>NZ_JAJADR010000009.1 GCF_020447265.1 Hymenobacter lucidus | reverse complement strand
AACCCGGTGCCGGTGAATCAGGCCACGGACTTGGCCTATGTCATCTACACCTCCGGCTCCACTGGAAACCCCAAGGGAGTCATGATTACGCATGCTTCGGTTTGCAACTTGCTGCATAGCATGCAGGTAGCGCCCGGCATTACGGCCAATGATATCGTATTGGCCATAACGACAATCTCGTTTGACATAGCAGTGGTGGAAATTTTCCTGCCGTTGGTAAATGGTGCGGCCGTGCTGCTGGTAGGGCAGGAGGCGCAGCACGACCCCTATCATCTGCAGCAGATTATCAGCCAGCAGCCGCCCACCATTATGCAGGCTACTCCCAGCCTGTGGAATATGCTGATTAACAGCGGCTGGGCTGGCCGGCCGCAGCTGAAAGCGCTATGCGGAGGCGAGGCCATGAGTAAAGAACTGGCTTCGGAGTTATCGAAACGCTGTGGTGAACTCTGGAACATGTATGGCCCTACCGAAACCACTGTTTATTCCCTGATAAAGCGAATAACTTCCCAAGACAGCCTAATTACCATCGGCAAGCCAATTCACAACACCCAGGTGTATATTTTGTCGGGTGGCCAGGAGTTGGTGCCATTGGGAGTAATAGGCGAAATCTGCATCGGTGGCGCGGGTCTGGCGAAAGGCTATTTGAACAAGGGGGAATTAACGGCGGAAAAATTTGCTGGGAATCCCTTTAAAAAAGGAGAGAAAGTCTACCACACCGGTGATTTGGGTCGGTGGCTGCCCGATGGCACTATCGAATACCTGGGTAGAAAAGATTACCAGGTAAAAGTGCGGGGCTACCGCATCGAACTGGGCGAAATTGAAAGTGCCCTGAACAGCTACCCGGATATTTCGTCC
Organism: Hymenobacter lucidus; assembly: GCF_020447265.1. Classification (GTDB taxonomy): domain Bacteria; phylum Bacteroidota; class Bacteroidia; order Cytophagales; family Hymenobacteraceae; genus Hymenobacter; species Hymenobacter lucidus. The sequence continues at coordinate 117,910 of NZ_JAJADR010000009.1, read as the reverse complement.
TGTGTGGCCATGGTAACACCAAACGCCAGCGGCGAGAAAGACCTGATTGCCTATATCGTGAGTGAGCAGCCGGTTCCGATGACTGATTTGCGGGGCTGGTTAACCAGTAAGCTGCCGGCCTACATGGTGCCTAGCTACTTTGTGCAGCTGCCGGAATTGCCATTGACGCCCAATGGGAAAGTGGACAGGGCCAAACTACCGGCCATTCAGGACTATTCAACCCCAATCACCGAGGCTCATATACCGGCCCGAAATGCGGCGGAAGAGAAAATGGTGGCTGTCTGGCAAAACATCCTGGGCCAGCAGAACATTGGGGTAACGGACAACTTCTTCGAACTCGGAGGGCATAGTCTGAAAGCACTACGGCTACTGCAGGCCATTAACAGCGAAAAGGGCTTCAGCGTCAGAATTCAGGACATCTATAATCATCCTACTATCGAAGGATTGCTGCGGCAGAAAGCCGAAAGCCCCCGCATTATTCGGTTGAATAGAAATACGGTTGGCGCAAAAAGTGTATATTTCGTCCCTCCTATACTAGGTAACTCTATTTTATATAAGCAATTATCGGACATGTTAAGCGAAGACTATAATTGTTATGGCCTGCAGTACAGTGGATTGGAACAAGGAGAGCCTTTCTACGCATCAGTAGAAGCAGCCGCCTGGGAGCTAAGCCAGCAGATCATTCAGCACCAGCCAGAAGACGATTTCGTTCTGTTTGCATACTCCATGGGCGCCCCAATTGCCTTTGAAATGGTAAAATTATTGGAGGCGAAATTCAGCTCCGTAAACCTGGTGCTCGTGGACAGCAAGGTGAACCAGCAGCCGGTAGATAAAGAAGCCGAAGAGCAGGAAATACAATGGCTGCTCGACCAGTACAAGGCTATTCTGCCGGGCCACAGCCCGGATGAAGAACATCTGTATGGCTTTCTGGCCAACAACTACCAGATATTGCATAAATACCAGCAGTACGGCCAGATCCAGAGTCCGATATACGCTCTCGAGGCCGAGAGTACACCCTATCGTACCCAAATGCAGGAGTGGAGCGAGTATACGGCAGGAGGTATTACGCATAGTTTCCTGACGGGTAATCACTGGCAGGCACTGTCGGCTGCCAATTTGCCGCAGCTTCAGCAAGTGTTGCTGGGTTTCGGGCCGGCAAAAGCCCGCCTGCATGCTATTTCTGAGTAAAGCGTACCAGCTTTTTTTGCGCACTGAGTTTTAAACTGGCATGAGGCAAGGAGTTCATTTGGGCTCCTTGCCCACATGACAACTCATTGCTAAAGTGCCAACTACAGGCAGATAAATTAACATTACCAAAACCGGCATTGATCCTAGGCATTGCTGGTGCTATTCTTACTCTGCTATCATTTCCGTCTCCTAATCCCTTATATGAAAACAATATATTTCCTTTTACTATTCCTCCTGAGTGGGGCTGTCCTACAAGCACAAACCCTGAATAACAAGACTATTAAAGGCAATCTGACTGATGAGAAGTCGTTTGTGCCAGGGGCTACTATCTTGCTGAGAAGCAGCGTCGACAGCAGCCTCTTTAAAGGTGAAACTAGTAATGAGCAGGGCGCTTTCTTGTTTGATCAGGTGAGGGAAGGAAGTTATTTTCTGGAGGTCAGAATGATTGGATATTCGGTGCTGGTTAAGCCTAATATTCTGCTTCGCGCCGACGATATGCTCCTGGATGTGGGTGTGCTGCGACTGTCGCCCTCCGCTCAGTCGCTTAAAGAAGTGGTGGTTACCGGCCAAAAGCCGTTTATCGAAAGAGAGTCGGACCGCACCATTGTCAATGTTGAGAATAGCCTGGTTCAGGCGGGCTCCTCGGTGATGGAGGTGATGGAAAAACTGCCGGGCGTGCAGGTGGGCCAGGATGGCTCTATCAGTATCAAGGGCCGTCAGGGACTCATTGTTTCCATCGATGGTCGGCCTACTATGCTTTCCGGACAGGACCTGGCTAATATGTTCCGGGGAATGTCCTCTTCCAATGTCCAGAAAGTCGAGATTATTACGAACCCCTCTGCCAAGTACGATGCCGCCGGAAACACTGGCGTTATTAATATTGTCACGAAAAAGAACACCAAGCAGGGTGTTAATGGCACTGCCAATCTAGGGTATCGCCAGGGGCGCTACGCCAAGCTCAATAGCGGAATCGGACTTAACGTAAAAGATAAGTGGTACAACCTCTCCGTCAACTACGCCTATTCGCGCCGGAAAGACTTTAACGATCTGCGGCTGACCAGGAAATTTTTCGAGCAGGAGACGCTGGATACTACGTTTGTAACCAATACCGACCAGACCTCACTATTCAATACCCATACGCCCCGGGTTGGAGTTGATTTATACCTGTCCAAGCGGACGACGGTGTCGATATTGGGCTCAAGCGTAATTAGCCTGCTGACGTCTCCATCCGTGAGCCACACCACTATTCTGAATCGGAACAGCAAAGTCGGTAGCTACGATTTCACCAACGACGTGGAAGATAAGCTGCGTATTTATTCCGGTAATATTCAGCTCACGCACCAGTTCGATTCCATTGGCAAGACCTTGACGGCGGAAGTCGAGTACGTCGACTATACCAACACCTCGGACCAGGCGTTTTTGACCACGCTGAACAGTGAGAATGAAACGGCTATTGAGCGGAGCCGGCTGCGCGGCGACATGAATGGCAAGTTCAACATCTACGTATCGAAAGCGGATTACACGCAGGCCCTGAAAGATTCCGCCACCATGGAAGCCGGAATAAAATCGAGCTACGTGTCGAACGACAACAACAATCAGTTCTTTGACTATATAGGCGGCAATCAGGTATTTGATGCTATCAGAAGTAACCACTTTCTCTACTCGGAGAATATCAACGCTGCGTACGTAAATTTGAAAAAGGAGTACCACAAGTCTTCTTTCCAACTCGGGCTTCGCACTGAGCACACGGCGGCCCACGGTGAGCAGCTGCTTTCCGGTCAGGAATTTCGCCGCAACTATATGCAGCTGTTTCCGTCGGCCTTTTACGAGTACCGGATCAGTGATAACCACAGCCTAAGCGCCACGGCGGGCCGGCGCATCGACCGGCCGGCTTATCACCAGATGAATCCTTTCCGGAGCCTGATTGATGCTACCTCGTTTGCCCAGGGCAACCCCAGTCTTCGTCCGCAGCTCACCTACAACAGTGAAGTAACGTATTCGCTGCAGAATAGCTTTTTTGTCACGTTTGGGTATAGTCTCACCCGCGGGGTAATTACCGAAACCCTGGTGCTTGAGGGAGACTCCAAGACCACGATTCTGACGCCCGTCAACCTGGACCGTCTTCACTACTACAGTCTGAATATGGTGTACTCGAAGGCTCTGACTTCCTGGTGGACGACTAACTCCAGCTTACTGGGTTATTATGGCCGCTATTCGGGTAATACCGACGGATATATTATAAACAACGGACTGCCTTCTTTTCAGCTTAATTCCAACAACAGCCTCCAGGTTGTCAACGGGCTGTCGATGGAGATGAACGTGCTATATACACACCGGAGCCAGGAAGCTTTTACTGTCATGAAGCCCCAGTTCAACCTCAGCTTTGGCGTGCAGAAAAAGATTCTGAAAGACCGTGGCTCCCTAACCTTGAACGTGAACGACTTATTTTGGACATCCTATCCGCGCGGCGTCACGACCTTTAAAAATATGCAAGAGACCTGGACGTCAATTCGTGACACCCGAATAGTGAGTCTCAACTGCTCCTACCGCTTTGGAAACGGTGAAGTGAAAAGAGTACGGCAGAGCACTGCCACCGAAGAGGAAATGAGTAGAGGCGGCAAGTAGCGCGGTTACATATCTTTTTGCAATATTTGTCACATTAAACCGCAATAGCCAGCTAGGCTCTGCCGGTGCTTTATCTAGGTAGGAATAAAATAGTATAACCGGGTATCTGAATTCTATAGTGGCTGCCCACTAACGCATAAGTACCAATGCTCTTCGAATGGGCAAGGTGTTTGGCCGGAGCAGCTTTGCCATATTACTGTATTTATAAATCTCACTATCAGCCATGAGGGTTTCTAATTGCTCTGTCAGCTTTTGGCAGGAGGCTGTTGACTTGCTATCCGATATTTGTGGGCCTGCCCACGTGTTAACCGATACCGATATCCTGTATTCCTATGGGCAGGATGAGACGCTGGGACTGAATTTTGGCTTCGATATTTTAGTCAAGCCCGGCACGGCGGAAGAAGTAGCCGCTATTGTTAAAACATGCAATGAGCTACGGATTCCCATTACTCCTCGGGGTGGTGGTAGTGGCGTAACCGGCGGGGCGCTACCCATTCAGGGCGGCGTGGTAGTGTCGCTCGAGCGGCTGAATAAGATTATTCGCATAGACGAAATCAATGGCTATGTTGTAGCTGAATCGGGGGTGATAACAGCCGAGCTGTGCGAGCAAGTCGAGCAGCACGGACTCTATTTTCCGGTTCAGCCCAGCAGCAAAGCCTACTCCTTCATTGGGGGTAATGTGGCCGAGAATGCCGGCAGCATCCACTCGTGCCGGTACGGCACCACGGCGCAGTACGTGCTAAACCTGGAGGTTGTATTACCCACCGGTGCCATCATCTGGACGGGAGCCAACGTACCTAAAAATGCCACGGGCCTGAACCTGACCCCATTATTTGTGGGTAGTGAAGGCGTGCTGGGTATCATTACCAAAGTAGTATATCGCCTGATTCGCCGGCCCGAGCACGAAGTAACGCTCTTGGCCGGGTTTGAGACGATGGAAGCGGCGTGTAATGCCGTGCTAGCCATCAAGCAGGCAAGCATTTCCCCGGCAGCAGTGGAGTTGATAGGGCAGGAGGCGCTGCACCTTACGGCCGCTTACCTGAATAGAACTTTACCACTTGTAAAGGAGGGCATAAAAGCACACTTGTTGATCGGTCTGCAGGAGGTTACCGAATCGGCGCTGCTCCATGCGATGGAAAAGACCGGGAGCGTTTTGGAAAAATATACGACAGAACCAATTCTGGCTGGCACTACTGCGCTGGAAAAGGAGCAGCTGTGGAAACTTCGTTTCAGTATCGGTGCCGCATTGTCGGGTAAAGGAAAAACTTACCGGGATATCGATATCTCCATTCCGTTGTCGCTGCTCTACCAGTACATCACTAAGGTGGAGGAAATAGCGGCAAGCTACCATCTGGCAGTGGCTTGTTTTGGGCATGCGCTCGACGGCAATCTGCATACGATGATAATGTTAGAGCAACACATGGGGCCTCAGGCAGAAGCAAAAGCGGCAGAGGCGGTGAAAAATATTTATGCGTATGCCATTGCTAATGGCGGGGTTATATCGGGGGAGCATGGTATCGGCATGCTACAAAAGGAATTTATGGAAGTTCAATTTTCAGAAGACCACCTGGCTCTGTCCAGAAGCATCAAACGCCTGCTCGACCCCCGGGACATACTGAATCCAGGTAAAATTTTCTAACTGCTACCCCGGTGCTGCGTCACCTGTACCAACAGATATAGTATTACAGTGTCCTGAGGCGGACCACAGACCCCGGTTATACACTTGCTATTCTTCCTTTATTCAGAAGATAGATAATTCAAAAGGTACTTACACTATACAAGATCGTATGAAACAATTATGGAAAATTATCTTGCTTCAAGTGGGGAAGTGGGGACTGTTAAAGAATGTATCCCTGGGGCTATTATCCGGACTTTGCAGTTTTCTATTCATCAATCTGGTAACCAGAGTAGTATCGCTCATCAGTGCGAATGAGTTGAAAACCATTAGCAAAGAATACATTCTGGCTTTCGCCTTCATCATTCTGGTATATGTCTGGGTGCGCCGCAGTCTGGCTCTGGCAATCATTCACCTATCCCAAAGTCTGTTCTGGAAACTTCGAAAGCAGGTATTATCTCTGGTGCTCCAGGCCAATTACCAACAGATGTCGGGGCTGAAGGTGAGAATTTCCTCAGTTCTGGTGAACGATGTGAATGTGCTGACCAACACCTCCCTGAGCCTTATTGAATTTGTTACGGCCTCTATCGTTTCAACGGCCTGCCTGATCTATCTGATATCTCTTTCACCTGCTTTGTTTCTAATTACGCTGGGCATTGCTTTGCTCGGGGTAACGGTCTATCTGGTGGGCTCCGGGAAAAACAATCTGTATTTTGAGAAATCCCGCTCCCTGGAAGACAGCTTTATTGATGAGCTTAATTCTGTGCTGCACGGTTTCAAGGAAATATACATGGAGCCTAAAAAGGGTCGGCATATTTTTGATCATAAGATTAACACTATTGCCCATACTGCGTTTTCAAACAACACAGCTGCCTTTACGGGCTTTCTGAATAACCAGATAACCGGGCAGGTACTCTTCTATATTCTTATCTCGTCTGTTCTGCTGTTCTTCAGTATCCAGCTTGGTATCAAGCCGGCAGCAACGGTTAATTATGTTTTTATTCTGCTTTATCTGCTAGGCTCCATTGAAACGATTATGGTGCTGCTGCCGAATATTGTGCGGGCCAAGGTGTCCAGTGGTCGACTCATGGACCTGAAAAAGGAGCTGGAAGAAGCCAACTTTAGCAACCCGATATCCGAAACTTACATGAGTAAAGAGGAATTCTGCGGTATTAGCGTCAACGAGTTGGAATTCAATTATACAAGTGCTTCGTCGCCGTTTAGCATTGGACCGATTAACTTCAGTATTGTGAAGGGGGAAACTGTCTTTATCTATGGGGGCAACGGAAGCGGTAAAACTACCTTCGTGCATTCCGTCCTGGGCTTGTGCAAGCCTTCTGCTGGTGAAATTAAATTAAATGATGTCACTATTAATGATGATAACTATCCCTTTTATAGAACGGTTTTCTCCGTTGTTTTCAATGATTTTTATCTATTCGATGAAATACTGGTAGCTGATCATTTCGATTTGGATAAATGGAATTATTACCTCTACCTGTTTGAAATGGAGGGAATAGTAAAGATAGATGGTCTGCGCTACTCTACCACAGCTCTCTCCACTGGGCAGCGCAAGCGCTTGGCTCTTATTTCAGCGTTGCTGGAGGAAAAGCCAGTCCTAGTTATCGATGAATGGGCGGCTGACCAGGATCCTTACTTTAGAAAAAAGTTTTATACAGAGATAATTCCGATTCTGAAAAAGCAGGGAGTAACTATAATTGCTATTACGCACGACGATAGATATTATCGGTGTGCTGATAAATTATATAAAATGGAGTATGGAATCCTGAGCGAGGAAGATGTAAATGTGAGCGAAGAGAAGCTGATACCATAGCTCAGGAAACTAGTCTTTATTCTGTGAGCGGTGTATATTATTTATATCATATTATGAAAAAGCCCCAATTATTTTTACTGCATTTCGCGGGTGGCAGCTGTTATTCATTCCAGTTTCTGGTTCCTGAGCTACAGGGCTTTGAAGTAGTTGCCCTGGAACTGCCTGGCAGAGGCAAAAGAACGAAAGAAGCGCTGCTAACTGATTTTGACGCGGCGGCCCAGGACATCTTCGAGCAGCTGAAAGCAAAGATTAACTCGCCTCACTTTGTGATTTATGGGCATAGCATGGGAGCCTATTTAGCTCTCCACGTGGCCCGGATGCTGGAGAATGTTAATGTCTTTCCGACGCATGTGTTCGTGAGTGGCAACGCTGGCCCTGGGGTAAGCGGCGCAACCAAGCGGTACTTGTTGGGGCAAAAAGACTTCGTGGAGGAACTTCGGAAAATGGGCGGTGTCCCGATGGAGTTGTTTGACAATAAGGATTTGCTAGAATATTTCCTGCCCATAGTAAGAGCAGATTTTCAAATTGCGGAGCAAAATAAGCTAAGCAATGACTGCGTCGTGAAAGCTCCCATTTACGCTATGATGGGAAGCCAGGAGGAGCAGGTGGCAGCAATTGCCAACTGGGGCCGCTTCACTCAGGGAGTATTCCAGTATTCGGTGCTAACGGGAGGGCATTTTTTTATTTATGATCATCCAACTGCAATTGCTACTATCATCAATGACCGATATCAGCATAGTGTTTTTAAAAGAGCTGTAGAATCTGTGTCAATATCTGCTACTGTATAGTGCTGATGATTCGTAGAATAACTCACCAATGCTTTTGCTTTCAATGATACTGTGGTGGGAGTGAATAGTTAGTTGTATAGTTAAAAACAAAGCTTTAAATGAAATTTATAAACAGTTATTTTCTGTTTCCATTACTTGCTCTTGTTCTTTTGGTATTCGCCTTGTCGAACCAAATGTTTGGAGCATTTCCAATAGGAAAATTGATGCAGCCTTTCGTAGGTGCTGTTCAAAACGGCAACAATCAACGCATCAATGCATCGCGCTTCACTATTACCAGGCAGGGGCTTTCGGATTCAGTTACGATATTTTTTGATGAACGTAAAGTTCCGCATATCTATGCTAAAAATACTCAGGACCTGTATTATGCGCAGGGGTATGTAACAGCCTATCTACGCCTATGGCAGATGGATTTTCTGAGCTACGCAGCAGCTGGCCGGCTTTCAGAGGTATTCGATAAAGAGGATTTTTTGGACATAGACCGTAACCAGAAGCGCCTGGGTATTGAGGAAGCGGCTAAAAAATCGTTGGCCATGATGGAGAAGGACCCCGAAACGAACCTGGTGCTGACGGCCTACACCAAAGGCGTAAACGCATACATCGGCGAACTGAGCTACAAGACGATGCCTTTTGAGTACAAGATGCTGGACTATGAGCCCGAGCCCTGGACCAAACTGAAAAGCGCGTTGATCCTGAAGAATATGGCTAATGCTCTTTCTGGCTATGGGGAAGATCTGTTCATGTCAAAAATGTTCTTGGCATTGGGCAAAGAGAAATTTGGGCAGCTATACCCCGAATTTCATTCCCACATGACGCCGATGATGAGTGGTGCCACCGCGGCAACGTCGCAGAAAAGCACCAGGCCCGACCATGATCCGGATTACCTGACCTACTCTTTCCTGTCGGCCAACTCGCTGGTCGCGAAAAGCACTTACAACCCGAAGCTGGGTAGCAACAGCTGGGCCGTATCCGGTAAAAAGACGAAGTCTGGCTTTCCTATTCTGGCCAGCGACCCTCACCTGGGACTTTCATTGCCAGCTATTTGGATCGAAATGCAACTGTCGGCACCGGGAATGAACGTATACGGAGTCTCTCTGCCCGGCACCCCGGCGGTAATTATCGGTTTCAACGAAAAGATTGCCTGGGGAATAACCAACGGGGCGGATGACGTGAAGGACTGGTACCGATTAAAGGTATCAGACGATTACAAAAAGTATGAGCTGGATGGGCAATGGGTTGATCTGGGCTTTAGAATTGAGGAGATAAAACGCAGAGGGCACGCACCATTCCTCGACACGGTGTACAGCACAATTCATGGGCCGATTGTCAACGACAAAGGATTTAATGGCAGCCATGCAGACTTAGTTAATTGCGCGCTGAAATGGGAACTGCACCAGGCTTCCAATGAATTTCTGGCCTTCATTAAGCTGAACAAAGCCGGGAATTACACCGATTTTGAAGACGCAATCCGCCACTACCGGTGCCCGGTCCAGAACTTTACCTTCATATCCAAAGACAATACCATTGCCGTAGATCATCAGGGCAGCGTAGCAGTAAAGTGGTATGGACAAGGAAAATTCATTCTCGACGGCACCAAAAGCAAGCATATTTACAGCCGATATATAAAAGACGATAGTTTACCTAAAGTCCATAATCCGGCCAGCAACTACGTGCTTTCCGCTAATCAGCATCCTACCAGCCCCAGCTTTCCTTATTATTACAACGGCTATTTCAGTGAAACCAGAGCCAATCGGATTCACCAGATGCTGCAGCAGGGCAACCAGTTTGATATTGCCAGCATGGAGGCAATGCAGTTGGATAACACCAACTTTTTCGCGGAGTTAATCTTGCCTTTGCTACTACAAAATACCAACCAAACCCGGCTTACAGCAAACCAGAAAAGTCTGCTAACCGGTATCAGTACCTGGAAGGGCACCTACGATGCTGGTGACCAGCAGGCTCTTTTATTTGACTTGTGGTGGAAGCAGGTGCGTGACTATACCTGGGATGAGTTGACGCAGTATGCCTTCTTTATGCGCCCTCCGGAAGACTATGTGCTTTTGGATCTGATTCAGAAAGAACCGACCAGCATATATTTCGATAAAATAGGAACCTCAGAAAAAGAAAGCGCCGCCGATATTATTACACAGTCCTTCGTGGTGGCAGCCCGGGAATATGGCAAGTTCCGAAAGGAAGGAATCAGAGGCTGGGCTGATTTCAACAAGGTGAATGTTATGCACATGACCAATATTCCGGCGTTCAGTAAGATGGATATTTCTTCGGCCGGTAACCCCGAAGCATTGAATGCAATATCGGCCGAGTGGGGCCCATCCTGGCGGATGGTGGTGGAGCTTGGCGACCGGCCTAAAGCATACGGGATTTACCCTGGGGGCCAGTCCGGCAATATTGGTAGCCTGCACTACGATAATTTCGTGGGTGACTGGCAAAAAGGTAAATATTATCCCCTGCACCTATTTATAACTCAGCATGAAGCTGAGCAGAGCGCCAAGAGCACCTGGACGCTTACCAAGTGAGACCCTGTTTTATTTGTTAATACATTCTTTATGAGAAATATGGATAGCCTAAAAGCAGTGATTATCAGCATAATACTGCTGTTGCTTGCGCACCAGGTGGATATGCTGCCCTGGTGGGGATTTATCATTCCTTTATTTATATTTGGAGTACTTATAAACTACCTGAAATGGAACGTGGCCGGTTTTTCTGTCGGCTTTATAGCCGGCTTTCTTTTATGGGCCGGCGCCAACGTCTACTATGATATTCAGTACGATGGCCTTATTCTCCAGAAAGTAGCACTGTTATTCTCCTTGCCTAAAATCGTTGTTTTCCTGATTGCGGGAATAATTGGCGGGCTACTCGCCGGCCTGGCCATGTATTCCGGCAAAGGCCTGTTTTCCTATCGGGCAGCTAGCCCCGTACTTGAGGATTAAAGTTATTGCCGGCGACAGTATGCAGGCTAGCTACTGGTGCGGCCTGTCGTCAGGCTCTGAGCTAGCCCATTTTATGTGTCTACGCCGGCCTGCTGGCCGATTTATACTACTTCAAATTCCTAACTCTTATTTCTCAATTCTTAAAACCATTAGTGACATGAACAAAGAACTGTATCACCTCAAGCCAAACGTTATTATCGGGCCACTAGTCGACAGATGGTATGCCTGGACGCACCTGATTTCTCCGGCTACCGCAGCTATGAACGTGGTAGGACGGCACCTGAAAATCATGAATTCGTACCTGCAGGCGCCGCAGATACACGCTGCCGCAGTGCGCAACCCCAAAATGCTGGGTGGTCCGTTTATGGACTATGGCGGCAAACGGATTGAGGAAGTAAAGCAGCTGAAGGCGGATACCATTAAAAATCAGGCAAATGCCATTGAATTCGCCCAGGCCGTAGCTGAGCTGGATAAGATGCTTAAAACCCAGGCAAAAGGGTATTCTTTGGAAGGGTTCTACGATAAGGTGCCGGAAATTCTCAAAGGGTATGTGGAGCTGGTATACGACCTGAACAATAATCCTTCTTACCGCTTCTTCGAGTCGTTGCTGTACAAGAGCGAATTCTATGCGAAAAGCTCCCAAAGCATTGCCCTGTGGATGACCAACAACGATGAGCGGCCCTTCTGCCTGAGCACGCCCCAGCTGGATGACCCGGAAGTGGTACACTTGGATATTCCCTTCGACCACCCGGGGATTGATGTGCTGAGCCGGATGAAGCGCGAAGCTGGCTCCATTGATGAAGTAGCCGCGCTGCTGGGCGTGCAGGCCAAAGACCGGGAGCTGTTCGATACTTTCTTCACGAAGAAAGAGCACCCTAAATACGAGAAGTATACCGGTTCTAAAGCGCGCATGCGCTATCTGGGCCACGCCTGTATCCTGATTGAAACCAAGGATGTAAGCATTCTGGTCGATCCGCTGATTAGCTACTATGGCTATGAGTCGAGCGTGGAGCATTTCTCCGATTTCGACCTGCCCGACGTGATTGACTACGTGCTTATCACCCACAACCACCAGGACCATATCGTGCTTGAAACGCTGCTGCCGCTGCGGCATAAGATCAGGCATTTGATTGTGCCGGCTACCAACAGCGGCGCGCTGCAAGACCCGAGCCTAAAGCTCTGCTTCGAGAATATCGGGTTTAAGAACGTGCTGGAAATTGACGAGCTGCAGGAAATTAAATTCGAGAACTGCACCGTCACCGGGCTGCCATTTACCGGCGAGCATAGTGACTTGAATATTCGGGCAAAAATCTGCTTCCACGTTGCCATTAATGAGTTCAGCTTCCTCTTCGTGGCCGACTCGCGCGTGATGGAACCCCGACTCTACAAGCATATTCAGCGCGTGCTTGGCGACGTTGACGTGCTATTCCTGGGTATGGAGTGTGATGGGGCGCCGCTCTCGTGGCTGTATGGCCCGCTGCTAACCGAAGATATGCCGCGCGACAATGACCAGTCGCGGCGCCTGGCCGGCTGTGACTTTGAGAAGGGCATGCATTTGATTGACATTTTCAATCCCAAGGAGGCCTACGTATACGCTATGGGCCAGGAGCCGTGGCTGGAGTTTATCAGCAGCATCCGGTATGCCGCCGATTCTAAGCCCATTGTGCAGTCCAATATGCTGGTAGAAGAGTGCGCCAAACGGAATATCATTACCGAAAGACTGTTTGGGGAGAAGGAACTGCTTTACGACTATGAAATGATGATGATGAGCTAACTAACAATCCAGCCCACTTATGTCGTCAGATGCGGAGGCGAATTGCTAACCCTTTGCGTTGCCATAGTGGCTACTAAATATCAACAAGGTCTCTGGTTCCAACGGTGTGCGACTCTGCATGACGCTTGTGCTGGGGGCCTTGTTGCTTTTCATTCTAGTCTGGTAGGCTACTATAGCTACGGCCGGCGAAATGTGCTGAATGTTATCTTCTTAGGTCATGTATTGTATTGAATTATGGAGCAGTCAAAACCCGTTGTTTACCTCGCCTACATAAGGCTGCAGGGGGAATTGCCCCGGGCAGTCTTTGCTAAATATTTAACTGGCGTTCCGGCCAGTATCCGGCAGGCAAATGCGCGCTACGTGCGTTGGCAGGATAAGCAGGCGCACCTGTTCGGGAAGCTGCTTGTGCATCACGCTTTAACCAAGCTGGGCTTTGCCGACGATGTGCTGAGCCAAATTCTGTATAGCTCGCACGGCCGACCGTATGTGGTGGGAAACGCTGATTTTAATTTGTCTCATTCCGGGCACTATATCCTGTGCGCAGCCGGCCAGGGAATACGCTTAGGAGTAGATGTTGAGGAGATGAGGAATATTGATTTCTCTCATTTTGACGAGGTAATGACGCCGGCGCAATGGCAGCAAATCAACCACTGCCAGAACCCGTTGCAAAAGTTTTATGAGCTCTGGACGATAAAGGAAAGCGTTATAAAAGCCGATAGCCGGGGCCTGACAATTCCTCTGAAAAATATCATTCCCGACAATGGCCAAGTCGATTTGGATGATAGCAACTGGTATATCCGACCACTACAGCTTGATGAGCAGTACGCGGGCTGTTTAGCAGTCAACGTTGAGCACTATGATCTGGTACTGGAAGAGCTTACAATTCACGAATTAGCTGCTCCTGATCTTAAGCCTGTTGTTACCTCCACAACAGCTCCCCAGCCCGCGTTAGGTTGCGCATAAGTGGAGCCGGCCACAACGCTTAATGCTGTACGGATAGGTTGTCTGAAGTGGATATGGGCAGCAGCAGCGCAGTGAAGAATTGCCCGTCTTCGGGCCGGCTGCCCAGGTAAAAGCTGTCGGGGGCGGCCACCCGCATCCGGCCGCGCCAGGCAGCCGGCAGCCGCTGTGCCAGTGGAGCTGCTGCAAACACCAGGACCGGCCGCGTGGGCATACTATCGGCCGGCGACGCCCAGGTGGGCACCGGCCGCCCGGCGACCCATACCTGCTCCACGTGCAGCTCATCCAGCGCCAGCCAGGGAAGATGTTGCCAACTGGGTGTAGCTCGGATATCCGCCAGACGCCGCAAGCCCACGGTAGCCCTACGGTTTTTCAGCGCCGCATAAGCTGGCAACAGCAGGAGAAGTAGCGCACTCATGCTGAGAATAGAAGCCATAATGAGTGCCGTGGCTTGGCGCTGCTGCCAGCCTCGCCAAGCCACGAATCCGGCCAAGGCAGCGAATATCAACACAGTAAGGATGAAGCGGGCCGACGTAATCCCGAAACCGGGCAGCCGGGCCACCCCAACCAGGGCCGGTACTGCTACGCCGGCCAGCAGCAGTACCGTAGCCCAGCCGCGTACCAGCCAGTAGTCGGGACCGGTAGCAGCGGCCCGGCGGGCCTCAAATTCCTGCTCCCAATAGCGCAGCAGCCCGGTAAGGAGCAGCACTAGGGGCGGCAGCAGCGGCAGCATGTAGCGCTCCTTCTTCTCCGGTACAATGCTCAGCAGCACAAACGAGGCTAGCAGCCAGCCCAGAGCCAGAGCGTAGGGCACGAAACGGCCCGCCCGCCGCCGGGCGTAGGGCACGGCCAGTACCGCCAGGGCCACCACCGTCCAAACGCCGGCAAACACGGGGAAGTTGAAGTAGTACCAAACCGACTCGACGTGTCGCTCGCCCCAGGCAGTAGCCTCGGTGCGGGCCACGGCCGCCGCCGCTGCCGGCACGTGCTGCCATACATACATCGGCCAGGCCCCGCCTACCACTGCCGCTACGCCCACCGCCGTCAGGACCCCGCGCCAGTGCCGCCGCAGCCGGGCCCGACCATCTGGTTGCCCGACCCATGCGTAGGTGGCCACAAACGGCAGCACGATAGTATAGAGGCTCACAGGACCTTTGCTGAGGATAGTGCCGCCGAGCAGCAATCCGGCCCCGAGAAAGGACGCGTAGGCCGGGCCGGCTTGGTTCCAGCCTCGCGCCAGCAGCCACAAGCTGCCCACGGCCAGACTGTTGGAAAAAATGTCCCAGTGCCCTTCCCGGCCTACGGTAACTACCAGCAGGCTGCTGGCCAGCACCAGCGCGGCCAGCCACGCGGTGCGGCCGGGCGCCAGGGTTTCACTTGGCGCCGCGCGGGTCAGCTCTTTGGCTAGGCCCCAGAAGAACAGCACCAGCAACGTGGCCATCAAGGCGGCGGGCAGGCGCAGCAGGGCTGGGTCGGTGGTACCGCCGGTGAGCTGCAACACGGCGGCTACGGCCCAGGTGGGCAGGGGCGGCTTGGCCAGGCGCAGCTGCCCATTCATGGTTGGGATGAGCCAGGAGCCACCGGCTGCCATTTCACGGGCGGCTACGAAGTTGCGGGCTTCCATCAGACCCACGGCCAGGGTGCCCAGGTGCGCGAAAAAGTTACAGCCGCACACTGCCAGCACCGTGAGCAGCCGCATCCAGCTACGGGCAAATATGGAACGGGTAGAAGCGTCTTCCATGAATAGCAGCACTCAGACTACATCAGACCAGGTAAGATAAGAGGCCCGGAAAAGTCAGCTGTGAGCAACCGGGTGCTGCTCGTCGACCTCGTAATTTTTCCAGCGGCTCCTGATCCAGCGGAAGCCGAAGGTATCGACCAGGGGCTTCCAGGCGCGGTTCCAGAGGGTGTACTTGGCCGTGCCGGCAAAGCGCGGGAAATGCTGCACGGGGAGCTGCTTTACCTTGCCGCCCTGCAGCTGCACCAGCGCCCCCAAGAAGCGGTGCAGCCCATGAAACAGCGGCAGCCGCCGGGCATACTCTATCTTAATGATCTTGAGCGGACAGCCAGTGTCCTCAATTCCGTCGTTGATCAGGGTGCGGCGCACGGTGTTGGCCACTTTCGACGACAGTTTCTTGACCAGCGTATCCTGGCGCCGGGCCCGGATGCCGTTTACCATGTCGTACTCGGGGAAAAACTCCAGAAAGCGCAGAAAATCCAAGGGCGTGGTCTGAATGTCGGAGTCGATGTAGCCTACCAGCGTGCCCCGGCAATGGTCGATGCCGGCCTTGATGGCCGTGCTCAGGCCCTGGTTGTGCCGTAGGGAAATAAACTCGTACTGCGGACTTTGGGTACATAGCTGCCGCAGCAGCGCCAACGACCCGTCGGTGCTGCCGTCGTTGATAAACAGCACCGTAGTCGGCAACGGGGCCTGGGTCAGAAACTTGTTCATCTCAACGACAAACTGCGTCAGGCTTTCTTCCTCGTTATACACGGGCACCAGCACCGTGAGCTGCTGCCGGGCCAGATAATCGGCTGATGATACGGCTGATGACATAAGAATGAGCTAGGTGAAAGGCCGGTTGCGCAGGAGAAATCCGCGCCGTTTTTGTAAACCACGATACGCTTCAGAGGTTACTACCCCAAACGGCCGACAAAAGCCTGTAACGTCTTTTCGGCCCGGCCGTTTGGAACAGATATCCGTTCGATTCCGGCTAAAGTAGCACCCGGCTGGTATTTTGCCGTCCTTTTAGGCCCCAATAGATTCGTTTCCATCCATTCTGCGCGCTTGCTACCCTCTACCTCTACTGTTCTCGTCACCGGCTGCGCCGGCTTCATCGGCTCCCACCTCTGCGAGCGGCTGCTGCACGATGGCTACCACGTTGTGGGCCTCGATAATTTCGACCCGTTCTACCCACGCGCCGTCAAGGAAGCCAACCTAGCCGCTTTTGCCGATCATCCGAACTTCACGTTTCATGAGGCCGACCTGCGGCAGGGCCCGGCGGCGCTGCCGGCCGTAGCGGCCGATGTTGTGGTGCACCTGGCGGCCAAGGCCGGCGTGGGGCCCTCGGTGCTGGAGCCGGCCGCCTACCTGGAAAGCAACGTGATGGGCACCGCCCACCTGCTGGAGTGGATGCGGCAGCACGGCGTGCGGAAGCTGTTTTTTGCCTCTTCGTCGTCGGTGTATGGCAACTCGCCTGAGAAGCCGTTCCGGGAAGATCTGAACACGCTGGCTACTTGCATTTCGCCCTACGCGGCCAGCAAATTGGCCGGCGAGGAATTGGTGCATACCTACCACCACCTCTACCAGCTCGATGCCCTGAATGCGCGCTTCTTCACCGTGTATGGTCCGCGCCAGCGCCCCGATCTGGCCATTCATAAGTTTGTGCGCCTGCTGCGGGCCGGCCAGCCCATTCCGGTGTTCGGCAACGGCAGCACCTCCCGCGACTACACCTTCGTGGCCGATACCGTCGACGGCATTGCGCGCGGAGTCCGTTACCTGCTTAGCCACAGCGGCGTATTCGAAACCGTGAACTTGGGCAACAACCGGCCCGTGCCACTGCTCGAGCTGATTGCGGCCCTGGGCCGGGTGGTGGGCGTAGAGCCCGAACTGTCGTTTCAGCCCCTGCAGGCCGGCGACGTCGACACCACTTTCGCCGACATCCGCAAGGCCCAGAGCCTGCTCGGCTACCAGCCCCGCACCAGTCTGGCCGAGGGTCTGCGGCAGTTTGTGGCCTGGCTACCCGCCGTGCAGAATGCTGGGGCCACCGTGAAATAAGCCGGGACGGCGCTGAGCAATGAAGTTGTTTTGGAGCTTGTTATTTAAGAACTGAAAAATAAGCTCCACGTTTTGCATCATACTTTTTAGACTCCGGAAAATATGACGCAAAACTTACTGTAGCCATTCCAAGGAACTGCGGCAGGAGTGCTGCATGTGAGTAAACTGCCGGCGCAACGTGTAATGGGCATGGCACCAAAAAGCCCCACCGGACAACGCGTCTGGTGGGGCTTTTCAATGGGAGGGAAGCCTGCTTACTGCTTGACCAGCCGGCTCGTGCGCAGGTGGCCTTGCTCGTCCCGAACCACGATGAGGTACAAGCCGGGCTTGACGTCTTTCAAGTCAACGGGCTGGTTGGTAACGCCCGTTTTCAGCAGGCGGCCCGTGCTGGTATAGAGCGAAAACGGCTGCTTGCTCGGCCACTCTACCACTACGGCATCGGCCGCCGGGTTGGGGTACACGTTCAGCGGCAGCAGCGCGTCCTGGTTGCGAGTGGCCAGGGCGCCGGCGTAAGCCGTGTTGATGTAGTAAATGTTGGCCGTGGTGCCTTTGGTGATTTGGTGGGCACCAGCGGGGAGGGCCATCGTCAGGCGGCCCGCCGTTACCGTCTGGTTGACGTTGTCTACTTTCACTGTGCCGCTGAAAGCATCATTGAATACCAGCGTCAGCGTAGCGGCGGCGGTGGTCGTAAACGCCACGTTCGTGGACGACTCCAGCTTCAGGCACTGCGTCAGGTTCAGCCCATTGTAGACCACCGTGCCCTGCGACGTCGACAGGTTGCCGGTGATGGTGTAAAACGTGCTGGTGGTGCCGGCCAACGTGAAGTTGTGCACCATGCCGCCGGTGCCCGAGGGTGGCGGTGGGGGCGGCGCTATGCCGTCGCCCTGCACCGAAACCAGCCCGGTGGTATAGTTGACCAGCGCTGTTTGCAGTGGCACGTTAACGGCGGAAGAAGCGTCGTCGACGGCATTGTTGAAGGTCCATTTGAAGTCGCCGCCGCCAATGCGCCCCGCGTACTGCGTGGCCTTGTCCTTGGCCGCCGTAGGGGCGTCGGGCGTGTAGGCGTACATCACGGCCGGGTTCGTATCGAAGTTGTTGTAGGCATTGCGGCCATAGGCCGAAACGATGGTGCTGCCCACCACTTCGGTGCGGGTGGTGGCTACGTAAGCATCAAAGTCGACCGTGGAATTGGGGTAGCCGCTGGCACCGTATGGTACGAAGCGCTGCTGCCCGGTCATATAGTTGTCGAATGCCTTGACGCTGCCGCCGTCTTCCTTGGAGAAGATGGGCATGTTCACGTAGTCGTTGCGCTGCGTGGTGGGGTTGTACACGTCCGTGCCCTGCATTGAGGTCAGAATCGGGTACTTGCAGTTGCGGAAGTAGTTGCCTTCCATGAACACCGAGGAGCCCTCGGTAGAGCCGGCCCCGTATTTCGAGATGCCGTCGTAGTAGTTGTTGTAAACGTGGGCCGAATAGAAGCGCACCCGCGGGTGGCGCGAATCGGAATGGTCGTACCAGTTGTGGTGGTAGGTGATGTAGAGGCCCTGGGTAGTGGCCTCGCTCAAACCTAGCAGGTTCGACTTGCCCGTGTCCCAGAAGTGGTTGTAGGCGAAGGTCACGTAGGTCGACCGTTTGCAGTCCATTGCCCCGTCGCCCTTCACTTGGTCCGGGTCGCTGCCAGCGCGGCCGTAGAACAAGTCCACGTTGTGCACCCAAATGTAGTCGTTATCCTGCTGCAGGCCAATGTTGTCGCCCTCGTCACTGTCGCAGTTCATCGTGGCGATGTTGCGGATTTCCACGTTGGAAGCGTTTTTGATCCGGATGCCCCAGCCATCGGCCACAGCGTCGTTGCCCACGCCTTCGAGGGTAATGTAGCTGGAAGCAAAGTTGGCATTCTCGATAACCAGGTCGCCGCTTTGCAGGTAGCTCAAGTCGGTAATCTGGCCAACCAGACGAATGAGCAGCGGCCGGGCGTCGCGCCCTTTCTTGAAGCCTTCCAGAATGGTTTGCAGCCCCACGCAGGGGTTCACGGTAGCCCCGGTTACGTTGAGGGAAACCGTGTTCTTGGTGTTTTGCGTGATGTAGAGGATTACCGCGTTGGCTTTCACAGTACCATCGGCGTTGTAGGCCCCCGGCACCCGGCCGTTGCTGAAGGCAAAGCCGCCTCGGTCCTGGGCCTGCACCGTCAGGGCGCCGGTTACGGTGCCAGTGCCTTCCACGCCCGAAACAACGGGCACAATCTTGAGCGTGTAGGTGCCCGGGCTCAGGCCCGGCACGTCGGCCCGGTAAAAGGCGCCGTAGCTGCGGATCAGCTGGTTATCAATCTTCTGGTTGACAGCCCCGCCGCCGCTGTAGTACACGTTGTAGCTCTGGGCCGCCGCAATGGGCTGCCACCGCACGTACGCCGACTCCAGCCAGCCGGCCGATTCTACGATGGTTATGGCCTGGGCGCGCAATGCCGCCGGCGTTAGGAGTAAGAGTAGACAAAGCAACCGCTTCATAAGCTGGGAAATGTGGGTGGATGCCGGCAGCTGCCAGCGGGGGAATCATTAGCCTAAACCTACCAGCTAAACTTCAGGATATGAGCATATAGGAGGCTAATAGGATAGGTATATCTATGCAATCGTTACCGGCAACGTTGCCGGGAACTGCACCGGGCGAAACAAACCGGCCAAACGGCGGCCAATTACAGCACCTGCCCCCTGGCTGGTGGCAGAGAAGCAGCCCTTTATGGCGCCGGTTGCTTGCTTGTGGGTAGAAGAACGGGTGGCGGTAGTTCGTCGAATTGAGCCGTGGCGAAGCACCACAAAAAAGCCCCGCCGGACACGGCGTCCAGCGGGGCTTTTTATCGTTTGGGCAGGTTTGCGAAGCGTCTGCTAACGGCCAGCTTCGATTACGCTGATGGCGTAGCCGCCGCCGGGGGCGCAGTACTGGGTCAGCTTCGATTTGCTGGTCACGTTGAGTTTGCGGATGGCGTAGGTCTGCGGGTTTTTCTCGTAGTGCGCGTCCTTGCCGTCGGCGTAGATGGTGGCCACGTACTTTTTGCCGGGCTCCAGGAAACTCAGGTTGATTTTCGAGGTGCGGCCGTTTTCGTCGCAGGAGCTACCGATAAACCAGCTGCTCTTGCCCTTGGCCTTGCGGGCAATGGTGACGTAGTCGCCGGGCTCGGCTTCCAGCACCTTGGTATCGTCCCAGTCCACGGCTACGTCTTTAATAAACTGGAAGGCGTCGAGGTGCTTTTCGTAGGTTTCAGGCAGGTCGGCGGCCATTTGCAGCGGCGAATACAACGTCACGTACAGGGCCAGCTGCCGGGCCAGGGTGCTGTGCACAAACGAGTTGTTCTGCGGGTTGTAGGCGCTGACCTTCGTCTGAAAAATGCCGGGCGTGTAGTCCATTGGGCCCCCGATGAGGCGGGTGAAAGGCAAAATGGTGGTGTGGTCGGCGTTGTTGCCCCCAAACGACTCGTACTCGGTGCCCCGGGCGGCTTCGTTGCCAATCAGGTTGGGGTAGGTGCGGGCCAGGCCGGTGGGGCGCACGGCCTCGTGCCCGTTCACCATCACCTTGTAGTCGGCGGCCTTGGTCAGCACGTAGTTGTAGTGGTTAATCATCCACTGGTCGTAGTGGTGGTGGCCCAGCGGCACGATGTCGCCCACGTAGCCGGTTTTCACGGCGTTGTAGCCGTACTTGTTCATGAACTGAAAGGCCGTATCCAGGTGCCGCTCGTAGTTGCGCACCGAGCCCGAAGTTTCGTGGTGCATCATGATCTTCACGTTCTTGCTCTGGGCGTAGCGGTTCAGCTCCTGCACGTCGAAGTCGGGGTAGGGCGTCACGAAGTCGAACACGTAGTCTTTGTGCTTGCCAAACCAGTCTTCCCAGCCCGTGTTCCAGCCTTCCACCAGCACCGCGTCGAAGCCGTGCTTGGCGGCAAAGTCGATGTAGGTTTTCACGCGGGTGTTGTTGGCGCCGTGGGTGCCGTTGGGCTTGGTTTTGGAGTAGTCAATCGAGTCGAGCTTGATGTTGTCCTGGTTGGTATAGCTCCAGGTGCTTTTGCCCGTAATCATCTCCCACCACACGCCCACGTACTTCACGGGCTTAATCCAGGAGGTGTCCTTAATCTTGCTCGGCTCATTCAGGTTCAGCACCAGCTTCGATTCGAGAATGTCAGCGGCTTTGTCGCTCACGATAATCGTGCGCCAGGGTGAGAGGCAAGGCGTTTGCAACTCGGCTCGGTTGCCCACCGCATCCGGCGTCAGGCGCGACTCCAGCACGTAGGTCTTGTCGTCCAGCTCCAGGTGCATAGCCGAGTAGTCGACCAGCGCTGCCTCGTGAATGTTGATGTACAAGCCATTGCCTTTCAGCATCAGTGGCGTCTGCAGGCCGGTTTCCGAGAAGGTCGTCTGCGAGGCGTTGGGCGTCACGGCGGCCTTCATCTTGCCGCGCACTTCTGAGAGGTTCGACGTGACAGTGCTGTATTCCTGGGTGTCGTAGTCGCCGGGCAGCCAGAAGGCTTTATGGTCGCCGTTGAGGGCAAACTGCGTTTTTTCCTCTTTCACCACGAAGTAGTCGAGTTCTTTCTGGCGCGGAAACTCGTAGCGGAAGCCCAGGCCGTCGTCGTAGAGGCGGAAGCGCACGAGCATCGTGCGCTTGGTGGCCGCCTGGGTGAGCGTCACGGCCAGCTCGTTGTAGTGGTTGCGGATGGTTTTGACCTCGCCCCACACCGGCTGCCAGCTCTCGTCGAAGCTGCGGCGGGTGGCGGCGGTTTGGGTGAAACCGTTGGTGAGGCTGGTGGTGTTTTTCAGCTCCAGACCCAGCGTGCCGGGCTTCAATACCGGCTTGCCTTTGTAGGTGAGGCTGTAGGCCGGCACGCCGCCATCCTGGAGCACCACGCTCAGGGTCAGCTGTTTATTGGGCGACTGAATTTCCTCGGCGCGGGCGGCGCT
Organism: Hymenobacter lucidus; assembly: GCF_020447265.1. Classification (GTDB taxonomy): domain Bacteria; phylum Bacteroidota; class Bacteroidia; order Cytophagales; family Hymenobacteraceae; genus Hymenobacter; species Hymenobacter lucidus. Next base: position 95,466 of record NZ_JAJADR010000009.1, on the reverse strand, counting down.
CCACACCAGGCAGCACAGCAGCAGCAGGTAGCGGCGACTGTTGTGGCCCGGCAATAAGTTGCGTAGTTTATTCATGTTTCAAAGTTGGGGTTTTTGGCGAAAAAAACGCGTCGTCCCTCTGAAAACAGCTGGGTTTAGTAGGGTAAATCTGAAGAAAGGTGAGCCGGCACTTACCCCGCTGTCGGTTTGTATGGCGCTGCTTGCGCCAGGGGCACTTCGCTGGTACCCACCCGGATTTGTGTTGCCGCTTAACCAATGCGGGTGCAACTTGCCGGGCCAAGCTGCTTTTTCCGGTTTCGGCCGCCTACTTCCATTGCCATTCGCATGACACAATCCATTGTTCGATACACCCTGCGCGGCCTGGCCGCCGGAGCTTTGCTGCTGGCCCAGCTGCCCGCCGCCGCCCAGGCCCGCCGCGAATATCTGCTCACCAACGACTGGAAATTTGCCAAAGGCGACGTGCCCGGCGCGGCCCAGCCCGACTTTCAGGATGCCAAGTGGCAAACCGTGAGCATCCCGCACGACTGGGCCATCTACGGCCCGTTCAGCAGCACCAACGACCTGCAAAAGGTTAAGATTGAGCAAAACAACGAGGCCCAGGCTACCACCAAAGCCGGTCGTACCGGTGGGCTGCCCTTCATCGGCACGGGCTGGTACCGCCGGCCGCTGGCGGTGCCCGGCTTCGGGCCGGGCAAGCGTGCCGTGCTGGTCTTCGACGGGGCCATGAGCGACGCGCACGTGTTCATCAACGGCAAGGAAGTGGGCCGCTGGCCCTATGGCTACAACACGTTCCACTTCGATATTACCCCGTTTCTGCAAGCCAGCGGCCCCAATACGCTGGCCGTACGCCTCGAAAATCAGCCGGAAGCCTCGCGCTGGTACCCCGGGGCCGGTCTCTACCGCAACGTGCACCTGCTCGTCACCGACGACGTGCACATTCCGGTGTGGGGCACTTACCTGACCACGCCCGAAATCAGTGCCAGCGCGGCCACGGTAAAGCTGAAAACCAAGGTAGAAATGCCGGGCGGCAAAGCGGCCGGGCTGCGGCTCGAAACCGAAATCCGCGACGCGGCGGGCAAAGTAATAGCCAAAGCCAGCACGCCGCTGCCGGCCGGCGCCCAGGAGTTTGAGCAAAATCTCACCGTGCCCAAGCCTCGGCTCTGGTCGCCGGAAACGCCGGTGCTGTACTCGGCTTCGTCTAAATTATTTGCCGGCGACGTGCTCAAGGATGAGTACACCACCCCGTTCGGTATTCGCTCCTTTAAGTTTGAGTCGGGCAAAGGCTTTTCCCTGAACGGGCAGCCGCGCAAGTTCCGGGGCGTGTGCAACCACCACGACCTGGGCCCGTTGGGCGCGGCGGTAAACACGGCCGCTCTGCGCCGGCAGCTCACGTTGCTCAAGGACTTGGGCGCCGATGCCATCCGGACCACCCACAACATGCCCGCGCCCGAGCTGGTGCAGCTCTGCGACGAAATGGGCTTCATGGTGATTGTCGAATCATTTGACGAGTGGAAAAAGGCCAAAGTCAAGAACGGCTACAGCCAGTATTTCGACCAGTGGGCCGAGAAGGACCTGGTAAACATGGTGCACCGCGACCGGAACCATCCGTCGGTGGTGCTGTGGAGCATCGGCAACGAGGTGCCCGACCAGTGGGCGCCGGGCGGCGTGGCCATTGCCAAGCAGCTCCAGGATATCGTGCACCGCGAAGACCCCACGCGCCCCGTTACGGCCGGCATGGACCAGTTCGACGCGGCCGTGGGCAACGGCTTTGCGGCCCTGCTCGACGTGCCGGGCTTCAACTACAAACCCCACCGCTACCCCGAAGCCCACGCCAAGCTGCCCCAGGGCATGCTGATGGGTTCCGAAACGGCTTCCACGGTCAGCTCCCGGGGCGTGTACAAGTTTCCGGTGGAAAAGGGCAAAGACAAAAAGTATCCCGACAACCAGTCGTCGTCCTACGACGTGGAGTACTGCAACTGGTCCCAGACGCCCGACGAGGAATTTGCGGCCCAGGACGACTTGTCCTACACGATGGGCGAGTTTGTATGGACCGGCTTCGACTACCTGGGCGAGCCTACGCCCTACGACGAGAAGTGGCCCTCGCACAGCTCCTACTTCGGTATTATGGACTTGGCCGGCATTCCCAAAGACCGGTTCTACCTCTACCGCTCACGCTGGAACACGGCCGCGCCTACACTGCATCTGCTGCCCCACTGGACGTGGCCCGGCCGGGAAGGCCAGACTACGCCCGTGTTTTGCTACACCAGCTACCCCGAAGCTGAGCTGTTCGTGAACGGCAAAAGCCAGGGCCGCCAGCGCAAAGCCACCACCGGCACCAACCTGCAGGCCCGCTACCGCCTGATGTGGAACGAGGTGAAGTACGCGCCCGGCAGCATCAAAGTAGTAGCCTACGATGCCCAGGGCAAAGCCGTGGCCACCGAGGAAATCAAAACGGCCGGCAAACCGCACCACATCAAGCTTACCGCCGACCGCACCAAACTCACCGCCGACGGCCAGGACTTGGCTTTCGTGACGGCCCGGGTGGAAGATGCCCAGGGCAACCTCTGCCCGGATGCCGGCAACGAGCTGGAGTTTGCGGTAAGCGGCGCGGGCCGGTTCCGGGCCGTGGCCAACGGCGACGCGACGAACCTGCAGCTGTTTCACGAGCCCCACATGAAGGCCTTCCAGGGTATGCTAGTGGCCCTGGTGCAAACCACCGACAAAGCCGGCCCCGTGCAGCTCAAGGCAACGGGCAAAGGTCTGAAGGAAGCCACCGTGCAGCTCAAGTCCGAATCGGCGGCCAAGCCCCGCTAGGTCTTTCGGGAGTTGTAAAAGCACGTCATGCTGAGCTTGCCGAAGCATCTCTACCGCAGTAGTAAATGATTTTACCATTGTAGTAGAGATGCTTCGACAAACTCAGCATGACGTTTTTTTATTCGCCCAGGTTAGGGCAGCAGAGTACAGGTCATCAGCACTTTCACGTCTACGGACTTGGCGATATTGTCGCGAACCAGAGACGGAATTTCGATGTCGTAGTCGGCGGGAGCCAGGGCGAAGTTGGCCGTGAGCAGCAGCTGGTCGTCGCGAATTTCCAGCGTGCCCGGCACCTTGATTTTACGCTTCACGCCGTGCAGCATCAGCACGCCCTGCACTTCTACCGGCTGGGGTGCTTTTTTGAGCTTGGCCCCAGCCGGCAAGGCCAGCAATGTGCCGCTGAACGTGGCCTTGGGGTATTTCTCCGATTCGGCGTAGTTCTCGTGGAAATGCTCTTCCATGAGGTGGCGCTTGAAATGGAAACCCTTCATCGGAGCCGAAAATGCCACTTTGCCGCTCACCATATCCACCACGGCGGCCACCTGCTGGTTCTGCGACTCAATATCCTCGATGGGCGTCGACGAGAAAAAGCTGATTTGCCCGTAATTAGTGCCGTATCGGAGCTGAAATGCCGCCGGAAGGGGCCGGGCCGAGGCAGATGTGGCAGTGGCGGCCGTGGTGGCATTCAGCTGGCCCTCAGGAGCCTGAGCATAAGCCGTGAGCCCCGGCCCGAGCAATACTCCAAGAATGCAAAGCGTACTTTTGGTGAGCATAGCGCAATAGTTAGGGTAGAATGAAAGGCTTTGTTTCACCCGGCCCGTGGTGCAGCAGGAACCGGGCAGCTGCTGGCTCTAGGGGGCGGCCACGGTCCACAGGTTCCCGATTCCGTCGCCTTCGGCCCTGTTGCGGGTGGCTCCGTCGGGGGTGTAGTAGTAGAGGGGCATGCCTTTGTAGGTCGTCTGCTGGCGGGGGGCGTTGTTGGGCCCGTCGGGCCGCGTAATCACCCCAAAGTCGCTGCTCTTCAGCAGGGAAGGCAGCGTGCGGCCCGTTTCCAAGTAAACCGGCCAAGTGGTGATGCAGCCGCCGCTGCAATTGGTGCTTTGCGTGGTGGGCTGGGTTTGGTCGAGGCCGAAGGTGTAGAGCGTGCGGCCCTGACTGTCAATCAGAAAGCTTTTCAGTACGCTTTGGTTGGTGGCCTTGTTGGTGACGGTGGTGCGGGCTACCAGCAGCGCATAGTTCGGCTTCATCACAAACCAGACGCCACCGATACTCTCGCCCGTTACCTCGCCCGGCTTTTCGCGCACGTTCTGGCCGGCCGCGTTCAGGGGGGCGTAATAGTACATGGGCCAGCCTTTGTAGGCCGTTTGCTGCCGTCCGTCGGTGGTCGTAATTGTGGTGAAGTCCGTTGCCTGCAGCCCTTCGCCAGTTACCAGATTGGGCTCGTAGAAAATGGGCCACAGGGTAGCGCAGCCGCCGGTGCAGGTGTTGGCCCCCGACAGGTCGCGGGAGAAGTAGTAGATGCTGTTGCCCTGGGCATCAACCAGGTGCGGGCCCAGCTTGGCATCGTTGTCGAGGCGCACGGTAGGCGTGGGCGTGGGGGTGGCCGCGTCGCCCGAGGAGTCGGAGCAGGCCGTGGTGCTCAGCAGGGAGCCGATAAAAAGGGCAAGGGCACCGAGCCGCAGCACGCGGCGGGGTAGGGCACAGAAAGTCTGTCCAGGCATGATTGCACGGAAAAAAAATGACAGAAAAAGGAGTTGTGGCCGGTAGCGCGGCTACGCTCCCCCGGCTGGGCCCGGCTGGGGCAGTAGAGCCTCATCATCTGGCCCGGCGCTGCGGGTCCCGTCGCGAGCAGGATCAGCAGCCGGCAAGGGGCGCCGCAATACCCGCGGAGCTGCCCTTATCAGGTGAGTTGGTGCAGGCTGCTGGGCCGGTGCTGGGAGCTACCCAACCGCTGCCCTGGCTGCCTATGCTCACAACTCGGCGCGGCGGCAAAAATGGTTGCCTGGGCTGGGAGCTTTCTGGCAGAATTACCGTCGCTGCCAGCTTGGGCGGCGCACTAGGGCCCAAAACAAAAGCAGCCCCGGGAATGCCGGGGCTGCTTTGGCGGTAGTTATCAGGGAAGGCTAATGCACGATGCGCAACTCGTAGTGCGGCTCGGCGCCGTCGGGGTGGGCCACAGCAAAGGCGCCCACGCGGCTGGGACCGTAGCCCAGGTTTACTTTCACGAATTCGTTGCGTGAAGGCAGCATATCGATGATTTCGCGGCGCAGCAGCGTCAGGTCGTCGTGCAGGTTCTGCAGGCGCTGCTCCACTTCGTCGGCGTGCTGGTCGAAGCTGCCGGTGGCGGGGCGGTGGTCGAAGGCGGCACTGGCCTGGGCCTCACTGGCCGCCGCGTTGGGCAACGACTTCGCTTCGACGGTAGCCTTGCGCAGGTCTTCTTCGGCCTCCAGATAGGCTTTTACTTTTTCTTCGAGCGGAATCAGGGTCGGGTCGAGGTAATCGAGGTTGCTGGCCATTGCAGAAAAGAGGGCAAAAGAGGAGTAAGGGTTGCTGGAAACAACGCAGATACCCGGCAGAAGGATACAGTAGGCGGCGAAAAGCCCTGCTTTACTGCCCGCTTACCGGGCTGCCAGCAGCCGCAGGGCAACTTCCGGCCCCGCTGCTTCCGTACCCTCTGCCAACTCCTCTTACCTTTGCCTTATGTCCCGAACCTCCGCTTCCGACCCGGTTGGCCACGCGCTGCTGGCTTTTTTGCATGGCACCAAGCAAGCTGCCCTCACCGTTCACAGCAACGTGGCGGAAGAAGAGCCGCTGCCGGCCAGCTACTTTTTTCGCACTCTCTGGGAAATGCCCGAGCTGGAGCGCACCGCCCTCGAAGAATGCCGTGGCCGGGTGCTGGATGCCGGCGCGGGAGCCGGCTGCCACAGCCTGGAGCTGCAAAGTCGGGGCTTCCAAGTGAAGGCCATTGATGCCTCGCCGGGCGCGGTGCAGGTGATGGGCGCGCGCGGGGTGCAGGAAGCTGCCTGCCACGACCTGTTTGCGCTGCCTGCCGGCGAGCATTACGACACGATTCTGATGCTCATGAACGGCCTGGGCCTGGTGGGTACCCTCGACGGGCTGCAGCGCTACCTGCAGTATGCTAAGCAGCTGCTGGCCCCCGGCGGCCAGATTCTGGCCACTTCATCCGACATCAGCTACCTCTACGAGGACGAAGACGGCGCACTGGTCATCAACCTCAACGGCCCGTACTACGGCGAGGTAGAGTACTTCATGACCTACGGCGAGGAAAAAGGCGCGGCCTTCGAATGGCTTTTTGCCGACGCCGGCCTGCTGCAGGACTACGCCGAGGAAGCGGGCTACGAAGTTGAGTTTCTGGGCGAAGACGACCAGCAGCAGTACCTGGTCCGCCTCACGCTCAAGCAGCAGAATATCGGCAACAACTAAAGCCACTCCACCCAAAAACTGCCCTGTGCCGCCCGAAAGTCGGGTCGGCCTCTTTAACCTTCGCCCTGGCTCCACGGTTTAGCCACCCAAAACCGCCTTTCATGGAATACGCCAAAACCTACACCGCCCGCTGGGCCGATATGGACCCCAACGTGCATATGCGTCATTCGGCCTACACCGATTATGCCGCCCAGCTGCGCCTCGAATTCCTGGCCGAGCAGGGCTTCCCGATGCAGCGCTTTGCCGAGCTGGGCATCGGCCCCATTCTCTTCCGCGAAGACACCCGCTTCCTCAAGGAAATCAGCCTGAGCGAGTCCATCAAGGTAACCGCCGAGCTCAGCGGCCTGAGCGCCGACGGCAGCCGCTGGCGCATCGTCCACACCATCTACAAAGCCGACGGCCGCCCCGCCGCTACGGTTTCCGTCGATGGCGCCTGGCTGGACCTGCGCCTGCGCAAGCTCACGGTGCCACCCATCGAAATGGCCGCCGCCATGCGCCAGCTCGACCGCCACGAGAGTTACGCCGATATCGAGCGAAGCTCGAAGTAAGCCGAGCATTAGAATGTAGCTCGTGTCCTTGCGAGGACACAGGACGAAGCAATCCGTCCTCTAAAATGTGCTGAGCGTTCTAAACTGAAAAGCCCTTTATCGTTGGTTCGATAAAGGGCTTTCTGGTAACAGGGCATTTGTTACGAGCAGATGACGGATTGTTTCGGCTACGCCTCGCAAGGACAGAACGTCAACTCACTATTTTACTATCTCATTTCTTCACCACCTTCGCAATTCGCTCCAGCTGCCGCTGGTGGTGCAAGACGTGGTCGAGCATGAAGTCCAGAGTCTGGTAGATGTTGAGCATGCCGGAGCGCGGGTGCTTGAAAATGTCGCGGTTTAGCAGCTGGGAGGGAAACTCGTTGAGGGTACGCTCCAGCTGCCGCCGCACCCGGTCCCACTCGGTGCGCAGCTCGGCTACGGGCGGCACGGTTTCCGGGGTGAGGGCCGCCAGGTACTTCGGGGCCTTGAAGCGCAGAAACGGCAGCCGTAGTGCCAGCCGCAGCACCCGGGAGCGAATAGCCGTCAGCAGGCTGGTTTTGCGCAGCCCCTCTTCCTGCTGAATCTTCTTGTCGATGTACTGCCCAATGCCGGTTTCGGCCACTAGCAGGTGCTGCACTACCTGCGCCGCCGACCACTGCCCCGGCCCCGGCGACTGGTGTGCCTGCTCGCCAAGGGCCTGCGTCAGGTCGAAGAGGCGGGTGGTGGCTTGTTCGAGTTGCTCGAAGCGAAGATGCAGACGATGATTCATGCGGGTGGGGGCGGGGAGAAGGTAGTAGCTTTGGGCAAAAGGTACGTAAAATCCGCAGCCCCGGACCGTGTGCCGGGCCTGTTGTGGCCGTTTGCTTCGTTTTCTGCTCGCCTGTCTTTGCTGCTCACGCCTATGTCTCACCCGCTGCTGTTGCTTCTTTGCCCGTTGATATCCCCGCGCCAACTGGCCAGACAGTTGCGGCGGGCGGTCCGATGAACGGGCCGCCAACTAACTCGGCTAATAGCCAAGCCGAGTTGCCGTCAGCTGCTTTAGCGGCCTGGGTAAGTGGCGGAGTTTTCCTTCTCTACTGCCTGTATCTGCCCTTTTCCGGCTACTCGGAAATGGTATATGATGCCCTCGGCTACTGGACCCTGACCGAGCGGTTCTTCCACGCCGGCCACTTTAGCCTACTAGCCTACGACGATACCTTGCGCGGCTATCTGCTGCCTTTGCTCAACCTGCCGGCCAAGGCCATAGCCCACTTTACCGGCGCCGAGCCGCTACTGCTTACCCGCCTGATGGGCGCGGGCTGGGCGGCATTGCTGTTTGGCTGGCTGGCGCCGGCCCTCTGGCTCACGCTGTTTCCCCGCCACCGGCTGGGCTGGCCGCCGCGCGTGGCTTTTGCCGCGCTGGGCTTCCTGTTCTGGCGCGACTATTTCAACTTCGTGCTGTCCGATTTCCCGGCCCTGGCCATGCTGCTGCTGGCTTTGCGCCTGAGTTTGCAGCGCCCCGGCCTGCTGCGGGCCATACTGACCGGGGCCTGCCTGATGGCCGCCAGCAACATTCGACCGATCTACCTGCTGGCCGTCCCGGCGGTAGCATTGCTGGCTTTGGTAAGTGCTGCTTATCGTCAGCGCCTCCTAGTGCTGACGGGCATGGTGGTCGGTGGTACGTTGCTAAGTGGCCCGCAGCTGCTCATGAACGGCCGGCACCACGGCATCTGGACGCCCCTGGTGCTTTCCCGGGATACCCGCCTGCCCACGGCCAATCTGTATCTGACGCAGCTGGGTTGGGGCGTAGTCATTCAGAAGTACGAAACCAGCCTCGACCCTGCTTTTCCGGCCCCGCGTATGCTCTATCCCGACCCGGCCGGGCAGGCTTTGCTCCAGCGCCTGGGCAGCCGGCACTTTTCCGGCTACGGCGCCTACGCCGCCACGGTGCTGGGCGAGCCGCTAGCCTTTGCCACGCTCTACGGCCGCCATTTGTTCAACGGGCTCGATGTGCAGTATCCCACGCCGTTTGTGCGCGCCGTGCCGCAGCGGTCCAACCTACTGATGGGGCTGCACTATTCGGTCTGGTTTGGCGCTTTGGCTATGCTTGGTGCCGCCTTTAGGCATTGGCGGCAGTCGGGAGCGTGGCGGGTTGCACTCGTGGTGCTGGCGCTGGGGTTGCCGTGCCTGGCTTCGTTGCCCATTGCCGTAGAATGCCGGTTTCTGCTGCCGCTGCACCTGCTGCTCTACGCGGTAACCTGCTTCGGCGGGGCGCAGTGGCAGCTGGCCCAGCCGCGCTGGTCGTGGGCCAAAGCCGGGTTGCTGGCGGCGGGCTACGGGCTGTTTCTGCTGCTCTGCTTTCGGCTTTCCGCCCAAACGCAGGCCCAGCTAACCCACGACGTAACCGTGCTGGCCCCGCTGGGTGGCACCAAAGCGCAGCGCTAAACCGGCACTAAAAAAGCCCTGACTGCCGCGGGGCAATCAGGGCTTTTTCTATAAAGCAGGCGGGCCGAAACTAGGCCTTCTGGTAGGTTACTTCTTTCACGGCCTGGATGGTGCGGGCCACGTTGGGCAGCGAGGCCTCAATCAGGGTGGGGGCGTAGGGCAGGGGCACGTCCATGCAGGTCACGCGCACCACGGGGGCATCGAGGAAATCGAAGGCGCGGCGCTGCACGGTGTAGGCCAGCTCCGAGCTGATGCTAGCCAGGGGCCAGGCTTCTTCCACGACCACCATACGGTTGGTTTTCTTCACCGATTCAATCAGCGTGTCGAAGTCAATCGGGCGCACCGAGCGCAGGTCGATTACCTCGGCTTCGATGCCTTCCTTGGCCAGCTCATCGGCAGCAGCCAGGGCAATTTTCATCATTTTGCCGAAGCTCACCAGCGTTACGTGCTTGCCGGGGCGCACGATGTTGGCTTTGCCGATTTCGAGCAGGTATTCTTCCTCGGGCACTTCGCCTTTGTCGCCGTACATCAGCTCCGACTCCATGAAAATCACCGGATCCGGGTCGCGGATGGCGCTTTTCAGCAGGCCCTTGGCATCGTAGGGAGTCGAAGGAACCACTACTTTCAGGCCGGGCGTGTTGGCAAACCAGTTCTCAAAGTTCTGGGAGTGCTGCGAGGAGAGCATACCGGCGTTGCCGGTAGGGCCGCGAAACACGATGGGGCAGGAGTACTGCCCGCCCGACATGGAGTAGATCTTGGCGGCTGAGTTGATGACCTGGTCGATGGCCACCAGCGAGAAGTTGAAGGTCATGAACTCGATGATGGGCAGCAGGCCGTTGATGGCCGCGCCCACGCCGATACCGGCAAAGCCCAGCTCGGCAATCGGGGTGTCAATCACCCGCTCAGCGCCAAACTCGTCGAGCATGCCCTGGCTTACTTTGTAGGCGCCGTTGTACTCAGCTACTTCTTCGCCCATCAGAAACACGCGCGGGTCGCGCCGCATTTCTTCAGACATGGCCTCGCGCAGGGCTTCCCGGAATTGGATGGTCCGCATAATCAGATGACAGAAATTCGAAACGTCAGAAACAAAATGCCGGAAATTTTCCGGCCCGTAAAGCTACAACGACAAGCCGGGACGGGCAAGCCTGTTTTCGTATCAATGGCCCTGAGCTCATTCTGAGAATTCAAAACGATGTAGAGACGCATACTTGCGTCTCGTCGTCCGTGCCGTTCATACAACCATCGTTCAACGATTGAGACGCAAGTATGGGTCTCTACATCGTTCACGCCGCTTAGTAGTTCGTTCACACCGCTTCGAAGATGATTCACGCTGCTTCGGAGACTGTTCACACCGCTCAGAAGATCATCCTCGGGCCTTCGAAGATTGTTCACGCCACATGGAACATGATTCACACCGCTTAGAAGGGCGTTAACGGTCCTTAGCAGGTGCTTCACACCGTCTCTGTCATCATTCCCACTGCTGCTGTGCTTCTGCGCGGCGGCGCAGGAGCCACAAGGTGCGCTACGAGCTTACCGCAATACTTCCAGAAACATCTTGCTGCTGGCGTAGTCGCGGAACTCCAGGTCTTCGACGGCGCGCTGGGCATAGGTGCGGTCGAGCTGCACGGCGCGGCGCAGGTACTGGCCCACCTGGGCTTCGTCTTTGGCCCGGGCCGCTACGATGGCCAGGCAGTAGTAGGCCAACGGGTCGTTGGGCTTAATGGTCAGAGCTTCCTGGTAGATGTTGGCCGCGCCATCGTAGTTGCTTTTCAGCAGGTAAATCAGGCCGCGGTTCATGGTGTTCTGGTAGGTCTTGCCGCTGTAGCTGATGCTGGCCAGGGCATCATCGAGCTGCCCGACTTCGATTTCCAACGCGGCCTTGTCGGCAAATACCTTTTCCAGAATAGGCCGTGGGCCGCCCAGCTTGATGGCGTAGTCGTAGTTCTGGAGGGCTTCGAGCCGGTCGCCGGCGCGGTGGTAGGCGGTGGCCACGCGGTAGAACAAATCGGCGGTGGGGTTGCGGTGAGCGGCCAGGGTGAAGTTGGTAGCGGCCCGGCGCAGGTAGGCCCGGCGCACTTTGTCACTGACTTCCTTTTCGGAACGCAGCAAGAGCACCACGGCCAGGTTGTGGTAGGCTTCCCAGCGGCCGGTGGTGGCCACCGAGGTTTCGTAGATGCGCTGCTTTTCGGCCAGCAGCGGGGTGAGCGTGGCCGAGTAGCGCAGCTCTTCGGGGGTAAGGGCATCGGCTTCCATTTCCTTCTCCACAATCTTTTTGGAGAGCAAATAGATTTCCGAATCGTAGCGCTTGGGAGCGGTGTACTCCACGGCCACCGTGCCGAAGCGCATTACGGGGTAGATGTACTGGTCGAGGTAATCGTAGAAGGAGAGGGCCCGCAGCTGCCGTTCCTTCTGGGCAAACGAGCCCTTGGAGTCGTTGATGAGCAGCACTACCGAGTCGATCTGGGCGGGCTTGAGGGCCGAGTTCTGCACTTTGTTCAGAAACAGGTCCCAGCGCCGGTGGTAGGCCACAGTTTCAAACTTGATGTCGCCCACCTTATTGAGGTAGGAGTCGTTGTCGACGCGCTTTTTGTAGTAGCGCAGCAGGCCCTGCACGCGCTTATCGGCCAGGCGGGCATCGCGCGAGTCGAGCGAGTCGGGCGAATGGCCGGCGGCAATCATCACCTTCTTGGTGTGCTGGTTGGCTTCGATAAAATCTTCCAGGGCCTGCACGTTGGTGCCCAGGTAATTGCGGATGGCACTGCTGCCTTGGTCAAAAAAGAAGGGCAGCACGCGGGTGCCGCTCATGTTATTGTCGGCCGTTTCGGGCAGCAGACCAATGGCCGTATCCTGGCGCACCACCAGGCGCCCCGTCGTGACGATGCCGCGGGCCAGGCGAATTTCGGTGCCCTTCACGCGCTTGCCATTGGGTTTGAGCTGGTGGGCATCGGGCAGGGCCAGCAGCTCGCCGGGACTTTTGCGGGGCGAGTAGGGAAAGGAAAACTGCCGGGTAATGACCAGTTGGTCCTTGTTATCGGTGTCGTAGGTATACTCGCCCGACACGAAGGTGAGGCGGCCCACGGTGTCTTCGCGCAGGCCGTTGTCGTAGCGGTAGCTCAGGGCTAGGTTGTAGGCGTTGCCCTTTTTGAGGTGGGCCGCCGGCACGCGGGCCGTTACTTCCAAGAGTACATTTTCACCGTTACTTTCCAGCACGGAGGGCTGCACCGTAACTTGTTGGCCCTCTTGCGCAACCTTTAGCATCCGAGGAAGCGTACACCCTGGCAACACGGCCGCGACCAGCAGAATCCACACGGAGGAAAACAGGCGCACATAAACTCTCATAGGCAATAAGTTGGGCAGCGGCAGTAGGACGGAATTTTCTGGCCTACAAACGTAAAAACTGCGGGTGAGGGTCGGAAATTGTGCTCAATTGTAGATGCTGAGCTTGCCATCCGGTGGTTTTCTTGTTATTTTGAGGAGCGGTAACCGGGCCAATCGGTTAAAAATGAGGAGCTATGAAAAAACTAACTGACTTCATCGAACAGCAGAGCTTCGGCGTCTGCAATGCTTTGGGGAACCGTTTGGGCTTCTCCAGCAGCAGCGTGCGGCTCTCCTTCGTGTACGCGTCGTTCTTCACGTTTGGCTCGCCCATTGTGCTCTACTTTGCCCTGGCTTTCTGGATGAACGTGCGCCGGGCCATGCGCCGGCAGCGCAGCACCGTCTGGGACTTGTAGGTGAAACGGTGATTTAGTGATTTAGTGGGCTAGGTACCGGTTGGCTTGCGGAGTCAGCCGGTTTTTGTGTGCCTGGTGCCGGGCCAAACTCTTGTGGGTCGAGCTGCGAGAAGGCGCGGATTTCGTTGGCGAAATAGGCCCACACTAGGCTGCCCTGGTACACGCCGGGCCGCTGATTGGTGCGGAGCTTTTGCGGGTTTTCCTGGCGCCGCTGTTTCCAGTAGCGTCTTTTGCGGAAAAAGTCGCGGTGGGCGCGCAGAATGGCTTTCGTGTCGCCGGTATTGCCTTGTACCAAGAAGCGAAGTGCCGCCACCCAGTCGAGCAGCAGCCGCGTAACCAGCACCCCCGACAGCTCTGCTTCGGCCACGTTCTTATAGACCAGCGCCAGCCCGTTGCGGAAGTTGAGGTAGGTTTTGCGCGGGTTCGACTTGTGCAACGTGCCGCCACCCACATGATACACTGTGCTGCTTCCGTGGTACCACACTTCTTGGCCCACGTTCCAGAGCCGCCAGCACAGGTCGATTTCCTCCATATGGGCAAAAAAAGCCGGCTCCAGGCCACCCATGCGGTGCCAGGAAGCGGCGCGCACCAGCATGCAGGCCCCGGTAGCCCAGGCCACCGGGCGCGGGTCGTCGTACTGGCCCAGGTCGGTTTCGAGCGTGTCGAAGAGGCGGCCCCGGCAGAAGGGGTAGCCCAGCCGGTCGAGGTAGCCTCCCCCGGCCCCGGCATACTCAAATAGCTCCCGCTGGGCCGCATCCGGGCTGTACTGCCGGATTTTGGGCTGACAGGCAGCAATCTGGGCATGGGTTTCCAGTAGCTCGCGCAACGGAAGCAGCCAGCCGGGCGTCACCTCCACGTCGGAGTTGAGCAGCATGTAGTACTTGGCCTGCACCTGCTGCAAAGCCAGATTGTAGCCCTCACAAAAGCCCAGATTATCAGGGTTCTGGATGATTTCCACCGTCGGAAACTCCCGGCGCAGCAGGGCCAGCGAGTCGTCGGAGCTGGCATTGTCGGCCACGATGATGCGAGCCCCGTCGGAGTGGGCCAGCACAGCGGGCAGAAACTGCTGCAGGAATTGCTGTCCGTTCCAGTTCAGAATCACCACGGCCACATCGGCGCAGGCGCCGGGGGCTGTGGCCGTACTAGATTCCAAAGCTGCTCAGGTCGAGGCCAGGCAGGTTGGGCAGCAGGCCGCTAGTTTTGCTTTTCAGGTCTTCCTTGGCCTTTTCGCCCACTTCGGTCAGGGCTTTGTTCACGGCGGCCACCACGAGGTCGGCCAGCATGTCGCGGTCCTGGGGCGTGAGCAGCGACTCGTCGATGTCGAGCTTCAGCAGCTGGCGGTGGCCATTGGCAGTGGCTTTCACTAGCCCGCCGCCCGATTCAGCCGTCACGGTCAGGTATTGCAGCTCGGTTTGGGCCTGCTTCATCTTCTCCTGAAGCTCTTTGACCTTACCCATCATGCCCATCATGTCAAACATAGTGTCGAGAATCTGTGCGTATTCGCTGGAAACGCAGGTTTGGAAAATATATCGGCCGTAGCTGAGCCAGCCGGTAGTGCCCGGCCCAATTACGGCGGCAAGTTACGGCAAACATACGCAGTAAGGCCGGCTGCGGCCAATACGGGCCTCATTGTGGGTTCAGTAACCCGTTTCTGGTCGCGCTATCTTATGTTTGGCTACCGGCATAGCCGGTGCGCCGCCAACACCCGCGCCCGTTGTCCCGTTAGTACAAGCTATGACCAAAGCCGTTTTTATTGCTGCCGCCGAGCCCTACAGTGGCAAGTCCCTGGTTTCGCTGGGCCTGGTAAACATGCTGCTGGGCCAGGCCCGCAAGGTGGGCTACTTCAAGCCCATCATCGACTACGACCCCGCTCAGCAGCGCGACCCGCACATCGACACGGTACTGAGCCACTTTCGGCTGCCGGTGGAGTATGCCGATACCTATGCCTTCACTCGCCCCGAGGCCCTGCGCCTGATGGAAGCCGATGCCCAGGGCGAGCTTATCGACCAGGTTATTCACCGCTTCAAGCAGTGGGAAGACCACTACGACTTCACGGTGGTGGAGGGCAGCGACTTTGTGGGCCAGGGCGCCGCTTTCGAATTTGATGCCAACGTGTCCATTGCCAAAAACCTGGGTGTACCGGTTATTCTGGTCGTGTCGGGGGCTGATAAGAGCACCGCCCAAACCGTGAGTGCGGTGCTGACGCTGCTACGCAGCTTCGAGGCCCGAGAAGTGCCGGTACTGCTGGTGGTGGCCAACCGCGTGCCGCCTGCCCAGGCCGATGACGTGCGCGAGCTGCTGCGCGCCCAGCTGCCCCCGGAAGTGCTGCTCAGCGTGATTCCCGAAAACCCTGACTTACTGCATCCCACCATGCGCGAAATTCAGGAAGGACTAAGCGGCAAGTTGCTCTTCGGCGAAGCCGGGCTGGGCAACCAGGTCGATAATTATGTCATTGGGGCCATGCAGGTGCCTAACTTTCTGAATTACCTCAAAGACAACGTGCTAATTGTGACGCCCGGCGACCGGGGCGACATTATTATCTGCGCCTTGCAGGCCAACCAGTCGGCCAGCTACCCGCGGGTGGCGGGCATCGTGCTGACGGCCGGCTCCGAGCCCGACGCGCCCATCATCCGGCTGCTGGAAGGCTTGCCCAACGTGGTGCCCATTCTGGCCGTGCCCACCGGCACGTTCGAAACCTCGACCCGGGTGGGAGCCATTCGCTCCCGCATCAGCCCCGACAACCCCAAGAAGATTCAGCTGGCCATCAGCACCTTCGAGCGGTACGTGGAGGTGCGGGCCCTGGAAGAAAAGCTCATCAGCTTCCAATCGGAAGGCATTACGCCCCACATGTTTCAGTACCGGCTGCTGCAGTGGGCCAAGCGGGAGAGGCGCCACATCGTGCTGCCCGAGGGCAACGACGACCGGATCTTGCGGGCGGCGGCTCTGCTTTTGCACCAGGACATTGTGGACCTAACTATTCTGGGCAAACCCGAAGAGGTGCTGGCCTCCGTCAAGCGCCTGGGCCTGAACTTCCCCGCCGGCCACGTGCGCATCATCGACCCGGTCAATTCGGAATACTACGCCGACTATGTGCAGACTTTCTATGAGCTGCGCCGGGACAAGGGCGTGAACGAAGACATGGCTCGCGACCTGCTGCGCGACGTGTCGTACTTCGGCTCGATGATGGTGTGGAAAGGCCACGCCGACGGCATGGTGAGCGGGGCGGTGCATACTACCCAGCACACCATTCGGCCCGCTTTGCAGTTCATCAAAACCAAGCCCGGCGTGTCGGTGGTATCGTCGGTGTTTTTCATGTGCCTACCCGACCGGGTGGCCGTGTTTGGCGACTGCGCCGTGAACCCCAACCCGACGGCCGAGCAGCTGGCGGAAATTGCCATTTCCTCGGCCGAAAGCAGCCTGGCCTTCGGTATTGAGCCCCGTATAGCCATGCTATCCTACTCCTCGGGTACTTCCGGCGCCGGTGCCGACGTGGACAAGGTGCGCCAGGCCACCGAGTTGGTACGCCAAAAGCGGCCCGATCTGAAGGTGGAAGGTCCCATCCAATACGATGCCGCCGTAGACCCGCTGGTAGGCCGCCAGAAGCTGCCCGACTCGGAAGTAGCCGGCCAGGCTAGCGTCCTGATTTTCCCCGATCTGAACACGGGCAACAACACTTACAAGGCCGTGCAGCGCGAAACCGGCGCCCTGGCTATCGGCCCGGTACTACAGGGCCTCAACAAGCCGGTAAATGACCTCAGCCGCGGCTGCACTGTGGACGACGTGTTCAATACGGTGGTTATTACCGCTATTCAGAGCCAGCAGGGGTAGGTTGGTTTTTTCGCTGAATGCTCAAGCTGGGTGCGGTATAGCCCTTTTTTCAATACCATCGGCACGCCATTCGTTTCGCGCTGCCCGGTAGCATAGGCTGTACTTTTCGTATTGTTTAAACTTCCTGCATGAATATATTCGTCGTCAACTCTGGCAGTTCGTCCATCAAGTACCAACTTTTCCGCTGGCCCAGTGAGCAGCCGGTGAGCAGCGGCTTGGTGGAGCGCATCGGGCAGGAGCAGGGCAGCATCACCCACAAGGTATTTGACACCGCCCACCCCGACGCCCCGCCTACCGGCAAACACCTCACGCTATCCTTGCCCGACCACGAGGCGGGCCTGCGCGAAGTGGTACGGTTGCTAACCGAAGGGGAGGGGCGCGTCATTCAGGACCCGGCGGAAATAGCGGTGGTGGGGCACCGGGTGGTGCACGGCGGTGAGGCGTTTGCCGCTACCACGCTCATTACTGATGAGGTAAAAGCGGAAATCCGGCGGCTGTTTGCCCTGGCACCGCTGCACAACCCGGCCAACGCGCTGGGCATCGACGTGGCCGAGCGGCTGTTTCCGCAGGCCCGGCAAGTGGCCGTATTCGACACGGCTTTTCACCAGACGTTGCCCGAACACGCCTTTCGCTACGCCCTGCCCGAGGCGCTCTACACCGAGCACCGCATCCGCAAATACGGCTTTCACGGTACCAGTCACCAATACGTAGCCGCCCAGGCAGCCGCTCACTTGCACAACCCCGATGCCCGCCTGATTACTATTCACCTCGGCAACGGCTGCAGCATGGCGGCCGTGCGCGGCCGCCGCGCCCTGGATACCACCATGGGCTTCGGGCCCCTGGCCGGCCTGGTGATGGGCACCCGCTCCGGCGACTTAGACCCCTCGGTGCTGCTGCATTTGCTCGGGCCGCTGGGCTACTCGGCCGAGCAGGTGAGTGCGCTACTCAACAAGGAAAGCGGGATGCTAGGCCTCAGTGGCTTCAGCGACATGCGCGACATTACCCGGGCCCTCAACGACGGCGACGCCCGTGCCGAACTGGCCTACCGGCTGTATGCCTACCGCATCCGGCAGTATATTGGGGCCTACGCGGCGGTGCTGGGCGGGCTGGAGGCCATTGTGTTTACGGCCGGCGTGGGCGAAAACGACGCGCTGGTGCGCAGCCGGGTATGCCAGGATATGGAGTTCTTCGGCCTGGCGCTGGATGAGGCCCGCAACCAGCAGCGCGCCCCCGGCCTGCGCGACATCAGCACCGACGATTCGCGGGCTCGTATCCTGGTTATTCCCACCAATGAAGAGCTGGAAATAGCCCGGCAGTGCGCTGAGCTCCTGGCTGACCAGCAATAAACTGTAGCCGGGAAAAGCTGGCCGGAAACTCAACCAGCCCTGGCAGCAAAAAGCGGTTAGCGTAGCCCGGCAACAGCTGGCGCGCCGCTGACTTGGTTATCAGTTACGCTACTAAAAAAGCTCCCGCGCCGGGCCCTGGTGCGGGAGCTTTTTGTTGAGTTACAGGAGAGCCAGAGGAGCGAAAATGCCGGAGCGGGTCGGTCTTAGCCTTGCAGAATCTGCTCAATGGCCGCTAGCTCGTCGGCGCTGAAGGCTAGGTTCTGCAGGCACTGGAGCGAGTCGGTGAGCTGCTCGGGACGGCTGGCCCCGATGAGGACGGAGGTAACGCGGGCGTCTTTCAGCAGCCAGGCCAAGGCCATTTGGGCCAGACTTTGGTGGCGGTTCTGGGCCAGCTCGTTCAGGCGGCGTACCTGCTCCAGACGCTCGGGCGTGAGCTGGGTTTCGGTGAGGAACCCGACGCCTTTGGCCACGCGCGAATCGGCGGGAATGCCGTGCAGGTACTTGTCGGTGAGCAGGCCCTGGGCCAGGGGCGAAAAGGGAATGCAGCCCACGCCTTCTTCGCCCAAGAGGTCAAGCAGGCCGTCTTCCACCCACCGCTCCAGCATCGAGTATTTGGGCTGGTGAATGAGGCAGGGCGTGCCCAGCTCGCGCAGAATGCGGAAAGCTTCGCGGGCCTCGGCGGGCTGGTAGTTGCTCAGGCCCACGTACAAAGCTTTGCCCTGGCGCACGAGCAGGTCGAGGGCCGTCATGGTTTCGAGCAGGGGCGTGTCGGGGTCGGGGCGGTGGTGGTAGAAGATGTCGACATACTCCAGGCCCAGACGCCGCAGGCTCTGGTCGAGGCTGCTGACCAGGTACTTTTTGGAGCCCCATTCGCCGTAG
Source organism: Hymenobacter lucidus (assembly GCF_020447265.1). GTDB lineage: Bacteria > Bacteroidota > Bacteroidia > Cytophagales > Hymenobacteraceae > Hymenobacter > Hymenobacter lucidus. The sequence goes on along the minus strand of NZ_JAJADR010000009.1, from coordinate 76,470 downwards.
GGGCCTTCCCACATGTGGTAGCCGGCTTTGGTGGAAATAATCAGCTCGTCGCGGTAAGAGCCGAAATCCTCGCGCAGCACGCGGCCGAAATTCAGCTCGGCCGAGCCGGGCGGCGGACCGTAATTATTGGCCAGGTCGAAGTGGGTGACGCCCGCATCGAAGGCGCGGCGCAGGGTGGCCCGGCCGGTAGCCAGTGTATCAACGTCGCCGAAGTTGTGCCAGAGGCCTAGCGACAGTGCCGGCAGTTTCAGGCCGCTGTGGCCGCAGCGGCGGTAGGTCATGTCGTGGTAGCGGGCCGGGCTGGGTAGGTAGTGCATGGGTTCGGAAGTAAAAAAGGCGGGGCAAACGGCTGGCAAGATGGCGGGCCGCCGCCACAACTCCTTACTGCTTCTTCAAATACTTGCGCAGCGCCAGCTGCCTATTGGCCCGGATGCCTTCCGCCACCGAGGCAGCGTTGATCAGGGCGCCGGCTTCGTTGGTGTGGGTATGGTCGCCGGCGAAGAGGCGGGCTACGGCATCGGGACCGAGTTGGTCGTATTTGTTGGCCGTAAACTGGTTCAAATCAATGAAAGCTACGCCTTCCTGCCGGGCTACTTCAGCTGCCCAGTCCCCGAAATCCTGGCTGGCGCGCTTCACCTTGCCATTCTGCCACTGGTTGCGCGGAATCATGGAGGCCACGATGGGCGTGGCGCCCCGGGCTTTGGCTTCGTGGATAAACCAGCGCAGATACCGGCCGTAGGTGTGCACCGTTTCGTGGCGGCCGTCGGGCCAGGTCAGCGCCCGGATTTCCTCGCCGGTGCCACGCAGCACGCCCCGCCGGCCGGCTTTGGTAGTGTCGGGCGCGCCGCCTTCGTTGTGGCCGAACTGCATGAGCAGAAAGTCGCCGGGGCACAGCAGCGAATCGACGGTGCGCCAGCGCTGCTCCGAGACGAACGTGCGGGTGCTGCGGCCGGCCATAGCGCGGTTGTCGATGCGCAGGCGGGTGGAGTCGAGAAACAGGGGCAGCTCGGCACCCCAGCCCACTTGGGGCGCGTGGGGGTTGCGCACCGTGGAGTCGCCGATAAGGTAAAACGTGGGGCGGCGTGGCACGGCCCCGGCCAGCAGCAGGGAAAGTGCGCCGGAACGGGAGAGCAGCGGATTTTTCATGGGCAACGGCGAGGGTAGGCAGGAGCGCGAATGTAGCCTACAAGGACGCCAGGACGCCGGGTCGTACTATCGTGCACTCTCCTAGGGCCCGGTGCTGGCTGCTGGCCCCGCCGTAGTTACCGAAGAGTACAGGAGAGTTTGGCCCCGGCAAGCCTCTTTCTTGCGCATATTCGCCCCCAGTTGCTAGCCTGCCCGCCCCATGACCTATCCACTCCGCTTTTCTTGCCCTGTATACCGCTTGGCCGCCTCGCTCGGAGCCTGGAGCCTGGCGCTGCTGCTGACTGCCGCGCCGGCGCTGGCCCAGAAGCTGCCCCGGAAGAAAGAGGTGCTGAAAGTCATGACGCTGACCAACGACTACTTCATGCGCAAGTGGCCCGACCCGGGGCAGGATATTATGACCAACAAGCTCCGCCCCAGTCATATCTGGACGCGGGCCGTGTATTACGAAGGCTTAATGGCGCTGTATGCCACCGATAAGCAACCACGCTACTACGACTACGCCGTGGACTGGGGCCAGAAGCACCAGTGGGGCATCCGCAACGGCATAACGGACCGTGACGCCGACAACCAGTGCGCCGGCCAGACTTACATTGACCTCTACCAGATTGACCGCAAGCCCGAGCGGATCCGCGACATCAAGGCCTGCATCGACAACATGGTGCAGAGCGACAAAGTAGACGACTGGCACTGGATTGATGCCCTGCAGATGGCCATGCCGGTGTTTGCCAAACTCGGGGTAGAGTACAAGGACGATCGGTACTTCGAGAAGATGTACCAGATCTACAACTACTCCAAAACCCAACACGGCGGCAGCGGCCTGTATAACCCGCAGGACGCGCTGTGGTGGCGCGACAAAGACTTTGTGCCGCCTTACAAGGAGCCCAACGGCGAAGACTGCTACTGGAGCCGGGGCAATGGCTGGGTGGTGGCTGCTCTGGTGCGCGTGTTGGACGTAATGCCCAAAAACGCCCCGCACCGCCCGGAATATGAGCAGCTGTACCTGGCCATGATGAAGGCCCTGCCGCCGCTACAACGCCCCGACGGCTTCTGGAACGTGAGCCTGCACGATGCCACCCACTTTGGCGGCAAAGAGCTGTCGGGCACGGCGCTGTTTGTGTACGGCATGGCCTGGGGCCTCAATCAGGGCCTGCTCGACAAGGCGCAGTATCAGCCTATCGTGGCCAAAGCCTGGCAGGCCATGGTGCAGGACGGCGTGCATAAGGACGGCTTCCTGGGCTTCGTGCAGGGCACCGGCAAAGAGCCCAAAGACGGCCAGCCCGTGAGCTTTACCAGCAAGCCCGATTTTGAAGACTACGGCCTCGGCTGCTTTCTGCTGGCCGGCAGTGAAGTGTATAAGCTGAAGTGAAAATCGTTCGTCGTGTAGAGCAGCGCGAGACATGATGTTCTGAACAAACAACTTGCCCTTTCCCCATGAAAAAGTCCCTCGCTCTTTCCCTGCTGCTGGCCGCCACGCTGCCTCAGCCGGCTGCCGTGGCCCAGGCCCCGAAATGGCCGGCCATTACCCAGCAGGCCAAGCCCTGGACGCGCTGGTGGTGGCAGGGCAGCGCCGTGAATGAGCAGGACCTCACGCGCCTGCTCACCGAATACCAGCGGGCCGGGCTGGGCGGGGTGGAAATAACGACGATATACGGGCAGAAAGGCGCCGAGCCACAGTTTATCAATTTCCTGGCGCCCAAGTGGCTCGATATGCTGGAGCACACGCTTAGGGAAGCTGGCCGGCTGGGGCTGGGCGTGGATATGGCCCAGGCCTCGGGCTGGCCGTTCGGCGGGCCCTGGGTTACTGCGGCCGACGCCTGCAAGTATGCCACCTTCCAATCGTACCGCGTGAAGGGCGGCGAGCAGCTGCGCGACGCCGTGACGTTCATCCAAAAGCCCCTGGTGCGTACCGTGGGCCAGCCCATCGACAGCAAGCAACTGGTGGAGCCCATCACCAAAAATCCGGATTTGCAGCTGCACGCTTTCGACCAGGTGCGCTTCGAGAAGTCGCTGCCCCTGCAGGCCCTGATGGCGTATTCCGATAAGGGCGAAACGCTGGACCTGACCAGTAAGGTGGATTCGGCCGGCAAGCTGAACTGGACCGCGCCGGCGGGCAACTGGCAACTCTACGCGTTGTTTGAGGGCTGGCATGGCAAGCAGGTGGAGCGGGCTGGCCCCGGCGGCGAAGGCGACGTAATCGACCATTTCTCCAAAACGGCCACCCAGCACTACCTCCAGCACTTCGACGAAGCTTTCAAGGGCCGCAACCTGAAGGGCATCCGGGCTTTTTTCAATGATTCCTACGAGGTAGACGATGCCCAAGGCGAGGCCAACTGGACGCCGCTGCTGTTTGCCGAGTTCCAGCAGCGGCGCGGCTACGACCTGCGCCAGCACCTACCCGCCCTGTTTGACCAAGCCCAGACCGACGAAAACCAGCGCGTGCTTACCGATTACCGCGAAACGATATCGGAGCTGCTGCTCGAAAACTATACCCAGACTTGGAGCACTTGGGCCAAAACCCACGGCGCGCTGATTCGCAACCAGGCCCACGGCTCGCCGGCCAATATTCTGGACCTGTACGCCGTAACCGACATTCCCGAGACGGAAGGTGAGGATTTGCTGCGCATCAAGTTTGCCTCGTCGGCAGCCCACGTAACGGGCAAAAAGCTGGCTTCGTCGGAAACGGCGACTTGGGAAAATGACCATTTTCTGTCCTCGCTCAGCGACGTAAAAAAGGCTATGGACCGGATGCTGCTCGGCGGCATAAATCATACCTTTTACCACGGCACCAACTACTCGCCCCAGGCCGCGCCCTGGCCGGGCTGGCTGTTTTACGCAGCTGTGCATTTCAACCCCAACAACACCTTCTGGCAGGATTTCGGGCAACTGAACCGCTACGTGGCCCATTGTCAGTCGTTTATGCAGGCCGGCAAGCCCGCCAACGACGTGCTGGTGTACCTGCCCATCTACGACGCCTACGCCCGACCCGGCAAGGTGCTGCTCCAGCATTTCGACGGCATCGAGCACGGCTTTAAGGGCATGACGGTGGGCACGACCGGCGAAGAGCTGCTCCGGCGCGGCTACGGCTTCGACTTTATCTCCGATAAGCAGCTGCTACAGGTAGCCACGGCTGGCAACGGCCTGCAAACCGGCGGCGCCACCTACCAGGCCATCCTCGTGCCCGACGCCCGCACCTTGCCGCTGCCCACCCTGGATCAGCTGCTGAAGCTGGCCCGTAATGGCGCCACGGTGGTGTTTCAGAAGGCCCTGCCCGACGATGTACCGGGTCAGGGCAACTTGGTGGCTCGTCGCGCCGCATTTAAAAAGCAACTGGCCCAACTCAGCTTCACGGCCGGCAGCAACGGTAGTCGGAAGGCCGTGTTCGGCAAAGGCGCGGTGCTGGTAGGCACCGACGTAAACCAGCTACTGACCCAGGCCGGCGTGAAGCGCGAAACCTTGACTGACAGCGGCCTGCAGTTTGAGCGCCGCCGCACGGCTAGAGGCTACACGTACTTCGTGGCCAACTGGAGCGAAAAGCCAGTAAACAGCTGGGTAGCGCTGCAAACGGCCGCCAAATCGGTGGCGCTGTACAACCCCATGACCGAGCAGCTGGGCATGGCCGCGGTACGCCCGTCGGCCAAGGGCCGGCCCGAGGTGTACGTGCAGCTGGCCCCGGGCGAGTCGTGCGTGCTCGAAACCTCGGAAACGGCCGTTACCGGCCCGGCTTATGCCTACCAGAAGCCCGCCGGGGCCGCCCAGCCGCTTACCGGTACCTGGGATGTTGAGTTCACCTCGGGCGGACCCGAGCTGCCGGCCAAAACCCAGGTGCAAAACCTTACTTCCTGGACTAGCTGGAACGGCGAGGCGGTACAGAAATTCGCCGGCACGGCCACCTACACCCTGGCTTTCCCGATGCCACAGGGTGCGGCCGACGGCTGGCTATTGAACCTGGGCCGGGTGGCGGAAAGTGCCCGGGTGCAGCTCAACGGCCAGCCCCTGGGTACCCTCATTGGTCCTACGTATCAAGTGTTTATTCCCAAAAGTCAGCTTAAAGCCACCAATACGCTGACCGTGGCCGTAAGCAACGGCATGGCCAACCGCATCAGCGACCTGGACCGCCGCAAGGTGTCGTACAAGAATGCCTACAACATCAATATGTCGAGCAAGCTCAAGGAAAACCGGGGTGCCGATGGCCTGTTTACGGCCGAAAAATGGCAGCCCCGGGCCTCCGGCCTCCTCGGCCCCGTAACCCTGACGCCCACCACCACCGGCCAGCAGGTGCAGTAGCGGCGGGCCGGTGGTTTCTGCTTTTTACAGTACAGCGTTCTGGTTGTCAATATTTCTTCAACTTTCATTTATCATGCGCGCTCTGCCCATCATAGCTTCCGCCGTTCTGCTTGCCTTGGGCCACGCTGCCCAGGCCAACGTAACCCTGCCGGCCCTGATAGCCGACAACATGGTGTTGCAGCAGCAAAGTAACGTGGCCCTCTGGGGCTGGGCCGAGGCCGGCGAGGCTGTAACAGTAACCGTAAGCTGGCAGAAAGAGCCGGTGAAAACCACCGCCGACGCGCAGGGCAGCTGGCTGGTGCGTGTGCCCACGGGCAAGGCCGGCGGGCACACGCACGGTAGTGGTAAAGGGTGATAACCTGCTGACGGTCAAAAATGTGCTGCTGGGGGAGGTGTGGCTCTGCTCGGGCCAGTCGAACATGGCCTTCCCGGTGGCCCGCGTGCCTTCCACCTGGAAAACCGGCGTACCCGATGCCGACCAGGTAATTCCGCTGGCGCACTACCCGGCCATCCGCATGTTTACCGTGGAGCAGAAAGTGGCCGACACGCCCCAGCGTGATACCAAGGGCAGCTGGGTGGTGTGCAGTCCGGCCACGGTGGGTGGCTTTTCGGCCGTGGCCTACTTTTTTGCCCAGGAAATTCAGGCAAAAACCAAGCTGCCCATCGGCCTGATTCACTCCTCGTGGGCCGGCACCCCGGCCGAATCCTGGACGCGCCAAGAGGTGCTGGCCCAAGACCCCGACTTTCAGCCCATTCTAAGCCGCTACGAGCAGGGAATCACCACGTTTGTCCAGGACCAGGCCGCCTATAAAGCACAACTGGCCGACTTTCAGCAGAAGCGTGCCGCCAACCCCAAAACGACTCGGGCGGCCCCTTTGGCTCCCGTGGGGGCCACCAGCAACAAGTCGCCCTACAAGCTCTACAACGGCATGATTCGGCCCCTGATTCCCTACACGCTCAAGGGCGTTATCTGGTACCAGGGAGAGAACAATGCCGTGCGGGCCTACCAGTACCGCCGCCTGTTTCCGGCCCTGATTACCAGCTGGCGCAACGAGTGGCAGCAGCCGGAAATGCCCTTCTACTTCGTCCAGATTGCCCCGCACTACAGCCAGAACGCCGAAATCCGGGAGGCCCAGCTGCTCACGATGCAAACCGTGCCCCACACCGGCATGGCCGTCATCACCGATTGGAGCGACTCAGCCGACATTCATCCGCGCAACAAGCAGGTGGTCGGGCATCGGCTAGCGCAGTGGGCTTTGGCAAAAGACTATGGCGCGAAGAAAACGGTGTATTCGGGCCCCGTGTACCAGTCGATGAAAGCCGAGAACGGCAAAGTGCGCCTGCGCTTCGAACACGCCGACGGCGGGCTGGTAGCCCAGAACGGCCCGTTACGCGAGTTTACCATTGCCGGAACCGACAGCATCTTTCACCCCGCCCAAACCCGCATCGACGGCAACTCGGTAGTCGTGTGGAGCACGCAGGTACCCCGGCCGGTAGCCGTGCGCTTCGCCTGGCGCGCCATTCCGCGGCCCAACTTCTACAACGCCGCCGGCCTGCCCGCCACGCCCTTCCGCACCGACCAGTGGAAGCTGAAGACCCAGGGCCTGCGGTAGAGTAACAGGCGGTAATTGTACTCCTGGAACGCCAGGCGCTGGTTTTCGGCCAACGCTACCGTAATCGACTAACCTTTATACTAATGGAAGAAATAGCCTTCACCATGCAGCTCAAATCTGGCGTAGCAGCCGAATACCAGCGCCGGCACGACGAAATCTGGCCCGAGCTGACCGAGCTGCTGGCCGTTGCCGGCATCCGCGACTATTCCATCTACCTCGACCGTGCCAGCGGCACGCTTTTCGCCGTGCAGAAACGCCTGCCCGGCCACACCGCCGATGAACTGCCGGCACAGGCCATTATGCAGCGCTGGTGGGCCCACATGGCCGATTTGATGGAAACCAACCCCGATAATTCGCCGGTGGTAAAGCAGCTCGAACGGGTATTTCACCAGGAGTAATAATAGTAGCGCGAACTGTGTAGCTCGCGTGCCAGAACAACCCGAATGGCGCGAGTTACGCGAAGCTAAAGTTCGCGCTACTGGCATCTTCTGCAGCTACTGCTTAAACCCAAACGGACCGCCTCCGGATAGTCCGAGGGCGGGCCGTTTGCCGTTGTTGCTACCGGCTTTTAATACCCGGGATTCTGCTCGTAGAGGCCGGGAGCGGCGGTTAGCTCGGCCTGGGGCACGGGGTAGAGGATGCTATTGGCCGTGATGTTGCGCGTGATTTTGTTGCGGGTGTCTTCCTTGGCAATCCAGGTGTTCATCACGTCCAGCACCACGCCCTGGCGCACCAAATCGTGCCAGCGCAGGCCTTCGCCGGCAAACTCGCGCCGCCGCTCTTCCAATAGCTGGGGCAGCGTGACGCCCACAACGGGGCCCAGGCCGGCGCGGCCCCGCACCTGGCTCACGGCCGCATCTACCTCGGCCGGGCTGCCGGCGGCCCCGCGCAGAATGCACTCGGCCTTCATCAGCAGCACGTCGGTGTAGCGCAGCACGATAAAGTTGACGGGCCAGTCGAAACGGTCGACGCCGCGCAGGGTTTCGTTCAGGTATTTGCGCTCAAAGGCCCGGGTTTCTTTGAAGTTGGTGAGCGTGGTGTAGCCCATCTGGAAGTTGAAATCCTTGCGCACGTCGGTTGCGGCGTAGGAGCCAAGCAAGTCATTCGACACCGGCTTGATTTCCTCGGCTCCCGCAAACGGGATTTTCACGGCCGCGAAATACGTACTCGGCGACATCAGCGTGGGCAGCGTGCCGCCCCGGCCCGTGCCACCACTGATGTACTGCACGTCGAAAATGACCTCGCGGTTATTCTCGTTGGTGTAGGAGAAAATGTCGGCATACTTGGCCACGAAGCCGTATTTGTTGCTGGCAATGATTTCGTTGAGCAAGGTCAGGGCCTTGCCGTATTCGCCGCTGGCCAGCCCCGGTCCCTGAATGCCATAGGTGGGGCCCGAGCGGGTGAGGTACACCAGCGCCAGCAGGCCCTTGGCGGCGCTGCCCGTGGCCCGCCCGATGTTGGGCTTGTCGGCCGTTACAGTGTTGTCGTAGGCGAGGGGCAGGTTGGCAATGGCGGTCTGCAGGTCCGCAATTATCAGGTTGTAGACGTCGGCTACCGGTGTGCGGGGCACTTTCAGCACTTCGCTGGGTACCAGAGCTTTTTCAATCAGGGGCACGCGGCCGAAGGTGCGCACCAGGTCGAAGTAGTAGAAGGCCCGCAGAAACTTGGCTTCGCCCTCGTAGCGCGTGCGCACGGCCGGGGCCAGAATGCTGCCGTTGGCGGCCAGCTGGTCCAGCAGCGTGTTGGCCCGGAAGATGCCGTTGTAGTTGGTGGCCCAGGCCTCAGCCACGTAGGGGTTAGTGGCCAGCGTGGTCTGGAAGTTATTGATGGGCTCCCAGTCGCGCACCCCAGCTTCGCCCACGCCGTAGAGGTTGTCGGAGCGCATTTCGGAGAGGTTGTAGAGCCGATCGGGGTAGGCTACCAGGTCACTGTAGACGGTAGTCAGGGCCTGGTCGAAGTCGTTGGCAGTCTGGAAGAAGGTCGGCGTCGAGCCGCTGGAAATCGGGGCCTGATCCAGCTCGTTTTCGCAGCCGCTCAGGGCCCATACCAGGGCGGCGCAGAGGGTGATATATCGGTTTTTCATGGTTGAAAAGCGCGTAGCAGTGGCCGGTTAGAAAGTCAGGTTCAGGCCCACAATCAGGGACTTGGTGAGCGGCAGGCCGCCGTAGTCGACGCCCACCGGAAAGTTGGCGTCGCCGCCGTCGGTATTCACAGCCTCGGGGTTGTAGCCGCCCCGGTATTCATCGTGGCCGAAGAAGTTTTCGGCCGTCACGTAGAGGCGGACTCCCTGGGCAATACTTTTCTTAATAACCAGGCCCAAATCGTAGCCCAGCGTGATGTTGCGCACCCGGTAGTAGTCGGAGGAATACAGCCAGTCGGTGTTTTTGATGCGGCCAAAGGTGGAGTACACTTTGCCCCGGTCGCCGGCCCCGGGATTGTCTGGGGAGCGCCACCGTTCGGTGTAGAAGGCCGGCACGTTGTCGACGTAGCCCTGGCCAGTCCGGTCGATGGCGCGGCCGAAGAGCGAGTAGATCGAGCCGCCCCACTGGCCCTGCACCAGCACGCTGAGGTCGAAGCCCTTGTACTTGAAGCTGTTGGTGATGCCCCAGGTGTAGTCGGGGTTGGGGTGGCCCACTACCACCCGGTCATCGGCGTCGATTTTGCCGTCGCCGTTGGCGTCAAAGTATTTTGGGTCGCCCACGGTCTGGGTGCCGTAGCGGGCCGCGCCGTTGTCCAGGTCAGCCTGGGTCAGAATGCCGGTTTGCCGCACCACGAAGATGCTGTAGACGGGCTGGCCCACCTGCAGAATGTTGTTGGGAATATCGAAGGCCGACACCACCTGAATCGGGGCGTCGCTCACGCCCAGGTGCACCACTTCGTTGGCGTTGTGGCTGAAGTTGAGGCCGGTATTCCACTGGAAGGCGCCGGTCAGGTTGTGGCTGCTCAGCTCCAGCTCCCAGCCCCGGTTGATGACCTCGCCAATGTTGGTGAGCTGGGTCGGGAAGCCCGAAGCGTAGGGAATCGGCACGTTCAGCAGCAGGTCTTTGCTGGTCTTGGTGTAGTAGTCGAACGAGCCCGTAAGGCGGTTTTTAAGGAACCCGAAATCCACGCCCACGTCCAGCGTCTGCGACTTTTCCCACTTCAGGTCGGGGTTGTTCACGCGGTTGGGCGTTTGGCCGCTCACGGGCGTGGTACCGAAGCTGTAGTTATAGATGCCTAGTGTAGCCACGCTGCTGTAGTCGCCGATGTTATTATTGCCCGACAGGCCGTAGCTACCCCGCAGCTTCAGTTCGCTTAGCGGCGTGATGCGCTGCATGAAGTTTTCCTGCGAGATGCGCCAGCCCGCCGACACCGACGGGAAAACGCCGAACTGCTGGTTCTGCCCAAACCGCGACGACCCGTCGCGCCGGATGGTGCCCGAGAGCAGGTATTTGCCCAGGTAGGAATACTGCAACCGGCCGAAGTAGGACACCAGCACGTTGCGGGTTTCGGTGGTGAAGTTGTTGGTGGTGCCCGACACGTTGGCCGCGCCGTTGATGGTCGTCACGGCCCCGTTCACAAAGCCGCCGGCGGCCGTCAGGCGTTGCGCATCGAGCTTGGTCGTGTTGTAGGAAAAGCCCGCCAGCGCCGAAAGGTCGTGGTTCACGCCCAGGGTGGTGGCGTAGGCCAGCGTGTTTTCGTTGACGAAGGTCGTCTTGCGGTAGCCGTTGTAGGCACCCACCGCCTGCCGGTTGCCGAGGCTGCCGTTCAGGGCCGCCGGGCTGTAAGTTTTGGCTGCTCCGTCGCTGTTGTCCAGGTTCAGAGTGGTGCGCAGGTTCAGGCCTTTTATCACCTGGTATTCGGCGTAGAGCGTGCCCAGGGTGCGCATGGTGCGGGTTTCACCGGTGTTTTCTTCCAGCTGCCGGATGGGGCTGTTGCGGGTGGCGCCCCAGCGGTAGCTGGTAAAGTCGCCGGTGTTGGTATTCAGGCCGGCATCGGCTTCCACCACCGGCGACATAGACGTCACGATGTGAATCAGCGCGTCTTTGCCTTCCACGCCCGGGTCGTTGGCAATGGAGTAGGAGGGCGAGATATTCAGGCCGAATTTCAGCTTGTCGTTGGCCCAGATGTCCATGTTGGCGCGGGCCGAGTAGCGCTTGTAGCCCAGCCCGGTCATGATGCCGCCCTGGTTGAAATAGTCGCCCGAAACGTAGTAGTTCACGAAGTCGTTGGCTCCGCTGGCCGACACCTGGTAGTCCTGGGTGGCCCCGGTGCGGAAAGCTTCCTTCTGCCAGTCCACGTACGTCAGGCCGGGGTGGCCGGGCAGGGCCCACCGGTCGTCCAGCATCAGCGCCGGGTTGATGGTAGCCACGCCCAGGATGGCCTGGCGCTGGGCCGTGGTTTGGCTGGCGGTGCGGCCCGGCCCCGAATTCACCCAGGCGGCATTTATCATCTCCGTGGCCCGGTCTACCCACTGCTCGGCGTCGAGCATGGGCAGCTTGCGGGCCGCCTGGCTGAAGCCAGCGTAGGTGTTCACGCTGATGCGGGGCTTGCCCGTTTTGCCTTTCTTGGTCGTAATCAACACCACCCCGTTCGATGCGCGCGAGCCGTAAATGGCGGCGGCGGCGGCATCTTTCAGCACCTCGATGCTCTCAATGTCGTTGGGGTTGATGTTATCGAGCGGGCTGCCGCTGCCGAAGCGCCCACCGGCGTTCTGAGCGGCCGTTTCCAGTGGAAATCCGTCGATGACGTACAGCGGCTCGTTGCCGGCCGTAATGGAGCCCGAGCCCCGCACCTGCACCGAAAAGCCCCGGCCTGGCACGCCCGTCGTCTGCTTCACCTGCACCCCGGCCAGCTGCCCGATTAGGGCCTGGTCGACGCGGGCAATGGGACGCTCCTCCAGCTGCTTGGCATCGAAGCGGGCAATGGCCCCGGTGACGTCGGCCTTTTTCTGGGTGCCGTAGCCCACCACCACCACTTCCTCCAGGGCCTTCGAATCGTCGGCCAGCCGCACTGCTATGGTGGCCGCGCCCGTAAACTTGTGCTCCTGGGTCAGGTAGCCGATGTAGCTGAAAATCAGGGTGCCGGCCGTTTCGGGTACGGCCAGTGCAAAGCTGCCGTCGGGGCCGGTGGTGGTGCCGCGGGTAGTACCTTTCAGCACCACCGTCACGCCGGGCAGGGCTTCGCCGTTGGCGGCGGTTACTTTGCCCGTCAGCTGCCATTCGGCCCCGGCGCGGCTGGGCAAGTAGGCCGGGGCTGCCGTGGGCCCGGCCAGCAGTGGGGCGGGCAGCGAAATGGCGGCCAGACCGGCCAGCCACAAGGTGTAACTTCTTTTCATACGTGCGGAGGGTGAGGTTTGAGACGGAAGTGTGCCCGAAGCCACTGCTTTGGTGTTGCCAAAGTATTTCGTCCGCCAGCCGAAACTCTCCTGTAGACTGCTGGGTGTTATTATTTTTAGAATCAGTTTTCGGGAGCAGGGCCGTTTGAATTATTTTTTGATAGTTATATTCCTAAGATAATGGCGTTTAGTGCGTAACAGCGAAGGGTAAATAGTTAGTGAGTGCCGTGCTAAATTGGATATATCAGCTGTAAGGCCTTCGGCTGTCAGGCGGATTTTATTGGCTTATCGACGCCCAAAATGGTTGAAAGCAGCTGGTTTATAGTTCCGTGGCCAGGAAGCTGCGGCCGGGTGAATAGTGGCCTGACGCGGCCATAAAGCGAGTTTTTGCTGAGCTAAAGTCCCGGAAACGTTTGCGCCGCCGCGCTGTCCACAACCTGCCGGCGCATCGCCCCGCCGTGGCCGCTGCCGTTTTTTAAGTCAGCAGGAGGGTACGGGAGGGTTCTGTTGGGCGCAACCGGCAAATTTGAAACAATGGAGAGCTACCTTGACTGACGCGGGGCCCCCAAGGAAAGCAGGAGGCATCTGTGGGAATTTGACTTCCTCGCGTTTCCGGCCACGCGTCACGTCATAGCCGCCATTTCTCACGCCGCCAGCCTTCCCGCCCATGATGACTCTGAGTATTTCCTTTCTGCTGCCGCTGCTTACCTGGCTGGGCAGCTTTGCTGAACCCCAGCCGGTCGTGGCCGCTGCTGCCGACCCGGTCTGGGTGAAAGAAACCGGCGCCAAAACCCTGCCGGCCACCAAAAACACGTTTCTGGCCGCCAAATACGGGGCCGTGGCCGATGGCAAAACCCTCAATACCCAGGCCATTCAGAAGGCCATTGATGCGGCGGCTAAGAAGGGCGGCGTGGTGACGTTTGCGCCCGGCCAATACCTGACGGGCTCCCTCTTCCTGAAAAAAGGCGTGACCCTGCGCCTCGATAAGGGCGTGACGCTGCTCGGCAGCCAGGATCTGAAAGATTACCCCGATATGCCCACCCGCGTGGCCGGCCTCGAAATGAAGTGGCCCGCCGCTCTCATCAATATTCTGGATCAGGACAACGTGGCCATCGTGGGCGAAGGCACCGTGGATGGGCAGGGCAAGCCGTTCTGGGACAACTACTGGGCCATGCGCAAGGAGTACGACCCCAAAGGCCTGCGCTGGATAGTGGACTACGACGCCAAGCGCCCCCGCACGTTGCTGGTCGCCAATTCCTCGAATGTCACGCTCAAGGGCATCACGCTGCAGCGCGCCGGGTTCTGGACGGTGCATATTCTCTACTCCAAAAACGTGACGGCCGACGGGCTGGTAATTCGCAACAACGTGGGTGGCCACGGCCCCAGCACCGACGGTATCGACATTGATTCGAGCAGCTACGTGCTGGTGCAGAACTGCGACATCGACTGCAACGACGACAACTTCTGCCTCAAAGCCGGGCGCGACTGGGACGGGCTGCGCGTAAACCGGCCCGCCGAGTACATCCTGATTCAGAACTGCGTGGCCGGGGCCGGCGACGGGCTATTTACCTGCGGCTCGGAAACCTCGGGCGGTATTCGCCACGTCATTGCCCGCAACCTGAAAGCCAAGGGCACCAAAGTCGGCATCCGCATCAAATCGGCCCTCACGCGGGGCGGCACCGTGGAGGATATCGTGGTGGATAACATCGAAATGGACGGCGTGGGCACGGCCATTCTGATGACCATGAATTGGAACCCGGCCTACAGCTACTCCTCGTTGCCGGAAGGCTACACCCAGGAAACCTTGCCCGCGCACTGGAAAGCTATGCTCACCAAGGTGGAGCCCGCCGAGAAAGGCATTCCGCACTTCAAGGACGTGACCATCACCAACGTGCGGGTAACCAACGCCAAAACCGCCATTTCGGCCGAAGGCCAGGCCAACTCCCTGCTGGAAAACATGACCCTGGAGAATATCACGATGACGGCCGAAACCGCCGGCGGCATCAACTACGGCCGGGGCTGGCATGTGAAAAACATCAACATCACGGCCCAGGACCAGGAGCCCGTTGCCGTCATCAACAGCACCGGCATGAAGTTTTGAAACGACTTGACTTGAAAACAAAGAAGCGGCCCCGGGTAAGGGCCGCTTCTTTGCTTTAGGAAGGAATACGGGCGGAATGGCGGGCTACAGATTCGACAAGCCCAGGCCCGCCATGACGCGGGACTTAACCGTCAGGGCGCCAATCATGCGGGTTACGGGTAGGGGCCAGGTCCGGATCAGGGTGGGAATGGCCAGGATGCCGGCCTCTTCGGCCCGGTCGGGGTCGAGTTGAATGTCGATGACTTCCAGCTCGTATTCTCCTGGGACTTTTTCCTGGCAAATCGTATTCAGGTTATCAATGGCCTCCACCGAAATGTGACTTTTCCCGTTAATATAAAGATGTAAAGCGAGTTTGCTCATGGGTTATGCTAAGGCTGCCACACCGGGTTACTGTTGAGTTATTCGGACTGCGGGTCCGGAGACTAGCTCCGAAGCGGAATGCCGGTAAGAATGCCGCTGACGCCGATAAACGGCTCACCGATGTTGATGCCTTTGTCGTCGATGGTGAAGCCCCGGATGGAGGAATCGTGCTTGGAGCCGCGCATTTTCAGCACCGATAGGCTGCGCTGCATATCGCCCGACATTTCCACATAGCGCAGCAGAATGATGGTGTCGGTGAGGGGGGAAATATTGCCTTCGGTGTCGGAAGTGCCGCCCGAGAGCAGCGTGGTCGTCACGGTAAACATACCGGTGATTTCCTGGTGCTTAAGAAACGAGGTAAGGGCAATGATAAACTCCCGGAAGGCTTTGTCGGTGCTGGTGCGCGACAAGGCTGAGAGGCTGTCGATGGCAATCCGGTCGGGCTTGAATTCCTTGACGATGGCCTGGATGTTGAGCAGATGGTCTTCCAGCGACGATACCTCGGGGTAGATGCACACCACTTTCAGCTGTCCGTCTTCCTCGAGCTTGGCAAAATCCTGGCCCCAGCCGGTAGCGTTGCGAAACAGCTGCTCCCGGCTTTCCTCGAAGGCCAGCAGCAAACACCGCTCCTTCTTCTGGATTCCGTTGATAAAGTTGGCTACCAGCAGCGTTTTGCCCGCCCCAATGGAGCCCGAAACCAGAATGATAGAGTCACGGTAAAAGCCACCGCCGCACATTTCGTCCAGCTTGGCCACCCCCGACGTTACCCGCACGCTCGACGAGCGGTACTTCAGGTCCATGGCCGACAGCGGGATGATGACAATGGCCTGCTCGGGGTGAATCGTAAACAGGTTTTCGCCCTTTTCGTGCATGCTACCCCGAAACTTGAGAATTTCGATGGTGCGCCGCCGCTTCTCCTCACTCAGCACGTTGCGCAGAATAATGACGTTATCGGTCAGGAATTCCTCCACGCCCAGCCGCGACACTTTGCCGTATTCCTCAGTGCGCTCGGTGGTGATGATAGAAGTAGTGTCGAGGCGGCCCAGGGCCAGCGTGACTTTGAAGAGCTCGTGGCGGATGCTGTTCATTTCCTGAAACTGGGTGAACACGCTGCCGATGGAGTCGAGCACTACGCGCTTGGCGTTGCACTTGGTAATGGCCCGCTCGAGGCGTACCTGGAAGCCGCTCAGGTCGTAGTCGCCTACGGTCAGCGAGTCGTCGTCCTTCTGGGAGGCATCCACAAACACCCATTTGCCCTCTTTTTCCCAGGTGTCGATGTCCCAGTTGAGGGTGCGCAGGTTGATGCGGATATCCTCCACCTGCTCTTCGAAGGTGACAAACACACCGGCCTGGTCGAAAAGCTGAATACCCATGGCCAGAAACTGCGCGCTGAACAGCGTTTTGCCGCACCCCGAGCTACCCGAAATCAGGGTGGTGCGGCCGTAGGGAAGCCCGCCGGCCGAAATATGGTCGAAGGCGGTAATTCCGGTTTGAAGTTTTTTGATGCTCATGGGCAGAGAAAAGGGCAGGATGAAGCGGCGGAAGGCAATGCGCCGCCGGCTGGGAAGGAACAGGAAATTCGGGTAAGTCCGAAAGAAACCGGAGCGGAGCAGGCAGATCGGGGGAGGGCAGGGGCTTTTGCCTGGGAGGATAAGCCGCAAGGTACGCTATTGGAACTCAGTAATTTCTTTGGCCGGGCAGAGCGGCGGCTACTGGCGGAAGCTGAGCACTAGATAAACAGGTAAGCGCAGCAGTTGGTTAGAAAACGGTAGTACCCGGTAAGTTCCGGCCAATTATCCTGTACGTAATGCTAATGCGTCTTTGGGGTTTCTGACAGCGGTTTTAAGGGCTCAGGAGGAAGTTCGCGAATTACTGCGCCAGTAGCACCGGATCTGGCTGAATCGAAAAAAGCCGCCACGAATAGCAGCAGCTTCTTTCGATTCAGCAGGAGGAAATAATTAGTAGAGCACCACCACCAGGCTGCGCGCCCCGTGCGCGCCAATGACTAATGACTGCTCGATGTCGGCCGTTTTGGAGGGCCCGGCCACGAAAGCGCCGTAGCCGCCGGTGCCGGGCAGCTGGGCGTAGGCTTGGTGCATGGTAGCCACCAGGCGGCGGTGGTCGAGCACGAGCACCAGGTGCTGGGTAATGGTGGGCAGGGCGCGGTGCAGCATATTGGCCTCGGGCAGCCACACGGCCCCGTTTTCCGCCACCCCAATTTCCCCTTGAAGCACAGCCAAGTCAATGTCGGCCAGCATTGCGGTGGGCGTCTGGGCATCAACGGCTACCGTACCTGCAAACAGGGGCGAGGCCACAAGCCGGGCCTCGGGAAACAGCTGCCGCAGCGCCTGCTCCACCTGGCCCCGGCCTTCAACCCACACCGCCCGGCCCCCGATACCGGCCAGCACGGCCGTAAAACGCTCCACGGAAGCATCCCCGCCAAAGTCCGGGATGTTGGGCAAAGGCGTTTCGGCGGGCTTGTTGGCCTGGGCCGCCGCCAGTATTTTTTCGCGGGAAGTAGTCACTGGGGTAATGTGCGAATGATTAATGTGCTGATGTGCTAAACTCGTGTCATTGCGAGGCGCAGCCGTGGCAATCCGTCCGCTGAAATGTGCTAAGCTTCCTTTTGTGAAAAACTATTAATCGGTGCACACGGAAAAGGGCTTTCTGATAAAAGGACAGTGCGTACTGCGCAGAGGACGGATGGCTTCGCGCTGCTCGCAATGACACATTGTCTACATTCAACCACATTAGCGCTTGAGCACATTATAGCTTCACCGTCTCTTGGTACCATTCGCGGAAGCTTTGCTTAGGAGGCTCGGGCAACTCGCGGGCCACGGCCCAGGCGTTGACGGTGGTGGCGTGGGTGAGGCCGTGGGGTAGCAGGCGCAGGCCGGTGCGGGCCAGGCGGCCGCCCATTCCAAAGGCTGTGGGGCTGGCCAGCAGGCGGCCCGTAAACTTCATGCTCCACTTCTTGGCAGTCGGAATTTCGCCGGCTTCGGCCAGCACCTGCCGCCACTTATAGAGCTGGGTGTGAATATCGATTTTGACCGGGCATACATCGGTGCAGGAGCCGCAGAGCGTGCTGGCAAACGGCAGGGAGCTATGCTTTTTCATGTCGATGTTGGGCGACAGAATCGCGCCGATGGGGCCGGGTACGGTGAAATCGTAGCTGTGGCCGCCGCTGCGCCGATACACTGGGCAGGTGTTCATGCAGGCCCCGCAGCGGATGCACTTTAGCGAGGCGCGGAAGTCGGGGCGGCCCAGCTGCTGAGTGCGGCCATTATCGACGATGACGATGTGCATTTCCCGGCCCTCGGCGGGCTTGGTATAGTGCGAGGTGTAGGTGGTAACCGGCTGGCCGGTGGCGCTGCGGGCCAGTAGCCGGGTGAAGACGCCCAGGTCACTGAGGCGCGGAATGAGCTTTTCGATGCCCATGCAGGCAATGTGAACTTTGGCCAGATTTACGCCCAGATCAGCATTGCCCTCGTTGGTGCAGATAACGACACCGCCGGTTTCGGCTACGGCGAAATTGACGCCCGAAATAGCCACTTCCCCGGCCAGAAACTTGGCCCGCAAATGCTGCCGCGCCGCCTCGGTGAGCTGCTGCGGGTCGTGGTTGCCTTTCTCGGTGCCTAAGTGCAGGTGAAACGTGTCGCTCACATCCTCCTTTTTCAGGTGAATGGCCGGCAGCACCAAGTGGCTGGGCGCCTCCTCGCGCAGCTGAATGATTCGCTCACCTAAATCAGTGTCGATGACCTCGATGCCGTGGGCCAGTAGGTGCGGGTTCAGGTGGCATTCCTCTGTGAGCATGGACTTGCTCTTGACGATGCGCGTGGCCCCGTGCTGCCGGATAATATCGAGTACCAGGGCGTTGTGCTCGGCCGCGTCGGTGGCCCAGTGTACGTGCACGCCGTTGAGCTGAGCTTCGGCCTCGAATTGCTTCAGATACTCATCGAGGCGGCTGAGGGTGTGCTCTTTGATCTGGGAGGCCAGCTCCCGCAGCTCCTGAAACTCGGGCACGGCATACACCGCTTTGTCGCGCTTCTGGCGCACAAACCACAGCGTTTCGTCGTGCCAGGTGGTGCGCTCAGCATCGGCTACGAAGGTGGCGGCGCGAAGGGAGTGGCTCATGTTTTAGTTGCTGGTTGTTCGTTATCAGTTGTTAGTCAGGGTTTGGTCGTTCGTTGTTTGGGGTCGTTGGGCCTAACAACTGACAACGAGCAACTAACAACTAACCCCATTAAGAATCTCCACCGCGTGCAGCACCTGCAGGGGGAGCTGTTGGCGACGCACGATGCCCTGTAGGTGCATCAGGCACGACATGTCGCCACCGGTGAGGACGGTGGTGCCGTTGCGCAGGTGGTCCTGGACGCGGTCCTGGCCCATGCGGGCGGAAATGGCGGCTTCCGAGACGCAGAAGGTGCCGCCGAAGCCGCAGCACTCGTCGTTGCGGTCTAGCTCGGTGAGCTCGATACCGTCGAGCGAGGAGAGCAGGCGGCGCAATTGGCCGTCGCGGATGGGGGTTATTTCGGATTCGTTGGCCTGGTGCAGGCCACGCTGGCCGTGGCAGCTCAGGTGCAGGCCCACTTTGTGGGGGAAGTGGCCGGGCAGCTCCGTTACGCCGAGTACCCCGGTGATAAAGTCGATGAGGTCGTAGGTGCTGGCGCGTACTTTCTCTACTTCAGGGGTTTGCTCCAGCTTATCGAAGTGCTTGCGGACGTGGTAAACGCAGCTGCCGGAGGGGGCCACCACGTAGTCGTAGCGCTGGAAGGTATCGACAAAGTGGCGGTAGATGGGCAGCGCATCCCGCTCGCAGCCGCTGTTGGCCAGGGGCTGGCCACAGCAGGTTTGCTGGGCGGGGAAGTGGGCCGTGACGCCCAGCTTTTGCAGCAGTTGTAAGGATGCTATGCCCACCTGCGGGTAGAACTGGTCGACGTAGCAGGGAATGAAAAGGGCGACGCGCATTGGTTGGTTGTTGGTTGTTGGGAGTTGATTGTTATTGTTCTGGATTATTGAGTTTATTGATATATGGAAGACGCCACACGCCACTTTCGGTTGGGAGATGTAGAAGCGTACCGGATTAGCTTTGCGTTGAGCAATTGCGTTTGGGATGCTGTAGTGTGTTGGAATTATTTGGCGCAGAATACAGTCGGCGCGCAGTTTGTCAGAGCTGTCGATAGTGTTTCGGCTAACCTGGCAGAAGGATTTGGACGTTACGGGAAGAAGGATAAAATCAAATTCTACCGGATAGCCAGAGGTTCTCTAATGGAAGCACTGGACTGGAATGAAAAAGCGAAAATCCGTCAGTTGTTAACCATTGAGCAATACACGCACATCTTTACTCAGCTCCAACTGCTACCTAAAAGCATCAACACGCTCATCAAATACACCAATACCAGTTTGAAGGAGTAGGGTGGGAGTTGATTGTTATCGTTAAACGGCAACAATCAACTCCCAACAATCAACAATCATCAGGTGAAGAGGAGCTGGGTTTTCTTCCAGGCTTCGCCTTGTTCCAGGTGGACCAGGGCGCCCAGGGCGGTGGCCTGGGGCACTTCCAGGGTGCGGATTTCGGCTTTGGGGAAGTTCCAGCTCAGGGTTTGCATGAAGAGCGGGTTGCGGGCAAAGCCGCCGTCGACGAAGATGGTTTTCTCGCCCTGCCAGACGAGGTGGATGGATTCGAGCAGGATGTTGATCAGGCCGTGCATCAGGTGCTGGTAGGCATCGGAGGCGCTGCGGAAGCCGGAAAGGTCCCAGTCGGCGGCGGGCTGGTCGGGGAAGGGGCCGGTGCCGGCCATGCAGGCGGGTGTGAAGAGGGTGGAGGTTTCGTCGTAGGGGCGGGCCAGTACGATAGAGCGGTAGAAATCGGGCTTGACGTGGAAATACGTAGCAATGCGCTCTACCTGATGGTCGTGCTCCCGGCCCAGAAACACGCGGGAGGCGCGGGTAGCCTCGCCCCGGGGCGTCATAAAGCTGAGGCAGTCGCGGCGCAGCAGCTCGGGGGTGAGGGGCTGGCTGTTGAAGGGGTTGATGGTGACGGACCAGGTGCCGGTGGAAATGAGCACAAACGGCTCGTCGTTTTCGGCCAGGTAGGGCATTACGGCCGAGGTACTGTCGTGCAGGCCCACGCCCACCATAATACCATCCACGACGCTGGCAATGGAGTCTTTGGTGAGGGGCGCGAGCTTTTCGTCGATGCCCTCGCGGCGCACCCAGTCGTGGTACTGGCGGCGCTGGTAATCCCAGAGGGCCGTGTGGCAGCCCACGGAGGTGTAGTCGCTGAACTTCTCGCCCGTGAGCAGGTAGGAGAGGTAGTTGGGCAGGTGCAGCGAGGTGTGAATCCGGGCATAGAGCTCGGGCTTGGCATATTTGAGCCAGTAAAGCTGCAGCCCCGAATTTAGCATGCCCAGCTGGGGCGAGCAGGTTTCGGCCGCGAATTCGTCGGGCGACTGGCCCAGCTCGGCGTAAAACTGCTGCTGTATTTCCTCGGGAATGGGCTTGAGGTAGTTGTAGAGCGGGGCCATGGGTTGGCCGTCGGCGCCAAGGTGGACGAAGCTGGCCCCGTAGGCGGTAAAATTGACGCCCTTGACGGTATAGTGCGGGCTCTGGCGCAAGTCCTGCCAGTGCTTGAGCACCCATTCGGTGAGGCGGGGCAGATGGTCGCAGCTGAAGCCGTCGTCGTCGAGCACGTCGGTGCAGACGTGGAGCTGCTCGTCGATAATCTGCTGCTGCTCATCAAAAAGGATGAGCTTCTTGTTGGTCTTGCCGATGTCAAAAACGGCGTAAATCGACTTCTTCATGCCCTTTTTCATAACCCGGTCGATACGCTACGTTTGCCCCGCTGCTGAATAAGCTGCTCCCGCACCCCGGCGGCGCGGTAGGCGTGCACGGGCTTCAGGGCCCCGCCGCTCTGGCGGTAGGCTTCGGCCACGAGGGGGCGCACGTCGAGCAAAAAGGCGTCGCGCAGGATTTCCTCGGCCCGCACCACGTCGTTGCTTTCCTGGGCTTCGGCCAACGCTTCGCGGTCCACGAGCAGGGCCTTGGCGTAGGCTCCGAGGATGTTTTCGACGGATTGCAGGAGGTCTTCCAGCGGGTCTTTGGTGTTGTGGCTGGCGTCAATCATGTAGGCCACCAGCGGGTTTGTTACGGCTGCGTCGCGGGCGGCGTCTACCAGCTCGTTAAAAATCAGGAACAGCTGGAAGGGCTTGCTGCTGCCGGTCGTGAGGTCGTCGTCGCCGTACATGGAGCCGTTGAAGTGGAAGCCGCCGAGGCGGCCGAACTGCTGCAAGCGGCCCACAATCTGCTCGATGTTGGTGTTGGGCAGGTGGTGGCCCAAATCCACCAGCACATTGGCATTTTTGCCCAGCGACTGGCACAAGGAGTAGGAGGTGCCCCAGTCGGGAATGACCATTGAGTAGAAGTGGGGCTCGTAGGGCTTGTACTCGATGAGCATCTGCCAATCGGAGGGCATGGCCTCGTAGATGGCGGCCAACGACTCCTGGGTGCGCAGATAGGCGCGGCGCAGGTGCTGCTGACCGGGAAAGTTGGAGCCGTCGGCCAGCCACACGGTCAGGGTTTTGGCCCCCAGCTGCCGGCCGTAGTTGATGCAGTCGATGTTGTGCTGGATGGCCTGCTGGCGCACGGGCTGCTCGGTGTGGCAGAGCGAGCCGAACTTGTAGGAAAACGGCTGCTCAGGCTGGTCCTGGAACGTGTTGGAGTTCACCGAGTCGATAACCAGGCCGTACTCTTGCTGCAGCTGCTCCAGGCCGGGAATGTCCTGGGGAATATCCCAGGGAATGTGCAGGGAAATGGAGTTCGACGAGCCGTTGAGCTGGTGCAACAGGCCTACGTCGCCGAGCTTTTCCTCCAGGTTGCGCGGCTCCCCGCCCAGCGGGAAACGGCCGAAGCGGGTGCCGCCGGTGCCCAGGGCCCAGCTCGGAATGGCCACCTGGAATTTGACCAGCTCCCGCACTACTTCCTGCGCATCCTGGTGGCGGCGACTGAGCAGGTCGGAGAGGTAGGAAAACTGTAGCTCGTGCTCGGCCAGCAAAGGCTGGTTGAGGTCGTGGAGGCGTTGGGCGGAAAGCATACGGGGCGGATTTGGAGGCCGGGAATAGGATGGCTGGCAGAACCATACTTGTAACGAAAGCAAAGTAGCGCACCGGTCTTGCCCAAACTGTTCTGAACTCTCCTGCTTGCGCGGGTTTATTTTGGGTAGCCGGCTGTCATCCTGAGCAAAGCGAAGGACCTTCCTCATCTGACCTACCAAGGGCATTCAACGCCCAAAGCTTTATTCTAATTGGCCACCACAAACATCAATTAGGTCGTCGGCTTAATCCAAGGGCGGGTCATCTGCGTCATATTCCCGCTCAACTTCTTCGAAATAAGGTGACAATAACGAGTCGGCGGCCTTGCTGAGCTTCCCGCGTTTCAGGATGTACACCTGAAACTCATTATGTAAAGCTGAATCTTCGTCGTCATGGAAATGCAACAGCCCGTAGCTGCCCGTCGATTCCTGGGCTACCCAGGAGAAGATTTCTAGCGGGTAAAAAGGCTCGCTGGGGTGGTTATGGTGGGCAGTAATGGTAAAGCATTCCATGCCATTGTAAACCGTGAGTTGACACAGGTGGGCAAATCCAGGCCAGATGTCGGTCTGCTCTAAGTACTGCTTAAACCTGGCTACGAATTCCCGTTGGGGTGCTTTCTCAGAATGATAGTCGCTGTAGCGTAAAGTAATCCAGCCGTGTATTTCGACCATGTCTTAGGGATGATTAAATGCTCAAAGCCCCTTACCGAGTTTGTGGTAAAGGGCTTTGAGCGTTGTTACTACCGGCAGTGGAGTAGGCGAAGAAGGTCCTTCGCGTACGCCTCAGGATGACAGACGATTTTTCTGTTACAACGAGCCGCGCCGAATGGTGTAGAACGGGTTGCGGACTTTGCCGCGGTGCTTTTCCAGCAGCAGCGTGGCGGCGGTTTTGCCCATGGCCTCGAAGTCAGTGGTGATGACGGTCATGTTTAGCAGCTCCTTCAGCGGGGTTTCGTTGAAGGAGATGATGCCGACTTCGCGGCCCAGCAGGTAGCTGGTCTGCCGGATTTTCTTGACCAGCTCCACCAGGTCAGTTTCGCGAATGACGACGTAGGCCGTGCCGGCTTCCAGCACCTCGTGCATGGCATTTTCGACCACGGTAAAGGCCTTGTCGTGCGTGAGGCAGAAGGAGCGGAAGCCCCAGGGCAATTCCTCGGGGTGGTTGGCGTCGGAGGGCAGAATGAGCACCAGGCGCGAGTACTTGGCCAGCAGGTCGGAGGCGGCTTCGAGGGCGTTGAAAATGTCCTTGTCAAAGTCCTGGAACACGCGCAGGCAGTCATGCTTTAGCTCGGGAATATCCTTGTCGAGCAGCACCAGCTCCTGACTCGGAATCGTGTTCAGAATGGCTTGGTAGGTGGCTTTGGGTGTATCCAGCGTGAAGTGGGGCATCACCACGTAGTAGTTGTACTTGCCCAGGTTCTTCTCGATGATTTCCTGGAACAGGTTCACGTTGTAGTGGTGAATCTGCAAATCGACGGTGGCTTGGTCGCCGAGGGCTTCGAGGAAGGCGTAGTAGATGATTTTCTTGTAGGAGCTCAGCTTGTTGAACACCAGCAGGATTTTGAGCTTGGCCGTGTCGTTGGCCTGCACGTAGTAGCCCTTGCCCTGCACCGAGGTAATAAAGCCCCGCTCGCGCAATTCGCGGTAGGCTTTTTCCACTGTGTCGCGGGCCAGGTAGTGCTCCACGCTCAGCTCCGAAATGGAAGGGAGCTGGTCGCCGTTGCGCAGAATGCCGCGCTCAATATCCATTATGACCGACTGCACAATCTGCTTGTACTTGGGCGTTTTGTCTTGGGGTTTCAGCTGGAGCGTATACATGCCGGAGGGCGCGGAATCACGAAGGGTTTCTCTTGTGCCCGGGGTAGCATGGCGGTTCCGGTATTCCGGATTGACTAGCATGGTGGCAAAGAAAGGAGGGTGGGAAAAGGCAGGTCATGATAACCTTTAAAGAGCGGATTGACAAAGCAGAACCCGACGATATAACGGCTGGAGAGAACCGCAGGGAGAAGGAATCGAACGAGCTGCTGCCGGCCGGGAGCTTGTAAATCAGGGCATTGATCAGGCTGAATTTAGCGAATTACCCGCATTTGAAAAGGGTGTAAAAAAACCTGGCAAACCAATCCGAAAATTGGCCGGCCAGGTTTTTACTACCGGTTAGCGCATTGGGCCGCGCCTAGCGCACGAAGGCCATGGCCACGCCGCCGTCCACGTTGAGCACGTTGCCGGTGCTCTTGCTCAGGCTGCCATCCACGAATACCAGCACCGCCTTGGCAATATCTTCGGCCAGCACTTCCTCGCCCAGCAACGTGCGCTTGGCATAGTGGGCCGGCAGTTCTTCCACGCTCACGCCGTAAGCCTTGGCCCGGCCCGCGGCCCAGTCGCCCTCCCAGATTTTGGAGCCGCGCAGCACGGCATCGGGGTTCACAGTATTGACGCGGATCTTGTCGGGGCCCAGCTCGGCGGCCAAGAGGCGCGACATGTGCAATTGTGCCGCTTTGGCCGTGCCGTAGGCCACGTTGTTGGGGCCAGCCACGAGGCCGTTTTTGCTGGCAATGTTTACCACGTCGCCGCCCAGGTGCTGCTTGCGCAGAATCTCCACGGCCTGCTGCGTCACCAGAAACTGGCCTTTCACGAGCACGTCGTTGAGAATGTCCCAGTCGGCCTGGGTGGTTTCGCTCAGGGGCTTGCTGATGCTCAGGCCCGCGCAGTTCACCACGATATCCACGCCGCCGAATTGCAGCACGGTGGCCGTAAAGGAGTCGGCAATGGCTTGGGCGTTGGTTACGTCGATAGCCGCCGTCAGGGCGTTGTCTTTGCCGTAGCGCTTGCGCAGATCGGCCTGGGTTTCTTCCAGCCGGTCGCGGTCGGTGGCTACTACTACGGCGCCGTTTTGCAGCAGCAGCTCGCAGATAGCCAGTCCGATACCGCCCGTGCCGCCCGTTACGTAGGCAATCTGGCCCGACAACGACTTGGGCTTGGGCATGCGCTGGAGCTTGGCTTCTTCCAACAGCCAGTATTCGATGTTGAAGGCCTCCTGCTCGGCCAGGCCGGTGTATTCACTCACCGCCTCGGCGCCTTTCATTACGTTGATGGCGTTGGTGTAGAACTCGGCGGCTACGCGGGCGGTCTGCTTGTCTTTGGCGAAGGAGAACATACCCACGCCAGGCCACAGAATTACCACCGGATTTGGGTCGCGCATAGCCGGGGAGTTGTCGTGCTTGCTGCGCTCGTAGTAGGCGGCGTAGTCCTGGCGGTAGGCCGCGAACTGCTCTTCCAGATACTCTTTCACGGCGGCCAGTGGCTGGCGCATCACGGCTTCGTCGAGTACCAGCGGGCGGATTTTGGTGCGCAGGAAGTGGTCGGGGCAGGAGGTGCCTTTCTGGGCTAGGCGGGCCAGGTCGTGCGAGTTCACGAATTCCAGCACCCGGGCGTCGTCGGTGTAGTGGCCCACCATGCGGCGCTGCCCGGAGGCCAGCCCGCGCAGAATGGGCATTACCGCGGCGGCCTGCTGCTGCCGGGTGGCCGCGTCGGGGCCGTTTTCGAGCTTTACGCCGCCGAATACCGGCTTGCGCTTGCCGTAGTTGGCCTCCAGGTAGGCGGCGGCCATTTCAATGACTTCCAGCGTGTTGATATACGATTCGTAGCTGGTGTTGCCCCAGGTAAAGAGGCCGTGGCCACCCAGGATAACGCCGCGCAGGCCGGGGTTTTCGGCTACTACTTTTTCCAGCTGCAGGCCCAGGTCGAAGCCCGGCTTCTGCCAGGGCAGCCAAGCCATGGAGTCGCCCCAGATTTCCTTCATGATCTGCTCGCCGTCTTTGCTGGCGGCAATGGCAATGAGGGCATCGGGGTGGAGGTGGTCGATGTGCTTGAAGGGCAGCA
The DNA here is from genome assembly GCF_020447265.1 of Hymenobacter lucidus. Lineage (GTDB taxonomy): Bacteria > Bacteroidota > Bacteroidia > Cytophagales > Hymenobacteraceae > Hymenobacter > Hymenobacter lucidus. The sequence goes on along the minus strand of NZ_JAJADR010000009.1, from coordinate 49,681 downwards.
GGCCGTGCAGGGGCGTATCAATGCTGGGCGTGGCGCACTTGGGGTCGAAAAGGCAATACTCAAACAGGCCCACCATTTCATCTTCGTGCTGCAGGCCGCGGTAGCGGTTTTTCAGCGCGTGCAGCTTCTCCACGTACAGGTTGGCGCAGCCGGCCTTGGTGAGCGTGCCAATGTCGCCGCCCGAGCCTTTCACCCACATAACGGGGGCTTGCTGGCCCGTGACGGGGTCGGTTTCAGTGATTTTAACGGAAGTGTTGCCGCCGGCGTAGTTGGTCAGGCGCAGGTCGGCGCCGAGCAGGTTGGAGCGGTACAGAAACAGGGCTACTTCGTCGCCGCTTAGTTCCAGCGCCCTGGCTTCGTCCCAGAGGTAACTAACGTGTTGAAAGGTCAGCGTTTTTTCCATGATGGCGCTTCTGTTTGTGGGGTATGCAGAAAACAGGTAAGAATTGCTTTTCAACAAATTACGCGGGCCGCCTTCGGGCAAACCTCCTGCACTCTCCTGCTCGGCGGTAAAATAATTGTTACTTGCCCCGCGCTTTTCGGCGCTTACTAAAGGAGTGAAGCCTTCCTTTATGCCGGCAGGAGAGCACAGGATAGTTGGGCCCGGAAAGAAGCGCAGATTTGGTCTGAACCCACCACATTTACCATCATGGCAGTTATTTGGGGAGTAATCCTACACGCATTGGGCGGCTTCGCCTCGGGCAGCTTCTATTTGCCCTACAAGAAAGTAAAAGGCTGGTCGTGGGAAAGCTACTGGCTCGTGGGCGGCATTGTGAGCTGGGTTTTCGCGCCGCTACTTATGGGCTCCCTCACGGTGAAAAACCTGTTTGGCGTGCTGGCCCAGGCCGATTCCGAAACCCTACTCTGGACCTACATGTGGGGCGTGCTCTGGGGCTTCGGCGGCCTCACCTTCGGGCTGGCCATGCGCTATTTGGGCCTCTCGCTGGGCATGGCGGTTACGTTGGGGCTGTGCGCCGTGTTTGGTACTCTGGTGCCGCCCATCTGGCAGGACATGTTCGGCGGATTAGTCGATACCAAGGCTTTCGGTGAACTGCTTAGCACTTCTTCGGGCCAAGTCATTCTGATAGGCCTGGTGGTATGCGTGCTAGGTATTCTGATCTGCGGACTAGCTGGCGTGATGAAGGAAAAGCACCTCACGGCCGACCAGAAAAAGGAAGGCGTGGCCGAGTTCGACTTGCGCAAAGGCGTCGGGGTAGCCGTTTTTTCGGGCGTGATGAGTGCCTGCATGTCGTTTGGCCTCACGGCCGGGCAGCCCATTGCCGACATTGCCAAAGCCAGCGGCACCGACCCGCTCTACATGAACAACGCCATTCTGGTGGTAGTGCTGCTCGGTGGCCTTACCACCAACGCCGTGTGGTGCATCTACCTCAACATCAAGAACAAGACCTATACCGACTACCTCAACCCGACTTTCCCGGCCCTGCGCAACGTGCTGTTCTGCGCTATGGCGGGCTTCACGTGGTACCTGCAGTTCTTCTTCTACGGCATGGGCGACTCGCAGATGGGCGACTACCGCTTCTCGGGCTGGACGCTGCACATGGCCTTTATTATTGCCTTCAGCTCGATGTGGGGCCTGTATCTGCATGAGTGGCGCGGGGCCAACCGCCTCACCATGCGCACCGTGTCGTTGGGCATCCTGGCCGTGGTGCTGAGCACCGTAATAGTGGGCTACGGCAACTATCTGGGTTCGGAAGCCCCGGCCGCCCAGGAAGCCAAAACGCCGCAGAAGGCTACGTCGGCTGTGTCGGTAGCTGCTACGGCCGCCGGAGAAACCCGGGGCGCCGCCTTGCCCGCTCGCGTAACGCAGAACGAGCAGTAGTAGAAGACTCGCCCAACTGGGGTAGCCCAAACACCTGTTGCTCGGGTGTGCTGCGAGTGGGATATTGATGGCAACGACATCCAACTAAAAAAAGCCCGGCCTTGGTCGGGTTTTTTTTAGTCGGGAAATTGAATGCTAGACTCTGATTTTCTGGGAAATGCCGGCACGCTGCCCGACAAGCGCTGCTTAGAAAACGAACCGCACTTTTTTTAAGCGGCTACCTTTGGTATAGTCCTTGAAATGCCCGCTGCGGCCCGGCGCTTGGCCGGCCGTTTCCAACTTATCCTAGCTTATGCCATTCTTTACCCGTTCCCTTTTATTGACAGCACTTTTAGTTCCGGCTGGTCTGCTGTCGGCTTGCTCCGACAAAACCGAAGAAACGCCCGCCCCGGCCGATCCTACCCCGGAGTATCGGATAGGCCACGGCTACTACTACCCGGCTACCCGGGAGAGCAGTATCGTCTCCTGGCCGAGCCGCGACATTAAAGGCGAGGCCCAACTGTACCCCGCCGTACTGGGCCTCGACTTCAAGGTGGCCACCGATGCCGTGCATCTGGAAGTAGACCGGGCCGCGCTGAAAACCGATTGGAAGGGCGTATACGCGCTGAAATGCCAGAAACGGCCCACCGACCCGGTTTTTGTATCGTACCTGTACACCGATGCCGGCGGCACCAGTATTTTCCGCCTCAGCGACTTTACCCCCGAGCTGACCGGCAACGTGACTATTACCGCCTACGATGCCAAGCGCCAGCTCCTCAGTGGCACCTACGAAGTGGTAGCTCCCGGGCAGCGCGACCCGCTGTCGGACTTTAGCACCGCTACGTGTGATATTACCCTGGCAGGCAGCTTTACCGATATGAAAGTGAAATAGGAAATCCACTGCCCCCAGAAAAGCCGACGTATTCAGGTCGGCTTTTTTTGTTGGTAAACAACGTGTTACGACTGCCGTAGCGGGCTTTGCCCGGCCTAAAACAGGTCGTCTTTCACCGGGGCGGTGTAGGGCTGGGGCTTGGTGTTGGGTTGCTGCAGGCCGAAATAGAAGTACAGTGTGCGTTTGGTGCTGCCGCTGAGGTGGTTCAGTTCGCTCTGCGGGCCCAGATTTTTGGTGTTGGCGTCGATGTTCAGAGCCAGCTTGGTGCCCAGGGGCGGAATGGCGTCCAGAAAGGAAAGGTTGCCGGCCGGCAAACCGGGGGAGGGCTTCACGCCGGAGAGGCCGTAGAAGTCGAACAGGCGCACGTAAAGGCCCTTATCGGGCGAGGCCACCAGGAACTTGCCTTCCACGGTGTTCATTTCCAGCCAGGCAATGTCGGCGAAGTAGCCCTTGAATTCAGGGTAAATCCAGGGGGCAGCCCCGGTCTGGGTGTTGTTGTAGGCGTTTTCCCAGACGTTGTCGGCCACACCCTGCAGGCGGTTTTTCCAGACGCGGTAGGGGCCCTTGCCCAGCCACTTGGCGCCCAGCACGTAGTTTTCGGGGTAGGTGAAGCTCAGGCCACTGAAGGCGTAGTCGCCGGCCGGCAGCGTGTACTCGTAGGTCATGCTCAGCCAGCCTGAGCCGTGCATCTGGTAGCGCACGGCCTTCATAGCCCCGCTGTAGGTCACGTCTACCACTTCGCCATCGGTTTCCGGGTGGTGCGAGAGGCCGGTGAAGGTGGCCGTGCCGCTCACCAGCACCGGGCCATTGGCGAAGGAAAGCTTGTCGCCGCTGTTGCCCTTCACGCCGGTAATCCTGCCGGTGGTTTTGTTGAAAGTGACACTGATGTTGCTGGCTTTCAGCGTGAGCAAAGAGTCGGCGTCGGTTACTTCCACCAAGCTTTTTTCGGCCGCCTTCAAGGCTACCACGTCGTCGAGGATTTTGGCGTTGCCGCCGGTTTTCCAGGTCCACTTGTACACCAGGTTTTTCTGCGGGTCGAAGGCGGCAAGCACCAGCGCGTCGTAGCTCTGCCAGTCTTTGGGCAGCTCCAGCTTCAGTTTGCCTTTGGCCAAGGGCTTCACGTCGGGGCTTTTAATCCGGCTTTTCTTGCCCGAAACCGAGCCGGCAAACGGGTCGGTAGGCTTGCGGAAGTTTAGCAACTCCCACTGGAAAAAGCACTGGCTGAGGTTGTTGAAGTGGTAGCGGTTTTCGACTTCTACCGTGCCGTTGAATTTGGCGGGCAACTCCTGGAGGCCAATCTTAATGGGCGAGAAAATTTCGCGGATGGCGTAGAAGCTGCCTTCCTTTTCGCGGTGGGGGCCCACCACGCCGTCGGGCGCATTCACTCCGTTCACATCGATGATATTGCGCTGGTCGGTGCGCACAATGCCTTCATCTACGAGGGCCCAGAGGAAGCCGCCGCCCGAGCGTTGGGACTTCCAATGCAGCTCCCAGAAGTCGTTGAGGCCCACGGCCCCGCCGCCGTCGTCCTGGCAGTGCAGAAATTCAGTGGGCATGTAAATGAGCGAATCAGCCAGTATTTTCTGGGTGCTATAGTAGCTCTCGTAGTGGTTGCAGTCGATGCCGCCGTGCTGGTTGCCGGGGCGGTGGTGGGCGTGAATGACGGGCCGGCGGGAGAAGTCGTACTGGCCGTAGTCGTCGTCCAGCTCCTTGTTGGTGCCGCCTTCGTTGCCGTTACTCCAAAAGATAATGCTGGGGTGGTTGGCGTCGCGAATTACCATTTCCCTGACCAGCTTTTCGCCGGCCTTGGTGCTATAGGCTTTCTGCCAGCCGGCTAGCTCGTCGAGCACGTAGAGGCCCAGCGAGTCGCAGAGGTCCAGAAACTTCGCGTCGGGCGGGTAGTGCGCCATGCGCACGGCATTCATGTTCATTTCCTTGAGCAGGCGCACGTCGGCGAGCTGAATGGAGTCGTTGAGGGTGCGGCCGGTTTCGGGCCACCAGCTGTGGCGGTTGATGCCCTTCATCTTCACCTGAGTACCGTTGACGTAAATGCCCTGCCCGCGCCGCACCTCGATGGTGCGAAACCCGAACGTGTTGGTGGTCTGGTAGAGCGTGGTGGCGCCCTGCTTCAGGCTGGTGCGCACCCGGTACAAATGGGGCGTTTCCGAGGTCCAGAGCCGGGGTTGGCTCACCGTGGTGCGCAGCGTCACGGCGGTATCCTGCGGGCTCACGGCCGCGCGGGCTGTGCCGATGACCTTACCCGCCGCATCCAGCAGCTCGGCCTGCACCTGAGTTCCCGCCGGCACATTCCGCACGAAGGCGCGCATACCGAACGAGCCGTTGGCCCGGGCATCAATAGCAGTGTGGGTGATGAACTGCCGGGGGTAAGCCTCAATGTACACCGGCCGGAAAATGCCCCCGAACACCCAATAGTCGGCCAGGCGCTCGGCGTTGTTGACGGACTGCTCGGCCGACATCTTGCTCACCGTCACTTCCAGCAGGTTGCTTTGGCCGGCGGGCTTGAGCTTGTCGGTAATGTCGTACTTGAACTCGTAGAACGCGCCCTGGTGAATGGGCCCGGCGCTCTGCCCATTGATGCGTACTTCCGTGTCCGTCATCGAGCCTTCGAAGACGATAAAGACCTGTTTGCCTTGCCAGCCGGCGGGTACCGTAAACGGGTGCTTATACTGGCCCTGCTCGTCGGCGAAGCGAAAATTCTTGCCGTAGGTTTTGTAGTCGCGGCCGTAGTTGTACGAGCCAAAACCTTGCTGCTCCCAGCACGAGGGTACCGCAATTTTGGTCCAGAACCCGCTTTTTCGGCCCCCGGTGCAGTAGAAGTCCCACTGCACGGTCGGCTTATTGTCTTTGCCCGAGAGGTACTGTACCTGCTTCTGCGGCGCAGTTTGGGCGGTGGCGGGCAAGGCGGCCAGCAGCGCGGCGGCCAGCAGCGGGCGGGTAAGCGCGAGCAGAAAACAGGAAAGGCGCATGGCAGGAAAGGATGGGAAGGGTTCGGGGAGTAGCAGCCCGACTACCAGCCGCTAACCTACAACCCCACCAGTTGCCGGGTATCCTGTAGTATCCTGTCTTTTGCAAGGTGATTGTTGGGAGTTAATGACTGATTGTTAGATGTTGATTATTGATTAGACAGGTTCAACGGCGGTGAAATAACCCAACAATCAACAACCACTTATTCCCGCAACAGCAGCTGCAATTCCTGCTCACTTATCGGCAGAATGGTACCGTGGCGCAGGCCGGCGGGCAGCCGGATCTGGTCCGAGACGTCGGTCCAGGTTTTCAGGTCCCGGGAACGAACGGCCCCGTAGCGGTGCAGGCGGTACTGGTCGAAATACACCAGCCAGTCGGTACCCAGGCGCACGGCGGTGGGGCCCTCGGCCCAGTAGTCGCCGGTGATGGGGGGCGAGGGCTGGCCGTAAGGGCCGGTAAGGTGCTTGCTGTAGGCGACGCGCAGGTTTTTCTGCGGCTTGGGCTCCACGGTTTCGTCCTTGAGAAACAGCACGTAACGCTTGCCGTCCTGCTGAATGCTAGCGTCGATGACGTTGAAGCCGGGCTCGTAGAGCAGCCGGGCGGGGGCGTAGGTTTTGAAATCCTGGGTGGTGGTGTAGTAGATGCGGTGGTTGTAGCTGCTTTCGGCCCGGGCCTGGGTTTCGGGAAAGCGGCCGGTGATGGTGGTAGCCCAATAGATGACGTACTGCTTCCGTCGCGCGTCGTAGTTTATTTCCGGGGCCCAGCAGTTGCGTGCCCCCGCTTCGTGCTGCATCACGGGCACAAACTGCTGCTCCGACCAGTGCACCAGGTCGGGCGAGGAGGCGTAGCCGATGCCCTTATCGTTCCAGCTCACCGTCCAGACCATGTGAAACCGGCCATCGGGGCCGCGCAGGATGCACGGGTCGCGCATGAGGCGGTCGTGGGCCACGGCGGGCTTCAGAAATGAGCTGTCGTTTTTCAGCGCCTGCCAGGTGTAGCCGTCGCGGCTGTAGGCCAGGTGCAGACCGTCGCGGCTATTGCCTTTGAAGTAGGCAAATGCCAGCGGCTGCTGGGCTAGGGCCCCAGTAGTTTGGAATACCAGAAGGCCGGTAGCAAGCAGCACGCGGGGCAAGATGCTTTTCAATAGCGGTAACATCACGTAGTTGGGGTCTTTATTAATATAAGCAAAATGGTACGTCATGGCGAGTCCAGCGAGGAATCTCGCGTGCCATGATATTTCATGTGGTAGCTGTGACCAGAGAGAGTGTAGGGTATTTTGATAGCAGAATACCAATACCCTACATCAGCGTATACTTTTTGCATTCGGACTTGCGAAAAATACACAAGCGCCTCCGCGTCGGGTAGAACCCGAAGGCTGGGTACCCGCGCTAATTTCCGTCGGGCTTAACCACGGCACTACGGGGGCTGTCGGGCCACTGCCAGGCGCTCAGCGGATCGGGTTGGGCCGGGTTGAAGGCGGGTGTGTCGCGCAGCCATTTTGCCAGTTCCAACTGGTTGGCTTTGATACCCTCGACCACGCAGCGGGCAACTTCGTAGGCGCCGTAGGGTTTGAAATGGGTATTGCCGGCCAGGGGCTGGCGCTGGTCGGGGTAGGTGTTGGCCGGGTAGTGCACAAAGCCTTTTTTGACTCCTCGGGGCCCATAGCTTCGTAGAGCGTCTGGGTCATGGCGTTGAGGTCAATCAGGGCCACCTTCTCCTGCTGGGCCACCTGGCGGGCGGCGGCGGGGAAGTCGCCCAAGCTGTTTTCCACCCTGCCATCAGGCCCGAACGAGCGGCGGCTGGTAGAAGTCAGAAGCACCGGAATACCGCCTTTCTGCCGGGTTTCGCGCACAAACAGCCGCAGCCGCTCGGTGTAGGATTTCCAGGCCCCGTCGTTTTCGCCCTTGTCTTTCTGGTCATTGTGGCCAAACTCGATGAAGAGGTAGTCGCTGGGCGTCGCCCAGCGTCACGGTCACGGTATAGTTGCCCTCGGGCAGCTTCACCGAGAAGTAAAACGGCTGCCGGCTGCTCACGAAGTCGCCCCGTAGCGCGTCCCTGCCGCCCCGGTCCACGGCCGAAACCGTAGTGCCGAAGTCGAAGCCGTAGCCCCGCGCGGGGAGTAGGCCGCGTTGGCGGCCACGGCCACGTAGCCCGGGGCGGCCGGGCCGCTGCCGAAATCGAACTTATACCCAGCGGGCAGTGCGGGCTGGGCCGTGGCGCCACCGGCCAGCAGCAGCCCGGCCGCCAGCAGGCCGATAAAGGAAAAGGCGGAGGAAACCATGGGTAGCGCAAAGGGCGCCGGCGCAAAACCGGCCGTGGGTGGGGAGCCGCTAAAAGTAGGAGTGAGGCGTCCGGCAGCTTCCCTGTACTGTCATGGCCCGCCGCCGGGCCCGCGCCACTCTTCGCCTAATTATGATAGAGCAGGATAGTACAGGACACCCGCGGGCTTGTTATTCAGCACTTTCAACCCGCGCCCGGCTTACCGGCCGCTTTGCCGCTCTTTTCCACCTTACCAAAACTCCCGCTATGATGAAAAGCTTACTACCGCCCAGAACCCTGCTGCTTGCCCTGGCCGGGCTGCTCGGCGTGCTACCAGCCCAGGCCCAGAAGTACCTGGAAAAGCTCAACCGCGGCGTGGTGGCCGTGCGCACCAGTCCCAGCCAGGTGTACGTGGGCTGGCGCTTATTCGGCACCGACCCCGCCGGCATCAGCTTCAACGTGTACCGGGGCAGCACCAAGGCCAACGCCACACCCATTACCAACTCTACCAACTTCGTCGACAATACCACCGCTGCCAATGCTAGCTACAGCGTGCGGCCGGTGCTGAACGGGGTGGAGCAGGCCGGCTCGGCCACCGCGCCCACGCTCAGCCAGCAGTTTCGCTCCATTCCGCTCCAGATTCCGGCCGGCGGCACCACTCCCGACAACGTGGCCTACACCTACTCGGCCAACGACTGCTCGGTGGCCGACCTCGACGGTGACGGGGAGTACGAAATCGTGGTGAAATGGGACCCCAGCAACGCCAAGGACAACTCCCAGAGCGGCTACACCGGCAACGTGTACCTGGACGCCTACAAGCTGAGCGGCACCCGCCTGTGGCGCATCGATTTGGGCCGCAACATCCGGGCCGGGGCCCACTACACCCAACTCATGGTGTACGACCTCAACAGCGACGGGAAGGCCGAAGTGGCCGTCAAAACTGCCGACGGCACCCGGGACGGGCAGGGGGCCATTATCGGCTCGGCCACGGCCGACTACCGCAACTCCTCGGGCTACGTGCTGTCGGGCCCCGAGTTCCTGACCGTCTTCAACGGGCAAACCGGTGCGGCTATGGTCACTACCAACTACTTGCCGGCCCGGGGCACGGTCAGCAGCTGGGGCGACAGTTACGGCAACCGCGTCGACCGGTTCGTGTCGGCCATTGCCTACCTCGACGGGCAGCGGCCCAGTCTGGTGATGGGCCGGGGCTACTACACCCGCCTGGTGCGCGTGGCCTGGGACTGGCGCAATGGGCAGCTCACCCCGCGCTGGACGTTTGACTCCAACACCAGCGGCAACTCGGCCTACGCCGGGCAGGGCAACCACCAGCTCACAGTGGGCGACGTGGACGGCGACGGCAAAGACGAAATTTGCAACGGGGCCAGCACCATCGACGACAACGGCCAGGGCCTGTTCAGCAGCGGGGCCGGCCACGGCGACGCCCTGCACATGGGCGACCTGAACCCCGACCGGCCCGGCCAGGAAGTGTGGCAGTGCCAGGAAGAGCCAGCCAAGTACGGTACCAACGGCCTGCAGCTGCGCGACGCCCGCACCGGCCAGCTCATCTTCGGGGTGCCCACCACCGGCGACGTAGGCCGGGCCATGGCCGCCGACATTGACCCGCGCTACAAGGGCGCCGAAATGTGGGGCTCCACGGGCGGCGTCTACAGCTGCACCGGCCAGCAGCTCAGCACTTCCCGGCCCAGCATCAACTTCGGCCTGTGGTGGGACGGCGACTTGCAGCGCGAGTTGCTCGACGGCGACAAAATCGACAAGTGGAACCCGGCCACGAATTCGGTGACACGCCTGGCCTCGATTTACGACGCGCCCTTTAACATGGCCTACAACAACACCACTAAGCGCAACCCCGGCGTTTCGGCCGACGTGCTCGGCGACTGGCGCGAGGAAGTCATCAGCCGCACCATCGACAACCAGAGCCTGATCATCCTCACCACCACCATCCCGACTACCTACCGCCTGCCCACGCTGATGCACGACGCGCAGTACCGCACCCAGGTGGCGTTGCAGAACTCGGCCTACAACCAGCCGCCCCACCCCAGCTATTACCTCGGCGGCGACATGGCCCCGCCGCCCAGGCCCAGCCTGATTCTGGTGGGGGGTACCAACGTGCGCCTGGGCAGCGGCGCTGCCAACGTGGCCCCGGCACCCGGGGCCGGGGCCGTACCGGCCACCGGCGTGGCGCTGCGCTGGAGTGGGGCCGCCGACCGGTATAATGTATTCGTGGGCACCTCGCCCGAAACCCTGGAGCCCGTAGCCACCGGCCTGACGCAAACCAGCTTCACGCTGCCCAATATCCTGGAATCGAAAACGTACTATTGGCGCGTCGATGCCCTCTACGACGGGGACGACAGCCAGGAAGGCGCCACGGTGGCCAGCAACGTCTGGTCGTTTGGGGTGGGCAGCGTGGCCCTGGCCCTGGGTGCGGCCCACGATGCCAGCGGGCCGACGTTTGAGGCCTATCCTAACCCGTTTGCCGAGCGCACCACCATCAGCTTCCGCAGCCCGCAGGCTGCACCGGCCCGGGTGCAGGTGTTCAATGCCCTGGGCCAGGTAGTGGCCACGCTCTACGACGAACTGGCCACCGCCGGCCGTCTCTACCAACTCACCCTGAACCGCCAGGCCCTGCCCGCCGGCCTCTACACCTGTCGCCTGCTGCTCAGCGGCCGAGTCCAGGCCCAGAAGCTGATGATTGAGAAGTAGTTGTTGATTGTTAATTGCCTGTTATCCTGAATATTCTGCGCGTAAAGCAGAGACGAAGCAGAGTGAAGGACCTTCCTCGCCTAAGTAACACGCCTGATTCAATGTAAAAAGCCCTTTCCTGCTCGTGCGGGAAAGGGCTTTTGTGTTGGTACAAGCTGTAGTGAGGTATATAAGGAAGGTGCTCAGGATGAGAGGCAACAAATAACTAAAAATCGATAATCAACCAACAAACCCTCACCGCAGAATCGTGATGGTGCCGTGCTGCACCACGCGCTGACCGGTTTCGTCGGTGGCCTCGAAACGCCACACGTAGGCACCCGGTACCGGCAGCTCATTGCCCACCCGCCCGTTCCAGACCTGCGTGCGGTCAGTACCCCGGAACACCTGCTGGCCATTGCGGTCAACTACCGTGAAGGTAAACGTGGCGGGCAGAAACCGGCCTTTCACTTCCAGCGCGTCGTTCAGACCGTCGCCGTTGGGCGTGAAGGCCGTGGGCAGCACGGCCCGCATGGTGCGGGCTACGAGGGCCACGTTGGAGTAGCTGGGCTGGGCCATGCTGGGACTGGTGGCCGCAATGCGGTAGCGCAGTAGCTGTCGGTCGGTGGGCGGCGCTAAGTCCAGAAAAGTGTTGGCGGCCAGGCTGGCCGAGGGCTGGCTCAGTACCGTGCCACTGGCATCCACAAGCTGCACGGTGTATTGCACGCTACCGGCCGGGTCGGGGCCGCGCAGTGCGCTCCAATCAAGCTGTACTCGGTTGCCGTCTATGTCGGTGGCTTTGGCCTGCAGAATAACCGGGCAGAAGGCCGCACTCAGCGCCGAGCTGTTGCCGCAGTCGTCCACGAACTGTGCCTGATAGCAGGGCGTAGCAGTCGGGTCGATAACCAGGGTAGAGTCGCGCATGGTGCGGCGGGCGGTGAGGCGCAGCTCGGTGGGTGTGCCCGGGCCGGTGCTGCGCAGGTAGCGCACCCGCCCGCCGGTAGGCAGACCCGGCACCGTGGCCGTGAGCTGCACCTGGTTGGTGGCCGTGAAGCTGGCCAGCAACTGCGGTACGGGCAGCACCGGGCTGGGCGTTGTAGTCAGGCAGGTTTCGTTGGAAATAAGCGTGGTACGGGCCACGGCGGGGCCGCTGTTGGCTTCGAGCTGGTAGCAGTAGCGCACTCCGCACGTCACGGCGGCATCGGTGTAGCTGGTGCTGCCGGCCGGCAACGTCGCCAGGGTCTGACCATCGCGCTTCACAATGTAGCTGTTGGCATTGCCGGCAAATGACAGCGTGTTTTGGCCGTTGGCTGAGCTGCCGGTCAGGAAAAGAGCGCAGGCGGTGGCCGACACCGGCAACGAGGCCGTAGCGCAGATATCCTGGATGCGGAGTCGATAGCAGGCTCCGTCCGCTACGCCGGCCAGCGTAGCCGTGGTGCTGGTAAAAACCGCCTGGGGCAGGTCCCGGAACCCGCCGGTACTGGCCGCATCGGCCTGCTGAAGCACGTAGCGGTAGCCGGTGGGCAGGGCATCGAACTGAAACTGAGCCTGCGTGCCCACCAGCGCCAGGCGGCGAATAACCGGGCTAGGCGCCGCGCTCAGTGTAGTATATGTGGTGCTATCGGCGCCCACGCACAGGCCTCCCACGGCATAGAAGCCGGTTACCTTGATTTTGCCCGTCGTGCCGGCCACGGCATACGTCTGGGGGCCGGCTCCTTTATTGACCGGCTCCGTCGCGCCGTCGTTGATGCGGATGGTGTAGGCGTCGTAGGCCTGATCCGTCACGTTGACGCGCACGAAGCCCGGGGCGCAGGCTTCCACCTGAAAGATGGGCTTGCTGGTGGCATACACGTCGAATACGCGCAGAAAGATGGTGCCGGCGCCAGCCCCCGCCTGGGCATTTTCGGCCACCGTAATCTTGCCGGGCTGGGTGGGCGTGAAGGTATTGGTGCGGCTGCTGTAGCCCGTGCAGGGTGCCGTAGTGGCCGCCCCCGGCACAAACTGGTAGTACAGCGCGTTTCGGTCGACGCCGGCGCGGCCGGGGCAGGTAATGGTGATGCGCACGGTGCGGCCCACGCAGAAGTTTTGCACCGGCAGGCCGGTTTGCAGGTCGAAGGCTTCGAAAGGCTCGGCGCAGTTGGCCGGCAGCTGGTCGAGGCACTGGGCGCGCAGCCGGCCGCTGCCGGTGAGCAGCAGCAGAAGTAAGGTGAGGAAGCGGAGACGGTTCACAACATTCATAACGTACGGCATCCGCATTTGCGTTTTCAGTGCGCTAAAAATAGAAACTCCGGCCGGGTATCCCGCATCAGGGTCAGATTGGAGGTCTTGCCCAGTCTGTCCTTGCGAGGCGCAGCCGTGGCAATCCGTTCTCTGCGCAGTACGTCCCACCCTTTTACCATAAAGCCCTTTACTACTTGCGTGGTAAAGGGCTTTGGTACTTTTAATCGGGCTTGTCACTCAGGTGAGGAAGGTCCTTCACTCCACTTCGTTTCTGCTTTACGCGCAGAATGTTCAGGATGACAGAACAAACAACGCTCCCTCACGCTTCCTGTCTGCCTTACGGCCATTCGTAGCCCTGCACGAAGGCGGCGGCGGCGTGCAGATCGGGGTAGAGGACCCGGTCCCGGCTCACGAACTTTACCTTTTCGCGGAAGGCCTCCACTACCTGCTCCAGCACCGGCGAAGTGCGGGTGGGGCGGCGGAAAGCCAGGGCCTGGCAGGCATTCATGAGCTCGATGCCCAGAATCTGCTCCACGTTGTCGACTACGCGGCGGGCCTTGGTGGCGGCGTTGGCACCCATGCTCACATGGTCTTCCTGCCCGTTGCTGCTCACGATACTATCTACCGAGGCGGGCGTGCAGAGCTGCTTGTTCTGGCTCACGATGCCGGCGGCGGTGTACTGCGGAATCATAAAGCCCGAGTTCAGGCCGGGCTCGGCCACCAAGAACGGCGGCAACCCGCGCTGCCCGCCAATGAGCTGGTAGGTGCGGCGCTCCGAAATGCTGCCCAGCTCGGCCACGGCAATGGCCATAAAGTCGAGGGCCAGAGCCAGGGGCTGGCCGTGGAAGTTGCCCCCGCTCAGAATCAGGTCGTCGTCGGGGAAGATGTTGGGATTGTCGGTAACGGCGTTGCACTCGGTTTCGAACACCCCGGCCACGTAGGCCAGCGCGTCGCGGGAGGCCCCGTGCACCTGGGGCTGGCAGCGGAAGGAGTAGGGGTCCTGGACGGCGGTTTTGGGCTGCTGCTGCAACTCGCTGCCGGCCAAAAAGCCCCGAATCCGCTCGGCTACTTTCAGCTGTCCGGCGTGGGGCCGAATGGTGTGCAGGCGCGCATCAAACGGCTCGGGCCGGCCATCGAAAGCTTCCAGCGATAAGGCCCCGATAACGTCGGCGGCTTGGGTGAGGCGCTCGGCCCGCAGTAGGCAATGCACTCCGTAGGCCAGCATAAACTGCGTGCCGTTGAGCAGGGCCAGGCCTTCCTTGGCTTCCAGCGTAATGGGCTGCCAGCTGAAAAGGTGGTGAGCATCGGCGGCCTGCAGGCGGTAGCCCTCGTAATTAACCTCGCCCAAGCCTACCAGGGGCAAACACAGGTGGGCCAGTGGGGCCAAATCACCGCTGGCCCCCAACGAGCCCTGCTGATACACCACCGGCAAAATGCCCCGGTTGTAGAAGTCGAGCAGGCGCTGCACGGTGGCCAGCTGCACGCCGCTGTGGCCGTAGCTCAGGCTCTGGGCCTTGAGCAGCAGCATGAGGCGTACCAGCTCGGCCGGCACTTCCTCGCCCGTGCCGCAGGCGTGCGACATCATCAGGTTTACTTGCAGCTGCTGCCGCTCCTCGGGCGCAATGCCGGTGTCGCACAAGGCCCCGAAGCCCGTATTGATGCCGTATATCGGCGCGTCGGACTGGGCCAGGCGGCCATGCAAGTAGTTGTAACAGGCCTCGATACGCTGGGTGGCGGCGGGGCTGAGCTTCACGGTTTGCTTGGTTGCCAGCAGCTGGCGCAGGGTGGGTAGGTCGAGGTGGGTGGTGGGGTCGAGGTAAAAAACGTCGGCGGACATGCGGGTGGGTGAAAAGAAAACTGGGGTGACCCGCAAGTTCCTCAAATCTTTTGGAACCGCCTGCACCCCGGCTGTCAAGGCCTCTCCCGGATTTTGGAACGCGTTACCGAAGCTTCGGCGGGCCGTTCCAAAATGCAGAACGGCCCGCTGAACGTTCAGCAGGCCGTTCCAAAATTCGGAACCCGTTGCTGAAGCTTCAGCGGTACATTCCATAAATGCGGAATGCGTCGCGGAACGTTCCGCGACGCATTCCGGATAGTAGCAGGCGCGAGGCTTCGTTGCGCGCTGCCTGCTGGCAGAGTTAGGCCAGCGTAGCCAGCACCTGGTCCAGAGTCAGCGTTTTTTCCTCCCCGGTGCGCAGCTCCTTGAGCTTGAACTGCCCGGCGGCCCGCTCCTCGGGGCCCTGAATAAGCACGTAGGGAATGCCCTTGGCATCGGCGTACTTAAACTGCTGGGCCAGCTTCTTGCTTTCCGGGTACATTTCGCTCGGAATGCCCGCCGCCCGCAGCTCACGTAGCACGGGCAGCAGCAAAGGCATGGTTTCGGCGTCGAAGTTGGTAATCAGGCAGCGCGTGGTAGCGGCGGCGCCTTCCGGAAACAGCTCCAGCTCCTCCAGGCAGTCGTAGAGCCGATCTACGCCGAACGAAAAGCCCACGCCCGACACGCCCGGCAGCCCGAAAGCGCCGGTCAGGTTGTCGTAGCGGCCCCCGCCGCTCACGCTGCCCATGTTCACGTTGTTGATCTTGATTTCGAAGATGCAGCCCGTATAGTAGGAGAGGCCCCGCGCCAGCGTCGGGTCAAATTTGAGCCGGTCGAACTGCTCGAAGCCAAAGGCGGTGAGGAAGTCCACGACCTGGCCCAGCTCCTGTAGACCTCTGGTGGCTCTTTCACTCGTTTCTGCCAGAATGTTGCTGGGTGAAATATCGACTACGAGTGACTTTTTCAGGTTCTGAATTCGGTATAAAAACTCCTGCCGAGCATTCTGATTCTGATCAGACGAGGGTATAGCTGTGGCAGGCATATACAACAACTTAAAGACCTTTTCAGCCTCGGTGCTGGTGAAGCCTTTGTCAATCAATTCCTGCTTAACGCCGTCTATGCCTATCTTATCTAACTTATCAATTGCCGTAAACAGATTTGTTTCCGTGCCATTAGATTCGCCCAGCGCATCGTACATTCCGCCAAGTACTCCCCGGTGGTTGATTGTAATAGTGTAGTCAAGCTTTTGGTTTTCTGACTTGGCCTCCTTATTCAGGCCGTTCAGCACCTCGCACATCATCAGCACGATTTCGGCCTCGCAAAGCAAGGAATCAGTGCCTACTACGTCGGCGTCGCACTGGTAAAATTCCCGGTAGCGGCCGCGCTGGGGGCGGTCGGCGCGCCATACGGGCTGGATCTGGTAGCGCTTGAAGGGGAAGGTGAGCGTGCCGCGGTTCATGACCACGTAGCGGGCGAAGGGCACCGTGAGGTCGTAGCGCAGGCCTTTTTCAGCTACTTTGGGCAGCACCCGGCGGGTAGCTTTGCCATCCTCATTCTGCAAATCGTCGGCCGTCACGTCCTTGAGGAAGTCGCCCGAGTTCAGGACTTTAAACAGCAGCTGGTCGCCCTCGTCGCCGTATTTGCCGGTCAGCACCGACAGGTTTTCCAGGGTCGGGGTTTCCAGGGGCGCGTAGCCGAATTTCTCGAAGGTGCGGCGAATAATGCCGAAGATATAGTTGCGGCGGGCCACCACGGCCGGGCCAAAGTCGCGGGTGCCTTTCGGAATGCTGGGTTTCTGGGCGCTCATCAGGAAGTATGCTCAATAATGGCGCGAAGGTACAACGCCCCGTCTGACTTCCCCAGCAAGCCGGTTTTCAGTGGTGGAGCAAATGTGCTCAGGCCGCCGAGGCTGAGCTGGGCGGCAGGTCGCGGCTGATATACTCGGCATCGAGCAGCGAAGGCACTACCAGCGGCTGCGACTCCTCATCCAGGTCCAGGAAATGATGGCGCACTTTGTCGGGCACGTGGCAGAGTACGAGCCGGCGGGCTTGGCAGTGTAGCATATAGGCATAAGCCAGCAGCAGGTCAATGGCTTCCGTGGAGAGGTGGTCGAGCAGGCTGCAATCCACCCAAATGGCCCTCTTCGCGCTCCGGCTGGCCCGGTGCAGCGCCCGGGTCAGCTTAAGTTCATCGGGCTCGGCAGTGGAGGGCGCCAGCACCAGCAGGTAGCTTTTGGGCAATTCCTCACGATGAACATCCAGCATAGCAGCGGCAGCAGTAGAGTAGCATAAGGCCGTAGCCCGAGCGTCGGGGCTACCTGCATCCTCTTACGACTGGTATTCTGCCAATGACTTGGTATTAAGCAAGGAAATATGCGCTGCTGCAAAGAAAATGGACAGCACTATATTCAGCGAATTTCCCGGGCCGGGCGGCTGCGGCGGGCCTGAAACAGCACAGAGCCGGCCAGCGGAGCCTTAAGGGCGGTCCGCAGACCAGCTTTGCGCAGGGTGCCGTTGGTCCAGTCGTTGCAGGTGCGCAGGGCGTGGTAGCGGCCCCGAGCCCAGAAGAAAAAATCGTCGGGGGTATAGCCGGCCGCGTTGCGAAGCACAGCCGCGCCGGCGCTGTCGGGCTGGAAGGACTGCGCAATCAGGCCCGCGAGTTGCTGGTACTGGGTGGGTGAGATGCGCAGGGCCACTACCCGCCGGCCCGGGCGCGGGGCGTGCTGATAAAAATCGACGTGCATCAGCGTTTTACCCGGCACCACGGAGCGGAGCACGGTGGCCGGCCCGGGAAATTTACCGCCGTACGATTCCAGGTAGAACCGCTCACTACCCCAGCCGAAAGCGGCGTACTCGTAGCTACCAAAGCGCGCCGTAAGTGTGGGTTGCTGCAACTGCCGTAGCCAGTCGATATCGGTGCGGGCCTCGCGCAGGGGCACCACGATATCGGTATGAAACCCGTTGGACACCACAAATACCGGCACGCCGTCGGGCGTCTGCTCGAAGCGGCGGTGTACGGGCAGCATGGTGCCGGATAAGAAAAGCAGCAGAAACGCCAGGGCTGGATACATCAGCCAACTGAACGTAGAAACGGGCCAGATATGTTCTTAAATAAGCGTATCAGCCAGTGAATTAGGAGTTCTTCGAAGTAAAGATGCTCCGGTTGTTGGTCAATACGCTTATTCGTGGGTGTCATATATCTGTCAGCGGGTTGGCTTGGCTATGAGCTGGGCCAGCAAGGCACTCAACGTAGCCAGACCATCGGGGCCGTACAAAAAGCTGTGGCCACCCGTGGGCCGTGAGCTGAAATGCCACTGCCGCGCCTGGCGGCGGTGTTGCGCGTAGAGGGCCTGCGCCTGTGGGTACGCAACTACCTCGTCGTCTTCCGCCTGCAGCGAATACAGTGGCGCGCCCTTACGGAGTCGTTTGAAATTCAAGGGGCCGAGGGTACTGCTGGGCTGAGCCGAAAGGGCGAAGAAGCCCGCAAAGCCGGCCGGCGACTGGCACGCGTACCAAAATGCCGCCGTGCCGCCGTTCGATATTCCGCCCAGGTACACGCGGTGACCGTCGATGTGGTAGCGCTGCTGCACCTGCGCCACCATCTGGCGCACGTTTTCCAAGGCTGCCCGCTGCTCCAGCCACCCAAACGAGCGGCGTCCGAAGGGGTAAAGCACCAATGCATTTTGCGCAGCTGCGGCCGCAAAGATGGGTTCCTGCGCCACCCCTGGGTCGGCAGCCTGAAACTGGGTGGTGCTCCCAATGCCGCCGTGCAGATACACGAGCAGCGCCGTGGGCCGAGCCGGCTGGTAGGTGGCGGGCACGTACACCAAGTAGGGCACCCGCACCGTATCGACGGGGGCATAATACAGGGCAAAGCCCGGCTGGGCCGCCGCGTAGCGGCCTGGCTGCGTGGGCACCGGTAGGGCTTGGCGCAGCGCGCTGGCCTGCCACGCACCGGCCGCCCGCTGGGCTTCGGTGGCGCGCCGGGCCGCGGTTTGCCGCAGACTGGCCAAAAAGCGGGCCCAGGCTGGAAAGCTGTGCAGACTACGCATGCTTTCGTCCTGGGCCATGTTGTCTACGTCGCGGGCCGTGATGGGTAGGTTGGGCTGGCGCGTGAGGCGCAGCAGCCAGCGCAGGGCCTGCGGCTGCCGGCCGGGGCAGTTGGCCGCCGCCCCGGCCCCGGCATACAGGTCGAATGGGCCCGCTTTGGTGCTGTCGGCAAAAGCCTGCTCGAAAGCGGCGGTGGCTTCGCAGTAGTTTTTCTGACTTAGCTGACGAGCGGCACTTTCCAGCAGCTGGTCATACGTTTGGGCGTGAGCCGCCGGGCCAGCTAGCAGCAGGAGCAGGGCGGCAGTTAAGAAGCGTGTCATGCTACGTAAGCAGAGAATAGGCTACTTGAGTTTTTCCAGCTGGGCCGCTGCATTCGTGTTTTTGGGGTCCAGCTTCAACACCTGCTTGTAGTTGCGCACAGCCAGGGTGTTGTTGCCCAGCTCCTGGTATGTTTCGGCCAGGCTGTCGTAGGTGTTGGCGCTGTTGGGGTAGAGGCTCACATTTAGCTTGAACACCTCGGCAGCCTCGCGCACCTGCTGCTGGCGGAGCAGCGAGTAGCCCCAGGCGTTTACTTCGTCTTCGGGCAGCTGTAGGGTGGAATCCTTCTTCCGCGCCTGCTTCACCAGTTCCTGGGTGTGCTCAAAGCCGCGTTTGCGCAGCTCCGTGTGCAGGGCCCGCAGCTGCGGCGGCAGGCCAAAACCGGCGGCCACGCGCATATCGGGCACGTAGAAGCTGGCTATTTCATCCACGAACCGGTCGGGGTTGGCGCCCGTCAGGTTGGTGAGCACCACCACCGACAGGTCGTCCTCGGGATACACGAACACCGCCGACCGGCCGCCGCCCACGGCCGCTACGGCGCGGTGCTCGGGCCGGGCTACGGTGGGCCAGCCCACGGCGTAGCCGTTGAGCTGCTTGCTGAAGCCGCGGGTGGTGCCGTTGTTGAGCAGAACCGGCGTCCACATCGTGGTCAGGCTGGCGGGCTGCAGGAGCTTGCCCTGCTGCAAGGCCAGCACCCAGCGGGCCATTTCCTCGGCCGTGGAGTTGAGGCCGGCGGCGGTGCGCAGCATGGGCGCAAACACCTCGAACATATTCTGGGGCTCCCGGGTGCGCCGCATCTGCCCGTCTACCGCCTGAAAGTAGGTGTAGCCGCGGGCACTGCCCCGCACTACGTCGTGGGCGTCGCCGAAAGCGGTGTGGGGCATGCCCACCACCCGCAGCTGCTTGTCGGTAATATTCTGCGCAAACGGCTGGCCGCTGAGCTGGTCGATGATTTTGCCGAGCAGCAGGTAGTTGGTTTGGTTGTAGCTGAATTTCTCCCCGGTTTTGAACTCCATGGGCAGGGTTTGCACCGCCGCCCAGGCCGTTTGCTGCTCATCGGCCGTCACCTGCTTGTCTGCGGGCATAATATCGGGAATGCCCGAGGTGTGGCTGAGTAGCTGCCGGATGGTAACCGGCTGCCAGGCCGCGGGCAGGCCTGGCAGGTACCTCGAAACGGGCGCGGCCAAATCCAGCTTTCCTGCTTCCACGAGCTGCATCACGGCCACGCCCACGAAGGCCTTCGTAATGGAGTTAATCGGGAACAGCGTTCGGCCCGTTACCGGCACCGAGTCCTGCAGGTTGGCCAGCCCGTAGTGGGCCAGCTTCACGATTTTGCCGTGGTGCACTACCGCCAGCTGCATCCCCGGAATGCGCAGCTGCTTCATTTTGGCGGTCATAAACAGGTCTAGGCTGTCGGGCTGGATGGCGGCTTGGGCCGGCGACAAAGTAGCGGCAGATAACGTTAGGGTGGTGCAGAGGCCGGTAATCCAGTTGGTCGTTTTCATGTTGAAGAGCAGAACGGTGGTAGAGAGTTGGGACGGAAATGCGGTGCTAGATTCTTGAGTATGCTGGCGGCGGGGCCCGGCAGATTAGCCGCCGAAGCCGCCCCCGCCGCCCTGTGGGCCCGACTCGATTTTCTTCGGGGGCTTGTTCGAGCCGAAGTACCAGCTGAAGCCCACGTAGCCCACGCGTGTCTCGTATTTGTTGAGGTAGCGGGCCTGGAAGCCGTTTTCGCCGAAGGCCTCGATGCGCTGGCGCTGGGTGTTAAAAATGTCGCTCACCCGCAAGGTTAGCGCGGCCCGGTCCGAGAACAGCTTCTGGCGCAGGGCCACATCTACGCCACCCTGGGGCAGCAGGCGGCCCTGGGGCGTAATGGTGGCGGCGCGGTAAGTACCCGTCACCTGCACGTCGAGCTTGGGAGTGGGCGTGAAGGTGTTCATCAGGCGGGCCGTGCCGGTGAAGTTGCTGCGGCTGGCTTCGGTGGCAATCAGCGACGTGACGGTATTGTGAAACAGCGAGCCGCTGGCCGCCAGGCGCCACCACTTGGCCAGGGGCTGGTTCAGGCTCAGCTCGGCGCCGTAGCTTTCGTTCCGGCCAAAGTTTTCATAATACTCTTTCGTGATGACGCCGGCGTCGGCATTTTGCGCAGTGGCTTCTTCATCCACGGCCCGGATGCGCTGAATGGCGTTGTTGGTCTGGCGGTAAAACAGCGTGGTGTTCAGGCTGGCGCTGCCCATGCTCACCTGGTGGCCCAGCTCGAAGGCGTTGATATATTCGGGCCGCAGGCTGGGGTCGCCGAGGCGGTAGCTGCGCTGGTCCTGGTAGAGCGGGAAAGCCAGCAGCTGCATAAAGTTGGGCCGGTTCAGACGGCGGGCGTAGCTGAGCTGCAGGCGCTGGTCGCCGGGCAGGGTGCGCACAATGGTGGCCGAGGGAAACAGGTTCAGGTAGTTCAAGCTGAAAGCGCCCTGACCGCCGGCTACGTTGCCTTGGGTGCGGGTGTATTCGGCCCGCACGCCGCCCTGGTAGCTCCAGGGGCCGCGCTGCAGTTGGTAGGTAGCGTAGCCGGCCTGCAGGTATTCCTGGAAGGTGTAGGCCACCGAGCGGTTAGCATCCCGGATGTATTCGGTAGGGCGGTCCGTGTTCTGGAGCAGCACGTTGTCGTCGCCGTTGTTGGTTTGCCACTGGCCTTTTAGGCCCATATCCAGGCGGCTCACCGAGTCGAAGGGCAGAGTAAAGTCGGTCTGGCCATATACGGCCTTCAGGCGCACGCCCAGGTCCTGCTTCCACTCGGGCTCGGGGCCGGTTTCGAGCGTCAGCTGCTGACCTACTACCACGTTGGCCCACAGGTTGGTATAGCCCAGGTTGGCAGTCAGCTCGCGGCCCTTGTGGGCGGCCCAGGTGCGGCGGTAGTCCGCCGATACGTCCAGGGTTTTCACGTCTTCGGTTACGCGCACCGCGTTTTGCTGGGGCGTGTTGTTCAGCTTGCCGCTCTGGTTGGCGGAGTTCAGGCCCTTATTCATTTCGGGCTCGGCCGTGATGGTCAGGCTTTGCTCGGGGCTGATGGTGTAGTCGAGGCCGATGCGGCCGTTGTGGGAGGAGTTGTGGCGCTGGCCCCGGCCGTCCTGCTCCACTACCACCGTCTGGCCGTTTACTACCGCGCTCTGACTCACCGCGTTCTGGTTGCGGTACCGGTCGTCGCGGGCGTTGTAGCTGCCAAACATGTTCACTTTGCCCCGGCGGCGGTTCAGGCTCAACGAGGTGTTGTATTTATCGGCGGTACCAAGGTTGGCCGTCGCCTGGCCGTTCCAGCCGTCTTTGCGCTGCTTCTTGAGTATGATGTTGATGACGCCGCCCGCGCCGGCCGCATCGTAGCGGGCCGAGGGGTTGGTTACTACTTCTACCTTCTCGATGGCGCTGGCCGGAATCTGCTCCAGGCGGGTGCCGGTGCCGCCGTTGGCCGCTCCGGAAGGCTTGCCGTCGATGAGCACCGTGATGTTGCTGCTGCCGCGCATGCTTACCGTCCCGTTCTGGTCTACCGATACCGACGGCACGTTCTGGAGCACGTTTACGGCCGTGCCGCCCACGCTGCTCAGGTCCTTTTCTACATTTATCACCTTCTTATCCAGGTTGTCGACCACAGCGGCCCGCTCACCCTGCACCGTTACGCCGGCCAGCTGCGTGGCCGTCGAAATCAGCGGCAACTTGCCCAGTTGCATGTTGGGCGTGGCAGCCGTCAGCGCTACCGGCTGGCGTAGGGGCTTGTAGCCCAGCACCGTGGCCCGCAGCAGATAGTTGCCCAAGGCTACTTTGTCCAGCGCGAAAGTGCCGGTTTCGGTGGTTTGAGCGCCGTTTACAAAGCTAGAATCTTGGGCCCGCAGCAATACTACGTTGGCAAAAGGCAGGGGCTGGCCGGTGGTTTTGTCGAGCAGCGTGCCGGCCACAGAGCCCGCCGCACCGGGAGCCTGCTGAGCCTGCGAGGCCAGCGGAAAGAGCGTAACGAGCAACCCCAGGCACCGCAGTGCCCGGCTAAGAGTAGAGGAGAAGTTCATGACGAAGGAGGTAGTGAGTGAAAAAACCGGGCAAAGGGGAGCCGTTCCAGGCGGCCGCGGTTCCGCTGGGGTGCCCTTGCGCAGGGGATTCAGACAAGTGGGGAAAAGCCTTTCCGAACGATGTTCAGACCCCGGCCACCCCGTGGGCCGCCACGTTTTGGTGGGGCCTACTCAGAAGGTGCTGCAAAGCGCAGGTGGCGCGGTGGGTGCTCGACTGCCCCGGTTGGGTAGGGAAGCGGAAAGGAATTCTGATTACTGATACAAATATAGTAGAAGGTACTATGTGACGCAAGGTACCTTGATAAAAAAATATTGCTTTCAGTTAATTATGGTCGTAATCAGCTGTAAAGCAATTAGGTAACTGACGTAACAATAGATGCTCAACCTATCTTCTTCGCCCTTAAGCAGTAGGCAAGCCTCTTCCCGGTGGGGGCCCGTCTGCGAAGCCAGCCAATTGGCAAGCTTCGCAGACGGTTGGCGAGGGGCAAGGAAGCAGCCAGCAACAAGCCGCTTAACGGGAGGCGTAGATGCGCTGAGCCCGGTAGTTCAGGCTTAGTCCGTTGGTCACAATCGAATTGGTCCGGGCGCGCTGCATCTGCACCACGGCGTTGCTGAGCATGCGGGCCGTGCGGCGGCAGGCTGCCGTGCCGCGGCTGGGGTCCAGGCACAGCTCATTGATGCGCTCCTCATAGATTTTCTCGTGGTTGGCCGAGTAAAAGCGCACAATGCTGTAGTTGCGGTGGGCCGCGTCGGTTTCAATGCTCCAGTAGCCGGCACCGGGCTGCTTCGCATCTTCAGTGTACACCGATACCTGGGCATTAGCCATAGTGATAGACAAACCAAAAGCAGCAACCAACAGGCTCAGACGGGAAATCAGGGAAGTTTTCATAGTTCAGAAAAGCAAGAGTGGAAAAACGAGAGAAGCAAGCCGCGGCACGCGCCACGGGTAAGAAAACAGGGAAATCAGGGGGGAAGAAGCCGAAGGAATAACCAGAAAGGGAGGCCGGATACTACTCGGCAGCCAAGGCCAGCAGTTGGGTGTTCAGGGGCTGCAGGCTCAGGGTGCCCATAGCTACGTGTGCCTGTTTGGCGCTGAAAACCAGTTTGGGCTGGGCCGGCTGGTACCCGAGCACCGTGGCGTGGAAGGTATATTGCCCGAAGGGTACCTTTTCTAGGCGGAAAGTGCCGTCGGCGCGGGTTTTGGCGGTGCAGGGTAAGGCCGCGCCCCGGCTGTTGAGTAACAC
Source organism: Hymenobacter lucidus (assembly GCF_020447265.1). Taxonomy (GTDB): domain Bacteria; phylum Bacteroidota; class Bacteroidia; order Cytophagales; family Hymenobacteraceae; genus Hymenobacter; species Hymenobacter lucidus. Next base: position 25,333 of record NZ_JAJADR010000009.1, on the reverse strand, counting down.
TACGTTGGTACCGGGAATGGGCTCGTGGGTGTCGGCATCCCGCAAAATGCCGGTTAGGGTACCATACTGGATAGCGGGGCTAGAAGAGCCTTTGGTGCCGGAAACCAGCAGGGCAACGAACAAAAAAGCGGCGAAAGCACGGAAGAAGATGGAGGTTTTCATGACAGCAGAAAGAAGGAAAATGAGGACAAAGGCCAGCCAATGCGCGTCCAAACAGCCGCGGTTCTGTTCCGGAGGATTAAGCCGGCTAACACAATGAGAAGGAAGGTGCAAGCCCAGCAGGTCGTTGCCTATGCAACGTGCTGTGGGTCAGGGCCCCGGTAGGGCGGGGCAACTCCGGTTGGCAGGTGGCCGGTAACCAGCTTTTCAGCTGCGACGCCGCTAGGCAGAGTGGAAGAACATGACAAAGATAATTGAAGGTACTATGTGATGCAAGGTAGTTTTTAAATTTATTTTCATCTGCGTGAAAAACCTTGCATTTAGAGGGGAAACAGGAGGGTAAATAGGAGTTTGTGGCAACCCTGCGGTACTATTACCTGCATCACATCCATAAGATGTGCGCTCCTGGCAAAGGGCTGCCTAAGGCCCGGATTATTTTTGCAGGTACATTCGCGGTGTAGAAATAAGTATTTGATTTATAGAATATTATGCCTAAAAAAAGAAACCCTGCTACTTCGTAACGTACGAAGCAGCAGGGATGGGAAAGGTCAAATAAGAATAAAACCGGGCAGGAGCGGGGCTTATTTGCCGGCTTTCACCTCCTGCCCGTTGCGGAACGTTACTTTTTTGGTCACGGCCTTGCCATCGGGGCCGAAATAGGTCCAGACGCCGGTTTCGCGGTTGTTACGGAAGGCCCCGCTGATTTCGGTGGTGCCGTCTTCGCGCAGTTGCTTGTAGGGGCCGGCCTTTATGCCTTTCACGTACGTCGTTTCCGACTTGGGCTTGCCCGAACTGTAGAATTCCCGCCCGATGCCGGTGGGCCGGCCGTTTTCATACAGCAGCTTGCTCTGTACCGCGCCGTTGTCGTAATACGTCAGCTTTTCGCCGCCGAGCTTGCCGTTCACATACGATTCCTGGGTCTGGACCTGCTTGCCGCCGGGGAAAAACGTGCGCCAGGTACCACTGGGCTGCCCGTTCCTGTAAAGCTGCTCGCCTTTGGCCATGCCGTCCTCGTAGTAGAGCGTGATTTTCCGGTCCCGGGCTTGGTTGGAGTACTCAATGGTCTGCTCCGGCTTGCCCGATTCGTAGAAATCCTGCTGCGGCCCGTTCAGCACGCCGTTGCGGTAGGTCATCCGGCTTTTGATGGCACCGCTTTCGTAGTAGGCCTTGGCCGGACCTTCCAGGTTGGCCGTGCCGCCGGTCATCTGGCGGGCCTGCTTGGTAAGGTCATCGCCCAAGGGGTTTTTCACGGCCCGGCCGCTAAGATTGGAAGCCACGTAGGTGCCCTCGGTGCGGAGCTTGCCCGAGCGGTAGTAGCTGCGGTAGGAGCCCCGGCCGGTGCGGTCGGCCAGCACTTCGGTTTCTACCTGCCCGTTGTCGTAGTAGGTTTTATAGGGCCCGGCCAGCAGGCCCCGGCTGAAGGTGGCCTCGCTCTGGAGCTGGCCGTTGGGGTAGTAAGTTTTCACCGGTCCGTTGGCCTGCCCGTTTTCGTAACTGATTTCGGCCTTGGGCTTGCCATCGGCATACAGCTCGCGCACCACGCCGGCCGGCTGCCCGTTGTTGAGCGTGGTTTCCAGCTTCACCTCGCCGCTGGGGTGGTAGTAGCGCAGCGTGCCGGTGGGCTGGTCGTTGTCGTAGGTGCCTTCCTGAGCCACCTTGCCCGACTCATAGTACGTCTTGAATGGCCCCTGGCGCGTGCCTTGGCTGTAGGTAACCTCCAGCCGCCGCTTACCGCTGGGGTGAAACTCGACGTAGGCCGAGTCGCGCTTGCCGCCGGCGTAGCGGGTCTGGGCTTCGAGCTTGCCCGAGCGGTAGAAGCGCTTGTAGGGGCCTTCCAGCAAGGTATCGGCGGCTACCAGGGCGCTGTATACTTCCCGCTTCTGGGTGTTAGTCGAGTCGTAGTACGACACCAGGCGGCGCAGCTTTTGGGCCTGGGCGGCTTCGGCGCTCAACACTACACACGCGGCCAGCAGCCAGCCCCGGAATGAAAACAAGTTAGTCACGGTCATCAGCAATGAGAAAAGAAAAGCGGAGCCGGTGAGTCGATTCCGCCCCGCGTCAGCAAACGTTGCGCCAGCCGGCTTTCGTTTGCCTCCCCGAAAAAGCAAAGAAAAAGCCGCTCCAGACAGAGCGGCTTTTTGCAAAAATACAACCGGAAAATTAGTCGTGCGGCGTAAGGCGAATTACATCCGCTCCACCACGATGCTGGACGCGCCACCACCGCCGTTGCAGATACCGGTAACCCCGATTTTGCCGCCCTCATTCTTGAGCACGTTCAGCAGCGTCGTCACGATGCGCGCACCTGAGGCCCCCAGCGGGTGGCCCAGGCTCACGGCCCCGCCGTACACGTTTACCTTGGTGCCTTCGAGGTTAAGCAGTTTGTTGTTGGCCAACGATACCACCGAGAAAGCCTCGTTGATTTCGTAGAAGTCAACCTCACTGGCGGCCACGCCGGCGTGCTTCAGCGCCTTGGGAATGGCCAGGGAAGGGGAGGTGGTAAACCACTCGGGCGCCTGCTCGGCATCGGCGAAGCCCCGGATTTTGCCAATCGGCTTCAAACCCAGCGCCTCGGCCTTTTCCTTGCTCATGAGCAGAATAGCGGCCGCGCCGTCGTTCAGCGTCGAGGCATTGGCGGCCGTTACAGTGCCATCCTTGGTGAAGGCGGGGCGCAGGCCGGCTACTTTCGTGAAATCAACTTTCAGGTATTCCTCGTCGTCTTCGATAACCGTGGTTTTGCCGCGGCTTTCGATGGTCACGGGCACGATTTCGTCTTTTTTCTTGCCTTCCTTAGCCGCTTTGGCGCTACGTGTGTACGACTCAATAGCAAACTCATCCTGCTGCTCGCGGGTAAAGCCCATTTCCTTGGCCGTGTGCTCGGCTGCATTGCCCATGGCGTAGTCGTTGTACGGGTCCCAGAGGCCGTCCTTCATCAGGCCGTCAATCATCTGGCTGTGGCCGTACTTGGCCCCGAAGCGGGCTTTATCGAGGTAGTACGGCACGTTCGACATGCTTTCCATGCCCCCGGCCAGAATCACGTCGGCCTGGCCCAGCATAATGGCCTGGGAAGCAAACATGATGGCCTTGGTGCCCGAAGCACACACTTTATTAACGGTCGTGCATTCCACCGTGTCGGGCAGGCCGGCCTTCTTGGCCGCCTGCCGGGCGGGCGCCTGGCCCAGGTTGGCCGAAATGACATTGCCCATGATAACCTGCTCTACTTCCTTGGGGTCGACGCCGGCTTTTTCCAGCGCGCCTTTCAGGGCAATACCGCCCAGGTCGGTGGCGGAGAGAGAAGCCAGGCTGCCGCCAAAGCTGCCAATGGGCGTACGCACGGCCGAAATGATATAAACTTCTTTGACTTGCATAAAAGGGTAGGGTGGGAGTTTGGGGTGAATGACGGGCTAAAAGTACAAATTGCGCTGCTTGCAGCCAGTAGGCTGGCGCCGGCGTTGAGAACAAGCTCCACTAGCAGCTTTTGTTTCTGGCGTATTGCGCCAGTCAAAACCACCGCAGCGCTTCGCCCAGGTCAACCGGCGCACGCTTTGTCAAACAGTTCGGGCCGCTACCAGGTCGGCTTTTTCGGATCGGGCTTCTGTCCGCCCCGGTGTGGCATTTGCTGCAGGTACTGCTCCTCGGCCGTGCGCAGCGCATCCAGCAGCTGCCGGGCCTGCCCCGGGCTCAGGTTCATCTGCTGCAGCCGCTCCCGCTGAGTCTGGAGCTGGGTTTCGTTCAGCGAAGCCTGCTCGGTGCCGGCCCGGCGACTGGCGGCGCTGTTGCGTTCCGCGTCACCGGTGCCCGTGTCCAGCCCGCGCGTATCTCCCGACTGACTGCCCTGGGCCACGCGCTGCTGCGGGCCGGTGCCGGGCTGAAAGTTCTCGGCAGGCTGCTGACCAGCTCCCGGAGCCGGCTGGTTTGGGTCGCGCTGCCCGGTTTGGTCGGGGCGTTGCTGGGGGGCATTGCTCGGGTCGTCGGGCTGGGTCGGGTCGTTGAGCTGGCCCGGCTGGTTTTGCCCCGGCCGGGGCTGGGGCCGGCGGCTGGGGCTTTGGGTCGTGCCGCCTTTGGCGCCGGCCGGTTCGGGAGCCGGCGGAATACGGGGCTCGTTAGGGTTGCGGGCCAGGTAGTCGCGCAGCACTTCGTAGTTATACCGCGCCCCGGTATTGCTGGGGTTGGCCAGCAATGCCTGCCGCAGCAGCCCTACTGCCTGGGCGTATTCTCCTTTGCCGGCGGCCAGCACTGCCAACTGCTGCCGGGCTACGCTGCGCATAGCGGGCTGCCGGCTACTGAGCAGCCGGCCGTAATATACGCGGGCCTGTGCCGCTTGTCCGGCTCGGGCGTAGGCATGGCCCAGGTTGAGCACGATGGACTCATCCGTTGCCCCGAGCTTTTCCACGGCGCGCCGGTACAGTTCAGCCGCCTGATCAAAATTTCCGCTGCTATAAGCCGCCTGGGCTTGCTCCAGCGCCTGATTCCGGTCCCGGATACGGGTCAGGCTGTTCAGGCCCGGCAAAGTCAGCAATGCAAGGAAGAGTAGAATTCTCACGGCCGGATGACTTTTACAGTAAGCAGAATATCGAGCACCAGCAGGATCAGGGCCAGGGCCAGCGGGTAGCGGTAGCGGTTGTCGGCCACGGCCACGGTCCGCACTTGTTCAGCCTGGCCCTCCATGCGGTTGAGGGCGTTTACCAGTAGCGGAAACTCGTTTCGGCGGTCAGTTAGCTCAAAGTATTGTCCATTGGTTTGCTCAGCCAGCCGGCGCAGGCTCACCGGATTCAGCCGGCTTACTACTTCCTGGCCCCGCGCGTCACGCAAGTAGCCGCCGCCAGTAGCCCGCGGCAGCCGAGCGCCCTCCACCGTTCCTACTGCCATACTAAATAGACGTACGCCCGTTCGAGTGAGCACGCGCAGGGTTGGCTCCAAGTTATTACCAAAATCTTCCCCGTCGCTGACCAGCACCAGGGCCGTAACTCGGGGTAGGCTCCCCGCCGCCTGCGGCGTAGCACCAATGCGGGCCAGGGCCAGTTCCAGGGCGGGCGTAATATCGGTACCGGCCGCCGGTACCAGGTTTGTTTGGAGCGTATTCAGAAAAAGCTGCAGAGCACTTTGGTCATAAGTCAACGGGCACTGCACAAAGGCGTCGCCCGCAAATACGATCAGGCCCAGCCGGTCAGCCTGAAACCGGTTGATCAGTGTGCTGAGCTCGGCCTTTACCTTTTGCAGCCGCGAAGGTGCTACGTCGGGCGCATCCATCGAGCGGGATAGGTCGACCAACAGCCACACATCCTTACCAGCGGTGCGCACCGGCTGCTGAGTAACGCCGTAGGCCGGGCCCAGCAGCGCTACTATCAGCAGCGGGAAATACAGCAGCCGCAGCCCCAGTTTCCAACCAGTGCGCCAGCCCCGTTGAGCCAGCGGGGCAGCCAATCGTTGGGTCCGCAGCACGTAGCCCACGTACAAAATAAAAAAAAGTATGACCCCCAACAGCTCGGCCCAGGTAAAAGGATGAGCCCAGTTCATAGCGTTAGTTCGAAACTCAACTGGTTAGGATTCATGGAGAAACGGCCGGCTGCCGCCGTGGTGAGTTCCAAAGATAGGCCTGTGGGCCATGCCAGGCAGCTAATTGAAATGAAGATATTTTTTTTCGAGAGGGTTTGTTTCTGCATTCTCCTCGTATATTTGCACACCCTTACAGCAAAAAGGGACTCGTCTAGGAGAGATGGGTGAGTGGCTGAAACCAGTAGTTTGCTAAACTGCCGTAGCTCTAAAGGTTACCGGGGGTTCGAATCCCCCTCTCTCCACACAGGTTTTTCAGGCCTTGGTTTACCAGAATCTGGAAGTTTCCCTTCATCGGGTTGTTGTCCTGTAAAGGTCATCTCCGAATGTTTCGGGGTGTAGCGTAGCCCGGTATCGCGCCTGCTTTGGGAGCAGGAGGCCGCAGGTTCGAATCCTGCCACCCCGACGTTGCTCTAGCCCGGCTTGCTGGTGCCAAAAGGCCTTCTGATTCACTTCAGAAGGCCTTTTTTTGTAAGCAGAAAGTTCTCACGTACCTTCGCTGGACTTTTTAACGCTATTTGCCTCGTTAGCTCAGTTGGATAGAGCGGCTGCCTTCTAAGCAGTAGGTCAGGAGTTCGAATCTCTTACGGGGTACATTAAAAATGAGCCGCTCAACCTTAGGGTTGGACGGCTCATTTTCGTTTAGCCTATTCAATTTTTATACCGGGTTATCTATTACCCGAGCTCCTACATGAGTTTTCGGCCTTGGTAGTTCTACTGCTAAGCCCAACGCTTTGCCCGGGTGGGGGTTGATGATTGGTCATTTTAAGAGGGGGTTGACTCTCATGACCAAGGCTAAGCTTGAGCAGGCAGCAAAATACGGTAACGCCGCTCCGTATAATAAGTGCGCTAATAAATGCCGATTCTCCAACGCCTAGTCGGTGATTCAGCCTGCTGGCTAAGCGTTGGAGAAACGGTAACGGGAGCTGAGCAGTGCTTTTATTTTATGATTAGGAGTGGCGGTAAAGGCAATTTTGAACCACGATGATAAATTGCTTTCTTCTAAATAGTTATATATAGTTTGTATTATGCAAATCTCATGTAATAGTTATACTATTTCCTTGCTGTCAACGATTAGCTTGCTGCTGTTTTTGCCAAAACAAACGTGTGGCTGTACTTTTTTTCGTGAAACCGCTATCTTGGGCAGCGAAGACTTTGGGATCTTCGTAAGAAGTAAGCCGCTGGCGCTTACCTAGATTGTTACACTCCTTTCCATAAATCTTTTCTTTCCAATGAAAAAAAACTTACTCACTCTAACTTTCTTGTGCGGATTGGGCCTTTCGGCGCAGGCACAATGGGTGCTACAAAACACGGTTAACCCACAGACTCCCCCAGACTACATCTCCACCCAGATGCATGTAGTAAGCGACCAGGTGGCTTGGCAGCTTTACCAAGAAGATGTGAACCTTGCTACCACAAATAATTTCTCTAAAACTGCGGATGGTGGTGCCACTTGGACTGCCGGCTCAGTCAATGGTACGCCTGGCTTCCAGGCTGCTGGCATTCATGCTTTGAGTGCTACTACCGCCCACGTAGCCCAATTTGGTATTGGCACGAGCGGTGGCGGAGAAATTCTCAGAACAACTGATGGTGGCAACGTTTGGACCAAAACGACCACTGCCAGCCAGTTCGTTGCGCCGGTTGGGTTTGCCAACTGGGTATACTTCTTCGATGCCAACAACGGTGTGAGCCTAGGCGACCCTCGCAATGGTTCGTTCGAGATTTACACGACCAGCAATGGTGGCACAAGCTGGACGCGGGTACCGGCTGCTAACCTGCCTACTCCCTTGGATGCTGACGAATATGGCCTGGTAGGATCTTATTGCGCTATCGGCAATACTATCTGGGCGGGTACAACCCACCTGCTGGGTGGTTCGGCCTCTAACCCACTGCCTGCCCGCATCCTGAAGTCCACGGACCGTGGCCTGACCTGGACGGCTTCGGCAATTACGCCTCTACAGGGCTTTATCAGCAAAGTGGCTATGTCGGATGCCAACAACGGTCTGGCCTTCCGTGGTACCGATCTGATTGCTACCACCGACGGTGGCGCTACCTGGCAGACCCGTACCTACACCGGTAACTTCTGCCACTATGATATGACCAACGTGCCCGGCACCAATATCATCGTGAGTGTTGGTTCCTCGGTGCCTACGGCTAGCTCCTTTGCCGATATCGGCTCTTCCTACACCATCGACAACGGTGCCACTTGGATCGATATCGACCGGGGCAATTATCACACTACTGTTGATTTCGTAAGCCGCACGGTTGGCTATACCGGTTCGTTGACGGACGCGGACGGTGCGGGTGGTGTTTACAAGGCCTCTCCAAACATCCTGGTCTTGAACAACCGCAACCCCGAACTACAGAAGGCTTTGTCGGTGTATCCAAACCCAAGTGCCACGGGCGTGTTCTCGCTGAAGCTAAACTCGGGCATCAAGGCTGGCACCAACGTGCGGGTAATTGATGCGCTGGGCCGGCAGGTACTGAACCAGCAGCTGAATGCTACTACCATTGCTTCACAGACGGCTACCGTTGATATGAGCAAGGAGAAAGCCGGTGTGTACACGCTGGAACTGCGTACCGACAACGGTGTTGCTCAGCAGAAGCTGGTAATCCAATAGATTTTTCCTGCCTGAAAAAGCCCCTTTCCAGAGCTCTGGAAAGGGGCTTTTTTGTTTATCGCCACCACAATCTATAAGGCTCTCATGCTGCTGTAAGTTGGGGCGCCATTTACACGCGGCGGCTGAAGTGACAGATAGCAAGATTTCGCTGTCGCAAGCAGATAAAAGCAGGGGTCGGAACTGGGCAAAACCGCATAAAAGCTGGCAAAAACCGGATAAAATCGGTATCTTTGTACGTTAGTAGAAAGCTGAAATAATAGCGTCTTACATGAGCGAAACGAAAGAGAAAAGAGCCGACGACCAGTACTCCGCGGATAGTATCCAGGTACTCGAAGGCCTTGAGGCGGTACGCAAGCGCCCCTCCATGTATATCGGCGATACGGGCATCAAAGGACTCCACCACTTGGTGTGGGAAGTAGTCGATAACTCCATCGACGAGGCCTTGGCCGGTCATTGCGACCAGATTGAAGTAACCATCAACGAAAATAACTCCGTAACCGTCCGTGACAACGGCCGCGGCATCCCCGTGGACTTCCACCAGAAGGAAGGCCGCTCGGCCCTGGAAGTGGTGCTGACGGTATTGCACGCCGGCGGCAAGTTCGACAAAGACTCCTACAAAGTATCCGGCGGTCTGCACGGCGTGGGCGTAAGCTGCGTAAACGCGCTGAGCCAGGACCTGAAGGTAACCGTGCGCCGCAACGGCCACATCTACCAGCAGGAGTACAAAATCGGGGTGCCCCAGTACCCCGTAAAGCAAATCGGCGACACCGAAGAGCACGGCACACAGGTAGAGTTTCTGCCCGACAGCACAATTTTCACCGAGTCGGTTTACAAGTACGAAACCGTGGCCAACCGCCTGCGCGAGCTGGCTTACCTCAACAAAGGCATCCGCATCACGCTAACCGACCGGCGCGAGAAAAACGATGACGACACGTTTCTAGGCGAAGTATTCTTCTCCGAAGGCGGCTTGAGCGAGTTTGTGCAGTACCTCGACAGCGGCCGGCAGGTGCTCATGCCCAACCCGATTCACGTTATCAGTGAAAAAGGCGGCACCCCAGTGGAAGTGGCCCTGCAGTACAACGACTCGTACCAGGAGCACATCTTCAGCTACGTCAACAACATCAACACTATTGAGGGCGGCACGCACGTGGCCGGCTTCCGCTCGGCCCTCACCCGGACGTTGAAGGCGTACGCCGACAAGTCGGGCATGCTGGAAAAGGCCAAGGTGGAGATTCAGGGCGACGACTTCCGGGAAGGTCTCACGGCCGTTATTTCGGTGAAGGTACAGGAGCCCCAATTCGAAGGCCAGACCAAAACTAAGCTGGGCAACTCCGACGTGAGCGGTGCAGTGAATACGGTGGTAGGCGAAATTCTGAACCAGTACCTGGAGGAAAACCCCAAGGAAGCCCGCATCATCATCGAAAAGGTGATTCTGGCCGCCCGGGCGCGTATTGCGGCCCGTAAGGCCCGCGAAATGGTGCAGCGCAAAACCGTGCTGGGCTCTAACTCGTTGCCCGGCAAGCTAGCCGACTGCTCCGAATCGGACCCCGAAATCTGCGAACTGTACCTGGTGGAAGGTGACTCGGCCGGTGGCACTGCCAAGCAGGGCCGCAACCGGGCATTCCAGGCCATTTTGCCGCTGCGGGGTAAGATCCTGAACGTGGAGAAGGCTCAAGAGCACCGCATCTACGAAAACGAGGAAATCCGGAACATGATTACGGCCCTCGGCGTGAGCTTCGAAAAGAAGACCGACGAAGATGACGGCAGCACCAGCCGCTCGCTGAACTTGGACAAGCTGCGTTATCATAAGGTCATCATCATGACCGATGCTGACATCGACGGCTCTCACATCCGGACGCTAATTTTGACTTTCTTCTTCCGCTACATGCGGGAGCTGATCGACAAAGGCTACATCTACATTGCCCTGCCGCCGCTGTACCTGGTGAAGCGCGGCAAGGAGGAACGCTACTGCTGGACCGAAGAGGAACGCTCGGCGGCCCAGGAAGAGCTGGGCCGGGGCAAGCCCGAAACGGTGAACGTGCAGCGTTATAAAGGCTTGGGCGAAATGAACGCCGAGCAGCTCTGGACTACCACCATGCAGCCCGACACCCGCTCGTTGAAGCGCGTCGACGTGGAATCGGGGGCGGAGGCCGACCACCTGTTTGCCATGCTCATGGGCGACGAAGTACCGCCCCGGCGCGACTTTATCGAGAAAAACGCCAAATACGCCAAACTGGACGTGTAAGCGTTTGGTTGTAGAAAAGCCCGCCCCGAGCGGGCTTTTTTATTGCGCATACCTAACAAATACGGATTGTGTAAAGGCGTGCATGCGCGTCTCACGCATTGCGGCGGCTGTTGCTTCTGCACCGCCTTAATTGTTCAACGATGAGACGCGAATACGCGTCTCTACAGCGTTCAAGAAAAGAAACACATGCGGCAGAATATTGCCTCCGGGGCACCTTGGGAAAGTATAGTGGGCTACTCGCGGGCCGTGCGGGTGGGCAACGTGGTGGAAGTGGCCGGCACTACGGCCCAGGATGGCGACTCGGTGACGGGCGCCACGGCGTATGAGCAAACCAGACGCGCCCTGGAGAAAATTGCCGACGCGCTGACTGCCGCCGGCGCCACGCTGGAGGATGTGGTGCGCACCCGCATTTTTACCACCGATATCAGCCAGTGGCAGGAAATCGGGCGGGCGCACGGCGAGTTTTTCGCTGATATCCGGCCGGCTTCTTCCATGCTGGAAGTGCGGGCCCTGATTGATCCGCGGCTGCTGGTTGAGATTGAAGCCACCGCCATTATTTCCTAACCTTAAATTCCGCCTTTGCGCAGTCGTACTGCGTATCTTAGCCCGAATCACAGCGTAGCCATGAAATTATTCAAATCTGCCGACCTCATTCGCAAAAGCAAGTACATCAGCCGCGACCTTAGCTGGCTGCGGTTCAACTATCGGGTGCTGGATATGGCCAAGGACACCAGCCGTACCCTGTTTGACCGGCTGCGGTTTATGGCCATTACCTCGTCCAACCTCGACGAGTTTTTCATGATTCGGGTTGGCTCGCTCTATAATTACCTTGATTACGGCAAGGAACGCGTCGACTACTCGGGGCTGCGGGAGCTGCCGTTTCGGCGCAAGCTGCTCGATTTTGCCCACCGCTTCATCAACGACCAGTCGCTCACGTACCAGAATGAGCTGAAGCCGCAGTTTGAAAAGGCGGGCTTCAACATTCTGAAAATGGACGAGCTGACGGAGCTGGAGCTGAAGAAAGCCGACGGCTACTTCAAAAACACCATTTTCCCGCTGCTCACGCCGATGGTGTACGACTCCTACCACGGCTTCCCGCTGATGATGAACCAGATGCTCATCTTCGGGGTAGTAACGCGCACCGGGCCCGACAGCGTGATGGACAATGGCCACGAGCGGCTCACCTTCGTGCAGATTCCCCAGAACCTCTCGCGCTTCTTTGAGCTGACGCGCAAGGACAAGGTAATTTTTGTGCCTATCGAGGAAATTGTGCGGGCCAACTTGCCCAAGCTGTTCCGCAACGTGGAAATCGTGTCGGCCGATTTGTTCCGCATCACCCGCAACGGCGACTTCACGCTGGAAGAGTCGGACGATATCGACGTGGACTTCATCAAGGAAATTCAGGTGGGCCTCAAAACCCGCAAGAAAGGCCGCGTGGTGCGCCTGGAAGTCGAGAATGACGCCTCGCCCGTGATGATGGCCGTGCTCAAGGAGCGCTGGAAAATCGACAACGGCAACGTGTTCGTCATCAACTCCCTGATTGACATGAAGGGTGTGCTGCAGATTCTGAAGCACCCGAATTTCCGGGGCAAGTCGACGCGGATGCCCGCGCCGGTAGTGCCGCTGAGCTTGCCGGAAGGGGCGGAGGAAAACCTGTTCGAGTTCCTCAAGCACCACGACGTACTGCTGCACCACCCCTATAACAGTATTGAGCCGGTGGTGCGGCTGCTGGAGCAGGCCGCCGAAGATCCGCACGTGCTGGGCATTAAGCAAACGATTTACCGCCTCGCCGACGATTCGCGCGTAACGGCGGCGCTGCTCAAGGCGGCCGAAAACGGCAAACACGTATCGGTGCTGTTCGAGGTGAAGGCTCGCTTTGATGAGGAGCGCAACATCCGGGAAGGCTCCCGCCTGGAAAAGGCCGGCTGCTTCGTGATTTACGGGGTGAGCAAGTACAAGACGCACACCAAGATGCTCATGATCATCCGCAAGGAAGGCGAGAAGGTGACGCGCTACGTGCACATCGGCTCGGGCAACTACAACGAGCAAACCAGCAAGATTTACACCGACGTGAGCCTGCTCACGACCAACGACGTGTATGGCCACGACGTGTCGGAGTTCTTCAACGTAATTACCGGCCACTCCCAGCCCGACGACTACGAGTACCTAATTACGGCGCCCAAGGATATGCGCCAGCAGATTATTCACCTGATCCGGGAGGAGGTGCGCAATGCCAAAAAGGGTTTGCCCAGCGGTATTGTAATGAAGATGAACTCGTTGGAAGACAAGGAACTCATCGACGAATTCTACAAGGCCTCCAAGGCCGGCGTGCCGATTCGGTTCGTGGTGCGCGGCATCTGCTGCCTGCGGCCCGGCCGGCCGGGGCTGAGCGAGAACATCGAAGTGCGCAGCATTGTGGGCGACCTACTGGAACACTCACGTCTGTTTTACTTCCACCAGGCCGGCAATCCGAAAGTGTACGCCGGCTCGGCCGACATTATGGTGCGCTCCTTCGACCGGCGCATTGAGGCGCTGTTCCTGATTATGAACCCCCAGCTCAAGCGCGAGGCCATCAGCATTCTGATGCTCAACCTGCTGGATAATCAGAACTCCTACCTCATGCGCGAAGATGGCGCCTACGTGCGCAACCGCCCGGCTGCCGACGAGCCCATCGTGAACGTGCACCGCGACTTTTACCGCCGCGACGAGGAACGTCTGGCGGCGGCTACGCCCGAAGGCCTGCTGCACTTGCTGTTTCAGCTGGTGCGCCGCAACAAGCAGGAAGCTGAAGCCGCTGCCGCCGAGGAAGCCGCCAAATGCCTGGCCGATGACTGCGTGGACGCGCCCGATGATGAGCCGGAAGAAGTGAGTGAGCCGGTCGAGGCGGAAGTATCGGCGGTGCAGGCGCTGGTCGAAGGTGAGCCTGACGACAAGGTGGATTTCGCCAATTCGTGAGGCACAGGTAATACTGGGTAACTGGCTATGCTGAAAAGAAGCCTTTGGATGGGTAGTATCGTTGCCGTGGTTGCCGCTGGTTTTTATGGCACTGCCAAGTTTCGCAATCCGTATACAGAAGTTGAATGGCTGGAAGACATGCCGGGCGCAACTGACAGATACGTTACCTTCACACCCGTGCTACGCTCCAACCCCAAAGTAAAGCTAGGACCAGCAGTAGGGGCTGACTATGCGAAACTGTACTTCGAAGACGTGGATAATGATGGCAGTAAAGAAGCCATCATCGAAACGGATGGCACTTTCACGCTGGAGGAGTTTCATCCGGAGCGGCACATCTTGCGCTACCAACCACATGCCAGCGGAAACAGCCAATTCGTTCTGGTCAAAAGTGAGGTGTTGCCCCACTTACCACATTAGATGTAGATAAAGTAAAAAAGGCCCGTAACATTCAGTGCTACGGGCCTTTTGCTGTTATTCCATGCCATTGGTGCGGCCTGGCACAGTGGCCAAGGGCAGATGGTCGGCCCCGTTATTGAGCGGGTCAATTTCGTCGAAATGCTGTTCGAATAGCGTCTGGAGCATGCCGTCCTTCAGGCCGATATCGGGCACAATCATCTGGTTAATGTTGGACCACTCCATGGCCGAGAGGTAGATATGGCCGGCAGGCACGATAACGTCGGCGCGGTCAGGGTTGAGCATGGCCACGTTCACCCGCTCGTCCATCGTCATGCGGGTCAGGTTGTTAAGGATGGTGCCGATACGGCGGCGCGTGACGGGTTTGTCGAGGGCGGGCTGGGCCAGGCTGTAGAGCTTGTTGATGTTGCCACCGGTACCGATGGCGCGGGTGACGTGGTATTTGCGGGCATTTTCCTTCACCCAGTCTTCCATGCGCTGCCAGGTGCCGTTCTGAGCGTCGGTTGAAATGCCGGCTTCTTCCTGCTGCATGCGCCGGATGGAGCCCACTTCAAACGACTGAGAAGCTACTTTACGCCGGTCGTGGTAGATATTAAACTCGGTGCTGCCGCCGCCCACGTCGATGTGCAGGTAATGCTTGTTGTCTTCGAGCAGGTGCTCAATTACGCGGTTGATGTAGGAAGCCTCAGCCTGCCCGTCGATTACCTGAATGGGCATATTCAGCTCCTTTTGCACGCGGGCCACAATGGCAGGCGCGTTAGTGGCCGTGCGCATAGCCGAGGTGGCACACACCAGGTAATGGGCCACGTCGTGCACTTCCATCAGCAGCTTCAAGGCGTGCAAAAACTTGACAAACTTCTCCTCCCGGGCCGGGGAAATGTGGCCGGTGGCAAATACGTCTTCGCCCAGGCGCAGTGGGTAGCGCACGTATTCCACGCGCTTCAGACGGTACCGGTCGCCGTAGTGCAACACCGCTGAAATCTGACACCGAACAGCATTCGACCCAATATCAATAGCAGCCAGTTTCAGAAGCGGATAGTTCATGCAGCGAGAAAGAAGAGGTGAAAGAAGTGGCCAAAGATACAGGTTTGCCCAAAGCAGACTAGCCCGGTACTACGGCTATTGACCACCAAAAGGCCAGAAAGTAGCGGAAAAAGGTCGTAAAAAAGCCCGGCTCCAAAGGAACCGGGCTTTTTGAATTACTGGACAACTAACTATTGGTCGATGCGAAAGCCCACGCCAAACTGCAGCAGCGCGCTTTGCTCTTTCGAAGTCTGGTAGGAAATGGACAACGCCAGCTGATCGGTGACGGGGGCAATGTAGAAGCCCGCGCCGTAACCGGCGTGCCAGCCCTCGGGCGAGTCGCCTTTGTAGTATACGCGGCCTTGGTCGTAGAAACCGAAGACGCCATAGGAGAAGGGCAGGAAATTGTTGCGGACCCGGCCCAGCGCCAGCCGTACTTCGGTGTTCAGATAGGCACTGGCGTCGCCGGTGAAGCGGTTGCGGTAGTAGCCGCGCAGGTTTTCGCGCTGGCCCAGGCTGGTAAACTTATAGAACGGAATTTCGTCGTCGTCGCCGTAGTTTTTGGCCCCACCGCCTTTCACGACGAACGTAACCGGGATACCCAGGCGGGCCGTGGCGTAATATTCGCCGAAGAGCTGCGTCAGGCCAAAGTTGCCCTCAGTACGATTGAGCTGGTGGTAGCTGTCGTGCTGGGCCCGCACCCGGAAGCCGCGCCGGGCAAAGGTCTGCCGGTCGCGCAGGTCGATGTCGAGCAAGGCATTCAAGCCAATCAGGCGCTGGAAAGCGGTGTTAGGCCGGCGGTCGGTGGGCAGGGGCTGCTGGGTATTGCCCTGGCCCAGCAGGCTGTTATAGGTAAAATCGGACTGGTACTGCTCGTAGCTGGGACCGAAGCGGAATACGCTGCGCTGCAGGAAAACCCGCTCGGTAAATACGTTGGCCACGTAGCCTTTGTAGCGGGCCTTGTAGAAATTGGCGTCGTAAAGGCCCTCGTCCTTTTTGCTGTCGTTGCCGAGGCCGAAGAAGTTGTAGAACTGGAAGTAGTTGCCATACTCAGCCCGCGCCCCGATGTCCCAAGCCTTGATGGCGTGGCGGTGGCGCATATTCACGGCTACTTGGAAGTTGCCGTTAGTAGATCCTTGAATATCAAAGCCGTACAGGTTCTTGTAGTCGGGCTTGCGGAAGCCCTGGCGCACAATATCGAAGCCGGTCCCGGCCCCGAACCCGTCGCTCTGGTTGAAGATGAGCGTGGCGCGCGGGTTGTAGCCGTCGTATTCGAAAGCTTCCCGGTCGTAGCGGTTGATACCCAGCTTTTCGGAAGTGTGGTTGTCACTTTCTTTGCTCAGCTTCAGCTCCGTATCGGGCAGGTCGTACACCTTAGTTTTGGTGCGCAGGCCGGCCACGCGCGACTCGTCGGTAATCCGGTCTTTGCCGTCGCCACCGATAACGCGCACCAGCACGCTTTTGCGCACCGAGCCCGTTACGGTGAAGATGTCCTTGCCATCGAGGCCGTAGAGGGCTACTTCGTCGGTTTCCTTGGGGTCGAAAGTGCGGTCAAATAGGGCTTCACCGTTGATTTCGTCGGAATCCTTGGCTTTGTCGAACATCTGCACTCGTACCTTGCCGTCGTCGAGGCGGATTACCTGGAATACTTCAGCCTTGTTGGAGCCCACCACATCCACGCGCTTGGCCAGCATCAGATAGTATTCATCCAGCGCTTTGGGCAGTTCCTGGATGCGGGCTTTGAGCTTGCGGTTCAGGTCGTTGCCCGAAATGGGCTGCACCTCCTTGGGCAGCTCATTGGTAGCCTGGTCGATGGCCGCCGGGGTAATTTTCTCCTGCATGTACTTGGCAATCTGCTGCCACTGCTCCCGGGTGAGCGACTGAAGCAAAAACCGGTCGAGGTGGCGGGCCGGCCAGTTCAGGCTTTCCATGTCGTGAAACTCCGCCTGGAAATCCTCGATGCTGGGCACGGCCCATTCACGGTTGGCAATGTAGGTCAGCAACCCGTTCCAGAGCGTGAAGCTCTGGTCCCGGTCGCGGGGAATGGGGCGGAAGATGGTTTTTTTGCCCTGCTTATAGCCCGCCCATTTCCAGTTATCCTCGTGCTTGCCGAAGTCGGCCACCAGCATGTCGAAGGCCCGGGCCTTGCCCAGGGCCACGGCATCTACCTGGTTGTCGTGGTCTTTGTAGAGCTGGCGGAAAAAGCTGAACGAGCGGCGCACTTCCTCGGCGCCGCCAAAGCCGGGCAGGTTGGGCTTGGGGTCTACGGGGCGGTCTTCCAGCGTGCCCATCAGGCCGGCATACTGCTCACGATAGGGGCCCAGCTGGCTGTTGTCGGGCAGCACAAACAGGCGGGGCCGGGCGTGCAGGATATCGGTCTGGTCGAGCAACGAGCCCGTTACCAGCGCCGAGTAGGGGTGGGCCGTGGGCGTGATGTCGCGCAGCACGTCGGCGGCAATGGAGGTACGCAGTTCGGGTGGCAGAATGCGCGTCACGTCCTTATCGACGGAGCGAAACACGTACTCCGAGCTGTCGGCGGCAATAAGCTTGACGGAAGTCGTCTGGCGGCCGCCGCCTTTGCCGAAGATGCGCAGCCCGCCTTTCTCGGTGCCCAGATCCAGGGTTTTAACGGTAACGGGCTGGGTCCAGGAAGTGCGGTAGAGCGGGCCGAGAAAGAAATTCTTGCCGGGCTTGCCCTTGTACTGCGGGCCGGGTGCCAACGTCACCGTGGGTTGAAACGGCGCATCGGGCTTAGGAGCCGCTACGCCTTTGGTCGCCGATGGGCACTCGGGAATAAAGGCATTGACCGGCACATTGGGCAGGCGCGGTTCGGTGCAGGCCGATTGGAACAGCGTCGCGTTGAACGATTCCTGAGCCGTAGCGCCGCCTTTGGCAAAGGTGTAGAAATACGATTTCACCGTGCCATCGGCGTAGTAGTCGAGCTTGGAAAATCCTTTTTCCGATTTGTTGTACAACGCCCGCGAATCGGAGCCGACGTGCTCTTTTTCGGTAAAGCTGCCCGAAATCAAGTGGTAGTTGTCTTCGAGGCGGGTAAGTTGCAGGCTGTAGTCGTGGGCGGCGGCGTATACCACGCCGGGGTTTTCCTTGAGCGTGCTGAGCATATTCTTGCGCAGGTCGGCGTAGGCGGGGTTGGCAATATCACGCGGGGAGCCCACGTTCTGCCGGTAAGCGGCGTACACCGAGCCGAATACAGGCAGCGGCACGCCATTATCGAACGGAAACAGGTGACGACCCAGCGGAATCCGGCCGCCGTACACGCCATTGCTCACCACCGGGTGGTGGCCCACGACCAGCACGTTTTTGCCCTTGGTTTCATCCAGCACATCCTGCAGCTGCTCCCGAAATTCCTCCTTGGTCATGGTTTTGCACTCCGTATCAGGGGCTTCGGGCCGGTCGTAGGGGTGCGTCCACCAGGGCGAGTTGATGGCCACCAGACGTACGTTGGGCGCTACGTCAATGATTTCGGGACCGGGGCAGCCGCCGGTAGGTAGAAAGGCATTCTGGCCCGGCAGCTTCTGCTCAATATATTCTTCGAGGCGGCGCACTTTTTTCAGCCCGTCGGCGCCGGAGTTGTCCCAGTCTTTGTCGCCGGGCACGAAGTAGATGCGGCCATTTGGCAGGCCTTTTACCAGATCAAGCAGCTGGTCGATGCGGGCCGTGGTCTGGGCTTCTGGCTCTTTCTTGAGGCCGCTGTTGGCGGCAATATCACCCAGGTGAACTACGGTAAAGGGACCAGTTTGCTGTTCCAATTGCTGCCGTAGGGCCCGCAAGTGGCTTTCCGACACGGCGTCGCCGGCGGTATTGCCAAGCAGAAAAACGGAATGAGCAGCCGGCTGATTTTGGGCAACAAGAGGAGCGGATACGGCAGAAAGCAGCGCTGCAAGGAGCAGACGGTAAGGTTTTCGCATGAGGAAGGCGAAGCGTGAAATTGTGTGGTTACCTCCTCTACGCAATAAACTCCGCCAGGGTGCGTCAAGGCTGCCGCTGAGCTTGTGTCGGCCGCAGAATCCGCTGGCTCAGCCAGAGCAGCAGGCACGGAATACCCACCCACACGGCCTCACTGCGCAGCACGCGCCAGGCGGCAGCCCCCGCAAAACGCTTCACACCAATGGGCGAAACCTGGATGGGCCGGAAGCTGAAGAAGTAACGCTGCTGCTCCCACGGACTCAGAAAGGCCACACCCAGTCCGCCGGTGGTCATGGCATCGAGCACGCCGTGCGATACGGTGGCCAGAAACAGTAGCAGCCAAAGCCTTCCAGCAGCGGGCTGGTTAGCAGGACGAAAAATTCGAACGAGAAAAACCAGCACCGAAGCCAGCACTACTGCCGCCAGCACCGAATGCGTGAGGCCCCGGTGGCCCCATAAGCTGGCATAGGCTACCCCGAATTTAAAGCCGACCACATCGGCATCGGGCAGCACGGCGCAGGCGGCGGCTAACAGCCAGTAGGGCCAGTGGGAGCGGGAGGGGAGCAGTAGTTTGCCGAGCGTGGCGCCCAGCAGAGCGTGGCCAAAAGCAGAAGCCATAAGGGAAGGAGTGGGGCGGAAAAGGAAGTTACGCAGTGGCCTGGCCCAGCAGCTCAGCCGCCACCCGCGGCACGCCGGTAGTAGCCGGCTCCCGTACGAAATGCAGATGGGGCCGTGCCACCAGATTGGGCTGGTTAGGGTCAATAATATAGGTGGGGCAGCCGGTGGGCGTGTAGTGCACCAGGTTGGCCGCCGGATACACCTGCAGCGAAGTGCCGACGACCATAAATACGTCGGCCGTGGCGGTTTCTTCCATGGCGCGCTCCATCAGGGGCACGGCTTCGCCAAACCACACGATATTGGGCCGCAGCTGGTGGCCTTGCTCGCACAGGTCGCCCAACTCAATCCGGTCCTGTGTCATCGGGTACACCAGGTTTTCGTGGCGCGTGCTGCGCGACTCAAACAGCTTGCCGTGCAGGTGAATAACGCGGCTGGAACCGGCCCGCTCGTGCAAATCGTCCACGTTCTGGGTGATGATGACTACCTCATAGGCCTGCTCCAGAGCAACCAGGGCCAGGTGGCCGGCATTGGGCTGGGCGGCCCGGGCGGCGGCCCGGCGCTGATTGTAAAACTCCAGCACCAGCTCCGGGTTGCGGGCCCAGCCTTCGGGTGAGGCTACATCTTCCACCCGGTGGCCTTCCCACAGCCCGTCGGAGCCCCGGAACGTTGCCAGCCCGCTTTCGGCGCTGATGCCAGCCCCGGTCAGCACTACAATCTTCTTTTTCATGGGTTCAGTAAGTCATCGGAACAATAAGCGGCCCGCACCGGCCTCTCGGCTGCAAAGTACCACCCCGGCCGGCTTTTCAGAAGCGCTTCAGCTCATTGCTGCCAAAGGTCCATTCCGGCGTGTCGAAGTGGGGCTCCCGGGAGTTGACGGCAAACCAGGCACCCCGCTTGGCGTCGCGGAGCACGTGTATCTGCTGGGCCGGCATGTAGCTTTGCGCCAGCAGCACGTACCGCTGCTTGGTGCGGGGCTCCTCGGCCACGTCTAGCACAATAACGGCGTGGCCCGGTGAGCCGCCGTGAATCAGCACGTCGCCGGGCTGCACGGCACCCAGCGGCACCGGCTGCAGCTCCCGGTCTAAAGAAAGCGTGCCGGCGTACGTGAAAATCTGGTCGAGGTAGCGGCGAAATACCGCGTGCGTGGGCTGCTCCACGGCCCGGGTAGTGGGCTCCACCTCGTTGCCGCTAGCCCGAAAGCCCTTGCCGCCGTACCAGTCCGAAAACCAGATGTCATGGCCGCTGGTGAGGTGGAAATGCACTTTATCGGGGTTCTGGCTGAATAGGTATTCGCCCCGCAGCCGGATTACCGCGTCGGCGCACTGCTGCAAATCCCGGCTGCCCACATCAATGCGAAGCACGGCCGCGTGCACGTTCTGCGGGGTTTTCAGCTGGCCGTTGTACAAATGCACCGCCGAGCCGGCCGGCAGCAGCGGCAGGGTACGCAGCCACGCGCCGAATGAGCCCGCTGCCACCGCTACCCGCACCGTGCCGGCCGGGGGCGCAAACCGTGCCGCCACGGTTTGGCGGGCGTCGTACTGGCCCGCCGTTAGCCAGGCGTAGGGTACCGGAGCCGGGATAGGAGCGGTGGTAAGCACTTGCCCACCAGCCAGAAAAGGAAGCCCGAGCAGCAGCCAGAATGCTTTGGTCACGATAGTCAGAAAATAGAGGTGCGGCTATACAACGCAGGGAAGCTCCCGGAATTTCACGGCCCAAAAAAAGCCTCCACCGAGGTCGGCAGAGGCTTTTGGTAGCAGCATTGAAACCGCCTACGCTTTGGCAGCAGGCTTCTTGGCCGCCGGTTTCTTGGCGGCAGTGCCCGCCGCTTTTTTAGCAGCTGGCTTCTTGGCCGCCGGCTTTTTCTTGGCGGGCTTATCGGCGGCATCTTCAGCGGCCGGCGCGGCTTTCTTGGCAAAACGGCCCCCTTTGGCAGGCTTGTCCGGGGTGGCTTCGGCCAGCTCCAGGCAGCGCTCCAGCGTCAGGTCGGCCGGCTCCTCGCCCTTGGGAATCTTCACGTTCTTCTTGCCCACCACGATGTAGGGACCAAAGCGGCCGTTGAGCACCTGCACGTCTTCGCGGCCGGGGAAGTCCTTAATCAGGCGTTCCGCGTCAGTTTTGCGCTTGGCCTCAATGAGCGCCACGGCCTCATCGGCCGTAATGGTGTGCGGGTCCTGCTCCTTGGTCAGGGAGTAGAATTTGCTGTCGTGGCGGATGTACGGGCCGAAACGACCCAGCGCCGCCGTCATCGACTTATCCTCAAACTCGCCCACGATGCGCGGCAGCTTAAACAGATCCAGCGCCTCTTCCAGGGTGATGTTCTCGATAAACTGGCCTTTGCGCAGGCTGGCATACACTGCCTTTTCGCCTTCGGGGGCACCTTCTTTGGGCTCAATCTGCACGTAGGGGCCGTAGCGGCCCAGGCGGGCCGTCAGCTTCTGGCCGGTTTCGGGGTGAATGCCGATTTCCCGGGTGCTGCCCAGCGTGCTGCGCTCAATGTCCTGGCCCCGCTCGATGGTTTCGTGGAAGGTGCCGTAGAAATCGGCCAGCATCTTGCCCCACTGCTCCTGGCCGTTGGCAATCAGGTCAAACTCACCCTCAACTTTGGCCGTGAACTGGTAATCGATGATAATGGGGAAGTGCTCCACCAGGAAATCGTTGACGACCATGGCCGTATCCGTGGGAAACAGCTTGGCTTTATCGGCACCGTAGGTTTCAGTTTTGGCTTCGGTCTTCACCTCGTCGCCTTCCAGCGTCAGCACGTGAAATTTGCGTTCCTTGCCTTCACGGGTGTCTTTTTCCACGTAGCCGCGCTTCTGAATCGTGCTGATGGTAGGCGCGTAGGTGGAAGGTCGGCCGATGCCCATTTCCTCCAGCTTTTTTACCAGCGAGGCTTCAGTGTAGCGGGCGGCCGGGGAAGCAAACCGCTCGGTGGCCTTCAGGCTCTGCAGGGGCAGCTCTTGTTGCAGGTTCAGCGGGGGCAGACCGCGCGAAAATGACGATTCGGTGCTGGCGTCCTCGTCCAGCGTTTCCTCATCCTTTGACTCGCTGTAGGCTTTCAGAAAGCCCTCAAACGTAATGACTTCGCCCGTGGCCATGAGCGGCGTGCCGGGCTGGGTGCTGATGCCGATGGTGGCTACCGTACGCTCAATCGTGGCGTCGGCCATCTGCGAGGCCATGGCCCGCTTCCGGATCAAATCGTAGAGGCGTTGCTCGGAGGAGTCGGAGCCGGCTTTCACCAGCGCGAAATCGGTGGGCCGGATGGCTTCGTGCGCCTCCTGGGCCGAGGCCGATTTGGTCTTGAAGTGGCGGGTGTGGGCGTATTCGGGGCCGTAGGCACTGCTGATTTCGGCCTTGGCCGCCGCCAGCGCGTCCTGGCTCAGGTTCACCGAGTCGGTCCGCATGTAGCTGATCTTGCCGGCTTCGTAGAGCTTTTGGGCCACGCTCATCGTCTGGGCTACCGAGAAGCCGAGCTTGCGCGAGGCTTCCTGCTGCAGGGTGGAGGTAGTAAACGGCGGCGCAGGGCTGCGTTTTCCGGGCTTTTTCTCCAGGTTTTCAATGCGGTAGCTAGCCCCGATGCAGCGGGCCAGAAATTCCTGCGCTTCGGCCTGGGTTTTGAAGCGCGTGGGCAGTTCGGCCTCCAGCGTGGTGCCGCGGCCAGCATCAAAGCGGGCCGTTACCCGGTACGCCGACGACGACTTGTGCTGGTTGATTTCCCGCTCCCGCTCCACCACGAAGCGCACGGCCACCGACTGCACGCG
Organism: Hymenobacter lucidus; assembly: GCF_020447265.1. Lineage (GTDB taxonomy): Bacteria > Bacteroidota > Bacteroidia > Cytophagales > Hymenobacteraceae > Hymenobacter > Hymenobacter lucidus. The sequence continues at coordinate 2,063 of NZ_JAJADR010000009.1, read as the reverse complement.
GCCGGCGGAAAGACCGGTTTTCACCTTTTTCCAGAGCACCGGGCTCAGCTCGAAGCCCACGAGACGGTCGAGGACGCGGCGGGCCTGCTGGGCATTTACCAGGTTGAGGTCAATTTCCCGCGGATTCTCAATGGCGTTGAGAATGGCATTCTTGGTAATCTCCCGGAACACGATGCGCCGGGTTTTGGATTCATTCAGGTTCAGCGTTTCGGCCAGGTGCCACGAAATGGCCTCCCCCTCCCGGTCATCGTCACTCGCCAGCCACACGGTTTCGGCTTCCTTGGCCAGCTTCTTCAGCTGGGCAATTATTTCGCGCTTGTCGGGCGATACGACGTAGGTCGGCTTGAAGCCGTTGGCAATATCAATGGCATTATTGTCCTTGGGCAGGTCCCGGACGTGGCCGAAGCTGGACTTGACAATAAAGTCCTTTCCCAGATACCCTTCAATGGTCTTGGCTTTGGCAGGGGACTCTACGATGACTAAATTTTTGACCATATAAACTAGGAGAGGGCGGGATACGAAAAGAGGCTCGGACTAAGGAAACGGCCGAAGGAAAGGAAAAGTTGAATTTTGCCGCAAAGATGCTGGAATAATCCGATGCGCCACCGCAGTGGTCCGCAATTATGCTGACCGACACTGGCCGGGCAGGGCGCAAAGCAGGGCCTGAGCAACACAACCGGCCGGGCAACTGGTTCACTGCTTGCTACTTTGCAAAAGGATTTAACCTCCACTACGAGAATGTGGTTTAAAAAGCCGTATTTGCTACCTTTGTGAGTCTGGGAACTGCCTTGTAGCGGTTTCTGGTTTACAGCATCGCCTCTCTACTCCAGGCTTCGCAACCCTACCCTTTGTATGGCTCCAGGTAAGACTACCAAGAATACGAATACGCCGGAAAATAACGCGTCCGAGCAGGATTCGCCGTCTTCAGCAACTTCTTCTCCCAATCCCACCGCTCCCTATGACCGTAGCCCCATGCTGCGGCCTGCCGGTGCCCGGACCAGCTCCGACATTACCCGCAAACGCGGGAGTGGCCGGGGCTCGGAGGACAGTCAGGAAGCCGACTACGTCAACGACCAGCTCAACCGGGTGCTCTACGCCCTCGACGCCTTTAAGAAGGGCGACGTGTCGGTGCGCCTGACCAAGCAAAACGATGACATCTTCGCCGAAATTGCCGAAGCATACAACTCGATGGTTGAGATGATCGGCGGAGTAGGCGGGGAGGTGTCGCGCATTTCGAAGGTAGCCGGGGTAGAAGGCAACCTGAAAGCCCGGGCCTCGGCTGAAAATGCCTCCGGCTTCTGGCGCGACATGATCAACAATATCAACGGCCTCGTCGACAGCATTGCCGTGCCGGTATTGGAGGTAGGCAAAGTGTTGAAGAACATTTCGAAAGGAAACCTGGATGAAACCTTCCAGATTCCGGTGTCGGGCGACTTCAAGGTGATGGCCGAAACCATCAACAAAACCATCGACAACCTGAACCTGTTTGCCGGCGAAGTAACCCGCGTGGCCCAGGAAGTAGGTACCGAAGGTAAACTCGGCGGCCAGGCCTCGGTACCCAACGTGGGCGGCGTATGGAAGCAGCTGACCGACAACGTAAACACAATGGCGTCCAACCTGACCTCTCAGGTGCGCGACATTGCCAACGTAGCTACCGCCGTAGCCAAAGGCGACCTGAGCCAGAAAGTAACGGTTGACCTGAAAGGCGAGCTGCTGCTGCTCAAGCAGAACCTGAACCAGATGGTGGACTCGCTGAACCTGTTTGCCGGCGAGGTAACCCGCGTGGCCCAGGAAGTAGGCACCGAAGGTAAACTGGGCGGCCAGGCCAGTGTTCCAAACGTCTCGGGCGTGTGGAAAGACCTGACCGACAACGTAAACTACATGGCCTCCAACCTGACCCTGCAGGTACGGGACATTGCCAACGTAGCTACCGCCGTAGCAAAAGGCGACTTGTCGCAGAAGATTACGGTAGACGTAAAAGGCGAACTGCTGCAGTTGAAGCAGAACCTGAACCAGATGGTGGACTCGCTGAACCTGTTTGCCGGCGAAGTAACCCGCGTGGC
>NZ_JAJADR010000008.1 GCF_020447265.1 Hymenobacter lucidus | reverse complement strand
TATTCTATGCTGACTGCCTCATCTTCCCTACCACCTGCTGCCACCTTCCGCGAAACCGTGGCCGACTGGCTGCGCGACTTCCAACAACGCCTGTGCGCGCAGTTGGAAGCCGCCGATGGCGTGGCCACGTTTCAATCCGACAACTGGCAGCACGGCAGCGGCGGCGGCGGCCTTTCCCGCGTCATTCAGGGCGGACGGGTGCTGGAAAAGGGCGGCGTGAACTTCTCGGCCGTGTGGGGCGAAATGAGCGAGCAGGCCGCCCGGGTGCTGCTCATGCCCAACCCCAACTACTTTGCCACCGGCGTGAGCGTAGTGCAGCACCCGCGCAGCCCCATGGTGCCCATTGCCCACATGAACGTGCGCTACTTTGAGGCCGGCAACGGCGAGGCCTGGTTTGGCGGCGGCATCGACTTGACCCCAATTTACGTGGATGAATCCCAGGCCCGCTGGTTTCATGAGCAGCTCAAGGCCGTGTGCGACGCGCATAACCCGGCCTACTACCCGCGCTTCCGGCAGTGGGCCGATGACTACTTTTTCCTGCCCCACCGCCAGGAAACCCGGGGCGTGGGCGGTATTTTCTTCGACCGGCTCACGGTGGGCAAAGACGGCACCCGCGAGGAGCTGTTTGCCTTTATTCAGGCCGTGGGCAACGTATTCGGGCCTACCTATACCGAGCTGATGCGCCAGAACCAGGACCGGCCCTTCGGCGAGCGGCAGGTGCAGTGGCACATGCTGCGCCGGGCCCGCTACGCCGAGTTCAACCTGGCCTTCGACCGGGGCACGCGCTTCGGCCTGGAAACCGGCGGCCGCACCGAAAGCATCCTGATGAGCCTGCCGCCCCGCTGCGAGTGGCACTACGACCAGCGCCCCGAGCCTGGCTCCCCGGAAGCTACCACCCAGGCCTGGCTGCGCAAGGGCGTGCAGTGGCTCGAAAACCCCAGCTAGCCTTGATCGAACAACTCCAAGCCCTGGACCGCTGGCTCTTGCTGGCCGCCAACAACCACCATTCCAACACGCTGGATGCGTGGATGATCTTCTTTTCGGAGCGCTTCGTGTGGTTTCCGGCCTATCTGGTTATTCTGCTCGTGCTGGGCTACATGTTCCAGCGGCGCGCTACGCTGCTGCTGCCGCTGCTGGGCTTGAGCGTGGCCCTGGCCGACGGCATTTCCAGCCGGTTCTTCAAGCCCTACTTCGCCCGCCTGCGCCCCTGCCACGACCCGCAGCTGTCGGCCACGCTCAACCTGGCCAGCGGCTGTGGTGGGCAATTTGGCTTTATGTCGTCGCACGCGGCCAATGCCTTTGCCCTGGTGGTTTTTTTGTGTCTGGCCCTACCCCGGCGCTACTGGCTGGCGAAAGTACTGGTGCTCATCTGGGCCATACTGGTGTCGTACAGCCGCATGTACCTGGGCGCCCACTACCCTTCCGACGTGCTGGCCGGTGCCACGCTGGGCAGCCTGGCGGCCTGGAGCTGCTTCCGGCTCTATCAACTCGGTGCCGCGCGCTGGTGGCCGGGTCAGCGTTCAGCCCAAGCCTAACACCATAAAAAGGCCCCACCGCAGCTGCGGTGGGGCCTTTTTATGGTAGTTCAATTACTTCCTGGCGGGCTTGCGGTTGCCGGTGTGCCCGTCGCCCCGGTCGCCCTGACCAGACCGGCTGGTGATGCGGGAGTTGTGCTTATCATCCTGCGACAACGACCGGTTCAGGTCAACTTCACTGGTGAACTGACCTTTCTCATTGCGGCGCACGTAGCGCTTGTCGCCCTGGCTGGGCTCAATCAATTCGCGTTTTGACATTGCTTGGAAGGAACAAGGTGAGGATAAGCTCTATACGCAGCGCAAAACGGCTGGTTGGGTCGATCCGCGCTACTGGTTGAGCTTAATATGCTTCTGCTCAGCGCTTCCTGCTGACCCGGCTCGTTCGGTTTCCCGACCCTGCCAGCTGTTTATCACCTCGGCTCGGTTACCCCGATCATCACCCCAAAATTGCCGTCGGTTTGCACCCATTGCTGTTCCGGCAAATACGTGCGCGACACCAAACCGTCGAGGTAAAGGGCATTGCGGCAGCCCTGCCGCCGGAAATACTCGGCGAAATCGTAGAGGCTGATGGGCTCCTTGGACATGGCACAAACGACCCGGCCATCGGGCAGCACACCCACGCCATTGCGGACGTTAAGATTGGGGGAGCCGGGCTTGAAGGCGGGATGGATGCGGCCCCCAACCACGAGCATGGGCCCCGATTGCGTGGCGTAGGCTATGGCTTTGGAATACCGGAACGCGGCGGTTGGGCACACCACGGCCTGGTGGGCCACAGTGGTGTAAAACACCCCGTTGGGCAGCAGGTAGAAATTGCCGCTGCCGGTAGTAGTATCAAGCGGCGTTACAACCCGGGAATCCTGAATAAAGAGGCCCTGGGGTGCATTATCGGCCTTGTACATTCCGGCATTCATGCCAAATACCAGGCGCTGCCCCCGACCCTGCAGCCACGCGTTAAGCCGCTGCAAGCTGTGCAGAGGCTGGCCCACGTCGTCTTTCCAGTACAGCCGCAGGGTTTGCGTGCGTAGGTCCACCCGGTAGCTGACAAAGCGGCTATCCTTCTCGGGCTGGGCACTGCTGCACGCCACGGCTACCACCAGCACCAAACCGAGCAGTGCGCGAGCAACTTTTGCTGGCATACAGTTCTTACTTAATCTCTCCTTTTCAATACCGCCAAAGCAGTATTCTGCACGCCGCCGCTAGTACCAGGGCTCCAGGTGCTTCATATTGTGACTGTGTATTTTCCAGGCGGCACACCCGACGCAGACCGGAAAGAAATACGCTTGGTGGTAATGCGTAGGAAGGAGCTGCTATTATCTTACTTCCCCAGCATCTTGGCCACGTACTTGCCTACAATATCGAACTCCAGATTCACCAGGTCGCCGGCCCGCAGGTGGCGGAAGGTGGTGTGCTCGTAGGTGTAGGGAATGATGGCCACGGCGAAGGTCTCGTCGGTCGAGTCGAAGCAGGTGAGGCTGGTGCCGTTGATGCAGATCGAGCCTTTTTCCACCGTCACGCGGCTCGGGCCGGGCGCGTGGCGGAAGCGGTAGAGCCAGCTGCCGTTCTGGTCGGTCACCGATTCGCAAGTAGCCGTCAGATCCACGTGGCCCTGCACGATGTGGCCGTCGAAGCGGCCGTTGGCGGCCAGGCAGCGCTCCAGATTCACCTGCCGGCCGGGAGCCCAGCTACCCAGGTTGGTTTTTTGCAGCGTCTCGTCGATGGCTGTTACTACGTGAGTGCCGGCGGCTGCGTCTACGGCTACTACCGTGAGGCACACGCCGTCGTGGGCCACGCTCTGGTCGATCTGCAGCTCGTGGGCAAAGGGCCCGGCCACGGTGAAATGGCGGTTAGTGCCTTCCGTCTGCACGGCCGTAATCGTGCCCAGGGCTTCTACAATTCCAGTAAACATTCTGTTAATGTGCTAATATGGTTGAATGTGCTGATGTGCTAATGCTCAACACGTCATTGTGAGCTTACGAAGCAAGCTGTCCTCCGAAATGTGCTCAGCTATCTTCTACGACAAGCCTTTGGTATAACAACGAAAAGGGCTTTGTGGGTAAAGAAAGTGACTACCTGCGCAGAGGACGGATTAGCTTCGCTGTCCTTCGGGTGCCACGGCTGCGCCTCGTAAGGCCGCATTCAACCATATTTAGCACGTTCAAAACACATTAGCACCTCAGCACATCTATTTCCCCCGCCCTTCCACGATGATTTTCAGCGTGTAGAGCATCACCCGGAAGTCCATGGCCAGACTCATGTTTTCGATGTAGAGAATGTCGAATTTGAGCCGCTCCACCATCTGATCTACGGTTTCGGCGTAGCCGTATTTCACCTGGCCCAGGCTGGTGATGCCGGGCCGCACGCGGTGCAGGTGGCGGTAGTGGGGCGCTACTTTCACAATCTGGTCGATGTAGAAGCGGCGCTCGGGCCGCGGGCCCACCAGGCTCATATCGCCCTTCACCACGTTCCAGAACTGGGGCAGCTCATCGAGGCGCACCTTGCGCATGAAGCGGCCCCAGGGCGTGATGCGCGGGTCGTGGTCCGACGACAGTGCGGGGCCCTGCTTTTCGGCGTCCACGTACATCGAGCGGAACTTGTAGATGCGGAAGGGCTGGGCGTTGATGCCGATGCGCTCCTGGGCGTAAAAAATGGGCCCCGGCGACGAGAGCCGCACCATTACGGCCGTGAAGGCGTACACGGGCCAGGCCAGCAGCAGAAACAGCAGGGAGCCCACAATATCGAGGCCGCGCTTGGTAAACTCCTGCCACGGCGGCAGCAAATCGTGCTTGATTTCGATGAGCGGCGTGCCAAACAGATGGTTTACCTTCACCGAGCCCAGCAGCATCTGGTACAAGTCGGGCAGGATGCTCACCCGGGCCGGCGTGCCTTCCAGCAGCGCCAGAATTTCCTGGATCATGCGGTGCTCACTGGGCTCGATGGCAATGATAACCTGCTCGATCTTGAGGGCCCGGATCAGGGCCGGCAGGCGGGTGTAGGAGCCCCGGGCGGGCAATTCGGCGGCCAGCTGCGGGTCTACCGTGTCGCCCACGGGCGTAAAGCCGACCAGCTGCAGCCCCAGGTGCTTGCCAGTGCGGGCCAACTCGTGGTAGGTTTCGCGGGCCAGAATGTTGGAGCCCACCAGCAGCGTATTAAACGAAATAACGCCCCGCCGCACCAGGTGCTGCACGGTAGTAATAGCCCAGGTGCGCAGAACGGCCGTGATAAAGAAGTGCAGCAGGAAATAAGCCGTAATCGTCTTGTAGTAAAGCCGGTAGGAGCTCACACCCTGATCATCGAGCAGCAGGGCGAAGAAGATAACCAGGGCGCCGAGCACCGAAATGCGGGCCAGCCGGATAATCTCGGCCAGGCGCGACTTGCGGAAAATGTCGCGGTATTCGCCGATGAGCGTGTAGAGCACCGCCCAGAACAGGGCAATCATCAGGGCCGAGCCCGTGAGGGTAAACAGCTCGCCGCCGGTGAAGCGGTAGCCTTCATTAATCTCGCTGAGCAGGTATTTGCGCAGCAGAAAAAAACACATCCAGGCCAGAAGGGCCGCCAGAAAATCGGCGGCAATCAGCTTTAGCTTTTGAAAGGTGCGCGTCAAGGGAATAGCGGGGGCAAACCGGCCAAAGCCGGCAAACAAATGGGTTATATGGGCACGATGCCGTAATTTGGCGGCAGATATGGCGCAGAAAAGGCCTTTTCGCCTCTTGCTGAGCCGCGCAAAGGTAGGGCATTAACCCATACTCCCGACATCGGCCCAACCCCACACTCCATGCACGCTGATACGTACCGACACCGCGGCCTGCGCCGCTCCCTCGTGGAAGAATTGCGCCGCAAGGGAATCCGGGACGAGCGGGTGCTGACGGCCCTTGCCACGGTGCCGCGCCACTTGTTTTTCGAGCCCGGCTTTCAGCAGCACGCTTACCAGGACAAGGCCTTTCCCATCGGGCAGGGCCAGACGATTTCGCAGCCCTATACCGTGGCTTACCAAACCGAGCTGCTCCAGCTGCGGGCCACCGACCAGGTGCTGGAAATCGGGACGGGCTCGGGCTACCAGTGCGCCGTACTGCTGGAGCTGGTGCCCGACGTGTGCAGCATCGAATACAACCAAGTGCTGTTTGAAAGCACCCGCCGCCGGCTCGCCGCTTTCAACCTGGCGCCCCGGCTCTTTTGCGGCGACGGCAGCCTGGGCCTGCCCGCCCACGCGCCCTTCGACAAGATCTTGGTGACGGCCGGCTCCCCTACCATTCCGCGCACGTTGCTGCGGCAGCTGCGCGTGGGCGGGGCGCTGGTCATCCCCGTGGGCGACGAGCATACCCAGCGCATGATGCGGGTGGTGCGTGAGAGTGAGGAGGAATTCGTGCGCGAGGAATTCGAGGAGTTCCGGTTCGTGCCTCTGCTGGGCCAGGCTGGGTGGAATAGGAATTAAGAATTGGGACTACGGCTACCCAAAACGTCATGTCTTGCAGGCTCGACAGGATGTTCTTTTAAGTCTCTGCACGCGCCCTAATTATTAATTCCTAATTATTAATTCCGCCGCCTGGTGGCGCTACCTTTGCGGCTGCTTAATTTTTTCCAGAAACGTCCTGCCTGATGCGCAAACAGAAGCCCGTTAAAGAGTCTTTCGTGATTATGACCGAATTGGTGCTGCCCAACGACACCAATACGCTCAACAACCTGATGGGAGGCCGCATGATGCACCTGATGGACATTGCCGCAGCCATTGCGGCGCAAAAGCATTCCAACCGCATCGTGGTAACGGCCTCGGTTGATAACGTCTCGTTCCGGGAGCCAATCCGGCTAGGCAACGTGGTGACGCTGCAGGCCCAGGTGACGCGCTCCTTCAGCTCCAGCATGGAAGTGCACATCGACGTGTGGACCGAGGACATTCCGAGCGGCACCAAAATCAAGAGCAACGAAGCCTTCTACACCTTCGTGGCCGTGGATCAGTCGGGCCGCCCCATCGACGTGCCCGAGGCCGTAGCCGAAACCGAGGAGGAAATTCGCCTCTACGACGGAGCCCTGCGGCGGCGGCAGCTGCGCCTAGTGCTGGCCGGCCGCATGCAGCCCCAGGATGCCAGTGAGCTGAAAGCCCTTTTCAACATGGAATAGTCAGGCGTTGCGGGCCGTTGCGTAACTTAGCCAGTAGCGAATTTCGCATCGGCCCGTCACCCTTATCGAACAGCACTTATGGAGCAGGCATCCCTGGCGTTTTTCCAGAGCTTCTACACCAACGTCTCGTTGTATGTAGTACCCGAGCCGCACGTCGCGGAGCAAGCTGCTTCGGCGTCGCAGCCAGTGTCAGCTGCTGAATCGGGGCAAGTACCGGTAGCAGTGACGCCAACTCCGGCGGCGGTAGTGGCCGCTCCTGCCGTCAGTGCGGCGCCTACCCCACCGCCAGTTCTTCAGCCAGCCGCAGCAGCTTCGGTGCCACCAGTTACGGCGGCCGTTCCACCGGCTGCCCCAATGCCTGCCGGGGCCGGTAAGCTCCCGTCGTTGGGGGCGCTGCCGTTGCCGCCCGCCGTGCGCCCGGCCGTGGCTCCGGCGGTTTCCGTCGCGCCCCCCGCTACTCCGGCCCCAGCCTCGCCGACCGATGGTCCGCCGCCGCGCACGGCCCCGCCGCTGAGCGCTACGCCCTATTCCACGCTGGGCAGCAATGCCAACGGTTTGGTGATTCTGGTGCGCATGGACCCGGTGCGCTTCCAGCGTCTGCCCCGCAACGTGTTTCTCAACAACCTGCTCAAGGCCATTCGCCTCGTGATGGAAGATGTGGTGCTGATCAACGTGGAGTCGCACCTGCCCGTGGAGCTCAAAACCATCCGGCAGCAGCTGGCCGCCAAGCAGATTATCGGCTTTGGCAAAAACCTGCTGGACGTGGCCATTCGCACCACCCAGCTCTACGAGCCGGTGCTGCTGGCCGGCGACGCCGGCTACCTGCCTGCTGCCGAAATCGAGTTGATTGAAGAAGATAACAGCCGCAAAAAGCTGCTCTGGCAGGCTATGCAGCGCATGTTTTTGAGTTAAGACTAAGCTGATTCCCAACTCAGCCTTATTGACTACCATGCCCCGCTTCCGGTTTTATTTGCTGCTGACGCTGCTCTGGAGTGCTACCCCATTGCAAGTGTGGGCCCAGAGCGCCCAAATCACGGTAGAATCGGACCTAGGCGTTGAGCTGGTTAATGCGTTGGTTGTCCAGATTTCGCCCGAGTTTCTCCCCGATTCGGCGGCGGCCCCAGCCCTGTTTCGCACTACGCGGCTGATGCGGGCCAGCTACACCCATTTCGCGCCGTTTCGGCAACATGCGGCCGTGCGACGCACGCAGTGGCTGTCGGATAAGATCGGGACGGGCGTGTATCTGCTGCCGCTGTTCTACGAAGGGTTTCCCCGTCCCCGCCGGGTTACGCCCGTCTCCCCGCCGATTCTGGCCGCCATTCACCCCAATGCCGACTCGGCCGCCCGCATTGCCGACGCCTATATGCTGCTCGTAGGCAGGTTTTACCGCGACGCTAGGTTTGCGCGCTTTCAGCGGCACCAGCGGCCGGTATATGAACAGGCTATTGCCGAAGTCCGGCGCAACCTACCCCCGGCCAGCTTCATTCAGACCATGGAAGCCTATTACGGGGGGCAAAAAGCCGCTTATCGTCTTATTGTCAACCCTTTTTTCAAGTCGGAATGGGGAATGGCCTGGCAGGTATCCCACGCCGATGGGCTGACCGCGGTGCAGATTGCGGCTCCTTCGGGCGAGCAAACCCTGATGCGCGGGCGGGTTACGGCGGCGGGCTTCGACAACGCCGAAGCCGTGCGCAACCTGTCGGTGCACGAGTTCGGGCACACCTTCGTCAACCCACTAACTTCTTTACCGGTTTTTGCACCGGGCATTGCGGCCCACGCGGCGCTGTTTCGGCCCATTCCGGGCCAACTGCAGTACCGCGACTGGGAAACCTCGTTCAACGAGCACCTGGTGCGGGCCGGCGAAATCCGGATTGCGCAAGCCCTGGACCGGGACGATGTGAGCCGCCAGCTGCGCGCCGCCTACGCCGACTGGATGTATCTGCCCTTCTTTGAGGCCCAGCTGCAACGCTACGAAGCCGACCGGCAGCGCTACCCTACGCTTGAATCGTTTTTGCCCGTTCTCATTGCCGCCCTGCCCGAGCTGGCTCGCTAGGGCTGGCTTTGGGCTGAGTTTTCCTATCTGTCATCCGGCGTACGCGCCGTGAAGAACCTTCCTCGCCTGTGTAACAAAGCCCATTCAAGATAAAAAGCCCTTTACCGCCGCGGCAGTAAAGGGCTTTTTGGTAAAAGGTAGTGGCGTGCTGCGCAGAGGACGGATTGACGCCGCTTAGCGCGGAATGCCATTCTTCCTCGCAATGATAGGCGAAAAACAGCCTACCAACCCACTCTAGGCGCCTACTTCAGCACCGAGGCCAGCTTGGCTTCTAGGGCGTCGCCGCGCAGGTTTTTGGCTACGATGCGGCCCTGGGGGTCGAGCAGGATGGACAGCGGAATGGACTTCACGCCGTAGGTCTGGCCGGCGGCGCTCTCCCAGCCGCGCAGATCCGATACGTGGGTCCAGGTGAGGCCGTCGTTCTGGATGGCTTTGAGCCATTTCTCACGGTCCTGGTCGAAGGAAACGCTGTAAATCTCGAAGCCCTTGCCCTTGAACTTGTTGTAGGCCCGCACCACATTGGGGTTTTCCTTGCGGCAGGGGCCGCACCACGAGGCCCAAAAGTCGATGAGCACGTACTTGCCGCGCAACGACGTCAGCGCCACCGCATTGCCATCGGGCGCAGGCAGGCTAATTTCTGGGGCGGCCGAGCCCACGGCCGTGGCCCGCAGCGGGTCGAGCTTGGCAGCCAGGGCCTTGGTGTAGCGCGAGTCGGGCATCGTCTTCTTAAACTGGGTCGACATGGAGTCGATGAAGGCGAACTGCTCCTCGGTGTTCAGCAGGTTGCCCACGGCGAAGGCCGACACCACCGAGTTGGGGTTCTGGCGAATCAGTTGCTTAAGCACGGCCGTATTGTGGGCCTGGGCGGCGTAGAACTTCGCTTCGATGAGCTTCATCGAGTCCGACTGGCCGGCCTGGGCGCTGTTGTTGTAGCGCATTTCCAGCATGGCCATATCGTGCTTCGACTGCGTCATGGCTTTGCCCAGTTGCTGCAGGGTTTCCGAGTCGCGGGAGCCTTTCACCACATAGCCGTCGGTGAGTTTTTTAGCGTCGCCGGAGAGCTGGATACTGCTCTTGTTATCGAGGGCCAGCAGCACCTGGTTGGCATCGTTGAGCTTTACCTGGTAGAGGCCGGCTTCCGGCACGGTGCCTTTCAGCGTAAAGCCGCCCTGAGCGTCGGTAGTGGCCGTATCGCGCGACACAAACTGAGTTTCGCCCAGCTCGGCCAGATACACCTTCGTGCCGGCCGGGGCGTTGGTCAGCTGCCCGCTGATCTGGTAGCCGGCTCCAGCGGCGGCGCTGCCCGTGGTCGGCGTCGTCGATTTGCTGCAGGCATTGGCCATTCCCAATACGGTGGTTACCAGAAGGATGCTTTTCATTTTCTCAATCATTCTTAGTTACGCTATGAGCAGCGGGCCGAAGCCAGGCCGCCATTTGTGAAAAGAAGCAACCGGCGGCCCGTTTGGTTCAGCTGTAAGCCATAACCAACGACGGAAACCGCCCGGCAATGCGCATCCGGATGCTAGGCATCGAGTTTTTGGCGCAGAAGCTGGTTGGCCAGCTTGGGGTCGGCTTTGCCGCCGGTGAGCTTCATCAGCTCGCCCATAAACATGCCGGTCAGGCTCTTTTTGCCGCCGCGGTACTCTTCCACCTTGGCCGGGTTGGCGTCCAATACCTGCTGAATCATGGCTTCCAACGCCCCAGCATCCGACTGCTGCAACAGGCCCTGAGCCTCGGCCGCAGCGGCAGCCGTCTGGGTTGGGTGGTCGAGCAAGTAGGGGAATAACTGCTTGGCAGCTACCGAGTGACCTACCTTGTTCTCATCAATGAGTTGAATGATGTCGGCTAGGTGCTGGGGCTGCAGCGGGAAGTCGGCCAGCGTCAAAGCCCGCTCGTTCAGGAACGACTTCACGGGGCCTTGTACCCAGTTGGCGGCGGCTTTGGCGTTGGGCGTCAGGCGCGACAATTCATCAAAGAACAGCGCCACTTCCTTCTGGTCGGTGAGCACCGAGGCGTCGTAGTCCGAGAGGCCCAGCTCGCCGGTGAAGCGGGCGTAGAGCTGCTGGGGCAGCGCCGGCAGCGAAGCCTGCACCTCGTGCAGCCAGGCATCGTCGATGACGAGCGGCGGCAGGTCGGGCTCGGGGAAGTAGCGGTAGTCGTTCAGGGTTTCCTTCGAGCGCTGCCCGTTGGTAGTGCCCGTGGCGGCGTCAAAGCCGCGGGTTTCGCTGTCGAGCGTACCACCGGCTTCCAGGATTTCAATCTGCCGCTCGATTTCATATTCGATGGCCCGCTGCACGTTGCGGAAGGAGTTCATGTTTTTGACCTCCACCTTCACGCCGAACTTATCGGCCCCCTTGAGCATCACCGAAATGTTGGCGTCGCAGCGCAGCGAGCCTTCTTCCATGTTGCCGTCGCACACGCCCAGGTACACCACCAGCTTCTTGATTTCACTCAGGTAAGCATAGGCTTCGTCGGCATTGCGGATGTCGGGCTCACTCACGATTTCAATGAGCGGCACACCGGCGCGGTTCAGATCCACGAGCGTTTCCACTTCCCCGGCCAGGTGCATCGATTTGCCCGCGTCTTCCTCCATGTGAATGCGCGTCACGCCGATGTTCTTGGTCGTGCCGTCGGCCAGGCGAATCGGGACGGTACCGGCCGTGCAGATCGGGGTTTTGTCCTGGGTTATCTGGTAGCCCTTGGGCAGGTCGGGGTAGAAGTAGTTTTTGCGCGCAAACAGGTTGTCGCGGGTGATGTGGCAGTTGGTGGCCAGGCCCATTTTCATGGCGTACTCCACGGCCGTGCGGTTTACCTTGGGCAAGGTGCCGGGGTGGCCCAGCGTAATTACCGACAGGTTATTATTGGGCAGGGCACCGTATTCGTTTTCATCCGAAGAGTACATCTTGCTCTGGGTGAGCAGCTGGGCGTGTACTTCGAGGCCGATTACGGGCTGGTATTTGGCTTTTATTGCTTCGTCCATATCAATCAGATTGAGCCGTTGGGGCGGGTAGGGCCGCAATGCGGGTGCTAAGTTACTTGCTGCCGCGGTTTTTATGCGCCAACCCTGCCCGACATCCCGTTATTTTGGCGCTACTTAATCTGAAATGTGATGGGTATGACGTAGACTACCTCTACCGGTTCGCAGTCTACGTAGCTGATTCGCCATTTCTTCAAGCGCCGGACGGCAGCCACGGCTTCTCCATTCAGTTCCGGGGAAGCAGACTCAATAACCCGGATGTTTAAGATCTCGCCGAAACGGTTTACAAGGAATCCGACTTTGACTACCCCTTCAATGCCCAGTTTAAGGGCTTTCGGGGGGAAATGAACATAGGTACTTTGCCCGGAAGTTTCCACCATCGGCGGGCAAACCGTTTGCCGGGCCAGCGTGTCGCAGTGTATGGCCTGGCCATCCGCGCCAAAGCAGCTCCGGATCTGGTACTTGCCATCGGCGAATTGCTCATGGCGCTTCAACCGGCCACCCGGGTAATACTCAAAGGTTTCCTCTTGCTTCTTGCTAGCCTGGTACTGTGTCCGCCGCTTTACCGAGCCGTCGTCGTAGTACACCACCGTTTCCCTGTCGCGCTGCCGGAGGCGGATGTTAGAGAAGAAAGCCTGCTGCCGCACCTTTTGCGGGGCGAAATACACCCGCTCCACGGCCCGCACACTATCAATATACTTGGTTTCCACGGCCCAGGCCGCGCCAGTAGCGGTCGGCAGGCGACGATTCTGCTGGTCGTAGTACACCATTGTTTTCGTGCCGGCTTTCTGCCCCAGCAAGTGCAACGGCAGGAGCAACAGATAAAAAAAGAGGATATTCCGAGGCATGGCAGCGGCTTGTTTGGCAACCTGTGTCAATCAGCCTTTATAACGAGCTTCCGTGCACTTTCCAATATTCCAACCCGACAAAAAAACCGGTCCGGAAATGCTTCCGGCCCGGTTCGGCTATAACCATTGAGGCTGTGCGGTTGGTTTTGCTAGTCGTTGAAGACCGGAATGTAGGTGGCCTGGAAGGTATTGCCGGCGCGGTTGTAGGCTTCCAGCAGCTTGCTGTTCTGCTTGTTGTAGGCTGCAATGTAGCCGTTGAAGGCATCCGCATCCACTTTGGTCAGGTGGTCCTTCTGCTCAATCAGCTCGGCCATTTTCTTGAACTGGTTGGCGCTCCAAATAACGTAGAGCGTGGCGTAGTCGCGGTACTGGGTGTCTTTGCCACGAAAGACCGGCACGGCGTCCGGTTCGGCTAGACGCTTATCGATTTCCAGTTGCACTCGCGCCGCCCACTCCTACTACCCCGTTTTTTGCCTGGGCCCCGGCCGGTCTTGGTGTATGGCTCAGTCGAGGCGAAACGCTGCTTTATGGTTTCACCCTGAGAATAGGGCTACTCTCGCCCCGGGGCGACAGAATGTGGTCCGGCTTTGAATGTGAATTGGGGGGCATATAGGCCGGTGGCGGCTCCGTTAGTGGTTTTGCCATAGACGCCGGACCACTGGCTCTGGCATTGGCGCTGGTTATGGCCGCCAGTTCCTGTAGCTGGTAATCGAGGCAGGATATAACGGCACCGGTACTGGTGTAGCACTGCTCCTGGTCCAGCTTGCCCTGCGTGTAGGTTGCCTCATATTGCAGAGTGCCATCGGCGTAGTATCTTTTTAACCCACCCTGCAGCTTATCACCCACATACTCCTCCCGCGACATCAGCTGGCCGCTTTGGTACCAGATGGTCAGCACGCCGTGCCGGAGCTTGCTTGGCACGTGGGCATAGGGAATGGCCATCCATAGCTGCCCCGTGGGATAATACCTCCGCTCGGTGCCGCTGACACTGTCGCGCATCGTTATCTGGCTACGGAATATGGCTGCTTTTCTGGTAAATGCCTCTTCTCCAACCCCAGCGAAATAAGTCACCCGGGTCCGATTCTGCCGCACCTGCTCCTGGGCGTTATCTATCGGCAGGGCTTGCTTGCCCGCCTGGGCCCGTACGCTGGCCGGCAGCAGAACCAGAAGACTGGCAACGAAGTAGCAGTGCTTTCTCATGGGTAACGGCCAATTGAGCGGGGTTGAATTGGAACAAGGCTTACTCGAAACACTGCTACTATTTCGGCGGTGGGCAAGCAGGCCACATAAGACACACAAACTTGTTAGTCAGACAGACTAGGCAGATTAGCCACCCGGCAGCCCGCTCCAACGCACAAGCGGTGGCTCCCGGCGCATTTGACCGGAACCACCGCTTATTTTAGGGCCTATGCTTGCTGCGCGCTTGCGGTCCGTAGAGGCTTCGCTAGCGGTAGTCTCTAATAACTGATGTGGAACCAGGGCTCATTGGCTGAATTGCGTCGCCCCGCATCATGGGCTGAGCCTGGGGCACAAACCTGGTATCTACTTGTGGCGGCACCAGCAGAGGAGTTGGTACCAACGTGGCCGGAGCGTGGGAGTAACTGGTCGACGCTGTCGAGCCGGAGGCGGGACGGGTCAGATTAGAATTGTAGAAGGGCAGCGCTTTGCCCCCGCGCGTAAACCGGTTGCCGCCCTGCCATACTCCGTACGCGAATGTTGCTTCCTGCTCTAATTTCCCGTTTGGGAAGTATATTCGGTAAAAGCCATGACGCTCTCCGGCATGAAACTCCACTTCGGACTTCAGCTTGCCATTCTCGTACCAAGTCGACGAAATTCCCTCCTGCAAACGGGTTGCAACCCGGGCGTAAGAAATACTCAGGAACAGCTTACCCGAGGCGTAGTAGACTCGTTCCGTGCCGCTGATACTATCGTGCATGGTCGTCTGGCTATGGTACTCCGCATTCTTCGGATCAGATACTCTCCTCCCATTAGCGTCATAGTACTCAATAGGCTTTGGGTACTGCCACGCCTGCTTGCTTTCGTGCATAACGGGCAAAGCCTCTTTGGCCGCATTAGTCTGCGCCTGAGCCAAGGCCGGAAGTAGCCCTACTAAGGCTGCCACTACACTATACTGCCTTTTCATACCCTATGTGATGAGTTGTTTTATCTTCTTTAAAATAAGTCACTACGGAGTGCTTTGGAAAGCTACCCAAATTATCCGCATTTTTTGTCAGTGGGTGACTATTTCCACAACAATTCGGCGGTAATGTACTCGGCTCCCCGTGCTGCACCGCAGGCCAGGCATAAGCTGCGGAGCTTGGTTAGTTGCTCAGAGTTGTAAAGTACGCGTAGGGGGCGCCTAGAGGATGGAAAATGGAATGATAAGCGGGCAGAATTCATCGGGTGCGTCCTTGTCGAGTGACCAAGGCCAACAACCAAATACCCTATATATCAAATAGTTAAACCACTGGCCAATAATTAACAACAAGAAAACATCTGAAAACAATGTATATACATACATTGTATCCTACCTTTCATAATCGTGCCTCGGATGAAGTATTAGACGAGGCTCAGCTTCATTCTTCAACTACTCTTCAAGTATGGAAATTGGTATTGATAGTTTCGCGGCGGCCCTGCTCGACAACGGCACGGGCAAAACGCCCAGCGGTGTAGAGGCCATGGGGCAACTGCTCGACCGGATTCAGTGGGCCGACCAGGTTGGCCTCGACGTATTTGGCATGGGCGAACACCACCGGCCCGAGTACCTGGATTCAGCCCCCGCCGTTATCCTGGCCGCAGCGGCGGCCCGCACCCAGCGCATCCGCCTGACCAGCGCCGTGACCGTGCTCAGCGCCGCCGACCCGGTCCGGGTATTTCAGGAGTACGCCACGCTGGATTTGATTTCGCAGGGCCGGGCCGAAATGGTCGTGGGCCGCGGCTCCTCCATCGAGGCCTTCCCCCTGTTCGGCTTCGACCTCGACGATTACGACGCTCTGTTCGCCGAAAAGCTGGATTTGCTGCTCACGGTGCGCGAGCAGGAGCGCGTGCGGTGGTCGGGCAAGTTCCGCCCCGCCCTGACGGGCCAGGGCGTGTACCCGCGCCCCGTGCAGGCCCAGCTGCCCATCTGGCTGGGTGTGGGCGGCACCCCGCAGTCCTTCGCACGGGCCGGCACGCTGGGCCTGCCGCTGATGGTAGCCATTATCGGCGGCGACACCCACCGGTTCCGCCCCTTGGTTGACCTGTACCGAGAAGCCGGCCGCCGGGCCGGGCACACGCCCGAGCAGCTCAAAGTGGGCCTCCACTCGCTGGGCTACGTGGCCGAAACCACGGAGCAGGCCCGGGAGGAATTTTTCCCGGGCTACGCCCGCACCTTCAGCAGCCGGGCCCGGGAGCGGGGTGGCGCGCCCGTCACCAGGGCCCACTTTGATGCCCAGGCCGGCCCGCTGGGCGCGCTGCTGGTAGGCAGCCCCGAGGAAGTAGCCGCCAAAATTCTGCGCCACGGCGAGGCTCTGGGTGGCATTTCCCGCGTCACGTTTCAGCAGGACGTGGCCACGCTGCCCCACGCCCGCATCATGCGCTCCATCGAGCTACTGGGCACCCGGGTGGCCCCGCTACTGCGCGCCAGCAGTTCAACTAACTCAACTAACACGCCTGGTAGCCTGGAAGCGCCAGCTCAGTAGCGGTAGCCGCATAGTGGGCCGCTATGCGCTAGCCCCTACACAAGTCAGCCCCTCGCCGCGGAGTACCGCGCGCGAGGGGCTGATGATTTTTCGTACCCACTGACCCTACCGTCAGCCGGCGCCGGGCTAGGCCAATTGCTGGCTCACCAGGGCTTCGGCCTTGCTGATGGCCGCGGCCAGACCAGCCGCGTTTTTGCCGCCGGCCGTAGCGAAGAACGGCTGTCCGCCGCCGCCGCCCTGGATTTCCTTGGCCAACTCCCGCACCAGCGTGGAGGCGTTGAGCTTGCCGGCTTTGGCCAGTTCGTCGTCGAGCATCACGGCCAGCTGGGGCTTGCCCTCAATGTCGGCGCCGAGCACCAACACCAGATTATCTACAGTCTGGCGCAGCTGGTAGGCCAGGGTTTTCAGGCCGTCGGCGCTGCTTACCTGCACCTGGGCGGCCAGGAAGTTGACACCGCCAAGCGGCTTGACCCGGGCCGCCAGCTGGTCTTTCTGCTGGCTCAGGCTTTGCTGCTCAAACTGCTCTAGCTGCTTGCGCAGGGCGGCAATTTCCTCGGTCTGCTTCTGAATGCCGGGCAGCAAATGCTGAGGGTTGCCGAGGGCCTCGCGCACCTGGGCCAGCAGGTCGAGCTGCTGATCCACATAGGCTTCGGCGGTTTCGCCGGTCACGGCCTCGATGCGGCGCACGCCGGCACCCACGGCGCTTTCGGAGGTGATTTTGAAGAAGCCGATTTCGCCGGTACCCCGCACGTGAGTGCCGCCGCAGAGCTCCACAGAGTAGTCTTTGTCGAAGGTAATGACGCGCACGAACTCGCCGTACTTCTCGCCGAACAAAGCCATAGCGCCCAGGTTTTTGGCCTCGGCAATGGGCACGTTGCGGCGCTCATCGAGGGGAATCTGCTGACGGATGCGCTGGTTGACGAGGCGCTCAATCTCGCGCAGCTGCTCGTCCGTCACTTTGGTAAAGTGGGAAAAGTCGAAGCGCAGGAGCTTCTCGTTCACCAACGAGCCTTTCTGCTGGACGTGGCTGCCAATCACCTCGCGCAACGCCGCTTGCAGCAAGTGCGTGGCCGTGTGGTTTTTGCGGATCAGCTCCCGGCGGGCATGGTCGATTTTGGCGGAGAAGTCGGCGTCCAGGTCCTGGGGCAAATCCAGCACGGTGTGCACAATCAGGTCGTTTTCCTTCTTGGTGTCAATGACGCGCACCTTCGAAAGCGGCGAAACCAGGTAGCCTGTGTCGCCGATCTGCCCGCCCGACTCGGCGTAGAACGGGGTCTGGTCGAGCACGACCTGGTACTCGGTTTTGCCCTTTGCGGTGGTTTTGCGGTAGCGCAGAATCTTGGCCGGGGCCTCGTCGAGGTCATAGCCCACGAAGGCCGGCTGCTCCTCGGATTCTAGCACCACGGTCCAGTCACTCTGCTCGGTTTCCTGGGCGTTGCGGCTGCGGCTCTTCTGCTGCTCCAGCTCCTTTTTGAAGCCTTCCTCATCCACGGTCAGGCCCTTTTCGCGGGCAATTAGGGCCGTCAGGTCGAGCGGAAAGCCGAAGGTATCGGACAATTCAAAGGCGGTTTTGCCGTCGATGCGGTTGCCGTTCTGCCGGGCGGTTTCCTCCAGGGCGTCGAGGCGGCGCAGGCCGTTTTCGAGGGTTTTGAGGAAGGCAATTTCCTCCTCTTCCACCACGCGCTGCACGAAAGCCGTTTGCTGCTTGAGCTCGGGGAAAATGCCGGCCATCTGGTCGGCCAGCACCGGCACGAGCTTGTAGAGAAATGGCTGCTTGAAGCCCAGCGACGAAAAGGCGTAGCGCACGGCCCGGCGCAGAATCCGCCGAATCACGTAGCCGGCCTTCACGTTGGAGGGCAGCTGCCCGTCAGAAATGGCGAAGGAAATCGTGCGAATATGGTCGGCAATGACGCGAATGGCAATGTCGGTCTTCTCATTCTCGGTGGCCGGCTGGTCGTTCACGGTGGCCGGGGCCGTGCCGTGGTACTGGATACCTGCCTCAGCGGCAATGAACTGGATGAGCGGCTGGAAAACGTCGGTGTCGTAGTTCGACTTCACGCCCGACACGGCCATCATCAGCCGCTCGAAGCCCATGCCGGTGTCCACGCTCTGCTCGGGCAGCTTGATGAGGGACTTATCGGCCAGGCGCTGGAACTCCATGAACACGTTGTTCCAGATTTCGACCACCTGTGGGTGGTCGGCATTCACCAATTCCCGACCGGGCTTAGCGGCCCGCTCTTCTTCGGAGCGCAGGTCGATGTGAATTTCGGTGCAGGGGCCACAGGGGCCGGTGTCGCCCATTTCCCAGAAGTTGTCCTTCTTGTTACCGGGCAGAATCCGGTCGTCGGTGGTGTATTGGCGCCACAAATCCTGGGTTTCGGTATCGGCGGCGGTGCCGTCCTTATGGTCGCCCTCGAAATAGGTGACGTAGAGGCGGTCCTTTTCGAGCTTAAACACGTCGGTGAGCAGCTCCCAGGCCCAGGCAATGGCGTCCTTTTTAAAGTAGTCACCAAAGCTCCAGTTACCGAGCATCTCGAACATGGTGTGGTGGTAGGTGTCGTAACCTACTTCTTCCAAGTCGTTGTGCTTGCCGCTCACGCGCAGGCACTTCTGGGTATCGGCAATGCGCTTGTAGGGCGCGGGCTTGTTGCCCAGGAAGTAATCCTTGAACGGGGCCATGCCCGAGTTGATGAACAGCAGCGTGGGGTCGTCCTTCACCACAATGGGGGCCGAGGGCACAATGTGGTGGCCTTTGGAAGCGAAGAAATCGAGAAACTGCTGGCGGACGTGGCTGGCGGTGGGAAGTGACATGGCGGTAGCGCGAAGGTTAACTTCGCGAATCGTAAGGTTCTAAAAGGAAGCCGGCCCGCCGGAATTGGCAGCGGCCGGGATTTTGGCTACTTTTCGCAATTAGAATTAATTGCAAAGCTGCCGGCAAATGTAACCGACCTGCGCGGGAAAGCGAAACGGTCAGTTCTTTGCCACCTGATTTGCGCTGTTTTTGCCGTCATGATTGATCTGGCGTCCGTCATTCCGAGCTTGCCGAGGAATCTCGCGGGCTGACGTTGCCATAGCAAACTAATTAGCATGGCACGCGAGATGTCTCGCGCTGCCCGACATGACGCTCTATTTGCCCTGAATACCAATTCCCATGCCCTACAAAGACCGTGAAATCGAGAAGCAATACTTCACCATCGGCGAGGTGGCGGCCCAGTTCAACGTGGCCCCGTCGCTGATCCGCTTCTGGGAAACCGAGTTTGAGGAGCTGCGCCCGCGCAAAAGCAAGAAGGGCAACCGCCTCTACACGCCCCAGGACGTGGATATTTTCCGCACCATCTACCACCTGGTCAAGGAGCGCGGCTACACCATTCCCGGCGCGCGGGATATGCTCAAGCAGAAAGGCCCCCAGCTCAAGGAGAAAATCGACGTGATTCAGAGCCTGGAGAAGGTGCGCGGGTTTCTGGTGAATATGAAAAAGGAAATCGAGGCCATAAACAAGGCGCAGGGGTAAGTGCTACCCATTTTTCTCCTCTCATCCTGAGCTTGCAAAGGACCTGCCTCACCTACCCCACTGCCGTTTTATCAATGTGATAAAGCTCTTTACTGTAAACAGAGTCGAGGCTTTTTCACGTTGAATGAAGCTTGTTACTTATCGGAGGCAGGCCCTTCGCAAGCTCAGGATGACAGATATAATAATTCTTAACTCTATAAATTATGACTATCAACACTCGATTTTGCCGGGTCTGCGGCTTTGAAGACAACGATGAGCCCTACGGACATAACGGTGACCTGCCTTCTTTTGAATATTGTCCTTGCTGTGGTGTGCAGCATGGCTACGAAGACTGCTTACCGGAAGCAGCTGCAGCATACCGCAAAAACTGGCTGGCAACAGGAGCTACGTTTGAGATGCCTAAGTTCAGGCCAGCAAGCTGGAATCTGGCAGCACAATTACGGAATATCCCTTTAGGCTTTATGTAACCTCATTATTATCAAGCAATGTCTATTTCTACCGACGAATTACTCTTCCACGAAGTTGCCCTTACTCTCTTCCCCGGTATCGGACCGCAGCTTACGCGGCAGCTGATGAGCTACGGGGGCTCGGCCAAAAACGTGCTGATGCTGCCCCCGGGCAAGCTGCGCAAGATTCCGGGCGTGGGCCCGACCACCGTGGCCACCCTCACGGGCGCTGAGCGGGGCCTCGCGCTGAAAAAGGCCGAAGATTCGCTGCGCAAGGCCGAAAAGGACGGGGTGCAGCTACTCTTCTATACCAGCAAAACCTACCCGCGCCGCCTGAAACTTATTCCCGACGCGCCTACCTTGCTTTACTACCAAGGCACGGCCGACCTGAACCAGGACAAAACTCTGGCCATCGTGGGCACCCGCCAGGCCACCGACTACGGCCGCGACCAGACCGAGCGGCTGGTGCAGGGTCTGGTGGCGCACCGCCCGTTGGTAGTGAGCGGGCTGGCCTACGGCATCGACATTGCCGCCCACCGCGCCGCGTTGCAGGAAGGGCTGGAGACGGTGGGCGTCATGGCGACTGGTCTGGACGTCATTTATCCCCACGCCCACCGCAAAACGGCCGAGAAGATGCTGACCCAGGGCGGGCTGCTCACCGAGTTTGCCTTCGGCACCCCGCCCGACCGCTACAACTTCCCGATGCGCAACCGGATTATTGCCGGCTTGTCGGACGGTACGGTGGTGGTGGAAGCGGCCAAAAAAGGCGGGGCGCTGATAACGGCCGAAATTGCCCTGGGCTACGACCGGGACGTGTTGGCCATTCCCGGCAACCTGGGCTCGTTGGCCTCCGAAGGCTGTAACAACCTGATTAAAGCCAACAAAGCCGCGCTGTACGGGGAGCCCGCCGACCTGGAGCAGCTTCTCAACTGGGACGCGGCCCTGCACCAGAGCGGCAAGTTCCGGCCCACGCCCACCTACGATCCGGCCGACTTCACGGCTGAGGAGTTTCTGCTACTGGAAGTGCTGCTGGCCAGCAAGGAAGAGCAGATGGACAACCTGAGCTGGAAAACCCAGCTGCCGGTGAACAAAGTGGCTACCCTGCTGCTGGGCCTGGAGTTTCGGGGCGTGGTGAAGGCGCTGCCGGGCAAGAAGTTCGTGCTGGTGTAGCTGATACTGGCCTAGCTGGCAGTAGGATTCCCGACCCAATTATCCAATCAGGTGTATGGCCAACTGCACCCATTGGGTTAGTATGTTACACCACAAAATATACTCTGGCCCTACCTTGCAACTCGTGCTCCTGCTCAACAACCACCTACTGCCCACGGCCGCCCTGCCTCTGCCCAACCGTGGCCTGGGCTTCGGCGACGGTTTTTTTGAAACGCTGGTCTTTGCCGATGGCCGCCTGCGCTACGCCGCCCACCACGCCGCCCGCATGCAGCAGGCCGCCGCCGGGCTGTATCTGGAGCTACCCGGGGTGCTGGCCTCGGCCGAGGCGCTGCAGGCTACCTTGGCGCGGCTGGCAGCGGCCAATGAGCTACCCGTTGCCCGCCTCCGGGTGCAGGTCTGGCGGGCCGGCGGGGGCCGCTATACGCCCACTACCGGCTCGACCGAGTGGGTGGCCACCGCCGAGCAGTTGGTAGCCGACGACTCACCGATTCAAAAAGCCGATTTTGCCCGCGAAACTCAGGCTATTTATTCGCCCCTGAGCTTTTGCAAGGGGCCACAGGCGTGGCTTTACGTGCGGGCCGCCCACGAACGGCAGCAGCGTGGCTTGGACGAAATCATTCTGTGCAACGGAGCCGGCCACGTAGCGGAAGCCGGAGCAGCTGCGGTTTTTTGGCTGAAAAACGACGTTTTATTTACCCCAGCGCTGGCTACGGGGTGCGTGGCGGGCGTGCGGCGGGCGCATTTGCTGCGCGTGGCCCGGCAGCATGAGGTACCTTGCCAAGAAGGACTATTTGGGGCGGAAGATATTTTGGGGGCCGAAGCCGTATTTACGGCCAATGTAGCAGCCGTGCGCCCGGTGTTGCAACTGGGCGCGGCGCAATTTGCCACCGAGCATCCGTTGCTGGCGGCGCTACTGGCCTGGGAGCAGGCCGGTTAGCGGTTGGGCGACAGGCTGCGGCACCGCAGCCGCAGCCAGCTTTCCTCAAACTCGGCGAGGTCGGCTTCCGTCACGTCGTTGACGCGCAGGATTGCCGCTCGGTTCTGCTCACAGTCCTCCAGGGCATAAAGCGCAATCCAGGCGCGGTGCTTGCGGGGCAGCAGGGGTAATTCGAGGGCGGACACGAGGGTGGTAGGCAAGGATAATTGGGAGGCGGAATAACGCAATGCATACGCAATCTACAGCCTTTTGGATTTTATGAATACAATTGAATTTTATTAAAACGTAAACTACCCTATAAAATTCCCCTTGCCTTAGAAATTTGCTAAATCTATCAAGTTAAGACCACAAAAACTTGATATGTCGGCAGTTGAAATTCATTGAAATCAGGTCATAGCGTCAATAACACAGCCAGTATCCTGGAAATTTATTTTTTCAAACGGAAGCACTGGAATGAATAAATCCAAAAATATAAATACAACGTCCGATTGACTAAAAGACAGACTGCGCTTGCTACAGTGCGTAGCGCGTGAAAAGCCAGACGGCCAGGGCCAGCAATGGAAGCACCAGCACTACGGCCGTGGCGTATTGCATGAACAGCACTGTGGCCTGCCAGCCAGCTTGATGGATAACGGCCAGCGGGTGCCGCTGCCACACCTGCTTAAAACCAGCCTGCAAGCGCCCCGCCCACCACAGACACACCAGCCCCAGGGCGAGCAACGGGCCGTAGAAAATCATTTTCACGAGCCAGCCCAGCATGCCCAATAGTGCGTTTACCAGGGCTTCACCCACCATTTCCGCCAGGAATTCCAGCATGAGCTACACCGCTACCGGGGCTTTTATGGCGGGGTGCGGGTCGTAGTTTTCCAGCTGGAAGTCCTCGTAGTGGAAGCTGAAGATGTCTTTTACCTCGGGGTTGAGGCGCATCTGGGGCAAGGGACGCGGCTCGCGGGTGAGCTGCAGACGAGCCTGCTCGAGGTGGTTGGAATACAGGTGCGTATCACCGCCGGTCCAGATAAACTCGCCGGGCTGCAGGCCGGTTACCTGGGCCATCATGAGCGTGAGCAGGGCGTAGCTGGCAATATTGAAGGGCACGCCCAGAAAGACGTCGGCGGAGCGCTGGTAGAGCTGGCAGCTAAGCTTGCCATCGGCCACGTAGAACTGAAACAGGGCGTGGCAGGGCATCAGGTGCATCTGGTCCAGCTCGGCCACATTCCAGGCTGACACAAGGATACGGCGCGAGTCAGGCGAGGTGGTGAGTTGGCGCACGACTTCGGCAATCTGGTCGATGTGGGAGCCGTCGGGGCGGGGCCAGTTGCGCCACTGCTTGCCGTAGACGGGCCCTAGGTCGCCGTTTTCGTCGGCCCACTCGTCCCAGATGCGCACGCCGTTTTCCTTGAGGTACTGAATGTTGGTGTCGCCCTGCAAAAACCACAGCAGCTCGTGGATGATGCTTTTGAGGTGGATTTTCTTGGTGGTCACCAGCGGGAAGCCCTGCTGCAGATCGAAGCGCATCTGGTGGCCGAAAATGCTGAGCGTGCCGGTGCCGGTGCGGTCGGTTTTCTGGGTGCCGTGGTCGAGAATGTGGCTAACGAGGTCGAGATACTGCTGCATGGCGCGAAAGTACGAACCTGGCCGGAAACGCGTCAGGATTTGCGCGGCGCGGGCAGCACGGCGGCCTGGGCCTGCACGGCCTGCCAGCGGCCCTTCACCCGCACGTACACGTCGGAGTAGCGCAGGCGCACGGCGAAGGGCTGGCCCAGCCAGGTGCCGGTTTGTAGAAACCAGCCGGTGAGAATGGCCGTGTCCTTGCCGTATTGCCGCACCCGCACGTCCTCGCTCTGGAACGGATTGACAACCGAGTTGGGGTTGGCAACGGCCAGCAGCATGGTTTTGCGGTCATTCACGCTGCCGTCGGCGGCAATGTAGAGGAAATCGGGGGCGAGCAGGCCGCTGATAAAGGCCGTGTCGCGGCGCACGATGGCCTCGTTCCAGCGCCGCTCCAGTTGCAGCAGCTTCTGGGCCACTTTGGGGTCGGGCGGCCGGGGCGTGGGGCGCTGGGCCTCGGCAGCAAGTGGCAGCAGGAAACTAAGCAGAAGGAAGCTGATGGTGCGCATGGGGGTTCGTTCTGGTGGGCGCCTCACCCCCCGGCCCCCTCTCCGAAAAAGAGAGGGGGAGCCAGACGAAAGGCACTGGGTTTTGCAGTTCGGGCAGCTTTGTCCACGGCAGAGAAACCGTGCTTTCGCCGTTCAATTTACATAATGCTCAGAGTGGCAAACGAAATAACAACGAAAAAGCCGCCTGTATAGGCGGCCTTTTCTGTCCCAGATTTGCACGAAACTTAAGCAGCCGGTGCTTCTACCGTTTTAGTTTCGTGGCGCTGCACGGCGGCTCTTATTCGGGGAGCGAAGCCGTACAGATCATCCAACGAGGTGATGTCAACTCTTTCGCCACCTTCGACATCAAACAGGGTAATGTACTTTTTGCTGCCGTTGAAATGGAGTCGGCAGATGGGCTTGCGGTTATTGTCATCCAACAGAATTCCGCAGTACGATTGTACATCCCGCATTATGACGCGGTTGACGGCGACAGTTTTACGCAGAATTGCCCGCACAATCATAAAGCCTTCCGTTTCCTCTACGGTCGTTTCGATGTCTTTGTCCTTTGTGTCTGCGTCCAGACCAACGGTGGGCTCGGTGACTGGCATTGGCGGTAAATCATTTACCAATGGTCCTTGTCCGCTCGTATCAACCATTGCCGACCGCAGGCGCATGGCTATTTTATCGTTTAGAAACTGTTGAAACGACCGATGTACCAGAATGCTGAACTGCTCTTTCAGCTTTGGGGTCAACATGCCATCATAAATCTGCTTCGATACGAAATGGATAAAATCCGACGAGGGATGGGCGAATTGTTCGTCGAAATACTTTTTGAAGGCCCGCATGTATTTCAGGTTGTAGGCCGCAAACAGCATATCATCGATGTTAAACGTGAGCTTGCTGAGCTTCTTGATTTCCGCCACATCGTTCTCGTGGAAATTGAATAAATCAAATTCCATGAAGGGCCGCTCATCCATCTTGTTCGGCTGCTCCAGGTCGGTAAACAGCTTGTAGCTAATACCGTTGGTCAGAATAGCAATCCGGGCTTCGGTCACGTGAAAGTAGCGAAACAGCTGACTGGCATGGTTGATATTCAGGTCGCCGCCCACGTGCTTACACTCAATCAGAATAATCGGTTTTCCATCCCGCACAATGGCATAATCAATCTTCTCCCCTTTCTTGGTGCCGATATCCGAGACAAATTCCGGCACTACTTCCGTGGGGTCGAACACGTTGTAGCCAAGGGCATTGATAAACGGCATAACCAGCGCGTTTTTCGTAGCCTCCTCCGTCTGGATGTGAGAAATTTGCTTTTGCGCCCTTGACGCCAGATTGGTAAGCTGATCAATAAGATCCATAGACGTTTTGTAATTGGGTAAGAGGATTTTGCATTCTCTAAATGTAATCTTCTATTCCAGACTATAACACAAAAAGCCACCCGTAACGGTGGCTTTTTAAATAGGCATTGCTCAAGAAACTTGGATTGCTACTTTTCAGCTTTTCCCAGCAGCGCGTCTTTGGCCACGGCCAGCGCCAGGGCCAGGAAAAGGCAGACCGGGGCCGCTACTTTATAGATTGTCAGCCGCAGGCATAAATCGTGGCCGGTAATCGTGGAAATGCACTCGTTCGGGCCATCCGTTTCGTATTTCAGGCTAACCAGTACATCCAGCGCGGCCAGAAAGCAATAGGCCGTAGCCAGGCCGAACAGCACCACGAGGCCCGTTATCAACCTTGATTTTTGCCGGGAAGTAACCATACCGTAATTCGTGGTGATGAGCAGTAATGAGCTTGCAAAATAGCTGACGCTATACTTTAGCTTCTTTTTTAGACTTGGAGAATCGTCGAATCAGGAAGATAACAAGTGCCAGCAGCCCCCCATAAACAACCAAGCGGCCCATTAATTTCCCTATTGCATAAGCTGGCCCATGCGTTCCGGGCTCGG
Organism: Hymenobacter lucidus; assembly: GCF_020447265.1. Classification (GTDB taxonomy): domain Bacteria; phylum Bacteroidota; class Bacteroidia; order Cytophagales; family Hymenobacteraceae; genus Hymenobacter; species Hymenobacter lucidus. The sequence goes on along the minus strand of NZ_JAJADR010000008.1, from coordinate 110,111 downwards.
CATAGGCCGTTTTTCGAGCACTGGTCTGAAAGGAGTTGAAAAAACGGTCCTGGTCTGCCACTGCTGCTTGGTCAACGTTTACACTCGTGACAAAATTTTGAATAAACAGAGTGCCATCCACCAGAATAATACGCATAAACAGCGTTTGGGGAATATCCGTCTGAAGTGCGGTGTTGAACTGCGCTTCTAGACCAACAAAGCCATTCTTCTCGAATGGCCGCTTTGCCACCAGCTGCGCATCCGCCAACTGGCTCATGGCTCCTTCTAGCACACTATCATAGAATTTCTGCTGGTCTGCCAATTCGGGGTCAGAGTCAAAGGCATCCTTCTGCGCCGTTACTATGTACGTGTTGTTCCCACTTCTGACGTTGTACGTCTGCTGCCCCTGCACTTCCTTTTTCTCAGCAGGCTCCGGAAACGCAACCGTTGTTGACCCGTTGAGCTTGACTTTTTGCCATTGTTGCTCCTGCGCGTGGGCGCCTGGCTGGTTTGCAAGCAATAGCAGAATCAGAAAGAAAGTCAACTGTATCGTACGCATCATTTACTTGAAAAGACAGTAAAAAAGCCGCCCGTGGGGCGGCTTTTTTACTCAGATTATATTTTTTTACAGCTTGTCTACAGCGACTTGCTCACGGGCGTCGCGGCGGCCGGGGTAGTTTCAGCGGGCTTTACCGAGGCGGTTTTCGCGCCTTTCTTCATGCAGCAGCTGGCCGTGCCTTTCTCGGCCATCGAGCACGATTTCGAGGCTTTCTTGCCTTTCTTTTCGTCTTTGCCATCGTGGGCGGAGGCGGTGCCGGCGAAGGCCAGCAGGGTGAGGGCGAGCAGGACGTTTTTCATGGGACAGATATCTAAGAAGTGAGGAAACAAAACGCGGCGGGGCTTGGTTGGCTTCCCGGTGCCTCTAAAGTACAAAAGCGGCGGCAAAGTTCGACGCCGGCGGAGGCAGCTTTTTCCTGATGCCGCCGCGGCCCGCCCGCAGTGGCCCTAGCTCCCCGAATGCCGCTTCGCAAACTCAGTTACCTCACCCTGCTCGCCCTGGCCCTAGTTTCGGCCGTGAGCCTGTATTTCGTGGCCCAGCTGCGCTTCAACTACAATTTCAACGACTTCTACCCCGCCGGCGACCCGGACCTCGACTACTACCAGCAGTATTCGGCCCGCTACGGCAACGACAACGACTACGTGCTGCTGGGCCTGGAAGCGCCGGCCGGCCACTCGGTGTTTGAGCCCCGGTTTCTGACCAAGGTCGATTCGCTGACGCGCTTTATCCAGCAGCGCCGCTACGTGGTGCAGGTCACCTCGCTCACCAACGCCACCAACCCCGTCGTGGAAGGCTTCGGGGTGTTCAACGTGCCGTATCTGCACCCGCAGGAGCCCGCAAGGCGCGCCCAGGACTCGACGCTGCTCTACCGCACGCCGGGGATGGTGGGCAACCTCATAGCCCGCGACGCCCGGGCCGTGACCATCCTGTTTCAGACCGCGCCCAACCTGAGCAAGCCGCCCGGCGACTCGCTGCTGGCGGCCGTGCGCACCGAGCTGGCCCGGCAGGGCATTGCCGAAAACGAGTACCACATGGCCGGCAAGATGGTGGCCCAGTCGGTGTTCGTGGATCGGCTGCAGTGGGAGCTGGTCGTGTTTATGAGCTTGTCGGTGGTGCTGGTCACGGTGCTGCTCTGGTTCACGTTCCGGACGTGGTGGGGCGTGGTGCTGCCGCTGGTGGTAGTGCTGGGGGCCATTTTGTGGGGCCTAGGGCTGATGAGTGCCTGCGGGGTCAGCATCGATTTGATGACGGCTTTGCTGCCCATTATGCTCTTCGTGGTGGGCATGTCCGATACCATCCACATCATCACGCGCTACAGCACCGAGTTGGGCTACGGCACGGGCAAAAAGGCGGCCCTGCTCATCACGCTCAAGGAATCGGGCTTCGGCTCGGGCTTGTCGGCCCTGACGACCAGCATCGGCTTTTTCACGCTGATGACCAGCACCATCCGGCCGATTTACAACTTCGGGCTCTTCACCGGCATTGCCGTGCTGCTCACCTTCGCGCTGTCGTTTACGCTGCTGCCGGCCATGCTCATGCTCCTGCCCAAGCCCCAGCTGCGCATCCCGAAGGCCGAGGGCCACAGCTGGGACGGGGTTTTGGGCCGCATGTTTCGCACGGTGCTGGCCCACCGGCGGCTGGTGGTGGGCCTTTCAGCCCTTATTCTGATTGGCTCGGTGGCCTCGGCCTCGCGCATCCGCATCAACTCGTCGTTGCTCGATGATCTGTCGAAAAACGACCCGGTGAAGCTGGATTTCGTGTTTTTCGAAAAGAACTTCGCCGGCGTGCGGCCCTTCGAACTGGCCCTGCAGCCGGCCGGCGGCCGGAGCATGTACGATTTGCAGGTGCTGCGCGAAACCGAGGAAATTGAGTTGTATCTACAAAAATCCTATGGCCTGAACTTCGTGGCCTCGCCCGTTACCATCATCAAATCGGTGCGTAAGGCCCTGAACGGCGGGCTGCTGGAGGAATACCGCCTCCCCGATTCCGAGGCTGAGCTTAGCCAGCTGGTGCGTCGGGTGAAGCTGTTTCGCAAGAAGGCCGAGTTCCGGGCCCTGGTGCTGCCCGATGCCTCCGCTGGCCGCCTCACCGGCCGCATGCCCGACGTGGGCAGCATCCGGGCCGATGCGCTGAACGACGGGCTACGGCAGTTTTTGCAGCAGCGCACCGACCCCAACGTGCTGACGACGCGGCTGACCGGCTCGGCCAACCTCATCGACAAAAACAACGAAAATCTGACCCTGAACATGATTACGGGCATGAGCATCGACATCGTGATGGTCACGCTCATCGTGCTCTTCCTCTTCCGCAGCCTGCGCATGACCATCGTGGTGCTCATTCCCAACCTGGTGCCGATTCTGATTGTGGCCGGCGTGATGGGCCTGGCGGGCGTGAGTATGAAGGTGAGCACCAGCATCATTTTCACCATTGCCTTCGGTATTGCCGTCGACGACACGATTCACTTTATCAGCAAGCTCAAGCTGACCTTGCTCCACGAGCGGAGCCTGTTTAAAGCCGTGCGCAAAACCTACCTGATGGCCGGCAAAGCGGTTATCGTCACGTCCCTGATTCTGGTCGGCGGCTTCAGCACGCTCATCTTCTCCTCCTTCGACGGCACGTTCTACGTGGGCCTGCTCATCGGCCTCACCCTGCTCTTCGGCGTAGTCGCCGAGCTGACGCTGCTGCCCATCCTGATTCTGTACTTCTACAAGCACAAGCCCAAGGAAATCCGCCAGCCCGTGCCGCTGCTCACGGAATAGTTTTGTATTGTGCGCAGGTGGTTGACTGTGCTAAAACCGCGTCATTGCGAGCAAAGCGCGGCCATCCATCCGCTGAAATGGGCCGAGCGTACTTAAGTGAAAAGCCCTTTCCCGCACAAGCAGGAAAGGGCTTTTCACGTTAGGAGGCCAACGCGTACTGCGCTGCTACGGCTGAACGACAGTCAGCCCGCTGGGAGCCAGCAGCGGACCTTTGTCGTAGAAGTTCAGGTAGACAATCAGGGGTTTGGCGTTACCAGCCCAGGTCAGTTCGTAGACATCGAGCAGGCCCATGTTGTTTATCAGGCCATTAGGCGTTTTAAAAGCGCAGCAGCTACCCTGGCGGCGGTAGGTAATTTCCTCGCCGTTGGGGCCACGCAGTGCATTAAGGTAGCTTTGCTGGCTGCGTGCCCCGGCCTCGTGGGAACCGCCTACGCATACCGGCTTTTTCTGGGTAACGCCATACTCGGGGTCGGCGCTGACGCTCAGGCCTGTGGCGGGTGCTACGGTGCGCCGGGCGTTTTCATAGTAGCCTTGCGGAACACTGGTAGAGGCCGAAATTCGCGGGTTGGCGTCTGTGCCCGATACCGTTTTAGTAGACTTGCACGCGGCCCCGCTCAGCAGTACGCCTAGACTCAGGGGATATAATATTCGTTTCATGCTTTTGAAATAGATACACTTGTTCACTTTTCTGCTTCCAATGAATCGATTTTCGGTTGACTTCCGACTACAGTATAGTTTTAATTTTCTGCGCCGGGCGCTACTGCTGCTCGCCCTGCTGAGCCTGGGCCCGACTGGCTTCGCCCAGGATACCACCGCACCGGCTGCCGACCCAATCACGCCCCTGATAAAGGAGCGGGAAGCCCTGATCCGGCAGTACGAAGAAGCTAGCGCCCAGCGCAATGCTTTTCTGGCCGATAAGCCCTCTAAAAAGGACCTGCAGGAAGTGGTGGATGCGCTGAAGGGCATTATTCGCAAAGACACCGAGATTGTGAAAGCCCTGAAGGAGTCCACGATTCGGCGCACGGCCACCATCGTGGCCGAGAAAACCCAGGCCGAGCGGCAGGCCTCCGTGGCCCAGGGCGACCAGTCGGTGACGCGGGAGCGGTTTTACGACCTGGAAAACCAGATTCAGAACCTGCAAACCCGGGACAAGCAGCGCGAAAAGAAGCTGCAGGATGCCCAAGCCACGGCCCAGGAAGCCACCGAGGCCCGCACCAGTCGGGAGCTGATTGCCGCCGCCCTGGCCGTGCTTAGCATCGGGCTGCTGTGGTATATTGCTAAGCTGCGCGGACAGGTGCGCCCCGCCCGCCGCCCCGCCCGGCGGTAGGCGTTTCTTCCCCTCACCCTCCCATAATGCTCATTCCCGCCGCCCACTACCTAACCTACGCGGAGGCGGTGCAGCTGTATAACGAGCTACTGGACGCGGACATCAGCGCGTTGGTAAAAACCTGCGGGCCGCCCTCCTTTCCTTTCGGCGACGGTATCTGGTACCAGTTGCTCATCGAGGAAACCGAGGCCGAAGCGGCCCACGACATCGTGGCCGACTTCGAAGCCCGGCGCGCCACCGTGGCCGTCATCCGCTGCCCCCGCTGCGGCAGCCCCGACACCGCCCCGGTACCGCACCCGACGTGGTGGCAACGGCTGTTTTACGCCGGCACCACGCTCTACCGGTGCGCCGGCTGCGGCCGTAAATTCGCCGCGTAATACACTGCTTATCAATAACTCACTGATAACCGCTAACATTCCGTGGTTTGCTCCGCGGGACTTTTGCGGCTTTCAGCGGTTAGTATTTACCGTAAAACGCCGGGCCGTTCGTCTGCCGGCTTAGAACGTATTCCGTTTTCAACCTCTATTCGCTGTTTATGACCAACCACACCACCTCCCCCGCTAAAACCTTCGCCCTTGGCGGCGAACTGACCGTCAACCGCATGGGCTACGGTGCCATGCGCATCACCGGCGAGGGTATCTGGGGCCCGCCTCAGGACCACGCCGAATCCATCCGGGTGCTGCAGCGGGCCGTGGAGCTGGGCATCAACTTCATCGACACGGCCGACAGCTACGGCCCCAACGTGTCGGAGGAGCTGATTGCCGAGGCCCTGCACCCGTATGCTAAAGGACTGATTATCGGGACTAAGGGCGGCCTGCTGCGCACCGGGCCCAACCAGTGGCCCATCGATGCCAGCCCCGAACACCTCAAGGAAGCCCTGCAAGGCAGCCTGCAGCGCCTCAAGCTGGACCAAATTGACCTCTACCAGCTGCACCGCGTGGACCCGGAAGTACCGTTTGAAAAAACGCTGGAGTTTCTGCAGCAAGCCCAGGAAGAGGGCCTCATCAAGCACATTGGCCTGTCGGAAGTGACGGTGGAGCAGATCGAAAAGGCTCAGCAGTATGTGCCCATAGTTTCGGTGCAGAATATGTACAGCGTGGACAACCGCAAGTGGGAAGCCGAGCTGGAGTTCTGTGAGCAGCATGACCTGGCCTTTATTCCGTGGTACCCGCTGGCCGGCGGCAACGAGCAGGCCCTGAGCAAGCTCACCCAGATTGGTCAGAAATACGGCGCCAGCACCCAGCAGATTGCCCTGAGCTGGCTGCTGCACCGCTCCCCCAACATCCTGCTGATTCCGGGTACCTCGAAAGTGAAGCACCTGGAGGAAAACGTGAAAGCCGCCGACATTCAGCTTTCGGCCGAGGATATGGCCGCGCTGGAAAACCTGGGCGGCTAAGCTTTCCGGCACAACCCAACCCTAAACCCGGCTCGTACGGAGTACTACCCAGTACTTCGTACGAGCCGGGTTTTGTGGTAAAAGCCCCGCCTTATCGTCTACCCGCAATTCTTGTGCTTATGAACCATCTGCTTACGCTCGGCATCACGCTGCTTTCGGGCCTGCTGGCCCACTTTTCGGCCGTGGCGCAACCCACGCCGCCGCTGAACTACACTAAAACACCCACTGGCTTTCTGCTGGTGCTGCGCCCCGGCGACAATGTACTGCTGGAGCTGGAGCAGCTGGCCGTGCGCGAAAAGATTCCGGGGGCCAGCCTTACCGGCCTGGGCTTCGTGCATCCCACCTTCGGCTTCTGGAATAAGCAAACCAAAACCTACGACCCCAAAGCGTTCCGCGACACGGAACTGGCCAGCCTCACCGGCAGCATTGCCTGGCAGGATGGCAAGCCCGCTCTGCACCTGCACGGCGTGGTGACGGACAAAAGCTTCGCGGCCTACGGCGGCCACATTCTGGCCCTGGAAGTCAGCACCGGCTCCGTGGAAATTACCGTGGTCGTGCACCCGCAGCGCCTAACGCGGGCGGTGGACGAGAATACGGGTGCGGCGGTACTGGGCTGGTAACGCACTTGTTTGGCGGCGTTTATACCCTACATTAGGCTCCGGACCCTCTACCGCCGCCGATGAACACGCCCGCTGCTCCTGCTGCCCCCGCCCTGAAAAAAGTGCTGCGGCCCCTGCACCTGTGGGCCATTGCGGTGGGGTTGGTCATTTCGGGCGAATATTTCGGCTGGAACTACGGCTGGTCGGTGGCCGGGCCGGTAGGCTTTCTGGTGGCCACGCTGCTGGTAACAGTGCTTTACGTCACGTTCATTTTCAGCTTCACCGAGCTGACGACGGCCATTCCGCACGCGGGTGGGCCGTTTGCCTACTCCTACCGCGCCTTTGGGCCGCTGGGCGGACTGGTAGCCGGCTACGCCACGCTCGTCGAGTTTCTGTTTGCGCCGCCCGCCATTGCCCTGGCCCTGGGCAGCTACGGGCACTTTCTTTCGCCCCAGGTGCCGGTGCTGGGCACGGCCCTGGCGTGCTACGTGGTTTTTATCGGCATCAACCTGCTGGGCATCAAGGAGTCGGCGTGGTTTTCGTTGGTAGTTACGCTACTGGCCGTAGCCGAGCTGGTGCTGTACATGGGCCTGGTCGCGCCGCATTTCAAAGTCAGCAACTTTCTGGCGCATCCCGTGCCGCTGGGCGCGGCGGGCGTATTTGCCGCGCTGCCGTTTGCCATCTGGTTTTACCTCGCTATTGAAGGCGTGGCGATGGTAGCCGAGGAAGTCGAAAACCCGAAGCAAACTATTCCGAAAGGCTACCTCTACGGACTGGGTACGCTGGTCGTGCTGGCCCTGGGCGTGATGGTCCTCACGGGCGGCATCACCGACTGGCGCACGCTCAGCCGCATCGACTACCCGCTGCCCGAGGCGCTGGGCGTGGTGCTGGGCCGGCACAGCCGCCTCACGCAGCTTTTCGCCAGTATCGGGCTGTTTGGGCTGGTGGCTTCGTTTCACGGCACCATCATCGGCTACTCGCGGCAGGTGTTTGCCCTGGCCCGCAGCGGCTACCTGCCCGGCATACTGGCCCGCGTGCATCCCCGGTTTCGCACTCCGCATTGGGCCCTGGTGGCGGGCGGCGTGGTAGGCGCGGCCGCTTTGCTCACTGGCACTACGGCCCAGGTAATCACGCTTTCGGTGCTGGGCGCGGTGGTGATGTACGCCATCAGCCTGCTCAGCTTATTTGCTCTGCGCCGCCGGGAGCCGGGGTTGGAACGACCCTTTACTGCGCCGTTTTACCCGTATTTTCCTCTGCTGGCGCTGGCTCTTACGCTGCTGAGCCTGGCGGCCATTATCTACTACAACTGGCTGCTGAGCCTGCTCTTCTTCGCGGGCTTGGGCGTGGCGTTGGGCATCTACGTGCTGCTCGGCCGCCACCGCCGCCCCCTGCCGGACGACGCGCTGTTGCAGGCGGAATAATTTGTCATATCCCGCGTCTTCATGAAGCACAGAGCATAGCAGTGGATAGTTACATCATAAGCTAAAAATCAGAAATTACAGCTAGAGCCCCTCTCCTCTTCGGAGAGGGGTTGGGGTGAAGCGACTAGAGCTAGAACCCCGTTCCCAAAATCCGCCCTCCATGTCGTACCAGCACACCATTCGCCAGCGGGTCTATAAATTCCCCGACCTCAAAGACTTGCTTGCCAAAGCCTCACCCCTGCGCTCGGGCGACGTGCTGGCCGGCCTGGCCGCCAGCACTTACGAGGAGCGCGTAGCCGCCCAGTATGCCCTGGCCGATGTGCCGCTGCGCAACTTCCTCCACGAAGCTCTGGTGCCCTACGAGCAGGATGAAGTAACGCGCCTGATTCTGGACACCCACGACGCGGCGGCCTTCGCGCCCATCGGCCACTTCACCGTGGGCCAGCTGCGCGACTGGCTGCTCTCCGACGCGGCCGACGCGGCGGCGCTGCACGCGTTGGCCCCCGGCCTGACGCCGGAAATGGTGGCGGCCGTAAGCAAGCTCATGCGCAACCAGGAGCTGATTGGCGTGGCCCGCAAAGTCGAAGTCGTTACCCGCTTCCGTAACACGCTGGGCTTGCGCGGCCACCTGGCTACCCGCCTACAGCCCAACCACCCCACCGACGATGCCCGGGGCATTGCCGCCAGCCTCGTCGATGGCCTACTCTACGGCAGCGGCGACGCGGTGCTGGGCATCAACCCGGCCACCGACAACCCGCGCGTGGTGCGCCACCTGCTGGAAATGCTCGACACGGTGCGCGAGCAATACCAGATTCCCACTCAGACCTGCGTACTCAGCCACATTACCACCACCTTGCGGCTCATCGAGCAGGGCGCGCCGGTGGATCTGGCGTTTCAGTCTGTCGGCGGCACGGAGGCTACCAATGCCAGCTTCGGAGTGAGTCTGAGCTTACTGCGGGAAGCCCATGAAGCTACCCTGAGTCTGGACCGGGGCACGCTGGGCCAGCACGTTATATACTTCGAAACCGGCCAGGGCAGCGCCCTTTCGGCCAATGCCCACCACGGCCTCGACCAGCAAACCTGCGAGGCGCGGGCCTACGCCGTGGCCCGCCACTTCCGACCGCTGCTGGTCAACTCCGTCGTGGGCTTTATCGGGCCCGAATACCTCTACGACGGCAAGCAGATCATCCGGGCGGCGCTGGAAGACCACTTCTGCGGCAAGCTGCTGGGCCTGCCCATGGGCGTGGACGTATGCTACACCAACCACGCCGAGGCCGACCAGGACGATATGGATACGCTGCTGACGCTGCTGGGCGTGGCCGGCTGCACCTTCATCATGGGCATTCCCGGCGCCGACGATATCATGCTCGGCTACCAGTCCACGTCCTTTCACGATGCGCTGTATGTGCGTCGGGTGCTGGGGTTGCGGCCCGCGCCCGAGTTTGCGGCCTGGTTGCGGCAGCAGGGTATCTTTGACGACCAGGGCCAGCTGCTGCCGGCCCCCGCCGGGCACCGGCTGCTGGCTTCCGGCCTACTCCGGTAAGCAGCCACAGTGCCGGCATCTTCCTCACTTTCAGACTCCATGACTGCCACCGATATCATTCAGCACTTGCACCTGCTACCCCACCCCGAGGGCGGCTACTACCGCGAAACCTACCGCTCGCCGGAGCACCTGACTACGGATTCCGGGCAAAGCCGCAGCGTGAGTACCGCCATTTACTACTTGCTGGAAAACGACGACAAGTCCCACTTTCACCGTATCAAGTCCGACGAGCTGTGGTTTTTCCACCAGGGCCAGGCGCTGGAAATCGTCGTGCTGACCGATGGCCAGCCTACCACCATCGTGCTGGGCAGCGACTTTGCCCGAGGCGAAGTTCCGCAGGCCATTGTTCCGGCCAATGCTTGGTTTGGGGCCCGGCTGCGGCAGAGTTCCGGCTTTGCATTGGTGAGTTGCACCGTGGCCCCAGGCTTCGACTTTGCCGATTTCGAGCTGGCCCAACGCGGGGCGCTGAGCGCCGAATTTCCGCACCTGACAAGCCTTATCGAGCAGTTTACGAAGCCGTAGTTCCTGCCGACCGGCGCCGGATTCCGTAAGAAGAAAGCTGGTATTACTCCAAAAAACACCCTCGCCATGTCCCAGGTCCCCGATTTACAGCGCTTCCTCAGCGCCCAGGAAAACGACTACGCCACGGCCCTGGCCGAAATCAAGCGGGGCCGCAAAACCAGCCACTGGATGTGGTACATCTTCCCCCAGATTCAGGGGTTGGGCTTTAGTGAAACATCGAAGTTCTACGCCATCCGGGACCAGCAGGAGGCGCAGGCTTATATCCAACACCCTGTGCTGGGGCCCCGGCTGGTAGAAATCAGTCAGGCGCTCTTAACCCTGGAAAGCACCGATGCCTACCGCATTATGGGCAGTCCCGATGATATAAAGCTCCAGTCGTCGATGACGCTTTTCGCCGCGCTGGATAAGGCCGACCCTGTATTTCAGCAAGTGCTGGATAAGTTCTTCAAGGGCGCTAAAGACCAGAAAACGCTGCAGCTGCTCGGGTAGAAGTAGGGACATCGTACTACTTGAACGATGACAAGACGCATAGTTGCGTCTCGTCGTTGAACAGTTTAGAACGGAACGAAGCATCGTCAGCAACGATTGAGACGCGAATACGCGTCTCTACATCCCCTACCCGCCATGCCCAAACCCAGCCCCGCTCTGCCCCCGCCCGAGCCACCCGCCGACTCGTGGGCGGGGCTCAAATCCTTTACCGCCGCCCGCATTGCCCTCGGCCGCACCGGTACCAGCGTGCCTCTGCGTGAGGCGCTGGCCTTCCGCCTGGCCCACGCCGACGCCCGCGACGCGGTATACTCGGAGTTGGAAACCGAGCGGCTGCTGGCCGAGCTGCAGGCGTTCGGGCTGCCTGTGTGCCTGGTGCGCAGTCAGGCCGAAAACCGCCCGCACTACCTGCAGCGGCCTGATCTGGGCCGCCGCCTGCACGAAGATTCCCGCCGCACCCTAACCGAAATTGCGCCGGAGGCCGCCGATATTGCCCTGATTCTGGCCGACGGCCTTTCCGCCACTGCCCTCAACCAGCACGCGCTGCCCCTGCTGCAAAAGCTGCTGCCGAAGCTGCAGGCGGCGGGTTTTCGGCTGGCGCCGCTGGTGTTGGCCGAGCACGCCCGTGTGGCCCTCAGCGACGAAATCGGGGTGGCGCTACACGCCCGGCTAGCCCTGATTATGCTCGGCGAAAGGCCCGGTCTGAGTGCCCCCGACAGCCTGGGCGCCTACTTCACCTACGCGCCCCGCCCCGGCCTCACCGACGAGGCCCGCAACTGCGTGTCCAACATCCGGCCCGAGGGCCTGGGCTACGCGGCGGCGGCCGACAAGCTGTTTTTATTACTGCAAGAGGCCCTGCGGCGGCAGCTTTCAGGCGTGGCCATGAAGGATGAAACTGGGCTGTTGGATAGTGGGCAGTAACGCGAAACACCGCTGCGCACGAGGCGTTGCGGACGGCCGTGCCGCCTGGCCTAGCGCTGTAGCGTTGCGCGTACCGTTTAACTACCCACGCAGCTTTCGAGTTGGCGGTTATTTACTGCGCTTCATTAGCAGCCACCCGCCCACCAGGCCCAGCACCAGTGCTGCCGCTACGGCTGCTTTCGGCACGGCCGGGCGCAGCTGCGGGGCGGACTTTTGGGCAATATCCTGGTCGCGGAAGGGCTGGCGGCGCAGGGTGGCCAGAATCAGGCGGGCGGCTTCGGCGGGTTGGTCCCACTGCGGAAAGTGGCCGCAGTGGTCAAACCAGTAGAGGCGGGCATCCGGGAATTTGGCCAGGGCGCGGCGGGACTGGTCGGGCAGGCACACCCGGTCGTGGCGGCCCCAGCCGATAACCAGCGGCGCCGTAATGCTGCCGGCCGGCGCGGGCTGCTGCACCTCACCATGGGCTAGCGCGTCGAGCAGCTCGCCAAACACGGGCGTGTGGGCAAAGCTGTACATCTCGTCCTGGGCCTGGTCGCCATCCACGGCCCAGGGGCGGGCCGAGAACTGCGGCAGCAGCGCCGTGCGGCCCACCGCCGACTGCATCAAAGCGGGCATTACGGGCTGCAACGCCGTCACCAGCTTCTGCGATGCGGCCACGGAATGATAGAAAAACGGCACCTCCCAGCCTTCCCAGAACCCGCCGGGGTCGAGGGAAACAACGGCCCCGAGCACGCCGCCGCGCCGCGCCAGCTCCAGTACCAGCCGGGCGCCCATCGAGCTGCCCACCGCATCAATACCCAGCAGGTTGTGCTCGGTCAGAAACGCGGTAAGGGCATCGGCCAGCGTGCCGATGGTATGCTCGCCCGGCAGCTTCGGCGACGCGCCGTGGCCGGGCAGGTCCACGGCAATAACGTCGTGCGCGGCGGCCAGCGTGTCGAAAATGGTATTCCAGGAGCGCCAGCTGCCGCCGATGCCGTGAACCAGTAGCAGAGACGGGCCAGTGCCGCGCCGGGTGTAGTGCAGTGCCATACGGGAAGTCGGTTTGGGCAGCGGTGGAAGTCGCCACACGGTTTTTCGGAAGGGTAATTGTGGCTGGTGCATACGTTCCGCACCTTCCCGGGTTAGTGAAAACGCAGGGCACCGGTTTTATTGGGCGTAACTTTGCGGCGTTCCGCCTTTGCTTATTCTCATGCAAAACACCTTTCCCTTCCAGATTATCGCCCTGCCCGAGCATCTGCGCATCGACGATGCCCGGTTTGGCATTACGGCCAACGTAGAAGCCGATCCGGCGCTGGAAGGCTATTTCTACCTGTTCGAGAAGTACGGCTTCGGCGGCGGCGGGCCGTCGTGGGAAGAGCACATCAGCACCATTCTGGAAGAGGAAGCGCCCGAGCTGCTGGAGCATCTGCAGGATTTCTCCACCGATGCCCGCCTGCTGCTCTACGCCGATTCGGAGGCCACCGTGCAGGCCGTGCTGCGCATCATCCTGCCCATCTTCGCCGATCTGGGCAGCCTCAACAAGTACTTCAGCCAAACCGATTCGAGCGACTTTTTCGCTTAGCCGCCTTTTCACTTGTTATCTTTTGCCGTCTGACAGCCTAAACCCAACAGCTACTGCGCTTCCAACTTGGCTTTCAAATCCTGGAGCCGGCCGCGCACGTTGGCGGCCAGTACTACCCGTACCAGCGGGCCAAACAGCGCCAGCGGAAAGCGCAGGGCAAAGGAGTAGGTGAAGACGGTGTGGGTGAGCTCGGGCCCGAGCTCTTCGAAGCGCCAGGAGCCGGCAAAGGCGCTGAACATACCCATGGGCCGCGTGAGCTTAATGGCCGCCACGGTGGGCCGGTTGAACGACACGTACTCGGTTTCGAGTCCGATACCGTGCTTCGACACGCACCACGACTTCACACCCTTACCGGCCTCGGTGGCCCCGTCGAGCAGCACGGCCTCGCGCAGAAACGTGTCCCAGACCAGGCGCTGGCTGTAGTCCTGGGTGTAGTCGAATACCTGCGCGGGCGGGCGGGCAATCTGGATGGCCTCCACAAACTTGATCAGCTTCATTGCGCGGCGTTGTGCTGGAGTAATTAGCCGCAAAGCTACAGCAGCCACAAATAGTAGTACCTATTGCTTTTATTTTTAGAAGGTACGCCAAATGTGGAGTACCTTTTATTTTTAATCTTAAAAGGTACTCCATCTGCTATGGGCCGTATCACGCCGCCAACTTCCTTATCTGTCAGTAGTGCTGCCTATGTGCGCGAGAAGTTTGCCCTGACGCAGGTCGAGTTGGCGAGGTGGCTCCAGGTAACCGCCCGCCACGTAGAGGCCGTGGAAGCCGGCCGTCGCCAGTTTTCGCCCGCCGTGGAGCGCCGCCTCAGCCAACTGTCGGATATGTGGCTGACTACCAGCCTGCCTGCTCCCGTTATTCTACCGCCGCCGCTGCCCCCACCGCCAGTGCCCGCCTATCAGCTAACCGACGAAGCTCGGGAACTGCACCAGCGGCAGCGGCGCTGCCAGCACCTGGCCTACCAGCTGCGCTACGAGCTCGAAAACATAGCCTTGCAGGATGCGGCCCTGCTACGCCGCCGCCAGGGGCACGCTATCCTGCGCAAGGCCCTGGCCACGCCCGGCTCCGTCTTCGACGAGGCCTTTATGCCGGCCGAAGCCGAAAAGTGGCTCGCCCGCCTCGAAGCCGATACCGATGCGGTAAAGCGCCCCGGCCCGCTGGCCCGCGCCCACCTGGTGCTGCGTGAGCGGCTGCTCCGAGAAGAAGCTGAAGAGTTGGCCCGGCTGCTGGCGGCCCAGGCACCCGAATAGAGCGTGGTATAGCCGGAGCTTGCCGGAAAGCGTCTATCTTGGCACCGGGCCGGCCCACTCAGTACCACCGGTTGCCCGCCCGAAGTCAATGAAAGTTTTTGCCTGGATGCTGGGGGTAAGTCTGCTTCTCCTGCCTTTTCATAGTGATGCCCAGTCGCGGCGCCGGGCCCGGAGCCGGGCCAAAGTGCGTACTACGGCGCCGGCCCCGGTGGCCGCGCCGGCCCAGTACTACCAGACGGCCTACCAGCATATTCTGCGCAGCCCCGAGTTTGAGGAGTACCGCCAGCCCTGCGTGGCCGTCTTCGACAGCCTCGTGTTCCAGGACCTGGTTACGTTCAGCGAGCCGCTGCGCACCGAGCTGCGCTTCCCCCAGACCTACCCGCAGGTGCAGCTGCTCGATTCCCTGTTTCGGATGGATGAGCACACGTCGCACAAGCCACTCTATTCGCCGCTGGCCGCTAAGCTCACTGCTGCTACCGGCGCCCAGAAAGGGTGCAGCGTCATCGTCTTCTCCCGGCTGAGCAAGAACATGCTGCTGGCCGAAGTAAGCACCAATCAGGAAGGCGGGGCCCGGCTGCGGGACGTGCTGTCAGCGTTCAACAAAACGGTGCGCTACCTGCTGTTCTTCGGGGCCGATGGCAAGGTGCAGCGGTATTACACACAGGTGATAAACTATAATTAGAGGGTATGACCGAAACTGACGTTTGGGTTTTTCACGGTGCCGGCAGCCGTTTTACCAGCGGCGTATTCACCTCCCGACCACAAGCTGAGGAGTTTATCAGTCAGTACCAGCTCAGCGGCATTCTAACTAAATACCCTTTAGGAATTAGTGCCTATGATTGGGCACAGCAGCAAGGAATCTTCCAGCCAACCAAGCCGGAGCAATATTCTACAGGGTTCATTCAACGCTTTACCAGCGCCAGCCAGGAGCATTATCACTATGAAGACGGGAAGTGCGAATAATCAAGTAGCATCACCACACTACCTGATGCTTTGTGAAGTGGCCACTGGTATCGTGATGAACCCAGATGGACAGACCCGTTTTCTGAATTTTACTGGCGCAATGGAAGTGCCCTATATCAAAGTTGATTCACTATCAAGAGCAGTGAACTTGGCATTGGGCATCATCATTATGTATCCAAAGCTGGAAGTGACAATCTACGATGAGCAGAAAAAATACGTTCAGTCGTTTCCGGCAGTATGCTGATCCGCTTCTCCTTTCAAAATTCTCCCCGACCTTCGGCCACCAATTTGCCGTTTCCGTTGTTACAACGGACTTCATAAACGACTACCCTTTTGTCTGAACAACCCACTTATACCGACCCTTACGCCATCGAGAAAGAGCTGCGCAAGGTGCAGGCCCTCACGAAGCTTGAGCAGAAAGAGGACCTCGAACAATTCAAAATCAAGAGTGCCCAGGCCACCATTGCCGAGCGGCAGAAGCGCGGCCTGACCTGGTACCCGGTCAAAATCACCAAGGAAGAAATCGGCTTCGGCGGCAAGCTGGTGCTCGAAATTGAGCGGCCCGCCGGCCAGAACGGGTTGCACCTGTTTCAGGTGGGCAAAAACGCGGCCTTGTTTGGCAACATTCCCGGCCGCGCCGCCACCGACCGGCCCACCCTTTCGGGCGTGATTACCAGCGTGAAGCGCAACAAGATCCTGCTGGCTACCAACAAGGAAGACCTGCCCGACTGGGTGGATGAGGGCGGCAAGCTGGGCGTGGACCTGACCTTCGACGAGGTAAGCTACCGGGAAATGGAATTTGCCCTGGGCAAGGTGATGGGCGCCTACGAAAACCGCCTGGCCGAGCTGCGCGACGTGCTGCTGGGCGCCAAGCCCGCCCGCTACCGCGACGAGGCCGAGGCCACGCTCTACTACCCTTCGCCCCTGAATGAGTCGCAGCTGGCGGCGGTGCGCCACGTGCTGGCGGCCAAGGACGTGGCCATCATTCACGGCCCGCCCGGCACCGGCAAAACCACTACGCTGGTGCAAGCCATTCTGGAAACCATCCGGCGCGAGCGGCGGGTGCTGGTGTGCGCGCCCTCGAATACGGCCGTGGATTTGCTGACCGAAAAGCTGGCCGAGCGCGGCGTGAACGTGATTCGCATGGGCAACCCCTCGCGCGTGTCAGATTTGCTCTTGCACCACACGCTCGACGCCCAGATTATGGAGCACAAGAGCTACGGGGAGCTGAAAAGCATGCGCCAGACCGCCGAGCAGTACCGCGAGCAGGCCGGCAAGTTTAAGCGCCATTTCGGCTGGGAGGAGCGCGAGCAGCGCCGCCTGCTCAAGGAAATGGCCCACCAGATGCTGCAGGATTCCGACAATCTGGAGCGCTACATCACCGAGGATTTGCTCGACAAGGTGCAGGTCATTACCTGTACCCTCGTGGGTGCTTCCAACCGCGCCATTCGCCACCTCACCTACGAAACCGTCTTTATCGATGAGGCCGCCCAGGCCCTGGAGCCTGGCTGCTGGATTCCGATAACCAAGGGCAGCCGCGTGGTGCTGGCCGGCGACCATCAGCAGCTGCCGCCCACCGTGAAAAGTGAGCAGGCCGCCCGCGACGGACTGCGGGAAACCCTGTTCGAGAAGTGCATCAAGCGCCAGCCCGACTCGGCCCGCATGCTGGAAGTGCAGTACCGCATGCACGAGCAGATCATGGAATTCAGCTCCGAGCAGTTCTACGAAGGCCGCCTGAAAGCCGCGCCCAGCGTGGCCCACGCCGATTTGCCCGCCTACGACGTGCGCTTCACTCCTGATTTGCCGGTGGAATTCCTGGATACGGCCGGCTTCGGCTTTCAGGAGTTGGGCATCGAGGAAAGCCGCTCTATTGCCAACCCCGAGGAAGCCGACCTGCTGCTGCGCCGCCTTTCCCAGCTGCTGGAGGTGTACGACCCGGCCGACCACACCGACGACTTGCTCACCATCGGCGTCATTGCTCCCTACCGCGCCCAGATCAACTACCTCAAAGACGCGGTGGAAGACAACGACGAACTCGTGGGCCTCATGGAGCACCGCATGCTCAGCATCGGCACCGTCGACTCGTTCCAGGGCCAGGAGCGGGATATTATTGCCATCAGCCTCACACGCAGCAACGCTCAGAGCGAAATTGGCTTCCTCTCCGACATTCGCCGCATGAACGTGGGCATGACCCGGGCCCGCAAGAAGCTGCTCATCGTTGGCGACTCCAGCACCCTGGGCTCCCACCCCTTCTACAAAGCTTTTCTCGACTACGTGGAAAGCATCGGGGCCTACCGCACGGCCTGGGAAATGCAGTAAGAAAAGGAGAAACGCGTCATTGCGAGCAGCGCGAAGCAATCCGTCCTCTGAAATGTGCTGATTACCCCGAAGTGAAAAGCCCTCAATCGTTGCTTACGGTTGAGGGCTTTGTGGTAAAAGAGCGTGACTACCTGCGCAGCGGACGGATTGCTTCGCGCTGCTCGCAATGACAGACAACAAAACCCTGCCCGGCCGCTTAGAGTATCTGTAACGAAGCGGCCCGCTCAGATTTACGGGTCATTTTCCGTAACTAGCCGGCCCAAACCCATTTTTCACCCAAGCCCCGGACCTCGGAGTCCACCCCGATTATGGCCCAGATCAGCCCCAATAAAGTCGTCACCATCACCTACGACCTGAGCGTGACCGACGAAAACCAGGAGAAAGTACTCGTTGAATCGGCCGAGGCCGATGCGCCGATGGTCTTCCTGTTTGGCCAGAGCGGCCTGCCCGAAGAGTTTGAAAGCCAGCTCAATGGCAAATCTGCCGGCGACGAGTTCAAGTTCAGCCTCACCCCCGAGCAGGCCTACGGCGACTACGACCAGCAGGCCGTAGTGGATATCCCGAAAAACGTGTTCGAAGTCGATGGCAAAATCGACGAGGAAATGCTGCAGGAAGGCAACTTCCTGCCCATGTCCGACAACCAGGGCAACCACATGCAGGGTAAAATCGTCCAGATCGGTGCCGACACCGTGAAGATGGACTTCAACCATCCCCTGGCCGGCATGGTGATGCACTTCGACGGCAAAGTAGCCGACGTGCGCGAAGCCACGAAAGAAGAACTGGACCACGGCCACGTCCACGGCGCAGGTGGCCACCATCACTAGGCTTTAGCAATTTGCTGATAAGGAAAACGGGGCTTAGCGGCCCCGTTTTTTTGTTGTCATTCAGCTATAGAATGCAGTGCAAACTTACCCCAACCACGTTCCAGGATTTCTTCTATAAGGGCTGGGCTTTATAATCCATAAGCAGTGTTAGAAAACTGCTGGCCGAATTGATGTTCTCAGGATCATGATATCCTCTCTCGCACTCCTCACAATGAAGGTATAGCTGATTGATAGTAACGTTCCTGAAGATAAAAAGCCGCCCCTGATGAGTACAGAAGGGACAGGTAGTGTACCAGTAAAGCATATTTTAGCGGATTTATAGACTGAGCATTATTCGGTGAATAATCTTTCCGCCACCGCCGCCCGCAGCTCCGGCCAGAACTCCCGGAAATCCGCCTCATACGCCTCCGCTTCCGCCAGAAACGCGGCGGCCCCGGTAGCCAGCACTCCGGCGGCGGGCACGCGGCGGCTCAGGCCATGCAATGCCCGCTCCAACCCTTCTGGCTTCGCGTAGCCGGTTAGCCAGTCGTCGCGGCGCATGTACTGGAACATGTGCTGCAGCCGCTCGGGTAGCTCCTGGCGGCGGGCCTGCAACAGCGCGTACTGGCGCTGGGCAAAGGCGGGCAGCGGCTCGGCGGGGTGAAACTGGGCGAAGTCGCGGGCCAATAGGTGGTCGTAGCCCATGTCGGATACCACGCCGGCCCACTTGCCCAGGCCCGCTTCGCGCAGGCGGGCGGTGCTGCGGCGCACCACGGGGTGCGAGTCGGTGAAGGAATCAATGAAGCGGTGCAGCCGGATGCCGCGCTGCACGGCGGCAGGATAGGCCTCCAGGGCGGCGCGGCCCCGCACAGCCTCAGCTGCGAAGTTGCCGAATACGATATCGGCATAGTCGGGCGTGGTGGCGGGAGTGCCGGAAAGCAGCAGGTGGGCGAGGAAGTTCATGCGGGAAGGGCAGAGCGACAAGCAGGCGAGAGAAGCTACAGCAAGTCTGCTTTAGGATAGGTGGTTGATTTAGGCCGGAAGCAGCTCCGTGAAGGTAGCGCGACCTGTCGCTACGCTGACCTTTGGTTGCAGTTTGCGTAAATGAACGACAATCGTTCGTGTGTATCGTTCTGGCGCGCGAACTACCAAGTCCACGCTACTCACGGGCAGGCTCCGGTGGCCTGAGTCCGCAAATTCCTTTTTGCATCATTGCTGCAAAAAGGAATTTGCGTCTACCTTTGTGCTTCATCAAGGCAGTAGCATAGGTGCATTCAGTAGGTCGTAGGATAGGAGCATGGTGGCTGTTGGTGCTGCTGCTGCGGGTGCTGACGCCCGAGGCCGCCCTGCTGCGAATGCACTTACACGAGCACACGGCAGACAAGCCCCGCACCAGCGCCACGGCCAAACCGGAGGCGCAGGCCGAGCTTTCGGCCAAGCACCAGCACTGCCACATCGAGCAGCTTTATGATGCGCCGTTTCAGCCCGCCGTACCGGTAGCCGTGCCGGCTCCGCTGCAGCAGCTGCGCTATGCCACCTACCGGCCCAAGGCCCCCGTATGCCGGGCCTCCCACCTGCTGGACGGCGCTTCCCTGCGGGGGCCACCCGTCCGCCGCGCCTAGCGCCTCCCCCCTTTCCTGACTACAGTTCCGGGTATTCGTATGCCTGGCTGGTGATGCCTTGGCCTAGCCTTGGTGGCTTGACCTGCTGTTGCCGTCGTTGGCACCGGCCAGTTACTAGCACTGCCAAGTTGCCTGCCAGGTTACTGACGGCCATGATTTTACAGGGCGCCATTTACTATCTTTTTACCGCCCTGATCAGCCCCTGCTGACCTGCTACTACCGCCCGCAGCCCGGGCCGTGGTGCGGTATCCCTCTCCTTTTTTCTGACTTCAACCCGGCTGACCTACCTCAGGCTTCGGGCCGGGCGTGCTTATTTCTGTATGCCACGACTTTTCTTGTTTTTCATGTTGTGCTGGCCGTTGCTGGCCGCGGGCCAATTGCCGTCGGGCCATATCGACGGCCACGTGACCGGGCCGGGTGGGCACGGGTTGGATGGAGTTTCTATCCTGGAAACGGCCGGTCGGTTTGCGGCGCTCAGCGGGGCCGATGGACATTTTTCCCTGACGCTGCCGCTGGGCGAATACACCCTCGTAACGCGCAGCCTGAGCTACCAGGAGCAGCGCCGCACCGTGGTGCTGACGGCCGAAACCCCTACCCTGACCGTGGATTTCAGCCTGCAACCTACTACTACGGCCTTGCAGGAAGTGGAAGTGCTGGGCCGCAAGGAAACCACTTACAAGAGCGACTACAGCTTTGTGGGCACCAAAACAGCCACCCGGCCCATCGACGTGCCGCAGTCCATTTCGACGGTGACTAAGGAGCTGATGGCCGACCGGCAGGCCCTGCGCCTAACCGACGTGGTGAAGAACGTGGCCGGCGTCACGCAGTATTCGCACTACGACGACCTCACGATTCGGGGCTTCCGCAACGGCTACGAAAGCGGCTTTCGGCTGCTCAACGGCCTACGCTCAGGCTTCAGCTACGGCAACTCCTTTACCCAGGCTCCACTGACGGTGAACCTGGAGCGGGTGGAAGTGCTAAAAGGTCCCGGCGCGGCCCTGTACGGCGACATCAACCCTGGCGGCACGGTGAACATGGTAACCAAAAAGCCGCTCGACGTGGCCCGGCAGGCTCTCACGTTTTCCACCGGTAGCTTCAACGCCATGCGGGCCACGGCCGACCTGACGGGCCCGCTGAATGAGCAGAAAAACGTGCTTTACCGCTTCAATACGGGCTTCGAGAAAACCAACACCTTCCGCAGCGTGAACGACACCCGCTCGTTGATGGTGGCGCCCACCGTCACGTTTCTGCCCACCGACAAAACCACCATCAACGCCGAGTTGGTCTTCACCCACATCGACGGCTACCTCGACCGGGGCCTGCCCATCCGGGGCGGGGAGCTGTACGCACTGCCCCGCTCGTTTACCCTGAGTCAGCCGAGCGACTATTTCCGCACCAGCACCTACTACCTGAACGCCTCGCTCAACCACCGCTTCACCGACTGGCTCTCGTTCAACGCCTCCTACCTCGACTTCACTTACCGCGAAGATCTGAGTGAGCACCGCACTCTGAACACCTACGCCGACGCGCCAGCCAACACGGTGATGAACCTGCGCTATTTCGACCGGCGGGCCGAGGAATACACCAAGAACCTAGCCGCCTACTTCGTGCTAACCGGAGCCACCGGCTCGCTTCAGCACAAAGTGGTGACAGGCGTAGACTACATCCGCTTCACCACCGACCCGCAGAGCACCATGTTTGAAGCCCGGCGCAAGCTGGTGGATGACGTGGAAAAGCCGCTGACCTTCGATTTGAAAAAGCCGCTCTACGAAATTCAGGACCCCACAAAGTACGTGCGCCGGCCGCTGCCGCAGTTTTTTGTGGATTACCTCAACTCCGTCTACCGCACTACCGGCCTCTATGTGCAGGACCAGATTGCCGTGACGCCGCGCCTGAATGTGCTGCTGGGAGCCCGCTACGAGCTGTTTGCCGATGAGCGGGACTACGGCAACGGGAAGGAAACCATTCCGCAGCGCCGCCTGCTGCCCCGCGCCGGCCTCACGTATGCCCTGCGCGACAATCTGAACTACTTTGCCTCCTACAGCGCTGGTTTCCGGCCGCTCAAGCCGGAGTTTCTACGGCTTCCGGAACGCTACGGCCGTAGCACACCCTTCGATACCGAAACCAGCTACCAGTTGGAAACTGGTCTGAAAGGCGAGTTTTTCAACCAGGGGTTGCTGGCCACCGTGGCCGCCTACCAGATTGTGAAGCGTAACCAGCTGGTGCCCACCAACGCGCTGATGCCCGACGGCACGACGGTGTACCGGCAGAACGACCTGGTCCGCTCGCGCGGGGCCGAGCTGGAGCTGACCGGCAACCTGCTGCCGAACCTAAACCTGAACGCCAGCTACGCCTTCAACCATTCCGAAGTGCTGGATGCGGCCCTGCCCGTGGAGGAAGGCCAGCCGCTGGCCAACGCACCCCGCCACTCGGCCGGCTTCTGGACCAAGTACACCTTCGTGACGCCCGCGCTGCGCGGGCTGGGCGTGGCTGTGGGCAGTAATTACGTGGACCAACGACGCACCGAGAACCAGGTACAGAACACCAGCACCGGCGAAAACTACTGGGCCTACTGGCCCAGCTACACCACCCTCGACGCGGCCCTGTTCTACACTACTGGCAAGTTCAACTTCCACCTGAACGTGAGCAACCTGCTCGACACCTACTACTTCGTGGGCGGCTACGACTTCTTCCGGGCCAGCCCGGGGGCGCCCCGCAACTTCATGGCCACACTGGGCTACACGTTTTAGGCCGGCAGAACGAGCGTGACACTTCAACAGAACGTCATGCTTGATCTGTCGTCTGTGAAGTCGAAGCATGGCCACCCTTTAGCAACTCATAGCCCTCTTTTTCAAATACATGACTTACCTCCTCGAAGCCCGGTCCCTGCGCAAGCAGTACGCCGATAAGCTGGCCCTGCGCGAGCTAAATCTGCAGATTGCACCGGGCGAAATATTTTGTTTGCTGGGCCAGAACGGCGCGGGCAAATCCACGACCATCAACCTGTTTCTGGGGTTTGTGCAGCCCACCTCGGGCGCGGCCTTCGTGAATGGGCTGGAAGTGGCCGTTCATCCGCTCGAAATCAAGAAGCACCTGGCGTACATCCCCGAAAACGTAATGCTCTACCCCCACCTGACGGGCCTGGAAAACCTGGCCTTGTTCAGCAGTCTGGCGGGCTTCAAGTACCCGGCTCCCGCGCTGCTCGACTACCTCACCGACGCGGGCTTGCCGGCCGAGGCGGCGGGGCGGCGGGTGGGCACCTACTCCAAGGGTATGCGCCAGAAAGTGGGCATTGCCATTGCCGTGGCCAAACACGCCAAGGTACTGCTGCTCGACGAGCCCACTTCCGGCCTCGACCCCAAAGCCAGCAACGAGTTTTCGGAGCTGCTACGGCGGCTGAGCGGGCAGGGTACAGCCGTGCTTATGGCCACCCACGACATCTTCCGGGCCAAGGAAGTGGGCACCCGCGTGGGCATTATGCGCGAGGGTGAGCTGGTTGACGTGCGCCCCACCACCGCCCTCAACGCCCGGGAGCTGGAGCAGCTCTACCTCACCTACATGCACTAACCGATGATCCGAAGCATTGCCCAAAAAGAATTCGTCAGCATCCGGCGCGACCGGCGCTTTGCGGGGCTTAGCGCCCTGGTGCTCGTGCTGCTGCTGGTCGCCACGCTGGTGGGTCGCGCCAGTTTCCGCACGCTGCAGCAGGAACGGCAGCTGGCCCAAACGACCGTCAATGACCAGTTCCGCAACCAGCCGGCCCGGCACCCGCACCGGGTGGCCCACTACGGCTCGTTTGCCTTCCGCCCCAAGTCGGGCCTGAGTTTGCTCGACGGCGGCGTGGACTCGTTTACCGGCAGCGCCGTGTATTTGGAAGCCCACCAGCAAAACAGCGTCAACTTCAGCCAGGCCCAGCAGTCGGGCTCCCTAATTCGGTTCGGGGAAATGACCGTGGCCTTCGTACTCCAGCTGCTGGTGCCGCTGCTCATCATTTTTCTGTGCTTCGGGGCCTTCACTCAGGAGCGCGAAACCGGCACGCTACGCCTACTGCTCAGCCAGGGAATTACGCTACGGCAGGTGGCCTGGGGCAAGATTGTGGGCTACAGCCAGGCCGTGGCGCTGGTGGTAGCGCCGGCCCTGGCACTGGCGGCCGCCCTGCTGTTTACGGGTGAGGAATTTGCCTCGAATACCGACCTGGTGGCGCGGCTGGCGCTGTTTGGGCTCAGCTACGCGGTGTACTTCTTCCTGTTTGTGGTCGGCTCGGTGGTCGTGTCAGCCACGCAGGCCAGCTCCCGCGCGGCCCTGGTCACGCTGCTTGGCCTCTGGATTGTGGGCGGCATTATTTTGCCCAAAGCCACGGCCAACCTGGGCGCCACGCTCTACCCCACCGTCACCAAGGCCCAACTCGATGCCGACGTACACGAGCAGGCCCAGCACGGCATCAATGGTCACGACCCGCACGACCAGCGCGCCGCAGCCCTGAAAGCCGGCCTCCTGAAAAAGTACGGCGTCGATTCCGAAGACAAGCTGCCCGTGAGTTTGGCCGGGGTGCAGATGGCGGCTGGCGAGGAGTATTCTGCCAAGGTTTACCAGCAGCACTTCGCGGCCCTGAATGCCACCTACGAACGCCAAAACCGCCTCTCCGACTGGGCCGGCCTGCTGAATCCCTACCAGGCCATCCGGTCGCTGTCGATGGGCCTGGCCGGCTCCGACTTTGCCCACTACGTGCATTTCCAGCAAGCGGCCGAGGCTTACCGCTACGGCCTAGTGCAGCGCCTCAACGGCCTGCAGGCCGGCATGGGCTACGGCGACAAGGAACGCCGCCTCGATGCCCACACCTGGCGCGAGCTACCGGTTTTCAGCTACCAGGCCCCGTCGCTGGGCTGGGCGCGGCCGCGCCTGCTATTGCCGGTAGCGGCTCTGCTGCTCTGGGCCGCCGGCCTATGCTGGCTGGGGTTGCGCCTGATTTCCAACTTCACTGACCTATAGACCGATGCGCGTATTCTGGATTTTGTTTGCGGCCGAGTGGCGGCATTTTCGTACTGCCCGGGGCCTGGTGCTGCTCTGCGGTCTGCTGCTGGCCACCGGCGTCTACGGTATATATTATGGCACCACCGAAATCGCCCGGCAGCGCCAGCAGCTGGCGGCCTTGCCCGAACTCACGCGCCGCAACGTGGACGAGCTGAAGGTAAAATTCCCCGGCCCCGCCGACGCCGGCGACATCGGCTACTACCATTCCACCTTCGCCGTACACCACCCCGATGCCTGGGCCGCCCTCTCGCTGGGCCTGCGCGACGTGAACCCAAGCTACGTGAAGCTGCGTCTGCTGGGCCTGCACAACCAGCTCTACGCCACCGACAATGCCAACCCCCTGAAGCTGCTTAGCGGTAACTTCGACCTGGCTTTTGTGCTGGTATACCTGGTGCCGCTGCTCATCATCGCCCTGGGCTTCAACTTGTTGTCGGCGGAGCGCGAAGAAGGAATCCTGCCGTTGCTGCTGGCCCAGCCAATTGGGGCTACTACGGTGGTGGGCGCCAAGCTGGCCTTTCGCCTCACGCTGGTACTGGGGCTGGCCGGCCTGCTCTCACTACTCGGCATGCTGTGGGCCCGGTTGCCACTCGATGGCCGCGTGGCTACCTGGCTGGCCCTGACGGTGCTCTACTGCCTGTTCTGGTTTGGCGTTGTGCTGGTCATCACGGCCTGGCAGCGTACTTCGGCGGTGAATGCCGTGGCTTTGCTGGGCGTGTGGCTGCTGCTGGTAGTGCTGGTACCCAGTTTGCTGAACCTGGGCGTAGCCGCTGCCCGCCCCGTGCCCCAGGGCCTGGAGCTGACTATCCGGCAGCGTGAGGAAATCCACGGCGGCTGGGACCGGCCCAAAACGGAAACCATGAACCGATTTTTCGCCCTTTACCCGCAGTGGCGCGACACGGCCACCATCCGGGAGCGGTTTGTGTGGCGCTGGTACTATGCCTTCCAGCACCTCGGCGACCAGGCCGTAGCCCCGTTGGCCGCCGCTTACGCCCACGGTCTGCAGGCCCGCTACGACTTGGTGGAGCGGCTCAACTGGCTTTCCCCGGCCATCAACGCCCAAAGCAGCTTCAACGCTCTGGCCGGCTCCGATCTACCCACGCACTTGGCCTTCCAGCGCAGCGCCACGCACTACCACGACTCACTACGGGCGTTTTACTACCCGTTCCTCTTTCGCCAAGCCGAGTTCACCCACGCCGACTACGCCCGCGAGCCACGGCATAGCTTTACCAGTCTGGCCGAGGTAGCTACGGCCCGGCGCGGCCTGCCAACGCTGCTGTTGAGCGTGGCTGCTTTGTTTGGCCTGGGCTTGCTGCTGCTGCGTCGCCCCATCGCGCCCCGCTGACGCGCCCAAGCCAAACAGCCCAGAAAAAGCAGGACAAATTCGGCCCGGAGTGCCACGCCAGGCTCAACCCAGCGGGCCCCCAAACCGTACAGACAAACAGGCCACCGTCCCTTTCGGCGGCCCGCTACTCTTTCCCATCCCCAAAACACTCCTACCGATGTCCGATAAATCGCCCGTTACCAACGACCTGTCCAAGCTGCTCGATAAAATCAAGGATGTGCGCATTGCCATGCTCACCACCCAGGATGAGGACGGCAGCCTGCGCAGCCGCCCGATGTATACCCAGAAGCCCGACGGCAGCAGCGCCCTGGTTTTCCTCACCGATAAGGATTCGGCCAAAGTCTACGAAGTAAAAAAGGACAGCCACGTCAACCTGAGCTACGGCAAGCCCGAAGACAACGTGTACGTATCGGTTTCGGGCCGGGCCAACGCCTACCGCGACCAGGCCGAAATCGACAAGCTCTGGAGTGAGCCGATGCGCGCCTGGTTTGCCAAAGGCAAAGACGACCCGAACATCTACATCCTGAAAGTCGAAATCGACAAGGGCGAATACTGGGACACGCCCAGCAGCATGCTGACCCAAGCCGCTGCCTACGTAAAAGCGCTGGCCACCGGCGAGCGGGCCACTTCCGACGACGTGAACGAGCACGCCAAAGTGAACGTGAAGTAAATTTTGCTTTGCAAAAATTGAAAAGGGCCGGAAGCAGTTCCGGCCCTTTTTTGTTGTTTTAGGGCTAGAAGCCAGAAGCTAGTTGCTCTCCTCAGATGAGGAGGGGTTAGGGGTGGTTGACCAGCGCGTTGAACATCTATTAACATCAGCTCTAGCAGTCGTTTTACCGTTTCAACCACTCCTTGCCTCTCCTCATCTGAGGAGAGGCACTAGCTCTTTAGCTTAGCTTCCTACCGCCTTGCCACTCACTACCCTCTCCATCATTACCCTCTCGCCCGGTCATGCGCGCTGGGCGCTGGCCCAGATGGGCACGGCTCAACGTCCGCTGCAACGGGTGCCGGGACTGCGCTTTCAGAAACTGCTGGGCAGCGGGGCCGGCGGCTTCGGGGCCCTGCCCAACCTGCGGCGCTACGGCTTTATGGCGGTGTGGGAGTCGGAAGCAACGGCTGCGGCTTTCTTCACGGAGCATCCGCTGTGGCTGGAATACCAGCGGCGGGCAGCCGAAATCTGGACGGCCCACCTGGCCCCGCTGAAGGCGCACGGACTCTGGGACGGCGTGAATCCGTTCGACTACGCCACTGAAGCGGCCGCCGCCGACGCGCCCGTGGCGGTCCTGACCCGGGCCTCTATCCGGTGGTGGAAAACGCCCCGCTTCTGGCGTTATGTGGCTCCTACCAGCGCCACCGTGGCCCACGCGTCGGGGGTACTGGCCGCCATTGGGCTGGGCGAATTACCAGTAGTGCGACAGGCTACGTTCAGCCTCTGGGAATCGGCCGGGGCCATGCAGCAGTATGCCTACCGGAGCGAGCAGCACCGGGAAGTGATTCGCCTCACGCGCCAGGAGCAATGGTATGGGGAGGAACTGTTTGCCCGTTTTCGGGTGCTGAGCGCCGAGGGCACCCTGGATGGCAAAAACCCGCTGGCCGGCTTACTATAAGGGTAAAAAAGAACGTTCTTTTTTACCCCTCACACCCCTTATACCCTGCTACCCTTTTACCACCTCCGCCAGCAGCTCGTAGGAGCGCAGCCGGGCCGCCGGGTCGTAGATGTGCGACACGGCTATCAGCTCATCTACTTGCGTTGCCTTCAGAAACGCCTGGAGCTGCCGCGCCACCGTGGCCGGGCCGCCCACAAACGAGTAGGCCATCATCTGCCCCACGGCTTCCTCTTCCAGCTCGCTCCACACACCCTGCATACTGTCGACCGGGGGCTGTAGCGGCCTGGAGGTGCCCCGGATGATGTTGAGGGCAAACTGGTCGAAGGAAGTAGCCAGGCGCTGGGCCTGCTCGTCGGTATCGGCGGCAATAACGTTGACGCAGGCCGCCGCGTAGGGAGCCGCCAGGTGCTCGGAAGGCCGGAAAGAGCTGCGGTAAAGCTGCAACGCAGCCTGCAGGTGGGTAGGCGCAAAATGACTGGCAAACGCAAACGGCAGCCCCAGATACCCCGCCAGCTGCGCGCTGTAGGTGCTGGAGCCCAGCAGCCAGATCGGAATATCGAGTCCTTCGCCCGGCATGGCCCGCACCTTGCTCGTGCGGTTGTCGGCCGACAGATACGCCTGCAATTCCTGCACCTGCTGCGGGAAGTCATTCACGGCGCTCTGCGCATCGCGGCGCAGGGCCCGGGCCGTCAGCGGGTCGGTGCCCGGCGCGCGGCCCAGGCCCAGGTCGATGCGGCCCGGATAAAGTGTGGCCAGAGTGCCAAACTGCTCGGCAATGATAAGCGGCGCGTGGTTGGGCAGCATTACACCCCCCGAGCCTACCCGGATGGTGGAAGTGCCGCCCGCAATGTGCCCGATGAGCACGGCCGTGGCCGAGCTGGCAATGCTGGCCATATTGTGGTGCTCGGCCAGCCAGTAGCGCCCGTAGCCCCACTCTTCGGCACGGCGGGCCAGCTCCAGACTGTGGCGAAACGTGTCGGCGGCAGTATAGCCTTCGAGAATAGCCGCCAGATCTAAAACGGATACGGGTACGCTGGTAGTGGGCATTGTCTTCTACTTATTAAAGACCTAACAACCGCCGGCCCGGGGCGGTTGTTTCGGCCAGCGCGGGCCTGGCAGCAACAACCGTGACACCAAAGCGGGTGAAGCGCCTGTCTTTCCCCACCCGCTTTCGGCCCGATTTTCAGCCCACAGTCTGCAGGTGATGAATAGCGTCCATTGCCGCGCTGATGGGCTGCTCACCCAGCATACTCAGCTGGCAGGCACTGATTATTTCCACATCGGTAATACCGATAAAGCCCAGAATAAGGCGCAGATACGGCGTGGCGTGGTCCAGGCTGCTGCCCGCTTCCACGGCTCCGGACGTGACGACCAGGTACGCCTTCTTGCCGGTCAGCAGGCCCTCGTAGCCGTTTTCAGCGAAGGCAAACGTGACGCCCGCCCGCACGATCTGGTCGAGCCAGGCCTTGAGGGCAGCCGGAATGCCGAAATTGTAGATAGGAGTACCAATGACGAGTACATCGGCGGCCTGCACTTCGGCCACCAGCTCGTCGGAAAAAGCCAGGGCCTGCCGCTGCTCTGCCGTGCGCTGCTCCTGTGGAATGTATAAGCCACTGATCAGCAGATCGTCGACGCAGGGTACCCCCGCCGCTACGTCGCGGTAGGTAATGCGCGCTTCGGCCGATTGCGCCAGCAACTCCGTGACCAGCTCGGCCACCAGCTTGCGGCTCACCGACAGCTCGGTCCGGCCGCTTGAGTTCAACACCAGAATATTCATACAGCAAGGGGGTTAGGTGAAGAGAAGTGCAACGGAAGCCCGCGTTTTTCACGGGTGCATAAAGCATAGCACTACCCGATGGCCACTTCTTGCCTACTCCCTAGCCTTGCCTCAACCCCTAACCTATTCCCCTGTCCAACGACCTTTCCCTCGTTGGGCCCACCTATTGGCTCACGCGCCCGTGGCGCCAAATCCATATTACAATATATATATAATAAATATTATTTAAACTCACTCTACTCCTGTCAGCCTACTCGTCGGGCTAAGTTCCGCTGGTTCACGCAGCGGCCCCGCACTCCGCTTTTGTCTGAAAACATATTCCGACTCAAGCAAAACACCCTTCGCCTGAAGCAAAACACTATTCGACTGAAACAAAACACCTCGTGAGCAAAGCAAAACACCCCGCGAGCAAAGCAAAACACCTTCCAAACCATAGGCTCCTGCTTTCCTTTTTCGACGGGCAGCCCCGGAGGTGAGGCGCTTTCCCGGCATTTCCGCTTAATTTCGCCCTTTCACACGCAGCAGAATCCCATGCCCGGCTACCATCCCCAGGATATTGAGAAAAAGTGGCAAGCCCACTGGAAAAACAATAGCACTTTCAAGGCCGACAACGCCTCGGCCAAGCCCAAATACTACGTGCTCGACATGTTCCCGTACCCCAGCGGGGCGGGTCTGCACGTAGGGCACCCCCTGGGCTACATTGCCTCCGATATCGTGTCGCGCTACAAGCGCCTGCGCGGCTACAACGTGCTGCATCCCATGGGTTTCGACTCGTTCGGCCTCCCCGCCGAGCAGTACGCCATCCAGACCGGCCAGCACCCGGCCCTCACCACCGAGCAGAACATCAATACCTACATCCGCCAGCTCAGCAGCCTGGGCTTCAGCTACGACTGGAGCCGCGAGGTCCGCACCTCCGACCCGGCCTACTACAAGTGGACGCAGTGGATTTTCCTCAAGCTCTTCAACTCCTGGTACAACCTCGACACCAACCAGGCCGAACCGCTCAAAACGCTCTTTGCCAAGTTCGAGCAGAACGGCAGTGAGGGAATCCGGGCGGCCGGCGACGAAGAAGAGCGCCACAGCTTCACCAGCGGGCAGTGGCAGTCGTTCAGCGAGAAGCAGAAGCTACAGGCCGTGCACCCCTACCGCCTGGCCTACCAGCAGGATACCTACGTCAACTGGTGCCCCGGCCTGGGCACGGTTTTGTCGAATGACGAGGTGAAAGACGGCCTCTCCGAGCGGGGCGGCTTTCCCGTGGAGCGTCGCCTGATGCCCCAGTGGAACCTGCGCATCACCGCCTACGCCGACCGGCTCCTGCAGGGCCTCGACACGCTCGACTGGCCCGATGCCGTCAAGGAAATGCAGCGCAACTGGATTGGCAAGAGCATCGGCGCCGAGGTTACTTTCTCGGTAAAAGACCACGAGCAGGCTCAGATCAAGGTGTATACCACCCGCGTCGATACCATCTACGGCGCTACCTTTCTGGTGCTGGCCCCCGAGCACGAGCTAGTAGCTGAGCTGACGACGCCCGAACAAAAGGAGCACATCCAGGACTATATCGACGCTACCAAGCGCCGCTCGGAGCGTGACCGGATGGCCGATACCAAAACCGTGTCGGGTGCCTTCACCGGCTCCTACGCGCTTAACCCGTTTAGCAACGAGCCTATCCAGATCTGGATTGCCGACTACGTGCTGGCCGGCTACGGTACCGGCGCCGTCATGGCCGTGCCCTCGGGCGACCAGCGCGACTATGTGTTTGCTAAGCATTTCAACTTGCCCATCGTGCAGGTCGTAGATCAGCAGCAGATTGAGGAGCAGGCCGACCCGACTAAAGAAGGCACCTACCTGCACGGCCTCATCGAAGGCTTCACCTACAAAGAGGCAACCGCCAAGCTGATTCAAGAGCTTGAAACCCGCGGCATCGGCAAGGGCAAAACCAACTTCCGCATCCGCGACGCCATCTTCGGCCGGCAGCGCTACTGGGGTGAGCCCATCCCGATTTACTACAAGGAAGGCGTGGCCTACGGCGTGGCCGAAGCCGACCTGCCCCTGGTGCTGCCCGAAATCGACGAGTACAAGCCCACCGAAACCGGTGAGCCGCCCCTGGGCCGCGCCAAAGACTGGAAGTACAAAGGTCTCTACGACTACGAGCTGAGCACCATGCCCGGCTGGGCCGGCTCCTCGTGGTACTACCTGCGCTACATGGACCCGCACAACGCTGAGCGTTTCGTGGGCGCGGAGGCCGAGCAATACTGGCAGAATGTGGACTTATATCTCGGTGGCGCAGAACACGCTACGGGCCACCTGCTCTACTCCCGCTTCTGGCACCTGTTCCTGAAAGACCTGGGTTTGGTAACGGCCAATGAGCCCTTCCAGAAGCTTATCAACCAAGGCATGATTCTGGGCCGCTCGAACTTCGTGTACCGCATCAACGGCACCAATACGTTCGTGACGCTGGGCAAGAAGGACCAGCACGAAACCACCGCCCTACACGTTGACGTGAACATTGTCAACAACGACGTTCTGGATACGGAAGCCTTCAAGAAGTGGCGGCCGGATTATGCTTCAGCCGAATTTATTCTCGAAGACGATGGTCGCTACGTAAGCGGCTGGGAGGTCGAGAAGATGTCGAAAGCCAAGTTCAACGTAGTGAGCCCCGATGTGCTGGTCAATCAGTACGGAGCTGACGCGCTGCGGCTGTACGAAATGTTCCTCGGGCCACTGGAGCAGTACAAGCCCTGGAACACCAACGGTATGAGTGGCGTGGCGGGCTTCCTCAAGAAGCTCTGGCGCCTCTACCACCCCCAGGATGGCGACTTTGCCGTCACCGACGAGGCCGCCACGCCCGGCGAGCTGAAGGCGTTGCACAAGGCCATCAAGAAGGTGGAAGAGGACATTGAGCGGTTCAGCTTCAACACCACCGTCAGCGCCCTGATGATTACGGTGAACGAGCTGACGGCCCTCGACTCGCACAAACGCGCCATTCTGGAGCCGCTGGTAGTGCTCATCTCGCCCTACGCGCCCCACCTGGCCGAGGAGCTGTGGGTGAAGCTGGGCCACGCGGCGGGCAGCATCAGCAGCGCCGCCTACCCCGAGTTCCGCGAGGAATTCCTAGTGGAAGACACCGTAAACTACCCCGTGGCCATCAACGGCAAAGTGCGCGAAACCCAGCAATTCCCCGCCACCGCCACCGCTGCCGACATTGAAGCCGCCGTCCGCGAATCCGGCTTCCTGGCGCGCTTTGCCGAAGGCAAGGACGCCAGGAAGTTTATCGTCGTGCCCGGCCGCATGGTAAACGTGGTAGTGTAGTCAGGTTTGGTTCTACTCTGTCATTGCGAGGCACGAAGCAATCCGTCCTCTGCTGGTGATAAACGTCCTTTTACCAGAAAGCCCTTTACTACCGCGGTAGTAAAGGGCTTTTGCTTGTACCGGGAAGTTCCACTTCGCGAGTCGCCCGCGCCGTAGCAATGATGGTCGTTCAACGTCTCGCGAAGTGGAACTTCGCGGTACATCGTCCATCCGTTAGGGCTTGTTAGGGAAGGAAGCTCGGCGCATTTCAGAGGACGGATTGCTTCGTGCCTCGCAATGACACGGATAGTTAATACGCGGCCGTGAAGCGCTGGCGGATGTGCTTGGGCTGCTCTACCTCATCCAGAATCACCACGGCCAGGTCTTCACCGGAGAGGATGCTGCGGCCTTCCTCGTTGAAGACCGGGTTTTCGAGGCCGAGGCGGTAGTGACCGGTGCGGCCCGTGTCGATGCCCTGGTGCATTTCGATGGCGGGGCTGACGAACGTCCAGTCGAGAGAGTTGTTCTGCTTCAGCAAGTTGAGGTAGTCGCGGGCGGCGGTAGCACCGGCCTTGTACTCCTCGGGAAACTGCGGGCCATCCACGAGCTGGTGCCCGCCGATGTAGAGGCTGCCGGCCCCGCCGATGGCAATCAGGCGCTTTACGCCCGACTTTTCGGTGGCCGCCTCGATGTCTTTGCTGCCCTGCAGGAAGTCGTGGTACAGGTTGGGGTTGGCCCAGCCGGCGTTGAAGGAGTTGATAACAACGTCGTGGCCGGCCAGTTGGGCGGCCAGTTCGTCTACCTTATTCGCGTCGCCGGTTACGACGGTCAGATTGGCGTGCTGCTCGGTGAGCTTGGCGGGGTCGCGCACGATGGCCGTTACGTGGTGGCCGCGGGTCAGGGCTTCGTGAAGCAGTTTGGAACCAACGAATCCGGTGGCACCGATGAGGGCAATTTTCATGGGGTAAGAGGGTAAGGTGAAGAAAAAACAAAACTCATTGTAACCATTATTGTTACAATACAAGGCAAAAAAAATGCGTCAGCCGGTGGCGGCGGTTTTGGCCAGAATATCGGTGGTGACGTGCTGAAGCGTGGCCCCGGCCAGCACCTGCTCCATGGCCGTCTGGGCCCGTTGCAGGGTATCGTCGAGGGCCGCCTGGATGTTACGGCCTACAGGGCAGGCCGGGTTGGGCTTGTCATGGACGCTAAACAGGTGGCCTTCCGCCACTACTTCCACGGCGCGGTACACGGCCAGCAGGGAAATATCGGCGGGGCGGCGGGTGAGAAACGTGCCGCCCGAGGCCGGCCGCACTTCCACCAGACCCGCCTTTTTGAGCTGGCCCAGAATGCGTCGAATCACAACGGGATTGGTGTTCACGCTGCCCGCCATGCGCTCCGAGGTCAGCAGCACGTCGTCTTCCTGCTGCAAAGCCAGCAGGGAAAGGACGTGAACGGCGACGGAAAAGCGGCTGCTGATCTGCATATTAACTTAGGGAAAGTGACCGAACGGCGGCGCCGGTAGTTTTCCTACGCTGCAAAGATAGCAGTGTAACCACGATAGTTACAAAAAGATTCAAAAGAAAAGCGGAGCCGCCCCGGCGGCTCCGCTCCTGCTGTTTGGTTAGCAAAGGTTTATTCTTCCAGCTGCTCGACTTCGGTAAGCTCCTCGCGCAGCTTTTTGGGCAGTGAGGCCCGTACCAGGTCGTAGGAATGGTCGATTAGCTCGCGCAGCTGGTTGCCGGGAATGCCGGTGCCGACGAGCACCGTGTTCCAGTGCTTCTTGTTCATGTGGTAGCCGGGCAGTACGTAGTCGTGCTGCTCGCGCAGGTCCACGGCGCGCTCCGGGTCGCACTTCAGGTTGATGCTGCCGAAGGTGTCGATGTCGGTGAGGGCAAACACTTTACCACCGACCTTAAACACCAGCGTTTCGGGGCCGAAGGGCGTTTCTTCGGTCACGCCAGCCTTGAGCAGGCAGTA
Source organism: Hymenobacter lucidus (assembly GCF_020447265.1). Classification (GTDB taxonomy): domain Bacteria; phylum Bacteroidota; class Bacteroidia; order Cytophagales; family Hymenobacteraceae; genus Hymenobacter; species Hymenobacter lucidus. The sequence goes on along the minus strand of NZ_JAJADR010000008.1, from coordinate 75,059 downwards.
GTCGCGAAATTCTTCGATGTTCATGCGAACAGATCATTTACCAGAACGTCATGCTGCGTTAGGCTGGGCATGACGTTCTATTGTATTGTTTCTGAGCAACAGCTACCGCGTAAATAGCCGATAGAGCACTACGCAGAGGCCGACCAGGAACATGGCCATGCTCAGCTTATTGATAAAGTGCATGGTGCGCAGGTTGAAGTTGGTTTTGCGGTCGGGGTCATTCTTGCGAAAGAAATAGCCGAGCGCGGGACCGAAGTTAAACAGATTGCGGCCTTCCATAAGAGTTGTTTTTGGGTACGTTTTGAGAACACCCAACGGGGCGGAATGATTTGCCGGCAAGGTAAATAGATTCGTTGAACCCCAAGGCAACGCCACCGACCAGCACTGCGCAACGCTCGGGCTACAGCAGCCGTTTTTCCCGCCACTGTAGCCCCGCCGGTAGCTCCTGCCCCGAAAACTCCAGGTGCAATACGCGCCGGCTGCGGGCACTGGTGCTGCGGCTGGAGGCAGCTATGCATGGGAGAGCATATAAACAGCGGATTCGGGGGCGGCAAGCTACTACGAAAGTTGGCTTTGCAACTCCCCGGCCGGCGCCCGTGTCGTTAGTGCCTCAGCCCTGGCCTCTTATCTTCCCCATGAAAAAGACTGTACTCTCCCTCCTGCTTCTGCTCACCGCTGGCAGCACCGCCGCCGCGGCCCAGACCAGCGCCAGTGAAACGGCCGCCGTCAAAAAGACGATTACCACGTTTTTCGACGGCATGCGGCGGGGCGACAGTACGATGGTGCGCGGCACGCTGGCGCCCGGTGCGGTGCTGCACACCATCAATACCCGCACGGGCGTGCAGCTGGGCACCGAAAAAGTTGCGGAGTTTCTGAAAGCTGTGGGTACGCCGCACAAGGAAGTGTATGATGAGCGCATCAGCTTTGAGCAGGTGCTGATAGATGCCAACCTGGCCAGCGTCTGGACACCCTACCAGTTTTACGTCGGCCCCAAGTTCAGCCATTGCGGCTACAACTCGTTTCAGCTGGTGAAGCTGGCTGAGGGCTGGCGCATCGTGCACATCATCGACACGCGCCGCAAGGACGGCTGCAAGTAAGCTCCTTTTTGCAGTAGCCAGCCAGCCAGCCAGCCAGCAGGCCGTTTGGCTATTCCAGCGCCAAAATCTGCGCCGCGCTGAGTTGGCTGAGGTGCGACACGACCTGGTCGGCGTGGTGCAGATCCTGGCCTTCGGAATGCTCACTGCTATAGCCCACGCAGTACATGCCGGCCGCTTTGGCCGCCGTGACACCGTTGGCCGAGTCTTCGATGACGAGGCACTCGTGGGGCGGAATACCGGCCAGCTGGGCCGCGTGCAGGAAAATGGCGGGGTTTGGCTTCGACTGGGGGAAATCCTCGCCACTGACCAGGTTATCGAAGTACGGGTAGAGTTCGAAGCGAGTGAACACGCGGGCAATGGTTTCCTTGGAAGCCGAGGAGGCCAGCTGCAGCGGCACGCCGGCGCGGTGCAGGTCTTCGATGAGCGGACGGGCGCCGGGCAGCAAATCCAGCTCGGTGGAGGCGTCGAAGGAGGTGCCGAACAGCTCCCGCTTACGGTGGATTAGGGTTTCGACTTCTTCCCGTAGGCCAAACTGCGCTTTGAGCTGCTGGTACACGTTGCGGGTGGAAGAGCCCAGAAAGGTGGCGTATTCCTCGCGCGTCATGGCAATGCCCAGCTCGGCAAAATGGCGGAAGAAAGCGTCGTGGTGAAGCGGCTCGGTATCAACGAGCACGCCGTCCATATCGAAGATAACGGTGCGAATCATGCGGGAAAGATGGGACCAATTGAACTCATATCCATTCTATTGGCTGGTTCACCACTTTTTCCGCCAGAGCCACAGTCGATTCCAATTCCAACGTTCCTACTGAATGGCGCTGAGTTTTACCAAATTCTGCATCAGTCCAGACAAGAAGATACATTTCGCCCTTGTCATTGAGCTCAGGCACTTCACCCGTCATGTCGAATCCGTCTTCCTTTTCAATTTCATACCAATAATCGTAATTGATGGCCAGCACGATGACGCCCTGAAGAAGTACGCTGTCATAGTACCAGAATCCCCTTTTGACTTCTCTTTCCTGCTTTTTCTTCATCTGTAGCCTTAGCGTTGCTACTGCGCCAAGGCCACAATATCAGGCACTTCCCGCACATTTTCGCCGCGCCCGTCGCGCTGAGTTACCTGCAGCATGTCTTGACCACTTCGGCCAGCGTGGATACGAACCTGGGCGTAAACTGGTGCAGCGCGGGATAGAGCAAAAAGGTAGCAAACCCGTAGCCAGCATTACTTACCACCCAGGCCCGCGGCCACGGGCCGGCAGAACTTTAGCCGGGAGGGCGCGTAGTTTAGCTTATCCCCTTTCTATTTGCTAATCAACTGCTAACCGGCTCACACGCCGGTTCTTTATTGTGCCCCTATGCATCGAACTCTGGAAATTACCGTGCCGCCGGCCGTAACCGAGCATTTATGTGCGCAGCTTACTGCCCTAGAGGAAGTAGTGGGACTGAGTGTGCAGCCCGGCGCTTCCCGCAAGCCCGCCGGCGACGTGCTGATTGTGCACGTGCTCAACCGGGGAGCCGACGAAGTGCTGCGCCGCGCCCGGGCCGCGGTGCCCAATGACAACGACCTGAGCGTGGTGACGAGTGAAGCAGCCAGCTTTATTGCCCCGGCGGCACACAAAACTATTGTTGACGATAAAGACGAGGCCATTTGGGAGGAAATGGAAAGTGGCCTGCGCCACCAGGGCGCCATTACCGTCAACTACCTGCTGCTCATGGCCCTGGGCGGCCTGGTGTGCGCCATCGGGCTGGTATCGGAGCCGGTGCCGCAGGCGGTGGCCTTCACCGCTTCCGCCATTATCGCGCCTGGCTTCGACCCCATGACGAAAGTACCGGTAGGCCTGGCCTTGCGCCGCTGGATTGTGACCTGGCGGGGCATTCAGTCGGCCCTGGCTGGCTATGCCGTGCTCATTGGCACGGCTGCCCTGACGATGTATCTGCTGGTAGCCACCGGGGAAACGACGGCGGCGGCGCTGGCCGGAAACTCGGAGGTAAATAACCTGGCACACCCCGGCCTGATGGAGCTGCTGCTCTCGGCAGCCGGGGCGCTGGCGGGTATCGTGATGCTGGCGGCTTTTCGGCGCAGCTTTCAGGCCGGACCGCTGATTGCCACGGCCTTTATTCCGGCTGCCGCGCTTATCGGGGCCGGGCTGGCCGTGGGCAACCTGACCCTGACCCTGGAAGGCCTGGAGCGGTTTGGGGCCGACTGGGGCTTTATCGTGGCGTTGGGCGTACCGTTTGTGTGGCTCAAGCAGCGGTTTTTGCACCGGCGCAAACCTATCGTGTAAGCAGCAGGCGGTAGCCTACTGCTTTGCCAGGGCTACAATGTCGGGCACTTCCAGCACCTTTTTCGCGGTGCCGCGCTGCGTTACCTGCAGCATGGCCTGGCCGAGCTCGGTCAGCGTGGATACGAACTTGGGCGTGAGCCGGCGTAGCACGGGGTAGAGCCAGCCGAAGTAGTTATAGTACGACAACACGTGGCGTTGCCCCGCCGTGGGACGCAAAAATCCCGGTCGGAACATATACGCATCCTTGAAGCCCAGCTGGAGCAGCTCGTTTTCGGTCTGGCCTTTTACCCGGGCCCACATCTGGCCGCTTTGCAGGGTGCCGTCGGTGCCGGCGCCCGACACGTAGCAGAACGTGAGGCCCGGATTGTGGGGCAGCAGCGTTTGGGCAAAGTGCAGGGTCAGGTCGTGGGTAAGGCGGCGGTACTCGGGTTCCTTCATGCCCACCGACGACACGCCCAGGCAGAAATAGCAGGCGTTGTAGCCCGTGAGCTGGTCCTGGATGGGCGATAAATCGTAGAAGTCGGAGTGGATAATTTCGCGCAGTTTGGGGTGGGTGATGCCGCTGGGCCGGCGGCTCACGGACAGCACCTGCTCCACCTCGGAGTGGCTCAGAACTTCGAGCAGTACGCCTTCTCCCACCATGCCGGTTGCCCCGGTCAGTATTGCTTTGATCTTCATGAGCCGGTAGACGAGCCAGGAGGGCTTATGTTTTAACCGGCCGCACTACCGGGCCGGTCAGCCCAACTACACGCAGCTCAATTTCATTTTATAAAAATCTGTTTTACCGACGTTTACCAGTATCATTCACAACAATAGCTACAACCGAATTTAAACGACTATTGGCCGAGCCCGCGCGGGCCGAACCTTTGGTAGGCGGGTCTTTTGGAGCGGCTTACTCCTCCACGGTAGCGGTGTGCGCAACCGGGTAGCCGGCTACCTGCAACGCTTTTTTGATGGTCACCCAATCGGGCTCGGTGCCGGTGGCCGAGGTGACAATGGCTTCGGCCGCCGCCACGCGGTCCACTATCAGGTGGTGCTGCTGCAATACTTCCCGGACCGCGACGACGCCGTCGGGCTCCGTCATCGTGGGAAGCTGCAGGCTGTAGCGCACGAGCTGGGTGTTGTTGGCGGCCGGATCAGGATGGGAAGTACTCATGGCAAACTGGATAATGCTGGTGTAGCCACCGCGTAGCTGGATGGCTGGCTCTGCTAGGCTATACTTGGGAACGGGGGTTTGGTTATGCTTCAGCTGGACCGGCTTGCTGCTGCGCGCCATTTGCATTTGCCAAACCAACTATTTAACAGGCATTTACCAAAGCATCCAACTAGGATAAACCATTCAAAAGCGGAGCCCCGCCTCAGCAATGAGACGGGGCTCCGGAGAGTACAGCGGAAAAGCGGGCCGTTTTACCGGCCGATGCTGCGGTGGGTGAAGGAGGTGAAGCCCAGGAAGGTTTTGTCGCCCGACACGCCGTAGGGGTCCTGCCGGTCGCGCAGGGAGGCCAGCTTGCTGGTACCGTAATAGTTGTAGGCCGTTTCGATGCCGGGGAAAATCTGGCTGCCGCTGCAGTTGCGGGTGTAGTTGCCGGCGGCGGCATCCTCGTACCGGTTCCAGCCATTCTTAATCTGCTGGCCGTTGGCTTCGTAGATAGCCGTATTACCCTGAATTCGGGCCGTTTCGGCGGCGTAGGTCAGAGCCGTGAGCGTATATTGGGGATGCACACAGTCCCGGTCGCGCTGCTCCTTCACGGCCCCATCGGAATAGAACAGCTGGGGCAGAATCTGGAACAGGTAGTCGTAGCCCGAGTCGTAGACGGCGGTGCTGTTGAACCACACGCCCAGGGCCATCTTGGCGTAGGCGTAGGAAGCCTGCCAGTTGTTGATGTCGTTGATGGCGCCGGGCACGTTGTTGACGTAGTTGTTTTTCAGGTTGTTAAGAAAGTCGGAGAACTTACTTACGTCGGTGGCCGACCAGCCCGCGCCGGTGCCGTTTACCTGGTAGTAGCGGATAATTTCGCCGGCCGCCACGAAGGACGGGGCCACCCAGGCGGCTTCCAGGTAGGTTTGCCGAAACTCGGTAGGGCTGCCGTCGGGCTTGGGCGAGGTGCTGTAGCGCTGGAAGTTGTAGGCGTAGCCGTTCAGGATCTGCTTGGACTGGTTGGCGTAGGTGGCGTTGCCGGTTTTCACCCAGCGCAGGGCGCAGGCGTAAGCCAAAATAGCGTCGCGCCGGATCTGGTCTTCGGTGGGGCTGCCGCCGCTGCCTACCACGTACACCACGCTGGGAAAGGAAGTGGGCACCGCGTACTGATTCATGTAGTCGACCACCTTGTTGTAGCCGGCCGTGCGGGTCGCGTCGCCGGCGTTGGCCTGGGCCGCTACCAAATCCAGGCTGGCCTTGCTGTTGACCACGCCGGGGTGACGGAAGGTGGTAATGGTGGAGTCGGCAGTGGCGGTAGCGGCGGCGGGCACGGCAGCCTCCTGCTTCTGGCAGCCGGCGGTGAAGAGCAGCACGGCGGCCAGGCTCAGGCAGGAGCGGCGGGAACGGGTTGAGACGAGTTTCATAGTGAGTTGGTGGGGTTAGTGGGGAACAAGGAACGGAGACTCCAGCGCTGATCAGGCCCTGAAAAGTGAGGTCTTTTCCCGAGGAAACCACCTTAGCCCGAGGCCTTTATTTGCGTAAACGATTTCGGCGCCAAGCTCCGATTCGGCAGAAAATCCGCCCCTGTGTTCCCTCCTAGCGCCCGGCCCAGCCTTTGCCCGCCGCCAGGTTCCGCTGCCGCAGCAGGGCCTCCAGAAAGTAGTAATCGGCGTAAATCAAAGGGCCGTCTACCTCACTGTTGGCGGGCTGGTGGCCGGTGCTGTGCAGCAGCAAAAAGCCCCGGCTGCCGCCAGGCCGGGCCGCGTAGTGCCGCGCCAGATTGCCCAGCATCTTATCGGCCTTCTGGCGGTACGAAGTGGCCTGCAGCGGGCTGTACGTACTCAGCTCGTACAGAGCCGAGGCAATGACGGCCCCGGCCGAGGCATCCCGCGGCGCGTTCGGAATGTCGGGTGCGTTGAAATCCCAGTAGGGAATCAGGTCGGGCGGCAGGTTGGGGTGGTTCAGGATGAAGGCGGCCACCTTTTCGGCTTGCGCGAGGTAGGCCGGGTTGCGGGTTTCGCGGTAGCACATGGTATAGCCATACAGCGCCCAGCCCTGCCCCCGCGCCCACGCCGACTCGTTGGCATAGCCCTGGTGGGTGGTTTTCTTGATAACCTGGCCCGTGAGCGTGTCATAATCGACGACGTGGTAGGTGCTGTAGTCGGGCCGGAAGTGGTTGCGGAGGGTGGTATTGGCGTGGGCCACGGCAATGCGGTAGAACGAGGAGTCGCCGGTGAGGCGGGTGGCGGCGAAGAGCAGCTCCAGGTTCAGCATGTTGTCGATAATAACCGGGTAGGACCAGGTTTCGCGGTGGTGGTCCCAGGAGCGCAGGGCCCCTACCGTGGGGCTAAACCGCGTGCTGAGCGTGCGGGCCGCCTGCACCAGCACCTCCCGGTAGGCCGCGTCCTGGGTGAGGCGGTAGCCGTTGCCGAAGCTGCAGTACACCTTGAAGCCCATGTCGTGGGTGGTGCCGTTGGTTTTCTCGGCCTCGATGCGGGCCGTGTAGGTGCGGGCGGCGGTGCGCCACTTTTCCTGGCCGGTAGCCTCGCTCAGCAGCCAGAGGTAGCCCGGGAAAAAGCCGCTGGTCCAGTCGCGGGAGGGCACCACGACCAGCCCGCCGGCCGGCGTGAGGGTGCGCGGCGACACGGGCCCCGGCTTGCCCGCCACGACGGACTGCTGCCGAATCGTCTGCTCGGTTTGGGTTAGCAGCAGCGCGGCCTGGGTTTCAGCCAGCCGCAGGGTTTTGCGCGGCACTACGCCCTGGCCCAGCACGGGCGCGGCCCACAGCGCCAGCCCGAGCCCTATTCCTAAAATGAGGTTTTTCATATCATTACAGTGCATTACATGCTAAATTCTGCTGGCCGCCGCGCCCTTCGCCGCTGCCATTCTGCAATAGCTTGGCTTACCCGAGCCAGATAAGCGGATTGCGCACGGGCAGATTGCGGACAACCTCTTCCGTCTGGGGCGCATGGTCGAGGCGCTGCCAGGTATCGAGCCAGGGCTGGTGGGCAAACTGCACGGCGCCCAGCACCAGAAAAGGCTGGGCCACGGGCCAGTTGTCCCAGTACATCACGTCTTTGGGAAAGGGCCAGCGGGATTTGTCGGCCACGTAGGGATACAGGAATTCGATACCCCGTCGGATGCCGCGGCCGTCGGGCGTCTGGTAGGTCCAGAGGTTGTCGCGCGGAGAACTTAGCATCTGGCAGATCATCGTCATGGCATCCAGGTTGAAGAGCGAATAGCCGTAGGGCTTGGTACGCTTGGTTTCCAGCGGAAACGAGCCGTCGGCGGCCATCTGGGTGGGCAGTAGCACCGTTTTGTACCGTTCCCGGCAGCGGCTGAGCAGTTCCTCGTTGCCGGTCAGGCGGGCAAAGGCGGCTACCTGCAGCACCCAGCAGGTGCCGTGGTTGTTGGCGGCTTTCATCTCGTCCTGGGCGTAGGGGTGCGTGGTCAGCCAGGTCAGGTACTGGGCAAACCAGTCGTGGATGCCCGCCCGCTCGGCGCGGCCGAAGCTCTTGGCCGACTGCATCACCAGCACGCCCTGGGCCACTTCCAGCAGCTGAATGGTATCGATGATGCCAATGCCGCGCCCCGTAAACCGGCCCTGAATAGCTTGGGCGTACTGCAAAGAAGGGTTCATGCGCGTGGCCTCCTCCAGAAACCAGGCCCGCAGGTGCACTAGGGCGTGGCGCACGTACTGCTCATCACCCGTGAGCTGGTAGGCCGAGGCCAGCGTCCCGATCAGCTGACTGAAGCGGATCATGGCGCGGCGGTGGGCCACGAAGTTGTCGGGATTGGTGAGGCCGTCGCGCTGGATGTAGGGGCCGGTGGGGTCCTGGGGGTCGGGCCACCAATAGTCGCCTTCGGAAAAGAAATCGTGGGGGCCGCCGGCGCTGCGCGGCGAGGTGCTGGCCGTGACGGTGAGCGGCGGTTGTTGCAGGGCTTCGGTGGCCTGCGCCAGCACCAACGGCCGGAGTACCGCCGCCACCTGCCGCCGCTGCCGCTTGGCGGTGCCCGCGGCGGGGCACGCCCAGGCCAGCGTAGCTCCGGCCAACAGCAACTGCACAAAAGTTCTTCGGTTCATAATGAGGCAGTTACAAATTCAAGACCGGTGCTACCAGCGCCGTTTCACCTGAATGGCATTGAGGCAAGCTTGCCCCGTGCGGGCCTGAAAATCGATGATGATACCCCGCTGCCCCCGCGCCGACACCGGCACCGTGGTGCTGACTGCCTGCAAGGGCCGCAGCGAGGTGGCCGTGCTCAGCTCGGGCAGGGCCTGCCCGTTGAGCAGCACTATAAAGGCGCGGCCCGGCGCTTCTGGAGTAGCGCTGGCGGCAGTGCTTCCCGCCAGATTATAAACCAGCTGCTCAGCGGCCGGGGCGGCTTCCAATTCTGCGAAATGCAGGGTTACTTCATACTCGCCATCGGGCACATCGAGGCGAAACTGGGTAAGGCCCACGCGCTGGGTTTCGTAGAGGGCGTCGTAGTCGGTGCCCAGGATGTTGCGGTCGGAGCCGTAGGGCAGCCGCTCGCCGGGCAGCTTGTACACCGTGCCGCCCACGTAGCCCCAGCTGCCGGGCGCGTAGGCCTGCTCGGGCACCCACACCTGGTGCAGCTGGGGGTCAGTAAAAGTGCGCTCATCGCCCAGGCTCACGTTGAGCTCGGTAAAAGGCAGCTTACTGGAATTCAGGTTGGCGGGCAGCAGCTGAAACTCGATATCGGCCATATCTTCCCCGGGCTGGCCGGCAGCCTGGGCCCGGAGCTGGTTCATGCCATTACCAAAAGGCACGCTGAACCGAGCCACGCCAAACTCGGCGGTTTTGGTGCCCAAATCCCGGCCGTTGAGTTGCAGCCGCACGGCAGGCTGGTTAGTGTACACCTCCACGGGCTGGCGGCAAAACAGCGAATCGGGGCCGGCGGCGGGGCCGCTACGTAGATTCCAGCTGCGGCTGCCGATGCGCAGAAACGGCGTTTTGAGCAGGTGCGCCTGGTAGAAATAGTAGGCGTCCTTGGGCTGGCGGTCGGCCGTAAGCAGGCTCTTGGTATTCATGTGCGGGTTGGCTTCCTGCCGGGTTTCAGAGCTGAACTCGGCCAGGTTCCAGACCATGCTGCCCGCTACGAAAGGCCGATCCAGAATAGCTTTGAGGTAAAACTGGTGGTAGGCGTTGGCATACTCGGTGGTTTTGTCGAAGCGCCGGGGCCGAAAGCTGTGCAGCCGCTCGTCGGAGTCGGCGCCGTACTCGGTGACGAGCAGGGGCTTATCGGGCAATTCGCGGTGGTGCCGGTCGAGGTAGTCGGCAAAGCCCTGCAGCTGACCCGAGTACCAGCCCTGGTAGAGGTTCCAGCCCACGAGCTGGGGGATTTTGGTCAGGCCCGCTTCCTGATACAGCTCAAAGGCGCCGTGGTTGACGCACATCGTGTAGCGGGCCGGGTCTTCGCGCCGGGTGAGGTCGTCGAGCTGCTGGGCCAGCTGATTCACCTTTTTCAGGTAGGCCCGGCCCGGCTCATTGTCGCGCTTCACGCCCTCGGGCAGGCGCAGCAGCACCTCGTTCATGTAGGCCCAGATGATGACCGAGGGATGGTTGAAGCCCTGACGGATCATCTCGGTTTGCATGGTGCGGCAGTTCTGGAAAAAGCCTTCCGAGTCGGTAATGGCATTCACGACCGGAATTTCCACCGAGGTCAGAATACCCAGCCGGTCGCAGGCCTGGAGCACGGTGGGGTCCTGGGGATAATGGGACACGCGCAGAAAATTACCGCCCATCTGCTTGAGCAATAGCACATCCTGCTCGTGCAGGGCATTGGGCAGGGCATTGCCCAGGCCCGGGAAGTCTTGGTGGCGGTTGGTGCCGATGAGCTTGAGCGGTTGCCCGTTGAGGAAAAAGCCCCGGGCGGCATCAAACCGAAACCAGCGCAGCCCCAGCGGGTTCGTTACTTCATCGAGCAGCGTTTTACCCTCCGAAATACTCGACACCACGCGGTACAGGTACGGGTCAGTCGTCGACCATAAGTGGGGCTGCTTCAACCGGGGCAACGCCTGGCGAAACGGACGCTTCTCCCCGGCTTTGAGCGTGAGCGAAGCCTGCTGCCGCGCCACGGTTTTACCCGCTGCATCCAGCACCTGGGTCAGCACTGTCAGCCGGCGCGCCTGGCCCGCTTCGTTGCTAACGGCGCCGGTTACGACCACTTCGGCCGCCTCGGCCGACACGGCTGGCGTGGTGACGAACGTGCCGCTGGAGGCGTAGTTATCTAGGTCGAAATGCACGGGGCTGGCGGCCAACAGGTACACGTCGCGGTAGATGCCGCCGAAGAAGGTGAAGTCGGCCGACAGCGGGGGAATGTCCGGGTTGTGGCGGTTGGTGAGCTTGACCAGCACTTCGGCTCCGGCGGGTTTTTCGCCATCGAACTTTAAATACTGGCTGATCGGAAAGCTAAATGCCGTGTAGCCGCCCGCGTGTCGGCCCGCCAGTTGCCCGTTCACGTACACCTCGGCCTCCTGATTGGCGCCTTCGAAGTACAGGTACACGCGCCGCTGCTGCCAGCTGGCCGGCACCTGCAGCGTCTTTTGGTACCAGCCGGTGCCCCGGTAGTAGCCCGGCTCATCGTCGAGCACGTCGTGGGCATTCCAGGTGTGGGGCAGGCTGATCTTCTCCCAGTTGGTGGCCGTGGCAGCCGTAGCCACGGTGCTTTGCGGCTCATCCCTGCGAAACAGCCAGTTGGAGTTGATGGATTGCATGATGCGCTGCTGCGCAGCGGCTGGCAGGGCCAGCAGTAACGTTAGAAGCAGGCAGCTGAGCAGTTGTTTGAACATTGGAACAGGTAAGTAATCGTGGGCCGGCACGTCTTCATAGCGCCAGCAGCACCGCCGGCAGGCCCGGCGACTGAACCGCCACCGTGGTTTGGCCCGGCGTGGCCTGAAGGCGGATAATGGCCCGGCCGTTGTAGGCCTGCACCTTGCGCGAGCCGCTGCTGGTGCCCAAATCGTCTAGGAGCTGACCGGCGCCGGCCAGGGAGAACTCCAGCCAGCTGGCCGCGTCGAGGCACTGCACGCCCTGGGCATCGTAGAGCTTGGCTTCTACGGTGGTCAGGCCCTGGGCGTCGGCGGTTTTTTCCAGGGTGAGCTTGGCGGGCTTGCCCCATTTCTGGGTCTGGTAGCGGAAGCTGATGTCGTCCTGCACTGTTTGCTTGCCCTGCTTAGCCACCACGCGCACCTGGTTCTGGCCCGCCACGAAGGGCACGTTCCAGTGCAGCCCGGCGGCGGGGAAATCCTGGCTGTTGCGCTTCCTCACCCCGTAGCTTTTGCCGTTGACAAACAGCTCGGCCTCAAGGCAGTTGGAGTACACCTTCACCATTTTCAGCTCGCCTTCGTCGCCCCAGCGCACGGGCCAGCCGTGGCCGTAAATGTGGGCCATGGGCTGCGCGGTCCAGTACGACTGAAACACGTAATAGGCCTCTTTCGGGGTGAAATCCCGCTCCACTACGCCCTTTTGGTTCATGTAGGGCACGGGGTTGTCGGGGCGCACGGGCGTGCTGAAATCCTTGAAGGGCCAGTAGGCCGCCCCGCTCAGCCAGGGCATGGTTTCCTGCTCTTTCAGGTGCCAGTCCACGAGGTTGCAGAGGTAGGTTTCGCTCCAGTCGCCGTCCTTGGAAACCCGGGCGCTGCCGCCGAACAGCGAGGCGTCGCCAGACCGCTCGTCGGCACCTTTGCCGGCCGTTATTTTGGCCAGGGCGTTGTCGGGGTTTTCCGAGTGCCGGCCCGCGTGCGAGTCGCCGCCCCACTCCACGTGCAAAAAGCGCTTCACGCCCTCGAATTCCTTGCGGCTGGCTTCCTTGTACTCGGTGTAGATGCCCCGGTACCAGCCGGCCCAGATGGAAGGCGAGTACACGTCCACGATGTCCTTGCAGAAGTCGCAGCGGCGGATGGCAGTGTAGCGCGAGGCGTCGAGCTGGTGCGAGAGGTCGTTGAGCTCGGTCATGAAGGCCCGAATCTTCTGCTTGTCGAACTCGGGAAAGTCGCCGGGCCAGTCGTTTTCGTTGCCCAGCCCCCAGATAATAATGCTGGGGTGGTTGTAGTGCTGGGTTATCATATTGCGGAGCATCCGCTTGGCCTGCGCCTGGTACACGGGCCCGCCCAACCCGCCGCGGCACCAGGGAATTTCCTCCCACACGGTGATGCCCAGCGAGTCGCACAGATTCAGCACGATGCGCGACTGTTGGTAGTGGCCCAGGCGGATGAAATTCACGCCCATCTGCTTCATCATCGTCATTTCCCGGCGAATCATCGGTTCGGTCATGGCCGCGGCCACGCCGGCGTGGTCTTCGTGTCGGTGGGTACCGCGCAAGAGCAGGCGCTGCCCGTTGAGCATGAATGGCCCACGTTCCACGAACTCGATGTGGCGAAACCCGACCTTTTCGCTCTGCTCATACGCCTGCGCGCCCGTGCCCACCGTGACCTGCACCGTGTAGAGTTGGGGCACATCGGGCGACCAAAGCCGCGGGCTTTTCACAGTGAATTTGTGCAGGTTAATTTCGCCAGCCTGAGTGGCTATGGTGCCCTTAAACTGCGCCACCGGCTTGCCGCGTGGGTCGAGCAGGCGCACTGAATACGGGGCCGGGCCGGCAGCTATGGTTTCGGAGAAAGTGGCTTTCAGCGTGAGTGTGCCCGCTTTGCCAGCCTTGTCGACTTCGGCTTTGGCGCTGAGCCGGCTCAGTGCCAGGGCGGGCTGGTACTCCAGATTGAGGTAGCGGTAGAGGCCGCCGTACACGTTGAAATCCGACAAGTCGGACGGTATCATTTCCAGGTCGCGGGAATTGTCGCAGCGGATGCTGAGCGGAACCCGGCCCTGGAACTGCTTCTGGTAGGCTTCGGTCTTTTGGAAATTGGCCACGGCCTCGGTGATGTCCACGGTCCACTCGTCGTAGCCGCCTACGTGGCTGCCTACTTTGGTGGTGTAGATGTAGACATCGGTTTTCTGGCCCGCACCTTCGAAGTGCAGCAGCGTGCGGCCTTGGGCGTAGGGATTTTGCACCGCTAGCTGGGTGCGGTACCAGCCGGGACCCTGGTAGTAGTTCACGGCGGGGTCTACCGCGTCGCGCGCGTTAAAGCAGTGCGGCAGTGCCACCCTCTCCCAAAGCGGCACACTCTCGGGGTTTCCAGGCCCCACCGGCCGCACTGCTTCCCACACGCCCCCCAGATCCTGGCGGACGAATTCCCAATCGGTAATCAGCCGCTGCCGGCGCTGAGCCCGCGCCGGGTGGGCACAGGCCAGCAGCACCAGCCAGGCCAGGGCCAGCAGCATCTTACACAGCGTGGCGGTCGGCAAATCGTGCGGTTTTTGTTTCATCAGGTGCCAAATCAGACGCCGCCGAAAATGGAAAAGCCGCCGTCCACGCAAATCATGGACCCCGTAACGAAGCGCGAAGCGTCGCTGAGCAGCCACACCAGAGCGCCCTGGAGCTCGTCGGGGTGACCGAAGCGCTTGAAGGGCGTTTGCCGGATAACCAGCTCGCCGCGGGCCGTGAAGCCGCCGTCGGGCGTAGTCAGCAGGCTGCGGTTTTGCTCGGTCAGGAAGAAGCCCGGGGCCAGGGCATTCATGCGCAGCCGGTCGCCGTAGCGAGCAGCCATTTCCACGGCAAACCATTGGTTGTAGCAGTCCAGGGCGGCTTTGCCCATGTTGTAGCCCAGCACTTTGGTAATGGCCCGCTTCGAGTTCATCGACGAGATATTGACGATGCTGCCCTTGTCGGCCGATTCGGCAATGGCGGCACCAAACACCTGGGTGGGCAAGATGGCGCCCCACACGTTGAGCTCCATCACCCGCTTCATGCCGGCCAGGTTCATCTTAAACACGTCTTCTTCGGGGGCCAGCACGCCGTCGGCGCCGTTGCCGCCGGCCGCGTTTACCAGCCCGTCGATGCGGCCGAAAGCCTGCATCATTTCCTGGCAGGCGGCGCGCAGCTGGTCTTCGGCCAGCACGTCGGCCACTAGAGCCAGGGCCCGGCCGCCGCTGGCATTGATGGCGGCGGCCCGCTCCCGGGCCACGGCCTCGTTGCGGCCCAGAATACCGACTGCACCGCCCGCCTCCACGATACCATCGATAAAGGACTGGCCCAGAATACCCGTGCCGCCCGTCACGACGATTACCTTATCCTGCAGGGAAAAATTCTCACTCATGTTCGTTGGAAATGGACGCGGCCGAAGCGCGCCCTGGAATTGTAGTTTAAGCCTCCAGCCGAATGCTTTATATAGCCCAGGGCGTGCGCACGAAATCCGGGTACTGGGCAAACACCTTATTGGCTTCCAGGGCGGGGTATTCGCGGTCGGCCCGGTTGTAAATGGTCAGGATAGCCGTGTTGCCGGCGGGTACCGCGTCGGGACGCTCCATCTGCTTTTCCTTCAGCAGGTAGGGCCGAAACCACGCCACGGCCTGCCCCAGGCTACGACCTTCCGGACTGGTATACTGCCACAAGTCGACGCCGGCGTGGCGGGCCAGCACGGCCAGTTGCAGCCAGCCCTGCAGGTTCATACTCACGTAGTTCCAGGGCCGGGTGCGGGCCAGCTCCAGGGGCTGGGAGCCGTCGGGGGCAAATTGCACCGGCAGGCGCGGCAGGGTTTGTTTTTCGAGCGTTTGGCGGGCCAGCTCCCGGTTGCCGATGAACAAGGCAAAGTCGACCAGCTGCACGTCGTGAAAAGTGCCGTGGTTGTTTTTGTTGGCACCTTCCTCCTGCCCTATTTTGCTCGTCGTCAGCCACTGCACGTACTGCCCGTACCAGCCTTTGAGGTCCCGCACCAGGGCCGGCGTGAGGCTTTTACTGCCGCTGAGCAGTGCCAGCGCATCGGGAATGTACACCAAGTGGCGGCTTTCAATGATGCCGAAGCTGCGCCCGTCGTTGAGGCCCGGAATGCCCTGCCCGAAGTTCAGGTTGGGATTCATGCGGGTGGCCGGGTCCAGGAAAAACGTGCGCAGCTGCCGGGCCGCGTGGGCCGCATACTTCTCGTCGCCGGAGAAATAGTAGCCCAGGGCCAGGTCGCGCACGTCGCGGCAGAGGCCGGCCAGGTTTTCGTCGTCCTGCAGCTGTTCGGTTTCGGGGTTTACCAGCCCGTCTTTCTGGATGTAAGGCTTGCCGTCGGGCTTGCTGGGATCAGGCCACCAGTAGGGCGCCTGCGAAATGTAGTCGTGCTTGTCGCCGCTGGGCGGCATGCGCTGCTTGCTCGTTACGGTGTAGGGGCCGTGGCGTAGGGCCTGGTCGGCTTTAGTCAGCAGGGCTTTTACCTGCTGAGCTTCGGCGGGGCCACCCTTTTTATACGTCGTGCGGTATTGGGACAGCGCGGCGGGGTCGAGCAGCAGAAAGGGCGTCGCCGGAGCCGCCTGCGCGGCCCCGGCTAGTGCCGCGAGTACCAGTGCCACCAGCAATACCGGCCAGGGGTTTGTGATGGTGCGCATTAGTTGTAGCCCGGGTTTTGCTTCAGGTTCGGATTCAGAATCAGCTCGGGCTGCGGAATCGGGAAGAGCAGGTACTTGTCGTCGATGGTGCGGTTGAAGACGCGGGCTTCAATCTGCTTGAGCTTGCCCAGGCGAATCAAATCAAACCAGCGGTGGCCTTCCTGCACCAGCTCCCAGCCCCGCTCCCGAATCAGCAGGTCGGCAAAGGCATCCTTGCTGGTTACTTTCGAAGTCGGAATCGGGGCCAGCCCGGCCCGCACGCGCACCGCGTTGATGCCCTGATACTTGGTGGCATCCCCAGCGTTGAGGTTGTTGCGGGCCTCCGATTGAAGCAGCAGAATATCGGCATAGCGGGTTATCAGGTAGTTGGTGCGCGCGTCGTTGCCGATGCGCTTGTCGTCCCGAAACTTGTTGAAATAGTAGCGGGGCAAGGTGGTAGTGCCGGCCTGGTTGCTGATGTTCCAGGCCCGGCGCACGTCGGTGGTGGCGTAGGAGCGCACCAGGCTGTCTTCCACCGTGAAGGTGCCCAGACCCTGCAGCTGCGAGGGCAAAAACTGCCGCACGATGATGCTGCCCGTGTTCGGGGGCAAATCGAACTGAATGGAGAAGATATGCTCGGGGCCGTTTTCCTTGTCGGGGTTGAATACGTCGCCGTACACGGGCAGCAGCTGGTACTTCTTGGAGTCGATAACCCGGTTGCAGGCATCCAGGCCGCTTTGGTTGTCGCTGCCCTGAGCCGCAGCGGTGGTGGCGCGCGTCACGTACACCTTGGCCAGCAGGGCCGTAGCGGCGCCGCTGCTTACCCGACCTTTCTCGCCGGCCGGAATCTTGTCTTCGGTAAAGCAATTGGCTTCGGCAAACTTCAGGTCGGCAATAATCTGCTCATACACCTGGGCCAGCGGGGTGCGGGTGGGGCGCAGGTCGTCGTCGGGACCTTTCACCGTGGCCAGCACCAGCGGCACGTCGCCGAAGCAGCGCACCAGGTCGAAGTAGCCCATAGCGCGCAAGAAGCGGGCATTGCCGATGATGTTGTTTTTGCGGATTTCGTCCATGCCAATGCCCGGCACCTTCTCGATGACGTCGTTGGCCCGGTTGATCATGCGGTAGGTGTTGGTCCACCAGCTGTTGATTTCGGTGTTGGTGGGCGTAAAGGTGAAGCGCGAGAGCTGGGCCCGCTCGTCGGTGCTGGAGCCGACGCGGATCAGCTCGGCGGGTAGCTCGGTGATTTGCCAGCCAGTGCGGCCGAAGTAGGTTTGGGGCAGCAGGGCGTTGAACACGCCGTTGAGGCCGGCCACGG
The DNA here is from genome assembly GCF_020447265.1 of Hymenobacter lucidus. Classification (GTDB taxonomy): domain Bacteria; phylum Bacteroidota; class Bacteroidia; order Cytophagales; family Hymenobacteraceae; genus Hymenobacter; species Hymenobacter lucidus. Next base: position 57,801 of record NZ_JAJADR010000008.1, on the reverse strand, counting down.
CATCGCCTTCGGTTTTATAGAAATTTTCACTGGCCAGGAAGGAATACGGCTCCTCTTCCAGAAACTTCTCGCAGGAAGCCAGGCTCAGGCCCAGGGAAAGCAGGCTTACAAATAGGATTGACTTTTTCATCTCAGGTGGAAATGCTGCGGTGGGAGGTTAAAAGCCGATCTTGATACCGGCCGTAAAGCTGCGGGTGCTAGGAAAGGCATTGTAGTCGGTATTCAGACTCAGGTTGTCGTTGCCGAAGGAGTTGACTTCGGGGTCGTAGCCGGTGTATTTGGTCAGCGTTACCAGGTTTTGGGCCGTTACGTACACGCTGGCCGAGCGCACCTTCGTGCTGAACTTAGGCAGTGTGTAGCCCAGGGTCACGGTTTTGAGGCGCACGAAGCTGCCATCCTCAATCACGTCGCTCACGATGCCCGTGGAGCGGCGGATGGTGCTGCCGGCCCGCGGAATGTTGGTGTCGGTATTGTCGGGCGTCCAGCGGTTTACCACCGTTTTAAGCTTGTTGGTGGTCGTAATACCCGATTCCAGCTCGTAGCGGTTCAGGTTGAGCACATCCTGGCCCTGCACGCCTTGGATAAAGACGTTCAGGGTGAAGCCGCCCGCGCTGAACGTGTTGGTCAGGCCGTAGATAAAGTCGGGCTGGGCGCGGCCGATAATTACCCGGTCGGCGGCCGTAATGGCTTTGTCGCCGTTCTGGTCCTTGTAGCGCGGGTCGCCGGGGCGCACCCCGGTGCGGCCGGCGGCGGCGATTTCATCCGTCGTTTGCCACAGGCCGTCGAACTGGTAGCCGTAGAACGAGCCGATAGGCTCACCCTCGCGCAGAATGCTGGTGTTGCCCAGGCCCGCGCCCACAAACAGGCTGGAGCTGGACGCGCCCACCGGCAGCTCGGGCACGCTGTAGAGGTCGAGCACCTTGTTGCGGTTGAGCGAGAAGTTCAGGTTGGTTTTCCAGCCAAAGGCCTTGGTGTCGAAGTTATTGGTGTTTATGGCCAGCTCGAAGCCCTTGTTTTCCACGCTGCCGGCGTTCAGCAGAATGTTGGGGTAGCCGGTAGTGCGGGGCGTAGCCACGCGCAGCAGCAGGTCGGTGGTTTTCTTGTAATAGGCATCGGCCGTAATAGAAACCCGGTTTTCCAGGAAGGCCAGGTCTACGCCCACGTTGCTGGCCGCCGTCGATTCCCAGCGCAGGTTGGGGTTACCGATGTTGAGGGGCTCCAAGCCCACGAGTCGGGCGCTGCCCGAGGCGTAGGCGTCGGCCCCGTATTGGGCCAGGGACTGGTAATTATCGATTTCCTGGTTGCCGGTGATGCCGTAGCCCAGGCGCAGCTTCAGGTCGCTCAGGGCGGTCAAACCTTTCATAAAGGGCTCGTCGATAAGACGGTAGGCAAAGGCGGCGGAGGGAAAGTAGCCCCACTTGTTGTTCTTGCCGAAGCGCGAGGAGCCGTCGGCCCGCATGGTCACGGTGAACAGGTATTTCTCGAACAGCCGGTAGTTGACCCGACCAAAATAAGAAGCCAGCGCGTTGGAGTTGCGGGTAGAAGTCGGCGTGCCCACGTTGGCGGCTATCGACAGGTTGTCGGAGCCCAGCGTATTGGTAAAGAAGTTGGTGCCGCTCGCGCCAAACTGGTTGAAGTAGAACTTCTGCTCCGAAATACCCACTACTACATTCAGGGCATTGTTGGGGTTGAGCTTCTTGTCGTAGGTCAGCGTGTTTTCATTCAGCCAGCTGTAGCGGTTGTTCTGTACGCGGCTGGCCGAGCCCCCGTTGAGGCGGCCCAGAAACACGTCGGAGGGCCGGAATACGTCGGTTTGCTGGTTGTTGTAGTCCAGGCCGCCGCTGATACGCAGCGTCAGGCCGGGCAGCAGCTCGTAGTTGGCCGCCACATTGAGCAGGCCCCGGGCCGTGGTGCGGTGGTCCTTCACTTTCTCGGCAAAGGCCACCGGATTGCCCACGTCTTCCACGTAGGGCAAGGGCGTGTTGGAATAAGTAAAGCTGCCATTCTCGTCGCGCACCGGGTTGATGGGGCTAAAGCGCAGGGCATCGAGCAAGGCTCCGCCGAAGCTGCCGCCCTGGGAATTCACGAAGGCCCTCTGCTCAAGGGTGCCGCCTACTTGGCTCGAAAAGTTGAAGCTGAGCTTGGAGCTGATCTTCTTGTCGAGGTTGAGCCGTACCGTGCCCCGCTTGAAGCCCGAGTTGATGATGATGCCTTCCTGATCGAAGAAGTTGAAGCTCAGGTTGTAGCGCGTTTCCTCGGTGCCGCCGTTGAAGCCCAGCTGGTAGTTGCTCAGGCGGGCCGGCCGCAGAATGGCGTCCTGCCAGTCGGTACCTTCGCCCATGGCCGCAATCTGCTCCTCGGTGTATACGGGCGCCGTCAGGGGTGCTACGGGCGGGTTCACCTCATTCAGGTAGCGGGCAAACTCGGGCGCGTTCATCAGCTCGTACTTGTGGCGCACGATCTGCACGCCGGTGTAGGCCTCGAAGTTGATGGTACCCTTGCCCACTTTGCCTTTCTTGGTGGTGATGAGCACCACGCCGTTAGCCCCGCGCGAGCCGTAAATAGCCGTGGCCGAGGCATCCTTGAGCACCTCGATGCTCTCGATATCGGAGGGGTTGATGGAGTTCAAATCCCCGGCGCCGGGGAAGCCATCCACCACGAACAGCGGCTCGTTGCCGGTGTTGATGGAGTTGGTGCCCCGGATACGGATGCTCACGTTACCGCCGGGCTCGGAGTTGGTTTGCGTCACCTGCACCCCGCTCACCCGGCCCTGCAGAATCTGGTCGGCGCGGGCAATGGGTGTTTCAGCTACCTGCTCGGCCGAAATGGATGCCACCGAGCCGGTAATATCGCGCTTGCGCTGGGAGCCATAGCCCACCACCACCACGTCGTTGAGCTCGGTAGTTTTCTCCCGCAGCTGCACTGTGGGCACCGTCCCGTTGTCGCTCACCCGGACCTCATAGGGCTCGAAACCCACAAAGGAAAAAACCAGGGTTGGAGTGCCGTCGGCAGGCAGCGGCAAGCTGAAACGGCCGTCGGCGTCGGTGGCCGTGCCGGTGGTGGTGCCCTTGAGCACCACCGAAACGCCGGGCAGCGGGGTGCGGTCGGTGGCGTTGAGAACCTGACCCGTCGCTTGGCGGGTTTGGGCGAAGGCGGGCAGCGACACTGCCAATGCCAGCGGCACCATAATGGGTAGGATTTTTTGCATGATGTGTGCGGCTTTGGGGGGAATTCAGGGTGGTAATCTCCGCAAACTTGTCAGGCATTAAATACTAAAACCTGAATTTATTTACGGAAACGATTTCGAAGTTTTGCGGTCCGCTTGCCGTAAGCAAAATGCTATACACGCGGATGTAGACAATTGGCTTTTCAAAGCCAATACTTCCAGAAAATAAATTTATTCGCCGCTGTACGTCGACATGCGTATGTGCAGCTCCGACTTCAATTCCAGGCTGTGATTCATGGTCAACAGCACGTTGTCATTAATTGCTTTAAACAGCAATTGTGCAGCCTGTTTACCGATCTGATAAGCAGGCTGCGTAATCGTAGTAAGCGCGGGTTTTAGCAGCGGTGCCGTTTCCAGATTGGAGAAGCCAATGACTTTCACATCCTCTGGAATCGTTAATTCCAGTTGGCGGCAGGCTGCGTAGGTGTGCATCGCCAGCGCTTCCACGGCCGCGAAGACGCCATCGATATCCCGGCGCTCCGCCAGCAGCTGCCGTATCCGGTCGGTGGCTTGCGCATCGTCTTGGTCGAGAGTCAGCACCAGCGCTTGGTCGTAGGCAATGGCTGCATCGCGCAGGGCATCGGCATAGCCCTGTAAGCGGCGGCGACTGATGGAAAGAGCACCGGAAATAGCCAAATGGGCTATTTTGCGGCAGCCCGCCTCCAGCAGGTGAGTGGTAGCCCGGTAGCCGCTTTCGTAGTCGTCCGTCGTCACGCGGGCCGTCGCTAGGTCCTCGCACACACGGTCAAAAAACACGACCGGCACCTTGCGTTCCTCCAGTACGGCCAGGTGGTCACTGTTCTGGCTAGTGCTGGCCATAGAGAGCAGCAGGCCATCAACCCGGCCTCCAGCCAGCAATTGAATAATAGATTTTTCCTGCTGATACTCTTCGTGCGTTAGTGATATTAAGACATGATAATCATTGGCCCGAGCAATTTCTTCAATTCCATTTATAGCCAGCGAAAAGAAATGATTATCTATTTCGGGAATAACAATTCCGATTGTTTTACTTTTATTACTGCGCAAGCTACTTGCGTAAGGATTTGGCTCATATTTAAGCTTTGTTGCTAATTTACGTGCCCGGTCTTTTGTTTCCTGCGCAATATCATCACGGTCATTCAGCGCGCGCGACACAGTAGACACCGAAAGGTTCAGCTCGCGCGCTAATAATTTAAGGCTTATCGGTTTCATTTCTCAAAATTCATAGCGCGTATTTATTTCTCTTCAGCCAGATCTGAAATTAAGTGCCGCTCAGCCGCCCGAAAAAGGGTTGTCAGGGTTAGCGTAGGGCGTAGACGGCCGGGTCAGGGGCCAGCGCGGCCGCGGCCTGGCAAGCCTGCCGCAAGCATTCCAGCGGGGTGGCGGCCTGCAGCCAGCTGCTGAGCAGCGCCGCCACAAAAGCCGCCTCCCCGCTTCCCGGCGGCCCGGCCAGTGCATGCTCTATTCCCGTAACCAATGTATGGTGCGCCCAAAGTGCCGGGCCCTGAGCTCCGTGCGTAACACAGATGGCCTGGAGGTCGAAATGGCCCGCCAGCCAGGGCAATGCCGTAGCCACCTGGGACGACCGACCTAGCCAGCCCATAATTTCTTCCAGCTCCACCTGGGTCAGCACCACGATATCGGCCTGCTGCAGTAGGTATTTCACTACTTCGCGGCTATAGTGCGGCGCGCACAGGCCCACGATGAATACCTTGCAGGGCGCGTGCAACAGCAGTCGATATAGCGTTTCACGGGAGGCAAAGCTGCGGGCTGCCAACGAATCATAGATGAGCATACCGGCCTGCTCCACGGCCGTGCGCAGGGCCGGCGCGTATTCGATATAATCCCAGGCGGCCGGGCCCACCACCTTGCAGCTGACTTCGCCGCCAGGCTGTAAGGCCGTTTTCAGGACGCCGGTTACGTGCGTTTCACTGCGCTGCACCCACTGCGTGTCGAGGCCCTGGCGGGTACTGAAAGCCAGCAGGGCGTGGCCCAACTCGTCGTCGCCCACGCGGCTGATGAGCTGCACCGCTGGGTGCAAAGGCTGCAGCTGCAAAGCCAGCAGCAGAGGCGTCCCAGCGGGCCGCCGACCAGCAGCGGCCATATCCCACAGGATTTCTCCGAAGCAGATAATGGGGCGGGACAAGAGCATGACGGGGTTTGTTTTTACAAATATCCCCTACCCCAGTGCCCGGGATTTGCTCATTTCTTTCAAAGATTGTTCACCCCTGTGTTTATTTGCAAAAAATTAATAATCAATAGCATAAGCAATAAAAAACCGAGCCTGCAACGGGCTCGGTTGTAAACTTTCAACACGATTTGCGCAAATCGTTCAAGCGGGCGGCACCAGATGCAGGGCCCGAAACTCGGAGGGCGAAATCTGGTAGCGGGCCTTGAAGCTGTTGGAGAAGTAGGACAAGGTGGAGAAGCCCGTTTCGTAGGCCACGTCGGTAATGGAGAGGCCGTCATCGAGCAGCATTTCGCGGGCTTTGGTCAGGCGCAGGCTCTGGATAAAGTCGCTGACGCCGGTGCCCAGCACGGCCTTTACTTTGCGGTAGAGCTGCATGCGCGAAATGCCCAGGCTGCGGGCAATATCCTCCACGCTCAGGTTGGTTTTGGTCAGGTTGGCTTCCACAATAGCCGTGAGGTCGGCCAGGAACTTTTGGTCGGCTTTGCTGGCAGCTACCGTGGCGGTATCGACCGAGAGCTGGCGGCGGAAATGCTCCCGCTGCCGGTCGCGGTTGGCCAGCAGGGTGCGCAAACTTTCCAGCAGAAAAGTGGGGTTGAAAGGCTTGGTCAAATACAGGTCGGCCCCGGTTTGCACGCCTTCCACCTGCTGCTCGGGCGCACTGCGGGCCGTGAGCAGCACCACCGGAATGTGGGAGGTGCGCCAGTCGCTCTTGAGCTGAGCCAGCACCTGCAGACCGCTCAGGCCGGGCATCATCACGTCGCACACTACCAGGTCCGGAATCAGCTCGGTAGCCAGCCGGAAGCCGGTGTGGCCGTCGGTGGCCGTTTCCACCCGGAAGTCGGGGCGCAGCTTCCGGGCCAGAAAGTCGTTTACATCGGCGTTATCCTCAATGACGAGCACCAGCACCTCCGTTTCCGCCGGCGGCGCGGCATCGGCAGCCCCCAGGGCCTCGTCCAAGGCCTCCGGCTCATCGAAGGCAGCGCGCTGGATGGCCATGCCATCGGGGGCGCGCAGCTCCTGGGGCAGCTCGCGGGGCAGCGTTACGGTAAACGTGGCGCCCTGCCCCGGCTGGCTGCTGAAGCTGAGCTGACCCTGATGCAGGCGCACCAGCCCATCGGCCAGGGCCAAGCCCATGCCCGAGCCCTGCCCGGCGGCCCGCTGGCGGCCCTGGTAAAACCACTCGAAAACGTGGGGCCGGTCCTGCTCACTGATACCGGGCCCGGTATCGGCCACGCTGACTTTCACCGCCTCCCCGTTGGGGATGGCCTGCAGGCTAATGGTAATACGGCCCTGCTCGGGCGTGAATTTCAGGGCGTTGCTGAGCAGGTTGAAGAATACCTTGTCCAAGATATTACCGTCGAACCAAGCCGTGAGTACCGGCTCGGCGGCCAGAAACCGGACCTGGATTCCGCGCTGCTGCGCCGGTTTCTCAAATAGATCCACGATGTCGCGCACGAAGTCTACCACGTTGCCCTCAGTGGCGCGCACGGCCATCTTGCCGACTTCAATCTTGCGGAAATCCAGCAGCTGATTCACCAGCTGGAGCAGGCGCTGGGTGTTGCGCCGCACCAGGGCTAGGTCCTGGCGCTGGGCCGTGCTCAGGTCGGGGCTGCTGGTGAGCAGCTCTTCCACCGGGCCCAGAATGAGGGTGAGCGGGGTGCGCAGCTCGTGCGAGAAGTTGGTAAAGAAGCGCAGCTTGGCCTCCGTATCGGCGCGGGCCTGCGCCGAGAGGGCCTCCAGCTGGTTGCGCTGGGAAAGGATTTCCTCGTTCTGACTGACCAGCTGGCGGTTAATCTTGTCGTTCTCGGCATTCTGGCTCACCAGCTGCCGGTTGATCTTGTCGTTTTCCGCGTTTTGCAGGGCCAGCTGGTGGTTGATCTGGCGGTTTTTCCGGGCCGAGCGCCACGCCACCGCGCCCAGCAGCAGTGCGCCCAGCAAGGCGGCCAGCAGGCCGTTGAGCACCGTTTGCTGACTGGCGTAGGTAGCCTGCAAACGGTGTAGCAAGCCCTGCTGCAATTCAATATCCTGCTGCTGGGCCAGAATCTTGTCGCTCTGCTGCATCATCATCAACACGTTGGTCGAGTCGATGACAACGGTGCTGAGCTTATTTTCCCGCTGGTAAGGCTGCTTATGCAGAATCTTCAGGGCGGTGCGAATGGCATCCTGGCCGGCGGGCGAATACAGCAGCGACGCACTCAGCACGCGCTGCCGCACCAGATTCAGGTCCAGCCCATCCACGCCGATGATGCGCACCGTGCTGGTGCGGCCCAGCTGGCGCACTACCTCGGCCGCGGCCCGGCCCATATTGTCGTTGTGCGAAAAAATGAGCGACACCTCCGGGTGAGCTTTTAGGGCCGCCAGTAGCTTGGGCTGCAGCGTCGTGGGGTTCCACTCCCCTTTCACCAGGGCAGCCACGCGCAGGCCCGGGAAAGCCTTGAGTCCCTGCGTGAAGCCCTCGTGCCGCCCCGCCGTAGCCGAAGAGCCGCGCGCGCCCAGCAGCTCAATAATGCTGCCCTGCTCCTTCAGCAGGCGGGCCGTGTAGCGGGCGGCCGTCTGGCCCACTTCCAGGTTGTCGCCGCCCACGTAGGCCGTGTATTGCTGCGAGGTGATGCGCCGATCGAGCAGCACCACCGGAATTCCCTGGGCGTAGGCTTCCTCCACGGCCGGCGTTACCGGGCCCGCTTCATAGGGCGACACAATGAGCAAGTCGATGCCGCCGCGCACCAGCTCCCGGATCTGCTGCTGCTGGGCCTGGCTGTTGTCGTGGGCATCGAGCATGCGCAGCTTTACTTCGGGGTGGAAGCTCAGCTCCCGCTCCATGCCGGCCAGCACGGCCTGCCGCCAGGGGCCGGTAGTGCTGCACTGCGAAAACCCGATGCGCAGCGTGGGCTGGTCGGCGGGTTTGGCGCAGCCGGCCAGCGCCAGCACCGCCCAGCACCGTAGCAATCGAACCGAAAAGAAGCCCAGTTTACTCAAGGGAATATCTGTAGTACGCCGCGTAATCAAGCCCGCGTAGCTAAAGGTAACGCATGGGTACCGCACTAGTCAAGCAGGGCAGCCTCTGGCAAGGTTACATTCGGTGGCCATGCAACACAAAAAATCCCGGCGCGAGGGCCAGGATTTTCTGTAGTACGCAGCGAGTGCGTCTCCCCAGAACGGGGCTGACGCTGCCGGTGGGGCCCTCAGTAGTGCGGCAGCTGGCGGCGCATCAGGGCAAAGATGGCTGAGCTGGCCGCCACCAGGGCAATATCCAGGGCCGCCCACGCCAGCCCTTCCCCGCTGAGGTAGTTGATCAGCAGGCCCAGCACGAGGCTCAGGCCCAGCCAAATAGTTTGCCGGGTGCTCCGCTCCACGGATAGCCGTAGCAGGAAGCTCAGCGCAAAGCCGCCGACGAAGGGCAGTAATTCAATGAATATACGCATGGCTGAAAAAGAATTAATTGACTGAAAAGCTGGGGGCACTGCCCGCCGACATCACCTCAGCCGCCGCCTCGGCCAGCGGCAGCCCGGAGCCGCCCGCGCCATTCGGGTCGTTGTAGCCAGTAGCGCCGTTGGCTACACCCGGCTGCAGCGTGGCCAGGTCTGGGGCCGGACCGGCGTTGGTGGCGCCGGCGGTGCTGGTTGGGCCGGGGACGGCCAGCATCAGATCCGCGTCCGTAGCTGGCAGCAGCTGGGCGGCGGGCTGGTCTTTGGTATCCAGTTCGATGATAATACGCATGATTAGAGCAGCTTATTTAGTTGAGAACAGCATACCGGCCCTCGAACGACACGGGGGTGGCGGTCAGGTTTTTCACCGTAATCCAGTAGGTGCAGTGCGTGGCGCTGGCCCGCTCCACGAAGACGTCCCAGTCGACCTGCGGGGCGCCCGACTGGGGCGTGGTGGGCATCATGTACCAGGTGACGTGCCAGCCCACGGGCCAGTTGAAGGTAAACCAGCGGTTGGTCTGATTGCCGGTCAAAGAGCCGGTAAATTGGGTTCCGGTGCGCATAAGAGGAAAGTTTACGGGTGGTTAATAGAAGCTCAGAATGGCGTAGCGCCCCTCTACCGTGACGGGAGCCGCCGTGAGGTTGGTGACGCTGATCCAGTAGGTGGCATACTCGGCCGTGGCCCGCTCCACCTGCACTTTCCAGCTCACCTGCGGCGCGCCGGGCACGGGCGTAGTGGGCATCACTGTCCAGAGCACGTGCCAGGTAGCGGGCCAGTTGAAGGTGAACCAGCGCATGGTCTGATTCGGGGCCAGCGCGCCACTGAACTGCGCACCGCAGATGGGGTTGGTCAGCCAGCCATCAACCGGAATTTCCCAGACGCCACGGTTGCGCAGCCCCACGCGCAGCACCCGGGCGTGCGGGTGGTAGAGCAAATCGACGGCCAGGGCGTTGGGCAGGCCGTTGGAAAAAGCCGTCCAAGAAGCTCCCGCGTTCAAGGACTGATACACGCCCACGTCGGCCGAAACCCAGACCCGATTCGGGTTGTTAGGGTCCACCTCAACGGCCGTAATGGGCAGATTGGGCAGGCCGGCCGTGCAGTTGGTCCAGGTGCTGCCGCCGTTGTCGGAGCGGAATACCCGGTCGCCGCCCATCGTGGTGCTGGTGGCCCAGATGCGGTTCAGGTTGGCCGGATTGATGTGCAGGTCGCTGATGTAGGCATTGGCGCGGGGCGTAGTCAGGGCCGTGGCCGCCGACCAGGCCGTGCCCGACCAGCTGAGCCGGTAAATTCGGCCCGCATCGGTGCCCACGAATACCGTGTCGGGGTTGGGAATGTACATGGCCGTGGCTACCTGGCTGGCGGGCAACGCCACTTCCGTCCAGTTGGTGCCTCGGTTGCGGCTCACGTACACGCTCTGCCCAGCCTGCGCCACGGTGTCGTTGTTGACTTCCATCGGCGGATAAAACAGGGCCCGGTAGCCAGTTGGCACGTTGGGGCCCAGCCAGCTGAAGGAGCCGAAATTGCCCCGCGTAGTGGAGCGCTCCATGCCCATACTGTAATAGGAATGGAACACCACGTTCGGGTCCGTGCGGTTTACCCCACAGTCACCCCCGTCGCCGTCGGCAATATGGTCCCAGGCGGAGTTGCCGGTGTAGCGGATGCTGCCGTTGTCCTGGGTGCCGGCCACCAGCCAGCTCGAGGCGCCGTAGTCCTGGGCCAGATACTCGATTTCGGTGATGCCCAGGCCGTTGTTGAGCGAGGTCCAGCTCGTGCCCCGGTTGGGCGACACAAACAGCCCGCCGTCGTTACCCACGTACACCACGTTGGCATTGGTGGGGTCGAAGGCAATGACGTGCTGATCGGGGTGAATATCGTCGCCAGTCTTGTTGGAAATCGTGACCCAGCTCCAGGTGCTGCCCGCGAGGTTGCCCCGGTAGGCCTCAATGGCGCCCAGGTAGATTTCCGAGTCATTGTCGGGCGCCACGGCCAGAAACCAGTCGTACCAGGCCTGGCCCGTAGCCAGCCCGGCTGGTCCGGTGATGCGCGCCCAGGCGCCCGTAGCAGCCCGGCGGAACAGGTGCATATTGGCCCCGGCCGCCCCAAAGGCGTAGGCCACGGCCGGATTGGTGCGGGCCACGGCCACGGCCAGCCGGTCGAAGGCGGCGGGGGCGCCGGGCAAAGCCACGCTGGCCCAGGTCTGCCCGCCGTTGGTAGAGCGGAAAAGCCCGTTCTGGCAGGCAGCCAGCACTTCGGCCGTGGCGCCCCCGGCCGGGTGCATGGCCAGGTCCCAGCAGCGGCCGGCCAGGCGCTGCGTCCAGGTGGCGCCCCCGTCGGCCGACTCGTACACGGCGTTAGTGGTAGCGGCCAGCAGGTGGTTGCCATTGGCGGGGTCCACGACTAGGTCGTAGAAACCCTGACCCACAAAAGGTGCCGAAGCGTGCAGGTCCCAGGTGCTACCGCCGTTGGTAGAGCGCAGCAAGCCCACACCCAGCCAGGAGTAGAAATTGCCCTCCCCCGTGCCGCAGTATACCGTAGCCGGGGCCGAGGGGTTGAAGGCCAGCGCCCCTACCGTCATAGTGGCGGCGTAGTCGGTGCGCGGAGCCCAGGAAGCGCCCCGGTTGAAGCTTTCCCAGATGCCGCCGCTGGCCGCTCCGCACAGTACATGGCTGGCATTGGCCGGGTCGATGGCAATGGCGGCAATGCGGCCCGAGACGATAACCCGACTCTCACCGTAGGTTTGCCCGTTCGACATCATCGTGGGGCCCAGAAAGCGCCACTGCGGCCCCACGCCGGTGGGCGGCGACATAGGCAGCACATCGGGGCTCACCTGCCGGATAGTCGCTGGCTCGTCGACTACCGCAGCTTCGGCGGCCGGCGCAGGTGGTGGAGCGGGTTCGTGCCCATTCTGGTGAATCTGGGCGGCCTCGGCCAGGGCTTTGGCGTACTCAACCACCACCTCCGGCACGGTGTTGGCCGCAGCAGTAGCCTCAGCCGCTTTGGCGGAGCGGCTGCGGGGCTGCTGCGGGGTTTTGCCTTCCAGCACGGCTTCGGCCACCGGCAGGCCGCGCTCTTCGGCAAAGAGCAGCAGCCGCTCAAATGCTTTGCCGCTGGGGGGCTTTACCGCAGTTCTACCCCGCACGGCCGTCGTCGGGTGCTCGGCGTGGTCTAATAGTTCATCTTTCGGTCCCTTCATTTGGCGTGGGGGTTTGGGGTGTTTTTTCGGTGTTCTTGCAGGGCAGCTCAGGTTCTTCTTCCGGCTCGTCTGCCGGAATTCCGCGGGCTCGTTTCATTTCGTTCAGCCGTTCGGCGGCTTTGTTGTCGGGTTCGTCGGCTCGGTGCTTGGTCATGGCAGGAATGGCAAGGAGGATGAGCGAATTGGCCGCTGCCACGCCGGCGCAGCGGCGTAGAAGGCCGCCGGGCAAGACAAATGAAGGGGCAGGATTGAGGCAGGGCGTAACAGGGCCCGTTTTCGACCTCAACCTACAGCTTCAGCAGTAGCGGCGAGAGTCGGGCAGCGCTCAGGAAACCGACGCATTTTTAGCCGCGCGGATAACGGCCGCGCCGGAGGCGAGGACATCTTTTTTTGCTGGCTCCCACGCCCCGGGTTACCGCTGCTTCGGCAACTGGCAGTGGTGGGCGGAACCGGGAATAAGCAGGCACACGGATAGCCTATCAGGGTTTAGGCTACTATCATCAACCAGTCACACAGCCCCGGCATAATAGCCAGGTGGCCCGCACGGGTGTTCCACAGTATTATGCAGGGAGGGGAATACCGTCGGCGCAGCGCATCTTCACTTGGCCCCAAAGGCGGCCAAGACCTACCACTCCGGCCAGGGCGGAGTGTCTACTGAATAGGTGTGTTGCAGGGTATCAGAGGCTCTTAAGTACCTGCTCTGCTTAGCGTTGGATCGGAAAAACAAGTATAAGCCTTTTTAAAATATATTGCAAATACAATATCAATTATTACTATACCGATGCAAACATCAACTTGCCTTTCACCTAATGGGTCGGTGCATAGTCAGTGATGCGTTGCTATTTATAGAGCGAGACGGGCGGGTAGCCCGTCTACTGTCCTGAATCGGGCTCAAATCGTAGCAGTCGGCGTGGATGATTTCGCGCAGCTTGGAGTGGGTCACGCCCGAGGGCTTGCGGCTGATGCTGGGCAACACCCCGTCGCCCACCATGCCGGTAGCCTCAGTCAGAATTGCTTTGATCTTTATGGGAGGTAGACGGGTGAGCAGCGCGGATGTTTTAAGGCGGCGTCTAATCTCTAACCAACTCCATTTGCCAATGACGGGCAAACGGAAGAAATACTCTTTTGCCGATATCTACATTTAGATAAGAAGTTCGGGTTGAGTCATACACCACTATTCTCGAGTCGTCGACCCGCTTGTAAATTATATAGTAAATAGACTCTTGACCTTGATAATGATTTGTTTTCAGCACGTACCTATTATTGGAATGCAGCTCTTCGTCCTTGTGAAACAAACAGTATTCACAATCGAATCCGCTCTTATGCCATTTTTTCCATACTGGATTACCTGAAGTTTTGACAAACATCAACTTGTCATCAAACTTGTATACAGCTCCTATTTCTTTTGCATCCTTCCATTGGCCGTGTAGCCATTTCGGCGGCGAAATTGATGCGGAACAAGCTGACAATAGAGGTAGAGTAAAAATCAATATTCGCATCGTAAAAAAGTTAATCGGTCAGTGCAAAAACACTATAAGAAACAGGTCGAGTATCAATAGAAAATTACCGGTTAAAAAAACGGGATTGAACACCAGCCCAATCCCGTTACATACTTCTTACATACGATTGTCTACATCCCCACCGGCTCTTCCAGCATTTCCTTTTCCACCCATCTTCCATCCTCGCGCATGAGCTCGATGAGCTGATCCACGGCCTGCTCTTCGGGCACCGATTTCTTGATGACTTCCTGGCCCCGGTAGAGGGCAATTTTGCCTTTGCCCACGCCCACGTAGCCGTAGTCGGCGTCGGCCATTTCGCCGGGACCGTTCACGATGCAGCCCATAATGCCGATTTTAACACCCTTCAAATGGTCGGTGCGCTTACGGATCATGGCGGTGGTTTCCTGCAGATCGAACAGGGTACGGCCGCAGCTGGGGCAGCTGATGTACTCAGTTTTGGACATGCGGGTGCGAGCCGCCTGCAGAATGCCGAAGCTGAGCTGGTTGAGTTGGTCGAGCGTGGTGAGCCACTCCCCTTTCGGGCGCTCGGGCAGCAGCTCGGTGCTCAGCACCACCCCGTCGCCGAGGCCGTCGAGGAGCAGGCCGCCCACGTCGGTGGCAGCGTAGAGCTGGGTTTGCTCGGGCGTGAGGGCCGGGTATTGCCGATTGATGATGACCGGATTGGTGATGCCGTTGTTCATGAGCTCGAAAAACGCGCGGCGGATTTCGGGCATGGCATGGGCATTGTCGGTGTAGAGAATGACCACGGCCGTGGCATCCTGGCGGAGCTGGTCGAGGGCAGCCGAAGTCAGCGACTCCAGGTTGTGGAACACGAAGTTCAGCTCGGGGTGGCGAGCGGCGGCCACGGCGTACTCGGCCTGGGTGAGCACCGGGAAGTGGTCGGCGCGGGCACCCGCATCGAGCCAGGCGCTGTAGTCTACCACTTCCTTCAGGCCGTTGGGCAGCATAAAGGGCACCGGGCGCTGGCCGCTGTAGATATAGTCGGCGCCCAGGTCGTTCATCTGAAACTTGTCGAGGAAAGCCGAGTACAAATGGCCCACAGCGCGCAGATCAGCATATTCCACCGCGGCCAGGCGCGACACATCCACCAGCACCCGGGGCACGTTCTGCCCGCCCAGGTTCAGCACCTCGCGCGTGATGCGGCGGTGGTACTGGAAGGGGTCGATGGGCACTTCCGTTACCGGTGCAATCGGCTTGGCTTCGGCGGCGCGGTTGGTGTAGCGGTCAATGAGGGCTTTGGCTACTGGGGCTTCGGCTTCAGGGGCTTCGGTGAGGCTCACGCGCACGGTGTCGCCGAGGCCGTCTTCGAGCAGCGTGCCGATGCCCACGGCGCTCTTGATGCGGCCGTCTTCGGCCTCGCCGGCTTCGGTTACGCCCAGATGCAGCGGGTAGGGCTGCAGGCCTTCCTCGTCGAGCTTCTGCACCAGCAAGCGGTAGGCCTGCACCATTACCTGGGTGTTGCTGGCCTTCATGCTGAGCACCACGTCGTAGTAATTCTCTTCCTCGCAGAGGCGCAGAAACTCCAGCGCCGACTCCACCATGCCCAGCGGGGTATCGCCGTAGCGGCTCAGAATCCGGTCGGACAACGAGCCGTGGTTGGTGCCGATGCGCATGGCCGTGCCGTACTGCTTGCAGATCTGGACCAGGGGCCGGAACCGCTCCCGGATCCGGTCGACCTCGGCCGCGTAGCTGGCATCGGTGTAGTCGATGACGTCGAACTTCTTCTTATCGGCGTAGTTGCCGGGGTTTACGCGCACTTTCTCCACGATGCGGGCGGCCAGCTCGGCCGCGTTGGGCGTGAAGTGAATGTCGGCAATGAGCGGCACCGAGCAGCCGCGCTTGCGCAGCTCCTTCTTGATTTCGAGCAGGTTCTGGGCCTCTTTCACGCTGGGGGCCGTGATGCGCACGTACTCGCAGCCGGCCTCCACCATGCGCAGCGTCTGCTCCACCGAGCCCAGCGTGTCCATCGTGTCCACGGTGGTCATGCTCTGCACCCGAATGGGGTTGAGGCCGCCCATGGGCAGGTCGCCGATTTTCACTTCCCGCGAGAGGCGGCGCTTGTATTCGGTGAGGCTGGGGCAGTAAATCTTGGAGGCGGAAGCTAAGGTCATGCGGCGGAGAAAGTGGGCGTAGCAGAAACTACGCGGGGGCGCGGAAAGTTGCTACCGGCAAAGGTACGCAAGGTTTTATTCGTTGGCAGAGCGGAAGTATCCCGGTGCCCGTAAACCGCGCGGCCCGCTTTTTCCCTCTGGCAGGTCACCACATTGTGGCGGGGTCGGTGCTGCCACGGGGGCGGCAAAGTAGCAGCTGTATTAATTGTGCTTTTAAACCAAATAATTATGATGTATTTTATCCTTCTTTGGTATTCCACTTCGCCGAACAACCTATGCACAAACTCTACGCCTTATCCGCCCTGTTGCTTGGGGCAACGGCCCTGCCCTTACAGGCCCAGTTTCGGGCCCCGGCCGGCGGGGGCGGCCAGGAACCACCCCGCACTGCCTGTATGACGCCAAGCCAGCACGCGCGCTACGACAGCATCGTGACGGCCAGTATCCAGCGGCTGGAGCGGGAAAAGAAGCTGCCGACTCCGGCGCAGCGCCCGGCCGCCGTAGCCCTGGCCTGGCCCGTGCGCCAGGCTGCCGGCTTCGACTACGCCAGCTACTACGGCGTGAGCAACTACGTGGACCGGAATGCGAGCTACCCCAACCAGACCCTGGACTGGAACTGCGGCACCCGCACCTATGATACCAGCGCCGGCTACAACCACGGCGGAATTGATATTTACCTGTGGCCCTTCAACTTCAATATGATGGATGCCGGGCAGGTAGACGTGGTAGCCGCCGCCCCGGGCATCATCGTGAGCAAGGCCGATGGCAACTTCGACCGTAACTGCGCCATGTCGAATGCCAACTGGAACGCGGTGTACGTGCAGCAGGCCGACGGCTCGGTGGCCTGGTACGGCCATCTGAAAACCGGCTCGCAAACGGCCAAGCCGGTGGGCGCCAGCGTGGCGCAGGGCGAATTTCTGGGCAAAGTAGGCAGCTCGGGCAGCTCTACCGGTCCGCACCTGCACTTCGAAGTGCACAATGCCGCCGGGCAGGTAGTAGACCCCTACACGGGCAACTGCAACACCGGCCCAACGTGGTGGAGCGAACAGAAACCCTATTATGAGTCGACGCTGAACACGGTGATGACTCACTCGGCTCCGCCGGTTTTTGCCAACTGCCCCGGCACGCATACCACCAACCAGAAAACGGCTTTTGCGGCCAACGACCTGGTGTACTTCGCCGCCTATTACCACGACCAGATGGCGGGGCAGGTGGGCAGCTACACCGTGTATGCGCCCGACAATAGCGTGTTTGCCACCTGGACCCACAGCATGACGCCGGCCTACTACAGCTCCTCCTACTGGTACTGGAGCATTCGGCTGCCCACCAATGCCGCCACCGGCACCTGGCGCTTCGCCGTTACCTACCAAGGCAACACGGTGACGCGCGCCTTCACGGTAGGCGCCGTTACGGCCAGCACGCAGCCGGCCGAGCAGGCTAGCTTTGCGTTGTATCCGAACCCGGCCCAGCAGCAGCTTACCGTGGAAGCCACCGGCACACGCCAGCCGGGTATCCTACTGATTCGCAATAGTCTGGGCCAGGTGGTGGCCACGTACCAGCTGGCCGGCCGCCGCACTACCCTGCCCCTGACGCTGGCGGCGGGCGTGTACATGGTGTCGGTATCGGGCGACGAAAATGCCAAAGCTCAGCAGCTAGTGGTGTATTAGGAACGTTCTGCCACATTACGCTACCCTGCCACGGCGGCCGCAACTTTCGAGGGCGGCCGCTGTCTTTATGAAAACACCTGCCATTCCGTATGAATCCATTCAGAAGTATAGTGCTGCTGGCCGCCTTGTTGCTGAGCGCCACTGCCGGCCGCGCCCAACAGGTGTCGGTCGTCAAGTTCGGGGAGCTGCAAAAGCGCCTGAGCCGGCAGAACGACACGACGTACGTGGTCAATTTCTGGGCTACCTGGTGCGCACCCTGCGTGAAGGAGCTGCCGCTGTTTGAGCAGCTGAACGCCACGCACGCCAATAAAAAGGTAAAAGTGCTGCTCGTCAGCATGGACTACGCCTCCCAGCTCGACAAGAAAGTGAAGCCCTTCGTGCTCAAGCGCGGGCTGAAGTCGGAAGTAGTGCTGCTGAACGAAACCGACCCGAACTCCTATCTGGAAAAGGTGGACCCGAAGTGGTCGGGCGCGCTGCCGTTTACCCTGATATGGAACGGGCGGCAACACAAGCGGGCCACGTTTGAACACGAATTTACCCCGGCCGAGCTGACGGCCGAAATCAATAAATTTCTGCTGTAAACCAGGCATTCACCGTTTCACTTTTTACCTCAATTCCATGAAAAAGCTCCTCTCCTTCCTGACCGCCTTTGCGGCGCTGGTGCTGCTCAGCAACTTCGTGACCGGGCCGGCCGGCTATCAGGTCGGCGACAAAGTCGCGGACTTCAAGCTCAAAAACGTGGACGGCAAAATGGTGTCCTTGGCCGATAACAAGGCCGCCAAGGGATATATCGTGGTTTTTACCTGCAACACCTGCCCCTACGCCAAAGCCTACGAAAGCCGCATCATTGAACTGCACCAGAAGTACGCGCCCAAGGGCTACCCGGTAGTAGCTATCAACCCCAACGACGAAGCCACCGTGCCCGGCGACTCATTTGCCGAAATGAAGGCCCGCGCCGCCAGCAAAAAGTATCCGTTTGCCTACCTGCAGGATGCCACCCAGGAAGTAGCCAAAACCTACGGCGCCACCCGTACGCCCCACCTCTACGTGGTAACCAAGCAGGGTGCCGATTTCGTGGTATCCTACATCGGCGCCATCGACGACAACTCGGAAGACGCCAAGCTGGTGAAAACCAAATACGTAGAGCAGGCCATGACCGATATTCTGGCCGGCAAGCCCGCCGCTACCAGCTCCACGAAAGCCATTGGCTGCACCATCAAGTGGAAGAAAGCGTAGTTTTTTTTAATGTGCTAATAAGTAATGTGCTGATGTGCTAATTCTCGCATCCTTGCGAGCGAAGCGAAGCAATCCGTCCTCTGCGCAGTACGACCCGTTCTTTTACCAGAAAGCCCTTTCTCGTTGCAACGAGAAAGGGCTTTTCGTTTTAGAGGGCTCAGCACATTTCAGAGAACGGACGGCTACGTCTCGCAAGGACACGTTACTCTTATTAAGAATTAGCACATCAGCATATTCTCCATATTAGCACACTAATACAATTTTGCCGATATGCTCGCTGCTTTCCATGAGCTGGTGGGCAGCGGCGGCTTCGACCAGCGGGAAGGTGCGGTAGATAACGGGCCTGAACCGGCCGGCGGCCAGCAGCGGCCAGACGTGCTTTTCGACCTCGGCGGCCAGGGCGGCTTTGAAATCGGAGCTGCGGGGGCGCAGGGTGCTGCCCGTGATGGTGAGGCGGCGGCGCATGATGTCCAGGGCGTTGAACTCGGCTTTGGCGCCGCGCATGGCATTAATGAACACCAAGCGGCCGTCGTCTTTGAGCAGATTCAGGTTTTTGGGAATATAGTCGCCGCCAATCATGTCGAGAATCACGTCGGCACCAGTTTCCCGCAAGGCCGCTTCGAAATCTTCGTCTTTATAATTAATGCAGCGTGTGGCGCCCAATTTTTCGCAGGCGCGGCACTTTTCGGCACTGCCGGCCGTGGCAACTACCGTAGCGCCCAACGCTACAGCCAGCTGAATAGCCGTGGTACCAATGCCGCTGCTGCCGCCGTGCACTAGCAGGGTTTCGCCGGGCTGCAGCTGCCCGCGCTGAAACACGTTGTGCCACACCGTAAACACGGTTTCGGGCAGGGCCGCGGCTTCGGTCATTGTGTAGCCCGCGGGCACGGGCAGGCAGTGGCGGGCATCCACCACGGCGTAGTCGGCGTAGGCGCCGGCCGTGAGCAGGGCGCACACGGCGTCGCCGGGCTGCCAGCGGGCTACCTCCGATCCAACGGCCTCAATGGTGCCGGCCAGCTCCAGGCCCGGCACCAAGCCGGTTACGTCGTCGGCCCCGCCGTATTTGCCCTGGCGTAACAGCACGTCGGGTCGGTTGACACCGGCTGCCTGCACGCGAATCAGGACTTCATGCGGCGCGGGTGCAGGCTGTTCTTCCTGCCGGAGCTGTAGCACTTCGGGGCCGCCGGGCCGGGCAATAGCAATGGCGTTCATAGCTGGAATCGTGGAGTAGAGGTCAGTAAAAAAGCTGCGTACGTAGGAGCCCGGGGCAGAAATCAGGGTTTGATGTACACCCGAAAGGTGGAGCCCACTCCTACCTCACTGTCGACTTCGAGCCAACCGCCGTTGAGCTGCACCATGCGGTTGACCAGGTAGAGGCCCATGCCCGAGCCTTCGACGTGTTCGTGGAAGCGGCGGAACAGCTGAAACAGCTCCTTACCGTGCCGCTCCAGGTCGATGCCCTGACCGTTGTCGGCAACGGTCAGCACGGGCACGCCCTCTACCAGGCTGCTCCGGATCTGCACGCGGGGAGTACGGCCCGGCGCGGCGTATTTGAGGGCGTTGCTGAGCAGGTTATAGACGATACTTTGCAGGTTGGCCCGTACGTAGCGCACGGCGGGCACGGCCCGGAAATCGAGGCTAATTTCGGCTCCCAGCATCGTTACCTGCTCCTGCATGCTGTGGAGGATTTCGTGCGTGAGTGGCTCCAGCGCCACTTCCTCAGTGGGTACCTGAGCGTGCCGGCGCTGTAGCTGCACCACGTCGGAAAGGTCCTGAATGGTTTGGTTGATCTGCTGCAGAGCGCGCTCAAACATGGTGATGAGCTTCATAGCGTCCGGGTCGCGGAAGTAGGCCGTGCGGGTCAGCTCCTCAAAAATGCCCGCCATGTTATTGATGGGCTGCCGCAGGTCGTGGGAGGCAGTGTACACGAAGCTGTCGAGGTCGGCGTTGGTGCGAGCCAGCTGGGCGTTGCGGGCTTCGAGCTGCTGCTGTACCTGCTTGAAGTCGTCGATGTCGGTGCTGGTGCCAAACCATTTCAGGATGGTGCCGGCCGCGTCGCGCAGGGGCCGGCCCCGGTGCAGAAACCACCGGTAGCGGCCGGGCTGCCCGGTCAGCAGGCGGCTTTCATGCTCGTAGTCAGCTCCCGAGCGGATGGCCGTCATGTACTTGTCCACCACCTCGTCTGCATCGGCCGGCGGCACCAGCTCGGCCCAGCCGGCCTGGAGCGAATGTTCGACCGAGCGGCCGGTCCATTCCGTCCAGCGCTGGTTGAGGTAGTCGAGCTGTCCGTCGGGCCGGGCCGTCCAGACCACCTGCGGAATACTTTCGGCCATAAAGCGAAACTGCTCCTCACTGCGCCGCAGCTGCTCCTGAGTTTCGCGCTGCTCCTGGTTATCGACCATCGTGCCGTACCAGCGCAAGGCCTGGCCCTGGGCGTCAAACTCGGGCACGCCCCGGCTGATCTGCCAGCGGTACTGCCCATCGTGGCGGCGCAGACGGTATTCGAACTCCCAGCCCCGCCCCGCCCCAAACGCCTCGCGCAGCCCCTGGCGCAGCACCGGCTGGTCGTCGGGGTGTACCAGGGTCGTGAAAATGTCGCGGGTGTTGAGTTCCAGCGTTTGGCCCGTATAGTAGTACCACTGCGGACTCAGATATTCCATTGCCCCATCGGCCGTGCAGATAAACGACACGGCGGGCAGCGCCTCGGTCATGCGCCGCAGGCGCACGTCGCGGCGGCTGACTTCGGCCGCCAGGGCCCCGGCATTCTGGCGGGCTTGTACCCGCTCGGTGGCATCCACGGCAAAGGCCAGCACGCCGTAAATACTGCCCTGCTCGTTGCGGAGGGCCTGCAGCGTAAGGTCCAAAAACCGGCCCGGCTGCCCGGCCCGCTCGCCCAGCGGCAGCAGGGGCACCTCGTGGCCCACAAAGGTTTCGCCGGTGGTATACACTTGGTCGAGCAGCGCCACAAAGCCCTGGTCGGCCATTTCGGGCAGCAGCGCAGCCAGCGGCTGGCCCAGCACTACCCGATTATCCATCAAAGCATTATGACTCTCGTTGAAGAAAGCGTAGCGGTGGTCGGGCCCTTCCATGGCGGCCACAATGGCCGGGGCCTGGCTCAGAATCTGGCTCAGGCGCTGGTCTTTGCGGCGCAGCTGCTCCTGCACCCGCTTCTGGTCGTCGATGTCGGTATTGGTGCCCAACCACTGAGTAAGTTCGCCGGTTGCGTTGCGTAGCGGCAGCAGGTTGGCCAGAAACCACCGGTAGTTGCCATCGGCCCCGCGCAGACGGTGCTCGTTTTGCGCCGCCTGACCCTGTCGAATGATTTCGGGCAGGCCGCCCGCCGTCACGGCCTGGTCGTCAGGGTGCACAAAATTCGTCCAGCCCAGACCCAGTAGCGCTTCGGCCGGGGCCCCGGTATACTCCTGAAAGCTGCGGTTGGTATAGGTTAAGTGGCCATCTTCGGGCCGGCCGGTCCAGGTAAGCTGGGGCAGAGCTTCGAGTAGCTGACTGAAATGGGCTGTGCTGGCAGCCAACTCCTGGCTCAGGCGCTTCTGCTCGTGAATATCAACCGTGGAGCCGTACCACTTCAGGCCCTCGACCGTATCGGCGGGCACCGTGTGGCTCAGGTGCCAGCGGTACTGCCCATCGTGGCGACGCAGGCGCACTTCAATATTCCAACCCCGCTTTTCGGCCAGGGCCGCCGCATATTCGGCCGCCGCCCGCGCCCGGTCGTCGGGGTGCAGCAGCTCGTTCCACACCTCATTTACGTCGGTACCGGCGGGATAGCCGGCGTAGTGCCGCCACTGCGGACTGGTATACTCGGTACGGCCGGTAGCGTCGTTAATGAAGGTCATCACTGGCAGGGCTTCGGTCATGCGCCGCAGCCGCTCGTCGCTGTGCTGCAGCTGGTCCGTGAGGGCCTCAGTGCGCTGTCGGGCCAGCACTTTCTCGGTTACGTCCACCATAAAGATCAGCAGGCCCTGCACCATACCATCGGCTCCGTGCAGAGCCTGGCAGGTCAAATTCAGGAAGTATTGCCGGGGCTCAGAGTGGCCGAGCGGCGTCAGCCACAGGGACTGCTCGTGGCCCACGTAGGTTTCCTGGGTGCGGTACACGTGGTCGAAAATTGGCAGCAACTCCTGCTGCACCAGTTCGGGCAGGCAGTCGGCCACGCGCTGGCCCAGCTCGGCCCGGCCATCCAGTATCTGGTGGTAGCGCTCATTGAAAAAGACGTAGCGGTGTTCGGGGCCTTGCAGGGTAGCAATCTTGGCGGGCGTTTGGCGCAGAATCTGACGCAAGTACTCATCCTTAGCCTCGAGCTGCTGCTGAAACTGCTTCTGGTTGTCGATATCTACGCTCGAGCCGTACCAGCGCGATACTGCGCCGTCGGGGCGCAGCATGGGCACGGCCCGCAGCAGGTGCCAGCGGTAGCGCCCGTCGTGGCGGCGCACCCGGTACTCACCCGACCACGCCTGCCGCTGCTCCCGGCCCCGGGCAAAGTCGGCCTGCAGCCGGGCCTGGTCGTCGGGGTGGATGGATTCGGCCCAATTGCGGAATTCAGGGTCAGGTTGCTGGCCGGTGAATTCGTAGCGCTGCGGGTTGATGTAGAGCATCTTGCCCTCGGCATCGGTGATGTACACAAACAGCGGCAACGACTCGACCATGCTGCGAAACTGCGCGTTCTGCTCCCGGATTTCGGCCATCAGCTCGGCCGTGCGCTGCTTGGCCAGCACCCGCTCCGTCACGTCGATGCCAAACACCAGAATGCCCTGGGTGCGGTTCTGCTCATCGGTCAGGGGCCGAAGCACACCGTCGAAATAGAGCGTGGCTATGCTGCCATCGGGGGCCGGGGGCTGCTCCATGGGCATTTCCGATAGCACAAACGGCTCCCCGGTACGGTAGATTTCGTCGATGAGCTTGATGTAGCCGTTGGTCACCAGCTCGGGTACGGCCTGGGCAGCAGGCATCCCGACCTGTACTTTGCCGCCAAACAACTGATTACCCTTCTCGTTCAGAAAGCTGTAGACGTGGTTGGGGCCGAGCAGGGTAGCAATATGGGCCGGCACCTGGCTCAGAATCTGGTGCAGGTGCTGGCCGGCCGTCAGCTCGGAATCGAAAGCTGGGGCAGCTACGGCGGCCGGGGCTGGGGTGGCCCGGTACAGGAAATAGCGCACTTCGTTGTCGGCATCCAGCACGGGCCAGGTACGATGCTGCCAGCCGGCGGCCGTTACCTCATCGGCGCTTCGCGAAGCCCGCACCCGGCCCACCGACTCCCGCAGCACGGCTCCCCAAGCAGCGGCGTCCGGGTTTGGCGAGTCGTCGAAAACCCGGGCTACCTCCTGGCCCACCAACTGCTCCACCGACTGCCCGGCTACCGCCGCTGCTCCGGCCGAAGCCGCCACAATGGTAAGCGTGGGCGCTAAGGCCAGGTGAATATCGGGTAAAGCCTCAAACAGGGCTTGATAGTCGGTTGGGGAAGGCATAACCAGAGAATAACTACTCCACAGGAGGCTGGGGCAGTGGGCAGTATACGCAGGCTGGGCTTCGGCGAAGAACTGCCGCGCATAATTGACTGGCCCGCTCACCACCGGCCGGCCTTCAGCAACCTACGCAACCCAGCCCAACAATGCATACGCCGGCCCTGATTTCGTTGTCCGTGCAAGGCTCTGGCCCACCCTTGCCACCCGGGTTGCGGCCACCGCAGCGGCGCCAGCCGGGCTCATTCTTCGTTTATTTAGCCGTTCTTCGCGGCGCTGCGTAGCTGCAGTATTGTGGTCGTCTCTTATGAAAAAGCCTGTTTTCCTCCCTCCTTTGTTTAACGCGGCTCGCGCTACCGGCCTGGCCGCCTGGCAAACCGGCCGCCTGTTTCGGCAGCTGGCCGGCAAAGCCCTGGATTCCATTCAGGATATTCTGCGGGCCGAAGTGCAGAAAGGCAACGTGCAGCTCGTCGCCGATTTTCTGGCCGACAAAGCCCTACCCGCCGCCAAAGCCCTGCTGCTGGAGCGCATGGCGGCCCGCCTGCTGGTGCGCATCGGCCTGCGCGGGGTGCTGGCTACCAACGTCGTGGGCTGGATTCTGCCCTTCGTGCTGGAGCGGCTGGTGAAGGTGGGCGTGTCCACGGGCTTCTTTGAGAAAGTAAGAACCCACGCCACCGTGACCGATACGCTGCGCCGCCTCGACGAGCTGAAGCGCGCCGCTTGGAAAACCCTGGTGCCCGACGCCGGCAGCGGGGCCGAAGTGCTGCCCGACGACACCGCCCTACCCGCCCAGCTCCCGCCCGGCACTCTACCAGATTCTCCCCTGGCATAAGCTTGCCGCCAAAGCAAAAAACAGCCCCGGAGACAATTCTCCGGGGCTGTTTGCGCAAGTGGTTACCAGGGCGGGACTAGTGGGCAATGAGCACCCGCTGAGTGAATTGCTCGCCGCCTTTCTGGCCTTTGAGGATGTAGAGGCCGTTGGGCAGGTTGGCAATGGTCAGGCGCAGCTCGTTGTCGCCCACGCTCAGGGCATGGTGCTGCGTCACTACGCGCTGGGACGTAGCATTATAGAGCGACAAGCTCAGTGTCTGCTCCACGGCCGAGTATACCCCGATGTTCAGGTGCGCGGCCGAGGCCGGGTTGGGGTACACGCGCAACTCGGGGCTGGCCGTTGCTGCACCGGCCGCAATGCTTTCGGGTGAGCCTACCGTTACCACGGCCGGAGCGGAAACGCTGCTGCCGCCGCCGTTATCGATGGCCCGGGCCGTGAGCGAGTAGGTGCCAGCCGGCACGCCGGTCCAGCTGTAGCTGTAAATACCGTAAGTAGGTGTCAGGTCTTCCCCTACTTTGATGCCGCCGGCATAAAACTCCACTTTCGCTATCGTGCCATCAGCATCGAATGCCACCGACTCAAAGGTGATAGTAGCCGGCACGCCAAACGTAGTTCCCGTTCTGGGCCGGGTCAGCGCTACTTTCGGGGCAATGTTCGTATCGACGCCCACCGATACCAGTACGGCGGCCGAAGTAGTGGCATCACCGTAGCTGTCGGTAGCCTTGGCCGTGAGGCTATAGCTGCCCACCGGCACACCAGCCCAGCTGTAGGCGTACGGCGCTGTCAGGTCCTCCCCGATTTTCGTGGCCCCACTGTAGAACTCAACCTTGGCCACGGTGCCATCGGCGTCGGCGGCCGTCGCCGTAATGTTGATGGTGGCCGGCGCAAAGAACGACGCACCCGAAGCCGGGGCCGTAATGCTCACCGTCGGGGCCACGTTGTTGACAACCGTAATGGCCACCGCGGCCGAGGTAGTCGTGTTGCTGCTGTTATCGGTGGCTTTGGCCGTAAGTGAATACGCACCGGCCGTTACGCCCACCCAGCTATAGGTATAGGGTGCCGTCAGGTCTTCACCCAGCTTGGTAGCGCCACTGAAGAACTCCACCTTCGATACCGTACCATCTGCATCCGAAGCCGTAGCGGCAATATTGATAGTGGCCGGCGCGAAGAACGATGCGCCGGACGCTGGAGCCGTGATACTCACCGTTGGCGCCACATTGTTGACCACCGTAATAGCTACCGCAGCCGAGGTCGTGGTGGCGCCGCCGTTGTCGGTGGCTTTGGCCGTGAGCGAATACGCGCCGGCTGTTACGCCGGTCCAGCTGTAGGCATAGGGTGCCGTCAGGTCTTCACCCAGCTTCACCGCGCCACTGAAGAACTCCACTTTCGATACCGTGCCATTCGCGTCGGCGGCCGTAGCCGTGATGTTGATGGTGGCTGGGGCAAAGAACGACGCACCCGAAGCCGGGGCCGTAATGCTCACCGTTGGGGCCACATTGCTTGGCACAGTGCCCGAAATGAAGTACACCCCGAGCGAGGCATAGTCGGAGTTGGCACCCAACGAGCCCTGTACGCCATCAATTTCCAGGGAGTAAGTGCCAGCGGCCAGCGCCTGACTGATGGAGGCATTGAGCGTCGCACCAGGCTCGGCCGAGGCCACTACGGCGTTGGCCGAGTTGCGCAGCGTCAGGGCAATATCCAGGTCGGGATAGTCGGGGTCGGGGGCTACGTTCAACGTTACGGTACCGCCGCTGGTCGTGAAGGAAAAGACGTCCACGTCGGTGCGGGTTGAGATAATGCCCTGGTTGGAGGCGGCTACAACGCCGGCACCGCTCACGCTCAGGGCCGTAGCCGTAGCGCTGGTGTTGCCGTGGTCGTCGGCGCGGTAAGTGAAGCCGTTCAGCGTCGTTATTTTCAGCAGGTCATCCTCAGTGTTGTTGGCCGCAGGATATTCACCCTTGCTCCACTGCACCACGGGCCGGTAGTAGCCTACGCCCATAATCGGGGCCCACGAGGCCTGGCCTTGGAAATATGCTTCCGAAGGAGTCGTCCGGCCGTCGTGCGAGAGGGTGAGTGTGTGGCCTACTTCGTGTGAGCCAGCCTCCCCGGCCCCGATAATGCCGGAGTTGAATACCCAGCAGGGCGTCTCGCCAGAGCTGGTGCCGCCGGAAATAAAGGAATTCAGGTACGCCACCCCACCCGCGCCGGGGTAGAAATACGTGGTTGGGGTAAAAATAACCCGCATCCGGCGCGCCACCGGGGCGCTGTTGAACACGGCTTCATTGGTCGTCACGTTCAGGTTAAAGGGCCGGAAGTCTTCCCGCATTATCTTCCACACGGCCAGCATATCGGATTCCGACAGCACCGCCGGGGCGGCTACAATCGGGGCCCCGCCAGTGAAGTTGGTATTCCAGCGCGTACCCGTCACGGTTTGCCCGTCGAAGTCGAGGTAAACCACGGCTCCGGCCCCGGGCAGGCTCTCCAGCAGCGGAATAGCAGCAGCCCGCGCGGCCGTGTTGCCCGCGGTGGGCTTTTCGCCTGGGGCATCGTTGTAACCCACGCAGATGATTTTGTTGATATCCTTTTCCTCCAGATGCACTGTGCCATCGGCGCGGGTAGCGAAGCTGTAATACTTCTGCTGGTCGCGCAGCATTATTTCGCCTTCCAGCTTCTGGCCGGTTACTTTCACGTAGAAGCTGCTGTTTTTGGCAGCTGCCACTTCGCCAAAGAACAGCTCCGAAGTTCCTTCCTGTTTGCTCGATTTCAGGCGTAGCAGCAGGGCCGGGCCACCGGGCACGCTCTGGGTCAGAGTAGCCTGTCGGGCCGCCGGATTAGCAGCCAGTGCCTGGGCTTTCTGCTGGAAAGCGGCCCGAATAGTGGCCGCTGAGCCCAGCGCCAGACTGGCTTTGGCCGGTACCGCCGCGTTGTTCTGCGCCTGCGCCCGGGCTATACCCCCAGTCCACAGACATAAAATACTGGCGAAGAGAAGCGTGCAGATTTGTTTCATAATCATTACTGCTTGGTGTTAGGATGGGTTTGGGAAATAGGCAGGTGATGAACTGACGGCTAAGCAGTTGAGTAGCTTAGCAAAGCACAGGTGCGGCTTGCAGACGGAAGTGAAAGCCACTTGATTTGCCACTCCCACGGGGAAGACAAATGCTGCCGGGCCAGAAACAGCTGGCGCTTTGGTCCGGGCAGGGTCTCGGCGGTTGCAACCGGCAGCGCGGGGAAACAAACACCCGCGGCAGCAGCGCCGGAAAATGATGAACATCAGCAAGGGCTGGCTTCCGTTGAGCAGGCCCAAAGCAGGGTATGCCCAGGCCTGATTTCGGCCTGAAAGCGCCACTAATCGGACATGCTTCGCCAGCAGGACGTAAAACAGCCTTGTACTATTTCAAAAGGGTTGCACTTCTACCAGCCGAACAAGGCAGTAAACCGTTGTATCACAGTCATTTCCTACTGGCATAGCTACTGCATCTCTTGTGCGGGCGGTCATAAAAGGAGCCGGGTCCTACCCAGACTCCCGCCTATTATGTATTTTGCGTATATTTAACATGATTAATATTAGTGAAAATTAAACTTAACTTCAAAATATTTATATTAATAAATAAAATATTTCAATTTTTGTGCAGTTACCTCAACTTATTACTATACAGTTTCATCGGAACAGAAGTTGAATTCAAACCAGTTTAGCCCCACGCAAAAGGCCCCGAAAACAGCGTTTTCGGGGCCTTTTGCGTGGGGCTAAACCAAACACCTGCTAGCTGCGCGCACCCTTGCTTGACAAGAGCCCAAAGTGCTACAACAATGGGGCAAAGCCTCTAATACTGATTTCCACTATAGCCTTAACGCTGAAAAACAACCTAAGCTGCACATTGATTATCAGACTACTGATAGCTACCAGGAGCAGTTATTGCTTGATGATCCTGACGCTTTTTGTCGTTTCCCGGCCAGTTTCCAGCACATATACGCCAGTTGGCAGGGCCGCCATCGAAACCTGACTTGCTTCCCCTTGCAGAAGCACCCGCCCCATCAGGTCACGCAGACGAAAGTGGGTTTTGCTGCTTAGGTACAGCACGTCACGCACCGGGTTGGGATAGGCTGGTGCCAAAGCTACTGGCTGCTGTGTTGCTAGCGTTTGGCAATTAGCCAAGATGGCGGCCTCCGTGCAGCTAGGCGCATTGCCGGAAATAAAGGATCTGCCGGCCCGCCTTAAATACTGGCACACCCAAAATTCAGTACACGCCGCCAAGACCGGGTTGTTGAACAAGCGCAGCGTACTAAGCGTGGAATAGTTGCTGTAGATAAAGCCTCCAGCAAGTGACTTCAGGGAGGCGTTATTTTCCACGCCAATATAGGCAGGAGCGGCTCCTGCTTTAAAGGTGCCGATACTGTCGAGCATCGCGTTGTAATTGAGATTGATAGACTCTGTAACCTCGGCCAGCGCAAAGCCGGACAACGATTTAAGGTTATCATTAAAACTGAGACTGACATTGGTAAGCCTACTGCTGGTAAACCCCTTCACATCGGGTAAGGATTTATTGTTTGATATACCCAGACTCACGGCTTTCAAGCCCGTGAAACCGGTTATAGAACGTAGCACTGGGTTACGATCAATCGTGACGGCACCATTTACTACCAATGTGTCATTGAAGCCGGAGATAGAGGTAAGGGAGGAATCAGAATGAATCTGTAGCTGCTCCTTCAGAGAGTTCAGCGCGTTAAAGCCGGACAGTTCAGTTAATGCCCCATTATTATTGATAATTAATCCATTTGCTGCTGTTAAAGCTGTAAACCCAGTAATTTGTGCCAGTGACTTATTGTAGACAATGAACAGTTGAGCGCCTGTAACCAGCCCATTGAATCCTGAGACAGACCGCAAAGAGCCGCATTTATTGATACTAAGAGAGACAAGGGAATTTACCGCATTTAACCCAGTTATAGCCCCTAACCCACTGTTTCGCACTATTTCAATATAGTTGCAGCTTCTTAGCTTCGGAAATCCCGAAATGTTGGTCAGCGAAGTGTTGTCGCTTATAACTAGGCCACTGCCGATTGATTCTAAGCTACTAAAGGTATTTTGGTCTATACCGGCCAAGACTAGCGCACCGGTAATAGTAAGGGTACCTCCAATGCTTTTGATATTACCAAGCCCCTGGGTGTTAGGCATCCGGTCTAAGATCAGACCTAGGTTTCCCGTTACAAACGTAATAGTGGACAAGGGAGCCAGGTTCGTAATACCGCCGGTTCCATTGCCATTACTCCCGTAGATAGTGAGGTTACCATCGATGCCCGAACAGCCAATGGCCGCAAAGTCGTCGACTTGCTGCTGGGTTGTAAAGACAAGGTCTCGGCACTGCTGAAACTGGGCCCAGCCGGGCAAGCTGCTGGCCACCAGCAGGAACACAAGAAGTAGACGTTGGAGCATAGGTAGTTGGGGCGAAGAGCGAATAAAGGGTTGAAGATACAACTTCGAGGATATAGCCATAAACACAAAAAAAGCCGCCCCACCCGGAACGGCTTTTAGTGAAATCAGTGCCGGAGAAAATTCCCACCCAACTCCGGCCTGATTCTGACCTCTGGACTTAGTGCCGGAACAAAAGTTCGCGGTACTTTACCAAAGGCCAGTCCTCATCGGCCACCATCAGCTCCAGCTTGTCCACGGAGCGGCGAATGGGGTCGAAATGCGTTTTAACCGTGTCACAGTACGCAATGGCACGCTCCCGGGTATCCTCAATCTTGTTGGCCACTTTGCGGGCATTTACCATCTCGTCCACCTGGGTTTTGATGATAGAAATGTGGCGCGAAATAGCTTTAATCGTATCCACTGTCACCTGCGACAGCTCGTCGTCGAGGCCCAACTCGCGC
This sequence comes from Hymenobacter lucidus, assembly GCF_020447265.1. GTDB lineage: Bacteria > Bacteroidota > Bacteroidia > Cytophagales > Hymenobacteraceae > Hymenobacter > Hymenobacter lucidus. The sequence goes on along the minus strand of NZ_JAJADR010000008.1, from coordinate 27,078 downwards.
AGGCCGCGCACGTTGGTGATGAGCTTGGTCTGGTAGGCTACAGCCGTGGGAATAATGTGATTCACGGCCAGATCCCCCATTACGCGGCTTTCAATCTGGATTTTCTTCATGTAATCTTCCAGCAAGATGTCGTGGCGGGCGTGCAACTCCACGTGCGAGAAGATGTTGTGGCGGGTAAAGAGCTCGGCGGCATCCTCACGCACCAGGGCATCGAGGGCCTGGGGCGTGGTTGGGATGTTGGAAAGGCCGCGCTTTTCGGCTTCGTCCTTCCACTCATCCGAGTAGCCGTTGCCTTCGAAGCGGATGTTTTTGGAGCTGATAACGTATTCGCGCAGCACCTCTACAATAGCCACTTCCTTTTTCTTGCCCTGCTCAATGAGCGCATCCACCGACTTCTTGAACTCGATGAGCTGCTCGGCTACGATGGTGTTGAGCACCGTCATGGAAGAGGAGCAGTTGGCCGACGAACCGACAGCGCGGAACTCGAACTTGTTGCCGGTGAAGGCGAAGGGCGAGGTGCGGTTACGGTCGGTGTTGTCGAGCAAAATAGCCGGAATCTTGTCGATGCCGAGCTTGAGGTAGATGTTGTCGCCTTTGTCGAGGGGCAGCTTGGCCGTGCGCTCCAACTCATCAAGCACCGAGTTCAGCTGCGAACCCACGAATACCGACATGATGGCCGGCGGGGCTTCGTTGGCGCCGAGGCGGTGGTCGTTCGAGGCCGAGGCAATGCTGGCGCGCAGCAGGTCGCCGTAGGTATGCACGGCTTTGATGGTCGTGATAAAGAAGGCCAGGAACTGCAGGTTCTCCTTGGGCCGACGGCCGGGAGCCAGCAAGTTTACACCCGTGTCGGTGCTCATGGCCCAGTTGTTATGCTTGCCCGAGCCGTTGACGCCCGCGAAAGGCTTCTCGTGCAGCAATACTTTCAGGCTGTGCTTTTCGGCCACGCGGTCCATGATGTCCATGAGCAGCTGGTTGTGGTCCACGGCCAGGTTGGCGTCCTCGAAGGTCGGGGCGCACTCGTACTGGTTGGGCGCTACCTCGTTGTGGCGGGTGCGCAGCGGAATGCCGAGGCGGTTCGACTCTTCCTCAAACTCCAGCATGAAGGCGTGCACCCGGCTTGGAATCGAGCCGAAGTAGTGGTCTTCCAGCTGCTGGCCCTTGGCCGGCGCGTGGCCAAACAGGGTGCGGCCGGTCATCACCAGGTCGGGACGAGCGTCGAACAGGGCCTTGTCGACGATGAAGTATTCCTGCTCGATACCCAGGGTAGTCGAAACGCGGTTTACGTCTTTATCGAAGTATTGGCACACATCCACGGCAGCTTGCTCCAGAGCGGCCAGCGACTTGAGCAGCGGCGCTTTGTAGTCGAGGGCTTCGCCGGTGTAAGCCACGAAAATCGTAGGAATGCACAGGGTTTTGGCGCCGGCCGTTTCGATGATGAAAGCGGGGGAAGTCGGGTCCCAGGCGGTGTAGCCGCGGGCTTCGAAGGTATTGCGGATGCCGCCGTTAGGGAACGACGAGGCATCGGGCTCCTGCTGCACCAGCGCCGAACCTTTAAAGTTCTCAACCGGGCGGCCGTCGGAGTTCAGATCAAAGAAGGAGTCATGCTTCTCGGCCGTCGAGCCGGTCAGGGGCTGGAACCAGTGCGTGTAGTGCGTGGCGCCCTTGGCCATAGCCCAGGTTTTCATGGCCGAAGCCACGGCGTCGGCCACCGAGCGTTCTACCGGCGAGCCTTGCTTGATAGCGGCTTGCAGCTTCTTGAAGTATTCGCCCGGCATGGTAGCGCGCATGGCGTCCAGGTTGAACACGTTCTTGCCGAAACTATCGGAACGCCGTTCGTCGGAAGTAACTACGGTCAGCGGTTTGCGCTGATCAACTAGCTCAAGAGCTTTAAAGCGAAGAATTGCCATGTAAGGAAAACAGGAACCAACGATGGGGATTGACTGAGGCAAATGTAAGAGCCTACAGCCAGCATTTGCAAACATCCCCATTCAATTTTCATTGTTTTTTCGATTAACAAGGCTTTTTCGCGCTAAATACCCTTCAAAACAAGGGCAGCCACCTATACATTGAAGCAATTCTGGCAGAAACATCCCTAAAACTTACAGCCGTTCGTTCAGCTTACCGGGAATATCATTCCTCCGGGCATTTTCGTCCGCCACGGCCTTTCACCCTACCTTTGCCGGGTGAAAAACCGCTTTGCGTTCCAGCCCCGCTATTTTTTGTTCTGGCTGGTGTTCTTCGTCGTCACGAAGGCTACTTTTCTGCTCTACCACGCGGCCAAGGTCTCCGCGCTGCCCGCAGGCAGCGTCGCGCGCATCTTCGGCTACGGGCTGCGCCTCGATGCTTCGGCCACGGCTTATCTGTGCATACTACCGTTTCTGGCTTTTGCGGTGGGCAGCGCGCTGCCGGAACGCTTTTTTCCGCACCGGCTGCTGGGCTTCTACTCAGCCGTTGTGGGAGTCATCGTCGGGGCTTTCACCGTGGCCGACCTGGAGCTCTACCGGGCCTGGGGCTTCCGCCTCGACGCTACCCCGCTGCAGTATATCAACTCCCCGGGCGAAATGGCGGCTTCCGCCGGTAGCGCTCCACTCCTATTATTAACGGGTATTCTGGCCGCGCTGCTGGGGCTGGGCTGGTGGCTCTATAGAAAGATAGTAGGGCCCATTCCCGCGCTGCCGCCCTACTTTGGCCGGGGCCGGGCGGTGCTGGCCGGCGTGCTCTACCTGGCTTTGCTGGTAGTACCGTTGCGCGGGGGCGTGCAGCAGATTCCCATCAACCAGAGCGACGTATACTTTTCTACGGTACCCTTTGCCAACCACGCCGCCCTGAACGTGCCCTGGAACGTGGGTACCGCGCTGCTGCTCACCGACGGTGGCCCCAACCCCTACCAGTTCATGCCCGACTCGGTGGCGGCCCGCACCGTGCGCCAGCTCTATGCGCCCGCCACGGCCCGACCCGATACCACGCGCCTGCTGCGCACCACGCGGCCCAACGTGCTGTTTATTATCCTGGAAAGCTTCACGGGCAAGTTTGTGGCCAGCACCGGCGGCGAGGCCGGTGTGACACCCAACCTCGACAGCGTGGCCCGCACCGGGGTGCTGTTCAACAACATCTACGCGGCCGGCGACCGGAGCCAGAAGGGCTTGGTGGCGCTGCTCAGCGGCTACCCCAGCCAGCCTACCACTAGCATTATTAAGTATCCGCGCAAAACGGAGCTACTGCCCCACCTTTGCCGCTCCCTGGAGCAGGCCGGCTACCGCTCCCACTATTATTATGGCGGCGAACTGGCTTTTGCCAACATGAAAAGCTACCTCGTGGCGGGTGGCTACGACCAGTTCACGGAGCGCGCCGACTTTCCCCGCAGCCAGCAGAACTCGAAGTGGGGCGCCCACGACCATGTTTTGTTCGACCGAATTCTGGGGGATTTGAAATCCCAGCCCGCGCCGTTTTTTGTCACGGCCTTTACTCTGAGCAGCCACGAGCCGTTCGAGATTCCCATTCCGCGCAAATTCAAGGGCACCGACGAAACCGCGCTGTTCCGCAACTCCGTGTATTATACCGACTGGGCCTTGGGCCGTTTCCTGCGCATGGCCCGCCGGCAGCCCTGGTGGGATAATACGCTGGTGGTACTCGTGGCCGACCACGGCCACACGCTGCCCGGCAACGACCCCAACGAAAGCCCCAACAAATTCCGGATTCCGCTGGTGCTGACCGGCGGGGCCCTGCGCCCCGAGGTCCGGGGCCGCGTCATCAGCCAGGTGGGCTCCCAAACCGACATAGCCGCCACGCTGCTGCGGCAGCTGGGGCTACCAGCTTCGGCCTACACCTGGAGCCACGATTTACTGCAGCCGCTGCGCCAGCCCTTTGCCTTCTACTGCTTCTCCGACGGCTTCGGCCTGGTCACCAGGGGCGGCACCGTATCCTACGACAACGTGCCGCGCCGCATCATCACCCAGGATTCGACTGTGACGCGAGAGCAGCTGCGGCAGGGCCAGGCCTACGAGCAGGCTTCCTACGGCGAGTTTCTGGCCAAATAGCCCAGCCGGCAATCTTTGTCCCGTACATACTTCGTAAGTAGGCTATGCCACAGCTTGTTTTCGTTTATAACGCCAACGCCGGCCGGCTCAATGCCCTGCTGGACTTAGCCCATAAAACGCTGGCCCCGGCCACGTATCCGTGCTCGTTGTGCGCCATTACGTACGGCGTGCGGATGCGTCCGGAGTGGAAAAGTTTTGTCGAATCGTTGCCCGTTGGTGCCGAGTTCCTGCACCGCGACGAGTTTGGGGCCGTGTATCCGTGGCTGGCCCAAACGCCGCTGCCGGCAGTGTTTCTCAAGGATGATTTTGGTGAGCTGAACCCGCTTATTACGGCCCAAGAACTCAACCGGGCCGATTTGACCGGCCTGATGCAGCTGGTGCAGCAGCGCCTGGCCACGGTGGTACCGGCTGCTGATACTACCGCAACTCAGTAGCGGCCGGGCCGGGCACCCTACCCCGCAGCTTTATTTCCGGGCTGATGGAAACGCAGGAACGGCCGAAGCTGTATCTTTGCGGTCTTGCTTATGGAAACCAAAAAAGTTGCCTTTTATACGCTGGGCTGCAAGCTCAACTTCTCCGAAACGTCGGCCATTGGCCGGCAATTTGAGGAACGCGGCTTCCGCAAAGTAGCCTTCGAAGATGCCGCCGACATCTACGTCATCAACACCTGCTCTGTCACCGACCACGCCGACCGGAAGTGCCGGAAGGTGGTAAAGGAGGCATTGAAGCACAATCCCGAGGCTTTTGTAACCATTGTGGGCTGCTATGCCCAGCTCAAGCCCCAGGAAATTGCCGAAATTCCCGGCGTGCATGCTGTGCTGGGCGCGGCCGAGAAATTCCAGTTGGTCGATATTCTGGCGGGCTTCGAAAAGCCGGTAGCCGGGGCGCCGGGCCAGGTATACGCCTCGCCTATTGCCGCTGCCACCGAGTTTCATGCCGCCCACAGTTACGGCGACCGGACCCGCACCTTCCTCAAGGTGCAGGACGGCTGCGACTATTCCTGCTCGTTCTGCACCATCCCGCTGGCCCGGGGCAAAAGCCGCTCGGGCAGCGTGCAAAGCGTGGTGGAACGGGTGCAAAAGCTGGCCGAAACCGGCGTGAAGGAAATCGTGCTGACGGGCGTGAACCTCGGCGACTTCGGCCTGCAGGGCCCCGACCGGGAGCGGCTCGAAGACTTCTACGACCTGGTGCAGGCCCTCGACGAGGTGGAAGGCATCGAGCGGTTCCGCATCAGCAGTTGTGAGCCCAACCTGCTCACCGATGATATCATCCGCTTCGTAGCCCGCTCCAAGCGGTTTATGCCCCACTTTCACATCCCGCTGCAGTCGGGGTCCAACAAGATTCTGGGGTTGATGCGCCGCCGTTACCGCCGGGAGCTGTACCAGGAGCGCGTGGCGCTTATCAAGGAAGTAATGCCCCACGCCTGCATTGGCGTCGACGTCATCGTGGGCTTCCCCGGTGAAACCGAGGCCGATTTTCTGGAAACCTACCAATTCCTGAACGATCTGGACGTAAGCTACCTGCACGTATTCCCGTACTCGGAGCGCGAAAATACCCTGGCTCCCACGCTGCCCGGCCGCGTGCAGGACCGTCACCGCCACGACCGGACCACGCAGCTGCGGGGCCTGTCGGAAAAGAAAAAACGGTTCTTCTACGAGCAGCACATCGGCCTGGAAACTGTCGTGTTATTTGAAGACGACGTTACGAACGGGCAAATGGAAGGCTTCACCCCCAACTACATCCGGGTAGTAGCCAAGTACGACCCGCTGCTGGTGGGCGAAATGAAGTGGCTACGGCTGACGACAGTTACGGCGCAGAACCTGATGGAAGCGGAAGAAATCGGCGTGGAAGTTTTTCAGCACTGAGTATCTGTCGCTCTACCGCCAACGAAAAAGGCCTGTCAAATCGTTTGACAGGCCTTTTTATTTATACCCAAATGAATATAAACTATTTAAACATTTGTTGCTTCATTAAATCCATCATCTGCTGCATCATGCGCTGCTGGTCCAGCAGGTGCTGGTTGCGCAGCTCGGCCATAGCCAGTTGGTGGGCCATCTGCTGAGTATACAAGGCCGTCTGCCAGCTCGTGTCGGGGGCAACTGCTGGTGCTACCGGTGAGGCTACGGCGGCAGTTACAGGTGGCTGCTCTGGGAGAGAAATCGGCAGCGGATTTGGAACGGCATCAGCAACAACAGGCGAGACAATGACCTGCGGTTCAGCAGCGGCAATCTGCGCCACCGGGGCAATACTTGACTCAGACTGCGGGACTACCTCCTGAACAGGTGCGGGAGCTTCGGAGGTGGGCACTGCCATTGCGGCTACCGCCCGCTGAGTTTCGGCTTTCAGGCTGGCCGGGCGCGGCGCGGCAGCCGGGGCCGGCGCAGTCGCGATGCCATCGGCCAGCATCGGGCCTGTACCCTGCAGAAGCCAGTCTTTTGATACATTTGGATAAATCTCGAACACCTTACACAAAAGGTCAAATCCCGGCTTATTTCGCTCGTCCACAAGGTGTTGAATGACGGTAGCTGTTTTGTCAAGGGATGATGCAAAAGCATTTTTAGATATCCCCAAATGAGCAATTAACTGAGCAAAGCGTTGTCCTACTGTTCCTGAATCAGCCATAAACAAATGTTTTAATACTCAAATGTATAAAAATATTATCTACTTATGGTTGTTTACCGCTTTTTTCCTGTCTCGCGTTGCTTCCACTACGGGTTGCAGAATGGCGCGGGGCTGCAGCCGGGCATAAGGAAACACGTAGGTTTCGTCGGGTAGAAACTCAAAGTCGAGGCGAGACAGGCCCACCGGATGAAACAGCAGCAGCGCATCAGGGCGCAGGGCGAATTCGGTCAGGTAAAACAAGGATTCGCTTGGGTCAATGGCGGCTCCACTGCCCACATAGAGTCGCTGGGCGGCCTGAGGCGAGGTGTTCCAGTCGTCGAGGCCGTAGAGCTGCGCTACGTGGGCAATCAGCGTAGAGTCGCCGTAGCTGGCCACTACGCCGGCCAGCTCGTCGTGCAGGCGGCGGCTGATAGCCAGCCCCAACCGCCGCTCTAGCTGGGCCGGCGGGTCGGCTACCAGCTCGGGCAGCGTCAGCAGCCGCCCGGTGCGCAGGTTGAACGTGAGGTGGTAGGTAGCGGGTTCCGTGAGGCCTTGCCAGTCGCGGCTGAACTCGAACGAAAGCAGGTAGTTCTGGTTAAGCAAAACGCCATATGAAGTGCCACTCAAGCCCTGCCCGCCGGCCCACCAGGTTTTGGAGTCCTCATCGTAGCAGCATTCCCGCGCCGCCTGCTGCAACTGCCGCCGGGGGCTAGCCGTGGAGTCGATAGTGCTGAATTCGGAGGTGACAAAGGCCAGGAGCCGCCGGTTGATGCGCCGAGCTACGGCGGCATCGGGCAGGCGCACCTGGGGCACCGCAAAGCGCGCCGCTTCGCCCTGAACGGCTACCGGATATATGGTTGCCTGCCCGCCAGTGTTGGCCTGGGCATTTACTGGCTGCGCCCCGCTCAGCACCGCTCCTACTCCCAGCAGCCAGCGCAGCAGTTTTTTCATCGGCCGGAATTACTACCGTTCAGCAGCCTGTTTTTGAAGCTGTTTTGGAAAGCCGCCGCAGTGTTACAGAATGCCGTGTCGACCGTTCTGAGCCTTAAGCAGAGAGGAGACGTCCCGTGGGCAGTGGCCATCTGTTATGCATCGACTGTACTCAACAAGCTGGTTGGCGTTGGCAACGTCAGCACGCGAGATGTCTCGCTGCGCTCGACATGACGTTCTGTTTCTACGTTCTACCCAACCCGATACTCAACCTATTTACTCGTAGCGCAGCGACTCAATCGGGTCGAGGCCGGCGGCTTTGCTGGCGGGGTAATAGCCCGAGGCCAGGCCCACGCCGATGCAAATGGCCAAGCCCATGCTCATCCAGAACCACGGCACGAGGAAGGCGCCTTCGCCGATAAAGAGCGAAATGGAGTTGCCCATCGTAACGCCCAGCAGGATGCCCAGCAGCCCGCCAAGCACACAGATAACGATGGCCTCAATCAGAAACTGCTGGCGAATCTGCTTGGAAGTAGCGCCCAGCGCCTTGCGAATCCCGATTTCGCGGGTGCGCTCCGTCACCGATACCATCATGATATTCATCAGGGCAATGCTGGCCCCGAGCAGCGTGATGAAGCCCACCAGCCCGCCGCCCATGCGCAGGTTGCCCGACAAAGAGTCGAGCTTGCCGGCCAGCGAGTCGCTGCGCTCTACGTCGAAGCTGTCTTCCTGGCCCAGCTGGTCGTGGCGCACGGCGCGCATGATGCCGGTGGCCTGGCCGGTGAGGTAGGCCAGGTTTTCGGGCTGCAGAGTTGCCGTCTTGATGTCGTAGGTAAGGGCCCGCTGCCGGGGCATCTGGTTGCCGGTTTCCAGTGGAATCAACACCATCCGGTCGGCCCCGCCGCCGCCCATCGTGCTGCCGCTCTTTTCCAGCTCGCCCACCACCTGAAAGCGGCGGCCCAGCAGGTAGATGTAGTGGTCGACGGGGCTTTGGTTGGGAAACAGCTTATCGGTGATTTCCTTGCCCACAATGGCTACGTTGGTGCCATTGGCCAGCTCGATGGACGAGAAGGCCCGCCCGCGCGAGAGGTTGTAGTTCTGAATCTGGAGGTAGTTTTCGTCGCCGGCCACCACACTCATGTTGGGGTTGGTTTTCTGACCGTTGGCTTTTACCTCGGCCGCGCCGGCAATGAAGGCGGAAATACCCACCTGCCCATCTTCCCCGATCTGCTCCTTGTATTGCTTGGCCTGCAGGTAAGTAATAGCCGGGTACACCTTGCCCTGCACGCCGCCGCGCCGCATCCGGTTGCTGTAGCCCTTGGCTTTCATCTCGAAGGAATTGGCCCCGAGGCTGGCAAAGGTCTGGTTCAAGGAATATTTAATGGCGTCGATGGCCGTCAGGATGCCCACGAGCGACATAATGCCGATGCTCACAATCAGGGCCGTGAGGATGGTACGCAGCAGGTTGCTGTGAATGGAGCGGAAAGCCTCCTTGATATTTTCGAGCAGGTGCATGGCAGCAGTAATAATCGGGGAAGGCCACGGGACAAAAACGGCTTGGCAGCGCCTAAACACAGATTTTGGGCCAATGGCTGGTTCCGCAAGGTAGCCGCTTTCCGGCAAACTCCGGCCCGTTTCGCTACATTTGTTTAGGCCCGGCAGGCCCCACCTGACAACCCCGACGGAATTCTCCGCGTCGGTTTGTTGTACGGTTGTTTTACCTTCCTCACTGACCAAGCAGAACCCAATGGCGCTGAAGCGAATTCTGCCCTTTTTGTTGCTCGTGGCGGCCTGGCTCGGCACCCCGGCCGTGGCCTGGGCCAACCACGTCTTTATTCCGATGGACCAGGGCCAGAAAGAGCACCTGAAGGCCTACGGCATTGCCTACTGGCTGCTGGCCCGGCAGGTGGAGGTCGACTGGCTGCTGAACTACCGCGGCGGTAGCTTTGCCTGCGAAAATGCCCAGGGCCTGGAAAATGAGCTGGCCGTGCGCGGCATCACCTACCAGGTCATTTCCGAGGCGCAGTACGGCAGCATTCTGGCCGAAATAGCTGACCCCAACGCCAATATGGACGTGATGAAGCTGGAGAAGGCCCCCAAAATTGCGGTGTATACCCCCAAGGGCAAGCAGCCCTGGGACGATGCCGTGACGCTGGTGCTGACCTACGCCGAAATTCCCTACACCGAAATCTACGACGACGACGTGCTCAACGGCGTGCTGCCCAAGTACGACTGGCTGCACCTGCACCACGAGGACTTCACGGGTGAGTACGGCAAGTTCTACGCCTCCTACCGCAACCGCCCCTGGTACCAGCAGCAGCAGCGCGACTCGGAAGCGGCGGCCAAGCGCCACGGCTTTGCCAAAGTGAGCCAGATGAAAGGGGCCGTGGTGACGCGGATGCAGGAGTTTATTGCCGGCGGCGGCTTCCAGTTTGCCATGTGCTCGGCCACCGATACCTACGATATTGCCCTGGCCGGCCTGGGCCTCGATATGGTGGAAACGATGTACGACGGCGACCCGGCCGACCCTACCGCCCAATCGAAGCTCAACTTCAACCGCACCTTGGCCTTCAAGGATTTCCAGATCGTGCGCGACCCGTACCAGTACGAGTACGCCAACATCGATATGCAGCCCGGGGAACGGGGCGTGTACGAAGACAACGACTACTTCCAGCTCTTCACCTTCTCGGCCAAGTACGACCCGGTGCCGACCATGCTGACCCAGGACCACGAGAAAACCATCAAGGGCTTTATGGGCCAGACCACGGCCTTCCGTAAGTCGCTCATCAAGTCGGATGTGGTGGTGATGGGCGACAACAAGGCCTCGGGCGAGGTGCGCTACATGCACGGCACGCTGGGCAAGGGCACCTGGACGTTTTATGGCGGCCACGACCCCGAGGACTACCAGCACCTGGTGGAAGAAGAGCCCACCGACCTGTCGCTGCACCCCAACTCGCCCGGCTACCGCCTGATTCTGAACAACATCCTGTTTCCGGCGGCCAAGAAGAAGAAGCAGAAAACCTGAGTTGCGGCTTGGTCTTACTATCCGAAGAATAAAAAAAGCCTGTTGCAGACCGCAACAGGCTTTTTTGCTACCGGGGCCCTAGCGTACTTAGCACCTATATAGCAACCTACGCATCCTTATGCTTACTACTTCCCGATTTCGTATCCTGCTGCTGTGGCTCAGCCTGTGTTTGCAGCTCCTGACTACTGCCTGCTCCCAAGAAGAAGAGGCCCGGCCCACTACCGGAACAGTAGAGGGCACGGTGGTTCCCGCCGATGCTCTGCGCCTGGTAACGGCCACGGCCACCGACGGCCGTACCGTTGAAGCAATACCGGATGCTACCACTGGCCGCTTTAGTCTGACGGCCCTGCCGGCTGGCGCTTACACGCTGACTTTCAGCCCCGCAACGGGCTACGTACGCCCAGAGCCTGTGAAAGTAACCGCCGAAAACGGCCGCTCGGTATCGGCGGGGCGCATCGTCTCGGGGCGTGACGGGCTAATTCGGGGTATGCTCACGTGGAACGTGGGCTCAACTTCGTATTCCGCCACCCTTTACTATGGCAGCATCAGCAAATCGGGCATGTTCCTGACCGGGGCCACCAGCCTTGGGGCGACCTGGCAACAAATCAGCCTGGTTATTCCCGGGTATGGCAGTACCATTCCTTTCCAGGGTGTGGGCACTTACCCACTGGGCGAGGCCGAATACCCCTTCGGCGACTTCACTTCGTACGCGAATGGCAATGCGGTGCGCCACCTGACCGGTTACCCCGGCTTTGCCAGCAAATCGAGAGGCCTCATCACGGTAACCCGCTTCGACGAAAACGCCCGTACGGCCGCCGGTACGTTCGAGTTTGTAGGCACTCCGCTCCAGCTCGGCTACGAAGATGTGACGGTAACCAACGGCCGCTTCGACGTGACCTTCTAACCAGCTCAGCCGCTAGCCTGCCCGGAAGTCTAACGGCCGTTTGGCAAAACCCTACAAGCCCCGCCAGAGCAGTTGGCGGGGCTTGTAGGGTTTTGGCACCCACGTAAGCCAGCAACCAATACTGCTGGCCCAGCCGTACTTGTTTGGTCTGATCTGCTACTCGGGTAAACTAAATCCCGTAAGCTCCCCGTATAGCAAGCACCCCCGGCCGGCGCAGATCAGCTGGCCCTCGTTCTACCAATGCCCCTCGTATGAACCTAGAGCACATCAACTACGGCCTCTCGGCCAGCCAGGAGGAAACCAACTCCATTGAGGAAATCCCCAATCCGCTGCCGCGGGCGGTGCTGCGGCTGAACAACCACGCCCTGCTCGACGGCGAGTGGAGCTTTGCCCTCGACCCCGACGACAGCGGCCTGCGCGAGGGCTGGTACCTGGGCCACAACTACGAATACAAGGCCCAGTGGCCGGGCTCCATTGAGGCCCACATGGCCGAAGCTAAGGGCCACAGCCAGCCCGCCGTGTGGCAGGATAAAGTGGTGGCCTGGTACGAGCGGGAATTTACACTGCCCGAAATTGAAGAGCCGCTGCTGCGCTCCATGTTTCAGCTCACCTTTGGAGCCTGCGGCTACGAAACCCGGGTGTGGCTCAACGGCCGGCAGCTGCGCACCATCGAGGGCGAAGACGTACACTACGGGGAGTACACCTCGTTTTCCTACGAGCTGCGCGAAGAAAACCTGCACCTCGTCAACCGCCTCACCGTGCGCATTGCCGATACGATGGATGCCGAAACCACCCGCGGCAAGCAGGAGTCGCACATCTACAAGCGCGGCGGCATCTGGTACCAGACCTACACCGGGGCCGTGCGCAGCGTGTGGCTGGAAATGGTGGAGCGCAACCGCCTCCGCTCCCGCGTGGGCGTGGAGAGTGTGGTGGAAGACCAGCTGGTACGCTTCAACATCACCACCCGCGTGCACGACCCGGGCCACTACACGCTGCGCCTGCAGGCCTACGAGCGGGGCCGCAAAAACGGGGAGCAGCCGCTGTTCAGCTCTGACTTTCCGCTACGCCTCGAAGCGGGCCAGAAGCAGCAGCGCGTGGTGCTCGAAATGCCCGGGGCCCGGCTTTGGTCGCCCGAGCAGCCCCACCTCTATCAGCTCGTGGCCCAGCTTATCGACGCCGACGGCTACGTGGCCCAGATTGAAACACACTTCGGCCTGCGCAAGATAGAGTCGCGGGGGCGGCACGTGTATCTGAACAACGAGCCCACCTACCTCGACGGCATCCTGTACCAACCCGGTACGGCCACCTACGAGGAAATGCAGCGCCACATGCACGCCATGCAGAAGCTGGGCTGCAACCTGGTGCGCGTGCACATTGCCGGCGTCGACCCGCGCATCTACAACCTGGCCGACGAGTTGGGGCTGCTACTGTGGGTGGAAGTGCCCAGCCCCCATACTTCCAGCCCGCGCAGCCGCCAGAACCACAAGGAAGAGCTGCTGCGGATGCTGGCCCTGATTGAGTCGCACCCGTCGGTAGTTATCTGGAGCCTCTACAACGAGGACTGGGGCTGCCAGGACATTGCCACCAACCCCGACACCCGCCGCTACATCGTGGATACGTACCACTATATGCAAATTGAGCACCCGCAGTTTCTGGTGGTCGATAACGACGGGTGGCAGCATATTTCGCAGGAAGGGCGCCTGAAATCGGACCTGCTCACGGCCCACCTCTACACCCCCGACCTGCCCCGCTGGCGCGACCTGCTCGACCGGCTCGTGGCGGGTGAGCTGATTGGCGTGGCGGCTTTCCCGCTGGTTATCGGCGACGCGTTTTTCTACCGCCGCCAGAAACCGTTGATTGTCAGCGAATGGGGCGGCTTCGGCTTTGCCGACTACGGCGGGCCCCAGGCCGGCGAGGAGCGCACCGAACGAATCCGGGAGTTTAAGCGGGAGCTGCGGGCCCGCCCCATTGCCGGCGACGTGTACACGCAGGCCACCAACATCGAGGATGAGCGCAACGGCATCATCGATCCGCACAGCGGCGAGCTGTCGGTGCCGGCGGGCATCCTGAACTCGCGGCAGCCGCCGGCGTAGTTTGCCAGCCCGCTTTATCACTAAAAACCAAAGCCCCGACCCTCGCTATAGCAGCAGGAGTCGGGGCTTTGATTTGTTCTGTTATCAGTAATCAGCAATCTGCTGTTTGCCGCTCGCAGCGCTACTTATCGAAATGCACAAACTGCCGGGCAAACTCGGGAATTTCAAGATTGTTGTACGGGTCTACCTCCAGGGTCAGCTGAATCATGACGGGCTGGCCTTTCGTGATGCCGTAGGCTAGCATTTCATAGGACAGGCCTTTATCTGTGGGGTAAGCAAATTTAAAGGCTTTGGCGGGGGTCTCCTGAATGAAGCAGGAAATTTCCTGCAATTCCTTGCCTTTCATCTTTTTCACGCGCTGTTTGGTGTACTCCGCCGGTGCGCCGTTTCGCAGATCTGCGGGGTTGATGTACATCAATATCAAGTCGTAGCCCGGTCCCCGCACCTCATAGGGTGAAACCAGGGTAGCACCGGCTGGCAGCTCATACTGCTGTCCACAGAAATCGACCTTAGCCGCAGGAGCCTGGGCAAAGGATAAAGTAGCGGTAAAAACCAGAATAAACAGAAAATACAAAGCCTTCATGAGCGGTAAAGTACAACGGTTCAGTTAGAAGTGAAAACAACTTTCAGCTGTTTTTATGCCTGCTGACAATTTCCCTGCCGCAATTTCACTTAGTGCATCCGGTCGTCGCGCACGGGCAGGTTGGTAATGATTTCGCCCTCTATTTTGAGCAGCTCCTGCAGGCGGATGTCGACCTCTTTCGGGTCGCGGTATTCCTTGGCCAGATCCACGTAACTCACGAAGTGCGCCGCTTCCGACACCATTAGCTCGTAGTAGAACTTGCTGAGCTCGGGGTCTGGAATATGCTTCCACAACAGCTTGAACCGCTCGCAGCTACGCGCTTCTATCAAGGCACTTACGAGCAGCATATCCATCAGCTGTCGGTCGCGGTGGTCGCCGCGCCGCACATGGGTCATAAGCTGCACCACGTACTCGTCGCGCCGCTGCGGGCCCAGCGCAAAGCCGCGCTTGCGCAGCTCCAGCAGCACCCGCTCGAAGTGGGCCCACTCCTCGGCCACGAGGGCCGTCAACTCGTCTACCAACCGGGTTTTCTCGGGGTATTTCACGATCAGCGAAATGCCGGTACTGGCGGCTTTCTGCTCACAGTAGGCATGGTCAACGAGGATATCCTCAATGTTTTTGCTGGCAATGTTCACCCACCGCGGGTCGGTATTCAGCTTAAGCTTGAGGATGGTTTTTTCTTTGCCTTCGAATGGCTCCATAACGGTTGTCAACGCCTGGCGGCAGTTGTTTCCACGGTAACTTAATCAAAAAACTGCCACTTAATGCCCAGCTGGAAGCGGCGCGGCAGGCCCGTGTAATAAGGCGAGGCGAAGTAGCCGTTGCCAAAATCGTACAGGCCTTGGTTCACGTAGGCCACTTTCAGAAAAAAGGACACGGTCTTGATATCCGTAATCAGGAACACATCGACCACCGAGTAGTTGCGGATGGTGAAGTTGTCCTGCACGTAAAACTGCTGGGTGCTGGGGCTGTAGTCGTAGCCTTTAAAGCGGGATTGGTAGTACACTTCGGCCCCAATCTGGCCAAAGAGCGCCTTCTTGAACAGGTAATTCTGGTAGTACACCTTGCCATTGGCTACCAGCGCCGGGATGCGCAGCCCTTCCCCGTCGCCGCCACTGGTAAAGGTACCCTGATTGTCGAAATAGAACTTGCCTACGTTGAAGCGGTGACGCAACGTTCCTATCAGCAACACTTTATCCTGACTCAATTGGGCCGGAGCACCGCCCACCTTGAAATTAACGGGCACGCCCCGGGCATCGGAGATGGAGTCGCCTTTGTAATATACTAAGTCTGTGATGGTGACCCCGCTCACGGAAGCCTCCAGGTAGTGCCGGCCGAGGCGCTGGGCAATGCGGCCCGTCAGCTGATTGACCAGCGTGTTGCGAAAGTCGGTAGCGTCCGTGGTATGGTCCCAGAAATAGTGGTTGCCGGTAAAGCGCTGCTGGGTGAGCGTGGGCGAGTAGGACGAGCTCAGGAATTCGCCGCTCAGCGGGCCCAGCCGGGCCGTACCCCGGAACCAGTACTCACTAAGGCCCTTGCCTTTAGGCTTCAGTTGCACGGCCAGAATTTCGCCGGCCGTTTCGATGCTTACCAACTTGCGGTAGCGGAAGCTGGCCGTGCCACCCACAAAAAGCTGGTTGTACTGGGGGCTGCTAAACAGCGGCAGCGTAGAAACCACCGTATTCTGGGGCTCCAGATAGCTTCTTTGCGTCGTTAGGCGCCCGTCGCGGTAGCGCCCGTAGAGGCGGTATGCCACTGCCTCCGAGTGGCCCATGATGCCCACCGTATTCTCAACCTGGCGGTACTGAGCCCGGTCGTTGGTGATGGACGGGCTGAAGCGGGTGCGGGGGTAAAACTGCAGCTGGTTGGTCAGCGGATCAATTGCCAGCCGCTCGTCGCTGTACTTATTGAACTGGCGTTTCCAGTCCAGGATATGGTAGGCGGTGAGGCCTTTGCCCAGCAGCCGGTAGGTTTGCACCAGGCGCACTTGGTCACGGTCGTCCACGTTCAGCGCCTGAGTCAGATTTACCCGCTCTTCCTGGTAGTCGAACAGGCTGCGCGGCCGAAAAACGGAGGTATTTTCCCCCACCGTATCCCGGTCGGAGGGCAGGTAGCGGATGCCGCCCTGCTCGGCTACCCGGTGCCGGGAGGTGTTGATACTGAACAAGCCATGATACCGGTCGTTTTTGCCCTGGAAGCGCCCAAATAGCAGCACGTTGGAGTGCTCGGCCAGGCCTTCCCGGCCGTTGGCCTGCAGCAGCTTATTGGAGGCAAACCGCTCGTAGGCCAGCCCCACGCTGGCATTTTTGCCAATACTGCGGTTGTAAGAAAGCTCAAATACCTGCTCGCCGAAGCCGCTCTGAATAAAGCGGAAAAACGTGTAGGGTGAGCGGGTATCGTAGTAGGGAATAGTGGCCGAGTTGCGCACGTACTTATCGAAGGCATTGCGGCCGAAGCGCGCCCCGAGCTCCACGTTGGGCTCCCACAGCAGGCGGCGCGAGGCCGTGCCCACGTTGCCCAGATCCTGCTGGAAAGTACTGTCGTGAAACCAGTTGCGGGCTTGCATTTGGTTGGTCAGCGTGGTATCAATCAGGCGGCCTTCGTACTGCTCGTTCAGAATGTCGGCTTCACGCAGGATGCGGGTAGTTTTGGCTCCGTAGAGCACCTTGGTCGAGTCGTCGAGGACCTGCGCCCGGAGCAGGGCGGGCCAGATCAGCAAGGCTAGGGCCAGCACCGGAAACAGGCGCCGTGGAAACAGAGAGCGGAAAGCAGTCAATGGAAAGAGCAGATCAGACAACAGCGTGGGGCTGAAATAAGGGAGAAAGCAACTGCCGCAGCTGGGCAGCCCCATCGGCGAGAAACGCAACCTCGATGGGAATGTAGAAAACCGGCAGCCGGGCTACTGCCGGCCAGAGCGCAGGCTCCAGCAGACGGGCAGCATCTTTCTGCGTGGTGAAAACGCACTGACCCGGCCGTAATTGCGCGGCCACGGCCGTAATATCGGCCGCCGAAAACGCATGATGGTCGGCAAAGGCCGCGTGGTGAGCAATGTGGTAGCCAGCCCCCACCAGGTAGTCGCGCAGCGGACCGGGCTGGGCAATGCCGGTCAGCAGCACGATTTCCGGGCCGATGGCCGCCTCAGCCGCCCCCACCGGCACGGGGAGGCCGTAGACGTAGGTTGAAAACAAAACGGGCACCCGCGGGCAGGTATAGCGGTGAATACGAGCCGCAATAGCCGTCTGCTCGACACCAGTAATACCCGGCGCACACTTAGTTACGATGACCACATCGGCTCGATTGGCCCCGCCCCGACTTTCCCGGAGGCGGCCCGCCGGCAGCACCCAATCGTGGTAGAAAGGCCGCTGCTGCTCGGTGAGTAGAATACTGAACGCCGGCCGCACGCGGCGGTGCTGGTAGGCATCGTCGAGCACCACGGCCGTTACACCGGTTTCCTGCGCGAGCAGCTTGGCAATGCCAGTCCGGCGGTTTTCGCACACCACCACCGGCACCTGGCCCCCAAAATCCTGGTAGTGCTGCAGGGGCTCGTCGCCGATGGTGGCCGCCGTGGCCGTGGCGTCGGCGAGGCGGTAGCCGGTGGTCTGGCGGCCGTAGCCCCGGCTCAGAATGGCGGGCTGCTGCCCGGCTTGCCGCAGCTGGCGCACCACCCAGGCCACGTGCGGGGTTTTGCCGGTGCCGCCCGCCCGCAGGTTGCCCACGCTGATAACGGGCACGGCAAAGGCCACCGATTCTTTCAGACCGTTGTCGTAGAGCCAGTTGCGCACGTGCAGCACGCCGGCGTAGAGCCAGGCGAAGGGCAGCAGCAGAAAAGCTAACGGGTGGGGCATGAGCAGGCGGCAGTAACGCGGAGCCCCAAAAGTACGCCTACTTACGTAAGCGACGAAACCGAAAGCGCCCCGGCGCCTCCCGTAGCCGCTACCCAGCCGGGTTGCCACCGGTTCCTGCGCTGCGCCGGCCGCTCTACTTAGCTTGTTTTCTGCCATGCCCACGTTTGCCGACCGCCTCCTGCGCTTCCTCACCACCTTTCCGCTGCCCGCCGCGCTGCCCGATGAGGCCGTGGCCCTCAGCCCCTACCACGAAGCCACGCCCCGGGAGCTGTTTACGCGCTTTGCCCGGCAGTATTACGCTGATAATCAACCCCGCGTGGCCCTGCTGGGTATTAACCCCGGCCGCCTCGGCAACGGCCGCACCGGCGTAGCCTTCACCGACCCGGTGGCCCTGGCCGACGCCTGCGGCATTGCCAATGAGCTGCCCCGCCGCCGGGAGCTGTCGAGCCAATTTGTGTATGAGGTCATTGCGGCAATGGGCGGACCAGCGGCGTTTTACCAGGATTTTTTTCTTGGCTCCCTCTACCCGCTGGTGCTGCTGCGCCAGGGCCGCAACTACAATTACTACGACTCCCTGGCCCTGCTCAAAGCCCTAGAGCCCGATATCCGCCTTTCGCTGCGCCAGCAGGTGCTGGAAGTAGGATTGGCACGGCACGCGGCCGTGTGCCTGGGCCGCCGCAACGGGCAACACCTACTGCGCCTGAACCAGGAGTTGGGGCTGTTCGACCAGATTCACGTGCTCGACCACCCGCGCTACCTGATGCAGTACCAGCGGCGCGACCTGGCCCGGCACGTCGACCAGTACGTGGCGGTGCTCAATGCCTGCCGCACTCCGCAGTAAGCCCACGGCAACTCTGGATCAGGGACGCTCTAGCGCCGTTCCGACGCCAGGCCGGCGGCGGTGGGCTTGCCCGGGCGCTTTTTCTGGGGCTTAAGGTAGGCCTTGGCTTCTTTGTACATCGCCGTTTTGTGGTCAGCCTTGCTGGTTACCACCTGGAAGTGGCGCCGGGCCGCCGCCGGGTCGTTCTGCTTGAGGGCAATGCGGGCCATGTTTAGGCTGGCGTAGAGGTAGTAGCCATCCGTCTGGCCAGTCAGCTCCGAAAACACCAGGCAGCGCTGATAGTAGTCCTTAGCCGCCGCCAACGACTTGTACTTGGTTTGCTGAATGTAGCCCAGAAAGTAGGTGGCATACCGGCCACTGAAGCTCTCGTAGCCCGTCAGGCCCCGGTTGTACTTATCCAAAATACTAAGGCTGAGCCGCTCGCACTCCGCGAAGTTACCGCCGTTGAAGCACTGCATAGCGTACTGCCGCTGGAAATACGGGTTATCGGGGTAGGTAGCGGCCAGCTGCCGAGTCACCTTCAGGGCCTCCTCCGGGCTGTTTTCCCGCTCACTCGACAAAATTTTCATCAGAAAGAACTTCGCCTCGGGTCCGGTATACACCGCGTTGGCGGCCACATTGCGCAGCTGCTGCAGGCCCAGCTGGGTGTTGCCCTTCGGAAAAAACAGCAGCACCGGCCGCAGCCAGGGAAACTCGTCGGCAATCCAGACTGCGTAATAGTTGAACAGGGCCTGGCCAAACAGGAATTCCGGACTCAGCCCATTGGCTTGCTTGCTCAGCTCCAGGTACTTCAGCGCCCGTTTGGACGCCACGGTGGCCGCTCCCCAGTCGTGCCGCTCGGAGTGCAGGCGGGCCGAAAAGGCGTAGGAAGCCGACAGGAAAAAGCTGGCCTCGTAGTTCTGCTCGTCCTGGTCATACAGCGTTTCGGCCTTGGTAGTAGCCGTGTCCATGTAGGCAAAAAACAGCTTGTCGACGCTCTTTTCGGTGATATTGGTCGGCACTATTTTCCACCATTGGCTCAAGCCCATCAGAAAATACGGCAACGGGTGCTCGGGGTAGCGGCGGCGCAACGAGCGGAACTGCTTTTCGGCCTTGTCGAACTTGAAGTTGTAGAGATTCTGCACTCCTCCTTCCAGCTCGGTCTGAATGTCCTTATCGAGCAGCAGCCAGCCCTTGGTATCAACGGCGGCCGGCGCAATATCCACGTTTTCGAGCCGTATGTTGCGCCGGGTCAGGGCCGTATCCGGGGTCTGGGCCCGCAGCTCACTACCCATCAGCAAGCAGATCAGCAGGCCGCCGATATATCTGAGTGCCGACGGCTTGTGAAGTTGCTTCATGGTATACGAGTTGAGCCAGGCCTGAAAACCGGCCGGTATAGTACATCACCGGGAGAATAGAACATTGTTCATAAATTCGGCGGCTGGCAAGTTAGCCCCCGGCGGCTGCCCCCGCAACTTCGGGCCCACTTACCAGTCCTCTTACTACCCGTTAGTACCAAACCCGACGCCGCACCGCGTACCTTCGCCCGGCCCGCCGCCGGGTTCGGCCACCGAATGCCGATTCTGCATTCCCAACTCACCACGCAGCATTTTTGCCTTATGCCAACCGTTGCTGACCTTGCCCGCGCCCTTGAGCAGGTAGCGCCCCTCGCCTACCAGGAATCCTACGACAATGCCGGCCTGCAGTGCGGCGACCCGCAGGCCGAAATCCGGGGCGTGCTCATTGCCCTGGATTGCACCCCGGCCGTAATCGACGAAGCCCTGCGGCGCGGCTGCAACGTGGTAGTGGCCCACCATCCGGTAGTTTTCCGGCCCCTCAAGCGCCTCACCGGGGCCAACGAAGTCGAGCAGACGCTCATCAAGGCCATTAAAAGCGACGTGGCCATCTACGCCGCCCACACCAACCTCGACAACGTGCTGCCGGGCGTGAACCGGAAGCTGGCCGAGAAGCTGGGCCTGGAAAACCTGCGCATTCTCGACCCCAAAAGCGGCACATTGGGCAAGCTTATCACCTACGTGCCCACCACCCACACCGACGCCGTATTGCAGGCGCTGTATGCCGCCGGCGCGGGCCAGATCGGCAATTATTCGGCATGCAGCTTCCGGGTGGAAGGCACCGGCACCTTCACGCCCGGCACCGGCACCAGCCCGTTTATCGGCGAGCCGCAAAAACCGGAGTCGGTGCGCGAGGAGCGCGTGGAAGTGCTGCTGCCCCTGCACCTGCACGGGGCCGCGCTGCGGGCGTTGCGGGCAACCCACCCCTACGAGGAAGTGGCTTACGAGCTGGTTAAGGTGGAAAACACCAACCAGGACGTGGGCTCCGGCATGATCGGTGAGTTGCCCGAAGCCTTGTCGCCGGCCGAGTTCCGGCGCCTGCTACGCGCGGCCCTGGGCGTGCCGGTAGTCAAGCACACCGAGTTTGACCGGCCCATTAAAACAGTGGCCCTGTGCGGCGGGGCGGGCAGCTTTCTGATTGGCAATGCCCGCCGGGCCGGCGCCGACGCCTTCGTCACCGGCGATTTGAAGTACCACGAATACTTCGGGGCCGAGGGCCAGCTGCTGCTCTGCGACGTGGGCCACTTCGAAAGTGAGCAATTTACCGGGGAAATCTTCCGGGATTTGCTTACGGTCAACTTTAAAAGTACTTTTGCGGTCTTAATCGCTGAGACCCTCACCAACCCTGTCCGTTATGATTTCTAATCCTTCCACGGAAACCACCGTTGCCAGTAAGCTGGAAGCCCTTCTGAATCTGCAGCGCCTCGACTCGCAGCTCGACGAAATCCGGCGCGTCCGTGGCGACCTGCCCGAAGAAGTGCGCGACCTGGAAGACGAAATTGCCGGCTACGAAGTGCGCGTGAGCAAATTTGACGAGGAGATTCAGTCCCTGAACGACCAGATCAAGCAGCGCAAGCAGAACGCCAAAGACGCCGACGGCCTCATCAAGAAGTATGAGGACCAGCAGCAGAACGTGCGCAACAACCGCGAGTACGAGGCCATTGCCAAGGAAATCGAGCTGCAGCGCCTGGAAATCCAGATTTCGGAAAAGAAAATCAAGGAGGCCCAGTACCAGATTGAGCAGAAGAACGCCGACATCGCCGGCACCAAGCAGCGCTTGGAAGAGCGCAAGAAAGACCTGACCAATAAGAACCACGAGCTGCAAACCATCGTGGGCGAGAGCGAAGCCGACGAGAAAAAGATCCTCGACGAGCGTGAAGACGCCGTGAAGCCTATCGAAGAGCGCCTGCTGACGGCCTATACCCGTATCCGCGGCAACGTGCGTAACGGCCTGGCCGTGGTAATGGTGAAGCGCGACGCCTGCGGCGGCTGCTTCAATACCGTACCGCCCCAGCGCCAGGCCGACATCATCTCGCACAAGAAAATCATCGTGTGTGAGCACTGCGGCCGGGTTCTGGCCGACGTAGATGTGAAGCCCCAGGCTTAATCTGCCGGCTTCGTTCTGCGAACGTGAATCAAAAAAGGAACGACTTGCCCAGTCGTTCCTTTTTTATTGCCTTAAACTCCCGGCCTTGCTTTCTTCGGCTTTCCTGCGCCCTACCCCAGCCCTTCGGTGGCCGCTGCTGTGGCTGCTGCTCGGGCTGCTGTGCGCCGCCGGGCCGCCCCAGCACGACAGCGCCACAGCCCAGCCGGGCCCGGCGGCCGGCAACGCCCCAGCCAGCCTCTCGGCCCCGGCACGGCGGGCTTATGCCGACCTGCTAAAACTGCGCGTAGAGCCGGCCCGGGCTTTGCTGCAGGCCGAACTGCAACGGGCCCCCACCAGCGCCGGCACCCTGCTTGTGGCCGACTGCATCGACTTCACCGAGCTGATGATTCTGCAGAACGCCGGCCGCTACGAGGCCGCCGTAGCCGCCCAGGACCGCCGGCTGGCTGCCCTGGAGAAGTCGGCGGAGCGCGGGCCGCTGCGCGACTACGCCCTGGCCGAAATCCGGCTGCACCAGGCCGCTGCCCAGGTCACGTACCAGCACGAGATGCAGGGCGCCTGGAGTTTGCGCCAGGCCTACCAGCAGCTGCAAGGCGTGGTGAAGCGCTACCCCGACTTTTTGCCGGCCCGCAAGACGCTGGGCATGTGCCAGTTTATGATTGGCTCACTGCCGGCCGGCTACCACTGGTTTCTGAACCTACTCGGGCTGCCGGGCAGTGTGGAGGCCGGAGTAAAAAACCTGCGCCTGGCCGCCGAAAAGCCCAACGACTTTCAGCCCGAGGCCCGCATTATTCTGGCCCTGGTGCAGGAAACCTACTACAAGCAGGGCGAGGAAACCGCCCGGCTTGTGCAGCAGCTGGCCACCCAGCAGCCCGACAATCTGCTCTACAGCTACCTGCTCATCAGCCTCAACAAGCGCCTGCACCGCACCGACGCGGCCCTGGCTGCCTACCGCCGCCGCCCCACCGGCGCGGGCTACCTGCCGGTGGCTTACCTGCACCACATGGCCGCCGATTTGCTGCTCTACCAGGGCCAGTACGCGGCTTCGGAGCGGGCCAACCAGCAGTTTCTGCGCGAATACCAGGGCGTGCACTACCGCAAGGATGCCGCCTTTAAGCTCTATCTGGCTGCTTGGCTGAGCGGCAACGCCGGCGCGGCCGAGCAGTACCGGCAGCAGATCAAAGCTGGCAGCCGCACCGTGGTGGAGGAAGATGCCTACGCCCAGCGGTTCTTCGAGGAGAAGCAGCCGCTGAACTCCACCCTCACCCGCGCCCGGCTCCAGATTGACGGCGGCTACTACCGCCCGGCCCTGAACACGCTGCGCGGCTTTGCGGGCTCGAAGCTGCTGCGCGACCAGCTGGAAGAACCCTACCGCCGGGCCCGCGCCTACCACGGCCTGGGCCGCCTCGACTCGGCCCGCCTCTACTACACCCGCACTATTGCCCTGGCCGGGCAGGCGCCGTACTACTTCGGGCCGCAGTCGGCGCTGCAGATGGGCTACCTCTGCCAGGCCGACGGGCAGCTGAACATGGCCCGGCTCTACTTTCAGAAAGCTCTCGACTCGCCAAAGCACGAGTACAAGAACAGCACCGACGCCAAGGCCAAAGTGGCGCTGGCGGGGCTGCCGGCGGCCAAGGTTCGGTAGCGGCGGGCTATTTTTGCAGTCTGCTGTCGTTTACGCCCTCTCTTTGCCCGCCCCGCTTTGGTTGAACTTGTTTCATTTGCTTCCCTATCCATTTCCGCCGAGCTGTTCCGGGCCAAAGCGCTGCACTGGGCGGGCGGGTTTGCCTGCTGCGCCTACTACGAATCGAACGACCTGTTGTATCCGCAGGGCGCTTTCCAGCGGCTGTTGGCCGTTTCCAACCAAGCTGCACCTTCGCCCGCATCCTTAGCGGAGCTGGAACACTGGCTCCAGACTCCCGGTGCCGGTCCGCGCTGCGGCTTCGTGACCTACGACGTCAAAAACGAAATCGAAGCGCTGCACAGCCGCCATTTCGACGGGCTACACTGGCCCGCGCTGCACTTCTTTGCCCCGGAAATCTGGTTGAGCTGGCAGCAGGAGGCGGTGGAAATCAATGGTAATACGGCAGACGTACTGGCGGCCATTCTGGCTACGGAGATTCCGACGAATACGGCGCCCCCGGTGGATACTGTGCGGCCCCGCCTGCCGAAAACCGAGTACCTGGCGGCCGTGGAAGCCATTCGGGAAGACATTCTCAACGGCGAGGTATACGAGCTGAACCTCTGCCAGGAATTTTATGCCGAGCCCGTGGCGCTGGAGCCGGTCGGCACGTTTCTGCGCCTGAATGCGGCTTCGCCTACACCGTTTGCGGGCTTCTATAAGTGGCAGAATCGGTACCTGCTCTGCGCCTCGCCCGAGCGTTTTCTGCAGAAGAAAGGGCCGCGGCTTACTTCCCAGCCCATCAAGGGCACCATCCGGCGCGGCACTACGCCCACGGAAGATGCGCAGCTGTGCGAGCAGCTGCGGCACGACGAGAAAGAGCGGGCCGAAAACCTAATGATTGTGGATCTGGTGCGCAACGACCTGGCCCGCGTGGCTAAGACGGGCACCGTGCGGGTGCCCGAGCTGTTCGGCCTCTACCCGTTCCGCCACGTCTGGCAGATGATTTCGACCGTGCAGGCCGAGCTGCGCCCCGGCGTTGAGGTAGTGGATATTCTGCGGGCCACCTTTCCAATGGGCTCCATGACCGGGGCCCCGAAAATCCGGGCTATGCAGCTTATCGAGCAGTATGAGCGCACCCGGCGGGGTCTCTACAGCGGCAGCCTGGGCTACGTCTGGCCCGATGGCGAATTCGAGTTCAACGTCGTCATTCGCAGCCTGCAGTACCGCGCCGATACCGGCTACCTCAGCTTCCAGGTGGGCTCGGCCATCACCTACGACTCCGACCCACAGCGCGAGTACGACGAGTGCCTGCTCAAGGCCCGCGCCATGCTGCAAGTGCTAGGAGCCGAGGTGAAATAGTGAGATGGTGAGTTGAAGTTATGGCCTCTACGCAAAAGCCCTTGACCAGGAGGGCCAGGGGCTTTTGCGTAGAGGCCAGGGCGCTTACTCTAACGTCAGCCGGATAGCCTGCTGGCCGGCACGCACCACGTAGACGCCCGCCGGCAGCCCGGCCGGCAGCACCAGCACCGCCGTGCCACTGGTATCGGCCGTGGCTGTGGCAACGGGGCGGCCTAGCGCGTCGAAGACTGTCACGGCTGCTCTAGGCGGGGTGTCAGTGAGCGTAGTGGTCCGGCCCTGGGTCGGGTTCGGAAACAGGCTCAGGCCCGCCCCCGCTCCGCTCAGGACCACCGGACGCACGGGCGAGTAGCTGAACGTACCGTCCAGGTCGACCTGGCGCAGGCGGTAGTAGACGGTGGATACGCCGCCGGGTAGCTGGGTATCCAGCAGCTCGTAGCGGCGGGCGGTGCTGCTCCTGCCCGCGGCGGCCACCGTGCCGAGGGCGGCAAACGACTGACCGTCGGCACTACGCTCCACCTCGAAGGCAGCGCTGTTCACCTCGCTGGCCGTAGTCCAGGCCAGGCGCACAGCTTGCGGGCCGGTGGCCGTGGCCGTGAACATCTTCAGCTCGACGGGCAGCGGGTTGCTGGCGTCGCCCAGGGTCCAGAGCGAGAAGCGGCTGACGCCGGCTAGGTGGGCCGTGTGGGTAGCGGCCGTGGTGCTGAACGTGGCCGCCGGCTGCGCCTGCCAGGGGCCGCCGGGGTTCTCGCTCTTGAACAGGCGCAGGCTGGCCGGGGCAATGCCGTTGCGCTCATCGTCGCGGATGGTCAGGGCCAGGTCCACGCGCAGGCCCGTCTTCACGGTGGGCTGGATGTCGAAGTAGCGCCGCACGCTCCGGCTGCTGCCGACTCCGCTCAGGGCCGTGCCCGTGGTTCGGATAACGAGCGTGCTGCCGGGCAGCACGCTGCCGCCGGGCGTAAGCGTCAGGCCCAGCCCGCCGAAGCTTTCAGTCGTGCCGGCCGTGCTCAGGGTGCGGGTGGTTTGCACCCTGCCCAGCGCGTAGCTGGAGTTGGTGTATTCGGTGAGCATGGCCGTGGGGCCCAGGGTGAGCACATGGGCCCCAGTGCTGAGCACGCCGTAGAAGAGCGAGACCTCCGTGCTGACCGTAACCGGGCTCGTCAGGGTCAGTCCCATGCTATTGTCGAGTGCGAGGCCGCGCACGGTGGCGGGCAGGCCCGGGCCCGTGACCTGGGCCACCGTGCCGTTGTACTGGTAGCTGGCATCGGCACTAAATGAGCGGGGGCCCGTGACCTGGATGCTGCCCGTGGCCCCGCTGCCGCTGAAGCCTTGCGCCGAGCAGATGCGCAGCGTACTGCCCGCCGACAGCGTGAAGCTGCCGGGCCCGCTGAGTACCTGGCAGTTCTCGTCGAAGTAGCCGCCGTTTTGCACCGTGATGCTGGTGTACACCCCCACGGGGCCACCCAGCAAGGGAAAGGTGCCGTTTTGCACGGTGATGGAGTTATAGAGGCCAGCCTCGATGTTCTGGAAAGCGGCACTCACCACCAGGTCGGGCAGGGCTACGGCCACGATGGTCACGCTGCCGGGGCCCACGACCGGGGCCAGGTCGTAGCTGATGTCGGCGCTGCTGGTGGGCATGGCCCACGACGAGCCGCCGCCGCCCCCGGCCCCGCTGCCGCCGCTAGCGGCGCCGCCGCCGCCGTAGTAGCCGCCGCCCCCGCCGCCGCTGTAGAAGGAACCCGCCGACCCGGCCCCGCCCGTGGGGCCGCTGCCGGGCGTGCCCCCGCCGCCGGGGCCGGCC
>NZ_JAJADR010000007.1 GCF_020447265.1 Hymenobacter lucidus | reverse complement strand
CGGGAGATTAGCTCAGCTGGTTCAGAGCATCTGCCTTACAAGCAGAGGGTCACTGGTTCGAACCCAGTATCTCCCACCAAAAAAAGCCACTTCGCAGCAATGCAGAGTGGCTTTTTTGTTTTTGGCGCGGCTACGCAGCTGCCCGGCAGCGGAGGCGCTGCCACACGATGATGGGGTACAGAAGCAGCGCCGGCTCGGCAAAATAGCGCCACCGGAAACCCACGAAAAACACGATACTCAACAGCCACACGGCCACGAGCGGCGTGAGCAACAGCACGTCGACACGGCGCAGGCGAAGCCCCCGGTAGCGGGCCAGCACGAGCAGCACCGTGCCCAGGAAAGCCAGGTGCACGAGGCCGGTTACGATGTTGTAGGAAGTGCGGGGCGCGTCGGCAATGAAGTTTTCGGGCGCGAAAAACAGCAGGGTTTTGCGCAGCCACAAGCGGGCTTCGGCTGCAGGGTTTTCCCAAATCCAGCGCAACGCCAGCGCGGCCCGAGCTTGGCTTTCCTGGTACTGGCTCAGCGAGTCGAGCCGCGGAATGTGGGCCCGCACATATTGGTCGAAAGGGCTAGTGCGCTCATCCCAGTCGAACATGAAGCGGCCTTGCGTAACGGAATTGTGCCCCTGCAGCAGCTCAAAGCCTGCTTGGTTGCTCAGCGTCCAGGCTTGGAACAGGCGGTAGTTTTTCAGGAAAATCGGAGCGTGGGCGCCTACCAGCAAGGCCAGCGTGAGCAGCGCGACTTGCCAAGCGTTGCGCTGAGCCGGCCGGGATTGGCGCAGCAACAGCGTCAACCAGACCAAAAACAGCAGCCCGTAAACAGCCAGCAGGTACCCCCGCAGCAGGCAGGAAACCGTAACGGACGCGGCTACCAGCACGGTATCGGGCCAGCTTAGAGCACGGCCGCCGAGCTGCCGCAGCAGCTTGTAGACCACCAGAATCAGCAGCGGCAGAGCCAGGTTTTCGTACCACATATAGGCTCCGATGTAGTACACCACCGACGGATAAACGGCCCACAGCAATGCCCCGCTCCAGGCCCCGGGCGGTGCCACCCCGAAATACGCCAGGGTGCGGGCAATGTAGATGATTCCGAGCAGGTAAGCCCCTATACTCATAGCAAACACCAGCAGCGTGAAGTAGTGCTTGGGCAGCCCGGCCTTCTGCCAGCCGATGTAAACGAATACCGGAAAGCTGGCGTGAAAGGAGTCGGGGCGCAGCACCTGCCGCACCGGGTCGAGGCTCACGTAGCCGCGGCCGGCCAGGTAGTTATCGGCAATGCGGCCGTTGCGCCGCTCATCGTAGTTCCACTCCAGGCCGGGGTTCAGGCTGAGCTGCAGCACCAGTTTGAGCAGGGCCAGCCCCAGCAGCACCGGCCAGACAAAACGGGGAACAGAACGCAGCACGAAAGCAAGGATTAGAGCCCGGAAAAGATACGCGGCAACGCCAAAGATTGTGCTTTAAACCGGAGTCTGGAACAATGCGGCGCAAAAGTAGCCCGGCCGGCCCCCGGGATACCCGGCGCGGGTGCTACCTTTCGGGTAGCATCTGCCTTTCCGCTTTCACTTATCTGTTTCGTGCTCCGGCCCTCTCCTTTTCTGCCCGATTCGCTGCGGCGGCCCCTGGTAGGCGGCTTTTTTCTGCTGCTGGCCGGGCTGGGGCTGCTGCTCTACCGCGACTATGGCCTGTCGTGGGATGAGCAGCTCGACCGGCTCAACGGTATTATCAGCGTGAAATATGTGGCCCTGCAGATGGCGCCCGAGCTAGCGCGCCGGCAGGAAAGTTTTGCCTTGATTCCGGAGATGAGCGCCAATGAGGATGTAGACCACGGCGTCATTTTTCAGATGCCGCTGGCGCTGCTGGAAAAGCTAGTGGGCGCCGACGACCCGCGCGACGTGTATTTCATGCGCCATTTGGCCACATTTTTCACGGTGCTGGTGGGCGTGTACGGGTTTTACCGGCTGGCGGCTAGGCGCTTCGGCAGCTGGCGGCTGGGGCTGCTGGGCGCGGCGCTGCTTGTGTTGTCGCCGCGGCTGTTTGCCGAGGCCTTTTACAACTACAAGGACCTCGTGTTTCTCGCCTTCTTTACTGGGGCCATCTACACGCTTACCCGGCTACTGCGGCGGCCATCCTGGCGCTGGGCGCTGGCGCACGCCCTGGCCACCGGTGCCGCCATCGACGTACGAACTATGGGCGTGCTGCTGCTGGGCTTCACAATTGGGTTTGCCGGCCTCGAAATAGGGCACCGCCCGGCCGTGCGCAAGCCGCTGCTGTGGGCCCTGGCACTGTACCTGCCCATAGTGGCGGTAGTAGTGGTAGCCGGCTGGCCCTACCTATGGGAAAACCCTGTAGAGCATTTTCTGGCCGCTTTTCAGAGCTTCAGCCGCTACCGTGCCGATATGACGACGCAGTACTGGGGCCAAGCTATTTCGGTGCGCAGCCTGCCCTGGCACTATGCCCCGGTGTGGCTGGTCATTACCACGCCAGTAGCCTACTCGGTGCTGTTTCTGGTGGGCTGCGGCACGCTGTTGGGTGCGCTCATCAAACGTCCCACGCGCTGGTTGTGCACCCGCACCGGCCGGCTGGATTTGCTGATTACGGCCTGGTTTTTTGCCCCTCTGGTGGCCATCATCGGCCTGCACTCGGTTATTTACGACGGCTGGCGGCACCTGTATTTCATTTACCCGGCCTTTCTGCTGCTTACCCTGCGCGGTGCGGCCGGTGCCTGGGCTGTGTGGCGTTCGGCCGCTTTGCCCCGCTTTCGGCGCGGCCTGGGTGCGGGCTTGCTGGTGCTGTTGGCCGGTGGCATGCTGCACTCGGCCTACCGTATTGCCCGCGACCATCCGTACCAGAACGTGTACTTCAGCTTCTTGCCCGGCCCGGTGGCCGAGCGGCTGTTTGAGCGTGACTATTGGGGCTTATCGGGCCGGCGGGGGCTGGAGTGGATTCTGGCCCACGACAGCAGTGCCCACGTTTCGGTGGGTACCGATGCCCGCGCGGCTTTAGTGCTTCACAACAACCACTTACTTTTGCCCCCGGCGCAACGCGCCCGGCTTGTGCTGACCTCGGCCAGCCGAGCCCGTTATTTTCTCACAACTTACCGCTGGCATCCGGGTTCTTACCCCGCCGCGTATGGCCCGGAGGTATACAGCATCCGGGTGAATGAAATGAAGATTCTGTCGGTTTTTCGCCGGCCCTGAGCTTTATTCTTGGTTTTCCGTACGTGCATTGCCGGAACGGCCACTTTGCGCGCTTCGGCTGCTTACTCTAGCTTTTTCGTTGCTAATGCCTCTACTCGAAGTTACCGACGCCTCCCGGGTGCGGCAATTCCTGGATTTGCCCACTCGCCTTTACCAGAATCAGCCCAACTGGATTTCGCCCCTCGACCAGGATATTGAGGGCGTATTTAACCCGCAGAAAAACCCCAACTTTCAGCACGGGGAAGCCATCCGCTGGGTTCTGACCGATGACGCCGGCACCGTAATCGGGCGGATAGCGGCCTTCGTTAACAACGACACGGCCCGCACCGACCCCACGCTGCCTACCGGCGGGCTGGGTTTTTTTGAGTGCATCGACGACCAGAAGGCGGCTAATACGCTCTTCGATGCCGGCCAAGCGTGGCTGGCCGCCCGGGGTATGGAGGCCATGGACGGCCCCATCAACTTCGGGGAGCGGGACCGGTTCTGGGGCCTGCTGATTGCGGGCTTCACCGAGCCCAACTACGGCATGTTCTACCACCTGCCCTATTACCAGCAACTATTTGAAAACTATGGCTTCCAGATATATTTCAAGCAGTATACCTGCCAGCGCGCAGTAGCTACGCCCTTGCACGAGGCCTTTGGGCGGGCCGCCGACACTTACTTCGCGCAGCCCGAGTTCAGCTTCCGGCACGCCGATAAAAGCAATACTGAACAGCTGGCCCGCGACTTCCGGCACGTGTATAACCTAGCCTGGGCCAAGAACAGTGGCACCCGGGATATGTCGCTCGACAAAGCCCGCAACTTAGTGCGGGAAATGAAGCCCGTGGCTGATGAGCGGCTGCTGTGGTTTGCTTACCACCACGACGAGCCCGTTGCCTTTTTCATCGGCCTACCCGAGCTCAACCAGATTTTCAAGCACATCGGCCGCAAGTTCAACTTCTGGAACAAGCTGCTTTTTCTCTGGTACAAGCGCCAATACGACCAGGCGGCCGAAAAAAAGATGTTCGGCGTTATCTTCGGCGTGGTGCCGGCCTGGCAGGGCAAGAAGCTGGAATCGGCGCTGATGGTCCGCTCCCAGCAGGAAATCATGCGGGCCGGCTACACCGAGTGCGAGATGAACTGGATTGGCGACTTCAACCCGCGCATGCTGGCCGTAATGCGCTCCATCGGGGCCAAAATCTACAAAACCCACGTCACCTACCGCAAATACTTCGACGAAACCCGCCCCTTCGAGCGCTGCCCGGTGATTAAGTAAAAACGTGTCATTGCGAGGTACGAAGCAATCCGTCCACTGCTGGTGACCAATGACCTTTTAGTAGAAAGCCCTTTCCCGTATCGAACAGGAAAGGGCTTTTTACATTAGAATACTCAGCACATTTCAGAGGACGGATTGCTTTGCGCTGCTCGCAAGGACAGCAGCTCAACCCCGCCGAAACTGCTCATCCAGCCGCAATACCTGCGGAATGAGCAGGTGCTTGTCGTCATTATGCAACACGTAGTCGGCGCGGCTCATTTTCTCTTCCTCGCTCATCTGCTTGCCGATGATGGCCAGAATATCGTCGGCGGTGCGGTGCGGGTCGCGCAGCAGCACGCGGGCCTGGCGCACAGCCTGGGGGGCAAATACGGTGATGATCCGGTCGAGTTGCTGGTAGGAGCCCGACTCGTAGAGCAGCGCGGCTTCCTTCAGGATGTATGACGCACCGGCGGCCTGCTGGGCCTGGGCCCACTGCTCGAAGTCGTAGCCCACGCGTGGGTGCACCAGCCCGTTGAGCTGCGCCAGCCGCTCCGGATTCTGAAAAGCTACCTGGGCCAGGTAGGTACGGTTGAGCTGCCCGGCTGTGTCAAACACTTTGGAGCCGAAAGCCGCCAGTAGCTCGGCGCGCAATACCGCGTCGTGGGCCATTACCCATTTCGCCCGCGAATCGGCATCGTACACCGGCACGCCCAGCACCCGAAACAGCCGGCACACCACGCTCTTCCCCGACCCGATACCACCCGTAATACCAATCCGAAGCATAAAGTGAGATGATGAAATGGTGAGCTTGATTTTCTGATGAAACGACCTGCGCAATTGACGCATATTGAACGACAACCCACCATTTCACTATATCACCATCTCACTTCTGCGAAACCCGGACCGAAGGCGTCAGGACCCGTACGCCCCGGGCCAGCGTGGGGGCCTGCGACAATACGGGCTGCAGGCTGGAATCGGGAGAGTGGAACTGGCCGTAATGGAGCAGCACGTGAAGCTGGGTAGGGTCGAGGCGGGCCGAATCTTCGGGAAAGCACTGCACCTGCACCTGCACCGTAGCCGGGTGTAGCGTAAAGTGCTGGTCCTTGGGAAAGTCGCGCAACTCGGGCACCACTCGCAGCGGCAGCGTAATGAGCGGCCGGGGCTGTAGACGCACTTTCACCTGCTGCACCTGCGTTTGCACCAGTTCGGGCCCGCCAATGGGCACGATGATGGCGCCTTCGCTGCTGCCGGCCGGGGCCTGGGGCAAATGCACCGGATATGGATTAGCCAGGCTATTCACGGTGCGGGCCGGCCCCCGAAACACCACACTTTCGGGCGTGAATACGGCCGCGTAGGGCAGCGCCGAGCCGTCGGCCTTGGGACTCAGCGTGAGCGGCAGGCGGCGGGTCAGCAGGTAGTCAAACTCCATCCAGAGCGTATCGGCCAGCACGTAGTTGAACTGTAGCCCTTCCATAGCCGCCTGCAGCGCCGGCCGCAACGACTGGCCCGTAACAAAGCGTAACGCGGGCAGCCGGAGCAGACGCACCTCGGCCGGCTTCACGTCGAGCAGCAGATTTTTGCGCAGCAGTTTCCAGCCCCGGCCCGTTACGTTCACGGCTATTTCCGTAGGCAAGGGCTTCACCGGAATGTAGCGCTGCTCGTCGTAGCTCCAGGCCAGCGGGTAGGTGATGCGCGTAGTGTAGGTCTTGTTCAGGGCATTGAGCAGCCAGAACGTGGAGGCCGCCAGAAAACAGGCCGTTACCGCCCGCCAGTAGCTGCGCTCCTGCCCGTAGAACGGGCTGGTAAACCAGCGGACCAGGCGAAAAGCACGAGCGAGCGGCACAGCAAGGCGGGTTTAGGAATTGGCAGCCGGAGTAGCTGGTACGGCCGGAGTGGATTTTACCACTTCCCGGGCAATAGCAGTACGGTCAAACTTGAGGCGCACACCTTTGTCGACTTCGATGATAACCGACTCATCATGCACTTCCAGCACTTTGCCGTGCAGGCCGCCGATAGTCACCACGTTGGCTCCCTTTACCAGCGACTCCCGAAACTTTTTGGTTTCGGCGGTGCGGCGTTGCTGCGGCCGGATCATGAAAAAATAGGCAACCACGGCAATCAGGGCCGGAAACAGCAGGGACTTAATACCCTCACTTACGTTGGTTTGGAGAAGCAGAGCTATGAGCATACAGGCAGAATCGTAAAAAAAGAACTGTCATCCGGCGCCCGGCGCAAGACCTTATTACGCCGCACCGAAATTATTTCGGCGTACCTCTAACGCACTAAGGTCCTGCGCCGGGCGCCGGATGACAGATTAGGAAAACGGAACCGGATTATTGCTTAACCGGGCCGTTGGTGCTTTCGGGCAAAATGTTGGCCTTGATGGCAATCTGGGTGATGCTGGGCTGGGTGTTGGCGCGCACGGCAACCTCCTTGTTCTGCAAACCAGATTTGCCCTGGCTGTTGAACTGCACCTCAATCGTGCCTTTGGCGCCGGGTGCAATTGGGTCTTTGGTCCAGTTGGGGGTCGTGCAGCCGCACGATGCCGTAGCATTCTCAATCAGCAGCGGCGACTTGCCGGTGTTGGTAAATTCGAAGGTGTGCTTCACCACGTCGCCGGGCTTGATGTCGCCGAAGTTGTGCTCCGACTCGGCGAAGGTCATCACCGGGGCATTAGGGTTGGGCGCTTCGGTTTCACTGGCCACGTTGGGATTGTCCACGGTGGGGTTAGCCACGTCGCTGGCGGCGGTAGCGGCGGCGTTCATGCCCTCAGCACCTACCTCAGCGGGCTTGTCGTTGTTGCAGGCGCCAAACATCAGCGCGCCGGAAAGCAGAAAAGCAGAAAACAGAGTACGTTTCATAGAAGAAAGAATGCGGCCATTTGGAGCCGTCGGAAAAGTAAAGTTAAGATGTAACACGAGAAAACCAGAACGTCATGCTGAGCTTGTCAAAGCATCCCGCGTGCAATACTAATCAGCTACTACTGCAAGTAAACACGCGAGATGCCTCGGCTTCGCTCGGCATGACGTTCTTATCTATCAGGCAGCTACTTACGCCAGCTTGGCAATAATCGACTGGGCAAATTTGCTGGTGCTGGCTTTACCGCCCAGGTCGCCGGTGCACTGCTCCTTGTGCTTCAGCGTCTCGTCGAGGGCCTTTTCGATCCGGTCGGCCAGCTGGTGCTCGCCCAGGTAGTGCAGCATCATCAGGCCTGAACGCAGCAGCGCAGTAGGGTTGGCTTTGCCCTGGCCGGCAATATCGGGAGCTGAGCCGTGTACGGCTTCGAAGATGGCCATATCGTCGCCGATGTTGGCGCCCGAAACTACCCCCAAGCCGCCCACCAGACCGGCGCACAGGTCGGAGAGAATGTCGCCGAAGAGGTTTGTGGTCACGACTACATCGAACTGCTCGGGCTTGTTGACGAGCTGCATGCACATGTTGTCGATGATTTTATCCTCGAACACGATTTGCGGAAACTCGGTGGCGGCTTCCTTGCAGGCGTCGAGCATGAGCTTGCCGGCCATCTTGAGGATGTTGGCTTTGTGGGCCAGGGTCACCTTTTTGCGGCCGTGCTTGGCGGCGTAGGCAAAGGCGGCGCGGCAGATTTTGCGCGAGCCGGCTACCGTGATGCGGTTAAACGAGTCGGCAATGCCCAGGCGCTCATCGTACACTTCCAGGCCCGAGTACAGGCCTTCGGTGTTTTCGCGGAACAGCACCAGGTTTACGCCGGTGTAGCGCGAGTCGATGCCCTCGGTAGTTTTGGCCGGGCGCACGTTCTGGTAGAGGTCGTACTTCTGGCGCAGCGTGATGTTGATGCTACGGAAACCCTTGCCCACGGGCGTCGTGATGGGGCCTTTCAGGGCCACGCGGTTTTTCTCCAGCGAGTCGAGCAACGACTGCGGAATCAGCTCACCCGACTGGTCGAAGGTGGTCTGGCCGGCATTCTGCTCTTCCCACTGAATGGGGGCACCAGCGGCCGTGAAAATATCCTGAACTGCCTTCGTGATTTCGGGCCCGATGCCGTCGCCGGGGATGAGGGTGATGGTGTGCATTCTGCTACTATCTATTTAGGAGAGGTACTGAGGTTACTATCTGAACGTGAACCGCCTGCCGACTTACGGGCGCTTCACGTAGGCTGCATGCAGCTCTTGCGGGGCAAAGGTAACACCCGCAGGAAGGGCAATAATAAAAATGTGCTGCTGTGCTGAAGATGAAAAACGTCTTCAGTACAGCAGCACATCTATTACATCGGCGGGCTGAGTTAAACGGCTTTGCGCGAGTTGATTTGGTTGATCAGCTGGTCGACGTCGCCGAGCAGCTGTTCGGCTTTGCTCTTGGCGTCCTGAATCACGCGCTGGCCTTCCGACTTGGCGCTGGACGTAGGCCCCACTTCGCCGCGACTGGTGACGAGGCTTTCGGTGAGGTCGGCCAGTACTTCGCGGTACTTTTCGAGCTGGTAGCTAAGCCAGCTACGGGTTTCGCGCCCCTTTTCCGGGGCAAACAAAAGTCCAACAGCGGCCCCGGTGAGGGCACCGCCTGCGAAGCACAGAATACCGGTAGTGGTTTTGCTACCCATAGCTAGAAAGGAGTGGCGAGGTGGGAGAATGGATGGAAATAGAAGCTAAACAACGCACGGCAAGCGCCGCAGGTTGCCGCAAGGTACTTACTGGTTGTCCAGCAAACCCCGGCCCGACTTGCGGATGGCGCCGCTGGCCGTCAGATCCTGGGCCAATTTATCGAGAATACCGTTCACAAACTGTTTGCTCTTGGGCGTGCTGTACATTTTGCTGATTTCGATGTACTCGTTGATTGTCACTTTCACCGGAATACCGCGGAAGAGGTGCATTTCGCACAGCGCCATTTTCAGCAGAATCTTGTCGGTGAGGGCTACGCGCTCCACATCCCAGTTCTGCACCGATTCGGCAATAAGCTTTTCGTACTGTTCGTCTTCGGCCAGCGTCTGCTTGTAGAGGGTTTCGGCAAACTCCTTGTCATCCACCCAGTTGGCCGACAACGACATCAGTTCTAGGGTTTCGTCGGCGGCCTCGTCCATCATCTTCAGCGTCTTGATGACCAGGTTTTTCACCACCGAGCGGTTTTCCTCCCAGTTCTGGTCGTCCTCGTCGAGGTAGGCTGGCAGCGCCGTGCCCTTAAAGACGAAAGTCTTGTAAAGATATTTCAGCAGTTCCTGGTCATCGGCGTAGCTGCCGGCGGGGGCGGCCAGGTAGCTTTGGAACTCGGCGTCAGGCTTGATTTCGTTGCGCCAGGCGGTGCGCAGCGCTTCCATGTCGTCTTCCCCGCTCCACTGCGCATTGCGCCGGATGGTGAGGTCGAGCAGTTGCTTGTTGCCGATAAGCTTCTCAATGGCCTTGTTTTCCTCAAAGCGCGTCGTGTCGAGCGGCGTTTCCTTGGAGGGCGTGAAGCGGCGGGCTTCACGCTGCTTTTCTTCCTCAATCACGCGCAGCAGGGCTTCCGGCAGGTTCAGCAGGTGCAGGTACTGGGTGTGGATGCTCTCGGCCCCGTGCACCATCTGGCCGGCGTAGAATGTGCCGTCCTTGGTTTTCTGCTTGGTGTAGTAGCCGATGGCATCGGTCACGGCGTCGTTCACCTCCTTGTCGTCGATTTTCTCGACTTCCGCACTCGAGCCGCCCTTGTGCCACTCCCGGAAAATAGCTTCCGCCATCTTCTGCTGCCCTTTCAGCAGCTTACGGTCCTGGGCTTCAGGCGCGTTCAGGTCGGGGGCAAACGTATCCGCAATGCGGTCATTGGCCAGCATAAAATCGGACCCGATGGCTTGGTGGTAAGCGTACAGGGCCTGCATAACCTTAATGCGGAGCGTGCGGCGATTGAGCATCTTCTTGGAAAGTTGATTGTTAATTGCTGATAGTTGATTGATTGTTGGTTGCCCCGGAGCGCTTAACTCTCTTAAACAATCAACTATCAGCAATCAACAACCAAGAATTAATAGGTTGATTTGACTTTACCGAGCGACGCAATGCGCTCCTCGGCCTGCCGGATGGCAGCTTTCTGGGGGTGACTTCCCTCCTGCTCAGCTTTGTTAAGCACTTGCGTGGTGAAGTCGAAGATTTTTTCGGTTTGGGTAAGTGCGGCCTGGCGGCTGGAGCCTACCACTTCGGAATATACATTAATCAAACCACCGGCGTTAATCAAAAAGTCGGGGGCGTACACGATGCCGCGCTCCACGAGCTCAGGGCCGTGAATATCCTCGCTCTGGAGCTGGTTGTTGGCGCAGCCGGCAATAACGCGGCACTTCAGGCGGCCGATGGTGTCGTCGTTGATGGTGGCTCCCAGCGCGCAGGGCGAGTAGATGTCCACATCCTGGTCGTAGATTTCGTCGAGGCCCACGGCTACGGCGCCAAAGCGAGCAGCGGCTTCCAGGGCGCGGTCTTCGTAGTAATCGGTCAGGATGATTTTAGCATCTTCCTTCTGCAGGTACTCCATCAGGTAGGTGCCCACGTGGCCCACGCCTTGCACGGCAACCCGCTTGCCGGTGAGGCTTTCCGAGCCGAATGCCTTTTTAGCGGCGGCTTTCATCCCCATGTAGGTACCGTAAGCCGTTACCGGCGACGGGTCGCCGCTTCCGCCCATGCTTTCGGGCAGGCCAGCTACATGCTTGGTTTCCATCCGGATGTACTCCATGTCCTTGGTGGTCATGTTCACATCTTCGGCCGTGATGTACTTGCCGTTCAGGTTTTTCACGAAGCGGCCGAATTTGCGCAGCAACGCCTCATTCTTCTGCGTTTTGGCGTCGCCGATGATGACGGCTTTGCCCCCACCCAGGTTCAGGCCCGAAATGGCGGCCTTGTAGGTCATGCCGCGCGAGAGGCGGAGCACGTCGTTCAGCGCTTCCATGTCGGAGGCGTAGTGCCACATGCGGGTGCCGCCCAGGGCCGGACCAAGTACCGTGTTGTGGATGCCGATGATGGCCCGCAAACCGGTTTCGTGGTCGTGGCAGAACACAACCTGCTCGTGCTGATGCTCGGCAATCTGACCGAAGACCGACGTATCGGCCAGCGTTTGGATTTCAACCATTTGAGAAAACTGAAAAAAGGGTGGGAAGTTGGGTGGGGTCGGGTGTTGTATCTTTGAACGAACAGGCGCGTAGTCTGTTCAATTCGGGTGCAAAAGTACCCAATTTTTCCTAGCCGGACATCCTACTGCTCAGTATTTGCCCGAATGGTCACGGCCTGGTAACACGCTCCAACTCCCTTGCATCTGTGCGCGCATTATCTGCTACCAATAAGTACCTGTACCGCTACAAATGGCATTTTCTGGGCGGCGTCCTGTTCGTGGCGCTGTCTACGCTGCTGGCCATTTTCCCGGCCCAAATTGTGCGCTACGCCTTCGATTTAGTCGGTGAAGGCATCGATTTGTACCACCTCTTCGCCGGCACCCGAGCCCAGAGCGGGGTGTATGAATTGTTTGGCCGCAACGTGCTGCTCTACGGCCTGCTCATCGTGCTGATGGCCCTGCTGCGTGGCATCTTCCTGTTTTTCATGCGCCAGACGCTTATCGTGATGAGCCGGCTGGTGGAAAACGACCAGAAAAACGAGATTTTCCAGCACTACCAGTCCTTGCCCCTGAGCTTCTACCGCCGCCACAACACCGGGGATTTGATGTCGCGCATTTCGGAGGACGTGGGCCGGGTGCGGATGTACATCGGGCCGGCCTTGATGTACTTCATGCAGCTGGTTATTCTCTTCCTGCTCATCATTCCGCTGATGCTGATGGTGAACGTGAAGCTGACGCTTTACACGCTCATTCCGCTGCCGATTCTGTCGGTGAGCATCTACTATGTCAACAACCTGATTGAGCGCAAGTCCGACGAAATCCAACGCTCATTGGCAGCCATGACCACCTTCGTGCAGGAATCATTCTCGGGCATTCGGGTGCTGAAATCCTTTGTGCGCGAAGACGACTCGCACCGGCAGTTTACGGCAGCCTCCGACAATTACAAGGAGAAGTCCTTGAGTCTGAACTTCGTCAACTCACTGTTTTTTCCGCTCATTCTGTTCCTGATTGGCATCAGCACCATCGTCACGGTGTGGGTCGGCGGGCAGGAAGTTATCCGCGGCACCATTACCACGGGCAGCATTGCCGAGTTCCTGATTTATGTGAACCTGCTTACCTGGCCCGTTACGGCCTTGGGCTGGACTTCTTCCCTGGTGCAGCGCGCCGAGGCCTCCCAGGCCCGCATCAACGAGTTTATGCACCAGCAAACCGACATCGTTTCGCGCCGAAATATCGAGCAGGAAATTCAGGGTGATATTGTGTTTGACCACGTCTCGTTTACCTACCCCGACACCGGCATTCAGGCCCTGCGCGACGTGTCGTTCCGCATCCGGCCGGGCCAGACGCTGGCCGTTATCGGCAACACCGGCTCGGGTAAAAGCACCGTGGCCGCCCTGCTCTGCCGCTTGTATGACGTGACGGAAGGCCAGATTGCAGTAGACAGCGTGGATGTGCGTGACTTTTCGCTGAACTCCCTGCGGGAGCAGATTGGCTACGTGCCCCAGGACGTGTTTCTGTTTTCGGACAGCATCCGCAACAACATCAACTTCGGCCTCGATGCCCCCACGGAAGAGCGGATGCAGCAAGCCGCTCAGGATGCCAACGTCTACGACAACATCATCCGCTTCCCCGAGGGCTTCGACACCAAGCTTGGCGAGCGGGGCATTACCCTGTCAGGCGGGCAGAAGCAGCGCGTCAGCATTGCCCGGGCATTGGTGAAGGAGCCCAAAATCCTGATTCTCGACGACTCCCTCTCGGCGGTGGATACCAACACCGAAAACGCCATTCTGAACAGCCTGCAGCGCATCATGCACAACCGCACCAGCCTGATTATTTCGCACCGGGTATCGTCGGTGAAGCTGGCCGATGAAATCCTGGTGCTCGACGACGGCGTGATTGTGCAGCACGGTACCCACGAAGCCCTGATAGGAGACGAAAACGGCCTGTACCGCGCCCTCTACGAGCGGCAGCTCCAGAACGAAGAGGCGTAAGCTTGCTGGTCGTTGGTTGTTGACGGGAGCAATCCAGAGGAAACAAACAACTAAATCTCCAGCATTTCCGCCGCCATCTTCCCTGTGCGGGTACCCATGGCTACACCCATTCCGTTGCAGCGCAGCGCCCCAATGACGCCCGGGGCTAAAGGCTGAATGAGCGGGGCCAACTCGGCGCCAAAGGCCATAGTGCCACTCCAACGGTAGTCGATGCGGGGCCGACGGCCGGGTAGAATAACTTCGGCCAGCAGCCTTTCCAGCGCGTTTTGCACCAGTTCCGTCAGGCCCGCTTCCGTGGTAGCTTCGGCCGCAAAATCCAGGTTACGGCCCCCACCGAGCAGTATCCGATTGTCGACCTGCCGGAAATAGTAATAGCCTTTGTCGTAGTGAAAGGTGCCGGGCAGGCTAAGGCCCTCGATGGGCTCGGTTACCAGCACCTGCCCGCGGCCGGGAGCTACATCAAGCGCCGGGAAAAACTGCCGGCTGAAGGCGTTGGTGGCCAGCACTACCTGCCCGGCTCCCAGCTCGCCTAATGGAGTATGAAGCCGCACATTATTCGAAGCCGGCTCCAACTGCGTTACGGGGCAGCCATGCAACACGATGATATCGTCGTGCCAGGCCCGCTTGAGCAGCGCGTGCATCATGCGGCCCGTGTTTAAAGCGCCTTCGGCAGTGTTTTCCAGCATGGTTTCTACCCTAGCCAAGCCGGTGGCCGGCAGCGCGGCAGTGGCATCCCGGTAAATCTGCGGTCGGCCGATAACCGGGCCCAGCAGCTCGTTGAAATAAGCAATGTGCTGCCGACACGTAGCGGCCAGCTCGGCATCGCTGGCCCGGAACAACTCGTAGCCGCCCACTGCTTGGTAATGCAGTGCCTCGTCGCCCACGAGCCCGCGCAACAGCTCCAGCCCTTCCCAACGGGCCTGCACCACTGCCAGCAGAGCAGCAGCTCCGCTTTTCTTTTGCTGCTCCAGTAGCTCCGAGATACTGCCGAAACAGGCGAAACCCGCGTTTTTGGTACTGGCGCCGTTGGGTAGCACATCACGCTCCAGCACGGCTATGCGGGCCCGGGGCTGGCGCTGCCGGGCGTAAATAGCGGTGGTAAGCCCGACGATGCCCGCTCCCACTACTACCACGTCGAAGCCCCGCAGAAAGCTCTGGTGCTCCCAATAGGAAAGATTAAGCGTGCTCATAACTGGCGGGAACATATGGGCAGGAGAAACGGCGTAGTTAAGCAATTTCCTTAAAACAGAAAGCCCCTGCGGCTTAACTCACAGGGGCTTTGTAGTGGCAAAAACGTTCGGTTTACTGGCCTACCATCACGCGGCGCATACCGCTCCGACTGCCGGAAGTGCACTGCACAATATAATATCCGGCCGGCAGCTGACTCACGTCCAGCGTAGTCGCCTCGTCGCCCGCCAACAGGTCGCGGGTGATGACCGGCCGGCCGCTGGCATCGTTTACTTCTACCCTGGTGGGGCCGGTGGCATTGGTTCGCACGATCAGTCGCTTGGTCAGCGGGTTAGTATCGACGCGTACTTTGATGGCATCGGTAGAGGGAGCCACCATTTCCATCTTACTGGTAATCAGCTCCGGCGGAGCGGGTTTGGCTTCGGCAGAGGCAGCCACGGCGCTGGCCGCTACGGGCTTAGCCGCCGCTTTCGTGACTGGTGCTTTCGTGGCGGGCGCTTTGGCAGGCACCTTGGCCGCCGCGGGCTTGGTTTGGGCCTGCGCCGTACCGAGCCCTAGTATCATTCCAATTCCCAAACCGAGGGTTACCACAACCGTTTTCATACCCGCCCCAAACGTAGTTATTGACATTTCAGTATGGCTGTAAAGGTAAAAAAATACTGCTCGTTTATCATCGTTGCCCGAAGCTGCGGGCAGTCTATAGTACTCATACTCAAAGGACAATTCCAAATGAAAAAGGCTGGACTGTTGGTTGCGCGCTGGGCCTGCAAACGGTATGCCTAACTCCTGGTGCTATAGCGGACCTGACACCTGCTGTAAAACGGCCGCCCGGACAAGAAATAAATTCCCTTATAATCAGACAGCTACAAACCTAGGCCACTTTTTTGCAGAAAAAGTACCTGCCGCAGTTGTGCGTCTTTCAATTTCTCTCTTACCTTTGTGACTCGATTCCTCGGGGTGTAGCGTAGCCTGGTATCGCGCCAGCATGGGGTGCTGGAGGTCGTAGGTTCGAATCCTGCCACTCCGACGGAGCAGCTTGCTGCTCAGAAAGCCTCCAGACTTCGGTCTGGGGGCTTTTTTGGGCCGTAATTTTTACGAAAGCCCGGGCTTTACGCGGCCCGGGACTCGGGGTGTAGCGCAGCCCGGTAGCGCGCGTCGTTCGGGACGACGAGGTCGTAGGTTCGAATCCTGCCACCCCGACTTCTACTTCTCACAGCTCAAAAGTCCTCCGCGGTTATCCGTTCAGGACTTTTTTTATGCGCAATACACGATATTGAACTTCCCCCCGTTTATCGAGCCAGCTACCACGCTACGGCCGGCCCATTCTAGACAAGGCCTTGTCGCAATCCAACTGCTTTATTTCTTTCCCTATTTTCCCCTTTCATGAAAAAATTTATTTGGGCTGCCATGCTCCTGAGCGGCAGCACCCTAGCGGCTCATGCCCAAACAATTGCCGCCGGCACCGTTTCGTTGGGTGGCAGCGTGGGCTACTCTTCGAACAAAAACACTTTTAACACGACTTTCAACAACGTCAACTATTCGGGTGAACAGAAGTCGAGTACATTCCACATTACGCCGTCGGTGGGCTACTTTTTCGCCGATAATATTGCGGCCGGTTTGCAGCTAGGGTATTCGGCTTACAGTACCCGCACGACGCAAACACCCAATAATGGCCCGGTGCCGCCCGAGCTGGACCCGACCACGAATTTCAGCGCGGGTGCCTACGTGCAGTATTACAAGATGATAACCGAGCAGTTTGGGGTGGTAGGCACGCTAAACGGCGGCTATCAGAACGAGAAAGACTACGACTACATCAACAATAGCACGCAGATCAGCGAGCGAAAAGGCTCGGGCTTATACACCAGTCTGACCCCAAGCATCGTGTTCTTCCCGATTCCCAAGCTGGGCCTCAGTGCCTCCGTTGGAGGCCTGGGTTACTCACGCATGAGCTACGACTACCCTACCAACTCGGGTACGGTTCCCGCTGGCTACGAAAACAAAACCAGCAGCCTGGGCGCCAGCTTTGGCCTCGACCAGCTGCAGTTTGGTGGCACTTTCTATTTCGGCCGCTAAGCCTGCGAAGCATTTCAGAGAGCTCCTGGCCCGTTGGTCAGGAGCTCTTTTATTGCCACCAAATCCTCGGGCTATTCTCGACCAAACATCCCAAAACCCTCGGCTATCTATTTGCCTCTTCTCTTATATGAAAAAAACTATCGGCGGCGCAGCCTTGCTGGTGCTTCTTGCAACGGCAGCACAAGCCCAAATTGCACCGGGCACCATTCTACTCGGCGGTACAATGCGCTACTCTGCTCAAAGCCGGGAAGGAACCCTGGCAAACACCGACCAGACGGTAAAGCTGGCGCAGACTAACCAGTTTACCATTAGCCCCACAGTGGGCTACTTCCTGAGCGAAAACCTGGCGGTAGGCCTTAATCTAAGCTATTCGCACCTCAAGACAACGGACTATCAATATATTGTAGCTGTTCCTGTTTCGGGCAGCGGGCTGGGCTCGGTAATCAAAAACGGCCGGATCGAGTCGAAAGGCCCCAGCTTTAGTGTGGGTCCTGTGG
The DNA here is from genome assembly GCF_020447265.1 of Hymenobacter lucidus. Lineage (GTDB taxonomy): Bacteria > Bacteroidota > Bacteroidia > Cytophagales > Hymenobacteraceae > Hymenobacter > Hymenobacter lucidus. The sequence goes on along the minus strand of NZ_JAJADR010000007.1, from coordinate 129,508 downwards.
CACGCTACTACGCATTCGTAGGCGAAAAAGCGGCCTTTTTTGGGCAATTAGGAGCCGGCTTCTGGGGCGACCGTACGGAAAGCAAGCCAGAAGACGTGCTGGTAGGCAGCCCCAGCAGTGCGCGTAGCACTGGCTCAGGATACTACGCCCAACTGGCACCAGGCTTTGTGTTCTTTCCCACACCTAAGTTTGGGCTAGAGGTATCGTTGCAGGGGCTGATGTACCAACGTGGCGAAAGTAAAACCGAAATAACCAGCTCCATCCAACCGAAACCGGTAAGCCAGGAGTCAACGAACAGCAGCTTTGCGGCCGGTCTGGGCCTGAGCAATCTGCAAATAGGCGCCGCTTTCTACCTGGGGCGCTAGCGGAGAGGCTTCGGTCAGCAAAAAGCCTTTCCTCAATGCTGGGGAAAGGCTTTTTGCTTTTGAGGGTAACGCTGCTTTTACTCCACCACTGCCAGTACTTCCGACTCGCCCTGCTCAGGAAACTGCTCCAGATATACGTGACGCAGCTTGAGTTTCTGCTGCTTGGCAGCTTCCGTAACGGCCGGATACAGCTGGCCAGGAGCCACCAGGTAGCTGGCCGTGGTGCGGGCCTGCACCACGCGCTGCCCGGCGGCAAACGTGCGGTAGCGGTAGCCGGCTGGCAACTGCTGCGCCACGGTATCGGCCACCACCAACCCAACGAAGGCCTGGATGGTGTCGCGGGCTTTGGCGGGGTCGTTATAGTAGATGTTGGCCAGCTCGCCGCGCAGGCGGCCCTGGTCTTTGGCTTCTTTTACGCTGCGAAACAACGGGCCGAACTGCTCATCGTTGGCCGTGCCCCGGAAGGCCTGGCCAGCCAGGAAAATCGGGGCTTTGGTGGTGGTAATGGTAACGGTGGGCTGCTTGAAGCCGCCGACGTAGGCGTAGATAAGCGCGCCGGCAATGGTGAAGAAGATGATAAGCAGAAAAAGCCAGCGGGTCATATGGGTTGAGAACTTAGAGTTTAGTGCTCAGAACGTAGAAAAAGCAGATAGCCTGACGGCTCAGCTCTCCCCCTTGAGCTCCGGGTTGAGGGCGTCTTTGTACTGCATTTGGTAGAGCTGCTGGTAGAAGCCACCGTGGCGCAGCAGCTCCTCGTGCGTCCCGGATTCCTTGATTTCGCCCCGGTCCAGGACGATGATGCGGTCGGCTTTCTGGATGGTGCTCAGGCGGTGGGCAATAACGAGCGAGGTGCGACCCTGCATCAGCTTCTCAATGGCCTGCTGAATGAGCTCCTCGGTTTCGGAGTCGACGGAGGATGTAGCCTCGTCCAGAATAATGATACGGGGCTGGTAGACCATGGCCCGCACGAAGGAAATAAGCTGGCGCTGGCCCACCGACAGCGTGGCGCCCCGCTCCATAACGGGGTATTGGAGGCCGCCGGGCAGCCGCTCGATAAAGCGCCGGGCCCCTACCAGGTCGGCGGCGGCCCAGATTTGCTCCTCGGTAATGTCCTGGTTGCCCAGGGTGATGTTGTCCTGAATGGTACCGGCGAAGAGGAACACGTCCTGCAACACCACCCCGATGTGGCGGCGCAGCTCCTTGAGGTCGTACTCGCGCAGGTCGTGGCCATCCACGGAAATTGTGCCTTTGTTGATTTCGTAGAAGCGGTTGAGCAGGTTGATGATGCTGGTTTTGCCAGCTCCGGTGGCGCCCACGAAAGCAATAGTCTGCCCGGCCTTCACCTCGAAGCTCACGTCGCGCAGCACGTATTCCTCGTCGTTGTAGGCAAACCAGACCTTGTCGAACTGCACGTCGCCGCGCAGGCTGGCCGGGGTGTAGGTGCCATTGTCGGCAATAAGCTCCTTGCTGTCGAGCAGCTTGAGTAGCCGCTCGGTGCTGACCAGGCCCAATTGCAGGGTATTAAACCGGTCGGCAATCTGGCGGATGGGCCGGAAAAACAGCGCGTTGTACATGATAAAGGCAATGAGGGCACCTTTCGAAATCGTGCCCTCAATCTGGCCCTGGGCGGCGTACCATACCAGCAGGCCCACGCCCACGGCCGCCAGCACTTCGGCCACCGGGAAGTAGATGCTGTAGTAGAGTACCGAGCGAATGTTAGCCCGCGTATGCTCCTGGTTGATGGCCTTGAACTTGCGGTATTCGCGTTCCTCGTTGTTGAAAATCTGCACCACGTTCATGCCCGTCAGGTGCTCCTGCACGAAGGAGTTCAGGTTGGCTACGGCGGTGCGCACTTCCTGGAAGGAGGTTTTCACCTTCTCCTTGAACACGTAGGTGCTGTAGAGCAGCGGCGGAATCACCGACAAGCTCACCAGCGTCAGCCGCCAGTCGATGTAAAACATGAAGGCCATGATGAAGAGCAGCTGCAGAATGTCGCCAATCATGGCCGCCAACCCTTCACTGAACACATCGGACAGGGTTTCGACGTCGGAAATGTTGCGGGTGACGAGCACGCCAATGGGCGTCCGGTCAAAGAACTTCAGCCGCAGGTCCAGAATGTGCTTGTATAAGTCTACCCGGATGTCGCGCACGATGTACTGGCCGAGCCAGCCACCGAAGTAGGTTTGCAGGTAGCTGACCAAGGCGTGGGCTACAAGCAGAATCAGGAGCAGGCCAAACATCTTGTTGAGCCCCAGCATGTCGCCCTGCTCGATGCTGACGTCGACCATACGCTGAATCAGGAACGGGCGCAGGGTGCCCAGCGCGGCCGTAGCTATGGTCAGGAAGATCAAAAAGTAGAATATCCGCCGGTAGGGCCGCACGTACGACATAAGGCGGCGCAGCACCTGCCAGTCGAAGATGTTGCCGGTTTTGGTAGCGGTAGTAGCTTGTTCCATAGGTGGGAATGCAGAGTATAGAACCCGGAGCTCATGGGGTAAAGCCCAGACAAGGCAAATGGCCGGTTGGGAATGACTCAAACAGCTGAAACGCGCAAATGCTTCGGCCGGCTGCTAAGTTGTGAATTCTCCGCCCCAACTGCTCAGCTCACGAAATGCGGCAGCTCCAGCGTGGCGGCCGGCTCGGGTATCAGTTCCGGCGGGTACTCCACGCGGCTCAGAAACAAGCCCTGGGCCGGCGCCGCACTACCCGCATCTACCCGGCTCTGAGCCAGCAGAATAGCTTTAAACTCGGCCGGTGTGATTTTGCCCCGGCCTACCATCAGCAAGGTACCCACTACCAGCCGCACCATGCCCCGCACGAAGCGGTTGGCCCGGATGCGGAATACGAGTCCGCCCGGCGTAGGATGCCAGCCGGCTTCGTAGCACACGCACACGTAGTGGTTTTCGCCGCCTTTCACTTTCGAGAAGCTGGTGAAGTCGAACGAGCCGATGATGCTGGCGGCGGCCTCGTTCATGGCCGCCACGTCCGGCATCCGGTCCAGGTACAGGCTGTGGTTCACGCTGAACGGGTCGGGCACGAGGCGCACGTGGTACTCGTAGGTGCGAGCCTCGGCATCGAAACGGGCGTGGGCCCGCTCGGGAACCGGGTGCAGCAGGCGGGCGGCAATATCCTTGGGCAAAGCCCGGTTGAGGCGGTATACCACCGTGGCCTCGTCCAGCGTCTCGGGAATTTCGGCGTCGAAGTGGGCTACCTGGTGACTGGCGTGCACGCCGGTATCAGTGCGGCCACTACCCAGAATTCGGATGGGTTGGCGCAGCACCTGGCTCAGGCACCGCTCCAGCTCCAGCTGCACCGTGAGGGTATTGGGCTGCACCTGCCAGCCGTGGTACTGGGTGCCTTCGTAAGCCAGATGAAGAAAGTAGCGCAAGTTTTTCAGTTGTTAGGTATTGGTTGTCAGTTGTCAGCGGCTTAGTTAATTGTCTTCGAAAAGGAGAAGTCCATGGACTAACAACTGACAACCAGCAACTGACAACTACGATTTGAGCGCCGCGAATAGCAGCGCGTCCTGCACCACGCCTTCCTTCACGATGCTGTTGCGCAGCCGGGCTTCCAGCTGGTAGCCCGCCTTGCTGAGCACCCGCGCCGAGCCGGCGTTGCGCGCAAAGATTTCCGCGTACAGCCGGCTAACCTCGAAGTGGGCAAAGGTGTACTCCGTCAGCACTTTCACCGCCTCAGCTACGATACCCCGCCCCCAGTATTGCCGCCCCAGCCAGTAGCCGATTTCGGCGCTGCACCGGTTGATGTCGTCTTTGAACAGCACGCTAATGGCCCCCACGGCTTCTCCGGCTACCTCAATGGCTAGGTGAATATCAGTCGAGGCCGGGTCGGTAGTCAGGCCGATATACCAGTAGGCGTCTTCCAGCCGGTAAGGATGCGGAAACACGTCCCGCAGGTTTTGCCAGATTCCCCAGTCGTTGGCAGTTTCGGCCAGTACCGGGGCGTCGTGCAGGTGCCAGGGCCGCAGCCGCACGCCGTCCAGGGGCAGCGCAAGCGTCGGGCGGAGCAGGGAATCGGCCATCGGCTTGCGGAGTAAGGGCTACAGTTTCTCGAAAATGGTAGCGGCTCCCTGCCCTACGCCCACGCACATCGTTACGAGGCCGTAGCGGGCTCCTTCGCGGCGCTGCATCTCGTGCAGCAGCGTGGCCGTGATGCGCGCCCCACTGGCGCCCAGCGGGTGGCCGATGGCAATGGAGCCACCGTTCACGTTCACCTTGTCCATGTCCAGCTCCAGGTCGCGCACGCAGGCAATACTCTGAGCAGCAAAGGCTTCGTTGAGCTCAATCAGGTCGATGTCGTTCAGCGTCAGGCCTGCGCGCTGCAGTACCTTCAGCGTGGCGGGCACCGGCCCCAGGCCCATCACCGACGGGTCGACGCCGGCCACGGCCGAACACACCACCCGGGCCATGGGCTTCAGGTTGTAGCGCTTCAGCGCCTCTTCGCTCACCACCAGCACCGCCGCGGCTCCGTCGTTGATACCGGCCGAGTTGCCGGCCGTTACGGTGCCATCCACGGGCTGAAAGGCGGGCCGGATGCTGGCCAGCTTCTCCATCGACGACAAACGCGGCGGCTCGTCGGTGTCGAACAAAGCGGTGTCGCCTTTGGGACTAGGCACGAATACGGGCACGATTTCGCGGCGGAAACGGCCTTTTTCCAAAGCCCGTTGGTATTTGCGCTGCGAGTTGAAGGCAAACTCATCCTGCTCCTGCCGCGTGATGCCGTACTTGCGGGCCACGATTTCGGCCGTTTCGCCCATGGCATACGGGTGGTGCATCTTGGAAAGCTTCTGATTCACGAAGCGCCAGCCCAGCGTGGTGTCGTGGGCCGTCAGCTCGCGGCCGAAAGCCGTTTCCGACTTAGCCATGACGAAGGGGGCCCGCGTCATGCTTTCGGTGCCACCCGCCAGGTAAATGTCTCCCTCGCCGCTCATAATGGCCCGCGAAGCATCCATAATGCTCTGCAAACCCGAGGCGCAGAGGCGGTTTACGGTTACGCCGGGCACCGTGATGGGCAGGCCCGCCAGCAGCGCCGCCATGCGGGCCACGTTGCGGTTGTCTTCGCCGGCCTGGTTGGCGGCCCCGATAATTACATCTTCTACCGCCGATTTATCCACCGAAGGATTACGGCGTAACAGCTCGCGCAAGACGTGCGCGGCTAGGTCGTCGGGACGTACGCTGCTGAGGGCACCGGCAAATTTGGCAATGGGGGTGCGGACGGCGTCCACGATATAAGCAGTTGGCATTTTCTTGAATGCGGTTATTCCGGTCGTTGTTGGCTACTTTTGCCGACCGGCGCACCGGTAGGCGCGGGCCAGATTTTTACAACTACAAAGATGATACAAAGAATCCAAAGCGTGTTTCTCTTCCTGCTGGCTTTGGCTATGCTCAGCGTGGTGTTTGTGCCCATCTGGAGCAAGCTCGACCCGGCCAGCGGCCAGGAGTTGGTGCTTACGGCCACCACGCTCGCCTACGCCCACGCCGATGCCGGCATGTCGGTGCCCACCCATACCTATGCCATTGCGGCGCTGGCGCTGCTTTCGGCCGCCGTGGCCTTGTTTGAAATAGCCCAGTACCGCAACCGTTTCCTGCAGCTCAAGCTCGGCATGCTGAATCTGGTGCTGATTGTCGCCACTCTCGGGGCCTGCTTTTACTACTCGGGCATAGGCGAGAAAATGCTGAACATAAAAATGCCTGGTACCTACGAAGCCGGCTTTTACCTGCCCACCGTGGCCCTACTTCTCAACCTGCTGGCCAACCGCTTCATCCGCCGCGACGAGCAACTGGTGCGCTCCATGGACCGACTCCGGTAGACAGCTATTACCAACCTGTCACAAAAAAGGCTCCTGCACAGTGCAGGAGCCTTTTTTGTGACCTTAACTTGACCTCTAGCGTTTCGTGGCGTCCTGTACCTCTTTGATGTTGGACTCGAACTGAAAAGAGTCGTAAACGCGGTAGAAATTCTGCTGGTCGGCTACGTGCGGATAGGCAAACTTAGCCAGCTCCACCTTGGAGTTCTCAAAGTCCATCGTGCCCAGGAGCCGCTTCAGATCATCGGCTTGAATAACGGACTGCTCCAGGGCCTGCTTGGCCACGCTCAAGCGGCTACTGTCAAACGACTTACTCCGTACGCTGCTTACCAACGCATCTACATCCTGGGGCTGCATAGTGCGGTAGCTGCTCACCGAGCCGCCGGGGTACTGTCCCCCGGCCGGCGGATAGGAATCATATGGGTCGTTGGTACTACCGGAGCCGTTGGTGTACCCGCCGCCATTGTTACCGTTGCCGTTGGCATAGTCACCGTTGCCACTATTACCCTGGTTGCTGCCATACGAGTCATCGTAGTAGCCGTCGTTGCGGCCTCCCCGGTCATCGTAGCGCGGGTCGTAGCCGCCGTTTGGGTAATAGCCACCGCCGCGGGGGCCACGCAGGGGCACGGCGGCTACTTTGCGCAGCACCGGCGGGTAGCCCTGGCGCGTTACCAGCACGTAGCTCGTTTCCAGGCCGGGGTCGAGGTACACGCGGGTACGGTAGCTGATCGGGCGACCATAGCGCGTCGGAATGAAAAACTCAGCCGAGTGGTAGCCTGGTACCAACCGGTCGATATGCACCTGCCGGGCACCGCCACGCGTCAGCGGCCGGCCATCAAACACGAGTTGAAAGGGAATGCCACGCTCCGAGGCAAAGTTCACATTGGCCGGAGCGGCCTTAAGGTCGGTGGCCAGCAACACGAGCAGGCCGAAGCAGAGGAGTAGCGCCTTTTTCATGGCAACAAGAGCTTTCCGGCAAGCGGCCCGTCCGCCTCCGTATTCTCCTTAAAGCCAAGGATTGTGCCAGTTCCGGAACTTGGCTCGGGGCCGAATTGTTGCTCATCCTTATTTTCGCTAAAAAATTCTACTGAATGACAAGCAGCTACCAACAAAAAAGGCCCTGCACATTGCTGTACAGGGCCTTTTTTGTTAAGTAAAATCAGTGACGCTATTCGGAGATTTTCGTCACCTTGAACTCCGTGCGACGGTTGCGCTGGTAGTCCTCCTCAGTCTTGGCATTTTTCAGCACCGGGCGGGTTTCGCCGTAGCCCTTGGCCGTAATCCGGCTCTTATCCACACCTTTCGAGATGATGTAGTCGACAGCCGACTGCGCGCGCTTCTGCGACAGAGTCTGGTTGTAAGCATCCTTACCGCGGGAGTCGGTGTGCGAGCTAAGCTCAATGGTAATTTTGGGATTGTCGTTCAGCGTCTGTACCAGCTTGTCCAGCTCGGTAGCAGCATCCGTCCGAATGTCCCACTTGTTGTAATCGTAGAAGATATTGTCGACCACAATGGCCTTGTTCTTTACGATTTTGGTCAGCGTGAGCGTCACAGGCACCTTGATGTCGGTCATTTCGCTAGTCAGCTCGGCCTGGCTCGGCTTACGGCCTACGGTGCTCACACCATTGCGGGCCGAGAAATAGCCGGCGCGGTCGGCAATAAGCGAATAGCTGGCAGCGGCCGAGTCAAGCTTCACCGTGAACTTACCATCAGCTCCCGAAGTCACTTCCTGCAACTTCTGGCCTTTGCTGTCGAATACGGCTACCGTTTCGTTGGCTACGGGCAGGGTTTCGCCGGTTTTGTCGTTGCGCTCCACTAGGGTACCGTCGGCGTAGAAGGTAACGAGCTTGAGCGGCTTTTTGCGGAACATGTATAGGTCGTCGCTGCCTTTGCCGCCCGAGCGGTTAGAAGCGAAAACGCCCATATCCTTGCCCGTAAAGAAGGGCGCAAAGTCGTCGCTGTTGCTGTTAATGGGGGCGCCCAGGTTTTCTACCTTGCCCTTGTTGAGCACGAAGATGTCGAGCTTGCCCAGGCCGGGATGCCCGTCGGAAGAGAAGTACAGCGTGCCATCGGGGGCCACGGCGGGGAAGTTCTCATTGCCGGCCGTGTTTACTTCCGGACCCAGGTTTTCGGCCGGTGTGAAGCGGCCATTGGCGCCCAGCGTGGCTTTGTAGATATCGTTGCCACCCGAGCCGCCTTTGCGGCCCGAGGCGAAATACAGTGTCTGCCCATCGGGCGAGAATACCGGCGAGAAGTCGTCGGCCGTCCGGTCATTGATGTTAATCAACTTGGGCTCTTCCCAAACGCCGTTTTTGAAGAACGACGACCACAAGTCAACGCTGAGGTAGCCTTTCTTCGAGCCGTTGTTGGAGCGGGCAAACACCACCATCTTACCATCGGGCGAGTAAGTAGCACTGGCCTCGTGCATGTCCTCGGTGTTGAAGGCCGGCTCCAGCTTGCGCACCGTACCGCCGCTCATCTTGGCCTCGTCGTCAAATTTGATGGCAAACAGGTCGTTGAAGCCTTCCCCGTTGCCGGCGTATTTCTTGCCTTCGCGCCCCGAAGCAAATACCAATTCCTTGGTCGTCGGCATCATGGTTGCACTAAACTCGGCTGAGGGCGTATTAATCTGGTCGAGCGGCATCACCTCGTTGTTGGTGCGCATGGCCACTATCTGGGTGCCGAGGCGGGAGTTTTTGGCTTCCATTTCGGCCCGGGCTGCCAGCGTCCGGTTGGTGCCGTTCTGGGTGTAAGCATCAAACTGGGTAGCAGCCTCGTCGAATTTGCCGTTGGCTTTCAATGCCAGCCCGTAGTAGAAAGCCGCGTCCGGGTTTTTCACTCCGCCATCCACTGCCGCCTTGTAGTAGGACTCAGCCTGCTCAATGCGGTTCGAGAGTCTATACGACTCCGCCACGCGGAAATTGGCCATGGCAATGTTCTTGCCTTTGGCGACGTCCGCTTTGTATAATTCAATTGCAGTTTCGTATTCACCACGGGCGAAGCGTTTATCAGCTTTGCTCATGCTGCCCGTCGTAGCACAACTGCTCAGCATAGCAGCCGAGCCTGCCGCGGCGCACACAAACAGTAATTTCCTCATGGATGTAGGTGGAGTGAAATGGTACACGGCTCGGCATTATGCCATCTTGAGCCTGGCAATTATACTAAGTTTACCTATTATTCCACTGAGCGGCAAAAAACATTTTCCGCTAGGCGAAATATTTTGCTAGCCAGGTCGTTGCGGCCGGCGCCGGCCACGCCTGCCGAAGCCGACCGTTTTCGGCCACGGTGTTGTCGAAATAGGGCGTCTCGGCCGTTAGCTGCCCGGCGGCTATTACTTCCCGCAACTGCCGCCGGTCGATGAGCTGCACTTGACCATCCACGAGAAACGCCAGCTGCGACTTTTCCAGCAACTGCAGATTTAGCTGCTCTTCTACCAGCCGAACAAACCGCACCGACGCATCGATGGAGCAACCACTGGCGTCGGCTACAGCCTCATTCAGCCCGACAACCAGAAACTGATGGTGCAGAATAGCAGCCGATGCCTCCAGTGTGCGGCCGTGGCTGGTCCACTCCGCCGCAAAGCGCTGCAGCTCGGGCTCTACCGCGGCAATTTCGGCGTCGGTGAAGGGGCGGCTAGCTTGGTAAATCCAGATCCGGGCCGTAGCCGGGAGCTGTGCGAAGGGAACGTACATATGTTGGAGCTTGAGCCAGAAACGAAAAAAAGGAACCTGGAGCCCGCCCGGCACTGTCCCGCAACGGCGCAGCCTGGAATCGGACTCTTCTCCTACAAACATAAACTGCCCCGGTCGGAAGTTCCGCCGGGGCAGGTTTATTCAGCTCTCCGCCGCCGCAAATTGTGCTTACGGACAAAGCGTTAGGCCGCGTTAGGCGTTCAGGCCTTCGGCTGTGGCAATAAGCTCAGCAATGTCGAAGACCTGCACGTTATTTTCGCGCTCCTTGTTCTTCACTCCGTCGCTCATCATGGTCATGCAAAAGGGGCACGATACGGCAATGATGCTGCCTTGCTGGCTGTTGCGCGGGGCAGGCGTGGCGCCGGCGTTGCCGCTTTCCACGCCGTAGAGGTTAGCCAGCGCGGCAGCGTTGCCATCCAGGGCAGCCAGGGCTTCCTCGGTACGCTCCACGTTGATGTCTTTCTTACCAGGCTCGGGCTCCTTCCACATCTGGGCGCCACCTGCGCCGCAGCACAGACCGTTGGCCTTGCTGCGCTTCATTTCTACCAAGTCGGCATCCAGCACGGCCAGCACCTCGCGCGGGGCCTCGTAGATGTTGTTGGCCCGGCCTAGGTAGCAGGAATCGTGGAAGGTGATGCGCTGGCCCTTGAACTCGCCGCCACCGGCCACGCCCACCCGGCCTTCGTTGATGAGCTGCTGCAGGAAGGTGCTGTGGTGAATGACCTCGTAGTTGCCGCCCAGGGCCGGATACTCGTTTTTAATCGTGTTGAAACAGTGCGGGCAGGCCGTTACAATCTTCTTGATGCCGTAGCCCTCGAAGGTGGTAATGTTCTGCACGGCCTGCATCTGAAACAGGAACTCGTTACCAGCGCGCTTAGCCGGGTCGCCGGTGCAGGTCTCTTCCATGCCCAGCACGGCGTACTTTACATTGGCGTGCTCCAGAATCCGGACGAAAGCCCGAGTTACGCGCTTGTACCGGTCGTCGAAAGCCCCGGCGCAGCCCACCCAGAACAGAATTTCGGGCTCCTCCCCGGCCGCCGCCAGATTGGACATGAGAGGAACGTTGATGGGGCGTTTGGCAAGTTGCTCAGCCATATATTCTTTGTTGACAGTTGTCAGTTTTTAGTTGTCAGGGAAGCCGTCAGCAGCCGGTTCTCATTGCCTGTTTCCTGACAACTGACAACCAGCAACTGACAACTCACTTTATGCTTTCTCGGCCACGAACAGCTCGTCGGCCCAGTTGAAGCGGTCCGACGGTGAGAAGGCCCACGGCGCACCGTTGTTTTCGATGTTGGAGAACATCACGTTCAGCGAGTTGGGCGCGGCCGACTCTTCCAGCACCAGGAAGCGGCGCATTTCTATAATGCTTTCCAACGGATTGATGTTCACGGGGCAGGCCTCTACACAGGCATTGCAAGTAGTGCAGGCCCATAGCTCCTCGGGCGTTACGTAGCCGCGCAGCAGCGTGTGAGTTTCCTTGTCGAGCACTTCCTGCTCGGCGTGCTTGGCTTCGGAGCCGTAGAGGTTGGGCTGAAAAATCAGCGGTGAGTTGTACTTCTCTTCCACCCGGTCGCGGGTATCCATGATGATTTTGCGGGGCGAGAGCAGCTTACCGGTCAGGTTGGCGGGGCATACGGAGGTGCAGCGGCCACACTCGGTGCAGGAATACGCGTTCAGCAGGTTCGTCCAGGCCAGATCATCCACGTCCTTGGCCCCGAATGGCGTGGGTGCCATGGCCGAGCCATCGGGATTGGTAGCCGGGGCCGGCACCACGTAAGACGGGTCCATCATGGCCTTCACCTCGTGGGTGATGCTGTCCACGTTCGAAAACTGCCCCTGCGGTACCAAGCGGGAGTAGTACACGTTCGGAAACGCCATGATGATGTGGAAGTGCTTGGAGCTGGGCAGGTAGTTCAGAAAGCACAGAATGCCCACAATATGCGCCCACCAGCCTACGCGCTCCAGTACGTGCAGAGCTTCCGGGCTGCTTGGCAATAGGCCCGTGAGCAGAGAGCTAATAGGGAAAGCACCCGGTAGCTCAGGGCCATGTAGCTTCAGGTCGGCGGCATTCATCGTGAAGAGCGCAATCATCAGAATCACCTCGACGTAGAGAATGATGTTGGCGTCCATCTTGGGCCACATCCGCAACTCTGGCCCCGTAAAGCGGCGTACGCCGCCCACGTTGCGCCGCCACCAGAAGGCCGCCACCGCCACAATTACCAGGGCACCCAATACCTCATTGGTGCCGACCAGCAAGCTGTAGAGCGGCCCCAGAAAACTCAGGGCGCGGTGCGTGCCAAACAGGCCGTCAATCATTATTTCGATGACCTCGACGTTGATAACGATGAAGCCCACGTACACTATCATGTGCAGCAAAGCGGGCGTAATGCGCTTAAACATCTTCTGCTGGCCAAATGCCACCAGCAGAGTCTTGTTGAGTCGCTCACTGACGTTGCCCGACATATCCCGGTCGCGCCCGACGAGGATATTAGCCCGGACCTTGCGCACCTGCCACGCAAACAGGCCGAAGCCTGCCGCCGCGACGAGCAAGAAGAGGAGGTTTTGGATGGAGAAGTGCACGGGAAAGGGTAGGTTTGGGGTTAGGGCCGAAATATACTCGTTATGCATAACAAATTACGGCTTTTTTATCTGAAAGTTTTTTTTCGCTGAGCCTTGCAGGTTCGTTTTGGTTTACTACTTTTGTGCTCCCCAACGGCAATAACCGGCCAGCGGGGGCCACGAGCTGGTAATGTAGCTCAGTCGGTAGAGCACAGCACTGAAAATGCTGGTGTCGTTGGTTCGATTCCAACCATTACCACTGAAAAGCCCTTCTGCATCCCGCAGAAGGGCTTTTTTTGTGGCTTTACGCTCTTGCCGCCCCACAGGCCGACATGAGTTGCGCCGTGGCTGGCGCCTTGGCTACAGAAAGCCGCCGTCCATGTGGATGCACCAGAGCTCCTTGAAGCAGGTAGTATAAGCCGGGGTCCGTAGGTCTTTTTTTCCGCTCCAGTTCTCGCCTTTTCCTGGCAGCGCCGTGGCAAACCCAACAGTGCCGGCCCCATAGTGGGCGTTAAGCCTGTCGAGCTCGGCCATCAGCCTGACGCGCTGCGCCGTCTGACCCGACGCTTCAAACAAGTTGAGCTGTTGCGCGCCGGCCGTTTCCAATCCGGCAAAAACCACCCCGGCTTTCTTGTAGGCGCTACCCGGTTGCCAGATTCTTTTGAGAGCGGTGCGGGCATATCGAATCAATTCGGCGGTGTCGCTCGTGGCGGCGGGCAGATTCAGGGTAGCAGAAGTGGTATGCGGGGCGGGCGCCGACCCGTGCCGGTTTTTGCTCAGGAATACTGTGAGAATATTGACGGCACTATTCTGGCGGCGCAGCTTTTCCGCGGCACGGGTGGCAAATGCCGCTACCGCACCGAGCAGCGGCTGATAGGCCGTCAGGGGCGTACCAAAGCTGCGGGTGTGGGCTATGCTATGCCGCTGGGGCAGTGCATCGTCGCTGGGAGTCAGCTCTAGGCAGGCCTGCCCTTGCAGCTCCCGCACAAGGCGGGCCCCAACTACGCCGCCCAAATGGCGGCGGGCCCACGCCTCCGACACCTCGGCCAGCTCGGCAGCCGTTGTAATACCGTGCGCTTGCAACCTGGCCGCCTGTTGGCGGCCGATTCCCCATACGTCTGCCGCGGCCACCTGTTCCAAGGCCCAGCGGCACTGCTCCGGCGAATCCAGACACAGCACTCCGTGGTGGGCGGTGCTTTTCTTGACGACGTGATTAGCCAGCTTGGCCAGGGTTTTAGTAGACGCAATACCAACACAGGTGGGCAGGTGCACATACTGCCTGATACCGGCCTGAATGCGGCGGCCGTACGCTTCCAGGTCGCCTTGCCACTGCTCCATACCCGTAAGGTTGAGGAAAGCCTCATCCACGGAATACACCTCTACTTCGGGAGCCACCTCGGCCAGGTAGCCCATCACACGCCGCGACATATCGCCATACAAGGCATAGTTCGAGGAAAAGGCGTAGCCCTGGTGCTGATCCAGCACTGGCCGGGCCTGGAAGTATGGGGTTCCCATCCGAATGCCCAGGGCCTTGGCTTCGGCGGAACGCGACACGATACAGCCGTCATTGTTGCTGAGAACTACCACCGGCTTGCCTTCCAGCCGGGGTTGAAAAGCCCGCTCACAACTCACGTAGAAGTTGTTACAATCAACCAACGCGAACATGGCGCGAGAGTTTGCCCGGGCGGGTTTCAGTCAGTACATACGTGACTACGCCCCAGCAGTCGTACAGGTCCGGCTCGCCAGTCAGTGGAATCGATGGGAAAGTTGGGTTGTCGGGCACTAGCCACCACGTGTCCTGCCGTTTGAGTAGGCGCTTCACCGTATGCTGGCCCTCAACTACCGCAATAATGACGTCGTTGTGCTGCGGAGTGAGGCGACAATCAACGGCCAGCAGCGCCCCATCCCGGATTCCGGAGTCGCCTCCGGTCATGCTGTGCCCTTCCACCTTCACCAGGTACGTGGCGTGCGGATGAGGCAGCAGCAGTGCATTCAGGTCTAGCTTAGCACCCACATGGTCTTCGGCAGGCGACGGAAACCCGCCCGGCACCCGAGACTGAAAAAAAGGCAGCAGTGGCTTCCGCAGCACATTCAGGACAACAACTCGGCTCATAACGACAGCACAATAGGTTTGCCGCAATGATACGTATTGCTAATTAAAATAGTATATATTTTACTAAATAATTTGGCAAAAACTGGGCTATGTGGCTTATTCGGCCTGCCCCGCTACTGGCAGTTTTGCTTTAGCGCCTCGCCGCCATACAAGTAGCCCAGCTGCACGGCCCGCCGGAAAAACTCACAGGCTGCAGCCGTATTGCCTTCCTGCTGCGCCAGTCGCCCCAGTAGAAAATGCACCTGTCCGTTTTTCGGATTCTGTAGCAGCACCTGGCGGTAGTCTTCCCGAGCTGCGCCAAACTCACGCAGTTTGTAGAAAGCCAGCCCGCGGTACGTCAGGTATTTCGATGATTGAAGTTGCCCAGCAGCTTCCCGCTGGCGCAGCCCTACGGATAAGTCGTTGATGGCGCCTCCAAATTGCAGCAGCTCAAAAAGTCGCAACTCGCCCCGGGCCAGCCAAGCCGCGCTGAGCGTCGAGTCGAGGGCCAAAGCGTGCGTCAGGCTGCGCTGCGCCGAGTCTTTCTGGGCCAGCGCAGCCTGGCATTGGCCTAGGCGGTAAAGCAGCACGGCCGCCGCCTTACGCGAATCAGTTTCGCGCAAGGCGGCTTTGTAATCGAGCTGGGCCGCTTTGTAGTTACGGTAAATAAGCTGCTCGATTTCGGCCCGGTGCCGCAGCGCGTTCTTGTCAGTTGGCTTGAACTTCAGCGTTTCAGAAAAAAAGCCGTGTGCGGTGCTCCACTGCCGGCTCACGTACGCCCGCAGGCCGTTTTCGTAGTTGCTGGTTGCCGTCACGCGGTCCATGGTCACCTTCACTGCCAGAATAAAGAGCAGCAAGAGCGCAAACAAGCCCGCCGTGAGCAGGTAGTCGCGGCGCGTGAAGCTGGCACGGCGCTTGGGCATTTTCTGGTAATGCCGCTCGGTGGAGCCGGCTGGGGGGCGGGTGCGCAGCGGGGCGGGCGGTGGCATGGGCACTCCGTACACATACTGGCCCTGAGCCCGGTACTGCTGCTGCCGACGGGCTTCTTCGGCCCGGGCGGCGGCGGTCCGCAGTTGGTGGTCGTAGGCAGCGCGGCGAGCCGGGTCGCTCAGAATGCGGTAGGCGGCATTCACAGCCTTGAACTGCTCCTCGAATCGGGTGCTACCGCCGTGCTTATCAGGGTGAAACTGAATAGCCAACTGTTTATAGGCCAGTTTTATTTCCTGAGCCGTAGCGGTGCTGGAAACCCCGAGAGTTTGATAATGCGTGTGGCTCAAAGCGCGACTGTATATAGTAAAAGTAACGCAAATGTCAGACAAGACGTACTGGTTTGCGTATGGAAGCACAAACCACAAAACGGCTTTCTGGCTCACTTGGTGGCTTCCGACCTCTCTAACATCTTTTCTCGCTATTCTTCTCCACGCCGTATGGCTTACGACGACGACGATTCCAAAACGCCCCGCAACGACAGCTTGGTGGGCAACCTGAAAGGCTACCTCGATACCCGCATCGACTTGGTGCGCCTGGAAGTGCAGGAGAAAGTCAAGCTGGCTTTCGTAGGCACCATGCACGGTGCCGCTATGGGCCTGATTGCCCTGATGTTCCTGATCTTTCTGAGCATCTTCGCTGGTCTGGCCCTCAATGTGGCCTTCGACAGCCCGTACTGGGGTTTCGGGGCCGTAGCCGGCTTCTATCTGGTACTGCTCATCATCTTCCTGGTGGGCGTCGACAAAAAATTGTTCCAGGGCCTGGCCGACAAGCTGCTGAACAACACCATCTACAAATCTGACAAACGTCAAGCATAATCTACCTCATGGCTGAGCTGACCAATCCACTGTTCGAGGACGAAAAGGAATTTCTGGAGCGCCAAAAGCTTGAGTACGAGCGGGCACTGCAGGGCGACGTTGATGAAATCAAGGAAAAAACCCAACAGGTAGGCAAATACGCCATCATCGGCGCGGGCCTGGTCGGTAGCATCTGGCTGATCAAGAAAGTATTCAGCAAGAAGCGCTCGGCCTTCGATGAAGGACTGGAGGAGTTGGACATGCACGAGCGGGTAGCCCAGTCGCGCCGCAAGATCCGCCACGCCGACAAGCATTATTCTCACGTCGATACATCGGTAGCCGATGATCTGGGCTTTGGCTCAGCTCACCCACACCAGGCCGACCGGGGCGCGCAGGCTCCTTCACACGAGCGGGCCCACCTGGCCCCGGATGTGTACCACACCGATTCGGACATCGACCCATTTCCGCCGGTTTCCCGCGCATCGGGCCGTTCCTATCCGGTGCCGGCTTACCAACAGCCGGCGGCTCCTTCTTCGGAAGCGGCTAACCTGATGGCTTCTGCTTTCCAGAGCTTTATGCAGTCGGATACTGGAAAGATGCTTATTGCGCAGGTAACGGCCGTATTGATGGCATACGTAGCGAAAAAAGTTGGCGATTATCTACCTATGGTCAAAAATCCCGACCTTGCGACTTCCCCCAGTTCGACGGCTTACGAACCCGAGACGAAGGATATCGACTTTACGTATCACCACGACGAAGCGGATGCGCCTCACAAGCCTGCATGAAACCCTCAGTAAGCGCCGTGCCCGGGGCCAGAAGTCTCTGGCCGTCCTGCTCGACCCGGATAACCTGGATGAGGCAGGGTGCCGGCAGCTGCTGGAATTAAGTGAAGTAAACCCGGTTGATTACTTTTTCGTGGGCGGCAGCCTGGTGATGACTTCTCACCAGGCGTCGCTCATTCGTTTGATAAAAAGCTGCAGCGCCGTGCCGGTGTTGCTTTTTCCCAGCCACAGTCTTCATCTCGACACCAACGCTGATGGTATTTTGCTGCTGTCCCTGATTTCGGGCCGCAACCCGGATTTTCTCATTGGCCAGCACGTAGTAGCGGCTCCGCTGTTACGGGCCAGCAACCTGCAGATTCTGCCCACCGGCTACATGCTGGTTGATACCGGTCGCCAGACTACGGCCAGCTACATGAGTGGCACTACTCCCCTGCCCTACGATAAGCCTACTATTGCAGCCTGCACGGCCATGGCCGGCGAGCAACTGGGCTTGCGCCTGATGTACCTCGATGGCGGTAGTGGCGCTATGTATCCCGTTTCCTCAGCTACCATCCGGGCCGTGCGCCAGGCTACCGATACACCCCTGATTGTGGGTGGCGGCATCAATACCGCCGAAAAAGCTCACACGGCCCTAGCTGCCGGCGCCGACGTCATCGTTATCGGCAACCAGATTGAAAAAGCACCCGACTTTTTGGCCGAAGTATCCCGGGTAGTCCGCACGTTCAATACGGTGCTCGACGTAACGGTATAAGATCCAGCCGGCTGAAAGAGCGTCCGGCTCAAAACACCACCAATAGAAAGCCCCGCTTCAATTGCTTGAAGCGGGGCTTTCTATTGGGTTATCCGGCTACTTAGATGTTCATGGCCGATTCGCGGCGGCGCATCTTGCCGGCCGGAATGCCAAACATCATTTTGAAGCGGCGGCAGAAATAGGCTGTGTCCTTGTAGCCCACTTCCTTGCCAATGTCGCGGATGCTTTTCTTGGTGGTACGGAGCAGGAATACGGCCCGTTCCATGCGCTGGTACTCGATGTAGTCCTGGGGGTTGATGCCGGTTAGCATCTTGAAGTACTGGCCTACATAGTCCTCACTCACGTTAGCCACGCTCGACAGCACTTTGTTCGACAGGTCGCCACCGATGTTCTCCTTGATGTAGTTGAAGAGGTCAATGAGGCGCGGGTCTTTGAAGTAGGTGCTGTTGGTAGCCAGCTGCTCCACAAACATCTTGTTTTTCAGGATGTAGCGCACAATCTCCACCACTATATTCTCGGTGTAGATGGTGATGAGACGCTCGCGGCCGGGCAACTCCTGCAGGCTTTCTTCTACTACCTTAATTACCAGATTGGCCAGCTTGGAATTGCCGGTAATCAGGAAGGCAGGCACATCGAGTGAGGCGAAGAAGTTGACCGAGTCGAACACCTTGGCCTCGAAGCTCACGTGGCTGTGGCTTTCTTCGGCGTCGCCAATCAGGTCCAGATCGGCATTCGAGTGGAAAAACTTGTCCTTATTGCTGATCAGGTCGTCGTTGGTAATGACTTTGCCGGCCGCCTCGCCGTAGCTCACCTTGGTAGCGCGGCCACCGGGGATGAACAGCATTTCGCCTTCTTCTACTACCTGCTCCTCGTCGCCGAAGGCTACGCGGCCCTTGTGCAGCAGAATAAGGTTATTGCCGACATCGTAATAATTCCGCACCGTAAACGGCTGCTGAAGCACCAGATTTTTCGCTTTAATGTATCGTACACCAAGCGACTCTATCACTTTATTGTAATCTTCCATATTCTAGGGGGTGGTTGGGGTACCGGGGTAAAACCGGCCAGTTGAGGGGCTGGATTTAGACAATGCAAAATAACATATAAAAATTCACAAAAACGAAAAACCCAGCCAATTTATGGCTGGGTTTAATGCAATGATTCTGACTTTTAGGCAATTCCAGAATTACTTAAGCAATTCACGTGAGATTACAATTTTCTGAATCTCCGAAGTTCCTTCGTAAATCTGCGTGATTTTGGCGTCGCGCATCATACGCTCCACGTGGAATTCCTTCACAAAACCGTAGCCCCCGTGGATCTGAACGGCTTCTACGGCCGTATCCATAGCCGTTTTGGAGGCAAACAGCTTGGCCATCGCACCCGACTTGGCGTAGTCCTGGTGAGCGTCTTTATCGTGGGCAGCTTGCAGGCACAACAGGCGGGCCGCATCGATGTTGGTAGCCATATCAGCCAGCTTAAACTGAATGGCTTGGTGCTTGGAGATTTCAACGCCGAAAGCCTTGCGTTCCTTGGAGTACTTCAACGACAGCTCGAAAGCGCCGGAAGCAATACCCAGAGCCTGCGCTGCAATGCCGATGCGGCCGCCGGCCAGCACCTGCATGGCAAACTTGAAGCCGAAGCCGTCTTCACCGATGCGGTTTTCCTTGGGTACTTTCACATCCGTGAACATCAGGGAGTGCGTGTCGGAGCCCCGGATGCCGAGTTTGTTTTCCTTGGGACCAACTACGAAGCCGGGCATGTCCTTGTCCACAATCAGCACGTTGATACCGCGGTGCTTGAGCTCGGGGTTGGTTTGGGCCACCACCAAGTATACGGAAGCTGAGCTGCCGTTGGTAATCCAGTTTTTGGTGCCGTTCAGCAGGTAATGGTCACCTTTGTCTTCGGCCGTGGTGCGCTGCATAGTAGCATCGGAGCCAGCTTCGGGCTCGGAGAGGCAGAAGGCGCCGATGATTTCGCCACTGGTGAGGCGGGGCAGATACTTGCGCTTCTGCTCCTCGGTGCCGTATTTCTCCAGGCCCCAGCACACCAGCGAGTTATTCACCGACATGATAACGGAGCAGGATGCATCGACCTTGGAAATCTCCTCCATGGCCAGCACGTACGATACCGTATCCATGCCGCCGCCGCCGTACTCGGGGCTCACCATCATGCCCAGGAAGCCTAGCTCGCCCATCTTCTTCACTTGCTCAGCGGGAAATTTCTGGTGTTCGTCGCGCTCAATTACGCCGGCCCAGAGTTCGTTCTGGGCAAAGTCGCGGGCTGCCGACTGGACGGCTAGTTGTTCTTCAGTGAGCTGAAAATCCATTGGGAATATGCTTGGGTGGGAGAGAATGGTACCGCTTGTAGGCGGCGGAATGTAGGTTCAAAATTAACCCGTAGATGTTGGACAATAAGCAGGTAGGCCGCAATTTTATTCGGCAAGCCGCCTTCTGTAGTTGGGCCAGAGTATGAAAAGCGGACTTCCTTAGTACTGGCTTAAACGAAAAAGCGGGCGGCAGCTGGGCCGTCCAACAAAAACGGGCCGCTCAGAACATCCAAGCGGCCCGCTTTAAAAGCAGTTAATCAGCCTATTGTTTAGCGCCGGTCGCGGCCACCCAGGAAAATGCTGACATAGTATAGTAGCGTAGCCAGGGAGCTGAGGGCGGCCACCACGTAGGTCATGGCGGCCCACCAGAGGGCATCTTTGGCCATCGTGTGCTCCTGGGGCGTTACGATGCCGCGCTTGTCAATCCAGGCCAGGGCCCGGCGGCTGGCGTCAAACTCGACGGGCAGCGTGACAAACGAGAATAGCGTGGTGAGCGAGAACAGCGCAATGCCCACGCCCAATGGAATAACCGTGGTGCGAATCATGAAGACGCCGGCCATCAGAATCCAGGGCATGTAGGTGGATACAGCGCTCAGGGCGGGCACCATAGCCGAGCGGAACTGCAGCATGCTATAGGCTGTGGCGTGCTGCACGGCGTGGCCGCACTCGTGGGCGGCTACGGCGGCGGCGGCGGCACTACGCTCCTCGTACACAGCCTCACTCAGGTTTACGGTCTTATCGGCGGGGTTGTAGTGGTCGGTAAGACGGCCTTCGGCCGAGATGACGCGCACATCGGTGATGCCGTGGTCGGCCAGCATGAGCTCAGCAATCTGCCGGCCTGTCAGGCCCGACTGCAACCCGATTTTGGCGTACTGCGCGAATTTACTGCGCAGCCGCCACTGAATCAGCCAGCTTACTACCATGGCCGCGAGGACCAGGAACATAATCGGACTTGCGTTATAGTGCATGGGGAAAAGTGCGTTAGGAGTGAAACTGGGCCCGGATCCGCTCGACGATGCGCGTGGTGCTGTAGCCCTGTACGAGCGGTACGGTGAGTACCTGCCCGCCATTAGCCAACACCAATTCGTGGCCGACAATTCCACTGACGGCGTAGTCGTCGCCCTTCACCAAAATGTCGGGTTGGACCAGCGTAATCAGCTCCAACGGAGTCGGCTCGTCGAACAGAACCACGGCATCCACAAACAAAAGGGACGCCAGAATCCGGGCGCGTGACACTTCGTCCTGTAGCGGCCGGCCAGGCTTGAGCCGGCTTACCGAAGCGTCGGTATTAAGGCCCAGCACCAGTACGTCGCCCAGGCTACGGGCTTTTTCCAGGTAGTCGACGTGGCCCAGGTGGAGCAGATCGAAGCAGCCGTTGGTAAACACAATTTTGCGGCCGGCGGCGCGCCACTGCTCCAGTTGCGGCAGCAGGGCTTCAGTACCTAGTATTTTGTCTTTACTCCACATCGGTTGTTACTGCTAGAGTTGGCTCGGCCGCCAGTTGCCGTAGCGTTTTGCCCGATTTTACCATGCTAGCCACGAAGCTGATACCACCCATGAGCACCACCAGTATCGTCTGGGAGCCGTGCACAACCAGGGCGTAGGCAATACCGGCTTCCTTACTAATACCGTAGGCCAACAGAATGCCTTGTACCATCACGTGAAACGGTCCGATGCCACCGGCCACCGGAGCTGCCATGCCGAAGGCGCCGAAGGTGAGTACGGCCAGTCCTGCGCGCATATCCAGAGAATAAGTAGCCGGAAAGCACCGGAAGGCCAGGTAGTCCATCAGGTAATACACGAGCCAGGTGAAGAAGGTATGGAGCAGGAAAAGCCCTTTATTCTCCATCTTCAGGATGCTGAAAACACCCGCCAGCAAACCTTTTGCAAACACGACTACCTTGTTGAACAGCGCGCTTTGCCGCAGCCGCTCCAGGTTGCGAAACAACCCATAAGCTAGTCCCAGCAGCAGCAGCAGCCCAATACCGGCTGCCACCAGCAGCGGCGTACGGTTGCGGGCCAGCTCGTCGTAGCGGCCACCCAGCACTTTATCGGTTACAAACGACCAGAAAGTGTTGAAATCGAGCAGCAGAGTGCTGCCTAGTAGTAGCAACAGCACCAGCACGTCGATGACGCGCTCCGTCACGACGGTACCCAGGGCTACTTGTACCGGCACTTTGCTGGTGCGCTGCAGAATAGAGCAGCGGATAACCTCGCCCATGCGCGGCAGCACCATGTTAGCCAGGTAGCCCACCATCATGGCGTGGTATACGTCCCAGAAAGGCGCGGTGTGCTTGGTGGCGTCCAATTGCATCTTCCAACGGTAGGCGCGGCTGAAGTAGCCCAGGCACGAGAGAGTCATCGTGATGATCAGCCAAGAATAGTTGGCTTGCCGCATGTGGCGGCCAATGCTGCTCAAGTCCTGGCCCTGCACGGCATACCACATCAGCAGCCCCGAAACCGATAAGAGCAGGGCGTATTTTAGAATATTAAGCAGTCTTTTCATGAATACCGTCCACGCAACAAATACCGACTATGGGACTCCGCAAGTCCGGCCGCTCCTTGGCCAACAGAGCGGCTGGCTGATCCGGCGCTTTATACCAACCGATTGTGTTGATCCGGAAACACCAGCGTGGGCTTATGCTCACGGGCTTCGGCAAAGTCAATCAGGGCATACGAGAAAATAATAACGATGTCGCCCACGGCCACGCGCCGGGCGGCGGGCCCGTTCAGGCACACCATACCCGAGCCCCGCTCCCCCCGGATGGTGTACGTCTCAAAACGCTCCCCGTTATTGACGTTGACGATGGTAACTTTCTCATTTTCCACCATGTTGGCCGCATCCAGCAGGTCTTCGTCAATCGTGACGCTGCCGACGTAGTGCAGCTCGGCCTGGGTAACTTTGGCCCGGTGAATTTTGGACTTGAGAACTTCGATATGCATGGGTAAAGAACAGGTGATTTTCAGGCTGCAAAGGTAGCTAAATCACGCTGAACCCCTCATGGATGCTCATCAGCCCGGCGTCGCTACGCCAGTGTCACCAGCACATTGTCGATCAGCCGTACGCCGCCCACGTAGGCGGCCAGGCACAACGCTACCACGCTGCCCGGCGTCCAGGTGCCGATGATAGGCTGCAGGGTGCGGCCATCGGCCAGGGCAAAGTATTCGAGCTGAATAGCCGGATCGGCGGCCAGAAACTGCTCTACGGCCTGCTGCACCGCTTCGGGAGTGGATATCTGCTCTTCCACGAGCGAAGCCCCCAATGCTAGAGCTTCGTAGAGCCGGGGCGCTACGGCACGGTCGGCCGGGGCCAGCCGCCGGTTGCGCGACGACATAGCCAGCCCGTCGGCCTCCCGAATGGTCGGGTACGCCACCAGTTCCAGGTCAAACGACAAATCGGCAATGAGCTGCCGGATAACGGCCACTTGCTGCAAATCTTTCTGGCCGAAGTAAGCCCGGTGCGGCCGGCTCAAGTGAAACAGCTTGCTCACCACCGTGGCCACGCCGTTGAAATGCCCCGGCCGGTGTTCCCCTTCCATCACCCGCTCCAGGGGTCCGAAGTCGAAGCGTAGCACCGTGGGCTGCGGGTACATCTGCTCTACTGCGGGCAGAAACAGCGCGGTGCAGCCTGCGGGGCCCAGCAGCTCGGCATCGGCTTCGGGCACGCGGGGGTAGAGGCGGAAGTCTTCGGCGTTGCCAAACTGCGTGGGGTTCACGAATACGCTGACCACCACCACATCATTCTCCTGCGCGGCGGCTCGCACCAGTTGCAGATGCCCTTCGTGGAGCGCCCCCATGGTAGGCACCAAGCCGATGCGCAATTTGTTTTGACGCCAGATTTCGGTCTGGGCTTGCAACGCGGCTGCCGATTGCAGTATCTCCATAGGGTGAAAAGGCCCGTTGGCAGGGTGCCGGGGCTGGTTTAATTGATAATTCGCTCAAAAATGCTTAATTTTGTGCATCCCAAAGTGTTGCCCTATCCCAATCACACCAACTGACTCTATATGTCCAAGTTGAGAATACTTTACGCTGCCACGGAAATTAACCCGTTTTTGCAGACGACCAAGGTAGCGGAGTTTCTGCGTATGCTACCGCAGGGAATGCAGGAGATGGGGATGGAAATCCGCATTTTCGTGCCCCGCTTTGGTATTATCAACGAGCGTAAGAACCGTTTGCATGAGGTAGTGCGCCTGTCCGGCATCAACATCGCCGTGGGTGAGGAGGAAAAGCCGCTTATCATCAAAGTGGCTTCTATTCCAAATGCGAAGCTGCAAGTATACTTCATCGATAACGAAGATTACTTCCACCGCAAGTCGGTGCTGGTCGACAAAAACGATAAGTTCCACGCCGACAACGATGAGCGCGCCATCTTTTTCTGCAAAGGCGTGCTCGAAACCGTGAAAAAGCTGGGCTGGGCACCCGACATCGTTCATTGCAACGACTGGATGACCGGCTTGATTCCGATGTACCTGAAGACCACCTACAAGAAGGATCCTATCTTTAAGGATGCCAAGTCAGTCTTCACGGTCTACAACAACGAGTTCAGCCACAAATTTGAAGGCGACATCATCGAGAAGGCCAAAATGCTGGACATTGATGACGAAATGCTGGCCGCGCTCAAAACGGCCGACTTTGGCGGCTTCATCAAAGTGGGCATGGAATATGCCGACTCCGTGGTGAAATCCGACGAGGACTTCAGCGACAACCTGAACGCCCTGTTTTCGGAGTACTCGCAGAAACGTCAGATCGGCCAGGTTGGTACCGGCGACCAACTGCTTTCCTCTTACTACACGCTTTATAATGAACTGGCCAATTAGCAGCGCCTTCCGAATAGCTTCGGTTTCCCTTGTTTCCACTGCCCTGCTGCTGGCTACCACCAGCTGCGAAGACCCCAACGACCTGGGGGTTGAGCTGCCGGGCACTTCACCTATCAACACTGAATACCGCGACTACCCAGTGGAAGCGGCTACCATCCTGCAGGACTCAGTGGAAACCCTGAATGCCGACCGGGCTTTGGTAGGACGGGTTACGGACAACGTGCTGGGTACCACTACGGCCAAGGTGCTCTACAACCTGCGCACCAGCCCCGATTCACTACCGCACCAGTTTACCAATGCCAAACTCGACTCGGTGGTGGTCGTATCGGCCTTCGACCAGGTGTATGGCAGCTCGGCCCAGCCAGTTCACTTCGACCTGCTTCCGCTGGCGGAACCACTCAACGAGAAGAAAACCTATAACGCGGGCGTCGCTGACGTGGCGTTGGGTTCAGCCATTGGTACCAATCTGATAAGCTCGCTCAACCGAACCAAGAAGGAAGAGCGGGCCAATGGGCTGAAAAAGCTGATCAAGAATGCGGACGGTAACAAGGTTCCGGGCACCGTCGATAGTACGACTACTGTTACCGTTCCAGATCCGACAATTCGGCTGGTGCTGCACAAAGACCAGGTGCGCAACTCCGAGCTGGCTACCCGTTTATTTGGGGCGTTGAACGACGCTTCTTTCACGCAGGCTAAGCTGGACGAAATAATTAAAGGCCTTGCCATTGCTCCTGCTGCAGGGTATAGCAGCGCGGTACTAGGCATTAACCGCTCGGTCGATAACCGGATTTTCGTTTATTTCCACTCGACCAAAACGGGCAGAACGCAGCCCTACGTGCCACAGCCCTACACTATTCGTCTGGGTACTTCCTACGCCAGCAGCGACCCGAACGCTCCACGCTATTACAGCCAGATTTCAACGGCACTGAAAGCGCCCTTCGATGTCTTGGCTAATGGCACGCAATCGGTGCGCACCACTGACAACCTGGCGTATATGCAGGAAGGTGTAGGTTTGGCTGCCAAGCTGACTTTCACGGGGCTGGATGCGTTGCGCGACCAGTCGGCACTGGCCATCAACCGGGCTGAATTGATTATTCCGGTAAAATCGTCGGGCGGCGCCTTGTTTCCCAACCCGACTCAGGCATTCCTCTACGAGCTAAACGCCCAAAATCGGGTGCTACTGCGTACCGTGAACATTTCGCCAGTGGAGCGGATTGTACAGGCAAATCTGCAAAACCAATTAGGACAGGGTAACGAAGCCGTCGTGACCCTATATAACCTCAGCCCGACCAACAAATACTACAGCGTGGTTATCACCACCTATCTGCAGGCTTACTTGGCTAATCAATTGGGTGAGCAGGCCGCCTCTTTGATGCTCAGTCCGGTGCTGCGCCGCTCATTCGGCCTGTCGCTAAATCGGAGCGTACTGGACGCCCAGAAAATTAAGTTGCGCGTATACTCATCCAAGTTGCGCTAAGGATCAGCTGATTTCATACGAATCACTCCGGCACGGCCTTTGTTGAAGGGCCGGGCCGGAGTGATTTTTCTCTCAACATCTCTTTCTCTGACACACTATGTGCGGAATCGTCGCTTACATCGGGTACCGTGAGGCTTGCCCCATTATCATAAAAGGCCTGCGTCGCCTGGAGTACCGCGGCTACGACTCGGCAGGCGTTGCCCTGCTGAACGGAGCCCTGAACGTTTATAAGAAGAAGGGCAAAGTTCAGGAACTTGAGAACTTCATTGCCGAGAAGGATACGCACGCGCACATTGGCATGGGCCACACGCGCTGGGCTACCCACGGCGAACCGAACGATTCAAATGCTCACCCGCACTACTCTACCTCCGAGCGGATTGCCATCATCCACAACGGCATCATCGAGAACTACGCGGCTCTGAAGACCCACTTGCAGAAGCAAGGCCACGTTTTTCACTCCGATACCGACACGGAAGTCTTCGTCAATCTGATTGAGGAAATCCAGAAGCAGAACAGCTGCTCGCTGGAAGAGGCCGTGCGCTTGGCCCTGCACGAAGTAGTAGGAGCCTACGCCATCGTGGTACTGAGCAAAGACGACCCTAATCAGCTGATTGCGGCCCGTAAAGGCTCCCCGCTGGTAATCGGTATCGGCAAAGATGAGTTCTTCCTGGCTTCGGATGCTACGCCCATCATTGAGTATACCAACGAGGTAGTGTATGTGAACGACTACGAAATCGTAGTTATCCGCGACGGTAAGCTCGATATCCGCTCGAAGGAAGACGTGCAGCAGACGCCGTATATCCAGAAGCTGGAGTTGGAGCTGGACAGCATTGAGAAAGGCGGCTACGAGCATTTCATGCTCAAGGAAATCTTCGAACAGCCCCGCTCTATCCTCGATTCCATGCGGGGTCGTCTGGAGCTGGAGGCCGGCCACCTGAACATGGGCGGTATCCGGGCCTACGAGCGGAAGTTTGTCAATGCCGACCGGATCATCATCGTGGCCTGCGGTACTTCGTGGCACGCCGGCTTGGTAGCAGAATACCTCATTGAGGACCTGGCCCGCATTCCGGTGGAAGTGGAATACGCCTCCGAGTTCCGCTACCGCAACCCCATTATCACCGAGCGCGACATCGTGCTGGCTATTTCTCAGTCGGGCGAAACGGCCGACACGCTGGCGGCCATTGAGTTGGCCAAGAGCAAAGGCGCTACCATCTTCGGTATCTGCAACGTGGTAGGCTCGAGCATTGCTCGCGCTACCGACGCGGGTGCTTACACGCACGCCGGCCCCGAAATTGGGGTGGCTTCGACCAAGGCTTTCACGGCCCAGGTTACGGTACTGACGCTGCTGGCCATGATTGTGGGCCACAAGCGCGGCACTCTTACCGACTCTAAGCTGCGGGAACTGATGGTAGAGTTGAGCAACATTCCATCGAAAGTTGAAAAGGCGCTGTTGCTAAACAATGAGATTGAGGCCATTGCCGAAATCTTCAAGGATTCGACTAACTTCCTGTATTTGGGCCGCGGCTACAACTTCCCTGTAGCCCTGGAAGGTGCGCTTAAGCTCAAGGAAATCAGCTACATCCACGCCGAAGGCTATCCGGCGGCCGAGATGAAGCACGGTCCGATTGCGCTTATCGACGAGAACATGCCCGTGGTGGTTATTGCTACCAAAGACAGCTCGTACGAGAAAGTAGTATCGAACATCCAGGAAGTGAAGGCCCGCAAAGGCCGCATCATTGCCGTAGTAACGGAAGGCGACACAGTAATTCCGGCTATGGCTGAATTCACCATCGAGGTACCCGCTACGAGCGAAGTACTGATGCCATTGGTATCGGTGATTCCGCTGCAGCTGCTTTCCTACCACATTGCCGTTCTGCGCGGCTGCAACGTCGACCAGCCCCGTAACTTGGCTAAGTCGGTGACGGTAGAGTAAGTTTTGTACATCACTGAATACAAAAAGAGCGCCTCCGCAAAGGGCGCTCTTTTTATGCCTTTCCAATTCTATATAAGGTCAATTACTACCTCTTTCAGTGTATGAAAGCAGCTTTATCCCCGACGCGTTTTTCACAGTCAACTGTTTCGTTTTTAATAGGAATTACCGGCGTCCTAAGCCTGCTGCCCTTCGTGGCGCTATGCTGGTATGCTCACCCGTCGGCCGATGATTTTCTGACCGCCAACGATGTGAGCAAACACGGGCACTGGGGCTACATTTCTTATATGTATTACCATTGGACGGGCCGCTACACCGCTGCTGCGCTGTGGGGGCTGCTGAATCCGGTGGCTTACGGTTACATCACTGAGGGCTACGGTCTCGTGTGCCTGCTGATGATTCTGCTGCTGCCCGTAGCGGCTTATCTGCTATTCCGTGTGCTGCTGGGCGAGCAGTACAAGCGGCGGTACGCCTGGCTAGCGGCAGGAGCACTAACGGCTCTTTTCCTGTTTCAAATGCCAAGCCCGGCAGAAGGGTTCTACTGGATTACCAGTGACTACAACTATATGGTACCGGCCTGCTTAACGCTACTGTTGCTGGGTGCCTTGGTGCGCCATGCCAACATGCCGGCCGGGGCTGCTCGCCGCAAGTGGCTGGGTGTTGCGGCGCTGCTAGCCAGTGTAGTAGTAGGCGGCAACGAAACCAATGCCCTGCCCCTGCTGGTTGGCCTCGGCAGCTTCACCCTGCTGCGCTGCATCCAACAGCGCCGGATCGATTGGGAATATATGCTGCTCAGCGCGGTGGTAGTGGCCGCCTGTGCCGTGGCGTTTCTGGCGCCCGGCAACTTCGTCCGGATGCATGAGCACCGGCAACAGTACACGGTGCTGCAAGCCGTCGACAGGGGCGCGCTGTCGGCCTACCGGTGCCTGATCAACTGGCTGGGCAACGGGGTACTGCTGGCTATTACCGTGCTGCTGGCCCCGCTCAGCTACCGCCTAAGCCGCGTGCCGGACCTACCCTTGAACCGGCTGGCGCAAAACCCGCTCTTTATTACTCTGTTGCTACCCGTTTCGGTTATTATCGTCTTCTCGCTGGCGCATTATGCTACCAGCACATCCATGCCGCCTCGCTCCCAGAACGTGCTGTACTTATTTTTTCTGGTGGGCTGGTTTGTGAATGCCCACGCCTGGGCCCGGCGCTATTGGAGCCGCGCTACTGCACCGGCCGACGCGGTGCCGGCTTATGCTCACTGGCTGCTTGTGGGCTGGGTGGTACTGGCGTTTGCAGTGGGGCATCGGTTCCGAGCCCGGGGCCGCGAAAAAGTCGACAATACCAACAACATCATGCTAGCCTACCAGGACTGGCTAAGCGGCGCGGCGGCGCGCTACGATGCGCAGTTGACGGCCCGCTACCAATACCTGCACTCCTGGGAGTCGGCCAACACTCCGGACGTGGTAGTAGAACCGCTGCGCAACCCGTCGAAAACGCTGCTTTTCTACGACATTACTCCTACTACCGACGATTGGTCGAATCAGGCTTACGCCGAGTTTTTCGGTAAAAAAAGTATCCGAGTGTCGGCAGAGCAGGTCGTTGCGCCTTGAGGATTACCGCCGCTTCATGCCATCCTGTAGCTGCGTGCAGCTACCGGCCCACCGTTATTGCTTAGCTTTCTGCCTTAAAACTTACCTGCCTTTCCCAACTTACTTCTTATGGCCAACACCATCATTTACTCACCCGAAGCCCCTGCTCCTATCGGCCCCTACAGCCAGGCTATTCAGGCCGGCAACACCGTGTACGTCTCGGGCCAGGTTGCCTTGGATGCTACCACCGGCCAGCTCGTTGGCAATGGCGACGTAGCCGCCGAAACCCACCAGGTGATGCGTAACCTGCAGGCCGTGCTGGGCGCCGCCGGCCTCACCCTGCGCGACGTGGTGAAGTGCAGCATCTTCGTGAAAGACCTCGGCAACTTTGGCCTGATCAACGAAATCTACGGTAGCTACTTCGAGGCCGACTACGCCCCGGCCCGCGAAACCGTGGAAGTAAGCCGCCTGCCTAAAGACGTGCAGGTAGAAATTTCGTGCATCGCCGTAAAATAGAGCCTTGGTGAGGTAGTGAAATAGTGAGTTTTTCGTTCTGACTGTGTGCTATTGCGCATATTGAACAACAACTCGCTATTTCACCACTTCACAATTTCACTGTATGAAAGAACTTGGACTAGGCTTGCTCCTGCTCGGCCTGCTGTCGTTGATTTTGCCTTCGCTGGGCATGAAATCCATGCTCCTCACCTGGATTGACCAGTGGGGCGCCACCGTGGCCTGGGTTATCCGGGGCGGCATCACGCTGCTGGGTCTCATCCTCTACCTAACCTTCCGCAATCGGGAGTAGTGGTGATTTAGTGAGATAATGAAATGGTAAGTTTGTCGTTCTGACCGCGCAAATAGCGCCAACGGAACAACAACTCACCATTTCACCATCTCACTAAATCACCATTTGATCTTTGTACCTTCGCGGCACGTTTCTAGTCAGATTCGACGCGAATTTCTGTTTTTATGGAGAGAGAAGTACGGGTGCGCTTTGCGCCCAGCCCTACGGGACCGTTACATATCGGTGGCGTGCGCACGGCGCTGTATAACTATTTGTTTGCCCGCAAGATGGGCGGTAAGATGCTATTGCGCATCGAAGACACCGACCAGAACCGCTTCGTGCCCGGTGCTGAAAAGTACATTGCCGAATCCCTGAAATGGTGCGGCATCGAGCTCGACGAAAGCCCGTGGAGCGAGACGCCCGGCCCGCACGCGCCCTACCGGCAGAGTGAGCGGAAGCCGATGTATATGCAGTACGCCATGCAGCTCATCAACAGCGGCCATGCCTACTATGCCTTCGACTCGCCTGAAGAGCTGGACGCCATGCGCGCCCGCCTAACGGCCGCCAAGGTGCCCAACCCGCAGTACAACAGCATTACGCGCACTCAGATGCGCAACTCCCTCACGCTGCCCGAAGACGAGGTGAAGCAACTGCTCGACAGCGGCGCGCCCTACGTGATTCGTCTGAAAGTGCCGCGCAAGGAGGAAGTACGCTTCAACGACATGATTCGGGGCTGGGTAGTGGTCCATTCCAGCAGCATCGACGACAAGGTGCTGATGAAGTCGGACGGCATGCCGACCTATCACCTGGCCAACATCGTGGATGACCATCTGATGGAAATCACCCACGTAATCCGGGGCGAAGAGTGGCTGCCCTCGGCCCCGCTGCACGTGCTGCTCTACCGCTATTTCGGCTGGGAAGACACCATGCCGCAGTTTGCCCACCTGCCCCTGCTGCTCAAGCCCGACGGCACCGGCAAGCTCAGCAAACGCGACGGCGACAAGCTCGGCTTCCCCGTATTCCCGCTCGAATGGCACGGTGTGGACTCCGAAACCGGCCAGCCCACGGTGAGCAGCGGCTACCGCGAGAGTGGTTACCTGCCCGACGCCTTCATCAACTTCCTGGCCTTTCTGGGCTGGAACCCCGGCTCCCAGCAGGAAATTTTCTCCATGCCGGAGCTGATTGAGGCTTTCAGCATTGAGCGGGTGAGCAAGTCGCCGGCCCGCTTCGACCAGAACAAGGTGCGCTGGTACAACGAGCATTACCTGCGCGCCAAGCCCGATACCGAGCTGGCCCAGTTCCTGCTCACGGCCCTGCGAGAGCACAACATCGAGTGCTCCGAAGAGAAGGCCGTGCAGATTGTAGGCGCAATGAAGGAACGCGTGACCTTCCCGCAGGACTTCTGGCGCGAGGCGCAGTACTTCTTTATTGCCCCCGAAAGCTACGACGAGCAGGTCATCAGCAAGAAGTGGAATGCCGCTACGGCTTCGGCTTTGCTGCAATTTGCCCAGGAGCTGCCCGCCCACAACGATACTACGCCCGAGGGCATCAAAACCCTGCTGACGATGGTGTTGGAGCGCCAGGGCGTGAAAATCGGGCAGGTATTGCAGGCTTTGCGCACGGTAGTTACCGGTGTAGCCGCCGGCCCCGACCTGATGGCCATTATGAGCATCATTGGGGCGCAGGAAACGGCGCAGCGCATTGAATCC
Organism: Hymenobacter lucidus; assembly: GCF_020447265.1. GTDB lineage: Bacteria > Bacteroidota > Bacteroidia > Cytophagales > Hymenobacteraceae > Hymenobacter > Hymenobacter lucidus. The sequence continues at coordinate 97,039 of NZ_JAJADR010000007.1, read as the reverse complement.
GCCGTGGCGCGCCTGGCCGACAAAGCCAGCGCCTAACCAGCCGTTTTAAAATTCGGGCATCCGGCACCGGGGCCGCTTCGTACTATCGGTACGGAGCGGCCTTCGTGTTTGGGCAAGGCGCTGGCGTAGCACACACCTACCTACGGACGACATCATGGCTAAGAAACCCGTCAACAAGAGCAAGAAAACCGACCCCGAGAAAAAAGCCCGGGTGCACAAAGACCTGGAAGGCTTCGAAATCAAGGTCAATCCGCTGGGCGAAATCACCTCCAACTACTCCATCGAGGAAATCAACCACTTCCTCAACCAGCACGTGCGCGACAAGAAGCTGGTGAACCGCGACGGACAGTTTGGCGAGAAGGTCGAAGACGACGAAGATTTTCCGTTGGAAAACGGGGCGGCCGAACCCGAAGAGTCCGACGAAGACTTCATGCGCCGCACCAGCACTGAGGCCAAGAAGAAGGGCGCGAAAAACGAGCCCGAAGCCGACGCTGAAGCCGACGTGCGTGGCGAGTTAAGCAAAGAATAAGCTGTTTGGTCTTCTCTGCAAAGGATATTTAGCGGCGCTTTTCCAATGGAAGAGCGCCGCTTTATTTTGGGGCTACTTCCCCTGATTATTGGCAGTTTGCTATACTTGGGCTCGTTATTCGCCTTAACCTCTCGCATATGCAGTCCCACGACGTAGATTACCGCATTCTTGGCTCCGACATCCAGGTGCTGGAAGTGGAGCTTGACCCCAATGAAACCGTCATTGCTGAAGCCGGCGCCATGGTGTACATGGAAGAAGGCATAGCCTTCGAAACCAAGATGGGCGACGGCTCGGAGCCCGACCAGGGCATTTTGGGCAAGCTGTTCTCGGCCGGTACCCGCCTGATTACCGGCGAATCGCTGTTTATGACCCACTTTACGCACCGGGGCGGCTACGGCAAAAGCCGCGTAGCCTTTTCGGCCCCCTACCCCGGCACCATTATCCCGGTAGACCTGGGCACCATGCCCCAGGGCCTAATCGTACAGAAGGATGGATTTCTGGCCGCGGCCCGGGGTACCAAAATCGGGATTCACTTCAACCAGAAGTTTGGGGCCGGCTTTTTTGGCGGGGAGGGCTTCATTCTGGAAAAGCTAACCGGCGACGGTAAAGCTTTTATTCACGCGGGCGGTACCATCATCGAGAAGCAACTCAATAACGAGCTGCTGCGCGTGGATACGGGCTGCGTGGTAGCTTTCGAGCCCAGCATCAACTTCAGCATTGCCCGCGCCGGCGGCCTGAAATCCATGATTTTTGGCGGCGAAGGGCTGTTGCTGGCCACCCTGCAAGGTACTGGCCGGGTGTGGCTGCAGTCGATGCCGGTGAAAAAGCTGATTCAGGCGCTGGCACCCAATGGCGGCAATGCCTCGAAAGAAAGTGGCAGCGTACTAGGCCGCCTAGTAGGCGGCGTGCTGGACGAGTAAACGTAGAGTCGATAGAATGTCCCGCCGTTACTGGTTCGTAGCCGGAGCAGTGACGGCGGCGCTTATCGTGTTGGGTGCGCGGCCCGGCTCTTCATCGGGCAGGTGAGCGGCAATAACGGCCAGACTAGCCAGCAGGGCGAAGATCAGCAGGCTGAGCAGGCCAGCCGTGGCTTTAGCACTTAGCCCCGATGATTCGGAGGAATGGCTACGCTTGCGGCGGGAAACGTAGGGGCGAGAAGAAGAGGTCGGAATAGCGGGCACGGGTGTGAGCGTGAACGTTAATAATCCGACAATATATAAGTTATTATATTAGAACAAGTCCGGGCAACGCAAAAAATATTGCCATAGGTTAAAAGTTTACCCGATTCTTTATAAATATTTGAGAATAACTTCAGTAGCCTGATTTCAGCACCGTTTCTGATGCCGTGATGAATCAAGGTTATTTGGCATTTTAACCGAGCAATTGTGCTTTCCCAAGCCCTAGGTTAACTGATAGGGCCAGTCTGAAAAGAGAGCTTTATGAGGCTATACCTGGCGTAGTACCTCTTCGATGATTTCGCGGGAATTGCTCAAGCGTGGCACTTTGTGCTGGCCGCCGAGTTTGCCTTTGCTAGCCAGCCAACGAGTAAATGTGCCGGTGCTGGCCACGGTGAGCATTGGCGGCTCCAGGGCCAGGTTGCGGTGCCGCTTGGCGTCGTAATCCGAATTCAGCTCCCGCAACTTCTGGTCGAGCACAGCGGTGAACCGCTCTGGCTGCTGGGGCGGCTGGCTGAACTCGATAAGCCACTGGTGGCCGCCCCGGGAAGCGGCTGAGGCGTCAAAGTAGATGGGGGCGGCAGTATAGTCGCGCACGGTGGTACCGGTGGCGCGGCAGGCGGCGGCAATGGCGGCATCGGCATTTTCGATGACGACTTCCTCGCCAAAGGCATTCAGAAAGTGCTTGGTACGGCCCGTAATGCGGATACGGTAGGGCGCCAGGCTGGTGAAGCGCACCGTATCGCCGATGCTGTAGCGCCACAGCCCCGCATTGGTACTGAGCACCAGGGCGTAGGTTTTGCCCAACTCTACTTGATCCAGCGGCACGGCTTGCGGGTGTTCGGCATCAAACTGGTCGAGGGGCATAAACTCGTAGTAGATGCCGTGGTCGAGCAGCAGCAGCAGGTCTTCGGAGCCCCGCTGATCCTGCAGGGCCAGGTAGCCCTCGGAGGCATTGTAGATTTCGAGGTAGCTCATCTGCTCCGAGGGAATCAGCTGGCGAAACAGCTCCCGATACGGCCCAAACGCCACCGCCCCGTGCAGAAACAAACTCAGGTTGGGCCATACCTCCGTGATATTGCTAGCCCCGGCCAGCTCCGTCACGCGGCGCAGCAGCACAATCATCCAGGTGGGCACACCGGCCAGCACCGACACGTCTACCGTGAGTACGTGGCGGGCAATGCGCTCAATCTTCTCCTCCCACTCATCCAGCAAGGCCAGCTCCAGGGGCGGGGTACGCAGGTATTCGGCCCACGACGGCAGATTCTGCATGATGACGGCCGACACATCACCGACGCGGGAATCGGCCTCGTCGGGCCGAAACGGGTTGGGAGCGTGCGTACCACCCAAGGACAGCGTTTTGCCCGCCAGCACGCGGTTTTCGGGGTATAAAGCCGTGGCTAGGGCCGTCATGTCGCGGCCGGCGCGGTAGTGGCACTCGTGCAGGGCCTCGCGAGTAACGGGAATAAATTTGCTGCGGGCGTTGGTAGTACCGCTCGACTTGGCAAACCACTGCACCCGGCCGGGCCAGAGCACGTCGGGCTCCCCGCGCAGCACCCGCTCGATGGCCGGATACAGCGCTTCGTAGCTGCTGATGGGCACCCGCCGGGCAAACTCGGCCGCATTAGGGGCATCCGCGAAGCCGTAGCGCTGCCCCCATTCCGTGGCCCGGGCCTTCAGTAGCAGTTCCTGTAGCACCCGTGCCTGCACCTCGTGCGGATGCTGGCGAAAATGGTCGATGCTGGCTAGCCGCCGCTGCACGGTCCAGGTCAGGATAGAATCAATCATTCAGGGTCGATTGCCGGGTGGGAAAGCAGGTTGTCAGGCGAAATAAACGCCTTTTCACCGAAGCATGCTTTGGTGGGTGGGCCCTATACGCAAATTGGCCCGACCGGGCTGCCACGCCTGAAATCGGTGCCTCGCCCCTGCTCCCGGTTTAGATTTTGCGCTTGTACTCGAAGTGCTTGCCCAGGTACACGCGGCGCACGGTTTCGTCGGCGGCCAGTTCCTCGGCGGTACCGGCCTTGAGCAGCTTGCCCTCGAAGAGCAGATAGGCCCGGTCGACGATGCTGAGCGTTTCGTTCACGTTGTGGTCGGTGATGAGGATGCCGATGTTCTTGTGCTTGAGCTTAGCCACGATGCCCTGAATTTCTTCCACAGCAATGGGGTCCACGCCGGCGAAGGGCTCGTCGAGCAGCACAAACTTGGGGTCGACGGCCAGGGCACGGGCAATTTCGGTGCGCCGCCGCTCCCCGCCGCTCAGCACCCGGCCCATGTTCTTACGCACGTGGGTGAGGCTGAACTCATTGAGAAGCTCTTCCATCTTGTCGCGCTGGGCTTTTTTGGAGAGCTTGGTCATTTCCAGCACGGCCAGAATATTCTCCTCTACCGTCAGGTCGCGGAACACGGAGGCCTCCTGGGCTAGGTAGCCCACGCCGCGCAAGGCCCGCTGGTAAATGGGCATTTTGGTGATGTCCTCATCGTCGAGAAACACCCGGCCGCTGTTGGGCTTCACCATGCCTACGGTCATGTAGAAGCAGGTGGTTTTGCCAGCTCCGTTGGGCCCGAGCAGTCCCACGATTTCGCCCTGCTCCACCGACAGCGACATATCGTTGACGACGGTTCGGGACTTGTAGGTTTTTACTAGGTGTTCAGCGCGCAGAATCATTGAGGCAAAGGTAGGCGTTAGGAATCAGAAGCCGGGGCGGGAGAAACGGGCCGAAAAAGTGGCCTTGTAGGTAGTATTCGAACTTCTGCCGGTTAGCCGAGCGGCTTCAGCACCTGGCCGCGCAGCTGGAGCTGGGCCGGTGTGGGCGCGGGGACTTCGTCCAGGGCATTCTTCACTTCCACCTCAAACTCGCGGGGCGTGGCCTGGCGCTCCTGAGTGGTTTTGGCCGCGCCCGACTGAAACCGGACTTTTACGGCGTCGTTGGTGGTAGGCTCCACGAGGGGGCGCAGCAGCTTTTCCGCGTTGCCCATGTCCACGGCCGTGCCATTCACGGCCACGATTACGTCGCCTTCCTGCAGGCCGAAGGCATTTTCATCGGCCTTGGTGCCAGCCACCAGAAACTGCTTTTTCTCGGTGTCGTAGCTGAAGCCGAGCTGGCCAAACGCCTTGATGGTGCGGCGGCCCGTGGCCTGATAGCGCCACCCGATTTTATCGAAGTACTCAGCGTAGGGCAAAGGCTGGTTGCCGATGACGTACTGGTCGAAAAACTGCTGAATGGCGGGGTTGGTGAGGGCCACCACTTCCGGAATCAGCGCGGCATCCTCGAAGGAGCGGGTGGGACCGTACTTGGCGCGCAGGGCCAGCAGCACGTCGCGCAGGCTCTGGCGGCCCTGGCTCAGCTCCTGAATCCGGATATCGAGCAGCAGGCCGATGAGGGCGCCCTTGTCGTACACGTTGTCGTACATGTCCTTGTAGGGCGCCTCCAGAATTTTGCGGCTCATTTCGGTGAAGGAAACCGTGGGGTACTTGTCGGCCTTGTCGATTTTCTCCTTCATCCGCTCCCGAAACTCGGTGGGCGTGCTCAAGCCGCCGCGCACCTGCACGAGCTGGGCAATGTACTCCGTAACGCCCTCGTAGAGCCACAGGTGCTGCGACATCTTAGGGTTGCGGAAGTCGAACTCGCCGATTTCGCGGCTGTGAATGTTGAGCGGGGCTAGCATGTGCAGAAACTCGTGCGAGGCCACTTCCTGCACCATGCTGCGCAGGCGTTCTTCCTGGGGCACTTCGGGCAGAAAATATACCGACGAATACGAGTGCTCCATAGCCCCGTAGCCGCCGTTTTTGCTGGCCAGCGGCGAGGAGAAGCTCGGGAAGTACATCAGAAAATGGTAGGTCGGCACCGGCATCTGGCCGAAGAACTTGGTGAGGGCCTCGGCCATAGGGCGCATAATCTCGCGCACCTGCACGGCCTTCACCGCCCCGGTTTCCGACACTACTGACACCGAAATCCGGGCGCCGCCGGTGCTAAAGCTGGCCGTATCGGGGCGGCTGTAGAGAATAGGCGCGTCGGCCAGCTCCACGTAGCTATCAGCCGTAAACACGTCCTGGGTGGGCGTGGCGCGCTTCACCGGCAGGGAAGTGGCACCGTAGAGGTCGGCGGGCTTAGCCACTGTCACCTGGTAGGGCTGCATCTTATAGCCTTCGAGGTAGCCGTAGAGGCCGTAATGGTTGAGCACGAAGTTCTGGCCGGCCTCGAAGTTGGTGCCGCCGGGCTGGAAGATGAAGCCGTCGTCCTGCTTCACGTCCCAGGTATCGTCTACCAGGTATTCGATACGCGCCAGACTGCCCGCTTTTTCGATGACGAACAGGTTGGCTCCCTGCTGCTTTACTTTCAGCTTCTGACCCTTCCGGTCGAAGGCCGTAAAGCCCTGTACGAAGCGGCCGTAGTCTTTCTTGGAGTAAGAGCCGGGCACTACCGAGGGCATCACATAGGTAGCCTGCGCCTCCTTTACGGGCGGCGTATTGATAACGACCCGTACCCGGTCGTTAGCTGGCTGTTGCAGGTCGAGGCTGATCTGGTAGCCGGCGGACTGCTGGGCTACTGCCGGAACCGCCGCAGCCAGCCCCAGCCCAAGGGCGAGATAATACAGTTTCATGAGTCGAAAAAATAGGATAGCAACCGAGGGCTACAACGCCCGGCGAAGGTACGCAGTACGTAGGGGCAGCCCAAATTGCCGGGCGAGGCCGTAAGTTGCCGCTTCCGTCCCTCCCACTCACCCCGCTACGCCCAAATGTCCCGCCTCAAAACTATTAGCCGCTACACCCTGGCCTTGCTTTTCGTGGGCGCCGGCGTGCTGCATTTCCTCAAGCCCGAGCCCTACCTGCGCATTATGCCGCCCTATTTGCCGTGGCACCGGGAACTGGTGCTGCTCAGCGGCGTGGCCGAAGTGGTGCTGGGTGCGCTGCTACTACCCCGCCGCACCCACTGCTGGGCGGCCTGGGGCCTGATTGCGCTGCTGGTGGCCGTGTTTCCGGCCAATGTGTATATGGCGCAGACCAGCGGCGCGGGCCTGGGCGTGGCACCTTGGCTGGCCTGGGCCCGGCTGCCGCTGCAAGCCGGGCTTATTCTGTGGGCGTGGTGGGTGGGCCGGCCGGCCCATCATCGTAGATAATTACCTGGATTTCTACCTTTCAGCAGCATCGATACTCACGCTTTACGAAACCAGACCGCAGCATTTCCCCTTCCTAAGTACCGCTAAGCGGCAAAGAGTCATCAGGCGTGGAGGGCCAAGAGACGGGCAGTGTATTCAGCGCGCGAAAAGTGTGGGAGGGGAAATACTCGGCTGGGGCGGAGGGGTTTACCTGGCGGAAGCCGGGCCCTTGGGCTATCAGCCAGTGTAGCACCGTGCGTGCCTCTAGGCGGGCCAAGTGCGCGCCCAAGCAGGCATGAATCCCGCCGCCAAACGACAGGTGTCGTGCCGGCCGTCGGCTCAAGTCTACTTCATCGGGTTTAGAGTAATACGCTGGGTCCCGGTTGGCGGCTACAATGCTGCACACCACGAATGCCCCGGCTGGCAGCTCTTGGTCACCGAGCGTTACCGCCTGGGTTGTTACGCGCGCAATGGCACTGAGGGACGGCTCCAGGCGCAGGATTTCCTCAATAAATGGCTCGACGAGCGAAGGGTTGTCCCGCAGCTGATCAGCTACGGTGGGGTGTGTGAGCAGGTAGTACGCCGCATTGCTCATCAGCATGCTGCTAGTGACAATACTGGCCAGCCACATGGTCTTTATCAGGCTGATGGCCGTATCCTGGGCTAGTTGTCCCGCTTGGGTGAGGGTGAGCAGATGATTCAGGATCGTCGGCGCGGCAGTGGGTTGCTGCCGCTGGAGGTATTCGTCGAAGAAGCTGGTCAGCGCCTCCAGGTAGTCGAGCTGGTAGGCATGGCCGGGTAGGCAGCGTTGCAGGCTTTGGCGCTCGTCGGCGGTCAGTCCTAGTAGCTGGGCACTCACGGCCTGGGTCAGCGGAATGGTAAAGTCATTGACGAAGTCGAAAGATGGCTGCGCTTGCAGCGTTGTGCTCAGCTCAGCCACCATTGCCTCCGTGAATTCACGCAGCCCGGCCAATTGCTTGGGGGCAAAGAAGGGCTGCAACAGCTGCCGGTTGGCAGTATGCACGGGCGGGTCGGCCCCGATCAGCGCACTTTCAAAACCGGCGTTGGGACTGCTCGAAAAGACCAGCGGCTCCCGGAGCACGGCGTTAATCAGCGCGGTATCCAGCACCAGCCAGCTGTTGTTAGCCGGCAGGAAATGTAGACCGCCCTGACGGAGCAGATGCGCGTAGGCGGAGTACGGGTCGGCGCTGGTTTCCAGCGCCCCCAGCGAGAACTGCGTGATGAAAGTGGCGGCTCCAAACGCGGGCCGCGGGAGCGGGTGTTTTTTCACCAGCCCGTAGTCGGCCAGCAGCTTCCGGTTGGCCCCAATCGTCGTTAGCTCCGGCTGCGGCGGCTGGAGCCCGGGCAATACCTGCACGCCGGCCAAGCTAGCACGCTGGGCCGGGTCGCGCAGAAAAGGAAAGGAATCGACCCCAATGGGTAGGAAGAGTTGATAGCCGTCGGCCAGGGCGGCTCCCAAGGTTCCGTGAATGTCTAGCGGGTATTGAACCAGCGACAGCCAGTATTCCGGCCCCAGCACCGTACCCACCGGCAGCTGGCGGCCGGCCGTGCCCAGGTAGCAGGGAAGCGCCAACGGCTGCGGGCAAACGTCTTGCAGGGGCGCGCGTAACGCCTCCAGGTGCTGAGCCAGATGCGGCGAATGATACGGCCAGATCAGACTGGTTGGCGGCGCGGTGCTGCTGATACCATGCGCGGCCAGATACTGCTGGGCTGCAGCCACATCGACTTTGGGGCACAACGCCAGGCAACACCCGGCATCCACCAGCAGCACGACCAGCAGCTCGACGGGACACGCGTCCGTCAACCGGCCTACCGTGGCAAAACCGGCATTGACCACCAGCAGCGTGTAGTCAGGGCGGGAAACCTGACTGACGACGCAGCAGTTCAGGCCCACGCGCAGAGCATCCGGCAGGCTCAGGCCCCCGGCGGCGTACACGGCCGCCGCTTCTCCCACGCTAACGCCCAGCACCCCCTCCGGCTGCACCCCGTGGGCCAGCCACAGCTCCACCAGGGCCAGCTGCATCACCACGTTGGTGAGCAGCAGCCGGGCTTCATCGGCAAAGAAATCGGGGGCGGCGGGCGGCCCGGTGAAGTTGCTGATGATGGAAGGGCCGCCCAACACCTGGGTCAGGACCCGCTCACATTCCTGAACCGTGGTGCGAAACGCCGGCTCGTGGGCATACAGGTCGCGGCCCGTGCCCGGCGCGTACGGGTGACGGCCGTTGAAGGTAAACAGCAGGCGCTGGGCCGGACTTTTGCGCCCCAGCTGCCGGAGGCGATGCCAGGTGCGCCGCATTAGCTGTTTAACAATGGGCGGCGCATAGCGGGCCACCAGGGCGCGGGGTAAAGCTTGAAACCGAAGCATTAGAAGCAGATAATGAAGTGGACTGGCAGAGTCCGTTGGATGCTGGTAAAAACGCTGCGGCTATTATAAAAGGGCTGGCAACACCTCTAGGCGAATGAAATTACCTATAAACACTATGGCAATATACCGCTTTTGGACCGGCCACTATCTGCTCTGCCACAATCGTCGGGCCGGCCCTATTCGTGCGCATCGTCTGGTCACAGCTCAGACCACTAGCACGGGCCTGGTCTCTGCTCCGTCGCTGGCCTGAGTGCATTTACCTCTACAGGCGGTTGTTGTGGGCGTGATGACAGCTACGGCCGGAGTAACAATAAGGCAATTTGGCCAGACGGTCGGCAAGCCATTATTTTCGCACCGACTCATTTTCATCTATTCTCATTGCGACCAATGCTCAGTCGGTTTATTGTTGGCACCAGTCTTACGCTGCTTACGTCTCTTTCCCTACAGGCGCAGTCTACCGACCCGGCCCGCTTCGCCACGGAGCGCGACTCCCTGTTTCAGCGCGCGGCCGTCATTCGCAGCCAGAAGGACGCGCAGATCAGCTTTTTCAAGACCTCGTTTGTGGCTACGGGCGGCACCCGGCTCTGCACTAAAGGCTACGTTACCACGCCCAGCCCCACTACGGCCAGCTTTCAACCCGATAAGCTGCCCCGCTTGCTGCTAAAAAAGCACATTGTTAAGCACAAGAGCGTGGGCACAGTTGTCGAGAAAGTGTTTTACTACACGGTTGGGGGCAACGTAGCGCTGGCCGAATACTACCAGGATGGCCAGCTGGTGCGCTTGCAGGCTTTCGACTACTATGAGGTAGACCCTAAAGCGCAGGCCACGGTAATAAAGCTGGAATCGGGCAATTATGCCACTGTTACGTCCAACGTATCCGGCCGCAATCCGCTGAAGGAGGTCAAGTTTCTGCGCGGCGACTATCTAGTGAAAACCACGCGCAAAGGCGTACTGAAGCAAGCCGGCAAAACCACGGAATACTTCGTGGCTCCCCAGGCGCGGTAATAATACTGGTGTGAAAAAGGATATTCGCCGGGCAGACTATTCCGTCCAGCGGATATCCTTCACCCGCAGCTGCAGGGTGCGGTGTCCCCGGTATTCGTTGATTTCCACCGTGTAACACACGTTGAACGGGTGGCCGTCGGTGATTCGCTCGTGGTACTCAGCTAGGCCGAAGCCAATGGCATCCACGGTATGGCGCCCGTCCTGGGTGAGGGTCAGCTTCAGGTGAGAGTTGCCCACCACGCGCGCCGAATCAGGCGTAGCGTACACGAATTCCGACTCGAACACCGGGTTAGGGTTGCCCGGGCCGAAAGGCTCCATCTGGTGCAGCAGCTTGTAAAAGCTGTCGGTTACTTCATCGAGGCGTAGCACGGCGTCAATTTCCACCGGCGGAATCAGCTGCTCGGGCAGAATCCGGTCGGCTACTACCTGCTCAAACCGCTCCCGGAACTTGGCCACGTTTTCGACCGGTAGCGTGAGGCCGGCCGCGTACATGTGCCCGCCGTATTGGTCGAGCAAATCGGCGCACTCACTAATGGCCTGATGCACATCGAAACCCACCACCGAGCGGGCCGAGCCGGTAGCTTTGCCGTTGCTCTGGGTCAGGATGATGGTAGGGCGGTAGTACTTGTCGAGGCAGCGCGAGGCCACGATGCCGATAACACCTTTATGCCAGTCTTCCTTATAGAGTACCGTGGAGTGAGCATTAATTAGCGACGCATCGTCCTCAATCATGCTCAGCGCCTCCTTGGTGATGCTGGTATCGAAGCCGCGCCGCTCGATGTTGGTTTTGTCCACCACCCCGGTTTTCTCCACGGCCTCCTCTTTGGTTTCGGCCAGCAGCATGGCCACCGAGCGTTTGGCGTCGCCCATGCGGCCGGCGGCGTTGATGCGCGGCGCAAACCCGAATACCAGACTACTGATAGTCAACTCCCCTTCGCGCAGGCCGGCCAGCTCGCGCAGGGCCGCCACGCCCGGCCGCAGCTCCTTGCTCCGGTCGTTTAGCTGGCGCAGACCGTGGTAGGCCAGAATGCGGTTTTCGCCCCCGATAGGCACGATATCGGCCGCAATACTAATGGCCACCAAGTCCAGCAGTTCATACAGGGGCGCTTCATCCAGGCCCAGGTGCTGGCACAGGGCCTGCATCAGCTTAAAGCCGACGCCGCAGCCGGAAAGCTCCTTGAATGGGTATTCACAGTCGGCACGCTTGGGGTCGAGGACGGCCACAGCTTTCGGCAGCTCGGTGCCGGGCAAGTGGTGGTCACAGATGATGAAGTCGACGCCCCGCTCGTTGGCGTAGTCGATGCGGTCTACGGCCTTCACGCCGCAGTCGAGAGCAATGATGAGGCTGAAATTCTGCTCTAGCGCGTAGTCGATGCCGGCCTCGGAAATGCCGTAGCCTTCCTTGTAGCGGTCCGGAATGTAGTAGTCGACCCGCTCAGGGCCGAAAAGAGTCCGCAGGTAGGAGAAAACCACCGCCACCGACGTGGTGCCATCCACATCATAGTCGCCGAATACCAGTACTTTCTGGCCTTCGTGCAAAGCCGTGATCAGCCGGTCGACGGCACGGTCCATGTCGCGCATGCGCAGCGGGTCGGGCAGCTGGTCGAGGCTGGGGCGGAAATACTGGAAGGCTTCGTCGTAGGAACACACTCCGCGCTGGCAGAGCAGCGCAATGATGGTTTCATTGACGCGCAAAGCGTCGGCCAGATGCCTAACCTTAGTGGGCTCAGGCGCAGGCTTGCGGATCCATCTTTTTTCCATAATTCGGCGGCGGGCCCTAACGGGCGTTATCTTCAAAAGTAAGAAGAAAACGGCGGTCCTCCCGATTGTTGCCGGCCGGGCCGGGCCCGAATGCCTATTTTTGCCTTCCCGTTGCCCGAACCCGCCGCCATGAAGAAGCTGATTGCGTTTTACAAGCAGTACAAACAATACATCCTGACCGATGGCCTGATGTACCTGATATTTCTGCTGGCCCTGGCAATTATGTTTATTTTCTTCCGCTAGGCCACAACGGCCAGCCCGGCTTTACCGAAAGCAAAACAGAGCCAGCTGCTCGGCTTAGTTACGGCTGTTAATTCTAATTCACCGCGTCGCCGCGCAGCTTGCGGAAGCGTTTGCGGGCCTCGGCGGTGTAGATGCTGCCGGGGTATTTCACCAGCAGCTGGTTGTAGAGCGTTTTGGCTTTCTCGCGGTCCTGTAGGTTTTCCTCGGCAATACTGGCCGTCAGAAACAGCGCGTCGTCGCTGAGCACGTCGTATTTGGGGTTGGCCGTAATCTTTTCGAGCGTGGTCAAAGCCGCGGGGTAGTCGCCCATGCGGCGCTGCAGCTGGGCTTTCAGGTACCAGGCGTCATCGGTGAGGGCGTGGCCGGGGTATTTCTGCAGCAGATTATCGAGGCCCTTGAGCGCTGCGTCCAGCTTGTTCTGGAACACGAGCAGCTCCACGGCTGAGTAGTCGCGCAGGGCTACGCCCGAGGTGTCCATGGCCGTGTTGTCGGTGATGAGCAGGCTGAGCTGCATGGCGTCGTTGGCAATTTCACGACTGGTGGCTTCCTTGAGAATGTCCAGGTGGCTTTTGGCCAGCTTAAAGTCGCCGGCGTAGTAGCTCAGGCGGGCGTTGCGCAGCTTGGCCTCGTAGCCCACCGGCGACTCTTTGTGCGACTTTTCCACCTGCGAATACAGCAGCGTAGCTTCCCAGGGCTCCCCGCGCAGCAGGTAGATATCGGCCAGGTTGATTTTGGCTTCATCCACCACATCGAGGCTGGCGCGGGGCAGGTCAATTACTTCCTGCAGCATGGCCATTGCCTTGTCTTTCTCATCGAGCTGGAAGGCATAGAGCGCAGCCATACTGCGCAGCACCGAGGCCGTTTCGGGAGTTTTACCCAGTTCCGTCAGCACGTTCTGGTACTCCCCTATCAGCCCCCGGATTTTAGCCGAATCGACCGGATACGTAGCGCGTACCTGCTCTTCGCGGGCCTGCACCAACCGCTGCCGGGCCAGGCGGTAGTACATGCCCCCGCGGTATTCGCGCGTCACGTACTCGAAGCCGGCAATGGCGCTTTCGAAATCTTTGTTGCGCTGGGCAATAGCGGCCAGCTCCATTACCCGGGCACCTTCGGTACGGCCGCGCCGGTCGAGGGCCTTGGCCTGCACCAGGGCTCCGGTGAAGTCGCGGCGCTGCATCTGCAGCCACAGCAGCAGCTCGCTGTACACGGCCCGCTCGGGGTACTTCTGCACGTTGGCAAACAGCACCTTTTCCAGGGCATCGAAGTCCTTGTCTTCGCGCAGGCTGTTCTGGAGCATATTGCGCACGAAGGGCAGCTGCTGCTCATCGTCCTGCACCAGGCGCAGCGTCTCGGTCATCACCTTGTCCGTTTGGCCCGACTGGGTGTAGAGCTGAATCAGCTGGGGCGCGTACTCGGTGTCGTCTTTGGTAAGGGCACGGCCTTTCAGGTAGACTTTTTCGGCCCACTCGGGCAGGTTGCGGCGCATAAACTCGGTGGCGACGGGTACTACCTGCGCAGCCGTGAGCTGGCTCACTACCCGCTCATACTGCTTGGCAGCGGCCGGCGCGTCGCCGGCGGTGGTGTAAAGGCTACCCAAGGCCACACCGTAGGCCGGCTCTTCGGGGCGCTGCCGAATAGCTTTTTTCACCAGCTTTTCGGCGTCCTTGTAGCGCTTCAGGTTTTCGAGCACCGTGAGGTAGTCGGGCAGCACGTTGGGCGCGGCCTGCTCTTCGCTGCGCAACCGGCCAAACAGGAAGGCGGCCTTCTCATTCTCACCCTTGCGGGCGTATTCCCGGGCCAGGGCAATGCCACCGTCGTCCTGGGCCTGCGCCGACTGTATCGTCAAACCCAGGCCCAGCACCAGAGCCGGAGCAAATTTTACAAAGCGACGCAAAGAGAAAAAACGCATAGCGCAGAAGCCAGTGAAGTAACAATCAGACAGTAAACCGGCCGGGGCTTACTTTCATTCATTCGGGCCCGAAAACCAACCGCGTAGTCCTGCTCATTGTTGCTGTCTGCCCGAAGGAAGCCAGCCGCAGCTTTCGGGCTGCATTACGGGCCAAACAAAAAGGGCCGTACCCGAAGATACAGCCCTTTTGCTTGCTTCCGGCTGTTGGCCGGCCTAGAAGAACTTGGTGCGCTCGTCTTTGATGTTGGCGTTGGCTTTCACCGCTTCGTAGATGGCGCCATCGGCACGGGCCGAGCGTTGGGCCGTCAGCTGCTGACGAACCGTTTTCACGTCGGTTGGGATGGTAGGCTTCTCGATTTTCACGGGCTCTACAATCAGTACGCCCTGCTCACCCTGGAACGGGGCCGACTGCTGACCGGGCTTCACGCCGAAGGCTTTGCCTACGGCCAGCGGCTCGCCGCCCAGGCCCTGAATTACGCCGGTGCCGAGTACTACGTTGTCGGCGGTTTTCACCTGGGCCGTGGGGCCGTAAGCGGCGGCAATCTGCTCCAGCGTGCCTTTCTTGCCGTTCAGCTTCTCGATGATCTGCTTGGCTTTCTCTTCGTTGCGCACGGCCGCCGACAGCTCCTGTTTCAGGCTGGCCACGTCGGCAACGCCTTTGGCGCGCTCCTCGGTGAGGACGGCAATTACGTACTGGTCACCGATTTCATATACTTCGGAGATGTCACCGATGGCCGTTTTCTTGCCAGCCTGGCCGGCACCGTAGGCCCAGCGCACTAGGTCCCGTGCGTTCTGCAGGTTGTTTACGGCGCGGGCGTCGCTGGCGAGGCCTTTGGCTTCCTGCTTCTGCAGGGTCTTGTCGGCGGCTACGGCAGCCCGGAACGAGGCGAGGTCGGTGGCTTTGCCTTTCAGCTCCTGGGCGCGGGCATACGCAGCGTCGCGGGTAGCATCGGAAGGCAGAATGCTTTTCTGCACGGCGGCAATCTGGTAGGTCTGGCTGTTTTTAGGAGCGGTTACCTTGATGATATGGTAGCCGAACGAGGTTTCTACCGGGGCGGGCAGCAGGCCGGCCGAGGTAGCGGCGAATACGGCTTTCTCAAATTCGGGCACCATGCGGCCCTGCGTGAACCAGCCCAGGTCGCCGCCGGTAGCGGTGGTGCCGTCGGTGCCAAACTGACGAGCCATGGCGGCAAAGTCAGCCCCAGCTTTGATTTTGGCCAGTATGTCTTTGGCTTTGGCCAGAGCGGCAGCTTTGGCTTCCGGCGTTGGAGCATCGGGCTTGATGAGGATGTGGCTGGCACGGGCCGAAGCCTGGGCGCCGGCTTTCTGACCAGTCACTTTGAAGATGGAATACACGCCATTTTCGGCGAAGGGGCCATATACCTGACCAACCGTGAGGGGTAGCTGCTGACGCAGCTTCTCGGGCATATCGGCCGGCGACACGTAGGCCGAGCTGTAGGGGTGCTCGGGGTCTGTGTTGATTTTGGCGAATACGGAGTCGTTGGGGGCAGTGCGGAACTGGTTGGCCAGGTCTTCTACCGTCTTCTTCACCGTGGTGCTGTCTTCTACCGAAGCCGTTACCGGAATGGTCACATACTCGATGCTGCGGCCAGCTTCCACTTTGTAGCGGCCTTTGTTCTTATCGAGGTAAGCCTGCAGCTGCGCGTCGGTTACCTTCACGGCCGAATCCGAAATGGAGAAGTAAGGCACGAACAAGTAGCGGATGCTGGCGCGGGTGTTCTGGTTCTCGTTGTACTGCTTTACCTCGGCGGTGGTCACGTAGGTCGAGAGCTTGAGCAGGTTGTTGTACTTGTTGCCCATGCGCTCCGGGCCCAGGTTGGCTTCGAAGTTGTACCAGGCGTCGCGCGACTGGGGAGGCAGCTTGTCGAGGTTTTTCAGGTATTCCACCACTTTGGCGCGGTCGAACTGGCCGGTTTGCTGGTCGGTGAAGGCCTGACGGATGCTGGGATGAATGTTTTTCCCCTGCACCATGTCAGTCAGCTCGTCGTCGGAAACGGCAATGCCGAGCTTTTCGAACTCCTTGGCAAAGGCAATGCGGTAAATGGTCTGGTTCCAGGCTTGGTCGCGCAGGTAGCCCATAGCCTGCTCGTCGGGCTGGCGGCCCTGCTGCTGAATATAGTTCTGCTTGGCTTGCTCCAGAGCAGCCTGAAATTCGTTATAATCTACTTGCTCGCCGGCTATTTCGCCTACCGAATTCTCATTACGGTTAAACAGGCGGTTTTTACCGCCTATCAGGTCTCCCCCGACGATAAAGAGCAGCAGACCGATGGCGACGATGCCAACAGCCCAGCTCGATTTTTCTCGGATCGTGTTAATTAATGCCATTTACTTGAAAAAAAGCGCGGTAAGAAAAGTAGAAAGAGGCGCAAAATAACCAGAATCCGCCGGACATTCAAAACCGGCCCGACGCCAGAACGCCCGGAGGAGGGTCCGGGCGTGCAAGTTTCAGGTAGAAAGCTAGTTTCGGCGCTTGTTGCGCGGGTTTGGCTTGCCCGATTTCGGCGGAATTTTCGGCTTGTTCTGCTCCTTGGCCAGAAAGTCCTGCTCCTTCTGCCGCTGTTTGAGGTAGCGGTAGTACATGACGCAGGCCAGGGAAATCATAAACAGCCAGTAGTTGCGCTGCAGGCTGGCCATGGGCTCTTTGGGGTCGTTTTCCACCAGCGTCTGATACACGCCGATAACGAACGTGACGACGCCCAGCGAAAACAGAATGGTGCGCCACATGGAGGGGTCGATGCGCATACGAGAAGCATTTATTGGGCCGGAGGGGCCTGATTGACGGTAAATACGCCCGTCGGGTGCAGAATGCTGTAGCGGGAGAAATCCTGGGTGGCGGTGAGGCCGTTGCCGGTCAGCACTTCGGTCAGCGTTTCTACCCGCACCTTGGTTTCGGGCTTGGTGTAGATGGTGGCTTTGACCCGGTCGTAAAACAGCTCTTCGGTATTCATCTTCTGCTGCTTCACCTGGTTGGCCACCTTCACGTCGCCGCGCACCACGTAGAAGTTTTTCGCCTTGTCATACTTGGCGTACTTGCCTTCCAGGGTGTTAATCACTGTTTTGCCCCCCTCGCCGTAGAAGCTGACCTTCACGCCTTTGGGGTAAATCTGGTCCCCGGTTTCAAAGGTTTGCTCCAGCGGTGCCGTCAGCCGGATTTGGAGCTTGGCCGAGTCGCTGAGCAAGGTGAGTACGTTGTTCGTTTCGGCCATTGGGCCTTTGTACACCACCGGTTTGGCGGCTACTTCCGCGTCCTTTTTCTGGCAACTCCAGCTACTGCCAGCGACCAGCAAAGCACTCCAGAGCAACCAGTTTACGCGGTACGCAGGCATGGTGAGAAGCAGCTTACTCAATCCGGCGTTTGATAAACCAGCGGTTGTTAAGCGTCACGCCCAGCTGCATCCGCACGTAATCTTCCTTCACGTTGCTGATAACACGGGTTGTGCCGCCTTCCGTGAGCGTGTTGGCGTCGGTATTGCCGCGCTGCCCGTAGGTGAAGGCCAGACTGATGATAGTAGCTTCGAGTGGCGTGGCAGAGGGCATAGGGAAAGCAAAGCCCCAGCTCACGGCCCGGTCGTAGAGCGTCTGGCCCGAGGGGCGGTAGGGCATCTGGCTTACACTCAAGCCCGCCCGGTAGCTTACCCGCTTGAAGTAGTTGTCGACGGAGGTAGCGTCGGGGGTATATTCGCCGCCCACGCCGATGCGCATCGTGTTGTTGAGGGCAATGTTGGCACCCGGACCCGCAAAGCCTTTGAACTTGGACCATTGCTGCTGGGCCACGTCGAGACTGGCGCTCCAGTTCTTGTTATTGTCGAAGCTGACGCCCAGCTGCGTGAGAGCCGGCAGTGTAGCCGAGCCTTTCTCGTCGCTGGCCAGAGCAAGTTCTTCCAGCAGCAGACCGCTGACATCCTCCCGGCGCAGCGAGCTGCTGCGCGTACCGCCCAATTTGGTTTGGAAGCTATACACACCCGCGAGGTTGTAATTGAGCTTTTCGCTGGCTTTGCCCCGGTAGTGTAGGCCCGCCCGGAAGGCAAAATCGGAGTAATGCACGTGGTCGACAACCGCTGATTGGGTCGGGTCGTCTTCCGTCGTGTTTGGGTCATTGATGGCAGGCACCACAGCCGAGCCGATAGATTCGTCTATTGTGCCGAAGATATAGGAGGCCGTTACGCCCAGCGTCAGACCTTTAGCCACCCGCACGGCATGCGACATATAGGCCTCGGTTATTTCGCCTTCGCCTTTCTGCTGCTTTACTACCTGCGCCAGATTAGGGTCGTTGGCTACCTTCTCCACGGTGTTCGACTCGTAATCAACCGAGCTGAAGGGTTTCAGACCAGCCGCGGCAGCCCAGTATTTGGAGATGGGGAAGCTCAAGGCCAGATAGCCCAGCGTACCACTGCCGGTTTTATTGGAAGTAGTGGCATTGCGCAGCGTTTTGTACTGCCCGTTGAACCCGGCCTCATACGTGGTGCGGCCCGTGTAGTAGAGCAGCGCCGGGTTGATGTCGTTGACGTTGCTGCTGTTGGGCGCGGCCAAGCCGATGCCACCCATGCCCTGCTGCCGCACTCCGCCTAGGTTGGGAGTATAGTCGCCCAGCCCTAAGCGCGAATAGGGAGAGTTGCCCAGGCCTTGGCCATGAACGTTCGGGGCGGCCATCAGGCCCAATACTACCAGCCCTACAAAGCCAGCCGATTTAGTTTTCAACATTATGCACCAGTATTCGGTGAAGCCCAATGAGCACGAGCTCCGGAATGACAAAGATACGGCCTTTCAGCCGTGGTTGAAAAAAGCCCGCGTCGCCGCCGGCCAGTACTATTCTCAAATCAGGATATCGGAGCCTATATTCCGCAATAAACCCGTTTATTTCCGCCACAGCTCCGTTCAGCACTCCGCTGCGAATAGCGGCCTGCGTATCGTCGCCAATCAGGGTCACAGCAGCATCCACATCGGTTGGCCTAGCTACCAACGGCAGCCGGCCGGTAAACGTGTGCAGCGCCTCGAAACGCAGCCGCAACCCGGGCGCAATACTACCACCCCGAAACGTGTGGCCCGCTTCCACTAGGTCGCACTTAATGGCCGTACCCGCGTCGATGATGAGCGTATCATGAGCGGGCCCAAACCAGGCGGCGGCCACTGCGGCGGCCAGCCGGTCGGCCCCGAGCGTGTGGGGCGTAGCGTAAGCGTTGCGAATCGGCAGCGAAGTGGTAGCCGGTTTAAACTCCAGCACCCTCCCCTTGACATGCTGCTGCCATTGCTGCGCCCAGCCAGCCACTTCGGCGGCTACGGAGCTTATGATAATATGCTCCGGCCGTACCCGCTCCACTAAGCTACTTATGGTTTCAATGGAAGCAGCCACGGCTGTTTCGCTGAGTAGGTCACCCTCAAAGCAGCCGTATTTCACGGCCGTGTTGCCAATATCGAGAGCGAGGGTACGCATGGACTGATAAAAGTGAGTTCTGGAAGCAGTGGGGCTGCCAGCGGACTTACCTACCGCTTCTGTAAGCAGTAGTAAGACAAACAGGCTGGCTGTATGAGTCAACAGCCAGCCTGCAGGTTGCTTGGTTACAGGAAATACTTGAGGCGAATCACCTCTTTCTCGGTCAGGAAGCGCCATTTGCCGCGGGGCAGGTCCTTTTTGGTCAGGCCCGCGTACTGTACCCGGTCCAGCGAAACGACGTCGTAGCCCAAGTGCTCGAAAATACGGCGCACGATGCGGTTCCGGCCCAGGTGCAGCTCGATACCCACAAAGTGCGGGTTGCCAGCTACCACGGCTACGTCGTCCACGTCGGCTTTGCCATCTTCCAGCTCCACACCAGCAGCAATCTGGCCGAGGTGCTCTTCCGTCAGCGGCTGGTTTAGCTCAACCTGATAGATCTTTTTATTCTTGTGCGACGGGTGCGACAGTTTCTGCGCCACTTCCCCATCGTTGGTAAATAGCAACAGGCCCGTCGTGTTACGGTCGAGGCGGCCCACCGGGAAGATGCGCTCCTTCGACGCCGAGGCTACCAGCTCCATTACCGTGCGGCGGCCTTCGGGGTCATCGGTGGTGGTCAGGAAATCCTTGGGCTTATTGAGCAGCACGTACACATGCTTTTCCCGCTTTAGGTTGGTTTTGCCATACTGCACCGTGTCGGTGGGCTGCACCTGGTAGCCCATTTCCGTCACCACCTCACCGTTCACTTTAATTTCGCCGGCGGCAATCAGTGAGTCGGCTTCCCGCCGGGAGCAAATGCCCGCGTTGGCAATATAGCGGTTCAGGCGCGTGGTGTCGGCGTGCGAGTCGTCTTCTACCCGCCGGCGCTTGTTGCCGCGGGTTTTATCCTCCTCGTAGTGGCGCAGGCTTTTGTAGTCGGGTGCTTCCCCGGCTACTTCACCCCGCTTGGGCTTGTCGGCGCGGTTATCAAACGCTGGCTTGGCCGGGCGCTCCGTCCGCTCAGGACGCTCGCCATACTGCCGCGCCTCACGCTTGTCACCATAGGCCGGCTTGTCGCCGAAAGCGCGCGGCTTGGCATCACCGCGGGTGTTGCCCTTGTCGCCATAAGGCTTGCTGCCAAAGCTGGGCCGCTCGCCGAAGCTGCGGTTGCCAAAGCCACTTTCGCGGCGGTCAGGCGTGCTCCGACGCTCATCCCGGTCGCGGCCGAAGCCGCCTTCGCGACGCTCTGGGCGCTGGCCTTCTTCCCGGCGGTCGAAGTCGCCTTCGCGGCGCTCGGTCCGGGGCTTTTCCTCGCGGTTGTAGCCTTCGGGCACTTGGCGGAAATCGAACGGACGGGCCGGGCGGATAGCGCGGTCGGGACCGGTATTGGGGTCGCGCTCAAATGTGGCCGGAGCATCGGGCACTCGGGACTTGGGCGGCTCAACGGGGTTAGGGTTTACCTTGTTGAACTTGCGGTTGCGTTCCCCGGCGCCGCCCCGCGGCACGGCGGGCTTGCCTTCCTGCCGGTACGGCTGGCCGGGCCAGTTAGCCTTAGGATTATAAGGCTGGGCGGGGCGCTCATCCCGGCGCTCCTCGCGACCTTCAAAGCGGCGCGGGGCGTTGCGGTCATTGTCGCGGCCGAAGGAGCGACGGTCGTCGCTGCCACCTTCACGGCGCGGGCCGCCGAAGCCGCCCCGGTTGCCGGATGCTTCGCCGCGGCCAAAGCCGCCGGAGGTGCTACCGAATTTACGTGGGCCACCTTCTGAGCCACCGAAGCGGTTGCCGCCACCCGAGCTGGGCCGGTCGGAAGAAGGACGGGAGGAAAAGTTGCGGCCAACGCCTTCGCTGCCGGAGCGGTTGCCGCCAAATCCTCCTTCGCCGGGGCGGGAAGAGAATTTGCGGGGGCCGCTGCTGTTGCCAAAATTACCGGCTGGCCGGTCGCCGGGGCGGCCGCGCCGGGCAGAGTTGTCGTCGTTATGCTTCTTGCCCATGGTTGCAAGTATAAGTGCCGTATCGCTACGGTACGAGGTGAAAATAAATCAGGAGGGAAAATTGGTGGGCTAACAGACTAGCCCGGAAAACAGTGCCCGGACCAGCGGCGCGGATGGTGAAGGCCGCCTGCCGAAAGTCCGGGCAAGGAAGTGGAACGGGAAAAGGGCGGCTAGTCGCGGCGCGCCATTTTGGCTTCGATGGAGTGCTGGGTGTGGGGCACGGCCCGCAGACGCTCCTTGGGGATAAGCTTACCAGTGCCGATGCACACGCCGTACGTACCGTTCTTGATGCGTACCAGTGCGTTTTCGAGCTGCTGGATGAACTTCATCTGGCGGGAGGCCAACTGGTTCATGCTTTCCTTCTCGGCCGTGTCGGCACCGTCTTCCAGTACCTTAGCCGAGGAAGCCGTGTTGTCAGTCCCTGAATCGTTCTTGCGGCTCAGAGTCTCTTTGATGAATGCTACTTCCTTGCGGGCTGCGTTGAGTTTATCTTGGATGATTTCCGCAAACTCAGCCAGTTCTTCCCTGGAATAGCGTAGGTTTTCTTCACTCATGGGGTTCAGGGAGAGGTTAATTATTTGACTATTACGTTTTTACTAAGCAAGGCTGTAGCAAAATCCCGGCATATTTGGCTTTTTAACAGCAGTCCTTTCAAATAAGTTTGCTGCGCAGCCCCGCAGAGACTGGGTTTCCGGTTTTAGCGTTGGCCTGCGCTATTTGGCCGCAAAGCTACGCTTTTGTCCGATAATCAGCCAACTACGAATATTCTTTGGCTATAGTCCAGCTTGGTAGATGGCTTAGAAGCCGAGCATATGGATAGCAGCGGCGGCGGCTTCCACTCCTTTGTTGCCGTGCTTGCCGCCGGCCCGGTCCTGGGCCTGCTCCAGAGTATTGGTGGTTACCAACCCGAAAATCACGGGCTTATTGAACTTCAGCCCGACGTTAGTCAGGCCATTGGCTACGGCGTGGTTGATGTAGTCATCATGCTTGGTGTCGCCCTTGATGACAACGCCTAAGCAAATCACCGCGTCGATTTCCTCGTGCTGGGCCAGAAACTGGGCGCCCAGCGTGAGTTCGAAGCTGCCTGGCACCGAGTTGCGGTAGATGTTTTCCTCTTTGGCACCGTGCTTCACCAGCGTCTCGTAAGCGCCCTGGGCCAGCACGTCGGTGATTTCGCGGTTCCATTCGGCTACCACAATGCCAAACCGCTTTTCGGAGATATCGACAAAGGTGGTAGCGGTGTAGTCGCTGAGATTTTTGAGGGAAGTAGCCATAACGGTCTTCGTTGGGTGGTCGGTTTGCTATAAAACAAAGCTGCGCCCTCCTTGCGGAAAAGCGCAGCTTTTATCTTGGTACTCGGTGGCTTATTTGCTGGCCAAGCCTTCAACCCGGGCCTTGAACTGCTTGGCTTCGGAGGCCTCCTGCGCGTTCTGGTAGTCGGTCAGGATTTTGTCGTAGGCCTTCAGGGCACCGTCGTAGTCCTTGTTCATCTCGCGGGCCGTGGCTTCCTTCATCAGGTAGCCGGGCGAGAAGAATTCGTTGGCGTTGTAATTGGCTGCCTTGTTATACAGGTCGGCGGCTTCTTTGTACTTGTTGAGCTCCATATTGGCATCGCCGAGCAGAGCGTAAGCGCGGGCCTGCACCAGCAGATCGTCCGAGCTAAAGTCTTCCAGGTAGTCGATAGCCGCTTGGTACTTGCCCTGCTTCAGAGCGCCCACGCCAGCGTAGAAGTTAGCCAGGTTGCCGGCCTTGGTTCCACCATACTCCGAAGCAACTGCTTCGAGGCCGTCGTATTGTCCGTCGCCTTTCATAGCCTTATTCAGCGAGTCGGCTTCCCAGTAGTTCACAGCCTGGAACATGGCGGCCTGCGCTTTCTTGTCCTGCGACTGGCGCCAAGTATAGTATCCGAATGCTCCTACTACGGCCAGCACTACCACCGTCAACAAGCCCAGCAGGATGCTCTTTTTCCGGCGCAGAAAATCCTCGGTGTTGGCGAGGCGGGCGGCCAGCGCATCCGGGTCTTCCAGCAAAGGATGCTCGGTTACCAAGTCACCTTCGAGAGGCTGGTTCGGATCCGCGGGCACCTGTGACTGCTGCGGACGGTTTTGCGGGCTATTGCGCGTGTAGGGAATCTTAGACATTACTAGGCTTTCAAAAGGTCGGCCGGACAGCCGGGTAAAACTCCGCTAAGGTTAGTCGCGGATGTAAGGATAGTCCTGCTGCACGTAGACGTCTTTGTACAGCTCGTCGGCGGTGGGGTAAGGCGAGTTCTCGGCAAACTCCACCGACTCCTGCACCTGCGCCTTGATCTTCTCGTCGATGACGGTCAGCTCTTCTTCCGTTGCCATGTTGTGGGTCAGGATGGTGTGGCGCACCTGTTCGATGGCGTCGCGTGAGCGGTAGTCTTCCAGCTCTTCCTTGGTGCGGTACTTGGCCGGGTCGCTCATCGAGTGCCCTTTGTAGCGGTAGGTTTTGAACTCCAAGAACGTGGGGCCTTCACCAGCACGGGCACGCTCGGCGGCACGGGCTACGGCGTCGTGGATGTCCTCTACGTTCATCCCGTTCACGGGCTCCGATGGCATGTCGTAGCCGCGGCCGATGTGGAACAGCTCGGTTACGTTCGAGGTGCGCTGCACCGAAGTACCCATAGCATAGCCGTTGTTTTCAACGACGAATATGACGGGCAGCTTCCACAGCATAGCCATGTTGAAGGCCTCGTGCAAAGCGCCCTGCCGTACGGCACCGTCGCCCATGTAGCAGATGCAGAGCTTACCGGTCTTGTTATACTTCTCGGCAAAGGCCAGGCCGGCACCCATGGGCACCTGCCCGCCCACGATGCCGTGGCCGCCAACGAAGTTTACTTCCTTATCGAACATGTGCATCGAGCCACCTTTGCCTTTGGAGCAACCGGTGGCTTTAGCAAACAGCTCAGCCATGATGGCGTTGGGCGAAGTGCCCAGGGCCAACGGGTGGGCATGGTCGCGGTAAGCGGTAATCCACTTATCCCCTTTCTCCAGCGCCGATACGGCTCCGGCTACGCAGGCCTCCTGACCGATGTAGAGGTGGCAGAAACCCTTAATCTTCTGTTGACCGTAGAGCTGACCAGCCTTATCCTCAAACTTGCGCATGAGCTGCATCTGCTCGTACCACTGCAGATAGGTCTCCTTCGGAAATTGCGGCTTGCCGGGCGACGTAGCGCGGGGAGCTGTGCCATCCGCGTCATCGTTGGCCGGAGGCAAAACCGGGTCTGGTTGCTTCACCGTTTTGGTGGCAACATCTGCTTGGGGGGTAGTCTTCTTGCTCGACGATTTTTTCGCCGAATTGGAAGCGCTTGGGGTAGCCTTTACTTTCGTCTCCGCCATCGTACTCTCGGTTGTTCGCGTTTGGGATGCGAAAGTACGTAAAAGGATTGCAATTCCGAACCCGAATGATTCTTGAAACCCTACATCTGCTGTTCTTTAAAAACTACGATGAAGCAACCCTGCAGCTCTCGCCGCACATCAACTGCTTCATCGGCGACAACGGCAGCGGCAAGACCAATCTGCTCGATGCTATCCATTACTTGGCGTTAACTAAGAGTGCTTTCACTACCGCCGATGCCCAAAGCATAAAACAGGGCGAGGAGTTCTTCGTGGTGAAGGGTCGGTTTTGCACTCCGCCCGATGATGTGCGCGAGACAATTCAGTGCAGCTTGCGGGCCGGGCAGAAGAAAGCTGTGACTCACAACAAGCAGGCCTACGAGCGTATCTCCGACCACATTGGCCGCTTCCCCGTAGTGCTTATTTCGCCCTACGATACCGACCTAATCCGGCAGGGCAGCGAGGAGCGTCGGCGCTATTTCGACAGCCTGATTTCGCAGCTCAGCCACGAGTACCTGGAGTTGCTCATTTCCTACAACCACATCCTGCGCCAGCGCAACGCCCTGCTCAAGCAAGCCGCCGACCGGCAGGGTTACGACCGCGACTACCTATTAGTATTGGATGAGCAGTTGGCTCCCGTGGGCACGCAGTTGGTAGCACTGCGCCAGCAGTTCCTGGCCGACTTCACTCCTATCTTCCAGCGCCACTACCAGCAGCTGGCCGACAGCCGGGAGCAGGTAACGTTAGAATATAAGAGCCAGCTGCCTGATGCCGACTTTGGCCATTTGCTACGCACCTTCGAGCGCAAGGACTTGGCGCTGCAACGCACCACCGTAGGCCCACACAAAGACGACTTCGTGTTTTTGATGGATGGCGTGTCGGTGAAAAGCTACGGCTCACAGGGCCAGCAAAAATCGTACGCCATTGCGCTCAAGCTGGCCCAATTTGAAATAGCCGCTACCCGCAAGCAGCACAAGCCCATTCTGCTGCTCGATGATATCTTCGACCGGCTCGATGAGAAGCGTATCACCCGGCTGCTCCAGCTAGTAGCCGACCAGACCTTCGGGCAGGTGTTTCTGACCGATACCCACCTAGAGCGCACCGATAAAGCCTTGGCTAATCTGTCGGAGCAAATTAGCCGCTTCCGGGTAGAAAATGGCCGGGTGACGCCGCTCTAGGCTAGCTTCTGCTGTACCTTTGTAGCCAGCACAATCCACTGCCCTCGGGCCTGGCAGATGCCCGTATTTTCGCGCGTATTATAGGCCCTTTGTTTTGAAAAAATATAACTCGCCCGAAAATTCCCGCAAAGCCGACGTCCTCACCTTGAAGGAGGGAATTACGGCTTTGCTGAAGGCTTACCGCCTGCAGGGCAAGCTCAATGAAACGATGGTGGTTTCGAGTTGGGAACGAATCATGGGCAAGGCCGTGGCACTGAAAACCCAGGAGGTATATATTAGCCAGGGTAAGCTGTTTGTGCGGCTTAGTTCGGCCCCGCTCAAGCACGAGCTGGTAATGGCTAAGACTAAGGTTCTGGACCTGATCAACGCGGAGGTAGGTGAGCAGGTGATTAAAGAGGTTGTGTTCCTGTAGCGGCCAGCGCTAAATCCAAAGATTGTTGCAGAGCTGAATAACAGTGCGCCGCATTTCCGTGGCCAGCACACAAGCACCGGTTTACTTTCTCAGCTTATTTTGTTGTTGCCTCCAAGACCAAATCCGCCTCTTACCAAATGAGGCTATCAACTCTATTAACAATATTCAGCAAGTGAGCTTGCTACTTGTTGCTAGAGGCTGACCAGATTCTAGCTGCAGCATAAGTTGAAGCGTCAACGCACTTTATAAGCGTGAGGTCTTGACCGGCTTACAGCTGCTAGGCTGCCCTGCCTACTTTCTGATATTTGTGTTAGTGCTGGCTTGGCTGTATTCACCGAGCCGGCAACAGATGGCGTAGCTACTAAGGCAGTAGTTTCACGCTGCTGATTCATATCCCCTTTCATCTCTTATTCCTCCAGACTCTACCTATGAGTTTTCCCAAACCAGACTTTCGCCCGGTGTCATATTCCCGGGTCACGCTCACTGAGCTGATGATTCCGGCCTACGCCAATTTCGGCGGCAAGATTCACGGCGGCATTCTTCTCTCGCTCATGGACAAGGTAGCCTACGCTGCGGCCTCTAAGCACGCCGGCACCTACTGCGTGACGGTGAGTGTAGACGGGGTCAACTTTCTGCAGCCGGTAGAAGTGGGCGAGCTGGTATCGTTGCTGGCCTCGGTAAACTATGTGGGTAAGACTTCCCTACTGGTCGGCATCAAGGTAATTGCCGAGGATGTTAGGAGCGGTACTGTGAAGCATACCAACACCTCCTACTTTACGATGGTAGCCAAGGACGACCTGGGCCAACCCACTCTGGTGCCGGGCCTCACCCTAGAGACTCACGAAGACACCCGGCGCTTTCTGGAATCGATTAAGCGACGCGAATTCCGGGAGCGTAGCCGGGCTGAATTCGACAATGCTTTGTCTGGTTTAGCAGTGCAACAGGAGTTGCATCTGTTACATCAAGAGCGTTGCCAGATTGCCTACTAACCTAGGCTGAACACCAATTACGACGCTATTTTTCAACGGCCCTAAATGACAAAAATGTTTCACGTGGAACATTTTTGTCATTTAGGGCCGTACACCTTCATAAGGAGCTCATTGTAGGCCTCCAAGAGGGCTATGTACTTCGTTTGTAACACCATAAGCTGTTTCGCAGCATCAACATCAGGTGAATGCAACACATTTGAACGCAGTGTTACAGGTGTATTATTCGTTACAGTTACAGGTTGCGATACAAAAGGCAATACACCCTGTTGTAACGAAGTAAATTCGCCTGAAAAGTCATGTCCGATAATGCCACCGATTCGCTTTACAAATGCGTAATCAAGCGTTTCGTCTTTAAACTTACGATAGATAGTTGGACGGGTAATACCAAGCTCCTCCACGATACGTGTAATGGAAATACCGCTGCTTTTAATAGCTTCCTGAAGGATTTCGCCTTGGTGTGGCATAGACTGCGCCTTGTAATATGAGTGGGGTGTAAAGATGTTAAAAGTGTTCCATTGAAACAAAAAACACTATACAAATAACATGATACGTAACATGTTTCGGAATGATACAAAACAACAGGTGTAACACTAAATACATTACAAGTTACAGTGCATCGTTACAAGGCAATTTCGTTACATATTCTCATTTAATGTAATTGCAACTCTGTAACAGATACAATACTGTTTAATTATATCCTACTGTATTCTGTACATCGGGGCTATTGCCAGGGCCTACGTGATTTATACACGCAACAATGTTCCACACCATTAAACCCGATGCGGACAGCACGTGAAGAAGGGAGGCTCACTACCAGGACGCCAGCAACTGCAACAGCCGGTCCGGGTAATCGGTAGTGATACCCGTTACGCTAGCTTCGATTAGTCGCCGCATCGTTATAATGTCGTTCACCGTCCAGGGCACGAGGCGCATATCGAGGTTTTTGACAGTAGCCAGCAGCTCGGGTGTCAGCAACCAATGCGCGGGGCCAAGCACCTGCGGAACGAAGCCAAGCGCCCGTAAGTGTTCGGCCAGCGGCACTTGGTCTTCTATCAAAAGGCACAGTGGAATGTGGGGCGCGGCGGCTTGGGCCTGCTGCAAAATCCGGTGGTCAAAAGACAGAATCGTGGTGCGCGGCTCAGTTAGCTCCTCCCCTATTACAGCCAGTACTAACGCCACAAATTCGTCGGGATGCGGATGAAAAACAGCATCACCTGCAGGCTCCGTTTTCAGTTCAATACTATAGCGAACCGGAGCTCGGTCCAGTTGCGCTACCTGCATTTCCACGCTACGGATTACTTCGCGCAGCAAGGGCTTATAGGCAGGCAGCAGTTGCTGTTCAGGGAAATTTGGGTGACGAGTAAGGCCGCAGTCGTATTGCTTGATATGAGCATACGGCATCTGATATAGGTTGTGCTGCCGCTCCTGAGTGGGGTCAATTGGCTGGCCGTTCGGCAGGCGGCAGATGGCGGCGGAAAACCAAGGCTCGTGCGATACGACAACCTGCCCGTCACTCGAAATGACCACATCCAGCTCCAGTACATCGACGCCCAAGGCCACAGCGTGCCGGAAAGCCGGTAGGGTATTTTCCGGCCACAGACCACGGCAACCTCGGTGACCATGCACTTCGGGCCGCATGAAGCCGGTATTGGTGGTAGCAGAAGCATTCATAGCGCTACATACGCACGAGGGTAGCAAAGCGCCAAGTAGCACCCGTCTGAATGGATGTTCAGGCTAAACCAAGATTATAGGCTCTGTATTGTCTGCTGGGGAGAGCGGCAAGGCTAACAAACGACAAAAACTAAGAGCAACGACGCGCAAGCAGGCAGTGGAATAGGCACTAAAACCGATATTTTTACGGCCCAACTTCTTCCTATCTGTTCTCCATGAAAAAGATTCTTCTGCTGGTAGTTCTCGCCGTATTGGGCGTGGGCGGCTATCTGTACTACCGTAGCTTGACTACCGGACCGGAATACTCACTGATGCAGGCCGCCAAGGCTACTCAGGACCACGACATGGCTGCTTTTGAGCGCTACGTGGATGTAGACCAAGTCACCGGCAGCTTGGTAGACCAAGTAACGCAGCAAAGCTCGGTGCTGGGCCTGCTCAACCCCGGCTCATTTGCCTTTAAAGGTGCACTACGACTCCTGAAGCCCCAGCTGGCCAAGGCCGCGCACAAAGAGGTGAGAAACTACGTAGAAACCGGCTCGCTGGAAGCCGCTGTGGCCGCACAGCCCGAGCGTACGGTGAAAGTGTCGCTGGCGGGGTTGGCGAGCAAAGTGGTGGATGCCGAAAGCAAGTTCAAAGACATCAAGTACGTAAACGAGCAGGGCGGCCAGGCGCTGGTCGGCATCGAGATTACCCAGCCCAAGTACGACACCACGATGGTGATTGAGGTGAAGATGCAGGACAAAGGCGACTATTGGCAGGTAAAGGAAATCACGAATACCGGCGAGCTGCTGAAGCACGTGGCGCGCCTGGAAAAAGACCGGCTGCTGAAGCGTGACTAACGCAACAGACTGTACCCGCCCGAAAGCAAAAAGGAAGCCCCGCCACAGATTTGTGGCGGGGCTTCCTTTTTAAATAAGGATCGAATGAGGACCGTTACTTGCGACCTGAAAACAGGAAGTAAATGATGGAGCCGCCGAAGGGGAACACCCAGATGATAAGCCCCCAGATCAGCTTCTTGCCCAACGACCAGTCCTGCTTAAGCAAGCTGATAACTGCCAGCACGGCGATGATCAGGTAAGCAATACCGAAGATGGTAAGCGAACCGTCGCTGCGGCGCCCGGAGCAGCTCGATACAAGTGAGGTGAGCGTGAGCAGCAGAGCAGCAACAGGAATCCGGTTGGCGAAGGTGGCGAGCTTATTCATGAGAAGTCAGGTGTTGGAAGTGTGGAAGGAGAATATGCGGCTCTTTACGCACGACTTTCGGAATGGATATAAGCGCAGCTATATTGCGTTTACAACCTTCTGACTATCAGTTTATTAAAATATAAACCGTTGGATTTCGCTCCAAAAATGCGGCGCTGCTTCCGGTAAATAAATGAGTGTCAGGATGATACCGTAGAGTGCGCCGTAAAAGTGAGCATCGTGGTTGATATTGTCGCCGCGCCGGCGGCCCATATAGTAGGAATAGCCCAGATAGAGAAACCCGAAAATGAAGGGCTTGATGGGAAACGGAATCGGGAAGATGATAATACCCTGACCTTCGCCGCCTACGGGATTGAACAGGATACTGGCAAACAGCACGGCTGCTACCCCACCCGAGGCCCCCAGGCTGCGGTAGTCGGGGTCAGAGCGGTGGCGAAAGTAGGTTGGCAGATCAGAAACGATGATGCCGCCCAGGTACAAGCCCAGAAACTGAAGCAGGCCAATGGTAGTGCCGCTGATGGCCACCAGCGTATCCTGCACCACCTGCCCAAAAGAGTAAAAGGCAATCATGTTGAAGATAAGGTGCATCCAGTCGGCATGCAGGAAGCCGGAGGTAAGCAGGCGGTACCACTCGCCGTGCTGGCGCACGCGCACCGGGTTGAGAATCCAGCTTTCCATCAGCTTCTCATTCGACCAAGCATAAATGGATATTCCGGCTGTGAGCAGGAGCAGAATCAGGGGAGGACTAAGCGTAAGCATGCAGGAGGATTTCGAAAAGTGAAGACAAGAGAAGAATTTAGCGGCCCTGGCAGCTTTGCAGACCGTAGAACGAACAAAGACCTAGCCTAAGCGGCTAAGTCTTCGCAGCGGGCAAAAAAACGCGGTATCTGGCTGGCTTAGCTTTCGCGTTCCATCAGCTGCAGGGCCAGCTGCCGGAGCGGCTCTTTTCGCCCAGCTGCCACCGGCACCCGCTCCAGGTGCTGCAGCGCGTCCTGGAAATACTGGTTGATGAGGCTTTCGGTTTGCGGGCGAATGTTCAGCTCATCATAGATGGCGCGCACGGCCTGCACCTTAGCATCGGCATCGGCGAGGGGCTGGCCGATGTGGCGGGCCAGGGTAGCACGTTGCGCAGCATCAGCCTGGGCCTGGGCCGTGAGCAGCAGGAAGGTTTTCTTATCCGAGACGATGTCGCCGCCGACGCGCTTACCGAACGTGGCCGCGTCGCCGTACACGTCGAGCAGGTCGTCGCGGAGCTGGAAAGCCAGGCCGATATCGGTGCCGAACTGGCGCAGGTGGTCGGCGGCCTCGGGGGAAGCACCGCCGAGCAGCGCGCCCAGCTCCAGGCAGAAGCCCAGCAGCACTGCCGTTTTCAGCCGAATCATATCCAGATATTGCGGGATGCTGACCTGCTCGTTGGTTTCAAAGTTCATGTCCCACTGCTGGCCTTCGCAGACCTCGGCGGCCGTCTGGCTGAACTTGCGCAGCACCGTAGCCAACAGCTCGGGTTGCACGTCCAGAAACAGCTCATAGGCCCGCACCAGCATTACGTCGCCGCTGAGGATGGCCACGTTGGCATTCCACTTCTCGTGCACCGTGGGCTGTCCGCGTCGCAGCGGGGCTTGGTCCATGATGTCGTCGTGGAGCAAGGTGAAGTTGTGAAACACCTCAGTGCCCAGGGCCGGCTTGATAATCGGGTCAAGGTCGTCGGTGAAGAGGTGGGCGCCCAGCAGCGTGAGCAGCGGCCGGATGCGCTTCCCGCCCAGGGCCATGATGTAGCGGATGGGTTCGTAGAGGGCCTCGGGGGCCTCGCCGTAGCGCTGCTGCGCCAGAGCGGCGGTGATTTTATCGGAGAAGAAAGACAGATTCACAGAGCATCAAAAAGGTGCGGTGGAAAGGTACGCACGGTGGCGGTGATTTAGTGAAATGGTGAGTTGGTGAGTTTTGTTCTGGCGTACTGCCTGTCATTGCGAGGCGCACCCGAAGCCATCCGTCCTCTGCGCGGTAGGACCTGACCTTCTTCCAGAAAGCCGGGCAAAAGGGTAACTTCCTACGCTATTCTACCCGACAGCGCTATGTTCCTACAACTACGCTTCCAGCTACTCGGCGCGGCTCTGCTGCTCCTACCCGTTTTTGCCAAGGCCCAGACTTCCTACAACCGCTGGGAAGCCCAGCCGCCGGCACCGGTAGCCAAACCAACACGGCCCGCTACCAACACGCCGCCGGCTCGTCGGGCCGAGGGCACGGTAGAGGTAGTTATCGATTCGGCCGCTAAAGCCTCCGGCAAATTGACCAGAGTGGAAATAGTGCCGGAATTTCCGGGTGGCAGCTATAATTATCACAACTATGTCCGGAAGTTCCTGAAACGCCCCAAAGGTCCCCGGGAATCCGGGATAGTACAGGTCACGTTTACGGTGCTGAAATCGGGGGCCGTAACCGATGCTCACGTAAAACCCGGCAATGGAATCAATGCTGCTTACGATGCGGCAGCAGTGGAACTGATGAGCAAAGCGCCCCGGTTTACGCCCGGCCGACGGGAAGGTGGAATTGCTGATATGGAATTAACGTACCCGGTCGAGTTTCGCTGATCAGTTTTTCCAGGTGTCATTGCGAGGACGCAGGACGAAGCAATCCGTCCTCTGCTCGTGACAAACATCCTTTTACCAGAAAGCCCTTTCCTGCTCACGCGGGAAAGGGCTTTTCAGTTTAGAAAGCTCGGCACATTTCAGAGGACGGATTGCTTCGTTCCTCGCAATGACACGCCCCTACCGACGGCGCTTGTCGCCACCACCGCTGCGGCCTCCGCCACCCTTGCCGCCGGGGCCACGGCCACCGCCGGGCTTTTCGCCACGCGGGCCACGGGAGCGGTCCGAACGGTCGCCGCCGCGGCTGTTGCGGCGCTCGTCCTTCTCGCGGGCTTTCACCGAGTCGGGCCGGTCGTCTACTACCTCGAAGTCGATGGTACGGTCAAGCAGGTTGGCGGCTTTTACGATAACCTGGATTTCATCGCCGAACTGGATGATCTTCTTGTTGCGCTGCCCGATGAGGCGGTAGTTGTCCTTGTCGAGCTCGTAGAAGTCGCCGGGTAGGTCGCTCAGGCGAATCATGCCTTCACACTTATTCTCCTCGATTTCCACGTACAGGCCCCACTCGGTCAGGCCCGACACGACGCCCTTGAACTGCTCGCCGATGACGTTGGTCATGAACTCGACCTGCTTGTATTTGATGCTGGCGCGCTCGGCATTGGCGGCCAGCTTCTCGCGCTCGGAGGAGTGTTTGCACTCTTCCTCCACGGGCTCGGTCTTCACATTTTTGCCGCCCTGCAGGTAGTGCTCCAGCAGGCGGTGGGCCATCATATCGGGGTAGCGGCGGATGGGCGAGGTGAAGTGCGAGTAGTGCTCGAAGGCCAGGCCGAAGTGGCCCAGCGGCTCGGTGCTGTACTTGGCCTTCGACATGGTGCGCACGGCCAGCGTCTGGATGACGTTCTGCTCGGGGCGGCCCACCACTTCCATCGACAAATCGTTGAGCTCGGTGCTCAGCTTTTTGGGGTTGCTAAGGTCCAGGGTGTGGCCAAACTTCTGGGCGAAGAGGGCGAAGTTCTGGAGCCGGTCGGCGTCCGGCGCATCGTGGGTCCGGTACACCATCGTGAAGCGCGGCTTGGTCTTTTTGAGGCCGTACACGAACTCGGCCACCTTGCGGTTAGCCATCAGCATAAACTCCTCAATCATCTTGTGGGCGTCCTTGCGCTCCTTCACGTACACACCCAGCGGCTTGCCATTCTCATCGAGGCGGAACTTCACTTCCTGGGTTTCGAAGCTGATGGCGCCCTTGCGGAACCGCTCGGCGCAGATCTTCTTGGCCATGTCATTCATCAGCACGATTTCGGCGGCGTACTCACCTTCGCCGCTTTCGATGCGCTCCTGGGCCTCCTCGTAGGAGAAGCGGCGGTCGGAGTGAATGATGGTTTTGCCGAACCACGAATCGTAGAGCTTGCCTTTCTCGTCGAGCTCAAACACGGCCGAAAACGTGAGCTTATCCTCGTGGGGCCGCAGCGAGCAGACGCCGTTGGAGAGCCGCTCGGGCAGCATCGGAATCACCCGGTCGACGAGGTAGACGGAGGTGGCGCGGTGCTTGGCTTCCTTCTCCAGCATGGTGCCGGGCGTCACGTAGTGCGTCACGTCGGCAATATGCACGCCGATTTCCCAGTGCCCGTTTTCCAGCTTCTGAATGCTGAGCGCATCGTCGAAGTCCTTGGCGTCGGCGGGGTCGATGGTGAAGGTGGTGATGGGACGGAAGTCGCGGCGCTTGGCAATTTCCTCCTCGGGAATCACGTCGGGAATGGCTTCCGATTCTTCCTCCACATCGGCGGGGAATTCGAAAGGCAAACCGAATTCGGCCATGATGGCGTTAATCTCGGCTTCGTTCTGGCCGGCGGGGCCAAAGCTGCGCACGATTTCGCCCACGGGTTGGCGGCTGCTGTCCTCGGGCCACTCGGTGATGCGCACCAGCACCTTCTCGCCGTCGTTGGCACCATTCAGTGCCTCGAAGGGCACGAACACGTCGAAGTACAGCTTGCGGTGGTCGGGCGACACGAAACCGAAGCCGCCCTGCAGCTTGAGCTGCCCCACGATTTCGGTTTTCACCCGGTGCACTACTTCTACCACGTCGCCTACGGGGCGGCCGTCGCGCTGGCCGCGCAGCCGGATACGGACGGTGTCGCCCTGCATGGCAAACTTGAGGCGGTCGGTGAAAACGCGCACGTCGGTTTCACTCTCTTCCGAGATGATAAAAGCGTACTGGCTCGTGGCCAAGGCTACGGTGCCGGTGATGGTATCGGAGCCGGGCTGGCCCCGCTCCCGGTAGGGCGTGTGGCCGGGCGCGGGTTGGCCGTCGCCGGGCTCGTCGAAGCCCTGGGTGCGGCGGCGGCGCACGATGGGGTCGTTGCCGAACTCAGCTTCCACGGGCCGGCCGCCTTTCACGAAGTTTTTGCCGTGGTCTTTCCGCTCTGAGGCCAGGGGCTGCACCTTCAGGGCTTCGGCGTCGGTGAGGCGGTAGTCGTCGTTTTGGAGCAGGGTAAGCTGACCGGCGTTCTTAAGCTCTTTGAGGTGGGCAAACACATCTTCGCGCTGCTCCTTGGTGGTCACGCCCAAGCGGCGCGAGAGTTGGCGGTAGGAAAATACTTTGCCGGGGTTGTCGGCAAAAATGCGGTACACCAGGTTTTTGGTCACTGGGGCTGGCTCACTTTTCGGAGCGCGGGAGACTTTCGCGGTTGCGCGGGGAGTCTCGGAATCGTCTTTTTTCTTCATTAGAAAATAAGGGTGCCGCCAGTGGTTTTCGGTTTCGCAGGCGGCGCAGGTACATGGAAATTACGCCGGACGCTTTTGGTCAGGCGCGGGGTTTGTTTTGAATTGAACGCGGCCCACGCGGCCGGGTTTTAGTCGCGGCGCTAAATGATTGGCCGCGGGAGTTAAGGATAATACGGAATAAATTCGATAAGAACTATATGCGGAAAGTTATGGAATAGTGATGCGGTTGATTTGGGAATGTTAGTGAGTAATGATAAGTAGAGGTAGTCTGTCATGGATGACAGTTTAAAACAACGTCGACAGGCGAGATTCCTCGCAGGGCTGGGAAGGACGTTCTGATGGTTTCACTTCGGCTTTCTCCTACACCTCCACGGCGCGACGGGATACGGCGGCGCGAATGTCGCTGGGCTCGTCTTTGGGAATAGCGGCCAACAGCTGCTTGGTGTAGTCGTGCTGCGGGTTGGCGTAGACGGCAGCAGCGGGGCCACTTTCCACAATACGGCCCTGGCTCATTACCAGCAGCCGATCCGACATGAAGCGGGCCACGGACAAGTCGTGGGTGATGAAGAGGTAGGTGATACCGAAGTCGCGCTTGAGCTGGTTGAGCAGATTCAGCACCTGGGCCTGCACCGACACGTCGAGGGCCGAAACCGACTCGTCGCAGACGATGCACTTGGGCTGCAAGGCCAGGGCCCGGGCAATGCAGATACGCTGGCGTTGCCCACCCGAAAACTCGTGCGGATAGCGCAGGTAATGCTCTTCCTTCAAACCTACGGTACGCAACAGCTCCAGCACCCGGGCCTTCTGCTCCTGCTTCGTGCCGCCCACGTTGTGCACGCGCATCGGCTCCAGAATGGCCTCCCCCACGGTCATCATCGGGTTCAGGGCTGCGTAGGGGTCCTGAAACACCATCTGGAATTCCTTGCGCCGTCTGCGCAGTTCGCCGGCGGGCAATGCCGCCAGATCTGTGTCTTCGAACAGGATGCGGCCCGCCGTTGGTTCCACTAGGCGCAAAAGAGCCCGGCCCAGCGTGGTTTTGCCGCAGCCCGACTCGCCTACCAAGCCCACCGTTTCACCCCGGAAGATGTCGAAGCTGACCCCATCCACGGCCCGCACGAATTCGGGCTTGCGGTTGAAGAAGCCCTTGCGAATGGGGAAGTGCACATTCAGGTTTTCAACCCGTAAGAGCGTGTCGGCGGCAGGGGCAGAAGCTGCGGCAGCCAGCTCCGGGTTCAGCACCTCCCCATTCGTGTCACCGGCCAAAACAGCCTCGTTTTGTTCCACGGGGAACGTTTTGGTGGTTTCAAGAGAAATGTTATCGGCGTTGGCAGTTACGGCCAAAACCGAGCTTTCGGGCGTGGAACGCGTGAGTTTCTCCACAAGGTTGCCGGCGGCGTCTTCGGTCATGAAATCGGCCACGACGGGCAGCCACTGCCGACCGACGGAGAGCTTGGGCCGGCAGGCCAGCAGGCCTTTCGTGTAGGGGTGCTGGGGATTAGTAAAAATATCGAGCACCGAGCCCTGCTCCACCACCCGGCCGCGGTACATGACCAGAATTCGGTCGGCAATTTCGGCCACTACGCCTAGGTCATGAGTGATGAAGAGCACGGCGGTGTTGTGCTGGCGGCGCAGCTCGTCGATGAGCTGGAGCATGCGGGCCTGCACCGTTACGTCGAGGGCAGTGGTGGGCTCGTCGGCAATGAGAATGGCCGGGTTGCAGGCCATAGCCATAGCAATCATGACGCGCTGCTTCTGCCCGCCGCTGATTTCGTGGGGGTAGGCGTTCAGGATTTTCTCGGGGCGAGGTAGCTGGGCCATGCGAAACAGCTCCACGGTGCGAGCCTCAGCTTCTTTCCGGCTGAGCGTGGTGTGCAGGCGCAGGGCTTCCACCACCTGGCTGCCGCAGGTATACACCGGGTTCAGGGACGTCATTGGCTCCTGAAAAATCATGCTGATATCGTTGCCGCGCACTTTCTGCAGCTGTTCGTCGCGCAGTTGCAGCAAATCGACTTCGCCCAGCGCCTCGGAGTGGAACTGCGCCGTGCCGCTGGTAACGCGGCCGGGCGGCATCGGAATCAACCCCATCAGGGCCAACGAGGTAACGGACTTACCCGAGCCGGATTCGCCCACGATAGCTACGGTTTCGCCCCGGTGCAGGTCGAACGATACGTCCTGCACGGCCCGCACGTCGCCGCGGTGGGAACGGAAGTCGATGGTCAGGTTGCGGACGGAAAGAATGGGCTGGGGCACGGGCAAAGGGAAATTCGGGACGACAATCGGTAAAGATAGGCAGGCGGGCCGTAGCTTACCGGCCGGGGCTTACGTAAGGCTACTTCAGCCCTAAAACAGACTTAAACCCTACTTCCACGCACTCATGCAGTATCGCAAACTAGGTAAAACCGACCTTTCCGTCTCCGAAATCAGCCTCGGCACCTGGCAGGTCGGCGGCAAATGGGGTGACCCTTTCAGCCACGACAATGCCGACCGAATCCTGAACGCCGCCGTGGATAGCGGCATAAACTTCATTGACACGGCCGACGTGTACGGCGACGGTGAGAGCGAAAAGGCCGTGGGCCGGCTCGTGTGCAGCCGCTCGGAGCAGGTGTACGTGGCCACCAAGTGTGGCCGGCAGCTGCAGCCTCATACCAACGACGCCTACCAGCCCGCCGTGCTACGCCAGTTCGTGGAGCAGAGCCTGCGCAACATGCAGCTCGACACCATCGACCTGATTCAGCTGCACTGCCCTCCTACCGAGGTCTATTACCGGCCCGAAATCTTCGAGGTATTCGACCGGCTCAAGGAGGAAGGCAAGATCCGGCACCTGGGCGTGAGCGTGGAAAAGGTGGAGGAAGGCCTCAAGGCGCTAACGTTTCCCAATGTATGCTCCATTCAGCTCATCTTCAATATGTTTCGGCAGCGGCCCCAGGAGCTGTTATTCAGCGAGGCCAAGCGCCACAACGTGGGCCTGATTGTGCGGGTGCCGCTGGCCAGCGGGCTGCTCACGGGCAAGTTTTCCCACGATACCACCTTCTCGGCCGACGACCACCGCCAATTCAACCGCGAAGGAGCCGCCTTCGACAAAGGCGAGACTTTCTCGGGTGTAGACTACGAAACGGGCCTGGCAGCCGTGGAGGAGCTGAAAAAGGTGTTTCCCGACCAGCCAAACCTAGCCCCTATAGCCCTGCGTTGGGTGCTGATGTTTGACGAAGTAAGCTGCGTGATTCCCGGCGCATCCAAGCCCAGCCAGCTGGAGTCGAACCTGAAGGCTGCTGAGCTGCCCGCCATTACCGAGGAGCAGATGCAGCAGGTACGCTCCATTTACGACCAGCGAATTCGGCCGTTGGTGCATTATTCGTGGTAGAAAGCTAGTAGCGCGAACTTTGTAGTTCGCGTGGCCCACTCCGTTATCAGGTACATCTGCGCCGTTTGGTTGTTCTGGTGCGCGAACTACAAAGTTCGCGTTACTACAAAAAAAGCCCGCTGGATTGCTCCAGCGGGCTTTTAGCTTTTAAAGTGACAGCTACACCACTTCCGAGGTTTCTGGGTCGCGGCGGGGCACTTCGGGAGCGGCTGCTACCGCACGTTCTTCGGCAAAAAACCGGTTCTGATTGATCAGAATGAGTACTACGCCGATAAAAATGGCCGAATCGGCAATGTTGAAGATGGGCCAGAGTGAAACGTGGCTCCCTCCTACCAGCGGCCAGCTGGCGGGCAAAAAGCCTTCGTAGATGTCCACGTACAGCATGTCGATAACCTGGCCGTGAAACCAGGGCGTGGGCGCGCCAAACGGGGCATTATCGTAGATTTTGCCGTAGAAAATGGAGTCAATCAGGTTGCCGACGGCCCCGCCCAGAATGAGGGCTACGCTGGCAATAAAGCCGGGTACAGCCCGGCGTTTCCAGAGCTTATAGATGTAGTAACTGATACCAAACATGGCTACCAATCGAAAGCCAGTGAGTAACACCTTGCCGTAGGGCGGCGGCAGTTCCACGCCGAAAGCCATGCCGGGATTCAGCGTGTAGTGCAACTTAGCCCAGTCGCCGATGAGCGGAATTTCGCCGGGCATGCCGGGCTGCATGTAGGTATGCACGGCCCACTTCGAGAGTTGGTCGATAACAATTACCAGCAAAGCCAGCAGGTAGTATTTCCAGTACTTCATTTTCTAAGAAAGGAGAGGTAAGCGGTGAGAAGTGAGGCCTCGCCCTGACGTAGTGTCAGCACCCGGACCTCTCCCCTCTCTTGGCACAAAGTGACGAAGAATTTTAGACTTTCCTGTGCGGCAAGCCCAAGCCTCCTTCCTGCTATGTGGTATATATTTTTCGGACGTTTTGTGCCCTTTTGAACCGGATTTGCGGGGTTTCGCCACGCTTTGTGCGCCGGTGTGCCAACCGACTCATTCCCTGAATCGATTGACACTTCAGCATCAGGCGTTTGCGACGCTCAGCTGCACGGGCACCGAGAAGTCGTCG
Organism: Hymenobacter lucidus; assembly: GCF_020447265.1. Classification (GTDB taxonomy): domain Bacteria; phylum Bacteroidota; class Bacteroidia; order Cytophagales; family Hymenobacteraceae; genus Hymenobacter; species Hymenobacter lucidus. Next base: position 56,928 of record NZ_JAJADR010000007.1, on the reverse strand, counting down.
AATTCGAGCACCGAGCCGCCGCTGATTTCGGGCGCAAAATCCAGAGCTAGGGCCTGCACCTCCTCCCGGATGTAGCTGCCGAAGCTCTGCACGGCCGCTTCCAGCTCGGGCTGGGCACCCAGCACCACCCGAATTTTGTCCTGCACTTCCAGGCCGCTATCCTTGCGCAGGTTCTGCAGGCGGTTCACCAGCTCGCGGGCCACGCCTTCCTGGCGCAGCTCCTCAGTCAGGGTCACGTCGAGGGCCACGGTGAGCGGGCCGTCGGTGGCCACGAGCCAGCCGGGCAGGTCGTCGGTGCGGATTTCCACGTCGTCGGGGGCCAGGGTGTAGGTTTCACCCTCGATTTCGACGGCCAGCTGGCCGGTTTTTTCGAGCGTGCTGATTTCCTCGGCCGTCATCTGTTGAATCCGGGCTCCTACTACCTTCAGCTTGGGTCCATACTGCTGGCCCAGACGCTTGAAATTGGGCTTTACTGACTTCACCAGCACCCCGCTGGTGTCGTCGAGGAATTCCACGTGCTTCACGTTCACCTCGGCGCAGATCAGGTCTTCCACCTTACCGACCTGCTCGCGCGTGGTGTCGTTCAGCACCGGCACCAGGATGCGCTGCAGGGGCTGGCGCACCTTCAGCACCGACTTCTTGCGCAACGAGTGGGTGAGCGAAGAAATGCGCTGGGCCAGCTCCATGCGCTCCTCCAAAGCCTTGTCGATACGGGCTTCGTCGGCGTCCACGAGCAGCGTCAGGTGTACCGATTCGGCGGTCCAGCGCTGGGCATTGCCTTCCTGGCGCAGGCCATCGGTCATGTTCTTGTAGAGCCACTCGGCGAAGAAGGGCGCAATGGGAGCCATGAGCTGGGCCACGGTCACGAGGCATTCCTGCAGGGTTTCGTAGGCGGCACGCTTGTCCTGGGTCAGCTCGCCCTTCCAGAAGCGGCGGCGCGAGAGGCGCACGTGCCAGTTGGAGAGTTGATCGGTCACGAAATCCTGGATGGCGCGGGCGGCCTTGGTGGGGTCGTAGCCGTCGTAGTAGCCCCGCACTTCAAGGATGAGGGACTGGAGCTTGCTCAGAATCCAGCGGTCCAGCTCGCTGAGCTCAGCGTGGGGCACGCGGCCAGTTTCGGTGGCCTGGAAGCCGTCGAGGTTGGCGTAGAGCGAGTAGAACGAGTAGGTGTTGAAGAGCGTGCCGAAGAAGCGGCGCTGCACCTCCGTAATGCCGGCAAGGTCAAACTTGAGGTTGTCCCAGGGCTGAGCGTTGGCAATCATGTACCAGCGGGTAGCATCGGGGCCGTACTGCTGGATGGTGGCAAACGGGTCCACGGCGTTACCGAGGCGCTTGCTCATCTTGTTGCCGTTCTTATCCAGCACCAGGCCGTTGGCCATGACGTTCTTGAAGGCCACCGAATCCTCCAGCATCACGCCCAGGGCGTGCAGGGTAAAGAACCAGCCGCGAGTCTGGTCCACGCCTTCGGCAATGAAGTCGGCGGGGAAATTCTGCTTGAACTTCTCGCCGTTTTCCAGGGGGTAGTGCCACTGGGCGTAGGGCATGGCGCCGCTGTCGAACCACACGTCGATGAGGTCAGTTTCGCGGTACATGGCCTGGCCGGTGGCACTCACCAGGAAAATATCGTCGACGTAAGGCCGGTGCAGGTCGATTTTTTTGGTTGCTGGTTGTTGGTTGTTGGTTGTTGGCTCGTCCGACGAGCTATCAGCCATAACCCAGGCGCCGTCCACCTTGCGGTAGGGGTTGTGGGTCATGATTTCGGCGGCTACGGCCTTGTCGATTTCGGCGCTGAGCTGCTCGATGCTGCCGATGCAGATTTCCTCCGAACCGTCCTGACTGCGCCAGATGGGCAGGGGCGTGCCCCAGTAGCGCGAGCGGCTCAGGTTCCAGTCCACGAGGTTTTCCAGCCAGTTGCCGAAGCGGCCGGTGCCGGTGCTTTCGGGCTTCCAGTTGATGGTTTTGTTCAGCTCGATGAGCCGGTCTTTTACCGCCGTGGTTTTGATAAACCAGGAGTCGAGCGGGTAGTAGAGCACGGGCTTGTCGGTGCGCCAGCAGTGCGGGTAGGTGTGCTCGTACTTCTCCACTTTGAAGGCCGTGCCGTCGCCTTTCATGCGGATGGCAATGCTTTCGTCGAGGGTTTTGTAGTCGGCGCCGCTCTGGTCGTGGCCGTCGTAGTTTTTCACCCAGCGGCCGCCGAATTCACCCATCTGGGCCACGTAGCGGCCGGTGCGGTCCACGATAGGGCCCAGCTTGCCTTCGTCGTCGGTTACCATCAGCGCGGGCACGTCGGCCAGGGCCGCGGCCCGGAAGTCGTCGGCGCCGAAAGTGGGCGAAATGTGCACGATGCCGGTACCATCTTCGGTGGTTACGAAGTCGCCGTTGATAACGCGGAAGGCGCGCTCCTCCCCTTCAAAGGCCGGAAAGCCCTTGTCGTGGCCGAACAGCCGCTCATAGCTGATGCCGATGAGGTCGGAACCCTTGAAAGTGGCTTCGATGCGCCAGGGCAGCACTTTGTCACCGGCCTGGTAGTCTTCCAGCGGGGCATCTTTCCCCTTTTCGGAGAAATGCTTACCCACCAGCGCCTCGGCCAGCACGACCCGGATAGGCGCGTAGGTGTAGGAGTTGAAGGTGCGCACCAGCACGTAAGGAATGTTCTTGCCCACGGCCAGACCGGTATTGGCCGGCAAGGTCCAGGGCGTAGTCGTCCAGGCCAGGATGTAGGTCGGAACTTCATCGGCGCCGGCAAACAGCTTCTCCGACTTCTCATCCCGCTTCACCTTGAATTGGGCCACGATGGTCGTGTCCTTCACGTCGCGGTAGGTGCCGGGCTGGTTGAGCTCGTGGGAGCTGAGGCCCGTGCCGGCGGCCGGCGAGTAGGGCTGGATGGTGTAGCCTTTGTAGAGCAGGCCCTTGTCGTATAGCTTTTTGAGCAGGGCCCAGCAGCTTTCGATGTACTCGGGCTCGAAGGTGATGTAGGGGTCGTCGAGGTCCACCCAATAGCCCATTTTCTCGGTGAGGTCGTCCCACTGGGCCTTGAAGCGCATGACAGTTTCGCGGCAGCGCTGGTTGTAGTCCTCGATGCTGATTTTCTTGCCGATATCCTCCTTGGTGATGCCCAGCTCTTTTTCCACCTGCAGCTCGATGGGCAGGCCGTGTGTATCCCAGCCACCCTTCCGGCTTACCTGCTTGCCCAGCAGCGTCTGGTAGCGGCAGAAGATGTCCTTCACGGTGCGGGCCATGACGTGGTGAATGCCGGGGGCGCCGTTGGCCGAAGGCGGACCTTCATAAAACACGAAGGTGGGCTGCCCTTCGCGGGTGCTCACGCTTTTCTCAAAAATGCCGTTCTGCTTCCACCAGGCCAGGATATCGGTACCAACCTGGCCGTAGTTGAGCGGCTGCTTGTATTCGGGGTAGTTCATTTGTGGGGGTGCTTTTCCAGTCCATCACCTCACCCCTAGCCCCGCTCCGAAAAAGAAGAGGAATACTAGAAATAGAAGTAAGTAAAGCTGGTAAGAGAACTAGAAATTAACTTTTAGAGCTAGTTCCCCTCTCCTTTTTCGGAAGGGGACTAGGGGTAGGGTGCTATGAATCCAGCTTCTTCTGCAACGGGATACGGCGCAGGTTGATTTCGGCGTCGTCGTCTTCCTCGTGGTAGGTGTGGTCGAAGTGCTGGATGAAGGATTCGTTGATGTTTTCATCCTTGCCGTGCTCGAAGGTGACGAGCAGGCAGGGCAGCAGAATCAGGTTGGAGAAGTTGGTAATCAGCAGGGAGGCCGACATAAGCAAGCCCAGCGCCTTGGTGCCGCCAAACTCGGAGAAGGCAAACACCGAAAAGCCCAGAAACAGTACGATACTGGTGTAAATCATACTGGTACCGGCCTCGCTCAGCGTGGTGCTGATGGCGGCCCGCACCCGGTGCCCGTTGGCGGCCAGCTCCTGCCGGAACTTGGCCAGCAAGTGGATGCTGTTGTCGCCGTCGATACCCAGCGCGATGCTGAAAATAAGCGCCGTGCTGGGCTTGAGTGGGATGCCGAAGTAGCCCATGATGCCGCCGGTGAGCAGCAGGGTGAAGAAGTTGGGCAGCAGGGTGAAGAACACCGCCCGGATGCTGCGGAACAGAATGAGGACCACCAAACCCACCAGCACGAAGGCAATGATGAGGCTTTCCTTGAGGCTGTGAATGAGGTATTCGTTGCCTTTGGTGAAGAGAATGGTGGTGCCGGTGAGCTTCACGTCCATGCCCGTCCCGTTGAAAATCTCCTTGATCTGGGGCTGGATCTGGTTGGTGAGCAGCGTGTCGAGGTTGCGGGAGCCGATGTCGGCAATCTTGAGCGAAATCCGGGCCCGCTGGGCCGTGGAGTCGGTAAAGGAGCGAATCAGCTTACTATCCATGCCCCCGCCGGCGCCCTGCGAATGGGCCAGGTAGCTCAGGATAAAGTTCTTCTCGGAGTTGTCGGGCAGGCGGTAGTACTCGGGGTTGTCGTTGTAGAAAGCCTGGGTGGAAGCCTTGAGGAAGGTGACGATGCTGACGGGCGTGGTCAGCACCGGCTGGGTGCGCAGAAACTTCTCGAACCGGTCAATCCGCTCCAGGTTCTTGAGCTTCATAATGCCGCGCTTCGAGCCGGTATTCACCACGATTTCCAGGGGCATTACGCCGTTGAAATGCTGCTCGAAGAACTTCAGGTCAGCATTTACGGAGCTGTCCTTGGGCAAATCATCCACCATGTACGACACCGATTTCACCTTCACGATGCCGCCAACCGACAGGGCTATCAGGGCCAGGGCAGCCAGGTACACCGTGCCGCGGCGCTCCAGTACGAGGTGCTCGAAAAACTCCAGCAGCTTGGTAAGCGGGGCGGCTTCGAGATGCTCAAGCTGCTTGGGCGTGGGCGGCGGCAGGATGGTGAAAACAATCGGAATCAGGATAAACGACACCAGGAACGCCACGAAAATATTGACCGTGGCCACCAGCCCGAACTGGTAGAGAATGGCAATGTTGGTGAAGCAGAACACCACGAAGCCGATGGCCGTGGTGGTGTTGTTCATCAGCGTTACCAGCCCGATTTTGCTGATTACCCGCGTCATGGCCAGCACCTGGTTGCCCGATTTGCGGTAGTCGTAGTGGTAGCGACTCAGCAGGTATGTACAGTTCGGAATGCCGATAACGATGATAATGCTCGGTATCAGGCCCGTGAGCAGGTTAATCTTATAGCCCATGAGCACCATCGAGCCGATGCACCACACCACCACGATGAGCACAATCAGGATGGGGAAGACCACGGCGGCCCAGGTCCGGAAGAACATGAACAGCGTGACGGCCATCATCAGTACCGTCAGGGCCACGAACAGCTTCATTTCGGCGGCCACTTTGGTGGTCATCGTGGCGCGCACGTAGGGCAGGCCGGCGTAGTGCATCCGGATGCCGGTTTTCTGCTGAAACCGCTCGGCGTGGGCCAGGATTTCCTTCATCACGCCTTCGCGCTTCGAGGAGTTCAGGAACTTGGGGTCCATTGTCAGAGCCAGCAGCGTGGCGCCCGTGGTGGGCGAAATCAGCTGACCCTTGTAGAACTCCTGCCGGTTCACGACGCGCATCAGTGAGTCGAGCTCGGTCTGGGTCTGGGGGAATTCCTTGAAGATGGGGCTGGCTCGGAAGCTCTGGTTGCTGGTGTCCTTTTCGAGTTTGATGAGCTTCGTTACCGACAGCACGCCGCTCACGCCCTGCACCTTGCCGAGCGTGTCGGTAAGGCTGCGCAGCTCGTTGAAATTGCCGAGCTTATACACGCTGCTGTCCTGCAAACCGAGCACAAACACGTTGCCGTCTTCGCCGAAGGTGCGCTTGAACTGCTGGAAGTAGACCATGTCCGGGTCGTCGGGACTCACGACCTGGGCAAAGTCGTAGGTCATTTCGACTTTGCGGGCGTGCCAGCCCATGAACACCGTAATAACGGCCAGGAGCAGAACCAGAATCCGCCGATTCTTAATCGTAAATAAGGCGAGTTTACTCCACATAGGCCGCTAAAATTTAGCAAAGGTACGCAATGACAGGCTGGTAGAAAGAGGAGGTCAGGTTCGGGCACCTCCCTGAAAGCCGGAGCAGAAATGAATTTTCCCGTCCTGCTTTTTGAAACAGACGTAAACCTAGCCGGTTCCGTGGCATAGCCCGCGCCTACTCGACGCCCGGCCCGATTCACTCGGCCGAAACGGACCACCGCCACGCGGCACGAAAAAGGCCGCCATGCTCAGCATGACGGCCCCGGCTATTCGCGCTGGACAGCTGCTGAACTTCTTACAGCTTCTCGAAAATTCGGGAGAAGCTCACGGCCTCGCCGATGTAGGCGCGCAGCTCGGAAATCGGCATACGCGTCTGCTCACGCGAGTCGCGGTGACGCACGGTTACGGTTTCGTCCTCCAGGGTCTGGCCGTCTACCACGATGCAGAAAGGCGTACCAATCAAGTCCTGGCGGGTGTAGCGCTTCCCAATAGCGTCGCGCTCCTCCATAATGACGCGGAAGTCGTGGCGCAGACTGTTGAAGATTTCTTCCGCCTTTTCGGGCATACCATCCTTTTTCACCAGCGGGAAAATGGCGGCCTTAATAGGCGCTACTGCTGGGTGCAGCTTCAGGAACGTGCGCGTTTTGGTTTGCTCTTTCTCGCCTTCACCTTCGGTAATGGTTTCCTCGGTATAGGCTTGGCAGAGCGTGGCTAGGAACAAACGGTCGGCACCAACGGACGTTTCCACCACGAAGGGGATGTAGTTGCCGTAAGCTTTACCGGTTTCGGGGTCAATATCAGCGTCGAAGTACTGCTGCTTTTTGCGGCTGTACTCCTGGTGCTGGGTTAGGTCGTGGTTAGTTCTGGAGTGAATTCCTTCCATTTCCTTGAAGCCGAACGGGAATTCGTACTCAATATCCACCGCTGCCTTGGCATAGAAAGCCAGCTTTTCGTGGTCGTGGAAGCGAAGTTTGTCGGCGGGCAGGCCCAACACCTGGTGCCAGCGCATGCGCGTTGCTTTCCATTTATCATACCACTCGTCCTCGGTGCCGGGGCGCACGAAAAACTGCATTTCCATCTGCTCAAACTCCCGCATGCGGAAGATGAACTGGCGGGCTACAATCTCGTTGCGGAAGGCCTTGCCGATCTGAGCAATGCCAAATGGCACTTTCTGCCGGGCCGACTTCTGCACGTTTAGGAAGTTGACGAAGATGCCTTGGGCCGTTTCGGGGCGCAGGTAAATCTTGTTCGAATCTTCGGCCACGGCGCCTACCTGGGTCGAAAACATCAGGTTGAACTGGCGCACGTCGGTCCAGTTGCCGGTCTTGCTGATCGGGCACAGGATTTTCTCATCAATGATGAGCTGCTTCACGCCGGCCAGATCTTCGATGGTCAGCAGACGGCCCATTTCGGCCAGCAGGGTTTCGGCGCGGGCTATTTCGCCGTTCTTCTCGTACTCGGCGGCTTTTTCTTCCAACAATACGTCGGCGCGGTAACGCTTCTTGCTGTCGAGGTTGTCAATCATGGGGTCGGAGAAGCCGTCGACGTGGCCGGAGGCTTTCCAGGTGAGCGGGTGCATGAAGATGGCCGCGTCGATGCCCACCACGTTCTGGTTGAGCTGGGTCATGGCCTTCCACCAGAGCTGCTTGAGGTTGTTTTTCAGCTCCACGCCGTTGGGGCCGTAGTCGTACACGGCGGCCAGGCCGTCATAGATTTCGGAGGAGGGAAATACGAAGCCGTATTCCTTAGCGTGCGACACGATTTCGGCCAAAGTGCCTTCCGTGGTATTGGCGGCAGTTTTCTGCGGGGCGTTGCTCATAATCAGGTACTCAGAGTCGGTAGAAGTGGGCAAAAGTAGCAGAAAGCTCGGGAGGCCGCGCAGAATATAGCGCCAACTGTTACCGGATTCGGCCCCGGTGGCCACCTTGGGGCCGTTCAAGCTCAACGGATTAAGCCGGCAGCCAACCCCAAATCGGTTCCTGCGTTAAGCGCAAGCACGGGGGCTGGGCGCAACTTTGGCGTAACAATTTCATAATCTTGCCCCGCCTAAAGGTCCGTCTACCTTTGGAGTGATGAAAACCGATTTCCCATTAATTCCCCTTTTATGTTTGGCTTAGAGCCTCATGTGCTTCTGCTGCTAATAGCCTGTCTGGTAGCAGCTTGCGCCTTCGAATTCGTCAACGGCTTCCACGATACGGCCAACGCCGTGGCTACCGTTATCTACACCAACGCCCTGCGGCCCTGGGTGGCCGTGGTGTGGTCGGGCTTCTGGAATTTTATCGGGGTACTCACGGGCGGTATTGCGGTGGCCATGGGCATCGTGTACCTGCTGCCCGTCGAAAGCCTCGTCGACCAGAACGTGTACCACGGCATTGCCATGGTGGGCGCCCTCATTATTGCGGCCATTCTCTGGAACGTGGGCACCTGGTACTACGGCCTGCCCTCCTCGTCGTCGCACGCGCTGATCGGCTCCATTCTGGGCGTGGGCATTGCCTACTCCCTGCTGCCCGAATCCAACGGGGCGGCCGTCAACTGGGGCAAAGCCGGCGAAACGATGGCCTCGCTGCTGATCAGCCCCATCTTCGGCTTCTCGCTCACCATCATCATGATGTTTTTGCTGAAGCGCTTCGTGGCCAACAAAAACATCTTTAAGGAGCCGCACAAGCGCAAGCCGCCACCCATCTGGATTCGCCTGATCCTGATTGCGACCTGCACCCTGGTAAGCTTTTTCCACGGCTCCAACGACGGCCAGAAGGGCGTAGGACTCATTATGCTGATTCTCATCGGCATCGTGCCCATCCATTTTGCCCTCAACCAGAAGCTGAACCCGCTGGATATGCGCGACTCGCTCACCAACCTGGAAATGGTGATGGGCAAGGTGGATGCTACCAACCTCAGCCCCGCCGACCAGAAGCTGCTGACCGATATTCGCACCCAGACCAACACGCTGGATGCCATTTTCGCCGGCAAAACCAACGTGAAGCAGCTGCCCGAGTCGGCCCGCTTCGAGATTCGCAAAGCCATTCTCTTGCTGCACAACCGCAGCAAGAAGCTCACCGGCAGCGACAAGCTGGCCCTGAGTACCGTGGACCGCAAAACCTTCGACGCCAGCATCACCCAGATGCGCACCTTTACTGACTATGCCCCCTGGGAAGTGTCATTCATGGTAGCCCTTTCGCTGGGAATCGGCACGATGGTAGGCTGGAAACGCATCGTGAAAACCATCGGGGAGCGGATCGGCAAGGAGCACCTGACCTACGCGCAGGGTGCTTCCTCGGAGCTGGTAGCCGCCGCCATGATTGGCGTAAACACGCAGTTCGGCCTACCCGTTTCGACTACCCACGTACTGTCGTCGGCCATTGCCGGCTCCATGGTGGCCAACCGTGGTATCAAGAACCTGAACCCCCAGATGGTACGCAACATTGCCCTGGCCTGGGTACTCACGCTGCCCGTTACCATGACGCTGGCCGGCGGCCTGTTCCTGCTGTTCCGGGCCATGATGTAATAGGGGCTTTCCTTGAATTATACAAAAAAAGCCGACCCATTGCGGGTCGGCTTTTTTATTGCCGGAAGTTTTCGTAAGAGCCGTGCCAAAGGGCGGGCCCAGGCGAAATCGGGAAAGTTATCCACTAAAACGGCGGGTTCTTAGGCAGTTATCGACTTATCCACAGGCAAAAGCCATAATTTTGTGGATAACTCAGAATTTAGGCAGGCCACTGAACCTCAAGGTCATCACTGATAAAGACGCCGAAGTTGACGAACTGTAGCTGATCCTCATCAAAGTAAAGGTCAATCATCTCCTTTTCGTAGGAGAGACGGGTTTCGCCGGTATCCATGCGTTCTACCTCCGTCGACTCAAGACCATTCTGGCGCATGAGCTCCTGAATTTCATCGACGGACTTGCCGTGAATAGGCTGGCCGAAAATGCGCAGGCCGGGGTGGTCGGTTTCGATGCAGCTCAGGCGGTAGTCGTCTTCGCGGTCGAAATACAGGGAGTAGCCTTCTTCGAGGTAGTTCCAGGCTTGGTGCTCAAACTCGTCGTCGTCCTCCGACTCTTCGATTTCCTCGGGCTCGCCCATCAGGGCCCGCACCTCGTCCTGCGTCGCGCCGAATTTCAGCGGGCCCATGCCGGTGCCCAGAACGATTTCGTTTTCTTCGGTACTGCTGTGTTGTGGTTGGGAAGTTTGCATAGCCGGTTCGTTTCGGTGGTTGGGTTGGTGAATACGGGTTCAGATTCTGAATGCGGATTTAAAGGTAGGTATTCAAGGCTCACTTGCCGTAGCGGGCCTCAAATTCGGCCCGCTGCCGCACGTAGTCGGGGTGCAGCCTGGCGGTGTCCCATTTTGCCTTGAAGATGGCCGCTGCCGCCGCTTTTTCGGGGTCCTCGGGGGAGCGGGGTAGCTCGGCACGGCCGTGGGCACCGCTCTGCCCCTTCTTGTCGGCCGGCACGGGCCCGTCGTACTTCTTGCCGCCACGATGGTTGGCGTAGCGGCGGGCCCTCGTGTAGCCCATCTGGATGAACTTACGGGCCATGTCGGCGCCCACGAAGTCGTCGGCCTTCAGATAGTCGAGAAACAGCTGATAGATGAGTTCCGAAGACTCCTCAGCTACTTCGGGTGTGCGGAAGCGCCAGTGGGGCAGAATCTCCGACTTATAGGGCTCTACCAGCAGCACGCCCTGCTCGCCTTTGCCCACGCGGTACAGTTCGGGGTGTTGCCGGAAATCGGTCGTTTTGAAGTTGAGCGTGTAATCGAAGGGCATGAGTGGGAGAGGGGCGGATGGGAAGAATGTATACGGGCTAAAAGCAGCAGGAGGTAGTCTTATCCACTTTTCCACAGGCAGCAATGTGCAAAAGTGCATGCGGTCAGGTACTTACCTACGGCGCGTAAGTATTGCGCACCAGCGCAGCCCACGATGCCGCCGTCCATACGGCACAGCACAGGGGCCGAGCAGCGGCGGCAGCCCCTGTGCTATACCGGCCGCAGCGGAAGCGGCACCCGGATTCTCGCAGTACCACGCCGGCTTTGGGCGGGCCCGGCTGCCCGGCAAGTTTTCCGTTGCCGGTTGGGTTCACCGGAGCACAGCGGACTTTTTCTTTTTTGGAAGCAGACCGAGCTTATCCACAGGGTTAATAACTTTTTAAAAGAATTTATTTAAAAGATCTTTTTAATCCCCACTCGTTATGGGTGTTCATAAGTGGATAAGAAAATATAGTTATACACAGGGCTTATAACTTGTGTACAACATTCGGTTTATACACCGTCTGTCAACAGGGTGTGTGGATAGTAAAGTTTTTGCTTACAACAACTTACCTCGATTGTTCACAATCCAAAAGGTTATCCACGAATCCACAATTCACACGTTGTGAACGGTGTGGATTAGGGTATTTTTCGGGGAAAGTTATCCACCCTTATCCACGCTGGCGGTGTGGATAAGCACCTCTGTGCTACCGCTGACGTGGCCAAATAAAATTGTCCGCAACTTCTCCACGGGTTATCCCCACGTTTCCCCAGCATTATCCACAGGTTAAGCCTGTTATAGAGAAATGCCGATATACCGCTGTGGAAAAAAATGTGGAAAGCACGTAGGTGGCTGAGTCTGAAAGCCCCCAATGTGGATAGCTTTTCGCAGCCCTTCCTGCTGTTGCCAAAAGCCCGTAGAATGTGGGATAAGCTGTTCATTTTACGTTAGGGCCAATTACTGCCCTTATTCGGGTTGTCTATAACATGCCCGTGGGCTTTGCTACCAACGGCAACGCACTCAACCGGAGCACCAGAAACTGGCTACTCACTTCCGTTGCCCAGGCCACTACACGCGGCACGCCTAAACGCAAAGCGGCCCCGAATACAGAAGCATCCGGGGCCGCGTGGGGCTTGTTCTAAAGGTGAATCGGGACTAGAAGGTCAGCTTAACATCCTCCACTTCCCAGTTGGCCCGTACCTGAATGGGCAGCGGCGCCAGATACACCGGCTCGGCCGGCACCCGGAATTTTGGGTCGCCGGCGCGCCAAGTGCCGTTGGCATCGGCATCGATGAGCACGCGCAGGCGGTAGTTGCCGGGGGCCAGATTGTCGAAGCGGAACGTGCCTTTGGGGCTTTCCAGCACGGCTGCTACCTGGCTGGTGGCATCGAGCAGCTGCAGTTGAAAGCGGGTATACTTGGTTTGGATAGTACCGGCCACGCTGCCTACCGGCGACTGATCGGTGGGCACTAAGCGCAGGGCACGCAGCCCCAGCCGTTGGCCGGTGATGGTGGTTACGGCCGTCGAGTCGAGCAGGATGCTCACCGTTTTCTTGGCCTTGGTATTCAGATTAACGGTCAGCAGCGTGCGGTCGGCGCTGAGCGTAGCTTCCTGGGGCACCCGAATGGGCTTGCGGGTGGTGGAATCTTCTACAATGGTGCCGATGGGCTGCTTGGGGAAAGGCTTCAGAGGTTCTACAAACTGAAACTTGACCTGGCCCTGGCGGTACACGTCGCGCGGGTTGCCCACCACACTGTAGAGTGCCGTACGCCGGGCCGCACCCGTAATGGTACCGGGAAACTTCACGTTAATCGTGTCGCGGCCGGTGTTGCCCACGCTGTCGGTAGCGGCCAGCACGTAGCGGCCCTCGGGCAGCGCCGCCGTGCGAAACAGCGTGACACTACGGCCCCGTTCGGCGAGCAGCAGGTTTTCGTTGAGCGGACTGGCGGCCCCGGGGGCCGCACCCAGCGCCGAGATGCTGGCCTGGCTCAAGCCTTCATTATAGGAAACTCGGAACTGATTGGGCGTGCCCTGCTGGCTGGAAATAATGGGCCGCCGGGCATCGGGGCGCACCAGCACGAGGCGCAGCGAGTCGAGGCCGGGGCGCACGGTGATGGGCTCGGGCAGGTAGGCAATCTGCTCCCCTTCCTCGTAGCGGCCACTCTGGTTTTTATCGGCCAGGGCAAACAGCCGGTAGCGGCCGACCTTCAGATTTTTCAGGGCAAATGCGCCCGTCTTATCCGTGCGGTTCAGGTAGTAGGGCTTGCTACGCCGGATGTTGGCCGTGTCGGCTTCGGGGTAGAGCATCACCGCTACGTCGGCGGCCGTGGCGCCGCTGAGCAGCTGCGTGACTGTGCCGCGCACCGAGCCCGAATCGAGTAGAGCGCCGGTGCTGAAGGTGACCGAAACGTCCTGGGCGGGCAGACTCTCGGTGATGTCGGAAACGGCCTCGCGGAAGTTGAAGGTGTAAGTGGTATTGGGCTGAAAAGGCTTGTCGAAAACCAGGGAAATGGCGTTGCGCTCCTCCTTGATTTTGTAGGTTTCCTTCTCGCCCAGCACCGGGGCCACGATGAGGTTTTTGCTCAGATCCTTGAGCTGCACGCTTTCCGAAAAAACCATGCGCACGGTTTGCTGCGTCACGTTGCGGGCCCCGTTGGCGGGCGAGGTGCTGGTGAGCTTGGGCGGCGTGGTGTCGCGCGGGCCACCCTGGGGCGAGCTGATGGAGGCGCACCCACTCAGAACAGCACCGGCAGAAAGGAAAGCAAGCAGGTTAGCGCGAACGGACATTATAAAGCAAAAGCGTGGTGACGGTAAGTAAGGCAACGGCAACAACAATGCGGATACTGGTTTTGCGCGTGGGTTTGTCGTCGGCATCGGGCTCCAGGGCTGGTGCTGGCGCTACCACCACCGAGTCGGGCCGCAGCGCCTTGCGGCTGGTATCGGGCCCGGCTACGAAAACGGGCAGGCGCCGCGTTTTTGGTGAAGCCATTGATGGCAAAGAGGTTGGCTCCTCCCCTGCCCTACCGGCTTCGGCCCGGCCAGCACCCAGCAGTCCGCCCACGACCAGCAACAGCAGCCCGGCGCGCATGGCTCAGCGTTTGTGGGCCACGTAGATAACGCTCGAGTACAGCCCTTCGTGTTCCTCGGCGTACTTATTGGACTTATAGCCGGCCTTGAGCACGTTCATGAGCCCGCCGCCCCGTTCGGCCCGGTGCTTCTCGCTGAGCATACTCACGTAGTACGCATCGAGCGGCATGGGCAGGGTTTCGGGCACCGTGAGCTTGTGCTTTTTGAGCAGCAGTTTCATGGTTTTGGGACTGAAATGGTAGAGGTGGCGCGGCACGTCGTAAGCGGCCCAGTCCTGGCGGTAATGCTGAGCGTCGAGGCTGTCCACGTTGGGTACGGCAATGATGAGCACGCCGTCGGGCTTAAGTAAGCGTACCAGCTGCTGCAGCGTCTCGTTCAGATTGTGCACATGCTCCAGCACGTGCCAGAGGGTAATGGCATCGAACGAAGCCGTTTCAAACGTCACCAGGTTTTCGTTGCCGATGGGCTGCCCCACCCGCTCGGTAGCTTCCTGCTGCGCCCGGACGTTGGGCTCCAGGCCGGCAATCTGCCAGCCGTCGGCGCGGCAGGCCCCCAGAAAGTGACCCGTGCCGCAGCCGTAGTCCAGCACTTTGCCCTTGCGCGGGGCCAATCTGTTGAGCAAGGCTACCTTACGGCGCATTGTAAAAAAGCGCGCCACTTTGTAGGCCTGGTTGATGACGCCGGTAGCCGTGCTGTTGTGCGACACGTAGTCGTCCGACTCGTAGTAGCGGCCAATGGCATCAATGCCGGGGCGCGGGTTGGTAAACTGGAAGGTGCAGTTTTGGCACTGCACGATGGCAAAGCTTTCCTTGCTCACCGATTTATCCTCGACTACCAGCTTGTTGCGAAACTCGGTTTTGCCGCAGACCGGGCAGGATTCTAATCGTTCGTAGGACACAGGGCGGAGTTTCAGACTATAAGCGAAGCAACCAGATACACGTCGGGCTGCTTTTGTATTGTACTAGCAAAAATAGGCTTTTGAGGCTACAGTAGGGCAGAGTCAGTTTCGCCGGCCCTACCCAATACTCTACCCAGCGCCCGGGGCCACAAATGCCAGCCGCCGCCAACCAGTCAATCCAACTAAGGCAGTGGATTCTACTGGCTGGCGGCGGCACAACAAACGGGCTTAGCGGCCCAGGTACACCATTAGCACCGACACATCGGCCGGCGACACACCACTGATGCGGGCGGCCTGGCCCAGGGTTTCGGGCTGCACCTTGAGCAGCTTTTCGCGGGCCTCGTGCGAAAGAGCCGGCATCTGCTTATAGTCGAGGCGGCCCTGAATGACGAAGTTTTCCAGCTCGGCCACGCGGGCCGCCTGCTGGTTTTCCTTCTCGATGTAGGACTCGTACTTGATGGCAATAATAGCCTGCTCCAGGCTGTCGGGCTGGTACTGGCCCAAAGCCAGCGTGAGGGCCGGCAAGGTGCGCGTGAGGTGCTCCAGCTCCACGTTGGGGCGGCGCAGCAGGTTCACAGCCCGAGTCCGCTCGTGAATAGTAGCCGAGCCCAGCTCCGCCAGCAGCCCGTTGATTTCGGCGGGCTCAATGGCAAAGGTTTTCAGCAATGCCACCACTTCGTCGGTTTCCTGCTGCTTGCGCTGCACCCGGGTCATACGCTCCTCCGAGGCCAGCCCCAGAGCGTGGCCCAGCGGCGTGAGGCGCAGGTCAGCGTTGTCCTGGCGCAGCAGAATGCGGTACTCGGCCCGGCTCGTAAACATGCGGTAGGGCTCGTCGGTACCTTTGTTCACAAGGTCGTCGATGAGTACGCCAATGTAGGCCTCGCTCCGCTTCAGGATGAATGGCTCCCGGCCGTGCACCTTATTGTGGGCGTTGATACCGGCCATAAGGCCCTGGCAAGCGGCTTCCTCGTAGCCCGTCGTGCCGTTGATCTGGCCGGCGAAGTAGAGGTTTTTGACCCGTTTGGTTTCCAGGGTCAGGTTGAGCTGGGTCGGCGGGAAGAAGTCGTACTCGATGGCGTAGCCCGGGCGGAACATCTTGGCATTCTCGAAGCCCGCAATTTTGCGCAGGGCGCGGTATTGCACGTCCTCGGGCAAGGAGCTGCTAAAGCCGTTGATGTACATTTCCACGGTGCTGCTACCTTCGGGCTCCACAAAAATCTGGTGGCGGTCCTTGTCGGCGAAGCGGTTGATTTTATCCTCCACGCTCGGGCAGTACCGCGGGCCCAGGCCCTTGATGCGGCCCTGGAACATCGGCGACTTCTCAAACCCCTCCTTCAGGATTTCGTGAACTTCGGAGTTGGTGTAGGTGATGTAGCACGGCCGTTGCTTCACCAGCGCGGGCGTGTCGAGGTAGCTAAACTTGCTCGGAATTTCGTCGCCGCTCTGCTCTTCCATCTTGGAATAGTCGAGGCTGCGGCCGTCCACGCGGGGCGGAGTGCCGGTTTTCATGCGGCCCGTTTCGAAGCCCAGCTCCAGCAACTGCTCGGTGATGCCGGTGCTTTTCTTCTCGGCGGCGCGGCCGCCGCCGAAGTTTTTCTCGCCAATGTGAATCAGCCCGTTCAGGAAGGTGCCGTTGGTGAGTACCACCGACTTGCCCCGGAACTCAATGCCGAGCTGGGTTTTAACGCCTACTACGGTGTCGTTTTCCACCACGATGCCCGTCACCGACTCCTGCCAGAAGTCCACGTTCGGGGTTTGTTCCAGCGTGTGGCGCCACTCCTCGGCAAAGCGCATCCGGTCCGATTGCGCCCGGGGGCTCCACATGGCGGGGCCTTTCGAGCGGTTCAGCATCCGGAACTGAATCATGGTTTTGTCGGTGATGATGCCGCTCTGCCCGCCCAGCGCGTCTACTTCGCGCACGATCTGGCCCTTGGCCACCCCGCCCATAGCCGGATTGCACGACATCTGAGCAATGGTGTTCATGTTCATCGTGACCAGCAGCACCTTGGAGCCTAGGTTGGCAGCCGCCGCGGCAGCTTCACAACCAGCGTGGCCGGCACCTACTACAATAACATCGTATTCTTCTTGCTGAAACATGGCGGATAAGCAGTAGCCCGTCCGGTAAACAAACGGGCGGGGATGACAGGAAACGTGAACTACAAACGAAGTTCAGCTTCGCTAAAGTTCGCGTTGCTCTAAAACAGAAAACGCCCGCGTTTGGGCGGGCGTTGTAGTTGGAAACCGGCAAGCAAAGACCGATGCAACGTGCTCAGAACGTGCGCAAAGATAGGCAGGAATCCGCTTTTACGCGCGCTGCGCCATTCACTCCTCATTGTAGCCTTCCGGATTCTCCTCCTGCCAGTCGGCCAGCAGCGCCGCCGACTGCCGGCTGACCACCTCCCGGGAGAAGGGCAGCCAGTGGCCACTCAGGCAGTCGTATACTTCCGTGGCGGCAGGGCAGGTAGAGAGCTTGTAGTCGAATTTGGGGTAGCCCTGGGCCATGTAGCCGGGGTAGTAATAGGCGTGGTCGTAGCGCCGGGCGTGCTCTATTTTGAGCAGCATCAGGTATTTGCCCAGGCTATGCTTGCGGTAGTCGGGGTGGTAGAAGTTCATGATGCCGGCCAGGCTGCGGGCTCCGCTGTCGAAGATGCCGGCCGCAATAAGCCGGGCCCCGTCCCGCACCTCGATTACAGCCGTGTTGAAGACGTTGTGGGTGGCCCCGGCCAGCAGAAAAGACTCCACGGTGGGCGGCGCATCGAAGGTGATAGAGCCGAGGTAAGCCGCGTAGAGTTCTTCCAATTCTTTGGTGAGTTGGAAGCGTCGCAGTGTAACCGAGAACTGCTCGTTGAGGCGCAGCAGGCGGCGCTGCTCGGGACCATACTGCACGTCGGCCAACCGCAGCCGCAGCCAGTGCACGGTATACAGGCCGCCTTCAATGGGCAGGAAGCGGCAGGTAAACAGGTTTTGGTGCATTCGGTAGTAACCCTGGCTCAGGTAAAAATCCAGCGCCTGGCCGGAAATAACGAGGTTCGTAGATGAATTGGCAGACATAGAAACAGGCAGGAAAACAGGACTGCTTTCTGAGTAGGGATTAACAGCCTCAGCACTGAGAGGTCTTAGCAAACTCGGAACAACGTTGGGAGTATGTCCCTACTAAGAAACAAAAAACGCCCGCAGTCGTGCGGGCGTTTTCCATAAATATATACGATTTCAGGCCGCTAAAACGTGCGTAGAGAGAGGCAGTAGTCCTCCTTCTTGCGCATGGCTGTCTGGCTTAGCAGGTCTTTATCGGCGTAGCCCAGCAGGTGGAGCACGCCGTGAATCATCACGCGGTGCAGCTCATCGTGGAAGGTGACGCCCAGCTGTTGGGCATTTTCCCGCACCCGGTCGACGCTGATGAAAATGTCGCCCTCAATGATGTCGGCATCGTCGGCGTTATCGAAAGTGATGACATCGGTATACGTGTCGTGGTCGAGGTACTCCACGTTGACGCGGTGCAGGTACTCATCGGAGCAGAATATATAGGTCAGCTGCACGATTTTGTGTTCGTGCACCTGGGCAATACGCTCAATCCAACTCGTCAAAGCTTCCGCTTCGGCCAACTCGAAATCAACGTCCTCGACCAGAAACTCAATGCCATCCGACTCATGCGAGTCTTGGGGCAGGCCGCTGTTCATTTCATCTTCCGTTCCGGGAGGGTGCTGGTTCATGCCGCGTTTTCGGTGGATACGGTATCAGTTGCGGACGACTCGTCGGTTTCGGCGGGTACGAGAAGGAAAGTCAGCTGCACGTTGCGGCCGTCCTTAGTGAACTCGACTTCATCGGCCAGGTGGCGAATGAGGAAGATGCCGCGGCCCCCGGGGTTTTCCAGGTTTTCGGGCGCGGTCGGGTCGAGCAGGTCGGTGTAGTCGAACCCCTCGCCCTCGTCTTCTACCTCAAACTTGACGCGGTCCTTGTCCACGTAGAGCGACAGGTACACGTTGCGGTCCTTGTCGAACTTGTTGCCGTGACGAATGGCATTATTGACGGCCTCCGTAACGGCGACCATGATATTGCCATAGATATCATCCTCGATGTGAAACGTGTCCTTCGAGTTGTCGATAAAGCTTTCTACGACACGGATATTCTCAACGAGCGAAGGAATCTGAATTTTAACCTGTTTCATAGGTATGTAAAAGGGAGCGGGGCGGTAAAATTAGCGGAACGCTATTTCATTTTCTGAAAATATTCACTCACCTCGCGCTGATAGTACGGCGTGAGGGCCGGCGGAACGGTTCGTAACAGCTCTGTCTGCCTGTTTTTCTGCTGCTTATACTTTTCAAAAGCAGGCGGAAATACCGGTGGACGGCTCTGTGCAGTCTGTGCTTCGCGCTTATCGTCCTGGTCCCGTTCCCGAGCCGATTTCTCGACTTCCAGCAAGCGGGTCATGATTTGGCGCTGGCGCAAAATGGTTTGCTCCGTTAGCCGCTTATTTACGAGGTCGGTTTCGGTTTGTTCCATTAATTTCTTCAGTTCGCCGGTACCACCCGCGCCATTCTGGCCTTTGCCTTCCTTGCTGCCCTGCTGAAGTTTATCGAGCTCTTTGAGGGCTTCACGGAGCATTTGCTGCTGTGCGGCGAGTTTGGCCAGCTCCTCCGATAACGCCCGGCCGCTCTTGCCGCTCTGCTGTAGCTGCTGAATCTGCTGGTTGAGCTGCTGCTGCATTTTGCCCATCTGGCCTTCGCCAGGCGAGCCGCCTTTCTTCTTCTTTTTGCCGCTGGGCTTGCCCCCGCTCTGCTGGCTTTGCTGCCCTTCACGTTGCTGCTGCTGCATCTGCTGCAGGGCATCGTTCAGCATCAACGCCAGGTTGTTCATGCTGGTCATGGCCAGCTGCTGGCTGCTGGTAGCCCGGCCCACGTTGCGCTGCCGGATCTGGTTCAAGGACTCGTCCATCTGCCCGTTCATCTCCCCTACTTCCCGGGTCACGAACGACTGGATCTGGAACACTTTCTTGGCCAGGGCATACAACGAGTCCTGGATGATGGCCGCGTCGTCCTTCAGCTTGCGTTGCTGCTGGCCTAGCTGCACGAAGCGCGGGTCGGTCTGATCCACTGAGCGGAACTGCTTCATCAGGTTTTCCTCGTCGAAGCTGAGCGTGATGAGGTTGTCGAGGATGTCGCGCAGGTCGTCGATGTTCTGCTGTTGCTGCTCGTCCTGGTCTTCTTCCTGCTGCTGCTTCATCTTCTGGGCCATCTGCTGCATCTTCTGGGCGGCCTGCTTCTGGCTCTGGCTGGCTTTCTTATTCTGGTTTTTGCCCAGTTGCTCCTGGCTTTCCTGCTGCTGCTGGTCCACGGCCTGCTGGTCCTGCTTCATGTCGTCGGCGCCGTTCTGGTTGTCGAGCTGCTCGTCCATCTTCTTGAGCTCATCGAGCTCCTTTTTCACGTCTTGGAACTGCTGCTGCTTTTCGGCCTGTTGCTGCTTGAGCTGCTCCTGTTTCTGCTGCTGCTCCTGCTTGGATTCGCCTTTCTGCTGGTTGTCTTTGTCGTTTTTCTCGGTTTGCTCGGCCAGCTTTTCCTGCTCCTGCGCCAGCTGCTCCAGCTTTTCGGTGGCCTGCTCCATCTTCTGCTCAAACTGCAGCTGCTTGAACATTTCCAGGGCGCGCTCCAGCTCCTTTTGCAGGGTGTTTTCCTTGTTTTCGAGCTGCTGCAGCATTTTCTGCAGCTGGGCATCGGGTGTTTTCTGCTCTTCCAGCAGCTTCTGCAATTGGTCGTAGAGCTTCTTGGTTTCGGGGTCGAGCAACGAGTCCATCAGCTTCTTGAGCTCCTCGGCCTTCTCGCGCAGCTCCTCGCTCTTGGGGTCGAGTTGGTCCTGCTTCTGGGTCAGCTCCTCGAACATCTTTTTCATGTCGGCAATCTGCTGGTCCATCTGCTGCTTCTGCTGAAGCATGTCCTGGAGCTGCTTTTTGTCCTGGAAGTTGAGGTTGCGTTTGGTCTTGAGCTTGTCCTCGGTCTTGGCCATTTCCCGCTCCAGCTTCTTCGACTTCTCGGCCGCCTGGCTCAGCTGGTTCTGCACCGACTGCGACTGGGCGTTCATCTGCTCCCGCAGCTCCTTAGTAGAAGGCAGCTTGAACTCGGCCGCCCGCGTTCGGGCTGCTTTGGGGCCGTGCACGCCGTCGTTGTCCCACACCTGCAGGAAATATTCCACCCGGTCGCCGGGCTTCAGGTTGAGCGGAGCCAGGTCCCACTGGTAGGCGTAGCTCTGGCTAGGGCCGCTTTGCAGGGCAATAGCGCGGGCTTTATACTCGCCATTCGGGCGGGCTTTGGACGTTACGCGGTAGTGGAGCTGCAAACGACTTAATCCATAATCGTCGCGCACCGCGCCACCCAGGGCCAAGTAGCGCAGGGAAGTCGTATCGGCGAAGCTTTCCACCGTAATTTCCGGCACAAGGTCAGGAATGGCGGTAATCTGGTACTGAATTGGGTCCCGGTTGAGGCTGGCCGCGTTGCGCAGGCGCACGGCGTATTCCTGGCTTTTCAGGATGCGGCGCGTGGCTTCAAACTCCTCTCCCGCTGAGGTGGCCATTACGGTTTCGGCAGGGTTGGTGAAAAGCAGCTGCAGCTCATCGGTGGCGGCGGTGGCAAACTCCCAGCGCACGGTGCTGCCCTCGGGCACGGTCAGGTTGCCGGTGTTGCGGATGGTTTCGGCGGGCTTGCCGATGTAGGTTGGGTAGGTGACGTGCACGGCGAAGTCGCGCAGGTTGGGCCGCTCCCGCACCAGCAGGTCGTAGTCGTCGGAGGTGAAGCCGGCGGCCGAGAGCTGGAACTCCACGTCGCGCTGCAGCTGCTTGAACTCGTAGGTGTACTTGTTGCCGCTTTGCTTGCTCAGGCGCCGCTCTCGGCCGCCGTACACGATGTTGATTTCGTTGGGCAACGCCTCGCCTTCCACTGTCACGGCCAGCTCGTAGTTTTCGCCCTTAAATGCCTTGAGGCTCTTGTTTTCGACGATAAATTTGAATGGCGCGGGCGGCGAGTAGGCACGGTCGAAATGGAAAATCCGGTCGGTGCCCTGCACGAACAAGGCTGGGTACACGAGCAGCAAGAGCAGCATAATACCGGCCGGAATGGCCACGTACTTCCACAGCGGCCGGCTCTGGTTCTTGATATTGATACCCTGCGAAAACTCCAGGCCGGTAAGCTGGCCAGCGCGCTGCTCGAGGCTGGCCGCAATCAGCTCGTTTTCCCGGGCTTGGCCTTGCAGCTGCAGCGCGTTGAGCAGCTTGTCTTGCACCTGGGGAAAAAGCTCGCCCACACGCTGGGCAGCCTGTTCGTCAGAGAGCAGGCGGCGCAGGTTGGTGAGGGCCGCCAGGGGTTGCCAGATCCAGTGCACAAAGGCGTAGACGGTGAGGGCCAGAAAGCCAAACAGCAGCCCGCCCCGCACCCAGGTGGGCAGGTAGAGGAAATATTCCAGGGTGTTGAATACCAGGAACAGCGTGAGCAGCAGCCCGCCCGCCACCAGCGCGCCACGCACCAGCAGGTTCAGGTAAAACTTACGCTTAAAGGCATCCAGTTGCGCCAGAACCTGCTCCAGGGCCGGCGCATTCGTAGTCGTTACAGGCACAGATTCTTTCTCCAATAACTAAAAGAGCCCAGTACAGACCCCTCGGAAAGATACGCAATATAGCCTCGGAGGCTGCATGCGGCCCCTTCAGCTAAACGACAACAGCCCAGGGGTAAATTGTTCCGCTGCTGAGCAAAGCCCACGGTATGGATGCACCGTCCCCGCAAGTTCTGGAAGCAGCTCCTAGGTTTCTTTGGGTGCTGCGAGGACTAGCAAGTTTTTGGTGAACGGGTGTAGAGACGCAACCTTGCGTCTCGTCGTTGAATAACAATTGTTGTTACGGCGCGGCCGAGGAGACGCAAGGTTGCGTCGCCACCCCGTTTTATGGCGTAAAAAAGCCCGGCTCCTACCAGGAACCGGGCTTTTAACAAAAGCAGGAGCCGCAGATTACTCGGTCTTCTCCTTCACTTTGGTGCCGTCCTCGTCCTTTTTGAGCTTGCGTTTGGCTTTGCGGCCGTCCTCGTCCTTGGTCTTGGACTTGGCCTTTTTCACGTCGGCGGGGGCAGCCGGGGTGGCCGTTACGGTGCTGGCGGCGGGAATGGCGCTGGTCAGGCGGTTGCCCTCGGCGTCCATTTCCACGATTTCGTAACCCAGCGTATTGATGCCGGGGAACACCTTGTTCCGGTCGCCAACGACGACGATGTACATATTATCGACGGGCAGGTATTTCTGGGCAATGGCCTGCACGTCTTCCTTCTTGAGGGCGCGTAGGATATCGTTCTGCTTCTGCACGAAGTCGGGCGTGAGGTCATATTCGAGCAGGCGGGCCAGGAAAGCGGCTTTCTGCTGGCCGGTTTCATATTTCAGCGCGTCGCTTTGCCCCACCGACGTTTGAAGCAGCTGCAACTCATCGTCGGAAATGCCGGTGGTGTAGCCCTTTATTTCCTTGCCGAACTCAACCAGCGAAGCTGTGGTAGCATCGGCCCGCACGCCGGCCTGGGCCGTAAACGGACCCACGTAGCGCGTACCCCGGAAGCTGGAGTAGGCCCCGTAGGTGTAGCCTTTTTCCTCGCGCAGGTTGTGGTTGATACGGCTGGCAAACGAGCCGCCCAGCAGGTAGTTGGCCAAGTAGGCGCGATAGTACTCGCCAGTGGCGTCGTAGGGCAGAGCCAGGTAGCCAATGCGGATTTCCGACTGCGCAGCATCAGGCTTGTTCACAAAGTAGATGCGTGTCTTATCGGGCTGCTTGCCGGGGTTGCCGGCGGGCAGCGTCACGCCTTTGCGGCCCCAGTTCTGCAAAAAGCCCAGCTTGCCTACCACGTCTTTCTGCTCTACATCACCTACAATCACCAGGTGCGACAAATCGGGGCCGTAGTACTGCTGGTAAAACTGCTTCACATCGTCGAGCGTGAGGCTTTGCACCGTGCTGGTGGTACCGATAACGGGCACGCTCATGATGTCGCCGGGGCCGTAGAGCAGGGCGTTGTAGGTTTTATCGGCAATGACGGTGGGCTGGGTGCTCTGGTTGGCAATGCTTTCCAGCGTCTGCTTTTTGAGTCGGGCAAAGTCGGCGGCATCGAAGCGGGGCCGCAGCAGCCGCTCTTCCAGCAGGGCCAGAGTAGCGGGCAGGTTCTTGGTCAGGCTCTGCACGCTCACAGTGGTGTTGTCGGTGCCGGGCGTCACGGTAATGGAGCTGCCCAGGCGCTCCAGGGCGTCGGCAAACTGCTCACTGGTGTATTTCTGAGTGCCCTCGTTGAGCAAGGCTGCCGTGAGGGCCGCCACGCCGGCTTTGGCGGGGTTTTGCTGCTCAATGCGGTGGCCGCCCCGAATGGTGAGCAGCATATTCACGGTGGGTACTTCCGTGGAGCGGGTGCCCATCACGCGCAGGCCGTTCTGAAACTGCTCCTGCCACAGGGCGGGCACTTTCACCACGGGGTTGGCACCGGCGCCGGGTAGCTTGGCCCGGTCAAAGGTATCCTTGGCCTTTACGTAGGTCAGGTTCTTGTACTCGTCGGCCGGGGCTTTGTAGCCTTCTTTGCTGATGGTAAAGTTGTCGGGCTTGGCGGGCTTCGTTGGGGCCGACTTGGGCAATACGCTCAGCACCACGGCTTTTTTGCCTTTGATGTACTGCGTGTATACCCGCTGCACATCGGCCTTGGTGAGGGCGCGCAGGCGCTGCAGCTCGATGGTAATGAAGTTGGGGTTGCCGGTAAAGGTCTGGTTGGAAGCCAGCCGCGTTACCTTGCCACTCACGCTGCTCAGGCTACCAATAAGGTCGGCCTCCCGGCTGGCCTTGAAGCGCTGCAGGTCTTCGTCTTTCACACCCCGGCGCTCAAACTCGGCCAGGCTTTGGCGCACCCGGTATTCGAGGCTGTCGAGTCCCTTGCCGGGAAAGGCGCGGGCCGCAATGGTAAACTCGCCGCCCAGCTCGGAGGTGGGGTGGTAAGCGGCGGCGCTGATGGCTTTCTGGGGCTTGGTCAGGTTCTGGTAGAGCAGCGCGTTTTTGCTGCCCCCAATTATTTCGGCCAGCGCATCGAGGGCCGTTTCATCGGGGTGGTTTTGGGGCACCGTCGGAAACACCATTTGCAGCAACGGAAAGCGCACATTGTCCTGGTAGCTCACGTAGCGGTCCTGGGTGAGCTTGGGCGCGGGCAGCTTCATGTTCTGCACGGCCGGCCCGCTCGGAATCGTGCCGAAGTATTTCTCAGCCATGGCCACTACCTCGGCCGGCTTCACGTCGCCGCCCACGGTGAGGGTAGCGTTGTTGGGGCCGTACCAGCGCAGAAAGAACTGCTTCAGGTCGTTTACGTCGGAGCGGTCCAGGTCTTCGAGGTAGCCGATGGTCAGCCAGCTGTAGGGGTGGCCGTAGGGGTACAGCGTTTTCGACACGTACTCGCTCACCAGCCCGTAGGGGCGGTTGTCGTAGTTCTGGCCCCGCTCATTTTTCACCGTGGAGCGCTGCACCTCAAAGCGCTTTTGCGTCACGGCATCGAGCAGAAATCCCATGCGGTCGGCTTCCAGCCACAGGGCCCGCTCCAACTGATTGCTCGGAATGGTTTCGTAGTAGTTGGTCCGGTCGCGGGTGGTGCTGCCGTTGTTGGTGCCGCCCGCGCCGATAATAACCTTGTCGAACGTGCCCTGCGGGGCGTGGTCGGAGCCCTCAAACATCATATGCTCGAAGAAGTGCGCAAAGCCCGACTTGCCGATCTGTTCCCGGGCCGAGCCCACGTGGTACGTTACATCCACGTGCACCAGCGGGTCGGAGTGGTCTTCGGTTACGACGAGCGTAAGGCCATTAGGCAGCACGTACTTCTCGTAGGGAATTACCAGCTCCCCGGCTTTGCGGGTTACTTTTTCGACGAGGCGGGTGCCGGTGGCCGAGGTAGTGGCAGTAGGTTTTTTTTGCTGCGCCGTGGCCGGCACCGCCGTCAGGGCGGCACCGAGGCCCAGGAGCAAGAGCGAATTTTTGAGCATAGAAAAGGAATAGAAAAGAATGGGGCCGGGAAGGTAAGCGGTTAAAAGACAACCCCGCCCCGCCACCCGTTGCGCCGACTGCTGCCCTCAACCCGGAAACGGCGGCCGGAAGTTCGTTCCACGGCTGGCAGCGGCCGTCGTCAGTGGCGTATGTGCCAACCGAAAACATTACCCCAGCTCTTCGTTGTTGCATTAGCAACGGCTGCCGCAGCGCGGCTGCCCAATCCTCTTTTCTGTCGTTTCGTGCCCGTTCCTTCTGCCGAGCTAGACTATCTGCGCCTCTCCTACCGCCCCGATCTGCGCATTCTGTTTCTGCGCTGGACGCGGCTGGTGTCGTCGGCTGAGCAC
The DNA here is from genome assembly GCF_020447265.1 of Hymenobacter lucidus. Lineage (GTDB taxonomy): Bacteria > Bacteroidota > Bacteroidia > Cytophagales > Hymenobacteraceae > Hymenobacter > Hymenobacter lucidus. Next base: position 30,854 of record NZ_JAJADR010000007.1, on the reverse strand, counting down.
CGGGCGGGCTACGAAGCGGCCCTGGCGTTTGCCCTATTCCACCAGGCCCGGCATTGGCTTATCGATCTGCGCATTCGGGGGCTGGCTGAAGCCGAGGACTTCAGCTGGGTGCTCACCGATTTTCGCCGGGAAATGCAGTTGGCCCTACCCGACGCGCCTTTTCGGGTGGCTTACCTGGTTACACCCTACCATAAGGAAGTAATCGACAGCCGGCTGGCGGTACACGAGGCGGTGTTCCGCACCTTTATCGAAGAGCAGGCCGCGTACCAGTGGCTGGGCAGCTAAAACCGAACGGAGCCGCCCGGGCCGTATTATAGCGCCTCAGCCCTCGGCCCACTGGTAGCGACGCTCCTTCCAGAGAATGAAGCCCGGCCAGGCCGTGTACACCAGCACCGCCACCGACATCAGCAGCAGGTATACATCATACAGCAGCAGCAAGCCCAGTGACTCGCGGTGGCCAGCCTGCCGCAGGGTAATGCCCAGAAACAGCGTCTGGCAAAGTACCTTGCCCGCGTACAGCGCCCCGATAACAGGCAGCGGCAGCAGCCCCGGCCAGCCCAGAATAGTGTAGAAAAAGCCGTAGGACCCAAAGAGCAGGCCCAGCTGCCAGGGCAGACGCACGGCCCCTTTCATCCACCGCTTGCGCTGGTGCAGTAGGTGGCGCACCGTGGGCTGGGGCACCGAAACACCCAGGGCCTGGGGCATAATGATGTTGCGAAACCCCCAGCCCTGCCGCACAATCTGGGTGAAAAGCTGTAGGTCTTCGGTGATGCTGAAGGCCAGGGCCTCGTAGCCGCCAATGGATTCGTAGGCGGCCCGCGTCACGAGCATGTTGTTGCCGACGGCCGTAATGGGCAGGCCCCGGTCGGTAAGCACCCGAATCAGGTTGAGGCCGAAAAGCCAGTCGAGGCCCTGGAGGCGGCCAAACAGGTTGCCGGTAGCCGTGGTAATGCCTGTCACGACGCCCACGCCCTCGGGCGCGGCAGCCAGCATCGTTTGCACCCAATCGGGCGCCAGGGCCATATCGGCATCGGTGATGAGGAAGTAGTCGGCGGTGGCGGCGCGGCACAGATGGGCCAGTACGTTGCTCTTGCCTCGGGCCGTGCCCAGCCGCTGCCGGATGGGCAAGAGCCGGAACTGGGGCCGGCCGGCAATAAAGCGCCGCACTACTTCCCGCGTGTCGTCGGTAGAGGCATCGTCACCAATCAGGATTTCGAGCTGCCCGGCCGGGTAGTTGAGCTGGGCCAGGGCTTGCAGGCACCGCTCAATGTTGGCCGCCTCGTTGCGGGCCGCAATCAGGATGCTGACCCGGGGCATACTGGCAATGGGTGGCAGTGCCGGCCGGGGCCAGAGCAGCAACAGCAGTACCAGAGCGTATACCCCGAAAAAGACGCTGAAGAAGATGGTAGCAAACAGCATACGGAGCCGGTGAGGTAGGTAGCATAACCGGGCCGGGCACGAGTTTCAGCCGGCGGTTCTGGCTTATAGAGTACGGTGAACCGGCCCGGCCGCGTTGAAGCGAAAAGTGCTGATTTACACCGGGGCAAATACGGATTCCGGCTTTGTGCCGGTTGGGCTGGCGCACAAAAAAGCCCCTTCCGTTTCCAGAAGAGGCTTTTGGTAGAGCACTGCTCCGCGCTAGGTGCGCGGTATCGTGGCCACGGGCGTGTCGTAGCCCGGCGAGTCGGTAATCTGCACGCTGGGGTGCACGTCGTCGTTGTCCTTAACGCGGAGTGTGAGCAAGCCGGCCACAATCATGGCCGCGCCGCCCAGGGCCAGGGTATCGAGCGTATTGCCCCGGAACAGGTGCATGGTGGCCCAGCCCAGGAGCGTGGCGGCCACAATCTGCGGAATCACGATGAAGAAGTTGAACACGCCCATGAAGTAGCCCATGCGGTTGGCGGGCAGGGAGCCAGCCAGGATGGCGTAGGGCATGCTCAGAATGCTGGCCCAGGCCACGCCCACCATACCCATCGACACCATAATCAGCTCGGGAGTGGTAATAATCTTTAACGACAGCAGCCCCAGCCCGCCAATGAGCAGGCAGAGCATGTGGGTGAGGCGGCGGCTGGTGCGTGCAGCAATTAGCGGGATGATGAAGGCAAAGATGGCCGCCACCCCGTTGCGCACCGAGGAGGCTAGGCTCAACCAGTCGGCGCCGTCGTTGTACTGCGCCTGCACCCGCTCCAGCTCGGTTTTGTCGGTGCCGGTGGGCTGGGCATGGCTCACGTAGTAATTGGCCATGTTGATGGTGATAATCTTGCTCGGGTCGGCGGCTTGGAACTGGTTGATTTCCTTGACGTCGTTTTGCAGGGCGCCCAGCTCCTTCTTGTCCTTGTCGGTGGCGGCACGCTGCTCGGCGGTAGTAATGAAGGCGGCAACCTTAGTGTAGAGGCTGTTGTCTACCTTCATGTTGTAGATGTTGCTGGTCACGGCATTGGTTGCGTAAATCCACATCGAGAATAGAGCAAACCAAGTAAAGAACTGCACGATGGCCAATTGGCGCATGGCTACAGGCATGTGGAAGATGCCCATAAACGACTCCTTGATGCCGGCCCAGATACTCACCTTGGCATTCTCACGCCGGAACGCCTCCATGTCTTCCGGCGGGGTTTCGGTGGAAGTGAATACAGTGTACATCACGGCCAGAATGAAGGCCACACCCCCGGCGTAGAATGACCACTTCACCGAAGGCGGAATCTCGCCGCTGGGCGCTGTATTGCTTAGGTGAAACCAGTTGTTGAATATCCAAGGCAGCGCCGCGGCAATGACCGAGCCCACCCCTATGAAAAAGCTCTGCATGGCGAAGCCGCTGGTGCGCTGCTCGCTGGGCAGCTTGTCGCCCACGAAGGCCCGGAAGGGCTCCATGCTGATGTTGATGCTTGCGTCCAGAATCCAGAGCATACTGCCCGCCATCCACAGAGCCGACGAGTTGGGCATCACAAACAGCGCCAGTGTGGCCAGAATGGCTCCAATCAGGAAGAACGGCCGGCGGCGTCCCCAGTACGGGTGCCAGGTGCGGTCGGAGAAGTAGCCGATGATGGGCTGCACCACCAGGCCAGTGAGTGGGGCGGCAATCCACAGAATCGGAATGTCGTCTTTGTTGGCGCCCAGCGTTTCGAAGATGCGGCTGATGTTGTTGTTCTGCAGCTCGAAGCCGAACTGGATACCCAGGAAGCCGAAGCTCATGTTCCAGATCTGCCAGAAGCTGAGGCGGGGTTTATTGCGGGTGTCCGGGGACGAGGCCGCTACACTGGTTGCCATTATGGGGGGAATTTTAAGGGAAAACGAAGGAGTAGAGCGTGGAAGCAGGAGAATATTCGAAGAAGGACAGAAAGCCCGCCGAGCTACAAGGTTGGTGCCGAGGGTTGGTGAAGAGTTACGGAGGAAGGTGACCTTCTTCCGCAACCCTCCCAAGTCCTTACCGAACCCTCCCTTCTTCTTTCCGAGGGTTGCGGAAGAAGATTGGCTCCCTCCAACCTTCTTCCGCAACCCTCGGAAAGAAGGTTGGCTCCCTCGGAAGTTCTTTCTCAACCCTCAACAAGAAGGTTGGAAGCTTCCGCAGGAAGTAAGGCAGCTTGACAAATCACCTGGCAAGCCTTATTCTTTCTGCTTGATTTCGAATACGTAGGCGCTGAGGGGTGTCAGCGTGATGGTCAGGTTTTCGGTGGCGGGTGAGTTGTTGAGCAGGTCGGTGTAGGTGTAGAACCTGGTAGGGTCCAGGCCCATAGCCTTCATCGCCGACTTCGGAATCTCGATTTTGGGCGTCAGAGTCACGTCTTTGCTGAAGTTGGCAATGATGAGCAGCTTCTGCTTGTCGGTGTAGCGCAGGTAGCTGTACACGCGGCGCTGGTCGTAGTTCTTGCCCAGGTTGTTGGCGTCCTGCAGCTCGTAGAACTTGCCCTTGCGGATGGCGTCACTGGTGCTTGTGAGGTTCAGCAAGCGGGAGTAGAAGTCGCGCAGCTGCTTTTGCACGCCATCGAGCTTGCCGCCGTCAAACTTGCCGCCGTTCATCCACTTCTGGTGTTCGGGCACGCCCCAGTAATCGAAGATGGTGGTGCGGCCGTCGGCCCCACTGAAGCCTTCCGAGCCGTTGGCGGGCTCCCCCACTTCCTGCCCAAAGTACACCATCACCGGGCCCGAGCCCAGCGTGGCCGATACCGTCATGGCCGGAATGGCGGTGCGCGGGTCGCCGGCAAACTCCTTGGAGGCAATGCGCTGCTCGTCGTGGTTTTCGAGGAAGCGCAGCATACGGGAGCCGAAGCCGCGGCTTTCCTCACTCCACACCTTGGTAATATCATCGGTGTTGCCGCCGCCGGTCATCAAGCGGCGCAGGCCGTCGTAGAGGCCCACCTTGTCGTAGAGGTAGTCGAACTTGCCTTTCTCCAGGTAGTTCTTATACTCCTTCGGGTTGTAGGCCTCGCCCATGAAGATGATGTCGGGCTTCACCTTTTTCACCTCCGGAATCACCCAGGCCCAGAACTCGATGGGCACCATCTCGGCCATGTCGCAACGGAAGCCGTCGACGTCCTTCTGGGCCCAGTACACGAGAATGTCGCGCATTTTGAGCCAGGTATCGGGCATGGGCTCGAAGTACATCTTGCGGCCGTTCTGGTAGTCGACGCCGTAGTTGAGCTTCACGGTTTCGTACCAGTCGTCTACCTTGGGCGCTTCCGAAAACACGTCGTTGCCACTGGCCTTGGCGGGCATCTCCACAAACTTTCCGTCTTCCTTGGGGCCCAGGGCGGCGCCCAAGGGGTTGCCGGCTTTGGGCACTACCAGGGCCTTGCCGGGCAGGTAGTAGAAGTTGTTGTTGGGCGCAAAGGCCTTGGTCTTGTCGTCCTTCTCGCCCAGGTCTACCACGCCCACGGGCTTGGCATTCGACTTATAGCTGCGGGCTACGTGGTTGGGAATGAAGTCGATGATAACCTTCAGGCCGTTGGCGTGGGTACGCTTCACGAGGGCCTCAAACTCCTGCTTACGGGTTTTCACGTCCACGGCCAGGTCGGGGGCAATGTCGTAGTAGTCCTTGATGGCGTAGGGCGAGCCGGCGCGGCCTTTCACCACGTCGGCATCGTCGGGGCCGGGGCCGCCGGCGGCCGTAAAGTCGCTCATCGTGGCGTGTTCCAGCACGCCGGTATACCATACATGGCTCACGCCCATCTTCTTGATGGCCTGCAAAGCCAGGTCGTTGATGTCATTGAACTTGCCGACGCCATTCTCGACGTTGGTGCCGTAGGGCTTGTTGACGGCCTTTTTGTTGCCGAACAGGCGCGTCATCACCTGGTAAATTACCAGCTTATGATCCTGCGGCACCTCATCGGTGGTGTTCGGGTCGGCGAGGGAAAGAGGCTCGGACACGGTGGTAAAGGAACTCGAAAGTGGAAGGGAGAAAGAAGCCAAAGCCAAACTGGCGGCCACGGTGGGCAATAGCAGTTTTTTCATAGTCGGGGAAGATAGGAGTTTAATGTGCTAATGTGTTGGAATGTGGATAATGTGCTAATGCAGGAAATAGATGAGTCGGAGGCGTTTGTAAGGCAACGACCATTTCTCTATTAGCACATCAGCACATTATTCATTAGCACATCAACGACCTACCATTCCTGAGTTAAAGGGTGAAGCATGAGCTCGTCGATGACCACGTGGGGCGGGGCCTCCAGGATGTAGCGCACGGCCTGGGCCACGTCGGCGGGCTTGAGGTGGGTTTTTTCGGTGTCGGCGCTGCCGGGCTTGGCTTCGTTGAAGTACGTATCGACCAGGCCCGGGTAAATGGTGCTGACCTTGATGCCGTGGGGCCGCACTTCCTTGCGCAAAGAGCCCAGCAGGGCATCCTGGGCAAACTTGCTGGCCCCGTAGATGGTGCCGTGCTCGAAGGTGCGCCGGGCCACGTCGGAGGTAATGCCCACGATATGGCCGCTTTTCTGGGCTTTGAGGTGGGGCACAATGAACTTGCAGAACAGGAAGGTGCCCTTCACGTTCACGTCGAACATCCGGTCCCACTCGTCGGCGGCGTTGTTTTCGAGCAGGTTAAAGGAGCCCACTCCGGCGTTGCAGACCAGAATGTCGATCTGGCCGTAGTGGCGCAGCGTTTCCTCGACAACGTTCTGCACGTCGGCCTCGTCGGCTACGTCGGCCGGAATGGCCAGGCCGTTGGTTTTGTGGGCCAGTTCCTCCAACTCTTCGGCCGAGCGGGCTACGGCTATTACCCGGGCGCCCTGCATGGCCAGCAGCAGGGCCACGGCCCGCCCGATGCCCCGCGAGGCTCCGGTGACGATGGCGACTTTATCGGTGAGGTCGTTCATAAGCAGCAGAGCTAGTAAGGGTTAGCAGAAGTTAGAAGGTATAGTCTACAAAATTGGACGCGAAAAGCCTGCAATGTGTTTGGCTTTTCTACTTCCGCAGCTCCACCACCCAGGCCGTGCGCCCCGGCAGCTTCACCGACTTCAGATCCGAAACCACCGTCCCGGACGTCACCTCCACCCCCGACGAAAACCCGTTCAGGCGCTCGGCGAAGCGGTTCATGTCCACCGGTTTTTCGTCTTTGCCCGAGTTCATCATCACCATCACTGTGCCCGCGTCGGAGTAGCGGAAATAGGTATACACGCCATCCTGCGGGATAAACTGGGTGAGCTTGCCCGAGTGCAGGGCCGGGTGGGTTTTGCGGTAGTTGGCCAGTTTGCTGACGTAGGTAAACGCCTCGCCGGCCTGCCCCGTGCGGCCCGCCGCCGTGAAGTAGTTCTTCTTGTCGCCGGCCCAGCCGCCGGGGAAATCCTCGCGCACCAGCCCATCGGGGTTGCTGAAGTTTTTCATCAGCACCTCGGTGCCGTAGTACAGCTGCGGAATGCCGCGGGTGGTCAGCAGCCAGGCCAGGCCCATCTTATACTTGGCAAAGTCTTCGCCGGCCACCGAGTAGAAGCGGCTCAGGTCGTGGTTGTCGAGAAACACCACATTGCGCATGGGGTCTTCGTACATCCAGTCGCCCTGCAGGGCATAATACAGCTTGGCAATGCCGTCGGTCCAGCCCGCGTCCTTGGTCAGGGCCTCGTTGATGGCGTAGTAGCTCTGAAAGTCCGTCACGCCGGGCAGGTTGGACTTAAACCCGTTTACCGGCGGCAGAATGTTGCGGGCGAAGAAGGCCTGCTGCCCGTTGCCCTGCACCCAGGTTTCGCCGAACATGCCCAGCTGCGGAAACTCGTTGAGCACCGCCTCGCCCCACTGCATCAGAAAGTTGCGGTCCGAATACGGGTAGGTGTCGATGCGGTAGCCGTCGAGGCCGGTGTATTCCACCCACCAAATAAAGTTCTGAATCACGTAGTTGGCCACCAGTGGGTTGGCTTGGTTCAGGTCGGGCATCGTGGTGTCGAACCAGCCTTCCCCATAGAGCTTGCGGTCCACGTCCGAGGCGTAGGGGTCGTTGAAGGCCGCGTCGCGGAAGTTGCTGCGCGTGAAGCTGGGCCACTGGTGAAACCAGTCGGCGGCGGGCTGCTCCAGAAACAGGTAGTTCTTGCTGCCCATGTGGTTCAGCACCACGTCATGAATCACCTTCAGGCCGCTTTGGTGGGCATTGCGCACGAAGCGCACGTAGTCTTCATTGGAGCCGTAGCGGCGGTCTACGTTGTAATAATCCGTGAGGGCGTAGCCGTGGTAGCTGGCCTTGGGCATATCGTTTTCCACCACCGGCGTGGGCCAGATGGCCGTCACGCCCAGCTCCTTGAGGTAGTCGAAGTGCTGCTCAATGCCTTTCAGGTCGCCGCCGTGGCGGGCGTACATCGAGTCGCGGGCTACGCGGGCCACGTTCATGCCTTTCACCACGTCGTTTTTCGGGTCACCGTTGGCGAAGCGGTCCGGCATGAGCAGGTACACGAAGTCGGCACTCGTCACGCCCTGCACCTTGGTTTTGTCGCCGGGCGTGGTGCGCGGCCGCAGCTCGTAGTCGTATTTTACCTTCTTGCTACCCTGAAATTGCAGGCTCAGCTTGCCGGGCTTGGCGTCGGAGCCGATGGTGAGGTTGACAATGAGGTAGTCAGGGTTTTCCAGCTTCTGCGTGCCATCCAGCGTGACGCCCGCGTAGCTTAGCGCCACCGTGCTGCTCCCGATGCCCGGCCCGTGTACCAGCAGCTGCAGCTTCGGGTTTTTCATGCCCACCCACCAGAAAGTCGGGTCGATGCGCTGGATGGGGGTGGTTTTAGCGGGCGTGGCCGGCAGTATGGCGGTGGGTGTTTCGGCAGCCAGCACGGGCGAAGCCGGTGCGGCCAGCAGAGCCCCCGCAAGCAGGGACAAAAAGGAGGGGAATTTCATGGGCGAAATCAGGTCAGCAAGCAAGATAGGCAGCAAGGTAACTTTAGCAGCCGCAGCGTGCAATATGAACCTGGCTTACGGGGGCTAAAACCTTGTTTACAGCCTGTTTTCGCATAAAAAAGCCCCGCTGCCAATCGGCGACGAGGCTTTTTTGTTGCGTAATTTATTCGTTGTTACTGCGCCAGCCAAAGGGCACCGTTCAGGTGCAGCCGCGAGTGACTGGCGTTTTCATTCCAGCCGTCGTACACCGTGTTGCCGGGCGAGCCGGTGCCGTCGTCCACCGGCGACGAGTCGCCGACGATAACCACGCGGCCGGTGCCGAAGGTGCTGCTGGCGGCCATTACCAGACTGTTGCCCTGGCTGGCCGAAGTGCGCCACACCAGGCCCTGCACGGTGCTGTTGGCGCTGGGGCTTAGCGTCATGGTAGCCCCGTTGTGGAACGAAAGCTGCGACACGAGGCCGGTGGGGCCGTTCATGATGGGGTTGGTGGAGCTTACCAACGCGTTGGAGCTGTTTTCCACTACGTTGTCAGAGTTGATGGAAAAGCCGAACGGGTTGGTTTGCACAGAGTTGTTGGTCATCAGGTCGTTCCAGATTTCGGGCGAGTCCCAGCCGTCGTTGTTGCGGTCGGAGATGATGTGGTCAGAAATCATGAACAGGCCGCCCCCGTTCTGCACGAAGCGCAGGATGGCGGTTTTCTCGGCGGCAGTGAATACCGTGTTGGGCTCATCCACCACAAACACGTTGTACTTGGTCAGATCCTGGGTGTTGGAGGCGTCGCCGTAGGTGATGCGGGCCCCGGCGGGCAGCTGCTCCACGGTGTGGCCCAGCTTGGCCAGCGCCACACCCCAGGCCGAAATAGCGCCGGTCCAGTACGTTTCCGGAGTGCTGCTGGTGATGCCCGACTGCGCGGGCGTCGGAATGGACGAGGCCACGCCACTGTTCACGTCCAGCACCCAGTCGGCATTGCCGGCCAATTCACCGTGCGAGCCGTCGAACAGGAATTTCTTGCCCGTGCCCGTCGGGGGTGGCGTGGTGCCGCCCCCGCCATACTGCTCGATGGTCACGTTGTCGAAGTTCAGCCGGTTGGTGCCGCCCGAGGTTTTGCGGATCTGCAGGCGCACGGTGCCGGCCAGGTTCACGGTGAAGGACGCCGTGCCCAGACTGGTGCTGCTGGTGGTGATGGTGCTGCCCACTTTGGTGTAGGTGCTGCCGCTGTTGGCCGAGGCCCACAGCTCCCAGGCCGAGGCGGCATCGGTGCCATACACGGCGTGCTGCACCGTAACCACGCCCGCGCCGGCCGTGGTGTTAAAGTTCATCGTGATAGAGCCCACATTACGCACCCGCACCGATTGGGCGCCGGTTTTATGGTCGGCAGTGGTGTTGCCGAGCAGTGCGTCGTTCAGCGTCCAGGAGCCCGAAGCCAGCGTGACGGAGCCGGTGGTGTAGGCCGTTTTGGTACCGGTGTCGAAGGTTTCGGGGAAGCCGGCCGCCGCTACGTTGGCCACGATGGTGGCAGTGGGAGCTGCGTTGGGCTCCGGCTCAGGCTTGGCGCAGGAAAACACGGAAAAGGTCAGCAGCGAGGCTGCCAGCCAGCGGAAGGAATTGGACATTGGAAAGGGATTTGGTTGTGAGGAAAGAAGCGGCGTACCGGGGCAAAGCTAGCCCCCTGGTTTGCCGGGAGACGAGCGTTTCAAGTTATCATTTCTTTACCAAGTGGTAGAAAATGAATAGGTTATACGAGATATGCAATTGCCGATGGCTGCTTTAAAACCGTGTTTAGAGCCAAATCGGGCCGGTTTTCGGCGGCTTCCGGCCCGGACTGTGCCGCAGTGCCGGGTCACCGGAAAATCCAGTAGCTCGTGCAAACGTTTGCCCTGGCTTTCTTGGAATTACCGCTTTTTTTTGGGCCGGAATGTGTAGACCTTAGCCCAGAGTAAGCGTACGAAAGGCTCGTCTGTTGCCTGAGTGCTTCTCCTCCAGTCTCACTAAATTTCCCCCATGCCCTTCCAGTTCCAACCATACACGCCGGCCGCCGAGTTTGAAACGCAGGCCGCGTATTTCTCCATGGAGTTTGCCCTCGACCAGTCCCTGAAAACCTACTCCGGTGGGCTGGGCTTTCTGGCCGGCTCCCACATGCGCTCGGCCTACGAGCTCAAGCAAAACCTGATTGGCATCGGCATGCTCTGGACCTACGGCTACTACGACCAGGGCCGCAACGAAGACCAGACCATGCGGGCCGACTTCCGGCTGAAATACTACTCTTTCCTCGAAGACACGGGCTTGGTGTTTCCCATCACCATTCACGGAGCCGAGGTGAAAGTGAAGGCCATGTACCTGGCCCCCGACACGTTCGGCACGGCCCCCATGTTCTTCCTGACCACCGATATTCCCGAAAACGACTACATCTCGCGCACCATCACGCACTATTTGTACGACGCCGACACGGCCGCCCGCGTGGCGCAGTCGATGGTGCTCGGCATCGGGGGCGGCAAGCTACTCGACTTGCTGGGCGTACAGATGGATACCTATCATCTGAACGAGGGCCACGGCCTGCCGCTGGCATTTTACCTCTACGAAAAGCACGGCCGCAGCCTGGAGGAAGTGCAGAAGCGCCTGGTATTCACGACTCATACGCCCGAGCTGGCCGGCAACGAGGAGCACCCCATGAAGCTGCTCACCGACATGACCTTCTTCGGCACCGTGCCGGCCGATGAAATCCGCCGCGTGGCCCGCGTGGAAGGCAATGATATTTTGAACTACACGCTCACGGCCCTGCGCTTCTCGCGCAAAGCCAACGCCGTATCGAAGGTGCACGGCATCGTGGCTAATGAAATGTGGGGCAGCTACGAAGGCATCTGCCCGATTATCCCGATTACCAACTCTCAGAACGGCACCTACTGGCGCGACGCTGAGCTGCACGCGGCCCTGGCGGCCGACGACGACCAAGCCCTGCTGGCCCGCAAGCGGGAGCTGAAAAAGGAGCTGTTCGACTTCGTGGCCGACCAGACCGGCACCCTGCTCGACCCCGACGTGCTGACCGTGGTGTGGGCCCGCCGCTTTGCCGGCTACAAGCGCGCCAACCTGATTCTGCACCACTTCGAGCGGTTTGCCCAGATGGTCAGCCAGCAAGACCGGCCGGTGCAGATTATCTGGGCCGGCAAGCCCTACCCCAAGGACTACGGCGCCATCGGCATGTTCAACGACATTATTCAGCGCACCAAGCAGTTTAAGAATTGCGCCGTGCTGACGGGCTACGAGCTGGGCCTTTCGAAGCTGCTCAAGAAAGGCTCCGACATCTGGCTGAACACCCCGCGCTTCCCCCGCGAAGCCTCGGGCACCAGCGGCATGACGGCCGCCATGAATGCCTGCCTGAGCCTGAGTATCCCCGACGGCTGGATTCCGGAGTTTGTGCGCCACGGCGAAAACGGCTTCCTGCTACCCCTGGCCAACCTCAACGAGCCCGAGCACGTGAAAGACGACGTGGAAGCCAAAGGCGTGCTGGACGTGCTGGAGCAGGAAATTCTGCCGCTGTACTACGATGAGCCGGCCAAATACCTGGCCGTTGCCAAAGCTGCTATGCGCGAAGTAGAGCCCGAGTTTGAGTCGCACCGTATGGCGACGGAATACTACGAGAAGATGTACACGGTGTAAGGTGGCCGCTTCGTAACCTGCTTGTTGAGCGTAAAAAGCCTGGTTTCTGCGGAAGCCAGGCTTTTTCGTTGCTGCCCGCTGCCAGGGTTTTTCCCTCGTTCAGTCTCTGCTATCTTACCGGCCGAATGAGACACCTTTTTCTGCTGCTAGCAGTATTGCTGCCCTATGCCCCGCTGCTGGCCCAGGTCCCGGCCGGCCGGGTAGTTGTTGCCTACCTCGATTCAAAGTTGCTGGCCCGCAACCCTGGTGGAGAAAATCCGCGGCGGCGGGTGAGCGTGTACCTGCCGCCCGGCTACGATGCCGCGCCGCAGCGCCGCTACCCGGTGCTCTATTACCTGCACGGCTATGCCTGGAGTGATAGTCTGGTGTTCAACCAGGATGGCCTGCCCGCCTTGCTCGACCAGGCCATTGCCGCCGGCCAGATCCGGCCCTTGATTGTGGTAACGCCCGACGAGAAAACGCTGTTTGGCGGCAGCATGTACACCAACTCGGCAACGAACGGGCCCTGGTCCGACTTCACGGCCCTGGAGCTGGTAAGCTTTATCGACGGCCAGTTTCGCACCCTGGCCCGACCAGGCAGCCGCGGACTGGCCGGCCACTCGATGGGTGGCAATGGCACCCTGCGCCTGGCTATGCTCTACCCTGGCCGCTGGGCCGCCGCTTACGCTTTGAGCCCGGCCTTTGTGGGCCCCAGCGCCGAATATATGGCCAACCCCGTAGGCCTGCCAGCAGCTCTGCGCGCACCGGGCCGGGCGGCATTGGCGGGTAATTTCCCGGGGCAGATAACTGTAGCGCTGGCCCGGGCTTTTTCGCCCGAGCTGAAGAACAAGCCCTTCGGGGCGGCACTGCCCGGCTCCCTGGGACCCGACAGCTTAGCCCGGCGCGACGCCGTGCTGCCGCGCTGGATAGCTGCTACGCCCACGTATCTGTTGCCAACGCACCCGGCTGGGCTGCGGCAGCTGCGCGCCCTGGCTTTCGACTGGGGTGGGCAGGATGAATTTCGCCATATTCCGCTTACCTGCCGCACCTTCAGCACGCTGCTCAGCACTTTCGGCATTCGGCACACTGCTCAGGAATACGAAGGCACCCACGGCAGCCGCATCATGGGGCGCGACGGGCGCATCTATCAGCACCTGCTGCCTTTTTTCAACCAGCACCTGGATTTTGAGTTCTGACTATATATAAATCAACAGGCTCGTTACGCCTTCCGCTACTATAGTTTCGGCTACTTCTTACTTGGCTTCGGCCGCTTCGGGCAGCACGGTTTGCAGCACGGCCCACACATTGTTGGCCAGCAGCTTCTGACCTTCTGCGTTGGGATGCACGCCGTCGGGCAAATTCAGGTGGCGCTGACCCAGTACGCCTTGCAGCAGAAACGGGACGAAGGGCACACTGTTTTTGTCGGCCAAAGCCCGGAACAGGGCCTTGAAATCGGTGGCGTAGCGGGCCATCTGGTGGCCGCCCAGAGGCCCCAGGTCGAAGGGAAACTCCAGGCCGACCAGCACGATGCGGGCCTTAGGGTACTTTAGCTTCACTTGGTCGATGATGAATTGCAGGTTCTGGGTGGTTTCGCGCACGGGAATGCCGCGCAGGCCGTCATTAGCTCCCAGCTCCAGCACGAATACGTCGACGGGCTGGCGGGCCAGTACGCTGGCTACGCGCTGTCGGCCACCGGCCGTAGTTTCGCCGCTCACTCCATAGTTGAGGGCCTTGTAGGGTAGCTTGAGCGAGTCGAGCCGGGCCTGAATCAGGGAGGGGAAGGCTTCACTAGCCCGCAACTGGTAGCCGGCCGTGAGGCTGTTGCCGAAGAAAATGATGTTTTGCATACGAGGAGGAGCCGCGGGGGAGCGACGCTGAGCGGGAGAAGAATCGGCCGGTCCGCAGGCAAAAAGCAGCAGGCACAGACTCATGTATAAGAGCTGACGCATAAGACGGGCAAATACTGAATGGAATAACCGCCGCTGTACGTGCATCCGCCGGGTCAGGGTTGCCACTGCCGAGCTGTTTATTGCAATATGCTCGGCGTCAAGGCTATATTTTGGCCTATATTTCCTAGCTTTGACACAATATATAGCGCCCGTGTGCGCAATTCCATTTTTGGTACGTATGAGCAAAGACTTACGGTTTCGATTATTGACAGCGGCAGCGCTGACAACTGGTTCAATTGCAGCCCACGCCCAAACCGGCAGCGTCGGCATTGGGGTGACCGTGCCCAACTCGTCGGCGGTGCTGGAAGTGGCTTCTGGTACCACCACGCCCAAGGGCTTCCTGCCCCCGCGCATGACGATGGCCGACCGGGACCGGATAGCGTCGCCCGCCACCGGCCTGCTGATCTACCAGACCGATAACACGCCTGGCCTCTACCAGCGCACGGCTTCGGCCTGGGCTGCCGTAAGTGCCGTTCCCGCCGCCACTAAGGCCGACGTGGTGGCCCCTTCTACCACCGCTGCCACGCTCAACCCCACTACCACCACCGTCAACTACACCGATAACGGGGCGGCGACCAACAACACCGTGACGCTCGGCACCGGCACCGAAGGCCAGATGCTGATCATCGTCAACAACGACCTGCAGTACCTGCCGGTAGTGTCCGGTAGCGGCACGGGCAACCTGCTGCCCAAATACGCGGCGCGGTATATCTACACGAGCGGGGCCTGGCGCCGCGAGTCGTAGCCGGTTGTTTTTCTGTTATTCGTCTGTTGAGTTCCGCTGGTTTTATGGCTGATTTTTCTGCTGCTGCGCTCGGCTCTGTGCCGCAGCGCCGCTCTTTGTTGCAACGGGTGCAGCGCTGGCTGCGGCCCGGCGCGGCCCCCCAGGCCCGGCCGCTGGTATCGTTGCGCCCCAACGGTGCAGAGCCCTATGTCGGGGAAATTGCCTTGTATCCTTACAACTTCGCGCCGCTTGGCTGGTTGCCGTGCGATGGCCGCACCTTAGCCATTTCTGAATACGAGGTCCTGTTCTACGTTATTGGTACTACGTATGGCGGCGACGGGATAAGTACCTTTAACCTGCCCGATATGCGGGGCCGGGTAGCGGTGCATCCGGGTCAGGGGCCAGGCTTGGCAACTACCTACGCGCTGGGCAACAAAGGCGGCGTAGAAACCGTGACGCTCACTACCGCGCAACTGCCGAGTCATACCCACACCGTAGGAGCCAGCACGTTGCCGGGCACGGGCAGTGCGCCGCAAGGCCTTGTACCGGCCGACAGTGGCACGGGCTCGGCCCAGTATACGCAGGCCACCGCTGGCCTGGTAACGCCCCCCGCCCTGCCGATGAGCTCGGTGGGTAGCGGAGCAGCCCATTCCAATATTCAGCCTTACCTGGCGGTTCCGTACTGCATTGCGACAGATGGACTTTATCCCCAATAGCTAGCACTTTCAATCCATGTTCTCAATAAACGATTCGCCGGCCGGCGGGGCTTCCCGGCGGAGCTGGCTTAAAAAGCTGGGTGGCGTGCTCGGCGGCGGCTTCCTGCTGGGCAACAGCAAAGCAGTTGCCCGCCCCCAACCGGCTGCCTCTCCCCAGGGAGAATATACTTTTTTGGGGGAAATTATGATGGTCGCCCACAACCTTACGATAAGTGGCTGGCTACCCTGTGATGGGCAGATTCTGCAAATCAACCAGAACTCGGCTCTGTATGCCCTGCTCGGCAACCAGTTTGGCGGCGACGGAAGAACCACTTTTGCCCTTCCCGATATGCGGGGGCGGGTAATGGCCTACCGCGGCAGCGCGGCAGTAGGCGGGAAAGCGGGCACCGAAACCCACGTGCTGCAGGCCAGTGAGATGCCCGCGCACTACCACGGCCTGGCCGTTAGCACCGCCCTGGGTACTACCAGCCTGGCGGGTACCACCGGCCCGGCCGTGCACAATTTTCTGGCCGATGGTGGGGCGGGCGTGCCCCAGTATGGCAACATTAACACCGTAAACACGGCGCTGGCCAACGTCTCGGAAGTAGCGGGCGGCAACCAGGGGCACGAAAACCGTCAGCCCTACATCAGTATCCGATTTCTTATTGCCGTGCAAGGCATCTTTCCTTCCCGCAGCTAGCCGTGTCAACCTCCTCTCCTTCTCCTGCCTCGCCGGCCCAGCCCGGCCGCCGGAGCCTGCTCAAACGTCTGTCCGGGGCCCTGGCCGGCAGTTTTCTGGCCTCACCCTTGCAAGCGTTGCTGGGCCATACCCCCACCGCTACCGCCAGCCCGCTCACAGGGGGAGAAAATGCCTACCTAGGGGAAATAATCATGGTTCCCTTCAACTTCGCTCCCCGGAACTATGCTCTCTGTGATGGGCAGATCATAGCCATCAACCAGAACACGGCCCTATTTGCCCTGATTGGTATCCAGTTTGGCGGCGATGGAAGAACCACTTTTGCGCTGCCCAATCTGAACGGCCGGGTGGTAGTAGGCGCTGGTCAGGGGCCAGGGCTGAGCAACTACTCCGTGGGTCAGAGTGGCGGCACTGACACGGTTCCTCTGCAGATCAACGAGCTGCCGGCCCACCAGCATACCATGGCGCTGAGCTACAGCCCCGAGCCGGGCACGACCAGTTCGCCCCAAAATGCTTACCTGGCCAGCAATGGCTCCGGCCAAGCCCAGTATGCGGCGTCCGGCACCGGGTTTACGCCCGGCGCGGTCACCGCTCCTGGTGCCGCCCACAACAACCAGCAGCCGTATCTGAATATGGTGTATTGCATTTGCCTCGCCGGAATTTTCCCGCAGCGTCCATAAGCAGCTTCCCTTTTTCGCTATGAAACATTCTCTACCCATCGGCGCGCTTTGCCTGTTGGCTACGCTGCCGGCCGTCGGCCAGGGGCTTTCGAACCAGGGAGCCTCCATTACCATTCAGTCCGGGGCAGAAGTGTCCGTCGTGGGCGACGTGAGCATCAGCAGCGGCGGCACCATCGACAACGCCGGTACGCTGAGCCTGACCGGCAACTGGACCAACAACACCAGCGGCGGCGTGCTTGCGCCCGCTACGGGCACGGTGCGGCTTACCGGCACGGGCACTCAGCAAATCGGGGGCAGCGGCACTACTACCTTCCACTCGCTGGATGTCAGTGGCGCTACCGGCCCGGTGCAGCTCACAGCCGATATTGCGGTAGGCGCCAGCGCGGGTACGCTCGCGCTGGGTGCGGCCCAGGTGCAGCTCAACTCCAAAGTGCTGACGCTGAACAACGGCGCGGCTTCGGCCCTGAGCCGCACGACAGGCACGCTCGTGGGCGAAACCTCGGCCGCGGCCGGCTACGGCAAGCTGAACTGGGTGATTGGCTCCAACACCGGCACCTACATCATTCCGATGGGCTCGGGCAGCACGGCCGTACCCATGTCGGCCGTTATTTCGGCGCCGGGCAGCGCCAATGGCACCTTGTCGTTTGCCACCTACCCCACGACGGCCGATAACCTGCCCCTGCCGGCGGGTATCACCACCCTACAAGGCAATTCCAAGTATGCCCTCGACCGGTACTTTATCGTGCAGCCTTCCAACTACACGCTGGTACCCAACGCAACGCTGACCTTTGGCTACCTTGAGGCGGAGTGGAGCACGGCCCCTAACACCATTACGGAAAGCCGCCTGCGCCTGCAGCGCTGGAATGGCTCGACCTGGGAAAGCCCGCAGGGCAGCGTGAATACAACCAATAACACGCTCACTACCGACCTGCAGAACACCTACGGCATCTTCGCCTCGGCCGATCAGAACAACCCGCTGCCAGTAGAGCTGCGCGAATTCACGGCCCTGGCTAAAAACAACGACGCGCTGCTGAGTTGGTCGACGGCTTCGGAGCTGAACAACGACGGGTTCTTCGTGGAAGTCAGCACCGACAGCAAGCTGTTCCAGCGCGTGGGCTTTGTGGCCGGCCGTGGCACGACCACTACCGCTCAGCAATACCGCTTCACCGATGCCGGCGCGGCTCGCCGGGGCCAGTTGCTCTACTACCGCCTACGCCAGCACGATGCTGATGGCACTGATACCTATTCGCCGGTCCGGACGGTGAGCTTCCCGCAGCAGGCTATTGCCAGCGGCCTGAGCGCCGCGCCCAACCCGGCGCACAACCAGTACACGATTTACCTAACGGCCGCCAAAGCCCAGACGGTGCAGCTCACGGTGCGGGACGTGCTGGGCCGGGTTATCAGCCAGGCCCCGGTAGCGTTGCAGCCCGGCGAAAACCAGCTGCCGGCTTCGTTTGGCGCTGAGCAGCCGATGGGCGTGTATCTGCTGTCGGCTGTAATTGACGGGCAGGTGCTGCGCACGCGCCTGGTGCGGGAATAATAGCGGTGGCGCGGCGGAAATTATTGGCGGAATAAACCTTTTTGCCGCATTCGTGCTTTAGCTTTGCAGCCAGATAAGAAACATTCTTATCTGGCTGTTTCTTTGTCAATCAAATTCCAAGATAGAATGCCTGTTACGAAAGCCACCGACTCCGATTTCCAGCAACTCCTCGAAACGCACGAAAAAGTAGTGGTGAAATACTACGCCGACTGGTGCGGCAACTGCCGGCTGTTTTCGCCCAAGTACAAGCGCATGGCCCAGGCCGAGCAGAACCAAGGCATCAAGTTTCTGGATGTGAATGCCGAAACCAGCCCCGCTGCCCGCAAGCTGGCCAACGTGACTACCCTTCCCTTCTTCGCCATCTTCAAGGACGGAGAGCTGCTCGACACCGTGTCGGCCAGCAAGGAAGAAGCCGTAGCCGACCTCATCAACCGCTTGAACTAAGGTAGCCGACGATGAAAATCCCTGTAATCAAGCGCCTAGTTGAGTCGCAGACGCTGGCAAGCCTAGTAGAAGCCGAAGAAGCGCTGCTCGACGAGCAGCAGCCAGCCTTCGAGGTGGAAGGTGAGGACGAAGGAGAGCAGCTTACCCACGTTTTTGCCGCCATCTTCATCCTGAACCACATGCAGGACCACCAGTCCGAGTTCAAGGACGCGTTGCGCGAGTACACCAAAAAAGTACGCGTGTCCATTAGCTAAGCTTGCTGACTGCACAAAAAAAGAGGAGCCCCTTGGGGCTCCTCTTTTGCGTTTGGGCTACTACGAAAGCTACATCCGGGCGAAGTAGGCAGCGGCGCTTTTCAGGCCCTCGTCGGTGCAGAGGCCACGCATGTAGTATAGGTACACGCTGCGGAACACCTCGGCTACATCGTAGCGGCTGGGCGGGAAAATCTGCTCGTTGAGCACCATGTAGAGCTGCTCGATGATGATTTTGCTGACCAAGGCAATGTTGATGTCGCCACGCAGGGTTTTCTGCAAAATGCCCTCATTGAGGAGGTTATGAATCTGGGGGTAAGAATACTCGGCCAAATGCTGCTGGCCCAGCTCCCAGGCCTGCGGATAGTCCTGTATCAAGTCGGCAAAGTACTGGGGGGCGGTAACCTTGCGCAGGTCCCGGATACCCATTTCGAGCAAACTTAGCAGACGGGCCACGGCATTATCGACGCGCTTGAAGAGCTCGGCGTGCTCCCGCTTCTGGCGCTCAATGTCGTATTGGGTGACTTGCAGCACGAGGTCCTCCTTGTCCTGGAACATCTCGCGGAAAGTGGTAGGCGACACATCCAGCTTGGCCATAATCTGCTCGAGGGGCAGGTTGGTGATGCCCCGGGTTTGAAAAAGCTGAATGGCTTCTTCCAGCAGCGTGTCGCGTAGCGTTTGGTTCATAGAACTAGATAAGGTGGGAGCTAAGGGAATGAAAGTTAGCGAATAAACCAGCCAAGCCCGAAGAAAAATAGCAGTTGCAGCAGATACACGAAAGGTACCAGCGGGTTATGCTTCTCAAAGTCGCTGCGGTTGAAATAAACCTGCAGGATAAGGCTTACTGCAAACCAGCCCTTAAAGTTCTGGAGCGGAATCAGGTCGTAAAACCAGGTCCAGAAGTCGTAGCGCACGGCCACGGGCTCGATGCACATGTCCATACCCACCATGAGCAGGGCCGCGGCCACGGCCCGCAGAAAGCCCGGTAGCGGTAGATAGCGCGCCAGAATGCCGGCCATGTAGGTCAGCATCAGCCAGTTCAGGCCAATGATGAGGGGCACGTTCAGCCACTTGATACCCAGCGTGGTGCCGTAGGTATACTGCCCAAAGATCTTGCCCGTCTGAATGCCGATTACCTCCACGAAGAAGCCCACAAGCACCGTCGTGACACAGAAGGTGAGGAAAGCCAGGTTCCGGTCGCGCTGAAAGGCGAAGAGTAGCACGGCCGTCAGCAGCAGGTTCAGGGGCACAAACTGCAGGTAAAAGCTGGGGTCTTGGGAAAAAGCCAGCCCCAGAAAGCCCGTAGCGTGAAACAGCAGCAAGATACCCTGAGCTACGCGCAGGCGGCGCAGGCTGGTATCGGGCGCGGCCGGCGGGGCTGCCGGCAGGTGTTGGGTTGATTCGGAGAAAGGCATTAATAGGGATGCTGGATGTCGAATGTTCGGAGTGAATAGCTGGTTCGGGCTACGCTCTTAATAGTCAGGCTAACGTTGGCGGAACTACGCTAACAAACAGCCCGGGCGGTAACATTCAACTTGAAAGGTTGAAATTTTAAATCAGGTCAGCCACGATTTTAGCCGACAGCAGACACAGCGGAATTCCGCCGCCGGGATGCACACTGCCGCCGCAAAAGTACAGTCCTTCCAGCTTCCCCGAGAAATTGGGGTGCCGCAGAAAGGCCGCCAGCGGATTGTTGGAGCTGCTGCCATACAACGCTCCGCCAAACGAAGACGTGCGCTGCTCGATGCCACGCGGGTCCCAAACCTGCTCGGCCCGGATCAGCGGCTCCAGTTCCACACCCAGCGTGCGGCTCACTTTGTCCAGTACGGCCCGGCGCGTCTTGTGGATCAGCGCGTCCCAGTCCTGGCCCTGGTTGTGGGGTACGTTCACCATCACAAACCAGTTTTCGTGCCCGGCCGGCGCGTCGGTGGAAGTCATTTTGGACGTAATGTTCACGTATACCGTCGGATCTTCGGCTACGGTTTTTTCCTGGAAGATGGCTTGAAACTCCTGCCGGTAATCCTGGGAAAAGAAGATGTTGTGCAAATCCAGCTCGGGGAAGCTGTGGCCAATGCCCCAGTAGAAAATAAGGGCCGACGACGAGCGGGGCTGGCTGAGCGTGCGTTCGGGCGCGGGCTGGGTAGGCAGCAGGAGGCGGTAGGTGGGCACCACGTCCATGTTGCTCACTACCAGCCCGAAGTCGTACACGTCCTGGGCCGTACGCACCCCGGTTACCTGCCCGGCCGCCGTCAGAATTTCCTCCACCGGTTCCTGGTAGCGGAACTCCACGCCCAGCTCCTCAGCCAGCTCTACTAGGCTGCGGGCAATGCTGTAGATACCGCCTTCGGGGTAAAATGCGCCGATACCGTGCTCGAGGTGCGGAATCAGGCTCAGCGTGGCCGGGGCCTGGTAGGGGTCGGAGCCGTTGTAGGTGGCAAACCGGTCGAAGAGCTGCACCAGACGGGCGTCGGCAAAGGCACTGGCGTGGCGCTGGTGCATGGTGCCCGTCAGGCCCAGGCCGGGCAGCGCGGCTAGGGCTTTGAGCACGTCGGAACTGAAGTAGGTGCTGGCTTTGTGCAGCGACTTGTGCAGAAACGTGCTTTCGGTAGCCGCGTAGGCCTGGCCGCTGCGCTGCAGAAACTGCCGCACGCTGCTGGCGGGCACGCCGAGCTTGGCTTCTATTTCTTGGGCAAACTTTTCCTCGTCGGCCCAAGCGCTCAGGCGGGTGCCATCGGCGAAGAAGTAGCGGGTAATCGGGTCGAGGCGCTGGTAGCGGAAGTGGTCTTGCGGGTCGCGCCCGGCCAGCCGAAACAGCTCATCAACCAGGGCCGGCAGGGTAAAGAGCGAGGGGCCGGCATCGAAACGGTAGCCGCCGGGCAAATCGAACTGGTGCATTTTGCCCCCGAACGTACCCTGGGCCTCGAATACCGTCACGGCATGACCCTTCAGGGCCAGGCGCACGGCCGTGGCAATGCCGGCAATACCGGCCCCGATGATGGCGGCGGGCTGCTTGACGGAGGAGGCTACTGACTTTTTACGGGGCATGGATAATGAAAGGGACCGTGAGACTGGCCCGGTGGAGCTTCCTGGCACCATTCTGGTCAAGACGACTCAAAAATAGCTGTATCGTTCTACCATTACCCGCCGCATTATGTTTGTTTTCCTTCGCGCCGCCCAGCTTGGGCAGGCCGCCGTGCTGGCGGCTGCGCTGCTGAGTAGCTGTGGTCGCCCAGCCCGCTCCCTCTCTCAGCCTGCTTCAGGCCGCGTAGCCCCGCCGGTGCTGGTAGTGCCCCCGCCCGCTCTTACCGTCATCATGACCCGGGCCGATGGCTCGGGCGGCGTAGCCGACAAGGCACTGGTTGCGGCCGAAACAAACCAGATCTACAACAACATGCAGGCGTGGCTGCTGCAGCACGCCCGGCCGTTTCAGCTGCGTATGCCCGTAGAAGCCGCCGGTCCGGCCGCCACCGATGCCGCTGCTACCGTGCGGACTCTGGCCGCGCAGCACCAGGCCGACCAGGTACTACTAACTCAGGTGTATCATCAGCGGGTATATGCGCCCGTGCCGCTGGCCGTGAGTCCGGCCACGGTCGTGACGCAGACCACCGAAGCCGGCAACGTAACTACCAGCGCCACGGCAGCTTCTACTGGCCCGGCTTTTCGGGAAGAAATCAGCGTGGACCTAACGCTGTACCAGGCCGACGGGACCATTATGTGGAAACATAACCAGCGCGGCACCCCGAATAGCCTTTACCCCACGGCGGGCTACGTTGCCGATTGGCTGGTGAATCGGGCGCTGGACAATATGCCCCGGTCCGGCCGCTAGCTTGGTTGCCCCGGGTTATTAGCAAGCTCTGTCAATACAAAAACCGGTCAATGCGCTGGCTGCTCTCGAAAGGTATTTTCGGGCAGATTAACTGCCGCTCCAAGCAAAAATGGTCTGTTGAACTGTTCAACAGACCATTTTTGCTTGTCTGAATTTTCCGTTACTCCACGGCCAGCACCAACCCTTTCAGGTATTCCCCTTCAGGGTGAAACAAACTCACGGGGTGGTCGGCGGGCTGGGTGAGGCGGTGCAGGATGCGGGCCGGGCGGCCGGCTTCGATGGCGGCGGCCAGCACGGCACCCTCAAACAGCTCGGCCGAAACCACCTGGGAGCAGCTGAACGTGAAGAGCAGGCCGCCGGGCGCAATCTGGCGGATGCCGGCCGCGTTCAGGCGCTTGTAGCCCATCAGGGCATTGTGGCGGGCCGAGAGGTGCTTGGCAAACGCCGGCGGGTCGAGCACGATGAGGTCGTACTGCTCCTGGCTGTTTTTCATGAAGCTGAACACGTCTTCGGCATAAGCGGCGTGCTTGCTTTCGAGGCCGGTAAGGGCCGCGTTGCGCTCCGTCAGCTCGATGGCGCGCTTGGAGCTGTCCACGGAATGCACCAGCTCGGCGCCGGCCTGCAGGGCGTAGGAGCTGAAGCCGCCGGTGTAGCAGAACGTGTTCAGCACGCGGCGGCCGGGGGCGTAGCGGGCCAGCAGGCTGCGGTTGTCGCGCTGGTCGATGAAGAAACCGGTTTTCTGGCCCGTCTCCCAGTCGACGGCAAACGGGTGGCCGTTTTCGTGCACGATGTGCTCCTGGCCGTTGCTTTCCCCGAAGAGGTAGCCGTTCTTGGCGTCGGGGGCTGCTTTGGCGGGCACGGTTTCGGCACTTTTGTCATATATAGCCCGCAAGCCCGGAATAACGGCCTGCAACGCACTGGCAATCAGCGGCCGGGCCTTATACATGCCCGCGCTGTGAGCCTGCACCACAGCCACGTCGCCATATACATCTATAATAAGGCCGGGCAGTCCGTCGCCCTCGGCGTGAGTGAGGCGGTACACGTTGGTGCTGCCCTGGCCCGTGAGCTGTAGGCCCTGGCGCAGCTGGTAGGCATTGCGCAGCCGACCTTCCCAGAACGCGGCATCGGGCAATTGGGCATCGGGACCGAAATCGAGCATACGCACGGCAATGGAGCCTGGCGCGTAGTGGCCCACGCCCAGCAGCTCGCCATTGGCGGCCTGCACCATCACCACTTCGCCTTCCAGCACTTCGCCCTGCATGCGGCCGATGGCACCCGAAAACACCCACGGGTGGCGGCGGCGCAAGGATTGGTCTTTACCAGGTTTGAGCGTGACAATGGCAGGCATAACGAAAAAGCTAAGTGACGGTACGAACTACAAAAGTACGCCAAACCCCGCCAGTCCTCATTACCGCCGCCGCATTAGGCGAATACGCGCCGGTAAATGGGTTTGCGGTAGGCAAACTGCGCCCACATCAGCGGGTAGAGCAGCGCATCGAGCAGTGGGGAAGCCGTGCGGTATTCCAGCGCGTCCACAATGACGCTGCCGCCAGCGGGACCAGGCTCGATGAGGTGGCGGTGGCGCCAGTAGCGCAGCGGGGCGGGCAGCTGCTGGCCTTCGTCAATGAAGAAATGGGTGCCGTCGGGCTGCACACCGCTGTCGGTTATCAGGCTGGTCCAGCGCTGGCGTAGCGGGCCGCTGATCAGCTCAATTTCCACCTGGTCGCCGCGTTGGCAGCCGTCGAAGCGGTGCAGCTTCAGCCGCGGAAAAGGTGGGGCCAGGGACAAGAACAGCTCCCGCGTGAAGCCCGCGAATACCCGGGCGGGCGACTGGGCTACGGCGGTGCGGAGAGTAACGTGCATATTGGGTTTGGCAAGAAGCTCCTCCGAAAGCGGAAGCCGGCGAAGCAGGGTGAGGCCGATGGTGGGTAAGGTGGTATGGCGCCAGCAAGCTGCGCAGCTTCTACCTCAACCGCTATATAGAAGAAAAGTACTGTCGCCGATACGCTTTACCCCAACAATGCAGTTATAAGCGGGCACCATACCTACTCGTTCCGCCTATGTTTCTTCGCCCTACTGCTCTCCTCTCGGCAGCCTTGCTCGGTTTAGCTGCCTGTCAATCAGCGCCTTCGGGCGCGCCCGTGCGCCAGGTGAAAAGCATTGGCTACGGCAGCGTTACGGTATATCCCAATTATGCCGAGCTGACCGTCGATGCCGCCTTCACCCGGCCTAAGCTCAAAGACGCGGTGGCCGAGGTGCAAGGCGTCGTGGATCAGGTGCTGACGCTGTCGAAGCGCTACGCGCCAGGGCCGAATGATGTGCGGGTCAGTAGCACGTCGTCGAACAAGGAATTTGACTATGTGCGGGGCAAGCAGGTTTTTCTGGGCTTCAACTCCACCCAGTCCGTCACGGTGCGCATCACCGACCTGCGCCGCCTCTCGCCCTACCTCGAAGAACTGCTGGCCACGCGCATCAACCGCATCAAGAACCTGACTTACGGCCACAGCCTGGCCGACAGCCTGCGCCGGGAGGCCGACGTGCTGGCCCTAACCGACGCGGCCAAAACGGCCGACAAAATGTGCGGGGCCCTGAAGGTGCGCCGGGGCGCCGTGCTCGAAGCCAGTGACGCCTCCAGCCCCGAAAGCAGCCGTGAAGAGTGGAGTACCTCCGCCGACATTGAGCTCTACGGCAAGGGCTTCGGGGGCCGGGGCTTCAAAACCAGCCCCGAGCTACTGCACTTCAACAGCGTCTGCAGCCTGGTTTCAGCCCTAGAGTAGCCCGGCATTAAAGAACGGCCAGTACTCAAGCAAGCACCGCCAGCTTGTTGCTTTATACTAAAGGCAGAGGCCGTTCATTGCTTTTGGGCCACCAGTTGCACTAGCCGGTGGGCTTCGCGGGAAAAGTCGGCCACACCGATGGGCTCTTCGTAGCGCACGATAGTGAAGCCTGCGGCGGCGTAGCAGCTTCTGAGCTCATCCGTGGCAAAGCCTACTTCCTGCCCCGGCCGGTTACCCCGCGCCTGGTTCACATCGGTATGAAAGTTCTCGAACACGAGCAGCCCACCGGGCCGGAGTGCGGCCTGCACCTGGGGCACGTGGGTACTTTCGTCGGCGTAGCAGAGCACAATAAGGTCCCACTGGCCGCAGCCCCAGTCGTAGGTGTTGGCATCATGCTGTATCGTAGTAAGCGGCCGGCCCAGCTGCCGGGCCCGCTGCTGGGCAAAGGCCAGGGCCTGGTCGGCAATGTCGATGCCCGTAACGGCCCAGCCCAGCCCAGCCAGGTATAGCGCGTTGCGGCCCTCGCCCATGTTCACGTCCAGGGCCTTGCCGGGCGGGCGGCCGCGCACGGATTCTACCAGCAGTGTATTGGGCTGGGCATTGAAGCGCGTACTGCGCCAGGTTTCGTCGGTGAGAAAATGATTCCAGAGCTCCCGCTCGTATTCCTGCAGCTGGGCCGGGGTAGCATTAGCCGGCCGGGGTGGGTAGCTGGCTGCTCCGGGTGGCT
The DNA here is from genome assembly GCF_020447265.1 of Hymenobacter lucidus. Taxonomy (GTDB): domain Bacteria; phylum Bacteroidota; class Bacteroidia; order Cytophagales; family Hymenobacteraceae; genus Hymenobacter; species Hymenobacter lucidus. The sequence continues at coordinate 4,613 of NZ_JAJADR010000007.1, read as the reverse complement.
CGGATTCATTGGATCGGGCTTTCATACTCTATTACATATAGGAGGCGGGCACTCTTACGTTCTTAAACATAAGTATACCAGTAGAGAAACGGCCCCGCCGGCAATAGAACCAGGGCCCTGGTTAGTTGCGGCCAGCAAAATAAATGGGGCAGTGCACCGCTTTTGCTGAACTGTCGTATGGGTAGCACGGTTACAATTTTAATCCGGCTTTAATCTTCACCCTAGCATTTCCCCCTATGCGTTTTCTCCTGTTGTGTCTGGCCGTGTTGCTCACTGCTAGTGGTGTTCGGGCCCAGAAGTCCACCCTGGCTTGGAACTCGGATCTGAGTGCCGCGCTGCAGCAGGCCCAAGCCACGCAAAAGCCCATACTGGCCGTTTTTTCGGGCTCCGATTGGTGCAAGCCCTGCATTATGCTCAAGCAGGAAGTATTCGACCAGCCTGAGTTTGAGCAGTACGCCAAGGATAGATTCGTGCTGGCCCGCTTCGACTTTCCGCGCGGTAAGAAGAACAAGCTGCCCGCCGCCCAAACCAAAACGAACGAGCAGGCGGCGGCGCAGCTCAATAAGGAAGGTTCCTTTCCGCTGGTGGTGCTGCTTTCCCCCGAAGGCAAGGTGCTGGCCAAAACCGGCTACCGCCCCGGTGGGCCCGCCGCCTACGATGCTTACCTGACCCAGCTGCTGGCCAAAAAGTAAGCTCCGTGCGTCAATTCCTGTCTTCCCTCTTTACCGGTTTTCTACTCCAGGCGCGCCTAGGCGTGGCTGCTATGCTCTTGACGAGCTCCCTAGCGGCCAGTGCCCAGCCCTCGGGGCCGCAGCTGTCGGCCCGGCCGCGCAATTTTACCCGAGGCGCCCACCTGATGGGCTCCCATTTCACGTTCACGGCCGTTTCGGCCGACGATACGCTGGCCTGGCGCGCCATTCGGGCCGGTATCCGGGAGGCTCGGCGCATCGACCGGCTCTGCTCCTACTGGGATTCCACGTCGCAGATAACCCAGATAAACCGTGCCGCCGGCATCCGGCCGGTTGTCGTCGACCAGGAAGTATACGACCTGATTCAGCGGACTCTGAAGCTTTCGGAGCTGAGCGGCGGCGCGTTTGACATCACCTTTGCCGGCGGAGAGAAAATTTACAAGTTCGATAAGCAGGAGCACGCCCGCCTGCCCGACTCGGCGGTGGTACGGGCCTCGGTGCGCCGCATCAACTACCACAACGTGCTGCTCGACCCCACCACGCATTCCGTTTTGCTCAAGGAAAAGGGCATGCGGATGAATCTGGCGGGCATTCTGCAGGGCTACGGCGTGCGGCGGGCCCAGGCCCTGATGCGGCAGATGGGTGTTGCGGGCGGCCTCATCAACGGTTCCGGCGACGTGTCGTGCTGGGGGCGGCAGGCCGATGGCTCACTTTGGCGCATTGCCATCGGCGACCCGGCCTTTCCGCAGTCAGTATCGTCGTGGCTCACCGTAACCGATGTGGCCGTGGTAACGGCCGGCAACTACGAGCAGTATTTCACGGTGCAAGGCAAATATTACGGCCACATCATCGACCCTCAAACCGGCTACCCAGCTACCGGCCTGCGCTCCGTCACCATCATCTGCCCCGATGTGGAGCTGGCCGATGGCCTCGACGAGGTGGTGTTTGTGAAAGGTCCCGACGCCGGTCTGGCCTTCATCAACCGGCTGAAAGGCGTGGATTGCACCCTCATTACCAACGACGGCCGCACATTGGCTTCCAAAGGCATGGCCGTCAACTATTACTCCACCCAGCCACCGGCCGCCGCTGCCAAGCCATGAAGAATTTCACCATTCCCTCTCCCCTGCGCCGGCTGCTGCTGGGCGCCCTGCTAGCGGGCAGCGGCTTGCTGAGCAGCTGCGTATCGGTGGCCGCCTACCAGAAAGTGTACCTCAACGATGAAGATATGAAGCTGGCCAACAAGCGCATCGAAGTGTACGAAACCAATTTCGAGAGTTACCGCGAAGGAGCCGGCGGGGCCAATGGTGGCAAAGTAGGCGGTGGCTGCGGCTGCAATTAAGTACTCGTCGAATTCCCTGCTCATGTCCTCCACGCTTCGTTTTTTCACTGCCTGCCTGGCTACGGCCCTGCTGCTACCAACTCAGGCATGGGCCCAGGCCACGCCCACGCCCAACCGCGTAGATGGCTACGGCGCCCCTACTACCACCGCTGCCGGGCCGGCCAACCCCGCCAACCCCGCCAACCACGGCGAAACCGAGCTGAATATTCTGACCAGCTACTACTCTCAGGATGGCAACAAGGGCGCCGTGGAGGGCGGCACCGGCACTCAGCAGCTCACCGACCTCACGCCTACCATCATCCTGAACGTGCCCCTGGACTCGGCCACGCGCATTTCCGCCAATCTGGGCCTCGATTACTACGCCTCCGCCTCTACCGACCGTATCGACCAGGTTACCTCCTCCCCTTCTTCCAGCGACACCCGCTTCCACCTGGACCTTGGCCTGACGCGCCAGCTGGCCGATAAGCGCACTATTGTAGGAATAGGCGCCGGTGCTTCCACCGAATACGACTACCGCTCGTTCAACGTGGCGGCCTCCTGGGCCCGCGCCTCCGCCGATGGCAACCGGGAGCTGAGCATTGCCGCTCAAGCCTTCTTCGACCAGGCCACGCTTATCCGGCCCGAAGAGCTGCGCACCAACGGCCGCCGCGAAGACGGTACTGATACCCGCCAGAGCTACAACCTGAATATCGTATATGCCCAGGTGCTCAGTCAGCGCCTGCAGGTGGCCGTCAGCACTGAACTGGTAGCCCAGCGGGGCCTGCTCAGCACGCCGTTTCACCGCGTATATTTCAAAGAAACCGGCGACGCACTGGGAAAAGCTAAAACCGAGCTACTGCCCCGCCAACGCTACAAATACCCCGTAGGCCTGCGCCTCACCTACTATACCACCGACTTGGTGCAGGTACGCGGCTTCTACCGCTTCTACAACGACAATTTCGGCATCACAGCCCACACCTTCGAGTTGGAAACCCCCGTGAAGGTGACGCCCTTCTTCGTGCTCTACCCTTTCTACCGCTACCACACCCAGTCGGCCGCTACCTATTTTGCGCCTTACCTGCAGCATTCCACCGCCGATACCTACTATACCTCCGATTATGATCTGGCCGGTTTTTCGGCCAATAAGCTGGGCCTGGGCCTGCGCTACTCCCCGGTATATGGCCTCAGCCGCTTCAAAACGCCTTTTGGTGGCCGAGTCGCCAAGTTCAAAGCCCTGGACCTGCGCTATGCCTACTACCGGCAGAGCACTGGCCTCACCGCCAGCCTCATCAGCGCCGACCTGTCGTTTACCATGCCTTAGCAGCCTGCTGGGCCCATGCCGAGTACTATAGAAGCAGGCCGATGGTATGAGATTGAGTGGCGACCCAACTATTAGCTCGTACACTGGTCTTTACTGATATACACTCTAATAGGTCTGTTGCAATGGCTACTCATCACCCGCACCCCGAAGACCACCTGACCAGCTCTGTAATCCTGCAGGACATTGTTATTGGTCTCTCCGATGGTTTGACGGTGCCTTTTGCCTTAGCTGCCGGCCTAAGCGGCGCAGTCGAGTCATCAGCACTTGTCATCACAGCCGGACTGGCCGAGGTGGTGGCTGGTTCCATTGCTATGGGTCTGGGTGGTTATCTGGCCGGTCAAACAGAAGTTGAGCATTATGCGTCTGAGCGGGCGCGCGAGTTCCGCGAAGTGCGTGAGGTGCCCGACCGGGAACGTGCCGAAGTTGATGAACTGCTCGCCGAAATCGGTCTGTCGCCCGAAACAAGGGCCGCTGCTGTGCGCGAACTGACCGCCAATCCGGAGCAGTGGGTGCATTTCATGATGAAGTACGAGCTTGGCTTAGAAGAACCCGACCCCAAACAGGCTCCCAAAAGCGCGGCGACTATCAGCCTAGCCTACGCCGTGGGTGGACTGATTCCCCTGAGCGCCTATTTCGTCACCGACTCCCCAACGCAGGGCTTAACTTGGTCGGCTGTCATTACTTTAGTATGCCTGTTGCTGTTTGGCTACTTCAAAAGCCATCTGACCGGTCAACCGCCTGTTTTGGGTGCCCTCAAAATGGCTGGTATCGGTGCCCTTGCAGCTGGAGCTGCCTTTTTCGTGGCCCGCCAGATCAGTTAACTGCCTGTGTAAGGTATAGGCAATGTGCAAAGCCAGCTCAATAGCTGAATTGTACTCTCAGTTAATGACTCTTACGATATTGTTAGGACCTTATGCCTTCACTAGTCAAAAGCAGATCTACTAAAATCCAGCTTACTAGATCTTGATAATTGCGTTCCAGCCGCAGAACACACTTACCGCAACTTCTTCACGCTATCCGCTAATTACCCTCTGTATTGACACCAATGTATCCTGCGTACTTCGAAACTTGTCCGCAAATGCCTGTGAATAATGCCTTTTGCAATAGAACAGAATATTAAATGCGCTTTTTTTCAAAGCTAGCTGGCTTTTTAAAAAATCTCCTGTACTTTTGCACTCCCAAATCGGACGGATTCGGGGCGCAGTCGGCGGCACCAGCAGCAGAGAAAAAAAGTTGGGCGCAGGGTTGGAAAAATCGGGTCGCGGGTCTTACCTTTGCAGCCCGC
>NZ_JAJADR010000006.1 GCF_020447265.1 Hymenobacter lucidus | reverse complement strand
CTGCTGCAGTTGAAGCAGAACCTGAACCAGATGGTGGACTCGCTGAACCTGTTTGCCGGCGAAGTAACCCGCGTGGCCCAAGAAGTAGGCACCGAGGGTAAACTCGGCGGCCAAGCTAGTGTGCCAAATGTGGCCGGCGTGTGGAAGGAGCTGACCGACAACGTAAACTACATGGCCTCGAACCTGACTTCTCAGGTACGAGACATTGCTAACGTAGCTACCGCCGTAGCCCGCGGCGACTTGTCGCAGAAGATGACGGTAAACGTGAAGGGCGAAATTCTGGAGCTCAAGAACATCCTGAACCAGATGGTGGACTCCCTGAACATCTTCGGTGACGAAGTAACCCGGGTAGCGCGTGAGGTAGGTACGGAAGGTAAGCTCGGTGGCCAGGCCAACGTACCCCGCGTTGGTGGTACCTGGAAAGAGCTGACCGACAACGTAAACACAATGGCCGCCAACCTGACCTCTCAGGTGCGCGACATTGCCAACGTAGCTACCGCCGTAGCAAAAGGTGACCTGACCCAGAAGATGACAGTAGATGTAAAAGGCGAGATTCTCGACCTGAAAAACATCCTGAATCAGATGGTGGACTCGCTCAACATCTTCGCCGGCGAAGTAACCCGCGTGGCCCGTGAAGTAGGTACCGAGGGTATCCTGGGCGGTCAGGCCAACGTGCCGAGCGTTTCGGGTACCTGGAAAGACCTCACCGATAACGTAAACACAATGGCCTCGAACCTGACGAGTCAGGTGCGGGACATTGCCAACGTGGCCACCGCCGTAGCCCGCGGCGACCTGAGCCAGAAGGTGACGGTAAACGTGCGCGGCGAGCTGTTGCAGCTGAAAGAAAACCTCAACCAGATGGTGGACTCGCTGAACACGTTCGGCGACGAAGTAACCCGCGTGGCCCGCGAAGTAGGTACGGAAGGCCGCCTCGGCGGTCAGGCCGTGGTGCCCAACGTGCGCGGAACCTGGAAAGATTTGACCGACAATGTAAACACGATGGCCGCCTCGCTAACCTCGCAGGTACGGGACATTGCCAACGTGACCACGGCCGTAGCCCGCGGCGACCTAAGCCAGAAAGTGTCCGTTGACGTTAAGGGCGAGCTGCTCGACCTGAAGGACAACATCAACCGGATGGTGGACTCCCTGAACATCTTCGCCGGCGAAGTAACCCGGGTGGCCCAGGAAGTAGGTACCGAAGGTCGCCTCGGCGGCCAGGCCAACGTGCCCAACGTATCGGGCATTTGGAAAGACCTGACCGACAACGTAAACACGATGGCCGCCAACCTCACTACGCAGGTACGAGGCATTGTGAAGGTAGTAACCGGCGTATCGCAGGGGGACCTGACCCAGAAACTGAAGCTGGAGGCCAAAGGCGAGGTAGCTGAACTGGCCGACACCATCAACCGCATGGTGGACGACCTGAACCGCCTCGCCCTGGAAGTAAGCCGTGTGGCCAAGGTAGCCGGGGTAGAAGGCAAGCTGACCGAACGCGCCACGGTAGGCGGCGTATCGGGTAGCTGGAAGGAAATCGTGGATACGCTCAACGACCTGATCGAATCCATTGCCTCGCCGGTACTCGAAGTGTCCCGCGTGGTACGCGCCATTTCGGAAGGTGACTTGACCCAGAAGGTTGAGATTCAGACCGCCGGCGACATTCTGGCCATGTCCAACGCCTTGAACATCGCCGTAGAAAACCTCAACGAGCTGCTCGGCGAAATCAACGACTCGTCGCAGATTGTAGGGGAGTCGTCGGAGGAAATGGCTGCGAAGGGCCAGGAGATGAGCCGGGTAACGGTTGATGTGGCTTTGGCCATGCAGCAGATGGCCGAAGGCGCTCAGAACCAGGCTTTGAAAACCGACCAGGCCTTTAAGCTGATTGAGGAAATCATGCAGGCCACGAAGGAAACGGCCGGCAAAGCCGATATCGTGAACAAATCGGCTATTCTGGGTGAGCAAACCTCGCAGCTGGGTCTGAAAACGGTGGCGGAAGTGGTGAAAAACATGGAGGAAATCTCCAACGCCGCCGCCCAGACCAGCAAGACCATCGAAGTACTGAGCACCCGCTCCCAGGAAATCAGCAAGTCGCTGGGCGTTATCACCGACATTGCCTCCCAGACCAACCTGCTGGCTCTGAACGCTGCCATCGAAGCTGCCCGCGCCGGGGAAGCCGGCCGTGGTTTCGCGGTAGTAGCCGAGGAGATTCGCAAGCTGGCCGAAGGGTCCCGCAAGTCGGCCTCGGAAATTGCCACGCTGGTAGAAGACGTAAAGAAAGATACGACCTCAGCCGCAACCGCTATTTCGACCATGGAAGGCCGAGTTCTGAAAGGCAAGAATGCAACGTTCGAAGCGTCCAGCGCATTTAAGAACATTGCCACTTCCAGCGGCGAAACGCTCCGCACGTCCCGCGACATTCTCACGGCTACCGAGGTACAGAAAACCTCGATTGGCGACGTTGTGAAATACGTAGAAGAAGTAGTAGCCATTGCCGAGCAAACGGCTTCGGGTACTCAGCAGGTAGCCAGCACCGCCAAGCAGCTGTCCTCGTCGATGCAGGAACTGACTACTTCTAGCCAGAACCTGACCGACATTGCCGATGATCTGCAGGTGGGTTTGTCGGCCTTCCAGCTGATGGAAGACCTGCTGCCCGAGCCCGAGCCGGAGCCAGTACGGGGCGGTTTGCGCCGCATGAGTGCTCAGCGTACGGCAGTACAGCCGGTCGTAATGCCGGCAGCTACTCGGGAGCGGGTAGCCCGCCGGGCCGCTGCCGCTGCCCCCGAGCCAGAGCCCCGTCGGGGCGCTGCTAGTGCCCCGGCCCGCAAGGCCGCCCGCAAGGCGGCTGGTACTACCCCGGCGCCGGAAATGGCGAAGGACAAGCCAGCGGCTACCCGTCGGGTACGGGCCAACGGCAAGCCGGCCACTCCGCCGGAAACCGAAAACGGTGCCGCCAAGCCCGTTGCCAAAGTCCGGTCGAAAGCCAAAGCCAAATAATTCACTTCGTCCATCATTTTGCGAAGCACTCCGGCAGTAGCAATACCCGGATGCTTCTCAACAATGTTTCAGTATGCCTGACCAAGAATCCAGCAGCGAAAAAAAGGCGGCCAAGCAGGACAAGCTCATTCAGCTTATCGTGTTTCGGCTGGGCGACGAGGAATACGGTATCCGCATCGAGCAGGTAAAGGAGGTAACGGTTACCCCCGAAATTGCCCGTATGCCCAAAACGCCGCCGTTTGTGAAAGGCATTGCCAACCTGCGCGGCGACATTATTGCCATCATCGATCTGGAGGAGCGGTTCAAGCTGCGCCCGGCCAGCGACCAGCTGCCGGCCACGAGCTACACGCTGGCCATCGAAGCCAAAGACTACACCATCGGAATAGTGGTGCGGGAAGTGCCCCAGCCCCTGTCGATTCCGTTATCAATCATTGAAAAGGCCCCGGAATTTATCCAGGATATCAACATCCAGGATAAATACATTGAGGGAATTGCCAAAGTGGATGGCCGCATCATCATTGTGCTGGATATGCCCAAGCTGCTGTCGCCGACGGAAATCATGCAGTTGCAGTCGAAATAAGTAATCTTACCCGGCAGCCCCCCGTACACAGGCTTGATTTTCCCCACAAAACCACTTTTTTTCCTTCCCGACTTACTGACCTCCCCTGTATGAAAAACCGCATTCTCATCGTGGACGACTCGTTCTACATGCGTACGATGCTCAAGAATATGCTGACCGATGCCGGCTACGAAGTAGTAGGCGAAGCAGCAAATGGCCAGCAAGCTCTGGAAATGGCCAGCGCCACCCGCCCCGACCTAATTACCCTGGACGTAATCTTGCCCGACAACACCGGCCTCGATGTGCTCAAGGGCATTCGGCTGGAACAGCCCGACGTGAAAGTGGTGATGTGCAGCGCCGTCGGGCAGGAAGTTATTGTGAATGAGGCCCTGGAAAGCGGTGCTACGGCTTACATCGTGAAGCCCTTCTCGGAAGAGAAAGTACTGGAAATCGTAGGCGGCGCCTTACAAAACCAGGATTCTGACTCGTCGGAAGCGTAATCCGTCCTTTGACCTCTGCCCTTCAATAGCCTCGTAATAACCAGCAGACGCCGCTTTTGCGCGCGTTTTAATTCGCTCAGTGCATAACGTTACCGCCCCTTTCACTTTGTTGCTCGGCAACCTGCCCACGTTCGTGCGGCTGGAGCTGACTAGGCTGCTGCATGCTGAGCCCGATTTACGGGTTATTGGCACGGCCGCCAGCGCCACAGAGCTGGTAGCCCAGGCCCGCCGTTTGCGTCCGGGCTTGGTAATTGCGAGTGAAAACCAGCTTTCGAGCTTAGAGCGGCTAAACCGCCAGCACCCGGTGCCGGTGCTGCTCTATAGCACTACGGCGTCCGACACCGCTGTTTCGAGCGAAATGGCCCAGTGGGGAGTCATCGGTTATCTGCTGCCCATTCTGGGAAAAGATCATCCGGAGTTCGGGAGCTACCGGCAGCGGCTTCTGCAAAAAATCCGGGCGATTCGCTCGGGCTTCGCTACTTCGCTGGCTATTAAACGCCCGGCTATTATGCTTCCCCCCAGTGGCGTTGCCGTTATTGGTGGCTCCACCGGCGGCGTGCAGGCCATCGAAAGCCTAGTGCGCACCCTGCCCGCTACCCTAACCAGTGCCGTGCTGGTGGCTATTCACCTGCCGGCTCATTTTACAGAGTCCTTCGTGAACCGCCTGCGACGGGCTACAGCGTTGCCAGTAGTGGTGGGCCAGCCAGGTACGGCGCTGGAAGCAGGCAAGATAATCGTAGCTCCCGGCGGGCAGAATATGGTCGTAAATGCCGTCAGCCGCGGGCCGTGGCTCTCGTGGCACACTGGCTTTACCACCGAAGCCGCGTCGTTGCCGGATGAGCCCTCCGTCGATTTGCTGATGCAGTCGGTGGCCCGCACGGTAGGTCGCAATGCCCTGGGCGTGGTACTTACCGGCTTGGGCCGTGATGGTACACTCGGCGCGCAGTGTATTCGGCAACACGGCGGCTTCGTCATCGCGCAGGATGAGGCTTCCTCGGCCGTATTCAGTATGCCCAAATCGGTGATTCAAACCGGTGCGGCCAACATTGTGTCGCCGCTGAGCGACATTGCCGACTATGTGGGCCGGCTAGCTACTCAGCTGCGCATCAACCGGGTTTCTTCCTTTTCTTCATCAACGCAGTTCGCTACTCGATGAAATCAAGGGAAGAGGAATACCGGGAAATTTTCATGGCTGAGGCGCTCGAGTACTATGATGCGATGAGCCGTCATATCAGCGAGCTGGAAAAAGACCCAGCCGACGAAAAGGCACTGCACGAGCTTTTCCGGCTGATGCACAACCTGAAAGCCAACGCCCGGGCCATGGGTTTCAACGACATCGGGGAAGTAGCGCACCGGATGGAAACCATCTTTGGCCTGATCCGAAGTAAGGAGCGTACCTTCTCCGGTTCCTTAGTGTCGGTGCTGTTTACCGGCGTTGATACGCTGGGCGGCATGATTCGGGCCGTGGACCAGGACGAAGAAGTAGCGAATGCCGATAAGCTACTGCATAACCTGGATTTGCTGGTAGAGGGGGAGGAGCCCATTCTGGAAGAAGATGAAGGGAATGCCGATGAAGATGCCTCGCGCAAGCTGGAGCTGTCGGATCTGGTATACATTCAAATCAAAAAGCTCGACCATCTGCTCAATCTGGTGGGCGAGCTGATCATTGACCGGGACCGGATCCTGACGCTAAGCCAAGAAATCGGCAACCCGGCCCTGCAGGCCGCTGCTTCGCACCTGTTCCGCATTGCCGACGATTTGCAGTATAGCGTGATGGACGCCCGCCTGGTAAACGTAGGCTCGCTGTTCAACAAATTTCCGCGGGTGGTGCGCGACGTGGCCGTGGCCGAGAGGAAGGAAGTAGAGCTGACCATTAACGGACAGGACATCCAGATTGACCGCAACATCCTGCAGATCATCACCGATGCGCTGCTGCACTTAGTGCGCAACGCCATTGGGCACGGCCTGGAAACGCCGGAGGAGCGCGTAAGGGCGGGTAAGCCGGAGCAGGGCAGCCTAATCCTGTCGGCCCAGACCGAGCGCGACGACGTGCTGATTCAGGTTATCGATGATGGCAAGGGCATCAACGTGGACCAGGTGCGCCGCAAGGCCGTGGAGCGTGGGCTAGTATCGGCCGAAGCGGCCCGCAACCTGGACCCTAGTGCCGTACGGGCTTTTCTGTTTGAGCCGGGCTTTTCCATGGCCAAGGAAGTGACCGATATTTCGGGCCGGGGCGTGGGCCTCGACGTAGTGAAGCTGGCCATCGACTCACTCGGTGGGCAGTTGCGCGTCGATTCCGTGCTGGGACAGGGCACTACATTTACCCTCGTGCTGCCTACTTCCATTGCCGTGAAGGGCGCGTTGCTTTTCGAGCTGGAAGAGCGTAGCTACGCTATTCCCCTGATGCACACCGATTCCGTAGTATCGTTGCAGCCCAAGCAGCTCAACGTGGTCGGTGGCATTCTGATGGCCCGTTTGCTTGGGGAAAATATTCCCGTTGTAGATTTGCGCAAGCTCCTCCATGACGGCGACGATGCTTTGATACCTGCCATTAAGACCGAACTGGTTGGCCGGCAGGATATTATCATTGTTAACTACAATAACCGTAAGCTTGGCTTAATCGTGGACCGTTTCCTGCGCCAGCAGGATATCGTTATCAAGCCGATGAGTAAACCACTGGACATGATTGACTTATTCGGGGGCGTTACGCTGCTGGGTAGTGGTCAGGTTTGTCTGGTGATTGACGTACCGGCTCTCACCCGATTGTTTTTGGCCAAACGACCGTAATCAACCTAATGAGACATTCGGGTTTTCCGGCAACGGTCAGCCCCTTCATTTGACCGACTCCTATGGATTTGCACATGACGGAACTAGAGCGCGATATTATCCGCGAGATTCTGAATATAGGGTTGGCCCGCGCGGCCGACTCCTTTGCCGTTATCGCGCAGGAAAAGGTGCTGCTGGAAGTTCCGAATCTGGACATCATGCCGGGGAGCAACATCCTGGATAAGGTGCACGAATATGAAGGTTCGCACGCCATCATTCAATCCGATATCCGGGGCGAGTTCAATGGCACCACGCTGATGTTCTTCTCCGGACAGCACGTGCAGCGCCTCTCGCGGGTGTGCCTGCGCATGTCAGTGCCCGATTCCATTGCCATCGACGAGATGCAGGAGTCGCTGCTGCTGGAAATCAGCAACATCATCACCGGGGCGCTGGTGACCCAGCTGGCTAACATTTTAAAGGCCAAGATCTACGGCGCGCCGCCCACGGCCCCGAAAGGTGATATTGCGGCCTCGCTGCACAACCTGATAGCCAACCAGCCCAAGGTGCAGCCGCTCATTTTCTCGGTTATCACGCAGTTCTCCGACAAGGAAAACTCGGTGGAGCTTCCGCTAATGCTGTTCTTTGACCGTAACACCTTCGAAAAGATTCTGGAAATCATCCGGACCTACGACTTTCTGGGGGGCCAGGAGTCTAACCCGATGACCTGATTTTCTACTCGTTTAGAGGCTGTCCTACCGGCCCGTGTAAACTCTGGCTGACCCCGGAATTTGCCGGCCTTTGGTAGGACAGTTTCGTTTTAAGACCTTCTGGTCCGTTTTGTATCAATTCTTGCCCGCTGCTTATGTCAACTTCAGCCGCCCAGAGCCTGGAAAAAAAACTTGCCGCCTTCGACCCCAATGCCCTGGGAGACAGTGAAGGTGGACTTTACGGACTGCCCTTTACCGTTGAGGAAGCGCAGGTAGTGGTAGTGCCCGTGCCGTGGGAAGTTACCGTTTCGTACCGGGGCGGCACGGCCCTGGGTCCCGAAGCTATTCGGGAAGCCTCACTGCAGGTTGACCTCTACGAGCCCGATATTCCAGAGGCCTGGCGCATGGGACTAGCCATGGAAGAGGAAGACGAAAAAATAGCCGAGGAAAGCCGCAAGCTGCGCACCCAGGCCGCCGACTATATCGGTTGGCTGGAAGACGGCAAACCGGCCGACAAAGCCGGTAATTTTGCCACCGTACCCGCTCAGGTAACTACGCGTGGCAAGTTTCTGCTCGACTGGCTCAAGCAGAAAACCGGCGCTTACCTGGACGCCGGCAAGGGCGTGGTAGTGCTGGGCGGCGACCATAGCACGCCGCTGGGCTATATGCACGCCCTGGCCGAGCGCCACGAGGAGTTCGGTATTTTGCAGATTGACGCCCACTGTGACCTGCGCCCGGCCTACGAGGGTTTCGAGTACTCGCACGCCTCCATCATGTACAACGCCCTGAAGCTGCCCCAGGTGAAAAAGCTGGTGCAGGTTGGCATTCGGGACTTGTGCCAGCAGGAAGCCGAGCTGGTCGACCAATCGGGGGGGCGCGTAGTAATGTTCCACAATCGGTTTCTGTCGAACGAGAAGTTTGCCAAGAAGTCGTGGAAGAAAGTGTGCGGCAAAATCATTGCCCAGCTGCCGCCTAAAGTATACCTGAGCTTCGATATCGACGGGCTGGACCCTAAGCTGTGCCCCGGCACCGGCACGCCCGTGCCCGGCGGCCTCGAGTTTGAGGAAGCGCTGTACCTGATTCGGACCATCGTGGAGTCGGGCCGGACTATTATTGGCTGCGACCTGAACGAGGTAGCGCCCGGCGACACCGAGTGGAACGCCATTGTAGGAGCCCGACTACTGTTTCAAATGGCGCACTGGATGGGCGTTTCGCAGGGCCGTATCAAAGCCAAGATTTCAGAGAAATAGGCCTGAGCCAACGGAATACCCGTTTTTTCGTAAGCGCATCAGCTTACCGCGAAACTTCGCTTTCATCCTCTTTTTTCACCACCAACCACACTACCATGGGTTTCCTGATCAAACTGCTGCTGACGGCCATCATTACCTACGTGCTGGGCAAATACCTGCCGGGCGCCCACCTCGACGGCTTCGGCGACGCTATACTGCTAGTGCTGGTGCTGGCTGTGCTGAACGCGGTATTAAAGCCGATTCTCAAGCTGCTGGGTTTCCCGATTACGGTACTCACCCTGGGCCTGTTCCTGTTGGTTATCAACGCCGTCATTGTGCTGCTGGCCGACTGGATTCTGCCCGGCTTCAAGCTCGACGGTTTCGTGGCTGCTTTGCTCTTCAGCATCGTGCTGTCGTTGGTAACGTCGGTTATTGATATGGTTGTCGACTGAGCAGCGTTTGAATACCACATAAAAAAGGTCTCCTGGTAAATCAGGAGACCTTTTTATGTAATCTGGCCAGACCCTGATGAGGCGGCTGCCAGCTTAGGAACCAGTGAGGAAACAGTGTTTTGAAGCTGCGCTACCCTATAGTTGCCATTACCGGCGCTGCGCAGAGTGCTACCACCCCGACGATTAGCTGTCGGGGTGGTAGCACTCCCCACTCAATACTTGATAACGCGAGTATTAAATTGCTCGGACCCGCTGGTATAGCGCAGTAGATACTGTCCGCTGGGTAGGTCAGTAAGCGCCAGGTGGGTGTTCAGACTGCCCATTGTGCAGGATATCAACGCCACGCGCTGGCCCAGCAAGGAGTATATGGCTACTTCAGCCCCGGGGGCGGCGGTGGGGTGGGTTAGGGTCAGCACATCGGCAGTAGGATTGGGGTACGCGTGCAGCATAGCGGCCCGGCCCGACTTATTGGCCATTACCACCCCGGCTTCGCCTTTTACTTGCACGTTTTTGAGCGTGGCAAACCGCGAACTTGTAGTAGTAGAGCCGCAGCTGAAATATATGCGGAACGTGAGGCGCTGGCCGGCCGGCAGCAGCACCCCGCCGGCTCCGGCAAAGGCCAGCCGGTAAGTAGTGCTGGCATTGGTAGTCAGGATGGGCGTGGCGAAGGCCCCATTGGCGGTGCTGAGCAGCACCCCGCCCGGGCCTCGGCCACCCGATATATCGGCCGAGTCACTCCCAAAGCCGCTGCGTGACCAAACTACGGCCAGTTTGGTGCCGCTGGTCGAACCCGTGACGTAGGAACTGAGCAGCAGGGAGTCGAGGCGCACGGCGGCACTACCGCTCGGCATCACCGTGAATTGCTCGTAATAAGTGCGGTTCAGGTTGCTGCCATTGCCGCCTACCGCCGCCGTCCAGCCGCCCTCGGCACTTGGCGCGAAGGCCTGACCGTACCGGTTGGAATAAGGTGGAATAATGGCCCCCGCCGAACCGCTCGATACCACAAACCTGCGTAGAGTGGACACGCTGGCCACTAAGGCAGTGGCGCGCACAGCTATGCTATCCTGGTTGTTGCGCGTCATGGGCCACCACTGTAGCGGCACCGACTGTGGCAACGCGGCCGCCTGGGCTACGCCCGAAACGGGCAGGGTAACGGTGGCCGCGCCAGGGCTGGTCAGGGTCAGACTACCGGCGAAAGTGCCTACGGTGCTGGCGTTGAGCCGCACACTGAGCGTGGTGCTGGCCACGTTGCCCGCACTGCTTGGGGTAAGCGTGAGCGGTGTGGTGGTGGTAAACCAAGTGGCTCCACCGTTAGCCGACACCTGGTAGCCCGACGGGGGCGTCACGACGAGGCCCGCCGTGAGATTCTCGCCGGATACCAGCACGTTTTGCGGGGCCGAAGGCTGGCTACCGCCCTGCAAAAAGGCTTGCAGGCTACCTGTAGTAAAGATGGTGGGTGTGCTGGAAATCTGAACCGTATCGGTGATGTGCGTTGCCAGCCCATTTTTGGAGGCTCGCACGTAGTAATAATACGAGGTGCCGGGCGTAGGAATGGCGTCGGTCGTACCCGCGTTGACGTTGGTTGCCACGGCATTCGTGGTGGTGTAGAGCGCCGAATAGGTGCCGCGCCGCGTGGTGCTGCGGTAGAGTTCATATTGCACGCCCGCCACGGGCCAGCTCAGGTTCCACTGCAGGGTGGAGGGGGCGGTGGCCGTGCCTTTTACTGCCCGAAAGTTGGACACTACTATCGGGGCGGGGGCGCTGGTGCAAAAAGTGCTGGTCAGGGTGCAGGGGTTCCAGCTGCCCAGCACGGCCGCGCGGGTATACTGGGTCGTGTCGGCATCGGTAAGCTGAATGGTCCAGGGCAGGCGCTGGCTCACGTTCACCAGGTTTCCGCCAAAGTCGCGACTCTGGTATTCGGCGTAAGTAATGACGCTGGTTACCGTGCCCGCATCCCACACCTGCCAGCCTACGGGCTTAATGGTGGGGCCCATAGTCGTGTTCAGCCACACAACTTTGGTGTGTGAACGGTCGGTGGCAGTGGAGCCCAGGTCATTTTGCCAGGGTCGGCCCAGGGTGTAAGTCGTCGTGCCGCGGTTGTCGAGAATCGTGCATTTGCGGAATACAAAGCCATAGAGTTGGCCTGCCTGCGTATTGGCCGCCGTAATATAGCCCCCGCTGCCCCCGTCGCGGCGGGTTTTAGGATAGATGTAGCAGTTCTCAAACACGCCCCGCGCACTGCCGAAGATAAAGTCTACCGTGCCGTCGATATAGCAGTCTTTGAAGTAGTTGCGCAGTCCCGTGCCCGCGTTGAGCTGCACCGTATCCTGGCCGCCGGTGAAACGACAACCCTTAAAGGCGATACGGTCGCCGGTGGTATACATAGCCAGCGCCTGCGGCGTTTCACCCCAGGAATTCTCGAAGGTGATGCTAAACACGGTAATGTCCGAGGCATTGATAATGACCGTGGAGGTATTGCCGACGAATGTAGGAACGGCGGCCTGGTCGTAGGTAATAATGGTATTGGCCACGCTTTCCCCGGTTAGCTGCAGGAAGGGCTTATTGGCCGGAATCGTTACCCGTTCCCGGTACTTTCCGTTCTTAATGAAGATTGTAAAAGGTGTGGTACGGCCCGTAGGGGCCGCATTGATGGCGGCCTGCACGGTGCGGTAAGCCCCGGTTCCGTCCTGTGCCACAACCAGGTCGTAGGTCTGGGCCCGGGCCGTAGCAGCCAGCAACAACAGCAGAATCAACAAGCCATAGCGCACTGACATGGCTGCCGGGAAAAGCGTAAACAATCGTTTCATGGGCAACGAATTAGGGTGGGGGAAATCGTGCCGGCGCGTTAGCTGCAAAACAACGCAGGAGAGTGTAACGCGTTGGATAATAGGTTTGTAACCAATGATTCAGGCGTGTCCGGGTAGCGGGAAACTCGCTGTGCGGGGATGTCCGAGTGAAGCAGCATAGCGGCACTGGTCCACCAGTAAACACACCGTTAGATTCACGCCTCAATATCATTTGGATACGGCAAGCTTGGTTGGAGCAATGAGGCCACAGCGAGAAGTGCTGTGGCATGAAGCTGGAAACGGGTTGCTTACCTGACAAAGTAAAGGTGAATGTAATTTTTATGGGAAAATATTACTCCAGGTAAAAAATTATCGGGAACGATGCCGGTATCGTTCCCATACCTTATTCTGCCTCAGCTTTAAGCGTGCAAATGCTTGCTACGAACCTTTACAGTAAATCAATACGAAATATTTTGCTCTGTCGGCGAGAATGGCAGACCTGGCGAAAAGCAATTATGGATGGTTGCTGGCAGTCAGTTTTTGCAATCAGACACTACCTCGAAAATTGTACTGGCCTGGGGTATGCGGACCCATGTTGCTGGGTATTTCCACGCAAAAGGCTCAGCAGTACGCTGAGCCTCCGGAGTTTTAAGTTGGCAAAAATAGTAATGGCAAATACTGTCTTGCCGGGTTAAGCAGCCTAAGCCGAAGCCTGAACCCGGTTGCGGCGCCGCCGGCGCCACCATGTACGGATGCCCCAAAAGCTAGCCGCGGCTACCAGCAGCAGGGGCCAGGCCGAGACCAAGCCTAGCAGTAAGTCGGTAAACAGGCTCCAGCCGTCGTAGAAAGCCTGCACCAGCCGGCTGCCAAACGAGAGAACCGGCGCGTCGGGAGCGGTTAGTGGAATTACCTGGAAGTAGGAAAGGGTAATGGTAGAATAGGCTACCTGGTCGTTGAGCGTCTTGAGCCGGCTTTCCACCGACTCAATTTCCCCGCGCACGTCGCCTAGCTTCTCCTCGATTTCCAGAATTTCCGATACTTTTTTGGCCTGCCCCAGCAGTGCAATGTAGCGCTGTTCCAGCGCCCGTTTGGTGCGCAGCCGGGCCGCTACATCGGCATGTTCGGAGGTTACATCATCCGTCCCCAGCAGTTTGGATTCGAGAGTGCCCAGGCCGCTGAGGTTGTTGAGCAAGGCCTGAAAGCGGGTTGGTAGCACCCGTATTTCCATAGAGTGGGCCCATTCGCCGTCTTCCCGCTTTTCTGATGACTCCGACACGTACGCGCCGTAAGCCCGAACCAAGGTGTCCATCCGAGCGTTGGCCTGGGCCAGATCCTCAACTCTGACGCGCACCCGGGCATGGTAAATAAGTTTGCGGGTAGGGGCCGGGGCCGCCGAAACGGGGGCCGTTTCATCCGCGTCGGGAGCGGCCTGGCTGAGCATGTGGTCGGTGATGGGGGCTCCTGCGCCGGCCAGAGGCGGCGCTTCCATCAGTTCGTTGGTCCTCAACATCTTGTCCTCAACTGCTTGCTCCGAGTCGGAATGGGTGCTGCAAGCAGCCAGGACCAGCAAAACGGGCAACAACGCACTGATTTTCATGAGCGAAAGGGGTAAAATGAATGTGTCCCACCGCCTCTTTGCCGTCGTGCCGTAACTGTAACGGATGAGTTGCTCCGGCTAGTATGCGCCCAAAAAAGCCCGGCTTTACCAGAAAGCCGGGCTTTGGAAGGAAGAGCAGCTCTGTGCTGGTTACAGCCGCCGGATCTGGGCGCCCAGGGCGTTCAGGCGCTTGTCGATGAACTGGTAGCCGCGGTCAATCTGCTCCACGTTGTCGATAACGCTACGGCCGTCGGCTGAGAGGGCCGCAATGAGCAGAGCTACGCCGGCGCGGATATCGGGCGAGGTCATGCTGATGCCACGCAGGGCGTTGCGCTTGTCGAGGCCAATGACGATGGCGCGGTGCGGGTCGCAGAGGGTAATCTGGGCGCCCATGTCGATGAGTTTATCGACAAAGAACAGGCGCGACTCGAACATCTTCTGGTGAATGAGCACGGTGCCTTTGGCCTGAATAGCCACCACGAGCACAATGCTGAGCAAATCCGGGGTTAGGCCGGGCCAGGTATGGTCCGACACGGTCAGAATGCTGCCATCGAGGTAAGTGGCAATTTCGTAATGGTCCTGGGCCGGAATAAAGATATCATCCCCCCGGATTTCCAGCTGAATGCCCAGCTTGCGGAAGGTATCCGGAATCAGGCCCAGCTCGGCTACCTGGCAGTCTTTGATGGTGATTTCGGAACCCGTCATGGCCGCCAATCCGATGAAAGAGCCGATTTCAATCATGTCGGGCAGCATGCGGTGCTCGGTGCCGCCCAGGCTTTCCACACCTTCGATGGTAAGCAGGTTGGAGCCGATACCGTTGATTTTGGCCCCCATGCGCACCAGCATCTTGCAAAGCTGCTGCAAGTACGGCTCACAGGCGGCGTTGTAAATCGTAGTGGTGCCCTCGGCCAGTACGGCAGCCATGACGATGTTGGCCGTGCCGGTTACCGAAGCCTCATCGAGCAACATGTAGGTGCCGCGCAGGCCATTTTCGGCCTTGATACGGTAGAAGTCGGTGCCTTCCAGTGTGAGCTTGCCACCGAGCTTTTCCAGACCCAGAAAGTGTGTATCCATTGGCCGCCGGCCGATTTTGTCGCCGCCGGGCTTGGGTAGCTGGCACTTGCCGAAGCGGGCCAGCATGGGGCCTAGAATCATGACGGAGCCACGCAGGGCCCGGCCTTGGGCCACAAACTGCTCGGAATCGAGGTAATCGAGGTTTACCGCGTCGGCCTGGAAGCGGTAGGTGTCGTTAGCTAGTTTGCCGACTTTAACGCCCATGTCGCGCAGCAGCTCGATGAGCTTGTTCACGTCGCGGATGTCAGGGATGTTGCTGATCGTGACGGGCTCAGCGGTAAGCAATACCGCGCACAGAATTTGGAGGGCTTCGTTTTTAGCGCCCTGCGGCACGATTTCACCCTTCAGCGGTTTGCCGCCGATTACTTCAAATGAAGCCATGTAGTAACTGGTTGTACGTTGTTCGTTGTTCGGTCCCCGTATTGTTGTTAGTTGTCCGTTGCTAGTTGTGCGTTGTCAGGCGGTAAAGGCTCTAACAACGGACAACTAGCAACGGGCAACTAAAGCCTTACTGCGGGGGCTGCTGCGGCTCCTGGCGACTTTTCTTGCCGCCGCGGCGCTGCTTATCACGCCGGTTGTTGTTGCCGCCGCGGCGGGCTTCCCGGTCGCTCCGGTCGCCGCGCTCCGAACGCTCGGCGCGGGGCTGGGGCACG
Source organism: Hymenobacter lucidus (assembly GCF_020447265.1). Lineage (GTDB taxonomy): Bacteria > Bacteroidota > Bacteroidia > Cytophagales > Hymenobacteraceae > Hymenobacter > Hymenobacter lucidus. Next base: position 420,853 of record NZ_JAJADR010000006.1, on the reverse strand, counting down.
ATGAAGGGCGCAGGCCGGCCGCCGGTAGCGGGTGGCGTAGCAAACTCGAACAGATTCTGGGCATCCACTACGGCCGGGTCCAGCTCCAGCTTGCCGCCCGACAGCTCCTTGAGGTGCTTGAGGATGGTGACGTCCTTTGCGTTTTCCTTGCTGTAGGAGCGGTACAAGAACTTCATGGTGCGGCCGATGGCAATGGTAGCCTGTTCCCGCTCGGCGGCATCTTCGAGGGCAATGGCCTGCTCAATCATCACCTCTACGCTGCGGCCGTAGGGCTTCAGCTTGGGCGACTTGCTGGGGTAGGCCACGCGCTCCGGCTGCTTGGCCAGAATATCGAGCTTGTGCAGCGGGAAGGGGCTATCTACGTCCAGCTCGCCGTCGGTCATTTCGAAAACGTGGTTCCACACTTTCGGCTGGGCGTCGGGCTGGTCACGCAGGCTGGGGTTGAGACGGAAAATGAGCTGCACGATCTGCTGGGCCCGCTTAGTGCGCTCCTCACGGTCTTCAATCGTGCGCAGCTGCTGAATCAGCTCGTAAGTGCTCTGGCCGTATTCGCGCAGTAGCAGTTCGTGTTTAAAAGGGGAAGGTAATGCCATGGAAAAAAGGCGTAGCCGCTTTGAAAAGCCGCTGTTTAAATCAAATTGGATTGGGGCCGGCCGGGCGTAGCATGCTAAGTCACAAGGGGTAGCAGATCGGCCGGAGGCGGCAAGCTGGTCAAGTTACGACGTTCCGGCTAGCTCAGCACCCGCAATTTCGCAAAACTCAGCAATAACGTCTTCTCACCCACTTCTTCGAAGTCGATGATGGCCTTGGTAGAGCCCTGCTGCACTTCGAGCTTGGTTACCTTGCCGAAGCCGAACTTGGGATGTTCCACGCGCTGCCCGGTTTGCAGATTGCTCGTGTCGGAGGGCTGGAAATCGGCGGGCGGGGTGTAGCCCTTGGCCACCATCTTACGCGGCGCGGGCGGAATTAGGTTCGAGCGGCGCTCCACCACGTGGCCAAACGGCGACTCGCCGGGGCCGGCCGAAGAGAACTTGAAGTCGACGAACTGCGGGTCAATTTCGTCCAGAAAGCGGCTTTTCTCGCAGCTGCGCAGATTGCCCCACTGGTAGCGGGAGGTGGCGTAGCTGAGCGTGAGCTTCTTTTCGGCCCGAGTAATGGCCACGTAGAACAGGCGGCGCTCCTCCTCCAGGTCGGCCCGGGAGGTTATCATCATCTGGCTCGGAAACAGGTTTTCCTCCATGCCCACGATGTAGACGTTGCGGAATTCCAGGCCCTTGGCCGAGTGAATGGTCATCATCGTCACCGATTCGCCATCATCCTTGGCGTCCTTGGTGTCGGCGTCCGTCACGAGGGCAATATCCTGCAGGAAGGAGGCAAGGCTTTTATCCTCACGCTCGGGGTCCTCAGTGTAGGCCTTCACGCCGTTGAGAAGTTCCTGAATGTTTTCGTAGCGGCTCAGGCCCTCGATGCTTTTATCGGCGTAGAGCTCCTCAATCATGCCCGAGTTCTTGGCAATAAACTTGGCCGCCTCGAAGGCATCTTCCTTGGCCGCCAGCACCGCGTAGCTCTTGATCTGCTCGGCAAACGTCTCAATCGGGTTGGCAATGCGGGCCGTCAGGAAGGAATTAGCGTTGCTGACCACTTCCCACATCGTGTGATTCGACTCCTCGGCCGTGTTGATGAGCTTGCTGATGGTCGTGTCGCCGATGCCGCGCTTGGGGTAGTTGATGACGCGCCGCAGGGCCTGCTCGTCGTTGTGGTTCACCGTCAGGCGCAGGTAGGCTACCAGGTCCTTGATTTCCTTGCGCTGGTAGAACGAGAGGCCACCAACGATTTTATACTTGATGTTGAGCTTGCGCAGGGCCTCTTCCATGGCCCGGCTCTGGGCGTTAGTGCGGTAGAGGATGGCAAAGTTGTCGTAGGACAGATGGTGGTTCATCTTGTCCTCGTAGATGCTGTTGGCCACCAATTTGCCCTCCTCGTTGTCGGAAGCGGCCTTAATGACCTCAATCAGGGTGCCGTCCTCGTTATCGGAGAAAACGTCTTTGCGCAGCTGGGCCTTGTTGTTTTTGATGACCGAGTTGGCGGCCTTCACGATGTTCTTCGTGGAGCGGTAGTTCTGCTCCAGCTTGAAGACCTGCAGCTCGGGGTAATCTTTCTCGAAGTTGAGAATATTGGTAATATCGGCGCCGCGGAAGGCGTAGATACTCTGGGCATCGTCGCCCACCACGCAGATATTCCGCTCTTTAGCCGCCAGCTTACGCGTAATCAGGTACTGCGAATAGTTCGTGTCCTGATACTCGTCGACCATCACGTACTTGAAGATGTTCTGGTACTTGTTCAGCACGTCGGGGTGGTCCTTGAAGAGCACGTTCGTGTTGAAGAGCAGATCGTCGAAGTCCATGGCGCCGGCCTTGAAGCAGCGCGAGGCATATTGCTGGTAGATGGCCCCGATTTTGGGGCGCAGCGCGGCCTCGTCGTCCTGGCGAATCACCGGGTCGTTGACGTACTGCTGCACCGAAATCAGCTTGTTCTTGGCGGCCGAAATCCGGCCCAGTACCATGCTCGGCTTGTAGAGCTTGTCGTCCAGGTCCAGCTCCTTCACAATCTGGGTGACGAGCGTTTTGGAGTCCTGGGTATCGTAGATGGTGAAGTGGCGGGGAAAGCCGATTTTGTCGGCCTCGGAGCGCAGGATTTTGGCAAACACCGAGTGGAACGTGCCCATCCACACGTTCTTGGCATCGGGGCCCACTACCTTCTCGATACGGGCGCGCATTTCCTTGGCGGCCTTGTTGGTAAAGGTCAATGCCAGGATATTGAACGGGTCGACGCCCTGTTCGAGCAAGTTGGCAATGCGGTAGGTCAGCACCCGGGTTTTGCCCGAGCCGGCACCGGCGATAATCATGCAGGGGCCGTCGATTTGCAGTACCGCGGCGGCCTGGGAGGGGTTCAGGAGTTTGTTGTAATCTAATGCCATTCGTCAGGTAATATCAGCGCCTCGGCTAAGGGGCAAAGGTAGGGCTTTGCCTGCGGAGTTGCAGCCTTGTCAGCAGAGTTTCCGGATTGGGTTGAACTGCTTCTCAACGCTGGGTGTATCTTTGCAGTTCGCTTCTTTGCAATGCCATGATTATCATTCAGAATACCGTCATTTCCGACGACATCCGCGACAATTTCTTTGTCTGCAACCTGGAAGCCTGCAAAGGAGCCTGCTGCGTGGAAGGCGACCTGGGCGCCCCGCTCGAAGCTCACGAGCTGCAGGTTCTGGAGCAGGAATACGACAAGATCAAGCCCTTTATTACCGAAGCCGGGCAGCGGGCCATCGAGCAGCAGGGCCTCTACATTAAGGACTGGGAAGGCGACTTCAGCACCACCACCATCAACGACCGGGAGTGCGCCTATGCCCTCTACGACGAGCGGGGAATTCTGAAGTGCGGCATTGAGCAGGCCTACCTGGCGGGCGTCACGACGTTTAAAAAGCCCATCAGCTGCCATTTGTACCCGATTCGCATCACCAAGTACGAGGACTTCGAGGCCCTCAACTACGACCGGTGGAATATCTGCAACCCCGCGTGCAGCTTCGGCTCTACGCTCGGGGTGCGCATCTACCAGTTTCTAAAAGACCCGCTGGTGCGCAAGTACGGCGAGCAGTGGTACGAAGAGCTGGTAACCGAAATCGAAACCAACAGCCCGCCGGTGAATGCTTAAGCGGGGAAGGAAAAGGCCGACTGCATAGTCGGCCTTTTTTTGTGGGCTTCTCAGGGCCGCGTCGGCACCTTGGTACCAACAGCCGGCAGCGCCTGGCCCTCGTAAAACCGCGGCCGGGAGCCACCGACCGTGGAAAGAAGTATGATGGCCAGCACCGGATACACGAACAGAAGCAGGGTAATATAATGCACGCCCTGAATCCGCCGCATGGCGCGGGGCAGCAGGAGCAACAGCAGCACGAAACCCGCAACTGGTCCCAAGAAAACCAGGAGCAGCGGAATTTCCTCGCCCGTGTAGTTGGGCTCGTTGTACTTCATTTCGCTCATCATGCCTTCCCCGGCTGTGTAGCTGGCCACTTCCGCCCGCGCAAACACATAGCTTTGAGTAAGGCCCGCCAGCAGCAGGCAGCCCAGCAGAATGCCAATCGGGGCCAAGTAGTAGCGGATGTTTTCCCGATTCTGATAAAGCCAGTAGCCATACAAAAAGACAATGGCCGACAAAGAAACGGCCGGAATCAGGGAAGAAAGCATAGGGCGAGGCGAAACGAGTTTAAATATAGCAGCCTGTCGGAGGGTGTTTGGCACAACTGCCCGTCGGTGACTGGTTAACGCCCGAACCATTGTAGAGACGCCAGTAGGCACCCTCTACACAGGGCAAAGGCCGACTGCAGAGTCGGCCTTTGCCTTTGATCCGGCAATGTGTTCGTGCTGAGGCGTTACTTTGGAGGATGGAAGAAATGTATGTCGGCCGAGTGCTGACCGTAGCGCAGATTCAGGCGTTCCTGCAAGCTGTGCTGCCGGAGCTTACCGTATTCGAATGGAGTATGATGGTAGGTGAAGACGAGCCAATGGTATTCGATTCAACCAATGCTACGCATATCTTTTTCGAAACTACTACGTCAGAAGTGCCGCACTTTCCCCAGCATCTGGCTATCTATCGTACGCCACACGAGGACTGGGAAGCGCGGAGCCTGTGGCTTGGGCAAGGATTGTCGGCTACATATGCGGTAGCGGTGCTAGTGCCCTTCACGCACCCCGAACAGCCGCTCGACCCCTATTATGACATCATATTCCAAAATGGCAGCAGCTACCTGGCCGACGACAGCCAAACCGACTTTGGAGAGCCAGATGCCAAGCCAGTGCGCATCCTTGGGGCGTATGATTTACCGCCAGCCACATTTGATGCTTCCGGCAACTTGATTGAAGCCCGGTAAAACCCCAAAAGGCCCGACTACTGTAGTCGGGCCTTCACCATTCACCTCACTAAACTAACTTTCTTTACTGCCAGGTTTCGGTGCGCGTCTGGCTGGTGCCGCTGGGCGTGAAGGTGCGGTTGGTACCGCCTTCGTAGAGCACGTTGCCGGCCGCGTCCTTGCGGATGTACTTGTACTGCACGCTCGTGCCGCTGGTCAGGTTGATGGTGCCTTTCCACACGGGGTAAGCCGCGCCGCTGAGCTTGATGGCGTTGGCCGTGTTCCAGGCGCCAAGCTGGGCGGTGCTGCCCAGCACGTACACATCCTGGCCCGAAACGGTGCCGCTGTAGGTCACGTTAAACGAAACCGCTGTGGTAGTGCCGGTGGGCGGGGGCGTGGTGCTGCCGGTGCCGGGCACCCACACCGAGTAGCTGCGGGCATTGACGGGAAAGGTACCCACACCGCTGGCGTTGGTCGTAACCGTGGCCGTGCTGTTGCCGGTCTTATCGGTCAGCGTCACGCTCTTGAAGGGCGTGGTAATGGACTTTGAGCGGCCGGTGCTGCCGTCGTTCAGCATCACCAGCAGGCCGGGGTGCGTGGCGTCGCCGGCGCGGGAGTAGGCATACACATCGGCGTCGTTGATGGACGTGTACTCGTTTGCCGTGCCGTAGGCATTGGCCCGGCGGATGTCGATGAGCTTCTTGATCTGGGCGCCCAGGCCGTAGTTGTAGTAGTCCTTATAGAACACGCAGGGGTAGCCTTTTTCGCGGGTCAGGATGTAGGCGTAGGCCAGCATCTTGAGGTTGGTAACGGGCGAATACAGTGCGCCGGGGTGGTCGGTGTCGTGGTTATCGACGAAGGAAACCGACAGTGCCCCGTTGGCCTCAGTGAAGCCGGCGAATTGCAGACCGCGCATGTCCCAGGCACCGTTGCCATTGCTCATGTCTTGGAAGGTGTAGTGCAGGGGCACATCGAACAGGCTGGTGCGGCCCCCGGTGGCGGCGGCGTAGTTGTTCAGGTCGCCCAGGTTGCGGAACCAGGCCTCGCTCACGGCAAAGCGGGTGCCTTTCACGTTGTCGAGCCAGCGGTTCACGTAAGCCGTCTGGATGTGCTTGGTAGCGTCGAGGCGGTAGCCGTCGAGGCCGAGCTTGGTGGTAATCCAGTTGCCCCAGGTAATGGTTTCGTTGGCGTTGTTGACGTCGGCGTAGCGGATTTCCGAGCCCAGCAGGTTGTCGTAGGCGTCGTTGTTGGCGTAGGGCTGAAAATCGTAGGCGGCCCACTGGTACCAGCCGTTGTTGGGTGCCTGCTGGGTGGCCGAGAAGTTGTACCAGTGCCACTTGTAGGAGCTGTAGGTGTTGTTGCGGCCCGGGTAGGTGAAGCTGGTGTAAACGTTGTACTGGTTGTTGGCCAGTTCCTGGTTGTCGGCGAAGGTGAGGTGGTTCATTACCATATCCTCGTACACCTGAATGCCCTGGCCGTGCAGAGCCGTAATAGCGCCCTGCAGCTGGCTAATAGTGCCATAGCGCGTAGCCACGGTACCCTTCTGGTTGAACTCGCCCAGGTCGTAACGGTCATACACGCCGTAACCCACGTCGGTGGCGCTGCCGCCTTTGTAGGCGGGCGGTATCCAGAGAGCCGTAATGCCGGCAGCTTTCAGCTCAGCGGCCTTGCTGCCCAGGTTTTGCCACCAGGTACCGGCGGGGTTGCTCTGGGGCACGTCCCAGTAAAAAGCCTGCATCATCACCCCATTTACCGCCACGGCATTGGAGGTGGTAGGCGCCGCGGCGGGCGAATTGGTAGTGGTAGGCTGCACGGCATCCTTGGTGCAGGACGGCAACAGCAAGCCTGCGGCAAGCAGACCCGAAAGGGCCGCTGTCGATAGTTTGTTCATACTGTGGGAATTTTGGTTAGAGCGGAATTATAGGGCAAGTATAAAGCTATATTGTATAAATCGTACTATATAATTACAATATTTTCAATAAAAGTCATTTTGGATAGTTAGAATGCAATGGCAAGTGGGTGAAAGTGTTGCAAGGAAATATGGCTAGTGTGAAGCGTAATAAATTATGCAAGTAATCATCAGTCTGGACTTGGTTTTGTGTAATCATCTTATTGCCAGCGTCAAACACAAGCTAGCGGCCCGCGCTAAGGCCGTTTATAGGTCACATGCTTTGCCCACAGGCTTGACCGAGCAATAGCAGTAAAAGCAAAAAACGCCCATCTCCGAAGAAATGGGCGTTTTTATAGCAGCCGGAAAGTCCTACAGCGTCGAGAAGTCGAACGAGGTTTCCAGGAAGGCGGTGGTGAAGTTGCCGGCTTTGAAATCCGGGTTGTCCATTAGCTTCAGGTGGAAGGGGATGGTCGTTTTCACGCCTTCTACCACGAATTCCGACAATGCGCGCTTCATTTTCACGATGCACTCCTCGCGGGTCTGGGCCACGGTGATGAGCTTGGCAATCATCGAGTCGTAGTTCGACGGGATGGTGTAGCCCGCGTACACGTGGGTGTCGACGCGTACGCCGTGGCCGCCGGGAATGTGCAGCACGGTGATTTTGCCGGGGGAAGGGCGGAAGCCGTTCTTGGGGTCTTCAGCGTTGATGCGGCACTCCATAGCGTGCATCTTGGGATAGTAGCTGTTGCCCGAAATCGGGACGCCGGCCGCCACCTTGATCTGCTCCTTAATCAGGTCGTAGTTGATAATTTCCTCCGTCACGGGGTGTTCCACCTGAATGCGGGTGTTCATTTCCATGAAGTAGAAGTCGCGGTTGGCATCCACCAGAAACTCGATGGTACCCACGCCTTCGTAGTTGATGGCCGAAGCGCCGGCAATGGCGGCTTTGCCCATCTTCTCGCGCAGCTCGTCGGTCATGAAGGGCGAAGGGGCTTCCTCTACTAGCTTCTGGTGCCGCCGCTGAATCGAGCAGTCGCGCTCCGAAAGGTGGCAGACGTGGCCATACTGGTCGCCACAAATCTGGATTTCGATGTGACGGGGCTCCACCACGAATTTCTCCAAGTAGATACCGTCGTTGCCGAAGGCCGCTTTGGCTTCGGTGCGGGCGTCGTTCCAGCCTTTTTCCAGCTCCTCGTCGTTGTGGGCCACGCGCATACCGCGGCCACCCCCGCCGGCCGTAGCCTTGAGGATAACCGGGTACTTGATTTTGTGGGCAATCTTGAGGGCATCCTGCAGCGAGTCGAGCAAGCCCACCGAGCCGGGAATGCAGGGCACACCGGCCTTAATCATGGTGGCTTTGGCCGAAGCCTTGTCACCCATCTGGTTGATCATCTCGGGCGTGGCCCCGATGAACTTGATATTGTTTTCCTGGCAGATGCGCGAGAATTCCGCGTTTTCCGACAGGAAGCCGTAGCCGGGGTGAATGGCGTCGGCGTTGGTGATTTCGGCGGCGGCAATCAGCGTAGGAATGTTCAGGTACGACTGGGCGCTGCTGGGCGGCCCGATGCACACGGCTTCGTCGGCGAAGCGTACGTGCAGGCTTTCCTTATCGGCAGTGGAGTAAACGGCCACCGTTTTGATGCCCATTTCCTTGCAGGTACGAATAATGCGCAACGCAATTTCGCCCCGGTTGGCAATCAGTATTTTCTTAAACACAGCTCTGGGGTGGATGTAAGAACTAAGAGCTTAGAACCAAGACTTCCAACGGCATTTCCGTGGTTTAGTCTCCGTTCTAAGCTCTCACTTCTCGGTTCTCAAATTACATTGGCTCAATCATGAACAGGGGCTGGTCGTACTCCACCGGGGTGGCGTTTTCGACCATGGCCTTCACGATGCGGCCCGAAGCTTCAGCTTCAATCTCGTTGAAGAGCTTCATGGCTTCGATGATGCAAATAACCTGGCCTTTTTCCACCACGTCGCCCACATTGACGAAGGCGGGCGTTTCGGGGCTGCTGCTACGGTAGAACGTGCCAATCATCGGGGCTTTTAGGGCCTGCTGCGTGCTGCTGGCCGCGGCTGGTGCCGGAGCGGCTGTTGGGGCTGCAGCAGCGGCGGGCGCGGCGGCGGCTGCAGGGGCCGGGGCGGCCTGCGGGGCGGCAGCTGGCGCGGCGTAGCTGCTCACCACTTTCGTGTTGGGCTCGCGCTGTACCGAGATTTTAAACTCCTCGGTTTCGATGTTGACTTTGTTCAACCCTGATTTGGCGATAAAATCAATCAGGTCCTGTAGTTCTTTGGCTTTCATGGCGGCTTCGGTGGGGTGTTTCGGCTGCTTATTTGACTCTTTCGACATAGGAGTAGTCGCTTGTCTTGACGCGGATTTTGGTATCGGTATCAATGAACAGCGGCACCTGAATACGGGCCCCAGTTTCTACCGTAGCGGGCTTGAGTGTGTTGGTGGCCGTGTCGCCGCGCAGGCCGGGCTCGGTGTAGGTCACTACCAGCTCCACGGTGGTGGGCAGTTCGGCGGTGAGGGGCTGCTCGGTTTCGGCGTGGAAGAGGATGGTGCACTCTTGGCCTTCCTTCATCAGGTCGGCGAAGGGCACCATGGCCTCGGGCAGCGAAACCTGCTCGAAGGTAGCGTTGTCCATAAACGTGTAGCCGTAGTCGTCCTTATACAGGAACTGGTGCGGGCGTTGCTCCACCCGGGCCGTGGTTACTTTCACGCCGGCGTTGAAGGTATTGTCCAGCACTTTGCCGGTTTTGATGTTACGGAGCTTGGTGCGCACAAAGGCGGGACCTTTGCCCGGTTTCACGTGCTGGAATTCGGTAATGACGTACAGGTCATTGTTGTACTCGAGTACCAGACCGTTGCGAAAATCTGCGGTAGTGGCCATGCTTGGGAATTTTGAAAGGAATATGCTAACAGGAAGAGGCTAGGCTACGGAAATGCGCCAAACGCTCTACCTGCTTAAGTTTCAGGGTTTCAGGTACTGGCCGGAAACGCAACGTGCCGTCCCGGAGAGTGGCGGGGCGGCACGTTGGGAGTGCAAGTATAGGAGTTTTCCGCGTCCAGCCCGCTTATTCTACGCGTGTTGCGGGTCAGGATTCGGGTCGTAAGCCCATTTTATGTAGATAGAGCCCCAGGTAAAGCCCCCGCCAAAGGCCGCCAAGATGATATTGTCGCCTTTATGCAGCTGCTGCTCATAGTCCGACAAGCACAGCGGAATTGTAGCGTTGGTCGTGTTGCCGTAGCGGTGAATGTTGAGCATTACCTTCTCCGGACCCACGCCCATGCGGTTGGCCGTAGCGTCGATAATACGCTTGTTGGCTTGGTGTGGTACCAGCCAGGCCACGTCTTCCTTGGTCAGGTTGTTGCGCTCCATCACCTCGGCGGCTACGTTGGCCATGTTGGTTACGGCAAATTTGAACACCGTAGCACCTTCCTGGTAGATGAAATGCTCTTTGTTGGCCACCGTTTCGGCCGAAGGCGGACGGCGCGAGCCGCCGGCTTTCTGGTACAGATACTGCTCTCCCTTACCGTCGGAGCGCAGCACTTGGTCGAGGATGCCGTAGCCCTCGGTGCTGGGTTCCAGCAGCACGGCCCCGGCTCCGTCGCCGAAGATGATGCAGTTGGCGCGGTCGGTGTAGTCTACGATGCTCGACATCTTGTCGGCACCTACTACAATGACCTTCTTGTACATGCCACTCTGGATAAACTGCGCGCCGGTAGCCAGCGAAAACAGGAAGCCCGAGCAGGCGGCCTGCACGTCGTAGCCAAAGGCATTGGTAGCGCCTACGCCGGCCGAAATAATGTTGGCCGTGGCCGGAAATACCAAATCGGGTGTAGTCGTGGCGCAGATAATGAGGTCAATTTCCTCGGCCCGGGTACCGGTTTTGTCCAGCAGTTGCTGCACGGCCTTGATGCCCATGACGGAAGTGCCCTGGTTTTCCCCCTTCAGAATTCGTCGTTCTTTGATGCCAGTTCGCGTCGTAATCCACTCGTCGGTGGTATCCACCAGCTTTTCGAGTTCCTGGTTGGTCAGCACGTAGTCGGGCACGTAGGCGCCCACTCCGGTTATGGCAGCAGTGATTTTCATTCGGAAAAACAGGAAAAAACAGGCAAAAAAAGTCCGGCCTCAGCCGGACTTAGTCGCTAGGACTTGAAAGTATCTTTTATCTGGTCGGCAATGCCGGATTTAGCCATTTGATACCCCTGTAGGAGCATGTTGCAAATGGCTTCCGGCGTGCTCACGCCGTGCCCGATAATGGCATTGTCGTTGATGCCCAGAATAGGGCTGCCGCCAATGGCTTCGTAGTTGAATTTGTCGAAGAAGGGGTCGTGCATCTGCTTTTCAGCCAGGATGTCGTACACCGATTCGGCCATTTTCAGCACCACGTTGCCCGTGTAGCCGTCGCACACAATCACGTCGGCCTTATCGTTGAACAGGTCGCGGCCTTCGATATTGCCGATGAAGTGAATATGAGGGTTCACCTTCAGCAGCTGGTGGGCGGCCTGGGTAATAGCGGTGCCTTTGCCTTCTTCCTCACCCAAGTTCATGAGCCCGACTTTCGGCTTCTCGATGCCCAGCACGTACTGCGCGTAGAGAGAACCCAGCTCGCCGAATTGCTCTAACATCTCGGGCTTGCATTCGGCGTTGGCACCCACATCCAGCAACACGCCAAAACCACCCTGCAGCTTCGGAACGAAGTTGGCAATGGCCGGACGCATCACGCCTGATACAGGCTTCACGCTGAACATAGCCCCTACGAGCATAGCGCCGGTGTTGCCAGCGGAGCAGAAAGCATCTACTTCCCCGTTGTGCAACATACGGTAGCCCACGGCTATACTGGAATCCTGCTTTTGCTGAATGGCTTTGGCAGGGTGCTCACCCATCTCGATGATCTGCGAGGCAGCTACGAGGAGCAGGCCGTCGGCCGCGGCCCCGTGCTGGTGGAGCAAGGGGCGCACGGCATCTTCCTGGCCAATGAGCACAATCTGAGCCGCGCCGGCAAGCTTTTGGGCAGCCAGCACGGCGCCGTCCACGGCAGCCTGAGGGGCGAAATCACCCCCCATTGCGTCCAGGGCTATCTTCATGTACGAGGTATCAAGGGGTAGGGAGTCAGGAAAGCGGGCCGGCAGGGGCCGGCTGGCCGGAGCTTATTCTTCGTCGGAAGCGGGAGCAGCGGCAGCTACGGGAGCATAGTCCTTGATGGCTACTTTACCGTGCAGGTACAGGTCGCCATCTACTACATACGCCTTGTGACGCAGGTGCAGCTCACCGGTGTTGGCGCAGATGGTGATGGCCTTTGGGGTCAGCTTGTCGTGGGTGCGACGTTTGTCGCGGCGGGTAGAGGATTGCCGGCGCTTAGGATGTGCCATGGGTCAGGGAAATGTTAAATGTTGAATTGTAAATGTTGAATGCGGGGCGCAGCGTCCTAGTTGAGGTTGCGCAGGGCGTCCCAGCGGGGGTCAGTGCCCTCATCGTCATCCTCAATGTCGCCGGGCTGGCGGGTGGTGAAGATGAGCTTGGTTTCGGCATCCGGATTTTCATCGGGCTCATTCTGGAAGCGCGGGTGCAGCTTCTTCATGGGAATGGCCAGGCCGATGTAATCGAATAAATGCTGGGCAATGGGCAGAATCTGCGTTTCGGGCGTGATTTGCAGCACGTCGTCGTCGAGCTCCAAAAACCGGTCACCGAAGCGCACACGCAGCGAATGGCGCACGTCGATGGGCTGGTCGAACTCGTCCAGGCTCCGGTCGCAGGTGAGGCGCACGGTGCCCACGATGTGAAAGTCGAGGGTGATGAGCAGCTCCGTTTTGGTCAGCTCCAGATCTACGTGCAGGCTGCCATCCTGAATCAGATTCTGCTCGAACTGCTCAAAGAAAGCCTGGTCCAGCTCAAACGCAAAGTGGTGCGTTTTGAGGGCCAGCTTACCAATGTTCAAATCGAATTGGGAGTCCTTTTTCACAGGAGATTGTATTGCAAGGGGGCAAAAGTAGAAAGATTTCCCCGTTTCAGGAAAACCGGGGAAAGATCAGGGCTGACTCAGGCGTTCTTGAGGATGAAGTCGGAGGGGATATTCAGCCGTTCGTAGAGGCGCTTGGCCAAGTCGAGCGTGACCCGGCGCTTACCGCTCAGAATCTGGGACAGGCGCCCGGCGGGCACTTCCAGCAGCTCGGCCAGCTCTTTTTGCTTGAGGCGCATCTGCTGCCGCTTCAGCTCAATCATTTCAGCCAGGGAGGTCGGCAGATTGGGTATCGGCAGCAGTCCCAGCTGGCCCTCGTAGGCATCGAGGGCCACAATCAGCTCCCGGAACTCTGCCTCCAACACCGCGTTGCCCTCCACGCCGGCAGCCGCTAGGGCATCGAGGCGGCGCAGGGCCGTGCGGTAGTCAGCGGGAGTGTGAAGCGTCATGAAAACGGGTTGAGGAAAGCCGGCACCAAGAGCGTAAAGTGCCATTGGTGCTGCAAATCTACAACACACTTCCGAAACCACAAATAAAATTTCGATTTTGGAAAGAAAGTAATCCAAACCGAAACTGCTTGACTTACTCGGTGCGGCCACCCCGGGGAGCTGGGCCAGGAACGAGAGGCTTGAGCCCGGCGTATAGCTGCCGCTGCCGGATCAGGTCGCAGGCCATGTAGAGCGCCTCGCGGAACGAGGTTTCATCGGCCTTGAACTGCCCGGCCAGCCCGTAGGCCGTGCCGTGGTCGGGGGAAGTACGAATGACAGACAGGCCCGCCGTGAAGTTGACGCCCCGCTCGAAGGCAATGGTTTTGAACGGAATCAGGCCCTGGTCGTGGTACAAGGCCAGAGTAGCATCGAACTTTTTAAACTGGGCGGTGCCGAAGTAACCATCGGCGGGGTAGGGGCCATACACGAGGTGACCTTCGCTAAGCAGCCGCTCAATAACGGGCGTCACCACATCGGCTTCCTCGGTGCCCAGCAGCCCATTTTCGCCGGCGTGCGGGTTGAGGCCCAGCACGGCCACGCGGGGCTTATCGATGCCAAAATCCTGCTTAAGCGACTTAAGCAGAATACGTAGCTTGGTGTTGAGCAGCTCTTTGGTGAGGCGGGTGGGCACATCTTTCAGCGGAATATGGCCGGTGGCGGTGGCCACGCGCAGCTCGTCGCTGGCCAGCAGCATCAGGCTTTCTGGCGCGTCGAAAAAGCTGGTCAGAAACTCGGTGTGACCGGGGTAGCGGAACTCGTCGGATTGGGTATTCTCCTTGCTGATAGGCGCCGTAACGAGGCCGTCGAGCAGGCCGGCTTTCAGGTCGCGGGCGGCGGCTAGCAGCGACTCACGGGCGGCGCGGCCGGAAGCCTCCGAGGGCTGACCGGGCGTGAGCGTGTAGTCCTCGTCCCAGCAGGTTACGGCGTTGGGCTTGCCCGGGTCAATATCCGCGGCCGAGCGCACCTGACGGAAGGTGAGGGGCGCGCTGTGCTGGTTGTCGGCCGGAAAGTCGTCGAAGAGCACCGTGGCCGTGCCATATACCACCGGCGTGCAGTATTTGAGCAGGCGGCTGTCCAGCAGGGTCTTGTAAATAATTTCCGGACCGATACCGGCCAGGTCGCCGACTGAAATACCGAGGCGGGGAAGAGGAGTCATATGCGTGGTGCTTGGAAAAAGCGTAGGTACTGTGTTAAACAGAACGTCATCCCGGGCTTGCCGAGGAATCTCGCGTGGCGTCTTTGGATTACCAATCAGACGTCAGCCCGCGAAATTCCTCGGCAAGCCCGGAATGACGAACGGCTACTGCTGACTTTTCAAAAAGTCATAGAGCAGGCGCACGGTGGTGCCGGTGCCGCCTTTGCCGCGGTAGGAGTCGGGGGCGGTAAGGAAGGCAGGGCCGGCAATATCGAGGTGCACCCAAGGGTAGCCCACGGCGAAACGCTCCAAGAACTTACCGGCCGAAATGGCACCGGCTTCGGCCTTGCCCAGGTTGTTGATATCGGCAATGTCGGATTTGATATGGTCAGCGTATTCCTCCCACATCGGAAATTCGACCACCCGCTCGTGCACGCGGTTACCGGCCTTTTTGAGGGCGGCCATCTGGTCTTCGGTGGCCGTGCCCATGGCTACGATGCCTTCCTTGCCGATGGCGCGGGCGGCCGAGCCGGTGAGGGTGGCAATGTCGAACACCATTTCGGGCTCGTATTTTTTGGCAAACGCCAGCGCATCGGCCAGAATCAGGCGGCCTTCGGCGTCGGTGTTGAGCACTTCCACGGTCAGGCCGCTGTACATCGTCAGCACGTCGCCGGGGGCAAAGGCCAGGCCGCCGGGGCGGTTGTCGGTGGCGGGCACTAGGCCGATGACGTGCAGCGGCACATTGTTTTTGGCCAGCGCATACAGTACACCCGTAACGGCCGCGCCGCCCGCCATGTCGCACTTCATCATGTCCATCGAAGCCGGGGTAGGCTTCAGACTCAGGCCGCCGGTGTCGAATACCACGCCTTTGCCGACCAGCACATAGGGCTTGCTGTTGGTGGCGCCCTCTGGCTTCCACTCCATGATGGTAAACGTGGGCGGCTCGGGGCTGCCCTGATTCACGGCCAACAAGCCGCCCATGCGCAGGGCTTCGATGCGGACTAGATCCAGAATTTCGGTGTGGTAGCCAACTTCCTCCCCGGCCGCGGCCATGCGCTCGGCAAACTGCACAGCGTTGAGCTTGTTCAGGGGCGCGTTGACCAGGTCGCGGGCCAGGAATACGCCCTGCAGCACGCCATCCAGTTCCTGCAGTTCCTTATCGGAGGCGCCGCCAACTACGGCAATGCGCGTCAGCTTGGCGGCTTCCTTCGACTTCTCGTCGGTTTTGTAGCCTTCAAACTGGTAGGCCGTCAAAGCCAGGCCTTCCACCAGGGCCAGCGTGAGTGCCGCGCTGGCGTGGCCCGACAAATCCTGCACGTAGAGCTCGGCTACTTTAGCGGCCTTGAGCTGGGCGTGCAGCTGGTGGGCACTTTTGCGCACGGCTTCGGCCACGAGGT
The DNA here is from genome assembly GCF_020447265.1 of Hymenobacter lucidus. Classification (GTDB taxonomy): domain Bacteria; phylum Bacteroidota; class Bacteroidia; order Cytophagales; family Hymenobacteraceae; genus Hymenobacter; species Hymenobacter lucidus. The sequence goes on along the minus strand of NZ_JAJADR010000006.1, from coordinate 405,078 downwards.
CGGAGGTGGGCTTATCAGCCGCTACAACAAAGTAGTGCTGGTGCGAAAAGTGGTTAACTGTGATAAGCTTGCTGTCGGCGGCCAACTGATCGGCAACGTACTGGCGGGCAGTGGCGTGCAGGTCCTGCAGTGACTGGGGAAGCTCCTTGGTGCCGGCGGGCAGCAGGAAAACGGCCGTGGCGTGCTGGGGAAGCTCGGCGGCGGTGGCTAGTTGAATCGACATGGACGGGCGTATCTTTGGGGCGAGTTAGGGCGCGCAAGGTAGGCAGCCTTGCGTAGAAGTAAGGTATACGCGGCAAGAACGGCCGTTGCTGGCTTTGCAGTCGACCAAAATTGTGCTCCGGCCTTCAATTCCCTCTTTTGCTCTTCATTTGCAGCTTTTAAGAACACTATGGACCACGTTAGCCCCAAAAAACACTTAGGACAGCACTTTCTGGCCGACCCCAACATTGCGCGGCACATCGTGGAATCGTTGCGCCTGCCCGACGGCGTAACGGAGGTCCTGGAAATCGGGCCCGGGATGGGCGTGCTGACCGGCGACTTGCTCAAGCACCCCGAATACCAGACCACGGTGGTGGAAATTGACCGGGAATCGGTGGCGTACCTGGGCCGCAACTTCCCCGAGCTGGAGGGGCGCATCATTTCCTCCGACTTTCTGAAGCAGGACCTCAACACGCTGTTTCCTGACAAGCCGCTGGCCATTATCGGCAACTTTCCCTATAACATCAGCAGCCAGATTTTCTTCCAGGTGCTCACGCACCGGCAGCAGGTGCGCGAGGTGGTGGGCATGATTCAGAAGGAAGTGGCCGACCGGATTGCCGAGCCGCCGGGCTCCAAAACCTACGGTATTCTGAGCGTGCTGCTGCAGGCCTTTTACACCGTCGAAATGCTGTTTACGGTGCCGCCCCACGTCTTTATTCCGCCGCCCAAGGTGCAGTCGGCCGTCATCCGCCTCACCCGCAACGCCACCGCGCAGCTCGACTGCGACGAGAAGCTGTTTTTTAAGGTGGTGAAGCAGGCCTTCCAGACCCGCCGCAAAACCCTGCGCAACGCCCTGAAGCCCTTCGGCATGCCGGTAGAGGCTACCATCGAGCCGATTTTCGAGAAGCGCGCCGAGCAGCTGAGCGTGGCCGATTTCGTGGCCCTGACTAAGCACGTGGAGCAGCACCGCGTGGTGGCCCCGCCTACGGTCAATAATGCCAAATCCAGACGTGTAAAAGAAGTTGCTGACGAAGAAGAATAAGCGTCGCTAACCCCCTGCTAGGATGAGTGAATCTGCTTTGCCCGCCCAGAACCCGAGTGGTTTGCCACAGAATAAGTCCCTGTGCCTCTGCGTGGATGAAATGCACCCCTCGCTGCCCGAGTTGCTTGTGCCGCTGGGCATTGTGCTGCACTACCGCCCCGATCTGAAAGCCGCTGAAATACCCGCCGTGCTGGCCGCGCAGCCCTATAACGGGCTCATCGTGCGCAGCAAGCTGCGGATAAACGCCGAACTGCTGGCCCACGGCCCACACCTGCGCTACGTGGCCCGGGCCGGGGCCGGCGTCGATAATATTGATGAAGCGGCGCTGGCCTCGGCGGGCGTAACGCTGCTGAACGCGCCGGAGGGCAACCGCGACGCGGTGGGCGAGTTTACGCTGGGTTTGCTGCTGGCAATGCTGCGCAACATCGTGCGGGCCGACCACGAGGTGCGGCAGGGTGTGTGGCAGCGCGAGGCCAACCGGGGCGAGGAACTGGGCGGCAAAGTGGTGGGCATTCTGGGCTACGGCCACATGGGGGCGGCTTTTGCCAAGCGTCTGAGCAGCTTCGGCTGCACGGTGCTGGCCTACGACATCAACCCTGACCACGAAGGCGACCATAACGCCATCTTGGTGTCACTGCAGGAATTGCAGGAGCGGGCCGAGGTGCTGAGCGTGCATATTCCCTATGTAGCGGCCAATAAGGAATTCGTAAACGACGAGCTGCTGAGTGGTTTCCGCAACCCCATCTGGCTGCTGAACACGGCCCGGGGCGAGGTGCTCGACCACGCGGCCCTAGTGCGCGGCCTGCAGAGCGGGCAGGTGCGGGGCGCGGCCCTCGACGTGCTCGAAAACGAAAAGCTGGCTACGCTCACCGACGCTCAGCAGGCCACCTTAGATTTTCTCAAAGCCTCGCCCAATGTGTCGTTTACGCCCCATATTGGGGGCTGGAGTCAACAGTCGTACCGGCGCATAAACGAGGTACTGGCCCACAAAATCGGAGAGTTTTTGCGCAACCCGCCGGCCAGGGACTAGCGGGTATTGCGCCGGATTCGTATATTTGTCTCAAACCTGTTTCGGAGAACGGTTGGCTTCGCCGACCGTTCTCCTTGTTTTTTAGCAAACCATCCCACCGCCATGGCATCCGTTAATTACTATACCCCTGAAGGCCTGCAGAAGCTCAAAGACGAGCTGCAGGACCTCAAAATCCGCGGCCGGGCCAAAGCAGCTGAAGACCTGCGCGAAGCCCGCGACAAAGGCGACCTGAGCGAAAATGCCGAATACGACGCCGCCAAAGACGCGCAAGGTCTGCTGGAGCTGAAAATAGCCAAGTTGGAAGAAGTGATGGGCAACGCCCGCCTCATCGACGACACCAACATGGACGTGACCAAAGTGTTGATTCTGAGTAAGGTGAAGCTCAAGAATCTGAAGAACAACATGGTGCTCGACTACCTGCTCGTGGCCGAGGAAGAAGCCAACCTGGCCGCCGGCAAGATTTCCGTGAAGTCGCCCATCGGCAAAGGCCTGCTCGGTAAGTCGGCCGGTGACACGGCCGAAATCATCGTGCCCGCCGGCAAGCTCCAGTTCCAGATTCTGGAAGTGAGCCGCTAGGAAGTGAGTTAGTGAAATGGTGACGTAGTGAGTTGCCATTTCCGGTATTCTTGAAAGGGCGAAGCCGACGGCTTCGCCCTTTTGCGTTTTGCCCCGTACTTTGGCTCAGTAGTTTCGTTGCGCTAAAATCCCACTCACTAACTCACCATTTCACTGAATCACACATGCCTTCCATCTTTTCCCGCATTATTTCGGGCGAGCTGCCCGCTTTTAAAGTCGCCGAGGACGAGCACCACCTGGCTTTTCTGGACATTACGCCGCTGGTGGAAGGCCATACGCTGGTGATTCCCAAGCGTGAGGTCGACTATATCTTTGACATGGCCCCCGAGGAGCTGGCGGCGCTGCACCTGTTTGCCCAGCGCGTGGCCAAGGGCGTGAAGGAAGCCGTGACCTGCCGGCGCATCGGAGTGGCCGTTATCGGCCTGGAGGTGCCCCACGCCCACATTCACCTGATTCCGATGAACAAGGTGTCGGATATGAACTTTGCCAACCCCAAAATAAAGGTGGAAGACCAACGCATGAACGAGCTGGCGGCGGCCATCAACGCCAAAGTGCCGGCAGCCAGTACCTCGCAGCCGGATAGCCGGGGGGTGAAGCCGCTTGCCAGCAAAGCTGAGCGCGAAACCACCGAAAGCAACGAAACTGCTCCGGCCAGCGCCGTCGCTACCGACCCGGTTTCGCAACAGCTCCAGCAGCTGACCAAGGACCTGAAGTTCATGAGTGAGTCGGAAGCGCCGCTGACGGTGGTGAGCTACGAGGCGCCCGGTGGGGCCCTCACCGATGCCACCCTGCTGCAGCTCACGGGCCAGCCGGCCGGTACCAAGGTTGCAACTGTGGATTTGCTGCACTTCCTGCGCAACCACACGGCCGACGATGGTATTCTGGAAAATCCGGCGCTGGCCAACCGCTACAAGGCCCTGCAGATGTTTATGAAGCAGGACCTGGACGAAACCAAAGTGTACCGCATGGGTGAGGGGCCGCAGGTGCAGGCCTACGCGCTGGGCCGCACGAGTGACGGTAAGCTGGCCGGCTTCAAAACCGTGCTGACCGAAACCTGATTTTTCATCTAATGACCAGCGTTACGCGCCCGGTTCTACCCAGAGCCGGGCGCATTGCTTTGGGGCTGAACTGTTGGAGCATACTACCAAAACGACTAACGGACCACCCCAAAACGATAGGGTAGCGGGCGGGCTTGAGGCGCACGAAAAAAAGAATAACCGGCTGAATCAGGGTTTAAAAGCAGCCAGGGGTGAAATGACTGGTAAGTACGGGGGCAGAAAACCCATTGGCACGGCGGGTGCTGCTGGCTAACTCACCAGCACAGTTGGTTTCTCTTTTACTCATTCGTCGCCATGTCACTGCTTTCTATTGTACTCGTCATCGTTGTCTTTTTGCTGCTGGGCCTGCGTATCGCGCAGGAATATGAGCGGGCTATTGTGTTTCGGCTGGGCCGCTTCGTGGGCACCCGCGGCCCCGGCCTCTACTGGATTATTCCGTTCATTGAGCGGCAGCAAACCATTGACATCCGCACCAAAACCGTGGACCTGGAGCAGCAGGAAACCATTACCAAAGACAGCGTTACAATTAAGGTAAACGCTGTGCTCTGGTTTCGGGTCGTGGACCCGGCCAGCGCCATTATCAAGGTGGCCAACTTCAACCAGGCCGTGTACCAACTCTCCGTCACGGCCCTGCGCAATATCATCGGGCAGCACCCGCTCGACGGCGTGCTCAAAGACCGGCAGCAGATCAATGCTACGCTGCAAAACCTGGTGGATGCGGCCACCGAAACCTGGGGCGTCAAGATTGAGATGGTAGAAATCAAGGACGTAGAAATCCCCGAATCCATGCAGCGGGCCATGGCGCGGGAGGCCGAAGCCATCCGGGAAAAACGGGCCCGCATCATCAAAGCCGAAGCCGAGCTCGAAGCCAGCATCAAGCTCACGCAGGGTGCCCGGCAAATGGAGGAAAGCCCTATTGCCCTGGAGCTGCGCCGCATGCAGATGCTCTCCGAAATCGGTATCGACAACAATACCACGACTATCGTAATGGTGCCCTCGGAGTTTACCAGCGCCGCCAAAAGCCTGACTCAGCTGGCCGGCAAGATGTAATTGTTGCGGCTATTATCTTTTTCCGGCTGTCATGCTTCATCTGGCGTGCGTCCCACGAAGACCTTCCTCACCTCAGTGGTACGCCTGATTCAACGTGAAAAAGCCCTTTACCGTCGGCGCGGTAAAGGGCTTTAGGGGGTGGTACAAACCTCGGTGGGATAGGTGAGGAAGTTCCTTCAATCCGCTTCGCTCCATTCAGGATGACAGATGGAGAGGATGACAGAAGAAACAACATTAGCCGGATTTTCGGGTGGCCTCGTTGAGCTTCGTATACCAATTCCACACGGCATCATCCTGCACAAACTCCTGCTGCTTTTCCAGCCCCAGCCGCTCCAGAATCCGGCAGGAAGCCAGATTGTCCTGCATGGCGGTAGCGTGAATTTCGGGCAGCTTCATTTCCTGGAAGGCGTAATCGAGGCTGCCTCGGGCGGCTTCGGAGGCGTAGCCCTGGCCCCAGTGCTTCGGCAGCAGCCGGTAGCCGATGTCGTGGTAGTTGGTGCGGCCATTTACCACGTGGTCATTCATGAGCTTGATGCCGCACCAGCCAATAAACTCCTGCGTGTCGCGGCGCACCACGGCCCAGCGGCCCACACCATTTTGCTCGTATTGCCGGCGCACGTACTGCACCACTTCCGCTGCTTCGTCCAGCGTGCTCAGCAGCTTGCCGGGCACGTAGCGCAGCACCTGCGGGTCGGAGTCGAGGGCCAGGATACCGGGCGCGTCGTCGGGCTGCATGGGGCGCAGCAGCAGGCGCGGGGTTTCGAGGTTACGCATGGCGGCGCACGGCGTATACCAACTCATCCAGAAACTCGCCGTTCTTGAAGAGCGTCTGAGCAAAGCGGCCTTCCAGCACGAAACCAGCCTTTTCCAGGGCGCGCTGGGAGCCGATATTGGTGCCGTAGGGCCGGGCGAAGATGCGGGTAATGTCGAACGTGGCGAAGCCGTAGGCCACGACCTGCCGGATGGCTTCCGTAACGATGCCCCGGCCCCAGAACGGCTGAGCCAACCAGTAGCCCAGCTCGGCATTTTTGCACTGAATATCGGTCTGGGGATGAATACCGATGCCGCCCGCCGCCTGCCCGTCTACCTCAATGGCAAACACGCGCTGGGGCGTGTGGCTGCCGGCAAAGGCAATGAAGCCCTGGGCTTTTTCTTCGGTGAAAGGATGGGGAAACTGGTCGGTCATGAACCGGGCAATTTCGGGGTTATTGGCGTACTGAACCAGGTTGGGCAGGTCGGTGGGCTGCCAGGGGCGGAGGGTGAAAGACATAGATCTACGACTTATTTAAGCTGAATTCTTATGAGTTGGTTGTCAATATCGATGCTAATCCAATCCATAGATTCTGCACTTGGAACACAATCAACCAAGCTTGTGCCTTTGGCATACCGTCTGAGAGAAAACTTGCCGAAGTCGATAATAAGTGAGTAAGTGCTGGTGTCGGAATGGCCGATAAAAGCTTTAGTAACTATCTGTCTAGTGTCATTTACCGCCTTTTTCGTCAGTTGGCTTTCTGGCAACGGCATTAAAATTCCGTCGCACCAAAGTCCCTTGATTTCCTTGCGGTCAGCATCAGCAAAAGTTCTTTCCAGGTGTGACTCCAAAAAGGTGCAGAATGCTTCGTTAAATGACTCGGTGCCCATTCTATCGAATTACATTTTATACAGACAAGATTCTCATCCGGATTTCACCTGGCACCTACACCAAGGCTTACTTCCCCTGCACATAAAACGGAATATTGGCCGTAGCCACGTTGTCTTGGCTATCATAGGCATACACAAACAGCCGGTAAGCGCCTTCTTTTGCCGGCGCCTTCAGCGTTGTCTGGCCCTTGGCGCCGGCCGGAATCAGGCCGGGAATGGCAGTGGGGCGCGTTTCCCGGTCGCCGCCGGTTTTCAGGTCGGTGCTTTCGGGCAGCAGCTCGTAGCGGTAGGTGAGCGGGTCCTTATCGGGGTCCGCGACGGTGGCTACGGCGGGTACGCTCTGGCCGGGTAGCAACTGCACGTTGTCGGTGGCTTTCTTCCCATTCAGCGTAAAGCTGGCCAGGTGCGGGGCGCGGTTTTTGGGCCACTGCCCGCTCCAGAGGTACTGCATCACGTCCACCACTTCCGACTCCTTACCGTCTTCGGTGAAGATACCGTACCAGGTGGGGGTGCGCTCCTGTTTCTGGCCCCACAAAAACACGTAGGTGCCCAGGCACTGAGTTTTGTCTTTCGCCACGGAGGCCTCGTAGCGGCTCTGATACACGGCGGCTTTCTGGCTGCTGGTTTCCTCCACCGAGGCTTTCCAGGGCGTGACGGGGCTTTCCCAGTGGCCGGTGGGGCCCCATTCGGCCACCACGTAGGGGCCCGCCCAGCCGGTTTTGCGCACCTGCTGGGGTATTTCGGCCAGCCCGGCGTAGGTGTTGATGCTCAGAATATCCACGGCCGGGCACTTGGCTTTTATCAGATCCACTTCCTTTTGGTTGAGGCCGGCCAGCACGGTGCTGGTAGGGTGATTGGGGTCTACCTCGTGAATCATCTGGGCAATCTGCTGCACGGCGTCCCACACCTTGGGGTTGGTGTACTCCAGGTTCAGCTCGTTGCCGATGCCCCAGAACAGCACCGCCGGATTGTCTTTGTACTTAAGCACCTCGGCCTTCACCTTTTGCAGCTGGGCGGCCACGGCTTCGGGGTTGTTGTAGTCGAAGCCGTGCCGCTCCCGGGCTACGTCGAGGCCCAGCATCACGGTGAGGCCATTTTTGTTGGCTTCGGCCAGCACTTGGTCGGCGCTGCGCGTGTCCCAGGTGCGTAGGGAGTTACCGCCATAAGCCCGCACTCGCTCGGGAAACTGCCCGCCGCCCGCGCCCTTGATGAAGTAAGGCTGGCCGCCGCGCCGCAGCTCGTAGCGGCCAGCGGTTTGCTTTACTTCGACTTTAACGGGGCCAGTCTGGGCCTGGGCAGCAGTGGTCAGGGCCAGGAAGGAGAGCAGGACGTAGGCTTTCATAGAGTGAGAATAGGGTCAGGGCGCCAAATTAACAGTTAATTCAGTAGGTCAGCATTCCTTAATAACTGCTGCCGATGGTAAGAGCTACCGCGTCAAACAGCGCAATTTGGACGCTACTATTTCGGTTGATTACCGGGTAAAGTCGCTACGATGGTAAGAGCTACCGGTATTCTGCGGCAGCTGCCCGCCGGAGCAACCACGCTGCCCCGCGTTGCGTAACATAGCCTCCACCATATTCCCCTGTCAATCATGAGCATCTTTGGTTCTGACCGCCCGAGCGGTACTCTAGGTGGCCTGCTATCGGGCCTGTTTGGCGGCAGAAACGCCGTAAACCCCACTACTGGCAACTATGGCACTGCCGCCCGAACCGGAGGCTCCGGCCGCAAGCTGGTTACCGGCGCGCTGCTGGCCGCCGGCGCAGCTTACCTCTACAACCGCAACAAGAACAAGGGCGTCAGCGCCCCAAACTTCAACTCTGATCTGTAGGCATTATTCGCTCTACAATGAAAAAACCTCATTCCAGCCTTAGCGGGCTCGGGTGAGGTTTTTTTGTGGGTAATAACTCGCGCCAGTAGGAGGGGTGGGGCCAGTGGTTAATTGCCTGTTGCTCTGCCCGCCGTTTGCTAGTGCCTGACCTTGATGCGGCCGGCAGAGTTTAGAGCTACTTGGGCTTTTTCGCAGATATCGGAGTCAGGCACGCAGGCTTCAACGCTGAACAGGAATTCCCTGTTTTGCCGGGTCGTAAAGGAGGTATTGGCGAGTATCAGCTCCGGGTCATGCCCCCGGAAAAGCGCGTTGGTAAAGGCGGCCTGGGTTAGGGGCTCACCATCCTTGTAAATCGTAACCTGCGAAACCACTTGGTGGGCGTGAATTAGCAGCTCCCCGGCGTCATCGGTGGCTTTGTACGTCGCCGCGCTGTCGTTTAGGCTGCGCGTCGTAATCGTGACCCGGTACAAGTCGGGGCCGCGGAAAACCGTGTCGGTACGGGCTACGGTGGTATCTAGGGGCCAATAGGCCTCCCGCACGGCAACGGGTTGTTTCCGCAGCGAATCCTGGGCGGTACAGCCGGCTAGCAAGGGAATAAGAAATAGCAGTAAGCAGCGCTTGGGCATCCGGATAGAATAGAATGAGGGTTAACGAGGATAAGTAAGTTTGGAAGCTCCCTCACTGGCGCGAAATAATTAACCCGCGCCAACGAGTGAATCAACTACTGGAGCTTTGTCCTGATTATATACTTTTCCTCACCATCATGAATGGTATACGAATAGTTCTTATCTCTATACTGAACATCAGCCACATGTTCATTGCTGATTCGATGGAATGACTCCATGTCGATAGTATTCAAACTGGCATTTACTCGATACGATGAGCTGCCATTATATTCATATTCATCTTCAATATGCGTCACATTTTCACCCTGGAACCGCACAAACCTCTTGCCTGAGAAGCGAGTGACATAAAAAGGGCTTTTCGACTTGGTTGCATATGTATAATCCAGCACATGAAAGAGCCAAATGCCAGATACGACTACAGCATACAATAAAAGATACTTCTTCATTTCCCAATTACACTTACCTACAGGTATAAACTTATCTATTACGGCTTTCCGCCCATCGTAAACACCAACTCACCACCTTTTACAATGTCCTGGTGCTGGAGAAACGGCCGGGTCAGCTTTTGCCCATTTAGCCGGGCTTCCTTTACATACACATTTTTGTCGCTCTGGTTTTTGACCGTGATGCGGAAAGTCTTGCCGCTTTCGAGGGTCATCGTGGCACCGTGGATGGCGGGGCTGCCCAGGGCGTATTCCGTTGAGCCGGGGGCCACGGGGTAGAAGCCCAGGGCCGAGAAGATGTACCAGGCCGACATCTGCCCGCAGTCGTCGTTGCCGCCGAGGCCGTCGGGGGTGGGGCGGTACATTTTGGGCAGAATCATGCGCACCCGCTGCTGGGTTTTCCAGGGCTGGTCGGTCCAGTTGTAGAGGTAGGCCGCGTGGTGGGCGGGCTCGTTGCCGTGCACGTAGTTGCCGATGATACCGTCGCGGGTGATATCCTCGGTTTCGGCGAAGAACTTATCGGGCAGGTGCATGGTAAAGAGCGAGTCGAGGTGCTCGGTAAAGCGCTTCGAGCCGCCCATAAGCTGGATCAGGGCCTTCGGGTCCTGGGGCACGTAGAGGCTGTAGTTCCAGGAGTTGCCCTCGATATAGCCCTGGTTGTTGGTGCTGAGCACGTCGAATTCCTTACGGAACGAGCCGTCGGCGAGGCGGGGGCGCATGAAACCGATGCGGGCATCGTACACGTTTTTGTAGTTCTGGGCCCGCTGGCTGAACTCCTGGTGGATATCCTGGCGGCCGAGCTTCTGAGCCATCTGGGCAATGCACCAGTCGTCGTAGGCGTATTCCAGGGTCTTGCTGACGGAAGACGAGTTTTTGTCTTCGGGCACAAAGCCCAACTGCCGGTAGAAGCCCACACCGTCGTAGGAATCGTGGCGGGCAGTGGCTACGCAGGCGTCCAGGGCCTTGTTGGCGTCGAAGGTGGCATTACCCTTGAGCACGGCATCGGCAATGACCGAGACGCTGTGGTAGCCAATCATGCACCAGTTTTCGTTGGCGTGGTGGCTCCATACGGGCAGCATGTGCTCGGGGCTCTGGCTGTAGTGGGCTAGCATGCTTTGCACCATGTCGGCGTTGCGCTGGGGCTGCACCAGGTTGAAGAGCGGGTGCAGGGCACGGTAGGTGTCCCAGAGCGAGAAGGTGGTGTAGTTGGTGAAGCCTTCTGCTTTATGGTTGTTCTGGTCGATGCCCCGGTACTGCCCGTCGGCGTCCTGGTACACGGTGGGGCCCAGGAAGGTGTGGTAGAGGGCCGTGTAGAAGTTGATTTTGTCGTCCTTCTTGGGGCTCTGAATCGTGACTTTGCTCAATTCCTGCTGCCAGAGGGCTTGGCTTTGCGCCTTGGTTTGCTCGAAGTTCCAGCCCGGCAGTTCAGCTTGCATGTTGGCCACCGCGCCTTCCTGGCTGACGGGCGAGAGGGCCAGTTTTACCTTGATTTTCTCGCCTTCCTGAGTATTGAAGTCGAAGTAGGCGCGCAGCTGCTCGCCGGCCATTTCGGGGAAGTTGTGGGCCTGGTCGAACTTGCCCCAGAACCCGCGGTAGACCTGCTTTTTGGAATAATTACGGTAGCCGTACTGCTTGAACGGCTTGGAAAAGGCCATGGCGAAGTACAGCGTGCGGGTGCGGGCCCAGCCGTTGGTTTGGCGGTAGCCGGTAATGAGCGAATCGTTGACGACGCGCACGTAGGTCCAGGTGTTCTTGTCCTCGTAGTTGTAGATGCCGGCCATCAAATCGAGGATAATGTGGGCCTGGTCGGACTTCGGAAACGTGTACTGGTGCATGCCCACCCGCGTAGTAGCCGTCAGCTCGACGCCGATGTTGTGGTCGTCGAGCTTGACCTTGTAGTAGGCTGGCTCGGCGGTTTCGTTCTGGTGGGAAAAGCGGGAGCGGAAGCCGGATTCGGGCTTTTGAGCGGTGCCGGGATTGAGCTGCAGCGGGCCGGTGGTGGGCATCACCAGGAAGTCGCCGAGGTCGGAGTGGCCGGTACCGCTGAAGTGGGTGTGGCTGAAGCCCACAATGGTGGGGTCGTCGTACTGGTAGCCGGCGCAGTAGCGGTAGATGTCGGGGTTGTACTTGCCGTCCTTGGCGTAGAGCAGCGTGTCGGTATCGGGGGAGAGCTGCACCATGCCGAAGGGCACGGTAGCGCCGGGGTAGGTGTGGCCCATCTTCTGGGTGCCGATGATGGGCCGGGCGTACTGCACGAGGTTTTCGGCGGCCGGGGCTTTCTGGGCCAAGGCGGCGGGGGCGGCCAGCAGGAGTGGGGCGAGAAGGAACGAGAGTTTCATCAGCTTCGATAGGGCGTTGAAGCTGGGAAGGTAGGAAAGGCGCTACGTTTTAGCAGTATTGAAGTAGCCGAACTGAGTCCAGCTACCTTCTCGCAGCACTTCAAGCGCCAGCTTAGATGCACTGCCTTTCACTGCACGCGCGAACCGGGTTTCATGGGTGTAAAGCAATTCGGTCATTGCCCACGCTTCCTGCAGTATCTCGGTTTTCGTTTCCTGCATGTAAAACTCCATATGTTCAATAGGGTATTCCAGTTGGTCAACTATAAGGCTTACGAAAATATATTGCCCGTTTTTTAGTAGCTCAATAGCTATTTCATGAGTGCCTTTCGATAACCGGAAGGCAAAACAGTGTTGCGTTTCAGTCACAAGAATAGCCAAGCTAGCTGCTACTATTTCGGCATCCGCTGCGCTAATAGTAATCTGTTCTCCAGCGGGCATGTCAAGGACTATAACTTTCGTTGCATCAGCTTCGGGGTTGAAGACAGTGAGGCAGGAAAGAAGACCGGATAAGTCGCCTTTGGGGGTTGCTAAATCGTTTTAGGAAAGTATTCTCCTCAACGTATGGGCCGAGTGGCTGCCGGAGTTTCTACAAGTAGGAGGCTAAGAGGTAAGTTCGTTTTCAGCTGAGTTGTAATGATACATATCGATGTCAGTAGTGGTCTGGGTATGGTATAAGAAGCTGATGGTCCGAAGGTCGTGTCCTACCGAGGGAGTGGATTCGTCTTCATTTCTATCGATATAGAGAATGATGCACAGCATGGACTCCAGCTGAAGCGTATGTTTCAGTTCCATGATAATATCTGCCTTGGCTTCGAAAGTGCTTAGTACTTCATCAACAAGGGTATTAATCCAGATAGGCTCAGTACCTCGGGCAGTTTCCCAGATCCAAGCAGTGTTCTGACGCGGAATTCCGTAGGATTTCTGGTCGCCTTTGCGCCAGGTTTTGGTAGGCGTTATTCCCAAGCGCGTAGTGACTTCATCCGGGTCAAAGTCTGCGCCTTGTAAACTAAAATAAACGTAAGATTGAGAGGCGCTCATACTCTGTCGGGGGCTTTGTTGACCGATTCGCGCGGTAGTTTTAAGCAGGAAGATTCGTGCATTTCGTAAGAGTGACATGCACGCCGATTAGCTGATTACTAGGGTTGCTTGGCCCGATGAATCCCTCACCAGTCCCGCGTAGCCGTCAGCTCTTCCATATCGGCCTCAAAGCCATACGCCTTGGCTACAAAGTCGAAATCCACGGCAATACAGTCGCGGGCGGCGGTTTCGATTTCGCTGTTGGCTTCCCAGAACTCTTCCTGTAGGTCGTTGAACTCCTCGGTGGCAGCGTGGGTGAGGGCGTAGAGCTCCTCCAGATCCTTAGGCTGCTGCTGCTCGATATCGAAGCACAGCGCTACCAGGATGGCCTTGCCCTTGTCGACGAGGTTGTTGGGGAAGTAGGAGTCCTGGTACATCTCGGCCAGGAACGAATACGTCCGGGCGGCTTCGTTCTGAAGCTGGGCTTGCTGCTGGGCCATGCGGGGTTTTGTGAAGTGAGTATTAGCGCTCAAGTAACGACTTTTTCCTCCGTAGCGCCTCGGACAGCGACAGTGACAGGGGCTGCTGACCTTGTGTCAATGCGTGCTACCCTGGTGACAATGGCCGCTGACTTCGTGTCAATGCCTAATGACCGAGTGACAATAGGGTTTGACCAAGTGTCAATGGCTGCTGCCCTAGCGACAATGGCCGTTGCCCTGGTGACATTGAGCAGTGACCAAGCGTCAATGCTTATTGTCCTCGTGTCAATGGCCGCTGTCCTCGTGACAATGCCTATTGTCCTCGTGACAATGCCTGCTAATCGGGTGACAATTGCCATTGTCTGCCTGGCAGCATCGGGTGTTGCACTCGGCTGCTTCCGTATCTTGGCGGCTCCTGCTACTGGCTTTGCTATGCTTCCGAATTCCATCAGTACCCGCCGCGCCTTCCTGCAACGCGCCGCTTTCCTGGCCGCCGGGCCGCTGCTGGCCGCCTGCGTGGCGGGCCGCCCGGGCCGCGCCGAACGGGAATTGCTGCTCTACATCGGTACCTACGGGCCGCCCGAGCAGGACAATATTTTTCTCTGCCGCCTGCACCCCAGCACCGGCGCCCTTACCCGCGTGGCCGGCTTTCGGGGCGGAGTAAAGCCCGGTTTCCTGACGCTAAGCACCGACCACCGATTCCTCTACGCCGTCAATGCCACGCTGGAGTTTCAGGGGCGCGCTACGGGCTCGGTGCGGGCTTTTGGCCTCGACCAGCGCAGCGGCGCGTTGAGCTTACTCAACGAGCAGACTTCCGAGGGCGCGGGGCCGTGCTACGTGAGTCTCACGCCCAATGGCCGGGGCCTGCTGGTGGCCAACTATTTTGGCGGTACCATCAGCGCGTTGCCGGTGCAGCCGGACGGGGCGCTGGCTCCGGCCGTGGTAGTGGATCAGCACCAAGGTGCGGGGCCGCACAAAAATCAGGACCGCGCCCACGCTCACTGCATCCTGCCCGACCCGGCGGGCCGCTACGCCCTGGCCGTGGACCTGGGTAACGACCAGATTCTGAGCTATGCCCTGAGCGCCGAAACGGGCCTGCCGCAGTTGCCGGGTAAGGTTGCCTTCGTGGCGCAGCCGGGGGCGGGGCCGCGCCATCTAGCGTTTCACCCCAATGGCCGCTGGGCCTACGTGGTCAACGAGCTGAATTCCACCGTCACGGCCCTGGCGTACGATGCGGCGCAGGGCACGTTTACGGCCCTGCATAGCGTGCCCACATTGCCGGCCGACTTTGCCGGGGCCAATGCCTGCGCCGATATTCACGTGTCGCCCGACGGCCGCTTCGTGTACGCCTCCAACCGGGGGCACGACAGCCTGGTGGTGCTGGCCGTGGAGGCGGGCAGCGGCCGGCTTGGGTTTGTGCAGCACGTAAGTACCCAGGGTAAAACGCCGCGCAACTTCACCCTCTCACCCGACGGCCGCCTGCTGCTGGTGGCCAATCAGAACTCCAACAGTATCTTTTCCTTTCACGTCGACGCCAAAACGGGCCAGCTTACGCCTACGGGTCATTCGGCTCAGGTGCCCGCGCCGGTGTGCCTGCGCCTGCTGCCCGATTTTACGGCGAGGTAATTCTGCCGGCTTCAGTGGCCGTAGCTGACGACCCGCGTCACTTTCCACTGCCCGTCGCGCAGGCGCCACACCATCATATTCTTGAAAGTGCCGCAGTCGTCGTGGCCGTTTTCCTGGTGGCAGAAGCGGTGCTGGTAGGTTTCGACGGCGCCGTAGTCTTTGATGGGGTATACTTCCAGGGTGCCGGCCACGAGCTGGCGGTTGAGGCCGGTAGTTTTGTTCTGCTCAAACAAGCGCCGGAAGCCTTCCATCGTTTGGGCGTAGTTCGCCAGCCCGCCCTTGTCGTGGTAGAACTCCAGGTCTTCGGCAAAGAACGTTTGCAGCTGGCTCAGGTCGTGGTGGTTGAAGGCGGCAAACATGGCGCTATCCTGACGGGCAATGGTAGCATACAGCTCCGGCGACACCGGGGCGGCGGAAACTGCCGGGCCGGCCGCCGGCCGCGTGGTGGAGCAGGCCAGGGTAGCAGTCAGCAGCAGGATGGCAGGCAGCGGGCAACGCATAGGTAGGGCAGTAAAAGCGTAGGCAGCAATAGCCCGGCAAAAGGCGGGAGTTAGTCTATCTTCAGCGGCGGACCCACCACGCTCATGTCGTGGGCGGCAAAGAGGCGGGCCACTTCCGCCGGCGTGGGCTCGGTTTTCAGCGCGGCCATCGTCACGAAAAACTCCTCGAGCTTGCCGGCGGGCTGCAGCGTCACCTGCATTTTGCCTCTGGCACTCACCTGCGTCCAGGCGTGGGGCACCTGCCGGGGCAGGAAGATACTGTCGCCGGTGCGGAGGCGATGCTTATCCTCGCCCACCTGAAAGGCATACTCCCCGTCGAGCACCGTAAAGATTTCGTCCTGGTGGGGGTGAATGTGCAGCGGCGTGCCCCGGCCCGGCGAAAGGCTGGTTTGCTCGAAAATAGCCAGGTCGCCGTTGGTATCCTTGCCCGATACCTTCACGTCCAGCACGTTCTGATTGACGCCTTTCAGCTGCATGTGCCCGTGGTAGCGTCCTTCCCCGGCCGGTATCTTAAAGCCCTTGGCAGGCCGACTAGCCAGCTGGGGCCGGGTGGGAAACGTGGCAGCCAGGGGAAGGGCGGCCAGGGAAGTCCGGATGAAGGTGCGGCGCTGCATAGCCATAGCGGTTAGAGGTGGAGCCGGGAGCGGCGGGCTTCTCTAAATATAGGGCTTTCCGTTTATTAACAGACGACCCAACGCCACACCAGTTGGCTTTAATCGGCAAACAGATTCCGGTCGTCCCGCGCCGAAGCCAACTGTTTCAGAACGCCTTGTTTCCCCAGAATGGTAAGTGCCTTTGTGGCATTTGATTCTTTGTTGTCGAACCATTGACGTAGCTCGATAAACTGCTTAGTCGTGTTGATGTATTCCAAAAAAAAGAACGCAGTCAGGCACCCAAATTCCGGGCAGTTAATAATAACTGCTTCGACTACCTGACGGGTCTTGGTATTTTCAAATCGGCATTCATAGCCATGAAAGTAATACCGCCATTCCCTGTTGACTTGTCCCTGCGGTTGCGTCCCTTTGATAAGCCATAAGCTCTGTAAGTCGTTGCGTTGATTTTGGGGAATTTCAAAGGTGTCATATAGCAAGCCTATTAGGTAAATGGCCTGCCGCCGAAACTCCTTAGCGCAGTCATAGATGGCGTCTTTACGGGCTATGATACTCTGGGTGGAAACGGCTGGCGTGATGATAATGACCCCTCCGGATGCTGCTAGCCAGTGCATGAACGTGTGATATTCCAGTGTATCGGCAAGCGCATCCAGGTATCCGTCTGGCAGAGCAGTGTATCTGATGCCCACCTCTCGGTATTCCCGCAGCAGTTCAACCAGTTCTTCAGGCTGGGGCAAGATTCCGGTGTCAGGTAAGGAATAGCGTTCCTGCATCCGGCTTACCGCGTCGGACCCTTGTCCACTTGGGCTTCCAGGCGGGCCTGCACCTCTACGGGCAGCTTGCTGAGCAAGTCTAGGCCGGTGGCGCTTTCAATGGCATCTACCGAAACGCGGTACTGGCTCCAGTCGGCACTCACGCCGTTGTCGTTGGGCGTGTCGATGGCCAGGATGCGGGCCTGGGTCGGAATGCGCCGCAGGTCGTCGGAGCCTTCGGGCAGAATGACCAGCACTTTCCAGACCCGGGCCGGCACCGTTATGTGGCCGCCGTCGAGGGTGGTGGCAAAGCCTTTCGCGCCGGTGCCGCCTTTGCCGTAGCAGCCCATGATGACGTAGATTTCCTGGCCCCGGCTCACCTGCGTGCGGCCCCATTCTTCGAGGCTGCTCCAGGTGCGCTGGTTGTTGTTGGGTGCCTGCGGAATCATGTTGGTCATCAGGAACGTGGCCGAGTTGTCGTCGAGGTCAGTGGTGCGGTCGGCCGAGGGGCAATTGTGACCCTTGTCGAAGCCCGAGCTGGCGTAGCTGCGGGGCGTCACGGCGTAGAACTGCCGGGGCAGGGCGGGGTCGGGCCGGAAGTCGTCCTGGCGTGGGGCCGAGCCCATCCAGGCCCGATTCAGGTGCCAGCTCACCCAGGCCGGCGTGCCACGCAGGGCATTGTAACCAATGCTGAACTGGGGCTTAGTGATGAGAAAGTTGGTCAGGTTGTCGGGGCTGGCGGTGGCGCCGCTGGGGTTGCCCAGGGCCATGTTGTCGTCGCGGCTGGTCACTACGGCCGTGGCCTGGCCGGTGGTGGCCGGCGGCAATGAGGTGTTGGCTGGGGCAGAACCGGTGGCCGGGGCCGCCCCAGCATTGCTGCCCGCCACGGCGCTGCCGGCAGCCGTTTCCAGCGTCACATCGTCAATATTGAGCCGGCCGCTGCCCCCGGTTTTGCGGATTTCCAGGCGCAGCGGACCGGTAGTGCCGCCTTCGAAGGTATTTATCACCAGGCGCGGGCCCTGGGTGCGTACCGGCTGCCCGATGCGGCGGAACGTGCGGCCCGCATCCACACTGCCCCACAGCTCCCAGGTGCTGGCCCCATCAGAGCCATAGGCGGCGGCTTTCACCCGGATGCGGCCCACCCCGGCCGGGGCGTCGAAGTTCATGCGCAGCCGGCCCTGGTTGCGCAGCCGGGCCGCGTGCTGCCCGTTTTTGTGATCTTCCTCAGCCGAGCCGATCAGCGCATCCTCGAAGTGCCAGCTGCCGGTGCCCAGCGTTTCGTCGGCCGTCGAATACGCGCCTTTGCTGCCCGCCTCGAAGGTTTCGGGGAAGCGCCCGGCATTCTGGGCCACTCCACCCGCCGACTGCACCGGAATGGCCGGCGGCCCGTCGGGCAAGGCGGGGCGAGTGGTTTCGGGCGTCTGCTGGGAGCAGGCCAGCAGCGTGAGGGGCAGCAGAAGCAGGAAGCGAGGCATGGGGCGAAGGTAAGCAGGAGTGAGGTTGCAGAACGGGGTAGAGACGCATATTTGCGTCTCGGCGTCCGCGCCTTTACAACGATTTTCATTGAGTAAGGCCGGTTCTTCCTCTCCGTTGCAACGGTTGTCGTTCAACGACGAGACGCAAGTATGCGTCTCTACACCGTTCTATTCCAGCGCGGCGGGCAGCAGTTTTTCCAGGGCGGCAATTTCGGTGTCGAGGGCCAGAATGGTGGCTTCGAGGCGGCCTTGGGCCAGGGTGCCGCAGGAGGAGAGGCGCCAATTGGCATCTTCCAGGCGGTGGGTGTACCAGCGCCGGTCCTGCTCGTCGGGGTCGGGGCCGGTGGGTGGGGGCAGAGCCGCCAGCAGCGGCGCCAGCAAAGCCAGCCGCCGATGGAAAGGCCTGGCCTGTCGCCGCATATTCTCTAATTGGTAGCGGCTATTGCCGGCTTTGTGCCGGCAGGTGCGCAGGCGCTGCCGTATTTCCTGCTGTTCGGCGGCCGAGTGCTGCGGATTGGTTTCGCTGGGAGCCAGCGGCGGCTCGATGGAGGCCAGTCCGCCGGCCCCGTGCAACCGTGTAAGCAGTGGGGTTAGCCGCTCCAGCGCCGCCAGCGGCAGGCTGCGCCGGCCCAGCTCCACCTGGGCCAGCAGCTCGCGCGACACGCGCAGATAGATGGCCAGCACCTGCTGGGTAAGGCCCAGCAGCTGGCGCAGGGCTCCTTCATTGGTGTAGTCGGACATCGATAGAGATTTAAGCGGTGTAACCAGCCCGCGAACCAACGCTGACTGTCACAACTTAAGTGAAGTGCGGGAATTTTGTGACATAGCTCTTGTCACAAAATAACTTAGGCCGACAAATTTTGTGACAACTCACACGTCCACGTCAGCCGCTACGGATAGAACCCTGCTGGGCTGGCAACGTCGTGCGAAAATTCAAGTCATTGTGGTCTACCTTGCTTACCCGAATTCGTCCTCTCTTCTCTACTCCATATGACCAACACCTCTACCCCGAAACTGCTCCTGCTGGCGGCCGGCTGCGCCACGTCCCTGTGGCTGGGCAGCTGCGGCACCGACCAGCACGCCGGCACCACCGAAGTGCCCACCGCCGATGCCAACTTCGACCGGTTCAAGGGTCAGTTTATCGATTCGCTCTGGTACTACGACCCCGAGTGGGCCAGTAGCCAGGGCTACCACCGCTACGACTCGCTGCTGGTAGTGCCCAGCGCCGGCCGCCGCCAAACCGAAGCCGCCGTGCGGGCCCGGGTGAGCAAGCAGCTGGCCACGTTTCCGGTAGGCGAGCTGTCGGTAAACAACCAGACCGATTTCCGGCTGATTGAAAACTACCTGAACAGCTCCCGCTGGTATGCCGACACGCTCAAAAGCTGGCAGTGGAACCCGGCCATCTACAACCTGGGCTCGTCGGTGGCCGAAATCCTGAACGGCCGCTACCAGCCCCTGGACCGCCGCCTACGCAGCATTTCTCTGAAGATTTCCCGGTCTGCCGATTACTACGCCGCCGCTGAGGACAACATCAAAAATCCGACGCTGGAACATACCAAGCTGGCTATCGAACAGAATCGGGGCGCGCTCAGCGTATTCGGGCCGGCGCTGCTCGACTCGCTCAACCGCTCGGGGTTGTCGGAGCGGGAAAAGAAAGACTTCCGCGACCGGGTAGCCACCACCCGGCTGGTGCTCGAAAACTACATTGCCTTCCTGGAAAAGGAGGTGCTGCCAGCCGGCCACTTCCGCAGCTTCCGGCTGGGCAAGGCCCTCTACGACCGGAAGTTTTACTACGACATTCAAAGCAGTTCCTCGGCCGATGAGGTATACCAAAAGGCCCTGGCACACAAGCAGGAGCTGCTGCGCGACATGAAACAGCGGGCCACCCGGCTCTGGCCCAAGTATTTTGCCGACCAGCCCCTGCCCGTCGATACGCTGCTGGCCGTGAAGCAGGTTATCAGCCACCTCTCGCAGAAGCACGCCACCCCGGCCGGCTTCGTGGCCGCCGTGAAAGCCCAGATTCCGACCCTGACCAAGTTTGTGAACGATAAGAAGCTGCTGACCCAGGACCCGACCAAGCCCCTGGTAGTGCGCGAAACGCCGCCCTATATGCGCGGCAGCGGGGCCGGCGCCTCGGTATCGGCCCCGGGCCCCTACGACACGGCCGCTGATACCTACTATAACGTGGAGCCCCTCGACGGGCAGCCCGCCGCGCAGGCCGAGAGCTACCTGCGCGAGTACAACGAATACACCCTGCAGATTCTGAACATTCACGAAGCCATTCCGGGCCACTACACCCAGCTCGTGTACTCCAACCGCTCGCCCTCGCTCATCAAATCCATCCTGGGCAACGGGGCCATGGTGGAGGGCTGGGCCGTGTATGCCGAGCGCATGATGCTGGAAAGCGGCTACGGCGGCAACTCCGACGAAATATGGTTGATGTGGGACAAGTGGAACATGCGCGTGACCATCAACGCCATCATCGACCACGAAATCCAGGTGGGCAATGCCAGTGAGGCCAGCATCGTGGCCCAGCTCACCCGCGACGGTTTCCAGGAGCAGGCCGAGGCGACCAGCAAGTGGAAGCGCGCCACCCTGAGCCAGGTGCAGCTGAGCAGCTACTTCACCGGCTACACCGAAATCTACGACCTGCGCGAAGAGCTCAAAAAGCAGCAGGGCAGCCAGTACGACCTGAAAACGTTCAACGAGCAGTTTCTCAGCTACGGCAGCGCCCCGGTGCGCTACATCCGCAACATGATGCTCAAAAAGGCGTAAGGTATTCTGCTTTTCGTGCTTAAAAGCCGCCCCGGTTGGAAACATCCGGGGCGGCTTTTTTGTCGGCTAGCCAAATCCTTCTTAGGGCTGTAAAAACGTTTCGCTTCGCTCACGCTCCGCCTAACGTTTCTTGTTCTACTTTTCAAGCCGCATTTACCCCAATATGAAAGAAGCCGACCGCCAGCGGGTGCATGAAACCAACGATGATGGCCTGCGCCGCTACACCCACGAGCACATGAAGGTGTTTGCCAAATTCACTTCCAACAACTGCGCAACGTGTGAACTGCTGGCCCCACCCTTCGCCAAGTTTGCCGACGATGAGCCTTTCGAAACCATTCTGTTTCTGCGTCTGGCCTCGGAGGAGAGTCCGGTGGCCAAAAAGCTGATGCAGGAGAAGGTAGCGCCCTTTTTCGTGAGCTACTGCCAGGGCCGTATTCTGGAGTGCGACACGCTGACGACGGAGGCCGAAGTATGTGCCATGCTGGAACGCCTGCGCGACTGGCTGCCCCAGAATAACTAAACACTGCGGTATTCTTACCAAACACGGTGGGTGTCACCTACTGCTTGCTAACGACGATGCTACTGCGCTAAAGCAGCGGTGCGCATGGCTGCCCGCCATTTTCACCGTAGCTTCGCGGCCGTGTTTTTTATCGTCTCCAAGATTTTCGGGTTGGCTTTCGAGCCGGCCGTGTGGCTGCTGCTGCTGCTGGTTGCCACGCTGCTGAGTTTTCGCCACCCTAAGCGCCAGCGTGGGCTGCTGGTGGCCACGTTGGTTTTTATGCTCATTGGCACCAACGCCGGCCTTATCAACGAGGCCTATCTGGCCTGGGAGCTGCCGGCGGTGCCTATGCGCACCATTGCGCCCCACGATGCGGGCGTACTGCTGACGGGCATAAGCCGCTCGCAAAAGTCGCCGCACGACCGGGTGTACCTGTCCGAGGGGGCCGACCGGTTCACCAACACGCTGTGGCTATACCGGGCCGGTCGAATCCGGTACATCATTATCAGCGGCGGCTCGGGCTCGTTACGCAAAGCAGCCCATACCGAAGCCCGCGACCTAGCCACGCTGCTCCAGTTGGCGGGGGTGCCCAAGCAGGCTATTCTGCTAGAAGAAACCAGTCGCAACACCCGTGAAAATGCCCTCAATACGAAAGCCTTGTTGGCCCAACACCCCGATATAAAGAGTCTGGTGCTCATCACTTCGGCCTTTCACCAGCGCCGGGCCATCGGCTGCTTCCGCCAGGTTGGCCTCACGCCCACACCTTTTCCCGCCGACTTCCGCTCCGACAACCGCCACCTGTTCAGTCCCTTCTACTGGCTGCCCAACGCTGCCTCTTTCGGCCGCTGGAGCCACCTGCTCCACGAAATTACCGGCTACCTGACCTATAAGCTGCTAGGATACTGTTAATGTGCTCAGGTGCTAATGAGGGAAATGTGCTGATTGCCGTTCTGTGTTATTGCGAGCAACGCGAAACAATCCGTCCTCTGAATTGTGCTGCGCTGCCTTTACTGAAAAGCCCTTTACTACCGCAGTAGTAAAGGGCTTTCTGGCAACAGGACGGGTCGTACTGCGCAGAGGATGTGTCCTTGCTTCGGCTGCGCCTCGCAAGGACACATCCTCTGCGCAGTACATTATGAACACATTAGAACTTGAGTACATTAACCTATTCCACTTTTTTCTTCGCCACCGGGGCGGCGCCGCCGATCCAGACGCTTTTCTGGTTGACGAACTCCCGGATGCCGAGGTAGGACAGCTCCCGGCCGTAGCCCGACTTCTTGACCCCGCCGAAGGGCATTTCCGGCGACGACTTCACCATCGAGTTCACGAAGACCGCGCCGGCCTCGATGCGGCGCGCTACGGCCTCGCCGCGCGGCACGTCGCGCGTCCAGACGGCGGCTCCCAGGCCGAAAGGGGAGTCGTTGGCCAGGCGAATAGCTTCTTCCTCGTTGCGGGCTTCCAGAATGATGGCCACGGGGCCGAATAGCTCCTCATAATAGGCGGGCTGGCCGGGCTTCACGTTGGAAATAATCATAGGCCGGAACAGGGCCGTGCCGGGCTTGGTCTGCCCGCCGAATAGCTCCACTTTGGCCCCGGCTTTCACCGAATCCTCTACCTGCTTGGTGAGCTCGTCGGCCAGGTCGGGGCGGGCCAGGGGGCCGTACTGAGTGGCCTCGTCGAGCGGGTCGCCGGTGCGCAACGCCAGCAGGTGGGTTTTGAGCTGGCTGATAAAGGGCTTCACGATGGACTTATCGACGATGAAGCGCTTGGCAGCAATGCAGCTCTGCCCGGCATTGACCATGCGGGCCTGGGCGGCAGTTTTGGCGGCCAGCTCCAAGTCAGCGTCGGCCAGTACGATAAACGGGTCGGAGCCACCCAGCTCCAGTACGGTTTTCTTGATGTTGGCCCCGGCCACGGCCGCTACTTTGGAGCCGGCCAGCTCACTACCCGTGAGCGTAGCGGCCTTCACCCGGTCGTCCTGTAGCAGCTTTTCCACCAGATCGGAGCCGATGAGCAGGGTGCGGAAGGTGGCAGGAGGGAAGCCCGCGTCGTGAAAGATGCTTTCCAGGGCCAGGGCGCACTGCGGCACGTTGGAGGCGTGCTTGAGCAAACCCACATTACCGGCCATTAGGGCCGGGGCCGCAAAGCGGATAACCTGCCAAAAGGGGAAATTCCAGGGCATAATGGCCAGCACCACACCCAGCGGCTCGTGGGCAATAAAGCTGCGTTGGGCCTCGGTTTTGATTTCCTCGTCGCGCAGAAATTCTTCGGCGTGGTCGGCGTAATAGTCGCAGGTAAGGGCGCATTTCAAGATTTCGGCCCGGCCGTCGGCCACGGGCTTGCCCATTTCCAGGGCCATGAGGCGGGCCAGTTCCTGCTGCCGCTCGCGCAGTAAGTCGGCGGCGCGGTGCAGCAGGTGGCTGCGCTCGGCAAAGGGGGTTTGGGGCCAGGAAACAGCTGCCCGGGCGGCTTGCGCCAGAATACGCTCGGTTTTAGCCCAGGAAAAAGCCCGGAAGTGCCGCAGCACTTTGCCGGTATAAGGATTGAAAGATTCGATGGCCATGAAAGGGCGAAATTGGACTGCCGGATTGAAAACAACTACCAAGGCGTACTGTTACGCACAACATAGGTTGCACTCGTGTAGCTTTGCGCCAGGCTCAGTCATAGCGGCCGGATGAAGTCGCCTCCGGCAATTGGCAGGGCCAAGCATAGCGCAGAATAAGCTTTATAGTGTACTTTCGTCTCATCCTTGGCGCGTAAGCAGCGTGCTGTCGGCCTTTCTTATGTAATTCCCCTGTGTCTCCCACCACTCCCGAATCACCGACATCCGTTACCGAAGATCTGCTCGTGCAGCGCCTGCGCGCCCGGGACGAGTCGGCCATGACCTTGTTTTACGACAAGTATTCATCGGCTCTGTACGGTGTCATCCTGCGCATAGTCAAAACCGAGGAAGTAGCCGAGGATGTGCTGCAGGAAAGCCTGGTTAAGATCTGGAACTCATTTCAGTCCTACGATGCTTCCAAGGGGCGGCTTTTTACGTGGGTGCTGAATGTTTCCCGCAATTTAGCTATCGACAAAATCCGGTCCCGACAGTACCGCGTAAGTAGTCGCACGCAGCCACTGGAGGAAAGTGCCGCGCTGCGCCAGGCCGCTACCCCCACGTTCCGACCTGAGCACATTGGTCTGCAGGAAATGACCAGCAAGCTCAACCCGGAGCAAAAGCAAATTATTGACCTGCTTTATTTTGGCGGATTTACACAAAGCGAAGTGGCTGAAGAACTCAACCTGCCGCTGGGAACGGTGAAAACCCGGGCCCGGGCGGCCATCAAAGTACTTGCAAAACTGATTCGATAGCCGTGAACATTCAGGAATACATCGAATCCGGTATTTTGGAAGAGTACGCCCTGGGCGTGCTCGATGCGGCGCAGCGCGCCGAAGTGGAACGCTACGCGGCCGAATACCCGGCTGTGCAGCAAGAACTCGACCTTATCCAGCAAGGGCTGGAAAGCTATGCTCAGGCGCATACGCAAAACCCGCCCGCCGGGATGCGTGAGCGGGTGCTGGCGGGCTTCCAAGCCGCTATCCGGCAGCCCGAGGCTGCCGCGCCGGTAGCCGTTGCCGCTGAGCCCGTGGTGCGTTCTATCGCCTCGGCCCAGCCCGGGGAAGCAGAAGCAGCCGGTTTCAACTGGCTGATGGCTGCTTCGGTGGCTTTGCTGGTGCTAAGTGCCGCGGCCAACCTGATTCTCTACAACCGCTGGCAGAGCAGCGAAACCCAGCTGGTGGCCCTGCAGGCCGACCAGTCCCGGGTGGCTTCGACAATGCAGGCTGTGGAAAAGCGCCTCGACACCCGCACCCAGGAGCTGGCCGTGCTGCGCAGTGAGCAGTTCAACGCCGTGGAGCTGGCCGGCACACCGGTAGCACCCGAGGCCAAAGCCCGCGTACTCTATAATAAGGCTACCAAAGCCGTGTATGTGGACGTACGCAACCTGCCCACCCTGCCCGAGGGCAAGCAATACCAGCTCTGGGCCATGGACAAAGGCAAGCCCGTGGACGCGGGCATGCTGGCCGCCGCCACTACTGCCGGCGACAGTCTGCAGCAGATGAAGAACATTGCCAACGCCGAGGCCTTTGCCATGACGGTAGAACCTGCCGGGGGCAGCGAAAACCCCACGATGGAAACGATGACTGTGCTGGGTAAATTCTAGTTTCCGGCAATTATCCTAACCGGATAAAAGCCAATGGATACGGTTTATGCTGCCTGACTGGCACTGCCACAACCTGACGACGGTAACTTTCCCGCTGTTCTGATTGTAGTAGTGCCAGTATCTTTTCCGCCCATTCCGTGCACGGTTCCATTATTAATCTGCTCAAGCGCTTCGTTCAGACGCAATACGACCACAGTACCTGGCTGAAGCTGGTAGAAGGCGCCGGCCTGCCCAGCGCCGATTTCGGGATGATGCAAGTGTACCCCGACGAGCAGATGTACGCCTTGGTAGGGCAGGCCGCCGAAATGACCGGTATTCCGGCCGAGCAGCTGCAAGAAAAGTTCGGGGAGTTTCTAGTGCCCGATCTTATGCTGGTGTACAAGCGCTACGTGCAGCCCGACTGGGGCACGCTCGAAATGATTGAAAACACCGAAGAGGCCATGCACGGTGCCGTAAGGCGCGATGCTCCGGGCACCCGGCCCCCCGTGCTGCACGTCACGCGCGTGGCGGCTAAGGAGTTGGAGGTGCGCTACGAGTCGGAGCGGCGGATGGGGGCGTTGGCCGTGGGTATCATCCGGGGCCTGGCCACTTACTTCGACGAAGCCGAGGAAATAGAAGTAACCCCGCTGACCAGTGAAAACGAGGATAGCGTCATCATTCGGGTGCGTCAGCGTTAAGCGTTGCTTTTGATTGACGGTTGAGCCTGCAAGCTTCGGCCGTATTGTGTTTTTCTGTCACCACGAGCCATTAGAGCCCGTTTTATCTATTCCCACGCATGGAAAAGTCAACTTACTACAACCCCGCCGACTTGGCCAAATTTGGTAACATCTCCGACTGGCAGCCCGAAATGGGCCGCAAGTTCTTCGACTACTACGGCGAGGTATTCAAGGAGGGCGCCCTGACCGAGCGCGAAAAGTCCCTCATTGCCCTGGCTGTGGCCCACGCCGTGCAGTGCCCCTACTGCATCGATGCCTACACCACCGACTCGCTGCAAAAAGGTGCCGACGAAGCCCAGATGATGGAAGCCGTGCACGTAGCCGCTGCCATCAAGGGCGGTGCCGCCCTAGTGCACGGCGTGCAGATGATGAACAAGGCCAAGGAATTGAGTATGTAATGTGGAAATGTGCTGAAGCCAGGGGAAGAACCAAACCAGCCAGTTGGTTTTGAACGTCCATTAATCCAAGAACATTAACACATCAGCACCTTGCCACATCAGCACATTAAGGAATGAAGAGTCTTCACGCGCAACACCACCCATTGGCCGATACCGGCTACCAGCTCACCGTGCTTACCCAGGCCGAGGTGGAAGGTGCGCACCAGCCGCTGTTTGCCATGCGCCTGCGGGAAGCGGGTTTGCTGCCGTTGCGGCCCACGGGCATCACGGTAATGCAGGTGAACGTGGGCAAGATGTGCAACCAGACCTGCCGCCACTGCCACGTAGATGCCGGCCCTGACCGCACCGAAATTATGACCCGCGCTACCATGCAGCTTTGCCTCGATGCGCTGGCCCGGACGGATATTGCGGTAGTGGACCTCACGGGCGGCGCGCCGGAAATGAACCCGGACTTTCGCTGGTTTGTGGAGCAGATTTCGGCCCTGGGCCGGGAGGTCATCGTGCGCTGTAACCTGACTATCATCGTGGCCAACCCGAAGTACCACGACCTGCCCGAGTTCTTTGCCCGGCACCGGGTGCGGGTCGTATCGTCGCTGCCGCACTTCTCAGCCGTGCGCACCGATGCCCAGCGCGGGGAAGGCGTATTCGGCCGCTCCATCAAGGCCCTGCGGATGCTGAACGAGGCCGGCTATGGCGTAGAAGGCACTGGCTTGTCCCTGGATCTGGTCTACAACCCGTCGGGGGCTTTTCTGCCGGGCAGCCAGGCTGGGCTGGAGCGCGACTTCAAGCAGCGCCTGCTGCGGGAGCATGGCGTGGTGTTCAACAACTTGCTGACCATTACTAACTTGCCCATCAGCCGGTTTCTGGAGTATTTGCTGGAAAGCGGCAACTACGAGTCGTACATGGACAAGCTGGTGCAGGCCTACAACCCCGTGGCGGCGGCCAATGTGATGTGCCGCAGCACGCTGTCCGTCGGCTGGGACGGGCAACTCTACGACTGTGACTTCAACCAACAGCTCGACCTGCTGGTGGAAGGCCGGGCCCCGCAGCACATTCGCGACTTCAACCTGGAAACGCTGAACGGCCGCGCCATCGTAGTGAATCAGCACTGCTACGGCTGCACGGCCGGGGCGGGCTCCAGCTGCGGCGGCGCAACCACCTAACTTCTGGGAAAGAAGATGAAACGACTGGCTTTTCTGGTGTTGTGGCTGCCGGCCCTGGCAGCTTGCGGCACGAATGCCCAGACCGGCAACAACCCGGCCTACGACCAACTGCTCAGCACACTGTATCATAAGACGGTGCACACCGTCCGGCCCGCGGCCCTGGCCCGGGAACTGAGCAAAACACCCAATGCAGTGCTGCTGCTCGATACCCGCACGCCGGCTGAGTTCAAGGTGAGCCACCTGCGCGGGGCCCGGTTCGTGAACTTCGACGAATACGAAAAAGCCACCTTCGCCGACGTGCCTCGCGACCGGCCAGTAGTGGTGTATTGTTCGGTGGGGGCCCGCAGTGAGCGGGTGGGTGAGCGGCTGCAGTCGCTGGGCTTCAAGCACGTGCGCAATCTGTACGGTGGTATTTTTCAGTGGGTGAATGAGGGCCGACCGGTGTACAACGCCCAGGGCCTCACCCCGAACGTGCACCCCTATTCGGCCCTGTGGAGCCCCTGGCTGACGCGCGGCACGAAGGTATACGAGTAACCTTTGAACCGGCCGGCGGGCCGTCAACCGCGCTGCGCTGTGAATCAACACCTCCTGGTATTTGCCCGCTACCCCGAACTGGGCCGCGTCAAAACGCGCTTGGCCCGCACGATTGGCGACCAGGCCGCGCTGGCGGTTTACGAAGAGTTGCTGGACCATACCCACGCCGTAACGGCCGCGCTGCCCGCCCACAAAACCGTGTGGCTGGCTGAGGATAAAACCGGAGCTGCCCCGGAGTTCTGGCCCGGCTATGCCCGCCAGCTGCAAGCCGGTGCCGACCTGGGTGCCCGAATGCAGGGTGCCTTTGCCCACAGCTTTGCCCAGGGCGCCACGGCCGCCATTATCATCGGCACCGACTGCCCCGATCTGGCCACGGAGCACCTCAGTCAAGCTTTTGCCGCGCTGCTCAGCCACGATGTGGTAGTGGGCCCGGCCGCCGATGGCGGGTATTACCTGTTGGGAATGAAGGTGCTACAGCCCGCTTTTTTTCGGGATAAAACCTGGAGTACCAACTCGGTGCTGGCCGAGCTGCTGGCCGATGCCCGGCAGCTGCAGCTGCACGTATACCAACTGCCTGAGCTGCGCGATATTGATACGGAGCAGGACTTGCGGGCCTGGCAGCAGGGCCGGTAGCCAAGGAAAGGGAAATTCGACTGGCAATTGGGCGTACTTTAGCGCTTCCCTTATCCCAAACCATGCCCGTATCCCGCCGAAGAATATTTCCTGCCCTGCTGACCTCGATAAGCGTGCTGCTACTGTTTCAGGGGTGTTCGGGGCAGGATGCAGACCGGCAGCCGGCGACCAGCAGGCTCATACAGTTTCCCAACGCGCTGAGTGCTTTAAATGTCCATTTCAACCCCGAGTGGGCTATGGACAAGCTCTGGGAAGACGGCTTGGCGGAAGTAGCTACCTACGAGGCCGAGCGGGTTATCTACAAGAAAATGCGCCGGTTTGAGCTCACTCAGATAACGGTGAAGGAGGAATTCAACCAGGAATTCAACGTCAAGACCGATGCCTACGAGCGACCTGACGAGTTTCCGGTGCTGAAAGTCAACCAGTTTTGCCGCATTCCCACCGACCAGTACCCGTACCACTTCCTAACCTCGCTGTTTTTCCGGCGCGACCAGCCCGTGGCTTTGCACAAGCTCACTACGTCGTCCCAGGAATGGTGCGGCACCACGTTCAAGGCCATTACCGACGACGGGGAGCAGTACACCGAAGTCTACAACTCGTACTGGGACGGGCAGGGGGCCGGGCAGCGGCAGCTGCGCCGCAACGCGCTGTTTGAGGACGCACTGCCCTACACGCTGCGGGCCCTGCGCTTCGAGGCCCGGCCTTCGTTCTCAACGAACATTTTTGAGCTACAGCAAACCAGTCAGGCCAAAGCGCCCGTGAGCTACCAGGCCCAGGTGCAGGTAGCTGAGGCTACCGCGGCGGAAACTACCCGGCCCGCCTGGCGAGTGAGTGTGCAGCTTGATAAGGAGAAGCAGAACATATACTGGTTTGACCGCGAGTACCCCAATGTGCTGCTGCGCCAAACCACCTGGGACGGCCGCACGCTGCAGCTAAAGCAAGTGCGCCGCTACGCCTACTGGACGCACTAGGCCGGCCCGGCCGCCGACTGTCGGCGCGTGGCCAGCAACTCCCAAATCAGCACCGCGGCTACCACGCCGTATTCCAGGGCCACTAGCCAGAGGTTTTCCCGGTAAGCCGTGGTTTGGTAGGCCGCATAGGATAGCGGCACCAGGGCCGACCACACCAGGGCGTAGCGGAAACGGGAAAATACGCTCAGCGCCACTAGTGTCGTCAGGTACCAGGGATGCACGGTGGTAGCCAGGGCCAGATAACCGGTGAGCAGCACCAGCAGCGTTTGGGGCAAAGAGGCCAAGGTGGGCTGCTTTTCGCGGGCGGCCACGGCCAGCACCCACACCACCATGGCCGCGCCCAACCAGGTCCCGAGGCGGGCAATCTGGTTGTAGCCCGTGAGATAGTAGCCCCCGGCCCGCAACAGGTAGTAGAAGCTGGCGTTGAACTCGAACTTGTGGAAATATAAGTCGAGGCTGCGGCCCACATTAGCCACCAGCGGCGCCGACAAAAACGGCGCGAACAGTACGGCCAGCACCACCACCACGGTAGCGACCAGCAGCAGCCACGGCCGCCACCCCAGTCGCCGGACAAGCAGCGGCAGCACTAGCAGCGGCAGTAGCTTGGTGGCAACAGCGCCGGCCAGTAACGCACCCGCCGTGGTCCGGCTTTGCCGCGCCAGCGCCCAGATGGCGGCCAGCAACCCGCAGAGCATCAGGGCTTCAAAGTGCAGATTGCCGGTAAGCTCGACGATAACCAGGGGATTGAGCAGATACCGCAACGCCTGCCTGCCGGGCCGCTGAAAATGGCGTAGCAGCAGCAGCAGTAGCACCGCCGTAGCCACTTCGGCCGCCAGCAGCACCAGCCGCAGTACAATAACGAAGCCCCGCTCACTGTTCGGAAAAATCCAGCTGACCGCGCCAAAAACCGCCTGGCACACGGGCGGATACACGGAGTGGTAGTGGGGCGAATTCAGCCGGGGATATAGTCGCAGCAACGCCCGGTCCTCGGGCGCGGTTGAGGGTTCGAGGCGAAACCGGATTTCCTCGGGGCGGTATTGATAAGGACTTTGCCCAGTTGCTACTAAGTGCCCGTCCCACCGGAAGCGGAAGTAGTCATCGGACAGGGCGGGCACGGCCGGCAGCCACAGCAAGCGGCTCGCCAGGGCCAGCAGCAGGCCGTAGCGCAACGCCAGGGGCCGCCACAGCAGCCAAGCGTAGCAGCCAAATGCCAGCGTGTAGAGGGCCAGCAGCTGCCCGAAGTGCTGGCGCGGCGTAGCGTAGGCCAGCAGCCCATACGCTACGAGGCTGCCCCCCACGGCAACCCACTGACCAGCGGCAAGGCGCGGCTTCATGCGCTAGCCGAGGCGCGGGAATGCCGCAGCGAGTAGTAGAACACGAGGCCAAAACCCACCGTGAGCAGGCCGTGGAAAGGCAGCAGGCCGTAGTTGCCGAAGTACACCCCGGTGCCGAGTCCAAACAGAAAATACAGCGTGAGCAAGCCCTCCAGCACCGTGAGGCCGTCGAAGCTGCCGGTGCGGTAGCGGTGAGTGCGCCAGCCGCTCTGCCGCCGCGCCAGGCCCATCTTGGGCGTCCGGATGAAGGCTGTGGGCTGCCGCGCCAGCCCAGCCAGCACGGCCCGGGTATTGTGCAAAGAAAGCCCCATCGACACGGCCAGGAACAGCACAAAGCGCGGCACGAAGCGCAGACGGGCCGCCGTCGGGTTGTCGTGCCGCCAAGCGGTGTAGAAGTAGTAGGTGAGGGGCAAAAAGCCCAGGATGCACACCGATGCCAGCCGAAACACGGGCTTAAATTCCGGCACGTATTCCCGGATAAACACCAACGGCACGCTCAGCACGGCCATCAGCAGAATGGCTACGAACACGGTGCTATTGAGTAGGTGAAAGGCCGCGTGGAGCTTGGTACTGCCCTTGTGCCCCGAGCGCAGCACGTGTCCCAGGTGTTTGCGGGCAGTTTCGGCCGCGCCCTTGGTCCACCGGAACTGCTGCGACTTCAGCGCGTCGAGGGCGGCGGGCAGCTCGGCGGGCGCCTGCACCCGGGGCAGGTACACAAACTGCCAGTTGCGCAGCTGGGCCCGGTAGCTCAGGTCGAGGTCTTCGGTGAGCGTATCGGCGTGCCAGCCCCCGGCATCCTCGATGCAGCGGCGCCGCCACACGCCTCCGGTGCCGTTGAAGTTGATGAAATGCCCGCCCGCGTTGCGCCCCACCTGCTCGATGAGAAAATGCGCATTCAGCCCAAACGCCTGCAGCTGGGTGAGCAGCGAATCATCCTCGTTCAGATGGGTCCAGCGGGTTTGCACCACTCCGATTTCCGGCGCGGTGAAGTGCGGCACGGTGCAACGCAGAAAATCGGGTTCGGGCACGAAGTCGGCGTCGAAGATGGCAATAAACTCGCCGTCGGTTTCGAGCAGGCCGTGGGCCAGGGCCCCGGCTTTGTAGCCCTGCCGGGTAGGCCGCCGCACATGGTCGATGCGGAGGCCCAGGGCCCGGAAGTGTGCCACCCGCGCGGCGGCCAGGGCCACGGTTTCGTCGGTCGAATCGTCGAGCACCTGAATGTGGAGCCGGTCGGCGGGGTAGTCGAGCCCGGCGGCGGCCGTAATGATGCGCTCCACTACGTAGAGTTCGTTGTAGATGGGCAACTGTACCGTCACGCGGGGCCACTGCGCCGGGGCGGGCGGCAGGGGCCGGCCCGGTTGCCGGTAGGCGCGGCGGGCCAGGCGCGTGAGGTGGAGCTGGGTGAGGCTGAAGCCCAGAATAAAGGCGAGGCACAGGCCGTAGAGAACCAGAAGCAAAATTTCCAGTTCTTTCATCGGGGGCGGAGAAGCAGAATACGAATCAACACAGGCAAGCCGGACGAACTACAAATACTTGAAAATCGTCCACAAAATCTTGTAGCCGGCTCCCAGCGTGCCCTTCACCGTGCCCGATACCTTCGAGACACCGATGCGGCGGCGGTAGCGCACCGGCACTTCCTGGGTACGCAGGCGGTGCTTGGCGGCCTTGAGCTGCATTTCCACGGTCCAGCCATACGTGGTATCGGCCATGCCCAGATTTTTCAGGGCCTCGGCCCGGATGGCCCGAAACGGGCCCAGGTCGGTGTAGCGCACCCCGTAGAGGCCGCGCAGCAGACTAGTGGCCAGCCAGTTGCCGAAAATCTGCTGGGGCATCATCGAGCCGCTTTCCCGCTCGCCCAGCGCCCGGGAGCCAATCACCATGTCGGCCTCGTTGCGCAGCAGCGGCGCTACCACGGCCGCCATTTCCTCGGGGTAGTCAGAATAGTCGCCGTCGAGGAACACGATAATGTCGGGCTGCTGGGCCAGGGGCAGGCCAAAGCTGTAGGCCATGCCGCAGAGGCAGGCGTGGCCGTAGCCGGGGCGGTTTTCGCGCAGTACCGTGGCCCCGGCCGCCCGGGCCACGGCCCCAGTATTGTCGCGCGAGTTATTATCCACCACGATAACCTCGGCCACCAGATCTGCCGGAATTTCGGCCAGCACGCGGCCAATGGACTGTTCTTCGTTGTAGGCCGGGATGATGACGTGAATACGCGGCGCGGCGGGCAAATTGGGCATGAAGCAGAAGGGCAGGCATGGGCGGCACCACAGCCAGGAGGAAAAAAGATCGGAACGGTCGGCCCAAAGGCAGCCAAACCGGGTACAAAGATGCACTATCGGCGGGGTTATCTGCCGCGCGCGGCTCCCGCAAGCAGAACCTTACGCCGCCCGAATCGTTTTCCGGCTACACTCTTTTGTAGTCTTACCCTTTTATGTATGCTTCAGGTTGGCGACCAGGCTCCCGATTTTACCCTTAAAACTACCACCGGCGACACCTTTCGTTTGTCGGAGCAGCTGCGGCAGCGCTCCATCGTGCTGTATTTCTACCCCAAAGACGACACGCCTGGCTGCACGGCTCAGGCCTGTTCATTTCGCGACCAGTACGAGGATTTCCAGGACCTGGGGGCCGAAGTAGTCGGCATCAGCTCCGACACCGAAACCTCGCACCAGAAGTTCAGTCAGAAGCACCGGCTGCCGTTTCCGCTGCTCGCCGACGTGGGTGCCCGGGTGCGTCGCCTCTACGAAGTGCCCCGCGCCCTGCTCGGCATTCTGCCCGGCCGCGTCACGTTCGTCATCGATAAAAATGGGGTTATTCAGTACATCTTCAACTCCATGAACGCAGCGGCCGACCACGTGAGCAACACCAAGGAGGTGTTGCAGGGCCTGGTCGGGTAGCGCCACCGCCATATCAGACTGGGAAAATCAGATTTATGGGAGCTTTACTAACCGATATGCTGGAGCGCGCCCAGCGCAACCGTCGCGTGGTGGCCGTGCAAACCGGCGGGCCGATGTTTCTGGGTTATATCCTGAGCCACAACCCCGAACTGCTGCTCATGCGCACCCTCACGCGTCAGGGCCTACCCACCGGCGTGCAAACCATCAGCATGCACGCCGTGACACAGGTGCATTTCGACGACCGGTATGTGCGTCTCATTGAGTTCAAGGAGCATAACCCGGAAGTGGTATACGGGCTGCCCGCCGCTCCCGAAGACACCGCGGCGGCCTACCTGACCATTGCCACCCTGTTGCAGCGCGCCCAGGAAACTCACCAGCTGATTCAGCTCGAAACCCAGTCGGAAACCAGTTTCTACGGGTACGTGGTGCGCCTCACGGAGGATGAATTGCTGCTGGAAGTGTACACCCAGTTTGGGGAGCTGGACGGCCGCAGCGTGCTCGATGTGGATAGTGTGCGCAACATCATCTGGAGCAGTGAGGACACGCGCACCATCGAGCTGCTGCTCCGGCAGCCCGGCGCCCTGGATCCACCGCAGGGATAAAACCGCGTCGCCCGGCCGGAAGCTATAACAGGGCAAGCAGCGCATGGGTAGCCGCGCAGGCCGTTTTTGCGTAACCAGAGGCACTTCACCCAACTGCTTTCCGCATGTTTCGCTTCTTCGGTATTCTCCTGCTGGCCCTGTTGCTCCCACGCCTTAGCCCGGCCCAACCCACTCCGCTCAACGCCACGCTCGACGGCTACGAGTACCCGTTTCCGGTTAAGTATCTGCCCCTGAAGCTGGAAGGCCAGACGCTGCGCATGGCCTATATGGACGTGCCGGCCGCGGCCCGGGCCAACGGCCGTACGGCGGTGCTGCTGCACGGTAAGAACTTTTTCGGGGCCTACTGGCGCGAAACCATCAAGGCACTGACGGCGGCGGGCTTCCGCGTAGTCGTGCCCGACCAAGTGGGATTTGGCAAGTCCGATAAGCCCGATATGCACTACTCTTTTTACCAGCTGGCCCATAATACCAAGCGGCTACTCGACACGCTGGGCGTGCCAAAGGCCGTGATTATCGGCCACAGTATGGGCGGCATGCTAGCCACGCGCTTTGCGCTGATGTACCCCGGGGCCACCGAGAAGCTGGTGCTCGAAAACCCCATCGGGCTGGAAGACTACCGCGTGGGCGTTCCGTTTCAGCCCATTGACCAGGCCGAGGCTACCGAGCGCAAAAGCAACGAGGAAAGCATCCGGAAATATCACGCTACCTACTACCCGGGTGGCTACCCCAAAGCCCACGACGAGTGGCTGCTGCCCCTGGCGGCCCAAACCAAAAGCCCAGACTTTGCCAAGGTAGCCCGCGCCAATGCCCTCACGTTCGACATGATTTACCAGCAGCCGGTTAGCTACGAGTTTAGCCGGGTGCAGGTGCCCACGCTACTTATCATTGGGCAAGCCGACCGCACCGTGGTGGGCAAAGGCCTCATCAAAGACCCGAAAGTGCTGGCCGCTATGGGACAATACCCCGAACTGGGCCGGCGCACGGCGGCCCAGATCAAAGGGGCGAAGCTGGTGGCACTGGACAAAGTGGGCCACATTCCGCATCTGGAGGCTTTCGGGCAGTTTCGGGACGCCCTGCTAGGGTTTGTGCGATGAAGCTACCGGTGCTTGGTTGGGAAACTCGATGTCGCACACGGCCCGAAAGCCAATGTGCGCCGCCGGGCCCTGGTAGCTGCCGCACTCCTTGATGGCGCACTCGGAAAGTCGGTCTTGGTAGCTACCGCCCTTCGTAACGCCCTGTTCCTGCACCAGCTCGGCCACGTTGCCGGTCATGTGGTAGAGGCCCAGGCCGTTCATAGGCAAGTCGTAGACGTAGCTGGGTGTAGAAGCGGCCAGGAAATAAGGCGCTTCGCGGCGACAGTTGAAAATGACGATTTCCGAGCGTTGGCGGTTGAACGCCTGAATGTCCTGCCGGATCTGGGCCACCGAATTGGTGCTGCCCGAGCGGCGGCGCAGGTAGTCGGCCGCCTGCGGATTCACGTTTACCTCCGCCGTCGACACTTCGTAGCCGTAGGGCAGGCGAGTGCCGTAGTGGGCCGCAAATTCCCACTCGGCCTCGGTGGGCAGGCGGTAGGTTACGCGCACGTAGTCACGGTCGCGCAGGCTCTGGATGCCCCGGCTTTCGTTGAGCAGCTTCGTGACGCGGCGGCTGCGCCAGCGGCAGTATTCCAGCACCTGTTCGTAGGAAATGCCCACTACCGGGTAGAGGCGGTAAAATGGGTTGGTGAAGTAGCCGCGCACCGGCTGCACGGTCGAGTCGGGCAAATACAGCTTGATTTCGGCAGCGGGCCGGGTTTTGGCCAGATTTTGCAAAAACGTCTGCCACTCCACGTTGGGCACTTCCACCTCATCCATCTGAAACCGGTCCCCGATCCAGACGACGCCCGGTGGCGTCACGCCCTCGTACTCGGCCTGCTGAATCCGCAGGCTCGGCGGGGGCAGGGCCCGCAGGCGGGCCAGAGCAACCGTGGCCGTATCGGCCGCAAAGCGCAGCCCCACCACGCGGGCATCGGAAAAGCCGCGGTAGGGCCGGGGCAGCGGCGCGGGCGTAGCTACGCGCACCAGAGTGGCTTCAGCGTCGGTTTCAGCCGCGTCGGGGAGCTGGTCGGGGCTCCAGAACTGCAAGGGCACGCCGGTTTGGGTGCTGAGGCTGCCCGGCTGGGTGCTGGTGGGCAGCCCACTGCGCGAGGCAGTCGGAAACTGATAGCGGATGAAAGCTGTCTGGCAGGCCGTAAGCCCGCTTAGAATCAGCAGCAGAAAAAACCGGGTACTACTCAGGCAGCGCATCACGGCTAAGACAAAATCCGCAGGCTATCTGCGTGAATAAGGGTGGAAGCGGCATAACGGCCCTCGCGCGGACCGTTTTCCAAGTTGAGCACGCCCCGGGGGCAGGCCGTGCTGCACATGCCGCAGCCCACGCACGACGCCCGCACGATGGGCTCACCGCGCTGGGCGTACTGCTTCACATCGATGCCCATTTCGCACACGTTGGAGCAGTTGCCGCAGCTGATGCACTGCCCACCGTTAGTGGTGATGCGGAAGCGGGAAAAGTGTTTTTGCAGCAGCCCCAGGTACGCGGCCATCGGGCACCCGAAGCGGCACCACACCCGGCTGCCCATCAGGGGGTAGAAGCCCACGCCCACCACGCCGGAAAACACAGCTCCCACGAAGAAGCCGTAGAAACGATAGAGGCCGTCGGCCGCCGCGCCCAGCACTGCGCCGTGCAGCACCTGGTTGAGCCACATAGCGGCCGTGACGATAATAATAAGAGCCAGCACCGGGTAAATAATGCGCACTTCCCAGCGCCAGGCCGCGCGGCTTTTGTCAGAGAGCTGGCGGTAGGGGTCACCGGCGGTTTCGGCCAGGCCGCCGCAGCCGCACACCCACGAGCAGTACCAGCGCTTGCCGAAGAAGTAGGTGAGCACCGGCGTGGCCAGAAAAGCCATTACCGCGCCCCAGAACACCATGAATACGCCCAGCGCCTGCCCATCCTTCACCAGGTAATCCACGGTGCCGGGCAGGAGATAGTCGTATTTCAGGGGCCAGAAATAGGTGAAATAGAACTCGGGCTGCTGAAAAAACAGCAGCAACCCTGGCAGCACGAAAGCAAAGCCCAGCTGAAAAAACATAACCGAACCGGTCCGGATAAGCTGGTAGCGCGAGTGGCGGTATTTCCAGAGCGCCCGGCCGCCCATGAGCAGAATAGCCAGCGTGTAGAAGGTGCCGTAGAGAAACCACTGGTCGGCAGCACGGCGGCGCAGCAGCTGGCTGAACGGGTCGAGGGTGTGCACCAGGCCGTTAAGCAAGCCGAAATGGCCTTTGTCATCGGGCGAGCTGTACCAGTAAAGCAGCACGTAGAAGCCCGTCAGTACCACGGCCGTAATCCAGGCCACGGCCCCGCGGCTGGTGCTGCTGCGGAGCCAGAGGTTGTCGTGCTGCAGGCCGGCGGGCTTTCGGCCGTATTTGAGCCACGACCAGCCCAGCGTGCCGCCGCTGATAAGGGCCAGGGCCACGTATAGGCTGAGGCGGGCACGCCACGCATCGGCATCGGCCGCGGCGGCCAGCAGCGCCAGAAACCCGAGTCCGATACCCGTCAGCGCGGCTTTTTCGCCAAGAGAAATATCGTTCAGAGGCGGCTGCGCCAGCGCCAGACTGGGAGCAGCGGGAGAAGAAGACATGGAGAGAGAAGGCGAATGGGGGAGGGCAGGAGCAGGGCGGAGCGGGAAGCGGAGCAGTAAGTTAAGCTTTTGCCCGCTGGGAAGTATACTGGTTTCTGAATTTAGTGGTGGTGATGGTGGCCTTCGTCGGGCTTGCCAAACAAGTTAAGCAAAGAGCCCACGATGTAGAGGCCCGCCCAGCATAGGTACAGCCAGTTGAAGCCCTCGGGCATCCGGTGCACAAAATAATGCAGGATGAGGTGAGCCGCTACGCTCATAATCAGGCCCGTAAGCGCAATAAACTGGTAGCTGTTGAGGGCGCTGGGGCGGTAAAGCTTGCTAAAATCCATGGGGTTGCGTGATGCTTGGTGGTGAAGGCGAAGAGCCGGGACGTGAATAGTGGCGGGCGGTGGTTTC
Organism: Hymenobacter lucidus; assembly: GCF_020447265.1. Classification (GTDB taxonomy): domain Bacteria; phylum Bacteroidota; class Bacteroidia; order Cytophagales; family Hymenobacteraceae; genus Hymenobacter; species Hymenobacter lucidus. The sequence goes on along the minus strand of NZ_JAJADR010000006.1, from coordinate 365,991 downwards.
CGGTGCCGGAGTAGGAACAGCGAATGGGCAAAAACCACTCACCCGCAAACCCTGAATCAACCCCAAAGGCCCTTGCGGCGCTGCAAAACGGCCGCGTGCTGCGGAAACTGCTGGTTGAAGCGCCGGACGATGTCGGCCTCGTGCTGGCGGTAAAATTCCGGGTCAAAGTTAGCGGCTCCCAGCGTAGCTACTACTTCCCGCACAGGCGTCTGGTTGCTGATCCACTGTTCGCACACGGCGTGGCGCAGGCGTAGGCCCAGGGCATTGAAGCCCGTTACGGCGTGGCCGGGCGCGCTGTTGAAGTTGAGGCGCAGGGCGTGGCGGCCACCGGGGTGCTCCCAATAGAAGCTGTCGGTGCCGGTTTCGGGCTGGACCGGCACGCGGCCGTAGGTCTGGTATTCGAGGTGAAAAAACTTGGCTGAGTTGAACCATACCCCGCGCCGGTAGGCGGTGGGTGTACCGCACAGCGTATGGGCTACCGTTTCGCCCTGCATCCGGCCCGTGTACCAGAGCTGCTCGATGGGTACTTCACCGCGGCCGGGCTGGCGAAACTGGGCACAGTCGCCCGCGGCATACACATCGGGCACGTTGGTTTGCAGCTGCTCGTCCACCAGTATTCCCCGGTCAGTTTCCACCGCCGAGGTTTGCGCCAGCGCCAGGTTGGGCGTCACGCCCGTGGCCAGGCCCACCCACTGGCAGGCCAGCTCCTCGCCGGCGGTGGTGCGCACGGCCTGCACCCGCCCCGCCGCATTCCCCACGATTTCGGCCAGCTCGGTGAGGTATCGTACCGTTATGCCGTGGTGCTCGAACTGCTGCTGCACCAGCCGGGCCTCGGCCGCGGGCAGCACTGAGCCCCAGTAGTGCGCGTCGCGCACCAGCACGGTAACGCCGATACCGCGGGAGTGGAGCATTTCGGCCAACTCCACCCCAATCAGGCCGCCGCCGACTACTACCGCCTGCTTGATACCGTGGGTATCCTGCTCCATGCGGGCCAGGTCGGGCAGGCCGTAGAGGCCCTGTACGCCGCGCAGCTCCCGGCCAGGCCAGCCAGTGAGCCGGCTTACTGAGCCGGTAGCCAGCAGCAACTTGTCGTAGGGCAGTTGCTGCCCGTTACTGAGTGTTACCTGCCGGGCTTGCGTATCGAGGCTGGTGGCGGTGGCGTGGAGGAGCGTCAGACGGTTTTCCGGCCAGAACCAGTCGTCGTAGGGCCGAATATCCTGCTGGCGCATATGGCCCATGTACACGTACATCAGCGCCGTGCGCGAGTAGTGCTGCTCGCTCTCGTCGGACACCAGGGTAATCTGGGCCTCGGGCTGCAGGCGGCGCACGGTGAGGGCCGCCGTGACGCCGGTAATGCCGTTGCCGATAATGAGAAGGCGCATAGGAAGGGAAAGGCGCGGAAAGCGGGAGAAAAAGCGGCCGGAATCAAATGTAGCCGCCCGGCCGCACAATCCGGCCACCGGGCTGTTACGTTTGTGGCGTCAGGTTTGCCAGCAGGCCTACCCATTGCTCCCTAAACTTACTTTTTTCGTCCATGTTTGGATTTATGCGCGTTGCCGGGCTGGCGTTGGCCCTTCTTATTCTAACGGGCAATAGTGCGGCCGTTGCCCAGGCCCGGCCCGCCGCGCCGGATATAAATTCCTTCGTAGCCGCCGCCAACGGGTTTCTGCGGCAGTACGTGGGCCCGGAAGGCAACGTGAACTACCGCGCCATCAAAAGCCGGCCGGCCGCGCTAAAGGGCCTGCTGGAGCAGGTCCGGACGATGAAGACGCAGATGCTGCCGGCGGCCGGGCAGAAGGCGTTTTACCTGAATGCCTACAACCTGCTGGTAATTGGAGCCGTGGTCGAAAAGTATCCGCTAACCTCGGTGATGAAGCTGCCGGGCTTTTTCGACAAGCAGCAACGGTTGGTAGCCGGGGAGCAAATGACGCTGAATGAGCTAGAAACCAACAAGCTCCGCAAGCCCTACAACGACCCGCGGGTGCATTTTGCCCTGGTGTGCGCCGCCCAAGGCTGCCCGCAGCTGAGCCCCGAGGCTTACGCCCCGACTACGGTGGAGGCGCAGCTTACAACCCAGGCCCGGCGCGTGCTCCAGAATTCGCAGTTTATCCGGGTAGACAACAGCACGAAAAAAGTGCTCCTGTCGGAGATTTTCCACTGGTACGAGGCCGATTTTAAGGCTACCGGCAAATCCACGGTGGCCTATATCAACCAATTTCGGGGCGAGCAGCCCATTCCGGCCAGCTTCGTTATTGGCTACTACGACTACAACTGGGCCCTGAACGATGGCAGCCGGTAAGCCAACTTCGGCGCCCGTGGTGCGTAAGTATGCACATACCCACCATCAACCTTAGCACCCAAGACTATGGCTACCGATAACGAAAACAAGAATCTCACCGAAGGCACTCAATTCAGCAAAAACGAGCGGCTGGAAAACGAAAAGGAATACAAAGCCGGCGAAAGCAACGGCAAATCGGGCGACGACCCCTCCGCGCACCGCAACGTGGGCCCCAACGGCTACACCCAGCGTAGCGACCAGAAAGACCAGCTCGAAAACCTGCACATTGGCGGCGACGACCTGACGCCCTACGGCGCCAACGACCACACCAATGCTGGCGAGCAGGCCCAGGGCCCGGGCTTCGAAATGGAGGGCAGCGTAGAAAAAGACATGGACCTGCGCACCCGGGAGCAGAAGTTCGGCGAGAAAGAGCCCAGCGGCCCCGCCCGCACCCCCCGCGACTAACCTCGTGCTTAGACGGTAAAAAAGCCTCGTGCCGTGCGGTACGAGGCTTTTTTTGTGCCTGTCGGTTACCGCAGAAGCTGGGTGGCGGACGACGGCCGCATAGGTTCCATTGGTGCTTGGCTAGCGTTGATGCGGTACTACCGAGCCCAGCTGCTTGACCTTTGTCAAAGTGGTATGGCTCTATAAGAAAGCGGTTTGACAAGGACCTGGCACTACGGAAGCTGCTGCGTTTAGGTTACGCAAATGTTAGGACCGTGAAAGAGTATTTCTATATCTTTAGAAACCCGAATTAACGCTGCAACTAAAAGCGCCTCCTAGCGGCTTGGCTGGCTGCATTGACTTCGGCTAACTGATCATCCTCTTTAACCCACCATTTTCACATCTATGAGCACTTCTACCCCCTCCAATGAGCCTGAAACCGACGACGCCGAACTGCTGAACAGTGAGGAAGAAGACTTGTCGTCCGGCAATGGCCGACTGGCAATAATTGTGGGCGCCATAGTTCTCTTTGCTGGCCTGGGCTACGCTTTCGTACCCGCCAAAACGGCCAAATCGGCTATTGCCAGCGTGATGCCTTCCGTGGTACTCGGCGATGCTACCGTAACCGGCAGCCGCCCCGTAGACGAAGAGAAGCCCGCCGATGAAGCCGCAGACGCCGCTGCTACCGCCGCCACTACGGCCACCGTGGCCGCCCGGCCCGTGGCCCGCCCCATGGCCGCTACCGCTACAGTAGCGGCGCAGCCTGTTGCCACTACCGAGGCCGCCCAGCCCGAAGCCGCCCCCGAGCCCGAAGCCTTGGCTGCCCCGGCCGCCCCCGTTGAGCCATCAACCGTGACGCTGTCAGGCCGGATTCTGGACGAGAACGGCCGGCCACTGGCGGGTGCTACCGTGCTGGTGAAAGGCTCGCGCAAAGGCACCGGCACCGATGCCAACGGCAACTACACATTGGAAGTACCAGCCGGCGACAACACGCTGGTGTATGGCTACGGCGGCTACCAGGACCAGGAAATGCGCGCCAAGGGCGGGCAGCCCCTCAACGTGACGCTGACGCCCTCGGAAGGTGGGAAGCGCCGCCGCCGGTAGTAGCCCAGTCTGGTTTATTGCCCAACAAAAAGCCCTGCCGTGAAAACGGCAGGGCTTTTTGTTGGCTTGAGTCGTCTTATTCCGCCGGCTGCTTGTTGGCAAAGCGCTTCCCAAACAGGAAGTACACCGGCACGCCCACGGCTACCAGCAGCAGGCCCCGGCGGGAAAATTCGGCCGTGTCGGGGGCAATGAGCAGAATGATGCAGAACGTGGACGACAGCACCACGTACAGCAGCGGCAGCACCGGGTAGCCCCAGGCGCGGTAGGGCCGGGGAGCATCGGGGCGGGTGCGGCGCAGCACGAAAATGCCGATGATGGTGACGACGTAGAACAGGATAACGGAGAACATGACGTAGTCGAGTAGCTGGCCGTAGGAGCCGCTCAGGCACAGCAGGCAGGCCCACAGGCACTGCACCCACAGCGCCCGGCCCGGCACGCCGGCGCGGTTGAGCTGGGCCAAGCCGGGGAAGAACAGGCCGTCTTTAGCCATGGCAAAGTAGGCCCGCGCCCCACTCAGAATAATACCGTTGTTGGCGCCAAACGTGCTCAGCATGATGAGCACAGCCAGCACGTAGGCTCCCGCCGGCCCCAGCACCGATTCGGCCACGGCGGTGGCTACCCGGTCGTCGGTGGCGTACATGATGCCCCGGCCGGCAATGGTGGTAGCCTCGGGCGAGCCTTCTAGAGGCAACACCAGTAGGTATACAATGTTGATCAGGATGTAGAGGGCCGTGACGATGGCCGTGCCGATGGCCATGCTGCGCACCAGGGTGCGTTCCGGGTTCTGAATTTCCTCGCCGGCGAAGCCGATGTTGTTCCAAGAGTCGGACGAAAACAGGGAGCCCGACATGGCCATGCCGATGGCAATGAGCAACGCCGAGCCGTTGATGGGCGTGGTAGCGGCCGTAATGCCGGGTGCCGCGTGGCGGGTGGACGTCCACAGGTCGTGGAAGTTGGCCTGAATAGCCTCCGAGTTGATGCCGAAGGCCACACCCAGAATGATGAGTAGGGCCAGGGCAATGAGCTTGGTGCTGCCCAGCACGTTCTGAATCAGCTTGCCGGCCTGCACCCCGCGGGCGTTGATGGCCGTGATGACCACAATCAGTATAATGGCCAGCAGCTGCACGCTACTGAAATCGAAGGGCCCGATGGAAAACAGCAGGTTTTTGACGCTGAACCACGGGATGAGCACGCCGGTAAACTTGGCAAAGGCCACGGCCACGGCGGCAATAACGCCGGTTTGAATGACGAGAAACAGCGTCCAGCCATACAAAAAGGCCGTGAGGCGGCCGAAAGCTTCGCGCAGGTACACGTACTGCCCGCCTACTTTCGGGAACATGGAAGCCAGCTCGCCGTAGCTGATGGCCCCGGCCATGGTGATGAAACCGGTGAGTAGCCACACTACCAACAGCCAGCCCGCACTGCCGACCTGCCGCGCAATGTTGGCCGACACGATAAAGATACCGGAGCCAATCATGCTGCCGGTGACCAGCATAATGGCGTCGAAGAGGGTAATGGCGCGCTTAAAGTGGCCTTGTTGTTCGGGCATAAAGCAGGGTTCTGAATTTTGAGGGCCGGAAGATAGAAAAGAAAAGCCCCGCTTGGTAAAGCCCGACCATGCGCCTGGGTGGCCCAAGCTGCCGGCGCAAAATGCTGCGTGTAGTTCAACCCGGGTTTGGTCCTGCCAAACAACCCGTTAGTGTACTATTCTTGTCAGCCGTGGCAGTGCGCCTACATTTGATTCATCGGTAAGTAAAACAGTCCAGCAGGCTTCTATTCGCAGCTTATTAGTGGTGCTGGCCTCCATTCGTTTGTTCACTTTTTTCTAATCCTTATTCACCTGTTATGCAATTTTCAACACTTCGATTTGGTATCACGGCCCTGGCTCTGGGCGCTTTAGGCAGCCTGCTGAGCTGCAGCAAAGAAGACACGCAGGACATTGCGCCCAGCTCAGCTTCTGCCACCGCTCAAAACGCCCGTGGCATTAGCGAAACGGCCCAAACCCTCAATTGGCAGCAGTTTATCACGGAAGTCGAAGCCGGTAAGCGCGTCGATGCTTTTGGCCAGTATGTGAGCAAAGAAACCCGGGTCATCAGCAACGGGCGCGCCCGTATCGTGCGGCCCAAGCGGGAAGTGGCTCTGAAGGCTGGCAGCGGCACTGGCGGCACCGTGGAGTCGAAATACGTGCAGCCCGACGAGCCCTGCGACGGGTGCGGCGGTGGCGGTGGCTACTACCCGCCGCCCTACACCTTTGTTACCAGCGAAAATCTGGGGGCAAGCCCATATTACCCCAGTAATTATATTCTGGACCTGAAACTGGTAACTGACAGTAATTCGAGCTGGCTGTATCCAGGACATATCCGACTGAACTCGGACTTGAATAAAGGAGCGGGTGGCGACTATATCTACCTGACTTTCACCCGGCAGGGCGACTATGGCAGCAGCCCGCTCACGCGGGTAAGCATTCTGACCCGGAGCTTCGGCCAACCCGGCAGCTGGCCCGATCAGCACCAGCCGATCTGGTACGGGCAGTACAATGCTACCACGAACACCTTTAATACCTACGACAGCCAGTTGGATCTGAACAGCGGGGCCGGTGGCGACTATATTTTTGCGTATGCCGCCCGCGAAACCAGCTTCGGGGCCCCGATTCGGGAAGTAGGCGTGCTTTCCAGCCGCAATCAGGCCCAGCAGCCCCCAGCCGGCTGGGAGCGAGTAGGCGTCGACCTCAACAAGGGTGCCGGTGGTGACTATATCTATGTGTGCGTGAAGCGCTAGATTACTAAACGGTAAGCATTGGAAAAAAGCCGGAGCACGCAAGTGTTCCGGCTTTTTGGTGCCTGGTATCGCCGCTTTCGTTGGTTTGGAGAGCTTCAGAACTCGCTCCGGTCGTACCAGCTGCGCATGCGCCACGGGTCCGTGCGGTTTTTGCGCACCAGCACCAGGCGGGCACTACCGGCGCCGGTAAAGGTCTGGTTGTCGCGCTGCTCGATGGTGAGACTGAAGGCGCGCTCCACATAGGCCAGCGTGTCGGAAAAGGCGGTGTCGGAGGTGGGCAGGTACTGCGTCCACTGCAGGTTGGCAGTGCGCGAGGCCCGGAACAGACGGTAGGTGGTATTCACTTCCACGTCGCGGTTCCAGGAGCGGTCCACGTTGTTGGCAAAGTCGCGGAAAGTAAAGGTGAAGCGCCGGTCGAGCAGTTGCCCGTAGAGTGTAGAGTCGCGCAATTGGTAGCTGGCCCGGAACCGCTCGAAAAAGCCGCGCACCGTTACGGGGTTGCCCAGCAGCTGGTTGGGGTCGGTGGGTACGTCGTCCAGGGCCGGGGCAAATGGGTTGCAGGCGGCCAGCACCCATGCGCCGCCTACGGCCAGCAGCCCGCTCCGGAAGCAGGCGGCCGGCGAAGAAAAAGCCGATGTCAGCCAGGACGACAGCATACGCACAGGGCAGTGGGAGAGAGGAATGGAGCCGCAGCGTCCGGAAGGTCGGAAGTTAATGCGTAATAAAATATTTTTTCAGATCGGTCCAGGTGGCCTGGGCCGAGGTGCGCTGGTCGCGCCAGCCGGCTATTTTCCACTCGTTGTTGCGCCGCCGCACCAGCAGCCGGATGTTGCCTTCGAGCACCGTGGGCCGAAAAGCCGTGTCCTGCTGGGCAATGCGCAACTGGTACAGCGCCGACACCTCCGCCGAATCGGCCGTGAAGAGCTGGTCGCGGCGGTTGCTGAGCACCAGTTGGTTGGTGGCGTTGGTGGCGGTGCGGCGGCGCAGGCTGGTGAAATAGTCCCGCTCCTCGCTCACGCTCCAGTTGGCAAAGAGCGAAGCGGCCGTGCCGGCGGCCGTGGGGTCGGGCACGAAGCGGTAGGCAGGGCCACTGAAGCACCGCTCGTAGTTGGTCACGTTGGGGCGCTGCACGGCGGCCGTGAAGTTGAGCAGCAGCAAATCAATCTGGGTGGGCGTAATCCAGTCACTGGCGGCATCGGCGGGCTCCGGCTCCCGAATCTGAAAGCAGGCCGCGCACAGCAGGGCGGGCACAAGGAGCAGAAGCCAACGACGAAGCATGGAGCGCGAAAGAGTGTATCTTGTCGAAGATACGATTCGTATTCAAACCAGCCGCAGCCCAGAGGGCCTGATCTGGCCCATTATTTCTAGTACTGCTTGCTAATGCTGTTTCGCGGGTTATTTCTACTACTGCTTACTACGTTGATATCTCGCTTGGCAGTAAGTCAGCAACCCGGGCGGACCCTGCTGCCGACCGGCCGGCTGGCCTGCACAATTGAACTGGTGCAAACTGAATTTTACGACGACGAGCCCATTCTCTTTCGGGTGAATATTCAGAACAAAGCCGATTCGGCCCTGACGCTGGTGTACGCCCTGGAAGGCTCCGATGTGCCCTGGCGCGCGCCGGAAGCTTATTTTGTGGCGCGCCAGCTCACCCCGGCCCGGCTGCCGGCCCCGTCCTACCGCTGCGCCCAGGTAGCCGGCATCGACTCCACCGACTTTATAACGCTGCTGCCCGGGGCCAGCTTCGACCCCTTGTACAAACAGGCGCAATCCACGGTTCAGCTGCCGACGCTGTATCCGCTGTTGCCGGCGGGCACCTACGAAATCACGTTTCAGTATTCGACAATGCCTACCCAGCCGCTGGAATGGACCGGTGGCAGCCACGAGCCCCTGGACGTGCCGGCTACCGAAGCGCGGTTGCGGCGCGTGCCCCGCGCGAGTCTGGAGAGCAACGCCGTGCGGGTCCGGGTGCAGCCCGCCCGGGCCCGGTTGAAGCAGTTGGGTGCCAAATAGCTACTTTTGCCGCCCGCATCTCCTCCCCGCCACCGCGTAATGTCGCAAAAGCTCCTGGTGTTTCTGATAGGCCTGCTGCTGGTTTCGGCCCTCGGCTCCTACGTGTATTACCGCCGCGCCGTGGCCAGCGTGCCCGTCGACCCCTGGGCGCTGGTGCCCGACGATGCCGTGTTCGTAGTAGCCACCCGCGACCATGCCACGCTGGTGCGTCACCTCAAGGAAACCCAGCTCTGGGACAACCTGACGGCGGTGCGCTATTTCCAGCAGGTGGAAGAGCACGTGGCCCTGGTCGACAGCATCACGGGGGCCCGCACGGCCGTGCTGCAATTTCTCGGGACGAAAAAGGTGCTGACTTCGGTGCACGTAACCGGGCCCAAAACCTTCGACGTACTGTTTCAGGTGCCTATCGGGAGCGTGCGCGAATACCGGCAGGTGCGCACCCTGGTCGATGGTCTCGGCCGCGACCCGCGCTACCAGGTCAGCCGCCGCGACTACCAGGGCGAGGAGCTGACCGACATTCGGGAGCGGGCCACGCAGGAGGGCGTCACGTTCTTTAATTACCGCAACCACCTTATCCTGAGTGCCAACGCCGGGCTGGTGGAGGGCGTGGTGCAGCGTCTGCAGCACCCCGGGCTGCCTTCCGTAGCCGCCGACTTTCAAAGCACCGATTTCCTGCAGCTTAAGGATGTGGATGCCACCCTGCTGATCAACTACCGGCGCCTGCCGCAGTTTCTGGGCGTGTTTTTCCGGAATGAGTCGCAGCCGGGCTTCGCGGCCGTGACCAGCCTGGCGCGCAACGGGCAGTTTGAAATGAAGCTGGCGGGCAATAAGGTCGTTTTCAACGGCTTTGCTAACCCCGAAACGGCCCGTGATGCTCTGCAGCAGCGCCTGCACCGGCAGCCCGCCCAGCGCCTGCGCATGGCCGAGGTGCTCTCGTTGCGTACGGCCGTGCTGGTGCACCTGGGGCTGGGGCCGGTGCAGGTGCTGCGCCCGGCCCGGCCCGTCGCTACCGATTCGCTCAGCCAGCAAGCCGCTCCGCTAATTGATAGTCTGGCTGCCGGGCTGCGTGAGGAAGCGGCGCTGTGCATTCTGGCTACGCCTTCGGCTCGCATCCGGCCGGCCCGGCTGGCTTTGGCGTATTGTGCGGCCCCGCTGAAAACCGCCACCCTGCTCGGCCAGCTGCGCCGCCTCAATGGGGTTAGTCCGGCCTTCGAGCGGGTGGGGCCCTACCAGATTTACCAAACCGGGAGCTCCGAGCTGCCTGCCCGGCTGCTAGGTTCCATGTTCACTGGCTTTGGCACCCCGTATGTGGCCCAGGTCGGCAACTACGTGGCCTTTGCCGAAGATGCCGCGGCCCTGAAAGTCTGGCTGACCGATGTGGCGGCTGGCGAAGTATGGAGCCGCTCGCCTACACAGGTAGCCTTTCTGCAGGAAACCCAGCCCCTGGCCCGCATGCGGGTGCTGATTGACACGCACAATAGCTGGAACGTGCTGCTGCGGGCCCTAGCCGAGGAGCGCCGCGCGGGCCTGCTGCGCAATGAAACCCTGTTTCAGCGCTTTCCCCAGATTGCCCTGCAGTTTGTGCCCGCCGTCAATGAGGCCGAGCCCGGGGCGCAGTATTTCACCCAGCTCGTGCTGCGCCACCCGGCCATCGGGCCGGCCGTGGCCAAGCCGCAGTCGGCCAATGGCACGGGCGGCGCCCTGGCGTTCAAAACTCCGCTGACCAGCGTGCCTACCCTGGTGCCGGTAAACGGGGCGCGTATTCCGGGCGTGCTGGTGCAGGATACCCAGCAGGTGCTCCACTACGTGACGCCCGACAACGTGGTGGCCTGGTCCGATTCGCTGACTGGGCCGCTCATCAGCCCCATCCGGCGCATCCCGGTGGGCACGGGCAGCGGTTACCTGTTTGCCACGCCCACGCGGGTGCACCTGCTCGACGAAAGTGGCCGGGAACAGCCCAACTTCCCCCTGAACCTGCCCGACAGCGTGCAGGCCACGTCCCTGACCGTGTCGCCGGTAAGCGGGCGGCTGGCCCCGCGGCTGCTGGTGGGCGGGGGCGGCAGCAACCTGTTTTTGTATGATACTAACGGCCGCGCGTACCCAGGCTGGCAGCCCAAGCGCATGGACTTCGGACTGGCCGCGCCGCCGCACTACCTCGTTGTAGGGGGGCGCGACGTAATAGTGGTGCTGCTCAACAACGGCTATATCTATGCCTACGACGAGCAGGGCAGCGTGTATCCGGGCTTCCCGATCAGCATGGGGGCACGGCTGAGCTCGGGCGCTTTCGTCGAAAACGGCCCCACGCTGCGCCGCGCCCGCCTCACGGTGGTAACGCAGCACGGCGAGCGGGTAAGCTTCAACCTGAGTGGCGACGTGGTGGCCCGGAGCCGGGTAGCTACCTGGAGCCGCAGCTCGGTGTTTCAGCTCATTCCTGACCAGAACCAGCGCGGCTACGTGGTGGCTCGCGAAGAGGGCGGGCAGCTGAGCTTATTTGACCCCACGGGCCGCCCGCTGCTCAGTCAGCGCTTCGTCACGTCGGGCCCCAAATCGGTGCAGTACCTCAACTTCGGCCTGGGCCGCAGCGCCTACGTGCTTACCGAGCCCGGCCCGCACAAGGCCTACATCTACGACACCCAGGGCCGATTGGTGGGCGGCCAGCCCTTCGACAGCAGCACGCCCACCGTGGGCCTCAACTACGACCCCGGTAGCAATACCTACCAACTCTACCGCGTCATCGGTAACGAGCTGCGGCGCACAGCCGTGAAGATGAATTGATTGGGAACTGTCATTCTGAGCCCTGCGAAGGGCCTTTCTCGCCTGAGTGAGCAAACGTCATTGAATGCACAAAGCCCTTTTCCATCCGCTGGAAAAGGGCTTTGTCATGTTGGTACTAGCTGTAATGGGGCAAGCAAGGCAGGTGCGTCGCAGGGCTCTGGACGACAGGCTAAACAACGACGCCACGCGAGATTCCTCGACTTCGCTCGGAATGGCGTTCTTTCTGTAACAACCAACCAATCACCGATTCGTGAGCCAGCCTTTGCGGTAGAAATAGATGAGCTGGCCGGCGACGATGAGGGCCAGCAGGCCCAGCAGGGCAGGGTAGCCCCAAGGCTCGTAGAGCTCCGGCATGTTGAGGTGATTGATGGTACCGTCGGGCTTTTCCCGCTGGAAATTCATGCCGTAGAGGCCCACCACGAAGCTGAGCGGGATGAAAATGCTGCTGATGATGGTCAGCACTTTCATTACTTCGTTCATGCGGTTGCTCTGGTCGGAGAGGTAGAGGTCCATCAGGCTGCTGATGGATTCACGGTAGCTCTCGGCCAAGTCCATGGCCTGAATGGCGTGGTCGTAGCAGTCCTTGAAGAAGACTTTGGTGTCTTCCGGCACCACGTTTTCGGGCATGCGCAGAATCTCGGCAATCTTCTCCCGCTCGGGATATACCAGCCGCCGGAAGCGCACGATATCCTTCTTCATCTGCAGGATGCGGCTGAGCAGGTGGCGGTTGGGCCGGCCGTTGAAAATCCGGTCTTCTAAAACCTCGATATAGTCGCCGATGGCGGCCATGGTGGGGTAGTAGTGGTCGAGCACCACGTCGGTGAGGGCGTAGGCCAGGTAGATCGGGGTTTTGTGCCGAATCATGCTGAAGCCCGAGCGCAGGCGGTTGCGCACCGCGTCGAGGCAGTCGTCGTAATCGTCCTGAAATGAAAGCACGAAATTGTCGCCCGTCACCAGGGAAAGCTGGTCGTCGTCAATTTCGAGCAGCGAAGTGAAATCCGTCATGCGCGAGACCAGAAACAACCGGTCGTCGTCGAACACGTCTACCTTGGCCCGTTGGTAGTCGCCGAGCACGTCTTCCATGTGCAGCGGGTGAATCTGAAAATCCTGCATGATGCGCTGCATCAGCTCCAGGTCGTTGTAGCCGCGTACGTCAATCCAGTGCTTGAGGTGCTCGTTGGCCCGGAAATAGGCCAGCATATCGTCGTAGCGAGTGTATTCCTTTTCCTCGAAAAACGACTTGTCGTAGGAAATCAGAAACAGGCGCGGTTTCAGGGAGCCTTCCCGGATGGTGAGCGTGCCGGGCCGCAGGCCCACCTGCTGCTCGCGGGCCTGCTGGGTGGCCGCCCTATCGGAAATGCCGGAGCGCGGGGCTTCGGGCTCCGTTTCTGCTGTGGTGGGTTCGGCAGTGGGAAGGTTGGAAGTAGAAGTAACGGCCGTCATGTGTGTGGAGTAGGAGCGCAGGGCTTGTACGTAGGCAAGGGGGCAAAGCGTTTGCTGGCTTAGGAAGGCAAGTGTCTTTAGCCACGGTGCCGTGTGGGGCGGAGCCGGCAAAGGTAGCCCCGCCAGCCCGGTGCCCCATTCCGGACCTGGCCGGCCCAACTTTATATTAATTTCTATGCATATTCCGGCGCTGATAACCACCGGTAAACTATGCTCAAATACGCTTGCTTGCTACTGATAGCCGCGCTACGGACCTTCGCGGCCCCGGCCCAGAACCTGGCTGCGGCCGTGGTAGCCACGGAGTACGGGCGGGTGCAGGGCTACGTGCAGGGCGGCATTGTTACCTACAAAGGCATTCCCTACGCCCAGACGGAGCGGTTTATGCCCCCGCAAAAGCCCAACACCTGGCAAGGAGTGCGCAGCGCCCTGGCCTACGGCCCGGTATGCCCCCAGGAAGCTTCCTCCCCCGGCAGCACTGAGCTGTCGGCCGTATTCCAGAGCCAAGCCGGCACGCCCGGCGAAGACTGCACCCAACTCAACATCTGGACGCCGGGCGTGAATGATGGCAAAAAGCGCCCGGTGATGGTGTGGCTGCACGGGGGCAGCTTCGTATCGGGCTCCGACCGGGAGCTGCCCGCCTACGACGGCGAAAACCTGAGCCGCAGCGGCGACGTGGTGGTCGTCAGCCTCAACCACCGGCTCAACGTGCTGGGCTTCCTGAACCTGGCGGCTTGCGGGCCCAAGTACAAGGCCTCGGGCAACGTGGGCATGATGGACATCGTGGCGGCGCTGGAGTGGGTGCGGGGCAACATCGGCCGCTTCGGCGGTGATGCCGGCAACGTGACGGTGTTTGGGCAGTCGGGCGGCGGGGGCAAGGTGGGCGCGCTGCTGGTGGCGCCTTCGGCCAAGGGTCTGTTTCACAAGGCCATTATTCAGAGTGGGGCCCACCTGCGCTACAACAAAGCCGAAGACAGTCAGCTCGTAGGCCTGGCCCTGCTGAAAGAGCTGGGGCTACAGCCCGGCCAAGTCGATTCGCTGCGCACGATGCCTTACGAGCGGCTGCAAGCGGCCAGCACCCGGGCCCTGGAGCAGGTAAACCGCCAGCTCGGCCGCTTCGGCATCGACTGGGCTCCCTCGCGTGACGGTGACTTTATTCTCTTTCAGCCACTCTCGGAAGAGGCGCTGGCTGTGGCCCGGCGCGTGCCGCTGCTCATTGGTTCCACCAAAAACGAAGCCGTGGCGGCCTTCCACAACCCGGGCTTTGCCGGCCCGCAAACGGAGGCCGAAGCCCGCCAGATTCTGGCCGAGAAGTACGGCAACAAAACCGACGCCTATATCAAAGCCGTGCGCAAAGCTTACCCCGCCGCCACCCGCCCTCTCGACCTGATGGACGTGGACGTGCGCACCTCGGTGATACTGCTGGCCAACCACCGCGCCAAGGCGGCTCCGGTGTACTGCTACCTGTTTGCCTGGCAGTCGCCGGTGTTGCAGGGGCGCATGCAGTCGTTTCACTGCCTAGAGCTGCCCTTCGTGTTCAATAACACCGAGCGGTGCGCGGGCATGACCGGCGGCGGGCCCGAAGCGGCGGCCCTGGCCGAGAAGGTGAGTCAGGCCTGGGTGAGCTTTGCCCGCACCGGCAACCCCAGTCACCAAGGCCTGCCCACCTGGAAACCCTACGCCCCCGGCACCACCGCCACCATGATTTTCGACACCACCTGCGAGCTGCGCCAGAACCACGATAAGCAGCTGCTGGAGCTACAGTAGGCCAGCAAGCTGTAGAGACGCATAGTTGCGTCTCAATCGTTGCTGATGGTGTTATTTAGGCATGTTTCCCCTCGTTCAACTACGAAGACGCAAGGTTGCGTCTTTACATCGTTTGGTAGAAAAAGCGGAAGCCCGCCTGAGCAAGTCTCAGGCGGGCTTCCGCTTTACACAGCTTCAGCGCTTAAAACGCGGCCACGATTTCCTGGTAGGAAATCAGCATGAGGGCTACTATGGCGGTGGCCAGGCCCAAGCGGCCCCGGGCCCCAAGCTGCTCCCGGAACAGGAAGGCCGCGCCCACGGCCCCGAGCAGGATAGTGGCCACGTTGGCTACGGGGTACACGAAAGCGCCGTCGTTGCCGAAGTTGCCCAGGGCTTTGATCAGGAAGAAGATGGAGAAGTAGTTGGGAATGCCCAAGATGATGCCGGCCAGCACGTTTTTGCCGGCAAACTGCTGCCCCCCCTTCGCCACCCGGCTCAGCAAGAGCAGCAGGCCGATGGCCCCGGCCGTGCCAAAGGTCACGAGCGGAAACAGGGTGCGGGTAGCGGCATCGGGCAGCAGCGTGGAGCTGGCAAAGTTGAGCAGGGAGTCGCCGGCACCGCTGGACACGAACAGCACCAGCGGCAGCCACCAGCCCGCGCCGGGCTTGGCCCCGTCGGCATCGGTGGCCGAGCGGCGGGGCAGGGCCGTGAGCAGAATAGCCAGCAGGGCCAGCGCCATGCCCGCGTAGTTGATGAAGGTGTAGGGCCGCTGCGAGAGGCGCAGCACCAGCAGGTTGAAGAGCACGGGCAGAATCAGCGACATTTTATTGGCCACCGAGGCGGCACTTACGCCCACGCGCTGGGCCGTGAGGGCCACCAGGTAAAACGTGCCGATAAAGAGGCCACCCAGGGCCACGGCCGCGCCCAGCCAGGGCCCACCCGCCCACACCGGTGCTAGGGAAGGGGCGCCCGAGGCCAGCCAGCCCACTACTACACAGGTGATGTAGTTTACAATCAGGGCCTGAAACGTATCGACGCCGAAGCGGGAGAAGTATTTGAAGATGAAAACGATGGTAACCGAACAGAGTACCGATAAAAGCAGAGCGAGCATGCGGGGTGGGAAGGAAATAAACGGGTAGGAAACGCCAAAAGGGCCGCAAAAATACGACTCTGCCGCGTGGTTTGCCGCCTGCGCCCCGATTTTACTTGTACTTTCGCCGCTGTTGCCCCCGTCCGTCGCCTTTTTATTTTCCGCATGCCCGCTGAGTCCGTCCATTTGCTGCCCTTGCCCCCCGACGGCAGCCAGTATGGAGTGCGGCTGCACGTGGGCCCCGCCGGCCAGGCCGCCGAACCCACGCTGCCGCTGGCTTTTGAGCCGTTTCTGTACCTGCGGCCGGCCCACCTGCGCCTGCAGCGCCACACGGGCGAGCTGCTCACGTTCTACCTCGAAGACCAGCCCGGCCAGCGCACCGTGGCCCAGCTACACATCTTCGGCGAGGCGGGCAACGGCCTGGCGCAGAGCCCCTGGCAGGCGCCGTTTGGCGCGGTGCAGCTGGCCGAATGCCTGCCGACGGCGGTGCTGCTGGCTTTTCTGCGGCTGGTGCAGGCCCAGCTGGCCGCCCGGGGGTGGCTGCGGCTGCGGCTGCGCAGCTACCCCTTCGCCTACGACCCGGCCGGCAGCACCAAGCTGGCCCACGCCCTGCAGCAGTTGGGCTACGAGGTGGCGCTGGCCGAAATCAACAACCACCTGCCGCTGGCCCAGGACTTCCGGGCGCGGCTTCATCCCTCGGAGCGGCGGCGGCTGCGCAAGTGCCAGCAGCAGGGCTTCGTGGTGGAGCAGGAAACGCCGCTGTACCTGCCCCTGGCCTACGAGTTTCTGAGCCGCTGCCGGCAGGAGAAGGGCCAGAGCCTCTCGCTGAGCCTGGAGCGGCTGCAGGAGCTGTTCACGCAGTTTCCCCAGGACCACTTCCTGTTCTCGGTGCGCGCTCCTTCCGGCGACTGGGCCGCCCTCACCATTGCCATTCGGGTCAGTAGCGGGGTGCTCTACAACTTTTATCCGGCCAGTCCGCTGGCCTACAACACCTACAGCCCGGTGGTGCTGCTCAACGAGGGGCTGCACGCCTTTGGGCGGGCCAACGGGCAACAGCTGCTGGACCTGGGTACCTCCACGCTGCCCGAGGGTCTCAACCAGTCGCTGCTACAGTTCAAGCGCCACCTCGGCGGCGTGCCCAGCCTCAAGCTCACGTTCGAGGGGTAGGCATAGTCCCGTTGGCGGCGCCTTGCCACCGGTGGCAAGAGCTTCTTAGGCAGACATTAGGGCCTTGCCACCGGTGGCAAAAGCTTCCGACGCACACATTAGAGCTTTACCACCGGTGGCAAGAGGTTCCGAGGCAGACATTGGTGCCTTGCCACCGGTGGGAATACGCTGCTGATGGCCTAGCAGGCCTTGCCTACCGGTGGCAAGCATCCAAACAGGCCTTGCGCCATCATTCGGGCGTGGCCCGCGCCCGTACATCCGCTACTTTTGCTTCTTATGCAGCCCGACGACTCTTCCGAAACGCCTTCCCTGGCCGCGCCCGTAGCCGGCGGTAGCGGCGTGGGCCGTTTCCTGCGGGGCGCATTCAGCTCGGGGCTGGCCGTGGGCGCGCGCACGGCCGGGGCGCTGCTGCTCAACAAGCTGCTGGCCGTGTACGGCGGCCCCGGCGGCCTCACGCTGCTGGCCCATTTCCAGAACCTGATGGCCCTCTTTACCACGCTGCCCAACGACGGCGTGCACATCGGCATCGTGAAATACCTGGCCCCGCTGCGGGCTGGCTCGGGGCGCTACCGGGCCTGGCTGGGCGCGGGGCTGCTGCTCAATGGCCTGGCCCTGGCCCTGGGTACGGCGGCGCTGCTGCTGGGCCGGCAGTCGTTGGTAGGCGTGTTTGGGCCGTCGGTGGGCTGGGTGGCGCTGTTTGCGCTGGGCATCGTGCTGCTCACGGCCAATACCTTCTGGGTGGCGGTGCTGCTGGCGGCCGGGCGGCTGCGGGCCTACGTGTGGCTGACCGGGATTCTGAGCGGCATCGGGGTGGCAGGCGTGGCGGCGGCTTTGTACGCGGGCCTGCCGGTGGCGAATGTGCTGCTGACTTACCTGCTGGCCCAGGGTGCCACGCTGCTGCCCACGCTGGGCCTCTGCGCCCGGTATGGCCTGCTGCAGCCGCTGCGGGGCCGTGTGAGCCGCCCGGCCGTGCGCCAGCTGGGCCGGTTTCTGCTGATGGCTGCCAGCGTACTGCTCTTCAGCAAAGCCGTGGACTTCGTAATGCGCGACGTGCTGATCCGCTATTTCAGCCTGGGCCAAACCGGGCTCTGGCAGGCCGTGGCCAAGCTCTCCGACAATTACACGATGGTATTTTCGGCCGTGATGGGCAGCGTGTACTACCCCCGGCTGGCGGCGCTGGTGGGGCAGCCCAAGGCATTGCGTGGCTACGTGCGCACCGTGCTGCTGGTGCTGGCGCCCGGGCTGGCCCTGGGGCTGGCGGTGCTATTTGGGCTGCGCGACTGGCTGCTGCCGCTGCTCTTCGCCCCGCAGTTTGCCGCCGCCCGCGGGCTGCTGGCCCCACAGTTCCTCGGCGACTGGGCCAAGTTCCTGACCTGGACCTTCCTGTTTCTGCTCATGGCCAAAGCCCAGGTGGGGCGCTACGTAGCGGTGCAGGCCGGCTCGGCGGCACTGTATGCCGTGCTGCTGGCCGTGCTGCTGCCTCGCTACGGCCTGCTGGGCGCGCCCCTGGCCCACGCCGCCCGCTTCGGCATCCTGCTGCTGGGCTGCCTCGTTTATTTTCGGCCCTACTGGCGTTAACCGCTCCTATGCAACACTCCACCGCCACCGGCCCGCACCAAGATACTCCTCCCGCCGCTGCTGCGCCGCTGGTAACCATCGTGGCACTGTGTTATAACCACGCGCCGTTTCTGGCCGAAGCCCTGAATTCCATCCTGGCCCAGACCTACCCTAACATTGAGGTGATACTGGTAGATGATGCTAGCACCGATGGCAGCCGAACGATGCTGGCGCAATACGCCGCCGCGCATCCTACCTGGCAAACCATTTTTCTGGATGACAACATCGGCAACTGCCGCGCCTTCAATCAGGCCTTCCGGCAGGGGCGGGGCGAGTTTTTCATCGACTTTGCCACCGACGACGTGCTGCTGCCCGCGCGGGTAGCCCGGCAGGTGGCCTGCTTCCAGCAGCTGGCGCCCAACTACGGCGTGGTCTATTCCGATGCTGAGCTAATCGACGAAGCCTCCCAGTTGGTGCGCCGCCACTACCGCCGCGACGCGCAGGGGCAGCTGCACCCGCGCCCCGCCTCGGGCTTCGTCTTTGCCGACGTGCTCAGCCGCTACTTCATCAGCACGCCCACCATGATGATGCGCTGCTCCGTGCTCGAACAGCTGCAGGGCTACGACGAAACCCTGGCCTACGAGGACTTCGACTTCTGGGTGCGCGCCGCCCGCGACTTTCGCTTCTACTTTCAGGATGAGGTAACGACCCAAAAGCGGCTGCACCCGGCCTCTATGTCGCGGCGTGGCTACCAGCCCAACGACCCGTTTCTGGCCTCTACCATCCGGGTATGCCGCAAGGCCTTGGCTCTGTGCCGCACGCCCACCGAGCGGGCTGCCCTGGCCGTGCGCCTGCGCTGGGAGCTGCGGCAGGCCGTGCGCTGGGGCAACTACCGCGAGGCCCAGGACTTGTACGACCTGCTGCGCGCCACCCAGGCCGCCCGCCCCCTGGACCGCGCCCTGGCCCTCTACGCCAGGCTGCGTCGCTAGAAACAGCAGGGCTTTAAAGTTGGGCTAGTATAAATTTGTTTTACAGGTTTTTATGTCGATAAGACTGTCTTTGCGGAATTGAGAAAAAGCAGGCAAACTACGGCCGGTTTGCCGACAGCAGTACCCTACGACAAGGGCCGTCGTAGTTACATTTCATTCCCAACCTGACCAGCCTGGTACCGCTGCTCAGGGCCTGTGGCCGGCTTCACTTCATAGAGCCGCACGTCGCCGGCCTGCGCCACAGGGCGGCGCTCCGGAAACCGGGCCAGCACGTCGGCCTCCGAATAGCGGATCAGCTTGCGGGTGAGCTCGGGGTTGGTGAGCGTGCGGCCGTTGACCAGCAGCCAGGCTTTTTCGCCTGGACCCAGCGGCACGGAGTCGGCGGCGGAGTAGCGGCGGAAGCGCAGGCCCGGCGGCACCTGGTAGCCATAGTAGAAATCGTAGTTGCCAATGAGGAAGTCATCGACGAAAACCACGCCCCGCCGCGGCGCCTGTAACTGTTGCCGGATAATCTGCTGCTGCTCGAAGTGGGCCGACACGCTAGGCTTGCGCATAAAGTACAACGGCCGGATGCTGAGCACGGCCGCCAGGGCCAGTACGCCCAGCGCGGCAAACCCAGCCGTGTCGGGGCGGCGCCAGGTGGCGACACTGCCCGAATCGGCCAGCCAGGTAGCTAGCCCGAAGTACAGCGCCAGTCCGCCGTAGAGCACCGCCACGCTGGTGTGCAGCCAAGCGGCGCAGGCCAGTAGCGCCAGGGCCAGCCAGTAGCCGCTGCTGCGGGGGCGGGCCAGAAAGTCGCGCAGCCCAAACCCGGCCGCCAGGCACAGCGGTGGCAGCAGCGGCGTGGTCATGCGCGGAATGAGGGTGATGGGGTTGTACTGGGTGAGCGAGGTGCTGCCCAGCCAGTAAAACGTCAGTGTGGAAAAGGCTAGGGCCAGCCAGAAGCCCGCATCGGAACCAGGGTGGCGCCGACGCCCAAAGGCCGCGGCCAGGGCCAGCACCAGGGCTACGCCCAGCCCGGTGCCCACCAGAAATACTAGCGGCTGGTAGGTGATGCGCGCCAGCAGCGCCGCGCGGTTGCCCACCAGAAAGTTGCCCTCCTTCAGAAACTCGTTGGTATGCTCGATGAGGTGAATCCGGTAGAGCGCATCGTGGGTGTAGACTTGGTAAAACGCCAGATAAGCCCCTAGCAAACCCACACCAACACCCACGGCCGCCAGCCAGAACCGGCCGTGCCGCCGCCCGAAAATGTCCAGCGCCAGTACGCCTAGGTAAAAGGGCAGGTAGTACACGATGGTTTCCTTGCTGAGCAAGGCGGCGAAGTTGAGCAAGGCAAAACCACCGCCCCAGAGCAGCTGCTTGCGGGCTTGGTGCCGGCCGGCCAGCAGACACAAGGCGCAGCATAAGCACCAAAACATCAGAATGTTATCTGGATACAGGTAATTGGTTAGGTTAAGCGTGAAATAATGCAGCCCGAGCAACAGCATGGCCGCCGCCGCTACTACCGGCTCCCGCCGGCGGTACACCCGCCAGATAATCGCGGCACACCCCAGCGTAGCCAGCAGCGGCCACAGGGTGGTGGAAATGATGTTGATGCCCAGCAGCCGGTAGAGCAGGGCCACCGGCCCGAAAATCAGCCACCGCTCCTTCAGCGGGTCGTGCAGCATCCCCTGCGGGTCGGGCAGCACTCGGAAGGTACCAGCGGCCAGCTGGTGGGCGTAGCGGGAGTAGAAATAGTCGTCTAGATCGTAGAGGCCCTCGTGGGTCAGGAAAAAGTAGGCCACGGTAAACAGCACCACAAAAACCAGCGTCAGATCGGGCAGGCGGGAGGAGAGAGGCTTCACAGCTGCAAAGCAACCGATATTAGCCGTAATTGCCCGCGCTGACTACTACCGCCTGCGCGGGGCAGGCCGCTTAATGCTGCTAAACCGTCGGCCGTTTCCCATCTTTACCCGGGCAAGCTTCGCCTACACCACTTCCAGTCTGCCTTTCCGGCCCCGATGCTCAATTTCCGGTTTCTGCGCGTTGTTCTGCTGCCGGCCCTGCTACTGCTGGCTTCCGGTGTGGTTCTGGGCTGCTACTACGAAACCAACGACGACGTGAGCATCACGCTGCTGCTGCAGGGCAGTACGGCCGCGCTGCCCGTCACCGATCTGCACCTGTATTTCCACGGCCTAGCTCCGGTGCTGGCCTGGTTGTACCAGCAGTTTCCCGCCCTGCCCTGGTACGGCCTGCTGCTCTACGGCCTGCTCTACGCGGCTACCGCCCTGGCCTTCGCCGTGCTCGATAAGCTGTTGCGCACCCGGCTGTCGGGCACGCAGGTTACGCTGGTGCTGGTGGGCTTCTACGCTTTAGCCTGGCTGGAGCACGGCCTATGGTTCAACTACGTGCGGGTGCCGGTGCTGCTGGCCGGGGGCGCGGTGCTGCTGGCCGCTCAGCGGGCCGGCCGCCGCCGGATGCTGGCCGTAGCCGCAGTTGCCCTGACCCTGGCCTGGATGGTGCGGCCCAGCGCGGCGGTGCTGGGCGTGCTGGCAGCGGGGCCGGGCGCAGTGTGGCTGGCTGGCCGGCGCGGGGCTTCTCTGGCCGGTGGGGCTTTGCTACTGCTGGGCGCGGCCAGCGTGGTACTGCTGCTCACCAGCAGTCCGGCCACGGCCACCTACCGCACTCTGGATGTGCTCAAGTCCAACCTCAACGACTACCAGCTCTACCAGCCTCGCCCGCGTACGGCCGCCGACCAGCTCGGCATGCAGGCCGTGGGCCACTGGGCTTTTGGCGACTCAGCCCTGGTTAATCAAGGCTTGTTTCAACGGGCCGGCCACTTTGATGCAGTGTATTTTCTGCGGGAAATGGCTCCGGGCAAGCTAGCTGCCTGGGGTAGCCTGCTTGCACGCGACTATTTTGCCCTGCTGATTCTGCTGGCAGTGGGTTGGTGGCTGGTGGCGCGCAGCCCACGTTTTGCCCAGCGCCGGGGCTTCTGGCTGGGGCAGCTGTTTTTTCTGAGCCTGCTGCTGGGCCTGGGCCTGGTGCTGAAGCTGCCGCCTCGCCTCGGCATGCCTCTCTTCAGCCTCTGGACCCTGAGCAACCTGACCTATTTCCTGCGCGATACCCGCCGCCCGCTGCCGCGCCTGTCGCCGCTGTTTTTTGCTACGGTGCTGCTGCTGCTTATTGCCTACACCTTCAAAACCGCGCATCGGGTGCAGGTGCTGGGCCGGGAGCAGGCCCGGGGGCAGGCGCTGCTCGGGCCGCTGCAGGCCGCCACCCACCGGGGCCAGCTGCTGGTAGTGGCCGGCCTGGAAACCGCCTACAAGTCCCAGTCGCCGTTTGCGGTGCTACGTTTTGCGCCCCATTCGGTGCTGCCCCTCACCGGCTGGACGACCCTCGACCCGTCGCACCGGCAGCTTCTGCGGCAACTCACCGGCACTGCCGACCAAGCATTGGCGTTGAAGCGGCTTGCAGGGAACCCGGCAGCCCAGTGGTGGCTAACGCCAGAAATAGTGCCCTGGCTAACTGCTTACCTCATGGCCCGCAGCGGACGAACGAGCATTCAGCGCGTGGCTGGGAGTGCCAGCAGTGATTCGCTACAGCCTCAACAGTACCTAGTTCGTGTGGAGAAGATGAAATAAAGGTAAAATGCCAAAATTTTATAGGTGGCAGAGTAAGGACGCTTTACGTATGTGTGATTGTCGAATGCCTACATTTGACCCCAGAATCCCTCTTTTCCCCTTCCTATGATTGCAACTGTGGCCTCCCGCGGGGAGGTGCTTCAGCATCTCGAATCCTTTCTAAAAGAGAATATGGACGGCTTTCTTAGAAAGGTCGAGGACAGCTGGCAGCCCGCCGACTTTCTCCCCGATTCCCGTTCCGATACCTTCTTCGACGAAGTGCGTGAGCTCCGTGAGCGGGCCAAAGGACTGAGCTACGACCTGTTAGCAGTTCTCATCGGCGACACCATCACCGAAGAAGCCCTGCCCAACTACGAAGCTTGGTTCCACCAACTCGACGATTTAAACCGTGACCCCAACAATGGCTGGGCTCAGTGGATCCGGGGTTGGACGGCCGAGGAAAACCGCCACGGCGACCTGCTCAACCGCTACCTCTATCTGTCGGGCCGCGTGAACATGCGCGAGTTTGAAACCAGCACGCAATACCTCATTGCCGACGGCTTTGACCTGGGCACTGCCCACGACCCGTACCGCGCCTTCATCTACACCAGCTACCAGGAAGCGGCTACCAACCTCTCGCACCGCCGCGTGGGTACCCTGGCCCGCAAGGCCGGTGATGCCCAGCTGTCCAAGATCTGCGGCATGATTGCCGGCGACGAAACCCGCCACGCCCGGGTCTACCAGACGTTTGTCGACAAAATATTCGAAGTAGACGCCTCCGAAATGATGCTGGCCTTCGAAGACATGATGCGCAAGAAAATTGTGATGCCGGCCCACTACATGCGGGAAATGGGCGTGGAAATGGGCAAAACCTTCGGTCACTTCACCGATGCCGCTCAGCGCTTGGGCGTGTATACCAGCCAGGACTACACCGACATCCTGGAAGGCCTCATCACTACCTGGAAGCTCGACCAGATTACGGGCCTGAACGGTGCGGCCGAAAAAGCCCGCGACTATATCATGGCCCTGCCCATGCGCTTGCGCCGGGTAGCCGACCGGATGCCGGTGCCCAAGCTGGAATACAAATTCAAGTGGATTGAGTAACGAATCCTGCTGATAGAAAAGCCCTTGCTCCGGTGGAACAAGGGCTTTTTTGCGTTAGGGACGATAGTAAAGAATGTCATGCTGCGCTTGCCGAAGTGTCTTTACCACAGTGGTAACTCATTGCCCAACGAAGCGGCAGAGATGCTTCGCAAGCGTAACGTGACGTAATAGCATTGCACGCAGCATGCCTCCTCTCTGCTCGAAGCGCAGAATGGTCGAGAGGGCGTTTAGGTTGTTTCCTGAATGCCCTTCACTTTGCCTCAACCAACGCTGTCGTTTGCGCCGCTTCCCAGCCCATCAGCGCGGCTTTGCGTGTGACGCCCCAGCGGTACTGGCCCAGCTCGCCGCCCTGGCGAATAACGCGGTGGCAGGGAATGAGGTAGCCGACTGGGTTGGCCCCAATGGCCGTGCCTACAGCCCGCACCGCCGATTCGAAGCCCGCGCCGGTGGCCAGCCCGGAATACGTAGTAAGCCGACCTTCGGGAATATGCAGCAGCGACTCCCACACTTTTAGCTGAAAATCGGTGCCTTTTAGGTGCAGGTGGAGTCGGTCGGCAGGCTGAAACTCGCGGGCAAAAAACCGGGCTACCTGGGCGTGCTCCGGCCTTGCCTGCGCCAGTAGTGCGGCCTGGGGCCACTGCTGGTGCAGCTCGGCCAGGGCTAGGTCGGCATCGTCAGCGAAGTGCAGGTGGCAGATGCCCTTGGGCGTGGAGGCCACCAGATATGGTCCGAAACGACTGTCGCCGAAACTGTAGCTAATGGTGAGGGCCGCGCCGCCCTGCCGGTACTCGCCCGGCGTCATGGCTTCCAGCGTCACGAATAAGTCATGGAGGCGACTGGTGCCGGACAGACCGGTGGCGTGGGTAGCGTCGGCCACGGAAAGCTGCTGTTGGAGCAGGCTTTTGGCGTGCTCAATGCTTACATACTGCAAAAACTTCTTGGGGCTTACCCCGGCCCACTCCTGAAACTTGCGCTGGAAGTGAAACGGGCTCCAATGGGCCTGGGCGGCAATTTGTTCCAGCGTGGGCTGCTCCCGGAAGTTGGCTTGGATGTAGCCGATGGCGGCGGCAATGCGTTGGTAGTCAGTCATCATGGCAGTAGGCAAATTGGTTTCCAAAGCTACGGCCGCACCCGCCGCCTCAAAACCCGATTCTTGCGCACTTACTCCCAGTAGACGCAAAAAGCCGTTCTCCATCCGGAAAACGGCTTCGTGATAAACCGGCAGGCGCCTATTGTACGGCCGGAGCTTCGTTTACTACGCTCGTCTGCCGGAAAGTGAGGCTGCGCTCAGGCAGCACGTAGCGAATGGTGCGGGTGCCGCCGCTGGGGCAACAGTTGGCATCGGTGGGGGCATAAATAGGGAAGGAGCGCACCACTTCTTTGCCCTGCACCCGGAATTTATCCTGGCCCTGGTAGCCGCGGGCGGCAACTTCGCTCAGCGTAGGCATTGTCATCCGCTCCCAGTCTTTGCCCCCAAACCAATAGCCGCGCAGCTCGCCATACGAGCCGCTGCCCGCCCCTTCCACGAACACCAGCAGCTCGGAGCCGGGCCCGGCAGTCAGCTTCACCAGCCGCGCATCCGTGACTTCGCCCAAAATCGTGTCCTGGGCCGTGGTCAGCTCCTGGCCATCCTGCTCGGCGCGCACCTGCAATTGCCGCTGCCCCAGCGGCCCGGCGGTGCTGACTACGAACGTGTAGGGCGCCGCTGTCAGCGTTTTGCTGAAGCCGGGCGGTGGGGTGGGCCGGGCCTCGGGGGCGCTGGAAGTGGTAGGGTTGGGCTGACCGGTAGTGGTTTCGCGGGCACTGTCGCAGCTAGCGGCAAGAGCCAGCACGGAAGCCGCCAGCAGGAGGCGGGAAGAGGTACGCATACAAAAGGCGAAAAAGGGTATGGCTGCCTATACGGCAACGGTGGCGTGAAGATAGATCTACGCGCTTATTCCACCACTTTCACGCCCTTCCAAAAGGCCACCCGGTTCTTAATTTCCTGGGCCGCGTCCTTCGGCTGAGGATAATACCAGGCCGCATCTTTGTTCAGCTCGCCATTCACGCGCAGGGAATAATAGCTGGCCCGGCCTTTCCAGGGGCAGGAAGTCTGGGCAATGCTGTCCTCGAAATATTCCCGCTTGATGGCGTCGGCGGGAAAGTAATGGTTGTTTTCGACTACCACCGTGTCGTTGCTTTCCGCAATTACGGTGTCGTTCCAAATGGCTTTCATGGTGGGTGTGGTTGGAAGTATCGGGTACTGCGAGAATTGAAAAATCGTTTGTTATTCTGAGCTTGCGCAGGACCTTATTACGGTAGAACAAGACGTTGTTAAGCTCACCGTTCGTATCCTATTAAGGCTCTTCGCAAGAGTTCAGGATGGCAGGCGGGGATCTATAAACGAACATTGCCGCCCGCCGCTTTGTTATCAGACTTCAATCTTCAGTATTATGGCCGCAGGTTTTCGTTTCCGGGATTTCGTGCCCGAAGAGTCGTCCGAGAAAGGCTTCGAGACGCTGTTTAAGCTATTCATGCAGCTGGTTACCATCACCTCCGGCGACGTAGGGGAAGCTTTGTCGTGGCTCTCGGAGCTGGACAAGCAGTACGGGCTGACCGACAACGACTATGGTATCGGCAACTTCATCGAGGACCTGAAGAAAAAGGGCTACATCGATGAGAACGAGCAGGAGCGGGGCGCCTTTAAGATAACGCCCAAAACCGAGCAGGGCATTCGTAAAAGCGCTCTGGAGGAAATCTTCGGCAAGCTCAAGAAAGGTAACTCCGGCAACCACCGCACGCCCCAGACCGGGCAGGGCGACGAGATGAGCACCGACATCCGCGACTTCCGCTTCGGCGACTCTCTGGAGCAGATTTCGATGACCGAAAGCATCCGCAACGCCCAGCTCAACCACGGCTTGGGCGAGGAGTTCATGCTGGCCGAGGGCGACCTGGAAGTGCGCGAAACCGAGCACAAAACCCAAACCAGCACCGTGCTCATGATTGACATCTCGCACTCGATGATTCTCTACGGCGAGGACCGCATCACGCCCGCCAAGAAGGTGGCTATGGCCCTGGCCGAGCTCGTGAAGCAGAAGTATCCCAAAGACTTCCTCGACGTTATCGTATTCGGCAACGACGCCTGGCCTATCACGGTCAAGGATTTGCCCTACCTGGAAGTGGGCCCCTACCACACCAACACAGTGGCGGGCCTGGAGCTGGCCATGGACCTGCTGCGCAAGCGCAAAACGGCCAACAAGCAGATTTTCATGATAACGGACGGCAAGCCTACCTGCCTCAAGGAAGGCAACGGCTACTACAAGAACAGCTTCGGCCTCGACCGGAAAGTGGTGAACAAGACCCTGAACCTGGCCGCCGCCGCCCGCCGCCTCAAAATCCCGATTACCACCTTCATGATTGCCTCCGACCCTTATCTGCAGCAGTTCGTGGAGGAATTCACCCAGGTCAATCAGGGCAAGGCTTACTATTCGGGCCTCAAAGGCCTGGGCCACCTGGTATTCGAAGATTATAAGAAGAACCGCCGCAAAACACTGTAGGCGGCCCCACATACCACCAGCAAAAAGCCCGTTACCCTTGCAAGGGTAACGGGCTTTTTGCTGGGTTGCCTTTGCGTTCAGCGGGCGGCCGGATATGGCTACGGCTATGACTTCCGGGCAGTCTTGCGTGCCGGCTTTTTGGCTACTGCCGCTTGCTGGGCCTGGGCTAGCTTCAGGGCCTCGTAGAGGTTGACTACTCCGCCGGTTCTCGACAGTGTGGCGAAGTCTACCAGCTGTTTGGTGCCGGGTTTCATTACCTGGGTGTGCAGAGGCCGCGCCGACTGCATGATAATATGCTTCAGCTCGGCGGGGGTGAGCTGGGGGAAATACGATTTCAGCACTGCTGCCACGCCCGCCACTACGGGTGCAGCCATGCTCGTGCCGCTCAGGGGCGCGTACTGGCTGCCCGGCACCGTCGACATGATGTTGAGGCCGGGCGCAAACACATCCACCGACTGCTGTCCGTAGTTGGAAAAGGGCGCAATCAGCTGCTCGTTGTTGGTAGGGCCGCTGGCGCCCACGGTCAGCAGGTTCGGAATATCCTGGCCATTGAGAAAGCGCGGACTGGGATACTGCGTAGTCTTGTCCACGTCCAGGTGGTCGTTGCCGGCCGCGTGCACCAGCAGCACGCCCTTGGCCCCGGCGTAGCGCATGGCCTCATCCACGGCGGCTTTTCCGGGGGAGAAATATTTGCCGAAGCTCATGCTGATAACCTTGGCTCCGTGGTCGACGGCGTAGCGAATGGCGTTGGCCACGTCCTTGTCCCGCTCGTCGCCGTCGGGGGCGCACCGCACCGACAGGATGCGGACCTGGTCGGCAATGCCCTGGCTACCCACGGCGTTGCGGCGGTCGGCGGCAATGATACCGGCGCAGTGTGAGCCGTGTACCGTGCCGTGGTCGGAGCGGCTGGCCATTACGTCGGCGTTGCCGTAGTGGCGTTCGGTAAGATCGTCGGGATGGTCGCCCACCAGCGGGCGGGGGTTGTAGGCCAGGTTGTAGGCGTAGTCGACGCGCTTGCGGAGTTTCTCGTTGTAGCGCACGAAGCGGTTGAGCAGCGAATCGGTGTTGGGCAGGCGCATCTGGCGCAGGCCGCCGTAGTACATACTGGCCGAGCGCAGCAACGCCGTATCAGCCGTGGTGGGGCGGCGGAGCAGGGCCGAGTCCAGCACCGTTACCTTAAGGCCCTGCTTGAGCCGGGTCAGGTTGGCCCGGTCCTCGGTCAGCTGGCGGGTGTCGGCTTGCAGTTGTGCCTCGGCCTCGGCGCGCCGGGCCAGGTATTCGGCCTTGGCCTGCTCGTAAAGCTGAAACTCGGCCCGGTTGGCTGCGGGTACCGTGGCCGCAGTTTTGCCCTCGTAGCGGTCCTTGAGACGGGCGTAGATGCGGGTTTCCTCTTTCTGCTCCACAAACAGATTGCGGCCGTCGCGCCCCCCGGTAAAGTTCCAGCCGTACACATCGTCGGTGTAGCCGTTGTGGTCGTCATCGAGCCCGTTGCCAGCTACTTCCCGCGGGTTGTGCCACAGCACCCGGCGCAGGTCGGCATGGGCCGTATCAATACCGCCGTCGATAACGGCCACGATAAGCGGAGCGCCCTTGGGCGCGGGCAACTGCCGCAATAGCTCGTAGGCGCGGGCGGTGCTGATGCCCATGGCGTGGTCGGCAGCCGGATCGAGGTGGTGCCACTGCTCGACGGGCTGGCTCTGGGCCCGGCCAGCCAGCGGCAGCACCAGCAGGGCCGCCAGAATAGGGAAGGATTTCATAGGCAGGAAAGTAAGCGTGGCCCGCCGGCAGCAGTACATAAAGGCATTCTGGCGCGGAGCCGCTGTCAAACTGTTCGCAGGCTTGAACTTTTGCAAGAATAGGTAAGAATATACTGATCCGCTAATATGCCGCCTCACATATTTGGGTGATGGGCGGCCCGGTAGCCGCGCCCTTCGGCCCACTGGGCTCGAACCAACCACCCCTTCGGGGAGTTATACTAGTATCTTCCCGCGCCCAGGCTACCACGCTGCCGGGCGCCGTACTACTTTCCCTATATGAACCGAATTGACATTCGCACCCTCGGCGACCTGAAAAAGTCTGGCTACCAGCCCCGCTCCGTAAAACAGGAACTCCGCGACAATCTTATTGCCAAGCTCCAGGCCAAAGAGGACGTGTTTCCCGGCATCTTCGGCTACGAGGAAACCGTTATTCCGGACCTGCAGCGCGCTATTTTGAGCATGCACCACATCAACCTGCTCGGTTTGCGCGGGCAGGCCAAAACCCGCATTGCCCGCCTGCTGGTCGAACTGCTCGATGAGTACATTCCCGTCGTGGAAGGCTCCGAGCTCAACGACGACCCGCTGGAGCCGCTGAGCATCTACGCTAAAAACCTGATTGCCGAAAAAGGCGACGCCACGCCCGTTGCGTGGATGCACCGCTCGGACCGCTACACCGAGAAGCTGGCCACGCCCGACGTATCGGTGGCCGACCTCATCGGCGACGCCGACCCCATCAAGGCTGCCACGCTGAAACTGCCCTACTCCGATGAGCGGGTAATTCACTTCGGCCTGATTCCCCGCTCGCACCGCGGCATCTTCGTTATCAACGAGCTGCCCGATTTGCAGGCCCGCATCCAGGTGTCACTCTTCAACATTCTGCAGGAAGGCGACATCCAGATCCGGGGCTTCAAGGTGCGCCTGCCGCTCGATATCCAGTTTGTATTCACGGCCAACCCCGAGGACTATACCAACCGGGGCTCCATCGTGACGCCCCTCAAGGACCGTATCGACTCCCAGATCATCACGCACTACCCCAAGAGCGTCGAAATCGGGAAGCGCATCACCAAGCAGGAGGCCCGCATCAAGCCCGAGCAAAAGGGCATGGTAACGACCAACGAAATCATCCACGACCTCGTGGAGCAGGTGGCCGTGGAGGCCCGCTCGTCGG
This sequence comes from Hymenobacter lucidus, assembly GCF_020447265.1. GTDB lineage: Bacteria > Bacteroidota > Bacteroidia > Cytophagales > Hymenobacteraceae > Hymenobacter > Hymenobacter lucidus. Next base: position 335,443 of record NZ_JAJADR010000006.1, on the reverse strand, counting down.
AGTTTGTGGATGCTAAGAGCGGCGTATCGGCCCGCCTCACCATCTCGGCCTACGAAAGCCTGATCAGTGCCGCCGAGCGGCGCGCCCTGATTAACGGCGAGAAGAAGACCTACGTGCGCATTGCCGACTTTCTGGCTGCCGTGCCCGCCCTCACCGGCAAGGTGGAGCTGGTGTACGAAGGCGAGCAGGAGGGAGCCGGCATCGTGGCCGAGAAGCTGATGGGCAAAGCCATCCGCACGCTGTTCCTGACTTACTTCCCTGACCCGGACAAGCAGAAGAAAAAGAAGACCATCCCGAACCCCTACAAAGAGGTGCAGGACTGGTTCGGGGCCGGCAACACCGTGGACGTGCTCAACGACTCGTCCGACAAGGACTACCACAAAGCCCTGGAGCAGGTGCCCGGCCTGCGCAACATCGTGACCTTCCTGCACCCCAAGGAAGACGCGGATACCACCTGGTTCCTGATGGAGTTCTGCCTGCACGGCCTGGCCGAGCACAGCCTCATTTCGCGCAACCGGGTGCAGGCCGGCACCCAATTCAAGGACCTGCTCTCCTCCATGTTCACCATGCCCAGCTTTGGCGGCGAGGATGATGAGGACGAAGAAGAAAAGCCCCGCCGGCGCCGGTAGAGCCTAACGCGAACTACAAAGTACACGCTGCTAGCACCCTCAGACGCCCCGCGTATCGAAAGATGCGCGGGGCGTTTTATTTCAGACTATTTTCTAATTGCTGAAAACGCCCTTCAAGGGGAAATAAGAGTCAGTCGAAGCGCTTTTCGCGATGCGTACGCCCAAATGCAGACAAGCAAGATAGTGCTCTATCGTGCAATAAGTATTTATGCAAAACGCTATATATAAGATACTGCTACCTTAGCCGCTGCTAGTTGCGCTGGTCGTAGAAAAGCCCGGTGCCCATGGCTAATTCAGTAGCAGTGTTTCTGGGTTTGTGAAAAAATCAATACAATGAGAATAGTAACTGTAGTCGCCCTCACCGCTGTGCTTGGCAGCTTCCTGTCCTGCACGTCAGGAACGGAAACCGCTCCCGAAGCCGGTAAAATGCCCATAACGGGTACTTGGCAGCTTGTTAGCAGAACGGTTATTGAGAAGGGAGACACGGTAACCACTGCCAGCAACAAAAACGAATCCTTTATCAAAGTCATTAATGACAGCCACTTTGCCTTTTTACAGCACGACTTGAAAAAAGGCAAGGATTCAGCTGCCGTATTCGTGGCCGGGGGCGGCAAGTATTCACTCAAAGACAGCCTCTACAGTGAGCACCTGGAGTATTGCAGCGCCCGAAACTGGGAGGATAATGATTTTGCATTCACCGTCACGTTAAAAAACGATACCCTCACCCAAAGCGGTGTGGAAAAGGTAGCAAGTGCCGGCGTGGACAGGGTGAATATTGAGCGCTACGTAAGGCTGAAACCGTAGCGCCAAACGGTAGCCGGCAGCACTTGCCGCGCGGCCCGCGCCAAATAAATAGTGGCCGGTGCCTAGTCATTGTAGCTCAACGGCCGTACAGGAAGTATTCTTTCACAATCAGGACTTCCCAACATGGCCAATACCACCAGCACTCCGAAGCATACCGACCCCGCTACCAAAGCCAAGGAGAAGGAAAACGAAACGGAAATCAAGGACAAGCCCTCGGGCAAGACCGTGAAAACACAGAAGAAATAGCCGCGTAACCGCGCTACTATACCCAAACGCCCCGCGTGCCGAAAGGTGCGCGGGGCGTTGTTGTTTCCTCATGGTGAGTGCGAGGCCGTTGCTGGTGATTGGTCGCCGATGTTAGGCTGTAGCTAAACGGTAGCGGTGCTACAGGGCTTTTTTTATCCTTTTTCGCTAGCCCGAAATCCGTTCGGAAAGAAAAATCGTTCATTCAGCCAGGAAAATATACGCCGTAGCAAATCTTCGGAAAAGGCCGGCGGCGCTGGCGTTGCTTTGTATCATTCCAACGGCCAAACGGGCTTTGGAATCCAACTCAGCCACTTCTCCAGCCATTATTTTTCTGCCATGTCTGCTTCCCTCATTGCCCGCTTCGCCTCGCTGCTCCTCGTTGTGGTACTGCTGCTGCCCGCCGCTCCGGCTGCTGCCGCTGGCCGGGGCCGGACGCCATTCGTGCGGGCCGTGAGCAAAGGCCGCGTGGCGCTGCATCGCCCCAACTACAAGCAATACAATGCCAACAGCACTCGTTGGTTCTTCCAGCGCTGGTAGGCCGCTGCTCCTTGCTTAGGAGAAATTCCTGCTGGTTTTTTTACACACCCGACCTCTGCAACACAAAAAGCCGGCTGATATCCTCAGCCGGCTTTTCTGTTGTTGGGCAGTGTAGAGACGCGTACCCGCGTCTCAATCGTTGCTGACGTTGCAATGGTTGTCGTTCAACGAGGAGACGCAAGTATGCGTCTCTACATCGTTCGACTAACTGCTGCTTACACCTGCTCGCTCACTACGATTTTCTGGATTTCGTCGTTGGCTTTGATCTGGTCGATGATGTCGAGGCCTTCCACTACTTTGCCGAACACGGTGTGGTTGCGGTCGAGGTGGGCCGTGTTGTCGCGGCTGTGCACGATGAAGAACTGCGAGCCCCCGGTGTTGCGGCCGGCGTGGGCCATGCTCAGCACTCCCCGGTCGTGGTATTGGTTGCCGCCTTTCAGCTCACAGTCGATTTTGTAACCGGGGCCGCCAGTGCCAGGGGCACCTTTGGCACCTTCGCGGGTGTTGGGGCAGCCGCCCTGCACCACGAAGTTTGGGATGACGCGGTGAAACTTCAGGCCGTCGTAGAAGCCTTTCTTAGCCAGGTCGGTGAAGTTCTTGACGGTGTTGGGTGCGTCGGCTTCAAAGAACTCGACTTTCATTACGCCGTGCGTAGTGTGGATTTCGGCAGTTTTCATGCGGGAAAAGGAATAGGTGGATGCGTACAAGCGCGAAATGTTTTTCGCGCGGGACAAAGGTAGCCAATTCGCCCCGGGGCAAAACATCCGGCTACGGCCGGGGTTCTGTACACAGTGCACGTATGTTGGCAGGTGAATATTCCGATATTGCCCGCCCTTGCCCCAAGCCCTTTTCTAAGCCAATCCCCTAACCCCGTTCTGCCTCCGATGAAAAAGAACCTGAGAAACGCCTCTTTCGCCCTGTGCGCCGCCGTGCTGAGTGCCGGTAGCCTAAGCAGCTGCAACGACACCAAAACCCAGGAAAACGCCACCGCCGAAACCGAAGCCATTGCCACCGTCGACTCGGCCGCCATGCTCACCGACTCGGCCCGCATGGCCAAGCCCGAAGGCGTGATGGTAGACGGCGTGGCCATGACTCCCGATAAGAATATCATCCAGAACGCGGTGCAGGCCAGCAGCGTCAGCACGCTGGTACGGGCCGTGTCGGCCGCCGATCTGGGCGGCACGCTCAGCGGCCCCGGCCCGTTCACGGTATTCGCGCCCACCAACTCGGCCTTTATTCAGCTGCCCCAGGGTGCTATGGCCGGCCTGATGAAGCCCGAAAGCAAGGAGAAGCTCAAAGGTGTGCTCACCTACCACGTCATTGCCGGCCGCCTCGTGGCTTCCGACCTGAAAGACGGCCAGGAGTTGACCACCGTGAATGGCGAGAAAGTTAAAATCTCGGTGAAGGGTGGCAAAATCATGATTAACAACGCCACCATCCAGATTCCCGACGTTATTTCCAGCAACGGCGTTACCCACGTCATCGACCAAGTACTGCTGCCGCCCGCGCCGGGCGCGTAAGCTGGAGTCAAGCTGATTTCGTCCGTCATTGCGAGGCACGAAGCAATCCGTCCTCTGCGCAGTACGAAATGACCTATTACCAGAAAGCCCTTTACTACTCGTGTAGTAAAGGGCTTTTCAGTTTAGAACACCCAACACATTTCAGAGGACGGATGGCCGCGCTTCGCTCGCCATGACAGGCGAAAACAACGTCATTAGTATTCCTTAATGCCGGTTGTCGTCATTCGAAAGCATGCTCACGTAGCTGTCGTAGCGGGGCAGGGCTATTTTGCCTTTTTCCACGGCCTCGCGCACGGCGCAGCCGGGCTCGTGCACGTGCTGGCAGTTGTGGTAGCGGCACTGATTGAGCAGGGCGCGCATCTCGGGAAAAAAGTGGGCCAGCTGGCCCGGCGGAATATCCACCAGCCCCAGCTCCTTGATGCCGGGCGTGTCGATGAGGTAGGTACCGGGGCGTACTTCCAGCATTTCGGCGAAGGTGGTGGTATGCACGCCCTTGTCGGAAAACTCGCTGATTTCGGCCGTCTTGATGTCCAGATCGGGCACCAGGGCATTGATGAGCGTGCTCTTGCCCACGCCCGAGTGCCCCGAAAGCAAGGAGACTTTGCCATCAAGCAGGGCGTCCACGTCGCTTACGCCCTCCCCGGTTTCGGCCGAGCAGCGCAGGCCGGGGTAGCCGGTGCGCTTGTACATCTTCAGAATCTGATCCTGGTAATCGGCCAGGTCTTCGTCATAGAGGTCAGTCTTGTTGAAGATGAGCGTTACCGGAATGCTGTAGGCCTCGGCCGTGACCAGAAACCGGTCGATGAACCCGAACGAGGTAGCCGGCGACACGAGCGTCACCACCAGCAGGGCCTGGTCGAGGTTGGCGGCCACGATGTGGGCGTGTTCGGCCTTGTGCACCGAGCGGCGGATGATGTAGTTGCGGCGCGGCTCAATGTGATGAATCACGCCCGCGCCTTCGGTCTGCTCTTCCACCGTAAACTCCACCTGGTCGCCCACGGCCAGTGGGTTGCTCACCTTCAGGCCCTTATTCTTGAACTTGCCCCGCAGCCGACACCGATGCAGCTTGTTCGTCGCCGTTTCGCGCACCACATACCACGAGCCCGTCGACTTAACTACAATACCGATCATAAGGTGAAGTTGTGAAATTGTGAGGTTGTGAAGTTGCTGAATAGGAAAATGTGGATTGACCCGACTTGTGCAAGACTGCGCAAGCAGAACTAAAACTCACAACTTCACAATCTCACAACTTCACTTTCAAGCCACCGCATAATGATGGCTGTGGCACCGGCTTTCTGGTGAACGTATTCCAGGCTTAGGTCCTGCACCACAAGGCGGTTGGCTTCCTGATAGAAAAGGGGCGCAAAGGCAATTTCCAGCTCCTGGGCGGTCCGGACGGGGAAAGCACAGCCCATTTCCACCAAGTCTATAGCTTCCTGAAATTTCTCGTAAGTAGGGCCGAAAAACAGCGGCAGCCCAAAGGCAGCGGCTTCGAGCGTGTTGTGCAGGCCTTTACCGAAGGCCCCGCCGATGTAGGCAAAGTGGCCAAACCGGTAGAGCTGGCTGAGCAGCCCTACGTTATCCATGAGCAGCACTTTATACTGGCCCACGGTGGCGGCATCGGCCTGGGAGTAGCGCACTACTTGGCCCGGCAGGGCCGCTTCCACCAGCCGCAGGTTGTTTTCACTGATTTCGTGGGGCGCCACTATAAAGCGCATTTCCTGCTGATACTTCTCCAGCAGTGGCGTAAGCACGGGCAGATCCTCGGGCCAGCTGCTGCCCACTATGCAGACCGGCAGCCAGTCGTCGGTAAAGGCATCGACCATCGGCAGGGGCCGGGGCTGGGCCGAGGCCGTGCGCACCACCGTGTCGAAGCGCGTATCACCGGCTACGCTGGCCCGGGTGATGCCCGCCTGCCGCAGCAGCTGCACCGAGGCTTCATTTTGGGTGAAGATATGCGTGAAGCACTGCAGCATCCGGCGGTAGAAGCCGCCCCAGGGTTTGAAAAACACCTGACTGGGCCGGAAAATGGCTGATACGCAGATAGTAGGCACCCCACGCTGCTGCAAGCCCGCCAGCATATAGTGCCAGAACTCGTACTTCACAAACACCGCCAGTTGGGGCTGCACGGCTTCCAGAAATTCGTGGGCGTTGTGACGGGTATCGAGCGGCAGGTAGAAGATGTAATGTGCCCCGGGCCAGTTGTGGCGCACCGCGTAGCCCGAGGGCGAGAAGAACGTCAGCACGATTTTGTGCTCGGGGTGCTGCTGGGCGTAGGCTTCAATCAGGGGGCGGCCCTGCTCAAACTCGCCCAGCGAGGCACAGTGAAACCACACCCGAGGCGCGGTATCGGTTTGCAGCGTGTGGCGGATGTGAGCTAGCAGCCCCCGCCGCCCGGCCACCCACTGGGCAGCCTTGGGCACGAAAGGTGCCACGAGCCGCAACAGCAGCGCATAAAGGTGGATACCAACGGTATAGATAAAACGCAAGTTTTGATGCTTAGTGTCTAGTGCTGCAGTTCGGCCAGCACAGATTCGCTTGAATTCCGCAAAAATAGGCTTTTAACGACCGACAAACGAAAAAAGGCCCCAACCAAGCGGTTAGGGCCTTCTCAGGCTCGTATTTCTAAGTCCTAGAACCTAAGCTCCAAGACTTTGAAATTAGTGAGCAGCCTGCTTGCCGAGGTAGTTGGCAACGCCTTCACGCGTGGCGTGCATGGCTTCTTTGCCTTCTTCCCAGTTGGCGGGGCATACCTCGCCTTTGGCTTCAAAGTACTGCAGAGCATCTACCATGCGCATGGCTTCGTCGATGCTGCGGCCCAGCGGACCGTCGTTTACCACCTGGTGGCGCACGATGCCGTCCTTGTCGATCAGGAACAGGCCGCGGTAGGCCAGGGGCGAGCCTACAAAGGTCATCTCGCCGGCTTCGTTGTAGTCGTAGTGGCCGCCCAGCACGTCGTAGTTCGAGGCAATGGTTTTGGTAGCGTCAGCCACCAGCGGGTAGGTTACGCCTTCGATGCCGCCGTTGTCGCGGGGCGTCTGCAGCCAGGCGAAGTGCGAGAAGTGGGTATCGGTCGAGCAACCCACAATGGCCACGCCTTTAGCTTCGAAATCGGCCAGACGGTCCTGGAACGCAATGATTTCGGTAGGGCACACGAAAGTGAAGTCGGCGGGATAGAAGTAGAAGATAACGTGCTTCTTGCCCAGGTAGCGGTCCAAAGAGAAATCCTCTTCGAATTCGCTGTCGATTACGGCCGTAGCCTTGAAAGAAGGAGCACGTTTGCCAACGAGAACTGCCATTGTATTGAGTATGAAAAGTGAAAAAGGGGAATGAGAAGGGAGAGTTGCTGGTTGCTGGTTGTCCGTTGTTAGTCGTTCGGACTACCTTTTCCTGACAACTGACAACTGACAACTGACTACGAAATGCGGGAACCAGCCACGTGCAGCGAGAAGGAGTGGGGCTGGAAGTTGCCCAGGCCGTGGGTAGCGAAAAAGTCGCGAATCAGCGCGTCCAGCTCGGGGTTGCTGTAGTCGATGATTTCCTTGGTATCGATGCAGTACAGGTGGTGGTGGGCGTTGCAGTCGGAGTCGTAGCGGCGACAGGGGCCCTCGGCCGATGCCACGCGCTTACTCAGGCCGGCGGCCACAAAGCTGTCGAGCGTTTTATACACCGTGCCCAGCGACACGGTAGGCTCGGCCAGCACCACCTGGCGGTGTACCTGTTCGGCGGTGGGGTGGCCGGGCAGCACCATCAGGCTCTCCAGAATGAGGATGCGCTGGGTGGTAGCCCGCAGGCCTGCCGCGGTCAGGCGCTGCCGAAGAATGGCCCGGTCGGGCTGGCAGGCGGAAGAAGGCAGATGGTCAGATGAAAGCGTCACAGGTAAGAATGATTCTCCACAAAGGTAGTTGGAGAAGCCAATACGGGGCAAAAAGGTTTAAAAATTGGCCTGAAATCAATATTCGGAATAGCCGTTGCTATCTACAGCAGCCCGCTGACTTCCCGCCCCCGACACGCAAACTGAAACGTCTGGCGGGTGCGCTGCTCCAGCAGCAGCTCGCGCCCCGCAGTGAGCCGCCCGATGCTGGCCGGGTCGTAATTCTTAATGGTGTAGAGCTCCAGGCCGGTGTTATAGTGAATCGTGAATTGCTCACGCAGCAAGCCCAGCAGCTTCTCCAGCCGGTAGGCCGAGTAGTCGGTGCAGACCGAGAAGGAAATGGCCGAGTTCTGCATCATGTTGATTTTCAGCCGAACCTGGGCCAGCGCGCCGAAAATTACTTCCAGGTTTTCCTCCGAAATAAAGGTCAGATCCTTCGACTCAAACGAAATCAGGCACTGCCCGTCCTTGCGGATAAAGGCCGGACTGAGCTGCTCGTGCCGACCCTCACCGATGCGCGTGCCCTCGGCCGTGGGGGCCAGAAACGACTTGACAAACAACGGAATCTGGCGCACGGCCAGCGGCTTGATAGTTTTGGGGTGAATGACCGACGCGCCGTAGTAAGCCATTTCAATGGTTTCCTGGTAGCTGATGGCCGGGAAGCGTACCGTGTCGGCAAAAAACTTGGGGTCGGCATTGAGCAGGCCCGCCACGTCTTTCCAGATAGTGACGGCCTCGGCCTGCAAGCAGTAGGCAAAAATGGCGGCGGTGTAGTCGGAGCCTTCCCGGCCCAGGGTGGTGGTTTGGCCCGCGGCCGTACCGCCCAAAAAGCCCTGCGTCACCACGGGGCCACGTTGCAGCATATCGGGCAGCTGTTCGCGCACGTTCCACTCCGTAGTCGGCCAGTCGATGCGGCCCTCGCGCCAGGTGTGGTCGGTGCGCAGTAGCGGGCGGCAGTCGAGCCACTGCGCGCCCAGGGCCCGGGCCACGATGCAGGTAGCCAGCAGTTCGCCGAAACTGATGATCTGGTCGTAGTGCTGGTCGTAGCTGTCGGCGGGGGCGGGGTTTTGCTGCAGCTCGGTCAGGTGCTGCTCCAGCTGTGCGAGTAGCTCGGCCAGCTTCTCATTTTCAGCCGGTTTATCTTCAAACAGCTCCTGCGCTACGGCCCTATGAAAGCGGTGCAGCGTAGCCAGCGGCGGGGCAAAGTCCTGCCCGGTGAAGGCCAGTTGAAAGATTTCCTCCAGGGCGTTCGTGGTTTTGCCCATGGCCGACACTACGATGAGCAGCTGCGAATGGACGGCGTGCTCCCGCACGATTCCCGCCAGATTCCGGATGGCCGCCGCGTCTTTCACCGAGGCGCCGCCGAACTTATAAACCTGTAAAGACTGCTGTTCCTGCATGGGCCAAAAGTAGGCAGCCAGCCGCAGATGTGGCGAAAAACCTTAGTTTTGTAAGCCAGAACCACCGCTCACCCACCCACTCTATGGACCACAACAAACTGGCTCTCCCCGTCGGTACCACCCTCGACCGATTCATTATGCGCAAGCAGGAAGACTTCCCCTACGCCACCGGGGAGCTCTCGCAGCTGCTGCGCGATATTGCCCTGGCCGCCAAGATTGTGAACCGGGAAATCAACCGCTCGGGCCTCATTGATATTGCCGGGGCCTACGGCAGCCAGAACATCCAGGGTGAAGACCAGCAGAAGCTCGACGTCATTGCCAACATCCGCTTTATCCGGGCGCTACGCAACGGAGGCGAGGTTTGCACCATCATTTCCGAGGAAGACGAGGACATGATTCAGACCGGCAACAACCAGGGCAAGTACGTGGTGGCCATTGACCCGCTCGACGGCTCCAGCAACATCGACGTCAACGTCAGCATCGGCACCATCTTCAGCATCTACCGCCGCATTTCGCCCACCGGTACCGAAGGCACCGAGCAGGACTGCCTCCAAACCGGCACCCACCAGGTAGCGGCTGGTTACGTTATCTACGGCTCCAGCACGATGCTGGTGTATACCACCGGCAATGGCGTAAACGGCTTCACGTACGAAAACTCCCTGGGCGAATTTTTCCTCTCGCACCCGCACATCACCACGCCCAAAACTGGCGCCATCTACTCCATCAACGAAGGTAGCTCGGAGTATTTCTCGGAAGGCACCGCCGCTTTTGTGGCCCATTGCAAGCAGCAGGGCTACTCGGCCCGTTACATCGGCTCGTTGGTAGCCGATTTTCACCGCAACCTGCTCAAGGGCGGTATCTATATGTACCCAGCCACGAAGAAGGCTCCCAACGGTAAGCTGCGCCTCATGTACGAGTGCAATGCGTTGGCCTTCATCGTGGAGCAGGCCGGCGGCAAATCAAGCAACGGCCGCAGCCGCACCTTGGAGCAAACCCCGCAGAGCCTGCACGAGCGAAGCCCCCTGTTCATCGGCTCTACCGAGTTGGTTGAAAAAGCTGAGGAGTTTCTCGCTGCCGAGTATTCCGACGCACTAGCCTCGCTCTAGAAAGCCAATACTAAGAATCAACAAAAAGCCCGGCCGATATCTATCGGCCGGGCTTTTTGTTGGCTTTAAAACCAGAAAGAAACCTACTCGGCTTTCTTCTTGGACTTTTTGGCCGGAGCAGTTTCGGTGATTTCCGGGTTGATAGGCTCCGTCGATTCCTGCTCGGCCGGAATTACACCCGCCGTGCTCAGGGCCTCATCCGCAGCGGCTTCCGTCGAATCTTTGGCGGCTTTCTTCTTGGCTTTAGGTTGCTCGGTGGCCGAATCCTCGGTGGCTTCTACGGCCGGAGTTTCCTCGGCGGCTTCGGCGGCCTGGTATTCGAGCCGGGCACTGACGGCTTTGTACCACGATACCAGCTTCTTGATATCGGACATGTACACGCGTTGCCGGTCGTAATCGGGGATGATTTCGCCCATGAACGTGGCCAGGGCCCGGTCGTCCGACTTGTTGGTCACGGCCAGGTCGGTGCCGAACTTCTGGTAGATCCGGTCAAATACTTCCGTCAGCGGAACGGTCTGGTCGTAGTCCTGGGTGTAGATGGAAATCTCCTGCAGCAGCGAAACCTTGTTGCGGGCGGAAGCTACGGAGCGGGTGCCGCGTTCATCAAGCGACTCTACAATGACGCCGGCCCGGGTAGGACGCACCAGCCGATAAAGACCGGGCATTCCACTGATTGCGGCAATCTCCTTGAGGTCGTAGGGCATAGAAAAAAGGGTTGGGTAAGAAAATGCAGTTATTCGGCGTCAGTGGCAGCCGCGTCGGCGGGCTTACCGGGCGTAGGTAGCTTAAAGACGATGGGCATGCTGGTAAGCACGGCGTAGCCGGGCTTGTTGAATTTGAGCAGGCGTACCACGCGCAAAGCTTCTTCGCCACAGCCGCCCCCGATGTTTTTCACCAGCTTAATGCCCGACATGGTGCCGTCGGTGTTCAGCGTGAAGCTCACGATACAGGTGCCCTGAATCCGGTTGCGGCGGGCCATTATCGGGTATTTCAATTCCTTCTCCACGAAGGCATACAAAGCCTCCTGGCCACCTTCGTAGTACTCGGCCACCGGAATGGATTTGGGACCACGCACAGCAGCGGCAGCCGGCGCAGCCTCTGTAGCCGTAGTCGGCTGCTCAGGCGCAGGCCCATCGGTCTTGACCTTTACTTTGGTTTTCTGAGCAAAAGCCGACGTGGTACCGGCTAATAGGCCGAGGGCCAATACAAATGAGATTTTTTTCATGGAAAAAACCGGGGAGAAAAAAGAGGGAATAAGGGGTGAATTGTTGGCCGGTGAGCGTGGCAATTACAGGGCCAATCTACGCATTATCCGCTTGTTGGGCTAATTGCCGGTTGATTTCGTCAATGAAGCCCAACAATTCGCCCCGGCCAGTTTTTTCTTCTGCCGAGCTAATAAAATGCCGCGGCAACTCATCCCAAGTCTGCTGCATTTTCTGCAGATATGCGCTGATATTCTGCTGCGTCTTGGAAGAAGACTGCTTGTCGGCTTTGGTAAAAACCATTACAAACGGAATACCTCCTGCACCGAGCATTTCCATGAACTCCAAATCGGGGGCAAGCGGTGCGTGGCGCGAGTCAATTAAGACGAAAACGCAGGCCAGATTTTCCCGATTGCGCAGGTAAAAATTAATCATCTTGCCCCAGGTAGCCCGCGAATCCTTGCTGACTTTAGCGTAACCATAGCCAGGTAGGTCAACTAAGTACCAATTCTCGTTAATTAAGAAGTGGTTGATTAATTGGGTTTTACCGGGTAGGGAAGAGGTCTTGGCTAATCCTTTTTGCCCAGTCAGCATATTAATTAACGAGGACTTGCCCACGTTGGAGCGGCCAATAAAGGCGTATTCCGGTAAGGTGGGCGCCGGGCACTGGTCGACGCGCGAATTACTCATCAGAAATTTCGCTTCGCGGATAATCATAAGCCAAAAACTAGGGTACGGGCGCAAAGGTAACATATCTATGTGGGCCGTGCCGCGACATAAATTTTTACAGGAAATCCTTGTAGTTTACAAAGCACACCTATATTTGCGCGGTTTGCATCCTGTTTGGGTACTGTACGGGTTACGCCCTTTTCCACCCTTAGATTATGTAAATCTTCTTTACAATTGGATACGGCTAAGGTCGTATTATAAAATTTCTATCTTTGCCCGCAACTTGCCTTGTTCCGTATCGTCAAGCTGGTTCTCAAAAAGCGTGAATGTCTTTTCTTAGCGCTTCCGGCCAGAAAAATTGGTTGGTAGGCTTAACCCTGGAACAGGTTTTCAGTATAAGAGGCAACTCTTGAAAAATTTGCGGCCACATTGGTGGTTCCTTATTTCTGCAAAACCTCCCTGCAACTCCTTATTCTCAAACCCCTCCTACAATGGACAACTTAGTCAGAAGGTTATTGAAAGCCTCTTGCACCTTCGCTCTTGCCGCAGCCGTGGCCCAGCCTGCGCTGGCCCAGAGCACTCGCAAGACGCTAAAGACTGCAAACAAGTTCTTTGACCAAGAGAACTACCGGGCATCCATCCCTTTCTACGAGCAGGTGTTGGCCAAGGAGCCGAACAATGCCCTAGCCCTTTTCCGGGCTGGTATTTCGTACATGTCCTTTGACAAGGAAAAGGCCAGCGACTATATCTACAAGGCCCAGCGGCTTAAGCCCAAGGTGTCGAAAGATGTGGAATACTGGCTCGGCCGCGTAGACCACCTGAACTACAACTTCGACGAAGCAATTCAGCACTTCCAGGCCTACAACACGACCCTGAAGAAGAACGATACGCGTAAAGTTGCTCTGGCTCAATTGATTCAGCACAGCAAAAACGCGAAAATCCAGTTCAACAGCCCCAAGGATATCTTCGTGAAAAACCTTGGCCCGACCATCAACACGGCTTTCTCGGAGCACAGCCCCGTGATTTCCAATGATGACAAGCTGCTGCTCTTCACCTCGCGCGGCGAGAACGTAACCGGTGCTACCGGTTCGGTGGCTAACCCTAAGAACAAGAGCATTGCTGCCGACGGCGAGTACTATGAAGACATCTTCGAAGCCAAGCGCATCGATGACGAAAACTGGGAAAAGCCCCGCTCGCTGAGTGGTGCCCTCAACGGTAAAGGTCACGATGCCTCGATTCAGGTGTTCGACAACGACACCAAGATGCTGATGTACCGGCAGGATGAAAACGGTGACATCTTCTACTCCGAGAAAGGTGGCACCGACTGGACCGAGCCTAAGAAGCTGAATAACAACATCAACTCGAAAGCCTTCGAGTCGGATGCCTATATCACGCCCGATGGATTGACCATTTACTTCTCGACCAGCAAGTATTCGGATCAGAACACGCTGGATATCTACTACGCTACCCGGCAGGCCGGTGGCGACTGGGGCACGCCTAAGTCGTTGGGCAACGTGATTAACACGCCTTTCGACGACGACAGCCCCTACCTGAGCAAAGACGGCAAGACGCTGTATTTCAGCTCACGCGGTCATAACACGATGGGTGGCTACGACATCTTCAAGTCGGAGTTCGATTCGGTGGGTCGCACCTGGGGGCGCCCCGAAAACATGGGCTACCCCGTAAACACGCCCGACGATGATACCTATTACCGTTTGAGCCCCGATGGCAGCTATGCCTACCTCTCCAGCTACCGCATTGGTGGCTACGGTGAGAAAGACATTTACACCATCAACTACATCAAAAATGCCATCATCCGTGGTAAGGTGTATTCGCTGCGCGACAGCACCGTTATTCCCGGTGTAGAGTTGGTATTCTCGGGTACCCAGGCCGATAAAACGGCTTTGAGCTACCGCGACGTAACCAAGCCAGAAACCGGCGACTATCAGGTAAATGTGCTTTCGGGCCGTACCTATCAGGTAGCTGTGTCCAAGGATGGCAAGAACATCGAGACGCAGGAATTCGCGGTGCCGATTTCGACCAACGATTCGACCGTCATCGAGAAGAATTTCTACGTGCCGTATGTTGATACGACCAATGCCAACCTTGCTCAGTTCAAGAAGATCTACTTCGATACCGACAAGTACAAGCTGCGTCCCGAGTCTATTAAGGAGCTGAACAACATCAGCGGCATTCTGAAGGCTAACCCCGGCATCAACATCTCGATTGAAGGCCACTGTGACTCGCGCAACACGGATGAGTATAACATCGTGCTGGGCCAGAACCGTGCTGATGCTGCTTACAACTACCTGAAGAAGAACGGCATTGCTGAGACCCGCCTGACGACTGTAAGCTACGGCGAGCGGAAGCCAGCAGCTACCAACGACTCGCCCGAGAACATGCAGCTTAACCGCCGCGTAGAGTTCCGCGTGATTCTGAAGGAAGGTGAAACCATGCCTACGATGAACCCCGCCGGCACCGGCGCTTCGTCGACCGGCAGCGGTACGAGCACCAGCACTGGTACTTCTACCTCGGGCAGCACCCGCACTACCGCTCCGTTGCAGCCCGGCAAAAGCAAGGTGAAGATGGCCGACGGCACCAAGGTGAAAACCAAAGTGGACGAGGACAGCGACAAAGTGAAGGTGAAAGCCAAGGGCGCTAATGGCGAAGAATCGAAGACCAAAACCAAAGAAGGTACGATTGACGCCAAGACAAAAGATGCCAATGGTGAGAAGACCAAAGTGAAGACGGACAACGACTAAGCTTCTTTTCGCACCACGTAAAACGGGCCGGGCATTTCGCCCGGCCCGTTTTTTTTCAACATAATCTAACGCCTGGCGTTATGTTTGGGCAATTCTGCCCTTAAGTCTTCGTTCTTCGTTACAGAAGTATGTCCGTTGTTCCCTACAAAGATGATGCTGCCGGCAAAAAGTCGCAGGTGGCCCAGATGTTTAACAGCATTGCTGGTAAATACGACTTCCTGAACCACTTCCTCAGCGCCGGCACCGATATCTACTGGCGGCGCAAGGCCGTGAACGAGCTCAAAACGTTGCGGCCAGCCCGCATTCTGGATATTGCCACCGGCACCGCCGACTTCGCCATTGAGAGCTTGCGCCTATCGCCGGAAACGAAGGTGACGGGTGTCGATATTTCGGAAGGTATGCTGGAAGTAGGGCGGCGCAAGCTCACCGCCAAAGGCCTGGCCAACCGGATTCAGCTGGAATTGGGCGACTCGGAAAACCTGCCGTTTCCCGATAATCATTTTGATGCTGTAACGGCCTCGTTTGGAGTGCGCAACTTCGAAAACCTGCAGAAAGGCCTGGCCGAAATGCAGCGGGTGCTGCGGCCGGGCGGAAAAGTCGTGATTCTGGAGTTTTCCAAGCCCACGGTGTTTCCGATGAAGCAGGCCTACAACTTTTACTTCCGGCACATTCTGCCGGTGTTCGGCAAATTGATTTCCAAGGACCGTGCGGCCTACACCTACTTACCCGAGTCGGTGCAGGCATTTCCGGATGGGCAGAGCTTTCTGACTATTCTTACGCAGGTTGGTTTTAAAAATCCTACATGGCAACCCCTCACTTTTGGCATAAGCTCCATTTATACGGCCCAAAAATAGCGCCCTTGGCAGCCGTAGCGCTGCTGGCCGGCCTGGCGCCGCACAGCGCCACGGCCCAGAAAAACAGCCAGTCCAGTGCCAGCCGCGGGGGCGGCGGGCGGGTGAAGTCCATTACCGTGAATAACCTGCCGGGCTACGACGATAAGTGGTTTCATCCAGGCTTCTATATTGCGCCCAATTTTTCCCGCTACAAAATCGAGCAGTCCTCGGCCTATATTCTGGCTATTCAGAATGGCACGGGGGTTTCGGCCAACGCACTGGTGAGTCCGGGTTTGTCGGTAGGCTTTATCGGGGATATAAAGCTGGCTGACTATTTCAGTTTGCGGTTTACCCCGGGCGTGAGTTTTATGACTCGGCGCGTGGAGTACAAGCCTTTCGGGTATTCGCCGGCCGATTCGGTGCAAACCCAGGAGGTAGGCGGCACCCAGATTGATTTGCCGCTGCTGCTCAAGTTTCACTCGGAGCGGCGGCGCAATGCGCGGGTGTACGTGGTGGGCGGCATCCGGTCGAGTGTGAACGTGGGCAACCGGCGCAAAGACCCGGTGCGCAACCAGCTGCAGGCCTCCAGCAACGACATTGCCATTGAATATGGCGTCGGGCTGGACCTGTTTTATCCGTTGTTCAAATTCGCTCCGGAGCTGCGCTTTTCCAACGGCCTGACCAACCTGCTGCAGCCCGGCAAGGATGTGTACAGCCGCAGCCTGCAAAGCATGAAAAGCAACACCGTGACGCTTTACCTGAACTTCGAATAGCCTGACCGTATGACTCGTACTGCCTTCGTTACCGGTGCCTCTTCCGGTATTGGCCGGGCCACGGCCGTGGCCCTGGCCCAGGTAGGCTTCCAGCTAATTCTGACCGGCCGCCGCCGCGAGCGGCTGGAAGAGCTGGCCCAGCAGCTGGCGCCCGTGCCTACTTACCTGCTCACCTTCGACGTGCGCGACCGGGCCGCCGTGGATGCCGCCGTAGCCAGCCTGCCCGCCGACTTCCGGCAGATTGACGTGCTGATCAACAACGCGGGTGGGGCCCACGGCCTGGCCCCGATTCAGGACGGTGACCCCAACGACTGGGACACAATGCTGGATAGCAATGTGAAAGGACTGCTGAATGTGAGCCAGGCGGTATTGCCGGGCATGCGGGAGCGGCAGCGGGGCCATATCATCAATATTGGCTCCATTGCCGGCCACGAGGTGTACGCCAACGGCAATGTGTACTGCGCGTCGAAAGCAGCCGTGGCGGCCCTGAGCAAAGCTATGCGCATCGACTTGCTGCCGCTTAATATCCGGGTGGCCGAGGTGAATCCGGGCGCGGTGGAGACCGAGTTTTCGGAGGTTCGCTTCAAAGGCGACACCGAGCGGGCGGCTAAAGTGTACCAGGGCTACGACCCGCTCAAGCCGGAGGATATTGCCGAAGTTATCCAGTTTATGGTAACCCGTCCGGCCAACGTGCATATTGCGGAAATCACCGTCTTTGCTGGAGCCCAGGGCGCCGCCACCCTGATCCGGCGGGATTAGCCTGAATTGATTGAAGACAATAAAAGAGCCTTTCCACTAGCTGGGAAGGCTTTTTTTATGATTGCAAGGCCTGATGCAGACGTTGTAAGATCGGGCCGTTTAATTCGTGCTTGCCCTGGAAGTGAATTACCGTGGGCTCGACGCCCAGCTTGCGCAGGAAATCCTGCTGTTTGGTCAGGTCCTCGGGGCTGATAAACTCGTCCTGGTCGCCGCACACCAGCGTGACAGGGAACTGGTGCAGCAGGTGGGTCGCTACGGTAAAGTCCACGTCGGGCGGAAAGGCCCCGGCCCACAGCACCAAGCGCGCCGGCCGGAAGCTAGCCTGGGCCAGCCAGCGGCTGACGGTGGCCGCGCCCTGCGAAAAGCCCAGCACCGTTACCTGCACGTCGGGTGGGCACTCGGCCAGCACCGTGCCGGTCAGCTGATTGAAGTAAGCCACGTAATCGGCAATTTCGGCCAGGCGGTCTTCGCGCGTCATCCAAGTAGCCCCAACGCGGCCCCCGGTACCGTTCAGGTAGAAGCGCGACAGGCCTTCGGGCGCAATAATAACCGTGGCGGGGTCGGCGTGGGCGAGGTGGTGGAAGTGGCGGATGAAGTAGGCCGCCAGCTGCCCGTAGCCGTGGCACACAAACCACACCTGCCGGGTAGCCTTGCTCAGCTCACCCGCCTGATAATAGCGCGCCGACCGAGTAACCGCTATGTGCCGCTCCATGAGGCGAAATTGTGAAATGGTGAAATAGTGAGTTTTTGTCCAAACTGCGCAAGATTACGCAGGCCGAGCAATGACTTCATCTTTTGAATTCAGCAAGTAGCAACAGCAATAGTAAAGGCAAGAAGCTGAGTCATAACAAAAGCCGCGCAACAGCGCGCCACCGAAACGACGACTGACAAATTCACCACCTCACAAATTCACTATTTCACCGTCGGCAGGTCGCTGGCGGAAAACTGAAAGGGGAGCAGGTCGGCCAGGGAGCGGAACCGGTAGATGGTGTTGCTGGGGCCGGGCAGCAGCAGCGGAATCGGGCTGCCCTGGCGGTTTTCGTACTCGGTCATGACCTGGCGGCAGGCCCCGCAGGACGTAACGGCCACGAAGTCGCCGGAGGCGGGGCGGGCAGCTACGGCCATGCACAGAATGCGCCGCTCGGGCTGCGACGAGGCCAGGCCAAACAGGGCCGTCCGCTCGGCGCACAGGCCCGAGGGGTAGGCGGCGTTTTCCTGATTGGTGCCTTTGTGAATTGTGCCGTTGTCGAGCAGCAAGGCCGTGCCCACGTGGAAGTGGGAGTAGGGCGCGTAGGCTTGGTCGGTGGCGGCGCGGGCCTGTTGCCAGGTAGTTGCTTCGGCGGGAGAAAGTTCGGCTTCGGAGGCCAGCACCTCAACGGTGATGGTCAGATGGAGCGGGTGGGCCATCGGGGAGTAAGAAAACTAAGTGCGGGTACCGAATGGCGGCCCCGTTGCGGTAAGGGGCGGTGAATGTACTACAATTACATGGATCGGTTAGCATTTCGCAATTATCAGTTGGCGCCAGGCCGGCCGCAGCATGTTGGGGGAAAGTGAAAACAGCTTTTTTTGCCGATTATTGGCGGAAATTCTCCCTTTCCAGTTCCCACCCCGTTTACCGAAGGTCTTGAATGGCCCGTCGGTAAATGAAAATTGTGCCCCGACTCATGTCCCGGATTCTGCTTTTAGGTGCCGGCCGCTCGGCATCTTCCCTGATTCACTACCTGCTGCGCCACGCCGCTACCGAAGGCTGGCAGCTAACGGTGGCCGACGTAAATCCGGCCCACCTGGCGCCCGTGCTGGCCGCCCACACCGAGTATGCCCGGGCTGTGGCGTTTGATATTCAGCAGGAAACCCAGCTGGTCGAGCTGGTGCAGCAGGCCGATATCGTTATTTCGATGTTGCCCGCGCTGTTTCACCTGCCGGTGGCCCAGGCCTGCGTGCAGCATAAGCGCCATCTGGTAACGGCCAGCTACGTGTCGGAGGAAATCCGGGGACTGGATGCGGCAGCTACTGAATCCGATATCCTGATTCTGATGGAGTGCGGCCTCGACCCCGGCCTCGACCATATGTCGGCCATGCGGGCCCTGGCCGATATCCGGAACCGGGGCGGGGTGCTTACAGCCTTCCGCTCATACTGCGGCGGGCTGCTGGCCCCCGATTCGGAAGGCGACAATCCGTGGAAGTATAAATTCACCTGGAACCCGCGCAACGTGGTATTGGCCGGCCAGAGCACCGCCAAATACCTCGAAAACGGCCACCTGCGCTTTATTCCCTACCAGCAGTTGTTTGCCCGCACCACGCCTATTTCGGTGGCCGGCTACGGCGACTTCGACGGTTATGCCAACCGCGACTCACTGAGCTACCGCGCCCCCTACGGCCTGGAAACCATTCCGACGATGCTGCGCGGTACGCTGCGTCGGGCCGGTTACTGCGCCGCCTGGCAGGCCTTCGTGCGCCTGGGCCTCACCGACGACTCGGTGCGCCTGAGCAACCCGGCCGACATGACCTGGGCCGCGCTGGTCGAGTCGTTTTTGCCCGCTGCTACTGGCGACGCTTCCTTGGCCGCCCGCACGGCCGAGTACCTGGGCTTGGAGCCCGAAGGCATGGAAATGCAACGCCTGGCGTGGCTGGATATCTTCACGGCGCGGCCCGTGGAGCTGGCTGATGCCACGCCGGCCCAGCTGCTGGAGCGCCTGCTCACGGAAAAATGGCAGCTCGGAGCCGACGACCACGATATGATTGTGATGCAGCACACACTGGACTACGAGTTGGCCGGCGTGCCCCACCGTTGGGAATCGTCATTGGTGGTGCTCGGCGACGATGCCACGCACACGGCCATGGCCAAAACCGTGGGCCTGCCCGTGGCAATGGCCGTGCGGCGGCTGGCGGCCGGGCTGGTAGCGCAGCGCGGCGTCGTGATTCCCACTGAGGCTAACCTCTACGAGCCTATTTTGGACGAGCTGGCAGCCGACTACGGAATCCGGTTTGCGGAACACGAAACCAGCCTGGCGGCCGTTGTAGCGCTTTAATCTAGGGGCTACGCGAGAATGGCTCACTCCATGAGGTTGCGGCTGCTATTGGGTGCGCTCCTGATAATAGTGCTGGGCGCGATGCTTCAGCTTTGCCCCTGCATGATGTGCTTTAAAATTAGTTACAGCGCCAGGTAGAAATTCTGGAGCAACTGCCGAAACTCGGCTGTGTAGGCTTCACTGCTCGCCTCGTGCAGAGGCAAGACTCGCTGTTCAGTAGGCACGGAAATGCGGCCAAAGCGGGTAATGTGGCGCAGGGGCTTGCTGCCGGGCCGGTGGCACATGATGACCCGCTCGGTAGGGTAGAGGCCGGCTACGGCAGCTGCCCGCTCGAAATGCTGCATTTCCGGCGGTGGCAGCAGCACCGTGAGCTGGCCGGCGGGCATGAGAAAATCGGCGGCAAAGCGGGCTAGATCCGGGAAAGAAAGCGTATCGGGGGTAGTGTGGCGGGCCGTGGTGCGGGCCGCGTCGGGCGAGGGGAGGGAATGGCGGAAAAAGGGCGGGTTGCAGAGAATATGGTCGAATGGCGCGGGCCGGGTGGCGGCGTACTGCGCCAGACTTAGTGCCTGCACCCGCACCCGCCCGGACCAAGGGCTGCGGGCCACGTTGGCAGCAGCCTGGGCGGCGGCCTGCGGCTCCAGCTCTACGGCTTCAATGTGGGCCGTAGCGTTGCGCTGGGCGGCCATGAGAGCCAGCAGGCCGGTGCCGGTGCCAATATCCAGGATTCGGGGAGCAGCCGTCAGCTCGGCTAGGGCGCCCAGCACGCAGGCATCGGTACACACTTTCATGGCGCACTGGTCCTGCTCGATGGTAAAGTGCTTGAAGCGGAAGTAAGAGTTAGCCAAAGCAGAGGCGGATACTACAGAAACAAATCAGCTTAGCGCCGCGCCGAGGCCTGCCGGTCCCAGTCGCGCAGCATGCGCTGCAAATCGGCGTATTCGGCCTCGTAAGCGCCCTGCAGCGGGAATTTGGCCGGAAACTGGCGGAAGTAAACGGCCGCCTGCTGGTCGCCGCTGAGGGCGCTGAGCAGCAGACGGTTGGCCAGCTCGATGCGCTTTTCCTCCTTGAGCGTGGTCGTCGTTTCAAATTCCTGCTTTACCCGAGCTATTTCGGCGGCTGTGTAGGGCGGCAGGCTCTTATCGAGGAAGGAGCGGTGCTGAATCTGACCTTTGCCCAGGTAAAACTGGTCGAGGCGGAAGCGCACGAATTCGTAGGTGAAGTTTTTGCCGGCCGGTAGGTTTTTCAACGATTCGACGGTGAGCGTATCGTGGCGGAAAACCAGGCGACACCGCTCCCGGATATCCCAATATTTCAGAATCTTGCGGGGCTGGCAGGTCGAAACGGCAAACTCCGAGAAGAATTCCTGCTGCTTACGCTTCTCCTTGTAGCCGCATACCGACAGCGCCTGGCCGGTCGAGAATACAAACAGGCTGTCGGGCGCGGT
This sequence comes from Hymenobacter lucidus, assembly GCF_020447265.1. Taxonomy (GTDB): domain Bacteria; phylum Bacteroidota; class Bacteroidia; order Cytophagales; family Hymenobacteraceae; genus Hymenobacter; species Hymenobacter lucidus. The sequence goes on along the minus strand of NZ_JAJADR010000006.1, from coordinate 313,856 downwards.
GCTGGCCATAGGCACCTCGGCGGGGCAGCTGCACTGCACGGCGGGCCGCACCGGAATGCTCTGGGCCGAGGCCGGCGTCGAGCGTTCCAACTGCTGCTGGCAGGCCGTCGTCAGGCCCAACAAGGTCAGCACAAAGGCGGAAGAAAGGGCAGGCTTTGTCATACGGGTATTCTACGCGAAGCGGGCCGGCAACAGCCAGCCGGATCAGGGGAAAGTGAGGGCCGGCCGAGTAGGTCCGGCCTGGTCAATCTGGCGGGTCAGCAGTTTGTGCAGCGGCTTCTCAACCAGATAGTAGAGGCCAATTGAGGCCGCGACGGTTAGCAGGAAAACCAGCCCGAACTGCAACAAGGCGGGCAAGCCGGCCGGCAGCCAGGCCGTAAGTTGGTCGTGCCACACACCCATGTGGATGAGGTAGAAGCAGTAAGATGATTTGCCCAGCACCTGCAGCAGCGGCGTGCTCAGCCCGCGCTGAAGCCAGGTTTTTTCGGCGGTAAGGCCCCAGAGCAGCAAGCCGGTAGCGAGGGGCAGCAGCAAGTTGTTCACGGCTACGCCCGGCAGCGTATCGATGCTGACCTTGCCGGTGTGGAGTTGAATAAGTGTGAGAGTACCCACGACCAGCCCCAGCAGCAGGCCACCGAGCCAGGTAGCGCGGCGCGGCAGCCAAGAGCGCGCTGCCAACGCAAAAGCCGCCCCCAGCAGAAACTCGCTGCTGCGCCCGAAAATAGTGGCCACGAGCATGAAGTGCGCGGATTGAAAGTCGGTTTCAGCGTTACCATATATGCCCCAGCCCAGCGCCAGCAGCCCGGCGGCTACGGCCAGCCAGGCCACGGGCGAAAAGCGGCGGGCCAGCCAGAATAGCGGCGGGGCCAGCAGGTAAAAGCATTCCTCCACCGTGAGTGACCAAGTTTGGACGATGCCGGTGAAGGCCAACGAATCGGTGAAGCCCTTGAGCAGCGTGATGTTAGCCACGTACAGCCACAGCGCGTTATCGGTCAGATAGAGCTTATTCAGCAGAAAGGTAGCTGTGGTAGCCAGCAAGAATACCGGCCAGATACGCGCCCAGCGCCGCAAAGCGTAGCTCACCAGCTGCGGCCCGCCTAAGGGCTGCTGATAATAGCGCTGGCAAATCAGGAAGCCGCTGAGGGTGAAGAACAGGGAAACCCCGATATGCCCTTCGCGGCACAGCGCGTGCAGCACCTGCTGTAATTCCGAACCGGCGGCCTCCACCGGTGGAAAATGAAACAGGAACACGCAATAGGCGGCTACTGCCCGCAGGCCGGTGAGGGCGGGGAAGTAGGAAGCCGGTTTTACCACGGAGAAATGACTATTTCGATGCTGATGAATTGCGTTTCTAACGACTACCTAAGCGCCGGCTTGATCCGACGTAGGGGAAAGACTTTAGGCAGCAGGAGTTGGATGCAATTCGGCAACAGTGCTAGCGGGGGGCGCTGGCGATTTGCTGATGCGGGCAAATAACGCCCGAATGCCCTTGTTCATGGGCTCTTCGAAACAGTAGAAGAGCGCAATAGACATAGCCACCAGCGTTGCAAACGAGCCGAAATAACCCAGAGTAGACGACTCGTCGAAGTAGGGTAGAATCAGGGCATGATAAAAGCCCATGTGAATCAGGTAAAACGCATAGGAGCTTTTGCCCAGCACCGAAAACAGGTTGGTCGACAACACTCTGGAAAGCACGGTCTTTTCCTGGAGCAGGCCCAGAAAAACAGTGGCGATGGTAAAGGGTAGGTAAATATTGTTGATGGCTACGCCGAGCGGATGTTTAATACCAAATTCAACCCCGTAGATATATTCTATTCGAATTAAGAAATAGATGCCTAACGCAAACAGCAAAGTGCCGACGTGGGTAAAATATCGGAACGTAAAATTGGCGCGTCTGATCAGAAGCGCAAGACCTATCCCGACGAAGAACTCGATAAAGCGGCCGAAGAAAGAATACGACAGCACCAGCTTGTCGTCCTCAAAAAAGGGCATTCCAAGGTGGGCAAACAGCTCTATGAGCAGATAGCCGGTGGCAGGGAGCAGAATGATAGCCGACAGCCAGACAAGGATTTTGCGGATTTTGCTGCCTTGCAGGGCCAGAAAAAAGAAGAAGGCAAATAGGTAGAAGCATTCTTCTACCGTCAGCGACCAGGCCTGTTGAATGCCTGTTCCAAAATAGAACCAGGAAAACCCTTTCAGAAAGGTGATGTTCATTAAATACTCAGTCACTACTTTCGAACTCGGGTCCGATAAATAATACTTGCCGAATATTATGCTTGTCAGCAGGAAGTATAGCGGATATATTCGGGCAAAACGATTGGTGAAATAACGCAGAAAGTAAGGGACTGTAAATTCGGTTTTGCCTAGGTATCTGTTTGCAATAAGAAAGCCGCTCAGCGTGAAAAATACCGTGACACCTACGTGCAGCTCATTGAATATGTCATATAAGGTGTTGCTATCAAATATCGATTCACCTGGATTGTAATGATGGAAAAAAATCATAAAGGCAGCAATAGCTCTGATGCCGGTTAATGACTTGTAATACTGCTTCATAAGGTAAAGTTGGCTGACTAAGAAGAAATTTGGTGAGCAGGTGCCAGAATCTGGAAAAAGCCCGGTAAAGCGTACGGTTACAACAGATCAAAAAAAAGCCAACAGGCAGGGGTAAAGCACCTTCGGTAGCCGGCAAGTTACGAAAAGCAACGCTGCCGGCTACCCGGCCGGCCGGGGCGTAGTGGCTGGTCTGGATGCCGCAACTAGCTGGTACTTATGGCGGCAGCTTATCTCAGGGCTTGGCTTCCTGCATCTCGTAGCCGGCATCAATGAGCAAGGGGCCGCGCGTGGCGCTGTGCACGGCCAGCTGGTCGCACCGCTCGTTTTCGGCGTGGCCGTTGTGGCCGCGCACCCACCGAAACTGCACCTTGCGCTGCTTATAAATCTTTAGAAAGCGCCGCCACAGGTCCTCGTTGGCTTTTTTGCCGAAGTCGGGCTTGGCGGCCCAGCCGAATACCCACTTTTTCTCTACCGCGTCTACCACGTACTTCGAGTCGGTCGTCACGGTAATCGGAATATCGGGGCGCGTCACGGCCTCCAGGCCCACGATGACGGCCAGCAATTCCATGCGGTTGTTGGTCGTGAGGCGGAAGCCCTGGGTAAGCTCCTTCTCGTGGGGACCGTAGCGCAGAATAGCGCCGTAGCCACCCGGACCCGGGTTGCCGCGCGAAGAGCCGTCGGTGAAAAGTTGAATCAAGGAAAAACGTTTTTAACTGAACGACATTCCGAGTGAAGCCGAGGAATCTCGCCTACTGACGTTGCAACACTAATTATGCGTCAGCACGCGAGATGTCTCACTTCGTTCGATATGACGGTTTGATTGAACTCAAAAATTACTCTTAAACAGTTTGATGGCAATGGCCAGCAGAATCACGCCGAACACGCGGCGCAGGATGTCTTCGCCGGCCTTGCCGAGCTTGCGCTCAATCCAGGCCGAGCTTTTGAGCACGATGAAGACGAACACCAGGTTCAGGCCGATACCTACCAGCACATTGGGCAGCGAGTAAGCCGCCCGCAGGGAAAGCAGGGTCGTCATGGTGCCGGCGCCCACGATGATGGGAAACGCCAGCGGCACGATAGAGCCGGTGCGGGTGGTAGGGTCGTTTTTGAACAGCTCGATGCCCAGAATCATCTCCATGCCGATCAGGAAAATGATGATGGCGCCGGCCAAAGCAAACGACTGGTAGTCGACCCCGAACAGCGACAAAATGCTCTGGCCCAGAAACAGGAACACCACCATCAGCACGCCGGCCACCAGCGTGGCCTTTTCGGAGTGAATCTTCCCCTCGCGCTGCCGGATCTGAATGATAATTGGGATGGAGCCCAGAATATCAATTACCGCAAAGAGCGTGAGCGTAACCGAGAAGATTTCCTTGAGGCTGAACATAGGTGAAGTTGTGAAATGGTGAAGTTGTGAAAGGTGAAGTTGTGAATTGTTGATTCCGCTCAGTTTGCATCTACTGCACGATTCACAATTTCACCTTTCACAACTTCACCCTTTAGGCGAATTCGCGGGCGAAGAACTGCACGAGCTGCTCGTAGGCCGCGTCGGGAATGGCGGGGAAGTTGGCGATGCGCAGCGAGTTGGACTTCCAGCTGCCGTAGCCGTTGCCCAGCTGCAGGCCCTGGCTGAGGGCGCGGCGCTTCACCTCGTCGATGAGGGCGGGTGGGCCCTGCAGGCCGATGACGGTGGTGGAGCGGGTTTCGGGGTTCGTGACCAGCGGCGTGAGCTGAGTGGCCTGGTCGAAGTAGTCGTAGAGCTTGGTGGCGCGGTCGAGCAGGTGCTGGTGCACGGCTTTGATCGGCTCCCGATCCTGCAGCACCCGGCTCAGCAGGTAGATGCCGAGCACGTTGGGCGTGTGGGTGGTCTGGAAGTTGAGCATCTTCTCGTACTGGTTTACCAGGCTGTTGTAGCGCCGCCGCTCGTTGATCTGGCGGAAGCGGGCCACCGCTCGTGGCGACAAGACCATGATGCCCAGGCCAGCCGGCATGCCGAAGCACTTCTGCACCGAGCCAAACCAGATGTCAGCCTTGATGTACTTGAGCTGAATGCCGCCTAGCGAAGAGGTGGCATCCACGGCCAGCAGGGCGTTGCCGAGGCGGTTATAGAGGTTCAGAATGAAACCGTCGCGCAATTGGGTAGCGTTGCTGGTTTCGTTCTGGGTGATGCAGACCAGGTCGGTATCGTCGGCGGGCAGGGGCAGGGTGTACACCTCCGGCAGCTCGTTGATACCGAACTGCTGGCCGGTGCTGGCCGGGCGCAGGGCTTTGGCGTACTCAAACCACTTTTCGCCGAATGCGCCGCTGTAGAGGTGGAAGCTCTTGGTGGGCGTCAGGTCCTGGGCCAGCACTTCCCAGCACTCGGTGGCCGAACTCAGGAAATACACGGTATAGTCCTGGGGAATGTTGAGCTTGGTTTTCAGGTCGGCTACGGTCTGGCGCATCAGGCCCGTGAACCGCTCGCCGCGGTGCGGGGCCGAGAGCCAGCCCTCATCAAAGGCATCCTGCAGATAGCCGCGCAGCTCGGGATACACCTGCGACGGGCCGGGGTTGAATGTATACATAGGTGGAAAAGGCTAGAGGAAGGAGCTGCAAAGGTAGGGAAGGTTAATATGCTAATGTGGGAAATGTGGGTAATGTGCTAATGAGGAATGTGCCCTTGCCAGGAGGCACGACGAAACAATCCATCCGCTGAAATGTGCAGTACTTCCTTTCGCGACAAGCACTGATGCCTGAGCTATGTATCGCGAAGTGGAGCTTCGCGAGGCGTCCGCACCGCTTCAACGATTGTTGTTCAACGCGTCGCAAAGTAGAACTTCGCGGTACAGGCAAAAGCCCTTTACTCCGGTGGGAACAAAGGGCTTTTTGGTGAAAGGACGTGACTACCTGCGCAGAGGACGGGTTGCTTCGGCTTGCGCCTTGCAATGACAAAGTGGGCATTAGCACCTCAGCACATTTCTCACATTCGCACATTAACCCACATCAGACTTTGAACCCCACGCGCTTGGGGCGCAGGCCTTCGAAGTAGTGCAGGGCCAGCCGGTAACTGTCTAGCTTAAAGCCGCTGATGCTGCCGATGCAGTTTTTGCCGATGAGGCTCTTGTGGCGGATTTCCTCGCGGGCGGCCACGTTGGAGAGGTGTACTTCCACCACCGGCGAGTTGATGGCGGCCAGCGCATCGGCCAGGGCCAGACTGGTGTGGGTGTAGGCGCCGGCGTTGAGCACAATGCCGTGGTAGGTGAAGCCCACCTCGTGCAGCTTGTCGATCAGCTCGCCTTCGTGGTTGCTCTGGAAGTATTCGAGGGTGAAGTCGGGGAAGGCAGCGCGCAGCTCGGGCAAATACTCCTCGAAGGAGCGAGTGCCGTAGATGCCCGGCTCGCGGCGGCCGAGCAGGTTGAGGTTGGGGCCGTTGATGATCAGGATCTGCATGGAGGAGGTTTGGGGAGCTTGAGCGGTAAAGGTAAACCCATCCGGCGGGAGCCGGCCGCAGTCAGGTTTAATGTTCTACCTTGTGAGCTTATGAAAAAACTATCTATTAAGGACGCTGCGCCGGTTATGTTATTCCTTGCCCTGGGCTTACTGGCTGGCAGCGGCTGCAAAAAAGTGGAGGACATTGTGAAACCCAAGCTGCCCGAGGCTACCCAGGAAGGGCAGGGCACCTTCGGCTGCCTGGTTGATGGCAGCCTGTGGCTGCCTTTCGTGCAGCACACGCTCGATAGTAAGCTGGAAGCCAGCTATTCGTCTACCGCCGGTGGTACGTTTACGCTGCGTGCCGAGCAGGAACCGTCTACTGGTACTTCGCAGTACATTCACCTTACCGTGTATAACCCGGCGGGGGTGGCGCTCAAGCCCGGCACGTATGCCGTAGCCAGCGGTTTCACTGGCCGCCTCGAAGCGCAGCAGGATTTCATGACCTCGGCGGCGGGTCCGGCCACGCTCACCATTACGAAGGTGGAGCCGCGCACCGAAAAGACGCCCACCGGCGGCGAAGTGCGCTATACCATCGTATCGGGTACCTTTGATTTTGAGGCGGCCGCTCCCGCCGGGCAGAAAGTCCGGCTCACCGAAGGCCGGTTCGATGTGAAAGCCTTCTAGCGCCGGCCCGGCATTTTTCTTTGCAAGCTCCTTTATAGAATGTCCAACTGGTCCGTTAGCATCAAGCAGTTTGAGGGCTACCTCCAGCTCGAAAAGTCTTTGGCCGCCAACTCGGTGGAAGCCTACGTGCGCGACGTCGGCAAGCTGCGTCAGTACCTGGAAATAAGCAAGCTGCCCGCCAGCCCCGCCCAGGTCACTACCCGCATTCTGCGCGACTTCCTGGCCTGGCTTGGTGAGCTGGGCATGAGCGCCACCTCGCAGGCCCGCACCCTGTCGGGCATCAAGGCCTTCTACAGCTTTATGATAATGGAGGATTTGCTGACCCTGGACCCCACCGACACGCTGGAAGCCCCCAAAACCGGCCGCAAATTGCCTGATACGCTCAGCTATGAGGAAATAACCCAGGTGCTGGAGGCCGTGGACATGAGCACCAACGAAGGCACCCGCAACCGCGCCATCCTGGAAACGCTCTATTCCTCGGGCCTGCGTGTGTCGGAGCTGACGGATTTGCGCCTTTCCAACCTCTACGCCGACCAGGGCTTCGTGCGCGTGACCGGCAAGGGCAACAAGGAGCGGCTGGTGCCCATCGGGCGCGATGCGCTGAAGCACATCGGCTTCTATATCAGCGGCGTGCGGTGCCACCTCGACATTCAGCCCGGCCACGAGGACTTCGTGTTTCTGAACCGGCGCGGGGCTAAGCTCTCCCGGGTCATGATTTTCAACATCATCAAAGACCTCGTCGACAAGGCCGGGGTGCCGAAGGTGGTGAGCCCCCATACGTTCCGCCACAGCTTTGCCACCCACCTCATTGAGGGCGGCGCCGACCTGCGGGCCGTGCAGGAAATGCTGGGCCACGAAAGCATCACGACCACCGAAATCTACACCCACCTCGACCGGGACTACCTGCGCCAGATTATCACCGAGTTTCACCCCCGTAGCTAGGGTCCGGCCGGGCCGGTCCACAGTTACTGAAGCGCGGCTTACCACCAACTTTTCGTCGCATAATCGAACAAGTTGGCGCCCAACTTCACAGTTTCGGAGCTTTGTTTTTTCGCTACGAAAATACTGCTTGTTACTGGCCGGCTTGCCATTAGCTCATATCCCCAGCTCTCTTTCACAAAGAATTAACGTTCTAAATTCAGAAGGCTTTTTTCTTGCTGAATACTCTCTATATTCAGTCACTTTTTTGCAATTTTTCCACCTATACCGATACCATGAAAAAATACTCAACAACGATTCGTTCCTATGTTGCGGGCAATTTCAAGCGCCTATCCTTTGGGATGCTTCCGCTAGCCCTACTAATGGTAACCAGCTTTCCCAATCAATTGCGTGCCTCTTCTGCTGTGAGCGAAGAAAACAAGCCCAGCACAGCACAAGCCCAAAAGAAGCAGAACAAAACGAAGGTTGTCTCCGGAACCTGCCATTGGTATACAAATGGCAGTAGCCTGATGGTAACCTGTGACCCAGAGTTCCACACGGACTTTATCGCCGACGGCGGCTGGTCTCCTTACCATGGCGAACTACCCGATACCGGCACTACGGGAGGAACATCAGCAGGAGGCATGGCCTTTTTCCCATTGCCTACCCCACCGTGCACTACTTGCCCATGTCCACCTAATACACCTGGTTGTCTCGATACTCCTATTTTTGATGAATAGAGACGAAAATACGCAGCAGTATTGCAGATGAAAATTTTCTCTGCAATACGCTGCAGACCATTGTTTGCTTTACCAATCTAGCCCCTCAGCTCGCGTTGAGGGGCTTTTTTAGCAAAAATGAGTACCCTTAGTAAGGGTCCGAATTTATACTTTAGGATACATAACATCTACAATAGGCAAACTCGCTTTTGAGCATTCTTTTCGGCTTTCCACTTGTTTACTTCGATGACTTCTCCCAGCAGGCGCAGGTGTATGGCTGAGCTGTGCGTAGCCGGATTTTACACTTGCTGAAACCTACCTCACTGGGGTTGAAAGCCGGAAGATAAGGTGGAGTGCAAGGCGGCGCGGCAGCTGCTCAGCCACTGCTCGGCCTCGGCTACGGTAGTGAAAATCTGCAACTCAAACTGCCCGGCAAAGGCATCGGCCGGGGGCAAAACTGATGGGAAATCGTGGGCCGGCAACACATGGGCCACGTAGCGCAGACCCAGCGCTATGGCCTGCGGGGCCCAGATACGCTCCAACCAGTCGAGCGAGTCGAACCAGGGACCCGTCACGCCGCTGTTGTCGTTGAGCAGCATGGCGCAGGGCAGCGCGCCCAGCAGCTGCAGGTAGGCCGTAGCGCCCCGTACGCCGTCCTCATTCACCACGAAGCCGCGCCAGGTAACCCGGAACCACTCGTGCACGGGTTCGTACCGGGCAGCGCAGTATACGTCCAGGCTGCGGCTGGAAAGGGCAAAATGCGGCGTAGTCATATTCCAACAGGTATAGGGTAAGACACTTGGGGCAATATCTTTTAGTAGCACGCAGGCGGCAGGAAAATGTTTGGGCCAATGGGGGAGGAGGGAGTCACTATTTTTGCGGCTTGTCTTGTAAGCTCATGCGTACACATTCCCTGTTTTCGAGGCCGTTGGGCTGGGCCCTGCTGGCGCTGCTGCTGTTTCTGCTGCCCTTTGCCCTGCTGCAGGAGCGCAGCTACGTCACCATCGACGACAACCTCGACGTGGAGCTGACCATTCCCTACCTGCTCACGCGCCACCACGTGGCGCTGGACTACCGGCCCACAACGGTAGTGCCGCCCATCATGAACGGACTGGCCCGCAATGCGCTGCGGCCCGGCCTGAGCGCCACGATGCTGCTGTTTGGGCTGTTGGAGCCGCTGCCGGCCTACCTGGTGCAACAGGCCCTGGTGCGGCTGCTGGCGCTGCTGGGCATGTACCTGCTGCTGCGCCGTCACCTGCTGCCCGCCCCCGATAAACGGTGGCTGGCGGCCGTCCTCAGCCTGGCCTGGGCCGTGCTGCCGGGCTACACCATCTACGGCCTCACGGTGCTGGGCCAGCCCTGGCTGCTCTACGCCTTCCTGAACCTGCGCCGTGGCCCCGCCCATCCCACCAACTGGCTGCTGATTGCTGCCTTCCCCTTTTGGTCGATGTTTGTGTTCGTGGGCCCGTTTGTGGTGGCCGCCATTGGCGGACTGCTGCTCTGGGATGTAGCCCGGGGCCGGCGCTGGTCGTGGCCGATGGTGGGCGGGCTAGTGTTGCTCACGATGGTGTACCTGGTGGTTGAGTACCCGCTGTTTTACTCGTTGTTCGTGGCCAAGCAGTTTGTGCCCCACCGCCTGGAGTTTGACCTGGGTCGGCTTGGCCCGCAGACGTTTGGGGCCGGGTTGAAGTCATCGGTACAGTATTTCCTCGTGGGCCAGTACCACGCCAGCCGCTTTTTCCACGGGGCCATTCTGCTGGCCGCCGGGCTGGCCCTGACCACCGGGCGCAGCCCTCACCGAGCCTACCGGCGGGAGCTGCTGCTGCTGCTGGCCGTGCTGGCGGCGGTGGCGGGGTTCTGCGGCTTCTACCCCCAGTTGATTGAGCAAGTGCAGAATGCCCTGCCCGTGCTGCGCACCTTCAACATGAGCCGGTTTAACTTCCTGATGCCGCTGCTCTGGTTTGTCGTGCTGGCTCTGAGCCTGCAAGGGCTAAGTCAGAAGAAGATAGGTATTGCTTTGGTCATGATGCAGTTATTAGTTGGCTTAGCTATGAATACCGAGTGGCTGAACAATCTGCGGGAGCTGGCCGGGCGGCCTAATCCCACCGAGCCCAGCTACCAGGCCTACGTGGCCCCGGCGCTGTTTGCCCAGGTACGCCAATCCATTCAGCAGACGAGTGGCCAGCTGCCGGCCGCCTACCGCGTGGCCTGCCTGGGATTTCCGCCCGGCGTGGCCCAGCTCAACGGCTTCTACACCCTCGACAGCTACCAGAACAACTACCCACTGGCTTACAAAAAGGCTTTTCGGCCCGTTATTGCCGGCGAGCTGGCCAAGAGCCCCGAGCTGCAAGCCTACTTCGATGCCTGGGGCAACCGGTGCTACCTGTTTTCGGCCGAGCTGGGCAAGAATTTCCGGGTTGGGGCGTTTCCAGCGCGCACGGTGCAGGATTTTGCCTTCGATGCCGCCGCTTTTCGCCGGCTCGGCGGGCGTTACGTGCTGGCTGCCGCCCGGTTAGCCCAGCCCGCCCGCAGCGGATTGCGGCTGCGGCAGGATTTTTCGGTTAGGAACGCGTACTGGCACCTGTATCTTTACGAAGTGCAGCCGTAGCCAAGCCCGGCTGCCCGAGCCCCGGCGGGGCCTTCAACCCGCCGGAATTCCCTAGATTTGGCCTTTTAGTGCGTCATAATAATGGCAAAAAATACGTACAAGCAGAACACTCCCGCGCCTCCGGGCCGGGGCAATGAGCCCCGCCCCGCCCGCAACCAGACGCGCCCTGCTCCCGAGCCTGCCCGGGAGCCCCGGACGAGTACCCCCAAAGCCGCCAAGCCCGCCGGCCGGCCGGCCGTCAAGCTGCCGTCCATTAAGCTCGGCAACCCGTTTGCTTTTCTGCGCGACCGGCGCTTCCAGCTGTTTCTGGGCTTCTTTTTCCTGCTCAGCTCCATCTACCTCACCATTGCCTTCGTCTCGTTCCTCTTCACCGGGCACGCCGATCAGAGCGTGGTTGAGACGCTGGGCAGCACGCCGGTGAAGGAAGCCGGCCAGGAGTCGGGCAACTGGCTGGGGCTGGTGGGGGCTATGCTGGCCCAGGCACTGATTTACAAGGGCTTCGGCGTAGCGGCCTTTGCCGTCATTCCCATCGTGTTTTTCCTGGGTTACAAAATCGTGTTCCGCCGGGCTGAGGTTTCACTGAGCTACGTGCTGGCGCTATGCTTGTTTTCGATGGCCTGGCTGAGCATTCTGCTGGGTTACGTGGTCCTGTCGCTCGAAGCCCCCGATGCCGATGCTGGCCTGGCCCACAGCCTCGATTTCCTCAGCGGCGGCATTGGTTACGAAGCTGCGCTGTGGCTCGACAGCCTCATTGGTTGGGGCACCGTGCTGTTGCTGGCCTTCCTGCTAATTTCCTTCGTGGTATACTTCTTCAACGTCACTAGCCTGAACCTGCGCGGCAGCGCGGCCGATGAACCGGAGGAAGCCGACCTGCCCACCACTGCTACCTACGCTACAGCGGGCCAGAATACCGGCCGCGCCACCGCTCCGGCACCTTTCGAGGAAGATAAGCAGGAACCGGACGAGCCGGCCATGACGCTGATCCGGGTGGGCCCCGTAGCGACGCCTACGGCCGCCAGCCGCCCCGCGCCGGAACCCGAACCGGAGCAATACGACGAGGAGGATGAGCCTGAGCCAGCCGTCATGAGCACTGGCCCAATCCACTCGCCCGGCCCGGCCTTCAGTATCACCGCTCCCGAAACGGCCCCGACCCTAGCCGCCGGCGCCGCCGCACTACCGCTCACGGTAGCGCCGGCCGCCGCTGCCAGCTTGGCCGCCGCTTCGGCTACCGTAGCCGCTGCGGGTGCCGCTGCGGGTGCCGCTGCGGGTGCCGCTGCCAGTGCTCCAAAAGGCCCGAGCTTCTCCTTCGAGACGCCCACCGACCCCGAGCCGCTCACTGTCGCGCCGTCCGGTATTCCCACGCCGTTGTCGATGGCCGACCTGGCCGGCGACGATGACGCGCCGCTGCCCGCCACGCTGCCCCTGCCCGCGCCCCGGGAAACGGCCGGCCCGGCCCTGCAGATCGAGAGCAAGCCCGGCGAGCTAGACCCCGCCGCCGGTGCCGATATGGCCGCCATTGCCGACGACGACGAGGATATGGACACCATGCCCGCCGTCAACTACGACCCCACGCTGGACCTCTCGCGCTACCAATACCCCACGCTGGAGCTGCTCAACGACTACGGAGTAGCCAAAGCTCAGGTGAGCAAAGAAGAACTGGAAGCCAACAAGGACCGCATCGTGGAAACCCTGGGGCACTACGGCATCAACATCGCCAGCATCAAGGCTACCATCGGGCCCACCGTCACGCTCTACGAAATCGTGCCCGACGCCGGGGTGCGGATTTCCAAGATCAAGAGCCTGGAAGATGATATTGCCCTGAGCCTGGCCGCGCTGGGTATTCGTATCATCGCGCCCATCCCGGGCAAGGGCACCATCGGTATCGAGGTGCCGAATACCAAGAAGGAAATGGTGAGCATCCGGTCGGTTTTCGCCACCGATAAGTTCATCAACACCGAAATGGACTTGCCCATTGCCTTCGGCCGCACCATCACCAATGAGGTGTTTGTAGTTGACTTGGCCAAGATGCCCCACTTGCTGATGGCCGGGGCCACGGGCCAGGGTAAGTCGGTGGGTTTGAACGTGATACTAGCCTCGCTGCTGTACAAGCGCCACCCGGCCCAGCTCAAGTTCGTGCTCGTCGACCCCAAAAAGGTGGAATTGAGCATCTTCAACAAGATTGAGCGGCACTTCCTGGCCAAGCTGCCCGACACCGAGGAAGCCATTATCACCGACACCAAGAAAGTGGTGAACACGCTCAACTCGCTGTGCATGGAAATGGACAAGCGCTACGACTTGCTCAAGGATGCCGGCTGCCGCAACCTGAAGGAGTACAACCGCAAGTTCATTGAGCGACGTCTCAACCCGAAGAAGGGCCACCGCTTCATGCCCTTCATCGTGCTGGTAATCGACGAGTTGGCCGACCTGATGATGACGGCCGGTAAAGAGGTCGAAACGCCCATTGCCCGCCTGGCCCAGCTGGCCCGCGCCATCGGTATTCACCTCATTGTAGCCACCCAGCGCCCGTCGGTGAACGTTATTACGGGTATCATCAAGGCCAACTTCCCCTGCCGGATTTCCTTTAAGGTGACTTCCAAAATCGACTCCCGCACCATTCTTGACGCCGGCGGGGCCGACCAGCTCGTGGGCCAGGGCGACATGCTCATCTCGCAGGGCTCCGACATCATCCGGGTGCAGTGTGCCTTTATCGACACGCCCGAAGTCGACCGGCTCTGCGACTATATTGGCGAGCAGCAGGGCTACCCCGACGCTTACCTGCTGCCCGAAGTGGCCGGGGAAAGCGGCGGCGGCAACGGCGGCGACGAAGAATTCGACGCCGCCTCCCGCGACAGTATGTTTGAGGAAGCCGCCCGCGTTATCGTCACCCACCAGCAGGGCAGTACTTCGCTGCTGCAGCGTCGCCTCAAGCTGGGCTACAACCGCGCCGGCCGCCTCATCGACCAGCTCGAGCACGCCGGTATCGTGGGACCCTTCGAGGGCAGCAAGGCCCGGGAGGTATTAATTCCGGATGAGTACAGTTTGGAACAGTTGTTGAATAACCTGCCTAAAAGTTAGCGGTAGTGCGACAAAAGCGGGTTAGCCGCGGTTAGTATTAAATCCGTACTGGGCTTAAACCTCGTTCCTCCAGCCGCCTCTACCTTCTCTCAAGACACCATCCTCTCGTAATGAAAAAAGTATTCGCCCTGCTCGCCTTCTCGGTTACGCTGACCCACGCGGCCTCAGCTCAGCAGGACCCCAAAGCTGGCAAGATTCTCGACCAGATGAGCGCCAAATATCAGGCGCTGAAGGGTTTCAAGGCCAATTTCACCCAGACTCTGGAGAATGACGCGGCCAAGGTAAAGGAGAATCTGAGCGGTGATATTACCGTGAGCGGCCAGAAATTCCGTCTCAAGCTCAACGGTCAGGAAGTCATCAACAACGGCCAGACCATGTGGACCTACATGAAGGCCGAAAACGAGGTGAACATCTCCGATTTCGACCCCGAGGAGCAGGACGTGTCGCCGACCCAGATCTTCACGCTCTACAAAAAGGGCTATAAGTACGCCTACGTGCAGGAGACCAAAGAAGCCGGCGAGGCTTGCGACATCATCGAGCTGTCGCCGGAAAACAAGGACAACCCGGTTTTCAAAGTGCGTCTGACGGTGAGTAAGGCCGATAAGTCGGTGAAAAGCTGGAAGATGTTCAAGAAGAACGGCAACCGCTACACCTATACCATCCGCAAGTTCCAGCCTAACCCGCCGCTGGATGCCACGACCTTCAACTTCGATAAAACCAAGTATAAAGGCGTGAAGGTGATTGACCTGCGCTAAGCTCGTCAGTCCGACTGCCGAAATGTCCGGCCCGCTTCTGCCTCGCGCAGGGGCGGGCCGGTTTGCGTTTTGGGCGTACTGATATAGCTGATGGATAGGTGCCGCAGGCTACGTTAGGGAGAGAGAAGCCGATTGAGTACTTTCCCGCACTGCATTAGGCAGCATTATTCGTATCCGCTATATCCGTTATGAAAGAAGAATTCCTGCACTATGTCTGGCAGCACCAGTACTACGATAAAAACGAGCTGCGCACCGAGGCCGGGGAGTTGATAACCGTGCTGCGGCCCGGCCGCCGCAACGCCGATGCCGGCCCCGATTTCCTGGATGCCCGCCTGCAGATTGGCGAAGTGGAGTGGAACGGCGCAGTCGAAATACACCTGCGGGCCTCCGACTGGCTGCGCCACCAGCACCAGACTGATAAAAAGTACGACCAGGTAATTCTGCACGTCGTGTACACCGCCGACCAGGATATCTGGCGCACCAACGGCTCGGTTATTCCGGCCCTGGCGCTGGGGCCGCGCATTGCCCTGGCGCTGGTAAACTCCTACCGCAACCTGGTGGAACTGCCGCCCGCTTCGGCCGTGCTGCCCTGCGGCGCGCTGCTGGATCAGGTACCCGTCATTACGCGCACCATGATGGTAGAACGGGCCCTGCTGGAGCGGGTGGAGCAGAAAGCAGAGGCTATAGCCGCCTTGCACGCCCAGCTCGACGACGACTGGGAAGCTACGGCCTACCATGCGCTGGCGGCCGGGTTTGGCTTCAAAAAGAACACGGAGCCCCTGGCCCGGCTGGCCAAAGCCCTGCCGCTGGCCGTGGTGCGCCGCCACCGCCACGAGGTGCGGCAGCTCGAAGCCTTGGTGTTCGGGCAGGCCGGGTTTCTGGCCGAAACCGAGGCCACGGCCGACGATGCTTACATTCAGGAGCTGCGGCGCGAGTACGAGTTTCTGCGCCATAAGTACCAGCTGGCGGCCACAACAATGCCGGTGCACGAGTGGAATTTTCTGCGGCTGCGGCCCGCCAATTTCCCGCCCGTGCGGCTGGCTCAGCTGGTGGCGGTGCTGCACGCGCGGCCGGTGCTGTTCAGCGCCCTGCTCACGGCCACCGATATCCGGACGCTGGAGCAATTCTTTACTGCGCCGGTGCCAGCCTACTGGCGTGGGCACTTTCAGCCGGGTCGGCCGGGCAAAGTACCCGCGCTTGGCCGCAGCAGCCTACATTTGCTTATTGCCAATGTGGTGGTGCCCCTGCGCGTGGCGTATGCCCGCTACGTGGGCCAACCCGAGCTTATCGAATCTGCCGTGGCCCTTCTCGAACAACTGCCTGCCGAACACAACCACCTTACCGAGCCCTACGAGGCCCTGGGTTTCGTGCACCAGTCAGCCGCCGACTCGCAGGGGCTGCTGACTTTGAGCCGCAGCTACTGCCAGCCGCGCCAATGCCTGCGCTGCACCATTGGCAGCCATATTCTGCGGCAAAACCTATTGGTCCGGTGAAATTGCTCGTTGCTCTTGGCCTGAACGGATTCCTGTTGGCACTGCTCTTTTTCTGGATTCGCCACCACCACCGCACGTCGCCATTTCGGGGCTGGCTGCTGCCCTTGCTGGCCCTGAAGCTGGTAGCCTGCCTGCTGGCCTGCTGGCTGCTGAGCGACGATGCCAGATACTTTCAGCGCTGGGGCCTCGCCCTGACTACCCAGCTGTGGGCTGAGCCCGGCGCCTGGCTGCACACCATGCTAGGCGACTCGTTTGAACAGAAGCTGGTGTTTCACGGCTACTCCAATACGTTTTTCGTTATCAAAGTACTGTCGGTGCTGAATCTGGCCTCGGGCGGGGTGCTGCTGCTCAACGGTCTGTATTTTTCGTTGTTTGCTTTCGTGGGGGGGTGGGAGCTGGCCACCACGCTGGCCCGGCTGTTTCCTGCTACTCCCAAAGCAGCGGCGCTCCTGGCCTTTCTGGCGTGGCCCACAGTGGTATACTGGACGGCTGGCCTGACCAAAGAATGCTTATTGCTGGGCAGTGGCGCATGGTTACTGGCCTTTGTGCTGCGCTGGCTCTACGGCGCAGAACCTCTGCGGCCCGGCACTGTATTGGGCGGCCTGCTGCTGGTTTTTCTGCACTTCAAAATGCGCTTTTTCTTTGCGCTGCTGCTGCTGGGCGCCCTGGCCGGCTTGGTGGTGGTGCGGGTAGCGCAACACCTGGGCGGGGCGCAACGACGGCGTTGGCAGGTGCTGTTATTCGCGGCTACGCTGGCCGCTGGCGGTTGGGTAGGTAGCGAAATAAACCCCGTATTCCGGCTCAATAAGTTTACCAATCAGCTAATCCGCAACTACTCCGAGCTGCGCGAGGTGTCGCGTCACCGGCCCCATATCGAATACGCCAATCTGGCTCCGACGGTGGAAAGTATGCTGCAGAACGCACCCAAAGCAGTGGTGAGCACCGTGGTACGGCCCATGCCCTGGGAAGATGCGCTGCCGGCATCGGTGGCGGCCGGCCTGGAAAACGTGCTGCTGTTGCTGGTACTGGTGCTGGCAGTAGTAGCCATGGTACGCCGGCAGCCGGGGCAGCTGCCCTTTGCCCTGGTGCTGGCCCTGGGGTTTTACTGCCTGGCCCTGGCTGCTTTGCTGGGCCTGAGTACGCCCAATCTGGGCACGCTCAACCGCTACCGCTCCGTAATGCTGCCGTATCTGCTGCTGCTGGCCCTGCAAAACGACTACGCGGCTCGTTGGCTGCGGCGCATTGGGTTGTAGGCAGCTTTAGCAGGGCACTTGGTGCGGCCCAATAGCCGTTGTATCTTTGCGGTTTGGTTTAAAAGCACAACAGCCACCCGGCTTTCATTTGTCTGCATGGAAAATCCTGTCATTATTCTGGGGGCACAAAGCCTCGGCACCACGGCCCTCGATGCCTTCACCAGCAATGATGTAGTAGTCTATTGCCTGCTCGACGACGATGCCAAGCTGCAGAACTCGGAGCTGAACACGGTGCCCGTGATGGGCAACACCGACGATAAGCAACTGCTGAAGCTGCTGGGCAAGAAGTGCGAGGTATTCGTGGCTACCGAAGACGTGGCCAGTCGCCGCAGCCTGACCAACATGCTGCGCGACGAGTACGAAGTAGT
Source organism: Hymenobacter lucidus (assembly GCF_020447265.1). Classification (GTDB taxonomy): domain Bacteria; phylum Bacteroidota; class Bacteroidia; order Cytophagales; family Hymenobacteraceae; genus Hymenobacter; species Hymenobacter lucidus. The sequence continues at coordinate 296,019 of NZ_JAJADR010000006.1, read as the reverse complement.
GCCCGTTAATTCCATTCATGCCCGGGCCAGCGTGGCCGAGCACGCCTGGCTGGGCCACGGCAACCTCGTAAGCGCCGGCGCGGTAGTGGGCAGCAACGCCAAGGTGGGCAACGGCTGCCTGATCGGGGCCAATGCCGTGGTGGAAGTAGGGGCCGAGCTGGCCGACTACGTGCAGCTCGGGGCCGGAGCCATCATCAACTCCGGGGTGAAAATCGAGGAGCAGGCCTTCATCGGCTCGGGCGCCATTGTGGTGGCCGGCGTCAAGATTGGCGCCAAGGCCCGCGTGGGCGCCGGCTCGGTAGTCGTGGCCGACGTGCCCGCCAACCAGACCGTTTTCGGCAACCCGGCTGTTAAAGTTTAAATGATAGAGCCTGGAGCTGCGAGTTTAGAACTCAGAATTGCTGTCCAGCGGCTCTCTGTCGTAACCTCTCAGGTCTGAGTTCTAAGCTCTCATTTCTACCCTATGGATTACCGCGTTTTACTCTACTACTGCTACACGCCTATCGAGGATCCGGAGGCGTTTCGCACTGAGCATCACCGCCTGTGCCTGCGCCTGAACCTGCTGGGCCGCATCATCGTGGCGCACGAGGGCCTGAACGGTACCGTTTCGGGCCTCGCGGCGGACTGTGAGGAATACATGCGGGTGGTGAAAGCCGATCAGCGCTTCGCGGCCCTGGAGTTTAAGGTCGATGAGTCGGCTGAGCATACTTTCCAGAAGCTGCACGTGCGGGTGAAGCCCGAAATTGTGCACAGCAGCCTGCACCACGTGCGGCCCCACGAAAAAACCGGCCAGCACCTCTCGCCCCAGGAGTTCAAGGAGCTCAAGGACCGCGACGATGTGGTAGTAGTTGACGTGCGCTCCGACTATGAGTACAACGTGGGCCGCTTCAAGAATGCCCTGACGCTGGACATGGAGAATTTCCGTGACTTCCCCGAGCGGCTCGAAAAGCTTAAGGAGTTCAAGGACAAGAAGATTCTGACCTACTGCACCGGCGGCGTGAAGTGCGAAAAAGCCAGTGCCTACCTGTTGGAGCAGGGCTTCGAAAACGTGTACCAGCTCCACGGCGGCATCATCAAGTACGGCATCGAAACCGGCGGGGAAGACTTTGACGGCAAGTGCTACGTGTTCGACAACCGCGTGACGGTCGACGTGAACCGCATAAACCCCAGCGTTATTGCCCAGTGCCATCACTGCGCTACGCCGTCGGATCGGATGATCAACTGTGCCAATCCGCACTGCAACGCCCACGTGGCTATGTGCGAAACCTGCGGCCAGCAACTGGAGGGTGCCTGCTCCCCGGCCTGCTATGAGCACCCCGACAAGCGCCCCTACGACGGCACCGGCACCTACCCCAAGCTCAGCAACCACTACAATCCCGAGCAGGGTCTGCTTTCGTACCGCCCGCCGGGCGCGTAAACTATCCGAATTTCATGCCGTAAGGCAATCCAATGAAAGCAGCCGGAACTACCTATTCCGGCTGCTTTCGTTACAATCGTGGCGGCTTCCAGGGCTACCGGCCTCGGAGCCCGCCCGTTCCACCTCACATTCTCACCCTTTTAATTTCTTTCCCATGCCTATTCCCGAATCGGAGCTGATCATCAACCGCGACGGCAGCGTGTACCACCTCAATCTGCTGCCCGACCATATTTCCGATACCATCATCACCGTTGGCGACCCGGAGCGCGTGCCGCTGATCAGTCAGCACTTCGATTCCATCGAAACCCAGATTCACAAGCGGGAATTTGTTACCCACGTAGGTTACTACAAGGGCAAGCGCCTCACCGTTATTTCGACGGGCATGGGTACCGATAACATCGATATTCTCATCAACGAGCTGGATGCGCTGGTCAACATCGACTTCGTGACCCGCGAGGCCCGGCCTCTGGAAGAGCGTATTGCCCTGCGCATCGTGCGCGTGGGCACCAGTGGCGCGCTGCAGGCCGATATTCCGGTTGGCTCGCACCTGGTAACCGAGCACGCCGTGGGCCTCGACTCGCTGATGCAGTTTTATCCACTGGTGGAAACTGGCCTGGAAGTGGAAGTAGCTACCGGTATTCAGCAAAGCCTGGACCTGAGCTACCGCCCGTACTGCGTGCGCGGCACCGATTTGCTGCGCGAGCAGCTGGGCGCCGGCATGATTGTGGGCAATACGCTCACCTGCCCCGGTTTCTACGGTCCCCAGGGCCGCGTGCTGCGCCTCGACCTGCGCCAGCCCGACCTGATCAGCCGCTTCCAGAATTTCCGCCACCAGAGCGCCGAGGGCGAGTTCCGCCTAACCAACTTCGAGATGGAAACCGCCGGCTACTACGCCCTGGGCCGTATGCTGGGCCACGAAGTGGTGTCGCTGAACGCCATTGTGGCCAACCGCGCCACCGGCGAGTTTGCTACTAACGCCGAAGTCGCCGTCAACGACCTGATCATGAAAACCCTGGACCGGATTTAGCGGCAGCTAGTCTGGACAAATAGATCAGTCCTAATGGCTTTGTATTTCACAGTACGTTACAAAAAGCCCTGATCGGTACTGGCTTGTCCTTATCCAAATAAAAAAGCGTTTCAGCCATTAGCTGAAACGCTTTTTTATTACTGTTGATGGCCTCTCAAAAGCGGAAGGTATAGCACGGTGAGTGGCAACCGCCGCTCCTTTAATGAAAACCATCGTTTCGCAGTACTTAACATGACACGGGTTCCCGTTACAAAGGAGCGAAAAGCATTGGAGCCCCCGAGCCCAATAGCCCCGCGGCGTGGTCATCAGTGACCGAGCCGGTATTGGTATTTTTCCAGCGTGTTCCAAATGGTGTACATCGCGACTTCTGCAGCCCTGCCGGACAGATTCGTGTTCAGCATCAAAAGCCGGCCTGTGCCGGTCTTTGGGTCAAAAAACAGCAGCGTCACCACACCAGGGTCGCCGCCGGTGTGGCCAATGTAGCCCGTGTAGCCGAAGCCCATGAAGACGCCCACGTTGTAGGATTCACTAAACGGATTGCGCTCGTTGCGCTCCTCAAAATTGCTGGCCGCCAGTTGGGGGCGGAAATAGTCGCGGTAGCTCGCCGGCCGCAGCACGGTGCCCTGGCCCTGGTAGCCCCGAATCAATTCGCGCAGGTACCGGCTCATGTCGGTGACGGACGAAATGAAGCCGCCGTCGGGGTAGGTGGTCAGCGAGTAATAGGGCAAGGGCACGGCGGGGGCCTGATACGGCCGCGCGTACCGGGCGAAATCGACGTCACCAACATTCCACCCCGACGCCCCCATGTGTAGCGGGCGGGTAAGGTAGCGAGTGGTGAAGGCTTGGAAGGACTGGCCGGTAGCCAATTCCACGACGTACGCCGCCAAGCACGTCCCCACGTTGGAATACTCGTACAACTCGCCGGGTGGGCGGGCCAGAAAGCCCTTTGCCTGGTACCACTTGCCCTGCTGGGTCAGCACATTTTGGAGAAACACGGGCAGGGCCACTGCCGAGTCTGCGGGGATGAAGGCCTGCTCCTCCCGGAAGGTTCGCGGCAAGCCCGCGAGCGGTTGGCTGGGCTTGAGGTAGAGATTCTTGCTCAGGTAGAAATCGTTGTCGCGGATACTGGAAGTGTGATTCGCCAACTGACGGAGCGTAATCGGCACCCTGGGAAAGGACGGGTTGACGACTTGGAAGGACAAATACTTATTGATGGGGTCGTCCAGGGTGAGCTTGCCGAGTTCCTGGGCCTTGAGCAGGGCCAGCCCAACCACCGTTTTGGTCACCGATGCAATGGGTTGGAGGGTGTGCACGTCGTAGGGCGTGCGGGCTTGCGCGTCGGCAAAGCCAAAGCCGTGCTGGTAGAGCGCGCCCCGGCGGGTCACGAGGGCCACCCCGAAGCCGGTGAAGTGGCCCTGGCTCCGCAACGCCTCCAGTTCGGCCGTCAACGAGTCCTGCGCGGCCCGGTGCCGGGCCCGCTGCGCAGTCGCCTGGGTGGAAGTGCCGAGCGCGAGACAAAGGGAAAATACCAATAGAAGGTGACGCATACGATAAGCTAAGAGAACAAATAATGCCGCTGAGCAGCTTAAGGAACAAAGAAAGGCTCCTTTTCCTGAACTACTGCCCATGTAGTCTATTGGCAAGGCAAAGTGGTCCTACGGACCAGATTGAGTTCAGGAAACTCATTCACCTTTCAGCGTTCAGGAAACGCAGATTTGCGACGAGTTCTCCAAACTTCTAGCTTTTTGGAAGATAGGGGTAAGGACAAGCCGGTAGCAGTTGGGCTTTTTTGTAAAAAAGGCTTCGGCCTTTAGTAAAAGTCGAAGCCGATGACGGCGCGCAGGGGCAGAGACGCGCCCGATTTCAGCGTCAGGTATTCCGGGTCGCAGGCCCATACGGTGGTATAGAGCCGCTTGGTAGCCCCATCCGCAGTCTGGAAGTAGATATCAACTTTGGTGTGGTAGCCGTTGCCGAGCGTAGTGGCACGTTCGGCCTCGTAGCGGCGCCACTGCCGCTGCACGGGCAGGGTCAGCACATCGTGAGCCGGGAACCGCAACGCCCCAACCGTTTCCTTGGCTACAATTTCCGGAGTCTGTTCGAGGGTTTGCATATAGAGCCAGCCGATAGTACGGGCTCTATTAAGTTGCGGAAAAAACCTGAGCAATACAACGGTAGCGACCTAGATGCCAGTATGTTACTCGGTTTTTACCCCCAACTGTTATCAACCGATTTCTGCCAGAAAGGCCATGGTATCAATGCCGTCGGCGTAGTCGGTAACCTTGGGCGACTGGGCTTGGCCGAAAGCGAAGCTGCCCGCGTAGCGGCCCCCGTCCGAGACGATGCACTGAATCTGCTCGGCCACGTCCGTCAGCTGGTCTACCAAATCTACCTCGCTGCAATACGTGCCGTAGTGCAGCACCGAAATGGGCGACACCAGCGCGCCGCCTTCGGTGAGCAGCAGAAAGCCGTTGTCGTAGTGCGGCACGCTGTTGACCAGCAGCAGGCTTTTGTTGTAGTCGTAGTTGTTCTGGTAGCGGTTGTGGTGCAACACCGTGTTCCAGGGCTCCAGGGCATCGAGCAGGGGCGTGAAGGAGTAGTTCTCGGGCACGTAGAGCTTGCTCACGTTGCGGCAGCCCAGGCCGTAGTACTGGAAAATGTCGCGGCCCAGGGCGGCCAGAGTTTCGGGCGTTTCCTGGCCCGTGAGAATGGCCAGACTGGTGCGGCTGCGCCGGATCAGGTTGGGTTTCTTGCTGAAATAGTATTCGAAGTAGCGGGCCGTGTTGTTGGAGCCGGTGGCAATGAAGGCATCGGCCTCGTTAAGGCGCTCGACGAAGGCAATCCGCTCGGCAAAGCGTGGCTCGATGGTGGTCAGCTCCTGGGCAATCCAGGTCATCAGTATTTTGTCTTCGGAGCTGGGCTTGGCCAGCAGGTGGTGGCCGCTGAGCAGCACGCACAGCAGGTCGTGGAAGCCTACCAACGGAATGTTGCCGGCCATAACTACGCCCACGCGGCGTGGCTGAGCCGGTTCGGCCGGGTAGTGGCCGGCCCAGGTACGAAGTGTGCTTTCTTCCAGCAGCTGGGCCACGCCCAGCACGGCCGCCTGCACATTGGGCGCGTCAAACCAGTTGTTGCTGTTGCGGGCACGGCTTACCAGCGCGGCCAGCTCATCTTCAGACAAAGTTTGTAGGCGCAGGCCCAGGGCAACAAAAGCAGCCAGACGTTCGGAATGATTCATAAATACCAACGAAGAAAAAGCCGGCCGGAAGCCCGGCCGGACGCCGCCGGGCCAACTGGCCCGACGGAATGACTAAAAAACTCGCAAGAGTACGGGTTAGTTTCTACTTTTGCGTGCCCCTACGAATTACTCCCCGCGCAATTGCTGCGTATACGTAGCGAATCTGCATCCACTCAACCCCGAGGACCCCGGCTATGGCCATCATGATAACCGACGAGTGCATCAACTGTGGTGCCTGCGAACCTGAATGCCCCAACACTGCCATCTACGAAGGCGGCGCCCAGTGGCGCTGGGCCGACGGCACCACTCTGAAGGAGGTGCAGGTCGATGGCGGCGCTACCGTATCGGGCTCGGCGCCCCAGACGCCCGTTTCCGATGAGTATTACTACATCGTTTCCGATAAGTGCACCGAGTGCGTGGGCTTCCACGAAGAGCCTCAGTGCGCCGCCGTCTGCCCCGTCGACTGCTGCGTAGACGACCCCGACTACCGCGAAAGCCAGGAAAAGCTCATCAGCAAAAAAGAGTGGCTCCACGCCGGCGCATAGTTTAATATGCTAATGTGGTTGAATGTGCTCAAGTGCTAATGTGAGAAATGTGTCATTGCGAGGAACATTCCGCGCATGAAGCGGCGTCAATCCGTCCTCTGAAATGTGCTGAGCCTTCTAAAGTGAAAAGCCCTTTCCCGTAACAACGAGAAAGGGCTTTCTGGTAAAAGAGTGTGACTACCTGCGCAGAGGATGGATTGCTTCGCAAGCTCGCAATGGCACATTTTTCACATTTCCAACATTCAACCACATTAGCACCTGAGCACATTACCCTCAGGTGCCGCAGTTGAAGTACTTGTCGTGGGCTGACTCGGGAATCAGGTTCATGCGGCTCAGTACCTTGATGGGCCAGCGCAGCCGCCGAATCAGGCGGTAGTTGTTGGGGTAGTCGTGGAAGGTGCGGGGCGGAGCGGCCACAATCTGGTCGAACTCGGCACGGGTGAGGCCAAGGCGCTTAATGCACAGGTCGATAACGCGCGGGTCTTCGATGGAGTTGATTCGGCTGGTGCGGGCCAGGGCGGTTTCGCGGCTCATCTGCCCCGAGCGTATCAGGGCCGAGTAGTTGAACAGCCGCCGGTCGATGTTGAACTTGGTGCGGTTCAGGTAGTAGATAACGCTCTGGTAGAGGTCGTCGAAGTAATGGGCGCCCGGGTTTTGCCATTCCAACTCCCGCTCCAGCAGCTCATCGACCTCACTGCGCACGTAGTCGACGTGGTAGAGCAGCGTAACGGTCTTGATGCGCCGCACGAAAGCGTAATAGAACATTTCCTTCAGGCCCAGATTGAAGCCCGGGTCGTTGGGCGACCAGGGCCGCAGCGGCACCGTGCCAAAACGCTTGTGCACAGCTTTGAGGTACTTGCCGTCGAGGTAGTTCCACGACAACGGCGCAATGCCCTCGGTGCGAAACGACTGCCCAATGATGATGCGCTGAATGCCTTCCTTGGCGGCCACGCCGTAGAGGGCGGTGGCAATACCCACGTCGGTGCCTTCCTCCATATCGGGCGTGGAGGCTTTGAGAAACGCTATTTTCAGGTCCTTCGATTCGCGCCAGTCGGAGGTGATGGTGCGCATCTCTACGCCCAGCTTGCGGCAGGCCTTGAGCATATTTTCGCCCGCCACGGGGTTGCCGAAGCCGTCGTTGAAATGCACGGCCAAGGGGCGCAGCCCAAGCTGCGTGACGCAGTACCAGAGCGTAAAGGAACTGTCGCGGCCGCCGCTTACGCCTAATACGCAGTCGTATTTACGACCTTTTCCCAACGCCTTGATGTCGGCCGCCATTTCCTGCACTTTCTGCTGCCCGGCCTCACCTAGTGGGAAAGACTGGTCCATCTTGTCGTGCAGCAGGCAAAAATTACACTCACCCCGATCATCAAAGCGGATGCCGGGTACGGTTGTGTCCATGATACAGCGGGTGCAGCATTGGTAGCTGGACGTCATAGAAGCGGGCAAAGTTGACGCAACAGGAGTAGGGTTGAGTAGAGCTGAAGTCAAATCGAAATTCTTTAAGGGTACTAGACAGGCAGCTCGTCGAACCGGTAGCCTTTGCGTTGCAGCATCTCGCCGATGGCCGTGCCCTGTTCCAGACGCACCGGCCGGGGCATATCGGCCACCACCAGCTGCCCGGCAAATTCGTTAAAAGCGCCCTGGGCACGTACGCCCGAGGCATCGACGGCCAACGAGCAGCCGATACTTTTTTTGCCCTCGTAAGGGCCGCCCACGATATAGCCCACCGAAGTTGTACTCAGCACGGCCACGTTGTAGAGCTTAGCCAGAATGGAAAATGGCCGCACCCATTTGTCACGGTACGGGTCGTTTTCCTCTGTAATCGAGAAGTCCACGGTCCAAGAAGCGGGGGCCAGGATGAACTCGGCGCCCATGCGGGCCAGGGTGTGGCCAATAGCCAGCCCATCGATGTAGTTGTCGGCGCAAACGTTGACGCCAATCTTGCCCAGGGGCGTATCCACCACGTTCAGTGTCTGGCCCACGGCGTAAAAGGGCTGCTCCACCGTGAGTAGATTGATCTTATGGTACTTGACCAATATTTCGCCCTGCGCACTGATGAGGATGGCGGCGTTGTAGTTGCGGCCGTTGAGGCGTTCGGTAAGCCCGGCGCACACCATGATATTGTTGCGCAACGCTTCCTGGCAGAGCCGGTCGCTGAACGGGCCGGGAATGGGCTGGGCTTCTTCCAGCGCACTGGGGTGCGTCCAGGCAAAATCCAGGGTTTCGGGCAGCAAAACCAGGTCGCAGCCCTGTTTGGCCGCATCCCCAATCATGTGGGCCGCTCGTTCCAGGTTGCGTTCTGGCTCGCCGCCTTCAACCAGCAGCTGACCTAGCCCAATTCGGATAGTTGTGGTTGATGGTGAGGTTATTGAGGATGAAACAGGTGCTGGGTCCGGTTTCTTGGTCTTCCGAAAAGAGAATAGCGCAGCCATGGAGGCGGGGAAGGCGGTGGAGAAAAATTATCAGAAGTTATCAAAATCTGATTAAACCTCCGCACAGTTTTTATGTCGCCCTCAAAGGTAAGGCGAATCCGCTATATAATGGATTAAAACAATGTTAATGTCCAGCTGGGGGGTAGGCTACGGAGCAGCTGCACCCGGGAATTTCCCGCCCCGGCCTGAATTAGCTACTTTTGTTTTTATTCCGAACCGCTTATTCCCCGTTGACGATGTCCATCGCCAAAACCTATACCCCCGCCGACGTTGAAGCCAAATGGTATCAGCGCTGGCAGGAGCAGGGCTTTTTCAAGGCCAAACCCAATCCGCGCAAACCCGCCTACTCGGTCGTGATTCCGCCGCCCAACGTGACGGGCGTGCTACACATGGGCCACATGCTCAACAATACGATTCAGGACGTGCTGGTGCGCCGGGCCCGGATGCAGGGCAAGGAAGCCTGCTGGGTGCCCGGCACCGACCACGCCTCCATTGCCACCGAGGCCAAAGTAGTAGCCCTGCTCAAGGAGAAGGGAATTGAGAAGCGCGACCTGAGCCGGGAAGAATTCCTGACCCACGCCTGGGACTGGAAAGAAAAGTACGGCGGTATCATTCTGGAGCAGCTCAAGAAGCTGGGTGCCTCCTGCGACTGGGACCGGACGCGCTTCACGATGGAGCCCGAACTGACGGCGGCCGTGCTGCGCGTGTTCGTGGACCTCTACCAGAAAGGCCAGATCTACCGCGGCATCCGGATGGTAAACTGGGACCCGCAGGGCCGTACCGCCATTTCCGACGAGGAAGTAATTGCCAAAGACACCGTGGCCAAGATGTACTACCTCAAGTACGCGGTAGTAGGGCAGGAAGGCCAGTTTATCACTATTGCCACCTCGCGGCCCGAGACGATTATGGCCGACGTGGCCGTGGCCGTAAACCCCAACGACGAGCGGTATACCCACCTGCACGGGCAGAAAGTGCGCATCCCTCTGCTGGGCCGCGACATTCCGATTATCCTGGATGAGTACGTGGCTATGGACTTCGGTACCGGTGGCCTGAAGGTGACGCCCGCCCACGATTTGAACGACTACGAGCTGGGCGTGAAGCACAACCTGCCCGTTATCGACATCCTCAACGACGACGGCACGCTCAACGAAAAAGCGCAGCTCTACGTGGGCCAGGACCGGTTTGCCGTGCGCAAGCAGATTGCCAAGGACTTGGCAGAGGCCGGCCTGCTGGAAAAGATTGAGGACTACAACAGCGTGCTCCAGACCTCGGAGCGCACCGGGGCCGTTATCGAGCCCAAGTTGAGCCTGCAGTGGTTCTGCAAGATGGACCACATGGCCAAAAAGGCCCTGGAGGTCGTTGAAAACGACGAAATCAAGCTGCACCCGCCCAAGTTCAAGAACATGTACCGGGCCTGGATGGAGAACGTGCGCGACTGGTGCATCTCGCGCCAGCTCTGGTGGGGCCAGCGGATTCCGGCCTACTACCTGCCCGACGGCTCGTTCGTGGTAGCCCTGAACGAGGAGCAGGCCCTGCTTCAGGCCCGGGAGCAGAGCGGTAACGAGGAGCTGCAACTCACGGACCTTCGCCAGGATGAGGACGTGCTGGATACCTGGTTTTCGTCGTGGCTGTGGCCCATTTCGGTGTTCGATGGGTTCAAAGACCCTGACAATGCCGATATCAACTATTTCTACCCCACCGACGACTTGGTAACGGCCCCCGAAATCCTGTTTTTCTGGGTGGCCCGCATGATTATGGCCGGCCTGGAATACCGCCAGGAAGTGCCGTTCCGCAATGTGTACCTCACCGGCATCGTGCGCGACGACCAGGGCCGCAAGATGAGCAAGCAGCTCGGCAACTCGCCCGACCCGCTCGACCTCATTGCCCAGTACGGTGCCGACGGCGTACGGACCGGCATGCTGTTTTCGTCACCGGCCGGCAACGACTTGCTCTTCGACATCAAACTCGTGGAGCAGGGCCGCAACTTCACCAACAAAATCTGGAACGCCTTCCGTCTCACCCAGGGCTGGGAGGTGAATGCCGAGCTGCCCTTTGCTTCGGCTAAGGCGGTGGAGTGGTTCGGAGCCCGGCTGCAAACCACGGTGGCCGAGCTGGACGAGCATTTCGCCAAGTTCCGGATGAGCGACGCGCTGATGACCGTGTACAAGCTGGTGTGGGACGATTTCTGCTCGGTGTACCTGGAAATGGTGAAGCCTGCCTACCAGGCTCCCATCGACGCCGAAACGCTGAAGCACACGCTGGGCTACCTCGAAACCCTGCTCAAGCTGCTGCACCCCTTCATGCCCTTCATTACCGAGGAAATCTGGCACGAGCTGAAGGAGCGGGGTCCCAAGGAGTATGTGTGCGTGGCCCCGTGGCCCAAGCTGGCCCCCGTGGCCGGTAGTGCCGAGCTGCTCAGCCGCATGGAAAAGGCGCTGGACATCGTGGCCGGGGTACGCAACATTCGCAACCAGAAGGGCTTGGGCCCCAACAAGCCCCTGACCTTGGCCGCCAAAACCGACGACGCTCAACTGCTGCAGGACTACGACGGCATCATCCGCAAGCTGGCGGCTCTGACCGAAGTAAACCTGGTGCAGGAAGCCCCGGCGGCTTCGGTAGGCTTCGTTTCGGGTGGTGCCGAGTTCTTCGTGCCCCTGGAAGGCCAGATTGATCTGGGCGCGGAGAAAGTACGCCTGGAAAAGGAGCTGGACTACACCCGCGGCTTCCGCGACACGGTGCTCAAAAAGCTCAGCAACGAGAAGTTTGTGCAGAACGCCAAGCCCGACGTGCTGGAGCGGGAGCGGCAGAAGCTGGCCGATGCCGAATCGAAAATTACGGCCCTGGAGCAAAGCTTAGCCGCGCTGTAGCCGCTGGGTTTTTGGACAAATAAAAAAGCCGCTCCCGACAGGAGCGGCTTTTTTGTGAGCTGTGCTTTTGGTGCCAATACTGGTTGCCAGCCAAAGCAAGGCTGGCGAATGACTACCGGTTCGGGGTGGCGGCGGGACTCTGCTGGGTGGGGCCGTTGCCACGGGGCGCGTTGCCGTTGGCCTTCATCTGGAGCTGGAAGTTAACCTGCTGGCAGTCGGCAAAGCGGCGCTGCTCCAGCTTCAGGGATTCTTCCAACACCGTTACCTGCCGGTACAGAAAACCAATCAGGCCCAGGGCCACAACCAGCGCGGTGAGAAATAACGTGTTCTTCATAGGTGTTTGAGAATCAAAAAGAAAAGCCCATCAACCTGATGGGCTTGTTCTGGTAAAGAAAAGGCGGGCCCGGCTAACTTAGATAGCCGTATTCGGGTCGAACTGTTCCAGATAATCAGCTACTTTGCGCACGAACATGCCGCCGAGGGAACCGTCGACCACGCGGTGGTCATAGCTGTGGGAGAGGAACATGAAGTGGCGCACCCCGATCAAATCACCCTGGGGCGTTTCAATCACGGCGGGCTTCTTCTTGATAGCGCCCACGGCCATAATAGCCACCTGCGGCTGCATGATGATAGGTGTGCCCATCACGTTGCCGAAGGAGCCCACGTTGCTGAGCGTGTAGGTGCCGCCTTCGAGGTCTTCGGGCTTGAGCTTGTTGGCCCGGGCGCGGTTGGCGAGGTCATTTACCTTCTTGCTCAGCCCGTTCAGGTTGAGCTGGTCGGCGTTATGAATCACGGGCACGATGAGGTTGCCGGAAGGGAGGGCCACGGCCACGCCGATGTTGATGTCGCGCTTCTTGATGATGTAGTCACCATCGATGGAAACGTTGATCATCGGGAAGTCCTGAATGGCGCGGGCCACGGCCTGAATGAAGATGGGCGTGAAAGTCAGATTCTCACCCTCGCGCTTCTTGTAGGCGTCCTTGTGCTTGTTGCGCCAGTTTACGAGTTCCGTCACGTCGGCTTCCACAAAAGAGGTAACGTGGGGCGAAATTCGCTTCGAATCAACCATGCGCTGGGCAATCATTTTGCGCATGCGGTCCATTTCGATCAACTCGTTGTTGCCGCTCACCGATGGGGCAGGCTTGCTAGTTGCTACGGCGGCCGGTGCGGCAGTGGGCTGCGGCGCGGGGGCTACGGCGGCTGGCGCCGGCGCAGCCTGAGGCTGGGCGGCCGGGGCCGCAGCTTGCGGAGCGGCGGGAGTAGCCTGCGGAGCCGGTTTTTTGCCGCCTTCCACGTAGGCCAGAATATCCTGCTTGGTTACGCGGCCTTCCTTGCCGGTACCGGGCAGGTATTCCAGATCGGCCATAGAAATGCCTTCCTGGCGGGCAATGCTGAGCACCAGCGGCGAGTAGAAGCGGCCGGGCTGGGCTACGGCCAGGCGCTGGTCGGCCTGCGGATCAGCTTGCTCGGGCAGGTAGGGAACGTTAGCAGCCGCGCCATTGACGGAAGGAGCAGGCGTTTCCTGGGGCGCAGCGGGAGCGGCCGTGGGTGCGGCAGTGCCGGCCGAGGCCACATCGGTTTCAATAACGGCAATGGGGGCGCCCACCGCGACTACCTGGCCTTCCTGCACCAGGATTTCCTGCAGTACGCCGGCATAAATGGCAGGGACTTCGGTATCTACTTTGTCGGTGGCCACTTCCAGCACCGATTCATCCTGCTCGATGGCGTCGCCGACTTGCTTCAGCCATTTCAGGACGGTGCCTTCCATAATGCTTTCGCCCATTTTGGGCATCACCATTTCCACTCGTGCCATGCGGTTTTGGGTTGTTGGGGGTTGTTGGGTGGGAGATTGAGGCCTCAAAGGTAACAGAAACCGCAAAGCGGAACGCTCCCGAGCTGAATAGCCGCGCTGGGTCGGCAGAAAGGCCGCCGCTAAAGCAGCAAACTAGCGGGTCGGCAGGCTCTGGCGCAGCAGGTTCAGCACGCTGGTAGTGGCGTACTCGATGTTGAGCTGGCGGCCCCGGTTGAAAGTTATTTTACGTGCCACGGTCTGATGCTCGTCGGCGTAGGCCAGCCAGAAGGTACCCACGGGCTTTTCCTCGGTGCCACCGTCGGGCCCGGCAATGCCGCTGGTAGCAATAGCCACATCCACGCCCAGGCGCCGCCGGGCACCTTCAGCCATCTGCCGCACTACTTCCTCACTCACGGCGCCATGTGCAGCAAGACTTTCGGGAAGCACGCCCAATTCTTTGACTTTGATATCGTTATGATACGAAATAATGCTCCCCAGAAAGTAGCGCGAACTGCCCGGTACGCTGGTAAGCTTGTGGGCAATGTAGCCCCCGGTGCAGCTCTCGGCCGTGCCCAGCGTGAGGCCCCGCGCGGCCAGCAACTGGCCCACAGCGGCTTCGAGTGGCACCTCACCTTCGGCAAAAATAAAGTCGCCGAGCAGGGCGCGCAGTTCGGGCATGCGGGCTTCCATGCGGCCGCGCAGGTCGGGCTGGCCGTCGGCGTGGCCGGTGAGGCGCAGGCGCACACCACCCAGGTAAGGCAGGTAGGCCAGCTTCATGTTGGCGGGCAGCGCGTCTTCCCAAGCGGCTATTTTCTCGGCCAGAAACGACTCACCCAAGCCCACGGTCTGCACCACGATGTGCTCGATGGGCGGGGTCTGGAAGTGGCGCTTGAGACGGGGCAGCACGGTGTCGGTGAGCATGCGCTTCATTTCAAACGGCACGCCGGGCATTGATACGAATACTACGCCCTCGTCTTCGAACCACATGCCCGGCGCGGTGCCTACCACGTTGCGCACCGGCGTGCAGGAAGCCGGTAAAAAGGCCTGCTGGCGGTTTACTTCCATCATGGGCCGGTTGAAGCGGGCAAAAATGGCTTCCACGTCGCGCAGGGAAGCCTCGTTGAGCACCAGCTCAGTGTGGAAGTAGTCGGTAAGGATATTCTTGGTCAGGTCGTCCTTGGTGGGACCCAGCCCGCCGGTAATGAGCACCACCTGGGCGCGGGTGCGGGCCGCGTCGAGGGCCTGCACGATTTCATCGGCCCGGTCCGACACGCTCGTAATCTGCCGTACCCGGATGCCGAGCTTGCCCAGCTCCTGGCCCATAAAGGCGGAATTGGTATCAATGACCTGGCCGTAGAGCAGCTCGTCGCCGATGGTAATGATTTCTGCGTCGGGTATGTGGGGCATGGGGTGGGAGTTAGGAAGGAGGAGTATTTTGGTGCAATTTGTGCCCTTGAGCGAATAAGACCACCACAAAGGGCGTCTGGTTTTCGTTTTTTTTATGTCCATGACCCGTTTTCGCCTCCTCTTTGCCTTTGCGGCCCTGTCGCTGGCTGGTGCCCACGCCACTCAGGCCCAGACCAAAAAGACCACCACTACTAAAAAGACGACGACCACCAAGAAGGCCACGCCGGTCAAGAAGGTAGCCGCCAAGCCCGCCACGACCACCAAAACGACGGTGAAGACCACCACGCCGGTGGTACCCGCGCTGCCCGCCCTCACCGCCGACGATGCCAACTCGGCCCTGCGCGAGGCCCTGAACACGAGCCTTGCCAAGGCCGTAGCCGAAGCCAGCGCCCCCGACGGCTTCAACGCCAATGCCGACATCCGCCTGGTGACGCCGCCCGAAGCGGTGCTGGTTTCCACTACGCTGCAGAAGATGCGGCTCGGGGCCTTGGTTAGTAACTTCGAGGTGGCTCTTAACCACGCCGCCGAAGCCGCGGCCGCCCAGGCCAAGCCTATTTTCGCCAACGCCATTCAGGGCCTGACCTTCACGGACGCGCTGAGCCTGCTCACCACCCGCGACTCAGACGCGGCCACGCTGTATCTGCACGAGAAAACGGAGCCCCAACTGCTGGCCGCCTTTACGCCCATTATGCAGGCTTCGCTGGAGCAGGCTGGGGCCAACAAGCTCTACGCCGAAATGGTGGCCCGCTACAACAAGATTCCGCTGGTAACCAAGCTCGACCCCAGCCTGACGACCTATGCCACCCAGCAGACGGTCAACGGCCTGTTTGCGCTGATGGCCGCCGAGGAAGCCCGCATCCGGCTGAACCCGGCCGCCCGCACCTCCGAGCTGCTGAGCCGCACTTTTGGCCGTAGCAAGTAGCTTAAACCGACATTTGTAGCCCACCGCAAAACGGTCCGGAAGCCCCAAGCGGCCTTCCCGGACCGTTTTGCATTTCCTGCAATGCCGGTAATCTTTTTGGTCCGGTTTCTGTCTTATGCCCGGTAGCTGCCTCGTTGGCCGCTTTTCCTTGTTGCTCCCGTGTATGAAAACGCTCCGCTATTCCATCCTCGCCGCCGCTATTTTCGGTCTGAACCTTAGCGCTTCGGCCCAGAAGATTGACTTGTCCAAGATTGGCCAGATTCTGACTGGCAAAGTCGGCACTGCGGCCAAAACCGGCACCACCACCGGCAGCGTGAGTCAGAACGAGGCCGCCATGGGCCTGAAAGAGGCGCTGACCCAGGGTATTTCGAAAGGAGCCGACCAGGCTTCTAAGCAGGATGGCTTCTACCTGAACAAGCTGATTCGGATACCGTTTCCGCCCGATGCCCAGCGCGTGGCTACTTCGCTGCGGGCCATTGGGCTGGGTTCCCAGGTCGATAAGTTTGAGTTGTCGCTCAACCGGGGCGCCGAAGACGCCGCCCGCAGTGCCAAGCCGATTTTCCTGTCGGCCATCAAGAGCCTCACGTTCAGCGACGTGTGGGGCATCCTGACGGGCCAGAAGGATGCGGCTACCAACTACCTGAAGCGCACCACCACCACCCAGCTTACCACGGCCTTCAAGCCCATCATTCAACAGTCGCTCGACAAAGTAAACGCTACGCGCTACTACACCGACCTGACTACGCGCTACAACATGATTCCGCTGGTGAAGCCCGTGCAGACTGACCTTAACCAATACGCCACCGATAAGGCCATTGGCGGCCTGTTTACGCTCATTGCGCAGGAGGAAGCCAACATCCGGGAAAACCCCGTGGCCCGCACCACCGAGCTGCTGCGCCGCGTATTCGGTGGCAAGCAGGGGTAGAGCTAGTTGTTGATGGGTGATTGTTGAAGTTTATACTAAATAAGCCCGCCCGAAATGATTCGGGCGGGCTTATTTAGTTAGTGAGGCTGTCAACAAGTAACAACCAACAATCAGCAACCATTAATAATCGTCGTCGTCGTAGCGGCCTTTGGCGCCCCGGCTGCTGCTACGCCCAAACGAATCGTCGTCCTCGTCGTCGGCGAAGTCGTCATCGTCGTCATCGAGGCTGGAGAAGCCGCGGCTGCTGTCGGGGTCTTCGGCGGCTTCGGCAGTGGTGTATTCTTCCTCGGTCATGCTGGCCAAATCTAGAGCCTCGTCGTGCGAGGAGCCCGTGTCGCGCCACATCAGGTAATCGGCGTACTTGGCCGAAAGGCGGTCTTCTTCATTGCCGCGGGTTTTGCTGCCGCCGGTCTTGGCGAAAGTATCCAGCTCATCATCGTCGCCGAGCAGGTCGTCATCCTCGAAGTCGTCGTATTGTTTCATAGCCGTATGAGGGCGGTATTGGGTGAAAGATGGGGAAGCCTGAAAGAAGCGCTTTCAGCTGCGAAGATACGGCAGCCGACGCTTTGGGTTAATTGTTGGGACGCAAAATTAGTTGCCGCCGCCGCCCGAAAATTTTTCAGCCCGGCAGCTCCAGGCGGCGGTAGATTTCCGCCAGTGGCAGCTCGATGCCCAGCGCCAGGACGGGCAAAATGGCATCAAGTCCCTGATACTCCTCAAACAGCCAGCTGCTGCCCGCGCCCCGCGAATACAGCGCCACATTCACCCGCTGGCTGTCGACGAGCACATAATGTTGTAAGCTCGCAATGCTCTTATACAGCAGAAACTTACTGTTGCGGTCATCCTTAGCCGTGGTTTTCGACAGCACTTCCACCAGCACCACAGGGTTGAGCAGGGTGTCCAGATGAGCATCGTCGAGGTAGTGCTCTTCGCCGCATACTACCGATACATCGGGATAGGTGTAAAGACCATTGGCCGCCACGTGTACGCGCATATCACTGGGAAACACGCTGCAGGAGTCGCCCAGACGGTTGCCAAACCCCATGATGAGGTTTGTAACCAACAGGTTATGCGCCCGGCTGGCTCCCGACATGGCGAAGATTTCGCCCTGGAAATACTCGTTTTTCGTTTCGGACTCCCGCTCGAAGGCAAGGTATTCGGTGGGCGTGTAGTGCGGTTTGGGCTGGGCTGACATCGGCGTGGGGTTTAGCCAAAAATACGCAGCGGACCCGACAAAAGCCGCGCTTAACGGGCCGCCTGCGCCCCAAAGTCCGTGACACTAAGCTGGTGCTGGCAGAAGCTGTATTCCTCGGGCACGTTGGAGCTGACGATAACCAGCCGGCCGGCCACGGTAGCCGCTACGTGCTCCAGGTACCAGGCCACGCCGGTGCGGTCGAGGTTGGTGGTGGGCTCGTCGAGTAGCAGCAACGGCGAGTCGGCGTAGAGGGCTAGGGCCAGCTTGAGGCGCTGCTTCATTCCCGACGAGAAGTCGCGCACCATCTTGTGGCGCGACTTTTCCAGATACATCAGCTCGATAAGCCGCGTCGGGCTCGTGCCGGGCCGCAGAGGCTTGAAGCGGGTGTGAAAGTGCAGCAGCTCGGTCAGGGTTAGCTCCTCAATCAGCTCCAGGTAGGGCGCGCAGTAGGCCAGGCGGCGCGGCACATCTTCCACAGGTACTACCGCGCCCTGAAAGGAATATGCCAGGGAGCCTTCAGTGGGCAGAATTTGACCGGAAAGGGTGTTGAGCAGGGTGCTTTTGCCCGAGCCGTTGGGCCCCAGCACCGCTGTGGCCGTACCGGGGTGAAAGACGTGGCTCAGGCCCCGGAAAATCCACTCCCGGGAGAAGCGCTTGCCCAGCCCGCTGGCTTCAATCTGCACCGTTGCCGTTGCGGGAATAGCCCTTAATCACGCCCCGGCCCGAGTTGCGCACAAAGTTCACTACTTCGTCGCGCTCGGGGGAGGGCAGCAGCTCCAGCTCAATCTTGTCGAGGGCGTCGTTGTTGTTCAGGCCGCTCAGGAATAGCAGGCGGTAGAGCTGCTGAATCTCGCTGATTTTCTGGTCGGAAAAGCCCCGGCGGCGCAGGCCGATGGAGTTGATACCGCTGTAGGTAAGGGGCTCCCGGCCGGCCTTCACGAAGGGAGGCACGTCTTTGCGCACCAGAGAGCCGCCCGAAATCATGGCGTGGGGGCCCACCTTCACGAACTGGTGCACGGCCGAGGTGCCACCGATGATGGCATGGTCGCCGATTTCAACGTGGCCGGCCAGCTGCACGCCGTTGGCCAGCACGCAGTGGTTGCCGATGATGCAGTCGTGGGCGACGTGCACGTAGGCCATCAGCAGGCAGTTGCTGCCCACGATGGTCTTGAGCCGATCCACAGTGCCGCGGTTCACCGTCACGCACTCCCGGATAACGGTATTGTCGCCGATGTAGACCGTGGTTTTCTCGCCCGCGAACTTGAGGTCCTGGGGCATGGCGGCAATAACGGCCCCGGGGAAAATCTTGCAGTTTTTGCCAATGCGGGCCCCCGACATAATCGTCACGTTGGGTCCAATCCAGGTGCCTTCCCCGATTTCCACATCCTTATCAATGGTGGTGAAAGGCTCCACCACCACGTTTTGGGCGATTTTGGCTTCGGGGTGAATGTAGGCGAGCGGCTGGTTCATTCTGATCAATTAACAATTAACATTTAACAGGTATCAAGCGCATCTAACGGATTCGGAAGTCTTTCTCGTGTGGAAATGGACCGTTCGGTTAAATAGTACCTGATAACTGCTAATTGAAACTAGGCGTCTTTGCGGACAATGGCCGCGCTCATCTCCGCTTCCATCACCACTTTGCCATTCACGAAGGCCTGGCCTTTCATCTTGGCAATACCGCGTTTGATGGGAGACAACAGCTGGCAGCGGAAAATGATAGTATCACCGGGCACTACTTTCTTGCGGAAGCGGCAGTTTTCGATGCCGAGAAACAGGGTCAGGTAGTTTTCCGGGTCGGGCACGGTGTTCAGCACCAGAATGCCGCCGGTCTGGGCCATGGCCTCAATCTGGAGCACGCCGGGCATGATGGGGTTACCGGGGAAGTGGCCGGGGAAAAACGGCTCGTTCATCGTCACGTTCTTCACGCCCGTTACCGTCGTCTGGTCGAGGTGAATGATCTTGTCGATGAGCAGGAACGGGTAGCGGTGGGGCAGAATCTGGCTGATCTGGTTGATGTCCAGCACCGGCTCCCGGGCCGGGTCGTAGCTCGGCACCGAGGAAGTGTTGGCCTCCATCATCTTCTTCTTGATCTTCTTGGCGAAGGCTACGTTGGCCGCGTGGCCGGGCCGGGCGGCCAGAATCTGACCTTTCAGCGGCCGGCCTACCAGGGCCAGGTCGCCCACGAGGTCGAGCAGCTTGTGGCGGGCCGGCTCGTTTTTGTAGCGCAGGTCCACGTTGTTGAGGATGCCTTCCTTCTTGACGGCCACTTTGGGCTTGCCCAGCATGGTGGCCAGTTCCGTCAGCTCCTCGTCGCTCACCACCCGGTCGACCACCACAATGGCGTTGCTCAAATCACCGCCCTTGATGAGGTTGGACTTGTAGAGGGCTTCGAGCTCGTGCAGAAAGCAGAAGGTGCGGGAGCTGGAAATTTCGGTGGTAAACTGCGTAATGTCGTTCAGCGAGGCGTGCTGCGAGCCTAGCACCGGCGAGTTGTAGTCCACCATCACCGTCAGGCGGTAGTCGTTCAGGGGCAGGGCGGCAATTTCCACGGCCCGGCCGTGCTCCACGTAGCGGATTTCCTCGGGAATCTCGAAGTAGTTGCGCAGTGCGTTCTGCTCTTCCAGGCCCACTTCCTGAATGGCTTTGATGAACTCAAAACTGCTGCCATCCATGATGGGCGGCTCGGGTCCGTCGAGCTGAATCATCACGTTATCAATCTGCAGGCCGACCAGGGCGGCCAGCGTGTGCTCCACGGTATTCACGCGGGCCCCGTTCTGCTCGATGGTCGTGCCGCGGGAGAGGTCTACCACGTTGTCGACGTCGGCATCTACCACGGGCTGGCCGGGCAAATCGATGCGCTGAAACTTATAGCCATGATTTACCGGCGCGGGGCAGAACGTCATGGTGGCCGAAACGCCGGTGTGCAGGCCGATGCCGCTCACGGTTACCGGGGCCTTGATAGTGTGTTGCTTATCGTTCATTGTGGGGCTGTTAGCGGCTGACAATCAGCTGCTAGCTGACGGGCAAAAAACTTCGGGGATTCGGGAAGGGGACAATAAAAAAGCTGCGGGCCTTAGCTAGTAGCCAAGTGCCAGCAGCTTTTCAGAGTGCAAAGCTAGGACTTTTCCGGCACGGATGAGTTACGCTCCAAGTCGCTGAGGCGCCTCTCTATCTCCGGCAGGTGGCGAAAAATGGCGTTGGCCCGCAGACTGTCGCGCAAGTTAAAGGCCGGGGAGCCCTGCAGCAGCACACCTTCGGTCTTGATGGACTTGCCCACGCCCGACTGCGCCGTAACCGTCGTGCGGTTGGCCAGCGAGAGGTGGCCGGCAATACCGGTCTGGCCGGCCAGCACGCAGAAGTCGCCGATTTTGGTGGAGCCTGAAATACCGGTTTGGGCCGCTACCACCGTGTGGCGGCCGATTTCCACGTTGTGGGCAATCTGCACCAGATTGTCGATTTTGGCCCCTTCCCGGATGATGGTGGAGCCCATTGTGGCGCAGTCGATGGTGGCGTTGGCCCCAATGCTCACGTTGTCTTCGAGCACCACGTTGCCGATCTGGGGAATGGTTTTGTAGGAGCCGTCGGGCTGGGGCGCGAAACCGAAGCCGTCGGAGCCGATAACGGCCCCGGCATGAATGGTGCAGCGGGCCCCGATGACGGTTTCGGCGTAGATTTTGGCCCCGGCGTAGATAATGGTCCCGTCGCCGATAACGCACCGGTCGCCGATGTAGGCCTGGGGGAAAATAACCACGTCGCGGCCGATGCGGCAGTTTTGGCCGATGTAGGAAAAGGCCCCGCGGTAGTGGTTGTCGCCGATAACGGAGTCCGCGCCGATAAAGGCGGGCTCTTCCACGCCGCGCCGGCCGGTGCGGGTGGCCTGCTGGTAGAATTCGAGCAGGGTGGTGAAGCTGGTATACGGGTCGTCGACGCGAATCAGGGCGGCGGCGCTGGGCTGCTTCAGTATCAGGGTTTTACTCACGATGACGGCCGAAGCACCGGTGGTGTACAGGTGGGGCTCGTACTTCAGATTCGACAGAAAGGAGAGGGCCCCGGCCTGTGCTTCTTCGATTTTTGCCAAGCGGTCAATCCGCAGGGTGGCGTCGCCTTCGACGATTCCCTGGAGCACTTCCGCAATCTGGCCTACCGTAAATTCCATGGCGCAAAAGTAGCGGTTGGTTTTTGGTTTTTGGTTTTTGGTCGTTGGTTATGCCCTAACGCGTTGCTGCATTGCGCTTAAACTCCCTAAGCGCGCCAAAAACCACCCGTCAAGGACCCTAAACTTCCTTAGTGGGCAATTTCCTTGGGGTAGCAGATGTAGTGCTTCTCCACGCGCTGGCCCAGGGCCCGGATGTTGGGCAGGTCGGAGGCCTCGGCCACGTTGATAACCCGGCCGCTCTTGGTGAGCACGTCAATGGTGTCTTTGCCGTCGGCGTCGTAGGCGTTGTTGCTGATGCGCCCGGCGAGCATCAGCTGGCTGGCATCCTGGGGCGAGAGGTCAAACTTCTCGGCAATGAGCTCGATAATGCCTAGGCCCAGGTCGTCGTCGAAGGGCGCGGACTGGAGGATGATTTTGAACAGCTTGCGGTCCAGGATACTGCGCGACATGTAACTGAGCACCTTATCGGGGTGCTGGGCCCACATCTTGACGGCGCTCCACACGTCGGTGTCGTCGAGCTGCACGAAGCGCTGCAGAATGGTGTCGTCCTGGGAGAAGTGCAACAGGCTGACGGGCTTGGCCAGAAAGAAGTGCAGATCGGGAGTGGCGGGCACCTCGTGGCCCGAGCGCACCAAGTCCCGGGCCCGCTGAATGATGCGAATAATCATCTGCTCGGCGCTGGTCACGGTTTTGTGCAGATACACCTGCCAGTACATCAGCCGGCGGCTCACCAGGAAATTCTCGATGCTGTACACCGCTTTTTCCTCCAGCACCAGCTTTTCATCCACTACGGTGAGCATCTTGATGAGCCGGTCGGCGCCGGGGCGGCCTTCCTGCACGCCGGTGTAGAACGAGTCGCGGTTGAGGTAGTCAAGCCGGTCCATATCGAGCTGGCTGCTGACGAGCTGGTGGAAAAACGGCCGCTCGTAGGTGCCCTGGAAGATGCGGATGGCCAGATCCAGGGCGCCGTTATGCTCCTTGTTGAGCTTTTGCATCAGAAACAGGCTGAGCTGCTCGTGGGGCACTTCGTGAAAAATGGCGTGCTCCAGGGCGTGGGAGAGGGGGCCGTGGCCGATGTCGTGGAGCAGGATGGCGGCCTGGGCGGCTTCGCCCTCGGCGGCCGAAATCTTGACGCCCTTGTCTTTAAGCGTGCGCAGGGCCAGAGTCATCAGGTGCATGGCGCCCAGGGCGTGGTGGAAGCGGGTGTGCAACGCGCCCGGATACACGAAACCGGTGAGGCCCAGCTGCTGAATCCGGCGCAGGCGCTGAAAATACGGATGCTCAATCAGGTCGAACAGCAACTCGGTAGGCACCGTGACGAAGCCGTACACCGGGTCGTTGAAGATTTTCTTTTTGTTCAAAGGACAGAGGCAGTAGCGCGCTGCTAAAAGCGCGTGGAACGGAACAGGACGAGGTAAACGACCGACGGCTCAACCCCCGCAGCGGGCGGCGGACCGGCGGGCATTGGAACCCAACTCAACAATTTTCGGCTTCTTTACGGCGGAGTTGGGCGGCCGAATATCGGATTGCCGTAATTTTTCAGAACCAAAAACCGGGGATTGGGAGTAAAGCTACTTACGAAACGTCATTTGCAACCTGCCGGCGCCAACGGCCCTCTATTGGAGTGCGCGTAGCGGCAGCCACACAATGGCTGTAGTGCCGGTTCGTAAACCCGCCGGGCCTTTGGGCCCGACGCTACCTTTTTAAGTCTCCAAAAACCCCATATGCAACGTTACTCCATCCTCTGGGCCGACGACGAAATCGACCTGCTCAAACCCCACATTCTCTTCCTGACCGAAAAAGGCTACGACGTAACCGGCGTTAATTCCGGGGCCGACGCCATCGAGCAGGTGCAGGAGCAGAATTTCGATATCGTATTCCTGGACGAGAACATGCCCGGCCTCACCGGCCTCGAAACCCTGACGGAAATCAAGGCCGTGAAGCCTACGCTGCCCGTCATCATGATTACCAAGAGCGAGGAAGAGCACATCATGGAGGACGCCATCGGCTCCAAGATTGCCGATTACCTCATCAAGCCCGTTAATCCGAACCAGATTCTGCTGAGCGTGAAAAAGGTGCTCGACAACAAGCGCCTGATTTCGGAGAAAACCAACAGCAGCTACCAGCGCGACTTCCGCCAGCTCGGCATGCAGCTCGGCGACCGGCTGAGCCCGAGCGAGTGGGCCGACGTGTACAAAAAGCTGGTGTACTGGGAGCTGGAAATTGACGAGACGGAAGGCAAGAGCATGGCCGAAGTCTTCAATATGCAGAAGGACGAGGCCAACAACTACTTCTGTAAGTTCATCATGGAGAACTACGAGGAGTGGGTGAATAACGAAGCCGACGACGCGCCCATGATGTCGCACGAGCTGTTTCAGAAGCGCGTGTTTCCGCTGCTGAAGGAAACCGGCGACACGCCCGTGTACTTCCTGCTCATCGACAATCTGCGCTACGACCAGTGGAAGATTCTGGAGCCCATCATTGCCGACCTCTTTACCGTGGATCAGGAGGAAATGTACTATTCCATCCTGCCCACCACCACGGCTTACGCCCGCAACGCCATCTTCTCAGGCATGATGCCCGGCGAGATTCAGAAGAAGTACCCCAACCTGTGGGTGAATGACGACGACGACGAGGGCAAGAACATGAACGAGGCCGAGTTCATGGAAATCATGTTCCAGAAAGCCAACCAGAAGCACAAGTTCAGCTACCACAAGGTGACGAACCTGCAGGCTGGCAAAGACCTGCTGGGCAAGATGAGCAACCTGCACAACAATTATAAGTGCAACGTCATCGTCTACAACTTCGTGGATATGCTCTCCCACGCCCGCACCGACATGGCCATGATTCGGGAGCTGGCCGCCGATGAGTCGGCGTACCGCAGCATCACCCGCTCGTGGTTTCTGCACTCGCCTTTGTATGAGATGCTGCAAACCATTGCCGAGAAAAAGGGCAAGCTCATCATCACCACCGACCACGGCACGATTCGGGTGAAACGTCCCTTCAAGATTGTGGGCGACCGGAACACGAACACCAACCTGCGCTACAAGCACGGCAAAAACCTGGGCTTCACCGATAAGGACGTGTACGTGGTGCGCAAGCCGGAGCGGATTTTCCTGCCCCGCGAAAACGTGAGCACCGCCTACGTCTTCACCCTGGGCGACTATTTCTTCGCCTACCCCAACAACTACAACTACTACGTGAACTACTACAAGGACACGTTCCAGCACGGCGGCATCTCGCTCGAAGAGGTGATTATCCCGTTCATCACGCTCACGTCGAAGGCGTAGCGGGAGTTAAGTTTTTAGATACATTGGTAGCGGCGGGTTTCTTCGGAGGCCCGCCGCTATTGTGTCTTATCAGTAAAAGCCGAAATATGAAAGCTTTATCTATACTATGCTTGACTTTGATGAGCGGCTGTAACTCTCCGGATAGTAAAATAGAGCCTCAAAGCCATTTGCCGATTCCTGCAAAGCTTGAGTATAAGCCGAAAACTACGCTTACAGATTTCATAGTCATACCGACTCTCCACCCAGATCTGGTTTCGGCTGTGGAGCTGAACCAGGTAGATAGTTTGTTGAAAGCCTGTGTTGCCGAGTTTAATAGAGCAGCGGAAGCAGACTATGCAGATATGCACAAGACGCATTCAGAAATACCTTTTCGCAAGGAAAATTACGTCATCGACCTGTCTGCCTATAAGAAGCAGTTGGTCGTAAGCGTGAATAGCAAAGGCGTTAAAACAGTATGGGTAAATTGTTTTTGTAGTGACGAAGCTGATTTTCCTAATTGGAAAAGGGAAATTGTAGATATAACAGATGGCGGCAATTGTTTTTTCAACGTCAGACTAAATCTAACGGAAGGTACTTGGGAAGACCTGCAGGCAAATGGAGTAGCGTAAAAACCCATCTTAAACAAAAAAGGTACCTGTTGAGGCGCCCTTTTCTGTTAGCTGCGCAAGCTGCGGCCGCGGTTTTTGTGGGGAAATGGAAACTGTGCTTCCATTTCCTAGGAGCCTGCCGAAGCTAGTGAAGCTCCGGGCCATATAGGCCCAGTACTATTTTGTGTTGCTCCAGGCGAGTTGTAGGCTGGTGCCTGCAGCTCTTGACAGGTGCCCGGCTAAATAAGCTTGGCCTTGAGTTCCTTGTAGCGGGAGCGGCCAATGGGCAGCAGCTCTCCGTTTTTGAGCTGCAAGTGGTAACGGCTGCCTTCCTGCACCAGAATTCGCTCGGCCTGGGCAATAGGCACGATGTAGGACTTGTGGATTCGCTCGAAGGAAGCGGGCAGCAGCTGGACCAGCTTTTCCAGCGACTTGTCGTGCAGCTCCTTTTTGCCATTCTGTAGGTGCAGCTCCGAGTAGATGCCGGCCCCTTTGATATAGCGCAACTCCTGAATGTCGAGCAAGACGATGTCGCCGTGCTTTTTGACGGCCAGAAACCGCAGGCCGCCGTCGGGCTTTTTCTCGGCGGTAGCCAGCCGGGCAAAGGCCTGAAACAGCCGCTCTTCCCCAAACGGCTTGGGCACAAAATCCAGCACGCCGTAGGCAAAGGCGGTAATGGCCTTGTCGGTGTAGGCCGAAATAATGATGGTATGAAACGCCCCGGCCGCCGCATTGGCCAGCAGGCTGAAACCATCCTGCCCGTTCAGGTTCAGGTCGAGCAGCACCAGGTCGGGGGCGGTGGCGTCCAGGGCCTGCAAGGCCTCGGTTACCGAGTCGCAGACGACCAGCTGCTGCAGTTGATTGCCGAAATACTCCCGCGTCATGCGCTCCAGGCGGCGGGCAATGCGGGCCTCATCTTCTACCAGTACAATTCTCATCGGGCCGGGCTGGTTAGTGACTAATCGTAATGGAGGTGAGCCAGCCTTCGGGCACCGCGCCCGAGTGCAGCCGCCAGCCTGTGCCGTAGCTTTCCGTCAGGCGGGCCTTAATGTACTGCAGCCCGGTGCCGTTGCCCACTTTGGCACCCGGCTCGGCGGGCCGGTTCCGGGCACGGGTGAGCAGCGCATAGGTGCGGCCGGTAGCGCAGGGTTCAGCGCTGATTCTGAACCGGATGGAGCCATCGGCGGCCGGTATGCTGTGGGTGATGCCATTTTCGAGGATGGTATGGAAAATGGCCGGCGGAATCAGCTCCTCCGGGTTCAGGCCCGACTGCTCCAGCTCGTAGCGCACTTCTTTGCGAAACTGCATCACCTGCAAATGGTGCTGGCAAAGCTCCAGCTCCTGGCCGATGGGAATCAGGGTGGCTTCGGCCATGTCGTTGAGCAAGTCAAACTCCCGGGCCAGGGCCTGAATAAAAACGGCTCCTTGTTTGGGCGACTCTTCCACCCAATCGAGCATCGAGGTGAGCGTGTTCTTGATGAAATGGGGCTGAATATGCTTTTTGAGCAGTTCCAGCTTCAGGCGCGAGGAGAGCTGCTGGGCCGCCTGTCGCTCGTTTTCCACCACCCGCACCCGCAGCGCGTGCAGGTAAAGCATGCACAGCAGAATAACGGTGAAGGTGATGTAGAGGCTATAATCGAAGTACAGGAAGTAGTGCGTCACGGCGCTGGCCAGCAGACCCGCCAGCACCAGGCGGCTGCCTTTGGCCCGCTGCCGGATAGCCAGCACCACCACCAGCAGCGAGGCAAGCCACATGGCCTGGCTCAGGTAAATGGCCGTCTGGTCGTAGTGCGGGTAGTTGAGCCCGTAAATGCCACTGAGTACGACCAGCAGCCCGCCCGCCACGAGGCCCTTGCGCGGCAGGCCGAACTGAATGGTAAAGTACAGCGGCACCAGCAGGGCAATGGCAAACGTGAGCAGCCCGATGATGGTCAGCCGGGTGTAAAAGCGGGGGTAGGGGATGTCCACGTAAAACTTGACGTACTCCACCATCAGCAGCGCGAAACACAGCAGGCAAATAGTGCTAAAGATCAGGGTGCCATAGTCCTTCTGACGGCTGCTGCTGAAAAGAAACAGGTAGTAAATAGCCGCCAGCAGCAGAGCCCCGGCCATCAGGTTGACGAAGGCCATAATCAGCAGCGGGTCGCGCAGCAGGCGGGGGTAGCTGTGCAGCTTTACGTCGCTGAAACGCTGCTCAGCTGCCTGGTAGACCTGCGTGGCGCGCAGGGCCACTACGTGCGGGCCGGGCTTGGCTAGCGCCGCCGGCACCAGATAGTAGCTGGTTTCGGTGCCGGGTACTTCCGCCCGCGTCGCGGTGGCGGGCTGCCCATTGCGGCCAATGCGGGTGCCGTCCCAGTACACGTCAAACCCGCCGAAGGACCGCACTACCAGCCCCAGCGCCGCGGTAGAATCCCAGTGCGGCAGCAATACGTGGTGGCGCACCCAGAAAACCTGGCTGCCGGTGGTGCCCCGCTCGGTCCGCCAGCCGGCGTCGTCGTAGCCTGGGGCGGCCCACTGCGGGTTGTCGCCGGTGCGGAAAACGGCTCCGGACGATTCAAACTCCACATCCGGTTGACAGGACCCTAAAGTCAGCAGCAAGCACAGGAACACACTGAGTCGGTACATACCCCAAAGGTAAGGCGGGCGGCTGCGCGGCTCGTGTCGTTCATTAACATATAGAGCTGTTGGCATGTATTCGCTCGGGAGCTGGCCCGGTACCCCGTACTCTTGGACCATGAAAACCTGGTTCTACCTCTGTCTTTTCCTGCTGCTGGGCCTGACTGCCGGTGCGCAGCAACCCACCACCGCCCCCGGCAAAGGCCACGCCCTGACCGGCAAGCTGCTCGATGCCGGCTCCGGCGCGGCGGTGCCCTACGCCACCATTAACGTGCTGGACGCGGCAGCGCAGCTCGTTACCGGCGGCATCAGCGACGAGGCCGGTGGCTTCCGGCTCGACGGAATTCCGGCGGGCCCGCTCACGGTGGAGTTCCGCTTTATGGGCTACCAAACCCTGAGCCAGCCCCTGGCGGCGGGCAGCCGGCTCGACCTGGGCCCGATTAAGCTGCAACCGGTAACCACCCAGCTGGGCGAGGTAACCGTGACGGGCGAAAAGCCCACCGTGAGCTTGCAGCTCGATAAAAAGGTGTTTGAAGTGGGCAAGGACATTCTCTCGCAGGGCGGCTCGGGTCACGACGTGCTCAACGGGGTGCCCTCGGTGGCGGTGAGCCCCGGGGGCGGCATCAGCTTGCGCGGTAATGCCAACGTGACGGTGCTCATCAACGGCCGCCGCTCGGGCCTGACGCAGAGCAACGGCCTGGACCAGATTCCGGCGTCCCAGATTGAACGGGTGGAAGTTATTACCAACCCCTCGGCCCGCTACGACGCAGCCGGCAGCGCGGGCATCATCAACGTCATCCTGAAGAAAAACAAGCAGCCCGGCCTGGGCGGACAGGTGCGCCTGGTGGGTGGCCTGCCCAACGACACCCGCCTGACTCCGAGCCTGACCTTTAAATCAGCGAAAGTCAACCTGTTTGCCACGGCCGGCCTGCGCTGGTCCGACTACCGGGGCCGCTACCGCACCGACCAGGCAACGGGCCTCGCCGACGGGCGCCCGGCCAGCCTGCAGCAGCGGCAGCGCGAAAACCGGCACGACGACGGGCGCGTGCTCTACGTGGGCGCCGATTATTTCATCAACGACCACAACACCATCACCGCCGCCTTTCTGAAAAACGACACCAAGGACCACGACAAGACCTGGCTGGACTACGCGTACCTGAATGGCGCGGGGCAAACCGACAGTACCTTGCAGCGCCAGGGCGAATCGTGGGAAAGCCGGAGCTACAACCAGCTGGAGCTGAATTACACCCGGCTCTTTGCCCAGGCCGGCCGCAAATACACGGTGGACGTGCAGTATGATTTCTGGAACAGCGACAAAAGCTGGCAGCTGGCCACGAACCGGCTCTACCCCCAGGCGCAGGCCCTGCCCGGCATTCGGACCGGCTCGGTGGGGGCCAGCAAGGACTTGCTGATGCAAACCGACCTGGTGCAGCCGCTTGGCAAGCAAAGCACGGTGGAATTTGGGCTCAAGGCCGAGGGCCGGCAGGTAACCAGTAACTTCGGGGCCGAGCAGGAGCAGGGCGCGGAATGGGCCGTGTTCCGGGGCATCGACAACCAGCTGCGCTACGACGAGCTCATCAGCAGCGGGTACGCGCAGTGGGGCAGCAAAGTGAAAAAGCTGTCGTACCTGCTGGGCCTGCGGGCCGAGCTGACGCGCATCACCATCCGCGACGAGGAAGGCCGCTACAACAACGAGAAGAACTACCACCGCCTGTTTCCGACCCTGAACCTGGGCTACCAGCTCGGTGAAGGCCTGACCACCCAGCTCAACTACAGCCGCCGCATCAACCGGCCCACCATCTGGATGCTCTACCCGTTCAACGAGCTGACCGACCTGAACGCGCAATACGTGGGCAACCCCGACCTGAACCCTTCCTACGCCGATGTGCTGGAGCTGGGCCTGCTGCGCAACTGGACCACGCTCACCCTGAACCCCTCCGTGTACTACCAGCAGACCAGCGGCTTTATCCAGACCTACACCTACCGCGACGCGACGGGCACCTTTATCAGTACGCCCATCAACCTGAGCCGCGAAACCCGGCGGGGCCTGGAGCTGTCGGTGCTCTACAACCCGCTAAAGTGGCTCAGCTTCAATACCGAGCTCAACCTGTACACCTTTACCCAGCAGGGCCGCTACCGGGAGCAGGACTTTGCCTTCAGCAGCCAGACGCTGACGGGCCGCCTTAGCACCCAGCTGAAACTGCCGCTGAAGCTGGGCGTGCAGGCCCGCTACAACGTCAACGGGGCCCAGCGCAACGCCCAGACCCGCACCAGCGCTATTCATTTCGTGAATGTGGCTGTAAGCAAAAACCTGCTGCGCGATAAAGCCACGCTGGTGCTGGACGGCAGCAACGTTTTCGACTCCAACCAGACCCGCACCCAGACTACCGGCCCGGATTACGTGTTCAACCAGGTCAGCAGCCCCAACGCGGCCCGCTACCGGCTCAGCTTTACCTACCGCTTCAACCTGCAGGATGGGCAGGCTATCCGGCAGGCCCGGAGCAGCAACCGCAACTAGCCAGCGGGGGGAGGGTAAGGCGAATTCAACGCGGATGGCGGGTGGGAATGGTGCCCAATCAGCTAAGGCGTCGTAGCTTACGAAGCTTTTACCCGTAGCCCCGCTTCATGCCGTACTCCCTGTTTCTCTTCGATTACGACGGCACGCTCTGCGACACCCGCCGCGCCATCGTCTTCAGCTTTGAGCGTACCTTCAGCCACTACCAGACAGCCGCGCCCGCGCCCGAGGTATTGCAGGCGACTATCAACAAAGGGCTGGTGCTGGGCGACATGTTTCGGGAGCTGCTGCCGGCGCTGTCGGCGGCCGAGGTGGCGGAATGGGTGGTAACGTACCGCACTATTTACGCCCAGGAGGCCGAACCGCTGGTGACGCCCTTTCCCGGGGCGCTGGCCCTGTTTGGGCAGCTCGCGGCCCAGGGCGTCACCATTGGGGTGCTCAGCAACAAGGGCGCGGCGGTGCTCGAAGCCTCCCTGGCCCAGCTCGGCCTGCTGCCCTTCGTGGCCCTGGTAGTTGGCGATGGTACGATGCCGGAAAAGCAGCTGGCCAAAAAGCCCGACCCCATGGTGTTTCACGAAGTGGTGCAGCCCCGCTTCCCCGAAGTGCCCGCCGATAGAATCCTGATGGTAGGCGACACCACAGCCGACCTGCAGTTTGCCCACAACAGCCGCATCGACTCCTGCTGGGTCTCTTTCGGCTTCGGCGAGGAAGCCGAGTGCCGGGCCCTGCAGCCTACGCACACTGTGGGCCACCTGCTGGAAATTCCGGCCCTGCGACGCCTGCGGTAGAGACGCATACTTGCGTCTCAATCGTTGCTGAGCATTGTTTCAAGTGCCCGATTGCGCGGGTGTATCGTTCAACAACGAGACGCAAGTATGCGTCTATACAGCGTTCTGGCGGTTGCGCACCGCGCTCTTGCGGTTCTGCACCGCGACTTTCCGATGCTTAACCGCGACCCTGCGGTCGGGCACCGCGCCCTTGCGGTATACTACCGCGACCCTGCGGTGTAGAACCGCGCAATGGCAGCGGCGGCGAAAGACATTTCGCCGCCGCTGCCTCGTTTGGGGGCCGGGCGAAACGGGTTTCGGGGGCAGCGGCCGTAGCGGGCTGGAAATGGGGTTTGGCAGGCTGGCACCCGGTTTGGAAAAGGGGAGGAGGCATTTATCCTTCACCCTAACCTAACCGCTTGAGTCATGCACAACATTGATCGGACGCTACAAGAGCTGGAAAACGGCGCTCCCGTAGCCGGGGAGTTTGAAAACGAGTACGAGTACGGAACCCAGGGCGAGTTTGGCCAGGAAATGGAGCAGGCTTTCGGTCAGGAGTTCGGCCACGAGTTTGGCCAGGAAACCTACGAAACCAGCCAGAGCCAGGAGCAGCAGGAGCTAGAAATGGCCTACCAGCTGCTCGAAATCAGTACCGAGCAGGAGCTGAATATGTTCCTAGGCGACTTAATGAGCAAGGCCGCCGGCACCGTGGCCGGGGCCGCCTCACGCTTCGTGGCCTCGCCCACCGGCCGCAGCGTGGGCCAGTACCTGGTCGATTTCGGCAAGAAAACCCTGCCCCAGCTCGCCACCCAGTACGGTGGGCAGGCCGGCGCCTCGCTCGGGGGCAAGCTGGGCGCGGCCGTGGGTGGCCGCTTGGGCGCTACCGGGGCCAAGGTAGGCGGCTGGGCCGGTACCAAAGCCGGCAGTTGGGCGGGCAGCAAGGCTGGCAACTGGGCCGGTACCCAGGCCGGCGACTGGATTGCGGGCAACGCCCAGCGCATTTTCGGACTGGAGCTCGAAACCCTGAGCCCCGAAAACCAGGAGCTGGAAATAGCCCGCTCCTTCGTGGGCTTCGCCAACGACGTGACCAAGCGCGCCGCCCAGGCCGTGCAGCGCAACCCCACCATCGGCCTCGCCGAGCTGGGCCGGCAGGTGCTCAGTGCCTCGGCCCCCCAGCATGCCCCCGGCCTGCTGGGCGCGGCCGCCAAAAAACTGCCCACCACCCCCAAAGCCAACGGCGGCGCCCAGCCCCGCCGCAACAGCGGCACCTGGATCCGGCGCGGCACTACCGTCGTGCTGCTCAATGCCTAGCGGCGGTGATTTAGTGACTTAGCGATTTAGTGAGTTGACGTTTAGGCGGTGCGCCATGCGCTGCCGGAACGACAACCCACCCCGCTATTTCCTAAGTCGGAACCCGCAGGATGCCGCCGCCGCAGCAAGCCTTCGCGCCATGCGCGCCAGCTGCACCGCGTGAACATCAACTCACTAAATCACTAAGTAGCTAAGTCACACTTTCACCATTTCACCTTTCACAGCCATGTACAACAACGAATTTTCCCAGGAATTTGAGCAGGAGCTAGGCCAGGAGCAGCAGGAGTACGGCTCAAACGAAGCTTTCGAGTTTAACCCCGAATTCATGGGGGAGCTGAGCGGCGAAACCTTCGAAATGAACGGCGAGCAGGAACTCAACGAAACTCAAGAAATGGAGCTGGCCCACGAGCTACTCGAAGTCAGCAATGAGCAGGAGCTGAACATGTTCCTGGGCAAGCTTATTAAGAGTGCTGGCAAGGCCGTGGGCAACTTCGCCCGTTCCTCGGTGGGCAAGGGTCTGGGCAACATCCTTAAAACCGTGGCCAAAAAAGCCCTGCCCATCGTGGGCGGCGCGGCCGGTACCTTCTTCGGCGGACCCCTGGGCGGCATGATCGGCAATAAGCTGGGCTCGGCGGCCAGCAACCTTTTCGAGCTGGAACTGGAAGGCCTGAGCCCCGAAGATCAGGAATTTGAAATGGCCCGGGCCTACGTGCGCTTCGCCAACTCGGCCGCCTCCCGGGCCGCCGGCATGCAGCGCCGCCGCCCCGGTACGCCCCCGCGCAATCTGCTGCGCTCGGCCCTTTCGCAGGCCGCCCGCCAGCACGCCCCGGGGCTGCTGCGCCAGGGCGGCCGGCTGCGCGGGCCCCGCGGCTACCGCGGCTACGCCATGCCCGGCTATGCCCAGCAGGGCGGTTATAACGGCGAGCCGGATCAGGACTATGGCGGCCAAGACTACGGTGGCGACGGCAACGGCCAGGACTACGGCGGCGGCAATACGCCCGCGCTCTACGGCCGCACGCCGCGCCGGGGCACCTGGCAGCGGCAGGGGCGCACCCTCGTGATTCAGCTCTGAGCCGATGCGCGCCGCCGCCGATACCCGCTTTCTGGCCAATGAGGCCCTGGCGCTATTCAGCCGCCTCCAAACGGTGCGCTCGTTCACGCTCAGCACCCCCATGGTGCTGGCGGCGGCCGTGTCGGCGCCGGCGCAGGCGGCCATCAATGCCCATCTGGCCAAGGTTGCCTTCGATTTGCGCCGCAAGCTGAAAAGCTTTATTCAGTGGGTGAATAGCCCCGAAAGCCAGCACCTGCCGGCCGAAAAGGCCCAGGCCCGCTTCGTGCTGCTCAAGCTGCGCTTCAACAACCTGCTCGACCAGGTCGATATCTTCTCCGACGTGCTCAACCAGCGCGGGGAGCACGGCACCGGCATCTGGCTGGCGGGCCTCGACGTGCTGGCCGACGATGCTCTGCGCCTGGCCGGTGCCCGCTACGACGCGCCCCCATTGATCTGCTTTCTGGAGCGGGGCCACGGGGCCGCCATCCGCCGGGCCCGCACCCGCCTGCCCGGCGGCGACGAAAACCCGGTCGGTGTGATTCAGATTCCGCGGGAGCGGATGGTGGGCAGCGGTATTGCCTCCTCCCTGATTCACGAAGTAGGCCACCAGGGCTCCGAATTGCTGAATCTGACGACCACCATCCGGGCCGAAATCGACCGGCAGGTAACGGCCGGTGGGCCCAACGTGCTGAGCTGGCAGCTGCTGAGCCGCTGGCTGAACGAAATCCTGTCGGACTTCTGGGCGCTGGGCCACCTGGGCATTGCGGCCACCTACGGGCTGATGAGCGTGGTGAGCTTGCCCAGCTACTTCGTGTTTCGCATCGGCACCGACGGGCCCCACCCGTTTCCCTGGATCCGGGTCCGCATCAGCATTGCCCTGGGCGAGGCCCTGTACCCGCACCCGCAGTGGAGGGCGCTGGCCCGGCAATGGTCGGGCCTGTACCCCACTGAAGGCTTGCCCGAAGCCAAACAGGACCTGATTGAGCAACTGGTAAATACGTTGCCCGACTTTGCCCGGCTCGTGCTCAACCACCGCTCGCCCAGCCTGCACAGGCAGCGCCTGGCCGATGTATTTCCCGTGGCCGAGCGCCAGCCGGCCCAGCTGCGGGAACTGTACGGAGAGTGGCAGGGCCGCCCCTCGCTCTGCGACGAAAGCCCGCCCTCCCTGGTGTTTGCCGTCATCGGGCAGGCCCGCGCCGATGGGCAGATTACCGTGGGCGAAGAGTACCGGGTGCTCACCCGCCTGCTCACGCGCTGGGCCCTGAACCGGGCCCGCACCTACGGCGCGGAACTGCTGCCACCGGCGCCCCGGCCAAAAGCCCAAGCCGGCCTCGATTCGGCTTCTCCTCACTCTTTAATCTCACGAACTCATGAACCGCAAACTAAGCATTGATGCTCCGCAGGTAATTCTGGGAGAAACGTCCACGCTCACGCTCACCCTGCAGCTGACCAAGCAAGATATCCGCAACACGATTGGGGACGTGCTCAGGGGCTGCACGAGCATTGAGCTGGAGTTCGACAAGCTCTCATCGGGCAGTGAAGTGCACTACCACTGGCCCTTCACCATCACGGCCGACAACCAGCTCAAGCCCGACCTCAACGCCCGGGCCGACGGCCAGCACCTGTTCGACCACATCAGCTTTTCCCCCAAGGAAATTTCCCTGAAAGACCGGAAGCTGACCCTGAGCTGGGAAGTGAACGGCTGGGACCGGAAAGGCACCTACACCGTGCGGGGCCACTTTATGAAGGGCGAAGCCGTGGCCGAAAATACCGATTTCGGTCCGGCCAAGGTGCGCGTGCTACAAGATGCCAAAGCCGAGCCGGTGAAGGTGGTGCTGCAGGAAACCCGCCCCCGCGCCACCGCCGACGAAACCCTGTGGGCCCTGATCCGGCGGCGCACCATCAGCTTCAACCGCTACCGCACCTTTATCGACAGCCTGCTCTGCACGCCGCCCGTGGATGGGCAGGGTCAGAAAGACCGGTTTCTGCCCTTCAACCGGCTGGCTTCCTACGGCATGCTCAAGTATGCTACCGAACTGTATCTGATGCACGAAGCCGGGCTGGCCATCGTGCCGGCCACGGGCGGGGGCATCAACCAGAACAGCGGGCAGCTGATACTGGCCGGCCCCGACAGCATCGAAATGACTAACCTGCACGAGGAATACCTGGAGCAGTTGGGCAACGAGGAAGGCAAGGTGCTGCCGTATTTCAACCTGATTCGGGAAAAGCTGGCCGAGGTGCCCCTCAAGGATGCGGCCGACCTGAGCATCCTCAGCAGCGCCGGCGACTACGACATCTGCTACGGCATTCTCAAATCGAAGCTGCAGGCCCCGCCGCTGATGGAGCTGATCTGGTCGTACTGGCACGAGGAAGGCGGCCTGGTGCAAACCATGAACGCCATTAG
Organism: Hymenobacter lucidus; assembly: GCF_020447265.1. Lineage (GTDB taxonomy): Bacteria > Bacteroidota > Bacteroidia > Cytophagales > Hymenobacteraceae > Hymenobacter > Hymenobacter lucidus. Next base: position 259,552 of record NZ_JAJADR010000006.1, on the reverse strand, counting down.
CCTGCGCTTCCAGAACGTGCGCCAGGGCAACGGCCGCGGCCCCGACCCGCTGGCCAGCTTTAACATCGACCCGTTGCGGCCCCTCAACAACCTGCTCTGGGGCTATATCGAGGATGAGCGCAACCGCCTGACCCTGAACCGCCGCAACCTGGAATACCAGTACGAGTACGGCATCGGGCTCATCGGAAGGGCCGTGCAGAACATTCCCGTGGCCGAGCACCGCACGTTTTTCCTGCGGGGCTTCCACAGTCTGCTGCGGGCCGCCACCGAGTTTTACCAGCAGGCCAACTTCACCACCGTCATTCCCGACGGCTTCCCAATTCTGAACCACCTGCGGGAAGTGCACCTGATGCTGGCCGAGGGCGCCCACAACCAGTACGGCGACCTGCCCTGGACGGCCCGCTCCGAAATGCTGACCCAGCAGTGGCTTTTGGCCCGGCCCGAGGTGCGCGAGTTCCTGGGTGGCCGCATCATGGTGCCTTACACCGAGGCCTGGATGGACCGCGTGGACAACATGAAGCAGCTCCAGGGCTGGAACCCGACCAATATTACCCACTTCCACGACCTGGCCTCGTTTGGCGAGCAGTTGCTCTTGTCGATTCGCTACGGCAACTGGAATACGCTGGAAGTAGGGGCCAAGAATGCTGCCAACTGGGCCCACGACTGGCGCGAGGAAATTCAGCGCTACATCCACGCCTACAAGGCCGTAACGGGCGTTGATCTGGCTTCCGAAGTAGTGGATGCCCGCCTGAACCTGCCCGACAACGAGGAGCGCTACCTGCAGCCGGCCCAGCTGATTGAGCGGCAGGTAGCCTTGCAGCAAGGGCAGCTGCAGCGCAACCGGCAGCTGAGCACGCCGCTGGCCGCCCCGCCGCTACCCATGGTGGGCGCCCCCATGCTGCGCCGCGACGCCTACTAGCGGCCCGTGGCTGATTTCACCTCGGCCCTGTACCTGGGGGCGCGCCGCTTCACTTGGCCCGCCGGCCTGGCCCTCACTACCGGGCGGCCGGCGGCCTTGCTGGAGCCAGCCCGCCACCAGTGGGTAGCACGGGAAGTAGCGCGGCGGCAGGGGCTAGAAACCGGTTTGTTGGCGCCTTCCACGCTACACCTGTTCTGGGATATTCTCTGCCTGCTGCCGCCCCGGGGCGTAGTGCTGCTCGATGCCCGGATGTACCCTATCGGCAAGTGGGGCAGTTTGCGCGCTTTGCTGCGGGGCCGGCCGGTGTATCAGTTTGATGCCGATAACCCCAAGCAGTTGGCCCGCCTGCTGCACACCTGCCGGCAGCAGCAGCAAGTGCCCTGGCTGCTCACCGACGGCTGGCAACTGGCCGCCAGCCGGCCCGCGCCGCTGGCCTGGTACCTGGAGTTGCTGGATCCTTTTCCGGAAGCCGTGCTGCTGCTCGACGATACCCAGGCCTTTGGGCTGCTGGGCTGCCAACCCGGAGCACGACAGCCGCTGGGGCAGGGCGGGGGCGGTAGTCTGCCTTTTGCTGGCCTGTCTAGCAACAAAGTTCTCACTATTACCTCGCTGGCCAAAGGACTGGGCGTGCCGGTAGCCGTACTGGCCGGCCCCGCCGCGCTGCTGGCCCGCTACCGCCAAAGCAGCGACGTGCGGGTGCATACGAGTCCGGTTTCGGAAGTACACGCCTGGGCCGCCGAGCAGGCTTTGTGCCACGATGCCCGCCACGGCGAGGCGGCCCGCCGCCGGCTGAGTGCCCGCGTGGTGCAGTTTCGAAGGGAGCTGGGCGCGGGCGGCATCTGGCCTACTGGCGGAATTTTTCCGGTGCAGAAACTAGTACTACCCCGGGCTACGGCCGCGCTGGGCCTGTATCAGCAGTTGCGACAGCGGGGCGTGCAGGCCTTGCTGCTGGCCAGCGCCCAGCAGCCCGCCGTGCCCGAAGTGGCCTTCTGCCTGCGTGCCGACCATTCGGCGGCCGACATCCGCCACGCTACTGGCTGGCTGCTGCGAATTGCCCGCACTACCGATTGGTTTTCCTCTTCTTCTACCCCAATTCACCATGAATATGATACTCCATCCTAGCGCGCCCCGGGCTACCGTGTACACCACGCTGGGTCATACGCTACGCGTACCGTTGCGCCCCGGCTCCTCGCCCGAGCGGCAGCTGATCGGCTGGCTCCAACGCCAAATGGCCGCTAACCCGGGCTTTTCGGTGCGAGTAAAAAGCGTGCTGCTGGTGCTGCAACGGCCTCCCTGCGCTGCCTGTGGGGCCGCGCTACGCCAGTTTCTGCGCCGCTGGAATCTAACCGGCAAGCTGCGCCTGCTTACTCCCAGGGCGCCGGGAGGCGGCTGTGGCTGTGCTGCGGGTGGTGGGCCCGATGCCCGGCCCACCACCTTCGGGTACGATGACTCAGAGCCGGATGATGAGCTGGCAGCAACCCTGTTTGAAGCCCTGCCGGGCCTGAGCCAGGAAAATGGGGTAGCCGGCGCAACCAAAACGTTTTCGTTGCAGGAAGCCAGCCAGAAGCTGCGGGCGCCTGGGTGGAAGCGGGGCCTGTACGTTATTCACCGGCAGGGCACGCCTATCTACGTGGGCAAGGCCAGCGACCTGCCGGTGCGGGTGCAGCAGCACGCCTTGTGCCTGAGTCATTTGCTGGTGCCGCTGGCGCCCTATACCGTACAGATTCACCATTACCCCGCCGCCAATGAGGCCACACTGCTGGCGCGGGAACGGGAGCTGATGCAGGCCCTACGCAACCGAAAAATCCGGTTGGGCAACAGCCGCAATACAGAGCTGGAACTAAGCGGTGAGTACGAAGCCGGGTCGGAGCTGAACGAGCTGGTGCTGGAATACGAGGGCCTGTTTGAGAAGTTTAGACGGCTTTTCGGGCAAAATCCGGTGAAAGCCGCCGTCTTCAAAGGCATGCTGGATGCTGCTAACCCCGCCCCGGCCCGGGACGCGGCCCTGGCCGACCAGACCCAGGCCGTAGTGGAGCAGCAGGGGCTGGTGGGCCAGCAGCAAATGGCCAGCCTGACGCAGGCTGCCAACCGCCCCGCCGCCGGGGCTTCGCCGCCACCCCGGCCCGGCCGCCTGGCCCAGCCGGCTACCAACTGGACCAATCCGGCCACCATCCTACGGCAGCGCGTGCCGCCAGTACGCCTGCAAACGAAGCGACTTTAGGCTCCCGTACGACCAGCCCGCCATGCTCATCATCGACTGCCATTGCCACGCCGGCCAGGGCGACGGCCTGACCGGCCCCTGGGACACCGATGCCCCGCTGAATCCCTACCTGGCCTGGGCCGACGAGGCCGGCATTCAGCGCACCGTGCTGTTTGCCGCCTTTCACTCCGACTACGCCGTGGCCAACCGCCAGGTAGCCCGCCTCGTGCATCAGCAGCCGGAGCGGTTCTATGGATTTGCCTTCGTGCACGCTCAGCGCGACCGGGGCCGCGTGCTGGAACTGGTAGCCACAGCCGTGCAGCAATACGGCTTCTGCGGCATCAAGTGCCACCGCTTCGACGCGCGCATCAGCCGCGAAATCTGCGACGTGGCCCGCGCCTTTCGCCTGCCGGTGCTCTATGATGTGGTGGGCGAAATAGCGGTGGTGGAGCTCCTGGGCGAGCAATACCCCGACGTCGACTTCATCATTCCGCACCTGGGCAGCTTCTCCGACGACTGGCGCGCTCAAGCCGGCCTCATCGACCACCTCGTGCGTTTCCCCAACATCTACACCGATACCAGCGGGGTGCGCCGCTTCGATATTCTGCAGCGGGCCGTGGCGCGGGCCGGGGCCCACAAGTTTCTCTTCGGCTCCGATGGCCCCTGGCTGCACCCCGGCGTGGAGCTGGCTAAAATCAACGCCCTGCACCTGAGCCCTGCCGAAACCCGGCAGGTAGTGGCTGGCAACCTGCTGCGCCTGCTGGAAAAAGTGCGGCAACAGCCCCTGCCTGCCGCGCTACAGCGGGTTTCAGTGGCTGCGGGCGAGCCGGAGCAGGAGTGGCGCGACCCGTGGCTGGTGCGCCCGTGAGCCGACTCATGCTCGAAAAGCTACCCAAACCACCCCAACAACACAAGAAAGCACTGCTGGGGTGGTTTGAATTGGTTAATAAGTGAGTCAATTAAAACGTCATGCTGAGCGAAGCAAAGCGGAGTCGCAGCACCTCGCGTACATTGGTAATCAATTTGTTAAATCCCCAGGCTGAAAGCAAAAAGCCGAAATGAGTTACTGTCTTCGCTCTTGCATCGTGCTAAGTATTCTTCGTAATCTTCTTCCCTTTCAGGAAGTGCGAAGCTTAGTTTTACTTGGCTTTTGATGATTCTTACGGCTGCTGTGGTATAGCCATCCGAAAGACTCCCATATTCCAGTTTAAAGGCTATTCTCTCTTTAATTAAATGACGTACAGCTGTTTCGATTGTCAGCTTTTGCGACTCGTTAAATATCCATTTCTCCAGTCGTAGACTGTCTCCGCCGCTCAACGTGTCGATGTAGTCGGAATAAATTGATGATAACGTTTCGTCTTCATGGAAATGAAATTCGATGTTCCCGTAGCGCCAAATAGGATCTTGGTAGCAGTTATGGTCAATGTCATCAGGGTCGGGGAAATTATTGATTATCCATTCTTTCGTTTTGCCTAACAGAATGTAGTCAAACCTGCCATTCTTAATAAAATCGAGCAGATCAATATCTACAGGTTCCGCAAGTTTCATGATTTGATATTTTGCAACGGCTCCGTTGTTTGCCGCGCTGCTTTTAGTACGAAGTAGCAGTCGGCAATATAGTTGTCGTCAGGTGATTGTGGCTCTCACAGCGGTTCAGCTTAAGCCCATACAACACTCTCATCCCTGCTGCACCGTCAGTTCCGGCTCGCCGCGCCGGTGCATCTGCAGGATTCTCTCGCTGCAGCCCAGGCGGTGGGCGGCCAGCTTCAGGTTGCCGTTTTCGTGGGTAATGGCCACTTTTTTGGCTATTTCGGTCACCTGGTCCTTTATTTCTTTGAGGCCCAGACCCTGGTAAAGCAGGCCTTTCACGCCGGCTTCCAGGTCGTTGCCCTGCAGGGTGGGGCCGAGGCGGGCAAAGTCGGGCCAGTCGGAGCGCGGAATGTCGCCGATGGTGATGGGGCCCTCGCCGAGGTGCTTGTTGGCAATGCGGGTGATGAGCTGCTGCAGTTCGCGCACGTTGCCGGGGTAGTCACGCAGCAGCAGAAAGTCGTACACCTGCCGGTCCACGGGCTGGCGGATGTGGTGCTGCTGGCGGAAGAAGTGCTCGGCCAGCACCACAATGTCCTCTTTCCGCTCGCGCAGGGGCGGCAGCTGGCACGTCCAGCCCGAAATGCGGTAGTATAAGTCCTGGCGAAATGTGCCTTTGTGCACCTCGGCCAGCAGGTCGCGGTTGGTGGCACTCACCAGCCGGAAGCGGGCCTTGCGCCAGGTATTGCTACCCACGCGCTTGTAGGTACCTTCCTGCAGGGCCCGCAGCAGCTCGGCCTGCAGGGGCAGTGGCAGCTCACCCAGCTCATCCAGAAACAAGGTGCCTTCGTGGGCCAAGGCCAGGGCCCCGTCGCGGGTGCTGATAGCGTTGGTAAACGCGCCTTTCTCGTGGCCAAACAGCTCGGAACCCGACAAGCCCGGAATCAGATTGGTGCAGTCGACCACCACACAGTCGCGCTTGTCGGGGCGGGGGTCGAGCTGATGAATTTCCTGGGCCACCAGCTCCTTGCCGGTGCCACTTTCGCCCATCACCAGCACCTGGCAGTTACTCAGGGCCATATCCACAATCTGGCGCAGCGTGTTCACCCAGCACCGGCTGTTGCCCACCATGCGCTGCTGCAGATACGCCACATGCTCTTCCAGCCGCTGCCAGTAGTGCAGGCGCGACAGCACGATCTGGACCGGCTTCTCGACCTCAAACCACGAAAAAACTTCGGCCACCCCGCCGCGCAGCAACTCCCAGGTGCTGGTGGTGGGCAGCAGCCCCACGGCCACGGCAATGATTTTGGTATCGGCGTAGAGCGTGAAGGCTTCCAGCGTTTCCCGGATGTCGTCCAGAGAAGCCTGCTGATCCAGAAAGATGATGCCCGCCCCGCTGGGGGTGTCGCCCATATGCACGGCCTGCAGCGCCAGGCCGGCCTGCTCCAGCGCCCCCAGTATGTCCAGCAGCCGCGCGTGCTGACTAGTAAAGGGCTTGTACCATACAGTGAATTCAGCCATGGCAAAGGTGGTGTAGCGGCACGCAACCGGGCCGGACCAGCACTGGCAGGAAGTTCCGCCAATGGACTTTGCAATAGGGCGGAAAAGGTCTTGTGGGCCCGCAGACTGGCTTACTTACTAAGCTGAGCCAGCCCGCAAACCCAAAAGGTAGGGGAAGAGGCGTTGGATAAGGAAGATACGACACTGGGTTTTAATATAGTATAACATATATATGTGGTGTGCTCCTGATGAGTCTGGTAAAAGAGTTGTGCAACAGATATTTAGGATTAAAAAAAACGGCTCTGCCTTGCGAAAAGCGGAGCCGTGGGGTAATAAACGAGCAGACGGCTACGCGCCGCCGGCCCGGCGCTTCTCGTCCTCGGCCCCGCCGCTGCGCCGTCGGGCTGGGGCCAGCTTGTCGTTGCCGAAGCGGTAGGTAAAGGCCAGCGTGACCACCCGGAAGTCGCCGCGCTGGTAGAAGCGCTCCACGTAGTTGTCGTAGCTGGAAGTGGCCCGGATAGCGCCCGTGTAGAAGGCGTCCGTTACGTTGAGCTTCAAGTTGCCTTTCCGCTCCCAGAGGCTTTTCTGGACACCGAAAGCCACCTGGCTACGCGGCCTAGTATTGAAGAAGGCATCTAGCTCCCGCGACTGGTATTCGGCGTTCAGGTCGGCGCTCCAGCCTTTGCCAAACGTGAAGGTGCTGTTGCTACTCAGGTTGAAGGCCGGGCGGGCATTGCGGCTGCCCAGGGTGGTGCCCGCAATGCTGCCCACGTAGCGGTTGTAGTAGAGCACGCCGTTGTTGTACACATTCCACCACTTGGCCAGCTCCACCGGGGCCGTCAGCGTGAGGGCGTAGTAGTGCTGGGTGCCCAGGTTCTGGCTCGTGGACACCACCACCCGGCTCGTGGCGCTGGTGGGCTGCACCGTGCCCACAATGGGGTCGTCGGTGCGGCTGTAGCTCACGCCCAGGCTGTATTTCTGCCGGTAGGTGTGGGTTAGCTCTACGTTATAGCTGGTCTGGGGCCGCAACTCGGGGTTGCCGGCTCCGAAGGTGGTGGCATCAATATAGGAGCGAAACGGGTTGAGCTGCCCGTAGCCCGGCCGGTCGATGCGCCGGCTCAGCGACACCGACGTTTCGTGTTTATCAGTGAAGGTGTGCTTCACGGCCGCGCTGGGAAAGAGCTGGAAATAGTTGCGGGTGAAGTTGGCGCTGTCCGAGTATTGCACCTCGTCCTGCCGGCCCACACCCTTGGTCTGCTCGCCGCGCAGGCCTGCCTGCAGCGTCCATTTGGGCAGCGTGTGGTTGAAGTTGATGTAGCCCGCGTTGATGTTCTCGTCGTAGCGGAAGCGGTTGGAGCGGCGTGGGTCCCGCACCAGCCGGCTCAGGTCAGGCTGGCCGGTGGTAGCATCCCGGTCCGGCACCGTAAACTCCACGTCGTTGTCGGAATGCACCCAGCTTACCTTGCCACCCAGGTCCAGGCGCGTCTGCTTGCTGAGCGGGTGCACGTAGTCGGCTTTCAGCGACTGAATCGTGAGCAGGCCTTCCTGGTCGCCATTAAGCCGGTCGAACAGCTCTACTGGCTCCCGGTCGCGGAAGGTGTTCAGAAACTGCAGGCGGCGCGTGTCGTAGCGGGCATAGTCGGCGTCGGCGGTCAGCTCCCGGTTGCCCACCGAATCCGGAAAAGTGTGCTTGAAGTTCACGTTACCGGCCACGTTAGGAAACTCCGCGTCCCGGTCGTTGGTCGAGTTGTAGCCGCGCAGGGGTTGGCCGTCGGCATCCAGCAGCGTGGTCAGGTTGGTGCCTTCCTGTACGCTGCGGGTTTGCAGGCCGTTCAGGGTAAAGCCCAGCACCGTGCGCTCCGAAAGGGTGTAGTCGAGACCCGCCTTCCAGCTGTGCGACTGGTTGTGGCCGATGCTGTAGTTGTCCTGGTCGGTGCTGCCGTCGTATACTTTGCCCTGGTCGAGAGGCCGATAAAAGTCGCGGTGAATGGTCAGCGCGCCGTAGTTGCGGCGGTTGGCGTAGGTGTAGGAGCCGAAGGTGTTGGTTTTTGGGGTACGGTGGTTCAGCGTCAGGCCCGAGCTGAACTTGCCGAAGCGGCCCCGGCCGTAGCTGCTGCTCAGTGTGCCGTTGGTGCCCACGCGCTGGTCCTTTTTCAGGTTGATGGCAATGATACCCGCGCTGCCCTGGGCCTCGTACTTGGCCGGCGGGTTGGTTATCAGCTCGATGCTTTTGAGCTGCTCGGCCGGCAACGCCCGCAGATAGTCGGCCAACTCGGTGCCCGTCATGGGCTGGCGCTTGCCGTCGATGAGCACCAGCACGCCCTGCCGGCCCCGCAGCCCGATGTTGTCGCTGCCGTCTACCGTCACCCCCGGCGAGCGGCTCAGCACGTCGAGCGAGGTATTGCCAGCGGCCAGCGTCGAGCCCTCCACATTCACGATGGTGCGGTCGGCTTCTCTCTCAAAAAGCGGCTTTTGGCCTACTACGGTCACTTCTTTCAGGGTAGTAGCCCCACTTTTGGGCAGGGCCAGCACCGGCAAAGCCACCGTTTCGGCGCCCACAGTAAAGGACTTGCTCCAGGTGCGCACAAAACCCACCTGCGCCGCCGAAACCAAGTAGCTACCCCCGGCCGTCTGCTCGAAGCGGAACGTGCCTTTCTCGTCGCTGAACTCTGATTTCACTACCGTCGAATCGGCGGCGCGGTGCAGCGTTACGGTGGCAAAGTCGAGGGGCGCGCCGGTGCTGGTTGTCAGCTGGCCGGTTACAGTGGCGCGGGTCTGAGCCCCGGCCGGCGTGCTCAGTAGCCAGCCGAAGAGCAGCAGGAGCAGGGCAGGCCGGCGCAGCGGCCGGTCGGGTAAAGAGGTTTTCATACGCGAAAAGTGTGGGGTGTATGGCTAAGGAAGGCTGGTTTCCGGCCGGCCAGCGCAACAAAGTGCCGCAGAGCCAGCCGGAAACAGACGGCAAAAAGGTGCCGAAAGCCGCCAAGCGGCTCGGCTGGCCCACCACCGGTCCGCGGCCGACGGACAAGGGCAGAGTTTGATACGAATTTCTTCGTAGTAAACATACGAACGATTTCGTATATTCAAAAAAGGCGGTTGCTTTATTTTGTATTTTCAGTAGAATTATGTGGCAGCAACCGTTGACAACACCTCAGGAAGGAGGGGTGCAGTTCAAATAAATCTGCTCCAGCAGCTGTTGCAGCAGGGCCGTATCAGCCGCCGAAAGTCCCTGTAGGGCCACAGCGCGGTTGCTGAGCACAATGGGGTGCACGGCATCAAGAATGCGCTGCCCTTCCTCCGTCACGCGTAGCTGGGTGCGGCGCCCATCGTGGGGCAGGGCCTCGGCCACCAGCAGGCCGCGCTGGGTGAGCAGCCGGATGATGCGGGCCACCGAGGCCTGGTCTTTGAAAACCCGGTCCCCGATTTCGGTTTGGGTCAGGTCGTCGGTTTCCAGAATCACGCGCAGCACCAGCCACTGGTCGATGGTAATGGCAATGCCGGCCCGGTCAATGTTGGCCTGGGCAAAGCGCCGATACTGCTTGATGGCTTTGTCGAGCGAGTAAAAGAGAATGTTGGAAAGCATAGCGAGGTAGACCAGCAGTATCTAATAGATGCATGATATGTCATGAAGGATGCCTGCCCAACGGATATTTTGTGCTGAGTCGGTAGAATAGTGGTGCCGGCCCCGCTTCCCGTGTATCGAGCCGGGAACTGCTTCGGCGGGGCACAGTGCGCTACATGCTCCGCCGGGCGCCTTCTTATGCAAGCTGCTTTCCGGGCACTACCAAAAATGTTCCGCCGCCACTTTGCCGGGCAAGCGTGGTAAAACGCCAAATCTGCCGACATTTGCCGGATGCAGTTGCCTCTCACTATTCCGGTTGCCAGTTTGGCCGAGCTGCCCGCCGCCGCCACCCGGCTTCATGCCGCCGTGGCTGCTTCGGGCCGCACCATCGTCGAGTTTGAAGGTGAAATGGGCGCGGGTAAAACCACACTCATCAAAGCCCTGTGCGCCACGATGGGCGTGCTAGACGACGTGAGCAGCCCCACGTTTGCCCTCGTCAACGAGTACCGCGACGCCCGCGACCAGCCCATCTACCACTTCGATTTCTACCGCCTCGACGACCCGCAGGAGGCCGTCAACATTGGTGCGCTCGAGTACTTCGATTCTGGCTATCTTTGCCTGATAGAGTGGCCGAGCCGCGTTGCGGCGCTTTTACCCCCCGACCGGCTGCTCGTCACGCTCACCGTTACTGGACCCACTTCTAGGGAATTAAGAATTGAGAATTAAGAAGTAAGCTCCGCCCGCTGTTCATGGTAGCACTAGTGGGAAGAGGGGCTTGCAATTCATAACTCATGATTCTTACTTCTTAATTGAAAACAGATGCCCGAAGCAATACCTCCCGGATTTGAGTCGCTGGCCACGAGCCGCGCTTTCTACACGCAGGAATCCATGCTGGCCGTGGAAACGCGCAAGCGCAAGCTGTTTATTGGTCTGCCCCGGGAAACCTCGCTGCAGGAAAACCGCATCTGCCTGACGCCCGAAGCCGTGAAGCACCTCGTGAATGAGGGCCACGAAGTGGTGATGGAAAGCGGGGCCGGGGAGCCCAGCAAGTATTCCGACCACGACTACTCCGAGGCCGGGGCCACCATTGCCTATTCAGCCAAGGAAGTATACGAAGCCGACATCATTCTGAAAGTGGCTCCGCCCACCCACGAGGAAATCGACTATCTGAAGGCCAACCAGACCCTGATTTCGGCCCTGCAGTTCGGCTCCCTCACGTCGGACTACATTTCGGCCATTCTGCGCAAGAAGGTGAATGCCATCAGCTTCGAGCTGATCAAGGACCCCTCAGGGGCCAAGCCGGTGGTGCGGGCCATGAGCGAAATTGCGGGCTCTACCGTCATGCTGGTAGCAGCCGAGTACCTGGCCCGTTCCAACGAGGGCAAAGGGGTGATTCTGGGCGGCATTACGGGCGTGCCCCCGTCGCAGGTGGTTATTCTGGGCGCGGGCACCGTGGCCGAGTACGCCGCCCGCGCCGCCACCGGGCTGGGCGCCGAGGTGAAGGTGTTCGACAACCATTTGTATAAGCTGCGTCGCCTCAAGCAAAACCTGGGCACCACGCTCTATACCAGCACGCTCGACACATTCGTGCTCAACCAGCAGATCCGCCGGGCCGACGTGGTTATTGGCGCTCTGAATGCCGAGGAAGGCAGGATTCCGTTTATGGTGCCCGAAAGCGTGGTAGCCAGCATGGCGCCCGGGTCGGTGATTATCGACGTGAGCATTGACCAGGGCGGCTGCTTCGAAACCTCGGAAATGACCAGCCACAGCAAGCCCGTATTCCGCAAGTACGACGTGGTGCACTACTGCGTGCCCAACATTGCCTCGCGCGTGCCGCGCACCGCCACCAATGCCCTGAGCAACATCTTCACACCCATTTTGCAGGAAATCAGCCAGCACGGGGGCATCAACGAGGTGTTGTTTACCAACGAGCATTTCCGCTCCGGCGTGTACGTCTACAAAGGCTCGTTGACCAACGCTTCGATTGCCAAGAAATTCAACATGCGCTATAAGGAGCTGGGGCTGATGATTGCCGTACGGAATTAGGTTCTGAACCACAGATTACGGCGGATTTTCCGGAGTCGTCGGATTTTGTGGCTGTGCTCAAATCTGAAAAGCCTGCGCTTCGGTGCGGGCTTTTTGCTTTTTTAGTGGCTTCAAAGCTCCTTTTATTCTATTTCTATGAATTCTGCTCCCAACTCCACACTGCTCACGGCCCGTCCCATCCTCGACTTCGCCTCGGCCGAGGTAACCACGGCTATGAACCGCTCCTTCGAGGAGTATTTCGTGCCGCTGGTGTTCACGCCCGAAACCTTTGAGCGGCGCTTTCGCAGTGAGCATCTCGACGCGCAGGCCAGCAAGCTGTGGTTTGCGGATGGGAAACTGGTGGGGCTGGTGCTCATGGCCCGGCGGGGCTACACAAGCCGGGTAGCAGCTATGGGCCTGGTGATTGAAGCCCGGGGCAAACGCTACGGCCAGCAGATGCTGCAAGCGGCCCTCGACGAAGCCCAAGCCCGCCACGACCGGAGCATGCTGCTGGAAGTATTTGTGCCCAACGAGCGGGCCCGGCGGCTCTACGAGCGACTGGGTTTTCAGAATACCCGGGAGCTGTTCACGTTTCGGCGCGTGCCGGGCGCGGTAGAAAATGCCGCTCCACTCACCGAAGTCGACCCGCTGCAAGTGGCTTACTTAGTGGCTCGGGAAGGGAAGCCTAATTTGCCCTGGATGTTTGCGGCGGAGTCGCTGATGGCTGCCTCGGCACCTACGCGGGCATTTTCGCTCGATGATAAGGCCTTTGTACTGCTGCGCCCCGAGGCTGAGCGGACGTTGGTGCTGACGATAATTGTGGCCCGGGCGTACCGGCGGCAGGGCTGGGGCCGCCGGCTCCTGCAGGCCATGGAATCCGCTTTTTCCGGGCCGCCGCTGATGATGCCAATGGTAACCCAGGGGCCGGGCTACAGCTTTCTGCAAGCCGCCGGGTGGGAGCCGCTGGACTTGTCATTATTTGAAATGGAATGGAGAATCAGCTAACTAGGTCATTTATATTTATATGGAAATAATAGAGGTTCATGTCAATTGGTTTGGGATGCTTAAAATATTCGGCTCGGTAGCAGTGGGAATAGCACTAATAGTTTACTGGAATAGAATTCGTAAGACCTGACCTAAATCCCTGTCATCAGTTTTTTGGAAAGCGCGTCAAAACTTTTTTTGACGCGCTTTCCTGTTTGTTGTCCTGAAGGCTTACTCGGCCAGCAGCAGCACTTTCCAGGCGTCGAGCAGCTTGCCTTCCTCCAGAAACTGCTGGCCCAGCAGCGTCAGCTGCTTTTTCAGTTCGGCCGGCGTTTCGCGGTATTTGTTCAGGGTGTAGGCTACCAGCGGCTCCTGGCGGAATTCGGCTACCTGCGCGGGCGTGGGCAGGGCTTCGCGCTCGATGTTGCCGAGGCGGCCCAGATTGTTGCCGGTGAGCAGGTCGGAAGTGCGCAGATGCTCGGGGAGCTGGTCGTAGCCGATGCCCATGTTGCGGTTGGGCTTGGGCACTTCAAACAAACTGCTGCCCGAAGCACGGGAGTACCAGTCGCCGCCGAGGCGGGCAATGGCGTCGAGCTTGAACGGGTCGATGCCGGTGCCGCTGGGCAGCACGATGTCCTCGCGGAAATGGGCCAGCACGACGCGGCAGATAATCAGGTTGCCGGCCCCGTTGTTTTGCCCCAGCTCAATGATTTGCTCGACCACGCACTCGAAGGCGGCGGGAGCTTCGGCCACGCGCGGGGGCCGCACGCGCTGGCTCGGCACTTCGGTAAAACCAGCCTTGACGAACTCATTCACGCCCTTTGCATACTCGGTGCTGGCCAATGACATTTGCTCAACCATAGCGTAGTCGCAGATGTGAATCACGACTTCGGACACCTCACGCACGTTTTGCAGCGTGTGCTTTTGGGAGTTGTCGCGCACCCGGTTGGCGGGCGAAAACACCAGAATCGGCGGGTTGGAGCCGAAACAGTTGAAGAAGCTGTAAGGGCTCAGGTTCACGCTGCCATCGGCCGAGATGGTGCTGGCAAAGGCCACCGGCCGCGGCGCTACAGCTCCCACCAGAAACGGGTGCAGCTCGCTGGGCTTAATCAGGGCGGGGTCGATGGTGCGGAACGGGGCGGTGGGCGTAGTGGGCATGGCGCGGGGCTGGGTTTGGCGGGCGAAGTTCAGAGTTTACGCTGATTTAATCGTCGTAGTGCCACCGGCCGGTTTTGCTGCTATAGCTGGCCTCCACGAAAAAGCCCTGTCCGTAGCCCAGCCCATAGACGGTGACATTCTGCGTCAGGCGGGGCGGGATATAGGCAAACGGAGTTCGGCTCAGCAGGCTGTAGCCGGTGCGGGGCAACTGCGGCAAATAGGCCGGCACCAATTGTTCAAGTGAATCGGGATAGGCGTGCTGGGCGGTGTGAAACGCGCCCAGGGCCCGGATAAGTCCGGCAGCCCGGCGCTGCGAAACCTGCTGCTGCCAGTGGCTGACGACGGGAAAAGCCAGAATTGCCAACCCCAACGCAATAGCAACGGAGCGGGCCAGCCGCTGTAGGCGGCCCGAACCCAGAAAGGTCAGCAACAGGCTGATGGGCAACCCCAGCCCGGCCACGACCAGAACCGGCGGACAAAGCCAGGCACCTGTTTCGAGCTCCAGCAGCACCAATGCCAGCCCCAGCAGCAACGTGAAAAACCAGGGGCGGTAAAGCCGCCGCGAAAAAGCAGGCATAAGATCAGGAGTCAGCAGTAGGGTGCAGCAAAGCCCAAAGATGCAGCGCCGGATTCGTTTCGGGTGAGGAAGTGAGGCCGGCCCGTGGGCAGTATTCAGAACTATGGATACTTTTACCGTCGCGCCAACCTCTTCACCCCGCCGCTATGTTCGGAATAAACCATATCAAGTTCGATTCGATGACCTACGCCATTCACTACAAGAATGGCCGGATTGTGAAGGAAGGGCGGGGGTTGTCGTTCTATTATTTCGGCCCCAACAGCTCCATTGTGGCCATTCCGATGGGCAGCAATGACTTGCCCTTCATCTTCAACGAAACCACCCACGACTACCAGACCGTCTCGATTCAGGGCCAGATAACCTACAAGGCCGGCAACCCCAAGCAGCTGGCCGAGGTGCTCGACTTCACCGTGGATAGCCGGGGCGTGTACAAGAAAAACGACCTGGAAAAGCTCCACCAGCGCATCATCAACGAGGCCCAGACCGCTACGGCCACCTTCGTGCAGAGCCTCACGCTGAAAGACGCCATGCGGGCGGCCAAGGCCATTGAGGTCAACATTGTGGAGGGACTGGCCGCGTCGAAGGCCGTGGGGCTGCTGGGCATCGAGGTGCTGGGCGTGAACATTCTGGCCGTGAAAGCCACACCCGAAATGGGCCGGGCCCTGGAAACCGAAACCCGCGAAAAGCTGCAGCAGGAAGCCGATCAGGCCATTTTTGAGCGCCGCAACTTTGCCGTGGAGCAGGAGCGCAAAATCAAGGAAAGTGAGCTGAACACCGAAATTGCGGTGGAGGAAAAAAACAAGCAGATTGCCGAGAAGAAGATTGAGGGCGAGATGCAGCGGGCGGCCAGCACCCGGCAGCTGCGCGAAATGAAGGTGCAGGCCGACATTGCCGTGGAAGAGCAGCGCAAGATGCTGATTGAGCAGAACGCCGAAAACCAGCGCCGCGAGGCCGATACCCGCGGCTACGTGCTCGAAACCACCCTGCGGCCCTACAAAGACATGGACTGGAAGCTGCTGGTAGCCCTGAGCAACAACCCCGACCCCAAGTTCAACATTGCCCTGGCCTTCCGCGAGCTGGCCGAAAACGCCTCCAAAATCGGCAACCTCAACATTTCACCCGACCTGCTCGACTCCCTGGTGAATGACGCGCCCGAGCGGCCCCAAAACCCGCAGAACAGACGATGAGTGGTATTGATTACGCCATCCTGGTGCGCAACAAAACCCGGTTGGAGCAGCTCGTCGAGCGGTTTAATACCAAGGGCCAGGCGCAGTTCTACATCGAAAGCTTGGGCGGTGAGTTTGCCGAGTATGAGGAGGAAAATGCCCGGTTCCAGGAGTCGTTTTCCCTGGTGCAGCGCCGCCTCTCATCCGTTATCAAAAACAAGGTAGTGGAGCGGGCGTTTCTGCCCTCGTTTCTCTTCAACCCGCAGCAACTGGTGGTAGTGGTGGGCCAGGATGGGCTGGTGGCCAACACGGCCAAGTACGTGGGCGGCATTCCCATTATTGCCGTTAATCCCGACCAGGAGCGCTACGACGGGGTTTTACTTCCTTTCACGCCCCACGATTTTCTGCCCGTCGTGCAGCGCGTGGTGGCCGGCCGCTACCACGCCCGCGAAGCTTCCCTGGCCGAAGCCCGCCTCAACGACGGGCAGCGGCTGCTGGCCTTCAACGACCTGTTTATCGGGGCTGCTTCGCACGTGTCGGCCCGCTACCGCATCGGCTACCAGGGTGAGGAGGAAAACCACTCCTCGTCGGGCATCATCGTCTCCACCAAGTCGGGCGCGACGGGCTGGCTCAGTTCCATTTTCAACATGACGGCCGGTATGAGCCAGTTTCTCGACCCGGGCGAACTGCCGCTGACTCAGCCGGCCTTTGCCGAAACGGAGCTGATGTTTGTGGTGCGCGAAGCCTTCTTGAGCAAGCGCACCCAGGCCAGCCTTGCCGCCGGCATCCTCGACGAAGAGGAGCCGCTCATCATCGAGTCGTTTATGCCCACCAACGGCGTCATCTTCTCTGATGGCGTGGAAACCGACTTTCTGCACTTCAATTCCGGCGCTATTGCCACCATCGGCGTGGCTCCGGAAAAAGCCCGGCTGGTGGAGCGAGGGTAGGCCGGAGTGGTTGCGGAAGTAGCCTGAATATGTTGCTGTTTATGCCAAAAATCGTCTCTACGTTACTGGTCTTCCTGCTGGCGCTGCCCGGCCGCAGCGCCGTGGCCGCCTCAGCGCCGGCCACGACCGATACCCTGCGCCTGCGCCAGCACCTGCTGGCCCTCACTACTACGCCCGAGCCGCGTAACTACCGCCACCTGGCCAGCCTCAACCAGGCTGCCGACTACATCGGGCAGCAGCTGCAGACCGCTGGGGCCCACCTCGGCGAGCAGCCCTATCAGGTGCAGGGCATCACCTACCGCAACGTTATCGGCTCCTTCGGCCCCGAAACCGGCCCACGCCTCATCATCGGGGCCCACTACGACGTGTGCGGCGAGCAGCCCGGCGCCGACGACAACGGTACCGGCGTGGCCGCGCTGTTGGAGCTGGCGCGGCTGCTGGGCCAGCAGCCGACGTTGCCGTATCGGGTAGAACTGGTGGCCTACACCCTGGAAGAGCCGCCGTTTTTTCGCACCAAAAGTATGGGCAGCTACATGCATGCCAAGTCGCTACACGACGCTAAAACTGAGGTAAAAGGCATGGTGGCCCTGGAAACGCTGGGCTACTACGACGACCGGAAAAACAGCCAAGACTACCCCCTGGGGCCGCTGAAGCTGGTGTATGGCAGCCGGGGGAACTACGTGACGGTAGCCCAGAAATTCGGCAACGGCCGCTTCGGCCGGCAGTTTGCCCGCCGCTACAAAGCCACGGCGGCCCTACCGGTACGGCGCTTCAAGGCCCCGGCCTGGCTGCCCGGTATCGACTTTTCCGACCACCTCAACTATTGGCAGTTCGACTATCCGGCCGTGCTGCTCACCGACACGGCCTTCTACCGCAACAAGCACTACCACGAGCCCACCGACACCCTCGACCGTCTGGATATGCGCCGCCTGGCCCTAGCCGTAGATGCTGTGCTGGCTACGATTCTGGCGCTGTAACTTCAGCCTCGCGCAACCCGCTCTACTGCCTGGCTAACGCCGCAAAGACGCCAAAGCCGACGGCCCCGTCACTTCTTGGTACAGGGGCGTAGGCCGCAGCCCGAAAATGTCGCGCAGGGCCCGGCTGGCGGCATGGTAGCCGCACATGCCGTGTACCCCGCCCCCGGGCGGCGTGGCCGACGAGCACAGATACAAGCCCGGCTGGGAGGTGCGGTAGGGCGAAGCCCGCAGGGCCGGCCGGGTAAAAAGCTGGCTCACGTCGAGCAGGCCGCCGTTGATGTCGCCGCCCACGTAGTTGGGGTTGTAAGCTTCGAGCTGGGCCGTGTCGAAGGTGTGGCGCCCCAGGATTCGCTCCCGGAAACCCGGTGCAAACCGCTCCACCTGCCGCTCAATGGCCTCAGTCATGTCGTGGCGCGAGCCGTTGGGAACGTGGCAATAAGCCCAGGCCGTGTGCTTGCCGGCTGGGGCACGGGTAGAGTCAAACAGGCTTTGCTGGGCCAATAGCACAAACGGCTTTTCGGGGTGCAGGCCCCGCGCCGCCGCTTTTTCGCCGGCCGCAATTTCCTCCAGCGTCCCGCCCAGATGCACCGTGCCGGCCTGCGCACACTCTGCCGCCGCAAAGGGTACGGGCCCATCCAGCGCCCAGTCGACCTTAAAAACGCCCATGCCGTAGCGGTAGCGCCGCAGCTGCCACTGGTACACCGTCGATAAGCTGTGGCCGGCAACACGCAGCAGCTGGGCCGGCGTAATGTCGAACAGTACCGCTCGGGCCGAAGGCAGCTCCGCCAGGCTTTTCACGAAAGTGCCGGTTTCGATTCGGCCGCCCAGGGCCACGAAGTGCGCGGCCAGCGCATCGGCAATGCTTTGGGAGCCGCCTTTGGGCAACGGCCAGCCCTTGCGGTGGGCTGCAATCAGCAATACCAGACCAATGGCCGAGGTCGTCAGGTTGGCTAGCGGCTGAATAGCGTGGGCAGCCATGCCGGCAAATAGTCCCCGGGCTTCTTTGGTCTGGAAACGGCTGGTGAGCCAGGTGGCGGGTTGCAAGGCCGACAAGCCAAAGCGGGCCATGTCCAGCGGATGTTTCGGTAGCTGCAGCGGAGCCAGCACGTCATTCACGATGCCGGGCCAGGCCGCCACCAGCGGTTCGAGCAGTTGCTGGTAGGCCGGGCCATCAGCGCCCAGGCGGCGGGCCGTCTCGGCCAGGGAGCCGGTCACCGTGGCCGCCGTGCCATCGTCGAAGGGGTGGGCGGCGGCTATGGGCGGCGTAATGTACTCGAGGCCGTATTGGGCCAGCGGCAGGATCTGGAAAAAGGGCGAGCCGGCCGCCAGTGGGTGAATGGCCGAGCACACGTCGTGGCGGAAGCCGGGCAGCGTCAGCTCGGTCGTGCGCAGGCCACCACCCAGTTCCTTTTTGCCTTCGAGCAGCAGCACCTGCAGCCCGGCCTGTTGCAGCACAATAGCCGCCGCCAGCCCATTCGGACCTGAGCCCACTACCACCGCATCGTACTCAGTATTGCGCATTAGGAAAGAAAATAGGCTGCTGGATGGAATGCTGTTGTTAAGATTTTAGGCGGCGGGCAGCTGGCCCACCCAAGCCCACCCGGTTTGCACAACCAGAAAAGTGCGGCCTTCCGATTGGTAATCATGGTGAGGAAAGCGGAGTAGATAATTGGGCCAACCGTCGGGGTAGTCACAGTCCTCGTGCAGCACTTCCCAGGCATGCGTGGTCCAGATGAGGCGGTCGGCGCCGGGTAGCTCCTGGTACTCGGGCGGCAGGGGCGGGCCGGCGGCTTTGGGTTCTCCGAGCCATTGTTGGAAGTTCTCGTTTGGCTCCTGTATTGCGACGACCACTTGCGAACTGTGAGCAAACTCGGGCTCAACAACCCAGACCGCAGAACAGGCCGGCTCGTTCAGCGTCGCCAGTATAGGTTGCCAGGCAAAAAAGGTTGTGAGCAGGTGCTGCACGGCTAACTGGCGAACTGCACGCGGAGGCTGGCGGTGGTGCCAGTGCCAAATACCCAGCCCTAGCTTATTGTGCTGATGCAGCCAGGTCTGCAGCCTGGTGAGACTCAACTCCCCCGGGGTTGTGCTGGTACGTCGTAACATTCTCAGGTGGCGTTTGCCGCCGCGGACTTTCTTCATAATAAAGCCTGTGAAATAAGGCAACGCAGTCCTGCTAAATAGAGTATAGAAATGCTAAACAGGTATAGTTTATAGCCTCTCATTGCTTAAAATAGAAATAATGGACCAACCCATATGCCCCAAATGCTCTTCGAAAGATGCGGCCAAAAGTGGGGTCGTCGGGGGGCGGCAGCGCTACAAGTGCAAGCACTGCGGCTACCATTTCTCGGTGGCCAAGATAGGCAGAGAAGTCAATACCTACTACGTGGTGAAGGCCCTGCAGCTCTACCTGGAGGGCGTGAGCTACCGCGAAATTGAGCGGCTGCTGGGCGTGAGCCACGTGAGCGTGATGAACTGGGTGAAAAAGTACGCCGTGAGTGCCCCGCGCCAAAGTGAGGCCCGACCCACCAGCCAGGTGCTGAGCCGCGAGGAAGTGCAGACTTACTTCCAGCAGCCCGAAAACCTGGCCGGCGGCACGCTGGTCACCGAGGCCGGCGACAAATTTCTGCTGCTGCGCTGGGAAGGCCCGAGCGGCAAAAAAAGCTGAAGCAGGAGGGAGCAGGCAGCGGGAACCGGATTTTTCGCTTTACTTAAGCGCAGCTTCGGCCATTGTGACCGGCTAACAATCCTGGTTCTTTCCCGCGCCGCCGTTTCGGCCGGCCGGCTCACTCCACCAATTCCCCGTTTATGGCACCCGGCCTCGCTACGCCTAGCTCCGAAACTCCCGCCGCCGAAGATGCCCCGGTAGCCCACGACAACAACGCCGTCGAAACCGGCAAGATCTGGCAGGTCATCACGGCCTCGTCGGTGGGTACGGTCATTGAGTGGTACGATTTCTACATTTTCGGCTCGTTGGCGGCCATCATCGGGCCGGTGCTGTTCGGCTCGGCTGGCAAGCCCGAGGAAACCCTGCTGGGCATGCTGGCCGTGTTTGGCGCGGGCTTCGTGGTGCGGCCGTTTGGGGCGCTGTTCTTCGGCCGCATCGGCGACATGATCGGGCGCAAATACACGTTTCTGCTCACCCTGCTCATCATGGGCGGCTCCACCGTTGTTACGGGCCTGATTCCAAGCTACGACAAAATCGGGCTGGCCGCGCCACTCATCGTGCTGGTGCTGCGCCTGCTGCAGGGCCTGGCCCTGGGCGGCGAATACGGTGGGGCTGCCACCTACGTAGCCGAGCACGCCCCCGACAAGCGGCGCGGCTACTTCACCAGCTTTATTCAGATTACGGCCACCGGCGGCCTGATTCTGAGTATTCTGGTCATTGTCATCACCCGCAAGCTCACGGGCGAAGTGGCCTTCCGGGAGTGGGGCTGGCGGGTGCCGTTTCTGCTCTCGGCCCTGCTGGTGGTGGCTTCCTACTACATCCGGCTCAAGCTGCACGAGTCGCCGCTGTTTGCCAAGGCTAAGGCCGAGGGCAAAACCAGCACTAGTCCCCTGCGCGACTCTTTTATGAACCCCGTAAACCGCCGCCTCGTGCTCGTGGCCCTGTTTGGCGTGACGATGGGGCAGGGCGTTATTTTCTACACCAGCCAGTTTCAGGCCTATTCCTTTATGCAGAATACCCTGAAAATGGACCTCGTGGACGCCAGCATCGTGCTGGTGGTGGCCATGCTGCTGGCCACGCCGCTGTTCGTGTACTTCGGCAGCTTGTCGGACCGCATCGGGCGCAAGCGCATCATCATGACCGGTATGCTCTGCGGGGCGCTCTTCACGGTGCCGCTCTTCTACGGCATCAAGGCCTTTGCCGGCCCCATCACCGAAGTCACACCTGCCACCGTGGATGCCGCCGGCAAAGTGGTGCCCGCCGTCATGAAGGCGCTGGACCCGAACCTGCCGGCCATTATTGCCCTCACGTTTTGCCTGGTTTTGTTCGTTACGATGGTGTACGGACCTATTGCGGCTTACCTGGTGGAGCTATTCCCGACCAAGGTGCGCTACACGTCCCTGTCGGTACCCTACCACATCGGCAACGGCGTATTCGGGGGCTTCGTGCCGCTGGTCGCCACCTGGATTTCGGTGTGGGCCGCCACCCAGCCCGACGGCACGTTCCTCAAAGCCCACAGCAGCCTACTCGGCTTGGTCTATCCGGTCGTTATTGCCCTGATTTGCTTTGTGGTCGGCATGAAATACATGAAGGACGTGCGCAACGTACGGATTATGGACTGAGGCGGGCCAGTTGCTGATTGCAATAGGAACTGTCCTCCTAAGCAGCGCGAAGGACCTTCCTCACCTGAGTGATAAGCGTTGGCAAGAATCGGCCTGGGGTAGGTGGAGAAAGTCCTTCGCGCTGCTCAGGAGGACAGCACAGAAATAGCTACCATTGCACGTGGAAGCACCCTGCCCAAAAATGACTCCCGACCTGGACTATGAAACCCGGCAACCCGAGGCCGACCTGGCATCGATTGTCGAGAGCTTCTGGCGGCTGCAAACCGGGGCCGTAGTTGATAAGCCCATCCTGCTGCTGCCCGACGGCCGGATTGATGTGCTGTTTTCGTATTCCCCAACGGAGCCCCTGCAAGTGATGCTCATGGGCCTGGGTACCCAGGCCGAGCACACCATTCTGGCGGCCGAAACGGTCATCTACGCCGTGAGTTTGCGCCTGCTGGGGGCCGAGTACCTGCTGCACACCCGCGTGGCCGATATTCTGAATAGTGCCCGCCCGCTGCCTGCCAATTTTTGGGGCATCACGCCGGCTGATCTGACCAGTTTCGACCATTTCTGCGCCCGGCTAAGCACCGAGTTGCCTAAGCTGCTTAGTCCGGCCATCGACGCGCGCCGGCAGCGGCTTTTCGAGCTGCTCTACGCCACCGAGGGCGCATTGCCGGTACACGAGCTGGCCGCCGGTGCAGGTTGGAGCAGCCGACAGATCAACCGCTACTTTCAGGAGTATTTTGGATTGTCGCTGAAAACATACTGCGCCATTCTGCGGTTTCGGGCCTCGTTTCCGCAGCTCAAGGCGGGGCGGCTATTTCCCGAGCAGGCCTTTGCCGACCAGGCCCACTTCATCCGGGAAGTGCGCAAGTTTGCCGGCGTCCGGCCCAAAGACTTGGCCCGCAACGAGGACGACCGATTTATACAATTTTCCGCCTGGCCCGCTCTCTAGCTTTGTCTTCGTAATCAACAAACTACGCAAGACAATGCTTCTTACCGGTAAAAAAACGGCCATCATCGGCGGCGGCCCCGGCGGCCTGACCCTGGCCCGCCTGCTGCAGCAGCACGGCGCCGACGTGACCATCTATGAGCGCGACGCCGACCGCCACGCCCGCCAGCAGGGCGCCACCCTCGATTTGCACGACGAATCCGGCCTACGGGCCCTGCGCGCGGCCGGGCTGCTGAGCGCCTTTACGGCCCTCTACCGCCCCGGGGCCGACAAGCTGCGGCTCACCGATGGCCAGGCTACCATCGTGTTCGACCAGCACCAGGAAACCAGTTCGCCCGGCTTCGGTGATGCCCACTTTCGTCCTGAAATTGACCGGGGCCCGCTGCGCGACCTGCTGATTGATTCGCTCCAGCCCCATACCATCGTCTGGAACTGCCAGCTGCGTACGCTGGAGCCCGTGGCCGACGGCTGGCAGCTGCACCTGAGCAACGGTACCACCGCTTACGCCGATTTGGTTATTGGGGCCGATGGCGCCAACTCGAAAGTGCGGCCCCTGGTAACGCCGCTGCCCCCGTTTTTTACGGGTTTTACCGTGGTGGAAGGCAACGTGTACGACGCGGCCCAGCACGCACCCAACCTATGGGCTCTGGTTCGGGGTGGGAAGGTATTTGCCCTTGATGGTGACCAGTCCATTATTCTTAGTGCCAAGGGCGACGGCAGCCTCTCGTTCTACACCTGCCAGCGCAGTACCGAAACCTGGGTGCGCGCCAGTGGCATCAACTTCGAGGACCCGCAGCACGTGGCGGCTTGGTTTGCGCAGGATTTTGCCGGCTGGAGTCCTATCTGGCGCGAGCTGTTCACCGCGCCCGAAGCGGTGTACTTCGTACCGCGCCCGCAGTACTGCATGCCCCTCGACCAGCACTGGGACGCTCAGCTTAGTATAACTCTGCTCGGCGACGCGGCCCACCTGATGCCACCCTACGCCGGCGAAGGCGTGAACATGGCTATGCTCGACGCGCTGGAGCTGAGTAATTGCCTGACCAGCCCGGGTTTTTCCAGCATCCGCCAGGCTATTGGCCACTACGAAACTGCCATGCGCCAGCGGGCAGCGGAAGCCGCCCGGATGTCGATAGAGTCGATGGAGCAGCTGCACTCGCCCGGGGCGCTGGCCTGGATAGGGCAGGTGATGGGTAGCGCAGTGGAGTAGGGGCCAGGCGGGGCGCGGACTAGGGTGAGTTGCTGATTGTGCTATTTCAACTAAGCAAACTGCGACAATACGGGAGGGATGGGGCCCAACTTTTTCGTAAACTGCCGCCCAGACTTCCATTTGCCACACTCTATGCCCCTCGAACACTCCCGTATCCGTACTTTCGAAGAATACCAGGACGCCTACCGCCGCAGCGTGGAAAACCCCGAGCAGTTCTGGGCCGATATAGCCGCGCCCTTCACCTGGCGGCGTAAGTGGAATACCGTGCTCAAAGCCGACCTCGTGGAAGGTCACAACGAGTGGTACAGTGGCGCGAAGCTCAATATCACCGAAAACTGCCTCGACCGGCACCTGGCCACCCGCGGCAACAAGCTCGCCCTGATATGGGAGCCCAACGACCCCAAAACCCGCCAGATTCGCTACACCTACCGCGAGCTGCACCAACAGGTGTGCCAGTTTGCCAACGTGCTGCTCAACAACGGCGTGGAAAAAGGGGACCGGGTGTGTCTCTACATGCCCATGATTCCGCAGCTGGCCATTGCCGTGCTGGCCTGCGCCCGTATCGGGGCCGTGCATTCGGTCATCTTCGCCGGCTTCAGCAGCACCGCCATTGCCGACCGCGTCAACGATGCCCAGGCCTCGGTGGTGCTCACCTCCGACGGGCTGAACCGTGGCCCCAAGCAGATTCCGGTGAAGCGCGTGGTAGATGAGGCACTGGAGCATTGCCCCACGGTGCGCCGCGTGATTGTGGTGGAACACCTGGGCTGGCCCGTGCACATGCAGGAAGGCCGCGACGTATGGTACCACGAAGAAGCCCTGGAAGCCAGCAAGTCGTGCCCGGCCGAGGAAATGGACGCCGAGGATATGCTCTTCATCCTCTACACCTCGGGCAGCACCGGCAAGCCCAAGGGCGTGGTGCACACCACGGCGGGTTATATGGTGTGGGCCGACTATACCTTCCGCAACGTGTTCCAGGTCGAGGAAAACGATATTTACTGGTGTACGGCCGACATTGGCTGGGTTACGGGCCACACGTATCTGCTCTACGGCCCGCTGCTCAGCGGGGCCACCACGCTCATGTTCGAGGGCGTGCCGACCTACCCCGATGCCGGCCGCTTCTGGGAGGTGATTGACAAACACGGCGTAAATGTATTCTACACCGCGCCCACGGCCATTCGCAGCCTGATGGCCACGCCGCTCGACAACGTGCTCAGCTACTCGCTCGACTCGCTGCGGGTGCTGGGCTCGGTGGGCGAGCCCATCAATGAGGAAGCCTGGTATTGGTATTTCACCCACGTGGGCAAGGAGCGCTGCCCCGTCATCGATACCTGGTGGCAAACCGAAACCGGCGGCGTTATGATTTCGGCCCTGGCCGGCGTATCGCCCACCAAGCCGGCTCACGCGGGGCAGCCACTGCCGGGCGTGCGGCCGGTGCTGCTCAGCCAGGAAGGCCAGGAAATAGAGGGCAACGACCAGGAAGGCTACCTGGCCATTAAGGCGCCCTGGCCCGGCATTATCCGCACCACCTACGGCGACCATGAGCGGGCCCGGCAAACCTACTTTGGGCCGTATCCGGGCTACTATTTCACCGGCGACGGGGCCCGGCGCGACGAAGACGGGCTCTACCGTATTATCGGCCGCGTCGATGACGTGATAAACGTGAGCGGGCACCGCTTCGGCACCGCTGAAATCGAAAATGCCATTAACCAGAACCCGCATGTGGTGGAAAGCGCTGTGGTGGGCTACCCCCACGACGTGAAGGGCCAAGGCATCTACGCCTTCGTTATCTGCCGCGACGGGGCCTGCGACAGTGAGGCCGATAAGCCCCACGTGGAAGCCAGCATCATTGAAACCGTGGTGGCCGAAATCGGCAAGATTGCCCGACCCGACAAGATTCAGCTGGTATCGGGGCTGCCCAAAACCCGCTCGGGCAAGATCATGCGGCGCATTCTGCGCAAAGTGGCCGAGGGCGAAACCAGCAACCTAGGCGACACTACCACGCTGCTCGATCCGGGCGTAGTGGACGAGATTGTCAGTGGCCGCAAATAAATTATTTGTCGATGTCTCTTAATAAAAACGCCGGTCTTGATAGTCCGGCGTTTTTATTAAGAGACATCGACAAGCATTACCAGCGGTGGTAGCCCCTACCACTGGGAACTAACTCAAATGTTCTTGTTGATGCCATAGACGTAGTCATCTACGTGACCTTCTCCCGTGTGCTGGGAAGTAATTTCAAAGCCGTTGTCAATCAGAAACTTGCTTACGTATTCTTTGGTTCTGAAAAACTCATTGCCATCCACTCGATAACGAAAGTCGTGGCAGGCAATGGCTACGTTTTTTATCTTGTTGATATGCGCGCCACTAATTGAATCAACAACAAACCTTTCGGCACCTTCAATATTGCATTTAAGCAAATCGATACTGGTTATATTATGTTCCTCCAGAAAGGTGTCTAAGCGGTAGCCTTTAACTGTATAGGTCTTATCCTCCAGCGAGGGGGCTACGTCTCCAATTGTGCCGCCTAAAGAAGAGTCCCCAGCATTGACTAGCTCAACATCGCCATTGGTGCTTCCAATTGCAATATTATATACCTCAGTATTATTAAGATTATTCAGGTATTTTACCTTTTGCAGGACTTCACTCACATCGGGGTTAGCTTCAATGGCGTATACCTTTCCCGTACTGCCAATTCTTTTGGATAATACAATGATTTCTTCACCAATGCCTGCCCCAATATCAATTATTGTATCCCCAGGCTTTACTTGGTACTGATATAGCGCAGTATTATCGCACCAATTTTCAAACTTCTTATAATTATTAAACCAATGTAAAGCATCTGAAGGAAGAAAGGTGCCATTAACATTATAGATAAAATAACGGTCATTATTCAGACTGGTGAAGCCATTTAGCACTTCCCCGTTCAATTTAAACAAGGGTTTCAGCACCAAATACCTTGGGTAGTCAACCTTTACACTTTTTAAAAAGGATCTTATGGCCTTGAGAATTGCTTGTTTCATGAGAGGTGTTTAGCAGCAGTGGGTTAGGGCTGGGTTGGAACGTCTGAGGCAAAGGGCCGTTAAGGCACAATATAGGGCTAACATAATGAAATGGTCTGAGCTATACGGTATTGGGTAGTTAAGAAAGCTCAACGGGCCCGTAATAATTGGCTATAGGTGGGAGCCGGACACCTGTTGAGCGTTTGATAAGTGGCTTTGAGCACTGGCTAGGCACAATAGCCGCTACGATTTCCTGGCACTGGAGGAGTTAGGTTTTTCCAACGAATTGAGGCTATTATTGGGGAAAGTAAAACCTTTCATCCAATCGTGAAACTCGAAAGTTATATAGCGTATGTTGTATACATATAATAGTCAATCAGGTTGAAGAAATGCGGTATAATAATGTTGCGCCAATAACTTTGATATTGGCAAAATAGGGAGTTGGTTACCCCATGTGCCTATGGACCAGGAGGCTGAATTTATTGAATAAGTAATTTCAAAATATATGCAATAATTTATCTATGATTTTTTGTGAAAATTATACATCGCCGCAATAAATTTTCCCTCTTGATTGGTCGTGGTACACAATCGAATTTGGTGTATACAACAAGACCCAGCTGGTGAGCTTACCAGCTGGGTCTTGTTGTTACTGCTTACACTACTGCGAGTTTATTAATAGCGGGGCCGCTTTCGGGATTCCTGCTTGTCACTCTTAGAGCTAAACCAGATAATTGCTCCGGTCGTCAGGGCGGCAATAGTTGCCATTTTGGTTACGAATGCCGTGCGGTTGTACTTCCACTCCACGGCGTAGCCTTTCTCGGCAAATATATTAGGCACCTTGCCGTGCACCAGGTCATCAAGTACGCCTTCCACCACCTGCACCCGGTCGGCCACTATCAGGGGGAGCCAGTGCCGGTAGCGGTTTTCGCTGTAGTGAAAGGCAGCCCGACGAATCAGGCCGCTGAGGCCTGTGGGCGGTATGGTAGTGCCGAATACCGCCGATACATTCGGGCGCTCAATGGAGCGGAGCTTTTCTACATCCTGTGGCTGCAAAGAAGCCGGGCGGTGCTTGCTGTCGGGGTCCTGACCCACGTTCATGCGGGCCCGCATGGGGTAGGTCGGGTCGTTCTTAGGGTCGGCATCTATGCCCCAGCCTTTGATCTGCTTGGGGTCTATCGTTTGATTTTTCATGGTTGGGCGGCGTTACGGGTTGTGGGTTAAGGAATCATCACCGTTTTGATGCAATTGTCCAGCTTGGCCGAGAACATGCGGTAGCCATCGGCCACCTCGGCCAGCGGAATACGGTGCGTAATGAGTCCTTTCGGATTGATAATACCGTTCTGTACGTGCTCTATCAGGCGAGGCAGCAGGCGCTTCACCGAAGCCTGGTTGCCCCGAATGGTGAGGCCCTTGTTAAGCACGTTACCAATCGGAATGAGGTTGTCGGTAGGACCGTAAACGCCCACAATGGACACCACGCCGCCCTTTTTGACCGAGTTGATGGCCCAGTGCAGGGCCGTGGCCGAGCCGGCCTGCAGCAGCAGCTTACGGCCCGTAATGGTTTGCATGGCATTGCCGGCGGCTTCGGCCCCTACGGCGTCAATTACCACGTCAGCGCCCATCCAGTCGGTGATTTTCTTGATAAATACCACCGGATCATCCATTTCCTTGAAGTTGTAGGCCTCACAATAGGAGTAGCCCCGGGCAAATTCGAGGCGGTAGTCTTCCTGGTCGATAATGATGACGCGGCCGGCACCAAATAGCCAGGCACAGCGCGCCGCCATAATGCCGATGGGACCAGCGCCGAATACTACCACCGTGTCGCCGGTCTGGATGCCGGCCATTTCGGCGGCCTGGTAGCCGGTGGGCACCACGTCGGTCAGCAGCACGGCATCATCCAAATCCATACCCTCGGGAATGATGGTGGGCCCCACGTTGGCATACGGTACGCGGGCGTATTCGGCTTGCCCGCCGTCGAAGCCGCCGGCCGTGTGCGAGTAGCCGAAGATGGCCCCAACGGCCGTAGCTTCGGTATTCGATTCGTGGCAGTTGCCGAACATGCCCTGGCGGCAGAAGTGACATTCGCCGCAGGCAATATTGAAGGGCACAATTATCCGGTCACCGGTTTTTACTTTGGTAACTTCCGAGCCAACTTCTACGACTTCGCCGACGAATTCATGCCCGAAAGTAGAGCCTACGCGCGTATCGGGCACGTTACCGTTGTATAAGTGAAGGTCGGAGCCACAGATGCAGGTGCGCAGAACTTTGACAATGGCATCCTGCGGATGTTTTATTTCCGGCATGGGCTTTTGCACGGCACGGACCCGCTTCGGGCCCCGGTAATCCATAGCTAGCATACAGTTTTGGGTAAGGTTGTGGAGGAAAAGAGAGTGGGTGTACTACCTCTGGTATACATAAGACTTACTACCCTTCATGTTTAAAGTTGTGAGCAGTTAAATAATCCGAAGCAATTGCGTGTTTATACCCATGATATGTGTTATAAATACGTATTTATTGGGTAAAAATCGGGGCTCTCGTTGCTGGTGTATCCTATTTTATAGATATTATTAGATTCTAAAGTGCCAGATTCATGTACATAACGTCAGCAGTTCAACCCATTTCTTTACGCTTATGGACACTCCCCAAAAAGAACCGCTCCCTACTACTACATTTCAGCCCAAAAGCCTGGAGGAGTCAGTAATGGAGGCGCTGAACATGCTTGATCCGGCCACCGCTATGCACGAGTTAGAACTCCTGGACGAAACCGAAGACGCGTCTTCCCCGGTGCCACCCGATTCTTCTAAGAAAAGAGGTGATGAATAAGCGGCTATCCGGCATAAAAAAGGTCCGTTCTGACTAACAGAACGGACCTTTCTGGTTGTATAAGAAGTAGCTGTCTACAGCGGATTGGCTGGTAGCACCGTGCCTCGTACTTCGCCAAACCCAATGCGCAGGCCATCCTTCTGACAGTAGCCGCGCATAGTTACCGTGTCGCCATCGAGCAGAAACTTGCGCTCCGAACCATCGGCCAGGGGCAAGGGCTTAGTGCCTTTCCAGGCCAACTCCAGCATCGAGCCAAACGAGTCGGGCGTGTGGCCGCTGATGGTGCCACTGGCGTACAGGTCGCCTACCTGCAGGTTGCAGCCGTTACTGGTCTGGTGGGTAAGCTGCTGGGCCATGCTCCAGTACATATACTGGAAGTTGGACTCACAAACTGTCGTTTCCGGGCCGCCCTCGGGCTGAATAGTAACCTGCAGGTTGATATCGAAGTTGTGGGCATCTACCTGACGCAGATAGAGCAGGGGCTCGGGTTCCTGCAATGGCCCGGCCACCCGGAAGGGCTCCAGCGCATCGAGCGTTACCACCCACGGCGACACGCTACTGCCGAAGCTCTTACCCAGAAACGGCCCCAGCGGCACGTATTCCCAGCTTTGAATGTCGCGCGCGCTCCAGTCGTTGAACAGCACCAGCCCGAAAATGTGCTCCTCGGCATATTGCAGCGGCACGGGGTGGCCCAGCTCGGTATTCTGCCCCCCGATGAAGGCTACTTCCAGCTCAAAGTCGAGCTGCTGGGAGGCGCCGAAGGTGGGTGCGGTGGCGTCGGGGGCCTTGCGCTGCCCGTTGGGCCGGCGCACGTCGGTGCCGCTCACCACGATGCTGCTGGCCCGGCCGTGGTAGCCAATCGGGATGTGGCGCCAGTTGGGCAGCAGCGCATTGGCCGGGTCGCGGAACATGATGCCCACGTTGGTGGCATGCTCGATGCTGGAGTAGAAATCGGTGTAGTTGTGGGGCTTTACCGGGCGCAGCATCTGCACCTCGCTCTGGCGCACTAGGCAGCTGCGCATAGCTTCCTCGTTGTCGCGCAGGGTGCCGTTGTCGTGGCGCAGCAGCTCCGACACCCGCAGGCGCACTGCCCGCCACACCGGCCGGCCCAGGGCAATAAATTGGTTGAGCGAGCGGCGGCGGAATACCTTGGGCTGGGTCGGAATGTCGAGGTCTTCGAAAAAGCCGAACTGGCTTACCGCGTACAGATCAAGCACGTAGTCGCCGATGGCGACGCCCACCCGCGGACCACGCTCCGGGGTTTCAAAAATGCCGAAGGGTAGGTTCTGAATGGGAAAATCGTGGGTCGGGGCAATATCAATCCAGGAGTGCAGCGCGGGGTTGTTCGGGTTGGGCATAGGAAAGGAATAGCGTAGGGTGATGGGCAAAGATAGGAGAGGGCACTGAACGGCGCGGCCATTGGGTAGAACCGGGCGAAGCTGCTACCTTGAGCTGCGGCTCCAAGTAGCGCTAGTGCTGGAACCGACCTATCCCACAACTTGGTAACAAAAGAACTTATGGCACCAACAGCCCAACTGCTGGAAGATAGTCTGCTCGTGATTTGGAATGACCGAAATGCGGACAGGCGTTTGGATGCAATGCAAAAAATATACGCATCAGATATTCATTTTTATGAAAGTAATACAGGAGAAGCCATTGTCGGACATCAAGAAATAAATGACCTTATCTCAAAGTTGCAGGCGGCATGGCCGATTGAATTCCAGTTCCAATTAAGCAAGCCTGCACAGGTAAATCACACGACACAAGTGGCCTTCTGGAAGCTTGGCCCTGAAGGAATGCAATCGGTTGCAACCGGAATGGATGTAGCTATTATTGAGAATGAGGTAATTAAATCCTTGTATCTGTTTTTGGACGTTGAAGAGAGCGTAACTAAGGAAACGGACTAAAAGCCCTATTAGCGACAGGATAGGTTAAGGAGCTGAACGATGCAGCCGTCGGGCGGAATTGAGGAAGCTGCTACCTTAAAGCGCGGCAACTCTCGCTAAGTTGCTGCCGCCACATTATGCAGGATAATAGCCGAAATATATCTGGTGTATACCCCTTGGGGCAAAACCTGAAAACGGAACAATCATGTTTGACGAAGATTTTTTAAAGCAATTAGCAAAGGATGAGGTAAGAGGTAATTTTCCGCCATTCCACACAGGTAACATCAAGCAGGTTGAAAAGTATGTTAAAGTAATTGTTGACAGGCTCAAAGATGATCATCAACTAATCGTGGAGCCTGATTTTAGCTATTATGGCAGTGGATTCGCCTCCTACATACCAGTCAGAATTTCTAAGAAAGATAAGTCCGATACCAAGGCACTACAGGAGAGAAATAGAATGACTTATTATACAAAAGGGCTTTTAGTATATATATCCAATCTGACACCTTACTGGTATTATGGTGCCTCCGAATGGTCCGTAACTACGGAAAATGGGAAAGTCGTAGGTGGGTCGTCAGGATTTATAAGGCCCGAGAGTATTGCTGAGGTAAACAAGGAGCTGTGGGGTGAAAAAATCGACCGGGTAAAAGACACTTTTCATCAGTATAGGTATAATCTGTTAACACAAGAGGAGCTTGCGCAGCAAGTTGATTTTGATATTAGTGTTCGAACAGTGCTTGCCGATAAACCCTACGAGGTTTTTGACTTTTTCTTTCATTGGTCTGATTAGCGCGTCAATACCAACAGCGGTAAGCATAGTAATAGGTAATTGTGTAAATCGCGCAACGCCTATGTAAACAAGCTTGGTTTCTAAGCTTGTGAATGCGGTTTTCTGATTTTATCGGAGGCCTCTCGGCTTGGCAGGCGTTAAAACTCTGCTCTTGATGCTGCAGAACCAGCGAAGCACAGGGGAAAGGGTTTCTTCTTCGCTTACCATAGAAGCACGTCAGTGGCCGGGATAACGCAAAAAAAGCCAGCTTCCGCAAGGAAAGCTGGCTTTTTACAATTAAAACAGAATTCTAAAACTCCGGCGTGGGCACCGGGGCCGGCGACACGGGGTGGCCGGTCTGGCCGGCGGGCTGCTCGGCCATGGAGGTACCGTTGATGGCCTCTACCCGCACGATTTCGGGCACGGCTTTCTTCACCGACTCTTCCACGCCGGCTTTGAGCGTCATCGGCGACATGGGGCAGGTGCCGCAGGCGCCCAGCAGCTCCAGCTGGAGCACCAGCTCGTCGGTAATGTCGAGCACGCGCACGTTGCCGCCGTCGGCCGCCAGGTAGGGGCGAATCGTGTCGAGGGCCTGCTCAACGCGGGCCAGCAAAGGGTGCTCAAGAACTGCGGAAGAATTCATTCGGAAGGAATTGGCACTGACGCCGGCATCAGTGAAATAGAAGCAAAGATAGGCTTTTTGGCGGCCTGAAAGGTAACAGCCGGCGCGGCAGCAAAGTTGCCGGCCCGCGGCTAAAGTGCGTCAGCCGGCGGTTACGACTTCATTTCCACCACCTGCGTGCGGGGTGCTACGGCGTTGCGAATGGATACCTGCCGGGCCAGCTCCTCGGCTAGCTGCTCAAACAATGCGGCGGCCGGCGTACCGGGCTGGGTAATGGCGGGCGTGCCGAAGTCGCCGTTTTCGCGGATGCTCTGCACCAGCGGAATCTGGCCCAGCAGGGCTACTTCGTGCTTGTCGGCCAGAGCCTTGCCACCGCCTTCGCCGAAGATGAAGTAGCGGTTGTCGGGCAATTCGGCGGGCGTAAACCAGGCCATATTCTCCACAATGCCCAGCACCGGCACGTTGATCTGGGGCTGGCGGAACATCTGCAGCCCCTTCTGAGCATCGGCCAGAGCCACTTTCTGCGGTGTGGTCACGATGAGGGCGCCAGTAACGGGCACCGTTTGTACCAGCGTGAGGTGGATGTCGGAGGTTCCGGGGGGCATGTCGATGAGCAGGTAGTCCAGGTCGTCCCACTGCACTTCGGTGATAAACTGTTTCAGGGCCGACGAGGCCATGGGGCCGCGCCACACGATGGCGTTATCGGAAGGGGCCAGGAAGCCGATGCTCATCAGCTTGACGCCGAACTTCTCGATGGGCTGAATCAGGTTGCGGCCGTCGGGGCCCTGGAATACGTGTGGGCGGGCATCTTCCACACCAAACATGAGCGGCATGCTGGGGCCGGAAATGTCGGCATCGACGAGGCCCACTTTGGCGCCGGTGCGGGCCAGGGCAATGGCCAAGTTGGCCGTAACGGTGCTTTTGCCCACGCCCCCTTTGCCCGAGGCAATGGCAATGATGTTTTTGACGCCCTTGAGCACGGCCGAGTTGGCGGCCCGGGCCGTCGTCACGCGCGAGGTCAGGTTCACTTTCACGTCCGCGTCCTTATCCACCATCGTGTGGATGGCGCGCACGCAGGCGTTATGAATCAGCTCCTTGAGCGGACAAGCGGGCGTGGTGAGAATGACGGAAAACGAGACGGTTTTGCCGTCGATATGCACGTCCTCAATCATGTTGAGGGTCACGAGGTCTTTGCCCAGATCGGGCTCTTCCACGTAGCTGAGGGCCTTGAGGACGTCTTCTTTGGTAATAGCCATAGGTCAGGAATGCAGAATGCGGACTGCAAAGATAACCCGGAAATGCGGGCGGAAGTTACCGGACGCGGAAGAGTAAGTTTTATAGCAGAGCTATTCGCTTTTCGTCTCTCATCCTGAACGAAGTGAAAGCCTGTCCTCACCTGAGTGACAAACGTAATTCAATGCACGAAGCCCTTTTGTCGTGCTATAACAGAAAGGTCTGATGCGTTAGCAATGCTGCGGTGGGGTAGGCGAGGAAGGTCCTGCGCAGGCGGACGCCAGATCAAGGATGACGGGTCCGGGTCTGGCAATAACAGTTTCCAGAAAAATAATTCCTGCTTTGCTGTAACCTTCCCGTTGTGGCGCGGTGTCCACAATCAAATAACCTTCACTACCTACCTTCAGCCCGGTTGGACTCGCTTACTGACAATGCGCTTATGCTCCGGGTAAAAGCCGGCGACGTGGACCGAATGGGCCTGCTCTTCGAGCGGTACCACCGCAAGCTCTTCGGCTTTCTCTACCACATGCTGGGGCGCGCCGATACCAGCGAAGACCTGGTGCAGACCGTGTTTTACCGGATGCTCAAGTACCGGCACACCTACACGGCCGACGGCGAGTTTCGTACCTGGATGTACCATTTGGCCCGCAACGTACTGGCCGACCACATCAAGAAGAATCGCCACAGCACCCACCACGCCGACGTGGCCGACTTTGCCGAGAAGATAGGCGGGGGCACCCAGGCCGACGAGAGCCTGCAGCGCGAGCAGGAAGTAGCTACCCTGCACCAAGCGCTGAGCCACCTGAGCGCCGAAAACCGCGAAGTGTTGATTCTGAGCCGGTTTCAGGAGCTGAAGTACGGGGAAATAGCACGGGTGTTGAATACGACCGAAGGCGCGGTGAAAGTGCGGGTGCACCGGGCTATGAACGAGCTGAAAACCATTTACCTGCGCATTGAAAACTGACGGGATGGACATGAACTGTGAACAGGCTCAGCAAGAGCTATTGGATTATCTGAGCAAAGAGTTGCCGGCCGAAGAGCAGACCCGCGTGGAAGCCCACCTAGCTCACTGCGCCGGTTGCCAGGAGGAATTGCAGGCGCTGCGGCAAGTGTGGCACACGCTGGGTGCCGTGCCGGTGCCCGAGCCGAGCGAAAACCTGCGCCCGGCCTTTTACTCGATGCTGGCCGCCTACAAGGAAGAAGAAGCCGCCAAGCCCACGTTTTCCCTTACTGGTATTTGGGAGAAAATGCAGGCGTGGCTGGTACCTGGTTCGGCGCTGCGGCTGGCCTACGGGCTGGGGCTGCTGGTGATGGGCCTTGTGGCCGGCTACTGGCTGAATAGCTCGCCCAAAGCTGTGGCTCCCGCTACTGCCGATCAGCAGCAGCTGGCGGCCCTGACGAGCCAAGTGGAGCAGATGCGGCAGGTGATGCTGTTGTCGCTCATCGAAAACCCTTCGGCCACCGAGCGGCTGCGGGCCGTGAGCTACACCAAGGAGCTGAGCGGGGCCAACGACCGGGTGGTGGATGCCTTGCTGAGCACGCTCAACCACGACGAAAACGTGAATGTGCGTCTGGCTACCCTCGAAGCCCTGGCCCAGCTGGCCCACGAGCCCAACGTGCGTCTGGGGCTGGTAAAAGCCCTCAAGAACCAGGATTCGCCGCTGGTGCAGTCGGCGCTGGCCGATGTGATGGTGCAGCTCCAGGAGCGCCGCTCGGTGCAGCCCCTGCGCCGCCTGCTCAATCAGCCCGGCCTGAATAAAGCGGTAAAAAGTAAGATTGAAGAAAGTCTGAAAAACCTCTCCAACGGCCGGCCTGCCGCGCCCTCAACCACTGAACCCTACCATGAAACGGATTACACCCCTCAGCCTGCTGACCCTGCTGGTACTGCTGTCTAGCTGCCAGGCCAAGGCCCAGAGCCGCGAGTTCAAAGAGCAGATTACCCGGGAGTTTACCCTTACTTCCGACCCCGGCCGCAGCGTGCTGGCCATCTACAACATCGACGGCGGCGTGCGGGTGCAGGGCTACTCAGGCAACAAAGTCGTGCTTGAAATTACCCGCATCATCCGGGCCGACGATGCGCAAACCCTGGAGCTGGGCAAAAAGGAAGCCGTGCTCGGCTTCACCCAGCGCAACGACAGCATTGTGGCTTACCTGGCCGGCCCCTTCGATGCCCGGCCCCGCAACCACCGCAACCAGAACCACCGCGACATTGAGTACCACTACTCGTTTGACTACGTGGTGAAGGTGCCGGCCCAGATGAGCCTCGTGGTTTCTACCATCAACAACGGGGCCGTGACGGTGGAGGATGTGAGCGGCCGGCTGAAGGCTCACAACATCAACGGGGCCGTGACGCTCAAAAACGTGCAAGGCATCACCGACGCCCGCACCATCAACGGTGACGTGGAGGCCGCCTACCTAAGCAGCCCGGCCGGCAACTGCTCCTACAGCACCATCAACGGCGACATTAAGGTGACCTACCCGGCCGACGTGGCCGCCGACGTGCACTTCAAGAGCATGCACGGCGAGCTGCTCACCGACTTTCCCAACGTGGAAAGCCTACCGGTACAAGTAGTGCAGAACAAGCAAAGCACCACCGGCGGCACCAAGTACAAACTCTCCAAAGGCACGGCTGTGCGGCTGGGCAAGGGCGGCAACGACTTCCGTTTCGAAACCCTGAACGGCGACGTGACCATCAAACGCAAACCCTAATGAAAACCCCTCCATACCGGCTGGTGCCCAACTGCCACGCCCTGCGCATCTACCTTACGGCCTTACTCTTGCTGACGGCCGGCGCCGTTTTGGCCCAGAATAAGGAGCAGCTGGTGGTGCCGCTCAGCTCACCTGGCAAGCCCGGCCTGCTCAAAGTCAAAACCGTGAATGGCTCCATCACCGTGCTGGGCTACAGTGGCAAAGACGTCATCATCGACGCCAGCACCAAAGCCCGCGGCCGGGACGACGAGGACGACAAGCCCCGGGAAAGCGGCGGTATGCGGCGCATTTCCGGCAAAGCCGGCTTCGACGTGACGGCCGAGGAAAACGACAACCGCGTGACCATCAATTCGAACTCCTGGCAGCAGCCCACCAACCTGACCATTAAAGTGCCCCAGCGCTTCTCGCTACAGATCGGGACCGTAAACGACGGCGACATTCTCGTCGAAAACGTGACGGGGGAGCTGGAAGTGAGCAACGTGAACGGCGACGTGGTGCTGCGGCAGGTAGCGGGCTCGGCCGTGGCCAACACGGTGAACGGCGCTATCAAAGCCACCTTCAAATCGGTAACCGGCGGCTCACCAATGGCCTTTTCCACCGTAAACGGCGAAGTAGACGTGACGCTGCCCGCCTCGGCCAAAGCCGCGCTGAAGCTTAAGTCGGACCAGGGCGAAATCTACAGCGACTTCGACCTAGTAACGGATAAAAGCCCGGCCAAGGTGAGCCGCACCACCCAGAACGGGGTCTACCGCCTCAACGCCGACGGCTGGACTTACGGCAAGCTCAACGGCGGCGGCGCGGAAATCATGATGAAGTCCCTGATGGGCAACATCTACATCCGCAAGGCTAAGTAGCTTGTAATCTTCATAGAAGATTGACTTTTTCGCAACCTTCTGCCGCACATTATCGGTAGTAAAAAGAGTAACCCGGCAATCTGCCACGCCTTAGGAGTCGCTGCAACGGCTCCGGGCGTTTTGGGGGCGCGCTGGTGAGTGTCGCGCCCACAATCGGGCAGAAAACGTCAGCCGCCGCCGGGCGAAACGCGGCTGACAATCCTTCGGAAGGCGGCCTCTGCACGAGCAGGGGCCGCCTTTCTCTATTTTGGCCGGGATGCAGAGAGGCAACCTTGCGTCTCAATCGGTGCTGGGCGTTGTTCTGTTATTGTAATATGCGGGTTCAATTGTTCAACGATTGAGATACAAGGTTGCCTCTCTGCATCCAAAACGAAAACAACCATTTCGGCCCCCGAACCTCGTACCTTCGTTGTCCCGTTTCGCTTCCTGTAAAACCCTGTTGCCCCTAAGTACCCTTGGCTCGTATCCCCAAAGAAACCGTTGACCAGATCATTCACCACGCCGATATTGTGGAGGTGGTGGGTGACTTCGTGACCCTGAAGCGCAAGGGTCAGAATATGTGGGCCTGCTGCCCGTTTCACCACGAAAAGTCGCCAAGCTTTTCGGTGGCGCCGGCCAAGGGGCTCTATAAGTGCTTCGGCTGCGGCAAGGCCGGCGGGGTGGTACAGTTTATCATGGATATCGAGGGCACCAGCTACGTGGAGGCCCTGAAGTACCTGGCCAAAAAGTACAGCATCGATATTCAGGAGGAGGAAAAAACGCCCGAGGAGCAGCTCGTCCAGAATGAGAAGGACTCGCAGTTTATCGTCTCCAACTGGGCCAAGGACCACTACCAGAAGCTGCTCCACGAAACGGAGGAAGGCGAGAGTATCGGGCTGAGCTACCTGATGCAGCGCGGCCTGAACCAGACCACCATCAAAACCTTCGAGCTGGGTTACTCGCTCGACCAGTGGGACGATCTGCTGAAATCGGCTCAGAAAGAAGGCTTCGAGGCGAAGTACCTGGAGAAAACCGGCCTGACCATTATCCGCGAGGATGAGCAGGGCAAAGACTCGGGTCGGCGCTACGACCGGTTCCGGGGCCGGGTCATGTTCCCGATTCACAACGTGTCGGGCCGCGTTATTGGCTTCGGGGCCCGCACGCTGAAAGCCAACGACAAGACGGCCAAGTACCTCAACTCGCCCGAGTCGGACATCTACCACAAGTCGGATGTGCTCTACGGGCTGTTTCAGGCGCGGCAGGCCATCCGGACCGAGGAAGTGTGCTACCTCGTGGAAGGCTACCTCGACGTGCTGAGCTTGCACCAGGGCGGCATCAAAAACGTGGTGGCCTCGTCGGGTACCTCGCTCACCGAAAGCCAGATTCGCCTTATCGGGCGCTATACCGACAACGTGACGGTGCTCTACGACGGCGACGCGGCCGGCATCCGGGCCTCGCTGCGCGGCATCGACATGCTGCTCGAAGGCGCCCTGAACGTGCGCGTGGTGCTCTTTCCCGACGGCGACGACCCGGACAGCTATATCCGCAAAGTCGGCGACCAGCGCTTCAAGGACTACCTCGAAAAGAACAGCCAGGACTTTATCACCTTCAAAACCCGCATCGTGTCGCAGGAAGCGGCCCACGACCCGGTGAAGAAGGCGGAAGCCATTCGGGAAGTGCTCCAAAGCATTGCCAAAGTGCCCGACCCGATCAAGCGGCAGGTGTTTTTGCAGCAAACCAGTACTACCTTCAGCATCGACGAGCAGGTGCTCATTACCGAGTACAACAAGCTCGTTAAGAAAGATTCGCAGCGCGCCGCCCCGGGCCAGCAGGGCAACAGCAGCGGCAGCGGCCAGAGTAGCGGTGGGAGCGGGGCCAGCAGCCGTCCGTATTCTGCCCCAACAACCAACCGCCAACCGCCAACAACCAGCCTCAGTCCCGAGGAAGAGGCCGAAATGGCCATGTACGGCGCCACGTCCGACGAGCTGGCCGCTGCCGGCGGCAGCGCGGCGGATACCGACGTGGAGCCCGTGCCCGACGTGCTGCAGGCCAGTGAGCGGGAAGTGGTACGCCTGCTGCTGCTCTATGCCGCCCAGCCCCTCACCGAGGAAATAGCCGTGGCCCAGTACATCCTAGGGCAGCTGGAGGAAACGCCCATCAAGACCCCGATTTACGCCGACCTGATGCACCTCTGCCGCCAGGAGCTGGAAGAAGGCCGCTGGCCCGAGGTACGCACCTTCATTCAGCACACCCGCAGTGATATTCGAATGATGGTCAGTGACCTGGCCACCGAAAAGTACGAGCTGAGCCCCAACTGGAGCACCCACCAGATCTACGTACCCCGCGAAATTGACCAGCTTCAGCAGGCTTGCGACAACGCCATTCTGCGCCTCAACAAGGTGAACGTGCAGAACGAGCTGTCCATTCGCCTCGAAGCCCTGCGCCATCCCATGGACGAGCTGGCCCTGATGGAAACGCTGCACACCATCAAGCTGCTCAAGAAGATGGACGACGAGTTGGGCAATATGCTCGGCACCGTCATCCCGCGCGGTGCCAATTGACATTGATCATTTATCAATTAACAGTCGTGATGTAATGGGCTGTTAGAAAATGTAGTATTGCCGGAATCTTATGATCGATAAATGAAATGTGGAAACGCGCTAACCTGAGCCGCTTTGTCCTGGCGTTGCTGCTGACCGTGGGCGGGTTTGCGACGGGTATCGTGGGCTTCATGACCATCGAGGGCTATGGCCTGCTCGATGCGCTCTACATGACCATGATTACCATTTCCACGGTTGGTTTCGGGGAACTGCACCCGCTGTCGACGGCGGGGCGACTGTTCGTATCGGTCTACATTTTCTTCAACCTGCTGGTCATTGCCTACCTCGTCTCGGTGCTGACTACCTATATCTTTGACGGCGAGCTGCGTACTATTTTCAAGATGTTCAAAACCGACCAGGAAATCCGCGGCTACCAGGACCACGTCATTGTGTGCGGCTTCGGGCGCAACGGCAGCAAGGCCTACCACGAGCTGCGCGCCAACGGGGCCACGGTGGTAGTAGTGGAACAAAGTCAGGAGCTGGTGCGCGACGCCTCCGAGCACGGCGAGGCCATTCCGGTGGTGCTCGGCGACGCCACCACCGACGAAACTCTGCTGGCCGCCGGTATCCGCCGGGCCCGGGCCCTGATTACGGCCCTGCCCAAGGATGCCGACAACGTATTCGTGGCCCTCACGGCCCGCGAATTGAACCCGAATCTGAAAATCATTGCCCGGGCCAGCCTCAAAACCAGTGAAAGCAAGCTGCTGCGCGCCGGGGCCGATTCGGTGGTGATGCCCGACGAAATCGGGGGCTCTCACATGGCCAATCTGGTGATGCGGCCCGAGGTAATCCGGTTTCTGGAGATGATGAACGGCCTGGGCCCCAATAAGCTGCGGCTGGAGGAGCTGAGCTACCGCGAAATCCGGCGCGAGTGGCAGGGCCTCAGCATTCGGGAGCTGGATATCCGCTCCCGCACCGGCGCCACCGTCATCGGCCTGAAGCAATATACCGGCGAGTTTCTGGTGAGCCCCAGCGCCGACACCCGCCCCACCCACGGCGACGTGCTGCTGGTACTGGGCACCGAAGAGCAGATCAACGCGCTGGTTGACTTATTCCGGGTGTAGCGGGCCGTTTTTCCATCTGTTATCCTGAACATACCGCGCTTCAAGCGGTGTTGAAGGACTTTTCTCACCAGAGCGGCAGGTATCATTAAACGCATAAAGCTCTTTACTGCTGAAGTGGTAAAGGGCTTTGTCACATTGGTAAGAGCTTCGGTGGGGTAGGTAAGGAAAGTCTTTCGCTCCTCTTCACTGTACTCAGGATGACAGACGAAAAAAAGACAGCCTAATAAACCTCCCTGGCCCGCATACCCGCCATCCGGAGGCTTCTGTGTAGCTTTGCCGCCTGCTTCCCGTGCTTTCCCTACCGTTGCTTTCTTAGTGCATATCCTTCAAATCTGTCCGCGCGTGCCGTTTCCGCCCCACGATGGCGGGGCCATTGCCATGCACGACGTGGCGGCGGGCCTGGCCGCGCAGGGCCACCAGGTCACGGTGCTGGCCATCAACACGCCCAAGCACTTCCAGCCCGATACCGTGCTCAGCCACCTACCCGGCGTGCGCCTCGTCACGGTGTTCGTCGATACCAGCCTCTCGCCGGTGAAGGCCCTGAAAAACCTGCTGACAGGCACCGTACCGTATAATGTAGAGCGGTTTATCAGCCCGGCGGTGGAAGCGCGGCTGGTAGAGCTGCTGCGGGCCGAAACCTTCGACGTGGTGCAGGTGGAAGGCACCTTCGTGGCCTGGTATCTGGATGTAATCAAGCGCGAAGCGCCGCGGCTGCCGGTGGTGTTGCGGGCCCACAACGTGGAGTATACCATTTGGCAGATGCTGGCCGCCCGCGAAACCAACCCGCTCAAGCGCCTGTATCTGCGCCATCTGGCCAAGGGCCTGCAAAAATTTGAGGAGCAGTACCTGAGCCGCTTCGACGCCGTGGCCGCCATTACCGAGCCCGACCAGCGCCGCCTGCGGGCCCTGGGCTGCCCCGAGCCGGTAGTATTCGTGCCCGCCGGCGTCGATTTGACCCGCTTCCAGGTGAACCCCGCCATCCGGCCCAAACCCCGGACGCTGTTTATGATTGGCTCGCTCGACTGGCTGCCCAATCTGGAAGGGCTCGACTGGTTTCTGACCCACGTGTGGCCCCACGCCCACGAGCAACTGCCGGAGCTGGAGCTGCACATTGCCGGCAAAAACACGCCCGCCCGCCTGCAGAGCCTGGCCCGCAAAAACGTCATCGTGCACGGCTTTGTGGAGTCGGCGGCCGAGTTTATGCAGCAGTATGATCTGATGATTGTGCCCTTGCTGTCGGGCGGGGGGATGCGCATCAAAATCATTGAGGGCATGGCCCTGGGCAAGTGCATTATCAGCACCGGGCTGGGCTCGGAGGGTATTTTCGTGCGCAACGGCTTCGATATCGTGCTCTGCGACGAGCCCACCGAGTGGCTGGAGCGCCTGCGCCGCTACTACCACGGCGAGCTGGACGAAACGGCCATCGGGCAGGAAGCGGCCCGCACCATTGCCCGCCTCTACGACAACCGCCGGGTGGTCGAGGGCTTCCTCGATTTGTACAGCATTGCCCGCAGCCGCGCCCAAAGCGCGTAAGTTTGCCCTCCTTATGAAGCTGCTCGTTCTGCTGTCCCGGTTTCCCTACCCGCTCGATAAGGGCGACAAGCTGCGCGCTTTTCACCAGCTGCGCTACCTGGCCCGCTACCACGAAATCTGCCTGCTGGCCCTCACCGACGAGCCCGTAGCCGACGACGCCTACGCTGCCGTGCGCCCCCTGTGCCGGGGTGGGCTGCACGTGCACGAGTTGCGCAAGCCCGGTATTGTGGCCAACATGGCCCGGGGGCTGGCCCGGGGCTGGCCGTTTCAGGTAGGATACTTCTACGATGCCGCCGCCCAGCGCCGCCTCGATGCGCTGCTGCGCGAGTTCCGGCCCGAGCACGTGTATTGCCAGCTCATCCGGATGGCCGAGTATTTGCGGCCCCACGCCGGAAAGTACCCGATGACGCTGGACTACATGGACGTGTTTTCGGCCGGCATGGCCCGGCGCGCCCGGCAGGCCCCGGCCTGGCAGCGGCCCGTTATCAGCCTCGAAGCCCGCCGCCTGCTGGCCTACGAAGCCGCTGCCTTTGGCTGGTTTCAGCACCACACCATCATTTCTGACCAGGACCGCCAGCTCATCGACCACCCCGAGCGGCACCGGATTCACGTGGTGCTCAACGGCATCGACACCGACTTTTTCCAGCCCGCCGACGCTCAGCCCAAGGAATACGACCTGGTGTTCTGCGGCAACATGAGCTACCATCCCAACGTGGACGCGGCCGAGTTTCTGGCTACCGAAATTCTGCCCCTGGTGCAGCAAACGCACCCGCGGGCCCGCCTGCTCATTGCCGGTACCACGCCGGCCGCCCGGGTCTTGGCCCTGGCCTCGCCCAGCGTCGTTATCAGCGGCTGGCTGCCCGATATCCGGACGGCCTACGCCTCGGCGCGGGTGTTTGT
Source organism: Hymenobacter lucidus (assembly GCF_020447265.1). Classification (GTDB taxonomy): domain Bacteria; phylum Bacteroidota; class Bacteroidia; order Cytophagales; family Hymenobacteraceae; genus Hymenobacter; species Hymenobacter lucidus. The sequence goes on along the minus strand of NZ_JAJADR010000006.1, from coordinate 215,614 downwards.
GGCCCCCATGCGGGTGGGCACGGGCCTGCAAAACAAGCTGCTCGAAGCCATGGCCATGCGCCTGCCCTGCGTAACTACCCCACTGGCCAACAACGCCCTGCGCGGCACGCCCGGCCAGGATCTGCTGGTGGGGGAGTCGGCTCAGGAGCTGGCCGCGCACATCACCCGGCTGCTCGCCGAAACCGAGCCGACGGCCGCCCTGGCGGCCCGGGGCCTCACCTTTGTGCGCCAGCACTACAACTGGGCCGCCGCCACCGGCCGGTTGGAAGCGCTGTTTGAAGGGGAAGCAGGTTGACGTTGTTTTACTCTGTTATCGTTGTTCTATTTGTCATCCTTGATCTGATGTCCGCAGAGCGAAGGACCTTCCTCACCTGAGTGACAAGCGTCATTAAATGTACAAAAGCCCTTTACTGCGCCGGTGGCAAAGGGCTTTGGCACGTTGGTATAAGCTGTACTGGGGTAGGAGAGGAAGGTCCTTCGCAAAGGCTCAGGATGACAGACGTGGGAGTAGCATTGCCCGCCAGATACTTCACCTTCGCCGCTGCAGAACCGTCGTTTTCTGCGTCAACAACAGCCCCGATTTGCCCCATTCCCGCCCTTCGGCCAAAAAGCCCGTCGAAGCCTCGTAACTTCGCCCCGCCGTCGGTGGTTATGCTGCCGGGTACTTTACTCTCCCTGCCCCACACTTCCCCATGCTTGACTCAATTGAAGACGCCATTGCCGATATCCGCGCCGGCAAAGTGGTAATTGTAGTGGACGACGAGGACCGCGAAAACGAAGGCGACTTTATCTGCGCCGCCCGTTGCGCCACGCCCGAGGTCATCAACTTTATGGCCACCCACGGCCGCGGCCTGGTGTGTGCGCCCCTCATCGAGCAGCGCTGCGACGAGCTGGGCCTGGAGCTGATGGTGGGCCGCAACACGGCCCTGCACGCCACGCCCTTCACCGTGAGCATCGATTTGCTCAAGAACGGCGTGACGACCGGCATTTCGGCTTCCGACCGCTCGAAGACCATTCTGGCCCTCATCGACCCCGACACCAAGCCCGAAGAGCTGGGCAAGCCCGGCCATATCTTCCCGCTCAAAGCCCGCAAGGAAGGCGTGCTGCGCCGCGCCGGCCACACCGAGGCCGCCATTGACCTCGCGCGCCTCGCCGGCTTCGAACCGGCCGGGGTGCTGGTCGAGATTCTGAAGGAAGACGGCGAAATGGCCCGCCTGCCCGACCTGGAGCTGGTAGCCAAGCGCTGGGACCTGAAGCTGATTTCGGTGCAGGACCTCATCAAGTACCGCCTCCAGAAGGAAAGTCTCATTACCCGCGAAATTGCGGTGCAGCTGCCCACTGAGCACGGCGACTTTGAGCTGGTGGCCTTCACTCAGCGCTCTACCAATGCCCAGCACCTGGCCCTGGTGAAAGGCGACATCAGCGGCGACGAGCCCGTGCTGGTGCGCGTGCACAGCTCCTGCGTTACGGGCGACATCTTCGGCTCCTGCCGTTGCGACTGTGGCCCGCAATTGCACAAGGCCATGGAGCAGATTGAGAAGGAAGGCCGCGGTGTGATTGTGTACATGAACCAGGAAGGCCGGGGCATCGGGCTGCTCAACAAGCTGCGCGCCTACAAGCTCCAGGAGCAGGGCCGCGACACGGTAGAAGCCAACATCGAGCTGGGCTTCGGCATGGATGAGCGCGACTACGGCGTGGGCGCCCAGATCCTGCGCGAGCTGGGCATTAGCAAGATGCGCCTGCTCACCAACAACCCCCGCAAGCGCACCGGCCTGGTGGGCTACGGCCTCGAAATAGTAGACTCGGTGCCGATTGAAATCGAAGCCAATACCCACAACGCCCGCTACCTGGCCACCAAGCGCGATAAGCTGGGCCACACCATCCTGACCAAAGACCGCACCCCCCACGCCGACCCCGACGCGGCCGTGTCGGTAGGGTAGCAGCGCGCAGGAGAATATTTTCACCCACTGTAGCCAGAGGAAAAGAGCCCCTATTCATTAGTGAGCGGGGGCTTTTTTTTGCGCAAGAAGTTGGTTTGCTGCCCTCTGCTGGTCAGAATGCAGAAAGGCAAATCGAAGCAATAATCTATGGATCGTTGTTTTTAAACTGTAGATATAGTGTTCCTCGTGCGGAACGTTATTTTACATATTTTGAAATACTGTTCCAGTTTTAGCACCACTTTATGCTTTTCCGTCCCACCCGCTCGGCCTCGCTAGTAGCTGAGGTTCGTAAGTTTTTTGGGCTGCAGCAGCAGCTGGCCGACTATATCGGGGTGAGTCGGGAGCTGCTGGCCCGGCAGGCCGATGCCGCCGACGAACTCGACGCGTTGCAGTCGGCCCAGCGGCACCTGCTGCGGGTGCGGGCCGAGGCCCTCGAAGCCGCGCTGGCCGCGTTGCTGCCGCCAGTGGTGAAATGAGGCCCCGGCGTTACGACCTTGTCCTTACCCCAATCTTCCGAAAAGCCACGAGTTCAGGAAACTCATCACCAATCTGAGTTTCCTGAACTTTGAAAAGTGAACCAGTTTCTTGAACTCAATCTGGGCCGCAGGACCACTTTGCCATGCCAGTAGACGTGCATAGTCAGTAGTTCAGGGAAAGGAGGGTTCTAAGAGAACAGTGGTGTGTACAGTGTGAAGCGGCGCTGGTGCAAAAAGTAAGGGCCACGCCATGGGTGAAGGAGAACTGCCGCAACTGTACCCCGTCGGCTCCAAAGAGGCGCAGCACAGTGTGGGAGCCTTGGTGCTCGACCAAAACAGAGGACGAGAACAGCACGCGAATTTCTTCTTAGAAGCCACCGGGATTATCGCGAATCCAGTCGTAGGACCACTCCGGCAGTTCCGCGCTGCGGTCCAGGTAAAAACTTGTCCCTGCCGTGGCTACCTCAAACCACGCCGCAAGTTTTGTGGGCTGGGGATTGGTCAAAACAAAGCGTTGATAAAACGGCGTGCTGACTTCCTGATCCAAGGTAAACACCTGTTCATCGGCCAAACCGTGCGGATCCAGCGTGCGCAAGGCAGCATCTATTAGGCTCAGGGTATGCGCGACAGGTAGTTCAAGAGTCATCTAGTAAAGCGGCAAGATAAGAAGTCACTCTTCGCTCAATGAAACGGTCCGCAAAGTGAAGCGAGCCATTTCCTTCTAGAAAGTTGTATAACCCAAAGGGGTTGCTATTATCAAATGGATGCATCGGCGCGCAATCACCTGCCCGTACACCGATCTTGAGTCCGCCAGGACGACATCCTCCTGTGCCAGGGTGCGGGGTTGGCCGGCTGGAGCCCACAGCGTGGGGCTAACGATTATTCGCTTTTTGCCTATGAACCAGCTAAATACCCGCCTGAATCCAGCCCTGCGCTAGGGGTTCACCCTGCTACTTCCCCCTCAAGGGTAAAAAAAAACTGGGTTTTCCTAAGGATTCAGCGCTTTCCCCGACTAATCGGGAAATACCGACCATCTTGAAAGAGCAGTTCCTTCTCCTCCTTGAAAACCATCCGGGCCTGATCCAAAAGGTCTGCAATATGTATTGCAACTCCACGCAGGACCGGGAAGACCTTTTCCAGGACATCGTGCTGCAGCTCTGGCGCTCTTACCCCGCTTTCCGGGGAGGTGCCAAGGTCACCACCTGGATGTACCGGGTCGCCCTCAACACCGCCATCACCCGGCTGCGGAAGGAGACCAAGGCCGAGCAGTTCGCCGAACTGGGCCCCGAGGCGTTTCAGGTGCCGGCCGTGGAGGGGGGCTGCGGCGAGGAAATGGCGGCCATGTACCGGGCGATCCAGCGGCTCTCGCAGGTAGACCAGGCCCTGACCCTGCTCTACCTGGAGGACTGCAGCTACCGGGAAATGGCCGAGGTGCTGGGCATCTCGGAGGCGAACGTGGGGTTCAAACTCAACCGGATCAAGGCCCAACTACGGACACTCATCAGCATCGCATAACATGGAACTGGACGAATTCAAAAAAAGCTGGGGCGCCGCCCGCCGGGAAGGGCGCGAACAGGGAGCGCGCACCCGGGAGGCAGTGGATCAGATCATCGCGCGCAACGCCAGTTCCCTGGGGGAGTTGCGGGAGAAAAGCGCCTTCTGGAACCGGTTCGGCGGGTGGAACGCCGCCCTGCTGGTGCTGCTGACGGTGGGGTACTTGGCGTGGCAATGCCACCAGAGCCTGGGGGGCGCGCTGGCCGGCAAGCTTCTGCTGGCCGCCGTCCTGGTGGGGTTCGCCCTGTTTTCCCGGTGGACCTACCGCCGACAGGAGGAGCTCTTCTCGGAGCACCCCGACGCCAGCTCACGGGAAGCACTCGGCCGGATCCTGGCGGCGTTTAACCACTATTACCGGTTCACCAACGCCATCTTTTTAGTGGTTTCCCCAGTGGCCTTCTACGCGGTGTTCGAGATCCACGGCTATGGGCTCTCGCTGGCAACCACCAGCCTGGCTTCCGCCGCCCTGACCGGTTTCTCTTTTTTGCTGCGGTACTGGTACTACCGGGCTGTTTTTTTCCGGCGGATAAAGGCCATGGAAGCCAATCTGCGCGAACTGGAAGATCCCCCCGGCTTCTCATCCACCCTGGGCAATGGCGGTTGACGCATCGCCTGTTTACCGGCAGCGTCCCGAATGAGCGCAACCGGTAAACCGACCCGCCATCCACCGGCCCAGGTAGCCCCCTTGTCAACTCCCGCATTACGAATGACCACTTTTTAACCCCTTACCCGCTTACCATGAAACAGCTCCTATTCACCCTTGCCTTAGCCGTTAGCTGCCTGGCCGCCCAGGCCCAGAACTTTGAGGGCAAAATCGTTTACCACAACACTTACCAGAGCAAAATCCCAGGACTCGCTGACGGGCAGCTCACCACTCTGATGGGCGAGGTGCAGAACTGGTACATTAAAGAAGGCGATTACTTGTCAGAGGTCAATGGGACGCAGATGGTCTGGCAATTATACCGTAACAGCGAAAACAAGCTGTACAGCAAGGTCGCCGGTTCAGTCCGGCTGCTCTGGAACGACGGCGCCATGAACCCCGACAGCGTGCTGAGTACGACGCTTCGCAAGGGCGCCATTGAGGTCCTGGGGTACCAATGCGACGAGTTGACCCTGGTGTGCCGAAGCGGGGTACAGAAATACTATTTCAGCCCGCGGTTGCCGGTGCAGCAGGGCCTGTTCAAAGCGCACCGTTACGGTAACTGGTACGCCTACCTCTCAAAAGCTGGTGCGGTCCCCCTGAAGATGGTGATCGAGACCCCTCAGTTTAGCATGGAGAGCGTGGCGACTGGGGTGCACCCTATGAAGCTCAGCAGCACGCGCTTCGCGCTGCCCGCGGATGCGCAAACCATGAAGAACCCTTACTGAGACCAACGCCGGCCGGGCCGCCTCCACGAGTGCAGGACTTGCTGGGGAGGGAGTAGAGGGTTGAGCCGCAGAACGCGTGTTATAGTTCAGCGAGAGGGGCATTCTGGTAAAACCAGCTATTGGTAACGCCGCTGATGCTGTTGGTAGAGTGCCACGGCGGTATCGGTGGGCAAAGTGGGTAGCAGGGCCTGGAAGCGTGTAGGGTGCAGAACACGCAGTGCGAGCAGGGCACGTAGGCGCAGGTCCGGTTCCTGGACGCTGTCCTGCGCCAAGTCCAGTAGAACCGGGAATGCGGACTGCGCTCCTGAGAAGCCGAGTGCAAAGACCAGCTTATCACGGCTGTGCCAGGGTTCGGCCGGGTCCTGCACGTCCCGGAGTGCCCAAGGCAAGAGCGTGGGCGAGTTGAGCACCGGCTGAGCAACCTTTTCCCCATACTGGTATTTCCAGATGGTGTAATACTCTTCTGCCAAGTACCAGAGGAGTCCTCGCTCGACGAGCCAGCATCCACCGGCATACCCAGCCAGCACCAGCACCAGTGTAGCTACTCGGTGCCGGGTGGAGCGCCCGTGCACCCTAAAGGCGACGGCACGGCCCACAAAGAGCAAGAGTCCGATGCCGAACCCAAACCAGAGCAGGTGGGCATTGCGCACCGTGTGCAGGGACGGGGTAATCAATCGCAGTAGGTCCGGACGATTACCCACGTATCCGTCGGGATCATAGGTAAGCCAGGTCGACACGACCAGCACGATCATCCATGCCAGCAAGCCACTGTACGCCCGTAACAGGGAACGGAAAGACCACGTCATGGCCAAAGGTAGTCCGCTTGCCGTGACCCGCCAAAGCAATGCACCCTAGTTCAGCCAAAGGGTGGTTTTCATTAAAGGATCGGTCCATGCCGCTTACGTGCTATGCCTTCCGTTTTTGAGAGGTTACCAACAACAATAAGAAAAGCGTTTCAGCTTATGGCTGGAACGCTTTTAAAACTTGTGTAAGGGGACAAGCCACTATGGTTCGGGCGGCTCGGGGTGGCGCTAGGCAGCTACCGGCGCGGCCTGGCCCCGCCCGGTGCGGCCCAGATGGGTGTCGTGGAAGCTGGTGGGGTATTTCAGGCCGTAGCCCAGCAGCCGGTCGAAGGCAATGTGGAACAGCAGCACGGTGCCGGCCAGCAGCAGCAGGGGCTGGGCCAGCCACCACCCGGCCACGCCCAGGGTCAGCGCTAGGGCTTTGTGGTGGGCCACATTGTAGCAGAAAGCGCCCACCCGTGGCCCGGCCAGGTAGCCCAGCATGCTCAGATCGGGCACCAGGAAGAGGGCGGGCAGCATCCACCAAGCGTAGGGCAGGCGGCTGAATACTAGGGTAGCCAGTAGCAATTCGGCCAGGACTTCGGATTTGAGCAGGTTTTTCATGACGGCAAGGCGTTGAGGTGAGTAAGTATTGAACACCTCAAAGGTCGGGCCCCCGGCCCCCGCCCAACGATAACAAAAGCTAAGAAATGCGCCTACCCGCCCCGGTTCACCCGGGCCCGGATGCGGCTCAGGGACACGGCCGTGATGCCGAGGTAATTGGCCACCAAGTGCTGGGGCACCCGCTCCAGAATCTTGGTTTTGCCGCTGGCCAGCAACGCCCGGTACCGCTCCTCGGGTGAAAGCAGCAGCTGTTCCACCAGGCGGGCATCGGTGCCCAGTAGGTGGTACTCGGCCAGGAGGCGGCCAAACCGCTCGTAGGCCGGCACCTCGTCGTAGAGGCGACGCAGCACGGCGTAGTCGAACACGACCAGCTTGGTGTCGGTGAGGGCCTGGATGCTGAGCTGGCTGGGCTGGCCGGTGAGGCAGCCGGGGTAGTCGGCCAGTAGGTGGTTTTCGAAGAAGAAATAGGTGGTGCGCTCCTCGCCGTCGGGGCGGGGGTAGTAGAGGCGGCAGGCCCCGCGCAGCAGCAGCGCCACCTCGGGGCGGTAATGGCCGGCCTGCACGAAATGCGCGCCCCGGGGCAGGTACACGGGGCGCAAAGCAGCGGCCAGCGGGGCCCACTCGGCCTCGGTGAGCGTGGGCACGAAGCGGAGCAAATAGGCGCGCAGGGGATGCATGGCAGGCAGGAAAAGAGGTGATGGGCAAAGAAAGCAATTCCGGAGCGCGCGGTGAATTTCGGAACGAGGTTTCGGGTTGGTGACTGGAGGAGGCAAACCGCGCCGGCACGGTAAAAACCGGGTCAGCACCGTTGCTTCCGCTCTTTTTTCGGCTATCTTTCTCCCATCATGACAACGCTCCGCTTCCTCTTTCTCTTCCTGCTCACGGGGCTGCTAGCTGCCCCGGCCCAGGCGCAGCGCACCTACTACGTGCAGGAATTTGCGGGCAGCACCGTGCTGCTCACCAACGGCGACACACTGCAGGGCCCTCTGACCCTGCATGGCGGCGAAGACGTAATCCGCATCACCATGCCCGACAACACGGTGAGTACGCTCTCGGCCGTGGCCATCGAGAGCTTTGCCGTGAAAGGCGAAAAGCAGCAGCGCCGCAATGTAGATGGCTACGACTTCTTCGACACCCGCCGGGGCTACTATTACGGCAATCCGGTAATCAATCCGGGCATGATATCTCCCACCTCCCGACGGGCGCGGGTAAGTGCCGACCTGGTGCGCGTGTATCGTACCTACCGCTGGAACCACGACAACGACTACAGCGACTTCAAGTCGCCGGGCTTTTTCGAGCAGCTCAGCAATGGCCCCTACATGCTGCTGCGCCGCGAAGTACAGGTCGAAAAGCGGGCCTATAGCCCCGGCCCATACGGCTACGGCGGCGCCCCGGGCTACAATGCCACCTATATCGACATCGACGACAAATATTACCTGGCTACTCCCACCGGCAACGTGCGGCCCCTACGCAGCGTGAAGAAGGATTTGCTGGCCATCTTCAAACCCCAGGCCAAGCAGATTGAGAAATACGCCAAGGACAACAACCTGAGCTTCACTCAGGGACGCGACCTGGCCTTCATCGTGAACTACGCTAACTCGCTGCAGCCGGCGGAAGGGAAGTAGTTTTTAGTTGTTCGTTATTAGTTGTCAGTTGTTAGTACTGTCATCCTTGATCTGGCGGACGCTTGCGAAGGACCTTGCTCCCCTGAGTGATAAACGTCATTAAATGTAAAAAGCCCTTTACTGCCGCAGCGGTAAAGGGCTTTTCACTTAAGGAAGCTCGGCACATTTCAGAGGACGGATTGCTTCGTCGTACCTCCTCGCAATGACAGTTGAAACAACATTAGACAGACACAAACGCGTCTACAAGTCCCGGTTGCGGAGCACTAGGTAGCTCAGGGCCCAGAACAGGGCAATGTAAACCAGGGCCAGGGGTGCAGCCTCGGTGGGGAGCAGGGCGCTGGAAGGCCCCGTTACAGTGTTCAGCAGCTCCTGGCCGGGCGTGGGCGTGAGGCTGTCGAAGATCTTGACGGGGAAATACCGGTCGATGTCGTCGGGGGTGGTCAGGCGCAGCAGGGGCTCCAGAATCCAGGCGTAGAGCAGGAAGGCCAGAAAGGCTAGGCCGCTTTTGCGCAGCAGAAAGCCCACCAGTGCCGCCACGGCGAGGTAGCCCAGGGCCTGCACGCCGTAGAGCAGCACGGCGCCTACGGTTTCGGCGGCCCGGCCCACGGTGTCGGGCGAGCGGGTGAACCCGAAAAACAGCCCCACGCCCAGCACGGCCAGCACCCCATACAGCGCCAGCAGCCCCGACACGGCCAGCTTGCCCTGCACCAGCCCCGCCACCGAGCGGCCATCAATGACCTGCTGGCGGAAGGTGCGAAACTGGAACTCGTCGGTGATGAGAATAATGAGCAGAATTCCCAGCAGCAGGTTGAAGTAGCTGGCCACGTAGGCCAGCCGGCTCCACAGCGCCGGAAAGGCGTAGAGCGTGTCGCCAAACTGCTGCCCGTTCACCGTTACGCTGCCGCCCACTGCCACGAAGCCCGCCAGCAGTAGCACGTAGAGCAGCAGAATAACCCACACTGTGCGGTAGGGCAGGATTTTACGAAGTTCAGCGCGCAGCATGGGCAAGGGGAAAGGGTGACGTTGTGAAGGGAAGTGTTGTGAATAAGTGCCCGGTGAGACAGGGTAGGCTGCGGGTTCTGCTCGCGCAAACTGCGCCAGCAGAACTCCCAGCTTCATTTACTTGGTCAGCTCCAGAAACTGGGCTTCGAGGCTGCGCTGGCGCATTTCGAGGCCGGCCAGCACGACGCCGCTGGCGAAGAGGGCGCGGTTCAGCTCGGCCGGGGTGTGGCCCGGGGCCAGTACGGCGCTGTGGCCACCGCCGGTTTCAGGGCGCACCTCCGTTACCCAGGGTAGCTGGCCGAGGGCGTGGAGCAGCGTGGCCGGGGCAATATCGGCATCGAGGCGCAGCAGCACCCGGTCGGTGGCAGCCAGGATGCTGCTGACCGGGCCGGCAGCGCGCAGTTCCCCGCGCTGCAGCACGGCCACGTGGGTGCACACTTTCTCAATCTCATCGAGCAGGTGGCTGGCAATGATGATGGTTTTGCCCTGGGCCGCGAGGCGCTGAATCAGCTCCCGTACTTCGGCAATGCCCTGGGGGTCGAGGCCATTGGTGGGCTCGTCGAGCACCAGCACGTCGGGGGAGCCGAGCAGGGTGGAGGCCAGGGCCAGGCGCTGCTTCATGCCCAGCGAAAAGCCCCGGAAGGCATCGTGCTGGCGGGCGGTCAGGCCGGCCAGGTCCAGGGCGGCGTCCACGGTAGCGGGGGCGGCCCGCTTCACGTCGGCGGCCAGCAGCAGATTCTGGCGGGCCGAGAGGTAGGGGAAGAAGTTGGGCGTTTCGAGCAAAGCTCCCACCCGCCGCTTGCTCTGGCTGGAAATGGGCTGCCCAAACCAGCGCACCTCGCCGCCATCAGCCCGCAGTACGCCCAGGGCCAAACCCAGCGTGGTGGTTTTGCCGCTGCCATTGGGACCCAGCAACCCATACACGCTGCCGGCCTCCACCTGCAGGCTGAGGCCGCGCAAGGCCGTGGTGCCGCCGTAGCGCTTGGAAAGATTATCGAGCTGGAGAATGGACATTCTTCTAGTTGTTAGTTGTTGGTTGTCAGTTGTTAGTTCGTGCTGATGCCAGTTTCCAACAACTGGCCACCAACAACTAACAACTATTCCGTAGGCAACGCGCCGCCCTGCCAGCGCACCACGGGGTAGCGCAGGTGCGACTTCTCGTAGTTCGGCGACTGGCGGTACATGAAATCGAGCTGGGCGGCTCCGCTGGTGGCAAAGGCCGGGTTGGCGGCCCGCAGCTTATCCACGCGCTGCTTCAGGGCCGGGTCGCGCTTGAGCAGCTCGGCGGCCACGTCCTCGAATACGTAGTCGGAGAAATACTCTTTCTGCTGCAGAATCCCGTCGAAAAAGCCCCAGGCGAAAAACGAGTCGGTGGCCTGGGGCTCCAGGGTTTCGACGAGGTAGCGGGCGGCGGGCTGGTCGAGGTAGGCCACGTAGTCGCCTTTGCGAAAAGTCAATGGCTGCTGCTCGGTGCGCAGCTCCACCTTGTTGTGCAGGTAGTGGCCTTCGTAGGGGCGCGGGCCGGTTTTGTAGTCGGCAATGTAATAGACGCCCGTGGTCAGAGTAGTATCACGGGTGAGGCGGCGCAGCTCCACGTCGCTCAGGCGCAGGCGCTCTACCACCTCGCCCCAGGCCTGGGGAATGATATAGGCTACGGGCCGCGTCACGCTCACGGTGGGCCGGAAGGTGTTGTAGTAGTTGAGCTGGCGGGTGTAGGGCGCTTTTCGGTCGTACCACAGGCGGGGCTGCCCGCTTACTTCGCTCGGCTTGGTTTTGCCCTCGTAGCCCCGGAACATAACCTTTTCGGCCACGGTGGTATCGAGGGCCCAGGCCAGCGGGAAATGGGTCTGGGTGGTGAGCTGCCGGTCGGCTTCGGCGCGGGCCTGGGCCAGGGCCGGGGCATCCTGGTGTACGGCCCGGATGAGCAGGTCCAGGAAATCGTACTGAGCCCGCACGCGGGGTGTGTAAGCCTTCAGCATGTGGGTTTCGGTCACGAAGCCGATAGTGTTGAAGAGCGTAGTGTAGCCGGTGGAGTAGCGCGGCGTTTCCAGGAAGCCCACTAAGCCGCGCGCGTCGGGCGTGCGGCCTTCAAAGTCCACGTAGGGCGTCATCGGCGACTTGCGCTTGTCCATGCCGCCGTACAGGGCCGGCAGCAGGCGGCTGGTCAGGTACTGGCCCAGCACGGGGTGCAGCTTGTCTTTCTGGGTAGCAATGAGCGTCATCGTGTACTGGTAGTCGGCCCCGTCGGAGGTGTGGGTGTCCACGTACACGTCGGGCTGCCAGCGCCGAAACAGCTGGGCGAAGGAGCGGGCATTGCGCGAGTCCTGCTTGATATAGTCGCGGTTCAAATCCAGGTTGCGGGCGTTGCCCCGGAAGCCGTAGCTCTCGGGGCCGTTCTGGTTGGCGCGGGTGGTGGAGTTGCGGTTCAGGGCGCCGTCCACGTTATAAATCGGGATAATAACCAGCGTAACGTCGGCCAGCTGCCGGCGCAGCTCCTTTTTCTGCACGTAGTCGCGGGCCAGCATCATGGCCGCGTCGATGCCCTCGGGCTCACCGGGGTGAATACCGTTCTGGATAAAGACCACCCGCCGGTTTTTGCGCCGCACCGATACGGGGTCAGCATCCCCGTCGAGCGACACCACTACTTCGTGCAGCGGCAGGCCGATATCGGTGGTACCGGCTTCGCGCAGGGTTATTTCGGGGTAAGCCGCGTCGAGGCGCTGGTAGTAGGCAATGCACTCGGCGTGGGTGGTGGTGGTATTGCCGTTGCCTTTTTCAAAGGGCGTGCGCCAGTCGGCCGCCGGGGGCGCAGCGGGGGCAGAAACGGCAAGGAGGATGGAAAGCAGGAAGGCGAGCATACGGGCGAATGTAGCAAAGAGCCGCGAAGCTAGTGCTAAACTGCCGGTTGGGCGGCTTTGCCTGGCGTTGAGGCAGCGTGAGCTACCCCATTTGCTCTACTGCTAATACAGCCGGCGGCGGGCCGGGAACAGAGCCTGGTCGAGGCTGTACTTGCCGGGGCCGGCAAAGAGGAGTCCCAAAAAGAGAAACGCCGACTCCAGCGCGTGCGAGTAGGCGTTGAAACCCTCGCCGCTGAGGGCGTGCATGAGTGTGGCCATAATCATGGTGCCCAGCAAAAAGAAGCACGCAACCCGGAAAAACAGCCCCAGGGCCAGCAATTGGCCCCCCACGGCCTCGGCCAGGGCCGCCACCAAGCCCCAGGCGGCCGGGGTAAAGTCGAGACCCACCAGTTTCATCACGCTTCCAACCTGAGTCCACATTGCGGGCCCGCCCATGAGCTTGGGGTAGCCATGAATTGTGAACATGACCCCAATCCCCACGCGGAGCAGTAAAAGGCCCAAATCGTGGTAACGGTAGCGGTTTTCAAACAAGACCATAGATCAGGCGAGGATAGTCCGGGACGTTTTGTGGGGGAAGAAACGATAATATAGCAGTGCTACCATCGTTGCCAAAGTACAAGAATTATGACGGAATCCCATAATGACACAGCTGAGCTACCGCACCCGTACCCCAATGATGCGGGTAGCGGGCGGAATAGCCGAGGTGCTCATGTCCGTGCCGTGGTCGGCCGGCAACGACTTTTCGTCCAGAATCCAGCCGATGCGCATCTGGCCCGATATGGCCACGAAGTCGTCTTCGTCCTGGCGCACCCGGGTGAGGCCGTACACCTGCCGGGCCGCCCCGAACGGCGAGCCAACGCCAATGCCCTCGGCCGTGCGGTACTGCGGGTCGTAGACGCGGATGCGGCGCAGCGTGTATACCGAGTCGGGGCCGCTGATAAACTCCAGAATGGTTTCCGGGGCCTTGGGCTGCTGGGCATCGCGCAGGCGGTAGGCCGGGTACGTGGCTCCTTTATATTGGTAGGAAGTTTTGGTGAGCTGGGCGGCGGGCACCACGGCCAGCAATTCGCGCTCCTTCATATTGAGGCGCAGCCGGCCTACCTGGCTGGGGCTGATGAGGTGGAGCGAGTCGGGGAGGCGGGCGGCCGAGGAGCTGAGCGCGGCGGCATCGGTAGCGCCTTCGGCGCCGGCAAACGGCGTTTCGGTGCCGCCGGATGCGGCCGGGGTGCGGCCGGTGGGCGAGTCGCAGGCGCTGAGGGCGGCCAGCAGCAGGGCGGCGGAAAGCAGGGTGTTCTTGGTCATGGTTGGCAGCAAATACGAGGGCACGCGACGTTGCGTTGGTGTTGGGCGGCTTTATCTGGGAGTAACCACCCAACCGGCCGCCTTGTGTACCTTTGTCCGCATATTCTGCCACTAAACCAAGCCGCCCGTGCCAGCTAAAGCCCGCAAACCGCTGATTCTTATTTCCAACGACGACGGCATTACGGCCCCCGGCATTGCCATGCTCGTGCGCGTGATGCGGCGCATCGGTGAAGTGGTGGTGGTAGCGCCCAACTCGCCGCAGTCGGGCATGGGCCACGCCATTACCATCGGCAGCTCCCTACGCCTCGACCCGAGCACCATCTTCGAGGGCATTGAGGCCTACGAGTGCAGCGGCACCCCGGCCGACTGCGTGAAGCTGGCCAAGCACATGGTGCTCAAGGACCGCAACCCCGATCTAGTGGTATCGGGCATCAACCACGGCTCCAACTCCTCGGTGAACGTGCTGTACTCGGGCACGATGTCGGCGGCCATTGAAGCGGCCATTGAAGGGCTGCCCGCCATCGGCTTTTCGCTGTGCGACTACGGTCACCAGGCCGATTTCTCGCACGTGGAAGAGTGGGTGGAGCATATCACGCGGCAGGCGCTGGCCAACGGTATTCCGGTGGGCACGGCCCTGAACGTGAATTTTCCCAAAAAGCAGGAGCAGCCCATTGCCGGCGCTAAGCTCTGCCGCCAGGCCCGGGCTAAGTGGGCCGAGGAGTTCGACGTGCGCCTCGACCCCCACAAGCGCCCGTACTACTGGCTGATTGGCAACTTCGTGAACGAAGACCGTGGCGAGGATACCGACGAGTACGCCCTGGCCCACAACTACATTTCCATCGTGCCCTGCCAGTTCGACCTGACGGCCCTCTACGGCATTACCCAGATGAACGAGCAGTGGCAGCTGGCCCTCAACGGCGAGCAGCCTGAGGCCAAGGCCGCCGCAAAAAAGGCCACGTCGCCCCAACCCGCCAAGCCGGCCAAAGCCGCGCCGGCGGCGAAGAAAGCCGCGAAGAAGTAAGCAGAATCAACCGAAGCCCGAGCCCCGAAACAGCCTTTCGGGGCTCGGGCTTTTTCAGTGTGGGTCTGCTCAACGCCAGCCGTTAATGTTGTACCAAAACAGGCTGTACCAATTTTCTTTTGGTACAGCCTGTTTTGGTACAAGCAGTTAGAAGTGATGCCGGCTTGCTTGCCCGAAGCAGCCTGACGGGGCTAACCGCGTTTGTGTTTTATCTTCCCCGCCTCATTCACTTTGCAATTCTCTCCGATGCTGCTCAAATTCCGCCTTTTCGCAGCGGCGCTTTTGGCCCTGGGCCTGAGCCAGCCCGCTGCCGCGCAAGTGTACACCGCCACCGATCCGCTGGCACACACGTTTTCCATCGTGGCCCGCGACCTGGCCACCGGCGACATGGCCGTAGCCGTGCAAAGCCACTGGTTTTCGGTGGGCACGGCCGTGAGCTGGGGCGAGGCCGGCGTGGGCGTGGTGGCCACGCAGTCGTTCGTCAATAAATCGTTTGGCACCCGGGGGCTGGCGTTGCTGAAAAGCGGCAAAACGGCCCAGCAGGCCCTCAACGAGCTGTTGGCTACCGACGAAGGCCGCGACGTGCGCCAGGTGGCCATCGTGGATGCCCGGGGCAACGTGGCCACGCACACCGGCAAAAAGTGCGTGGACATGGCCGGGCACCAGCAGGGCAAGCAGTTTTCGGTGCAGGCCAACATGATGCTCACCGACAAGGTGTGGCCGGCCATGGCCCGCGCCTACGAGCAAAACGCCAAGCTGCCCTTTGCCGAGCGGGTCCTCTCGGCGCTGGAAGCGGCCCAGGCCGCCGGCGGCGACATTCGGGGCAAGCAGTCGGTGGCCTTGCTGGTGGTGCGCGGCCAGGCCACGGCCGCGCCCTGGGACGACCGGCTCATCGACCTGCGGGTGGAGGATAACGCTGCGCCCCTGCCCGAGCTGGCCCGCCTGCTGCGCCTCACCCGCGCCTACGACCATATGAATGCCGGCGACCTGGCCGTGGGAAAGAACGACATGCCCAAGGCCATTGAGGAGTATCAGGCGGCCGAGAAGATGTTTCCGCAAAACCTGGAAATGCAGTACTGGCACGCCATTACGCTGGCCAACAAGCAGCAGCTGCCCGCGGCACTGGCCCTGCTGAAGCCCATCTTCCGCCAGGACTCCAACTGGCGCACCCTCACCGAGCGGCTACCCAAAGTAGGGCTGCTGACCGTGACGCCCGCTGAGCTGCAACAGATTCTGAGTTTGAAATAACCCGCCCTTGCCCATGAAATTTCCTGCCTCGTTGGCCGCTTCGCGGTTTTTTGCTTTCACCACCCTGGTCCTGGTACTGCTGCTGGGCGTGCTGAGCTGCGCCACTTCCCGGCCTACTGCCGCGGCCGTTACTACCGTTTACATCGTGCGCCATGCCGAAAAGGAAACCACGCCCGGCCTGGCCGACCCGCCCCTGACGCCGGCCGGGGAGCAGCGCGCCGTAGCCCTGCGCGAAAAGCTGGGCCAGGAGCTCATTGTGGCCATCTTCACCACCAATACCAGCCGCACCCGCGCCACGGTAGCTCCGCTGGCCACGGCCCTCAAGCTCACGCCGCAGGTATACGATGCCCGGCAGCAAAGCGCGCTGGCTGAGCGCATCAAGGCCGAATACGCGGGCAAAAAGGTGCTGGTCGTGGGTCATTCCAACACCATCCTGGAAGCCGCCGAAGCCCTGGGCGCTGCCCGGCCCGTGCCCACTATCGGCGACGATGAGTTCAGCTACCTGCTGGAAGTGCAGCTGCCCGCCACGGGCGCGGCCACGGCCACGAGCCGGCAGTACGGCGCGGCTTCTGGTCAGCAGCCGGCCGCTAAATGAGCCGATTCCGTTGGGCGCTGCTAGGCGGCTTGTTGGGCAGCTGCTCTTTGGCCCGGGCCCAGACTGCCGCTGCTCCGGTTGATACTACTGGCGCAGCCCCGCAAGGCCCGGCCCTAACAGCCGCGCCCGACACCGCTGCTACTGTTGTTGCTGCTCCTCTGGTGCCCCTCGGCCGGGTATACCACGTGCAATATCCCGGGCCGCAGCGGCTGCGGGGCACTATCGGCGAGCAGGCCATTACGATGGAGCTGGATTCGGTGGCGGGGCGCTACCGGGGCAGCTACTACTTTCACCGGCGCGGCCGGTGGCTGGAGGCGCGGCTGGCCTCGGCCACTCAGCAACTGCCCCGGCGGGATACGGTAGCGGGGGAGGAAGCCGGCTGGTTTCGGCTGCTCACCCAGACGGCTACTCAGCGCAAGGGCACCTGGCAAAGCTCCGAAGGGCAGGTGTTTCCGGTGGTGCTGCGCGAAACCTACGCCGGAGCGGCCCGCTACGAGCAGCCGCTCTGGGAGCTGCGGCGCTACCACTTTCGCCCCGACAGTAGCCAAACGAGTCATTCAGCGCTGGATTCAGCCTTTTTTCACCAGCTTTATATTCAGGTGTCATTGCCGCAGAGCCCAGCGGCCGAGCAGCGCCTGCGCCGGGCCCTGGCCGCGCCGGCTGCCCCGGCATCCATGCCCGCCTACCTCGATACGCTGCTGCGCCGCAAGCAGCAACAGGCCGCCGGCTACCAGTTCTACGGCACCAGCGACGTTACTTACAATGGCAACTACCTGTTGTCGGTGCTGCGGGTGACGAGCCAGCTGGAAGGTCCCGCGTATCAGCCCCACGAGTGGTACGACGGTGCGGTGTATGATTTGCGCACCGGCCGCCGGCTGCAACTGGCCGAGCTGCTGGTGCCAAACTACCAAAAACGGCTGCTGACGCTGTTTCGCCAGGAGTTACGGCGAGTATTGACCGACCAGCCCGCTTACGGCCCCATTGGTGGCCCAAGCCCGGCGCTGCCCGTCGGGGGCTTCGTGCTGACGCCGGCGGGGCTGGTGTTCACCTACGACGACCGAGATGATGTCCGCCTGAGCCAGCCGGGTCCGTACCACGCCGACCGGAACCTGGAAATCGAGCTTCCATACGCCGATCTGCTACCACTAATCCGGACTAGCGGGCCGCTGGCGCCGGTACTGCGGGAGCGGGGGCTGCGGCCAAAAAAGTAGCGGCCGGCAAGCAGCCCACCCGCGTTTCCTGTTACCTTAGCCCGTCGCCAGGGGCGTAATTACGCCGTCCGGGCCTTGTTCCAACGTTTTTCTTACGCTGAATACTGTTTCCTATGCGCTCATTTCTCCACCGTGGCTTGCTGCTGGCCGGCCTTGGTCTCGGCACACTCACCGCTCAGGCTCAAACCGTTAATAAGGCCGACTCGCTGAACCTGCGCAAAATCTACGATGAAGCCCTATTGCGCGGGCAGAGCTACGAAAACCTGCGCCAGCTTACCGGTACCATCGGGGCCCGGCTCAGTGGCTCGCCCCAAGCTGAGCAGGCCGTGCAGTGGAGCAAAACCACGATGGAAAAGCTGGGCCTCGACCGGGTGTATCTGCAGGAAGTGATGGTGCCGCACTGGGTGCGCGGGGCCAAGGAAAAGGCCGAAATCAGGGGCGACAAGGGCAAAGGCGTCGAAATGAACGTGTGCGCCCTGGGAGGCTCGGTGGGTACCAATGGCAAGCTGAAAGCCCAGGTGGTGGAGGTGAAAAGCTGGGCCGAGCTGGCCGCCCTGCCCGATGACAAGGTGAAAGGCAAGTTCATCTTCTTCAACCGCCCCATGAACCCGACCTACATCGAAACCGGCCACGCCTACGGCGAAGCCGGCGACCAGCGCCGCAACGGGGCCATCGAAGCCGCCAAGCGCGGGGCCGTGGGGGCCCTGGTGCGCAGCCTCACGCTGGCCCACGACGAGTTTCCGCACACCGGCACCATGCGCTACGACGAGAAGGTGAGCAAGATTCCGGCCGCCGCCCTGAGCACCAACGGCGCCGACCGTCTCAGCCAGTTGCTCAAAGCCGACCCCGGGCTGAACTTCGAGCTGGAAATGGCCTGCCAGACCCTGCCCGAAGTGAAAAGCTACAACGTGATAGGCGAAATCAAGGGCAGCAAATACCCCGATGAAATCATCGTGGTGGGCGGCCACCTCGACTCCTGGGACCTGGGCCAGGGTGCCCACGACGACGGCACGGGTTGCGTGCAGAGCATAGAGGCGCTGCGCCTGCTGAAAGCCACCGGCCTCAAGCCCGAGCGCACCGTGCGGGCCGTGATGTTTATGAACGAGGAAAACGGGGTGCGCGGCGGTACCAAATATGCCGAGCTGGCCAAAACCGGGGGCGAAAAGCACCTGGCCGCCATGGAATCGGATGGGGGCGGGTTCACGCCGCGCGGCTTCAACATTGAGGCCCCGGCCGCTACCGTCAAAAAGGTGCAGCAGTGGCAGCCGCTGTTCCGGCCCTACGGCAGCTCCGAGTTCCTGGCCGGCCACTCCGGCACCGATATCGAGCCGCTGAAAGACCAGGCCAAAGCCCTCTTCGGCTACGACTGCGACTCGCAGCGCTACTTCGACATTCACCATACCGCCGCCGATACCTTCGACAAAGTAAACCGCCGCGAGCTGGAGCTGGGCGGCGCCAGTATGGCCAGCCTCATCTACTTGCTGAGCAAATACGGACTGTAGGTTAATGTGCGAATGTGGGGAATGTGCTGATGTGCTAATCCAAAAGGAAGTGTCATTGCGAGCAGTGCGAAGCAATCCATCCTCTGCGCAGCACGTAATAACCTTTACCCAGAAAGCCCTTTATTCTCGCCGGAGTAAAGGGCTTTTCACATTAGGAGGCCCAGCACATTTCACAGGACGGATTGCTTCACAAGCTCGCAATGACCCGGCTGGGGCATCAGCACATTACCCACATTCCACCACATCAGCACATTAACCAGATGTTTCTCGTCGCCATACTACCACCCGAGCCGGTTTTTTCCGAGGTCTGGGCTCTGAAGCAGGAAGTACATCAGCTTACGGGTAGCCGCAACGCGGTGCGGCTGCCGCCGCACATTACCCTGATTCCGCCCCTGCGCCAGCCCAACGCCTTTGAAGCCGAGCTGCGGGCTTCCCTGGCCGATTTTGCCGCTACCCAACGCTCTTTCACCATTGGTCTGCGGGACTTTAAATGGTTCGACAACCGGACGTTGTTCGTGCACGTGGCCCAGCCCGAAGCCGTGCAGGCTTTCCACGCGGCCCTCACGGCGTGGTGTGCCGCGCACCTGCCGCAAATTCCGCGCGAAACCCGGCCCTTCACGCCCCACATGACCCTGGCCACCCGCGACCTGCCCGCCAGCGCCGTACCCGGCTTAAAGGCTGACTTTGCCCGCCGCCACTACGAAGCCACCTTCGACGTGCAACGCCTCGTGCTGTTTCGCCACGACGGGCAGCAGTGGCAGCCGGTTCAGGAATTCTTGCTGACTGACAACATACAAAAAGCCGCTGCCTCGTGAGAAGCAGCGGCTTTTGTATAAACTGAAGTAGATGAAAAAAGCCCGTCATGCTGGGCGAAGCAAAGCGTAGTCGAAGCATTTCTACCGCAATGGTAAAATCATGTACTACTGCAGTAGGGATGCTTCAACAAGCGGACGCCAGATCAAGCCTGACGGCCTTTGTATCCTTTAATTGGCCTCCAGAATCCGGAACAGCTCATCGAGCTTGGGCGTCAGGATGATTTCGGTGCGACGGTTCAGGGCTTTTTCGGCCGGGGTGGTATTGGCCGCTACCGGCACGTACTGCGAGCGGCCGGAGGGCGTCACCTGGGCCGGGCTCAGCCCCGATTCGGTCAGAATCCGGGTGATTTCCGTGGCCCGCAGTACGCTCAGGTCCCAGTTGTCCTTCATGCCCAATGTACCTTTCGTGATGGGCACGTTGTCGGTATGGCCTTCCACCAGCACGTTCACATCCTGGTTGCCAGTGAGGGCCGTGGCCAGCTTTTTCAGGGCTTCCTGGCCCTTGGGGTCTACCTTAGTCGAGCCTGACTTAAACAAAAGCTGCTCGGACAACGACACGTAAACCTTGCCGTTTTTCACGTTCACGGTCAAATCGTTGGCATTGAAGCCCAGCAGCGCGTCGCCCACTTTCTGGCGCAGGGCCCTCACGGCCGCGTCTTTCTGGTCCAGGATGCGCTGCATTTCGGCAATGCGCTGCTCCTTGGAGCGCAGGTCGGCCGAAAGCTGAGAGTTGGCCTGCTGGGCGCCGCTGAGGTTGTCGTTGAGCTGATTTACCTGCTGGTTCTTATTGAGCAGGTTGGAGCGTAGCGCGTCTTCGCTGCGGGCTTTTTCCTGCTCCAGGGCAGTTTTCTGGGCCTGAAGCTGCTCGCGGGATTTGGTCAGCTCATCGTACTGGGTTTGCAGGGCGGTGTATTGCTTCTGCGAAACGCAGCCGGTGCCCAAGGCCAGTAGGCTGGCACTGAGGGCAAAGGCAAAGGTGGGGCGGAGGAAGTGGCGGTTCATAGGAAAGTGGAATGGTAAAAACATTCGCCCTTTCAAACGGGCTGGCAGCGCGGCAAGTTGTCGAGCTTGCCACAAGCTAAGTGGCGGTGGGTGGGGCCCGGCGGGTAGCTGAGGCCCTAAAAGCACGGTGGCGTGGGGGAATTTTCGGCCGGAAAAGCCGGGTTTTCGCACGCTCCTCGTACCTTCCGCCTCTTGTCTCATTCCCATCCCCATTTCCCTGTGACTTCGGCTGTTCGTTGGTCTGGTGTGCGCTGGGCTACCCTTATTGGCTTGCTGCTGGCAGCTCCGGCGCTTCAGGCGGCGCCGGTGGGCCCGCCCGCACCCGTGGCGCGCTACTGGGTGCAGCTGCGTAACAAGAAGGGCGTCAGGTTCGACGCGGCTACCTATTTCACGCTGCCCGCCCAGGCCCGGCGCGTGCGCCAGCACCTGCCCGCCGCCGACAGCACCGATTTTCCCGTGCGGCCCGACCTGCTGCGCCAAGTACAGGCCACCGTCGACTCGGTTACGCTGGTCAGCCGCTGGTTTAACGCTGTGGCCTGCCGCGCTACCGAGGCCCAGGTGGCGCGGTTGCACCAATTGCCGGGCGTAGCCAGCGTGGAGCGGTGGGAGGAAAGCCCGATGTTGCCCGCTTCCCATTCTGGCACCACCGACCGGGGCACCATGACGCTCACGCCCGACGACCGGCAGCTGGCCCGCCGCCAGACGGCCAGCCTTGGGGGCCCGGCCTTCCGCCAGGCTGGTTTCGATGGCAAAGGCCTGCGCATCGCCATTTTCGACGTGGGCTTCGTGGGCACGATGCGTAGTCCGGCCTTCCAACAG
Organism: Hymenobacter lucidus; assembly: GCF_020447265.1. Taxonomy (GTDB): domain Bacteria; phylum Bacteroidota; class Bacteroidia; order Cytophagales; family Hymenobacteraceae; genus Hymenobacter; species Hymenobacter lucidus. The sequence continues at coordinate 193,870 of NZ_JAJADR010000006.1, read as the reverse complement.
GTACAGAATGACCAGCGCATCGTGGCCACCTATGATTTCGTGCGCCGCAGCCCCAACGTTTTCGTGGGCGGCACGCACGGCACCGAGGTTCTCTCGTGCGTGGCCGGCCGCCTACCCGACGGCACGCCGCTGGGGCTGGCGCCGCAGGCCGAATTTCTGCTGGCCCGCACCGAGCGGCTCAACCGCGAGATATACGCCGAGGAAGAAGCCTGGCTGGCCGCCGCTGAGTGGGCCGACCGCAACGGGGCCGACATCATCAACTCCTCCCTGGGCTACACCGACCGGCGCTACTTTCCCGAGCAGATGAACGGGCGTACCAGCTTGGTGGCCCGCGCCGCCGCCCTGGCCGTGCGCAAGGGCATTCTGGTGGTAAATGCGGCCGGCAACGACGGCGAAGACCCTGACTGGCACACCATTGGCACGCCCGCCGACGCCGACTCGGTGCTGACCGTGGGCGGCCTCGACCCCGATACTTACCTGCACATCGACTTCAGCAGCTACGGCCCCAGCGCGGCGGGGCGGCTGAAGCCCAACGTGGTAGCCTTTGCCACGGTGCTGGCCGCCGCGCCCGGCGGCTATGCCCGCGTGCAGGGTACGTCCTTTTCCAGTCCGCTGATGGTGGGCTTCGCGGCCTGCGCCTGGCAGCAAAACCGCCAATTAACGGTAATGCAGCTGTTTGAGAAGCTCCAGGCCTGCGCCGACTTGTACCCGTATTTCGACTACGCCCACGGCTACGGTCTGCCCCGGGCCGCGGCTTTTTTGCGGCCATCTGCTGCCCCGCACCATAGCCAGCCTACCGTCGATTTTATCCGGCAGGATACCATGCTGGCTGTGCTCATCCGGCCCGAAGCGGCCATCATTCCGGCCCAGGTGCTACCTATGTATTCCGATTCTGTTACGCTGGTCGGCTCCGGGCAAAAGGTGCCGGCCGTGGGGCGCGAAGAGCTGGTACCGCCCCTGAACAAGCCGCCCGGCAAGCAGCCCGCCCAGAGTCAGCTGCCGCCCGAGCCGGAGCCGGAACTTGTGCCGCTGGTGCGCCCTGGCTACCTCTACTGGCACATTGCCGACCGGCAGGGCGTGTTGCGCTCCTACGAGGTGCGGGAAGTGACGCAACGGGCCGTGCTGCGCATTCCGCTGCGCCTTCTGCAGCCCGGCGACACGGTGCGCGTGTGCTACCGCAGCATCACCCAAAGTTATTCTGTGCAATGAAAAACGGCCGTTTTCTGCTTGTAGCACTGCTTCTGCTGCTGGGCACTAGGCAGGCCGCCGCGCAGCGTATTCTGCTCCAGGAAAACTTGGCGCAGGATACCGCCCAAAGCCATTTTGGCCCCAACCGCGCCTACTACAACCATTTCTACGTGGGCTACGGGCTGGTGGCCGGCACCAGCGCGGGCCCGGGCGCCGAGCTACGCTACGGCAGTTCGGGCGAAATAGTCGTGGGGCTGCGCAACAAGCTGCGGGTGTCGCAGACGCTGTCGTTTGGGCTCGATCTGCGCTACGCCCGGGTGGCTTACTATCTGGCCCAGGAGCCGGGCAAAGTGGTGCCCGATGCCACTCTTCATTCACGCGAGTACTTGGCGGTGCCCCAGGCCCAGGCCGAGTTGTTCGGCCAGCTCAACTTCGGCCGGCGCGGCAACGTCATCGGGCGCTACCTCGACCTGGGCGGCTGGGGCGGCTGGGTACTCAGCACGGCCCACCACTACGAAGACGAGCAATACCCCAACGCCAAGCGCCTGTCCGTAACCGAGCATGGGCTCGACTATATGCGCCGCTGGTCCTATGGCGTAGGCGCGCGGGTGGGCTCAAGCCGCTACGCCGTAACGGGCCGCTACCGCTTTTCCGACGTGTTTACCGGGCCTTACGCGGCGCGGTATCCCGAGCTGCCGCGCTGGCTGATCGGGGTGGAACTGGGCTGGCTTTAATTTGTAAAATACCCGGCCGGGAAAAGGCAACCTTCGGCGGCTTTTTGGGGTAAACGCACCCAACAACCCTGCTTTGGTACAAAAATTGGCACTGATTTACTGTCCAGGTAGCAAGGCTGTTCGGGACGTTTTGTATTTTGCCGAACTGATTAGAAGATGGTTGATTACCCCACAATGAAAAAACTCGTTCTCCCCGCTGCATTCGCGGCTCTGTCGCTGCAACTTACCTCGTGTATCAACACGGAGCGGGAGGTTGGAACGTCGCAGAACGCGGATAAAGTCTACACGCCTCCCACCACAACCAACCGCGTCAGCAGCCGGACGGTGCTCAACACGGTGCGCGCCGCGCACTATTTTTCCAATACTAAAACCAAGGATAACTTCATTCTGCAGCTGCAGGGCCCCAAAATCCTGAATGCGCAGGCCAAGTTTATCATTGTAAATAGCGCCGGCGACACGCTGCGCAAGGAAGTGATGCCCGCCAGCGCCCTGCTCGATGAGCGGGAGCTGGAAGACCCGCAGGCCGCCACCGTGCGCGACAAGGAAATTGCCATTCTGAAAGGCATGAATAATTTCTTCCGCGAAGACCGGTTTACCCAGCCCGCCGTGCCCAAAGCCGCTACCCAACCTGCCGAAGTCGACGCTCAGTCGTGGTCGGCAGTGAAGGAAGACACCCGCGCCGTGGGCTTCGACTACATCACCGTCGGTGGCAAGGAGCGCCGTATTGCCTACGCCAAGAAGCTGCAGAAAGCGGTAGTCATTGCCGAATAAATAAAGTAGCTTTCCAACCATCCAAGCAAAAAGCCCCGCTGTAGCACAGTGGGGCTTTTTGCTTGATAATGAGACAGGTAATCGGTGAGTAGGCCGGCCGTAGCCAGGGTTAAAAAGAGTGGCGCGACCCCCAAACGAGAAGCCGCGCCAGATCTAAATCCAATCACCTGAGCGCAAGATGCGGCTCGCTGCATGAGGGTTCAGTGAAGAACCAAAAATCAGCCCTGCGGCGCTATGGGCCGGGTGAGCCAGCCAATGGCCCCTGATGTGCTGCGGACCAGCCGGAACCCGCGAAACTCGCCCAGCACCGCCACTTTGCTGCGCGCGGGCAGCGTATCGAGCATGGCTGCGGCGGCTGTGGGGTAGGCGTATAAATCGGCGGTAGCGGCCAGGTTTTCCTGGCGCAGCACGGGCGTGGCCGCCGGTACTACGGCCGCCGCTGCCACGTAGCCAATGCGGCCGTCGGGCTGCTCCACGCGGTACCAGCTGGCCTGGCTGCCCAGCACCAGCAGGGGCGTATGGCGGCTCATGGCGGCCACGGTGGCTCCCTTCGCGGCCGGGCTGCGCCGCAGGGTGGTCGTTTTTTCGCGCACCCGCACCCATTGGCCCAGTCGTTCGGGGTTGGTGCTGGGGGCGGCGGGCAAAGCATCGGCGCGGCGCACGAACGGGAAAGGGTCGACGGCGCCGCGCCCGGCCCGGTACACGCCGAAGTGCAGGTGGGGCGCGGTGGTGCGGGCGTTGCCGGTGTTGCCCACCAGGCCCAGCGTGTCGCCGGCCCGCACCACCTGGCCGGGCTGCACGAGTTGCTTATCGAGGTGAGCGTAGTAGAGGTGCTGCCCGGTGCGGGCGTCGGCGAGCCACACGACTTTGCCGCCGCGCGGCGTTTCGTTCACTCGCGTTATCAGGCCCGGCACGGCGGCAATGGCGGGCGTGCCGCGCTTGGCAAAAATATCGATGCCCTCGTGGCGGCGGCTGCCCTGGTCCCGGTCGGCACCCCAAAAGCTGGCCACGGCTACGTCGTTCTTGCCCTTCACCGGAAAGCCCAAAGACGGGGCCCGCTGAATGCGCAGCGTGTAGCGGCCGGTGCGCAACAGCTCGGGCTGCACGCGCAGCAGGTGCTGCTGGTCGTCGGAGGCCGTGTAGTTGAAGGCCAGGGCCGTGGTATCGGCGGAGGCTACGGGGCTGGGTAGCTGATTGGGACTCAGCTCGTAGGCATCCAGAAAGACGTGGGCGTCGGTGCCGGGCGCCAGCGTAAGGCTGATGTTGATTTGCTCCCCGGCCCGCACGGCGTAGCGGTAGGAGGCCGCCGTGGCCCGCTCAGCCCGGAACAGACCGGTTTCCTGAAACGGCAGCGTCGCCACCAGTGAGTCGCGCAGGGCCCGGTCGGCGGCGGCCAGCCAGTCGCGGCCCAGGGCCGTTTCATCGAGGTGAGCCTGGCGCAGGCGGCGGGCGTAGGCTTCGTGGGGCGTACTTTTCTGGAAAAGGCCCTGCAGGGTTTGCTGTTGGCTGCAGGCGGTAAAAAGGAAGAGCAGAAAAAGAAAGCGGCAGGACAGGCGGATAGCGGACATCGAACGGGGTTAGTATAAGATATAAACCCCATCGGCGGGCGGGTAGTTCGGTGCCAGCCGGGAAGGGCGTGGTACGCGCATCCCAAGGGCAAAACGGGGCCGAAAAGCTTCTGGTACGCACACACTGTGGGCACAACGGAATGAATGCGGCCATGGTACGCGCGTGCTATGGACAGAACGAGCCCAATAGGCCATAGTGCGCGCGTACTGCCAGCAAAATGAAGCTGGAGCAGCCTAGTACGCGCGTACCATGGCTTGTTGGGCGGCAAAATGCTCACGATACGCGTGTGCTGTAGCCGGCAACCCCGGCAGAAAGCAGTATTATTGGCCCCACATCTTCTATTCTGGCCTGGTTTCTATGTTTTCAGCTGCCCGCATCAATGCTATCCGAAAAAGTAAGGGCTTGTCGCAGGAAGTGCTGGCCGAACGTTCGGGAGTGAGTCTGCGCACCATTCAGCGGGTAGAGCAGGGTGAAACCGTGCCCCGGGGCCACACGCTGCACGCGCTGGCTGCCGCCCTGGAAGTACCGCTGGAGCAGTTCCGGGCCGAGCCCACGCCCGAAGCGCCGCCCGAGCCACAACCGGAGCTGGCCGCGCCTGAAGCACCGCCCGCTCCGCTTCAGCCCGAACAGCCCGAGCCCGCTCCGCAACCTGCTGCGCAGCTCTTCATTCAACCGGCCAGCCAACTCGTAGCCCAACCTGCCCCGGAGCATCAGCCGCTGGTACTGCTGCCACAGGCCGCCACGCCCATGCTGCGCCATGATCCGGAGCTGGTGCAGCTTCTCAACCTGAGTGCGCTTAGCCTTTTGGTGCTGCCGTTGTTGAATATAGTGGTGCCGCTGTGGCTCTGGCGCAAGTACCGCCACACCACGGCGCACGTGGCCGAAGTAGGCCGGCGGGTGCTGGGCTTTCAGGTGCTGTGGCAGGTGGGCAGCTTCTTTGCGTACCTGCTGTTGATGTTGGCCCACATTCTGGCCAAAAGCTACCAGTGGCCCATGTGGCGCGGGGGCTATCTGGAGATTTTCATTGTCTCCTACACCCTCAATGTGCTGACCGTAGGCTGCAGCGCCGTGCAGCTACGCCGGGGCAATCTGGACATTTACCCCGTCAGACTCTGATATAACGCGTATTTAATTAGGTGATTTTTAGCAAGTTATATAGAGTGGCGGGTAAATGACGGCAACATGACGCACGGCCGGGGAGGGGGAGCGGCTAGTTTTGAGCCATCAACTAACCCAATCTGGTGCCTTATGAAAACCATTTACAAAGTCCTGCTCTCTATCCTGCTATTGTTTGTGCTGAGCAGCCTCGGCGGTTACTTTTTCTTCCGCGCCAAGTTCCAGGCGCCGGCCAATCAGCTGTCCGTTACGGGGCTGCCGGCCACCACGGCCTTTGTGTGGCGGGCCGATAGTTCTACCAAACCCGTAACGGCCCACGCGGCCATTCTGCTGCCCGTGCGGCTGCCCGGCTGCCCCCGCACCTGCTACCTGCAGTTCGATACCGGCGCACCTACGTCCCTGCTCTACGCCAACCCGCTGGCCGCGCTGCGCCAACGCTACCCCGCCACCCAGGCCGCCCTGCAGGTGCAAAACGATACGCTCCGCAACTTTGCCTTTCCGCTGGGCCAGGGCCGGGTGCTGGCCCGCCGGGTGCGCGTGCTGAATTATGGTCCCACCGAGCTGCCCGCCGATACCTCCCGCTTTATCATCATCGGCACGCTGGGCGCCGATGTGCTCGACGGCCGCGCCCTGGCGCTCGACTTTGCCCGCCAGCAGTTCCGTCTGTATGATAGTCTGCCTACGACGCTGGCCAGCACCGCCGCCTTTGCGCCGCTGTCCTTTGCCGAGCGCCGCGTGCAGTTTGCCTCTACCGTACAGGGCCAGCCCCGGCAGCTATTGTTCGATTCCGGTAGCAGCGCCTTTGCCCTGCTCACCAGCAAATCCATTTTTGAGGAAATGGCCCAACCTGCCGCGCCGGTAAAAGTGGCAGCTGTCAATTCCCTGGGCCGCACCCTGACCTCATACACGGCGGCTACGGCCGCCACGGTAGCGGTAGGGCAAGTAGCCGTGCCGCTGGGCACCGTCACGCACGTCGAGGGTACCAGCTTCGTAGAGAAAAACCTGATGCGCTTCTCCGGCATGGGCGGTATGCTGGGCAACGCGCCTTTTGCCGGCCGTACCCTACTGCTGGATGTGCGCGGCGGGCGGTTTGGAGTGCTGCCCCAGTAGGCACGTTCCGGGGCGGCGGGTGGTTATCGGGGTGGGCGCTTACCTTTGCCCTTCCACCCAACCCCGCCACCCATGAAGCTCATCGAATGCCCCCGCGACGCCATGCAGGGCCTCCACGACTTTATCCCGACTGCCACCAAAACTGCCTACCTGAACGCGCTGCTGCGCGTGGGCTTCGATACGCTCGATTTCGGCTCGTTTGTGTCGCCGAAAGCCATTCCGCAGCTGCGCGACACGGCCGAGGTGCTGGCTGGCCTCGATTTGAGTCATACCACAACCAAGCTGTTGGCCATTGTGGCCAACCTGCGCGGGGCCGAAACGGCGGCTACGTACCCCGAAATCCAGTACATCGGCTTTCCGCTGTCGGTGTCCGAAACATTTCAGCTGCGCAATACCAATAAGACCATCCCCGAGGCACTGGCCGAGCTAAACGCCATTCAGAATCTGTGCGAAAAGGCTGGTAAAACGCTGGTAACCTACCTGTCGATGGGCTTCGGCAACCCCTACGGCGACGCCTGGAGCCCCGAAATAGTGGCCGAATTCACCCAGCGCCTGGCCGATATGGACGTGCGCGTGGTGGCCCTGTCCGACACCATCGGCGCTTCCACCCCCGATACAATCGAGCCGCTGTTTCGCCAGCTGATTCCGGCTTTTCCCGCCATCGAGTTTGGCGCCCACCTGCACACCACACCCGGCACCTGGCGCGAGAAAGTGCAGGCGGCTTACTCGGCCGGCTGCCGCCGCTTCGACGGGGCCTTGGGCGGCATCGGGGGCTGCCCCATGGCCGCCGACGAGCTGACGGGCAACATGCCCATGGAAAACCTGGTGGCGTATTTTGCCGAAATCGGCCAGGAAACCGGACTTGATGCCAAGGCCTTTACCCAGGCTTGGCAGGCGGCCGGCTCGGTGTTTCATTTTTAGAATTGAACGGCTAGTTTGCGTGGAGAGACGCATATTTGCGTCTCGTCGTTGAACGATTACACCTGCCCGGCGCGGACGACAAGACGCAACTATGTGTCTCTACACCGGCCATCTACGAACCTCCAACCACACGCCATGCCAACCGCCGTCGACCTTTTCATTCCCTGCTTCGTGGATCAGCTTTTTCCCGACACCGCCATGAACATGGTGAAGGTGCTGGAAAAGCTGGGCTGCGAGGTGCACTACAACAGCAACCAGACCTGCTGCGGGCAGCCGGCCTACAACGCCGGCTACAAGGCTGAAAGCTGCTCGGTGGCCACCAAGTTCCTGCGCGACTTCCCCTCTGACACGGGCCGCTACATCGTGAGTCCGTCGGCCTCCTGCGTGGGCATGGTGCGCAATACCTACGCTGAGCTGTTCGAAAACACGCCCGAGCAGAAGCAGTACCACAGCGTGCAGCGTCGCATCTTTGAAATGACCGAGTTTATCGTCGACGTGCTGGGCGTATCGTCCATCCAGGGGGCGCAGCTGCCCGGCAAATACACCTACCACGACTCCTGCTCGGCCTTGCGGGAGTGCGGCATCCGGGAGGCCCCGCGCCAGCTGCTCGACGCCGTGCGGGGCCTGGAGCGCCTGGAAATGGCCGAAACCGAAACCTGCTGCGGCTTTGGCGGCACCTTCGCCGTGAAGTTTGAAGCCATTTCGGTAGCCATGGCCGAGCAGAAAGTGGAGCACGCCCTGGCCACCGGCGCCGACTACCTTATCAGCACCGACACAAGCTGCCTGATGCACCTGGACGCGTATATTCGGCGAGAGAAAAAGCCCATCAAAACCATGCACGTCGCCGATGTGCTGGCAAGCGGCTGGTAACTCTGCATTTGTTATTGCGAGGCACGAAGCAATCCGTCCTCTGAAATGTGCGGCGCTGCCTGAAGTGAAAAGCCCTTTCCAGAACGTTCTGGAAAGGGCTTTCTGGGTAAAGGGTGTTTGTCACTGTGCAGAGGACAGATTGCTTCGTGCCTCGCAATGACACGAATGTATTACAGCAGCTTCTGAATCCGCTGTTTCAGGCCTTCGGTGGCTTCGAGCAGGGGCAGGCGGGCGGCGGCCGAGCACAGGCCCTGAGCTTCCAGCACGGCTTTTACCCCGACTGGGTTGCTTTCCTCGTACATCAGCGGGTTCAGGGGCAGAAACTCGAAGAGCAGCTTGGTGGCCTCGGCGTAGTTTCCTGCCAACGCATAGCGGGTCATGTCGCTCATGCGCTTGGGGAAGGCGTTACCCAGCACGCTGATAACGCCCACGGCCCCGAAGGAAATCATGGGCGTGGTCAGCATATCGTCGCCGCTGATGAGCAGGAAATCTTTGGGCTTGCGGGCGGCAATGGCCATGCACTGCTCCATGTTGCCGCTAGCTTCCTTGATGCCGATGATGTTGGGGTGCTGGGCCAGGCGCAGGGTGGTGTCGGCCGTGAGGTTGGAGCTGGTGCGGCCCGGCACGTTGTAGAGGATGATGGGTAGCGGGCTCAGGTCGGCCAGGCGCAGGTAGTGCTGAATGATACCTTGCTGGCTGGGCTTGTTGTAGGCCGGGCTAGCCGACAGAATAGCGTCGATACCCTCCAGGTCGGTGGTGCGCAGCAGGATTTCGAGGCCGGCCGTGTCGTTGCCACCGATGCCGTACACGAGCGGTACCCGGCCGGCTACGTGCTCCTTCACGACGCGCAGGATTTCGGCTTTTTCCTCGGCGGTCGTCGTCGGCGACTCGGCCGTGGTACCGTTGATGACGAGGTATTCCACGCCGCCTTCGATGCAGAAATCGAGCAGCCGGCGCAGGGCGGCATAGTCTACAGCGTGGTCGGGGGCGGGAGTGAAGGGCGTGATGAGGGCAATGCCGGTGCCACGGAGTTTGTCCATGCGGGAATTAAGCTGTTGTTTTGTAAGCGGAAGCGTGGGGCAAAGGTACAAAGCCGCCTGTCACGATGCTTCGCTCTGCCTTTTTCTCCTTAAAAGTACCGGTTGGCACCTTGCCGGCCTTATCTCACCCCGATTTTGTTCCGTACCCCGCTTTACGTTGCCGCGGCGGCCGTTGCTGCCAGCACCCTGTTCACCGCCTGCGAAACCAAGCCTGCCACGGCTTCCGAAGGTGGCAGCCCCACCGCCGAAACCGTCGCCGCTGACTCGGCCGCCAAAGCCGGCGCCATGTCGGGCACCGCTGCTACGGCCACCGACGAGGCCAATGCCGCCCCGGCTCCCGACCCGAGCAGCATTTCGGCCGGCAGCATTGCCGATGCCGCCACCATCACGGCCCGCCCCCAGGTGCCGATTCTGTGCTACCATCAAATCCGCGACTGGCGTGCCAAGGATTCAAAAGGCGCTAAGGACTACATTGTTCCGGAGCAGAAGTTCAAGGATCAGATTAAGATGCTGGCCGACTCGGGCTACCACACTATTCTGCCCGATCAGCTCTACGCTTACCTGACCACCGGGGCCAAATTGCCGAGCAAGCCCATCATGCTCACCTTCGACGACACCGACCTCGACCAGTTTACGGTAGCCCGCCCCACGCTCGATAAGTACGGCTACAAAGCCGTGTACTTCGTGATGACCGTGAGCCTGGGCCGCCCCAACTACATGAGCAAGGCGCAGGTGAAACAGCTCTCCGACGAGGGCAACGTCATCGGCTCCCACACCTGGGACCACCACAACGTGAAGAAGTACCAGGGCCAGGATTGGGTAACCCAGATTGAGAAGCCAACCAAAACCCTGGAAGAAATCACCGGCAAGGACATCAAGTATTTTGCCTACCCCTTCGGCCTCTGGAACCCCGAAGCCATTCCGCAGCTTAAGCAGCGCGGCATGGTGGCCGCCTTCGTGCTGGCCGAAAAGCGCGACCAGCAGGACCCGCTCTTCACTATCCGCCGCATCATTGCCAGCGGCTACTGGACGCCCCGCACCCTGCACAACAGCATCGTGCAGAGCTTCTAAGCAGCTGCTTGAGGATGGCATACTAGGCCATCCGTCCACTGCGCCCTTTTACCGGAAAGCCCTAACGCCTGAGCAGACGTTAGGGCTTTTCACGTTAGAAGGCTCGGTACGTTGCAGCGGACAGCTGGCTTCGTTCCGGCTTCATGCGCCGAATGCTCACCATGACGCAGGAACCGGCACAAGCAATTGAATCCCGCTATATTTACCCGGACACGTTCCGTTCAATCCACCAAGGCTGTTTCCGGCCTATGTACCAGTATATGCAGCCTACTCTTGACGTCTGGTCGGTACTGATTCTGCTGGGCGCGGCGCAGGGGCTGTTTCTGAGCTGGACGTTCCTGGTCTCGGCCCCCGGCCCGCGCCTGCGCAACCGACTGCTGGGGCTGCTCATGCTTTGCCTGGCTTTGCTGGTCATCGAGATTCTGCTGTGCTATTCGGGCTACATCCGGTTCGTCCCGTTTTTCGTGAGTCTCACCGAGCCGCTGACCTTCGTGGCTCCGCCGCTGCTGTATCTCTACCTGCGCAGCCTCGCCAAGCCCGCGTTCCGCTGGGATGCGCGCTATCTGTGGCTGTTTTTGCCGGCGGTGCTGCACGCCGTGTACTTAATACCCTTCTTCGCCCAGAGCGACGCCTGGAAGCTGCGCACCGTGGCCGAGTCGTTTCACCGGGCTCACCCGGCAGCACCAGAGGCCGCGCATAATTTCTGGTGGTTTGCTTCGTACGCCTGGTTTTACCCCGTTTTCTACCTCGTGCTCAGCGGCTACCTGCTGCTCTACCTGGGCCTGCAGCTCTACACCCTGATTCCGTACTGGCGGCAGCGGGCGGCGCAGCCCGGCCAGGCCGCTACCGAATGGGCCTGGCTGCGCCGCCTGGGGCTGGGGTTTGGTTTGGTGCTGCTCGTGTACGTAGGAGCTACGGCCTATTACCACCACGCTACGGGCGACGTCAACGATGCCGGGGACGTGTGGCTGGCCTCCCTGATTTCCCTGCTTTTCTACGGTATGAACGGCTGGGCTATCAGCCAGTCGGACCTGCTGGCCGCGCCGGCTCCGGCGGAAGAACCTGTGGAGGACCCGGCAGCGCCGCGCCGGAAATATGAAAAAACCGCGCTTAGCCCCGAGGTATCAACTGAAATGCTGACGCGGCTGCGCACCCTGATGACTACCGGGGAGCCCTACCGCAACCCGGACTTGTCGTTGGCGGAGCTGGCGGCCCAGTTGCGCGTGCCTGGTTATCAGCTTTCCCAGGTTATCAACGAGCAGTGCCAGCAAAACTTCTTCGACTTCGTTAATTCCTACCGCATCGAAGAGGTGAAGCGCCAACTCTTACGGCCTGAATCGGGCCACCTAAAGCTGGAGGAAATCGGGTTTGCGGCGGGGTTCAACTCGAAATCGGCCTTCAACGCGGCCTTTAAGAAGCATACCCAGACTACCCCGTCGCAATTTCGTAAAAACGCGTTTGTGCAGTAGGAGAGAGGTTTAGGTAGTATTGTCGCGTCCGGATTCGTAAGGTAGTACGCCGGGTTTGTGAGGTGCGTCGTGCGGCGGCGGTGGCAAAAGTAGGTTTGAGCATCGATTCACCTACCTCACTTCCTGCTATGTCTTCCTCGCTTCCTTTACTCGCCCCGGCCGCCCGCTGCTACGACCTCGACTGGCTTCGGGTACTGGCCTTTGGCCTACTCATCTTCTACCACACGGGAATGGTTTTCGTGGGTTGGAAATTTCACCTCATGAGCCAGCCCAGCAGCCCGATGCTGGAGCTGCCGATGGAGTTTTTGAACCAGTGGCGTATGCCGCTGTTGTTTGTAATATCCGGGGTTGGCATTTCCTTCGCCCTGCGCCACCGCACGGCGGGGCAGTTTGTGGGCGAGCGGCTGCAGCGGCTCCTGCTGCCGCTGGCGTTTGGGATGGTGGTGGTGGTGGTACCGCAGGTGTATTACGAGCGGCTGAGCCAGGGCGCTACCTACACGTCCCTGCTTGATTTTTACCCGCACTATTTTGAGGGCACCTATCCGAAGGGCAATTTCACCTGGAACCACCTCTGGTTTATTGCCTACCTGCTGGTGTTTTCGCTCATTAGTCTGCCCATTCTGCTGCCATTGCGCCGCCCCGCGGCCCAGGCAGTGTTGGCCAAGCTCAGCCAGTGGCTGAGCCGGCCGGGCGCGGTGCTGTTGTGGGCCCTGCCCCTTATTCTGCTGCAGCTCGTGCTGCGCCCCTACTGGCCCGACCACCGTAACCTGATTTCCGACTGGTTCAACTTTGCCTTCTACCTCACGCTGTTCCTCTACGGCTACGTGTTGGGCTCTCTGAACGGTTTCTGGCAGGCGGCCGAGCGGCAGCGCTACCTGTTTCTGGCCCTGGGCCTGCTGGCCTTTAGCTTCTACTACTGGGCCGACGACTACTATTACGCCCAGGTTGGCGGGGCCATCAAGCGCGCGGTGCAGGGCTTCAACTGCTGGTGCTGGATCCTGGTGTGCCTGGGCTTCGGGCGGCGCCACCTCAACCGCAACTCACGCCTGCTGCAAGCGGCCAACGAAGCCGTGTACCCGTTCTACATCCTGCACCAGACGGTGCTCATCACTCTGGCTTTCTACGTGCTGCCCTGGCCCGCCACCAACGGTGCTAAGTTTCTGATGCTCAGCCTGGGTACCTTGGGCTTTACGCTGCTGCTGTACCTGATAATTCGGCGTTTTGCGGTGCTGCGGGTGCTGTTTGGCCTCAAGCTCCAGCACTCAGGCCGCAAAACAACTCCAGTACCGGCCGTTACCCGTTCCTTATCGAAGGAAGTGGCTGCCAGCAATGGATAACCAGCCACGAAGGCCACTGCCATTGCCCAACCGTATCGTGCAGCGCTTCTAAGCCAGACGGTCGGAGCTACCAGGCAAAAACAGCCAGCACGCAACCCAAAGGATGCACGCTGGCTGTTTTTGCCATCACGGGCTTTCATCAATTACCTCTTGGGCCGAATGTTATAGTAGGTCAACAGTGTTTTGCGGGCGTATTCCTTGTTATCGGCGTTGCTGCTGTCATCAGCCAGAACGCGCAGCAAAAGAGGCTTGACGATAGAGTCTTCCCGGGCCAGCAGAAAGTCGAAGTCCTTGCTGTCAATCATGTGGAATTTTCTGTAGTCGCTCAGCACGCTCTGCCGGGTGTTGACTAGAAACTTGCCTCTATTCTGCTCTAGCCGGGCCAGGTTGCTACTGAAGCCGGGCTCGGTGCCATACAACGTATGCAATAGGGCTACCACCGAATCGTGCTGGAGCTCAAATTCCTGGTATTCCTCCGTCTGAGCGAAGGGCCGGAAGTCGTTGCGGCCTTGGTACAGCGCTATGGCGTAGGTTGTATCGAGATAATACGCTTTGGCGGGCCGGCGAAATTCACGGCCTTTCGCGCCCGGTGTTGCAGTAGCGGCCCCAGGCCCGGCTGTTGCGGGCTTGTCCTGCTGGCAGCTTCCGAATAGGAGTAAAGCAAAGAAAAGATAGCCAGCCGGTTGTCGCATTATCATCGCAGCTACTGCGTTTTCAATCCACCTGCTTTCAGATCCTTGTAGGCCCCGGCATTCACCAACTTGCGGAAGCCTTTTTCCTGCATCAGCACCGCGGCCTTGCCGCTGCGGTTGCCCGAGGCGCAGTAGAGCACGTAGGTTTTGGCAGTGTCGAGGCCAGCCAGCAGGGTGGGAAAGTTCGGGTCCCGGAAGTTCAGGTTTTGGGCCCCGCGCAGGTGGCCGGTACCGAACTCCTCGGGCGTGCGCACGTCCAGCACCACGACTTCCCGCTTTTTAACCAGCTTTTTGGCTTCGGCCACGGGCGTGACGGGCAGAGCAGGCTTAGCAGGAGCAGGAGCGGAGGCAACCTGCCCGGGTCCGTTGGCAGGGGGCACGGTTTGAGCAACGGCTGAGTAACCGCTCAACAGCGCACAGAACACGGCTGCCGAAAAGGCGAAGCGAAACATAGGCGAAAAGTAAGGGGAAAGAGGCTGAGCAGCCAACAGCGGCCGGCCGCAAATAGTGCGCCGCCGGGGCGCTACAACCGTGAGCCGAGGTGGGAATCGACCGGCTTGCAGCAAGGCTCGGTCCGGCTCACGGTTGGTGCCAACGACCACCGGAACAGTGGTTTCGGGGGCTAAAATAAGGAACCTTGCGCACCTAAATCGTTTGCGGTGCTTCCGGGAGCCGAAAAAGTTTCTTCCGAGGCCGTTTCTGCGCTGGAATCGGGGTTTTGGGTGGCCAGGATGTCATCCGCTTCGACGGTCTCGAAATCCGACGGAATCATAGCTAGCAAGTCGGTTTCGCTGATAATGGGTACTTTCAGTTCGGTGGCCTTTTCGCGCTTAGCGGGCCCCATTTTGTCGCCAGCTACTAGGTAGCTGAGCTTCTTGCTGATGGAGCCCGTAATCTTGCCGCCGTTTTGGGTGATGAGCTGCTGCAGATCCTCGCGGCTGTGCTGTTCGAATACGCCCGACAGCACGAAGGTGAGGCCCGCCAGTCGGTCACTCACGGCCTGGGGCGCTTCGCCCGTCAGGGCCAGCTGCACGCCGGCGGCCCGCAGCCGCTCCACCAGGGCGCGGTTGGCTTCGTCCTGCACCCAGGCGGCCAGGCTGATGGCAATGACGTTGCCGACTTCGGGCACGGCGGCCAGCTCGGCGGCCGTGGCCTGCATAATGGCGTCGATGCTGCGGTAGTGGGCGGCCAGCTTTTCGGCCACGGTTTCGCCCACGTAGCGGATGCCTAGCCCGAAGAGCACCCGGTCGAAGGGCACCTGCTTGCTAGCTTCCACGCCCTTGAGCAGGTTCTGAATCGACTTTTCGCCCAGCCGCTCCAGGCCGGTAAGCTTCTCGGCCGACAGATCGTAGATATCGGCCGGGGTGCGGACCAGGCCCAACTCGAAGAAGCGGGCTACGGTTTCGGCGCCCAGCCCGTCGATGTTCAGGGCTTTGCGGCTCACGTAGTGCTCCAGCTTGGCCTTGAGTTGGGGGGCGCAGCCCGTGTCGTTGGGACAGCGGAAGTGGGCCTCGCCCTCGGGCCGGATCAGCGGGGTGCCACAGGCCGGGCACTCGGTGGGGTACTGAATCGGCTGGCTGCCCTCGGGCCGGGCCGAGAGGTCGACGCCGGTGATTTTGGGAATGATTTCGCCGCCTTTCTCCACGAATACCATGTCGCCGAGGCGCAAATCGAGGGCCGCAATCTGGTTGGCATTGTGCACCGAGGCCCGCTTGACGATGGTGCCGGCCAGGGGCACCGGCGTGAGCATGGCCACCGGCGTTACGGCCCCGGTGCGGCCCACCTGGTACTGAATTTCGTTGAGCCGGGTGCGGCCCGCCTCGGCCGGGTACTTGTAGGCAATGGCCCAGCGCGGACTTTTCGAGGTGAAGCCCAGCACTTCCTGCTGCTGGAAGTCGTCCACTTTAATCACGATGCCGTCGGTAGCTACGGGCAGCTCAAAGCGCTTTTTCTCCCAATAATGGATGAATTCCAGCACTTCCTCTAGCGAGGTGCAGCGCCGCCAGGTGTCGGATACGGGCAGGCCCCAGGCTTTGAGGGCCTCCAGGGCGGCGCTGTGGGTCGGGAATACGTTGCGCTCGGGGCTCAGGAAGCTGTAGGCAAAAAAACGCAGCCGGCGCGAGGCCACCACGGCCGAGTCCTGGAGCTTGAGCGTGCCGCTGGCCGCGTTGCGGGGGTTGGCCAGCAGGGCCTCGCCGTTTTGCTCGCGCTCCTTGTTCAGGTCGTCGAAGACGGGCAGGGGCAGGAAAATCTCGCCCCGCACCTCAAACTCGGCGGGTTGCGGGGGGCCGGCCGCGCGCAGGTGCAGTGGCAGGTTCTTGATGGTGCGCACGTTGCTGGTTACCACGTCGCCGCGGGTACCGTCGCCGCGCGTGACGCCCTGAGTGAGCTGGCCGTTTTCGTAGGTGAGGCTCATGGCCACGCCGTCGAACTTCATTTCGCAGACGTAGGCAAACCCGGCACCTTCCAACCCTTTGCGCACCCGCTCGTCGAAGTCGCGCAGGTCGGCCTCGGAGTAGGTGTTGCCCAAACTCAGCATCGGGTACTTATGCGGGGCCGTAGGAAACTGCTTGGTGATGGTGCCGCCCACGCGCTGGGTGGGGGAGTTGGGCAGGGCCAGCTCGGGATACTGCTTTTCCAGGGCCTGCAATTCGGCCAGCAAGTGGTCAAACTCCTGGTCACTGACCTCGGAGGTATCCTGCTGGTAGTACTGGTGGTTGAGGTAGTGGAGCCGCTCGGTGAGGGCCGCTATTTTCTGCTGGATGGAATCTTGGTCGGGCATGGGGCTGGGGCTGAAGTCGAAGGTGGAAAGGAACCGCAGGCGGGAGGTAGGCAGGCTTCAGCCGGCTAAAAATACGGGGCCTCGGCCAGTTTTAACCACTGCCGCGGGTTGGGCCGCACAAAAAAGAAAGGCCCTCCAGCGGAGGGCCTTGTTACTAAGCGCACTAAAATGAGCTACTCCTGCACTAGCACACCGTCGGCCTCGAAGTTGAGCTGCTCCTCGGGCTGGGTAATGGCGGCCACGTCCTTGGCCGACTTGCCGGCATCTTTGGCGTAGTGCTGCAAATCTTCCACCGGCACCGTTTCGCGGTGCGCCCAGCCGTTGACGACGATGGTTTTACCGCTGATGTCTTTGGGCACGAAAAAGGCGTAATCCTTGAACCGGACGCGCATGGGCTTGCCCTCGGCGGTGGTCATCGTGAGCCAGCAGCCCTTGGCCTGGCATACCTCGGCGGCCGTGCCCACCAGCTTCACCTGCGCCGAATCCTGGGTGCCGAGCACCTCGCGCAGCTCACTTATGGGCCGGGCCCCGGCGGCGGTAATGGCCGCGCCGTAGGTTTTGCCGCTGATGGCCGGCGCCGCAGATTCCGTGACGGCAGGCGTAGCGGCGGTTTCGGCAGTGGGCGACGATTGGCAGGCCGCCAGGGAAAGCAGGCCGGTGGCCAGCACAGCGTATTTTAACGTTATCATGGGGCAGGGCAAAAAAGAAGGGGCCGAAGATTCGGCCCCTAAACTACTGGTTTTCATCGTAGCCCAAAACGCGGCTAGCGGCTTTGGCTGCCCGTGCTGAACAGGGTGCGGATTTGGGCCAGCTTACCTTTCTTGTCGTACACCTCCGTTTTCACAATGCCCACGGCCGGCGCGTAATAGTCGACTACCTTGTAGGTTGAGCGCATCACCATATCCTTGCGGGCCGCCGTGGCGTCTTCGTGCTCCGACTCTATCTTGTAGCAGGCAAAGGTGCCGGCCGGCGTCGTTACTGGGGCCGGGCCGCTTACTACTTTGCGCTTGCGGGCAAAGCTGCTCACTTTGGCAATATCCACCACCGAGCTGCTCACCTGCACCTCGCTGCCGCCGCTGGGTAGCTGGGTGCCCACTTTAGGCTGGTGGGGCCAAACCAGGGCTACGGGGGCGTATGCCAGTTTCCGGTCCCGGAACGAGCGGATGCTTTCGGGCTTAAACTCGCTCATGCCGTCGGTGAAGCTACTATCGGGCCGACAGCTGAAGGTGAGGTCCTGCATGTTGAGCAAGCGGCTCTTGGTATCGTAGAGGCCACTTTTGAGCAGCACTTTGTGGGTCTCCACGGTTTTTTTCTTGTTCATCTCCGAACTCAGGCTCACCACCCGCATCCGGATTTCGCCGCTTGGCTTGCCGCCGCCGTCGGTGAGGCGGTACACCCGCTCCGCATTGTCGTGCAGCCCAAAGGGGTGGGTGCAGTCGATGGCCGGGGCCGCGCCGGTGGTGCCCGCTACGCTATCCGTGGGTTGCTGGGCTACCTGCGCCCAGGCCGCCAGGGAGGGCAGAAGTACCAGAGACAGAGGATATACAAGGCGAAAAAAGGGCAGAGCGGGCATGGCGGTGGTAAGGTGAACAGTGGGGCGGAATCTGGGCAACATACGCAGGCCGCCTTATTTGGATATACGGGACGGCCAGGGCAAACAGCCTGCCAACCCGAAGCGCAACAGTGCCGGGCTGGCGCGGCAGCCGCCGGCCCCGTAACTTGCGCGGCCCGGCCACGTTTGCCGGGGTAGTATTTCTTTTCCCACTAACCACTCCTTCCCATGGCTGATTCTTCCCAATCATCCGGCAGCTGGGCCGACACGGCCGCTTCCTTACTGTCCAAGCTTTCCGGCGGCGTCGAGCTGAACCTGGCCTTCGACCAGATGGAGCTGCAGGTGCCCAACCCCCAGGGCGGCCCCAACGCGGCTCCCGCCACCTGGCGCCTGAATGGCTCCCTGCGCATCCGCACCCGGGGCGAAAACCCGCCGGCTGCCAGCCCTTCGGCTCCCCAGCTGCCGACTTCCAACCCGCAGCCCCTTGGCTAGCGGCCTCGACATTGAGGCCCGGCTGGTAATCACCATGGATGGCGACGATATTCAGATTGCGGGCTCGGGCTCGTATCTGATTGTGAACCTGCCCAGCCAGCGGGTGCTCGACAAGCTGACCAGCGGCCCACCCAAGCCGCCGGGCGAGAAAAAAGAGGAAAAAAAGGAGAAATCCGGCGGCCCCCTGGAGCCCCTGCAGCAGCTCAACGACCTGGCCCGGCAGCTGGGTTTGGTGCTCGACTTACGGGTGGCCGGCAAAACCTACGTCACCTTCGGCACCGGCCGCACGGCCAAGATTACGCTCAACGCGGTGTTTGGAAAAATCGGGTCTTTTTTTCGGGGTAATTAAGCCCACACACTAGTGCCCGACGAATGGCATTTTACGTATCTTGCTAAATAGCCAGTAGCACCGTCGGCATGGGCGAGTACGGAACTTATGGCTCCTGGATTGGTTTCCAGAACGTACGCTGCTCCCCGCACCCCGATGATGAATTCTGATAAGGAACGTAAAGACAAAGTAGGAGCCGGCCGGCCGCCGTCGGCCTTCACCCGCATCGAGCGGGTACCGCCGCTGCTCATGCTGCTGTATCTGGCCATGGTGGGCATTTCCGTCATGTTTGTCATTCTGGTGGCGGCCTACGTCCAGACGCGCCACTTGAGCGGTACGCCCACCGGAATTCACCCGCTGCCGCGCTATTTCTCCCTGAGTACCATTGTGCTGCTCATTAGCAGCTACACGCTCAGCCAGGCCCGGCGTATCTACCGCACCGACGATATTCGGAGCTTGGCGCGCTGCCTCGGGGCTACGCTGGCGCTGGGCAGCATTTTTGCCGGCCTCCAGATTCTGGGTTGGCGGGAGCTGATGACTCAGGGTATCTTTTTCATCGGTGAAGCCAGCGGCACCTACATCTACCTGATTTCGGCCCTGCACGTGGCCCACCTGCTGGGCGGTATGCTGCTGGTGCTGGCCCTGATGCTGCGGGCTCTGCACGCCTCCCGCGACGCGGTGCGGAGTTTGGTATTTATCCGCGACCCATACCGCCACCGCCAGCTCCGGATGCTGAACATCTACTGGCATTTTATCGATGCCCTCTGGGTGGCGCTGTTTGCCGTGTTCCTCTTCCTGTATTAAGCTGAAATAAATAGCTCGATACTACGCAAAAGCCCCGGCTGCCAGCAGGCGTCGGGGCTTTTGCGTGGGTAGCTGTTGTATAATCTGGTACCCTTTGAACGTCATGTCGAGCCTGCGAGATATTTCGCGTGCTGATGTTGCCAGCGTAATCTTAATCTAATAAGCATTGCATGCAAGGTTCCTCGCTGGGCTCGACATGACGTTCTGTTTCAGAAGACATTGCTACCCTACGGCGCAATGGTAACCGTTCCTTTGAAGCTCTTGTCGGTAAACTCAATCAGCAGGAAGTACACGCCGGCCGGCAGCCCACCACCGTCCCACTTGAAGGTGCGGTTGGTCGTCTGGTACACCATGTTGCCCCAGCGGCTGAAGATTTTGATGTTGGCCAGCCGTGACTCGCAGAAATCGGGTGGCAGCGTGGGCAGCTCAAAGAAGTCGTTGAGCTTGTCGTTGTTGGGCGTGAAGATGTTGGCCGGCATGAAGGGCGGGGCTTCGGGGCGCAGCAGCTCAAAGCGCAGCATCCGGGTTTTGGCCACGGGTCGGCAGGTGGCTTCCTGCAGCCGAAACGTGACGGCCATATCGGTGCGGTCGACGCCTTCGCAGGTGGGGTTCCACTCAAAGACCCCCGTCGACTTGCCAGTGCCGTTCTGGGCCGTGAAGCGCATGCCGGCCGCCGCCATACTCAGGCCCTCCGAAGAAGCCGTCATGGTTAGCGCGTCTTGGTCGGTGTCCAGCCCTTCCAGCGTCATCGTAAACGGCTCGCCCAGATGCCTTTTCACCACCGTCACAGTGTCACTGGCCGTGAAGGTGGGTGGGGCGTTGGTGTAGTCAATCTGGATGGGAACAACCAAGGGCGGCGACACCTGCCGGTCGGCGCAGGGGCTGGCGGCGGCTCCAAACTCGAATTCGTAGAGAAACTTATCGGTAGTAGGGCACGGCACACGCCAGGTAAAGGTGCCCCGTACGTTAGCCCCGGTCGTGTTTTGCACCATGGTTGCGCCCACGCTGGCCGGCGCAAAGCCCCGGCCCGTCATTTCGAGCGTCACCGGGTCGGCGTCGGCATCCTGGCCCGTCACCTGAAACGTGACCAAGTCGCCGATACGCACGTGCAGGGGTAGGCCCGGGCCGGCCGTAGTAGCTACCACCGGCGGGTCGTTGGGGTCGGGAATGCCGGTGAAGGCCACGCGCACTGTGTCGCGCTTGGGCAGGCTGCAGCCGTTGTCGGCCACGATGACGTCGAGCAGGTATACTTTCCCCTTTGTGTTGAGGCAGTTGGGGAAACACAGCTGGGAAACGAGGGTATCAGGGAAACCAGCCGTGCGCACCGTGCCCTGGGTAATCGAAAATGCGGGTATCGGCGCCGAGAAGTTGACCGGGTGCATCGACAAGCTCAGGCGGGAGCTGGGGTCGGGGTCGGTGAAGCGTAGCGTAAGGCAGCGGGTAGTAGTAGGTCCCAGCACCAGCACGTCTTTGCCGGGTTGGTAGGCTTTCTTGGTTCCCGGCATCAGTACACTCATCGTGGGCTTGATGTTTTTGGGGCAGTCCTCCACCAGCAGCTGGAAGTCGCGCCGCACCTCACTGATTTTTTCGCCCTTGCGGTATTCTGAGCATTTCACGCCGAACACGTAGAGCCCAAGCTGGCTGGGCCGCACCTGCAGGCGGCCGGTAAAGCGGTTCACGGTGAGGGCCGGGTTGCCGGGAATCTGTTTGAGTTCGTCCAAGCCCGGCATCCATTGAATGGAGCTGTAGGGCTGGGGCTCGGCCTGGTTGGGTTTGGGCTCGGCCGTGCTGGAGTGCCCATTCAGCGGCGTCGAAAGCTCATAAACCAGGGAGTCGCCATCCACATCCTGGCCCCCAAACTCGTAGTAGAACAACTCCCCAAGGCAGGCGTAGTCGCTTAAGGGCGGAAATATCCGGGGCGTGGAGTTGATGAAAGGCTTGCCGCCGCGCATCACGGCCGGGAACTCCAGGTAGTAGGTCTGGCCGGCATTGCCGGGGTTGCGGATGTTGCGGATGCTGTTGTTGCGGCAGCACCGCTCCACGGCCGCGTAGTAGCCCGTCGGGTTGGTATACTTGTCGGCCGGCAGTTCGATGACGGTGGAATACCGGATGCGGTGGGTGCCCAAAATGGGGCGGGTGCAGGCAATATCGGAGTAGGCCACATCGGTATTCGACACCAGCGGCATGATGATGTTCTGCATCCGCCGGTCGGTGCCCTTTTCAAAAATGCCGACCGACAAGCTGTTGTCGAGCGCGCCGGGGTTGCCATACACCGCGTCGAAATACAGATTCAGGTTGATCTGGTAGCGGCTGCCCGACTGGTATTGCAAGTCCAGCTCGCCGCCCACGATGTGCGTGGCACGGACCGCAGGGCTGGCCAGCAACAGCAAAAACACCGGAAAAATTAAATAGTAAAATCGGGCCATGTGCGAGAAAAGTAGTTGCTCTCGAAAGATACAAAACCTTCGGCCGGAAGGCCAGCGTAAAAACTGAGTTTGTCCACGGCTTCGTATCTTGGCAATGCTTATCCGGGCCGCCGACTGGCTGCCCCGCCGGTATTCATTTTCCGTACCCTATGCATCGTTTTTTTTACTCCTTACTGGCCAGCCTGCTGCTGGTAGGAGCCGCCCAGGCCCAGATTCCCACCTACCAGCCCCAGCCGGCCGACCTCGACGGTACCGCCGCGCGTAGCTGTGCCCGGCTGCACCAGAACTCTGCGCTCCGGCAGCCCGCTACCACTGTGCGCCACCGCCAGAAGATGGAGCGCTACGACGTGAAGTACTACAAGCTGGACATTGCGCTGGAAAACAACTCCCGCGCCGTAGGCGGCTCAGTGCGCATGAAGGCATTGAGTGGCCCGGCCCTCGATTCGCTGGCCTTTGAGCTCTACCCGACTTTCACTATCGACTCGGTGGTGGTAAACCGCAAAAAAGCGGTGGGCACCCGCCGCGCCGCCGGCGACGTAACCGTGCGCCTGGCGGAGCCGGTGGCTGCCGGCTCGCTCTTCGATGCCTACATCTACTACCGCGGCACGGCCCCGAACGGTAACTCCGCCGCCATCGGCAATGCCCTCGACACGGATATTGACCCCGACTTCGGCGTGAGTGTGACCTGGAGCCTGAGTGAGCCTTTCAACGCCTACGAGTGGTGGCCCTGCAAGCAGGTGCTAACCGACAAAGCCGACTCGTCAGACGTGTGGGTAACAACCAGCAGCCTGAACAAAGTGGGCTCCAACGGCATTCTGGAGCGCGTTTCGGCCCAGCCTAACGGCAAAAGCCGCTACGAGTGGAAGTCGCGCTACCCGATTGACTACTACCTGATTTCGGTGGCCGTGGCCCCGTATATCGAGTATGTCAACTACGCCAACCCGGCCGGTGGTCCGCGCATCCCGATTGTGAACTACGTCTATAATACGGCCGCGCTCAACTACTACAAAACCGAAATAGACCGCACTCCGGGCTTCATCGAGAACTACTCGTCGCTGGTCGGGCTCTATCCATTTGCCAAGGAAAAATACGGCCACTCCATGGGGCCCATCGGCGGCGGCATGGAGCACCAAACCATGACCACCCAGGACGGCTTCACCTTCACGCTTACGGCCCACGAGCTGTTCCACCAGTGGTTCGGCGACAACGTTACCTGTGCTTCCTGGAAGGATATCTGGCTCAATGAAAGCTTTGCCTCCTACGGCGAATACCTTTCGCTGCAGGCTTTCTCGACGGCCGCCGGCGCCCGCACCTGGATGGATAACGCCCACGCCATTACTATGCAGGCCGCCAGCGGTAGCGTATTGGTGCCCGACACGACCAACGTGGGCCGCATTTTCAGCAGCCGCCTCAGCTATAAGAAAGGCGCCACCGTGGTGCACATGCTGCGCTACCTGCTCAACGACGACGTGAAGTTTTTCCGGGCCCTGCGCACCTACCAAACGCGCTACGCCGGCAGCACTGCCCGTACCATCGATATGCAGCGCGTGTTTGAGGCCGAAGCCGGCCGCTCGCTCGACTACTTCTTCCGCCAGTGGGTGCAGGGTGAAGGCTACCCAACGTTTACCGTGCGTTGGAACCAGGTGGGTAGCTCGCTCTACATCAAATCGACAGAAGCCGTATCGGCCGCCTCGATAACGCCGTTTTTCGATACCGAGCTCGACTACAAAATCAACTACAGCAACGGTACCAGCCAGGTGGTACGCCTGCGCCAGAGCCTGGCCGAAACCTCCTTTACCCTGCCCGTGGCCGGCACCATCACCAGCATTCAGCTCGACCCCGACCAGTGGCTGCTCAACGGCAGCGGCGTGGTGAGTCGCGACAATACGCTGGCTACCAAAGCGGCCGCCGCCATGCTGCCCCTGACGGTGTACCCCAACCCGTGCCGGGAAATGCTGCAGCTCACCAACCTAACCATGCGCACAGCCCAGGCCGAGGTAACCGACATGACGGGCCGCGTGGTGCTGCGCCAAGCAGTAGGAGTGGCCCAAAGCCAGCTCAACACCAGCCCCCTAACGCCTAGCCTTTACCACCTGCGCCTCACTACGCCCGAGGGTGTCACGTCCTTCGCCCGCTTCATGCGGGAGTAGCTTCGGTAGTGCTTATAAGCCATAAAAAAAGCCTCTTCGGATATTCGAAGAGGCTTTTTTACTTATAATACTTCCCAATCAGGCTTTGGACATCGGTTGGGGCGGGAGGCAGATTAAACACGGCGTCCATGAGCGTGTCGAACGAGGTGGGCGGCGTGAAAATCGTGTCGTGGTAGGGGTTGGCGAAAAACCGGATGAAGCCCGGCTGCCCGTTAATGCTGACCAAATCCACCGTCACGTTGCCGAAGCGCTGGTTGCAGCGGCCCGTGGCAGTGCAGTCGTTGGGCAGGGGCTTGAGGAAGTGCTTTTCGATGCACTCGGCGTACCGCTCGTGTTTGGCCAGCCGCTTATCCGACACCGACACGTTGTAGCCCTGCGTGAGCACCCGGTCCCGAATGAAGTCGAAGAGGTGACGGAAGTTGCCGGGCCCGATGCTGGGGTCGTAGAAAAACAGCGCGCCCTGGCGGCCTTCCTGCTGCAGCAGCTGTACCCGGAGCTGCCGGGCACACACCCCGGTTTTCTGGAAGTGGTATGCTTTGAAGAAGGGCCCCATCCAGTTCAGATACACCTGTTGCGCCACCCACTGCTTGTGGGCACGCTGCTGCGCCGGCGTACGAAGCAGCGGCTGCCAGCTGGTTGGGCCCGCGGCCTGACCGGCAGAGAATATCTTCTTTAAAAAGGAAAACAAGGGAGGGGAATGGGTTTGAGAAGAAACACCCGGGACAGGCAATAGGTTTTGGCGTGGCATGCAGCCCTGGCCGCTCAAAATTCGTCTTTGCCCTTCTGTAGCTGTTGCTGGCGCCTGGGCCGACTACCGAATAACAAGGCATTATTCTCCAGCCTGGGCCATTAAGTCGCAGCCAATCAGCCTATGAGCTCGGCTACTTTATTCGCAGCCAGTAGTGGGAGCGGCCAATCAGGGAAAACCCGATGTAGCCCTTCAGCTCCAGCTTGTCTTTGCTCACCAGGCTCACGTAGCAGGAGTAGGTGCGCCCGTTGTGCGGGTCATAAATCTGGCCATCTTCCCACCGTTCGGTGGCAGCGTTGTAGCGCAGGCCCTGCAGCACAGTCAGATTGTGCAGGGGCTGGCCGCGCTTTTCCGGGTCGGGGTTACGGGTATCAGCTTTGGGTCGGCCGGTATTGCTTTCCTGGGGCTGCTGCTGCCACACCAGGCGGCCGCACAGCGTTTCGCCGCACCGGAATATCTCGATATGCGACTCGCCCGTGTCGTCGGCCCACACGCCGAGGGGTGCCACAGCCTGGGCCCGGGCTCCGAAAGAGCAGGCCAATACGAGCAGCAGACCGGGCAGGAGCTTTTTCAAGGCGGGTGGTGGGGAAGGGCAACCTAAACCGGGGCCAGGCCGGTAAAGTTTCGGCAAGGAAGGTAGCACAAAAAAAGCGACGCCCCGAATGGGGCGTCGCCGGTACTATAGGGGCCGCAGTGGGGCTTATTTCACCCGCGTCCAGGTTTGCGACTTGCCGATGAGCGAGAAGCCAATGTAACCTTTCACTTCCATCGTGTTGGCGTTGAGGACTTTCATGTAGCAGGAGTAGGTTTTGCCATCCTCGGGGTTGTAGATGGTGCCATCGTCCCACTTGTTTTCGCTGTCCTTCTTGAAGTCCTTCATGAACACCAAGCCCAGCCGGGGGCGGTTGCGCAGCTTGGCATCGGGGTTCTGCGAGTCGAGCTTGGGCTTACCGGTAGCCGGGTCGTTGGGCACGGTCAGCGACACGATTTTGCCGAAGAGCTTGTCTCCCTGCTGATAGATTTCGAAGGTGGCCTTTTTCTCTTCGTTGGTCCAGATACCGAGGGGCGAGAGTTTTTGGGCCGAAGCAATGCCCGTGAAGCCAAGCAGCAAAGCCAGGCAGAGGAACAGGGTTTTTTTCATGGAAATAAAGGTGAGTGGGGTGTTGACGGGAAAAAGATAGGAGAAAACTCGCAGATACGCGGTATGCGCACCTTTTTCATTGTAGAAATCCTGAATTGCAAGTTTGAGGCCAAGGCCGTGGAAAGCAGAAAATAGTGCCTGGCTGAAAAATATTTACAAAAAAAACCGACTGATCCTCAGTTCTATGGCTCAAAAGCCCAGTAAAGCCCCGAGAAAAAGGGCTTTTTATTTTGAACCATCCCAGGGGCTTTTAACTTTACCAACCAGTAGTGAGTGCTACGACCCCATCCAAGCAGCCCTAAGGTGCTGGGTAGCGCCGATGGGGGATGTCGGATCTAAAGAAAGGAGGTACAAAATGTCTAGTAGTCCCAAACAAATCCTGCCAAGCCTGTCGAATGTAGTCCGCTTCACCGCCGGACGCGCTTAACAACAGCTTTCGCGCGGAACCTCTGTTAGCCCTTCAGGGCGGGTTCCCGCATTCTGGCAAGGTCTTACTCGAAGGATGACGGGGCTGTACCCCAGACTCGTCGCTTGGTAAGATTTGAAGGATTAGATACCCGGTTCGCCCAGCAGCTTCTCTGTGAAGTTCTGCATAGGCGCACCGGGTATCGTTTTTTATAGCCAATTCTGGCTTTGCTCTGGCCCGCTACTTCTGGGAAGTAACGGGCTTTTTCGTGGCCGGTTTTTTGGCTGCCGGCTTCTTTACTACGGGCTTTTTCGCCACCGCGCGCGTAGCGGTGCGGCGGGCAGGGCTGGTTTTAGCCTTGGTAGTTGAAGAACGCTTAGCAGCGCTTTTCACCTTCACCACTGACTTGGCCTTCGCTTTACGGGCTACCGGCCGCACTTTGGGAGCCGCTACCACGAGCTTGGTGGCCACTTTCGGAGTTTTGGGCTTGAGCGTGGCTACCGGTACTACGCGGCGGTCCGCCGGAGCAGGAGAAGCGGCGGTGGCCGTAACGGTGCCATCCAGCACCCGCCGGATGCCCATAAAGCGCCGCTCGTAGTCGGTGCCTTCCACTTGGCTGATTTTCACGCCTGACTCGCGCCGGGCCGACGAAGAATGAATGAAACGCAGTGGCTCCCCAGGCTCCGAGATAATGATGCCCGCGTGCCCAGGTGTGGTGGCAGTTTTGGCCGTGCCCGTGAAAATAACCATGTCGCCGCGGCGGGCCTGCTCACGCTCCACGGGTCGGCCAGCATTGATAAGCAGGGCCGTAGAATGAGGCACAGCAATGCCGAAGTGGCCGTAGACGTACATCAGAAAGCCGGAGCAGTCGAAGCCGCCGTTGGGGGTGGTGCCGGCATAGGTGTAGGGTGAGCCCAACTGCTCCATGGCAAACGCAATGAGGCGGTCGGCGCCCGGCGGCTCGCCGGGGCTGGCGGCGGAGGCAGCAGGCATGGTATCGGACACCGGGCGGGCCGGCAAGTCGGTGCTTACGATGGCCAGGGTGCGGCCGGGCGCCTTATGAAAGCGCGGCCAGCCGAAAAAAGCCAGAATTCCTGCTGCCAGGATAAGAAATGTAAGCCAGACGTAACGCATGTTGGGGAAATATAGGCTCCAGGAAATATCGGGGCCGCACTGCCCTAACGGTAGAGCTTAGGTGCGGGTTCCTCGGAAATTTTCCGACAGGCTATACATAAATGGCGGTGCCAAGGCTGGTTTTCGGCAGTATCTTGCAACCCCGGCCGGTTTTTAGCGTCGGAATGGTGGCACCTGGCGTGCCGGTTTGTTTCTCTTCTCACTTTCTTTCCGCATGACGCATTCCTCTTTCCGCCGGCTGCTGGCCGTAGCCGCGGTGTTGCTGCTCAGCCGGTTTGCCCCGGCTATGGCGGCCTCCACGCTGCGCTACACGCTGTCGATGCCGGCCCCGCAGACCCACTACTTTGAAGTTGACATGGCCCTGGACGGGTTCAGCAAGCAATTCACCGACGTGAAGATGCCGGTATGGGCCCCGGGCTCGTACCTGGTGAGGGAGTTTGCCAAAAACGTGGAAGGCTTCGAGGCTAAAGCCGGCAGCCAGTCGTTGCGCACCGAGAAGGTGAGCAAGAACACCTGGCGCGTGTATCACCCCGGCGCCAAGAACTTCACGGTGCACTACCGCGTGTACGCCTTCGAGCTGAGCGTGCGCACCAGCTTTATCGATGCTGCCCACGGCTATCTGAACGGCACGAGCGTGTTTATGTACCCCGCCGAGGGTCAGCAGCTGCCCAGCACCCTCACGGTGCAGCCGGCTCCAGGCTGGACGCAGGTGAGCACCAGCCTCAAATCAGCCGGTG
This sequence comes from Hymenobacter lucidus, assembly GCF_020447265.1. Lineage (GTDB taxonomy): Bacteria > Bacteroidota > Bacteroidia > Cytophagales > Hymenobacteraceae > Hymenobacter > Hymenobacter lucidus. The sequence goes on along the minus strand of NZ_JAJADR010000006.1, from coordinate 165,282 downwards.
CGCCCAACACGTTCCGCTCGGCCAACTACGACGAACTGGCCGACTCGCCCATCGAAATCGGGACGCACAAGGTGCTCACCTTCGAGGCTAACGGCACGCCGCATACCATTGCCATGTTTGGCAACCCCAAATACGACGAGGCCCGCCTGCTCTCCGACATGAAGCGTACCTGCGAGGAAGCGCACCGCGTAGTGGGCCAGAATCCGCTGGACCGCTACCTGTTCATCATTCACAACATCGACCGGGGCACCGGCGGCCTGGAGCACCTGTTTTCGACCACGCTGTCGGTTTCGCGCAATGCCTATAGCTCGGAAGCAGGCTGGAAAGGCTTCCTGGGCTTGGTGGCCCACGAGTATTTCCACCTCTGGAACGTGAAGCGCATCCGGCCCGTGGCGCTGGGCCCGTTCAACTACGATGCGGAAAACTACACGCACATGCTGTGGGTGAGTGAGGGCGGCACCGAGTATTTCAGCAACCTGATTGTGCAGCGGGCCGGCTTCGTAACGCCCGAGGGCTACCTGGCCGACCTCAGCAACGGCATCAGCCGGGTGGAGAATACGCCCGGCAACAAGCAGCAGGCCGCGGCCGAGTCGAGCTTCGACGCCTGGATCAAGTACTACCGGCCCAACGAAAACTCGCAGAACACCGGCATCAGCTACTACGACAAGGGTGAGGTTATCGGGGCCGTGCTGGACCTGATGATCATCAACGAAACCAAGGGCCAGAAAAGCCTCGACGACGTGATGCGCTACCTCTACGACCAGTACTACAAAAAGCTGGGCCGGGGCTTCACCGACGACGAGTACCAGGATGCCGTAGCCAAAGTAGCCGGCCGCCGCTTCGACGGCTTCTTCCGCCAAAACGTGTACGGCACCGAAACGCTGCCCTACAACACGGCCCTGGGCTACGCCGGCCTTACGCTGACGACCGCGCCGGTGTCGGCGGATGCTGCCCTGGGCGCCAACATGAGCACCGCGGGCGGCAAGTTTACGGTGACGAGCGTGGTGCGCAACGGCAGCGCCTGGCAGGGCGGCCTGAGCGTGGGCGACGAGGTGCTAGCCCTGAACGGGGCCCGGGTGACGGACGACGTGAACAAGCTGCTGACCGGGGCGCCGGCTGGCACGCCCATCACACTGCTGGTAAACCGCGACGGGCAGATGAAGGAAGTGAGCTTCCCACTCACGGCCAGCACCACCCAGCGCTACCGCATCGAAAAGCTGCCCAGCCCCACGGCCGCCCAGCAAACGGTGTTCAACAAGTGGCTGCGCACCAAGTAAGCGCACTGGTTTCCTGATGCAAAAAAGGCCCCGGAGAATTTCTCCGGGGCCTTTTCTATTGGCAAACAACCCAGAGCTACAGCGGCAAAACGCCCACGGCGGCTCCCACATTCACCCGGCCCCAGCCGAAGCTGCTGCTGCGGGCGTTGCGGTTGCTGCTGTTGGCCACCAGCCGGCTCATAATCTGGGCGCGGCTTTCGGTGGGGTAGCGCGCCCAGACCACGGCCGTCATGCCGGCCATGCTGGAAGTAGCCACCGACGAGCCGCCCACCGTGCTGGGCGCGTCGCCGCTCATGGCCAGCGTCAGGGGCCGCCGGTCGTTGCTGGTGCGCTGCATCACCACCGTAAATTCGACGTCGGAGCCGGTGTGGCACTCGTCGCAGCGGGTGGTCAGGTTGTCTTTCACGCCCGTTACGGCCACGGCTTCGGGCAGGGAAGCGGGGTAGATGACGCCTACAATGCCCGCGCTCCAGTCGAAGGACGTGCCGGCGGCGCAGAAGATGAGCTTGCCTTTGCCGTAAGCGTAGCGAATGGCGTCCGTCATCTGCGACGAGCTGGTCAGGCGGCCCATGCTCATCGAAATGATGCGCACATCGGCCCGGTTGCCGGCCAGGATGTAGGCATCCGACACGCCCTTTACTTCCCGGCTGCCGTCGATAAACACGTCTTCGGCAGCCCGGATGGTTATCAGGCTGGCGTTGTAGGCTACGCCCACCGAGGCGCCGTCGGTGCCGCGGGGTGCGGCGGCCGCACCGGCCATGCTGGTGCCGTGGCCGCAGCCGTCGTTGGGTGTTTCGGCGTCGCCGTAGGGAATGCCAAAGATGGAGTTGCGCGGCAGGGTCACGAGGCGCTCAATGGTTCGGCCGCTGCTTAAGCCCTGGTTGAAGGCCGCGCCCAGATTCTCCTGTGCATCAGACGAACCCGAGTCAATAATGACAATCTTAATGCCTTGGCCCGTGCTCTGGCTCCAGCTGGCCCGGATGCCGTGGTACTGGTCGGCCTGGTTCCAACTCGATTTGCTGCCGTTGCTGAGCACCGTGTAGTCGGAGCCGGCCACGAGGCCGGCGGTGGCCGTATTGCTACCGCAGCCGCTGCTGCTGAGCGCGGCGGTGCCTTTGTTGGCCGTGGTAGCGGCGGGCCGGTTGGGCTCGTAGCCAATGGGTTCGGCGTAGCGCACCAGCTTGGAGGCGCGTAGCTTCTGAATGGTGCTCAGCTCACGCACCGTCACGTCGAGCACGGGTAGCACGTTTTCCTGGTAGGCAATCAGGTCGGTCAGCGTCAGCTCGGGACGGGCTTTGCGTTCCTCGGCCAGAATCAGGCTCAGCACCTGCTGGCGGGCTGCCTGCCAGGCCGGGTCGGTGGCGGCATCCTCGGGAATATAGGAGCCGCAGCCGGCCGGCTGGTAGCCCACCGACAGCACGTAGTCGGAACGGGTAAGGGCGCTCCAGACGAAGTGGGGCGTGGCCTCGTTCCAATTGAAGACGCCGGTCTGGCTGAGCTTGCTGATGATCTGCTCATCGAGCTGCTGGGCGCTGAGGGCCTCCTTGGGGTTGTCGGCCGGTTGGGGCAGTTGTTGGTTGGCTTCCTGCTGACAGCCGGCCAATAGCAGGGCCGCGCCGAGCGCGGCGGAAAGGGTAGTGGTACGCATAGTGTTGTGGGTGTTTGGGTTGGAAAGAACAGTGTACTAGGCGAATGGAAGCAAAACATAGGTCAAATACAATATGCTGCTAGCATAACTTTTTGGCCCTCAAATCGTAGCTGGTGCCGGCTGAAAAATGAAAAAGCCCCGCTGACAACCAGCGGGGCTTTTTTAGGCGTGCCGAATCCATCGGCGGGGGCTATATATTTCTACATCACCCGTTTCAGGGCCACGTCGCGCACCGGCGTAATCACCATCGGCACCTTTTCCACCTTCACCGAGGAAGTGTCGAGCCCGAAGTATTTGTCTTCGGAGGCAATGAACTGCTTGATGTAGAAGTAGGCCTGCATCACCAGCTTTTCCACGATGGGGAAGTCGTTTTCCACCGACAGGAATTTCTCCAGCACCACGAAGCGGAAGTCGCCGGTAACGTGCTGCTTGCTCAACGACTCGTAGCGGGAGGTAATGTCCACTTCCTTGTTGCGCACCAGGTCTTCCACCACTTTGCGAAAGTAGAGGTTGATGCGCTGCTCCACGCGGAAGCCCAGCCGGAAGGTGATGCGGAAGGCATCGTCGGGAGCCAGCTCTACCACTTTGTATTCCATGGTATAGGGCTCATCGGTGGTATCGACGTGCACGAACCAGTAGATGTCGGCCCGCTTGGGGCGCTTCTGGAAGATGGAGTAGATGATCTTGGACTCAATTTCGGAAGCCCGCTCGGCCGAGGTCATAAACACGAGGTGGGTGGCGTATTTGGGCACCGAGTCGTCGTCGCTGAGCTGCTTCAGCGCGTCCATATACGGGTCGATTTTCACGAATTCCGTCAGGCGGCGCTTGATGTAGTAGGCCCGCAGCCACACGTACATCACCCCGATAAGAGCCGAGCCGATGGCCAGCGACACCCAGCCGCCGTGCGGAAACTTAATCAGGTTGGCTACCAGAAACGAGCCTTCAATCAGGCCGTAGAGGGCCGCAAACAGCACTACGACGATGATAGGCACGCGCTTGGTGCGCAGCCACACCGTAAGCAGCAGGGTGGTCATGAGCATGGTCAGGGTAATGGCCAGGCCGTAGGCCGCTTCCATATTGCTGGACTCGCGGAAGTATAGCACCACCCCGATGCAGCCCAGCAGCAGCAGGCGGTTCATGCTGGGCACGTAGAGCTGGCCCTTCACGTCGGTGGGGTAGTTGAGCTTCACTTTAGGCCACATATTGAGGCGAATGGCCTCGGCTACCAGCGTGAAAGAGCCCGTAATGAGGGCCTGGGAGGCAATGATGGCCGCAATAGTAGCAATGCCAATGCCGATGAGCAGAAACCAGTCGGGCATCAGCTCATAGAACGGGTTGCGGCCGGCTAGTTGCTGGCCCTGGTTGGCCAGAAGCCACGCGCCCTGGCCGAAGTAGTTGAGCACCAGGCAGGTCTTCACGAAAACCCAGCTGATGCGGATGTTGCCTTTGCCGCAGTGCCCCAGGTCTGAATAGAGCGCCTCGGCCCCGGTGGTGCACAGAAATACCGCGCCCAGCAGCCAGAAGCCGCCCGGGTAATGCACCAACAACTCGTAGGCGTAATAGGGGTTAATGGCCTTTAGTACCTCTGGGTTTTGTACAATCCAGCTCGCGCCCAGCACGCCCAGCATCCCGAACCACAAAAACATAATCGGGCCGAAAGCCTTGCCGACTATCTGAGTGCCAAAGCTTTGCAGGAAAAACATGCCCGCAATAATGGCAATAACAATGTAGACAATGACGTCCTGAGTCAGGTGCGGATACACCTGCTTTAGCCCCTCAATGGCCGAAGAAACCGAAATGGGCGGCGTAATGACGCCATCGGCCAGCAGTGCGGCCCCGCCAATAATGGCCGGTACCGTAAGCCAAGCGGCCCGCCGGCGCACCAGGGCATAGAGCGAGAATATGCCACCTTCCCCGTTGTTGTCCGCATTGAGCGTGAGCAGCACGTACTTGATGGTGGTTTGCAGCGTCAGGGTCCAGAGTACGCAGGAAATACCGCCCAGCACCAAGCGTGGGTCGATGAGCTCGGGCACAATGGCCTTCATCACGTAGAGCGGCGAGGTTCCGATGTCGCCGTAAATAATACCGAGGGCAATCAGTAAGCCACCCGTAGAAATGGCGGTGTGCCGATGTTTGGCGTCCATGAGAAGGGGAAAAGGAGAAGCTTGCCTCAAAAAATAAAAGCGGGCAAAGGTAGGGCAAACCGGCTAAACCAAAGATGAAGGCAAGTTCGGCGCAAAACGCCTGGTGCTACTACTTAGCTGGTCGGTAAAGGTTCTTCGGAGCTGGCAGCCTGGGCAGCCGCATCGGCCTCGGCCTGCAACAGCGCGGCTGCTTCGGCCGCGGCCTGGTCGTGCCGCTGCCGGATGCGCCGGTTGGCTTCGGCGGCCAGCTTTAGCCAAGGCTCGGCAGCGCCCGGAAAAGAAAAATATAGGGCTTCGCGCCCGAGCCGATGCAGGCGCAGGCGGTTAGCCCCTCGGTTGCCATAGGCCAGAATAAGCGCCCCGGCGGCCATGCCGGCCATAGCGGGCATGGTCCGCAGCCAGTTTTGCAAAAAAGCCAGCGTGAAGCCGGCCAGCACCAGACCACCCAGCATAAACCACAGCAGCCAGCGCACGGGCTGCACTTCCACGCCTTCCAGCTCCAGTAGCGAAAATGGCTGCCCGTTTACCGTCAGCCGGTCGGCTGTCAGTTCCAGGCGGCCATTCTCGCTGCGCAGCGTGGGTAGGGGCGCGGGTGGCAAGGCGGGCGTTGGCTTCGGAGCCGGTTCGGGCTCTGATGCAGGCGAGGGTAGTGGTTCAGCCGATGGAGGTTCGGTAGCGGGCATGGGCGCCGGTGAAACAGGTTTTTTAGCTTCGGCCGTGCTGGTGCGCACCCAGCTCGGGGGCTGGGTGGCACTAGCGGTAGCCGAAGGGCTGCTTCAGTTGTTGACTTTGAGCAGCTCCACGTCGAAAATCAACGCCGAGTCGGGGCCAATGTCGCGGCCCGCACCACGCTTGCCGTAGGCCATGTCGGAGGGAATGTACAGGCGCCACTTCGAGCCTTCGGGCATCAACTGCAGGGCTTCTGTCCAGCCGGCAATAACCTGATTGACGCCGAACGTGGCGGGCTGGCCGCGCTGGTAGCTGCTGTCGAATACGGTGCCGTTGAGCAGCGTGCCGTGGTAGTGGGTGGTTACCTGCGAGGTGGGACCGGGCTTTTTGCCGCTGCCTTCGGTCAGCACTTCGTACTGCAGGCCGCTGGGCAGGGTGGTTACGCCGGCTTTGTTCTTGTTTTCGGCCAGGAAATCTTCGCCGGCCTGCTTGTTATTGCTCATATCAGGGGAGTTTTGGGTGTCGTCGTCTTCTTCGGGGCCGCCCATCTGGGCCTGCAGCTGCTCCATGGCCGCGCGCATCTGCTCTTGGCTAAGGCGCACGGGCGCGCCAGCCAGGCCTTCCTTAAGGCTGGCAGCCAGTACGTCGATGTCCAGATCGAGGCCCTGCTGGGCGAAATTGCGGGCCAAATCGCGCCCAATGATGTAGCTGATTTGCTCCTGGAGGCTGTTGAGGTTCATAAACCAGTGCGTTTTACGGATTTCCGGGCTGGCGCAGCGTGGTGGGCACAGCCCCGGAATACTTGGTGGGTGAAAGAATACCAGCCGCCCCGCGCGGGCCGCTGCAGTGTGAAGTACCGAAAACCGGCTCGAATGGATGTGGTTTTTTTATTTATTCCACCTTAACACCTTGATTCTGACAGCCGGATTATTTCCGGCCCGAAAACAGCGAAGCCCCGCCAGGGCGGGGCTTCGTCGGGAATTTGGCTGGCGTAGAGGCGCCTAGCAGTAGTAGCACTGGTCTTCGCCCCGCAGGTCGAAATGCAGGTTCAGGTCTTTGAGCTGGGCAGTGAGGTAGCCCAGGGAGCCGAGGCCGCCCAGCAACAGCAGCGACGAGAAGGCAGTGGTCTTTTTCATGGCAAAAATGGTATGTAAAAGCAATTCAGCTTGTTGGGTACAAAGATAATACGGAAAGGTTAAGAAAGTGTTATGCAAGCATAACTAATTTGTAGCTTCTGTCGCTCCGAGCAGTTGGACCAGGCAGGCAAAACCCCGCTGGCAAATCAGAAGGTGGGAAAATCAGCCGGGAACCGCCGGGCAGCAACGGCGCCGGGTTTTCAACTGCCCAGCGGCGGTTCGGCCACCTGCTGGCTTTCCAGATCGAGCAGCCACTGCTTGCGCCACAGGCCGCCGCCATAGCCCGTGAGGTGGCCATCGGTGCCGACAACACGGTGGCAGGGAATCAGAATGGCGACCCGGTTGCGGCCGTTGGCGGCGGCTACGGCCCGCACGGCACCGGGCTGCTGCAGGGCCGCGGCCTGCCGGGCGTAGGAGCGGGTAGTACCGTAGGGAATGGTGTGCAGCTGCTGCCATACCGCCTGCTGAAACGCGGTGCCGGGCGTAACCAGCGGGACCGAGAATGTGCGGCGGTGGCCGGCAAAATACTCGGCCAGCTGGCTCCGCAGCAGCTCGAAGTGCGGATTGGGGCTTTGTAGCACCGTGGCATTGAGTTTTCGGGCCAACTCTTTCAGCTCGGTTTCCAGCCCCCGCCGGTCGGTAAACTCCAGCAGGCAAATACCCGCGTCGGTGGCGCAGGCCAGCATCGTGCCCAGGGGCGTTTCCAGCCGGGTGAGCTGCATAGCGTGCTGTTGCCGGCTGCGGGAAGGGGCCACGCCGAATACCGCCTTGAAGGAATCCTGGAAGCCGCTCAATGACTCGTAGCCGCTCTCGAAAGCCGCGTCCGTCACCGAAACGCCGGTTTGCAGCTTTTGAAACGCCTGGTTGATGCGGTTCAGACGCTGGTAGGCCTGAAAGGTAATGCCGTGCTGGCGCAGAAACCAGCGCCGCACCGTAGCGGGCTCCAGGCCTTGGCGGCGCAGGTCCTGGTCGGAAAACCGGGTACCGGGCTGCCGGGTCAGCGCCTGCAGCAGCTCGTGAATGTAGCCCGGCGTGGTATCCCGGGCTTCCAGCGGCGTGCACACCTTGCAAGGCCGATAGCCACGCAGCAGGGCCTCTTTAGCGGTAGCCAGGAATTCCACGTTTTCGGGCTTGGGCTTGCGGGCAGTGCAGGTGGGGCGGCAAAAGATGCCCGTGGTTTTTACAGCCGCAATAAAGCGCCCCTCATAAGCGGCGTCCTTGGCCAGCAGTGCCTGGTAGCACTCGGCGGCGGAAAGCGGCGGGGCTGGGAGTGTCGGTTTCAGCAGCATCATTAGGCAAATAGGGCGGTGAGACTTTGCTGCTGCCGCAGTTGCTGGCTTAGGTGCAGCTGGCGGGCGGCTACGGCTTCAAACAGAAAATTACCCATGCTGATACGCCTTACCCCGGCGGCGGCCAGAGCGGCTACCTCCGGCAGGCCGGGTAGCGCCATTACATTGACCGGCAACGATGTAGCCTCGCAGACTGCCTTGACGTCGGCCAGCTTCAGCAAGCCGGGCACGAAGAGCCCATCGGCGCCGGCCGCTTCGTAGTGGTGCAGCCGTTGCTGAGTGGCGGCCAGCTGGCCGGTTATGAGCAGCAGGAAGGTGTCGGTGCGCACGTTGAGGAAGATATCCAGCTGCTGCTGCCGGCAACGAGCCCGCACGGTGCGCAGAATGTCAGCAAAGGTATCGGCTGGCTGCAGTTGGCGGCCCGCGGCCGATACTACGGAGTCTTCCAGGTTGATGCCGGCTACGCCCAGCCGGGCCAGCTCCAGCACGTGGGCGGCAATCTGCTCGGGGCTGCGGCTGTAGCCCCCTTCCAGGTCAACGGTAACGGGGAGAGTGGTGCTGGCGCAGATGCGGCTTACCACGTAGCGCATTTCGGCGAAGGGCATCTGCTCACCGTCTTCGTAACCCAGCATACTGGCAATGGCCGCGCTGGAAGTGCCCAGCGCCGCAAAGCCGGCCGCCTGGCACGCGGCGGCACTGCGGGCATCCCACACGTTGGGCAGCAACAAAGGCTGGGGTTGGTAGTGGAGCTGGCGGAAGACCTGTGCGGCAGTTATAGTGAGCATGTTCTTTTTTGAGCAAAGGAACATGCTGTCGACAGCTCGCCGCAACCGAAAAACAGACAAGCATTTTTTTAGCCATAGGCCAGCAAGAGTGCTTAGGAGGCGGCTTTAGCGGAGTGGTGTGGCAGGCACCCCCGGCTGGGCAGCTTTTATGTTGGCGGCTACTTCCACCATCGGCGCTACCCAGATGTCCTTTTCGTGGTTCTTGAGGTAGCGCAGCAGCTGGCGGTGGGCTTGCAGATCCACGTTCAGCGCGTGGCCGCCGCCTACGCCGTGAAACAGGAACACGAGCAGCGTGTGCGACTTTTCGGCCTGCTTCACCAGGTCAATCAGGTAGTCGCCCGACTGCCCATTAATCATGTAGCTGTTGATATTGGTCAAATCTACCTGCGGGGCCGTTTGCAGACCGGCCCTGACGCCCCGGGCGGCCACAAAATCGTTCTGAAGCTGATCGTAGAACCGGACGCCGCCGATGGTCAGGTCGCCGCAGGGGTAGGCGAAAGTGCGGGCCGTTTTGCCGTCGATGGCGCTCAGCAGTACATTGTTGGCGCGCACTTCACTCACGGCCCGGCTCACAGTATATTTGCTCAGGTCGTTGTCGGGCGTCACAAAGCCGCGGCCGGGCAGGCTGCCGTCGCAGGGGTGCATCAGGGCGTGGTTGCCCAGCTCGTGGCCGCGCTGGGCCGCGCTCCGCCACTCGGGCAGCCGCCGGGCCACCACCGGTGAGGAGCCAATCAGGTAAAACGTGCCGCGCAGCTTAAACGAATCGAGGGCCGGCACCACGTTGTCCAGGTCCACGTCGATGGCGTCGTCGTAGGTAAGCACCACGGCGCACTGCTTGTTGTTCCAGGAGCTGGAAGACTGGGCGGGGCTGGCGGCAGCGGTGAGCAACAGGGCCGCGGTCAGGAGCTGATGTTTTATCATAGCAAGGCGAATCGATACAGGGTGGGCAGCCAAACGTTTCCGCGGGGCTGTTAGGCGCGGCCGGCTGGTTTGGAGCGGTCTAGGAGGCGACGATGGTAGTTGATCTGGCCCAGGTGGTAAGCCAGGTGGGTGGCCAAATGCACCAGGAAATACTCGGTCGAGGTTTTGGCGTCGAAGACCAGCAGCGGATACTCCTGCGCCATAGCCGCCAGGGGCAGCTCCCGCAGGGCATGGTCGACGATGCGGGCGGTTTCGGCCACCTTGGCTAGCAACTCAGCCCGGGGTACGTTCTTTAGAGAAAATTCCAGGTCCCGGTTACGGGTGTAGGCCACGCCGCCCAGCTCCGCACCGATATAGGTATTCAGGTTGCCGACCAGGTGCAGGCAGAGGTTGCCGGCCGAGTTGGCTATAGTTTTCTCGACCACCCAAAGCTGCGCTTCATCCTGGTAGGCTTCTATTTCGTGCGTCAATCGGCTCAGGTCGCGGCTAAAGAGCAGACGTAAGGTTTCGGAGAGCATAAGTGGAACGTATCGGGTAAAGAACAGGGTGTGCGTTCGGGCCATGAATATAAGAGCCGCCCGCGAATCGGGGAGTCCGGCCGGATTCACGCAGTTTCGGCTCCTGCCGGCGGGGCGAGAAAGTCTGCGCCCGGCGGCCGATGCTTATTCCACCAGCTGCACTTCCACCCGGCGGTTGCGGGCATCAGGCGAGGGATAAAGCGGGCGGGTGTCGCCGTAGCCAGCGGTGCCGATGCGCTCGGCGGCAATGCCGGCCTGCACCAGGTACTGCTTCACTACCTGGGCCCGCTGCTCCGACAGTACCAGGTTTTTCTGCGGCTCCCCGATGCGGTCTGTATGCCCCAGCACCCGGATTTTCAGGGCCGGGCGTGCCCGCAGCTCGGTGGCCAGCTGGGCCAGGGCGGGCTGGCCCTCGGGCAGCAGCTCGGCCGTGCCCAGCCGGAACAGCACGGTAGGCAGTACCACGGGCGTGGCGGCCAGTGGGGGCAGCACCGGGCGGCGCACCGTATCGAGCGGGGGCAGCGGGGCCGGGCGCACGGTATCCAGTGGGGCCGGGGCGGCGGGCGGTGTGGGCTTGGCGGGCGCAGACTTCGGCGGCGGGCTGCCTTTCACTTGCACCGTGATGGGCACTACAGCGCCTTGGCTGGTAGGGTAGTAGCCCTGGGTGAGGTAGAAAGTAGTGGTTTTGGTCAGGCGTGTGCGGTAGGTGTTGCCCGTGGCCACGGGCTGTTTCAGGCTGGCATCGGCGTACCAGCGCACGTTGCGGCCCGACACGCGGATGGTGGTTTCGGTGGCCGCCGGTACCGTTTCGGCCGATTTGAGCTTAACCCGGTAGAGCGTGAAGGTGCCCACGTCGCAGTCGCCGACGGGGCGGTAGGTGGCGCGGCCGGTTAGCTTTTCCTGGGCGTCGTCGTAGGTGAAGCTGATGTAGCCCTCGCACCAGTAGCTGAAGGGTGTGCGGCCGGTTTCGCTGAGCTTGCGCACGTGCTCGAGCCGCAGGCCGGCCGCCGTGCGGGTGGCTTTTACCTGGAACGTGGCCGTGATGCCGGGCAAGCCACCCACTTCCTGGTAGAGCACCCCAAACAGGCTGCCTGCCTTGGCTTGCTGCAGCCGCAGCACGGCCGGCCAATTGCTGTCGGCCTCGCCGGTATCGGTTTCCACGCCCTGCCAGATACCCGATAACGACTGCGCTGGCGCGGTGAAGGATGAGAGCAGCACTGCCAGAAGCAGCCAGAGCCGATGGTGTTTCATGCCGTTGTCAATAGCTATAGTTATAAAACGGAAAGAAGCCCCGAAAATACATGCTACGGCAATACGCGGCCAGCCCGGTCGCAACAACGCGGTTCAATCGGTTGGCAACAAAAGCGCCGCCCGGATTGCGGGCGGCGCGGTAGAGGCAGTGCTCAACAAACGGTGGTGGGACTTCGGCGCAGGCCTATTCGTCGGAGCCGGACTGCTGCGGGCCGCCGCCCAGCATCAGGGCCAGCATCTTCATGCCCACCTGCATTTCATCCTTGGCGTAGTCGAGCACCGGAGCCGTGGTTTTGATCTTGAGGTCCTGGTCGGTAATGGCTTTGGGCTGCACGCTGGCAAACTCGTAAACCATGCGCTGCTTACGCTCCTTGTCGAAATACACCACCAGGCGGGTGATGCCGTGGGTTTCGGCCACGTACACGGGGTGGGCAAAGTTGAGGCTCTGCGGAATCTGGGCCGAAGTCCACACGTCGAGGGCGGTGGGCTTGTTGGGCAGCTGGCCGGGCTCGGGGGAGGTGGTTTCAGCGGCGCCGGGCTTGAGGGTGTAGGTGGTTTTCTGGCTGGGGTAGCCGGATACCAGGGCCGTTTCGGTGCTGGTTTTGGCGGTGTAGTCCTGGGCCGTTACCACGATGCTCTGCCAGGTTTTCTTCACCGAGGCGGCATCGTAGGTGTAGTTCACCGTCTGGGGCGTCGATTGCGAGGCCATCAGCAGCAAGCCTTTGTGGGTGGCATTATTGAAGTAGTTTTCCAGGTGGTAGGTTAGCGCGTCGGTGGTGGCGCGGGCCTCCTGGCCCCGGCAGTAGATCGTACCCTTGCGCGGCAGCATCATGGCCCCGATGGTCATGGCTGGGCTGAGCTTGGCGGCTTCGGTTTGCAGCTGCTGCTGCTCGGCCGGGGTGAGGCTGGCCGCCAACTGCTGCATCTGGCCCTGAATGTTGCCTTTGGCCGGGTCGAGCTTGCTGAGCAGCTTATCGTAGGGGTTGCCCGGCAACGATACGCGGGTGGTGATGATGCCCTGGGTGAAGGGAGCCACGGCGAGCGTAGCGGTAGGCGCGGGAGCCGAGCCGGCCGCTACCAGCAGCGCCGCGAAAGGCAGCAGGGACCAGGTAAGTGCGTGTTTGAAGATCATAGCAGAGAGGATGGTGAAGAGGGGCGCAAGCTATATAGATAAATTCTAATGCGCCCGGCCGCCTATTCCTTGTAGTATTCCTTGATGGGAAACGAGCGGGTGGTGGTAGTCCAGCGGCCGTTGGTTTTGCGGCGGGTTTTTACCACCACGTTTTCGCCGGCCCCGGTAGCATTTTCCTCGATAGTCAGCACTTCGCTGAGGCCTTTGCCTGGTAGTACTTCGTACTCGGTGGTCAGGTGCCAGCAGCAGCCGCTCTTCTCGAATGTGACCAGGCGTTTACGCTTCTTATCGACCATAAACATGCCCAGCTTTTCCGACGCCAGGGCCGTTAGCTCGGCGCTGCGGATGAATTTGCGGGGGCGGCTGGCGTACACGTACACGTCGTAGGAAGGGCCGCCGTAGCCGCTGTTGTTGCCGTTGCGAATGGCCAGATCTTCGGTGCCGTCGAAGTTGAAATCGTCGAACAGCAGCGGGCTTTGCTCGCCGTACAGCTCCACGGTCTTTACCGACGGCTGCTGGCGGCTGTCGAGGTAGAAGGTGAGGTCATCGGACGTGAAAGCCTGGACCAGCTGCTTGGTTTGCTGGTCGTAGAGTCGGATGGTGCCCGCGCCCTGGCACTGGTCGGCCTCGCAGCCGGCAACGGTGACCGTGGCCGAGTAGCGCGCTGAGGCCCGGGAGATGGTGAACGTACGCTGGGCGCGGCTGACAGTAGCCGCCCCGAGCAGGCAGACTAGCAAGAGGAAATGACGCATAAAACGGTAAAGGCGGAACCACGACGCTCAGTAGGGCAAGCCGGTAGCAGGGACGAAAACTCTACCCGGCCGCGTGTTGAGCGGTAAGATGCCGCCGGGCAATAGCCAGAAACTCGTCTTTCGACAAGTAGCGGTTGAAGAATTCCTCCAGACTGCCTACGGCGGTTATTTCCTGGAAAAAGACTTCGTGGTCGGTGCCGTACACGGTCGGGTTTTCGGGGTTAGGGTCGCCCGGGCACACAAAGTAGTGGTCGGGAAAGCCGTAGGAATAGCAGATGCAGATAAACTCCAGCGGCCCGCCGGCCACGGTAAGGGCTACCTCTTCGGCCGTGACCAGGCCCTCCAGCTCGCCATAGTCGGGTGTACCGGGGGTGAAGGGCGTAAAGCGAAAAGGGCGAAAAAAATCCTGCCCGTAGGGAAGCTGGTGGTCGGCGAAGAAATGCAGGAGCAGCGCCTCGTAGAAGGCCGCGGGGTTGGCGGTATACAGCGCCCGATGCTGCTGATAGAATTCGTCGAGGCCGAAAAGCTCTTCCGCGTAGTGTCGGGGATAGAGCGGATGGGGAAACGAGGTGGCGGCCAGAAACTCGGCCAGGTCGGTGGTGGCAGCGGCGGTGGTGGTGCCGCCGAGGCGGTGAATCTGCTGCCGGACTTCGGGTTTCATGCGGGCGGCTGGTAAAGAGTGGTGCTGGTTGACGGCAGGGCCGGTTAGGGCCGGACGCGTGTTCCAGCCAAACCGGGAGCTTATTTCTTTAGTACCAACTCGGCCTTTTTGATTTTCAGCGTGGGGTTGGCTGCAGCTACCAGGCGGGCCTTGAAGGTGTAGGTACCCGTTTTAGGAATCGTCAGATTGCCGTTTTTGCCAGTGAAGCTCCAGGTGACTTTGCCATTCATGTCAGTCTTGACTTCGCCCACCGTCATGTTTTTCTCGGTGGGGTCCAGTTCGAGCTGCTGGTAGGGCTGGCCGTCTTGCAGCACCTGCACCTGAAAGCGCACCGGGGCCTCGCCCTCGTAGGCCATGTCCATATCCGACCACAAAGCCAGCTCCTCGCCCTGTTGCAGCGGCAGCGCGGCTTCTTTCATTACTTCCCGCTCCGGCGTGCTGATGGTGTTGATGGACAGGCGAGCTACTTCTTTGCCAAACAGGCTGCCGCAGGCACTGAGCGGCACGGCCAGCAGCAAGGCCGCCAAAAACTTAGGAACAACGGATACAGAGTAGGAATGCAGCATAGTTGAAGGGGTTTGCAGGGGTAAGCTTAGGGGTTTTTCCGCAAAGCCCAACCATTGGGCCCTTCCCACCACTGCCTGGGACTACTGCTTACCACAGCTCGCCACCCAGGCTAGTAATCGTATTTGGCCCGGTGCTGGATGCGCTTTTCCCAGCGCTTGCGCTTGGGGGCAATGGAGCCGCGCAGGTACTTTTCCATCACCATTACGGCGCAGGGGGCAGCGGCGGTAGCGCCGAAGCCGGCGTTTTCGAGGTACACGGCCACGGCTATTTTGGGGTTGTTAGCGGGGGCAAAGCCAACGAAGGCGGCGTGGTCGTCGCCCTCGTCGTTTTCGACGGTGCCGGTTTTGCCCGCCACCGTGATGCCCACATCGGCGAGGCTGGAGGCGTCGGCGGTGCCGCCGCGCTGTAGCACGGCTATCATGCCCGGGATGAGAGCTTCGAAGTTGGCGCTGTCGATGAGGGTGTGGTGCCGGCGGGTGAAGCGGTCCAGGGGACCATTCTCGCCGATGCCGCGCACGAGGTGGGGCGGGTAGTACCAGCCGCGGTTGGCAATGATGGCGGCCATGTTGGCCATTTGCAGCCCGGTGAGGTTGATTTCGCCCTGCCCGATGCTGAGCGAGTAGATGGAGCGGTAGGTCCACTGGCGGGTACGGCGGGCCTTGTCGTAGTAGGCCGGGGTGGGCAGGAAGCCGGGGGCTTCGCGGGGCATATCGACGCCCAGCACCGAGTCGAGGCCGAAGGAGCGGGCATAGCGGCGCCACTGCGCCAAGTTGTGGTGGCGGGCGGCCACGGTGTCCTGCACCAGGGAGTCGGGCACATGGTTGATGACGTTTTGCAGTACCTGGTAGAAGTAGGGGTTGCAGCTGTACTTCAGGCCCAGGGTCAGGCTCCGGGCCGGCTTGTGGTAGTGCACGCAGCTCACCAGCGACTGGTCGCAGCGGAAGCCGGTGCCGGGCGTGATGGCGCCCAATTGCAGGGCCACGGCGGCATTCACGAGCTTAAAAACCGAGCCGGGTGGGTTGGCCAGCATGGCGGGGCGGTTGAGCAGGGGCAGGTTTTCGTGCTCCAGCAGCTCGGCACGGATGCCGGCCTGGTCGGGGGCGGTGATGGTGGCGGCCGGGTACACGGGGGCCGATACGTAGGCCAGGATTTCACCGGTACGCGGGTCGAGGGCCACGAGGTAGCCGCGGCGGTTGCCGAGCAGCTTTTCGGCGTAGGCCTGGAGCTTGGCGTCGAGGGTCAGATGCAGATCCTGGCCCTGCTGAAAGGCGGTGTCTTTGGCCCAGGTGCCGTGCTGCTTGCCTTTGGCATCGACCAGGGGGTGGAGGTATCCGTGGTGGCCGGTGAGCAGACCGTTGTAGTAGGCCTCCACGCCGCCGTTGCGCAGGCGGTAGAAGCGGCCCCGGCCGGTGCGCTTCGCCTGGCGGAAAAAGGGTTGGGCCTCGGTGCTGCGGTAGCCTAATACGGGGGCGCCGGCGGGGGTAGTGTAGGTGCGTTGGTAGCGTTCGGTGAGGGTAAGCTGGGGTACGGTGGCGCTGCTGTCGCGGCGGATACGCGCGGCTTCCTTCTTGGTGAGGCGCAGCTGCACGGCCACGCCGTAGGCACCCGGGTAGGGTAGCGCCTCCTGGATACGGCGGCGCACGGTGGTCGAGTCCCAGCCCAGCAATTGGCCCAGGGCCAGGGTATCGAGGGCGCGGCGGGGGAGCTTGAGCAGGTATTGCAGGCGGGTATCGACGAGCACCGAATCGTTCCGGTCGAGGAGGCGGCCGCGGATGAGGGAATCGGCCACGACCACGCGGCGGGGCGTGTAGGTTTCGCCGGTGCTGGGGTCTTTGACGGGGGCGCTGGCGGGATGGTCGGGGGAAGAGCAGGCGGTAAGGGCCACTAGCAGGGCTAGCAGCATATTTCCCCACCGGTAGGGAGCAGTGCGCATGGGTAAAGCTAGGCAATTGCGGGGTGGCGGGGCAGGGCTTTTCGGTGAATGGGCGGTTTTGCTATGCTGGTGGGGTGCTGGGGCGCCCCGGGCGTGTGCCTCAGCACCCCCGGCCGCATCTGCTGGAAGCGCAGAGTCTCCGAAAAGAGAGGGGGAGCCAGACGGAGCAGATAGTCGCTCGGCCTAGCTGGGTGGCGGACTACGCCGTCTTCACCGTCTGGATATCGGCTAGCTCGAAGGTGATATTGACCGTGCGGCCATCCTTGGGGCGGGTGCAGTGCGCCACGTAGGCCGGAATAGAGAAGAGCTGCCCGGGCGTGAGCTCCACGGTGCGGCCTTCCAGGTCGATGCAGAGGGTGCCTTCCAGCACCAGAAAGGTTTCGTCGGAGTTGGGGTGGTAGTGCCAGTAGAAGGGTTCGGTCATCACGCTGAGCCGCACGACGTGGTCGTTGACCAGGGTCAGGGGAATGTTCTTGTACTGATTTACCCCGTCCATTTCGGGCTGCAGGTCAATAACAGTGAGCGAAGCGGGGTGCATACAGGGCAGAGAGGAATGGTCGTGCCCTACTGTACGACAATTTGAGTAAAGGGGCGGGGATGAGCAAGCAAAGGCGCCTGGCGGGAAAATGGGCGGGGCCCGACGATGCCCGTGCTGGTAACACGACCACGCCGCCCGGATTGCTCCAGGCGGCGTGATTCGGGCGGCGTGGTCGTGTTGCGGCAGGGAAGTAGTTGCCAGCGGTGCTGAAGAGCAGTGCCCGGGCCGAGGTGGTGCCCGAGCTGGGCAAGCAGGGCCTGAAACCGGCTACGCTCCAGCCGTTGCACGACGCGTTGGCGGCGTTTCAAACGGCCCAGCCGGCCACGCGCAAAACCATCAACGAGCGGGTGGTAGCCGGGGCGGCGCTGGAGGAGTTGCTGGACGAGCTGATGGTAGAGGTGCGGCAGCTGGATGAGGATATGAAGGCCTTTAAGCTGCTGGATAAGGAGCTATATGCGGGGTATCGGCAGGCGCGCAAGCTGGTGACGACGGGTGGGAAAGGCAGTGGGGAGGATGGGGTGAAGTAGAGTAGCTTGCATAGGAAACGGCCCGCTCGGAAGAGCGGGCCGTTTTTGTATTTGGTCCTGGCTGGTAATGGTGCAAGTTTAGGCGCGGCCGTAGCTCGTGCCCAGCTGGGGGCTGCCCGCCCGGCTCACTCCACGGCGCGCAGGAAGGAGAGGATAGCCGGGCGGGAGGGGTGTTCGGGGGTGGCGGGGAGGTATTTTTGATCCAGAATGTGGCCCAGCTCCGGGTAGTTGAGGTGGCGGTAGGAGCGGGTGTATTTCTTTTCTTGTAGCCGGGCCATGAGCTGCTCGCACATGAGGGCCGCGGGCCAGATATCGTCCTGCGAGCTGGAAAGCAGCAACACGGCGGCTTTGCTGCGTTCCAGGGGAATAGCGGCGGCGGTGGCGGCGGGCTGGTTCTGGAGCGAGTTGGCGTAGAGCGTCAGCAGGGAGGTGGCGCCGGTGGCGTTGAAGGGCACCGAGGGCATGGGGCGGCCCTGGGCCGTCCAGCTGGAGCCGGGCGTCTTTTTCCAGTCCTTGAGGATGCCCGCCCACACCACGGAGCTGGGGGAAATGGCCACCACGCCCTTCACGGCCGGATACCGGCTGGCCAGCAGCAGGGCCAGCTCGGCCCCTTTCGACCAGCCGACGACTAGGATGCCTTTGCGCTTGCCGGGCGTCTGCTGGGCCAGCCACTTCATGGCGGTAGCGAAGTACTCCAGGGGAATGTTCTCCAGCTCGGCGGGCAGCGTGGGGACCTTGAAGTAGGCCAGCGACAAGACCGGGTAGCCTTGGTCGATGAACATTTTGGCCAGGGCGGTGGGCTTGCCGCCTTCCGCGCCCCCGAGCACCAGGATGCCGTATTTGGCATCTTTGGCCGTACCCGGCGTGTAGTCGCCCACCACGCCCGGGGGCAACTGCTGGCTGAGGGCGGGGAGGCTGAGCAAGGCCAGCAGGGCAAGGAAGAGGGCTTTCACGCGGCGTAAGCAGGAAGGTGTGGCCCTACAGATGGCGGCGGGTGGTGAGGCGTTGCCTGCGGGCGTGAAAACTGATTGGGGTACATTGCTATGCCGCTTCTGTAAAAATGACCCCGCCGCCCGGGGTGCTCCGGGCGGCGGGGTGGGAATGAAGGTTGTACCTCCACGCTATGGCTGGGCACCAGGTGCGACTGCGCCGAAACCCGCGCCAGTTTGGGCGCGGGTTGACTTAGTTAGCCGCCGGGTACCAGTTGCGCAGCCGAACGTCAATTTTCTTGTTGGCCGTAGTCACGGTTTTCTGGAAGCTAGCCACGTCGCTCAGGCCGCTCTGGCCCCGGTAGTGATACGGATACACAATGCCGGGCTTGAAGGCCAGGACGCCCTGCGCGGCCTGGTTTACGTCCATGGTGTAGGGCAGGTTCATGCACACGAAGGCCACGTCGATGTTCTTGAGGGCGCGCATCTCGGGCGTGTCTTCGGTGTCGCCGGAGAGGTACACGTTTTTGCCGCCCAGGTTCAGCACGTAGCCATTGCCCCGGCCTTTGGTGTGCATGGCGTCGGGGGCTTCGGGCAGGTTGTACATCGGAATGGCCGCCACGCTCATACCCAGTGTGTCGAGCTTCTGCCCGTTGCCCAGCACGCGGACCTGGGCTTTGTACTCGGCGGGCAGCTTATCGGCCACGGCCTGGGGCACGATCATCAGGGCCTTGCCCACGGAAAGACCCGCCAGCGTCTTGGGGTCGAGGTGGTCGCCGTGGATGTCGGTGATGAGGATGACATCGGGGGCGGCCAGGCCGGCGTAGGCGGCGGTTCCGCCGTAGGGGTCCACGTAAATGGTCTTGCCGTTCCAGGTGAACACCACGCTGCCGTGGGTGATGGGCTGCACCGTGAGCGGGCCTTTCTTGGTGGCAATCTGGTCGGCGGCGGCACGCGGCGCGGAGGCGGTTTGGGCTTGCGCCTGCGTGGTAACTGTCGCCAGGGCCGCCGCGAGGATAAGGGTAGATTTCATGGGGGTTTTATTGGTGGGGTTGGGAAGCAGCAGAAGCCGGTTCAGGTTGCTAACCCGGGGCGGGGGCGAAAGTTCTGGGGAGGTGTTTGGGGAGGGCAGCTGGCGTGTAACGCATGGGTGGAGTACAGAAAACGCCGCCTGGATTGCTCCAGGCGGCGTGCTTGTGACAGTACGGGATGTAGAGACGCATATTTGCGTCTCAATCGTTGTTTATCCCGAATCCGTGCGGGTGTTATCGTTCAACGACGAGACGCAAATATGCGTCTCTACATCGTGCTAACGGAACAGGTCTTCTTCGCCAGATTGTTCGTGCTGCCAGCGGGTGGGGTTGGTGAGAATGTAGTGGCGGATTTTGTCCAGCTCCTCAGGGCTGCGCACGACCCGGTCGTGGTAGCGGGGCTGCCAGGCCAGGGGTAGGCTGGCGCGGCGGGCCTGGGCGGCGGTGCCGGCTTTGAAACCGCGTAGGACGGCGGACAGGTTTTCGCGCTGGGGCGTGAAGCGGTTTTCGTAGTGCAGGGCTGGGGCAGGTTCGGTGGGTTTGTCGAACAGCAGCAGGCCGTGCAGATGGTCGGGCATAAGGATGAAGGCATCCAGAAGCACGAAAGGGAAGCGCTGCGGAATCTGCTGCCAGGCAGCGGAAACCAGCGCGGCTACGGGCGTGGGCGAGAGGTAGGCTTGGTCCCAGTCGTAGTCGGGCACTACGATGTCGCCGAAGAAGCGGGTGCGGTGCTGGGTGCAGATGGTAACGAAGTAGGCCCCGTTCTGCCCGTAGTCGTAGCCCCGCAGCCGAGCCGAGGCCACGCGGTAGGTATCGTGGTATAATTCGGTAGCCATAAATAGAACGATGTAGAGACGCATACTTGCGTCTCGTCGTTGAACGAGTACGCTGGAGTATAATGCAGGGTAAATAACGTCAGCAACGATAGAGACGCAATTATGCGTTTCTACATCCGGTGGTACCGCCCATTATAAGCTACCCTGAAAAGATTGGAATCAGTTAGAGGCTTGCCGAATCTGTTTAACTATATTAACGCTCTTTATCATGCCTTCTATATTGTTTGATAAGTCGTGATAAGGCTTGTCAGATATATACTCTTGCCAGCTATTAAAATAGCTGGATGCTTCATCAGGTGAAATCAGATGAAGTGCTGCTAAGACTGAGTTTTGATCAAACCATAGGTCTTTCTGCTTGAGATAAAAGTCAAGATACATTTTCAAGTATTCCTTCGACTGGTCTCCTCCAAATGTAGCCAAGGCCAAAGCATACCCTAAACCGGCATAACATACTTCACTCTTCAATAGGTGAACACCAATAATATCGGTCAGGTCAGTGTATCCTTTAATCGCAGCAAAATAAGCCCCCACAATTCTTGGCCGCCAGTCGAAGTCACCTAGTAATTGCTGGATAATTTCCTGGGTAATTTCTTTGGAGGCTGTGACAAATGCCTCCATCGTTTGATCATCGAGTCGGTTTATTGAGGGCATATAAAATTCCATGACCCATTTCTCAATAAACTCCTCTGAGAGTTCATCTTGATTTCGAAAAGCCTCAAGCTGCTCGAAAGGATTTCTGTGTTGTACAGTTGCTCCAGCTATATGCAAGGCAATTTCAGTAGCTTGATCCACACGTTTAAATAGCCTTTTCCAAAGGTTTGAACCTGTCATGATAGTCTCTTATGAAACATAAAAAGGGCGCTACCTCAGCAAGGTAGCGCCCTTTTTATGTTAGCGCGAATGAAGAATTACATATTCCGGCGATACTGCCCGCCCACCTCGAACAGCGCATTCGTAATCTGCCCTAACGAGCAGAACTTGACCGTTTCCATCAGCTCGGCGAAGAGGTTGCCGTTGGCAATGGCGACTTGCTGGAGCTGCTTGAGGCGGCTGGCGGTCTGGTCGGCGTTGCGGGTGTGCAGGATGTTGAGCATCTCGATTTGATACTGCTTTTCCTCGTCGGTGGCGCGGATAACCTCGGCGGGCACCACCGTGGGCGAGCCTTTGGAGGAGAGGAAGGTATTCACGCCGATGATGGGATACTCGCCCGTGTGCTTGAGCATCTCGTAGTGCATGCTTTCCTCCTGGATTTTGCCGCGCTGGTACATGGTTTCCATGGCGCCCAGCACGCCGCCCCGCTCGGTGATGCGGTCAAACTCCAGCAGCACGGCCTCTTCTACCAGGTCGGTTAGTTCCTCGATGATGAAGGAGCCTTGCAGCGGGTTTTCGTTTTTGGCCAGGCCCAGCTCCCGGTTGATGATGAGCTGAATGGCCATGGCCCGGCGCACCGATTCCTCGGTGGGGGTGGTAATAGCCTCGTCGTAGGCGTTGGTGTGCAACGAGTTGCAGTTGTCGTAGATGGCGTAGAGGGCCTGCAGGGTGGTGCGGATATCGTTGAAGTCGATTTCCTGGGCGTGCAGGCTCCGGCCGCTGGTCTGGATGTGGTACTTGAGCATCTGGCTCCGGGCGTCGGCGCCGTACTTGAGCTTCATGGCCTTGGCCCAGATGCGGCGCGCCACGCGGCCAATGACGGCGTACTCGGGGTCGATGCCGTTGGAGAAGAAGAAGGAGAGGTTGGGCGCGAAGTCGTTCACGCTCATGCCCCGGCTCACGTAGTACTCCACGAAGGTGAAGCCGTTGCTCAGCGTCAGGGCCAGCTGGGTCAGCGGGTTGGCGCCGGCTTCGGCAATGTGGTAGCCGGAAATGGACACCGAGTAGAAGTTGCGGACCTTCTCTTTAATGAAATACTCCTGCACGTCGCCCATCAGGCGCAGGGCAAACTCAGTGGAGAAGATGCAGGTGTTCTGGGCCTGGTCTTCCTTGAGAATGTCGGCCTGCACGGTGCCGCGCACCTGGCTCAGCGTGCGGGTTTTGATGGTGTGGTACACGTCGGCGGGCAGCACCTGGTCGCCGGTGACGCCGAGCAGCATCAGGCCCAGGCCGTCGTTGCCGGCGGGCAGCTCGCCCTGGTAGCGGGGACGGTTGAGGCCCTTGTCGGCGTAGAGCTGGTTGATCTTGGCGTCAATATCTGCCTCGATGCCTTGCTCTTTAATATAAAGCTCACACTGCTGGTCGACGGCGGCGTTCATGAAGAAGGCGGCCAGGGTAGCGGCGGGGCCGTTGATGGTCATGCTCACCGAGGTGCTGGGGTTGGCCAGGTTGAAGCCCGAGTAAAGCTTTTTAGCGTCGTCGAGGCAGCAGATGCTCACCCCGGCGTTACCGATTTTGCCGTAGATGTCGGGCCGGTGGTCGGGGTCCTCGCCGTAGAGGGTCACCGAGTCGAAGGCTGTACTCAGGCGCTTGGCGGGCAGGCCCATGCTCACGTAGTGAAAGCGGCGGTTGGTGCGCTCTGGGCCGCCTTCGCCGGCAAACATGCGGGTTGGGTCTTCGCCCTCGCGCTTGAAGGGAAACACGCCGGCGGTGTAGGGGAATTCGCCGGGCACGTTTTCCTGGAGCTGCCAGCGTAGCAAATCACCCCAGGCGGTGTAGCGCGGCAGGCTGACTTTGGGAATCTGCTGGTTACTCAGGCTGGTGGTGTGGGTCTGGATGCGGATTTCCTTGTCGCGCACCTTGAAGACGAACTCCGGGGCCTTGTAGGCGGCTACTTTATTCGGCCAGGTTTCCAGGAGCTTCCAGTTCTGGCCGTCCAGCCGGAGTTTGACCTCCTCGAAGGTCCTCTCCAGGCCGGCCACGAGGCCTCCGGCATCGGGTCCACTGCTGCCGTGCCCGGCGCCAGGTCCGCCAGCGGCGTTTCCGATACTTTGGACGGCTCCGATGGCTTGCTTGATTCCATAGAGCTGCTGAGCGGTGTCAGCTTGTTTGAGAACCCACTGGTCATATTGGCGGTTGGTTTCGGCGATTTCAGACAGGTACCGCGTGCGGTGCGGCGGAATGATATAGATTTTCTCGGAGTCTTCCTTGGTCGTCGCCAATTGGGAGGCAAAGGGAACCCCCGTTTTAGCTTCCACCATGCTCAGAATGGCGCGGTAGAGGCGGTTCATGCCCGGGTCGTTGAACTGCGAGGCAATGGTGCCGAAGACGGGCATTTCGTCGAGGGGCTGGTCCCAGTGGCCGTGGTTGCGCTGGTACTGCTTGCGCACGTCGCGCAGGGCGTCGAGGGCGCCGCGCTTGTCGAACTTGTTGAGGGCAATGACGTCGGCGAAGTCGAGCATGTCGATTTTCTCCAGCTGGGTGGCGGCCCCGTACTCGGGCGTCATCACGTAGAGGCTGGCGTCGGAGTGCTCGATGATTTCGGTGTCGGACTGGCCGATGCCGGAGGTTTCGAGGATGATCAGGTCAAACTCGGCGGCGCGCACCACGTCGACGGCGTCCTGCACGTACTTGCTCAGGGCCAGGTTGCTTTGGCGGGTGGCCAGGCTGCGCATGTACACGCGCGGCGAGTTGATGGAGTTCATCCGGATCCGGTCGCCGAGCAGGGCCCCGCCGGTTTTGCGCTTCGAGGGGTCGACGGAGATGATGGCAATGGTCTTCTCGGGGAAGTCCATCAAAAAGCGCCGCACCAACTCATCCACGAGGGAAGATTTACCGGCGCCGCCGGTGCCGGTGATACCTAATATTGGAGTTGTTAGTTGTTTGTTGTCAGTTGTTAGGTCGTTCTGTTGGGCTTGCTCTCCTCCAACTGACAACTGACAACTAGCAACTAACAACTGACGAACCTTCTCAAACTCCTCGGGGAAGTTTTCGGCGGCCGAAATCAGGCGGCCGATGCTGCGGGCGTCTTTTTCTTTGACGTGGGTTACTTCGCCGTTGAGGTTCTGGCCGGTGGGGAAGTCGCAGCGCTGGAGCAAATCGTTGATCATGCCCTGCAGGCCCATAGCGCGGCCGGCGTCGGGGGAGTAGATCTGCTCGATGCCGTAGGCGTGCAGGTCCTCGATTTCGGTGGGCAGAATCACGCCTCCCCCGCCGCCGAAGAGGCGGATGTGGCCCGCCCCGCGCTCCTTGAGCAGGTCGTGCATGTACTTGAAGTACTCGTTGTGGCCGCCCTGGTAGGAGGTAATGGCAATGGCCTGGGCATCTTCCTGGATGGCGCAGTCCACGATTTCTTGCACCGAGCGGTTGTGGCCCAGGTGGATTACTTCGGCGCCGCTGCTCTGGATGATGCGGCGCATGATGTTGATGGCCGCGTCGTGGCCGTCGAAGAGGGCGGCGGCGGTGACGATGCGGATGTGGTTTTTCGGCTTATAGGGAGCTGCGGGAGCTACTGACATAGCGCGGGGGAATGGGGTGGAATTTGGGTAGGCGAAGGTACGCAAAAAGCCCCGGCGGTGGGAGCGGGGGCTTTTTGTAGGGGAGTGGAATAGGCTTTTTATGACCACAAAGAATCATCCACAAAATTTCGGGAGCCTTCTTCGCTGAACGTCTTCAACAGCTCATCTACGGCTTCCAGCGGAATATCGACAGCCTCGAACGTGGCGAAATCAATCTTCTTCAAATCATCGTGGCGGAAGATTTCGATTAGCAGGAGTTTTTCTTCGCCCTTGCATTCCCACAACTCCCAGCCGGCCCCGTCGCGGGTGCCGACGTCACTGAACGACTGGAGTTCGAATTGCCGGTTGCCAACTGTGAAGCTCATAGGACGGGTTCAAGTAAAGTGTTTCTCAGGTGCGGAGTAGCAAAGCCAGCCCCAGCGGGGCGGCATATCGGTAGTAATGATAGGGTGAATGATTGGATAGCCCCAGCGGGGCGGCACCAATCGTGGCAAGGATGGTTTCGCCCCGCTGGGGCTTTTGAACGAATGAGAGGCGTTTGGGCTACCGATATGCCGCCCCGCTGGGGCTGGCGGTAGCTGGCTACGGCGGGGGAGCAAGGCACCATGACGAGGTGTCAATGGCTGCTGACCGGGTGTCAATGCCCGCTGACCTCGTGGCAATGCGTGCTGACCTCGTGACAATGGCTCGTGACCAGGTGACAAGGGCATCTGACCTCGTGATAATGTGTGGTGACCAGGTGGCAATGCCTGCTGCCCGCGTGACAAGGGGTAGTGACGGGGTGACAATGCGTGCTGACCTACTGACAATGCCCACTGCCCTTGTGACAACGAGCAGTAACCAAGTGTCAATGGCCGCTGACCTCGTGACAATGGCTGGTGACGAGGTGACAATGACTTCTGTCTTCGTGACAACGCCTTGTGTCAGGGTGACAATGGCCGCTGCCCTGGTGACAATGCCCTGTGACCTGCTCACAATGGCTTGTGTCCTGCTCACAATGCTTCGTGGCCGAGTGACAAGGGAAGTTGGTAGCGGGCTTGGTGGGGTAGGCGAGGAAGGTCCTTCGCTCTGCTCAGGATGACAGCCGATTTTACTGGGGCAACTACTTCTGCTCGGTGAGCACCGTGAAGTAGAGGCTGGGGAGCAGGTTGTGGACGGTCCAGGCGGCGTGGCCGTTTTCGCGCTCCACCATGCCGGGCTGCTTCTGACGCACGACGGGGATGGAGAAATACTTGTCTTCCGGGTCTTTCTTCTCGCTTTGCAGCCACTGCAGGGTAGCGGCTACGGGCTGGGCTTCGAGCTCAATGTTGTAGGGGCGCAGATCCAGCTTGAGCCAGCCCTGGCGGGTGGGCGGGCAGATGAGCTGCACGTCCTGGGTGCTCAGGAGCTTATCGGGGCGGTTGTCGCGCACAGTGTAGAGGTTGAGGCGAAAGCGCAGCAGCTCGTACTTGTTGTCGGTGAAGTAGACGTGGAGCTCTTCGAGGTAACTCCGGCGCTCGGGGGTGAGCAGGGCCCCGATTTCCCAGCCCCATTCGTCGTCGACGGTGGTTTTGCCCGAGCTGCCGCCCATCCAGCGCACGTCGGCCTTTTCGGCCGAGCGGCCCAGCTTACCGGGCTTCACTTTGCGGCTTTGAATGGTGACGCCCTTGAGCACCTGCGGCTGGGGCGTGAGCTGAAACACGCGCTGCCCGGCAATAATCTGGGCTGGAGGAATCAGGCGGGGCTCGAAGCCGACGCAGGATACGATGAGCGTGTCGCGCAGGTCGGGCGGGAGGCGCAGCAGGTAGCGGCCCTGCTCGTCGGCGGCGGTGCCGATGGCCTTGCCCCGTACGCCGAGGATGGCGAAGGGGACGGGTTCCTGGGTTTTGGCGTTGAGGACCTGGCCCGCTACGGCCACGAGCTGGGCCCGGGCCAGCGGGGGACAAGCAACACTCAGCAGCAGAATCAGCGGCCAGACACGCAACCAGCGGGAGGGGCGGGCAAGAGCGGCAATGGGGAAGGAAGGCACGGCAGCGCGCAGCTTGGCGCGGGAGAATACGGGAGGCAAGGGGTGGGGATGAGGTAGTAGATTCGGAAAGACTAACGAAGCCGGAGCCGCTTGCGGTTCGTGGCAGCGGTAGACTCTGCACCGGTGCGGCGTGACTTAGTACGTAAAAAGCCCCGCTACGAAGGTAGCGGGGCTTTTTACCGAATCTATAAAAGGCAGAGCGCCGACCTATACCTTGGGCTCCGACTCCAACTCGCGGGTCCAGAAGCGGCCGAAAGCCAGGTCGGCCAGAAACTGGGCGTGGCTGCCGTCGCCGATGCTGACGCCGGTGCTAGTCAGGATGTTCTTGGCGCCGCCGTAAGCTGCCTCGCTCAGCAGAGCCTGGCCGGCGGCCGTGGCGGCTACGGGCTTGCAGTGGCGGAAAGCCTCGTTCACGAAGTGGACCGCGTCGTGCTGCTGGCTCAGGACCTGGCCGTCGCCGACGACGTACACGCCGTCGAACAGCACAGAGGCCGTGGTTTGCAGACTGAAGTCGATGGTGAGGGCCACGCCGCCGCTTACTTTCAGCTGACCCAGGTGCGGGGCCACCAGCTTGGCGGTGGCGCCCTGGGCCTGCAGGGCCTTGGTGAGGGCGGCAATGGCGGCCCCATCGGCCCCGTCGGTGGCCAGAATAGCTACCTGTTTGGTTTCGATGCTCTTGTTGGCGTTGAGCGGGTGGTTTTCGATGCTCAGCGCGTCCGATTTGGACTCGTTGCCGGTGGCGGGCTTCGACTGCAATGGGGCCGGATCGGTGTCGGCGCCCACGCTGTAATTGAGCTGCACGCCCTCGGCGGAGGGAACCTCCAGGCCCAGACCCTGGGCCACGCGGGTGGCCAGCTCGTCGGCTACCAGGCTAAGCTGCAGCAGCATGCGCTGGCGCACCGACTCGGCCTCTACCTTGCCCAGCTCGAAACGCAGGGCCTTAATGATGTGCACCTTCTCGATGTCGGCCTGGCTGTTCCAGAACAGGCGGGCCTGGGAGTAATGATCCACGAAGCTCTTGCTGCGGGCCCGGATCTTGTGACCATCCACGCGCTCCTGGTGGCTGGCAAAGCCGCCTTCGCTCTGCTTGGCCTGCTTGGGCGTGTTGTCGTTGAGCAGGTTGGGGCCGTAGCTGAACTTGCCCACGTTGATCTGCTGGCGCATGTGCCCGTCGCGCTGGTTGTTGTGGATGGGCGCAATGGAGCGGTTGATCGGGATTTCGTGGAAGTTGGGGCTGCCCAGGCGCGTAAGCTGGGTGTCGGTGTACGAAAACAGGCGGCCCTGGAGCAGCGGGTCGTTGGTGAAGTCGATGCCGGGCACGATATGGCCGGGGTGGAAGGCCACCTGCTCGGTTTCGGCGAAATAGTTGTCGGGGTTGCGGTTGAGCACCAGGCGGCCGATGATGGTGACGGGCACCAGCTCTTCGGGAATGATCTTGGTGGCGTCGAGCAGGTCGAAGCCGAACTTGAACTCGTCTTCCTGCTCTACTACCTGCACGCCCAGCTCCCACTCGGGGAAGTTGCCGGCCTCGATGTTCTCGAACAGGTCGCGGCGGTGGAAGTCGGGGTCTTTGCCCGAAATCTGCAGGGCCTCGTCCCAGGCCACCGACTTGATGCCGAGCTTGGGCTTCCAGTGAAACTTGACGAAGCGCGACTTGCCCTCGGCGTCAATCAGGCGCCAGGTGTGCACGTTGAAGCCCTCCATCATGCGGTAGCTGCGCGGAATGGCCCGGTCCGACATCACCCACATAATCATGTGCATGGCTTCGGGGTTAACCGAAATAAAGTCCCAGAACGTATCGTGGGCCGAGGCGGCCTGCGGAATTTCGTTGTGCGGCTCGGGTTTCACGGCGTGCACCAGGTCCGGAAACTTGATGGCATCCTGGATAAAGAACACCGGAATGTTGTTGCCCACGAAGTCGTAGATGCCTTCCTGGGTGTAGAATTTCACCGCGAAGCCGCGCACGTCGCGGGCCAGGTCGGTGGAGCCGCGGAAGCCGGCCACGGTGCTGAAGCGGGTAAACACCGGCGTGCGGACGCCGGGCTGCAGGAAGTGGGCCCGGGAGTACTGGCTGGCGTTGTCGAAGGCTTCGAAGTAGCCGTGGGCGCCGGCGCCGCGGGCGTGCACCACGCGCTCCGGAATCCGCTCGTGGTCGAAGTGGGTGATTTTCTCGCGCAGCAGGAAGTCTTCCAGCAGGGTGGGTCCCCGCTCCCCGCCTTTCAGCGAGTTCTGGTCGTCATTCACGCGCAGGCCCTGGTTGGAAGTCAGAAACTCACCGTGGCCGTATTCGCGGTTTTGCTCCAGGTCGGCCGATTTGGCGTCCTGGGCGGGTGTTGGGGTGGAGGAAGTCGGGTTAGTTTTGGTTGGCTTGGCCATGTAAGGAAGGAACAGGTCGGGTAAAAAATAATAGGCGAAAAAGTGAATCGGGCCCGGCGCGCCGGAAACAAGCAGCCCCGCCGACTGCGGGAAATACGCAGAGGCGGGGCTAAAGGAGGAAAAAGTGAGGTAAAAAGACGGATAAATTAGGCGTTGGCCTTTTTCTCCAGGGCCTGCAGCAGCTCATCAGCGGCCTTTTCGATGTCGGAATACCCTTGCTGGGCCGCCCGTTCCTTAGCGGCAATTAGGCCGTCGCGGTGCACGGTTTTAAAGTCGCCGTAGGGAAACTTATAGCGGCCCTTGGTGTCTTCGCCCTTGCTGGCGTCCTGGCCCAAGTGCCACTTGGCGTACTCTGCCATTTCGTGCTTGTCGAGAAACTTGTTTTCGTCACCAGAGTCGGGGTTATGCTCACCCCAGTGGCCTTCGTCGTTCTTGAGCTTGCCGTCCTGAATAAGCTGCTTGGCGTAGGTAACGGCGGCGGAATTGAGTTTGACGCTCATCGGGAAAGTGTGGTGTAGAGGTGGGAGAGAGGCGCCTAAAAAGCGCCCGGAGCATACTAGGCAATACGCGCCGGCGGAGGCTTGGTTAAGGCCGAGCTTACCGCCGGAAACCAAAACAGCCGGACCACCCTGCGGTAGTCCGGCTGTCGAATGAATAAGGGCAGCAGCCTAGCGCACGTCGCGCACGGCGGCTACGCCGGCGGCGGCCACAGTGTGGTCGTTTTCCACGGTGCTGCCCGATACGCCGATAGCGCCAATTACGCGGCCGTTGCTGTCGGTAATCGGGATGCCGCCGGGAAAGGTAATCAGGCCACCGTTGGAGTGCTCAATGTTGAAGAGCGGGCCACCAGGCTGGGAGGCTTTGCCCAAGTCACCAGTGGGCATATCGAAGAAGCGGGCAGTTTTGGCCTTTTTGATGGAGATGTCCAACGAGCCCAGCCAGGCGCCGTCCATGCGGGCAAAGGCCGTCAGATTGGCCCCGGCATCGACGACGGCAATATTCATTTTAACGCCGATTTCAACGGCTTTTTGCTGGGCGGCGCGCACGGCGGCCTGGGCTTGTTCGAGAAGAATGCTCATAGGGAAGGAATGATTGTGAAGCTAAGCAACCGAAGCCGGGGCGGAAGGTTGCGCCCACACAATTAAAAGGCCCGCCCCCCGCTCAAGGTCAGCCACCAGCCCAGGGCCAGTAGTAGTGTGAGGACCAGCCAGCCCGAGGCCAGCTGGGTTTTCTGGGGAGC
Organism: Hymenobacter lucidus; assembly: GCF_020447265.1. GTDB lineage: Bacteria > Bacteroidota > Bacteroidia > Cytophagales > Hymenobacteraceae > Hymenobacter > Hymenobacter lucidus. The sequence continues at coordinate 134,726 of NZ_JAJADR010000006.1, read as the reverse complement.
CTTCACCGTAAACTCAAACAGCTCGTTGGAACAGGCCAGCGCCAGGGGCAACAGCAGCAGGCCCATCGTGCCAAAATGCAGCCGCTCGTTCAGACTCAGGTCGGGGTACTTGAACAAGGCCAGCAGGACGCTGCCCGCCACCCAGGGCACCAGAATGGTGGCGAAAATCAGCTTGCGCCGGTTCTGGTACTGCATCAGCGTAATGGAGTCGTGGGTTTGCAGAAAGCCTACGGCCGCGAAGTAGCCTACTACCATTTGCAGCAGCCCGCAGAGCACGGCCACGATAATATTAGGAATATTACCGGCCAGAAACAGCCAGCTGGGCACGTACCAGAAGCCCGACTCGGTAAACGTGTCGCCGACCATAGCACCCAGCACCAGATTGCAGGCGTGAAAGGCAATCCAGACCAGCAGCAGCTTGCGCAGGCCCCGCTTGCCCCGCTCACGCTTCCAGAACCACAGGGCCGCCGCCAGTCCCACCACCGCGCACACGGCCGGCCCCACACCATACACTGCCAGCACGGCCGTGCGCCACCATTCCGGGTCACTGATGCTAAAGCGGATGCTGCTCACGCGCCACACCCCGGGAATGCCCAAACGCACGGCCATGCGCACGGTAGCCAGCTGGTGCAGGCCGTTGACGAGCAGGTAGGCCAGCAGGTAGATAATAGTGCTGTTGAGGGCGGAAATGGTGGTCTTGGTGGAGGCGCTGTAGGAAACAGCAGGGGCCGGAGCAGACATGGACGGGAAATAAAACGGACGAAGGCGGACTAAAAATAGGGAGTTCCGGGTTGACTTGCCGCAGGGGGGTGCCGGCTCCGAATAGCATTTGCGGGCGGGTTTGCCTACCTTTGTCTTTGAAAATACGCCACTAGTGAAGAACATTCGCAATTTCTGCATCATCGCCCACATCGACCACGGTAAAAGTACCCTGGCCGACCGGCTCCTGGAATTTACCAGCACCGTATCGAAGCGCGATATGCAGGCCCAGCTGCTCGATAACATGGATCTGGAGCGGGAGCGGGGCATCACCATTAAGAGCCACGCCATTCAGATGCAGTACCCCTACAAAGGGGAAATGTACACGCTGAACCTGATTGACACGCCCGGCCACGTCGATTTTAGCTACGAAGTAAGCCGCTCTATTGCCGCCTGCGAAGGGGCTTTGCTGATTGTGGATGCTTCGCAGGGTATTGAGGCTCAGACGATTTCCAACCTGTATCTGGCCATCGGCTCGAACCTGGAAATCATTCCGGTACTCAACAAAATCGACCTGCCCCACGCCATGCCCGATGAGGTGTCCGACGAAATCGTGGACCTGATTGGCTGCGACATCGAGGATATTATCCACGCCTCGGGCAAGGCCGGCATCGGCATTGAGGATATTCTGAACGCCATCTGCGACAGAATTCCGGCCCCGAAAGGCGACCCGGAAGCTCCCCTGCAGGCGTTGATTTTTGACTCGGTCTATAACTCCTACCGGGGTATCGAAGTATTGTTCCGCATCAAGAACGGCACCATGCGCAAGGGCGACAAGCTCCGCTTCATGGCCACCGGTAAGGAATACGGCGCTGATGAAATCGGTATTCTGGGCCTCAACCAGGAGCCGCGCCAGGAAATGAGTGCCGGCAACGTGGGCTACCTCATTTCGGGCATCAAGGAAGCCCGGGAAGTAAAGGTCGGCGACACGATTACGCACGTCGCGCGCCCCACTACCGAGGCCATCGTGGGCTTCGAGGACGTGAAGCCGATGGTATTTGCCGGTATCTACCCTGTCGATACGACCGAGTACGAGGAGCTGCGCTCCTCGATGGAAAAGCTCCAGCTCAACGACGCGTCCCTGGTGTGGGAGCCCGAAACCTCGGCGGCTCTGGGCTTCGGCTTCCGCTGCGGCTTTTTGGGCATGCTGCACATGGAAATCGTGCAGGAGCGTCTGGAGCGCGAGTTCAACATGACGGTCATCACCACCGTGCCCAGCGTGCAGTTTCACGCCACCGGCACCAAAGACCAGCTGCTGACCATCAACGCGCCGAGCGAAATGCCCGAGCCCAACCTGATTAAGCACATCGAGGAGCCCTACATCAAAGCCCAGATCATCACGGCTTCGGAGTATGTGGGCGCCATCATCACGCTGTGCATGGAAAAGCGCGGCATCATCAAGGGCCAGAGCTACCTGACTTCCGAGCGGGTAGAAATGAACTTTGAGCTGCCCCTGGGCGAAATCGTGTTCGACTTCTTCGACAAGCTCAAGACCATCAGCCGCGGCTACGCTTCACTCGACTACGAGCTGATCGGCTTCCGCGAGTCGGATATGGTCAAGCTCGACATCATGCTCAACGGCGAGAAGGTGGATGCCCTATCGGCCATCGTGCACCGTTCCAAATCGTACGACTGGGGCAAGCGCATCTGCGAAAAGCTGCGTGAGCTGCTGCCCCGGCAGATGTTCGACATTGCCATTCAGGCCTCTATCGGGCAGAAGATCATTGCCCGCGAAACGGTGAAGGCCCTGCGCAAAAACGTAATTGCCAAGTGCTACGGCGGTGATATCAGCCGCAAGCGCAAGCTGCTCGAAAAGCAGAAGGAAGGCAAGAAGCGGATGCGCTCAGTCGGTTCCGTCGAAATACCACAGGAAGCCTTTCTGGCCGTACTCAAACTGGATTGATCAAAAAAAGGGGCAGCTCTACGGAGCCGCCCCTTTTTGTTTTGCTTCCGCAAATGGCCTTACAGCGCTGGATTCAGCGAATTGGCCGTTGGTCCTTCTACTGGACCTACATACCGTACATCAGACGAAAAGCCCAGGTAAGGAATGAAAATGAAACCGAAGAAAATCATGGCCAGGTAATTCCCGATTCCAGTTTTGCCATACGATTTCGACAGGCTTACATACAGCGTGATAAAGAAGTAAATGTTGACCAGCGGAATAAAAAGCAGAATGAACTTCCAGGTTTCCCGGCCTACGATTTCGTGCATCACGATAAAATTGTAGATCGGAATAATGGCTGCCCAGCCCGGCTTGCCGGCTTTCTGGAACATTTTCCACATCCCGGCAAAAATCAGGACGATGAACGCCAGATACAACAAGCCGCCGATACCCGCAAATAGTCCTCCTGCAGTAGACTCTTCCATAATTCAGTAAAAAGGAAATGGTTGGTGAATGATTGAGGCCGCAATATAGATTTTTCCGAATAAGTAACTCATTTAAGTAAGATGTCAAGTAGCCTCACTCAGAACTGCACCAGCCAGGCTCAGCTGGAAAAAATCGTCAAAGGCCAGGAGCGCAAGTTCCGGTGGCGCGACGACTGGGCTCAGATGGAGCAGGCGCTCATCACCGAGGGCAAAGCCGCTATTGCCCGCCACGAAGAGAAAAACCACATCGTGCACAACCCCGACCAAGGGTTGGTTTAACGAGCTAACCGAGCCCGGCATGAGCACTGTAGCTGCTGTCTCCCCTGTTGTTTTGCGTGAGCTAACGGCCCGGATGATAGGAGCGCAGGCTTGGCGCAGCCGGGCCGGTAGCGGTACCGGCTCCATCTTCACGCTGGAGTTTGGTCCGCCGCTGCCCGGCAATGCTATCCAGGGCGAGTTTTCGCTGATGGTGTACTGCGCCTGGCGGGTGGTGGCACTTGGCTCTGGCCTGCTCTTTAGCTGGCACGACGACCCGGATGAGGTACTCGCGCCGGGACTGGCAACCCTGGAAGGACTGGTGGTGACTAGTGTCGACGTTTCGGAGTGGCACGACTTGAAGCTGGGTTTTGCCGATGGGCGGCAGCTGCAAGTCATGAACGACCTTTCGCCGCTACGGGACTGGGATACTAGCTGGTTTATCACCTACCAGGGAGAAACTCATTATTGCGTGAATACAGACAACTCCATCACCCGGGAAATCGACCCTCACTAAGCACTGACCTTTCACTGATAACCAACTGAACTCAGCATGACCACTGCTCCTGAAGCCCCCGCCACCTACCGCCTGATCGACGGCAAGCAGACTGCCGAAGACATTAAAGTGGAAATTGCCGCCGAAGTAGCCCAGCGCAAAGCCGACGGCCTGAAAACTCCGCACCTCGCGGCCATCCTCGTCGGCCACGACGGCGGCTCCGAAACCTACGTGCGCAACAAGGTGCTGGCCTGCGAGCGGGTCGGCTTCGATAGCACCCTGCTGCGTTACGAAGACAGCATCACCGAAGCCGAGCTGCTGGCCAAAGTGCAGGAGCTGAACCACGACGACAGCATCGACGGCTTCATCGTGCAGCTGCCCCTGCCCAAGCACATCGACCCCAACAAGGTCATCGAAGCCATCCGGCCCGAAAAGGACGTGGACGGTTTTCACCCGATGAACATTGGCCGCATGGTGGCTGGGCTGCCGGCGCTGCTGCCCGCTACGCCCTCGGGTATCGTGGAGCTGCTGCGCCGCTACGAACTGGTGACGGACGGCAAGCACTGCGTGGTAATCGGACGGAGCAACATCGTCGGTACGCCGGTTAGTATTCTGCTGGCTAAGAACTTGGAGCCCGGCAACTGTACAGTTACTTTATGCCACTCCCGCACTCAGAACCTGGCCGCAATAACCCGCACTGCCGATATTCTGGTGGCGGCGCTGGGCCGGCCCGGCTTCGTAACGGCCGATATGGTGAGCCCCGGCGCGGTAGTTATCGACGTGGGCACGACCCGCGTGGAGGATGCCACCAAGAAAGCCGGCTGGGCCCTGCGCGGCGACGTCAACTTCGACGAAGTAGCGCCCAAGGCCAGCTATATCACGCCCGTGCCCGGCGGCGTAGGCCCCATGACCATTGCCATGCTGCTGCTGAACACGTTGCGGGCCGCCAAAGGGGAAGTGTACCCGAAGTAGAATAGGTTATTCGGGCCGCAACCTTTCGAAATACAGGCGGTTATCGTACTTTTGAGGTCCGGTTGCGGCCCAGGGCCGGCGCTACCCAGCGCTTTGGCGCCCTGGGCCGTGGCCGGACTTACTTGTTTTCTCTCGTTTTGCTGCACGTACTTCCACTTACGTCGGCGCCCCTGGCCTCCTCTGGGCCGGCGGTGGCCGCGCTGCCCCTGATGGAGCAGTTTTACACCATTCAGGGCGAAGGCTACAACACGGGCCGCGCCGCCTATTTTCTGCGCCTGGGCGGCTGCGACGTCGGCTGCGTGTGGTGCGACGTGAAAGAGTCGTGGGATATGGATGCCCACCCGCGCGTAGCCATTACCGATATGGTGGCTGCCGTTACGGCCCATCCCGGCCGCAACGTGGTTATTACCGGCGGGGAGCCGCTGATGCACGATTTGACCCAGCTGACTGCCGCCCTGCACGCGGCCGGCTGCCAGAACTGGATTGAAACTTCCGGCGCCTACCCGCTCACCGGCGAGTGGGACTGGATCTGCGTATCGCCCAAGAAGTTTAAGGCCCCGCTGCCCGAGGTGCTGCGGCAGGCCCACGAGCTGAAGATAATCGTCTTCAACAAGAGCGACTTTGCCTGGGCCGAGCAGCACGCGGCCCTGGTGGGCGAGCATACGCGCCTGTACCTGCAGCCCGAGTGGAGCAAAGCCCCGCAAATGACGCCACTAATAGTGGATTACGTGAAAGAAAATCCGCGCTGGCAAGTGTCGCTACAGACGCATAAATACCTCGATATTCCGTAGCTTCCGGGCCTATGCGCCTTCTGCAACGAATTCCCCTTTTGCTACTATTTGGTATCGGTATCGTACTGCCTACGCAGTCGGTGGCCCAGAACAAGCTGTCGAGCACCAATACCAAGGCCAAAAACCTGTACGACAAGGCCCAGGCCCAGGCCCGCGACCGGCAGTTCGACAAAGCCATTGAAACGCTGACGCAGCTCAACCAGAAGTTTCCGTCGCTGGGTGAGCCCTACGTGATGAAAGGCTCCTTGCTGAAGGCCATGGGCGAAAACCGCAGCGCCTTCGAAGCCTACCGCGACGGGCTGACCAAGCTGCCCCTCGACCCGGCCCGCTCCTTGGACTACTACACGCTGGCCGACCTGGCCATGAGCTTCGGCGACTATACCACGGCCGCCGACAACTACAAGCGTTTCGTGAAGACGGCGCCCAAGGGCCAGCGGTTCGTGTTTCGGGCCCAGCGGCAGCTGCTCAACTGCGAGTTTGCCCTCAAGGCCATGACCAAGCCCGTTGGCATCGAGCCCACGCGCCTGACGGAGCCCATCAATACGTTTCGCTACCAGTACTTCCCGGCCCTGACTGCTGACAACCGCTTTCTGGTGTACACGGCCCGGCCCACGGTGCAGAGCAACGAAGACCTCTACATCTCGAAGCAGAACAAGGACGGCTCGCTGGGCAGCCCGGTGTCTATTTCGCCAGCCATCAATACCAGCTACAACGAAGGAGCCGGCTCAATCTCGGGTGATGGTAAAACGCTGGTTTTTGCTTCCTGTGACCGGCCCAACGCCGTGGGCAACTGCGACCTGTACATTTCGCGGCGCACCGGCAACGCCTGGAGCAAGCCCCAGAACCTGGGCCGCAACGTTAACTCGGTGGAGTGGGACTCCCAGCCCACGCTGTCGGCCGATGGACGTACGCTCTACTTCACCTCGACTAGGCGCGGCGGCAAAGGCCAGGAAGACCTCTACGTGACGACCCTGCAGCCCGACGGCACCTGGAGCCTGGCCCGCAACCTGGGCGAGCCGGTGAACACGCCCGGCAAGGACATGGCCCCGTTTATCCACGCCAGCGGCACCACGCTCTACTACGTTACCGATGGCTTGGTGGGCATGGGCGGACTGGATGTGTACCGTTGCGAGTTGCAGGCCAGCAACAAGTGGACGGAGCCCCAGAATCTGGGCTATCCGCTGAATACGTTCGAAAATGAAGCTTCCCTCTTTATTTCCTCCGACAACCGCCGAGGCTTCTGCTCCCGCTCCCGGGCGCCCGAGGTAGGTGTGAAAGCCGAGCGTGACCGGCCCGTAGAGCTGTTTGCCTTCGAGGTGCCCCAGCCCGTGCAGGCCCGCGAAACCAGCACCTACACCCAGGGCCGGGTGTTCGATGCCATTACCAAAAAGCCCATTAAGGCTGACGTGCAGCTCTACGACCTGCTCACCGACGAGCTGACCCAGTATGTAACCTCCGACTCGGAAAACGGCGACTATACGGTAGTGCTCAACGAAGGCCGGCAGTACGCCATGTACGCCGCCGCCGATAAGTACCTGATGAAAAGCCTGAGCTTCGACTATTCCAACAAGCACGCTTTCGATCCACTCACGCTGGATATCTACCTAGAGCCGCTCCGGGCCGGGCGCAGCATCGTACTCAACAACCTGTTTTTCGACACCAATCAGTTTGATCTTAAGCCCACTTCCCGCACCGAGCTCAACCGCCTGATTCAGTTCATGCGCCAGTACCAGGATGTGCAGGTGGAAGTATCGGGCCACACCGACGACGTAGGTGCCGACGCGGACAATATCACCCTGTCGCAGAACCGGGCCCGGGCCGTCTACAATTACTTGGTGGAGCACGGCGTGAAAGCCAGCCGGTTGCGCTATAAGGGGTATGGCGAAACCAAACCATTGGCCGCCAACGACTCCGACCTGCACCGGCAGCAAAACCGCCGCATCGAGTTGAAGATTCTTTAAGCATTGAACTAGTTGAATTCACCTGAACCTGGTAGCCTGGCTGCCAGGTTTTTTTATTGTAGTATGTCTTTCTTGTTGGATTATTAAAAGGCAGATTGTCAGCTGTCTAGTTGTTTTGCATGGAAGCTTTGGAATAAAATAGTGATAAAAATTCTTTGGATTATTAAATGTTAAAGTTTATGTTTGAGTGTTCTTCGAATGGACTTAATAGAGCCAGTATTTGTGAATGCTGCGCTTCTAAAGGCTCTTAATCGAAACAAAACCAAATCTGCACTCATCATTTCTAACCTCACATCTTTCACCGTTATGAACAAAGTCTATTTCCTTGCCTTGCTGGCAGTAGGCACGCAAGGCGTCGCGCTGGCTTCCAACGACACGGACGGCCCCGGCGCTATTCAGGCCCGTGCCACTACTCTGACCCGCACCATGTCGGAGAAAGCCCGGCTGGATGAAGGCCAGTATCTGAAAGTGAAGCAGCTGAATCTGCGCATGCTCACAGAGATGGACGACCTGAAAACCCGTTTCGCCGCCGACCCGGCCGTAATGGACCAGCAACTGGCCAATGCCCAGACGCGCTACGAGCTGGAATTGTCCTCACTGCTCCGGCCGGCCCAGTTTGCCGTTTACCAGCAGTCGCGCTCCAGCATGACGGCCCTAGGCGGTACCCGCTAGGGGTAGCTACCACGAAAAGAGCCTGCTACCAGCAGGCTCTTTTCGTGAGAGGCGTTTTAGCTACTAGAAAAATGACGATATTTTCTTGGTTTAGTGTAATATAAAAGATATATTTATTTAACGGTACGCGTAGCCTCAGTGCTTTGTCGGTCAAGGTATTATGAGGCTTGTTTTGATTTCAATCCCACCTTCTCAACCACTTCCACCGTTATGAAAAAGTTTTACTTCCTCACCCTGCTGGTTGCCACTCTGACGGCCCCTTTAATGTCGACGGCCGGCAACGGCGACGAATCAACCCTGAAAGGCCGGGCTGCTGCCCTGACGCGGCGCATGTCGGAAACGACCAAGCTCGACGAGGGCCAGTACCTCAAAGTCAAACAGCTTAACCTGCGCATGCTCAGCGAAGTAGCCGACCTCAAGGCCCGCCTCAATGGCACTCCGGCCCTGGATGAGCAGCTAGCCGAAGCCCAGATGCGCTACGAGTGGGACCTAGCTTCCATACTGTGGCCCCGGCAGATGGCTGCCTACACGCAGTCGAAGCTGAGCGTGACGGCCTTTAACGGCCGCTAAGCCCTGGGGCCGGCAATAAACCGCAGGCCTTACTACCACACAAAAAAAGACCCGCCACCGGCGGGTCTTTTTTTGTGGCTCTCGGGTAACGATTAGCGCTGCTCGATGCCAACATAGTCACGCTCCAGCTCGCCGGTGTATACCTGGCGGGGACGGCCGATGGGCTCCTTGTTTTCGCGCATCTCTTTCCACTGGGCAATCCAGCCGGGCAGGCGGCCCAGGGCAAACATTACCGTGAACATCTCGGTCGGAATACCGATGGCACGGTAGATGATGCCGGAGTAGAAGTCAACGTTTGGATACAGCTTACGCTCAATGAAATACTCATCGGTGAGAGCAGCCTGCTCCAACTCCTGGGCAATCTTGAGCAGCGGGTCGTTGATGCCCAAAGCCGAGAGAACATCGTCGGCGGCCTTCTTGATGATTTTGGCGCGGGGGTCGAAGTTCTTATAAACGCGGTGACCAAAGCCCATCAAACGGAACGGGTCGTTTTTGTCCTTGGCCTTGGCAATGAACTTGCTCGTGTCGCCGCCGTCCTTCTGAATGGCCTGCAGCATCTCCAGTACTTCCTGGTTGGCGCCGCCATGCAACGGGCCCCACAGGGCGTTGATACCGGCCGAAACCGAGCCGTACAGGCTGGCGTTGGCCGAACCTACAAGGCGCACGGTCGAGGTGGAGCAGTTCTGCTCATGGTCGGCGTGCAGGATGAGCAGCTTGTTGAGGGCCGACACAATGCGTGGGTCGATTTCATACTTCTCCGTAGGGAAGCTGAACATCATGTACAGGAAGTTGGAGCAGTAGTCGAGGTCATTGCGCGGATAGTTCAGCGGGTGACCCATATTGTTCTTGTAGGTCCAGGCGGCGATGGTCGAAATCTTGGCCATGAGACGGATTACGTTCAGGTCAATTTCTTCCTTGCTCAGATCCGGCGACACGCTTTCGGGGTAGAAGGCGGTCAGCGAGCAGATCAGGCTGCTCAGGATGGCCATGGGGTGGGCGGCCGAGGGGAAGCCGTCGAAAATCTTGCGCACGTCCTCGTGCACGAGGGTATGCTTGGTAATCTGGTGGCTGAAGTTGTCGAGCTCGGCCTGGGTGGGCAGCGTGCCGTAAATCAGCAGGTAAGCCACTTCCAGAAAGCTGGACTGCTCGGCCAGCTGCTCGATTGGATAGCCGCGGTAGCGCAGAATGCCTTCCTCGCCGTCGAGGAACGTAATGGCGCTTTTGGTAGCTCCCGTGTTTTTGTAGCCCGAATCGATAGTGATGTAACCGGTCTGGTCACGCAGCTTGGCAATATCAATTGCCTTTTCGTGTTCGGTGCCCTCGGTAACTGGGAAGGAGTAGGACTTCCCGTCGAGGATCAGTTCAGCAGACTCTGCCATAGGACTGGGTTAGAGAGGTGGTTGCGGGGCGAAACTAAAGAATAACCGGCGGGCCGGAACGTGCGGGAGAGAAACACTACACTACAGCTTGCCCCAGGGTGTTGTTTGGATACAAGACGGCTCAGTGTGGGCCGCCGCGCAAATTACGTCCAAGATGGGTTAGATTCTAACTATCCGGGAAAAGTTACTTGTCCGGCAGCGGACAAGGCCGGTTTGGGGTGAGGAATGTGGGCCAGGGCCCAACCCCAAACCCGCGAAAACGGTAGGATAGAGACAAGAAAAATCCCGCCATTGGGGTAGCAGACTATACGGCATGAACTACAATCAGTTGGGCAAATCCACCATTCAGGTCAGTGAAATCAGCTTCGGCTGCATGTCGCTCGGCCCCGACCACGCGGCCGGTACGGACCTGCTGCACCGGGCCCGGGCGTCGGGCATCACCCTGTTTGATACCGCCGACCTCTACGATAAAGGCGCCAACGAAACTCTCGTAGGGCAAGCTTTCAAGGGGCAGCGGCAGCAGGTGGTGCTGGCTACCAAAGTGGGCAACCAGTGGCGGCCCGACGGCAGCGGCTGGGACTGGAACCCGACGAAAGCCTACATCCTACAAGCCGTGGAGCACAGCCTGCGCCGCCTACAAACCGATTACATTGACCTCTACCAGCTGCACGGCGGCACCCTCGACGACCCCATTGACGAGACGATAGAAGCCTTCGAGCGGCTGAAAGAGCAGGGCAAAATCCGGGAGTATGGCATTTCATCCATCCGGCCCAACGTGATTCGCGAATACGTGCGCAAGTCCAGTGTTGCCAGCGTGATGATGCAGTATAGCCTGCTGGACCGGCGCCCCGAGGAAAGCTGCTTTGCGCTGTTGCAAGAGCATCAAATCAGCGTGCTGACGCGGGGCAGCTACGCCCAGGGTTTGCTGGTAGACAAGCCCGCCAAGCCCTACCTGAACTACTCAGAAGCTGAAGTGCAGCGGGCTGCCGCAGTGGTGCAACAGGTAGCTGCTGGCTCCCACACGCCGGCTGAAGTGGCCGTCGGCTTCGTGCTACAGGAGCCAGCCGTGACGTCGGCCGTGCTCGGAATCCGCACCGACCAGCAGCTCGACGACGCTATTCGGGCCGCAACCCGGCAACCGTTAAGCGCTGCTGAGCTGGCAATGCTGCGGCAGGCTATTCCAGTCAACCGCTACGAGCAGCACCGCTAGGCCGGCTGCTATTTACCGATGCAGAACTGGGTGAAGATGCTGGTGAGCAAATCGTCGGAAGAAATTTCGCCGGTGATTTCGCCCAGCGCGGCCAGGGCCTGACGCAGGTCGGCGGCCAGCAGCTCGGTGCCGCTGCCGTGGTCGATGCCGAGCAGTACCGCGTCGAGAGCCTGATTAGTAAGTTCCAGGCTACGGGCGTGGCGCAGGTTGGTAACGATGGTACTTTGACCGGTGCGGTCGAGGCCCGCGCCGCGCACTTTCTGCAGCAGAGCCTCGCGCAGTTCGTCGAGTCCGTCGCCGCGGGCGGCAGCAATGAGCAGCACATCGCGCTGGCTTCGGAAAGCGTCAATTTCGGGGTCGGAAGCCACGTCGAGCTTGTTGCCGACTGCCAGCACCGGAATGCTGCGGCCCGGGTTCAGAGCTTCAATTTCAGCTTCAAGCTCCGTAGGGGTAGTGCTCGTGATATCAAACAGATATATCAGCAAGGCCGCCTGTGTCACGCGCTTTTTGGTGCGCTCCACGCCGATGGATTCGACCACGTCGACGGTGTCGCGCAGGCCGGCCGTATCCACAAACCGAAACCGGATGCCTTCGATGCTGACCTCATCCTCAATCAGGTCGCGGGTGGTGCCGGCCACGGCCGAGACGATGGCGCGCTCCTCGTTGAGCAGGGCGTTGAGCAAGGTTGATTTGCCCGCGTTGGGCCGGCCGGCAATGACGGTGGTGACGCCGTTCTTGATGACGTTACCCAGCTCGAAAGACCGGAGCAGCCGGCGCACCAACGTCTGTACTTCGTTGAGCAGCGTTACCAGCCCGGCCCGGTCGGCAAACTCCACGTCTTCCTCCCCGAAGTCCAGCTCCAACTCCAGCAGGGCTGCAAACTGCACCAGCCGGCCGCGCAATTCACGCAGCTCCTGAGAAAAACCGCCGCGCATCTGCTGCAACGCCACCTGATGCGAGAGGGCCGAGTCGGCGGCAATGAGGTCGGCCACGGCTTCGGCCTGGGCCAGGTCGAAGGCTCCGTGCAGAAAGGCGCGCTTCGTAAACTCGCCGGCTTCGGCCAGCCGCGCCCCATGGCGGGTGAGCAGCGTCAGAATCTGCTCCACGATATAGTCGGAGCCGTGGCAGCTGATTTCCACCACATCCTCGCGGGTGTAGGAGTGCGGCCCCTTGAAGAGCGACACCACGACTTCATCCAGAATGCGGCTCCCGTCGCGGATGGTGCCGAAGTGCAGGGTGTGGCTGGGCTGGTCGGCCAACTTCTTGCCGGCAAACACGGCATCGGCTAGGCTAATGGCTTCGGGTCCCGACAGGCGCAGCATGGCAATGGCCCCCGCACCGGGCGGCGTGGAGAGGGCAACGATGGTATCGGAAAGTGCGGGAGGAAGCGGAAGTGCCACGGAAAGCCGGAAAGTGAAGCCGCAAAGGTAAGCAACCGGGGCAGGTTATGAGAAGCTAAGATTCGCGTTACTGAGCGCTTAGCCCGTCACGAAAAGGTTGCGGCTGACCTCAGCGGAAATTAAGGTTGTCTTCTGCTTATTAACTTTGATTTCCAGAGAATTGTCGAAGCTGACTTTGTCCAGTACTTCAAGGTGAGCTCCCAGGCACAGCCCGACTTTATCGAGGTATTGCAGGAAGGGCGCGGAGGTGTTTTTGACGGCCACCAGCGTGCCGGAGTCGCCGGGGCTGAGGTCGGCCACGAGGCGGTTCTGGGGCCGCCGGATGGCGCCTTCCTCCGTCGGGATAGGGTCGCCGTGGGGGTCAGTTTGGGGAAAGCCCAGAAACTCATCGAGGCGGCGCACCAGCAGCGGCGACTGGATATGCTCCATTTCTTCGGCTACCTCGTGCACCTCATCCCAGTTGAAGCCTAGCTTCTGCACCAGAAATACTTCCCAGAGCCGATGCTTGCGAATGGTTTGCAGGGCAAGCCGCCGGCCTTCCGGCGTGAGCGACACGCCCCGGTAGCGGGTGTAGTTGAGCAGGTCTTTTTCACCCAGCCGCCGCAGCATATCCGTCACGGAGGCGGCCCGGGTCTGCAGAACCTCCGCAATGCGGTTGGTGCTGACTTCGGTGCCCGGTTCGGCTTCGGAGAGCTTAAAAATGGCCTTCAGGTAATTTTCCTCGGTGTAGCTGGGCAAAGTAGGGAGGGTTAAGGCTCAAAATTAGGAATTCTGAGCGCAACTCGGCGCATGGCCGTACCGGTCTTGTAAAGCGCCGCCCAGCATCCGGACGCGGGTAGGCGGCGGCCAGGTCTGCGCTTAAGTGGGCAGGAGGCAGCCCCTGTTTGAATTTTATACTTATTGGTTTGATTCGCCTTATGCGTAGTGCTATGGGCGACAGATCTTTGCAGAATCTATAGCAGGCCGCCTCACCGCCGCCCAACAAGTAGCCCCTTTATGAGCAATATGAACAAGCACGAGCAACAGCCAGCCCCGGCGGGTGCCACCCAGGCCCCGGCCGACTATTTCACCGGCGTGGCCTGGGTAAAGCCCCTGGTAGCAGCCGGCCACCCGACGGATTGCGTCGTGAGTGAGGTCACCTTTGAGCCCGGGGCGCGCAACAACTGGCACTCGCACCCCCACGGCCAAGTGCTGGTGGTAACGGCGGGCACGGGCTACTACCAGCAGCAGGGGCAGCCCATGCAGCTGCTGCGCCAGGGAGAAGCCGTGAGCATTGCCCCTGGCGTGGTACACTGGCACGGGGCCACGCCCGAAGGCCGCTTCACCCACACTGCCATCAACCCTAGTGCCAGCCAGGGAATGGTGGAGTGGCTACAAGCCGTGACGGAGGAAGAATATCAGTCGTATCAAGCGTAACAGAAAGGAGCAGCGGGGAAGACTGCTTCCTTGCCTCAGGGCTGCCCCCTTACCGCTAACCCAGCAATGCACATGGAGCACCACGTAAAAAGCATTTTCGAGCGGGATTTATCGGGTGAAATAATTCGTCTCGATGACCCAGAGTATCTGCAGCTGTACGCTGTCATTCGCAAAGCCATTCGGCTAACGGCGCAACTCAACACGCTGCCGGCGGATGATGAGGAGGAAATCCGGCGGGTTTTCAGCGAGTTGATCAACAAAAAAGTGGACGACACCTTTTTCCTGATTCCGCCTTTCTACTCCGATTTCGGGCATAATATTCAGATTGGCCGCAACGTATTCGTCAATCATGCCTGCACGTTTATGGACCGGGGCGGCATTACGCTGGAAGACTATGTGCTGATTGGGCCCAAGGTCAACCTGATTACCACGAATCATCCCTTGGAGCCTGCCCAGCGGCGCAGTACCTATTCCCGGCCAATTGTCATCCAGGAAAAAGCCTGGATTGGGGCCAATGCCACGATAATGCCCGGTATTACCATCGGTGAAAATGCCATTGTGGGCGCCGGTGCGGTTGTGACTAAAGACGTGCCGGCCAACAGCATTGTGGCCGGCGTGCCGGCCCGGCTTGTGAAGAAGCTCTGACATGGCCAGTTCCGCCAACTGACGCCTGTTTTTCACCACTACTACCTTCTGCTATGAAAACCCCTGTGCTGCTGACTATTGCCTGTAATGTACTGCTCGGCCTTACCAGCTACGGCCAAACCGTGCCGGCCACCTCGGCGGCCGGGCCGGGTCCTCTTTTCCCGAAGGGCGAACGGGCCCCAGAGGCCAATTTTACGGGCCCGGTGTATGTGCACACGCTGGTGAAAAACGACCCCACCTTTACGTGCGTGAGCAGCAGTGTGCAGTTTGAGCCGGGTGCCCGCTCCAACTGGCACCAGCACCCGGCCGGCCAGATTCTGCTGGTAACCGACGGGGTGGGCTACTACCAGGAAAAAGGCCAGCCCATCCGGCTACTGCGCAAGGGCGACGTTATTCAGGCCCAGCCGGGCGTGGAGCATTGGCACGGCGCCTCGCCCACCCAGGCTCTGACCCACATTGCCCTCAACGTGAATACTGAAAAGGGCATCGTAACATGGCTACAGCCCGTGACCGATAAGGAATACAACAGCTATAAGTAAACGCCAATGGCTGTTGCACGCCGGTAGCCTTTGATTTCTACCGGTGCATTTCAGGGTATGACGACGAATTTTCAACCATACATGCTTATTCGGGGTTATTACCGACAACGCCTTTTGCACCGGGCGCTGTTTATGCCCATGACCGAACCTCGCCTGCTTGCCTCAGTTACCGCACTTCAGCCCGCCCCCGTTACCCTCGACGGCGACATCTGCGTGGCTACTATGGCAGAGGCGCGGCGCGTGATGGGGGGCTTTAGCCGGCGCGACCATTTCAAAGTAGTGCTGGTGCTGGAAGGCGCAAACGAGCTGCACTACGCCACCCGCAGTTACGCCATCGATAAGCCTGCGCTGGTGTTTACCAACCGCTTGGTGCCCTATGCCTGGGACGTGGTGGAGGGCTCCGGGGAGCAGCAGGGCTATATCTGCGGCTTCACCGAAGACTTTCTGCACTCGGCCATGCGCGGCGTCAGTCTGAAAGAAACGGTGCTCTATCGGGTAGACGGCAACCCGGTATATTTCCTCACGGAGGCGCAGCAGCAATACCTGACCGAAATGTTTGGGCGCATGCGCCGCGACATGGATACCGACTACGCGCACAAGCACGACCTGCTGCGCAATCAGCTGTCGATGATTATCCATGAAGCGGTGCAGATGGAGCCGGCCCCCGCGTACCCGGGGCCACCAATCAACGCGGCCGCGCGCATCACCAATTTATTTCTGACCTTGCTGGACGCGCAATTTCCCGTCACCATAGCGCAGCAACAGCCCATTTTGAAGCACGCCCAGGACTACGCCGACCGCCTGGCCGTGCACGTCAACCACCTGAACCGGGCGGTGAAGGAAGTGACCGGCAAGCCCACCACGGCCCACATTGCCGAGCGCCTCGTGAGTGAGGCCAAGCTGCTGCTGCACCACACCGACTGGAGCGTAGCCGATATTGCCGACCGTTTGGGCTTCGAGTACGCCAACTATTTTACCCACTTTTTCAAAAAGCACACCGGTAATACGCCCATGACCTTTCGCCGGGCCGTTTGAAGAGCAGCAGAACCTGTTGGAACGCTACTAGCTGCCGCTCGGCGCGGGTCCGTAGCTTCGCCCGCCTCTCTTTTACTTTACCACTCTAATTCTTGCCAAAACCAAACCCCATGATCCAAACCAAAGCCTACGCCGCCCAAAGCCCTACTGCTGAGCTGACCCCCTGGGACTTTGAGCGCCGGGACGTCGGCCCGCACGACGTTCAGATTGAGATTCACTACTGTGGCGTGTGCCATTCCGACCTGCACCAGATTAAGAACGAATGGTTTCCCGGCATCTTTCCCATGGTGCCTGGTCACGAAATCGTGGGCCGCATTGTCAAGGTCGGTGACCATGTCAAGAAATTTAAGGTAGATGACCTGGCCGGCGTAGGCTGCCTGGTCGACTCCTGCCAGGTGTGTGAAAACTGCCGCGCCGACCTGGAGCAATACTGCCTGGAAGGCAGCACCCAAACCTATAACAACCTGGGCCGGGACGGTGCCCCGACCTACGGCGGCTACTCCAATACCATCGTGGTGCGCGAGGAGTTTGTGGTGGGTGTGTCTGAGAAGCTCGACCTGGCCGCTGTGGCCCCGTTGCTGTGCGCTGGTATCACTACGTACTCGCCCTTGCGCTACTGGAAGGTGGGCAAAGGCCACAAGCTGGCCGTGGTGGGCCTGGGCGGCCTGGGCCACATGGGCGTCAAGTTTGGCGTCGCCTTCGGGGCCGAGGTAACGGTGCTGAGCACTTCGCCCGCCAAGGAGCAGGATGCCAAGGCCCTGGGCGCCCACAACTTCGTGGTGACCTCCGACGAGGCCCAGCTCAAGGCCGTGCAGGGCAGCTTCGACTTTATCCTGGATACCGTTTCGGCTGACCACGACATCCCACTGTACCTGTCGCTGCTCAAAACCAGCGGCACGCACATTCTGGTTGGCGCACCGCCCAAACCGATGGAGGTTCCGGCCTTCGCGCTGATTCCCGGCCGCAAAAGCGTGTCCGGCTCCACCATCGGCGGCATTGCCGAAACCCAGGAAATGCTGGACTTCTGCGCCGAGCACAACATCGTGTCCGATATCGAGCTGATTGATATCAAAGACATTACTTCCGCCTACGAGCGGATGGTGAAAGGCGACGTGCGCTACCGGTTCGTAATCGACATAGCCACGCTCTAAGCAGCCCAGCTGGGTCATAAAAAAACCGCGCAGCCAGTTCTGGCTGCGCGGTTTTTTTATGGGCGATTCTACGCAGGGCCGAAGCCAAGTTACAGTACTACCATTTAATAAGCGCCGAGGCCCAGGTGAACCCCGAGCCGAAAGCGGCCAGGCACACCAGGTCGCCGCGCTTGATCTTGCCTTCGCCCACGGCCTCGCTCAGGGCAATGGGCACCGAGGCGGCCGTCGTGTTGCCGTAGCGCTGAATGTTGCTGTAGATCTTGTCATTCGTCAGGCCCATTTTCTGCTGCACATACTGGGTAATGCGCAGGTTGGCCTGGTGCGGAATCAGCATGTCGATGTCCTTGGACTCGTAGCCGTTCTGGTCGAGGGCCTCCTTGATAACCTGCGGAAAGCGTACCACGGCGTGCTTAAACACGTTCTGACCGTTCATGTAGGGGTACATGTCCAGCTCGTTGGCCATTACGTACTGCACGCGGTTATTGCGGTTGGAGCCGGGCTCTTTCACAATCAGTTCCTCGGCATGCTCGCCCTGCGAGTGCAGGTGGGTGCTCAGAATGCCGTGCCCTTCGCGGGTGCTGGGCCGCAGCACTACGGCACCCGCGCCATCCCCGAAGATAACCGACACGCCCCGGCCGCGGGTGCTGATATCGAGGCCCGAGGAGTGAATTTCGGAGCCTACCACCAGCACGGTATCGTACATGCCGGTTTTCACGAACTGGTCGGCCATGCTCAGCGCATACACGAAGCCCGAGCACTGGTTGCGCACGTCGAAGGCCGGGATGGGGGCCTTGATGCCTAGCTCGCGCTGCAGCAGCACGCCCGAGCCGGGGAAGAAGTAGTCGGGGGAGAGCGTGGCAAATACAATCATCTGCACGTCGTCGGGCTCGAGGCCGGCCATTTCCAGGGCTTTGCGGGCCGCGTTGGCGCCCATGTTGGCCGTAGTGTCCTTGCCTTCCTCAAACCAACGGCGCTCCTTGATGCCGGTGCGCTCCTGAATCCACTCGTCGGTGGTTTCCATGAGTTCGGTGATGTCGGCATTGGTAACAACGCGGGAAGGAACGTAATGGCCGACGCCGGCAATTTCGGAATGACGCAGTGTGCTCATATTAGGGAAGTGGGAGTATGCGGGGAAAGAGCGGAAAAAAAGGAGGCGAAGATAGCAAAATCGGCTGCTCATTTCCGCTAACGGCCGGCAAAGGTCGACAGTTACCGAATAGTATCCAGCAGGGCCCGCAATTTTGTGGCTTCGGTATGCCAAAAAGCCTCTGGCGGAATGCCTTGCAGGTAAAAAGAACTGGCAGTAAGGACCTCTACAAACGCGGCGGCATCAAAAGTTTCATCGAAGCCAACGACTAGCCCGGCCCCATGTTGCTGCACCAGCCTGCGCCAGTAATCGTTGGCCGGAATCAGCAGGGGCAGACCGTTGGCCAGGTACTCAAACAGCTTGGTGGGCACGCAGCGCCAGGTACTCGGGTGGGGCCGGTAGGGCAGCAAACCCAGGTGACTGCGCTGAATCTGGGCCCTGATCTGGGCGTGGGGCACGAGCGTAGCGCCACCAATGAGCATTGCGGCTCCGTGGCTGGCCGCCACGACCTGGGTGAGGCGCTGCAGCTGGTCGGGGCGCTGGCAAAAGCCGATGATGGTGAGCCGGGCCAGCGGCCAGTGCTGCCGCAGCGTTTGGGTGAAGGTAATAGCCTCAAACACCCCGTTCAATTCGGAAATAGTGCCCGAATACAGCAGCTCCAGCGGCTCGTGGCGGGCGGGCAGGGTGCGTGAGTGGCTTAGCAAGGCTTCCGCCGGGGCGGGCTGGTACTTGTTTTCCAGCACGACCACGCTGCCGGCCGGCAGCGCCCGCAGAAACGGCAGCTCTTCGGCGTAGCTGCGCTCGGCCAGCACTACTCCGGCCGCCCGGCGGGCCGCCAGGGTTTCTATCCAGCGCAGGCCCGCCGCCAATGCGCGCCGCGTGAGGCCGCCGTATACTCGCTGGGTCGTCACGTTCAGGGCGTAGTTTTCCCGGATATCGTACACGAACTGCCGCTGCCGGTCCAGCCCGTGCCAGAGCAGCGTGAGCGGCAGCAGCTCCGGCGCGTGCACGAATACCACATCGGGCCGCAGGCGGCGCAGCAGCTGCCAGTAGCTCCACTGGGCCCGGAGCCGGCTCCAGCTCAGGCGGCTGCCGCTAAACAGCACGTGCTGCTGAATGCCGCTCGGTGCAGCTGCCGCTGAAGCGCTGCCCGGGCCACGGCCGGCTACGTGCACCGTCGTGTGCGGCCGGGCGGCCAGCGTAGGGGCAAACTTGCCGAACATGCGCGTGTCGTCGACGGGCTTGAGCACGGAGGCCAGTAAAACGACGGTTGAGGACGATGGATGCGGCATTGTGGCCGCTAAGATGGTAAGTTTGCACTTCTCGGCCTGGCCCGATTGAAACCACCCCGGGCATTTACGCCTGCCAACAACCAGCAATCAACAACTAACACCCCCTTACATGACCAACCTGCAAGCAACCATAGAAGCTGCCTGGACCGACCGTAGCCTCTTGCAGCAAGCTGCTACCACCGATGCCATTCACGCCGTAATCGAAGAGCTGGACAAGGGCCGCCTGCGCGTGGCCGAGCCCACCGCCGATGGGCAGTGGCAGGTGAATGACTGGGTGAAAAAGGCCGTTATCCTCTATTTCCCGATTCAGCAGATGGAAACCATTGAGTTGAAGCCGTTCGAGTACCGCGACAAAATGCGCCTCAAAACCGACTACGCCGGCCAGGGCGTGCGGGTAGTACCGCCCGCTACGGCCCGCTACGGCGCCTTTCTGGCCCCCGGCGTTATCCTGATGCCGAGCTACGTGAATATCGGGGCCTGGGTGGGTGAGGGCACGATGGTGGACACCTGGGCCACGGTGGGCTCCTGCGCCCAGATTGGCGCGGGTGTGCATCTGAGCGGCGGCGTGGGCATCGGCGGCGTGCTGGAGCCCGTGCAGGCCGCGCCCGTTATCATCGAAGACGGCGCCTTCATTGGCTCGCGCAGCATCCTGGTAGAGGGCTGCCACGTGGGCAAGGAAGCCGTTATCGGCGCGGGCGTTACCATCACCGGCAGCACCAAGATTATCGACGTGACGGGAGAAGTGCCCAAGGAGTACAAAGGCTTCGTGCCGGCCCGCTCGGTGGTTATTCCCGGCTCCATCACCAAGACTTTCCCCGCCGGCGACTACCAGGTGCCCTGCGCCCTCATCATCGGCCAGCGCAAGCCCAGCACCGATTTGAAAACCAGCCTCAACGACGCCCTGCGCGACTTCGGCGTGTCGGTTTAAGCCCGTGCCGCAGGCCGCAGCCGTTAGCTTCCGGTGGAACCCGAAGCTCGTTATCCGGAATTATCTGCAAACCAACGGGTTCATCATTGTTTGCCTCCTGGTGGGCAAGCTGCTCAACCAGGAGAGCCCGAAGTGGTCGGTGCCGGTGATGCTCGGGTTTGTGCTGTGTATCAACGCGTTTCTGCTGGTAGTCAACGTGGTGGAGCCCCCGCTCCAGAGTGTCGAAATTGACCCGGGCACGGGCCAGGTGACGGTAAGCCGCTGGCTGCGCCGCCCGCGCATCTTCGCCCTAGCCAGCCTGCACAGTGGCTTTTTGGAAAGCACGGTGAAAGGCAGGAAGAAAGAAACCTGGGTACTAAGCCACCACGCCCATATGGTGGCAAAAGTGACACCGGATATCGACGGCTGGTTACGAAAAGACCTCGTCCGGCTGGATGCCTGTTTCCGGAACGAACCGGCTTCGTAAATAAGCAACAGAGGGTTGGACTACCGTAGGCCAACCCTCTGTTGCTTTACTGGCGCAGCTACTCCTTATCCATCCAGATGTCCACGAACGGCTCGTCCTCATTCACGCGGTAGGCTCGCCGGAACACGTTGGTATTCGACTCAATGGCAATGTTGCCCTCGGGGTCCACGGCAATGATGCCCCGGTCGCCCTGCAGCTTGTCGGCGTACATCGTCACGGCTTCGCGGGCGGCTTTGTCGATACGCAGGCCTTTGTACTTGCGCAGCGCGTACACCTCGTGGGCCAGGGCCCCCAGCATGATGATTTCGCCGTCGCCGGTGCAGGAGGCGGCGCACACCTCGTTGTTGGCGTAGCTGCCACCCCCGTAAATGCAACTGTCGCCGACGCGGCCCCGCAGCTTGCCCTCAATGCCGCCGGTAGAGGTGGCCGTAGCCAGGTTGCCGTGCTGGTCGAGGGCCACGGCGCCCACGGTATCATGGGCATTGGCGTGCTTTTTATCGGCTTCCAGAATGATGTCGAGCCACTCCCGGCGCTGTTCCTCGGTTTTGAAGTAGCTCGGGTCTTGCAACATCAGGCCCTGGGCCAGGGCAAATTCCTGGGCGCCCTCGGCCGTGAGAAAGGTGTGCTTACACTTCTCCATTACCAGCCGGGCCAGATGCACCGGGTTTTTCACCAGCTTCAGCCCGCTCACGGCCCCGCCCCGCAGCGTGAGACCATCCATAATCGACGACTCGGTTTCGACCTCGCCGTTGAGGTTGAACATACCGCCCCGGCCGGCGTTGAACAGCTCGTTGTCTTCCATCGTCATCACGGCGGCCTCCACCGCGTCGAGAGCGGTGCCGCCCCGGCTCAAAATTTCCCAGCCGGCCTGCAAGGCTTCCTCCAGCCCGGCCTTCAGGGCGGCTTCCTTCTCGGGCGGAATGGTGGCAGGGTCGGTTTGCACGGCCCCGCCGTGAATGATCAGAACGTACTTGGGTTTGGTGGGTGACTTTGGCATACTTCACGAGTGAAATGGGTAGAAACAACAAAAGCACGGCCCGCGCCGTGCTTTTGTTATGTCGAGCTTGCCCGAAGCGCTACGCTACCGACTTTTTCAGCTTGTCGCCAAATACGGCTTTCACCTTGTCTACTTTGCTCTTCACCACAAACTGGCAGTAGGGCTGGCTGCCGTTCAGATTGTAGTAGTTCTGGTGGTAGTTTTCGGCCGGATAAAACTCTTTCAGCGGCACGATTTCCGTCGTGATGCCCCGCTCGAAAGCCCCGGCGTCGGTTAGCTTCTGCTTATAGGATTCGGCTAGGCGCTGCTGCTCGGCGTTGTGAGTATACACGCCCGAGCGGTACTGGGTGCCCACGTCGTTGCCCTGCTGGTTGAGCGTCGTCGGGTCGTGGGTTTTCCAGAACACCTCCAGCAGCTCCTCGTAGCTGATAACCTGCGGGTCGTAGGTTACCTGAATCACTTCGTTGTGGCCCGTCAGGCCGCTGCATACTTCCTTATAGGTGGGGTTGGCAATGCGGCCCCCGGTGTAGCCCGATACCACTTTCTCCACCCCGTTCAGATTCTGAAAGACGGCCTCGGTGCACCAGAAGCACCCGCCGCCAAATGTGGCTTGTTCCATGTCGTTGTATAACTAAAGTTCAGGTCAGAAATCAATACTCTATAAGCGAATTCCTACCCCGAAGGTTTCAGTGCGGTTCAATGACCACGTAGCCAGCTATTATACTGAAACCTGGAAAACACGTGTCGCCTCGCCTAGGCAGGTTTACACAACTCCAGAAGGGACTGTCGCCTTGCCTAGGCATTCTTTTACGCTTGCAAAAGTGCGTGTCGCCTCGCCTAGGCGGGTATTTGTACGTTCAAAAGTGCGTGTCGCCTTGCCTAGGATGACTTTTGTAGTTGCAAAAATGCGTGTCGCCTTGCCCAGGCAAGCTGTTGTGGTGGCTGTAGTGCCTGTCGCCTCGGCGAGGGGCATGTATTACAACAAAAAGCCCTTCCCGGGTACTCGGGAAGGGCTTTGGGCAAAGTGGTGTAGCAGTTACTTCTTAAACCGGTCGGCAACGATAAGCTCCTTGGTGCCGTGGCCCCAGGTATAGAATCCTTCGCCCGACTTCACGCCCAGGCGGCCGGCCATTACCATGTTTACCAGCAGGGGGCAGGGGGCGTATTTGGGGTTGCCCAGGCCCTCGTGCAGCACCCGCAGAATGGCCAGGCACACGTCCAGGCCGATAAAGTCGGCCAGTTGCAGCGGCCCCATCGGGTGGGCCATGCCCAGCTTCATAACGGTATCAATTTCCTCGACGCCGGCCACGCCCTCAAACAGGGTAATGATGGCCTCGTTAATCATCGGCATCAGAATACGGTTGGCCACGAAGCCGGGGTAGTCGTTCACCTCGGTCGGGGTTTTGCCCAGCTGCCGCGAAATATCCATGATGCGGCTCGTCACTTCATCCGACGTAGCGTAGCCCCGGATAACCTCCACCAGCTTCATCACCGGCACCGGGTTCATGAAGTGCATGCCAATCACCTTATCGGCCCGCTTGGTAACGGCGGCAATCTTGGTGATGGAAATCGACGAGGTGTTGGAGGCCAGAATAGCCGCTTCGGGGGCGTGCTGGTCCAGGTCGCGGAAGATTTGCAGCTTGAGCTCCACGTTTTCGGTGGCCGCTTCTACCACTAGCTCGGTATTGCGCACGCCCTCGGCAATACTGGTATGCGTTGTGATACGGCCCAGGGTAGCCGTTTTGTCGTCCTCACTCAGGCTGCCCTTGGCTACCTGGCGGTCCAGATTTTTGCCAATCGTGCCCAGCGCCTTGTCCAGGGCCGGCTGGCTGATGTCAATAAGAGCAACCTGAAACCCGTGCTGGGCAAAAACGTGGGCAATACCATTGCCCATGGTGCCCGAGCCAATAACGGCGACATTCATCATGGAAAGCAGAAAAGAAGGGTGGGAAAGAAAAAGCAGGGTGGAAAACCGGCGCCAAAAGCCGGCTTCGGTGCGCAAAGCTAACCGGAAATAACGGGCAGCCCAAGCCGGCGAAAAATGCTCGTCCCGACAATTACAGGCAATTGTGAAAAAAAATATAAAACGGCGGGAAATGCCATTCGCAAGCAGCAAACCCGCTTTTTGAGGTAATTCTATGTGGGATTAATTAAATTTTTTTATCTCGATATATCCTTTTGAAAAGGCCCGCGTACAAATCCGCAAATCCCCTTACTAGTAGCTTGTAACCCTTGACAACTACCAGCAAGTCGATTTGTTTTTTCCTTCTTTCACCTTCCTTCCAACCCAATCACCTACCACCATGGGAAATCTGCTGTATATCATCGCTGTCATTCTGATCATCGTCTGGGCCCTGGGCTTCTTTGGCATTCTGGGCGCCGGTATTGCAGGCAACGGCCTGATTCACATCCTACTGGTAATTGCCATCATCGCCATCCTGCTGCGTGTTATTCGCGGCGGCCGGGTAGTCTAGCTTCTGCCTCCTGCCCTCCGAGGCAGGATCAATATTTAGCCTGAAAACACAGAAAGGGCCTCCCGGAATTCCGGGAGGCCCTTTCTGTGTCTAAACTATTCGGCATTTAGAGCCGGGAGTTCCACTTCAGGTTGTAGAGAAAGTTGAAGCGAATGACCGGCTGCCCGTATTGCGACAGGGGCGTGCCGTCGGAGTTGTAGCCGTTGTTGAAGTTGTAGAGCACCACGATATCGGCCGCAAACCGCTCACTCAGGTTGCTGCGGTAGCCGAGCCCCAGCAGGGGAGTGCGGTAGTTGCGGGTAGTGGGCAGGATACCTACCATCGTTGGGCTGACCGGTACCAGATCAAACGACTCCGCTTTGGTGGCCTCGTACTCGGCATGGATGAAAAACTCCTTATAGACGATGTACTGGGCAAAGGCTTTCAACCCAAAGCTGTTGCGCTTGAGCCGGGTGCCACCCTCAAAATAGTAGTTGTTGTAGGTGTAGCTGATGCCGGGGCCCACCGCGAATTTGTCGGTAATCCGGTAGCCGATGGATGGGCCGATGCTGGCACTAAGCTGGCCAATCTGCCCAAACTGGGTATTGACGGTAGAGTAGCCCAGGCCTACGTTGCCGTAGAGGAAATACTTGTAAACGGGCTTGGGCTGCTCGGCCTTGCTGGTACCCTTGGGAAAGCTCAGGCCCGAGGGCGAGTCGGAGGTAGGCTGGGGCAGGTCCTGGCCGGCGGGTGGTGGCGCGGGCACCGGTACTGCCGGACGCTGGACGGGCTGCGTAGGCCGGGGCGTCACGGCGCCGGGAGGAGCCGTGTTCAGCTGCGGCTTGGTGGTGCGGGTGCTGTCGGTTTGGGCCTGGGCGGTGCCAAGCGTAGCCCCGCTCACTGCCAGCAAAAAGAGAATTCGTTTCATGAGCGGGGATAACGCTATTTAGATACTAGTTGGTATTTA
Organism: Hymenobacter lucidus; assembly: GCF_020447265.1. Taxonomy (GTDB): domain Bacteria; phylum Bacteroidota; class Bacteroidia; order Cytophagales; family Hymenobacteraceae; genus Hymenobacter; species Hymenobacter lucidus. The sequence goes on along the minus strand of NZ_JAJADR010000006.1, from coordinate 108,918 downwards.
CGCTGGCGCAGGGCCTTGATCTGGTCGTCGGCCAAGTACTCTTCATACGTCATCCGACGGTCGATAATTCCGTCGGGTGTCAGCTCGATAATGCGGTTGGCCACGGTTTCGACGAACTGCAAGTCGTGCGAGGAGAAGATGAGCGTGCCCTGGTAGTCGCGCAGCGAGTTGTTGAGGGCCGTAATGCTTTCCAGGTCGAGGTGGTTCGTCGGGTCGTCGAGCACGAGCACGTTGCCGGCTTCCATCATCACTTTGGAGAGCATGCAGCGCACTTTCTCGCCCCCGCTGAGCACGTTCGATTTCTTCTGCGACTCCTCGCCCGAAAACAGCATCCGGCCCAGGAAACCGCGGATAAATGATTCGTCCTTCTCGGTCGAGTATTGGCGCAGCCAGTCCACCAGGTTCAGGTCGGTATCGAAGAACTCTGCGTTTTCGCGCGGGAAGTACGAGGGTGTGATGGTTGTGCCCCACTTGAAGTCACCCGTATCGGCCTTGATCTGCTCGAAGAGGATGTCGAAGAGAAGGGAAGCGGCCCGGTCGTCGCGGCTGATGATGGCCACTTTATCCTTCTTATCGAGGGCGAAGGCCACGTTGCGGAACACTACCTGCCCATCCACCGACTTGCTCAGGTTTTCGACCGTGAGCAGCTGGTTGCCGGCTTCCCGCTCGGGCTTGAAGGCAATGTAGGGGTACTTGCGCGAGGAAGGCTTGATTTCTTCCAGCGTGAGCTTCTGGAGCAGCTTCTGGCGCGAAGTAGCCTGCTTCGACTTCGAGGCGTTGGCCGAGAAGCGGCGCACAAACTCTTCCAGTTCTTTGCGCTTGTCCTCGGTTTTCTTGTTCACGTCCTGGCGCTGCTTCAGCACCAGCTGCGAGCTTTCGTACCAGAAGGAGTAGTTGCCGGGATACATCGTGATTTTCGAGAAGTCCAGGTCGGCCATGTAGTTACACACGGCATCCAGGAAGTGCCGGTCGTGGCTTACGACAATCACTGTGTTCTGGAAGTTGTCGAGGAAGTTCTCCAGCCACAGCACGGTTTCGGCGTCGAGGCCGTTGGTCGGTTCGTCGAGCAGCAACACATCGGGGTTGCCAAACAGGGCCTGGGCCAACAGCACCCGCACTTTATCGGAGCCGCCCAGGTCGCCCATCAGCGTGAAATGCTTGTCTTCGCCGATGCCCAGGCCGGAGAGCAACTCAGCGGCTTCGTAGTCGGCGTTCCAGCCTTCGAGGTCGGCAAAGTCGCCTTCGAGCTGAGCTGCCCGCTCACCGTCGGCGTCCGAGAAGTCGGGCTTGGCATACAGCGCATCTTTTTCCTCCATTACTTTCCACAGCCGGGTGTGGCCCATAATCACGGTCTGGAGCACCGGGTACTGGTCGTAGGCAAACTGATCCTGGCGCAGCACCGAGAGGCGGGCCCCGGCGGGCATATCCACCGAGCCGGTGTTGGGCTCAATTTCGCCCGACAGAATTTTGAGGAAAGTAGACTTGCCCGCCCCGTTTGCCCCGATAAGGCCATACACGTTGCCGGGCAGGAATTTAATGGTTACGTCTTCGAAAAGGATGCGCTTACCGTAGCGCAGGCTAACGTTGGAGGTACTGATCATATAGGGGAAAAAGCGAGGAAACGAAGGAAAGAACCAGGCTGGGAAACTGGTAAGAAGTCAATCGGCGCACAAAAATAGGCAAAATGCGCGGGGCATTATATTTCCCGGCCCCACCAATGCGCGCAAAACCCAAAGTCGGCAGGCGGTGGCCCGGGCACTAGTCGGCAAACACCCGCTAAACCAGCCGGGGGCGAATTGTAAGGAACTGGGAAAATGAAGCGGTAACACAACATCCTTACACAGAATCAAGTATATTCAATACGGCTGGTTCGACTGGCGTAACAGGCAGCTTCCTCAACAAGCTAGGCCGGGTTGCAGTTCCGGGCCCTAGCCGTCTTCATCATACACTTTTTTTCCTTCATGTATTATGAATAGCGTAAACCTCACTCCCGAAAGAAACGGCGTCCGGTACGGCTTATTTACGGCCGGCGGTATGATTCTCTATTTCCTGCTGGCCTCGCTGCTCCACCTTACCGACCGAGTCGAGTTCAGCTTCCTCAACGGCGTGGTGCTGGCCATCGGTATCTGCATGGCCATTTCGCACTACCGCCACGTGCGCCACGACCGGATGCCATATCTGCACGGCTTCGGTACCGGCATCGTTACGTCCATTGTGGCCTCGGTGGCATTTGCCCTCTTCTTCGTCGTCTACACCGTCATCAACCCCACTATTATGGATCAGCTGCGGGCCCGTGACCTGTTCGGCTTCGACCTGTCGGTAACCATTGCTTTCCTGGCTATTCTGCTGCAGAGCGTAATGTCGGGTATGATTATCTCTCTGATTGCCATGCAGTATTTCAAAAGCCCTGATCATAAGCCACTTGAAGGCATTGAGTAAGGGGAATTTGCTGCCAGGAAAAGGCCGGTTTCGTGCGCGAAATCGGCCTTTTTTGTAGCCCGTTGTCAAGCAACAAGGAACTTACCGCAGTAAAAACAATGTTGATAATGCTGTTGGAAGTTTGATTAAAGAAATATATATTTGGATAATATATAGTGAATACTGGAGGCTCTTCCTTGCTTTCAACTACTCACGCTTTTTTTAATCTGCTTCCGTTTTGTGCATTCTTTACCACCGCTCCCATGAAATTCCTATTGCTTACTTTTGCCTTACTGCTAAGCCTTAGCTCCCTGGCCACGGCGCAGCGCAAAGATAAATTTGCCGAAATGCCCGGCTCCGAAGAAGTATCTGAAAGCCGCGTGGCCGACATGACCCGGCAGATGTGCGACCAGCTGCACCTAAATGAGGCGCAGTACATTCGGCTGCGGGCCGCTAACCGCATCAAGCTGGCCCGCCTCGATGAGATTCAGTGGGAATACAAAGCTAACCCGGCGCAGCAGCACGCAAAAATAGCCGAGCTGGAAGCCCAGTACGAAGCTGAGTGCAGCCGTATCTTGACTCCTTCCCAGCTAAGCATGTTCCGCAACCAACAGCAGCACGATGCTGTGCCAAGTCCGCCTGCCAACGAAGGTGGCATGGGCTAGGCCTCTTCACCACGCTTAGCGGACAAATAAAAGGCTGCCCTTGGAAGGGCAGCCTTTTATTTGTCCGCTAAAAAACAGTGGGTTATTCGTATTGTTATATTCCGGTCGGCGCCTGCACTATTGGTCGCTCGAACAAGACTTCTGTAACGGTGCCCAAAGGCCCGAAGCGCAACACCAGCTTATTGGCTGTTGAGCGTTGATGGCTGGGCTCACACTGTGGGCCCGGCTCGAGGTAATAAAAGTAAATTTTTTCTGTTTGCTCACTGAGCTCCTCCTCGTCGGGCCGACCAAAAAAAGCGTCAATATCGTCGGCGCGGGTGCCGTAAAGCAGCTCCTTGTGCTTCTGCAGGGTATTTAGCTGACTTTGGCGCTGATTTTGACAAGCGTAGGTGTCACGTCGCCAGATGGCCGCGTCGAAGCCCGGTAGCTCGGGCAGGGCGTGGCCGCAGGCCGTTAGAAGGAGAGTGCAAAACAAAGCGGGTAGCAACCGGGAAACGGACATAAGCAACAGGGCGCCGGGAACTGCCGGCAAAAAAGACGCGTTAGCAGCGCCAAGAAAAGATGGTACTGAACTGCTAAAGTACTAGATTTGCGTAGCCACACCTCCGGTAATTCGCCATCTTCATCAATTTAGGCCTATTTCAGCCCATGCCAACTACACGGACTGCCTTTGCGGGCTTACTGCTTACTGCTCTTACACTGCTTTCGTTACCAACGGCTCTGTCGGCCGCCGACAACCCACGGGACCCCCGAAAAATTACTATTACGGCCAATGCTGCCGCTCGCAAGGCCTATTACACAGCCGCCTTTGAGCAACACATGCTGCTGACTTACGCCCAGAGCGGCCTCGCGCAGAGCGGGATGGCAGTAGATGTTTTCCGGGAGGCCCTCACTGGCTACTACAACCTGCAGCAACGGGGCGTGGCTTCGGCTGCCAAGCCGCTGCTGACTGTTATCGACTTCAGCCGCTCCAGCCGCCTCAAGCGCCTTTGGGTGGTAGACTTGCGCAAGCAGCGGGTGCTGTTTCATACGCTGGTAGCGCACGGCAAAAACACGGGGGAAGAGTTTGCACAGGCTTTTTCCAACAAAAATGGCTCGGAGCAAAGCAGCGTGGGCTTTTACCTGACCGGCAACACCTACAACGGTAAACACGGCCTTTCGCTGAAGCTGCAGGGCCTGGAGCCGCGCTACAACAGCAACGCGGCCAGCCGGGCAGTAGTAGTACACGGCGCCGAATACGTGTGTGAGGAGTTTGTGCGCCAGCACGGCCGCCTGGGCCGCAGCCAGGGCTGTCCGGCCCTGCCCACCGACCAGGCCAGCAACATTATCCGGGCCATCAAAGGCGGCTCGGTGATTTATGCCCACGCCCCGGCCGCGGTAAACTACAATTCGTCCTTCCTGCAACTCGACCCGGCCCTCAACGCCTTTGCCCGCACCCAGGGGCTGGCCTCGCTGTAGGCTGCACTTACTGCCATGACGCATAGAAAAAGCCCCGCCGGTCTGGCGGGGCTTTTTGCTTGTAGGGGGCGCAGGCTTTGCTAGGCCCGGTCGCCGGTAGCTTTTACCAGATTGATGCCGGCAAAAAAGAAAATCAGACCCACGGCGAAGGGCACCAGAGAGTTCATCTTGCTCAGACCGATGCCGCCAACCTGCAGAAAGCCCAGCGCACCGACGATGATGCCAATGATACCCAAAATGGTCAGGATGGAGCCGAATGTGCGTTTCTGGTTCATATTGAAGAGAGAGTTAGAGGAAGCAAAAAGGAAAAATCCGCCGGACAGGGGGCAGTTAGGCCTGATACGCAGATACCTCCCATTTGGGTATATAGCAGCGGCACAACCCTGCCTGCGGCTTCGCGTTACAAGCGAAAGTGCCCTGCTGTGGGGCCGCTTTTAGTATCCGCCCATTTTTCCACAACCACACCATCATGAGAGGAGGACTCCGCTACATCATTGCCCTGCTGATTGCCGGGTTTTCATTGATAACCTACTACTGCAAACGCTCCACCAACGAGGTAACGGGCGAAGTGCAGCACGTTGATATGACGACGGAGCAGGAAATAGCTCTGGGCCTGCAGGCCGCGCCCGAAATGGCCCAGCAGTACGGCGGCCTGCACCCCGACCGGCAGGCGGCGGCCCGCGTGGAGGAAATCGGCCAGCAGATTGTGCGCAGCACCAAGGCCGGCCAGACGCCCTACAAGTTCCAGTTTCATTTGCTGGCCGACGAAAATACGATTAACGCCTTTGCCTTGCCCGGCGGTCAGATTTTCATTACGGCGGGTCTGCTAAAAAACCTGAAGACTGAAGGTCAGGTGGCTGGTGTGTTGGCCCACGAAATCGGCCACGTAGTAGGCCGGCACTCGGCCGAGCAGGTGGCGAAGTCCAGCCTGACTCAGGGCCTGACCGGCGCCGCCGCCATTGCCGTGTACGACCCAGATCGGCCCAGCACGGCTGCCGCCGCGGCGGCTACAGCCATGGTTGCCAAACTGGTAACGATGCGCTTCGGCCGCGAAGACGAGCTGGAGTCTGACCGGTTGGCTGTTGATTTTACGTCCCAGGCCGGCTACAACCCCGAAGCTATGGTGCAGGTGATGCAGATTCTGGAGCAGCAGGGCGGCGGGGGCCGTACGCCGGAGTTTATGAGCACCCACCCCAACCCCGGCAACCGTATTGGGGAGATACAGCGGGAAATTGCCGCCGACTTCCCCCAGGGGCTGCCCGCAGGCCTGAAACCGTAGTTGTTTCTAAGACTGGTTTTTACCTGTGGCCGGGCGCAAGCTCGGCCACAGTGCGTTTATTGCCGTAGTATTCTCACGCTTCCCGCCCTGATTTCCCCGTTTTATGACCGCGCTACCCGTTTTGCATCGACTACTGTTTGTGCTCAATCCCATTTCCGGCGACATCGACAAGTCGTCGTTGGAAGCCACTGTCGAAGCATTTTGCGCCGAGCGGGGCCGCCGCGCCGAGTTTTTCCACACCTCCGGCGAAGATGACCTGAACAAGCTGCGAAACCACCTCCGCCAGCACCAGCCCGGCTACGATGCGGTGTTTGCCGCCGGCGGCGACGGTACAGTGAGTCTGGTGGCATCGGCTTTGGTGGAGGCTGACATTCCGCTGGGAATCCTGCCGCTGGGCTCGGGCAACGGGCTTTCCAAGGACTTGGGCATTCCGCAGGAGCAGGAAGCAGCACTGCGCCTGGTGTGGGAGCATCAGGTGCGGGCCATCGACACGCTGCAAGTGGGCAACACATTTTGTGCCCACCTGGCCGATCTGGGATTCAATGCTTTGGTGGTGGAGCGGTTTTGCAGCGGCGACACCCGCGGGCCGGCCGCTTACGTGCGCATCGCCATGCAGGAATATCTGAGCTACGAGCCTGCGCACTACCGCATCGTGACGGACCGGGAAACATATGAAGGCGCCGCCTTTATGGTAACGGTGGCCAACGCCAATACCTTTGGCAGCAACGTAGTTATCAACCCCGACAGTCGCCTTGATGATGGGGAGTTTGAAATCTGCCTGATTGAGCCGTTTCCGGGCACGGCCGCGCTGGGAATTCTCTACCAACTCTATACCGAAGACTTCGACGCTTCCATCTATACAAAGCGGTTGCGCTGCCGCCAGGCCACGATAGACGTGCCGGGCCAGCGCCAGGTGCTGCTGCAGATAGACGGCGAGCCGCTAGAAATGCCAACCCCGGTTCAGGTCACGATTCAGCCCCAAAGCCTGCGGGTGCTGCTTCCGCCGTTGGCGTAACGTTGGTTTTGAACCCGCTAAGCAGCTTTTTGCGGAATACCTCGGGCGCTACCGGATTGTCGGCGGGTGCCGAGTTAGGCTCGAAGGTGCGCAGCCATACCTCGCCATTGCGGTAGAATTCCAGCCCGAAAAAACCCTTGTGCTCGTGGGTAAAGCTGGCCTTGCCGCCGTGCTGTACGAAGGCCGTTTTGCTACCCGAGCCGCTCACCAGGTAGTGCCCCTGGCGGAAGTGGAAATACTGCAGGTTATGGTCGTGGCCGGCGGCGTAGATGACGTTGGGAAATTGGTGCAGCACCCGCAGCAGGCGGCGGCGCATCTTGCGGTAGGGCGGGTGGGCCATGTCTTCCTCGGCCCCGATAAGCTGGCGGTACACCGGAAACAGGGAGCCCAGCAGCGGCAGCGGCACGTAGGCTTTTTTATGCGCCGCCGTAAGCGGAAACAGGTGCTGCTTGGTCGTAAACTTGCCCCCGTGCATGGCGTTGGAATAGAGCGGGTGGTGCCCGGCCACCACGATCTGCTGGTGGCGGTTGCTCTCCAAGATTTCCTGCAGTTGCTGAAACGGCTCTTTGGCATTGCTCACCGTGCAGCCATAGTCCGGACCCAGCGGCTTGGGGCCGTTCTGTACCCACCACTGCGTATTGAGCACCACTAGCAGAATTCCCTCAGCCAGCTGCACCGTTACGGGGCCGGGACAGCCTTTGGGCGGCAGGTACTGCGCCCCAGGAAGGTTGTCGAGCACGTAGGCCTCCTGACGCAGCAAGTATTGGTAGCCGTCGGGGCGGCCCTTGTTCCAGTCGTGGTTGCCGCTGAGGAAGATAACGCGCCCGGCATACTGCCGAAAGGCATCCAGTTGAATATCCAGGCGCCGCTCGGCGGCGGCCCGGCCGGGATGGTTAGGGGCCGGAATACCCGTGGGATACACATTGTCGCCGAGGATAACCACGCCGCTGGCTGGGCCGGCAGCGCGCAGCCAGTGCTGTAGCAGGTTCAGCACCGGGTCGTGGCCATCGGTAGCCACCGCGCCCAGGTCGCCGACCAGAGCCAGGCTGAAGCGCAGTTGCTGGGCTGAGTCGGGGGCGTGAGCGGCCCAGGTGGCTTCGGCTGGGGCCACGTATACCTGTCGGCGGTAGCGGCGCTCCTGCCGGTAGCGGTAGAGCAGCCACAGCCCCAGCAGGCCCGCTATGGCGCCGAGTAGCAGCAGAAAGTGGAACAGAGTCAGCAAGCGGCAGGGCGTAGGAGAGAACGGTATGTACGCAGCGCCCTGGCAATTAGGCAAAGCACGGCGGGAGCAAGCAACTAAAAATTCGGCGGCGTGAGGTTTTTGAAGTGGCCGTTGAGCCGGGCCCGGTCCTTGAGCCGTTCGGTTTCCATGATGACGGGCAGAATATTCTCCAGGTGCTCCAATACAATTTCCTGCCGTTCCTGCTCACTGGTGGCAGCCAGCAGCTGGTATTCCTGGTCGGTGGTAAGGCCCAGGTTGTGGGCAATGTCATAGATGCGGTAGGTGGGGGGAAGCTCCACAAACAGCTTGCGCAGGCCCAGGGCCGTGTAAAGCTGCTGCACGTATTCGGTGATGCGCGCCTTGAGAGCTGCGTCCTGGCCGGGGTCATCGGGCACGTCGTCCACGGTACCGGCAGCGTAAAGCTTGCCTGGAGCCTGCCGGTAAAACTCCCGGATGCGGAACACGCCCACGGCCTTGGTCCGGATGTCCATTTCGCCATTGTCGTAGTGCTTGTCTACGCTGAGCAGGCGCACTTCAGTGCCCAGGTCACTCACGGCCTCGTTGAGAAAGGGTGGAATACCGAAGGTGATGTCGGCCTCCATACAGTCGCGCACCAGTTGGCGGTAGCGGGGCTCGAAGATGTGGAGGTTAAGTTTTTCGCCGGGAAAAACCACGAGGTTGAGTGGAAACAGAGCTAGTAAACGGGGCATACAGAGACAACAGAGTATTCGGTAAAAAGTACGGCTAAATACCGGCCGGGTACGGCTGCCCGGCTACAATTCCGCTATTTTTGCGCCGAAACCGGCCTGCCGGCTCTTAATCGAAGTAGTACAATTCAGAAGCGAGTGACGAAATATCAACGGTATTGGCAGCAAACCTGGCGGGCCGCCCTGCAGGTACTAACGGCTTTGTTTCTGACCTCGGTGGCCTGGGTGCTCATTTACCGCTGGGTGTCGCCGCCGGCTACCTGGCTCATGCTGGAGCGCCGCGCCCACGCCCCGGTGGGCAAGGGCTACTACGGCATCCGGGAAGAGGAGCGGCAGATCAGCTACGACTTCAAGGGGCTCGACGAAGTGTCGCCGCACGTGCCGCTGGCCCTTATTGCGGCCGAAGACCAGCTGTTTCTGCGCCACCACGGCTTCGATTTCAACGCCCTGCAGCAGGCCGTCAAAACCAATATGCAGGAGGGTAAGAAGCTGGTGGGCGGCAGCACAATTTCGCAGCAGGTGGCCAAAAACGTGTTTCTGTGGCACGGCCGCAGCTACGTGCGCAAGGCCGCTGAAGCATATTTCACGATGCTCATCGAGCTGCTGTGGAGCAAGCGCCGCATTATGGAAATGTATTTGAGCGTGGCCGAAATGGGCGACTGTACCTTCGGCGTGGAAGCCGCTTCCCAGCGCTATTTCCACAAGCCGGCCAGCAAGGTAACACCCGCCGAGGCGGCGCTGTTGGCCGGGGTGCTGCCCAACCCGCTGCGGTTTCGGGCCAGTAACCCCGGTCCGGCGGCCCGCGCCAAACAGCGCCGCGTGATGCGCAATATGCGCCGACTGGGCGGCACTACCTACGTGCGCGAGTTGATTGAAGAATAAGCCCGACCCCAACTCTGCTTCCCGCCGACTCGATGAGAAAACTACTCGTTATTGCCCTGTTCAGCGCCGCCCTCAGCGCCTGCTCCACCCCGGATTCGGCTTCGCCCAGTGCGGCCATCCGGCAAGTGCTGGCTACCCAAACGGCCGCCTGGAACCGCGGCGACGTGGCCGGCTTCATGCAGGGCTACTGGGAGTCCGATTCGCTGGTCTTCATCGGTAAGCGCGGCCTGACTTACGGCTGGCAGCCCACCCTGGATAATTACCGCCGCAACTACCCCGACGCGGCGGCCATGGGCCAGCTCACCTTCACCAACCTGCGCATCACCCCCGACGGCCCCGAAACGGCCCACGTAGTAGGCCGCTGGCACCTGGCCCGCCCCGCCGCCGGCGACCTGCAAGGCCACTTCCTGCTGGTTTTCCGGCGCATCAACAATCAGTGGGTTATCGTCGCCGACCATTCCAGCTAGATTTCTAATGTGCTTATGTGCTAAACCCGTGTCATTGCGAGACGTAGTCGAAGCAATCCGTCCTCTGCGCAGGTAGTCACGTCCTTTTACCAGAAAGCCCTCAACCGTAACAACGATTGAGGGCTTTTCAGTGAAGGTAGCGCCGCACATTTCAGAGGACGGATTGCTTCGACTACGTCTCGCAATGACACATTCTCTACATTTAGCACATTCAACCACATTAGCACCTAAGCACATTAACTCTACGCGCCTTGGTCGTGGGCTTCGCCGGGGTCTTCGGGGGTGGTTTCGTCTTTGTGCTTTTCCTCTGCCACGGCCGGAATGGCTTCCGTGAAAATGAGGCCGGTTTTGGCGGCATGCTCGGCGGCCTGCACCGTGTCCTGCACCAGCAGCATTTCCACTTTGTCGCCGCGCAGCTCTTCCGATACCCGCTCGACGAGCGTGGCGCGGTCGGGGCGCAGCACGTCGCGGATGTAGATGGCCAGGATGCGGCCGGGGTGCTTGCGCACTACTTCGCGGTAGATGTTGGCGTCTTCCTGCCCACTGTCGCCGATGAGCACGAAGGGCAGCTTGGGGTAGGTCAGCAGAATGTTGTCAATTTCCTGGAGCTTGTGCCCGTGGTGCTCCGATACATCCTTGGCCGATTTGCGCACCACGGCAAAGTCGCGGAGCAGGAGCGGGCCGGGCGGAATCTGGTTGAGCGTAAGGAAATCTTCCAGTAGGTCGTAGAGGTTCCAGGGGCTGCTGCTCACGTAGAAAAACGGGTTGTTGCGCTTGCCGTTGCGGCCCAGCTGCAGGGCCCGGTAAAACTCAGCCACGCCCTTGAAGGGCAGGCGGGAGCGGGCATTGCGCAGCAGCACGGTGCGGGCCATGCGCAGAATATCGGTGGCCGAGGTCTGGATAACGGTGTCGTCCAGGTCGCTGATAATGCCGTACTCCGCATCGGCCGGCGGAATCATAACCGGGGCGTGGGCCGAGAGGCCGGACGGCATCGTGAGGTGGGCCGGCAAGCCCTGGAGCAGCACTTCCACCGGGTACCACATAAAGTCGACGGGCTCCCCGAGCACCTGCGGTTCTAGGTTCAGGGAGAAATAGCCCTCGTCGTCCGTTACCACAAGGTGCTCGGAACTGTCGGCGGGGCGTACCAGTAATTGGGCGCCGGCAATTTCGTTGCTTTCGAAGCGCCGGTACATATTCAGCAGGTTGTGCCAGCGCGAGTCGGCGGGGTCGGCCTCGCCGATGCCCTTATCGGTGAGCAGGCGGCCCTTCACGTAGAGACGCGTGGGCGTGCCGTAGCTGCGGTAGGGCACAATCTGGAGCGGGTCGAGCAGGCCCAGGCGGGTGCGGGCGCGCAGAATCAGGTCGTCAGCTTTTTCGGCCCAGTCGCCGAGTCGGTTGAGTAAAGGAGCCATAGTACGCGTAAAGAAAGCAAGCTATTTGGTAAGTCTTACGCGGGCAGCCCGGCCAAAAGTTGCCCGTCGGCCCCACCGGCCCCGCAACAAAAAGGCCCGCTACCGAAGCAGCGGGCCTTAAGAATGTTAGCAGTGAGCAGCTTACAGCAGGCTCTTCAGCTTGTTCAGATTCGCATCCGAAGCCGCCTTGTTCTGGCAGTTCAGCGACTGAGCCTGGGTCTGAATGGCCGAAATACGGTTGTCGGGGTTGGGGTGGGTGCTCAGGAAGGTAGGCGGGTTGCTGGCGCCTTCGCTCTGGGCCTTGATGAAAAAGCCAGCCGCACCGTCGCAGGAATATTCGGTCGGAGCCAAGTAGATAACCGAGTACTTGTCGGCCTCACTTTCATCATCTCGGCTGAATTTGAGCTGACCCAGGCCAGCGGCAATCTGTACGAGCTGGTTGGAGTTGTCGCCCAGTACCAGGCTTAGCAGAAACTCGATGCCATACTGGGTCTGGAGCTGCTTGGTGGTGTGGCGCCGGTCGGCGTGGGCAATTTCGTGGCCGATAACACCCGCCAACTCAGCTTCCCGGTCGAGGTATTTGATGAGGCCCGTGTATACGTAAATATGGCCGCCGGGCGTGGCAAAGGCGTTTTTCTCATCCTTTTGCACAATTTTTACGTCCCAGGGAAACTCGGTGCGGTAGGTAAGCTTGCCCGAGTTGAGCACCTTATTCACCACGTTGTCGAGGGCGGCGTAGGCAGCGGCATTGCTGCTGCGCTCCAGCAGGCGGCCGTACTGGGCGGGGTTTACGCGCATCAGTGAGTCGGTCTGGTGGGCTACCTGGTCGCCGAGGGCGCGGTCATCTTCAATAGAGAACAATACGACGCCGTCACCGTCGCCGTCTTTGGAGCAGGAAAAGGAGCCGAGGGAAACGGCCGCGAGGCTGAAAAACAGCCAGGACTTACGGAATAAACGATGCATGGAGGAAGGAATTAGGGAAAACGAAAGGGAGAGGTACCGGCCCGAAAGAAAAAACGGTGCCAAAACCGTTGCTGTTCGATACGCCCAAGCACGCGCCGGTGTTGCAAAAAGCGCCCGTGCTGATTCCGAGCTGCCCTGCCAACCGTCACTGGGCGGCTGATTTTCAAGCCGATTAGGGGAGGAGACTGACTCTGTTTTGCGGAAGAAATTCGCCCGCTTTTTTCAGGAATATGCCTGCTGAATTTACTCGGGTAACTTTTCTGCGTACAGAATCGGGTGCCCGCCAACCCCGGTGGGCTTTGCTGATGTATATGCCCACCACCGCGCCCCGCCCCAAAACCAAAAAGAAGCACCTGCTGCCCCAGGAAGAAGCTCATGTACTCTATAAAGACCCCGCCCGGCAGGCCGAACTGGCTGGCCTGCGCTACCTGCCTGATACCAAAGCCGGCATCACCCGCAAGGCCGGCCGCACCGGCAAGTTCACTTACTTCGACGCCAAGGGCGAGAAGATAACCGACGAGAAAACCCTGGCCCGCATCGGTAGCTTCGTGATTCCGCCGGCCTGGACTGACCTCTGGATTTCGCCCTTGGCCAACGCTCACCTGCAGGTAACCGGGCGCGACGCGAAGGGCCGTAAGCAGTACATTTACCACCCGGCCTGGGACCAGGCCCGGAGCCTTACTAAGTTTAGCCGCCTGCGCGCTTTCGGCGAAAAGCTGCCCGCCCTGCGCCAGCAGATTCAGCAGGATCTGAAGCGCCCCAAGCTGGACCGCGAGAAAGTGGTGGCTCTTGTGCTTACCCTCATGGACCAGTCGTTTATCCGGGTCGGCAATAAGGAATACGCCAAAAAGAACAAGAGCTACGGCCTGACCACGCTGCGTGACCGGCATGTGCAGGTAGCCGGCGACGAGGTGCACTTCACCTTCGTGGGCAAGAAAGGCGTGCCCCACGATGTGAGCCTGCACAACCGCCGCCTGGCCCGGCTAGTGCAGAAATGCAAGGAAATACCCGGCCAGCACCTGTTTCAGTACTACGCCGCCGACGGCCACCGGCAGGAGCTCGAATCGGGCGACGTGAATGAGTACCTGCGCACAGCCACGGGCCTGAACCTCTCGGCTAAGGACTTCCGCACCTGGGGCGGCACTGTGAAAATGGTGGAGTGCCTCGAAACGATACTGCACGAAGAGCCCGAACTACCCAAAGAAAAGGTGCTGAAGCGGGCCGTGAAAGACGTAGCCACTGGCCTGGGCAACACGCCCACCGTGTGCAGTAAATACTACATTCACCCCCAGGTAGTAGAGCTGTTTAACTCCGATAAGCTCATCGACTACCTGCGCCGCCACGATGCCGACCCCGCCGAAAACGACCAGCTGACGCCCACCGAGCACATGGTGCTCGATATGCTGGTCGAAGTGGAAAAGCCGGGTTAAATACGGTAGGCCGCCCTGCCATAGAAAAGCTCCTTGCAACTAGTTGCAAGGAGCTTTTCTATGGCAGGGCGGCCTAGGTAGAAAGATGCTCTAAAACAGCATAGTCTTCTACCTAATCAGGTAGAAGACTAGTGTAAAATAGGGCAACCTTCTACCCAGGCAGGTAGAAGGATACTCTAAAACAGCATAGCCTTCTACCTAACTAGGTAGAAGAACACCCTAAAAGGCAGACCGACTTCTACCTAAGTATTGCCATAGGCCGACCACAAAAACAACTGATACTTTACTTATTCCAGCTTCTAGAGTAGCGCCTAGTAGCCTTCCCGGTCGTAGGCGTGCATTTGCACGCCGCTGGCGGTCTTGTCCTTAAAGTCGTGGCCGCGCACGATAGTGTTGCCGCGCTTGGTGTCGTAGTAGTAGGTTTTCTTACCGCCGCGCTGCACTCGGGAGGTATTCACTACCTCATCCGCGTTGGGCCCACCATATATGTCGACCCGGATACTGCGCTTTACTTCCCCGCTCACCTCAAACATATCCTCGCCTTCGAGGCCGTGCAGCGTGATGCGCTTCGTCTCGTCGGGCCGGAAGCTGCGGCGGTAGAGCAGTGTATCGGTGGTGGGCTTGTCGTCTTTGTCCAGGATGCGGTATACGCTCACCACCGTGCTGGTATCGGTGAGACGCTCTACCACGAAACGCTCGGCCTTGTCGGTGCCGGCTACCGTGACGCGCTTGGCCAGCAGCCGGTAAAATGTATCGGCGGCTTTGGGCAAGCTGGTGCGGCGGGCCCGCAGGGCCGCCGCCGTGCGCGGGCCTTCCAGCGCATATACCGGGGTCGGAAACAGATGCAGGGCATCCTCAATCACACCATCGGTCAGGCGCTTCTGCAAGTCCTGGGCTAGCTGCTGAAACTGGGTCCGGCTTACCTCCGACAACGCCCGCTCGTCGATGAACTGGGCGTTTTTTGCCAGTCCACCCACGTCTTCATACTTGGGCTTGAAGGTGCGAAACTTACGCACGGCCCAGCGCCGGCTGGCCAGCCACGGAATCAGGCCATCATCGAAGCGATAAAAAACCTGGTCCCGGTCTTTGGGCACGGCCCGGTAGCGGGTGCGGCCTGCTTGCTCATATACAGCCCACTGCCACTGGCCCTCGTGCCGGTCCCAGTCGCCGAGCCAGATATCCAGCAGCCGGGCCCGGGCAAAAGCCAGCTGGTCGATCTGATGGGTGGGGTTGCGGTAGCGCAGGGCCAGCATTTCGTCGCTGTCTTCCAGGTCGCGGGCAGCCCCGAAGGCGGGCGTCAGGTTTTCCAGGCCCTCGTATTTCTCTTCCAGCATCACCACTTTGCCCTGAAACAGGGGCGAGGAAGCGCCCAGGCCGGTTTCGTCGGGGCGCACGTAGTAGGGGCGGGGGTTGGTGTGCAGCACGCCCGCCGCCTCGGCCAGCGGCGGCACCACGAAAGCGCCGAATGGGTTGGCGGCCGACGTGGCATCGCGCACAATATTGAGCAGAAACGACTTGCGGGCCACTTTGGGCAATGTCTTGTACGGGTCCTTGTCAAGAGTGCGCAATGAATACTGCCGGCCCTGGGTGCCGTTCAGCGTCATACTGATGCTTTGGAAGCCCCCGCCCATCTTGCCGGCCTGCAGGCCGCCGGCCACGGTTTTGCTTAAGTCCAGCACGGGCAGCGTCACGGGTGTGGCCCACACCGGGCGGTAATGTTTGCCCCAGAATAAATTATGCAGACCTCCGCGCTGGTAATGCCGGCCCGCCGTTACCCGGGCACTGTCGGCGGCTGGTGGGGCGGTGGGCAGGCGGGCATCGGGCTGAAAATACTGCTGCCGGACGCAGGAAGTGAAGAAAATAAGGGCCAGGGAACAGAATAATCGTTGGGTCATCGGGACGGGGAAAAGCGCGGCTCGAGTCCTTCAACGCAGTTGCGCCACAAAAGTGGGCCGCAAAGCAAGCACAACCGCTGGCGGCCGGTTTGCGCTATAAGGGCGGGGCTGGCCCGGCCAGTCATCTTTCCGCCCTTTCTACTTCTGCCTACGTGTCCTTTTTTCAAGTTGAATGGAGCCCTGCCATTGTAAGTAGCGCCCTGGTTGGCGGCCTGTTGCTGGGTTCCTGCTCGGCCCCGGCCGCACCCGCCGCCGGTCCGCCGCCCACCATCGGCCCCGATTCCACGGTGCGTGTGGCGGCGGGGCCCCAATACCTGCGGGGGCCGGTTCACCGGTTTTTCTGGGGCAAGCACTACCGGCAGCTCTGGGCCGTACCCATCGATGCTCCCGTGTTCAACCTGCGCACGGCTGTGCCCGGCGGCCTTACGCCGGTGCGGGAAGGCGGCAGCTTCCAAACCAAAAACCTGCGCCTGCTCGACCGTAACGGCGTGCAGTACGTGCTGCGCTCCGTCGATAAGGATGCTACCAAGGCCCTGCCGGAAGGCCTGCGCGACGGGGCCATCGGCCGGCTGATGAAGGACCAGACCAGCGTTATTAACCCCTACGGCGCCTACATCGTGGCCCCCCTGGCGGCGGCGGCCGGCGTGTATCATACCAACCCGCGGCTGGTGTACGTGGCCGACGACCCGGCCCTGGGTGAGTTTCGCCAAACCTTTGCCAATGCCCTCTACCTGTTTGAGGAACGGCCCGAGGGCGACCAGAGCGCCGTGAGCAGCTTTGGCCGCTCGGCCAAGGTGGAAAGTTCCCGCAAGGTGTTTTCCAACCTGGTGTACAACCAGCAGCACCGCATCGATGCCCGTTGGTACCTGCGGGCCCGCCTCTTCGATATGTGGCTCGGCGACTGGAGCCGGCGCGAAGACCAGTGGCGCTGGGCCAGCTTTCCGGCCGCCGGCGGCAGCACCGTGTACCGCGCCATTCCCCGCGACCGGGACCACGCTTTCTTCAAGTTCGACGACGGCCTCATCACCCACATTATTGGCTGGGTGAAATCCAACTACCAGAGCTTCCACCAGAAAATCCGGCTGGCCGACGTGGAAGGCCTCAACCGCGCCGCCCGGCCCATGGATAAGTCGCTGCTGACTTACCTCACCGCCCAGGACTTCCAGCAAGTGGCCGACTCAATGCAGCGCAGCCTTTCCGACCCGGTAATTCACAATGCCCTGGCACTGTGGCCCAAGGAGGTGTATGCTCAGGCCGGGGCCGAATTTGACGAAAACCTGCGCGGCCGCCGCGACCAGCTCGACGAGGTAGCAGCCAAGTTCTACGAGCTGCTGGCCCGCGACATTGAGCTGCCCGGTACCGACCAATCCGAGCGGTTCGTCATCGAGCCCACCGGGCCGGGACTGGTGCGCGTGAGCCAGTACGGCTTGCACGCTGGCCGGCCCGACAGCCTCGTGGGCCAGCGCACCTTCGACTACCGCCAGACGCGCTCCATCAAGGTATTCGGCCTTGGCGGCAATGATGTGTTCGAGCTACGCGGCCTACCCGACCACCGCTTCAGTATTGGCATCTACGACGGGGCAGGCCAGGATGTGGTAACGCTCAAAACGGAAGGATCAGCTGCCAAAGCCGCTACCAGCGTCACGGTCTACGACAGCGGCGACGGCAACACCATCACTGTGGCCAAGCCCGTGAAGGTGGAGAGCTACGTGCCGGCCGCTACCGAATTCGACGCGGCTGGCTGGTTGCTGCGGCACCGGCTGTTTTAACTGATTTTGCGGCCTGAATAGCGCCTAGTATGTATTCAGGCGCAGCGCAGCCAGTCTTCGGCGGCCCGGCTGTCGGTAAAGTAGCGGATGGTCAGGGGCAGGTCGGTGATTTGCTGGACAATCTGCTGGGTGGAAAGCTGGCTGAGCACATCGTAGGCCTGCACCACGGCGCAGAGGCGGTAGCCGGCATGCACGGCCCGCGGTGCCCAATCCTGCGTCAGCCATTCCTGGTCGCGAGGCAGTACGGGCGGCATGAGCTGGTGGTCGGTCAGAATTTTGGAAAAGCCTTCATCGCGCAGCAGGTACAGCGCGTGCTCATACACGGCCCGCAAAGAGCTGCTGCGTATCGGCACGGGGTTCCAGTCGATGCGGGCGTAACCGTGGGCATGTTCAATGACGGTGGCCAGCTCGTTGTGGTAATACAGGGAAGCGTTGGCAGGATACAGTAAATCGGCCATAATAGTACGCCGCTAAGGCAAAGGATAGGAACTGGGCACGTGCAATAGCGGCTTAAGCGTAGGTGAGGGGCGGGATACTATAATACGGGTAAATGCTGAGCTGAGTAGCTTCGCAGCGCTTTTATTTTGCGGTATTTATTCACGCTGCTGACCAGCTTGCCTCTCGTGCTTGAAGGGCAAGTAATTGATAGTTAACGCAAGTAGAAATTAAGTAGCTCCCAAAATGCCTGGCGTAGCCCAGTCAGGCTAGTGCGGCTGAAACGCAAAGGCCGTGGTGCGTACCCAGTGCCGGGCTTCCTCTACAGTGCGGAAATAGGCGGTGCTCAGCGGGGCCAGCCCCAGGGCGTGGTGCATGATGTGCGTTACGCCCTGACGGTTGAGTACGTCCTCCGATTCGACCACGGCCATGTGCAGCACATCGAGCTGCGCAAAGCGGGGAAACCAGTCGGTGTTAATCCACTCCTGATCCTGGGGCCGGATAACGTGCATGTGCTTCAGGTTGCCAATCCAGGCCCGGACGTGGTACTGGCTGGCCAGCTGCAGGCCAGTATTCAAGCCGGTGCGCAGCTGGGCGCTGTTGGCAAAATCCAGCCATTCCAGTTCGAGGGCATGGGCAAACCCATCGTGGTGAATACGCAGGTAGGAAGAGGTAAACAATGTTTGCATAGCATCATCAGTTTACTGGGTAGACAAGAGCGGAGGTACTGCGTAATGAATATAGCAAATGCTGTATAAATAACCAGCCTTGGCCGCGAAACTTACTTTGACGGAAAACCAAAAGCCCGTCCGGCGCGAGGCCGGGCGGGCTTTTTAGGAAAAAACAACAGGCTTACTTGAAAACCTTCACCTTGTCTTTGTGCTTGGTGCGCAGGTACTGCCGGATAATCTGCTGCACGTCCTTGTTGTCGTTGTAGCGGGTGATGATGTCTTTGAAGTCGTTGAGGCGGCGGGCCGAAAACTCGCCGTCGACGTAGCCGAAGCCCAGGTAGCGGCCGTGCTCCACCACCACCACGGTTTTCTCGTCTTCGCGCCGGCCCTTGCCGATGATAACGAACGAGCCGTGCTCGTAGGTGAAGCTCTCAATGGCTTCTTCCACGCGTAGGTTGTATTCCTCGGCCGGCTCCAGGCCCAGGCAGGCGCCTTTGCAGCGGTGCACCTGGTAGTCGAAGCACGAGCCGTTGGTTTTGTACAGGTCACAGAGCTTCTGGCACAGGTTAAACTTAGCCACCTTATGAAACAGGAAGCCCTTGGCCTTGTACTGGTTGCCGAGGGCAATGAGCGGGTGCGACTCGGCGTGGTCGTCGGCCTTGCCGTAGTAGAGGCGCTTGTAGCCGTTTTCGTCGGTGCGCAGGAAGATGCCCGCCGGAAACACCGAGCGGCGTTGGGCCCGATTGTAGAGCGGCTTCATGCGCTTTATTTCCGCCGACTCGTAGAGCAGCGCCACCAGCTCCGAGCCCGTCAGCTCCCAGGTGATATCCGAAATCGAGTTTTTAAACTCCAGCGACTTGCGCGACTTGTAGTCGACGGCAAAGTGCTGCTGAATCCGCTTGTAGATGTTGATGCTCTTGCCGACGTAGATAACCTCGCCCTGCTCGTTGTGGAAGTAGTACACCCCGGCCTCCTGGGGCAAAGTGGCTACTTTCTCGGGCGTAATATTGGGCGGCAGCAGTGCCGTCCGGATGGCTTCCTGCACGGCGGCCACCCGCTTGGGGCTGGGCTGCTTGGCGGCCGGCGCAGCCTTGGGCGGGCGGCCCGCCGGAGCCAGTGCATCTACCGAGGCCAGGGTGTCGGCGGGTGAAATGGCAGGGTTGCGCAGGGCCTCATCCTGCTGGCTGATTTTGAGGAGCCGGTCGAACAGGATGGCCGTGGCGGCCGCGTCGCCGGCGGCGCGGTGGCGGCCTTCTAGCGGAATGCCGATGTTCTGGCACAACTTGCCCAGGCTGTAGCTGGGCTGGCCCGGAATCAAAGACCGGCTCAGGCGCACCGTACACAGGGTTTTGCGCGAGAAGTTGTAGCCCAGGTCGGCAAATTCCTTTTTCATAAAGGAATAGTCGAAGCGCACGTTGTGGGCCACGAATACGCAGCCTTCCGTCAGCTCCACAATTTTGCGGGCTACCTCGTGAAACTTGGGCGCGTCGCGCACCATATCGTCGGTAATGCCGGTGAGCTGGGTGATAAAAAAGGGAATAGACCGGCCCGGATTGACGAGCGTATCGTATTGCTCAACGACTTTTTCGCCGTCGTGGATAAAGATGGCTATTTCCGTGATGCGGTCCTGCGCAGGCTGCCCCCCGGTCGTTTCAAGGTCAATTATAGCGTACAAAAGCGGTGCGGATTCAGGGGAAAGAGAAGTACTAATAGCGTTGGTAACAAAGATAACACAAGCGAAGGTTGCATGCCCGGAAGTTTAGCAAAAGCCCGGCCGGATGAATACCTTGAACGTCATGTCGAGCAACGCGAGATATCTCGCTTGCTGACGTTGCCAAACTAACCGTCAGGCCTCATTTGGCATTCGTCCCGCGAAGCACCTCTACCGCAGCATTAGGCGATTTTACCATGGGACGCGAGATGTCTCGCAGGCTCGACATGACGTTCTGGTTGTCAACGCT
Source organism: Hymenobacter lucidus (assembly GCF_020447265.1). Classification (GTDB taxonomy): domain Bacteria; phylum Bacteroidota; class Bacteroidia; order Cytophagales; family Hymenobacteraceae; genus Hymenobacter; species Hymenobacter lucidus. The sequence continues at coordinate 88,269 of NZ_JAJADR010000006.1, read as the reverse complement.
AGTCCACAAAAAAAGCCCGCTCTTTCGAACGGGCTTTTTCAATTCAATAGGCTAAAACCGGCGTCTAGCGGCTGCCTTTCTGCTGGGTTACCCAGTTTTTAGCCGACAGAATTTCGCCGTGCTGCTTCTCGATTACGGTGCGGGCTTGGGCGGGTATCTCGTTCGACTTCAGGGCCGTTTCGTAGGCCGACAGCGCCGTGGCGTCGCCGGTTTCGCACTCGCCCAGAATGGCCGAGTCGTCCTGGCCCGTTACGGCCGATTTAATATTGATCCAGCCCCGGTGTACGGCGGCGGCGGCATCAGCTACTACGCCTTCCAGGGTGTTGCCGTTTTCTACGTTGATGCCCACCTGCTGGGCCTGCTGCGTCAGCTGGGAGGCAAACTGGGCCCGTTGCTGGCTTAGCTCGCTCAGCTTCGACTTCAGATCGGGGCTGCTCACGCCTTCGGCGGCTTCCTGGTAGCCTTTAGCAGCCGTTTTGTTGATTTCTACGAGGTCGTTATAAGCGCGGGCGGTTTCTCCGGTGATAATTGCCATAGGACAAGAAAGGTTTAGGTGGAAGTAAGAGTTCAGAAGGCCAGCGCAGTAGGCTGACCTGGCTTTTATACCCCCGGCTGGACAGTAGGGTTGCCAAAGAGGCGCTATAAAATTTTGTTTATATATGTAGTAAGCAGAATGTTGGGGCCAAAAAAGCCCCTGCCGGCGGGTGCGGGCAGGGGCGAAGAAAAGGCCGAAACGGCGGCAGTAGTTAGTTAGCGGGCTTGGCTTTGCGGCCCAGCAGCCGGTCCCACCACGTGGGCTCCTTGTTGGGTGCCCCGGGCTTGGTGGAGTCTTCGCCCTCGGCCGTGTCGCCGAGCAGGAAACCCCAGGGCTCGGTGGTTTTGCTGGCATCGAGTACCACCTTGATGACGGCCATAATCGGAATGCTCAGAATCATGCCCGGCGTGCCCCACAGCTCGTTGCCCAGAATCAGGGCCAGGATGGCGGCCAGCGGGTTGATGCTCACCTGGGAGCCCGTAATCATGGGCGTAATGAAGTTGCCTTCCAGAAACTGCACGAACACAAACACGCCGATAACGCCCAGGGCCTGCAGCGGGGAGCCGGTTTCGACCAGCGTAATAAGGGCCGGCAGCGTGGCCCCAATCATGATGCCGATGTAGGGAATAACGGCCAGCACCGAGGCGAAAATGGCGAAGAAGATGGCAAATTTCACGCCCAGCGCCACCAGCCCGATACCGTTGAGAATAGCCACGATGACGATAACCTTGAACAAGCCCGAAATATAGGCCTGCACCACGGTCTGGATGCTGTCCACGGTGTGCAGCACGGCCGTGCGCTTGTCCGGGGCCACGAAGCGGAACATGAACTGGCGCAGATGGTCGCGGTAGAGCAGCAAGCAGAAAATGTAAATCAGCACCTGGGCCACGTTGCTCAGGGCCGAAGTCGTGGTGTTCAGGGTAGTGCCCAGGTAGGTGCCACCCGACTTTTTGAGGGCCTTTACCGTCGAATCCTTCACTTCCTCGATGCTCATGGGCTTGTAACCGAAGCGCTGGTGAGCCCATTCCTGGGCCGAGTTGAAGAACTCCATCGTCTTGGTCTGCAGCTTCGGTAGCTCGTCCTTGAACTGCGTAAGCTGGGAGCCGAAGGCCAGAATAATACCGGCAAAAAATACGATCAGCAGCAGCAGGCACAGAATGATGGCCCACACGCGGCCCAGGCCTTTGGCCTCCAACCAGCGGCAGATGGGCAGCAGCAGCAGCGTAAACACGGCCGCGAAGGCCAGCGGCAGCAGCACGTCGTCGAGCACTTTGAGGGAGTACACCAGCAGCACGCCCGCCAGGAGCATAAAGGTGAACTCGACGATGGGGCGCTGCTTGACCTCGGGCTGGGGTTTGTGGCCGGAAGGAGGCAAATGGTGTTGGGTAACGGGAGGGAGCATATTGCTAATTAGATTGGAAGGCTGGAGAGAGGAGAAAAGGGCGTTATTTTGCTTGGTGGGAAAATTTCGAGTGAACCTTGCGGACGGTTTCTAGGTTGTGAAAAACGATTTTGCTAACTTGAGTAGCGAAAACAATACGTGGAAAACCTCAATTTTCTGCGTTATTTTACCTCAAATTAGAATTCCGCATAACCCAATGGCTGACGAAGAACTCTCCATCGCTGCTACTCCCGACCACGGCTACACCGAAGACAGCATCCGTTCCCTCGACTGGCGCGAGCATATCCGGCTGCGGCCCGGTATGTACATCGGCAAGCTCGGCGACGGTTCTGCTTACGACGATGGTATCTACGTGTTGGTAAAGGAAGTTATTGATAACTCCATCGACGAGCACGTGATGGGCCACGGCCGCACCATCGACATCAAAATATCCGACCAGCGCGTGCAGGTGCGCGACTACGGCCGGGGAATTCCGCTGGGCAAGGTGGTGGATGTGGTCAGTAAAATCAATACGGGCGGCAAATACGACTCGAAGGTCTTCCAGAAGTCTGTGGGTTTAAACGGGGTCGGCACCAAAGCAGTTAACGCCCTCAGCAATTACTTTCTGGTGCAGAGCGTGCGCGAGGGCCAGATGAAGGCCGCCGAGTTCAGCCAAGGCAAGCTCGTGCAGGACCCCAAGCCCCAGAAAACCAGCCAGCGCAACGGCACGCTGATGGTATTTCAGCCCGACGATACCATCTTCAAGAACTACCGCTTCATTCCGGAATACCTGGAAAACCAGATCTGGAACTACGTCTACCTGAACGCGGGGCTCACCATCAACTTCAACGGGCAGAAGTACTACTCCGAAAACGGCCTGCTCGACTTGCTCTCCCGCAAGGCCGACCCCGAGAGCCTGCGCTACCCCATCATCCACCTCAAGGGCCCCGATATCGAGCTGGCCCTCACCCACGGCAACGACTACGGCGAGGAATACTACTCGTTCGTCAACGGGCAGTACACCACCCAGGGCGGTACCCACCTGGCCGCCTTCCGCGAGGCCGTGGTGAAAACCGTGCGCGAGTACTACGCCAAGGCCAACAAGAACAAGGAGTACGACGCGGCCGATATTCGCGGCTCCATTATTGCCGCCATTTCGGTGCGCGTGCAGGAGCCCGTGTTCGAAAGCCAGACCAAAACCAAGCTCGGCTCCATCAACATGGGCGAGGATGGGCCCACGGTGCGCGGCTTTGTCCTGGACTTCATCAAGGAGCACCTCGACAACTACCTGCACCAGAACCCGGCCGTGGCCGAAGCCCTCAAAAAGCGCATCGAGCAAAACGAGCGGGAGCGCAAGGACATGGCCGGGGTGAAAAAGCTGGCCAACCAGCGCGCCAAGAAAGCCAACCTGCACAACCGCAAGCTGCGCGACTGCCGCTTCCACCTCGGCGAAGGCAAGCAGGAAACCGAAGCCCTGACCACTCTCTTCATTACGGAGGGCGACTCGGCCTCGGGCTCCATCACCAAGAGCCGTAACGTGGAAACCGAAGCCGTCTTCAGTTTGCGCGGCAAGCCCCTGAACTGCTTCGGGCTGAAAAAGAAAATCGTGTACGAGAATGAGGAGCTGAACCTGCTTCAGCACGCCCTCAACATCGAGGAAGGCATCGAGAACCTGCGCTACAACCGCGTCGTTATTGCCACCGATGCCGACGTCGACGGCATGCACATCCGCCTGCTGCTGCTCACTTTCTTTTTGCAGTTCTTCCCCGATTTGGTGCGCAACGGCCACGTCTTCATTCTGGAAACGCCCCTGTTCCGGGTGCGCAACAAGAAAACGACCATCTACTGCTACAACGAGCAGGAAAAGCAGAATGCCATGCACCAGCTGGGCCGCAACCCCGAAGTGACGCGCTTCAAGGGCCTGGGCGAAATCAGCCCCGACGAGTTCGGCAAGTTTATCGGCGACAACATCAAGCTCGAGCCCGTGATTCTGCAGTCCGACCGTAGCATCCAGCAGGTGCTGACGTATTACATGGGCAAAAACACGCCCGCCCGCCAGGAATTCATCATCGACAACCTGCGCCAGGAGAAAGACCTGATAACCTCCGACGTGCTGCCCGTGAGCGAAGTGGCCGAGGAGGATATGGCCTTCGCGTAGCCGCGTACAGTGCCAAAGTTGAAACGCCCCATTCGGCCTACGCCGGGTGGGGCGTTTTTGCCCGCGGCAACCAAGCTGCGGCCGGCAAGCACCGGCAGTGAAGCTGCCTTGCCGATGGCGCCGACTATTTCATAGGTGGCCGAGTGGCCGCCGTGGGCAGTGCGGTTTTTTACTGCCCACAATATGGCGGGGCACATCAATATGTGATACCGCCGTATGTGGTTTACCACTTTATTTGTAGTAATCCGTACAGGTATTTTTCCGCTCCTTCCATCTCCACATCTATGGCATCATCACTACAATCTTATTCGGCGGGCACTTCTGGCCCGACCGGCCAAAACAATTCGTCGCCCTGGCGGCAGCGGGCTATGGGCTGGCTGTTGCTGCTGGCCCTGATCAGCCTGCTGGTGGTGAGCCGCCGGGCCAAAAGCCCCGACGCCGCCCCGACGATGACGCTGCTCGGCACCCAATAAGCGCACGAAGCCCCAGAAACCATAAAGGCCACTCCCGAACCATCGGGAGTGGCCTTTGCGCTTGTAGAAAACCGGGCTACGAGAGGGGCTCGGGCGCGGCCCCCGAGGAGGCCGGGCGCGACTTATCCTGAGGCAGGGGAATGAATTCGTGGTTGTCGGTGGGGGGCAGGGCAATGCGGCCGGCAGCCCAGTCGGCCTTGGCCTGCTCGATGCGCTCCTTGCGCGACGACACGAAGTTCCACCAGATAAAGCGCGGGCCCAGCTGCTCGCCGCCCAGCAGCATGAGCGTGGATGCTTCGCGGGCCGTGATGACCGGATCCTGGCCGGGCGTGAATACCAGCAGCTGCCCAGCCGAGTAAAAATGGCCGGCTACCTCCACCTGACCCTTGGCTACGTAGGCCCCGCGCTCCTGATGGCCCAGGGGCAGCCCGAAGCGGGTGCCGGGCTGCAGCACCACGTGCAGGTAAAACAGCGGCGAATGGGTTTGCACGCCGTTGCGCAGCCCGTAGGCGTCGCCCGCAATCAGGCGCATCCACACGCCGGGCTCGGTAAAGATGGGCAGCTCGTGGGGCTGGTAGTTGGTAAAGCTGGGGGCCGTTTCCTCGTCGGCCTCGGGCAGGGCCACCCAGGTCTGAATCATTTCCAGCTGCCCGCCGGCCAGCGTGGCCGGGTCCTCAAACCGCTCGGAGTGGGCAATGCCGCTGCCGGCCGTCATCCAGTTCACCTCACCGGGCCGGATGATCTGCTCCACGCCCAGACTGTCGCGGTGCGTTACCTGGCCGCCAAACAGGTAGCTCACCGTGCTCAGGCCGATGTGGGGGTGGGGCAGCACGTCGAGACTCTGGAGCTGGGCGGCGGGCACCGATACGGGGCCGGCGTGGTCCATGAAGATAAAGGGCCCCACCATGCGCCGCTCCCGGAAGGGCAGGATACGCTTCACGTCGAAACCGGCGCTGATGGCCGCCTGCCGGGCATTGATAACTAAGTCGAGCATAGAAAAAGAGTCGGAGGATGAAATACTGGCCGGCAATAAAGCGCCGGCGGCCGTTCAATGTTCGGTATTTATTTGGAATTCGCTATCCTGAACCCCGGCTCCGGCGGGGCTCCCTTGGCGGCCTAGGCCGGATGATATCCTCGCCCTATTTTGACTTGCCGTAACGGCAACGAATTATAAGCAGTGCTTACTCAATCCTCCATGTCTTTTTCTCCTTATTGGCTGCTTCTGCCGTTGGCCCTGGGGCTGCTCTACTGGATAAAGTATGTGCGCGACAGTCATACCGGGGGCTTCTTTCCCCGCCTGGGCATGGTACTGGCGGCGGGGGCATCGGTCGTTGTTTTCGTGGTGGTGTTCTGCATCCTGGCCGCTCTCGACTATTGGGGCGACTAGCTTGCCAACGGGCGGAGCTGGGAAGCTGGACTGGGAAGCGGCAGGCAGTAGGAATGTTGATGCTAATTAATTTGGGTGGCTGGGCCGGGGTATATCAGGCGTCAGGTGTCTATAAAGCCGGATTTAGAAGGCGGGAAACTTAGCCGGAAGCTTGGCTTTGGCTAATATAATTAGGAACTTTATGCCCGTGGTCCGCATTACAAATATTGCGTTCTGCGCAGCTAACGGTACTTTTGATATTCCGGGGTTGCGGGCTGCTATGGCCCCGTCCCGTTGGTTTTCTTTGTAGCTTTTACTCTGCGCCCATGAGTTGACTCCTACATGTTGTTGCCCGTGCCCTTCCCGGGCCGGTTTGTTGCGTGAAAATCCTTCCGGCCGCGAGGCTGGGAGAGTGGTACAAGAACATTAACCGTGGCCAATGCCACACCCCACTGTGTCAGAAGAGAAAAATTCCCACGATCTGAATCCGGAAGAGCAGCCCAACCTGTTCGGCGCCGGCGACTCCATTGAGTTCGGTGCCACGCCCGGCCCGGCGGCTGGTCCGGCTGCTACTGCGAGCGACGAAGACGAAACGGCCGAGTCGGTCGTGAGCGAAGCTGGCGAGCTGCTGCTCTCCGAATCGTCGGACGACGTGCAGGCCGTAACTGAATCGACGCCCGTGACGGAGGAAACCGAGGAGGAGCCCAAGTTTGCCCCCGGCGAAACCATTCACGACGTGGCCACCGTGGCCGGCATGTACCAGAACTGGTTTCTGGATTATGCTTCCTACGTGATTCTGGAGCGGGCCGTGCCCGCCATCGAAGACGGCCTCAAGCCCGTGCAGCGCCGCATTCTGCACGCCATGAAGGAAATGGACGACGGCCGCTTCAACAAGGTCGCCAACGTCATCGGCCAGACCATGCAGTACCATCCCCACGGCGACGCCTCCATTGGCGACGCTATGGTGAACCTGGGTCAGAAGGATCTGCTAATCGAAACCCAGGGCAACTGGGGCGACATCCGCACCGGCGACGGGGCGGCCGCGCCGCGTTATATTGAGGCCCGCCTCACCAAGTTTGCCCTCGAAGTGGTGTTCAATCCCGACATCACCGACTGGCAGATGAGCTACGACGGCCGCAAGCGGGAGCCTACTACGCTGCCCGTCAAGTTCCCCTTGCTGCTGGCCCAGGGCGTGGAAGGCATTGCCGTCGGCCTGAGCACCAAGATCATGCCCCACAACTTCCGGGAGCTGTGCAAGGCCTCTATCGACGTGCTGCGGGGCCGGGAAATTCAGCTGTTTCCCGACTTTCCCACCGGCGGCCTCTGCGACATTACCAACTATAACGGCGGGTTGCGCGGGGCTAAAATCCGGGTGCGGGCTACCATCGAGAAGGCCGATAAGACCATGCTCGTCATCCGCGACATTCCCTACGGCACCACCACCACGGCGCTGATGGAAAGCATCGTGAAGGCCTCGGAAGCCAACAAAATCAAGATCCGCAAGGTGGTCGACAACACGGCCGCCAACGTCGAAATCCAGGTGCACCTGCCCGCCGGCGTGAGTCCCGACCTGACGATGGACGCGCTGTACGCCTTTACGGATTGCGAAATTTCGATTTCGCCCAATACCTGCGTCATCATCGAGGACAAGCCCCGCTTCGTGGGCGTGGAGGACATGTTGCGGCTGAGCACCCAGAAAACGGTACGGCTGCTGGAACGTGAGCTAGAAATCCGGCAGGATGAGCTCTGGGAAAAGTGGCATAATGCCTCGCTGGAGAAGATTTTCATCGAAAACCGCATCTACCGCAAAATCGAGGAGTGCGAAACCTGGGCCGATATTCTCGAAACCATCGAGAAGGGCCTGAGCAAATTTGTGCGCGTGAAAGGCTCCCGGGCCAAGGCCGACGACCAGCGCCTGGTGCTGCGCCGCCCCATCACCGAGGACGACCTGACGCGTCTGACCGAAATCCGCATCAAGCGCATCAGCAAGTTCGACGGCTTCAAGGCCGACGAGTACATCCAGCGGCTCGAAGCCGAGCTGGCTGAGGTGGCCGACAACTTGGCCAACATCACCCGCTACGCCATTGCCTACTTCGAAAACCTGCTGAAAAAGTACGGCGCCGGGCGGGAGCGGAAAACCCAGCTGCGCACCTTCGACGTGGTAACGGCCCAGAAAGTGGCCGTGGCCAACCAGAAGCTCTACGTCAACTACGCCGACGGTTTCGTGGGCTACGGCCTCAAAAAAGACGAAAGCGCCGTCACCATCTGCGACTGTTCCGACCTGGACGACATCATTGCCATCCGCCGCGACGGGACGTTCACCGTGTTCAAGATTGCCGAGAAAACCTTCGTCGGCAAGGACATTCTGCACGTGGGCGTCTACAACAAGAACGACGACCGGCTGGTGTACAACATGGTGTACCAGGACGGGCCCTCGGGCGTGGCCTACGCCAAGCGCTTCCTGGTCACGGGCATCACCCGCGACAAAGTGTACGACCTGACCAAGGGCGGCAAAAACTCGAAAGTGCTGTATCTGACGGCCAACCCCAACTCCGAGTCGGAGCTGGTGGGCGTGCAGCTCACCGACAAGGCTCCGGCCCGCGTCAAGCAGTTCGACTTCGACTTTGCCGAGTTGGCCATCAAGGGCAAGGGCTCGATGGGCAACATCGTGACTAAGCAGCCCATCAAGAAAATTACGCAGAAAAGCCTCGGCGACTCCACGCTGGGCGGCCGGGAGGTCTTTTTCGACAGCGTGGTGGGCCGCCTCAACACCGCTGGCCACGGCCGCTACCTGGGTACCTTCGACACCGACAATACGGTGCTGGTGGTGTACAAAGATGGCTCGTACGAAATGAAGGCGCCTGACCCTTCGCTGCACTTCGACGTGCCCAACATTGTGCTGCTGCGCAAGCTGGAGCCCGACACCGTACTCAGCGCCGTGTACATGGACGGTGACACGAAGATTCACTACGTGAAGCGTTTCAAAATCGAGACGAGCACCCTGGAGAAGCGCTTTATCTTCATTTCCGAAACCAAGGGCTCGAAGCTGCTGGCCGCCACGGCCTTTGCCGAGCCCCAGGTGGAAATCAAGCTGCAGCGCGACAAAAAGGCCGACAAGGAAACCGAAAAGCTGCTGCTCCACGAGTTTATCGACGTGAAGGGCTGGAAGGCCATGGGCAACAAGCTCAACTACTTCAAAATCCACTCCGTGGCCCTGCTCACCGACGAAGGCCCCGAGCCGGAGCGCCGGCAGGTAGCCAAGAAGAAGGGCCCGGCCACCATTCCGCGCCCCGCGGCGGCCGCGCCCGAAGGCACCGGCCCGCTGCCCGATATAACGGGCCCGGTGGAGGTGACGGATGAAGACGTGGAGCGGGCCCAGGCCATTCTGCGCCGACCGAAAGCCCAGCTCGGGTTGTTCTAAAAGTAATGTACCCCGGTTGAGAAGCTGGGGTACTTTTTTGTGTTCTTGCCAAACAAGGCCACCTTCGCCAGCGCAAGTCCGGGCTGGCCGGATTTGGCTTTTCTCTGTTAATGCCGGTTTCTCCGATTTTCTGCGCTAAAAAGTGGCTGTTGCTGCTGCTCCTGCTGCTGGCAGGAGCGGGGTGGCCCGTGGGCGCCGAAAACCGCCTCCTAGTGTTGGCCACCGACATCAGCCAACTGCTGGCCGAGGCCCGGGCCCTGCAACAGAAGTACAAGGAGTCGGAGGCGCTGGCCAAGTACGAGCAGGTGCTGGCCCAGGCCCCCGGCCACTACGAAGCCCTCTGGCAGGCCTCGGTGCTGAGCGTGCACATCGGCACCCGCTACACCGATGAAACCCGGAAAGCTGCCTATTTCGCCGCCGCTCGCCTGTATTCCACTCGGGCTTTGGTGGTAAAACCGGAAGGAGCGGAATCCAATTATGCCGAAGCCCTGGCGCTGGTCAACCAGGCCACGCTGCTCAGCAACCGTGGGCGGCTGGTGGCCTACAAGGAAATGAAGCCCTATGTGTTCAAGGCCGTAGAAAAGGCGCCCAAGTGGGCCGATGCCTGGCAGCTGCTGGGCCGCTGGCACTACCGCGTCGACCACTACAACGTGCTGGAAAAAGTCTATAGCCAGCTTTTTCTGGGCGGCATGCCCGGCAGCGCCAGCACACCCAAGGCTATTGAGGCGCTGGTAAAAGCCCACGAGCTGGAGCCCAAAAAAATTCAGTACTGCTATGACCTAGCCCGCGTGCACCTCAACCAGGGCCAGCGCACCCGCGCCAGCAACGTGCTGCAGGAAGCGGCCCAGCTTACGCCCGTTACCAGCGAGGAGCTGGAAATGAGCCGCCGCTGCCGCGCGATGCTGATTCAGCTCAACCGCAAAATGCTCAAGCAGCTCCACCACAAAGTCAAAAAGACGCTCTAAGGCCGCCAAGCGCCGAAGCCACGTATCTTTGCCCAACTGCCTTTCCTTCTGCCGTGAGTTTCCTTCGCCACTTTCTGGGTTTTGTGCTGAGCACTACGCTGCTGAGCGCCTGCGAGCAAGCCCCGGCCAGCCGCTCCGAAACGATGGTAAATCTGGCCACGGTGCAGAGCGGGCCCCGCATTCAGGCCCAGGAACTGGAAGGCGCCATTGCCCGCCAGCCCCGCAATGCCTCACTCTACGCCCGCCGGGCCGCTTTTCGCCTCGATGCGGGCTTAATAGTAGCCGCGTTGGAAGATATCAACAAAGCCATTGACCTCGACGACGCGCCGGGCGAATTCTACTTCACCAAAGCCCGGGCGCTACGGGCCCAGAATAAGCTTAAAGCCACGCTGGATGCGGCCCAGGAAGCCTCACGGCGCGGCTTTTCGTCACCGGAGCTCAACTTATTGGTGGGCGAAACCCAGCTGGCCGCCCGCCACTACCAGGATGCCATCGACCAGCTCGACCGGACCCTGCAGCAGGAGCCCGACCACGCCGCCGCGCTCTTCTACAAGGGCGTGGCCTACATTGCCCTCGCCGACACGGTGCAGGCCCTGCACTACCTACGGGCCAGCATCTCCCGCGACCCGCGTCAGCCTGAAACCCTGCACCAGCTGGCTTTTCTCTCGAATGCCCACGGGCTGCCGGCCGAAGCGGTGGTCTACTCCCGGCGCGGCCTGAAGCTGGCGCCTACCTACGGCCTGCTCTGGTACGACCACGGCCGGCAGTTTGAGCTGCAAAACCAGCCCGATAGCGCCCTGCGCTGCTACTCCCGCGCCATCACGCTCGATACCACGCTCTACCGCGCCGACTACCGCCTGGCCCTGGCCGCCTTTAAGCAGCGGCAGTACGCCACGGCTATTCAGCACCTGCAGCGGGCCGTACGCCGCGCGCCGCGCCTGCCCGCGGCCCGCCAGATGCTGGCTGAGAGCTTTGAGAGCGTGGGCCGCAATGCCGATGCGCTGGCGCAATACCGGCTGCTGGTGGCCGAAAACCCTGGCAACCGCCACTGGACCTTCAAAGTCTGGAAAGCCGGCGAAAAAGCCCGCCAGCTGCGCGCCGACTCTACGTACCGGCTATACCGCCGCCCTTCCGTCGAGCCCATTGCGCCCATCACCCGGCGCTTCACACCCACCGTAACGGAGTAGGGTAGTGCTGTTTTACCTGGTAGCAACTGCCGGGATATCCGCTCAATTCTATTCTTGCCTGCTAAAAACCGCCTCAAGCTGCTAACTTGCGGGCTAACGCTGTTTGTATAGCTACTTTATTTCCCACTCATGATTGACATCACGCTTCCCGACGGCTCGGTCCGCCAGTTTGAGTCCGGCGCAACGGGCTACGATGTGGCCGCCAGCATCAGCGAGGGCCTGGCCCGCAACGCCCTGGCCATCCGCGTAAACGGAGAGGTTCGCGACCTGAACCGCCCCATCGACGACAGTGCCAACCTCGAAATTCTGACCTGGAACGACACCGCCGGCAAGGCCACGTTCTGGCACTCGTCGGCCCACCTCATGGCCGAAGCCCTCGAGGCGCTGTACCCCGGCGTGAAGCTTGGCATTGGCCCCAGCATCGAAAACGGCTTTTATTACGACATCGACCTGGGCGAAGGCCGCACGATTTCGACGGAGAACTTCCCCGAAATCGAGAAGAAGATGCTGGAGCTGGCCAAGAACAAAAGCCGCTACGAGCGCCGCGACGTAAGCAAGGCCGATGCCATTGCCTACTTCACCGAGAAAGGCGACGAGTACAAGCTCGACCTGCTCGAGCGCCTCGACGACGGCACCATCACCTTCTACCAACAGGGCGACTTCACCGACCTCTGCCGGGGCCCGCACATTCCCGATACTTCCCCGATTAAAGCGGTGAAGCTGCTCAACGTGGCCGGTGCCTACTGGCGCGGCGACGAGAAGAACAAGCAGCTCACGCGCATCTACGGCATCACCTTCCCCAAGGCCAAGGAGCTCACCGAGTACCTCGAAAAGCTGGAGGAAGCCAAGCGCCGCGACCATCGTAAGCTGGGCAAGGAGCTGGAGCTGTTTGCTTTTTCGGAGAAAGTAGGAGCGGGCCTGCCCCTGTGGCTGCCCAAGGGCACGGCTCTGCGCGAGCGGCTCGAGCAGTTTCTGCGCAAGGCCCAGGTGAAGGCCGGCTACTTGCCCGTCGTGACGCCCCACATCGGCTCCAAGGAGCTCTACGTGACCAGCGGCCACTACGAGAAGTACGGCGCCGACTCGTTCCAGCCCATCAAGACGCCCAACCCCGGCGAGGAGTTTTTCCTCAAGCCGATGAACTGCCCCCACCACTGCGAGATTTACAAGACCAAGCCCCGCTCGTACCGCGACCTGCCGGTGCGCTTCGCCGAGTTTGGTACGGTGTACCGCTACGAGCAAAGCGGCGAGCTGCACGGCCTCACGCGGGTGCGCGGCTTCACCCAGGACGATGCTCACATCTTCTGCCGGCCAGATCAAGTAAAGGAAGAGTTCCTGAAGGTTATTGACATTGTCCTCTACGTGTTTAAGAGCCTGGGCTTTGCCGATTACACCGCCCAGATTTCCCTGCGCGACCCGGAAAACAAGACCAAGTACATCGGCTCGGACGAGAACTGGGCCCGCGCCGAAGCGGCCATTCAAGAAGCCGCCGCCGAGAAGGGACTGACCACTGTCACGGAGTTGGGCGAGGCGGCCTTCTACGGTCCCAAGCTCGACTTTATGGTGCGCGACGCGCTGGGCCGCAAGTGGCAGCTGGGCACCATTCAGGTAGACTACAACCTGCCCGAGCGGTTCGAGTTGGAGTACGTGGCCCCCGACAATTCCCGGCAGCGCCCCGTGATGCTGCACCGCGCCCCGTTCGGCTCGCTGGAGCGGTTCGTGGCTGTGCTTATCGAGCACTGCGCCGGCAACTTCCCGCTGTGGCTCTCGCCCGAGCAATTCGCCGTGCTGCCTATTTCGGAGAAATATCAGGAGTATGCCCAGCAGGTGTACGACAAGCTGGTACAGGCCGAAATGCGTGGTTCCCTGGATAGCCGCGACGAGAAAATCGGCCGCAAAATTCGGGATGCGGAGATGTCCAAGGTGCCCTATATGCTTATAGTAGGAGAGAAGGAGCAGGAAAACGGTATCGTCTCGGTGCGCAAGCACGGCGAAGGCGACATTGGCAGCGTGCCCCTCGATGCCTTTATCCGCAGCTTCCAAGAGCAGGTAGAGGCCATGATGGCGGGGTAGAATACCTGTCGGTGCGAGTAGCGCGAATCAATCTTCGCGCTACACAGTATGACTCGTGCTTTTCTCAGAAAGCCCTTTCCTGCTTGGGCAGGAAAGGGCTTTCTATATCAAGTGACTCGGCATATTACCAATGACGAATTGCGTCAGCTTATGTCTTGTAAGTACACAAGGAATCATGGCCAGGACATTAAATTATATAGCCTTTTTTGAGGGTTTGGAAAAAAAGGCGGATATTCGCCCGCTGATTGAACCCACAAAGCTCCGGCATTGTAGCATTCAACCAGCTTAAAAGATAATCAGCTCACCTTTCAGAAGGAGGACCAACTCATAGCAACCCCCAACCGCCGCTACATTCCCCGTGCTCAGGTAGAGGAGCCGTTCAAAATCAACCAGAAGATTACGGCCCGGGAAGTACGCCTGGTCGGCGAAAACGTCGAGCAAGGCATTTATTCAATCGAGCAGGCCCGTCGGATGGCTCAGGAGCAGAACCTCGACCTGGTCGAGATTTCGCCCACTGCCACGCCGCCGGTGTGCCGCGTTATCGACTACTCGAAATTCAAGTACGAGCAGAAGAAGCGCACCCGCGAAATGAAAGCTAAGGCTACGAAAGTAGTTCTGAAGGAAATTCGTTTCGGCCCCAACACCGATGACCACGACTTCGCCTTTAAGCTGAAGCACGCCCAGGAATTCCTGAAGGAAGGTGCCAAGATCAAGGCCTACGTTCACTTTGTGGGACGTTCCATTGTGTTCAAGGAGCGGGGCGAAATCCTGCTGCTCAAGTTTGCCCAGGCGCTCGAAGAGCTGGCCAAAGTAGAGCAGCTGCCCAAGCTCGAGGGCAAACGCATGTTCCTGTACTTGGCCCCTAAAGTAGCGCCCTCGGTTGCCAAGCCGAAGCCTGCTGCCCCGGCCGCTGGTGCCAAAGACGGGGCTCCGGCTCCGAAAGAGGCGCAGCCCAAAGAGGTAGAGGAATAAGCCTCCCCACCCACATTTTCTTTTTTCTCAATTCATACCACAATGCCGAAAGTAAAGACGAAATCCGGTGCTAAGAAGCGTTTCACGCTCACCGGCTCGGGCAAGGTGAAGCGGAAGCACGCCTTCAAAAGCCACATCCTGACCAAAAAGTCGACCAAGCAGAAGCGCAACCTGACGCACGTAACCTTGGTTAGCTCCGCGGACATGAACCGCGTGAAGGACATGCTGAACATCTAAGTTCAGCGAGTAGCTTTTCATAAATTTCAACCCGGCGTCCGGTCTCGAAGACTTCATTTGTACAGTCACCGGCCGCCAAAAACAAGTAGGTTATGCCAAGAAGTGTAAACCACGTGGCCTCGCGCCACCGCCGCAAGAAAGTAATGCGTCTGGCGAAAGGCTATTTCGGCCGTCGCAAGAACGTATGGACCGTCGCCAAGAACGCCGTAGAGAAAGGCTTGCTCTATGCTTACCGCGACCGGAAAGTTAAGAAGCGTGAGTTCCGCGCCCTCTGGATTCAGCGTATCAACGCTGGCGCCCGTGAGCATGGCCTGTCGTATTCGCAACTGATGGGTGGCCTGAAAAAGGCCGGCATCGAACTGAACCGCAAGGTTCTGGCCGACCTCGCCCTCAACCACCCCGCCGCTTTCAAAGGCATTGTGGAGAAGATTAAGTAAATAGCCTCGTCTGGCTCGCCAGATACGCTCTTTGCTCAAAAGGCCCGCAACCAGTTCTGGTTGCGGGTTTTTTTTGTGTTCAATTGAAGGAAACAGGCTACTGCGGCCGGGCCAGCAGCAGAATGTCTTGGCCTTTATAGCTAGTAAGTTGCACCGGCTCATAGCCGCATTTGGCCGCTACCCGCAGAGAAGCAGTATTGGCCGGGTCGATGATGCAAACGGTGCGGGAACTGGTAAAATGCCGGTTTCCCCACGCCAGGGCGGCCTGCACGGCTTCGGTGGCATAGCCCCGGCCATGCACCTGCGGGCTCAATACCCACCCGATTTCCGGCTCCCCTTTGATGCTGGGTTCAATGGCCCGCTGGTAGTCGGCAAAGCCCACGGCCCCGATATAGTGGCCGGTGGCCTTTTCCTCCACGGCCCAGTAGCCAAAGCCCAGCAGCGGCCATAGGCCATTGTTGCGCAGTATCTTGGTCCAGACGTCTTCTTCGGGCACTGGCTGGCCGCCGAGGTAGGTGTAAACCGCAGGCTGCTGAAACATAGCCGTAAACGGGGCCAGATCGGTACTGTAATGGCCACGCAGCCGCAGCCGTTCGGTGCTAATGGTCGGAATCGGGCTGGTGAGCGGGTAAGTGCTGAGCATCGGTATGAAATGGTACTGCAGGAGTAGAGTAGCAAAGTAAAAAGCTCAAGGCTACATAACCCAATGCGGACATTCACTCAACAGGAATTACTCGGCGTGGCCCGGCCGAAGTCGGGGCGTACCCGCCACAGGCAGTATCTTTGGAAAAAAGGCAAGATGTCCTGCTCCATAGGTAGCAGCCGCCGGTCGCCCGGCCGGTATTTATTAAGAAGAAACAGAGTAAAAGGAAGGTAGTATTTTATTGCCCAAGCTGTTTTCAATGCCCGCTACCAATGCAACGTCTGCTCTCATTTAGCCCTCTGATGCTGGACGCGCTGCGCGCCGGCCGCAAAACGGTTACCCGTCGCCGTTTCGCTCCCACGTTGCTGCTAAACGAGGCTCCCGACCACTACCAATTCCAGGGCATGAGTGCCGGCTCCGCGTTATTTACCAATCGGCAGTGGCCTGCTGTTCTGGTGGAGCCTATTGCCAGCCCATTTGGCCAACCCGGAGAGGTACTGCGCGTGCAGGAAGCGCCGTCAGTCAGGCTGGAAATAACAGCCGTTTGGGCCGAGCAGGTGCAGGCTATTACCGAAGCGCAGGCCTTGGCCGAAGGCATCGTTTTGCTCCCGGCAGCATTGGGTAGCGGGCCAGGGTACAGCGCTGATTCTGAGGCCGGGCGCCGGTGCCCGCAAGCATCGGCGGTAGACGCTTTCCGGACGCTTATCGAATCTATTTATCCCACGGCCTGGAGCCGGAACGAGTGGGTGTGGGTCGTCGAATTCCGGGTGGTAGAATAGATGCCGAAAGGCGAACGAACGGGTCAGTGAAAACGAAAAAGGCCTTCCTGGTTTAGGAAGGCCTTTTCAAGTGTAGCGGGGACGAGAGTTGAACTCGTGACCTCAGGGTTATGAATCCTGTGCTCTAACCAACTGAGCTACCCCGCCCTGTTTTGGTGGTGCAAAGGTAATGACAAGATTTCGACTGTCGCAAGCCTTGTGTAAAAAAAAAGCCGTGTATATTGGCTCTACCCATCGAAGTCTCTTCCCTGGGCTCTCCCTCTCTTCTTAAGTTTTTGTTCAGCTTATGCCGCTTTCCGCTACTCGTTCCAAGCACCGTTTCACGGTCGAGCTTCCCGTAAATGCTTCACCCAAAATCCTGTATCCGTATTTAGCTTCGGCTTCGGGCCTGTCACAGTGGTTCTGCCAGGATGTGCGCATTGATGAGGACCACCGCTACAATTTCATCTGGGACAATCAGTCGCACTACGCCGAAATGAGCTCCCACCGCACCAACCGCTCGGTGCGCTTCGTATTCCTGGACCAGAACAAGCGCCATACGCCCGATGCCAACTATCTGGACTTCAGTTTGGAAGAGTCGCAGCTAACCCAGGAAGTATACCTGCGGGTGATGGACTACAGCGAAGAAACCGACGATATCGAGCTGCAGGAAATGTGGGAAAGCCTCATTCTGAAGCTGCGTGAGCTGGTTGGCGGCTGAAGCCGCGAAAATAAACTTGGGGGAGCAAGAGCAAAACGAGCTGTATCTTCGTTGGTCTTTTGCTCCCTGGCGGCGGCCGCACCCGGTGGCCGGGCAGGGGAGTGCCTGTCATGAAAAAACTCGATAAACTCATTCTACGGGCCTTTGCCGGGCCCTTCCTGCTCACGTTTGCCGTGGTGCAGTTCATCCTGCTCATGGTCACCCTGCTCAAGTACATGGATGACCTGATCGGCAAGGATCTAGGTTGGCAGGTGATTACCAAGCTGATTTTCTTTTTCAGCGTCATCACCATTCCCACGGCCCTGCCGCTGGCCGTGCTGCTCTCCTCGCTGATGACCTATGGTAATTTGGGCGAACACCACGAGCTGACGGCCATCAAAAGCTCCGGCATTTCCCTGACGCGCATTCTGCGGCCCGTGCTGATTGTGAGTTTGCTGCTGACGGGCCTGGCATTCTGGTTCAACAACCGCATCGTGCCCAGCGCCAACCTGCAAACCTTCAGCCTGCTCTGGGACGTACGGCAGCAGAAGTTGGCTCTCGATATCAAGGAAGGCGTATTCTACACCGGCCTGCCCGGCTACACGATTAAGGTCAACCAGAAAGAAGGCGAAAACGGCGACCTGCTCAAGGGCGTAATGATCTACGACCACCGGAACGCGCAAGGCAATGCCACCGTTATTCTGGCCGATTCAGGCCGCATGTTTACTCGTTTCGGGGGCAGCTACCTGGCCCTGGAACTGTTCCACGGCCGCACTTACGTGGAGCAGCCCGATGCGCGCGACCGGGCCGGGGCTTCTTTTTACCGTCAGGTCTTTGACCGCAATCTGATTACTTTTTCCCTGGCTTCTTTCAATCTGAATCTGACGGATCAGAAGCTGTTTACGGGGAATAAGATGATGAAGAATATTCCCCAGCTGCAGCAGTACACCGATTCGCTGCACAACAAACTGGTGCAGGAGCGCCGCCTTTTCCCGCGCCAGCTCAATCCGTACTATGTGTATATGCGGCTCGATACCAGCGGCCGGGCCCTGAACCGTAAGGTGGAGAACTGGCAGGTGCCCGCCACCAAGTTACCTGTGCTGAATGCCAATCTGCTGGACCAGGCCGAAAACCGGGTGCGCAACCTACGCACCTACGTGGGCAGCACCTCCGAGCACATGAGCAACCTGGCCAAGGAGGCCGGCAACTTCCGGATTGAAATCTACAAGAAGTACACCCAATCGGCGGCCGTGCTGCTTATGTTCCTGATTGGGGCCCCGCTGGGCGCTATTATTAAAAAAGGCGGTTTGGGCGTGCCCGTGCTGATTTCCATCGTTTTCTTTATCATCTATTACGTGCTGTCCATCATCGGCGAGAAGTATGGCCGGGAAGGAATTATGCCCGTAGCCTCGGGCGTCTGGATGGCCACTGTGCTGCTGCTGCCGGTCGGTGTCTTCTTTCTCAACCAGGCCCGCCGCGACTCCGGCCTACTCGAAACCGACTTCTGGGGCCGCCTGTTCCGCAAAGTAAAATGGCCGTTCCGAGGCTATAAGAAAGCTGTTTGATTTAATGTGCTCAGGTGCTAATGCTGAAAGTGCCCTTGCGAGGCACGAAGCAATCCGTCCGCTGACATGTGCGGAGTGTCCTTCCATGAAAAGCCCTCAATCGTTAGTACGGTTGAGGGCTTTGTGGTAAAAGCGCGGGGCATACCGCGCAGGGGGACGGATTGGCTTCGCTGTCCTTTGGGTGCCACGGCTGCGCCTCGCAAGGACACGTCTCTTCCATTAGCACATTACCCACATTCCAACGCATTAGCATATTCCCCAGTAAATCCCTACCTTTGCGGCCACCCCGAGGTGCGGGGTGGCTTTTTTACATTTTAAATCCAAGACGGGGAAAACCTATCTGCCGATGAAACTCACTACCGAACTAAAACAGGAAATTTTCGCGAAGAATAGCCTGACCAAAACTGCAACTGATACTGGCTCAGCTGAATCGCAAATTGCTCTGTTTTCGCACCGCATCAATCACCTCACGGAGCACCTGAAGGTGAACAAGAAAGACTTCTCAACCCGTCTGGGCCTGTTGAAGCTCGTTGGTAAGCGTCGCCGTCTGCTGGATTACCTGCAGCACCGCGAAATCAACCGCTACCGCGCGATTATTAAAGAGCTGGGTATCCGCAAGTAACCTCGCCCTATTGGAGCAGGGAGCCTTTTTACGAAGGTTCCCTGCTCTTTTTTTGGCCTGACTGGTAACGAATCCGTGCTCGTCAGGTGTTGCCCTTGCAATTCCCGCCTACCCAGAGCAAAACAGGACCGATGCCGGCCCCTTGTTTTTCCAGGCTGCTCGCCCGCTGTCGCTTTTTCAAGCAAACTGAGAAGATGCCCAATTACACCGCTATTACCAAAACCATTACCCTGCCCGATGGTCGGCAGATTTCCATCGAAACCGGCAAGCTGGCCAAATTCGCGGATGGTGCCGTAGTCGTGCGCCTCGGCGACGCGATGCTGCTGGCTACCGTCGTGTCGCAGCCCAGCGCCCGCGGCGACGTGGATTTCCTGCCCCTGTCGGTCGATTACCAAGAGAAGTTCGGCGGTGCCGGCAACATTCCCGGCTCGTTCCAGCGCCGCGAAGGCCGCCTCTCGGACTACGAAATTCTGGTGTGCCGCATCGTAGACCGTATTCTGCGCCCGATGTTCCCCAAGGACTATCACTACGAGGTGCAGGTGATGATTACCCTGATTTCGGCCGATAAGACCGTGCAGCCCGACGCGCTGGCCGCCCTGGCTGCCTCGGCTGCCCTCTCGATTTCGGATATTCCCTTCGCCGGCCCCATCTCGGAGGTTCGCGTGGCCCGTATCGACGGCAAGCTGCAAATCAACCCGCTGACCGCCGATATTGCCCGCGCCGACATCGACCTGATTGTTGGCGCCACCGCCGATTCGGTAGCCATGGTAGAAGGCGAGATGAACGAAGTGAGCGAGGAAGAAATGGTAGAAGCCATTGCCTTTGCCCACGAAGCCATCAAGGAACAGGTACGCGTGCAGCTGGAGCTGGCCGCCGAAGTGGAGAAATCCCATGTGAAGCGCGAGTACCCCAAGTACGAGGAAAACGACGACCTGAAAAAGCGTATTCAGGAAGGCGTGTACGAGCAGGCGTACAAGGTGGCCCACTCGGGCAACCCCAGCAAGGCCGGCCGTAAGGAAGGCTTCGGTGCCATCAAGAAGTCGCTGACCGAGAAACTGCTGGAAGAGCAGCCCGAGCTGGACATGAAAATGTTCGGCCGCTACTACTCTTCGGCCGAGAAGAAAGCTATCCGTGACATGATGATCAAAGAGCGCACCCGCCTCGATGGTCGTCAGCTGACGGAAATCCGCCCCATCTGGAGCGAAGTGAACTACCTGCCCGGTGCCCACGGCTCGGCCTTGTTCACCCGCGGCGAAACCCAGTCGCTGACCACGGTAGCCCTCGGTACCAAGCTCGATGAGCAGATCATCGACACGGCCATGACCTCGGGCTACAGCAAATTCATGCTGCACTACAACTTCCCGGCCTTCTCGACCGGCGAGGTGAAACCTAACCGCGGCCCCGGCCGCCGCGAAATCGGCCACGGCAACCTGGCCCAGCGCTCGTTGAAGAAGGTGATGCCTTCGGACGACGAAAACCCCTACACCGTACGCATCGTGTCGGACATCCTGGAGTCGAACGGCTCTTCGTCGATGGCTACCGTATGTGCGGGCTCGATGGCCTTGATGGACGCTGGTATTCCGGTGCGTGCCGCCGTTTCGGGCATTGCTATGGGTCTCGTGCAGGACAAGGAAACCGGTGAGTACGCCGTGCTTTCGGACATCCTGGGCGATGAGGACCACCTCGGCGACATGGACTTCAAAGTAACCGGCACCGAAAAGGGTATCGTAGCTTGCCAGATGGACATCAAAATCCAGGGGTTGAGCGCCGAAATCATGACGGCGGCGCTGCACCAGGCTCGTGAGGGCCGCCTGCACATCCTGCGCGAAATGGCCAAAACCATCAGCCAGCCCGCGGCCGAGCTGAAGCCTCACACGCCTCGCTCGCATAAGATGATCATCGATAAGGAGTACATCGGGGCCGTCATCGGGCCCGGCGGCAAAGTCATTCAGCAGATTCAGAAGGACACCAACGCCACGGTTATCATCGAGGAGAAGGACGAGAAAGGCCACGTGAGCATCTACGCTTCCAACCAGGAAGACATGCAGGCGGCCATCGACCGGATCCGAGCCATTGCGGCCACGCCGGAAGTGGGCGAAACCTACAAAGGCAAAGTGCGCAGCATTCAGCCCTACGGCGCCTTCGTGGAAATCATGCCGGGCAAAGACGGCCTGCTGCACATCTCGGAGGTTTCGCACGACCGCCTCGCCACGCTGGAAGGCGTGCTTGAAGTGGGTCAGGAAATCGACGTAAAGCTGCTCGACATCGACAAGAAGACGGGCAAGTACCGCTTGTCGCGCAAGGTATTGCTGCCCAAGCCGGAGCGCGTAGCCGGCAGCAACGGCGAGGCGCAAGCCTAACCATTTTTCTGCCGTAGAACTTTCGCGGGTATCGGTCTGTTGGTCACAATTAGCCGATACCCGTAGAAAGGGTACCCGATGTTTTAATATTTTCAGAAATACCCTACTTCCGCGCCCGCAATGAGACAGCTAAAGATCAGCAAGCAAATCACCAACCGCGAAAGCCAGTCGCTGGATAAGTACCTCCAGGAGATTGG
This sequence comes from Hymenobacter lucidus, assembly GCF_020447265.1. Classification (GTDB taxonomy): domain Bacteria; phylum Bacteroidota; class Bacteroidia; order Cytophagales; family Hymenobacteraceae; genus Hymenobacter; species Hymenobacter lucidus. The sequence continues at coordinate 66,222 of NZ_JAJADR010000006.1, read as the reverse complement.
TAAGGTAGATTTGCTAACCCCCGACGAGGAGGTAACGCTGGCGCAACGCATTCGAGAAGGCGACCAGCAAGCGCTGGAAAAGCTAACCAAAGCCAACCTGCGCTTCGTGGTGTCGGTGGCCAAACAATACCAGAACCAGGGTTTGTCGCTGGGCGACTTGATCAACGAGGGCAACCTGGGTTTGATTAAAGCCGCCAAGCGTTTCGACGAAACCCGGGGCTTTAAGTTCATTTCCTACGCCGTGTGGTGGATTCGCCAGTCGATTCTGCAGGCCTTGGCCGAGCAGTCGCGCATTGTGCGTTTGCCCTTGAACCGCGTCGGTTCGCTGAACAAGATTTCCAAGTCGTTTTCCGAGCTGGAGCAGAAATTCGAGCGGGAGCCCTCGCCCGAAGAAATTGCCGAAGTACTGGAGTTGACGACTTCTGAAGTGGTCGACACGCTCAAGATTTCGGGCCGTCACGTATCCGTTGATGCTCCCTTCGTGCAAGGTGAGGAGAACCGCCTGCTGGACGTGCTGGAAAACGAAGACGAGGAGAGCCCCGATACCGGCCTGATGAACGACTCGCTCCGCAAGGAAGTGCAGCGCGCCCTGAGCACGCTCACCAAGCGCGAAGCCGACGTCATCACCCTGTATTTCGGCCTCAACGGCGAGCATTCCCTCACCTTGGAAGAAATCGGCGAGAAGTTCAACCTGACCCGTGAGCGGGTACGCCAGATCAAGGAAAAAGCCATTCGCCGCCTGCGCCACACCTCGCGCAGCAAGGCCCTGAAACCTTACCTGGGATAAGTTTTTTACTTATCCACAAAGAAAAACCCCAGCGTTCCGTTGGGGTTTTTCTTTGTGGATTGGTGAGTGTGATTCGAAAAATCCAACCCAGTATTAAGAAGAGTCAGTGCTGGCCGATACATACTGCTGCGGGTTGAGGCCTGAGTAGTGCCTCACCGGCACACGCGACAGGCTGTGGCTTTGCCTCCGCCTGACGTTCTTGGTGCAGTACCGTAGCCCGGCTCTGCCGTTTAGGCATAAATCCGGCTATGGCTCAGTTTAAGCTAGGGACTAACCAATGTTAGGCGTCGCGGGTGAAAAGCCGCGGCGAAGGTTACTTTTGCAGTTCAAATTGCCACAACTACTCTCATGGAGAATACCACGGAACACGTTAAGTGTCTGATTATCGGCTCGGGACCCGCGGGCTATACGGCTGCTATCTACGCGGCCCGGGCCAATATGGCGCCCGTTATGTACCAGGGCCTGCAGCCTGGCGGCCAGCTGACCATTACCAATGACGTGGAAAACTTCCCCGGCTACCCCGACGGTATTATGGGGCCGGAGATGATGGAGGACCTCAAAAAGCAGGCGGCCCGCTTTGGCACCGATATTCGCTACGGGCTGGCCACGGCCGTCGACTTTTCGAGCCACCCGCACAAGGTCACGATTGACGAGAAGACCCAGTTGACGGCCGATGCCGTCATTATTGCCACCGGGGCCTCGGCTAAGTGGCTCGGTATCGAATCGGAGGCGCGGCTGAATGGCTCGGGCGTATCGGCCTGCGCCGTGTGCGACGGGTTTTTCTACCGGGGCAAGGATGTGGCCATTGTGGGCGCCGGCGACACGGCCGCCGAGGAAGCTACGTACCTGGCCAATCTGTGCAACAAGGTGTACATGCTGGTGCGGAAAGGGGAGATGCGGGCCTCGAAAATCATGCAGAAGCGCGTGCTCGACAATCCCAAGATTGAAGTGCTCTTCAACACGGGTACCGACGAGATTCTGGGGCAGTTTGCGGTGGAAGGCGTGCGGGTGAAAAACCTGCTCACACACGAAACGCGCGAGCTGGCCGTTGAAGGCTTTTTCGTGGCCATCGGCCACGAGCCCAACTCCAAGATTTTCCAGCCCTACCTGCACCACGACGAGCAGGGCTACCTGAAAACCATTCCCGGCTCGGCCAAAACCAACGTTGACGGCGTCTTTGCCTGCGGCGACGTGCAGGACTACACCTACCGCCAGGCCGTGACGGCCGCCGGCAGCGGGTGCATGGCCGCCCTCGACGCCGAGCGGTACCTGGCCGCGCTGGGCGTTCATTAAGTGAGTTAGCGACTTGATGATGAAGTGAATCTGCCGGTCAATTTGTACAAACCCTGCAAGTTGACCGGCTATTCCTTCCATTACTGATTCGCTACATCACTACATCACTAAACAGCTTCACTCTTGTTGAAATTTGTGAAATACTGGCTGGGGACGTTGCTGCTGGTGCTGGCGCTGCTGGCAACGGGGCAGGCGCAGGCCCAGCGCCGGAAGGCGCCGCAACCGAAGGCCAAGGCCGGCTCGGCCGGCAAGCGGAAAGACTTCTTCCGCATCAAGTCGCCCCAGATTAAGTACGTGCGGCCTGATACTACGATTCTGATTGAAACCAAGGATTTGCCCGACGATAACTCGGACGAGGCCCGCTCTATTTTCTTCAATCCGGCCAAGAAGCTTTCCATCGTTAGTGAGGATACGACCACGCTGAACGAGGGCGAGCCGCAGATTGTGGAAATGAGCGAAGAAGTGCTGATTGACAGCTCCTGGATTAAGGTAGCCGGCTATTATGCTATCTGGGATACGCGCAACATTAACCCTTACCGGGTCGATGGCCGCCGTATCCGGGATACCCTAAACCTGCGGCTTATCGAACCCGAGAAGCAGCGCTTCGCCAAGATGCCCCTGCGCTCCACGCCCCTCACTTCCGACTTCGGCTTTAGGGGCTACCGCTGGCACTACGGCGTGGATCTGGACCTGGAAACCGGCGACTCCGTGCGCTCGGCTTTCGACGGGGTGGTACGCATTTCGAAGTGGGACGGCGGCGGCTACGGCAACTACCTGCTGGTGCGCCACTACAACGGCATTGAGACGGTATACGGCCATTTGAGCAAGGCCCTGGTAGCACCCGGCACCTTTGTAAAAGCCGGGCAGCTCATCGGGCGCGGGGGCAGCACGGGCCGCAGCACCGGCTCCCACCTGCACTTCGAAATTCGCTATGAGGGCAACCCCATCGACCCGGAGCGCATGTACGACTTCCCCGACTACAAGCTGCTCAAGGACAACTTCCAGATTACCTCGGCCCTGTTTGACTACTACAGCAAGGCCCTGAAGGCCAAAGCAGCCGCCAAAAAGCGCAGCGCCTCGGCCGCTTCCGCCGCCCGTCGGGTCGTCACGCACCGCATCCGCAGCGGCGACACGCTTTCGGAAGTTGCCCAGAAGTACGGCGTGTCGCAGGCCCAGCTGCGGCGCCTGAACGGCAACGTGAAAACGCTGCGCCCCGGCAAGACACTGCGGATTAAGTAGAGCCTGTAATTGTGCTTTAACGACCTGTCATCCTGCGCAGCGCGAAGGATCTTATCACGTTCGCAAGACAAGCGTAACAACGACTTGTTCTTCGGTGATAAGGTCCTTCGTTCTGCTCAGGATGACAGGTTTTTTGACTGCCTCCCGTAAAATCAACCCACCCACCCGCATGAAACTCGATATCCTGGCCTTTGGCGCCCACCCCGATGACGTTGAAATGTCGGCTGCCGGCACCTTGCTGGCCGCCGCCGCGCTGGGCAAGAAAGTTGGTATCGTGGATTTCACCCGGGGGGAGCTAGGCACACGGGGCACGCCAGCTACCCGGGCCGCCGAAGCCGAAGCGGCCAGCCACATCCTGGGCTTGAGCGCCCGCGAAAACCTGGGCCTGCCCGACGGCTTCTTCCGCAACGACCGGGAACACCAGCTGCCGCTCATTGCGGCTCTGCGCCGCTACCAGCCCGACGTGGTCCTTTGCAACGCCATTCACGACCGGCACCCCGACCACGGCCGCGGGGCCAGCCTGGCTTCCGAGGCCTGCTTTCTGAGCGGCCTACGTATGATTGAAACCTTCGACGCCGACGGCCGGCCCCAGGCGCCGTGGCGGCCTCGCAACGTGTACCATTACATTCAGGACCGCCAGATTGCCCCCGATTTTGTGGTCGACATCTCCGAGTTCTGGCCCAAGAAGTGGGAGTCCATTCAGGCCTACAAAACCCAATTCTTCAACCCCGAAAGCCAGGAGCCGGTTACCTACCTATCGACGCCGGTCTTCAGCCAGTTTATGGAAGCCCGGGCCCGGGAGTTCGGCCACATCATCGGCGTCGAGTTTGGGGAAGGCTTCACCCGGGAAAGGCCCGTGGGCGTGCGGGATATTACGACGCTGATTTGATAAACGGGCTCCGCCACTAGCCACAATACCGGTAGACAATACTCCGGCAGTATTCCTGTCGCCGGAGCACTGCTATAGTCGCCCGTACTTAAGTTGATAAGCCCTGGTCGGACTGCCGGCCGGGGCTTTTTGCGTCTAGTCTTTTTGGAAATATTGGATCTACGGCCTGTAGAGTAGTAGTTATTGACTAATAATGCGCGTTAATTATCATTTGCCGGGTTTTGTGTGTAAATCGCAGCCCGTTTGCGAAAAATAGGCTTTCCCTATGTAGGCGAAATAAGAGCTTCGTTTCTTTTGCTGCCGGATGCAACCGAATACCGGTTTTGGGAATCTCAGATCAGGATTTCAGCCCTGAGTCTTGCTCTGCGCTGGATTAGCTAGTCGCCGAAAAGTGGCAAATGGCGTGGAGCTGCAGTAGCTGTATGCATGATTACAAATTACCGGGGTGCGCAAGCGTAGGCTTTGCGTGCTCGTGCTAGCGTGCTATTTAATTAGTTGTCAAAAACTTAAAGTCCCTTCATGCTTTCAAAATTACCACGTTTACTTGTGACTTTGCTATTTCCGGCGGTGCAGGCAACGGCTGGCGACACCCTTGCAATTGCGCCGGCCTACTATCATATCGACCAGGCTCACCACCTGATTGTAATTAATAAAAGCGTTGCGGCACTAAACACCGAAAGTCCGGGGGCAAAGACGCACCTGAGGCTCGACCAGACCTACACCTTTCCGCAGCCGCAGGCAGTGTGGCAAACCAATGTCTCGTATCTGGTGGAGTTGGGTGGCACGCCCTACAAGCTCTACTTTACCGCGCTGCCGGTGGCCCATATTTCCACCAGGCACGCCATAGTGGATAGCCCGAGCGTCTACGCGCAGTTTTCGCTCAGTGAAAGCAACGGCACCGTGACGCAGTCGGACCTGGGCGTCGAAATTCGCGGGGCGTACTCGCAGTCGTTTCCCAAGAAGTCGTTCGAACTCAGCTTCTGGAACGATACCACCGGGGCCGTGAGTCGGGACCTGAGCCTGCTGGGCCTGCGCACCGACAACAAGTGGAACCTGCAGGCCCTCTACAACGAGCCCATGCGCCTGAACAGCAAAGTGGCCAACGAGCTGTGGAAGGAAATGCACCAGGTGTACTACAAAAGTGCCGAGCCGGATGCCGTCAGTGGCATTGCCATGACCTATGTCGAGCTATTCGTCAATGAGGAGTACCGGGGCCTGTATGCGCTGACCGAGCGGGTAGACCGCAAGCAGCTTAAGCTCAAAAAGTACAGCAACGGCATCAAAGGGGAGCTGTACAAGGGGAGCGACTGGGGCGGAGCCGTGACCTTTACCGGCCTGCCGCCTTTCGACAACACGAGCGACATCTGGGGTGGGTTTGAGTACAAGCACCCCGAGGAGGAAATCAACTGGACCAACCTCTACAACTTCGTCAGCTTCGTCAAGAACAGCCCCAACGAGGAGTTTTACCGCGACTACGCCAAGCGCTTCGACATAACGAGTGCCGTCGACTACTACCTGTTTCTGAACCTGACCCGGGCCGCCGACAACACTGGCAAGAACATCTACATTGCCAAATACAAAACCGGGGACCCTTATTTCTACGTGCCCTGGGACCTGGACGGGGTATTTGGCAACAACTGGGCCGGGCAGCCCGACACAGTAACCACCGACCTGCTCGGCAACGGCTTCTACGACCGGCTGCTGCAGGATTGCTCTCCCACGGGCTTCCGGGCTCTGGTACACAAGCGCTGGGTAGAGCTGCGCAAAAATGTTATTACTCAGCCCCGCATCGTAGAAAAGTTTCGGGCCAACCATGCCTATCTGCGCACCAATAACGTGTACGAGCGGGAGGGCAGCACCTGGTCGGGCTTCCCCTTCGACGAGGCCCACCTAACCTTTATAGGCGCCTGGGTGCAAAGCCGGCTTAGCTACCTCGATGGGGCCTTCGGCCAGCATCAGCAATGCGCCTCGGTACTGAGTGCTACCTCGGCCGTCGCTGCTACTGGCGTGCAGCTATATCCGAACCCGGCCACTGACTTCCTTTCCGTGGAAGCGCACACACCTGAGGCGGAAGTTATCCTGCGAGATATCAGCGGCAAAATCGTGCTGCAAGCCCGCCTGAAAAGCGGCAGTACTACCCTCGACGTGCGTCACCTGGCCAAGGGCCTCTATGTGGCTACCGTACTGACCAACAAAACCGTCAAAACCGAGAAGATACTCCTGCGGTAAACTAGGCTGAATACACGCCCTGGCCACCAACGACAACCGCCGCCCCGATGTGCTCGGAGCGGCGGTTGTCATTTTTCGGGGAACCGCCTAGTGCTGCGGCTACCTCACAGAAGCTTCGAGCAGGCTGGGATTAGGCAAAATCCGTGACGTACTCTGTCTTCAGCACTAGCTCGGGGAGCTGGAGCAGGGGCACCGGCTGCGGGCCCAGGCCGGAGAACAGGCTCAGCGCAAAGACGAAAGCGCCCTCGGCGGAGTCGGGCCGGGCACCTTGGTACCAGGCCGCAATACTAGCCGCCACTTCGTCGAGTAGCCGGGTAAGGTCAGGGGCGGCGGGGGGCGGGGAAGCGGGCGGAATCAGGAGCAGCGTGGAGGGCAGCAGCAGCACGGGTAGCGTTGCCGGCGGCAGGCCTGGGGCTATGGCGTAGGTATAGGCGCACTGCAGCTGCAGGTACAGGGCCGGGGGCATCTGGGCCGGCAGCAGGTGGTCGAACAGCTCGTGTAGATGCCCGGCCAGCGTGCGGCGCGTATGCGTCTGGTCGGCGGCGGGCCGCAAGGCGGCAATATCCAGCGGCTCGGCCGCTGGGTCGCTGGGCCGCGGCGTTACGTTCGGGAAGCTACTGGGCGCCGTAGTGTACACAAAGGCCGGGGCAGATGGTTGGCCGGGCACGAGCTCTGCGTTACAGGTGGCCGTTACCTGCACCTGCACGCGCTGGTGGGCCAGCACGTTTAGATCGGGCAGGGTCAGCAGGCGTTGCGTCAACGCGTGGCTGTCGGCGGCCGATAGCACGCGCCCCTCGGCATCCCGGAAGCAGTACCAGGTGCCGCCCGCTTCCTGAGCTGGCTCGTGTACCTGCGTGGTATAGCCTTCCAGCGCTACTACGGGCGTAGGAAGCCCGGCCGGCGCAGGCGTGCCAATGCGGATAACCAGCGCCTCCACCGCGTCGATGGTGGCAGTGCTTTCCCGTAGCTCGAAGGTGTACACATCCTTGCCCGTCGGGGCCGGCTGGGCCACGTCGGGGCCGGGAGCCGGAGCCTCCAAGGCGGCCACCAGGCGGGTTACCATAGCATTGAAGGCTCCCAGGGCCACTGCGCCGGTTGTCGCAGTCTGCTTGTCGGTGGTAGCATCGAGGCGGGCCAGCATCGGGAGCAGGTTGGGGATTAGGTCTGGGTAAACGCTACGAAACTGGGCCAGCCCGGCAAAGACGCCGGCCGGCACCTGGGGCGTCGCCGGCTGGGGTGCTCCAGGTGCTTCGTTGAAGGCAACCCTGAACGTGAGGCGCTCCTGGGGATAGTGCGCGTCCTGCCGGTACACGAGCTGGCAGGTCCAGCGCAGCAGGGAGTCGGGGGCGGGCTGGGCTTCCTGGGAAATCAGCGAGAGGGTTCGAAAATCGTGCTGCAGCACCGGAATGTGGCCTAGGGCCAGGTCTGACGTGAGCGGGATATTGGCCCATTGCTGCCCGGCCGGCGTCAGAAAGCGCAGCTCGGTCACGTACTCGGCTGGCTGCCCGCCGTTGGGCCGGAGTTCCCGCAGGCGACCCGTGTAGGTCAGCTTCAGATCGAAGTACGTGGGCTTGTAGCGGTCTGCGCCCTGGTCTTCGGCCGGCGACTCCACAAAAACCAGCAGCGGCCCGGCCGGTGCCAGCGCCAGCGGTACCGCGGCCAGGGAGAGGGAGTGGTCTGGCGGCCCGACCTGGCTTACTTCCCCAAGCACGTAGGGCACCATGTCCGAGGGCAGCGGCGGGGTCGGCTTGGTGGCAAACTGCAGCACCTTGGTGGAATACATTGCCCCAAGCGGCCCGGCTACCAGCCGCTGCCGGAATACTTCCCGGGCGGCGGCCGAATCGGTGGCCGCCTCCGCCGCGAATACCGGGCGCAGGCGGTTTTTCAGCACCGCGGCCCACCGGAGCTTGTTCTCCCGCAGCGTATTGCCCTGCTTCGTGCCGGCCAGCTCATCCAGCCGCCGGATAGCCGCCTCATTGGCGGGCGTTGTTAGCTGGTCGAAGCTCTCAATTACCAGCCGCTCCCATTCGTTCAGGTCTACCTGCTCGAAGGAAATGTGTTGCGCCGGGCGGGTAAAGTCGATGCCGGTGGCCGGCTGGAAGGCGTACAGGGGCACATCGGTGGCCGATTGCAGTGGCGTAGCAAAAGGTGTCGGTACGAGAACCACCGGCTTGCGTGGCTCGGTTAGCTCGTAGCCCAGGCACTTGCCGGCTTCGGTCCGCACACCCCACAGCGTCCGGGCGCCCTCGGTCTTCGCGGGGCTCACGGCCACCCTGATTTCGTGCTTGCCCGGCCGGTAGAGGAGCTGCTCCAGCTGCTGGCCCAGGGCTGCCAGACGCTCATCCGGCATATCGGCGGGCAGAATAGGTATATCGAGCTCGGAGCCGACCGGGGCCGGGGTGGCCGGGGCATCGGCTGGAGGTGCCAGCACCAGCCGCCCTGCCAGCTCCACCAGCGGGGTCTCGGTTATCGTCAGTTCCTTCAGGGGCAAAGCCGTGGTGTGGCTACCGTTGGGCAAGGGCACCACGGCTTTGCCGGCGGCCCTTTCGGCCAGGTACAGCTCGATGGGCTTCAGCCAGCTTTCCAGCAGGGCCGTGGTCTGGGCCGGCTCCCAGTACAGGGGCTGGGCCAGCAGTTCGGTGGCTACGGCCAGCCGCCGGCCCTTCGCCAGTGGCTGCCGCAGGGCCCCGAGCTCCTGCAGGGCCAGGGCGGCCCGGGTGCCCACGGGCGTGGTGGCCAGGGGCGGTACCGGTGCATTGGGGGCATAGAGCAGCTTGGCCTCCCCGGAAAAAAATAGCGGCCGGTCGGCATCGTCCGTTTTAATAAGGCCCAAAGTCAGGGTAATGGGGGTCGGCAGCAGGCCCTTGCTCTGGGGGTTCTGAGCCAGCTCGGCCACGGTCAGTTTCACCGCGTGCCGATCGGGACTCAGTGCCACCGCCAACACGGGGAGGTTCACGGCCCGGCCCGGTCCCCCCGTCGAGTTCCATTGGGTAATGGTGTAGTTGGCCGGGTCGTTGGCCGAGGCCGGGTCGAGAGGCTGGGTGAAAACGGCCACCAGGTGCTGGCCATCATTGGCCACCAGCTGGCAGAGTCCTTCGTAGGGGTGGTGGTCGAAGCGCAAGTCCACCAGCAGTTGCGGCGGCGTGGTATCCGGGGGAGTGAGGTGCCACACCGCGCTAAGGGCCCGGGCGGGATTGGCAGAGGTGAGCAGGGCCGGCTGGGCAGCGGGCTGGTCGTCATTAATCATTCGAAAGGTTGAATAAGATGGTAGTAATAGGCGGAATGAGCGGCCGGCAGTTCAGCTTGCAATATGAGCTATTAGCCGGAAATGCCGTAGCGCAAGCCGGGTTACTCGCGCTACCCAGGTTGCGCTGTCCCCGCCGCCGCCCGCCGCCGCCCGCTACGCTCGGGGCCGCTGTTGCTTATGGCGTAACGGTTGGTATGGTCAGCATACCGCCAAGGTAGCGGCCTCTAGGACCGCAAGGCGAGCCTGCAGCAGGTGCCAGCGGGTGCGTCGGGGGCAGGCAGGGGCCAGGCGGGCCACTGTAGCCAGCCGATAAGCCAGGCGTGGTAGCGCACCGCATCGTCATCGGCTGCAATGGCCTCAGCGGTAGAGTTGAAAATAGATTACCGGTTTCACTCCCCTGCGTTTCGTCAGCCATTGCGGCTAGGCCAGTGGGCGGCCCGGACCTTTGCCTGGTCGGGAAAGTAAGATGCTCTGTAATTCTTATAACTGGCAACTGCTGTATCTATAGTTGCCCTACCAACCCCGACCCTACTGCCAATAAAGCGCAGGGCACTGTTTCTTAGTGGTGGGGTTGGCCAGCTTCAGACCCAGCGCATGGCGTATTCGGGATACGATGCAGGGGGACAATTCCTTGCCGTTATGAATAAATGCCACGGTAGTTGCTGTGCGTCTTGTCTCTGGCCGGGCTCATAGCGGGTACTTCATTGACCACTGCCAGGGCTTTTGCTTAATCCAGCGGCGGTGCTATAAGCCCGGCGGCGGGGGAGACGCCACTCACGCCGGGCCTGCTTCGGGCAGGGTCACGGTGAAGGTCGTGCCCACGTCGGGGATGCTACTGACGCCCAGCGTACCGCCGCGCTGGTGGATAATGGATTGAATCATGTGCAGGCCCAGCCCCGCGCCTTCGCCCTCGGCCGTCAGGCGGGTGAAGGGCTGAAACAGGCGGGCCCGGTCCCGGGGCAGGTCGATGCCGCGCCCGTTGTCGGCCACGGTGAGCACCACCTCCCGGCCCTGCCGGCGGGTGTGCAGCTGAATCACCGGCGCCCGGTCGGCGGCCCGGTACTTGAGGGCGTTGTGCACCAGATTTTTCAGAATACTTTCCAGATAGATGCGCGGGTAGAGCGTGCGGGGCGCCGCGTGAAAGTCGGCCGTGAGCCGGCCCTGCTGCTGGTGCAGCAGCTCGGCAACTTCGGCCTGCACCGTGGCAAATACGTCGGCGAAGGCCACTGTTTCCGTGGCCGGGGCCGCCGCCCCGTGCTGGGCGTGCACCACCTGCAGCAGCCCCTGTACGGTGCCCGTCAGCCGGTCTATTTCTTGGTCCAGCAGCGTCAGAACGTGGTCTTTGGTCGGGCCAGGAGCTTCTTCGCGGTACACGTCCAGCAGGCTCCGCAAGTTCGTGGCCGGTCCTTTCAGGTCGTGCGCCACGATGTGCACGAAGGAGTCCAGGGAGGTGTTGGCCTCGCGCAGGGCCTGGTTGAGGCGTTGGGCATCGTGCGTGGCAGTGGCCCGCGCCAGCGCCCGGCCGGCATAGTCGGCCACCAGGTCGAAAAAGGTGTGGTAGGCCTCATCCAGCGGCCGGCGGGCACTCAGGCCCACAATCAGAATGTTGGTTGTGCCCGTGCTGGTAGGGCCGGCCTGCAGCGGCAGGAGCAAAGCCTGTGTGGGCGGCTCCGCCCACGTGCCGATGGGCCAGAGGCTAAACCGCTCGGCCAGGCTTTCAACCAGCAGCGGCGCACCCGATTGGATTACCTCGGTCAGTGGCCAGCCCTGGGCCGGGGCAGCCGGAGCGGCCGGCAGCGTAGCCGGGGCGGCTGGCTCGCCGGCGGGCAGGCCAAACCAGGCGCGCAGCTGGGCCTCCGGGGCGTTTTGCTCGTGGGTATAGAGCAGGGCAAAGGGAATGTCGGCAGCATTAGTGGCCAGCGCGGCAATGATGTGTTGGGCGGCCTCGGCGGGCAATGCCGACAGGGCGGTTTGGGCCGTCAGGTGGGTGAGCAAGGCCAGGCGGCGCTGCTGCAGCACGGTGGTAGTCGTTTCCAGGGCCGTCACGAAGATGCCCCCAACCGTGCCAGACTCGTCGTAGATCGGGCTGTGGGAGAAGGTGAAGTAGGCCTCTTCCACGAAGCCCCGGCGGTTGGGGAGCACCAGCCCGTTTTCGAAATAGGTGGTCTGCCCCGTCCGCACGGGCTCGAAGATGGTGAGCAGAAACGGCCACATCTCCTGCCACCAGGGCTCGGCGGGCTGGCCCAGCGCGCCGGGGTGCTTGCTTTGCATGATGGTGGCGTACCCATCGTTGTAGAAGTGCACCAGCTCGGGGCCCCAGTGCACCATCATCGGAAAGCGGGAGCCCAGCATGATGCTGACCGCCGTGCGCAGGCTTTGCGGCCAGGTGCGCATTGCCCCAAGTCGGGTTGCCGACCAGTCCAGGGCCCGGATGCGGGCCCCCATTTCGCCGCCGTTCGGAAACAGGTGAGCTGCTAAGGCTTCATCGGATAACGCGTCTTCGGAAGAAGGAAAAGGGAGCATGGAAGCACTTAGGACCGAATGGGAAAGTATAGATACAAAAAGGATGTGGGCTCTGGTAACGTAAAAGAGCCGGAACCGTTCGGGCCCGGGCTGGCTGCTGGGGCCGGGCGCCGGCCAGAATGCCTGCACTGGCGCCGATTTAGCACCGCGTAATGTATAACGCGCCACGCCGGGAGGTGCCGCCTGCCATAGCAGAACGAGCACGCCGCCCAAAGAAACCCGGGCGGCGCGGTTGCGGGTTGCCGCTGGCGCGACAGGGCGGCTATTCAGGAAAGAAGCCAGCTACTGCGGCTGCCGTCCCAGCCACCGGCGCAGCGTCCACTTGGTTCGCTCAACAGCGGTTGGCTTGCGCACCGAAAATACGCTCAGGGCGCTATTGGGGTTGATGGCCAGTTGGGCATCGTGCTGCACTACGCCCTGGCTGGCGGCCGGCACTGCCCATTCCACATTCTCGAAGCCGATACTGCTGAAAACCAGCGTGGGCGTGGCTACGTCATCGGGCACGGGTAGCTCGTAGTAGCCCCGCTCGTCGGTCGATACGCCCGTACTGGTGCCCGCCAGCAGCACCGTAGCAAAGGGCAGCGGCTTGGGCTTACCCTTCGGGGAAAGCATCGTGACCGTGCCGCTGAGCGTGAGCCGGGTGGGGGGCACCACCTGGGCCGCGGCCGGAATAGCGGCCAGCGCCAGCGCTATACTCGTGGCCGCTGCCAGCCGGGCGCAGGCACTGGCGGGTGGCGTCTGGCCCCAGTGCGCCAGCTGCTCGGGCGCATACATGCCGCACAGCGCGTTGCCGTGGGCGGCCTGGGTGCGGGCTATGGCGGGCCACGACATGGCCGAGAAGTCGTAAATCTCCTTTTCGCACTGCCCGCACCGGCGGCCGTTGGCAGTGGGCTGCATGGCCAGCCAGTTCTGGCCGCAGGGTTGGGGTTTGGGCAGGTTGCTCATAGGTAGGCGAGGAGTAGCGAAGATAAAGGTAAGGAAGCGAGAGGACCTGCTTAACGCCGCCACGCCGAGCGGGGTGGACTGTTTCCTGATGCCGGCTTCGGCCCAATGGCACACACGGCGGAGCAAGTTTTATGATTCTACCGCCGGGTTACTCTACCAAACCCTCACCTGTGTTTCCTAAGGACACACAAGGCCCCTGAAACATAGCTCCAGGGGCCTTGGCATGATAATGAGTCGAACGGGCAGCAGGTTGTTATTGGCCGGGGTTACCGGCTTGTGAGGGCCAGGGGCTGCACGGGTTTGGATTGGCTTATCTGGGCCAGCTTACTGGCATTGGGCACTACTTCCGAGAAGCCGTAGGAAACCCCGGCCGTGCGGGCCCCGGCCGCGGCCAAGTCGCCCTGCAGGTAGTAGCTTTTGCCCGCTTCCAGCGTCAGGGGCAAGGCCGGCTTCGAGCCGAACGTGAACATGGCCGGCTTGGTCAGGGCCGTATTGGCGGTGAAAGTGGTGGCCCCCGCCGGCAGCTCTACCTGGCAGTGGCTGTTGCGGCCCAGCTTGCACACCAGCTGCCCGTTGGCATACACCCGGTATTTGATGTAAAACAGCCCATACGCCTTGCCCTGATAAAAGTGGACGGTAGCGGTGCCCGCCTCGGCCTTCGACTGCTCCACCGACTGCGCCATTGCAGAACCCTGCATCAGCCCGGCCAGCAGCAAGCCCACGAATAATTGGTTTCTGTTTGTCATAAGGGTAGAAGAAGTAGTGGAAGAAATATTTGAAGGATGCAACGAGGCTCCCGGCTGCGTATTGTATGTAGCCTTATCTCCGGTGTAGTTGCTCGGCTATGCCGAGTGAATGTCGGGGAAGGCAAGTACCCTGCTCTAATCGAAGACTTGTGCGGTCAAAATTTCTTCTGCCCAAGGAAGCTGCCCGGTCTCGCGCCAGTTGGCATAAACTGTTTTCGTACAGTAGAGCTTTTTGGTAATTCCCTTTAACTTAACAGAGTCCGCAAACTGCTGGTAAGTGCCAAACTGGCTGACGGTCTTTCTTTTTATATCTAGCAAGCCATAATTCTCTGCTCCGCTCCAAAACAGAACATAGTTATTGTCAAGGTTTATGGAGTCGGCGCTAAATGATTTTGAAAACTCCTTTTCTTGGAAGTTCCAGCCCTCGCAGCAATACGCGGTGATTAGTTGATGGGGCTCAATAAGTGGAAGTCTCCAGACATCGTGGGCCTGCATCGGGTCTTTATAGAAAGAAAATTTATCCTCCTGACACTGAAAGAAGCCGAGGCAACCAATAATAAAGAACACCCGGATGATTTTTATTCTCATTGCGTCCTGAATGTGTAGTGAATAAGCTTACGATTCAACCCAAAAGAAAAGCCCGGCCAACCAGCCGGGCTTTTTAAGTCTATACAAAAACCAAACTTCCTACCGAACCCCCAGCCGGTTCCGCTTCCAGTTGGAGCCCGTAGCCGTAGCCGGCGCATCACCAGCCGCTACCGGAGCTTTCTTTTCGCTCATGAGCATGGCCGTGAGCACGGCGGCAAGCTTGGCGGTGGTTTCGTCGGGCTTCGCGTCGAGGTCGGCGGGGGTGAAATGGTCGCGCACGAAGTTCGTGTCGAAGTCGCCGCTGACGAAGGCCGGGTGCTGGAGCACGTAGCGGCCGAAAGGCAAGGTGGTCTGGATGCCGGTGATTTTATACTCGTCGATGGCGCGCAGCATCCGCCCGATGGCCTCGGTGCGGTCCTTACCGAAGGTGACGAGCTTGGCAATCATCGGGTCGTAGTAGATCGGAATGTCCATGCCCTGCTCAAAGCCGTCATCCACGCGCACGCCCGGGCCTTGGGGGCGCACGTAGGTGGTCAGCGTCCCGATATCGGGCAGGAAGTTGTTCTGCGGGTCTTCGGCGTACACGCGCAGCTCCAAGGCGTGGCCCGTGATGGTCAGCTCGTCCTGGGTGAAAGCCAGCGGCAGGCCCTGCGCCACCCGAATCTGCTCCTTCACCAGGTCGAGGCCGGTGATTTGCTCAGTTACGGGGTGCTCCACCTGCAGGCGGGTGTTCATCTCCAGGAAGTAGAAGTTGCGGTGCTCGTCGAGCAGAAACTCCACGGTGCCGGCCCCGGTGTAGTTGCAGGCCCGGGCCACGTCCACGGCGCAGCGGCCCATTTCGGCGCGCAGCTCGGGCGTGAGCACCGCCGAGGGGGCCTCTTCAATCACCTTCTGGTGCCGGCGCTGAATCGAGCATTCCCGCTCAAATAGGTGCACGATGTTGCCGTGCTCATCGCCCAGCACCTGAATTTCGATGTGGCGCGGGCCGGTCACGAACTTCTCGATGAACACCGAGCCGTCGCCAAAGGCGGAGGTGGCTTCGTTAATGGCCAGCTGCATCTGCTCCTCAAATTCCTCGGCGTTATTCACGATGCGCATGCCCTTGCCGCCCCCGCCGGCCGACGCCTTGATCAGAATCGGGAAGCCGACTTCGGCGGCAATGCGCTTGGCTTCCTCCACGTCGCTGATGGCCTCGTCGGTGCCGGGCACCAGCGGGATGTTGTAGGCCTTCACGGCCTGCTTGGCCGAGAGCTTATCACCCATAATATTCATGGCCTCGGGCGAGGGCCCCACGAAAATCAGCCCTGCTTCCGTTACCATGCGGGCAAATTCCGCGTTTTCCGACAAAAAGCCGTAGCCGGGGTGAATGGCATCGACGCCCAGGCGGCGGCACACTTCCAGGATGGCGTCGCCGCGCAAATAGCTTTCCGACGACTGCGGCCCGCCCACGCACACGGCCTCGTCGGCGTAGCGTACGTGCAGCGCGTTGCGGTCGGCTTCCGAGTAGATGGCCACGGTCTGCAGACCCATTTCCTTGGCCGAGCGCAGCACGCGCAGGGCAATTTCGCCACGGTTAGCAACCAGCAGCTTTTTGATTTCTTTCATCAGGTGGGAGTGGAGAGGCGTGAGGTGGGGAGGTTGTTATTGTGTTTATACTGTCATCCTGAGCCCTTGCGAAGAACCTTCCTCTCCTAAGTGACAAGGTTGATTCAACGCACTAAGCTTATCTTGATGGAATATCGGCTGTTTGCAAAAGCTGCCGTAGCACATCGAAAGAAGCTTTGTGGAGTAGGTGAGGAAGTCCTTCACTCCACTTCACTCCATTCAGGATGACAGAATAAACAGAGACGCATAAAGCAATTCCGGGCTCAAATAAACGCCATTCTGCCGGCTCCGGAAAACGGGTGGGGTAAAAATCCTGTAGTTGGATGCCACGCCCGCTAGGGCTACTTTTGCAGATTGCCATAACTTTGTACAGTAGCAGGAGGTTCTGCCCCCAGCTGACCGCCTGTTTCCTTTTCACATTTAACCCATTCCCTCGTGGATCTTTTCGAAAAGATTGCCGCGAACCGCGGCCCACTGGGCAGCCATTCGCACTACGCCCACGGCTATTTCACGTTCCCTAAGCTGGAAGGCGAAATTGAGCCCCGTATGATTTTTCGCGGCAAAGAGGTTCTTACCTGGAGCTTGAATAACTATCTGGGCCTGGCCAACCACCCCGAAGTGCGCAAGGCCGATGCCGAGGGCGCAGCGCAGTACGGTATGGCCCTGCCCATGGGCGCGCGCATGATGAGCGGCAACTCCAACCTACACGAGCAACTGGAAAGTGAGCTGGCTGATTTCGTGCAGAAGCCCGAGTGCATGCTGCTCAACTTCGGCTACCAGGGCGTGGTATCCATCATCGATGCCATGGTCAACCGCCACGATGTTATCGTGTACGACGGCGAGTCGCACGCCTGCATCATCGACGGGGTGCGGCTGCACGCGGGCAAGCGCTTCGTGTATACCCACAACGACATGGAGAGCCTGGAGAAGCAACTGCAGCGGGCCAAGCGCCTCACCGACGAAACCGGCGGCGGCATCCTGGTCATTACCGAGGGCGTGTTTGGCATGTCGGGCAACCAGGGCAACCTGCGCGGCGTGGTGGCTTTGAAGGAGAAATACGAGTTCCGCTTGTTCGTCGATGATGCCCACGGCTTCGGCACGATGGGCGCTACGGGCGCCGGAACGGGCGAAGAACAGGGCGTACAGGATGGTATCGACCTTTATTTTTCGACCTTCGCCAAGAGCATGGCCAGCATCGGCGCCTTCGTGGCCGGGCCGGAAAGCGTAATTGAATATTTGCGCTACAACATGCGGAGCCAGATTTTCGCCAAATCCCTGCCCATGCCGCTCGTCGTGGGCGCCATCAAGCGTCTGGAGCTGCTGCGCACCCAGCCCGAGCTCAAAGACAACCTCTGGACCGTGGTACGGGCCCTGCAGAGCGGCTTGCGCGAAAAAGGCTTTAACATCGGCACTACCACTTCCCCGGTAACGCCCGTGTTTTTGAACGGCCAGATTCCCGACGCAACCCAAATAACCTTCGATTTGCGCGAGAATCACGGTATTTTCTGCTCTATCGTGGTCTATCCGGTGGTTCCCAAGGGCGTCATCATGCTCCGCCTGATTCCAACGGCCGCACATTCGCTCAGCGACGTGGAGCAAACTATCAAAGCCTTCGAAGTAGTGGCCGAGAAGCTCGATAAGGGCCTTTATTCCAAAACAGAGGCGGTTCCGGCCAGCTAGGCCGGCTTTGCCGATGCTAACTGCCAGGGGCGCTTTTCATAGGGAAAGCGCCCCTTTGTTTTTGTATTATTCCTATTATATTCAAGTAAATATATATTCTGGAAACGGGGTTTGATTTTGTCAAAACATTGCTTTAAAAGCTGTCAGGGCAGTTTTGAAAAAAAATCATAACTATTGCTTGTATTTGAAATCCCTGTATATTAGGGCCGTTCAAAAACATCAACCCACACCAATCAACCTTTTTCTCATGAGCAATTATAGCCAACTGAAAGACCTCGTACTCTCCCTGGAATCGGATTTCGAGAAGTTCTACGACAAGCAGAACTCGGCCGCTGGTACCCGGGTACGCAAGGGTATGCAGGAGCTGAAGAACCTGGCCCAGACGATCCGCACGGAAGTGCAGAACGCCAAGAACAGCGCTGCTGGTGATGCTGCCGGTGCTGCCAAAGCTGCGCCAGCCAAAAAGGCTGCTGCTCCGGCTGCCGCCAAGAAAGCTGCTCCTGCCAAGAAGAAGTAGTATCTGCATTTGCGAGCGAAACCGGCCTTGGTTGCCGGTTGAGCCAGCAACAAGAAAGGCCCCGCCAAATTTGGCGGGGCCTTTCTTGTTTTAGGGGCGGTAAGCGGCGGCGCTTACACCAGCTTGATGAGGTAGTAGTTCTTCTTGCCTTTCTGGGCCACGAAGTACTTGTCGAGCAGCAGGGGCGTGTCGAGGGCCATTTGCTCGGGAGCTACTTTCTGGCGGTTTAGGCTCACGCCGCCGCTCTGCATCATTTTGCGGGCCTCGCCCTTGGAAGGAAAGATAACACCGTTGGTCGCCTCGCTGAGCAGGTTCACCACGTTCAGCTCGGCGAGCAGCGCGTGCGAGACTTCAATGTGGGGCACGCCGGCAAATACATCAAGCAGCGTAGCCTCGCTGAGGCTGGCCAGGTCGCCGCCAAACAGCACCTGAGAGGCGGCCAAAGCGGCTTCGAAGGCTTCCTCGGAATGCACCCGGATGGTTACGTCTTTGGCCAGGGCTTTCTGCAGGATGCGCAAGTGGGGCGCGGCCTGGTGCTCGGCTTCCAGGGCCTCGATTTCGGGCTGGGAGAGTAGCGTAAACACGCGAATCAGGCGCGGGGCGTCTTCGTCGGCGGCGTTGAGGAAGAACTGGTAGAACTGGTAGGGCGAGGTCATCGTGGGGTCGAGCCACACGGTGCCGGTTTCGCTCTTGCCGTACTTGGTGCCGTCGGCCTTGGTGATGAGCTGGCCGGTGAGGGCGTAGGCTTTGCCCTCGCCGCCACTCATGCGCCGGATCAGCTCGGTGCCGGTGGTGATGTTGCCCCACTGGTCACTGGCGCCCATTTGCAGGGTCGTGCCCAGCTCCTTGTAGAGGTGGAAGAAGTCGTAGCCCTGCAGCAGCTGGTAGCTGAACTCGGTGTAGCTCAGGCCCTCGGCGCCGGAGTCTTCGTTGCCGCTGATGCGGCGCTTGACCGAGTCTTTGGCCATCATGTAGTTTACCGTCAGGTGCTTGCCTACTTCGCGCAGAAACTGCAGGAAGCCGAAGTCCTTGAACCAGTCGTAGTTGTTGACCACTTGGGCACCGGTAGGCGAGTCGTCGAAGACCAGAAACTTCTCCAGCTGGGCCTGAATACCGGCCTGGTTGCGGCGCAGGGCTTCTTCGTCGAGCAGGTTACGCTCGGCCGACTTGCCCGAGGGGTCGCCAATCATGCCGGTGGCGCCGCCCACCAGGGCCAGGGGGCGGTGGCCGGCGCGCTGCAAATGCACCAGCAGCATGATGGTGGCCAGATTGCCGATGTGCAGCGACGAGGCCGTGGGGTCGAAGCCGATGTAGCCGGTGATGGGCGCGTTTTGGCGCAGGTGCTCATCGGTGCCGGGCATCATGTCGTGAAACATCCCGCGCCAGCGAAGCTCTTCTAGTAAGTCCAAGAGGTGAAGTTGTGAGGTTATGAAGTTGTGAGTTCAATAGCGGGCAAAGCCACTATTCTCTCCCGGGAAAGGTACAAAGGTAAAAAGGGCGGTGGTACATTTGCGGTTCGAATAGTGAATGGCGGGCAGATGTGCGCCCGGCCCACTTCACAATTTCACAACTTCACAGCGTCACCCTTGCTTTCCTCCCCCGACGAACTTCTGCACCAGCTGCGCCAGCGGCAGTATGCGCCCGTGTATTTTCTGCAGGGCGAGGAGCCGTACTACGTGGATCTGGTAGCCGATATCCTGGAAAAGAACGTGCTGCCCGAGCACGACCGGGGCTTCAATCAGGTGGTGCTCTACGGCAAGGATACCGACGTGGCCGGCATTCTGGGCCAGGCCCGGCGCTTTCCGATGATGGCCGAGCGTTCCGTCGTGATTGTGAAAGAGGCCCAGGCCGTGGCCGACCTGGAGGCGGAAAAGAACTTCCCGTTTCTGGAAGCCTACCTCAAAAACCCGCTGACCAGCACCGTGCTCGTGTTCTGCTACAAGCACAAAACCCTGGATGCGCGCAAAAAGCTGGGCAAGCTGCTGGCCGAAAAGGCGGTGGTGATGACCAGCAAGAAAATCTACGACAACCAGGTGCCGGCCTGGATTACGAGCTTCGTGCGCAGCCGGCAGCAGCAGATTACGGGCCAGGCCACGGCCATGCTGGCCGAGTACATCGGCACCGATCTGGGCCGCCTCACCAACGAAATCGATAAGCTGCTGCTCAGCCTTAAGCCCGGCCAGTCCATCGATGAGGAGCTGGTGCAGCGCCTGGTGGGCATCAGCAAAGACTACAACATCTTCGAGCTGCAGAAGGCCCTGGTGCAGCGCGACGTGCTCAAGGCCAACCGCATCCTGATGTACTTCGAGGCCAACCCCAAGGCCAACCCGCTGATTCCGAACCTGACGCTGCTCTTCGGTTTTTTTACCAAGCTGCTCGTGCTGCACCAGCGCGGCAACCCCTCCGACGCCGACTTCAAAAAGCTAGGCATTATGAACAGCTTCGCCCAGAAGGAGTACAGCCAGGCCATGCGCGTGTACGACTTCGGCCGCACCCGGGCCATTATTCACCTTATCCGCCGGGCCGATCTGCAGAGCAAGGGCGTGGAAAGCGGCTCGATGAGCGACGGGGAAATTCTGCGGGAGCTGGTGTTTCTGATTCTGCACCCCGTGCCGCTGAGCGCCATAACCGGGGGCTGAGCCGGGCCGGGCCGCCGGCCGGGAACTTAGAAATAGTGGGCAGGAGTTTGGTCTAAATTCGTTTTTCTCCGTTGAGCTTATAGTGAGGCGGCCCCAAAAGCGGCCCGCAAGCTCAGCCGTACCGCTTTTGCCCTCCCTGCATCTATCCTGGCTGTCGGAAACCCCGTACCTTGGACCCGGCATTCTTTTGCTGAAATTAACGCTGCATGCAAGACAACCCGACTTCTCCTTCTACCGGCTCCTCTGCCGCCCTGCCCAAGCTGCCCAAAGCCCCTTCGGGCATTGATGGCCTGGACGAAATAACGGAAGGAGGCCTGCCCCTGGGCCGCCCCACGCTGGTCTGCGGCAGCGCCGGCTGCGGCAAAACCCTGATGGGCATCGAGTTCCTGGTGCGCGGCATTCAGGACTACAACGAGCCGGGCGTGCTGATGACTTTTGAGGAAACGGCCGCCGAGCTGGCCGCCAACGTCACCTCCCTGGGCTTCGACTTGCCCGGGCTGCAGGCCGAGGGCAAGCTGCGCCTCGACCACGTGCACGTAGACCGTTCGGAGATTGAGGAAACCGGCGAATATGACCTCGAAGGCCTCTTTATCCGCCTGGGCCACGCCATCGACTCCATCGGGGCCAAGCGCGTGGTGCTCGATACCATCGAGGCCCTGTTTTCGGGCTTTCCCAACCAGGGGGTGTTGCGCTCCGAAATCCGGCGGCTGTTTCACTGGCTTAAGGACAAGGGCGTCACCACCGTCATTACCGCCGAGCGGGGCGAGGGCACCCTCACGCGCCAGGGCCTGGAAGAGTACGTGTCCGACTGCGTGATTCTGCTCGACAACCGCGTCATTGACCAGATTACCACCCGGCGGCTGCGCATCGTGAAGTACCGGGGCAGCACCCACGGCACCAACGAATATCCCTACCTGATTACCGAGGACGGCATTTCGGTGCTGCCCGTCACCTCATTGCAGCTCAACCACGCGGTGTCGAACGACATCGTCTCGTCGGGCATTCCAGCCCTGGACGAGATGTTCGGGCGGCGCGGCTTCTACCAGGGCAGCAGCGTGCTCATTACGGGTACGGCCGGTACGGCCAAAACCACGCTGGCCGCCACCTTTGCCGCCGAAGTATGCCGTACGGGCCGGCGCTGCCTGTTTCTGGCCTTCGAAGAGTCGCCGCAACAGCTGGTGCGCAACATGCACTCGGTCAATATCGAGCTGGCCTCGTACGTGGCCAATGGGCTGCTGCGCATCGAGGCGGCCCGGCCCACGCTCAACGGCTTGGAGCGCCACCTGGTCACGATTCACAAGATTATTGGCGATTATAAGCCCGATGCCGTCATCATCGACCCGATCAGCAACCTGATTTCGGTGGGCAACCTGAGCGAGGTGAAAAGCATGCTCATCCGCCTTATCGACTTTCTGAAAGTCAACAACATCACGGCCCTGTTTACCTCTCTGGTCAGTGGCCGCAACATTCAGCAGGAAATGACCGAGGAAGGCGTCTCGTCGCTGGTCGATACCTGGATCAGCGTGCGCGACCTGGAAGGCATCGGGGAGCGAAATCGGGGCCTGAGCATCCTGAAGTCGCGCGGGATGAGCCACTCCAACAAGGTGCGCGAGTTCCTGGTCACCGACCAGGGTATTCAGCTGCTGGACGTGGTCATCGGGCCCGCCGGCATCGTGACCGGAGCCGGCCGCCTCACCCAGCAGCTGCACGAACAGGCCCAGACGCTGGCCGCTCAGCAGGAGCAGGAGCGCAAAGACCGGGAGCTGGAGCGCCGCCGCCGCGTGCTGGAAGCCACTATCGGCAACCTGCGTACCGAATTTGAATCGGTAGAGGAGGAGCTGCGCCAGATCAACGACGAAGAGCTGGCCCGCCAGAAAACCCTGGCTCACAACAAGGCGCAGTTTGCCCAGCCGCTGCCGCTGCAGTCCGAAAAGCCTCCCCGCGCTTTATAACCCCCCGCTATGACAACCACTGCCCCCCAACCCCTAGAAAACGCGGCGGAAGAATCCTGGGAGCTGCGCCTGTACGTAGCGGGCCAGACGCCCAAATCGGTAACGGCCCTGGCCAACCTGAAGCGCTACTGCGAGCAGTACCTGCCGGGCCGCTACGTGCTGGAAGTAATCGACCTGCTGAAAAACCCACAACTGGCCGAGGGTGACCAAATATTGGCCATCCCGACGCTGGTGCGCAAAGTGCCCGAGCCCATCCGCAAGATTATCGGCGACCTGTCGAACGAAGAGCGGGTGCTGGTGGGGCTCGATATCCGGCCCATCGACTACAAAGCCTCACACTAGATGGCCGACCAACAAGAGCCAGCCGGTGAGGAAGTCGAATACGTACTCCATTTGTTCATTACCGGCGCTACTCCCAACTCCACGCGGGCGGTGCGCAATATCAAGGAAATCTGTGAGCTCTACCTGAAGGGCCGCTACGAGCTGCTCATTGTGGATATTTACCAGCAGCCCGAGCTGGCCCAGCACGAGCAGCTCATCGGCGCGCCCACGCTCATCAAGCGGCGGCCCGGCCTGGTGCGCCGCCTGGTGGGCGACCTGTCGGACCGGGAGCGGGTGCTCAAGGCGCTCGGTATTACTCCGCTCATGTCATGAGTGAGCTAAACGAAAAAAGCGCGGCCGAACTGGCCCGCGAAAATGAGGAGCTGCGCTTCCGGCTCGAAGAAGCCGAGGAGATTATTGAGGCCGTGCGTACCGGGGCCGTCGACGCGCTGGCCATTCAGGGCCCCGAGGGCCCACGCATCTTTACCCTGGAAGGTGCCGACCAGAGCTACCGCACCCTGATTGAGCAGATGAACGAGGGGGCGCTGCTGCTGGGCCCCGATGCTACCGTGCTTTACTGCAATGCCTGCCTGGCCGGCCTGCTCGAAGCACCGCTGCAGGAGCTGATCGGGGCCTCGTTTGCCGAGTATGTGCCCGCCGAGTTTCAGCCATACTGGGCCACGCTGGTGGCGGCCGGCTGGCGCGGCCGGAGCAAGGGCGAAATGCCGCTGCGCAGCAAAACCGGCCTGTTGCGGCCCTTCGCGTTGGCCCTGAACGTGCTTGACTTTCACGAGGCGGCCACGCTGGCCGTTATTGTTACGGATGTGTCGGCCCAGCGCGAAATCAGCGTGATACAGGCCCGGGTAGCGGCCCAGAATGCCCTGATTGACCGCAAAAACCAGGAGCTGCACGCCCAAGCAGTGGCCCGCCGGGCCGTGGAGCAGGCCGCCGCCGAAACCAGCCGGATTCTGGAGGGCATCCCGCACATTGCCTGGACGGCCGACGCCCGGGGCGCCAATACCTACCTCAACCAGCGCTGGTTCGATTACACCGGCCAGCAGGTGAGCGAGGCCGTACCGGCCTCGTTCGGGGCGCTGCTGCACCCCGACGACCTGGCGCCGGCCACCGCCCGCTGGCTGATGAGCCTGCAGACGGAGAAGCCGCTGGAAGTAGAGTGCCGCATCCGCAACGCGGCCGGTGACTACCGCTGGATGCTGGGCCGGGCCTTGCCCTCGCGCAATGAGCAGGGCGAGATTATTCAGTGGATCGGCACCTACACCGATATTCACGAACACAAGCTGGCCCTGGCCCGCATCGACCAGGCCCAGCGCGAGCTGCAGCGCAACAACGAGCAGCTCACCCGCGCCAACGTGGACCTGGACAACTTCATCTACACCGCCTCGCACGACTTAAAAGCGCCTATCAGCAACATCGAAGGCCTGCTGCATGCGCTGCTCCTGGAGCTGCCGCTGGCTGCCGGGGCGGGCGGCAATGACCAGGTGCCGCTGATTATGGACATGATGCAGGACTCGGTAGACCGTTTCAAGCGCACCATCGAGCACCTCACCGAAGTCACCAAGCTGCAGAAGGAACACGGCCACTCGGCCGCCACCGTCGATCTGGACCGGCTGATTTCCGAGGTGTGCCTCGACCTGGCTCCGATGGTGCAGTCGTCCGGCGCGACGCTGGAAATGGACGTGCAGAGCTGCCCCACGATTTCATTTTCGGAGAAGAATCTGCGTAGCGTTATCTACAACCTGCTCAGCAACGCGCTGAAGTACCGCTCGCCGGACCGGCCGCCGCGGGTGCGCATCTGGTGCCGCACCGAGGGCGACTACGCCGTGCTACGCGTGCAGGACAACGGCCTGGGCCTGAATCTGAGCCACGACGGGCCGAAGCTGTTTGCCATGTTTCAGCGCCTGCACGACCACGTAGAAGGCACCGGCATCGGGCTCTACATGGTCAAGAAAATCGTGGAAAACGCCGGGGGCCGTATTACGGTCGAAAGCCAGGTAGGCGTGGGCTCCACGTTCAACGTGTATTTCCGGCGGTAGGCTTCCCGCTCAACCCAGTTCTTTTTTCCCGGGCGGCTTAACGCCGGTCGGGCGAATCGGGAAAGCCGGCATTGGGCCGGCTCACACCAAACCGGCCGTGCGGTACGTTACCCTAGCCTGAAAGGCAGAAAGAAAGCAACCCATTGCGTTTTTTCGCTACTTTTGGCCAGTACCGGGCCGGCAGCGCCCTTTTCCCGTAACGCCCCGTTAATGAAGATATTTCCCCGGATTGCGCTGGCCGCCTCGCTCAGCGCCGCGGCCCCGCTGGCTGCTACGGCCCAGCAAACGCAGGTTTTTACCGCCGACGAACGACACTTTCAGGAAGGCCTCGAACTCTTTGACCGCGGCAAATTCGGCGCCGCCCAGCAGGCCTTCCAACGCTACCTGGAGCTGACCCAGCGCCGCAGTGGCGAAACCCGCGACCGGACCACCGACGCGGAATACTACCGGGCCGTGTCGGGCCTCTACCTGTTTCACCCCGACGCCGAGGGGCAGGTGCTGGCCTTCGCGGCCAACAACCCGGCCCACCCCAAAGCCGCCCAGGCGTTTTTCGAGCTCGGTAAGCTCTACTTCGACAAGAAGGACTACGCCAAAAGCATCGACTACCTGCAGCGCGTGGGGGCCGACAACCTGAGCAACGAGCAGCGGGCCGAGTCGGAGTTTAAGCTGGCCTACAGCTATTTCTCCCAGAAGGAGTTTGACAAGGCCAAGCTGCTTTTCGACCGCAACAAGCAGGGCAACCACGAGTACCGCTACGCCAGCAGCTACTACGCGGGCTACCTGGCCTTCCGGACCGGCGACTACGCCGCCGCCCGCCAGGACCTGGGCGTGGCCGAGCAGAACGACGCCTACCGTCTCGTGGTGCCAGCCATCATGAGCCAGATTTACTACAAGGAGGGCAACTTCGATGGCCTGATTGACTACGGCACCAAGGCCCTGGCCCAGACGCCGCCCCCGCAGGGCGCCGATGAAATTCAGCTGCTCGTGGGCGACGCCTTCTACCAGAAGCAGGACTTCAAACAGGCCGCCGAGTACTTCGACAAGTACGCCGCCGGCCGCAAGAAGATCGAGCCCAAGGTGCAGTACAAGATCGGCTACTCAAACTACAAGATGGGCGACTTCAAGGGCGCCATTGGTAGCCTGAAGGGCGTGGCTGCCCAGCGTGACTCCCTGGGCCAGAACGCGGCCTACCACCTGGGCTTGAGTTACCTCAAAACCAGCCAGAAGCAGCAGGCCCTGAACTCGTTTGACGCGGCCCGTAAAACGGCTTTCGACAAGAATATCACCGAAAACGCTACCATCAAGTACGCCCAGATCAACTACGAGCTGGGCAATACCCAGGAGGTAATTGCGGCCCTGAAGGACTTCAACAAACGGTTTCCGCGCTCCAAAAACGCGGCCACGGCCGACGACATTCTCAGCGAGAGTTTCCTCAACTCCAGCGACTTTACCCAGGCCATTAACTACCTCGAAGGCCTCGACGATAGGAGCAACAAGCTGAATGCCACCTACCAGCGCGTGACGTATCTGCAGGCTGCAACGTTCTACAACAACAACCAGTACAGCCAGGCCCTGCCGCTGGTGGATAAGTCGCTGAAATACCCGCAGGACGATGCCCTGCGGGCCGCCGCGCAGGTGCTCAAGGGCGAAATCTATTCGGTGGGGCAGAAGTATCCCGAGGCCATTACGGCCTACACCGCCGCCGCCCGTACTGCCCGCAGCGGCTCGGCCGCCGAAACTGACTTCGACCAGAAAGCCCGCTATGGCCTGGGCTACGCCTACTACAACACCCAGCAGTACGGGCCGGCCCGCACCCAGTTTCAGGCGTATCTGAACGACCCGATTGCCAAGCCCACCGACCCGAACTACTACGACGTGACGCTACGCGTGGCCGATACCTACTACGTGGGGAAAAGCTACGCCCAGGCCCTGGAATTGTACGACAAGGTAATTGCGGCCAACGCGGCCGACAAAGACTACGCCTACTACCAGAAAAGCGTGACCCTGGGCCTCATGGGCCGGCGCGACGAGGCCACCAAGACGCTCAGCACCCTGCTCAAAACCGCGCCCAGCTCGCGCTACGCCGACGACGCGGTGTACCAGCAGGCTCAGTTCGACTTCGAGGCCGGCGACTTCCAGCCCGCCGTGGATGGCTTCACCAAGCTGATTGACAACCGGCCCAACAGCCAGTTGATTCCGCAGGCGCTGCAGAAGCGCGGCGTGGCCTACGCCAACCTCAACCAGCACGACAAGGCCATTGCCGACTTCAAGCAGGTGCTCGACCAGCACCCACGTACCAAGGCCGCCAGCAGCGCCATCTACAGTATGCAGGAAAGTCTGTCGGCCTTGGGCAAAACGGAAGAGTTTGATCAGTACCTGGCCCAGTTCAAGCAGCAGAACCCCGAGAGCAAGGCTACTGAAAGCGTCGAGTTTGAGGCCGCTAAGTCCTTGTACCTGGCCGAAAAGTACCCCCAGGCCATTACCCGCCTGGAGTCGTACCTGAAGCAGTACCCCAGCAATGCCCTCTCGCCCGACGGCCGCTATTTCCTGGCCGATTCCTACCTGAAAACCGGTAAGAAAGCCGAGGGCCTGACCCGCATGCGGGCCGTGGTGACGGAAGGCAAGAGCGAGTTTGTGAACCGGGCCGTGGGCCGGGTGGCCGACCTGGAGTTTGAAGCCAAAAACTACCCCGAGGCCATCAAGTACTACACCCGCCTGCGGGAAGTGTCGCAGAACAAGCGCGAGGTGGCCAACGCCGGCATCGGGCTGATGAAAAGCCTCTACGAAACCGGTGACTATGCCGGCACCCGCCGCGTGGCCGAGGAGCTGCGCAGCGTAGCCGGGGCTTCGCTGAACGCCACCAACGCGGCCAATCTGTATTTGGGCAAAGCCAGCTACCGGATGGCCAACTACGACCTGGCCACGCCCGAGCTGACCACGGCCGCCGCCGCCACCGACGAAACCGGGGCCGAAGCCCAGTACCTGCTGGCCGACGTGCTGTTTCAGCAGAAGAAATACCCCGAGGCGCTGGACGCGGCCTACAAAACCAACTCCTCAAACTACGAGCTCTGGCAGGGCCGGGGCTTCCTGCTGATTGCCGACATCTACACGGCCCAGGGCGAAGCTTTTCAGGCCAAGGCCACGCTGAACTCCATCATCGAGAATAAATTCCCGGTGGCCGAGGTCATCGAAGGGGCCAAGCAGCGCCTGGCCGCTTTGTCGGCCGAGCCGGCGGGGGGCACCAGCGGCGGCACCAAAACGCCGCCCGCCAAGACACCCGCTACCAAAACCCCGCCAGCCGGCAAAACCGGCACCCCGCCCAAAACGCCGACTACCAAGGGCAAGACGCCGGCTACCAAAGGCCTGCAGCCCACCCAGGCGGCCCCCGCCGACTCGACGGCTACGCCGGCCGGCGGCACCGAGTAAGCAGCCCGCCCCGGCTGCGTAATCCAATCAGAAAGTCAACCAGGGCGCACTCCGGACTCAGCCCATACCGCTGGTCCGGAGCCGCCCAAGACCTACCCATATGACCCTTCGCTCCCCTAAAATGCTGCCTATAGCCGTTCTGCTGGCGGCCGCGCCCGTGCTGGCGCAGGCCCAGAAGACCGGCAAAACGGGCGGCAAGATTGAAGACGCCGAAATCGAGATTGTGAAAGAGCGGGTCAACCAGCTGCCCGAAGCCACCCGCAACTTCGAGAAAATCAAGATTGACCCACCTACCAAGCAAACCGGGCAAACTACCTACACCTACCCCGATTTCCGCCTGCCCGCCGACCGGCTCAACCCCTCGGTGCGGGTCTTGTCGATTCAGCAGGAAGAGCTGACCCCACAGACTGGTAATTACCTTAAGGGCGCCATCGGCAACTACGGCACCTTCTACGGCAAGGCCTACCTGCACAACACCCGCAGCGAAACGGCCAGCTACGGCCTCGACTTCAGCCACATTTCCTCGGCCAACGGTCCGGTGGACAAGAAAAACTCGGGCTCTAGCCAAACCAGCCTGGGCTTGAGCGGCGAAACCTACAACGGCCCCATGACACTGGGCGCCAAGGTGGACCTGGGCCGGGAGCGGTACAATTTCTACGGCTACAACCGCGAGGTGCGCCGCCTGGCCCCGTCCGCCGACAGCATCAAGCAGGTTTTCAGCCGGGCGGCCCTGAAGGTGTACGCCCGCAACCAAAGCGCCGACGCGCCCTTTCAGTACGATTTGGGCGTGGGCTTCAACTACTGGAAAGACAACTACCAGGCCTCGGAAAGCAACTTCAACGTGGCCCTGCGCTCGGGCTACGCGCTGAGCGAGAAAAGCCGGGTGGCTGTCAATGGCGACGTGTCGCTGATTTCCTACAAGGACTCGCTGAAAGTAAGCCGGCCCTTCCTGCAAATCACGCCCGCCTACGAGCTGACTTTGGACCGGCTGGCCGTATCCATCGGGGCCACGCTGGGCTACACCGGCGACACCATCCGGCGCGCGCCGCAGTTCAACGTCTATCCGGCTATCCGGGTGGGCTACACCGTTTCTGAGGATAAGTTCGTGGTATTTGCCGGTCTCGGCGGTGGCCTGCAGCGCGTCACGATGTACGACCTGACCACCGAAAACCCCTGGCTGGCGCCCAACCAGCGCGTGGCCGACACCCACCGCGGCCCCACGCTCTACTTCGGCTTCAACTCCACGCCGGCCCGGGCTCTGTCGCTCAATGCCAAGGTGACGCTCAGCAACGACCGGAACCTGTACTTCTACAACAACAGCCGCCGCGACTCCACTAAGTTCGACCTAGTGTATGACCGCAAGGCCACCCAGCTGATTAACGTCCACGGCGAGTTGCTCTACAATGCCGCTGAGCAAGTGCGCATTGGTTTTAAGGCTGATTATAACGGCTACAAAACCCCCACGCTAGCCGAAGCTTTCCACCGTCCGGCCTTCCAGTCGACGCTCTTTGGTAACTACAATATGTACGATAAGCTCCTGCTGGGTGCCGAGTTGTATACCTACAGCTCAAGCTACGGTTCGGGCTACGTGCGCCGCCTCGTAAACGGCCGGCCAGTGGGCGAAGTGGTGCGGCCAACCGACACCGTTGTCGACCTCAACTTGCGGGCCGATTACCGTATTATGGAAAATCTGTCCATATTTGCTCTAGGCAATAACCTGCTGGGCCGTAAGTACGAGCGTTTCCTGAACTATCCGGTGAAAGGATTCAACGTACTGGCGGGCGTAACGTATGATTTTTGAACATAATTGAGTTGATGCCCCAGTCGCTGATCAGCTGTTAACCCGCAAAGGCCTCCAGGTCGCCCGCAACGCCCGCTTCAGGGGTTGCACACGGTCCGGAGGTCTTTTGCGTACCTGCTGCTTTTGCTTCCGGCTCACGTCACGTAACTTTTACCGCCGATGCAGCTCTCCGACCATATCCGCACCCTGCTCCGGGACCACGACTGCGTTATCATCCCCGATTTCGGGGGGCTGATTGCCGACTACGCCCCGGCCCAGGTGCACCCCGTGCGCCACACGCTGGCCCCGCCGGCCAAGCGCGTGGCCTTCAACCAGGCTCTGACCCGCAACGACGGGCTGCTGGTGGACGCGCTGAGCAGCTCCCTGAACCTGACTACGGCCCAGGCCCGCCTGCTCGTGCGCGACGCCGTGCACCGCCTGCAGGCCGAGCTTGAAAGCAGCCAGCGCACCGAACTGCCCGGCATCGGCATCTTCCGCCAATCGGCCGGCCGCGGCCTCGACTTCGAGTACACCGGCAGCCAGAATCTGCTGATGGCCAGCTACGGCCTGCCCGAGCTGGTGTCGCGCCCTATTCGGGCCACCGATGCCCTGCTGGCCCGCGACCGGCAGCAGGCTGCTCCACTCTTAGCCGTAAGCCGTTCCCGCCGCGCGATGAAAACGTTTCGAATTGCCGCTACCCTGGTTATCACCGGCCTGATTTTGTCGGCTAACTATCAGTTCGCCTCGCAGTTGGGCTACCTGCCCGAAAGCTGGAAGTTAACCTCCGGCAGTGAGCAGACGACCGTGCTGACCACGCCCGCCGAGGAGGTAGCGCAGCCCATAGCCCGCCAGCAGGCGGCCCTGGCCAACGACAACTGGGATAACGCCGCTCCGGCCAGCACGCCGGCCGCGGCCCCCGAAACCACGCCCGTAACGGTTGTGCCGGTAAAGGCCGCCGTCGTCCGCAAAGCCGTGGTAGCCAAACCCGCGGTAAAAGCGCCGGCTGCAACCAAGCCGGCCGTTGTAGCGTCAGTTGCCAAGTCAAAGGCTCCGGTGGCTGCCGCACCCGCGGTAGCTTCTACCGAGCCCGGCGGCTCCACAATTAAAGGCCGCACCGGCCGTTCCTACGTTATCGTGGGGGCTTACACCACGCTGGCCCACGCCGAAAAAGGCCGGCAGGCGCTGGTAAAGCACGGGCACCGCAATGCCCGCATCGTGCTGCCCGCGCCCGGCAGCCGCAAGTACCGCCTCTCCGCCATCGACTACGCCAACAAGACCGAGGCGCAACAACAACTGCCCGTGCTGCGCAAGCACTTAGGCTCTTCTCTCTGGGTACTCAATTACTAGCATGACCTCTTTCCTGTTGCAGGTTACCACCGCCGCTACTACTGCCACCGATACCGCCGCCGTTGCCGCAAACCAGGCCGCCGATGCTGCGGCCGCCGCTGGGGACCTTTCCCTGATTGATCTGATCCTGAAAGGGGGCTGGATCATGGTGCCGCTCTTTCTGCTGTCCTTTGTTTCCATCTACATCATCATCGAGCGGTACCTGACCATCCGCCGCGCCGCCGTAAACCCCGACTCGTTTATGGCCGGTATCCGGGGGCTGATGGTGAAAGGCGACCTGCAGGGCGCCAAAATGCTCTGCGCCCAGAACCCCTCGCCGCTGGCCCGCATGGTGGAAAAAGGTATTCGCCGCATCGGCCTGCCGCTGAAAGACATTGAAAGCAGCGTGGAGAACGTGGGCAAGATTGAAATTGCCCGCCTCGAAAAGAACATCAGCATCCTGGGCATTATTGCCGGTATCGCGCCCATGCTGGGTTTCGTGGGTACTATCATCGGGGTAATCAAGATTTTCTACGCCATTTCCACCACCGGCGACTTCGGTATTGCCCAGATTTCGGGTGGTCTGTATACCAAGATGGTTACCTCGGCCGCCGGCCTCATCGTCGGCATCATTGCCCACGTGGGCTACCATTGGCTTAGCATCATGGTCGAGCGCCTGATTTTCCGCATGGAAAATTCCGCCATTGAGTTCATGGACATTCTTCAGGACAACTAGAAACAGTTTAGGAGGGTAAGGGAGTAGGAGGTACCCAGTCGTAATTGGGCCCAGCCATACCACCTCCCGCACCCATACCCTCTTACCCTCATTAACTCCAAAACCGTGGACCTCAGCCGGCGCCGTAAGCTTTCCTCGCACGTCGAGACCAGCTCGATGAACGACATCATGTTCTTTTTGATGCTGTTCTTTTTGATCGTGAGTACCATGGTCAACCCCAACGTTATCAAGCTCATGCTGCCTAATGCCCGTTCGGGCAAGGCCGTCATGAAGGAAACCATCAACATCTCGGTGGATGCCGCCGGCCTGTATTTTCTCGACCGGCAGCCCGTAACGGCTGCTACCCTGGAAACGGCCCTGCAGCAGCGTATTGCCGGCCTCGAAGCGCCCACCGTGGTGTTGCGCGTCGACTCGTCGCTAAACGTGCAGAAGCTGGTCGATATCCTCGAAATCGGCAACCGGCTGAAAGTGAAGATGGTGATGGCAACGCAGGCCCAGCAGTCGGGCGGCAAGTAAGAGAAGGTGTGAAATGTGGGAAATGTGAGTAATGTGCTAGTGGCCGTTAGCGCATTGCCCACATTTTGTATTTTGGGCCATTACAACCGCTGATTTTGTGCCTGGTTTTGGAATAATGCCCAGTCAACATGTGTTGATGATGACAGCCGCCCAAAAACCAACCACCACTAACGAAAAACCAACCATGGCTATCGAATACCGCGAACAGCACCGCCGCGAGGCAATTATCGGCACGGTGGTCGTCCACGCGCTGTTGGTGGCGCTGTTTGTCTTCACCGTCTTCAAAGGGCCCGACCCGCCGCTGCTCGGCCTCGGCGGCGACGGGGTGGAGCTGAACTACGGCATCGACGAAGCCGGCTCGGGCGACATTCAGAGCAAAGCTCTGGCCAACGAGTCGCAGAACCGGGAGGACAGCCGCCCGCCCGCGTCCTCACCCGACCCCGAGCCCCGGCCCGTGCAGCAGGCGGCCGAGCCCGTGCCCCAACAGGCGTCCGAGGATAAAATCGTGACCAGCGAAGCCGAGGAAAGCCCCGTGAGCGTACCGCCGGTAGAGAAGCCCGCGCCCAAGCGGGAAGAGGTGAAGGAAGTACCCAAGCCCGTGGAAAAGCCCCGCACTCTGTACACACCCAAAGGCAGCGCCAACGGCGGCGGTAGCGGCGAAAACGGCACCAGCAACGCGGCTACCGGTAACAACAACGGCGACAAACCCGGCTCGGTGGGCGACCAGGGCAACCCCAACGGCTCCCTTGATGCCAAAGCCCTCTATGGGCAGCCCGGTAGTGGCGGCAGCGGCCTGAGCCCCGGCTCGGGCGGACTGGAAATGTCCGGCTGGGCCTTCGTTTCGAAACCCGACGCCCCGGCCTTGGATAACACCTCGGGCTTCGTACGCTTCAAGATTAAAATCAACTCTGACGGCGAAGTGGAGGCTGTCACCAAGGTGTCGGGCAACGTGACGCCGGCCCAGGAGAAAGTGTGCCGCGACGCGCTGGAAAACGCCGACTTCCGCCGTACCAGCTCGGCCGCCGGCGGTGCTACTGGGTTCTATACCTTCAAAATTACGGTGCGCTAGGCGCCGGTTTTACTGCCAATGCAGGGCCGCCGGTCGGATTATTCCGGCCGGCGGTTTTCTTTTGTACTCCCGTTGGCTGCCGAGCCACCAATTTACCGCCCTGTGCCCCCCAACTTTGCCGCATGACTTACGCCGAAACCTTAGCCTACCTCTACGACCAGCTCCCGATGTTTCAGCGCGTGGGCGTGGCCGGCTTCAAGAGCGGCCTGGGCAATACCGAGGCGCTGGCCGAAGCCATGGGCCACCCCGAGCGGCAGTTCAAAGCCATTCACGTGGCCGGCACCAACGGCAAGGGCAGCAGCTCCAACCTGCTGGCGGCCTCGCTGCAGGTGGCCGGCTACCACGTGGGCCTGTATACTTCGCCCCACCTGCGCGAATTCACGGAGCGCATCAAGCTCAACGGCCAGGATCTGGCACCCGACTACCTGGTGGCCTGGGTGGCAAAATGGCGGCCGTTGTTTGAGCAGATCAAACCCTCGTTTTTCGAAATGTGCGTGGCGCTGGCCTACTCATATTTCGCCGAGCAGCAAGTGGATATTGCCGTGGTAGAAGTAGGACTGGGCGGCCGCTTGGATTCAACCAACATCATCACCCCGCTGGTATCGCTCATCACCAACATCAGCCTCGACCACCAGAACCTGCTGGGCGACACGCTGCCGCTGATTGCGGCCGAAAAAGCCGGCATCATCAAGCCCGGCGTGCCCGTCGTCATCAGCCAGACCCAGCCCGCGGTGCAGGCCGTATTCGAGCAGAAAGCCCGGGAGCTGCAGGCCCCAATCCTGTTTGCCGATACGCGCTACCAGGCCACGTTGGCCCAGCCGCCGGCCCCCGACGCAGAAGCTCAGCTGGTGCAGATCAGGCAGGATGGTCAGGCCGAAAGTCCGGCCCTGGAGCTGGGCCTGGTGGGCGACTACCAGCGCCTGAACCTGCCCGGGGTGCTGGCCGTGCTAGACGAGCTGCGCCGGCAGGGCTGGCAAATTCCGGATGCGGCCGTGCGGGAAGGGCTGCGCGACGTGCGCCGCCTCACCGGTTTCCGGGGCCGCTGGACGATATTGGGCCGCCGCCCGCTGGTGATTTGCGACACGGGCCACAACGAGGCCGGCATCCGCTTTATCACGGCCCAGCTGGCGCGTCTGCCTTACCAGCAGCTGCATTTCGTGCTGGGCGTCGTCAACGACAAGGACGTGACCAAGATGCTGGCCCTGCTGCCAGCGGCGGCAACGTATTACTTTTGCCAGGCCAACATTCCCCGGGCCCTACCGGCCGCAGAGCTGGCCGCCCGGGCCGCGGCCGTGGGGCTGCGGGGCTCGGTAGTGGGCCCGGTGCCTGCTGCCGTGGCGGCGGCCCGGGCGGCGGCGGCTCCCGACGACGTGGTATTTATCGGGGGCAGTACCTTTGTAGTAGCCGAAATAGAAGAGCTGTAAGGGTTAGTTGCTGGTTGTCAGTTGTCAGTTAGGCGGATGCCACTCAACAGCTGACAACTAACAACCAGCAACTAACAACTAAATAACAACCAACCCCGAATTCAGTGAGTCGAGTAAAACAGAAGCGCTTTGCCAACAACGCCGAGCGGCCGGATATCGTGGAGCCGGGCAAAGCCAACTTTCAGCAGTTGGGTGGCCGCTGGCAAACCGAGTTTTTTGCCGCGCCCGCGCCCATCACCCTCGAAGTGGGCTGCGGCAAAGGCGACTACACCGTGGGCCTGGCCGAGCGTTACCCGCAGCGCAATTTCCTGGGCCTCGACATCAAGGGGGACCGAATCTGGAAGGGCAGCCACCGGGCCCAGGAGCTGGGGCTCACCAACGTGGGTTTCGTGCGGATGCGGGCCCTGGATTTGCTCCAGCACTTTGGCCACGGCGAGCTGGCTGAAATCTGGATTACGTTCCCGGATCCGCGCCCGCGCCTGGGTGATGCCAAGCGCCGCCTTACCGCCCCGCGCTTCCTGGATCTGTACCAGCACCTGCTACGGCCCGGCGGACTGGTCCACCTCAAAACCGACGACGAGGCCCTGTTCGACTATTCCCTGGACGTGGTACAACAGCGCCCCGGTGCCACCGTGCTGGCCCACACCAAGGACCTCTATGCCACGCCCGAACTGCTGCCGCACGCCGAGGACATTCAGACCCACTACGAAAAGCGCTTCCGGGCCGAAGGCATCCCCATCAAATACCTGCAGTTTCAGCTTAGCTAACCACTTCTGATTATGCCCGCCCTGCCGCCGCTGCACACCGTCCACCTGTTTCCGGTCCTCGACCAGCACCTGCTGACCTTGCTGGCCGAGCTGACGCCCGCGCAGTGGGAGCTGCCCACACTGGCCCCGCGCTGGCGGGTGCGCGACGTGGCCCTGCATCTGCTCGACGGCAACTTGCGCAGCCTTTCCATGCTGCGCGACGGGTATTTCGGGGTGCAGCCCACGGGCGGCTCGTATCCCGAAATAGTAACCTTTCTCAACCAGCTAAATGCCGACTGGATTACGGCCGGGCAGCGGCTGAGCCCACAGATAATTCGGTGGCTGCTGGAGGTGTCGGGGCCGGCGTATAACCGCTACCTGGCCGGCCTCGACCCGGAGGCGCCGGCTACGTTTGCCGTAGCTTGGGCCGGCGAGTCGGAGTCGGCCAACTGGTTTCACATTGCCCGCGACTACACCGAGAAGTGGCACCACCAGCAGCAGATCCGGCAGGCCGTGGGGCAGCCGGCCGCACTGCTCACGCGGGAGCTGTACCACCCGTTTCTGGCCACCTGCCTGCGGGCCTTGCCCTATCACTACCGCGAGGTGGCCGCCGAAACCGGGCAGGTCATTGCTGTTGTTGTAACCGGGGCGGCAGGCGGCACGTGGTATCTGCGGCGCACGGCCAGTGGCTGGGAATTGGGCGAGGCGCCGGAAGCCGCCGGGCCGGTAGCAGCTACCATTACCATTGAGGGCGACGTAGCGTGGCGGCTTTTTACCAAGAGCCTGCCCCGGCCGCTGGCCGAAGCCAGTATTCAGCTCAGCGGGGAGCGGCACCTGGGGGAGCCCATTTTCGGACTGATTACCGTAATGGGCTAGCAGGGTCAGGAGCGGAGCGGCTTATTCGTCCTCCAGCTGCTCGAAGGCGGCTTCCAGCTCAGTGAAGTCGCGCAGGCCGGTCTTGATTTCCTCGCCGCCTTCGAGCACGATGCCGTTGGGCTGGATTTCCTCTACAAACTGCCGCAGGCTGGCCGGCGGGGCGAAGCCGGTGCCGAGCCACAGCTTGTAGGTGCGGGCCTGCTGCGTGAGCTGAGCCCGTTGCATGGCCGTGAGCGTGTCGGAAGGGGGCGTGGCCAGCACGAAGCCGGCCAGGTGGGCCTGCTGGTCGCGGAAGCGCTTTTCCACGTCTTCGGTCAGCATATCCGGAATCCACTTGATGAGCTTCAGGGCCGGCACGCTCAGTTGGGCCAGCTCCTCGGGCGTGCGGCGGCGGTGCAGCAGCACGTAGTGCAGGCCGCAGCTGCTAGCCAGGGCATTGATTTCCGGGGCCGAAAGCGTATCAAACTCGCCAATGAGCTGCACGCCTGCTACCCAGCCGCTGAGCTCCTGCACCAGCGCCGGCTCCACATGATTGGGTAGGGCCGGGTCGAGGCGAAACGTGAGGTAGTCGGCACCCATGCCGGCGCAGTAGCGGGCGTCGGATAGGTTGTTGATGCCGCGTACAAGCACGGAGGTAATCAGGGGCATGGGGCAGAAGATGAGCGGAACGAACAGGAAAAAAGAAAGATGCCGCGGTAATATTCGGCATAAAAACTCATTGCGTCACAACTGGCCTACCGTGGCCCGGCTAAAAAGCCTTCGGTAAAAGCCGGGGATAAGGTTGCCTGGGCGGCCCCAAAACCGGCCTTATTCCTCATTTCGAAGGCCTTCGGTACCTACGAGACGGACTACACCGGCGGACTTCCTACCTTTGCAAGTATGAGCGCCGGAAACTTTCGGCAGCTCTCTTGGCTTTCAACCAATGAATATGAATACTTCAGAATCGAAAGGACGGGTGCTGGTGGCCATGAGCGGCGGCATCGACAGCTCGGTGGCCGCCGTGCTCTTGCACGAACAAGGCTACGAAGTGGTCGGGATGACCATGAAAACGTGGGATTACGCCTCGGCGGGCGGCTCGAAAAAGGAAACCGGCTGCTGCTCGCTCGACAGCATCAACGATGCCCGCCAGATTGCCGTGGAATTGGGCTTCCCGCACTACATCATCGACATTCGCGACGAATTCGGCGACTTCGTTATCGACAACTTCACCACCGAATACTTAGCCGGCCGCACGCCTAACCCGTGCGTGCTCTGCAACACTCATATTAAGTGGGACGCGCTACTGCGCCGGGCCGACCAGCTCGGCTGCGAGTTCATTGCCACCGGCCACTACGCCAACGTGCGCCACGAAAACGGCCGCTACGTGGTCAGCAAGGGCCTCGATGAGCACAAGGACCAGTCGTATGCCCTCTGGGGCGTGTCGCAGGAAAGCCTGGCCCGCACGCTGTTCCCGCTGGGCGGCATGCGCAAAACCGAAATCTACGACGAGGCGCGCCGCCGGGGCTTCACTGAGCTGGTGAACAAACCCGAGAGCTACGAAATCTGCTTTATTCCCGACAACGACTACCGGGGCTTTCTGCGCCGCCGCGTGGAAGGGCTGGAGGAGCGCGTGGCCGGTGGCGAGTTCATTATGCGCGACGGTACCGTGCTGGGCCACCACGAAGGCTACCCGTTCTACACCATCGGGCAGCGCAAGGGGCTGGGCATTGCCTTGGGCTTTCCGGCCTACGTCACCGAAATCCGCCCCGATACCAACCAGGTGGTGCTCGGCAACTACGACGAGCTGGCTAGCACCACCACCTACGTGGGCAAGCTGAACATGGGCAAGCTGGCCTCGCTCGAAGGCCGCGGCCTGGTGCCGGCCACTACCAAAGTACGCTACAACCACAACGGCTCCCCGGCTTTCCTGGAGCAGGTCGGCGACAAAATCCGCGTATATTTCGAGGAGCCGGTGCACGCCATTACCCCGGGCCAGGCGGCCGTCTTCTACGACGGTAACGACGTGCTCGGCGGTGGCTGGATTGAGCGCCACACCATTGCCGAAGTGCCCGACCGGACGCTGGCAACTGCTACTACCGTATGATAAACCGCTATTTGGTTCCGAAACAACTTCTGCGCCTGCTGCCGCTGGCGGCCCTGGCCCTGACCGGCTGTGAGAACGAGACGGTGCCCGGCCCCGAGTCGGGCACCGACTATTACCCGCTGGAAATAGGCAGCTACCGCGTCTACGCCGTGGCCGATACCATCTGGGACGCCTATCAGCGTAAGGTGTCGAGCTATCAGTTTCGGGAAACCATCACCGACCAGATTCCCGATGCCACCGGCCAGCCCAGCTACCGGGTGGTGCGCGCCAAACGGGTGCTGGCCACCGATGCCTGGCGCGACGACAGTGTGATGGTGCTTACCAAAGTGCGGAATGCTGTGCTGCTCACGCGCAACAACCGACGTAGCGTGGAGCTGATATTTCCCGTGCGCAAGGACCGCACCTGGGATATGTATGCCTTTTCCTTTATTGATACTACCACGGTTCAGGAGGATCAAAACCGCCAGTATGAAGCCGTTGATGAGCCTTTCCAGGCGACGGCGGGCGGCAAAGACTACCTCTACCCACACACCCTGACGACGAGTCTGATTGTGGATAATGGCAATCCGTATGGTTCCGATGATGAGTACTACCGCTCGACCTACAGCCAGGTATACGCCAAGGGGATGGGGCCGGTGTACCGGGTGCGTCGCCGCTTCAATTATTGCGACCAGCAGTCTTTGTCGTGCTCCCGCTCCAATACCCGCATTTACAAGGGACAAGCCCGGGTGGAAGTCCTGATTGAGCAAGGCAAGCTCTAGCTTCCGGCCCGGCCGCTTTTGCGGGCCGCCGCGGCAACGTATTTCCGGCGACAGGTGTATTTCACCTGTCGCCTTTTTTGTACTGTACTGCCAGGTGCGGCCCATACTGTCGTTAGCTGGTCTGAAATCCGGTATTTGCGTATCTTCCCGCAAGCTACTTTCACCGAATTCTCCCACACGAATGCGTTTTTCTA
The DNA here is from genome assembly GCF_020447265.1 of Hymenobacter lucidus. Lineage (GTDB taxonomy): Bacteria > Bacteroidota > Bacteroidia > Cytophagales > Hymenobacteraceae > Hymenobacter > Hymenobacter lucidus. The sequence continues at coordinate 26,031 of NZ_JAJADR010000006.1, read as the reverse complement.
CTCTGCTGCTGCTTTCGGGCCTGAGTCTGGGCTCCCTTGCCGGTTTTGCCGCTCCCGGCGGCCCCGGTTCGCCCCCCGCGCCGGCCCGGGCCACGGCCACCGTCCGCAAGCACCTGATTTACTTCCGCGACAAAGCCGGCTCGCCCTTCAGCACCGCGCAGCCCCAGGCGTTTCTGTCGGCCCGGGCCGTGCAGCGCCGCACCCGCCAGAACATCAGCGTGCAGCCCCGCGACCTGCCGGTGAACCCGGCCTACGTGACCCAGCTCAAAACCGTGGCCGGGGCCACGCTCTGGTATACCTCGCGCTGGTTTAACGCCGCCGTGGTAGCCTGCGACTCGACCACGCTGGCTACTATTCAGACCCTGCCTTTTGTGGGCAAAGTCGTGACGCTGAACCGCAACCAGAGCGGCACGCGCAAGCTTGATCCGCAGCCGGTAGTATTGCCCCAGGAGGCGCGTACCAGCCCCGCCGACTACGGCACGGCCTACGGGCAGGCCAACATGATTGGGGCCGTCACGATGCACAACGCCAACTTCCGGGGTGAGGGTATCCAGATTGCCGTCTTTGATGCCGGCTTCCCCGGCGTCGACCGGATTCCGGCCTTCGAGCCCCTGTTTCAGGAGCGGCGCCTGGCCAGCACGTTCAACTTCGTGGACAAGACCGGCAGCGTGTTTCTGCGCAACGACCACGGCACCAACTGCCTCTCAACCATGGCCGCCAACCAGGCCGGCTTCTTCATTGGCACGGCCCCGAAAGCCACCTACCATCTGTGCATTACCGAGGACATTGACTCGGAACACCCGGTGGAAGAAATGAACTGGCTGATTGCGGCCGAATATGCTGACTCGGTGGGGGTGGACATCATCAGCTCCTCGCTGGGCTACACCACCTTCGATTTGCCATCGACGGACTACAGCTACGCCGATATGAACGGCCGGACCGCTATTTCGACCCGGGCCGCTGCCGTGGCGGCCCGCGTGGGTATGCTCGTCGTCAATAGCGCCGGTAACGAAGGCAGCAGCAGCTGGCGCTATATCTCGGCCCCGGCCGATGCCGACTCCATCCTGACCGTGGGCGCCGTGGATGCGGCGCTACGGCCGGCCAGCTTCAGCTCTATCGGTCCTACGGCCGATGGCCGTATCAAGCCCAACGTAGCGGCCCAGGGCGTGCAATCAGCTATTCTGACGCCCTCGGGCGCGGCCACGCGCGGCAACGGCACCTCGTTTTCCTGCCCCATCATGGCCGGTATGGTAGCGGGCTTCTGGCAGGCCAACCGCAACCTGACCGCTCAGCAGGTTATCAGCTTTCTGCAGCGCGCCGGCTCCCAGGCTACGGCGCCCGACAACCGCCTCGGCTACGGCATTCCCAACTTTGTAACGGCTTATCAGCTGGCCAACCCTAATACGCCGCTGGCCGCCGCCAACGCCCAGGACCGCCCCGACCTGCTGGCCGTGTACCCCAACCCGAGCCGTACCGACGAGCTGTATGTGCAGCTCACCCCCGATTTTCAGGGCCGCCCGCTGAGTGTGAAGGTGTTTGATGCCCGAGGTGCCGTAGTGGCTCAGCAGCAGCTGCCGGCTACCACGGCCACCCAGGTGCAGCTGCGGCCCGGCCCGCTGGCTAAGGGTGTGTATACCTGCACCATCAGCAGCGGTAAAGGCCAGCAAACTGTGCGGTTCGTGAAACTGTAGATTTGCTAATATTTTTAGTTGACTTAAAAAAAGAGCTTTGCGGTGGGAAACCACGTAAAGCTCTTTTTTATGCCATTTGCTTTTGCTAAACCGGTTTCGAGAATTGTTGATTGTTAAAAATATTAGTATCTTTCTGGCAGATTCAGTTTCCTGCTAACCTTTTGCTGTATGCTACAATTAATGGTCACTAAGCGGATTGGCCGCCGCCAGTTTCACTTCACGGTACAGGGCACCAACTTTCACGAGGTAGTGTCGGAATACGACCGGCTAAGCTTCCCTGACGTGCTGGCCTGCGGCCTATGCGGCTCCGAGAATTTGGACCTGTCCTCGCGCGTGGCTCAGGATAAGTTTAAGTACACCTCCGTCAAGTGCCTCGATTGTCGCGGCGACGTAACCTTCGGCAAAACCCAGAAGGACGACCAGACCGTGTTTCTGCGCAAGAACGAGGCCGGCCAGCTCGACTGGCAAGCCTGGAAAAAGGCGGAGAAATAGACTCTTCCGAAGGGTAGAGTATCGGCGAACCGCGGTTCGGCTGCGCGGCAGTCGGGCGGCGGTTTTGCTTTTCAGCCCGGTTTGCCGGCATTGGCTGGGTTAATCCGGGAAAATCCGGTATTTCAACGGCAGCGGGTATACCAAAACCTGCCCCCCAAACCGTTACCTTCGCACTATGAATCCGACCCGTCGTATCGTGCCGTTGCTGGCTCCCTCTCTGCTTGCCGCCGACTTTGGCAACCTCCAATCCGAAACTGAGCGTCTGGCCGGCAGCGCCGCCGACTGGCTGCACTGCGACATCATGGATGGCCGCTTCGTGCCCAATATCTCCTTCGGTATTCCGGTGCTGCAGGCTATTCACCGCCACGCCCAGCAGCCCCTGGATGTGCACCTAATGATTGAGGAGCCCCAGCACTACCTGGCGGCCTTCCGCGACGCGGGGGCGGCCAACATTACCGTGCACTACGAAGCCTGCCCGCACCTGCACCGGGTCGTGCAGCAAATCAAGGCCCTGGGCTGCCGCGCCGGCGTGGCCCTGAACCCGCACACGCCGGTGAGCGTGCTGGAAGACATCATTGCCGACCTTGACCTGGTGTGCATCATGTCGGTCAATCCGGGCTTCGGCGGGCAGTCGTTTATTCCCAACACCCTGCGCAAGGTAGCGGCCCTGAAAGAGCTCATTGTTGATTACAACTCCAGCGCCCTGATTGAAATTGACGGCGGCGTAAGCCTCGACAACGCCGCGGCGCTGGTAGAGGCCGGGGCCGACGTGCTGGTAGCGGGTAGCTTCGTGTTCAACTCACCCGACCCGGTGGCTACCCTGGCTGAAATGCGCCAGCAGCTCAACGCGCTGGTGGAAGCCGAAGCGCAGTCGTCCCGCTAATGCAGCAGTCGTCTGTTTTCCAGCATACGCTCCGGGCCGGCCTGCTGAGTGCGGCCCTGCTGGTAGCATACCTGCCCGCCGCGCAGGCCCAGCAGACCGCGCGCGTGCTTATCACGGGTACTATTCGCGACGCGGCCGGCGCGCCGGTCGAGCAGGTCAGCATCGGGGTAGAAGGCCAGCCCGGCGGTACCAATACCGACGACAAGGGCCGCTTTGCCCTGAACGTGGTGCGCCCTCTCACCGGCAAGCAGCCCACGCTGGTAGCGCGCCGCCTGGGCTACCAAACCCAGCGCGTGCAGTTGAACCTGGCCGAAACCCGGGAGTTGACCCTCACGCTGGCCCTGGACCCGCGGGCGTTGAAAAACGTGACCGTGCGGGCCCGCAACGACGAGGCCAATACCCGCGAGCAGGTGAGTGTGGTGCGTATCGACCCGCGCGCCGTAAAGGAGCTGCCCTCGGCCTTCGGCGACTTCAACAAGATTCTGACCACGCTGCCGGGCGTGGTGGCCAATAACGAGCTGACCAGCACCTACACCGTGCGGGGCGGCAACTACGACGAAAACCTGGTATACGTCAACGGCATCGAGGTGTACCGCCCGTTTCTGGTGACTTCGGCCCAGCAGGAAGGCCTCAGCTTCGTGAACCCCGATCTGGTGGACCGGATCGAGTTTTCGTCGGGCGGCTGGCAGCCCAAGTACGGCGACCGGCTTTCGTCGGTACTGAGTATCGAGTACAAGAAGCCCCAGCGGTTCGGCGGCTCGGCCACGGCCAGTCTGGTGGGCGGCACGATGCACGTGGAGGCTACTTCGCCCAACAAGCGCCTTAGCTACCTGGCTGGCATCCGCTACAAGAATGCCACCTACGTGCTTCGCTCGCTGAAGCAGCAGCAGGGCGGCTACAACCCTACGTTCTACGACGGGCAGGTGTACCTCAATGCCGCGCTGGGGCCCAAAGACAACCCCGACCGGACCAGCCTGGGCCTGCTGACCACGTTTGCCCACAACGACTTTCGCTTCAACCCCGAGTCGGGGCAGGCCTCGTTCAGCACCGCTACCAACCAGATAACCCGCCTCTATATTGACTATGACGGACGGGAGCGGATGCAGTACGATACCTACCAGGGCGGGCTGAATCTGCGCCACAACTTTACCAGCAACCTGCAGGGTGAGCTGCTGGCAGGTGGTTTTTTCTCCCGGGAGTTTGAGTACCGCGACGTGGAGGCGAAATACAGCTTTGCCGACGTTAACCGGGACCCGAACTCGGACGACTTCAATCAGCCGGTGCGCATCCGGGACGTGGGCTCGCGCTTCGACCACTCGCGCAACACGCTGACGGCGCAGGTGGCCACGCTCGAAGCCCGGGCCCGCTGGACGCCGGGCTCGCGCCACTCGGTGCGCTGGGGAGCCAAAATGGGCCGGGAGAAAATTACCGACCAGCTCAACGAGTACAGCTTCGCCGACTCGGCCGACTTCGTGCCCGACTACCGCCGCACCCGCCTCGTTTCGGACCTCGACCTGAGCAGCACCCGCTACCAGGGCTACGCCCAGCATACCATCGAGCTGGATTCGCTCAAGACGCTGACGTATGGGGTGCGGGCCAACTACTGGTCGGTGAATGAGCAGCTGACGGTGAGCCCGCGGGTACAGTACTCGTTCATTACCCGGCGCAACCCCAACCTGTCGTTTAAGCTGGCCACGGGCGTGTACTACCAGCCGCCGTTCTACCGCGAGCTGCGCGACCAGACCCGGGGCACCCAGGCCACGCCGCAGTCGGTTATGGTGCAGCAGGCCTCGCTGAACCCCGAGCTGCGGGCCCAGCGCAGCCTGCACTTCATTGCCGGCAACGAGTTGCGCTTCCGCCGGTGGGGCCGGCCGTTCGTGTTTACCGGGGAGCTGTACTACAAGCACCTGACCGACGTTATTCCCTACGACATCGACAACGTGCGGCTGCGCTACTTCGCCAAGAACAACGCCAAGGCCTACGCCGCCGGACTCGATACGCGGGTGAGCGGCGAGTTTGTGAAAGGCGTGGAATCCTGGTTCAGCATGGGTATTCTGACGACCCGCGAAAATATCGTGGGCGACTCGGTCAATGTGTATAATGCCCAGGGCGACACCATCGGCCGCACGCCCCAGGGCTACATCCGCCGGCCGGCCGACCAGCGCCTGAACTTCGGTATCTTCTTCCAGGACCAGCTGCCGAACAACCCCTCCGTGAAGGGCTACGTGAACTTCGTATTCGGTACCGGCCTGCCGTTCAGCCCCCCGAATCTGCCCGAGGAACGCGGCACCACCAAGCTGACCCGCTCCTACAAACGCGTGGATCTGGGCTTCTCCAAGGTAATTGCCCTGAGCAACACCGGCGAAACGCGCCGGGCGGGCCATTTGGAAAGTCTGTGGCTGGGCCTGGAAATCTTGAACGTGCTGGCCGCCAACAACGTGGCCGGCTACAGCTACGTGCAGGACGTGAGCGGCCGGACCTACGCCGTGCCCAACTACCTTTCCCGGCGCGTCGTCAATCTGCGAGTTATTGCCCGGTTTTAGGGTGAATGACGGGGAAATAGGCCGTGCTTTTCCTCTTAGAAGAAAATAGAAAGGGCCGCAAGCAGTGCTTGCGGCCCTTTCTATTTTGGTGAGTTTGGGTGGCCACTAAGACCTAAAGCCTAAAATTCTAAAACTGCTAATACGCCTTGCTTTGCCACTCGGTAAGGGTGATGCGCATGTTGGGCTGCCGGGTTTTGAAGTCGGGGTCGTCTCGCTCACCCAGCTTCAGGGCGCGGCGGCCGTAAACGATGGCTGTGCCGTAGTCCTGCTTGGAAGCGAGCAGGCGGGCCTTGATCCAGGTGTTGGTATAAGCTTCCTTCAGGCGTAGCGACTCGTTGATGTACTGCAGAGCCAGCTCGGCCTGAATGTTATTCTGCACCAGGTAGTCGGCGGCCTGGGCCAGCAGCTGCCAGTTTTCGGGGTGGGCTGCCAGCACTTTCTGAATACCGGCCAGGGCTTTGGCATGTACGTCGGTTTCGATGAGCATGCTCACCGTGCGCTTTTCCCACGACAGGTTCAGGCGGGCATTGGCGGGTTTCACCTCCGAAAACCAGTAGACTAAGTTCTCGTGCATCGGCGAGGCTTCGGGTACTACTGGCAGGCGCACCTGGTCGGCTTTGGCGTCGTAGCCTTCGGTGCCCCAGTGGTTGGTCACCCGGTTGAGAATCAGCTCCCAGTCCTGGTCGGATTTGGGCAGTACGTAGAACGAGTATTTACCGGCCGGCACGGCCTGCCCATTCAGCGAAACCGGGTCGGAGAAGGTAAGAATTGTGTTTTCATTGGCTCCCGCGCGCCACACCTGGCCGTAGGGCACCAATTGTCCCCACACGGCCCGGCCCCGCACCGCGGGCGTATGATAGTCGACCGTGACGTCGGTGAGCCCAATGGTCTGCACCAGCAGGGCGTGGGGGCTGGCCTGGGGCAGGGGCAGCTCGGGCACGGCCGCCGTAGGCTTGGTGGTGGCCGGGGCCACTACCCGGATGGAGTCGGCCATCTGGGCCTGAGCCGTAGTGCAGCCACCGGCCAGGACCAGTAGCAGAGCCAGCCGGCCACAGCGGAAAGAAGAAAACAGGTGGGACAATACCATAAGCAGCAATAGGCAGGAGCGGCGGAAACAAAACCAGAAACAACCCGCTCCGAAACAATAGTGCCAGAAACGAGGTTGACCGGGAAGTAAAGCGCAAAGTTCAGGGTTCCGAATATTTATTTTCGGAATAATTTTGTTTCGAGCCTGACGCGTGTACTTTTGCCCAGCAATTCGCCTCTATGCCCTTCGCCGCGCTTTTCCTTTGCACTCTCAGCTCCCAGGCCGCCCACACGGGCGAGGCTACTGGCTGGCTGCGCGCGGCGCACCATCATCTGCACGGGCACCATTCCTCTTAAGAGAGGAATTATACAAGCATATTGACCCCGTGGGGCACTTCACCTATCGAGTGCCCGGCCGCCCCCAAAGGCTGCCCCGCCCGCTGTTGCCCTCAGGGCCCGGCCGCCGGCTTTTCCCCTCCCTTTGTATCACTTTCCGAATACCGGCCTGGATACGCTTTTCCGGTATTCTTCCTTTTTACCAATCACTTACTACTTTCTTACCAATTCCCTATGATTCGTTTAGCCATTCAGAAGTCGGGCCGCCTAAGCGAGGATTCGCTTGCTCTTATCCGTGAGTGCGGCATTTCCTTCGTCAGCAGCTCCTACAAACTCAAGACCGAAGCCACTAATTTTCCCCTGGAAATCCTATTCCTGCGCGACGACGATATTCCCGGCTACGTCCAGGATGGGGTGGCCGACCTGGGTATCGTGGGGCAGAACGTGCTGGTAGAAGCCGGTTTCCCGGACCTGGAGGTCGAAAAGCTGGGCTTCAGCAAGTGCCGCCTGTCGCTGGCCATCCTGCGTTCCGAGGGCTACGACTCGGTGGCTGATCTGCAGGGCAAGAACATTGCTACCTCGTATCCGCAGATTCTGGGCCGCTACCTGGCCGGTGAGGGCGTGCAGGCCAATCTGCACACCATTAGCGGGTCGGTAGAAATTGCCCCCAGCATTGGCCTGGCCGATGCCATCTGCGACATCGTCTCGTCGGGCTCCACGCTGCTGGGCAATGGCCTGCGCGAAGTGGAAACCGTGTTCCGCTCCGAAGCCGTGCTGATTGCCAACCAGCAGCTCTCGGCCGAAAAGCAGGAACTGCTTGAGCAGCTCCAGTTCCGGATGCAGTCGGTGCGCCGGGCGCGCCGCAACAAGTACATTCTGCTCAATGCCCCGTCGGCTTCCCTGGATGCGGTGAAGGCCTTGCTGCCCGGAATTAAGTCGCCCACGGTGACGCCCCTGGCCGAGGAAGGCTGGGTGTCGGTGCAGTCGGTAGTAAATGAGGACGACTTCTGGCACATCACCGGCCAGCTGAAAGCCGTGGGCGCCGAAGGCATCCTGGTACTGCCCATCGAAAAGATGATAGCCTAATTGTTAATGTGGAGAGAATGTGAGGAATGTGGTTAATGTGAGAAATCGGCTCCATGCAGCAGCTAACAGGCTGATGGTTGAACACACGCTTCTCAGTATTTCCATCCAATACATTCTCCCACATTAATCACATTCTCTCCACATTCTCCACATTGATGAAGATGCAGGTTTTTCAATATCCCAGCCAGCAGGAGTGGGCTACGCTGCAACAGCGACCCGCCGCCGGTGAAGCCCGGCAGGTAGAGGAGCGGGTGCGCCAGATCTTCGACGACGTGCGCCAGCGCGGCGACGAGGCCCTGCGCCACTACGCCCAGGAACTCGACGGCGCGCAGGTCACGGAGTTGCGCGCCACAGCCGAGGAAATAGCCGCCGCCGTAGCCCAGGTACCGGCCGAGCTGCAAACGGCCATCCGCCAGGCCCACGCCAATCTGTGGAAATTTCACCTCACCCAGCGCGAAGCCGAAGTGCGGGTCGAAACGATGCCGGGCGTCACGTGCTGGCGCAAGTCGGTGCCGGTGCAGCGGGTGGGCCTCTACATTCCCGGGGGTACCGCGCCCTTGTTTAGCACCCTGCTCATGCTGGGCGTGCCAGCCCGGCTGGCGGGTTGCCCGGAGATAGTACTGTGCACGCCGCCCCGAAAAGACGGCTCCGTGAATCCCGTGATTCTGTTTACGGCCCAGCTGCTGGGCATCAGCCTCATCGTGAAAGCCGGCGGGGCCCAGGCCGTAGCTGCCCTGGCCGGTGGTACCGAGAGCGTGCCGGCCGTTGACAAGATCTTTGGCCCCGGCAACCGCTACGTAACGGCGGCCAAGCAGCTGGCGGCCCAGCGTGGGGTGGCCATCGACTTGCCGGCCGGCCCGTCGGAAGTACTCGTCATTGCTGACAAAACGGCTAGTCCGGTTTTCGTGGCCGCCGATTTGCTGTCCCAGGCCGAGCACGGCCCTGACTCGCAGGTGGTACTGCTCACCGATTCGGCCGAACTGCTGCCCCAAGTGGTAGAAGAAGTGGAGCGCCAACTGGCCGAATTGCCCCGCCGCGACGTGGCCCGGCTGGCCCTGGCCGAAAGCCGGGCCGTGCTGCTGCGCACGCCCGAGGAAATGCTGTTCTTCTCCAACCAGTACGCCCCCGAGCACCTGATTCTGGCCGTGCGCGACGCGGAGAAGTTTTCGGAAGGCGTTACCAGTGCTGGCTCGGTGTTTCTGGGCCACCTTACCCCGGAAGCCGCCGGCGACTATGCCTCGGGCACCAACCACACGCTGCCCACTGGCGGCTATGCCCGCAACTACAGCGGCGTGTCGCTCGATTCGTTTCTGAAGAAGATTACCTTCCAGCGCATCACCGCCGAGGGCCTGCAACACGTGGGGCCGGTGGTGGAAATCATGGCGGAGGCCGAAGGGCTGCGGGCCCACGCCCGGGCCGTGACGCTGCGCCTGGAAAGCCTGCTGGGCGACGCCTAGGTTTACTTTATTCTCTATTCATCTGCTGCCAGCCCGTTTCAGAGCGGCCCCAGCTTTTTCTTCGATTTATGTTTGAGCTTGCCAACCTTATCCGGCCCAACATCCGGGCTATGCAGCCGTACTCTTCGGCCCGCGACGAATTTCAGGGCGAAGCCCGCGTGATGCTCGATGCCAACGAAAACAGCCTGGGCAGCGCCGGCCCCGAGCTGTTCAACCGCTACCCCGACCCGCACCAGCGCGCCGTGAAAGCCGCGCTGGCCAAGCTGAAAGGCGTAGCGCCCGAACAGATCTTTCTGGGCAACGGCTCCGACGAGGCCATCGACCTGCTCGTGCGCCTGACCTGCCGCCCCGCCCAGGAAGACAGCATCCTGATCTTGCCACCTACCTACGGCATGTACGAGGTGGCTGCCAACCTGAACGACGTGCGTCTGGAGCGGGTACCGCTCACGCCCGAATTTCAGCTTTCCGCTGATGCCGTTAAGCAAATCATTGCGTCGGAGGCTAAATTGGTGTTTATCTGCTCGCCTAATAACCCGACCGGTAACCTGCTCCACGCCGAGGCCATCGAGCAGGTGCTGCGCAACTTCCGGGGCTTGGTGGTGGTGGATGAAGCCTACGCCGACTTTGCCGCGGCCCCCAGCTGGACGACCCGCCTGGCCGAGTTTCCGAATCTGGTGGTGCTGCAAACCTTCTCCAAGGCCTGGGGCCTGGCCGGCCTGCGGCTGGGCATGGCCTTTGCCTCGCCCGACATCATTGGCTACCTCAATAAGATCAAGCCGCCCTATAATGTGTCGGAAGCCACGCAGCAGCACGCCCTGGCTGCGTTAGCCGACGCCCCGCACTTCGAGCAGATGCGCCAAGAGCTGCTCGAAGGCCGCACCTGGCTGCTGGAGCAGCTCCCGGGCCTGCCCATCGTGGCCCAGCTGTTTCCCTCGGATGCCAACTTTCTGCTGGTGCGCTTCCGCCCCGAGGCCACGGCCGTGTATGACTACCTGCTCGGTAAAGGCATTGTGGTGCGCAACCGCACTTCCCAGCCCGGCTGCGCCGGCACGCTGCGCCTCACCGTGGGCACGCCCGCCGAGAATGAGCAGTTGGTAGCGGCCTTGCGGGAGTACGCGGCCTAAATTTTTCACCTCTTCACCAACCGGTATAAAAACTGCCGGCTAGTATATACCATGAAGAAAGTTCTTTTCATTGACCGCGACGGGACCATCCTTATCGAGCCGCCCACGGATTTTCAGGTGGATGCCCTGACCCGGGAAAAATTCCAGTTTGTACCCGGCGCCATTACCGGCCTTGCGCGTATTGCCCGCGAGCTAGACTACGAGCTGGTGCTGGTCAGCAACCAGGATGGGCTGGGCACGGCGAGCTTCCCCGAGGATACGTTCTGGCCGGCCCACACGATGATGCTCGACATTCTACGCTCGGAAGGAGTGGAGTTCGTGCGGGAGCATATCGACCGCAGCTTTCCCCACGAAAACCTGCCCACCCGCAAGCCCGGTATCGGGATGCTGCAGCAGTACCTGGCAGAAGGGGCATACGATCTTCAACACTCCTTCGTCATCGGCGACCGGCTCACCGACGTGGAGCTGGCCCAGAACCTGGGCTGCCAGTCCATTCTGATTCGGGAAGAAGCTGACGAGCGCGCCGCCTTGACGACCACGAGCTGGGAGAGCATCTACCAGTTTCTGCGGCTGCCCGCTCGCACGGCCCTCGTGCAGCGCGACACGAACGAAACCAAAATTCGCATCGAGCTCAACCTCGACGGCAACGGCCGCCCCGAGATGCACACTGGCCTGGGCTTCTTCGACCACATGCTCGACCAACTCAGCAAGCACTCGGGCGTGGATATGAAAATCGAGGTGCAGGGTGACTTGCACATCGACGAGCATCACACCATCGAAGACACGGCTATTGCCCTGGGCGAAGCCTTCAGCCAGGCCCTGGGCGACAAGCGCGGGCTGGCCCGCTACGGCTTCCTGCTGCCCATGGACGACGTGTTGGCTCAGGCGGCCATCGACTTTTCCGGCCGGCCCTGGATTGTGTGGGACGCCGAGTTTAAGCGGGAGCGGGTAGGGGATATGCCCTGCGAAATGTTCTACCATTTCTTCAAGAGCTTTTCCGACGCAGCCCGCTGCAACCTCAACATTAAGTGCGAAGGTCAGAACGAACACCATAAGATTGAGGCCATCTTCAAAGCCGTGGCCAAAGCCATTAAAATGGCCCTAGTGCGGGATGCCGGTAAAATGGAAATTCCCAGCACCAAGGGTATTCTGTAGTCTGACAGGTCTTTATCCAAATGTTTTAACTTTTGGATAAAGACCTTGCTGTGGGAGTTCTAGGTTAGCTAAAAGGCTTGGAAGGAAGGGGTGCGCACAAAATAAGGCCCACAGCAGGGTGTTTACACAAATGAGTAAAAGCATAGTATTGCTCAAATGGAAATAGCAGTAATTGATTACAAAGGGGGCAACGTGCAGTCAGTGCTCTTCGCCCTGGAGCGCCTTGGGGTGCAGGCCACGCTGAGTGCCGATCCGGAGGTGATTCGGCGAGCCGATAAGATCCTGTTTCCCGGCGAAGGCGAGGCTGCTTCAGCCATGCGGGAACTGCGGGCCCAGGGCCTCGACCAGCTCTTGCCCACGCTCACGCAGCCCTTCCTGGGTATCTGCCTGGGCATGCAGCTGCTGGGTACCCACAGCGAGGAAAACGATGCCACGATGCTGGGTATTTTGCCCTTCGAGGTAAAGCGCTTCCCGGCCCTGGCCGACTACAAGGTGCCGCACATGGGCTGGAATAATTTGCAGCAGCTTCGTTCCCCCTTGTTCGACGGCCTGCGGGAAGAAGACTACGTGTACTTCGTGCACAGCTACTACGCTCCCGTGGGCGACTACACCATTGCCCAGGCCCTATACCCGGCCCCGTTCAGTGCCGCCGTGCAGCACCAGAACTTCTACGCCGTGCAGTTTCACACCGAGAAGAGCGGCCCGGTGGGGACGCGTATTCTCGAAAACTTCCTGAAGCTTTAACCTTTCCCATGGAGATAATACCCGCTATTGACCTCATCGGGGGCCAGTGTGTGCGCCTCACCGAAGGCGACTTCACTCAGCAAACCACCTACGACTCCGACCCGCTGGCCGTGGCGCAGCGCTTCGAAGCGGCCGGGGTGCGCCGCCTGCACCTAGTGGATCTGGATGGAGCCCGGGCCCGCCAGCCGGTGAATCTGCCGGTGCTGGAGCGCATTGCCCGCCATACCAGCCTGGTTATCGACTTTGGGGGCGGGCTGCAGAGCGAGCAGGCCGTACGCCAGGCCTTCGAGGCCGGAGCCGCCCAGATTACAGCCGGCAGCATTGCCGTGCGGGAGCCTGAAACCGTCGCGCATTGGCTGCAAACCTTCGGAGCCGCCCGGATTCTGCTGGGGGCTGACTTCCGCGACAACCATATTTCCATCAATGCCTGGGCCGAGCAGTCGGAGCGGACGGTGCGCGAGTTTATCGAGGGCTACCTGCGAGAGGGGGCTACTACCTTCGTTTGTACCGATGTCAGCAAGGATGGCAAGCTGCAGGGACCTTCGCTGGAAACCTACCGGCAGCTGCGCCGGGAACTGCCCGCCGCCCAGTTGGTGGCCAGTGGCGGCGTCACGACGATAGCCGATGTGGAAGCCCTGGTGGAAGTTGGGATGCACGGGGCCATTATCGGCAAAGCCATCTACGAAGGCACTATCTCCCTGGCCGACCTGCGCCGGTTTCTCTAGCCGTATCCGTATCCTGATAGTCTTTATTCAACTTGTATGCTGACCAAACGAATCATTCCCTGTCTCGACGTAAAAGACGGCCGCACCGTAAAGGGCGTGCAGTTCGAAGGCCTGCGCGACGCCGGTGACCCGGTAGCCCTGGCCGCCCGCTACGCCCGCGAAGGAGCCGATGAGCTGGTGTTTCTCGATATTACCGCTACCAACCAGAAACGCACCACCCTTATTCATTTGGTACGCGACGTGGCTCGGGAACTGGATATTCCCTTCACCGTGGGAGGGGGTATCGGTACCGTGGCTGATGTGGAAGCGCTGCTAATGAACGGGGCCGATAAGGTCAGCATCAACTCGGCAGCCCTGCACCGGCCCGAACTTATCGACGAGCTGGCCCGTCGCTTCGGCAGCCAGTGCATCGTAGTCGCCGCCGATGCGCGCTACACGGCCCAGGCCGGCTGGCAGATCTACACCCGCGCCGGCACCCACAATACCGAGCGGGATGCCGTGGCCTGGTGCCGCGAGGCTGCCGAGCGGGGGGCGGGGGAGCTGCTGCTCACGTCGATGAGCAACGACGGGACCAAGGACGGCTTTGCCCTGGATGTGACCGGGGCGGTGGCCCGGGCCGTATCCATTCCGGTAGTGGCCTCGGGCGGGGCCGGTACCATGGCGCACTTCACCCAGGTGTTTCAGCAGGCCCAGGCCCACGCCGGCTTGGCAGCCAGTATCTTTCATTTCGGCGAAATCGGTATCCGGGAGCTTAAAGAGCACTTGCAGGCCGAGGGAATTCCCATGCGGCTGTAGCTAACCCCGAAACACCAGGCCTTATCAACTACCACCCAAGCTCTAAGCACGAGCCACCCACAACCAAGCACTAAAAACATGCAACTTGATTTTCAGAAAATGCCCGATGGGCTGATTCCTGCCGTGGTGCAGGATGCCGCGACGGGGCAGGTGCTCATGCTGGGCTACGTGAACTCCGAGGCTTGGGAGAAAACCCGCACCGAAGGCCGGGTCACGTTTTTCTCCCGCTCCAAAAACCGGCTCTGGACTAAGGGCGAAACTTCCGGCAACTTCCTATCTGTGGTGAGCCTGCACCCCGACTGCGACAACGACGCGCTGCTGATCCGGGCCCTGCCCGATGGCCCCACCTGCCACCGGGGTACCACCAGTTGCTTCGAGCACGCCGGGGAGCAGGCCCGGCCCGTGCCGCCGGTGGGCTTTCTGGCCGAATTGGAGCGCTTGGTGCAGCGCCGCTACCAGCACCCGCAGGAAGACCCGAACTCGTACACCGCGTCGCTGTTCCGGAAGGGAATGCCCAAAATAGCCCAGAAAGTGGGAGAGGAGGCCGTCGAGACTGTCATTGATGCCGTGGCCGGCAACACGGCCGGGCTGCCCGGTGAAGCCGCCGATTTGCTTTATCACCTGCTGGTGCTGCTCACCGCCTCGGGCCTGACGCTGGACGATGTAGTAGCCATACTGCGGCAGCGCCACGCTACCATTTCGGCCGGTACGCGCCGGGAATAGGACACGGGAGGGCCTAAGTTGGTAAGGGCTGAATCAACCGCTGGTCGTTGCCGTAAATACATCCTATCAACTTCCTGTTGCTCCTTATGAGCTCTGCTTTCGTTTTCAGTGCCCTGACTACCCGGCGGCATCACGGCTTTGCTACCGTCCAGCTGTGATGCCCGCTACTGGCCAGACCCTCGCCTTAGCCATCGGATTGGCGTCGCAGCTGTTGTTCTCCAGCCGCATCGTGCTGCAGTGGGTGCAGAGTGAGCGGGCCCGCCGGGTGTTGGTGCCCACGCTGTTCTGGAAGATCAGTCTGCTCTCATCCTTTATGATGATTATCTACGGTATGCTGCGCCACGACCCAGTTATCCTGGCGGCCCAGCTGCTGAGCTACGGCATCTATATCCGCAACCTACAGCTGCTGGGCGAATGGCGCACTCTGAGCGGCTGGTTTCGGGCAGCGGCCGTCAGCTTCCCCCTGGTGATGCTCGGGTGGTTTGTTCTGGGCAATGCTCATTTCAGCTTGCGGGCCATGCTGCACACGCCCATTCCCCGGGGGTGGCTGGTGCTGGGGGCAGTAGGGCAGTTGGTGTTTCTGTTGCGCTTCGTCTACCAATGGCTTTACTCGGAGCGGCGCGGCACCTCGGTGCTCCCGTTGGGCTTCTGGGTGGTAAGTCTGGCGGGCTCCGTGTTGATTCTGACGTATGCGTTCCTGCGCCTGGATGCCGTGCTTATTATGGGTAATGTATTCGGAACGGTTGTATATGCCCGGAATATTCTGCTGCTGCGCCGGGAGCAAGCTGCCTGAAGGGTGTTTGGCTTTATAGGAACGTTAATTTAAACAGGTTGCCCGGCCGACTTGGCCAGGTAACCTGTTTAACATAAAAAATAAACAAGCCAAGTTGCGCTGATTCTTTGTTGCGCTGATTCTTTCCTCATGTGGGGGAGGCGGTCAAAGTGTCAGCGGCCTAGTTGCCGCCTTACCTTTTCCAGTAAAATCCCCACGATTTGCAGGTCATCAGTGTCCTGAATATTGAGTTGGGTGTCAATGCCCGGTCCGCTAATGCGAATAAAGTACCCTTCTGGCTGCCCGGGCTGCGCCAATGAAGCTACTGTAGGGGCCGCTTCGGTTGGGCGACTCGTAGGTAGAGTTGCTACAGAAGCCGAGGCGGCTTCGTCTGCTGCAATGGCTGTAGCAGTTGTGAGAGGCTCGTTGGCCGGAAATACCGCTTGTGGGCCACCCAGCGCTTCCGTTGGCCGCGCAGGATAAGAATCCGGGGTTGCGTCTTCCATGTCCTCCGTATCCAGTCCAAACAGACTGGATATAGCATCGTGGGTATGGGAAGAACGAGCCGGCGGTATAAAAGCAGGTTCTGGCTTATTGCTAGGAGAGGTATCCGGGGACACGCTGGTAGGAGGGGTACGAAATAGATTCTGGGGGAGCTCAGTACTGGCCAGCTGCCGGGGCGCCTGCTGGGCGGCTAGTAGGTCGATGTCTGCTATAACGTTGCGTTCATCAATTACCCCAACCATGCGCGCCCCCTCCACAAAGGCCTTCGCAACGACCTGAGCATTTATTTCCTCTACGCCGAATTCCCGGATCAGCATCACGTCGAGCATGTGCACGGGAAGCTCCCGGTTTCGGAACTTGCGGCAGATCTGCGTGAACAAGGGAGGGTGCAGAAATGCCTCCCGGTGGAAGATTTTCTCTTCCTGTTTATCATATGCGTGCTTAATGCGGCGAAACAGGTTGGTAGTGGTAAGCAACTCCCGCTTGCTGGTAACTAGTCCAAACTTAACCGCAGAGCCAATAATGGCCTTGAATGACCCACTCACTTTACGACTTAGTTTACGGGCACAGGTTTCAATGGCACATTTGCCACCGGTATCATCTACAACTTCTGCTATTTCCCAGGCACTCATATAGCTGGTACGTGGGTAGTCAATGGTTTTAGGCATATAAAGAGAAAGTAAGTCTAGGAAAGAGTAGATACGCAAGTATAAGACAAATAAGTATATAATAGTAGTACAAAGCACAAAAAAGTATACAAATTAATAACTTTTATATACTTTTTTGTGCTTAAATATACTTTGTTATTGTTTACTCCTCACTTCATTACCTAACTGCATTACCTAACATTCTCTTATTGTGTTAATACAGTATAAAAATACTACTCATACCTAAGGCCGGGCCCGGGCGACAGGGGAGCCCTAAAGGGGTTTACAGCTCACCAGAAGACCCTACAAAGCATTTTTAAAGCAATAGCCAGCAGCAGCGATATATAAGTAGCAAGTATCACTAGAACGCAGATTTGGCAGCAGGAGCGAGGTACTCGCCAAAAACACTTGCTGCGATTTTGCGAGGTACTCGCCAAAAACACTTGCTGCGATTTTGTAGAGCCCAGGCCATACGTCTTTATCGAGTGTGATTCACTTAACAAAGCCACTGCCCAAGCTGTCATCAACAGTGATACAGCCTGCGGCTCACGAAACAACTGAAGCATAGAAACACACAGGATTATATCTCTTGTAGCAGACAGAGCATCTGTAGGACCGAATCTACTGGCAAGTGCAGCTTATTTCGGCTGCGAATCAAGAGAGGCATTAGTAGGCAAAAGCAGGCCCACTAATATGGTAGCTAGAACAAATCAAACCAACCACCAGCAAGTTGGCCGAGGACAAACGTTTGTAGTTGTCAGGGGCAACCTTAAGCTGAGGTAGTCGGGCTACCAGATTCTTTCCGCTATACACGTTCTACCTGGAGCCTGGATAAGAGCACTAATGCTGAAGCACTAATGCTGAAATACGACATAGCGTACGTATTGTCTTATAATTTATATTATGTTAAGTAATGTTTTTTAAAAACGAGCCCGGGATACTGCCCGGGCTCGTTTTTCCTATCCCCTGCTGTTGCCGTAGGCTACTTCAGAGATTCCAGCTTAGCGTTCATCTTTTCTGCATCGGCCGTACGGTTCAGACGCACATACACTTTCTGCAGCGAAGAAATTACGGCCTTATCATTAGGCTGCAGCTGCAGCGCCTTTTCAAAGTATGGCAATGACTCCTGGAAATACTTCTTGCCGTCGGCCTCGAACTTCTTGCCCGACTTTTGGTACGTCGCCAGATCCATCTTGCTGGCCTTGGTGTACAGATCAGCCGCCTTGTTGTAGTTGTATACGCCCAGGTTAAACTGCGCATCGAAGTTGTTCGGATCTACTTCTACAGCCTTTCTGTAGGCGACCAAAGCTTTATCCGACTGCTTGCTCTGATCGTAGAGCGAACCAAGTACTGCGTACAGGTTGCCGTTAGTTGGATCAGCAGCAATAGCCTTCTCCAATTTGCCAATAGCTTCCTGGCCACGTCCCGTGCTGAGATACATGTTCAACTCCTCCAGCATAAAGGCTTTGTTATTGGGATACGCTGCCATAGCCTGCTGCACTACTTTCATAGCTTCCGCCTCATTTTTTTCCTGACGCGCAATCTGCAGCATACGGGCGTACAAAGCCGGCGATTTGTAGTTCATCGCCAGCAGCTTGTTGTAGGTTTCCTTGGCTGCCGGAAAATCCTGCTTAGCCTCCGCCGCGTAGGCTGCATACAGATACGCAGTCGTGTCCTGCGGGCGGATTTGCTGAGCCATTCGATACGACTCCAAGGCGGCATCGTAGTTTTTGGCATTATAGCCTTCAACGCCGGCATTCAGCGCCAAGCCATACAGATTGTCCAGCTTTTGAACCGCCAGCTTGCCGAATTCGCCATCCTTGCCGTCGAGTGATACGGCCTTGGTGTACGATTCGAAAGGCACTTTGGTACCCTCGCCAGCCTTCAGGGTTTTGCTATAGATAGGGCTAGCCGCCATTTGCTCGTAGATTTCACCGCGTGTGTACCAGGTCTTGGCCTTACCCGAGGTTTTCTCATGAACAATTGCTTTGTCGATTTCCGCCTGGGCCTTATCAAGCAACCCGCTGCGCTGGTTGAGAATGGCATTGGTGACGGCTGAGTTCTGAGCCGAGGCAGTATGGAGTGCCGCCGCCGCTACTAGTGTCAGAAAAATCTTCTTCATGGTTTTTGCTGAAGAATAAGGATGGATGAGTGGAAAGAATTGGAAAAGAAACCACCAGACTGAACACTTGGTTCAGCACCCCGGCGGGAAAGGAAAAAGGCCTGAATACCCCCAGACCGGCTATTCAAAACGAATACCGTGCCCGAAAGTACTCAAGCCTTTTGGAAATATTAGTTTACGCTCAGCGCATCCGGATCAGTCAGAGCCGCCATATCGTCGGGGGCCAGACCCGCTTCCAGGGGCGTCTCCCCTGCCGCATCCGGGCTGCCGTTTTCGAGGCCTTCGCCCTCCAGGGCTTCGACATCCTTCTCATCGGCAGCCACTTTGGCGACCGACGAAATTTCGTCGCCGGCGCTGATTTTCAGCAGTCGTACGCCCTGGGTAGCCCGGCCAATGATGCGCAAGTCACTCATCCGCAAACGAATGGTGATGCCCGACTTGTTAATAATCATCAGATCATCGCCGTCGTTGACATCCTTAATGGCGACCAGCAAACCGGTTTTGTCGGTCAGCTTCATGGCTCGCACACCTTTGCCGCCCCGGTTGGTGACGCGGTACTCGGCCAGCTCACTGCGCTTACCAAATCCATTTTCACTGACCACCAGCAGTTCCTGCGTCGGATCGGCCACGCAAACCATGCCCACAACCTTGTTGCCTTCGGCATCATCGAGGCGGATACCACGCACGCCAGCGGCCGAGCGGCCCATCGAGCGCACGGCGCTTTCGTTGAAGCGCACGGCCCGACCACTACGCGAGGCCAGCACTACTTCGGCGTTGGGAGCCAGCAGTTGCACGTCGAGCAGCCGGTCGCCATCATTGATGGTAATGGCATTAATACCGGCGGTGCGGGGGCGTGAGTAGGCTTCCAACGGGGTTTTCTTCACCGTGCCCTGCTCGGTGCAGAACATCAGGAAGGTGTTTTCCAGGTAGTCCGGGTCGCGCAGACCGCGCACGTTCAGGACCGAGCGCACGGCATCTTCGCGCGGAATCTCGATAAGGTTCTGAATCGGGCGGCCTTTGGCGTTCTTCCCTCCTTCCGGCACTTCGTACACCTTGAGCCAGAACACGCGGCCCAGCTCAGTGAAGAACAGCAGGTACTCGTGGGTAGTGGCCACAAACAGGTGCTCGGTGAAGTCATCCTGCTTAGAAGCGGCCCCGCGGGCCCCCACGCCGCCCCGACCCTGGGTGCGGTACTCGTCGAGGGCAGTGCGCTTGATGTAGCCTTCGCGGGAGATGGTAATCACCATGCTCTCATCGGCAATCATATCTTCCATTGAGAAGTCGCCGCCGGCGTACTCAATCATGGTGCGGCGCTTGTCGCCGTACCGCTCCCGAATATCGAGCAGCTCATCCTTGATGATCTGGCGCTGGAGCACATCCGAAGCCAATACGGCTTTGAGATGGTCGATCAGGCGCATCAGCTCCTCATACTCGGCCACGATCTTGTCGCGCTCCAGGCCCGTGAGGCGCTGCAGCCGCATGTCAAGAATAGCGCGGGCCTGGATTTCGCTCAGCGAGAAACGCTCCACGAGCTGGGCCCGGGCTACGTCGCCGTCACGCGAGGCCCGGATCAGGGCAATCACCTCGTCGAGGTGGTCGAGGGCGATAAGCAGGCCTTCCAGAATATGGGCCCGCTTCTGGGCTTCGGCCAGCTCGTAGCGGGTGCGGCGCACCACCACGTCGGCGCGGTGCTCCACGAAGTAGTGAATCAGCTCCTTGAGGTTGAGCGTCATCGGGCGGCCCTTCACCAGGCACACGTTGTTGACGCCGAACGACGACTGCAGCTGGGTGTAGCGGTAAAGCTGGTTGAGCACCACGTTGGGCATGGCGTCGCGCTTCAGATCGTAGACGATGCGCATACCGTCGCGGTCAGACTCGTCGCGCAGGTCGCTGATGCCTTCAATGCGCTTCTCGTTGATGAGAGCAGCCGTTTTCTCAATCATCGAGGCCTTATTCACCATGTAGGGAATTTCGGTGATGACGATCTGCTCCTTGCCGCTGGGCAGGGTTTCGTAGTGAGCCTTGGCCCGCATCACGATGCGTCCCCGGCCGGTTTCGAAGGCCTGCTTTACCCCTTCGTAGCCGTAGATAGTACCACCCGTGGGAAAATCCGGGGCGGTAACGTGCTCCATGAGCTCGGCAATGGTAATTTCCGAATTATCGAGGTAGGCAATGATGCCGCTGACCACTTCCGTCAGGTTATGGGGCGCCATGTTGGTAGCCATGCCCACGGCAATACCGGTAGTACCGTTGACGAGCAGGTTCGGAAACTTGGAGGGCATCACGCTGGGTTCTTCCAGCGAGTCGTCGAAGTTGGGTTGAAAATCGACGGTATCCTTGTCCAGGTCGCCCAGCAGCTCATCGGAGAGGCGCTTGAGGCGGGCTTCGGTGTAACGCATAGCCGCCGGCGAGTCGCCGTCGATGGAGCCGAAGTTACCCTGCCCGTCGACCAGCGGGTAGCGCAGGCTCCAGTCCTGGGCCATGCGCACCATCGTGTCGTACACGCTCGAGTCGCCGTGGGGATGGTACTTACCCAGCACCTCGCCCACGATACGGGCACTCTTCTTATAGGCTTTGTTGTAGGACACGCCCAGCTCGGACATACCGTAGAGGACGCGTCGGTGCACGGGCTTCAGGCCGTCGCGCACGTCGGGCAGAGCCCGGGAGATGATGACCGACATCGAGTAATCGATGTAGGCGCCACGCATCTCGTCTTCAATGTTAATCGGAATGATCTTTTCGCCTTCCGCCATAGGGAAATCTAAGTCGGCCGGAGCCCCTGGAAAGAAGGGCTTCCGGCACCAGTGAATGAGTACTGCGAGAAGCCCGCAAGATACGAAAAAAGGCCCGTTTTGCCTAATTCAGCCTATTCCTTTGTCTTACTCCTATCGGCTTTGTGCGTGCCCGACTTGGGATTGTAGGTCTTGATTTTTTCACCCACCGCTGGGTTCTGTTTTTTCCAGAGGGGCTGGCCCCGGTAGCGGGCCCCGTTGTGGAAATGCACCTTGCGCGTGTGACAGGACGCCATGGGACAAGTGCGGCAGCCAGCGGCGCCAATCAGTAGAAGAAGCGGCACGATAAACCGTAGGGCAAACAGGCGAAAGTTCATTCGGCAAAGGTAGATGTTCGGCGGCCGGCGCGGCCTGTTAGCCGCCCTCAGCAGAATAATTTAAGCCGGCGTGGGCAGCTCGGCCAGGTCGGCTCCCTCCCATTCGCGCAGGAACTGGGCCAGGAAGGTTTCCAGGAACTGGTGGCGCTCCTGGGCAATGCGGCGGGCGGCGGGCGTGTGCAGCCGCTCGCGCAGGTGCAGCAGCTTTTCGTAGAAGTGGTTTACCGTGGGAGCCGTGTTCTGCTTGTAGCTCTCGAAGGAGTCGTGGATGATGGGCGCTACTTCGGGGTCGTGGAGCGGGCGGCCCTTGTGGCCCCCGTAGGCAAAGGCCCGGGCTACACCGATGGCGCCGATGGCGTCGAGGCGGTCGGCATCCTGTACTACTTCGCCCTCGGGCGTGCTCATGGGTGTAGGCACCCCCAGGCCCTTGAAGGATATTTCCCGAATGATGGTCTCGACCCGCTGAATAACGCTTTCGTCAACCTGCAGGCCCGTGAGCCAGGCGCGGGCGGCACGGGGGCCGGCTTCCTCGTCACCGGCGTGAAACTTCCAGTCGGCCACATCGTGGAGCAGAGCGGCCAGCTCGGTTACGAGCGGATCGGCGGCGGGCAGCGTGGCGGCCAGGGCCCGGCTGCTGAGCCACACCCGGCGGATGTGAGCCCAGTCGTGGCCGGAGCCTTCGCCCAGGAATTTGGCGCGGACGAAGTCGGCGGTTTGGGTAATAATCTGCTCGGCGCTCAGGGCGGTAGTTGGCATAGGTTTCAAAGGTTGATTCGGTCGCCGTGGCTTTTGGGCTGCGACGTGACGGTAAAGAGCAGTTCCCCGGCCGACTCGTTGCACAGCTGGTGGGGCGCGCCGGGCGGCACTTCCAGACCCGTATGCGGAAGCAAACGATGCGTAACACCATTTATTTCCAGCGTGGCCTCCCCGGCCAGTATGAAAAAGAACTGCCGGGCGTACTGGTGGTAGTGCCGCGCTTCCCGGCTTCCGGCGGGCATCCGCTCCTGGATAATGCTTAGGGCCGCGGTATCGACCAGGTGCCAGCCGTCGCAGCCCTCGCCCCAGTGGTAGTGCGGAGCAGTGACGATACTAATGGGCAAAGGCGCGGGCTGACTCATGCGCGACAACGGGGCGGGGTAAACAGAAATTGAGGCGGCAAATTAGTAGGTTCCGGCCGGTTGGCCCAGCTGGCTACTCCGGCTGGTTTGAATTTTTCAGCCCCGGGAAAAGTTATTGCGTATATTGCCATCAAATGACGATTAAAAAACAAGCAAATGACTGTTATACGTAAAACTCCCGTGGCCACTATGGTTGATCTGATGGGTGGCGGGGCCGTCATTCCGCAGCTGGTGCACAACGAGCTGGATTTGCTGGCCGTGGCCTTGAAAGGCCTGTCGGTGCAGGCGTTGCGGGCGTTGCAGCAGCGGCTGGGCTTTTCCAACAAGGAAATCAGCGTGGTGCTGGGCGTATCGGAAAGCACGCTGGCCCGGCGCGAACAGGCCAAGCGCGCCCTCACACTGGACGAGGCGGAGAAAACCATTCAGCTCTCGGCCGTGCTGGCCAAGGGCCTCGACGTATTCGAGGATCAGGACGACTTTCACCATTGGCTGGATACGCTTAACCCGGCCCTGGGCAGCGTGCGGCCCAAGGAGTTGCTGTCGTCGGCCATCGGGCGGGAGCAGGTGCGCGAAATCCTGGGCCGCATTGAGCACGGCATCTACTCTTAAGTTGGCAGTTGATTGTTGGGAGCTGATTGTTGATTGTTATTCCCGGAAGCGACTGACTAGCTTTCCGGAACAGACTTCCCTCCTGCTCTTATTGCACAACTCCTAACAATCGGCAAGCACCAATTAACAAGCACCAAGCAGCATTCAACAATGCACCTCTACCGGCTCGGCAAGCACCCTTATATCAAAGACCTCACGGGCCAGGGCGGCTTGTACTACTCGGGCCGCTGGCACGAAAAAGGCACCCAGATTCTATACACCTCCGAGCATTTGTCGCTGGCCAAGCTGGAGGTGCTGGCTAACTCGCCCTCGTTACCCCGCAACTACTTTGCCCTGACGCTGGAAGTACCCGACGAGACGCCCATCCGGGAAATTGACCTGGCCCAGCTGCCCGCCAACTGGCAGGAGCTGCCCTACCCCCTGGAGCTAGCCCAGCTAACCCGCGCCTGGATGGAGGAAGCCGCGTTCTGGATTATGAAAGTACCCTCGGCCCACGCGCCCAACGAGTGGAACTACCTGCTCAACCCCTTGCACCCGGCCCACGCCCAGCTGCGCATAGTTGCCCTGGAGCCCCACCCCTTCGACGCCCGCCTGAAGCCGGAACTGGGCAGCAAAGAGTCTTTATAGCCCTTTCAGGAACTGCGGTGGCACCTGCTCGACGAGCCAGACGCCATTACCGGACTCGTAGAACCCGAAGCCGGCCTGCTGCATAGCCGCGGCATCAATGATGAGAATAACGGGCTCCCCGCGCCGCTGCCCCACACGCCGGGCCGTATCGGCATCGGGCGAGAGGTGAACGTGGTGCCGCTGCATCTTCTGCAGGCCCTGCGCCCGGATGGCGGGCAACGCCGCCGCCACAGTACCATGATAGAGCACGGCGGGCGGCACGGCCGGCACCAGTTGCAAGTCGACCTCGACGCTGTGCCCCTGCTGGGCTCGAATACGCGTACCGGCCGCGTCGAAGGCAAAGCGCTGCTTGTCGTTGCCGGTTACCACTTCGTCCAGCTGCGCCCGCGAGATGAGCATGCCCCGCCGGGCCGCCCCGGCCAGCAAGGCCTCGATGCTCACCCAGCCGCCTTCTTCGAGCTCCAGGCCCAGCGCCTCGGGCTCATGACGCAGGTGCAGGCTCAAAAACTTGCTGATTCGGGTAAGCTGGGCTTTGTCCATGATGGTGAGATGGTGAGTTTTTCGTTGTCTCGACTGCGCAATGAGGCAACGGGCCTGGGCGAGCCACAGCCGTGGCAATCCGTTGGCGGCGAAGGTAGTCATATGCTTTTATCAAAAAGCCCCTCAACCGTACCAACGATTGAGGGGCTTTTCACTTTAGGAAGCTTTCTACATTGCAGAGGACGGATTGCTTCGGCTCCGCCTTGCAGGGACATAAGCCGTTGGCAGCAAAACACCTCAAAAACAACTCACTACCTCACTACTCAATAACCGGGGCGCGCCTGAATTCCTTTTCGCGGTCGAACAGGTAGCGGAACGTGGCGTGGGTGCGCCAGATGCGGCCGTTGATGGCCTCGGCCACGCGCATCATCTTGGGGTTGAAGTCGCCAATCCAGTTCATCACAAAGTCTTCGTAGCGGACTTTGCTAGTATCCTGTACCATGTTGGCCACGGCTAGCACAAAGGCCATTTCCAGCCCCTTGCGCTGGTGTTCGGGCACGATACCGAAGGCAATGCCGGTGAGCGTGCGCACGGCCCCGCGCCAGCGGTACCAGGCAAAGCGGAGCTTGCCAAGCCAGTTCAGGCGGCCATCCACGTACCGAAAAAGCTCATTGAGCTCGGGCAGCGAGACGAAGAAGCCCACCGGCTCGCCCTGGTAATAGCCAAACCAGCACACTTTCTCATCGATGATAGGGCGCAGCTTGCGCATGATGTGGGCCGCCTGCTCGGGCGTCATTTCCTTCACGCCGTCGTGCTTCACCCAGGCTTTGTTGTAGACCTGCCGGAAATCCTCGGTGTACTTGGCCAGGTTTTTCAGCCGTAGGTGCTCGAAACTGTAGTTGGAGTCGTTGAAAAGCACGGCGGCCTTGCGCTGATACTCGGGCGTGAGCGGGTCGGCCAGCTTGCGGAAATAGGTATACTGGTTGAAGTACACCGCAAAGCCATAGGTTTCGAGCAGGCGCCGGTAGTAGGGCGGGTTGTAGCTCTGCCCGTACACCGGCGGGCCGAAGTTGTCGGTGAGCAGGCCCCACCACTGGTCCCGGTCGCCGAAGTTGATGGGGCCGTCCATGGCTTCCATACCCCGGGCGGCCAGCCAGTCGCGGCAGGCGTTGAGCAGACAGTCGGCGGCGGCCTGGTCGTCGATGCACTCGAAAAAGCCCATGCCGCCGGTGGGCTGCTCGAACGTGCGGGCGGTACGCTCAT
>NZ_JAJADR010000005.1 GCF_020447265.1 Hymenobacter lucidus | reverse complement strand
TGCCAATGCCCCCTCCGCGCTGCGTGCTGCGGACGGGGCATTGCTCGTTTACAGCCCGCCCTACCCGCCCCACCACCCCTCGCGTGCCACTAAACGGGGTAGCGAAGGGGCGGATAGCGACTTAGCAGTTGCTCCTGGAAGGAATAGGGACATCACACATGTGTATGCCTTTGCTACTTATCTAATTAGTAAAGGCTATTGCTACGGCATAAGAAAAGCCCTTAGATACTGTCTAAGAGCTTTTCTTATGCCGTAGTTACTGCACAGCAAATAAGGAATCAGGGGCCTGCAACAACTTCAGTCATACTAGTAGGCGATAGATATTCTCTAGCCAATTTCTGTATATCTTCAGAAGTTGCGGCATTGATTTGCTGCAGGAAATCAGAGTAGTATGATGCTGGTAACTGCAGGAATACGATATTCTTATACTTGTCGCACTGTTCGAATACTGTACTTAATTCATTGGCGAATTTGCCAGTCATGTAGTTCTTTACGGTCTGCAATTCCTCGGTAGAAACCAAGCTATTCTGTAGCTCTGTTAGCTCATTATATATTTCCTGAATAGCTACTTGAGCTGATGCTGCATTTACATCGGTACCAATCACAAAGTTATTGGTATGCTCCCTGGAGCCAACGCTGGCATAGATACCATAGGTAAACCCTTTGTCTTCCCGGATATTCTTCATCAGGCGGGAGCCAAAATAGCCGCCCAATACTTTGACGAGCAGTTGAAGCTTATGCGTATCTGGGTGATTGAGGTTAGGCCACAGGCGGCCAATACGCAATGATGTCTGCATGGCATCCGCAACCTGTGTATATTCCTTTACTGGCTGAGAAACGATGCCTGCTGAATCATTTATTGATACTAAAACGGAGGTAGACAAAGGTGTGGTTTCTACCTGGCCGATAGCATCTCTGACAAGCTGGAGTTGTGGAGCGCTAATATTACCGCACAAAAAAACCTCAGCTTTTGCCATTTGGTAGGCAGAGCGGTGAAATTCCTGGATAGACTCTTTTGCTACTGTTGCAAACTCGCTTTCGTTGAACATGCGACCGTAAGGATACGCAGGGCCGTAGAGAGCCTGAGCGAAGCGCTCAGAAGCCAGATAGCTAGTTTTCTGTCGTTCAATGCGCACGTTCTGGATGGTGCGCGCCTTTAACTGGGCCAGCTCCGTTTCAGGAAATGATGCAGCTGTGGCCACATCTAGTACTAAAGGCAGCAGCTTCTCTAGATGGCGTGAGAGGCAATAAAGAGTTAGTGTGGACTGATCAAACCCTTGCTCGCACTCCAGGGAGGCACCGTAAAAAGCTACTTCATCTGCAATCTGGCGGGCAGAACGGGTTGGGGTGCCCTCCAGGAGCATTCGGGCAGTAAGCAAAGAGATACCTGATGTTGACTCATGCCATTTTCCGGCTGGGAAAACCAACTGCAGGCGTACTACGGGTTGAGCATCGTTGTGAATAACGTGTAGGCGTGCGCCATTGGGGAGCGAAAACACATCAGCCGCTGGTAGCGTAACGCTGGCCAGCGGCTGAACAGGAGGAGCGACTTGACGGTCGAGCATGGAAACGGGTTAGTTGATAGGAGCGGAACCGTCGCCGGTGCCGAAAGCTTCCTCAGACTTGTTGAAGTTGAAGTGCAAGGATACACGAATTGTTTGAGCCAATGGGTTGGCACGCTGGTTGGGCACTAGATAGGTGCCATCCACGCCGAAAACCTGGTAGCGGACTCCTAAGCCAAAGCTTAAGTACTGACGGTCGCCTTTTACGGGGTTTTCATAGAAGTACCCGACGCGAGCCGACAACAAATCATTGTACCAATACTCCAAACCAGCCGAAATGTTGATTTCTTTCAGCTCCTCGCTGAAGCCACCGGGCGCATCACTGAACGAGCCAACGATACCGCTGACAATGTTTTTGGCGCGGATATCAGCATTCTTGGTTTTAATGGCTTTGCCAAAACCCACAGTATCACCTTCCATATAGTATGGAGTAGGAACCAAGAGTTTGCTGGCATCGACAGTCAGCGTGATTTTATTGTACGCGTCCAGCTCACGGGTCAGAGCAGTACCCAGCTTCAGCGTCGTTGGCAGAAAATCGGCCTGCAACGCATTGGTGTAGGTCATTTTGTTGCCGATGTTGGAGATGGTAGCACCCAGGCCCAGGTTGTAGTCGCTGGGGCCAATGGAAAGGTCCTTGGTGTAATACAGACCCAGATCGACGGCGGCGGCATTGCCTGGCTTGCCGCTGATGTTGTCGCCGGTGAGGTTGGAGCGGATATAGCGCGCTGTTACACCCACACCGAGGTTGTCACTTAGCTTTTGGCCATACGAAACGCTGACCGCATATTCTTTGGGGTTAAAGTCGCCCAGAGAGCGGTTGTCTTTGTCGCGGAAAGAAATGGTGCCCAAATCGAAGTACATTAGCGAAGCCGAGATGGCCGAGCGTTGCCCGATTTTGGAGAAACCCGACAGATAGGCCAAGCCCATGTCATCGGTTACGTTGCGCAGCCAAGGCGAGTAGGAAGGCGAAACGCCATACTTGCTGTTGAGGAAACCCAGCTTACCAGCGTTATGATAGGAGGCATTGGCATCGGGCGAAATGGCTACTCCGGCTTCACCTAGTGCCGCAGAGCGGGCGTCGGGGCTTAAGGTCAGGATGGGAACGGCCGTTGTAATCGTATTCGGGGAACTCTGAGCCTGAGCTGCGATAGACACACCCAGCAAGCCGGGTAGGAGTGCTAATCGCAAAGGCAGCTTCAACAATGTCATACAGAAGAACAAGAAAAGCGGAATGGAAACGAAAAGGGCAGAATAGTGTCGGGTGCTTAGTTCAGAATAACCAGTTTTTCAAATTTTGAGGCCGTCGACTCGTGCGTCTGACACCGCACATTTACGCGGTATACATACACGCCCCGCGCTAACTGGTCTTCGTATTCGTCGCGGCCATTCCAAGTAAGAGGTTCTGCGTCGCGGCCTACGTGGGGGCCACTAGCAATGATGGTGGTGCGTAGCGTACGTACCAAGCGGCCCGATATGGTGAAGATCTGGACCTGTACGTCCAAATCGTCGTTGGTGTGGTTATGGTCGAACTGGAAGCTGGTTTTGGTCGAGAAAGGGTTGGGATAATTCAGAACGTGTGCCAAAGCTAACTTTTCCTGATTAGCCGCAATAAACTCTATTTCCTGCTGCGCCGAATTATTGAATGTGTCCCAAGCCTTGAGGCGCAGTACGTGCGGACCGGGTGTTAGTTCTTTAAACAGGTACTTTACTTTGCCAGCCCGGAAGTTGTCGACATCGGCAGTGTAGAAGTCGTTGAGGACGGTGAGCTTCGTCGGGTCGTTGTCGAGAGTAGCCGTGATTTCGTGGCCGATACCGGAGCCGGCAGTGTTGATGCCGCTGTCGTCGGAGAGGTGCGAAATCAGTGTTGTAGTGGTAGCCGTAAGTCCCCCGAACACGAAAGACTCCCGGTCCATGAAGAGACGAATAACCGGCGGAATAGTATCTAGTGGAGCCGAATCATCGGCTCCGCCCACGGCACTAGCCCGGTAACCTTTCGCGTCAGCAATTCGAATGGAGTCTTTGGCGTAGAGCTGAATCTTGCCCAGGCCCACACTATAATTAATGTCTTTGGGAACTACGAAGTTGAGCTTGAAACGGCCGTTACGAACGGATGCCTGCCCGTCATAGATGACGTTTTCCTGAACTTTCACCGGAATAACCAAGTCATCAAACTCATTTTTCAGAGTGTTGACAACAGCTGGCTTTTCGTACACCGTCACGTGGGCTTGTCCGGTAAAACCGGTGTTGACAGCCTGGCCAGACTTAATCAAGCCGGACAGCTGAACGGTCGAAAGAGCCTTGAGCGTGTCGTTGGAGGCAGCACTGAGCAGCTTGCCATTGATGGAATCGAGGGCTATTTCCTGCTGGCCGGTAGCTAGGTGGGTAGTAGGGTCACCCAACAACGCGTAGTTACGATTGTAACTGGCGCTGACACTGTTGTTTTTAGCAATCATTACAGCTTCGCCTAGAGGGGGCAACTGACCGGTGGCGGGCTTGAAGAGGAAGTTGTAGAACTGGCTGGACAGATTGAAGCTATAGTTTGAAAAAGCCAGACGGGTCGTTGTTAGCAGACCAATGGCGCCGCCAGCAACGTCGGTCAGAACAAGCTCTCCACCGGAGTCCTCCTCGGGGTTATCGTAGGTGCTAAAGTCACAGGTACCGGTAACCATAAAGGTCATACGGTTGCGGTTCTGCAGAGCCAGCACCGACTGCTTGGTTAGAATCTGCTCGTCGGCCCAGCCTTTGGGCCCACCGTGGCCGCTATAGTGTACTAGCAAGGAGCCCTGCTCTAGCGACTCATCGAGCGCCCGGTTACATTCGGGGGAGCGTTGGCCGCCGGCCGCAATCAACTGCGGATACAGATCCAGATACACTTTATGGACATTGTATTCGGGATGCCGCACCGCAATACTATCGGCCTGCGGATTGGCCGATTCGCTGATGTGGATAGAGTTGTTGCCATCATCGGCCACGAACGTGACGCGGTTGCGCCATTTACCAAAGCTGATGGGCTCGTCGTAGCGGATCAGCTTATCAACAACCAGCGTTGCCTGCGCGGTGGAGCCGGGCTGGTCGCGTGGAGTGCGGATCGGCAACCGGCCGATACCGATGTCGATTAGCTCGTTGCTGTTGTTCTCGTCCCACTCACCTTCATCATCATCCAGGAGGCCAAAATAGTCATCGGAACAGAACGTAACGCCCTTGCCCTGAGGGAAAGAAGAACCACGCGGATATGTCAGCGCGAAGGACTCGCGCGATTCGTACGTTGGCACAAAGTTCTGGGCAATTTTGTCGCCATTGAGCGGGGAGCGTTCCGACCACCAAGGCGGCAGGAACTTCGGGTCATTGGACGGGTCTGATTTGTAGTCGTACGAGGCGTCGCCGAACAGCAGAAGGTACTTAAGCTTGGCAGCGGAAGAATTACGGTCATAAACCATCTTCATCATATCCCGGATAGCCGTTATATCCTGGCCCCCGGAGCTGAATTCGTTGTATACTTCCGTCGTCGTTACCACTTCTACCTTGAGCTTGTCGTGGATGCGGCGGTAGGCGGCCAATCGGCTAGCTTCCTGCTTGAAGAGCGGATGGGTTACGATAACCAGGTCTACATCGCCAGTAAGGCGGGCATGTAGGTTCTGGTTGGCAACGCGGCCGAAAAAGCGGGGTGGGGCCGGAAAGTCGCTGCCGGTGAAGGCCACAAATTCGCGGGCACTATCGGTAGCTGCTATAAAGTTGCCGGCCCCATTGAGCAGTATTGGCCGGGGGTGGCGCGGATTAGTGACATCCCAAACGGAAGTGCCGGCAGGGGCGCCCAGCTGAAAATCGCTGAAAGGCACGGTTGGCACGCAATTGAACTGGAGCAGGTTGCCGGTAAGCCGCAGTCGCCGCGGAGCATTTACTTCCAGATAATCGAGGTAGCCCTGGCCCGATGGGTCGCTGGGGCTGCTGAAGCTAAGCCGGACGCGCACATCGGCAGCCGGTGCGGCGGGCAACGGGTAGGAAAACGTCTGTAAGTCGGAATTGGCTACTTCAGGGTAAAAGTCCGGGGTAGAGCTATAGCCACGCACTGTTTGGACGGTACCCAGCGCCGACCCATTCAGCGCCAGCTGAAAACGAGTGGCGCTACCATATACTGACGCGCCCACCACCTGCGAGGTCAGTTGCAGGGTAGAATTGGGTACCATATCCGGAATGTTAAAAGTTACTTCCCGGGACGTGGAGTTGTTCGTGAATCCTTCGCCCAGCCACTGCCGGCCAGACTTACCCAAGTTGAGCAACTCCTGCTCGTGAAATTGGCGTTCCAGAAACTGACTAACAATAGTCGTCGACGATACAGGTGCACCAGGGACGAAGCGGGGTGAACCTACCCGCAGCCCAGCTGTAGTACCTACCGTAACAAAGTAGTAAGCCGTATCGGCGTACACGTTCAGATTGTGCCGAAAGCGCGGGGTTGCACCGTTGGGGTCGAAGCTCCAGGTGTGGGGGCCGCGGGCGTAGAAGAGTACGTAGTCGGCATCATCGAAGCTGTTGTCGGCTTCGCCGGCCACGTAAATGGCGTTTTCGGCCAGATCATCGGGACGGTAGACGCTGTTGGCCTGGGGCAGAGTACCCATTGCATTGCCGTAAATCTTGAGGCGGCGTGGGTCACGGCCCTGCATGTTGATGCCGAGCGTTTCGAGGGCTTTTTTATCCAGCTTATAAATGCCGCTGGTAGCCACACCAATTTTGAACCACTCACCTTGGTTGAGCACGGAGGAGTTGGCGTAGGTACGGGCCTGGGTACGGCGCTGGTCGGTGCTTAGAGAGTAAGCATACTCAAATGAAACCAGCTTCTCGGCCTGCCCGGTCTGGGAGTTGCGCCGCACAGCCTGAACAAGCGTAATGGTGAAGAGCTGACGCCGCTCTGTGCCCGTCGTCAGGCGTACATCGGCGGCAGCTGGCAGCTTGGCGGCATCAAACAGTTTGGCATCGGCGGCGGAAAATGGCTCGTAAACGGCATTGCGCACCTCGCCTTGGCTAACGCGCCCGGCAATGCGCAGCTGGTAGTTGGGATTTTGTTCGCCGGCCCGGAAGGCAGCACCGCCGAAAGTCGGCACTTTACGCCGTTGGCCGGTCTGGAGTATTGCCTCGGTGTAGCCCTGCCATTTCAGCTGGCCCCGCACTACTTGCTCCCCACCTTGAGCGTTGGCCGTACTAACCGCGCCAAAGGCCAGCTGCCACAAAATAACCAGTAAAGTAGAGTAGCGCATAGATGTTGGTCAGGAGCAGTAGGGTAGGTTTGCAATGAAGGATGAGCTTGCAACACGCCCACTAAAAAAGCGGTTCACCAGATCATCGGCTACTTAACTACCGACAAAGGCAAATATTGTGGTGTTGCTATCCAAAATATCAGCCGTAGGCCGGCCGCACAACCGACAGGGCTACATACAACAATACAACGAGCGGAATGGCGGTGGCGCCCAGCACAATCAGCAAAGGCAAAGCCAACAGCAGGAAGATGAACCGTAGAGAGTTATCCTGCCAGGTGAGGTTCTTGAACTTGAGCGCAAACAGCGGAATTTCGGCCACCAGCAAGCCCGACAGCAGCACCGTTAGACCCAGCAGCACCCAGGGGTGCAGAATGAAGCCGGTGAGGCCGAACGTATCGTGGGCCAGAATGAGCGGTAGCGAGGCTACTACCAGCGTGCAAGCCGGTGTGGGCAGCCCGATAAAGGAAGTCGTTTGGCGGGTGTCGTTGTTGAACTTGGCTAGGCGCAGGGCCGAAAATACCGTGACAATGAAGCCTGCGTAGGGCAGCCACTCGGGCAGGCCGGCGGCGCGGCCCAGCAAATGAAACAGGATGGCGCCCGGCACCACGCCGAACGAGACCATATCGGCCAGTGAGTCGAGGTCTTTGCCGATGGGGGAGGAGGCGTGCAGGGCGCGGGCCAGCAGACCGTCGGCAAAATCGAAGGCGGCAGCCAGGCCCACCAGGTACGCGGCGGTTTCGAGGTGGCCGGCAAAGATGTTGCACAGGGCCAGGCACCCCGCAAACAGGTTGAGACAGGTAACGGCGTTGGGAAGGTGATTCTTCATGCAGGGGAAAAGACAAACGAACTTAGCGCAAAAACGGATTGGACTGTCGCTCAGCGCCAATGGTGGTGGCCGGGCCGTGGCCGGGGTACACCGTAACGGTATCGGGCAGCGTCAGGAGCTGCTGGCGGATACTGGCAATAAGGGTGTTGTAGTCGCCGCCGGGCAAATCGGTGCGGCCGATGCTGCCCTGAAACAGCACGTCGCCGCCGATAACGACTTCAGTAGGCGCGTGGTAGAACACCACGTGACCGGGCGCGTGGCCCGGCGCAAAGCGCACTTCCAGCTCGGTGTCGCCGAATTTAACTGGGGTGCCGGGCGTGAGGAAACCGGTGGGCTCAGCGGGCTGGTACTGCGGAAAGCCGTAGGTGGGCGCGTAGGTGGGCACAGCGCGCAGGGTGCTCAGGTCGGCCTCGTGAATCAGGAACGGCACCTTATACGTGTCCAGAACAAAGGCATTACCGAAAACGTGGTCGATGTGGCAGTGTGTGTTCAGTAGCAGCACTACCTGCAGGCCCTGGGCTTCGATGAAAGCGCGTAGCGCCTGCTGCTCGGCCTTGTCATAGCAGCCCGGGTCTACTACCGCGCACTGGCCGGTGGCATCGTGGAGCAGGTAGGTATTTTCGGAAAAAGCGTTGAAAGTAAAACCAGAGACGGTCATGCAGCGGAGAGAATAAGTCGGGCAGATTGGGGAGGTAAGTTACGAGACTTGCCGGGAAGATACACCGCCCGGGCTTTGTGGAAAGCAAGTGGGGCCGGCACCAGGCCCGATTTTGCCCGACCGGCTCCGGAGTACAGCGACTGTGGTTTTCGGCTTACCTTGCCAGCCATGACTGCTTACGATTACCTGATTATCGGCCACGGCATTGCTGGCGCCACTATGGCCTATGAGCTGCGTCGCCGAGGCTACGCCGTGCTGGTGCTCGATACCGCCCAGCCCGATTCGGCTTCCAACGTGGCCGCCGGGCTCATGAACCCCGTGGCCGGCCAGCGCTTTGCCCTCACCTGGCGCGCCGATGAGCTGATGACGGCGGCCACAGCTTTTTACCGCGAGCTGGAAGCCCGTTTCGGCCTGCCTTTCTTCTTTGAGGTGCCCATTCTGAAGCTGCTCTCGTCGGTGGCCGAGCAAAATGCCCTGCTGGCCCGTAGTGCCGATAATCCGTGGCGGGACTTCGTGCAGGAAATCAACCTGAACCCGGCGCCCATTGAAGGCGTGCGACAGGATTTCGGGGGCGTTACCATCCGGCGCGGGGGCTACGTTTCCCTGCGCGAGGTACTGGCGGCGCTGGCCGCCGAAGGCCTGCAAAAAGGGTGGCTGCGGTGCGAAACTTTTGCTCCGCAGCAACTTGTTGTCGAACCTGGTGGGGTAACTTATAAGGAAGACGTGCGCGCTCGGCACATTATCTTCTGTGAAGGAGCCGCAGCCACGCAAAATCCGTACTTTAACTGGCTGCCGCTGCGGCCCAACCAGGGCGAGGTGCTCGATGTGGAGTGCGCTGGTCTGTCGCAGGCACAGGTGCTCAACAAGGGCGCCTACGTGGTGCCGCTGGGGCAGCAGCAGTTTCGGGTGGGCGCCACGTATCGGCGGCCGCCTTTTGCCGCTTCCATTACGGAGCAGGCCCGGCAGGAACTCAGCCAAAAGCTGAGCGGCATGACGGACCAGCCGTTTTCGGTTACCGGTCAGCGCATGGGAATGCGCCCGACCGTGCCCGACCGAAAACCCCTGGTGGGTACGCATCCGGCCTTGCCGGTTGTGAGTATATGCAATGGCTTCGGCTCCAAAGGAGTAATGATTGCTCCGCGGCTGGCCGCCCATTTTGCCGATGTGCTGGAAGGCACCGCGGAATTATGGCCCGAAGTCAATATCCGGCGGTATTCTGCGTTATATACAGCTAGCCTTTTCGAGGCCGGCCTTTCTTCCTGATTTCTCCGCTTTTCGCCTTCTCTATGAAGCACCTATCCTTACTCATGGCGTTATCGGCAGCCCTGGTGCTGTCGGCCGGCGACGCAGCTCAGGCCCAGACGGCTCAGGAGCCTTTTGGGCGGGTCCGTATTCAGTACAAGGACTTCAACTGGCAGCAGCTGAGCACCCAGAACTTTAATATCTACTTCTATGCCGGCGGCGAAATTACGGCCCGGCGAGCGGCGGAGTACGCCGAGAAAGAGCTCCAGCGCATCACGGCCCTGATTGGCTACTACCCGTATTCTAAGACTACTATTATGCTCTATAACTCCGTGGGCGACCTGCGGCAGAGCAACGTAGGTCTCGATACCGACAAGTACCAGACCGGCGGCGAAACCGAGCTGCTGCGCATGAGCAAGGTGCAGCTGGCTTTTCAGGGCCAGCAAACCACCTTTAAGCGTGATTTGAGCTTTCAGATTACCCGCGTGCTGCTCAACGACATGATGTATGGCGGCTCGCTGAAGGAAGTTATTCAGAGCAGCTACCTGCTCCAATTGCCCGACTGGTTTGTGTCAGGCGCTTCGGCCTATGCCGCCGAGGGTTGGAGCGTGCAGGTCGACGACTACATGCGCGACATGACGCAGAAGGTAGATTCGAACCGGCCCGCACAGTTTTTCGTGCGCAACCCCGAGTTAGCCGGCCAGAGCATCTGGAACTACATTGCTGAGCGCTACGGCTACACCACCATTCAGAATATTCTGAACCTGACGCGCATCACGCGCGACGTGGAAGTGGGCATCAGCAGCTCGTTGAATGTACCCTACAAAGTCTTTCTCAAGGACTGGATAGCCTACTACCGCCAGCTGAATGCCCAGCCCCAGACGCCGTTTGTGCTGCCCGAAGAAGCCCGGCAGCTAACCAGAAGCAACCGAAAAAATATCCTGTACTCGCAGCCAGTGCTGAGCCCCAACGGCCAACGGCTGGCCTACGTATCGAACGAGCGGGGCCGTTACCAGGTGACGGTAGTCAACCGCGACGGCTCGAAGCGGCGTACCGTGCACCGGGGCGGCTTCAAGTCGCCGGATCAGCAGGTGGAAACCCGCCTGCCGGTGCTGGCCTGGCGCAGCAATAGCCAAATGGCCGTGGCCGAGGAATACCGGGGCAGCATGACGCTCCGCTCGGTTTCGGCCGATGCCGGCCCTACCAACTTCGTGTTCCGGCTCGTCGATGACCTATTTGGCCGTAGCGGCTCCACGGTTTTCAAGCCCTTTTCACAGGTGCTGGATCTGAGCTATTCGCCCGATGGTAAGTCGCTGGTGTTTAGCGGCGTGCGCGACGGGCAAAACGACCTATATTTGCTGCGGGCCGGCAGCCGCACCCCCGAAAAGCTTACCAACGACGTATTCGACGACGTGCAGCCCGTGTTTCTGCCCGGAGGTGGCGGTATCGTGTTCAGCTCCAACCGCTGGCTCGACTCGGCCGGCACGGCCAAGGGTAATTTCGGCAGCGTGGTTAACAACTACGACCTGTTTCTCTACCACCTCGATGGCCGCGCCCAGCCCATGGAAATGCTGGTCAGCACGATTTCCAACGAAGGCCGGCCCCGAGTGGTATCCGACGATGAAATCTTGTTTCTGGGGGAAGAAAGCGGCATCAGCAGCATCTACCGCTACTCCTTTAAAACGAAGCAGCACGTACCGGTGAGCAGCTTTCAGCCCAACATCGAGAACTTCGACTACAATGCCGCTACCGGCGCGCTGGGCTTTGTGGCCGCCGATAAGTCGCGAGACTTCATGTACCTCTACCCGACGTACGCGCTGCCCGAAAACCTGATTCTGTACAAGACGGCCCGACAGGAAACCCTGGAAGACCGTTCGCGCGCGCCACAGAAAGCTGCTGTTCAGCCGGCCAAATCTGTAGCTGCCGAGCCGCAGGACAACCCCACAGCACCCCGCAAGAGCGACGCGCCGATTAATACCAGCGACTACCAGTTTGAGGAAGACGTGCCCAGCCGGGCCAACGCGCCCCGCCGCAAGCGCACCGATGTAGCCGCGCTGCCCACCGCTCCGCCCGCCGACGCGTTTGCCGTAGTGGGTCCCTACAAATACGACAAGCGCTTCAGCATCGACAACGTAGTATCGTCGCTCTACGCCGACCCATTGCTGGGTGTCGGTTTAATCGGGCAGGCCAACATGACGGATCTTTTTGAGGACCACCGCATCAAGGCCGGTATTTTTGCCCTTACTGATTTGCGTACCAGTAACATCTATGCCGAGTATACCAACCTGCGCAAGCGTTACGACTGGAGCGTCGGCTACCAGAAACAAGCCTACTTCTTCGATACCGAGACGCAGCGGCAGCGCTTTGGCCGCCACGAGGTTTCGCCGACTATTGCCTATCCACTTTCGCACAACCTAAGTGTGCGGGGCGGCCCACGCTTCGTGAACGTGAGTCGGACGGTTATTACCCAGTTTACAACTGATGACGACCTGAACCGGAACTACATCGGAGTAAGCGGCGAACTGGTGTTCGATAACTCTATTTCGACGGGCGTTAATATGATGGAAGGCACCCGAATGAAAATCGGGGTGTTGAAGCTCAACGGCATTGATGATGGCGCGCAAAATTTTGGCAAGGTTTACATCGACCTGCGCCATTATCAGAAAATCCATCGTCAAATCATATGGGCCAACCGGGCCAGCTTCGGCTCTTTCTTCGGCACGGCCGCGCAAACTTTCCGCCTGGGCGGCATGGATAACTGGGTGCTGAACACCCGCTATGACGACGCGCGCCTGACACCGCTGACGCCCAATATGAGCGACCCTACCCAGGTGTTCTACCAGCAGTTTGTAACCAACCTGCGCGGCTTCGACTACAGCAAGCGCAGCGGCCCCCGCTACGTGCTGTTCAACTCTGAGCTGCGGGTGCCCATTATTCAATATTTGTCGCGCAAGCCCATCTATTCCGGCTTCTTCCGCAATCTGCAGCTGACCACCTTTACCGATGCGGGCTCGGCTTATTCGGGCTCGAACCCATTTAATGAAAACAACTCCTTCAATACGCAGGTGAAAGGCGGCGCCGGCAACTCCTTTACGGCTACGGTGGTAAACTTCCGCAACCCGCTGCTGATTGGCTACGGCTTTGGTATGCGTACCACGCTGCTGGGTTTCTACGGAAAGGCCGATATTGCCTGGGGCCAGGAAGACTACGTGCAGAAAGGCCCCAAATTCTACTTCACGCTGGGCTACGATTTCTAAGCCGGCCTGAACTTCTGCAATTACACTGAATAGAGCCAGCCGGGGCAACCGCGCTGGCTCTATTCGTGTTTATTACCCATCTTACCCCCGTTCTACGCGCCCTTTACTTTGCTCTACTATGAAAAAAATCTTACTCCTGAGTGCGCTGTGCATCATAGCATGGCTACCCACCGCTGCGCAGTACCAAACGCCGGGCACAGGCGTGCACTGGAATCTGGCGCAGTTGGTTGCCGCTTCCAGTGGCTACGTCACTACTTCTGGCAGTACCAATTTCCAGGTGAATGACACCATCCGGATTTCGGCGCGCGACACGCTCGAAATCCGTAGCAACGCCATCATTAGGATGGCCTCTCTGGCCTTGCTCTACGTGGACGGCGTACTGTTGATTAACCCCCGCGACTCAGTCAAAATAACGGCCGTCAATCCGGCGGCCCCCTTTCACAGCATCTCGTTTTCGGGCACCAGCACCGGCTCGGAGCTACGCAAGACGGTGGTGGAATACGGCGGCGGCATCAAGGCCGTGGACGTGAGCTTGGTGCTCGACAGCTGCGTGGTGCGCTACCAAGTGGCTTCCATCGGTACCAAAGCCACCAACAGCGGGGCCATCAGCCTCTCGGGCGGTACGCCGCGCATCACTAACTGCCGCATCTATAACAACGCCCGCTCCGGCATCCTGAGCCCGGCCAACCGGCCGACTTCAGTCATCATCCGCAACAACGTGCTGGTGGCTAACAGCACCGAGAATGGCAACTGGCCGCAAATCAATCTGGGCGTGGGCGGCCCTGCTACCACTATCATCCAGGGCAACCTCGTCGTGGGCCGTTACATCATGGCCGGCGGCATTAGCGTGTCGAACCTGCTGGGGGCCAGCGCCCTGACGCAGGTGCAGATTCGGCGTAACATCGTGCGCAACAACCGCTACGGCATTGCTATTGTGGGCGGCAACATCAGCAGCTACATCACCCAGAACATCGTTTCCGACAACAACATCAACCCCAACGCCCAGACCGGCGGTAGTGGATTGAACTTCAACGGCACCCAAACGCAGGTTGGCGTAGTATCGCGCAATATTCTGCGGGGCAACCTCTACGGCGTCACGCTGCAGCGCTCCAACTCCAGCACCCCCGCCCCGCGCATCAGCTTCGGCGACCTGAGCAGTACTGATACTACCAACGTGGGCCGCAATCTGCTGACGGGTAACGGCAACGGTGGGCAAGTGTACGATATCTTCAACAATACCGCCGAGAGCTTCAAGGCCGAAGGCAACGATTGGGGCACCAGCTCGGCTGCTGAAATTGAAGCGCACGTGTACCACCAGCCCGACAACGTAGCACTGGGCGTCGTCGATTATCTGCCCTTCCGCCCCACGATACTGGCGGCCCGGCCTGCGCAGCCGCTACAGCTGGCCGTGTATCCCAACCCGGCTACCGACCTGCTCACGTTTGAGCTGCCAAATACGCAAGCCGCTGCCGAGCTGCGCGTGCTCGATCTGACGGGCCGGCTGGTAGCTACTTACGCGGCCAAACCCGTGAATGGCCGCCTTCAATTATCCACTTACACCCTGGCTGCTGGCCTCTACACCTACCGCCTGACCCAGGAAAGTGCTACCGCCACCGGCAAGTTTGCCGTGGTGAAGTAAGCCGCATCTGTCCCGAAAAAAAGCCTTCTGCCGCCGGTAGAAGGCTTTTTTGTTTTCAACAGAGTGCACCGATTCGTAGCCCCGGGGCGAATAATGAACTTAGGTGAGGCCTATCCGAAGGTTGGGTTGTATCTTTGCGGCCCTGTTCACCAGCCGCTGTACCGTGTTGCTCCTCCGCGAGATTTGGTATTTGATTCAGAAGGACTTCCGCCTGGAATGGCGGCAGCGCGCGGCCCTCAGCGGCATGCTGCTCTACGTGGGCAGCACCGTATTCGTGTGCTATCTGAGCTTCGCGCTGCGCGGTGGAGAGCTGCCGGTACCTGCCTGGAACGCCCTGTTCTGGATTATTCTGCTCTTTACGGCCGTCAATGCCGTGGCTAAGGGCTTTTTACAGGAAAGTCGGGGCCGCCTGCTCTACTACTACACGCTGGTGCAGCCCCAGGCCGTTATTATGGCCAAAATCGTGTATAATGCTTTGCTGCTCTTAGGCTTGGCCTTGGCTGGGTTTGGCCTGTATGCGGTAGTGCTGGGTAACCCCGTGCAGAATATGCCGCTGTTTCTGGCCAATGTGGTGCTGGGCGCGGTGGGCTTTGCTTCCACGCTCACGCTGGTATCGGGCATTGCGGCAAAAGCCACCAACAGCAGTACGCTGATGGCCGTGCTGGGCTTCCCGCTGATGGTGCCTATGCTACTGCTGCTCATCAAAGTATCGAAAAATGCGCTGGACGGGCTTGAATTCGATGCCAGCCGCAGCTCTTTGCTCACGCTGGTGGCCCTCAACCTGATTGTCAGCGCCGTGTCGTACTTGCTGTTTCCTTTTTTATGGCGGAGCTAATGCAACACTGGGGTAAATCCGGCACAAATGCCGGCCAGCGGAGTGTGACAAACTACCCGGCTTGGCTGTTATTCTCGGGCACCGTTTTCCCGCGTGCCACGCCGTTAATTTCTTGCTGCTTATGAAAAACAACTGGTGGAAAGCCCTGGCCGTGGTGCTGCTGCTGTATACGGCGGTGGCCGGCCTGCTGGTGCCCGTGCCCCGGCTGGCTATTCTCAACGAAACCATCCGCAATTTGTACTTCCACGTGCCGATGTGGTTCGGCATGACCTTTATTCTGATTGCCTCGGTCATCTATTCCATTCGCTACCTGCGCAACCCCACGCCCGAGCTGGATATCCGCTCCCACGAGGCGGCCCGCACCGGTATTCTGATGGGCTGCGTGGGGCTGGCTACGGGCAGTATCTGGGCCAAGTACACCTGGGGCACCTGGTGGACCAATGACCCCAAGCTCAACGGCGCGGCCATTGCCATGCTCATCTACGGGGCTTATTTGGTACTGCGCTCTTCCTTTACCGATGAGCAGCAGCGGGCCCGCATTTCGGCCATCTACAACATTTTCGCCTTCGCTACGGCTATGCCGCTGTTCTATATCCTGCCCCGCCTCACAGATTCGCTCCACCCCGGCGCGGGCGGCAACCCGGCCTTTGCCAAGTACGACCTCGACGACAACATGCGGCTCGTGTTTTACCCCGCCGTTATCGGCTGGACGCTGCTGGCCTTCTGGCTGGCCCAGGTGGCCAGCCGCATTGCTCTGCTCAAACAAAAAGTATATGAAAAACAGCTTGCTTAAGCTCCGTTCGGCCTTTTTGCTGCTGGCCGCCCTGCTGCTGCCCGTGCTGCATGCCGCCGCCCAAGCCGGCACCGACTCGCCCGAAATGGCCGACGCTCTGCGCCAGAACGGCAAAATCTACGTGGTAGTGGCCGTCATTGCTGTGGTGCTGGCCGGGCTGCTAGCCTTTCTCATCTCCCTCGACCGCAAAGTAGGTCGGCTGGAAAAGGAGCTGAAAGACTAGTAACGGCTACCACCAGCTACGGCCGCCAACCGTGCGGAGTGACCCGCCTGACGAAAATCAGGTGGTTGGGTGACAAATGAATTCCGCCCCGACGGATTTTTCGGGGACTTTTGGTTGTTCAGTAAAGCCGGTTTATAGAGTCCGGCGCTGTTGAAGCATCATGAAAAAATCTCATATTCTCGCCATTGCCGTCATTGCCGTTGCTATCGGCATCATCATGAGCACTGTCGGCGACGCCAGCGTGTACGTGTCGTTCCGCGAAGCCCGGGAGCGGGCCGCCGATGGTAACCTCACCAAAGTACACGTAGTGGGCCGTCTCCCGCGCGACGGGCAGAAGAACATCATGGGCCTGGAATATAATCCGACGCTCGACCCCAACTACTTCGCCTTCACCCTGGTTGATACCAACCGGATTGCCCAGCGCGTGATTTACTTCAACCCCAAGCCCCAGGATTTCGACAAGTCGGAGCAGGTCGTCATTACCGGCGCGATGCGCAACGACGTGTTCGTGGCTGATAAAATTCTGCTGAAGTGTCCTTCCAAGTATGTGGAGAAGGACCTCAAAGGCGCTACCGCTTCGCGGTAATTGGCAACTACTGGCTGAGCGTTGCTGCGGGGCAGCTGATTGCATAAACCTGCATTTCAGCCTCCGGCGCCTCAGTTCTTAGTTGCTGATTTTACTACTTAAAGAAAAAAGCATGCTTAATACCTTCATCGGCGACCTAGGGCACCTGAGTGTCATCGTGGCGTTTGTGGCTGCCACGGTAGCGGCATACTCCTACTACATGGCGGCCCGCAACCGGCCGCTCGGCGACACCGATGCGGGCTGGCTGCGCATCGCGCGCACGTCGTTTCTGGTACACAGCGTGGCCGTGGTTTCCATCATTGCCTGCCTGTTTACCATCATCTATACCCACCGGTACGAGTACTACTACGCCTGGAGCCACTCCAGCAACCACCTGCCGGTGCATTACATGATTTCCTGTTTCTGGGAAGGGCAGGAGGGCTCTTTCCTACTCTGGATTTTCTGGCACGTGTGCCTGGGCCTGGCTATTATGCGCTTCCACCGCCG
Organism: Hymenobacter lucidus; assembly: GCF_020447265.1. Taxonomy (GTDB): domain Bacteria; phylum Bacteroidota; class Bacteroidia; order Cytophagales; family Hymenobacteraceae; genus Hymenobacter; species Hymenobacter lucidus. The sequence goes on along the minus strand of NZ_JAJADR010000005.1, from coordinate 447,647 downwards.
CTGGGAGGCCCCGGTAATGGCCGTCTTTTCCTTCGTGCAGCTCTTCCTCACGTCCATGATTCTGGGCGTTGTAATTCTGGATCTGAAGCTGGGCTCGTCGCCCTTCATCCTGCTGCGCGACTTCCTGACCGACCTGCCGGTATTTAAAACCAACCCGAACTTTGTGCCCAAGGATGGTACCGGCCTGAATGCCCTGCTGCAGAACTACTGGATGGTAATTCATCCGCCCACACTGTTTCTGGGCTTTGCTCTCACGCTGGTGCCGTTTGCCTTCGCCATTGCTGGCCTCTGGAAAAATGAGCTGAGCAAGTGGATCAAGCCGGCTTTACCCTGGGCCCTGTTTGGCGGTCTGGTGCTGGGCGTGGGCGTAATGATGGGCGCTTACTGGGCCTACGAAACGCTGAATTTCGGGGGCTACTGGAACTGGGACCCGGTCGAAAACGCGGTGTACATTCCTTGGCTGGTGCTGGTGGCCGCTATTCACGGCATGGTGCTCTGGCAGCGCAGCCGCACGGCCCTGCGCACCTCTTTCGTGCTGGTTATTGCCAGCTTCCTGCTCATTCTCTATGCTACTTTCCTCACCCGCAGCGGCGTGCTGGGCAGTGCTTCCGTGCACTCCTTCACCGACCTGGGCCTCTCCGGTCAGCTGTTGATTTACCTGCTGGCCTTCGTCGGCTTGGCCCTTTGGCTGCTGGTGGCCCGCTGGAAAACCATTCCAATTTCCGAGAAAGAGCTGACCACCTACAACCCCGAGTTGTGGGTATTTGTGGGCGCTACGGTGCTGTGCCTAGGTGCTTTCCAGGTGCTCTTTACCACCAGTATTCCGGTGTATAACGCCTTCCTGGGGTTCCTGGGTATTAAATCGAACTTGGCTTTACCCGCCGACCAGATTGCCCACTACACCAAAATTCAGCTGTGGATGGGCGTGCTCGTGGCCTTCCTGACCGGCCTCGCCCAGATTATGTGGTGGCAGAAAAACGACAAGAATACCTTGTCCAACTCGTTGGCGGTGCCCGGCATCATCACGCTGCTCAGCGCGGCCCTCGTAATTCTGCTGGTGCGCTACAACAAGCTGCAGATGAGCCCGACCTATATCGTGCTGCTCACGACGGCCTTGTTCGGCGTACTGGCCAACCTGGGCGTGGTCCTCACGCTGCTTCGGCGCCGGGTGGCGCTGTCGGGCGGTGGCGTGGCCCACATCGGCATTTCGCTGATGCTGCTGGGTATTCTGGCTTCGGCCGGCTACTCCAACATCATTTCCAAAAACGTGTCGGGCCTCGTGTATTCCAAGGAATTCCCCGAAGACCTGAACCGTGACAACGTGCTGCTGTGGCGCAATGAGGCCACGCCAATGGGCGGCTACGACATTAGCTACACCGGCCAGTACTACGATGTACCCGGCGTGCCCAGCTACGTCAATAAGGAGCTGCTCTTCCGCACCGACGATGAGTACAAGGCTCTGGCCCGCGCCGATATCAAGGCTGAAGGCAAGACCTACTACAAAGCCGGCGATACGCTCGAAATCCTGCCCGAAAACACGTACTACCGCGTCGAGTACAAGCAGAAAAAATCCGGTGACGCCTTCACGCTTTACCCCCGCGCCCAGGTAAACGAGGAAATGGGCGGCCTGCTGGCTTCGCCCGACATCAAACGCTTTGCCGACCACGACATCTACTCCCATATCAGCTCCGTGCCCGACCCCAGCAAGGAAAAGGACTGGAGTGAGGTGAAGGAGCACGTACTGGCCGTCGGCGACACGATTTACCTGAACGACTACTTCGCCGTGTTCCGCGGCGTGGAGCCGGCCCACGAAACGGCTGGCCTTGGCTTGGCCAAAGACGACCTGGCCATTCAGGGCGACTTCCTGGTGTTCGGCGAGAAAAAGCAGTACCACGTGCACCCAATGTTTGTGGTGCGCAACAATCAGGTCGGCCGCGTGTCGGATGAGGTGGAAGACCTGGGCCTGCGCCTGACGTTTATCAACGTGGACCCGACCAAGCAGAAGTTCACCTTTGGCGTCAGCACCACCCAGAAGGATTATATCATTCTGAAGGCCATGGAAAAGCCCTTTATCAACCTGCTATGGAGCGGCACACTGCTCATGGCTGTGGGCTTTGGCATGGCCCTGGTAAAGCGCCGCCGCGAAGCCGCCCGGGTTGTTACGCCAGCTCCCGCAGCTTCGGCTGGCAAAGCCCCGGTGAGCCGCCAACCTAAGCCGCAGGTGGCGTAGTATATAGCTGCCATCAGCCCACAGAAAAGGCCCTGACTACGTTATAGTCAGGGCCTTTTCTGTGGGCTGGTATCTCCGCACCAGTAATTCGGGCGCTACTGTCTGCTGTGCAAGCAATGTTTACCAAGCATAGGAATGAATGCCTTGCGGCTCCTTGTAGAGGTGGCCAGCAGTATTTACTGGCTGCAGCCGCGCAACGGCTACAGTCGAGGCAGCAAGTTTGGCTGAACTCTGGCTTGTAGGAGAAGTACCCGAGGCAAACCAGAATGTGCGTACACAAAAAAAGGGCAGCCCAGTGGCTGCCCTTTTTCAATAACCGAAGACTGCAGAAATTACTTCTGGATCGACAGGTTGCGAACGGTGAATTCGTTGCCCGATTTCACTTTCAGCACATACATACCAGCCGACAGGTTCGACAGGTCGAGCTTGTTCAGCTCGTTGTCGCGCACGGAGGCTGTGTGAACCGTCTGGCCGAGCGAGTTCAGTACTTCTACCTGCATGGCACCCTTGGCTTTGGCACCCTGAATGTCAACCGTTACGATACCGGTCGAAGGGTTCGGGAATACGCTGATGGCGCGCTCCAGGGCACTCGACGTGCTGGTAATGGCAGTAGCAACCACCTGCAGATCATCGACAGAAAGGAAAAACTGGTTGGCCAGGCTGTATGCGTGGAAGCCGATGTAGTAGTTACCCGTCGTGGCAGGCTGAATGGCCAGCACAGGAATGGTGCTCGTGGCGTTAGCCGTCTGGTAGGAATTGGCAACGATGTTGGCGTTAGTCCACAGAGCCGTGGTCTGGCTGGTGGCGGAAGCAGCCGGGCCATATTTCACTTCCAGTCGCTCAGGATAGGCAGGGTTGCCACTGGTGCGGTACTTGAACGAGAGCTGATACGAAGTGCCGGCGCGCAGGAACAGGGCCGGCGTGTAGAACCAGTCGTTGGCTGGCGTAGTGATGCTGTTCTCGTTATAGTAGTACGTCATGGCGTTTGGAGCCGATGAAGCCACCACGATGTCGGTAGGGTCAGCGGGTACGGTGGATCGGTTCTGCCAGCCTACCTGGTCGGCATTCACATCTTCCACGGTAATTCCACAGGGGAGCGTGCCGGTTGATACAGCGTCAAAGTTTTCCGAATAAGGGAAAGCCGTAACGGTTTGGGGAACGCAGATAACCGGAGCCGACGTAGTGGCTTCAATCATCATCCGGCCGAGGTCAGCCGAGCCTTGGTCGCCGGGAGCACCACCATTCAGCGCGATGCTGTAGAAAGTGCTCAGACGGGTTGGCTTCTCATTTTGGGTACCAATGGGGTAGTGAGCCACCGTAGAGGCCGTCTGGGCAAGACCGGCGTAGAAATCACCAGCGGGTACGCTGGCGGGAGTGGCCAGGGTGAATACCTTGTCCGTGTTGATGTCGGCAGCTACTACCGTGTAGTTGGGCGTGCGGCCCACGATAACACCGGCGCTGTTGGTTACTACGGCATAAACTACTTGGCCAACCGAGGCTGGATCAGCCAGACGGACTGTTACGGCTGATACTTGGCGAGCAACAGTGGTATTATACTTCACGGCCAGGATCGAGGCGTTGACGCCAAAGCCGATGCTACCGCTAACAGCAACGCCGGGCTCTGCAACAGCATACGTATTGGTCGTTACCTGCTGCAAATACGTTTTGGTGCCGTTCGAGGTAATATCATCGGCAGCAGCCGTCACTGTGATGGTTTCGTTACCTACAACGGTAGGAGTAAATGGATCAAACGAAACGGTCGTTTGCGCATCTACGGCCAAGGACGCAATAGTCTTGGTGCTTGTGTAAGTATTCACACCCGCAACCGTCGCTGTAACGCTCACATTCGTCATGGGGCTCGTGCCTACGTTGCGTACTACGGCCTGGATGGTATGCGGTACGGCGCTGGTCAGCGGGAGCTTGCCCAACGAATACACGGCCACAACCGCGGCGTCGTTAGCTGCAATCTTTTGGAAACGATAGGTACGGCCGGCATCTGGCAACACCGTCAGGCGGAAGTTGTGCGCGTTAACGGTGTAGTTACCAGCCAGGAAGGTAGCCTGTGCCCAAGCAGTGGAAGATGCTTTGGTAACGGTAATAGTCTGAGTAGCCGTGCTACCCGAGCCCTTGATACCGATGGCCGAGGTTTTCAGCGCATTTGGGCCCGGACCAGCCACGGCGTTACCGTAGACAAAGTCAATCATGCTATTGGCCTCGTAGAGCTTCACCTGAAACTCCATGTTGGCGTACTGCTTGCCCAATGTTGCCGTCGAGAGCTTGTCGCTTACGTTCTTCCACTGAATAGTGCAGACACGGTTTGGGGCCGTACCAGTGGTGGCTACGCGGTATTCAGCCGGGGAGGTGCCATCCACCAAATCAACGTTGAAAGGCAGCAGTATATTCACGTCAGCGGCGTTAGTGCTGCTGATTGGGTCGCCAGTAGCGCCGTTTGGCGTGGTGTAGTACAGGTTAGCTGCCGAAGGAGCCTGGTTGCCCAGTTTGAGGAAGCCGTTCGTATTCAGAACGAATTCTGTGAAAGCAGTGCCGTTGTAGTTGAACGTAAAGCCAATGGGCTGGGCAGCCGAGTTGGCGTCGTCGGTGTTGGCCGTGGTAATGACCGTGCCCGTGGTGCCAAGGTCAGTGTAGGTGGTGGCGGTGTTTTGGGTGCCGAAAGCATTGTAGTTCAATACTTGAGCCTGGGCTGCCGTTGCACCGGTAGCCAGCAGTGCAGCCAGTGCTAGCTGCCGCCAGCGCTGAGTTGAACGACCCGTTTTGTACCAGTTTGTCATAGGTAATGGGTTGGAAGGAAAAAAAGTTGGAAAAGGAAAAGTTGAAGAAAGACACGCGCTGCTTTAAAAAATAGCCGGCGCAGGATTCGCGAGTACAAGGTGCTAAAAATCCCGGAAAAACGGATGCGGAAAAAGAAACCATTGCCGGCTACCTACTTTTTCGCTTGATTTCGGTTACCTGTATTTTCTCATGCACCAGACTCCTGTTTGCCGCCGAATTGTTCTGCTTGGGGCCGGCCGGGTAGCCCAGCATCTGGGCCCGGCCCTGTGGCGGGCTGGCCACGCCGTAACGCATATCTGGAGCCGCACACCGGCCAGTGCCGCCGCCCTGGCCGCCCAGGTTCCCGGAGCGGTGCCCGTTACCAGTCTGGCCCTGCCCGCCGCCGACCTCTATATTCTCTGCGTACCCGATGGCGCTGTGTCGGCTGTGCTGGCGACAGCCGAGTTTCCGCCCGGAGCATTGGTGGTTCACACGGCCGGAGCGCTGCCGCTGGCCGTGTTTGCGGCCTATCCGGCCGTGCGGGGCGGGGTGCTATATCCACTCCAAACCTTTAGCGCCGGGCGCAGCATCGACTGGCCTACCATACCGCTCTGCGTGGAAGCTGCCACTGCTGCCGACCAGGAATTGCTGCTACAAGTGGCATGCAGCCTGAGTCAGGTGGTTGAACTAGTGGCTACGCCCCAGCGCCAGGCCTTGCACGTAGCGGCTGTGTTTGCCTGCAACTTCACCAATCACCTGCTCGGCATCGGCCACGCCCTGCTGCAGGAGGCTGTGCTGCCATTTGGCCTGCTCGAGCCCCTGATCCGGGAGACGGTGCACAAGGCTTTGGCCCACCCGCCCTTCACAGTTCAGACTGGCCCGGCCGTGCGCCACGATGCGGCTACGCTGGCCCGCCACGAAGCCATGCTGACCGCTCATCCCAGCTGGCAGCAGATTTATAAACAGCTAACAGCCAGTATTCAAGGGCAGCAGGAGCCGCAGCCGTCAAACAACGAACTGCCCCCGCGGCTTTAATTACGAACCGGGGTGCGTACCTTTGCCCCAAATTCTGCCCTGCTCAAGTTTCTACTCCGTGAAAGCCGTTAATATTACCTTCCAGTTTCAAGACGGCCAGCCCGACCAGACGCACGTAGCGGCGGAAGGCGAATCGGTGCTCGACGTAGCGTTGAACAATGGAATTCACCTCCAGCACAATTGCGGTGGCGTCTGCGGCTGCAGCACCTGCCACGTCTATGTGCTCAAAGGCGAGAGTGACCTGCCCGAAATCAGCGACAAAGAAGAAGACTTCATCGACCGCGCCGTCGACCCGCGCATCAACTCCCGCCTGGGCTGCCAGTGCGTAGTGCAGGGCAATGAGGACGTCGTGATTCTGATACCCCGCCAGGAATTCCTGGGCCACTAACCTTTCTTAATGTGCTTATGCGGGAATGTGCGGCTGTGCTAACGCAGCCGCAGCCCTTCCCGCTGGTATTAGCACATTATCCACATTCGCACATTAGCACATTCAACCCGATGGCCCATTTTGAACTCCCTATTCATTGGAACGACCACGAGGACATTGCTATGGCCCTCTATGAGAAGTTCGGTGACTCGTTTGACGAGGCAAAAATCTACCGTATCCGTTTCACCGATCTGCTTGAGTGGGTGCTGACCCTGCCCAATTTCGTTGGTACCCGGGAGCAATCCACCGAGGGCCACTTGGAGCAGATCCAGGCCAAGTGGGTGTACGAGTGGCGCGACAACCAGAACTAAGCACCATTCCAGCCCGATTCGATTTCTCTTTTCCCGCTTGCTATGCGTACAAACGGCACTAGTCCGGACTTATCTGCTATTAAAGCCTTTATATTCGATGTGGATGGCGTGCTGACCGATGGTACGCTGCTAGCCCTCAACTCGGGCGAGCAGGCCCGGGCTTTCCATATCCGCGACGGCTACGCCATCCGGCACGCGCTGGCGCGGGGCTACCGAGTTATTGTTATTTCGGGCCGCGAGGAAGAAGGTGTGCGACGCCGCCTGGAGTCGCTGGACGTGCACGATATTTTCCTGGGGGTGGATGATAAGATGAAGATCTTTAACACCTACATCAACACCTATCGCCTCGACCCCGCCACCATTGCCTACATGGGCGACGATATGCCCGATATCGAGGTCATGAAGCGCTGTGCCGTAGCCGCCTGCCCCGCCGATGCTGCCGCCGACGTGCAACAGATCAGCAACTATACGGCGGGCAAGAACGGGGGCCACGGCGCCGTGCGCGAGCTGGTGGAGGCCGTAATGAAGCTCCAGAAAACCTGGTATTAAGCGGCCTCAAAGCCAGGCTGTTGCCCATTGTTGAGCCAGCGGAAGAGCCGGGAAAGTAGATTGCGGTTTTTCCAAAATCCCTTTATATTTACCCGATCATCCAATCATCCATTTTCTTTTTTATTTCATGAAAACAGGAACCGTAAAATTCTATAATGAGTCGAAGGGCTACGGCTTCATTACAGAAGATGGCACGAAGGAAGACTTCTTCGTCCATGTAACCGGCCTTAACGGGGGCCAGATCCAACAGAATGACCGCGTAGAATTTGAAACGCAGGAAGGCCGTAAAGGCGTGAATGCCGTTAATGTAAAGAAACTGTAAGCCAAAGGCTTATCCGGATTTTTTGCTTTTCAGAAAGCCTCTCCCGGTAGGAGAGGCTTTCTTTTTGTTGCCGGTCTGGTGGCCGCACAACATAGTACACAGTGGGTAGCTATTCTTTTTGAGGTCTATATGGCGCATTCATCCTCCAGGCAGGTTTCGACGGCTCCGGCCGGCTCCGGCGGGTGGCGGTCCATTTTGCGCCTGATCCGGCTGCCCAACCTGCTCATCATGGCCTTGTGCCTGGCGCTGGTACAAAGCTGCCTGCTGCATCCCAACCAGCCGATAGCGGCCTTGCTGTCGGGTCGCTTTCTGCTGCTGGCCCTGACCTCGCTGAGCATTGCGGCGGCGGGCTACATCATCAACGACTACTACGACGTCAAGATTGACGTTATCAACCGGCCCGACCGGCTGGTGGTGGGGCGCGTGGTGAACCGGCGGCACGCCATGCTGGCCCACCTGCTGCTCTCGGGCGGGGGAGTGGTGCTGGCCGGCGCATTGTCGCCGGTGCTGGGCGTGGTGAACATGGGCTCGGCGCTGCTGCTGTGGGGCTATTCGGCGCGCTTCAAGCGGCTGGCTTTGGTCGGCAACCTCAGCATTGCCCTGCTCACGGCCGCCCTGGTGCTGCTGCCCGAACTGCAGGCCCGCACCGGCCAAACGATGGTGTGGGTGTATGCTCTGGCCGCTTTTCTGCTGACGGTGGTGCGCGAAATCGTGAAGGACGTGGAAGACATGCGCGGCGATGCAGAGCACGACTGCCGCACACTGCCCATTGTGTGGGGCGTGGCGCGCACCAAGTGGATCATTAGCTTTTTCCTGCTGAGCTTAGTGCTGCTGGTGGCCGGAGGCGCGGCCCAGAGCTTGCAGGAGTACCGCTGGGCGCTGGGCGGTTGGCTGCTCATTACGGTGGTGGCGCCCTGCCTGGCGCTGGGCCGCTACTTGCTTCGTGCCGACCGACGCCGCGACTTCGCCCAACTCAGCGCGTGGTGCAAGTGGATTATGCTGGCCGGGGTGCTGTCGATGGTATTGGTCGCGCTGAGCTAAAACCGTAGACAAGGTGCTTGCGTTAGGCTAAGCGGGGCCGCTGAATCGTTACGGTTCAGCTTCGCCCCGCTTCTGTTTTCGCTCCAACCCGTTCCTATGCGTTTCCTGTACCCTCTGCTGGCGCTGACTTTAGCCGCCGCAGCCGCCCACGCCCAAACGGCCCCCGTGGTGCCCGATATTGCCCTGCCTGAAGCCCCGGTGCCGGCCGCCGCCAGTACAGCTAAGCCGCCTAAGCTGGGTGAAGACGACAAGCCCAACTTCATCCCTGTGCCGGTGCTGTTCTACCAGCAGGAAACCGGTTTCGGCTACGGTGGGGCCATTTTGCCGGTATGGCGCTTCGGTCAGGATACTACCGTGCGCAAGTCGAATGCCCGCCTGATTGCCTGGTACACCCAGAAAAAGCAAAGCACCATTCAGCTCACCCACACCATTTTTACGCCCGATGAGAAGGTGTACCTGGCCGGCGAGCTGAGCCAGTACGATTTGTCGTTTTTCTACTACGGGCTGGGCAACGAGACGAAATCCAGTGACGAGTCGCTCATTGGCTACAAGCTGTTCGTGTTCGATGAGAAGATAATGCCGCGCATTACGGCCCACAACCTCTACGCCGGGGTGCGCTACCGCCTCACCAATACCACCAAGGTGCGGGTGCTGGAAGACATCAACGAAATGCGGCCGAGCCTGTTCCGGAATTTACCCCTGCAGGAGCAGGCCGGTGGCATGGTGTCGGGCATCGGCCCCTCGATCCTCTACGAAGGCCGCGACAATGTGCTGGCAACCTACAAGGGTATTTACCTCGATGCCCACGCCCTGTTTATGGGCAAAGGCCTGGGTGGCGACTACAACTTTCAGCGCTACCAGCTCGATCTGCGCTACTTCAGGCCGCTGCTGGGCTCCAAGCGCACCACGCTGGCGCTGCAGTACCTGGGGCAGTTTCACAGCGGCAGCGTGCCATTTCGGGAGCTGGCCAGCATGGGCGCCAACATCGGCGGCTCGCTCTACAACAACGCCGGCATTATGCGCGGCCTCTACGAATCCCGCTTCCGCGACCGGCAGATGATGACGGCCCAGGCCGAAATTCGCCGCAACCTGTTCTGGCGCATCGATGGCGCTGTTTTCGCCGGTGCCGGGCAGGTGGGCAATAGTGTGGGCGACTACAGCCTTAGTGGTACCAAAGTAGCCGGGGGCGGTGGCCTGCGCTTCCGCTTCAACCGCCGCGACCGGCTCAACATCCGCCTCGACTACGCCGGTGGCACCGACACTGCTCCCAGCATTTACTTCGCGGTAGGAGAGGCCTTTTAGCCCCCACATTTCTGCCTTCTGTCACCACCGGGCTTCGCTGAATTCATTCGGCGAAGCCCGGTGTCGTTTTGGGTCTTGGGCAATAGGCAGGATAACTTCATTGGGCGCAACCAGAGTAGGATATTTTATTGCTTATTTGGCAATAAAACCCACCGCTTTACTTATCTGCATGCGCTTTTTGTACGCTTTATTGCTTGGCGGCCTGCTGGCACCCGGTGCCCATGCTCAAACCACCTTGCCTGAGCCGCCTGCCACAGCTGCGCCCGAAGCGCCGGCCGCCGCAAAAAGCAAGAAGGATAAACCCAGCTTCTGGCCTTTTCCCATCGTATTCTCGCAGCCCGAAACCGGCATCGGCTACGGCATTGCGGTGCTGCCCGTGTGGCGCTTTGGCCAGGATACCACCGCGCGCAAGTCGAATGCGCGGCTGCTGGCCTGGCGCACTCAGAACAACCAGAGCCTGGTGCAGCTGAACCACAATATGTTCACGCCGGGCGAGCGGTTCCTGGTTTCCGGCGAGCTGAGCTTCTACTACAAATTTCCCATCAACTACTACGGTTTCGGGCCCAACACCAGCCGCGACGATGAGTCGCTGATTGAGTATAAGGTCTTCATCCTCAACCAGCGGGTGCTGCGCCAGGTGCGCCGCAATACCTTTGCCGGCCTGCAATACCGCTTCACCAACCTGCGTGACGTGCAGGTGCGCGAGAACATCGACCAGGGCACGCCCCAACAGCGGCCCAGCCTGCTGCTCCAGCGCCCGGCCCGCGAATACGAGCAGAACAGCACTGTGTCGGGCCTGGGTCCGTCGTTTCTCTATGATGGCCGCGACAATATTCTGAGCACTTTCCAGGGCAACTATTTGGAAGTAGCAGCTCTTTTCAACGGCAGCGCCTTGGGCAGCGACTACCGCTTCAGCCGCTTCCTGGTAGATGCGCGGCACTTTCAGCCCCTGAGCAAAAACAGCAAAACCATTCTGGCCACCCAGCTGATCGGGCAGTTTAACGCCGGCAACGTGCCGTTTCGGGAAATGGCCAACCTGGGCGGCGACAAGATTCTGCGGGGCTACTACGACGGCCGCTACCGCGACCGGCAGCTGCTGGCCCTGCAGGCCGAGCTGCGCCGGCCCCTGTTCTGGCGCGTCAACGCCGTCGTGTTTGGCAGCCTGGGCCAGGTAGGCAACACCCTCGGGGCGCTGGCCGACAACCCCGTGAAGGCCAGCGGCGGGGCCGGTATCCGCTTTAAGTACAACCGCCGTGACCGGCTCAACATCCGCCTCGACTACGGCTTCGGCCGCGACGGGTCGTCGGGGCTGTATTTCAGCATCGGCGAAGCATTTTAAGTACCCCGGCGGCCGGGGTACCGTAAACTGCCCAACCTCCTTGCACGCGGCTGGGCACCGCACCGGTCGATGAAAGCCCCGCGCCAGTCGAGGCAATGCGGGCGGCGGTCCATTGCCCGGGCGCGCCGGCCCGGATTGTGCTAGGTTTGGGCTTCTGATTTGGCTCTTCGCTCCATGGCATCCTTCCCAATCCGGCGCTACCTGACGCCGCTTATTCATGTGCTGGTATGGGGCCTGTTTGGGCTGAGCCTGCTGCTGCTGAACCCCATTCTGGGCCGGTTTTCGATTCCGCCGCAGTTCTGGGTAAAGCAAGTCCTGGTGTTTGCCTTCTGGGTGGGTGCCTTCTACCTCACGGCCTACGTAAGCGTGCCCCGGCTACTATTCCGCAACCGCATCGGCTGGTTTGTGGTAGCCATTTTGCTCACGGCCGCCGCCGTAATGCTGCTTTCCCAGCTCACCGAGTCGTGGCTGAACCTGCAGCAGCTCATGGATCAGCACCTACGCCCGCCCGGCGGTAATGGCAATTTCGGGGGCGGAGGTCAGTTCCGGCCCCGGCCGCGCCGCTTCGATATGATGAGCCTGCTTACTACGCTGCTCGTACTAGGCATCAGTACCAGCATGGCGGCTGTGCAGAAGTGGCAAACCGATACCCAGCGGCGTCAGGAGCTGGAGCAGCAGAAAGTAAACTCTGAGCTGTCTTTCCTCAAGGCCCAGATCAATCCGCACTTCTTCTTCAACACGCTCAACAACATCTACGCCCTCACGGTAATCGACGCCGACGCGGCCCGGCAGGCCATCCACACCCTCTCGCGCATGATGCGCTACGTGCTCTACGAAACGCCGTCCGACGTGACTTCCCTGAGCAAGGAGCTGGCCTTCGTGCAGGATTACGTGGCCCTGATGAAGCTACGCCTCACCGAGCGGGTGATGGTGGAGCTGGAGTGGCCCGCGCCCGTGCGCGACGTGCCGATTGCGCCCATGCTGCTGCTGCCCTACGTCGAAAATGCCTTTAAGCACGGCGTGAGTGCCACCCAACCCAGCCGCATTCTGGTGGCCGTGCGCCAGCCCACGCCCCAGGTGCTGGAGCTCGAAGTTAGTAATACGCGCTTTGTCGCCCCGGCCACCAGCCTCGACGAAGGCAGCGGCATTGGGCTGGCAAACACCCGCCGCCGCCTCGACTTACTTTACCCCGGCCGCTACACCTTGCGCGTGGAGGAAGCCACGCTGGAAGGGGAGTTTCGGGTTCATTTAACCTTGCAGATAGTATGACCACGCTGAAGTGTATTGCCGTCGACGATGAGCCCCTGGCCCTGGGCATGGTGGCCGCTTTTATCGAGCAAACGCCGTTTCTGGAGCTGGTAGGCAAGTATTCGAGCGGCGTGCAGGCTCTGCGCAGCCTGCACGAGCACCCTGATCTGGACCTTATTTTCCTCGACATTCAGATGCCCGAACTCACGGGCCTGGAGCTGGCCCGGGTGCTCGACCGGGGCCAGCCCGGCACCGGTCCGCGCATCATCTTCACCACGGCCTTCAACCAGTACGCCCTCGACGGCTACCGCGTCGATGCCCTCGACTACCTCGTGAAGCCTTTCAGCTACGAGGAGTTTCTGCGGGCCGCTACCAAGGCCAAGGCCTACGCCGAGCATAACCAGGCGCCGCTGCCCGCGCCGGCCGCGCCGGCCGAGGAGGAGTTCCTGTTTCTGAAGGTGGAATATGAGCTGGTGCGCGTCGCGCTGGATGATATTCTGTACGTGGAAGGCCTCAAAGACTACGTGAAGGTGCATTTGCGCAGCGCTACCCGGCCGCTGCTTTCCCTTATGAGCCTGAAGTCTATGGAGGAAAAGCTGCCGGCCCGCCGGTTTCTGCGCATCCACCGCTCCTTTATCGTGGCCCTAGATAAGATTGAGGCCGTGCGCCGCAACACCGTGCAGATCGGGCCCGCCACGCTGGCCGTCAGTGACCAGTACAAGGAAGCCTTCGTGCAGTTTCTGAGTCGCTGGACCTGATTGCGGCGTCGAGAGAATTCGGCAAAAACGCCACCCGGTGCCCAAGCCCGGAGTGGCGTTTTTTTGTGTTGTCGATTGACAGGGTAAGGGCCGGGTTTTTCGGCTTTGCGGCCTTTTCAATGCGGGGCCGGGAGCCCGATTCCGGCCGATGAAACAGGCGGGTTGGTCTAGGAAGTAGGGGCAGTGGCCGAGTGCGGTGGCAGCCTCGAAACGCGGACGGTAGGTTTGGGTCAGTGAGTGAAAAAGCGGGAGGAAGGTCGGCGCGCTGCAACGAATCGGCCTTCCCGATGCTCCTCCTGAAAAATTAACTAACCGATTAGCTGTTTTCCGTATGAAAAAATTACTCTCGCTGGCCCTGCTTTTATTTCTGGCGCTGGGCTTCACGGCCTGCTCCAAAGACGACGACGCCACGGCCGAAATTCTGGGCGTCTGGACCAGCCGCTCGCAGTTTGAGGGCCTGGCCCGCAACTCGGCTATCAGTTTCACCATCGGCGACAAAGCCTACGTGGGCCTCGGCACCGACGGCATCGACAAGTTTACCGATTTCTGGGAATACACCCGCAGCACCAATACCTGGCGGCAGCGCGCCGACTTTCCCGGCGTGGGCCGGCAGCTGGCCGTGGCCTTCGCCGCCGATGGCAAGGGCTACGTGGGCACCGGCTACGACGGCGTAAACAAGCTGCGCGACTTCTGGCAGTACGACCCCACCACCGACCAGTGGACCCGCAAGGCCGATTTCGGGGGCTCGGCCCGCTATAATGCCACGGCCATGAGCATCGGCAACAAAGGCTACGTGGGCACCGGCTACGACGGCAATTCCAAAAAGGACTTCTGGGAATACAACCCCGCTACCGACGCCTGGACCCAGAAACCGAGCTTCGGGGGCAACAAACGCATGGGCGCCACGGCCTTCAGCATCGGTAGCACCGGCTACCTGCTGCTGGGCGCCGACAACGGCGTATTGCAGACCGATATATGGTCGTATGACCCTGCCACGGAGCTTTGGACCCAGCACAAGGACCTCGTGTACCACGACGACAGCAATGACGACCTCGACTACGACTACAGCGCCCTGCCCCGCCAGAACGCGGCCAGCTTCGTTATTGCCGATAAAGGCTATGTGGCCGTGGGCACCAGCAGCGGCACCAAAACCGACTGCTGGGAATACAACCCCAGTGCCGACACCTGGACCCAGAAAACCGACTTTGCCGGCGCCGGCCGCACCTATCCCGTCGGCTTTGCCCTCGGCGACCGGGGCTACGTGAGTCTCGGCGCTGCGGGCAGCACCCGCCTCGATGATACCTGGGAGCTGGACCCCAACGCGGAGAATGAATAAGCGCATCTTTTTCGCGGCCGACCGGCAATGGTTTGCCGGTCGCGCCTGGGCGCTGCTACTCGCGCTGCTTAGCATCATGCCGGCTTGCACCGAGGTGGAGGAAACAGTAGGCGAAGCCTTGCCCAGCCCCAGCACCGAGCTGAACGCCACCTACACCGATACCATCACCGTGCGGACCAGCACTGTTCTCACCGATTCGGTTCCGTCGTCGGCCACAAACTACCTGCTGGCCGGCCGCTACCTCGATTCGCCGCTGGGTACGCTCGTAGCCCGCAGCTATGTGCAGGTAGGCTTGTCCGGGGCCTTCACGCCCGACCCCGCCCTGCGCTACGACTCCTTGGTACTGGCCGTAACGGCCGACGCCTACCGCTACGGCGACACCACCCGCACCCAGCAGCTGGAAGTGCACCGGCAAACCCAGACGTTCCAGGCCACTAAAACCTACTTCACCGCCGATGCCCTGAGCTACGACGATGCCGTGCTGGGCCGCCGCAGCTTCCGGGCTGGGGCCCATACCGATTCACTACGGATTCGGCTAGATAATGCCCTGGGCCAGGAACTGTGGCAGGCGGGGCAAAATGGTCAGTTGACTACCTACGATGAGGTGAAGGCCCGGCTGAAAGGGCTGGTGCTTGCGCCGGGCAGCGCCGACAATGCCGCTCTGATGCGCTGGAGCGCCGCCGCCGGGGCCACGCACTTATATATGTACTACCACGACCCGGCCGCGCCCACCGAGGCGCTGGTCTACGCCTTTCCGGTAGCTGGCGACTACCCGCACTTTTTCCAGCTCTCCACCGACCGCACCGGCACCGCCCTGGCCTCGCTCTCCAACACGCGCCAAGGCATCAGCAGCGCCGCTACGCAGGAAGAGGTGTTCATTCAGGCCGGGCTGGGGCTGAAAACCAAGCTGGAGTTTCCCTATCTGGCGCAGCTGAAGGAACTGGGCGGTATTATCATTATCAACAGCGCCCAGCTGAGTCTGGAAACGATAACCAGCGCCAACAACCGGTTTCTGCCGCCGCCGGCCGCGCTGTATCCGCGCCTCACCAACCGCGCCAACCAGAACGGCTCCTATTTCCTGACCAGCGCCGGTACCATCGTCACGTTGCCCTACCAGAAGAGCACTTCGGCGCGCACCGGCCTCGAGCAGGGCAGCTACGTGCTGGGCATGACGACCTACGTGCAGGATGTGCTGCGCGGCACGCTCGTCAACGACGGTATTCTGCTGGGTACCGAAACCACGGGCTCTACGGAGCGCACCCTGCTGGGCTCGGCCCGCAACACGGCCCATCCGCTACGGCTGCGGCTGTATTTCACCCGCGTGACGCGCTAAGAAGGGATTTTGAGGAGAATATAAGGTCCGGATTCGGTCGGAGAAACCCGGGAAGCGGCCGATGGAACCGGGCTTTCCGTCGAGCAAACCGGCCTGTGGCGGCAGCGGCGCAGGAGGTGGCACCAGGCTTGCAAGTAGGGAATCAAGCGCTTGAAAAAACTTCACTGGCTTGCCCTCCACCGCTTCGGCGCGGCAGTCCTTCTCCTTCTTCCTTCCTCATATGAAAACCTCCCTGCTTTCCTTCGCTGCCGCCGTTGCCCTGCTGGCTTCTTCCACCGCTTCATTTGCCGCTCCCGCCACCGACTGGCGCGACGATGCCCGCCGCGAGGCCGAGCGCCGCAAAGATGATGACCGCCGCAACGACCGCAACGACAAAGACTTCAACTATGGCTACGACCGCAGCCACAAAGTAACCAACGCCGAGCGTAGCCGCTGGGAAGCCGCCCACAAGAACGACCGCCGCGACGACCGTAACAACGACCGTCGCGATGATGACCGTGACCGTAACAACCGGGACGACCGCAACGGCAAGGATTTCAACTATGGCTACGACCGTAACCACAAAGTGAGTACCGCCGAGCGGGCGCGCTGGGAAGCCGCCCACAAAAACGACCGGAATGACCGCAACAATGGCCGCCGCTAGTTGGCCGGGCCCGGTTTTCTCCTCTATTTATTCTCTGTCTTAAATCCTCTTTCTTGCTTCCAATGAAAAATCAATTGCTTTCGCTGCTGGCCGCTTTTGTCCTCACTATTGGCGCTGCCGCCGCCCAAACCCAACCTACCACCCGGCCCGCCGGCGGCCGTGAGCACCGCCAGCAGGGTACGCCTGAAGAGCGTGCCACTCGCCAGAGCGAGAAAATGACCACAGAGCTGGGCCTGACTGCCGACCAAAGCAGCCGCATCAAGCAGATTCTGCTGACCCGTGACCAGGAAATGCAGGCCTTGCGCGGCCAGGGTAAGCCCGCCGAAGGCTCCCGCGAGCAAATGGGTGCCCAGATGAAAGCCAACCGCGAGAAATACGACGCCCAGTTCAAGCAAGTGCTGACGGCTGAGCAGTACACGAAATACACCGCCCTGGGTAAAAGCCACATGAAAGGCGGCCGTGGTGCCGGTCTGAACCAAGGCGAAGCCGGGAAGGTGAAAGCCAAAAACGGCAAGCTGAAGGTGAAAAAGACGGATAGCTAAGCCCTGGCTTACCGCTCGTTGCCAAGCCCCGACCACATTTGGTTGGGGCTTTTTTGTGAGTTTTTAAGCCGCATCCATAGACGAATACCTGCCTGCTCGGGCCTGAGCTACTGTTGTGCTTGTAAAATATGTAGTGCGGAGCTTCTATCTTCCGACGGGCTGCCGCGTACAACCCGTTGATGACCCACGCTTCCCCTTCCCGCTTCCACGCCACCCACGACGCAGCAGCGGCCCCGGCTGTAGTTGCCGTTTTACATATTGCTGCACTACCTGCCCCCGAATTACATGCAGTGGTAATAGTGCCAGTGAAGGATGAGGCGGAAAACCTGTCCCGCACGCTGGCCGCGTTGGCCACACAGCAGGATTTGCAGGGACAGAGTCTACCAATTGGCTTTTTCGAGGTTATCGTGCTGGCCAACAACTGCCACGACCAGAGTGCGGCCGTGGCGCGCCGCTTTGCCGACGCGCATCCGCACCTCGTGCTGCACGTAGTTGAAATGACGCTGCCGCCGGCCGAAGCGCATATCGGGCGGGCCCGCCGGCTGCTCATGGACGAGGCCTGCCGCCGCCTGGAGCTGGTAAACAGCGCCACCGGTTTCATTGCCAGCACCGACGGCGACACCGAAGTAGCGCCCACCTGGCTGGCCGCCACCCTAGCCGAGCTGACTACCTACCGGGCTGCCGCCGTGTGTGGCCGCATCCTGACGCCGCCGCGCCCCACCAGCTGCCCCGTGCGGCGCTACCACCTGCGCGATGCCGCCTACCGCTTGCTGCAGGCCCGTCTCGAAGCCGAGCTGGACCCCAGCCCCGGTGACCCGTGGCCCCGGCACCATCAGCATTTCGGGGCCAGCTTTGCCATCACTGTCGCCGCTTATCGTCGGGTAGGTGGCCTGCCCGTGGTGCCTTATCTGGAAGACGAAGCGCTGTACCAGGCCCTACGCCGCCACGATTTAAGGGTGCGCCACAGCCCGGCCGTGCGCGTCTTCACTTCCGACCGCCAGGAAGGCCGCGTGGCGGTGGGCCTATCGTGGCAGCTGCGCGAATGGGCGGTGCTAAGCGTGCAGCAGCAGGAGCCGCTGGTGGCCGGTGTGCCTTGCCTCGTAGCGGCACTGGAAGTACGACGGCAGCTGCGCCACTTCTGGCAGGCCACCCGTCCGGCTGAGCCCACCGAAATTATTCCGGCCACTCAGACTCAGTCCATTGCAGAAATAGCCTCTACTCTGGGCGTTTCGGCCGTTTCCCTAACGCTGCGCGTACACCAAGCGGCTGCCTTTGGCGAGCTATGGGAATGGGTAGAGCATAGCCTGCTGACCAAAGCTAGCTGGACCCAGCAATGGCCGCCGGTGCCGCTGAGCGAGGCCGTAAGTGAGTTGCGGCGGCTCCTGTCTTTAACAACAACGGCCAAGCCTTAAACTTTCTCCAGCAGATCCAGCCGGTAGGTTTCGCGACGGAAGCCGTGCAGATGACGCAACGAGCCTCCCAGCGCGGTCTGGTCCAGGAAAAACGCGTGGACTTCGTCGCCCGTGAGTGGGTAATCGTGCACTGGGGGCGTCCAGTGCACCAGCAGCAGCTGCCCGCCTGGCACGAGGGCCGCTAGTAGCTTTTCGGCGGCGCGGGCCAGGTCGGGGGCGGCCCAGTAGTAGCCTACTTCCGACAGCACAATCAGGTCGAAGCCGGTTTCAGTGGGGAACTCCTCGGGCAGGCGCATCTGTCGGAATTCTACCTGCTGCAAATTAGCGCAACGCTGCCGGGCTTTTTCCAGGGGCGCGGCGGCAATATCTACGGCCAGCAGATGGCCGCACCGGGCCGCCAGTTGCTCGGTGAGTACCCCCAGGGAGCAGCCTACTTCAAAGGCGTGGGCATAGTGCGCGCGAGGCAGGGCCGCTACCGACGCAGCATACTTTTCGCGCTCATACGGGCTGGTTTCGAAGTTCCAGGGGTCTTCGTTGGCCCGGTATACCTCTTCGAAGTAGCCTGGGGATAGGGTATGGGGCTGGTTGGTATTCATTGGAATAACTGCTAAAAAGGACCAGGGTAGGGGCCGCCGGGGAAGCTCTTTACGAAGAAGGGTTAATCTCCAGATAGACCTCGAATGGTCGGGCGAAATGGGCCAGCATCTGCTCCGAAAGCTGAAAGCCGCCGGGGTCGTCATCAATCAGGTTGGTAAGCTGGGAGCGGTGCGCTGCTATGGCCCGCTGCTTTTGCGCCACCACCGGCCCGATATCGAGCTGCCAGCCGGTTACCTCGCCGGAGCGGGGCAAATCATCAGGCGCGGCCCGCTCCCAGGCCCACACCACGTATTCCAACAGGCGGGGCGGGGCAGCGGCGCCGTGCAAAGCGGCCTGCACCAGCTGGCTGGTGGCGCGGTGGTCGGGGTGGGGGTCGCGCCGCCAGGGCACCAGCAGGGTAGCGGGCTGGTGCTGCGCAATATGCTGCTGTATCTGGCTTGCCGCTGCTGTGAAGCCCGGGCTTTCTGCCGTGGGCACCGCGCCATCGGGCAGTCCCATATATACTGTGTCGGGCGTTTCTACCCCCAGAATTTCCAGCGCCTCGCGCAGCTCAGTCGCGCGCAACGCCTGCCGGGCCGCCGGCGGAAACTTGTGGGAGTTGGGGTGCGACATCGTACCGTCGCTCACCAGCACGGCCTGCACGGGGAGCCCGGCCTGCCGCAGCAAAGCCAGCAGCCCGCCACACCCCAGCGACTCATCATCGGGGTGGGGAATAATAACCATCGTAGGTCCTAGCGCAGCAGCATAGCTGGCGGGCTTTACGGGAAAATTGGCAAACGAAAACTCGGCCTTACTCATCTTTCCACAATGAGTAAGCCGGTGACGGCTGTTGCAGCACGAAGCGGCCAGCGTCGGCTAGGGCGGCATCGGGGGCGGGCTGGCGCAGGTAGTGGGTCAGGTCGCGGTGCAGCCGCTCAAATGGCTCGGGACGCAGCAGGCCGCGGGCCCCCACGCAACGCTCGGCCAGCAGCAGGGTTTTCAGGCAGATTTCTTCGATGGCCGTGCGCACCATATTGGCATATGCCACGGTGGCATCCGCATCGGCTTCGGGGCGAGCGGCGTGGTCGGCGGCTCCGCGCAGCCAAAGGTTGCCGCTTTCGATGAGCACGGCCATTTCGCCCAAGCGCATGCGCTGGTACGGGTCGTCGGTGCGGCCGGTGGCGCGCAGAAAGCGCCGGGTTTCGTCGAACACGGCTTCGGCCCCACCCAGCTGCACGGCCGCAAACCGGATGGCCCCGCCGCTGAAGGCAGGCTGCTGATAATAGTCGCCGGGCTGGCCCAGCAGGTCGTCGGGCCCGATTTCGGCATTGGTCAGGTCAACCCGGAAGCTGGCAGTGGCCTGCATACCAAGTGGCTGCCAGAAGCTGGGGTCAATGGCAGTGGGCTGCTGGTCGGTGGGCAGAACAAACATCTGCCAGCCGCCATCGGGCAGCTTGCCGGTGATGAGCGGGCGGGTGAGCTGGCCCGCGCCCGAGCCAAAGGTTTTACTTCCGTGCAGCCGGTAGCGGCCCCCGGCCAGCGGCTCCAGCCATACGCCGTCCTGCGCTTCGGTGTTCCAAACACCGAACAGGTGTCCGGCCCGGGCGTTGGCGGCCCACTGCTGCACCTGGGCGGGTCGGCCGTAGCGTTGCAGCAGCTGCAGGGCATTGGCGTGGCCTTCGTACACCCGCCCCACCGCCAGGTTGCCGCGCCCGATATGCTTGAGGGTATGCAGCAGATCTAAGGTGTAGGCTGGCCGCATTAAATCGGCGCCGCCCAGCTTGTGGGCCAGCGGCGCAGTTAGCAGCCCGGCCGCCCGCAGCCATTGAAATTCCTCTTTCGGAAAGCCACCGGGCTGGTCGGAGCTGGCGGCCTGCCCAAACAGGCGGGGCGCCAGAGCTGCCGCGGCGGCTACGGGAGACACAATGGCCTCTTCGGCAGTAGCTGTTTCGTCGGGGAAAACAGTCTCGGCCGCCGGCTGGAGCGGGAAAAGGGAGAGAAGTTCGGCAGGCATGAAAAGGGCAGATAAAGGAAGAAGGCCGGGTGGCTTAGGGCGCTAAGGGCGGCGTGACGGCTGGTGTTGAACGGCTGAGCTTCTTGTACGGCTGAGCTGGCGGAATGGATCAGCATAACAATTCGGTAACACGGCGGGTTGGCTCTGCGTCAGGCAGCAGGCTACCTTCGCGCCGTCAATCGTTTAGACCAAACCCCTTCTTGCTATGTCGCAGCCCATTCGTTCCGCCCTTGTTTCCGTCTATTACAAAGACCGTCTGGAGCCGCTGGTGGCGCTTCTGAAAGAGCAAGGCGTGAAGCTGTACTCCACGGGCGGCACGCTCAAGTTTATTCAGGAGCTGGGCGCCGAAGTAACGGCCGTTGAGAGCCTAACGGGCTTTCCGGAGGTGTTTGGCGGCCGGGTCAAAACCCTGCACCCCAAGGTATTTGGGGGCATTCTGCACCGCCGGCACGAGGCCGGCGACCTGCAGGAAGCCGAGCAGCATGATATTCCGCCCATCGACCTGGTGATTGTGGACTTATACCCCTTCGAGGAAACCGTGGCCTCGGGTGCCGACGAAGCCGACGTTATCGAGAAAATCGACATCGGCGGCATTTCTCTGCTGCGGGCCGCGGCTAAAAATTACCGCGATGTACTCGTCGTCAGCAGCCGTAGCCAGTACGAGGCCGTAACCGAGCTGCTGCGCGCAAAGAACGGCGCTACTGATCTGGAAGACCGCCGCTACTACGCCGCCGCCGCCTTCGAGGCCACTTCCCACTACGATACCCACATTTTCAACTACCTCAGCCAGGGCACGGCCGTAGCCGGCACCGCTCTGAAAGTAAGCCAGAAGCCTGCTACCAGCCTGCGCTACGGCGAAAACCCCCACCAGGCCGGCACTTTCTACGGCGACCTGTCGGCTCTGTTCGACCAGCTCCACGGCAAGCAGCTCAGCTACAACAACCTCGTAGACGTGGACGCGGCGGTGCTGCTGATGCAGGAATTCCAGGATGGCCTGCCCGCCTGCGCTATTCTTAAGCACACCAACGCCTGCGGTATTGCCCAGGCCGCCACGATTTCCGAAGCCTACGCCAACGCCCTGGCCTGTGACCCGGTGTCGGCTTTCGGCGGGGTGATTATCGTGAACAAGCCGGTGGATGCGGCCACGGCCGAGGAGCTCAACAAGCTGTTCTTCGAAGTGCTGATTGCACCCGAGTTCGAGGCCGACGCGCTGCCGATTCTGCAAAGCAAGAAAAACCGCATTCTGCTACGCCAGAAGCCGGTACAGTTCCCGGCCAAGCAGGTGAAAACCTTGCTCAATGGTGTAATCGAGCAGGACTTCGACCGGCAGACCGAAACCGCCGCCGACTTCAAAGTAGCTACCAAGTCAGCCCCGACGGCGGAGGAAACCGAGGCGCTGGTCTTCGCGGCCAAGGTTTGCAAGCACACCAAGAGCAATACCATCGTGCTGGCCCGGGCTGGGCAGCTGCTGGCCTCCGGCGTGGGCCAGACCTCGCGCGTGGATGCCCTGCGCCAGGCCATTGAGAAAGCCAAGTCCTTCGGCTTCGACCTGCAGGGTGCCGTAATGGCTTCCGATGCCTTCTTCCCTTTCCCCGACTGCGTCGAAATTGCCGGAGCCGCCGGCATCCGTGCCGTGGTGCAGCCCGGCGGCTCCATCAAGGACGCCGACAGCATTGCCGCCTGCGACCAGCTTGGTATGGCTATGGTCATGACCGGTGTGCGCCACTTCAAACACTAGGCTTGTTAATGTGCTAATGAATAATGTGCTGATGTGCTATTGTCCAATGTGTCATGGCGAGCGAAGCGCGGCCATCCGTCCTCTGAAATGAGCTGAGCTGCCTTCAGTAAAAAGCCCTTTCCAGAACGTTCTGGAAAGGGCTTTCTGGTAAAAGGTCATTACGTACTGCGCAGAGGACGGATTGCTTCGCGCTGCTCGCAAGGACAGATATGCAGCTGGCAGCGCAATGTTTTTGCTCCCGCGTCGTTTGGGGCGTTTTGGGTACAAATCCACTTGCTTTCGGGCCGGCTGCTTCCCGGCCATGCCATGATTATACCGGTGGCGCTTCGGCGAAACTTGTGTACTTTTGCGCCCACTTTGCACGGAGCTAAACTGTGCATTCTCTTTTAATTGCCGCTACTCAATGGGTTTCTTCAACTTCCTTACCAGCGACATCGCCATTGACCTGGGGACGGCCAATACGCTCATTATCCACAACGATATTATCGTGGTGGACGAGCCGAGCATCATCGCCAAAGACCGCACAACGAATAAAGTAATTGCCGTGGGCCGGCAAGCGCAGCAGATGCACGAAAAGACCCACGACAACATCAAAACCATCCGGCCCCTGAAGGACGGCGTAATTGCCGACTTCCACGCCGCCGAGGAAATGATAAAGGGCATGATTAAGATGATCGACACGCGTCGGCGTCTGTTTCAGCCCTCTCACCGCATGGTTATCTGCATTCCCTCGGGCATCACGGAGGTAGAGAAGCGCGCTGTGCGTGACTCCGCCGAGCACGCCGGAGCCAAAGAAGTGTGGATGATTCAGGAGCCCATGGCCGCCGCTATTGGTATCGGCATCGACGTGGAGCAGCCCATCGGCTCGATGATTATCGACATCGGGGGCGGCACTACCGAAATTGCGGTTATTGCCCTCTCGGGTATCGTCTGCGACCAGTCGATCAAAACGGCGGGTGACGTCTTCAACCAGGATATCTTGGACTACATGCGTCGGCAGCACAACCTGCTGATCGGTGAACGTTCGGCTGAACGCATCAAAATCGAAGTAGGCGCGGCCCTGACCGAGCTCGACGTGACCCCGCCCGACTTTGAAGTGCGCGGCCGTGACCTGATGACCGGCATTCCGAAGGTTATCAAGGTAACGTCGTCCGAAATTGCCATTGCCCTCGATAAGTCAGTAGCCAAAATCGAGGAAGCTGTGCTGAAGGCGCTGGAAATTTCGCCGCCCGAATTGTCGGCCGATATTTACGAAAATGGCATCCATTTGACCGGCGGCGGCGCTTTGCTGCGCGGCCTCGACAAGCGCCTGGCCGTGAAAACCAAGCTGCCGATTCACATTGCCGAAGACCCGTTGCGCGCCGTGGTGCGCGGCACCGGCAAGGCCATCAAGGACATTCAGGCCTTCAAAGGCGTACTGCTGACCTAATCCAAGGCGGAATATGGAGGGAGGAATGAAGACGGAAATTGCTCCGATATCTTCATTCCTCCTTCTGTATTCTCTGTTTTCCTGACTCCCGCATGAACAACCTGCTCAACTTCCTTTTCCGCTACCGGGGCATCCTGGTGTTCGGACTATTGGAGGTGCTGAGCTTGTATCTGTACGTGCGCAACAGCTCTTACCAGAAGGCGGCGTTTTTCAACTCGGCCAATGCCTACACCGGCGAAGTGCTGGCCGCCCGCACCCGGGTGTATGACTATTTCCGGCTGTTTGAAGTAAACCAGGGCTTGGTGGCCGAAAATGCCCGCCTGCGCCAGCAACTCTACCGTCCCGATATGGCCGGCCGCGTAGCCGATACCTTACCCGTGGCCAAAGACAGCCTAACCCAGGCCCGTCTCCAGAAACTAGGCCACCCCGACTCGCTGCTGCTCGGATTGCGCCAATTGCCGGCCCGCGACCCGGATTATCCACTGATTCCGGCCCGAGTTATCAACAATTCGCTCCGAAAAGTGGATAACTACCTTACTCTGAACGTGGGCACCGTAGACGGCGTGAAACCGGGCATGGGTGTGCTGGGTGCCGCCGGCGTAGTGGGCCGGGTGAAAGTAACCAGTGAGCATTACGCCACCGTAACGTCGGTGCTGCACTCCAAAACCTCGATTTCGGCCAAGCTGCAGCGCGACGGTACCTTCGGCAGCGTGAAGTGGCTCGGCGACGACCCTACCCACGTCCTGCTCGACTACATTCCGCGGCAGAACAAGCTGGTGCGCGGCGACACGGTGGTGACGTCGGGCTACAACGCCATTTTCCCCGAGGGCGTTATGATCGGGCAAGTGGAGTCCTTTGTGAAGGAGGCCGACAAGAACTTCTGGACGGTGCGGGTGCGCCTGGCCGTCGATTTTTCCAAGCTTACCTACGTGTACGTCGTTAGCAGCCGGCCCAAGGCCGAGCGCGACACGGTGGAAGTACGGGCGGGTATCAAGCCGGAAGAGGAGGAGAAGCCGTGAGGGGAGTAGGCGACATCATTATTCAGCTGCTGCGCTTCGTGCTGTACGTGGGCCTGTACGTGTTCCTGATCAGCGGCACCGACTTCGTGCTGTTTGACCTGGGCTGGTGCATTCTCTACATCGGCTTTCTGCTATTTCTGCCCATCGGCACGCCCATTGTGGTACAGCTGGTGTTGGGCTTCATTACGGGCTTTGTCGTCGACCTCTTTTTCGATACCGGGGGGCTGCACGCCGCCGCCGCCCTGGTGCTGGCTTACGTGCGGCCCTGGGTGCTGCGCCTGCTCACCCCGCGCGACGGCTACGACTCGGCCGATTCGGCCAGCATCCACCAGATGGGCTGGCAGTGGTTTGTGGTGTACCTGAGCCTGCTGGTGCTCATTCATCACGCCACATTTTTTCTGCTGGAGCTAGGCAGTTTCCACTTTCTGGGTCTCACGCTGGCCAAAATCCTCATCAGCACGCTCTACACCAGCCTCACGCTGCTCATCACCCAGCTGGTATTCTTCCCCACGCGCCGCCGCAGTAGGTGATTTAGCGACTTAGTGATTTAGGGAGTTTGCTGTTCAAAGCTGCGTTATTAGCGCAAGCCGAGCGACAAACTCACTAAGTCACTTAATCACTAATTCACTTCCTCACCTGTTATCTTTGTAAATCCGGCGGATGGGTCGGAAGGCGTTTACCCTCAGTTTCTTCTCGCTTTGCAATACCTTGAAGGCCGCAAATACGTTGTTCAGGCCTTATTCCTGGTCGTGGCGCTGGTATTTGGGGCCCGGCTCTTCTACATTCAGGTGCTCGACGGCAGCTACAAGCTGGCCGCCGACCGCAACACGCTCCAGCGCATCGTGCAGGTGCCCTACCGCGGCCTGATCTACGACCGTAACGGCCAACTGCTGGTGCAAAACACGCCCGTGTACGACCTGATGGTGGTGCCGCGCGAAGTAAAGCAGCTCGACACGGCCCGCTTCTGCCAGCTGTTGCAGCTGCCGCTGGAGGAAGTGCGTGCCGGGCTAAAAACGGCCCGTACCTACTCGCGGGTGAAGGCCTCACCGCTGGTGCAGAACCTAAGCACGCCCGAGCTGGCCGCCATTCAGGACAACCTGATTGACTTCCCCGGCTTCAGTATCAAGGCCCGGATGGCCCGCTCCTACAAAACCGAAAACATGGCCCACGCTCTGGGCTACGTGGGGGCCATTACGCCGGCTTTCCTCGAAAAGCCCAAGTACGCCAAGTACCTGCCCGGCGACAACCTGGGCATTACGGGTCTGGAGTCGTTCTACGAAAGCACGATGATGGGCCGGCGCGGCGTGCAGTACCGCATGGTAAACGTGCGTGGCATCGAGAAGGGCGCCTTCCGCAACGGCGAGTTCGATACGCTCTCCATTGCCGGCCAGGATTTGCACACCAGCATCGATATTGAGCTCCAGAAATACGGCGAAATGCTGATGCAGGGCAAGCGCGGCTCCATCGTGGCCCTCGACCCCAAAACCGGCGAAATCCTGGCCCTGGTGTCGGCCCCAATGTATGAACCCTCCATTCTGACGGGTAAGGGCATGGGCAACCGCTACATGGAGCTGCTCAATAACCCCGAGCGGCCCCTGTTCAACCGCCCGCTGATGGCTACCTATCCGCCCGGCTCGGTGTTTAAGATGGTGAATGAGCTGGTGGCGCTGCAGATGGGCGTGGTGACGCCCGAAACCGGCTTCGACTGCAACTGGAAGCTGGTGCGCTGCACCCACCGCCACGAGGCACCCCGCAACGTGACGCTGGCCATCAAGAACAGCTGCAACCCGTATTTCTACCAGGTAATGCGGGCCAGCGTGCTGCGCGGGCGCTCTACCAACAAGTTTGAGGATGCCCGCCTGGGCCTGGCCGAGTGGCGGCGGCAGGTGATGTCGTTTGGGGTAGGTGACAAGCTGGGCGTGGATATGGCCAGTGAGAAAAAGGGCCTGATTCCTTCGCCCGAGTTCTACGATAAAGCCTACGGCTACCACCGCTGGGGCTACAAAACGGTGTACTCGCTCAGCATCGGGCAGGGCGAAATCGGCATTACGGGCTTGCAAATGGCTAATATCATGGCCATCATTGCCAACCGCGGCTACTACTACACCCCGCATTTCGTGCGCGGAATCGGGCAGGGCGGGCCGCTGCCACAGTTCACCCAGCGCCACGTTACCACCGTCGACCCGAAGTATTTCGAATCGGTAGTGCCCGGTATGCAGGCGGTGGTAGATGGGCGCGGCGGCACCGGCAACTTCGCCAGCCTGGCCCAGTTCGGCATTTCGGTGGCGGGCAAAACCGGCACCGTGCAAAACCCTCACGGCGAAGACCACGCCACCTTCGCCGCCTTTGCTCCGGCCGAAGACCCCAAGATTGCCATTGCCGTGTTTATCGAAAACGCGGGCTTCGGCGGCACCTCGGCCGCACCCCTGGCCTCGCTCATGATTGAGAAGTACCTGCGGGGCAAAGTGGTGCGCAAAAACTGGGAATACTGGCTGCAGGGCAGCGCCGACAAATTTATCCGACGTCGTTAATCATGGCCTTACCCGCCCGCTATAGCCGCAGCATCGACTGGGT
The DNA here is from genome assembly GCF_020447265.1 of Hymenobacter lucidus. Classification (GTDB taxonomy): domain Bacteria; phylum Bacteroidota; class Bacteroidia; order Cytophagales; family Hymenobacteraceae; genus Hymenobacter; species Hymenobacter lucidus. The sequence continues at coordinate 419,700 of NZ_JAJADR010000005.1, read as the reverse complement.
CACCGTGCTTATCTATGCCCTGATGGTGGGCCTGGGCTGGCTGAACGTGTACGCGGCCAGCTACTCGCCTGAGGCCCCGGCTGGCGGCCTCTTCAGCGGCCTAAGCTTTCAGGAGCTGATGGCCTTCAACTGGTTTAAGCAGATACTCTGGATTGGCACGGCCGTGGTGCTCATCGTTATCCTGGTCGTCATCGACTACAAGGCCTACGACACGTTTGCCTTCGTGCTCTACGGCAGCATGATTGCGCTGCTCATCATCACGCCCTTTATTGCCCGGCCCATTGCCGGCTCTCGCTCCTGGCTCGAATTGGGCCCGATTCGGCTCCAGCCGGCCGAGTTTGCCAAGTTTATAACCGCCCTGGCCGTGTCGCGCTACATGGCCGGCATCAATCTGCGCCAGCAGAATTTCCGGGACCAGATGGTGCTGGCCGGCCTCACGCTGCTGCCCCCGCTGCTGATTGTGGCGGCCAACGAAACCGGGCAGGCGCTAGTATTCGGCGCTTTCCTGCTGGCCTACTTCCGGGAAGGTATGTCGCCCCTGATTCTTATCATTCTGGCCGCGGCCGGAGCCATTCTCATTCTGGCCCTGCTGGTGCCCAAGCTGTGGCTGGTGGGCGCGTTTACGGCTATTCTGCTGATTGTTTTTGCCGTCAATACCAAGGTGCTGCGCCATCATCTGCCACTGGCTTTGGCAGTGTGGGGCGTGGTTATCGGTATGGTGTTCGGCGTTGATTTCTTCTTCAACAACGTGCTGCAGGACCACCAGCGCAAACGCATTGAGGTGCTCATCAACCCCTCGGCCGACCCGCTGGGCGTGGGCTGGAACGTGACGCAGTCCAAGATTGCCATCGGCTCGGGCGGGCTGGTGGGCAAGGGCTTTCTGCAGGGCACCCAAACCAAGTTCGACTTTGTGCCCGAGCAAAGCACCGACTTCATTTTTTGCACGGTGGGCGAGGAGTGGGGCTGGGTCGGTACCACGGTCGTTATCATCCTGTTTATGGCCCTGCTGGCCCGGGTGCTGTATGTGGCGGAGCGTCAGAAATCCGTGTTCGGGCGCACCTATGGCTACTGCGTGGCCAGCATTATCTTCTTTCACTTCGCCATCAACGTAGGCATGACCATCGGGCTGGCGCCGGTAGTAGGCATTCCGCTGCCGCTTTTCAGCTACGGCGGCTCCTCGCTGTGGTCGTTTACCACGCTGCTTTTCATCCTGCTGGCCATTGATGCCTACCGCAAACAGGATCTGGTCCGGTAATTATGAAAGTTGAGTTATGAATTCTGAATTCCGTTCGGGTCCAGGTCAGCTGCGCCAATTCAGAACTCATACATCAGAATTTGTAATTCTTTTCCTGACGCTGCTTTATCTACTGCTGCCTACCCACAATTCCTCACTGGATGCGTGGTATTACGCGGCCTGCGTGCGGCACGGCCACGAGCTGCTGCTGGCCCACCACCTGCTCTACAACCCCACGGGCTGGCTCTGGGTGAAAGCCCTGCAGGGCTTGGGCCTGCCGGTGGAGAGCCTGGCAGCATTGAAGGCCCTGAATGCCCTGGCAGCCGGCACCGGCCTGCTCGTGCTGCACCGGCTGCTACGACTGCTGTTGCCCGAAAAAGCTACCTGGCCGTGGTTGCTGCTGACCGGAGCCAGCTTCGGAATGCTGCGCTTTGCCACCGAGAATGAGACGTACGTGGAGCCGCTGCTGCTCTCGTTGCTGGCCAGCCTGGCCTGGGCGCGGTACCAGCTGGGTGGGCAGCGCGCCGGGCACCTGCTGTGGGCCGGGCTGTGGGCGGCGTTGGCCTGCCTGGTTCACCAGATTCACTTTTTCTGGTGGCTGGGGCTGCTGCTGGGCACGGGTTGGTACGCCGGCCATAAGCTCCGCAGCCTGCTGCTCTACATCCTGCCTGCACTGCTGGTGCCCCTTGCCTACGTGGCCGCGCTACCCTCGTGGCACGAGCCGCTGACGATTTCGGCCCTGTGGCGCTTCGTGTTTCACGATTACTATGCCGGCACGGCGGGCGGCAGCGTCTCGGGTCATGGACTACTGCTTTCGGGTATCAATCTGGTGCGCACCTTTGGGCAGCTCCACGGCTCCACGCTGGCGCTACTGCGGCTGTATCCGGGGTTGTGGGCGGTAGCAGCCGGGTTTCTGGGGCTGTTGAGCTACGCAGCCTGGCTGCTGTGGCAGAGCTTTCGGCAGCGTCTTCGGGTGCCCGTGCCAGCAACTGCGCCGGCAGTGGGGCCTGTTATGCGTACCCATCTGCTGATTCTGGCCCTGCAGCTACTCTTCGCAGTGTACTCCGAAGGCAATGCCGAATTCATGGTGATGGTGCCCGCGCTGCTGGCGGTGGTAGCCAGCGTGGGTTTGCCGTGGGTGCCGGTGCGGGCGGTGGCGGTTCTGGGAGTTGCTTTGCTGGGCTGGAACCTGGCTTTCGGACTGGTGCCGGCCAACCAGCTGCGCTTTACCAACAACGATGCGCTGCTGACCCGCATCCAGCGGGAGCCGGCCAGCTGGTTTTTGCTCGATAATCATAACCTGGTACTCAACCAGCTGCATTACCGTACCGGGCAGCCCGTAGCTCCGCCCAACGTGCTGCCCGTGCCCACGCTGCTGGTGCAGCGCCCCGGCCAGTCGCCGGCCCGGCTCCGGCAGTGGCTGCGCGCCCAGCTGCAAGCCGGGCACCGCGTATATACCAACGGGCTGGCCGGTCCGCAGCTGCTGGACCGGGCCCAGTTGGTGTATGGCAACCAGAACGCCGAGCTGCTTCAGGGCTTCCAGACGCAGAAAGTCGACTCCTTTGCCACTTCGTTCGGCTCGTACTACCTCACCGAAATCCGCTAGTCTTGCAAGGGGCGCTGAGCCGGCGTTGCCGCCAGGCAGCTACTTACGCACCCAAACAGCCACAGCGCCCCTTGCCTTTACCGGTAAGAAGTTCTGTGTACTACTCCGGTATAACTATCATCGAGTGAGGAAGCGCGTTTGATAGTAGGTAGACGACCTTGCCAAAAGTAGGACGGTCGTCTACCCACTTAGGTAGGCGACCCTGTCAAAAACCGGAGGGTCGCCTACCTGAGTGGATTGGGCTACTCCGGATTACAAGCCGCCTGAGCGTTTTTCGAGGCTTCCGATGGACGCGCCCAGAGCCACTGGAAGGCTGGGTGGTGGGTTAGAATCAGAGCAAAGGCCACGGCAAACACCGGCGCGGCCAGGTAGCCCATGCGGCCCAGGTCGCCGGAGAGCAGCATGTGCACCAGCACCACGGCCAGCAGCGCGGCCCCGCCCGCGCCCAGCGGCCGGAGCCACCGCCCGGCCCCGCCGCGCAGCCCTACCAATAGCACCAGCCAGAAGAAGCCGAAGATGCTGAAGATTTCCCCCGCGCCCTTCACCGACAGCAGCCGGCGCAGGGAGTAAGCCAGGTTGTGGAGATGGTCGAGGGCATTGCTCAGGCTTTCCTGGGGCGGGGCACCCACCTGCGCGTCTATCCAGTGGCGCACGCCGTAGGCCACGGCCCCCGAAACGGCCAGCCACACCAGTTGCCGGGGCCAGGGCATGGCCCGGTGGCCAAACCACAGCAGCCAGGGCACCAGAAAAACAAACGACTCCTTGGCGTGCGGCCCCAGCACAATGCAGGCCGCTACGGCCACCGCCGAGCCACTCCGGGCCCCGTAGAAAGCCAGGGCAAACACCAGAATATAGAGGCTGTCGACCAGTGGCAGGCCGGCCGTGTACACAGCCCAGCGGCTCGCCAGCACGGCTACCATGGCCAGCACGGCCGCCCCCGGCGACGCCCCGTAGAGCAGGCAGCTGCGAAAAAACACCAGCCCGGCCCCGGCCAGCACCAAGGTGTTGACAAGATAAAAAGCCAGGCGCAACGGCCAGTCGGTGGCGGCGCGCTGGGGCCAGATGCGGGCGTAGACCTGCTCTACAGGCCAGGCCACCGCCGCCGCTACAGCCGGCACCACCACCCGGTAGCGCCGCGTAATGCTCACGCCCCGAAACTCGCCCCGGGCAATGCTCAGGTAGCTGCGCGTGTCGAGGGAGTGGGAGAAGTCGTAGTGCACGTACATGGTGTAGGCACTGCCGGCCAGCAGGCCCACGGCCAGCACGTACACTAGCAGCAGATGCTGCCAGCGCCGCCCCGCAGAAATCAGCCCGTCAGCCGCGGAAGGATGCACGCCGCGCTTCGGTTAAGCAAACTTGCGGTCCAGCAGCTTGAGCAGCTTGTTGACGTGCTCTTCCTTGCGCACCCAGCCGTATTTATGGGCCAGGTCTTCCGTCACGTAGCGCTTGGCCACGTCGGCGTTGGGCAGAGTGTCGAGGTGTTGAATTGCGGTATGGTACTCCATATTCTCCCCGTTGAACAGCTCGTTGATGAAGCTGAAGCGCTGGTTGATGGAAATGGCTTCCCGCAACGACTCCACCTTGGGCGCTGACTTCTCGGCCAGCGTGGCGCTAGGACGCTCCCCGCGCAGGGTTTCGCTGAGCGGGGCCGAAGTCGGCCGCTCAGCGCGCAGCTTTTCGTGCAGCGGCACATTGGTGGAGGCAGCGGCTTCGGCCAGCGGACGGCGCTCTGGCTCCGGTTCGGCTGTTTCCTGCGGCGCTGCTGGTATCGGGGCTGGTGCCGGCGTTGGGGAGGCTACGAAGGTCGGCGGGGTGGGTGCCTCAGGCTTGGCCGGGGCAGCTTCTGGTAGGGGTGGGGCAGTAGTTTCCTTCGGGGCCGGCGGGGTTTCCACGGCCGGGGCCGGGGCTGGGGCTACGGCCCCGGCTACCGGAGTTTCCACGGGCGTTTCAGCAACGGGTGGCGCAGCCTGCGGAGCAGCCAAAGAATCAGTTGCCTCCGTCAGCTCGGCGGTAGTCAGGGGCCGCAGCTGGTTGAATTCGGCCACAATCTTCTCCAGCGGCGCGTGGTTTTTGTAATTGGCTTCCTGATAGAGGCGGAAGCGGTTTACCAGAAAGTCGCGCTCCAGCGCTGGGCCAGGCGTCAGCGTGTCGAGGAAGCCCTGGAAAAGCGCCTTATCCAAGTCCAGGTAGCGCAGCGCGTCGCGGAGCTGCTCGGCCGTGGCCGTGGGCTGGTTACCCAGCAGCTTCTGCTCGAAGGTCAGCACTGGGTCGGTGGCTACGCCCAGCGTGTCGCTGATAGCCCGGGCCAACAGGGGCTCGAAAGCGGCCCGACTCAGCTTGATGCGGCGCGACAGGATGTTCATAAACTGGGTGAGAGCCTGCCGCACGTCGTCGGCTTCAAAGTCGAAATAGGGACTGCGCAGCCGGGCCATTTCAGCCGTCCACTGGGCCAGCAGCTGCTGCACCACAAACAGGTTTACCTGCCGGATCGGGGTGAAGCGCAGTACGGCCGGGCCGTCGAGGGTGGTAGTGGGCGTACCGCCAAAGTGCTGGTCGCAGAGCTGGGAGGCCAGCTGCTGGCCGTATTGTTCGCGTTTTGCTGAGCTATATTTGTCCTTCATCGAAAGCCTGGTTCAACGGGCAATTTAAGCAAAGATGCCCACTCTAACCGTGCAAAACCTGCCTGGCGCCGTAGTTTCCGTGCCCGCCGGCACCACCTTGCTGGCCGCCCTGCAGGCCGCCGGCCACGACTGGATGCACGCCTGCGGCGCGAAAGGACGCTGCACTACCTGCCGGTTGGAGGTAGTCAGGGGGCTCGAATTACTAACGCCACCCACCGACGCCGAGTTGCGCTACCGCACGGCCGGCCGCCTGCTGCCCCACGAGCGGCTCACCTGCCAGGCGCGCCTGCCCGATGGCGACGTAGCGGGCCGGGTGCCGCACGCCACCATGCTGCCCCACCAGCGGTATTCGGAGCCACTGGAACCGGGCGGGTAAACCCCAATCGTATTTCCAACCGGCTGATACTCTAGCCGGTGATGAAAACCTCCGGAATTGACCTTTGAGGCTCCGGCCCGAAAGCCGTACTTTAGAGGTTCCAACCGGAGCCGGCGTGCCTGCTCCCGACCACCGCCAACTGCTACCACCGTGTTTATAGAACCTCGCGTCGGCACGAGCCGCGACACGCCCCGCCGGGGCTGGATTGAAGTAGTGTGCGGCTCCATGTTTTCGGGCAAAACCGAGGAGCTGATCCGGCGGCTGAACCGGGCCAAGATTGCCCGGCAGCGCGTCGAAATCTTCAAGCCCGCCCTCGACACGCGCTACCACGCGCAGGATGTCGTGTCGCACAACTCTACCAGCATCCGCTCGACGCCCGTGCCGCTGGCCCAGGAAATGCTGCTACTGGCCGGCTCCTGCGACGTAGTGGGCGTAGACGAGGCCCAGTTTTTCGACGAGTCGCTGGTGGAAGTGTGCACCCAGCTGGCCAACCGCGGCACCCGCGTCATCGTGGCCGGCCTCGATATGGACTTCATGGGTAAGCCTTTCGGCCCCATGCCCACGCTGATGGCCATTGCCGAGTTTGTTACCAAAGTGCACGCCGTGTGCGTGTGCTGCGGCGAGCTGGCTACCTATTCCTTCCGCATTGCCGCCTCCGATGACAAGATTCTGCTGGGCGAAACCGACTCTTACGAGGCGCGCTGCCGGGCCTGCTTTCAGGAGGGCATGAAGGAGAAGAGCACCGAGCCTACTACGGCCGCCACTGTCAAGCACTAATCCGGCCGGCGTGGCGTTATGGCTGCCTGAGCTTATCTTCCGGGACTTTATTCGCTGCCAATGAATCGTTTGCTACGCGCCTGCCGGTGGTCCGGTGTTGTCTTCCTACTGTTACTTACCCTGTCCCACAACCGGACCCTGGCACAGAGCACCGCCGGCTACGGCGACTGGCAGCTGCACCTGCCCAATAACCGCACCCTGGCCTTGGCCGAAGCCGGCAACCGCATTTACGTAGCTACCGAGGACGCCTTTTTTTTCTACGATAAAGAGCTGAATACCACCCAGCTGCTCTCTAGTCGCGACGGTCTGAACGATGTGGGCGTGAGCAGCGTCGGCTACGACCCCACGACCAAGCGGGTGCTGGTAGCCTACCGCAACGGCAACCTGGATGTGCTGACCAATGACGGCTCGATTGTCAACATCGGCGACATTGCGCGCAAGCCTCTTACGGGCAGCAAAAACATCAACCATATCAGCTTCAGCAAGGGCCGTGCCTACCTGAGTTGCTCTTTTGGGCTGGTAATAGTGGATATGGCCAGGCAGGAAATACGGGATACGTACACCAGTATCGGTCCCGCCGGCGCGAATGTGGAAGTATATGCCACTACCGTGCTCGACAATACGCTGTTTGCCGCCACCTCGGCGGGCCTGATGCGAGGTCTGCTGACTGACAACCTGCTCGACTACCGGCGCTGGACGATAGATTTGCCGGGCATCAACAGCAGCTACACGCCGTACCATACCCTGGCTACGCAGGGTAAAAACGTGTATGCCGGCCGTGATGGGTTGGCCGTGCTATGCTACAACTGCAGCAGTACCCGTTGGCAGCCCCTGCCCGATACCTACGCCGGCACCTACCGGCAGCTCAGTGCCGCTACGGCCGGCCTGTTTATCATCGGCGACCAGAAAGTGCTGCTGCGCAAAACCGACGGCACCACAACGCAATTGCTGACCACGGCACAAAGCCCGTTTCCGGCGGCGGCTATTCAGAGCCAGGAGGGCCCTTACTACATTGCTGACGCGCAGAACGGCCTGATAAAAACCGCCGACGGCAAGCAGTCGGAGAATTTTGTTACCAATGCCCCGGCTTATGCCCGCTCCTTCAGCGTGCTGGCCGACGCCCGCTCCAATACGGTGGATATCTTCGGCGGCGGCTATTTTGACCGGTATGGGCAGCAGGAGTTTCTGGGCGGTTTTTATGAGTACAAAGACGGCCGCTGGACCAACTTCACCAATGAAAATGTTCCGCCTACCCCCGGGCTACCGAAATTTAAGGACATCAGCCGAGGTGTGCGGACCAAGGACGGCACACTATACATTGCAACTTATGGTGATGGTGTGCTGCAATGGAAAGGCCCTTCAGACTACAAGCAGTTTACCCAGGGAACCCCTGGCGTAACCTTGCGCAGCGAATACGTTGATAATCCTAGGTACACGCGTATTACCGACCTGGCAGTCGATTCCAAGAACAATGTCTGGGTTGTAAACCGCCATACCTTACGGCAAAGGACCTCGGGCCTGCACAAGTATACTCCTGCTGACAATACATGGCAGAATATGCCCTACTTCACGGGCTTCGAAAACCTCGAACGTATCGTAATCGACAATAATGATTATGTGTGGGTTTCTCTGTCGCGTAAAGACGGCACCGGGCTGGTTGCCTACGACCCGGCAAACCAAACCACTCGCTACTTCAACAGTGGCAACAGCCAATTGCCTTCCGACGAGGTTTACGACATTGCCAAAGACCGTAAAGGCGACATCTGGGTGGCTACGGCCAAAGGTATTGCCGTTTTTCCTGATCCTAGCTCGGTGTTTCTGCCCGAGTCGAATACCTTTCAGCAACCCATCATCCGGGGAGGTATTACGGATGGCTTCCGGGCCCTGCTCAACGAGGTAGTGAAGGCCGTGGCCGTGGATGGCGGCAACCGCAAGTGGTTTGGTACTGACCGGGGCCTGTGGCTGTTCAGTGAGGAAGCCGACGAGAGCCTGCTTCATTTTACCACCGAAAACAGTCCGCTGCCGTCCAACAACATCGTGGATGTGGAGGTGAATGACCGCACGGGCGAAGTGTTTGTCGTAACCGATGCCGGCGTGGTGTCGTACCGGGGCGCGGCCAGCATAACGGAAGGCAAGCCCGACTGCGCGAAAGTGTCGCCCAACCCCGTCCGCACCGATTTTACCGGGCAGGTGGGCATCAGCGGCCTGGCCAACAACGGCATTGTGAAAATTACCGACGTAACGGGCAAGCTCGTGTACCAGACCAAGGCCAATGGCGGCACCGTGGTCTGGACCCTAACCGACTACAACGGCCGCAAGGTGCAGTCGGGCGTGTATCTGGTGCTGTCATCGGATGCGGACGGGAAAAACGGCTGCGTCAGCAAAATTGCCGTTGTAGAGAAATAATGGCCGTTTACGGCCGCCAGCGGGAATAATCGGGCCCCGCAGTTTGTTGCAGATCAGGCGGCGCAGCTTATTGCTGCGTCCATACCAGCTTCTCGCTTTCCCATGCTGATCAAAACCCGGGGCATCGTCCTGAGCTACATCAAATACCGCGAAACTTCCATCATTGCCCGCGTTTACACCGAGCGGCTGGGGGTGCAAACCTACATCGTAAACGGGGTGCGCAAAGCCAAGCCGCCGGGGCGTATTGCGCTGTTTCAGCCCTTCACCCTGCTCGATCTGGTGGCTTATACCTCGCGCAACGGCGGCATCACCCGGCTTTCGGAATATCGGTGCGCCGTGCCCTTTAGCACCTTGCCCTACGACGTGCGCAAGAGCAGCGTGGTGCTGTTCCTGTCGGAGGTTGTGAGCCGCACGCTGCTGGAAGAGGAAGAGAACGAGCCGTTATTTCACTTCCTGCACGATTCCATCGTGGAGTTTGACCAGCAAAAAGAAGGCTTCGAGAACTTTGCCCTGGTATTTCTGATACAGCTGGCCAGCTACCTGGGCTTCGGCATCGAGTCGGGAGAAGAAATTACCTCGCAGGTGGCTTTTGCCACGGTGGCCCCGGCCACGTCGGCGGTCAGTACGCCGGCCGCCCTACGCTTCCGCGAGTTCGACCAGTATTTCAACGAATTGCTGCACAACCCCGAGCAGGCCACAATTCCCAACGGCCGACTCCGGCGCGAGCTGCTCGACGTGCTCATTCGCTACTACCAGCTCCACGTCGAGAAGCTGGGCGACATTCGCTCCCTGGATGTGCTGTCGGAGGTCTTGGCTGAATAAAGAGGCGGCCGAAAAGGATATAAAACCAAAAAGACCTGCCGTTTCGGGTAGGTCTTTTTGGTTGTGGGAGCTAAGGTTACCGTACTTTCACTACCTCCACCTCAAAAATCAGGTTGGCGTTAGGTGGTACGATAAACTGCGTCTCGTCGTCCGGGTTGCGGACTCCGGCGCTGCCATAGGCCAACGCGGCCGGAATCCAGATGCGGGCCCGGCTACCCATGGGCAGCAGTAGCAGCACTTCGTCCCAGCCCGGAATTACCTGACCGGTGCCCACGCGGAGCCGCAACGGCTTGCCTTGCGCCACCGACGAGTCGAAGATGTGACCATCGGGCAGCAGGCCGGTATAATGTACCAGCATTCGGTCACCTTTGCGGGCTTTGGGGCCGCTACCAAGTTGGCGCACCGTGTAGCGCACGCCGCTGGCGGTTCGTTCGCTCAGCGTAGTATCGGCTACGGCCGGGCGTGGGCTAGTCTGAGCCTGGGCAGTCAGCGCCAAGTGGCTCAGCACCAAACCCAGGAAACCGAAACGAAGCAGCAGGCCGGCAGTCATCCGGTTACTGATAGCTCACTTTCGAGATGTTCATCTCGAACTGTAGCGGCTCGTCACCACCGATGGTAGCATTGCCATACTGGCCATAAGCGAGGTAAGAAGGAATGAAAATCCGCTTCTCGTCACCTTGCTTCATCAGCAGCAGCGCTTCTTCCCAGCCTTTGATTACGCTGTTTTGACCTACTATCACCTCCGTGCATTCGCACAGGGTACGGTTGCCGTACGACTTATCAAAAACGACGTCTTCGCGGGCCTGCTTAACGTATTTGCCGATGTACTTCACCTGTACCTTGTTGCCAGCCACGATTTTGTTGCCGGTGCCTTCCTTCAGCGTCAGGATATACAGGCCTGACTCGGTGCGCTGGTAGTTACTGCTGGTGATGCCTTTACGGGTGAAGTAGTCCTGAATCAACTGGTCGTCGATTTTCTTGTACTCTTCCTCATGCTCACGAGCTTGCTTTACGGAGGCAGTTTCGGTGTTGCAGCTCGAAAGCACGGGCGCCGTTGCCAGCAGCAGCACTACCAGGCGCATGAATACCGAGCGGGTGAATAAATCTTTCATCTCTTTTGCTTGCTCTCTTGTACTGAAAAAATGAAGCGGGCCGCCACAAGTCTGCCGGCCAGCTTTTTACTTAACGTCCACGAGCTCCACGTCGAAGCGCAGAACCGAATTCGCCGGAATAGAACCGGTGGCCTGAGAACCGTAGCCCAGCTGGGACGGAATCAAAAGGGTAGCTTTTTCACCCTTTTTGAGCAGGGCAATGCCCTCGTCCCAACCTTTAATCACCTCGTTGCGGCCCAGCGAAAAGCTGAAAGGTTTGTTACCTCGGTTTGAGGTAGCATCGAACACCGTGCCGTTGAGCAGCATACCCGTGTATAACACGGAGACTAATTGCCCCCCTTTAGGTTGCACGCCACTGGTCTTGGTAATCGGAACAAAATACAGCCCCGACTCCTGACGCTGGGCATCCACGAGCTTGTTGTCGGCAATATACTGCTTGATAAGGCCCTCGTCGATGGCGGCGTAGTCCTTGTCCTTTTCGCAGGCCGTGAGCAAGCTGACGGCGCTGAACAACACCAGGAACAGCCGGCTGGAGAGGGAACGGGAAAAGAAGGATGGTAGCATGATGCCCGGATAAAAAACCGCCGCGCCCGGCCCCAGGGCGCAAGCGCGGCGGCTCGTGTAAGTGACGTTACTTACTTAACATCTACGAGTTCCACGTCGAAGCGCAGAGGTGCGTCGGCCGGAATGTCGGCGCCGGCGCCGCGCTGCCCGTAGGCCAGCGACGAAGGAATCAGCAGGATGGCCTTGCTGCCTTTGTTGAGCACAGCAATGCCTTTGTCCCAGCCCGGAATTACCTGGCCTACACCCAGCGGGAAGTCGATTGGCTTGTTGCCCATCTTCTCCGAGGAGTCAAATACTTTGCCGTCGAGCAGCGTGCCCTTGTAGAGCACCGAAACCGTCTGGCCGGGCGAAGGCTTGGCGCCCGTGCCGGGTTTGGTAATCACGTAGTATACGCCGGAAGCGTCTTTCTGCGCGGTCAGGTTGTTTTTCTTGATGTAGTCCTGCAGAATCACGTCGTCCTTCTTGAGCTGCTGCTCGGCGTAGGCCATCATTTTCTTCTGCTGCTCTTCCATCTGCTTCTGCTGGTCTACCTTGGCTTCTTCCTCGGATTGCAGCTTATCAGCCTTCACGTACATAGTCATCGTGTTGCCGGCCTTCTTCATAAATGGCGGCACAGGCTGCTTGAACGACTTGGCGAAGATGGTGTCCACGTTGAACTTGAACACGGCCGAGTCGCCGGGTTGCAGCAAAGCAATGGCTTCTTCAATACCACCTTTGGTAGTTACTTCCTGCAGCTTAATGCGCATCGGAATGCCCTGCTGCTTGCGCGAGTTGAACAACACCGAGTCCTTGGCCGTGCGGTATTCCACGTTCAGAGCCAGGATTTTGCCCAGCCGGTCCTTGTAAGCAGCGTCGCCTTCGGCCGCTACCGACTTGTCGCTGTACTTGCCACCTTCGTTTTTGAAGATCTTATACTCGATGCCCGACTTGGTCTTGGTGAAATCACCGCCGCCCTTGTTGCAGGAGGCCAGGCCCAGAACGCCGGCAGCAAGGGCCAGGCTCAGAAAATTGCGTTGAAGAAACATGAAAAGGGAAGGGGTTGGAAAAATTGAATTTGGGGCAAGTTACACCGAAGGGGGCGCAACTGCCAAGGGCGCCGTTACGAGCTGAGTCTGATACTGCGGCAACAGCGCCAGGAAACGCTCGACGGTCGGCTCCAGGGGCTCGTGGCTAATGCCGCCGGCCGCGTTGTGGTGCCCACCCCCGTTGAAGTTCTTGCGGGCAAACTCGTTGACGGAGAAAGCGCCAACGGAACGGAAGGAAATCTTCACAGCCTGGCCCCGGTCAATGAGCACGGCAGCAAATACTACGCCTTCAATGCTGAGCGCGAAGTTTACCAGCCCTTCCGTGTCGCCGGTTTTGGACTGGTACTGGCGCAGCTCGTCCTGGGTAATGGCAATGTAGGCCGTGTTGTATTCGCGCAGCACCACCAGCTTGTCTTTGAGCACGAAGCCCAAAAAGCGCAGGCGCATTTCGGAATGCGAGTCGTAGATGCGGCGGTGCACCGACGAGAGGTCGATGCCGGCGTTGAGCAGCTCGGCAATGATAAGGTGCACGTTGCGCGAGGTGCTGGGGTGGCGAAACGAGCCCGTATCGGTCATGATACCGGCGTAGAGGCTCTCGCCGATTCCCACGTCAATCATATCCTGGTCGCCCAGGTCCCGGATGACCTCAAACACCAGCTCGGCCGTAGCTGCCGCTTTGGGGTTCGAAAAGTCGAGGTCGGCAAACTGCTCGGGCTCCAGGTGATGGTCGATGAGCACCTTCGTACCCGGAGCACTGCGGATGTATTCGCCCATCTCGTTGATGCGGCCCAGACAGCTGAAGTCGAGGCAGAAGATAACCTCGGCCGTGCCGATAATCTCGCGGACCTGCGCGTCGTTTGTCCGGGCGTCGTATACCACTACTTCGTCGTTGCCGGGCATCCAGGACAGGAAGCTTGGGTAGTCGGAAGGAGTGACGACGGTGACGTGGTGGCCTTTTTTGCGGAGGTAGCCCGCCAAGCCCAGCGAAGAGCCGAGGGCGTCGGCATCAGGCTTGTGGTGCGTGGTGATGAAAATCTGCCGGGGCTGCGCGAGCAGCTCCTTCAGGTCGCTGATAGTGGACATTGCCTACTGATAGGTGGCTGAAATTCGGTTGTTTAGGCCGGAAGCAAGGCGGCAAAAGTCGGAAATATTCCGCAGATAATCGCCGAAGCTCTAACAAAGCTTGCCCGGCTTTGGGTTCGCGCTAAGTGTCGCCAGCTACTGTGGCCGGCCTGATGTGCCTCGGCGGCAGGTCGAAGAAAGGCGGAACCGGCGCCAGAAAGCGGCAATAGCCCGCCGAAACAGACGAGCTGAAATGCCAAACAAAGTTGTGCAACCGCCTCGGCCTGGGGCCGTAGCGCAGGCGTAATTTGCGGAGTATTGTACTTAACTGCGGAGATTCGGCTACTTTTGCGGCCACATTCTGCCCGGCAGATTATTTCCCCGCATTTCACATTTACCGTTTTAACTTCTCCCAGCATGGCAACTAACCGCACGTTCACGATGATTAAGCCCGACGCGGTGCAGGACAACCACATCGGTGGTATCCTGCAGATGATCGAAGAGGGTGGCTTCCGCATCGTTTCTCTGAAAAAAGTACAGCTGACGGCCGAGCGCGCTGGTCAGTTCTACGAAGTGCACAAGGAGCGTCCCTTCTACGGCGACCTAGTGAAATATATGTCGTCGGGCCCTATCGTAGCGGCCATTCTGGAGAAAGACAACGCCGTAGCTGATTTCCGCACCCTGATTGGCGCTACCAACCCGGCCCAGGCCGCTGACGGCACCATCCGGAAGAAGTACGCCAAGAGCATCGAAGCCAACGCCGTACACGGCTCCGACTCCGATGAAAACGCCAAAATCGAAGGCGACTTCTACTTCACCGCCGACGAGCAGTTCTAAGCAGCACTGATTCGCATGGATTTTAGCTGATGACGCAGATTATGTAGTCGAAGCTGAAACCTATAGTGGAAAACACGAAAAATCCCGCCCTGCAGTGCGCAGGGCGGGATTTTTCGTATGCTGCTAACAGACTGTTTTTATACTGTGTTTGTACCAATTTAAAACTAACAGCCCAGCGCTACACGAGAGCCGGGGCGTTAGGAAAAGAGGTAATCGTCAGATACTAAGCGTTTTCAACCGACAGTACTGGCTCGGGGTAGGCCTCCTCAGTAGTGGTGGTGTGCTTATGTTTGAAGAAGATAACAAACAGGATGGCAATGAGCAAGGAGTAGCCAGCAAAGGAGAGCCAGATACCGGTCCAGTCCTTATTGCCGTTGGCCAACGTGAAGTATTTCTCGATAACCACGCCGCTCACCAGGCTGCCCAGTACCGCGCCAAAGCCGTTGGTCATCATCATGAACAGGCCCTGGGCGCTGGCCCGGATAGACGGGGCCGTTTGGGTTTCGACGAACAGCGAACCGGAGATGTTGAAGAAGTCGAAGGCCATGCCGTAGACGATGCAGGACAGCACAATCAACCAGATGCCGGGGCTGTCGGGGGTGCTGTAGGCCAGCAGGCCGAAGCGCAGTACCCAGGCAATCATGCTGAAGAGCATTACCTGCTTGATGCCGAAGCGGCGCAGGAAAAACGGAATAGCCAGGATAAACAGCGTTTCGGAAATCTGTGAGATGGACATGATGATAGCCGGGTACTTCACCGCAAACGTGTCCTGGTAAGCCGGCACCTTGTCGAAATCGTGCAGGAACGTGTCGCCGTAGGCATTGGTGAGCTGCAAAGCGGCACCCAGCAGTAGAGCAAACAGGAAGAAGGTCAGCATCTTACCGTCGCGCAGCAGTGCAAACGACTTGAGGCCCAGCACTTCCATCAGACTCTGGCTGGAAGTAGTAGACGACTGTGGCGGACACTTGGGCAGGGTAAAGGAGTAAAAGCCCAGCAGAATAGCCGCGCCGGCGGCTACGTAGAACTGGCTGGCCGACTTTTCGAAGCCCAGCAAGCTCACCGTCCACATGGCTACGATGAAGCCGATGGTGCCCCACACCCGAATGGGCGGGTAAGACTTCACTACATCGAAGCCCTGCTTTTTCAGCACCGAGTACGACACGGCAATGGATAGGGCCAGCGTGGGCATGTAGAAAATCATGTTCAGCAGCATTACCCAGAACATGGTGCCCGGGTCGGTGACGAGGGGCACGGTGAAGAGCACGATACCGCCCAGGATGTGCAGCATGCCGTAGAGCTTCTCGGCATTTACCCACTTATCGGCCACGATGCCCATGAGCGAGGGCATGAAGATGGAGGCAATGCCCATGGTGGAGAAGATGGCGCCAAACTGTGCGCCCGACCACTGCTTGGTTTGGAACCAGTATGCTCCAATGGTTATCAGCCACGAGCCCCAGATGAAAAACTGGAGGAAGCTCAGAATAATGAGGCGAAGCTTAGTGCTCATGCAAATTCAACTTAAAGGAAAAGGGAGGGAATTTTGCCCGGTAAGATACAAGGTTCTAACCGGAGGGATTGGGAAGAAAAGCGCGGAAAACGGGTGATAAGCGGGAAATAATGGGTCGGTACTTGGAGCCAACCCGGCTTGCTGACGGTGGAGGAGCGAAGGGCAGCGGCCGTGAGCACCGGGTAGGGCTGCAGCAAAGGAAGCCGCCAGCTGGCTAACAGCCCAGGCCGGCCGCAGAACCAACGTGGATTTACCCCAGACCGGAAAATATTTCCATAGAAGCAGAGAGTGGGGAAACGTAATAGGCCCGCACGGGAAGGAGCGGGGACGTCAAAGATAAATAAAAATGGAAACGCCGCCGCGTCTGGTTTTCTGGCCGGATAGGGTGATGGAAAATAAAGTTTGCGTCGTGATGTAGTTTATATTGTAAACTAGTTTATGTTTGCATCGTTCAATCAGTCATTCACAACCATCCAACACCCTACCGCTATGTCGACTGCCGCCGCCTTCACCGCCTCCTTTTCGTCCAATAGCCAGCCATTGCCCATCACGCCGCAGGAACTGGCTACCAATGCTACCGACTACCTGCTCTGGGGCACGGCAGTGGGCGCCGCCGCAGTGGTGCAGGCTACTGCACCTCAGTTGCATGGGTTGCCTTTTCAGGTAGCCATAGCCGGGGCCGGTTTAACGGCCTTTGCCTTTCACTTCTACCGCGGCTGGAAACAGCCGGTACGTTCGGGGCAGGGCGAGGCGGTGCGGCTGCTACGCTTGGCTACGTGGGTGCTGCTGGCCGTATTGCCGGCGCTGGTTCCGCAGCTTGGCTGGGCCACGGTGCTGCCCCTAATGCTGTTTGTGCTGGGCACCCGCACGTTTGTGGCTGGTGGTATTCTACAGCACCGCACCCTGATTTTCGGCGGGGCGGCGGCCTGGGTTTTTGGCGCATTGGCCTTCCGCTTTTCGGCTCCCGTGGATCAGCTGATTCTGCTGGCAGCCAGTGCGGCAGCGGCTTTGCTGGTGCCGGGTGCCATGCTGCGCGCTGCTACCCGCCGCTAGCATTTACTTGTAACACTGGCTTGAGTCGTCGCCGAAATTTCTCTCAACACTTCAATGCTTACTGCCATGATGCCCGCTCGTTCACTTGCTGAGCTCCAACAGGAAAACATTCAGGCCTCGCGCCGAGGCGTGACCATTATTGCTACGGCGGCTGTAGTGCTGGCCCTGGTCGGAATGCTGGGCTGGTGGCTGCCGACCCGTACCATGGGCTTGGTGTTGTTTGCCGGCATGGGCCTGATTTTCCCGCTTGGGCTGCTGGTGAACCGCCTGCTGGGCATCAACTTCTTTATTAAAGACAACCCATTGGGCACGCTGGGGGGCCTTGCTGCAGTGTGGCAGCAGTTCTTTACCCCGTTGCTTATCTGGTGCTACTTCCGGCACGTGCCGCAGCTGCCAATGATGGTAGGCGTGGTGGCCGGCGCGCACTTTTTCGTGTATGCCTGGCTCTACAGTAGCCGCACCTACTGGTTTCTGACTCTGGCTACCGTGGCCGTGGCTTACGGCGGCGGACTGCTGACGCCGGCCCATAGCTTTGTGGTAGTGCCCTGGGGCATGGCCGTGGTATACGCGCTGGGCGTGCTGGGCCTGCTGGGCGAAAATCGGGCCGACCGGCAACGGGTGGGCGCTAGCCTAACTCAGCCAAAAGCTCCGGCGCGCCGGGAACCAGTCGGCGAAATCCGCTGCAACCCGTTTTTCGAGCTGCTTTCTTCCCCCTCCCTGTAACCCCGATTTCTCACTTCTCTTCTCCCAACTTTACATGGATACCACTGACAAACCGCTGACCGGTCCGGAAAGCCTACTTATCATTCAGGAAATGATTCAGGCCGCCAAGCAGGATATAAGTGACCGGTCATTCGACTTTCTGTTTTGGGGCTGGCTGGTGCTGGCCGCCGCCCTCAGCAACTATGTACTGCTCGTGGTAGGCTACGAGCGGCCCTGGCTGCCCTGGGCCACGATGCCGCTGGGAGGAATCGTCGTGGGTATTTATCATTACCGGGAGGAAAAGCGTCGGAGCGTGCATACGCCCGTCAACGACTTCCTGGGCTTTTTCTGGGCCGGTATGGGCGTGTTGATGGTCATGATTATCGGCATTGGCATGGTGCAAGGTTGGCAAAAGGCCTACCCGCTGCTCATTGCTCTTTACGGGCTGGGTACGTTCGTTTCGGGCGGAGCGCTGCGTTTCCGGCCACTGGTGTACGGCGGGGCGGCGTGCTGGCTGCTGGCTACGGCGGCCTTCATGGTACCTTTCCAGACCCAGCTGCTGCTGCTGGCTGCCGCCGTGGTGGTTAGCTATATTATTCCCGGGCATCTGCTCAAAGCTCGTTTCCGCCGTGGCCGCGCCGTTTGAGGAACTCGACCCGCTGCTGCATTCCCAGCTGCGGCTGGCGGTAATGTCGCTCCTGCTGGGCGTGCGAGAGGCTGAGTTTACTTTCCTCAAGGAGAAAACCGGGGCTACGGCCGGCAACCTGAGCGTGCAGCTGGGCAAGCTCAAGGAGGCCGGCTACCTGACCATGACCCGCGAAATGAACGGCAGCTACCCGCTCACGCGCTGCGCCATTACGCCCGTGGGTGTCACGGCCTTCGAAACCTACGTGCAGGCCCTGCAGCGCTACCTCAAGCCGCCCGAATCGACCTGATCTAACAACAAAAAAGCCCGCTCCAGCAATGGGGCGGGCTTTTCTGTTGAGGCTTAAAACCTACTTGGCTTCGCTGAAACGACGGTTTACTTCGTCCCAGTTGATGAGGTTGTAGAAGGCCGCAATGTAGTCGGGGCGGCGGTTCTGGTACTTCAGGTAGTAGGCGTGCTCCCACACGTCGAGGCCCAGCACGGGGGTGCCTTTGCAGCCGGTGTCAGGCATCAGCGGGTTGTCTTGGTTGGGCGTCGAGCAGATCTGCACCGAGCCGTCGGGCTGCTTGCAGAGCCAAGCCCAGCCCGAGCCGAAGCGCGTGGTGGCGGCTTTGGTGAATTCTTCCTTGAACTTCTCGTAGCTGCCGAAAGCCTTGGTAATGGCTTCGCCTACGGCGCCGGTCGGCTCACCGCCGCCATTCGGTGCCAGGATGGTCCAGAACAGGGAGTGGTTCCAGTGGCCGCCGCCGTTGTTGCGCACGGCCGGAGGAGCCGAGGCAATGCCGTGCATCAGCTCTTCCAGCGTCTTGCCTTCCAGATCGGTACCGGCAATGGCGTTGTTGAGGTTGGTGACGTAGGCCTGATGGTGCTTGGTGTGGTGGATTTCCATCGTCTGCGCGTCAAATTGGGGCTCTAGCGCGTCGTAGGAGTAAGGAAGCTGGGGCAGTTCGAAAGCCATAAGCGTAGGGGTTGAAATTGGATGAATGGTGGTGGAAGAGGTTAGGGTATAACTCCGCTGCCCCTGATATGGTTGTGGGCGGCGGTACCCAAGCGGCCAAAAGTAGATTATTTACGCCGTTGCGCGAAAAACTCCCGCATCAGCTCGGCCGCCTCCTCGCCCAGAATGCCCGCTACCAGCTCGGTGCGCGGGTGCAGTAGGTTACCATGCCGCCGAAAGCCGCGCTTTTCCTCGGCGGCGCCGTACACCACGCGCTTCACCTGGGCCCAGAACGAGGCGCCCGCGCACATCACGCAAGGCTCCACCGTCACGTAGAGCGTGCAGTCAGCCAGGTACTTGTTGCCCACGTAGTTGGCCGCCGCCGTCAGGGCCAGCATTTCGGCGTGCGCCGTTACGTCACGCAGCTTTTCAGTCTGGTTGTAGGCCCGGGCAATAATCTGCTTATCCATCACGACCACCGCCCCAATCGGAATTTCCTCCTCCTGCAACGCGTAGCGCGCCTGCTTCAGCGCCTCCCGCATATAGTGCTCGTCGGAATACAAGGTTAATGTGCTCAAGTGCTAATGTGGTTGAATGTGGGCAATGTGTCATTGCGAGCAACGCGAAGCAATCCGTCCTCTGAAATGTAACGCGCTTCCTTAAGGGAAAAGCCCTTTCCCGTTGTCACAGGAAAGGGCTTTGTGGTGAAAGGTCACTTCATACTGCGCAGAGGACGGATTGACGCCGCTTAATGCGCGGAATGGCTTACGCCTCGCAAGGACACAACTTCACAACCTCACCATTTCACCATCTCACTATTTCACCATAATGCTCTGCATCAGGGCCTGGGCGGTGGGGCGCCACTGGGGCTGCTCTTCGGCGGGGCAGTTGAAGGTGAAGACCAGCAGCTGGTCGCCTTGGATGGCGTACTGAACGAACTGGTAGCGCCGGATGGGGGCCAGGTTGCTACCGCGCTTATTGTCGGCTACCGACGAGACAAACTCCAGGGCAATAAAGTCGCGCTTGTTGATGGTGCGAATATCCTCGGACAGGAATTCAACCTTGGAATACATGTTCTGGATGCTCGACTTGTAGATTTTGAGCAGCAGGCCGTAGTCCCGGTCGGTGAAAGTGGTAGGCTTCTGGGCCACGCTCAGATCCACGCGGCCACTGGGGTTGGTAAACACGGCCAGCGGCTTGCGGGGCGACGGGTATTTGGCGGCAATACCGTCATCGGGCAGGGCCGAAAAGCCCTGAGGCACGCCGATGGTAATGTTCTTGCCCACCGGGGTTTTGGTGAGCTTGGGACCGGCAAAAGCCACGAGCAGGGCCGCTACCAGTAACAGGGCAGTCAGGCGGCCAAACAGGGAGGATGTTTTCATAAGAGAGCAGCAAGGTAGCCGGGCCAGCGCAAAAGGCCGCGCCCGGCGGAAAAGTCCAGAGTGAAACGCGCAAACAACGGTCAGCCGTTCCGGAAGAACCGGCCGAAACAAAACGCCTCCGAAACCAGAACGATTTCGGAGGCGAAATAGGGTAGTAAACCCAACTTAGCGGCGCTTTTTCGATACGGCTGGGGCCGGATACTTGATTTTTACCTTCTTCCAGTACACGTAATTGCCGGTTTTGGCCTCAATCAGGTAGGTGCCGGCTGGAATGCGGCCCAGGTCCACGGGGGCGCCGGTGTTGTTGGCCGGGTCCAGGGCGGTGGTGTACACGGGCTTGTTTTTGTAGTCGGTCATTACCAGCGTGCCGGGCTTGGTAAACTGCTGGGTGAAGCTGAGCATGATGCTCTGCCCGCCGGAAGCCGGGAATACGTCGATGCCCGACAGCGTCTCGACCCGCTTGATGGGGCCGTTCAGGGTCACGGGCTCGGCGTCGGCTTCAGTTTTGGTTTTAATCGAAGCGCCAGTCTCCGATTTCGACTTGGTTTTAATCTTGGTCGGCGACGTTTGAGCCTGGGCCGTAGAAAAAGCCAGCAGGGCGGCAGCAGCGAAAAGAACGGTACGTTTCATATTCAGGAAGAGAGGAAAAAGCGGGAAAACGAGGTCGGGAAGGCACATTGCAGAATCCGGGCCAAACTATTCCGGGTCCGGCCGCCGACTGTGCAGGCTACGAAGGTAGCACGGTTGCGGTTGGCAGCACCGGGGTAGGGTGGGCAAATTCGGCGGCATTGCCCGCCGCATGTGGCGCACGCGCCCATGAATCCTATCTTTGCGCCGAGCGGCCCGCTTGTTTCATCTGAATATTCCTGATTATGCTCCGTACGCACACCTGCGGCGAACTTCGCCCCGACCATATTGGCCAAACCGTAACCCTGACCGGCTGGGTGCAGCGCACCCGCGACGCGGGCGGCATCTTCTGGATTGTGCTGCGCGACCGGTACGGCCTCACCCAACTGGCCCTCGAAGAAGGCGTGGAAAGTGATGAGGTGCGGGCCAAAGGCCGGGAGCTGGGCCGCGAATTTGTGATTAGCGTGACGGGCAAAGTAGCCGAGCGCTACTCCAAAAACGACAAAATCCCGACCGGCGCCATCGAAATCCGGGTCGAGAAGCTTGAGGTGCTCAACGCGGCCAAGCTGCCGCCTTTCCTCATCGAAGACGAAACCGACGGCGGCGACGACCTGCGGATGAAGTACCGCTACCTCGATTTGCGCCGCACGCCGGTGCGCAACAACCTGATGCTGCGCCACCGCCTGGCCCAGGCCGTGCGCCGTTACCTCGACGGCCAGGAGTTCATCGAAGTGGAAACGCCGGTACTCATCAAAAGCACGCCCGAAGGTGCCCGCGACTTCGTGGTGCCCTCGCGCATGAACCCCGGCGAATTCTACGCCCTGCCCCAGTCGCCCCAGACCTTTAAGCAGCTGCTCATGGTCTCGGGTTTCGACCGCTACTTCCAGATCGTGAAGTGCTTCCGCGACGAGGACCTGCGCGCCGACCGTCAGCCGGAATTCACTCAGATTGACTGCGAAATGGCCTTTGTGGAGCAGGAAGACATCCTGAACACCTTCGAAGGACTGGTGCAGTACCTGTTTAAGGAGGTAAAAGGCCTGGAAATCGGGAAGCTGCCCCGTATGACCTACGCCGATGCCATGCGCTTTTACGGCAACGACAAGCCCGACACACGCTTCGAAATGAAGTTCGTGGAGCTCAACGACGTGGTGAAAGGCCAGGGTTTCCCGGTGTTCGACGCGGCCGGCCTCGTGGTCGGCATCAACGCCCACAACTCAGCCATGTATACCCGCAAGCAGATTGACGAGCTGACTGAGTTTGTGAAGCGGCCCCAGGTGGGCGCTACCGGCTTGGTGTATGCCCGCGTGGAAGCCGACGGCAGCGTGAAGTCGTCGGTCGACAAGTTCTATTCCCAGGACGAGCTGCAGAAGTGGAAAGCCGCTTTCAACGCCCAGCCCGGCGACCTGCTGCTGGTGCTGGCCGGTGAGCCCACCAAAACCCGCAAAGCCCTGAGCGAGCTGCGCCTGGAAATGGGCCAGCGCATGGGCCTGCGCGACAAAGATACTTTCTCGCCGCTGTGGGTCATCGATTTTCCGCTGCTCGAATACATTGAGGAGGAAGGCCGCTACTTCGCCATGCACCACCCCTTCACCTCGCCCAAGCCCGAGGATATGGCCCTGCTCGACAACCCCGCCACCATCGGCGAGGTGCGGGCCAATGCCTACGATATGGTTATCAACGGCGTGGAAGTGGGCGGCGGCTCCATCCGCATCCACGACCGGGCCGTGCAGGCCCGCATGTTCTCGTTGCTTGGCTTCTCCGATGAAGAAGCCAAGGCGCAGTTCGGCTTCCTGCTCGACGCCTTCGAGTACGGCGCGCCGCCCCACGGTGGCATTGCCTTCGGCTTCGACCGGCTCTGCAGCCTCTTCGGCGGCGCCGACTCGATTCGAGACTTCATTGCCTTCCCCAAAAACAACTCCGGCCGCGACGTCATGATTGATTCCCCGTCGCAGATTTCCGGGGCTCAGCTCAAGGAATTGAGCATTGCTACGGCGGTAGTGGAGAAGAAGGCGTAAGTGGAGCCCGAGGAGTACCCGCACGTTTTTCACACTTCAGCGCAAGGCGGGTACTTCGGGTTGTTCATTGGCTTTGTTTTGCTGGTCGTGGCAGGCTGGGAATCGGTAAATCAACCACCGAATTTTACGGCTGTAGTCTTCTTTTCATGCCTGGGTACGGCTTCCATTTTGTTCAGTGTAAAGGCACTGGCTTATCCCAGCGTCGCATTGAAGCTTGCCTCTACCGGCCTCTGGACGCCTGCAACTGGTTTTTTGCGCTGGAAATTTATTCAGGTAAAGATTGAATCCGTTTACAGCGGGAAAGCAGGTTCGCTGGATTACTTAATCGTAACCCAGCACCAGACTCAGCGGCGGCTCGATGCAATTGCTATTGCTGGGCTCAACGGTTCAACAGATGAAATAGAAAGGCTGCTAAATAGATACAAGCACAACTAAAAGCAACAGCGGCACCTGAGTCTTCAGGCGCCGCTGTTGCTTTATAGCAAGTTTCGAATAGAATACTTCCTGGCTCGGTAAGGCAAACTTCCTCGTTCGAGATACCGAAAACCACTGGTGAAGCTTGCGAAGCAAGTAGCGCCGCTTTGGCAGCCGAGCCGCCGCGCCTGTTCATTAATATCGAGCCGGCCGATACATTCGAATCGGTCGGCACAGGCTAAGAGGTCTTTGTGGGTAATGCCAATAGCGGTAAACGCAATTCGCTCACTTATAGAGCCCGGTACAGCAGGATGCGCCAACACTTTCCCTTTCATAACGTCATCCATCGTCGGTTTGGTGGCACCGGTGTAGGTATGGAGAATGAAATTATATCCGCTATATCGGCCCTGAGATATCGAGAGTAAGACAGTTATGCAGTAAACGCCGTCGGGAATAAGCTGAAAGGTCAGCACGTCGTCGGTATTGAAGACGGGCTTCTTCGGGGGCTTCGTGGCTTCATGCTTCCGGATACAGGCATTGGGCCGGTTGATTTTCTGCCAAAACTGCTCCAGCATCTGCTGCCTGCTGCGGGCTTCACCGGATTGTCCTTCTTCCTGCGTCAGGTATCGGGCAAAGGCATCTTGCTCAATAGCGTGCTGCACCTGGACTAGTATTTCCGGGCTAAGCGCCCCGATTTCCCAGAGCGCCAATGCATAGACCGTTATAAAAATCTCGTCGTCGAAGTCGTCATTATTACCGGCCTGCAACTGCTCAACGGTAGCCTGTATTTCGGATAGGGGCTTGCCGGCATCATACATATCCATAAAGGTGTAGTAAACATCGTGGGCTAGGTCGCCGTCAATAACTTTTACTCCGTCAGTAGCCATTGTTTCATAATTTTTAAGTGCACACATATTTACAGGCTCGCCATACTTTCCCGAAACTCCACCGGGTACATATTCATGTATTGCACGATGCGGGGGTAGGTGCCACGGTTGGGGCTGCTGCCGTGGGGCAGGAAGTGGTGCCAGATAACCAGGTCGCCAGCCTGGGCCGCAATGGGCACGGCCTGCGCGTCCAGATTCACGCGCTGGGGGTCGGTGCCGGCGGGTAGGTCGGCCAGCCACTGTTCGAGCCGGCGGTGAAAGCCCGGCACGCAGCAGAACGCGCCCTGCTCGGCGGGCGTGTCGCAGAGGTAGAGCAGGCCCTGGGTGCCGAAGTGAAACGGCGGTTGCAGGCGCATATCCCAGTGCAGCCGGGGACCCTGAAAGGGTAGATTAGGCGTTTCGGGCGGATTGAAGCTGGTGCGGTCGGTGGTAGCCCATAGGTCGGGGGTACGCCAGAGCTGGGCAAAGGCCTTCTGAATCCGCATCGACTGCCGGTTGGCCCGCAGCGTAGGGTGGTGGTAGAAGTTCATCATGATGCCCTTGCCGATAGGCTTTTCGTACCAGGAAGCGGGCTTGTCAGGGTCCATGTCCAGCGCCTCCCACACCGCCCGTTCCGTGGCTCGGGCTTGCTCCCGCGGCACCGCCTCGCGCACCACCACGTAGCCGTTTTCCTCCCAAAAGCGCAGGTCGGCGGCGCTGAGCACGTTTTCGTGGGCATCAATTTCGCGCAAATGCGCCCGGAGCGTTTCCCCGTAGGGCTGGCCGGAGAAAATACTGTTCAGCCGCTCAATCTGCTCGGGGGCAATTGTGCCCTCGTTCTTACCCAGAATCCAGTGCTCAAACTCAGCGAAGTCCGGGGCCGCCTGCAATAAGTACCCCAGCGTTTCTTCCAGCGGCAGGCCCAGGCCATTCAGCAAGATGTTGTTGAAGCGCCAGTCATTCTCAGCCGACTCGGTTGGTTGGCCGGTGCGCCGGGCCAGGGTGTGCGCCCAGAAGCGCTTCAGGTGCCAGACACCCAACTGCCCGGTTTCCGCCGAACTGACGCTGATTATTTGCTTGCTCATAGGCTGGTGATAGAGGCTGGGCCGGGTTGAAGCGGCAATAAATCAAAAGTAGCCGGCTATTCCACCAATCCACGCTAGGCCGTGCTACCAGCCGTTGAGTCAGTTAAAAAATATTCATCCAAACCGAAGCACTTCCATATGCCTGCTGCTTCCGCCAGCTTGGGCAAAAGCAGGAAATTCCTAGGTTGCAGTCCGATATCAGCTAGGTTTCATGCGGTATCATTGTGTGCTGATTAGCAGCTTAGCTTCCTGTATGACTTACTCACTTCTGGCGTGGCTGCGCATTGGGTTACTGAGCTTGGCGCTGAGCGGGGCGGGCTACGCCGCTACGGCCCAAAGCACGTCCTCGCTCACGTTTCACACGCTCACGGCCGCCCAGGGCTTATCGGAAAACAGCGTCTACAGCATTGTGCAGGACCGGCAGGGCTTCCTCTGGTTTGGCACCCAGGACGGCCTGAGTCGCTACGATGGCGTCGAGTTTCGGGTGTTTCGCAACGACCCCCAGCACTCGGGTAGCCTGAGCAGCAACTTCATTCTCTCTCTGGCCCAGGACCAGCAGAGCCAGCTCTGGGTGGGTACCGGAGGGGGAGGAGTGTGCCGCTACAACCCCATTACGGGCCGATTCCGCACTTTCGAATATGAGCCCAACGACGTGAACGGCCTGGCCGACAACTTCGTGCGGGTCGTGTTCTGCGACCGGCAGGGGCAGGTGTGGGCGGGTACTGAGGGCGGGCTGCACCGTTTCGTGCCCACCCGCAACCACTTTCAGCGCTTTATTCACGCCATTACGCCCACCGAAAACCTGCGGCGCAACTCCGTGCGGGCCATTGCCCAAAGCACCGATGGCCGCCTGTGGGTGGGCACCGGCGAAGGGCGCCTCAGCTTTCTGAATACCCGCACCGGCCACCTGCAGGCCGACCCGCGCTGGCAGGCCGCCAGCGCCATTACCACCCTGCAGCCCGATACGCACGGTGGCCTGTGGGTGGGCACCGAAACCGACGGACTGTGGTACATACCGGCTACCGGTGCCCCGCGCGCCGTGGGAAGCCGGCCCGATGGCCCCGGCGAGGCCATCCGGGCGCTGTTTCTGGATCAGCAGCACACCCTCTGGATTGCCACCAACAAAGGCCTGCTGCGCCATGACCCGGCAACCAACTCCTTCAGCACTTATCAACACCAGAGCGGCCGGCCCCGGAGTCTGCCCGATAACACGGTGCTGTCGGTATTCCAGGACCGCTCGGGGCTGCTCTGGACCGGTACCGAAGGCGGCGTAAGTAGCTTCGAGGCGCAACCCAGCGCCTTTGCCGCTTACCCCGAGCCGAAAGGGCCGGTGTGGGCTGTGAGTGAGGACGCCGCCGGCCGGGTGTGGGTGGGCACCGAAAGCCAGGGCCTGATCTGCTACGAGCCCGGCACCGGTCAGCAGCGCACGTTCCGCCACGACCCCAACGATGCTGGCAGCCTGAGTGAAGACTTCGTGCGGGCCCTGTGCCTCGACCGGCGCGGGCGGCTGTGGGTGGGCACCCAGAGCCAGGGCCTCGACTGCCTGGAGCCGGGCGCTACCCGGTTTGTACACTACCGCCACGACCCGGCCGTGCAAGGCAGCCTGAGCGAAGACTACGTGCGCACCATCTACGAAGACCCCAAGGGCCGGCTCTGGGTGGGTACTGAGGGCGGCCTGAACCGGTTTGAGCCCGAACGGCAGCAGTTTACGGCCTTTCGCAACGTGCCCCACGACCCCACCAGTCTCAGCAACAACTTCGTGCGGGTGGTGCACCAGGACCGCGCCGGCAGCATCTGGGTGGGCACCGGCGGGGGCGGACTGTGCCGCTACAACCCAGCTACGGGCCGTTTTCAGTCTTTCCGGACCGACGACCGGAATCCGCGCAGCTTGAGCAGCAACTTTGTGCGCTCCATTCTGGAAGATCATACCGGACAACTGTGGGTGGGCACTGAGGGTGGTGGCTTCTGCCGCCTCGACGATGCCAGCCGCGGCCTGTTTACTACGTTCCGGGAGCCCCAGGGCCTGCCCAACGACGTGGTATACGGCATTCTGGAAGACAACCAGAACAATCTGTGGCTGTCGACTAACAAGGGGCTGGCCCGCTTCACGCCCGGCACCAGTCAGTTCTACACCTTCGACACGCGCGACGGGTTACCCTTCGACGAGTTCAATGCCGGTGGCTACTACAAGGGGCGGCGCGGGCGGCTGTACTTCGGCGGCGTGCAGGGGCTGGTGAGCTTTGTGCCGGCGGCCGTGCGCACCAACGCCACGGCCCCGCCGGTGGTACTCACCGGCTTCCGCAAGTTCAATCAGCTCGTGGAGCTTGATACCAGCATTACGGTGCGCCGCGCTATTCAGCTGGCCCCGAGCGACTATTTCTTCTCCCTGGAATTCGCGGCCCTCAATTTCCGGCTGCCCGAGAAGAACCGCTACGCCTACATGCTCGAAAACTTCGACCCCGACTGGGTGCAGGCCGGCACCAAGCGCGAAGCCACCTATACTAACCTCGACCCCGGCACCTACACCTTCCGGGTGCGGGCCACCAACAACGACGGTATCTGGAACCCGCGCGGTACGGCCCTCACTATTGTGGTGCAGCCGCCGTGGTATGGCACCTGGTGGTTCCGTATTCTGGCGAGCTGGGTGCTGTTTGGGCTGCTGTTTCTGGCCTACCGGATGCGCATCAACCAGCTGCTGGCTCTGGAGCGGGTGCGCCACAACATTGCCCGCGACCTGCACGACGACATGGGCTCCACGCTCAGCAGCATCTCCATTCTGAGCCAGATTGCCCGCACCCACCAGCACAACCAGCGCACCGAGCAGGCCACCGCGTTGCTCGACCAGATTGGCGACAGTTCGCGCCGCATGCTCGATGCCATGGACGACATCGTGTGGTCCATCAACCCGGCCCATGATTCGATGGAGGACGTGGTGGCCCGCATGCGCAGCTTCGCCTCCGACGTACTCGAAGCCCGTGGCATCGACTTTACCTTCAAGGCGGATCCTTCTACCACTGGCCTGCGCTTGAACATGCGGGTGCGCCGGGAGTTTTTCCTGCTCTTCAAGGAAGCCGTAAATAACCTCGCCAAGTACGCGCAGTGCAGCCAGGCCGCCATTGCCCTCACCTACGAGCACCACCGGCTGGAGCTTACCGTGCAGGACGATGGCGTGGGCTTCGACCCGAACGCGCCGGCCCAGGGCGGCGGCAACGGCCTGACCAACATGCGCAGCCGGGCTGCCGCCATGAAAGGCCAGCTCGACATCCGGACCGCGCCCGGCCAGGGCACGCTGCTGCACCTGAGCGTGCCGCTAAAAAGCTGATTATAAGCCTGACCGAAGGGTTCTTATCGGCCAGTCACATTATCATGTAGGCCCAACTAAGCCTAGGGCTGCCGTATCTTCACTGCTCCAACACACCTGCTTACTACCGATGGAAACTCCCACCCGCGTCCTGATTTACGAAGACAACTCCGATCTGCGGGCCAGCCTTAGTCAGCTGCTGGCCGGCAGCCAGGGGCTGGAGCTGGTGGGAGCCCTGGGCAACTGCACCCAGGCCGCCACCGACGTGGCCCGCCTTACCCCCGACGTTATCCTGATGGATATCGATATGCCCGGTATGACCGGCATCGAGGGGCTCAAGTGCATCAAGAAGGCCGCGCCCCAGGTAAACGTGGTGATGCTCACCGTATTCGAAGACAACGACCGGGTGTTTGAAGCCATCTGCGCCGGGGCCGACGGCTACCTGCTCAAGAAAACGCCTCCCGTAAAGCTGCTCGATGCCATTGGGGAAGTGCGACTCGGCGGGGCCCCCATGACGCCCGCCATTGCTCGGCAGGTGCTGCGCCTGTTTCCGCGTTCCAAGCCGCCGGTAGCCGCCACCGATGAGTCGCCGGCCAACCTGAGCGCCCGGGAACAGGAAATTTTGGGGCTGCTCGTGGAAGGCTACAGCTACAAGATGATTGCCGCCGACCGCGGCATCAGCATCGATACCGTCCGCTCCCACATCAAGAAAATCTACGAAAAGCTGCACGTGCGCTCCATGACCGAGGCCGTTTCGAAGGCCCTGCGCCAGGGCCTCACCTAAGCGCCTCACATATTCATGTGATTGACTGGCCTCGTAAAAAGCCGCACCTTCAGCATGACCAATGACCCCGCCAAATCCGCTGCAAACGGAGGGCAAGCGGAGTCACTGGAGGTTGGTTCCTAAACTGTCGGTTGCCATGCCAAAACCACGTCGCCAGGTCCTGATTGTTCTGCTGGGTTTATGGCTTACCGGCCGCCCGGCGCTGGCCTAAAGCCAGCTGGCGCACCTCCGCGCGCTACCCAACCGACATCCGCCGCCCGCTTTCCGGTTTCACACACCGCCGGAAGGTGGGCGGCGTAGTGTTTGAAAGAAGGCTTGACCAAGCTGAGGCAATGGGCAAAAATATTGAGTTGGGGCCTTGTAGCCCGCTATTCTTCGCGCAATTCTTTGCGCTGCTACTGTTGCTATGCGCCGCAAAGGCCTATCTTCGGTATTCAGATACTGGTTGGAGCGCCTCGTTATGCAGATTCTACGCAATATTTCCCTGGAGCAGCTGTTTGTGCTCGACATTGAAACTGTGCCTTGCGTAGGCTGCCACGATGAGCTAAACGAGATGCTGCGGCTGCTCTGGGAGCATAAGTGCCACGCGCTGCGCCGCGAAAAAGGCTGGAGCTCCTCCCGCGCCGATGTGGAGGAAATGCCTTCCCAGCTGGAAGCCGCGTCGCTGTTTGAGCAGGCCGGTATCTACGCCGAATTTGGCCGGGTGGTGTGCATTTCGGTGGGCTGCTTCACTTTCGATAAGCAGGAGGAGCAGTGGAATTTCCGCGTCAAGAGCTTCGCCGACCACGATGAAGTAGCAATGCTGCGCGAATTTTCGGCCCTGCTGGCCCGCAAGCCCAACTATCTGCTCTGCGCCCACAATGGTAAGGAGTTCGACTTTCCCTACCTGGGCCGGCGCCTACTCATCAACGGGCTACCACTGCCGCCCCAACTCGATATTGCCGGCAAAAAGCCCTGGGAAATTGCCCACCTCGACACGATGGAGCTCTGGAAGTTCGGTGACCGGAAATCCTACACGTCATTGGCGTTGCTGGCGGCCATGTTCAACATTCCTACGCCCAAGGACGATATCACCGGGGCCGACGTAGCCCGGGTGTACTATACCGACAACGACCTGCCCCGCATCGTGCATTACTGCCAAAAGGATATCATCACCACGGCCCGACTGCTGCAGAAATTCCGCGGTGAGGAGCCCTTTACCGACGAGGCAGTCATCTACGCCGACGGTATCAGCGCCGTAATGAAGCGCGTATAAAATTCCGGTTTTAGCTGGGCAAAAGGCAGGGCTGTTTCTAATGCAGAAACGGCCCTGCCTTTTAACTTTTTCCACGTTTGGGGAGCTAAAACGCTGGCTGGCAAAGTATTATTGCGAATCTATATTTGGTAGTATTTAAATAAAAATTAGTATTATTATTTATCGTAAACGTCTAAACTCGACAGTTATGCATCAGAACCTACTGGAGGAAGTGGAAACGTACTTTACGGGTAATACCGTAAGCCAGACCAGCGTAGTGGTGGGCGAGAGTGAGGAGGGAGTCCGGAAGGCTTTAGTAAAGATTACCCCGCTTGTTCTCAGTAGTTTCATTGGTCGCGCCGAGCGGCCCGGTGGCCCGGAAGTTCTCTGGACCCTAACCCACGAAGCCGCCGAATCGGGCGTGCTGCCCAACCTGCTCACGGCCGATACCCTGCACCGCCGCTCCGACCTGATGCGGGCCCTGCTGGGCGAAGCCTACGAAGCCACCGTGGCCCGCATTGCCAGCACGACGGCCGTAAAGCCCTCGTCCGTGGAAACCCTGCTGGCCATTGTGGCCCAGGCTGTGCTGCACCGCATGGCCAGCTATGCAGCCTTACACAACATGAACACGGACGAGCTGTTCGACTTTCTGAAAAGTCAGCGCACCCAGGTACTGGAGGCTATGATGCCGGGCAGTGCCGCGTTGCCTTTTAGTGCCGAGCCCATTGCGCCGGTGGTGCCCAAAGCCGAAGCTCCGGCCCACGCCCTGGCCGAAGCCGGTGGGGCCATGGGTACCTGGGCACCGGTGGGTGGCGGCCACACCTACAGCGCCCCCCCAGTAGCCACACCGGCTCCACCGCCCGCTGCCAATAATTCCCGCTGGCTCTGGCTGCTGGCGCTGGTGCTGCTGGGAGCCGCGGCCGAGTATTTTTTCATGCGCAGTAAGTCGGCGGCTCCAACGAGCACAGTTACTGCATTGGCCGCTGCTGAGAGTGAAAATGCGGCTTTGCCCACGGTGACCGAAGCCACCGAGAAACCCTCAGCTCCCGGTGGCCGCTACGACGCTAGCACCGACACCTACATCTACGACCCCGGCCGGGCCATTACCCTGACCATGATAGACGGAACGAGCCAGACCGTGGGCGTCAATTCGACCGAAAACCAGCTCTACACGTTTCTGGCCGACCCCGCTATGCAGGTTGACCCCGTAAACCGCACCAAAGGCTGGATCAATTTCGACCGGGTGTACTTCGATACCAAAAAGGCCACGCTCACCGATGAGTCGCGGCAGCAGCTGCGCAACGTGGCCAGTATCCTGAAAAGCTTCCCGGGCTCTACCGTTAAGATTGGCGGCTATACCGACAGCACGGGCAACTGGATGAGTAATCTGAAGCTGAGCGAAGCCCGGGCCAATGCCGCCCTAGGCGAGTTGGTGGCCATGGGCATTCCGGTGAACCGGCTGGAAGCCAAAGGCTACGGCGGCAAGCACGGCGTGGCCAGCAATGAAACGCCCGTTGGCCGGGCCCTGAACCGGCGCATCAGCATCCGGGTCACCAAAAAGTAGTCGTGCGCCACGCGCTTAGCCCATTCCCGACAAACGAAAAAGAGCGGCCCATATCGGGCCGCTCTTTTTGTTGGAAGTAGCGTAGAACGTGCTTATGCTTACTTGAATACTTCGCTGAACAAACCGGGCAGAATACCCAGCACGAGCGTAAATACGGCCAGCACCACTAGCACTACCGACTGAAACGCACCGACCACGATGGGCTCAGCGTTGTCGTCTTCGGCGGGCTGCATATACATGGCAATGATGGGCCGCAGGTAGTAATAGATGCTGACCATCGACATGAGCACGGCAAAAACAATCAGCCCGATATAGCCCCGGTCGATGGCGGCCCCGAAGGTGAAGAACTTGCCGAAAAAGCCGCCGGTGAGCGGAATGCCGGCCAGAGAAAGCATGGCCACGGTCATCACGAAAGCCAGCAGCGGGTTGGTTTTAGCCAGGCCGTTGAAGCCGGCGTAATCTTCGCGCTGGCGCTGGTCGGATACCAGTTTCAGGACGGCGAAAGCAGCAATGGTGGCTACCGAGTACGCCAGGGAGTAAAAGAACAGAGCGTTGACCGACAGCTTGCCATTGACGGCTACCAGGGCAATGAACAGGTAACCGGCGTGCGAAATACTCGAATAGGCCAGCATCCGCTTCACGCTGTTCTGAGCCACGGCGCCCACGTTGCCGATCAGCAGCGTCAGAACGGTGATGGCCATGATAGTCGGAATCCAGAAGCCCTTGGCAGCGAAGAAGGCAGCCATCAGCAGCTTGAAGAAAGCGGCAAAACCAGCGGTTTTTACCACCGTGCTCATGAAGGCCGTGAAGAAGGTGGGAGTGCCTTCGTACACGTCGGGCGTCCAGTAGTGGAAGGGCGCAGCCGACACCTTGAAGCTGATACCGATGAACATCAGCAGCATGCCGATATACAGCATGGGCTGCAGCGTGGCATTGGCCGGATTTACGATACCCGCGTTGATCTGGGTGAGCTGGAAGGTGCCGGTAGCACCATACACCAGGGCAATGCCGAAGAGCAGGATGCCGGTGGCGAAGGAGCCCATCAGAAAGTATTTTAGCGCGGCCTCGTTGGAGCGCACGTTGCGCTTGTCGGTGCCGGCCAGCACGTACATCGATACGCTCAGGATTTCGATGCCCACGAACAGCATCAGCAGGTTGTCGTAGCTAACCATCATGATGGCACCCACGAGCGAGAAGAGCAGCAGCGAATAGTATTCAGCCAGGTTTTCCTGACCGTCGCGCACGTATTTCTGGGAGAAGGGAATCAGCAGCAGCGTGGTGAGCACCACAATGCCGGTGAAGGCCACCGAATACCGGTCGATGGTGAGCATGTTGCTGAAGTACGACTCGGGAGCCGCATTCCAGTCGTAGAGGTTGGCCCCAAAAACAATGGCCAGGATGACCATAGCGGCCGGCAGCAGAATCTTGTTGGAGCGCAGAAAGCCCAGAAACAGATTAATGATGCCAAAGACGGAGAGCAGAATGATAGAAGTCATGTCGTCGGAATCGGGGGCTTAGCGGTTGACTATCGTCATGATCTGCATGATGGCCGGCTCGGAGATGCGCATGAACGTGCCAGGAAACAGGCCAATCCAGAACACCATCAGAATGAGCGGCACCAGCACGGCCAGCTCGGCGCCCGTGAGGTCCTTGATAGTAGCGGTAAACTGCGTGTCGGGGCCCAGCATCACGCGCTGGAACATGCGCAGCAGGTACACGGCGCCCAGAATAATGGTAACGCCGGCAACGGCGCCCATCCAGTGGTTGTACTGATACACACCGCCGAGCAGCAGGAACTCACCCACGAAGCCGGCCGTGAGGGGCAGGGCCACAGTACTGAGCAGCAATACCAGAAAGGTAACGGACAGCACGGGCGTGTGCTTGGTCAGGCCGCCGAGCTCGGAAATGTCGCGGGTACCGGTGCGGCGCTGAATGATGTCGGCAATGAAGAACATACCTACCACATTGACGCCGTGGGCCAGCATCTGAATCACGGTGCCCTGCAGGCCCATCATGGTCAGCGAGAATACGCCGGCGGCCATCAGGCCTACGTGGGAAAGGGAAGAATAGGCAATCAGGCGCTTCACGTCGCGCTGGCGGATGGCAATGATGGCGCCGTAAATGATGCCGATAATGCAGAGCACCATCACCAGCGGGCCCCAGTGGCTCACGCCCTTGGGCACTACGGGCAGCAGCCAGCGCAGCGTGCCGTAGATACCCATTTTGAGCATAATGCCCGAAAGCAGCATCGTAGCCGGGGCTGGCGACTCCGTGTAGGTGTCGGGCTGCCAGGTGTGGAAGGGGAAAACCGGCATCTTCACGGCGAAGGCAATGAAGATCAGCCAGAACACCCAGGCCTGCTGGTCGGAGCTGAGCGTGAGGTTGTAGAAGGCAATGATGTCGGAGGAGCGAACTGCGCCGTTGATGCCGGTCTGGAAGTAGAGGTACACGAAGGCGGCCAGCATAAACAGCGAGCCGATGATGGTGTACAGAAAAAATTTAAACGTGACGGCAATGCGGCGCTCCGAGCCCCAGACGCCAGCCAGAAAGTAAATCGGAATCAGGGCTACTTCCCAGAAGAAGTAGAACAGGAAGGCATCCAGCGACACGAATACGCCGATCAGGCCCGTCTGCATGAACAGAATCAGGGCGTAGAAGGCCGAGGCGTTGGGGTAGTCGTGGCGGAAGGAGGCCAGGATGATGAGCGGCACCAGAAACGTGGTGAGCAGCACCAGCACCAAACTCAGCCCGTCCATGCCGACGTGGAAGTTGATACCCGCCGAGGCAATCCAAGGCACGTTGACTTCGAACTGCGTCTGGGCGGTGACCTGCGACACAACGGCGGCGTACACCGCCACCACGAATTCGACCAGCGCCGCGCCCAGGGCCATTACGCGGGCCGCGTTGCCTTTGGCAAAGTGCAGCAGCAGGGCCGCCGCGACGGGAAAGAGTAAGAGAAAGACAGTCAGCATTGGCTAATCAGATGCAGATGGAGCCGGGGAAATTTTCCGCGCCGGCCGTCAGAGGAAGCGTTAGAAGCGGAAAAGATTCAGGCCCAGCACCAGCACAATGCCGACGACAATCAGAATCAGGTAGAGGCCCACATAGCCAGTTTGCACGTAGCGCAGCAGCTGCCCGCCGCCGAGCGTGACGCGGCCGAAGCCATTCACAATCGGGTCGATGATGCCTTGCTCCACGAAGCGGTAGAGGCCGGTGGAAAGCCACATGACGGGCCGTACGAACAAAGCGTTATACAGCTCGTCGATGTAGTATTTGTGGTAAACCAGACTTTCTGGAGCCGACCGGTGGGCGTCGTCCTCGGACGGCCGCACCTTGCGGCTCACGTATTGCACGTAGGCGAAGAGAATACCCAGCACACCAGCCGCTACCGACAGGCCGATGAGCATCAGCTCGGTGCCGTGGTCCAACTCGGTGGCAAAGGCTTCGGGATTCAGCGCCTTTGAGTAGGTGAACAGGGGAGCCAGGTAATCGGCCAGGTAGTGCTTGCCCACGAACATCGGGGCGCCCATGAAGCCGCCCACGGCCGCCAGGATGGCCAGCACAATCAGCGGCAGCGTCATCGAAGCCGGCGACTCGTGCAGGTGATGCTTCTGCTCCTCGGTGCCGCGGAACTCGCCAAAGAAGGTCAGGAACAGCAGGCGGAACATGTAGAAGGCCGTCAGGAAGGCCGTAACCATGCCGATGCCCCACAGAATCTTGTTGTGCTGGTAGACGTGCTCCAGGATTTCGTCCTTGGAGAAGAAGCCCGAAAACGGCGGAATGCCCGAAATGGCCAGGCAGCCGATAAGGAACGTGAGGAACGTAATGGGCAGCGCTTTGCGCAGGCCGCCCATGCGGCGAATGTCCTGCTCGTTGCTCATAGCGTGTATTACGGAGCCCGCGCCCAGGAACATCAGCGCCTTGAAGAAAGCGTGGGTAAGGACGTGAAACAGCGAAGTGCTATAGCCCATGACGCCCAGGGCCAGAAACATGTAGCCGAGCTGCGACACCGTGGAGTAGGCCAGCACCTTTTTAATATCGTTCTGGGCCAAGCCGATGGAGGCGGCAAACAGCGCGGTGATGCCGCCAATCCAGGCAACGACGTGGAGGGTGTCGGGGGCCAGGGTGAAGAGTACGTTGGAGCGCAGCACCATGTAGATACCGGCCGTTACCATCGTGGCGGCGTGAATCAGGGCCGACACGGGGGTGGGGCCGGCCATAGCGTCGGGCAGCCAGGTGTAGAGCGGCAACTGGGCCGACTTACCCATGGCGCCCACGAAGAGCAGCAAGGTAATGGCCGTCACGACGCCCGTACCGATCTGCATCGTGGAGGCCTTGTGGAATACCTCGGCGTACTGTACCGAGTCGAAGGTGAGGTAGATCAGGAAGATACCGAGCAGAAAGCCCAGGTCGCCAACGCGGTTGATGATAAAGGCTTTCTTGGCGGCGTTGTTGTTGCCGTGGTCCTTGTTCCAGAAGCCGATAAGCAGGTAAGAGCAAAGGCCTACGCCTTCCCAGCCGATGAACAGAATCACGAAGTTGGCCCCGAGCACCAGCACCAGCATGCTGAACACGAACAGGTTCAGGAAGGCGAAAAACTTGCCCACGTTTTCGTCGTGGTGCATGTAGCCGATGCTGTAGACGTGAATTAGGAAGCCCACGCCCGTGACGAGCAGCAGCATTATCAGGCTGAGCTGGTCAATCTGGTAGGTGAAAGGAATCTGCAGGGTGCCGACCGAAATCCAGTCGAACAGGCGCACCGTGTAGGCCTGGTGGGCAGTGGCGCCGGGAGCCAGCCACTGAGCCGTAGGGTGTTGAAACTCCCAGAACAGCATCACCGAAATCAGGAAGGAGCCCAGTACCATCAGGCTGCCGATAGCACCGGCTACCGTGCCGGAAAGCTTTTTGTTGAGCAGCCCATTGATGAGGAAGCCCAGGAATGGCAGCAGCGGAATCAGAACGTACAGCAGCGTGGAATAAGGCGCGCTGGCCGCGGGAATTACAGTTTCTTGCATAGGAGGTATGCTAAAAGAAAGCCATTTGTTGCCCTGAGCCTCCAAAAGAGCTTATCACGCTGGAACGGGGCGTAAGTATGGCCGTCGTTCTACGGTGCTAAGGTCCTTTGCTCTGCTCAGGATGACAAACGAGTTATCATTACCACTTAAGGCGGTTAAGCAGGTTGACGTCGGTGTTCTGGAAGTTCCGGTAAATCATGACGATGATGCCCAGCCCGACCGAAACTTCGGCGGCAGCTACGGCCATAATGAAAAACACGAAAATCTGGCCGTTGGGGTCGGAGCGGTAGGCCGAAAAGGCCGTCAGCAGCACGTTCACCGCATTGAGCATCAACTCGACGCACATGAAGATGATAATGGCATTGCGCCGGGTAAGCACGCCCGTTACGCCGATGGCAAATAGCGCCGTGGCGAAGTATATATAATACTCAAGCGGGACGGTGCGAATGACTTCCGGGATGGTCTGTTCCATGCAGTGGGGTCAGCGGACAAGGCAAAGCCCGACCAAAGTGCAGTCGGGGTGAATTAGCTGGCAAAGGTATCCTGAAAATCGGTAAATCCACAGGGAAAAGTACAGTTCCGGCCGTTGCTGCATGAACGGATAGGTCATCAGGAAGGAATTAGAAATATTTAATTCGTGCGTCCTGTTGAGCGAAGGGAGTCAAGCCGTTCCATTCGGCGCCTGCCTCCGCTATATATTCCGCAAAATATTCTGCGGTGGATAAAGTATTTTTCCGCCTTGCGCGTCTGGTTAGTCAGAATGGACGCACTTGCACTAAACGCCTTACCCGTAGGCACGATGAGAGGACAGGACCGGCAGATTCAGGAGGCCGTGCAGGAACAGCGCGGCCGGCTGCTGGCCTTCATTCGTCGCCGCGTACCCGACCCGGCCGACGCCGAAGACATCCTGCAGGATGTCTTCGGGGAGCTGGTTGAAAGCTACCGGATGCTCAAACCCGTGGAAAAAGTGGCCTCCTGGCTATTTCGCGTGGCCCGCAACCGTATCACCGACCTCTACCGCAAAAAGAAGACGGCCTCGCTGGAAGAGGAAATGCTCCGCTACGCCGACGACAACGAGGAAGGCGCCCTACTGCTGGCCGACGTGCTGCCCGCCGACGACGATGCCCCCGAAAACCGCCTCCTGCGCGAAACGCTCATGGAAGCTCTGGCCGAAGCCCTCGATGAGCTCCCCAAAAACCAGCGTGACGTGTTCGTGTGGCATGAGCTGGAAGGCAAGAGCTTTAAGGAGCTGGCCGAGGAAACCGGGGTGCCGCTCAAAACCCTTATTTCGCGCAAGCACTACGCCGTCCAGCACCTGCGTCAGCGCCTGCAAGTGCTCTACAACAACTTGTTCACTGACTGAAGAAAGAACGAACGTTATGCCGAGGCAAAGCCGAAGCATCTCGCCCGCAGTCGTCAGCTTCCTAATTTCAACATCAGCACGCGAGATGCTTCGGCTTCGCCTCTGCTTGACCGTTTAATCACCACAGCAACATGAATCCGAAACCCTGGCCGCTTCGCGTCCTCAAATTCATTCTCCTTGGCATTCTGTTCGTGGCCGTTATGGGCTTCGTCACGATGCGCCTGTGGAACTGGCTCGTGCCCGACCTGTTTCACGGCCCCGTTCTCACCTTCTGGCAAACCATCGGCCTGCTCTTGCTTACGCGCCTGCTCACCGGTTTCCGGGGGGGCGGAGGGCGCCCGGACTTCAGCCGTAAGTGGCAGCAGCACAAAAACGACTGGAAGAAGCAGATGGAATCACGCCTGGCCGGCATGACTCCGGAGGAACAGGAAAAATTCCGCCAGAAAATGCGCGCCAGCTGCGGCCCACCCTGGATGCGTCGCTCGACCCCCGAAATGGGGCAGCCGGCTACTGCCGAGTAAAAACCGTTTGCTGCCTTCGCCATGAAAGCCGCTACCGAACGCAAAGCTATCCGCGGGCTGCACCTGCTGCTTAGCATCCCCATTCTAGGCTTCATCTACGGCCCCGTAGCCGACATTCCTCAGGCGGCCTTCGCCGTGCGCTTCGTGTTCGTGCCCGTTGTGGTGTTATCGGGCCTGTAGCTCTGGAAGGGCCATATAGTGAGGAGGTGGCTAACAGCAAAGCTCGGGTAGGCTCATACCGTAACGCAAAAGCGGCTCCTGATTGTTCAGGAGCCGCTTTTGCGTTGGGAAAGGATGCACTAGCAATGCCAGCCAGTGCGCCGGCAGCTGGCCGCGACGCTACAGGGCTACATATACCGGAGGCGCGTCCTGCTGATTGTCAAACACAATCTGAGCCCGTTTGAAGTCTCTTTTTGCTATCCTATAGATGCTTACCTGGTGATCATACTGTCCAGAGGTAAGTCCTGGGGTAGTGGGTGCCGGTAGGGCTGTCGACGACAGCTCCAGCCGGACGGTATTATCCGCTTCCACTTCCGCCTCCACACCATCCAGGAAAGTAGCCCCGCTAAAAGCGGCAGGCGGATGAATAAGCAACACGACAAAGTAGTGTCGGAAGTCGATGGGTTTGGCATTGGGCTGGAAAGCGCCAAAGGTCTGCCTCTCCAGCATCTTCTGAAACGCGGTGCTGTCGGAAACAACTAAGTAGTCGGTGTCAGTCGGCGGTTGCGGCACTTCTACCGTGCCATCCTCCTGCACTTGCCCCAAGCCCGTATATTGGTCTTTGCCGTCGGCTGCGGCTTTTTGGGCCTGCTGCTCATTTACCTGCCCCAGAATCATCCCAACCGTTTCTTGTGCTGAAGAACCCTTGGGATTGATGGAGAAGCTATAGCCTTCTACTTCCTGGGTGGGTACTTTTTCGCGCGAGCAGGCCAAAACCGTGAGTAATAAGGCCGTCTGGCCAATCGACTTCAATAACTTCATAAGCAGTGCGAGTAAGTGGGTTTCCTGTTTTGCGGGTAAAGATGGCCGAATTTCTATATTCCGCGTTCCATATTGCCGTCAACAAGCCCCACAAGCTCTGGTAAGCCAGAAAATTTCAGCGCAAGTAATGTACTGCCAGAATGATGGCGTACAGCCAGCTCACGTACAAGGTGGTGTAGGTGAGGCCGTAGCGTAGGCTGCGGCTGAAATTGCCCCGGCAGGTGGCGGAATGTCGAAATACGAACCGCAGGGCGCGAAAGAACAGCCAGTAAAGTACGGCGGTGCAGGTCAGAAAAGTGGCCCACACTACCGCGGCAGCCGCCCAGAACAGAACCACCACTAGTAGGGCCACCATAACCCAGAGGAAGATGTCGCCGATGTCGTGGCTGCAGCCGTCGCCGTGCCCCTCCACGTGACCACCACCGTCACTGCCGCCCGACTTGCCCGTGCCACTGCCGAAGCCAAAGTCCGGCACGTTGTCCGCGAAAGGAAATTTCCGGATATGGTCGGTTACGTTGCCAAGCGTATCCTGCAGCTTCACGCCCAGAAACAGGCCAATGGTGAGGAAGGAAAAAAGCGAAACGGATAGAATGGAAATAGAAATAAGCGAGTCTTTGAACAGACTCCAATCCTGGCGCAGGCCAACAAACCAAACCGCCAGCACCGTGGCCGTAGCTACG
This sequence comes from Hymenobacter lucidus, assembly GCF_020447265.1. Classification (GTDB taxonomy): domain Bacteria; phylum Bacteroidota; class Bacteroidia; order Cytophagales; family Hymenobacteraceae; genus Hymenobacter; species Hymenobacter lucidus. The sequence goes on along the minus strand of NZ_JAJADR010000005.1, from coordinate 378,581 downwards.
AAAAGAGTAGCAAAGAAAGCGCGCTTCGAGCGAATCAGACGGAAGGAGCGGGGCTTCCTCATAAAGTGGAATTACGAGATTGGCAAGCGGCATCTGTCGCCTCAACGGCCGCTTTCGGTCATACCAGAGAAGCCCGGTCTGGGTTTAGGTAATCCAATCTAGTTTCTTCAAATAAGTCTTCCAGTGCCTCGTACCCTTGCTCAATTTTAAAGTCCCTTTCCGACTTTGTAATTGGAATAAGCCAGTAGCAGTGCGTGGTTGCTTCAGTATGCTGTAACAGCTCCAGTTCTTCGCCATCAAGGTACGGGAGGGAGATAAAAGCATGGTCACACGTTGAGTTATTAAGCCACGGCTGACCGATGTTCACTGTGTGGTGCAGATTCAGCGGTAGTACATTCCTGTGATACGAAGCGCAAACCGTTAGCAATTCGACCAAGGAAGCATCCTGTTGAGGGGAGTAAATAAAAAGCTCAATCAGATTAGTGTCTTCCCGATCTAAGGACATGCCAACTGTGCTGTAAATCCAAAAGTCGTGGACCTGATCCGGAGGAAACTCTAGAACGAAGAAGGTTGGATGTAGCTTCTCTCGCGGACCGGCTTCCAGATGCCTTACGGTACTCTCAGGCCCGAAGAATCTTGCGTAATGCTCTTTGCACTTGGTTATATAGCTCATTGCATAAATTAGAACGGTAGGTTGCAGAATAAACAAAAGCGGCGCCTGATGCCTCAGACGCCGCTTTGCGGTTCTAGAATTTCCACTCTGTAGCTTGGTCGAATTCCGCTCTTTCCTTGGGTGACATACGGTTACGGATTACTCTAATAGAGTAGCCGCCAACCAGTCTGCTGTTCTTCGTATAATTCCAATCGGTAATTGAGTCTTTGTGTATCGCTACACGTTGCCCCATAATGACGGCCTTAGTGTATTCTGGTTCATTATCAATCACTCCATATATGGAATCACCTTTAACAGTCAGATTGCCTAGCCAGATGTGCTCCTGGAATCCATCGGCGGGAAAAGCAGCTTTGACACCAAAATTATAGGCGGTTGTGTCACCACTTTTTAAAGCAGTTATAAATTCTCCAATGGTCTTACGACTCTCCTGCTGAGCAGCAGCCATCATTAGGTCGTCTGCCTCAGCATTGTATATCTGCGTTTCCTCACTCCAGCCAAGTTCTTTACCGGCTGGATTGCACCCCGATAAAAAGAAAACAGCTCCTGAAATCAGGAGCTGAATCTTGAGAAGCTGTTGCAGCTGCATAGTTGCTTTAGAAGTTCCGCTCGCCGGTTTCGCGCTTGGCCAGCATTACGGCACCCACCATGGCTACCAGAAACAGCACTGAGGCCAACTCGAAGGGTAGCAGGTATTTGGTGTAGAGAATCATACCCAACTGGCTTACCATCCCGATCTGGGAGTTGAAGACGGCAGCATTATAAGTAGTGCCGGGCTGCACGTCGCGCAGGGCGGCTACCATTACTACCAACAGCAGGCCACCGGTTACGGCCGCGGCTACCTTCGCTAGCATCGGTTTGTGGGGCTCCGTGTCGGCATTCAGGTTCAGGAACATAATCACGAACAGGAACAGCACCATGATGGCACCGGCGTACACGATGATATTGACGGCGGCCAGAAACTGCGCGTTCAGAATCAGGTAGTGCCCCGAAAGTGAAAAGAACGTCAGGATCAGGAACAGTACGCTATGGACCGGGTTTTTGGCCAGTACCACGCCCAGGGCCGCAAACAGCGCTACAAACGACAGGAAGAAAAACAGGGAAGGAGAGGAGGCCATTGGCGGAAAGCTGAAGCTAGGAAAGCTAGAAAACTAGTTCTCCTCCTCAGCTGAGGAAGAGAATTGATGTTCTACGAAAGTTGCTGGCTGGTTTTCTGGCTCAGCGCGTGTGCCTGCTCGGGCGTGAGCTGGATGCCGCGGATGCTACGGGCATTGGGGTCCACGGGCTCCACGAGGCGGTCTTTGCCGTAGATGAACTCGTCGCGCTCGAAGCGTGGCGGGGCCATCTTGTCGGGCTGTAGGTACACGGCGGCTTTCGGGCAGGCTTCCTCGCAGAGGCCGCAAAAAATGCAGCGCAGCATATTTACCTCATAGCTGACGGCGTACTTCTCTTCGCGGTAGAGGTTTTCCTCACCCTTTTTCCGCTCACCGGCTACCATCGTAATAGCTTCGGCCGGGCAGGCCACGGCGCAGAGGCCGCAGGCCGTGCACCGCTCCCGGCCCACCTCGTCGCGCTTGAGCACGTGTAAGCCGCGGAAGATGGGGGAGAAGGGACGCTGCTCTTCGGGGTATCGAACCGTTACCTGCTTTTTGGTAGCGGCCCGGAAAAAGTGGCGCATGGTAATGCTCAAGCCCTGGAAGATGGCCGGCAGGTAAGCCCGCTCGGCCAGCGTCATCGGCTTGGCCTCCAGCTTTTTCGCTCTATTGCTTAAGGACTGCATAGGTTCTCTTACTTAATGATACCGCCCAGAATCAGGCCACCGGTGAGCAGGATGTTGAAGATGGCCAGCGGAATCAGGATGGTCCAGCCCAGACGCATCAGTTGGTCGTAGCGGAAGCGGGGCAGGGTCCAGCGCACCCACATGAAGAAGAAGATGAAGGCGAAGATCTTGCCGAACAAACCCAGCAGGCCGAGCACGGAAATCAGGTTCTGAGCCGACATCAGCTCCCAGCTCTGGGCCGATACCAACCAGTCGCGCAGCTCGTACTGAAAGGGAAAGTTGAAGCCGCCAAAGTAGAGCACGCTCATCACGGCCGAAGCCACGAATACGTTTACGTACTCGGCAAATAGGTACAGACCCATTTTCATGGAGCTATACTCGGTATGGTAGCCGCCCACCAGCTCGGTTTCGCACTCGGGCAAGTCGAAGGGCGTGCGGTTGGTTTCGGCAAAGGCGCAGACCAGGAAGATGATGAAGCCCAAAGGCTGCTTCACGATGTTCCAGAAGTGCCACTCACCGGCTTGCGACTGTTGCAGCGTGATTTCACGCAACGACAACGTACCCGAAATCATCAGTACGGCGATGAGCGCCATACCCATAGCCAGCTCGTAGCTAATGTTCTGGGAGCCAGCCCGAATAGCGCCTAGCAGGGAGAACTTGTTGTTGGAGGCCCAGCCCCCAATCATGACGCCGTACACGCCCAGCGACACAATGCCGAACACCCACAGCATGCCGATGTTGACTTCAATGCCCTGCAGGTTAAAGACGTTGTTGCCAAACTGAATGACGTTGCCGAACGGAATTACCGCCGACGACATCAGGGCCGTAATCATAGCCAGGCAGGGGCCCATGATGAACAGGGCTTTGTTGGCACCAGCCGGAAAGAATTCCTCTTTGGTAAACAGCTTCACAGCGTCGGCCAGGGGCTGCAGCAGGCCAAAAGGCCCGGCGCGGTCCGGACCTACGCGGTCCTGCAGAAACGCGGCAATAACTCGCTCGGCGTAGGTGCAATACGTGGCAATAAGCAGGGAAACGCCGAATACGACGAGGATAACAATGGATTGCCAGCCTAAGGTTGGTAGTTCGATCATCAGATTAGTTACCTAAACGCATGGGAGGATTCTGTTCAAGGTCGCGGACGGAGCTTTCGGGCAAGTCGGCAATTACCTGGGCGTTGAGCACGGGCAGCTCGTAGTGGTTGGCCGAAATCACCGACGAACGGTCGATGTGGGCGGGGCCTTCCAGCGTCCAGTCGGACGTTTCCTTCTTGTCGAAGCGGCAGGTGTTGCAAATCCACTCCTTTACCTCGCCGTACTGGTCCTTGCGGGCCGTCACGCGCAGCACGTCCTTGCCCTTGTACCAGAGCACCACTTTACCGCAGCACTTGGGGTTTTCGCAGTCCCGGTGGGCGTTTACGGGTTTCGTAAACCACACCCGCTGCTTAAAGCGGAAGGTTTTATCGGTCAACGCGCCCACCGGGCACACGTCGATGACGTTGCCGCTGAACTCGTTGTCGATGATGTTCTCGATGTAGGTACCGATTTCGGCGGCGTCGCCGCGGCCTAGTACGCCGTGCACGCGCTTCTCGGTGAGCTGGTCGGCGGTGTACACGCAACGGTAGCACAGGATGCAGCGCGTCATGTGCAGCTGAATCAGCGGCCCGATGTCGATTTTCTCGAAGGTGCGGCGCTCCTCTTCGTAGCGGGTGGTGCTCACGCCGTGTTCGAAGGCAAAGTTCTGGAGGTCACACTCCCCGGCCTGGTCGCACACGGGGCAGTCCAGCGGGTGGTTGATGAGCAACATTTCCACGATGCCCTTGCGCACGTTGAGCACCTGCTCGGAAGTTGTATTCTCGACTACCATGCCATCCTGCACCGGCGTCACGCACGAGGCGACGAGCTTGGGCATGGGACGGGGGTCTTTGGCCGAGCCGGCCGCCACGCGCACGAGGCAGGCGCGGCACTTGCCGCCCGAGCCTTTCAGCGGCGTGTAGTAGCACATGGCCGGGGGCACGATGCCGCCGCCGATGGTGCGGGCCGCGTTGAGGATGGTCGTTCCGTCCGGAACGTCAACCTCGATGCCGTCAAATGTTATTTTAGCCATTATTCAGAGCTTCCTAAGGGACGGAAGTGAAAGTCAGTTAGTACAAATTAAGCCAGTACCGCTTTGCCGGGATACACCGCGCCGGGGCGGGTAGCTTCCTGGGGGTGGCGGATGTGCCACTCAAATTCGTCGCGGAAGTGGCGAATGGCGGCTGAAACCGGCCAGGCAGCCGCTTCACCCAGTGGGCAAATCGTGTTGCCTTCGATTTGCTTGGCCACGCTGGCCAGCACGTCGATGTCGCGCTCATTGCCGTGGCCATGCTCCAAGCGGTGCAGGATTTTTTCGAGCCAACCCGTCCCCTCGCGGCAGGGCGAGCATTGCCCGCACGACTCGTGGTGGTAGAAGCGGCTGAAGTTCCAAGTGTTGCGCACGATGCAGGTAGTTTCGTCCATGGCAATGAAGCCTCCCGAACCCAGCATGGTGCCCGTCACGAACCCGCCGTCCGACAGCGACTCATAAGTCATCAGGCGGTTTTCACCGGCCGCCGTTTTCAGAATCAGCTCCTTGGGTAGAATCGGCACCGACGAACCGCCAGCTACGACGGCCTTCAGGTCGCGGCCTTTCCAGATGCCGCCGCAGTACTCGTCGGAGTAGATGAATTCCTCGACCGGCACGCCCAGCTCAATTTCGTAGATGCCGGGCTTGTTGAGGTGGCCACAGGCCGAAATCAGCTTGGTGCCGGTGCTCTTGCCCACGCCAATCTTGGCGTACTCGTCGCCGCCGTCATTCACAATCACCGGCACGGCGGCAATGGATTCGACGTTGTTCACTACCGTGGGGCGGGCGTAGAGACCCTGCACGGCGGGGAATGGGGGCTTGTTGCGCGGGTTGCCCCGCTTGCCCTCTAGAGACTCGAGCAATGCCGTTTCCTCCCCGCAGATGTAGGCGCCCCCACCGGGGTGCACGTACAAATCCAGGTCGTAGCCCGAGCCCAGGATATTCTTGCCCAGGAACCCGGCCGCGTAGGCTTCGGCAATGGCCTTTTCCAGGATACGCAGCACGTACAACAACTCGCCGCGGATGTAGATGTACGAGGTATTCGCGCCCAGGGCGTAGGAGCTCGTAATCATGCCCTCGATGAGCAGGTGGGGCAGTTTCGACATCAACTGCCGGTCCTTGAAGGTGCCCGGCTCCGATTCGTCGGCGTTGCAGACGAGGTAGCGCGGCACGCCTTCGGGCTTGGCCAGAAAGCTCCACTTCAGGCCCGTAGGGAAACCGGCGCCGCCACGGCCGCGCAGGCCCGACTTCTTCACCTCTTCCACCACCTCGTCGGGGGTCATGGTTTTGAGGGCCTTCTCCACCGAGCGGTAGCCGCCGTGCTTGCGGTATACCTCAAAGGTATCGATGCCTTCAACATTGATATGTTCGGTCAGCAGTTTGCGTCCCATAGTGTCTGAGCGGTAAGCTGAAAGAGGTTAATTGTTGGCTACGGCGTTGGGTAGGCCTTTTTCTTCCCAGGGAAGCGCCGGGCGGTGCACCATGTTGCGCAGCTCGCTGAGCATGGCATTCACCGAAGCTTCGGTGTCCAGTTGCTCGTAGTATTTCTCGCGCACCTGCACCACCGGGGCAAAGCCGCAGGCGGCCAGGCACTCCACCTCTTTCAAGGTAAACAGGCCGTCGGCCGAAGGTCCTTCCCCGACTTTGGCGCCGGTGATACGCTCCAGCTCCAAGGTCAGCTCGTCGGAGCCGCGCAGCTGGCAAGGGCCCGTGCGGCAGATTTCCAGCACGTGCTTGCCTACCGGCTTGAGGTTGAACATGGTGTAAAAGGTCGAAACCTCGTACACCTCGATGGGTTTCACGCCCAATACCTCGGCCACCAAGTCCTGCACCTCCGGGGCTACCCAGCCGCCAAATTCGGCCTGGGCAATGTGCAGCACCGGCAGCATGGCCGACTTGCGGCGCTCCTCCGGGTATTGCTTGCAGATACGGTCTATTTCAGCCTTGGCAGCTTCCGAAAACTGGGGTTTCACGGGCGCGGTTGTCGATTCCATAAAGTCAAATTCAGCAAAAAACTACGCGTCCAACTCGCCGGCAATTACGTTCATCGACGACAAGGTCACGATGGCGTCGGAGAGGCTGCTGCCCACCACCATTTCGGGGTAGGCCTGGTAGTAAATGAAGCAGGGGCGGCGGAAATGCAGGCGGTAGGGCGTACGGCCCCCGTCGGAAATCAGGTAGAAGCCCAGCTCGCCGTTGCCGCCTTCCACGGAGTGGTATACCTCGCCCACCGGTGCTTCAATCTCACCCATGATGATTTTGAAGTGGTAGATCAGGGCCTCCATGTTCTTGTACACGGCCTGCTTGGGAGGCAGGTAGTAGTGCGGGGCATCGGCATGGAAAGGACCTTCGGGCAGGTTTTCCAGGGCTTGGTTGATAATGCGCAGGCTCTGCCAGATTTCCTCGTTGCGCACCATGAACCGGTCGTAGGTGTCGCCCTTGGTGCCCACGGGAATTTCAAAGTCGAAATCCTCGTAAGAAGAGTAGGGGTTCATGGCCCGCACGTCGTAATCAACGCCGGCGGCGCGTAGGTTGGGGCCGGTGAAGCCGTAGTTCAGCGCCTTTTCCGCCGTAATCGGGCCCACGTTCACCACGCGGTCCATGAAGATGCGGTTGCGGTTGAACATGGACTCAAACTCCTTCATCACCGCGGGGAAGGTCTTGAGCCAGTCGCGCAGCTTCTGAATGGCGACATCCGAAAAGTCGCGCTCCATGCCGCCCACACGGCCCATATTAGTGGTGAGGCGGGCCCCGCAGATTTCCTCGTAAATCTCGTACACTTTCTCCCGCTCCTGGAACACGTACAGGAAGCCGGTAAAGGCTCCGGTGTCCACGCCCAGGATGGAGTTGCAGATCAAGTGGTCGGTGATGCGGGCCAGCTCCATGGCAATAACGCGCATGTACTGGGCGCGCTTGGGCACCGTCACGCCGAGCAGCTTCTCTACCGTCATGTGCCAGCCCATGTTGTTGATGGGACTGGAACAGTAGTTCATCCGGTCGGTGAGGGGCGTGATTTGGTAGAAGGGCCGGCGTTCGGCAATCTTCTCAAAGGCCCGGTGGATGTAGCCAATAGTCGGGACACCCGAAATAATCCGCTCCCCATCCATTTGCAGGATGTTCTGGAAAATGCCGTGCGTGGCCGGGTGCGTCGGACCCAGGTTCAGGGTCGTCAGCTCCTGGCTGAAGTCGTTGAGCGTGGGAACGAGGCCGCTGTTCTGCTGCTGTTCCTTGGCTTCCTGGATGATCTTGTGGGTACCTTCCAGCGTGTCGTTTACTGCCATGATGTATAAATCAGGGGCCTAGCGGCCGAAGAAAAGGTCTGTTTTGTCTTCGCGGGTACCGTCTTCCAGCGCGTATTCCTTACGCATGGGGTGGTAGTCCATATCCTCCACATTCAGAATGCGGATCAGGTTGGGGTGGCCCGTGAAGATAATGCCGTAGAAGTCGTAGGCCTCGCGCTCCATCCAGTTGGCCGTGGCGTAGAGGTCGGTGAGCGTAGGCACGACGGGGTCGGCAATGGGGAAGAAAATCTTGATGCGCAGACGCAGGTTGTTTACCAGGCTGTGCACGTGGTAAATCATGCCCAGCTCCTTGCCCTCGTTTTCGGGGTAGTGAATGCCGCACATCGTGGTCAGGAAGTGAAGCTGCAGCTCCTGGTCCTGCTGCAGGCCGGCAATGATTTCGTGAATCCGCTCCCGGGTGGTCGTCACCGTCAGCAAACCGTAGGGCTCGTGCACATCGGTAAACGCGTCGGCGCCGAACAGGCGGTGCAGTAGCGCCAGCAACTGGGCATTCTTCACTGCTTGCGGGTCCAGCGGGGCCGCAGCTTCCTGAGGTGCTGCCGCGGATTCTTGGGTATTTTCAGCCATTCCTATTGCGAGAAGCTAAGAGGCAGAAACTGGCCCTTTCGGCAGAGTACCGAAAGGGCCAGCGTCAATTTACTTGATGTTGTAAGAAGCCAGCAGCGCCTGGTACTCGGGCGCGTTGCGACGGCGAATCGATTCGGTGCGGGCCAAATCCTGGACGCGCATCAGGCCGTCGAGCACCTGCTCGGGGCGGGGCGGGCAGCCGGGCACGTACACATCGACGGGGATGATCCGGTCGATGCCCTGGAGCACGGAGTAGGAGTCGAAGATGCCACCCGAGCAGGCGCAGGCACCCATGGCCAGCACCCAGCGGGGCTCGGCCATCTGCTCGTACACCTGCTTCACGATGGGCGCCATTTTCTTGGCAATGGTACCCATCACCATCAGCAGGTCGGCCTGCCGGGGCGAGAAGGAGGGGCGCTCCGAGCCGAAGCGGGAGATGTCGTAGTGGGAGCCCATGGTAGCCATGAACTCGATGCCGCAGCAGGAAGTGGCGAAGGGCAACGGCCACAGGGAGTTGGCCCGGGCCATACCTACTACCGACTCCAGGGACGTAGCAAAAAAGCCCGCGCCTTCCACGCCGTCGGGCGCGTCCACCATCTTTATTTCAGGAACACGAATATCGCTCATGAGATTTGTCAGTTTGGAGGGGTTATTATCCCCTTATCCGAACACCAGCGCGCCGGCAAAAGTTTGGATGAGTTGGACTTAGGCGTGCGTGCCGGTCCACTTCAGAATGCCCTTTTTGATGACGTAGGCAAAGCCCGCCATCAGCAGCGTCAGGAATACAATCATCTGAATGAAGCCTTCCATGCCCAGGGTGCGGAAGTTCACGGCCCAGGGATACATAAAGATTACCTCCACGTCGAAGAGCACGAAGAGGATAGCCGTGAGGAAGTATTTAATCGAAATCGGGGTGCGGGCGTTGCCCACCGATTCGATACCGCACTCAAACGAGGAGTCTTTCACCTTGCTCTGGCGCTTGGGACCCACGAGGTGGGATACAATCATGGCGAAGGCGACGAAGGCAATGGCTAGGCCGAATTGCACCACAATAGGCAGAAAATCAACCGGCTGGTAATTAGTCGTGACGGCGAGAAGCATACGATTCAGCAGTTAAAGGCCCTTTGAAATGGGCGTTGGAGGGCAAAGGTAGCGCTTGAAGGCTTGGGAACAAAGGTTACGGTGGGTGGGGGTCGGAATGGTATCTATTTGGACAAATTAAGTTTTGACCATATGGTTCCGCCCCCAGCTGCACTTTAAGCTGCCCCAGTGAGACGCGACTAGCTTCAGAAAAGGATTTAGGGCTGCCTCACAAGTGTTTTGGGTGCGAAACAGCTACTTTATTACGCAACATATGATCAAGCAAAAGGCCGCTCCGAAATTCCGGAGCGGCCTTTTTAATTCTCAAAACCAAGCGGCCTACAGCCCCTTGTCCCGGTTCAGGTCTTCGGCCGGGGCCGAGCCCAGGAACGGGTAGCGATAGTCCGTAACCGGCACGAAGGTTTCCTTGATGGCGCGCGGCGACACCCAGCGCAGCAGGTTCAGCATGGAGCCAGCCTTGTCGTTGGTGCCGGAGGCGCGGGCGCCGCCGAAGGGCTGCTGGCCCACCACGGCGCCGGTGGGCTTGTCGTTGATGTAGAAGTTGCCGGCCGCGTGTACCAGCTTCTTCGAGGCCAGGTCGATGGCGTAGCGGTCCTGGGCGAAGATGGCGCCGGTGAGGGCGTAAGGCGAAGTCGTGTCGACTAGTTCCAGCGTCTCCTCAAACTTGTCGGCGTCGTAGATGTGCACGGTAAGCACGGGGCCAAACAGCTCCTCGCACATGGTTACATACTTCGGGTCCTTGGTCACGATGACGGTGGGCTCCACGAAGTAGCCTTTCGACTTGTCGTAGTTGCCGCCAGCCACGATTTCGGCGTTCGGGTCGGCCTTGGCGCCATCGATATACTTGGCCAGCTTATCAAACGAGGTTTCGCTGATAACGGCGTTAATGAAGTTCGAAAAGTCTTCCACGTCGCCCATCTTGAACGAGGCCAGGTCTTCCTTCACGTAGCCCAGAATTTCGTCGGCCAAGTTGGAGGGCAGGTATACCCGCGAAGCCGCCGAGCATTTCTGGCCCTGGTACTCAAACGCGCCCCGGCTCATGCCCACGGCCACAGCCTTGGCGTGCGCCGAAGGATGGGCCAGGATAAAGTCCTTGCCGCCGGTTTCGCCCACGATGCGCGGGTAGCTCTTGTAGGAAGCAATGTTCTGGCCGATGGTCTTCCAGATGTTCTGGAACACGCCCGTAGAGCCGGTGAAGTGGATACCGGCAAAGTCGCGGTGCTTGAAGATAACGTCGCCGGCGGTGGGGCCATCCACATACACCAGGTTGATGACGCCATCGGGCACACCAGCTTCCTTGAAGAGCTCCATCAGCACCTGGGCCGAGTAGATCTGGGTATTGGCAGGCTTCCACACCACCACGTTGCCCATCATGGCCACCGAGGCGGGCAGGTTGGCGGCAATGGAAGTGAAGTTGAAGGGCGTGAGGGCAAACACGAAGCCTTCCAGCGGACGGTGCTCCAGGCGGTTCCACATACCGGGCAGGCTCTCGGGCTGCTGCTGGTAGATCTGCTGCATGAAGTGCACGTTGAACCGGAAAAAGTCAATCAGCTCGCAGGCCGCGTCGATTTCGGCCTGGAAGGCATTCTTGCTTTGGGCCAACATAGTAGCCGCGTTGATGCGCGCCCGGTAGGGGCCGGCCAGCAGGTCGGCGGCTTTCAGGAAAATGGCGGCGCGGTGCTCCCAGGGCATTTCGGCCCACAGCGGGCGGGCGGCCAGGGCGGCATCAATGGCCTGCTGCACGTGCGAGGCGTCGCCTTCGTGGAACTGGCCCAGCACGTGCTGGTGGTCGTGGGGTGGGGTGATATTCTGGGTTTTACCGGTGCGTACTTCCTCTCCGCCGATGTGCATCGGGATGTCGCGCTGCTGCTGCTTGAGCTCTTTGAGGGTCTTGAGCAGCTCTACCCGCTCGGGCGAGTTGGGCGCGTAGCCCTTCACGGGCTCATTGATCGGGGTCGGGACGTTGAAAAAGCCGTTAGCCATAGTAAGGTGCTGGATTTGGGTTTTCGTTTTGGGAGGGTGCCGCGCAAAGGTACCGCCCAGATTTGGGAATGCTACCGTGCAAGCGTTTAGCCGCCTGCCAAAATCCGGAACGGCAGCCGACAGGCGTTAGGGAGCCTTCCAACTTTGTGAATGGCCGCTACTGGCTGCTTGATCCTGTGAATGTGGGCATTGGTGTAATAAAATTAGCGCGGTGCAAGGCCTTAACCACCTTTCGGAAAGTAAGCTACGGCGCCCTGAGCGGTGCAGGCGCTGCCCCGGCTATTGCGAGTCATTCATCTTCCTCATTCTATATTCTATTTCTCATGAAAAAACTTCTATCTCTGACAATGTTTCTGGGCCTGTGGTTCAGCCAGCGGCCCGCATTTGCCCACAAAGAGTGGGTGCACCAGTATATGGTGAAACAGTCGTATCTGTATCTGGAGCAGCAGATTGGCGCTATTCCTGCCTTGCGTGATGCCATTGGGCTGAACTTCCACGGCAAAGGCAGTGACAGCCAGCCCTTCAACAACAGCTACCCCATCGGCATTGGTGCCTGGCGCGAAGACTCCGAAGACCCGGTGTATGGCTACAAGCTGGGCGCAAATAACCTGACGCCCTCCATCACCCACTTCTGGGATGCCGACAATTCCAATGAAAATTACGAGTCGATGCCGCTCAACATTACGGGCAGCTCGAAGGCGCCCAACGCCTGGGAAAAAGCCCGCGTGTATCTGTTCTGCCAGGACCGCAACGGCGCCCACGACGTCACCATCCCGTTTATAATGCCTGGCTCCGGCACCGTGCGCAACTATATCATCACGTATACTTCCTTGCCCGAGCTCTACAAGGGAAACTATTTCCTGGAAGGCATCAGCAATACCGATGGCAGTGGCCGTACCAACTACTATCACTGGCCGCAGTTTAACCAAAGCTTCGGCCGGCCCGTGGCTCTGCAGCTGCTGGGACGCGTAGCGCACCTGCTCGGCGACATGAGCGTGCCGGCCCACACCCATTCGCACCTGCACCCCTGCCCGGCCAACCTGCCCGACCACTACGAAAACGACATGGGCAACACTTACGCGTCGAACAACAACCTGAACGTGTGCGAAAGTGACCCAGGTGGAAACTACCCCGCCTACAGCTGGTCGGCGGCCACGGCGGCCCAACAGGGGGGCATCCTTTCGGACATCTATTGCCTGCCCAATGACCGGGAACGAGCCAAGTACCTGTTCTACACGGTCAACCAGCTGGCCGATTTCTTTCCCAGCGGGGTGAACTATGCCGATATGGGCGCTTTCCACCGGGGCGGCTACCAGTCGTTCGGCTACGGCGACGCCAACCTGTCGCAGGGCTCCAACGCCCACATCAATGCCGTGTACAACTCCTTCAACTGGACTTCGCCCAACACCATCAACACGGCCCAGATTGCCAATGTCAACTTCAATTTTGCCATTCGGTCGGTAGCTACGCTGTTCCAGTGGTTTGCCCTCGATGCCGGTATTATTGCGGACCTGAAAAATCAGAAAATCGGCAACTCCGGCACGCTGCTCTGCGCCAATGGCAACCTGACGTTTGATGTGCCCACTGCCGACCCCTTCGCAACCAATGGCGGCATCACCTGGTCGATAGAGCCGGCTGAGGCGGGCACGGGCACGGCCCAGGGTGCTTCGTGGAGCAAAGCCTATTACAACGTGACGCCCGCGGCGGGCTACAATGGCATTCTGACCGTGAAAGCCAGCTACACTAGCACCTATGGCTGCTTTTCCAGCCCTGTCACGCTCACGCGGCAAGTGTGGGTGGGTGGCCCCTCGGCCACTTTCGAGCGGGGGCCGGGTGAATACTATATTCCGCAGGGCAGCGGCTTCGAAATGGCCGCCGGCGTGTCGCGCCCCGAGCTGGAAGGCGCCGTATCGTATCAGTGGACGCTGAGCGGGGCCAACGGCATACTAGGTAATACCTCGTCGATTTACGTGGAAGCACCCTGGGGCTACGACCAGTACTTTGAGCTCTCGTGCACCGTCACCAACGCCTGCGGCCTGTCCTCGACCATCTACCGCGGCTACCGCACCGCGCCCTACACCGGCGGCGACGGGCAGAGCTGGCGCAGCAGCAAGCAGCAAGCCGGCAACGCCCTGGCCGGCAGCAGCGACGAGCTGGAAGTATTCCCCAACCCCAGCAATACCAGCTTCGAGGTAATAGTAGCCCCCGCCGCGCTGCTGAAAAAAGCCGACTCGGATAAGCCTCTGGTGCTGACCTATACCCTGCGCGACAACCTGGGCCGCGTGCTGGCGCAGGGCAGCAGCCCGGCCCCCAAGGTGCAGATTGACACGCACGAGTTGCCGGCCGGCGTATACTCCCTCTCTTGCTCGGTGAATGGGCAAACCTTTCACAAGCGGGTGCAGGTGCTGCACTAGCCCGCCGGATTTAGTCAGCTTCTTGTTGTAAAAAAGGCCAGTCTGCCCACGCAGACTGGCCTTTTTTGTGCTAGGGAGTTGTGCCGGCAAAAGAATAGTCAGCTATTCCGGAGCGCCTAGCTTCGTTTGACCCCGGAGACATTGCCAGTGCTGAAGAATACCACCAGGCAAACGAGGGTGATGCCCATCAGCTGCCAGCTGTAGCTTTGTTCGGTACTCAATAGCGCGTTAGCAGGGTCGGTGCTACGGTAGCACACCTGCACGGGGGTACCAGGAGGCAGACTGTCGGAAGTGCTTCGGTCCGTTGAGACTTGGGCAAACTGCTGATGTTGCTGGGGCGGGCTGTAGCGTACCACCAGCGTATAAACGCCACTGCTCCCGGAGCCCTCTTTGCCCAGCCGCTGATGCACCACGGCCGCGGCCGGCGTGCCATGCAGCATGCGCCACCGCTTCCCGGCATTCCACAAGACGAGTACTATGCACAGCAAGCACAGGGGGCGCAGCAGCCAGCGCCCAACTGCCCGGGTGAAGCCATTCTGCCAACTCATAGCGTGGCCTGACTTACGACAGCAGCGGCAGCACCTGCTGCTCTACTTGGCGACGCAGCGCCTCGCGGGAGCCCACGTTGGGCAGCACGGCGGCAAATTGCGCGTACGTATCCATCACCGTTTCGCTGGGGTGATTGTCGTCGCGGGTGCCGTCGCCCTGCTGCTTCAGCGGGTCGCCTTCCACGCGCAGCATCAGGCCGCCCCGGTCCAGAATGGGCTGGGCCTCGTTGGGAAAGCGCACGTCGGGCACGATGATAAACCGGTCGGGGGGCAGGCGGGCAAAGAAGGCCTTCACCCAGATTTCGTAGTCCCAGGCCCGGAGCGCGGCGCCCACCTGCTGGAGCATCTCGCCCCGGGTGCGGCCAAAGTCATTCAGCAGCTCGGTCTTGCCGGTTTGGGTGTAGTAGGGCGCGGTACTTTCGCCGGCCAAGGTGGCACACACGGCCTTGATGGCGTCGCCGAAAGACATAATCTGCCAGTTACGCTCGGGCTGGAGCTGTTGCAGCAGCCGCGCCACGGTGTCTTTGCCGCTACCCCGGCGGCCCGAAATTCCAATGAGATGCACCATAGCTGAGGAAAACCCGCCGTGAGCCGGCCCGGGTAAAGCAGAAAAAGTCGCAAGGTCCGATGGGTTTTGCTGGCTTCCAACGCGGTGCCCGTTTTTCCCTCGCGGCCCGGTGGCTGCTGCGCTGCTGCTACCCGCCGTGGCTGCTACCCACCCAACGCAAAGAGGCGGCCCGGAAGGTTCCGGGCCGCCTCTTGCGGTAAGTGCTACACGAAGGATCAGATAGATTTTACACGGTCCAGCAGCCGGTCGAGCAGGCGCTTATCGGCCGTGATGATGCGGGCCGCACCTTCACTGCTGCCCCGAATCGCCAGAATCTTGTGGTAGGTAGTGGTGTAGCCGGCCGTCATATACACCCGCACGGAGGCTTGCTGCGGGCCAGCGGCTACCGGAGCCGTAGCCACTACACCGGTGAGCGTGCCGTATTCGTCGCTCGGAAAGTTATTCAGGCTGATAATGACTTTCTGGCCGGGCTGCACACTGCGGGCCGCCACCGCCGACAGCGTGACGATGGTTGGGCCCTGAGGAGCCAGCACGGCTTTGCCGCTGAGCGTAGTAGGGTAGCGGAAAAAGCTGGCCGAAGCGAGAATGGCTACGATGGCTGCCAGTAGCAGCACATTGCCCCAGCGCACCAGCCACACCGGGGGCGTATCCAGAATGAGCTTCACTTCCTGGCTCAGCACCGGCGCGCCGGGTAGGGTTTTGGTAATGGGCATAACGATAGAAGATTAAAGTGTAAGCAACAAGAAAGGCTGAACGAGCAGCTGATAAGTAAAGCGCTATTCCGAGCCTGCGAGGAATCTCGCGTGCTAAAGTTGTAATGGCATCGATTACCACTGCACGTGAGATTCCTCGGCTCCGCTACGCTGCACTCGGAATGACGTTCTTTTCGGTAGCGGTGCGGGGCACTAGTCGCCCAGCTCCAGTTGGTTTTTTACCAGGTTGAAATAGATGCCGCGCTCCTGAATGAGGGAGGTATGGTTGCCGGTTTCTACGATCTGGCCTTTTTCCAGCACAATGATCTGGTCGGCGTTGCGTACTGTGCTCAGGCGGTGGGCAATGACGACCACCGTTTTCTGGGCGAAGAAGCTGCTCAGGTTTTCGCTGATGATGCGCTCATTCTTGGCGTCGAGGGCGCTGGTGGCTTCGTCGAAAAACAGGAACTCCGGGTTTTTGTACACGGCCCGCGCAATGAGGATGCGCTGCTTCTGGCCCGTACTCAAGCCCATGCCGTTCTGCCCGATCTTGGTGTTGTAGCGCAGCGGCAGCGTGTCGATGTACTCCTGAATGTTGGCAATGTGCACCGCGTGCTTTACCCGCTCCGGGTCGATTTCCTCCTCGCCCACGGCGATGTTGTTCAGGATGGTGTCGTTGAAGATGTAGCCTTCCTGCATCACGGCCCCGCACTTGTCGCGCCAGCCGCGGTGGCTCAGGCCCGTCAGGGCGCGGCCAGCCACCGAGATGCCGCCTTTCACGGGCTCGTAAAAGCGCAGCAGGAGCTTGAGCAGCGTGGTTTTGCCGCTGCCGCTGGCTCCCACAATGGCCGTCACCTTCTGGTGCGGAATCACCAGGTTGATGTCGCGCAGGGACAGGGTGGCGCTGCTGTCGTACTTGAACGAGAGCTCCTGGATGGCAATGTCGCCGGCCGCAATGGCCTCCTGCGACTCTACCTCCGCTACGGTTTCCTCGTCGTCCTTGCTGTGAATCTCGTTGATGCGGGCAATGCTCAGGCGCGCATCCTGCCACGATTTGATAAACTCGACGACCTGCAGAATGGGCGAGTTGAGCTGACCGATGATGTAGGAAATGGACAGCATCACGCCCAGCGAAATCTGGCCGTCGAGCACGAGGCGGGCCGCCAGAAACGAGATGAGAATGTTCTTGAGCTCGTTGATGAGCGAGGCCCCGCCGGTTTGTACCTGGCTGAGCTTGAGGCTGCCCAGGTTGGTCTGAAACAGTTTCACCTGCAGCAGCTCCCACTGCCAGCGCTTTTTCTGCTCGGCGTTGTGGAGCTTGATTTCCTGCATGCCGTGAATCAACTCCAGGTTTTTCTCGTGGTTCTGGGCCAGCTGGCTGAAGCGCTTGTAGTCGAGCTTGGCACGCTTGGCCAAGAAAAACTGAATCCAGATGAAGTAGGCCGCGCTGAAGACGGCAAACACCAGGAAGATAACCGGGCTGTAGATGGCCAGCACCACGCCGAAAATCACCAGGCTCACAAAGGAGAAAATGACGTTCAGCGTACCCGAGGTCAGGAACAGCTCCACGCGCTGGTGGTCGTTGATGCGCTGCAGAATGTCGCCGGTCATCTTGATGTCAAAATACCCCAGCGGCAGCTTCATCAGCTTAATGAAAAAGTCGGAGAGCAGGTTGATGTTGATGCGGCTGCTCAGGTGCATTAGAATGTAGCCCCTGAGCACCTCGGCGCTGGTTTTGCCCAGAAAGAGCAGCAGCTGAGCTACCAGTATCAGGTGAATAAAGCCCAGGTTGTTCTGCTGAATACCCACGTCGACCAGGCTCTGGGTGAGGAAGGGAAACACGAGCTGCAGCAGGCTGCCCGCCACCAGGCCCACGATGAGCTGCAGCATCAGGGTCTTGTACTTGAGCAAGTACTTGTAGATGAACTGCATACCCTCCGACATCGTGCCGGCTTCCGACTCAATCTGCTCAAACTCGGGCGTCGTGTCCAGGGTCAGCACGATGCCTTCCTCGCCGGCTACGGCCCAGCTTTTCAGGAATTCCTCCTTGGTGTAGGTTATCAGGCCGTGGGCGGGGTCGGAGACGTAGACTTTGCCGCGCTTGATTTTGTAGACAATGACGAAGTGGCGCTGATTCCAGTAGGCAATGCACGGGAAGGGCGCTTCGGCCTGCAGATCGTCGAAGCACAGGCGCGCCCCCTGGGTCTGGAAGCCCACTTTGCCGGCCGCCTCACTGATGCCCAACAGGCTGGAGCCGGCCCGGGTGGTGTTGGAGAGCTTACGGAGATAATCGAGCGAAAGCAGCTTGCCGTAGTACTTGCTGATGATGCGCAGGCAGGTAGGCCCGCAATCCATTTCGTCGTATTGCTGATAATGGGGGAAGGTCGTAAACATAGCAATTCGCCTAAGTGATAAGGAATAATTAGACTGCCACCGGCCGGGGCTTGGCCCGGGCCAGCGCCGACTGGTAATAGCGCGACAGGAAATCGTAGAGCACCAACTCGTGCAGGCGCGGGTTGGAGGTCGTAATGCGGTTCAGCACCATGTGGATGTAGCTGCTCAGCAGACTGCCCACGCTCAGGCCCAGCTCCTGGCGGGCTTGCAGGGCCAGCAGGGCTTCGGCTACGGGCTGCACCTGCGCGGCTTTGCGGGCCAGCACTTCCAGCAGCGGATACAGCTCGTTCTGCAGGTCCTGGTCGCGGTTCAGAATCTGGTCAATTTTAGCCTTGTTGCTGCGGTACTTGAAGTCCATCTGCAGCTTGAGCGGCTTTTCCATGCTGAACTCGGTGGCAAAGGAGTTGCGCAGCTGCAGCAGCAGGGCGGCTTTTTCGCTCAGCGAATACCGGAACCCGTCGAGCAGCTCGTCCACGGCGCGCAGGCCCCAGAGCCACTTCACGTTTTCGCGCTCGTCGCCTTCGGTCAGGTCGAGCAGGCCGAGCAGGGCCACGCTGTCGTGGTAGAAGAAGGTTTCGGCCAGCTCAATGGCGTTGCTGCCGTAGCGGTCCAGCTCCCGGTTGTAGGTGTCGAGCTGCTGTTTCCAGAGGTAGCCGGCGGCCTGGAAGGGCTGCAGATACGAGTGGATAATGCGCATAGCATCCCCGATTTTGCTGATGTCGGTGAGGTGGAAGCGCAGGCGCAGGTGAAAGTCGGGGTCGGTGAAGCGGATGAAAAACCACTTGTCGATCAGGCCCAGGGCCAGCAGTTCCTCGCTCAGGGGCTTGATGGCGTTAAGCAAAATCTTATCGGCCGACTTAATACCGCAGTACAGCTTAAAGTAAATCCACTCGGAGCCGGGCGCGAAGCTGGCCGTGACCGGCGCGGGAGCCTGGGGCTGCCGGCGGCTGGCCGGCACTACGGCCTGGTACGAGGGCTCGTGCTTCACGAGCACGGCCACAAACTGGTTGACGTAAGAAGCCTGCTGCTCATCGACGACCACCGTCTGGTTGAGTAAAAACTCGCGCAGCATGAAGTTGGGCCGGTTTTTCACCGAGTCGAGCCAGATCTGCACCATCGACTCGTTGTGGAAGTCAATCAGCAGCTCGTGGTCATTATCGGCCAGCACTACCACCTGGGGCAGGTTCCACTGCTCCCGGAAGGCCTGCAGGCCAGCTTGCAGCGCTTCGCCTTCGAGGCCCAGCAGGGGCTTCACGTTTTTGTGGCCGAAGCTCCAGCGGGCCAGGTGAATAATGGTGTTGTGGCACGTCACGCGGGGCAAGAACTGGTGCTGCGACTGCAGCGTGCCCCAGTTGAAATGCAGCGACTGGCGCTTGCCCTGCAGCTGCAGGTCGCACAGAAACTGGTACACCGGCAACGAGTTGTTGCTGTAGTTGTGGGCCGTGCTCAGGCGCGGAATGATTTCCTTGTTCAGGCGCTTGGAGCGCAGCACCACGCGGCCGGCCTTCACCGAAATAGTGAGGTCCTGCACGTCCAGCTGAAACTCCTGGGGCAGCGACGACTTGGCCAGGTAGGGAATTTCGTAGGCCCGGAAGGCCGGGTGCAGCAGCACGTTGCCTATGCGGCTTTCGGGCAGGTGCACCACTTCGGCATACACCACCTCGGGGTTTTGCTCCTGCTCGGCGCGGGTAATGTCGCACACCAGCTCGTTGATGGCGGGGTTGGCGTGGGCGAAGCGGCCCAGCAGATTGGCCGCGCTGGAGCCGCCGATGCTTTCCATGTACAGCGTGTCGGTGGTCGAGTCCAGCAGCCGGAACATTACCGACAGAGAAGGGGGAAGGTCGGTCCAGTTTTCGGTGAAGTTGCCCAGCTCGGCCTCGGAAATATCCACGTTGAGCGCCTTTTGCTCGTAGGCTTTCTGCAGCTTGTCATTGAGGAATACTTCGAGCTTGCCCCAGCCAAACTTCTGCTCCGGCTCTTTGCCGCCCACGTGAATGTTGCCCACTAGGGGCGAAATGCTGCTACCCGTGTTTTCGAGGTAGCCCAGGCCAGTTTCGGTGTCCATTACCTCCAGTAGCGGCATTTCCTTGTCTTCGTAGCGGGCCCGAAATCGTTTGATAAACGACTGAATTCGCTCGTTTTCCTTGCGCACCGTGAGCTTGTTCATAATGCCCAGCGCTTGCTTGATGCGGCTCTGGAAGCCCACGTTCAGGCCGCCTTGCACGGTGGTGCCCAGGTCGGTCTGGAAGAGCTTGCCTTCCTCGTAGGCCACGCCCAGCTCGTCGAGTAGGCCCATGAGCCGGCGGTAGTCGGCGGCTTGGTTCTGCGGGTTCTGGTCGAAGCTCAGCAGCAGATTATCCACCGTGCGCAGCGTGTGAATAATGGCGGTCAGTTCGGGGTTTTCCACCTGGTTGAGGCGCTCCAGGGTTTCGAGAATCTGGTAGATAAACTCCGGGCCCGTAATGGCGGGCTCCAGCTCGTTCACCAGCAGCTGCGAGGCTACCACGGCCTCAATAAACTCGCGGGCCTCCTCCTCAGTAATTTCCTCACTCACGAGCCGGCCTATCATCTGGTCGATGGTAATGCCGGCCGTGGCGGCCTGCAGCACGTCGCGCAGGTATTCGGAAGCCATTACCGAGCTAATCTGATGCTGGCGGCCACTGCGGCCGTACATATATTCGACGTAGCGCAGCTCGTCGCCGATGGAGTAGATGCTGGTATTGGGGAAGAACAGCAGGTTTTGCTTGACGCTGGGCAGGGTAGCCAGCTTCTGGGCCAGGGCGCAGAGGTAGAGCATATCCAGGCGGGTGTGGCGCTGCAGCCGGCGGGTATCGAGGCGCACGGCGCTGGGCTGGTCGGTCCAGGCGGTGAGGCCGCAGCCCGAAAACAGGCCGAATGGTGTGCAGCGCGTGCTCATGCGGCGGAAATACTTGCTCACCGATTTGGCCAGCTTTTCCACCTCCTTGCGGCTACCGCGCTGGCCCTGCCGGTGTTTCAGGCACTCATCGTAAAGCACCGGCGAGGCTAGGTACAGGGCTTCCAGAAACGAGTCGTCTTGCAGTAGTTCATCCAGCTCCACGGTGCCGAGTCGGTCGGTAAAGGGCAGGCGTGGCGTTCTTACAATCAGGCGGTTATCAAATAAATAGGCAGCACTCATAAAAACGGATTTAGAATGACAGAGTATGATTTTAAGGCAGGAAGCGGCCGAATGGGCGAGTGGCGAGGCTAATGCGGATGCGTTACCCGGCAGCTACTGCTCACCCGCTCAAAAGCGGGGGCAGAACACCCCTATTCTTATTCTTCTTACCAAAAATACCCCGGTCCTTTCCCGTCCTGAAAAAAAATACACGAACCCGGTCATTGCCTATACCAACCCGAATTTCGGGGTCAATAGGCCTGATTTTGCCGGCAAAATGACCCAGCCGCTGGCCGCTGGCTCAGGGCATGCCGGTTGCTTTGAGCTGGCCAACTGGTACGCCGGAAAGCCACCGGGCCGGCTTCCCCAAGGAGAAGCCGGCCCGGTGGCGGCATTGCTGAGTGCCGCAAGAGGAGTTACGACAGCGAAAAGAACCGGTCCCAGTCGGAAGGCTGGCCGTGCACGTAGTCGGCCAGCACCAGGCCCACGCCGCTGGCCCCGTCGAGCAGGCCAAACTTGTTGGAGTACTTATTATTGCCCTCGAACTTTTTGAAGCCGCCCAGCCCATCGGCGTGGTTGGTCAGCTCCAGGGTTTGGCGCAGCCAGTGCAGATGGTTTTCCTCGAAGGCCTCGATGCCCGTGGCCTGGTGCCATTTTTTGTACATATGCGCCAGCCCGGCGCTGCCGTGGCACATGCCGCCGTCGTTGATGATGGCCGTTTCGCAGCTGTTGCGGGCCGTGGTGCGCAGGGCCAGTGCCGTAGCCTCGGCCACTAGGTCGGCATCGTGCAGGGTTTGGCCGGCAGCCAGCAAACCGAGCGAAATCATCGTGTCGCCGTAGCACCAGCCATTGGGCACGCTATAGGCCGCCTCATCGGGTGTGCCGGAGCCGGCGAGCTGCACAATTGCCGGGAAAATGGACAGCGTAGCCGCATTGGCCGACTGATACCCAAGCAGGCGCTGGGCAATGAGGCGGATGGTAGCTGCTACCGCGGCCGGATTGGGGGCCAGGGTGTGGTATTTGGTCAGAAAAATCAGGCTTGACACCTGGCCGTGCGCCATGCCGCAGTTGAAAACCTCGGCCGTACTCGTAGCCGGGTCGACCATGTGCGCTACGTGCTCGTGAATGGCGGCGCCAATGGTAAGCAGCTGGGGCAGCACGGCCGGGCTGGTGCGGTAACGGTTCAGGAAGTAGGTAGCCACGCCCAGCGAGCCGTGCAGGTAGTCGAGGTCGGCCTGCGCCATGAGCCGGGTAAATACTTTGAACAGAGCCTCGTCGCACTGGCTCAGGAAATCGTCCATTTCGTCGCCAATAAACTCCTTTTCCACCAGATAGCTCAACATAGTGGCTACGCCCGTCAGACCGTCGCAGTACGTGAAGGAGGTAATGCCCTGGTTGAGCTGGTCGAGAATATGGTCCAGAATTACTTCCGCCTTTTCCCGGTACGTTTCGTCCTGGTAGGTGTGGTAGAGGCTATAGTAGAAGATGGGCAGCGCGCCGTTACCACACATTACCGACAGGGACGGCTTGGCCGTGTACGTGGCAAAAATATCTTGCTCGATCTGCAGCAGCTTGGTGCTGATTACTTCTTGCGTAGGCATAAAACAAAATCGATTAGCAGCGAAAAGCTAGTATGAGAAAAGGGGCAATTGCCCGTTAAGTCGAAAGGAAAAGACAGGACGTCAGGAAGATGAAAAATAGGGCGACCTGTCTATAAAAACTGTTACACAGGTCCCTTTTAAGTAGAGCCCTGTGTAAACAGTATTGCGACGATTGCCGTCCGGATAGCTAAATAAAATAGGTAATAAAGCAGGTAATAATAAAGGCTAAAATAAGGCAAATAATAGGCAACGAAAGCAGCTAATGATATAATGTAACTCAATGATAACAGAGGCAATAAGTAGGAGAGTAGCCTCGGTGCCTGCCCCCGGTGGGAGTGCCACAAGGGGCAGGCGAGGGGCTCCATCTTCAGCCTTTCGCTACGCTACTAAAGCTTCGCTGGCGACGCATTGACATAGCTCGTTGCGTGTAGGGCCAATCTGGTCGGCGTAGGCGGGGAACTTCGTGAAGTAGCGAAAGGCTGGAGATGATAAGCTAGCGGTTCAGAAACCTAGGCCTGCTCTTCGGGAGCAATACCAGTCAGCGTGGTGCACAGGCTGCAGGTGAAGTTGGCGTGGGTGCTCGTGTCGGTAGCGGCCGGAGCCTCTTTGCCACCTACTACCTGGTCCAGATCAGCTGACGACAGGTTAGCTACTTTTTCTTTGTTGAAGGCGAGTTTAGAATCTTGCTTTTTCATAATAGTGGTAAATAAGAAATGAAGAAAAATGAAATAAAAAGTGAGTAAGAATACGTGCTACAGTAGGGGCAATTAAGCCTGCTCTTCGGGGGCAATGCCGGTCAGCGTGGTGCACAGGCTGCAAGTGAAATTAGCGTGCGTGCTGCCATCCGTAGGGTGAGTAGCGGCTTCTTTGCCACCTACTACTTGGTCGAGGTCGGCCGACGACAGGTTAGCTACTTTTTCTTTGTTGAAGGCGAGTTTAGAATCTTGCTTTTTCATGATAATAGAATTGATAGAGTGAAAAGAATGAGAAATTAGAATTAAGAGAAATTACGCCTGCTCTTCGGGAGCAATACCAGTTAGCGTGGTGCACAGGCTGCAGGTAAAGTTGGCGTGGGTGCTGCCGTCGGTGGGGTGGGTAGCGGCTTCTTTGCCACCTACTACCTGGTCCAGATCAGCTGACGACAGGTTAGCTACTTTTTCTTTGTTAAAGGCGAGTTTAGAATCTTGCTTTTTCATGATAGTGGTAAATAAGAAATGAAGAAAGATGAAATAAAAAGTGAGTAAGAATACGTGCTACAGTAGGGGCAATTAAGCCTGCTCTTCTGGGGCAATGCCGGTCAGCGTGGTGCACAGGCTGCAGGTAAAGTTGGCGTGCGTGCTCGTGTCGGTAGCGGCCGGAGCCTCTTTGCCACCTACCACTTGGCCCAGGTCGGCCGACGACAGGTTAGCTACTTTTTCCTTGTTGAAGGTGAGCTTGTTGGAATCTTGCTTTTTCATGATAATGGGTTAAATAAAGGATGAAAGTGAATGAAGAAAAGTGAGTAAAAAAAGGTTAAGGTTTGTCTTTGATTTCGACGTGAACGTCAGTGCACAAGCCGCAGGTAAAATCGTGGTAAGTGCTGATTCTTTCGCCGTCTTGCTGGCCACCTATTATCTGGCCCAGTTCCGCGGCCGATAGGTTGGCTATTTTCTCTTTGCTGAAGGCGAGCTTGTTCGAATTTTGCTTTTTCATAACGGTGGCTTATTGATTGGCAATAAGTTATATGAGGAGCCGGGGGCTATACTTGCTCCTGCGGTGCAATGCTGGTATCGGGCCCGATGGTAGTACACATTTCGCAGGTGAAAAGCCACCGGGTACTGGCGTCGCCCACAGTAGGAGCTTCTTTGCCGCCTACCACCTGGTCGAGGTCGGCCGCCGATAGATTGGCGATTTTTTCCTTGCTGAAATTAAGCTTACGGGAATCGTGCTTTTTCATAATAGTGGTAGTAGTGTGTTGATTATAATTGAGCTATATGAATTTCTATTCGGGCTGTACCAGCGCCTGCCCATCGTTGTGGGTTACTCCCGTGCAGAGTTGGCAGGTGAAATCGTGGCGGCTGCTGTTGCAGTCGGCCTGAGCCGCGCCACCCACAATCTGGGCAAGTTCCGGGGCGGAGAGGTGGGCTATTTTCTCTTTGCTGAAGAGCAATTTGCTGTTGCTGAAGGAGGCTTGCTTTTTCATAGTGGATATCGGTAGTAGAGATAGGCAGGATAAAGTGGGGCAGGGAAGGCCGGCTAGCGAGTCTCGTACTGAATCAGCTGGGTGTTGCCGCCTAAGGTGGTGCACATGTTGCAGGTGCCTACGCCGTTGGTGCTGTACTCGTGGGCATCCACCTGGAAGCCGCCGATGATGTGTTCCATGTCGCTGGCCGAGAGGCAGGCAATACGCTCTTTGTTGAGGAGTAACTTGCTGTTATTGAGGGAAGCGTGCTTTTTCATGAGGTATAGTGGTTATAGCTAAGACAAGAGAATAAGGAGATAAACAAGCGGTTTTGGTGGGCTGAGAGTTGGGACTAGTTTGCTTCCATACGCCGCTGCTCACTTTCGGTCCCTATTTTGCGGGCCTTGCTGGCCTTCACATTCTTGTTGCCAAACCGGTAGCTGAAGTTGAGCCGGACAAACCGGCTTTCGGCTTTGCTTTCGTTGGTCGAGTTCACCCCAAAGGAGCTGATGGTGTAGCGGCTGGTTTGGGTGTTAAGTAGGTCGGTCACGTTCAGCGTCAGGGTGCCGGCACCTTGCAATACACTCTTCGACATGCCCAGGCTGCCGGCATAGCGGGCGGCGAAGTCGTAGGCCCCGAATTTCATGGGAGAGTAGTAGTAGGCTGAGAGTTCCAGCTTGAGGCCCTTGGCCACCTGGAAGGAGTTGTTGGAGCTGGCGTAGAGCGAAGGAGTGGCCGAGTTCAGACTTGCATCGGTCGTCGAGTTGACTTTGGCGTAGCTCAGGCCGCCGGTGTTGGTACTGCTCCACTTGTTGTGCAGTAGCTGCTTGGAGTGGGCCACGTTGATGTCAATCGACTCGGCGCTATTGGAGTTTTCGAAGGTGCTTACTACTGCGGTGGCGTCTCGTTTGCGGAACACCTGCGTCAGTACGTCCTGGTGGTGCGAGTAGCTGATGGAGGTCGAGAGCTGGTTATTGTAAGTGTGCGAGAAGGAGAAGTTGTGGGAAGTCGAAGGCCGCACGTTGGGGTTGCCCTGATAGTATAAATACTGGCTGACGTAGGTTACGAAGGGGTTTACCAGGTCGAAGCGGAATCGGTCGATGCGGCGCTGGTAGCTAAAGCTGAGCTGCTGCTTGTCCGACTGGTCGTAGTTGACCGTCACGCTGGGGAAGAAGTTCAGGTAGTTGCGCCTGGTAGTTTGCCCCGTGGTCAGGGAAGTGCCTTCCGTGTTGGTTTGCTCGGTGCGCAGCCCGGCCTGCAAGCCTACTTTCTGGATTTTTTTGTTGTAGGTGATATACGCCGCGTTGATATTCTCGCGGTAGATGAAGTGGTTGGTCTTGCCCGCGTCCGTTTGCCAGGCCCCGTCGGTCAGCTCCTGCCAGCGAATGTCGTTGTCGGTGGTAGTGAAGGTCGATTTGGCCCCCATTTCCAGCGTTGCCTTTTCCAGGGGCCGGGTGTAGTCCACGGCCAGGGATTTGACGTCGTTGCTGGCCGGCGAGTTGTTGCGCAGATACCACGGGTCGGCGTAGTCGGTGCCGTCGGCATTCTGATAAAAGGTGCTGATATCGTCGTGCCAGGCTTTCTGGTAGCGGAAGTAGTCGGCGCTGAGGCGCAATTCCGTACCCGGCTTGCCCGCCGTCGATTTGTAGTAGAGGTTCACCGTGGGGCTAATGAAGCGGGAGTCGCCGGTGGTGCGCACGTTGGAGAGCAGGTCGTTGGTGCCGGTGCCGGCCAATACTGAGCCTGTACCCCCGGCCCGGTTGCGGAAGCTCATGATACCCTTCACCAGGATGCCGGCTGAGCTGGTTTTGTTAATGTCGTAGTCTAGGCCGAGCTTGGCGGTGTTGCTGTGGCGCTCGGCCACTTCGTTGCCGTTTTCGGCCAGCGCTGCCTCCGGACTTACGGCGCGCTGCGTTTCCGAGCGGCTATAGTTCTTCAGGCGCAGGTAGTCGTAGCTGCCGTAGAGGTTGAATTTCTCCTGCCGGTGGTTCAGGCTAAGGCCGCTGCTGTAGCGGGCGTAGCGCCCCGTGCCGAGGCCGCTGGTCAGGGTGCCGTTGGTACCAAACGACTTGCTTTTGGTGGTCACAATGTTGATAAGAGCGCCACCGTGGGCGTCGTACTTGGCTGAAGGGTTGGTGATTACCTCTACCTTGTCGAGCGTGTTGCTGGGCATGGCAGCCAGCATGTCTTTCAGGTCCGAGCCGCTCATGTTGGTGTATTTGCCATCAATGAGCACTGCTACCTGCTTGCCCCGCACCGAGTAGCTGCCGTTCGACTCAACTACGCCTGGGGCGCGGCCCAGCACTTCGGCAGCGGTGCCGCCAGTGGCTATCGGGCTTTCGGCTACGTTTAGTACCACTTTGTCGGCGCGCATCTCGATGAAGGGCTTCACGGCGGTTACCGTCACGGCCTTCAGCAGCTTGCGGTCGGGGGCCAGCAGCACGTTCAGCTGCGGGGCGGCACCGGCCTCTACCGTAATGGCTTCCTGCACAAAGCTGCGGTAGCCGATGAAGGTGCCCAGCAGCGAGTAGCTGCCGGCCTGCAGGCCCTCGAAGCGGAAGCTGCCTTTTTCATCACTCATCGTGCTGAGCACGAATTGTGGATCGGAAGCTTTTTTCAGTACAATCGTAGCGTAAGGCAGCACTTGTTTGGTGAGGCTGTCGGCTACGGCTCCGGTCAGAATACCGTTGGTGCTTTGAGCCTGGGCGGAGTGAAATCCGGTGCAGGCGGCAACCATAAGGAAAGTGGCAGGAACTATACTTTTCATAGCGGTAGGCGGTAAGGATTGATACAAACTTAGGCGGCTCAGCGGCTGGTTGATAATTTATTACACCAACCGGCTCTTTGTAAGGACAAACCCAAAATCAGGTTTTTAACGGTCAGGAGGGCGTTTTGTGGCTCGTTTGCCGTGCTATTCCCGACCTGATGATACAAACATAGAGCGCCGGTCCGGGCCGGTGAAATCAATTACACCAACAGGACTTTCCAAAGGACCAATCCGGTGATTCGGGCTATAGTCGGGCCTAGTTCCAGCTACCTAGCCCATTGCACCCGGTAATGATGCACCGCTAAGAGGCGCGCTAAAGTGCCGCGCACTGGCCAGAATGAGCTTGGCAGGCCGCAAATGTTTGCGCAACTTGTTGCTGCGCAAATCCAGGCTCTGGTGGCCTACCTGGCTGCGGCATCTTTTCAACTCCTCGTTCTGCCGCCTCTCCCTATAGCTATGTTGAAACAACTCTACCATTTTCACCCCAACCTGATTCTGCGCACGCCCGCCGGCCCTTTCGACAGCGCCTTCGATACTGATGCATTGCGCCTCCGCCTCCGCGACGCTGCCTTTATGGAGGCGCTCTACCTGGCCTCTCCCGACCTGTGTCAGGAGTGCCAGAAGTGGCAGAGCGGCGAACTGACCGACCCCAAGAAGGTGGAAAAGCTGCTGGGTACCGTGGCCCGCTACTATGCCCGCATGACCAGCCGCTGCACGCCTTTCGGCCTGTTTGCGGGCTGCTCGGTGGTGAGCTGGGGCGAGGAGAGCCGCATTACGCTGACCCCGGAAAACAACACCCGCCACACCCGCCTCGATATGCACTACCTGTGCACACTGGCCTATCAGCTCTCGGAGCTGGAAGCCGTAAAGCAGCGGATTCTGTATTTCCCTAATACCAGTATTTACCAGATCGGGGAGGAAATCCGCTACATCGAGCACCGTTTCGTGCAGGAAGAGCGGGTGCACCAGATAAGCTCGGCCGCTGTGTCGGAGTATCTGCAGCGAGTTGTAGAGGCCAGCCGGCCGGGTATCACGCGCACAGCCCTGGCTTGCCTGCTGGCCGCCGATGAAACCGAAATGGAAGCCGCTCTGGGCTATATTGATGAGCTGATTGGGGCGCAGGTGCTGGTCAGTGAGCTGGAGCCCACCGTTACCGGCCCCGAGTTTTACGTGCATATACAGGCCGTATTGGCCCGGTTGCACGCCGCCGCGCCCAATGCTGGCATTCAGGCCCTACAGCACCGGCTGCAGCAGGTGGCCGACCAGCTCGCCGTGCTGGACCGCAACCCGGTAAATTCTGCCGAGGCCTACGAGCAGATTGTGGCCACGCTACAGCCGCTGGGCATCCCGATTCAGAAAAACAAGCTATTCCAGACCGATTCTATCCGGGGCCTGGAGGCCGGCGCTACCCTGGGCACGCCGGTGCAGGAGCAGCTCCTGCAAGCCCTCGAAGTACTGACGCACCTAACCCCGGCGGCCAAAAACGAGCGGCTGGAGGACTTTAAAGACCGATTTCAGGCCCGTTACGAAAGCCAGGCTGTACCGCTGCTCGAAGCCCTCGACAACGAAAGTGGCCTGCGCTACTCCGATTTTGGCAAAAGCACCTATTCACCCCTGGTTCACGACCTGGCCCTGGCCGGGCAAAGCAACAAGGGCCGCGCCCTGCGCCAAAACGAGGTACAGCAGTTCATGTATCAGAAGCTGCGCGAGGCCGACCGCAACCGGCAGTACAGCGTCAGCATTACCAAAGAGGAAGTGCAGGGCTTTGCGCCGGCCACCAATCCGCTGCCGCCCTCATTGCCTGTCGTGTTCCGGCTGCTGGATGAGGGTCAGGTGCTGCTCGAAACGGTGGGCGGCTCCAGCGCCGTGAATATTCTGGGCCGCTTTGCCCACGCCGACGCCCACATTGAGCAGGTAGTGCGGGAGGTGGCCCGGTACGAGCAGGAGCAGAACCCGGCCGTGTGCTTCGCCGAAATCTGCCATCTGCCCGTAAGCCGCATCGGCAATATTCTGCTGCGGCCCTCATTCCGCGACTTCGAAATTCCTTATCTGGCGCAGTCGGGGCTGCCAGCTGCGGGCCAGGTCCGGCTCCAGGACCTGACGTTGTCGATGGAAGGGCGGCAGCTGGTTATCCGCTCCCGGCACACCAATCAGATTATTGTGCCCCGGCTTGGTACGGCCCACAATTTTGCCCACCAGGCCTTGCCAGTCTACGAGTTTCTCTGCGACCTGCAAACCCAGGGCCTGCAGCCTCAGCTGGGTTTCTCGTGGAGTTCGGTGTCGCTCTACGCCAAGTTTCTGCCCCGCCTCACGTTTCAGCAGGTTATCCTGCAGCCCGCGTCCTGGCAGCTCGACCGTACTGATCTGCGGGAGCTGCTGGCGGCTCCGGCGGCGGAAGTAGGTGCCCGGCTGCAGGAGCTGCGCAGCCGCTGGCAGCTGCCACGCTTTTTCACCCTGGCCGACGGCGACAATGAGCTGCTCGTTGATGCCGATAATGCAACCAGCGTGGGCGTATGGCTGGCGGCTATTCGCGCCCGGCCTTCTGTTAAGCTCAAGGAGTTCTTGTTTGCCAATGAAACCAGCCCGGTGCGCAATGCCGCCGGCCAGCCTTATGCCCACCAGCTAGTAGCCCTGCTTGTGCGCGATGCACCCTGCTATACAGCTTTGGGCAAGACGTACGTGGGCCGTCAGGCCGAGCTGACGCGTGAGTTTTCCCTGGGCTCCGAGTGGCTCTACTATAAGTTCTATTGCGGCCAGAAAGTGGCCGACCGGGTGCTGGTAGAAGTTATCCGGCCCCTCACGGAAGAGTTGCTGGCCCTGGGCCTGATCGACAAGTGGTTTTTCATTCGCTACGCCGACCCCGACAACCACATCCGGTTGCGCCTGCACCTGCCCGATACCCAGCGTATCGGCGACATTGTGCACTTGGTGAACAGCTACGTGCAGCCCTACGTGAGCAACGGCTACCTCTGGAAAACCCAGATTGATACCTACCGCCGCGAGCTGGAACGCTACGGCACGCCTACCATGGAGCTGTCGGAAACCTGGTTTTACGAGAATAGCCGCGCCGTGCTGGCCAAGCTGGCCGAAACCGCCGGCGACGACAGCGCCACGCCCTGGATCTGGGGCCTGTGCCAGATAGACGAGCTGCTGGACGCCTTTGCATGCCCGCTCGCGGAAAAGCTGACGCTGCTGCATACGCTCAAGGAAAGCTTTGGCCGCGAGTTTGGTATGAACAAAAGCCTGAAGCTGCAGCTCGACGCCAAATACCGCAGCTTCCGGCCGGCCCTGCAACAGGCCCTGCAAACCTGGGAGCTAACGGGCAAGCCCAGCCCGGAAGTACGAAGCCTGGCCCGCCAGATAAACGACCTGGGCCAGCTAGGGCTGCTCGATGTAGAGCGGCACAGTCTGCTGGGTAGCTATATTCACATGCTGCTCAACCGGCTCATTCCGGTCGATGCGCGCCTGCACGAAATGGTGCTCTACGATTTTCTGCACCGGCAGTACCAGTCGCAGCAGGCTATACAAAAAGTAGCGCCCTAGGGCGCTACTTTTTACCTCCCATTACCTTTTCCTGCAGCGCCTCGAAAAAGGCGTTGCGGTAAGTTTCGCCCAATGGCACGTAGGCTTTCATGTCCTTAAACAGAATCTGGTTGCCATCCAGGGCCTTGATTTTGTTCAGCGACACGATGTAGGACTTGTGCACGCGCATGAAATTCTTGGGCGGCAGGCGGTCCTCCATGTCCTTTATGTTCAGGAGCGTTACAATCCGGTCTTCGGCCGTATTGATGGAAATATAGTTCTTCATGCCTTCCACGAACACAATTTCGTCGAAGTTAACCTTGGTCATTTTGCCCTTGCTTTCCGTCTTGACGAAGATGTAGTCGTCTTCCTTTTCGGCGGGCTGCCAGCGGGCCGAGGTTTCCATGGACGTGTTCAGCGCCTTTTGGGCGGCTTTCAGAAACCGCTCGAAGGCAATGGGCTTGAGCAGGTAGTCGAGGGCCTCGAGCTCGAAGCCTTCTACGGCAAACTCGCTGTAGGCCGTCGTCAGGATAACCTTGCTCTTGCCCTTGTGCAGGCGCATGAAGTCGAGGCCGGAGAGCTGGGGCATGTGAATATCCAGAAAGATCAGGTCGATGGCCTGATTCTGCACGATGCTCAGCGCTTCAATGGGGTTGGTAGTACTACCCGCAAGGGTCAGGAAGGGCGTTTTGTCGATAAACGTCTTCAGAATGTCAATAGCACCTTGTTCGTCATCTACTATCAGGCAGGAAATCATCTAGTTAGAGGTCAATGGTGAGTTGGCAGGTATAGTACTCCGGGTCGTTGGTAACGGCTAGGGTATAGCGGTTCGGGTAAACAAGGTCTAATCTTTTCTTAGTATTTACAAGTCCGATTCCGGTGGTCTTTTCCTTGGGTCCGTTACGCTTCTTGTTATAAGTCAAAAAGAAGAGGCGGTTGTTTTCCGTCTTAACCTGAATCAGGAGTGGATGTTCCGGATCGGCCAGCTCCCCGTGCTTAAAGCAGTTTTCGACGAAGGTGATGAGCACCAGCGGCAAAATCATGAGAAACTGTAGGCTGCCCACTACCTCAAACCGAATTTGAAGTCGGTTGCTGAAGCGCAGCTGATTGATGTCGATATAATTCTGCAGGTGCTGTACTTCTTTTTCCAGCATCACTTTACCGTTGTCGTCATCGTCTTTTAGCGCGTAGCGCATAATGTCGGATAGCAGCAGAATGCCCTTGGCCGTATCCTCGGAGTGGGGGTAGGCTTGGGCGTAGAGAAAGTTGAGGGCATTGAAGAGAAAGTGCGGATTGATCTGGCTTTTCAGAAAAGCCAGGTCGGCCTCCATCAGGCTTCGCTCAGCAGTCCGCAGCTGCTGCTCGTGCAGGCGCTTCTGCTTTTCCAGTCGAATGGCGTTCAGCGAAAACCAGTAGCCGAAGCTGAGCAGTACAAAGTAAACCCCGCGGTAGATGGCAATGCCCCAAAAGAGCCGCACGGAGGTGTAGGTGTAGAGGATGTTCGTGGTGAGGTGCGGCAGGATATGAACGGTGACGACGTAGCGCATCAGGCCAAAAATGACCAGCACCACCATAAGGCTCAGGCCATATTCGATGTAGCGGCGCTTCGCAAAAAGCTTGGGCAGCAATAGCAGGCTATTGACATAGAAAAGACCGGCAAAAAGCATAAACTGCAAGCCGGTCTCCCAATAATTATACTGTATCCGATTGACAATAGTCAGGAACAGCCCTTCATATGATATGTAGCAGAGCCAGATGATGAAATGGATAAGAATCGGTTTCAGCGAGGTAGTGCGAAGCGCCATAAGGAAGCCAGAAGTCGGAGGGCCGCCTCGGCGGCCGGGAAGAGAGTTGGAGAGGAAAGTAGCCCGGGCAAATATGCAGCTGCTTAGAGGTCCTCAAAAATTCCGGGTTGGTGTAGAGGAAAGGCGGGTTGGTGTAATTTTTTATGGGCGCTGTAACCGTAACCCTACGTTTGTTTCATCCAAAGCAAACAACAGCAGATTCTTCATACACACAGCTTTACTCGCCAGAATACTATGAAAAACATCGACGCCACCGCCAAATTCGCTTTCAAGAAAACGACCGTTACCGTCTTCAATAAAGCTGCGGCTTCTGCTGTGCAACATGCCGATGATACGTCGGTGGCCTCAACCATCTACTGCCAGTGGACTTCGATTTGGACTTCCTCAGTAGCAGACACCCAGCGTGGGTAAATCTACGCTTCCGCTTGCAAATCACACGATTTTCTGTTCCATCCCCACCCTTTCCTGCAAAACGTTATGAAAACCGCTGACACCACCGCCAAATTCGCTTTCAAAAAAACGACCGTTACCGTCTTCAACAAAGCCGCAACGGAGCAAGTGAAGTATACCGACCCCGGTGAACTGCCCGCCTCGACCCTGAACTGCCAGTGGACTTCTATTTGGTCGTCGTCCGTCATCGGCACCCTGGATACGCTGATGGGCTAAGGCTACGCAGCTGCTGGAAAAACGATTACCCGCTTCAAACTCCCAACCTTCTCTTCTGCAAACGCTATGAAAAACATCGATACCACCGCCAAATTCGCTTTCAAGAAAACAACGGTTACCGTCTTCAATAAAGCCGCGGCTGAGCAAGTAAAGTATACCGACCCCGCCGGTGAAATGCCCGCCTCGACCCTTAATTGTCAGTGGACTTCGGTGTGGTCGTCTTCCATCATGGATGTCGTTTTTGGCTAAAATCTCAGCTTTCCCTTGCGAAGCACCACATTTTCTGGCAGAGCCCGACGGCTGAAAACCGCCGGCTTTGTCAGAAAATCCGCTTGACCACCACCGCCCGCTGCGCGCTGCAGCTTGGATAAGCACTGCTAATTCATAATAATTATCTCCGGAGACAAAGTAGTATGGCAGGGCTTGACTTTTACTCTCCTTTCTTGAAAAGTAAAATGGTAAAGCCTTATTTATCATCTGCCTATAAGGATAAAGACAGCCTGATTGCAGGCTGGCGCGATATCCACGTTATCATCACCAACAAAAGCGGCGAGACAAGCTCCGTCACCGATTTGTTGGGCTATGCTCTCTATTATTATACTGTTTACAAAGCATTCGGGCAGGAGCAGGACGCCAGTCGGGCCAAAGAGCTGCTGGAGCAGCTGCTTCAGCAGTTGGCCCACTATTCGGTGGGTAGCTGGTCGTCGGCCCAACTCGATGAAGTAGTGACCCTGGCTTGGCTATACGCTGAATTTGTAGAGCAGGGCATTGCTAAAAAAGAGCATAATGCCCTGTTGGTCGAGCTGGACCACCGCCTGCTGGCTCAAGCCGGCCTGCTGCTGCAACACGAGGCCAGCAGCGTTCCTGACTTTCTGCGCATTGTCCGGTATTTCTGCCTGCGCCACCCCGGGCAGCCGCTTGCCACGAATCTGTTGACAAAGGCGCTGGCACAGAAAACGGCAGGATTCTGGCCGTCTTTGGTAGCTAGCTCACCCGACCTCGACGGCGCAGAGTCTGTAACCCGCCTTGGCCTGGCCGATGGTTTGGCCGGCGAGTTGCTGCTGCTCATTCGGCTAGCCGAAACCGGCGCCGCGCCCCAACTGGACGACATTCGGGAGCAAGTCCACCAGGGTATTGTTTATATCCTGTCGGCCAAGCGGGAAGTCGACTTTTCGGAGCGGAAGTACGCCATCTTCCCCGATTACATTGCCAATGACCAGGACGAGGCCACTTTTAGCAACGAGCTAAGCTGGCGCCACGGCGACCTGGGGCAGGCGTTGCTGCTCTACACTAGCCACAAGCTGCTGCAGGATCCCGAATTGCTACGGCTGGCCGAGCTGGTGGGCCTTAACACGCTGCTGCGCACCGACGTGCGGTCGACGGCCGTAACCAACTCCCGCTTCAGCTCCGGAGCGGCCGGCGTAGCCCATTTATACCGCACGCTTTACCAACTCAGCGGCCACGACGCCTACCGCAAAGGCTACGCGTTCTGGCTGACCCAAACCCGCAACTGGCTGACGACGGAGTTGAACACGGACTTCTACCGCCACCACGAAGGCGACTTGCTCCACGGGCTGGTTGGGGTGGGTCTGGTGCTGCTTTCCGCCATCAGTGAGCAGGAACTGCCCTGGGACCGGGCGCTGCTGTAAGCCCAGCCAACGGATGCTCTAAAACGCCACTGGGCGCAGCCTCCTGACCCTATGGTTCGGAATGCTGCGCCCAGTGGCTTTGGGTAGAGCTGGCAGTAGGCTACAAAAACTCGCGCAGCTCGCTCAGACAGCTTATTTCGTAGGTAATGCTGGCAAAGTGCCGCCGCTTGTCGGGGTTGAAATACACCTGGTCGATACCGGCGTTGTAGGCGCCCAGCACGTCGCACTCCAGGTTGTCGCCAATCATGAGGCTTTCGGCGGCGGTGGCCCCGGTGCGCTCCAGCGCGTGGCTGAACATGCGCGCGTCGGGCTTGAGGTAGCCGCTGCACTCGGAAGTAATAACCTCCTGGAAGTAGTCGGTAAGGTTGGACGAGGTCAGCTTGATGTGCTGAATATCCTTGAAGCCGTTGGTAATCAGGTGCAGCGTGTATTTCTCCTGCAAGTAGTCGAGCACCTCGTGGGTGAAGGGAAACACGGCCGACTTGCGGGGCAGCAAGTCAGTAAACTGCTGGGAGATATTGAACGGCACGTCTTCCTCGCTCAAACCCAGGCGGGTGAGGGTGCGCACAAACCGCACGCTGCGGAGCTGCTGCTGCGAAATCTGGTTGTTCTGGTACATGCGCCACAGCGCGTGGTTCACGTCGCGGTAGCGGTTAATAAACTCCTCGACGGTGAACAGGCCGAAGCGGCCCAGCGCGTGCTGGTCGAACAGGGTGCGCAGGGTTTCGTCGGCATTCTTCTCAAAGTCCCAGAGCGTGTGGTCGAGGTCGAAGAAGAGGTGGCGGTACGGCTTGGCAGGCGGAAAGTGGGGCACAGAGAAAAAGGTTAATCCAGCAATAGTCGTTTAATAACCCGGCCTTCGAGCAGATGTTCCCGCACGATTTCGGGCGCGTCCTTGGGCTTCACGTCGCCGTATAGCGTGCCCTCGGGGTAGACGATAAGCGCCGCGCCGGGGCCTTTCTTGCAGTGCTTGCACACGTCGAGGCAGTTGCAGGTCTGTACGCGGGTTTTGCGCTTCGTGCCGCCCAGCAGCAGGCTTTTCAGGCCCTGCTTCTTGATTTCAATCTTCAGGGCGCGGGCCACGTCCTTGCCGATTTCGTCCTTCTGATTGTTGCAGACAAACAAGTGATACGCCAGATTCATACGGTAACGGCTAGGGGGCAAAGCCACCGGACGCGGCCTACTCAGGCCATGCCGGTCCAGCGGCGGTTTTGGAGCTTGTACGCGGCCAGCTCCCGGTTCGACCACAGCGTCTGGTAAATCTGCTGGTCGCGCACGAGCTGGGCGTCTTTCTCCATGAAGGCCAACAGCTGTTGCACCAGGTCGGCGGCTTCATCCTTGAGAAAGTAAAACGCCCAGTTGTCGAGTCGCCGGAAATTCACCAGCCCCGCGTTTTTCAGATATAATAACTGGCGCGAGGTTTTGGTTTGGGTGAAGTCGAGCACCTGTTCCAGGTCGGAAATGCACATTTCCTGGTTGCGCCAGAGCAAATGCAGGATGCGCACCCGCGACTCGTCGCCGAAAGCCTTGAATAGTTGCTGACCAAATGCAACGTTGAAGTGTTTAAGGCGCATCTTTTGTCGGAATGGCGAAGGGAGCCGCGGGGCCGGGGCGGGAACAAATTTACACCTTGCCGGGCTTACACCCTCAAAGAGCCGTATTATTGTAGTCTGTAATTTCCTCTATGTCTGTTCGTGTTCGAAATTCTTCCTGGTGGCTGGCGCTAGTGCTGGTCGTTGTCGTGCTCGTCGGGTTTAGCCCTTCGCTGGTGCGCGCCCAGGGCCAGCGCCGCGTGGTGCAGTTCACCGGTATCATTGCCACCGGCGACTCGCTGCTGGGCGTGCCCGGGGCCACCGTGTTTGTGCCCAAAGCCGGCCGCGGCACCGCTACCAACGCCTACGGCTACTTTTCGCTGCCCGTGCTTACCGGCGACAGTATCGTGATTCGCTCCCTGGGCTACCGAAACCAGACGGTCGTGATTCCCGGCGACTACCAGCGGCAGAGCTACTCGGTGATTGTGCAGCTCAAGGAAGACGCCACCATTCTGCCCGAAGTCCGCATCTTCCCCTACGCCACCGAAAAGGAGTTTAAGCGTGCTTTCCTGGCGTTGAAGCTGCCCAAGGAGCGTGGCTCGAGCGTGGCCGACAACCTCAACGAGCAGATTCTGCGCCGCATCTTCAACAACGCGCCGGTAACCAGCATGGGCAACTACCGCCAAACGATGCAAAACCAGCAGTACAGCCAAGACCGGCGCATGGGCACCGCGCCCACGCCCCAAACCAACAACCCGCTGTTAAACCCCTTCAGCTGGCTGCAGCTCATCAACCAGATCAAGCAGGGCGAATTCAAGAAGAAGGAAGGCACCGATTATTAACGACGAAGCACACTGTCACAGAAAGCCCGCCGAAATGCGGGCTTTCTGTCTTTTAACCAGTTAGGCCAAGCGTATAAACAAGCAGAACGGTAACCAGAAAGCCGGTTTTCGGGTAAAGGCCTATGATGCCGCGGCCGCTATATAAAAGCGGTTACCTTGGCTCGTTCCTTTCAGCAAACTTCTATGGATACCAATCTTCCGGTTTCTACTCAGCCCCGCGTGGTTATCGTGGGGTGCGGCTTCGGGGGCCTGCGCCTGGCCAAGGCCCTGCGCGACGCACCGGTGCAGGTGGTCGTCGTCGACCGCAACAACTACCACAACTTTCAGCCTCTGCTCTACCAGGTAGCCACCGGCGCGCTGGAGGCCGACAGCATTGCCTACCCGATCCGCAAGATTTTCGCGGGCCAGAAGAATTTCTTCTTCCGTATGGCCGACGTACAGCGCATCAATACGGCCGGCAACACGCTACACACCAGTGTGGGCGACATTCGCTACGACTATCTGGTGCTATCTACTGGCTCGCTCACCAACTTCTTCGGCATCGAAAGCCTGGAGAAGAATGCCATGCAGATCAAGAGCATTCCGAATGCGCTGAACCTGCGCAGCTTCATTTTCCAGAACTTCGAGAAGGCCCTGCTCACCGAAAATCCCGAGGAAAAGCAGGCCCTGATGAACATCGTAGTAGTAGGTGGCGGCCCCACAGGTGTCGAAATCAGCGGCTCCTTGGCCGAAATGCGCAAGCACGTACTGCCCAAGGACTACCCCGAGCTGGATCTGAGCAAGATGCAGATCATCCTGGTGGAAGCTGGGGCCGAGCTGCTGGGGCCGATGTCGGTGAAGTCGCAGCAGGATGCTATGCGCTACATGAACGAGCTGGGCGTGCAGGTGCGGCTCAATACCCACATCAAAGGCTACGAGAACTGCCGGGCCTACTACTCCGAAACCGAGTTTATTCCGACCGAAAACCTGATCTGGGCCGCTGGCGTGAATGGGGCGGAAGTGCCCGGCCTGCCGCCCGAAATCGTGGCCCGCAACAAGCGCATCACCGTGAACCAGTGGAACCAGGTGCAGGGCTTGACCAACGTGTTTGCCATCGGCGACGTGGCCAACATGGTAACCGACGAGATGCCGCGCGGCCTGCCCATGCTGGCACCCGTGGCCCAGCAGCAGGCCGAGCACCTGGCCGACAACCTGCAGCGCCTGCTTAAAGGGCAGGAACCGGTGAATTTTGTGTACAAGAACAAGGGCGTAATGGCCATTGTGAGCCGCAATAAGGCCGTGGTGGACTTGCCGAAGGACGTGCATTTCAGCGGCTTCTTCGGCTGGCTCACCTGGCTCTTCGTGCACCTGATGACGCTCGTCGGCTTCCGCAACAAAGTGGTGGCCTTCGTCGACTGGGCCTTCAGCTACTTCAGCTCCGACCAAGCCCTGCGCCTCATCATCCGCCCTTTCAGCCGCCGCGACGTGAAAGACGACCAGGGCAAGAAAAAAGCTGAGCACAACACCGGCACCCCGCAATACAATCCCACCCCGCCCGCCATCCAGACCCCGGCGGCATAAAGGTGAAATGGTGAGTTTGTGAAGTTGTGTCATTGCGAGGTACGAAGCAATCCGTCCTCTGAAATGTACTAAACATCCTTAAGTGAAAAGCCCTTTTCCGTTGCTAACGGGAAAGGGCTTTCTGGTAAAAGGGCGAGGCGTACTGCGCAGCGGACGGATGGCTTCGGCTTACACCTCGCAATGACACAATTTCACAACTTCACCTACAGCGCGTACTCGGCCAGGGCGCGGCAGATGTCGTGGATGCTGCGGTCGTCGCGGAAGGGCTTGCTGATGGGCTCGGTCTGGCCCCGGACCCATATTTTGAGCTCGGCGTCGAGGTCGAAGTGGCCGGTGGTTTCCATCGAAAACCGCTCGATGCTGCGGTAGGGCACGCTCAGGATTTCCCGCTTTTTGCCCGTTACGCCCTGCTTGTCTACCAGAATCAGGCGCTTGTTGGTGAAGATGATCTGGTCACGGATGATGGCGTAGGCCTTTTCCACCCGTTCGCCGGTGGCTAGTAGCTGCGTGAGCTCCTGCTGGAGTTCCTGCGCGTCGTTTTCGGAAGCATTGCCCAGCAGGCCGTCGAGAAGTCCCATGATAAATATGGATTGGTGTCGGCCTCAATATACAGGATTCGGCTCCGCTTGGGGTTGTGACGATTCGCATTGTGACGAAATAAACCGTCACAATGCGAATCGTCACAATCGGCTTCGTGTGAAAAATGGGAGGGCTCTGCCGGCCAGGTAACAGCGTGAAGAGGAATATGAGGGTGCAGATTTACCCGGCCAGAAACCCGCCGTCCACGATAATCAGCTTGGCCCCGTGTTCGGTAGAGGAACGGTGGGAACTCAGCTCGTCGGATACCTCGTATGACATGCCCGAGGTCATGCGGAACGTCTGGCCGTCGGTCAGTTCGGTTAGCAGCTCGCCTTCGGTTACGAACAGCAAATGGCCTTTCTGGCACCAGTGGTCGGCTTTATAGCCGGCCGAATATTCCACCATACGCACGCGCAGGCTGCCCAGCTGCAAGGTGCGCCAATGGGCCACGCCCGTTTCGCCGGGGTGCTCGGTGGCCGGAATCATAGCCCAGTCGGTGACCTGGAACGGAATGGTGGTTGTAAGCATGGCGGTGGATATGAGCTGGATTTAGCGAAATGCCTCGATAAGCAGGAGCAGCAGCATGAACGGGGCGAAAACGACCAGCCCCGGCAGAATGAGGTTCAGAATAGCCTTGCCGGTTGTAAAATTCTGGACCAGCGCCGTGCCTTTGACCAGAATAACGATAGTCCAGATGCCCAGCGTGGCCTGCAGCAGGCTTACTACGCCCCACATGATATTGTTGAAGTGGGAAGTGTTTTCGGGCTCACTTTTAAAGAGGTCTTCGCCAAACACAACTACTTCGGGCAGCACCAGAGCCAGCGAAACCACGGAAGGCACCAGGGCCCAGGCAATAACCGTCCGGAACTTGTGGGAGGAGGCTGTGCCCTGCAGCCAGCGGCCCGTGGTGCTGAGCAGCCAGGCGTAGAGGTAATACGATAGCCACCCAAAAAGCCCGCCGCCGAGTACAGCTGTCAGCAGAATAGTGGCCGTCGACATTTTGTCGCCCATGTCTTTCATCGAGGCTCGGTCGATGGCCCGGGTGATGCCGCCAAGTACCAACAGGGGCAACACGTATTTGTCGGGGTGGTTGGCGAGCAGAAACGCTAAGGTGCGCTTGGGCTTAAACCAGATCTGGCTGAGGGCGTTATCGGCTTGTATTTGCGGATACTCGGACATGCGTAGTGTGGTGAGGCAAAGGGACCAAAGCTACCGGAATTCCGGTGGACGGCACGGCAAAAATGAAGAAGTAGCCGGATGTGTAAGCACCCGAAAAAACGGCCAGCCACGGATACGGTTGGCCGTGGTCCTACCTTCTTACGGCTTTGCCCGGCGTCTCATCACCTGGAAATGACTGTCGCGCAGCTGGTAGGTGAGCACCGAGTCGGAGCAAGTAATGTGTTCCATCGTGGAGTCGGTGGGCGAGCAGTGCTGCTGATCAATGGTGATGAGCAACTGTTTCTTCGCGTCGCGGCTGATGGTAGAGGTGCGGATGTAGGCGTCGCCGGCGTCGCCAAAGGTTTCGGCCACTTCGCACTCGTCAAGAATGCGGCCCGACGGTGGGTCCAGAACCAGGAGCTTGATGCGGGTGGAAGCATACTCGCCCGGCATGCGCGTGAGCAGGCCCACCTTCCGATCCGGTAAGTCGAGCCGAGCCAGCGCAAATACGCCGTTGCCTTCACTCTGCTGAACAGCCTGGCCGAAAAGAGCCAGCAGTGGCTCCGGCACCGGCCGGCCCTGCACCAGCGTGGGCTTGCTGGTCGAGTTTTCGTCGAGCTCCGTGGTGGAGAGCCGCAGCGGCAGCGGATACACCGGATACAGCGCCAGTAGCTGCTGCACCGAGCTGTAACTTGCTGCTATTTCAGGCGCTGGCGCGGCCGCCTCGG
Source organism: Hymenobacter lucidus (assembly GCF_020447265.1). GTDB lineage: Bacteria > Bacteroidota > Bacteroidia > Cytophagales > Hymenobacteraceae > Hymenobacter > Hymenobacter lucidus. Next base: position 336,756 of record NZ_JAJADR010000005.1, on the reverse strand, counting down.
CGGCCGGCGAAACCATCACGGAGGCAGGCGCCGTGTTATCCTGGCAGCTGGTAAAGACGCCGAGGGTAGTGAGAGCAAGCGGCAAAAGGGCGGCGTAGCGCAGAGTAAGCATGCAGTAGCGGGCTATAAAAAGAACGAGCCGAACATACGGCAAAAGCCCGAAGTGGTGAGCCCGGGCTTTTCGTTGTGCAGAATCGAGTGAATGAGTGAAGCCAAAGTAGCGGCCGTGGTGCGGCCGGTGAGTCACAGCGTATGGTTTTACAACATATGTTGTAAAACCATACGCTGTGACACTTTGCTAGCGGCTGGCTGACGTGGGGCAGGCGGTAGTGCCCACGTTGCTCAGCACCAGGTGCGGAACGGGCAGCGGCACCGTGTTTTGGGGGCACATGGCTTCCCGGGCTTTTGAGCTGACGACGTAGGTGAAGCTAATGGTCTGGCCTTCCTTGAAGGTCTGGCCATCCACAACCAGCTCGGGATTGGACGACTGCACCAGATTCACGGCGGCCACCAGGTTGGTGTGCTGGCCGTGAGGTTTGCCAATGGCGTATTGGCTGTCGACTTCAATCAGCAGGCCGTCCATGCAGGCGGCGCCTACTACCTTGCCGGAGTAGCAGGCCGGCGTGGGCTCCTCGTCGATGCAGCCCTCCACGTTGCAGCCGGGCAGCGCCAGCAGGGTGAATAAGGTAACGGCGGGTAAAAAGTGTCGCATAGCGCAGTCGGTTTTTAGGGCGGGAGTTGAATAACAGTCCTCTTTATGAGGCGGTAGCGCCGCTAATGGTTGCACCCGGAAAACGAAAAAGCCCAGAGGTTTTCCTCCGGGCTTTTTCTCACTTAAACAGGTAGCTTAGTTGGTGCCGCTGGTGCTGCTACCGCCGGGCTTGCCCTGCTGCGAGGTGCTTTGCTGCTGCATGGGGTTGGGCGTGGCCTGTTGCTGCTGCTGATACAGCTCGAAGCGCGAGGGCGCCAGCTTGCGCGGAAAGCTGTTGTTGCTCATATCCGTGTCGGCCGTCTCCAGGTAAGGGTCGAGGGCAAAGCTGACCACGGGCTTGGGCGTGATGAAGACTTTAGTGACGCGCTCATTGTTTTTGCGCCAGATTTCGGCCGGAATGTTCACTAGCTCAGTCTTGCCATCCTCGTAGGTCATCTGCACGATGACGGGCATGGTGAGGCCGCCGATGTTGCGCAGGTCCAGCTCGTAGAAGTGCAGGCCGGCATTGAGGCGGCTTTGCTGCTCAGGCTTCAGCGACTGTACGTACTGCTGGTAGCGGGCCTTGTCGGCGTCGGTAGTAGCGGTGGGGTCGTAGTTGTTGTAGAAGTCCTTGAGCTCGGGCTTGTCATCCACCAGCGTCTTTTTGATATCCTGCAGGTTGCGCTGCTGGCTCAGGGTCTGGGGCGCGCTGTTGAGCATTTCGCGCGTCTTGGCATTCTCGATTTCGGGGTTTTTCGAGTCTACGGTATACCACTTCACGCTCTCGATGCTGAGGTCGGTGTAGTCGGTGGTGTAGAACCAGCCGCGCCAGAACCAGTCGAGGTCGGTGCCCGAGGCATCTTCCATGGTCCGGAAGAAGTCGGCCGGCTCGGGGTGCTTGTAAGCCCAGCGCTGGGCGTAGGTTTTGAAGGCGTGGTCGAATAGCTCCCGGCCCATCACCGTTTCGCGCAGAATATTCAGGCCGGTAGCGGGCTTGGCGTAGGCGTTGGGCCCAAACTGCAGCACCGACTCCGAGTTGGTCATAATTGGGGTTTGCAGGCTCTTATCGGTCCGCATGTATTCCACGATATTCTTCGGCTCACCGCGGCGCGAGGGGTAGTTTCGCTCCCATTCCTGCTCGGTGAGGTACTGCACGAAGGTGTTCAGGCCCTCGTCCATCCACGACCATTGCCGCTCGTCGGAGTTGATGATCATGGGGAAGAAGTTGTGGCCTACTTCGTGGATAATCACCGAAATCATTCCGTATTTCCGCTCGGCCGAGTAGGTGCCATCCTTCTCGGGCCGGCCGCCGTTGAAGCACAGCATCGGGTATTCCATACCGCCCACCGGACCGTGTACCGAAATGGCCACCGGATATTCGTAGTCGATGGTGTGCTTGGAGTAGGTTTTGATGGTGTGGGCCACCACTTCCGTCGAGTACTGGCCCCACAGCGGGTTGCCTTCCTTGGGGTAGTAGCTCATGCAGAGCACCGGGCTGCCGGCCTGCTCAATTTCCATGGCATCCCAGATAAACTTACGGGACGAGGCCCAGGCGAAGTCGCGCACGTTTTTGGCGGCGTAGGTCCAGGTTTTAGTGCCCGGCACGCGCTTCTGCTCAGCCCGCTCGGCTTCCATCTGGGTTACAATCAGCACCGGCTTCTTGGCACCCCGGGCCTGGGCCAGGCGCTTGCGCTGGGTGGCGCTCAGCACCTGTTCGGGGTTTTGGAGCACGCCCGTTGCGCCCACCACGTGGTCGGCGGGGGCCGTGATGCTCACGCGGTAGTCGCCGAAAGGCAGCGTGAATTCGCCACTGCCCAGAAATTGCTTGTGCTGCCAGCCGCGCACGTCGTTGTAGACGGCCATGCGGGGGTAAAACTGGGCAATTTCGTAGAGGTAGTTCTTATCCTCGGGGAAGAACTCGTAGCCGCTGCGCTGGCTTAATTTGAGCTGGTCGTTGATGTTGTAGTGCCAGGCCACGCTGAAGGTCACGGCCTGCTTGGGCCGCAAGGGCGTGGGCAGGTCGATGCGCATCATGGTGTGGTTGATGGTGTGCTTCAGGGCCTTGCCGCCCTTCATCGTCACCGACTCAATCTTGAAGCCGCCGTCGAAGTCAGAACGCATCAGGTAGTCCATGGCCTGAAACGACATCTTATCCTTCACCTCCGCCACCTGGGTGCTGGTGGTAATGGAGTTCTTGTCGAGAATATTCTGGTCGAGCTGCACCCAGAGGTAGGTCAGCACGTCGGGCGAGAGGTTGGTGTAGGTAATATCCTCGGAGCCAGTAATAGCCTGCTTGTTGTCGTCCAGCGTCACGCGAATGTTGTAGTCGGCGCGCTGCTGCCAATAGTCGGCACCCGGGGCGCCGGAAGCCGTCCGGAACGAGTTGGGTGTGGGCAGCAGCTGGTCGAGCTGCTGGAATTTGTCGGTGCCGGAGTTGGTGCTCTGGGCGAGGAGCGGTCCGGCCGTCAGCCCCAGCAGGCCAGTGGCCAGCAGTAAGTTTCTGAACATAGAAACAGGAAATAGAAAGCGAAAAGAAAAGGCAAAAATCAGCAAAACCAGCCGCGCACAGCACGGCGCACACTACTGGGAGGCAAAGACACGGGTGCGGGCCAAACGCTGCATCCGGCGGGCATAGTTTCTTAGCCAGCAATATTTTGCAGCAGCAGCACCGCCGCAATACCTGCGCCAGCCCCGCTCACCACCAGAATCCAGTCGCGGCGGGCCATGCCGGCGGCGCGCAAGGCCACGAACCCCACTGCCAGAATAAGGGCCACAATCAGCAGTTGGCCCAGCTCTACCCCCACGTTGAAGGCCAGCAGTTCCAGCACCGGGCGGCTGTTTTGGCCCAGTAGCTGGCGCAGGTAGCTGGAAAAACCCAGGCCGTGAATCAGCCCGAATACGGCCGCCAGCAGGTTGGGTGCAGCCCACAGCAGGGCTTGCCGGCGCGTATCCTGGCCGGCCTTGCGCAGATTCAGCCCGCAGGTTAGCAGAATGGTAATCGGAATCAGCACCTCAATCACGCGCGGGTTGTACTGCACTAGCCCCAGCGTAGCCAAAGCCAGCGTAACCGAATGCCCGATGGTGAAGCTGGTAATCAGGGCCAGCACCCGCCGCCAATCAGCTGCTACGTAGGGCGCGCACAAGGCCAGCAGAAACACCAGATGGTCGTAGGCCTGCAGGTTGAAAATGTGGAAAAAGCCAAGCTGCAGGTAGGTCTGGAAAACGGACATAGGGCAAAGTTACGGGTAAGCCCAGAAAGTAACTGGCTCATGCTGATGTTGTCCACAGCCTGAGCCGGGGCCTAAAAAAAGCCCTGACCAAGTAGGCCAGGGCTTTTTCAGCGGAAAGAAAGCAGCCGTGAGGCTTATTCCTTGACGATACGGCGGGTATCGATGCCGCCCTCGGTGGCTGCGCGCAGGATGTAGATGCCGGCCGGCAGCTGGCTCAGGTTCACGGCCTGCTTGCTCGTACCGCCCGAGGCGGGCACGGCAGTCGTGAAGACCTGCTGGCCCAGAGCATTGACTACGCTCAGTGTGGTGGCGGCGCGGTAGCCGCTGAGCTCCACCGTAAGCTGGCCGTCGTGGGTCGGGTTAGGATACACGCTCAGGCTGCTGCCGGCCAGGGGCTTCACGCTGGAGCTGACCACCAGGGCCAACGATGGTAGCGAAGCGCAGCCGGCCGACGAGGTCGTAACGACGGTGTAGGAGCCGTACTGGGCCGGGGTGTTAACCACGTAGGTCTGGCCCGTAGCGCCGGGGATGGCCACGTTATTGAGGTAGAACTGGTTGCCCGTAGTCGCGCTGGAGGTCAGTGTGGTGGTCGGGCCGTTGTACTGCACGCTCAGCGTCGGCGTGGCCGGGCGGGCGTTGATGGTCACCGTGGTGGTGGCCGTGGCTGAAGCGCAGGAGCCGGAGGCCGCCACTGTGTTGGTCACAGTGTAGGTGCCGGCCGTGCTCGTGCCCAAGTTGATGACACCGGTCGTAGCATTCAGCACCAGACCCGCGGTGGACGTAAACGTACCAGCCGAAGCGCCGGCCGCCAGCGTGGGGCTCACTGTGCCGGTAGAGCCGGCACAGTACGTGGCATTGGCATACGAGAATGTAGCCGACTGCGCAGTGCTGATGGTAACCGAAGCTGTGGCGCTCGAAGGGCAGGTACCGCCCACGCTGTAGGTCACGGTGTAGGTGCCAGCCGTCGAAGCGGCCAGGTTGATAGCACCCGTTGTGGCATTCAGGCTCAGGCCCGAAGCGGAGCTAAACGTACCGCCAGTTGTGCCGGTAATAGTAGGTGTGGGGTTGGTGCCGCTCTGGCAGAAGGTGGTGGCACTGTAGCTGAAGGTAGCTGTCGTGGCCGGATTCACAGTGACCGTCGTGGCCGCCGAAGTGGCCGAGCAGCCGCTGGCGTTGGTCACCGTAACGCTATAGGCGCCACTGGCCGTGGCCGTGTAGGTAGCCGAAGTAGCGCCCGTAATGGCCGTGCCGTTGAGCAGGAACTGGTAGGTGTTGCCCGTCCCAGCCGGAGCTGTGAGTACCACCGAACCGCCGGCGCAGAAGGTCGTCGGGCCACCAGCCGTCAGCGTGGCCGTTGGGGCCGCATTGATGGTCACCGAAGTAGTAGCGGAAGAACCAGCGCAGCTACCGGACGCAGCTACGGTATTAGTTACGGTGTAAGTGCCGGGCGTGCTGGTTGCCAGGTTGATAGCGCCAGTCGTGGCATTAATCACCAGGCCTGCAGTCGAGCTGAAAGTTCCGGCTGAAGCGCCTGTGCCCAATACTGGCGTTGGAGTACCCGCTCCGCCGGCGCAATACGAGCCACTGGCATAGGAGAAGCTGGCCGACAGCGCATTGGTAATGGTGACGGAAGCCGTGCTCGAAGAAGGGCAGGTACCGCCCACACTGTAGGTGACGGTGTAAGTACCGGGCGTGGAGGCCGTCAGGTTGATAGCACCGGTGCTGGCGTTCAGGCTCAGGCCCGCAGTCGAGCTGAACGTGCCACCCGCCGTGCCGGTAATAGTCGGCGTAGGATTGGTGCCGCTCTGGCAGAAGGTCGCAGCACTATAGCTGAAGGTGGCCGTAGTGGCCGGATTCACGGTTACAACAGTAGCCGAGCTGGTAGCCGAGCAGCCAGCAGAGCTGGTTACTACTACCGAGTAGCTGCCGCCCGTGGTAGCGGTGTAAGTAGCCGACGTAGCCCCGGTAATAGCGCTACCATTGAGCAGAAACTGATATGTGTTGCCCGTCCCGCTCTGGGCCGTCAGCACCACCGAGCCACCCTGGCAGAACGTGGTAGGGCCACTGGCCGTCAGCGTCGCCGTTGGGGCCGCCTGAATCGTTACGGTAGTGTTGGCCAAAGAAGCCGCGCAACTGCCGGAAGCGGCTACGGTATTGGTTACTGTGTAGGTGCCGGGTGTGCTGCTACCTAGCGCAACAACGCCGGTAGCGGCATCAATTGCCAGGCCGGCGGGAGTTGCCGAGAAGGTGCCGGCACTGGCTCCCGAAGCAAAAACCGGCGTCGGATTCGTGGTACCCGTTGCGCAGTAGGCGGCATTGCTATAGGAGAAAGTTGCCAAAGGTGCACCGGTAATGGTTACCGTCTGCGTGCTGTTCGAAGGGCAGTTGCCGGCTACGCGGTACGTCACGGTATAAGTGCCGGGCGTGGAGGCCGTCAGGTTGATAGCGCCTGTTGCGGCATCCAGGCTCAGGCCCGCAGTCGAGCTAAACGTGCCGCCCGTAGTGCCGCTTACCGTGGGCGTGGGGTTGGCTGCGCTCTGGCAGAAAGTAGCGGCCGAATACGCAAACGTGGCCGTCGTAGCGGGGCTGATAGTTACGGTAGTGGTGGCCGTTACGGCCGCGCAGGCGCCGGAAGCAGCCACTGTGTTGGTCACGGTGTAAGTGCCGGGCGTACTCGTCACCAGGTTGATTGCACCAGTGCTGGCATTGATAGTCAGGCCGGCAGTAGAGCTGAACGTGCCGCTAGTGGCGCCCGTGGCTACGGTAGGGGTAGGGGTAGCCCCGTCGCCGGAGCAGTAGGCTGCATTAGCGTAGCTGAACGTAGCCGTGGGCGCTGCCGTCACCGTGATAGTAGCGGTACTCGAACAAGCGGCGCCGGTGCTGTACGTCACAGTGTAGGTGCCGGGCGTGGAGGCCGCCAGGTTGATAGCACCGGTGCTGGCGTTCAGGCTCAGGCCCGCAGTCGAGCTAAACGTGCCGCCCGTGGTACCGCTTATCGTGGGTGTGGGGTTGGTGCCGTTGGTGCAGAAGGTCGAAGCCGCATACGAGAAGGCCGCGTTGCAATTAGACGTAGTAGTAGCCTGACCTACAATGCGCACGTCGCGTAGCAGGGCGTAGCGGCCGGCGCTGTTGCTACCGCTGGCGTAGTATAGGCGCACGGTCAGGGTTTGGCCGGGGCTGAGCGTCACGCCGCTCGCCGAGTTCAGGGCCAGGCGGTAGGTCTGGTTAGAGCCCGTGTTCTGGTTGCGCAGAAAGATTGGGTCGGCAAAGGTGCCGGTACCGGTGCCAGGCGTGGTAGTGCGCGTGGTCAGCGGGCCAATCGGGCCGGTGCCACCGCCAGTGATGCTGGTCGAGTCGTTGGTTGTGAAGCCGGTTTTGGAGTATACTACGGCCAGCTTCAGGTTGCTGGCGGTGTTATTGAAGGCCGACCACAGCACCAGCGAGTCGGTCCGCAGCGTGGCATTGGCCGCCGCCGTAATAGTGAACTGGGCGTAGTAGATGCGGTTCAGATTGCTGCCCGGCAACGGAATAAACGACCCGTCGCCGCTGGGAGAGGAGCCAAAAGCCGCGCCAAAGAGGGCTGAGTAGGGCCGGATAGCCGTGCCCAAGGTTACGTCAGATAAATAGAAATTACGCAGGGTGCTGCTGCTGGGTAGCACGCCCGGCGCCCGCACGGCGGCGCTGTCCTGGTTGTTAGCCTTCAGCGGCCACCACTGCAGGCGGCCTGTAGTCGTGGTTTGGCCAAAGCCCGGTTGGGCAGCAGCTACACCAAAGAGCAATACCCAGAGCAGCAGAAGCAGCCGGGCTGGCCGCCGCTTTTGGGAGCTAGGGGTCTGGCCTGCTGTGCCAGACAGCGGGCCGGAGAGTAAGGTTGCAGTCATGGAAAACTGGAAGTAGGGGTGGGAAATAGAGAAGCTGTGAGGCGCTGGTGATAAAGAAAAAATCCTCTTTCGAGGGCAACTCTCCGCCGGGGGCAAGGAGGGGTAGCGTATGCCAGTACGGCATTGCTGCTGAAAGGGTGCATTGCGGCTGAAAATGCCCGGTCAGCGTTCCTCAGCCCCTATTCAGGGCCCGAAAAGGTCGGCTTGTGCCGGCCCGTCGAGGAGGTCTGAGTCAAGCCCTGTCAGGGTTGAGTATCAACGTTTTTCCGGAACGAGGTATCTGCTGAATATTCAAAAATATGCATGTACTCTGTTCGGGTGCGGCCGGTAGGGTTGGTGGCGGGGTGTTATAGTACTAGTCGGGGCTAGTTCAATCCGGTCTGCGGCCGCATCGTCGACGTGGGTGCGGATTTCCATTGTTTCCTTGCCCTGCAATACCCCTGAACAACTCAGAATCAGAATGCAAAAAGCCCCGCGGCACTGTGCCGCGGGGCTTTTCTACGCTTAGCCAGCAACGGGCTACCAAGGTTTAAAAGCCGACTTTGACGATGGCAAAGCGGGGCGAGGTAGCTTGGTAAGGATAGAGCACGTAGGCATCGGAAGGACTGCGGCGGGTGATGGTAGTAGGGCTTACTGCCCCGGTAATAAACGTGCCGTTGACGCCGGCCGTGACCCAGGCATCGGTGCTGGTCAGGCGCAGCACCCGGGCCTGGCTGCCTGATACGAGCAGCAGCGTCTGGGCATCAAAGAGCAGCAAGCCGTCGGCCCCGGTCAGGCTTTGCGTGGCTGGCACTGTGACCTTGGTGAAGCTGGCGGGGTTGCTGACGGGGACTTTGAACAGCGTGCCGTCGTTGGCCTTGGCCACCAGCAGGTAGCCGTCGGGGTGAAATACGATGCCGTTCAGGCCAAAGCCGGTGCCGCCGCTCAGCTGGGCATTTTCCAGAAATATGGACGCGTTGCCCTGCGCATCCACTTTGTAGATGATAGGCGACAGGCTGTCGGTGATGTAGGCGTTGCCCTGGGCGTCAACGGCAATGTCGTTGGCAAAATGGTTTTGCCCCGACCGGAGGCCGCCTAGGTCCACGTAGCGGATCAGGCTACCGTTGGTAGAGTTGTAGATGGCCACTGCCGCCAGCTGCCGCAAGGTGGCCGAAGTGGAGCGGGTAGTGTTGGCTCCGTTGTCGGATACGGCTACCAGCAGGCGTTGGCGGGTGGCGTCGAGGTTGAGGCCAATGGTGGAAATCAGCCGGGGGTCGTCGGCAAACACGGTGTAGGTGCTGTCGTCTTTCACGGTCCCAATCTTGCCCTGGGTGCGGGAGCTAACCAGGAAGTGTTTCCGGCTCTCGTCGTACTGAATGCCTTCGGGGTGCAAAGCCTGCTGCGGAACGGTGATTTTGGCCGGAGCCGCCGCCTCTGGCTCATTTTCATCATCGTCGGAGCAGGCTGGCAGCAGACCGCCTAGCAACAAGCTCAATGCGGCTAGCCGCAAAAAGCGGGATACTGCCAACGAACCGACCTCAGAAAGAAGGGAAGAGTAACGCATACCTAATGGGCTAAGAGTGAATGGTTCAGTCTACGTTCTTCACAAACAAGGAGTTGGCCGGAGTGTTGGTGGGCAGCCGGCAGAAAAAGCGCCGAAGCCCGGCCGCGTGATGCGGCCGGGCTTCGGGCAATGGGGTGGGGAAGCTAGTCTTTGCGGAATACCAGCGTGCTGACCGGCGCGCTGGCCTGGCTACTACCAAAACTGTTGACCAGCCGGTAGCCTTCCGCATACAGCCGGTCGATGATGCGCTGGAGCTGCTCGGTGTTTTCTTTCTGTTCTTTCTTGCCCGTAATACCGGCCAGCTCCTGCAGCTCGGTTTTGCCGTCGCCGTAGCTAATATATAGACGACTGCTCGGCGCTTCGAACAGGCGTACCACAACTGTTTTGCCGGTTGTTTGGGCCTGCGCCCCGGGCGGCACTGCCAGGCACAGAAAGAAGGTGGCTACCAGAATCAGCTTTTTCATAGAGTTAGGAATAAGGTAAGCCGGAAGATAGAAAAAGCCCCGCTGGTACATGACCAGCGGGGCTTTTTACCGGGGCAGGGCAATTACCCGACGGCCGGAATTTCCACGTTGTTGAAGCGGATGTGCTCGTCTTCCAGCACGGCTTCCACTACCGCGTCTTTGCTCACGCGGCCCGAGAGAATGTCCTTGCTCAGCTCATTGAGCACCAGACGCTGCAGCACGCGCTTGAGCGGCCGGGCGCCAAACTGCGGGTCGAAGCCCTGCTCGCCGAGGAAGTCGAGCACCTCGTCGGTGGCTTCGAGGCGGATGCCGGCCTCGTGCAGGCGCTGCTGAATCTGCCGGAACTGGATATCGACAATCTTGCGGATTTCCTTGCGCTTGAGGGGCTGGAACATCACGATTTCGTCGATGCGGTTCAGGAATTCGGGGCGCATGTGCTGCTTGAGGCGCTCTACTACTTCCTCGCGGGTGCGGTCTACCACCTCGTCGTGGTTGTATTCATTGAGCTCCTTGAAGTTCTTCTGAATGATGTCGGCGCCCGTGTTGGAGGTCATGATGATGATGGTGTTCTTGAAGTTGGCCACCCGACCCTTGTTGTCGGTGAGGCGGCCGTCGTCGAGCACCTGCAGCAGGATGTTGAACACGTCGGGGTGGGCCTTCTCGATTTCGTCGAGCAGAATCACCGAGTAGGGCTTGCGGCGTACGGCCTCGGTCAACTGACCGCCCTCGTCGTAGCCCACGTAGCCGGGAGGCGCCCCGATGAGGCGCGACACGGCGTGGCGCTCCTGGTACTCACTCATGTCGATGCGGACCATGCTGTTCTCGTCGTTGAACAGGTACTCGGCCAGGGCCTTGGCCAGCTCGGTTTTACCCACGCCGGTAGTGCCCAGGAAGATGAACGAGCCGATGGGCCGCTTGGGGTCCTGGAGGCCGGCCCGGGAGCGGCGCACGGCATCGGAAATGGCCATAATGGCCTCACTCTGTCCGGCCACGCGCTTGCCCAGCTCGGCTTCGAGGTTGAGCAGCTTTTCCCGGTCACTGGCCAGCATCTTGCTGACAGGGATGCCGGTCCACTTGGCCACTACCTCGGCAATGCTTTCGGCCGTCACGACTTCCTGGAGCATGGTGCCCCCGGCTTCGTTGGCGTTGGCCTCGTCCTGGAGTTGCTTCAGCTTAGCTTCGGCCTCCTGAATCTTGCCGTAGCGCAGCTCGGCCACGCGGCCGTAGTCGCCCTGGCGCTCGGCCTGCTCGGCTTCGAGCTTGAACTTCTCGATGGCCTCCTTTTGCTCTTGAATACCGGTGAGCACCGATTTCTCGTTTTCCCACTGGGCTTTCAGCGTGTCGCGCTTGGCCGTCAGCTCGCTCAGGTCTTTGTTGAGCACGGTTTCGCGGTCCTTGTTTTCCTCGCGGCGGATGGCTTCCCGCTCAATCTCGAGCTGCATGATGCGGCGCTGGATTTCGTCGAGCTCCACAGGCATGGAGTTCAGCTCGATGCGCAGCTTGGCCGCGGCCTCGTCCATGAGGTCGATGGCCTTGTCGGGCAGGAAACGGTCGGTGATGTAGCGGCTGCTGAGCTCCACGGCGGCAATGACGGCGTCGTCGGTAATGCGCACGCCGTGGTGCAGCTCGTACTTCTCCTTAATGCCGCGCATGATGCTGATGGCGTCCTCGATAGTGGGCTCGTCCACCATCACGGCCTGGAAACGGCGCTCCAGGGCCTTGTCTTTCTCGATGTACTTCTGGTACTCCTTGAGGGTGGTGGCGCCGATGGAGTGCAGCTCGCCCCGGGCCAAAGCGGGCTTGAGCAGGTTGGCCGCGTCCATGGCGCCTTCGCCACCACCGCCGGCCCCAATGAGGGTGTGCATCTCGTCGATGAACAGAATGATCTGCCCATCGGAGTCGGTTACTTCCTTGATAACGGACTTGAGGCGCTCCTCAAACTCGCCCTTGTACTTGGCGCCGGCAATGAGCAGGCCCATGTCGAGCGACATGATGATCTTGTCCTTGAGGTTTTCGGGCACGTCGCCGGCCACGATGCGCTGGGCCAGGCCCTCGACAATGGCGGTTTTACCCACGCCGGGCTCACCGAGCAGCACGGGGTTGTTCTTCGTGCGCCGACTCAGGATTTGCAGGACGCGGCGGATTTCCTCGTCGCGGCCGATGACGGGGTCCATCTTGCCGGTGCGCACCTGCTCGTTGAGGTTGCGGGAGTAGCGGTTCAGGCTCTGGTACTGGTCTTCGGCCGTGGCGCTGGTGACCTTGCGGCCCCCGCGCAGCTCCTTGATGGCGGCTTTCAGGTCCTTTTCGTTGAAGCCGGTGTCTTTGAGCAGGGTGCCCACGGCGTCTTTGCCGCCGAGCAGCCCGAGCAGCAGGTGCTCCACGGATACGTACTCGTCGTCGAACTCCTTGAGGTAGTTATTGGCGCGCTGCAGGGCGGCGTTGGCCTCGTTGGCGAGGTAGGGGGAGCCCCCGCTTACTTTAGGATACCCGGCCACAATGGCATCGAGGCGGGGCGTGAGGATGTTGAGGTTGACGCCCAGCTTATTGGCCAGAAACGAGAGTACATTCTCGTCGCTCTGGAAGAGGCCCTTGAGCAGGTGGCCCGTTTCGATGGCCTGCTGCTGATTGCCGCCGGCAATTTCAGTGGCCTTCTGCACGGCCTCCTGGGCCTTGATGGTGAAATTATTGAAGTTCATAGCTGCTAGGTCTTAGGTAGTTGCCTTCGGGGTAAGAAGGTCTACGCAAGGCACAGCAAACGGGGTGCGAGAAGGGTTTTGCTGACTTTTTGGCGGGATTGTGAGCTTTGTAATAAGTTAATTCGCGCCATAATGTCTATAGGTTGCGCTGCAAACCTAATAAATTTAGTAATTATGTTCTCGGTTTCTACTTATGGCGTTTGCTTTTAGTAACTTGGGGATATGATAGAAGCTATAGGATCTGAAGAACAAAGAGATGCTCAGCTAAAGCTAGCAGAAGAGATTCGGCAGGCAGATATCCAAAGACAGTCAATGAAAGAAGTCATTGACATATGTAAGGACAATCAGAAAGCATCAGGGCAAGAGTTTGATAAATTGCTTGTCTACATAGCTGGGGGTGGGCTAGCATTGACCGTTGGTTTCGTTAAAGACATTGTTAGCATAACCAACGCTAAGTACTTGTGGCTACTATTTCTGACTTGGGTAAGCTTCACTCTGACTCTTCTATTTAATCTGATTTCTCACAAGCTCGCGGCTACTGCTTCAGATGAATCATTAAGTCTTTGGTCGTATCGTAAGCATTGCTTTGACTTCAACAAAGAAATTGATAATGACTACGATAAAAAGCTTGATACTAAAGCCAATTGGGCAAATGATTGGGTGAGCAGGCTGAATGATCTTAGTATAGCCAGTACTATCATCGGCATATCATTTTTCATTGTTTTCACTTTCATAAATCTTAATAATGGTAGACCCACAGAACCTAGAAAACCTGAACCCAGCCCCATTGCAAAAATCAATGGAGCCGAATATTATCAAAGGATTAAAGCTTCCGTCGATAGTAATGGCAGCTCCTCAATCAGAACTAACATCTCAACCAGTGTCAATGACTCCTCCCATAGCATCAAATAGTGGGAAAGAGCAACAAGCATCTTAATCTCTCATAGATGGCCAAAACTAATCCACATCCGACTGAACCAACTCGACCAAACGAGCAGATTAGAGGCAATCCTCTTCCGCGTATAGTCATTCAACCTCATAATCCACCGAAACCAAATAGATAAGATGGCAGAGAAAGAGAAACCAGGACCAAAATCAGGAGAAAAAATAGCATTAGGCAACGTCCTGCCTAAGATGGTGATGGCACCTATAGCTAAGGCCGCAGCACCTAAACCTTTGGATTCAGATAAGAAGTAAGATGGCTAAGAAAGCTTCTCCCAGTTATGTATCGCCAAAGGCTGGGCCTTTGAACGGTCAAACCCTTCCCTCTTTAGTAGTGAAACCCTTCACGCCACCCATAACACCTTCCCATACAAAAGGAGAAAAGTAATGATGACTCATAAATAAAAAGGCCTTGCAACTGCAAGGCCTTTTTATTTATGAGCAGCGAAGCGCAAGAGGTCCTTCGTTGCGCTTCGCTGCACTCAGGATGACAGAGAGTAAAGGCTACTCCGGCTTCGGTGCTTCCCCATCCCCACTACCTTTCTGCTTGCCGGGCCGGTCTATTACCAGGCGGGCGGCGGTGATGCGGTGGTAGAACTCGGGGGCGAAGCGGGCATACTTGCGCAGGCTGCGGTCGAGGCGGTCTTCGAGAAGGGTAGCGAGCTTGGTAAACTCGGCTTTGATGACGATACGGGCGGCTTTGCCTTCGGTTATTTGCTGGCGCGGGGCGTTTTTGGCGCCGCTGAAGGCGTCGAGGGCGGCTTGCAGCTCCTGGAGGCGGGCGGGGGTGAGGCCGTATTCGAGCAGGGGCGTTTGGTGGGTCTGGGCCTCGTTGTGGATGTGTTGGGCCAGGTCGGTGAGGGCAGTGGCGCGCAGGGCGTAAAGCGTGGAGTAGCTGTAGTCGGCGCTGGTTTGGAGGGTGCGGTTTTGCTGGTCGGTGGCGTAGGAGTACAGGTCGCCGGCTATTTCGGCGGCGGCGGTAGCCAGCAGCTCACGGCGCTGGCCCTTGGTTTTGCTGGCGCCCTGGCTGGCGGTGCGCAGGCCCTGCTGGCGCAGGGGGAGCAGGGCGGCGAGGTAGGCCTGCAACTCCTGGCTGATTTGCAGGAAGGCTTTGTCGTGGTCGTAGGGGGCAGTATCCTGGGCCAAGGCGGCCGCGAGGTTTTCGGCCGCGGTGAGGCGGTTATCCTGTTTGATGGTAAGCATGAGGAAGTAGGGGAAGAGGATAGAAAAAGAGGAATACCTGGCGTTGAAATAGGGAGCGGTAGAATAAGGGGCGGATAAGTAGCTTAAGGTTAGGGGAATTTGCCGGGAAAAGCACCGTCGGGCGCGGAGAAAAGTGTAACCGTAGCCGGAACCATCGGGCCTACGGCCGGAACCGCGGCAACCACCCCCGGAACGGTTGGGGCCGGGCCCGGAACGACTGCGGCCACGGCCGGAACCATCGGGGCCACACCCGGAGCCATCGGAGCCGTACCCGGAGGCGTTGGGGCTACACCCGGAACCATTGAAACCACCCCCGGAACGCCCGGGACCAGGCCCGGAGTCGTTGGGACCACAGGTTGGGGTTTTGGTGGCCATGCGTCGGGGTTTGCGCTGTTTTTGGGTTTCTTTGGTCGTGCGCGGTACCTTTAGGCAGAACTTTTGTTTCCTTCTGTACATCAGCAGCACTTCAAGGGTGGGCTTTCGGCAGCCCAATCTTACGCTACTTCTCCTTTGGCTATGACTTCTCATTCTATTATGCACGGCGCGACCATGCAGCGCGAAATTGCGGAGTTCACCAGCATCCTGAAGCAGGGCGGAATACACGCCGGGCTGGAGTACCTGAACGGTCGGACGCCCCACCAGTACACGGGCATTTTCAAATTCGACGGGGATACCCTGCGTAATCTGGCGTTGTTCGACCGGTACCAGCCGGCGGTAGAAAAGGGCGGTGATACGCCCATGGAAGCAACATATTGCTCGTTGGTAGGCAAGCAAGAGGCGCCCCTGGAAATCAATGACGCCGCGGTAGATCCGCACGTAAAAGGCCTCATCAAGACGCCCGTAATTTCCTATTGTGGGGTACTGATCCGGGATGCGCAAGGCAAGGCTTTCGGTACGTTGTGCCACTACGATATGCAGCGCTGCGAAGAGCGGACTACCGACCTGCCGCTGCTACAGGCGGCGGCCGGCTTGCTGCATGGGCAATTGCCTGAGTCCGGGGGCTAATTCTTAGCTGGCGCACTTCCAGCTTGTAGCTCGCTATGCAGTCAGGCTGGTGTAATGGGTAGCGCATAACGACGAGCTACCCAGAAAGAGTCTCCGTTGCCAGCAGCGCGGGCGGTGAGAGTACAGCTTCTAAATATGAAATGCCACGCGTTACGTCGCCATTTGATGCGCGGCATGCTGAACCCGCGTTGGCCGTTGGGCTACCGGGCGTTATCGGACCCGTCAGGCTTTTCACCGCTGCTCCAGGCGCCACGGAACCACTCGGGGAGAGGCTCGCCGAAGGGGTGAGGTGGCGGGCTTTGCACTCGGCAAGCCACCAGATGACTTCGTCAGAGTTCGAGGGCGAAGGTCATTTTTTTCGGCCCCGCCGTGTTTCGTGGGTTGCTACCTTCTAAGTGCCACCGCGGGAGAGATGCCCCGGCTGCGTGGACGACAGATAAAGCATGACAGTTACCATTGCACGCGTGATGTCTCACACTGTTCGACACGACGTGCTTTTGTTGCGGTAGCGCGGCGGAAAAGGCTATATCTTTACACCTGATTAGATGAGTCTTACCGGGTAACTAGAGGTATGGGGATACGTTTTACACGTTTTTTACTGGTCGTATGTATGCTGCTGGCGGGCGTGGCGGCTAGGGCGCAGGCACCTACTTGGCAGGTGCTGTCGACGATAGAGCGGCTGAGCGGCAGCGACTGTACCATTACCGCCATTGATGCCGCCGACTGGCAGACTGTGTGGGTGGCGGGTATTTTTGAGGGCTCCATTCGGCTGGGTGGTACGCAGCTGACCAGCGCCGGCGGCATGGATGGCTTCGTGGCCCGGTGGAACATGACGACCAACAGCTTTACCTGGGCAGCACGGTTTGGGGGCAGCGCCGACGAGTTTGCCGGTACGCTGGTGGTGAATGGCTACCAGGTGTACTTGGCCGGGCATTTCTACAGCCCCACGGCCACCTTTGGCTCGCGGAGCCTGACCCAGACGAGCAGTCCGGGCGAGGCCGATGGGTTTGTGGTTAAGATTGCGGATGCCAATACCAGCCCCTATTTTCAGTGGGCGCAGGCGGTTGCGGGGCCGGGGCAGGAGCAGATCAACAGCCTGAGCGTGAGTGGCCGTCAGGTGGTAGTGGGTGGCTCTTTCACCAGCGCCACGGCCCGGCTGGGCACGGTTACTCTGGCCAACCTGGGCATACCGGGTTCAGCCGATGGGTTTGTGGCCGAGTTGAACGACACCGATACGGCCGGCAACTTTACATGGGCCTGGGGAGTATCGGGCAGCAGTAAGGAGCAGGTAACGTCGGTACTGCACGGGGGTACGGCTATCTACTACGGCGGCGAATTTGACAGTCCCACGCTCCGGACCGGCACCACCACGCTCACGCATTCGAGCCCGGTAGTTGGGCCAGACGTATTTCTGGGGGCTCTGAAAACAGGCAATGCGCCGGTAGCCTCGGCCTGGGCCTACCAGGCGGGCGGGGCCGGCATCGATTACCTGAGCACCCTGGGCCGCGCCGGGCAGGGCTTTTATGCCACCGGCAGCTTTTCGGGAGCCACGGCTACCTTCGGCCCCCACACCCTGACCAATACCAACCCCGCCGGCACGTCGAGCGACGCCTTCCTGACGCGGCTGAATGACCTGGGTACGACAGGCTCGTTTGGCTGGGCCGTGAAAGCCGGAGGGCCAGGCAGTGACAGTGGGCAGGCGGTGGATTTTGCCACGAATGGCTCCGTGCGCCTGGTAGGGATGTTTGAAGGCACGGCGGCCTTCGGGCCGCACCAGCTGACCAGTCAGGGCGGCTACGATATTTTTGTAACCCGCCTGGACGATACTCCCTCTTCAGCCTCCTTTGCCTGGGCGCAGCGGGCAGGCGGGCCCGGCACCGACCTGGCTTTGGCGGTACTGCCCGGGTTTCAGAACCGGATATACGTGGCGGGCTCCTCGACGCCCCCGGCGCAGTTCAGCGCCCTGCCGGTGCCGGGCCCGGCCCAAGTCCGCATCGGCTACCTGGCTACGCTCCTGGATGCCGGGCCTTCCCTCACGGCCAGCATCAGCGGCGAAGCCCTGCTGTGCGCGGGCGGGCAGCTGACGCTGACGGCGGCGGCCTCGGCCGGGGTGCAGAGCTACCGGTGGAACACGGGTGCCTCTACGGCCAGCATTACTGTCACTCAGCCCGGCGTATACTCGGTAGTAGCCACCTTCGGGAATGGCGAAACCCGCACGGCCCAGCACACAGTAGCGGCTTTCGTGCCGGCCGTGCAGCTGGTGGGGGATAGTGTGGTGTGTGGCGGCTCGGCGGTGCAGCTCACGGCGGTAGCGTCCGGGGCCACGTCCTTTCTCTGGAACACCGGCGCTACCACCGCCGCGCTCAGCATCAGTCAGCCCGGCACCTACACTCTCACGGCCCGCTTCGGCGGGGGCTGCGCGCTTACCCGCAAGGTGGTGGTGCGGGCGGCGGCGTTGGCGGTGACCGGGCCAGCCCAGCTGTGCTCCGGGGCGGCAGGTAGCCTCACGGCCACGGCCCCCGGGGCTACGGCTTACCGCTGGAACACGGGCGGCACCAGCGCCACGCTGCCCATTACGCAGGCCGGGAGCTACACGGTGCAGGCCACTTTCGCCTCGGGCTGCACCCTGAGTGCGACTCACACGGTAACGGCCCCGGCTGCCCGCCTCAGCGGCGACTCGGTGGGGTGCGCCGGGCAGCCGGTGCGCCTGCGGGCTACGCAGGCGGGAGCCAGCGGCTACCGGTGGAGCACGGGCGAAACCGACTCTATTGTGTACGTGCGCCAGACGGGGAGCTACACCGTGACGGTGGACTACCCGGGCGGGTGCCAAAGCCAGGCCACGACATATGTGCGGATGGCCCCGGAGCTGCCCGTCTTCACCCTGGGCCCCGACACTATACTGTGCGAGGGGGAGCGGCTGCTGCTGAAGCCGCTGCTGCCTGAGGCGCTGTTGCGCCATGCCACCTACCGCTGGTCGACGGGGGCTACCACGCCTACTATCTGGGCCCAGGGTGCCGGCACCTACGTGCTGCAACTGCAAACTAGTTGCGGTATGCGCACGGCCAGCCTGCGCGCGGAGTCCCGTACCTGCCTCACGATTCCGAACGTAATAACCCCGAACGGTGACCAGTTCAACGAGCATTTTGCCATTGCGGGCCTGCAGGGGGCGTGGTCATTGCAGGTGTTTAACCGCTGGGGGAAGCGGGTATTCCAGACCGAGGCCTACGCCAACGACTGGGGCCCGAATACTGCCCCCGGCCGCTACTATTACCTGCTGGCCCGGCCCGGGCAACCTACGGTGTACAAAGGCTGGCTCGAAGTTATTCGGTAAGCCGCAACGACTGAGACTAGTTCCTTAGATGCAGGGTCTGGGAGTGAGCGTAGAGACGCAACCTTGCGCCTCGTCGTTGAACAATGGTTGTATGAACCGCGCGGACGACGAGATGCAAGGTTGCGTCTCTACAGCATGCTGGCAGCTTAACCGGCGTTCAGGGTTACTTTGGCCAGCTTATCGGTCATCATTTCCGTGAACCAGAGGTTGCCCGCCGGGTCGGTTTTGATGCGGTGCAGCATCCCGCGGGAGCTGGGCACCTTGTGGGTGGTGAGGGCCACGCCGAACAGGTAGGGGTCGGTGCTGGTGCGGATGGCCTTGTCGATGCAGAGTAGGTAGTCGGGGCCGGGCAGGCCGGGCAACGTGGTATCGATGTAGACCTGCACCCAGAGGTTCATTTCCAGGTCGAAGGTGAGGGAGCCCAGGATGTGGTTGGGCTGGAGCAGGGGCAGGGTAAATTCCTGGATGCGGCCTTCCATGTTGATACGCCCGATTTTGCGGCCTGCTTCCTCCGAAAACCACATGTAGGGCAGCAGCGGGTCGGGAATGATGCCGATGGGGCGGCTGTTGGGCGTGGGCGTTTTGTATTCCAGCACCCGGCCCTGGTTAGGGTTGATGCGCAGAATGGCGCTGCCCAGCAGCTCGGTGCCCCAGATGCTGCCGTCGGGGCCGGGGCTGAGGAAGATGGGCAGGGCGGCCAGGGTGTTGAGCTGGAAATGCACCGCGTATTGTTCGGGCATGACGCGGCCGATGGTGCTGGTGCGCTTGCCCGTGAACCAGATGCTGCCGTCGGGGCCCTGGCAGATGCCGTGGGGCGCGGGGTTAAACTGGCCGCCGGAGGCCCGAATGGTCGTGTCGATGTGGTCGGTGATGCCGCCGTTTTCATCGAGGCGCACGATACTGCCGGCAAACTCCAATGACACCCAGAGCTGGTCTTCGTGGTCGATGAGCAGGCCGTGGGGGCCGCTACCGGCGGGCATATTGAAGTGAGTGAGCAGCTGGCCGGCGTGGTCGAACTTGGCTATCTGGTCCATCAACTGCCCGCTCACAAACACGAAATCCTTGGTAATGGCCACCTCGTGGGTGGAGCCCGTGTTGGGCCCCTGCCAGTAGGGGTCGTACTCGGTAATGAGCGGGGAGCAGGGTGACTCAGCGGTAACGGGCAGGTTATCGGCAGGCATATCCATAAGTTAATAAGAGGGAAGAGGCTACCCCGGAAGTGGGAACAGCAGGCTAAGGATAGGGGAATTGGGCGGTATTAGCACCACCACAGCGCCGAAAAGCAGGCTGGGGCCGAAGTGTAGAGTACTGGCGTCGGCCGCGTATCTTAGCTCATGAGGGTGGCCCAACGCTGCCTTGCCGGCCTGCCATGCACCAACCCCTGCTTGCTCACATTACCCGCTACGTACCGCTGACGGCAGCCGAGGGGGCGTGGCTGGTGGCGCAGCTGCCAGTGCAGACGCTGGCCCGCAAAGAACTGCTGCTAACTGAAGGGCAGGTATGCGGGGCCAACTATTTTATCCTGCGCGGCTGCCTGCGCACTTACCTCACCACCGAAAAAGGCACCGAGCAGACCGTGCAGTTCGGCATTGAAAACTGGTGGCAGACCGACTACGCCAGCCTCGACACCCAACAGCCGTCCCAGTTCAATATTCAGGCCGTGGAGCCCACTATGGTAGTCGTGTTCGGGTGCGGGGTGCAGGAGGAGGTGTTTGGGCGGCTGCCGCAGCTGGAGCGGTATTTTCGGCTGGTGCTGCAGCGGGTGGCGGCGGCTACGCTGTTCCGGTTCAAGTTTCTCTACAGCTTGTCGGGGGAGGCGCGCTACCATCATTTCAACGACGCTCACCCCGAGTTTGTGCAGCGGGTGCCGCAGTATTTGCTGGCGTCGTACCTGGGCTTTACACCCGAGTTTTTGAGCAAGATTCGGGCGCGGGTGGGGCATCGGTAGCAGCCCGCGTTTCTTAATCAAGATTAAGTAGATCGGGCTGGCCGGGGCCGACCTTTGAGGCATACTTCAACGCTAAACCAACCTAGTTGACCATGCGACTCAAACTGCAAAAAACCGACCCCGAAGCCTGGAAACTCATGTACGGCATCGAACAGCACCTGGCTACTACCGGGCTCAGCGCCACTCACCGGCACCTGATAAGAATGCGGGCCTCCCAGCTCAATGGCTGCGCCTTCTGCCTCAATATGCACAGCAAAGAGGCGCGCAAAGACGGCGAAACCGAGCAGCGCCTGTATCTGCTGTCGGCCTGGCGCGAAACCACGCTGTTTACGGCCGAGGAAAAGGCTCTGCTGGCCCTCACCGAGGAAGTAACGCTCATCGGACAGCACGGCGTTTCGCCGGCTACCTACCAGCAGGCCGCGGCCCTGTTTGACGAGCACCTGCTGGCGCGGGCCCTAATGGCCATTGTGATGATAAATGCCTGGAACCGGATTGCCATCAGCACCGAAATGCCGCTGGAGGCGTAGTGTTGCGGGTCCTTGCACAAAAAAGCCCCTGCCACGCTGGCAAGGGCTTTTTTGTTATAGCATGAACGGCTGTTGTTGGCTTACCGCAGCACCACACGCTGGCTGAGCTTGGTACCGGGGCCGCGCACCAGCAGTACGTAAGTACCGCGGGGCAGGCCGTCGAGCAACAAGGGGTGCTGTTGGCCACCACTGAGGGCTGTGCTCCGGAGCTGGCGCCCCACGGCGTCAACGAGCGTAACCTGGTAGCTACCGGCGGGTAGCACGCGCAGGTCGAGGGTAGCCGGGCCGGTGGCGGGGTTGGGATACACTGAGAGCTCCTGCGTGCCTTCGATGTTGACGGAGCGTACGGGTGAGTAAGTGCTGGTGCCATCGGTATCTACCTGGCGCAGGCGGTAATACACGGTGCCGCTGAAGCTGGCGCCCACGCCCCGGTCGGTGTAGGTGTAGCTGGTGGCGCTGGTGGTGGTGCCGTGGCCGGCTACGGTGCCTACCACTGTGAAAGCCTCCTGATCGGTGCTGCGCTCCACGTCGAAATGGTCGTTGTTGTGCTCCTGAGCGGTGCGCCAGATGAGCTGCGCGTCCTGGGTACCCACGAGCTTGGCGGCAAAGGCCGTTAGCTCAACCGGCAGCGGGGTGCTTTCCACCGGAATGGTGAAGGTAGCAGTGTTGTTGCTGCCCGAGCCGCTGGTATCGGAGCCGGTGTAGGTGAAGGTGGCAGTGCCCACGTAGCCATCGGCCGGGTCGAAGGTGAGCTGGTTGGCTTCGCTGGTAGAAAGAATCTGGCCGGGTAGTACTGCGGCGCCCCGCAGGTAGAGCACGCCAGCCGCGGCGGCGGGCAGCGTCTGGATGGTGTAGCTGCCCACCGGCGGACCGCTGGTAACGGTGGCGCTGAGGGCCGAAATGCTGTTGGCGGCGGCCTTGTTGTTCATGCGGGCGTTGCGCACGTCATTCACCCTCAGCGACACGGCGCAGGTGCCGATGTAGATATCGTCGAGGCCGAAGTCGTTGCCGCTGGCCACCTTGTTCACGTCCCGGATTTCAATAACGGCCGAGGTATTGCTGCCCGAAAACCAGAGGTCGGAAATCGGGACGAAGACGTTGGCCTCGGTGGGCAGCGTGGTTACCGACGACGTAGACTTGCCGTTGATAACAAAGCCGAGCTGAGCCGGATTGCCAGTATTTACGCTGGAAGCGTAAGCCGAAAACGTGTAGTAACGGTTGGGTTGCACCGTCACGGTCTGCGAGTACACGATGCTCAAATCGGCCGAGCCATTCACAATCATGAACTTGTCGTTGGCACCTGTGCGGCCGTAGCCGACGAAATTGTTGTGGTAGGACGCCGCATCAGAACCCACCATGTAGAGGCCCTCGGGCTGCAGGCTGGTGGCGCCGGTGCCGGCGTAGCCGTAGGCCGAGTTGAAGCCCGTATTGTTGGCCGTGAAGCTGGGGTTAGCCAGCAGGTTAGTACCCGTGCCGCTGAGGCACACCAGGCTGGCGTCATACACGTTCAGGCTCACCGTCGCCACGTTGGAGCTGGGAGGGGTGGCCGATGGCACATTGATCTGGTAAGTGAAGCTGTCGGGTCCGAGGTAGCCACTGTTGGGCGTGTAGCTGTAGCTACCGTCGGGATTGATGGTGGCGCTGCCGTGGGCCGGGCCCGTCACGAGCTGCACGCTGAAGGCGCTGTTGGGCAGGTTGGCTGGGTTGGGGTCGTTGAGGATAATGTTGCCCGTCTTGGTCGAGTTAGCCGGCACTTCGTTGCTGTCGTCGTTGGCCACGAAGAAGTTACCGGCCGTGATGGTCACGTCCACGCGGTCCGTGTCGGGGTCTTTATTGGCAGCCTGGTTGGAACTCGTGCCCACGGTGCTGGTCAAAAAGCCCGTGCCCTGGGTAGTAGGTGAGGTAAAGCTGAACGTGTAGGTCTTCGAGCCGTCCTTGGCCAGTACCACGCTGCCGAAGTCGATGACGTTGGTAGTTGAGTTATACACGGCCGTGCCGGGCAGGGCGGCGCGCTGGGCCACCGAGAGGGTAGCGCCGGCGGGCAGAGCCACTTTCTGGGTTACGTCGAAGGCGTCGCCGGGGCCATTGTTGGTGAAGGTAACGGTGTAAGTGCCCGACGAAACACCCGCGCCCAGTGTGGTAGGGCCCGTCAGCGTGGTCGTTACATCAGCCACGGGAGCCCGTAGCGCGGCTGGCTGGGTAGCGGTGGCTAGCGGTTGGGCGTGGCTGAGGCCCGCATACGGCAGCGCCGCCAGCAGCAGGCACGAGGTGAGTAGAGAAGATGTTTTCATTTTAGGAAAGAGTAGGACAATAGTACTTTTTTGGAAAATGCAAAAAGCATATATGTGACAAACGTAATGTAAATTACTTGTTAATGAGTTATTTGGCTCAAATTAATGTGCGAAAGCTCCGCAGTTTGGCGCTGCCAACTAATTGTTGAATAGGGATTTATTCAATACTGCCAGCAGTCGGCAAGGGCCGTCTGGCAGACGGCTTGGGCTAGAAACAGCTACGTCTTCCAGGCCCGAGGGCGGAAGGCGTAGCTGTTGGCAGGCTATGATAGTGGCGCCAAAGAGTGGCGGCATAAGGGCGGTTTAAAGCTCTTTGCCGGGCAGGGTCGCGTCGAATACTACCGACTGCAGAAAGTGCTTGCGGTCCTGCACGGCATCGTTGGTTTCGGGCAGGCGGTAGCCGCAGCCAAAGAGGTAAATGGTATCACCGCGCCAGAGGAAAATCATGTCGAAGTAGGCCGGCTGCTCGCGCACTTCATCCAGATAGCTGTAGCGCACAGCCCGGGCGGGCGTCTTGGCAAAGATGACGTTACCCTGCGACTCCATCTTGAAAGCCGCGCTCTTCAGTTTCTTGCTCTGGTGGCGAATAAGGCGGTTGAAGCTCTTATTCAGCGTTTCGAGCGTAACGACTCCGTTAGGATTATACTTGGGCAAGTAGCGCAAATCGACGCTGCCCGCCAGCAGGATAATGCTTTCCGTTTCGGTAACGAAGCTCTGCGTGCCGGGGGCCTTGGTGTCGGGGTCGGGCAGCGTCACGTAGGGCAGCTGCACCACCAGGTGCTCATCAATGCGCGTTTCGACCCACTCCGTAACGGCCCATTGGGCGTGGCCGCGCAGCGGAAAAGCGAGCAGGCAGAGCAGGAGCAGTCGATACATATACAGGCGCTGAAAAAATCGGCCGGGCCGAGGTAGCATAGCCAATCAGCCGATAAGGCCAAGGACGACTATAAGCTACGCAAGCGTCGGCGCTTTGCCAAGCATCCGGCCGCACATTGGTGGTTGTAAACCGGCGGCCCGGAAACAGTTGCGCCTTCCGGCGGCGGGGCCGGAAGGCGCAAAGGCAAGCACTACCGCAGCAGGGGCTTATTTCTCGGCCGCGTGCAGCTGGGTGTTCATTAGCGTGGCCAGCATCGAGTCGGGCAGCAGCAGGCTGGAGAAGAAGTTGACCTTGGCCCCGAGTGTGGGCAGAGAGCGGGCCGCGCCGTCCATGAGGGCATCGTAGCCTTCCTCGGCCACGGCGCGGGCCGAGGCGGCGTGGCTGGCGGCGCGGGTGTTTTCGGCGTGGGCCACGTGGAAGAAGTTGGTGTCAGTCGGCGGCGGGCAGAGAATGGTCATCGTCACGGCCGACTTCTGCTGCTTTAATTCGTGCTGTACGGCCTCGGTGAAGCTGAGCACGAAGGCCTTGGTGGCGGCATACACGGCCTGGCAGGGGCTGGGCGCAAACGAAGCCACCGAGCCCACCTGCAGAATGCGCCCCTCGTTGCGCCGCACCATGTCGCGCAGATACAGCTTGGTGAGGTGCACGAGCGAGGTAGCGTTTACCTGAATGATGTTCAGCTCGGTTTGCATGTCGGTATCGGTGAAGTAGCCGGTTTCGCCGAAGCCGGCGTCATTGACCAGCGCATCAATCTGCAGACCGCGCCGGGAAGTTTCGGCGTAGAGCTGCTCGGCAGTTTCGGGCCGGCTCAAATCGAAGGGCAGCAGCAGCACCTCGACGCCCCAGAACTCCTGTTGCAGCAGGCGGGCCGCTTCCTGCAGCTCATCGAGGTGGCGGGCCACCAGCATCACACGGTATTCGTCGCGGGCAAAGCAGCGGGCCAGCTCGAAGCCGATGCCGCTGGAGGCACCCGTAATCAAGGCAGTTTGGTTGTTCATGGCTGACAGGGTTTAGGGTTGGAGGATGGTAGTGTAATTTACTGATAAACAGACAAATTAATTCGGAAAAGGTGGCTCAGAAACGGAGTAAAAAACCAGTGTGTTTCAGAAAGAGTAGCTGAGGCCAACGGCTTTTGTGGGCCCCGCCGACAGGGCAGCAGTATTGCAGTCTTCTATATTTATTTGTAACTATATAAAAGCGGCGCATTGCCAGCAGGCGGCAGGAGAAAAAGGAAGGCTCGGGCCGGGCTGAAAGAAGCGGCAGGAGCAGGGCGTAGACTATACTTTTCAGTTATTCCCATGAAAATCAATTCTATTGGTGGCGCCCTACTGCTGCTGGCCGGCTGCTCTACCCGGCCGCAACCAGCAGCTACTACCAGCACTATCGTGCCGGCCCGGGCTCAGCCCGCTTCCGTAACCATGTGCGAGGCCCCGGTGCTGGCCGATACTTCCTGGTATCTGTCGGGCCGCAAAGCGCCGCTGCTGCCGGGGCTGGCGGGTGTTACGCTGGCTATTTCCACCACCAGCCCCGCGGCGCTGGCCTATTTCCGACAGGGGCTGATGTTGGCCTACGGCTTCAACCACGCCGAGGCAGCCCGCTCATTCTACGAAGCCACCCGCCAGGACTCGACCTGCGCCATGTGTTACTGGGGCTATAGCTACGTGCTGGGACCCAACTACAACGCGGGCATGGAGCCCGACAATTTCAGCCGGGCCTACCGGGCCGTGCGGCAGGCCCAGCACCTGGCCGCCAAAGCCACGCCCAAGGAACAGGCCCTCATTGCGGCCCTGGCCACGCGCTACCCGCCCACGCCGGTAGCCGACCGCAGCCCCTACGACCAAGCCTACGCCAAAGCACTAAAAGCCGTGTATCAGCAATATCCTACCGACCCCGACATTGGGGCCATGTATGCCGAGGCCGTGATGAACCTGCACCCCTGGGATATTTGGCAGAAAAATGGCCAGCCCCAGCCCTGGACGGCCGAAGTGGTAGGCGCGCTGGAGCAGGTGCTGCGCGGCACGCCCGACCACGCCGGGGCCAACCACTTCTACATTCACGCCACTGAAGCCTCGAAACACCCCGAGGCAGCCACTAAAAGTGCGCAGCTGCTGGCCCACTTGGTGCCGGGGGCCGGGCATTTGCTGCACATGCCCTCCCACACCTACATCCGGACCGGCGCTTACCACGAGGGCACCCTGGCCAACCAGCAGGCTCTGCAGGCCGACAGCAACTACATGGCCGCCTGCCACGCCCAGGGCATGTATCCGCTGGGCTACCATCCCCACAACTACCACTTCCTGACGGCCACGGCTACGCTGGAAGGCAATCAGGCACTGGCCTTGCGCGGGGCCCGCAAGCTGGCCGCCTACGTAAACAAGCTCCTGATGAAAGACCCGATGCTGGGCCCTTCTGCTCAGCATCTGTACACCACGCCCTACAACGTAGCCGTAAAGTTCGGGCGCTGGAACGAGGTGCTGGCCATGAAGAACTTCGATACCACGATGGTATATCCGGAGGCCATCCGACACTATGCCCGGGGGCGGGCCTGGGTGGGCAAAAACAACCTGCCCGCCGCCCGGCAGGAGCTGGCGCGGCTGCGGATGGTAATTCGGGATACGGCCGCTTTGCAGGGTATTCTCTTCGGTATCAACCCCATGCGCACCCTCACCGACATTGCTTGGCGCGAGCTGCAGGGCGCCATTTGGCAACAGGAGGGCAAGTACGCCGAAAGCATTGCGGTGCTGCGCGAAGCTGTAGCCCTGGAAGACCAGCTGCGCTACGACGAACCGCCGGACTGGTTTTTCTCGGTGCGTCACCAGCTGGGTGCGGTGCTGCTGGCGGCCCGCCGCTACAACGAGGCTGTAGCCGTGTACCAGCAGGACCTGGAGCGGCTGCCCCGCAACGGCTGGGCGCTGTCGGGGTTGTATGAGGCCTACCGAGCCAGCGGCAACTCGGCCAAAGCCCAGCAAACCAAGCCCGCCCTGGATGCTGCTTGGCGCTACGCCGATACGAAGCTGGTAGCCTCCGTGGTGCCGTAAGTGGCGTCATTCACGCCAGCTTTTCAGCAGCGGTAGTCCTTCTCTCAATAGCTGGTTTTGCCTAGTAACAAACCGGGTCCGCCTCGTCAGAAGCGGACCCGGTTTGTTAGGGTTCAGGTCAGGAGCGGTGGTTAGCCGTGGCGCTGCTTCCATTCATTAGACAGCCCCAGCTTCTTGGCAATGTCCTTGAACATTTCAGGGTCGAAATCATCCTCACCGGGCGAGTTGAGCTGCGGCTCCTCTTCCAGCACGGGGTAGGGCACGCCTTTGATAGCGCCTTCAATTACTTCTAGCTTCGAGCCGTCTTCCGGGTGGTTGCCGTTCCAGATCAGGCCGGCTTCCTTATAGGCATTGGGCGAGAAGGTGTAGAGCTGGCGGTGCAGGCCGTGCTGCATAAACTTGACGGCTTCCGGGAATTTGGCATTCGACAGCGGCGGCACCGGCATTATCTTCTTCACATCGACACCCGTAATAACTTCCAGGGCTTTGGCATAGGCATACACGTGCAGGCCGCCGCGCACCAGCAGGTAGCCCACCATAGTGCGGGCACAAGGGTCTGTCACAGTTTCGTAGGCCCTGATTTTGTTGGCCCGGGCTCCGCATTCGAGGAAGAAGTTGTGCAGCAGGTCGAGGCGCAGGTTGCCCGAGCTGTTCACGTACTGACCCGTCCAGGGGTTGCCCATCGAGTCGAAGGGGAGGGCGGCCTGGCCGCTGGATAAAAAATGGTAGGTGTTGCGAGCATCGGCGGCCCCGGCCAGCGGGCCGGGTACAGGGTCAGTACCGCGCTGGCTCACGCCGGTCAGCAGCAGATTGATGGCGTAGCTGACGGCCTCGATATGTGAATATTCCTCGGCGGCAATGGCCGACGTAAGCGCGTAGAATGGCCGTAGCCGGTCGCGGCCCCGGAAATTGAACGACTGGAACGTATAGTTCATCAGCGTGCTCATTTCCCCGAATTTGCCACCCAGCAGTTCCTGGATAGCAGCGGCATCATTGGCCGAAGGGTTCTTGGGTTTGGGCAGATCAAGTGCCAACTCATCGAGACGAAGAATCATAGCTTTTAGGATAAATGGTGGCGCGGAATATGGCTTGCCCACCAAGCCCGAAAAGCCAGGTCCGACAACCCAAGCGGCAGCACCAACCCCGGAGCAGGATGCACTACCGCTTAGGCTTACGGCAATAGTAAACGGTCTGACCGTATAGAATTTGGCGGCTCGACAGTAAAATAAGTCGCGATTTTAAGGGTTAACTATCTGACTTTTAGTTGTTAATATGAGATTTAGTCATTGGTAGCTAAAGCAGCCTTTTGTAAAACCGCGGCTACATAGTCATTTGCGCAACTTAGTTTCTGAAGGCTGACAGCTCCCCCGGCAGGATCTTTGGCAGCAGGAGTTTCTAAAGCTGCTGCTCCAGGTTGGGCAGCGTGGCCGGTAGCGTCATTACCCGCCGCAGAATGGAGTAAAACAGATGGTAGATTTCCCGGAGCTGCTCGGGGTCGGTAATAGCGGCTTCTTTGGTAAACGTTAACAGCACGTCCGATTCGGGCATTTCGCTCTCGGGTGCCAGGTCGAGGCGCAGCTCCTGATAGCGCAGCAGGGTCTGCCGCAGCGTTTCGTCGGCCAGCAAATCATGGAGCGTGGCAGGGTCATTAGTGGTAATGATATACGCCGCATCTATTTCCGGGTCGCCCAGTTCCACGTCCGTTAGGCCCAGCAATTTCCCCATTTTGTGCATCCAGTCCTGCTCGTGCAGGGCAAACCGGAAGGGAATACGCCGCGGTACAATGGCCGTGAAAGTGGTCAGCTCAATGCCGCTTTCAAAGCCGCCGCCCAGGTCGATTTCAATGCTGAACCGGGTTCGGTAGCCCGCCTGGTCCAAGTCGGCGGTATATTCCCAGTCGTCTTTCTGATAGGCCATGTCGGCCAGTACCTGTTGCCAGAGAGCATCTTCTGTATTGGCAGAAAATGTGCGAATAGTGTCCATGAAGTGTGGTTTTGCGAGTGAAAGAATAGGAATGAGTAAGGCGCAGAATTAGGCCGCTAGGCCCGGGGCCGCCTGCAACAGCCAGCGGTAGAGCCGGTCTACATCCTCTTTGCGAAACAGCTCGGTGCCAGGATTCATGGTGGCCGCCGTGCCGCAGGCCACGCCCAACCGCCCGGTTTCGCGCACCGAGAGGCCAGTGGCCAGCCCATACACCAGGCCGGCCACCATACTGTCGCCGGCGCCCACGGTGCTGCGCTTCTTCACGGCCGGAGCCGGAATATGGTCCACGAAGTCGCGGCTGACTACGCAGGCGCCCTGCGGCCCGAGCGACACCACCACGATGTCGCACTTGCCTTCCTGCACCAGCTTGCGGGCTGCGGCGGCCACGGCTTCGTTGTCGAGCTCATCTACGCCGGCCATTTTGCTTAGCTCGCCCACGTTGGGCTTGGCCAGGTACACGCCTTCGGCCAAAAGCTGCTGCAGGGCCGGGCCCGAGGTATCGGCCACCACTTTCACGCCCAGTTCCTTGGCGGCCCGCGCAATCCGGACCAGGAACTCGGGCTCAACGCCGGGCGGCAGGCTGCCGCTGATAACCAGGAAATCGGGCACTGTCGGCAGGCTTTTGAGCGTGGTCAGAATCTGCTGCTGCTCCTCGGGGGCCAGCGGTGTGCCGGGCATGCCGAAGCGGTACTGCTGCCCGGTAGAGGCATCGACCACGATAAAATTCTCGCGGGTGCGGCTCACGGTTTCCACCGGGGCCTGCCGGATCTGCTCCTGAGTGAGCAGCTCCCGCAGCAGCGTGCCGGTGGGGCCGCCCACCGGAAACACGGCCAGCGAATCGGCCCCCAGCCGCTTCAGCGCCCTCGATACGTTGATGCCGCCCCCGCCGGGCTCAAACTTGGGCGCGGCGCACCGCAGCTTCTGGTCGGGAATAATCTGGTCGGCGGTGGTGCTTTTATCGACGGTCGGGTTCAGAGTCAGCGTGACGATGTTGTTCATAGGTAGCGGCATTAGGAGAAGACCGGCCAGCAGCAGGCCAGTAGCGTGTACTGCGAGGAGCTGGCTTGGTTGCGCCCCGCGCCCCGGCAAGGCGGTAGTCCAATCCGGCTCCCGGATTATATTGCCCCCGATTCGCCCGTGGTTTTTGCTTCCAATATGACGCTGCAGGATTATTACGCCGCCATGCGGACCAAGGCCGTCCGCCACTTGTTGCGAGGTGACGCTGAGTTGGATATTCAGCTCGACTCGGGCCACGATACGCGCCGCGGAGTTACGCTGCTCACCCGGCCACCCGCATCTATTATTGCCGCTTTGGAAGCTCTTATGGACGATTTTCGCCGCCTAGAGCCCGAGCAGTACTACTATCCCGCTACCGATATTCACCTCACCATTCTGGCGGTTATTTCCTGCTACCCCGGCTTCACACTGGCCCAGATTAACCCAGCCAACTACCGCGCGGCCGTCCGCCAGATTCTGCAGACCAGCCGCCCGTTCACTATCACCTATTCCGGCCTCACGGCCTCACCGGGGGGTATTATCGCGCAAGGCTTCCCGGAAGACGCCGGCTTGCAGCAGATGCGCGACAACACGCGGCAGTTTTTCCGGCACTCGGCCCTGCCGCAGTCCATCGACCAGCGCTACAGCATCCAGACCGCGCATTCCACCCTGATCCGCTTCCGCCGGCCCCTGCGCAATCCGGCCGGCGTGGTGGAGCTCCTTGGCCACTACCAGCACC
Source organism: Hymenobacter lucidus (assembly GCF_020447265.1). GTDB lineage: Bacteria > Bacteroidota > Bacteroidia > Cytophagales > Hymenobacteraceae > Hymenobacter > Hymenobacter lucidus. Next base: position 305,371 of record NZ_JAJADR010000005.1, on the reverse strand, counting down.
AGTTTATCGGCTCTTTTGCGGTGAATACCGTGGAGCTGGTCTACAACGATTGGTACCAGCGGGCCGCCCACACGGTGCTGCTGGAAAAGTACGCACTGGGCCACAACCGGCAGCCGGCCGATTGAAGCCTTATTTGCGCCTGATTCAGAACCAAAACTACCTCATGCGGCTTTCCTGACTGCCGCTCCTAATTACGGAGCGGCCACTACCTTTGACTATGGAAAACGAGATTCAGGAACAGGTTCAGAATTACTACGGCACGCAGTTGCGCACCAGTCAGGACCTAAAAACCAACGCCTGTTGCACCGACGACATTCCGGCTGCCCACAAGCGAATCCTGGCCCAACTGGAGCCCGAAGTGCTGGAGAAATACTACGGCTGCGGCGTGTGCGTGCCCTCGGCCGTGCAGGGCCTCACCGTGCTCGACCTGGGCTCGGGCAGTGGACGCGACGCGTTTCTGCTCTCGAAGCTAGTGGGTGAAGACGGCCACGTTATCGGCGTGGATATGACCGAGGAGCAGCTCGCCGTGGCTCGGCGCCACATAGCGGCCCACACCGAGCGGTTTGGCTACCAGCAACCCAACGTGGAATTCCGCCACGGCTTCATCGAAGACCTGCGCACCGCCGGCTTGGCCGACAACAGCGTGGACCTGGTAGTAAGCAACTGCGTGCTGAACCTGAGCACCGACAAAGCCGCCACCTACCGCGAGATTTTTCGGGTACTCAAGCCCGGCGGGGAGCTGTTCATTGCCGACGTATTCGCCGACCGCCGCATTCCGCAGGCCCTGCGCCACGACCCAGTGCTGTACGGCGAGTGCCTGAGCGGGGCTCTATACACCGAGGATTTCCGCCGCCTGCTGCGTGAATTGGGCGTGCACGACTACCGCCTCACTGCCCAGCGCCGCCTCACCATCGACAATGCCGAGATTGAGCAGAAAGTAGGCAACATCAAGTTCTACTCGCTCACGGTGCGCGCCTTCAAGCTCGATCTGGAAGACCAGTGCGAAGATTACGGCCAGGTAGCCACCTACCTCGGCACCGCCCCCGACGAGCCCAACGGCTTCACCCTCGACGACCACCACTACTTCGAAACCGGCCGGCCCATGCTCGTGTGCGGCAACACGGCCGATATGCTCAGCCAAACCCGCTTTGCCGTCTACTTCCGCGTCGATGGTACCAAGGAGCGGCATTTTGGCCTGTTTCCCTGCGGCCCGGCCCCGGTCAGCGAGGCTCCCGGCGAAACTGCGGCGGCTTCCTGCGGCTGTTAGCGTTGGCTATGCAAAAGACCCGGGAGTGGCTCGACCGGCACGGTAGCAAGGTAATGGTGGCGCTGAGCCTGTTTCTGTTTGCCAGCGGGCTGGTGGGCCAGCTGCGGGGCCGAAGCGCGGTGCTGGTAACGGACCACGACCAGCCGGCGCAGGTAGCCCAGAGTCCGGTGTGGCTGCTGTATTGCTGCGCGGCCGTGCCGCTGCTGATTATTTTGCTTTCCAAAAGAGCGGCCGCGCAACGGCGCCGGGCAGTAGCTAACACAAAACTCAACCGGGCGGGCAGACGCAGTAGGCGTTAAGTATCACCCGGTTGGATTTTGCATTGCATACAAATGCCCAGCGCCGCCTAGCCCGTACCACGGCGGGCACTTCGACGGCCCGTACCGCCCCGGTTACGGGTGCTTACGGTTGAGCTTGATTAAACTGTTGAGTCGGCAAACCAGCCCAGCGCTTACTTATACTGATTATTGATAAGACTAAAACAGGGAAAAGAATCATTCTGGCTATAACACCAGCCCAGCTTGGGGCGTATGAAATGGACGGTGCCTGCCAGCTACCGTCCCGCCCGGCCACTTAGCGCCGGGCTACTACCGCCCCTGATTCTTTCACCTCATTATCTGTGCTGTTTATGAGTACATCCACAACCCAGGCTCCCCTGGGGCCCCCGGCTATTGCCCTAGCCCCCGTCGGCACTGTTACGCTGAAAATCAACGGGGTGGAGCGGCAACTGCAGATTGCGCCCTGGACCACCCTGCTCGACGCCCTGCGCGAATACCTCGACCTGACCGGCACCAAGAAAGGCTGCGACCATGGCCAGTGCGGCGCCTGCACCGTGCTCGTCGATGGCAAGCGCATCAATTCCTGCCTCACGCTGGCCGTGATGAAGGAAGGCGCCGACATAACGACCATTGAGGGCCTCGGCACCGAGGAAAAGCTGCACCCGCTGCAGCAAGCCTTCATCGACCATGACGCCTTCCAGTGCGGCTATTGCACGCCCGGCCAAATCTGCTCGGCTGCCGCGCTGCTCACCGAGGGCAAGGCCAAAACCACGGCCGAAATCCGGGAGCTGATGAGCGGCAATATCTGCCGCTGCGGGGCCTACACCAATATCGTGGCGGCCATTGAGGAAGTGCTGAACACGCCCAAAGCCTAGCTCTATGAATAGCTTTACCTATACCCGCGCCACGGCCGTGGACGCGGCCGTGCGCGAAAAATCGGCCGACGACGGCGTCAAGTTTATTGCCGGCGGCACCAACCTGCTCGACCTGATGAAGGAAAATATCGAGCGGCCCACTCGGCTGGTCGATATCAACACCCTGCCGCTTACCACCATCGACAGTACCCCCGAAGGCGGGCTGAGGCTGGGCGCCCTGGCTACCAACGCCGACACCGCCTGGCACCCCGAAGTGGAGAAGCGCTACCCGCTGCTGAGTCAGGCCATTCTGGCCGGGGCCTCGCCCCAACTGCGCAACATGGCCACCGACGGCGGCAATCTGTTTCAGCGCACCCGCTGCTACTACTTCTACGACCTGGCCACGCCCTGCAACAAGCGGGAGCCCGGCTCGGGCTGCTCGGCCATTGGCGGCTACAACCGGATTCACGCCATTCTGGGCACCAGTGAGAGCTGTATTGCTACGCACCCTTCGGATATGTGCGTGGCCCTGGCCGCCCTGAACGCCACGGTGCGCGTAACCGGCAAAAACGGCGAGCGGACGGTGCAGTTTGCCGATTTTCACCGCCTGCCCGAAGACCAACCCCAGTTCGACAACACCCTGGCCCCCGACGAAATCGTGACGGCCATTGACCTGCCCAACGAGGATTTCAGCCAGAACTTCAGCTACCTCAAGCTGCGCGACCGGACGAGCTACGCCTTCGCGCTGGTGTCGGTAGCGGCGGCGTTGCAGCTGGAGGGCAACACGATAAAGGAGGCCCGGCTGGCCCTGGGGGGCGTGGCCCACAAGCCTTGGCGCGACTCGGCCGCCGAAAACCTGCTCAAAGGGCAGCCCGCCACGGAGGAAACTTTCCGCCGCGCCGCCGCCGCCGTGCTGCAGGATGCCAAAGGCTACGGCCACAATACTTTCAAGATTGAGCTGGCCAAGCGCGCCATCGTGCGGGCCCTGAAACAGGCCGCCGAAGGAACCCAGCACGCCACCGAAGCCTTCAAAAACTCGAATCCATGAGCACTACCAACTATATCGGCAAGCCCACCAGCCGCGTCGAGGGTCCGGCCAAAGTAACGGGCGCGGCCAAATATGCGGCCGAGTACAATGTGCCCGATCTGGCCTACGGCTACGTCGTCAGCAGCCCCATTGCCAAGGGCAAAATCACGAAGATTCACGCCGACGAAGTCCGGGCCATTCCGGGCGTGCTGCAGGTTTTCTCCCACGAAAATGTGCCGTCCCTAGCTTGGTTCGACCGCAGCTACAAGGATGACGTGGCTCCCGGTGGCTCGCCCTTCCGACCCCTGCAGGGCGCCGAGGTGAAATACAGCCAGCAGCCGGTGGCCGTCGTCATTGCCGAAACCTTCGAGCTGGCCCGCTACGCCGCTTCCCTGCTGCGCATCGACTACGACGTGGCCCCGCACGATACCGACCTGGAAACCAAGCGCGACGACGGTTTCGAGCCCGGCCGGGGCAAAACCGGCTGGGTACCGCCGCCCAAGCCCCGCGGCAACCCGAATGAGGCACTGAAAAACGCCGTGCACAAGGTAGAGGGCGAATATATTCACCTCACGCAGCACCACAACCCGATGGAAATGTTTGCCAGCACCGTGGAGTGGCTCGGCGACAAAAAGCTCAAGATCTACGACAAAACGCAGGGTGCTTTCAACTCCCAGCAGTACGTCACAAAGGTATTTGGGCTGAGCAAGGACGACGCGCAGGTGATATCCAAATACACCGGCGGCGGCTTCGGCTCGGGCCTGCGGCCCCAGTACCAGCTCTTTATGGCTGTGCTGGCCTCGTTGGAGCTGAAACGCTCGGTGCGGGTTTCGCTCACGCGCCAGCAAATGTTCAGCTTTGGCCACCGGCCCCACACGCTGCAGTACGTAGAGCTGGGCACCAACGCCGACGGCACCCTGGCCGCCCTGCACCACCACGCCCTGCACGAAACGTCGCAGTTTGAGGATTACACCGAAAACGTGGTCAACTGGTCGGGCATGCTCTACCAGTGCGACAACGTGAAGCTGACCTACCAGTTGGCCAAGCTCGACGTGTATACGCCCCAGGACATGCGAGCTCCGGGCGCGGCTACCGGCTCTTTTGCCCTGGAAATTGCCATGGACGAAATGGCCTACGCCGCCGGCCTTGACCCGCTGGAATTCCGGCTGCGCAACTACGCCGAGCGCGACCAGAACGCCGACAAGCCCTTTTCGAGCAAGAAGCTGCGCGAGTGCTACCACGAGGGCGCGGCCAAATTCGGCTGGGACAAGCGCAATCCTGAGCCCCGCTCCATGCGCGACGGCAACATGCTGGTGGGCTGGGGCATGGGCGGCGGCGTCTGGGATGCCAGCATTCAGAAGTGCGCGGCCAAGGTCACGCTCACGGCCGATGGTCACCTGAACGTGCTGAGCGGAGCCAACGACATTGGTACGGGCACCTACACCATCATCACCCAGATTGCGGCCGAAACCCTGGGCTTGCCCCTGGAGGCTGTTACCTTCACCCTCGGCGATACCACACTGCCCGAAGCGCCGCTGCAGGGTGGCTCCTGGACGGCTGCCTCCGTAGGCAATGCCGTGAAGGAAACCTGTGATAAGCTGGGCGAGAAGCTGCTGAAGCTGGCCCAGAAAATGGCCGGCAGCCCGCTCAAGGATGCCAGCTACGAAGACGTACAGTTCGTCAACGGCCAGATTCGGCTGAATGCCGACCCTACCCAGGCCGTCGTTATCCGCGACGTTCTGCCCGCCAGCGGGGAAAAGGAGCTGACCGTCGAAAATACGATGATGCCCAACCCCGCCAGCCAGCTGACGCATTCCCTGCACGCCCACAACGCGGTGTTTGCCGAAGTAAAAGTAGACCCCGAGCTGGGCACGGTGCATGTCACGCGGGTGGTGAATGCCGTGGCCGCCGGCCGCATCCTGAACCCCAAAACGGCCCGTAGTCAGGTGCTGGGCTCGGTGGTGTGGGGCATCAGCATGGCTATGATGGAAGAAACCGTTATGGACCACGGCTTCGGCCGCTACATGAACCACAACCTCTCCGAGTACCACGTTCCCGTGTGTGCCGACATTCACGACATCGAGGTGATTTTCGTGGAGGAGGAAGACGACAAGGTAAACCCGCTGGGCATCAAAGGCCTCGGCGAAGTGGGCCTGTTGGGCGTAGCCGCCGCTATTGCCAACGCCGTGTACCACGCCACCGGCAAGCGCATCCGCAACCTGCCCGTCTCGATTGATAAGCTGCTGTAGCTGCGTGCTGCCGAAGCATTAACAGCAACGCCCCGGAACCTGAGTGGTTTCGGGGCGTTGCTGTTAATGCTTATGGACGAATGCGCCTAGCTACTGGTTATTTAACAGTTCGTTCCAAAAGTAGCTTCAACTCGCCTCTGTATGAGCTTGTGCCGTTTGGCCTTTGTTCAGTAATCCAATTTTCAGATTCATAGAAGCTAATATCAACTGAATTTCAGGTGACTCAATCATCGGTTTTATTCGTTGCCTGGTTTGTTGTCTTCATCGACTCTTGCAAGACCGCAAAAAACGCCATAACCCTCTCTTCCGCCTCGGGGTTGCTATGCTCCGAGACTTCAGCCTATTCTTCGGCAGCCTTTAACTCCTGAAAGCTGGTATAACGCTCCATACTGGGATAGGGGAAAGTAACGTGGTTTTGCTGAGTTGAAGTCGCCGGGTTGCGGAGCAAGTTAATGACAAGGTAACACCTAGCGCGGTTCCTAGGGTACAAGGAGCACTACTGCTGTTGTATGTCGCGCAGTGTCTTAAAATAGATATAAGGCTGAGAAGCAGAGGCCAGCCACTAGTGTCTGTTGTTCATTGATACTTTGTAGGCTATTTCTGAAAACCTACACAATAGTCTACACAAACGATACAACGGTCCGTAGACTATTTTATGATTTTTCCATAATAGTCTACAAAAATGGTGGTGCAAACTAGCATCATCTTGCGTAGAAGCCATTTCCACCCAAGCTATACTGTATGCCCGCTCCCTACATCGGCTGCTCCGGCTTTTCCTTCCGCGACTGGAAAGGCGTGTTTTACCCGCCCGACGTGCCGCCGCGCAAGTGGTTTGAATACTACTGTACCCACTTCAACACCCTGGAGCTGAACGTGACCTTCTACCGGATGCCGGAGCTGAGCTTCTTCGAGAAGCTCTACCAGCAGAGTCCGCCCGAGTTCCGGTTTGCCGTGAAGGCCCCACGGCAGGTGACGCACTACAAGAAGTTCAACGCCGAGGCCGAGCCGATTCTGGCCGAGTTCTACGCCACCATCCGGGAAGGACTGCAGGACAAGCTCGGACCGGTGCTGTTTCAGCTGCCGCCCAAGGCTGCCTACACCGACGAGCTGTTTCAGCGCCTCGTGGATAACCTGGACCCGGCTTTCGACAACGTGGTGGAGTTTCGGCACCCGAGCTGGTGGGAAGGGGAGGTGTTTCAGCAGTTGAGTCGGCACAAGATTTCCTTCGTGGGCCAAAGCCACCCCATGCCGCTACCCGACGAGGCCGTGGCGACTACCAACCTGCTCTACTACCGTTTCCACGGCGTGCCGGAGCTGTATAAGTCGGAGTACAGCGTGGAATTCCTGCAGCGCATTGCCGACGAAATTGCGGTCCTTCCCAACCTGCAGCAGGTGTATCTGTACTTCAACAATGGCATCGGCGGCGTGGGAGTCGGCGACGCGCAGAAGATGCAGCAACTGCTAGGAGGCAAGTAAGCGTAGAGCAGGAGTGGTGGTATGCCTCGCGTCTGTCAGCCTTTGTAGGGCGTACGCCAGATGAAGGACGACCGAATAAACAACGTCAGCTCGTGCGGTGCCTTGCTTCCGCTACTCCTCCAGCTTTTGAAAACAGCTTTATCCAGATGAAAAAGCAGCTTTACTCCGCAGCATTCTTATTGGGGATGCTTACCCTGCAGCCCGAAACCAGTCAGGCCCAAACCACCGTGACGGGCACTATCGTCAGTGGCGGCATTACGCGCGAATACCGTGTGTACGTGCCGGCGGCTTACTCGCCGAGCAAGGCTGTACCGCTGTTGTTCAATCTGCACGGCTACGGCTCCAACAATCTGGAGCAGGAGTTCTACGGCGACTTCCGGCCCATTGCCGACACGGCCAACTTCCTCATTGTGCATCCCAACGGCACTATTGACGGCACCGGCAGCCGCTTCTGGAACACGTTTGTAGCCCCCGGCTCCGGCGTCGACGACGCGGCTTTTCTCTCCGAGCTGCTCACCAATCTGCAAAGCCGCTACAATATCGACGCCGACCGGGTATACAGTACCGGCATGAGCAACGGCGGCTTCATGAGCTACGAGCTGGCCTGCAAACTCAGCAACCGGGTGGCGGCCATCGGCTCAGTAACGGGCAGCATGGTGCAAAGCCGCCAAAATGCCTGCACGCCCCAGCACCCGGTGCCCGTCATCGAAATTCACGGCACCGCCGATGGCACCGTGCCTTACACCGGCAACATCCTGTTTATTCCCGTGCCGGCGGTGGTCGACTATTGGGTGCGTTTCAACGGCTGCTCTCCTACACCGGCGTTTACGGCCGTGCCCAACACCAACACCGCCGACGGCAGCACGGCCGAGCGCTACGTGTACGGTGGCGGCCGCAACGGTAGCGTGGTTGAGCACTTCAAAATCATTGGGGGCGGGCACACCTGGCCGGGTGCGGCCGTCAGCATTGGCGTCACCAACCAGGATATCAGCGCCAGCCGGGAAGTGTGGCGCTTTTTGCGACGCTACCGGCTCAGTCAGCTCAGCACCCCGCTGGGCACTGCCAAAGCCGGGGCTGAGTCGGAAATTACCGTGTACCCCAATCCGGCCACCGACGAGTTGATGGTGCGGGCCGGCAGCCGCAAGTTGCGGTCCGCGCAGCTTACCGCTACCGATGCGCTGGGCAGAGCAGTGCGCGTGCCGGCCACCCCCACGGCCGACGGCGCCCTGCGAGTTTCGACCAGCACCTGGCGCAGCGGTGTGTATCTGCTGCGCCTCGATACTGAGGGCGGTAGCCAGTATCAGAAAGTAGTGAAGCCGTAACGGCTCGTCGGGCTCAGTATAGCACAAAAAAGGCCCCGGACGTGTGCATCCGGGGCCTTTTTTGTGTTGCTAACCAACAGGTGAGTCGCTGTAGCTAGTCTTTCTTGGTGTATTCGGCGTGCCGAACCGGGTCTTTCTTCTTGTCCTTCTTGCGACCAATCAGGCCACCAGCTGCGGCTCCGGCCACGCCCCCGATTACCGCGCCTTTCGTGCCACCTACTACGGCACCACCTACTACGCCCGCGCCGCCGCCAATAGCTGCACCTTTGGCTTTTTTACTCCAGCCTTTCTTGGGTTCAGTCTGGGCCTGGGCTTCGGTGAAGGTGCTGCCGAGCATAAATACAGCCAGCAGCATGGTCAGATATATCTTGAACGTTTTCATGACGTTTGAATTTAAAGGTGATGCAATAGAACTATGAGCTTGAAACGAAGCTGGGCCGCGCAGGGTTGCGGTAAGCTTTTCGGCCTGGTATGCGTATAAATTTCCGGGCTTTCTTAACCGTATTCTGCGTATGAATTTCTGGTATATCGGTTGCTCCGGCTTTCATTACCGGCATTGGCGCGGGGCGTTTTACCCCGAAAAGCTGCCCCAGCGCCGCTGGTTCGAGTTTTACAGCCAACACTTCAACACGCTGGAGCTGAACGTGACCTTCTACCGGTTTCCCCAGCTCTCCTTCGTCGAAAACTGGTATGCCATCAGCCCCGCCGACTTCTGCTTTTCGGTGAAAGCGCCCCGGCTGATAACCCACTATAAGCAGTTCAACGACTGCGCCCCGCTGCTCGCCGATTTTTACGGCACTCTGCGCGAAGGGCTGCGCGAAAAGCTCGGGCCGGTGCTGTTTCAGTTGCCGCCCCGCACGGCCTATTCCCAGGAGCGGCTGCACCGAATTGTGGAAAGCCTCGAACCGGGGTTTACCAACGTGGTGGAGTTTCGGCATCCGAGCTGGTGGCATGAAGAGGTATTCCAGGAGCTAAGCCGCCACCGCATCAGCTTCTGCGGGCAGAGCCACCCAGCCTTGCCCCCGGCTGTTATTGCCAACACGCCTGTGCTCTACTACCGGCTGCACGGCGTGCCCGAGCTCTACAAGTCGCCGTATGCCGAAGCCGAGCTGGAGCAGCTGGCCGATAGCATCGCGCAGGAGTCCGGCGTGCAGCAAGCTTTCATCTACTTCAACAACGATATCGACGCCTCCGCTATTCGCAATGGCCTGCAGCTACGCGGCTACCTGCGCGTGGGGCCTCAGTAAAGACACCAAAAAAAGGCCCCGTTCAGTAAAGAACGGGGCCTTTTGACACTAAGTCCGCACGGTGAATCGGTACTAGTTGCCGCCTGCCTTCGTCTCTACGGCACTCTGGTCGGCGGGAACGGCCGGCGTGGCCGGCGCTGCAGCGGTGGGCGTCTTCACGTACTTTTCGAGCCAGGTGTTCATTTCCCAGAGCGTGTGCATGATGGACTCGCGGGCGGAATAGCCGTGGGCCTCGAAGGGCAGCACCACGTAGCGCACGGTGGCGCCGTGGCCTTTCAGGGCGTTGTAGAACCGCTCACTCTGCAGCGGGAAAGTGCCCGAGTTGTTGTCGGCCTCGCCGTGAATGAGTAACAGCGGCGTCTTGATCTTATCGGCGTAAGTGAAGGGCGACATCTGGTTGTACACTTCCGGCGCTTCCCAATACGTGCGCTCCTCGGCCTGGAAGCCAAAGGGTGTGAGCGTACGGTTGTAGGCGCCGCTGCGGGCAATGCCGGCCCGGAACAAATCGGTGTGGGCCAACAGGTTGGCCGTCATAAATGCGCCGTAGGAATGGCCCATTACAGCCACCCGCTTCCGGTCAACCACGCCCAGGCGGGCGCCTTCGTCGATGGCGGCTTTAGCGCTGGCCGTCAGCTGCTCCACGTAGGTGTCGTTGGGCTCTTTGGTGCCTTCGCCCACAATCGGAATGCTGGTACCCTGCAGTACGGCGTAGCCCTGTGTAACCCAGTAAATGGGCGAGCCCCAGCTCAGGCGCGTGAAGGCGTAGGGCGAGCCTTTCACCTGGCCGGCGTTGGCCTTGTTCTTAAACTCGACCGGGTAAGCTTCCATCAAGGTGGGCAGCGGGCCGTCCTCTTTCTTGTAGCCGTAGGGCAGATACAGGTTAGCAGTCAGGTCAACTCCGTCGGCGCGCTTGTACTTGAGTACCTGCTTGGTGAGGTTGCCCACGGCTGCGTAAGGATTCACAAACTTGGTCAGGGCCGTCAGCTTGGCGCTTTTCACCTCGCGTAGGTAGTAGTTCGGCGTTTCCTGCTGCGACTCGCGCCGGGTGAGCAGGTGGCGCTTGTTGAGGTCCAGAATCGTGACGGGTACTTCGTAATACGGGGCTTCGGAACGCCACCAGCGGGTACTTTTCTTGGACGCTACATCCAGCTCGTCCACGAAGGGCCGGTCGCCTTCCGGCGATGCGCCAGTGCCGATGAAGTACAGCGTTTCGCCCTTGGCATCGGTCGCCAGCACCTCGTTGCCGGTGATGTTGCGCTGGGTGTAGGGCGTGCCGGGGTTGGTGTAAGTATCCTGCGACGAGCGGTCGAAGAGCACGGTTGGCGCGGCCTTGGTGGTGGGGTTCAGCGTCCAGGTCATTTCCTTACGGTCAGCCCAGCGGTAGCCTTCTACCAGCGCCAGGTTGGCATTGCCCCAGTGCATGTCGCGGAAGCGCAGCGGCAGGGCGGCCAGCTCCTGGGGCTCGGTTTCAAACGGGGCGGCCAGCGTAAAAATCTTGTCGCGCACCAGAGCCGGGGTTTTCGGGTCGCCGCCGTCCTGGGCTTCCACCCAATACAGCGTCGAGGGCGCGTCGGCGCGCCAGTCATGGTGGCGCTGCCCGGTAGGCACGGCGTCGAAGCTGCTAGGTACGTTGTCGGCCAGCGGCAGGTCGGCCAGGGTTTTCACCAGCAGGCCTTCCATGCTCATGATATCCACCTGCAGCGGAAAATCGGAGTAGGGCAGCGTATAGGAATAAGGGCGGTGGCGGGTTTTGATGAGGGCGTAGCGGCCGTTGGGCGAGGGCGAAGCCTGCTGCACGATGCCGGGCTGACCCAGGGGCTGCATCCGGCCCGTCACGGTCACCTTTACCACCTGGGCAGTGGCGTAAAACTCGAACAGCTTCTCGTCGGTCGGGTTTTTTAGCAAATCCTGGTAGGTGCGGGCCGGGGCCTTGCGGCCGATATTCTCCTGCACCGTGGGGCCCATGGGCACCGGGCTCAGAATAGGGGTGTCGCCGCGGCCGCCCACGATGGCGCGGGCCAGCAGCGTCTGGCTATCCGATACCCACTCGAAGGACTTGCCGAAGACGTTGTTCAGAAACAGGTTGGGCATCAGCCGGGCCGAGGCCGAGGCTACATCCAGAATCCACAGCTCCACGTGCCGCTCGGACGTGTGCGTGAAAGCCACCTTCGTGTTGTCTGGCGACCAGGTTACTTCGCTGATGCGGGCTTTAGCCGGCAAGCCTTGCACCAGCAGTTCCTTGCCATCGGGCAGGTGCTTGAGCCGGAGCTTGGTGATGTAGCTCACCCGGCTCGGGCCGTTGGTCTTGGGATTGATGCGCAGCCCGCCGATGCGTAGCTCCGGCTGCGACAAATCTGCAATGCCGGGCATGTCCTGGTTGTCGAGTAGTAGCAGCCATTGCCCGTTCGACGAAACGCTTACGCGGGGCGTGCTAGGTGCATCAGCCAAGGCCGCAATGGACTTGGGCGGCGTCTGGTACTGCAGATCCTGCGCCGAGCCAGCCAGACTACAAAAAGACAGGGCCCCAAAAATGTACAATAATTTCATAGAGAACTTGTAGTGGGCTCCGGGGAGCAATCCGAAAAAGCTGCGTAAGATACGATAACACAAGCTGCTATGCGAGTAGTTTCCGCCGCCGATACAAAGTTAGCATTTTTGCAAAGCTGGATTTTACCAATGTAGCTACTTTGGTTGCGACAGTCATTTTGCTTAAAAGTACAATTGCCGCTTATCCTGTCGGCCTCCTACAGCTTCTACCTCAGGGGCATAAAAAAAGTGGCCAGCTACGGGAGCTGGCCACTTTTAGGAGGTACTCAATCTGCTGCGAGGCAGATACCGGGGAGCTTATTTACGACGCGGGGCGGCTTTCTTTACCGGCGCTTTTTTCACCGGGGCCTTCTTCACTGGCGCAGCTTTCACCGGCGCGGCAGGAATCTCGGGGGCTACACCATACTTCGTCTCAGCAGGATTCGGGTCACCGGGCAGGTACACATCGAACTCTACGCGGCGGTTGATGGCACGACCGGCTTCGGTAGCGTTGTCGGCAATCGGCTTGGTTTCGCCGTAGCCATGCGACACGATACGGTCGGCGGCAATACCCTTGCTGAGCATGTAGGTGCGGGCCGAGGCGGCGCGGGCATCCGACAGACGCAGGTTGTAGGCATCATCACCCTTGTTGTCGGCGTGGGCCGAGATGCCCAGCGAGTAGTCGGGGTAGTCGTTCAGGATTTGTACCAGACCATTCAGGGTTGGGAACGAAATCGGCTTCAGGGTCGCCTTGTCGAACTCGAACTGGATGTACTTGGTAGCTTCCTGCAGACGCTTCTTCTCTTCCACCTTCATTTCTGGGCAGCCTTTGTTCGAAGCCGGACCGGGACGGTTCGGGCAACGGTCGAGGTAATCCGGAACACCGTCACCGTCTTTATCGAGTGGGCAGCCGGTAGCATCTACAGCTACACCAGCCGGGGTGTCGGGGCACTTATCGGCCGAGTCAATCACGCCGTCGTTGTCAGCATCTGGGCAGCCTTTCAGCTCAGCCTTGCCGGGGGTATCGGGGCAGGCGTCGTCGCCGTCGCGCACACCGTCACCGTCACGGTCGGGGCAGCCTTCCAGCGCCGCCAGGCCTTTTTCGGTGGGGCACTTATCCTGGTAATCCGGAACACCGTCGCCGTCGCCATCGAGTGGGCAGCCATTGGCATCCACGGCTACGCCGGTTGGAGTGCCGGGGCACTTGTCTTTTTTGTCGCCTACGCCGTCACCATCGGTGTCGACTACCTGGCCGAAGTTGAATGTGAGGCCGGCAGTGTGCTGCAGGTAACGGTCGTTGATGTGGCCTTTCTCCGTGATGCCGTCAATCTGGTCGGTCAGGATGTAGTGCTGGCCGGTTTGCACGAAAGCCGACAGGCCGGGCGTGAAATTCAGGCGGATACCCGCTGCACCGTGAATGTCGAAAGCGTACAGGTCACGGTTGTCAGGGGCTCCACCGTTGGCTTTAAACCGGTCGGTGCTGGCGAAGAAGATACCAGGGGCCAGGCTCAGGTAAGGAGCAAAGAAGCCGTCTTCCTTCAAGGCCCAGCCGTTGTTCAGCTTCAGCGTTACGGGAATGCCGATGTTTACCACGTTGGCCCGGAAGCCGCTGGTTACCTGGGTCAGGTTTTTGGGGGGCGTAGCGGAGTACGCCATTTCGCCGTAGCTCAAATCCAGGCCCAGATCGATACCCGGCGTGATGTAGCGGCCAATTTTCAGGCCCGCGCCGAACTCAATCTTGTCGTTTTTGAACCACTCGGAGCCATGGTCGCCGTGGTACTGCAGCGTGGAGCCGTAGAGACTGATGCCGGTTTTCTTCTCGGCGCTCTGACTGTAACCGTTGTGTGACGCGCCGGCCAGCAGCGCCACCCCCAGCGCCAGGGCTTTCGGGGAGGTAAGGTGTAGTTTCATATGTAGAACAAAGGTTGGGAAAGCACGAATGCCCTCTATGGTGGTGTCGCTATATACCTGACGACGCCGGATAAGGTTGTTCTCTATTCTCCGATCTAATCTGAGTTATGTACCAACGGGCCACCGGCAAGCCCCGCTGTTTCGGATTACCGAGCTAGTGTTGAGCTTACTCGATACGCCGGTTGTGCTGCTGCCGGCAGAGCTGATTAGATGGAATGCGTTGCATACAGTGTGTTGTGTAAGTATCTGTTAATAAATGGATTGTATTGTTGTTGGGAGGTACGGCAAAACGCTTGAGTCACCTCTGGCCCAGCAGGCCGAACGGCGCGCGAAGAGCCCGGCAAACCGGCAGCCCGCGAAAGTTTTACGACCTGTTCAGTTGCCTCTTTTGATCCAAAAAAGATGTTTAGTCAAGCTGGTCAGGCTCCGGTTTGTCAGCGCAATATGCCGAGCCGGACAACAGCCACAGGCGCTAAACCAACAACGCCTCACTCGGTGCAGAATGAGGCGTTGCGGGTAAAAAGAAGCAGCTGTTGGGCCTGCGTTGAACTAATAGCTTAGCCCAACGCCGTGCTTATTGGCACGGCACCCATCAGGGTTTTATGAATGGGGCACAGCTCGGCCACGCGCAGCAGGCGCAGGCGCTGCTCCTCACTCAGCTCGCCCTGTAGCTGTAGCACGCAGCTGAGCTGGGTAACGGTGTGCTGCTCGTTGCGCTCAAACGATACCTGGGCTTCGAGGCCCGTGAGGGGCCACTGCTTGCGGGTGGCATACATGCGCACCGTGATGCAGACGCAGGCGCTGAGTGAGGCGGCCAGCAGCTCACCGGGCGTGGGGCCCTGGTTGTGGCCGCCATTGTCGAGGGGCTCGTCGGCCAGCAACTCGTGGCCGGTGTCGGAGCTGATGCGCGTCAGGTAGGGCTCGGGGCCGCTACGGCCGGTGAGGGTGGGCATGACTGGTGGCGCTAGTGGTTAATAGGAGCTTCGATAACGATAAACTTGCTTTCCTGGCTGCAGGCAATTTGCACCAGGTCCGTGTCCCAGAGGCCGATACTGTCGCGCTTGTTCAGCAGCTGGCCATTCACCGTCACTTCGCCTTCCATCAGAAATACGAACACGCACTTATTCAACGGCTTCAGGGCGTAGTCCACGGTCTGGCCCTGGTCGAAGTAGCCCAACGAGAGCTTAGCGTTCTGGTTGATCCAGACGTGGGCCGTGCCTTCCTCGTTGCTGACGATGGTAGTAAGCTGGTTTTTGCGCTTTTCGGCCGGAAAGCTGCGCTTCTGGTAGCGCGGCGTCACGTTCTGGAGTTTGGGCTCAATCCAGATCTGCAGGAAGTTCACCTCGTCGTCGCCGATGTTGTGCTCCTCGTGGCGCAGGCCGCTGCCAGCACTCATGATCTGGACCGAGTCGGTAGCCACTTCCTCGCGGTAGCCCATCGAGTCGATGTGGTTCATGCGGCCGGCCAGCATCACCGAAATGATTTCCATGTTGGCGTGGGCGTGTAGGCCAAAGCCATTGCCGGGCTTCACAAAGTCGTCGTTGAACACGCGCAGCAGGCCAAAGCCGGTCCGCTCGGGGTTGTAATAGTTGCTGAAGCTAAGCGAAAAGTTGCTTTGCAGCCAGCCAATGTCTTTCAGGCCCCGCTCGGCGGCCCGGATGATGCGGTGATTCATAGGTTGAGTGTTAGTTGCTGATTGTTGATTGCTGGGAGTTGATTGATAAGGCAGCTGTTCGGCTTGCAGGGTTTTCCATTAGCAAGCAACCAATAACAATCAACTCCCAACAATCAACAGCCAACCCTACTCCGGCAGTTGGGCTTCGAAGGCAATGTCGGCTACGCTCTTGCGTTGGCGCGGGGCTTTTTCGCGGCTCAGAAAAGGCTCTTCCAGCTGTTCAGCCTCGCCCTGGTAGCCCAGAGCAATCATCACGGCGGGCTGCAGGCTGTCGGGGAGCTGGAAGGTTTGCTTGGCCTTGTCCCGGTCGAAGCCGCCCATAAAGTGGCCGTGCAGGCCCAGGGCCGTAGCTTCCAGAATCAGGTTGCCGTTGGCCAGGCCCAGGTCGTGGAGGGCGGCGCCGTTGGGCGTACCGTTGTCGTACTGATTTTTGGCCAGGGAAAGCACCAGTACGGCGGCGTTTTTGGCCCAGGGCTGGTTGCCGGGCATCAGCACGTCCACCATTTTCTGGAAGTTCTCGGTATCGGTGCGGTGGGCGTAGATGTAGCGCCAGGGCTGCTCGTTCATGGCGCTGGCAGCCCACGACGCGGCTTCAAAAACCTGGCCCAGGGTTTCGGGGGCAACGGGCTGGGAGGTAAAGGAGCGGGGGCTCCAACGTTGGCGAATCAGCTCGTGCACGGGGTAAGTAGTGGGGGCAGTTTTCATCCTAATTGTTGATTGTTGGGAGTTGCTTGTTAATTGTTGGGAGTTGTAAACCTAAGTCAAACTTGATTATTAGAGGCCGAGTATACCGTAGCCATCAGCCTATGCCTAACAAACAACCATCAACTCCCAACAATCAACAACTTACAGCGACATGGGCACATCCATCAGCAGCAGCTGGGCCTGGCTGTCGGCCTGAATGCTGAGCGTATCGGTGTCCCAGATGCCGAAACCGTCGCGGCGGTGCAGTTTTTGGCCGTTGATGGTCACGTCACCTTCCAGCACGAAGGCATACACGCCGTTGCCAGCTTTCTTGACGCTGTACTCGGTGCTGAAACCCGGGTCGAAGTCGCCGAGGCTAAACCAGGCATCCTGGTGAATCCAGACGCCGGCATCAGTGGACGAGGGCGAAATTACCTGCTGGAACTGGTTGTGACGGTCTTCGGAGCGGAAGCTTTGCTGGTCGTAGCGGGGTTGCACGCCTTTCTTGTTGGGAAACACCCAGATCTGCAAAAACTTTACTTCCTGGTCCTTATTGTGATTTTTCTCGCTGTGCACAATGCCTGTGCCGGCACTCATCACCTGCACGTCGCCGCGCCGAATAATGCCGTGGTTGCCCATGTTGTCTTTGTGCTCCAAGTCACCGGACAGCGGAATGGAAATAATTTCCATGTTGTCGTGGGGGTGGCCGCCAAAGCCCATGCCGCCCGCTACGGTATCGTCGTTGAGCACGCGCAGCACCCCAAAGTGGACGCGGCTGGGGTTGGAGTAGCCCGCGAAGCTGAAGGTGTGGTAAGAGTTGAGCCAGCCGTGACTGGCGTGGCCCCGGGAGTCGGCAGTATGAAGGACGGTTTGCATGATAAGGGGAAGTAAAGTCGAAGGTTGAAATATTAGCTGTGTGCTGACTTATGTACATACATATATTGAGCCGTAAAGTTCAAAACCGGCCGCAAATGAATGTTTGCGGCCGGTTTCGGCGGGTATGGCAGTATGCATAGCCGGGCTGGCAGGGTGGGCCGGGCAATATGGCAGGCGCTACGGCTGATATAGTAGCAAAGCTGTTGAGGGATTAAAATACAACGCCATGTCGGCCAACGTCCTAGCTAGCTTCGTCAACAGATGTATTTGCATAAGCTCTGTAATGCAAAAAACCGTACAATGCTCCTGTTAATCCATAAACTATTATTAGTGGCAGAATTTCCTTTTTCCTCCATAAAGAATTAGTTGCCACGGCAACAACAAAGTATCCGAATACAGCACACAGAGTGCTTATTAGGATTGATGCAGTGTAGGTTAAATTATATTTGAAAAACTTTTTATGAATGCTAAATACAGCAAGGCTGACGGCAATGTATACAAGCCCAAAACAAACGGCTTCTATGATAGGTGAAATTAAAAGAATGCCAACTTGCTGTCTCCAGGGCCTTTCAAGATATGTGCGCCAATATCCCCAGGAAAGTCCAGGAAACAGTATGCGAAAGAAGGAGGCCGCTATAATACAGCGCAGAACGATGGATATGTGTTTCAAGAAGTTTATCACAGTATTTTAAAAATACTAAACTGTAAACAAATAGTATTTCTTGTTGATGCGCGAGCAGTAGAGCTGACGGACCATGGCGGGCCGGGCCTTTCTATTACTGCTTGACGAAGCGCTGGGTACTTTGCACATTGCCCTGCCCATCGAGCACCTGGGCCAGGTACAGGTCAGGCGGCCAGGCCGCCACGGTCAGCGTAGTGCCCCCGGTCGGCAGCGGTAGCCGGGCCAGCTCGCGCCCCAGCATATCGAGGCAGCGCACTTGCTGGCCGGCACTATACTCGGTGGGCCGAATAGTGAGCTGCTGGCTGGCCGGGTTGGGGTAGAGCTGCACTGGCGCGGCGGATTGCCTACTGGAAGCAGCTAATGGCGGGCAATACAGCTGCATAATGTAGCGCCACAGCTCAGTATCAAAGGAGGAAACGGCGAGCTTGGGCAAACCGGCCGACTGACCCTGCCGCACCACTACGAGGCCCAAGCTGGGTGCCACGTATATTTTCTGGTCATTTTTGCCCAGCGCCGCAAGCATATCGGGTGGGGCGGTGGGCACCAGTGGGCCAGAGAAGGTGAGCTGCGACTGGGGCAGTTGGTAGGAGCTTTGCCCGTTGAGCCACCACAGGTAGCCATACGAGCGGTTGAAGCTCTGGGAAGGCGTGGTCATGCGTCGGAAATAGGCTGTGTCGCGCAGAATGGCGGTGCCGTTCCACTGGCCTCGGCCGAGCACCAGCAGGCCGAAGCGGGCCATGTCGCGGGCCCGGCTGTAGTACACGTAGTTGCGCCACAGGCCCACCATGCCGATGCGGCTGCCCAGCCGCTGGTTAGTAAACTGCGTGCTGGTGAGGCCGCTGGCAGTGGCAATTTCATCCTGCAGCAGGCGGTAGGCGCCGGTGTGGTAGGCCCAGCGGGTGGCGGCATCGGTGCGGTAGCGCAGGCAGGTGGCCACGGAGCTTTCGTTGTCGCAGGGTGGGGGCGGGGTATCGTCGAGGCCGGTAGTCATGCTTAACTGGTGGCGCAGCCGGATCAGGCGCTCCTTCGCGGCGGGAGCCGTCGTCCAGCCCCGGCCCAGAAAGCGGGAGGTGGTATCATCGATGCTGAGCAAGCCTTCCTGCTGGGCTAGGCCCACGAGCACCGCCGTGAGCGACTTGCCAGCCGAGGCCCAATACCACACCGAATCCTGGGTGTAGGTGCCATAATATTGCTCAATAGCCAGCCGGCCGTCTTTAAGAATCAGAAAAGCCTTGGTATGCTTGCGCTCTAGAAACGCCAGCAGCGAATCTTGGGCGGGCTGGCACCAGCCCAGCGACTGGGGCGTCACGGTGGCCCAGGTGTTGCCGCTCAAAGGTGGGTAGTAGAGCTGCTGGGCCGAGGCCGCCCGGCCGCCCGGCAGCAGCAAGAGCAGCAAAGAAAAGAGGAACAGATGGCGCATGGCAGGGGCTGTGAGCTGCTTAAACAGATGGTCGGGCGCTACGTTTAAGCAGCGGGTAAGCTCAATAGCAGAAAAGATATGCATAATGCTATATTTGGGACTCAATTCTTATGTTTTTATACTTTTCCGTTAGATAGTAAGTAGTATTATCTCATGCCCTATTCTTCCTCCGTTGTATCACGGCTGGCGCCCACGCCCAGCGGCTATCTGCATCTTGGCAATGCCGTCAACTTTATCCTGACCTGGCTGATTGTGCGCCGGGTCCACGGCACGCTGCACCTGCGCATCGACGACCTAGACCGTGCCCGGCTCCGGCCCGCTTATCTGGAGAATATCTTCCGCACCATCGAGTGGTTGGGCATCGACTACGACCACGGCCCCAGCGGCCCGGAGGATTTTGAGCGCAACTTCTCGCAGCTCTACCGCCTCCCCGAGTACCAGCACTTTCTGCGGGAGCTGGGCCAGGTGCCCGACCGGCTGTATGCCTGCACCTGCTCCCGCACCGAAATTCTGGCCCGGTCGCCCAGTGGCAGCTATTCGGGCGCGTGCCGAGGCCGCCACCTGTCGCTCGATACGCCCGAGGCTGCCTGGCGGGCCCACGTACCGGCCGATACGGTAGTGCATTTCACCGACCTCTGGCAGGGGCCACTGGCCATCGAGCTGACCCGGGAGCTAGGAGACTTCGTGGTGCGCCGGAAAGACGGCGTGCCAGCCTACCAGATCGGCTCCATCGTGGACGACGTGCAATTGGGCGTCACACTGCTGGTGCGGGGCGTCGACCTGCTGCCCAGCACGGCGGCGCAACGCTGGCTGGCGGCCCAGGTGCCCGAGGCCGCGCCGTTTCTGGCGGCACGCGTGCTGCACCACCCGCTGCTGCCCGACGCAAGTGGCAACAAGCTCTCCAAGTCGCAGCAGCAGCCCCTAGACCGGGGCATCGTGGCCGAAGCTGCGCTACCCCGCCCGGTGTACGAAGCCGTGGCCCGGCTGCTAAATTTGCCGCCGGAGGCCGGCCGGTCGTTGCAGGCGCTGCAGGCCGCGTTTGAAAATGCAGCTATTGGCTAAGGCGGTTCAGAAACCCTGCACTTGGTCCGGCTACTCGAAAACGATGGACTTGACCTCAGCTTCCGTCGAGTAGATGTAGAATTTGGAGGCCTTTTTACCGTCTACGGCAAGCGTGTAGGTTACTTCCGGAGTGGTGCCGGTATAGGTTGTGGAAGTGGCAATTACCTGGGTTCCGTCGCACAGACTGAGTTGGGTGGCCGCCCGGCCATTGTCCAACATCTTCACTGTGATTTTCTGCATCGCCGGCATTTTGCTTACGTCGGCAATCAGGCAGTTGAAATCGGGGTTGGCCAGCTGCACCTTACCAGTAGCGCCGCGCATAGTGGCGTTGGTAGAAGCGGGGCACTGCAGCACACCGTTGACAAAGTCGCTGCTCACGATAGCCGAGCCAGTAAAGTCCAGCCCGTTGAACGTTAGGTTTTTATTGCCCTGCACACTGGTAGCGGCAAAATCAATGGTGAGAGGCAGCCGCAGCTCAACACGCATGGGCGGCACGATGCCTTTGTCATCATCGGCGCAAGAAGTAACGCCGGCCATTGTGGCGCCGGCAAGTGCGGTTAGGATAAGCAAACGGGACAGCAGCATATAGATGAAATAGAGGAATGGTGAAAGATGAAAGTAGGTCGCAATATAGCTGGGCTTGGTGGGTTGGCCCGTTTGTAGCCACGGAAGGCATTTTTGCAAACACAGAGGCAGTGGTTAGCGCAGCTCTTTCTTGAATTCCTCGGCCCAATGGTCGGCCAGGCGGGTGGGCTCGGGTAGCTTGTAGCCGCGCAGGCAGGCCAGGGTGAGGCGAGTAGCTGTGGCCTGGTCGCAGCGGTGACCGGGGCTTACAAACAGCGGCAGCACCTTGTCTTTGGAGCGGATAACCTCGCCCAGCAGCTCGCCGCTTTTATCGGTGAGCGGGCTGATACTGCCCTTGGTACTGGCCGGCTCCTGAAACGTACCGGTCAGCTTTTGCTTGGCCACCCCGAAAGCGGGCTTATCGAGCATTACACCAATGTGAGCGGCAATGCCCATGCGGCGCGGGTGCGCAATACCGTGGCCATCCACCATGATGATATCGGGTTTCTGCTGCAGCTTTTCGTAGGCGCGCAGCACGTTGGGCGCTTCCCGAAACGACAGAAAGCCCGGAACGTAGGGCACTTCCACCGGCCCCACGTTCCACACCTTTTCCACGACTTCGAGGGACGGAAAGCGCAGCAGTACAAACACCGACAGAATGGTTTCGGGAGTAGGAAACGATGAGTCGCAGCCGGCAATAAACTCGGGCTCGTAGGGAAGCGGCAGTAGCTTTACGTGAGTGCGCAGCTCCTGCTGGGTTTGGGTGAGCTCCCGCACAAGCTGCGGGTCGGCGGGCGGGTGATAGGGATGGTACACGGTGCAGTGGTGAAATAGTGAGTGGTGAGTTTTTTTCGTTCGGGGAACAGAGAAGATTTGGGGCGCAAAAAAGCCCCGCCTGCTATACGGCAGGAGCGGGGCTTTGGCAATGGCAGTCTTTTCGGCAGCGGGTTCAGCTTGGGTTAAACCGTGGCAGTTGCTTCCGTTTCGGCGGCTACGCTTTCCTGCTCGGCAGCTTCGGCGGCGGCTAGCCGGGCCTGCCAGCGCGGGAAAAACAGCAGCTGCCACTGAATGAAAACCCAGGCCAGAATCATGGGCACGGCCTTGATTTTGTAGGTGTCGAACACGCCGCTGCGAATGAAGTGGGGGTAAATATCGGTGGCGGCCAGGGACGTAAACAGGGCCACCAGCACAAACAGCGGCCAGGCCAGCGGCGTGCTACGGCGGTAGTACAGAAACCAGAATACGAAGCCCGAAACTGCAATAATGAAGGTAGGCGACTCAGCCATCTGGTTGAAAATGACCACAAAGATCAGGATGGAGGCCACGTAGAGGCGGCGGTAGTGGGTATCGGTCCAGCGCCGCCAGTAGGCCAGGGGCAGCAGCAGGGCCACCAAGCCCGTGAGCTGCACCGCACCCTTCGACAACTGCAGGCCAAACCAGGTTTCGAGCACGCCCATCAGCGACAATTGCACGCCGGTGGCCGAGGCCCGCACGATGTCGTACCAGCCCTGGTAAATCATCTGAAACTCGGACCAGCTTACTACCAGCAGCGGCGAGAAGCCCAGCAGCACCAGCCACAGCGCGGCCCAGAAGCTGTTGCGAAAAAAGCCCGGATAAAACAGAAACAGCAGCCCGATGCCAACGCCGTAAATCTTGATGAGAAAGGCCAAAGCAATGCACAGGCCGGCCCAGATGGGCTTTTTGTTTTCCAGGTTGAGGTAGGTCCAGAGCATGAGGCCCACCAGCAGGCAGTTTGCCTGGCTGTTGTGCAGCGCCGTCATTACATCCAAAAACACCAGCAGCAGAAACAGCAGCTGCCGGCGCGTTTCCGGGAATAGTCGTCGGGCCGCCGTGTAGAACACCACGTTGTTGAGCACGTTCCAGAGTAGCAAGCCCAGCCAGTTGGGCATCCAGGCAAAGGCGCCCATAAACAGGGCGAAAACCGGGCTGTACTTGTAGGTGTCGTAGTAGTACTCGGGGTATTCGAGGTAGAGGTTTTTACCTTCCAGCAGGTTGAAAAACGGCTTAACAAAGATCAGATAGTTGTTAATCGTATTCTTGAAGTAGTGCTGGAAGCTCACCACCACCGTCACAAAGACGTAGAGGGCCACCACGAAGCGCGGCGTGAGCAAAAACCGAGAAAGCCGGGACGTACGCATAGGGCGAAGCAAAGCGGATGGGATTGGGGGCAAAAGTAGTCGGAATTGCGGCGCGCCCACCGCTGCGGGCCAAAAAGCCAACCCCCGACCGGCCCCGCGCGTTAGGAGGCAAGCCCCCGGCTGGGCCCACTTTGCCCGCCATCGGCTTCATCCATGAAAAAACCTGAGCAGCCCGCCAGCACCGGTTCCGGCCCTTTGTTCGAGCGCCGCTACTGGATTGATATCGAAAAGCCCACGTTGTCGGCCGAAGAGCTGATGGAGGCCATCCAGTGCAACGTAGAGTTCTACTCGCCCGATTTGCTGGCCGAATTCGAGAAGGTGAAGGGCGAAGACCACCGCCTGCGCAAGGGCGACGAGTTTGCCATCAAAATTCTGGGCCCTTGGAACGGCTCGGTGCGCGTGACGGAGGTAACGAAGGATTGCTTTGAGTTTATCACCCTCGAAGACCACCCCGAAGCGGGCCGCATCCGGTTTGCGGTAGAGCCCCTCGGTAAGGCGGGAGCCAGCGGGCTGCGCTTCGAAATTCATTCCTGGGCCCGTTCCCGCGACGGGCTGGTGGCCTTCACCTACGACACGCTGGGTATGGGCAAGCGGGTGCAGCAGCAAACCTGGGAGTCGTTTTGCCAACGGGTAGCCCAGGCCAGTGGTGGCCACCACGGCCCGGTCGAGGTCGAAACGATTGAACACGATAAAGACTCGGCCGAAGCCCAAGCCCATGCCTAATCCTACTACCGCCACCAAGCCGCCGCTCTGGGAAGTGCAGCGCGCCCGTCTCGAATCCTTCGGCAAGGCCCAGGTCAACTTCGACCTGGAGCGCACGGCCGAGTATACCGCCGAAAACGGCTGGCGCATCGACGACTACGAAATAGAGCTACCCAGTGAGCAGCCCGGACCGCCCGCCGAGCACGGCCCCTGGCAGGCCGGCCAGCAGATTCTGCGCAACTACACCTTCCCGCCCTCCGACCTGATTACCGGCATCTTCGTGCCCGACGCGCCCCTGGAAAACCGCACCATGGTGCTACGGGCCCAGTTCCTGTTCTTCACCTTCTGGTTTGGCGTGCGCATCGGCGGCGTCACGGACGAGCGGCGCACCCTGCCCGACGGCACCCAGGAGCAGGTGTGGGGCTACAACTACCGCACCCTGGAAGGCCATTTCGAGCGGGGCCAGATTGAGTTTACGATTCACAAAAACCTGAGCACGGGCCGCGTCGTGTTCCACATTCACGCCTTTTCGCAGGTGGGCCGCATCCGCAACCCGTTCTACTGGCTGGGCTTTCGGCTGTTTGGCCGGCCGCTGCAGCGGCGTTTCGCCCACGAGTCGTTGCGGCGGCTGCGCGAGCAGGTAGACGAGATGCTGCGCACCGGCGCTAGTGCCAACCGCGCATCCGACGCTGCTGTTGCGCTACCTGCTGGCGCACTTCCGCCACAATAGCCGAGTCGGGCTGGTGCAGCACGTACACGGAGGTGCCGTTTTCGCGCGCCAACGGGTTTTGAATACGCCCAATGAGCTTATTGGAAGCAAAATGGATGGCGTCATCGGCCTCCAGGGCATCTTCGGTTACCAGCATCACCACTTGCAGGCTGTCGAGCGGCGGAAACCAGTAGGCGTAGTCGGCATTGTAGGAAAGCGCGGCGGGCATGCGGCCGTGGTTGTAGAAGTTGAGCGCCCCGGCCTCGCCGTAGTTGTCGGTGATGATGAGCAGATGGCGCTGCTGGTCGGGCGTCAGCTGCTGGTAGCCTTGCAGCGCCAGCCCCGCCATGTCGCGCCAACTGATCATGTCGGCAAAATCCTGGGGCAGCGGGTGGTTTTTACCATCTTCCCAGCGCAGCAGCCCCAGCTTTTCGTAAGCGCCGGGGTTTTGCCGGATCTGCTCGGGCGTTTTTAGCGGGAAGGCCACCAGCAGCATCGGCAGAAACAGCACAGCTATTAGTAACAAAGCCGCCGGCCGCAGGTAGCGCCGTTGCCAGCCGCCGGGCCAGGCGGCCTCCAGATACACGCTGCCAAAGGCCAGCAAAATAGGGTAGAGGCCAATGGCGTAGTAAGCTTTAGCCCGCATGGCTGCAAAAAGCACCAGCGTAATGAGCACGGCCAGACCCACAAATCGGTAGGGCCGTAACGGGGCGTAGCGCCCAAAGCCCACGAGGGCGGCTATCAGCACGAAGCTGCTGTTGAGAAAGAACAGCAGCTGCTCCTTAAAAAAATCGGCCCGCTCGACGTGCACCAGCTGGCTTTTCTGCAGCTCCTGCATGTGCCAGACTACCGGCCAATGGTGCTGGTACTGCCAGAGCAGGTTGGGCAGAAACACCAGCAGCGCCACCAGCACGGCCAGATAGGTGCGGGGCCGGGCCAGTAAGCGGCGCTGGGGTGTGAGCAATAGGGCCGGCACCACACCCGCAGCCCAGAACACCAGGTTGTACTTATTGAGCATGCCCAGCCCCACCACTGCGCCCAGCGCCACCAGCCAGCGCCGCCGGCCATCCTGCACCACGCGCAGCAGGCAATAGTAAGCCGCCGTCCAGGCCAGCACGTCGAAGGAGTTGGGCTGAAACAGCAGGTTGAGGCGTAGTAGCACCGAGAACAGCACGGCCACGCCAGCCAGCACCTTGGCATAGAGGCCGCCGCCCAGCGCGTGTACCGCTGCCCACACCACAGCCAGCGTGAGGGCTCCAAACAGCGCCGGAAAAAACCGCACCCAGAACTCCGAATTGCCCAACAGCTGAATCAGGGCGGCTACCCAGGCCGACAGCGGCGGTACCGACACATAGCCCGCCGCCAGGTGGTTGGCCTGGTCGAGGTGCAGAAATTCGTCGCGGTGCAGCTCGTACACGGGGTGTGCCAGCACATACTGCAAGCCGATTTTGACCAGGATAAAAGCCAAGAGCCAACCCAGATACAGTTTGGCGGCGGGTGGGGCGGAAGCAGGCATACAGGGCAGATGGATAGTAAGCGGCCCAAGATAAGCAGGAGCAGGTCCTCCACTTTCCCCGACTTCCGCGGCTACTTTGTTTCCCTGTTTTTCTCTTCCCGGTTATGCTCTCAACCAGGCCGTAAGCAGCCGCCACGGCCACATCTCTGCCGGCGAATAAGCTTGACCTGGCCCTGCTGTAGCCGACTTCCGGCGCTGCCAAAACAGCTAAGGGCCCTACTCACGATTTTGCGTGGTAAAGCCCTTTATCTAGGTAGAAACGTCGTTTTAGCGCTTAAGCGTAGCGGTGCTGCGGCTGTGGCTGTGGCTGTGGCTGTGGCTGCTGTTGCAGCGGCTCGTGCGGACGGCGGCGTACAAACAAGCCGGTGCAAAAACCGCCGAGCAGGAGCATGGCATACGCGAAGAGGTGCATGTTATTGAAGTGCCGCTTGTGGTAGGCAATAAACTCGCTGGCTCGGTCGAAGGCCTGCATTACCATGTTCTGGTCGGCGTCGGAGTGGCCGGGCGGAGATATATAATCGAGCGAGAACTCACCAGCTGTGTTCTGGGGCACCGGCATGCTTTCAAAGGATGGCATCACGCTGGCCTGCAGGCTCACCGGGTCGTAGTAGAGGCGGTAGTAGTTTTTGCCGATAAAGCCCTTGTGCCAGAATTCCCAGGTATTGTCGTAGCCCGCCTCGATGGTGGCGCTGGCCGCCAGGGCAAACAGCGCCGACTCATTGAGCTTTTCCTCGTTCGACAGGTTTTCGGGGTACATCCCGGTGGCATAGCCCTGAAACAGTTTGATGCGCGCTTTCAGGCCCCGGCAAGCATCTACGGCGGCGGTGCCGGCATTGCGGTGGTCGGGGTGGTCGTCGGGGTTATAGCGCACATCAGGGTCCAGGGTGTTGAGGCGGAAGTTGTTGGTGTGGCGGGTTTCAGCCACAATAATGGCTCGCACGGTAGCTACCAGCTCGTTCCAGCTGGTGTAGGTCGAAACTCCATCAATGGTGCGCAACGGTAGCGGACGGTGGTGAAACTGGTCGATCAGCGTGGTGCTTTGCCAGTCGGCCACATCGGGCATCCGAATAAAATAGTGAACCGCGTTTTCGTAGCTGTATTTCGTTATCAGATGCTGATTGATCAGGACTCGCCGGCCTTTGTGCAGGCTGTCGGCACTGGCTACGGCTTGGTTGGAGGCAAAGCTGCTTGAGCGTACCGCCCCACTTTCCCGGGCCCGGAACAGCGGAATAGTGCCCCGCCCACCGATGCGCAGACCCTGGTCGCCGGAAGTTAAGTAGATGAACACTACCCGGTTGTCCGGATTGGTCAGATCCTGGTAGGCATCGGGGTTCATAAACAGCTGCCAATCGTCGGGGTGGCCGTTTACATATACTGTAACATTGCCGGCAACTGCCGGCTGGCTGGCCAGCAGTACTAGCAGCACTAGCAGGTTCCGTAGAAGCTTAGCCATGGGTAAAAAGCGGAAAAATGCGGAAATCCCCCGTCAACTGGTGTCAATGCAGGCAGCAAGTCAGATGAACTAGCTCAGCCTCACCGCCGAGCTTGGCCGGTCAGGCTAGCGTCGGGCAAGCCCCCTCGATTGTTACGCATGATAACAATTAATATGCAAAAAATAAAAAGAATAATACAAATAATTTTAATCTGAGCTTAATCTGCTTAAAAAGTGGCTTAACGCCTTACTGTAGAGCTTGCTAAGAGCTGTGTAGCCAGTTTGCTGGCTAAGCTATGTAATCCGAAACTACTGCAACTAACGGATGGAGTACGTACTCTGGAAAGAGCCTTCTACTGCAAACCGACGGCGCTTGGAGCCGGGGCGGGCTTCGGCCTCGCAGAGCACAGCCCGGTAAGTGCCCCGGATGATGTGGCGCTGCGTATCAATGGCCTGCACCTGCACGAGGCCGTCGTTGAGGCCGCAGGCCGTGGAATAGGCCGTGGTGGTGCCGTAGCGGTAAGAGGCGTCGCGCACGTGGCCGCTCAGTATTTCCTTGAACCGATACTGGCCCACGGCCAACGGAAACTGGTCGATGAGAATGGTGAGACCCTGGTCGTCGGGACTGTCAGCCCGCACCAGATTGATGGATAGCACCTTATTAACTCCGGTGCTGACTTCCAGGCGCGAAAAGGCTGTATCGACGGCTACGGGTTTGCCGTTGAGCGTAAGCGTAAGCGCCGGGCGCACGGGCGCCGAGCTTACCACCGCATTTTGAGCCCCAGCAAAAACGGTGGTTAAGCCCAGCGCCGAAAGAAGAAAAGAAAGCCGCATACGACAAACAACTAGGGGACGATACGGGGAACCACGTGGCACAAACCACGCCACACTACGGCCTACAAACGGCTGAACTGGTACGAATCGTACTCAATAAAGGGGTTAATGCGCATTTCCAGGCCTGCCACCTTACTGCCTTCCAGCTTGAAGACGGCGGGGAAAATGCCGTAAGTGGGATTGGAGTACGTGGCCCGGAATTCCTGGCCGTCCATGTAGTCGAGGGTGGCCGTCAGGTTGGGGTGGTTTGGGTAGCTCACCAGCAGCTGCTTGCCTTTCTTGGCCACACTGATCGGGCCGAACAGCGGGTGCGTAAACTGCCCGGTATAAGCATCCAGGGCCAATGGGAGCTTGTTTTTCTTGCTCACACGGCTTTGCAGCTTGGCTACAGCCGCGTAGGTTTCCTGGTCGCCGGCGTGGGCTCCTTTCAGGAAGGCGGCACTGCGGTTGGTGTAGGGCACGCCCAGGTAGCTGTCGAGAATTTGGTAGCGCAGGGCCTCGAAAAAGCTTTGGTTGTCGTTGTTGGTCAGAATAGCAATGCCGAGCTGCTCCTCGGGTACGAAGCAGACGTTACTGACGTGGCCGGTGGCCCCGCCGGTGTGCCAGAAAATCTGGCTGCCGGCGTAGTCGGCCGAGAAAACACCCAGGCCATAGGTCATGTAGTGCGTGGGCAACATGGTCGATTTACGCGTGTTGAGCAGCGTGTTGGGGTCCCGGGTTTTGCGCAGGGCTGCCCAACTCATCAGCTGCTTGCCCTCGTAGCGGCCACTATCGAGCTGGAAGCGCAGCCACTTGGCCAGGTCCGTTACGTTGGATACCATGCTGCCGCAGGGGCCGATGTTGTCGATGTTGTCGAAGGGCATCTGGGCCAGCGGGCCGAAGGTGTTGGAGTAGGGCAGGGCAATGTTGGGCCGCTGCCCGTAGCCGGCCGTGCCGGTGGAGGTGCTGGTCATGCCCAGGGGCTGCAGAAAATTCTGCTGCACGTAGTCGTCCCAGCTGGTGCCGCCCGTCACGGCCGGGATAATCTGGCCCGCTGCCACGAAGCCGGCGTTGCAGTAGCCGTAGTCTTTGCGAAACTGGCCGCTGGGCTTTAGCAGGCGCATGCGCTGCACTATCTCGTCGCGGCTCAGGCTGGAGTCCCAGAAGGTGAAGTCGCCCTGAAATGTCTTAGTGCCGAAGTGGTGTCCCATCAGGTCGCGCACGGTTACGAGCTGGGAGCTGATGGAGTCGTAGAGGCGGAAGCCGGGCAGGTACTTGTCGGCGCGGTCGTTGAGGGAAAGTTTCTTGTCTTCTTCGAGCTTGGCCAGGGCCGTACCGGTGAAGAGCTTGGTATTCGAGGCAATCATGAACAGCGTGTTGGCGTCCACGGGCTCGGGCCGGCCCACGGCCCGCACCCCGTAGCCCTTGCTGACTACCACTTTACCGTTTTTCACGATGACCACCGCCAACCCCGGAATCTGCCACTGGCGCATGCCGCGCTGAATATAACGGTCGAGGCTGTCGGTGATGAAGCGGCCGGACGTGGCTGCCTGCTGGGCCGCTGCGGGCTGGGGGTTGACAACGAAAAGGCTGCCGGCAAGGGCGGAAATAGCCGACAGACGGCCAAAAAACGTGCGCATAGCGTGTAGAGCGAAAATCTCAGTCGGAACCAGCCGGCGGCCCCACCCGTGGTTGAGCTGTCCCGGCCCTTGAAATTGGGATTATTAAACGAAAAAACCGCCTCCGCCCAAGGCAGAAGCGGCTTTTATTTCGCCGGTAAAAGACGTTTTTAAATAGCGTAAGCTGAATACTTGGACTTATTTGCCGCCGTTAATCATGTCAGAAACAATGCCTTTGCCCTTGGTCAGCTCCGACCATACCACGCCTGCAATATGGGCCACGACAAAGGCAATGACGAGGTACATCGTGAAGTTGTGCACCTCCTTTATAGTATGCTCCAGCTTGTGCAGCAGTTCTACGTCGTCGGCATATATCAGCACCAGGCCTGTGAGTACCATCACCGTGAGCATCAGGTAGAAAGCTGCGTAGGAATACTTGACCACCAGCGAATGGCGGGCGTCCTGCATATCGGCGCCTACCTGGCGAAAATACTGCCGCGCCACGCCCAGCTTGGCCCCAAACCGCTGCCCGGCCGGCTGAAAAAACTCCAGCACGATGCGGAACACCAGCAGAAACGACAGCGCCACGCCCAGGTAAATGTGCCAGTCCCAGATGCGGTGCGACACGATGCGCGTGAGACCCCGCACCTGTTCTTTGCTCATCGTGACGCCTTCCTTTTGCAGCACCTCCTGAAACTGCGGCCCCACGGTTTTCATTTTCAGAATCACGAACAGAAACAGAATGGTGGTGAGCAAACCCGAAATAACGGCCGCGCTGCTCCAGTGCCACAGGCGCAGTGCCAACGAGTTCTTGTTGCTGATGGGCTGGTTGATAACCGGAGCAGGCTGGGTTTGCATGGCAAAATGTGTGGCAGAAAAGCGGGGAGAGAGCAGTACAGAACGGCGCAGCCAGTAGAGTTCGGTGAAGAAAGCTGCTAACGGTCCTGGTCGAAAGCGGCTTCCGGCACCGGCACCTCGCGGCCGGGGTACACCAGCAGCGCCTGTTCGAGGCAGGTGAGGGCCAGGCCCAGAGCTTCGCAGTTGAGCACGTAGGCCATCCGTACTTCCTGCTTGCCCAGGCCCTTGGTGGCGTAAAAACCGCTGGCCGGGGACAGCATCACTGTCTGGCCGTGGTAGCTGAACTCTTCGAGCAGCCACTGGCAGAACGTGTCGCAGTCGTCGACGGGCAGGCGGGCCATCACGTAGAAGGCGCCGCCGGGTACGGGGCACTCTACGCCCGGCATGGCCCGCAGGCGGCTCACCATCAAGTCGCGGCGGGCCTGGTATTCGGCTTTGGTGTGGTCGAAATAGGTATCGGGCAGCTCTGAGGCAGCTTCGGCCAGCACCTGGGCTAGGCCGGGGGGGCTCACCCGCATTTGGGCAAACTTGAAGGCGGTTTGCTGCAGCGCCTTGTTTTTGGTGACGAAAGCCCCGATACGCGCCCCACAGGCGCTGTAGCGCTTCGAAATGGTATCCAGAATCACGATGTGGTCGTCGGCCCCGCTCAGGTGCATCGCACTCACGTAGTCGCCGTCGTAGCAAAACTCCCGGTAGGCCTCGTCGGAAAGCAGATACAGGCTGTGGCGCACGCACAGGTCCTTGAGCTGTTCGAGCTCGGCGCGGCTGTACACATAACCGGTCGGGTTATTGGGCGTGCAGAGCAGCACGGCCTTTGTGCGGGGCGTGATGCGGCGCTCAAACTCCTCGATGAGCGGCGGCGCAAAACCATCGGCCAGGTGGGACGTGACGGGCACGATGCGCACGTCGGTGGCCACGGCAAAGGCGGTATAAGCCCCATAGAACGGCTCGGGTATGATCAGCTCGTCGCCGGGATTGAGGCAGCTCATAAGGGCGAAAAAGATGGCCTCACTGCCCCCGGCCGTCACCAGAATATCGTCGGGCGTGACGGAAATGCCGACCTGCTGGTAGTAGCGGGCCAGTGCGCGCCGGTAACTGGGGTAGCCGGCCGTGGGGCTGTATTCCAGCACCCGGATGTTGGCCTGCTGCACCGCCGCCAGCATTACGGGCGGGGTTTCGATATCGGGCTGGCCGATGTTGAGATGATGCACCTGCACGCCGCGCTGCTTGGCGGCATCGGCGAAGGGCGTGAGCCGGCGGTACGGCGACAATGGCATAGCGTGGCCACGCTGCGAGACTTCCAACATACGGTCAAAGCTTAAAAGAACCACCCTGTTCTGGCGGGGCCGGGCACTGAGGAAAAGCGTTACGAATCAGCAAAAAGCAAACAAATACCGGTTCTAACAACTCCCCGCGTTTTCCGGTTAGCAGCCCATGACTACTTCCAACCTGCCCGAGGTGTGGCTACGGGGCCCATTGCCCGCCGTGCCGCCCCTGCTTCAGCCCGTAGCCCACGCCCTGCTGCAGGCCCGCGAGGAACTGCACGCCCAGCTCTTCGATTTTCCCGCCACTGGCCTCTGGCAGCGTCCCGCCGGGGTGGCGTCGGTGGGCTTTCACTTGCAGCACCTCACCGGGGTGCTCAGCCGCCTGCTCACCTACGCCCGCGGCGAGGCACTCACGCCCGCCCAGCTGCAACAGCTGGCGCAGGAAGGCCAGTGCCCAACCCCGGAATGCACCGTAGCGGAACTGGTGCAAGCCTTCGACGAGCAGGTAGAACAGGCCTTAGCGCAGCTTATTACCACTTATGAGGTCATGCTCACGCAGGTGCGCGGCGTGGGCCGGGCCCAACTGCCCTCCACCGTGCTGGGGCTGCTGGTGCACGCCGCCGAGCACACCATGCGCCACTTGGGCCAACTGCTGGTTACGGCCCGTATCGTGGGCGCACAGCTGGCGTAAGCTCCTCGGTAGAGGCCAGGCAATGTCGGTACAATGCTTGGCAATCAGGGAATTATTCTGTACATTATGTACGCTCTGCCAGTCCTGCCCGGGCAGGTAGTGGTGTCGGTCTTTTACCAAATTCGTATGATTTAACGCCTACTCACCGGCTTTTTCTCACCCTTCTTGCCTGTTCCAATGATGACCTGGATAAGAAGCAGTGTGCGGCCTGCCTTCGTTGGGCTACTTCTTGTCGGCTGCGCGCTTTTTTGCCCCACTACTGCCGGGGCGGAAGGCGGCAAGAAGCCTGGTGCTGCCGCCCCCAGCGGCTCGACGGCCGTGCTATACCTACGCGCCCTACTCGATACCGTGGCCCTGGGCCCGGCTGCTACATATGCCCGCCTCGGGTTGCGGGCCGGCTCGGTGGTGCAGTCGTTTTATGCCGGCCGCCGTTTCTCACCCGCCTGGACGCACACCGAATCGGGGTGGAATGCCCAGGCCGATGAGGCACTGCGGTTACTGGGCCGGGCCCGGCAGTTTGGCCTTTCGCCCGCTACCTATGCCAGCGCCGAGCTGCTGGCCCTGCCCGATTCGCTGCGCACCGCTGCTACCCCCGAGGCCCACAGCCGGCAGCTGGCCAGCTTCGAGCTGCGCCTCACCGATGCGTTGCTGCGCTATGCGGCCCACCTGCGCTTCGGCCAGCTCGATGCCCGTACGCTAAGCGCAGCCCCGCTGGAGGGCCCGACCGGCATGCAGGCCACGGCGGTGCTGGAGCAGGCCCTGGCGGCAGCGGCTTTTGCTCCCGCCTTTCTGCAGTGCCAGCCGGCCAGCCACTCATATCAGCGGCTGCAGCAGGCTTGGAGCCGCACCCTGGCCCCGGGCCCCGACTCGGTGGCCCGCCCGGGCAACGAGGCCGACTTCCGGCGGGTAGCGGTGAACCTGGAGCGGCTGCGCTGGGAAAATGCCGCGGCTGACACGGCCGAATACGCCCTGGTCAATATTCCGGCATTTCGACTGCAGCTCATCAAAAATGGCCGGGTGATGCAGACCCACCGGGTGGTAGTGGGTAAGCCCGACATGCCCACGCCCATACTCAGCAGCCGCATCATCGTATTCGTCACGGCTCCCGACTGGCGCGTGCCCTACAGCATTGCGGTGAACGAGATACTGCCCGAGCTGCAGGACGACCCCAGCTTCCTCTACGACAACCACTACCGCCTCTACGACTACCGCAACCGCCTCGTGAACCCCTGGCACGTGCGCTGGAGCAAGTACACGCCCGAAAACTTCCCCTACACCATTAAGCAGACCCCGGGCCGCCACAACGCGCTGGGCAACGTGGTGTTCTACTTTGGCAATCAGCACGCCGTATTCCTGCACGACACGCCGGCCCGCTCGGTGTTTCAGCGGCCGCAGCGCGCCCTCAGCCACGGCTGTGTGCGGGTGGAAAAGCCCCTGGCGCTGGCAGCCTACTTGCTGAAGCGCGAAAACCAGCAGGCCGCCCTGCCCGTCGTGAACCGCAGTATTGCCCAGCACGACAAGTGCCGCTTCGATCTGGCCCAGGGCCTGCCCATTCACATTCGCTACTACACCTGCGACACCGACAACGGCCGGCTGCGGTTCTATTCGGATGTGTACTGCCAGGACGAGCCGATTTTGGCTGCTTTGCTGGCGCAATAAAGTCCTGGTGGGGAGGCTGAAGTAGTTTGGTACTGCCCAACGTGGTATTGGTGTAATTGACTTTGCCAAAGCAACCTTTCCGGCTAGTTTTCCATCATCAATTCAGTTCTACCGCAAAAGAATGGGGCTGTGGTAGCCAGGGCAAGTCTGCCGCCCGGCACCCGGTGCCCCAGTGCTTATCTGCAGGAGAAAAGATGCATTGGTTTGGAAAGGAATTAAAAAAAGGCGCCTTGTTAGGTGCCTTTTTTTGTGGTTGGCTTGTACGGCACATTGTGAAACAGACAGTCATGCTTCGGCTTTCCTCTCGCTCCGTATGGCGGTAAAATCCGTATGGCGGTAAAACTACACCGCTACTGCCGGGCGGCCGGGCGCGAGCTGCAGCCGCTTCAGGGCCTTGCTAACGGTGACGTAGCTGATGGACGACGCGTAGCCGGCCCCGACCAGAAACTCGGCCAGCTGCCGCAGCGTCCAGGCTGTGGCGGGCTGCTCGGCCACGAGGTGGGCCAGCACGGCTTCGGCGGCGGGGGTGAGCTTGCTCGGCGCGCCACCCTGCACCGAGCTGGTGAGGTAGGCGGTGAGGCCCAGGCGGCGAAAGGTGCGACGCATGGCATACACCCGATCTTCGGTGGTGTGCAGCAGTTGGGCACTCACGGTGGCCGAGTGGCCGGCAGCCCAGTGCAGCAGCGTGTGGGCCCGGCTGATCTGGAGCGGTAGCAGGGAATCCTGTTGCAGGTATTCCTCAAGCTGCTGCCGCTGCCGCGCGGAAAGGCGGAAAGACTGGCGCTGACGTCCCATCGGGGAAAACGAGTTGGGTATAGAGTTGATAGAGCGTTAACCTGCTGCCTGAATATTGACCGCAAG
Organism: Hymenobacter lucidus; assembly: GCF_020447265.1. Taxonomy (GTDB): domain Bacteria; phylum Bacteroidota; class Bacteroidia; order Cytophagales; family Hymenobacteraceae; genus Hymenobacter; species Hymenobacter lucidus. Next base: position 269,967 of record NZ_JAJADR010000005.1, on the reverse strand, counting down.
CTGTAGTTGAGCAGTTATTGCTGCTGCGGCACGTGGCCTTTGAGCCCGTACCACAGGATGTAGAGGTAGCAGAGCACGGGCAGCACGAAGGCTACGCGCAGCGTGCTGGCATCGGCCACGAGAGCGAAGAGCAACGGCACCACGGCACCACCCACAATGGCCACGTTCAGCAGTCCCGAGGCCTGCTCGGTGTGGCGGCCCAGCCCGGCCACGGCCAGCGTGAAGATGGTGGCAAACATGATAGAGTTCATCAACCCCACGGCCAGCAGGCTCCACATGGCTATTTCCCCCCGCGTGAGGGCCGAAATAACAACCAGCACCACGGCACCCACGGCGTTGAAAGCCAGCAGACGGCCAGGGTTGAAGCGGTTGAGCAGGTAGGCGCCCACGAAACGCCCAATCATGGCCCCGCCCCAGTAGTAGGACACCTGGTTGCCGGCCGCTGCGGGCGTCATGCTCATCACATCGGGCAGGTGTAGGTAGCTCACGATGTGCGAGCCAATGGCCACCTCGCCGCCCACGTAGGCAAAAATGCCCACCATACCCAGCACCAGGTGGCGGTAGTGCCAGGCTTGGCTGCGGGCATCATCCTGCCGAATAGCGTGCACGATTTTGGGCAGCTTCAGCAAGCCCAGCAGCACGCTTATAACCAGCAGCACGGCCCCAATGCCCAGGTACGGAATCTGGACGGCGCGCACGTCAATGGCGGCCGCCGCCTGGGGCGTATCGAGGGTGGGCAGGTGGGACAGGATGAGCCAGGAGCCCAGCAGCGGCGCTACTGTGGTGCCCAGCGAGTTGAAGGCCTGGGTGAGCGTGAGGCGGGCCGGAGCTGAGCGGGCCGGCCCCAGAATGGCCACGTAAGGGTTGCCGGCCACCTGCAGCAGCACCACGCCGGTAGCCAGCACAAACAGCGCGGCCAGAAACAGCGGGTAGCTGCGGCTGTCGGCGGCGGGGTAAAACAGAAAGCAGCCCAGCGCCGCCACTACAAAGCCCGCCAGCATGCCACCCTTGTAGCCCACGCGCTGCACGACCCAGCCGGCCGGAATGCCCATCACGAAATAGGCCCCGAAAAAGCAGAAGTTGATGAGGTTGGCCTGGGTGTAGTTGAGCTGAAAAATGGTTTTTAGGTAGGGAATCAGAATGTCGTTCAGGCAGGTGATAAAGCCCATCATGAAAAACAACACCGTCAGTGACGATAGGGCCGAGGTGTAACGCGGCGTTTCCTGGCCGGTATCGGGTTGGGCAGCGACGGAAGTAGGGGCAACGAGGGCCATACGGAAAGGGCAAAGGGAGAGAAAGGAGGATGGGCGGTCGGTTACGGCTGCTTTTGCTTGAGGGCCTGGGCTACGGCCTGGTTGAGCAGGGGCTCCATTACGCGGTAGCCGGCTAGGTTGGGGTGCACGCCATCTTCGCCGTAAATCTTTTGCAGGCCCTGTTGCTCGTCGGCCATGGCCGAATGGAAATCGAGGTAGGTGTGGCGCTGCTGGGCGGCGTAGGCTTTGAGCTGCTGGTTGAGGGCCACGATTTTGGGTGCGGGGTTCAGGCCTTTGCGCCACCAGAAGTCGGTGGCGGGCAGCACCGAGGCCAGCACCACCCGGATGCGGTGGGCGCGGGCCAGTTCGGCCATCGACATGATGTTTTCCATCGTGCGCTCGGGCATATAGGGGCCGCCATTTTCGGCCACATCGTTGGTACCCACAACAATGACCACCACGGCGGGCCGCAGGTTGATGACGTCCTGGCGGAAGCGCAGCAGCGTTTGGCCCGTATGCTGCCCGCTGATGCCCCGGCCGATGTAGCCATAGGGCTTGCCGGCGAAAAAGGCAGAGTCGGTTTTGACCCAGCCCTCGGTAATGGAGTTGCCGATGATGACCACTCGGGCCGGGCTGGCCGGCGGGGCCGGTAGCTTCTGGTTGGCAGCGGCGTAGCGCTCCTGCCAGGCCCAGTCGTAGGCGGCGGGCTTGGGCTGCTGGGCGGTAGCGGCCAGCGGGGCCAGCAGAGCCGCCGCCAGCAGCAAGCAGGGCAGCGGGAGTTTAAGAAGGATTGTCATAACCAGTAGTACGCGGGAAAATGCGCTGGGCAACGGCAGCGGAAACGTGGCTAGTAGGATGTAGAGACGCACCCTGGCGTCTCGTCGTACGCGCCGTTCGCACGACCATCGTTCAATGACGAGACGCCAGGGTGCGTCTCTACACCGTGCAACGAGCCGGGGCTCCTGGTGCTTCCCGTCCCGAAAGCGGCACTTGCCTATGCCTTGCAGCTACTTGCCGGGCCTTTGCAACTTGTCGCCAGGGGCACGGGTGGGCCGGGGCTGCGCGGCTAGTTGATGACGAACGTCATGATGGAGTGGGGTTGGCTGCTGGCTTGGGCGGCTTGGCCCTGCAGCCAAAGCTGAAAGTCTTGCTTGGTGTCGCCGTCATTCATTACTACCACGGCTACTTTGCCATCGGTATTGAGGAAGGCGGTGGTGGTGAGATGGTCGCGGTTGGAAGAGCTGACGATGCGCTTGGCCCCGGGCCGAATGAACTTGGAGAAATGGCCGATATAGTAGTAAATGTTGGTGTAAATCAGCTTGCCGGTGCGCGTATCGCCAATCAGGGGCGCGTAGCAGAAGTTCTTGACGTGGTTGGGGCCGCCGGTTTCGTCGAGCAGGATGTTCCAGTCGGTCCAGCCCACGTTGCCGTTGTTGAAGTCGTTGATCATCGAGCTGCCGTACTTCTCGCCCAGGGCCCAGTCGTTCACTTTGTTGAAGTCGAACTTCTCGATGCAGGCCTCGGTGAGCAGCAGGTTGGTGTTGGGGTAAGTTTCATGCACGCGGCGCACGTTGTCGTGCATCATGGCACTGCCGGTCCAGGTTTCGTACCAGTGGTAGCCCACGCCCCACACGTACTGGGCCGCTTTGGGGTCGTCGAGAATGGTGCTGGCCCGCTGGTACACCTGGTCACGGTTGTGGTCCCAGGCAATGAGCTTCCGGTCGCCGAGGCCGTTCTTTTTGAGCGTAGGGCCGAGGTATTCCTTGATAAAGTCGCGCTCCTCTGTGGCCGTGAAAATGCAGGACTCCCACTTCTGCACGGCCATGGGCTCGTTCTGGGTGCTCAGGCCCCAGATCGGGATGCCCTGCCGCTCATATTCCTTGATGAACTTGACGTAGTGGTCGGCCCACACCTGGCGGTACTGGGGCAGCAGCTTGCCACCTTTGAGCAGGCTGTTGTTGTCCTTCATCCAGGCCGGGGGGCTCCAGGGGGCCACATACATTGTGAGCTTGCCACCGGCCGCCTGCTGGGCCTGCTTGATGAAGGGAATCCGGTACTGCTCGTCGTGTTTTACACTAAAGGTCTTGAGCTGCTCGTCCTTGTCGGCCACGTAGGTGTAGGGCGCGCTGCTGAAGTCGGAGCTGGCAATGCTGGTGCGGGCCAGCGTGTAGCCGATGCCCTTGGTAGGGCTGTAGTAGGCCTGCATAAACTCCTGCTGCTGCTCTTTGCTGAGCTTGGCGTAGGTTTCGGCGGCGGCATCCGTTAGTGCCCCGCCGATACCCAGCAGCGACTGAAACGTTTTGGTAGGGTCCACGAAGATGCAGACCTGGGTTTCGAGCGGCTGGGCCGAGGGCTGAAACGAGAGGGTGGAGCCGGCGGCCAGGCGCAGGTCGGTACCGGCGGCGGTGGTGTACACCTGGGCTTTTTTGCCTGCCACCGAATACGCCTTGAAGTTGCGGGCCGGGTTGGCCGCGCTCTGGGCCGTGGCTCCGCCGATGCCTAGCGTGGTCAGCAGAAAGAGGGAAGGAAGAAGCTTGTTGAGCATGAGGATAAAATATGCGCGGGCAGGCCCGCTGTTACGGCCGGCCGGTAGCAGAATACCGGCCGGCCGTAGTGGGGAAAATCAGGCTAGTGACTGATAACGAGGCGGTGCTGAAGCTGGCCTTCGGGCGTGCCCACGCGCAGCACGTATACGCCCGTGGGCAGCGTGGCCACATTCAGCCGGAAGGCGTTAAGACCGATACGCACAGCGCTTTCGGGGCGTTGGAGCACGGTTTTGCCCAGCATATCCACCAATTGGATCTGGAGGCTGTGGGGCTGGTCGGCGGTGTAGTCGAAGGTCAGCTCCGAAGCCACGGCCGTAGGGTAGAGCTGCAGGCGGGCATCGGCGGCCGAGCCGGCCGTAGCCAGCGCCACGCGGGCCGCCGCGCCTTGGTCCGAGAAGTACCAGCGCTGGTTGTTGCCGCCGCCGTAGGTCCACTGGTGAATGGCCGCGCCGTCGGCGGTAGAGTTGTTCGACACGTCCAGCGCCTTGCCGCTGTACTTGCTGATGATGCGGTAGGTGCCGTCGCCGTTGCTGATAATCTGCCAGTATTGGCTGTCCTGGCTCAGCCAGTCCCACTGATGAATCAGGGCACCGTCGGCGGTGCTGGGGCCGGCCACGTCGAGGCTCTTGTTGCTGTTCAGGTTCACGATGCGCACGTAGCCGCCGCCGGCATCCACAAGCTTCCATTTCTGGCTGGCCGCACCCACCCAGGTCCACTGCTGCACCCGGCCGCCGTTGGCCGTCGAGTTGGCCGAGACTTCCATGGCCTTACCGCCGTTCTTGGAGCTGATTTCGTAGATGCGCCCGATGGCCGGGCCGCTGGGCGTGGCGGTGGTGCCGTTGTAGTTGCCGCCGCCGGGGTAGTTCACGATGCCGTTCTGGTTTGGCGACACGGCCGCCACGGTGGTGTTGGGCACGCAGTTGGCCCACTGGATGTTGGTCAGCACCTGGTTCAGGCCAGCGGGGCCATCCACCACGTAGGGCGGGTTAATGTGCATGAAAGCCGGGTTGCTGCGGTCTTCGAAGCGCTTGTAGGTCCAGTGGCACCAGCCGATGCCCACCGAGTTGAGGTTGCGGGCCGCGTCGCGCATCCAGGTGTCGGAGTTTTCACCGGTTTCGCCAATCCAGACGGGCACGTTGTGGGTGGTGCGGAAGTTACGCAGGTCGCCGATGAAGCGAATGGTGTTGGGGCTGCCGCCGGTCGAGTTCACGCCGTTGTCCATCTCGTAGCCGCCGCCGCTATAGCGGTGTGAGTTATACACCAGGTTGGTGCGGTTGGAGAAGGTAAACGGCTCCATGTAATTGTAATCGTTGCCCCAGCCGTTGCCTTCCAGCAGAATCAGGTGGTTGTCGCCCTGGCCCCGAATAGAGGTAATCAGGCGCTGGTACACGTCGTGAATCTTCTGGTTGTTGGGGAAGTTGTTGGGCTCGTTGATCAGGTCGTACATGGCCACGCGCGAGTCGTTCTTGTAGCGGTTCGACACGAAGCGCCACAGCCGGTCGAGCACGTCCTGATTGATCTGGCGGTTCCAGAGGTCATTGGCCACAATCTGGTCGGCAATGTTGGCATCGGTACCCTGCGAGCCGGGCACGGCGTGCATATCCAGCACCACGTACATATTGTTGGCCTGGGCCCAAGCCAGCGTGTTGTCAATCATGCGTAGCGCCTCCATATTGTTGGGGTCCACGAAGAGCTGATTGGCATTGTACCAATTCGTGAGCTGGCTCACGTAGGAGTCGTACGAAACGGTGCCGCGCATCACACTGCTGCGCACCGCGCGCTGGCTGGGCGTCAAGAACAGTTCGTAGTGCAGCGGTAGGCGCACGCAGTTAAAGCCCTTGCTGGCGATGTAGTCGAGGTCGGGCTTGGTAATGAAGTTGTTGCGGTAGTTCTGGTAGAAGGTTTCCACGGCTGCGTCGCTCATGCCGGCGTTGTAGAGCGTCTTTTTTACCGCGCCCTGCGTCTGCTTCGTGGCGCCGTTTATCGTGGCCCCAGGCCAGCCCACTTTCATCATGTAGCCTTCCTGCACGGCCCAGTTGCCCAGGTTCATCCCGTTCAGAATCACTTCCTGGTTGCTGGCATTCACGATGCGCGTACCGTCGGCGCGCAGAAAGCTTTGGGCCGAAGCCTGCTGGCCGAAGCCCAGGCCCGTGGCCAGTACTAGGGCTGTGCGCAGCCACCGCGCCGCGCCCGAAAGGGGAGTAGTCTTGTTCATTGTCTGTGGGAATTTTGGTTGTGAAAAAAAAGGAAAGCAGAGCGGTGAACAGGTGCGGGTGGGGTGGCAAGCAGAGCGTGGAGTAAGCGAAAAAAGGATGAAGTAAGAAGAAGCTGAAAGGCTGAATTACCAGACGTAGGTACCCACGGCACCGGCCGTCAGCGTGGTGCTGACTACTTTGCCGCGGTATTGAATGTCAAACGATTGGGTTTGGCTGCCGCTGTTCTGCACGATGAGCACCTTCTTGCCGTTGGGGGCTTTGAAGGCCACGTTCGAGAGGCTGCCGGGTACGTTGGTATCGATGCGGACTGAGCCGGGGCGCACGAACTTGGCCGCATGGGCCACCGTGTAGTAGGCCGTATTACGGCTCACGCTGTTGCCGTTAATGGTGAGGGCGCCCAGGCAGGTATTGCAGCCGCCGTTGGTGTAAGGGCCGTAGTTCTGGTCGGCGGCCAGGTTCCACTCCAGCACGTTCTTGCTCCAGTTGCGCGTGGCCCCGATGATGAGCGTGTTAATGTGCCAGCCAAAGTCGCCGGCGAAGTTGCCGGGCCCACCCACCCACTGCTCGGTGAAGTACACGTTCTTGGTAGGGTAGGCATTGTGCACGGTCGTCAGGGCGTTGATGCTGCCGGCGTAGAGGTGAAACGCCGAGCCGTCGACGTACTGACTCACGGCCGGGTCGGCTAGGATGCTTATCGGGTAGTCAATCCGGTCGGTGTTGTGGTCATAGAGAATAATCTTGGTGTTGAGCCCGGCGGCCCGCAGGGCCGGCCCCACGTTGGTTTTGATAAACTCGGCCTGCTCGGGAGCAGTCATTACCATGCTGGGGTTGTTGCCGCCGTGCAGGGGTTCGTTTTGCAGCGTTACGGCATCCAGGGTGATGCCCTCGGCCTGCATGGCCTGCAGGTATTTGACGAAATACTGGGCGTAGACTGCGTAGTACTCGGGCTTCAGAGAGCCGCCTTTCAGGCTGCCGTTGGTTTTCATCCAAGCCGGGGCCGACCACGGGGAGCCCAGAATCTTGAGCGTCGGGTTGATGGCCAGAATTTCCTTGAGCACCGGAATCAGGTCCTTCCGCTCGGGCGCGATGCTGAACTGGGCCAGGGTAGGGTCGGTCTGCCCGCCGGGCAGGTCGTCGTAGGTAAACTCCTTGACATCCAAATCGGAAGCCCCGATGCTGATGCGCAGGTAGCTGGTGCCGATATTGTTGTCGTCGGTGGCAAAAAGCTCCTTCAGCAGCGCCGCGCGCGTAGGGGCCGTCAGCTGGTTGAGCAGTGTGGCGCTGCCCCCCGTGAGCGTGTAGCCGAAGCCATCAATGGACTGGTACGTTTTGGTCGTATCCACGATGATGGTCGGGTTCGAGCTGTTTGCCGTCTGGAAATTCAGCACCAGCGTACTTTTCTGAAACAGCGTGGCCTGGTCGGGCGTGGTTAGCCACAGGGCTACCTGCGAAGGGCCGGTAACGGGCGGATCAACTCCGCCACCACCGCCACCGGGCTTGGGGTCGGCCTCGTTCTTGGAGGTGCAGCGCGTGAGCAGCATGGCCGGCAGCAGCAGCAGGCTCAGGCCCAAACGGAGGCGGCGGGTAGCGGAAAAGGAAATTTTCATAGCGTTGTCAGAGGGGGAAAAGGCCGGAAAAGGGCGCCCGGCGGTACTCATCGTGTAGCTGGCGGGCCCCGCAGCGGCAGCAGCTGGTTCTGGGGCCCGCCAGTAGCTTATTCGACTACCACGCGGTGGGTGCTTAGCTGCGTCCCTACCCGAAGCGTAACGAGGTAAGTGCCAGCCGTAAGCTTGCCCAGCGGCGCCAGGGCCAGGGTGTGGGCACCGGTGGCCTGCTGCTCATTTAGTAGCGTCAGGGCTTTCTGGCCTAGGCTGTTGTATACCTCTACTACCACCGAAGCCGTGCCGGGTACGGTATAGGCTAAGCGGCTGGTGGCGGCCAGGGGGTTGGGGTAAGCTGCAGCCTGGAGCTCAGCTGTGGCCTGGCGGCTGGCCAGCACGCCCAGGCCCACCTGGTAGGCGTAGCTTTGGTTGCCGGCAATGGTGCTGAAGTTGGGGTCGGCGCCCAGCGCGGCGCTCTGGCCCGCAATCTGGGGCAGCACATCGGAGTAGAATTCAGCGTTGTCGCCCACATAGGCCACCATTACCCGGAAAATGTCGTTGGCCGAAGCCCCACCCAGCACTGCCAGCGGATATTCTATTTCCCAGCCGGTGCTGGCATTGGCTGCCACGCTGCCCGTGGCGCTGGTCTTAAACGAAACTTTGGCCCCCACAATGCCGCTGGCGGCATCAGTAACGGTGAAGGCTGTGCCGGTTTTGTTGGTCGAGCCCAGGTAGATGTCGGGGTATTTGCCGGCCGCGTTGGGCGTAGCTGTGTAGTCAATCTTGCTGTGGTAGGCGTTGGCGTCATTGCCGGCCAGCGGCGACGTAGTCAGGCGGAAACCGTAGTCCACGGGCATATCCAGGGTGGGCTGGCTGCGAAACTGCGAGGAGTTGTCGGAGCCGCCGGGCAGGCGGGTGTTGGCCGCAATGCCGGTTTTGTTGGGCGCGTCCAGGTAGAGCAGCAGGGCGTTGTAGTCGGTTTTCTCGGGCGAGGCCACCACCATGATGTTGAGCGTAGTGGCCGTGGTGCCCATATAAATGGACTTTAAGCCCCGGTCAGCCGCCGAATGCGCGTTGGTATAGGTACCCAGCAGCTGATACTTGCCGGTCCCGGTCCCGATTTCAGCTGTCGACAGCGTACCATCCACGCTAAACTGGGCCTGGGCCGGCAGGGAAGCGGCCGTAAGAGCCGCCAGGGCAGAAAGAGTAAAGAGTTTTTTCATGGGAATTGGGGAATAGGAGTGAGCAGTAGATGAAGTCAGCAATAGCGGGCTTACCACACGTAAGTCCCGACGCCACCAGCCGGCAGCGTGGTGGCAAAAGCGCGGCCCTGGTGCCGCACGCTGAAGGATTGGGCGCTGGGACTATCATTTTGCACTACCAGCACCTTGTCGCCGTTGGGGGCTCGAAAGGCTACGTTGGGCAGCTTGTCGGGTAGCGTGGAGCCGATGCGCACCGAGCCGGGGCGGGCAAATTTGCTGGCGTGAGCAATGATGTAGTAGGCGTCTTCGCGGGTCACCTGGTTGCCGTCGAGCGTGAGGGCGCCGCGGCACTCGGTGCAGCCGCCGGGCGTGTGCGGATTCTGCTGCGGGTCGGCGGCCAGGTTCCACTCCAGCACCGTGCGGGCCCAGTTGCGGGTAGCCCCGATGATGAGCGTACGCACGTGCCAGGGTACGTTTTCGGCGAATTTGCTCTTTGAGCCCACCCACTGCTCGGTGAAATACAGCGCCTTATCGGGGTGGGCGTCGTGTACCTTGCTTAGCGCGTCAATCTGGCCGGCGTACATATGAAAGGCCGAGCCGTCGACGTACTTCTTGGCCTCGGGGTCGTTCAGAATGGTGAGCGGGTACTCGGGCTTGTCGCAGTTGTGGTCGTAGATGATGATTTTCGTATCGATTTTGGCGGCCTGAAACGCCGGACCGAGGTTCTTTTTCACGAACTCGGCCTGCTGCTCGGCCAGCATTAGCAGGCTGGGGTTGTTGCCGGGGTGCAGGGGCTCGTTTTGCACCGTGATGGCGTCAATTCGCACGCCTTCGGCTTTCATGCCCTGCACGTACTTCACGAAATAGCGGGCGTAGGCGTCGTAAAACTCGGGTTTGAGCGAGCCGCCTTTCGAGTTGTTGTTGGTCTTCATCCAGGTCGGGGGCGACCAGGGCGAGCCAAGAATGAGAATCTTCGGGTTGATGGCTAGAATTTCCTTGAGCACCGGAATCAGGTGAGGCTGGTCGGGCGCCAGGCTAAACTTGGCCAGCGTAGGGTCGGTCTGGCCGGCAGGCAAATCGTTGTAGCTAAAAACCTGGGCATCGAGGTCGGAAGCTCCGATGCTCAGGCGGAGGTAGCTCACGCCGATATTGTTGCCGTCGGTACCAAACAACTCCTGCAACAGGGCCTTGCGCTCGGCCGCGCCCATGCGGTGCAGCAGCTCGGCGCTGCCCCCAGTGAGGCAGTAGCCAAAGCCGTCGATGGGCTGGAAAGTCTGTTTTTCGTCAACGTCAATAGTAGGGCCGGTGGGCTCGGCCTGGGCCCAGACCAGCGTGGGCTGAGCCTGAAACAGGGCCGACTTATCCGGGTTGGTCAGCCAGAACGCGGCTGGTTTGCCGGCTTGGCCGGCCTGCGGCAGGCGCTGGCAGCCGGTGCTCAGGCCCAGGCTGAAAAGCAGGGCCAGCGCGGAAATAGAAAGGGTGGAAAAACGCAGCATTATGAGAAATGGAAAGCGGAGAGTAAGGGGCATAAAGTCCGGAAAAAGTGGCTGGTAGCTGCCCTGCTGGAAAAGCCTGCGGGCCGGTTTCGTTTCTCTCCCACACCGAAACCGGCCCCGGCTTCACGCCGCCGGATTATTGCCCGGCCGCGCAAAACAAAGCCCGGGGCGTTGCAGCGCCCCAGGCAGTTCAGTTAATACCCAAGGTTCTGCTGAAGCTGGGCGTTGTTGTTGATTTCGTTCTGTGGAATCGGGAACAGCAAGTAGTTCACGTCGCGGGTGCCACGCTTTTCGGCAATCAGGTCCAGGGCGGTTTTGGCGTGCTTGGCCGAGGCATCCGCCAGCTCGTGGCGGGCATAGCGCAGCAAGTCATACCACCGCTCACCCTCGAAGGCCAGCTCCAGGCGGCGCTGCTTGTCGATTTCGGCGCGCAGCACTTCCTTGGTGGCGCCGGCGGCCGGGAAATCGGCTAGGCCGGCCCGCTTGCGCACCTCGTTGAGCTTGGCCAGCACGTCGGCGGCGGGGCTGCCCTGCTCGTTGGCGGCTTCGGCGTAGGTCAGGTACATTTCGGCCAGGCGCACCACGTAGGTGTTGTCGGGGCTGTTGAAGGCGTTGGGGTTGCCGGGCCACTTATACACGAAGGGGCCGTTGTCGTTGCCCGTGCCGGGGCCGCCGTCGATGTAGCTGGCGTGGTCCTGGCCGCCGGGCATGGGGCCAATCAGGGCCCAGCGCTTATCGGCGCTATTGGAGAGGCCCAGCTGAATCAGCTCGTCGGTGGGAATGTTGAACTTGGGAAACGAGTACGTAGCGGGCGGGTTGGGCAGCAGCAGGTCGGGCAGAATGTTGTTGCCGTCCAAAGCGCCCGAGTTCTGAATTTCGAAAATCGACTCGCCCTTGTTGTCAGCCGGAAAAAGCGACTTGAAGCTGCTGTTGAGTGAGTACGACTTGTTGGCCAGCACCTTGTTGGCGGCCGTAGCCGCCGACGCCCACTGGCGCTGGGTGAGGTACACGCGGGCCAGAATGGCGTTGGCAGCGGCCTGCGAAGCCCGGTTCGACTTGGCGGCCGGGGCTTTTTCGGCGGCAAGCGTCAGGTCCGAAATAATCTGGCCATACACGGCGTCAACCGAGGCGCGGGGCAGAGCCACTACCGAGGGCGCCCCGCTTTCGGTGGGCTCCAGGCGCAGCGGCACGCCTCCGTAGAGCTTCACCAGGTTGAAGTAGTGCAGGCCGCGCAGGAAGTAGGCTTCACCCAGAATTTCGTCGCGGCGCTGGGCCAGCATGTTCGAAATAGTGGGCACGTACTTGATAACGGCGTTGGCGCGGTTGATGCCGATGTAGGAGTCACGGAAGATGTTGGTCACCTGGCTCGTAGTCGGCGTCCAGGCAATGCGGTCCAGCGTGGTTACGTCGCCGTTGGTGCTGGTGCAGTTGTCGGAGGGCATTTCGCCCACCACAATCAGGTCCTGGCTCCAGAGGCCGGTGCCCTGCAGGGCGTCGTAGGCGGCCGTAATGCCGGCTTCGGCGTCGTCCTTGGTTTTGAAGAAGTTGGCGGGCGAAATAGCGGGCAGCGGGTCTTTTTCAAGCACGTCGCAGCTGCTGAGCAGCATCAGGGCAAAAACGGGGATAAATAACTTTTTCATGGGAGTCGGGTGGGAGCGGGTTAGAAGCTGGCGTTCAGACCGATGGTGTAGGTGCGGGCCTGTGGATATACCCCAAAGTCGCGGCCGAAGCCGGTGTTGGAGAAGGGGTCGGCGCTTACTTCCGGGTCGTAGCCCGAGTAGTCAGTCCAGGTCAGCAGATTCTGGCCGGTGATGTACAAACGCAAGCCGCTGAAATGAGCTTTCTGGAGCACCGAAACAGGAATGTTGTAGGCCAGCGTCAGGTTTTTGAGACGCACATAGGAGCCGTCTTCCACGAAGCGGGTCGAGAAGCGGTTGTTCTGGTTCGGGTCGCCAATCACGGCCCGCGGAATGTCGGTGTTGGTGTTGCTCGGCGTCCAGCGGTTCAGCACGCGGGTGCTCTGGTTTTCGGCCCCCGACATGGCGTCGATGGTCTGACGGTTGATGTTCTGGATGTCGTTGCCGAAGCTGCCCTGGAAGAAGGCCGTCAGCTCCAGGCCCATGTAGGTGAAGGTGTTGGTGACACCGGCTACGGCCTTGGGGTTCGGGTTGCCGATGATGGTGCGGTCCTTGTTGTCAATCACCTTGTCGCCGTTCAGGTCGGCAAACCGGATGTCGCCGGGCTTGGCGTTGCTCTGGGTCGGGGCGTTCTTGATTTCGTCCGTGGTCTGGAAGATGCCCTGGGCCACAAAGCCGTAGAACGAGCTCAGCGGTGAGCCTTTGCGCAGAATGCTGTTGGTGTTGCCATAAATCACCTCGCGGTCTACCAGCTGGTTCTGGTCGTTGGTGAGCTGGCCGAAGTCAATCACCTTGTTGCGGTTCATGGTGAAGTTCAGGTTGGTCGTCCAGCCAAAGCTGCCGGCTTCCCCTTGCACCGTGTTGGTGGTTAAACTCAGCTCCAGGCCCTTGTTTTCCGTGATACCCACGTTCTGAAGTACGTTCAGCGTCTGGGCGCCAGTGCTCGGGGCAATCGGCACGTCGGTCAGCAGGTCGGTCGAGCGTTTGCGGTAGGCGTCGATTTCCAGCGTGGCGCGGTCCTGCAAAAAGCCGATGTTCAGGCCCAGGTCATACTGCTTGGTGGTTTCCCACTTCAGGTCGCGGTTGCCGATGCGGCCGGGCCGGATACCGCCCGAAATGCCGCTGCCGCTGTAGCCCGCGTAGTTCGAGCCCGTATCGTAGAGGCTGAACCGGTCGTAGGGCGGAATTTCCTGGTTGCCATTGATGCCGAAGCTACCCCGGATTTTGAGGTCCGACACGATGCTGTTCTGGGGGAAGAACGACTCTTTGGCAATGCGCCAAGCCACCGACACGGCCGGGAAGTAGCCGAATTTCTTGTCGAAACGGCTGGTGCCGTCGGCCCGCATGCTGAGCGTGGCCAAGTAGCGCTCATCGTAGTTGTAGATGGCGCGGCCGAAGTAGCTCATCAGGCCCCATTCTTCCTCGTAGCTGCTACCGCCGGTGCGGGTGGTGCCGGCCGAAATGTAAGGGTTGGCGTTGGACGGGTAGCCCACCGTGGCCGCGTTGGACGCAAAGCGGTTAGACTCCTGCACCGACTGGCCGGCCAGCAGCGTCAGGTTGTGCCGGTCGCCGAGCTTGGGGTTGTAGGTCAGCGTATTTTCCCAGAGCCAGATGGCCTGCTGGGTAGTGCCGGTGCGGCCACTGCCCTTCAGGTTGGCTTCGGGCGTGGTGCGGGAGGTGCCGGGGTATTCGCGGGTGATAAACTCGTTTTCGAGCTGGGCCCGGAAGTCGATGCCAAACGAGGTGCGGAACTTCAGGTTCGACAGGATGTCGGCCTCGCCGTACACGTTGCCCACCGTTTGGTAGGTAATGGCTTTGTTGTTGGTTTCGAGCAGGTTGCCAATCGGGTTGTCCGACAGCGAGAAAGGGTTCAGGCCGTAGGTGCCGTCGGGGTTGCGCACGGGCACGGTCGGAATCTGGGCCAGGGCGCCGAGTACGGTGCCCGAGCCGCCCAGGGGCAGCTCACTCCGCACACTGCCGTTGTTGAAGGTGCGGCTCAGGTTCAGGTTGGTGCCCAGGCGGAACTTGGTGCCGGCCTGCTGGTCCAGGTTCAGCTTGAAGTTGTAGCGGTTGAAGCCGGAGTTGAGAATGATGCCGTCCTGCTTGAAATAGCCGCCCGATACGTAGTAGCGCGTCTTGTCGGTGCCGCCGCTCACGTTCAGCTGGTAGTTCTGGATGGCCGCCTCGCGGTACATCTCATCCTGCCAGTCGGTGTCGGCGGGCAGGTTGTTGAGGTCGGTGTAGGGCGCGGTCTGGCCGGCATTCACGCGGGCCTCGTTGTAGTATTCGGCAAACTGACGGGCGTTGAGCAGATCTTGCTTTTTGCGCAGCTCCTGCCGGCCGTAGTACATGCTGAAGCCCAGCTGGGGCTTGCCCACTTTGCCGCGCTTGGTCGTAATGACGATAACGCCGTTGGAAGCGCGCAGGCCATAAATAGCCGCCGCCGCGCCGTCCTTTAGCACGTCGATGCTCTCGATGTCGTTGGGGTTAATCGTGTTCAGCGGGTTGGGCTTCTGGTTGCCCACGCTCAGCTCCCGGTCGTAGGTCGGAAACACCGGCACACCGTCGATGACGTACAGGGGCGAGTTGCTCAAGCTCACGGAGTTGTTGCCCCGGATGCGCACGTTGATACCCGCGCCGGGCGCGCCGCTGGGGGCCGTCACCTGCACGCCGGGGGCCTGGCCCTGCAGCGCCTGGTCGAAGCCAGCCACGGTTTGCCGCTCAATAGCTTTGCTGCTCACCGACGATACGGCCGTGGTCAGCTCCTGGCGCGTCTGGGTGCCGTAGCCTACTACTACCACCTCGCTCAGGGCCTGGGTGTCTTCCTGCAGCGTGGTGCTGCTTACCTGCGTGGCCTGGCCATCGACTACCGTAATCGGGATGCGCACCGTGACGAAGCCCACCGAGGAAATAACCAGCGTCTGGGCGCCGGCCGGCACGTCGGATATCATGAAGTCACCGTTGGTATTGGTGGCGCTGCCCAGCGTGGTGCCGGCTACTACCACCGTCACGCCTGGCATTCCCTCGCCTTTGGAATCCACTACCCGGCCCGAAACCGGGCCATTTACCAGGAAAAACGACGAGAGGCCGCCGGCCGCCGGCTGCCCGGGAATAGTGGCCCAGGGGTGGGACGTAACTGCCCCGGAAACCGGGCTGGCCGCCGCAATGCTCGTGAGCATGATGCTGCCCAGTGCCGGGGTCAGCAGCAGCCGCAGCGGGCGGGAGCCGTGGGGGAATTGGAGTAGAAAGGGCATAGTAAAGTGGGTTAAATGATGGGAGAGGGAGCAGAAGGACGGCCCGGTAGCATGCCTTCGGAAGCAGGCAGCGCCGACCCGGGCCGCCCGGGTAAACAGAGGATTGGAGTGGTGAGTGAGTAGTCAGTAAAGCCGCTGCTACTGCCGAAGTCAGCCCGGGAAACCGGCTTTCGTGTGCTGCAAACGTTTGCAGCTACAGCGCACGTCCGTCGAACTGATTGGCACAAAATTCACTGCCTGCGCCGGCAAGCACTTGCTGATTTGTTTCAAAATTCGTTCAGCAGCTAAATGGCGTATAAAATATTGATTAACAGAAAATTAAAAATAAAAAAACCGGCTCTGGGATAGAGCCGGTTTAGGTTTTCTTGCGGGGCTTTTGAGAATATTTCAGTGCTGCGGCGCGATGTGCAGGCTACGAAACTCGGAGGGCGAAATCTGGTAGCGGGCTTTGAAGCTGGTGGAGAAGTAGGACGGCGACGAGAAGCCCAGCTCGTAGGCTACCTCCGAAATCGTTAGGGCTTCGTCGAGCAGCATTTCGCGGGCCTTGGTCAGGCGCAGGCCCTGAATGAAGTCGGTGACACCGGTGCCCAGCACGGCTTTCACCTTGCGGTAGAGCTGCATGCGCGAAATGCCCAGGCTGCGGGCAATATCCTCCACGCTCAGGTCAGTCTTGGTCAGGTTGGCTTCCACAATAGCCGTCAGGTCGTTCAGGA
Source organism: Hymenobacter lucidus (assembly GCF_020447265.1). GTDB lineage: Bacteria > Bacteroidota > Bacteroidia > Cytophagales > Hymenobacteraceae > Hymenobacter > Hymenobacter lucidus. The sequence goes on along the minus strand of NZ_JAJADR010000005.1, from coordinate 254,049 downwards.
ATTTCTGGTCGGGGTTGCTCGGCGCTACCGTGGCGGTGTCCACGCTCAGCTCCCGCCGGAAATGCTCCCGCTGCCGGGCCCGATTGGCCAGCAGGGTCCGCACGCTCTCCAGCAGGAAGGTTGGGTTAAAGGGCTTGGTCAGGTACAGGTCGGCGCCGGCCTGCACGCCTTCCACCTGCTGCTCGGGCGCGTTGCGGGCCGTGAGCAGCACCACCGGGATATGCGAGGTGCGCCAGTCGGCCCGCAGCTGGGTTACTACTTCCAGGCCGCTCAGGCCGGGCATCATCACGTCGCACACTATCAGGTCCGGAATCAGGTCGGTGGCCAGCCGGAAGCCCGTGTGGCCGTCGGTGGCCGTCTGCACCCGGAAATCGGTGCGCAGCCGCCGGGCCAGGAAGTCGTTTACTTCGGGGTTGTCCTCAATAACGAGCACCAGCGTTTCGCTGCCCGTTTCGGAAGTCACCGCATCGGCATCGGGCCCGAAGTCGTTTGGAATGGCTTCGGGCTCATCGAGCGTGAGCAGAGTAGGGGCGGCTGGCTCGTGGGAGCGTAGGTCCTGGGGCAATTCACGGGGCAGCGTTACGATAAATGTACTGCCCTGCCCCGGCTGACTACTGAACGAGAGCTGCCCTTCGTGCAGGCGCACCAGCCCTTGCGCCAGCGCCAGGCCCATACCCGAGCCTTTGGCCACCGCGCCCTGGTCGCCCTGGTAAAACCACTCGAAGATGTGGGCCCGGTCCTGGTCACTGATGCCGCGGCCAGTATCGGCCACGCTCACGCGCACCGTCTGGTCCTCGCCGGGCTGCAAGCTGATGGTGATGCGGCCCTGATCGGGCGTGAACTTGAGGGCGTTGCTGAGTAGGTTGAAAAATACCTTGTCGAGGATATTACCGTCAAACCAGGCCGTCAGCACCGGCTCGGCGGCCAGAAAGCGCAGCTCCACACCCCGCAGCCGGGCTGGCTTCTCAAAGGCATCCACTATTTCGCGCACGAAAGCCACCAGGTTGCCCTCAGTGGCGCGCACGGCCATTTTGCCGACTTCAATCTTGCGGAAATCCAGCAGCTGATTCACCAGTTGGAGCAGGCGCTGGGTGTTGCGCCGCACCAGAGCCAGGTCCTGGCGCTGGGCCGTGCTCAGGTCGGGGCTGCTGGTGAGCAGCTCTTCCACCGGGCCCAGAATGAGGGTAAGCGGGGTGCGCAGCTCGTGCGAGAAGTTGGTGAAGAAGCGCAGCTTGGCCTCCGTATCGGCTTTCGACTGTTCGGCCAGGGCTTCGAGCTGGTTGCGCTGGGAGCTTATTTCCTCGTTCTGGCTGACTAGCCGGCGGTTAATCTTGTCGTTTTCGGCGTTCTGCAGGGCCAGCTGGTGGTTGATCTGACGGTTTTTTCGGGCCGAGTTCCAGGCTATCATACCCAGTACGGTAGCGCCCAGCAGCGTGGCCAGCAGGCCGTAGAGTATCGTTTGCTGACTGGCATAGGTGGCCTGCAGGCGCTGGAGCAGGCTTTGCTGCCGCTCAATATCCTGCTGCTGGGTTACCATCTTGTCGGTCTGCTGCTGCATGGTCAGCACGTTGGTCGAGTCGATGACGATGGTACCGAGCTTATTTTCCCGTTTGTAGGGCTCCTTGTTCAGGATTTTCAGCGCCGTCCGGATGGCGTCTTCCCCGCCCGGCGAATACAGCACCGAGGCCGTCAGCAGCCCGCGCTGCACCAAGTCGAGGCCTTCGTTTTTGCCGGCCAGGGCATCTACCCCGATAATCTTTACCCGGCCCGCAACCCCCAGCTCCTGACACGCTTCGGCGGCCCCGCGGCCCATGCCGTCGTTGTGCGAAAATATCAGTGAAACCTCCGGATGAGCCTGCAAAGCGGCTTTCAGCGCCGGCAGCTTTTTCTCGGTCCAGTCGCCGGTTACCTGGCTTACCACGCGCAGCCCCGGATTGGCCGTCAGGCCCTGGGCAAAACCCTGGTGCCGGTCGGAAGTAGCCGACGAGCCGGGCGTGCCCAGCACTTCGATGATGTTGCCGTGATGATTGAGTAGGCGGGCTGCGTAGCGGGCAGCCGTCTGGCCCACTTCCAAGTTGTCGCCGCCCACGTAGGCTGTGTACTGCTGCGAAGCGGTGCGTCTATCGAGCAGCACCACCGGAATTCCCTGGGCGTAGGCTTCCTCCACGGCCGGCGTTACCGGGCCCGCCTCATAAGGTGATACAATGAGCAAGTCGATGCCGCCGCGCACCAGCTCCCGGATCTGCTGCTGCTGGGCCTGGCTGTTGTCGTGAGCATCGAGCATGCGCAGCTTTACTTCGGGGTGAAAGCTCAGCTCCCGCTCCATACCGGCCAGCATGGCCCGCCGCCACGGCCCCACGGTGCTGCACTGCGAAAATCCGATACGGTAGGCCGGCGTGGACTTGTGCGACTGGGCACAGCCGCTCAGCAGCGCCAGCACGGGCAGCAGCACGAGGCGCAAAGAAAGAAAAAGATGTCTGTTCAACCTGATTGCAGCGCTCCGGCAGAGTATCGGGTGGTAGCGCCTACCAAATATACACTACCTGCCGCGTAAATGCAGCTAGCTGAATGTGCGGCAGCAGGAGCAGCGCCGGCCACGGTTCGGCTGGCACCCGCCACCGTAACGCTACTCTGCCGGGCCTTCCAGCCGATTGGCATCGTCGTAGAGCGGGGCGCTGCCGGCCAAGCGGCTCCGCAGCTTGCGCTGCCACTGCTGGCCCAGCGCCGGGCAGGCCACTAGTGCTGCCACCAGCTCCACCTCTTCGCGCCGCTCATACTTCACGCTGTTGACCAGCGTAATTGGCCATTCGGGGTAGGGCCGCTCTTGCAGCACCAGCGCATCGGTGGGTGCTACTAGGCCGGGCTGCAGCACGCGCATATACCAGCCGGTGCGGCCCGAGTCCTGCAGGTACTTGGGCAGCAGGGGCGTTTGCCAGCGCAGCCCCAGCTTGTAGCAGGGCGAGCGGGGCTGCGAAATCTGAACGATGGCCCCGCCCAGCCGGAAAATGTCGCCTAGGCACACGTCGTGCTCGGTATAGTCGCCAGCCAGGGTCAGGTTTTCACCGAAGCTGCCGGGGAGCATGGGTTGGCTTAGCTGCTGGCTCCAGTAGGCGTAGTGCCCGCCCGAATACACGCACAGCGCCTGGTCGGGGCCGCCGTGGTTTTTCTGGTCGGCCTGCAGGTCGCCGGCTAGGTTTAGCGCATCCAGCCACACCGGGCCGGTGATTTCGACTTTGCGAATAGCCGACACCCAAGCGCGGCCAAGCGCCTCGGCGGCTTCGGGCTGACCAATTCGAACCGAAGCCAGCGGCAACGACAAGGCAGGAGCAGAAACAGGCATAAGAGCAGATGTAGAGGTAAGCAAGCCGAACGCCGGCGCGCATTGCGGTATTGTGGCGCATCGGCAAGGTAGGGCCACTGCCTGCTAGTAGCGGCACGCAGCCGCCGGTATTTGCGTAGCTTTAGCTATGGCCTTCGGTTTCGGCGGCCCGTTCTTATCTGCTTGCTGTATGCCCGCTGCTCCGCCTGTTGTCTCCATTACGGCTGCCGACTACATTCCCTTCCTGCGCAAGTTTCACGACACCGACGAGAGTGTGTACCAGCTTCTTTTTGCCGAGCTGCAAACCGTGCGCTACCAGAAAGGCGAGTTGGTGGTGCGGGAAGGCAGTGTGGAGCGCGACCTATACTTCGTGTACGAAGGCGTACAGATTGCCTATTTCAACAACGACGGCAAGGAGCACGTCGTGTCGTTTTCCTACCCGCTGTCGTTGGCCGGCATCCCCGACTCGTTTCTCAATCAGAACCCCTCCGAATACGCCATCCGGGCCCTGACGCCCAGCCGGCTGGCCTACATTTCGTTTCAGCGTCTGAATGAGCTCTTCGACCAGTCGCAGCAGTTGGAGCGGCTGTTTCGCAAGATGGTGGAGGCCAAATTTGTGGGGCTGGCTGCCCGGCACAAGGAGTTCCACAGCTGTAGCATCGAGGAGCGGTTTGTGCGCTTCACCCAGCGCAGCGCCCCGCTGTTTCAGCTCGTGCCCCACAAGTACATTGCCAGCTACCTGCACATTGATCCTACCAATTTCAGCAAGCTCTATAACTCCATCCGGATCTGAAAACTTGGTTTGTACCAACATTTGCCGCCGGCCCAGCCCCGTAGTTTGCGGCATGCAACAGGCCCCCACTACCGCTCCGAAACGCTACCACTCCTTTTTCAAGGATCTGCCCGCCGCCACGGCTTTTCTCAACGGCTGGGTGGCGCAGGTCGAGCAGCTCAACGGCTGCCGCTACCACCGCCTGGAAGTGCCAGGCCCGTTGGGTACTACTATCGTGTGGGGTATTAACCTCGACCAACCCGACTGGCCCGCGGTGGTCGTGTTTCCCGGCTTCCGCACCGTGGGTTTATTCTGGGACCTCGACAACAACCTAGCCCCGCTCAAAGCCCGCTACCGTATTTTCCTGGTAGATGTGAACGGCCAGCCCTGCCTGAGTGAGGGCACCACGCCCGCTGTGAAAAGCAACGAGTACGGCTACTGGGCCGCCTGCCTGCTGCGGCAACTGGGCCTGGCTCAGGCGCACATCCTGGGGGCTTCCTTCGGGGGCCTGCTGGCCCTTAAGCTCAGCCAGGTGGCGCCCGAGCTGGTCGGCAAGATCGTGCTGCTGAACCCGGGGGGCCTGCAGCCGTTTTCGTTGTCGTGGCGCAACCTCTACTACAACCTGCTGCCGCTGCTGCGTCCCACCATGCCCAACGTGCTGAAGTTTCTGGACGCGGCCGTGTTCTGTCCCGGCTACCACGAGCTGTCGGCCCCGGCCCGCCAGCTGTTGGCCGACTATGAGCTGTTTGCCATCCAACACTACCAGGACCGCACCCAGAAGCCCTACGCCATGCCCGCCACCGAGTTGGCCCGCGTCACCTCTGAAGTATATTTGCTGGTGGGCGAAAAGGACCTGCTGTTTCCCTACCGCAAGTCGGTGGCAGTGGCGCGGCGCGACTTGCCAAATCTGCGCGGCGTGCGGGTGTTTGCCAATACTGGCCATGGCATCGAAACCTCAGCGGAGGCGCTACGGGCCGTAGCCGAAATCCTGGCCGAGGAGGTGCCGGCACCGGGTAGCCGCGCCGCTGACGCTAAGGCTAAAGCTAAGCCCCAGCCAGAAGGCCAGCCGCCTAGGTGAAGCGGCCGCAGGGCACCGGCGGCGCTACTCCTGAAACAGCTTCTTCTCGGCCCAGAAAGTGCCGAACGGTACCACCGATACCACTAGCGCCAGCAGCGCCTTGCCCCACGACCAGCTCCGGGCAAGGCTGACCTGGATGACCAGCAGCACGTAGAGTACAAACAATACTCCGTGGGCCATGCCCACCAAACGCACGGCTTCGGGCTGGCCGGCTAAGTATTTCAGCGGCATGGCAATACCCAGCAGCACCAGAAAAGATACGCCTTCCAGAAAGCCAACGGTGCGTAAGCGGCCTAGCGAAGTCCGCCACAGAGAAGAAAGCATACGAACAGCAACGAGTGAGGCCGCAAGATACGGCGGTATTCCCGGAGCCGGGCCACCGGGCCGAAATAGAGCCGAAACACCGCCCGCGAAGCACAACCTGAAAGAGGGTATTTGCAAAGCTCGACCTAACTCATTGTTCATGCATACCGTAAGCCCGGAAAGAATTCACCAAAATATTCTTTGATTATGAATACTTCCCAACAACCTACTCGTAGCGGCAGCGCTTCTTCCTACTCCGCTTCGCGGGACTCTTCGAATGCCGATGGCTCTTTGCTGAACCAGGCCGGTAAGTGGCTCAACAAAGGCAGCGTAGGCGACCTGCTCGGCCGTATGAGCACCACCCAGAAAGTAGTTGGCGGTGCGTTGCTGGCCGTGGGGGTGGCTGCGCTGCTGCGCGGCAATAAGGCCGGTAAAGCCACTAAAGCCGGCAGCAATGCTCAAACCGACACGCTCAACGAGCTGCTCTACTTCGTGAATGACCGGATAGAAGGCTACCAGCGCGCCGTGCAGGAAAGCCAGGACCCGCAGCTGAGCGGCTACTACAAGCAGCTCGTCAGCCAGAGCCAGCAGTTTGCCAATGAGCTGAATGGCTATCTGCGTCAGCAGGGTGGCGGCCGGCAGGAAGGCACTACAGTGAAGGGCAAACTCTACCGCGCTTGGATGGACGCTAAAGCGGCTCTCACCGGTGCTGATGAAAAAGCCATCCTCGGCTCCAACATCTACGGCGAAGAGTGGGCCCTGAAGGCCTACAAAGAAGCCTTAAGCGACAACACCCTGTCGGGCACGCTACGCCAGGCTGTGGAACGGCAATACCAGCACTCCCAGAATACTTATGACCGCCTGAAGTCGATGGAAGGCAAGCAGGAGTAGGGCCGCTGGCGCTCGACAAAGCACAAAAATCACAAAGGGCATCCGACAGCGGGTGCCCTTTTTAGTTGGCTGCTACAAATAAGGCTGCTCGAAGCTCCTATCCCCCTGAAAACAGAAACAGGACACCCCGTTAGGAGTGTCCTGTTTTGGTTATGACAACCCGGCTGACGTAGAATCAGGTCGGGCGTGCTGGCTTAGTACATGATGTCGATACCCGCCCGGTCGCCGGTGGAGAGGCCGTTGCGCTGGATGTCGAAGGTAGAGCCGTCCTTTTTGGTGATGGTGGGCTGGCCGTTCGAGGAGAACGAGAACGAGCCGTACATCATGATGGAGCCGAAGTCGAGGGCGCCGAAGTCGGTGCCGCTGTAGCCCGAGGTGCTGTACTTCACGAAGTTGTTTTCGTAGCCCGACTGGATGTTCTGGGTCAGGATGTTCACGTAGGTGTCCCGGTCGTTACGGGTTTGCTCGTGGAACAGGCCCAGGGCGTGGCCAATTTCGTGAATCGTATTGCCCGTAGTGCAGCCCGAAGCCAGGTTGATGTACTGCCGGCCGCCAATCATGCCGATGTTGGAGGAGCAGCCCGAGCCCACGCGGAAGGTTACGTAGTTCGACTGGGTGGTGCGCTTCACAAACCGAACGGGCGTGTAGGTCTGCCAGTGGGTAATGGCGCTGGTTACGCGGGTCTGGCTGGGCAGGGCCGCGTCGATGGTGTAGTACACCACGGCGCTGGGCCACTTGCCGGTGTTGCGGCCGGCGCTTTCCGTTTGTGGCCCCGTGGGGTTCACCTGGCTGGCGGTTAGGATGATGTCGCCTTCCAGTACGTTTTCACCGTTGATTTTCTGGTAGACGATGGGCTCGTTGCCCAGTTTACCCGCCACTACGGTGCCGGTCTGGTTAGGGAAGGCTTCTTCGGCCTTTACATCCTGACTGGCAGCCGAGCCCACCGGGGCGGCGGCTTCCTGTTCTTTCGAGCAACCGGTCAAGGCAGTAATTCCTACGCTCGCCCAGAGCGCCAGAATCGGGAGACGGTTTGTTTTCATAGAGTGGCTTGGTTGGTTTGGTTGGTGAGAAAGATTGGATTGTGAGTTTGCAAATAAAGCGAGGTAATATTTAACATACTATCACATAATCATGTCTTTTATTGAAATTGCTTTAAGGTATATAGGATTTTGGTAGCGTAATGGCAGCTGCTGGGTAGTGCGGGCTGCTGAGCTACGGGCATCAGTAGCAGGCCGCTAGCTGCGTAGCGAGGCCTTTTCGGAACCCCTGGTAATCGGGGCCGCCCGGGGCCATCAGGTAGCGGGGTGAGCGGGAGCAAAGGCTCCGACGAGACGAAACAAATAGATAAATAACTATATTTAGAATCGGCTGCACTCCGGGAAGAGTGCCAAAAGCCGCCCGCCCGGACCCGGCTACCGGCCGCCGGGCGTGGGGCAGGCAGGGCGGGGCAAAGTAGCCTCGCGGCTGGCCTTGCCCCAGGCAGGAGCAGAAAGACTTGCGCGAGAGGGCATTGCTGGCCTTTAAAGGATTTGTGCTCAGGAAGTGGAAGCAGGTAGGTACACCAACAAACCCGTACGGATTATGGAGGCACAACTGGAACAGATTCGGGAGCAGCAGAAGGAAACCTGGAACAGGTTTTCGTCGGGCTGGCGCAAATGGGACGACTTCACGATGGAGTGGCTGAACCCGATGGGGCAGGAGATTATCCGGGCCCTGCAACTGGAGGAAGATGATACCGTGCTCGACGTGGCCGCCGGAACCGGTGAGCCGGGTTTGAGCATTGCGCCGCTGGTGCGCCAGGGCAAGGTCGTGATTACCGATCTGGCCGAGGGCATGCTCGACGTGGCCCGCGACAAAGCCGCCGCCAAGGGTATCGTCAACTACGAAACCGTGGCCTGCGACGTGTGCGAGCTGCCGTTTGACGATGCTACGTTCGATGCCGTGAGCTGCCGCTTCGGCTTTATGTTCTTTCCTGATATGCTGCTGGCGGCCCGCGAGATGCGGCGGGTATTGAAGCCCGGCGGCCGGATTGCGGCGGCCGTGTGGAGCACCCCCGACAAAAACGTGTGGGTAACGGCCATTATGAGCACCATCAACAAGAACCTGCAGCTGCCCGCGCCACCGGCCGGGGCGCCGGGCATGTTCCGCTGCGGCAGCCCGGGCTGCCTGGCCGAGCTGTTCCGGCAGGCCGGCTTCCGTAGCGTGACCGAAAAGGAAGTAACCGGCCAGCTCAAGTGCGGCAGCAACGAAACCTACTGGCAGTTTATGAATGAGGTGGCCGCGCCCGTGGTAGCGGCCCTGAGCAAAGCCGACAACGCCACCAAGGAAACCATCAAAGGTCAGGTATTCGAGCTGGTGGATCAGAAGTACCCCGACAAGAAAGCGGCCCTGGATTACGGAACGGTAATCGTGGCGGGGGAGAAGTAGGGGAGCGGAAATAAAGCAGCGGACCCTGGTGCCGGCCAGGGCAATGACACGGCAGTATCAGCGGCCGGGAAATCAGGCTGCGAAAGGCCGTAGCCGGCGGCTTCATACGCAAAGAGGGCACCCGGTATGGGTGCCCTCTTTGCGTATGAAGAATGCTGGATAATTCGTGTTGGAGCCTCAATAGCCACCGAAAGCAGGCTTTACTGCGTCAGATCGGGATTGGTGCGCCGTACTACCAGCCGATTGGCTTCGGTTGAGCAGAAGATCAGCTCCCCATACAGCGTCTTGAATACCGATGCCACCGTGCCGGATACCGTCGGCTTCGTTTGCCGGCTCAGCTCGACACCGGCCAACGAGAGGCGCAGCACCAGCGGATGATAGGCCGTGCCGGTACTGGTCTTTTCCGTCTGCGCACCGACCATCACCAGATTGTTATCCGGGGTTACTGCTATCCGGTTCACAAAGCCCTTGATATCCGGCGCTACCACTATGGAAGATATTTTACGACCATTGTTATCCGTGCGCAGCAGTTGAATCGGTTGCTCACCTGCCGGGTCGGGGCCACTGAATAGGGCAAAACCGCTATAACCCAGTGGAACCAGGGTATTGTTCAGGCTAAAATGCAAACCGGTTTGTACCTCGCTCCAGAGCACCGCTCCATTCTCGGTGACTTCAGAGAGAAATGGCTCTTGCTTACCCAAAGGATCATTCACACCGGCAATACCGTAAGTGTTGGCGAAAAAGTTACTGCTACTCTTAACCATACAAATGCTGGTCGGCACGTCGCCGGGCAGGGTAGTAGTGAATTCTATAGCACCGGTGCGGGAAAGTCTGCAAAGAGTAAAGCGGTGCGCCTGATTGCTGGTGGTTACCACCATGTAGCCGCCTGCATTAGTACGAACTACTTTACATGTATGATATGGGTTGGTGGAGGGAATAACGGTGCTCCACATTATTTCGCCGGTAGCAACAATTATCTGTTGAACGACCAACTGGGTTCCTGTACTGGGCGTCGTCATGCGGCCGAATAGGACTATTTGGTCGTCTGTGCTGGCTATGGTGGGAACAATCTGGTAGCCAAAGGCAGATGTCTGGCTGGTGGTGGGGTCGAGGGAGTAGCGCCGGGTCCAGACCGTGTCGCCGGTGGCGGTGAGCCTGGCCAGCAGTGCCGCTTGTGCCCCGTTGGGCCCGGAGACCTGCCCCAGCACAAACAGTGTTCCACCGTAGAGCTCCGTAATGTCGGTGGCGGTGACGTTGGCACTGCGCAGGGGAATCACCTTCTCGAAGGTACTGGTGCTGGTAACCGGCGCGGGCGGCTCATTGTCGGGGGAGCAGGCGGCGGTGAGCAGCAGCAACAGGGAGCAGAAGCGCCCCAGCGTAGTAATAGCGGGCATAGGAGACGGATAAGGGAAAGCAAATTAGCCCACAAACCGCCGCCCAACCTACTCTTTCTGCTGCCGGCGCCGCACAAAATTATCCTCAACGGGCTTCAACCCCCACCGGCCGCCCCCGAACTGCCAACGATGACTCCCGAAGCTCTGACGATGACCTTTGAACCGCCACCGGCCGCCCCCGAACCGCCAACGATGACCCCCGAAGCTCTGACGATGGGCCATGAAGCGTTGACGATGGCTCCTGAAGCTCTGACGATGGGCTATGAAGCGTTGACGATGACCCTCGAACCGTTGACGATGGCCCCTGAACCGCCGCCGACGACCACGGCAGGCCCGACGAAGACGCACCAAGAAACTCCCGGTGCCCGAAGCGGGGTGAGCCGGAAATAACGCTAGCTTACGGCCATGTTACACCCTTTATCTACAGTGTTTGTATGAGTAAGCCTACCCCTAGTTTCAATTTCCGGCATGAGGAGCTGGTGCCCCTGGCCCGCCTACTGCAAAGCTACGTTACGCGCGACCGGGCCGATTTCGAGGCGCTGCTACCCGATGAGTATGGCCCGCAGTTTTTGCCCGACTACGCCGCCCGCCTCGCCGCGGCCGATGCGCTGGTGAGCTCCTCGGTTGCCCGGGCCGAGGGCCAATTGATTACCCAGCGCATCAAAACCAGCTCGGCCGCGCTGCCCGCCCTGCTCGACCACCTCGAAGCGCGGGTGCGCCGGGCGGCTCCGCTCACGGTGCCGGCCGCGGCCTTTGGTATCAAGGAAGTGCGGCAGGCCCGCAGCTCCGGCGACATGGAGCGCCTCGAAACCAAGCTCAAAACCCTGGTGCAGAACCTGGACGCCAACCTCCCGGCCCTGCAGGCCAAGGGCCACCCGGCAGCCGCCACTACGGCCCTGCGCACCCTGCAAGCCGACCTGGCCCAGGACACGACGCTCCAGGACCTGCAGATCGGCAGCCGCAAGGAGCTGACCGCCGACAACATGACCACCCTCAACCACCTCTACGCCCTGATGAAGGACGTGCTGGCCGACGGCAAAAGCCTCTACGCCCGCTCCGACAAAGCCAAAGCCCGCAACAGCTACACCCTCAGCCAGCTCCTCAAGCGCGTGCGCACGGAGCATGGCGGGGAATCGGGGGAGTAGGAGGGAATAGGTTGGAATGAAAAAGGGCACCCGGTTGGGTGCCCTTTTTTGTGGGGTGTTGTAGGCTTATCCTAATAGTTATACTCTACTGCTGCATTTCCTTTACTCCAATTGTAATCAAATGCCTTATAATTGGATCTTTTACTTTATAGGTCTTTGTGCTTCTTGCATTTGGGACTTCTTTTATTAGGTCATAATCTTGGGCGGTCTTAATATTAGATGATGCACCCTCATACTGCAATTGCAGCCCTTTTTGAAAGTCTCTGGTAGTGAAATTTATCTTGTTTAGTTTTAGTAGTTTGTTGACTATTAGCATTATATCTTTGCTTGAACCTCTGCTAGTCGGATAAATAGAATAGAAATCAAAGCTGCTTGCATAAATTGATTGACCACCCTTGATTGCTTCTTTTGAGAAAGAAAGTGTATTAACATTTGTGTCATTAGATTGAACGTCATATATGTATGACAATATTCTAAACATATGCCTAGGGGAGTTGCTTGCTAAGTTAATTATTGAATCAATAGATTGATCGTCTGTGATAAGGTCGCTAATAGACTTAGAAGAATTGCTGAAATACTTAACTCTTTTATTTAGGATGCCTTTAAGTTCATCGGAATTCCACGTTATGTCTACTGGTTTGATCTTGTCAAATCTAACGCCTTTATGAGCGAGTTCGGGTTTGACGACGTCCCATATACTGAATACCAGAGCGTAGTTTTCATTCATTAATACGGTTGTATCTCTTAAAAAGCTTTCTAAGAAGGAAGCAACATTCTTGATGCTACTGTCAAGTAAAGTGTATTCATCAATTTTGTCGAAGAAAACAGTGGTCGTACCGAATCCACAAAACCTTACTAATTCAGATATGTCATTCAATATCTGTTTCAGAGCTCTGTATTCTTTGTATAAACATTTGTTTGTATCAGGGGTAATTTCTTCAATCTTCAGTTCTGGAAGATAGACTTTATAGAATTCATTAGAGCCATGTTCTGGTAGACCCAAGGACTCCCTTATTGTCTTAGAAACAACCTCCATTGCACCTGAAATAAAATAATTTATAGGTTTGTTAAAAAAATTATTTATTAATCTTCTGAAAAAATTTCGACTTTTTATATTGTCTATTTTGTTGTATCTTCTCTCGTATTCTGACTTGCTAATAGTTATAAAGAAGTCTTTAATTACAAATGAAAGAAGTTCTTTTTGTGTATTATTTAATCTATTTATTAGGCTCGGTCTGCGGCTTAGTTCAAAAGAAAATGAAGTGATTATCTTTTGAATAATTAGAGTTAGTATCTATTTTTCATTGTTGTTTTCAGGTATAGAATCAAAATCATCAATTAATATACTTAGAATGCTTTCAGATTCTAAAGTCTCCTTGAGCCTTGTTATTAAAGCTGTTTTTCCTATTCCTCTTGAGCCAACAATAAATCTGCTATGACCTCTTTTAATATCAGATTTTAGAGTGTTGAAAAATAATGGTTCGATGTATACATTTTTTAAAAAGGCCTTTTCTTCTTCCGCCGAAAAGGTAGAGAATAGATTTTCAGAAAAGCCGAGCTGGGAATATAGCTCCATGTTTATATTGTTTGTGAGAAATTTTAATTCAAGTTAAAGAAAAAAACAGCCTCGCCTTGTGTACACAAGGCGAGGCTGTTTTTCTTGTGGAATGTAGCTACTACATCCGGGCGATAATCTCGTCGCCGAACTCGGAGCATTTGAGCAGCGTGGCGCCTTCCATCTGGCGCTCGAAGTCGTAGGTGACGCGCTTGGAGGCAATGGCGGCTTCGATGCCTTTGTAGATCAGGTCGGCGGCTTCCTGCCAGCCCAGGTGCTCAAGCATCATGGCCCCGGAGAGAATCACGGAGCCGGGGTTTACCTTGTCCTGGCCGGCGTACTTGGGCGCGGTGCCGTGGGTAGCTTCGAAGATGGCGTGGCCGGTGAGGTAGTTGATGTTGGCCCCGGGCGCGATGCCGATACCGCCCACAATGGCGGCCAGCGCGTCGGAGATATAGTCGCCGTTCAGGTTGAGGGTGGCAATAACCGAGTAGTCGGCGGGGCGAAGCAGGATCTGCTGCAGGAAGGCATCGGCGATGCTGTCCTTAATCAGGATCTTGCCGCTGTCGAGGGCCGCTTTCTGCTGGGCGTCGGCTACTTCCTGGCCCTGCTTGGCCAGCACCTTGTCGTACTGGGCCCAGGTGTAGACCCGGTCGCCGAACTCGCGCTCGGCCAGCTCGTAGCCCCAGGTTTTGAAGGCGCCCTCGGTGAACTTCATGATGTTGCCCTTGTGCACGATGGTCACCGACGGCCGCTTGTGCTCCAGCGCGTACTGGATGGCGGCGCGCACGAGGCGCTCGGTGCCTTCCTTGGAAACGGGCTTGATGCCGAAGGAAGAGGTTTCGGGGAAGCGGATTTTCTTCACGCCCATCTCGTCCTGCAGGAATTCCAGCATTTTCTGGGCCTGGGGCGTGCCGTTCATGTACTCGATGCCGGCGTAGATGTCCTCGGTGTTTTCGCGGAAAATCACCATGTCGGTCAGCTCAGGGTGCTTCACGGGGGAAGGCACGCCTTCAAACCAGCGCACGGGGCGCAGGCAGGCGTAGAGGTCCAGCTCCTGGCGCAGGGCCACGTTCAGGCTCCGGATGCCGCCGCCCACGGGAGTGGTTAGGGGGCCTTTGATGCCCACGAGGTAGTCGCGGAAAGCGTCGAGGGTTTCGTTGGGCAGCCAGTTGCCGGTTTGCTTATACGACTTCTCACCCGCCATTACTTCTTTCCACACCAGCTTGCGCGCGCCACCGTAGGCTTTTTCCACCGCCGCGTTGAAGACGCGCACGGAAGCCGCCCAAATGTCCGGACCCGTACCGTCGCCCTCAATGAAGGGAATAGTAGGTTGATCGGGTACGTTGAGCTTGCCGCCTTTGATGGTGATTTTGTTGTCTGCCATTGTTAAAGATTGTCAGTTGCGAATTGACAGTTATTTGGGGTGTTTGAGTTGTTTTTAGAGTAGTATATCCGCGTGTGCTCCTTAGTCAGAATTGGTTGTCATGTCGAGCAAAGCGAGACATCTCGCGTGCTGTCGTTGCAGTCGTAATTAGATTACTGTGGCACGCGAGATGTCTCCCGCTGGTCGACATGACGTTCTGTGTGACGTTCTGATAAGGAGCATACTTGGTTAATAGCCGAAAATCTCTTTCAGCGTGAGTTGCTGGACCTGGCCGTACTTGGCCAATTCCTTGAAATTGAGGCGGTCTTTGGAGCCGATAACCAGGATGGTCTGGCTTTGGCCCTTCACTTTGGCGAGCTGAAACTTCTTCAGGTCGTCGAAGGTCATTTTCGGGGTTTGCTCATACACGTCGCGGCGCAGGTCGTAGTCGAGGCCCAGGCGCTTGGCGCGCTCGTAGCTGAAGAGCACGTCCGACTTGGTGATTCGCTCGGTGGCAATGCTGTTGCGGATGCTTTGCTTGGCAATTTCGAGGTTGGCTTCGGCCACGGGCATATCCGTGAGCAGGGCCTGCATACCGGCCATGGCCTCGGGCAGTTTGTCGCTCTGGGTACCGATGTAGCTCAGGTTGTAGCTGCTGCGGCCCAGCTTGTCGGCGCTGGTGTAGCCCGAGGAAGCGGAGTAGGCCAGCGCCTTGGACTCGCGCAATTCCTGAAACACGATGCTGCCCATGCTGCCCCCGAAATACTCGTTGTAGAGGCGCACGGTGGGCACGATGGTTTTGTCGTACGCGTCGCCCTTGGTCAGGAACAGGATTTCGGCCTGCACCATATTGTAGTCGACCCAGTACACCTTACGGTCTTTGAGCGGCTGCTCGGCAAAGTCCTTGGCCGGCGGTACGGGTGTGAGCTTGGCGGGGGTACGGTGGTATGTATTGAGAACGTCTACAACCGTCAAGGGAATCAACTTGTCCCACTGCGCCGTTGTGGTGTCTTCTTTCCGCGGCCCGTAGTACAACACCCGGTGCTGGTAGCTGGTCAGCTTTTTGGTCAGCGCCGTGAGGTCCGTAGGTTTCAACGCCTTCAGTTCCTTCTCGCTCAGCTGGCTGGTGAAGGGGTTTTTCGGGCCGTACTTGGCGTAGTTCACCATGGCCTGGCTCAGAATCGTCTGCTTGTTCAGCTTGGCATCCTTGCGGGCCTTGAGCACGCCGGCCACCATATCCTGCAGAGCTTTGGCATCGGGCTTGGGCGAGGCCAGCAGGCTTTCAAACAGCTGAAGGGCCGGCTCGAAGTTGCTATCCAGGCCGCTGAGGCTCACGAATACGCGGTCCTGCCCGCTGCTCACGCCAAAGGAGCAACCCAGCTTGTAGAACTCCTGCTGGAGCTGGGCGGCGGTGAGCTTATCGGTGCCGAGGTACTGGAGGTAGTCGGCGGCGAGGCCCAGGCGCGGGTCGTTGTTGGTGCCCAGGTCGAGGATGTAGTACAGATTGAACAGCCCATTCTCGGTGTTGCGGGTGTGAAATACCTGAACACCTGATTTGAGCGTCGTTTCCTGGATGTCTTCTTTATAATTGACGAATACCGGCTGCAATTCCGGTGAGGCCTGGCTAGTTACTTCCTTGTAGAAGGTAGAGGCCACCTCACGGTTCACGGGCACCGGCGTAATGGCCGGCTTCACCACTTTCACCGTGTTGGGGTCTTTGCCGGTTTTCTTGTACACCAGCACGTAGTTCTGGCCGTAGTATTGGTTGGCCACGCGCAGTACGTCTTCCTTCGTGATTTTGTCGAAGTCGTTGTACTGTTTCAGGGCCTCGGGCCAGCTCAGGCGGCCGATAAAGGCCTGCACAAACTCATTGGCGCGGGCCTCGTTGCTTTCCAGGCCCTTGGTGCGGGTCAGCTTCTCGTTGTTGATGATGGCCGGAATCAGCCAGTCGGGGAAGTCGCCCTTTTTGATCTTGGCCAGCTCGCCCAGCAGCAGGTCGCGCACCTGGGGCAGCGTCTGGCCCTGGCGGGGGGTGGCGTAGAGAATGTGCTCGGAGTAGTCGTTGAACACCTGCGTGAACGAGGCGGCCTGCAACACGCGCTGCTGCTGGTTCAAGTCGAGGTCAATCAGGCCGGCCTGGCCGTTGCTGAGCAGCCGGTCAATCATGCGCAGCACCAGGGCATCTTGGGTAGCCATGCCCGGAAAGCGGAAGCCGACCATCACGTTTTCGGCATCGGGGCCTACCACTTCCCGCACGATGGGGGCGGTAATGGGCGCTTCCTGGGCGGGCGTGAAGGCCGGCACCGGCTTGCTTTGCAGCTTACCGAAATACTGGTCGATAAGGCGGATGGTCTGGTCGTAGTCCAGGTCGCCGCTCAAGCAGAGCGCCACGTTGTTGGGCACGTAATACTGGCCGAAATACTTCTTGATTTCGGTAATGGAGGGGTTTTGCAGGTGCTGAATCGTCCCGATGGTCGTTTGCGTACCGTAGGGGTGGGTTGGAAACAAGCTGGCGTTCAGGGCCTCAAACTCCTTGTTGAAGTCGTTGTCGAGGCCCCGGTTTTTCTCCTCGTACACCGCTTCCAGCTCCGTGTGAAACAGGCGCGGCACCATCTCGCGCAGCCGCTCACTCTGGATGGCGGCCCACTTCTCAATCTGGTTGGACGGAATATCCTCCTGGTACACCGTCTGCTCCACCGAGGTGTAGGCATTCGAGCCCTTGGCCCCGATGGCGCCCATCACCTTGTCGTACTCGTTGGCCACGGCATACTTGGCCGCCACGCTCGAAACCGAGTCAATCTGGTGGTAAATTTTCTTCCGCTCGGCCGCGTCGGTTTTGGTGCGGTACACTTCGTAGAGTACTTCAATCTTGTCGAGCTCCGCTTTTTCGGCCGGCCAGTTTTGGGTGCCCAGCCGCGAAGTACCCTTGAACACCATGTGCTCCAGGTAGTGGGCCAGGCCGGTGGTGGTGCTGGGGTCGTTTTTGGAGCCGGCCCGCACGGCCAGGTAGGTCTGAATGCGGGGCGCGTCGTCGTAGTCGGAGAGGTAAACGGTCAGGCCGTTGCCGAGGGTGTAGATGCGCGCCTTGAGCGGGTCGCCGGCAACGGTTTCGTACTTATATTCCTTGGCCTGAGGCGTGGCGGCCGGGGCCGTCGGGCTAGTAGCGGAGGCCGAAGCGGCCGGTTTGCTCGTCTGGCACTGGGTGGTGAGGCCAAGCGCCGCAATGGCTGGAAATAGAAGCAGAAAGGGTTTTTTCACGAAATTCCCAGAGCAGAAAGCGGAGCGTAAGACCAAGTTTTCAAAGATAGGCGGCTGGTATTGGAATTAAAAACGGAATGCGCCTTAGTGCTGAGTATGAGGCACTTTTAAGTTGGCTGCAAAGTCCGGAATATTTTGTATGTAGGGCAGGGGTGGGCCCGGCCTCAATCGTTACCGGTGCCATTTCAGCCGTAACCCGCACAGCTGAACTCTGCTACAAGTCATAGGGGGCTAAAGCGTGAGTAGCGCGAACTTTGTAGTTCGCGTACCAGAACAACCTAAAAGGCGCTGGCACACGAACTACAAAGTTCGCGCTACATACAAGGAGGGCTCGTCGGCCGTGTTAGTCGGTATCGAGGCCCAGGCGCTCTTTCATGACGAGTAGGGCAGGGAATTTCTCCGAGAGGTACTCAAACCGGTCGGTGGAGGTGTAGAGCTTGCGGCGGGTATCGACCTGCTCCACTACTTCGGCCTGCACGTTGAGGCGCGGGTAGCCGGTGCGGCGGCGCAGCTCGGTCAGGAAGCCGGCCCGGAACTCGTTGAACTGGTCTTCCTGAATCGGATTATCGACGCGCAGCACAATCAGATGCTGCTCGTTGGCTTGGAAGGGGCGGTTCAGGATGGTGTACTCGCTCAGACTGTGCTCTTTGCACTCATTCGTCAGCTCGCTCCACACGCGGTGCAGTAGGGCTTCGTCGATGGTGGGCAGGCCGCTGACGGGGCCGGTAGCTTCCACTTCCACCGGCGCTTTGGTGGCCGCGGCCTGCTGTTCCTGCTGGGCCTTCATTTCCTTGAGGCTGCCCAGGCCCGGCAGCTTGCTGCCTAGCCCAATGGGTTTGGGGGCAATGCCGGGCCGGGGCGGCAGGGGCGCGGCCGTTACGGCCGGCTGGCCCGGCTCGTGGCCCGCAATGCTGGGCCGCCCGATTTCGACGTGCGGCACCGTGTCGCGCAGCTGGCGGGTGGGGGGCACCTCAGTAGCGGCCTCGTCCTCAATGCTGGGCGTGTCGTGCAGCTCTTCAATACCACTTTCGACCGGCACAATGGGCTCGGGGTCGGCCGGGGCGTGGGCTAATTGGTTGTTGGTTGTTGGTTGCTGGTTGTTAGGTGCAGGCGGCGGGGCGGGCTTGTACGCGGCGGGGGCTTCGGTCGTGCCGTTGTTGGGCTGGCCATTGGGCGTAGGTGCCGTGCCATTGCTGGCTGCGGCCGGCGCTACACTAGTTTTTTTTTTAGCCTCGCCGTTTGACGAAGAAGAACCGATTTCGCGGGCAAACTGCACCGCCCCATTCAGGTAGGCCAGCTTCATGAGCATCAGCTCTACGTGCAGGCGCTGGTTTTTGGCCTGCTTGAATTCCCGGTCACACTGGCTAACCAGGTTCAGGGCCGAGAGTAGGAACGCAAGGGGCGCGGCCCCGGCCTGCTGCACGTAGCGCGCCCGAATGCCTTCCGACACTTCCAGCAGCTGCACCGTCACGGGGTCTTTGCACACCAGCAGCCCGCGCAGGTGCTCGGCGGCGCCCACCACGAAGTTGTGCAGGTCGAAGCCGTTCTGCATCACCTCATCGAGCAGCAGCAGCGAGGCCGACAGGTTTTCACTCAGCAGCGCGTCGACGAGGCGGAAGTAGTATTCATAATCCAGAATGTGCAGGTTCTGGACCACGTCCTTGTAAGTCAGATTGTGGCCCGAGAAGGTCACCATCTGGTCGAACATGCTCAGCGCGTCGCGCAGGCCGCCGTCGGCTTTCTGGGCCAGCAGGTGCAGCGCGTCGTCGTCGGCCCCAATTTTCTCCTGGGTAGCCACGTAGCGCAGGTGCCCCCGGATATCATCGACCCGGATCCGGTTGAAGTCGAAAATCTGGCAACGGGAGAGAATGGTCGGGATAATCTTGTGCCGCTCGGTGGTTGCCAGGATGAAGATGGCGTAGGATGGCGGCTCTTCCAGCGTCTTCAGGAAGGCATTGAAAGCCGCATTCGACAGCATGTGCACCTCGTCGATGATGTACACCTTGAAGCGACCCTGCTGCGGGGCGTAGCGCACCTGCTCTACCAGGCTGCGAATGTCTTCCACCGAGTTGTTGGAAGCCGCATCCAGCTCGTGCACGTTGAAGGAGGCATTTTCCTGGAAAGCCCGGCACGAGGCGCACTGCCCGCAGGCTTCCAGCTCGAAGGGCGTATTATCGGGGTCGGCGGCCTTATGCAGGGCGGCCGGCACGATGTCGGGCGAGGTGCGCAGCAGCTCCGAAACCGGGCGGCCCTGGCGCACGTGCTCCTCCACGAATTCGCAATTGATGGTTTTGGCCAGAATCCGGGCGCAGGTGGTTTTGCCCACGCCCCGGGGGCCACAAAACAGGAACGCCTGGGCCAGATGCTTGCTGGTAATGGCGTTCTGCAGGGTGGTAGTTACGTGCTGCTGCCCCACCACGCTCCGAAACGTGGCAGGACGGTATTTACGGGCCGAAACGACGAAATTTTCCATAAGTGCTGGCCGCAAAGATACCCCGAAAAGACGGGGATTGGAAGGGAACAAAACCCAGGTTTTCGAACGTTATTGGACTTGATTGCGTACATTCGCACCCCGCTACTTGTGGCGGGAAACGTTCTTTACCATTTGGGGCTGACCGGAATTGACAGCTTGCGCAAGTCGCGAGTAAGCGTGCTGAGTGTTGGACGAACCACTTGACAACAATTCGTCCGAACAATAACTGGCGAGTATAGCTACGCCATGGCTGCCTAGTCTAGGTACTAAGCATTGTCATCGTCCCGCACCCGTTTTCTTTTACACGGGTGAGTTCGGGGCGTCGTAAGTAGAAGATAGTCAGGAAGGAGGTGTGACTTCCTGGCGAAAATCAACTGCATCTAAGGAGACTCTACGGGCCTGATGCGCGCCCGGAGTTTCACGAAAATCTAAGCGTAGATACGCACGTAGAAAGCTCGACGGTTTCCTTGTCTGGACCAGGGTTCGACTCCCTGCAGCTCCACAAAAATGGCCTTCCTGGGAACGGGAAGGCCATTTTTTGTTTGCTGCCAATTGTTTGGGGTAAAACGAGATACTTACAGCAACTCTGTTGCCTCTGAACAAAGTGGCGCACGCACTAACGTGTGTGCTTAAGTTCCGCTACTATGTAGTGGCCTGGAATATCGTTGGGTTCTTTATTGCCGAGCAGTGTAAGCTTGTTTGTGGTTAGTTCGACGATGTTTAAGTCACCTTTGGGGAATGACGGATAGCGTAGAATATTGCCTTCGTGGGTATAAGGACGCTCATCGTTCTTGAGGTTAGTGGTAGCGTCGTATTTGGTTATCATGCCCGCGGAAAATACAATGTAATGCGGGGGGAGAGGCCAATTTCTTTGGTCAATGAGCTTGTCGTCAGATGAATATTCATAGATAGTGCAGCTCTCGAAATCCCAGCGTCCTTCCAGTTCAGGTACTGGAGACGTAGAGTCTTTCTTACAGGATGCTGTTAGTAAAGTCAGGCATAGCAGGAGCAGGGCAAACAAACGGGGCATAGAGAAGCGTTATATTGAAAATCGAGAATATGCTCAATCGGCAGCTTAACGGCCATAGCCCTTGCAGTATTATATCAAGAGAAAAATACCACCTCGCCTGACCTTTATACCAGAACAGCCAAGGTATTCTTTACCCGTACCACACTCTTTTAAAATCTGGGCAGAAAACTACCCAGGGGGGCTTGTAGAGCCTGAGTGAGGGCAAACGCAAAAAGCCCCGACCATGCGGCCGGGGCTTCTCTTTGCAAATACCGAGCGGAATTAGCCCGCTACAAATCCTTTTTCCTCCCAGGCTTTTACGTTCTGGGTGCGTACAAAGCGGGTTTCCAGGTGGCCCCAGGCATCGTGCTTGTACATTTTGGTTTTACCCTGTTCGCGGATATAAAGGGCTGACAGCTGGTCGGCGTGGGAAATAGGAGCAGCAGTAGTTTCGCTGGCTTTAGGCGCGCGGGTGCGTTTCGCAGAAGTTGACATACTATGGGCAACGCGCTTTACTACCAAAAGGGTTCGTGCCAGCCGGTACACGCGTTAGCTGATAATAACCCATAACCGGACCAAAAGTTCAGAGAACAAACAGTGCCGCGCTGCGAGAAATACAAAACATAGATGAAAAATACCTGTACCGGCCTCTATTGGCAGAAAATATGGAAAGTGAAATAAGATAAAAAATAGTTGTTGGCCTTATTGGTTGATGCTGTGTTGGGTGTGGGCAACGCCGCTCAGGGTGATTTTTTGCGCAAAAAGCAACTGAATTATTATCGCACCCCTCAGTTGCGATAATCTAAATATAGGTAAAGTTATATTTTTCCCATTCGGTAAGCATCGGGTACCATGGGTGGGGTAGTGCTGGTGATAAACTCAGAGCAGGTGGATGTAACTCTAGCATGGGTGGAGTACGGCCGAATTGGGCAAAAGGCAGAAACAGTATGCCGTTGGCCGCGTTAGAAGGAAGTAATTTCCTTGCGGGCAATTAGCCCAAACGTTCTTCCCGGTTAGCTGCACTTCCTTTCCATGCCAAGCCCCGTCGCCCCTTGTTCGTCACCCGCCCTGAAGCTGTACGCGGCCTGGGATGATGCCGCGCTGGCCGAGGCGCTGCTCCGGGACGACGAACTGGCTTTTGCGGAAATCTACGAGCGGTACTGGCTGCCGCTGTTGCGGCTGGCCCACCGCAAAGTCGGCACCCGGGAAGGAGCGGAGGAAATTGTGCAGGAACTGTTTCTGGCCCTCTGGAACCGTCGCCGCGAGCAGCCCATTCTCAACCTAAGCGGTTATCTGCACGCGGCCGTGCGCTACCAGGTGCTCGACTGGCTGAAGTCCCGGATGACGCACGCGGCCTACCTTTCCTACACGCGCCGCCACCCCGCTGCCACTGCCGACCACGGTACGGAGCAAGCCCTGGCCGCTGCCGACCTGTCGATGGCCCTGGCCAGCAGCCTGAGCGTGCTGCCGCTGCACACGCGGGAAGTGTTTCGACGCAGCCGTTTTGAGCACCAGTCGGTGCGGGAAATTGCGGGCTATTTGAACCTGTCGCAGAAAACGG
The DNA here is from genome assembly GCF_020447265.1 of Hymenobacter lucidus. GTDB lineage: Bacteria > Bacteroidota > Bacteroidia > Cytophagales > Hymenobacteraceae > Hymenobacter > Hymenobacter lucidus. Next base: position 231,498 of record NZ_JAJADR010000005.1, on the reverse strand, counting down.
TCGAATACCACCTCACCCGGGCCCTGAAAGTATTGCGCGTGCGGCTCAAGGATTTTCTGGTGTTGGTTTTTGTCCTGCTCTGGGGGTGATGGCCCGGCTGCGGCAGCGCGGACGCAGAAGAGAAGCGTAATTGCTCAGGTTGGGCCAGGAAATTTTTTTGCCGGCAGGCTAGGGGTGAGGCCCAGTTGAGCTACTACTGATTCAGAAGCCCTCTGATGATGTCTCATATGAAGCCCGCCGACTTTCAGGATCTGTTGCGCCGCTACCAGCAGGGAGCCTGCACACCCGCCGAAAAAAAGGCTGTGGAGCAGTGGTACGCCAGCTTGGATTCGGGCGAGCAGCTTGAACTGACCCCCGAAGACCAGGCTCTGCTGAAAGCGACCCTGTGGCAGCGCATCACCGACGAGGCCAGTGGGCCCCCGGTCCCAGATTCGTTCCAACTCGGCCAAATCGGGCGGTACGCGGCGGCGGCCATCGTGGTACTGGGCCTGGGGTTGAGTGCTGCCTTCTGGCCCCAGCTCGTGAGGGACGAGGCAAAAGCGACAATTGCCCGGCGGCCGGCCGGGGCCGCACTGCAGCCCGGATGGCAGCTATACGACAATACTACCAGCCGACCCGTAACCCTCAAATTAGCCGACGGCAGCGCGGTGACGCTGGCAGCGGCCAGCCAACTCAAATACCCCCGGCAGTTTCGGGGGCAAGCGAGCCGCAACGTGTATCTGGTGGGTGAGGCCTTTTTCCGGGTGGCCCACAATCCGGCCCGGCCTTTCCTGGTATACACCGATAAGGTCGTGACCAAAGTGCTGGGCACCAGTTTTACGGTGCAGGCATTTGCGGGTCAGAAAGAAGCTTTGGTGCTGGTAAAAACCGGCCGAGTACAAGTTACGCCCCGCGCCTCGACGGCGGCTTCCCCGGCCCAAAGCATCATTGTGCTGCCCAACCAGCAGGCCCTCTACCGCGCCGACCGGCAGCAACTCACCCAAGACCTAGCGGCCCGCCCGGCACTGCTCACGCCGCAGTCGTTCGTGTTTGACGACAAGCCGGTGGCCGAAGTGCTGGCCGTGTTGGAAGCTGCTTATGGCGTGCCAATCAAATACGATAAAGCGGCCTTTGCCAATTGCACCGTCACGCTCACGCTCAGTAATGAGCCGCTCTACGACAAGCTGGATATCCTCTGCAAAATACTGGGGGCCTCCTACGAAAAAGACCACACCCACATTCTGCTACGCCCCGGAAAATGCTAAAACGGTCCTGTTATTAACTGGCTTGCCTATGACACAATATACCTGCAAACGTTTGCGGCTTTCTGCCAAGCGGCCGTAAGGCGGCGCCTGAGCCTGGTTTCGGCTTTCATGGCTGAATGTCGGCTGCTTTTGATGCACTTCTCTCCCCAAACCCCACCACTGCCCTATGATTCTCTTTCTACCACCTTCTCCCGTAACGGGCCACCTGCGGCGAATCGCGCTGCTGGTGCTGCTCAGCCTGGCTGTCGGCAGCCGCGCCCAGGCCCGCTCCACCGATTCGGAGCCGCTGCTCACCCAGCCGGTAACCATTCAGGCCCGGGCCGAAACCGTGAAATCGGTGCTCAGCAAGATTGAAACCCAAACCACGGCCCGGTTTCAGTACAGCAGCCGGCTTATCGGGGCCACGCGCCGCGTGTCGGTCGATATTGTGGAACAGCCCCTGGCTACGGCCCTGCACGCGGTGCTCGACCCATTGCGCATCACCTACGAGCTGATTCCGAGCGGGATTATTCTGAGTCCGGCCGCTGCCGTGGTGGATGCCACCGTGACGGGCCGCGTAGTGGATGAGAAAGGCGCGGGGCTGCCCGGCGTGAACGTGACGGTGAAAGGCGGTAGTACCGGCACCCAGACCGATGCCGACGGCCGCTACACCCTGCAGGTGCCTGACAACGCCACGCTGGTGTTCTCCTTTATCGGCTACACTGCCCAGGAAGTGGCCGTGGCCGGCCGCGCTTCCGTGGACGTGGCCTTGGCCCCCGACACCCAGACGCTGAACGAAGTGGTGGTAGTGGGCTACGGTACCCAGCAGCGCCGCGACGTAACCGGCGCAGTAGCCCGCGTGGATGCCGCCGAAATCGTGAACCAGCCGGTGCAAACGCCCACGCAGGCCCTGCAGGGCAAAACGGCCGGCGTGCAGATTACCTCCGACGGCACGCCCAACGCCCAGCCCAAAGTACGCATCCGGGGCACGGGCACGCTGCTGGCCGGGGCCGAGCCGCTCTACGTGGTCGACGGGGTGCAAACTACCGACATCCGCAACCTGAGCAACGCCGACATTGAAAGCATCGATGTGCTAAAAGACGCCTCGGCCGCCGCCATCTACGGGGTGCGCGGGGCCAACGGCGTCATCATTGTAACCACCAAAAAGGGCAAGCAGGGTAAGCCCGTGCTGAGCTATAACACCACTATCGGCTTCAAGCAGGCCGCGCACCTGGTAAAAATGGCCGATGCCGGCCAGTACACCAACTACCTGCGCGACACGTCGCCCACCACTACCATTCCCGACAACCCGGCCGATACCGACTGGTACGACCAGATCCTACGCCGCTCCTCGTTTCAGAACCACAACCTGGCCGTGTCGGGGGCCAATGAGAACGTGCGCTACTACTTCAGCGGCAACCTCTTGCAGGATAACGGAATTGCCATCGGCAACGAGTTTTCGCGGCTGAGCGTGCGGTCCAACACCGACTTTACCCTCTCGCCCAAGTTCAACGTCAACTCCCAGATTTCCTTTAGCCGGGCCAATACCAAGGACGTGAACTTTGCCACGGCCTTCCAGAACGCCTACCGCGCCGCCCCGGTCATTACGCCCAAGGAGGGCAGCCGCTACGGCAACACCTCGGCCTTTGGTAACGTGGGCAACCCGGTGCTGGACATTGAGAAAAACAACAACCGCTCTTTCGAAAACCGCCTCCAGGGCAACGTCGGACTGGATTTTCGACCCATTGAGGCCCTCACACTGCGCTCGGCCATCAACGTGGATCTAAACTTCAACAACCGGCGCGTATACGACTACCAGTACCGCAACGACGAAGTGACCTTCCTCAAAGCCGGCGGCAACCAGCAGAACACGCTCAGCAACCTGAACGTGACCCAGAATAACAGCACCCGCTACCTCTGGGAAAACACGGCCACGTTCCAGAAAGTATTCGCCGAAAAGCACAACCTGACGCTGCTGGCCGGCACGGTGATGGAAGAAGGCAACAGCAGCTCCCTTTCCGGCGGGCGACGCAACGTGCCCGAAGACCCGAACCAGTGGTACCTGAATACTGGCGACCCGAATACGTCGGTAAACGGGGCGCCCACGCTGGGTAAAGACCGGCGCCTCTCGTACCTGGGCCGCATCAACTACGCCTTCGCCGACAAGTACCTGCTCACAACCAACGTGCGCTACGACGGCACCTCCAAATTCAACGCCGACGAGCGGTGGGGCCTGTTTCCGTCCCTGGGTCTGGGCTGGATTCTGACCGAGGAAACCTTTTTGAAAGAGCAGAAGCTGGTGGATTTTCTGAAGCTGCGGGCCAGCTACGGCCAGCTCGGCAACGACCAGATTGACCCCACGGCGTACATCACCACGGCCGAAACCAACATTCCCTACGTCTTCAACAATCAGCCGGTGCTGGGTGCGGTTATTAGCCAGATCAAGGACCGCAACGTGCGCTGGGAAGTAACGACCGAGTACGACGTGGCCCTGGAATTTGCCACCCTCGCCAACCGCTTGAGCGGCGAGGTGACTTACTACAAGAAGAAAACCACCGACGCGCTGATTCCGGTGAACATCCCCGGCCTGTTTGGTGACCCCGACAACCAGTACATCACCAATGCCGCTGACATCAGCAACGAGGGCCTGGAAGCAGCCCTGAACTGGAAGGCCATGGTGGGGGAGAAGCTCAGCTACAACTTTGGGGTGAATGCCACTTTCAACAAGAACCGTATCGAAAACCTGAACGGCGGCCAGGCCCTGTTTGGCGGGGCCAACAACGTGACACGCTCCGACAACGGCGTGGCGGCCGGCTCGTTCTACGTGCTGCAAACCGTGGGCGTGTTCCAGAACCAGGGCGAAATCGACGCCTATCCGAAATACACGCTCTTCACGCCCCAGCCCGGCGACCTGAAATACGCCGACACCGACGGCAACGGCACCATCGACTTGCGCGACCGGGTATACGCGGGCTCCTACCAGCCGCCCATGTACTTCGGCATCAACGGCGGGCTGAACTACGGCGGGGTGGATTTCTCGTTCGTGTTTTCGGGCAATGTGAACAACGAGGTGTATAACCGGAAAAAGCAGGCCACCGGCGCCATTACCGACAACATCGAAGCCGACTTTGCCGCCAACCGCTGGACATTAGCTAACCCCTCGCAGGACAACCCGGCCGCCATTCGCAACAACACGCCCAACTCCACCTACTTCATCGAGTCGGGCTCCTACATCCGGCTCAATAACCTGGTGCTGGGTTACACGCTGCCCGTGGAGCTGACCAAAAAGGCTTATATCTCCTCGCTGCGGGTGTTTGCCACGGCCCAGAACCTGTTTACCATCACCAACTACTCGGGCTTTACGCCCGAGCTGCCGGGCGGCCCGCTCGATTCCGGCATTGAGGCCACCACGTATCCCACCAGCCGCACCCTCGCGCTGGGACTCAACGTCAATTTCTAAGCTCGCCGCCCCATGAAAGCTACTACCACTTCTCTTGCCCGGCGCATTGCCCTGGCCTCGCTTGGCCTCACGCTCACGGCGGCCGCCGTGGGCTGCAAAGATTTCCTGGACGTCGCGCCCCAGGGCCAGCTCACCGAAGACCAGATCCGGACCGACCCGGCCGCGGCCCAGAAGCTGGTCGACGGGGTGTATAACGTGATGTACCTCGGCGGCTTCGACCCCGACACCCACGGCCTGCAGTTCGTAATTCTGACCGACGTGGCCTCCGACGACTCCGACAAAGGCAGCACGCCCACCGACTACGGTCCGGCCGGCGAGGTCGACAACTTCACGCTCAGCCCCAGCAACGGCATCGTCAACAACGTCTGGAAAGGCTATTTCCAGGGTATCAACCGCGCCAACCAAGCGCTGGATAAGATTCCACTGAGCCCCGCGCCCGAGGCTACCAAGAACCGGCTGATCGGGGAAGTCCGGTTTCTGCGCGGCTACTTCTACTTCAACATGGTGCGCTTCTTCGGCGGCCTGCCCAAGCTGGATAGAGTGCCGGCCACGTCGGAAATCAACAACCCGGCGTTGCAGGCGCGGGCTTCGGCCCAGGAAATCTACCAACTCATCATTGATGATCTGCAGTTTGCCGCCGCCAACCTGCCGCTGAAGGGCGCCACCGAAACCGGCCGGGCCACCAAAGCCGCTGCTCAGGCTATGCTGGCCAAAGTGTATCTGTACCAGAAAAACTACCAGCAGGCCTACGACCTCACCAATGAAATCATTACCGGCAAATCGGGCGCGTATGGGCTCTACCCCACGTATGAGAACATCTGGCGGGAAGCGGGGGCCAACAGCGAGGAGTCGATTTTCGAGATTCAGACGGGCGTAAATGCCTCCTGCAACAACTCGGCGGTGAACCTCTACACCGTGAGCCAGGGCCCCCGGGCCGGCGGCCGGGGCGGCTGGGCGGATCTAGGTTTCGGCTTCAACACGCCCACCCAGCAGCTGGCCGATGCCTACGAGCCCGGTGATAAGCGGCGGGCCGGTAGTATCATCTTCATTACCACGGCCCGCACCGGCACGGTGCTCTGGGACGGGTTCCGGATTCCGAGCAAGGACTCGGTGGAAAACTTCCGCTACAGCTACAAGGCCTACCACAGCCGCACCAAGGAGCGCAACTGCGGCAACAACGACTACCTGCCCAAGAATGTGCGCATCATGCGCTACGCCGAGGTGCTGCTGATAAACGCCGAAGCTGGCCTGCAAACCGGGCAGAGCGGCCCCGCCCTGACCCGTGTAAACGACGTGCGCCGCCGCGCCGGCCTGCCCGCCCTGACCAGTGTAACGCTGCCCGCCATTTGGCAGGAGCGCCGCGTGGAGCTGGCCCTGGAGCACGACCGGTTTTTCGACCTGGTGCGCCAGGAAAGCGTGCAGCCCGGCCGCATCGTACCCATTTTTGCGGCCCAGGGCAAAACCTTCGTCAAGGGTAAGCACGAGCTGTTCCCGATTCCACAGGAGCAGATTGACCTCAGCGGCGGGCAGCTGAAGCAGAACCTGGGGTATTAGTGCCGTTGCGTCTCACCCTTAGCCCCTCTCCGAAAAAGGAGAGGGGAACTAGCTTTTAGTTTTCTAATCAACGCCTGCCCAAGTAAAGCCTGGTTCTAAAAATTAGAGCTAGTTCCCCTCTCCTTTTCGCAGAGGGGCTAGGGGTGAGGTGCACCAAGGCCTATGAAAGCAAAAATCCTCCTTCTCCTGTGCTGGTTGCTGCCGCTCGGTCTGCTGGCCCAGCAAAAAACCGCGCCGGCTAAAGATGCTCCGGCCGCCAAGTTTGACCCAAAGCAGCGGCCCCGCAACCTGACCGATGAGCAGCTGCTGGACCTAGTGCAGAAGCAAACCTTCCGCTATTTCTGGGACTTCGGCCACCCCGTGTCGGGCATGGCGCGGGAGCGGAGCAATGTGGCCTACGACTACGGCAACGAGGTGGTAACGACCGGCGGCACGGGCTTCGGCATTATGGCCATCATCGTGGCGGCCGAGCGGAAGTGGATAACCCGGGAGCAGGCGGCGGCCCGCATCTACAAAATCGTGCGGTTTCTGGAGAAGTCCGACTCGTTTCATGGCGTGTACCCGCACTGGCTCAACGGGGCCACGGGCAAGGTGATTCGCTTCAGCCAGAAAGACGACGGCGGCGACCTGGTGGAAACGTCGTTTCTGTTTGAGGGCCTGATCTGCGCCCGGCAGTATTTCACCCAGGAAAACCAGGCCGAGCGGGACTTACGCAACCACATTCTGTGGATGTGGGAGGGCGTGGAGTGGAACTGGCACCAGCAGGGCGGACAAAACGTGCTCTATTGGCACTGGAGCCCGAACAATGGCTGGAGCATGAACCACCAGATTCACGGCTACAACGAGTGCCTGATAACCTATGTGCTGGCCGCCGCCTCGCCCAAGTACAGTATCGACAAGAAGGTGTATGACCAGGGCTGGGCTACCGGCGACTATTTCCGCAACGGCAAAACGTTCTACAACATCAAGCTGCCGCTGGGCTTCGACTACGGCGGGCCGCTGTTTTTCTCCCACTACACCTTCCTGGGCCTCGACCCGCGCGGCCTCAAAGACCAGTACGCCGACTACTGGGAACAGAACCGCAACCACACCCTCATCAACCACGCCTACTGCCTCGACAACCCCAAGAAGTACAAGGGCTACGGCCCCAACAGCTGGGGCCTCACCGCTTCCGACAGCTACCAGGGCTACGCCGCCCACTCGCCTTCCGAAGACTTAGGCGTGATTTCGCCCACGGCCGCGCTGTCGGCTATGCCCTACACGCCGGAGTTTTCGATGCTGGCTTTACGGCACTTCTACAACGACCTGGGCGACAAAATCTGGAGTGAGTACGGCTTTGTGGATGGCTTCAGTGAGCACCACAACTGGTACGCCAAATCTCACCTGGCCATCGACCAGGGCCCCATCGTGGGCATGATTGAAAACCACCGGTCGGGCTTGCTCTGGAAGCTGTTTATGAGCAGCCCCGACGTGCAGCGCGGCCTCACCAAGCTCGGCTTCGAAAGCCCGCAGATCAAGAAGTAGAAGAACGTCATGTCGAGCCCAAGCGAGACATCTCGCGTGCAATGGCAATCCATCATGCTGAGCTTGTCGAAGCATGGCATTCTTTTTAACAACGACCGGCCTATGCTCCGAATTCTGCTCCTGGGCCTTGCCGCTTGGCTCAGCCTTTCCACGGCCCAGGCCCAGCCCACGCGCCGCGCCGGCCAGCTTACCTACTGCAACCCGTTGAACCTGGACTACGGCTATACGCCTATTCCCGACTTCGCCAAGGCCGGCCGGCACCGCGCCACCGCTGATCCGGTCATCACGCTGTTTAAGGGCGAGTATTACCTGTTCAGCACCAACCAGTGGGGCTACTGGCACAGCCCTGATTTGTACAGCTGGCAGTTTGTGGCGCGCTCCTTCCTCAAGCCCGAGCACAAGGTGTACGATGACCTGTGCGCCCCGGCAGTGTTTGTACTAGGCGACACGCTGCTGGTTTTCGGCTCGACCCACGAGAAGAACTTCCCGATCTGGATGAGCACTAACCCCAAGGCCAACGAGTGGAAGGAAGCCGTGGAGCCCTTCCAGATCGGGGCCTGGGACCCGGCTTTCTTCCTCGGCGATGACGGCAAATTGTACCTGTATTGGGGCAGCTCCAATACGCTGCCGCTCTACGGCCAGCAGATCAGCCGGCGCACCTTCCAGCCGATTGGGCAACCTAAGGAGCTTATACGCTTAGATGACACGAAATTTGGGTGGCAGCGCTTCGGTGAATACCTCGATAACACGTTCCTTGACCCTTTTATGGAGGGGGCCTGGATGGCGAAGCACAACGGCCGCTATTACCTGCAGTACGGCGCGCCCGGCACCGAATTCAGCGGCTACGCCGATGGCGTGCAGGTGGGGGACAAGCCGCTGGGCCCGTTTAGCCCGCAACCGCATAACCCCTTTGCCTACAAGCCCGGCGGCTTTGCCCGGGGCGCAGGCCACGGCAACACGTTTCAGGACACTTGGGGCAATTGGTGGCACCTGTCCACGATGGTCGTATCGGTGAAGAACAACTTCGAGCGGCGGCTGGGGCTCTGGCCGGCGGGCTTCGATGCCGACGGTACGCTCTACAGCAACACCACTTTCGGCGACTATCCGCACTACTTGCCCACGAGTGCTGCCGACCACCTCAAAAGCCGTTTTACGGGCTGGATGCTACTCAATTACCAGAAGCCGGTGCAGGTTTCGTCCACGCTCGGCGGCTATTTGCCCAACTACGCCGTCGATGAAAGCATCAAAACCTATTGGAGCGCGGCCACCGGCAACCCCGGCGAGTTTATCCAGACCGACCTGGGCGCCATGAGCACCGTGCGAGCCATCCAGATCAACTATGCCGACCAGGATGCGGAGTTTCTGGGCAAGCAGACGGGCACGTTTCACCAGTACCGGCTGTGGCATTCCGAGAACGGGCGCAAATGGAAGTTGCTGACGGACAAGAGCCAGAATCAAACCGACGTGCCCCACGACTACATTGAGTTGGCGGAGCCGGTAAAAACCCGTTTCTTGAAGCTGGAAAACCGCCACATGCCCACCGGCAAATTTGCCCTTAGCGGCCTGCGCGTTTTCGGCCTGGGCCCCGGTCCGGCCCCCGCGCCCGTCGCCGACCTGGTGGTGCTGCGCACCGAGAAGGACAAGCGCAGCGCCTGGCTGAAATGGACGGCCGCCCCCGGCGCCTACGCCTATAATATCTACACCGGCATTGCCCCCGATAAGCTCTATTCCTGCATCATGGTGCACGGGCAGAGCGAATACTATTTCAAGGGCATGGACCGGGACCGGCCCTACTACTTCAGCATCGAGGCCCTCAACGAAAACGGCGTGTCGGCCCGCAGCCCGGTGCTGACGGTTAAATGACAACCGCAATGGCCCGCTGCCACTCCTGGGGCACAAGTTGCCGGTCGGGAATTTTTCTGTTTCGCTTCCCAATTCTTCCTTTCCTTTTTCCATGAAACGTACTTTCCGTACCGCCGCGCTATTGTCGCTGGGGTTGCTGCTGAGCCCCGCGCTGCACGCCCAGCAAGCCGCCCGTTCCGCCGCTTCCAGCACAACCGACGACCCCAAAATGCAGCGCTTCATCGACGAGCTGATGAGCAAGATGACACTGGAGGAGAAGATCGGCCAGCTCAATCTGATAACCGTGGGCTTCGACGTGACCGGGCCCGTGGTGAGCAAGGACGTGGACGTGAATATCCGCAAAGGCTCAGTCGGCGGCGTGTTCAACACCTACACGCCCATTGCCGCCCGCAAGCTCCAGGAAATGGCCCTCAAGGAAACCCGCCTGCACATTCCGCTTATGTTTGGCTACGACGTGATTCACGGTCACCGCACCATTTTCCCCATTCCGCTGGGCCTCTCGGCTTCCTGGGATATGACGGCCGTTGAGCGCAGCGCCCGGATTGCGGCCGAGGAATCGGCGGCTGATGGGCTGCACTGGGTGTTTTCGCCCATGGTGGATATTGCCCGCGACCCGCGCTGGGGCCGCGTGGCCGAAGGCGCCGGCGAAGACCCCTACCTGGGCTCCCAGGTGGCCCGGGCCATGGTGCGCGGCTACCAGGGCAATGACCTGACGAAGAACAACACCGTTATGGCCTGCCTCAAGCACTTTGCCCTCTACGGAGCTGCCGAGGCCGGCCGCGACTACAATACCACCGACATGAGCCTGGCGCGCATGTACAACGAGTACCTACCGCCCTACAAAGCCGCCATCGACGCCGGCGTGGGCTCGGTGATGTCGTCGTTCAACGACATCAACGGCATTCCGGCCACCGGCAATAAGTGGCTGCTGACCGACCTGTTGCGCAAGCAGTGGGGCTTCAAGGGCTTCGTGGCTACCGATTACACCGCCATCAACGAGATGGTGGCGCACGGCGTGGGCAACGACGCGCAGGTGTCGGCTATGGCCCTCAACGCCGGTGCCGACCAGGATATGGTGGGCGAAATCTACCTCAAAAACGTGGCCCAGAACCTCAAGGACGGCACCGTGTCGCAGGAAGTTATTGACTTGTCCTGCCGCCGGATTCTGGAAGGAAAATACAAACTTGGCCTGTTTAAGGACCCGTACCGGGGCGTGAGTGAGAAGCGGGCAAAGGCCACGCTGATGAAAAAGGAGTTTCTCGACGACGCCCGCGACATTGCCCGCAAGAGCTTCGTGCTGCTCAAAAATGATAAGCAAACCCTGCCCCTGAAAAAGTCCGGTACCATTGCCCTCGTGGGCCCTTTGGCCACCCGGCAACGCGACCTGATCGGCAACTGGAGCGGCGCCGGCGACTGGAAGCAGGCCGTGTCGGTAGAGCAGGGCATCCGCAACGTGGCGGGCAGCAGCGTGAAAATCGTGACGGCGCAAGGAGCCAACTTCACCGACGACCAGCAGATGATTGACCGCCTCAACGCCCACGGCGGCGAGCTGAACGTGGATAAGCGCCCGGCCGAGGAGATGATTCGGGAAGCGGTGCAGGCCGCCCAGGGCGCCGATGTGGTGGTAGCCGTAGTAGGCGAGTCACAGGGCATGTCGGGGGAGGCGGCCAGCCGCTCGGATATTGGCCTGCCCGGCCCGCAGCTGGAATTGCTCAAGGCCTTGAAGAAAACCGGCAAGCCGCTGGTTGTGGTGCTCATGAACGGCCGGCCGCTAACCCTGAGCTGGGAAAATCAGAACGCCGACGCCATTCTGGAAACCTGGTTTGCGGGTACGCAGGGCGGTAATGCCATTGCCGACGTGCTGTTTGGGGCCTACAATCCATCGGGCAAGATAACGGCCACTTTCCCCCAGACCGTGGGCCAGATTCCGCTTTACTATAACCACAAAAGCACCGGCCGCCCCTTCAACGACCAGCCGCTCGACAAGTACAAGTCGCGCTACCTCGACGTGACCAACGACCCGCTCTACCCATTTGGCTACGGTCTGAGCTACACCACTTTCAGCTTTTCCAAGCCCGAGCTGAGTACTGCCACGCTCAGCCCCAGTGGCACCCTGGATGTGCGCGTAACCGTGAAAAACACCGGCAACTACGATGGCGAGGAAGTGGCCCAGCTCTACATCCGCGACGTGGTGGGCTCGGTGTCGCGGCCGGTACGGGAGCTGAAAAGCTTCCAGAAAATGAAGCTCAAAAAAGGGGAGAGCCGCACGCTTACCTTCCGCCTTACCGCCGAGGATCTGAAATTCTACAACAACGACCTGCAGTTTGTAGCCGAGCCCGGCGACTTCCAGGTGTTCGTGGGCCCCAACTCCCGCGACACCCAGGAAGCCTCGTTCAAGCTGACGGGCAACTAAAGCGAAAAGAGAACGTCGTGCTGGTGAGAGTCAGAACCACAAAACAAAAGGGCGCGCTACTGCGGTAGCGCGCCCTTTTTTATGTCAGGCAATAACTCATTTGTTGGCTGCAATAGGCGAGGCACGGAAAAACTGGATAACGCCGGACTTGCCGTTGTCGCCCATTTCGCTGGCAATGTACAGGTCGCCGTTGGGCGCGAAGGCCAGGCCTTCGGGCTGGGGAAACAGCTTGCGCGGCAGCTTCTGCACGGCCAGCAACCCACCCTCGGTGTCCATTTCGACCAAGGCATTGCCACTGGCCGCCAACACGAATATGTGGCGGGTAAGCGGGTGAATGGCCACCGCCGACGGCGCAAATTTATTGATGGTAGTGCCCTGGCCTTGGCGGCGGTCCAACTCGATGATTTCGGCTACATCCAGTAGGTAAGCGGGCTTTGTTTCGGCCTGGTAGGTGGTGGGGTCGAGGCGGTAGATGGCGCGCTTTTGCTCGGGCTGGCCCACGCCGGCCGCACCTTTGCAGGCTACCAGAATGGTGCCGGTGCGTGCATCGTAGGACAGGCCTTCGGGGTTGTTGGCCGCGGTCAGGCCGGTGCTGTAGCTGGCCGCGCTGCCCTGGTCGGAGTACTTAAAGAGCGTCCCGTCGCTGCTCAGCACCAGCCAGCCGTTTTTCAGTCGTGCCAAATCTTCGTAGTCGCCTTTTTTGCCGAAGCGCAGTGTGGACTCAATCTTTTTGGTCGCCAGATTATAGATATGAATGCTGCCGGTCTGGTCTTCGATGCAGCCCAGGCGCTGGCCGGACAGCAGCGCCACGCCAGAAATTTCCTGTAGCTCCTTAGGCAGGGCGTAGGTGGCCGTGGGCTGCTGCCAATCGTAGGTAGTCGGTGCATCGGCGGGGGCTGCGGCCAGCAAGGCGGTGGCCAGGCCAAGGAGTAAGTGTTTCATAGTGAGGGAAAAAGAGGCGGAAACGTTCATCCTTTCAACGTAGGCAAACGGGCTGGGTTGAGTATTTCCCGCCGCCGGCGCAACCGGGGCCGGGCCGGTTCGCGTAAGCGGCTCAGTCTTATCCGTAGTCGGCATCGAAACGGCACAGGAGCGTTAAAAAGTCTGCCGCCTATTGGCTGCTATTCAGGAGACGACTTTTTGAGAACTTTGCCTCCTGCTCCATTCATCTTCTTTGCCTTTTTCCACGTCTATGCCCATTGCTATTGCCCGTCGAGTTGCCGCTTTGGCACTGTGGTTTGGGGCTTTGTCGCCCGCGCTGGCTCAGGTTACCCCTCCGGTTGCTGCTCCCGCCGCCGATACCACCCACAAGTTTGAGAATCCGAGCGGGGTATCTGCCGTAACAAGGGCGCCCTGGTACAAAAGCAAAATCGTGAAGGCCACGGCCGTTCCGGCTCTGCTTATCACCTACGGCGCGCTGCACGTCAATAACCGCGGGTTTTATACGAATGAGCAGGCCAACCGTGACATTCACCGGCTTTTCCCCACCTACCGCACCAAGCTGGACGATATCCTCATTTTTGCGCCCTACGCCGAGCTGGCCGTCGTTACCCTGGCCGGCGTCGAGTCGCGCAGCGACCGGCTGAACACGCTGCTGGTCGTGCTGAAAAGCGAAGCTATTATGCTGACCACGGTTTTCGCCGTCAAAAACCTCGTGCGCGAAGAGCGGCCCGATAAGGAGGATAAGCTCTCCTTTCCCTCGGGGCACACGGCCCAGGCCTTCCTGGCCGCCAGCATCGTACATACCGAGTTCCGCGACAAAAGTCAGTGGTATGGCGTGGGGGCTTACGCCATTGCAACCAGCGTGGCTGCCCTGCGCATGATTAATACCAAGCACTGGCAGAGCGACGTGATAGCCGGGGCGGGTTTCGGCATCCTGTCGGCGCACCTAGGCTACCTCACCCACCGTAACCGCTGGGGACGGAAGCCAAATCTGCCCAAAGGCATGGGGTTTTCGCCCAGCTGGCAAACCGGCTACACGCCCACTGGCAGCCTGGCCGGCGCGCCGGTACTGCGCTTCACCTGGCAACTGCAGTAGCTGGCTATTTGGGAAGAAAAACAGAACGTCATGTCGATCAACGGGAGACATCTCGCGTGCCATGGTAGTGTAATTACTACTGCACACGAGATGTCTCCCGTTGGTCGACACGACGTTTTTTAGGGATTATAGGCGACTATTTGAAAGTACTCAGCAATAGCAGCCGACTTAAACCGCTCTAAATACTCAGCCGGAACAATGGCCCTTTGCCTTTTAGCGACGACTGCCGGATGACCAGGTCGCCGGACAGCACGTAGGTGCGGGGCTTGAAATTCTCCTTAAGCCGCACCTGGTCCAGAAACAGGCGGGCGGCCTGCTGCCCGATGCGGTAGGGGTGCAGGTCGACGGTGGTCAGGGCTGGCTCAATCATGGAGGCCAGAAACTCGTCGCCGTAGCCCACCACCGCAATGTCCTCCGGAATGCGGATGCCCCGCTTTTTCAGGGCCTGAATCACGTCGAGGGCGTTGGTGTAGTTGACGGCGAAAATGGCATCGGGCGGCTCGGGCAAGGCCAGCCATTGGTCGAGGGCCGCCACGGCCGACTCAGACCGGAAGTTGGTGTGAATGCGCAGCTCGTCCTGGGCCTCCATGCCGTAGTGGTGCAACGCGTTGAGGTAGCCCCCAATGCGCTGCTTGCTGATCAGCAACGACTCGGGACCGGCCAGAATGGCAATGCGCTGGCAGCCTTCCAGAATCAGGTGCTCGGTTACGGCAAAGGCCCCGCCCCAGTCGTCGAGCATCACCTGGGCGCTGTTTACCTCGTTGCACACCCTATCGAAATGCACCACCGGAATGCCCCGGCAGGCGTCGGCGCGCACGTGGTCGAAGTTCTCGGTTTCGCGGGAGTGGCAGATCAGTAGCCCATCGACGCGGCTGGCAATCAGGGCCTGCACGTTGCTCACCTCCGTCTGGTACGACTCCTTCGACTGGCAGATCATGACCCGGTAGCCAGACTCGGCCGCCACCTGCTGAATACCGCTGACGGCAGTGGCAAAAAACGGCCGCTCGATGTCGGGAATCAATACCCCGATGGTGTAGGTTTCGCTGCTTTTCAGGCTCTGAGCCAGTAAGTTGGGTTGGTAGTCGAGCTGGCGGGCCACTTCCAGAATGGCCTGGCGAGTGTTGGGGCTGATGTCGCTATGCCCGTTCAGCGCCCGCGACACGGTGGAAGAAGCCACACCCAGGGCCTTGGCCACGTCGCTGATGGTGGTCTGATGGCGGCGGCGCTCGGGCACCAGCGCCGTTTTTTCCTCCGTGAAGTGGTAGTCGCAGGCCTTGCAGAAGAACCGTTGGCGGCCGCGGATGAAGCCGGCTTTCATGACATCGTCAGCCAGCTTGCATTTAACGCACTTTATCATGGCAAATAGTATTTTTTAACAATAAGCCGGGTGGGATGGTAGCAGAGCGGGTGGCTTACCGTTTCATTATTCGAAGATAATGTACGAAATATTTTTTGTGCTATGCTTGGCTAAAGATACCTATCACAAACGTTTCCGGAAACGTTTTCGGTATTTTTATTTCGAAATCAACGAGTTATGGCGGTTTTTAACTTGTTTTTGATAGGTCTACCTACCTTATCTTTAAGCACTGGATCAGCCTATCCGGCAGGTTTCGGCTTGTATCGTTCAGATGCCCGCAAAGGCTGGAAAGATACTGAAAATTGTATTTTTTGCTCCGCTCTGCTATGCTTCACACCATGCGCTGGTTCGGCCCCCACGACCCGGTTTCGCTCTTCGACATTCGCCAGGCTGGTTGTGCCGGCGTGGTCACGGCTTTGCACCAGCTGCCGGTAGGCGCGGTGTGGCCGGTAGAAGAAATCCAGCGCCGCCAGCAGCTCATCGAAGCCGATAACAACAGTTTCTCGCCCCTGCACTGGGCCGTGGTCGAAAGCCTGCCGGTGCACGAAGACATCAAGAAAGGCCGGCCCTCGCGCGCTGCCTATATAGAGAACTATCAAACGTCGCTGCGCAACCTGGCCGCCTGCGGCATCCGCACGGTGTGCTACAATTTCATGCCCGTGCTCGACTGGTCGCGCACTAATCTGAGCTATCAGCTGCCCGACGGCTCGTTGGCGTTGCGCTTCGTGTGGCAGGATTTTGCCCTCTTCGACCTGTGCATCCTCCAGCGTCCCGGCGCCGAAGCCGACTACGAGCCGGCAGTTGCCGAGGCGGCTCGTCAGCAGTTTGCCCGCATGACGCCCGAGCAGCTGGCCGAACTGACCAACACCGTGCTGCTGGGCCTGCCCGGCTCGGAAGAGGCCTTTGAGCTGGCCGGCTTTCAGGCCCTGCTGGATGAGTACGCCAGCATCGACAGTCAGGCCCTGCGCGACAACCTTTACTATTTCATTCGGGAAGTGGGCCCCGTGGCCGAGGAAGTAGGCATCAACCTCTGCATTCACCCCGACGACCCGCCGTATCCGCTGCTGGGTTTGCCCCGGGTAGTAAGCACCGAAGCCGACCTGGCCCAGCTATTGGCCGCCTACGATGCGCCGGCCAACGGCCTTACGTTCTGCACCGGCTCGTTGGGCGTGCGCCCCGATAACGACCTGGCCGGCGTGGTGCGCCGCTTCGGCTCCCGGATTCATTTCGTGCATCTGCGGGCCACCAAGCGCGAGGAAAACCCGCGCAACTTTCATGAGGCCGACCACCTTACCGGCGACGTGGATATGTACAGCGTAGTGCGGGAACTGGTGCTGGAAGAGCAACGCCGGGCCCAAACCGGGGAAAGCGCGGCTCAGCTGCCCATGCGCCCCGACCACGGCCACCAGATGCTCGACGATCTGAAAAAGAAAACCTACCCCGGCTACTCCGCCATTGGCCGCCTGCGCGGGCTGGCCGAGCTGCGCGGCCTGGAGCACGGCATCCGCCACGGCCTGGCCCACGAGGCCCACCTGGCTGCCACGCTCACCACCGAATTTCCGCTAGTGGCCCGCTAGCACCCGCTTTTCCGCCGCCTGCCTTTTCCGCTCCCTGCCTTTTCCGCTCCCTGCCTTTTCCGCTCCCTACCTTTCCCACCCACCCAATGTCACTCCGCTCACTTCTGCTACTTCTGTTCTTCGTGGGGGCCGCGCACCGCAGCCTGGCTGACGATGGCTACCGGCTGTGGCTAAAGTACGACCTGATTTCGGACGCCGGGCTGCGCAAAGACTACCAGAAAGCGGCTGGGGTTATCGTCAGCCAAGGCAGCTCGCCTATCCTGAAAACGGCCGCCGAGGAATTGCAGCAGGGGTTGCAGGGCATGGTGGGCCAAACGGTATCTATCGTGTCGGCGGCGAAAAAGGGGCAGGGTAGCGTTGTTCTTACCGTGGCAACTACCGCAAACGTTTCCGGAAAGCCGCTTGGCCAGGATGGCTACCACATTTCAACCCAGGACGGCAATATTACTATCACTGGGCAAAGCGAATCGGGGGTGCTGTACGGCGTGTTTGCCCTGCTGCGCCAGCTCCAGACGCGCCAGTCGCTGAAAAATATCGACCTCACGAGCAGCCCCCGGATTCAGTACCGCCTGCTCAACCACTGGGACAACCCCAACGGCACCGTGGAGCGCGGCTACGCGGGCTCCAGCATCTGGAAATGGTACGAGCTGCCCGAGCGCCTCGACCCCCGCTACCAGGACTACGCCCGCGCCAACGCCAGCATTGGCATCAATGGCGTGGTGATCAACAACGTGAATGCCAGTGCCCGCTACCTCACGCCCGAGTACCTCGGCAAAGTAGCCGCGTTGGCTTCGGTGATGCGCCCCTACGGCATTCGGGTGTATCTGTCGGTGCTCTGGGCCGCGCCTAAGGTCATCGGCGGCCTGACGACTTCCGACCCGCTCGACCCCAAGGTGCAGCAGTGGTGGAAAAGCAAAACGGACGAGATTTACAAGGCCATTCCTGACTTCGGCGGCTTTCTGGTGAAGGCCAACTCGGAAGGGGAGCCCGGCCCCCAGGACTACGGCCGCGACCATGCCGACGGGGCCAACATGCTGGCCGACGCGCTGGGCAGTCACGACGGGCTGGTAATGTGGCGCGCCTTTGTATACAAAGCCAATTCCAACGGCGACCGGTTCAAGGAAGCTTACCAGGAATTTAAGCCCCTCGACGGCCGCTTCAAGCCAAAAACGCTGGTGCAGGTCAAGAACGGGCCGATTGACTTCCAGGCCCGGGAGCCGTTTCACCCGCTCTTTGGGGCTATGCCCCGCACGCCGCTGGTGCTGGAAGTGCAGCTCACCCAAGAATACCTGGGCTTTGCCACGCACTTGGTGTACTTGGCGCCCATGTTCAAGGAAACCCTCGACGCCGACACCTACGCTGGTGGTAAAGGCTCGACGGTGGCTAAGGTAATCGACGGCTCGGTGGATAACCACGCCATCAGCGGCATTGCCGGCGTAGCCAACATCGGCTCGGACCGCAACTGGACCGGCCACCCCATGGGGCAGGCCAACTGGTACGCCTTCGGCCGCTTGGCCTGGGACTACACGCTTTCCTCCCAAACTATTGCCGAAGAATGGACTCGGCAAACCTTGACCAACGACGCGCCGGCCGTGCGCACCATTGCTGACGTGATGGTGAAGTCGCACGGCATCTACACGCGCTACACCATGCCGCTGGGGTTGCACCACATCATGGGCCAAACCATTCACTACGGCCCCGAGCCCTGGCTGGCCAGCAGCGCCCGGCCCGACTGGACGGCCGTGTACTACCACAAGGCCGACGCCGTGGGCCTGGGCTTCGACCGCACTGCCAAGGGCAGCAATGCTTTAGCGCTCTACAAGCCCGAAGTGCAGCAGCTGTGGAACGACCCCAAAACCTGCCCGCCCAACTACCTGCTCTGGTTTCACCACGTGCCCTGGACGCAGCCGCTCAGCACCGGCCGCACCCTCTGGAACGAGCTGGCCACCCGCTACTACACCGGCGCCGACTCCGTGACCTGGATGCAGCAACAGTGGGCCGCAGTGAAGCCCCAGGTGGATGCCGAAATGCATGCCGATGTAACGGCCCGGCTGCAAACCCAGCGCAAAGAGGCCCTCTGGTGGCGCGACGCCTGCGTGCTCTACTTCCAAAGCTTCGCCAAGCAGCCCATACCCGCGCCCTTCAGCCCCCCGGAGCGCACCCTGGAAGAAATAAAACGCCTGGTGACCATCTACCAGCTTCGCTAACGAGTTGAATACCCAAATGCCATGAACATGAAAACCATGCCGCTGACCGGCCACGCTGTTCATACCAGCAACCTTACCCACCAGACCAGCTTTTCCTTGGAAGGGCGTCTGGCCCTGATTACCGGCGGCGGCACCGGCATCGGGCTGGAAATAGCCCGCTGCATGGCCGATGCCGGGGCCAGCGTCGTCATCACCGGCCGCCGCGAGGAGGTGCTGAAAGAAGCCGTAGAAGCCCTCGGCGACGCAGCCCACTATATCGTCAACGACATCGGCGACCTGGCTTCCATCGAAGATATGGTGGCCCAGCTCGAAGCCACCCACGGTCCGCTGGATATCGTGGTGAACAATGCTGGTATTAACCTCAAAAAACCCGCTTTGCAGGTAACGGACGAGGAATTTAACAACATCCTGCACACCAACCTGAACTCGGTATTCTCCCTGACCCGGGCCTGCGCCAGCCGCATGGTGCAGCGCCAGCGGGGCGTTATTCTGATGATTTCGTCGATGGCTGCCTACTACGGTATCGATAGGGTAGTGGCCTACGCCGCTTCCAAGTCGGCGGTGGAGGGCATGGTGAAAGTGCTGGCCTCCGAGTTTTCGGGCGACAATGTGCGCGTCAATGCCATTGCGCCCGGCTTTATCGAAACCGAGATGAGCCGCAAGGCCATGAACAACGACCCCGACCGCCGCGACCGGGCCATGCGGCGCACGCCCATGGGCAAGTTCGGCCAGCCCCAGGACATCGGCCACGCCGCCGTGTTTCTGGCTTCCGACGCGGCCCGCTACATCACCGGCGCCTCGCTGCCCGTCGATGGGGGCAACTCCATCGGCTTCTGATTCACTGCACACATTCAACACCATAAAACTCCCACACTCCATGTATCAACCAATACGCAAAACGGCCTTCTGCCTGAGCTGGCCGCTATTCGTGGCCTCCGGGCTGCCCCTGGCTGGTGCGGTGCTGCTGCCTTCGCAGGCCTGGGCCCAAGCCACCCAAACGATTTCGGGCAAAATCACCAGTTCCGACAACGGTGAAACCCTGCCCGGCGTGACCGTACTGCAGAAAGGCACCACCAACGGCGTTTCCTCCAATGCCGACGGTTCCTTCACCCTGAGCGCGCCCATCGGTAGCACGCTGGTGCTGAGTGCGGTAGGCTACGTGAGCAAAGAAATTGTGGTGGAAGGCCCCACGATAAACGTAACGCTGGCCGCCGACGTGAAGGCCCTGAGCGAAGTGGTGGTAGTGGGCTACGGCACGCAGCGAGCCGAAGCGGTAACGGGTTCCGTGGCTTCCATCACTGGCGAGACTTTGCGCGAAGTGCCAGCGGCGAACATTTCCCAAGCCTTACAAGGTCGTTTGCCTGGTGTGGAGTTTGCACAATCTTCGTCCCAGCCGGGTGCTGCCACGCAAATCCGGATTCGCGGAACCCGCTCCCTGGGTGCCAGCAATGATCCGTTGGTGGTATTGGATAACATTCCTTTCCCAGGTTCGATTGGCGACATCAACCCCAACGACATTGAGAGTGTAGTTATCCTGAAAGATGCGTCGGCTACGGCTATCTACGGCTCCCGTGGGGCCAATGGCGTTGTCCTGGTAACGACCAGAAGCGGTAAAAAAGGGCAAAAGGCCCAAATAACGTACGATGGGTTTGTGGGCGCAAAAACGCTTTTCGCCAAATATCCCATGATGAACGGGCCGGAGTTTGTTGCGCTTCGCAAAGCGGCCGGTCTGTATAAGAACGCCCTGGATGAGGCCGACGATGTAAATACCGATTGGCAGGATTTGCTGTATAAAACGGGTATCCAGTCCAACCACAACCTAGGGGTTTCGGGTGGCACGGAGAACGGGCGTTATAATTTCAACGCAGGGTATTACAAGGAAGAAGGCGTAGTTCCTACCCAGCAATATACGCGCTACTCCATGCGGGGCACGCTCGACCAGGGAGTGGGTAACTACATCCGGTTGGGCTTCACGACCAACAATACCTATAGCCTCTCTGAGGGCTCCAACGTGGGTATATATGGCATCCTGAACTCTTCGCCAATTGCCAATCCTTACAATGCGGATGGTAGCTTGAAAAGAACCATCCGAATGCCCTTGGATGAGCAATGGGTATATACCAGAGACATCGTAGAAGACCTGAGCGAGCGGTGGTTGAGTGAAACCAACTCTATTGCCACCTACAACACCCTGTTCGCGGAACTGAAAATGCCGGGCGTCGAGGGATTAAAGTATCGGGTAAACCTGGGGCTAAACTACCGCCAGAGCCAGGGCGGTGCCTACACCGGCCAGGGCATCAACGCGGTGAACCCCACCACGCCCTCTACGGCATCGGTTAGCAACCAGGCTACCAGAGACTGGACCATTGAAAACATTCTGTCCTACGACCGCACCTTTGCGGGCAAGCATAATGTGAATATTATCGGCTTGTATTCGGCCTCGGACAACGTGTTCAACCAGACGCGGCTTGCGGCTCGGGATATTCCTTCCGACGCCTTCCAATACTATAATCTGGGCTTTGCCGCCGGCGAAATCACCGTTAACCCCAACGACCAGCCGTACCGGAAATTCGGTCTGTTGTCGTACATGGGTCGCGTGATGTACTCCTATGATGACCGGTATCTGGTATCGGCTACGGTTCGGGCGGACGGCTCCTCCCGACTTTCCCCCGGGAACAAATGGAAAACCTACCCGGCCGTGTCGGTAGGCTGGAATATAGCCAAAGAGTCGTTTATGCAGGGTATCTCTGCCGTAAACCTGTTGAAATTGCGGGCTGGTTACGGCATAACGTCCAACCAATCTATCAACCCCTATGCTACCCTGGGTCTTTTGGCTACCCGGCCCTACAATTTTGGCCCCACCAATTACCAGACGGGTCTGTTCGTGAGCCAGTTGCCAAACGCTGACCTGGGTTGGGAATTCTCTAAAACCTGGAACTACGGCTTGGATTTCGCCGTCCTGAACAGCCGCATTTCGGGTACCGTTGAGTACTACCTCACCAACACCGAGGATGTTCTGCTGCCGTTGCCATTGCCTTCCACGTCGGGCGTAGATAGCTACACGGCCAATATTGGCACCACCCAAAACAAAGGGGTGGAACTGTCTTTGAACGGGATAATCTTAGACAATCTAAACGGCTGGACCTGGGAAGCGGGTTTCAACCTGTATGCCAACCGCAACAAGATTACCTCGCTGGCCGGTGAGCAGCAGCGGGATGAAAACAACTGGTGGTTTGTGGGCAAGCCGATCAACGTCATCTATGACTACGAGAAAGAAGGATTGTGGCAGGAAGGTGAC
Organism: Hymenobacter lucidus; assembly: GCF_020447265.1. Lineage (GTDB taxonomy): Bacteria > Bacteroidota > Bacteroidia > Cytophagales > Hymenobacteraceae > Hymenobacter > Hymenobacter lucidus. Next base: position 208,984 of record NZ_JAJADR010000005.1, on the reverse strand, counting down.
CCCTACAGAAACATCCTGGAGCCCGGCGGAAACGTGGGCATGATCAAGGTAAAATACACCGGCGGCTACAATGCCGATGGTACTCCTACCCGGGCCATTGGCCCACAAGACCGCCAGGTCTTGGATGCGACCCCGAAATTCCAGGGCGGTTTGAACACCCGGGTTGCGTACAAAGGATTTGACTTGAGTGTGGTAGGTGCCTTCCAAAACGGCGGTATTCTCAACAGTACCCTGTATGGCGCATCGGGCTATCTTAACCTGATGAACGGTCGTCGGGGCAACGTGAAAGTGGATTACTGGACGCCGGAAAATACGGGAGCCAAATATCCCAAACCAGGTGGCCTCACGAGTGGCGACAACCCCAAGTACGCCAGTACGCTGGGCTACTTCGATGCCTCTTACCTGAAGGTGCGCACCATTTCGCTGGGCTACAACTTCGATAATAACGCGTGGCTGAAAAGCACTGGCGTTAGCCGCCTACGGGTGTACGCAACGGCCCAGAACCCCTTTGTAATCTTCTCGCCTTACAAGAAAGAATCGGGCATGGACCCGGAGACCAACTCGTACGCCGACCAGAACGTGGCCGTAACGACCGGCGTTCCGAACCGCCTGCTGACCATTGGTACCAACTCGCCGGCAACCCGCACTTACCTGGTAGGTATGAACTTTACCTTCTAAAAAGAGAAAAATGAAAAGCTTCAACATAAAATTCTTTATCGGGGCGGCCCTCATCTCTCTGACCGCCCCGGGTTGTTCCGACCTTTTAGACGAAGAGCCCAGGAGTATTTACACGCCCGATTTCTTCCAAACGGAACGAGGCGTTGCTGGTGGCCTGACTTCCATGTATGCCCACCTGCGCTACATCTACGGCGATGCTTACTTCTACAACGCTACCCTTACGGGTACCGATGAGGTGACCTACGGTAGGGATGCCGACGAGAACTTCCTGGCCATGGACTTCTCGGGCCGGGCGGCGCTCAACCCCACTAACAGCCGGGCAGATAGATTGTGGTCAGCGGCTTTTCCGAATATCAACACGGCCAACGGTATTATCAAGAATGCCAGCGCAGTAGCAAGCATTTCGCCAGCTCTGGTGGCCGAAGCACGGTTTTTCCGCGCCTTCGATTACTTCATGCTGGTTCAGACCTTTGGCGGGGTGCCGCTGGATTTGGGTGCGGGCGAGCTGGAGTTCAACACCAATGCCTACCGAGCCTCGGTTCGCAATACGGTACCGGAGGTGTATACCAAAGCCATTTTCCCTGATTTGTTGCAGGCCGTTGCGGACTTGCCGGCAACTCCACGGGTAATAGGGGGGGCCACTAAAACAGCTGCCCGCCTGTATCTGGCCAAAGCCTACCTGACCTATGCCTGGTGGCTGGAAAATCCAAACAATATTCCAACCTATCCGGCCGCTACCAGAACCGACCCTGCCGGTCATAACGCCCAGTATTATTATCAGCAGGCGTATGACGTAGCCATGGCGGGCATTGAGAGTCCCGGTCCGTTCCGTTTGCAGCCAACGTACTATGATGTACACCTGGCAACCAATGACCGCAACACGGAAATGCTGCTGTTTGCCGACCACACCGAGTCCAGTGAGCTCTACAATGGCGGTAGCCTTACCTTTGGTAGCGGTGGCGCCCCGGATAACTTTGCCGGCTGGATGATGACCTGGAACTATACCAACATCAGAAGCTCCGGAATAGACGACAAAGGGGTGCGCGGGCCTTTCTCTTCGGTACAACGGGAGGCCGTGCAGCAGCTAGGCCGCCCCTGGAACCGGATGGCGCCTACCATTGGTGCAGTGGAAACCACCTTTGCCGACAAGACCAATGACTCGCGCTATGATGGCACTTTTACCACTGTTTATCGTGGTAACTGGCCGAAAGCAGGTGGCACTCTGCCAAAAGAGCCATTGAACGCCAACAATTTGCCAGTAAATCCAGGTGACCCTATCCTGACTTTCCTGGATGCCGAACCGGCTACTGCCATTACGTACACTAGTGGAGGAGGTCCGAGCAATGTAGGCGCAGGAACGCTGCCCGGCCGAGCCGATTACGTAATTTCTCCGCGTGGCATCAGCAGAATTGTGTATCCGGGCCTTTGGAAGCTTGGTCCTTACCGGACCGATAATGGTTCTGGATTGGGCCAACCCAATGCCGCCAGTACGCGTCCGTTCAACATTGCCAAATTCTCGGAACTGTACTTTGTAGCGGCAGAAGCCGCGGTAAAAGGCGCTACTCCCAAAGCGGGTCAGGGTGCCCGGGAATTGATCAATGTTATTCGGGCCCGCGCTGGTAAGTGGCGTTTCGACAATAACGGCAACACCGCCAAAGTGCAGGACAATAGCGCTGCTATGGTTGCAGCCACTCCGGCCACTATCGACATCAACTATATCCTGGCAGAACGCTCACGTGAGTACTATGCCGAAGGGTACCGCTGGTATGACCTAGTGCGTACTCAAAAATGGAATGAGTTAGCGTCTACCTACCGTATTGGAGGAACCAACTACGGAGACCATACGCCTCAAACCGTTACGCGTACCATTGAGCCGCGTCACTACCTGCGTCCTATTCCGCAGGGTCAGCTTGATCGTCTGGATGTAGCAGCAGATGTAAAGGCGGCTTATCAAAACCCCGGCTACCTATAGCCTGGTGGAAAAGGGGGTGAAAAGAATGGGTGCTCGTAGTGAGCACCCATTCTTTTCACCCCCTTTTTTGACGCATTATCTGCACCAAAAAGTAAATGTCCCATTGGTGCCTTCCGGTGGAACGAGTGCAGAAGTACGTATCTGCTTTTGGTCTTATACAGCGTCGCCTACTGGTGGAAACAGCACCTGCGGTTCCAGAGCGGCTATTGACATTCAGCCTGACCATGCTTTGCAGCCCATGCTGCAGCGAGAAACTGACCATGCGAATAGCAGGATAACGCAGCCCCCTGGTTACCTGCGGTAAGTGTAACCGTTGTCGAAATAGCTGAAGTAAGCTGTGGTTTCGCTCTGAAATCACAGCTTATTTATGAGGGGTGTTATACCCCCGTCTGATCAACTCAATGGCTTTAATAATCTCATGATAAATAATGCGTTAAAGGTTTCGTTGCTGCTGACGATGGTTGCCGCGCAGCCGGCCGAAGCCCAGGTGCGCCTCCCCAAACTGGTGAGCGACGGGATGATTCTGCAGCGCAACGCGCCCGTGGCCGTGTGGGGCTGGGCCGCGCCCGGCGAGAAAATAACCGTGGCGCTGGCCGGCAAAACCGCCACCGCTACCACTGCTGCCGATGGTAAGTGGCGCGCCAGCTTGCCCAGCCTCAAAGCTGGCGGGCCCTACGAAATGACTATTGTGGGCTCCAACCGGATTACGCTCAAGGATGTGCTGGTAGGAGACGTGTGGGTGTGCTCGGGCCAGTCGAATATGGAGCTGCCCATGGCTCGGGTGCGCGACAAGTACCCCGACATTGTGGCCCAGGCTACCAACCCCAACATCCGGCAGTTCAACGTGGACATGCGCTACGCTTTCAACGGGCCGAAAGCCGATTTCCCGGCTGGCCGCTGGGAATCGGCCACGCCCCAGAGCGTGCTCAAATTTACGGCCGTGGGCTACTTTTTTGCCCGGGAGCTATACGAGAAATACCACGTGCCCATCGGCCTGATAAAGTCGGCCGTGGGTGGCTCCCCGGCCGAAGCCTGGTTGAGTACCGATGCTCTGAAAGCCTTTCCGGCCTACGCCCAGGCGGCGGAAAAAGTAAAGGATAGTACATTCGTCAAAACCACTATTGCCCAGGATCAGGCCGCTTCCCGGGCCTGGTACTCGAACGTGCGCCGGCAGGACCAGGGCGTGGCCCGGGGCGCTACCCCCTGGTACGCGCCCACGTACGATGCCAGCGGCTGGCAAACCATGAAGGTGCCCGGCTACTGGGCCGACCAGACGCCGCTCGGGCCGGTAAACGGTGTAGTCTGGTTCCGGAAGGAAGTAGAGGTGCCCACCGCCATGGTGGGCCAGCCGGCCCGCCTCGAGCTGGGCACCATCGTCGACAGCGACTCGGTGTATATCAACGGGCAATTTGCGGGCACCACTGGCTACCAGTACCCGCCCCGCAAATACGACTTGCCGGCCACGCTGCTCAAGCCCGGCCGCAACGTCATTGTGGTGCGCGTTATCAGTAATGGGGGCCGGGGCGGGTTTACTTTCGATAAGCAGTACCGCCTGCTGGCCGGCACCCAGACGTTGGATTTGCGCGGCGACTGGCAGTATAAGCTCGGTACTACCAGTCCGCCGGCGCCGGGCTCCACTACGTTCCAGTACCAGCCCGGCGGCCTGTTTAATGGCATGATTGCGCCCCTGCTGCCCTACAGCGTGAAGGGTGTTATCTGGTTTCAGGGCGAGTCCAACGCCGGCCGGCCCGGCGACTACCAGCAGTTGCTCACGGCCCTGATTGCGGATTGGCGTAAGCACTGGCAGCAGGCTGAAATGCCGTTTCTCTACGCGCAGCTGGCCAACTACATGGCCACCAAAGACCAGCCTGGGGAAAGCAGCTGGGCCGCCCTGCGCGAGGCCCAGCGCCGCACGCTAGCCGTGCCCCGCACCGGCATGGCCGTAACCCTGGACTTAGGCGAGTGGAACGATATTCATCCGCTCAACAAGCAGGACGTGGGCAAACGGCTGGCTTTGGCAGCCCAAAAAGTGGCTTACGGCGACCAGAAAATAGTAGCTTCAGGGCCGCTGTTTCAGAGCATGCAGGTAACCGGCAATAAAGCAACCCTCAGCTTCAGTAGCACTGGCAGCGGCCTGGTTTCGAAGGATGGCAAGCCCCTGCGCTACTTTGCCGTGGCCGGCCCGGATAAGAAATTCGTGTGGGCCCAGGCCCGGATTGAAGGCAACAAAGTCGTGGTTTGGCACGACCAAGTGCCCACCCCGGTAGCCGTGCGCTACGCTTGGGCCGACAACCCCGAAGGCGCTAATCTGGCCAACAAGGAAGGCTTGCCGGCTTCCTCATTCCGCACCGACCAATAGCCCGCCGCGTGCAATATTCCGGCAAAAATCAACGCTTATAACGAATGAAGAACCTTTTTGTCGTGCTAGGTCTGGCGGCGCTGCTGGGCAATACCGCCAGTGGCCCGCCCCATGAGCTGCCGGCCACTACGGCCGTAACTTCTGCCGACCTGCTGTTCCGTAACCCCGACCTGCCCATCGACCAGCGGGTGGAGGACCTCGTGGGCCGCCTTACGCTGCCCGAGAAAGTGTCGCAGATGCTGAACGCCTCGCCGGCCATCGACCGGCTCGGTATTCCGGCTTACAACTGGTGGAACGAAGCGCTGCACGGCGTGGCCCGCACCAGCATGAAAACTACGGTGTTTCCCCAGGCCATCGGCATGGCGGCCACGTTCGATGAGGAAGCTATGCTGCGGATGGCCACCATTACCTCCGATGAGGCCCGGGCCGTGCACCACGAGTACGCCCGGCGCGGCGAGCGGGGCATCTACCAGGGCCTCACGTTCTGGACGCCCAACATCAACATCTTCCGCGACCCACGCTGGGGCCGAGGGCAGGAAACCTACGGCGAAGACCCGTACCTGACCGGGCAGCTGGGCGCGGCGTTGGTGAAGGGCTTTCAGGGCGACGACCCCAAGTACCTGAAGATTACGGCCTGCGCCAAGCACTTCGCCGTGCACAGCGGCCCCGAGCCCTCACGCCACGAATTCAATGCCGTAATCAGCGACTTTGACCTCTGGGACACGTATCTGCCGGCTTTCCGTGACCTGATAGTAGACGCCAAAGTAGCCAGCGTGATGTGCGCCTACAACGCCTACGCCGGCCAGCCCTGCTGCGGTAGTGATAAGCTGATGAACGAAATCCTCTACAACAAGTGGAAGTTCAAGGGCTACGTCACCTCCGACTGCGACGGTATCAACGACTTCTGGCAACACCACAAAACTGACCCCGACGCGGCCACCGCCGCCGCCAACGCCGTGATGCACGGCACTGACCTGGAGTGCGGCACTGGTAAGGGTTTCACTTACAAATCGTTGCTGGAGTCGGTGCAGCGCGGGCTGATAACCGAGCAGCAGATCGACGTGTCGGTGAAGCGGCTCTACAAAATCCGGTTTCAACTGGGTATGTTCGACCCTGTGGAGAAGGTGAAATACGCCCAGATTCCGTTGAGCGTGGTGGAAAGCGCCCCACACCAGGCCCATGCCCTGAAGATGGCGCAGGAGTCCATCGTGCTGCTCAAAAACGACAACAACACGCTGCCGCTGCGCAAGGACCTGAAGAAAATAGTGGTGCTGGGCCCCAATGCCGACAACGAAACGGCCCAGCTCGGCAACTACAACGGCTTTCCGACCAACAATGTGACGCCCCTGGAAGGCATCCGGGCCAAAGTGGGAGCCAACGCCCAGGTGACCTACCTGCAGGGCGTCGACTATGCCAGCAACATTGTGTACGAACCCTTCGACCTGAATAAAAGCTTGGTCTACGAAGGCCAGCCGGGCTTTAAGGCCGAGTATTTCCGGGGCACCAACCTGGAAGGCCCACCGGTAGCCACGCGGCAGGAAGCCGGCCTGGACCGTTACCTGGCCAACGTAAAAATGGAACTCGTGCCGGGTCTGCCCTCGGAAAACGTTTCGGCCCGCTACCGCACCACTTACACGCCCACCAAATCGGAAGAAATAGCCCTGCAGATTACCGGCGACGATGGGTACCGCCTCTTCGTGGACAACAAGCTGGTGCTCGACAACTGGAAGGGTAGGGGCGTTTCTACCAATCAGCACACGCTGCAGGTGGAAGCCGGCAAGAAGCTGGACCTGCGGCTGGAGTACTTGCAAACCGACCGGCGCACCATCCTCAAATTCACCGGCGCCCACGTTATTCCGATGAATGCCGCCAACATCCGGGCCCAGGTGCAGGATGCCGATGCCGTAGTATTTGTAGGCGGTATTTCGCCCCGGCTTGAAGGCGAGGAAATGAAGGTGAACGTGGAAGGCTTCAGCGGTGGCGACCGGACCAGCATTGCCCTGCCCAAAGTGCAGACCGAGCTGCTGAAAGTGCTGCACGCCACGGGCAAGCCAGTGGTGTTTGTGATGATGACCGGCAGTGCCATCGGCTGCCCCTGGGAGGCAGCCAACGTGCCGGCCATCGTGAATAGCTGGTACGGCGGGCAGGCCACCGGCACAGCTCTGGCCGATGTGCTTTTCGGCGACTACAACCCCGCTGGCCGCCTGCCGGTCACGTTCTACTCGTCGGAAAGCCAGTTGCCGCCCTTCGATAACTATGACATGGCCGGCCGCACTTACCGCTATTTCCAGGGTACGCCGCTCTTCCCGTTTGGCCACGGCCTGAGCTACACGACTTTCAAGTACAGCAAGTTGAAAGTGAAAAGCACGGCCCAAACGGGCAAACCAGTGCGGGTAAACGTACGGGTCGCAAATACCGGCACCCGGGCCGGCGACGAGGTGGTGCAGCTCTACGTGCGTCATCCCGATGCCCAGGGCCGCGTAGCCTTGCACGCGCTGGCCGGTTTTCGGCGCGTAAGCCTGAAGCCCGGGGAGAAAAAAACCGTTGAATTCACACTCACTCCCCGACAGTTGTCGGTGCTCGATGACAAAGCCCACCGCGCCACGCAGGCCGGCCGCGTGCAGCTTTTCGTCGGTGGCGGCCAGCCGCTGAGTCAAGCCGTAGCCAACGGCAGCGTGCTACAAGCCGACGTAAAGCTCACCGGCAGCAGCGTGGCTATAGAGTAGGAAGTAAAGCTGAGCTCAGGTGGCCGCCTTGGCGAAGGTGGCCACCTGATATAGTATTCTGAGTAAGAAAGCCTGCTATCAACATAGGCTTGGTCAGGCAATACGTTTCACTATTTGGAGAATAAGCGACAGTTATTACGCTAAAAATAATTCTTTGTCACTTACCTATCACAACCGTTTCCGGAAACGGTTTCGGTATTTTTTATTCGAAATTGAGCTTGGAACGAGGTTTTTATATTGGCTTTCCTATCTCAAGTCGTACTATCTTCGAAGAGAAATCCGGTGAATAAACCGGCTACCGCTCTGAATACTACCCGCCGCCCGGCGGGCACGCAAGGATGCTCATTCTTGCATTTTCCTCATAACAATCCCACCCGGTTTCGCTGCTTACGGTAGCGCAAGCCGTATCCAAGCCCCATGAAATACCTCCTCGGCTACGACATTGGCAGCTCGTCTATCAAAGCGTCGCTGCTCAGCATCGAAACCGGTCGGTGCGTGGCTTCGGTCACTTCGCCGAAGAAGGAGATGGAAATAACCGCCCTGCAGCCCGACTGGGCCGAGCAGCGCCCCGAGCGGTGGTGGCAGGAGGTAGTAAACGCCAGCCTGCAGCTGCGCGCCGACCACGACTTTGACCCGGCCCTGATTGCCGGCATCGGCATCACCTACCAGATGCACGGCCTCGTGCTCGTCGACAAGGACGGCGAGGTGCTACGGCCCGCCATTATCTGGTGCGACAGCCGCGCCGTGGATTACGGCAACCAGGCATTCCAAGACCTGGGCCAGGAATATTGCCTGAGCAACTTCCTGAATTCGCCCGGTAACTTCACGGCTTCCAAGCTGAAATGGGTGCGCGAAAACGAGCCCGATATCTACGAGCGGATTCACAAAATCCAGCTGCCCGGCGACTACATTGCCTTTAAGCTTACCGGTGAGCTCCAGACTACCATTTCGGGCCTGTCGGAGGGTGTGTTCTGGAATTTCAAGCAGCAGGCCATTGCCCAGGAGTTGCTCGACTATTACGGCATCAGTTCTGCCCTGCTGCCCGACGTGGTCGACACCTTCTCGGTGCAGGGCCACCTCATGCCCGAAGCCGCCCGGGAACTGGGCCTCACGGCCGGCACGCCCATCAGCTACCGGGCCGGCGACCAGCCCAACAACGCCTTTTCGCTGAATGTGCTGCAGGCTGGCGAAATAGCCGCCACGGCCGGCACCAGCGGCGTAGTGTACGGCATCAACGAAACCATGACCTCGGATTCCCGCTCCCGGGTCAACTCCTTCGTGCATGTGAACAGCACGCCGGAGCAGCCCAAAAACGGGGTGTTGATGTGCATGAACGGCACGGGCATTCTAAACAGCTGGCTGCGCAAAGTCCTCGGCGACATCAGCTACGACGACATGAACCAGCTGGCTGCGCAGGCACCCGTCGGCTCCGATGGACTCACGTTTTTGCCCTTCGGCAACGGGGCCGAGCGAATTCTGGAAAACCGCCAACTCGAAGCCGAATTGCGGGGCCTCAACTTCAACCAGCACGGCCGGGTGCACGTGGCCCGTGCTGCCCAGGAAGGCATCGTCTTCGCCCTGAACTACGGCGTGGACATTATGCGCGAATCCGGGGTGCAGGTGCGCAAGGTGCGGGCCGGCAATGCCAACATGTTTCTGAGCCCAATTTTTCGCGAAGCCTTCGTGAATAGCGCCGGCGTGGAACTGGAGCTGCTGAACACCGACGCGGCCCAGGGCGCGGCCCGCGGCGCGGGTGTCGGGGCCGGCGTGTATGCCAGTACCAATGAGGCTTTCACCGGCCTGGAGCGGATTCTGACGCTGGAACCCACGGCCCGGCTGCAGGAGCAATATCAGACTGCCTATGCCCGCTGGCAAGGCATTTTAACCCAAATCGTACCCTTACCAACCACCCCTCGGCATGTCATCCAACACGCTTTCTAAAACCGAGTATTTCACCGGCATCGACACCATCCGCTTCGAAGGACGCGAGTCGGACAACCCGTTGGCCTTTAAGTGGTACGACGAAAACCGCGTAGTAGCCGGCAAAACCATGAAGGAACACCTGCGCTTCGCGGTTTCCTACTGGCACACCTTCACCGGCACCGGCGGTGACCCGTTCGGCCCCGGCACCAAGCAGTTCGCCTGGGACTCGCACCACGAAATTATCGGCCGCGCCAAAGACAAGATGGACGCCGCCTTCGAGTTCTTCACCAAGCTCGGCACGCCCTACTACTGCTTCCACGACATTGACCTCGTGGACGAAGGCAACTCGCTGGCCGAGTACGAGCGCAACCTGGCGACCATTGTCGACTACGCCAAGAAACACCAGGCCGCTACCGGCGTAAAGCTGCTCTGGGGCACGGCCAACGTGTTTTCGAACCCGCGCTACATGAACGGGGCCAGCACCAATCCCGACTTCCAGGTGGTAGCCCACGCCGCCACCCAGGTAAAAAACGCCATTGACGCTACCATTGCCCTGAACGGTGAGAACTACGTGTTCTGGGGTGGCCGCGAAGGCTACATGACGCTGCTCAATACCAACATGAAGCGCGAGCAGGAGCACATGGGCCGCTTCCTGACCATGGCCCGCGACTACGCCCGCCAGCAGGGCTTCACCGGCAAGTTCTTCATTGAGCCCAAGCCCGCCGAGCCCACCAAGCACCAGTATGACTTCGACGCGGCCACCGTCATCGGCTTTTTAAAGCAGCACGGCCTGGAAAACGACTTCATGCTCAATCTGGAAGTAAACCACGCCACGCTGGCCGGCCACACTTTCGAGCACGAATTACAGGTAGCGGCTGACGCCAATATGCTGGGCTCAATGGACGCCAACCGCGGCGACTACCAGAACGGCTGGGACACCGACCAGTTTCCCAACAACCTCAACGAGCTGACCGAGTCGATGCTCATCATCCTCGAAGCCGGGGGCTTCAAGCATGGCGGCATCAATTTCGACGCCAAAACCCGCCGCAACTCGACCGATCTGGAGGACATCTTCATTGCTCACATTGCCGGCATGGACACCTTTGCCCGGGCTCTGGTGACGGCCGATGCCATCCTGGAAAAGTCGGCTTACCGCAAGTTCCGGCAGGAGCGCTACGCCTCGTTTGATTCGGGTGCCGGCGCCGCCTTCGAGAAAGGCCAGCTGACGCTGGAAGACCTGCGCAAAATAGCCCACGAATCGGGTGAGCCAATGCCGAAAAGCGGCAAGCAGGAGTGGCTCGAAAGCATCATCAACCAGTACATCTAACAGCAAAAAAAGGTGAGTGAGGAAAGCCGGCCGTGCAGGTGCTGCAACGCCTGCCGGCCGACCGGACTTTTCGCCTCAATCCATTTTACTGATGGCCCGGCGCAAGCCTGACCGTCAGCATGTGTGAGAGAAGAGGAAGCAGAAAGAGGCGCACCAGCGCGTAATCCGAATCGAGGGAGAGCTTTTCGGATTGCGTTGGCGGACTGGCTGTCCGCCGGCTGGCGCGCCTCACTGTTGGCTTTTCAGCACTTAGAAACCAGGGTGAGGCCTTCAATTTGGGCCATTTCCCGGATTGCTACCGTAAAATATCTGGTAGAAAATCAGGGATTTATAGCAAAATAAACCGGCTCAGTGGGAGCGCAAAGAAGGAGTTTCCTGATCTTTGGAACGACTTCTAACTGAAACCCTATGAATCCATTAGTTGACATCCGTCAATTCGACCAAAGCATCTGGCTGGACTTTATCCGTCGCAAGATCCTGATCAACGGCGAGTTGCAGCGGCGTATCACCGATGAGGCCCTGCGCGGCGTAACCTCCAACCCAGCCATTTTCGAGAAGGCCATCGGCGGCTCCGACGACTACGACGCGGCCATCCGCAGCCTGGCCCTGCAGGGCAAAACCACCGACGAAATCTACACCGCTCTGGCCGTAGCCGACGTACAGCACGCCTGCGACCTGTTCCGCCCGCTCTACGACCAGGCCAACAACGCCTCCGACGGCTACGTGAGCCTGGAAGTGTCGCCCGCTTTGGTCAACGATACCGAGGGCACGATTGAGGAAGGCATCCGGTTCTGGAAAACCGTGAACCGGCCCAACGTGATGATTAAGGTGCCGGCCACGCTCGAAGGTTTGCCCGCCATTCGTCGCCTCATTGCCGAGGGCATCAACGTCAACGTGACGCTGATTTTTGGCCTGGAGCGCTACCGCCTCGTAGCTGAGTCCTTTATTGCGGGCCTCGAAGACCGAGTGAAAGCCGGCCTGCCTATCACGAACATCGATTCCGTCGCCAGCTTCTTCCTCTCACGCATCGACGTGCTGCTTGACCCGATGCTGGAGAAAATTGCCACCGAAGGTGGTGAGAAAGGCGAACTAGCACAATCGATGGTGGGCGAAGTGGCCTTGGCCAGCGCTAAGCAGGCCTACCAGATCTATAAGGAGATTTTCGCCGGTCCGCGCTGGGAAGCCCTGGCTGCTCAGGGTGCCGATACGCAGCGCCTGTTGTGGGCCAGCACTGGCAACAAAAACCCCAAGTACGACGACCTGAAGTACGTGGAAAACCTCATCGGCCCCAAAACGGTGAATACGGTGCCGGTGGAAACGCTCGACATTTTCCGCGCCAAAGGCCAGCCTACCAACCGCCTCGAAGAAGGCCTCGACAAAGCCGCCGAGGTACTGCGCCGCCTGCCCGAGCTGGGTATCACCCTGGAGGAGCAAACCAACTTCCTGGAAGTGGACGGAGCCAAGAAATTCAACGAGCCCTTCGGCAAGCTGATGGACTCCATCGAGAAGAAGCGCCTGACTTCGCTCGACACCACCGTAGCGCCGGCCACCATGCAACTGGGCCAGTACCAGGCTGCTGTGGATGCCAAAATTGCGGAGCTGAACGCCAAGAGCTTCACCACCGGTTTCTGGGATAAGCAGGCCGATTTGTGGGTGCAGGACGAAGCCGGCCAAAGCAGCATCCGCTCGTTTATGGGCTGGCTGCGCGTGGCTGAAACAATGGTAGGCGCGGTGCCCGAAATCGAGCAGTTCGTAAACGAAGTAAAAGCTGCGGGCTTCAAGCACGTGGTGGTAATGGGCATGGGCGGCAGCACAATGGCGCCGATTGTGTTCAAATCCTCGTTCCCGATGGGTGAGAATGGCCTGCCGATGTCGGTGCTCGACACCACGGACCCCGGCACCGTGCGCCAGATCGAAGAATCGGTGCCGCTGGCGGAAACGCTGTTTATCGTGGCCAGCAAGTCGGGCACGACGGCTGAGCCGCTGGCTTTCGGCGACTATTTCTACGACCGTCTGAAGCAGATTAAGGGCGACAAGGCCGGCGAGAATTTCGTAGCCATTACCGACCCGGGTTCCAAGTTCGTAACGGCCGCCACCGAGCAGGGCTACCGCCGCATCTTCCTGAACTTCGCCGAAGTCGGCGGCCGTTTCTCGGCTTTGTCGTACTTCGGATTGGTGCCCGCCGCTTTGTATGGCCTGCCCATCGGTGAAATTCTGGAGCGCGCCATCCGCATGATGCGCGCCAACGGTGCCTACGGCGCCGTGGAGCAGAATCCGGGTCTGGAACTGGGCGTAGCCCTGGGCGTACTGGCCCAGCAGGGCCGCGACAAACTCACGCTGATTGTGCCCGATTCCCTGGCCGATCTGGGCTTGTGGCTGGAGCAGCTTATTGCCGAAAGCACCGGTAAGGAAGGCAAAGGCATTCTGCCTGTGGCCGGTGAGCCGGCCCGGGAGCCGGAAGTCTACGGTCAGGATCGGGTGTTCGTGTACGTGGGCTACGAAAACGACGCCGACACCGACAATACGGCCAAAATTGCTGCTCTGCAGGCGGCTGGTCACCCCGTCATCAGCGTACGGATGCACGATGCCCTGGACCTCGGCGCCGAGTTCTTCCGCTGGGAAGTGGCTACGGCCGTGGCCAGCGCCGTGCTTGAAATCAACCCCTTCGACCAGCCCAACGTACAGGCCGCCAAAACCGCTACCGACAGCCTGATGAAGGTGGTGCAGGAAAAAGGCAGCCTGCCCGCCGGGGAAGCCGCGAAAGTGACGGAAAACGGCGTGTCGTACTTCTCCGCCGTATCGGGCGGCAGCGCGGCCGAAGTAATCCAGAACTTCTTCGGTCAGGCCAAGGCCGGTGACTTCCTCAACATTCAGGCCTACCTGACGGAATCCGAAGAGTTGAACAAGGGCTTGGCTGAACTGCGCACTCAGGTGCAGGAGCAACTGCACCTAGCCACTACTTCGGGCTACGGGCCGCGCTTTCTGCACTCTACGGGCCAGTACCACAAGGGCGGCCCCGACAAGGGTTTGTTCGTGCAGTTCACCGTGGACCATCCGCAGGACCTGGCGCTGCCCGGCCGTTCGTACTCCTTCGGCACGTTCAAGAACGCCCAGGCTGCCGGTGACTTGCAGGCCCTGCACGACTACAACCGCCGCACGCTGCGCATCCACCTCGGCGACAATGCCGAGCAGGGCCTGCGCACGGTGCTGAGTGCGTTGCAGTCGGCCCCGCTGACGGCTACTACCGCGTAAGAATACGCCCGGGCGGCTGGTTGGGAGGCCGGCCGCCCGGGTTGTTTTTGCGCTTTCTGACCTTTCCCCATCGAAAAATCCCCCAATCCTCTCGATGTTAAACTTAAAGCGCCTCGTGGCGGCAGCTGGCTTCGTGCTGGCCGCTAACCTGACTTTTGCCCAAACGGTAAGCCTGACCGTGCAGCCCGGAGACCCGAAGCTGCGAATCAGCAAAGACATTTACGGGCACTTCGCCGAGCATCTGGGCCGCTGCGTCTACGACGGTATCTGGGTTGACCCGGGCTTGAACGTGCCCAAGCAGGGCCGCATCCGGATGGATATCGTGGAGGCCCTGCGCAAAATCAAAGTGGCCAACCTACGCTGGCCCGGCGGCTGCTACGCCGACGCCTACCACTGGCGCGACGGAGTAGGCCCCACCGCCCAACGCCCCCGCACCATCAATACCTGGTGGGGCGACGCGGTGGAGGACAACTCCTTCGGCACTCACGAATTTCTGGAGCTCTGCAAGCTGCTGGGCACCGAGCCCTACCTGGCCGCCAACGTCGGCAGCGGCACGGTGCAGGAAATGGCGAACTGGATGGAGTATCTGAACTCCAACGCCGACACGCCGCTCACCCAGCAGCGCAAGCAGAACGGCCACCCCGAGCCCTACGGTGTGACTATGTGGGGCATCGGCAACGAAAGCTGGGGCTGCGGCGGCAACATGACCGTGGACTACTACACCGACGTGTACAAGCGCTACGCCACCTTTGCCCACAACTACCCGGGCAGCCCCAAGCTGAAGCGCATCGTGAGCGGGGCCAACGGCGACGACGCCAATTGGACCGAGACGTGCATGAAGAAGATTCCGCTGGACCAGATGTGGGGCCTCACCCTGCACCAGTACACGTTGCCCACCGGCAGCTGGAGCGGCAGCAAAGGCGCGGCCACCGGCTTCGACGAAGCCCAGTACTTCAACACGATGAAGAACTGCCTGAAAATGGAAGCTGTGGTAACCAAGCACGCGGCTATTATGGACAAGTACGACAAGGACAAAAAGGTAGCCTTGCTCGTGGATGAGTGGGGCGTGTGGACCGACGTGGAACCCGGCACTAACCCGGGGTTTCTGTACCAGCAGAACTCCCTGCGCGACGCGCTGGTGGCCGGCACTACGCTCAATATCTTCAACAACCACTGCGACCGGGTGCGCGGAGCCAACCTAGCCCAGGCCGTCAACGTGCTGCAGGCCCTGGTGCTCACCGACAAGGAGCGGATGCTGCTAACGCCCACCTACCACGTCTTCGACCTCTATCAGGTGCACCAGGATGCGCAGTATCTGCCCCTGCAGTTTACCAGCCCGGAGTACACGCTGAACGGTGACAAGCTGCCGGCCCTGAATGCTTCGGCTTCGAAAGACGCCAGCGGCGCGGTGCATATTTCCCTGGTCAACCTTGACACAAAAAAGGCCCAGAAGCTAGAAACCGCGCTGCCCGGCGTGACGTGGAAAACCGTGTCGGGCCGCATTCTGACTTCGGCCAAAGTCAACGACTACAACACCTTCGATAACCCCAATAAGGTGAAGCTGGCTGGCTTCTCGGGCGCTAAAAAGCGCGGTGGAAATCTGGCCGTGGAGCTGCCACCGCAGTCGGTGGTGGTGCTGGAGCTGCGGTAACCCCACCCAACCCCTCCCCTCCGGGAGAGGGGCTTATTTTACTTTGGCAGCAACATCCTTAGAAGTCATTGTAATGGTGACGTAAGCCCCTCTCCCAGCGGGGAGGGGTTGGGGTGGGGCTATGCTCACCTGGCATCCGAACTTGATAAAATCAATCCAAATGAAACTCACCTTCACCTTCCGCAAACTCACCGCTGCCGGCCTGCTGCTCACGGGCCTGGCCGTGCTCAGCAGTCAGCAGAAAGCCCCCGAAAAGGGCCTGAAAGATTATTACAAGGACTACTTTCTGGTAGGCGTGGCTGTGTCGCCGGCGGGCCTGAAGGGCGCGGAAGGGGAGCTGATTAAGCAGCACTTCAACAGCATTACGCCGGAAAACGCCATGAAGATGGGCCCGATTCATCCGGAGGAAAACCGTTATGAGTGGAAGGCCTCCGACGAAATCGTGCAGTTTGCCCAGGATAATAAGCTGCGGGTGCGGGGCCACAACCTGCTCTGGCACGAGCAAACGCCCAAGTGGCTCTTCAAGGATGCCAACGGCAAGCAGGTGAGCAAGGAAGTACTGCTCAAGCGCCTGCACGACCATATTTTCACTGTCGTGAAGCGCTACAAGGGCAAAATCTACGCCTGGGACGTGGTGAACGAAGCGATTTCCGACAACCCCCAGGAATTTCTGCGCAACTCGGAGTGGTACCAGATCTGCGGGGAGGATTTCATTGCCAAAGCCTTTGAGTACGCCCACGAAGCCGATCCTAAAGCGGTACTTTTCTACAACGACTACAACACTGAGCGGCCCGAGAAGCGGGAGCGAATCTTTAAGCTACTTAAGAAGCTCAAGGATGCTAAAGTGCCCATCGATGCCGTGGGCCTGCAGGGCCACTGGTCGTTGCAGGAACCCACGGAAGCTGAGCTGCGCCAGGCTCTGGACCAGTATTCGTCGTTGGGCCTGAAGGTGCAGATTACCGAGCTTGACGTGTCGATTTACCCTTGGGAAAAGGAAAAGCGTGAGAAGCGCCCCGGCGAGTCGGATGCCTACACGCCCGAGCTGGAGCAGAAGCAGGCCGAGCAATACAAAATGTTCTTCAAAGTGTTCCGCGACTACAAGAAGGTGCTAACCGGCGTCACGTTCTGGAACATCTCCGACAAGTACACCTGGCTGGATACGTACCCCGTGGCCGGCCGCAAAAACTACCCGCTGCTCTTCGATCAGAACCAGAAGCCCAAAAAGGCTTACTGGGAAGTGGTGAAGTTCTAGCTATCCATGTAAACAGGGTGTCTTTCCGAGCAGAGCGAAGAAGCTCGCGGGCCAATGTTCGCAAACTAACTGTTGTGCTTCGGCTCCGCTCAGTATGGTAGTTACTATTGCCCGCGAGATGTCTCGCGAAGGCTCGACATGACGGTCAAATACGCCGCCCGCTTTTCCACCCGATTCCAATGAAACTCTTGTCTTCTCATCCTGCCCGCACCGCTGGCCGAGTCTGGCTGGTGCTGCTGGCAATGCTGACCGCCTTCACGGCTCAGGCCCAAAAAACAGCTGGCCAGTTCACGCCTACCTACGTCTCGGCTGATAAAGGCAAGAACGGCTTTCCGCTGGCCGCCGCCGGCAAAACGGCGGCGCTATACGCCAGTAACTCGGACTGGCCGGGCGTGCTGCGGGCCGCCCGGGATTTGCAGGCCGACATCAACCGCGTGACCAAGCTGACGCCGACATTCACGACCGACAAAGCGCCCACAGGCAAGGAGGTCGTACTGATTGGCACAATTGGTAAAAGTCCGCTGATTGATGGGCTGGTGAAGGCCGGAAAGCTCGACGTGGCGCAGGTGGCGGGCAAGTGGGAAACCTTCGTGCTGCAGGTGGTGGAAAAGCCGCTGCCGGGCGTGGAGCGGGCCCTAGTTATTGCCGGCAGCGACAAGCGCGGCACCATTTACGGCATTTACGACCTGTCGCAGCAGATCGGGGTGTCGCCGTGGTACTGGTGGGCCGATGTGCCCACCAAGCCGCAAAAGGCGCTCTACGTAGCGTCCGGCCGCCATTCGCAGGGCACGCCCCAGGTGAAGTACCGGGGTATTTTCCTCAACGACGAAGCGCCGGCGCTGACGGGTTGGGCCAAGGAGAAGTTCGGTGGTATCAACTCGAAGATGTACGTGCACGTGTTTGAGCTGATTTTGCGGCTCAAGGGCAATTACCTCTGGCCCGCTATGTGGGGCAACGCCTTTAACGACGACGACAAGCAGAGCCCGGTGCTGGCCGATGAATACGGCATCGTGATGGGCACCTCGCACCACGAGCCCATGGTTCGGTCGCAGCAGGAGTGGAAGCGCTTTGGCTCCGGCCCCTGGAACTACCAGACCAACGAAAAGACCCTCCAGGACTTCTGGCGGCAGGGTATCAAGAACATGGGCACCAAGGAAAGCATCGTGACGCTGGCCATGCGCGGCGACGGCGACGAGCCCATGAGTGAGGGCAGCAACATTACCCTCCTCGAAAAAATAGTGGCCGACCAGCGCAAAATCATTGCCGAGGAAACCGGCAAGCCCGCCGAGCAGACGCCCCAGCTTTGGGCCCTCTACAAGGAAGTGCAGGACTACTACGACAAAGGTATGCGCGTGCCCGACGATGTGACGCTGCTGCTCTGCGACGACAACTGGGGCAACATCCGCAAGCTGCCCAAAGTGGGGGAGAAGCCCCGTGCCGGTGGTTACGGCATCTATTACCACTTCGACTACGTGGGCGGTCCGCGCAACTACAAGTGGCTCAATACGAACCCGCTGCCGCGTATCTGGGAACAAATGCATCTGGCCCACGAGTACGGCGCCAACCAGATCTGGATTGTGAACGTGGGGGATTTGAAGCCCATGGAATTCCCCATCAGCTTCTTTCTGGACTACGCCTGGAACCCCGACCGAATCGGGGCCGAGCAAGTGGACGACTACTCGCGCAACTGGGCCGCCCGGCAGTTTGGCCCCAAACACGCGGCCGGCATTGCCGATATTCTGGCCAAATACGCCAAGTACAACGCCCGCCGCAAGCCCGAGTTGCTCGATGCCAACACTTATAGCCTGACCAATTACCAGGAGTGGGCCACCGTGGTAGCCGACTATAATCAGCTTCTGACCCGGGCCGAGGCCATCAACCAGCAGCTGCCCGCCGAATACCGCGACGCCTACTACCAGCTGGTGCTGCACCCAGTGCAGGCCTGCGCCAATTTGAACGAGCTGTACTACACGGTGGCCCAGAACCGCGAAGCCGCCAAAAACGGTCAGGCTACTGCCAACGCCCTGGCCGAAAAAGCCAAGGAACTCTACGCCAAAGACGCCGAAATAACCCGGCGCTACCACGCCCTGGCCAGTGGTAAGTGGAACCACATGATGGACCAGACCCACATTGGCTACACCTACTGGCAGCAGCCCGAGCAGAATGCCATGCCTGCCGTACAGACTCTGACTCAGCCCACCACTGCTACGGAACCAAGCCCGCCGACGCCCGCCAAAAAGCCGCAGTCAGTAGCCAAGGGACCGGGCTTTATCGAAGCCGATGGTTACGTTTCTATCGAAGCAGAGCACTACACCAAAGCCGTGGATGGCGGCGCTGTGAAGTGGCACACCATTCCCGACCTGGGCCGCACGCTCTCGGGCGTCACCACTTTTCCCACCACTGCCCCCAGTCAGAACCCGGCCAGTAGCTCGGCACATCTGGAGTACCAGGTGCAGCTTATGGGCAGCGGCTCCGTAACGGTACAGGCGTACCTGGCTCCGACCCTGAATTTCCTTGGCGGGCAGGGCCTGCGCTACGCCGTATCGTTCGATGATGAAGCCCCGCAAATTATCAACCTTCACACCGGGCTGGTGGCGGACAATGGCAACCGGCCCTGGGAAAAAGCAGTAGCTGAGAATATCCTCGTCAAAACCTCCAAGCATACTTTAGCCAAGCCCGGCGCCCACGTCCTCAAGTTCTGGCGCGTAGACCCTGGCGTTGTGCTCGAAAAGCTGGTGGTAGACCTGGGCGGCGTGCAGCCCAGCTACCTGGGGCCCCCGGAAAGCGCCTCGGGCACGGCAGCGCCCAAAGCCGCTGAGTCCAAAGGCAGCGTGGGACAACGCTAGTACAGCCTTTGCAGCCGTCATCCTTCGCTCAGGCTCAGAATGCCGGCTTTTGATAAGCTACTTATGCCTTTGGGGAAACAGTAGCTCACGAGCACAAAAAAGGCGCCGCATCGGGCGCCTTTTTTGTGCTTTTACTTCGTGCCGGCCGGCACGGGGCTGATAGTAAACTCCTCGAATTCCACTGGAAAACCCTTGCCGTCGGGAGCAGCGCACATCAAGCCAATCTGAACCTTTTTACCGGGGGTGGGTGGAAAGTAGGCCAGGCGCAGCATCTTGAAATCCTTATTGTCAAATGAATACTGAATTTCCACGTAGTCGCCCTTGCGAAGCAGCGTGAGCCACACGGCCTTGGGGCTGTCCTGGCGGGGTACTACCGACCAATCCGACACCTCCCGCGTCACCACAGCACTGACGTTTTGCACGCCCTTCACGTACTCGATACCGGTCTTAATCCAGTTCTTCTCATCCAGCCGAATCATCAAACCCGCTTGGTCATAGAGCTCCTGGTACTGGCCTACCACTTTGACTTTCGCCACGAAGTCGCCTTCCCGTTCCTGATAGTAAAAGTGGCCATTGTCGCGGATGAAGCCGTAGTGCGTCACGCGCCAGAAGTCGGTGCCGCCGTCCACTTGCACCCGCACTTTGCTGGCTGTAACAGTGGACTGCTTCGGAGCGTTTTGCCAGTGCATCGTTGTAAAAGTTTGGGCTGAGGCCGTAAGAATACCCAAAGTGAGGGCAGTGGAGAGAAGTAGCTTTTTCATCTAAAACCAGGAAGTACCAAGTCGTAATTGCAGCAAAGGCACCTTTGCTGACCAGAGCCACATCGAACCGTTGGGCAGGTTGCCCGAAAGCAGACCGGCCAAAAACGAGCCGCTCAGGGTTCATCTTTGGCCGGTCAAGTACAAGTAAATGCTAGAGTTCTAACTGCGGTCCGCGTCGTTGTCGCGGCCGGCGTTGCGGCGGGGTGCGCTGTAGTCGGCACCGTCTTCGTGTGGTGGTACGGGCGCGTTGTTCTGCGCGTCACGGCTATAGTCGTCCTTAGTTGGGGAGTTGGCCCCGGCGGTTGGGTTCATGGGCGTGTTGGGGTCGTTGTAGGAGCCGCCTTTCGAGCCGATTCCCTCACCGCTATTACCCTGGTAGCTGGCTTCGCCCTCAGTACGAGTATAACCGGTCCGGAAATCGGAGCCATTGGCCGTAGCGGGTTCCTGATTAGGGCCGGGCTCGTTCAGGCCGTTTAGCTCGCCGGTGCGGCCGTGCACCGTGGGCTGCGGATTGTAGGTGGTGCCTAGCTGCTCGTCGCGCGCATTGCCTTGCGAGGGAATGTAGTCGTAGCCGGGGCTTTGATTACGCTCCGGGCCGGGGGCGGCGGAGGTGCTGGCGTTGCTGCCCACTAGGGAAGAATGACCGTAGTCGTCGCTGAAACCCGAATCCGGGGCTTTGGGCGAGGCATTGTCGTTGCGGTACTGCGGGTCTACGGTAGTGCCGGCCAGGGGCGTGGCGGGCTCGTGCCCGAAGCTGCTGCCCTGCGGGTTGTACTCGTCAGTACCGGTGTTGTTTTCGGAGCGGCCACCGATGTAGCCGCCGGAGCTCACCGGCTGGGTGCCCAGCTGCGCGCCGTACACGTCGTCGGCCCGGTATTGGTTGCCGTGGCCGCCGTGGGTGCCGCCCGTGCCCTGAGGGCCAAACTCGCCGCGGCCGGGGCTGGCCAGTTGGTTTTCGAGCCGGTCCGCGTCGTGGTAAATGTTCTGCACGCTGTTGCCGAAGTTGCCGCCCCAATCCGCTTTCGGGGTTTCATCCGCCGGAGTTGGATTGCGGCGTACGGCTTGCCGGTCGGCTTCTTTGTTTTCCTGCTCGTCGCCGGGCTGGGCGTTCAAAGCGCCCTGGCCCACGCTCATTTCCGAGTCGGCCAGAGACTGGCTCGACGTGCTCGGGTTGGCCTGGTGCTTTTTATCGTCGGTATTGGCGGTAGTATCCTGTTCAGTAGCCATGATGCAGTGGGTTTTAGGGGCCGGCAACAAGTGCCGGCCCTAAAACCATACGCACCTCCTACGGCAGAGTTTTCGCGCTCAAGCCGCTCGTAGGTCGCGCATGTTCCGGCTCCAGGCCTGCACCCATTCCGGCAGCTCCGGCGACTCAGTTGGTTCACCAGCGTGGCGCAGCACTTCTACCGGGTCGGCGGTGCCGCCCTTGCGCTTCACGAAGCGCAGACTCACCACGGCCGTGGCAATTACCTCTTCACCGCGTACAAACCGCTGCTGCAGATACAGCAGCCGATGGTCCCAGCCCAGCGCCTGGGTTTCGATTTCGAAGCTCTGAAATGGCTCCAGTGAGCGGCTGAACTGAATGGTTTCGGCCGCTACCACGGCCATTGGGGCAAAGTCCTTGATTTTGGCCAGCAGCCCCGAGCGAATTAAAATATCCATCCGGGCCAGGTCGCACAGAATCAGGTACTGCCCGTTGTTCATGTGGCGCAGCACGTCGAGGTCGGTGGGCCATACCCGGAAGCGGGTGCGGCACGGGCCCAGTACCGCCACCTTGGGCTGAAAACGGGCCGTGAGCAGCAGCCAGAGCAGGCGAAAATAAAGCTTCATAATCGGGTAAAAATACGCCCCGACCAGTTTGCGAAACGGTCGGGGCGTAGCGGGTTTTACTGGTAGTTAGAACGACGTCGGCAAAACGTCATTTGTATCGGAATGACGTTCTAATGAAAAAAACGCGCCTCAGATCAGCTTATCGGGCGTAATCGGCAATTCCCGCACCCGCTTGCCGGTGGCGTTGAACACGGCGTTGGCAATGGCCGGGGCCACGCCGATGGTGGCAATTTCGCCAATGCCTTTCGTGCCCAGCGCGTTTACGTGTGGGTCGGGCTGGTTCACGAAAGCCACCTGCACGTCGGGCGAGTCGGCATGCACGGGTACGTGGTAGTCAGCAAAGTCCTTGGTGACGTAGCGCCCGAACCGGTCGTCGATGTGGGCCGCTTCCATCAGGGCCATACCGATGCCGCCCACCGCGCCGCCTTTCATCTGGTTGCCGGCAGTTTTCTCGTTGATGATCGTACCCGCGTCGGCACAGGAAACCAGCTTGCTCACCCGCACCTCGCCGGTCAACTCATGTACCCGCACCTCGGCAAAATGCACCGAAAACGAGTACATCGAGTACTTCTGGCCTTCCCCGCCAGGCTTGGCTTCCACGGTCACGGCTTTGTCGCCGCCCTGCTTTATCAGGTCGGCATAGGAAACTTTGGCCGCCGCGTTGCTGCTCAGCGTGAGGTAGCCATCGGCCAGCGTCACGTCTTCTTTTTTGGCCGAGGCAAAGGCCGCGTTGCCGGCGCCGGCCAGGGTGCGTAACTTATCTTTCAAAGCCAGACAGGCTTCCTGCGTAGCCGGGCCCACGCTGTTCACGGTGGAGGAGCCGCCCTGGGTGCCTGCCTTCGGAAACGAGGAGTTGCCCAGCTCAAAGCGGATTCTTTTCGGGTCAATGCCCAGCGCGTCGGCCGCAATCTGGGTCATGGCCGTGCCAGTGCCAGGGCCGATATCGGTGGTAGCGCACTGCAACAGCACGGTGCCATCGGGCAGCAGCTGGGCACCCACGGTAGCCGCGCCCCGGTGCGCCCCGAAAGTGCCCACGCCCATGCCGTAACCAATCAGCCACTCTCCGTCGCGCAGGCTGCCGGGCTTGAGCTGCCGCTTGTTCCAGCCCACGCGCTCAGCGCCCAGCTGGTAGCATTCCTTGAGGAACTTGGTGCTCCAGGGCTTGCCGTTTTCGGGGTCTTTATCGGTGTAGTTGCGCAGCCGGAACTCCAGCGGGTCGAGGTTCAGCATAAATGCCATTTCGTCCATGGCCGATTCCAGGGCAAACGCGCCGGTAGCTTCGCCGGGCCCACGCATCCAGATGGGGGAGCCGATGTCGAGGGCGGCCAGGCGGTAGCGCGTCGTCACATTCGGCGACTGGTACATCATGCGCGTCTGGGCTAGCGTCGATTCGGTGAACTCCTCGTAGGTGGACGTCTGCCCGATGCTTTCGTGGGTAATGGCCGTTATTTTGCCGTCGGGGGTGGCGCTCATGCCCAGCTTTTGCCAGGTGTAGGGTCGGTAGCCCACCATCGTAAACATCTGCTCCCGGGTCAGCATCAGCTTCACGGGCCGGTTTACCACTTTGGCCGCAATGATGGCCGCCGACTCGTGGGGCCAGCTGTGCAGGGCGTTGCCAAACGCGCCGCCCACGAAGGTGGCAATGACTTTCACGTTTTCTTCGGGCAGATTCCACTCCCGGGCGAAGTCGCGCCGGGTGGCCATCGTGCCCTGGGTCTTGTCGTAAATCGTGAGCCGGTCGGGGGCTTCCCAGTGGGCCGTAATGGCCTGTAATTCCATCGGATGATGCACTTCCGTGGGAATCACATACTCACTTTCCAGCTTGATGGCGCCCGTTTTGTAGGCATCGGCCTGGCCCCGCTGGTAGTCGTTCATCGGGTGCTTCGGGTTCTTCTTGGCCGCCGTGGGCAAAAAGGCTTCCGAAGCACTGGCTTCGAGATTGGTTTTGTGCTTTTCCGGGGCGTACTGAGCCTTTACAAGCCGGGCCGCAAACCGGGCCCGCTCCCACGAGTCGGCCACGACCACCGCAATCGGCTGGTCGTTGAAGCGGATTTTATCGTCCTTGAAAATCTTGATGGGCCCACCCGCCGTGGCCGGCTGGCTGGGGTCTTTGCCGGCCGTGTCGAAGCCGGGCACCTTGGGCGAATTGAAGTGGCTGATGACGGCCAGCACGCCCGGTGCCTTCTCGGCGGCCTTGGCGTCGATGCTCGTGATGCGGCCCCGGGCAATGGTGCTGCCCACCAGCACGGCGTAGGCTATGTTGGGCAGCTCGTACTCGGCCGAATACTTAGCCGCGCCGGTTACCTTCAGGTGGCCGTCCACGCGGTTCATGGGGGCCCCGATCTGCTTGTCTTGTGCTTTCATAGGAATCGGAATTAAGCAGCTGCCGCCGTTTTCAGGGCCTGAATAATGGTGTTGGGAGCCAGCTTGAGCTTGTAGGCATTGTGCTTGAATGCCTTGGCACCCTGCATGGCCACGGCCGCCGCCTGCCGGAAGGTTTCCTCGGTAGCGGGCTTTCCTACCAGGCTTTGCTCGGCCGCCGTCAGCCGCCAGGGCTTATGGGCCACGCCGCCCATGGCCAGCCGCGCCGCCTTGATGGTGTTGTTCTCGATATCCAGCGCGGCAGCCACCGACAGCAGCGCAAAGGCGTAGCTGGCTCGCTCGCGCACCTTCTGGTAATGCACGTGCTTGGTAAAAGGCCCGTCGGGCACGTCCACGGCCGTTATCAGCTCACCACGCTCCAGATTGGTATCCTTTTCGGGCGTGTCGCCGGGCAGACGGTGGAAGTCGGCGAAGGGAATGCGCCGCTCGCCTTTGGGACCCGTCACGAGCACCGTGGCATCGAGGGCCACCAGGGCCACGCTCATGTCGGAGGGGTGCACGGCAATGCACTTATCGGAAAAGCCGAAGATGGCGTGCATCCGGTTGATGCCTTCCAGCGCGCCGCAGCCGGTACCCGGCTCCCGCTTGTTGCAGGGCATGGTGAGGTCGTAGAAATAGGCGCAGCGGGTGCGCTGCAGCATGTTGCCGCCCACGGTAGCCATGTTGCGCAGCTGGGCTGAAGCTCCGGCATTCAGCGCCAAAGCCAGCAGCGGCTGCTTTTCGCGCACCTGCTTGTCGTCGGCCACGGCCGAGTTCAATGCTAATGCGCCGATGCGCAGACCGTTGTTCTCCCGCTCAATCTTAGTCAGGGGCAGGCGGTTGATGTCAACCAACTTCTGGGGCGTGGCAATACCGCGCTTCATCAGGTCCACGAGGTTGGTGCCGCCCGCAATAAAGGTGGCGTTGGCATCCTTGGCAACGGCCTCAATGGCGGCCTGCGCCTTGCTGGGCCGCACGTATTGGAACTGGTTCATACCTTCTGTCCTCCGTTTTTCACTTCCTGAATGGCCGCTACAATATTCGAGTACGCCCCGCACCGGCAGATATTCCCGCTCATGTACTCCCGGATTTCCGCGTCGGAACCGGCGTGGCCCTCGCGCACGCAGGCCACGGCGCTCATAATCTGTCCCGGAGTGCAATAGCCGCACTGAAACCCGTCGTGCTTCACGAAGGCTTCCTGCATGGGGTGCAGCTTGTCGCCGTCGGCCAGGCCCTCGATAGTCGTGACTTTGCGGCCGTCGTGCATCACGGCAAAGCTCAGGCAGCTGTTTACCCGCTGCCCGTCTACGTGCACGGTGCAGGCCCCGCACTGGCCGTAATCACAGCCTTTCTTGGTGCCGGTTAGGTTCAATTCCTCGCGTAGCAAATCGAGCAGGGTGGTGCGCGGCTCCACGGCGAGCTTGTATTTTTTGCCATTCACTTCCAGCTTCAGCGGCACTTTCTCGATGGCACCGGCTACTTTCTCGTCGAGGTTGGCGGCGGCGGCATCTACCACCGGGGCGGGCACAAAGGCCAGGGCCGTGAGCAGCGACGACTGCTTGAGGAAGGTGCGCCGGGCCTCGTCGTGGCCGGCCGGCGCGTCGTGTTCAGGATTCATAGCCATTGGAAAGGAGCGGTTGGAAGTTTAAAAACAGGCTGCCAGGCAGCATAGGCCACAGCCTTCTACGCAATTGAGTACGGCCAGGACCGTTATTGGCAGAAAAGAAACACCCCGGCCGCCACTGGCTGCACCGGGGTGTGCTACACAACAAGTTTGTCAGGAAATTGTGTGGCAGAAAGTGTCACACTTTTGCCCTGTCACAAATTGTTTTGTGACAAAAGCTTTTGTGACAGGATGTGTCACAAGATTGTCACTTTTCGAAATTTTTGTGACGAACGAAAATTGCCATAAAAAAGCACGTCATGCTGAGCTTGTCGAAGCACTTCTACTGCCACAGTAAAATCAATTACTACTGCGGTAGAAGTGCTTTGACAAGCTCAGCATGACGTGCTGATTGCTTCGGATTTAGTTACTCGAAAACCCCCAGCGACTCGACGTGGGCCTTGCTGCCGTCCGTCACCCAGGCGTCGAGCTGGGCGGGGTCCTTCATCTGCTGGCCCCGGCTGCGGGGCACCACGATGTAGCCGCACCGCACGTCGGGCAGGGCCGACATATCACTCCACAGCTTCTCAATCTGGGCCACGGGGTAGATGTCTTCCTGACCGTGGCCCCAGCGGAACTTCACGTCCTTGGTCGTCACGTAGGTCGGGATGCGCTGGGCCACCGCGCGCACCGCCCGGGCTAGCTGGGTGTCGTCGGCGGCTTGCAGCTCGGCGCGGGTGAGGCCAAAGAGCTGGAGCAGCGGATCAACCTCAATCCAGGTGGTCATCGAGTTGTAGTAGCTCAACGCCAGTTCGTCCTCTTCCCGGGGCTGGGCCAGGCCTTCCAGCAGACGCACCTGCCCGTTCACGCGGGCCAGTCCGCCGCCGCGGTCCTCGATGCGGCGCGGAATGACTTCGAAGGTCAGCGCGTTGCCGGAGGCGCGGTGGTAGCCCAGGGCCGCGGCGTGCACGTCGGCCCCCAGCGTGTCGATGTTGTGGAGCATGATGGTTTCCACGGCCGGGTTTTCGCGCAGCAGGCGGGCCAAGGTGCCGTTGCGCAAGAGGTTCGACACCTCGTACCAGTGGCCGAGCGGGGAGAAGCGCTGGGCGGCAATGTTGTCGACGTAGTCGGTGCCTTCGCCTTTGCTTTTGGCCCAGCCAATCATGGTATTGCGCACCGCCTCGCGCACTTTCTGCTTGTTTTCGTCGAGGGTTTCCTGGGGCATTTCTTCCCACATAAAGCGCAAATCACGCTCCATGGGCACGAAACGCTGCCCAATCGAGCGGCCTTCCGACAGGTACACTGCGCCGTCGTAGCCATAGTTGCGGGTCTGCGCCAGCGTCTGCCGGATCGGCTCGTGGGTTAGGTAGCTGGTGGCTACAATGTGCGGAATTTGGGCCCCGTATTGCCGGGCCACGCGGCGGGTTTTGGCCAAATGGATTTCCAGGAAGCTGCGGTGCCGCCCGTTGATTTCCACAAAGGGATTCAGGGCCTTGATAACGCCCGCACCCTTGGTCCAGCGACTGCCCACGCCAGCTGCCAAGCTTAGCACAGCCACCTTACCGGCGCGAATGGCGTCTGCGCCGAGCTGCTCCACATCCTGCAAGTCGGCAAACTGCACCACGTCGGCGGCCTGCACGTCGTCGATGGCCGTTTCGGCTGGCAGGCGGTTGCGGGAAAGGCCGATTAGCCCTTTTTGCAGCTCTTCCCGGATGTCCTCGTGCTGAATGTAGTCGAAGCCATTGTCGCGCTTGATCTGCTCGGCCTTGTCATTTTCCACGCTGCGGTTGCCCTGGCTCGTGGGGTCCGACACCTTGAACAGGTTGCTGACAATGGTGCGCAGCAGCGGATACGCCAGGTTATTCTGCTCGCAGTAGGTCGTGAAATAGTCGATTTCGGCCCGGCGCAAGTAGGAAATGGATTCCGGGTCCTGCTTGACCAGCCCCGAAACGTGAATGGCGTAGTACTGCTCCGGCATCAGGGCCTCGTTGCCTTCGTGCAACGTGCTCCAGGTGCCGCGCTTATTGATGCTCCAATTGTAGACCACCGGCTCCATGGCGAAGGGCAGCGCGGCCGAGAGTTCCTGCTTGGTCGTGCGCAAGAGGTCCAGCACGCGCACCTTGTAGTCTTCGTACTTGTCGGGGTTCACGAACATGCCCATGCCCCCGCCCGACATGCCGCCCAGCATTAGGAAGCCGTAGTAGTCGGCCCCGAATTCTTGCTTGGCTTTGGTAATAATCTGCTCGGTGAAGTAAGTCGAAGCCCAGGGAATGATGGTTTTGATGGGGCCCTCAAAGTTGCGGGCCGTGTTGGCGCCCAGCTTCTGAATGTCGCCTTCCTTGATGGAGGCCAGGATGTTGTCGAAGATTTCGTTGGTCTGCTGCCGGGCGGCCGTTTCCTGCGCGCCACGCAGCAGGTACTTCTCGGTCACCATCTCCAGAATCGGGCCCACGTTGGACGCCATGCCGCCGTGCATCAGCACCAGCGACTTCATGATTCGCTCCCCGATTTCGGGGTGCACGTCCTCGCCTTCCAGCACCCGGTGCCGCGGCAGCAAAGTGCCCCGGCTGATGTCGTATTCCGGGTCGCCGGGCTGGGCGAAGGTGCCCTGAATGGCCTTGATGCCGGGCCACACGCCGCCCGAATCCTGCCAGCCGCCCCCGGAGCCGCCAATCCATTCGCCCAGAATAGCCCGCGACGCCACCAGGCGCCTCTCGTTTTCGTCGAGGCCGCCAGTCAGGTTCTTGGTCTGGCCCGTGGCCCGCATCAGCAGGCTGATAATGGAACCCAGCAGATTGGTGGAAACCGCGAAACGGGAGCCTTTGGGAATATCATTCACCTTGGTCACCAGCTCGATGCCCATGCCCGGGGCCACGATGCGCGCCAGAATTTCAGTCAGGCTCTGGTTGGTACCTTCGAAGGACGGGGGAATTAGACCCGAAGCAATAACCCCGGCTTTTACCAAGCTCAGGTAGTCGTTGCCGAAGTTGAACAAGTCGGCCAGGTCCGTCACGTCCTTGGTCGTGTTCAGGTCGATGCTGGTCAGGCGCAGCACGGGCTCCGGAATGACGCGCACGTAGCTGTGCAGCGGGGGCCGAATGTCTTTGTCGCGCCCGAACATGCCCAGGTCAATCGAGAGGTTCACGACCCGCGCGCCTTCGGGGTAATCCATGCCCAGGAAGAAGATATCCGACCAGCCGCTGTGGGTAAGGTCCATGCGCACGGAGGTGTGCTCGTGCAGCACGGGGTAGAACAACGACGAATCGGAGCGCTGCAACAGGGCCGGGTGAATCCGGATGGGGTGCTCGTCCTGGTGGCCCACGCGGAACATCCACTGGTTGCCCTTGCTGGAGCGCACACTCTTGCGCACCTGGTCGGCCAGAATCTGGAAGGAGAGGTGGTGGTAGGCGTCCGCCAGGGCGCTGAAGAGCGTAGCGTTGGGGCCGTGTTGGTCCAGCTCCCGCAAAAACGTGCTGATGGCCTGCTCGAAGCGGCGGCTCAGCAAATCCTCGAAGCCGTGGTACGGAATCTTGCCCACGGCCGGCATTTCGGGCGTTTCCTGAAGGAAAAACCGGAAGCCGGCGTACAAGAACAGGATGGCCCGCACCTTGTCATACAAGTTGGGCGTGGCCTTACGGAACTCGTCCAGCTCCCGCAGGCTGCGCAACAGCTCCCGGGCCGAGAGGCCGCGGCTCAGGGCGTAAAAGTCCCGGTTCCGCTTCTCGGGCTCGGTAGCGGTAATCGTTTCAACGAAAATATTCATGGGTGGCATCGTATGGCTGATGGCACGCAGTAACGCGAACTTTATAGTTCGCGTAGCCCGCGCCGTTAGAGTCGTTCTGGTACGCGAACTACAAAGTTCGCGCTACTCCAAAACCTACTTGCGGGTATTGGCTTCAGCCAGCAGCTCGACCATGGTCGTCAGGGTTTCGTCGTGGGCCTCACCGGCCAGGCCCAGGGCCAGCTGGGCGCGCAGCAGACCGTGGCGGCGGCTGAGGTCGTAGCGGTTACCGCGCACTTCCAAGGCCAGGTACTTCTCGGTTTCGGCCAGCTCCTGCAAGGCAGGCGTCAGCAGCACGTTGGTGGTGCCGGCGTCGAGCTGCTTTTGTAGAATCGGGAAGATGCTGGGCGTCAGCACGTGCATGCCGAAGAAGCACAGATAATAGCCCGCCCGCAGCCCCGGCGTCTGTAGTTCCAGCTCGGCGGTGCTCAACGAGGGTTTTTCGATGATTTTGTCAATCTGGTAGACGCCGGCCTGGCCGGCCACGTGTTTGCCCGTGAGCGTGCCGTAGCGGCTGATCTGGTGCTCAATGGTCGGGTTTACGGCGGCTACGGCGCATTCTTGCTGGGTGGCCAGCTCAAGCACCTGGGCAGCGCAGCGTTTCCCGGCCACATCGGATACATAGAGGTAGTCGCCGAGCAGGAGCAAAAATGGCTCGTTGCCGACAAACTCCCGGGCGCAGTATACCGCGTGGCCGTAGCCCAGGGCCTCGGTTTGCTCGGCAAATTGCAGGCGGCTGAGCAGGTGGTCGATTTTGTCGGCCTGCTGCCGGGCCCAGTCGACGTTCTGGTAAGTTTTAATTAGGTTATCACGCAGGGAAGTGAAGGCGGCCACGTACCGCGGCCCGTCGCCGGGAGCGCACACCACGCACAGCTCCTCGATGCCGCTGCCAAAGGCTTCCTCGGCAATAATCTGGATGGTGGGCTTGTGCAACCCGTCCACGTCTACCACCGGCAGCATGGCCTTCTGAATGGTGTCGGCCACCGGGTACAACCGTTGGCCGCGGGCGGCGGCAGTAATCACTGCTTTTTTGATCTTCATGGGCATTGTTTGGGTATTCACTCAGGAAAATGCCGGGAGAGAGGCGGGGTTAAGAAAAGGAGAACAGCAACTCAGCAGTGGTGGCGAATCAGCGGCTGAGCAGAGGGTATTGATGATTTATCGTTTGTGCAAAAAAAACGTCATGCTGAGCTTGTTGAGAAATTTCGCGTACTGACGTTGTTGGGAAAGGAACGTCATGCTGAGCAAAGTCGAAGCATCTCTACTGCTTGGTAGGAGTGAGGCTTTTTACAATAACCTTTTCAGCAACTATAAACGCATCCTTAGCTGAAGAACCAATAAAGCACTCTATGAAACCGCCGCTTTCTTCAAAAGATAAATCGAAGATGACCGGTTGATGATCGAAGCTGCACACCATTTTCTGGATACCCACAAATTGAAGTTTTATCTCACAATGCTTCACCTGTTTGTAGTATCCTGCTTCAACTTCATTGAGTGTTTCACAGCTTTCTATCAGAAAGGTAGCTGTTGGTAGAGATGGAGAATTTACCTTAAAAATCGTTTCGGTAATTACTGCGTCATGAAAATTCGGCCAGTAGCCGAAATGCTTCCGAACAATCTCATGGCCGATTATTCGGCTAACCGCAGGATTTTCAAGTCTGGCCATAGCAAACGATAATGTCTGTAACGAAGCGGTAGAGATGCTTCGGCGAGCTCAGCATGACGTTCTGAAAGAAAGCAACAGGGGCTAAAATAGCTTACTACTCTGCTTCAACCGCTCCACTTTCGCCCGGATTTCCTCTAAACCCAAATTGTGGATACTGCCCAGGTGCGTGGTCTGGAATTCCTTGTGGGGCACGTAGGAGCCATCTTCCACCGCCAGGCCCACTTGCTTGTACGCCGTGCGGAAGGGCGTGCCGCTTTGAATCAGCTGGTTGATGTTTTCCACCGTGAAGGTCGCGTCATACTTGGCCTGGTTGAGCAGGTCCGGCTTGATTTTCAGCTGGGGCAGGGCAAAGAGCACGATGTCGAGAATGTCCAGAAACTGCGTGAGCGGCTCGAATAGCAGCTCCTTGAGAATCTGGAAGTCGCGGTGGTAGCCGCTGGGCAGGTTGCTGATAGTGAGCGTAATCGTGTTAGGCAAGGCCTGCAACGAGTTGCACCGGGCCCGGATGAGCTCAAACACGTCGGGGTTTTTCTTGTGGGGCATGATGCTGGAGCCAGTCGTAAACTCCTTGGGCAGCTCCACGAAAGCCAGATCCTGCGAGTTATACATCACCAAGTCGTAGGCCATTTTAGCCAGCGTGGCGGCCATGCCGGCCACGGCAAAAGCCACGGTTTTCTCGGTTTTGCCCCGCAGCATTTGGGCACCCACGCTGCTCACGGCCACGTGGCCGAAGCCCATCTGCCGGGTCGTCAGCTGCCGGTCGATGGGGAAGGAGCTGCCGAAACCCGCGCCCGAGCCCAGCGGGTTCTGGTCGGCCACGGTGTGAGCGGCTTCGAACAAGGCCAGATCCAGCAGCATATGCTCGGCATAGGCCGAAAACCACAGCCCGAACGAGCTGGGCATGGCGGCCTGGAAGTGCGTGTAGCCCGGCATCAGGTCGGCTTGGTGCGCGTCGGCTTTCTGCAGCAGTACGTTTACCAGTTCCAGGGTTTTGCCCGCTATTCGCTCGGTGTAGTCTTTCAGGAAAAGCTGAATGGCGGTTAGTACCTGGTCGTTGCGGGAGCGGGCGGTGTGGATTTTCTTGCCCGCGTCGCCGAACTTCTCGGTCAGGTAGTACTCGATTTTGGAGTGCACATCCTCAAACTCGGCCTCAATGGTAAAGCTGCCCGCGACAATCTGCTGAGCTAGCTCCCCGAGACCCTGCTGGAGCTGTTCGTTTTCCTGCTCAGAAATCAGGCCGGCCTGGGTGAGCATTGTGGCCTGGGCCTGGGAGGCCTGCACGTCGAACTGCGCCAGGTACATATCCAGCTCCCGGTCTTTACCCACCGTGAACTGCTCGATCTTCTTATCAACGGCAATGCCCTTGTCCCAAATTTTCATGTTCAATTCGCTAGAGAAGCCCGACTGTCGGCGCTTCCCGGTACTACGTGTTAGGGCCGGGTTCGGCCCAGGAAAGCCAAGAAGTCGGCGTGTCGTAAACTACCCGGTATTTGTCGTTTTTACACTGCCTGGGCCACTGGTTGGCGCTTTACATTTACGTATCCATCCCACCAGCTTTCAGCGCCATGCAGAAAATAACCACCTTCCTGACCTTCAACGACCAGGCCGAGGAAGCCGCGAAACTCTATACCAGCCTTTTCCCGGATTCAGCCATTCAGCACACCACCCGCTACCCGCAAGGTACCTACATGGTCGCCGGCAGCGTGATGACGGTGGAGTTTACGTTGGCCGGACAAAAGTACGTGGCCCTGAACGGCGGACCGCACTTTACGTTTACAACCGGCATTTCGCTGTCGGTAAGCTGCCAGGATCAGGCTGAAATTGACAGTCTCTGGGACAAGCTCACGGCCGACGGTGGAGAGCCGGGCGACTGTGGCTGGCTGAAAGACCGGTTTGGCGTATCCTGGCAGATTACGCCGGCCAATCTGGTCCAGCTCCTGAGCAGCCCCGATTCGGCCCGGGCCCAGCGCAAAATGGCTGCCATGATGCAGATGCACAAACTCGACATTGCCGCCCTGGAAAACGCCTAGGCCTAGAGCTGTAGCCCTTCCAGCAGCTCGATATACGCCTTGATACCACCCCGGATTTCGTACAAATAAATGTACTCGTCGGGCGTGTGGGAGCGGGCCGAGTCGCCGGGGCCCATCTTCACCGTGGAAAATGGCATCAGCGCCTGATCCGACATGGTGGCCGAGCCGTAGGTTTTGCGGCCCAACGCTACGCCCTTGCGCACCAACACATGGTCGGGGTCGATGCGCGAGGAGTTGAGCCGCACCGAGCGGGGCACTACTTCCGACTTTAGGTGTGCCTGCACCGTGCGCACTACTTCCTCATTGGAGTAAAACTCGTTGGTGCGCACGTCCACCACGAAGCGGCAGGTATCAGGCACCACATTGTGCTGGGTGCCGGCCTGAATCTGGGTTACGGTCATCTTCACCGGCCCCAGTAGCTCCGAGGAGTTTGGAAACCGGTACTGCTGTAGCCACTGAATGTCGGACAGGGCTTTGTACAGCGCGTTTTCGCCTTCATTGCGGGCCGCGTGGCCGGTCTGGCCGTGGGCGGTGCAGTCGAGCACCACCAGGCCCTTTTCAGCAATGGCCATGTCCATCTGGGTCGGCTCGCCCACGATGCCCACGTCAATTTTGCCCAGCCGGGGCAGCAGGCTGCTGATGCCGTTGGCGCCGGAAATTTCCTCCTCGGCCGTAATGGCGCAGATCAGGTTGAAGGGCAAATCCGGCCGCTCATAGAAATACAGAAACGTAGCCAGTAAGCTCACGGCGCAGCCGCCCGCGTCATTAGAACCCAGTCCGATAAGCTTTTCGTCTTCCACTACGGCCCCAAACGGGTCGTAGGTCCAGGTGGTGCCGGGCTTCACCGTATCGTGGTGGGAGTTGAGCAGCACGGTGGGTTTGGCGGCATCGAAGTGCTTGTTTACGGCCCACACGTTGTTGCCTTCACGCTGCGGCTGGGCGCCGTGGCTTTGCAAAAAGTCCGCAATCAACTCCGCTGTGGCCGTTTCTTCCCGCGAAAAGGAAGGTGTTTTGATGAGGCGAATCAGCAATTCAATAGCTTCTTTCGTCAACCGCTCCGTTAGCTCCGGCATAAAATTGTCTTTACGGGCTCGTTGATCTTCAGCGCGTTTTCAATAACGACCCGCTCCACGCCGGCTTCCAATGCGGCAAAGGCGTTGTCGAGCTTGGGCACCATGCCGGCAGCAATTACGCCGCTGGCTTTCAGGCTTTGGTACTGCCCGGGCGTTATCTGCGCAATGACCGAATTTTCGTCGTTTACATCGGCCAGCACGCCGTCTTTTTCAAAGCAGAAATGTAGTTCGACCTGGTAAAACGGCGCCAAAGCGCGGGCCAGGGAGCTGGCAATGGTATCGGCGTTGGTATTGAGCAGCTGGCCCTGACCGTCGTGGGTGATGGCGCAAAAAACTGGCGTCAGGCCCGCGCGGAGGAGGTTTTGCAGCAATCCGGTTTCTACGCTGTGCTCGTCGATGTCGCCCACAAAGCCGTAGTCAACGTCCTTAACGGGCCGCTTCGTGGCGCGAATCACGTTGCCATCGGCACCGCTTAACCCCAATGCATTCACACCGTTTTGCTGAAGCAATGCTACCACCTGCTTGTTGGTTTTGCCAGCGTAAAACATTGTCACGATGTCGAGCGTGGCCGCGTCGGTGATGCGGCGGCCCTGCACCATTTGGGGCTCAATACCCAGGTTTTGCAGCATCTGGCTGGCCCCTTTGCCGCCGCCATGCACCACTATCTTGCGCTCCGGCACCCGGGCTAGCTCGGTCAGAAACTGACTTAGCTGGG
Organism: Hymenobacter lucidus; assembly: GCF_020447265.1. Classification (GTDB taxonomy): domain Bacteria; phylum Bacteroidota; class Bacteroidia; order Cytophagales; family Hymenobacteraceae; genus Hymenobacter; species Hymenobacter lucidus. The sequence continues at coordinate 173,178 of NZ_JAJADR010000005.1, read as the reverse complement.
CCGTATCGTCGATGATACCGCCGCCAATCTTAAATATTTTCAGGACTTCGCTCATAGCTACGGAAAAGAGTAAATGGGCCGCTCAGGGTGCCGTCAGGGCTTCATACGGGGCACAGTTCCCAATTGGTGAGGCAGGCCCCAAGCCGGCGCCGCTGATTTTTTTCGAACCGGAGCGGCAAAGTTTCCGAAAAAAAACATCTAGTTTTGCAACGATTTAGCGGTTTAAACGATTTAAAGCGCGAAACACTCCCTTTGCCGCCCCGCGGCCCCCGTCATGATTCGTCTCTCCTCAATTGCGCTTTTGCGACGACCGATGCAGGTCGTGCGAATAATGCCAGCTTAAGCGCTGGCTGCAATACTTCGCCGGCCATCCTTCCCAAAACCCGGCGCAGGGTCTTCCGTTACACGACCCTACTGAAGAGAACTTTTACGAATAACCGACCTTAGTCCGAGTGTAATTTCCTAGTGTGACTTTTTCCGGCCCGGTGCCGGGATGCCCCGCTCTCTGGCCTGATCCGCCAAACCCACTTCTCTTCTGGGTTTTTCCGCCAAACCGCCGCTTTCGGCGCCGGTTGCCGCGTAGCCTCGCCCACCCGCTGCGCTTCCCCTTGCTTTTCGTCTTTCCGAGTCCGTTGCCGTATAAAGAGGCGACTAACCGAGCTTTGACCATGCTATTACGAGTCGCTACTGCTGCCGATGCGCAGTATGTGGAAACCCTTTGCCAGTGGTACGAGGAATCTGCCAAAACACGCGGCGTCGGCATTGCCAAGCGTGACCCTAACTATCTGAAAAAGAAGATGGAGAAGGGTGATGCCATCATTGCCTTCGTGGATGACCAGCTGGCCGGTTTCTGCTATATCGAAACGTTTGAGGACAACAAGTTTGTCGTCAACTCCGGCCTGATCGTGAATACCGAGCTGCGCAAGGAGGGCTTGGGCCGCGCCATCAAGCACCGCGTGTTTGAGCTCTCGCGCACCAAGTACCCGGCCGCCAAAATCTTCGGTATTACTACCAGCGGGGCCGTGATGAAAATCAACTCGGAGCTGGGCTACCGCCCCGTGGCATTCCCTGACCTGACCCAGAGCGACGACTTCTGGAAGGGCTGCATGGGCTGCAAAAACTACCCGATTCTGCAGGAAAACCAGCGCAAGATGTGCCTCTGCACCGGTATGGTCTACGACAAGCTCGACGACCAGTTCAGCCAGAAAACCATTGAAATCCTGAGCCAGGAGCAGTCTTAGCAACCGGCAGGAAAACACCAGAACGTCATGCTTCATCTATCGTCCGCGAAGTAGAAGCATCCCGCAGGCTGACGTCTGGGTTACCATTGCAACCGCAGCACGTGAGATTCCTCGCAAGCTCGGAATGACGTTCTAATATCCCCTCAATACATGAAAAAGGTAGTTTTAGCGTACAGCGGCGGTTTGGATACCTCCTTTTGCGTGGTGTACCTGACCCGCGAGCTGGGTTTGGAAGTGCACACGGTTATCGTCAACTCCGGCGGCTTCTCTGAGGAAGAGCTTACGGCTATTGAGAAGCGGGCCTACGAGTTGGGCTCTACCAAGCACGAGGTAATCGACGTCACCCAGCGCTTCTACCAGGACTGCCTGCGCTACCTGATTTTCGGCAACGTACTGAAAAACGATACCTACCCGCTGAGCGTCAGCGCTGAGCGGATGTTTCAGAGTCTGGCGTTGGCCGAGTATGCTCGGGAGCACAAAGCCGACTACATTGCCCACGGCAGCACCGGTGCCGGCAACGACCAGGTGCGCTTCGACGTGGCCTTCTCGGTGATTTCGCCCAACACCGAAATCATCACCCCAATTCGGGATTTGAAGCTGAGCCGCCAGGCCGAAATCGACTTTCTGAACCAGCACGGCTTTGAAATGAGCTGGGAGAAGGCCAAATACTCGATTAACAAAGGCATCTGGGGCACCAGCGTGGGCGGCGTCGAAACGCTGACTTCGCACCAGGCTCTGCCCGAATCAGCTTACCCCACGCAACTCAGCGCCACGGAGCCGACCAGCATTGAAATTACCTTCGAAAAAGGCGAGCCGGTGGCCCTGAATGGCGAAACCATGAACCCGGTGGCGCTGATTCAGGCTCTCAACGAGCTGGCTGGCGCTTACGCCATTGGCCGCGACACCCATGTCGGCGACACGATTTTGGGCATTAAGGGCCGCGTGGGCTTCGAGGCCCCGGCCCCGCTGATTCTGCTCAAGGCCCACCACTTGCTGGAAAAGCACACCTCCAGCCGCTGGCAGTTGCTGCACAAGGACTACGTGGCCAACTGGTACGGCACGCTGCTGCACGAGGCTCAGTACCTCGACCCGGTGATGCGCGACTTCGAAGCTTTCCTCACCTCGTCGCAGGAGCGGGTGTCGGGCAAGGTATTCGTGACCTTGAAGCCTTACCAATTTGAGCTGCAGGGCATCGAGTCGCAGTACGATATGATGCGCTCCAAAGTAGCCACTTACGGCGAGGAAAACGACGCATGGGACGGCCGCGACGCCAAAGGCTTTATCAAGATTTTCAGCAACCAGCTGCGCATCCACTCTTCCTTCAACGATGAAAATTAAGGTCGGTATTGTCGGCGGCGCGGGCTACACGGCCGGGGAGCTGATCCGCATTCTGCTCTACCACGAGTTCGTGGAGCTGGGCGCCATCGTCAGCTCGTCCAATGCAGGCAACACGGTGCATCAGGTACACGATGACCTGGTGGGCGACACCAACTTGGTATTTGCCGCTGAGCTGGTCGGCGACGAGGACGTAGTGTTTCTGTGCCTGGGCCACGGCAACTCGAAAGCCTGGCTGGAGAAAAATGCGCTGCCCGACACGACCCATGTTATTGACCTGAGCAACGACTTCCGCCTGGAAGCCGACGCCGAGTTTGCCGACCGGGAATTCGTGTACGGGTTGCCGGAACTCAACAAAGGGCGGATTCAGCAGGCTCAGAACATTGCTAATCCCGGCTGCTTTGCCACCGCTATTCAGCTAGCCTTGCTGCCGCTGGCCCAGGCCGGCAAGCTGACCGAGGATGTGCACGTGTCGGCCATAACGGGCTCCACGGGGGCGGGGCAGAGCCTGGCGGAAACGGTGCACTTCTCCTGGCGCTCCAACAATATGTCCATCTACAAGCCTTTTACGCACCAGCACTTGGGCGAAATAGGGGAGAGTCTGGCGCAGTTGCAGCACGAGTTGGACGTGGATATTCACTTTATCCCATACCGTGGCAATTTCGCCCGGGGCATCTTCGCCAGTGTTTACACGCCTTCGGAGTTAAGCCAGGACGAGGCGCGGGAGCTGTACCGGAAGTTCTACGCCGACGCCCCGTTCACCACGGTTTCGGACAAGGAAGTACATTTGAAGCAGGTAATCAACACCAACAAATGTCTGCTGCACGTGCAGAAAGTGGGCAAGCAACTGCTCATCACCTCGGTTATCGATAACCTGGTGAAAGGTGCTTCGGGTCAGGCAATTCAGAATATGAACCTCCTTTTTGGCCTGCCGGAAACGACGGGACTCAACCTTAAATCGGTGCTTTTCTAATGGAGCTTTTCAACGTATATCCGCTCGTCAACATCACGCCCGTCAAGGCGCTGGGCGCTAAGCTGTGGGACGACAAAGGCCAGGAATACCTGGATTTCTATGGCGGCCACGCCGTTATTTCCATCGGCCACAGTCACCCGCATTACGTGCAGCGCCTCACCGAGCAACTGCAGAACATTGGCTTCTACTCCAACTCGGTGCAGATTCCGATTCAGCAGCAGCTGGCGCACAAGCTGGGCCAGGTGTCGGGCTACGAAAGCTACTCGCTGTTTCTGTGCAACTCCGGCGCTGAAGCCAACGAAAACGCCCTGAAGCTGGCGTCCTTCCACACCGGCAAAAAGCGAGTCATTGCGTTCAAAGGCGCGTTTCACGGCCGGACCTCGGGCGCAGTAGCGGCTACCGATAACCCCAAAATCGTCGCGCCTTTCAACGCCGACCATACTATTTCCTTCGTGGAATACGACCTGGCCGCCGTGGAGCAGGTGCTGCAGGGTGGCGACGTTTGCGCGGCCATCATCGAGCCGATTCAGGGCGTGGGTGGCATCATCATGCCTTCCGATGAATTCCTGCAAAGCCTGGCCGCGCTGTGCAAGCAGTACGGCGCTCTGCTCATTGCCGACGAAGTGCAGAGCGGTTACGGCCGCAGCGGTAAGTTCTTTGCCCACCAACACGCCGGTATTCAGCCCGACGTTATTTCCGTCGCCAAAGGCATGGGCAACGGCTTTCCCATCGGCGGTATCCTGATTTCGCCCGAGCTGAAAGCCTCCTACGGTTTGCTGGGTACTACCTTCGGCGGCAACCACTTGGCCTGCGCCGCCGCGCTGGCCGTGCTGGAAGTTATTGAGCAGGAAAACCTGCTGAACCACGCTGCCGAGCTGGGCGCTTACCTGCGCAATGAGTTGGAAGCCAATGCCGGGGCTGAGGAAATCAGGGGCCGGGGTTTGATGGTGGGCATCAAATACGACTTCGCCATCAAAGACGTGCGTGACAAGTTGCTGTCGGACTTCCATATCTTTGTCGGCAACGCATCCGACCCGACCGTGCTCCGCTTACTCCCTCCCCTCAATATAACCAAGGCCGAAGTTGACCGATTCCTGCAGGCGCTATATGCCTTAACAGAGAAATCGGTTAACGTCATTCAGCAGGCCTCCGCGCTGGACTAAAAACTTCTTCCCCTCCTCGCTTGATGTGCAACATCATCTGAGGAGGGGATTTTAGTACCCGCATAGCCTAAGTCACTCACTAGAATTTCCATCAATTGATGAAGCAAGTAAAGCTGGTGCTGGAAGATGGCACCGAAATCCAGGGCGAATCCTTTGGCGCGTTTACGTCTGCCGCGGGTGAAGTCGTATTCAGCACGGCCATGACCGGCTACCCCGAAAACCTCACCGACCCGTCCTTCGCCGGCCAGATTCTGGTGCTCACCTACCCCATGGTGGGCAACTACGGCGTGCCCGGCGAGGAATTGTACGAGTCGATTTCGAAGATTTTCGAGTCGGACAAGATTCACATTGCCGGCCTGGTGGTGAATTACTACTCCGAGGAGCACAGCCACTGGAACGCCGCCAAGAGCCTAGGCGACTGGCTCAAGGAGTACAACATTCCCGGCATCTTCGGCGTGGATACCCGCATGCTGACCAAAATCCTGCGGGAGAAAGGTGCCATGCTGGGTAAAATCGTGGCCGAGGAAGACGTGGAACTGCACGACCCCAACCAGGACAATCTGGTGGCCCAGGTGAGCCCCACCGAGGTGCAGCACTACGGCACGGGCCAGCACAAAATCGTGCTTGTCGACTGCGGCACCAAGACCAACATCATCCGCTGCTTCCTCCAGCGCGACGTGGAGCTCATCCGCGTGCCCTGGGACTACGATTTCACCACGCTCGACTACGACGGCCTGTTCCTGAGCAACGGCCCCGGCGACCCGAAAATGTGCGAGCCGACCATACAGCACCTGCAAACCGCGCTGGGGCAGGACAAGCCCATTTTCGGCATCTGCCTGGGCTCCCAGCTCATGGGCCTGGCTGCGGGCGGCGACACGTTCAAGCTCAAGTACGGCCACCGCAGCCACAACCAGCCCGTGCTGCTCACCGGCACCAAGCGCAGCTACATCACCAGCCAGAACCACGGCTTCGCCGTCGATACCGACACGCTGCCGGCCGAGTGGGAAATGTTGTTTGAGAACCTGAACGACGGCACCTGCGAAGGTATCCGCCACAAGACCAAGCCCTTTTTCTCCACCCAGTTCCACCCCGAAGCTGCCGGCGGCCCCGAGGATACGGAGTACCTGTTCGACGACTTCTTGAAGGCTGTGGCGGAGTATAAGGCAGCTAAGTAGAACGTCAAGCTGAGCTTGCCGCAGCATCTCTACCAGTTGCAAGTATTCTAACCAACAACGAAACCCGACTGCCCTTTTAACACGGCCTGATTTACGGTCTGTTACCAACCCTTAGAATGAACAAACCCAACAAAGTTCTCATCCTCGGTTCCGGCGCGCTCAAGATTGGGGAGGCCGGTGAGTTCGATTACTCCGGCTCCCAGGCCCTCAAAGCCCTGAAAGAGGAAGGCATTCGCACCATCCTCATCAACCCCAACATTGCCACCGTGCAGACGTCGGACAATATTGCCGACGATGTCTACTTCCTGCCCGTGACGCCCTACTTCGTGGAGGAAGTCATCAAAAAGGAAAAGCCCGATGGTATTCTGGTGGCTTTCGGCGGCCAAACGGCCCTGAACTGCGCCGTGGCCCTGTTCCGCGGCGGCGTATTCGAGAAGTACAACGTGAAGGTGCTGGGCACGCCCGTGCAAAGCATCATCGACACCGAGGACCGGGATATTTTCAAGGAAAAGCTCGAGCAGATTGGGGTGCTCTCAGCCCGCAGCGTGGCCGTAACGACCATGGAGGACGCGCTGGCCGCAGCCGAGAAAATCGGCTTCCCGATTATCGTGCGGGCGGCGTTTGCGCTGGGCGGTTTGGGTAGTGGCTTCGCCAATAACATGGACGAGCTACGGACCCTGGCCCAGAAATCCTTCACGACTTCCGACCAGATTCTGGTGGAAGAGTCGCTGAAAGGGTGGAAGGAAGTGGAGTACGAAGTGGTGCGCGACCAGTATGATAACTGCATTACGGTCTGCAACATGGAGAACTTCGACCCTATCGGTATTCACACCGGGGAAAGCATCGTGGTGGCTCCGTCGCAGACCCTAAGCAACCGCGAATACCACAAGCTGCGCAGCATCGGTATCAAGACCATCCGCCACCTGGGCATCGTGGGTGAGTGCAATATTCAGTACGCCCTCGACCCTGTGTCGGAAGACTACCGCGTGATTGAGGTGAATGCCCGCCTGTCGCGCTCCTCGGCCCTGGCTTCCAAGGCCACGGGCTACCCGCTGGCGTTTGTGGCGGCCAAGCTGAGTTTGGGCTACTCGCTGTCGGAGCTCAAAAACAGCGTAACCCAGACGACTTCGGCCTTTTTTGAGCCGGCCCTAGACTACGTGGTGGTGAAGTTGCCGCGCTGGGACTTGGGCAAGTTCGAGGGCGTAAACCGGCAGATCGGCTCGGCCATGAAGAGCGTGGGCGAGGTAATGGCCATTGGTAAATCGTTCGAGGAAGCCATTCAGAAGGGCCTGCGGATGCTGGACACCGGCAAGCGCGGCTTCGTGGCCAACAAGCCCGAGCAGGTCGATACTGCCACCATCGATAAGCTGCTGAGCGAGCCGAACGAGGAACGCATCTTCGCCATCAACCTGGCCTTCGAGGCTGGCTATACGCTCGACCAGGTGCACGATCTGACCAAGATTGACCACTGGTTCTTGCAGCGCCTGATGACCATTTTCCAGCTGGGTAATAAGCTGGCCGAAGGTCGGGCCACCGGCCTGGCCGGGCTGGAAACCCAATTGCTGCGCGAAGCCAAGAAAGCCGGTTTCTCGGATCAGCAGATTGCCGTGAAGCTGCTCGGCGAAGGCGACGTGAAAGCCGACGAACTGCTAGTGCGGGCCCGCCGCAAGGCCCTGGGCGTGCTGCCCGTCATCAAGCAGATTGACACGCTGGCCGCCGAATTCCCGGCCAAAACCAACTACCTCTACAGCACCTACCACGGCACCGAAAACGACCTGGCCCAGGAAACCAGCAAGTCCATCGTGGTGCTGGGCTCGGGCGTGTACCGCATTGGCAGCTCCGTGGAGTTCGACTGGTGCGGGGTAAATGCCGTGCAGACGGCCGCTGCCGAGGGCTACAAAACCATCATCATCAACTACAACCCCGAAACGGTCAGCACCGACTACGACGTGTCGGACCGGCTGTACTTCGAGGAGCTGAGCTTCGAGCGGGTGATGGACATTCTGGACTTTGAGCAGCCCCAGGGCGTGATTCTGAGCACCGGTGGCCAGATTCCCAACAACCTGGCAATGCGTCTGGAAGAGGCCCAAGCGCCGATTCTGGGTACCACGGCGGCCATGATTGACCAGGCCGAAAACCGCCACAAGTTCAGCAGCATCATGGATGAGCTCGGCATTGCTCAGCCCCGCTGGAAGGAGCTGACCTCGCTGGAAGCCATGCACCAGTTCGTGCAGGAAGTTGGCTTCCCAGTGCTGATTCGACCTTCCTACGTCTTGTCGGGGGCGGCTATGAACGTCGTGTCCAACACCTTTGAGCTGGAGAACTTCCTGCAAACGGCTAAGGAAGTCAGCGCGGAGTATCCGGTGGTGGTGTCCGAATTTATCCAGGATGCCAAGGAAATAGAGCTGGACGCGGTGGCCGACAAAGGCGAAATTGTGAGCTACGCCATTTCTGAGCACGTGGAGTTTGCCGGCGTGCACTCCGGCGACGCTACCATGTACTACCCACCCCAGAAGGTGTACGTGCGCACCGTGCGCAAGCTCAAAATCATTGCCGAGAAGATTGCTAAGCGCTACGAAATCAGCGGGCCGTTCAACATTCAGTTCCTGGAAAAGGGCGGCGAAATCCGCGTCATTGAGTGCAACATTCGCGCCTCGCGCAGCTTCCCCTTCGTGTCGAAAGTATCGGGCCGCAACCTGATTCAGAAAGCTACGCAGGTGCTGCTGGGCAAGAAAGTGGAGCGCGACGAGAGTGAGCGGGTCTACGATTTGCCCTTCGTGGGTGTGAAAGCCCCGCAGTTCTCCTTCACCCGCCTGCCCGGCGCCGACCCAGTGATGCGCGTCGACATGGTGAGTACCGGTGAAGTAGGCTGCCTCGGCGACACGGCCGAGGAAGCCCTGCTGAAGTCGATGCTGAGCGTGGGCTACAAGATTCCCCAGAAAACGGTGCTGATTTCCGGTGGCCCCATCAAGTCGAAAGTAGCCTTGCTGTCGGCCGTAGAGCTGCTGGTGAAGAAAGGCTACCAAATTTACGCCACCCAGGGCACGCACCGCTTCTTCGCCGAAAACAGCATCCCGAGCAGCCAACTCTTCTGGCCCGATGAAATGGTAGAGCCCAACGTGCTGACCTACCTCAAGGAGAAGAAAATCGACCTGGTCATCAACATCCCGAAGAACCTCTCGAAGGGTGAGCTGGACAACGACTACAAAATCCGCCGCACGGCCGTGGATTTCGGCATCCCGCTACTGACGAATGCGCGGCTTGCCAAGGCGTTTATCCAGGCTTTCTGCAAGCTGGAGCTGAAGGATCTGAAGATCAAGAGCTGGAACGAGTATAAGGCTATGTAAGACCTGTGGTAAAAAAAGTGGAGCAACTCAAAGTAATTTGAGTTGCTCCACTTTTTTAGTGTTTGGTGACTAGTATCCGATTAACAGTTTATGACTAAAAAGACTTTATTCAAAGCTCTAATTATAGTAATAGGCTGCCTTGTAATTTTTGTGTTTGCTTTCGACAACACTTGGTTTGAACGGCCGCTAAAAGCAACAGCTGGTAAAGCTTTATTCAACTCGCCTGGGACTCGGTTAGAGCTCAAATGCAGCCGGGACTTTCTTGGACTTACGAATCACGGCGAAGCGTTTGAATTCTACCAATACGCTGTTTCTAATTCAGACGGAATAAAGGTTGGGTCCAACTCTACCTTGCCAGATTTTGAGAATGGCCTTTACGATCAACAACCAAGTATATTACAAAACGTCAAATCTTCTTCGTGGCAATCTACACCAGTACGTACAGAAGATACGGTTTACATGGCTGTAGCTGAATTTGGTAATCTTGATGGTTATAGTTGCAGTAAGCATTTTGTGCTAAATAAATATCTCAAAAGATCTGGTAGCTATTACGCTTTCTTCGCGGCTTACCCAGTCGGTAATTTCGTTTATGTATGGGTTCCTGCTGAACAGAAGTTGTTTCTAATCAAAAAGAGAGGTTGACGCATTTGCGTCGATAACCACTCATCCTACACACCACCCCACATGAAAAATTTCACCTCCTTCGCCGATGCCGGCGACTATCAGGCGCTGCTCAACAAAGCCCTCGAAATCAAGGCCGACCCCTTTGGCTACCAGCACGTAGGCCGCAACAAAACCGTCGGGCTGATTTTCTTTAACCCCAGCCTGCGCACCCGGCTCAGCTCTATCAAGGCAGCATATAACCTGGGCGCGCAAGCCTGGGTACTCAACGCCGGTGCCGACTCCTGGACCCTGGAAATGGCCGACGGCGCGGTGATGAACGGCACTACCCAGGAGCATATTAAGGATGCCATTGCCGTGATGAGCCAGTACTGCGACGTGCTGGGCGTGCGCACCTTTCCCACGCTCAAGGACCGCGAAGCCGACTACAGCGAAGAGGTCTTCAACAAGATTATGAAGTACGCCACGGTGCCCGTTATCAGCCTGGAAAGTGCCACGCTGCACCCGCTGCAAAGCTTTGCCGACCTGATTACGGTGGCCGAGTACAAGCAGACCGAGCGGGTGAAAGTGGTACTCACCTGGGCCCCGCACGTGCGGGCCTTGCCGCAATGCGTGCCCAACTCCTTCGCCGACTGGTTTTCGGAAATCAGCTGGGTGGATTTTGTCATTACTCATCCTAAGGGTTATGAGCTCGACGAGCGGTTTACTAAGGGTGCCCGGATTGAGTACGACCAAAAAAAGGCCTTCGAGGGCGCCGACTTCATCTACGCCAAAAACTGGAGCAGCTACCACGACTACGGCCAGGTGCTGAGCCAGGACCAGAGCTGGCTCGTGGATACGGCCCACATGAACCTCACCAACAACGGCAAGCTCATGCACTGCCTGCCCATCCGCCGCAACGTGGAAGTGTCGGATGCCGTGCTGGATTCACCCGCCGCGCTGATTATTCCTGAAGCCGGCAACCGGGTTTTCTCGATGCAAACCGTGCTGCACGAGTTGCTGAGTTAATAGCCGGCCGGCAGTGTGCCGCCCAGTACCGGTTGCTGCATACTGGTTTCAGAAAAAAAGGCGACGAAGAAGCCCGGAATTTCCGGACTTCTTCGTCGCCTTTTTTTAGCCTGATAAGTTGTGCAGATGGCTAGTCCAGCACGAAGATGCGCACGTCGTATATTTTCTGGATAACATACTGAGCAATGCCGCCCGTCACGGTCACGATTACCTGCGTATTGCCTGTTTTTAGCGAGTTGAGCGTCCAGACGATGTTGGTGCCCTGGATGCCCGCCTTCTCCAGCGTCAGAACCGATGGGTCGAACTTCATCGTTACGGTACCGCCAGTCGGCACCCGGTCACCTTCCTGAATGTTGAAAGGCATCTTGAACAGAACGTTGATTTTCTGGTTGTCGGGCTGCATGAGCTGCGGAGCGGCGTGTGGAGCTTCGACCGGGGCGGCGGCTGGGGCGGCACCCGCTGCAGCCTGGGCAGGAGCAGTAGTGGCTTTTTCAGTCGCCTCATTTTCGGCGGGAGGGATGAAGCCGCCCAGGAAACGCACCGGTACTGCCACGCCACTGGGGTGGTTGGCCGTGGCGATAATAACACTACCGGAGGGGGCTACCCGGGAAGGCATCTGGAGCTGAAATGCCTGTTCGTGGGTGTAATGTTCGTACGATTCCGGGTCGGCCAGGGGCCCGGTCCAGCCCTCCAGGTTAAACTTGTAGCCGCCCAGCCAGCTTTGCCGCTCAAATTGGATGCCAGTCGTGTAGTTGCGCGCCTCGCCTTCGGCAGATAGGGTCAGCGTTTGGGTGTGTACATTATAGGAAGCCGCCAGTTTATCGGCCGGGATTGGTCCAAGAAAGCCCATGGTATAATTGTGTCAGAAAGGGTGAGAAGGAATGCCCGCCGCGGGTTGAAGCGCGGCCCGGAATAGCCGACGGCGGCCGGCAACGGTTACGTGGTGTATTCGTGGGCGAGACTTGGCACGTAACCACCGCAACCCTCCCCTGAGCTACATGACAAAGGAAGTGCAGCCGGCCTCGGGTATTCAGCGTAGTAATACGCCTTTTTTTAACCACGTATTTCTACCTGCCTAGCTTGCAATAGGCTATGCAGGAGCTGGTTGGCTGGCGGCACGCTTCGATTAGGCAGTGGTTGACTTTACGGCTGTAAAAAGGTAAATTCAGTGTCCACTTTATCTTTTGAAGTCATGGAGAATCAGGCTGAAAAACGGGCCCGAATGCTGGTTGAGCAATGGCTGGTGGCCCACCCGGAACGTGTGCGGAACCGCCGGCGCAAACCCGACGACTTTCTGAACTGGAAGCTGGCTGCCATTCGCTCGGTGCGGGATGGAAACCCCTACGACGTGGAGAATATCCTGAGCTGGCTAGCCACGCAGGCCGAAGGCGCGGCCATGGAGGATTAGCGTAATTCTGAAAAACGAAAAGCCCGCCGGATTCCTCCAGCGGGCTTTTTGTTGAACGTGGCTCGGGGCTTACTGCTTCACAAACTTGGTCGTGAGTTGGGTTTTAGTATCCTCGTAGCGCACCAGGTAAATGCCACCGGTCAGGGTACCGGCGTCCACGGCCGTGTGTTCGGTGCCGGCTGCTACGGGCAGCTGGGCCACCTGTCGGCCCTCCATGCTGTATATCAGCACTTTGGCCAGCTTACCAGCCAGCGGGTGCGTCACGGTCAGTTGGGCCCTGGCGGGGTTAGGATACACGCCCAGACCCATTTTCAGGCTTTCCGAGGCTTTAGTGCCCATCACCACGGCCGTAAGGCCGTTGAGGTAGTTTTCCAGCATAGTGTAGCCGCTGGCGCTCCGCACGCTACGGTCCGAAGCGTCGTTAGGATTCAGGCCGTTGGCCAGCTCAAAGGTATCGGTCATGCCGTCGTGGTCGGTATCGGCGGGGGCAGTGCCGCAGGTGAGCGTAGGCCAGGCGCTTTGCGAGATGCTGTAGGCCGTGCCATGAGCGTAGCCGCCCTGCACGTCGATGAGGCGACCTTTACGCTCCTGCACATTGCGGATGATCCGCTGGTCGAGCGTGTCGCGGGCGGGCAGTACGGCTCCCACATTGGCCAGCACCGCGTCGTAAGCGGCCTGGGCCGACTGCGTGGGCATGGGCAAAATATTAAACGGCGTCGTGACTTTAGCCTGAGCCGTGTCGGTGCGGGCCCCACCGGCCATAACCACGCCCAGCCAGTTGCGGTTCGTGACGGCCGGGTAGCCGTCTACGTAGTTGCCGGTCATGTATACCTTGGGGTAGGGCAGCACTGGGGCGGTGGTCTGCTTGCCCGGGTTCATAATCATCGACCTCACCGGCACGCTGGACGAGCTTCCGGTGCTGGTGCTGGGGCCATACTTGTAGTAGTTGTTGACGACGTTGTAGTTGCCGCCTTCCCCGCCATTGGTGCTGTAGCTGGCCCAGTTGTAGATAACGTTGTTGCGGAAGTCTCCATTTTCCTGGCCTGCGGTGTAGGGCGGCAGGTTGCGGCTGCCCTCGAAGCGCGGGTTGCGGCCCCGGCAGTGGGCAAACAGATTGTGGTGAAACGAGGCATTACGCCCGCCCCAGATGCCGCCGTAGCCGTGGCGCTCAAAATCAGTATCACCGGTTTCGAAGTGGTAGGAATAGTCGAGCGGCTCGCTCATCAGGTTCCACTGCAAGGTGGTACTGTCGCCACGGTACACGCTCAAGGCCTCATCGGTGCTCCAGCTCATGGTGCAGTGGTCAATGATAATGTTTTTGCGGCCCGTACCACCAAAGGCGTCGTCGGCGCCCGCGCCGTTTACCATACCCTTGTTCTGGAACCGGTCGCCCATCCGGAACCGCACGAACCGCACAATGACGTTGTCGGCTCCGATGGTGACGGGGTAATCGGCCAGGCAGATGCCTTCGCCGGGCGCGGTCTGGCCCGCCACGGTGGTGTTAGCCTTGTTGAAGCTCAGCGCTGAAGTCAGGTGAATAGTACCACACACCCGAAACACGATAGTGCGGTGCGCGGCGGCCTGGTTGATGGCGTAGCGCAGGGTACCGGGCGTATTGGTATCAGCCAGCGAAGTTACTTCGAATACAGTGGTGGGCACGGCTGCCGTACCGCGGCCACCCTTGGTATACTTGCCGGCTCCCTCGGCCCCCGGAAACGAAATGAGCTGGGCCTGCGCCCCGATGGCCGGAACCAGCAACGACAGGGCCAGGGCCAGGCTCAGCCGGCTTGGCGCAGCGCGGACAGCGCTTTTCAGCGGGGTAAAATTCAGGAGCATAGAGGCTGTTGACTAAGGCGAAGAGAAGAGTAGTTCAGGCGCGCCAAGGGCAGACCGCGTGAATCAGAAGTTGATATTACTCAATCAGCTGCGCCTTCGCAGGGCCGTCAGCGGACTTTATTCGCGCAATCGTTACCGGGAACGTTGCCAACGTAACCGATAAAAAATAGCGGCGGTGGGTGCGTACTCACTCGAACCCAGGGTGTATGCGAAAAATTCAGGGCAGCGAAGCAGCACTGGCAACGTTCCCGACAACGATTGCACAAATAAAGAAGCTGACTAAGCCTAAATCTGCTGCGTAATCGGCTTACTATTAAGTTCTGATTATTCCCACCAAATCGTTTTCCTATGACTTCTACCCGTACGCATTCCGGCGCTTCAGCGTCGGCATTCCGGTATTGGCTAGCCCTGTGTGTGCTGCTAACTACCTTTCTCCTGAGTAGTGCCGCACAGGCCCAGACCTACGATGCGGTAGTAGCCCAGGATGGCTCCGGCGCTTTCCGCACGGTGCAGGCCGCCATCGACGCCGCGCCTACGGCCCGCACCGCTAACTATACCATCTACATCAAGAACGGCCGGTACAAGGAGAAAATCAACGTGCCGAGCAACAAGCCATTTTTGCAGCTCATCGGCCAGAGCGTGGCTAACACCATCCTGACCTACGACGACTTTTCGGGCAAGCCCAACCCGGCCGGTGGTACGTTTGGTACGTCCAACTCGGCTTCGGTTACCATCAACGCCACCGACTTCTCGGCTCTGAACATCACCTTCGAAAACACGACCGGCGACGCGCCCCAGGCCCTGGCCATCAACGTGAATGCCGACCGGGCTGCGTTCAAGAACTGCCGCTTCCTGGGTGGCCAGGATACGGTGTTGGCCAACGGCAACGGCCTGCGTCAGTACTTCCGCAACTGCTACATCGACGGCACCGTGGACTTCATCTTCGGTAGCTCCCGCGCCATTTTCGACCGGTGCGTAGTGTACGCCAAAACCCGCCAGGACGGCCTCGGCGGTAGCTACATTACAGCCGCCAACACCCAGCCCGGCCAGGCTTTCGGCTACGTATTCCGCAGCTGCACCATTCCGGCCAACCGCGGCACGACTACCTACGTGCTGGGCCGCCCCTGGCAGAACTCGACCGGCAGCGTACCACTGGCGGAAAACAAAGTAGTGTGGCTCAAAACCACCATGGCTACCGGCGTTATTAAGCCCGAGGGCTGGAGCACCTGGGATGCCGGCACCAACACCGCCCTGATTACCTACGCCGAGTACAACAGCCGCAAATTCGACGGCCGCCCCATCAATGTGAGCCAGCGCGTGAGCTGGTCGAAGCAATTCACCCCGGCCGATACGGCGCAGTATTCCATCAGCAACCTGTTTGGCACCTGGGACCCTTGCACCGTCAATTCGAGCATCTGCACCACCTTCACGCCTGATATTGCCGTCACGAACCTGCGCGCCGTGAAAGGGGCCAGCACCGCCACTTTCACCTGGAACATGGCCTGGGCTATCAATCAGGTGAAGTTTGAGGTGTTCCGTGCTTCCACCCGCAAAGGCACCTACGCCAAGGTTGGTACCGACATTGTAGCTGCCAACGACACCACCTACAACTACCAGACGGCCGACGCGCTGCCTGCCGCCGGTGCTGCTTACTACTATTACATCCGGGCCTCCAAAACCGGCCTGGCTACCCAGATTACTGATACGCTCGAAGTGTCGCGCGTCCCCACCGTTACCATCACCGGCAGCCTGGGTACCTTCGCGCAGTATGCCAACGGCCCTTCGGCAGCCCGTACCTACCAGATGGCCGCCGAAAACCTGACCGCCAACCTGACCGTGACGCCGCCCGCCGGCTACGAAGTATCGCCCAACGGCGGCCTCAACTGGTTTACACCCACCACGCCGCTGGTCCTTATTCCGACCAATAACGTTGTGGCCAACACCACCATCAGCGTGCGTCTCAACGCTACGGCGGCGGGCAGCTACGCCGGCAACATCGTGCACAGCAGCCCCGGTGCGGCCTCGGTTACAGTGCCGGTAAGCGGAACGAAAGTGAATACCAGCGCCCCGGTTTCGGAGCGGCTCCAGATGTGGTCGATGCGGGTAAGCGCCCAGGACAGCGCCGCCATCCGCTCGCCGCGCGTGGCCGCCAGCACGCCCACGCTGCGCCGGCTCTACGTTTCCAATGGTACTACGGTAGCTGGTGTGCCAGCCTACTCGTCACGCTACGGCCAGGCTTTCGGAGCCAGCACCAACGGTGACGGTTCGTGGGGTACGGCTTCGCCCGTGCTGGGTCCGGGCGGCAACCTGAACCGCCGCTTCTACGAGCAGTTCACCATCACGACCACCGGCAGCGCAGCCCGCATCGACTCTGTGCTGCTGTGGTCGGCGTTCTATAATACCAACAGCAACACCAAGCTGGCGGTAGTGTACTCCAAAACCGGCTTCACCACTGCTGACTCCACCGACGTATCGGGTGGTATGGGCCCAAGCGGGGCGCTGAATAGCACCGCTAACGGCGCTTTCGCCACGCCTATCGTTCTCAACAACCAGAACACGGGCACCAACCAGAACTACCGCCTGGCGCTGGCCGGGGCTAGTGGCGTACAGCTGGCCGCCGGCCAAACGCTGACAATCCGGATGTACTGGAGCTGCGGCAGCGGCAGTTCGGGCCGCTACGGTCTGCTGCGCGACGTGCAGGTAAAGGGCGAAGCCCTGACTATCACCGGCACGCACGCCGCCGCTGCTTTGGCTGCTGGCCTGGCCGTGTACCCCAACCCGGCCCAGCAGGTAATGACCCTGACCCACCCCAAAGCCGAGGCCAACGCCACCGTGACGGTGTACTCGTTTGACGGCCGAAAAGTGGCGACTTTCAGTACCAAGCCCGGCACCGAGCAGACCCCGCTGAAGCTGGAAAGCTTGGCGAAAGGCACCTACCTGCTGCGCTACAGTAGCGCCAAAGAAAGCCTAACGACTAAGTTTGTCAAAAACTAGCCTCCGCTAAAAAACGGCCCCGGAAATTGCTTCCGGGGCCGTTTTTGCTTTAAGTAGGTACCAGTAACAATAGCTCAGACCGCCCTGCACGCGGTAACCAACTCATTACTGAATGGTAAAATCAACCCGAATTTTCCTGCTGGCTGCTTTGGCGGCTATTTTCTGCCTGCCCCGCTTCACGGCGGCCCAAACCTCTTCCCTGTCGAAAGTATGGGTACCCGACCTGGGCAACGGTACTTATAAAAACCCGGTGCTGTATGCCGACTACTCCGACCCCGATGTGGTGCGGGTGGGCAATGACTACTACCTCACCTCATCGAGCTTCAACGCCGCACCCGGTTTGCAGATTCTGCATTCCACCGACCTGGTCAACTGGACCATTATCGGTGCGGTATTCACCCAGCAACCCCCGCAGGCTCGCTACGACCTGCCCCAGCACGGCAACGGCGTGTGGGCACCCTCCATTCGCTACCACAAAAAGAAGTTCTATATCTATTACCCCGACCCCGACCTGGGCATTTTCGTGACGCGGGCCGACAACCCGGCCGGGCCCTGGGAAGCGCCGGTGCTGGTGAAGGAGGCCAAGGGTTGGATTGACCCCTGCCCGCTCTGGGACGAAGATGGCAAAGCCTACCTCGTACACGGCTTTGCCGGGAGCAGGGCCGGTTTCAAGAGTGTGCTGGCTGTGAGCCGCATGAGCCCCGACGGCCGCAGCCTGCTCGGCGACGACGTGCTGGTATTCGACGGGCACGAAAAGCACCCCACGATTGAAGGCCCCAAGTTTCACAAGCGCAACGGCTACTACTACATTCTGGCGCCGGGTGGGGGAGTGGCTACCGGCTGGCAGGTGGCACTGCGCTCTAAAAGCGTGTTTGGCCCCTACGAAGACCGTATCGTGATGGACCAGGGCAAAACCACCATCAACGGGCCGCACCAGGGCGCCTGGATTGACACGCCGACCGGCGAAAACTGGTTTATGCACTTTCAGGACCAAGGGCCCTACGGCCGCGTGGTGCACCTGCAGCCGATGGTGTGGAAAAACGACTGGCCGGTAATTGGCAACGACCCCGACGGCGACGGTAAGGGTGAGCCGGTACTTACCTTCCGCAAGCCGGCTACCAAAGGTAAAGCTGCCGCGCTGGCCACACCCGCCACCTCCGACGAATTCGACTCGAACCAGCTGGGCCTGCAGTGGCAGTGGCACGCCAACCCGCAGGTGGGCTGGGCTTTCCCGACCGGTGCAGGCTATCTGCGGCTGTACTCGGTGCCGCTGCCTACTGATTTTAAGAACTTCTGGCAGGTGCCTAATCTACTGCTGCAAAAGCTGCCGGCCGAGGTATTTACCGTCACGACCAAGCTCACATTTACGCCCCGCTTCGAAGGTGAGAAAACCGGCCTGATTATGATGGGCCTGGACTATGCGTACCTGTCGGTAACCAACCAGGGCGGCAAGCTCCAGCTGAGCCAGACCACCTGCCAGAACGCCGACAAAGGCACCGCCGAAACTACGGCCGCGCCCGTAGCCACCATGCCGGCCGGGCAGCCCGTGTACCTGCGCGCGGCCGTAGCCGCGGGTGCCAAGTGTCAGTTCAGCTACAGCCTCGACGGGCAGACGTTTCAGCCGGTAGGCACGGCGTTTCAGGTGCGGGAAGGCAAATGGATTGGTGCCAAAGTGGGCCTGTTTTGTACCCGGGCCGGCAAAACTAACGACGCCGGTGCGGCTGATGTAGACTGGTTTCGGGTGGAATAACTGCGCGGAATCTTGCTTAGAAAGGCCTTCAGCTGCAACTGGAGGCTTTTTCTGTTTTCAGCCGGTGCTCCTTTCTCGGTAGCTCGGCCAGTTCTACCGCTCACAGTCGGCACGTAAACTAGTAGGCTGCTGTGCGCGAGGTAAGATGGTGAGTGTAGACTCAGCCGATTAGAAAAATACAATAAGTAAAATTGATGGTGAAAAGGCCGGCAAAAATAGAGGAAGGCTAAGGATATGACTATTAGGAGGCTAGTATAGCAATAAACCCGGTTTAATGGAACGACGGCAACGATGCCGGGAACGTTTGCACAAATAAAAAAGCGTGGATTCTTCGCTTTTGCCGGGGGTTAGTGTAAACTTATAGAACCGGTGAATCGGCTAACAGTACAAAATTAGCCCGACTAACAGGTAAGAGTGCAAAACGCATTCTGGTCTTTCTACTGCTTTTCTTTCGCCTGTCCGGTAAGTCTCTCCACACCATCCGGCCACGCACAGCAGCGAAGCCCGTCAATTGAAAATTTCAAATTCCCACACCTAACGTCACATGAGAAAGCACCTACTGTTCCTCTGGCTGCTACTGAGCGTCGCGCTGCACGCGGTAGCCCAGCAGCGCAGCATTCAGGGAGTCGTCCGATCCACTGAGAAAGATGAGCCTCTACCCGGGGTAACGGTTGTTGTGAAGGGAACCACCAACGGCGCCTCTACCGGCCCCGATGGCACGTTTTCCATCACCCTGCCCGCCAATGCTACCGACGTTACCCTGCGCCTGAGCTACATCGGCTTCGTGTCGAAAGACGTGAGCGTGGGTAGCCAGAACAACATTACGGTGCAGCTGAGCCCCGATACCAAGCTGATGGAAGACGTGGTGGTAATCGGCTACGCGGCCGTGCCCCGCAAGGACATCACCGGCTCCGTATCGTCGGTAAGCGCCGCCCAGATTAAGGACGTACCGGTAAACTCAGCCGCTGAAGCCCTAACGGGCCGCCTGGCTGGGGTGCAGCTTACTTCCTCGGAAGGTACGCCCGGTGCCGATGTGCGCATCCGGGTGCGCGGCGGCGGCTCTATCACCCAAGACAACTCGCCCCTGTACGTAGTAGACGGCATGCAGCTGGAAAACGCGCTGTCGGTTATTTCGCCCCAGGATATTGCCTCGGTTGACGTACTGAAGGATGCCTCGGCCACGGCCATCTACGGTGCCCGCGGTGCCAACGGCGTGGTTATCATCACGACCAAAAACGGTATCGAAGGCCGCACTACTATTAACTACACCGGTTTTGCCGGCGTGCGGCAGTTGGTTAAGAAGCTGGATGTGCTCAAGCCCGGCGAATACATTGATTTACAGTACGAGCGCGCCTCGCGCCAAAGCGCCGACCTGGCTACGTTCCGTAGCGCCTACGGCTCCAGAAACTTCACCAGCGATACGCTGAACCTGGCTCGTCAATCGCCTTTCACCGACTGGCAGGAAGAAGTATTCGGCCGGGAAGCTTTCCAGCAGACGCATAACCTCACCGTTTCGGGTGGTGGCAAAGGCACGGTATACTCGCTGAGCCTGACCAACAACACCGAAAAAGGCATTCAACTGGCGTCGGAGTTCAACCGCAAGCTGGTGAGCTTCCGCCTCGACAACAAGGCTACCGACAAGCTGCGCATTGGCTTCAACGTGCGTCTCAACGACCAGACCGTCAACGGTGCCGGCACGGCCAGCGGTGGACTTTCCAGCTCGTCGCGCCTGCGCAATACGATACAGTACCGGCCCTTTACCAACAACCTGGGCAGCGGCGTAGTACTCGACCCCACCCAGGAAGACGAAGAATACTATATTTTGAGCGGTGGCAACAACGGTCTGATTAATCCGATTGTATTGGCCAACGCCGAGTACCGCCGCGACATTCAGCGCCTGGCTAACGCCACCACTTACGCCAACTTCAACTTCACCAAGGCCCTGAGCATCCGCTCGACCTTCGGCGTTGACTACCGCATCACGCGTTCCGAAGCCTTCAACAGCAAAGTAACCAGCGTGGCCCGCCAGAACGGCAACCAGCCCACGGCTTCCATCGGCACCGGTACCCAACTCACGCTCAACAATTCGAACGTGCTGAGCTACAAGCTCCAGGCCAAAGGCCGCCACGCCTTCGACGCGCTGCTCGGCCACGAAGTGTTCCAGACGCTGAACAACTCGCTCAACATCTCGGCCCTGTACCTGCCGACCAACATCGAGCCCGAAAAGGCTCTGGCCAACTTCAACCAGGCCCAGGCTCCGGCCGGCTTCGTGCAGCCTTCGCCAACCACTAACGAAGACCCGAACCGTATTCTGTCAGCTTTTAGCCGCGTGAACTACTCCTTCGACGACAAGTACCTCTTCACCGGTACAATGCGTGTTGACGGCTCGTCGAAGTTTGCCGCTGGTAAGCGGGTGGGCTACTTCCCGGCTGCTTCGGTAGCATGGCGCGTGTCGAAAGAAGGCTTTATGCAGTCGTTGGCTATGGTAACGGACCTGAAGCTGCGCCTGAGCTACGGCCTGTCGGGCAACAACCGCATTGCTAACAACCTGTTCCGTGAGACGTTCATCTCGAACGGCGTGGAATACTCGCTGGAAAACGGCCGCACGCCCGGTCTGGCTACTACGTCGCTGGCTAATCCCAATCTGAAGTGGGAAACTACTCGGGCGCGCAACTTGGGCATGGACCTGAGCTTGTTCAACAACAAGGTGCAGATTACGGCTGATGCTTATTATAACACCACTTTCGACCTGCTGATTGCCCAGCCCGTGCCCGTAACCTCGGGCTACACCACGCAGCTGCGCAACATCGGCGAAACTTCTAACCGCGGCATTGAGCTGCAGATCAGCAGCACCGCCATCCAGACGCCCGACTTCACCTGGTCGCTGAACGGCAACGTGTCGATTAACCGCAACCGGGTGGAAAGCCTGGGCGGCCAGCCCTACCTGCCCGGCATCAACTCGGGCTGGACTTCCGACACCGGTACCGACTACCTCGTAACGCCGGGCCAGCCAGTGGGCCTCATGTTTGGCTATGTAACCGACGGCTGGTATAAAGTGGAAGACTTCAACGCCACGCAGGCGGCCAACGGTACTTGGAACTACGCGCTGAAAGATGGTATTCCGAACAACAACATCGTGGTGGCCGACAACACCGGTACCACGGTAAACGGGGTAATTCAGCCCACGCCGGGCGCCGTTAAGTTCAAGGACACCAACGGCGACGGCCTCATCACCACCGACGACCGGCAGGTAATTGGCAATGCCAACCCTAAGTTTACCGGTGGCCTGAACCAGCAATTTGCCTACAAAGGCTTCGACGCCAGCGTGTTCCTGAACTTTGTAGTTGGCAACGACATTTACAATGCCAACAAGATTGACTTCACCAGCAGCTACAACCCCAACCAGAACGTGCTGGGCATCATGCGCGACCGGTGGCGCACGATTGACGACCAGGGCAACGTAGTAAGTGAGCCTACTGCTTTGGCCGCTCTCAACGCCAACGCCAAAATCTGGCGTCCGACGCGGGGCCGCTACCTGCTGCACTCGTGGGCTATTGAAGATGGCTCGTTCCTGCGCGTAAACAACATCACCATCGGCTACACCCTGCCGAAGTCGCTGACGCTGCGGGCCAAGCTGACCCAGGTTCGTTTCTACGTGACGGCCAACAACATCTACACCTTCACCAAGTACAGTGGCTACGACCCGGAGGTGAACACCCGCCGCGCTACGCCGCTTACGCCGGGCGTTGACTATGCCGCTTATCCGCGCAGCCGCGCTTTGTTGTTCGGCGTGAATCTCTCCCTCTAATTTCCCACCCCGATGTTCACGATAAAACGCTCTATTTTTCGTCCGGCCCTCACGGTGGCTGCTATCAGCTGCCTGGCTGCGACTTTCTCCTGCAAAGATTACCTCGACGTCAGCCCCGCGTCTTCCTACATCAGCGACGACGTATTCAGCAGCGTGGCCAACGTCAACAGCGCTATAGTTGGTGCCTACGACCCACTGTCGGGTGATGCTGGTTACGGCGTGCGCCTCTCGACGGGCTACCCCTCCGACACGGACGAAGGCCAGAACCGGGCCGGTGCTGCCGACGGAGGTAGCCGCGACATCAACCGCTACCGCGTAACGTCGGGCACCACCGAGCTGCCGGCGCCTTTCACTACGCTGTATCTGGGCGTGGAGCGGGCCAACATCTGCATCAAGAACATTCCGCAGATGGACCTCTACAAGAACGGCAGCGCGACCGAGCAGAAGGCCTTGCGCCGGATGCACGGCGAAGCACTGGCGTTGCGGGCGCTTTACTTTATGGAAATCGTGCGCAACTGGGGCGACGTGCCCGCGCAGTTTGAGCCGTCTTCGGCTTATTCCGACTTGAACCTGCCCCAGACCGACCGTAACGTTATCTACGACCAGATTCTGGGCGACCTAGCCCTGGCCTCACGGCTGCTGCCTTGGCGCAAGGAGTCGGATGCTAACGCCTACGAGCGGTTTACCAAAGGTGCTGCCAAGGCTCTGCGGGCCCGCATTGCACTGGCCCGCGGCGGCTACCGCGCTAATGCCCGTACCGGCCAGATGGAGCGCCCATCCGACTATCTGAACTACTACACCATGGCCCGGGCCGAGTGCGATACGCTGCTCAAAACCCGTAGCCAGCACACGCTGAACCCGAGCTTCGAAGCCGTGTGGCGCAATATCAACGAGTCGCGCTTCGACGTTTCGTACGGCGAAATCATGTTTGAGGTAGGCATGGGCTCAGGGTCGGCTCTTTCCGACAGCAAGCTGGGCTACAACAACGGTCCGCGCCTAGATGTAAACTCGCGCTGGGGCCAGGGTGGAGGCTCGTACACCATCAATCCGAACTACTTCTACGCCTTCGACTCGACCGATGTGCGCCGCGACGTGACGGTGACGCTTTACCAGACCACTGCCGCCACTCCCAACACGCAGACCAGCGCCACGCTGACGACCCTGCGCGACGGCAAATTTCGCCGCGACTGGCGCGTGCCGATTCTGACCGGCTCCTCGCAGAACCTGGGCCTGAACTGGCCGATTATCCGCTTTGCCGACGTGCTACTGATGTTTGCCGAAGCCCAGAACGAACTGGCCGGCCCCAGCGCTGCTTACAACGGCACTACGCCGGTAGCGGCTCTGGAAGAAGTTCGGAAACGTTCGTATCCTACGGCGTCCTACAAGGTGCTACCCGCTGCGCAGGTGGGTTCCAAAACCACTTTCTTCGATGCGCTGGTAAAAGAGCGGCTGCTTGAATTCGGCGGCGAGGGTATCCGCAAGTATGACCTGATCCGCTGGAACCTGCTTGGGGCCAAAATAGCCGAAACCAAGGCCCAGCTCACGGAAATGCGCAACGGTACCGGGGCTTACGCCAACATTCCGCTGTATGTGTACGGCTATGCCGTAAACGACCAGTTGCGCTACGCCCGCTCACTCTACCGTCCGTCGTTCAGCAACGCCAGCACGCTCAGCAACTACACGCTACCCGGCACCACGACGGTTTCCAACCGCTTCAGCTGGCGCCAGGCGCTGGGTGGCACCTCTACTTTCATCGAACTGTTTGCGGCCAACTACGTGCCCAATACCGGAGATGAGCTGCTAGCCTTCCCACAGGCCGTGGTTGACACGAACCCTAACCTGAAGCAGAACTTCGGCTACTAATCAACGCTTACAACAGCCCGGCAGCTGAGATTTTGACCAAAGCCAGGCTTCCCACTGGAAGCCCGGCCGCTGGTGAAAATTTCAGCTGTCTGGTTAGTAGGAATGCAGAATGGCTGCCTGGCGTCTGCCAAAACCAGCCGATGAATACCATTTACACCCTGCCGGAGAAACCACCGGCGGAGGCAGCCGAAGGAAAGCAAACCCGAGACGACAAGCCGCTGTCATTATGAACTACCTCTCCCAAGACATGGAAACGCAGCCGGGCGCGGCGGCTCTGCCCGAAAAAGTGCTGCAGTTTGGCACCGGCGTGCTGCTGCGTGGCCTGCCCGACTACCTCATCGATAAAGCCAACCGCCAAGGCCTCTTCAACGGCCGCATCGTGGTGGTCAAGTCGACCGACGGGGGCGACATCAACGCCTTCAGCCGCCAGGACGGGCTCTACACGCTCTGCATCCGGGGCGTGGCCGATGGGCAAACGGTGGAGGAAAACGTGGTGTGCTCGGCTATCAGTCGGGTGCTGTCGGCCAAAAGCCAGTGGGCCGACGTGCTGCGCGTGGCCCGCACCCCGGAACTGCAGGTGGTCATTTCCAACACCACCGAGGTGGGTATTCAGCTCGTATCCGAGTCGATTCAGCAGACGCCGCCCCACTCGTTTCCCGGCAAGCTGCTGGCTGTGCTGTATGCCCGCTACCAGGCCTTCGATGGCGCGCTGGACAAGGGGCTGGTGATTGTGCCCACGGAGCTGATTCCCAACAACGGCTCGAAGCTGGAAGGCATCGTGCTGGAGCTGGCCCACCTCAACGGCCTCGACGCGGACTTTATCGAGTGGCTCGAAGCGGCCAACCACTTCTGCAACTCGCTCGTGGACCGCATCGTGCCCGGCCGCCCCGACGCGGCCACCCAGGCCGCCCTGGAAGAGGAGCTAGGCTACTCCGATGACTTGCTCACGATGTCGGAAGCCTACCTGCTCTGGGCCATCGAAGGCGACGAGCGGGTGCGGCAGGTGCTTTCCTTCGAACAGGTGGATGCCGGCGTCGTCATTCAGCCCGACATCAACCAGTTCCGGGAGCTGAAGCTGCGGATGCTCAACGGCACGCACACGCTTAGCTGTGGCCTGGCCCTGCTCAGCGGTTTCGATACCGTGCGCGGCGCCATGGACGATGAGGTATTGGGTAGCTACATCACCAGCCTGATGCAGGACAACCTGCGCGCTGGTATTCCCTACCCGGTGGCCGATGAAGTGTCGCGCGAGTTTGGCCGCCAAGTACTCGACCGGTTCCGCAACCCGTTTGTGGAGCACCGCTGGCTGGGCATCACGCTCAACTACACGGCCAAGTTGCAGATGCGGGCCGTGGCCACGTTGGTGCAGTACGCCGAGCGATACCAGAAAGTGCCCCAGTGCGCGGCTGTGGGCTTCGCCGCCTACCTGCTCTTCATGCGCGGCACCCGCCAGCAGGACCATACCTGGTATGGCGAGCTGAACGGCGAGGAATACCCGATTCAGGATGAAAAAGCCGGCTATTTTGCCGACCTCTGGCAGCGCCTCACGCCCGCCGAGCTAACCACCACCGTGTTGCGCAACCAGGCCCTCTGGCACCACGACCTGACCACGCTGCCGGGCTTCGCGCCGCAGGTGGCTGCCTACCTGGAGCAGATGCTGGAACAGGGCGTGTATGCCACCGTGGCCAGCCACCTAAACGCCCAGGTTTCGGCCTGATTGTATTGAAAAACACATAAAAAGCCTGGGCCACGTAGCTGTTGCCCGGGCTTTTTTATGTTGAAATTGGCCCGCCAAAAATTGTCAGACCGTAGCCCTATCCTACATGAGAAACTTTCTGCTGATCCTGATTCTGGCCTTGAGCGGCGGCGTGGCCCGGGCCCAAAAGCCCTACGACGTGCTCGACTGGAAAGCCAACGTGTCGCTCAACAGCGCGTTGCAGCAGCAGGTGCGGCAGCAGTACAACGGCCGTCGCACCGCCCTGGCCCAGGCGCTTTCCTCCGAATCCGGCCTGCTTGCCTACCGCGACAGTGCCCGGGCCCGTTTCCGCCGCCTGCTCGGGCCGCTGCCGGCTCGTACTCCCTTGAAGGCCCGCGTTACCGGCACTTTGGCCCGCGCCGGCTACCGCATTGAGAAGGTAGTGTACGAAAGCACGCCTCGCCACCACGTGACGGCCAACCTGTACGTGCCCGACGGCGCGAAAGGCCGCCTGCCGGGCGTGCTGCTGTTCTGCGGGCATGAGGCCGAGTCGAAGGCTACCGAGTCGTACCAGAAAACGGCCATCCTCTTCGCCACCAACGGGTTTGTGGTGCTGATTATCGACCCGATTTCGCAGGGTGAGCGGTACCAGCTGGCCGATGCCGCCGGCAAGCCCCTCACCCGGGGCGGCACTACCGAGCACACGCTGCTCAACTCCCAATTGAACCTGTTGGGCACCAGCGCCGTGGCCGCTGAGCTCTGGGACAACGTGCGCAGCCTCGACTACCTGCTTACGCGCCCCGAAGTGGATGCCGAGCGAATTGGGGCGCTGGGCAACTCGGGGGGCGCTACTCAAACCGCTTACTTCATTGGCTTCGATGAGCGGGTAAAGGTGGCCTCGCTGTGCAGCTACGTAGTCAGCGGGGAGAAAGTGCTGGCCCTCACCGGTCCCTCCGACGGCTGCGTGCAGATTCCTGGTGCCGGCCAGGCCCGGCTCGACGCGGCCGACTGGCCCATCATGTTTGCCCCCAAGCCTTTGCAGATTCTGGCCGGCCGCTTTGACTTCGTCGATTATACTATTATTCAGGACGTTGACCGGGAACTGCGGCAGGTGTACGCGGGTCTGGGGCAGCCAGAAAAAGTAAGCCTGTTTACCTACGACGACGGCCACGGCATTTCCCAGCCCAAGCGCGAAATGGCCGTGCAGTGGTTCCGACAGTGGCTTTACAACGACCCAAGCCCAGTACGGGAAGGTGCCTTGGCCACGCTCACCCCGCAGGAGCTCTGGAGTACCAGCACTGGCCAGGTTACCACGGCCTTTAAAGACGAGTTGACCCTTGTGCAGCGCAACCTGAACGAAGCGGAACAACTGACCCGGCAGCGGAAGAAAGCCGGGCAGATTCGGGACTTACCGGCCATTATCCGTCGGCAGCTCAGCTTGCCGACCGAGCTAAGCGCGCCCGTGGCTGTGGAGTGGAAGGAAACCATTCAGTCCCATGATATTGCGCTGCGCAAGCTCATCATCCGGCGCGAAGGGCAAGTGCCGCTGCCGGCGCTGCTGGCACTGCCGGCCGGCGAGGCACCGGTAGCCAAAGTGGTGCTGTGGCTACCCGAGCGTGGCAAGCGTAGCCTGGCCGATAGCACGGCGCTGCTCACCAGCTACCTGCGGCAGAATTACGCCGTGTTGCTCACCGACCTGCGCGGCCTGGGCGAAACCACCGACCCGGAGGCCCTCAACGACAAGAAATTCTACAACCGCGAGTACCGTAATGCCCTCATGGCCCTGCACGTGGGGCAGCCGCTGCTGGGTCAGCGTGTGGTAGATGTATTTATGGCCCTGAGCTTTATTGGGCAGGAGCCCCGCCTGCGGGCCGCGCCGGTGGCCGTGTACGCCACGGGGCGGGCCGCGCCGGTAGCCTTGCACGCGGCTGTGCTCACGCCCGCTATTTCCACGCTGTGGCTGGGTCCGGGCGTCACCTCGTTTCGGCAGGCGCTGACGCAGCCCACGGGCAAAGACTGGTACTCGCTGGTACTGCCGGGTGTACTGCTGCGCTACGATTTGCCCGACCTCACTGCCGCTCTGGGTCCGCAGCGCCTGTTGGCCACGCTCAATCCCTGAAGCCTGAGGGCTAAATAAAGTTGCCGCGGGCAGGCCGGAAACAAGGTCTATGCAAACGGTTGCGGTAGTTTTTCTGGTCCAAATAGCGGATTGAACCAGTATTAAACGCGTTATTTAGGATTCCAAGCGTCAAACTCAGGCAGTAGAAAGGTAGCTTTAGCCAAGCTTTTCCGGCGCTGCTTTTCCCGGCCCCGTGCTCCACCCCGAATTCCCTACTCTTTCCTTGTTTCAATGAATCAACTCGCCACTTTAGATTACATCGTCTTCTTTGTCTATTTCCTGATTGTATCGGGCTATGGCATCTGGATTTACCGCCGCAAGACTGGCCACGACGGCACCCTCGAAGGCGACTCCAAAGACTACTTTCTGGCCGAAGGCTCCCTGACGTGGTGGGCCATCGGCTCCTCGCTGATTGCCTCCAACATCTCGGCCGAGCAGTTTGTGGGTATGTCGGGCTCAGGCTTCAAGATGGGCCTGGCCATTGCTACCTACGAATGGATGGCAGCCCTCACGCTCATCATCGTGGCCGTGTTCTTCATTCCGGTGTACCTGAAGAATCACATCTTCACGATGCCTCAGTTTCTGCACCAGCGCTACAACGGCACGGTGGCCATGATTATGGCCATTTTCTGGCTGATGCTCTACGTGGTTGTCAACCTGACCTCGATTCTCTACCTGGGTGCCATTGCCATCAGTAGCATTGCGGGCCTCAACCTCACGTTTTGCCTGTATGCCCTGGCCGTATTTGCCGTCATCATCACGCTGGGTGGCATGAAGGTAATCGGCTTTACGGACGTGATTCAGGTGTTCTTCCTGATTCTGGGCGGTTTGGCTACCACTTACCTGGCCCTGGATATGGTGGCCGACCACTACGGGCAGTCGGGCGTTATCAGCGGCTTTAAGCTGATGCAGGACCAGGCCGCCGACCACTTCCAGATGATTTTCGAGAAGGACAATCCCAACTTTATTGACTTGCCGGGCCTCACGGTGCTGCTCGGTGGCATGTGGATTGTGAACCTGAACTACTGGGGCTGCAACCAATACATTACCCAGCGTGCCCTGGGCGCCGATTTGCCCACGGCCCGCGCCGGTATTCTGTTTGCCGCTTTCCTCAAGCTGCTCATGCCCGTGATTGTGGTACTGCCCGGTATTGCGGCCTACGTGCTCTACAAACAGGATGTATTTGGAGCTACCGAGTTTGGTGAAGGTGCCAACCTGAACCCCGACCGCGCCTACCCCGTGCTGCTCAACATTCTGCCCGTGGGGCTGAAAGGCTTGTCCTTCGCGGCCCTCACGGCGGCCGTAGTGGCCTCGCTGGCCGGCAAAGCCAACTCCATTGCCACAATCTTCACTCTGGATATCTACAAGAAAGTGCTGAACCCGGAGGCTTCCGAAAAGAAGCTCGTGGTGGTGGGCAAGATTGCCGTAGTAGTGGCCATGATTTTGGGCGTGCTGATTGCGCCCCACCTAGGCATCGACAAAAAAGGCGGCTTCCAGTACATTCAGGAGTACACCGGCTTCGTGTCGCCGGGCATTTTTGCCATGTTCATTCTGGGCTTCTTCTGGAAGAAAACGACGTCCAACGCGGCTCTGTTTGCTACCATCGGCGGCTTCTTGCTGTCCATCATGTTCAAGTTTCTGCCCGGCCTCGTGGATCTGTCGTTCCTGGCCCCGCTGGGCTTCGCGGTGAAAAGTGAGGCCGGTGTCTACGAAATTCCTTTCCTCGACCGGATGGGCTTCGTGTTCGTCATCTGTATTGTAGTGATGGTCATCATCAGCCTGTTTGAGACCAGCCGCGGCGTGAAAACCAAGGGCCTGGAGGTAGATTCGAGCATGTTCAAGCCTCAGCCCAGCTTCACCATCGGTGCCATGGTCATTGCCGTTATCCTGACGGCGCTGTACACCATCTACTGGTAAGTCAGAGTAGGAGGGAAGCCTCCGCTTTAACGTTTGCAAAGGCGGCTGCACTGTTGTGCAGCCGCCTTTTTTGTAGCGCGGGCTTTATTAACTCGCGTGGCCCGCGCCGAATAAGTTGTTCTGGCCCGCGAACTACAAAGTTCGCGCTACGCCAAAAGCGGTAATTGTGGCATCGTTCCCGGCAACGTTTGCGCAACTATTCTCCCGCTAACCGGCTTTTTCGGTCGCAAATTGGCTTTACTTGCTGCTACGCGTAACCCGATGCGGGGAAGTGGCGGGCCTGAAATGCCGGCGGCAAGCCCCAGGCGGGAAACGTGAAAATGCTCGTTCTACTCTCCGCCCACCCGTATGTCGCATCGTATTCTTACCGCCGTGGCGGCCGTTGGCCTGCTGGCGCTGCTGGCCTTCGCTGCGCCTCCAGCGGCTGGTATTAAGGTCTACCTCATCGGCGATTCGACCATGTCGAACAAAGAGGAAAAGGCTTTCCCCGAAACTGGCTGGGGCATGCCTTTTCGGTACTTCTTCGACGAAACCGTGACGGTCGACAACCGGGCCCAGAACGGCCGCAGCACCAAGTCGTTTCTGGCCGAAAACCGCTGGCAGCCCGTGGCCAATGACCTCAAGCCCGGCGACTACGTCTTCATCCAGTTTGGCCACAACGACGAGGTGCCCACCAAGGCCAACTACACGCCCGAAGCTGATTTTCGGGCCAATCTGCTGCGCTTCGTGCTCGAAACCCGCGCCAAAAAGGCTACCCCGGTGCTGCTCACGCCCGTGGCCCGCCGCAAGTTTGACGCGGCCGGCAAAATCGAGGAAACCCACGCCGTGTACGCCACCATCGTGCGCAGCCTGGCACAGGAGCAAAAGGTGGCCCTGATTGATCTGGACGCGGAAAGCCAGGCGCTGCTCCAGCAGTTCGGGGTCGAAAACTCGAAGCTGCTCTTCAACCACCTCGCGCCCGGGGAGCACCCCAACTACCCCGCCGGCCGCGACGACAACACCCACTTCAGCGAGTTAGGCGCCCGCAAGATGGCCCAGCTCGTGCTGGCCGACATCCGCACCCTCAAGCTGGAGTTGGCCAATCGTATTGTGAAGCGCGAAGTCAAGAAAACCGTGGACGCCCAGGCCCGCTAACCCCCACCAATTATGCTGAAAAACTTGCTGAAACGCACCTGGCCGCTGGCTTTGCTGCTGGTGCTGTCCTTTGCCGGAGCACCGCCGAAGAAGATCAAGCTCTACCTCATCGGCGACTCCACCATTGCCCAGAAGATCAAGCAGACCTACCCCGAAACCGGCTGGGGGATGCCGCTCTACACGTTCTTCGACTCGACGGTGGTGGTGGACAACCGGGCCCAGAACGGCCGTAGCACCCGCACCTTCATGGCCGAAAACCGCTGGCAGCCCATCGTGGATGCTCTGCAGGAAGGCGACTACGTCTTCATTCAGTTTGGCCACAACGACGAGGCCCAGGACAAGCCCGACCGATACGTGTCGCCGGCCGACTACCGCAAGAACCTCATCAAGTTTGTGACCGAGACGCGCTCCAAAAAGGGCAATCCGGTGCTGATTACGCCCGTTACGCGCCGCAAATTTGATAAGGAAGGCAAGGTGGTGGAGACCCACCCGGCCTATTCCGCCGCCACCATGGACGTGGCCCGGGAACTGAAAGTGCCCCTGATTGACCTCGACAAGATGAGCCGGGAGCTACTGCAGAAGTACGGCGTCGAAAACTCCAAGCTGCTCTTCCTGCAACTTGAGCCCGGCGACCATCCCAACTACCCTTACGGCCGCAACGACAACACACACTTCAGCGAGTTGGGCGCCCGCAAGATGGCCCAGCTGGTTGTAAGTCAGGTTATTGCCCAGAAAATGCCGCTGCTGTCGGAGCGCATCGGCAAGCCTACGGCCAAGAATGCCATACCGCCTGTGGCCAATGGCAAGGACGCTCAGCCTACTACGCCATGAGCAGAATACTAAGCCTTATTTGCATGCTCTGGCTGCTGGCCGGCCGTGCCTTTGGCTACGATTTCGTGGTGGCCCAGGACGGCTCCGGGCAGTACCGTACGGTGCAGGAAGCCTTCAACGCCGTGCCCGACTTCCGCAAGAAAGTCACCACTATCTTTATCAAGAAGGGCATTTATAAGGAAAAGCTGGTGCTGGCCGGCTCCAAGAATCTGGTCAAAATCATTGGGGAAGACCGGGAGAAAACCGTGCTGACCTACGACGACTACAACCAGAAGAAGAACATCTTCGGCGAAGACAAAGGCACCTCGGGCTCGTCGAGCATCTACATCTACGGCACCGACTTTTCGGCCGAGAATATCACCTTTCAGAACTCTTCGGGGCCCGTGGGGCAGGCCGTGGCCGTGTGGGTAGCCGGCGACAAAGCCCGCTTCCGCAACTGCCGCTTCCTGGGCAATCAGGATACGCTCTACACCTACGGCTACGGCAGCCGGCAGTATTACCAGAACTGCTACATCGAGGGCACCGTCGACTTCATCTTCGGCTCCAGCACGACCTTTTTCGAGGATTGCACCATCTTCTGCAAGAAGCCCGGTGGCTACGTCACGGCTGCTTCCACCCCCGATAGTACCCGCTACGGCTACGTGTTTATGCGCTGCAAAATAACCGGCGACGCGCCGGCCGGCAGCTTTATGCTGGGCCGGCCCTGGCGGCCCTACGCCAAAACCGTGTTCCTGAACTGTGACTTAGGCCAGCATATCGGGGCCGCCGGCTGGGACCATTGGGGCAAGGAAACCAACAAGCAAACCGCCTTTTACGCCGAGTACCAGAGCAAGGGCAAAGGTGCTCAGCCCAAGCAGCGCGTGGCCTGGAGCCACCAGCTCACCGACGAGCAGGCCAAAGAGTACACCCGCGAGAAAGTGTTTCGCAACTGGGACCCGACTAAAGACTAGCGCTGCCACCTGGCCGGCGCGTTGGTAGTAGTTGTCTCCTTAATTTCTGCGGAATGAAAGTAAGGAGACAATCGGTATTGCCTTTCCATCCGCACTGAACTTCTCATCATGCCCCTTCCCCGACTTCTGCTGGCCACTGGCTTGCTGCTTGCTACTACCCGGCTCCAGGCCCAGACCACGCCGCCCGTATCAGCTCCTGCCGCCCCGGCCACTGTTGCCAAGCCGGCCCCTACGCCGGCCCCGCCGCAAGTCACGCGCATGACGGTGGCCCCGGACGGCTCCGGCGACTACCGCACCATTCAGGAGGCCGTGAATGCCTCCCGGGATTTGTCGCAGGTCACGGTCACTATTTTCATCAAAAACGGCACCTACCGCGAGAAGCTGGTGGTGCCCGCGCACAAAACCAACGTGCTACTGCTGGGGGAGAGTAAGGAAGGCGTTATCATCAGTTTCGGCGACTACTCCGGCGACGCACAAAAGCACAGCACCTACACCTCCCACACGGTACTGGTGCAGGCCAACGACTTTACGGCTGAGAATATCACTTTCGAAAACTCGGCCGGACCGGTGGGGCAGGCCGTGGCCCTGCACGTGGAAGGCGACCGGGCCACGTTTCGCAACTGCCGGATGCTGGGCAATCAGGATACGCTGTACATGGCCGTCGAAAACAGCCGCCAGTACTACCAGAACTGCTACATCGAAGGCACCACCGACTTTCTGTTTGGCACCGCCACGGTGGTCTTCGAGGGCTGTGAGCTGCGTAGTAAGCGCAATTCTTACATCACGGCAGCTTCTACTACGGCTCACCAGACGTACGGCTACGTGCTGCTCAACTGCAAGCTCACGGCCAACGACGAGGCCAAGAAGGTGTATCTCGGCCGGCCCTGGCGGCCCAATGCCAAAACCGTGTTCATCAACTGCGAAATGGGCGCCCACATCACGCCCGCCGGCTGGGACAACTGGCGCAACCCTGACAACGAGAAGACAGTGTTCTACGCCGAATACAACTCCTCGGGTCCCGGTGCCAAGCCCAATGAGCGCGTGAAATGGGCCCGTCAGCTCACGGCCAAAGAGGCGAAGAAGTACACGCTCAAAAACATTTTCGCCGGCGGCGAAGGGTGGGAGCCAGTACAGAAGTAGGAGGGAAGGGGCAAACAGATCAAGCATGACGGCCTTTGCCCAACAATGGCAGCCCGCGAGATGCTTCGCTGCATTCTGCATGATGTTCAAATAAAGCTCAACCCGAATGATGAAAACCCTTCTGCTCCTGTGCTGTGGCCTGCTCCTCACCCAGACTGCCCTGGCCCAGACGCCGGCCGCTGCGCCGGTGAAAAAGACGGTGAAGGACTTTCCGCACACCGGGGAGCCACCCATGCCGCCGGTGAAGCCCATCCTCGACACGCCCCTGCGCGACGCTAGCATCTGCCTCGGTCCCGACAAAACCTACTACCTCACTGGCACCATCGGCCCCGACTTTATGGTGAGCAACGAGGGCATCAAGGTGTGGAAGTCGAAGGACATGAAGAACTGGGAGCCGCTGGGGCTGGTGTGGAGCATTGAGCGCGACGGAACCTGGCAGAAGCAGTGGACGGTGAAGAACGGCAACCGCCGCCGGGCCCTGTGGGCACCCGAAATCCGCTACCTCAACCACAACTTCTACATTGCCTACTGCGTCACGGGGCTGGGCACGGGCCTGCTGAAAAGCACCACCGGCCGCGCCGAAGGGCCCTACATAAGCACCAACACCCCCGACGCGCCCCTGACGCCCACCGGCATCGACGCGTCGCTGTTTCAGGACGACGACGGCCGGGTGTACTTTCTCTACGGCAGCGGCAGCATCGCGCCCATGAACGCCGACCTGAGCGCCCTCACCGGCCCGTTTGTGCCTCTGCGCAGTGCGGTAGCCGATACCGACATCGACCACCACCACCCAAACCGGCCCTGCAAAGACTCGGAGCTCAACCACGTAGGCTTCGAGGGCGCGTATTTGTTTAAAGCCAATGGCCGCTATTATCTATCTTGCGCCGAGCGGTATTATGAGCGCTACCACTGCATGACGGCCGAATCGAAGACGCTGCTGGGGCCTTACGAGCCGCGCTACGTATCGGTGCCGTACGCGGGCCACAACGTCTTTTTTCAGGACGTGAAAGGCAAGTGGTGGAGCACGATGTTTGGCAACGACGACGACGCGCCCGTGCAGAAACAGGCCGCCGTAGTACCCGTCGAGTTCGATAAGCAGGGCCACATCCGACCCGTGGTGAAATAGAAAAAACAGTTGTGAGTAAGCCGTGAGAGAGTATCTGCTGTTCGTCGACACCGAAACCTCCGGCATCCCGCACGACTGGGCCCAGCCGTACTCGGCGCTGGGCAGCTGGCCCCACATTGCCCAGCTGGCCTGGGTCGTGTGCTCCCGCGACGGGCAGGAAATCAAGGTCGAAAACCACTACATCCTGCCCAGCGACTACGACGTAAGCCCCGCCTCGGTGCGCGTGCACGGCCTCACGTACGAGTTTTTGCAGCAGCACGGCCAGCCCCGGCACGAGGTAATGCAGCGCCTCTTCGACGATTTGCGGCGCTACCAGCCCCTGGTGGTGGCCCACTTCATGAAGCTCGACTTTCACATGCTGGGCGTGGGCTTCCACCGGGCCGGGCTCGACAACCCGCTCGAAACGCTGCCTACCTTCTGCACCATGCTTACCACCAGCCGCTTTGTGCGGGCTGGCCGGCAAGGTTACCTGCGCCTGGGCGAGCTGTATGAGCGGCTGTTTCACGCCCCGCTCCAGCGCCAGCACGATGCCCTGGTGGACGCTTACGCCACGGCCCGGTGCTTCTTCGAGCTGTGGCGGCAGGGCGACATTACCGAGAAAATCATTGCAGCCCAGCCGCCCCTGCGCCGCCCCGTAGGAGCCGCCAGATCAAACCGTTCAGCTATACTTGCCGGGGTGGCGCTGCTGCTACTGCTGTTGCTGGCTGCTTACTTTATATTCCTCTCCTAGATGACCGACCGGATAGAATTTCTGCGCACTGTGAAGCCCTTCGACGTGCTGCCTGAGGATGTGCTGCGGGAAATTGCCGATCTGCTGGAGGAAGTCAGCCACCCGCGCGAGGCCATTATCTACATGCAGGATGTGAGCAAGCTGCGTGGCATTGATATCGTGGTGGAAGGCGGCTACGAAACGTTTTTCTATGACAGCCAGCAGAACAAGCGCCTCGTGGAGCAGTGCGGACCGGGTTGCTGCTACGGCGGCATTTCGGTGCTGCTGAACAAGAAACGCTCGTTGCGCACGGTGCTGGCCCGCAAGGGTACCAAAGTGTATTTCCTGCACCGCCGCGACTTCCGGGCCCTCTGCCAGGCCTACGACGGGTTCTTTCACTACTTCACCAACAAGTACGGCCAGCGGATGCTCGACGACGAGTACGCGCACTTCGTGAAGCTCAACCAGGGCAGCGTGGGCCAGAACTACATTGCCTCCGACCAGCTCTACTCGCGCCGGCTCGAAGGCGTAGAACTGCGCGACATCGTGGCCTGCCCCGGCGCTACGCCCATTCACGAAGTGGCGCGCCGCATGGCCGAGGCCCGCACCAGCTGCTACTTCATCACCGACGACGAGCCCAGCGGCGCCATCAGCGGCTACGTCACCGACATTACCCTGCGCGACAAAGTGGTGGCCGGCCTCACCGATGCCCGTCAGCCGGTGCGCACTATTGCCGACGCGCCGGTGGTAAGCATCAGCAACCAGGCGTTTGTGTATGAGGCCATTCTGCTTATGTTCCAGACCAAGACGCGCTACCTGCTGGTGCGCGACGAGCAGGAGCAGTACGTAGGTTTCGTGAGCCGCAACAAGCTGCTGAGCGACCAGGCCCAGTCGCCGTTTATCTTTATTCAGTCGGTAAAGCAGGCCGTGTCGGGCACGGAGCTGCGGCGGCGCTGGGAGCAGGTGCCCGAAATGGTGTACCAGCTCCTGGACCGCGGCGTGAAGCCTGAAATCGTGAATCAGCTCATCACCAGCACTTCCGATACCATTGCCCTCAAGGTTATAGAGGGCGTGATTCAGGAGCTGGGGCCGCCACCGGCGCGGTTCGTGTTTATGGTGCTGGGCAGCGAAGGGCGCAAAGAGCAAACCCTGCTCACTGATCAGGACAATGCTATTATCTACGAAGACAAGGCCAACGAGCAGCGTGAGGCCGTGCGCGACTATTTCAAGCAGTTTGCCACCCTGGTTTCCGACCAGCTCAACGCCATTGGGTTCAGCTTTTGCGAGGGGGGCTTCATGGCCAAAAACCCGAAGTGGACGCACTCCTTATCCCACTGGAAACGCAACTACACCGAGTGGATTACCGAGTCGAACCCCGAGGCGGTAATGCAGTTTGCGGCCTTTTTCGACTGCCGCTACCTCTACGGCGACGCCTCCATTATGGAGGAGCTGCAGGAGTTTCTGAGCGAGCAGTTGGCGGGTCCCCACGACCGGTTTTTCTACTACATGGCCATCAATGCCCTGCAGTTTGAGGCGCCGCTCACGTTCTTTCGCAACATCCGCACCTTCACCGTGGGCTCCCAGCAGGTCTTCAACCTGAAGAAAACCATGACGCCCATCGTGGATCTGGCCCGCATCTACGCCCTGAAACACCGCATCTTCCTGACCAATACCGGCGAGCGGCTGGCGGCCCTCAAGGAGCAGGGCGTGTTTACCGACAAGGAATACCACGAGCTGCTGCAGTCGTATTACTACCTGATGGGCATGCGCCTGAAAAAGCAGGCCGTACAGATCATCAGCGACAAAACCCGCCCCGATAACTACCTTGACCCCAAAACCCTGACCCGGGTGGAGGAAGTCAGCCTGAAGGAAATCTTCAAGGTAATCGGCGACTTCCAGCTCAAAATCAAGGTCGGCTTCGCCAAGACGCTGTAACGGCAATCTGCCGCCGCCACCCGCAAAACGCACTTTTTATGCCCACTACCACTTCTTTCGGCACCACCCACGATGGTACCGCGGTGCAGCTCTACACGCTCACCAACGCCCACGGGCTGCAGGTGAGCATCACCAACTACGGCGGCACTATCACCAGCCTGCTCGTGCCCGATAAAGACGGAAAGCTGAGCGACATCGTGCTGGGCTTCGACAACGTGAGCGGCTACCAGAGTCCGGAATACCTCAAGTCGGGCCCGTACTTCGGGGCCTTGATTGGCCGCTACGGCAACCGCATTGCCAAAGGCAAGTTCACCCTCGATGGCAAGCAGTACACGCTGGCTACTAACAACGGTCCCAACCACCTACACGGTGGCCAGAAGGGCTTCGACAAGGTGGTGTGGCAGGCCGAGCCCGGCACTTCGGCCGATGGGCAGACGCTCACGCTCAGCTACTTGAGCAAGGATGGCGAGGAAGGCTACCCCGGCAATCTGAACGTGATGGTCGTGTACACGCTCACCAACGACGATGCGCTGAAAATCGACTACTCGGCCACGACCGACAAGGCTACGCCTGTTAACCTCACCAACCACGCCTATTTCAACCTGAGTCTGGGCCAGAGCGACGATGTGCTGGAGCACGAAGTGACGCTGCACGCCAGCCGCTACACCGTCGTCGACGACACGCTGATTCCGACTGGTGAGCTGCGCCCCGTACCCGGTTCGCCTTTCGATTTTACCCGCCCGCACCACATCGGGGAGCGAATAGAGCAAGTGCCCGGCGGCTACGACCACAACTGGGTGCTGAACCCAGGCAGCGGCGACGGGGCGCACCCGGCGGCCCTGGTATACGACTTTGCCTCCGGCCGCACCCTTACCGTGACTACCACCGAGCCCGGCGTGCAGTTTTACACCGGCAATTTTCTGGACGGCACGCTGCAAGGCAAAGACGGTATTACCTACGGCAAGCACGCGGGCTTCTGTCTCGAAACCCAGCACTTCCCCGATTCGCCCAACCACGCCGATTTTCCCGGTACCATCCTGCACCCCGGCACTCCGTTGCAGAGCACTACGGTGTATGCGTTTGGGGTGCGAAAGTGAGTTTGCCGGCAAGAATAACCAGTATTTCTGACTTGCCGCTAAGCTGAACACTAGCCTTGGGCACGCCGCCGACTGCAAGCGGTAAAAAAGGGCATTCAGGCTTCTGTGGGCCTTATTTGTTTGTATTCGAAGACGTTTTTTACGAGTGCAGTAAGAGGGTGCTGGAAGGAGCTACTCAGCACTGAAGACACGATTTTAGTCAACGCCAGTGTCGGGTTTGCCGTAAGAGGCCTTACTGTGATATACTCACGGTTTGTAATTCTCTCTACATCTCACCAACCTCTCACTCTATGAAAACTGCTTTTGCCCTCGCCGCTCTGCTTGCCGCCGGTGTTACTTCGGCTTCGGCCCAAACCACCTCGGGCTCCACGACTTCTAGCACTACTACCGGTACTACGGTCGGCACTACGACTTCGGGCACTACAGTCGGTTCTACTTCCGGCTCGATGACCAGCGGTGCCTCTACCAGCGGCACTATGACTACTCCTACGACCAGCGGCACGGGTACCACCAGCGGCACCTACAATGGCACTACCGGTACGTATAACGGTACTACCAGCGGCACCATGGGTACCACTAGTGGCACTGGTACGATGGGTACTACCAGCGGCGCTACCACCACCGGCACGATGGGTACTACCAGCGGCTCCACAGACATGGGCACCACTTCCGGCGCTACCATGGACAGCGACAAAACGAAAATGAAAGCCGATAAAAAAGGCAAAATGAAAACCCGTGATGCTAACATGAAAACCAAGGCTAAAGCCAAGCCCGGTATGTAATTTTGGTTAGCGACACCAACTGAAAAATCCCCGATAGCTCACATGCTGTCGGGGATTTTTTGTGCCTGGTTTGCCCGATTTTTATTCTCCTGTTATCCGACGTAATTACAATTGATTCTTGCCAATTAAGAGCCTATTATGATTAGCAGAATTAAAATAGAAAAGCTAATTGCTTACAAGGTAGATAGCAGTTATTACAGACATAAAAAAAGGCCCGTCGGTATTACCCAGATGAGCCTTTTTTATTATCGTCTAGTGGCGCCTTTTAGGCTGGCTGCTGCTGCAGCTCCGAACCCAGACGCAGTAGCAGGTCGCCGATGGAGCGGATGTCGCCTTGCTGCTCGGCCGGGGCCTGAAAGGCAAACTGGGTAGTCTGAGAGCCCAGCAGGCTCAGGGTACGGCCCAGGGCCGGGCCGTTGAGCTTGGGAGCGGTAAGTAACGACTGCAGCGTGCCTATTTCGCGGGCAATGTCCTGTAGCTCTGGGGTGCCGCTGCGCAGAAACTCCTGCTGCCAGGCTTCGGTATTGTCCATAGCAGCACTGATGGGTATGTTGGTGAGGCCTTTTTTCAGGGCCTCAATAGTCGTGGCAAGATGGTTTTGGGGCAGGGTTTCGGTAGCCATGTAAGGATGGGCAAGAAGTGAAAAGAAACAGATACTAAGACAAAGCAGTGGTTTCGGCGGCTACCAGCTGTAGTTCGCGCAGCACGCTCACGGCGCGGCAGGCACTGGCCTCCTTGTCCTTTATTTCGAGCATAATATCCACGTCGAGGCCGTGCAGGTGGGTCAGGAACTCGCGGAACAGGTCTTCTTCCAGCGTGCTGGTGTGCTTACCTTTCCGCTCGCCCAGTTGCTGCGAACTGTAATCCATCATCAGTACTCCATCACGCTCGGGATGCCAGGTACCAGCGGCTAGTCGTAGGGCTTCGGCCATCGGCTCGCCGTGGTTGAGGCACTCGTGGTGGAAATTATCGAACAGAATCGGAATACCTACGGCCTCGTGCACCCGCAGACAGTCGCGCAGGCTGAACAGCCGGTCGTCGTTTTCGATAACCAGCCGGCGGCGCACCGCCTCGGGCAATTCCTGGTAGGTGGCAATAAAGCGGCTGATGGCCAGGTCCCGGTCGCCATACAGGCCCCCAACGTGAATCTGGAGCTTAGCGGTAGAATCCAGGCCCATTAGATCAAGCATGGAGCCCTGGTAGACCAACTCGGCAATGCTACGCTGCACAATATCGGTACTGGGCGAGTTGAGCACCACGAACTGGTCGGGGTGAAACGAGATGCGCATCTGCTGCGCCTTCACATAGTCGCCAATGGCCTGAAACTCGGCGGCAAAGCGCGTCTGCCACGGAAAGGTGTTGATGGGG
The DNA here is from genome assembly GCF_020447265.1 of Hymenobacter lucidus. GTDB lineage: Bacteria > Bacteroidota > Bacteroidia > Cytophagales > Hymenobacteraceae > Hymenobacter > Hymenobacter lucidus. Next base: position 131,852 of record NZ_JAJADR010000005.1, on the reverse strand, counting down.
TGGGAGCCAAAAGGCACGATGCTGGAGCCAATTCGGAAGAAACGCAGCCCGTTGGTTACGTTATACTCCAGAATGCGCTGCAAGCACTGTAGGTTAGCTGCTACCGCCAGCTCAACACGCTCATCCGAATACGAAGCCAGTCGAAACGTGGCCCCCGACGTGCAGTCGAGGCTTTCATTCACGCAGGGATACCCAATTTTCATACTCCGGGTTTACGCGGAGACAAAGGTGAAGTTGTGAGGAACGCCTGTCATTGCAAGTTTGCGCAGCAATCCGTCCTCTGAAATGTGCTCAGCCCTCTAAATTAAAAAGCCCTTTCTCGTAACAACAGGAAAGGGCTTTCTGGTAAAAGAGCAGGACTACCTGCGCATAGGATGGATTGTTGCGCAAACTTGCAATGACACGTTGAGCATCAGCACTTGAGCACATTCCCTGCATTAGCACATTAATCACTCGTAGCCGGTGTTGTCCTTAAAGTTCTTGTTGTACTTCTGGCGCTCTTTTTCGGCTTGAATGGCTTTCTGCTGGGCCTGGATTTCTTCCATTTTGCGCCGCTGCTGGCCTTCGCGCGAAAACTGGTCGTAGATCAGGCTGATGGGGCTGGCCAGGGTTGGGACGGGGGCGCGGGGCGCGATGGTATCGACCGGAAACAGGGGCTTGGGCGGTGGCGGGCGGCGCACGGCGTTGGGTGGCGGCGTGGGTCGGCGCACGTTGCGCAAGGCCCGGTTGATATCGGCACGGTCGGGCCGGCCTTCCTGAATGCGCACCTCGCCGAGCTGAATACTGTCGCGCACCATGTAAATCTGCACGATAATCTGGTTCAGGCCGGTACGGTCGAGGGGCAGGCGCTGGGGTTTGAAACCCACGGCCCGGAACAGCAGCGTATCGGTATTGGAGACGGTAATGCTGAAGTCGCCCTCGTTGTTGGCTACGGTGCCGCGGTTGGTGCCCTGCACGAAAACTGCCGCGCCGGCAATAGCCTTCCGGTCTTTCGCTCCGGAAATGGTGCCGCTCACGCGCACCTGCGCCAAGGTGCCACCTGCCCACAGCAGCAGGCCGGTCAGCAGAAACAATATCCGCGCTGAAAGTATACGCTTACCTACTCGAACCAAATCCGTCACGAAACAAAACTAAATACTGGCCACCGGCAAGGTAGCCAACTACTGAGCCAAAACGAGTACCCCACGTTGCAGCCACAAGCGCCGAAACAACGAAAAAACTGCCACAAAGGTGCGCGTTACCCCATGATGATTACATGATGCCGGCCTATTTCCCGGTTTCTGCAACCCTGTGCCGCGTCGGCCTTACTACAAGAAAAAGAGCCCGGTCTGGCTGACCGGGCTCTTTTCTGCGGGGCTAAAACCAACCGGGTTATTCGGTTTTGGTTTTGTTGCCGTCGGCATCTTTGGTTTTCACCTTGCCGTCTTCTTTCACTTTCAGCTTGCTGCCGTCACTGGCTTTGGCTTTCAGCTTTTCGACCTGCGTACTACCCGCCGTCGAATTGTCGGTCGACATGGCCGAGTTATCGGTAGTCGTGGTGGTGCTCATATCCGTCGAAGTGCTCATGTCTGAGTTGGACGACATGGCCGAGTTGTCGTCCATGTAGTTCGACTCATCGTAGGTCGAGCGGTTGGTTTCGTAGGCCTGGTACTGCGTGGGCTCGGTGAAAATCGACTTGAATTCGGTGTCGGTTTCCATGCTGGCTTCCCGCATGGCGGCGGCCATGCCGGTGGTGTCGGAGGTGTATTGATTACGCAGCTCACCCATACGGCGGGCGCGGTTGTAGTAGGCCATGCGCACGCGCGAAACCGTGGCCGTATCCTCGATTTTCATGTCCGAGGCCATTTTGGTAGCAATGGTGTTGGCGCGGGTCCGGTACTGGGCGTCCATGTCGCTGGTGTTCATGGCCGTGCCGTCAGCAGCGTCGGTGGTTACGGTTGTGGTGGTATCGGTGGTCGTCTTTTCCTGCGAGCAGGAAGCCATTGTGAATGCCGCGGCACACGACAACAGCAGGAGTGACTTTTTCATATTCAAGGGTAGGTTGTGAGAGAGGAATCGGAAATTAACTGGACCGTATACGCGCTGCTAAATAGCTCGGTTACTTTTGGTTGGAATTGTAAATAAAAAAGCGGCCGGTAGAATTACCAGCCGCTTTTTCAGCGCTAAATAAATTGCCGCTTTTACGCGCGGCGTAATTCAAAGACAGTTATTTCCGGTAAAAAACCCACGCGGCCTGGATACCCAATAAAGCCCAGTCCGGTATTTACGTACAAGTACTGTTTGCCTTTATTGTAAAGGCCAGCCCACTGCTTATATACGTATTGCACCGGGCTCCATTTCAGAAACGACAGGTTGACGCCAAACTGCATGCCGTGGGTGTGGCCCGAGAGCGTAAGGTCGATGTCGGGGTAGTTGAGCACCTGCGCTTCCCAGTGCGACGGGTCGTGGCTGAGCAGGATTTTGAAGGGTGCGTCGCCGCTGGCGGCGTGGGCCTGGGCCAGGTTGCCGTACTTGGGGAAGCGCATCTGGGCACCCCAGTTCTGCACGCCCAGCACGGCTATTTTCTCGCCGCCCCGCTCAATAGTGTGGCTTTCGTCGAGCAGCAACTTCCACCCGATTTTGGCGTGGTTGTTTTTCAGCCGGTCCAGGTTGGCCTTCTTGGCGGCCGCACCGCCCAGCTCGCTCCAGTCCACGTAGTCGGCGTAGTCATGGTTGCCCAGCACCGAGTAAATCGGGAGCTTCGACTGAATGCCGGCCAGGGCTTCAATGTGGGGCTCTACCTCGGTGGCAATGTTATTAACCAAGTCGCCGGTCATGAACACTAGGTCGGCCTGTTGCTTGTTGATCAGGGCTACGGCACGGTGCAGTGGCTCGGGGTTGGCGTTGAAGCTGCCGGTGTGCAAATCCGAAATCTGGAGCAGCTTGAAGCCGTCGAAGGAAGCGGGCAGGTTCGGGAATTTGAGCACCACGTTTTTCACCTGGTAATCGGTAGCGCCCTTCACCATGCCCCAGATGAGGGCCGCGAAGGGAATGCCACCCGCCAGCAAAGCCAGCCGGTTGATGAACTGGCTGCGCGAAATGCCCCGGCTACCGTCGCCGAGCGGGTCGGGCTGGGCGCCAAACTTGGAGGCAATGAAGCGCACGAGGCGGCCGGCATCATCGACGAGCAGAAACAGCACCACCACGAATTTCGACACGAACAGCACCATAATGGCGCTGGTGAGGTAGGTGCGCAGCAGCGTGGGCGGCGTGCCGCGTGATACGGCCATCCAGAGAATGCCGAGCAAAGAAATAACGGTGAGTAGCCAGTAGCCGGCCGCAATGAAGCGCTGCGTGGCGGCTGAAGCACCCTGGCTAACGGTGCGCACGGCCTGAAATACGTACCAATCGACGCCTAACAAAAGCACGACAAACAGCGCGCTGGTGATGATTCTATTCATAGGTAGGGGGGAACTTCGGCGGCAGGCATAAGGTTTGGCCGCCGCTGACTACTTTACCAGACGAATTACGCCCGGTTATACTTTATCCGTTACGCCCTACAACACCAATACCAGATGGAAACGTTTGACAATCTGTCCGATCAATCAATTACGCCCGTACTCTACCAGACCCCAGCCAGCTTCAGCATCAAGAGTTGGGCCGAGGAAGACCGGCCTCGCGAAAAGCTCATGCAAAAGGGCCGTACCGCGCTTTCCGACGCCGAGCTGATGGCTATTCTGCTGGGCTCGGGCACGGCCAAGCTCTCGGCCGTGGATGTGGCCAAGCTGATTCTGGCGGCCGTCAAAAATGATTTAAACGAGCTGGCCCGCCTGTCCATCAAAGACCTGATGCGCCATAAAGGCATCGGCGAGGCCAAAGCCATTACCATTGTGGCGGCGCTGGAGCTGGGCCGGCGGCGCAAGGAAACGGCCGCTGCGGCCCGCACCACCATCACCTGCTCGCTCGATATCTACAACCTGGTGCGCCCCAACCTGCAGGACTTGCCCCACGAGGAGTTCTGGGTGATTTTGCTGAACCGGGCCAACGTGGTGATGCGCAAAACCAGCGTGAGCAGCGGCGGCGTGGCCGGCACCGTAGCCGACCCCAAGATGATTTTCAAGGAAGCCCTGGAGCAGCTGGCCAGCAGCGTCATCCTGGTGCACAACCACCCCAGCGGCAACCGCCAGCCCTCGGCCGCCGATATTGCCCTTACCCGCAAGCTCAAGGAAGGCGGCCAGTTTCTGGATTTGCCCATCCTCGACCACCTCATCTACACCGACCACGGCTACTACAGCTTCGCCGACGAGAATATCCTGTAGCCTTGGCCCGGCCCGGGGTGTTACCTTTGCGCTACTTATGCGCATCAATCCCAAAATCTTCATTGCTCTCGGCCTGCTGCTTGTCATCGGCTATTTCGTGCAGGAGCTGGTGCTGGGCCACGACCAGTACGCCACCGGCATTCTGAAGGCCCGGACCGAGAAAAACAATTCCTTCCGCCGTGCCAAAGACTCGCCCCTGAACGCCGAGCAGCGCGACCATTTCGACTCGCTGCGCTACTTCGTGCCCGATAAAGCATTTCGCGTAACGGCCAAGCTGGAACATTTTGCCACCCCCGATACCGTGCGGATGCAGCTCACCGATGGCAAGGCCGACAAGTACCTGCGCTGGGGCAAAGCCTCGTTCGAGCTCAATCAGCAGCCCCAGCAGCTGGTGTTGTTTCTGAAAGTAGACGAGGCCGACGATGACCAACCCGAGCTGTTTGTGCCCTTCACCGATAAAACCAACGGCTTCGATACCTACGGCGGGGGCCGCTACCTCGACGTGGCCCTGCCGGCCGCTACCGACAAGGAAGTGGTGCTCGACTTCAACGCGGCCTACAACCCGTTTTGTGCTTACAACAACGAGTATGCCTGCCCCGTGCCGCCGGCTGACAACCGCCTGGCAGTGCCCGTGCCGGCCGGCGAGAAAAGCTTTCCGGAAATAGACCACACCGGTCATTCACACTAGCTTTTCGCCGCTTTTCCCGAATCCGTACCTTTGCCCCCCGAAGCAGTTGATTGCTGATGGTTGATTATTCAACAAGCGCCAGTAGTCAGCAAGCAGCTATCCGCAATCAACAACCAAGATGAAAATATCCCTCGACTGGCTCCGCACCCTGATTCCGACCGATAAACCCGCCGTGGAACTCGGCCAGCTGCTCACCGGCTCCGGTCTGGAAGTAGAGGGCATTGAGGAGCTCGAAAGCATCCCCGGCGGCCTGCGCGGCCTAGTGCTGGGCACGGTGCTCACCTGCGAAAAACACCCCGACGCCGATAAGCTCAGCCTCACCACCGTGGACGTCGGCGACGGTACGCCCCGCCAGATTGTGTGCGGCGCGGCCAACGTGCGCGCCGGCCTCAAAGTAGTAGTAGCCCTGGAAGGCGCCATGCTGTACCCGGCCCAGGGAGAGCCGTTCAAAATCAAGAAGTCCAAGATTCGCGGCGCCGCTTCCGAAGGCATGATTTGCGCCGAGGATGAAATCGGTTTGGGTACCTCGCACGCCGGCATCATGGAGCTGGATACCGCGCTGCCCAACGGCACCCCCGCCGCCGACTACTTCGGCCTGGGTTCCGACTCGGTGTACGAAATCGGCCTGACGCCCAACCGCGCCGACGCCGCCTCACACTATGGCGTGGCCCGGGAGCTGCGCGCTCTGCTGCGCCAGCCCTGCCAGCTGCCCGATATCAGCCAGTTCCACGCCCCGGCTACGGCTGTGCAGAACATTGCCGTGGAAATTCAGGACACCGAGGCCAACCCGCGCTACGCTGGTTTGTTGCTGGAGAATGTGAAAGTGGGCCCGTCGCCGGAGTGGCTGCAGCGCCGCCTGCGCAGCATCGGGTTGTCGCCCATCAACAACGTGGTGGACGTCACCAACTTCGTGTTGCACGAGCTGGGGCAGCCCCTGCACGCCTTCGACGCCGACCAGATTACGGGTAATAAAATCATCGTGAAGCGGGCCGCGGAAGGGGAGAAGTTCACCACTCTCGACGGTACCGAGCGGACACTGAAAGCAGCCGACCTGATTATTGCCGATGCCAACGGCGCGCCGATGGCCCTGGCCGGTGTGTTCGGGGGCAAAACCTCGGGCGTGTCGGACGCTACCACCCGCGTGTTCCTGGAAAGTGCCTACTTCCAGCCGGCGGCCGTGCGCAAAAGCGCCCAAGTGCACCAGCTCAAAACCGACGCGTCGTTCCGCTTCGAGCGGGGCACCGACCCCCACATGGTGCCCGTAGCCCTGAAGCGCGCGGCGCTGCTGCTCCAGGAAGTGGCCGGCGCTACCATTGCCGCCCCCATCGTGGATGAGTACCCAGCGCCCATCAGCCACACGCCCGTGCGCTTGCGCCTGCCCCGCGTCGAGCGGCTGGTAGGGCAGTTCATTGCCCCTGAGCGAATCCGCCAGATCCTAACCGACCTCGACATCCTCATCAGTGAGGAAAGCCAGGATGCCGCCGGCCACGCCGAATGGATTTTGAGCGTGCCGCCTCACAAGGTGGATGTAACGCGCGAGGCCGACGTCATCGAGGAAATCCTGCGCATCTACGGCTACAACCACGTGGCACTACGGCCCCACAACTCGGCCTCTTACCTGGCTAAGTTCCCCAACCCCGACCCCGAGGTGCTGCGCCAGAACACGGCCCGCCTGCTCAGCGGCCAGGGCTTCTCGGAAATCATTACCAACTCCCTGACCAACTCGCTCTACTTCGAAAAAGAAGGGGAGAAGGATGAAACGCTGGTGCCGGTGCTCAACTTTAACAGCGCCGACCTCAACGTAATGCGCCCCACGTTGCTGCATTCGGGCCTGGAAATCATCCGCTACAATGTCAACCGCCGCCAGCGCGACCTGAAGCTCTACGAGTTCGGCAAAACCTACCACCGCGAGGCCGAGGGCAAGTATGTCGAGAAGAACAAGCTCGTCATCTTCCTGAGCGGCAATACCGCCGCCGAAACCTGGCAGCAGAAGTCCGACAAAACCACCTTCCACCAGCTGGCTGCCGCCGTGCAGCAGGTGCTGGCTTCCTTCGGCTTTGCCCAGCCCGCTTCCCAGCCGGTGCAACACCCGTATCTGGCCGGCGGCCTCACGTTATTGGCCCAGAACCAGCCGGTAGCGCACCTCGGGGCCGTGTCGCCGGCTATTCTGAAACGGATGGATGTGAGCCAGCCCGTGTGGTACGCCGAGCTCGACTGGGACTTCCTGATGAAGAAGTACAAGAACACGCTCACCGCCAAGGAGCTAGCTAAGTTTCCCGAGGTGCGCCGCGACCTGTCGCTCGTCGTCGACCGTACCGTGACCTTCGACCAGCTTCGTCAGATTGCCCAGCGCACCGAGAAAAAGCTGCTGCAAAGCGTGAATGTGTTCGACGTGTACGAAGGCGAAAACCTGGGCGCGGGCAAGAAGTCGTACTCCGTTAGCTTCTCGCTCCAAGACCCGACCCAAACCCTCACCGAACAGGCCATTGATGGCGTAATGCAGCGCCTCATCGGCCAGTTCGAGAAGCAGGCCGGCGCCCTGATTCGTAAGTAGAACGGTTAAACAGCACGTCATGCTGAGCTTGGCGAAGCATCTCTACCGCAGTGGTAATTAGTTTTACTCTTGCAATAGAGATGCTTCGCCAAGCTCAGCATGATTGCTTTTCGCAGAAGACGCCAATTGTAAACTCACCGGCGTATTTTGGTGTTAAGAGCCGTTGGCTGACGGAAGTTAAAGCGCAACTTTAACTGCGAAGCACCAGAGCAGGTAACTTCGTCTTACATTAGCCTCCAAAATATTTCTTTTTCGATGGCCTCATCCAAGCAACTTGCCCAATTAGACCGCTTAGAGCGTCAGGTGACGTCTTTAGTAGCTGCCTATCAGGGCTTGCGCGAAGATCTGGCTGATGCCAACACCACCATTCAACAGCTCCGGGCCGACGTGCGCGACCGGGAGCGGCAGTTGAAGGATTTCCAGAATCAAGAGAATATCGCTAAACTTGTCAATACCATAGCAGGGGAACCTGTCAACGCAAACGAGCTGAAACTTCGCCTCAACGAATATATCCGCGAAATAGATAAGTGCCTTGCCTACTTGAGAGAGTAACGAACCTTACATCCCACGACTGCTGCTCCCGATGAGCGAACTTTCTATCAAAATCCGCATTGCCGACCGGGATTACCCTATGCGGGTAGCTCCTCTGGAGGAAGAACGCCTGCGCATGGCGGGCCGCCTTTTGGGCGAGCGGATCAAGGAATTTCGCGAGCAGTATGGCATTCAGGACAAGCAGGATCTGCTGGCCATGATTGCCTTGTCCACCATGGCTGACAGCCTGAAGGTCAGCAAGGAAAAGGACGGCACCGATGCGGCCCTCACCGAACGCCTGGCGCGCCTCGATGAGCTGCTTTCGGGAGTGGTGCTGGGCTAACGCACCGGCACAGTTTCAGACTCGAATCGGGTGGGGCAAGCGGCTCCGCCATTCGTTCGTCGTCGGCAGTATTTTCCGTGTTATGGTTTCTTCCCCACCCCCTAAAACCATAGCTCAATGCCCGACATTTTGTATATCATCCTGGCCTCCGTGCTTGCCCTTGGGGTCGGCATCGTGGTCGGCAGGCAGCTGGCCGGCAAGGCCCGCCTAGACCACGAGGCCGACGCCAAAGCCCGCGCCCAACAGATCATTCAGGAAGCCGAAACCCAGGCCACCCGTACCCGCGACGAGCGGATTCAGCAATCCAAAGACAAGTTTCGTCAGCTTAAAAACGAGTTTGAGCAGGAAAGTAAGCGCCAGAAGCAGGAGCTTGACGCCGAGCTGACCCAGCGCCGCCAAGGTGTGGTCGAGCAGGAGCAAAGCATCAAGCAGCTCACTCAGACCACCCAGCGCCAGCTCGAGCAGATTCAGAAAAAGGAGCAGGACATGGAAGCCCTGCGCGAAAAGCTCCAGAACGACTCGCAGCAGCAGCGCGAGCGGCTGGAAGCCCAGGAAGAAAAGCGCCGCGCCACGCTCGAAAACCAGCTGGCCAAACTCCAGCAGCGCGAGCAGGAAGTAGAAGAGGAGCTGGAAAGCACCCGCGAGTCGCTCAACGCCCAGCTCAGCCAGGTGCAGCATCAGCTCGAAACGATTTCGGGCCTCACCGCCGCCGAAGCCCGCGAGCAGCTGGTCGAGTCGCTCAAGAACGAAGCCCAGATCCAGGCCTCTTCCTACATCAAGGACGTGGTGGCCCAGGCCAAGCTCTCGGCTACCAAGGACGCCAAGAAAGTGGTGCTCGAAACCATTCAGCGCACCGCCGCCGAGCATGCCATTGAGAACTGCGTGTCCATCTTCAACATCGAATCGGACGACGTAAAAGGCAAAATCATCGGCCGCGAAGGCCGCAACATCCGCGCCCTGGAAGCCGCCACCGGCGTCGAAATCATCGTGGATGACACGCCTGAGGCCATCATCATCTCCGGCTTCGACCCAGTGCGCCGCGAAGTGGCCCGCCTCAGCCTGCACTTGCTCGTGAAAGACGGCCGGATTCACCCGGCCCGCATCGAGGAAATCGTGGCCAAGACTCGCAAGAACATCGACGAGGAAATCGTTGAAATCGGTGAGCGGACCATCATCGACCTGGGCATTCACGGCCTGCACCCCGAGTTGATCAAGATGGTGGGCCGCATGCGCTTCCGTTCGTCGTACGGGCAGAACCTGCTCCAGCACAGCCGCGAAGTAGCCAACCTCTGCGCCACAATGGCCGCCGAGTTGGGCCTCAACGTGAAGCACGCCAAGCGCGCCGGCCTGCTCCACGACATTGGCAAGGTAAGCACCGAGGAGCCCGAGCTGCCCCACGCCATTCTGGGCATGGAGATGGCCAAGAAGTACAAGGAGCATCCCGACGTGGTCAACGCCATTGGCGCCCACCACGACGAAATCGAGATGACGGCCATGATTTCGCCCCTTGTGCAGGCCTGCGACGCTATTTCGGGCTCCCGCCCCGGCGCCCGCCGCGAGATGATGGAAAGCTACATCAAGCGCCTCAAGCAGCTGGAAGAAACCGCCGTGGGCTTCGACGGCGTGCTACAGTGCTACGCCATCCAGGCCGGCCGCGAGCTGCGCGTGATGGTGAATGCCGACAACGTAACCGACGAGCGTGCCCAGGAGCTTAGCTACGAAATCTCGCAGAAAATCGAGAAGGAAATGCAGTACCCCGGCCAGATCAAGATTACGGTAATCCGCGAAATGCGCGCCGTGGCTTACGCCAAGTAAGCGGCTGTATTCAGTATACAAAAGCCCCTGCGACGAGAGTTGCGGGGGCTTTTGCGTTTAGTGCGTAATGCTCATGCCTCATGATGGTGCGGGATTGAGCTGATAAGTCGCTTCAGCCAAAGGAGCTGATGCTCTCATGCGGCTGTTTATATTCGTACATACCCGTCAGGTTGTCGGTAAGAAAGTAGACGAGTAGGGTGGAATGTATTATAGTCCCTCTGTTGATAATAACATTTTTCAATAGCTGAACGGCGGCTTGCGCTTTTTTGCAAAAGGTTTATAATGTCTGATTGACAAGATCGGGATCTGGCTAATAAACGCATGTTTTGACATTTAAAATGTGGTTTAAGGCCTTTTTGCGGCACAAATACCGACCGTTCCAAAAGTCTAATAAATCGGAAAGCTGGTTTTTGCTGGCTCCAGGTTTCCACTAGGTTTGAGCCATCGATTAACCAACCAGACAATCATTACCTCTAGTATGAAATTCGCTACCATTTACCGCTCTGTTATTGCTTATGCTACCCCGTTACTGCTGGCTACCAGCTGCACCGTGTACGCCCCTATGCAGCCCACTATTTCCACTATCAGCGGTCAGGGTCAGGCCGAAATCAGCGGCAGCGTACAAGTCAGCGGCCGGGTAGAAGGGGGCGTCACGTATTCACCCCTACCCAACCTGCTCGTAATGGCTGCCGGTACGTTTCGCCCCGATTTCGGCCGTGATTCCACTATCAGTACCACCCGGCAGTGGGAGGCCGGCGTGGGCGGCTACGTGCCGCTGGGCCACCGCTGGCAGCTCACAGGGCTGGTGGGCTACGGCCACGCCAACACCCATAAGGCCTACGCTGAGCTGGATGTTATTAGTGGGTGGAGCTCACTGGAAAACTACCAGGCGCGCTACAGCAAAACCTTCGGGCAGCTTAGTATCACTCGCGAATTCGGGCGTGGCTCGTTCGGCGCGGCTTACCGACTTTCCCGCATCAGCTTCGACGAGCTCAACTACGCGTCGGGTACCAGCCGCTACCCCGTGGCCCTGCGCCGCATGACGCGCCACGAGCCCTTACTGTTTGCCCGCGTGTCGCTCGATGCCTACAACCGCTGGCAGCTCCAGGGCACCATGGGCCTGTCGGTAGCCGCCGATGCCAAACAGGATGTAACCAACAACCCCGAGCTCTACCAGGCCAACCACACGCTGCTACCTATTCCGATGGCCAGCCTGGGCGTAGTATTTCGGCCCCAGCTTTTCGGAAAAAATAACGGCGCTCATAAGCCCGAGACACCCCGCAGAAATTAGGAGTCGTGAGGAATTACCCTGAATTTAGGACCAATTCCTCACGACTCCTTTTTATGCTATTATCGCCCAAATATCCGGTTGCCTTCTTGGCCCTTACTTTAGGATTGGGCAGCTGCTCGGTATACGCGCCCATGCTGCCCGCCACGCCCCAGCTCCGCGACAAAGGCCAGGCCGAGGTGCAGGCCACCAGCTTCCTGAATGGCCGCTGGGAAGGAGCCGCCACGTATTCGCCCCTGAAATACACGTTGGTGCGGGCCGCGGGCGGCTTCAAGACGGATAACCAGGACACGACCTATTTTCGGGTCCGGCAGTACGAAGTTGGGCTGGGTGGCTATTATCCCATCGGCGGCCACTGGCTGGTAAGTGGGCTGGGCGGCTACGGGCAGGCCCGCAGTAACCGAGGCTATTTCCAGCCGCAGTTTTTCGTTGGGGAGTCCTATCTGGTCGATTTTAAGGCCAACTACCACCGCTACTTCGGCGAAGTATCCGCCTCCTACTATAACTCCTGGCTATCGACGGGTATAGCGTACCGGCTGTCTAAAGTTCGCTTCAACTCGCTCACTTATAACGGTCAGCCCCTGCCACTCTCGGGCATGACGCGCATCGAGCCGATGCTGTTTATCCGTGTTGGGGGCGGCCAGGGGCGCATGCGCTGGCTGCAGGTACAATCTTCCATTGGCATTACGGGCGTGCCCAACAGCGACCTTGACCCTAACTCGACGGACCCCTACGAATTCGAGTACAGCCGCCTCCGGGAAAGCCGGCCCTTCCTGGCGCTGAGCTTGATTTTCTACCCGCACGAGCTGCTGAAGCCTAAGCAGTAGCGGCTATTGCAGCTTGCTGAACACGTTATTGAGTCCCTCGGCCCAGGTCGGGTGGGCAATAATCATGTTCTGGAGCTGCGGGTAGGTGAGCCGGCCCATCATCACCAGCTGAAACATCGTCATGATTTCGCCGCCCTCAGCCCCCAGAATGGCCGCACCCAGCACCCGGTCCTGCTTATCGACCAGCACTTTCCAGAAGCCCGTTTCGCGGCCCGTTTCCCGGGCCCGGCCAATGGTGCGCACCGGCATCTTGCCCACACGGTACTCTATGCCCTGCTCCTTGGCCTGCTGTTCGTTCAAGCCGATGCGGCCCAGTTGGGGCTCGGTAAACACGGTGTAGGGCAGGGGCCGCTGCTTGGCTGAGCGCCACTTGCCGTGCAGCAGTCCGTCGCGCACCACCCGGTAGTCATCGTAGCTAATGTGGGTAAACTGCGGCCCGCCGTGCACGTCGCCGAGGGCATACACACCCTTGGCCGCCGTTTCCAGGCGACTATTAACCTGGATGTAGCCTTTCTCGTCGGTCTTGATGCCCACGGTTTTCAGCCCCAGCTTGTCGGAATTGGGCACGCGGCCGGTGGCTACCAACAAGTGGGTGCCGCGCAGCCGTCTTTCGCCGGTGCGGGTGTGGGCCGAAAGGGTAATCTGGCCCTCGGCGTTGCGCGTCACCCGCCGGGCCTTGGCCCCAAGCACAAACTCAATGCCCTCGGCTTCCAGCATTTCCTGCATGGCCGCGCACACGTCGTCGTCTTCGCGCTCCAGCAGGTTTCTGTGGGATTCGATGATGGTAACCTGACTGCCGAAGCGCCGAAACATCTGCCCGAACTCCAGTCCGATGTAGCCGCCGCCCAGAATGAGCAGGTGTTCGGGCAGCTCCCGCAGGTCGAGCAGCTCAGTGGTGGTCAGGTAGGGCACGTCGGCCAGGCCTTCCAGCTCCGGCAGGGCCGCCCGCGTGCCGGTATTGAGGAAAATGAGCGGAGCCTCGATTTCCCGGGTTTTGCCGCCCACCAGCTGCACCTGCATAGTGCGCGGGCCGGTGAAGGCCGCGTGGCCGTGCAGTACCGTAATACCCGTCTGCTCTTCCTCCAAATTGTGCCGTACTCCTTCACGGGAGTGTTTTACCAGAGTATCCTTACGCGCTATTACCGCCCGAAAGTCGATTTGCGGCTCTACATCCGCCATGCCATACTCACTGGCGGTGCGCAGCTGATGAGCCCGCTCGGCCGAGGCCAGCAGCGCCTTAGTGGGCGAGCAGCCGTAGTTGATGCAGGAGCCGCCCAGGTGATTTTCCTCGACCAGAGCCACCGTGCGGCCAGCCTTGGAGAAGGCCGTAGCCAGTGGGTTGCCGGCCTGGCCGGAGCCAATAATCAAAACATCGTACGAAGTAGGCATAAAAAGCAGAAATTGGCGGAGAATCGACGGCCAGGCTTTGCAGGCAGGGCCGTTGAGCTTGGAGGTAAAGGCTATACGGGCGGGCTACCGTAGTAGCTGCCTGCCCCAAAGCGTTTTGCCGGTTTTCTTTCCTTTATTCCGCCTTTTTCTGTGGCTATGACGGTTGTGCTGCGGCTCGTGCTGCTTGGTGTTCTGATTACTGTAAGCAGCTGCTCGTCGCTGTATTTCCCACCGCCGCCCCAGGCGCCGTTGCTTACTCAGAAGGGCGAGTTCAGCGGCGGTATTCACACCAATGTCAGCCAGAATACGGCCCTGCAGGGTGCCTACGCCCTCAGCGACCATATCGGGGTACAGGGCAGCGCCTCGTTTCTGCGCTCCGATAAGAAACAGTCGTTTTTCGGCAGCAAGAAAGACCGCAAGTACGAGGAGCACGATTTCGGCGAGCTGGGCCTGGGCTACTTCACCCGCATGCGCGACCAGCGGGTACTGGAATTCTACGGCGGCTACGGCTTCGGCCACGGCAAGCGCACCGAAACCACCGAGGGCGTCAGCCAAACCTTCAACGGCCGCCTGGAGAAGTTCTACGTGCAGGCCAACTTCAGCAAAAAGGAAAGCAAAACCTGGCACTTCTTCGACCGCGACTGGCCCGTGTCCTACGGCATGGCCCTGCGCGCCAGCTACCTGCAGCTCCACGACTTCACCATCGACGGCAAGCCCCAGCCCACGGAAGACAACGTGTTTCTGGAGCCCATCAGCTTCACCCGCATCACCGTGCTGGGCCCCATCCAGTTCCAGATGATCAGTGGCAGCAACTTCGGCCTGCGCCACCGCAAGTACCTGAAAGCAGCCAACTCGGTGTTTCAGCTCGGCATCATCGTAAACTTGGGCGGGCAGGAGGGAAGGCGGTAGAGGCAAAGTAATCAGCATTAGTTCTACCGCATGGGCACCAGCTTATATACCATTGCCAACCATCAGGTGCCCTTTGAGAATAAAAGCCTGAAGGAGATAATTGACCTGATTTTGCCTAGGCTCAACACTCTGGTGCTGGAAAACGCCCGGTTTCTGTACGACTTCGCTGTGCACTGGTGTACAGACAGCGCGGGCCAACCAACAACGGCAGTCCAAACCGCTAGCTACTGGCGTCCGTTGCGCGAAGACCCACGGTATTATGATTTTGATACGGCGGCCTTTAAGTCCATTGCCTTTGAAGGCCCCTATGAGTTGCAGCTTACTTTCACGGAGTCGCGGCTGGAAATAGTGAATCCTCCCTACCGCTACAAGCAGTGGTTTTGCCTGCAAAGTGCGGATGGTACCGAAGCTATGGATCACCGCAACGAGTGGCGCCGGTATATGCGCCAGGTTGTATATGCCTTCGGCGGCAACCGGGTGCTGTATCTGGCCGACAATGCGCACCCAATGAATAAATACTTATTCATGGACGAGCCATTCGACCTGATTGAGCAGGCGCTGCGAAATGACTTTGGCGAACCCGCTACCAGTTTTAAGCAGGTATGTGAGCAACTCGAAACCAGGTATTTCCTGGACCAGTTTGCTGACTTGCCCTAACAAAAAAAGGCCCCGACTTGCGCCGGGGCCTTTCTCTGAAAGTCAGAAACCTTACTTGCTGCCCAGTACGCGCAGCATGGTTTCGCCAATCTCGGCGGGCGAATCCACGACGTGGATGCCGCACTCGCGCATGATGGCCATTTTGGCGGCAGCTGTGTCGTCGGCACCGCCTACAATGGCACCGGCGTGGCCCATGCGGCGGCCGGGAGGCGCGGTCTGGCCGGCAATGAAGCCCACGACGGGCTTCTTGTTGCCGGTTTCCTTGATCCAGCGGGCGGCTTCGGCTTCCATGCCGCCCCCGATTTCACCGATCATCACGATGCCTTCGGTTTCGGGGTCGTTCATAAGCAGCTCTACCGCTTCCTTGGTGGTAGTACCAATGATGGGGTCGCCGCCGATGCCGATGGCCGTGGTCTGGCCTAGGCCGGCTTTGGTGAGCTGATCCACGGCTTCGTAGGTCAGCGTGCCCGACTTAGACACGATGCCCACACGGCCTTTGGTGAAGATAAAGCCGGGCATGATGCCCACTTTGCACTCGCCGGCGGTCATCACGCCGGGGCAGTTGGGCCCGATCATGCGCAGACCTTCGCGGTCTTTGAGGTATTCCTTCACCGCAATCATATCCTTGGTCGGGATGCCTTCGGTGATGGTGACGATAACCTTGATGCCAGCGTCGGCGGCTTCCATAATGGCGTCGGCGGCGAAAGCCGGGGGCACAAAGATGATGCTGGTGTTGGCACCGGCTTTCTCAACGGCCTCAGCCACGGTGTTGAACACGGGACGGTCGAGGTGGGTAGTGCCGCCTTTGCCGGGCGTTACACCGCCTACCACGTTGGTGCCGTACTCAATCATCTGCTGGGCGTGAAACGAGCCTTCGGAGCCCGTAAAACCCTGCACAATCACTTTGGAATCCTTGTTGACCAGAACGCTCATTCGGAGAAGTGTTTAAGGATAATTTCAATTGGGGGTGGGAGCCAGCGGCCTAATTAGGCTGCCGGTGTGCAAAAGTAGGCTTTATTTGGGGCGCGGGCAAGGTGTAATCCATTGTGGGCCCAGGGCCGGCAAACAGCCTGTGCGCGCCAGAACTACCAACGGAACCGGGATTTGTTTGCTTCGTGACGGGTGAGGCCGGGTGGCGGGTACCAGCGGGGAATGATGGCCATCGGCAAGGCTCTCCCACCCGAATTCCGTACCTTTGCGGCCCTCTCACTCAAAACCGCTTACCTCTCTCGCAATGTATTTTAATAACATCGTTGAGGCCATCGGCAACACGCCGCTGGTGAAACTCAACAAAGTCGCCGACGGCATTAAAGGTACCGTACTGGCGAAGGTGGAGTACTTCAATCCTGGCAACTCGGTGAAAGACCGCATGGCCGTGAAGATGGTGGAGGACGCCGAAAAGGCCGGCCTGCTGAAGCCCGGCGGCACCATTATCGAAGGCACCAGCGGCAACACCGGCATGGGCCTGGCCCTGACCGCCATTGCCAAAGGCTACAAGTGCATCTTCGTGATGAGCGACAAGCAGAGCAAGGAAAAGCAGGACATTCTGCGGGCCGTGGGCGCGCAAGTAGTAGTATGCCCCGTCGATGTAGCCCCCGAAGACCCGCGCTCCTACTACTCGGTGGCCAAGCGCCTGAGCGAGGAAACGCCTAACTCGTTTTACCCCAACCAGTACGACAACATGTCGAACACGGCGGCGCACTACGAAAGCACCGGCCCCGAAATCTGGAAGCAGACCGAAGGCACCATCACGCACCTGGCCTGCGGCGTGGGCACCGGCGGCACCATCTGCGGCACGGCCAAGTACCTCAAGGAGCACAAGCCCGAGCTGGTAACCGTGGGTCTGGACACGTACGGCTCAGTATTCAAAAAGTACAAGGAAACGGGTATTTTCGACGAAAACGAAATCTATCCTTACAAGACTGAGGGCATAGGCGAAGATATTCTTCCCAAAAATGTTAACTTTGATTTGATTGACTTGTTCATCAAAGTCACCGACCAGGACGCAGCCGTGATGACGCGGCGGCTGGCCAAGGAAGAAGGCCTGTTTGTGGGCTGGTCGTGTGGTTCGGCGGTGCATGGCGCCCTCGAGTACGCCAAGGAGCACCTGCAGGAAGGCGACGTGATGGTCATTATCCTCCCCGACCACGGCACGCGTTACCTCGGTAAAATCTACAACGACGACTGGATGCGCGAGCAAGGTTGGTTGTAGCCGGAATTCCCTGTTTGCGTTAGGCAGGGCTTATGCTTTCACTAGAATACCTAGAACAACGCTATGCTTAAAAAACTGCGCAACGTCGTGCTGGTCGACGATAATGAGACGACCAGCTTTCTGAACAACCGCCTGCTCAGCCGCCTCGACGTGGCCGACAAGGTGTATACTTTTTCCCGGGCCGAGCAAGCCTACGACTTCCTCTGGGGCAACGGCAACGACCATTCCAGCTCTATGGATGCCGACAGCCCGCAGTTGGTATTCGTTGATCTGAAAATGCCCGGTATGGACGGCTTCGAGTTTCTGGAGCAGTACAGCCAGCTACCCGAGAATATCCGGGAAAAGACCGTTATGGCCGTACTGACCACTTCGATGCACTCGGCTGATACGGCCCGGGTGGCCCGCTTCGAAGGCGTGGAATACCTAGCCAAGCCCCTGACGGAAGAGAAGATGCGCAAGCTGCTCGATAAGCGCTTCGTGACTACATAAACAGGTTTTAGATGAATAAAGAAAGGCCGCTGCAAGTACTTGCAGCGGCCTTTTCTGTGTTGATTGATTTCAGAACGTCATTCCGAGCTTGCTGAGGAATCTCGCGTGCTGACGTTGCAATGGTAATTGTCATGCTGAACTTGCCGAAGCATCTCTACTGCAGTGCTAATCAATGGCAGTACAACGAAGCGGTAGAGATGCTTCGGCTTCGCTCAGCATGACGGTCTTTAGTCCTTACACCACGGCATCCACGAAGCGGAAGGCTTCACCGTCGAACAGGCCTTTGTCGCTGAGCTTGAGGCTGGGAATGACCAGCAGGGCCATAAATGACAGCGTCATGAAGGGGGCTCCGAGCGAGCTGCCCAGACGCTTCGACAGCGCATCGACGGCGGCGTAGGCTTCGGCCACGTGGTAGCCCGGCTGGTCGGACATGAGGCCGGCTACGGGCAATGGCAGCAGAATTTCCTCCCCATCGGGGCCCACGGCGGCCAGGCCGCCCTTGGCTTCGATTACCAGGTTCACGGCGCGGGCAATGCTTTCGTCGTCGCAGCCCACGGCGGTGATGTTATGCGAATCGTGGCCCACGCTGGACGCCAGAGCTCCGCGCTGCAGGCCGAAACCGGTGATAAACGACACGGCCGGGGCGGCCGGCTGATAGCGGTTCACGACGGTAAGCTTGAGAATATCTTTAGCCACATCGGGCACCACCAGGCCATTTTCGACCCGGGCCGCGAGGTCATGGCGGGCCGTGATGAGCTGACCGTCGAAGCACTCAATGACTCGGATTGTTGATTGTTGATTGTTAGTTGTTGGCTGTTCTGGAGCTGTCAGCAGGAAATCCTCAGCCGATACGGGCTGGGCGTGGAAGTTATTGACGACGGCCACAGGTGCGGCGGCAATCCGGGTTTCGCCGTTTTCGGCCACCAGCACGCCATTCAGGTAGGTCTGGCGCACCAGGAAATCCTGCAGGTTATCGACTACGATAAAGTCGGCGGCGTCGCCTTCGCGCAGCAAGCCCACGGGCAGCTTGTAGTGCAGCACCGGATTGAGGCAGGCCACGCGCAGCACTTTTAGCACGTCTTGACCCCGCGCCACGGCGCGCTGCACGAGCTGGTTGATGTGGCCCAGCACGAGCGTATCGGGGTGCTTATCGTCGGAGCAGAACATCATGTTCTCATAGTGTTCGGGCAGCAAATCAATCAGGGCGTCGAAATTGCGGGCGGCCGAGCCTTCCCGGACCAGGATTTTCATGCCCACAGCCAGCTTGTCGAGGGCTTCTTCGGCGGTAAAGCATTCGTGGTCGGTGCTGATGCCGGCTTCGGCGTAGCGCCGGGCATC
This sequence comes from Hymenobacter lucidus, assembly GCF_020447265.1. Classification (GTDB taxonomy): domain Bacteria; phylum Bacteroidota; class Bacteroidia; order Cytophagales; family Hymenobacteraceae; genus Hymenobacter; species Hymenobacter lucidus. The sequence continues at coordinate 112,514 of NZ_JAJADR010000005.1, read as the reverse complement.
GTCGCCGCGCAGGCCGGGAGCGTGCCCATCCACGGGGCGGCCGTAGCGCTGGGCCAGGGCAATTTTCTGCATCACGTCGGCGTCGCGGTGTAGCACGCCGGGCCAGTTCATCATTTCGGCCAAGTAGCCGATTTCGGGGTTCTGGAACAGCTGCTCGATGTCGGCCGCTGTTATTTCGGCCCCGGCCGTTTCAAAGGGCGTGGCGGGCACGCACGACGGCGCCCCGAAGCAAAACTTGAACGGTACCGCGCGGCCACTTTCCAGCATATATTCCACGCCGGCTACGCCCAGCACGTTGCCGATTTCGTGGGGGTCAGAAACGGTAGCCACGGTGCCGTGGGCTACGGCCAGGCGGGCAAATTCGGCGGGCACCAGCAGGGAGCTTTCCACGTGCACGTGCGCATCCACGAAGCCGGGCAGGGCGTAGGGCAGCGCCGGGTCGGGGGCGGTGGCTGCCTCCGGCTCCACGGCCCGGATTTTACCGCCGCTCACGTGGATGGTGCCGGGGAGTATGGTGTTCGAAAACAGGTTGATAACGTTGGCGCGCAGGCTAAAATCGGCGGACATAGGGCGGAAGGGGAGAAGGGCGAAAGTTGAGCTCGAACAAAGGCGAACGGGTAAAGAACCGTATATTTGCCGAAAATCCGTGCCGGTGAGAAAGATTGTGACTTTGCTGTTGGCCGCCCTTATATCGGGTTCCGGCCTTACGCTGACGAGCTGTGCCCAGCGCACGGTTCAGCAGAAAAAAACGGCCTCCTTTAAGCGTAAAGCCAAATTCGGCAAAACTCCCTGTCCCTGCGACAGTCACTAAACCGGTGGTACTCCACGGCCCGGCCCGGTGGTCTGTGCCCGTCTGCTCTGCATTTGAATTACCCTTTGTGAACCACGCCCGCGTTGTTGCTCTTGCGCCCTTGAAATGCCTGCTGGCTGCCATGCTGGTGGTAGCAGGGCACTTCGTCGGGGTGGCGCAGCGGCGGCCCCACGCGGCTTTTATTCCACCCGGCAGCTACCCCGAGCAAACCCGCAACCCCACGCTGCGCTACGAGCCCGGCGGCCAGCCCGGCTCCTACCGGGGCCTCGACGGGCACTGGCACCCGGTGCAGATTGCCGGCTGGCTGCCCGACCGGGTATACCTGAATGAGAGCGGCAACTACTACCGGGCCTTTTCGCCCGAGGAAATGACGGCCTTCGTGGACTTCAGCGCCGATACGGTGGTGACGGTGGCCGGCGTGGCGCCCGGCAAGCTGGGCAACAACCAGCTCACCGCTTTCGGCCGGCAGCTGTTTCGGGGCGGCGGCGTGCAGCTCGTGGATGTGAATGACCAGGCTACTTCACTGATTGGTATTCTCTTCCAGCCCCACAGGCTCTTTATTCGGCAGAATGCCGACGGCTGGGTGCTGCTGCCCAAGCAAAAAGCGGCGTTGCAGCAGTTGCTGGTAACCATGCTGGCCGATGATGCGGCGCTGGTAGCCGAGCTGCAGGCCAAGCGCATCGGGCGCTGGCAGGTGCAGCGCGTACTGGTGCGCTACGCCGATTTCCGTACCACGCGGTTTTTGCAATCGGCTGCTCAGCCGCGTCCTTAGTTTTAGTTTATGGCCTCTGAAAATCCTTTGGTTCCCCTGCTCAAAGCTGCCGAAGCCGTGCGCCAGCAGCTGCAGGTAAATGCCTTCGATGCCGCCGCCGTGCAGCTCCTCGACGAGTTTATCGACGCGCAGCGCCCCAACATCAAAGACACCGACCGGGAAGGCGTCATTTCAGCCCTGGGCTGCTTTCTGGGCCAGTGCCTGATCAGCACCTACCAGGGCGAGTGGGCCGTGGGGCCCGACAAAACCACCGGCATCGGCATTGCCAACAAGCATTTCTTCAACCCATTCTACCGCGTTTCGCAACAGCTGGCTCATGGCCAAAAAGAATCTGTTGCCGTATTCTTCGCGGGCATACCTGAGCGGGTGGCCGCAGAGCCCCGGCGTAAAAATTGGATTTAGTGACTACCACCAGCCCTCAGCCCACCGACTTTGCCATGAGAAAAATCGTCATTGCCATCGACGGCTACTCTTCCTGCGGCAAGAGCACCACGGCCAAAGCCGTGGCGGCCGAGCTGGGCTACGCCTACATCGATACTGGGGCCATGTACCGGGCCGTGACGCTGTACCTGCTGGAGCGCGGCATTGCCTTTGACGACCTGCCCCGCGTGGAGCAGGCTCTGCACGATATCCACATTGCCTTTAAGCGCAACCGCAAAACCGGCCGCAACGAGCTCTGCCTCGACGGCGTGATTCGGGAGGACGAAATCCGGCAGATGCGCATTTCCAACTCCGTGAGTGAGGTTTCCGTCATTCCAGCCGTGCGCCACACGCTGGTTGCCCAGCAGCAGCGCATGGGCCGCAAGCGGGGCGTGGTGATGGACGGGCGCGATATTGGTACCACCGTTTTCCCCGATGCGGAGGTGAAAATCTTTATGACGGCCGACGTGGAAACCCGGGCCCGCCGCCGCCAGGAAGAGCTGGCCCTCAAGGATGAGCACGTACCGCTGGCCGACATTGTGGAAAACCTGCGCAAGCGCGACCATATCGACTCGACCCGCACCGAAAGCCCCCTGCGCCGCGCCGCCGATGCCGTGCTGCTCGACACGACGCACATGATGATTGACGAGCAGGTTGATTTCGTGCTGGAGCGGGTATCGGCCATGCTGTTTGCCCGCACGGCCCTGGCGGTTTCAAGTGAAGCCGAACGCAATACCGGCGCGGGGAGTTTATAAGAATTGGGGCGCGAAAGTTGTAGACTGCGCCGGTGTTTGCCACTTGCAAGAGAAACCATGAACGTCACGATAGATAAGAATTCGGGGTATTGTTTCGGGGTTGAATTTGCCATTCAGATGGCTGAGGACGAGCTGGCCAACCAGCCGACCCTCTACTGCCTGGGCGATATTGTGCACAACCGGATGGAAGTGGAGCGCCTGCACCAGCAGGGCCTGCGCATCATCGACCGGGAAGAGCTCCAGAATCTGCGCGACTGCAAGGTGCTGATCCGGGCCCACGGCGAGCCGCCCGAAACCTATGCTCTGGCCCTGCGCAACAACTTGGAGCTGATTGATGCCTCCTGTCCCGTGGTGCTCAAGCTCCAGAACCGCGTGAAGCACGCCTTCGACAGCTCCACCCGCCAGAACGGCCAGATTGTGCTCTACGGCCAGCCCGGCCATGCCGAAGTAACCGGCCTCAATGGCCAGACCGGCAACCAGTCCATCATCGTGATGAATGAAGCCGACCTCGACCAGATCGACTTTGCCCGGCCCGTCACGCTGTTTAGCCAAACTACCAAAAGCACCGCCGGCTTCTACCACATGAAGGCCCTGATTGAGCAGCGCATTGCTGCCGCCGGGGGTAGCCTTGAGTCGTTCGACGCCAACGACAGCATCTGCCGGCAAGTGAGCAACCGGGAGCCGGCCCTGCGCAAGTTTGCCGTTGAATACGACGTGGTGCTGTTTGTGAGCGGCCGAAAAAGCTCCAACGGCAAGGCCTTGTTCAGCGTGGTAAACCAAACTAACCCGCGCAGCTATTTCATCGAAAACGAGCAGGAACTAGATGAAGCCTGGCTGCAAGGCGCAGGCAGCGTGGGCATCTGCGGCGCCACCAGCACCCCCATGTGGCTCATGCAACGCGTGGCCGACCGGGTAACCGAGGTAGCCGAAAGCCTGCCCGCGTAATTCGGCGGCCAGGCTAAAAACTCCGGTTTCCTACTGCCAAACTTTGTTACTTGCCCGGCCGGTTGTGGCCGGGTATTTTTTTGCCTTTTTCTCATTATGAGCAGGTTCTTCAATTACTTTCTGAATGGGTTTCTCATCGTCGCGCCCATCAGCCTGACGGTTTATATCCTGTTTGCCATCTTCAGCTGGCTCGATAATACTTTTGACCTAAGCTGGGACGGCAGCCACATTCCGGGCCTGGGGCTGCTCATTATGGTGGCCATGATAACGGCTGTGGGCTTTATTGCCAAGTCGTTTATGGTGCGGCCCTTCCTGGTGCTGGCCGAGCGAATTCTGCACCGCACGCCGCTGGTCAGCATTATTTATTCCAGCCTGAAAGATTTGCTGGATGCCTTCGTGGGCGACAACCAGAAGTTCAACCAGCCGGTGCTGGTGCTGATGAACAAGGCCACGCAGTGCTACAAAATGGGCTTCGTGACCCAAACCAGCATGACGGCCATTCACCGCGAAGCCCTGATGGCCGTGTACTTTCCGCACTCCTACAACTTCAGCGGCGAGTTGGTGCTCGTGCCCGCCGACAACGTCACCTACCTCGACCTGCCCAGCAGCGACGTCATGAAATTTATCGTGTCGGGCGGGGTGAGCCGACTGTAGGTCATTTACCAGTTATCATTTATCAATCGACCGGTGGTGAGTAAGGGCGGCGTTGGAGTATTTCAGCGCTGCGTATGCGTTTACCGGCTGTATGGCAGCAAGAGCTGATACATGTTAACGCATAGTTGATAAATGAAAACCCTGCTGCACTTCCGCAAATACGGCACCGGCCCGCGCGTGGTGCTGGCGTTTCACGGCTATGGGCAGAGTGAGGGCCACTGGCGCGGTATGGCGGCCGTACTGGGCCCCGACGTGACGCTCTACGCCTTCGACCTGTTTTATCACGGCAGCAGCAAGCTGGCCAAAGCTGACTCACCGCTTACCAAAAAGCGGCTGGGTGAACTGTTAGGTGAGTTTTTAGCCGAGCAGAACATCGAAAAATTTGGGCTGTTGGCCTTTAGTATGGGCGCCAAGTTTGCCCTCACGGCCGTAGAGCAGTTCCAGACGCGGGTCGAGAAAGTCTGGCTGATTGCACCTGATGGCATCAAAACCCAGTTTTGGTACGCCCTGGCCACCTACCCGCCCTGGATGCGCGGCGTGCTGGGCCGGGCCGTGCTGCGCCCCCAGCGCCTGCTGCGCTTCATCGACGGGCTGGCCCAGCGCCGCCTCGTCGATTCGGGGCTGGTACGCTTTGCCCAGTGGCAGCTAGATAGCCGCGAAAAGCGCCTGCGCGTATACCGCAGCTGGGTCGGGTTTCGCAATCTGGTCTTCAATACCCGGCAGCTGGCCTCCCTGCTGAATCGCCACGTCACGCCCGTCACGTTTTTTCTGGGCCGCCACGACCGGGTTATCCCGCACGCTGGCCTGCAGGAGTTTATTGCCTCCCTGCGCCATGCCCACACCGTGCTGCTCGAAGCCGGCCACGCTGGCCTGATCTACGACGTAGGCAATTACCTGCGCCAGCATCCGGAGGAAGTGAAGTGGTAATGTGGAGGATGTGAGGAATGTGCTAAATCCTGTCATTGCGAGCAACGCGAAGCACTCCATCCCCTACGCAGTAAGACCTGATACTTTTACCAGAAAACGCTTTATCGGTGGTTCGATAAAGCGCTTCTTATTTTAGAGGGACTCAGCACATTTCAGAGGACGGATTGCTTCGTTCCTCGCAATGACACAGATTTCCTATTTGCTCAGTTCCTGCTCATACAGCTGGCGGCTTTCCTCGTCGAATACCACAAAAACAACCGTTTCGGGTAGCTGGTGACTTTCCAGGAACTGCCGTACTTCATGCACCGCAATGGCTGTGGCTTCGGTTTTGGGGTAGCCATAAATGCCGGTGCTAATGCTGGGGAAGGCCACGCTTTCAAGCTGGTTTTCGGCGGCCAGCTGCAGGCTGTTGCGGTAGCAGTTGGCCAGCTTTTCCGACGCCCCTTTCTGACCGCCGTTCCAGACCGGCCCGACGGTGTGGATGACACGGGCGGCGGGCAGGCGGCCGCCGGTGGTAATAACGGCCTCGCCAGTAGCCAGGCCTTTGCCATAGTGCCCGGCCCGCAGCCGGCGGCAGGCCTCGAGTATCTCGGGGCCGCCAGCGCGGTGAATGGCCCCATCGACACCTCCGCCACCCAGCAGCGAGGAGTTGGCCGCATTGACGATGGCCGTGGTATCGACTTTGGTAATATCGCCCTGGTAGAGCAGAATGCGGCCGAAAGCCAGGGCTTTAGTGCGCCAGTCGGAGGCAGTAATAGGCATCAGAAATTGAATAGCTGTGGTAGAAAAAGGCGCTGCGACGAGAGTGTTGACTTATACCCAATACGCTTCATCGGCTGTTTTCGACGCTTCGCCTCCGGCTGGTTACCATTCGGAATATTAGCGGTTGAATATGTAAAATGGATTCAATAGGTTCGCTTCGTATTCAACCTTTTCAACCTCCTGAACCGCTATGGAAGCTACCAACCGTGACCCGCAACTGTGGCGCATGGCCAAAGCCCGCGCCAAATTCAAAGCTCATCTGTTCACCTATCTGGTGGTAAATGCCCTGCTGTGGGCCATCTGGTTTCTCACCGACGGCGCGGGCTGGAATCATCACGGCAACCACCGCTTCAACTACATTCCCTGGCCGGTGTGGTCTACGGTGTTCTGGGGTTTCGGCGTGCTCATGAACGGTGTGCGGGTCTACAGCGGCTTCGGCGGCCAACAGTCGGAGCGGGAGTACGAGCGGCTGGTGCGCGAGCGGGAGGGGCGCTAGAGGCGCCTCGGACACAGTACTGCTACTGCGCGGCCACCGTTTCCCACCAGCGCCGCTGAGGCAAAGAGGCCTGGCCCAGCGTGACGGGCTGGCCCAGCTCGGGGGTGGTGAGGGGTAGCTTGAGGCGGGCAGCTTCGGCCGTCACGCGCTGTATCGGGTCGTTCCAGGCGTGGTGGGCCTCGGTGAAAGCGCCCCAGTGCACGGGTAGCACCACTTGGGCCCGCACGTCGAGGCCGGCCTGGGCGGTTTGCTCGGGCAGCATATGAATCTGGCTCCAGGCCGGGTCATACTGGCCGCACTCCATAATAGCCAGGTCGAAGGGGCCGTGCTGCCGGCCGATGGCCTGGAAGTGGGGACCGTAGCCACCGTCGCCGCTGTAGAACACGCGCTTCCTAGCCGACTTTATCACCCAGGAGCTCCAGGAAGTGGAATTGCGGTTGGTGAGGCCCCGGCCCGAAAAGTGCCGCGCCGGCTGGCTGATGATGGTCAGGCCGGGCAGCTGAATGGAGTCGTGCCAGTCCAGCTCCCGGATTTTCTCCGGTGCCACGCCCCAGGCCAGCAGGTGAGCTCCTACGCCCAGCGGCACATAGAAATGCGCGGTTTTGTCCTTGAGGCGCAGAATGGTCTGGTAGTCGAGGTGGTCGTAGTGGTCGTGGGAGATGAGCACGGCCTCGATGGGCGGCAGCTGCTCGGCGGTAATGGCCAGCTGCGGGTTGTAGCGCGTGGGCGTCACCCACGACAGCGGCCCCATCTTCACGCTCAACATCGGGTCGAGTAGGATGTTTTTGCCCGCAATTTCCACCAAGCTGGCCGAGTGCCCAAACCACGTCACGCGCACCATATCGGCCGTTTTGCGGGTGATGCTGAGCGAATCGAGCGGCTGCATCGGTAGGGGCGCGGCAGGCGTGGCTGCCGGGTTTTTGTTGAACAGGAATTTCCAGAATACTGAGAATGTACTGCCGCCGGTCATGGTGGTCGTGGGTACCAGGTTCTGAAATTCGCCGTCTTCGTAATGGCCCGTTTTGGCGTAGGCGGCGCGTTGGGCCTTGGTGGGCTTGCCACCCAGCTCGGGGCTGAGGTTGGCAAAAGCCACGCCTGCCACCAGCAACAGGGCCAACAGGCTGAGCAAAAGTCGGCCGATAGATTTCAGAGGTTTGCGCATAGAGAAAAGAGAAAAACCGAGCAGCCGTTGCCGGGCCGCTAGCTGCACTGACGCATTGGTACGCTAAATACCTTAACCGCGCCGAATTTGCTCGTCGGGCTGCACTTACCGCCGGCGTTGCAACCTTCGGGTGCGGGTGCCGGTTTGAAGCAGTATGACAACCCGCCGACTCCTGCCTTTGCTGCTGCTGGCCCCGCTGGCCCTGGCTTTCAGCCCCGATGACCGCCCCACCACGGCCGCCGACGCCAACCTGAGTAAAATAAAACTACCCGCCGGCTTCACCATCAGTTACTTTGCCCAGGGCGTGAAAAGCGCCCGGGAACTGGCCCTCGGCCCCGATGGCACCATCTACGTGGGCACCAAGGACGACAAGGTGTACGCGCTGCCCGACCGCAACAAGGACGGCCGCGCCGATGAGGTCGTGACCGTGGCCACCGGCCTGAACGCGCCCAACGGCGTGGCCGTGCGCAACGGCGCGCTCTACGTGGCCGAAATCAACCGCGTGGTACGCTACGACAACATCGCCAAAACTCTGAAGCAGAAGCCTAAGCCGGTAGTGGTGTACAACAAGCTGCCCAACAAGGACTGGCACGGCTACAAGTACATTTCCTTCGGGCCCGATGGCAAGCTCTATATTCCGGTGGGCGCGCCCTGCAACTCCTGCGAGCCGGAGGAGCCCATTTTTGGCACTATCAACCGCATGAATGCCGACGGAACGGCTTTCGAAACCGTAGCTAAAGGCGTGCGCAACACCGTGGGTTTCGACTGGAGCCCGGTGGACAAAGCCATGTGGTTTACCGACAACGGCCGCGACCAGCTCGGCGACAACCTGCCCGCCGACGAGCTGAACCGCCTGCCTGCACCCGGCCTGCACTTCGGCTTTCCCTACTTCTTCGCCGGCGACGTAGCCGACCCCGAGCTAAGCGCGGGCAAATCGGCGGGCACCTACACCGCGCCCGCCCGCAAGCTGGGGCCGCACGTAGCCGCGCTGGGTATGAAATTCTACACCGGCAAGCAATTTCCGGCCCAGTACCGCAACCAGATCTTCATCCCTGAGCACGGCTCCTGGAACCGCAGCACCAAAATCGGCTACCGCATCAGCCTCGTTAAGCTCGATGCTAGCGGCAAGCAGGCCACTAGCTACGAAACCTTCGCCGAGGGCTGGCTGCAGGGCAAAACCAGCTGGGGCCGCCCCGTGTGCCTGCTCCAACTCCCCGACGGCTCCCTACTACTCTCCGACGACCAGAACGACGCCGTCTACCGCATCAGCTACAAAGGGTAATGTGGGTTGAATGTGTTGGAATGTGGGGAATGTGCTAAATGTAGTTCCGTGTCATTGCGAGCGAAGCGCGGCAATCCGTCCGCTGAAATGTACTGAGCCTTCTATTTCGATGAGCCTTTGCTAGTCGTAACAGGAAAAGGGCTTTGCGATAAACGAGCCATTACTACCTGCGCAGAGGACGGATTGCTTCGTGCTGCTCACAAGCACGCGGAACGACATTTAGCACATTCCCCACATTCAAACACATTCGCATATTAAACTCCCCTATCTTGCCCGTCGATGAAAAAACAACGGGTGCCGAAGCGTGTAGTGGGCCGTCGTGAGCTGGTGGACTTTCCGGAGTTCAATATCCAGGGAGTGGAGGCCAAGGTGGATACCGGGGCCTATACGGGGGCCATTCACTGCTCCAATATCCATGTGGAGCACCTGCCCGATGGCCGCGACATTCTGCGCGTGCAGCTCCTCGACGATACGCATCCCAACTTCAACGGGCGGCCCATGTACTTCGCCAGCTTTACGCTGCGCGACATCAAAAGCTCCAATGGTGACGTGCAGGAACGCTACGTGATTCAAACCACGATTCGCCTGTTCAACGAAGATTTTCAAACTGAATTCTCCCTCTCCGACCGTTCCGATATGCGCTACCCGGTCCTGATTGGGCGGCTTCTGCTGCGTCGGGGCCGGTTTGTGGTCGACGTGGCCCGGCGCAATCTGTCGGCTAAATTTCAGCCCGCTCCCAACTCGGCGCGGTCCTAAGCGCATTGGGTCGTTACTTTGCAGCCCAGCTTCTGCTCCTCTCTCACCCTCCTCCAAGACACCCCTCCGATGAAACTTGCGATTCTGTCGCGTGAGCCGAAGCTATACTCCACGACTCGTCTGGTGCAAGCGGCTCAGGAACGCGGCCACGACGTGGTTGTTATCGACCATATGAAATGTAACCTGGTGCTCGAAAAAGGCGCGCCGGGCATTGTATACCTCGATAAGCGGCTCGAAAAGGTTGACGCTATTATTCCCCGCATCGGGGCTTCGGCCACGTTCTACGGTACGGCCGTAGTGCGGCAGTTCGAGATGATGAAGGTGAAAACGGCCGTCGAAAGCCAGGCCATCATCCGCTCGCGCGACAAGCTCCGCTCGATGCAGATACTGTCGCGGGCTGGTGTGGGCATGCCCAAAACGGCCTTTACCAACTACTCCAACGAAGTCTCCGAGCTGATTGAACTGGTGGGCGGCGCGCCGGTTATCATCAAGCTGCTCGAAGGCACCCAGGGCCTGGGCGTGGTGCTGGCCGAGTCGGAAAAGGCGGCGCAGTCAGTTATTGAGGCCTTCCACAACCTCAAGGCCCGCATCATCGTGCAGGAATACATTGCCGAAAGCAAAGGCGCCGACCTGCGCGCTTTCGTGGTGAATGGCGAGGTGGTAGGGGCCATGAAGCGGCAGGGCAAGGAAGGCGAGTTTCGCTCGAACCTGCACCGCGGCGGCACCGGCACGCTGGTAAAACTCACCCGGGCCGAAAAAGCCGCCGCTCTGCTGGCCACCAAGGCCCTGGGTCTGGGCATTGCCGGTGTGGACATGCTGCAAAGCAAGCGCGGCCCGCTGGTGCTGGAAGTCAACTCGTCGCCGGGTCTGGAAGGCATCGAAAAAGCCACCGGACTCAACATTGCGGGCAAAATCATCGAGTACACCGAAGCCCTGACCCAGCGCAAAACCAAGCTGAAGGAAGGCGAAGAGCCGAAAAAAACGCGGGAGCCCATGCCCGACTCGCAGTCGGATATGCCGTTGCGGTAGGAGGAATGGGTAATTATTTTAAAAAAGGGTCTTTCTTGCAGGAGAAGGCCCCTTTTTTGTTTTAGGCCAAACAGTACTGTCGGAGGATGAAAAAAGTATCGATAAATAACAAAGCACGTTCGATATGATAGATACGGATGGCGTCCGGCTGCTTGTTATCAGAAAAGCAGGTTTCCTGAACAACCCGGTAGTGCGGAATGCGCTGACTGCGCTGTGCTTGCTGGGATTTATAATCGGATTTTTTATCCGTGACTCGCACTCTGCAGCATCTACTTTTATTCTTTTTGCTTGTGTGTTGAGTGGGGCTTTGGCACTGCTGCTGGCTGTTTGCGACCTGGGTTTTAAGCTAAAAAGCGGGTATCTCGAATTTTCGGAAGCCGGGTTTTTGTCCAGGTCGCGCCATGTGCCAGCTACGACTTCCACCAGTCAGGTTTTGAAAGTTCAGGTTAACCAGACCAAGGACGACGAGGGGAATTGGGTGCTAAAAAGCTGGGGTAATTTTATTTGGATTTCTATTGGCAGCAGATTAATTAAATTGGAGCTGGCGCAGTTATCAGCTTTAGAAATTGCGCAGCTGAAGAAATTGCGAATTCCGGTCATTGCAAAACCTGCCTCCTCATTCAAGATGTCACCGTGGTGCTTTTTTGGTGATTTAGCAGAATCGCTTGGTGGAATGGTAGGCTAGGCTTGTACCGTTCTTTAGCTTAACGGATGGCTGTTATCTGTTGCTATAAAGCTGACCAGCTCTTCTGACCGTATGACTTGCACCATCGTGGAATACTCTGCGGAACACACCCAGCTGCTGCGCCAGATCTACCTCGAAGCGCGCCAGCAGGCCTTCACCTGGGCCGACCCGCTGGCCTTTGCGCTGCCCGACTTTGATGCCGCGACGCAGGGCGAAACGATACTGGTGGCTCTATACCAGGAAGTGCCGGTTGGTTTCATAGCCTGGTGGCCGCCCGACAATTTTATTCATTCCCTGTATGTAGCTCCCGGGCACGGCGGAAAAGGAGTGGGCAAGGCCTTACTGGCGGAGTGCCTGGCGCGAATAGGCCGGCCGGCAACCCTGAAGTGTCTGCAGGCGAATACGAAAGCCATGGGCTTCTACCGGGCGCAGGGCTGGGCTACGGTGGAGGCGGGGGAATCGGCCGACGGCCCTTACTTGTTACTTTACTGGCCCTAGCCTGAGCAAACCGTCCTCCCGACAACTGCTGACTGTGGCTGCCAATAGCCCCGAATAGCGCTCTGACGAAATGCTGGCTTGGCGGGCGCAGCAACAAAGCCGTTATTTTTTTTGAAACTTACGCACTTTCTGAGCGGGTAGGATGGCCCGGTCCCGGCCTGCGTCCGGTGGTTACGCAGCCCTAACGCTGTTTGGTCTTGCTGGAATCCCCGTTTGCTGCTCCCGTCAATATGCACCTCAACGGCCTCACCATCCGGCCCGGCGAACAGGTGCTGACGCGGCTCGTGATTTCGCGCCTGCCCTCCGGTACCGTTATCGACGTGCCGGTGCACGTGTTTCGCTCCACCGAGCCCGGGCCCACGGTGCTGCTGCTGGCCGGCATGCACGGCGACGAGGTAAACGGCATCGAAACCATCCGCCGCCTCATCCGCCGCGACCTGCTGCACCCGCTGCGCGGCACCATCATCGCCATTCCCATCCTCAACATCTACGGGTTTCTAAACTTCAGCCGGGAGGTGCCCGATGGCAAGGACGTGAACCGCAGCTTCCCCGGCCACCCGCGCGGCTCGTTGGCCAGCCGCGTAGCCCACCGCTTCATGCGCGAGATTCTGCCCTTGGTCGACTGCGGCATCGACTTCCACACCGGTGGGGCGGCCCGCAGCAACTTTCCGCAGGTGCGCTGCCAGCTCGGCTCGCCCGGCAGCGACGCGCTGGCCCAGGCCTTTGCCGCGCCCTTCACGCTGCATTCGGCGCTGCGGCCGGGCTCGTTGCGGGAAGCTGCGTTCCGACAAAACAAGTCCATTATCGTGTATGAGGCTGGCGAGTCGCTGCGGCTCGATGAGGACGGCATTGAGCTGGCCATTGCCGGCACGTTTCGGGTGCTGCACCACCTGGGTATGGTACCCGAGGCCGCCCCACCGACCCAGCCCACCATCATTTGCCTGCGCCATACCTGGCTGCGGGCCAAGTTCGCGGGCCTGTTTCGGAGCCACATGCAAAATGGGCAATACCTGGAAAAGGGCCAGACTTACGGCAGCGTGGCCGACCCCTACGGCGAGCAGGCCGTGCGACTGGAGTCGCCGGTGTCGGGCTACATCATTGGGCTGAACCACATGCCGGTCGTAAACCAGGGCGACGCGCTGCTGCACGTAGGCCTAGTAGACGAAGCCGAAGCAGCCCGGCTGGCCCTGAATCCGCCATTCAACGAAAAGCCCGGCGACCCGGAAGAGCTGGACGAGGAATTCCTGTAAACCGCCGCCGCGAAATCGATATTAAAGCTACAGAAAAGTCGTTTTTATTACCGCAATGAGTGAACCTGCCCCACTACTTTCAACCTCCCGCCTGCGGCTCCGCGCTTTCCAGCCCCACGACCTGGCGGCTTTTGCGGCCTACCGGGCCCACCCCGAAGTGGCGCGCTTTCAAAGCTGGGAGCCGTATTCGGCCGAGCAGTCGGCTGCCTTTGTAGCCTCCCAAACCGGGGCCGCCATTCCGGCTGCGCCCGGCAGCTGGGTCCAGATCGGCATTGCCTTGCTGGCTACCAACGAGCTGGTGGGCGACTGTGCTCTGTGCCTGAATGCCGATGAGCCGCGCATCGCCGAAATTGGTATTACGCTGGCTCCGCAGCACCAGGGCCAGGGCTACGCTGCCGAGGCCCTGCGCGGCCTGCTGGGCTACTGCTTCGAGACGCTGAAGCTGCACCGCGTGGTGGCCGTTACCGACTGCCTGAATGAGGGCTCGGTACGGCTGCTCAGTGGCGTGGGAATGCGCCGGGAAGCTCATTTTCGCCGCAATATCTGGTTTAAAGGCGCCTGGGGCGACGAGTACGTGTATGCCGCGCTGCGGGAAGAATGGCCGGTAGCGCCACGATAAACGCGCTAACCGGCAGGTAGCTTGCCGCTTTTTGTGTTTCTTTGGACAGCCATTGACGGGCTGTTTCTCTTTCCCTCTCTTTTTTTGCCGAATGAATAATTCCCTGCGCCTGATAATCGACGCCGTACTTGTGGTGGCCGTGGCGGTTCTGTTTTACCTGCATTTCTCCTCCAAGCCCGCGGCTGCGCCCGTAGCCGCCAAAACAGCCGTGGTGCAGCCCGTCGCCAAGGATGATGACGATACCACCGCCACCGTGGCCGAGCCCGTGGTGGCCGTGGCCGATACCGAAAAAGTAGCCTACGTGGAATCGGGTAAGCTGCTGGAAGGTTACAAGGCCATGCAGGATGCCCGCCGCAGCTTCGAGGCCAAAGCCCGGGGCTGGGAAAAGCAGAACCAGGCGCTGGTAACCAGCTTCCAGAGCGCCGTGCAGCAATACCAGAAGCAGGCCGAAGGCATGACGCCCGAGCAGCGTGCCGCCACCGAACAGAAGCTACAGGCCCAGCAGCAGCAAGCGGGTCAGGCCCAGGAAAAGTTGCAGCGCCAGGCTCAGGAAGAAGAAGCCAAGATGACCCAGCAGGTGCTAGGCCGCATCAACAAGCAGATTGAGAAATACGGTAAGGACAACGGCTACAAGCTCATCCTCATTGCCGCCCCCAGCGGCACCATTGCCTACGGCCGCAAGGATATCGACATTACCGACGCCGTGCTGAAGCACCTGAACAAGGAATACGCCGCGAAAAAGTAAGCGCCAATTTTTCAGTCAATACCCTCGAAAACGCCTGCTGTTTGCATTGAACGGCAGGCGTTTTTTGTGGGGCCGCAGCCAACCATTGGTCCCTTTTCAGAATCCTGTTAGCAGCCATACCAAACCGCGCCGGCCGGGCGTTTTCCGGCCGCTCACCTTTTACTTTCCCACCTATATACCTTATCTACCCCTTTTTATGAGCCGATTTCGCTCAGTACTCTTACTCGGCGGTTTGCTGGCGGCCAGTGCGGCCCAGGCCCAGCAAGCCGGCAAGCTCACCATCAGCGGCTACGTGCGCGACCAGGCCACGGGCGAAAACCTGATTGGTGTGGCCGTAATGAACCCGGCCACCGGCCAGGGCACTGCCACCAACACCTACGGCTTCTACTCCCTCACGCTGCCCGCCTCCGCCGATTCCGTTCGGCTGTACGTGTCGTATCTGGGGTATGAGAAGGGGCGCTTCGCTGTGAAGTCGGAGCGTAGCGTGAGTCACGACTTCCGGCTACGGCCCTCGACCTCGGAACTGGCGGGCGTGGAAATTGTGGGCACCAAGGAGGAAAAAATTGCCCAGAGCACCCGCATGGGCACCATCAACGTGCCCGTGGCCCAGATCAAGAACCTGCCGGCGCTGTTTGGCGAAACCGACGTGCTGAAGGTACTGCAGCTGCTACCCGGCGTGCAGAGCGGGGGCGAGGGGCAGAGCGGCTTGTATGTGCGCGGCGGCTCGCCCGACCAGAACCTGGTGCTGCTCGACGGCACACCGGTGTACAACGCAGCCCACTTGTTTGGCTTTTTCTCAGTGTTTAATGCCGATGCTTTGAACAACGTGGAGCTGATCAAGGGTGGATTTCCGGCGCGGTATGGTGGCCGGCTGTCGTCGGTGCTGGATATTACCATGAAGGAGGGCAACATGCAGGAGTTTCACGGGGAGGGCGCCATTGGCATTGTGGCCTCGCGCCTCACGCTGGAAGGTCCCATCAAGAAGGATACGGCCTCGTTTATCATCTCGGCCCGCCGCACCTACATCGACATCCTGGCCCGCCCACTCATTAATCTGGCCATGGCCAGTGAGGGAATCCCGTATGATGAGCGGCCCACCGTCGGCTACTTTTTTCACGATCTGAACGGTAAGCTCAACTGGAAACTGGGTAGCCGTGACCGGCTCTACCTGAGTGCCTACACCGGCTACGACAAGTTTTACGCCCGTTATAATGATAAGGCTGACGACGGCAGCGGCAGCTATTACAAGGAAAATGACGGTTTGGGCTGGGGCAACCTTACCTCGGCGCTGCGCTGGAACCACATCGTGAACGACCAACTGTTCATGAACACCCACTTCACCTACAGCAAGTACCAGTTCAACGTCCGCATCGACCAGGAAGACAAGATTACGACCGGCCCTGACCCGCGCACCGACAAGTTTTCGTTGCACTACCTGTCTAATATCCGGGACCTGAGTTTGAAAACCGACTTCGACTACGTGCCCAACCCCGACCACTACATCCGGTTTGGGGGCCAGTACATTCTGCACTCGTTCCGGCCCGGGGCGCTGCAGGTAAAGGGCGAAGGCACCGACGACATCAACTCGGGCCAGCAAACTATGGCCAGTGAAGCCAGCCTGTATGCCGAGGACGACTACCGCCTGACGGACCGGCTGAAGGTAAACGCCGGCCTGCGCCTGAACAGCTTTTTGGTCGATAAAACCCTGTATCCGTCGGTAGAGCCGCGCATTGCCGCCCGTTTCCTGCTCACTGAGAACTGGGCCCTGAAAGGCGCTTATGCCCGCACTACCCAGTACATCCACCTGCTTACCAATAGCGGCATTGGCCTGCCCACCGACCTCTGGGTGCCAGCCACGGCCAAGGTGAAGCCCCAGCGCGCCCAGCAAATCAGCATTGGGGCGGCCCGCACGCTGCACCACAAGGGCGAGGAGTATGAGCTCAGCTTCGAGAGCTACTACAAGCCTATGCAGAACCTGATTGAATACAAGGAAGGCGCCAGCTTCCTGGGTACTACCGACAGCAAGTGGGAAGAAAAAGTAACCAGCGGCCAGGGCTGGGCCTACGGCGGGGAGCTATTTCTGCAGAAAAAATCGGGCCGCACTACAGGCTGGATTGGCTACACGCTGGCCTGGAGTAACCGCCGGTTTCCGGAGCTGAACCAGGGCCGGCTGTACCCTTATAAGTACGACCGGCGCCACGATGCCACTTTGGTCGTGATTCATAAGTTCAGCCCCACCTTCACGCTCTCGGGTACGTGGGTATACGGCACCGGCAACGCCGTAACGCTGTCGGAGGGCCGCTACCGGCTGGCTCCCTACGAGCAGTATGAGGAGTACGGGGAGCGGAACAGCTACCGGATGCGCGCCTACCACCGCCTCGACCTGGATTTGAGCAAAACCAAGAAGAAAAAGTGGGGTGAAGTGGTGAACAGCTTCAGCCTGTATAACGCCTACAGCCGCCGCAACCCTTACTACATTTACCTCTCGCGCGACTTTGACTACCAGAGTGGCAACAGCAAGGCCGTGTACAAGCAACTGTCGCTGTTTCCGATTATCCCGTCCTTCAGCAAAAGCTTCAAATTCTAACGCGCCGTATTCTTATGTCAACTTTTTCAACAATCACGACAACGACGAAACTGGCGGCTTTACTGCTACTGGGCCTGGGCACCGGGGCCTGCGAAACGACCATCGACCTGCCCGAGCCGGCTCACACGCCTAAGGTGGCGCTGCAATACGTGCTGAGCAACTACGCCGACCAGGGCCCCAACGATGAGGTGAGCCTCACCCGGCAGTTGTACGTGAGTAACAGCCAGCGCGTGTTCGATACGCGCGAACTGAACGGCCGCACCGACGCCAAGGTGGATATCCGGGACGAAAGCGGCACGGTGGTCGAGCGGTTCAAAGAATCGTCTTCGGCGTACCAAGGCGGCTACTACGAGCCCACCATGGGTCTGAAGGCCCAGCCGGGCCGCACCTACACGCTGCGGGCCACTGTGCCGGGCTTGCCTGCGGTGGAAAGCACCGTGACCCTGCCAGCCGCGCCGATTATTGAAAGCGCCACGTTTACCGAAAAGCCCAACCCTAACAACGTCTATGATACGCGTGGGCAGTTGTCGGTTACCATTGCTGATGACCCGAACACCGACAATTATTATATAGCCTTTGCCCGCATCGTCGACAGCCAGGGCAACGTGCCCGATAACTGGTCGCCGGTGCAGATTGACGAGGAAAATTCTGACGTGTCGTTGGAAGTAGGCCGGTTTCAGCTTTCTAATCTGGGGGGCTTTTCCGGCTACGGCTACGGCTTTTATCCCTACGCCGACACCAACGTGAACGGCAAACGTTTTTCACTTACCTCAAACGTGCGCTTCTACGCCGGTTACTGCCCTACGCCGGGCAACTGCCCTAAACCCGGGTACATGGAAGTGTTTATCAGCGCCCTCACGCGTGATGCCTACAACTTCTACCTTTCGCGGCAGCGCTACAACGATACCGAAGGCAACCCCTTTGCCGAGCCCGCGCCGCTGGTATCCAACATCAAGGGTGGCTATGGCCTGTTTGGCGGCATCACGGATGCCGTGTACCGCATTAAGCTCTAGTAAAGCCGACAGCCGGCGCGGGCCCATAAACGGCTACCGGCTGGGATAAAACCTAACTAAGCCCTCGTTGCCTTGCGTAGCGGGGGCTTTGGCTTGTCGGGGGCCGGCTGTTTTCTGTTTTTCACCGTGCTCCGGGCCAGTTTGGCGGAGCCTTTTACCTGGTTTTCGGGTTCTTGCCGCATGAGCTATTTTGTACCCGAGCACTCCGTGGTGCGCACCATCTGGGGCAAGTCCGACACGGTGCTGTTCATCTTTGCCGGAGCCGCCGCCGAGTTTGCCCTCAACAAAGCCGTCGACTGGCTGTACTTTACCGGCCGGCTGCCCGCCGACCCGCTGGGGCGTCTGTTTTCCACGGTGGAGTATGCCCGCCAGATTGTATTTGCCGAGCGGGGCGCGGCTGAGCGGGCTATTGATACTATTACGGCCATTCATGCGGCCGTAGAAGCCAAGCGCGGGGCCAGCATTCCGGCCTGGGCCTACCGCGACGTACTTTACATGCTCATCGACTATTCCATTCGGGCTTTCGAGCTGCTGGAGCGCCCCCTTACCCCGGATGAGCAGGCCGAAGTATTCGACGTATTCAGCCGGGTAGGCCAGCGCATGGGCATTCCCGATTTGCCCACCACTTACTCGCAGTGGGTGGCCGACCGTCACGCGCATTTAGCGCAAGACTTGGCCCATAGCGCCCTGACTACCGATTTGTTCCGGCAATACCGCCGCCACCTGGGCCCGCTACGCTACCAGTTGCTGCTCCAGGGGCAGCGGCTGGTGCTACCCCCGCTGGTGCGCACCATGCTTGGGCTGAATTCCTGGTCGTGGCTGGCACCGGCGGTGCCGCTCTACCGGGCCACGCAGCACCTCGCCCTGAGTCGCTGGGCTATCAACGCGCTGCTACCCACGGCTTATAAAGCCCAGATCCAGGCGTTGGATAACGTACCGGCTTCCGGTTGAGCTAGTAGCGTAATTATCAGATGATGCGCAAAGTATCCAACCCAAGCTCATCATTCTATGCCGGTATTGCTGACTTATAGATTAGGTGTTCTGGATAAGACAAGAATAAAAAAGACCGGCCACGAAATTTTCGTGGCCGGTCAGATAAAAGGTGCTTCTACCTCGTAGGTAAGCGAAGCGGGAAGCGGGCTAAAAGGTGAAGCGCAAACTCACGGCCGCGTCGTTGTAAAAGCCGGTGTAGCCGTGGAATACCTCGAAGAAGGGCTTATAGTCGACACCAATGACGAAGGGCAAATCGGGGAGTTTATACTCCAGACCCGCAATAAGGTCGGCACCGATGGCTATGTAGGTAGTCTCGTCGTAGTAGTAGCCATTGCGGTTGGAGCTCACCAAGTACACGTCGCCTTTGCGGCCTTTGTAGTAGTAGCGGGTATCGGAGAAGTAGTAGCGGCCCTGGTAGGCTCCCGCGTGGAAACCGGCACCGTAATAGAACTGCAGGCCTTTGATGTCGGGAATGGCTAGGTGCTTTTCGCCTAGCAGCGTGAGGCGCCCACCCCGCGCCTTATATTCGGTGGTGAGCAGGCCTTCGATGGCCACGCCGTTTTTGCCGCTCATAAAGTGCTTGATGGTGAGGCCCGACGACCAGCCACCGCCCCGCAGACCGATACCGGTGCTGTAGCCCGAGTTGCTGCCGCCGGATTTCTTTTTGGACTGGGCTGAAACCAGCGTAGTGCTCAGCAGCAAAAGCACAAAAAGGAGGGAGAGAGAAAAACGCTTCATGATGCCTGGAGCAGGTAAAAAGGAAAGTACAAGTGCGAAAGTACGCACTCCGGTCTGCACTTACCGGCTCAGGGCCCGCTCGACCGCAATTTCATCCGATAAATGCACTAAAATCCCGCCTCCGTCATCTTCCGCCGCCCGCAGCATGGCCCGAGCCACCGTAGCCGCTGCTACCGCCCGATACTTGCGCAAGGGTCCAACCAGCACGGGGTTTAGAACCCGGAGTAAAACCGCGCCGAACTGCTCTCCGGTACGTTTTTCGGCCCGGTCGCCGAGTAGCAGCGACGGTCGGAAAATGTGAATGGCCCGGAATGGCGTCTGCCGGATGGCCTGCTCCATCTCGCCTTTCACATGGTTGTAGTAGAAGCGCGAACCGGCATCGGCCCCCATCGACGAAACGACCATAAACTGCGCCGCGAAGTTGGCCGCTGTAAGCGCTGCCAGCTTCACCACATACAAATAATCCACTTTGTAGAAAGCTTCCTTTGAGCCGGCCTGCCGCATGGTAGTACCCAAGCAGCAGAATACGTCGTCGGCAATAAGCGACATACGGTGTTGCTCCAGCTGGTCGAGGTTCAGCACCCGCTGCTCCAGCTTGGGATGCATGATGGGCACGGGCCGCCGCCCTACTGTAATAACTTTGGCGTAGCGGTCGGAGGCCAGGAGCAGGGGCAGCAGCTGGCTGCCGATCAGGCCGCTGGCTCCGGCAATAAGAGCGGTTTTCTGGAGTTTCATAGCACAGCGGAAGCAGGGGCGGAGAGGTCGGGAGAAAGCAAAGCTGGCTTTCCATACGCAGGAAAGCGCCCGGAAAGCCAGCCGGCCACGGAAAATGCCGCGTGGCTTACTTTCCCTCTACCAGACGCGTCTGCTCGGGCAACAGTTGTACGAGGCCCTGCTTATAGAGCGCGCCCAGGGCTTTCTTGAACACTTTCTTGCTCATGCCCAGCCGCCGGTAGATATCGTCCGGCTCACTTTTGTCGCCTAGAGGCAGCGTGCCGTTGCCTTTGCGCAGGGCGTCGAGCAGCGTATCGGCCGCGTCGAGGGCTTCGTCGTAGCCCAGCTTTTGCAGGCTGATGTCGAGCTTGCCGTCGGGCCGGATCTGGCGCACGTAGCCGGTAGGCGTATCGCCGAGGCGCAGGGGGCGGAAAACCTCATTATAATAGAGCAGCCCCTGGTGCGTACCGTTCACGATGACGGAATAGCCCATGTCGGTTTCCGAAGCCACGAAGAGCTGCACCGCGTCGCCGGTCTGGCCCGGAAACGGGTCCTCGCTCAAGTACCGGTCCCACTTGGCAGTGGCCACGATGCGGTCCGTGGTTTCATCGAGGTACACGAATACCGTCACGCGCTGGCCGGGGCGCAGGTCGCGCCACTGGTTGCTGTAGGGCAGAAACAGGTCTTTTTCGAGGCCCCATTCCAGGAACGCGCCCACGCTGCTCACGTCGCGCACAGTAAGGGCCGCAAACTCATTGACGCGCACCAGGGGTTCGAGGGTAGTGGCAATTAGGCGGTCCTCGGAGTCGCGGTAGACGAACACGCGCAGCACATCCCCAATTTGGGTGCCTTCGGGCACGTATTTCCCCGGAATCAGCAAGTCGCCGTCGTCGGAGCTCAGGTAGAGGCCAAAATCGACCGCCCGGGCCACTTCCAGTTCGTTAAAATCGCCTAGCGCCAGCATGAGGTGAGATGGTGAGGTGGTGAAATAGTGAGTTGTCGTTTGGGCGCAAAGGTAGCCTATCCTGCCGCACACCTGTTATCAAACGAAAACCCTGTTTGGTAGTAGAGAAAAAGCCCACTTTATCAGCACGACAACTCACTATCTAACCACTTACTCGTACCGCACGGTGTTGGGCTGGGCGAAATTGAAGTCGCTAAAATCGTAGTAGGGGCGGGCATTTTCGAAGATGCGGAAACCACTAGTGGTCGTTTGGCCCCGGGGGTAGTAGCCCAGCAGCAGCTGCACGGTGCGCACGGCAATATATTCGTTGCGCAGCCGGATGCCCAGCCCGAAGCCGGTGTAGGGCGTTTCGCGGAAGGGCATCTCCTGGCCGGGTTTGCTGGCCAGCCAGGCCGCATCGGCAAAGGCCACGCCGGCCACCCGGAAGCCCAGAAACGACACGGGCGTAAACACAGTGGTTTCGTAGTTGAGCACGAAGCGGCTGGAGCCTCGGATGTTCGACTCGAAGCCGCGCAGGCCCCGGTTGCCGTCGATGAGCAGGGGCGGGTCGTCGGGCAGGCGGTTGAAGCCCAGAATCGAGCGGTTCCAGAAGAAGTGCCGCCACTGATAGTTACCGGTGTGGTAGAGCCGGGTGAAATACAGAATTTCCGTGCCGAGGGAGCCCTGCTGCCAGTCTTTGTCGCGGTGACGCACAAAGCTGCCAAATTCGCCGCTCAGGTAGAGGTAGCCGTTGCGCAGGCTGAAGCTGCCGGTGGAGGCGCGCAGGGCGTAATAGTTGCGGTTGGCACGGTCATTAAAGTCGTAGCCCGCCGTGAAGCTCAGCAGCGTGCCCGTCGGAATGTCCTCGGTGCGGCCGAAACCAAACAGGTATTTGTCTTTGTAATAGCGCCGCACGCTGTAGCCCACCGTGCCCAGCACCAACGACGAGTTGAGGTAGCCGGGATTGGGCCGGGCCGTGTAGCTGGTATTGTACACGCGGCCCGACAATATCACGCGGGCCGGGTTTTCGTAGCCCAAATCGTAGCTGCGCAGGCGCAGGGCGCGCCCAAACCAAGCATCCTTGATGCTGAAATTGGCCGCGTCAAATTTGGTGTCATCGGTGGCGGTGGGCACAAACTGCTGCACGAGGCGCAGCGAAGCCGCCCCGGCGTAGCGGGTAGTAAGCGAGTAGAAGTCGCGGGAAAAGCCAATGGCCTGCTCCCGGTAGTTGTACTCGTTGCGGTAGCGCACCTGTCCGTTGATGAAGTTGCGGAACGGGACTACGTAGCTGCCTTCGTATTTCCACGTCTGGGGCTGGTTGCGGCCGTATTCGAAGCGGTTGTTGATCTGGTGGCCCTGGCCCAGAAAGTTGATGTCCCGGGCCGCAATGACGCCCGCGCCCACGTCGCGCAGCTGGTAGGAGGCCCCGATGCTGAACACGTCCTTGGTAATGATGCGGATGTCGACGCTGTCCTGAGTGGTGGTTTCCTCGTCTACAAACACGCGGGCGTCGAGCAGCTGGTCGGTCTGGCGCAAGAGGCGCTCCGACTCGGCCAAGGCCTGCGGGGCCAGCTCTTCACCCACCCGAAACAGCAGCAACTGCCGCACCCGGGCTCGGGAAGTGGTAACGTGCAGCTTGTTGCCGCCGCGTTCCAGCACGTTGCGCGGCTCCCGCGTGGGGTCCGATACGCTGTAGCCAAATGCGTCGAGGGCCCGGATTTCGATGCGGCGCACGATTTTGTAGCTGTGCTGGTCAAACTGCCGGTCGAGCAGCTCCACGTCGATGCCGACCCGGTCTTCCTTACGCTCGGTGAAGTTGAAAATGGCCGAAGCGGCCTTGCCCACGATGGTTTTGCGCCGGGTGTAAGCCTTCAGACCCGTTAGCACCCGCTCCTGGTCGAAGCGGCGGCGCAGTGAGTCGCGCCGGGTTTCGGGCTGGGTACGCATCGAGTCCGTGACGACGGGCGGGGTAGGCTGCTGGGCCCGGGCCTTGCCAGCCAGCAACAGCAGCGCCAGCAGCCAGGGTAGGCGGCTCCATAATAGACGGGCAGAACAAACGCGGAAAACCATGTGCGCAAAACAACACTGCTGCCAAAGCCAGGCCGCAACTGCCGCCGGCCCCGGAGCCCTACACGGCAAGGTACGAAGTTGGTAGGGCGGTCCGCAACTGTAACCCGACATAAGCTGAAAAAGGGCGTGAGGTACAGAGTGGAGTTATAGAGGTCATTGCCAGTGACAGTGAGCCAACGGCGGAAATCAGCGGCAGCTCAGGGAACCAATTCCTAAAAAAATTAGCTTGATATACTATTGTACGGAAAGATTCAACCTGCTATTTTTAAGCCCTAAAACAGCCATTAATGAACGAGCGGATTCAGGAAAAGCTAAGTATTTTGGCAGATGCCGCGAAGTACGACGTATCGTGCTCCAGCAGCGGCGGCAAGCGGAAAAACGAGAACAAAGGTCTGGGCAACGCCGAGGGCATGGGCATCTGCCACTCGTTCACCGAGGACGGCCGCTGCGTGTCGCTGCTCAAAATCCTGCTGACCAACTATTGCATCTTCGACTGCGCCTACTGCGTTTCGCGCCGCTCCAACGACGTGAAGCGCGCCGCCTTCACCGTGGATGAAGTCGTGGACCTGACCATGAACTTCTACCGTCGCAACTACATCGAAGGGCTGTTTCTGAGTTCCGGCATCTTCAAGGATTCCGACTACACGATGGAGCGGTTGGTTCGCATCATCAAAAAGCTGCGCACTGAGCACAAGTTCAACGGCTATATCCACGTCAAAACTATTCCCGGCGCTTCGCCCGAGCTCATCGCCGAAGCTGGCCTCTACGCCGACCGCCTCAGCGTGAACATCGAGCTGCCCTCGGAGCTGAGCTTGACCACCCTGGCCCCGGAGAAAAACTACCAGGAAATCCTGACCCCGATGGGCCAGATTCGGGACGGTATTACCCAGAACAAGGAGGAAAAGGCCCTCTTCAAGAAGGTGCCGAGCTTTGCCGCCGCTGGCCAGAGTACCCAGCTTATCGTGGGCGCCTCGGCTGAGAATGACCACCAGATCATCAAGCTCACTGACTCGCTCTATAAGGGCTACGGGCTGAAACGGGTGTACTACTCGGGCTATATTCCCGTCAGCGGCGATGCCCGCCTGCCCCAGGTAACGCAGCCCCCCGTGATTCGGGAGCATCGGCTCTACCAAACCGATTGGCTCATGCGCTTCTACGGCTTCGAGGCCGACGAAATCCTGGACCCCGAGCACCCGTTTCTGGACCTCGAAATTGACCCTAAACTGGCCTGGGCCCTGCGCAACCGCCACGTTTTCCCGGTCGATATCAACACGGCCGATTTCGAGATGATTCTGCGCATTCCCGGCATCGGGGCGCGCTCAGCCAAGCGTATTGTGGCCGCCCGCCGCTTTTCGCCGCTCAGCCTCGACCATCTGCACAAGTTTGGGGTGGTGCTGAAGCGGGCCAAGTACTTCATTACCTGCAAAGGCCAGGCCCTTGAAACCCGCGACTACGACGAGCAGACCATCCGCCGTCAGATTCTGTTCGGCGCGGGTTCGGTTCGCTCAGCCCTGGTCACGCAGCAGCTCGATTTGTTTGCCCAGGCCGGCTAACGCGCCGGGGCAGAGCCGAAGGAGGAAACGTGAAGAAGCTGCATCGAATACCACTTAGCTGTCAACTCAACCTTTTTTCCTCAACTGCCAACCGCTTACCTGCTTAACTTATTACGATGATGACTATTACTCACCGCGGTGCCGACGCGTCGGCCACCATCCAAGACCCCAAAACCGAAAAAGTAGCCCGCCTGGCCTGCTGCTGCAAGCTCAGCGACCTGCTGCCCATCGTGAAGCAGCTGCACGAGCAAACCCGCGCCCGCGCCGCCCAGCAGGCCGAACGGCCCGAGGCAGCCTGAGCGGCCTTCATAACCCCGGCGGCATGCTAGCGGTAAAACGCAGAATGGACTACGAGCTGGAACATCAGTACGTCGATACGAACGGCATCCGGCTGCACGTGGTGCAGTGCGGGCCCGCCGATGGGCCGCTGGTGATTCTGCTGCACGGCTTTCCGGAGTTCTGGTACGCTTGGCGGCAGCAGCTGCAGCCCCTGGCCGCCGCCGGCTACCGCGTGTGGGCCCCCGACCAGCGCGGCTACAACCTCAGCGACAAGCCCCGCCGCGTGGCCGACTACCGCATCGATACGCTGGCCCGCGACGTTATTGGGTTGCTCGATGCGGCTGGGCAACAGCAGGCCATCATCGTGGGCCACGACTGGGGTGCAGCCGTAGCGTGGCACCTGGCAGCGCACTATCCGGGGCGGATAATAAAGGCGGCGGTGCTAAACGTGCCGCACCCGCGCGTAATGGGGCGCACGTTGCGGCGCAGCCTGGAGCAGCTGCGCAAAAGCTGGTATATTTTCTTTTTCCAGCTGCCCTGGCTGCCCGAGTGGCTGGTCCGACGCAATAGCTGGTGGGCAGGCCGGCAGGCATTGGTACAAACCAGCCGGCGCGGCACCTTTAGCACGGCTGAGCTGGCCCAGTACGAGGCAGCCTGGCAGCAGCCCCGCGCTATGCGCAGCATGCTGAACTGGTACCGGGCGGCGGTGCGGGCCCCGCGCCAAATGTCGGCTACCGGGCGGGTACTGGTGCCGGTGCATATCATCTGGGGCGTGAAAGACGCATTTTTGAAGCGGCAGATGGCCGAGCAAAGCCTGATGCTATGTGAACAGGGGCAGCTGACCTACCTGCCGGCCAGCCACTGGGTGCAGCACGAAGAAGCCGAAGCCGTGAATGCGCTGCTGCTGCGGTTTTTTGAGGCTTAGCAGATCAAGCTGACTACCATAAGCCGGATAATTGCGCTGTAGCCAGCCACCATTAAGTACAAAAGGGCCCGCAAGGTGAAAGTCGTAGACTTCACTTTGTGGGCCCTTATTATGATACTGCAGCTGGGCTTATCGGGCGGATGGCGTCTAATTTGGCACTGGCTCTGCAGCCTTGAGCATGTGTAGGGCTTTGGCTACCGTAACGGCGCTGATGGATGCCACCAGGCCTTTGCGCACCAGATGCGTAGCCAGTCGCCGCAGCGACCAGGGCTTAGCCGAAGGTTGAGCTACCAGCTGACCTAGGGCTTTTTTAACCTGGGGAGTGAGTTTTGTAGGGGCTCCGCCCTGCTTCGAAGTGTTGAGGTAAAGCTGCAGGCCCTGCCGTTTGAAAGCCCGGCGCAGCGCGTACACGCGGGCTTTGGGGATGGCTAATTGGTCGGCCGTTTCGGAGCCGGTGAGGCCCAGGTGCCAGTAGAGCACCACCTGCGCCCGTTTGTTTCCTTGCGCAGTACGGGTTTCCTGCTGCAGATACTGCCGGATAAACCGGTAGTGGCTTTTGGAAAGCTTCAGCGTATCTCGTCGTCGACTCATACCGGGGTATGCTGCTCTGTTTCGGCTACCATCCACCGTCGTTGCCATTCGGTGGCAGTGGCGGAAACCGGGCAGTAGCTTTATTTTTTCAGCACGATATAGCCGTAGGCGGGTAGTTGCACCTGGGTATTTAGCGTCACGGAGCCGCCCTGCAGGGCATTGGTCCAGGTGGAGTTGGCCAGCGCGGCGGGCAGCGTGTAAGTGGTAGCCGTGTTGCGCACGTTCACCAGTACCAGAGCCTGTTCGGTGCCCGCGGTTTTGGTGAAGGCGCACACGTTGGCGGTGCTGTAGGAAGTAGGTGTGCCGCGCCGCAGGGCTGCGCTACCGGCACGGGCAGCCAGCAGCTGTTTGTAGGCCCGCTTCACATCAGGGTTAAGGCCCCAGGCTACCTTCACGGAGGTGAACGGGAAAGGAATGGCCGTACTCATGCCGGCTTCCTGTCCGTTGTAAATCATGGGCACACCTTTGAACAGTGCCGCAACAACAAAAGCTGACATGGCGCCATTTTTTCCGCCGAACAACGCCACCGGCGTACCGTCGGAGCCATTTACGTCGTGGTTGGTGATGTAACGCACCACGTGCTGGCCGTTGGTGGCTCCCGCGTATTCACTGGTGTTCAGAGCATCGAAAGTGGTAGCCGCCGCGCCGTTTTTATACACCTGATAGATGCCGCCGTAGAAGTTGAAGCCGAAATTGTAGTCGAAGCCCGAGGCAAAGTTGCTGGCGCGGGTGCCCTCGGCGAGCAGCAGCAGCTTGTGGGTTTTGATGTTGTGCAGCGTGTCGGTGGCCTGCTTCCAGAAGTCGTTGGGCTGGAAGTCGGCGTAGTCGAAGCGGAACCCATCCACGTTGGCCGTGTACACCCACGATTTCAGGGCCGATATCATCTCCAGGCGCATCGGTGCGCTATTGAAGTTGAGTTGGGCCACGTCGAGGTAGTTGGTATTGGGCGGGCTGATGATGGCCCCGGCGGCATTCTGCTGGTACCAGTCGGGGTGCTGCGTTATCCAGGCGTGGTCCCAGCTGGTGTGGTTGGCTACCCAGTCGAGCATCACGGCCATGCCTCGGGCGTGGGCCGCGTCGACTAAGGTACGCAGGTCGGTGAGGGTGCCGAATTCCGAGTTTACGGCCCGGTAATCCTTCACGGCGTAGGGCGAATTTACGGCTTTGACCTGCCCGATAGGGTAAATCGGCATCAGGTAGAGCACGTTTACGCCCAAGTCCCGGATAGAATCGAGGCGGGCCGTGACGCCGGCAAAGTTGCCGCCCTGGCTGAAGGCGCGCATATTTACCTGGTACATCACCGCATCCTGCCGGTCGGGCACCCCGGCGAAGGGTGTGCCGTACTGCGTCGGATTCGACGACGTAGGTGGGTCGAGGCGGGCGGGAGCAGCCGGCAGATCCGGCTTACAGCCTGCCAGCAGGCCCGCCGCTACCAGCAGGGAAAAGCTATAGTGAGCCGCAGTTTTGAGGAAAGACATGGTGGGGAGTGAAAGTGGTGAGAGGGTAAACAGGGCTCAAGCGGGCTGATTTACCCCAAAGCCGATATCGTTATTTACTGCGCGGGCTTGATGCTGATGGCCGCGCCGCCGCCGGGGGCCAGCTGCATCTTGAGCACCGACTTGCTGGTCACGCTCTGCCGGCGAATCTGGTAGGCCTGTGGGTTTTTGTCCCAGCTGGCGCCCTTGCCGTCGGCGTAAATAGTGGCTTCGTATTTCATGCCCGGGGTCAGAAAATCGAGCTTCACGGTTTGGGTGCGGGCCTGCTCATCGGTAATGCTGCCTACGTACCATTCCTCTTTGCCCTTGGCTTTGCGGGCCGTGGTGAGAAACTCGCCGGGCTCGGCCAGCAGAATGCGCGTGTCGTCCCAGTCGACGGCCACGTCTTTGATAAACTGGAAGGCATCGAGGTGCTTTTCGTAGGCTTCGGGCAGGTCGGCGGCCATTTGCAGCGGCGAGTACATCGTCACGTACAGGGCCAGCTGCTTGGCCAGCGTGGTGTGCACCTGCTTGCCCTGGTTGCGCGCGGGGTTCCAGCTTTCCAATTGAATCTGAAAGATGCCGGGCGTGTAGTCCATCGGGCCGCCTATCAGGCGGGTGAAGGGCAGAATCGTTTCATGCTCGGGCGGGTTGCCGCTGCTCCAGGCGTTGAACTCGTTGCCCCGGGCGGCTTCCGAGGCCAGCCAGTTGGGAAAGGTGCGGTGCAGGCCGGTGGGGCGCACAGCCTCGTGCATATCCACCATCAGCTGGTTTTCGGCTGTGCGCTGGGCCGTGCGGGTGTAGTGGTTCACCATCCACTGCCCGTCGTGGTGCTCCCCGCGCGGAATGATGCGGCCCACGTAGCCGGTTTTCACGGCGTCGTAGTTGTGCTCCTTCATGAAGCGGTAGGCGGCATCCTGGCGCCGCTCGTAGTTGGTCACCGACGAGCTGGTTTCGTGGTGCATCATCAGCTTCACGCCTTTGCTTTGGGCGTACTGCTGCAGCTCGGTCACGTTGAAATCGGGGTAGGGCGTCACGAAGTCGAATACCTCTTCTTTCCAGTTGTTGGCCCAGTCTTCCCAGCCCACATTCCAGCCTTCCACCAGCACGCTCTGCAGGCCGTGCTGGGCCGCAAAGTCGATGTAGCGCTTCACATTGGCCGTATTGGCCCCGTGGTGGCCGTTGGCTTTGAGACGGGTCCAGTCGGTGCCGGCGAGCTTGATGTTGCTGGTGTCGGCGTAGTTCCAGCTCGCCTTATTGACGTGCATTTCCCACCACACGCCCACAAATTTCTGGGGCTTAATCCAGCTGGTTTCCGTGAGGGCGATAGGCTCGTTCAGGTTGAGGATAAGCTTGGAGGCCAGTACGGCCGGAGCGTTGTCGGCCACGATAATTGTGCGCCAGGGCGTGTGCTCGGGAGCCTGCAAATAGGCCTTGGCGCCGGTGCCGGTGGCGTCGGGCACGAGCTGGCTGCGCAGGCTGAAGGTTTTGGTATCCACGTTGAGCATCATGGCCGGGTAGTTCAGCAGGGCCGCCTCGTGAATATTGAGGTAGAGGCCATTGTCGGCTTTGAGCATCAGCGGCGTCTGCACCCGCTCCGGGGCCGACTTCAGCTGAATAGCCTCGATATTCGAGCTATTGACCTGGCTAATACGGGTGGTGGAGTAGGCATATTCGTTCGAGTCGTAGTCGCCCGGAATCCAGAAGGCTTTGTGGTCGGCGGGCAGCTGGAACTCGGTCAGCTCGTCCTGCACCGTGAAGTACTGCAAAGCTGGCTGGGCCGGAAACTCGTAGCGGAAACCCACGCCGTCGGCAAAAACCCGGAAGGTCACGTCGAGTAAGCGGCCTGGTGCCGCCGCCTGCCGCAGGTGCACCGTGAGCTGCTGGTAGTGGTTGCGGATATTTTTCACCTCGCCCCATACCGGCTGCCAGGAGTTATCCACATCCTTCATTTCGCTGCCCACCAGCGTCATGGGGCCATCGAAACCCTTGCCATCGGCCAACGCCAAACCCAGGCGGGAAGGCAGAATGACGGGTTTTGCGCCAAGGGAAACCGTGTAAGTCGGGCGGCCATCGGGGTCCAGGGCAACGGTGAGGCTGACTTTGTCGAGGCGGGCCGTGAGCGGCGCGGTAGGCTGCGCTTTGGCCTGGTAGCCGGTCGTTAGCAGCAGCAATACCAACAGGAAATTTCTCATTGTTCAGAATTGGGGTCGGGGCTTTTTCCGGCGGGGTCAGCACCCGCCGGGGCCGCCGGTTACTTGGTTAAAATCAGGTACTGGTAGGGCTGGAGCGTCACTTCCCGACTCAGGACCAGGGGTTGGCCATCAAACGCAGTGCGCCAGCCCGCGTTGCTCACGCCCGCCGGCAGCGCATAGCGTACGGGCTTGTTGCGCAGATTTACTAGTGCCAACACGTTTTCCCGCCCGGCAGTTTTGGTAAAGGCGCACACGTCGTCGGTGCTGTACGAGGCCAGGGTGCCGTTGCGCAGGGCATTGCTGCCGTTGCGGAAGCGAATCAGGCGCTTGTATTCGGCGGTCAGGTGCGGGTTCAATGTCCAGTCGATGGCCTTGCGCGGCCCCATAAACGGCAGCCGCTCGGGGTAGCCTACTTCCTGGCCGTTGTAAATCATGGGCACCGCGTGCATGTAGGCCGCTACCACAAAAGCGGCCATGGCGCCCCGTTCGCCGCCAAAAAGCTGTTGGGGCGTGCCTTCCCAGCTGTTTACGTCGTGGTTGGAGGTGTAGCGCAGCATGCGGGCCGTGGGCGGCGCGTTGCGGTAGTTGGCCGTATTCACCGAGTCGATAAGCCGCACGCTTTTGCCGCGGGCAAAGATGTCGTGCTTCAGCACGTTGATAAAGCCGAAATCATAGCACAGCTGAAAGCCGCCCTGCAGGTAGTATTTCTTTTTGTCGCCCTCGGCCAGCAACAGCAGCTTGTGGCTGCGAATGGCGTTCAGGCTACCAATGGCCTCGGTGAAAAATGCCGGAGTCGGGCCGTCGGCGTAGTCGAAGCGGTAGCCGTCGATGTTGGCCTGCAACACCCAGTAGCGCAGGGCCGCAATCATGGCCGCCCGCAGCTCGGGGTTGGCAAAGTTGAGCTGGGCAATGTCTTTCCACTCCGGAATCGGGTTCACGATGGCGCCGCTGGCGTCGTGCACATACCAGTCGGGATGCTCCGTAATCCAGGGATGGTCCCAGCTGGTGTGGTTGCCCACCCAATCAAGCATTACGGCCATGCCCCGGGCGTGGCATCCATCCACAATAGCCCGCAAATCGGCCAGCGTGCCAAACTCCGGATTCACGGCCGTGTAGTTTTGCACCGCAAACGGCGAATCGACGGCCCGCAGCTTGCCGATGGGGAAAATAGGCATCAGGTACACCACGTTCACGCCCAGCGCCTTGATGGAATCGAGCCGGGCCAGCACGCCCCGGAAGTTGCCTTCCCGGCTAAAGCCCCGCATGTTGACCTGGTAAATGGTGGCATTCTGGCTCTGGGGCACACCCGCGAAAGGCTTGCCGTACTGCGCCGGGTCTTTGGGAAGGGTAGCCTTCGGAGCCGCCTGCCCCAGGGCCGGGCCGGCGCAGGCCAGCAACAGGGCCAGTAGAGAAATAAAAGGTGTTTTTTTCATCATGACAAAGCCGAAGTGGCTAGGCTGCTGCCAGCCGCCGGTTAGGAAAAGCAGCCGCTCCGCGCCACTATTGGCGGGCCGGAAACGCCGCCTCAAGGCAGCTTCCCGGCCCGAAAAGAAGAAGGAATTAACGCGTCACGGCCAGGCGGCGGGTAGCCAGTTTGTCGCCCACCTTCACCTGCACCAGATAAGCACCGGCTGCTAGCTCACCGGTAGCTACATCCAACTCATGAAATCCGGTGGGCTGCTTTGTATCCAGTAGTGTGCGTACCGGGCGGCCCAGCAAGTCGGTGACGCGCACCAGCACGGGCTGCACATTGCCCTGCACCTGGTACGAAATAGTGGACTTGCCCTGGGCCGGGTTCGGAAATACGCTCATGGCTACTACCGCATCGTCGGCCTTGCGGCTGCTGAGCACCACCACGTTCAGGGCGGCGGCCTGTGTACCGGGCAGGGTAGTAAAGTCGGGCTTGAAACCCAGATTGTTGTTGCCATTGGCCGGAACTTCCGGAATGATATCCGACGACCAGAAAGCGTCGCCGCTCACGTAGGCCGCCATTACCCGCACGATGGAAGCACCCGAAGGCAAGCCTAGGGAAGCGCGGTTAAACTCATATTCGAGGGCGTAGGAGCCGGCCCCGCCGCCATTGGCATTGCCGGGGTTGTCCTCGATGCTGCCCACACCGCCGGTGCTGTTGGTAGGTGCCTTGTAGGCTACGCGGGTGCCGGCAAAGAGCGAGTACGCACCGGTGGTAGCCGAGCCCGGCAGCGGATTCACGGTGCCATCGGTGAAAATGGCCGCGCCGCCCGCTACTGATTTGGCTACGCCAGTGGTAGCCGTATAAATGGCTGCCTGCACGTCGCCGTTGCCGGTGGTAGCAATGGCAGCATCGGCTTCCAGCTCCAGCTTGGTGCCCCCGATGCCCTGCGTGGCGCTAACGGTGCCGAATACCGTGGAAGTGCCAGCCACATCGGGCAGGCCGGTACCCACGGGGACGCCGGTTTTGTTGGGCAAATCGAGGTAAACCTGGAAGTTGTTACCGCCCGTTTCAATGGTGCCGGCCAAGCCCACATACAGCTTGGTGCCGCTGTTAGCGCCGTACATGCGCAGCAGGCCGGCAAACCCAAAGCCGGCGTTACCCACGTGGGGCGTCGTAAAGGCCCCCAACGACACATACTTGCCCGCAGTAGAGCCGATTTCGTTGGCCGCAATAACGCCGTCCACGGTAATCTGCGCCTGGGCGCTAAGCGCGGCGGTAGCGAGAGAGGTGGCCAACGCCAGAGTAGTAATTTTTTTCATGAGAGAAAGAGGAAAGGTGGGAATATGAAGTGCGGCGTGTGCGCGGCGTAGCTAGCCTGAGCCGCCGTTTGGGGCGTACTCAGGCTGCCTTGGCGGGCCGCAATAACAGGTCGAAAGGGAGGCGCGGGCAGTTAGTAGCCCGGGTTCTGCACCAGGGAAGGGTTAGCCACGATGTCGGTGGAGGGCAGTGGGTAGAGGTTGAGGTTGGGCGAAACGGCCTGGCCATTCTTCGCGCCGCCTTTCCAGGGCCACAGGTAAGTGGCAGTAGTAAACTTGCCGAAGCGCACGAGGTCGGTGCGGCGGGTGCCTTCCCAATACAGCTCCCGGCCCCGCTCATCCAAAACAAAGTCGGGAGCCGTCAGCTCGGCCAGGGTGATGTGGCCGTCAGTCGTGCCGCCCGAGTTGCCAAAGGCCCGGTCGCGCAGAGCATTTATATAGGTCAGGGCCTGGGTTTGGGTGCCGCCCTGGCCGCCGCGCAGCACGGCTTCGGCGTACATCAGGTATACATCGGCCAGCCGAAACAGCGGGAAGTCGGTGTCCACGAAAATCTGCTGCGGGTCTTTGCCGTTGGCGCCGGTAGAAGTTTTGTTGGTCCACTTCGTCACGCCGTAGCCTTCGGTAAAGACGGTCAGGTCGTTGATTTCCAGGCTTTGGCCCGGGGTGAAGAACATAGCCCGACTATCGAAGCCGCTGGCCGCCTCGGGAAACAGCAGCGGCAGATTTTTGCGGGTGCGGTTGCCGGCCCAGCCGCTGTTGATGCCAAAGGCGCTGGTCAGCATCCGGCCGCCCACGGCGGCGTGCACCAGGTACGTGGTGCCGCCATACACCTGCGACACGAGTCCGTCGCTGGTAATGGGAAAGATGATTTCCGAAGCCGACGTCACGTTATTATCGGCCATGAACAGATGCTGATATTCGGAAGCCAGCTTGTAGCCCGCGCCCAGAATCTTGTTGCAGTACGTGAGGCAGTCGGTGTAGCGGGCCTGGCCGGTATACACCTCGGCGTTGAGGTAAAGCTTGGCCAGCAGCGTCCAGGCGGCACCCTGGTCGGCGCGGCCGTAGGGCGCCTGTCGGGCGGCCAGCAGTTGAGGCTCAATGGCCTTTAGCTCCGCCTCAACGTAGGCAAACAGCTCGGCCCGCTTGATCTGCTTAGGCAACGTTTTGCTGGGCGCGTCGGCCTCGGTTACGAAGGGCACGTTGCCGTACATATCCAGGGCGTGATAATAGGCCAGGGCGCGTAGGAAGCGGGCTTCGGCGCGGTACACGCGGGCCTGGTCGGCGTTGGCACCGGTGATGCCGCGGCTGCTGAGCTTGTCGTCACTGGTTTCCCGGATAAACTCGTTGCAGAGCGCCACCTCGTAGAAAATGCGGGTGTAGTTGTTGTTAATCAGGTCGTTGCTCGACGTCCACTGGGTCGTGTTCAGTTCCTGCAGCGGGCCGCTGTTCCAGGCCACCACGGCCTCGTCGGTGGTCAGCTCCTGCAAATACCAGTAGGCGCGCAGGTAGGAGGTTTCGCCCTCGTCTTTGCCCTGCCCGTTGAACACGTCGGGCTGGCCCGAGTTGCCCGACAGGTTGAAGCCCGCGTAGCACTTGGCCAGCACCCGGATATGGTTGGCCGGGTCGCGGTACACCGATTCGGTATTCAGATCATAAAACGGCTCCCGGTCAAGGTCTTTGACGCAGCCTGTGAGTAGGCTACCGGAAAGCAAAAGGGAAGCGGAAAAAGCCAGCACGAGGCCACCGCGGCGCAGGAAAGGATGGGATTTCATGATAGAGAGTTGTCAGTTGGTCGTTGTCAGTTGTTAGTAGGATGCGGGCTGTTCGTTGTATTGGATCAGCTGACTGGCAACTGACAACGAGCAACTGACAACTGGTCTAAAAACCAAGGTTGAGGCCCAGCGTGACGGTGCGGGGCAAAGGGTAAAAGTTGCTGTCGATGCCGTTGGCCCGCTCGGGGTCGAGGCCGGAGTAGCGGCTGAGCAGCAGCAGGTTCTGGCCGGCCAGGGTCACGTTCAGGTCGGTGCCGGACTTCAGCAGACTGCCAAAATTGTAGGCCAGCGTCAGGTTCTGGAGGCGCACAAACGAGCCATCTTCCAGGTTGATGTCGCTGAAGGTCTGGCCGGTTTTGAAGCCCGTGGCGTAAATGGCAGGCACCACGTTGGCCGAGTAATTAAGGCCCGTATTCAGCCCGTAGTAGTTGTTCTGGGCGCCGGCCACGCTGTTGTACACGTAGCCCCCAATGTTGGAGCGCAGCGTGAAGGCCAAGCTGGCTTTGCCGTAGCTTACATTGGAGCTAAAGCCCAGAATAGCCTTGGGCGCGGGGTTTTTGCCGTATACCCGGTCCCGCTCATTGATGATGCCGTTGTTGTCCTGATCCACGTACTGCGCGGTGGTGGGGCTGGCCGTGGGGCCCTGCAGCGGCTTGCCGTTCTCGTACTTCTGCTCGTAGAGAAAGAAGGTGTTGGGCGCGTGGCCCACGGCATTCACCTGCACGAACTGGAAGTTGCCGACGCTGCCTGTGGGCGTGCCCAGGTACGTAGGGTCTACTACCTGCGCGAGCTTGGTGATTTTGCCCCGGTTCATAGTGGCGTTGAAGTTCACCGACCAGTTCAGCTTCTCGCTCTGCAGCACGTTGTAGTTCAGGGCCAGCTCTACGCCCCGGTTTTCCATGCTGCCGATGTTGGTGAGCAGCGTGTTGGAGAGGTTACTGCCCGCCGGCACCGGAATGACGGCCAGCAAATCGTCGGTTTTGCGCAGATACACGTCCACCGTACCAGTCAGGCGGTTGCTGAAAAAGCCGAAGTCGAGGCCCACGTCGTAAGTGCGGGTTTGCTCCCAGCGCAGGTTCTGGTCGTAGGCGGCGGGCCGCAGCGTCCGGATGGTATCCTTGCCAAAAATCTGGCTGACCGTGGGCGAGCCAATGCTATACTTGGCCAGGTAAGGGTAGTCGCCGGCCACGCCGTAAATGTCCTGCTGGCCTGTGCTGCCGTAGCTCACCCGCAGCTTCAGGTCCGATACCGTCGGCGACTCGCTCAGGAAGCTTTCCTGGTTGATGCGCCAGGCCACCGAGGCGGCCGGAAAGTAGCCCCAGCGGTTTTCGGGGCTGAAGTGCGACGAGCCATCGGCCCGCAGCGTGCCCGTGAGCAGGTAGCGGTCCTTGAAGTTGTAGTTCACCCGCCCGTAGTAGGAGAGCAGCGTGTATTGGGTTTTCAGCGGGTCCTGGGCCGGCTCCAGCGGGGCCACGCGGGTGCCGTCGGCCTTGTAGGCAAACTGGAACGGCTCGTGCCGGTAGAAATCCTGGTAGGAGTAGCCAGCCACCGCATCTACGTGGTGACTACCAATCTGCTTGCCGTAGCTGAGGTACGTTTCGAGCAGCTTGTTGTCTTTGTCCTGGCTGTAAGCATTATTCTGGCCCTGCGTGCTATAGGCAATGGATGAAGTGGCCGGAATGTACCTCGTGCCATTGCTGCGCGACACGTCGTAGCCCAGGTTCAGGTTGGCGTGCAGGTCGGGCAGGAAGTGGAGTTTGTAGTCGAGCTGCACGTTGCCGATGCTGCGCAGCACAGTGCTCCGGTCCCGCTTGTCGTTGAGCAGCGCCACCGGGTTGCGGTCTGTGAGCGGGTTGGGAATGGCTCCGTCGCGCCACTCGAAATAGCCGTTGAAACCGTTAGTATCGGTATAGATGGGCTGGGTCGGGTTGAAGCGCACCGCCCCGCCAATGGCGCCCTGGTCGGCAAACCGGAAGTCGGCCCAGGTGCCTTTTACGTTGATGTCGACGCGCAAATGGTCGTCGAGCAGCTTGGGTGTGAGGCCGATGGAAGCCGAATTGCGCTTCAGGTTGCCGGTGCGCAGCGTACCGTTCTGGTTGAGGTAGCCCACCGATACGCGGTAGGGCACGTGCTTCACGCTGCCCGTGAGGCTCACGCTGTTGTCGGTCGTCCAGGCCGTGCGGTAAATGGCGTCCTGCCAGTTGGTGTCGGCATTGCCCAGGTAAGCGGCGTTGCTGGCCGGGATAATGCCCTGAATAATAGCATTGTTGATCAAGGTGCGGTAAGCGTAGCCGTCGAGCACGTCTACCTGCCCGTAGTTCTCGGCCCGCGACACCTGGGAGTTGACGTTCACGCGCATCTTCTCGCCATCCACGCCTTTTTTGGTCGTGATGAGGATAACGCCGTTGGAAGCCCGGGAGCCGTAAATGGCCGTGGCCGAAGCATCCTTAAGCACCGTGAAGCTCTCAATGTCCTGGGGGTTGACCAACGAAAGCGGGTTGCCGGCCCCGTTGATGCCCTGGTTATCCACCGGTACGCCGTCGATAACGATGAGCGGGTCGTTGCTGGCATTCAGCGAGGAGCCGCCCCGGATGCGAATTACGCTGGCCTCGCCGGGCGCGCCGCCGCTGGTCGTTATCTGAATGCCGGCCACTTTGCCCTGCACCAGCTGCTCGGGCGAGGTTACCTGGCCTTTCACGAAGTCCTTGGTTGTCACGGTGGTTACGGAGCCCGTCACGTCTTGGCGGCGGGTGGTGCCGTAGCCTACTACCACCGCTTCGTTGAGCAGCGTGGTGTTGTCGCTCAGCGTGGTGGCGGCCACCTGCACCGCTTGCCCGTCCGGAACTGTTATGGCTACGCGGCTGGAATTCAGGCCAATGGAGGAAAACACCAGCGTATGGGCGCCGGCCGGCACGCCCGCAATGGTATAAGCACCCGTCGCGTCGGTAGAGGCCCCGAGCGTGGTACCTTCCACGATAACCGTAACGCCGGGAATACCCTGGCCCTTGCTATCCACTACCCGCCCACTGACGCTGCCATCGGCTACAGCAGAAAAGCGTGGTGCTACGGTAGCCGCCGAAACAAATCCGGGGCGGCGCGGGCCAAGTGTGAGGACCGGGGCGGCCAGCGTGGTACCGGCCGAAGCCAGCCCAAGGGCCGACAGAAAAACTCCTCTGGCAAAGCACCAGGAAGCAGGTGGGAGTGGTAAGTGTACCAGCATAGGAGAGGGATTAGGAGCGGGAATTTCTGCTGCTCACGTCGCGGCCGGGAGGCGGTGCTGCAAACGTTTGGGGCTTGCTGGCGACGTGGAATGGAACAAAAGAATCCTGCTCTCTCCTTACCTGAAACTTATCAAATCCGGATCAAGAAAATATTAATGGATGTGACTCGTAAGTGGCTCTTTTATAATTGTATGCAAGTAAAAAATGCTGGCAAAATATGAAGCCTATATTGGTTGAATATGCCCTGTTTCTTAACAAGAAGCCGTTGCTTGATGCTGCATTTATAGCGCTATAATTCTATTTATCGGGCTTTAGGTGACCACTCACTTTCAGTGAGTTCGGTTGACCAGCCTGCAGTGTGGAGAGCCCAGAAACCGGCTGTACTTATCCATCACAGAGACCCAGTAGCTTCGGCCGAAACCCGGGACAATAGGGTACCAAAAGGCCGCTGTTGTTGCCTCATCAATACTGCCGAATTCAGCGGCCCGCCGCCGGATTTCTTCTGCTGGTTGCGGTTGTGGCACCAACTCTACAGCCAGTCTTTTAGACGGCCTCAATAGCCTGAATCCGGGCCTCAAACTCCTCGTTGGGTACGATGGAGCGGTTCTTCACCCGAGTTTTGTAGGTATAAATCGTGTTGATGGAATAGCCCAGCATCCGGCTGATCTGCTCACTGTCGTCGATGCCCAGGCGGATGAGGGCAAAGATGCGCAGCTCGGTAGTCAGCAGCAGATCGTCGGGCAGCTGAATCCGGTCTTCTTCCCGGAACAGACCGTTGAACTGCTCGATGAAATGGGGAAACAGCCGCAGAAAAACGGTGTCGAAGCCCTTAAACAGCTCGTTGCGCTCCTTCTTAATGTTGATGCTGTCGGCTAGCTTCTGCACGCCGGCATACTGCTTATTGCTGAGCTGTGTGTCGAGCGTTTTCTTCAGCGCCTCCAGCCGGTCGATGTAGTGGGAGTTGTTGTGGAAGTAGTAGGCTATGTATTCCTCCTTAATCTTGTTGGCCTCATTCAGCACGCTGTTGAGCTGGTTGAGCTTCTCGTTCCGCTCGCGCAGCTCCTGGTTCGACTGCGAAATCAGCCGGTCGGCCTGCTGGAGCTTGCGCAGCTGCCGGAAGATGATGAACAGAAAGCCCACCACGAATACGGCCAGCAGCGTCACGATAGTCGCGTAGGTTTTCAGCGACTTGCGCTGGCTTTCAATAATGTTAATCTTCTGGCCCTCAATGAGGGACGAAACATGGCTGATTTCAATCTGCCGTTGTTTGGCCTTGTAGAAAGCTGCCTCTTCCCGCGCCTCCCGAATGAAAGTGTAGGCATTTTCCAGGTCGCCGCGCTGGTAGCAATAGTTCGAAAGCTTGAAGATGGCCACTGTTTCCTTCGTGGCCGATTTCACGTCGGCAATAGCCGAAACAAGCAGCAGCTCAAAAGCTTTGTCTTCCCGCTTCAGCAGCGTATAGATGTAAGCCGTGGCGCTGGCACTCACGGCCAGCTGGTGTAGCGAGAGGCGCGGCAGCCGCCGAATCTGGCCGTAAAGTGCCGCGCCGGCCTTCAAGTCGCCGTTTTTGATGGCCCTAAACTGCTGCATCGACAGCCAGTCGTAGGTGCCGGGCTGGCTGTACTGCAGGGCCGTATCGGCGTAGGCCAGCGCCTGGCGGTAATAGGCGGGGCGGTACACTTGGTCTTGGTCGAAGTCGCCCAGGTCGCTGTAGGCGCGGGCTTTCAGGAAGTAGAAATCCAGCTTATCAGCCTTGCTCAGCTGGCTGGGCTGAATTTTGTCGAGCGTGTCGAACGTTTCCTTGAACATGCCCGCCGAGAGCAGAATAAAGGCTAGCCTAAGCTTCGCTATTTCCACTTTTGCGGGGCTTTTCAACTGCTCGGCAATTCGAATCAGCTGCTGGCTGTACACGAAAGCCGAGTCGTACTTGAAGGCCTTGTACTCGTCGTAGATGCGCAGGCCCAGGTCGAACTTAGCGTTATCAGCGGCTTTGTTGGATGTGTAGGCGGCCGTGAGTACCGAAATCTGTTTCCACCGCTGCGCATCGTAGTGCCGCTTACGGGCCAGGGTGCTGTTGAGCTCGGTGAGCAGGCTGTCGGCGGTGCCGGCTGCCCCAAACCCCGGCAGGGAACTCACGAGGAACACGCACACAAAGAGCAGTAGCTTCACTGGATAGGAAAAGAATTCAGCCGAAAAGATGGTTATCAAAAGTAGCAAATATGTTGGGCGCAGCTGCCTGACTGAACCCCTGCGCGCGTAAGTATTGTTGCGTTTTACCCTATTAGCACCAAGTATGAGCCGCTCACTGACGCCCCTGAACCAGCCCAATTCTCCGCAAAAGTCCCGCGCCGGCGGGGCGGCCCGCCCCACGGCGCCCGTGCTGGCCGCCCCGCCGCTCGACTATACCTACGACGGCTCATTTGAAGGCCTGCTGACGGTGCTTTTTGCCATTTATGACCGCAAAGCCGCACCTAACAGCATTCAGCCCCTGGGCGCGGTGCAGGGTGGGCTCTTTACCCAGCCGCTGCTGGTCGAAACCCACGAGGCTACGGCTGCGCGGGTGTGGGAAGGTCTATTGCGCCACATGACGGCTGAGGCCCGCACCCGGCTGTTTCACGCGTTTTTGAGCGAGCAGCCCGACCGGGAATTGCTGATTTTTCGCTATGCCGATCTGGCTATGCGCTCGGCCCAGGACATTGCCGAAAACTACGCCGACGACAACGTGCGCCGTGTGGCGCACTTGGCCCAGCAGATGGGCCGCGAAAAGCACCGCATGGAGGCCTTCGTGCGTTTCGAGAAAACATCGGATGAGCTGTTTCACGCCACCATTGAGCCCGATTTCGACGTGC
Source organism: Hymenobacter lucidus (assembly GCF_020447265.1). GTDB lineage: Bacteria > Bacteroidota > Bacteroidia > Cytophagales > Hymenobacteraceae > Hymenobacter > Hymenobacter lucidus. Next base: position 71,298 of record NZ_JAJADR010000005.1, on the reverse strand, counting down.
TGCCGCTCATTGCGCCCCATTTTACCAAGCGCTACGCCGACCAGCGCTGGCTCATTTTCGACCAGCGCCGTGGCTACGGGCTTTATTATGATCTGCACCGCACCGACATCGTGCAGTTTGAAACCGGCAGCGCCGCCCCACGCGGCACGGGGGTATCGGCCACGGTGCTCGACGAGCGGGAGCCGCTGTTCAAAGTGCTGTGGCAGACGTATTTCGACCACGTCAACATTCCCGAGCGGCGCAACATGAAGCTGCACCGGCGGCACATTCCGTTGCGCTACTGGAAATACCTGAGCGAAAAACAGCCCCGTGAAACCCGATTTGAGCCCATCAAGAACAAGCGCCCGGCCACTGAATAGCTTGCAGCCCGGATAAAACTATTTTACTTTGTCCTGCTGCCCGCTAGCGTATAGGTGGGCAGCAGCAGAAAGTCGTATCAATTAAGCGGTGTAGTACATGGGTAGCATACTTGTTTTTGGCGCTTCCGGGCAATTAGGGCAATGCTTGGCGCATGTGGCCCGGGAAAGAAATACACCGGAAATGGTGTTCCTACCCGAAGAGCAAGCCAATATTCTTAATCCTGCCGGGCTCCAGGAGCTTTTCGCCCACTACCGCCCAGCCTACTGCATCAACTGCGCCGCCTACACGGCCGTCGACAAGGCCGAGGACGAGGTGGAGCTGGCCCGTAAGGTCAACCGGGACGGCGTGGTAAATCTGAGCCGGATTTGTGCCGAGTACGGTACCACCCTCATCCAGATTTCGACTGACTTCGTGTTTGCCGGCACCAGCAACCAGCCTCTGGTCGAAACCGACGAAACTGCGCCTATCAGCGTTTATGGCCTCACCAAGCTGGAAGGCGAACAGGTAATTGCGGAATACACCAACCAGTATTTCATTCTGCGCACCAGCTGGCTCTACTCCGAATACGCCGGCAACTTCGTGAAAACGATGCGCAAGCTGGGCCACGACCGGGACGAGCTGCGCGTCATCTGGGACCAGCTCGGCACACCCACTTACGCCATCGACCTGGCCGGCTGCATTCTCTCGATTATCGAAACTGGCAACCAGCAGTATGGCCTCTACCACTACAGCAACGAAGGCGTCACGTCGTGGTACGACTTTGCCGTGGCCATTTTTGAACTGAGCAATATTGCGGTCCGCACCATTCCTATTCGCACGGCCGAATACCCCACCAAAGCCACGCGTCCGCCCTATTCGGTGATGGACAAAACCAAAGCCAAAACCCAGCTGGGCGTGGCCATTCCGCACTGGCGCGAAAGTCTGAAAGTGTGCATTAGCCGGCTGTCGGCTCAGGAGCAGCCAGCAGCTTAGAAGGATTTAAACTGTTTTAAACAGCTAGTAGACCGGCTTACAGAGCTTGTTTACTAGCTGTTTGCTTGTTCAGCCTGCGGCGCATTACCATAAAAACGGTTGAACAGATACGCCATGCTCACAAACAGCAGCCCCACGGCGCACACGCCCGGCCACTGGTAGTGCGCCCAGGCCGTGCCGCCCGCCAACGAGCCCAGGGAGCCACCGATGAAATAGGCCGTCATATAAATGGTGTTCAGGCGGCTGCGGGCTTCGGGTACCAGGGAGAAGATGCGCGACTGATTGGAAATGTGCGTAGCCTGCACGCCAATGTCGAGTACGATAACGCCCACCACCAGCCCGGCCAGGTGGTAGCCGCCGAAGCCCAGCACCAGATACGCCGCCAGCGCCATCAGAATGCCGATGTTGATGGCGTAGGCCGGCCCCCGCGTATCGGCCGACTTACCGGCCAGCGGCGCCGCCAATGCGCCCAACGCCCCAATCAGGCCGAAAAAGCCGGCCACGTCGCTCTTGTAGAAGTAGGGGCTGCCTTCCAGGAAAAATACCAGCGTGGTCCAGAACACGCTGAACGAGGCAAACAGGAACGCGCCCGTCAGCGCCGACTTGCGCAGCGTGGGCAGCGTACGGGTGAGCGTGCCCAACGACTTCATCAGGCTGCCGTAGGTGCCGCCGAAATCGGGCTGGTCTTTGGGCAGTTTCAGGGCCATTATCAGCGCCAGCACAACCATTGCGCCGCTACCCAGGCCAAACACCAGCCGCCAGCTGCCGTGGGCCCCGAGGTAGCCGCTCAGGGTGCGGGAAAGCAGAATGCCGATCAGCAAGCCGCTCATGATTTTGCCCACCACGCGGCCCCGGTCGGCATCGGAGGCCAGGTGGGCGGCCATGGGCACCAGCAACTGCGGCACCGCCGAAAAGATGCCGATAAGCAGGCTGGCCGCAATGAGCAGGGCAAACGAGGGCGCCAGGGCCGCCGCCGCCATAGCCCCGGCCGAGCAAAGCAGCAGCAACAGAATCAGGCGCTTGCGCTCCAGCTTATCGCCCAATGGCACCACGAAAAACAAGCCCAGCGTGTAGCCCACCTGCGTGAGGGTGGCCACTAGGCTGGCGCGGCTGTCGGAGAGCTGAAACGTGCGGCCAATATCGGCCAGCAGCGGCTGGTTGTAATAAATGTTGGCCACCACCAAGCCGCAGGCAATGGCCATCAGCCATACCAGCGCGGGCGTAAGGGGAGTGGTTTGCGGGTGGACCGGCGCAAGTGTGGGCGTATCGGGCGAAGAAGAAATCATGGCAAAGTAGAAGCGGCCGGCTACTGGAACGGAGGCCGGGCTTACGGTAAAATTTGGGGCTTAGGCAACGCTTGCGCGGTGTGGGGCATCTGTCTGGGCCGGGGCCGCTTTGCGGGGGCTCTGGTCCGGAGTTGTATTCCTAAACCGACAGCTATGTTTAAGAGTTACGAAAAGGCCAATAATGCGGCCGGAGTGCTGGTTTTTGCGGTGGCCCTGGCTACTTACCTGCTCACGCTGGAGCCCACCGTCAGCTTCTGGGACTGTGGCGAGTTTCTGGCCAGTGCCAATAAGCTGCTGGTGCCGCACCCGCCCGGCGCGCCCACGTTTCTGCTGCTGGGCCGGCTAGCTTCTATCCTGGCTGGCGACGGAGCCCGCGCCACGTTGTTCATGAACGCCGTATCGGCCCTGAGCAGTGCTCTGACGGTGCTGCTGCTGTTCTGGACCATTACGCTGCTGGCCCGCAAGCTGGTATTGCACCGGCCGGGAGCATCTGTTGAACGCGCCACCTTGCCCACCGCCGCCCAAACGGCCCAGATTCTGAGCGCCGGCCTTATTGGCTCCCTGGCCTTTGCCTTCTCCGACTCATTCTGGTTTAATGCCGTGGAAGCCGAGGTATACGCTATGTCGGCCTTGTGTACGGCGGCCGTAGTGTGGCTGATGCTGAAGTGGGAAAACCGCGCCGACGAAGCTGATTCCGACAAGTGGCTGATTCTGATTGCCTATGTTATCGGCCTTAGCATCGGCGTCCACTTGCTCAACCTACTGGCGCTGCCTGCGCTGGGCTTCCTGTATTATTTCCGCAAAACCGCCCGGCCTACTACCCGCGGCGGCTTGTTCACGCTTGGCCTCAGCGGGGCGCTGGTGCTGCTCATTTTGCTGGGCGTCATTCCGGGGCTGCCTTCCCTGGCCGGCGACTTCGAGGTGTTCTTCGTGAATTCCGTGGGCTTGCCCTTCAACAGCGGAGTGGTGCTGTTTCTGGCGCTGCTAGTGGGCTTGCTGGTAGCCGGGTTTCGCTACGCCGTGCGCCGGCAGCGGCGCGTGCTGCACACGGCGCTGCTGAGTCTGGTATTCGTGCTCATCGGCTACTCGTCCTACCTCATCGTGCCGATTCGCTCGGGCTTCAACCCCGCTCTGGACGAGAATAACCCTGAGGATGTTCTTTCCTTTGTGAGCTACCTCAAGCGGGAGCAGTACGGGCAGCGGCCCCTGCTCTACGGGCCGCAGTTCAATGCCCAGCCCACCGACCAGTACGAAGGCGCCCCCCGTTACGAGCGCAGCCACGATGCCGCCGGCCACGACACCTACCTCATAGCCGAGCGCCGCCTGGAAACCACCTACGCCGCCACCGATAAAACGCTGCTGCCCCGTCTCTACAGTCCCAAGCCCGAAGACGTGCGCGCCTACGGCAACTGGGTGGGGGCCGCACCCGACCAGAAGCCCACGATGGTACAAAACCTGGCTTTCCTGGTCAAATACCAGCTGGGCCATATGTACTGGCGCTATTTCCTCTGGAACTTCGTGGGCCGCGAAAGTGACGTGCAACATGCCGGCGTATTATGGCCCACGGCCGGTAAAAGCGGATTGCCCGTAGAGCTGGCCAACAACAAGGCCCGCAATAATTTCTACGCTTTGCCGCTGCTGCTCGGCGTGCTGGGGCTGTTTTTCCAGGTGAAGCGCGACAAGCACAATGCACTGGTGGTAGGGCTGTTGTTTCTACTCACGGGCGTGGCCATTGTGCTCTACCTCAACCAGCCGCCCACCGAGCCCCGCGAGCGGGACTACACTTTTGCCGGTTCGTTCTACGCTTTTGCCATCTGGATCGGGCTGGGCGTGCTGGCTCTCAACGAGCTGGTGCGCAGTCTGCTGCGGCAGGAGCGGCTGCGGGTGGCGGCCGTGGCGCTGCTGGCGCTGGCTGTGCCGGCCCTGATGGCCACCCAGGGCTGGGACGACCACAACCGCGCCAACCGTTACAGCGCCCTCGACTGGGCCCGCAACATGCTTAATGGCGTGGCGCCCAACGCCATCCTGATTACCTACGCCGACAACGATACTTTTCCCCTGTGGTACGCTCAGAATGTGGAAAACCTGCGCCCCGACGTGCGCGTGGCCGTACTTTCCTACCTGAATACCGACTGGTACGTGGACCAGATGAAGCAGCCGGCTAATTCCTCGGCGCCGTGGCCGATGTCGTTGGCGCACAAAGACTACTCGCAGGGCACCAACGACTACCTGCCCTACGTGCCCAATCCGGCTGTGACTTCCCTGAACGTAAAGGAGTTTATGCAGCTTGTGCGCCAGAACAGCCCGTTGCTGCAGGTCCAGACGCAGTCGGGCAAGGCGCTGCTCTCGTACCCGACCACCAACTTCTACCTCGACGTGGACACGGCCGCCGTGCAGCGCCTGGGCATTATTCCTAAAGAGCGTCGCAAGCAACTGGTGCCGCGCATGAACTGGCAGGCCAGCAAGGAGGCCCTGGAAAAAAACACGCTGGTCATTCTCGACCTGCTGGCCAGCAACAACTGGCAGCGGCCGGTGTATCTGTCGGCCAGTATTCCGCAGCAGGACTACGCCGGCCTGGATAACTATCTGCAGCTGGAAGGACTTTCCTACCGCATTCTGCCCGCCCAAAACCCCGATTCGCAGCCCCGGGAAGTGGGCACGGTGGCCAAAAAGCTGCTCGACGACTCGCTCATGCGCAAGTTTTCCTACCGCAACCTCAACCGGCCGGGTGTGTACTACGATGAGCTGAACCGCCGCACAATGGCGCTCTACAGGGAGCAGTTTGTGCGCCTCTCGCAGGCCTACCTGCAAGATGGGGAAACGGCCAAGGCCAAAGCCGTCATCGACCGGTGCCTGCGCGTAATTCCCGACGACACGATTCCCTTCGACTACAACAACGCCGACCTCATTGCCCCACTCACCCAGTTGGGCGAAACCCGGCGTGCCCACCAGCTCTTCGACCTGCTTACCAACCGTACTCAACAGTCGTTGGCCTACTACAGCCGCCACGAGCCCGGCCTGTTTGAGCGCGAAATAGGAATAAATATGCTCACCCTCCAACACCTCTACCAGGCCGCCGCCGACACCAACGACCAGGCCCGCGCCGCCCGCATCACCGCTCTGGCCGAGCAGTATTATCCGAGGTCATAAGCGTGTAGAGACGCATAGTTGCGTCTCAATCGTTGCGGACGGTGTTGCTGTTTATTTAAACGATTGTCGTTCAACGACGAGACGCAACTATGCGTCTCTACATCGGGCCGGCGCATTGCAAAACCCGTTTTCGGTGGCTTCGTTAGAAGCAGTATGAGCCGCGCATTCACCAAAGAGGACGACGTCCAGGAGCCCACCATTATTCCGCCGCGGGCCGCGCTGCCGGCCGGCACGCCCAACTACGTGACGCCCCGCGGCCTGGAGCTGCTGCGCCAGGAATTGACTACGCTGGAAGCCGAACGGGCGCGGGCTGAAGCCAACCGTGACAACGACGCCGACCGTACCCGCCACCTCTCGCTCTACAACGGCCGCATCAGCGACCTGACCAGCCGCATTGCCAGCGCCAAAGTAGTAGATCCGCGCACCCAGCCCCCGCAGGAAGTGCGTTTCGGCGCCACTATTACGTTGCGTACAATAAGCGGTGGAAAAGTAGGCTTCGAGCGAAAATTTACCATCGTGGGCGTCGATGAGGCTTCCGTGGCGGCGGGTAAAGTGGCGTTTGTGGCCCCCATTGCCCGGGCTGTCATCGGGGCCAAACTGGGCAAAACCGTCACGCTTCGGCTCGGGCCGAAAGAGGAAGTGGTGGAAGTTGCCGCTGTTTCCTACGACGGATTATAGCTGCGGGAGTATCATAAAAAAGCCCTTCACTACTTGGTGAAGGGCTTTTGTTTGCCTTATGTCGACGGCTACTTAGCCTGCTCGATATCCTGCACGGCCTTATCGATGATTTGCTGGGCCTGTTGCACGATGGGGCCGCTGGTTTTACGCTGCTTCACGCTTTGCAGCATGCCAATCAGCGGTTCGGCCGCACCCTGAGGCTTATACTGAATGGCCAGCGCCTTCACCCGGTCTACACCCTGGGCGAAGTTGGTGGCATCGTCAAGGCGGACGAGCATATTGGCCAAGCCTTCGAGCAGCTCGAAGCGGCCCTGCAGCGGCACGGCATCGAACTTGTCGCGCACGAAATTCCACTGGGCATCGGTTCCCTGGGCTGCATACACGTCGATGACGGCACTCAGTGTAGCTTGGTTTTCGGTGGTTTCCAAGGTTTTAGCCTGGGCTAGGGCTTTGGCCGGGGCTACGGCCACCAAGCCGCGTAGGGCCGCGCCGCTTACCTGGTACGACTGGCTCTGCAACTGCTTGGTAAACAGCTTTTCATCCTTCTTGTCCTTGAGCTTGGCCAACGCCGTCAGCGCATTGACGCGCACCGAGTTCTGTGGGTCGTTGGCGGCCAGCTTGCGCAGAGTCGGCGCGGTGGCTTTGGCTACCGCCGCTTTTTCCATGTCCAGGGCCTGAGTAGCGACCGAGCGCAGGTTGTAAAACTTATCCGACAGTGCCCGCACGAGCAAGGTGCAGGCGGCTGCCTCGTCCTGCTTTTCTTTGGCGGCCAGAATAGCCTCGCGCCGGTCCATGTACAGCGGCGCGTGGCTGTACTGGTACGCGTATTCAGCCAGCGGCTTATTATCCTTTTTCATCCATACCGTGCGCTTGGTAGCGTCCACGTTGACCAGCTCAGGCTTGGCGCTGGTCGCAAACTGGAAGGTTTCGGTGGCCTGCCGCATCATCACCATGTGGCGCTCGGCTTTGCCATTCACGTACACATCCACGGCCAGGGGCAGCTGAAACACGGAGCCTTCCTGGGTTTGCTTGATGGTCACGCTCTGCATTTTTTTAGCCGCGTCCCAGCTGTAGTCAATGCTTACTTCGGGGTGGCCGGCGTTGTAGTACCACTGGTTATAAAACCAGTTCAGGTCGCGGCCCGAGGCAGCTTCCATGGCCAGCCGCAGTTGGTGGGCTTCACCGTTGCCGAGGGCATTCTGCTTCAGATACTGGTTCAGGCCGGCAAAGTACACGTCGTCGCCGAGGTAAGCGCGTAGCATGTCCTGAATGGCGCCGCCTTTTTGGTAGGTCACGCCGTCGAACATTTCCTCCTTGTCGCCATAGTGGAAGCGCACGAGGTCTTTGCTGTAGTTATTGGGGTTGTTGAGGTAGGCGCGGATGTACTGGGCACGGTGGGCGTCGGCGGCGTCGGGGCCGTACTTGTACTCGGCCCACAGGGCCTCGCTCATGTCGGCCATCGACTCGTTTACGGTCAGGTTGCTCCAGCTTTCGGCCGTTACGTAGTCGCCAAACCACTGGTGAAACAGCTCGTGGGCAATAACCGACTGGTTGTTGGCATACTCACGGTCGAGTAGCTCCCGCTCATTCATTTGCAGAAACTCGCCGTGCAGCGTGGCCGTGGTGTTTTCCATGGCTCCGCTCACGTAGTCGCGGGCCACAATCTGGGCGTACTTGTTCCAGGGGTAATCTACGCCGAGCTTCTTAGAGAAAAACTCCATCATTTCGGGCGTGTCGCCGAAAATCTGTTTGGCAAAGGGTGCGTACTTGGGTTCCAGATAGTACGTTACGGGCTTGTCACGCCACTTGTCTTCGTATACCTTGAAGTCGCCCACAGCCATCATGAACAGGTAGGGCGCGTGGGGCAATTCCATTTTCCAGGTATCGGTGCGCAGCCCCGCGCCGGCGGGCGTCTGGCTCACCAGCTTGCCGTTGCTCAGCGTCACATACTTGCTGGGCACCGTCATGCTGATTTCGGAGGTCGCCTTCTGGTTGGGCCGGTCGATGGTCGGAAACCAGGCCGAGGAAGCTTCCGTTTCGCCCTGGGTCCAGATCTGCACCGGTTTGCCCTTCACGGCACTGTCGGGGTTGATGAAATACAGGCCTTTGGCGTCGGTAATGGCCGCGCTGCCTTTCACTTTCAGCTCGTCGGGCTTGGCCGTGTACTCGATATAAACTGTGTAGGGCGTGCCCGCCGGCATCATCTTGCCCAGCTGAATCCGCAGGTTGTTCTGGTCGGCGTACTCATACTTGAGCGGCTGCTGAGTAGTGCCGTCGACCAGGGCTACCGTCTTGATGTCAAAGCCTTTGGCGTCAAGGCGAAGCGAGTCGGTAGCGTAAGCGTAGGGCTTGAGCGTGAGCCAGGCTTTGCCATTGAGGTGGCGCTTGGCGTAGTCGAAGCCCACGGCCAGCTTGGTGTGCACCAGCGCGTTGATTTTGGTATCGGTGGCACGGTAGGGGAGCTGAGGCTCGGTCACCGGCGTCAGGGTGGGGGCTTGCTGGGCCCAGCTGGCGGAGGTAGCCAGCAAGCCAAGGCTCAGGGTAAGAATTGTTTTCACAGGATGCAGGAAAGGGAGAGGAATGGTTTTGCGCGAAAGTAACCTTTCCGCCCGTAAAGGCTGCATCTCCCAGTATTTAGCCCAAGGCGCACTGCTTTTTATACAGGCCCGGCGTGATACCCTCGTATTTCTTAAAGATGGTCTGGAAGTAGGCCGTGTTGTTGAAGCCAGCCCGGAAACAGACGTCGGCGACGCTGGTAATGGGGTTGCGGAGCAGGCGCTTGGCCTCGGCTAGCCGCTCCTGGATAATATACTCGACCGGCGTCAGGCCAAACTCGCGCTTGAAGAGCCGGAAAAACGTGGCCTTGCTCATGCAGGCCAATTCGCTGAGCTTGTCCACGGTAATCTGCTCGGTGAAGTGGCGCTTGATATACTGCACCACTTGGGCGAAGCGGTGGGAAGTGAGGTGCTGGGCGTAGTTGTGGAAAATCAGCTGGCGGGCATTGGTCTGCATTAGCCGAATCAGCAACTCCTGCAGCGTGAAGCCGGCCAGCACATCCTTGGCCGCGTGCGTTTCCTGCGACAAATGCACCAGCCGCTCCAGGGTGCCGGTCAGCTCAGGCGTGTTGGTCAGGTGGGCGTTGTTGTGGGCGTCGAGGTGCCAGGGCGTGTGCTCCTCGGCCAACGGGAACCGCTCGTTCAGCAGGTCTACGGTGTGGCGAATAGTATCGGAGGGAATGGCCACGGCCAGGCACTGCGTGGGATTGTCGAGGGTGGCTTCGGGAAAGTCAATTTCCATCCGCTGCTCTTCGCCCACAATCACCGACTCACCGGGCAGGTAGTCGAAGGCGGGCTGCCCGCTCAGGTGCATCACTTTTTTGCCCCGCAGCATGGTAGTCAGCACCAGGCTGCCCATGCTCAGGGGCACGCGGCGGGCCATTTGGTGCGTCTCGAAGATGTTGAGCTCGAAGGCATCGAGCGAGTACACAGTGCGGTTCTCTACCAGTGTGGTGAGGTCGTTCAGCGTGTGCAGGGCCGGCAGCATTCTGGGGTTCATCATGGCAGCGAAATGGGAGGCGAAGACACCGAATCAAACTTGCGATTATATCCGAGCTTGTTGAGAGAATACTACATCTTTTCCGGCAATTTCTGAAACTACCTTGTGAGTAAGTAATCACTCCTTAACACGCACCTCATGGAAACGTTAGAAAAACCCACCACTCTCGTTGCCCGCCCCCAGTTCAAATCGCACTACGACAACTTCATTGGTGGTAAATGGGTTGCCCCGGTGAAAGGCCAATACTTCGACAACCCGTCGCCCATCGACGGTAAGGCGTTTTGCAAGGTGGCGCGTAGCACCAAAGAAGATATCGAGCTGGCGCTGGATGCAGCCCACGAAGCATTCAAGAGTTGGAGCAAGGCCTCGGCCACTACGCGTAGCAACGTGCTACTCAAGATTGCCGACATTATGGAGGCCAACCTGGAGCACCTGGCCGCCGCCGAAACCGTGGAAAACGGCAAGGCCATCCGTGAAACCATGGCCGCCGACCTGCCCCTGTGCATCGACCATTTCCGCTACTTCGCCGGCGTCATCCGGGCCGAAGAAGGCTCAGCCACCGAACTGAACGAAACCACATTGTCGCTCGTGATTCAGGAGCCGCTGGGCGTGGTGGGCCAGATTATTCCCTGGAACTTCCCGCTGCTGATGGCCACCTGGAAGCTGGCCCCGGCCCTGGCCGCCGGCTGCTGCGTGGTGATGAAGCCCGCCGAGCAAACACCGGCCAGCATTATGGTGCTGATGGAGCTGATTCAGGACGTCATTCCGGCTGGCGTGGTAAACGTGGTGAACGGCTTTGGGCTGGAAGCCGGCAAGCCGCTAGCCTCCAACAAGCGCGTGCAGAAAGTGTCCTTCACCGGCGAAACCACCACCGGCCGCCTCATTCTGCAGTACGCCGCCGAAAACATCATTCCCGTGACCATGGAGCTAGGCGGTAAGTCGCCCAACATTTTCTGCAAATCGGTGATGGATGCCGACGACGACTTTCTGGATAAGTGCCTGGAAGGCGCGGCCATGTTTGCTCTCAACCAGGGCGAAATCTGCACCTGCCCGTCGCGCCTGCTCATCCACGAGGACATCTACGACCAGTTTATGCCCCGCCTCATTGAGCGGGTGAAAGCCATTAAGCTCGGCCACCCCCTCGACCCTAGCACCATGATGGGCGCCCAGGCCAGCAACGACCAGTACGAGAAAATCCTGAGCTACCTGGAAATCGGTAAGGCCGAGGGTGCCGAGGTGCTGACGGGCGGCGAAGCCCACACCAGCCACGAGCACGACGAGTTGGCCGAAGGCTACTACATTCAGCCCACCATCTTCCGGGGCCACAACAAAATGCGGATTTTCCAGGAGGAAATCTTCGGCCCGGTGCTGTCCGTGACAACGTTTAAGGACAATGACGAGGCCATTGAGCTGGCCAACGACACGCTCTACGGCCTCGGCGCTGGCCTCTGGAGCCGCGATGCGCACGAGCTCTACCAGATGCCCCGCGCCATTCAGGCCGGCCGTGTGTGGGTCAACTGCTACCACGATTACCCCGCCGGCGCGCCCTTCGGCGGCTACAAAGCCTCGGGTTTCGGCCGCGAAAACCACAAGATGATGCTGGCCCACTACCGCCAGACCAAGAATATGCTCATCAGCTACAGCCAGCAGAAACTGGGCTTCTTTTAGTAGCTGATAAAGAAGCGTGTCATTGCGAGCGGAGCGAAACAATTTGTCCTCTGCGCAGCGACCAACGTCCTTTATCCAGAAAACCCTTTCTCGTTTCAACGGGAAAGGGCTTTTTGGGTAAAGTAAGCTTTCTACATTTCAGAGGACGGATTGCTTCGTGCCTCGCAACGACAAAATATTATGGCCAACTCTCTGACCCCGCGCGTGCTCGTAACGCCCGCCGCCGAAGCTACCATTGACCTGCTGCGCGACGAGCACGGCTCGCTGATGTTTCACCAGAGCGGTGGCTGCTGCGACGGGTCCTCGCCCATGTGCTTTGCCAAAGGCGAGTTCCGCATCGGCGGCAGCGACGTATGGCTGGGCCAGATTCACGGCTGCGACTTTTTCATGAGTGCCTCACAATTTGAGTACTGGAAACACACCCAGCTCACGGTAGACGTAGTGAAGGGCCGGGGCGCGAGCTTTTCGCTGGAAATTCCGCTGGGCGTCCGGTTTCTGATTCGCTCCCGGCTGTTTACCGAGGAAGAAGAGCAGAACATGGCCCCCGTCTATGATGGGGAAGAGTACCTGGAGCGGGTCGACCAGGAATAAGCACTGCGCTAAGCTGATAAGCAGAAAATTGATGCAGCCTTCAACAGAAAAGGCCCTGACCATACAGTCAGGGCCTTTTCTGTTGAAGGCTGTCAATAGTTTATTATATTAACGTACCTGATAAGGGAGGTTGAAGCGGCCTTTGGTAATACTTAGCGTCTTGGTGCCACTGCACAACGTGCCCGAAAAGGTGCCTTTCACTCGCTTCCTGACTTGATCAAACTCGGTAATATCAATGGTCCAGTCGTTGGAGTTACAATAAATGGTGCGGAAGCCAGCTGGTTGTGTGCCAAAACTGCCGTAACTAATGCCGGTATAATCAAAAAACGTATCAGGAGTATTAACAGGGTGGACAATCTTACCAGGCTTCATCTTAAAGTCATAGCTAGCTAACTCTATAGACTGACCCTTCGGCTGGCTAGGTATGTTGATGATCAGATAGTCAGTTTTCTGGTCGGTGTTAACGTGGCCGGGTTTATATAAAAGCAAAACCGCATTTATCCTGGTTGAATCTCCCTCGAAGGGCTTGCCATCTATTTCTGCATAATTTGCTGCTGCCGCTGGGTCAGGAGGCTTTGGTGCCTCTTTTGTTTTGTCAGAACATTCCATCAACCCAATGGTGCCCAACAGTAATAATCCGGTGAATAGATTTCGCATAAGACGGTGAATAGGAGCAGGAATAAGAAAGTATATAAAGTTAGGCTACGCATTCCTGAATTCCTATCCGCCACTATTCCAGTGTCTTATTTGCCTTGAATAGCAACCTTAACTAAACCGTAACGACAGAAAACCGACTGCAAATGGCATCAAAAAAGCTGATCCATCTACGAGATGAATCAGCTTTTTCATGCTGGCTAAGACTTCGGTATAAACGCTACCGCACCCGCACCGGCAGGCCTTCCAACTGGGCGTAGCTGAGTTTCCAGGCGCCTTTGGGGTTCTTTTTCCAGAGTAGGATGAAGTTGCCTTCGCCCACGCCCATCGGGGTGCCCGGCGTGGTTGGGATGACGTCGACCTGGTAGGTGCCGCCTTCGTAGGCCGTCTGGGCATCGGTGCCGGAGGAGGCTACGTTGAGGCGCAGGTTGGAAATAGTGCCCATCGTTTCGCGCACCCAGCGGTTTGATACTTCCGATTTGCCCTGGAAGTGGGTTTCGCCCTGCAGGAAATGTACGTCGTCGGCGAAGAGCGTATCGAGCTGAATGGCGTTTTTACTGTTCCAGGCGCTGATGAACTGCTGGTTGAGCGTTTGCGCGGTAACGGTCGTGGCAGGCGTTTCGGCCGTTTTGGTGCAGGAAGAGGCCAGGACTACAGTCAGGGGCATCATCCAAAGAAGGGACTTCATAAACGGAGGGTTTTGGTGGGGGATGGAAACAATTTCGCCGACTCCGGCACTGGGCTGGAGTCGGCGAAACTAAGCAAAGTCCGGAGTTACCAGCTCTTACGACGAACTTCGGAAGTCGAATAGGCTTTGTTACGGTCGCCATACGACTCGTTGGGCAGGTAGCCGGCGGCTACAGGGCCGTTAGCGGCCGTTAGCATCATGGGCGTGTTGGCAGCAAAGCCGTTAGCCATTACCGGGTACTGCTGCTGTTGCTGTTGCTGAGCCAGAGCGGCTTTCTTTTCGGCGGCATCTACGCGACGGGCCAGGGCAGCCCGCTCGGCACGAGCTTCGGCGGCGCGGTTGGCGTTGGCGCGCTCAATGGCAGCCACGCGGGCGGCTTCCTTGCGCTTGTTGTCGGTGCGCTTGCCGATGGCATAACCCACGCCGGCACCAGCTACACCACCTACCACGCCACCCACGGCGCGGTTACGCTTATGAATGATGGCACCGGCGGCGGCACCGCCAAGGCCACCAATTACGGCACCTTTAGCCTGAGGGCTCCACTTTCCATTTTGAGCCTGGGCCATGTTGCTATACACTGCGGTGAGCATCATTACCAGGGCGAGAATCAAACTGACCTTTTTCATGACTAAGTACTTTAAGGTTTCAGAAACACTTCTTCAGTTGTGAAGAGGAGTTTTGCAAGCACCGTGCCAGTACGGCGGCCGGAGCGCTAAGGTTGGCTCAGTGGTATCCGGACAAGATGCTAATTACCGGGATTTTGTACAATGATTGCAGCGGCCAATTTGAGGAGTTTAAGCTGCCTAGCAGCCGTTACGGGCATTATTTCACCAGCCAGCCGTTGGCATCGAGCCAGTTCTGCAGCCGGTCGGTCCAGTTGTCTTTCGTGGTCTTGTTATTCAGGCCAAAGCCGTGGCCGCCTTTGGGGTAAAGGTGCATTTCCGTGGGTACGCCGGCCCGCAGGCAGGCCTCGTAGAAGCGGATGCTGTTCTGCACTTTCACCGTTTTATCGTCGGCGGCGTGTACCAGAAACGTGGGCGGTGTTTGGGCCGTCACCTGCTGCTCGTTGGAGTACAGCCGGATCTGGGCGGCCGTGGGCGTGGCACCCAGCAGCCGCTCGCGCGAGCCGCCGTGGGCCAGACTGTCGGTGAAGCTGATGACGGGATAGAGCAGCACCAGGAAGTCGGGACGCACGGAGGTGTTGTCCTTCGCGCCGTCGCCGACGGGCGTGGCGAAGTGCGTGCCGGCCGTGGAGGCCAGGTGGCCGCCCGCCGAAAAGCCCATCAGGCCCACCCGGTTAGGGTTGATGCCGTAGTCGGCAGCCTTCTGGCGCACGAGGCGTAGTGCCTGTTGGGCATCTTGGAGCGGGGCGGTGGTTTTGTCGGGCTGACTCTGGTCGTTGGGTAGGCGGTACTTGAGCACGAAGGCCGTTACGCCCATTTCGGTCAGGCGCTTGGCCACGTCGGAGCCCTCACTATCGATAGAAAGCCGCACGTAGCCGCCGCCGGGGCAGATAACGACGGCCGTACCGTTGGCCTTTTCCTTGGCCGGCCGAAATACCTGCAGCGTGGGCTGCACCACATTCGATACCCGCACGCCCCCGTTGGCCAGCGTGATGCTGGTTTCCTGCATATCGGTGGCAATGGAGTTGGGAATAGTACCGCTGTAGAGCGACACCATTGTTTGAGCAGACATGGTGTGGCCAAGAATGCCGAGCAGGGCGGTGACAAGAAGCGCTTTCATGTGCTGACGCGGGAAATAAATGAGAGCGGAAAATACGACATGTTGCGGGCTTTCTTACGCGCTTACCAAGCTTGCCGCCGCCTTTTTCAGCGTGGCCGAGCTGCTCCACTGGCGCAGCTGCTGCTGTACGGCCGCCGGCACGGGCTGGCGGGTGCGGCCTTGCAAATCGGCGTAGGCCTCAATGAGCTTGCGGGTGTTGCGCAGCGGCACGGCGGGCAGCCCGGGCAGTAGCGCATCGAGCAGCTGGCGCAAGGCATCATCGGTAGTGGGACTAATGGCGCGGGCCTGAGCCAGAACATCGGTGAGGCGCTGCACAGGCGCATACTCGGCGGCCAGCAGTTGGCCCAGCGCGTCGCCCAGGGCCGCGGGTTCCAACCGAGCAGTATCGATGGACGACAGCAGCACTTCCAGGGCCAGCGCCCGGCACATGGGCGCGTAGTGAACCAGGCCCAGGGCAAACAGCAACGTGGTACTCTCGTCGAACCGGGGCCCGGGAGCCAATAGCGGGTGCAGAAACTTCTGCATGGCGTCGCGGCTTTCGGAGCCACTGTTGTCGGTATTGAAGGCGCTGCGCACCAGGTGCCAGTGCAGGGGAGCAGGGTTGTTGGGCAGCAGCGTGAGCAGAAACGACAGATCGGGTAGCAACGACCACAGATACGACCGTTTGTTCTGGGGCAGGCGGGCGTGCAGGGAGTACAGCAGCAGTGGGGAGGGCGGCGTCTGGCCCGGGTGTTCGGGCACCACGCACAGCTCCTGCCAGGTGTAGGTCACCACCGGCTTTTCCTTGTTCCAGCTTTGCTCGTAGGTGTTCGACTTCTGCTCAAACTGCCACCCGGGGCTCCACGGCTCGGCCAGGCCCGGATAATCGGCCAGGACGCGCAACTCGGCGACAGTTCCGTTAGGCTGGCGGGTGCGGGCGGCCACCGCCCAGAGCCAGGGCCAGGCCTCGGTGAGCGGCCCAACGGCGGCGGGCTGCCGGAAGGGGCTAAGCCGAGTAATGGTTTTGGCCACCACTTGTACCAGTGACTTACCCGCCACGGCCGGCACAGTTAAAGGCAGCACGGCGTCGGCGGGGGCCAGCAACCAGCTCAGGAGCTTGCTCAGCTCCGGGTGCTGAACCTGGGGCAGTAGCTGGCGGGCCGTAGCCGCGTCGTTTTCGGCCTGCCAGGCCGTACGGGCCAGGGCCAGAGCCAGGTCGGCGGGGTCGGGGGTGTGGCCGGCGGCTTCGTAGGTCAGCAGCTTGCCTAGCAGTACCGAGGGGGCCACCCAGTGCGGGGCATGGCTAGGCGTGCTCAGCAGCGGTAGGGGTGAAGCAGCCTCCCGGAGCCGGGCTTCCACCACCGTCAGGCGCTGCTTTTCCAAGTGCAGCAGCGGGTCGGGGCTGTTGTAGTGCTTGCTCACCAGCACCACCTCCGGCAACTTGGCTTGCGCAAAGCCCAGCACCCAGCTCATCAGCAGCGCCAGCAGCATTTGTTGCTGACCGTTGCGGCTGTTGTCGAAGCTGTAACGGAACAGGATGTCGGTAACTTCGGCCTCGGTTTTGCCTTTTAGCTCCCAGGGCAAAGCCTGCTGCACGTAGGGGCGCAACTGTTGGGCGTAGCCCGCCGGAAACTGTCCGTGCAGGCGCAGCAGCCCATCCAGCCACCGCTCCACGGCGGCCGGCTCGTAGTGCTGCACCACTTGCCCGGTCAGAAATAGCAGCTCGTGCCAGTCCTGCACCGGCTCGATGGCCGTAGCCCGAGAAATATCGGGCGCAAACCCATTCAGCGGCGCATAAGCCGAAGCCGTGCCTCCTTCTCCGAACTCGGCGGCCGGGGCCACGGCCAGGAAGGGCGTGAGCGTGGTGCGGGCGGCGGCCGTTAACAGGTCGGCATAGAGGCCGATGGTGTCTGTCACTTCGGTAGCTTCGTCACTGGTCAGCACGGGCTTCTTCGCGCCCAGGATGCCGGCCAGCAGCTTGGCAGCTCGCTCCTGCACGCCGGCATCGGCGTTGGCCAGGCCCGACGATGCCAGCCGGGCCAGGGTCGGGGCCAGGGTCGGTTCGCGCTTCAGGAGCTTGTCGAAGGCGCCGAGTAGGGCTCGTAAGGCGGTTTTGAGGTCCTGGCGCGTCATCAGGCCCTCGGCGTAGAGCAGCAGGGGCGCGGGCGTGAAGTCGGAGTGGGCCCAGAGGTCTTTGAGTTGGTCGAGGGCGAAGTTGACGACCAGTGGCAGCGGGTGAGCCAGCAGCTCCACCAGCTCGCTCTGCCGCGCCAGCCGCTCGGCCGCCGTGGGCTTCAGGGTCAGAAACACGTTCTTAAACCACGTCAGCAGCGGGCGGCGGAAGTCGCGGCGCAAGGCCAGCAGGCTGCGCGTGAGCAGGTCGGCCCGGTCGAGGTGGCCCGTCTCAGCCAAGTCCCCGATGATGTCGAGCCAGGTAATGAGCTGGCGCGGGTGCATCTTTTCCCAAGTCTGCCAGTTAAGGGGCTCCTTCGATTTCCACCGCTTCTTGTCCATCGTGAGCTGCACGCTGCCATTTTGGAAGTCGATGCTCGAATCGAAGTCGAAGACCAGCGGAAAGTCCCGGGTGAGCAGTACCGGGTCGAGGCTCAGCTCCCGGGCTACTACCTTGCCCGCCTGGGCCGGCACGGGCTCTACCTCACACAGCGGCTGGCAGATATCAGACAGCACGCCGGGCACCGAGGCGCTGAACAGCTTGGCGTCGTAGGGAATCAGCTGCCGGTCTTCGAGCTGGCGCAGCAGCCGGTAGCTGGGCCGATACCACTGGTTGCCGCTCGACCACCGTTGCAGCCAGTCGAGGGTCCAGTCGGGGCGGGTATGCTCCAGGATCTGCCAGAAGTATGGCTCCTTGGTCAGGTCGGCCCACCAGCCCATGAAGTTATTGTTCAAGGCTTCCTTGCGGGAAAAGGTGCGCAGGCCGCTCAAAAACAGCATCATGCTCTGCGGCTGGGTAATGCGGCTGCCCCAGGTGTTGGCCTTGAGCTGCACCACGGCCTCCAGCTCCTTTTTGAGCTTCACGGTGTGGTGGCGCACGGGTATCACGTCGGCTTTGGGCAACTCCAGCAGGAAGGGAACCAGCTCTTTAGAGCTTTGGTGGCGGATGATACGCTCGAAGGTTTCAACGGCGGACATAAGCAGTAAGTCAGGTACCAATCAACTAAGTAAGCAATAGAAATAGAGCCGCAAGGCAGCCCGGCCGGGGCTAAGCAAAGCGCATCTGGGCGGCCAGGATGTGCTTGCAGGGCCCGCGCTGACCCTGGTGTCCGCTAAACCACGGGCAGGTGCAGCGCGGCTTCTCGGGGCCGCCCACTAGCACGGTGTGCCACACGCCGGTGCCTCGCACCCGGGCCTCGGTGCACCCGGCCGCGCCCACGCCCACCAGCTGCACGTCGTCGGCGGCTTCAAGCAGGGCCCGGGCGTTCTTCAGACGCGGGTTCAAACTCAGGATGCGGCCCAATTTGAAGGGTAGGCGGCGGTAGAAGTGCTGGTTGTCGGCCAAATCGAAACCCAGCAGGCCCATGGCCGAGAGGCTGGCGCAGAGCCGGTCCACGGTATCGGGGGCTAGGCTGTTTTCGAGAGCAAACAGGCTGGGGTTAAACACCTCGTTGCCCTGAAACAGCCGGTTGGCCCCGGCTACCCACTCGGCCGGCAGCTCTTCCATCAGCGTGTCGAGCTGGTTGCCTTCCCCCGAAAAGCCCCGCCATACATCGGCCGACAGCGCCAGCAGAAACCGCTGCCCGCCGCCCAGCTCCAGCACGAAAGCCGAGGCCTGCCCGTCGGGCGTGGCAAACACGCGCACGGCCTCGCACAGTGGCAGCAGGCCTTCCAGCAGCCGTAGCCGGTGCACGCCGCCCACCCGCACCGCGCCCGGGCTGCCCACCGGCGCAAAGCTGGGCCGCGGGCCGCGCAGCACCAGGAAATAGTCGGCTTTGGCGGTACCGGCCGGCAAGCTCTGCACCAATTGCACGGCCTGCACGCGGGTGAGGCGCAGCTTTTCCTCCATCAGGGCCAGGTAGGCCTGCACGCTGGTCAGCCCCTTGATCCAGCGTTCGGGCAGGGCCACTTTGCGCTCCGTCACCTTGCCGGCGGCCCGCTCCAGCGTCACTTCCTTTTCGCCCACCGACAGGATAACCGGCTCGGTGCGGGCAATGCGGGCCAGGGCATTCACCATCGGCTCGTTGAAGTCCACGTTGGTGGTGCCGCTGCTCAGAAACTCGCCGTCGAGGGCCTCCGAGTTCAAATCGAGGCGGGCATACACGCCGTTGCACGACGAGAAGGCCTCGAAGCGCAGCTGCCCGGCCCCGGCCGTCACGATCGGGTCGCGCAGGGCGGCACTCTGGGGCACGAAGCGCGAGGCCACCACCTTTGCTAAGGTGCTTAGCCCCCGGGCTGCCAGCCACGAGTCGCGCAGGCGGCCCCAGAAAAAGCAGGACGAGTCGGTAGTGGTTTGCTCTTCCGCAAACGCGGACAGCAGCAGGGCGTTACCCTCCGGACGGGCTTCCAGGGCGGAGGGGCGGGCATAGGCATACGCAAAGTCAGACATGGCAAAGGCGTTGGATTCGGGTTCTAAGTACGCATCTTTTGTTGATATATACTAACTTTTTTAGCAAAAAGTTGGGTTGAATGGCTATCGATTCTGCTATTTGTATTAGTAAAGGCAACCGGCTTAGCCGGAAAGCCGGGTAAGGTAACCGCCCGTAAGAACATACTTCGCCAATGCGCAACAAAGCCCCGCCGGCCTGATGCCAGCGGGGCTTTATAGTAGAGTCTCGCAAAGTTCCACTTCGTAAGACGTGCGCGCCACCCGCACAATTGGGCATTCAACACACCGCGCAGTGGACCGTAGTATTGTAGTTGCTTACTGCCACTGGTGGCAAAGCTCTGCTATGACCCTCGCAAGCCATTGCCACTGGTGGCAAGGCTATCCAAGGAGCCTTGCAGGCCATTGCCACCGGTGGCAACTCTATCAAACGAGCCTCGCAGGCTTTTGCCACCGGTGGCAAGGCTGTCCGATGAGGCTCGTAGGTAATTGCCACTGGTGGCAATAGGCTCGTTGCTATCCGGCAACAACAGCGGCGGCCCTTTTGGCCCGTTGCCGGGCCGGGTTAGGGTTGGGCAACAGATTGTAGGCAAAGTACGTGGGGGCTTTGGCGGGGTCCCGGCGGTGCACGTAGAGGGCGGCGCAGTGTACGTCCCACAGCGCATCGGCCAGGGCCAGCGCATCGGAGCCGAGGGCCGAAACGGTGTCCTTCACGGCCTTGCTCCCCTGGTTTTTGATGGCCGTGGCGGCGGTATAGGCCACGAGCAGGGCTTTCACCTGGGCTCCGGCGGCTTGCAGGCCCGCGTCGGGGTGGTCTTCGAGCTGCTGCACGTAGGCCGTGAAGCGGGTGAGGCGCTTGGTCTTGGGTGCCTGGGTAAGGCCGCCCAGCTTATCGGGGTAAAACAGGGCCTTCTCGGCGGGGTGGTCGTAGAAGCGGGGCTGCAGCAGCTTCCGGTCGGTGGCCTGCACCAGTTTTTTGAGGCTCTCGAAGGCCTGGTCCTCGGTTTGGGTGCCGCTCTGGCGCTGCCCGCCACCGGTGGTGCGTCCGCTTAGGCCCTGGCGGTACTGGTCGAGGGTAAAGTCGGCAAAGGCGGCCAGCGTGTCGCGCGAGGCAGTGAGGCGCCGGAAATGGTTGTCGTACCGTTCGTCGTACATAACGGGGAAAAAGGAAGAAATAAGAGAATAAGACGAGTGACCGGAGCGGGGGTAAGCGCGGTGTATAAGGGGGCCCGGGCCAGGCGGATAGGATAGCGGTAAGTGCTTGAAAGATGAGCAGAAATGCGCGGCGGTGCAACAGGCCCGGCCCCGACTGTGCCGATTGTGCTTACCCGGTTTGTGGCCCAGCGGCCGGTACCAAACAGCTGGATTGGCAGGAAATGCGCGCCGGGCTGTATCTGGTGCGTGCCGGCCAGCACACGGCCCGCCTTATGGTGCAGTAAACACCGGCCACTGACCGCACGAAAAAGCCCGCTGCACGCAGCGGGCTTTTTTTTTATTGTATTGCCGGGACTTACTCCATCACCCAGGTTACTTTCTCCTCGATAGGCTTGCGCAGGTTGCGGCCGGGCTGCTGCTGCACGTAGCCCAGGTAGAAAAAGCCGAGCAGCTTATCCTCCGGGCCCAGGCCGAAGAAGGGCTTGGCTTCTTCCAGGTAGGTAATGCCGCCCGAGCCCCAGTAGCCGCCCAGGCCGTGGGCTACGGCCGAGAGGTGCAGGTTTTGCACGGCGCAGGCCACGGCTTCTACTTCCTCGATTTCGGGCAGCACGTGGTGGCGCTTCATGCCGATGGCAATGACGTGGGAAGCCAGCAGCGGATTGGTAGCCAACTTCTGGGCCTTCTTCTCGTCCACAAACTCCCCGGCCTGCTGCCGGTAGAGGTTGGATTGAAACTCGGCCAGCTTGCCCAGGCCCGCGCCCCTAAAGACCACGAAGCGCCAGGGTTCGGTACGCTTGTGGGTGGGGGCCCAGTTGGCGTTTTCCAGCAGCTGCTGCACTATTTCGTCGGGCACCACGCGGCCGGGCTCAAACTGGATGGGCTGGATGCTGCGCCGGGCGCGGATGAGGGCGTCGAACTGGGTGGGAGTGGGTAAGGCAGTTTTGGGAGTGTCGGGCATCAGGAAGTACTATTCAGGGAAGAGGAAAGACCATCATGTCGAGCAGCGCGAGACATCTCGCGTACTGACGTTGCAATGCTATTGATGACTACCAATGCACGCGAGATGTCTCGCGCTGCTCGACATGACGTTCCTTAATTACGCTGGGCTGGGAGCCGGAAGCTCACCTTCGCCGGCGGGGCCACCGTGCTCCTCGTCGGGCTGGTAGTTGGCTTCCAGCTCAGCCAGCTTTTCCTTGCCGTAGGCAAAGCGGGTGATGAGCACATAAAGCACCGGCACGATGAAGATAGCCAGCAGCGTGGCCGAGAGCATGCCGCCCAGCACCGTCCAGCCGATGGTTTGCCGGCTCTGGGCGCCGGCGCCGGAGGCAAATACCAGCGGCAATACGCCCAGAATAAAGGCCAGCGAGGTCATTACGATGGGCCGCAGGCGCAGGCGCACGGCTTCCAGGGTAGCGTCTACCAGCGGCATGCCTTTATCAACCCGCTCCTTGGCGAATTCGATGATCAGAATGGCGTTTTTGGCCGACAAACCGATGAGCGTAATCAAGCCGATCTGGGCGTAGACGTTGTTGGTAAGCTTGGGCAGAAACGTGAGGGCCAGAATAGCCCCGAACGCGCCCACCGGCACCGAGAGCAGCACCGAAAAAGGCACCGACCAGCTCTCATACAGCGCGGCCAGAAACAGGAACACGAACACGATGGACAAGGCGAAGATGTACACCGTCTGGCCGCCGGCCAGCTGCTCCTCGCGGCTCAGGCCCGAGAATTCGTAGCCGTAGCCCTGGGGCAAGCTCTGGGCGGCGGTTTCCTTCAGGGCATTGATGGCGTCGCCGGAGGAGTAGCCGGGGGCGGCATTGCCGTTGATTTCGGCCGAGCGGAACAGGTTGTAGTGCGAAATGAGCGGGGCCGACTCGGTGCGCTTGTAACTGGTGAGCGTGCTGAGTGGCACCATGCCGCCCGAGGAGTTGCGCACGTAGTACTGGCCCAGGTTGCTAATGTCGCCGCGGTACATGCTGTCGGCCTGGGTCACAACGCGGAAGTTGCGGCCGTACACGGTGAAGTCGTTCACGTAGGCCGAGCCCAGATAGGTGCGCAGCGCCGTACCGATGTCGGAGATGGACACGCCGAGCTTCTTGGCTTTCTCCCGGTCGATGGTGAGCTGATAGCCGGGCGTGTTGGCGGTGAAAAACGAGAAGGGTGCCGCAATTTCGGGTCGCTTGCGCAGTGCCCCCAGGAAGCTCTGGAGCTGGGCGTCGAAGTTGCGGATGTCGCCGCCGGCCTCGCGCTCCTGGAGCACAAACGAGAAGCCGCCGGTGTTGCCCAGACCCGGAATGGCGGGCGGCGAAATGACCACGATGTTGGCTTCCTTCAGGCGACTCAGGCGCTGGGTTACGGTGGCAATGAGGCCCTGGAGCTGCTCTTCCTTGCTTTTGCGCTCCTCCCAGGGCTGCAGCTGGCAGAATACGGTACCGCTGTTCGACTTGGACGAGAAGTTTACCGCGTTCAGGCCACCCAGGCCGGCGTAGTGCCGAATGCCCTTCACCTGACCCAGCTCCTTCATAATTTCGTGGAGCGTGCTTACGGTGCGCTCCGTCGACGAGGCTTCGGGCAGGTTGAAGGTTACGATGAGGCGGCCTTCGTCTTCAGTGGGGATAAAGCCCGAAGCCTTGTTCTTGAACAGCAGCCCCGTGCCGGCCACGATGCAGAGCAAAATCACGACCACGAAGCGGGAGTGCTTGATGCCGCGCTGCACGCCGTTGCCGTACTTGCCGGTTACCTTGTCAAACCAGGTGTTGAACTTGTAGAAGAACTTGTCGATGCCGGTCGAATTCTCGTCGCGCTTGTGGGGCTTGAGCAGCAGCACGCACAGCGCCGGGGTGAGCGAGAGGGCCACAAAGGCCGAAATCAAGACCGAAATGGCAATGGTAATGGCAAACTGCTGGTAAAGCCGGCCCGTGATGCCGGGAATAAAGCCCACGGGCACAAACACGGCCGCCAGAATGAGGGCAATGGCAATAACGGGCGCGGAAATCTCGCGCATAGCTGCCAGTGTGGCTTCCAGCGGCGAGAGGCCCCGCTCGTTCATGTTGTGCTCCACGGCTTCCACCACCACAATGGCATCATCGACCACGATACCGATGGCCAGCACGAAGCCGAACATGGTGAGCGTGTTGATGGTGAAGCCCAGCGGAATAAAGAACAGGAAGGTACCCACAATGGATACCGGAATGGCCAGCACTGGAATAAGCGTAGAGCGCCAGCTTTGCAAAAACAGGTACACCACCACGATTACCAGCAGCAGGGCCTCTACCAGCGTGTGCAGCACTTCCTCGATGGATACTTTCACCACCGTGGCGGCCTCGAAGGGCACCACGTAGTCGAGGTCCACGGGAAACTGCTTTTTGAGCTGGGCCATCGTGTTGTTCACGTTCTCAAACGTCTCCAGGGCGTTAGCCCCGGGCGCCTGGTACACGAGCAGGTAGGCGGCCCGCTTGCCGTCCACGAAGGAGTTGGAGGCGTAGTTGAATTTGCCCAGCTCCACGCGAGCCACGTCTTTGAGGTACACCACCGAGCCGTCGTCGGGCCGGGTTTTGATGATGATGTTGCCGAACTCCTCGGTGGTCGTCAGGCGGCCTTTCACAAACACGATGTACTCAAACGTCTGTCCGGTCTGGGCAGGCGGCGCGCCAATGGAGCCGGCCGCAATCTGGGCATTCTGCTCCTGAATGGCGGCCGTTACCTCCTGGGCCGTTACGCCGAGCTGGCTGAGCTTGTCGGGGTTGAGCCACACGCGCATCGAGAAGTCGTCGGCCCGGCTCACGATGTCGCCCACGCCCTTGGTGCGCAGCAGCGCGTCCTTGATAAACACGTTGGCATAGTTGTCGAGAAACGTGGTGTTGTGGCTGCCTTTGGGCGCATACAGCGCTACCAGCATCAGAATGCTGGGGTTCCGCTTGCGCACCACCAGGCCCAGGCGCTGCACTTCCTGCGGCAGCGTGGGCTGGGCAATGCCCACGCGGTTCTGCACGTCGAGGGCGGCAATATTGATGTCGGTACCCACTTCGAAGTTCACCGTCATGCTCATCTGCCCGTTGCTGGTGCTGTTGCTTTGCAGGTAAGTCATGCCCGGGGTGCCGTTCACCTGCACTTCCACGGGCGTGGCCACGGTCTGCTCCACGGTCTGGGCGTCGGCGCCAGTGTAAGTGCCACTCACCGACACCGTGGGCGGCGTAATTTCCGGATACTGCCCCACGGGCAGGTTCAGGATGGCCAGCACCCCCACCAGCACTATCACCAGGGAGGTGACGATGGCCGTGACGGGGCGCCGAATAAAGGTTTCTGCAATCATTGTGGATAGCTAATGGCTGCCAAGGGGGCAGCCTAATTCCTGGAAAACAAGCCGTTGGTTGTCGGCCCGGGTTGATTGACATGGCAGGGAAGGCCCCGATGGCCATTGTCCTCAGAGAAAAAAGAATCTGTGAGGACAATGGCTATTGTCTCCGTAGATTTTTTTCTCTCTGAGGACAATGCTAATAGCCTACTTGGCCGCAGCCGTGCCGGGGCCACCAGCGGCGGCCGGTGCACCGGTCTGGATTGGCCCCCCGTCGCGCAGGCGGTTCAGACCTTCGGTTACTACCTGGTCACCATCCTTAATGCCGTCCATAATCACGATCTGGTCGCGCAGGCGGGGGCCGAGCTGCACCTTGCGCTGCCGGGCCTTGCTGCTGTCGCCGGCCACGAACACGAAGTTTTCACCCATCTGCTCCACCACGGCTTTGTAGGGTACCACGATGCGGCGGCCCGACTGCCGGTTGAGTACCCGCAGCACGGCGCTCATCCCGTCTTTGAGCTGGCGCTGGGAGTTCGGAAACTGCACCCGCACCTGTACCGTGCCGGTTTGCTGGTTCACGCCCCGGTCGATGGCCAGGATGCGGCCCGGCTGGGTGTAGCGCGTGCCATCGGGCAGCTCCAGGCGGAAGGTAGAGTCGCTTTTGCTGGCGGCCTGGCGCTGCAGCTCCACGAAGCGGGCCAGGTCGCCTTCCGTCACCACAAAGTCGACGCCCATCGGGTCGTCGCCGCTGATGGTGTTGAGCAGCGTGGAGCCAGGGCTAACCTGGGCCCCCAGCCGCACCTGCGAAATACCGATCTGGCCCGTGAAAGGGGCTTTGATGAGCGAGTAGCTCAAGTCGGTGCGGGCGGCATCTACGCTGGCCTGGGCCACTGCTACCTGGCTCTGGGCGGTGGCGTAGGTGGTGGCGGCGTTATCCACAATCTGTTTGGCAATGGCATCCTGCTGGGCCAGGCGCTGGTAGCGGTCCAGGTTTACCTTGGCGTTCTGCACCACGGCGCGGGTGCTGCTCAATCCGGCCAGGGCCTGCTGGTAAGCGGCTTCGTATTTGCGCCGGTCTATTTCATAGAGGGTCTTGCCCTTCTGCACCACGTCGCCATCCTTGAAGAAGATGCCGGTGATGAAGCCGGCCACTTGGCTGCGCAGCTCCACGTTGTTGATGGCCACCACCGTGGCCGGATACTCGTCGTAATATACCGCGTCAGTGGTGCGGGCCGCTACCAGCGTCACGGGTGTAGCCGGCGGGGGCGCGGCGGCTTTGTCGGCCTCTTTATTGCCGCAGCCGGTGAAGGAAAGCAGGCCGGTGGCGTAGGCTAGGGCGAGAAAATTCTTATTCATAATGGGTAGAAGGGTAGGCGGGTAGGAGGTAAGAGGGCGTGAGGGTAGGCGGGTGTGAGGGTAGGAGGTTATCCTGTTTGCCCTTCGACCTATTTTAAACTCACACCCGCCTACCCTCACACCCTCATGCACTAGTACTGAATCGGCAGGCTGCCCTGGGCGCGGAGCAGGTCTACTTTGCTGCTCAATACCTGAAACAGGGCGCTGTAGTAGTTGAGCTGGGCGGTGCGCAGCGTCGTCTGGGCCACAATCACGTCGAGGTAGGTTTTGATGCCTTCCCGGTACTGCAGGTTTACCACCGAGTACACTTCCTTCGACAAGGCCAGATTGCGCTGCCCGATGAGGTAATCGACGTAGTAGCCTTTGTAAGAAGCCAGGGCCTGCTCAAACTCGGTGTTCACCCGGTTACGGGCTGCCACGATATCCTGGTCGATGCGCTGGTCTCCGAGGCGCACCCGGCGCAGGTTTTGCAGGCGACGCGTACCCTGGAAGATGGGCAAGCTCAGCTGCAGGCCGGCGTAGGAGCTGGGGAAGCGCTGGTTATACAGGTCCCCGAAGTTGTTGTTCTGGAAGGCCGCGTTGTAGTTGCCGAAGGCCGACAACGACGGCAGAAAGCCCCAGCGGTAGTAGCTGATCTGGGCTTCCTGCAGCGCTTTTTGCGTCTGAAGCCGCTGCAGCTCGATGCGGTTGGCGGGGTCCACGGCCACGGTGGTGTCTACCACGGCGTCGCGCATGAGCTGGAGCGTGTCGTACTGCAGGGCCAGCGGCTGGGCGCCGGCCAGGCCCATGAGCTCCTTCAGGTAGGCCGATTTGGACTTGATGGCCTCCACGGCCTGCTTGCGGGCTACGATGGAGTTATTGAGCAGGATTTCAGCCTGCTTGTAGTCGATTTTATCCACGATGCCCACGTCGTAGCGGGCCTTGGCGTCGCGCAGGCTGCGCTGAAGCCGCACAATATCCTCGCTGAGCACGTCGAGCTGGCGCTGGGAGAGCAGCACGTCGTAGAAGGCCTTGCTCACGTTGCTCACCACGTCGATGCGCACGTCGGTGCTGTTTTGCTGGTAGAGCTGGCGCGAAGGCCGGGAGCTGCGCAAAGCCAGCCGCACATCGTTGTTGTAGATGGCCTGGGTGGCAGCCAAGCCGATGGTGGAGGTGTTTTGCAGCCCGATCTGGCGCGGCACGTTCACGCCCTCAGCGTTGGGAAACACAGTGTAGGGCAGCTGAAAGTAGTGCTGGCCCGTGGCATTCAGCGACAATTGAGGCAGCCAGCTGCTCAGCCCAATGCGGATGTTGGCCTCGTTGGTTTCCTCATCGATGCGCGCCTGGCGCAGCAGGGGCTGGTTCTGGATGGCAAACTGCAGGCACTCTTCCAAGGTGTATTCGCCGTTGGTGGGCGGGGCAGAGGGCTGGGCCAACGCCAGCCAGGGAGAAAGCAACAGCAGGGCCAGCAAGGCCCCCAAAGCCTGTTTGTTTTTTTTCATAGCAGGAAAACCTGGCCGCTCCCAACGGAAAGCAGCCGCATAAGTACCTGAACCACCGCGTGGAGGCGGCAGAATAGCACGAGTAAATGGTAGGTCCCGGCCGGGTGGGTGCCAGGCAGGTGGGTAAGATAGAGCGGAACCGGCCACCAGCAGACGCGGCTGGGGCTGCGCTACGGGGTGTTTGGGGCCGGAAAAGGCGGCGGGCACGTTTTGCCGCCGTAGGGCCGGTGCGGGAAGCAACTCCGGCCACAAGCTTGTTAAACCAAAGTGGCGGCAAAAAGTTATGACCTCCGACGGGCCAGCACACGGCTACTACCAAGGGCACCCGTGCGCTGGCAAAGTCGGGCCGTGGGGCCGCAGGTTGCACGCCGGCGCCGGCGGGGCCCACCCAACTTGGCCCGGAGTCCGTAGATATGTCTCTCCTGAACCTCTTATTTCCGCCGCTCCGCCGAAGTAATGCCTGCTGCCTCTCCTCTCCCAGTTTTCCTCAGTGCCGAAGTGTTGCGGGCTTATGAAACCCTGCCTGACCGTTACCTTATTCTGACGCCGGATCTACTGGTACTGACGGCCACGGATGCCTACCTGGCGGCCACGCACACAGTGCGCGCCGAAATGGTGGGCCGGTCGATATACGAGGTATTTCCCGAAAACCCCGATGAGCCCTCGGTAGTCAGCAAGCAGCAGCTGCACGCCTCCTTTCAGCGGGTACTAGCCACGGCCCAACCCGATCAGCTGCCCATTCAGCGCTACGACGTGCGGCGGCCCGGGGAAAGCAGCTTCGAGGAAAAATACTGGAGCGTGGAGAATTCGCCGGTGCTGGGGGGCGACGGCACGGTGCAGCTCATCATCAACAAAGTGAGCGACATGACCGAGCTGGTGCAGCAGGGCCACCGCATCGACGACCTGAGCCGGGAGGTAGACGTGAGCCGAACCCTGATGCAGGAAAACCACCTGCTGGTGCAGCGCCTGCAGAAAGCCAATGCCATTCT
Organism: Hymenobacter lucidus; assembly: GCF_020447265.1. Taxonomy (GTDB): domain Bacteria; phylum Bacteroidota; class Bacteroidia; order Cytophagales; family Hymenobacteraceae; genus Hymenobacter; species Hymenobacter lucidus. The sequence goes on along the minus strand of NZ_JAJADR010000005.1, from coordinate 42,144 downwards.
GGACGCCATTGGTGAGGCCTACCTAGAGTTGAGCGCGGCCGGCGAGTTTACGTACCTCAACCGCCGGGCCGAACAACTGCTGCAAGTCAGCAAGGCCGATATGCTGGGGCAGAATATCTGGCAGACGACGGTCCTGCAGGTAAGCCCGGAAAGCCAGCAAATCATTCAGCAGGCCTTCAGCAGCGGGCAGCGGGCCGAAGCTGAGTACGTGTGCAGTACGCTGGGCCGGTGGGTGTATATGTCGGCCACGCCCACGGCCGAGGGCCTCATCGTACTGCTCTACGACGTGCAGGAGGTGCAGGAAACGCGCGAGCGGCTGCGGCTGGAGCACCAGCGGCTGAAAGAGTCGCAGGCTATTGGGCACATCGGCAGCTTTGAGGCCGACATAGCCAGTGGCCGTGTGTACTGGACCGATGAGCTCTACCGCATCCACGGCCTGGAGCCCCAGAGCCAGGCCCTAACGGTGGAAGACATGCTCGGCTTCCTGGCCCCGGCGGATGAAAGAGCTTTTCGGGAGCTTTTGCACCCGGCCGGTCCGCCGCGGGGCTTCCAGCTGGTGCACCGCATCCGGTGCCACGACGGCACGGAGCGCGTGGTCGAAACGCGCACCGAGGTGCAGTACAACCCGGCGGGCAGCGTGGTGAAGCTCTACGGCACGGTGCAGGACGTCACGGAAATGCAGCAGGCCGAGAAAGAGCTACGCGCCAGTGCCAGCCAGTTTCAGACGCTGGTGGAAAACACCCCGGACCTTATCACGCGCTGGGACCAGGACCTGCGCCTGCGCTTTGCCAACGGCGCCTTTTGCCAGCGCATGCACCAGCCCCTGGCGGCTTTGGTAGGCAAAACCAACCTGGACATGCAGCACCCCGAGGAAGTGGCCCGCCCCTGGATGGACAAGCTGCGTCTGGTGCTCAGCAGCGGCATGGCCCACGACCATTACAACTCGGCCGAAACGCCCACTGGTACCAAGCACTTCTACTCCCGGCTGGTGCCCGAGGTGTCGGAAGAAGGCACGGTACGGAGCGTGCTGGCTATTGGCCGCGAAATTACCGACATCAAGCGCCTCGAAAAGGAGCACCTGCATCTGCAACTTTCCCAGCAGAAGCACCTGCTCAATGCCGTGCTGGAAGCCCAGGAAGTAGAGCGGCAGCGCATTGCCGAGAGCCTGCACAACGGGTTGGGCCAGGTGCTCTACGCCACCAAGCTCCAGCTCGAGCAGATTGTGGTGGAGCCCGGCCGCAACAACACCCAGCGTGTAACTGAGGCCACGCGGCAGGCCGGAGTGTTTCTATCGGAAGCCATTAAGGCCACCCGCACCATCTCGCACGAGCTGATTCCGACCACGCTGCAGGATTTTGGCCTAGCGGCGGCCATCGAGGATGTGTGTCGGCACATGAGCCACGGGACCGTGCGCATTCAGTGTCAGGTGGTCGGCAGTGGCCCCAAGCTCGATAGGTACCTGGAGCTGGCTATCTACCGGCTGGTGCAGGAACTCATCAACAACATTGTGAAGCACGCCCAGGCCACCCAGGGCCGAATGGTGCTCACGCTGGAGCCCAAGGCGGTGCGGGTAGTGGCCCACGACAACGGCCGGGGCTTCAACTCGCAGCAGAGCAGCGGCAAAGGTATCGGCCTGAAAACCATTCAGGACCGGGTAAAGCTCTTCAACGGTACCACCGAAGTACGCTCCGTAGTCGGGGAGGGCACTACCGTCAGCATCTGGTTTCCGGTGGTCGAGGAGGAGTAGCCGGCCTACATAAACAACTTGCGCAGGGCCCACAAGCTCCACACGATTACCATCAGGCCCACGCCCACGAACATCCAGCGGGTGGGAATACGGCCGGCCAGGCGGGCGGCAAATGGCGCGGCGGCCACGCCCCCCACCACTAGGCCCAGGATAATCTGCCAGTGGGTGATGCCGATAGTGGCAAAAAAGGTGACGGCGCTGGCAAACGTGACGAAGAACTCGGTGACGCTGACCGAGCCGATGACGTACTGCGGCGTGCGGCCCCCGGCAATAAGGGTGCTGGTGACGAGCGGACCCCAGCCGCCCCCGCCAAACGAGTCGAGGAAGCCGCCGGCCGCCGCCAATAGCCCCAGTTTCTTGTGCTTAGTACGGGCTTTGCCGGGCTTGCTGAAGGCTTTGGTCAGAATGCGCAAGCCCAGCAGCAGCAGGTATACGGCCAGAAACGGTTTCACGTAGGCCCCGTAGGTTTCGCCGAAGCGGGACAGTAGATATGCGCCCGTAATGGCCCCGAGCACGCCCGGAATCAGCAGCACTTTGAACAGCTTCTTGTTCACGTTGCCGAAGCGGTAGTGGTGGTAGCCCGAGGCCCCGCTGGCAAACATTTCGGCGGTATGAATGCTGGCACTCACCGCCGCCGGCGAAATATTGATACTCATCAGGCTGATGGCCGTCACCACGCCGTAGCCCATGCCCAGGAGCCCATCCACAATCTGGGCCCCGAAACCGATGGCCACGAAGATGTAGAACATCCGGGCATTGGAGGCCACCCCCCACACCTGGTTCCAGGTAACGTAATACGACAGGATATTAAAAACCAGCATGGCCGCAAAAGCCAGCAGCGTGCCTGTGGCAATCTTGCGCCACCGCGCCGCCGCCGGCGACTCGTAGGCCGGCCCGCCAGCCAGCTCGGCCGTCACGGCATTCAGCGACTTCACCTTGTTGGCAAAGTCGCCGGCCAGCTTGCCCCGGATGATGGTCATGTGCTGCAACACTTCCTGCAGCTCGTTGGGCAAGGCGTCGGCCAGCACCGTGCGCAGGCGCTTGGCCACCGTGGGCGACTTGCCGTTGGTGGAAATAGCAATTTTCAGGTCTCCTTTCTGCACAATGGAGCCCAGGTAAAAGTCGCATTCGTCGGGCGTGTCGGCCACGTTGCAGAGCAGGCCCAGGTCGGCGGCGTGGGCCTTGATGCCGCGGTTGAGCACCGGGTTGTCGGTGGCCACAAACACGATGTCGTGGCCCACCAGATCGACGTGGGTGTAGGCGTGGTAGCGCAGCTGCAGCTGCGGGTGCTGCTCGGCCAGCAGCAGAATGCCAGGCAGAAACGTCTCACTCACGACAGTCACGGCCGTGGCCGGGCTATTGCCCAAAATGGCGGCCAGCTTTTCCAGGCCCACGGCGCCGCCACCCACTACCAGCACCCGAAACTTTTCCAGCTTCAGGAAGATGGGAAACAGGTTGTTGCCCGTCGGCTCGGCGGCCGCAAGCGGAGCCAGCGGCGGCAAGGCTACTTCGGAAGGAAGGGGCGAAGAGGTCATGGAAAGGTGATTGGCGGACGAAAGAAAGGCAGGCAGCAGGAGCGGGGAGCAGAAAGAACCCGGGGCTAGGCGTGGAAGTTCTGCCCGTGGGTGGTAGCGGCCACGATGCCGCGGCGGACGACGAAGTCGCCGAAACGCTCGGCGGGCTCACGCTCAGCGGCGTAGGCTTCGAGCAGGGGCGTAAGCTCCCGCAGGATTCCGTCTTCGTCGAGCATCTCGCGGTAGAGCTTGTTGAGTCGCTCCCCGGCGTGGTTGGCGCCCAAGTATAGGTTATAACGGCCAATAGCTTTGCCCACCAGTCCGATTTCGGCCAGGTAGGGCCGGACGCAGCCGTTGGGGCAGCCTGTCATCCGGATCAGGATACCGTCGTCGGTCAGGTCGTTGGCCCGAATGACAGCATCGAGCCGGTCGAGCAGCTGCGGAAGGTAGCGCTCTGCTTCCGCAAATGCCAGGGAACAAGTGTTTAACGCAACGCAGGCCAGGGAGTTAAGGCGCAGCGCAGTCTGCTTCTCGGTGCGGTTCCACACGCCATGCGTTTCCAGAATAGCCTGGAGCTGCTGGCGGTGTTTGGGGTTGACGTTGGCAATGGTCAGGTTCTGGTTGCCGGTCAGGCGAAACTCGCCGGTGTGGAAGCCGGCAATTTCGCGCAGCGCCGTTTTGAGCAAGTAGCCCGGCTTGTCGTACACCCGGCCGCCCTCGATAAACAGCGTCACGTGCGCTTTGCCGTCCGGGCCGCCGCTCCAGCCAAAAGCATCCCCCGAGGTTTCGAAGCGGTAGGGCTTAGCCGGTGCCAACTCGTAGCCCAGACGCTGGTGCAGCTCGGCCACGAACGTGTCGAGGCCAACTCTATCAATCGTGTACTTGAGGCGGCTGAACTTGCGGTTTTCGCGGTTGCCCCAGTCACGCTGAATGGTCAGCACTTTCTCGCACACGTCCACCACATTAGCTGCCGGCACGAAGCCGATGACGTCGGCCAGGCGCGGGTAGGTTTCGGGCATCCCGAACGTCATGCCCATGCCGCCACCGATGGCTACGTTGAAGCCCAGCAGCTGCCCGTCTTGCTCAATGGCAACTAGGCCGATGTCGTTGGCAAACACGTCGGCGTCGTTGGTGGGCGGCACGGCCAGGGCAATTTTGAACTTGCGGGGCAGGTAAGTTTTGCCGTAAATCGGCTCGAAATCTTCCTGCTCCCCCTCGTTGATGGCGCTGGAGTAGGTCGATTCGCCGTTCAGCCACAAGTCCCAGTAGGCCGTGGTGCGGGGCGTGAGGTGGTTGCTGATGGCTACCGAGGCCTCGTACACCTGCCGGTGCAGCTCCGATTCCCGCGGGTTGGAGCTGCACATCACGTTGCGGTTCACGTCGCCGCAGCCCGCAATACTGTCCATGAGCACCTGGTTGAAGCCGGCAATGGTCTGTTGCAAGTCGCGCTTGAGCACGCCGTGGAGCTGGAAGGTCTGGCGAGTGGTAAGCTTGAGCGTGCCGTTGGCGTAGGCGTCGCTCAAGGCATCCATGCGCTGCCACTGGTCGGCCGAGGCCACGCCGCCGGGCACCCGCACCCGAATCATGAAGGAGTAGAGCGGCTCGAGTTTCTGGCGCTTCCGCTCACTTTCCAGGTCCCGGTCGGTTTGCTGGTAGGAGCCGTGAAACTTGATCAGGTGGGTGTCGTCGGGGTTCAGGGCCCCGGTCACGCGGTTTTGCAGGCTGTCGTCGATGGTGCCGCGCAGGTAGTTGCTGCCGTCCTTGACGTGCTCGACTTCAGAAAGCTTTATAGTCTCAGCCATTACGGTTGGGGAATTACGGAAGATGGGGTGGGAGCTGCCGCCACGGCGGGCCGCAAATCGAAATTGTGGAAGTAGAAAAGCCGGATGGTGTGCTGGTTGCGGTACACATTGCCGGCCGGCAGCTGCTGAAACAGATGCATGTAGCCGCCCTGCAGCTGGGCGTGCTTGTTGAGCTGGTACACCAGGCCGGCAAACAGGCGGTTCTGGTCGAAGTAGTTGAGGCGGATTTCCTTGCCGAAATTCATCATCACCTCGTTGTTCAACAGAAACTGCACCCCGCCCGGCTCAAACCCGCGCTTGCTCAGCGGCAGAAACAGGGCCGCGTTGTAGCGGGTGCGGTAGTTGAAGTCAAATTCGTCGAGTTGCTCGTTGCTGCGAATCGTGCGGCGGAACCGTTCCTCCAGCCGCACCCACTGCATCAGTCGGGCCTTGGGGAACTTGGTAAACCACTGCACCTGCTGCCAGGGCCGGTGCTCGGCCTGCCCGATGGTGCGGGCCCCGTCGGGGAAGTGGTGCACGTAGGCGTAGCCGCCGGTCAGGCGCACGTCGTCGGTGAGATAGTACGTGAGGCCGAACCGGGCCACGCTCTGGAAAGGCTCTTGCACAAACTGGTCGTGCAGGCGCAGGTGCAGGTCGGTCCAGGAACCCCAGCGCTGGGAAAAGCGCGTCTGGTTAAATACGCCCAGCCAGGTTTGCCGCTCCTGCACATACTCTTTCTGGGCGCGCAGCGGTGAGGCGGCGAGCAGGAACAGGAGGATGGTTAGCAGGGGCAAGCGTTTCATGAAAGAAGTTGGCTAGAGTTAGAATCCTAGTTTCCCTCCTTAGATAAGGAGGGGCTAGGGGTGGTTGACCACACCAGAACGACTTGCTAGAGTTAGTGCTAAAGAGTCGTTCAACGGCGGTCAACCACCCCGCTCTTCGGGCACCCCTCCTTATCTAAGGAGGGGAGTTCCTTTCTACCGGATTACCGTGTTGTCAAACGTTAGGGCCACGTAGTACAAACCGCCAATCGTGGGGCCGGCGGCGTACTGGATGTAGCGGTTGTTGAGCAGGTTGGCCCCGCCTACTTTGATGGTCGTTTTCAGGTTAGGAATTCGCACGTTGACCTGCGCGTCCACGGTTTGGTAGGTGGGCACCTGGCCGTTGGCCAATGGGCTTTCCCAGAGGAAGGAGCTTTGGCGGCGCCACACCACGTTGAAGCCCAGGTTGCGCACCACTTCGCGGTTGCCGAAATTCAGGTTGGTGGCCCACTTCGGCGTGTTGAAGCCCGTCACGAAGATGTCGGACTGCGTATTGGCCCGGATGTCGTTGTAGCTCACGTTGCCACCCACGGTGAACTTCTGGAAGAAGTTGTAGGTGAGGCCCAGCGTGGAGCCGTAGCTGCGGTACTTGTTCAGGGCGTTGGTGTACACGCGGTACCGGTCCTGGCGGGCGCTGCGGTTGCTGGTCAGGGCGGCCAGCACGGCATCATCCGTTCCCACCTGCACCTGCTGGCCGGCCGCGTTTTTGGGCACGCTCACTTCCACCTGGCCCAGGAAGCCGGAGTACACATTATAGTACGCGTCGGCATCGACGGACACGCGGTTGTCGAACAGCACGCTACGGTAGCCCACCTCGTAAGCGTTGATCTGCTCGGGCTGCTCGGTGGGCAGGTTGCCTACTTGCAGCAGGTCGCGGTTGGCCAGCGCGGCGCGGGTGCGTTTCTGGTCGGTAGTGCTGCTGCTGTTGTCAGCAGCTACGGCCTGGTTAACGGCCGCGTTGAAGGTCGAAATCGAGGCCAGGGTGTAGGAGTTGTCGAGGTAGTTGAGGCCTTCGTTCACGCGGGCCAGGCCGCCCACGCGGCGCACGTTGCCGTTATTCACGAACGACAGAGCCTCAAACAGCGACGGGAAGCGCCAGCCGTTCTGATATGAAGCCCGGAAGTTGTGCTTGGCTGCCAGCGTGTACACGGCCGCCACCCGCGGGTTGAGCTTGGGGTTAAACTCGGGGTTATAGTCGGCCCGCAGCGAGGCGGTCAGCTTGAGGCGGTTGCTGAACAGCTCCCGACTGGCCTGCACGAAGCCGCCCACTTTCTTGTAGTACTGGTTGTTGCCACCGGCCTGGGTGCGCTCGGCCAGAGGCTTGCTGAAATCCACGAAATTGTTGCCGTCCGGAATGACCTCGTAGAGGCGGGAGTCGGCGCCAACGAGCACGTCGGCAAACTTGATGCGCTGCCCCAGATTCCAGATGGCCTCGGTGTGGTAGGTGTGGCTGCGCTGGGTGAGGGCCGCGCCGCCGGGCACGGGGGCACCCTTCACGTTCACGCCGCTGTCCCAGTTGTTGGTTTTTACAATCTGGTTCTTGAGGTCATTAAAGGCGGCGGTGCCGGGCACGGCCCGGCCGGCGTCGGCAGCCACGCGGGCCTGCTGCATGGCGTCGGCCAGGGAAGCGCCGCCGTTCAATTGGCTCAGCAGCGCAGCCCGGAACTTGTCGCCCCAGCCCGTGCCGGTGCCGGCCACGTTAGTGGTGCTGGTCGCGCCGTTCTGCAAATCCATATTCAGGGCCAGCGGGTTGAGGTTGTAGGAGTCGCCGGTGTCTTCGATGAGCATGTAGGCACGGGCCGTAAAGTCCTGACCCTTGAGCTCCACCTTGTGGTTTTGCACCGTCACGCCGTCGAGCTGAATCTTGTTGCCGCGCTGAAACACGCCGTCCATCAGCCCGAAGCGGTAGCCGTAGCTCAGCTCCAGCTTATCGGTCAGCTTGTAGTGTAGGCTGGCGTCCACCTTGGCATTGCGCACGATGGGGTTTGTCAGGTCCCGCTCGTAGTAGCCGGTGCGGCGCACGTTGAAGGTTTCGGTCCGGCCGTTGTAGGGAATGGTAATGGCCACGTTGCCGGCGTTGTCGTCGCCGTAGCGGTTCCAGAGGTCGGCGGCGGGGTTCTGCTCGCCGCTGAGCTCAGAGAAGCGCGGGTTGGCCGATGAGGCGCTCTGCGGGTTCTGGTCAATCTGGGTGTTGGCCAGCCAGTCGGTGCCGCGCAGAAAGCTGCCGTTTACCTTATATGCCCAGCGCTGCGAGGCGCCCAGCACCTGGGCCCAGCGCACGGCCGTTTCGGTCAGCGCGCTCGGGTCCCGGTCGATGCCGTCCACGTGGTTCACGCCCACTTTCTGGTACACACTCAGGCCCTGGTAGGTGAAAGGGCTCTTGGTCGTCAGGTTGGCCATGCCGTTGATGGCATTCATGCCATACAGGGCCGAAGCCGCGCCGGGCGTGATTTCCACGCTGGCAATATCGAGCTCCGTGGGCCCAATGGCGTTGCCAAGCGGCACGCCCAGTGTGGCGGCCTGCATGTCTACGCCATCCACGAGCTGCATGAAGCGGAAGTTGTTGGGAATGTTGAAGCCGCGGGTGTTGGGCACCTTGAAGGTGAGGCTGCTGGTCGTCATCTGCACGCCCTTCACGTTTTCCAGCGCGTCGTAGAAGCTCGGCGCGGGCGTTTCTTTGATGGCCCGGATGTCGAGTTTCTCAATGGCCACCGGCGAGCGGAGCCGGCTTTCCTCCACCCGCGAAGCCGACACTACCACCTCGTTCGTGAGCAAGGCCCGCGACGACATCGACACCGACAGCGGACTGGTCGCACTCACTATTTCGACTTCCTTGGCGTCGTAGCCCAGCATGTTGAAGACGAGGGTAAAGGGAAACTTGAGCTTCGACTTCAGTGCAAACTTGCCGTTGGCGTCGCTCAGCACGCCGGTCGTGCCGTTTTTCACGCTGATGCTCACGCCGGGTAGGGGCTGGTTGGTGCCGGTTTCGTGCACCACGCCGCTGATGGCAATTATATCATCCTGGGCCAGAGCCGGGGCAATGCTGGCCGCCGCGAAAATGGGTGCCAGGATAGATGTCGTAACTATTTTTCTCATGATTGGAAAAGCAGGGTTGAAAAGAAGAAGCAGGTAGCCGGGGCGGTCCGCGTAGAGCGGTCCGCCCGGTTTTTAGGCGCGGCTACAACATCGATTCAGGCAACCCAGGGTTTTCATAGCGGAGGAAAGGGAGTGCGGTGAGGAAGGCAAAGGGGAGCAAGGCAGCAGGAGGGGTTGACTTTTTGAGGGGGCAAAAAGTTAGCCCCTGGGGCTCCATCGTTTCTGGCGGTTAGTACACATCCTCCAGGTAGCGGCGCTGCTTTTTGAGGGCGCGCAGGTAATCGGCGGCGTCCTCGGCCGAGCAGCCAGCCTCGCGCTGCACCACTTGCTTCAGCGCTTCCTGAATGGCCGAGCCCAGGCGGGCCTTGTCGCCGCAGACGTAGAAGTGGGCCCCGTTTTCGAGCCAGCCATACACGTCGCGGGATTTTTCGAGCAGGCGGTGCTGCACATAGATTTTCTCAGCCTGGTCGCGCGAGAAGGCCACGTCGAGGTGGCGCAGCGTGCCGCGCTTGAGGTGCTGGAGCCACTCGGTTTGGTAGAGGAAGTCGGTGGTGAAGTTGGGGTTGCCAAAGAAGAGCCAGTTGCGGCCCTCAGCGCCCAGTTCCACCCGCTCCTCCACGAAGGCCCGAAACGGGGCCACGCCGGTGCCCGCACCCACCATGATGATGTCGGTAGCCGCATCCTGGGGTAGCTTGAAATACTCGTTGCGCTCCACAAACACGCGAGCGGTGTGGTCAATGTCGAGTCGATCGGCCAGGTGCGACGAGCACACGCCGTGCTTGGTGCGGCCATGGGCCGCGTAGCGCACCGCGCCCACCGTGAGGTGAACCTCATCGGGGTGAACGAGTAAGCTGCTAGCAATGGAATAGGCCCGGGCCGGCAACGGCCGCAGCACCGCCGCCAGCTGCTCCGCCGACAACTCGGCGGGGAATTCGCGGAGCAAATCTGCCACGTCGCGGCCGTACACGTAGCGCTGCAGCTGCGGAATATCCGTCACGATTTCCGCGAGTTGCTTGTGCTGCGGGGCCGTGGCAGCGTAGCGCTCCAGCACGTCGCGCGTGAGCACCGACAGCTCCAGCTTCTGGGTAAGGGCCGTGCCCAGCTCAAATTCGACCCCGGAGAGCTGAATGGGGGCTGTGCCGTCGAGCCGGGCCGTTTGCAGCACCTCGGCCACCAGCGCCTCACCGTTGCGCGGCACCACCGACAGCGCGTCGCCGGGCTCGTAGTGCAGCCCCGAATCGGCCAGGGACAGCTCGATGTGGTAGGTTTCCTTGCTGGAGCCGCGGCCGTTGAGCTGAATCTTTTCCAGCACCGTCGCCTCAAATGGGTTGTGGTGGGAGTATTGCGCCGGAGCCGGTGCGGTCAGGGTTTCGGCGGCCGTAGCCTGACTGCCAGAGCCGCCAGCATGGCCAGTATTGGCTTCGGCGGCAATAACTTCCAGGACTCGGTCGGCCCAGGTCTGGGCAGCTTCCTGGTAATCGACGTCGCACTCCACGCGCTCCAGCAGGCGCTGGGCCCCGAGCTCGGCCAGGCGCTCGTCAAATTCCCGGCCGGTCTGGCAGAACTGTACGTAGCTTTTGTCGCCTAGCGCCAGCACCGAGTAGCGCAGGTCGGGCAGTTGGGGGGCGCGGTTGCTGAGCAGAAACTGGTGCAGCTCCTCAGCGGCTACCGGCGGCTCGCCCTCGCCTTGCGTGCTCACCACCAACAGCAACTGCTGCTCGGTTTTGAGGGCGCGGGTAGCGTAGTCGTTCACATCCTGCACCGTTACCTGCACGCCGCGCTGCTTGGCTTTCTCAGCGGTTTGCTGGGCTACCTTCTTGCTGTTGCCAGTTTGGGAGCCGTAGAGAATGGTGAGCTTGGCAGCGGCGGCTGGGGCAGCCGGCTGCGCTTGCGTCGCGCCTTGAACGGCCTGTTGCACCTCACTGCGACCCGCCGAGGTGCGGCCGTAGAAGTAGCCGCTCAGCCAGATGAGCTGCTGGTCGGAGAGGCCCGTGGTCAGGCGCTGCAACGTCGTATCGTCGAGGCCCAGGGGCAGCGCTTGGTTTTGGGAAAGAAGGCTCATGGCTAATGGAGTTTAGGAAGGTAGGCGGGTAAGAGGGTGGGAGGCTGACGTTGCCCCGCGTCTGTCATCCCTCATCTGGCGTACACTTGCGAAGAACTTTACCTCGCTGGCACGAGTCGTTTGTTTCATTCCGCTTCGCTGCATTCAAGATGACAGCCGACGAATGACAGGCGAAATCAAGCCACCTCTGCGTAGGAAAGTAGCTCGGAAAACACTGCCGGCCCAGCCGCGCTGGCGTGAGCCAGACGCGCCACTTCCCCGATGATGATGATGGCCGGGGCCCCGATGCTGGCCGCGGCGGCGCGGGCCGGCAGCTGGGCCACCGAGCCCGTCACGAGCCGGGCCTCAGGCAGCGTCCCGTTCTGGATAATGGCGGCCGGTACCTCACTTTGCCCGTGCTGGCCGAAGATTTCCACGATGCGCCCTAGCTGGCTCAGCCCCATCAGGATGACGGTAGTGGTGCGCGAGCGGGCTGCCTCAGTCACGGCCGCCGACAGGCCGCCGGTGGCCGTAGTCGCCGTGATGACCTGGAAGCCTTCACTGGCGCCGCGGTGCGTCACTGGAATTCCCACGCTGCCGGTCGCAGCCACTGCGCTGCTGATGCCCGGCACATAGTCAGTCAGCAGGCCGTGCTGTTCGGCGTAAAGCATTTCTTCGCGGCCCCGGCCAAACACGAACGGGTCGCCGCCCTTGAGCCGCACGACGTGGCCGTAGCGCCGGGCGTAGTCCACGATGAGGCCGTTGATTTCGTCCTGGGAGTAGCTGCGCATGCCCCGCCGCTTGCCCACGAATACCTGCCGGGCTTCGGGGCGCACGTAGCTTAGCAGGTCGTTGTTGGCCAGTGCGTCGTAAAGCACCACGTCGGCTTCGCCCAGCACCCGCACACCTTTCAGCGTGAAGAGTTCCGGGTCGCCGGGCCCCGCGCCGAGCACGGTCAGGCGGGGTGCGGAAGGTTGGAAGTTGGACATGGCGTTGGATGTGTAGAGACGCATAGTTGCGTCTCAATCGTTGCTGATGTTGTTGGTCAGGCGTGACTCGTGGTCAGGCGACGATAGTTCTGGCGGGAGACGCAAGTATGCGTCTCTACAACCGTTCAACTAAATCGTGAAGCCCAGCGGCTCGGGCACGAAGCTGTTCTGCATGGCATCCACCATGCCGGCGGCCAGCGTGTCGCCGCTCAGTTCGTCCACTAGGATAAAGGAGCCGGTAGCGCGGTTCTGTTGGTAAGAATCCACGACTAGGGGAGAAGCGGTTTTCAGGCGGATGCCCACGATGTCGTTCAGCTGGGCCGATTCAGTAGCGGCCCGGCCGTAGGTGCGCACGTTCACTTTGTATACAATGGCCGACACAACGGCCTTTACCACCGCCGAGTGGTGCTGCACCAGCAGCTTGCGGCCGGGCCACAGGGGCCGCTCGTCCATCCAGCAAATCGTGGCTTCCAGCTCCTTAGCCACGTGAATCTGGCTGCCCACGGGCACGATAGAATTGCCGCGGCTGATGTCCACGTCGTCGGCGAGGCGAATGACCACGGCCTGGGGCGCGGCGGCGCTTTCCACTTCCTGCTGGTTTACCTCAATGGCCTCAATCACCGATTCCTGGCCGCTGGGCAAGATGTGGACCCGGTCGCCACGGCGGTAGGTGCCGCTCTGGATGCGGCCGGCGTAGCCGCGGTAATCGGGGTAGTCGTCGGTCTGGGGCCGGATTACATACTGCACCTGAAAGCGGGCGTCGGCAATGGTTGCTTCCTCAAAGGCCGGTACGCTTTCCAGATGTTCCAGCAGGCTTGGGCCCGTGTACCAGCCTAGGTTTTTGGAGCGCGTCACGATGTTGTCGCCGAGCAGGGCGCTCAGCGGAATGGCCGTGACGTGGGGCAGCTTGAGCTGGTCGGCCACGGCGGCGTAGTCGGCCACAATCTGGTCGAACACCATTTCGTCGTTGCCCACCAGGTCCATTTTATTCACGGCCAGCACGAAATGCCGGATGCCCACGAGCGAGGCAATGAGCGAGTGGCGGCGCGTCTGCTCTACCACGCCCTGCCGCGCATCTACGAGCACAATGGCCAGGTCGGCCGTCGAAGCGCCCGTGACCATGTTGCGGGTATACTGCACGTGGCCGGGCGCGTCGGTGATAATGAATTTGCGGCGCGGCGTGGTGAAATACTTGTACGCCACGTCGATGGTAATGCCCTGTTCCCGCTCGGCGCGCAGGCCGTCGGTCAGCAAGGCCAGGTCCACGGTACCATGCACGGTGGGCCGGTTTTCCAGCGCCGCCAGCACGTCCAAGGAAACGGAGTCAGAATCGTAGAGCAAACGGCCGATGAGCGTGCTTTTGCCATCGTCGACGCTGCCGCAGGTGATAAATCGGAGAAGGTCCATGAGGTTAGTTGTCAGTTGCTAGTTGTCAGTTGCTAGTTGTCGGCCAGATGGAAAATCTGACAACCGACAACTAGCAACTGACAACTAACTGGTTAGAAATAGCCGTTGCGTTTGCGGTCTTCCATGCCGGCCTCGGAGATGTTGTCGTCGAGGCGGGTAGCGCCCCGCTCACTGACTTTGGCCAGCAGCAGGTCGGCAATGATATCGTCGATGGTGGCCGCGTCGCTTTCCACGGCGGCGGTGCAGGTCGAGTCGCCCACGGTGCGGAAGCGTACCTGACGCTCCACTATTTCGTCGGTTTCATCGAGGCGCAGGTGCTCATTGAGGCCCAACAGCTGGCCGCTGGGCAGCACCACGCAGGTGCGCGGGTGGCCGAAGTAGATACTGGGCAGCGGAATATTCTCGCGCTGAATGTAGCGCCACACGTCGAGCTCGGTCCAGTTGGAAATCGGGAATACGCGCACGTTTTCGCCCCGCTGAATGCGGCCGTTATACACGTTCCAGAGCTCGGGCCGCTGGCGTTTGGGGTCCCACTGGCCGAATTCGTCGCGCACCGAGAAGATGCGCTCCTTAGCCCGGGCCTTCTCCTCGTCGCGCCGCGCTCCGCCGATGCAGGCATCGAACTGAAATTCCTCGATGGTTTCGAGCAAAGTATAGGTCTGCAGCGGGTTGCGGCTCGGAAACTTGCCGCCCGGCTCCCGTAGCCGCTGCCGCTTAATAGTATCCTCCACGCTGCGTACGATGAGCTTTTCGCCCAGCTCGGCGGCCAGCTTATCCCGGAAAGCTAGGACCTCGGGGAAGTTGTGGCCGGTATCGACGTGGACCAGCGGGAAGGGGAAGCGGCCGGGGCGGAAGGCTTTTTCGGCTAGGCGCGTCAGCACGATGGAATCTTTGCCGCCCGAAAACAGCAGCGCCGGCCGCTCAAACTGGCCCGCTACTTCCCGCAGAATATGAATGGCTTCGGCTTCCAGCCGGTCGAGGTAATCGAAGTGAGGAGTACTCATGCTATGGAAATCTAAATTGCCGCGGCAGGCCCGATTGCCCGCTGAATATGGATGGAGGTATGCTACAGAGTGGAAGCGTTGACTGGCTCGACCACGGGGTCGGGGCCGTTGTGGGTGCTGTGCAGCCCACATTCCTTGGCCGACTGATCTTCCCACCACCAGCGCCCGGCCCGGAAATCCTCGCCGGCCTTGATGGCCCGGGTGCAGGGCGCGCAGCCGATGCTCACGAAACCCTGCTGGTGCAGCGGGTTGAAGGGAATGCTGTGCTCGTGCACGAAAGCCCAGCACTGCTCAAAAGTCCAGTCGAAGAGCGGGTGAAACTTGATGAGCTGGTGGCCTGCGTCCCATTCCACCGCGTGCATGTCCTGGCGGTTGGCCGACTGCTCGGCCCGGATGCCGGTAAACCACGCCTGCTGACCCTTTAAGGCCCGGTTCAGCGGCTCTACCTTCCGGATGCCGCAGCATTCCTTGCGGTTATCCACGCTGTCGTAGAAGCTGTTGGGCCCTTTGGTGAGCAGCAACTCTTCCACGCTGGCCTGTACTGGGAAGTAGGGCTCAATGGCTTTGCCGTAGCGCAGCAGCGTCTTATTCCAGGTGGAGTAGGTTTCCTGGAAGTTGCGGGCCGTGTCGAGGGTAAAGACTTTAATCGGCAGATTATGCTCGAAAATCAGGTGCGTGATAATCTGGTCTTCGAGGCCGAAGGAAGTCGAAAAAACGGCCTGATCGGGAAACTGCGCCGCTATGGTGGCCAGCAGCTCGACGGCGGGAAGCCCGGCGAGCTGCTGGCGCAAGTCGTAGACCAGCGCCTCAGAGGCTACTTGCATGATGGAAAGAGGATGTGGCTTTTCTCAGGAGAAAATGCCGGCTGTGCGAAGGGCCCGGGCGCAGGCAGGTTGCGGCGCAGCGGGCCGACTATCCTGCGGTAGTCGGAAAAGGTGTGTGCGACAATGGGCCTTAGCTAGCTAAGGCCTTGGGGCACGGCAGGAAAAGCAGGGGGCGTGAGCAGCTAGCAACACCGACAGCACATCATCATGCCACAACATCCATGCTGTACAGCAAAGAAGGTAGGAGAAGCAGTGCGGGCGTTGGACAAGGTTTTCACGGCGTCGTTGTTTTTATATGGTCAGGACTTGGCACCGTTCCAGCTCATCACTGGGGGTTGCCGGCGTTTCGTCGAGCCTGTCTCTCCACGCCTCTGTATAAAAACAATCCTTTGATGGGTAAAGAATTGATACTGCAAATGTAGTAGCAGAAATTTTATAATTGCAAATTATAGTGAAATCAGATACTGGTGTTTAATAATTTTTGTAATCAATCAGTTGAAATGCAATGTGTTGTGAATTTAATGAGGGGTGGTTGAGGATATAGGTAAAATAACTATTCTGTTACTATAACTTAAAGTAATGGAGTAAATTCCAACAGGTGCTTTAGTGAGTGTCAAAAAAGTGGATTGGGCGTCGTAACAGCAGTTTTTTACATTTCACTCACCACCACCTGAATATTGGTGTTGCGGCCGTGGTCATCGGCGCAGGATATCTTCAGTGTGCCGGCCGGCGGACGGAAAAACACCCGCTCGGTAGCTGCCGCCGTGCGCAGAAACTGGTCATTCACGTACCACGACACCTGCCGTACCTCGTTGTCGGTGGCGCAGCTGAGCAGGAGTTGCTGCTGCTCGCCTTTGTTGAGCACGTACTCGGTATTAGCTAGGGGTGAAGTAATGCTGGGCGCTTTTTCCCGGCCGCCGCGCACAAGCTGGCACGCCGGGTTGTGGGCCGGCAGCCGACGGTAGGGCAGGCCCTGGGCTTCCTTAAAAGAGGCTACTTCCGGCAGCAGATTGGGATATAGCTCGCGTCGGTAGCCGGCCGCCGGCGCGCAGGCGCGGCAGTACACATACTGCCCATCGGCCGAGAGCAGCACTTCCTTCTGGTGCTGGCAGCGCAGACTGGGCGACACACCGGGCAGGAAGTAGTCGATGAGCTGGTTGGGGCAATTTTCGCCGGGTGGGCGGCCACTCTCGGCGCACACCAGCCGAAAATCGAGGGTAGCTGGGGGCTGAAACCAGTTGTTGGGCGAGTTGTAGGCCAGCGTATTGAACAGGTCGAAGAGCAAAGGCGTGGCAATATCGGAGCCGGTGAGGGCGGGGCTACCCTGCCCGCTGAAGTTGCCGACCCACACTCCGATGGTGTACTCCTTATTATAGCCGATGCTCCAGGCGTCGCGGCGGCCGTAACTGGTGCCGGTTTTCCAGGCAATTTTGGGTAGCCGGATGCTGGTTTCATAGCCCACCGGTAAATCGGGCCGGGTAAGCTGGGCCAGAATATCGGTAATAAGAAAGGCGGCGGCAGGGGAGAATAGCTGCGAATTCTGAATTGGTTTGGTCGGCTGGGTTTGCTTCCGATTGCCAGCGCGGGCCTCCTGCGCAATCCTCAGTTCTTCATTCCTCCTAGCGAAGCGCAGCGGCGCATACCCGCCGCCGTTGGCCAGCGTCACATACAGGTTGGTAAGTTCTTCCAGAGTAGCGCCGCAGCCGCCCAGAATCGTGCTCAGTCCCAGGCGCGGGGCGCTTCTAGCTACCGTCCGAAAGCCGGCTTCCCGCAACTTAGCCGTGAAAACGGGCACACCCAGCTCATTGAGGGTGCGGACGGCCGGAATGTTGAGCGAGTAGGCCAAAGCACGGTCCAGGGGTATTTCGCCATTACAGCGTTTGTCGAAGTTCTCAGGCTGGTAGCCCCCGAAGTTGGTGGGTACATCGGGCAGCAGCAGCTTAGGTGTCACGAGGCCTTTGTCCAACGCCAAGGCGTACAGAAACGGCTTGAGCGTGCTGCCGGGTGAGCGGATGGCCTGCACGCCGTCGTTCTGCCCCTTATTGGCCGCATCCCGAAAATCGGCGGAGCCTACGTAGGCTTCCACGGCCCGGGTGCGGTTGTTGATTACCAGTACGGCAGCATTGCTGATACCCAATTCGTGGAGGCGGCGCACGTAGTTACGGGTCAGGTCTTCAGCTTTGGCCTGCTTGCCGCGCTGCAACGTGGAGGCCACGCTGGCCTGGCCCGGAAACTGCCGCACCAGCCGCCGCGCCAGGTGGGGCGCCAGCGCCGGGGCTGCATGGCGCTGCGCGTCCAGCGGCTCCAGCAGGGCATCTTCAATATCTTGCTTCGGAAACAGACCCTGCTGTCCGAAGCGCCGCAGCCACCGGTTGCGCTCCTGCCGGATAGCCTCATTGTGGCGGCCCAGCACCAAGCCCCGCGGCCGGTTCGGAATGATGGCCAGCGTCACGGTCTGAGCTAGGGAGAGGTAGTCGGGCGGCTGCTGAAAGTAGAGCAGGGCGGCCGATTTCACGCCTTCAATGTTGCCACCGTAGGGTACCAGGTTCAGGTAGAGTTGCAGAATTTCGGCCTTGCTGTAGTGTGCTTCCAATTGCACGGCCCGCAGCATTTCCAGCAGCTTGTTACCTACTGTGCGTTCTTTGGGTTCCAGCAGGCGGGCTACCTGCATTGTAATAGTGCTGGCCCCGGTAGTACGGCCCGTACCCGTCAGGTTGCGGCCGGCCGCTTTGAGAATAGCCAGTGGATTGACGCCGAAGTGATAATAGAAATACCGGTCTTCCTTCTCTATAATAGTGTTGCGCAGGGCCGGCGTAATTTCGCGCAGCTCGGTTTTCATGCGCCATTTCTGGGTCGGGTTCAGAAAGGCGTGTAGCACCGAGCCATCGGCGGCCAGCACAATGGGCGAGTACTGCGGCGGCGGTGGTACAGGAAATAGCTGGTCGAGGCCCCAGCCAAGAACGGCGAGTACCAGGAGGGGAAGCAGAACCTTAGCTGCGCGTTTCATGCACCTGTTATCAACAAGCCGGACAAGTTGCGTCCGGCAGAGTTGGCAAGATACGCGGCCGAAAGTGTTGGTGCTTCTTTATCTGGGTAGCTTGGGCACGGCACAATCTGGTTCTGAGCCGTGACAGGGTAGCGTACTCTCATTGCGGCAATGCGGTAAAAAAACTGCCTCTTTGTTTTGCCGCGGGCAACATCGGCAACTACAAAGCCGCTTTCTGCTGACGGCCGGCGGTTGGGTTTTCCTGGCTCGTAAGCTACACCCCCTTTCAGATCAAAGGTATAAGCCCTTAGCACCGGGATGGCCTGGAATAGGGGTCAGCATTGCGCAGAAAAATCTGATTGAGACAATAGAGCGGGTCATAACTCTGTTGTATATAGTTGATTGCGAATTTAAACCTGCTTTTATTTAGCTTTTTCAGGCAGCAATAACTGTTTTTGCGAATATGTATGAGCAAACGCGTAGTCAGGGAAGTAAAAATGATGGTGTATAATGTGAATTGTGCTAATAATAATTGGTTTAATGATTTATTAATTCGAACAGGCGAGTTGAAAGCTTAGGATAATTAAGCAGTAAAATACTCAAAAAGACTCTCTGCGAGCAATCTGGGGGCTTTTCAGAAGTTGATAGTAAAAAGGCAGTAGTATCGCCCTCGAATATTTGATAAGTGAAGTGTTTGCGGTAGAAATACCCCGTTTTTAATATTAAGTATTCTACTATGAATCTAGATTTTTACAGTATTCCTGCGTCCAACAGAAATGATTAGCAGAATTAGTTTGTGAGCACTGAGTCTTAGGTGTAAATTGTGGTTTCGTTTCCATCTCTTTTCACCTTTTTTTTCTTCAATGAAAAAAATATTATTCGTGAGCTTTCTGCTCATGCTCACCTTGTTGCAGCAGGTGACAGCCCAGAACCGGAGTGTTTCCGGGCGGGTAACAGACCGCCAGACTGGCGAAGGAATACCTGGGGTAACGGTATTGCTAAAGGGTACATCTAATGGAATATCGACCAACGCTGATGGTACGTATACCTTAAGTGTGCCTGCCGATGGCGGTACTCTAACCTTTAGCTCTATTGGGTTTGTCTCAATAGAACGCCCTATCGGTACCGAGAGCCAAATAAACATTGGCCTGGTAGTGGACTCTAAGCAGTTGAGCGAAGTTGTCGTAACTGCTTTGGGTATTGAGCGCGAGCGGAAGTCGCTGGGCTATGCCGTGCAGACGCTCGAAAACAAAGAAATTACCCGCGCCAGCGAATCCAACTTGGTTCGCTCGCTGCAAGGCCGCGTAGCCGGTGTGCAGATTACGGGTGCTTCGGGCTCGGCCGGCGGCGCTACGCGCGTCGTAATTCGTGGCGCGCAGTCGTTCACGGGCGACAACCAGCCTATCTATGTAGTTGACGGTATCGTTATCAGCAACAGCGCCGTGAACAGCTCGACTGGTTCGGGTGGCGACCTGAACAACGGTGTTGACTTGCCAAACCGGGCCGGTGATATCGACCCCAACAACGTAGAATCTATTACGGTGCTGAAAGGCCCGGCTGCTGCTGCCCTCTACGGTGCACGTGCCGCTTCGGGTGCTATCATCATCACTACCAAGCAAGGCAAGGGCACGAAAGGCTCGCAGATTTCGGTGAACAGCTCGGTTACTTTTGACCGCGTAAACCGCCTGCCCAACTTCCAGAACACCTACGGTAGCGGTTCGGACGGTGAGTATTTTGCCGACAACAACGTTAGCTGGGGTCCAAAAATCATGGGCCAGAACGTAGCCGACTGGCACACCATCGGTTTGCGTCTCAACGCCAACGAGCCTGCTGACTCCATTAAGCTGGAAGCCCGCCCGAACAACGTGCGCGACTTCTTCGAAACGGGCAAAACCTTCAACAACTCGGTTTCTTTCGCCGGCTCCAACGAGGCGTCGAACTACTACATCTCCCTGTCGGATGTGCGCACGAGCTCGATTGTTCCCAACACCAACTACAAGCGTACGTCGGTAGCCTTGAGCGGCGGCACGCGCTTGTTCAACCGCTTGACTACCAACGGTACCGTTACCTACGTAAAGTCGGGTGGTGACCGTGGTATCCAGGGTCAGTCGCGGGCCAACATTATCCAGACGATTGTGAACACGCCCCGTGACTTTGAAATCACGGATCAAAAGAACTTCAACGACCCGCGCTACAACCTGACGGGTTACTATCTGAACGGCTTCCGGAACAACCCTTACTTCCTGCTCGAAAACAACCTGCTGACCGACAACGTGGACCGCGTTCTGGGTGCAGGTACGCTTAGCTACGACCCCTTGTCGTGGCTGAACATCACCCTGCGTCAGGGTGTAGACTTCTACTCCGACCGTCGTCGTCAGACGATTGCCCAGGGTACTATCAACAACTTGGCCGGCCGCTACATTGAGGACGTGCTCTACGGCCGCAACGCAACGACCGACCTGTTGGTGAACGTTACGAAGGAAATCAACGAGAACTTCACCATCAAAGGTGTACTCGGCGGCAACTACCAGCAGCAGGCATTTGAGCGTAACAACATGGACGCCAACGGTCTGGTAATCGGTGGTTTCTATGACCTGAGCAACTCGGCTGCCCCAGTAGTAGTAGCTAAAACCGAAACGCTGACCCGCCTGATGGGTGCGTATGCTGACGTACAGCTTTCGTTCCGTGACTACCTGTTCCTGGGCCTCACCGGCCGTAACGACTGGTCTTCGACTCTGCCCAAGGCTAACCGTTCGTTCTTCTACCCCAGCGCCAACGTAGGCTTCGTCTTCACGGAGGCCTTCAAGCTGCCAAGTGACGTCATCACCTTCGGTAAGCTGCGCGCCAACATTGCCTCGGTAGGTAAGTCGGCTCCTCCTTACTCGATTCTGCCCGTGTTTACCAAATCGTCGGTAGATGGTGGCTTCAGCGACCAGTACTTGTTCCCCTTCAACAACACCATCCCCGGCTTCCGGGTAGGCAACACGCTGGGCAACCCTAACCTGAAGTCGGAGTTGACCACTGCGTACGAAGTAGGTACTGAGGTACGTTTCCTCAAAAACCGCATCGGCCTTGATTTCACCTACTACAACTCGGTGAGCAAAGACATCATCGTAGCCGTACCAGTTTCGACCACTTCGGGCTTCACGTCGCAGTTCAACAACGCTGGTTCGATGGAGAACAAAGGCATCGAGGTAGCGCTGAACCTGCGTCCTATCGAGCTGAAAAACGGTTTCACCTGGGATGTAAACATGACCTACACTCGCAACCGCAACGAGGTAACGGCCGTGACTGGCAATACGCCAAACATCGGTTTGGGTGGTTTGAGCGCTCCTTCCCTGGAAGCTCGCGTTGGCCAGCCTTACCAGAGCTTCTTCGGCTCCAAGATGCTGCGTGACCCCGAAGGCCGCGTAGTAGTAAGCCCTACGACTGGTTTCCCCCTCGCCGATCCTAAACTGACGTCGCTGGGCAGCATCCAGCCCGATTACCTGGCTGGCTTGTCGACCACACTGGCCTACAAGGGCCTGGCTCTGAACGTGCTGTTTGATACCAAGCAGGGCGGTAAGTTCTACTCGCAGACTATCACCACTGGCTACTTCGCCGGTACGCTGGAAGAAACGACGGCCAATGACCGTCAGCCCTTCATCTACCCCAACTCGGTACTGCGCAACGCCGACGGAACTTTCACGCCTAACACCACGGTTAAGGCCGACGGTGGCTATGCTTACTGGTCGCAGGTTTCGAACATCAACGAAAATTCGCTGTTTGATGCCTCTTTCGTGAAATTCCGTGAAGCCAGCTTGAGCTATAGCTTGCCTGCCAACTTGGTAAGCAAAGCTAAGCTGACCGGCATTCAGTTCTCGCTCATCGGCCGTAACCTGGCTATATGGACGCCTAAGTCGCAGAAGCACATGGATCCGGAAGTAAGCTCGTTCGGCTCGGGTAACAGCCAGGGATATGAGTTCTTCGCTTACCCATCGACTCGCTCGTTTGGTGCCAGCCTGAAACTGACCCTGTAATTTTTATTAACATCAACCGATGAAATTCAAAAACATACGGTCTATTGCATTGCTGGGGCTTCTCTTGAGTACCACAGCTTGCGAAAAAGACATTTTCGACATCAATACCGACCCCAACAACCCCAGCACTGCGGATATCGTCCAAGTGCTGCCCTCGGGCCAGGCTTTCGTAAGCTTCGTGGTAGGTGGTCAGTTCAATATCATGGGTCAGATATTGGCTCAGCACATGGGCATTCCTTCCGGTGCTAACCAATACCGCAGCTACGACCAGTACAACATTCCTTCCAGCACCTTCGACGGCCGTCAGTTCCAGAACCTGTACGCCGGCGCGTTGCAGGATTTCCAGAACGTAATCGAGCAGGGCACGCCCGCCAGCGAATTCCGCATGGTGGGTATTGCCAAAATCCTGAAGGCCCACACCTTTCAGGTGCTGACCGATGCCTACGGCGACCTGCCCTACTCGGAAGCTCTGACGGGCATTAACACTACGCCCAAATACGACAAGCAGCAGGATATCTATAAGAACCTGCAGCTGCTGCTCGACGATGCCATCAACGACATCAACAAGCAGCAGGGCCGTTTCCCAGCTACTTCCGACCTGAACTACCAGGCTGGCAACGAAGCGAACATGGGCAAATGGATCCGGTTGGCCAACACGCTGAAGCTGCGTCTGTACATGCGGACCAGCGAAGTGGATCCGGCTGGCGCGGCAGCAGGCATCAAAGAACTGTATGCTCGCAACGCGGATGCAACAGCGCTGTTCATGCGGAGCGGGGAAAGCTTCCAGTTCAACAACGGCACCGTTGCTAACTCGGAAAACCCATTCTACCAGGCGAACTTCCGTCTGCAGAACAACCTGGCTGGCAGCACTACCGTCGGTACCATCATGACCAGCACCAACGATCCACGCTTGCCCGTGTATTTCCTGGATGCTGATCTGAAGACTCCGGAGCTCAACCTGATCTTCGTGGAGCCGGGCCGCAACGTGTATGCCAACAACTTCATTACGCCTACCACGCCCGTGGCCACTGCTCCGAACTCGATTCGGTACTCTTTCCCCGGTACGTTCTTCATCGGTCAGGCTTTCAGCAACTCTGGCGCTGCCGGCAGCACCTACGCTGGTATTGCTGCTACCGACGCAGCGGCCAAGTCGCGGCCCACGCTGCTGCTGACCTACGAGGAGAGCTTGTTCCTGCGCTCAGAAGCCGCTGCCCGGGGTTGGTCTACGGCTGCTGAGAATGCCAAGACGCTGTATGATAACGGTGTAACTGCTTCCATGACGCGTTATGGCGTGACGGCAGCCAACACGGCTACGTATCTGGCACAAACTCGAGTTGCTTTCCCAGTAGCTGGCAGTGTTCAGGATAAAGTAAAGGCTATCAGCACCCAGAAATGGTTGTCGTACTATGCCACCAACGGCATGGAAGCCTGGTCGGAGCAGCGTCGTACCAATAACCCGACGCTGACTTCACCCATCGTGAACATCCTGGGCGCCGGCAAATTCGTGAACCGCTTGCCTTACGTTGACTCGGAGTTGACGCGCAACACGGCTAACGTTTCGGCCGTTGGCCTCGTGCCCGGCGATGTACAAACCAAAGTATGGTGGGATGCTAACTAAGCATCTCAGCAGCTAGTAAAAAGGGGTTCCAGTGAAAACTGGAACCCCTTTTTTTATTTCCTGTCAGTTAAACTATCAGTTCTTGGCACGAGAGCGGCGGGTGCGTAGCGTGTCGAAGCGCTGCTCCAGGTCATCGGTGCTGATGAACATATCGGGGTTGGCATCGGCGTCGCGCAGGGAATCGAGCAGAACTTTGGCCTTATCGTAGTTCTGCTGGTTGGTCAGGGCATCGGCGCGGGCCAGCAGTAGCTGGCCGCGGGCGGCGGCAGTTGGGCTGTCGGCTTCTCTGAGCACGTGGCCCCGGCCGTCGGTGCGGAAGTAGAAGTAGTAGCTCATCCACAACACCATACCCAGAAACATAACCAGCAGGGAAATCAACACAACACGCAGGTTAATCATAGTACAAGCAGCAAAAGCAGTAAAGGGTTGGCAAATGAGGAGTTACCAAAGTCGAGTAATCTGTCATTAACGGCGGCGCTTCGATTGCGGAGCTGTGCTACCAGACGTTCTTCGGGGCTATAATTGAGCACTCCGGTCGGAGGGTAAACGAGGTATCCGGCAGGTAATAGCGTATAATTGCCATTGCCTGCCGGATACCTCGTTTACCCTCCGACCGGAGTGCTTTACCGCACCCGCACCACGCCGGCCCCGTTGTAGCTGTGGTACTCGGCGTT
The DNA here is from genome assembly GCF_020447265.1 of Hymenobacter lucidus. Lineage (GTDB taxonomy): Bacteria > Bacteroidota > Bacteroidia > Cytophagales > Hymenobacteraceae > Hymenobacter > Hymenobacter lucidus. The sequence goes on along the minus strand of NZ_JAJADR010000005.1, from coordinate 17,623 downwards.
GTACATGGCGTCGGCACTCACCGGTCCCAGCCGGAACGTGCCCTTCGATACGGCCCGGGCCACGTAGTAGAACGACTTAGGCGCGGTGGTGACGGTGGTAAACAGGTTGATCCGGTCGTCGCGCATGTCCAGGTAGTCGGGGGTGGCGGCGTCCTTGGCCCAGTCGATGTCGCGCACGGCCCCGATGCGCGGATTCTCAATTTCCAGGCCGGCGGGCAGCAAATCAGTAATGGCTACGTTGGGCACGGAGCCGGCCGCATCGGCCGCCTGAATCGTGATGCGGACCACCACTAGGTCGTTTTGCCGGAAGTTGGGCGAGCCTACGGGGTTACCGTTACGGTCGAGGAATTCGCGGCGCACTTTCAGGAAGCTGTCTTCCTGCCGCACCGTATTCAGCGGCGACACGCCCTCGGTTTCCCAGAAGTAGTAGAGGCTGCCGGTGCCGGTGGTGCGTAGCGCTACTTTGCGGTTGGCCACGTTGTTTACCGTCAGGTCTTTGCCTGAGAACTTGCCGATTTCCTGGGCATCGGCCAGCAGCGTGGCCGTTACGGTGCTGCCGGCATTCTGGCGGGCTACTTTGCCCAGGGCCAGCAGTGAGAAGGCGCGCTCCTGGGTGTTCAGCCAGCGTGCCGACTTCACCTGCCGGCTGAGCTGGCGGGTGAGCTTGGGCACGAGGGCATTGCCGGGGTCGGCTTCTAGTAGGGCGCTCAGCTCCAGAGCCTGGTCGCGGATGGGGGAGTAGAACGAGCCGTCGAAGGCACGGTGGGCGGCGGTTTCACTGAAGGTAGTGGGCAGCAGGTCGCGGAAGCCGGCTTGGTTGCCGCCCACGGCCTGGGCGGCGGCCAGCAGGAAGCGCGAATCTTGGGCCAGCAGCTGGCGGTTGGCTTTGTAGTAGTTCAGGGCCACGGCATCCTGGCGGCCGGCCAGGGCCAGCACGTACACCGAGTAAGCAATTTCCTTTTTGGCAATGACCTTGCGGCGGGCAATACTGCTCACGTCGAAGTAGTCGTACTCCTCGGTTTCGCGCTTGCGGGTGCGAGCCTGCAGGTATTGCAGGGTCTTGTCGAGCGTACTCTTGTTTACCTCGAAGCCGGCACGCTGTGCTTCCAGCAGGAAGTGGGCGGCGTAGGTGGTGGCCCACCAGTTGTCGTAGTCGCCGCCGGGCCAGTAGCTCAGGCTGCCGTTGTAAAGCTGCTGGGACTCAATTTTGCGGATGGCTTCCTGCACGTTGTAGTTGGGGTTGAAGCGCGTGCCCTTGGCTTGCTTGCCGGTTTTCTGGCCCAACGTGGCGGTCAAATCACCGTAGTAGAGCTGCGGGAAAGCCGCCGACACGGTTTGCTCCAGACAGCCGTAGGGGTACTGCAACAGGTAGCGCAGATCCTTGGCAAACTCCGTCATCGGCGAGCGGCTCACCACCAGCTGGCTGCGCAGCGTGGCCGGGATGAAGTCGGTCTTCAGGTTCAACGCCTGTGCGCTGCCGCCTTTCACCACACCTGAGCCGGTTACCTTTTGCAGCGGCGAAGCCGGCCGCACGGGTATTTCGATTGTTTCGGTGAAGGTTTCTTTGCTGGCTGAACTAGTGGCTGTAATTGTAATGCTGCCGTTGCCAATAGAAGGCTGGGCTTTCACATGAAAAACAATCCGACGTTCTGTATTTGCTGGAATCTTAACACCATATGATACTGGCTCCGCTTTGTAGCCAGAAGATCCATCTTGCATCAATGGCTCAGCAGATTTAAGAGGCCCTGTCAGCGTTTTCTTTACCATAACTACTGTTTCCTTCCCCGTCGTATTCGTCAGCGTTACGGGCACGTCAATCGTGTCGCCGGGGCTGAGGAAGCGGGGGAGGCTGGTGCTGATAACCACCGGGTCGGCGATGCGCATGGTTTGCTCGGCCGAGCCGAAAGCGTCGCCCTTGTAAGCCACGGCCATCACGCGCACGGCCCCGCTAAACTGCGGGATGCGCACTTTGTAGCGCACTTTGCCATTGGCATCGGCCCGCAGCACGCCGCTCCACTTGGCCAGCAGCTGCACCCGGCGCGAGGGCACGGGCGTGGTGCGGCGCGAGAGGTCGGCCCCGTCGCCGCCCACGCTGCTGGTGCCCAGTTCGGGCAGCAGGAAGGGGTACACGTCGTAGGCCTGCACTTCCAGGGCGCGCTTCTGGTAGAAGTAGCCGTAGGGGTCTGGCGTGCGGTAGTCCTTCATCTGCAGAATGCCCTCATCGACCACCGCGAAAGTGACCGAAGCGCCCGGCGCGGTGCTGGCCTCGATGGTCTGCCAGGTCTGGGAGCGGCTCTGGGCGGCTACTTTCAGGGCCACGGGCAGCTTGGTACCGGGCTTTTCCACCGTCAGCGGCATGAAGCCCCGGGCCACGGTGAGCGGCAGGCGGTTGTCGGTAATTTCGCGGATGGCGGTGGCCGTCACGTAGATGTTGGGCACGTGGCCCGCCCGAATCGGGATGCTTACCCGCGCCGACTTCTCGTCGGTCGTCACGTAGAAATGGTCGAGCACCTTGTCGCGCTCCACCGTAACCAGCACGCGGCCGGGGAAGGGCGTTTTGAGCAGCAGCTTGGCCGTTTCGCCGGGCTGGTACTTCTCCTTGTCGGCCTCAATCGTGACTTCGCCCTCGTTGTTCACCTCGAAGGAATTGCTCTGCGTATCGCCGTAGCCGTAGGCGTAGAAGCGGCTGGCCACGTAGGTAGCCGCGCCCGGCCGGGCCACGCGCACCTCGTACTCCCCCGACGAAGCCGGGGTGAAGTCGAGGCTGGTTTCGGTGCCAATGGTGCGGTTCTGGGTCAGGATGGCCTGCTCGCGCTTCTGGGAAGTGTAGGTGTAGCGGCCCCCCTGGCGCTCAATCACGGTTTCCCACAGCAGGCGCACCACTTTAATTTCGGCAGTGGCGCTGGCGGGCTGACCTTTGGGCGTGAGGGCCACGAAGCGCAGCGGCAGCACCTGTCGCGTGTTCACTAGCTCGGGAATATCCTGCACCCCGAACATTACCGGCTGGGTTTGCACCTCAAAGGTCGCCAGGCGGTTTACGGGCCGGCCGCTTTCGTCGAACACCGTGGCGAAGGCCGCGCCTTCAAGGGTGCCCAGGTCGGTGTAGTCGGGCACGTCGTAGGTGGCCGTGCCTTTGCCGGCCGCGTCGGTGGTGCCTTCGCGGGTGGTTTTCTCGAAACGGTCGGAAATGGACGTGTTTTCTTCCTCGTAGTAGTTGCGGCGCTTGTTTTCGCCCGAGCTGATGCTGAACGAGTAGTTGGGGTAATTCTTGGGGCTGAAAGTTTTGGCTTTGAGCGAAAATTCCACCTCGAACTTCCGGTCGGCGGCGGGTGGGCCAAACAGGTTCAGAGCCGTAATGCTGGCCGTGACTGCCTCGCCAGGCTTCACCACGGCCGGGGCAGCTTTCACCGTTATCTTGAGGCGGTCGGGAATGAATTCCTCCACCGACACGGTGCGTGAGGCCAGCAGCACGTCGTTGCCGGTCAGCACTTCCAAGGTGTAGAGGCCGGTCATGACGGCGGGCGGCAGAATAAAGCGCGACTCAAATGCGCCGTCGGCCGAAAGCTTCTTGCGCAGGCTGGCGTATTCTTTGCCGGTGGGCAGCAGCAGTCGGATTTTCACCGGCAACCCGGCCGGCGGGGCCTGCCAGCCCTCGGTGCGCACCACGGTGTTGGTTTGAATCGTGTCGCCCGGGCGGTACAGGTCCCGGTCGCCGTAGAGGAAAGCCTGGTAGCGGGCGGCATTGCTTTGCAGGCCGCCCACATCGAAGCGCGAGGTTTCAACCCGGCTCGTGGGCAAGTTCAGAAAGGTGAAGTCTGACTCGCGCTGGGCCGTCACCATCGTCAGGCGGAAGCGGCTGGTAGCGGCGGTGCTGTCGAAGACTGCCACGCCCGCGCCGTTGGTCGTAGCGCTGCTGATAACCTGGTTATTGGAGCTGACGAAGCGCACGTTTACCCCACCGAGAGGGGAGGCACTGCGAATGGAGTTGGCGAATACCAGCGTGCGGCCGGCCTTGCCCTGCTTCACAATCAGGCCGATATCCGACACCGATACCAGCTTGCTGACCTGCAGCCACTGCCGCTCGGTGTCCTGCACTTTTATCACGTAGAGCCCCTTCATGGGCCCGGTGAACTCCAGGTCTTTGAAACTTAGATTGAGCAGGCGCATGCCATTTTCCTTGGGCATACCGGCCACGGTGTAGGTGCGCTCGGTCAGCACGTTGCCCAGTTGCTCCACGTCGTAGTAGTTGTACGACTTGTTTTCGTACTCGCCCCCGTCACCTTCCTCTTCGCCGCCGTCCTCGTCGTAATCGTAGCCGTACTGCTGGCCGCCGCGCAGCAGCTGCTGAATGTTGTTGGCGTAGACTTTGGCAATGGTCACCTGCACCTTCTCGATTTCGGCGATGCGCACGCCCAGGTTGCGGGTGCCCAGCGCGTCGAGGTACATGGCCTTGTCGCCGTTGGCGAAGCTCAGGCTGGGCCGCTCATCCACAAACGAAGCTGTTTGGGTGAAGGGCTCGGCCAACTGCCCGCCCAGCGTGCCGCGCAGGCCGCTGCGCAGGCTGATCTGGTAAGTCTTGTCAACATCGAAGCCGCCCTTGAGCACGAAGCCGCTTTCCAGGGCCTCCACTGAGTAATCCCCGGCCGGCTCAATGGTCAGCAGGGCTGGAATTTCGGTGGCCGATACAGGTTGGTTGGTCAGTACTGTAATAACCGGGTCGCCTTCCACGATGGAAGCTACCACTTCGCGCACGAGCAGGGTTTGCTGGTCGGGCACGGCTACCTGGGCCGTCAGGGGCTGGCTGGTAGCTTTATCGGAGCCCACGGCACGCAGGCCGGGCGCCAGCTCCAGCGTCACGGGGGAGCCGGGGCGCACGTCCTGGGTGAGGGCCACGCCCACGATGCTATCGGCCTCAGCCGATACCACTTCGAAGGCTATTGGTTTGCCGTCCTGCGTCACTTTGAGCAGGGGCTGAATATCGCCCGGCTTCACGGCGTAATTGAAGAGCAGGTTGGCGCGCATCTCGGCTGTGCCCGCCACGCGTCGGCTCTGGCTCCAGAACAGCTGGGGCTCGTGCATCTGCAGACCGGGGGTGTGAAACTTGGTTTTGCTCAGGGCGGGCTCCTTCTTGAGCTTCAGGGCTTCCAAAGCCACCGACCGCCACTGGGCCTGAAACGACGTAGCAGGCCGAAACGGCTCGGAAGGGGAGAAGGTCAGCTCCCGGTCACTGGTCCACTTGAACTTGCCGCGCACGGCTGGCTCAAACTCCACGTACTGCAGCGTATCCCAGCGGCTCACGCGGCCTTCGCCCACGGGTTCGTCGAAGGTGAAGACGATGTTCTGATAGGGGCTAATTTCCTCGCCGTCGGGGCTGGCACCATCGGAGCCCGACTTGGAGCAGGCGCATAGCAATAACAGCAACACCAGCAAAGGCAGGCGAGATAAGCGGCGGGTAAGCATAAGGATAGGGGGAAGAAAATGGACGCGGGAAGGTATAGAAAAAGGAGGATATACGGTTGAGGTAGTAACTATATAAAAAGCAATGTTGGGTATTAAATCCGTTTACAGCCTTAAGCAAAACAGGCGAAGCCTAGCCCCGCCCGTTTTGCTTGACAGCTCACTCCGCCTGCCGCATAATCAGCTCCCGGCCGGTCCGCACGAACTCAATCTGGAGCAGCTGACGGGTCGAAGGGTCAAGCCAGTAGGTGACGGTGCTTTTGTCAGCGCCGAAAGTTTGGACCACCCAGGCCGGCCGGCTGGTCTTGCCGTCGGGGGCGGGCAGGGGCTGGGCGCCCACGATGCGGCCCCGCACCCATTCCGGGCCGCCCTTCTCGTACACGTACTGCGCAAACTTAAAGGCTTGCCCGGCCCGCAGCGGCAGCGCCAGCACCACCAAGTCGGCCGAAAAGGAATCGAACAGGGCGGCCGAGGTGGTCAGGTCGACGGCGGTGCGCTGGGCACCCACCTGGTTGAAGCCCGTGACGTGGGAGCCGGCAAAGTCCAGAGCCAGCGTGCGGCCGTTGGGCTGGTGGGAGCGGTGCGCGCGAGGGTAGAGGGTGCGGCGGTCCACGGTGCCGCTGTCGATGATAGCGCCGCTGGGAAAGGTAATGACGGACCGTTTGAGCCCTATTTCCTGCCCCGACCGGGAGAGGTATTCATACGAAGTAGCCACGCTGCCGACCGGCTTTTCCTGGCCCTGGTGGCGCATCAGCATCGTGTAGCGGGCCGCGAAGGGCCGGATCAGTTGCCCGTCGACGCTGTGGCTTGGGGTGAGCAGCAGCGTGTCGGTAGGCGCAGAGGGTGATTGGGCGCGTGCGGTACCCGTCAGGCCCAGGGCCAGCAGTAAGCCGGGAAGTTTCATAGCGTGCAGAGTAAGGTGAGGAAAAAAGACTGCCGCCAAATACGCCCGGCGCCGGCGGCTTGCCCCACGCTACTCGACCGTTAGGGCGGCTTATTCGACCCTTACCGGGCTTTGCTCAACCATTGGCCGGCCCCGGACTGGATGGCTATTTCTGGGCAAAGGGTCGAGGGAAAGGCCGCAACGGTCGAAAATCCGGCGGGGCGTGCAGCTTGCCCGCTACGCGGCGGGTATCTTGGGGGCCCATCTGCCACTACTGCCATGCTCGGGCTTCTTCGCCGCCACCGGGTGCTGCTGCTGCACCTCTCGTTCTGGGGCGTTTACTTTTCGTTTTACTTTTATCAGATCAGCCGGGAAGCGGGCTGGCGGCTGGCGTTGGCCAACTCGCTGGTGCCGCTGGTCAGCAACTTGCTCATCGGTTACCTCAACTTCTTCTATCTGCTGCCCCGGGGACTGCGGCGGCAGCAGCTCGGGCGCTACCTGCTGGAGCTGGCCGCCCCCTTTGCCCTGGTGGTAGCGCTGCGGGTGCTGGTGCAGCGGCAGCTGGCGGTGGGCCAGATGCAGCAGAGCTACATGGAGTCGGGGGCCTTCGTGCTGTCGGTGGTGGTGGGCACCTTGTTTATCGTGGCCTTCCTGAGCATGCTGCACTTTGTGGTGGGCTGGTTTGCCCTCGATGCCCGCACCAAAGCCCTGGAAAACGAGCAATTGACGGCCGAACTCAAGCTGCTCAAAGCTCAGATTAACCCGCACTTTCTCTTCAACACGCTCAACAACCTCTACTACCTGGCCTACACCCAGTCGCCGAACACGCCGGAGGTGGTGGCCAAACTGGCCCAGATGATGCGCTACATGATTTACGAGTCGAACCATGCTACCGTGGCTCTGAGCCAGGAAATAGAGTACATGCAGAACTACATCAGCCTGGAAAAGCTGCGCCTCAACGCTCCGATTCCGGTGCAATTCGTGGTGGATGGCCAAGTCGAGGGCATGCGTATTGCCCCGCTGCTGCTGATTACCTTCCTGGAAAATGCCTTCAAGCACGGCGTAAGCACCACCGACCCTACGGCCTGGGTTACGGTGCTCATCCGGCTGCAAGGCGCAGAGTGCGTGTGCACCGTGGCCAACGGTCAGCCGCCGCACCCCGCCCCGGGGCCGGCCACCGTGGGTACGGGCCTGCAAAACTTGCACCGGCGCCTGGCCCTGCACTACCCCGGCCGCCACGCGCTGCTAGTAGACGACAGCCCCAGTGAATACTGCGTCCACCTTACCTTAACTCTGACCTGATGCTGCGCTGCCTGATTGTGGACGATGAGCCGATGGCCCGCAGGCTGCTGGCCGACTACGTGGAGAAAGTACCGTTTCTGACGCTGCACGCCGCCTGCGCCAGTCCCCTGGCCGCCTTGCAGGAGCTCAGCAGCCACCCCATCGACCTGCTGCTGCTCGATGTGCAGATGCCCGAACTGACCGGTCTGGCGTTGCTTAAGGTTCTGCCGCGCCAGCCCCTGGTGATTCTGACCACGGCCTACTCCGAGTACGCCCTGGAAAGCTACGACCTCGACGTGGTCGACTACTTGCTCAAGCCCATCACGCTGGAACGGTTTCTGCGGGCCGTGCACAAGGCCCAGGCTCGGCGGCTGCCTGGCGCCGCCCCGGTTCCGGCTCTTGTGGCTGCGCCGCCCGCCGCTGGGCCCGCTCCGACTGAACCGTCGCCGTTTCTGTTCGTGAAGGATGGCACCCGCCTGGTCAAGATACGACAGGCTGACATCCTCTTTGTGGAGGGCCTGAAAGACTACGTGGCCATCCATACCCGGCAGCAGCGCATCGTGAGCTTGCAGCGCCTCAAGACGCTGGAGCAGCAGCTGCCGGCCACGCACTTCGTCCGTATTCACCACTCCTACATTGTGAGTCTAGAAGGCATCGACGCCGTGTTCAAAGACAAGGTGCAGATTGGCAGCCGGTTTCTGCCCGTGAGCGAATCCTACCGCAAAGCCTTCCGCGGCTTTATTGACCCTAAGTCGCCGTAGGGGCAGAGCCCCGTGGTGACCTCCTGCAGGGCTCTGACGATACAGACCGTGAGCTGATAAATGATGCGTAAGCCTGTCCTGATGCAAAAAAGGCGGAGCCTGCGCCCCGCCTTTTTCCTTAAACCAACCCGCCCTTGACTGGAGCAAGGTGAGCAAAGAGCCAATAGTGAAGTTGGCGTCCCCGTCGGAAATGAGCGGCGTGCAGTCGGCAGCTGCCGAATCAGGCGGCGTTACGCCGCTCAAGCTGCAGCAGCAGCTGGCCGGTGTGGGTCAGAAAGGCTTGCAGCAGAGTCATTTCCTGCGGACCGCTATGATACTGAATCAGGGCATAGCCATCGGGTGTTCGAGCACGCGCCCCACGGCGTTTTCAAAATACAGGCGGCTTCCAGGAGCCAGCAGGCCTATGAGGATAGGTTATTGGGGGAATTGGCCCGCTGCTCCTCACGCAGCCAGCGTTGTGCTTCGGTGAAATCGTGAAACAGCACCATCTGAAACCGGTTTTTGACCTGCTCCAGCATCTGCTCAGCCGACGTTTGACCGAAAACGCCCGGGGCCAGCACGTGGGCAAAGCGGCGCAGGTCCAAGGCCAGCGCGCGAGGCATCCATTCCTGAGCTATCCACTCGTTGGCTTGGTTCCACGAGCCGGTTACCTCCCGGTTGTCATTGAGCAGATACACGCACTTGGTTTGCTGCATCAGCGCCAACACTTGCTCGCAGCCTTTTATGACATTCTCCGTCGAGAGCATGCCTTGCCAACGGTTGTAAATCCAGCCGTTGGCCTGGTCCCACTCCAGCGACAGGTAAGGTTTATCAAATGAGTTGGTGAGAGTTGTAATCATTCCGGGCAGATAAAAGAAGCAAATAGATGAGGCAGATAAGGGTAGCTAGCTACATCCGGCGCAGCCATTCGGTGGCGGAGGCCGGGCTGCTAAAGGTAAGAAACACGATGCCGGCCGAGGTGTGCTGCACGGCTAGTTCGGCCGAAAGCTGGCTGTAGCGCTCGGGCGAGTGAATCCAGGCGAAGTAGCGGCAGCCGGCGTCGTAGAGCTGGGGAAAAAATACCTCGCCGCCCCAGCGCGCCGCCTCGGCCCAGAGCCCGTGAATGTGGCTGTTGTCGTTGAGCACCTTGGTGCAACGCTCCCGGCGCAGCAGCTCCAGCAGCTGCAGGGCCCCTTCCATTACTTCGGCATCCGTGGGACTGCCGTGCCAGTCGAGCTGCAGCCAGTTCTCGACGTAGTCGAGCGAGATAGTCAGGGTAGGAGAGTCGTAGAGGGTGCGCAGAGCCATGAAGGAAAGAAAAGAGAAGAAGATGGGAAAAAGCCGGGCTAGCAGATCGAGCGGAGCCAGTGTTGGGCCTCTTCTAGGCTGTCGAAGACGCGAGCCTGAAATGCCGTCAGCTGCGAGTAAAACTCCGTAGCCGAGCCCTCGGCCAGAGACTCAGGGGTGGTAATCATAGCAAAGTGGCGCAGGCCGGCCTTGGCCGCGTTGGGGGCCCACTCGTTGATAACCCAGTCCATGGAATGACCCCAGGGGCCGCGCACCAGGCGCGTATCGTTCAGCACGCACGAAAAACCAGCTTGGGCCAGGGCAGTGGTGTAGGCGTGGGCTCCTGCCTGAATGTTGGCCGCCGTCAGGTAGCCCTGCCACGTAACCCAGATCCAGCGGTTGTCAAGGTCCGTTTCGATAGTCATAAAAACCTTGCCCAGGGACGATTTCAATTCTAGCATCGGGGGTAGTGTATACGTTAAAGAGGTGCTGCCCAAGCGAGCAGCAGTTGGAATATGCCGCATCTGCTGGCTATGACTCTTCTACCGCCCAGGCGCGAGCCTGCTGCACGTCGGTAAAGGTGCGCGTTTGAAACGGAAGCTCGGGAGTGGTATCCTGGTACAGGTTGCCGATGAGCAGGCGGTTAAGGGTCTGCTCGGCTTCCAGCCGGGCAAAGCGGACGACGCCGAGCACCACTAACGCGGGCAGCACCTCCTTGCCAACCCAGGCCAGGTCTTTGGGGCGCACGGCACCCAGCAGCTGGTCGTTGGCTATCCAGGCCGTAACGTGGTGTTCCCGGGCCAGGTCTATTGCGGCCGCAATAAAACGGCGAAAGTCGGCGCTACTCGCGTAGCCGAGCCATTCTGTTTCCAGGGCATTGCGGGCCCCTTGGTGCAAGTGCAGCACCAGCGTGGGGTAGGAGGCAAGAACAGACATGAGCAAGAGCAGGGTGGAAAGCTACAACGTAGCCCGCCGGGTAGAGTTGCTGAAGAGGAGCCGGGCCTACTGCACCTGACGTAGCCAGGCGGCTGCTACCTGCGCGTCGTTGAAAACCCGGTACACAAGTGCCCCTTCCCGGGCATCCTGCATCAGGGAGCTAATAGCCAGGCGGGCAAATACATCCTCGGGCAAGAGCACGGCGGCCACCATTTCGCGCTGCACCGCGTGGCTCACAGTCAGCCACTGGCCCCGAATCCAGCCCCGCTCTTCTTCCGTGAAAGGGGCCATCAGGCGCTGGTTGGCCAGCATCTTGTTCCAGCCCCGGCGTTTGAGCAGGTGCTCCAGGTGCTGCAAGAAGGCCACGTAGTCGGGCTTCAGGCGGCTGCCGGCGTTATAATCGACTACGACGTACCCATCCGGATGCTCGTAGAGCCGGCCAATGGCATTCTGGTAGTAAATGGGTAGTCCGGACAGCAGAAGCATAGGAAGCAGCAGGTAGGGAGCGGGAATTTTACGGGCGGCAAACATACTACCTCTCAGCAGAAAAATACTATCTGAGCAAGAGCCGGGTGTTTGCAGCGCAGGGGAAACCATAGGGGCTATTGCTCTTACGGGAAAAACCTGACGGCGTACCAAGCCGTAGGCATGCCCAACTACTGCTATGATGAACACGCTATTTGATATCCGCCTAACCCAGCTGCGCCGGGAGCTGGAGGCCAGTGACTCTTCTGATACCTTTGGCCTCAGTGTGCTGCTGGCCATCCGGCGCGAGTTGGTTCGCCTGCTGCAGAGCATTCCCGACAAGCAAGTACAAAAGCTGCCCAAAGAGCTGCAGCACGACTTTTCGCAGAGTTTTCGCCGGCTGATAGCTCGGGTGCCCTTCCCGGCGCCGAGCTGGGAGCAGCAGTACCAGGAAACGGAGCAAGCCCTGGCCGTGCTGGAGCGAATAGCCCAGCAGCAGCCCCTGCAGCTGCCGGCTCTACCGGCGTTGACCTCGCTGAGCGGAGGCGAAGAGTAAGCCGATGGGAGCGGCCTGCGGCCCGGAGTAGCCGAGAGCGGCCCGCCAGCTTAGCTAGCCGGCCGTAGGGCGGCCAGCGCGTCGGCCGTGTGCTGTTCCAGCAGCCAGATAACGACTTCTGCCTCCTCATCGATGGAGCGCTGGTAAGCCTGCCCGTCGGAGGTATTCGGCGACTCTTCCCAGCGGGCCAGCTGGGTCAGCGTGCCGATACGGGTCAGCAAGTCATCCAACTCACTGTAGAGCAGGGTCCAGACGGCCTGGGCCTGCTCCGGGTGCTGGTGCAGTAGCTGGCGCAGATCCAGCATTTTCATCACCAGCCCGGCCAGGGCCCGCAGCCGCCCCTGTTCGACGGCCGAGAGGGTGCGGGGCTGCCGGTCAATCACGCACAAGGCGCCAATTTGCAGGCCTTCTGCCGTCCGCAGTGGGTGCCCGGCGTAAAACCGCAGCTCCAGGGCTTCGGCCACCTTCGGGTCGGTCAGGTGGCAGGGCTTCCGCCGCAGATCCTCGTATATCGTCGTGTCTTCGTGCAGGACGGCCACCGAGCAGATGCTTTGCTCCCGATTTACCCGCACTGCTCCCGGCAAGCCATAGTTGGCCTTAAACCAGACGCTGCCTTCTTCCACCAGCGACACCAGGGCAATAGGCACCTGAAAAAGCTTCGCCGTCAGCCGCACGATGTCGTCAAACACCGCGTCGGGCTCACTGCCTAGCGTCAGGTAAGGTGCCAGTGCCTGCAGGCGCTGCGGGTCATTGGCGGGAATAAGGGAGGAGGGTGTCGGCATACATCACACGTCGGCGGCTTGGTTGCGGGAAGAAGTTGAGGTAATCCGGCGGGTGCCTGATGTAGTGTTCCTTCTGGCCTAACCAGCTGGCAGTAAAGATAAGAACATCCCCGAAAACGGGAGATGCCGGCCTGTGGCCGCAACGCGGTGAGCCGGGGAGCCGGGTTCTCACGCCACGTTGGCAAGCTGGTAAGGCTAGGTGGTAATGGCGCCTCTACGTGGTTGCTATCAATGGTCTCGCCATTGGCCGGCCGCAACACAAAAAAAGGCGGAGCCTGCGCCCCGCCTTTTTTACTCAAACTCATTACCCGCACTTACTGCGGCAGCGTGAGCAGGTAGCCAATGGTGAAGTTGGCATCCCAGTCGAAGACGAACTGCTTGCAGCCGGTGGCTTCGGCAATGGACTTATAGATATTGAGGCCGGCTTTCGACTTGGCGTTGTCGAGCTGGTAAGTGTCGGCGGCTTGCAGCACGGTGTAGCGCTCCTTGCCGTTGCGCACCTTCTTGGCCATTTCAAACGGCACGCCGCCGATGATAAAGCAGGTCTGGCGCAGGTTTTCGGGCACCTGCTGGGCTTTGGCCTTCACGTCGGTAGCTACGGTGGCATCATCCACGTTGTCCTGGAAGTATTTGGCGCCGTAGGTTTCCACCGACTTGGGCGCGCCGCCGCTCATCCACGTAATCTTGGTGTTGCCCGAGCCGATGTCCGTCACGAACGACTTATCGGCAAAAGAAGCCGGCAGCACTGAGCGCAGGCCCAGGATGCCTTCCTTTTCGGGCGTTACGGTGTTTACCACGTAATTCAGGCTTTTCAGGGCCTTGATAATCTTGGCCGTGCCCGAGGCCTTAAGAGCCCCGGAACTCACCACAAAGTGAATGTCGCGGCCACCCACGCCGTAGTCCAGCATCTGGCCGATGTAGGCCTTCAGGCCCTTGCGTACGTCATCGTCGGACGACATATTCTCCATCACCAGGCTATTGCCAAACTCAGCTTTTTCCAGCTTCCAGTTCCGGTCTTTGTCGATGCGGACAATGAAGGAGTTGAAGCCGCTGGCCCCCAGCTCTACCACGCCTTTCAGCTTGCCGTTTACCGGGGCCGGCGCTTCGTAGTTGAACGCCGGAGCGGTGGTGGCAGCTGTGCCGGTGGTAGATGCGCCGGGCTCCGTGGTTGAGTAGTCGGAACCCGCGCCGGTGCCCGGTGCCGCGCCCGGTGAGGCCGGCGCGGTGGTAGTGGCCGGAGTGGTGGCCTTATTGCCCGCGAAGTAGCGGAAGCCAAAGTACACGGCGGCCACCACCACGAGGGTGATAATCAGCCGGCCGGCAAGAGTGATGCGCTGCATGAAGAAAGGAGTTAGGGAGTTAAGGGTTGTCGTTGAAGTTAATGAGCTGTAGGACCGTCCTGTCTGACTGTGTTCGACATAGCGTTCTTAAGGGCAGCATGCCACTCTAATTTAGCAGGTCACGGTAGCCGGCGTCTTTGGCTGGGTACGGCTCCGAGCTGCTCGGGGCCGGCACTTCGGGCCGGGGGTCGAGGGTCACGAGCTTGAAGTCGCCCTGGTTGTAGGCCTGTAGCATGGCCTCGCCCTTGTCAGAGAGCACGCCGTTCTGCACGTCCACGGAATTGATGAAGTCCATCGACATATCCATGGCCCGCTTCATTTCGCCCAGCTTCTGGCTCATGTCGTCCTGAATGTATTCCATCGACTCGTCGAAGTAGAACTTCTTGTCCGGGTCGCCCTTGAAGATACTCACGGCAGTACGCAAGGCGTTGGAGCTTTCTTTCACCATCTTGTACTCCACCTCCTTGAGGCGGACCTTGATTTCGGTTTCCTTGATGATGTAGTCGGCGCTGGTATTCACCTTTTCCATGAAAGCCAGCACCATCTTGATGTTGCGCTGCAGCGGCAGCAGCTTCTCGTTCATCTGCTGCAGGCCCGCCCCTTCGATGGTAGCCAGCTGGGCGGCTTCCTTCATGCCAGGCTTGGCAGCCATGCTGGTGGCCTTGTTGGCTTCGGCAAATTTCTGTTTGATTTCCTCGTTGTTCTCGTTGATCTTCTTGTTCAGCTTCACCATCTGCCCGGCCAGGGTATCAATCTGGCCCTGCATCTTCTGGCGCTTTTCCTTCAGGTCTTCGATGTAGATCTTGAGGATGGCAATGGGGTCGAGCTGGATGATAAGCCCGGTAATCTTGCGCATCAGCGTCTTGAAGAGAAAGAACAGCCCCGTGCGAATGTCGCGGCTGGTAAACAGGAACACGAGCAGCGCAATACCGCCCAGCAGAAATGCCAGGTGCAGGGTGTTGGTGGCTACTTCAATGAGAAACTTGACGATTTCGTTGAAGTAGAACAGGCCCGTACCAGCCAGCCCGGCCAGCACCACCAGGCCCAGTATTCCCTCGGGCCTCGACCAGAAGGAGCGTCGCTCGGCCTCGGTAGAGCCGCCGAGCTGCGAAAAATCAGGAGTTGCCATGGAAAGGTGAAGTTGTGAAATGGTGAAGTTGTGGGGTGGAAAGGAGAGGTTGTGAAATGGTGAAGTTGTGAATTGTTATTCCAGTGGCGCTACTTGCGCGGATTGAACACTAATTTCACAAACTCACAACTTCACCACTACCGCAGGTACTGCGTTATCTTGGCCAGGTCGTCTTTGATCTGCTGGGTGAAATGAGCGTAGGTGGCCTCGTAGTTCTGGCGGTTTTGCTGGAGGCGGCCGCTCTGCTCGGTTATTTCGCCGCCGATGGCCGCCAGTCGGGTGTTGTTGGCCGCCTGCTTCTGCTGAATCTCGGCCAGCTGCCGGGCCAGGGCTTCGTTGTCGGCCTGTAGCTGCTGCTGCTCCTTCTGCAGCCCGCCTACCCGCTCGCCGATGGCATCGTCTACGCTCTTGGCAAAGGCGTCACGGTCGGCCCCCAGCACGGTGAGGTAGTGCTGCCCGGTGGACGTCAGGGTGCCCACGTTAGCAGCGCCGCCCATGGCCTTAAAGCTGGCCCAGGCCGCCTGAAACTGCTTTTCCTCGCTTAGTCCCAGGCTGGAGAGGCTACGCAGCGTTTCGCGGAACTCGAAGTAGTCAGGCCCGGCCGGGTTGTTCTTGGCCAGCACGTTGGCCAGGTGCTCGGCAAACTTGCTGTCGTGCTGGCCGGTGGGCGGCGGAGGCGGGGAGGACGCGGGGCCTGCGCCAAGGGTCGGGGCGTTGCCGGGTACCGCGCCGGGGCGGGGCGGCTCGGCGTCTTTGATGAAGAAGCTCAGAATCTTGTGGCCGAGGTTATCCGGTTCAGGCATGGCAGTGGGAAAAGGTAGTACCTGCAATGTTACGAGGTTGACACAAATATTCTTAGCCTCCTATGTTGGAACACATCTGCTAAAGCCGGCCCGCTTGCATAGGGGCGGGTGCAGCACGTCCAGGAAAGCAGAATAAGGAAAATACTCTGGCTTTTCCCCGTTAATCATAGCAGATCCAGGAAACAACCAGACTGTACGGCCCGACTTGCTATACGTTGTCTCCTTATTCACGTAAGAAAGAAATAAGGAGACAGTACGTTTGTCTCCTTACTGTCGAAAACCAAAATTAAGGAGACAACCGCCGTTATGGCCCGTCCGCTGCGCACTACTACCGTTCCGCACTACCTGGCCCTTATCCGGGCCGGGCTAGGGCTCACCCAGCAGCAGCTGGCCGGGGCCCTGGGCGTATCCCGCCACTTGGTCACGAAGATAGAAGCTGGGCAGCGGGTATTGCCACCTTCGGGCGGCATAATTTTGTCGTGGCTGGCGCAGGCACTGCCCCCGCCCGGCCCACCGGCGCCCCTGGACCTACTGACTGCGGCCGAAGCGGCTCCGCTACGGGCCCGGGCGGCGGCGGTGGCCTACGAAATCCGGCAGCTCACGCGGCGGCTGGAGCGGGGGCAGGCGCGGGCCAGCCGGGCCACCGACTGGCTGCGGGCCGCGCCCAAGCTGCTGGCTTCACTGCCTGCTGAAGAGGCCGTGCGGCATAGGCTCTGGCTGGGCGCTACCACGGCCGAGGCCGAAGCGGCGCTGGAAGGGGAGGGCAGCCCGGCGCTGCACCGGCTGCTGGCGGCCCGCCTGGCCGGCCTGCAGGCCGAGGCCGCCGCGCTGGCCGGGTACCTGGCTGAGAAAGCAGGAGCATAGCCACCCGCGTGTAGAGACGCATACTTGCGTCTCGTCGTTGAACGACTTGTACTAGCTGTATGCAGGCTGCATAACATACTGTAACGAGTAGGGCAGATTGCTTACTTTGCGCCTCTTAATTTGGGCTGTAGGCCACTGAGTATGTATTTACAGAAGCTGACCATTGCGAACATCCGGGGGCTAAAGCACTTCGAGATGATCTTTCCTGAAAACCCCGCTGGCTGGCACGTCATCATCGGCGACAACGGCGCGGGGAAGTCAACCCTGATCCGGGCTATTTCGCTGGGCCTGATCGGGCCGAACGAGGTGCGAGCCGCGCATCCAAACTTTGCGGAGTGGCTGCGCAAGGGTGAGAAGAAGGGATTTGTGGAGGTGCTTCTGGAGGCCGACAAACAACATGACTTCACTACGAGACTTGGCAAGACCCGCAAGCTAACTGCGAAGGTGTTGCTCCAATCCTCCCACTCGCTTAGTGGGCTGCGGGGTGGTACCCCACTAGTGGAGGCAATAGGGGACGAAAGTGGTAAGATAACTCCAGATAAGTTCGTCTGGAGTAGCACTTCTAAAGGCTGGTTCTCAGCCGGCTTCGGCCCATTTCGGCGATTTACCGGCGGCGATACTGAACACGACAAGGTATATCTGTCATCACCCCGTTGCGGGGCTCATCTATCTGTGTTTGGTGAAGATGTGGCCCTGACTGAGGCGTTACGCTGGCTACAGGAGATTGACTACCAGCAGTTGAAAGCTAGGGAAAAGAAAGCTCGGCAAGATACCAGCCCGCTTAACCTCGCCAATTACGAGCAGCTAACCGTAGTCTCAGATGATGCTGTATTGGGCGAAGTTAAGCAGTTGTGGGAAATCGCCACTCGCCTACAGGAAAGCAGCCTTTTTCAGGAAGCTGAATCATTGTTGATACGGGCCTTGACCCTGACGGAGAAGGTAACTGGCCCTGATCATCCCAGTATGGCGACTAGCCTTAACTACCTCGCTTTACTCCTTAAGGTGACAAACCGACTGGCTGAAGCCGAACCGCTGATGCGTCGGGCATTGGCCATCAATGAAGCCAGCTTTGGCCCTGATCATCCCAACGTAGCCACCAG
>NZ_JAJADR010000004.1 GCF_020447265.1 Hymenobacter lucidus | reverse complement strand
CCAAACGGGCTCCGAAAAAAAGTTTTTCGAAGAGAAGTCTTGGCCGCCTCCGGTTGAAGCGGGCTGCAAAGGTAAGACCCGCGACCCGATTTTTCCAACCCTGCGCCCAACTTTTTTTCTCTGCTGCTGGTGCCGGCTGTGCCCCGAATCCGTCCGATTTGGGAGTGCAAAAGTGGGACTTGGCCCGCTCATTTCCAAACCCGCTCCCCTTCTTTTTCGTTGAAGGCCCGCTTGGCCACCACCGGCCGTTAGTTAGTACGCTGGGGTATAACCCGTTGTCAGGAAAGCTTAGTTCAGCAACAGCGAAATATTTTTCATATCCTGTTTCTGGCACCTACTTGTTTTCGAAGAAAAGGGACAGGTCTGGCTCTACTTGACGCGGCCGTTGACTTTCGTATTCGTAGATTTTCTGCCCTAAAAGGGCAAGGAAGGGTAAACCAACTGACTCATACTCGTACGCTCCATCGTTGATTATGCCGTCTTTGTTGACATAAAGCACCGCGCTCAGGAGGAATTCGGCTTGCTTGGTGGAATCGGCGAAATAGGCTACATCTGATAAGTAGCCGTGCGACATCCCTACTACATTGTATATATGCAAGCCTGGTTGGGCGCTGCGTGCAGGGCTTCGGCCATAGTATAGATACTTCTTATAGGCGTCGAAAAACCGGCGAGGAGCATAATAGGTCACTTTTGAGCCGTGGGGCGTTTGATATAGATAAGTACGCAGGAATGAATAGTCGCTGGCAGCTAGGTTGAACTGCTGGCTTTGCGGAACATCATTAGGGAAGATGACAGCTTTCAGGATATCGGTTATGCGTTGGAGCGGCAGGTAGTTGGCCGTGGTAAAGTCGTAGGGCTGATTTATTATCCGGCCGCCAGCTTGGTAGCTTCGCCCCTTGGTAACATGGCCAAGCGGAAAGTTTAAGGAGCGGGTATTAACTGCTGCTGGCTGCTGGTAAATAGGCTGGGCCTGCGCGTTGTAGAACGTGAAGGGATTGGTATACCGGTTGGCAGTCGTATCGCAGGGCGCAAACCGGCGGACGATGCGGATATCGGAGTAACCCATACTCCAGAGTCGCTCATTGAGCGGCCGCTGACCCAGGAACTCGTACAGGCGGTTGTAGGCCTGATTGTCGCTTATTAGCAACATCCGCTTGATATAATTGCCCACGGTATTCAGCTGGTTGGAATCAGGGGAGGCAGTATAGGGCACAGGGGTTTGGCAGCGAAAGGCCGTGCCGATGGATAACGGGCTATTTCGGTTTAGGCCGGGCTGCTGCAGCCGGTTGAGCTTTTCGAGGGCTAGGGCCGATACGGGCAGCTTTACCAGGCTGGCTGGGTTGAAATACTGACGTGCATTGAGGTGGAAACTGTGTTGGGTGAAATGCGGCCGGTTGCGCTGGTCACGGTTTATCTGCGTGTAGATAATCTGTACTTCGTACTCATTGGCCCGCCGGATAACCGCCGCCAACTGCGAATCAGTGCGAAGCAGACTGTCAAGCAGTGGGCTGTCAGCCGGAGCTTGCCAGGCCGGGTGGGGTGTTGCCAGCCGTAGTGGTGGGGCAGCCTGGAGCAGCACGAGCAACATCAGGCTCAAGGCCATACCCAGGGGCAGAACAATATTTTGCTTGGTCATTTCACCTTATATATAGGGTACTGGCAACAGCATTAGCCTGAAACAGCAACGGGGTGCCAACTGCGTTTGTTGGCACCCCGTTGCTGTTTTTGACTACCGGCTTAAATAGCCGGGGCGCTCTGTCGCTTGGCCAGCAGCAGATTGGAGTCGTTTTGGCGCCAGTTGTAGCCAGTGCCAAAGGGCAAAGGGCGCGGTTTGTTGGCCGTGTCGGTATACACTTTGGTCAGAACCGGCTGGTATTGCTTGGCGAAAAGGTTGATAGGCCGCTTGTAGGTGCCGTAGTAGGTAAATTTCCAGTCGGCGGGGCGGAAATACTTCATGGCAATGCCGGAATCATCTTGCAGGATGTAGCTGCTACGTTCCAGCACCAAGTTGCGGACTTTAGAGAAATAGCTCTTGTGCATCAGGTAAGAGGCCGACTTGACATAGGTGGTGAGCGGGCCCAGGGAGCGGACGTAACGCAACGCCGATTCTTTGGTGGTGCCAAGCTTCCAATCGGAAAGGTCGGCGGAGAGGTAGACGACAGTCTTTTCGACGCCTTCTTTGCTGCGCAGCTTTACTTCGACGCCCGGCACTACGTTGAGTCCCGGCTTCTGTACCTGAGTCGAATCGGCTTCGGTGAGCTGGCCTTCAGCATTGAGCACCACGTAGCGTAAGGCCTCCACTTGGTGGTCGGTGCGAGCCGCGAACAGCAGCAGCAAGGGTACTACTCCCCCGATATTGACGCGCTGGTTGCTTTTAGCGGCATTTTTCAGAATAGAATTCGCCTTGCGCATGGCGTTGCTGTCGGCTTTTTTAGAATTCAGCTCCACGGCCATATCGTTGGTGCGAAAGAAGCTAAAGTTCAGCACCGACCACAGCGAAGCCTTCAGGGCCGGATAGAGCTTCGGATTGGCCAAGGTGTTCTGGCGTGGCACCGACCCAACCGGCTCTAGCCCGACCAGCACGTAGGTTTGGCTGGCGGGAAACATTGTGACGACGTTGAGCAGATCGGGGCCGCTGAAGGGGTAGAAGATAGTTGGGCTGGCGGCTCGCACGGAGTCCAGTTCGGTAGCAGCCCACTGCTGAATCTTGTGGGTGCGCGTTTGGTGGTACGTGAGCCAGCTTTTATCAGCATCGGCGGCAAAGGCTTGCCAGGCGGGGGAAGCCGTGAGGGAACGTAGCTCGCTGTTGCGGCTAACCCGACTGCCGGCTATGTAAGCGGCTATATCCTGCAGCGCGGTGGTATCGGGGGCGGCCGGGGCGGGAACCGGAGCCAAAGAAGAATCGGGGGCAACTGGGGTGGCAGCTACGGGAGCGGCTTGCTCGGCAACCGGCTTTTTTGGTTCGGAGCAAGCCGCCAGCAAGAGTAGAAAAGCCGGCAGCGCCCCGAGAAAGGATAAGCGCATGGAATGAGTGTTGAGGGAGTAGCGGGAATATCTTGAAAGGCAAATGTAGTCAGTTCCCATTTTCCAGACTGTCGCTGGATGCTCAAATGCCCTTGAAACTACGACCCAGGAGGTAAACTACTGCCCCAACGGCCAGGGTAGCCAACCCATACAACGACTCCGTGGGCTTGTCGCGCAGGATAAAAATCAGCGTCCAGCCGCTCAGGGCCAGGAAAACCAAGGGGGTAATCGGGTAGCCCCAGGCGCGATATGGGCGCGGTAGCTCGGGCCGGCGCAAACGCAGCACAAACAAGCCCAGCACCGTCAGAAAGGTGAATAGGCTGAGCACAAAGCCCGCATAGAGAAGTACCTGCTCGAAGGTAGAGGTCAGGATGAAGAGCAGCGTGAGGGAAGTTTGGAGTAGCAGAGCACGGACGGGAATACCGTTTTTGCTGACCACGGCTAGACCCCGCAGGGCCGGTAGGTCCTCCCCCATCACCTGAATGATGCGCGGGCCGGCAAAAATCATGGAGCTGACAGTGGAAACCAGCAGCACGGCAATGACGGCGCCCATAAACTGGCCCAGGGCCGACCCGAAAATCTGGCTGGCGGCCACGTAGCCTACTTCCAGCTGCCCGGCCAGCTTGGGAATAGGCGTCGAATAGAGAAAGATGAAGTTGAGGCCTACATATAGTAAGAGTACCACGGCCGTGCCCGCCAGCAGAATCCGGGGCAGGTTGCGCTGCGGATTGGCTACTTCCCCCGTCAAATACACGGCGGCATTCCAGCCTGAGTAGGCATACGACACATAAATGAGGGAAACCGCGAAGGCCGGACTCAGCAGCTGCTGCCAGTCGGCCGAATGAGGAACGAAGGCAATGGGCTGGGGAGTGGCAGCTAGCAAACCGGCCCCGATGAAGAGCACCAGCACGGCTACTTTCACGGCCGTAACCATTACCTGCAGACGGCTCCCAGCCCGGGCGCTGACGGCGTGAATAGCCGTGAGGCCCAGCACGACGAGTATCGACAGAGCCTGGGCTGGCACGGCGGGCCACACGCTAGCCGCGTATTTTCCCAGGGCCATGGCGGCCAGAGCGGTAGGAGCAGCAAAGCCAACGGTAGCCGAAACCCAGCCCGAGAGGAAGCCCAAAGCCGGATGGTAAATCTGAGACAGGTAATGGTATTCGCCGCCCGAGCGGGGCATAGCCGCGGCCAGTTCACCGTAGCACAGAGCTCCGCAGAGGGCAATGAGGCCACCCACCACCCAGAGCATCAGCAGGGCAAAGCCACTCTGAATTCCCAGCACCTGAAACCCCAAACTGGTAAAAACGCCCGTGCCGACCATGTTGGCAATGACAATAGCGGTACCGGTCAGGAAGCTGATTTTGTAGGGCTGGGCACTGGGTTGCTCGGGCATAGAAGTTCGTTCGGGGCCCCAAAGATGCATAATATGCCCACTGTATTGCGGAAATACGATTTTCTACCGACTGCTCCAAACGCAAAGAAGCCCGTCGGCAGCAACCGATGGGCTTCTCTTCAGCAGGAAATACGACTAGCTGGCGGCCGGAGCTTTCGGGCGCTTATACAGCGGCACGGTGCTGCACGGCTCGCCATACATAATGCTGGAAGTAACGGGCAGCAGCTTTTGCATGATGGCCACGTAGGCATAAGTGGGCACCGGGATGTTACCGCAGCCTTTCACCACTACTTTCGCGTCGCGGAAATCTTCGGCGTTGATGCCGGCAATGGCTTCGTGAAACAGCTCCTGCTCCAGCGCCTCCAGGTTGCCGAACACGTAGCGGTGGGCGTGATTCTGCAGCTTCGAGGCCAGCAGCATATATGCCCAAGTGGGCACAATGGCATCGGCGGAGCAGATGATGGCCACATTTTTACCGTCGTACTGGCTCCAGTCGTGGGTTTTGATAAACTCCCGGAAATCCTTTTCGCGCAGCATCAAGCCGTGGAACAGGTTTTCCTTGATGTCATACACCACCCGCTCGCCGGGATGAATGAATTCTTCCAGGTTGAGCGAGGTCAGGGCGCTTTGCGCAACACGGTTGATAAGGTCTTCCATTGTTTTTATATGAGAACTGCGGGGTCAGAACTAAGAGCTTAAACTAAAACTGCATACTGTTGTCTAGCAGAATCTAAGCTCTGAGTTCTAACAATCTAACTTCTAGCCTTCGGCGTGGTGGTGTGTACTTCCTTCAGATAAAAAGGCTCGTAATAGGCTACGTCCCGAAACTCCTGGCGCTGGAAGGCGTGCTGGGCCAACTCGCCCACTGCAATAGCAGAAGGCTCGATATTCGTCAGGAAACCCGCATTCGGCGTATTCAGTAGCGGTGCAAACTTGGCCGCGCCGTTGCCGAAGAATAACAACCGATGGTGGGTTAATTGTTCGGCCAGCGTGTCAGAATCCAGAATAAGCGGCGCCGGAGCCAGCATTTCCCGTCCATCGTGGGTGTAAAGGGCGCTGTACACTTCCATACGGCGGGCATCCAGCATGGGGCAAAACAGCACCTGTTCGGCCTGGGCCGTGTACCTGGCCACCTGATGCGCCAGGGCCTGCAGCGTACTGATGGCAATGAGCGGAATATCCAGCGCGTAGCAGAATCCCTTGGCCGCCGCTGCCCCAATGCGTAGCCCCGTGTAGGAGCCCGGCCCATCGGACACAGCCACTGCCGCTAGGTCGTGCAGCGTGTGGCTGGTGTTGTCCAGCAGCTGCTGCACCAGCAGGCTCAGGTGCGACGAGTGCGACTTTTCCAGCCGCAGCTCCGATTGGCCCACCAGTTGCCCGTCGCGGTGCAGGGCTACGGAGCAAACGGGCGAGGAAGTTTCCAGGGAAAGGATGAGCGTGGACATGCCACAAAGGTACTACTTCGTTTCTGCTGTCATTCTAGGATAAGTATACTCTGAACACTAAGCCTATTTGTTCAAATTCAATAGCCCCGGCTTCCAATGCATCAACAATTTGTTGCTCATAACTAAGCATGTGTGGCATAATTAAACGCCCTCTGGTTTTGACTACGAAAGGGTTTACCTCAACCCACTCTACTTCACGTAGGGGGTAAGGGCCTGTGGTAGATGCCTCGACATAGTTTTCTACTGGAACAGTAAACCAAGAAGCCCAGGGACTAACTTCATCAGCAGCGAATAGCTTCAACCGGGTTTGAATTTTGTATTCAGTATTCAGCTTGTCAATAAGGTAGTGGGCTTTCATAGTTGGTTAAAAAGAAAAGCAGCCTCAAGACGAGGCTGCTTTCGTGCTTTATAAACTAATGCTGCTTACTTCCCGCCGGCCGTCTTGCGGTTGGCTTCGGGCCGGGTTTTGGCTTCCGGCGTGCCGGGCTTCAGCAAAGCTGCATAACGCGGGGCGTCGTTGATGACCTGCATGGCGGTGAGGATGTTGGGGTCGTCGTCGAAGCTAGCCTCGATACCGCCTTTCTGGAAATAGTAGCGCGACACAATTTCCTGCTCCAGCAGCTCTCGGATTTCGGGCTTAAAGCGGGTCAAATCGTTGCTTTTGTTGGTCGACACCTTCTTACGGATGGCTTCCAGCTCAGCTTTCACGTCGTCATAGTGCTTTTCTTCCTTGGCTTTCTTCGACAGCTCCGTCAGGCTTTTCTCCATATCGGTGCTGTAGTTGATGTCCTTACCGGCCAAAAACTGCACGAACTTCTGGTAGTCGGCATCGGATAGCTGAAACTCACGGGCCGTAGCAATGGTCGGGT
The DNA here is from genome assembly GCF_020447265.1 of Hymenobacter lucidus. Taxonomy (GTDB): domain Bacteria; phylum Bacteroidota; class Bacteroidia; order Cytophagales; family Hymenobacteraceae; genus Hymenobacter; species Hymenobacter lucidus. Next base: position 542,883 of record NZ_JAJADR010000004.1, on the reverse strand, counting down.
GCTCGGCGCGGTAGCGGGTGGCGTAGTCGAACAGATAGTTTTTCTGCAGCAGCACCCGGGTGATGTCGGCAATTTCCTTTTCCTGCACTTCCACGTCGGGGGCCACGCCGCCGCCGTCGTACACGACGCGGCCACTCTGGGTTTTGAAAGCCGTGCGCAGCGAGTCCGGGAATTTGCCCAGCGTACCGTCGTCAGCGCGGTGGGCGTAGTCGATTTCCTGAATGCAACGGCCACTGGGAATGTAGTATTTAGCCGTCGTCACCTTCAGCTGTGAGTTGTAGCTCAGGGGCCGGGTAGCCTGCACGAGCCCCTTGCCGAAGGTCCGCTCGCCCACTACCACGGCGCGGTCGTAGTCCTGCAGCACGCCCGATACGATTTCGGAGGCTGATGCCGAGCGGCTGCTAGTGATAATCACAACCGGAATCTGGGTATCGAGCGGAGCGTCGAGGGCTTTATAGGTTTTATTCCACTCCGTCACTTTGCCTTTCGTACTCACCACGTCCAGGCCCTTATCGACGAAGACGTTGGAGATATTCACCGCCTCATTGAGCAGGCCTCCGGGGTTGTCGCGAATGTCGAACACGATTTTCTTGGCGCCCATTTCCTTGAGCTTGCTCACGGCCATGCGCACTTCCTTACCCGCATCCACCGTGAAGCTGCCGAGCTGGAAATAGCCCACATCCGAGGACAGCATACCGTAGTATGGCACGTTATCGACCTGGATTTTGTCGCGGGTAATGCTAACCTCAATCGGCTTTTCCTGGCCGTAGCGCGTCACTTCGAGCTTTACCAACGAGTTGGCCTGGCCTTTTAGCAGCTTACTGATGTCGGAATTGTTCTTCTTCTCGACGTTGACGCCGTTGATGGTCAGAATCTCGTCGCCGGGCAGCAGGCCGGCTTTCTGCGCTGGATAGCCTTCATAGGCGCTCTGCACAATAGTTTTGCCGCTGCGCTTCACCACCACCGCCCCAATACCGCCGTACTGGCCGGTAGTCAGGGTGCGGAAATCCTCGATATCGTCCTCGGGAATGTAGTTGGTATACGGGTCCAGTGACTTGAGCATGGCATCGATGCCGGTCTTGACCAGCTTGCCGGGCGTCACCTCGTCCACGTAAAACGTATTCACCTCTTTAAACAGCGTGGCGAAAATGTCGAGGTTCTTAGCAATTTCGAAGTACCGCTCGTTGTCCGAGGCAGTCCGAAACGATGCGAGCAGCGCGGCGCCCCCCAGGAGCACGCCAGCAACGGTAGTTTTACGCATATAAGTGACTAGAAGCGAGAAAAGTAGCCTACGAGACAGACTCCGCCGCGGGCGCGGGGGTTGCATCGGCTAACAAACGCTCCAGCCCTGAAATTAATTTTTTTTCCACCAGCGCGAAAGGCTTTTTTTCCTTGCCGGTATAGATAAACGCAATAGTGCCCACCGGGTGTCCGCCAGGTGCTTCCACCAAGCGGTACTTATTGAGCCGGTAAGCCTCCCGCATTAGGCGCTTGAGGTAATTGCGGTCGACAGCACGCTTAAAGCTGCGCTTGGACACACTGACCAGTACCTGCGGCGGAGCCGAGGTAGGCGCCGGGGCGGGTAGCCACACGATGCGCAGGGGGTATAAACCAAAAGAAGAACCCCGGCCGAAAAGCTCCTCAATGAGCTTTTTACGACACAAGTGTTCTTCTTTCGGAAACGAATACGAACGCGCCCCCGGCATCTGAGCCAAGGAAAGCGACACGGCAGGCGCCGTCAGCGGGTTAGCGCTTATGTTTTCCTTCGTCGGATACGGTCAGGCGCTTGCGGCCTTTGGCACGACGACGGGCCAGCACGCTGCGGCCGTTAGCGGATTCCATGCGCGTGCGGAAACCGTGCTTGTTGCGGCGCTTGCGCTGCGAGGGCTGAAAAGTACGTTTCATGATATTGTAAGAGACTCAGTGACAGGTAAGGCCGGCAAAGGTACGATCTTGATTTGGAAAAGGCAATGCTTCAAACAGCTTTTTGTGCTTAACCGACAAAAAGCTTCGGCCGGAAGCGGCAAAGATACGCATCTACCCGCCAGCTTTTCTCCCGTAAAACAGATATCCACCAGCCTGCCGGTTCCGGCGCGTTACCCCGTAGCTTTGTACCCGTTTCTGGCCTCTCCCCCGCCCTGCTTTCTATGATGCACTACTACGTTTCGTTTGACAACCCGCTCACGTTTTACCTGCAGGTACAGATGACCTTCGAAGTGGCCGCCACGGCTACCGAGGCCCTAGAATTTCAGCTACCCGCCTGGCGACCAGGCCGCTACGAGCTACAAAACTTCGCCCAGAAAGTTCAGGGTGTGGTAGTGGAGGATGCCGCTACCAACGAGGTACTGTCTAGCCGCAAGCTCACCAAAGACCGGTGGCAGGTGACGGGTGCGACAGGCCGCACGGTGCGGGTGCGCTACAATTTTTACGCCCACCAGATGGATGCCGGCGGCTCGTGGCTCGATGAGTCGCAGCTCTACATCAACGGGGTGCAGTGCTTTATGTACGTGGAGGGCCGGCAGGCGGAAACGTGCCAGCTGCGGCTAGAGCTACCCGAAGGCTGGCAGATTGCCTGCGGCCTGCCCCAAAGCGGCCCCAATACACTACAGGCCCGCAACTTCGACGAACTGGTAGACGCGCCCCTGATTGCCAGTCCCACGCTCGTGCAGCAGACTTACGTGGCCCAGGGCATTCCTTTCTCCATCTGGGTGCAGGGCGAGTGTGCACCCGACTGGCCCCGGCTACTGCGGGATTTCGCCGCCTTTTCGGAGGAGCAGTTGACCATGTTTGGCGGCTTTCCGGTGCAGGACTACCATTTTCTGAATCAGATTCTGCCTTATAAGCACTACCACGGCGTGGAGCACATGAACTCGACGGTGATTGTGCTGGGGCCGGCCGAGCTGCTGATGAGTGAAGGCCTCTATAAGGAGCTGCTGGGCGTGAGCTGCCACGAGCTGTTTCACACCTGGAATATCAAGAGCATTCGGCCGGCCGAAATGCAGCCGTATGATTTCACCCGGGAAAATTACTTTCGCACCTGCTTTATTGCCGAGGGTATCACGACTTACTACGGCGAATACCTGCTGGCCCGCGCCCAGGTGCGTACCGCCGAGCAGTATTTTGCCGAACTAAATACCGTGCTCCGTAAGCACTACGACGACTATGGTCGTTACAACCTGTCATTGGCCGATGCCTCAATGGACTTGTGGCTGGATGGCTATAAGCCTGGCGTGCCCGACCGCAAAGTGTCGGTGTACCACAAGGGCGCATTAGTAGCACTGCTGCTCGACCTGACGCTGCGCCGCTTGAGCCACCATACGCGCAGCCTCGACGACGTAATGCGCCGCCTCTACGAGGAATTTGGGCTGACTGGAATTGGTTATACCGAAGAAGATTACATCCGCATCGTGACGGAAGTAGCGGGGCGCGATATGAAAACCTATTTCGACAAGTTTATCTACGGCACGGCACCGCTGGAGGAGCCGCTCGACAAAGCACTGAGCTTTGTGGGCTGCACGCTGCATGCAGATCCGAACGTGTCGGTGGCGGAGGGCGTGTTTGGCTTCCGCTCGGTGGTGAAGAACGAGCGCACAGAAATCACCGACATTCTACCCGGCTCCCCGGCCGCCGCCGCCCTAACCGTGGACGACGAAATAGTGGCCGTGAACGGGCGGCGCGTGGATATGAACCTGCAAAGCCTACTCAACGACAACGCGGCCAGCTATGAGGTGAGCGTGTTTCGGCAAAATCGGCTGCTGACCGTCACGCTGACCGGCAACCCCGAGCAGCAATTCTGGCCGAAATACACGGTGGAAAAGCTGGCTGACGTCACCCCCGAGCAGCAGGCCAGCTTCCGGGAGTGGCTGAAGCAGGAATTTTAAGCGGCGCTTTTACCTCCAATATCATGTTACGGCTTCGCGCCCTGCTTTTACTTACTCCTCCTCTGCTGTTGCTGGGGGGCTGTACTTTCCGTGGCCCCGCCGAGCGGATGCAGCCCAGCGTGCCGACCACGGCACCGGTAGTGCCGCTGCCACGCCCGGTGCCGCCGCGCATCTACCGTCTCGAACACCTCGATACACTGGTGCAATTGCCGGGCCGGGTGCTCAGCATTCATCAGGGTAGCCGCAACGTATATGCCAAGCTGCCCCACAAAACCTGGCTGCCGCCGGAGCCCACAACCGAGGACCAGGAAATTGACCTTGAAGCCGAAGAGCGGCAGCGCCTGCGTACGGCTGGCCCCACGGTGCGCCGCACGGGTGGCACGCTGCTGCTCCGGCCCACGGCCACCAAGCAGCCGGTCCGCCTCATAAATAACCCGGCTGAGGACTACGAGAAAAACGTGAGCTTCGAGTACGTAGGCAGCCTGCCCGAAATCAAGCAGTGGTTGATTTCGGTGCATCTCTACGAAGGCGGCTACTTCCTGCTCATCGACGAGCGTACCGGCCGCCGCACCCGCGTGTGGAGCCCACCGGCCGTGGCTCCCGACGGCCGCCACTTCGTGTGCGGCAACTCCGACGTGCTGGCCCGTTACGAGCCCAGCGGCCTGCAGGTGTGGAGCGTCGACGGCCCAAAGCTGGAAAAGCTATGGGAGCGGCAAACTGAGTGGGGCGTTACGGGCCCGCGCTGGCTCGACAACAAAACCATCCTCTTCGAGCAGGATTTCTTCGACAACGGCGACGTGGATACCCGGGTTGTACGCATGAAAGTGGTGCCGTAGGGTTTGTAATGCTTCCCAAAACTAAATTCATAAAAAAAGCCCCGCTAGAATTATCTGGCGGGGCTTTTTTTATGGATTGTGTTGCTTAGTCAGCCTTGCGGCCGGGACCTTTCTGGCTACCGTCTACCGACATTGGCTGGTTGCCTTGTGGGTTGTTGCGGGGCTTGTTTACTGGGGAGGTACGTTGTTCCTCGTTGGTGCCGCTACCCGGCGTGTTGTTATGAGTAGGATTGCCAGCTTCGTTGATGCTGTTCTGGTTCACATTCTGCATGTGCGTGCCGCCGCTGTTGGACTGGGCCTGACCCTTAAAATCCATTGACTCCTGGTTTTTGGGCTCTTGGTTGTCAGCGTCAGAACGCTGGTGGGCTTTTTCCGAGTTGGTGGGCGCTTTATCTTGATGCTTACTCATGGCAGTGGAAACTTAGGTGAGAAGATACCCTGTCTTGTACCCGGCATCGGCGCAAATAGTTGTGCTGAGCGGCCCATAAAAAAACCTGCCACCCCATTGGAGGAGTGGCAGGTTTCTCACAGAACAGCCGTTACGACGATGCTTAGGCGTTTTGCACAGCCGTGGCGGGCACTACGCGCACCAGGTCGGCAAACTGCGCCTCGCGGGCTTCCACTTCTTCCGGCGTGAGGTGCAACAGCCGCTCGGTGCCGAACTTCTCCACGCAGAACGAAGCCATGGCCGATCCGTGAATCACGGCGCGCTTCATGTTGTCGAAGCTGATGTCGTCGGTGGCGGCCAAGTGGCCGATGAAGCCACCCGCGAAGGTGTCGCCAGCGCCGGTCGGGTCAAATACTTCTTCCAGGGGCAGAGCCGGCGCGTAGAAAATCTTGTTCTTGTGGAACAGCAGCGCGCCATGCTCCCCCTTCTTGATGATGAGAAACTTCGGACCGAAGCCCATGATTTTCTTGGCGGCTTTTACCAACGAATATTCACCCGACAGTTGGCGAGCTTCCTCGTCGTTGATGCTGAGCACGTCTACCATTTCGATAGTCGCCAGCAAGTCTTCCAAAGCCACGTCCATCCAGAAGTTCATCGTGTCCATTACGATGAGTTTGGGGCGGTTTACGAGGCGCTGAATCACGAGGCGCTGCACGGCCGGGGCCAGGTTACCCAGCATCAGATACTTGCAGTCCTGGTAGCTGTCGGGCAGAATCGGGTCGAAATCGGCCAGCACGTTGAGTTCGGTGGTCAGGGTTTCGCGCGAGTTCAGGTCGGTAGAGTATTTGCCCGACCAGAAGAAGGACTTCTCCCCTTCCTTGATCTGTAGGCCCTCCGTATCGACGCCGTGCTCCTGTAGCAGCAGAATGTCGGATTGCGGGAAATCGTCGCCGACCACGGCAACCAGCTTCACGGGCTTCAGCGAATAGGAAGCCGACAGGCTGATGTAGGTGGCGGCGCCACCAATGATTTTGTCGGTTTTGCCAAAAGGCGTTTCCAGCGCGTCGAACGCTACAGAACCGATAACGACCAGACTCATAGTCAGAGGGGTAAGTGGGGTTTCAGCGGAATGCCGCCGGGGGTACAACGGTACAAATAACAAAAAAAGTCCCCGGAAATTTCTCTCCGGGGACTTCCGTATGGGTAAATAATGGGGCTCGAACCCACGACCTTCGGAATCACAATCCGACGCTCTAACCAGCTGAGCTATATCTACCAGGTTGGTATTGCAGTCACAAAAGTAAAGGTTGCCGGGCTATTTGCAAATAAATCACAGGCTTTTTTTGTGTCGGGCTGCCTGCCAAGCAGTTATATAATGAGTCTCAGGCCGTTTGCTGGCAAGATTCCCCGTACCTTTGCGCTCCCATTAGGAATTCTTGCCATGTCTGATACGCCGCAGCCGCTCACTTTCGCCGATTTCAAGCTCAACAAACAGCTTCTCACCGCCGTGGCGGAAGCCGGCTTTGAGCAGCCCACGCCCGTGCAGGAGCAAACCATTCCGCTGCTGCTGGCCGGCCACGATGTGTTGGGCATTGCCCAGACCGGTACCGGCAAAACGGCCGCCTTTGGCCTGCCGCTGCTCATGAAGGTGAAATACGCCCAGGGTACGCACCCGCGCGGCCTCATCCTGGCCCCCACCCGGGAGCTGGCCATGCAGATCGAAAACCACCTGAAAAAGATGGCCGTGTATACCGATCTGCGCATTCTGGCCATTTATGGCGGCCTGGGACCCAAAACCCAGATTGACACGCTGGCTCAGGGCGTCGACATTCTCATTGCCACGCCTGGCCGCCTGATGGAGCTGTATCTGAAAGGTGCTCTGGTACTGAAGGAGCTCAAAACTCTGGTGCTAGACGAGGCCGATAAGATGATGGATATGGGCTTCATGCCCCAGATCCGGGCTATTCTGGAAGTAATTCCGCGCAAGCGGCAGAACGCGCTGTTTTCGGCTACCATGCCGGAGCGGGTAGTGAAGCTGAGCGAGGAATTTCTTGAATACCCGATGCGCATTGAGGTGACGCCCGCCGCTACTTCGGCCCAGAACGTGTCGCAGACGCTTTACCGGGTGCCCAACCTGCTTACCAAGATCAACCTGCTGGGCTACCTGTTTAAGGATGCCGAAACGTTCAACCGGGTCATGATTTTCTGCCGTACCAAGGAGCACGCCGACAACGTGGCGCACTTCCTGGGCCGCAAGGTGGCCGGCGAGGTGCGGGCCATTCACGGCAACAAGGGCCAGAATGTGCGCATCAACTCGATGGACGCTTTCCGCGCCGGTGAGTTGCGCTTCTTAGTAGCTACCGACGTAGCTGCCCGCGGCATCGACGTGCCCCAGGTAAGCCACGTCATCAACTTCGATGTGCCGCTGGTGTACGACGACTACGTGCACCGCATTGGGCGCACGGGCCGGGCCCAGCACACGGGGGCAGCCATTACCTTCGCCAACGAGGCCGAAATGCATCACATCGGCCGCATCGAGGAGCTCATCAACCAGCCCATTCCGGAGCTGCCGCTGCCGCCCGATGTGAAGGTGATGGACACCATGTTTGACGAAAAGCAAAGCATGGCCCGCGAGATTGACGAGCGCCGCAAAAAGCTGGACCCCGAGTTTCAGGGTGCCTTCCACGAGAAGGTAACGCCCCTGCAGAAGGGCATCGACAAGCGCACGGGCCAGGCCTACGTGGAGGGCCCGAACCGGAGCCAGAAAGGCAAAAAGAAGCGCGCCTCGCCGGGCAAGAGCCAGTCGCCGGCGGCGAAGGGCGCGGCCAAGCTGCGCAACGCGCGCCGCAGCCGGTAGTCCACCGAATATCCATACAAAAAGCCCCGACCAGTACTGGTCGGGGCTTTTTTGTTGCAATAGGGCGCAGGGAGTTAGTTGCGTACTACACGCTTGACGATGGCACCGTCGCCGGTTTGGAGACGCACGGTGTAGATACCTGATTTCAGGCCGCTCAGGTCGAGTTGCGTGCTGAGTTTGCCGGCCTGGGGCTGAACGGAGAAGATCTGCACCAGCTGGCCCAGGGCGTTGCGAACTTCGCCACTGGCCAGGGTGGCCTTCGTCAGACCAGCTACTTCCAGCGTAACTACGCCGCTGGCCGGGTTGGGGTACAAGGCGCTTTGAGCCTCTAGGGCCGCGTTGCGGGCCGCCAGCGTAATGGTCTGGAAGCTGGAGTAGTTGTAGCGATAATTATTCACGTACTGAAGCGTAACATCATCGAACTCCTGATGCACTTGACGAAGCAGGACGTTACCGCTATTGTATACGTTGATGTACTTACTTCCGTCTATCACCTTCCAGGCATTATTGGTCCAAGATTCAACAGAATACTGCTGTCCATTCCCTTGGCTATCAATAATATCTGTATATCGACGGTAGTTAAACCAGGCGTTGATGTTGTAGGCTTCTCTGAGTTCTACGGTGCTACCATTGGCACCATAGGTAACCGTGTACCGATCGGAATCCACAAAGGTGGTACCGTTAAAATCCTGCACACGGTAAGAAAGGGGTTTTTCGTTGGCCCAGTCGTACCACACAATGTCCAGAACACGCTCATCATTTCTCCAGGAGCCGTTATTCCATTTTTCGGACGTAATCGAGCTCCACTGCCCGTTGGTATAAGTAAACGTCGTGCGGTCTGTATTCACATACACGCCGTTTTCCAGCTCCTTGTTGATTACCTCCGTCATCAAACCGGCAGCATTGTAGGTATATGCCGACTGGTAGGCATCCGTGGTTACCCAGATACTACCATTCCAAGTTTGTGATTCATCTAACGTCCTATTGCCGTGCGAATCATAGGTTGACAGATACCGACTGCTGTTTACCCAAGCGTTGTTATCCCAGTTCTGGTTAGTGTAGCTGGCTTCTTTACCGTTCGAATCATAAGTCATCAAAGAACGGCTGCTGTTTACCCAAGCGTTGTTATTCCAGTACTGGTTGGTATAGCTGAGTTCCTTGCCCTGGGCGTTATAGGTATACAGCGAGCGGCCATTGAAAGCCGATGTAGCCGAATCCTGATCAATCTGCTGGGTTACAAGCCCCTGGGCGTTGTAGGTATAAACCCTTTTCGCAATTACATCCCAACGCCGAGCGGCGGGGTCCCAGGAATAGCTTACCTCCTGACCGGGACGTACGACTGTAGCCTTGATGCCGCGGGCCGCCATAGCAGACTGCCCTAGGGATTCATGCTTTTTGTTGATCAGGGTCATGAGCTTACTGCTGCTTTTCGCAGCGGCCGTCTGGGCCTGCACATCAGTAGCAGCTACGGCTAGCAAACCGAGCATGCTTAAAAAGAATTTTTGAGTAGAAGTAGGCATAAGGCCAATAAGCTAGGTGTGAAAATGAAGGAGTAAACAGGTTCATTACTTGCTCAAACCAGGTATAGGCCTGGTAATCCCAGAGTAAACGGACCGCAAACCTACCACTCTGCCCGGCCTGCCACAATACCCACAAGTAGGTATTTTGCCGTCCACGAAAAGCACAAAGAAAAGGCCCGACCAAGTACTTGGTCGGGCCTTTTCCACGGAAGAAAGAACGAGAATCTAGTTACGCACCACGCGCTTGACGATGGCGCCGTCGGCAGTTTGCAGGCGCACAGTGTAGATGCCTGATTTCAGGCCGCTCAGGTCGAGCTGAGTGCTGAGCTTGCCGGCCTGAGGCTGGACCGTGAACTGCTGCACCAGCTGGCCCAGCGCGTTGCGCAATTCGCCCGTGGCAGCCTGCGTGCCGCGCACGTCGGCTACTTCCAGCGTTACGAGGCCGGCGGCGGGGTTGGGGTACAGCGAGGCCCGGGCTTCGAGGGCTGCGTTGCGGGCCGAGGCCAGCGTGATGCTCTGGAAGTTGGAGTAGTTTATGCGGTAATTATTGACGTACTGGCGGAGCATGTTGTCGAAGCGCTGCTCCACTTTGCGTATCACTACGTTATTAGCGTTGTAAAACAGTAGGTTACGGTCGCCGTACTCCAAACTCCAGGCGTTGTTTATCCATTGCTCTTCGATGTTGGCCAGCTCGTTGCCGTAGTTGTCGTAGAGCTCCGAAATGCGGTAGTCGTTCACCCAGGCCGTGCCGACGTATTTCTGCACCGTGTTGACCTGGTCGCCATTGGGGCTATACGCAACAGTGGTGCGGCTTTCGTCGACGAAGGCAGTGCCATTGAATTCCTGCCGCCGGAAAGAAGCGGGCAGCACACGGCTCCAGTCGTACCACACCACGTCGAGGATACGCTGGTCATCCACCCAGGCCCCGTTTTCCCACTCCTGTATTACCAGGCTGCTCCACTGCCCGTTGGTAACGGTATACACTTCACGCTCCTGATTGACGAACGTGCCGTTGTCCCATTCCTTGCGAATCCACTCCGTTATGACGCCGGCCGCGTTGTAGGTATACACGTTCTGGTTGCCGAAATCCGTCGTCCAGCTGCTGCCGTTCCAGTTCTGGCTCAGATATTCCGTTTCGTTGCCCTGGGCATCGTAGCTGAGCGTATAGCGGCTATCATTTTCCCAAGCGTTGTTCAGCCACCGCTGGTACGTGGTCGAGGTTGACTTGCCTTGGGCGTTGTACTCGAGCAGAATCCGCTCATTGAGCTGGGAGGTGGCCGAATCCCGGTTAATAATCTGCGTCAGGCGGGCACCAGCGTCGTAGCTATACTCCTCTTTCCGGCCAAGCATCCAGGTGCTGCTGGCGCTGTCCCAGAAATAATTGATACTCTGTCCGGGACGTACTACGGTTGTGCTGATACCGCGCAGGGCCTTGGTAAAAGGGCTCGTGGCCGGGTGCGCCGCGCGGCTCAAGGCCGTAAGCGAACTAGCAGGCCGAGCCGACTGAGCCTGTAAATCGGTAGTGGAGAGGGCCAGCAGCCCCATAACACCCAGAAAAAACTTTTGTGAAGAAGTAGGCATAAAGCAAATAAGTTGGGAGAAGAGAATGTATCGTTGAGACAAATGCCGCCGCAGAGGTTGCGTACAGAGGCTAGAGAAAGAATAGAACCCAAAGCTACTACGCCCGCCGCCGCTTACACAAGCGTATAAACAAGTGTTTTAGAAACTGCTAAAAGCTAAAAAAGCCCACCTGCTGCAGGTGGACTTTTCCGGAATGGAAGCTGACCATCGGGCTACCGGTGAAAAAACGGCAGATGGCTGAATTTAACAACAAACAGCGTCATGACTGAGCCCCAGAGCAGCGCACTCCAAAGCATGTGCAGCAGGATGCGCCAGCGCGGCACGTGCAGCTGGGTAGCAATGACGGTGCCGCCAATGGGACTGAATAGAATGGGGGTCAGAAACGCAATGCCGGGCATGCCGAAGCGGCGGTAGATGCCCACGATACGGCGGCTGCGCTTGGTAAACAGGGGCTTGCCTTTGTCTTCGCGGCGCTGCCGCTGGTGCAGGGCCCACATCCGCCCCACGCCCGATACCACCAGCACCGTGGTCATCATGCCCGCCACGCTCAGGCCCAGCGTCTGGAAAAAGGGAATTCCCAACGACACGCCCGCCAGCGGACCGCCGAAGAACTTCACCATGCTCAGCAGGAAAACGGAAGCGTATTTGGCAAAATGGGGCAACACGGCGTTTTCGGAACTAATGAAGGAAACTGCAAAGCGTAAAGATAACAGGTAAGCGCCGGCGGGTTTAGTTCCGGCGCATTACCGGTTCATTACAGTTTGCTGCCGTACGACAGGTCGCCGGCGTCGCCGAGGCCGGGCACAATGTAGGCGTGCTCGTTGAGGTGGTCATCCACAGCCGCTACCCACAGCGTGGCTTCGGGAATTTCGCGGGTAACGTACTCCACGCCCTCGGGCGAGGCAATAACGGCGGCAATGTGCACCTGCCGGGGCTGGCCGAAGCGCAGCATGGCCCGGTAGGTCTGCACCAACGACTTGCCGCTGGCCAGCATCGGGTCTACTAAGATTAACACCCGCTCGTCGAGGTTGGGGGCCGAGAGGTAATCGACCTGCACCCGCACCTGCGCCGTGCCCTCGATGCGGTAGGCGGCGGCAAAGGCGCTGGGCGACTGGTCGAAGTAGTTCAGGAAGCCCTGGTGAAACGGCAGGCCGGCGCGTAGCACGGTGGCCAGCACCGGAAAGTCGCGCAGCTGCTTGCTGATGGCCTTGGCCAACGGGGTTTGCACCTCTTTGTCGGTGTAGCTGAGCTGAGAGCTGATGCGGTAGGCAATAATTTCGCCTAGGCGCTGCAGATTGCGGCGAAAGCGCAGACTGTCGCGCTGCACGTCTACGTCGCGCAGCTCAGCCAGAAAATGATTGGCAATGGAAGGCTCGGCGCACACAATATGCACACGGTCGGCGGCGGGACTTGCGGGGGGAGTATTCAGCGTTTCCATGACAGATACCAGGGCTGGCGGGTGAAGGTGAGGGCTACGTAGGGCACGGGCCGGGCCCCGAAGTTGGCAAAAAAACGGGCAATTGACGGAATCATCCCGCCTTCAAAGTCCAGGACAAGGCCGGGCGTAGCAGCGTAGTGTCGAATGACGTGGTCGAGGAGTAGTACCGGTGCCGCCGCTTTTTTACCGGCTGGCGAGGCAGCGGCAAACAGGTAAATAATGACGCGCGGCGTGACAACAAACAGCGCCCCAGCCAGCAATTCGCCGGTTTGCGGGGCTTTTACTTCCAGAATCAAGGCCTGCCCTGCCTGCTGCAAGCCGACCGTAAGCTGCTGCAGCTGCCGATAGTGCCGGGCTTTCAGACTGCTTACTTCGCCGCCCTTATGCTGCTGGAATAGTGCTAGCAAGGCTGCTGCTGAAGTCGTTTCCGTAACTCGCAACGGCTGCTCCAACTGCTGATTGAGGCGCAGGCGGCGGCGGTAGTCGGCGGCGTAGCCTTTCTGCAGCTGCTCGTAGTCGGCGGCCAGGGGCAGGCAGTAGGTTTGCCGAACCACCGCAGTAAAGGCCGGCACGGCGACCGGCAGGGTATTGGCGGTGTTCAGCTGTAGGTAAAGCCGGCTGCAATGGCGAGCCGCCAGGGCCAGATATTCCTCGATTTCGCGGTGCCGGCTGGCGGGCGTCGTAAGCAGACCCAACTGCTGGGTGAAGGCGGGCTGGTACACCTGTCCGCCCCAGGGGCGGCGCTTCACCGGCAGCGGCAGCACCGACCGATACTGGCTCGAACCTGGCTCCTGTTCTACCACAGCGTCCCAGCGGCCGGCCGTGGCGTGCAGCCAAGCGCTTTGTGCGTAGGGCACGGCCTGCTCGGCGGCGGCCACGCAGGCGTCCCAGGCAGCCAGGTCGAGTTGGGCGAATGACAGATAACGGAGCGGCAAAGCAGGCGGATAAAAAGCAGGAGCGGCGTAAAAGTAGGGCAATCCGTACGTCCTTGCTGCTTTTCGGCGTTGGTACCGTACACTAGCGGCCGGGCTTGTTCAGCCGGCTGCTGCCCTACTTTTTTCCCTGGCCTCAACTCCCACCGTTGAACTGCGTAGGTTTGCCCCGCCGGGTGCCTCACCAGAACCACGGCCCCCGCTTTTATGAAGAAACCACTAATCCTTTTTCTATCGGCGCTGGCTATGCTGGCCCACCGCGCCGTGGCCCAGACTACGCCTCCCCCAGCCAAAGACCCGGATGCGGTCTGGCTGATTTTTGACCACCCGATAGACCCCAAAGCCGACCCCAAAGCGCCGGCCAAGGCCCCGCAGCCGGCTCCCGCCCCGGCGGCTGGTGCCACTCCTACTAGTCCGGCCGCTGCCGTAGCCCCGGCGCCGACAGCGGCTAGCCCGGGCATCAGCCAGCGCGCTACCACTACCCAGGGCAGCACCTACGTGCCCCTCGACCAGGACATCTACCGCCTCATCGACCGGTACGCCATCAAATACGGCCCTGATTCGCTTGGCGACCCTTATACCGCCGTGCGACCCTACCACCGGGCCGGCGTGGCCCGGCTGGCCGAACGGGTGCTGAACGACAACGGCAGTGCCACCTCGCAGTCGGCCGCCGACCGGTTTAATGCGGAGTATCTGGCCCGTGACAACTGGAACTACTCGGCTCAGGGTGCGGCCATGAATACCAGCACGCAGCCGTTCCTGAAATATTTTTTCAACAATCAGACGGACTTCTTCCACGTAGCCACCCCCGACTTCACGCTGCGCGTGAGCCCGGTGGTGCAGTTTCAGCTGGGTAAGGATACCGATGCCGACGGGCTGCGTTACATCAACACCCGGGGCGTGCAGGTGGAAGGCACCGTGGATGGGCGGCTGGGCTTCTACACCTTCGTGGCCGACAACCAGATGGCCGTGCCCGCCTACGTGCAAAACCGCATTGCCCGCGACACCATTGTGCCCCACGAAGGCTACTGGAAAAACTTCAAGAACAAACCCGACCAGTACGACTTCCTCTCGGCCCGCGGCTACCTCACCTACGCGGCTACCAAGCACATCAACGTGCAGCTGGGCCACGACCGGAACTTCATCGGCAACGGCTACCGGTCGTTGATTTTGTCGGACTACTCGGCCCCGTATTTCTTCCTCAAGCTGAACACCCGCATCTGGAAGTTCAACTACCAGAACCTGTTTGCCGAGCTGACCGCCGACCGGCGCGAGCAGGACCAAGTGTATCCCAAGAAGTACATGGCCTTGCATCACCTCAGCCTCGATATTACGCCCAGCTTCAACGTGGGCGTGTTCGAGTCGGTGATGTTTGCCCGGGGCAAAGGCCGCTTCGAGCTGCAGTACCTGAACCCGATTATCTTCTACCGCAGCATCGAGCAGCAGGTGGGCTCCGAGGACAACGCCATTCTGGGCCTTGACTTCAAATGGAACGTGCTGCGCCGGGGCCAGATTTACGGGCAATTGGTGCTCGACGAGTTGGTGGTGAGCAACGTACGGGCCGGCAACGGCTGGTGGGCAAATAAGCAGGCGTTTCAGCTGGGCGGCAAGTATATCGACGTGGCCGGCATCAGCAACCTCGACGTGCAAGCCGAGTTCAACTACATTCGGCCTTATACTTACCAGCACGAAGACCAGTACCGCAGCTACCAGCACTACCAGCAGCCCCTGGCCCACCCCATGGGCGCCAACCTCTACGAGTTCATCGGTATTGTAAGCTACCAGCCCCTGCCCCGCCTCAATATTGTGGCTAAAGGCTTTTATACCAAGCAGGGCCTCGACAGGGTGAATGCCGATGAGCTGGGCCAGAACTACGGCGGCAACGTGCTCAAGTCGTACAACACCCGGGT
Source organism: Hymenobacter lucidus (assembly GCF_020447265.1). Taxonomy (GTDB): domain Bacteria; phylum Bacteroidota; class Bacteroidia; order Cytophagales; family Hymenobacteraceae; genus Hymenobacter; species Hymenobacter lucidus. The sequence continues at coordinate 527,540 of NZ_JAJADR010000004.1, read as the reverse complement.
GCAGGAATTCGGCAACACCATTGCCCAGGGCAACACCACCACGCTGCTGCACGGCGACCTGACAGCCAGCTACCAGGTGCGCCACAACCTCTGGCTCGACGCCAAGCAGATCGTGCGCCGCCAGACTGGCGACGACTCGGCGCTGGGCAACGGCACGGCGGCTTTTTCGTCGGTGTCATTGCGCTGGAACATTGCCCAGCGGCTACACGAGTTTTAAGCCGATATCGGACTCTGCTTATGCGCCACGACCCCGCTGCCCTGCTGCTCTTCCGGCCCGTCAATCAGCAGGAGCTGGATTTGATAGCCGCCGCCGACTGGCTGGCTTTTCCGCCGCGCCTGCCTGAGCAGCCCTTTTTCTATCCGGTGCTCAATGAGGCCTACGCCAGCCAGATTGCCCGCGACTGGAACGTGCCCTACTACTGTATCGGCTACGTGCTGCGCTTTGCCGTGGATGCCGATTACGCCGCTACCTTTCCCGTGCAAAACGTGGGTGGGCCCGAGCACGACGAGTTGTGGGTACCGGCCGAAGAGTTGGCCGAGTTCAATCAGCATATTCTGGGGCAGATTGAGGTCGTAGCCGTGTTCAGCGCCGAGTAGCGCGGCCGCCCGCCCAGCCGGGGCGCAACCCGAATCCGGGGTTACCTTTGACGTTCTTATGAAGACCTACCTCCGCATTCTGCAGTACGCGCGGCCCTTCGCCGACTTTCTGCCGCTGTACCTACTCTACACCATCCTGGGCATCTTCTTCGGCATCGGCAACTTTGCCCTGATGATTCCGATGCTGAACGTGCTGTTTGAGCAAACCGGCGCGCTCGAAATTCCTGCTACTCTGCCCACGTTTGCCCCCACGCTGGACTACGTCACGGGCACGTTTTATTACTACTTCGGCCACGTCATCTCGACCTACGGCAAGCTGGGCGCGCTGCTTTTTGTGTGTCTGGTGCTTATAACGTCGGTCTTTTTCAGCAACGTATTCCGCTACCTGAGCTTGCGCATCGCGGCCCGCGTCCGGTCCCGCGTGATTCGCAACCTGCGCCGCGACCTTTACAACCGCGTGATTCAGCTGCAGCTGGGCTACTTCTCGTCGGGCCGCAAGGGCGATATGATGTCGCGCTTCACCAACGACGTGCAGGAAGTGGAAATTTCAGTGGTCAATACCCTGCAGGGTGTCGTCCGCGACCCGCTCTACATCGTGGCCTACTTTGTGGTGCTGTTCTCATTTTCTACCAAGCTCACGCTGTTTTCGCTGGTGCTGCTGCCTATTTCGGGCGGCATGATTGCGGCTCTCTCCAAGCGCCTGCGCACCCAGGCCAAAACCAGCCAGAGCACGCTAGGCTCGATGATGTCGGTGATTGATGAGACGCTGGGCGGCATGCGCGTCATCAAGGCCTTCAACGCCCAGGCCTACATCAAGGGCAAGTTTGAGGACCAGAACGACCAGTACGCCCGCACCTCGCGCCGCATCGACAACATCCGGGACCTGGCCTCGCCCTTCTCCGAGTTTGCCGGCGTGCTAGTCGTAGCGGGCCTGCTTTACTTCGGCGGCACGCTCGTGCTGGGCGGCACCTCCGACCTCAAGGCGGCCTCTTTTATTGCCTACATCATCATGTTTTCGCAGGTGCTCACGCCGGCCAAGTCGCTTTCGTCGTCGTTTGGCAACATCCAGCGGGGCCTGGTAGCCGGCGAGCGGGTCCTGAGCATCATCGACACCGAGCCGGCCATTCGCGACCAGCCCGGCGCGCGGGTACTACCCGCCTTCGAGCACCAGATTGAGCTGCGCAACCTGCAGTTTGCTTACGGCGACACCCCCGTATTGCAGGACATCAATTTGATCATTCCGAAGGGCAAAACCATTGCGCTGGTGGGCCCCTCGGGCGGCGGCAAAAGTACCCTGGCCGATTTGCTGCCCCGCTTCTACGACCCCACCGGCGGCCAGATCCTCATCGACGGCTACGAGGTGCGCGACTGCACCATTCACTCCGTGCGCGACCAGATGGGCATCGTGACCCAGGAAAGTATCCTGTTCAACGACACGATTCTGAGCAACATCCGCTTCAACACCCAGGCCACCGACGAGCAAGTAATAGAAGCCGCCCGGATTGCCAACGCCCACGAGTTCATTATGCAGGCCCCCGACGGCTACCAGACCATCATCGGCGACCGGGGCAGCCGTCTCTCGGGCGGGCAGCGCCAGCGCCTGAGCATTGCGCGGGCCATTCTGCGCAATCCGCCCATCCTGATTCTGGACGAAGCCACCTCCGCCCTCGACACCGAAAGCGAAAAGCTGGTGCAGGAAGCCCTCACGCGCCTGATGCAGAACCGTACTTCCCTCGTCATTGCCCACCGCCTGAGCACTATTCAGCACGCAGACGAAATCGTGGTGCTCCAGCAGGGCCGCATCGTGGAGCGCGGCACCCACGACGAGTTGCTGCGGCGCGAAGGCGGCGTGTACCAGCGCCTGAATTCGATGCAGACCAACGGCGTGCTGCCGTAACGCTGCGGGGTCAGAATAGTGCTGAAATCCCGGTTGTGCCAACTGTAGCGGGCTTCCCTGCGTTTATGGGCACGTTGCCGGGCTTGTTCCACGATTCTAAATTGGTGAAAACCTATATTTAGTGCGCCAATGCGGCATCCGTGTGGAACAGCCACCGGCTTTTCCGGAATTTTAGCTTTCTCCCTTCTATGCTTGCTCTCAAACGCCTGGTTACGATTCTGGTGATGGTGTACCTGCTGCTGGCGCTGCTGTTCGTCTTCAGCCCCGCCGCCCGCGACACCTTCGCCTCCACCTTCAACCTGAGCGGTGATGCCGGCCTGGCCACGTTCTACAACACGCTCTTCATCGTAGGAGCCGTGCTGCTGGCGCTGCAGCTCATCACCGAAAACATGGACAGTGCCCTGCTGCGCCGTGAAACTAACGTGCTCAACGGGAAAATCAACGAGCTTAAGGCCAAGCTCTACGACCAGCAGATTGACCAGCGCGAGCGGGATTTCCAGCAGCGCACCGTCACGACGGCTACTACCACGACTACCGCCCCCGTTGCTCCCGCGCCCACCACGGTGTACCAGTCGGGCCCGGTAGCACCGGCCCCGGTATATATCGACTCGGCCATTCCGCCTGCCGGCAGTGGCACCGTAACGCCCGGCCACGACGTGGAGCATCCTACCTTTCCGCAGTCGGACCCCGGCCTGATGAACGCGCCAGTGCAACAGCCCAACACCATTATCCATCCCGCGCCCGATAACCACCCCGACAACCGCGCCGGGTTGTAACTTTGCTTCGTGACCGTACCCCTGACTGACCTCATCCGCGCCGAGCTGAACGAAGCGCGCACCGTGCTCGACCGTTTTCTGGCCGACCCCGACAACCTGGCCCACATCGAGCAGGCTGCCCGCCTGATGGCCGCCAGCCTTCGGCAGCACGGCAAAATCCTGACCTGCGGCAACGGCGGCTCCCTCTGTGACGCCCAGCACTTCGCCGAGGAGCTCAGTGGCCGCTACCGCCTCGACCGGCCCGCCCTGGGTGCCATTGCCCTCACCGAGGCCTCGCACATGAGCTGCGTAGCCAACGACTACGGCTACGACCATGTGTTTAGCCGCTACGTGCAGGCCCTGGGACGCCCCGGCGACGTGCTGTTGGCCATCAGCACCAGCGGCAACTCGCCCAACGTGCTGCGCGCCGCCGAAGCCGCCAAAGCCAGCGGCATGCAGGTTGTGAGCCTCACCGGCAAAGATGGTGGCCAGCTGGCTACCCTCAGCGACGTGGAAATCCGGGTGCCCCACACCGGCTTTGCCGACCGGATTCAGGAAGTCCACATCAAGGCCATCCACATCATGATTATGCTCATCGAGCAGCTGATGGCCGAGCCGGCCTAAGCATTTGCTTTCAAAGAGTACCAAAAGCCAGCCCCGCAACGGGCTGGCTTTTTCTATACCTAAGTACTGCTATACTCTCCTATCTTTAGACTCCGAATTCATTATCGACTTATCCTTACCCCAGAATGCTTACTAAAACCTACGGCTCGGCCGTGCAGGGCGTCAACGCCAACACCATTACCATTGAAGTAGTCGTATCCCAGGGCACCAATTTCTACGTGGTCGGGCTGCCCGACAATGCCATCAAGGAAAGCCAGCAACGGGTGGAGTCGGCCCTGAAAATGCGGGGCTACCGCATGCCACGCACGAAAGTTGTAGTGAATATGGCTCCGGCCGACATTCGCAAGGAAGGCTCGGCCTACGATTTGCCCATTGCGCTGGGCATTCTGCACGCCTCCCAGCAGCTTACTACCGAGCGGCTCGGCGAGTACATCATCATGGGTGAGCTGGCATTGGACGGTGAGCTGCGCCCGATTCGTGGGGTGCTGCCCATTGCCATTCAGGCCCGCAAGGAAGGCTTTAAGGGCTTTATTCTGCCCCGTGCCAATGCCCAGGAAGCGGCCATCGTGAACAACCTCGACGTTATTGCGGTGGAAAACATGCAGCAAGCCATCGACTTTTTTGAGGGTCGCCTGGAAATTGAGCCGCTGCAGCTCGATACCCGCAGCGTGTTCCAGAACACGGCCAACCAGTACGCCGCCGACTTTGCCGACGTGCAGGGCCAGGAAAACATCAAGCGGGCTCTGGAAATAGCAGCGGCTGGCGGCCACAACGTTATTATGATCGGGCCGCCCGGCGCGGGCAAAACCATGCTGGCCAAACGCCTGCCCAGTATTCTGCCAGCTCTTTCCATTCAGGAAGCCCTCGAAACTACCAAGATTCATTCGGTGGCCGGCAAGCTCGGGGCCAATGCGTCGCTGCTCACTACCCGGCCGTTCCGCTCACCGCACCACACTATTTCCGACGTGGCGCTGGTGGGCGGCGGCGGCAATCCGCAGCCAGGCGAAATCTCGCTGGCCCACAACGGTGTGCTGTTTCTGGATGAACTGCCGGAATTCAAGCGCACGGTGCTGGAAGTGATGCGTCAGCCGCTGGAGGAGCGCCGCGTCACGATTTCGCGGGCCAAGATCAGCATCGACTTTCCCTCTAACTTCATGCTTATAGCGAGTATGAATCCGTGCCCGTGCGGCTATTACAATCATCCGGAGAAAGAATGTGTGTGCGGCCCCGGCGTGGTGCAGCGCTACCTCAACAAAGTCAGCGGTCCGCTCCTAGACCGTATTGACCTACACGTGGAAGTGACGCCCGTAACCTTCGACCAGATGACAGAAATGCGCAAGGCCGAAACCAGTGAGAACATTCAGCAGCGGGTAGAAACCGCCCGAGCCGTGCAGACGAAGAGGTTTGGGGAATTTCCTGAAATTCACTCCAACGCCATGATGCCGTCCCAGATGGTGAAGGAACTTTGCCAGATTGACGATGCGGGCCGCAGCCTGCTCAAGACAGCTATGGAGCGCCTCGGCCTCTCCGCCCGTGCCTACGACCGGATCCTGAAAGTAGCCCGCACCATTGCTGATCTGGGCGGCTCGGAAGAAATCCGGCTGGAGCATCTGGCTGAAGCTATTCAGTACCGCAGCCTCGACCGGGAAGGCTGGGCTGGGTAAAGCAGCCGCCCCGTTTTACCTTATGACAGCACTTATCGCCCTGCCACGGCGCAGAAAGAGCAGGTGTAGACCGTTACCACATAAAAAAAGCCCGGCCTGCGGATTGCAGACCGGGCTTTGGTGATCCCGCTGGGATTCGAACCCAGGACCCGTACATTAAAAGTGTACTGCTCTACCAGCTGAGCTACAGAATCGTTACCCGTTGACGAATCGTGATTCGCGTTTCGGGGTTGCAAAAGTGGCAGAATAAGGGCTATTGTCCAAACTTTTGCAGGACGAGTTTGGCAATACTTCGCCAATTACTGGATAGCAGGCTTAGTATCAGTTAGATAATTTCTGTAAAAAACTTAGCAGCCGAGGGCTTTAATGAGGCCAAATTCTACCGAAATAAGTGGGAGCTTTGTGCCCGTATACCTTGCGGCCTGCCATGTACAACGCCTTGCTCAAACCCCTGCTTTTCCGGCTCGATGCGGAGCAGGCGCACCACTTTGTTTTCGACAACCTGAAGCGGGGCTACCGGCTGCCCGGCACGGCGGCACTGCTGCGGGGGCTCTACGATTTCGCGCATCCGGGGCTGGAACGGGAGGTTTTCGGGTTGAAATTCCGGAATCCGGTGGGCTTGGCGGCAGGCTTCGACAAGAATGCCGAGCTGACCGACGAGCTGGCAGCGTTGGGGTTTGGCTTTGTGGAAATCGGCACGGTGACGCCTCGAGCCCAGCCGGGCAACCCCACGCCGCGCCTGTTTCGGCTTCCGGGCGACGAGGCGCTGATAAACCGCATGGGCTTCAACAACGAGGGCGCGGCGGCGGCGGCCCGGCGACTCCGGCAGCGCCGCTCCGATATCATTATCGGCGGCAACATCGGCAAGAACAAGGACACGCCCAACGAGCAGGCCGCCGCCGACTACGTGGCCTGCTTTGAGGAACTCTTCGATACAGTGGACTATTTTGTAGTCAACGTCAGCTCGCCGAACACGCCGAATCTGCGGCAACTCCAGGAAAAGGAGCCGCTGATTCGGCTGTTGCAGCAGGTGCAGGAAGCCAACCAGGCCAAAGCCCAACCCAAGCCGCTGCTGCTCAAAATAGCGCCCGACCTTACCGACGGCCAGCTCGATGACATCCTGACCATTGCCCGGGAAACCAACCTCAGCGGGCTGGTAGCCACGAATACGACCATTGCGCGAGACAATCTGCAGACTTCGGCAGCGCAGTTGGCGGCTATTGGAGCGGGTGGGCTGAGTGGCCGCCCCCTGCGGCAGCGGGCCACCGAGGTAATTCGCTACCTACACCGCCACTCCGACGGGGCCCTGCCCATTATTGGCGTTGGTGGTATTGCTTCGGCGGCCGATGCGCAGGAAAAGCTGGCGGCCGGCGCGGCCTTGGTGCAGCTCTACACCGGGTTTATCTACGAAGGCCCGGCCCTGGTGAAGCGCATCAACCAAGCGCTGGTGGCAAAGCAATAACAGGCGCTTACCGCACGGCTCCGGCCAGCTCGGGTTGAATCCGGACTTCCACTACTTTTTCGGGGTGGCGGCCAGCGGCAAACTGCTTTTTGTAACGGCGCTGCACCCAGATCAGGGGCGGAACCATGACCAGCGTGGGCCACAGGAAGTTCAGCGGAAAGGGAATAAACGTGAGGCTGGTAGCGGAAAAGGCCGATACCGCCGCTATGTAGGAGCCTACAAAGCCCGACATATGATTGAGCAGCCACTGGCCTGCCGTCCACGGCCCCCGCTGCCGGAAAGCCCGGGCCTGGCGCAGGGTCGTCATCAGGCCTATGATGCCGAAAACCACCGGCACGGGGTTGGTTTTGATTTGCAGCAGACCATACAACAGTGTACCGGCGAAAACGGCCGTGCCGAGGCCCACACCCAGCCAATCGACTAGGGCGGGCCGCACCTCTCCCCGGCTCAGGCGCTTATGATACACCGAGCGGTAGCCAAACCAAGCCAGATATAAGCTAAAAATGCCCGTGAGCAGCAGGAACGTGAGGCCGTGGAGGGAAGCCGAAACAATGGCCGTAGTACCGGCCACTACCATGGCCCAGAAGAAAATGCGGCCCCACAGCCGGTGGGCCGCGCCACCCTTGCGCACATACAGTGCCGCCGGCGCCACGAAGAAGCCGATAAAACCCGCTGTAATATGCAGCCAGCGGTTCAGGAGCAGAAACGTTTCCATGCGCGGTGGACTAGTGAAATTGTGAGGTTGTGCAGTGGCAACTCCGGTAATGCTCCGGCAAGAAAGCAGCCGGCCGGCCACCGCACTATTTTCTCTTACCCAACCGTCGAATAAAGATGCCGAACCATCATTCGACGCTACCAAACCCAACCGGACGACAAGTCACAAATTCACCATCTCACCGCTACAGCTTCACGCCTACTTTCAGCTCCACCACATCGGCGGCACCGCGGTGCACCTTCAAGTCGACGGCCCCCCAGAGCTGCTCGGTGAAGTGGTATTTCAGGCCCAGCCGCTCGTAGTAGAACTTGTTGGACTTGTAAGGATTGTAGACATAAAAACCAAGGTGCGACACGAAGGCCAACCGGCCAAACAACAGTTCGTGGCCCACGAATACGCCGGCTTTCTTCACGTCGGGCAGCTGTTCGCCCGAGCGGGAGGTGTCGCGCAGCTGCACCAATAACGACCGGTCGTAGAAGCCCTCGGCGCCCAGCAGCAGGTTGCTCTTGCGGTTGATGCGCCGGCCTACCACCGCCGATACCGACTGCACGCTGTACTTGCGCCGGTCCGACTCGTTGCGCTGCTTGAAGCCGATGCTGGTGCTAAAATCCAGGAAGTTGCGGCCTACGTCGTCGGGCCGGGCGGTGGGGGCGGTGCTCAGAGGCCGGAAAGGGCGTTGCTGATGGTAGTTGAGCCCCAGAAATACCGTGGGCAGGTTGATGCCGAAGTTGGGCTTGGTGGTAGCGCCGTTGGAATAGTGGTTGAGCCCCACGCCCAGCAGCAGACCGTATTGGGGCGCAACGGCCACGTCGTATTCCATTCGCATTTGGAGCGTGGCATTCAGCCGCGAGCTGACGATGTTGTTGCGGTGGTTGGTTTCCGGGTCGAAGCGCGTGGGGAAAAAGCCAATTCCGGTGCCGATACGAAAATTCAGCTCCTGCCGGGCCGTGCGGTAAAACTGCTTGTTGATGTAGACTGTGGCCGCGTACGACTTGCCCAATATCGGGTTGTGGTAGTCGTAGTATACCAGGGCTAGGCCCACTTTGGGGTACTTGTACCAAGCGTGCCAGGGCTCCAAGCCATTGGTCTGCCGCTGCAGGTTCAGCTCCAGCCCCGTGGGGTGCGACACGGCCAAGTGCTTCACCGAGGGCGTGTGAGCAATAATAAAGCTACCCTGCGCATATAGACCCAAAATCAGGGGCGGACGCGCGTCGTGGGGGGCGGTAGGCAGCTGGGCCCGGCTGGCGGTGGCTGCCAGCAGCATAGTCACGAGCAAACCGAGGCGAATCATCATAAAGCAGTAGAATCCAAGCTCCCAAAAGTAGCTAAAGGGGGGCAAGCAGCCGCGGAAACGTTTCTTTATTGAGCTGTATCCAACAGCCTGACCCTATTACCAGTTGCGGGAAACCAGCTAGCTACCAATGGCTTTCTTCTTAAGAAAAGCTTTACTCATCCGCAACAATTGCGTCTGATTTTGCGGTAAGAAGGGCATACCATCATCTTTCGAGCACGCTGTTGCTCTCAAATATCTCTTCCCACATCATTCCTTTTTTGCTCCTACGCTCATGAAAAAATACGCAGCTCTCGCCTTTGCCCTTGCTACCGCTTCTGCCGCTTCTGCCCAGGATGCCGGTGGTTTCCGCCTCGGAGTAAAAGTGGGCGGCACCTACTCCAACGTTTCCGGCGACAACGTTACCCAACTCACCGGCACCGGCTACAGCAGCGAGTTGGGCGACTATAAGTTCGGCTACAATGCCGGTATCAGCGCCAGCGTACCTATCACCGACGACGGGTTTTTCTCCTTCGCCCCCGAGCTGCTATACAACCGCAAGGGCTACGAAATCACCTCGACCCAGAAAAACGTTACCGGCAACATCGCCAAGGTTGAGACCGAGCAGCAGCGCGTACTGCACTACCTGGATGTGCCACTGCTGGCAAAAATCAACGCGGGCGGCCTGTTCTTTGAGTTGGGCCCGCAGGTAAGCTACCTGTTTGGTTCGAAAGTGAAGCAGCAGACCACCACCAAGTACACCGACGGCACCAAGGATAAGGTGGAAGACAATAACGGCTTCCTCGACTACACCGGCGTTTCACGCGACGAAGCCAGTAAGTCAGACCTCGCGCAGTTCGACATCAGCGGCGTAGCCGGCCTGGGCTACCAAACCGAAGGCGGCCTGAGCCTGGGACTGCGCTATGCCCGTGGCTTCAACTCGCTGATTGACACGAAAGACGCCGACAACGAGCCCAAAGCCTTCAATAATGCCTTTACCCTGCAGGTAGGCTACTTGCTGCCACTGGGCAAATAGCATTTTTAACCTGTTGATAGTCTGGCCGCTTCTCCCGAGGCGGCCAGATTTTTTATATTCAGCTATACCCTAGCCGGCTCAATTGCGTTTGAGGGCACATCCTGGCCATTTGCAGGATACGCTTTCATTTCCGTTCACCACACTCCCTTTCTCATGAAAAAGACCACTGTCCTGTTGTCCATCTTAGCTGCCGTCGGTTTCTCAACTGCCGCGCAGGCTCAGGTACGTTTCGGCGTGAAGGGTGGCGTTAGTCTGTCCAATTATTCCGGCTTGACAGATGCTGAAAAAAAAGGCGTTGAAAACCTGGTAAACGGTAATGCCGGCGTCATGCTGAATGCGCCTATCACCGACGACGGGTTCTTTTCTATTCAGCCCGAGCTCCTGTATTCCGGGAAAGGCGGCAAGTTCTCTGACAGCGGCGTGGAAATAACCAACCGCATGCACTATGTTGACCTGCCCATTCTCGCTAAAATCAATGCTGACGGCTTTATCTTCGAAGCCGGGCCGCAGGTGGGTTACCTGGTAGCCCGCAACTACGAAGCCACCAGCACCGGGCCGGTAGTGAAGTCTTCCACCCTGAACGACTACAACCGCTTCGATGCAGGCTACGTGGTCGGCGTAGGCTACGAACTGGAAAGCGGCCTGGGCCTGGGCATCCGCTACAACGGGGGCCTCACCAACGTGCTGAAAGAAGTAGCCGGCGTGCAGTCAAAGGCCAAAAACTCGGTATTCCAATTTCAGGTCGGTTACCTGTTCGGCGGCCAATAGCCTCTTTAAATGCCTAAAAAAAGCCCCGTTCTGCACTAGGACGGGGCTTTTCTGCGTTTATAGGTTTTCGGGGGCACTTGCACTTTGGCATATTTTTCGCCTTGCTCCTACCATTCCATTCTCCGTTCTTTCTCTCCCCACACTATGAAAAAGACCATCATTGCTTTAACCTCTTTGCTCTCCGTCGCTACCATCAGTGCTTCCCGGGCCCAGGGCGTCCGGCTGGGCCTGCGGGCCGGGGCCAACTACTCCAACCTGGCCGGCGAGGTGCAGAACGAAAATACCTACAACAACAAAATCGGCTTTCTGGGCGGCGTAATGCTCAACGCCGACCTGAGCGGCGACGGGTTCCTGTCGGTGCAGCCCGAAATCCTGTTCTCGCAGAAAGGCTTCGAAAACAAGCCCACCGAATACAAAAACCTGCTCGGCACCACCCAGAAGCGTGAAGGACAGGTAAATTACAACTACCTCGACGTGCCGGTACTCTTCAAAGTAAACGCCAGCGGCCTGGTGTTCGAAGCAGGTCCACAGTACTCCTACCTGCTCAGCGTGAAGGACGAAACCAAGGTAACGACCACCTCGGGCCTCACCGGCAACACGAGCACCGCCACCAGCCACGACCAGAAAGACCTGAGTAAGCTCAATCGGAACGAGCTGGGCTACGTGGCGGGCATCGGCTACCAGGCTGAGAATGGCGTGAGCCTGAACCTGCGCTACACCGGCGCCTTCAGCGACTTTGCCAAGAGCGACGACGGCTCGTACTTCGACGGCGACCTGAAAAACGCCCGCAACTCGGCCTTCCAGGTGTCGCTGGGCTACCTGCTCCCGAATAAATAACACCCCTGTTTTGTACCAGTGCAAAAGCCCCGACATCTGCCGGGGCTTTTTTTCTCTTCCCACCTGTTGCCCCTGCAGTCGTAGTCAGGTGGTGAAAAACAGGATTTTTACCGACTATGGGCAACGCCCCAGAAGCAGCAGAGCGTTTGTCGCCGGCAGCGGCAGGGCCGGCAAGCTGCCTTTGGGCTAAGTGGCTCAGCCGGGGCAGAGTTGAAATCTTGCTGGCCAGCTAGGCTCCACCGGTACTGTAGCCAGGGCTTTAGGGCTAACTATAAGAACATTATCCGTCTCGAAGCCCAACTGCCCCTTCTGCTTCCTCAAGCAGAGCCAGGTCATGCGCTTACCCAACTACCTGGTTGAAAGCTGCCGCAGCAACTCTGCCACGCACAGCGACATAGTACCGGCAGACATCGTCAAGTTTGTATGATTTCGTGTACCTTCGCATCACCATTCATTATTTTCAAGTTTCCTTACTCATGAAGAGAATTCTCCTCTCTGCCCTACTGCTTGCCGGCCTTGCTGCCACTGCTTCGGCACAATCGGTTGGTTCTATCGGCGTCAAAGCGGGCTTCAACTACTCTAGTATTGAGGGCAAAAACATTGATGTGGATTATCGTCCTGGCTACAGCGCAGGGTTTTTCCTGAATGCTCCGCTGAGTGCCGATGGTGCCTTGTCGTTGCAGCAGGAAGTATCCTTCGCCGTGAAAGGCTCTAAAGCCGAAGAGGGTGGTGCCAAGGAAACCCTGCACCTGGGCTATATCGAAACGCCCCTGGTGCTGCGCTACAAAAAGAGCAACATTTTCGTCGAAGGTGGTTTGCAGGCCGGCATTCTGGTTGACACCAAGTACACCCTGAAGGTTGATGATGAAGAACTCAGCACCAACAAGGCTTCTGACCTGGGGTTGAGCAGCTTCGACCTGAGCTACGTAGGCGGCGTAGGCTACCAGATGGAAAACGGTTTCCAGGCTGGCCTGCGCTACACCCGCAGCTTCACCAATCTGTTCAACGAGGATGATCTGCTGGGCGGCACCAAGGGCCGTAACTCAGTATTTCAGCTGTATGTAGCCTACTCGCTCAGCGGCAAATAAGCAGTTCGCAGCATACGTACGCCCATAAAAAAAGCCCCACCGGAATATATTCCGGTGGGGCTTTTTTTATGGGCGTACGCCGCACTTTTACTTCGTTGCGGCCGCGTAGTTGCGGTAGAAGTGCGGAATGGTTTCGATGCCTTTCAGGAAGTTGAAGACACCGTAGTGCTCGTTGGGCGAGTGAATGGCGTCGGAGTCGAGGCCGAATCCCAACAGCACCGTATCAAGGCCCAGCTCCGACTTGAACATGGCCACAATCGGGATGGAGCCGCCACCGCGGGTAGGAATGGGGCGCTTGCCAAAGGTGGTTTCCATGGCATCGGCGGCGGCTTTGTAGGCTACCGAGTCGGTGGGCGTTACCACGGGCTCCCCGCCGTGGTGAGGCTTCACCTTCACCGTTACACTGGCCGGGGCAATGCTTTCGAAGTGTTTCTGGAACAGCGCCGTGATTTCGTCGGAAGTCTGGTGGGGCACCAGGCGCATCGAGATTTTGGCGTAGGCCTTGGAGGCAATAACGGTTTTGGCCCCCTCGCCGGTGTAGCCGCCCCAAATGCCGTTGACATCCAGCGTGGGCCGTATGCTGACGCGCTCCAGGGTGCTATAGCCCTTCTCGCCGTGGATGTCGGTGAGGCCGATGCTTTGCTTGAACTCGTCGTCGGAGTGCGGAGCCTTGGCCATTTCGGCCCGCTCGTCGGCGCTCAGCTCGTCCACGTTATCGTAGAAGCCGGGGATGGTAATGTGGTTGTTCTCGTCGTGCAGCGAGGCAATCATCTGGCACAGGATGTTGATGGGGTTGGCCACCGCGCCGCCGTAGAGGCCCGAGTGCAGGTCGCGGTTAGGACCCGTCACTTCTACCTCGTGGTAGCTCAGGCCGCGCAGGCCCACCTCAATGCTGGGCACGTCGTTGGCAATCATGCCGGTGTCAGAAATCAGGATGACGTCGGCCTTGAGCTTTTCCTTGTTTTCGCGCACGAAGATGCCCAAGTTGTTGGACCCAATTTCCTCTTCGCCCTCAATCATCACTTTCACGTTGCAGGGCACGCCCCCTTCCTGCATCATCACCTCGAAGGCCTTTACGTGCATGTACACCTGGCCTTTGTCGTCGCAGGCACCGCGGGCGTAAATTTTGCCGTCTTTAATAACAGGCTCGAAGGGCGGGGAAGTCCAAAGCTCGTAGGGGTCGGCGGGCTGCACGTCGTAGTGGCCATACACGAGCACCGTGGGCAGGCTGGGGTCAATGATTTTCTCGCCGTACACGATGGGGTTGCCAGCCGTCTGGCACAACTCCACGTTTTCGATGCCCACTTCTTCGAGGCGGGTCTTGAGGTATTCGGCAGCCTTGAGCACGTCGCCGTGAAACTTAGGATCGGCCGAAACGGAAGGGATGCGCAGCCAGTCGAGCAGCTCGCTCAGGAAACGTTCTTGGTTGCTTTCGAGGTAGGAAGCCATGCAGGATGGGGTTTGGGAAGTGTAGCCGTAAAAGTAGCTAACGAACCAGTAGTAACTAGCGCTGCGGTGGCAAGTTCCCGGCCTGTGCCGGGGAAGGAATCTGTTTTGCTGGTGCTACGCTTACTTGCCACAGGTAGTACGCAGCCACGCTTTGGCGTCGTCGTCGTTGCCGAAAATCCGCACCTCAAAGCCCTTGAGCTGGGCGTAGAACGAAGCCGCCGAGGCATCGGCCATCGAGTCGGGCACCGAAACCATGGCGAAATGACGGATGCCGGCGGCCGTAGCGTTGGGCGCCCACTCGTTCAGAATCCAGTCCATCGAATGGTCCCAGGGGCCAATTACCTTGCGCGTATCATTCAGCACGCAGCGCAGCCCCGACGCCGCCACGGCATCGATGTAGGCCTGGGCTCCGGCCTTGATGCTCTCGGCCGTGAGGTAGCCCGCCCACTCTACCAACACCCAGCGGTTGGTCATGTCGGTATCGATAGTAAGGTAGGGCCGCCCCAGGGAGCTTCGCAGTTCTTGTTTCATGTACATATAGGCAACTAAAACCAGCCCGCAGGCCGGCAAAACAAGAAAAAAGGAATAATCCACCGGTTGGGGTGCCCTTAGCGCAACACCTGCCGCAGCCAGCGTTTGGCCTCAGCCAGGGTATGGTGATGCGCCGGCTCGATGTAGTAGCTGGTGGCCTCTTCGGTCTGGGTGGTGTATTGCTGCACCGAAATCTGACCAAAGACGCTTTCCGGCGACACGAAGCTACAGTGCCGGATACCGGCGGCGTAGGCCCGGGGGTTCCAGTCGTGGGCCAGCCACTGCTGAATGGCGGGGGTAGTAGCACCCACCAGCCGCGTATCGGCCAGCCAGCCCAGGAGCCGGGTGCGCTGCACCTCCTGCTCGTACAGGGTCAGCCCCCGGTCCATCAGCGACTGGAACTGCTGACGGTTGGCAAAGCCGTGCCATTGCACAACCATACAGGGCACTTCCGGGGCCAACAGCATCGAGCCGTAGGACTCCGCCAGCAGGGTGGTATCAGATATTAGAGGCAAGGTAAGACAACTACGGCTCCTAACCTGCCAAGCCGGACTGCGGTTTGAAAATAGCTGGCAAATGCTCGGGAGCATAGCCCGCCCACGCCGCACCGGCGCGGGTGTGGCGCAGCCTAGCGCGCACCCACACCCGCAGGCAGCCCCACGCCCCGGCGGCTCTGTGGCCACCGGGGCGTGGGGCTGCTTAGGAGAGCTATGCGGCCGGGGCGGCCGGAGCCGCTGCGGCGTCTACCACGTACTCATGGGCCTTGGTGGCGTCGGTCAGCTTCCAGAGAGAGTCGCCGGCGGCGCAGAGCTGCACCAGCTGCCGGTAGAGGCCGTTGGCAAACAGCAGGCGCGCCCGGGTAGCGCCGCTGCGGGTATTTTCGGCCTCCTTGCGCTCAGTGAGGCCTTCTACAAATTCCTCGTTGTTGCGGGCTACCTCATCGAGCATGGCCGCCGTGAGGCCCTCGGTTTTGTACTCATCGAGGTACTTGCGGCCCTGCTTCACGAGCATGGTAGCGGCTAGGTGCAGCTTGGGCTCACTCACGCCCGTTATGTCGGCCACGCCAAAGCGCTTGTAGCGGGCCGAGCGGGCGTCATCTTTCAGGCTAATAACGCCCATCACCTGCTGGATACTGGTTTCCAGGGCCTTCACTATAGCATCTTTTTCTTCCGTCACGGCGGCTCCCTCCTGCATCAGCACGGTATCGGGTTCCATGGTGCCGAAGGCAGCCGTGTCGGCAGCAAATTGAGGCAGCGCTGCCAGAATAACCTTACGGCGCGGGACGTTCGCGGCAGAGCCGCTCCGGCGTAAGGGTCACTCGGCATAGCCGAGCGACTGCGGGGGCAAATGGGCAGAAGCGGTTGGGACTTGGGCCAGCGACGGCGACGGGGCGTTTTGTTCAGACAGATAAATCTTCTGGCTTTATGTATTCGTGCACAATTTCCCAGGCCCGCTCCAAGCTGATACCGTCTCGCTGTGCCACTGCCAGAGGAGGATGATCAGTAGGCTCCAACTCTATCCAAGGGCGTAAGCCATTGCCTTGAAAATGCACCATGGTTTTTAAGCTTGACGTTGAGCCAAAAGCTGGTATATCACTACAGAGCCAACCAAAATAGGGCCCAATATCGGCGGTGTCCGGATTTCGCCTGTAGGTTTCGAAATTTTCGTCTTTCTGACTTACCCACACCCCTAACCCAAACGTGGTTTCCTGTCCGTGCACGGGTAGCTCAATAAGCCCGCGGATAAAGAATTCTTCGTTGTTGATGACGCAGGTATCGGTTGTCAATTCAATTCGCTCTTCCCGCTCTGCTTGCGGTATGGTGAAGTACGGATCGGGTTTAGCAAAACCAACATCTGGCAGGCCCTCGTGTAGTTGGCCGCAGCAGGCGCATAGGTAGCTCATAGGACTTTAAAATTGCTGTCAGACGCCTGCCTACTTCCGCCCGAACAGCGGCACGCGGCTTTCGTTGCCGGCGCGGAGGCGGCCGATGTTGGCGCGGTGGGTATAGATGAGCAGGGCGGCCAGGATGAAGCCGAAGTAGAGCAGCAGCGGGTTGTCGGGGCGGAACGCGTCCATCCCAGTGCTGTCGGGCAAAAGCACGGCTATTAGCTGAAGCAGCGCGAAGGCCACGCCGGCCGACATGGAAGCCAGCGACACGTAGCGGAACAGCATGAGCATCACGAGGAACACCAGGATGCAGACGCCCACCGTGGCCGGGGCAATGGCCAGCATCATGCCCAGCACCGTGGCCACGCCCTTGCCCCCCCGGAACTGCGCAAAAACCGGATAGATGTGGCCAATGACGGCCAATACCCCGCAGGCCAGCTGGAAGTAGAGCAGCTGATCGGGCCGGATGGCACCCTGGTTGAGCATCACGGTAGCCATCATGGTGGCGGCCCAGCCCTTGAGCACGTCGATGGCCATAACCACTGAGCCGGGCTTTTTGCCCAGAACCCGGAAGGTGTTGGTAGCCCCGGCGTTGCCCGAGCCATGCTCCCGGATATCGAGGCCGAAGAAGCGGCGGCCCACCCAGAGGGCAGTAGGAATGGAGCCAAGCAGGTAGGCGGCCACGAGCAGGGCCAGAACGATAGGAATGTTCATAGGAAAAAGGGCGGAACAGGGCGGTGTGGCCAAAGATAAGAGGCTTCCACAGGCTTGTACGCAAATTTGCGGCGCTGTGCCGGCAGGTGGCCGTCGTCCCGCAACATGAATTTGGAAACCCGTCCGCCCTGTCGACCAACGGGAGACATCTTGCGGGCCATGGTAAAATCAATTACTACTGCCCGCGAGATGTCTCCCGTTGGTCGACAGGACATGCTTGGTTTAAACCGAACCTTCCAAAAAAAACAGCCCCGCCTCGGATACCGGGGCGGGGCTGTGGATGCTCGGGGAAGCGGAGAGGAGCTTACGAGTCGCCGAAGGGGTCGTCCTCCTTCTTCTTCTTATTCTTCTCGGCTTCTTTAGCCTTTTTCTCTTCCTCCTTCTTAAGCTTTTCGGCTTCCTTGGCTTTGGCAGCTTCCTCCTTTTTGAGTTGGGCGGCCGTCTTGCCTTCGTCTACCGGGGCGTCGGTGGGCGGCGTGGCCTGATCGGCTACCGGCTCATCCTTCTTCTTTTTCTTCTTGCCCGTATCCTCTACCGGGGCGTCGGCCGCGGGCGTAGTGGCATCTACGGCCGCAGCGTCCTTGTCCTTTTTCTTCTTTTTACCGGTGTCTTCTACCGGCGCATCAGCGGGCTGGCTGCCGTCGTCGAAGGCGGCATCTTTCTCCTTTTTCTTCTTCTTTTTCTCCTCCATGAAGTCGAAGCTGCCTTCGCTCACGGGGCGGGCTGGGGCAGCTTTGGGCTTGCTGTTGTCGCCGAGGTAGTCTTTGCGGAAGTGGCGGGTGAAGAGGTCCTTCTCCTGCTCGTCGCCGAGGTAGAAGCCGTACTCGGTGGCCGTGTTGTAGTCGCCCTTAGCCTTGAAACCAATAATTTCGTCGTAGGAGCCGTGCTGGGCCTTGGTCAGGAGCACGTTGTTGGAGTAGCGGATGTGGTACCAAGTCTGGGGCTCGGCTTCGAGGTACATTTCTACCGCGTCGCCGGTGCTTTCCTTCTTGATTTCGATATAGCCGTCAATCAGGGCGTTGATGTCCTTCTTGCCCACGCTCACCAGGCCAATCTTGCCCACCGAGTACCAGGCCTTGAACTTCTCCGACCAGCGCAAATCAATCTTGCTGAAGACCAGCGTATGCAGGAACTTGGCCGATACCTTCTGGAGCGGCGTGTAGCCCCCTTTGCGGTCCTGGTAGCTCTGCACGGCCTTGCTGCCGATAAACTCGCCCATCTTGTACATCAGGGCCGGGCTGCCGTCGAGTGCTTCGGCCAGGCCCTTGGTGTTGGTGGCCATGTCCGTCGCCATGGCTTCCACGGCCTTCTCCGGAATGTTGATGTCAAAGGTCATGAACGTATCGAGGCGGTAGATGCTGCTATCAGGCTTGGCATAGCCCACGGCGGCCGACTGCACGTTGTAGTCCTTGTTGGAGTTGAGCAGCTGCACCTTACCGCGGAAGTCCAGGGCGCCGGTCGAGTCGTGCAGGGTCATCACGCTGCCCTCGTAGATGTTCGGGTCCGAGAGGTCGTTGCGGGTGATGGTGTAGTCGCCCTTTTTGGCGTCGAAGCTCAGCGTACCATCTACCTGGAACAGGTTCATGTCGGTAATGCCCGGCTTCACGGCCACGAACAGCGGATATACCTTGGCCGTAGCATCGGACAGGTAGAGGCCCGAAACCATCAGCGTTCCGTCGCTCGACTTAGGCTCCATGAGCTTTATTCGAATGCCTTTCGGGTCGATACTATCCTGTACCGGGAACCAGTCGGCGGCGGCAGCCTGCTTGCTGAACTCCAGGCGGCTCTGGCCGTCGAAGGTAAAGCCACGCTTCTGCGAGTTCAGGTTTACGGCACCCCGGTAGGCAATGCGCGGAGCCAAGTGAAACTTGTCGGTGGCCTGAATGGTGGCTACGGCCGTGGTCGGCGGCGCAAACGGCGTGTCGTCATCCTTCTTCTTCAGGATTCCCTTGCCGCCTTTGCCAGCGTTGGCCTTCCGGTTGCCAGCCCCCGCCACTGCCGCCGAGTCGACGGCGAAGTTGGTGAACTTGATGGCAAAGGAGTCGGCCGAGGCGTTCTTGTAGCTATACAGCGCATTGCCCATAAACGAGGTGCGCGACTGAATCTTGATTTCGCCCTTGTACAGGTTGTGGTACTTAGCCAAAGTATCCATCGTGATGCGGGCATTCTGGAAGGCGCGCATCTGGGCCCCGGCCATAACGTACACCTTGTTACTGTCGGGCTCAATCCAGGCGTCGGCAGCGGCAATGTAGGGCACACCGCCGGCAATGAGGCGGTAGCGGCTCAAATCGTACTGGCCGGTGCTGGCCCGGAACTTCAGGCCCTTCTGCTCGGGCTTGGTGGAGTAGAAGTAGGAGCGCGACGAGTCGGCTCCGGGGGCTACGCGCATCTGCACGATCTTCTTTTTGAAGTCCCATTTACCGCCGCTCAGCGTGGTACGGTACTCCGAGTAGGGCAAATCGATGCTGGCTTTACTGCCCTCCTCGCGGGAGAAGTCGGCGTAGCCCTGCTTGATGTCATACTGGAAGGCTACCTCGTTGGCTGTTACGGCTGGCTTGTTGGCCTCCGCCGATTTGATGCTCAGCGTCGACTTCTTACCCGAGTAGCTGGTGGGCTTGAATACGAAAGCGCGGGACCGGATGAACGACTGCGGGCCGTCCATGCGGCCGTCGCCGTAGAGGCCGCCGGGCGTCAGAATGGCGGTACCCTTAAAGTTGTGGTCCCCGGCATAGAACTTCATCGGCTGGCCGTCGCGCGGGGCGCTCAGGTACATCGAGTCGGCTTTTACCACCCACTTCATCTGGTAGCCCGGCAGCAGCGACACCTTGGCAAACTCCACCCCGTTGAGCGGTCCCTGTGCGATAGTAGCCGTCTTACCAACCGTCACCACGGAGTCTTTGTAGAAAATGAACTGGTCGCTGAACAGGTCGCCGGTGAGGTATTTCATTTCCCCAATGCCCTGAATACCGCGGTTGCTCATGCTCACTTTGTTGAACAGCCGCGCCTTACCGCCATACAGCGGGAAGCCGTCCTTGGGTACGTCGTACACGAAGCCCAGGGAGCCGTCGTCCTGCAAACTCAGCTTGGTTTTGAACTCCGGCATGATGTTGCCCGACACAAACGTGCCCTTGAAGCCCACGGCCGAGCGGTTCTTGTTGTTGAGCGAGTCAATCTTGAACGGCGGAATATCGAAGTATACCGTCGTATCATAGGCGCCGCCGAGCACTTCGGGCTTATTGAAGAACACGTAGGCCCCGGTGCTGGCATCGAACGATGGGAAGGCACCCAGCTTCTTGCGGCCCGACTTGTTGTTGGGCGCGTTGATGTAGAGGCGGCCGGCGGAGGTTTTGTTCTTGTTGGTCAGCGCAAAGTCGGTTTCCTTGCGGGCCTTCATTACCGAGCCCTTCGAGCCTTTGCCCTTCACGATGATGGAGTCAATCTTGACCAGATCCACGTAGAAGCCGTCGTAGTCGAACTTGAACTCCTTGCCCTTGAAGATAAAGGCCGAGGCCACTACCGTACCGTTAAACAGCACGCCCCGGTTTTTCTGAATCCGGATGATGGAGCTGTCGGGCTTCACGAACACCGTCACGGAGTCGTCGGAGAAGTTGAACCGGTCGACGCCGCGCACAATCAGGTCGTTGGTAGCCAGGTTGAGCGTGGCGTTCTTGCCCGACGGCGACAGGGAGCGAATGGCAATGTGGTCGTAATCCTTCTTGCCACGCGACGAATTCACGTAGTGCATGGCCTTGGGCAGCAGCACAATCTGCTCGGTCTGGGGGTTCCACTGCACGTAGCCGTCCTTGGCCAGGCCGGCCACGGCCGAGCGCACGTTGGGCTCCTTCACCTTCAGGGCCGTAGCCACATCCTGCACTGTGAAGGATTTGGCGTTGCCGTTCTGCTGGCTGTAGCCCACCACCAGCTGCAGCGGGTGCAGCTTGTTGATGCCCTTGATCTGCTGGTAGCGGGTGTTGGTGTAGAATTCCTTGGACTCGAAGTTAGCCGTTACCTGGTTTTTAGCGGTCAGGATGGCCAGGTTGATGTAAGGCGTCTTGAGCGGCCAAGTCAGCAGCTCCGTCGCAATTTCCATCTGGTGGTAGGAGTCGTTGTAGGGCGTGGTCTTGTAGAGGCCATCTTCGCGGGCCAGCTGCAGCACCTGCCGGCTCTTGGAGTAGCGCAGCTTCACGCCGGGGTGGGTCAATGAGTCGCTCTTGTCCTGGAAGATGGTCACGGCGGCGCGGTCGGCTGAAATCAGCGTGTCGCCGAGCAGGTACGCCCGCGACGAAGCCCGGAACTTGGTTTTGCCATCCACGTCCACAATAATGCGCGAGAGGCTGCCGTCGAGCGAGGCCGAGAGCGTGCGGCTGCCGGCCAGCGAGAAGCCGCCGAAGTAGCGGATGTTGTCGCCGATATTCTTGACGCGGGCGTCGTTGGTGAGCGAGATAAAGCGCGGGTAGCCAGTATCAGTGGCTCCCACTTTCTTCTTGATGCTCTTATAGGAGAAGGCCCCACGGATGGGAGCTTCCAGCACGGCCGGGTAGGTCAGCGTCACGGGCTCGGCCGTGAATTCGGCCTTGCCCATGTCGAAGTCGTAGTTCACGAAGTCGGCCGTTACCAGGTTCTGCTTGATAGACCACACGTACTGCCCACCCTGCCCGATAAAGCGGTTGGTGCCGGGCACGACCACCCCGCTGGTTTTGCGGATGAAGATAGAGTCGCCGGCGGCGGCCATAAATAGGTCAGCATCCTTGATGAGCATCACCGGGCCGCGCGTGGCGGGTGCCACGTACGAGTCGTAGTACTGGGCCGGAGCGGGCTCAGGCTCGGGTTCGGGCTCGGGGGCTTTGGCGGCGGGCGTGGTGCCTTTGGCCGGGGCTTTGGCTACCGGCTTTTTCTTGGGCGCGCCCCAGCCATCATCTCCCCAGCCCCCGCCGGTGTCCCACACGTCGCCGGTATCCCAGCCCGAGCTGCTCTTTTTCTTGGCTGCGGGCTTGGCAGCGGGTTTGGCCGTCGGCGTAGTTGTCGTTTTCAGGGGCTGCGTTACGACGGCCGCGGCGGGTGGTGCCGGCTGGGGCGCGGGCGTGGGCTGGGGCATATCTACTTCGTTGTAGGCGAAGCTGAAGGTGCCGCCAATCGCGCGCAGCGTGTTGTAGCGGGATTTGTAGAGCGTTTTGGTATCCAGAAACTGGCCCGCGCTAACCAGAAACTTCTCGGAGTTGGCCACCGATTCCCGGTTCACGGTTTTCACCACGACTTCCAGAAAATCGTCCATCTGCTTGTCGGAGAAGCTGTGCACGACGGCCCCGGCCACCACGCCCTGGTAGAAGCCCTCAATGGCGGGGTGTGGCTTGTACTTACGCAGCAGCATCTGCTGCGAAATCTCCACGATACGCGCCTGCTGGGTGGCCGTAAGCTTATTGCTGGCCCACAGCTGCTGCAACTTCACGCCCACGGCCTTGGCCTGAGCATTATTGGCTGCCACCATCATCGACTGCACATCGATGATGAACTGCTGGGGGTCCTTCGACAGCTTGCCCGTGAACTTGGGCAACGCGGGAGCAGCCGGCGCGGCGGCCGGGGGCTGTTTGGAGGGAGTTTTCGTTTGTTGGGACCAGGCGGGGGTACTGAGTCCCAGCATCACCGCGCATAGCCACCCAAAAGCAAGTTGCTTCATACTTTTTCCGTCAAGGCCTACTAAGACGGCTACAATTTCGTGAAAATCGCCGAAACCCAGTTATTCTTGGTTCGGTGTGATTGATAGACCAATGCGTGTTTTGTCGCTTCGGCTTCAATCTTGGATAAATCCTCTTGGTAAAAGCCGCTGAAAAGGATAGGACGGCCCTGCGGCAACAAGGCTGCATAGGCGTGCATATCCTCCAGAAGCACATTCCGGTTGATGTTGGCCAGAATAATATCGAAGGGAGCTTCGCGCTCCAACACTTCTACCCCACCGAGGCGGCATTCAATATTCGTGCAATTATTTTCGGCGGCGTTGTCGGCGGCGTTTTCCACGGTCCAGGGCTCCACATCCACGGCCAGCACTTCCTTCGCACCCAGGTGCACGGCCATAATGGCCAGAATACCGGTGCCGCAGCCCATATCGAGCACACGCTTACCAGCATGGTCGATGTCGAGCTGGTTTTCAATCATCAGGGCGGTGGTTTCGTGGTGGCCGGTACCGAAGGACATGCGCGGCATTATCACGATTTCGTACTCCAGGCCCTCGGGCTTCTCGTGGAAGGGCGCCCGCACCGACACCCGGTCGGCAATGATGAGAGGCTGGAAGTTCTTTTCCCACTCGGCATTCCAGTTCTGGCGCGTAATGACGCGGTGCTCGTAGCCCAGCTCGCCCAGGCCCTCGTAGCGCGACATTACCTCGGCCACGGCATCGGGGTTGAAGTCGCCCTCACCGATGTAGGCGCAAAAGCCTTCGTCGTTGTCCTCAAAGGTGTCGTAGCCGACTTCGGCCAGCTCGGCTACCAGAATATCGGCCAGTTCACGGGGGGCTTGTACGCGTACTTCTACAAAATCCATCTTATCTAGTTGTGGTTGAGGCGGGAGAAGCGCAAAACGCTTCTGCGGTTAAGATGGCAAGTTCGCACGAAAAAACGGGTGCGTCGCAACCAACCCGCACATTGCCAGTCTGCGGCAACAGCGGGGCGGCGGTTTCCGGTTCCGGCGAGGCGCGCTAATCCTGCGCCTCACATAGCAGCATTTCTATTGATTAATATAATTAAGCGTTTATTTGCCGGTCTTTTCCAAAGAAGGACATATCCACTCTTCCCTTTATTATTCCATGAAACAAACTGCTCTGACCCTTTCCTGCCTCGTTTTGCTGGGTAGCGCCAGCCTTATTGGCTGCAAGCCGAAAGAAACGGAAGCCGGCGAAACCACCGCCGCTGCTACCACTCCCGCCGCCGAAACCACCGCGCCGGCTACCACCGAAGCCGCCGCGCCGGCCGCCACCGAAACGGCCGCCGGCCCGGCCGCCACCTTCGACCTGAGCAGCGTGCCGGTATCGACGGCCAATCTGGGCGCCTTTCCTTATCTGAGCCGGCTGAAAGGCTACGAAACCCGCTACGACAGCGACAGTACCGGCTTCGACTTCGACCGGACCTACGTTTACGACGGCAAGAACATTGTTCCCATCGAAGGTAAAATCGTGCGCCGCCACTACCGCCCCGCCGAATCCGAAAAGGCCGCCTCCGAGTTGATGATTCAACGCAACTACGAAAACCTGGTGACCAGCCTGGGCGGCGTGAAAGTATCGTCGGCGAAGATTCCGGATGACGTACTAAAGAAAACCGGCGAGAGTGAGTACGAAAAGCACAGCGGCGGCATGCACAACTACCAGCCCGTTGACACCTATGTGATTCGCCAGAAAGACAAGGAAGTGTGGGTGCAGGTGCAGACCTCGTCCGACCACCAGTATAAGCTCAACGTGACGGAGCGGGCCGCCATGCCTCAGCAGGCCGGCGTAGTACAGGCCACGGAGTTAAAAAAAAACTAGATACCGAGGGTAAAGCCACGGTTTACATCAACTTCGACACCGACAAGGCCACCATCAAGCCCGAGTCGGAAGCCACAGTGGCCGAAGTGGTGAAGCTCTTGCAACAGAACCCGGCGCTACGGCTTTCAGTAGAAGGCCACACCGACAACACCGGCGCGGCGGCCCACAACCGGCAGCTTTCCGAAGCCCGGGCCCAAGCCGTGGTAGCCGACCTGACCCGGCAGGCTGTGGCCGCCAGTCGCCTGCGTGCCGCCGGTTTCGGGCCTGACAAGCCCATTGCCGACAACGCCACCGAAGCCGGCAAAGCCCAAAACCGCCGGGTAGAGTTGGTGAAGTTGTAGGCCTTGGTATTTGAACACAAAAAAGCCCTGCCGGACTTCCGGCAGGGCTTTTTTGTGCTTCAGGCACTCCCCTACTGCTTGCGGCAGCCGGCAAACGAGCGGGACTTGGTGTAGGTGATGGAGAAGTCGGCCAGGGCGCGCCGGTCGGATACGAAGAGCACATAGTCGGCAAAGTCGCGGGTGGGCGTCTGGTACCAGAACCCGTTTTTGTCGGCAAACAGCTTGTTGTCTTCTTTATACACCAGCAAATCGGCAAAGGCTTCCTCGGGCTCCAGATAAATGGTGGCAAAGCAGTAGCTGCGCCGCACCGGGTCGGTTTCGAGATACACGGAGCCGTAAATCTGGCACGGGTCGATGGAGCCGAACGTGGCCACAACCGGAGCTACAAACGGCACGGGCGGCGTGGCACGGAACGGATTCAGGGCCAGCAGGCCGGAAAGCAGCAGAGAAGCCAGCATTAGGATAAAACTCAGAGGGTGGAGCGTAGAAAGCCGAAGAAGGCAAAGATGCTGCCAGCTAAACCAGCGGAGTGGAGAAGTAAGTTCTGACCAACTGGTTTTAGAAGACCCTGAAACAGCAGAACGTCATGCCAAGCGAAGCCGAAGCATCTTGCGTGCAATAGTAATCAGATTACTCTGGCAACCTCAGCACGCGAGACGTCTCGCTTTGCTCAACATGACGCTCTATAGTACGGTAAGGAGTCAGCCTTTAAAACGACTTGATAATCTCGGTGAAGTCGCGCGACTTGAGCGAAGCGCCGCCGATGAGGCCGCCATCCACGTCGGGCTGGCCGAACAGCTCCCGGGCATTTTGGGCATTGGCCGAGCCGCCGTAGAGGATGGTGGTGTTCAGGGCCGCTTCGGCGTCGTAGGCGCGGGCAATCTGCTCCCGGATGAAGGCGTGCACTTCCTGGGCCTGCTGGCTGGTGGCGGTGCGGCCGGTGCCAATGGCCCAGATGGGCTCGTAGGCAATGACAACCTGCGCAAACTCCTCGTTGGAGAGGTGAAACAAGCCGTCTTTGAGCTGGCCGGCCAGGAAATCGAAGGTTTCGTCGGCTTCGCGCGTTTCCAGCGTTTCGCCGATGCAGAAGATGGGCTTGAGGCCGGCGGCCAGCACGGCTTTCAGCTTCTGGCTCAGCAGCTCGTCGTCTTCGTGGAAATACTGGCGCCGCTCGGAGTGGCCCAGAATAACGTACTCCACGCCTACCGACTGCAGCTGCTTGGCTGATACCTCGCCCGTAAACGCGCCGCTTTCCTTCTGGTGGCAGTTCTGGGCCCCGAGGTGAATCGGGCCACCTTCGGCCAGCAGCTTGCCAATGGAGTGCAGAAACGGGGCGGGCGGCGCAATAACGACTTCCACGTTGGCACCCAGCGTTTCATCGGCCACCATATTCGTGATTTCCGAAACCAGGGCCAGACCGTCCTGGTAAGTCATGTTCATTTTCCAGTTGCCGGCAACGATATTCTTGCGCATAAGTAGGGAGAGAAGTGAGGCTACAAAGAAAGGCATTTTGCCTTTGCGGCCACTAGCCGCCGTCATCACCCGGGCAAGCTGCAGGTATTCTGAGCCGGCTACTTACGCTTGCGCCGCCGCGACCTGCGCAACCCCAGCCACGCGCCGCCCACGACCACCACAGCGGCCCCGAGCAAAGCCGCCCAGCCCAGCTCGGCGTATTCAGACCGCTGCGCCACCCAGATGGCCACCAGCGCCCACACCACCACCATGGCCACCACCACGTCGCGGAACACGTTGCTGATAGTCAGGGCCAGAGCCACTATCAGGGCCAGCAACAACAAAGCCAGCAGCACTGAGATATTGATGGGCTGGTTCCAGCCCACTTCCCGCAGCCCGATAGTGACGTTGAGTACCGTAGCTACCGAAATCCAGCCCAGGTAGAGCGCAAAGGGAATAATGACCCAGCGCGGTACCTTGTGGGCCCGCACCTGCCGACGGGCTCGGCCGTAGGTGATAATGAGGGCAACCAGAATCACGAGCATGGTCACCACGCTCACCTCAATCAGCTCGTAGGCAAACAGTACTACCCACCCGGCTGTGGCTAGGCTAGCTACAGTAAGTGGCTGAGCAATGTGGCCAGGCAGGTAGGTGGCGCGCTGGGCCGGCAGCAGTTGCCAGACGGCATATACAACCAGGGCCAGAAAAATAAGCCCCCAGATGCTGAAGGCATAGCCCGCCGGCGTGAGCAGCGTGGGGTACTTGGCCGATACGGCCCCCATCGTCTGCCCGTTGAACGGATGCCGGTTGGCCCAGTAGTTCAGCCCGATGTTACCGAAAATGCTAATGGCCGCCAGCCAGCGCCAGGCATAATCGACGACCTGAGTACGACTACGGACAGAAGAAAGGGTAACATCCATGAGATTCGACGACAGTTGCGCTTGAGTGGGGCTGGCAAGATAGGTCACCTACGCAATAAGTAAACGCCTCAGATTTAGACCTATTTAAATCAATTCTAAATATTATTTATAATTTGTCTAAACAACCTTGGAGAAACCGGCTCTAGTGTGGAGTTTTGCACCGTTCAAATCAATTGTTTCTGTTATGCGACTTCCTACTCTGCAACTACCCCGGCCACTGTTGCTGGCCCTTTTTGCCTTGGTGCTTTCTTTTCTGACGCTGGCCGCGCAGGCGCAACAGGCTACCATTCAGGGCCGGGTGGCCACGCCGGCCGGGCAGGCGGCCGTGGGAGCTTCGGTGGGCATTAAGGGTACTACGCTGGGGGCCACGGCCGATGCGGACGGTAACTTTCTGATTCCGAACCTGGCGGCGGGCAGCTACGTGCTGAATGTGCGCCTAGTGGGCTTTAGCACCCAGGAGCGCCGGGTAAAACTGCTGGCCGGCGAAACCAGCACCCAAAATTTTATCCTGACGCAAAGCACGGAACAGCTGAGCGAGGTGGTGGTAGAAGGTAAAAACACGAATAAGTTTGTGCGGCGCGAGTCGGAGTACGTGGGCAAGATGCCGCTGAGCAACCTGGAGAATCCGCAGGTGTATGCCACCGTGGGCAAGGAACTGCTGGCCGAGCAGCTCGTATTTACCGTGGACGACGCGGTGCGCAACGCGCCGGGTGTGCAGCGCATGTGGGACGCCACGGGCCGGGCCGGCGACGGGGGTGGCTTTTACGGCAGCCGGGGCTTTATTCTGCAAAGCCGGCTCCGCAATGGTATCGTGGGCGGCGTCAGCAACGACATCGACGCGGTGAACCTGGAGAAGCTGGAAGTTATCAAAGGTCCTTCGGCTACGCTCTTCGGCAGCGCCCTGACATCCTACGGCGGGCTTATCAACCGCGTCACGAAGAAGCCCCTCGACACGTTTGGCGGCGAAGTAAGCGTATCGGGCGGCAGCTACGGCTTTCACCGCCTCTCGGCCGACGTGAACCTGGTGGACCCCAATACCCCGGCCGACCAGCCCAAAACCCTGGCTTTCCGCCTGAATACGGCTTATCAGTACGAGGACAGCTTCCAGGACAAAGGCTTTGGCCGCAACCTGGCCGTGGCGCCCAGCCTTACCTACCGCCCCACCGACCGGCTCACCATCAACGTGGATGCCGAGCTGTACCAGAGCCAGAACATGGGCCGGCAACTGTACTTCTTCTACTCGCCGGTGGCCGACCTGGGCGTGTCGCGGGCCGAAGACCTACCGGTGGACTACCGCAAATCGTACGCCGGCAACGGCCTGACGCAAAGCTCGCGCAGCTCCAACCTGTTTGGGCAGGTGAACTACCGGATTTCCGACCACTTCACGTCTTCCACCAACCTGTCGGTGGGCCACAGCTTCTCCGACGGCTTCGGCCCCTACTTCTACCTGGCCTCCGACGCCGTAGCCACCGGCGACACCACCGCGCCGGCCGGGCTGCACTACCTGCTGCGGGCCGACCAGTCGACGCGCAACAGCACCGTGACCAGCTATGAGGCGCAGCAGCTCTTCAACGGCGACTTCCAGCTGGGCAGCCTGCGCAACCGCGTGGTGGTGGGCCTGGACTTTCTGCGCCTGAACAATGACATCAAGTTTTTCGGGGGCATCGTGGATGTGGTGCCGCTGAACGTGCCGGGCTACGACTACGGCCGTAAGTTCAACGGCGACAGTATCAACGACTTTTACGCCAAGAACGCGCCGGGCACTTACCTCAATACCGTCAAGACGAACACCTACAGCGCCTTTGTGTCGGATGTGCTGAACCTAAGCGAAAAGCTGAGCGTGCTGGCCGCGCTGCGCCTCGACCATTTCGACAACCAGGGTGGCAACCTGTACGGCCCGGCCAAGGCGTACTCCCAAACCACGTTGTCGCCCAAGTTTGGGGTGGTGTTTCAGCCGGTGCTGAACCGGATGGCGCTGTTTGCCAACTACCAGAACAGCTTCAACAACCTGGGCTCCTATATGGACGTGAACGGGGCCACGCAGTCGGCTACGGCCGAGCGGGCCAACCAACTGGAAGGCGGCGTGAAGTTGGACGCGGCCGACGGCAAAGTCAGCGCGACACTGAGCTACTACGCCATTCAGGTGAAGGATTTGCTGCGGCCGGCCGGGCTCATTCCGAACGCCCAGATCCAGGACGGCACCCAGCGCAGCAAGGGCTACGAGCTAAGCCTAATTGCCAACCCCTTCGCGGGTTTCAACGCGGTGGCTGGCTTCAGCTATAACGACTCGAAGCTGGTGCGGACGGCCGATGAGGTAAACGGCCGGCGGCCCAACACGGCTTCCTCGCCGTACGTGGCCAACCTGTGGCTGAGCTACCGCCTGCCCGTCGGCCCGCTGCAAGGACTGGGCTTCGGCTTCGGCGGCAACTACGCCAGCGAAAACCGGGTGCAGAACACGAATACCAATGTCTTTACGCTGCCCGAGTACACCATCCTGAACGCCTCGGCCTTCTACGACAAGTCACGCTTCCGCATCTCGGCCAAAGTGGACAACCTCACCGACAAGAAATACTGGGTAGGCTACACCACCGTGAACCCGCAGAAGCTGCGCAGCGTGGTAGGCAGCGTGGCGTATAAGTTTTAATTGAGACGCTTCATCCCGGAACGTCATGTCTCGCTAAGGCTCGAGATATGACGTTCCGGGGTAAAGGCATACTCCCAACCCGTTTATTCTCCTGCTATGACGTTCAAAAAAGCGGTTGGCAAAATTCACCTCTGGCTCGGTCTTTCGACCGGGCTCGTTGTGTTTATCGTGAGTCTGACGGGAGCCATCTTCACGTTTCAGGACGAAATTCGGGATGCTACCCAGAGCTGGCGCAAAGTGGAAGTACCGACTCAGCCAACTCCGTTGCTGCTTCCCTCGCAGCTGCAGGCCGTGACTGAGCGCAACCACCCCGGGCTGAAAACCGCCTTTTTCATGCTGATGGGCCCCGAGCGGTCGGCGGTGGTGTACAGTACCAATGCCAAGGGTGAGTATTTTGCCACTGCCCTGAACCCCTACACGGGCCAGGAGTTGGGTTTTCTGAACCTGCGGGAAGACTTTTTCTCCATCGTACAGGCCCTGCATATGTACCTGCTGCTGCCCGAAGATATTGGGGGAAATGTGGTGGGCGTGTCGGTACTGGTGTTCGTGGTGATGCTCATTACGGGCATCATCATGTGGTGGCCTAAGCGCAAAACCGACCGGAAGCGCAGCTTCACCATCAAGTGGGGCGCCCGGTGGCGGCGGGTGAACTACGACCTGCACAATGTGCTGGGCTTTTACGCGGCCAGCATTGCGTTGCTCCTGGCCCTCACCGGCCTGATGATGAGCTACGAGTGGGTGATGAAATCGGTGTACTTCGTGGCCAATGCTGGGCACAGCTACCCGGCCGAGAAAACCCCGGCTACGGTGGACACTTTGCAGGTAGTGCCGGCCGCCCGTGAGCCGCTCGTGGATGTATTCTACCGCCAGATGATGCACAACTCCCCGGCGGCCAAGATGCTCTACATTCCCGTGGCCGCCTCGCCCAAGCAGCCGGTGTACAGCATTGCCTACCGCAAAACCCTCTACTATTTCCACCGCGACGAATACTACTTCCACCCGGTATCGGGGGCGCTGCTGAAGAGCATCATGCACGCAGGCAAAAGCAACGGTCAGAAAATGGCTGACGTGAACTACGACCTACACACGGGTCAGGCTTTCGGGCTGGGCGGCAAAATCGTGGCGTTTCTGGGCAGCCTGATTTCGGCCAGCCTGCCCGTCACGGGCTTTATGGTGTGGTGGGGCAAGCGCAACAAGCCCAAGAAAAAGCCGCGCGAGGCTGCCGTTACCGCGGTTTGAACGACGACGAGACACATATTTGCGTCTCGTCGTTGAACGACAATCGGTGTAACCTCAGCAACGGTGTAGAGACGCGAATACGCGTCTCTACACCGTTCAACGGAATTATGCGGCGAAGTACTTTTCCACCAGCTCGTCGGTCAGCTCGCGGGAGCCGGACTGGCCGTTTTTGGCGGGTGGGAAGGCGTTGCGGCAAAAGCCCATCTGGCGCTGAAAGTCGTAGAGAGCGTGGCAGTAGCCCCCGATGATGAGCACGGCCGTCGTCTGGGGCGCGTCCCAGAAAATCTGGGCCAGTACGGGCGTTTCGCGGTCCTGCACGTCATCCACATTATAGATGTGCAGCGCGTCGAGGATTTCCAGCTCCTCGCCGTTGCGCAAGGCGTAGAGGTAGCCGGTTTCGCCGTCGTCCTCGAACATGACTTCAAACTCCTGGCCGGCGGCCGTGCTGCTGAGCAGCTGGTTTTCCTGGCCGGGCTCGGGCTGGCCCACCGTTATTTGTTCTTCGGCACCTAGTATCATAGTCGCTTCAATCAAAAAGGAGCCGCCTTGCAAGGCGGCTCCTTTGGTTTTTACGGAAAACTCCGCCGGTTGGGCTTATAGCTTTTCGGCCAGGAACCGCGCCGTGTGGTTGGTATCCTTGTGGGCCAGCATATCCTCGGGCGTGCCCTCAAACAGCAGGTGGCCACCATTGGTACCACCCTCGGGGCCGAGGTCAATAATCCAGTCGGCGCACTTGATGATGTCCATGTTGTGCTCGATGATAAGCACCGAGTTGCCTTGCTCAATCAGCGCGTTGAGGGCTTTGAGCAGTTTGGCAATGTCGTGGAAGTGCAGGCCGGTGCTGGGCTCGTCGAAGATGAACAGGATTTTGTCCTGCTGCAGCGTGGCGCCCTTGGTCAGGAACGAGGCCAGCTTCACGCGCTGGGCTTCGCCGCCCGAAAGTGTGTTGGCCGACTGTCCCAGCCGGATGTAGCCCAGGCCCACGTCGTCGAGCGGCCGGAGGCGCTCGGCTACCTTAGGCTGGCCCTTGAAGAACTCCACGGCGTCGGCCACGGTCATTTCCAGGATGTCGTCGATGCCCTTGTCCTGGAATTTCACGTCCAGAATATCCTGCTTGAACTTGCGGCCACCGCAACTGTCGCAGGTCAGGTAGATGTCGGCCATGAACTGCATTTCGATCTTGACCTGACCTTCGCCCTGGCACACTTCGCAGCGCCCCCCTTCGATGTTGAAGCTGAAGTGCGACGGTTTCAGGCCCCGGGCTTTGGCCAGCGGCTGATCCGAAAACAGCGTCCGGATGGCGTCGTAGGCCTTCACGTAGGTCACCGGGTTGGAGCGGCTGCTCTTGCCGATGGGGTTCTGGTCCACGAACTCGACGTGCGAGACCTGGCCCTGCACGCCCATCAGGCGGTCGAACTTGCCGGTGGCTTCACCGGCACCGCCGCCGAGCTGCTTGGCCACGGCCGGGGCCAGAATGCGCTTCACCAGCGTCGATTTGCCCGAGCCCGATACGCCCGTTACCACAGTCATCACGCCCAGCGGAAACTTGGCGTTGACGTTTTTGAGGTTGTTTTCCCGGGCCCCGGTTACCTCCAGCGCGTTGCGCCAGGGCCGCCGGATCTGGGGCACTTTCACCTCCATAGCGCCGCTGAGGTACTTGCCGGTGTAAGTCGTGGTGTTCTTGAGAATCTCAGGATAAGTACCCTGGAACATGAGGTGGCCACCGCCGGAGCCAGCTTCGGGCCCGATGTCGATAATCTGGTCGGCTTCCTCCATCATCTTCTCCTCGTGCTCCACCACAATAACGGTGTTGCCCAGCTTCTGCAAGGAGCGCAACACGCCAATAAGCTGCTCGGCGTCCTTGGGGTGCAGGCCGATGCTGGGCTCGTCGAGAATGTACATGGAGCCTACCAGCGCCGAGCCGAGCGAAGTAGCCAACGAAATACGCTGACTTTCGCCGCCCGAGAGCGTGCTGCTCAGGCGGTTCAGGGTCAGGTAGCCCAGGCCCACGCGGTTGAGGTAGCCCAGGCGGTTGGTGATTTCCGTGCTCAGGCGCTCAGCTACCTTCATTTCGTGCTCAGTAAGAGCCAGATTCTCGAAAAAATCGAGGGCCTTGCTGATGGGCAGCAGCACAATATCGGTAATGCTCTGGTCCTGGATTTTGACGTACTGGGCATCCTTGCGCAGGCGGGTGCCGCGGCAGTCGGGGCAGGTGGTGCGGCCCCGGTAGCGGCTTTGCAGCACGCGGTACTGGATTTTGTGGGTTTGGGTGCTCACCCACTTGAAATACTCGTCGAGGCCGTCGAAATACTTGTTGCCTTTCCAGAGCAGGGTGCGCTCGGCTTCACTCAGCTCGTTGTAGGGCCGGTGAATGGGGAAATCGAAGCGGATGCCGTTTTTGAGCAACGGCTTGAGCCACTCGCTCTGCTTGTCGGTGCGCCAGGGAGCAATGGCGCCCTCATACACCGTCAGGCTCTTGTCGGGAATCACCAGGTCCTCATCAATGCCCAGCACCGAGCCGAAACCCTCGCAGGTCTGGCAGGCGCCGTAGGGGTTGTTGAAGCTGAAGAAGTTGACGTTGGGCTCCTCGAACACCACACCGTCGAGCTCAAACCGGTCGGAGAACGTGCGGGTTTCATTGTCCATCCGGACTAGGCAAGTGCCGTGGCCCTCGAAAAACGCGGTTTGCACCGAATCCGAGAGGCGGAACTGCATGTCTTCGTCGCCGGGCCGGATGACGGCGCGGTCAATCATGATGTAGACGTCGCCCTTCACCTCGGGCTTGCCTTCGCCAATTAGGTCTTCGATAAAGGCCGTTTCGTCGCCGTTTACCACCACCCGGCTGTAGCCTTTCTGCAAAAGCAGATCCAGCTCCTTACTCATAGGCCGGCCATCGGCCGAGGGCAGCAGCGGGGCCAGCAGCGTCACGCGGGTGCCATCTTCCAGGCCAAAGAGGTAGTCGACCACGTCAGCCACCGAGTCTTTGCGCACCTGCTCCCCGCTGACGGGCGAAAACGTGCGGCCCACGCGGGCAAAGAGCAGCTTGAGGTAGTCGTAGATTTCGGTGCTGGTGCCGACGGTGGAGCGGTTGTTTTTGATAGAAACCTTCTGCTCAATGGCAATGGCCGGCGAAATACCGCGGATGTAGTCCACGTCGGGCTTGTCCATCCGGCCCAGGAACTGGCGGGCGTAGCTGCTCAGGCTTTCCACATACATGCGCTGCCCTTCGGCGTAGAGCGTATCGAAGGCCAGGCTCGACTTGCCCGAGCCCGAGAGGCCCGTGACGACGATAAACTTATTGCGCGGCAGGGCTACGCTGAGGTTTTTGAGGTTGTGCACCCGGGCATTCTTGATCAGAATGAACTCGCGCGGGTCGAGCTGGTCAATCGGGTCGGCCGCGGGGGCGGCTACTTGTAAAGATTCTTTGGCCATAGAAAGGTTAAACAGCCGAAGCAACCGGGAAGGTTTCCGCTGCGGCAATTAGACCTACGAAGGTACGGCGGATTGACAGCCGAAGACGAGACAAGCCAAAGAAATTACTGCTCCCACCGACTGCTATTACCGCCGCACGCGTCGCTCAATTTCCCGGGGCAACCCCAATTCGGCCACCGGAATAGAGTACAAGTCTTCGCGCACAATCGTGTCGCCGTTGCGCTCGGTACGGGAAAAGTAGAGCGTGCGGCCATCAGCCGACAAAGCGGGGCAAAACTCACTGCCCGCCGTATTCACTTTGGGGCCCAGGTTGTAGGGTTGGCTCCAGCCTTTGCCCTGCCGGTAGCTTAGGTAAAGGTCGGTGCCGCCGAAGCCGCCGGGCCGGTCGGAAATGAAGAGCAGCAACTGGTCGTTGGCCGAAATGAAGGGGTTGCCATCCGAGCCGGGCGTATTCAGGGCAAGCGCCTGGGCTGGCTGATACTGCCCGTTTTTCAACCGGGAAGCGTAGATATCGGATTTGCCCGCCCCCCCGCGACGGGTAGAAGTGAAATACATAGTGCCATTGCGGGCTACTGAGGCGTATGATTCACTGGTCGAGTCCTGGGAAACGCCGGCCACGCGCCGGGGCTCCGACCAGCCGCTGCCGGTGCGCTCCACCACCCACACGTCGAAGTTGGGCCGTTCGGTAGCTGAGTTGTCGTAGGGCCGGGTGGAGTTGAAATACAGGCGCTGGCCATCGGGCGAAAAGATGGGGTCGATGTCGCGGAATGGGCTGGCAAAGGGCACCAGCGTGGGCGTTTGCCAGCGCCCGGCCACCCGCTTGGCCTGCATGAGCCGCAAGCTAGTGCGGGTGCGGTCTGAGTCGGTGAAATAGGCTTCGGTGCCATCATGGGACAAAGCCAATCCAAAAACGCCGCCGTCGGAGAGCGTGTCGGGGGCAAAGGTTCTGGCCTGGGCCTGCCCTGCTCGGGGCATCACCAGTAAGAGCAAGCTGAACAGAACGGATAGCAGGGAAAGACGCATTGTCGCAGGTTAAGCAGTTCAATATAAGCCATAGACTATATTATTGCTCCCGGGGCTGCGCGGCCCCCTTCGCCAGCTTCGGGCGCCGGCAATAACGATAGAGTGAGCCGTGCGTCTTAAGCGGCCCGGCTCAGTACTATCGGCGGCCAATTTCGGCTTATCAGTCAGGTGGTTATGGCAATATCCAGCGGCGGATGAGCCAATATGCAGGCCCTGACTATTTCAATATAGAATTGCATTATACGACACCAAAAGTCACCAAAGGGCAATTATTATAACTAGTAACAATACAATTGAATAAGATATGCGCAAACACATTAAAATCGAGATATACAAGCTAAATAAATCTATAGCACGTCATTAAACCGCATACTCTTACTGATTACTAGCTCACTAGATACGGGCCAAAAAGTTAATCATAACTGCATAGTACAAAAATAGAAAAGTGCTTGTACCTTTGCGGCCCCTTAGAAAAAAGGGATTTTTCCAACAACCGCTTATTTATGAGTAACTTACGTTTACGCCATCTGGTGCTTTTGCTCCTGACGCTGCTGTCGGCGCGCTGGGGCATGGCGCAGAGCACCACCGCTGCCATGGGTGGCAGCATCACCGACAAGGATGGAGCCGAACTTCCGGGGGCTACCATCATTGCCATTCACGGGCCGACCAACACCCAGTATATTGCCCCTACCAACTCGGAAGGCCGCTACAACATCCAGAACATGCGCGTTGGCGGGCCGTACACCGTGCGCGTTACCTACATCGGCTACAAGGACATCAGCCGGGAAGGGGTGTATTTGAGCTTGGGCCAGAACCTGCGCCTCGACATCAACCTGAACGAAGCCACCCAGCAGCTGAACGAAGTGGTGGTAAGTGCCCGCCGCGACGGTATCATGAACGCCAGCCGCATGGGTTCGGAAACCCGCATTTCACGGGAGCAGATCCAGCGCCTACCCACGCTCAGCCGCTCGTTGAACGACTTCGTGCGCCTCACGCCCCAGGCCAACGGCGGCGGGAGCAGCTCGATTGGTGGCGCCAACAACCGCTACAACAACATCACCATTGACGGCGCCGTGAACAACGACGTGTTTGGATTGGCCCCCAGCGCCACGCCCGGCGGCCAGGCTGGCACCCAGCCTATTGCCCTCGATGCCATCCAGGAAATCCAGGTGGTAGTGTCGCCCTACGACGTGATGCTCGGCAACTTCACCGGCGGCGGTATCAACGCCATTACCCGCTCGGGCTCGAACGATCTGTCGGCCTCGATTTACGGCTTTGGCCGGAATCAGAACACCATTGGCAAGAGCGTAACGGAACCCCGCACCAAGGCCGACAAGTTTTCGAACTACCAGACCGGCTTCCGGGTGGGCGGCGCTTTGGTACGCGACAAGGTTTTCTTTTTCCTGAACGGTGAAATTGCCCGCGCCAGCACCCCGCTGGGCTTCACGCCCGGCACGTCCGCGTCGAGCATCAACCCCACTACCCTGGCCGGCATTGCCGCCTATGCCAAGCAACGCTACGGCTACGAGGTGGGCAGCGCCGATGAGGAAGTGCTGCGCACGGAAAGCAACAAGGTATTTGCGCGCCTAGACTTCAACCTTTCGGACAACAACCAGCTCACGCTGCGCCACAACTACGTTGAGGCCTTCACCGACAACATTACCCGCTCGTCCATCAACTTCCGCTTCGGCAACAACGGCTACCGCTTCAGCAACGTGACCAACAGCTCGGTAGCCGAACTGAACAGCCGCTTCGGCCGCTTCTCCAACAAGCTGCTGCTCAGCTACAGCCGCATCCGGGACGGCCGCGTGACGCGCGGTGCCCTGCTGCCAGCCTTCAGCATTGCCGACAACGGCAACACTTACCTGTTTGGCACTGAGCGTAACTCGGCCCTCAACAGCCTGAACCAGGACATTGTGGAAGTAACCGACAACCTAACGGCCACTTTCGGCAAGCACACCTTCACGCTGGGCACGCACAACGAAGGCTTCAAGTTCCGCAACTTGTTTATCAGTGACGGCAGCGGTGCTTACACGTTTACATCGCTGCAAAACTTCTACGCCGACAAGGCTACCCGGGTACAGGCGGCCTACGCTACCTCCGGCGACGGAGCAGCGGCTTTCAAGGCTATGCAGCTCGGCTTCTACGTGCAGGACCAGTACTCGCCCATCCAGAACCTGCGCCTGACGGCCGGCTTGCGCCTCGACGTGCCCGTGTTTGTGGATAAGCCGGCTTATAACCCGCTGGTAGAAAACCAATCAGCTTTCGATAAGTACGGCGACCTGAACACCCAGAACGTGCCCAACGGCCAGCTGCTGTGGGCACCCCGCCTGGGCTTCAACTATGACCTGAACAACGACGCCAAAATCCAGGTGCGCGGTGGTACGGGTATTTTCACGGGCCGCGTGCCCTACGTCTGGATTGCCAACAGCTACTCCAACAGCGGCATGATTCAGGGCAACCTGGACATCAACAACACGTCGTACAACACAAGCAACCCAGCTACGCCGAAGTACCTGTCGACGATTGAAACCAACGTGGACCGGATTCCGACTACCTACAGCGCTGGCGCTTCGAAAACCGCCCAGATCAATGTGCTGGCCAAGGACTTCAAGCTGCCCCAGGTGTGGCGCTCCAACCTGGCTGTGGATTTCCGCCTGCCCGGCGACGTCATTGCGACGCTGGAAGGCGTGTACTCGAAGACGCTGAACGACATCTACTACCAGGATGCTAACCTGGCTGCCCCCATCGGCAACCTGGCCGGCCCCGATAAGCGCCCGGTATACGCCAGCGGCGCCGCCCGCCGCGTCGATGCGAACTTCACGAACGTGTATGTGCTGAAAAACACCGACCAGGGCTTCCGCTATAACCTGACGGGCCAGCTCCAGAAGCAGTTTGGCGACGGTCTGAACACCTCCGTGGCCTATACCTATGGCAAGTCGAAGGAAGTAAACAGCGGCTTCAACACCACGGCTTCCTCGAACTTTGGCTTCAACCAGATCATCACCGACCCGAACAACCCGGAGCTGAGCTTCTCGCTCAACGACCGGCGGCACCGGGTGCTGGCCACGGCCGGCTACACCTTCCATTACGCCGGCGATAAGCTGGCCACGACCATCTCGGCCGTGTACGAAGGCTTGTCGGGCCAGCCGCTCACCTACGTGTACGGCAACAGCACCGACCTGAACAGCGACGGCAACAACGGCAACGACCTGTTCTACATTCCGCGGGATGTGCGCGACGTGAACGAAATCAAGCTGGTGACGACCGACACCCGCACGCTGGCCGAAGTACAGGCTCAGCTGGATGCCTTCATCAACAACGACGACTACCTGAGCAAGCACCGCGGCGAGTATGCCCAGCGCTTCTCCTCCCGCCTGCCCTGGACGCACCAGCTTGACCTGCGCGTAGCCCAGGACTTCAACTTCATGGCCGGTGGCAAGAAGAACACCATCCAGGTGACCTTCGACATCATCAACGCTACTAACCTGCTCAACAACGACTGGGGCCACCAGTACTCGGTGCAGAACAACGCCATTGAGCTGCTGCGTGTGGAGTCGACCGGGGCCGGCGTGCAGCCCACCTTCTCGTTCCCCAAGAACATTGCTACCCGTAGCAACCCCTGGGACGTATCGTCGTTGGCTTCGCGCTGGCAGGGTCAGCTTGGCGTGCGCTACATCTTCAACTAAGCACGCGGCTTGCTACCAAGCTAACAGTACCCGGGAGCGGGCGGAGAATTTCTCCGTCCGCTCTTTTTTTGTACCTGGCCAGCTGCCGCAGCCCCACTCCTTATATAGTAGGTCGCGCCCCCGCTACGAGGCTGCTGCTGCGGCCCACCAACGACGCGGTTGAGGGCAGCTATAAAGCTGGTGCGGCGGGCCGGAAAGTACAGGGCAAGCCGCGCAGAGCTGGCACCAAGCTTCATATATGAATTATACAATACTTAATCCGGACCCGCGCAGTCATTTTCAGGAAGGAAGCTGTCGGGTCGGATGCGGCCCGGCTTTGGGCCTGGTGGTGGGCGGCTGCTACGGTCCAGCTCCTGAATCTTCTGCGGTGAGTCTCACGTAAATTTGGTATTTTCGAGGCATTTCCCCTCTGTACACGGCCTCAAACCGTTTATAAGTTGCACTTTATGAATAAATATTTACACGCTGTAATCATAGCGTTACTGCTTTTTTGGGTACCTCTCACCGCTACCCGCAGCCTAGCGGCCAGTGGCGAGCCCGCTCCTTTGAGCGGGCAGTGGAAAGGCCAGCTGAAGGTGCCTGGTGGCAGCTTCGAGCTTATTATTACCATTGTGCCCCTCACCGGCGGCAGCTACTACGCGGCCCTGGATATGCCCCGGCAGAAAATAAGCCGCATGCCCGTGGAAATGTCGCTCGTTAAAGAAGATATTTCCCTCAAGATCGAGCAGGCCGGCAGCCGTTTCAACGGCAAGCTCAGCAGAGACCGGAAATCCATGACGGGTATCTGGGAGCAGCCGGGTCTGAAGGAAGAGGTGAAGTTCATTCAGGGTCCGGCGGCGGTGGTTAGCGCCCCGACCTTTAAGCCCGCGCAGCCCTACAAGACCGAGCAGGTTATCATCACCAACAAGGAAACCGACCTGTGCCTGGGTGCTACCGTGACGACGCCCAACGGCAACGGCCCTTTCCCGGCCATCGTGCTGGTGTCGGATTCGGGTCCGCAGGACCGCGACGCAGCCCAGCAGGAAGACTACCGCATGTTTGCCATCCTGGCCGACTACCTGACGCGGCACGGCATAGCGGTAGTGCGCTACGACGACCGGGGCGTGGGTAAATCGGGGGGGAGATACGCCGCCGCCACTACCGTAGACCTAAAAACGGATGCTGAAGCGGCCATGGACTACATGCGCAGCCACGCCCGGATTGACAAGAAGAAAGTGGGCATGATGGGCCACGGTGAGGGCGCCAACATTGCCCTGCTGGCCGCCACCGAGCCCAAAGGTCCCGACTTCGTGGTTTCCCTGGCCGGCTACGGCATGCCGGGCCGCGACATTCTGCGCCGTCAGCAGGTGGATATTATGCGCATGATTGGGGGCAATGCCACCCAGGTAGACGCGGCCCTGAAGCTGCACGACAAGATGATCAGCATCATTCGGCAGACGCCGAACAGCAACCAGGCCCGGGGCAAGCTCGCGGCCATGATTCGGATGAGCAACGTGGAAATTGACCCCAACATGGCCCGCGCCCGGGCAGCTCAGCTCGTTTCGCCCTGGTACCGCTACTACCTCGACTTCGACCCCAAGCTGAAGCTGCCGGCCGTGAAATGCCCCGTACTGGCCCTCAATGGCGTGGAAGACCTACAGGTAGCGGCCAGCAAAAACCTCGCAATCCTGCAAAAAGGCCTCAAAGCGGGCGGCAACCGCCATGTGAAAGTATACAAGGTGGCCGGCGTCAACCACGCATTTCAGCCCGACGAGTCGGAATGGCCGCTGGTGAATGGTGAGCAGCAGCCTAATTTCTCCCCCAAAGCGCTGGCGCTGATGCAAACCTGGCTCGATCAGTACGCCCGGCCCAGCGACAAAATCATTACGCCCCGCTCGAATCCCAAGCAGGATTTGAAGAAAGTATCCAAGAGCACGGCCCAGAACTCGGGCAAATAAGCAGGCAAAACCCCGGCGGCCCCGCCGATAAGTTCTCGGCCGAGAACTTATCGGCGGGGCCGCCGCTTTATAGCTTATCCATGCCCACTCTGCTCACCGACCTTGAAGATTTGCTGTCCTTCGGCATGCTCAGCGCCCACACGCTGGATATTCTGCAGCATAAGTATGGGGTGAGCGAAGGAGAATTATTCTCGGCCGTAACCAGCGTGGTGCGGCGGCGCCGGGAAGCCGAACTGCCCGAAATGCTGCGGGAGCTGCGCCAGAAGCGCCAGCTTCTACTCACCGACGCCCGCGTGTGCCGGCACTGCGGCGAGACGATTGGGGCCCGCGCCGCTATGCGCCACCTCTGGCAGGTGCACGACATTGTGGCCCGCACCACCTGGCCGGCGCACTATTCGGCGTCGGCCTTTGCCGTCCCGGCGGGCAGCGCCGCCGACCTTACCGATACAGTGAAGCCCCTTAACGCCCGGCGCTACCTCGTGCGCAGCCGCGGCTACACCATCATGATTGTGAGTGAGCGGGGCCTGAACCACCGCTACCGCACCGTCGACCTAAAGCGCGACAACCAGCGCCAGGGCTTCCGGCAATGCCTGCGCGGCACCTTTATTCTGGTCCCGATGCGGGCGTAAGGGTTGCGGCTTTGTGTCAAATCGTACAACTGGCGCTAATGGTTTGCCTCACCCCCAGCCCCCTCTCCGAAAAGGAGAGCAGGAGCCACAGATGCGCAGGACTCCCTTAATTTAATAGCATACAAGAGACCAATACATCTGTAGCAAAATCGGTGTCCCCTCTCCTCTTTCGGATAGAGGGTCAGGGGGTGAGGCGCAACGCCAGAACAATACGCGTACGTCCGCGCACCCATATAAAGCAAAAAGCCCGTTCGCAGCTGCGAACGGGCTTTTTCAATCGGGGCAAAAGACCTTACTCCTT
The DNA here is from genome assembly GCF_020447265.1 of Hymenobacter lucidus. Taxonomy (GTDB): domain Bacteria; phylum Bacteroidota; class Bacteroidia; order Cytophagales; family Hymenobacteraceae; genus Hymenobacter; species Hymenobacter lucidus. The sequence goes on along the minus strand of NZ_JAJADR010000004.1, from coordinate 485,128 downwards.
CACCAGCTTCTGCTGCTGCACCGACTCACCCAGTTTGGTGGTGAGCAGGTACATGCCGGTGGGCAGAGGTGCCAACTCGGGCAGTGCTACCGTAGTCGAGCCGGCAGTGAGCTTCACGGTGCGGGCCAACACGGTGCGGCCGGCCAGGTCTACCACGCGCAGCTCGGCCACTCCGGCTTTCGGCGCTTCGATGCTGATTTCCAGCTCCGAGCTACGGAAGGGGTTCGGGTGAGCCTGCACCTGCAGCTTGGCTTGTTCCAGCATCACGGTGGCTACGGGCGAGTAGGCCGTGGTGCCGTCGACATCAACCTGACGCAGGCGGTAGTAGCGCAGGCCACCGGCGGCGGGCAGCTGGGTATCGAGGTACTCGTAGCTGCTGGCGCTGCTCGTAGTGCCTTTGCCCTGTACCCGTCCGATTTCCCGGAAACCGGCTTGCGGATCGTTGGTAGCCTCCACGGCGAAGTAGTGGCTGTTGCGCTCCTGGGCCGTGTGCCAGCGGACGGCCACCGCCTTGCCTTGCAGCGTGGCGGTGAACTTGGTCAGCTGCACGGGCAGCGGCGTGGCGGGGCCGTTGAGGTAGAACTCCGAGAAGTGGTCCGTTACCGTGACTTCGGCCACGAAGTACGGCTCAGTATCCACGGCCGTAGTCGTAGGTGTGAGCAGGCGCACTTCGGTGGCTGGGCCGCTGAGCGTGTTGTTGCTCAGCACACAGTCCTCGTTCGGGCCGCTGTACTGGGTCAGGCGCAGGTCGGTGAGCTTCTGCACGTCGTTGGCGTCGCCGTCGTTGGCCGCTTTGAGGCGGTCAAACTCGGTTTTCAGACCGTAGAAACGCACATCCACCGAGCCGCCCACAAATGGGTTCTGCGCCACTACGTGCCAGTTGCGGTCCATTACCTCCATGCTGTTCATGGAACGGGCGGGACTGCCTTCCATTACGCTGAACTGCACGGCCACCTTGCCCAGGGCGCGGCCCCGGTCGTTGATGGCGGCTACCACCTTGCCGTCCTTGTACAACCGCTGCCACTGGCCGGCGCCGGTGCTGACGATAGTATCCGTCACCAGGCACTGGTTATGCACCAAATCGAATACTTCCAGCGCGTCGTCGATGACGGTGTAGGTGTCGCCGACGAGCTTCATGGCCTCGCGGTTGTCGGTGCTGTCGGTGGCCAGGGTGAAGAAGTCGTAGCGCACGCCGGGCTCCCCTACGAAGGTGTAGGAGTTGCCGGAGAGGCGGGCTTCAACCTGCTCGAAAGCGCCTTTATCCCGGGCCACGTACAGCGCGTAGCTGCGCAGGCCCGAGCCGTTGGGGTCGTCGCCGCCGGTCCAGCTCAGCTGCACCGAGGTGCTGGCCTGGCGGACGGCCAGCGTGTTGACGTGGCTGCTCGGGGCGGCTCCATCGAGGATGTTCCACCACCTGTTGGTTTTGATGGCCCCGTTGGAGTCGAACACGATGCTGGCCTGCGACGCCAGCGTGTCGCCGGTGAAGGCATTGGCCGAGGCGCTGATGAGGTAGTTGACGAAGCCCTGGCCGCGGCCGGTGGAGTCGTTAATCAGCAGGAAGCCCTTGTTGGGGTCTTCCGGCGCGAGTCCGGTGGCGGGGTCAATGGTTTCCATCTGCCACAGCAGGCGGCGGTTTACCACGTCGATAGTACCCAGCACGCGCACGTCGTAGCCGAGCGAGTCGGGCATATCGAGGGTGCGGGTGTAGGTCGAGGTATTGGCCGGTACGTCGAAGCTGAACTTGCCCCAGCCGAAGGAGCCCACGCGGAACGAGCGGGGCTCGTAGGCGCTGCTCAGCGGCACCTGCACCCGCACGACCTGGGCCGGCGCGGTGGCAATCAGCGGGTCATTCTCAAACTGCACCTGGTAGTTCAGGGTCTGCTGCACGCCCACCATCTTGCGCTTGCCGAGCCCGTCGGGGCCCACAATCAGGTTGGGGTCACTGGAGCCTACTACTTCGGTGCACGAGAGGCCGCGGCCTTTGTAGGTAAACACAATCGAGTCGGCGCAGCCAATCAGAGCACTGGGGTAGCCCACGGCACTGAACGGATCCGGCCGGAACGAGCGGGGACACTCGGTGATGCCATAGTCGCCGCAGATGCCGCCGGGGATGCTGACGGTTTCCGACTTGGCCGTGTAGCCCGTGCGGGCGTTGCGGCCAATCCAGCTCTTATCCAGCAAGCCGGCTTTCGAGTAGTAGTTCTGCAGGCTGTCCTGCCAAGCCACTTGGTTGGTAGCCAGGGCCACCACGCCGGTCGGGTACTGGGCCGGCTGGGCCAATACGGCCTGCCGGTAGCGGCTGATGTGGTCCAGGGTCTGGCGCGAATACCATTCCTCGGTCATAGCGGCCTGGTTCCAAACGACGGGGTACTGACCCACGCGCTGGGGCGTCAGGCGGATATTGACCTGAATAACCTCATCCGGCACCAGATCCTGGGCCACGAAGGGCAGCACCTCAGTCAGGCCGTCTTCCAGGCGGTTGTTGGGCGTATTAGAGCCCGCGCCGGCGTGGAAATCCGACTTCTTGCGCACGTTAGGCGTGTGCGTGATGACGGGGTTGGAGCCAGACGGCAGGTTGTACTGGAACTCCCAGTAGGGCACGTCCACGTTGGAGGTGTTCTTGAGGAAGTACGTCCAGTTGCCGCTGGTACCGGCCCGGATGGTCTTCGGAATGATGGTCGCGAAGTCCACCGACAGGGCGCGGCGGGGCTCCACGGTCAGGCCATTGGTGAGCTGCACGCGCTTGGTGCCGTTTTCGGCCACCACGTTGTACTGACCCACGGCTACCGAGTCGAGCTGCCAGCGCAGGGTCAGCTCCACACTGCTGCGGAACTTAAGCACCCGGGCTTCGGCTACCACCGTTGGGCTGGTGCCCTTGGTCAGGTAGAAGCGGGTGATGCCCTTGCGGAAGCCGGCGCCCAACACTTGCGTAGTCACGCGGCCCTGGCCCACCCGGTCGGCGGTGATGGAGCGCACCTGGAAGCCGAGGGTATCGGCGTACAGGGTGGCCGTTTGCAGACCGGCGTACACGTAGGGCGTCTTCACCAGGATGTAGTAGGGTCCGGCCTGGGTGGTCGGAATCAGCAGCTCCTGGTTGGGGCTCACCTGGTCGGTGTAGATAAAGTCGTAGCTAGCGGGCGTGGGCACGCGGTTGTGGGCCACGTACACCTCGTTTTGACCAAACGGCTGGTTACTGGTCAGCTTGAGCAGCATGTCCTTGTCCGCGCCCGGCGTCACCTTATAATACACCATCGAGTCGAGGTCGAGCTTGAAGGCGGTATTGGTGCGCAAAGCCAGCTCATCCACGCCGATGTTCAGCGAATTGCCGGCGGCCAGCACGTTGTTATTGTTGGCCGGGCCTTCGTAGATGTCGTCGAAGAGGTTGGTAGCCATCAGCCCGTTGTAGGTACCGGGCTCAATAGCCTGCACGTGGTTTTTCACCACGCCGGTAATCGTCTGGTTGGGCTGAATGGTCAGGTTGCGGGTGCTGGAGGCAAAGAGCTTGTCCACGGCGCCGTCCACAACCAAATCCTGCGAGAGGAACAGGCCGTCCTTGAGCAGACCCACGGCGGGGTTGGCACCTTGGTTTTTCACCGAGTAGTGCACCGTCATGGTTTCGCCCAGCTTCTTGTTGCCGGGCACGGCCACGGCCGTTACCACCAGGTCAGCCGGTTGCGGCACCCGAATCAGCAGGCTGCCCTGCTCGATGTTGTTGAGCTCCTGCTCGTGCTCGTACACCGTGCCGTACTGCACCGCTCCACCCCACAAGGTTGTGGGCGAGTAGCCGTTGCTCTGAGAGTTGTCGGCCACGAGGAAAATGTAGTAGTTGCCCGACAGATACGCCGGCACCGTCACGTTCAGCAGCGTCGAGTACGAAGCGCCACCGGCCAGGGTACCCACCCGGTTGTAGTTGCCGATGCGGGTAGCACCGTTCACGGTGGGAGCCGTATTCACGTAGATACCGTCGTTCCAGTTGCCTTCCAGCGTGGCGCCGGTGCCCTGGTTTTTGATGGCAAACGGAATCTGCACCTGCTGCCCGGCCACGACATCGGTCGGGAAAGTGACGGACTGTACCACCAGGTCGGCGGGCGGTGTGAGCGTGATGGGCAGCGCCACCGTGCGCACGTTGTTGGCCAGGTTAGTATCAACCAGCACCGGGGAGCTGGTGTAGCCGCAGCTCCAGCCGTTACGGTTGCCGGTTTTGGCAATGACGTAGAAGCTGCCCTGCAAGCCGTGCGGGAGCTTCACCGTGGCCTGGGCCGCGTAGCTGCCGCCTACTGCCAGCTCGCCGTTGCGCTGCACCGTAGAGAGGTTCAGGTCAGAGGCATCCAGCACGTTGTCCTTGGACAGGAACACTTGGTCGTACCAGCCGGTAGCCAGCGTGCGGAATGCGCCCTGGTTGTCGACGGTCCAGTTTACCTGCACCGACTGGCCCGAGTAGGCCGCGCCGGTGGTCGTCAGAGCCGTCACGCGCAGGTCGTCGGAGTAGCGGTAGGTGAAGGCCACGCGCTGCTCGTTGTTGGTCTCGAAGTCGTACTCGTACACGCTGCCGTTGGCGTCGGTTTTGAGCACGAGGTCGTACTCACCCGGGTCTACCCAGCGCGGAATCGTAAGGGTCATCGAGCCAGTGTAGGTCTGGCCAGGAGCCAGCGGACCGGTGTGCGAAACCGTGCCCAGCGTGGTGCAATAGGCGTTGCCGCCGTTGCGCTGGTGCAGGTACACCACGTCGTTCCAGGTGCCAGTGGCATTGCCCACGGCGTTGCTGGTGTTACGGATAGTGTAGTTCACCGTGAAGGTTTCGAAGGCATCCACGGTGCTTGGGCCCGTGAAGGCAGCCGGGGCCAGGTCGGCATAAGTCAGGCCGATGGTAACGGGACTGGCCGAGCGGATCAGGTTGTTGCCTTCGTAGGTGTACTCGAACACGTTGCCGCCTTCCTTATTCTGCACGAAATCCGCCTTGCCGTACACGTAGTACTGACCCGACATACCGTTGGGAATGTTCAGAGCAATAGTGCGCCGGTAGTGGTGGTTCGGGGCCAGCGTGTCGCCGTTGAAGACGTTGTAGACCCCGATTTCGGTGGCCGTAGCCGGGTTGAACGTGGCGTCCTTGCTCAGCCAGAACTTATCGGCCCAGTAGGTTTCCACCGGCACGTTCAGGCCGGTATTGCGCACGTCCCAGGTGATGTTCATGCTCGTACCCGCCAGCGTATTGGCCGGCACCGACAAGCGGAACGGGGCCAGATCAGCCGGGGGCCGCAGAATGATGTTCACCGCTACCGGGGCGTTGGCGTTGTTGGTCGAGGCGGTTTCAAACACGGCGTTGTTGGCGTCCGTGTACACGTAGAAGTAGCGCGTGCCGTACTGCGTGTGCGGAATCCGCAGGTTCACCGTGCGCTGGTAGTAGCCGCCGGGCAGCAGGGTATCCGTCACCGTCTGGGAACCTAGCAGCAGGGCATTGGGGCCCAGCGCCAGTTGGGCGGTGTTGGCGGCAATGTTCTGAATGGTATCCGGCGAAATGAAATACTGATCTACGCGGGGCACCGTGCTGGCCACTGTGCCGCGGTTGTACACCCGGTAGCGCAGCTGCACCATTGAGTTGCCCACCGAGTTGTCGGGCGGCGACACGAAGTTTTCCACCGCGAAGTCCGGGGTTTCGGGCACGATGACCAGTACCCGGTCGGCGGCGCGGCGGCGGTTGTTCGTCTCATTCGTTTCCGGCAGCTGACCGTAGTCATCGGCTTTCACGAACACGTAGTAGCGGCCGGCCTGCGAGTACGGCACCGGGAAGGTAGCCGTGGTAATATACGTGCCGTTGGGCTGCAAAAAGGTAGTATTGCCCCGGGCTCCAACCACCGTAGCGGCGCTGCTGAAGGTTGAATCCTGGGAAATATACACCCGGTCGCTCCACTGCTGGGCCAGCGTGCTGCCGGCGCCCGAGTTGGTTATGTTCCAGCTCAGCTCCATGGTCTGGCCGGCGTACACGGTATCGGGCACCACGATGTTGGTGACGCGAATATCGGGCAGCTCTCGCAGACGGAAGGTCTGAACTGGTCCTTCGGTACGGCCGCAGGGCGTCACACTTACCACGCGCCACTTGTAGGGCTGGCCGTAGGGCAACGCGCCGCTGTAGGTATAGGCCAGCGTGTTAATGTTAGGCACTGTGGCTTGCGTAGGCTGAGTGCCGGCAGCCGGCCAGATAAACAGCTCATACGAAGCCGCGCCCGTAGCCGGAGCCCAGGAGAAGGAAATTGGCAAACTCAGGCCGTTGGAGTTGTCCACGGGCTGCATCTGGCTTACCATGCCCGGCGTGGCCGTGTACGGATTGATGCGCACTTTCTGAGTGAACGTGTAGGAGCAGCCCGCACCGTTGGTCACCGTTACCGAGTAGGTCGTCTGCACCGTTGGCGTGGCGGTAATGCTACTGGTCGTGGCACCCGTGCTCCAGACGTAGGTAGCGCCGGCCCCGGCCCCCGTTACGCGCAGCGTCACGCTTTGGCCCGCGCACACCAGCGAGTCGCTGGCGGCAAAGACGGGCTTGGGCAGCACTTCGATAGTCTGGGTAGCGGTGTTGGCGCAGCCGCTGCCGTTAGTGTAGGTGTAGGTCAGCGTGTGCAGGCCCGGGCCGGCCGCAGCCGGATTGAACTGCCCACCGGTTACGCCCGGACCGCTATACGTACCGCCCGTAGGCGCGCCGCCCGTGAGGGCAAAGGCGGCCGTTTCGCGGCACACCGGACCCGGCACGGCGAAAGTCACGACCGGCAGCGGGTTCACCGTAATGGTCTGCGTTGCCGAAGCCGGGCAGCCGTTCTGGTTGTAGCTGTAGGTGATAGTATGCGTACCCACGCCCGCCGTAGTCGGCGTGAAGTAGCCGCCACTCACGCCGGGGCCGCTGTAGGTGCCGCTCACCGGCGAGCCACCGGTCAGCAGTACGCTGCCGGGGTTGGCACACACGGCCGCAAAGGGCTGCAGGGACACCGTCGGAGCCGGCGTTACGGTGATGGTCACCTGGTCAGTGCACACCTTCGAGCCCACTTTGACCGTCACGGTGTAGGTGGTCGTCATCGTGGGCGCTACGGAAATGCTGGCCGTCGTTTCGCCCGTGCTCCACAGAATAGTGCCGTTAATGGGCGTGCGCAAGGTCAGGTTTACACTGGTTCCGGAGCACACCGTCTGGTTGTTCTGCACGATATCGGCGTTGGGCAGCACCACGTAGGTGCTATCCTTCTGCTGGCAGGCACCCATCACGGTCACCTTGTACCAGCCTGGCGTGCTCACACTGATGCTGCGGGCCGTGGAGCCGGTACTCCAGAGGTAGGACGAAGCTCCCGCGCCGGCGTCCAGCGTTGCGCTGCTCGCGCCACAGGCCACGGCCGTGGTATCGGGCAGGTTCAGGGGCAGCGGCGGGGCAATGCTGATGGTCACCTGGTCGGTGCAGCTGTATGAACCGGCCTTCACCGTGGCGGTGTAGGTGGTCGTTATGGTGGGCTTCACCGAAATGCTGGCCGTCGTTTCGCCGGTGCTCCATCGGATAGTGCCGTTGGTCGGGCCATTCAGAGAAAGCGCTACGGTAGTACCCGTGCACACGGTCTGGTTGGCCTGGGCAATATCGGCACGGGGAATCACCACGTAGGTGCCGGCCGTAGCCGAGCAGGAGCTGCTGCTGCTGTTGGCTCCCGTCACCGTTACCGAGTAAGCACCCGGCGTGGCGGTGGTGATGGTGCGCGTCGTAGCGCCGGTGCTCCACAGGTAACTACCGAAGCCGGCGCCGGCGTCCAGCGTCACGCTGGTTGCGCCGCAGGTGGCAGCCGTGGTATCGGGCAGGCTTACTACGGGGCCGGGGGTAAACAGCACCCGCGTCGTGTCGGTGCCTACGCAGCCGCCGGCGCTGGTCACGTCCACGAAGTAGCGGCCGGCCGTATTCACCGTAATCGACTGGGTGGTTTCGCCGGTGTTCCAGCGGTAGGTGCTGCCGGCACCGGCCGCGGCCGACGTCAGCGTGACGGGCTGGCCCGAACAGGCCTGCAGGGTATCCGGCAGGTTGGGCTGAAACTTGGTGGGCGCCGTGATGCTGAACGGGTGGGCGTAGGCCAACGACGGTTTGCCATTGGCATCCACCGCCGACACACGCAATACGTAGGCACCGGCTTCCGTCAGGCAGAGCTGGGGCGAGAAGGTCACGTCCACCTTATTGGCCCGCGTGGCCACCGGCAGCACGTAGGTTTCGGGCGCCGTCACGGCCGTCGTGCCACGCATTACCTGGTATTGGAGCTTGGTAATGAGGGGGGCCGGGCTGCTCGAGCCGTCTGAAGTCACCTTCAGGAACGTCTGGCTGTGGGTCAGGCTCCAACGACCGTTGGCATCCTTTACCCGCACGTTAATGGTATGCACGCCACCCGCTACGGCGCTCAGATCCAGCGTCTGTACCTGGTCGATGCTCTGGCCGGGCGTGACGCTGATGGCCGTGCCGCGCCCGTAGCCGGGGTCGGTATCGAGGTAGTATTCGGCCCGGGTGATGTTGGGCGCGGTACCGCTCCCACTATTGCTGCCCATTTTCAGGAAGCTTTGCGTGTGGGTCAGGCTCCAGTGCTTGTTGGCATCCATCGTGCGCACGTTGATGGTGTGCACGCCCGGCGTCAAGGCACTCAGGTCGAGGCTGTAAGTGTGGTCGATGCTGGCGCCGGAGGTTACCGGCAGCGCGGTGCCCCGGCCCAGGCCGGGGTTGCTGTCGATATAATACTCGGCCCGGGTGATGTTGGGCGCGGTACCGTTGCCGCTGGCGTTGCCCATCTTTAGAAACGACTGGCTGTAGGTCAGACTCCAGTGCTTGTTGGCGTCCCGCACCCGCACATTGAGAGTGTGCACGCCGGCTGGCAGCGCGCTCAGGTCCAGGGTATACACCTGGTCGAGCTGCCGAGTGGCTGTTACGGGCAGGGCCGTGGCTTGGCCCAGGCCGGGGTCAGTATCCAGATAGTACTCGGCCTGGGTGATGTTGGGCGGTGTACCGCTGCCGGAGGCGGTACTCGATTTAAGAAAGGAGCGCACCAGCGTCTGGCTCCAGCGGCCACCCTTGGCGTGTACCCGCGCATACAGCGTATGAATGCCGGGCGTGGCGGCCGAAAAGTCGGCAGTAAACGTATGGTCCTGCGCGGCGGCAGCCGCCGGGAATAGTACGCGGGTACCGCGCCCGTAGCCGGGGTCGGTATCGAGGTAGTATTCGGCGTAGTCGAGGGGCTGTTGAGCCCGGGCAGCAAAGGCGGCTCCCAGCCAGGCCAGTAGCCACAGCAGGGTAACGCGCCCCAGCCAGCCGGGGACGAGAAGTCGTCGGTGTATCATTTATCCTGCGAAAAATCGGGATAGGACGGAAACCGACCTTAGTTGTGTGCGTTGGCCTTGATGCGGATCTGCAGCGTGCCCGAAGCCGGCACAATCGAAGGCTGCGAAAACGACCAGATAGCCGGAATTGGGGGCAGGCCGCTCAGGATGTAGGGCTCGTTGCCGCCAAACATGCCGCACTCTTCGCCATTGATACCCGCACCCAGGGCCGGCGAGCCGGCTTTGAGCTTCCACTTGCCATCCGTGGAGCCCGTGCCCACGAAAACGTTGGTCATCGTCACATTCTGCACGTTGCCGTTGCCGGCCGCAAACTGGGTACCGTTGCACAGATTGTTGTTGTACGAGTTGCCGGTGCCGCTCACCGAGCCGCTGTTCATGATGTTGTTGTACACGAACGAGTTGTAGGTCGTGATACCCGGGCCGTTAATAACGTTCTGGGCCACGTGAATGACGGCAGTAGTAGAGCTGCTGATGCCGCTGGAAAAGATGTAGTTGTTGGTGATAAAAACGTTGGTGCAGCTCGAGCCAACATAGACAGCGTAGATGTAATTCTGCGAAACAAAGACGTTGCTGACACCCGTGCTGATATAGTAGCCGATGTAGGCATAGCAGTCCTTATTGCGCCGCATCACAATGTTGCTCGTCCGGATATCGCACGAAACACCTTCAAAGCCCATTACCTCTGACCCCTGCGAGCCAGGATTTAAAACGATGTTGCTTAGCCTTGCCGTTTGGGTCACCACCTGCGTTTCCGGGTTTTCGTTCAGGAAATAGCCTGGCCCAATCATGACCAGCTTCTTAGTTAGCGTGGCGCTACCGTAGTCCGTGGCCGAGCCGTTGAAGTACAGCGTGTCGCCGGAGGCTACGCTGCTGCTGGTAACGGCGGCAGTAGCCGTAGTGAAGTCGCCGGGGGTGCCGGTGTTGTTGTCCACGCGCCACACTTTGGCTTCGGCGGAGGTGGCAATCAGCATAGCGGCGGTAAAGCAGCTGCAAAGGAGAGTTAGGATTTTTTTCATGGAGCTTGAAATGATTGAAACTGAAGAAGGTGCTACCGCGTAGTACACGGTTCGGCACAGTCAAAAGTAAATCGGCCCCTTGCCCCTCACAATCGCCAGAAGTGGGTATTTTTTATATCGTATCTTTTTATTACAATACGCCCGCAGGCAGTATATCCGACAAAGCGACTTATCATTTATCTGGTATTACACGGTTCTGAGCAATAACCAGCGCCACTCAAAAGCGCAGCCCAATCTGCAAGCCCGGCCACAGCCGCACCAGCGTCTGGCCCGTCTTGGTATCGAGCAGCAGCAGCTGGTTTTTGCCGAAATCAGAGTTGGTGCCGCCCCCGTCATTCTCATACAGTCCCAGATTCAGCGTAGGCGAAAGGACTAAGCCGAGGTGGCCCTGGGGCTCGATCTGCCACACCAGAGAAGGCCGCAGTTGGGTATAGGAGAGCAGCGTACCCTCGGTGCCCGGCTGCTTGAGCAGGTACCAGTCGAGCAGGTCCAGGTTCCAAGAGAAGCGCCCGTGCGGCCGGCTGGCCGTGCCAATACCGAAGCCGGTAGCCCAGTGAATACGGGTACCGAAGGGCTGAGTGGCAGCCGAGAGAATGGTATAATACCGCGTCGTGCCCAGCTTCAGGGCCGCATTCAGGGGCAGCGTCTCACTGGCCCACACCTCCCCGTGCAGGTAGCCATGCCGCACGATGTTGATAATACCCAGCGTAACGCCGTCCACCGAATCGGCCACGTTGATGAGGCCAAACTGCACGCCTTTCACATGCTTGGCTACGTTAACAAGGCCAAACTGCATACCCGTCACGCGGCGGGCTGAGTTCAGCAGCGGAGCCGTTTGCAGGCCCCGGATGTCGGTGCCGGTAAGGTTGGCCAGGCCGGCAGCCTGCAGCAGCGGCCCGGGCAGCGACATGGCGCTGGGTGCGCTCAGGTGGCTGGCCACCGAGTCGGTAGCCAGCAGGCGTGGCAGCCCCAGCAGCTGACGGGCCTGCGTGGGGCGGCTGCCGCCGCGCCGGGAGCGGGCCGCGCCTCCCACCATATTCACGAGCCCGGCCACCTGCACACCCCGGGCATCGTCGCGCACCACGTTCAGCAGGCCGGCCGCCTGAATGCCTTGCACCGAGCCGCCCACTACGTTCAGCAGCCCGGCCGCCTGCACGCCCTGCGCCTCCGTGCCCGTGAGGTTCACAAGGCCGGCGGCCTGCACGCCCCGCATCGTGTCGCGCACTACGTTCACTAGGCCGCCTACTTCCGCGCCTCGCACCCCGGCCGAGTAGCCGGCCAGCACGTTCAGGGAGAAAGTATTGATGCTGCGGCCACTGCGCAGCCAGTTGCTACCCAATGGGGCCACAAAGGCTACCTGTGCCAGGTGCCGGTCGTAGGTTTTGGCGGCCACGGGCACGGGCACTACTACCGGCGCCAGCACCGTGTCCCGGCCCGGCAGCCCACTCTGGACGGTAGCCCTGCGCCCGGCCAGCGTGTCGCGCCTGACGGCCTGGGCCAGGCGGCGCGCGCCGTCGTGCAGGGGCTCTTTCAGGCCGGCCGTGGCTACTGTAATGGTATCGACCACGGCATTAGCTTTATCAACTACCTGTTCGGCACTTTTACCCACGGCCCGGCCGGTAAGGCGGGCCGTGCGGGCCACAGCACCAGTAGCCGTCTGGGCGGCAAGGCGGGCTTTTTCCCGCAGCCGGGCTAGTTTCGATTGCGCGGCCGGGGTTGTCGTGTCGGGTGCGGCGGTAAGGCGCCGAATAGTGTCGGCGGGCAGCGGCAGGGTTTGAGGTAGCGTAGCGGCCGGCGCCACCGGTGCGGCCGGCCGCTTTTGCAAGGTTGTAGGCTGGGTGCTGGCCGTCACCGTGCTAATACTGCCAACCGGGCGCGTTTTGTAGTTGGCCGGATTTACTCGTTTCGGGGACGTGCCGGCGGTTGCGCCCCGGCGGGCGGCTGGACCAACTTTGTGCATGGCTACCGTTTCAGCAGTTGGCGTAGCGCTGGAAGAAGGCTTGGGGGAGCTGACTGGAGCAAAAGGAGGTTTGTCGCCGGTGCGCCAGAGCACTATTTGGCTGCCGATAACCTGGTAGGAAACGCCCCGACTCTGAAACAGTAGCCGCAGCACTTCGCCCACCGGCCGGGCGCCGTTGGTGTGCAGCGTCACGCGCTTTTGGAGCGGAATAAACGTGCTGCTGTAGCTGAACGGCACCCCGCTCTGACGAGCAATATCGCGCAAAACCTGCTGCAGGGGCGCATCGGTAGCAGCCACGCTCACCCGGCGAGCCAGCAGGCTGGCCGAGGATTGAGCCCAGCTGCCGCCGCTAAGCAGCCACAGGCATACGATAAGACCAAACAGATACCGCATAGCGGCGGGAATGAGAGTTGGGAAGCGGGAAACAGCCAGCCGAAAGCTGGTTTTCAGCTCTTCAAGCCAGCACCGATTACTCGCAGCCCTGGCCACCGAGGATATAGCCATTGACAGCGTCGCCGGCCAGGGTTGCATTGGTGGCCACGCTCACCACCTGTAGCACCTGGGCGGGGTTGGGCTGGCGGAACGTGCCGGTGAAGCGGCACTTCAACAGGGCTTTGTCGGCCACCAGAATGTTGGTGCCAAAAGTGGTGCGCAGCGTCCGGATGACGTGGCTGAGGGAGGCGTTATCAAACACCAGCTCGTCGGTTTGCCAGGCCCGGAAGTTGGCGTCGGCCGTGGCTGTCTGGCGCACCGGCTTTTTATCCTGATCTACACCTACCAATACCCCGCGCTGGCCGGGCAGCAGCAGCACCGAATCCTGGTGGCTGCGGCGGCTGGCAAAAGCCACTTTGCCCGTCACTACCGACACTTCCACCGAGTCTTCGGCCGGGTAGGCCCGCACGTTGAACGAGGTACCCAGCACCCGGGTGCGCGACTCGGCGCTCAGTACCGTGAAGGGATGCTCCGGGTCTTTCTGCACGTCAAAAAATGCTTCGCCCGTAAGCTGTACCTCCCGCGGGCCGGCGCTGAAATCAGCGGCGTATTCCAGGGTAGAATGCCGGTTGAGCCACACTTTGCTGCCGTCGGGCAAGGCCACCAGCCGCTTCTGCGCGCCGGCCGAGGCTACCACGGGCGGCACCGGCAGCAACTCGCGCCGGTAGCTCTGGAAGGCATACACGGCCCCAATCAGCAGTAGAATGGTGGCGGCAATACGCAGCAGCATAGGCAGGGGCCGGGGCCGCAGGGGAATAACGTTGGCTTCGGTGGCGCCGGCGGCTTCCACAAGGTCCGGCTCGGGGCGACTTATCTGCATGCGGGGTGCGGCCGGTTTGGCACCCGTCATTTTGGGCCGGAAGCGCTGCCAGGCGGCTTCCACGTCGGCTTCACTAAACAGCTCGGCGACGGGCGCGGCACCGGTCCGCTCCCAGGCGCGGGTGGCGTCGGTGAGCAAGCCCAGCCGCTTGGGGTCGGCCGTTATCCAGTTTCGCAGCTGCTCCAGCTCCTCGGGCATGGCTTCGCCAGCCAAGTGCTTGGCCAGCAAATCCCAGGGCGCCTCGGCTTCGGAGTGGAGCATTATAGTTGTTGGTTGTCAGTTGTTCGTTGTCGGTTTCAAACGACTAGTGCTCAATGATGAGCGGCAGCACAAATATTGCCATTGATTTTCAGAAGAGCTTTACATGACAAGGCAATGAGTAATCAAACCGGACAACTGACAACTGACAACTAAACTATCTATTCAATCACCAATGAATCGGCGCGCAGGGTGTGGCCAGCAAAGTAGCCCACGGCGGCCTTGTCGGAGCCGGGCTGCACGTTGCGGACGTTGGTGCGCACGTTGGCCGGCGGCGTCGAAAACAAGCCCACGTTATTGATCTGGGTTACCATCTCGTTGAGAAAGTAGAAGTAGTCGCGGGGCAACGACAGGGCCTCGACGCGCACTTTGTCGCCCTTTTTGAACGGGATTCCCCCGGAACCTTCCTCATCCGTCAGCTCTACGCCATTGATGTAGTTGCCGTCCACCATTTCGTCGTTGGTCACAATCAGGTCGCCGGGCCGGTTGAGGAGCTGCCCGTTGTGGTACACTTTAAACCGGTAATAGTCGCCCACGCCGGGCGTTTCCTTGCCGTAGTACAGGATGTAGTAGCCCTCGTCATCGGTGGGTGATTTGGCCCGGAATTCGGCCCGGATGCTGTCAATTTCGGGGGTGCGGCGGATTTCGGTTTCGGCCCGGTACTCCTCCCCTTCCGCCCGGATGGTCAGCACATACTGGTTACCGATTTTGCCTTGCAGCGTGCTGGTGGCGTAGCGGCCGGGGCTGGTTTCCCGCAGCGTTTCGCTGTGCCCTTCACTGTCCGTCAGCGTCAGTACGGCGCCGGTTACGCGGGGCAGCTCGGCCTCGTCGAAGTACGGGGCCGTTTTAGTGAGCGTGACGTAGTACGGCCCGGGTTGGTCGGTTATTTCGCCGTCGACGGCCAGTAAGGGCCGACCTTCGGGAATGTCCACGTCTACCACGTCGAGGCAGCCAGTGAGCGGCAGCAGGCAGGCGGCAAGCAAAAAAGCGGCAATGCGGTTCATATGCAAAGTATGTTAGGGGCCCGCAGGCTTAGAAGTTGAAATTATAGGACACTGAGGGCAGCACCGAGCCGAACACGGACAGGCGCACGGCTTCGGTTTTGGCCGGGTTGTCCTCGTTCTGCCGGAAATAGATGCTGTAGGGGTTGCGGCGGGCATAGGCATTGTACACCGAGAACGTCCAGCTGCTGTGCCAGCGCTTGGCCGGATCAATCTTGCCCTCGCGGGTAGCGGCCAAGTCGAGGCGGTGGTAGGCAGGCACGCGGTAGTTGTTGCGCACGTCGCCGTTCACGTTGGGAATCACCAGGCCTTGGTACACGTAGCGCGAGTCGGGGAAGGTGGTGGCAATGCCGGTGCTGTAGCTAAACGTGCTCGACACCGTCCAGCGCTCCGAGAGGCTATAAATGCCCACGACCGAGAGGTAATGCGTCTTGTCGTACTTGTTCACGTACCACTCGTTGTTGTTGATGCCGTCAATCTTGCGCTCCGAGCGGCTCAGCGTATAGCTTACCCAGCCCGTAAGCTTGCCCTCGTTCTTTTTCAGGTAGAACTCAGCCCCGTAGGCCCGGCCGGTGCCGTAGAGCAGCTCGGCTTCCAGGTTCTTATTGAGCAGCGTGTTGGCCCCGTTGATGTAGTCAATCTGGTTATCCATGCGCTTGCCGAAAACTTCCACCGAGGCCTCATAGGCGTTATCCTTCAGGTTGCGGAAGTAGCCCACGGCCACTTGGTCGGCATGCTCGGGCTTGATGTTGTTGGTGCTCGGCGTCCACACGTCCAGCGGTGAGGAGGCCGTAGTATTCGACACCAGATGGATGTACTGCACCATGCGGTTGTAGCTGGCTTTCAACGAGCTGTTGTCGGTCAAAACATAGCGCAGCGAGGCCCGGGGCTCCAGATTGGGGTAGCGCTTGATGAGTTGGCCCTTCGAGTACTGCTGCGGGTTCACCGGTGTTTTCTGGCGGCCGTTGGGGCCTTCGTAGTCGTACACGGTGCCGCCGCCCAGGAAGTCGAACATGCTCAGACGCAGGCCGTACTGGGCCGAGAGCCGGGGCGAAAACGTCTGCTCGTTGTCGATATAGGCGCCGTATTCCACGGCCTGCTGCTCGTCGAGGGCAATGGGTCGGAAGATAGACGTGGAGCTCAGCGGCGTGACGCGGCCGGGCAGAAAGGTGTAGTAAATGGCGCTGGCCCCGAAGTTGAGCGTGCTCTGGGGCGTGCGGTAGTAGTTGAAATCGGCCTTGAGGCTGTAATTCACGATGTTCGACTTCCACTCAAACGACTGGTTGCCCTCGGGCACGCCCAGACCGTAGTCATATTTGCTCACCAGGGCTGTGGCGTTGGCAAACAGCCGGGAGTTGAACACGTGGTTCCAGCGCACGGTGCCGGTGCGGTTGCCCAGCGTGTTCTTGAAGGCCTTGCCAAAGGCGAATACGTCGCGCCCCAGGTAGCCCGACACGTATACCCGGTCTTTCTCGCCGAGGGTGTAGTTGGCCTTGGCCGAGAGGTCGTAGAAATAGGCCTGGTTGTCTTTCTGGTCGGGTACGAGCTTGAGGAATAAGTCGCCGTAGGAGCGCCGCCCGGCCACAATAAACGAGCCTTTATCCTTTACAATCGGCGCTTCTACGGCCAGGCGCGACATGATGAGGCCCACCCCGCCCGATACGCCCAGGCGCTGGGTGTTGCCTTCCTTCATCCGCACATCGAGCAAGGAGGAAAGCCGCCCGCCGTACTGCGCCGGAATGCCGCCCTTCACCAGCTTGATGTCCTTGACGGCATCGGGGTTGAAGGTCGAGAAGAGCCCGAACAGGTGGGAGGCGTTATAAATCGGGGCCTCGTCGAGCAGAATCAGGTTCTGGTCGACGCCGCCGCCGCGCACGTTGAAGCCTGAAGCCCCCTCGCCCACCGTGCTGATACCCGGCAACAGCTGAATGCTGCGAATCACATCGACCTCGCCCAGCAGGGCCGGCACCAGCTTCACGGTTTTCATGTCGAGACGGGTGGTGCCCATTTCGGTGCTTTTCACGTTCTCGTCGGGCTTTTTACCCGTTACCACCACCTCGCCGGTTTGCACGCCCTGGGTAGCGAGGCGCACCGAGCGGGTCAGGTTTTCACTGAGCGTGAGCGTCACGTTCTGGGGCTCGTAGCCCAGAAAGGTGTAGGTAACGGTGTAGGTGCCCTTGGGCAAAGTCAGGGAGTAAAAGCCGTACTCGTTGGCTGTAGCACCCACGCTGAGGCTTTTTACGACGATGGTAGCGCCCACCAGCGCCTCACCGTTGGCGGCATCTTTCAGGTAGCCGCTCAGCGTTACCCGGCCGCTGGCCGCCGCCGACTGAGCCCGCACGTCGGGCGTCAAAACCAGAAAAAACAAAGAGAGAAACGCGAAAAAGCGAAGCATAGCTACACGTACTAAAGAATGAGTCGAAGAAAATGACAGCGTATTAGTCGCCCCAGCCGACGGGCGAGGCTCGGAAAAATCGTCCCGTCCGTTTTGAAAATCGACGGGACGCTTTAGAAAGTGGACCCGTCGATTCTGAAAATCGTCCCGTCCGTTTGGGCTGGTCGACGGGTCTGTTTTTGCAGGCACCCGGGGGCTTTGGGTTAAGACATAGTTATGTCTTAACCCAAAGCCCCACCGGAGTTAGTTGGCATCTACCACGCGGCCCGAGCCGGAGGTGTGTACCGTTACTGAGGGCCGGCCTTTATAATACACCGTGCCCGAGCCGCTGATAGAGGCGTGTAGGGTCTGCGTAACCGTAAGGCGGGTGCTGCCCGAACCGCTGATGCTGACCTCGGCCGCCTGAGTCGTCAGCGGGAAAGCCTCCACCGAGCCTGAACCGCTCAGGTGCAGGTCGTGGTGTTCGGCGTCGCCGGCCAGCCGCACCACGCCCGAGCCTGATATGCTGGTGCTCATGCTCTTGGCGCCCACTACGCTCATTTCTATGCCCCCCGAGCCCGAGAGGCTTACGCCAAAGTCTTCCACCCGCCAGGCATTCTGCCCCACAATCTTGCCCGAGCCCGACACCGATACGCTCGACAACGACGGCGCCGTGACGAACACCTTGATGGGCTCGTGGCGGCGCACGTTCACCCGACCGTAGCCGACGGACAGCTTTTCGCCGCTCACGTTGGTTTGTAGCACGTCCAGGATGTTTTGCTGGGCCTCGATGCGCACGGTGCGGGTGGGGCCCTGGGTCAGAAACAACTCGGCATCCACGGCCAGGTCGAGGCGGGAGAAGCCGGCCACGGTGCGGGTTTCGGCTACCACCGGGCCGCTGCCGGTTACTTTGTCGGGGAAGATGTCGTCGCAGTCGCAGCCGGCCAGCAGCAGGCCGAGGGGAAGCAGGCAGAGGTAGAGCAGGTTTTTCATAGCCGTTGGTAAGGTTTGAGGTCAGCAGAAGGATGGTTCTTTCTCTCTGACCCGCTGCCCGGCCCTTACCCCTACGCGGCGGCAAAATATTTTTCACGAACCGTCCCCAGGCTCAAAATGACTTATGTTTGCCCGGTTATGCAGACTATTCTTCGCCCGAATAGCCGTCGGCTCTGTTGATCCGGCGGCCTGACAAGCCTTATTGCTCCTATGAATATTTCCTTCTCCGGCACCCTGCGCATTGCCGGGTATGAGTGGCCCATCATCAACTCCGGCCACGAGTTCTGCCAGTACCTGGGCGTGCGAGGCGCGCCGGCCAGCAAAGTGCAGGCCCAGGGCCTCTGGATCCTGCTCGACGGCAGCGGCTCCGACACCCGGTTTTTTACCGATCTGCTGCTGGCCACGCCCCGCCCTACGGCCCAGAGCGGCCACGCCACCTACCACAACGCCGATGGCCAAACCCTGCGGCAGGTAGAATTTGAGGAAGGCTACGTAGTAGCGCACCACACCGTATTTGAGCCCGGCCGGGCCGATGGCCTGCCGGCCCTGCTAGAGCTGGTACATATTAAAGCGCCCGTGTGGTATGTTGATGGGCAACGGCACCCTTTCCTGCCCGAAGCTCCGGCCCGGGAGCGGCCGCCCGTAGGGCAGGATAAGCCCAGCCCGCCCGACCTGAAATGTCAGGTTGTCTTCAGCCGCAAAACTATCTACGACGGCGACTTCGGCTTCGACTGGCTGCAGTGGAAAAAGGGTACCGACACTATCGAGCAAGTGCAGGATACCGACATTGCCAACTTCGAGTATGCCTTCGACGAGGCCACCCATACCTATCAAGCCGTGAAAACCCACCCGGCTCTGCTCGACAAGGTGCGCCGTGAATACACGCGCCTTTCGGTGTACGGCAAGCCCTACTTCGCGCCCTGGCTGGCGATGCAGCCGGGCCAGACCATCACGCTGCTCATGACGACGCAGTTTCTCAACTCGGAGGCGCTGCGCCAGGACTACCTCACCTTCGCGCCCAATGCGGCCTACGAGGTGACGGTGAACGGGCAAACCAACGAGGCCATCCGCCTGACGCCCGCCGATAATTCGGCCATCAGCATCAGCATCAAGTGCCTGCGCGCCGGCCCGGCCACCAAGCTGCTGGTCAAGGACGAGTTGGGCACCACCGTCGGGCAAATCAGCGTGGTGGAGAATCAGTACAAGTACAAGCTGCCGCTGCGGGTGGCCTATATGGCCCGGGAAGGCGCTACCAAGGCCGCCGAGCTACAGGCGTTGCAGGCCAAGGTTAAGGCCCACCTACCCACACTCACCACTTACCTGAACACGAAGTCGTTCAACCAGGCCTTTATCGAATGCTCGTTTGAGCAGCCGGCCAAGCCCCACGTCGTCACCTTCGACCCCAAGCAGTGGGCTAAGGAAGGCTACTACAACCCGGCCACGAACGAGCTCAAAGACAAGAACGGCAATGAGTCGTTGTTGAGTTACGTGTCGCAGAAAGTCAGCACGCTGCCGGCCTTCCGGGGCGTCACCATCTTCATGACCAGCCTGGAGTTTGAGGACAACAACCCCAACGGCTTCATCTACGGCTTTGGGCAGATATCCCCCTCGGCGTCGTCGAATCTGGTCCTGTTTTCTCAGGGTATTACGGGCACCCGCACCTTCGCCCACGAAATGGGGCACGTTTTAGGCTTACGACACTCGTTTCTGGACAGCGACACCAAGCAGCGCATTGCCGCGCTGGGCCCTTATAAGGCGAATATCAAGAAACTGATAACGCTACAGCAGGGCCTGGTGAAGACGATGACCGGTAACATAAAGAAGATGAAAAGCATCGGCCAAGACTCCCGGCAGGAAGAAGCCAACCTGCGCGACCAGAAAAAGTATCTGAGCAGCAGCGAGCAAAGCCTGGCGGCCGTGGAGGATGAGCTGCGCACCTACGCCAAAAACAAGCTACTCTTCACGAAAGGCTCGTCGGAAAATATCATGGACTATTACAACCAGGACCGCTCGTTCTGGCACTGGCAATGGGCGTTGATGCAGACGGACACCATCAATTTCTACGGCTCTAAAGTCGCCAACAAATGAAGCACTTGCCCCTAGCGCTGCTGGTTCTGCTCTTCAGCCTGCAATGGCCGACTTCGTGCGTCAGCCAGCACAAGCAGATTCAGCCCACCACTCCCATCGTTACGAACGACATTTATCGCACTACCGACGGAATTCACTATTTCCGGACGGATGACAAGCAACCCATGAACGGCACGTACGATATCTACGAAACCGAGACAGTGCCCGGCCACGTGGACCTCGACGCCGTGTCTTCACCTATCAAAGTCACCGGCAACCGGCACAGCACCGGCACATTCACGAAAGGCCTCAAAACCGGCGTCTGGCGGTATTACCAAGGCGAGCGGAAAATCAAAGAGGAAACCTACCGCGCCGGCCGCCCCGTGAGTACGCGCAAATGCCCCTGCCCGAAGTAGCCGCCCGACTGATTGCGGGGCTACAGCAGCAACGAGTACAGGTTTTTGAGCAGGCCGCTGAGCTGCTGGCGCATAATGCGCAGGGCCTTACCCATCTGGTTTTCCACGGTTTTGGGCGAAATGTCGAGCGTATCGGCAATCTGCTGGTAGCTCATCTCGTCGTAGCGGCTCATGGTAAACACCACCCGGCACTGGGGCGGCAGCAGGTCGAGGGCGGCTTCCACCGAGCCCTCGGCTTCCTGCTGGTACAGCGCGTGCAGGGCATCATCAACCCGCGGCTCGGCCGATACCGGCGCGTCGTCCCAGGCGACCTGCCGCTTGCCGCGTTCCTGGTAACGCAGAGCCGCGTTCAGGGCCGCCCGGTGCAGGTAGGCGCGGTAGGTGGTACTGATGACGAGCGTGTCGCGCCCGTTCCAGATGCGCAGAAACACATCCTGCAGCAGGTCTTCAGTAGCCTCCTTGTCTCTGACGACGCGCTGAATTACGTTGCCCAGCGGCCGGTAGAATTCGCGGAACAGCAGCTCCATAAACGCCTCGGCGTCGGAGGCCCGCAAGTGGGCGAGCCGGGCTTCTAAAGCGTCTGGAGCATCGGAAGTAGCCATAGCGCGGGGTGGCCGCAAAGCCAGTAGCTGCCGGAAGTGGCATAATTCAGGGGCAAAGCTACACTATATAGCGTTTCCCCTACCCTTTCCTCACATACTTATGCGAGTTCGTCCGGCTTTATACCGCGGGTTCGGGCTCGGGCACTGGCTTTTGCGGAGTCATATCCAGGGTCCGCAGCTTATCGGCCCGGGCGGCCGTAATGAGCACGATTACAATGGTCATTATTCCGCCAAATACCACTGAGCGCACTACACCCAGCAGCTTAGCCGCCGCCCCCGACTCGAAGGCCCCGATTTCGTTGCTCGAACCAATGAAGATGTTATTCACGGCCGATACGCGGCCCTTCATGTACTCCGGCGTAAAGGTGTGTACCAACGTGGAGCGCACAATCACCGACACCGAGTCGAACACGCCGGTGAGAAACAGTAGTCCCAACGACAGCCAGAAGTTGGTGGACAGGGCAAAGGCAATAGTAGCCGCTCCAAAGCCCGCCACGGCCCACAGCAGCTTGCGCCCGGCGTGCCGCTTCAGCGGGAAATACGTTAGCACCACGGCCATCAGCACCGAGCCCACGGCTGGCGCCGCCTCCAGGTGGCCCAGCCCGGCCGCTCCCACGTGCAGAATATCAACGGCAAAAACCGGCAGCAGCGCCACGGCCCCACCAAAGAGCACAGCAAACATATCCAGGGCCAGCGCGGCCAGCACCAGCTGGTTGCTGAAGATGAATTTCAACCCGCTCAGCACGCTTTCCTGCAAACTCAGCTTCTCGCCTTCCCGTTCGGGCAAGGGCCGCGAGGCAATGGCTCCAAACTGTAGCACTGCCAGTAGCAGCAGCCCCGCCGCTACGGCGTAGGAGTTGGCCACGCCCAGGTGGGCCACCAGGTAGCCACCAATGGCCGGCCCCAGTACCGCCGATGCCTGGTAAGTCGTGCTGTTCCAGGTAATGGCGTTGGCCAGCCGCTCCCGGTTGGGCAACAGTTGGGGCATAAACGAAAACAAAGCCGGCCCCAGAAAGCCCCGCGCAATGCCGCTGATGAAGATGACAATGTAGAGCGGCAGCGTGTAGAACGAGTCCTTCGCCAGCAGCGGCAGCCCGCTCGGCGAGGCCAGGCCCCATAAGGCCACCGCGCACAGCAGCAGCACCGTCACGGTTACCATAATGATGTTCTTGCGCTTCACCGAATCGGCCACGTGGCCCGCGTAGAGCGACACCCCGATGCTGGGCAGCGCCTCGGCCAGCCCAATGAAGCCCAGGGCCAGCGGGTCGTTCGTGAGTCGGAATATCTGCCAGGCCACCACCAGGCCCTGCACCCGGGTGGCCACCGTGAAGCAGACTCGGGCCGAAATCAGCCGGCGAAAGTCAGGAATGCGGAGGGCCGCGTAAGGGTCGTGGGGCGTGAGGGAAGTATCAGCAGCCATAAAGGATTGGTCAGAATAGGAAGCCGGGCAAAGGTAAGCCGAAAGCCGGGGCCAACGGCTGGTTTGGCCCTTTGTTTGGCCTAGGCCGTAGTAGTAATCCGGCTTGAAATACTGCCGCGTATTCTCTATCTTACTAACCGGTACTTATGCCGTTAGCCGCGCCACCCACCTTTCTTTCCCTTGTCTCCCGTGCCCACCGTTACTACCGTTGCCGATTTTGTGGAGCTTACCCTGCGCGAAGACCTTGGCACCCTGCTCGGGCGCTGGCTGCGGCAGGTCAGCACCGACGAGGTGCGCCAGGGCTACGAAGCCACGCTGCGGGCCGCCGCGCCCCAGCGGGTGCGCTACTGGCTGCTCGACCTGCGCCGCCGCGGCACTATCAGCGAAGATTCCACCCAGTGGGTTCTCAGCACGTTTTTGCCCCGCCTCACACCCCTGCTCGGTGGCCGGGTTTACTTGGCCTTTCTGATGTCGCCGGCTCACCTGAGCAACGTGGACCAGGAAAACGGTGCGCCCCTAGTTTCCAACGCCGACTGCCACGTGCGCCTCTTCAGCGACGAAGGCCTGGCCACCGAGTGGCTGGCCCGCCGCCGCGCCCACGAAAACAACGCGTAACCTTCCGGCCGCAAAGCGCGTCAGCAGGAAAAGGTACGCTCTGTTTTTCCCTCCTCACCCACTGTTCCGGTTTTCATGCGCTACTTCGTTCTTGCCTGTTTCGCCGTCGGCAGCGTATTGCTGACGGCTGCTCCCACCCGGGCCCAAACCCAGCCCACTGCTACTACCCCAGCGCCCAGCCTGAAGGATGGCGTCGTGCGGCGCGGTGGCGTTACGCTGCGCCTGCAGGCCGGCCAAAGCAGCCGCTTGTCGGCCCCTATCACGATGGCCAATGGCCTCACCGTGCGCCCCGATGGCATTATGGTGGGCAAGGACGGTTCGCGCCAGATGCTGCCCGAAGGCAAGGCCGTGAACATGCAGGGTACGGTAGTCAACTTCACCGACGACATGATGTCGGCGCCCGCCATTGAGCAGCACGCCCGCCAGGTAACCGGCCAGCCCACCGAAACCACGCTGCCCGGCGGCTCGCTGCCTCTGGTACCGCAGCGCCTAGCCACCGAGTTGCGCCGCACCGAGCAGCGCTTGCTGTTGCTGCAGCAGCTCTCCGACCGCCTCGCCGAACGCACCACGGCCGCTGTGGGCCCGAATCCTGGGGCCGCGACCATCGATACAAAGCTCCAGGGTATCGACTCTCAACTACGGCGCTGAACCCGAATCCAGCCCGTGCTGTAAAGCCCGCTCCGGCGGGCTTTTTTGTGCCTTTAGGTACCCGCGCAAACGAATTTTGGCTCGACAAATTTTATCGTCTTCGCACTCAATACTAAATAGTTGATATACACTATTGGATAAATTGTTTTAAAAGGCAAAAATTATTTTGGTTTTGACGCAACCATGCATTGCGAATGGTGTTGCCGTTTTCTACATTTGGAAACTTCATCTCCCCTTCAGAAACTTTCTCAATTTCACCGGCAACTGCACTCTATGGCCTAAAGCTCTACGTTCCTTTAACCCGTAGCCTTTATGGACACCATGCAGCCGAGCGATTCCGCTCTCATATCCCTTTACATCGCCGGTAAGGAAGATGCTTTCGCCCTATTGTTAGATCGGCACAAAAGCCGCGTTTTCACCACTATCATGTTGATTGTGCGCGATGAAGACGTTGCCGAAGACCTGCTGCAGGATACTTTCATCAAGGCTATCCACACCATGAAGAGTGGGCGCTACAACGAGGAAGGCAAATTCTCGTCCTGGATCTGCCGTATCGCCCACAATCTGGCCATCGATTTCTTTCGGCGCGAAAAACGTAGCCCTTTATTGAACCTTGATACAACAAGTCATGCGTTCAACTCGTTGTCGTTGGCAGAAGAGGGAGCGGAAGCAACCATCACCCGTGAGGAAACTTACGCCCGTCTTCGAGAGCTGATTCAGGACTTGCCGGCCGTACAGAAAGAAGTGCTCGTCATGCGCCACTACGGCGACATGAGCTTTCAGGAAATTGCGGATGCAACCGGGGTCAGCATCAACACGGCGCTGGGGCGTATGCGTTACGCGCTGATCAACCTGCGGAAGAAGATGGCCGCACAACCCGTTTTCTATGATCAAAACCTTTACCCACGAGAAACTGCTCCGGTACGTATACAACGAATTGCCGGCTAACGAGCACCAGGAAGTAGAGCAGACGCTGCTCCACGACGCCGAGCTGGCGACAGTGTGCGCCGACCTCTTACTGGCCCAGCGCTGCCTGGAAGGCCTAAAAAGCACGCCTTCCCAGCGCACCACCGATTCGATTTTACAGTACTCCCGCACCTTTCTCAAGGCTGGGTAAAACGTACAATCCTCTTAAGTCATCCTGAGTTTGCTGAGTGTCTTGGCGCGCTGGTCTGCTTCGTTTCCCACGAAGTCGGGCGGTAACCAAGCTTCCGGCTAGCTCAGGATGACTTTTTTTGGCGTTATTTTGCCGCTCTCCCAGTGCTTATAGCTTTCTGCCATGCGCAAGCCCGAGCGGTTCCGCCACTTCCTCAATTACTTTACCACGCACTTTCCTGAACCTCAAACGGAGCTGCACTACGGCAATCCGTACGAGCTTATCGTGGCCGTGGTACTCAGCGCCCAGTGTACCGATAAGCGGGTTAATCAGATTATGCCGGCGCTGCTGGAGCGGTTTCCTACACCGGCTCACCTAGCCTTAGCATCGGCCGAAGAGATTTTCCCTTTTATCCGCAGCGTCTCCTACCCCAACAACAAAGCCAAGCACCTAGCTGGTCTGGGCCGTCTGTTGGTTTCCGAATTCAACTCGGAAGTACCTAGCACCATCGAGGAATTGCAGCGCCTGCCGGGCGTCGGCCGCAAAACGGCCAATGTCATCGTCTCAGTGATTTACAATCAGCCGGCAATGGCCGTCGACACGCACGTCTTCCGGGTGTCGCACCGGCTGGGGCTAGTACCGCAAAAAGCTACTACGCCGCTGGCCGTGGAGAAGGAGTTGGTGCGTTATATACCGGAAAGTCTTATTCCCAAAGCCCACCATTGGCTTATTCTGCACGGGCGCTACGTGTGCGTGGCCCGGAGCCCAAAGTGTGAAATATGCCCACTGAAGGGATTTTGCAAGTATTATGCTACCCATTTTGGCAAGCCTAGCGCGGAGGATCTGAATCCAGCTACCAACGTAGAAATCTGATTCAGCCTGTCCATTGGTACAACTTAGTATAAAACCAGTTCTCCTGGGTTTAACAGCCCGTACTGCTTTCCAGAATGTCTTGCACGGTTTGCGCAATCTGCTGTCGGTCGAATTGCGCGGCGGCTACTACCTGGCCATTGCGGCCGGCTTCCGCCAGTTTATCGGGCTGTGCCAGCACTTCCGTCAGCAGCCTTTGTAAGGCGTCGGCATTGCTGCCCGGTACATACCAGCCGCAACGGTACTGCTGTACAAAACTCTTTGTCCAGCCCTGGTTGGTGACGACGACCGGTGTGCCGACGGCCAGGCTATCATAGAACTTGGCCGGCGAGTTGGCGTCCAGCACGGGCATATCCAGGAAGGAAACCACGGATATATCGGCCAGCTTAAACCACGAAAAAACGGCGTGGCGCGGCTGGGGCGGTACTATCCGAATGGCAGCACACCGGGCCGCGGCGGCCCGCACCAGTGGCTCATGAAAGCCCAGCCCCATGAATAGCCACACAATATCGGGCTGGGTGAGGGCCAGCTGCTCGGCGGCGGATACCAGGGTCGGAATATCATTGGCCCGCCCAAAAGTACCGGCGTACAACACCACGCGCTTGCCCTGCAAGCCGTGCGCAGTCCGCAGATTCGCTACGGTTTCGGCAGTAGCCAGCGCTGCCAGCTCCAGGTCAGTGCCGTTGAGCACCGTCGTGATTTTAGCGGGCGAAATGCCGAGGTTTTCGACGTAGCGCGTCATGTCGGGCGACAGGGGCAGTATATGACTAGCACTTTGGTACAGGCTTTTTTCCAGGGCAAATAACCGCCGTTGCGCCAAACCGCTCGGCACGGCCCCCATAGCAATAGGGAAAGAGGGCCACAGATCCTGCACTTCGAACACCCACGGCACCCGCCGCCACCGGGCTACCCGGGCCGCGGCCCAGGCGGCCGTCAGCGGCGTGCTGATGCCCCAGATAACGTCGGGGCGCTCCAGGCGCAGGCCTTCCCGCACGGCATAGGCCGCGTATTGCCCAAACGACAGTACGCGCCGGGCCACACCCATCTTGTTTTCGTAAGGTACCTCAGCGGCTCGAATTTCTACGCCTTCCGGCAGCCACGGATACTCCTGCGTCAGGCGCTGGGCTTCCCAGGTGCTGGTGGTAATGAGCGTAACGCGGTGCGACCGGGCCAGGTGCGCCAGCAACGAGTAGTGCCGGCTCGTGGCCGGACAGTCGGGGTTGGTGTGGTACTGGCTGAAAACGGCAATGTGCACCGGCTTTTTACTTACGAATTAGGGATTAGCAATTAGGAATTCGCCCCTAATTCCTGAAAGAACGAAATGCAGGTTACTGCGCCGCTATTGGCTGCTCCTACTGTTTTATCACTTCCGCCGGGGCCGGTAGCGCGACTCGTTCAGGATGCGCTGGGGGTCTTTCTGCGCCATGAGCTGGGCCAGGGTTACGTTGGGATGCTCGCCCATGTACTTGCGCACAATCTGCCAGCCCACCCAGGCCCCTACCCGACCGGGGCAGGTTTTGTCGATTTCGGGCACATTAGGCCGCTCCCCGATATACTTTTGAATCGTGAACGGGCTGGTGTTGTAGATGAGGTTCTTTTCAATGAAGTGGGCCCACACCTTGCCTTCGTTGAACTGCACGTTGGCCAGCTCCTTGTCCGTGAAGCCAATCAGCAACGAATCGGCGGTGCAGGGCAACACTTTCTCGGCGAAGTAGAGCGACTTGCCAAACTGCACCATCTCGCTCAGCATTGTCTGGTCGGTGAGCTTCTTCTGGTTGTACTTGCTGGAAATGGCCAGCGCGGCCGTGGGCAGCATGTAGGCCGGCTCATAGCGGCGCAGAATATACTCGGGCACGTTGGGCCGGTAACTAGCTTTGGGGCCGGCAAAGAAGTCGATGCTGAGCACCATCAGGCTATCATTCACGAACATATCCTGGCTCAGCCCGCTCACGAAAGTCTTCACCGGCGGCACCGGAAACGCGGGAAAATAGTAGCGCACGTGCTGAAACAGCTGCTTGAGCTGGCCCCGCAGCGCCTCGGTGTCCTTGAAGGCGGCTTCCGAATCCTGCCCCAGCTTGCGTAGCCCCGGCTCAGTGGAGAGCCCCACCAACTGCTTGGCCAGCACCTCTTCCGAGGGAAACTGCTTGCGCCCCAGAAAATAGGTAGCAAAAGCCGGCTGTTGGCGGATAAACTCCTTGGCCTCATCCACTGTCTTGATTTTAAAGAATGGCTGCTCCAGTCGTTCCAGTAGCACCGTTACGGGCACTTTGGCCACTTCCGGGTCGGGTTGGCAGGTTTCGTTGGAAGTGCAGCCGCTCAGCAGCACGCCGGTGCACAGAAAACAGGCCAGCAAAAGGCGCATATAGGCAGGAATGTACGTCACGCTTCTATCTTTAGGGCGAAAATAGCCAAAACGAAACGCCGCACGGCTGTCTTTCGTCTAAAGCCTGACTCTTTTCCTCTTCTTATGAAAAAATTGCTTCTCGCAATGCTGACGCTGGGTGCGTCGGCTGGCACGGCTTCGGCACAGGTTGAAATTGGCTTGAAACTCTCGCCGTCCATTACCTATCTGCGCGCCGACTCCCCTTCAGCCTTGAATTTCCAGAACGAAAAGAGCAAGCTCAGTCTGGGTGGCGGCTTGGTGGTCGACTATTTCTTTGGGCAGAATTACGCCTTCAGCACCGGCCTGTGGCTCACCGGCAAAGGCGGCACCATCAGCTACCGTGACCGTGACCCAGCTTCGGTTTCGTCAGATCCCAGCCTGACCCGGGAACAGAAAATCGG
The DNA here is from genome assembly GCF_020447265.1 of Hymenobacter lucidus. Taxonomy (GTDB): domain Bacteria; phylum Bacteroidota; class Bacteroidia; order Cytophagales; family Hymenobacteraceae; genus Hymenobacter; species Hymenobacter lucidus. The sequence continues at coordinate 456,363 of NZ_JAJADR010000004.1, read as the reverse complement.
TCTGCAGTACCTGGAAGTGCCCATTAGCGTGAAGCTCTTCACCAACGATATTGCCACCGACACCAAACTCTACTTCCAGCTTGGTGGCACGGCCGGCGGCGTTATTGCCACCCGCATTAATGGTGAGAAACGCTATACCGACCCCAGCAACGGCAACGCCGAAACCGAATCTTCCAAGCACGTCATCATCCCCGACTTGTCGGGCCTTGTTGGCGCCGGTGTTGAGTATCAGTTGGGCCAGAGCACCAAGGTATTCGGCGGTATTTCCTACCACCGCGGCCTAGTCAACATCGACAAGTACTTTGATAAGGACCGGGGCTTCCAGGACGTAACGCTCAAAAACAACGAAGTAGCCCTGGATTTCGGCCTGAAGTTCTAAACCGGCTCTGTCCTTGCGAGGTGCAGCCGTGGCAACCAGTCCTCTGCACAGTACGACACAGCCTTCTACCAGAAAGCCCTTTATCGTTGGTTCGATAAAGGGCTTTTCACCTTAGGAAACTCGCCACATTCCAGAGGACGGATTGCTACGTCTGCGCCTCGCAAGGACAAGTTGTACATACCCTCCACATTTAGCACATTCCTCACATTAAGAATTAGCACATTAAAACGAAAAAGCCCCCGCTGCTCTTGCCGAGCAACGAGGGCTTTCTTCTTATCAGGAAGGTTTTCGCAGAAAAACCGTCAATCAGTAATTTCTTCCACCTCCCGGTCCTGGAGGCGGCTCATGGCGGCGGCGGGGGAATGCAATTCGATTTCCTCGCCTCGCTCATCCTCGATGCGGTAGTCAGTGAGGCCCAATGAAGTATCCTTCATGATTTTCACCCACTTATAATATTTCAAATACCACTTCATCTGCTTCGACACCAATCCCTTGGTGTAATAAGCGTGCAGGAAGGGGTGTACGTACAGCGTGATGCCCGACTGGTTTTGGGTAACCAGCAGGTCCTCAATGCTATTGTCGATTTCGTCCGTTACGAGGATAGAGGCCGAAATCTTGCCCGTGCCGCCACAGGTGGGGCACACTTCACCGGTCACAATGTTCTCGGCGGGGCGTACGCGCTGCCGCGTAATCTGCAGCAGCCCGAATTTGGTAATGGGCAGAATCGTGAAGCGCGCTTTGTCGTTCTTCATGATGTCCTTCACGGCATCTTCCACCTTTTTGCGACTATCGGCACTCTTCATGTCGATAAAATCGACGACGATAATGCCGCCCATGTCGCGCAGGCGCAACTGCCGGGCTACCTCCTTAGCTGCCAGCATGTTGATCATGAGAGCCGTAGCCTCCTGGTCACTTTCCTGGTTGCTCTTGTTGCCCGAGTTGACGTCGATGACGTGCAGGGCCTCGGTGTGTTCAATCACCAAGTAGCCGCCGCCCGGTACCGTTACGGTTTTGCCAAACAGCGTTTTAAGCTGCTTTTCAATCCCGACGTGCTCAAATACTTTCACCTTGCCGGTGTGGAGCTTGAGCAGGCCGAGCCGGTCGGGCGCAATTTTCTGGAGGTAGCTGCGCATTTCCTCATACATCGGCGCCGAATCCACAGTAATGGAGTCGAAGCTTTCGTTGAGCATGTCGCGAATCATGGAGCTGGTGCGGCCCAGTTCCCCCAGCACCTTGTCGTTCGGCTTGGCCGTGCGCAAGGCAGTGAAGAGCTGTTCCCAGTTGGCCGTCATGCTCTGCATATCCCGGTCGAGCTCAGCCACCTCGCGGCCTTCGGCCACAGTGCGGATGATTACGCCAAAATTGTCGGGCTTGATAGATGCAATGAGCCGCTTAAGCCGCTCCCGCTCCGTCTTGCTGACGATTTTCTTGGATACGCTAATCGTATTGGAAAAAGGAACCAGCACCAGATACCGGCCCGCCATGGAAATATCCATGGATAAGCGCGGCCCCTTGGTGGAAATCGGCTCTTTCACAATCTGAACCAGCAGCTGCTGGCCCTTCTTGAAGACGTCGGCGGCCTTGCCGACTTTGTCGAGCTGCCCGTCGAACTGGAAGTTCTTGAGCGCCCCGACGGTAATTTTCTGCGATTGTACGCCTCTGCTCCACTTCAGCAGCGAAGGGAAGTTCTCCCCCAAGTCGCCGTAGTGCAGAAACGCGTCTTTTTGATACCCGATGTCAATGAACGCGGCGTTCAGACCGGGCATAACTTTCTTGACCGTACCCAGGAAGATGTCACCAACGGAATAGTTGGTGTCATTGCGGTCAAAGTGGTATTCAATGAGCCGCTTATCCTGGAGCAGGGCAATCCGTTCTCCTTCCTGAGTAGAATTAATGACTAATTCGTTACTCAATGGGTCAGATAAGTTAAGTGAGCACCGAAATCAGCCGCAGCCCTATCCCCCGAAACCGTCAAAGGGAAGCCAGTGCACAAGGCACCAGCTTCCCTTCTTAGCCACGGGAAAAGCGAACTTTTAGCCACTCTCGAGATACTCTACGTGAGAGATAGACGGCCTTCGAAGTCAAAGCGTTTGACCGGCCGCCAGCAAACCCGGAAAGGGCTTACTTCTTCTTGTGACGGTTCTTGCGCAGACGCTTCTTCCGCTTGTGAGTGGCAATCTTATGACGCTTTCTCTTTTTACCGCAGGGCATGTTTGATGAGGTTAGGGTTGTAAAAAACTTAATTCAATTTCTGCAATTGCTCGTCCACGGAGGCGGTGAAGCCGGGGTCCGTGCTCAAGCTTTTGGCCTTGGTGAAGGCCTTGCGGGCGTCTTCCTTGGCGCCGGTCAGGGCCAAAGATACGCCCAAGTAGAACTGTCCGTTGGCATTTTCCGGATTTACCAGCGTTAACTCCCGGAACCGCTCCACCGCTTTATCGTTCTGATTGCTTCGCAACGACAAGACACCCAGGTTGTAGAGGGCCTCTTCGTTTTTAGGATCAGCAGCCAGCACTTCGCGCAACAGCGTTACGCCCGCCACCGGATTGTCGCCAGCCATCAGCGCCATTCCCAGGTTGGTTTTGGCCTTGAGGTTATCGGGGTTGTTTTTCAACACCCGCTCATAGAGCTCCTTGGTTTTGGCACCCAACAGCTTCGCCCGCTCCTCAGTAGTAGCAAAGCTAAAGGCCTCGTAGTAAGCATCGGCGGCACGCTGCCAGGCTTGCTCACCGGGGCGGGCCACGGCAATCTGCTCGAAGTAGTAGCCGGCACTGTCGAACTTCTCGACGGCGCGGTACTTGCCCGCCAGATCCGAAGCCAGCCGCAGCTTAGCAGCGGGGTCAGGCTCGGCCGTGTACTTCGCCAGCAACGCCCCGATTTCGCGGCGCTGCTCGGGAGCTATTGCCATGTGCGGCTGCTCGGGAGTAGCGCCAGTCGGGGCCGCGCCATCTACGGAAGCCGTAGAGGGTGCGGCCGCGCCGTTGTCACGGTTGGCCGTGCGGGCCGCGTCTTTGCTCAGTTCCGCTTTACCTTCCTTGGGTTTTACGATTCCTTTTGGCAACAGGAATAATCCGGCCACCAGTGCGAGGGCGACGGCCAGAACTAAAAGCTGATGGGAAGAAGGACGTGAAGCCATGTGGAAAAAGCAGGCCGCCGGGCTCCCAAACTTGGAATCCCCGGCGGCTCGGCCGGCAATGTTACGAAGAAAGAAAGTTAGGCCTGAGCCGTCTCTTTGATCTTCTTGCTGTTTTTGATCTTACCGATGAAGGTCTTCGACGGCTTGAAGCTCGGAATGAAGTGCTCGTCGATGATGATCGAAGTGTTTTTTGAGATGTTGCGAGCGACTTTCTTTGCCCGTTTTTTGTTTACGAAGCTACCGAAGCCACGCACGTAAATGTTGTTGCCATCGGCCATCGAATCTTTTACCACTTTGAAAAATGCTTCAACGGTAGCCGATACGTCGGTCTTCTCAATGCCGGTCTTGTCGGCGATTTCGGCGATTACTTCTGCTTTAGTCACGCTGGTATGTGTACTAAGGTGTGAAAAATGTATGCTGGGCAAAAACTCCCGATTCAACACGTAAGCCCTTGCCCGGTAGGCTTTTCGCTTAAGAATTCGGGCCACAAAGGTAGTCCCCTTTTTTGGTTTTGCAATACTTTTTCCGCAATCCATTTAGCGTCCCATTTGTTCTTCAAACATCTATATATCAAACATTTGTCTCTTTCCGTTTTTGCTTCTGCTCATCCCTATTTTGCCCAGGCTCTCTTGGAATGGTACCCGCGCCACCGCCGCGACCTGCCCTGGCGCCACACCCGCGACCCATATGCCATCTGGCTCTCCGAAGTTATTTTGCAGCAAACCCGGGTAAAGCAGGGCTTACCTTATTACCTGGACTTTATCACGACCTACCCCACGGTGCACAACTTAGCTGCCGCGCCCGAGGATGAAGTGCTGCGTCACTGGCAGGGGCTGGGCTATTACTCCCGCGCCCGCAACATGCACCACACGGCTCAACAGGTAGTGCGCGAGTATGAAGGCGTCTTTCCCAATACCTATACTGAGTTGCTTAAGCTGCGTGGCGTGGGCCAGTATACGGCGGCGGCTATTGCCTCCTTTGCCTTTGGCGAAAAAGTAGCCGTGCTGGATGGCAATGTGTACCGGGTGCTGGCGCGCGTGTTTGGTATTGCCTCCGATATAGCCGCGCCAGCTACTCGCAAGGAGTTTCAGGCCCTGGCCGACACGCTGATTCCGGCCGCCGCGCCCGATGAGTTTAACCAGGCCATTATGGAGTTTGGAGCTATTCAATGTACACCCCTGAAGCCGGACTGCCTGTTTTGCCCATTGCAAAGTCAGTGCTACGCCTTTCAGCACGGTATGGTGCAGGAACTGCCGGTAAAAAGCAAGGCCAAAGCCAGCCGCACGCGCTACTTCCATTATATAGTACTACGGCACGGCGACACGCTGTATCTGAAGAAGCGCGTTGCCAAAGACATTTGGCAAGGCCTTTACGATTTCGCCCTGACCGAAACCGATGCCGCTGAGCTACCGGCCCTCGACCTGGTAGAAGCCGTAGCCGGGGTAGGTGGACAGATAGCTACTGGCCAGGCCGAGGAGCCGGTGCTGGCCTTACGCCATGTGTTGAGCCACCAGAAAGTAGAGGCGCGCTTTCACTCGGTTTGGCTGGCCCAGCCCCTGCCGGTGGCGGCGCTGGCGGCTTCTGGCTTGGCGCCTTTTACGGCTGAACAGGCCCACGATTTGCCTAAACCGGTGCTCATTGCTAATTACATTGACAAATTCTGGAAATAAAAACTAAAATATTTGGTTTTATAATCAAAAAGCCCTATTTTTATAAAAGGTAAAGATATTTTATCGACAACTCTTAACTACTTAACAACCAAGCAATGGCTGGCATCAACAAAGTAATTCTGGTAGGCAACCTGGGCAAGGATCCAGAGGTTCGGCATTTGGAAGGTGGCTCGAGCGTAGCCCACTTCACCTTAGCTACCAACGACTACTACAAGGATAAATCTGGGACCCGCGTGGAGCGGACCGAGTGGCACAACATTACGGCATGGCGCGGCTTGGCTGAGATGGCTGAGAAGTACCTCAAAAAAGGCCAGCAGATCTACGTTGAGGGCAAGTTGCGCACCCGCCAGTACCAGGATAAAGACGGCCAGACGCGCTACATCACCGAAATTGTAGCCGATGAAATTTCGATGCTGGGCGGCCGGCCGCACACTGAGGGCCAAGCCAACGGCCAAAGCACTGAGCAGCCGGTGGAAGCCCAGACCTTCCGCCAAGAGCCCGAAATCGACCAATTGCCCTTCTAAGAGAACTGGTAGCCCCTGATTTCAGCAAAGCCCTGGCACGTCGCCGGGGCTTTTTGCGTTGGAGCCAATAATAGTAGTAACCAGGCTTTTTCTGCCTTGCATTGCTCGGCTGGATAGGTATCCGATTCTAGTTACCTTTGAACAGTAAATTTGCGCTGCTCTAAATGCCTGTATCCCCACTTTTGCGCGGTCTGCGGGCCACTCTGGCCTTTGGCATCCTGTTGCCGGCCTGCTCGTCGCCGGCCGACTATACGCCCAAGCCCAAGGGCTATAACCGCATCGATCTGCCGGCGGCCAGCTACCAGTTGTTGGCGCCGGGGCGCCCGTACAGCTTCGAGTATTCGCGGCAGGCCAAAGTGTTGCGCGACTCGTCGTACCTGGCCCAGCCCAACTGGATTAACATCTACTACCCCCGCCTGAAAGCCAACGTGCAAATAACCTACGTACCGCTAAGGCAAGACCCAAAGCTGCTCAACAAGCTGCTGGAAGATGCCCGCAAGCTCACGGCCAAGCACCAGATTAAGGCTTCGGCCATTGATGAAAGCGTGATAAAAACACCCGGCGGCATGCGGGTCGCCATTTTTGAGCTGTCTGGAGAAGTGCCTAGCCAGTTCCAGTTCTACACCACCGACAGCACCCACCACTTCTTTCGGGGCGCGCTGTACTTCCGCACGGCCACGGCTAACGACTCGCTGGCCCCGGTTATCGACTACGTGAAGAAGGACGTGGTGCACATGCTCAATACCTTGAAATTCCGCTAATCATTTGACATTTATCAATTAACATTTAACAGCCTGCTGCTCATCAGGGGTAAGCCGCCTGGCAACGTGAACTTGTTAAATGATAAATGTTGATTGTTAAATGAAATGAGTTTTTTCAATACCAAAATTGAGAATCTGCGGGGCGTGGGCAGCCAGCGGGCTACCCTGCTGCAAAAGGAGCTGAACATCTTCACTTACGGTGACCTGATTCAGCGCTATCCTTTCCGCTACCTCGACCGGACCCAGTTCTACCAGATTGTCGATTTGCACGAGGATTTGCCTTACGTGCAGGTCAAGGGCGTTTTGCGTAACCGTGAAGTCATCGGGGAAGGCCCGAAGAAGCGCATGGTGGCCAAGGTTTCGGATGGCAGTGCCGAGCTGGAGCTGGTGTGGTTTAAGGGAGTAAACTACCTGGAGAAAGTCATCAAAAATCACCAGGAGTATATCGTATTCGGCAAGCCGACCGTGTTCAACGGCCGGCCCCAGATGGCCCACCCCGACCTGGAGGAAGTAACCGAAGCCAAGCCCGGCCAGAGCTTTCTGCAGCCGGTGTACAATACCACCGAGAAGCTCAAGAACTACCACCGCATCGACAGCAAGGCTATTGCGCGCATGGCCAGCGACTTGCTCAAGATTGCTCTGCCGCACGTACAGGAGTCGTTGTCGCCGGAGCTGGTGCAGCACTACGGCCTGATGGGCAAGGCCGAGGCGTACCAGCAGATTCACTTCCCGCAGAGCACCGAGCTGCTGCAGGCAGCCCGGTTCCGGCTCAAGTTTGAGGAGCTTTTTTACGTACAACTCAAGCTCCTGCGCCAGCGCGACCAGCGCAAAGTGACCTTGGCCGGCCAGATTTTCAAGGAAGTACCCACGCTGGTCGACTTCTACAAAAACCACCTCACCTTCGATTTGACCGGCGCCCAGAAGCGCGTAATTCACGACATCTACAAGGATTTTTGCGCCGGCCGGCAGATGAACCGCCTCTTGCAGGGCGACGTAGGCTCGGGCAAAACCATCGTGGCCTTCATTTCGATGCTGATGGCGGCCGATAACGGGGCCCAAAGCTGCCTGATGGCGCCCACCGAAATCTTGGCCGACCAGCACTACGTGGGCCTTAAGGCCTACGCCGATCAGCTCGGCATCAAGCTAGGCAAGCTCACGGGCAGCACCCGCACCTCGGAGCGTCGCGTGCTGCACGAGCAGCTCCGCGACGGCACCATGCACATGCTGGTGGGCACCCACGCGCTGCTGGAGGATGTGGTGCAGTTCCGCAATCTGGGCCTCACCATCATGGACGAGCAGCATCGTTTTGGGGTGGCCCAACGCTCGAAGCTGTGGCAGAAAAACCCCCACGTAATTCCCCACGTGTTGGTAATGACAGCTACGCCGATTCCCCGAACGCTGGCCATGACGCTCTACGGCGACCTGGATGTGTCGGTGATTGATGAGCTGCCTGCCGGCCGCAAGCCCATTGTGACCGTGCACCGCTACGATGCCAATCGGCTGAAAGTATTCCAGTTTCTGCGCGACCAGATCAACCTCGGGCGGCAGGTGTACATCGTGTACCCGCTGATTGAGGAATCGGAAACGCTGGACTACAAGGACCTCACCGATGGCTACGAGAGCGTAGCGCGGGCTTTTCCGGAATTCGAGATAAGCATCGTGCACGGCCGGATGAAGGCCGAGGAAAAGGATTACGAAATGCAGCGCTTCGTGAAGCGCGAAACCCAGATTATGGTGGCTACTACCGTCATCGAAGTGGGCGTAAACGTGCCGAATGCCTCCGTAATGGTGATTGAAAGCGCCGAGCGGTTTGGCCTTTCGCAGTTGCACCAGCTGCGGGGCCGCGTGGGCCGTGGCGCCGACCAGAGCTACTGCATCCTGATGACGGGCTACAAGCTCAGCAAAGACAGCCGCACCCGCATCGAAACGATGGTGCGCACCAATAACGGCTTCGAAATAGCCGATATCGACCTAAAGCTACGCGGCCCCGGCGACCTGATGGGCACCCAGCAAAGCGGCGTGCTCGACCTGCTCATTGCCGACCTGGCCAAGGACGGCCGTATTCTCTCCGAATCGAGGGCAGCGGCCCAGCGGCTGCTGGCTGAAGACCCTGGCCTGAGCCAACCCCAGAACCTGAACATTCGGCGCCACATTGAGTCGCTACCAGCTACGGCCGTCAACTGGAGCCGGATCAGTTAAAGCGGCTTTTGGCGGTGCGCAATCGTTTGGACATAAAAAAAGGCGACTTATAAAAGTCGCCTGCCGATACTTTTTACTCGAATGACTCCGCGGAACGGGAAGAGGGAGAAGGTGCCGTAGCCTGCCATAGCCGGCTTCCACCACCGTGCGAGGTGTGCTCTAACCTTACCTGTCGGGTAAAAAATGAAGCGGCCTGCACAGGTAGCTTGGGCTGAACACGCTTGGCCTCGGCCAGGGACGTTTCCGATTCTTTGGCAAACTTACCAACCACAATCAGACCGAAGAGTAAGACGAACTTGAGTAGAAATTTCATAATGCTGGAATGCTAGACAATAGGCGGCGCGGCAATCACAAAGTTTAAGCCAAAAGCCCTTGTCAGGGAGAAAAACACAAAACTTTGATCATCTAAAGCACACTTTCTGTGCTGACAAGCAACTACTCAAAGAAAAACGGACTGTTCAGATTGAATCGATATTGTATTCAAATATTACAATATTGGTTCAACTGCCGGCAGAACTGTTTCTTCTTTCGCTCTGCAAAGTAACGCAAGGGGTACCTCAGAAACGACTATCAGAACGTTATCCTAACGTGAACAAATCATGATAACCCGAGCCGGTTGCCACTGGGGAGCGTGGCCTTTACGGGCGGCACCCAAAGTTGGATACCTTTGGAGAGTACATTTTTTTGTTCTTTGCACTTTTTCACACTTAACTGCCTTTTTACGTGCGCTTTAAATTTCTTCTTACCGTTGGCACGCTGCTGGCCGGCCTGCTCACGGCACCGATAGGAGCTTCCGCCCAAAAGGTAAAGTCGGTACCGTTCAGCTACTTACCCGAAAGCTCGGAAGACCGTTATAACCAGCGCGTAACCCGCAAGATGCTCCCTCTCAGCGGGGGTGGGTTCGTTATTCTGGCTCACAAATCGGCGACGCAATACGCCGTGGAGCGCTACGATGCCGAACTGAAGCAGCTCTGGACAGCCGCCGTGCCCGTGGCCGCGGGCGAGAGTGTGGAAGCCTTTGGCCACGGCACAGAGCAGGCTTTCGTGGTCATTCACCATAAAGAAGAGGCCAGCCAGAATCTGTCGGCAGTACTGGTAGACCTGCGCAACGGCCAGAAGGCCGCTCCCAAGAAACTTATCGACGCTTCGGCCCGCGACCGGCGGCCTGGTGTGGCCGTTTCGCCCGACGGCTCCAAGCTGGTAGCCTTCCGCTACCTCACCCGCGATGTGCAGATCCGCGCCATCAGCGCCACGGTGTACGACCAGAAACTCACCAAGCTCAAGGACCGCACCTACGACTTCCACGACCTGGGTGACTTCTTCTCCCCTACCGTGCACATCGGCAACGACGGCGCGCAATATGTGGCCCTCATCAGCGACCAGATGAAGAAGCTTACCGTGCGCCGCTACCTCAACGACAAGCCCGAAACCAAGGTGATGTCGGTGGCCGTAGGCGGCAGCTTCGGTGGCAAGTCGGTAGCGGTGTTCGATGCCAAGTTTGGCCTGCAGCCCAATAATACGCTGTATGCCGCCGCCATTTGCACCGAGCGCGAAACCGGGCAGTACTACAGCCTGAAAGTGGTGAAGTTCGACTTTGCGGGCGAAGGCGACATGAAATTTGCCCCCGAATTCCGCTTCACGCCCGAATATCTGGCCGAGGTGAACAAGGCCGGCCAAACCAGCGCCAAGCGCCTGGAGGATGTGTACCTGTCGGAACTGCTGCTGACCGGCGAAAAGCAGCTGGTGGTCATTGCTGAGAAGAAGTATGAGGAAGGCGGTGACGACTCGCCAGTGCACGCTCGGGAGCTGCACGTATTCGGCTACAACGAGTTTCAGAGCCCCACCTGGCACAGCATTATTGCCAAAGACCAGGTAGCGCCGCCCGCCGAGTCGTTTACTGGCATCGGCTTCCGGGCCGCCGTGTTTGGCCCCGAGGTGCAGATTCTGACCCAGGAGAAAATCAACGGTAAATCCGACCTGTACGTGCGCCGCGTGAATATCCAGACCGGCGTGGTGGCACCCGCAAAGGGCCTTGGCCTGAGCGTAGCCAACGACCAGAACCTGGCCTACGTGAAAGACTTTACCGGTTGGCTCGACGCTAAAACGATTATCGGCGTGAGCCGGCCCAGCAAGAAGTCGGCGGCCTTGATGCTCAACAAGATTGTGGTGAAGTAAGTAGCCCGAATTTGGCTTGCTGCGTCGTATTCCGAACCAGAGCCAGTTCTATACAAGTAATGGTGCATTGGATTGAGAAGCAATTGTAGTTCCTTGCTTCTCAATCCAGTGCACCATTACTTTTTAGTATCCAAGCCTTATCCAAATGCAACACTCTACTCCTGCCGGGCTTTTGCGCCCTCAACTTGTACGACACTGGTCGAAATCCTTCCTGCTACTCATTCTGGCATTTCTTAGCTCGTACGGCAGCTACGCCCAGCTGCCGGGCTGGGCCAGCGGCCAGGTGCTGTTCTCGACCTTTACACCGCAGACGATTAAGTGCTTAACCGACCCAAACGGCGACCTTATCGTGTACGGCACCGGTGGGAGCATCACGTTCGGCACTTTGCCGGCGGTGAGCGGCTTGTACGTGGCCAAAATGAAGGCTAGCACTCGTCAGTGGCAGTGGGCAGTGCAGGCCAACTCCCTGCAAATGAGCAACACCAGTGCAACCGTAGATAGCAATGGCAACGTTGTGGTGGGCGGTACTTTCTACGGCTCCGCTACTTTTGGCTCCTTACCCCTGGTGCCGGGCGGTGATAGATACACTTCTTATTTGGCCGTTATATCCGGCAGTGCCGGGCAGTGGCTCTGGGCCAAAAGTACCCCAAACTTCTCGGTCAAAGCACTAGCGGCAGATGCTAGTGGCGGGGTTATCGTGAGTGGGCCTTTGTTCGATGACGTGGTATTCAGCAATCTGCCCGTAGTCCGCGCTTACACCCGCGCCGACTCTTATGTGGCACGCATGACGACCATTACTGGAGAATGGCAATGGGTAAAGCAAATTACCCCGACGGCCGCAAACTCTTCAACCCAAATCTTCCCTACGGTGGCCGCCTGGACTACTTCAGGGGAGTTTATTGTGGCCGGCACGTTTTCCGGCACTTATCCTTTCGGCAGCAGTGCGACGCTGACCAGTAAGCCAAACATCTTTGAGTTCTATATAGCAAGCTTAGATACCAATACCGGCCAGTGGCGCTGGGCAACCCAGAGCGAAACGGCTAATGGGCAGTCTTCTAACCCAGTCATAAACCTGGTCGTGAGCGGTAACGATATTCTGATTGGCGGCAAAGCCTCAGTGAATACGAGCTTCGGCAGCTCGTTCACAACGGGCTCCTCTAGCACCTACTTAGGCCGCCTTGATCGGATGAGTGGCGCATGGCAATGGTTTGGCACGATACCCGGCAGCAGTGCCAACATCTCATCCATCACCCCCACGGCAGCAGGCTACGTGGTGGTGGGCACATTCACCGGCCGGCTACCTTTCAGCGCCAGTAACGTTCTGACCAGTGCGGGGAACACCGATATTTTTGTGGCGGGTCTCAATAACGCCGATCAGTGGCAATGGGCTACCCGAGGCGGCGGCATAAACAAGGAAGTGTCTACTGGTGGCACAGTTCTCGGCTCAGGCGAAATCGTGGTAGCGGGCTCCTACAGCCCTAGAAACCGTACGGAGTTAAGTCCGCAGTTAAGTTTAAGCCATAGCTCTACTTTTGGCAATGAAAGCTTCTTTCTGGCCAGCTTGAATTCCACTTCTTTTCTGCTGAATGATATCAGCCCTTATCTTAATGCGCCCGGCGTTGTGCCCGCCAGTGCGGTTGTGGCTACTTTCAATCAAAGTATTGCGCCGACCACGGCTACCAATCTGCGGGTAAGCAGCAGCCTGAGCCAGGGTCGGCGCACCGGAACCCTCGTCTTAAGCAGCAGCGGCAATGCGACGAACAACGTAATAAGTTTTCAGCCCACACTTCCGTTTCTGCCCAATGAGCTGGTGAGCGTTTCCATTCCACGCACCATCCGTAGTCTTACCCAGCAGGACATAGCGCCATTTCTTTACCAGTTTCGCACGGCCGCCGGCGGTTCGGGACGGGGCTTGCTTACGGGCACCGACAGCCTGAGTGGCGCCCGCACTGCAGATTTCGCCCGCTGTGCCGATATGGATAACGACGGTGACCTGGACTTGGTAACCAGTGGAGCCACCGGAAGCAGCATTCAGGTCAGCTTCAACGACGGGACGGGGCATTTCCCCCGCATTGCCACTATTGCTTCCACTGGTACGGTAGCGGGCTTAGCCCTAGAAGACATCGACGGCGACAGTGATATAGACGTAACTTATACCGCCCTGCACGCCGCCGCCCCCGACTCGGCCATTGTGCAGTTCAACACGGGTGCCGGCACGTTCAGTGGCCGATCTGCCGTGGCCGTGGGAGAAAATCCGCGCGGGCTCTGCTTTGGTGACTTGGATGCCGACGGTGATGCTGACCTGGTAATAGCCAATGCCAATGCCAGTGGCACGCTAAGCATCCGCCTGAATGATGGAACAGGGCGTTTTACGGGCACGACGACGATACCAACCGGCAGCAGCACCCGCAGCGTGGCCATCGGTGATTTGGATAATGATGGAGACCTGGATATTGTGGGAGCCAATGAAGGCAGCAACACTGTGTCGGTAGCCTATAATAATGGCGCGGGCGGCTTCGGCATCCCGGTCTCGGTAGCCACCGGGCCGGCACCGCATACTGTCGTCTTAGGCGACCTGAATGCGGACAATACCTTGGACATTGCCACGGCGGGGCAAGGCGGCTCGAAAGCCATTACCCTGCTGCTCACATCTACCTTTTCCGGGCAGGAATATGCCCCCACAAACTACGCCGCCCCGGACGCATCCGCTATAGAGCTGGCCGACCTCGATGCAGATCAAGACCTGGACATTTTGGTACTGGATAAAGCCAACCGCGTTGTTCGCCCGCTAGTCTGCTTTCGGCCGGGTGATTTTGGCGGTGCCCCCGCAGTGCGGGTCAATTTACTCCCCGAAACCTTGCTTGTCGGCGACTTGGATGGGGACTCAGACCTTGATATGGTAACCGTAAACCGGACTGGCTCGCTAAGCCCCCGGTTCAATACGGGCCTGGTTACGGCCGTTGTAGCGGGGTCGAAAGCCGGCCCACCAGCGGCGGTGTATCCGGTGCCGGCTCATGATCATCTTACCGTACAGCTCCAGCCCGGTACCGGCTCCACCTCATTGACGTTGTTCAATACCCTTGGTCAGCAAGTGCTGGCCCGGCTAGCTCAGCTGCCCGCCGCCGATGGCACGCTGCAAGTTCCGCTGTCCAGTCTTCGCCCGGGCATGTACCACTTGCGCATCAGCACCCCGAAAGGCACCAGCGTACAGCACGTAGTAATCGAATAGTCGACCATTCGACGAAGCTGTCAACCAAACAAAGAAGGCCGCCCCTAGCTTAAGGGCGGCCTTCTTTGTTCAACCAAACTAATTATTCGTGCCTAGTACACGTACTCGTTGGCCGCAATCAGCACGTCGGCAATGCGGCGGCGGGCTTCCTTGGCGTTGTAGAGGTCGGCTTTGGTGAAGCGCTTCAGGCCCATGGCCAGCAGCTTCTGCTCGTCGCCTTCGGTCATGGTGCCGATGGCGTCCTTACCGAACTTGTTCACCAAGTCCACCGTGTCGTAGAGGTACACGCGGGCAATGTCAATCTGGGTCGACACAGCCTCTTCACCTTTCACGCCGGCTTCCTTCTCCACGCGCAGAATGGTGCTTTCGGCGGTGTAGACCTTAATGGCCATGTCGGCAATGTTCATCAGTACTTCCTGCTCTTTAGCCAGGGAGTTCATGTACTTCTGCACCGCCGTGCCGGCTACCATCAGAATAGCCTTCTTCAGCTTGGCAATAGTCTTTTTCTCGGCGGCAAACAGGCCGGTTTCTTCTTCGGTGTTGAAGTCCGGAATAGCCATCAGTTCCTGCTGCACGGCCTGGGCCGGGCCCATCAAATCCAGCTCGCCCTTCATGGCCTTTTTCAGGATCATGTCGACGGCCAGCATCCGGTTGATTTCGTTGGTGCCCTCGAAGATGCGGTTGATGCGCGAATCCCGGTAGGCGCGGTCCATGGGGTAGTCGGCCGAGAAGCCGTAGCCACCGTACACCTGCACGCCTTCGTCCACTACGTAGTCCAGCACTTCTGAGCCTTCCACTTTCAGAATGGCGCACTCCACGGCAAACTCGCGGGCGGCACCCAGCAAAGCTTCGTTATGGCTCTGGCCTTTGGCCAGCAGCTCCTGCTCCATGCGGAAAATGTCCATGCCGGCGCGGTAGATAGCCGATTCAACGGCGTAAATCCGCACGGCCTGCTGAGCTAGCTTATACTTGATAGCGCCAAACTTGCTGATCGGCATTTTGAACTGCACCCGCTCGTTGGCATACTTCACGCTCAGCGTAGCGGCCATCTTGGTAGCACCCAGGCAGGCCGCAGCCAGCTTGATACGGCCAATGTTGAGGATGTTGAAGGCAATGAGGTGTCCCTTGCCGATTTCGCCCAGCACGGCCGTCTTCGGCACCTTGGCATCCGAGAGGAACACCTGGCGGGTCGACGAGCCTTTAATGCCCATCTTGTGCTCCTCGTTGCCGAGGCTCAGGCCGGGCGTGTCTTTGTCCACGATGAAACCGGTGAACTTGTCACCGTCTACCTGGGCAAATACCACGAATACGTCGGCGAAACCGGCGTTGGTAATCCACATTTTCTGGCCGTTCAGCACGTAATGCTCGCCGTCTTCGGTCAGAATGGCTTTGGTTTTGGCCCCCAGCGCATCAGAGCCCGAGCCGGGCTCGGTGAGGCAGTAGGCACCCATCAGCTCCCCGTTAGTGAGGCCGGGCAGGTATTTGGCTTTCTGCTCCTCGTTGCCGAAGTACAGAATGGGCAGCATGGCAATGCCGGTGTGGGCCGCAAATGCTACCGGGAACGAGTGGCCGCCGCCCACGCCTTCGGTTACCCGCAGCGAGGTGGGGAAGTCCATATCCAGGCCGCCGTACTGCTCCGGGATGCTCACGCCGAACAGGCCCAGTTCCCCGGCTTTTTCCATCAGACCACGCATCAGGCCTTCCTCGTGGTTGTCGAGGCGCTCCAGCAGGGGCTGCACTTCTTTGTCCACGAAGTCCAGCGCGGTCTGGTGCATCATGTTCTGCTCCTCCGAGAAGTCGGCGGGGGTGAATACGTCCTGGGCGTCGGTTTCTTTGATGATGAATTCGCCGCCTTTTACAAGCTTGTTGGATACTTCCATGGCCAGGGTGAGAGGTTGGGTTAAGGAATGTTTATGTCGAAAGTCAAGGACAAAGTACTCGGCTTACCTACTAAAATAGAACAAAGGCAGGCCGCAATACATTCGTACCGAAATATACGAAATTATGTTATGCTTGCAGCGTACTTTACCCGAAAAAAAGAAGCCTCATGGTCGTGAGGCTTCAGTAATGAGGTTTAGCCGCGAAACGGACCGTAATAGGCATCGGTCAGCTCGGAGCTGGTGGCTTCGGCTACTTCGGGCCGGGCCGCCAGCCACTGCTGCAGCTGGTCGCGCTTTTCCCGGGCCTGGGCTTCGGCCAAGCGCTTCACCGGCGTGGCCGCAAAATCGTTCAGCGTGCCGCCAATGATCAAATCCAGGTCTTCCACCTGCTCCAGCAGCGTGTCGGAGAATTCCAGGTAGTTGTTGGGCTGATCGTCGTTGAGGCGGTACGACACGTTCCAGCTGAATTCCTGGAACTCTTTGCGGTACGTTTTCTTGCGGAGGCGCTTTTTCATAGACGAAGCTAACAAAGAACTTCTACTCGGACCGGGCGGGAGCTGAGTTTTCCGGTGGAGAAGCGCTGCCACGCTTTCCGGCCCGCACCCGGCCCGAGTAAAAGCGTGAACTTACTTGAGCAGCTCGTAGATGCCGGCTACGCCTTGGCCACCGCCCACGCAGGCGGTTACCATGCCGTACTTTTTGTTCTGGGCCCGCAGCTCGTGGAACAGCTGGATGCTGAGCTTGGCGCCCGAGCAACCCAGCGGGTGGCCCAGGGCAATAGCGCCGCCGTTCACGTTCACCTTGCTTTGGTCCATGCCCAGCTCGCGCATTACGGCAATTGACTGGGAGGCAAAGGCTTCGTTAAGCTCAAAGAGGTCGATGTCTTCGAGCTTCATGCCGGCCTGTTTCAGGGCTTTCGGCACGGCTTTGATGGGGCCCATGCCCATGATGCGCGGATCGATGCCTTCGGTGGCGTAGGTTACCATGCGGGCAATGGGCTCCAGGTTCAGCTCCTTCACCATGCGCTCCGACATGACGATGACGAAAGCCGCGCCGTCGGAAGTCTGGGACGAGTTACCGGCCGTAACGGTGCCATTGGCGGCGAATACCGGCCGTAGCTTGGCCAGGGCCTCTACCGACGTGTCGCCGCGGGGGCCTTCGTCGGTATCCACCACGTACGAACGGGTTTTCTTCTTGCCCGAAGCCGCGTCGAGGTAAGTTTCCTCCACCGTGATGGGCACAATCTGCTCTTTGAACTTGCCGGCCTCAATAGCCTTAATGGCCTTCTGGTGGGAGTTGTAGGAGAACAGGTCTTGGTCTTCGCGCGAAATCTTGTAGTCGTTGGCTACGGCTTCGGCCGTTAGGCCCATGCCCAGGTAGTAATCGGGGTGCTTCTGGGAGAGGTTGTAGTTGGGAACCGTCTTCCAGCCTACGGTAGGCACCATGCTCATGCTTTCGGTACCACCGGCCACGATGCAGTCGGCCATGCCGGCGGCAATTTTACCGGCGGCCATGGCAATGGTTTCCACACCCGAACCGCAGTAGCGGTTCACAATCAGGCCCGATACGTTCATGGGCAGGGCTAGCAAGGAAATCAGACGGCCCATCTGCAGGCCTTGCTCAGCTTCCGGCACGGCGTTGCCCACAATCACGTCGTCGATGCGCGTGGGGTCGAGGGCGGGCACGGAGGCTACCAGATGTTTGATAACGTCCGCGGCTAGGTCGTCGGGACGGGTGAAGCGGAAGCCGCCACGGTTTGCTTTACCAACCGCGGTGCGGTAACCGGCTACGATATATGCATTCATGGTATTGGAGTCTTAAAAAGAGGTGGGATTAGAGCTGCTTTTTACTGGTTCCCCTCCTTATTGAAAGGAGGTGTGGCTGAAGGCAGGGATGGTTACTAGAGCTAGAGAATTAGGATCTAGTATTCGTTCAACGATTGTCAACCACCCCGCCCTTCGGGCACCCCTCCTCATCTGAGGAGGGGAACTAGGTTTAGCTCTAGTTTCTCAAAGGTTTGCCGGTGGTCAGGATGCTCTGGATACGCTCCAGCGTTTTCCGCTCACC
The DNA here is from genome assembly GCF_020447265.1 of Hymenobacter lucidus. GTDB lineage: Bacteria > Bacteroidota > Bacteroidia > Cytophagales > Hymenobacteraceae > Hymenobacter > Hymenobacter lucidus. Next base: position 438,346 of record NZ_JAJADR010000004.1, on the reverse strand, counting down.
GGTCAGGCTCAGGAAGGCTTCGCGCTCCAGATCCAGCAAGTACTGCTCACTCACCTGGGTCGGCGACGACAAATCCCCACCGGTCATGACGTAGGCCAGCTTGTTGGCAATCTTAACATCGTGGTCGGAAATGTAGTTGCCGGCGCGCATGGCGTGCACGCCCGTCAGGAACATACCCAACGCACCGCGGCCGTGCACCTTGATGTCAGTTTTCTGCACGGGCTGGGTGTAGCCGGCATCAGCCAGGGCAATAGCCTCGGCTTTGGCTTGAGCAATGAGGCGGTTGTTGTTGACTACCACTTCGTCGCCGCGGCGCAGGAAGCCCAGGTCGAAGGCCTCAGCGGCCGAAGTCGATACCTTGGCGGTGCTGATGGTCACGAAGGCGTTGCGGAGCAGGTTGAACTCGGGCTCCCCCTCCTCGTACTTAGCGGCCGTGCGCAGGGTCATTTCCTTGGTGCCACCACCGGCCGGAATCAGGCCCACGCCAAATTCCACCAGACCCATGTAAGTTTCAGCCGCGGCCACCACCTTGTCGGCGTGCAGGTTCAGCTCGCAGCCACCACCCAGGGCCAAGCCGTGGGGCGTGCCCACCACCGGAATGCTGCTGTAGCGCATGCGCATCATGGCATTCTGGAACTGAGCAATCATCATGTTAATCTCATCGAACTCCTGATCCAGGGCGTACATGTACACCAGGCCCAGGTTGGCGCCGGCCGAGAAGTTAGGCGCGTCGTTGCCGACCACCAGGCCGCGGTAGCCCTGCTCGGCAATATCCACGCCCTTCATCAGGCCCTGAATAACGTCGGAGCCCAGGGTGTTCATCTTGGAGTGGAACTCCACGTTCAGAATACCGTCGCCGAGGTCGATAACCGAGGCCCCGGCGTTTTTCCACAGGACTTTGCCCGTGGCACGCAGGTTGTCGAGGATGATGAAATTCTCCACGCCGGGAATGGCCTGGTAGGACTTCGACTCCAGGTCGTAGAACTGCTTGACGCCCTGCTCACTCACCTTGTAGAAGGTCGAGTTGCCGGCGGCCAGCATTTCCTCAATCCAGGGCGCTACAGTCTTGCCATAGGCCTGCGCCAGCTCCAGGCCTTTCTGCACGCCCAACGCGTCCCAGGTTTCAAACGGGCCCAGCTCCCAGCCGAAGCCGGCGCGCAGGGCATCGTCAATCTTGTAGAGTTGGTCGGTGATTTCCGGAATCCGGTTCGAGACGTAGGCAAACAGGCTGCCGAAGCTCTGCCGGTAGAAGTCGGCGGCTTTGTCTTTGCCGGCCACCAGCACCTTAAACCGGTCGGCGACCTTGTCGATGGCCTTGGTAGCTTCCAGGGAAGCAAACTTCACCTTCTGGCTGGGCTTGTACTCCAGTGTATTCAGATCCAGGGCGTGGATTTCGGACTTGCCGCCCGCGCCCTTCACTTTCTTGTAGAAACCCTGGCCGGTTTTGTCGCCCAGCCACTTGTTCTCGCCCATTTTCTTGACGAAGTCGGGCAGCACGAACACGTCCTTGGCTTCGTCGTTGGGCAGGCCCTGGGCCAGGCCGTTGGTGACGTTGATGGTCGTGTCCAGACCGACCACGTCGGAAGTGCGCAGGGTGGCCGACTTGGCGTGGCCGATAACCGGGCCGGTCAGCTTATCTACTTCTTCCACCGTCAGGCCCAGGCGCTGCATGGTCTGCATCACGTCGAGCATGGCGAATACGCCCACGCGGTTGGCAATAAAGCCTGGCGTGTCTTTGGCCAGTACGGTGGTTTTGCCCATGTACAGGTCGCCGTAGTGCATCAGGAAATCCACTACCGACTGGTCCGTTTCGGGCGTCGGGATGATTTCGAGCAGCTTCAGGTAGCGGGGCGGGTTGAAGAAGTGGGTACCGGCGAAGTGCTTGCGGAAATCCTCCGAGCGACCTTCGGCCATCAAATGAATCGGAATACCCGAGGTATTCGACGTAATCAAAGTGCCGGGCTTGCGGAACTGCTCGATGCGCTCAAACAGGCTCTTCTTAATGTCGAGCCGCTCTACGACCACCTCAATCGTCCAGTCGCAGGTGGCAATATCCTTGAGGTTGTCGTCGAAGTTGCCGGTCTTGATGCGCGAGGCGTCGGCCTTGCGGTAGAGCGGCGAGGGGTTCGAGGTAATAGCGGCCTGCAGCGAGGCATTCACGATGCGGTTTTTTACCGCCGGCGCATCGAGCTTCAGGCCCTTCTTTTCCTCGTCGGGGGTCAGCTCCTTAGGAGCAATATCGAGCAATAACACCTGCACGCCGATGTTGGCGAAGTGCAGCGCAATGCGCGAGCCCATCACACCGGAGCCCAATACGGCTACTTTTTTGATAATACGATTCATTCGGGAAGGAATGAGGTGGGTGAGAAATGAAAGAATCAGGTGGAATTCCTGGCGCTCAACTACTCGTTATGCCGAGTTTACCGAAGCGCGAAGGCACTGCAATTGTTTGGCTGTCAGAAAGCAAAACACTCCGAGCCCGGGCCGTTAGGCCGCCGGTTCGGAGCGCAGGGGTTTCAGCTTAAAGTCGTCGAAGAGAGTTTTGCCCTCAATCATGCCCGTAATCTGACCTACAACCTTGAACATGACTTCCAGCTGGGCCTGGGGGATTTTCTCCCGCACCTTCTGGTTGAAATGGCGCACGGTCTGGCGGGAGACTTCCTTTTTGCGTAGGCCTTCCTCGGTCAGGAAAATGCGGACCGAGCGTTTATCCTGGGTATCAGCTTGCTTGTAGATCAGGCCCTTCTCCTCCATCGAGCGGAGGATGCGGGTCAGGCTGCGGGTTTCGAGGCCCAGCAAGGGCGCAATTTTGGTAGCCGGAGTACCAAGTTCCTGGTCTATATTGAGCAGGACAAAGCCGATGCTGGTGGTAATGTCGTGCTTGGCGGCCTGCGTATTGTACATGCGCGAAATGGCGTGCCAGGCTACTTTGATATTATAATCGACGGTTTCTTCCGGTGTCATGATTGTTGCGAAGTCGGGTAAACATACAAAGAATATGTTATGCTTGCATACTAAATAACGAGAAAAAAGTTTGGGGCAATCCTCTTCTTCCACTGCTGGAAGCTACGGCTACCCCAAACTTTTCTACTACTCACCGATTACGTTTTACCGCCGGTCGTCCTGCTGGTAAAGGCCCTCGATGAGGTCCTTGTTGTTCTCGGAAATAATTTTGCGCTTCACCTTCATCGTGGGCGTCATTTCGCCGGTTTCCACGGTCCACTGCTGGGGCAGCAGCACGATTTTCTTGACCTGCTCCCACTGGGCGAAGCTTTGGTTGTACTTCTTCACCAGGTCCTCGTACATCTCCACCACTTTCTCCTTCTTGATGAGTTCCTCGTTTGAGCAGTTGCAGTCGACGCTGTTGCGCTTGCACCAGCCTTTCAGGTCGTCGAAGGCGGGCACTACCAGGGCCGAAGGGAATTTTTGGTCGGCGCCTACTACCATGGCCTGTTCCACGAGCGGTGACTCCTTGAGTTTGCCCTCAATAACCTGCGGGGCAATGTACTTGCCGCCCGAGGTCTTAAACATCTCCTTTTTACGGTCCGTGATTTTAAGGAAACGGCCGTTAACGAACTCCCCGATGTCGCCAGTGTGGAACCAGCCGTCGGCATCGATTTCCTTGGCTGTCAGTTCGGGCTTATTGTAGTAGCCTTTCATTACCGATGCCGACTTGGTCAGAATCTCGCCGTCGGGGGCAATCTTCACTTCCATATTGTCGATGAGCGGCCCAACGGTACCAATCAGGTTGTTTTCCGGCTCGAAGCCGCCCACGGCAATAACGGGCGAGGTTTCCGTCAGGCCATAGCCTTCCATCACCCGGATGCCGGCTGCCCAGAACACACGGGCCAGGCGGGGCTGCAGCGCGCCGCCACCCGATACGATGCACTTCAGGTTGCCGCCCAGGGCCTCCCGCCACTTGTTGAAGATGAGCTTGTTGGCCAAAGCCAACTGGGTGTTATAGAAGAAACCGTGGTCTTTCTGGGTGTCGTATTTCAGGCCCAGATCCAGCGCCCAGAAGAACAGATTTTTCTTGACGCCGTCCAGCTCATGGCCTTTCGCCACGATTTTATCATACACTTTCTCCAGCAAGCGGGGCACGGTGGTGAAAATCTGGGGCTTCACCTCGCGCAGGTTGTCGGCAATAACTTCCATGCTTTCGGCGTAGTAGATACTCACGCTGTTGATCATATACAGGTAAGTCACCATCCGCTCGAAGATGTGGCAGAGCGGCAGAAAGCTTAGGGCCGTATCGTCTTTGGTGACGGGCACGAAGGGCTGGGAATTGCGGCAGTTGCTCAGGATGTTGTCGTGGCTGAGCATTACGCCCTTGGGGTTGCCGGTGGTACCCGAGGTGTAGATTAGGGTGAGCAGGTCGTCGGGCTGCACGGCGGCTTTCATGGGCTCCAGGGTGGCCACGTCGCCTGTTTTGCCCATTTCCAGCAGCTCGCTGAAGTGGCGGGCGCCTTCAATCTTATCGAAGGTGAAGACGTGCTTTACCTCGGGCAAATCAGCTGTGGCCTCTTTTACCTTGGCGTAGAGCTTCTCATCGGCCACAAACACGGCTTTCACGCCGGCATCAGTGAAAATGTACTTGTAGTCTTCGACCGTGATGCTAGGGTACATCGGCACGCTAGTGGCCCCAATTTGGGCAATACCGAAGTCGGCGAACATCCATTCGGGCCGGTTCATCGAAATGATGGCGACCTTATCATCCTTCTTAATACCGAGCTGCAAAAGGCCCAGACTCACCTGATTGGCGTGGTCGATGACCTGCTGGGTGCTGATTTTTTGCCACGTTCCGTCAATTTTAGCGGCCAGACAATCGGCTTTGGGGGCAGTAGCAAGTTGGTGCGACAGAATATCAAACGAGCGGCGGACTTCCATTGGTAGAGTGGGATACTGGTGGTGGGAAACGCAAAGAGGCAGAGCGCAAGGCCCGGTTCTAGTACGCTGGGATGAGCAAGGCAGCCAGCCCGGAAGGGCCAAGACAGCTTAAATAAATAGATTTTTTGGCGTAATGCCTATTACGGCCCAGCTTGAGGCATAGCTCAGGGCCGAAAAACTGGAAGGGGTGGCGGGTTTTGCGTAGTTTTGCCTATCTGCACCGTCCGCGCCCGATGAATCTGGCCATCTTCTTTGATCCGCTCCGTGAGGAGCTTACCGCCGCCTCGGCAGCTTCTACCACGCTCGCCAACTATGCTACGCGCTTTCTGGACTCGTTTCCGGACTGGCGGGTGGCCGACTTGGCTCTTATCGGGCTGAACGAGTGGCGCGGTAGTGCCGGCGGGCAGCCCGAAGTTCACGGGGCCGATGAGGTGCGCCGCCGCTTTTACCAGCTCCAGAAAGGCACCGGTAGCCTGCGTATTGCCGACTTGGGTAACCTGCGGCCCGGCCTCACGCTGGAAGACACCTACCTGCGGCTGCGCGAAATAGTGGCGACGCTGCTGGAGCACAATACCGTCCCGATCCTGCTCGGCGGCAGCCAGGACCTGGACTACGGGCAGTTTCTGGCCTACGAAACGCTGGAGCGGCCAGTGAGCTTTGCCATGGTCGACTCCCGGGTGGATATGGCCGAGCACGACACGGCTCCACCCGAAGATTCGCACCTGCGCCGCATTCTGATGCACGAGCCTAACTTCGTGTTCAACTTTGCCCAGCTGGCCCACCAGCAATATTTGGTAGCCCCTGATGTGCTGGCCGCCCTGGAAAAGCTACACTTCGAAACCCTGCGCCTGGGGCAAGTGCGCGACGATATCCGGCAGGCCGAGCCGCTGCTGCGCCAGGCCGATTTCGTGAGCTTCGACGTGGCCGCGTTGCGCTGGAACGACGCGCCGGCCTACTACCCGGCCAACCCCTTCGGCCTCACCAACGAAGAAGCCGCCAAGCTGGCTTGGTACGCGGGACACAACGACCAACTCAGCTCCTTCGGCCTCTATGGCTACCGCCCCGACCACGACACCCACGGCCTGGCCGCCTCGGCCCTAGCGACCATGCTGTGGTACTTTATCGAAGGCTTTTACCACCGCCGTAACGAAACCGATTTTCAGAGCCGCCGCTTTATCCGCTACGCCGTGGGGTTGCCCGGCTCCCCGGCCAAGTTGGTTTTCTACAAGGCCAAGCGCACCGAAAAGTGGTGGCTGGAAGTCGAAAGCCTGGCCGATAGTGCCGTGAAGCGCATCGTGCCCTGCAGCTACGAAGACTACTTCAAAGCCGCCCAGGGCGACTTGCCCAACCGCTGGATTCTGACCCAGGCCTTGCTTGGTTGATTGTTACTTGTTTTTTGTCCGTGCTTCGCGGCAGTCATTCCGAATTCCGCTCATGAACAAGCCGCCCGACCCGAATAACATCGAACAATCAACGCCCAACAACCAACACCCAACAGCCACCAATCAGCTCCCCGAATACACCCTTGCCCAGCTGGCGTTACGCAATGGGCAGGACCGGGACGAAATCTGGGTGGGTTACAACGGTCTGATTTACGACGTGACCCGCTCGCGCCTGTGGCGCCGCGGCAACCACTACGAACACTGGGCTGGGCAAGACTTGACCAAGGAGCTGCAGAAGGACGCGCCGCACACCGAGCACGTTTTCGACAAGTTTCACGCCATCGGTCGGCTGAAAACGCTTACTTCTTCTGCTTCCCAACGTTAGAGTGAGTTATCAAAGCTCACCATTTCACAACTTTACCGTTTCACCTTGGGTACCACCGAAAGTCCTTCCCACTTCAACAACCTCGAAACCCTCTCGACGCGTGAGCTGCTGGCTGGCATCAACAGCGTAGACCAAACGGTGCCGCTGGCTGTGGCCAAGGCCCTGCCGCAGATTGAGGCTCTGGTGGAAGCAACGGTGGAGCGGCTGCAACGAGGCGGACGGCTGTTTTACATCGGGGCCGGCACCAGCGGGCGGCTCGGCATTCTGGATGCCTCCGAGTGTCCGCCTACTTTTGGTGTGCCCCAAGGCTTAGTTATCGGCCTTATTGCCGGCGGCGACGATGCTATTCGCAAGGCGGTGGAAAATGCTGAAGATGACCCGCAGCAGGCTTGGCGCGATTTAGCAGCTTACAATATCTCGGCCGACGACATGCTGGTGGGCATTGCCGCCTCGGGCCGCACGCCTTACGTTATTGGCGGTATGGCCATTGCCCGCCGCCACGGTATTGCCACTGGTTGCATCGTCTGCAATCCCGCATCTTCTGTTGCCGCCCTGGCCGACTTTCCGGTAGAAGTTGTCACCGGCCCCGAGTTCGTAACCGGTAGTACCCGCATGAAAGCCGGCACCGCTCAGAAGTTAGTGCTCAATATGCTCACCACTGCCACCATGATTCGGCTGGGCAAGGTAAAAGGCAACAAGATGGTGGATATGCAGCTCTCCAACCTCAAGCTCGTGGATCGGGGCGAGAAGATGATTATGGACGAGCTGGGCATCGGGCAGCCCGAAGCGGCCGAGCTACTGAAGCAACACGGCTCGGTGCGGGCGGCTCTGGAGGCCTACCGGAAGTAAGCAGCGGCTATATGCTAGGCCATTTTACACGGCACCACTTAAGCAAAATTGCGCTACTACTTGTCGGCTGCCACCTGGTATTACTACGGGCCATATTGTTGCTGGAAGCAGATGACGCGGCTGATAGCCTGGCTACGGGAGGATTTCTGCTGCTGCCGCTCTGTGGCCTGTTGCTGCTCGTGGTTTTCTACGCATTCAAGCAGCGGCGCTGGCTGTTAGCAGCTGCCACACTGCTTTTTATCCTCCCAATTATCGTAATAAGCTCTTTCTCCCTGTACTGTATCTACTATTGAGTGTCTCTCCTAAGTATAGGGGGTAGCCATTGCGCCAACGGAAAAAAGCTGACAGCGTTAGAATGAACACCCCCCTCGGAGCTTTTTTGGCCGCGGGTTGTTACCTACGCATCCTTCCATTACAACTGCTGCTGCCCGTGCATACCATCGAGCCACACTACAACTGGATTGACCAGTATTCCGCTGCCGAAGACCCCCGCTCCCCGCTGTTCGAGGCCGAAAACAGCCTCGATTCCTTTACCAATACGATTTACGGCTATTACATCCATCCGCAGTGGGACAGTCTCGACTCGGACACGCTGTTCCTGAAAATCCTGTTTGTGGATTATGATGAGGGCATCGGCATCCTGGAATTTATCGGCGAGTGGAACGACGCCATCGAAAACGACATCATGAGCCTGAAGCGTAACATCATCGACTTGATGGTACACGAAGGCATCCGCAAGTTTATCCTGGTTGGCGAAAACGTGTTCAACTTCCACGGCTCCGACGACTCATATTACGAGGAATGGTTCGAAGACGTAGAAGACGGCTGGATTGCGGGCGTCAACTTTCAGGAGCACGTTATCCGCGAAATGCGCCAGTTCAATGTGGATAACTACGTCAATTTTGGCGGCCAGCTCGACGAGCTGCCGTGGCGCACGCACGAGCCGCGCAAGCTCTTTAAGCTGGTCGATAAGATTATCAGCCACCGGCTCGGGTAAATGGGCCACTCCAGCACGTCATTCCGAGCGAAGCCGAGGAATCTCGCGTACTGATGTTGCCACAGCAATCATATACCGTGGCACGCAAGAGGTGTCTCCTCGCTGCTTGATGCGCAGAAGGGTCGATATGACGTTCTTTTTACCCTATGCTCCCAAAATGGCACAAAAAAGAGGCTCCCCAGATTGGGGAGCCTCTTTTTTGCCTTTTCAGGCAGAGCAATTACTGCTGGGTCGTGGTAGCACCTTCAGCTGGGGCTGGAGTAGCCTGGCTTGGGTTGTTTACGTCAGCAGCATCTTCCATTTTGTCAGCGGTAGCGTCAGCCGAGTCGCGAACTGCGTCAGCCTGATCTTCCATAGCGTCAGCTTTGGCTTCGCCGCTAGCTTCTACGTTGTCAGCAGCGTTTTCCTGAGCGTTTTCAGTTTTGCTGTCGCACGAAGCGAAGGTGAACGAAGCAGCAGCCAGAGCGAGGAACAGAACCTTTTTCATCTTGAGAGGAATTGTGGGTTGTTGAAAAATTCAAGTCAGTTTGGGATGAACTTCTCACCTTGTGCTACGCAGCGCGGCGCGAAATTCAGGACTTGATACTGCCCAGCTCAGAAGGTAACCCAGCTGGTGAAAAATATTTTTCACCAGCTGGGTTGGTCTGCTTACTTCTTGCGGAAGATGATGCCGATAGGCACGCCCTCGAAGCCGAAATTGTCGCGCATCCGGTTCTCGAGGTAGCGCACGTAAGAGTCGCTCACGTACTGGGGCAGGTTGCAGAAGAAGGCAAACACTGGGTTGTGCGTGGGCAGCTGGGTTACGTACTTGATGCGCACCATTTTGCCCTTCATGGATGGTGGCTGGTGCTCCTCAATCACGCGCAACATCACCTCGTTCAGCTGGGATGTTGGGATTTTCTTAGTCTTGTTCTCGTACACCTGAATGGCCGTTTCGATAGCCTTATGCACGCGCTGTTTGGTAACAACAGAGGTGAAGATGATGGGCGGATAGGCAATAGGCGCAATCTTTTCCCGAATCTGCTCTTCGATAACCTTCGTGGTGTTGGTTTCCTTGTCCTCCACCAAGTCCCACTTGTTGACCAAAATCACGATGCCCTTGCGGTTTTTGTCGGCCAGGGCAATGATGTTCACGTCCTGGGCCTCGATGCCGCGGGTGGCGTCGAGCATCACGATGCAGACATCGGACTCTTCCATGGCCCGAATAGAGCGGAGGACGGAATAGAATTCGATGTCCTCTTTCACCTTGGTTTTGCGACGCAGACCGGCGGTGTCAATCAGGATGAACTCGTTGCCGAAGGCGTTGTAGCGCGTCTTGATGGCGTCGCGGGTGGTACCGGCAATGTCGGTCACGATGGTGCGCTCCTCGCCCAGCAGCAGGTTTACCAGGCTCGACTTGCCCACGTTGGGGCGGCCGACTACGGCAATCTTGGGCAAATCGGACTCGGTAACTTCTTCCCACGGATCCTCAAAGTGCGACACCACGGCGTCGAGCAAATCACCGGTGCCGGAGCCGCTCTGCGACGAGATGGTGAAAATGTCGCCGTCGCCTACGCCCAGAGCGTAGAACTCGCCGGCCGCGTGGGCCCGGGCGTTAGTATCGGCCTTGTTACCAACCAGGTAAATCGGCTTTTTGCCCTGGTAGCGGCGCAATACGTTGGCAAACTCCTCATCGAGGCCGTGCATGCCCGCGTCCACGTCGACCATGAACAAAACCACATCGGCTTCATCAATGGCCAGCTTTACCTGGCGGCGGATGCTTTCCTCAAACACGTCGTCGGAGCCGTGCACGTAGCCACCAGTGTCGATGACCGTGAAGTGCTTGCCGATCCACTCGCCGTAGCCGTAGTGCCGGTCGCGGGTTACGCCGCTTTGGTTGTCCATAATAGCCTTGCGGTGACCCACGAGGCGGTTGAACAGGGTGGATTTGCCCACATTGGGGCGGCCCACAATTGCAATGGTATTCTTCATGCGTCTGACTCCAGCCGCCGGCCCGACCAAGTTCGGCAGTGCCCGGAGTAGTTAAGTGAATGTGAGGTCGGAAAGGTTGTGATTTAGTGAGTTGGTGATTTAGTGAGTTTGATGTTCGAATTGCACAAATGGCGTCACTTGCGCAATTCGAACATCAAACTCACTAAATCACTAAGTCACCAACTCACCTATTGGCTGTACCCGAAGCGGTTCAGAGCTTTCGGGTCAGTGCGCCAGTTTTCGTTGACTTTGACGTGGGTTTCGAGGAAGACTTTCTTCTGGAAGAACTTCTCCATTTCCTCGCGGGCCCAGGTGCCCACTTTTTTCAGGGCGTCGCCCTTGTTACCGATGATGATGCCTTTCTGACTAGCCCGCTCCACGTAAATCGTGGCCCGGATACGGATGATATCCTCTTCCTCCTTGAACTCCTCGATGCCGACTTCGCAGCTGTAGGGCACTTCCTTTTTGTAGAGTTTGAAGATTTTCTCCCGAATCATCTCGGCGGCAAAGAAACGCTCGGGCTTGTCGGTGAGTTCATCTTTAGGATAATAGGCCGGGTGCTCAGGCAGATAGCCCAGCACTAGATCCAGCAGCTCGCCGGTGCCAAACTTTTCGAGGGCCGAAATGGGCAGCACGCGGGCCGCATTAGGCAGCTGTTCGCGCCAGTACTCCACCTTGGCTTCTACTTCGGCCTGGTCGGCTTGGTCGATTTTGTTGATGAGCAGCAGAATGGGGGTGTCCACCATTTTGCGCAGGCGCTCCACTACGGGCTCCTCGTCGTGCTTTTCGTAGATATCTGTCACGAACAAAACAACGTCGGCATCTTCCAACGAGCTGTATACAAACGACATCATAGCGTTGTGCAGCTCATACTTGGGCTGAATAATGCCGGGCGTGTCGGAGTAGACCAGCTGGAAGTCGTCGCCGTTCAGAATGCCCAGGATGCGGTGGCGCGTGGTCTGGGCTTTGCTCGTAACGATGCTGAGCCGCTCACCCATCAGGGCGTTCATCAGCGTCGACTTGCCCACGTTGGGTTTGCCGATAATGCTCACAAAGCCAGCGCGGTGCGGTTTAGGTTCGGGATTCACAGTGTTTTCTAAATAAGTCTGCAAAGGTACCGTTTTACGGGCAGATGCGCACGGTGCCCGCCAAAATCAGCCTGAGCAGCGCGGCAAACCCGCCAGAAGCGCCGTTACGCAACCATGACCAAAATCAGGTGTTCGGCAGAAAAATGCGGGGCTCACCCAAACCCTAGAGGCCCTACCTTTGTCTACTGACGGACGACCGTTCTTTCTCTATGCCAACTCCCGCTTCCCCGCAACGTCGCATCGGCGTGCTGCTCGTAAATCTCGGTACGCCCGACTCGCCCCAAACGCCAGACGTACGCCGCTACCTCAACGAATTTCTTACCGACGGCCGCGTCATCGACATGCCGGCCGCCGTGCGCTATCCGCTGTTTCAAGGCCTGGTGGTGCCGCTGCGCGCGCCCAAATCGGCCAAGATCTACCAGCAGCTCTGGACCGAGCGAGGCTCTCCCCTGCTCTACCACGGCCTCGACTTGCAGAAAGCCGTGCAGGCGCAGTTGGGCAAAGACTACGTAGTGGCCTTCGGCATGCGCTACCAGAACCCAAGCATTGAGAAGGCGCTGGAAGAGCTGCGCGACGCGGCCGTGGACCGCATCATCGTGCTGCCCCTGTTTCCGCAGTACGCGGCGGCCAGCACCGGCTCGGTGCAGGAAAAGGTGATGGACATTGTGAGCAAGTGGTGGGTGGTGCCCAGCATTTCCTTCATTAGCACCTTCACCGACGACCCGGCGTTCATCGGCACCTTCGTGACACTGGGAAAAGAGGAAATGGCTAAGCACAAGTACGACCATGTCGTGTTCAGCTACCACGGCATTCCGGAGCGGCACGTGCTGAAGGGAAGCCAGAAAAACTACTGTAAGCTGGGCAGCTGCTGCAACAGCTACAATAAGAACAACCGCTACTGCTACCGCGCCCAGTGCTTCGAGACTTCCCGCCTGCTGGCGGCCGGCCTGGGCCTCGCGCCCGAGCAGTACACCACCACCTTCCAGAGCCGCCTGCAAAGCCGTTTGCGCGACCCGTGGCTGCAGCCCTATACCGATGAAGTGCTGAAGGAGCTGCCGGCCAAGGGCATTCTGAACGTGCTGGCCTACAGCCCGGCCTTCGTAGCCGACTGCCTGGAAACGACCATCGAAGTAGGCACCGAGTTTAAGGAGCTGTTCGAAGAAGCCGGCGGCAAGCACTGGCAGCTGGTGCCTTCCCTAAATTCGCACCCGCAGTGGGTGGACGGCGTAGCAGCCATGATTCAGCGCAATTAGCCACGTTTTTTACAGGCTTACACAAAAGGGGCGGCGGAAATGATTTCCGCCGCCCCTTCGTGCTTTTCAGCCGTTAGCTTATCCGGCGCCGTACCGCGTCGTTGGCATCCGGCCGGCGGTTTTGGTAAAAGTGCTGCTCGTTGTAGGTTTCCTGGTCGTAGAAGCTGCCGGTACGGGCCTCGGGTAGCGGCAGCTTCAGGCTGCGCAGCATGGCTTCCTCGTATTCCCGGGTAATTTGGATTTCCTCATACGGCGGATATTCCAGCACCGATTCCTTGTTCAGCGAGGGCACAAATACATTGTCGCCTTCCTCATCCAGCGCGGCCACGCCCACCGGAATCAGGATGTGGCGCTCGTGGCGGTTTACGTTGAGCGAAGCATCCAGCTCCACATCGAGGTAGCGCACTTTCAGGGCTTCCTCTTCCACGATAAGCTCAAATACGTCCCCGAATTTGTGGCCGTCGCCGCCGCGCACGGCCCAACCGCGTACGTCGGGGCTGTTATCGGCTACTTCAAACTCGGTGAGGTCGCGCAAGCGGCGCAGGTGCATACCTTCGGGTGAGGGTATTGGGGTCGTTTCCATACAACAGCGGGCAGAAGGGCAGGTAAGTTTCGTTTGGGAGAAGGTGGCCGCAGCTTAGGAAGCCGGCTCGTTGAGCGTGCGCACGATTTCGGCGGCTTTGGTGAAAAACGCCTGCAGGGCTGGCTGGTCGGCGGCGGTGCTGCGGCCTGAGAGCTGCCGGGCCTGCTCACTCAGCTCGGCGGCGGGCTTTTCCAGGTCCGGATAAGCTTTCTGCTGCATAGCCTGCACCAGGCCGGCTACCGCCACGAAGCCCGGCCGCAGGCTAGCATTAGGCTCTGAGCTGCGGCTGATGGCGCTGGTCAGGTCGTTGCGCCGCTCACTGACGGTGGCATCACGCAAGTCGGCGCGGTCGGCCAGCTCGCCGAGGGTGGCGCTCAGCATCTGCAGGCCCCGCCGGCCGTAGTCGGGACTATCGGCTTCGTTGGCGGCAAAGTTGGCCAGCTCCTCGGGGGTGGCAGGTGCTTCTTCCACGGCCATATCAGCTACGGCGGCCCCGTTACCGCCATCGGCCGGCGGGGGCGTGGCCCGAGCCGCTGCATCCACTTCAGCCGCCGAGGCCGGTGTGGCACTGGTAGTGGCAGGGACGGTAGTGGGCTCTACCCGGTCGTCGGGCGAGGAGCGAAACAGGAAGTAGCCGATCAGGCCCAGCACTACCAAGCCGATTAAAACCAGAATCCAGAGACTGGGGGAAGACTTTTTACGCTGAATGTTAATGTCGGCCATACGAGTCGAAAGCTGCTTTTGCAGTGAGTACGCAAGGAAGGCAAAATAGATAGGATGCCCTTCCCTATTGAGGCTGAAGCAAGAATAAAAGCAAACTCCGGCCGGATTCTCTTGCCGATCAGGCCGGGTTGGGCTGCTGTTCGGGAAGAGAATCCGGCCGGAGTTTGTGGCGGCGCGCTTGATGATTTCGTGTTATGCAGGCACTTTGCGGTACATTTTGGCCAGCTGCTCCACGGCATAGTCTACCTCGGCAGCGGTGTTGTACTTGCTCATCGAGAAGCGAATGGCACCCCGCTGTGGGTCGCAGCCCAGGGCCGTGAGTACGTGCGAGCCGGCATCGGCACCACTGCTGCAGGCCGAGCCACCCGACACCGACACGCGGTTGATGTCCAGGTTGAAGAGCAGCATCTCGCTGTTGGCCGATGGCGGCAAGCTTACGCTCAACACCGTGTACAGGCTCTGCCCGGCCTCGGCCGACAGCCCGTTGAACTGCACGTCGTCAATTTCGGCGGTCAGGCGCGTGATGAACCGGTCTTTCAGGCCCTGGATGTGGTGGTGGTGCGTGTCCATGTCGCGACAGGCAATTTCCAGCGCCTTGGCCAGACCCACGATGCCATACACGTTTTCGGTGCCGGCCCGCACGTTGCGCTCCTGAGAGCCGCCGTGAATCAGGGGGCTGACTTGCTCGCCGGGGCGGCGGTAGAGAAATCCGACGCCTTTCGGACCGTGGAACTTGTGCGCCGAGCCCACCAGGAAGTGGTTTTTGAGCTGCTGCACATCGTGTCTGTAGTGACCCATCGTCTGCACCGTATCGGTGTGGAAAATGGCTTTGTGCTCCTGGCAGATGTCGCCGATGCTAACGATGTCGTTCAGGTTGCCGATTTCGTTGTTGGCGTGCATCAAACTCACGAAGGAGCGGCTGTTGGCTTTCAGCAATTCGTCCATGTGGGCCAGATCGAGGCGGCCCCGGGCGTCGTGCTGCACGTAGCTAAGCGTGATGTCGCCGGTTTTTTCCAGGGCCTGCAGCGTGTGCAGCACCGCGTGGTGTTCTAGTTTCGAGGTAATGGCGTGGCGCAACCCCAGCGTGCGGATGCTACCGAAAGCCGCGTAGTTGTCGCCTTCGGTGCCACCGGAGGTAAAGGAAATTTCGGCCGGCGCGGCGTTAATCAGGTGCGCAATGGTTTTGCGGGCATTCTCGATGGCAGCGCGCACCTTGCGGCCGTGGCCGTGAATGCTGCTGGGGTTGCCGAAATGTTCGCGCATGAATGGCAGCATGGCATCCAGGACTTCCGGATCGAGCGGGGTAGTCGCCGCATTGTCGAAATAAACGGCCATGGGTGTGGCCGTCGATGCGTGCGAATCGGGGTGGTGAGGCATACGCGCAACTGGTGGAGAGAGGTGGAACCGCGTGAGGCACGGCGGCACAAAAATAAAGGATTCCAGCTTGGCAGCCGGAATCCTTTCTATATAGCGCCCGAAAAGTGCTTTAGCTCTTCACCGAGATAATCTCCTTGATGTCAGCAATAATCTTGTTGGCCAGGTGCTCGGCGGTGGCGTTGGAGTCCGATTCGGCGTAAATCCGGATGATGGGCTCGGTGTTCGACTTGCGCAGGTGCACCCATTCCTTGTCGAACTCGATTTTCACGCCGTCAATCGTATTCACCGGCTGCTTGGCGTAGCGCTGCTCCATCTGGGTCAGCACGTCGTCGGTGTTGATTTCCGGGGTCAGTTCAATCTTATTTTTGGAGATGAAGTAGCCCGGATACGAGGCCCGCAGCCGCGTCATGGTCAGGTTCGACTTGGCCAGGTGGCTAAGGAAAAGAGCAATACCCACCAGCGAGTCGCGGCCGTAGTGCAGTTCGGGGTAAATAATGCCGCCGTTGCCTTCGCCGCCGATAATAGCGTTGGTTTCCTTCATCTTGGTTACCACGTTCACCTCCCCTACCGCGGCGGCGGCATACTGCCCACCGTGCTTTTCGGTTACGTCGCGCAGGGCGCGGGTGCTGCTCAGGTTGCTCACCGTGTTGCCGCCGCCGTTCTGCTGCAGCACGTAGTCGGCCACGGCTACCAACGTGTATTCTTCGCCAAACATGCTGCCGTCCTCGTTCACTAGGGCCAATCGGTCCACGTCGGGGTCTACCACGATGCCCAGGTCGAAGGAGCCTTTCTCGAGCACCCGGGCAATGTCGCGCAGGTTTTCGGGCAGCGGCTCAGGGTTATGGGCAAAGTCGCCGGTCGGCTCACAGAACAGCTTTTCAACCGTTTTCACGCCCAGCACCTCCAGCAGCATCGGCACCACGATGCCGCCCGTCGAGTTCACACAGTCGATAACGACCCGGAAGTTTTTGGCTTTGATGGCCTCCACATCTACCAGTGGCAACGCCAGAATGGCCTTGATGTGCTTTTTGAAAAAGGTATTGTCGGTGCTATACTGGCCGAGCTTGTTGACGGGAGCGAAATCGAACGACTCGTTGTCGCCTAGGGCCAATACTTGCTGCCCGTCCTCGTCCGAAATGAACTCACCTTTGTCGTTGAGCAGTTTCAGCGCGTTCCACTGCTTGGGGTTGTGTGAAGCCGTTAGGATAATGCCGCCGCCCGCTTTTTTGGCCGGCACGGCTATTTCCACGGTTGGTGTGGTGCTCAGGCCCAGGTCGATGACGTTGATGCCCAGCCCGCGCAGGGTGCCTTCCACCAGCTTGCTGACCATCTCGCCCGAAATGCGCGCGTCGCGGCCGATGACGATGGTATTGTTTTGCGTTTTTTCCAGTACCCAGGTGCCAAAAGCCGCGGCGTACTTCACGATGTCAATTGGAGTCAGGCCTTCGCCTGCTGCGCCGCCGATGGTGCCTCGGATGCCGGAAATGGATTTGATCAGTGCCACAAGCAATGGTTATTTTGAGGTGCAAAAGTAGAGAAACGCCCCTGCTTTTCTACGAAAGTATTTCCTGTTTACTGCCAGCATGCCACACGCCGCGTCTGCTACATACGTATAGCCGGCCCAGCGCGGGCACCGTATATTTGACCTGATGGAAACACAACAGCCTATGCCCAACCGGCGCGCCGAGCAACTGACCGCCTTTGGCCGCCTCCTCGACGTGCTGGACCGCCTGCGGGCCGAATGTCCGTGGGATAAGAAACAAACCATGCAGACTTTACGTCATCTCACTATTGAGGAGACGTATGAGCTCTCTGACGCCATTTTGCGCGACGACTTGGCGGATGTGAAGAAGGAACTCGGCGACGTGATGCTGCATCTCACGTTCTACGCCAAAATAGCCTCCGAAACGGGCCGTTTTGACATTGCGGACGTACTCAACGCCCAGTGCGAAAAGCTTATCTTCCGCCACCCGCACATCTACGGCGACGCGGTAGCCAACACGGAAGAAGACGTAAAACGCAACTGGGAGCAGCTGAAACTGCAGGAAAAAGGCAACTCGTCCGTGTTGGGCGGCGTACCGACTTCATTACCGGCCCTGGTGAAAGCCATGCGAATTCAGGAAAAAGCCCGGGGCGCGGGCTTTGACTGGGAAAAACAGGAGCAAGTATGGGAGAAGGTCCAGGAAGAGTTAGGAGAATTCGGAGTTGAGTATGCACACACTGACCCCACTCAACTAGATCAGGAACGCGCGGCGGCAGAGTTTGGCGACCTGCTTTTCTCACTTGTCAATTTTGCCCGGTTCGCCGGTATTAATCCGGAAGAGGCCTTGGAACGCACCAACCGAAAGTTCATTCAGCGCTTCCAATACCTCGAAAGTGAGTCGGCCCGTGAAGGCCACCGTTTGGCCGAAATGAGCCTGGCCCAAATGGACACCTATTGGGAGCGAGCCAAAAAACTGAACTTAACTGAGCAAGAAAAGGAAGACCGGAAATAGCCTTTTTTTAAGTCCCTACCCGTTTTAAAGCGTTTAAACGCAATTTCCATTTGGCAGCACGTAGGTTTTTATTTAGGTTTGCCAAGGATACTCTGGTTTCCGGACGAGCCCCGCGCACGAGCAGACCCACACTTTCCGTTCTCGAAACGGGCCCAGTGTGCGGGTGAGCGGGGCCCTGCTGTCTTTAGGGTATCCACGTTTAACTTCTTTACTTTTTCACCTTTAAGTTCAACCTTTCACCACCAACCCACTAATTCTCCGGAACAATGGAACAAAAGAATGCCATGAATAAAAACGTGCGGCCCACCGCTCCCGCTGCTCCTAAGAGTGAAGCGAAAGGCGGTTCCGCGTTTGCCGCCATCGTGATTCCACTGGCGTTGATCGTATCGATTATCATCTACAAATTTGTATTTGGTGCCGCGGCCAACTTCCAGGGCGGCAACCCCGAGAATAACCCCCTGCCGGGCAACTACCTCGGCATCATTTACAAAGGTGGTGTCATCGTACCGATCCTGCTGACGCTGTTCTTGTTGGTAATTACCTTCTCGATTGAGCGTTTCCTGACCATCAGCAAGGCTAAAGGCACCAAGAGCATTGAAGCCTTCATCCGCAACGTGCGTCAGAAGCTGAACGTGAACGACATCACCGGTGCTCTGGCCGCCTGCGACCAGCAGCGTGGTTCGGTTGCCAGCGTGGTGAAAGCCGGCCTGGGCAAGTACCAGGAGATGGCTCGTGACCGTAGCCTCGACAAAGACCAGAAAATCTCGGCTATCCAGAAGGAAATCGAAGAGTCGACGGCTCTGGAACTGCCTATGCTGGAAAAGAACCTCGTTATTCTGTCGACCATTGCTTCGGTAGCTACCCTGATCGGTCTGCTCGGTACGGTATTCGGTATGATCAACGCCTTCTCGGCTCTGGCAAACGCCGGTGCTCCTGACGCTGTAGGTCTGGCCAACGGTATTTCGGAAGCACTGATCAACACGGCCCTGGGTATCTTGACCTCGGCTCTGGCTATCATTGCCTACAACTTCTTCACCAGCAAGATTGACGAGCTGACCTACAGCATCGACGAAGCTGGTTTCAGCATCATTCAGACGTTTGCTTCGCAGCACGGCGAAAAAGAAACTTATACTGCTTAATCTGCGGTTACCGCACTAAAGCAGCGTTTCTAAACGTTTCTGAATAAAGCTCTTTAACCAAGCTCGCAATGCCAAAAGTAAAACCGCATAGAACGTCCCCGTCGTTGGATATGACTCCGATGGTGGACTTGGCATTCCTGCTGGTGACCTTCTTCATGCTCACCACCAAGTTTGCTCCCGAGGAAGCTGTGGTGGTGGATACGCCCTCTTCTACTTCGGAAATTCGCCTGCCCGAAAGCCACGTTATTACGATTTCGGTGGACAAGGACAAGCGGGTATTCTTCGGAATGGACGACGCCAAACCCAAGATTGAGATGTTGACCCGAGTAGGTGCTAAGTACGGAGTAAGCTTCACAGCTGCTCAGGCGAAGACCTTCTCCAACCTGTCAAGCTTTGGCGTACCGGTACAGCAGCTTCCCGACTTCCTGAGTCGCGACAACGAGCAACGCAAAGCCATCAAGCAGCCCGGCATTCCTGCCGACTCCTTGAACAACCAGTTTATCGACTGGGTGGTAGAAGCGCAGGCCGCTAGCCGCAAGGAATTCCAGAAGCCCGCCTACATTGCCATTAAAGGCGACGGTAACGCGGACGTACCCACTGTGAAGAAAGTCATCAAACTGCTGCAGGATAAGAACATCAACCGTTTCAACCTGATTACCGACTTGGAGTCTAAGCCGGTAGCCGGGAAATAACCGACGCAGAGAAATGGCAGAAATACAACAACAAGCTGACTCCGGTAAGGGCGGGAAGAAACGGGCCAAGAAAATGTCGACCAAAATCGACATGACTCCCATGGTAGACTTGGCCTTCCTCCTGCTCACCTTCTTCATGCTGACCACCACGTTCAGCAAGCCGACGGTAATGGACCTCACGATGCCTGTGAAGCCCAAGCCCGGTGACCCACCGATTGAGCTTCCTGCGCGCAATGCCTTCACGGTAATCCTGGGCGAGAATAACAAAGTCTACTATTATGCCGGTTTGCTGCGCGATGGCGAAGCCAAACCGGAACTGGTAGCCAGCGACTATTCGGCCAATGGTATCCGCAAAGTATTGCTGGAACGCAAGCGGGCCAACAAAGACTTGGTTATCCTGATCAAACCGGTTGACAAGTCGAATTACAAGAACATGGTTGACATCCTCGACGAGATGAATATCACTAACCAGAACAAGTACGCGCTGGTGGATATCTCGAAAGTGGATGAGGACCTGGTTAAAAGCTCAGGGCTATGATGGATAACACGCAATTAGCTCAAGCATCCTTCAACGACATCGTTTTTGAGGGACGCAACAAGGCTTACGGAGCTTACGTGCTCCGGCGGTTGTATAACAAGCACGTCACTCGGGCTCTTCTCATTGCCATTGCCCTCCTGGCCTTGATGGTTAGCTTCCCGCTCATCGCGCGGATGTTTGCCAAAGACGAAAAGGTGGTTGATGACAAGATGCTGAAGCAGAACGAGCTGATGGAGGCGCCACCGCTGGACGAAACCAAGCCACCGCCACCGCCGCCACCACCCGAGGCGCCACCACCGCCACCACCAAAACTGACCACTATCAAGTTTACCCCGCCCGTTGTAAAGAAGGACGAGGAAGTACGGAAGGTAGAGGAAGTGCCGGATGTCGAAGAGTTGAAGGATAAGGTAGTAGCTACCGAAACCGTAAAAGGCAACACCGACAACCCCGCTGACTTGTCAGGTCTGGAAGGTGAAGGCAACAAGGTAGTAGAGGAAGTAGTAGAGAATAAGGTCTACACCTACGTAGAGCAGATGCCTACTCCTCCCGGTGGTATGGAAGGTTTGCTCAGCTATCTGGGTAAAACTATTAAGTACCCTGCTCTGGCCCTGCGCAACCAAGTAGAAGGCAAAGTGTTCATTAGCTTCGTAGTAGGTCCCACGGGCGGTATTACGGATGTGAAAGTAACCAAAGGCATCGGTGCTGGCTGCGACGAAGAAGCAGTTCGCGTTATCAAAGCCATGCCTGCCTGGACTCCTGGTAAGCAGAACGGTCGTCCGGTAAGTGTTTCATACACGGTTCCGGTAACCTTCGCCATCAAGTAGTAAAAACCTGCTTTTCAGCTTCGGCTGAGTTGCAAGAGAAGCCCGAATTGAGCAACTGCTCGGTTCGGGCTTTTTCGTGCAAAAAGAATTCGGCTTGCCGCATACTTTTCTGTATACCAGTGCCGTTTTGGAGTTGAAAGCCAGGAGGAAAGAGAGTAATGACGGGAAGTTAGGCTTGGGTAATGCGTGCCAGTGACTATTGTTTCACCTTTATACCATACCCATGAACACCACCAACCTGCACACCGCCTCCTTCGACGACATCGTCTTTGAGGGCCGCAACAAAGCCTACGGTGCCTTCGTCCTGCGCCAACTCTACAACCGCCACCTAGCCCGCGCCCTGGCCATCACCGTGGCTTTGTGCCTGCTTCTGGTTAGCCTCCCCTTAGTGCTGGAGCGTATCTGGCCAACCGTTTTACCAGCTGCCAAGGCGCCGGAGATGACACCTACGACATTAATTGAGGTGGTATTGCCTCCCCAGTCCAAAGCAGTAACGCCGCCACCGGCTGCCAGGCAGCAGCCAGTAGTAGTGACGCCCCGGCCGGCCGACATTCCTACCCAGGTAGTAAAAGATGACAAGTTGATAAAGCCGCAGCCCACTACGGAGCCTGCCGACGCAAACTCGACGATGCCAACCGATGCCACAGCGGGCCCGGGTACTATAATCGGGGTTGCAACGGGCCCCACAGGCCCGGTTACCGACTCGGGCACGGCAGCGCCGGCCGTGCCCGCCAAGCCTTTTACCTACGCGGAAGTAATGCCGGAATTCACGGGCGGTATGAAAGCCCTACAGAAGTACATGCAGCGTAATATGCGTTTCCCTAGGGAGGCAGCAGCGGCGGCAATATCGGGTAAGGTATTCGTTTCCTTTACCGTGCAGACCGACGGCTCCATTTCCGACGTGCAGGTGATGAAAGGCCTGGGCTACGGTACCGATGAAGAAGCGGCCCGCGTTGTGAAAAATATGCCACCCTGGACGCCGGGGCGTCAAAACAGTCGGGCTGTAGCGGTACGCTATACATTGCCCATTACGTTCCAGTACGAGTAGTCAATTACCCGCCCATCAGCCACGGTTAACAACTCACTTTGAGAGCATTAGTAGATTTGCCCTTTTATATATAGCCAAAAATCAGCCGGTATACGTTATACCGGCTGATTTTTGGCTTTTTTTGTAACCAGTACTTTTCGTCTTTGCGGGGGAAGTAAATAGGTTGAGCGAACGGGAAACTGGTGTTTTTACGTTCTACGCTTAGAACTTCTTCTTTTTGCCATCTATGCTGAATCGTCCAACTACTGAGGAGCGCCTGAATCGGAATTCGTCCCAGCGGCTTGTGCAGTACTTTACGCTGGCCATGGCCGTCATCTACATGGCCTTGGGCGTGCTGATGTGGCTGCCCCAGGCTAATGTGTTTGCCCTGCCCACTACTACCCGGCGTATTCTGGGCGCGGTCTTCGTTTTTTACGGAATTCTTAGATTTGTTCGCACCTACCGCCAGCACTTCCAACGAAACAAATCCCATGATGCGCGTTAACATAAAAATGGTTGGTTCGGCGCTGGCGCTGGGAGGACTACTACTGACCGGCTGCAACCAGCAAACCGGCCCCGTGGAAGACTCTTCCGATACGCCCACCAGCGGCGCTATCAACATCAGCGTTGATGAGACGTTTGAGCCCATTCTTAAGTCACAGATTGATACTTTCCAGAAGCTGTATCCATCGGCCCGCGTAACGGCCACGTACAAGCCCGAGGAAGAAGTAATGCAGGATCTGATGGCCAATAAGATTCGGGTAGCCGTGGTGTCGCGGCAGTTGAACGCCGCAGAGCAAGCCAAGTTCAACCAGCTCAAAATTGTGCCCCGCATTGCCCGGCTGGCCGTTGATGGCTTAGCTATTGTATTGCATCCCAGCAACCCCGACTCATTACTCACGCTGGCGCAGCTGCAGAACATTTTTACCGGTAAAACCCAGGACTGGGCACAGGTAAGTGGTAAGAAAGCGCTGGGCAGCATCAACGTGGTATTCGACACGAACCACTCCAGCACCACCCGCTACGTGCAGGACTCGGTAACGAGAGGTGCCGCGCTGACGACCCGTGTTTTTGCGGCCAAATCGAACCCTGCACTGCTGGATTACGTTGCTACTCATCCTAACGCTATTGGCATCATCGGGGCCAACTGGATTAGTGACCGGGACGATGCTTCGGTACAGAAATTTCTGAAGAATGTGCGAGTTGCCAGCATCAGTGCGCAGCCCAACCCGCAAAAGCCAGATGACTACCAGCAGCCCTACCAGGCCTATCTGGCCCTGAAAACCTATCCGCTGCGTCGGGAAGTTTACCTCATCAGCCGGGAGGCCCGCGCCGGGCTTGGCACCGGTTTTGCATCTTTCGCTGCAGGGAATAAAGGCCAGCTCATTGTTCTCAAGTCCGGGCTGGTACCCGCTACCGGTCAGATGCGAATTCTGAACACCAGTAAGCGCTAGCCCTGTTTTTTGTCTTTCCATTAACAACGCTTTCCACCAAACCTTTTGCTCATGAACTTCAAGCCCTGGAAGCTCTCGCTCCTCGCTGCCTTGTCTGTTTCCGGCTCTGCCGCCTTTGCTCAAACGACTCCTCAAAAATCGATTGAACTCGGACGCTACAATGAAGCCCGTGCGGCTCTGCTGCGTCAGGGTGCATCGGCCGAAACCTCGTTTGAGCTGGGCCGCTTGTATCAGATGCGGGAAATGCCCGACTCGGCAGCTTACTACTTCAACCGCATTTCGCTGAACCCGAAAGATGCTACCACGATGGTAGCAGCTGGCCGTGCCGCTTTGGCACAGGGCAAAACGGCAGAAGCTGAAATTCAGTTTGACAATGCTGTGAAAGCCACCAAAGGCAAAGATGCCAAGGTGCTCACCATGATTGCCCAGGCGTATGCCGAATCGAACGTGAAGGATGTGTCGAAAGCCCTTTCTTACGTTGAAATGGCTCACAAAGCCAACAAACTGAAGGATGACCCGGCGTTGATGATTGCCCGCGGCGACATCTACCTGAAGCAAGAAAACGGCGGTGGTGAAGCTATGAACAGCTACGACCGGGCCGTAATGGCTGATCAGAACAATGTGCTGGCTTACTACCGCAAAGGTCAGTTGAACGTTCGTTCGCGCAACTACAACGATGCTCGTACAGCTTTTGACAAAGCCATCAGCCTCGATGCCAACTACGCTCCGGCCTACAATGCCCTGGCGGAAACCTACTTCTACGCTGGTAAATACGACGAGGCACTCTCCAACTTCCAGAAATACACTGGGTTGGCTGAGAAATCATCGGATACGGATGCAAAGTATGCGTCCTTCCTATTCCTGACCAAGAAGTATCCCGAGGCGCTGGTTGAGGTCGATAAGGTACTGGCCCGCGACCCCAATAACGTGACCATGAACCGTCTGAAAGCGTATTCGCTGTACGAGACCGGTAAAAATGAAGAGGCCATTGCGGCCATGGACAAGTACATGAAGACCACTCCAGCTGAGAAAATCATCAAGGAGGATAACGTATACTATGCCAAGATGCTGGCCAAAGGCGGCAAAGGTGAGCAAGGTATTGCCATGCTGCAGAAAGCAGTGGCTGCCGACCCCACCAATGTTGACTTGCAGAAAGATCTGGCTCAGGCGTACATCAGCTCGAAGAACTACCCGCAGGCCATTTCCACCTACCGCAGCATCATGAAGACCAAAGGTGGTGGAGAACTGACAGATCAGGTGCTGCTGGCGCGGGCCTACAGCTCAAACAAGCAGTATACTCAGGCTGATAGCCTCTACAACATTGTGCTGACGGCTAAGCCAAACTACGTACCCGGCTACCTCATGCGCGCCCAGGCCAACTATGGTCTGGACCCCGACTCCAAGCAGGGCCTCGCTAAGCCTTATTATGAGAAGTACCTGGAAGTAGCCAAGGCTGATCCGGCCAAGTATAAGGACGGCCTGGTAGAAGCGAACAGCTACCTCGGCTACTATTACTACCAGAAAGGTGAGAAAACCACGGCCCTCCCCTACTATCAGCAGGTGCTGGCTCTAGACCCCAGCAACCAGAACGCTAAGTCAGTAGTGGATAGCATGACGGCCCGCCCGAAAACGGCAACCAAAGCTCCTGCCAAGAAGAAGTAATCTACTTCTTCAGCTTACAAAAAAGCCCTGTCTCAGCTGAGAGAGGGCTTTTTTTATGTCTTACACTTACAGCAGGCTAGGCGTGGTCCTGGTCGGCGTACTGCTCCCACTTTTCCAACGCGGCTGTGAAGTCGGCGGGCAGCTCGGCTTCGAAGTGGGTGGTGTCGCCGGTGACGGGGTGCACGAAGCCCAGGGACTTAGCGTGCAGGGCCTGCCGGGGCATTACCGCAAACGTGGCTTCCACGAAGGCTTTATAGGCCCCGGTGCGCTGCCCGTACAGCACTTTGTCACCGCCGTAGGTAGCATCCGAAAACAGCGGGTGGCCGATGTGCTTCATATGCACCCGGATCTGGTGAGTGCGGCCGGTTTCCAAGTTACACTGCACCAACGCCACGTGTCGGAACGTTTTAAGCACTTTATAATGCGTTACAGCATGCTTCCCCTGGTCGCCCTCGGGATATACCGTTTGCACCTTGCGGTCCTTCACACTGCGTCCTATATGGCCGCTAACGGTGCCCTCCGATTCTTTAGGGATGCCCCAGACCAGCGCCAGGTAGGTGCGCTCGATGGTATGGTGGAAAAACTGCTGCGACAGGTGTGTCATGGCCCACTCCGTTTTGCCGATAACCAGCAGCCCGGATGTATCCTTATCGATGCGGTGCACGAGGCCGGGCCGGATTTCGCCGTTGCGCCCCGTCGGCAAATTATTGAGGTGATAGGCCAAGCCGTTGACGAGCGTACCCTGCCAGTGGCCGAAAGCCGGATGCACCACTAGTCCCGCCGGCTTGTTCACAATCAGGAATGACTCATCCTCATAGCGAATGTCGAGGTCCATAGGCTCGGGCATTACCGTCACGTCGCGCGGCGGCTCGGGCAGGGTGATGGTGATAATGTCGAGCGGCTTGATGCGGTAGTTCGACTTTACCACCTTCTCGTTTACCTGCACCGCCTCAGCCTTAATGGCGTTCTGGATTTTGGTACGGGAGGCATTCGACAGGCGATTCATCAAAAACTTGTCGAGCCGGGTCATCACCTGACCTTTGTCGACGACAATGCGGTGGTGCTCAAATAGCTCATCACCTTCGCCATTTTCCTCGTCAAAATCAGGATCGGACGACGGGGATTTAGATAAATAGGTCATCTGGGGCAACTGGAGGGTACTGGAATGCAAACAAGAAAGCCGGAGCAGTACGCTCCGGCTTGCTGGCTAGAAAAAGCAAAGGCTGCTTATTTCTTCGACTTGGTTTTGGTCTTGGAAGGCGTAGCAGGCGTGGCAGCCGGCGTAGCAGCGGGGGCCGCTTTTGGCGCAGCGGCGGCAGCACCAGGCGTTACACCCATTTTCTTCAGTACGAGGTCCGAAATGTCGCCTTCCTTGGGGCCGTGCAGCAGCACTGGGCTGGCACCGTCCGAATTTAGCACGTAGGTGTAGCCATTCTCGTCGGCTACGGCATCAATGGTCTTTTGCAGCTTGTCCAGAGCAGGCTTCAGCAGGGTCTGCTGCTTCTGCTGCAGGCTCTGGTCGGCGCTGCGCTGGAACTCCTGGATGGAAGTCTGCAGGCCGGTCAACTCTTTTTCTTTATCGGCGCGTACTACTTCGGTCATCGTGGCCGCACCGTTCTTGTAGGCTTCAGCTTTGGTCTGGTAATCGGAATATTTGCTTTTCAGCTGGGCTTCGAGCTGAGTGCTGTAGGCTTTCAGGTCCGACTCAATCTGCCGGCTTTCCGGCATTTGGCTCAGAATGTATTCTACGCTGGTATAACCAATTTTCAGGGGGGCTTGCGCCAGTGCCGAGGTGGCCGTGCTGAACGTAAGGACGGCTACAGCCAGGGCAAGACGGAATTTGTTCATGATGTTCATTAAGGGGAGAAACTTTCAGGAAGTTGGGTTACAAAGGCAAAGTTAATTTTTTCGGCCAGCCGGACGCGTATTTGTTGCTTTGGTGGGCTGACGGGTTTTGCTGGCCGGCGTAGCAGTATCAGTGTCGGTGTCCACGTCGGTGTCGCCGGCGGGCGTTTTGGGTGTCGTAACAGTACGAACCGCACCTTTCTGGCCGGGCTGGTTACGGTCTTCAGAAGCTAAACCCAATTCTTCCAGTACAAATTCCGTGTAGTCATGGGTTGGGTTGGTATAGAGCATAGTGAGGTCGCCGGCTTTGTCGAAAATAATGGCCAGCTGCTTTTTCTTAGCCACTTTCTCAATGGCTTCAAACACCTGATCCTGCACGGGCTTGGTGAGTTCCTGGCGCTTTTTGAACAACTGGCCTTCGTAACCGAAGATTTTGTTCTGGTAGGCTTTCACATCCTGCTCCTTCTTCAGAATCTCGTCCTGGCGCTTTTTCTTCATCGGCTCCGTCAGCAGCACTTCTTCCGCCTGATAGTTCCGATACAGCTTATCCAAGTCTTTCTTCTGGCTCTCAATTTCCTTCTGCCAGGTGCCCGACAGCGTGTTCAGTTCCTGCTGGGCCTGGGCGTAGGCGGGCATCTTGCCCATCACAAACTCGGAGTCGACGTAGCCAAACTTCTGGGCCATAGCCGCTGGAGCAGTCAGCACCAGCAGGGCGCCCAGCAGAATAGAATGCAGCTTTTTCATATCAAGTAGCTAAAGGAGCTGGCCGGGCCGACTGCCAAACAATTAGCGAATCTGCTGACCAATGATGAAGTGGAAATGACCTTTGTCTTGCGCGGCCTGGCCGGCACTGTACCGGGGCACCGCATCGAAGCCGTAGCCATAGTCGAACCCAAGCAAACCGAATGCCGACATGAAAACCCGGGCCCCTACCCCCACCGAACGGTAGAGCTTGTAGGGGTTGTAGTCTTTATAAGATTCGAAGGCATTGCCCGCTTCCGCGAAGCTTAATATGTACACCGTAGCGGCCGGGTTCAACGAAACCGGATAACGCATTTCCAGTACGTATTTATTGTAGGCTACCCCACCGCTCGACACCGAGCTCTGGATAGAGTTGGCACTGTTGGGGTCGTCGTAGCCCCGCAGACCTACGTATTCGGTGCCCACCAGGAAGTTGGACGAGCCGCCGTAGCCCAAGCCCGAGCCGCCGAGCTTGAACCGCTCGAAAGGCCCAATGGCGCGTTTGGAGTTGTAGGTACCAATGAAGCCGAAGTGGGCCCGGGTGTTCAGCACCAGCTTACCCACGATGGGCGTAAACCAGGAAGCATCGAACATCCATTTGTGGAATTCTACCCACTCGTTCACATTGGGGTGCGAGCCTTTGAAGATGGAATACGGCGGGGTCAGGCTCAGGCTCAGCGCCAGCGACGAGCCCCGACGCGTGTAAGTCGGATTGTCGATGCTGTTGCGCGACAGCGTGGTGTTGAGCGTGATGTTGGCCGCGTTGCCGGTGCCGTTGGGGAAGCTCTGGAAATACGGATAGTTCTTCAGCTTGTACTGGCTAATCGACAGCGAGTTGCTCAGCGTGAAGTAGTCATCCGGCACCCTTAGACGACGACCCAGTCCGATGGTGGCGCTGTTTACTTTGATAGACTGGTCGGAGTTGGCATCAAGGCTGGTACCTACGCGCTGAATGCTTTTGTTCAGGCTAAACGACAGCGAGTTGGGCTTGCGGCCACCCAGCCAGGGCTCGGTGAAGGAAAACGAGTAGGCTTGGTACTGTAGGCCGTTGGCCTGCACGTTCAGGGCCAGGCGCTGACCATCACCGGCGGGTACTGGCGTCCAGTTACGCAGGGTGCCGGCTTTGCGGAGCGAGAAGTTGTTGAATACCAGGCCCACCGTACCGATGAAGCCCGCGTAGCCGCCCCAGCCGCCCGAAAGCGTAATCTGGTCGGAAGGCTTTTCCACTACAGTGTAGTTGATATCTACCGTGCCCTCGGCTGGGTTAGGCACCGGGTTCAGACCAATTTTTTCCGGGTCGAAATAGCCTAGGGTGGCAATTTGGCGCTGGGAGCGAATCAGCAGTTCCCGGTTGAACTTGTCACCGGGCAGCGTCTGCAATTCACGGCGCAGTACATGGTCACTAGTCTTGGTATTGCCGGCAATATTTACCTCCTTAATACGAGCCTGTACCCCTTCGCTGATGCGCATCTCGATGTCAATCGAATCACCTTCCACTTTGGTCTCGACGGGCTCGATGCTGAAGAACAGGTAGCCGTCGTTCATGTAGAGCGAGGTGATATCCTGGCCCGTGGGGTTATAGTTCAGGCGCTTATCCAGCGTTTCCTTGCTATAGGTGCTGCCTTCCTTGATGGCCAGCACGGAGGCCAGCGTTTTGTCGTCGTAGAGGTAATTGCCGCTCCAGGTAATGTTGCGGAAGTAGTACTTCGGCCCTTCATCCACCTTGATGCTCAGCGCCAGCCCATCTTCCACGCGCGTTAGCGTATCTGACACGATAGAAGCATCCCGGTAGCCTTGGCTGTTATAGAATTCGAGCAGCTTCTGCTTGTCCTCTTCGTATTCGCTTTTCTGGAATTTGCCCGCGGTGAAAGGATTGTAGACCTTCCGCTCCTTGGTTTTCTTGAGCTTACCTCTCAGCTTTTTGTCGCTGAAGGCTGTATTGCCCTCAAAGTCAATTTCCCGAATCCGGATTTTCTCGCCCTTGTCGACGGCAATATTTAGCACCACGCTGTTGGACAAGCTGGAGTCCGGCGTCTGTACAATCGTGACTTTGCTATCGAGGAAGCCCTTGTTGGTGTAGAACTTCCGAACCTGAGCTTTGGTGTTATTCAGCAGCGCGTCAGTTACTACCTTACCGCGAATCAGCTTGATTTTGTTTTTCAGGTCGTCGGCCTGGCCTTTACCGATGCCGGTAAACTCAAACTTCGACAACCGAGGCCGCTCCTTCAGGTTGAAATCCAGGTAAATTTTGCTGCCTTCCGTGCGCGTAATCGATACGCTCACGTCGCCCAGAATACCTTGGTCCCAGAGGCGGCGGATGGCTTTGCCGATTTCCTCCCCCGGAATCAGGATTGGGTCACCAATTTTCAACCCAGTCAGGCCAATCAGCGTATTCGTATCCAAGTAGGAAGCACCACTGACCGTGATACCGCCCAACTCGTAGCGTTTCGGCTCGTCGCCGGTGGCTACCGGTGCCTGCGCCCACGCCTGGGGTGCGGAGGCCGCTCCACCCAGAGCCAATACCGTCAGCAGCAGGAAAAATTTATTAGGCAAAGAAATCATTCGAAGAACTTACGAAACGGTTAGCTGCTCACTGGTTTTGCCGAAGCGCCGTTCCCGGCGCTGATAGGCTTGTATGGCATCATAGAGATGTTCGCGCCGGAAATCCGGCCACAGTACATCCGTGATATAAAGTTCGGTGTAGGCCAGCTGCCACAGCAGAAAGTTACTGATGCGCTGCTCGCCGCTGGTCCGAATCAGTAATTCGGGGTCGGGCATGCCGGCCGTGGCCAAGTAGCCCGCAATTGTCTGTTCAGTTACTTCCTCCGCCCTTACCCTGCCAGCTGCTACCTCTACAGCCAGCCGTTTGGCAGCCTGCGTAAGGTCCCAGCGTCCACTATAGCTCAGGGCCAGCACCAGCGTCATGCGCGTCCCGGCCTTGGTCAGCTCCATCGACTCGCGCAATTCCCGCTGGCAGGATTCGGGCAGGCTGGTAATTTCCCCAATAGCCTCCAGTCGGATGCTGTTTTTGAGCAGCGTAGGCGTTTCCTGTCGGATGGTATGTACCAACAGCTGCATCAGGGCCATCACCTCATGCTTGGGCCGGGCCCAGTTTTCGGTCGAAAAAGCGTAGAGCGTCAGGTATTGTACCCCCAGCTCGGCCGCGCCTTCTACCGTATCCCGAACGGCGGTAATAGCACTTTGGTGCCCAAAAATGCGGAGTCCACCTTTTTGTTTGGCCCAACGTCCATTGCCATCCATGATGACGGCAACATGGGCGGGTATATTCTGAGTGTCTAGTTCGGACCGGGCGGCCATCAGTACTTTTTGCGTAAAGAGGCTGCAAGTTACGCAAATGGTTGCATTAAGCCCGGCTTTGTCCCACTTCTAGCGCAAGAGCTTCGGATTGGCCTTGTACGAGTCGGGACAGTTAATTTTATAGAAAGTATAGGAAACACTTAATCCGTTATAGAAATACCAGTCTTGGTCGTGCTTATTCACCAGCAGCGGGTTTTGGGTCCCCAAGTTGTCCAGCTCGTCGGTAAAGGCCTTGCGGGCCCCAGCTTCCAATCCCAAGTTCCAGCGTGGCGACAAGGCCAGCTTGAAACCAATACCCGCCGGAATGGCTACTCCCAGCGTAGTACCGTCCTTCTTAAGCTGGTCGATTTCAGCATTAGTGGTCGTGCGGGTACGGGCCAGGAAACCCGCTACGCCCACAAACACATATGGCGTGAAATGCACCTTTTCCTTACGGTTGCGGTAGTCGAAGAAATTATACTCGACGGCACCCGCCAGCTCCATAATGTTGCCTTTGGTATTAGTCTGCCGGTAAGCTGGTAAGGGAGCCGTTCGGCCGTTCACGCCCTTCACGTTAGCATCATCGGCCCGCATAAGCCCCCATAGGAAGCTACCGCGGAGCGTAATAGGGGCTGAAATGTCCTTGCGGTAGAAAGCTGTGGCGGCAGGGCGGTTGTTGCGAAACTGGTAAGCAGGAGCTATTTCACCTTTGTACACCATTCCACCGATACCAATACCAAGTTCACTGGTATTCTGAGCCACGGCAGAAGGGGCAAAAAAAACACTCCCTGCTTGCACAAGGCAAACAAGGAGTGTTTTGAAGAGATTCGAATGCGTCATTAGACTGGCTGTAAGTGAAACTTGACAGCCAGCATAACTGGCTATCGGAATTTGGGGCTTTTAACGCGGGGAGCGAGAATGTAGTTTACATTAAGACCCGTAACGATGTACCAGTCGTTCTCATTGCCTTTACCGCGCATTTCTCCTGGGTTGTTGAAGTTGACGAAGGAAGCATCGTCGTTGCGGGTGATACCGCGGCCGAAATACTTGGCAGCATCGCTACCCAGTTTGGCATCTTCGATATACGTGTTGCTAACATCATCCAGGTAGTCGGTGAACGTCTT
Source organism: Hymenobacter lucidus (assembly GCF_020447265.1). Classification (GTDB taxonomy): domain Bacteria; phylum Bacteroidota; class Bacteroidia; order Cytophagales; family Hymenobacteraceae; genus Hymenobacter; species Hymenobacter lucidus. The sequence goes on along the minus strand of NZ_JAJADR010000004.1, from coordinate 406,013 downwards.
GCGCCAGCCGATTTCGAGGCCAATATCAAAGCTTTTGTTGACTTTGTAACGAACACCACCACCGAAGGGGATGGAAATGCTCGTCAGGCTATAGTCTGTGCCTTCGGTCTTGAGGGGCTGAAGATTTACGTAATCACCTTCTGACAAGCTCTGAGGAACGCTACCACCTTTCACCAACCCTTTGGGGTTGTGGTGAAATACTGCCACACCAGCAAATACGTACGGTACGAAGTCCGGACGCTTGATGTAGTTGTTACGGTTAGCAATCAGGTCGAAGATACCAACAGCCGACAGCTCAAGGATGTCGTTGCGGAAGTTCATGTTCCGGTGGTAACGGTATTTAGCATCTGGATCCGTCTTGTCTGCTGCTTTCTCGTCGTCGCCGGTGATGCGGCCGTAGGCGAAGGAAGCCCGGGCCGAAATCCGGGGAGCAAAACGGTGAGTGAAGTTTACGCCGATGTTGGGGCGAGTAGCGGCGAAGCGCAGGCTAGGAATGGTAGCTTTAGGTACGATGTCACCGAAGTAGTTCATCGCATTGATGCTTACGCCGACGGAGTTGTACTGCTTCCGCTTACTGAACTGTTGCGCACTCGCCTCTGTGGCGACCAGCGAAACCACTAGCAGCAGAGCCAAGATGTTGGTGAAGAGTTGCTTCATATTGAGCGAGATTATGGATATGCAAAGGTTAAGAGCGTCGTTATATCCGTACGGACACGAGTTCAGTTAGTGACAAAAGTAGAGGTTGCTGGGAACTTAAAAAAGAAATACAAGAAAAAGTCAATGTATTAGAGCAAGATACCTGCCGGATTACGCTTATCCAGCCCCCAGTTCAACTTATTGCGCAACGTAGTCAGAAAGTTAACATGGTTGAGTTTGACCAGTCGGACCGCAAAATTCTCGCGGCGAACCGCAATCTGGATGCCCGCATCGACGGCCACCGAGCGTGAATCGAGCGAAAGCAGGAAGTTGTTGCTCCGGCCTTCAATCTCGAAGGAAATCACGCTACGGTCGGAGACGATGAGCGGACGGACATTCAGATTGTGCGGACATACGGGAGCAATGATAAAATTGTTGGTCTGCGGCAACATTACTGGTCCGCCACAGCTGAGCGAATAGCCCGTAGAACCCGTGGGAGTAGCCACAATCAACCCATCGGCCCAATACGAATTCAGATATTCGCCGTCGATATACGTGTGCACGACAATCATGGAGGACGTGTCGCGCTTCAGGATAGAAAATTCGTTGAGACCGAAGTTGATACCGTCGAACACTTCCGGATCTGTCTCAACCCGGATCAGGCTGCGCTCCTCCAAAACGAAATGGCCTTTAAACAGGGCATCAATGGCCTGCGCAATACGCTCGACGGTGATGGTAGCCAGAAAACCCAGGCGGCCGGTATTGATGCCCAGAATTGGAATCTGCAGGGCGCCAACGTAGGTGACGGTGTCGAGTAGGGTACCGTCGCCGCCGATGCTGAAGACGAAGTTCACGTCGCGCAGGGAGTCGCCGCGGCGGAAAGTACCGATACCTTCGGGCAACACCAGCCGGTTGTCGAGGTAGGTCCGGAAGGCCTCAACGATAATAATTTCCGCATTGCGGGCCACGAGGTCATCGAGCAGTGCCTGCAGAAAGGGCAAGGTAGGCTCGTCGAAGGGTTTGCCCAGAATAGCAATTTTCATATCAGAAGCATAACCAGCCTGCACCGCAGGCCAGATCAGATGGGAAATTCGGTACGCACAAAAAAACCACCCAGGCCGCGGGCATTGCGGGTATACTCCAGGGTCAGCACCCGGTCGTAATACGTAACCAGGTGCAGGCCGATGCCCGCCGCCGCCTGCACCTGGTTGGGCAGCCGATTGTTGATGGCAGTACCGCGGCTGGCTACGTAACCGGCATCGGCAAAGGTATTTAAATATACCACCAGCGGAATACTGTTGATTTTCGGGTTATTGATACCGTGGAGCTTAAGCCGGCCGGCGTCCAGCAGCCGGTACGAGATGCCCTGCTGCACGAGCCCATAGTGGCTACCGTCGATTACGTACTGGTCGTAGCCGCGCACTAGCTCGGTAAAGCCCAGGGCCCGGTTGTCGGCGTAGGCAATACGGCGGCCCAGACGCACCTGTCCCAGCACCGTGGCGCTGTAGTAGAAGTCGTGGCCTAGAGCTACGTATTTGGCCACCTGCGCCCGGAAAGTGGTGGTCGGCGGGGCTACGGCGCGGCGAAAGACGCGCTGCACGATGCTGGCCTGAAAATAATGACCCGTAAGCGGGTAGGCGAAGGTGTTGCGGTGGTTGAAGATGGTTGTCAGGCTAATATCGACATAGTCACGGCGGGCGTAACCCAGGAAATATTCCGGATTGAGCTGCGCTACGGTATCCGAAATGGTTTCGCGGTGGTACGATACGTCGAGCAGGGTGCGGCGCTGCACGGTATAGCGCCAGCGCAGACCCGCCGTGGCATACTGCCGCTCAATGGGAAAGCCGGTATCATCGCGAAAGTTGATGAGCCGATCCTGCACGGTGGCGTAGTCGAGGGAGTGGCTGCGGTAGTAAGACGCGCCCACGCCGAAGCCCAGCCGCCGCAGCCGACCGTAGCCGGGTGTATCGTAGAAGAGCTCATACTTGCGGTTGAAGCCCAGCTGCAGGTTGCCCCTGATTTCTTCGTTGCGCCCCCGGAAGTTTTTGCGCTCCAGATGTAGGCCGTAGTCAACGCGCTGCCAACGGTCGGGCCGGTCGAGCCAGGAGCGGAAGTTACGGTCGGCCAGCGACAGGATGGGAATAGGAAAGGTGTACCAGCGCTCCTGCACGCTGAAAAGCACCGTCAGCTCGCCGTTGCGGCACACCGCCTCTACCAGCACGTGGTGAAACAGCTGCAAATTGAACATGCGCAGCCGGTTGGCTTCGAGCCGGCGGGCCAATCGGGCCGCTGTGATGGTGTCGCCTTCGCGAAAATCCAGCTCGGCGCGCAGAATCCGCTCCTTTGTAACCTCATTGCCCACAAACAGCAGCGTGGCTACCCGCAGTACCGGGTAGCCGGGGCACTGGGTCTGCATGAGGCTGTCGAGTGGGGCGCGCCGAATGGAGTCGGGTGGGGCAAAGCTAGCAGCAGCAGTGGAGGGCAGCCAGCTCAGCAGCAGAACGAGCAGAGAGGCCAGCACCAGCGGGAGACGTTGAATGAAATTGACGCGGCTGGGCTGGAAAGGTCGCGGGCAAAACAGCCGGAACATCTTGTCACTCACCATTCAACGCGTATCACTCAGCACGGGCTACAGGCTCAGATACTTAAGCAAGCCGTCGAAGCGCTCCTGCTCATTTTCACCGACCTCGCCAGCCCCGCTAAATTGGGCCGTGATGATGTAGCCGAACCGCTCGAGCGTGGCCGTAATGCGGGCCATATTGGCCGTATTGAGCTTCAGCGTCAGGCGAATCTTGTAGGGGTCGTGCTCGTCCTGGGCTACGTGGGCGCTGAGAATCTTGGCGTTGTTCTCTTCCACATAGCGGCTGATCTGGGTTAGGGAATAGTCGCGCTCGGGCATGGAAAGCACCAGAATACTGCCCTGGCCGGCGGCAATGGGCAATTGACCAAAGGCAGCTAGTGTATCACCTACGGTGACGACCCCCAGATACTCGTGCTGGTCGTCGAGCACGGGCACGAGCTGGAGCTTGTTCTGAATGGCCAGCTCCATGATGTTGTAGAAGTGCTGGTCGCGCTGCACATGTACTTCGGCAAAGCCGAAGGGCACGTTGGTCAGGGGCTCGTCGGGGTGCTCGTGGTCGAGTAGGTCGGCTTCGGTAATCAGGCCGCGGTAGAGGCGGTTTTCGAGCACGGGCAGCTGACTAACGTGGAATTCTTCCAGCCACTTGGCCGCCTTGCCGGCTGAGTCCGACACCTTCAGGGGCGGAATCATTTGGTTGAGCAAGTCTTCAGCAATCATCGAATGCATGGGCGGGAAAGAACTGAAAGCCAGAAATAAACTTGGGGCTGGCGACGAACAAGCGCCGACCGGGTGATTTTGTTTCGTGTATCTACGTCAGGGCCGGCTCCAGGGCAGTGCGGCGCAGAAACTGCCGCAGCAGGCGGTTGAACTTCTGCGGGTGCTCCATCATGGGTACGTGGCCGCAGTGGTCGAGGAAATGCAGCTCGGAGCCAGGCAGCAGCCGATGAAACTCGTGGGCTACCACCGGGGGCGTAATCGTGTCGTTGAGGCCCCATACCAGCAGGGCGGGCACCGTGATTTTGGTCAGGTCCTTGCCCAAGTTGTGGCGCTGGGCCGAGCGGGCAATGCTGATAATGCGCAGCACTTTGGTATTGGAGTTGGTCACGTTGAACACCTCATCCACCAGCTCCTTGGTGGCAATGCTGGGGTCGTAGAAGGTGTAGGCCACACGCTCCTGCACGAAGGCGTAGTTGCCGCGCTTCGGAAACGAGCCGCCCATCGAATCCTCGAACAGGCCGCTGCTACCGGTGAGCACCAGGCGGCGCACCATGCCGGGGTTGCGCAGGGTGTAGACCAGCCCAATGTGGCCGCCAAGCGAGTTGCCGAGCAGCGTCAGGGGCTCGGTGAGGTGCATCTGGCGCAGAAAATCCTCGACGTAGTTGACCAGCCCCGGCACGCCGGCCTGGGTCAGGGGCATCTCGTAGATGGGCAGCAGCGGAATCACCACCCGGTAGTCGGTGCTAAACTCCGTAACGACGTCCTGCCAGTTGCTGAGGGCACCAAACAGGCCGTGCAACAGCAGCAGCACCTCTCCGGTGCCTTCCTCCACATACTGAAAACCGTTGTGTTCCTTAATCTGCAATTCCATCTTCTCGGGGTATTTCGAAGCCGGCTCCGGCCGCCTGACCATCCTTTGCAATGATACAACACTTGACCCAATTGCCGAGTAGGGCCAGGCCGTGAGTGGTAAGCAGTGCTTCGGGGTGAAACTGAACGCCATACAACGGTAAGGTACGGTGCCGGAATGCCATCAGTTCGCGGGCGTCGTCGGTGGTGTAGGCCAGGGGCTGGAGCTCGGGTGGTAATGAATTGATAGTCAGTGAATGGTACCGCGTAACGGGCAAAGCATCCGGCAAACCGGCAAACAGTGGGTCAGGCACCACGGGCGCAATCGTGGATACCTTGCCGTGCATGGGCCGGGCGGCCCGCCCGAGCTGACCGCCGAAGAATTCGCCCAGGGCCTGGTGGCCCAGGCACACACCCAGCATGGGCACGCGCCGGTGATACTCCTCGATAACCGCCATCAGACAACCCGCCTGCCGGGGCGTACCGGGGCCGGGCGACAAAACGATGGCGTCGAAGGAGTATTGCCCGATTTTGGCCAGCGGCACGTCGTTGCGGACCACCTGTACGGTAGCACCCAGCTGCTGAAAGTAGTCCAGCAGGTTGAAGGTGAACGAGTCGAAGTTGTCGAGCAGCAACAGATGCATAGCAGCGTACTGAGCAGTTTTTCTACGCAAAGGTTGGCAGCCCGGCAGCTTGTGGCCGCTTTAGCCAAGACACTTTCAACCCGCAACGGCTGGTTTGGTTAGAATACTCCGCGGAGCTTCTCCAGCAGCGTAGCCGCAAAGGGCATGATGAAGCCCACGATTTCCAGCGCAAACGGCGTGGCTTGCTGCACGACAGGCAGCACCTGAGAATCGGCCACGATGGTGGGAGACAGGAGCTTGAGGCCGGCAAAGCCGATACCGTGCAGCAGTAGGCTGATGCCCAGTACCCACTTCAGAGCCCCGGCCGCGCCGCCCAGCAGGTTGTCGAGCAGGCCCAGCGGAGTGAGGTGCACGGCTGTTTTGACCAGGCCGCCCGCCATATGCACGCCCCAGGTAATGAACACGAACACCAGCAGAAACGCCACGATGGGCAACAGCCCAAACGCCTCACCTACGTAGTTGCGCACCAGCGGAATAGCGTCGTTGAGCAAGGCCAGTCCGCCGATAATGCCCAGCACGAAGGCCAGCAGCGAAGCCGCTTCCAGCACCAAACCGCGCCGAAAGCCCTTCACCGCCCCTACCCCCAATGGAATCAGCAGCAGAATATCAAAGCCGGACATACGGTGAAATGGTGAAGTTGTGAAGGGTGAAATTGTAAGTTGGTATTCGATCCGCGCATATAGCGCAACTAGAACAGGCATTCACAACTTCACCATTCACAATTTCACTGCTTAGACATTCGTGTTGTTGAGCAGGTTGCTGACCACCTGGGAGATGACGCGGCCATCGGCCTGGCCGGACAGCTCCCGGGCGGCGGCGCCCATTACTTTGCCCAGGTCGGAAGGGCCGGTGGCGCCTACGCGCTGAATGATGGCCACGATTTTCTCCACCAGGTCGGCTTCGGAGAGCTGCTGGGGCAGGTACTCTTCGATAATAGCCAGCTCGGCCAGCTCGGTTTCTTCCAGGTCGGAGCGGAACTGCTTCTGGTAGGTATCGGCGGCTTCGCGGCGCTGCTTGGCGGCTTTGGTCAGCAGCTTGATTTCGGCATCCTCGGTGAGGGCCGCGCCGTGGGCCCCTTCGGCCGTTTCGGCCAGCAGAATCTGGGACTTGATGCTACGCAGCGTCAGCAGGCGCACTTTGTCCTTGGCCAGCATAGCCTTTTTGATATCCGCGTCGATGGTTTCCTTCAGAGCCATAAGTTTGTAGTAGTAATGTCGGGAATCATCAGGATTCCGACTGGCCGCGTATTTTTGACCCACGCTGGCCGTTTTGGAGTCAGTCTTTCGCCTTCTCTCATGACGAAACTTAGCGTAAACATAAATAAAATCGCCACGCTGCGGAACGCCCGCGGCCACAACCGCCCCGACGTGCTGCAAGTAGCCCGTGACTGTGAGCGGTTTGGCGCGCAGGGAATAACGGTGCACCCCCGCCCCGATGAGCGCCACATCCGCTACCAGGACGTGCGCGACCTGCGCCAGATTGTAACCACCGAGCTGAACGTGGAGGGCAACCCCACCCCGGACTTCATGGATCTGGTGCGCGAGGTGCGGCCCGAGCAGGTGACGCTGGTACCCGACGCGCCCGACGCCATTACCTCCAACGCCGGCTGGGACACGATTACCCACCAGATTTATTTGATTGGCGTGGTTACCGAGCTCAAGTCCATCGGCTGCCGGGTGTCTATCTTCCTCGACCCTGACCCGGCCATGGTGAAGGCCGCCGTGGCCACCGGCACCGACCGGATTGAGCTGTACACCGAAGATTACGCCCGCCTCTACCCCCAGGACCCGGCCCAGGCCATTGCGCCCTACGCCGTAGCAGCCACGCTGGCTCAGCAGCTGGGCCTGGGCCTGAACGCCGGCCACGACCTGGACCTGGAAAACCTGGCTTACCTCCACCAGAACTTACCGGGCCTCGCGGAGGTTAGCATCGGGCACGCGCTGGTGTGCGACGCCCTGTACTACGGGCTCGAAAACACGATTCAGCTGTATAGACGGCAGCTGCGGTGAGATTGAGAAGTTGTGAAGTTGTGAGTTTGTCGTTCGACCGGCGCTAATACGCGCCATCTACGGCAGCAGCCCCACAACTCCCTGTTTCACCATCTCGCTATTTCACAACTTCACCCTTCCTCCCTTGCCCCGTATTCCGCTTCCTGAGTTTCTGGCTGGTCCGGCCGACATTCCTATTCTGGACGTGCGTGCGCCCATCGAGTACGCCCACGGCCACATTCCGGGCGCACTGAACCTGCCGCTGTTTTCGGATGAGGAGCGGGCCCGCATCGGCACGGCCTACAAGCAGGTCAGCCAGGACCGCGCCATTCACATCGGCCTCGACTTTTTCGGGCCCAAGATGAGCCGCCTGGTGAAGCACGCCCAAAAGCTGGCTCCCAATAAGGAAGTGCGGCTGCACTGCTGGCGCGGGGGCATGCGCAGCGGCGCGGTGCACTGGCTGCTGGAGCTGGCGGGTTTTAAGGTGCACCTGCTCGACAAAGGCTACAAGGACTACCGGCGCTGGGCGCTGGCGCAGTTCAGTGAACCCCGGCCCATGCTTATTCTGGGCGGCCTCACGGGCTCGGGCAAAACCGACGTGCTGCACGAGCTGGCTCGGCGCGGCGAAACCATCGTGGACCTCGAAGGCCTGGCTAGCCACAAAGGCTCGTCGTTTGGCGCCATTGGCCTGCCGGCCCAGCCCACGCCCGAGCAGTTTGAGAACAACCTGGCGCTGGCGCTAAGCCAGCTGCCGACGGCCGTGACGCCCTGGCTGGAAGACGAAAGCCTAACCATCGGCCGCCTGACTATTCCCAAGCCGCTGTTTGAGCAGATGCGCCGCGCCCCGCTGGTAGTGCTCGACATTCCGCGGGCGGTGCGCACCCGCAAGCTGGCCGCCGAGTACGGCAAGGAAGACCCGCAGCAGCTTTCTGAGGCTATTCAGCGCATCAGCAAGCGGCTGGGCGGGCTGGCTACCAAAGATGCCCTGGCCGCCATTGAAGCCGGCGACATGGAGCAGATGGTCGATATTGCCCTCTCCTACTACGACAAAACCTACGGCTTCGGGCTCGACAACAAAACCAACAGCCGCGTACTCCGGCTGCCCTCCGACACCTGCGACCCGCTGGTGAATGCCGACCTGGTGCTGGCCGCCGTGCAGCGCGAAAATCTGCTGGCCCTGGCGCAAAACCCTCCGCTGCATGCTGGTGCCTAAACTGCGCGTGGCCCGGCCCACCAACGACCTGCCGGCGCTGCTGCGGTTTTACCGCGACGGACTGGGCTTATCGGTGCTCTACGCCTTCGAAAACCACGACGGGTTTGATGGCGTGATGCTGGGCCATGCGCAGGCTCCCTACCACCTGGAATTCACAGCGCAGGCTGGCCACACAGTAGAGCTGCGGCCAAACCCAGAGCAGCTCCTGGTGTTCTATATTCCCGAGCGGGCCGAATGGCAGCTGGCCGTGGCCCGGATGCAGCAGCACGGCTTTGCTCCCGTAGCCGCTTATAACCCGTACTGGGACCAGCTGGGCCATACCTTTGCCGACCCCGACGGCTACCACATCGTGTTGCAGAACGCCGACTGGCAGTTCTAGCCCTCTTATTTAGCAGCAGCTTTTTTTTGTTCTGATGACTTCCAACGAAACGACTACCGCCGAGCCTATCCGCCTCACCCAGTATAGCCACGGCGCGGGCTGCGGCTGCAAAATCGCGCCCAAGGTGCTCGACCAGATTCTGCACACCAGCATTGCCCAGCCCCAGCACGATAAGCTGTTGGTAGGCAACAGCAGCCGCGACGACGCGGCCGTGTACGACATCGGCGGCGGGCAGGCCATCATCAGCACCACCGACTTCTTCATGCCCATCGTGGACGATGCCTACGACTTCGGGCGCATTGCCTCGGCCAACGCCATTTCCGACGTGTACGCCATGGGTGGGCGGCCCGTTATGGCTATTGCCGTGCTGGGCTGGCCTATTGATAAGCTGGCTCCGGAAGTGGCCCGGCTGGTAATTGAAGGCAGCCGCAGCATCTGCGCCGAGGCGGGCATTCCGCTGGCCGGCGGCCACAGCATCGACTCGCCCGAGCCCATTTTCGGCCTGGCCGTAACCGGCATGCTCGACATCAAAAACCTGAAGCAGAACGACACGGCCACCGCCGGCTGCGAGCTGTACCTGACCAAGCCCCTGGGCGTGGGCATGCTCACCACGGCCCAGAAACGCGGCATTCTGCTACCCGAGCACGAGCAGATTGCGCCCCGCAGCATGATGCAGCTCAACAAAATCGGCTACGAGCTGGGACAGCTAGCTGAAGTGCGCGCCATGACCGACGTGACGGGCTTTGGCCTGCTGGGTCACCTTTCCGAAGTGTGCGAGGGCAGCAACCTGACGGCCGAAATTGAGTTCAGTAAAGTGCCCCTGCTACCCGAAGCCGAGGCCTACCGCCAGCAAAAGGCCATTCCCGGCGGCACGGTGCGCAACTGGGACAGCTACAGCCACAAGGTGGGCGCCATCACCGATGAGCAGCGCCACTGGCTCTGCGACCCCCAGACTTCAGGCGGCCTGCTGGTGTGCGTAGAGCCCGGCGGCCAGGCGGCGGTGCAGGCCGTGTTCGAGCAATACGGGCTGGCGCTGGAGCCATTCGGTACGCTGCGGGCCCACGTAGCCGGAGAGCCCTGGATTGAGGTGCGCTAGGCGGTGAAGCTGTTTCCTTTTCTGCGGCCCCTGCTCGAATTTGCCTTTGCCGTGGGGGCTATTGTGCTGGGGCTGCGCTTCATTACCAGCTTTTTCACCAAGGCCGGCCAGGTGTACCGACCCACGTTTCTGCGGCAGTTCTACCTGTTGTTCTGGCCCCTGCTGTGCATGAGTGTGGGCTTGCCCTTCCTGGTGTCGTTTCTGTACTTGGGCACGCTCTCGGCATATGAGCTGGTGCTGCTGGTGGCAATGGCGGCCGTTATCCTGGGCTTCTCGGTGCCGGCCCTCGTGCTGCACGCCCAGTATTACGCCCGCAACCTGCACACCACGCTGGTATTCGCGCCCAAGCAGAACCTGCTGGAAGTGTACGAGGGCCGGGTGCTGCTGCCCTTCGCCCGCCGCGACCTGGTGCGGGTAGAGTACGTGACGTGCCGCTCGAAGCGCCTGTTCTGGAGCAACTACTGCTTTCTGCGCCTGCACCTAAGCACCGGGGAGGTGCTTACGCTGACCTCGCTGCTCACCAACCTGGCCCCGGTGGCCGAGTTTCTGCGCAATACCAACCTGGAGCACCAGCAGCGCTGGTTCTGCTTTCTGTAAGGCTTGCCCCGGTAGGCGACCACCGAAACCTGCTCCCGAAAAAGTGCTATGTATCAGGCCCTTTGTGGTTGTAATACGCTACTTTTGCGCCTGACACTCCTATTGCCCGAGCCGATGCGGCATCTTTTCCTTTGTTTGCTGCTGCTTGGTGCCCTGGCCCACCCCCTGCGGGCCCAGGATGCGTCGGTAGTGCAGCGCCTGCGCCAACAATTGGTCACGCTGCCCGCCACACCCCGCCGGGTACAGGTGCTCGATTCGCTCAGCTACGCCCTGCATGACATTACCCCGGATACTGCCCGCGCCTACGGCGAGCAGGCGGTGGCCCTGGCCGAACAGCTGCACGACCAGCGCGGCCTGATGCGCAGCCTGGCCACGCTGGGCAGCTGCTACGCCGTGCTGTCGGACGGGGCCCACGCCCTGGAGCTGTATGCCCGCTCCCAGGCCCTGGCCCGGCAGCTCAACGATGCCGACGGGTTGGTGCGCAGCTACACCACTATGGCCGCCGTGCACCACGAGCGGAGCGACACCGTGAGTGCCTGGCGTCACTACCGGCACGCGCTGCAGCTTACCCACCGTAAAGGCTTGCGCCCGTCGACCCTGCTGACCCTGTATGGCAACCTGTCGAGCCTGTTTTTTCATCTGGGGCAAGATGCTAAGGCGTTGTATTACACCGATGTGGCGCTGGCACTGGCCCGCCGCACCGGCAACCGGATGAATGAGTCTATTTATCTGGCCAACCTGGGCACGTATCATTACTATGGCAAACGCTACGATCTGGCCGAAAAGCTGATTCGCCAGTCGTTGGCCATTACCCAGCAAGACCGGCAACCCCGCTACGAAGCCGGCGACCTGGCCCTGCTGAGCATGGTGATGCTGGAAACCAGGCGCCCGGCGGAGGCGGCGCTGCTGGCCCGCCAGTCGCTGCGGCAGGCCCGGCTGGGCCAGAGCAAGGAACGGGTGCTGGATGCCTATAGTATGCTGGCGGAAGTAACGGCCCGCCAACGCCAGTATGAGCAGGCCTACCAGTGGCAGCAGCAGTACGCGGCCCTGAACGACTCGCTCAACAACGGCCGCCGCCTGGCCACCCTCACGGCCCTGCAAAGCCGCTTCGACAGTGAAGACAAGGAGCAGCAGATTCAGCTGCTGACCCAACAGACCGAGCTTCAGACGCTGCGCAACCGGGAGCTGTGGGGTGCCATTGCGGCGCTGGCGCTGGGTTTGGCCGGGTTTGGGTTTCTCTACTGGCAGCTGCGCCGCAGCCGCGCCGCTTTGGCCGCCAACAACCTAGCCTTGCAGGAAACCACCGCCGAGTTGCGCCAGGTAGCCGCCTCCAAAGACCGCCTCTACGCCATTGTGGCCCACGACCTGCGCGGCCCGGTCACCTCGTTTGTGGGCGTGACGGAGCTGATCGGCTTTTACCTGAAGCGCAACGACCAGGAAGGCCTGCAGCGGCTGCCGGCCCTGGTGCGGCAGTCGGCCCAGAGCCTCAACAACCTGCTCGACAACCTGCTGAACTGGGCCGTGAGCCAGACCGGCGAGCTGGCCTTCCGCCCCGAGCGGCTGGATGTGGCCGAGCTGTTCGCCGAAAACCAGCTGCTCTACCATACCACGGCCGAGGCCAAGCAAATTGTCCTCGAAGCCACTCACCCGCCCGGCCTCACCCTCTGGGCCGACCAGAACATGACCCGCACCATTTTGCGCAACCTGGTGGGCAACGCGCTGAAGTTTACGCCCCCTGGCGGCAAGGTCGAATTCTCGGCCGTCAGCGCGGCGGGTGGCATCACGCTGACCGTTACCGACTCGGGGCGGGGCATGCCGGCCAACCTGGTGGCGGAAGTATTGAGCAACAGCCCCGTAACGGCGCCCACAGCCCCCATTGGGCCGCGCACGGGCACGGGCTTGGGGCTGCTGCTGTGCAAGGCCTTCGTGCAGCGGCACGGCGGCACGCTCGATATCCGGAGCGCGCCTGGCGGCGGCACCAGCGTGGTGGTAGCGCTGCCTCACGGCAACTAAGTGGCGCCGCGCCGGTTTTGTAGTTTCCACTTCCGACCTTTGCGCTCTATGCAACTACACTTCCGCGAACTGGGCGCGGGCAACCCGCTCGTTATCCTGCACGGCCTCTTCGGCACTTCCGACAACTGGCAGACCCTGGCTAAGCGCTGGGCCGAAACCCACCGCGTGATTGTGGTGGACCTGCGCAACCACGGCCGCTCACCCCAGACGCCTGAGCACAGCTACGAGCTGATGAGCCAGGACGTGCTGGAGCTTTTCGACCAGCTGCAGCTGCAACACGTGGCGCTGATGGGGCACAGCATGGGCGGCAAAGTGGCTATGCGCTTTGCCCTCGACCATCCCACCCGTCTTGACAAGCTTATTGTGCTCGACATTGCCCCGCGCCTGTCTACGATGGAGCACCAGGACAATATTCTGGCCGGTCTGCACGCCGTGGACCTGGCAAGTATTGAGTCGCGGCAACAGGCCGACGATGCCCTGGCCCAGCACATTCCCCAACTGGGGGTGCGGCAGTTTCTGCTCAAAAACCTGTACCGCCGCGACGACAACTCCTTTGCCTGGCGCCCCAATCTGGCGGCCCTCACCGAGCACATGCCCGCATTAGGTGCCGAAATCAGCAGCCCGACGCCCTTCCTGAAGCCGGCCCTGTTTGTGCGCGGCGGCAAGTCGGACTACGTGAGTACCGAGGACAAACTCTACGCCATTCCGGCCCTGTTTCCCAACAGCCAGGTAGAAACTGTAGTAGATGCCGGCCACTGGCTGCACGCCGAGAAGCCCGACGAAATCTACGCCCTGGTCGAGGCCTTCGTGCAAAGCTAGTTGCTTGTTGCTTGCTTTTAGTTGTCGGTTGCTAGTTGTCAGTTGCTAGCTCGTCCTGATGTCTGCTACTAACAACTGACAACTAAAAACGCACAACTACTGATGAAGGGCACCCTCTACCTTATTCCCACCGTGCTGGCCGACGATACGGCCGCCCTGGTGCTGCCGGCGCAGGTAGCCATGCAAGTGGCAGCGCTGTCGTACTTTCTGGTAGAAAACGCCCGCACGGCCCGGCGCTTCATCAAAACCGTAGCCCCGGCCCAGGTAATCGAGAATCTGCGCATCACGGTCATCGACAAGGACTCGACCGAGGCTCAGATTCAAGAGGCGCTAAAGGTGGTGGTGGCCGGCCAGGACGCGGGGGTTGTTTCGGAAGCCGGCTGCCCCGGCGTGGCCGACCCCGGCGCGGAAGTAGCGCGGCTGGCTCACAAGCTCGGCATCCGGGTGGTACCGCTGGTGGGGCCTTCCTCGCTGCTGCTGGCCCTCATGGGCTCGGGCATGAACGGGCAGAGCTTCGCCTTTCACGGGTATCTGCCCATCGAGCGGGCTCAGCGCATTGCGGCCATTAAAGCCCTGGAAAAGCAGGCCCTGGGCCAGCACCAGACCCAGCTTTTCATCGAGACGCCCTACCGCAACATGCAGATGCTGGAGGATTTGCTCACTCAGCTCAACCCGTCCACCCGCCTCTGCATTGCCGCCAACCTCACCGCTCCCGACGAGCTGGTGCGCACCGACACGGTGGCCAACTGGAAAGGCAAGCTCCCCCAGATTCACAAGCAGCCCGCCGTGTTCCTCATTGGCCGGTAGAATCCAGCGCGGCACTTTTTACTATTCCACTGCTTCTGCCGGGTTAGATCAGGGGTCCTGTTGCCGCCTCCCGCCGGTTTGGTGTAGCTTAGGGCGTTGCCAACACCAACGTTGCGCCCCATAACCGGAAAGAAGCATGAAGTTTTGCTGGCTGATCTTGCTGTTGGTGGCTACCACCGAGTGCTCTGGGCAGGAACGGGTTTCCCCAAAGACCTTCCCAGCCATAGCCCTCACCAACCGGATTGATTTTACCGATCCGCAGTTCAACCAGCCCCGCTTTAGCTGCGGCTTCCTGCTCAGGCACAACGGCGACACGGTGGCCGTTACGGCCAAGCACTTGCTGAAAGTCATACGAACCAAGGAAATGCAAACCGTTTCCCTGGGCAGCAGCATCAAGGCCTGGTCGCTGTTTTCGCTGGACCGCAAGAGCAGCAGCGTCGTTACCGAAGCGCTGCTAAATGAGAACAAAGCCGAGCTGCTCGAAGATAAAGCCACGTATGATGAGGACTGGCTGGTTTTTTCGCTCCGCTCTAATAACTCCGACGTCAAGCCCCTGGTAGCCCGCACTACCCCTCTCATCCCCGGCGAGAAGCTCTACGTCGTGGGCTGGACGCGCCACATGGAAGCAGGTCCGCAGCGGGTGTACGAGTTTAAATACTACAAAACCATCGACCACCGCCTACTGCTCAAAGACGTGCTGGTGCCCGAGCAGTTTGGCGGCCTGAGTGGGGCCCCGCTCGTCGATGAGCAGGGCTTGGTGGTTGGCCTCGTGTCCAACGGTACCGTGGACCCGGCCACGAAAAAGAAGTATTTCTCGCCCTGTGCCCTGGCTGGCCTGCTGACCTTTCTCGACCAGCAGCAGAAAAAATAACTACCGCTTTAGAGTGGTGGACTCGTCGGTTAAAATCAAAAAGCCCTTTCCCGCACAGGCAGGAAAGGGCTTTTTGCGTTGAATGACGCTTGCCACAGAGCTGAGGAAGGTCCTTTCCTCTGCTTCGTCCCTGCTTTATAGGCAGTAAGTTCAGGATGACAGGCGAGAAACAAGCAGTCACTTGAAGAGTTGGTACACGATGAGCGACGACACGTAGGCCAAGCCGGTCATGTAGAGCAGCTGGAGCAGCGGCCATTTCCAGCCTTTGGTTTCGCGGTACACTACGGCCAGGGTACTCATGCACTGCATGGCAAATACGTAGAACACCAGTAGGGAAAAAGCCCGGGCCGGGGTGAAGAACGGCTGCCCGTTGTCGTCCTTCTCGGCGGCCAGCTTCTGCTGCACCGTGCGCATGTCGGCATCCTGGCCCACGCTGTAGATGGTGGAAATGGTACCCACGAATACTTCCCGGGCCGCAAACGAGGTAATGAGCGCAATACCGATTTTCCAGTCGAAGCCCAAAGGGCGAATGGCGGGCTCCAGGGTGCGGCCAAACAAACCCGCGTAGGAGCTTTCCAGCTTTTCGGAGGCAATACGGATGTCAGTGTACTCGGGCGTGTAGCGCTGCTCGGCGGCCGTGGCCCGCACCCGGGCTTCGGCCTGCTCCAGCGCATTGCCGGGGCCGTAGGAGGCCAGCACCCACAATATCACGGAAATAGCCACGATGACCTTACCGGCCTGAAAAACAAAGGCTTTCACTTTCTCCACGATGGTGATGCCCACGTTTTTCCAGCGCGGCCAGCGGTACACCGGAAACTCCATAATGAAGTAGCTCTTGTTTTCGGTGCGCAACAGCAGCTTAAGGGCCAGTGCTGAGAAAATAGCCGCGAAGAAGCCCAGCAGGTACAGCCCCATCAGGGCCACGCCCTGCAGGTTGAAAATACCCAGCACCGGCTCGTCGGGCACCACCAGCGCAATGAGTACCGTGTACACCGGAATCCGGGCCGAGCAGCTCATGAGCGGCGTCACGAAGATGGTGATGATGCGGTCCTTCCAGTTTTCGATGGTGCGGGCGCTCATAATGGCCGGCACGGCGCAGGCCACCCCCGAAATAAGGGGCACCACGCTCTTGCCGTTCAGGCCGAACTTACGCATGATGCGGTCCATCATGAACGTGACGCGGGCCATGTAGCCGGTTTCCTCCAGCACCGCAATAAAAGCGAAGAGCAGGGCAATCTGGGGAATGAAAATCAGCACGCCGCCCAGGCCGGCCAGCACGCCCTCGGTGAGCAGGTTCACCAGCGGCCCGTCGAAGTTGGTTTGCACCAGCTGATTGATCCACGTCACGCCCTGGTCGATGAGCTCCATCGGGTAGCTGGCCCAGGCAAACACGGCCTGGAACATCATAAACAACACGCCGAAGAAAATCAGGTAGCCCCATACTTTGTGGGTCAGCACCTTGTCAATCTTGTTGCTGTAGGGCTCGTTCTTCTCGGTACGCGTTACGGTCACGGTATTCAGCAGAATATCGTTGATGCGGGCATACCGGTCGATGGTTTCCTGAGCCTGCCGGGGCGTAGCCTGGAAGCCGTATTTCTCCACCAGCTCCCCGATGTACGCCTTGTCGTCGGGCGTCAGGAAGCTGATCTGGCGAAACTGGTGCGCGTAGTGCAGCGCCAAGTAGTCGTTGTGCAGGTTGAAGTAGTAGCGAATCTGCCGGATCATGGGCAGCAGGTCGTCGCCGGGCTCGTAGAAGCTGCGCGTCGGCGGCCCCAGCTGCCGCGACATCACGATTTTCAGGGCCGCAATGCCCACGCCGTTCCGCGCGTTCATCGGAATAATGGGCACGCCCAACTCCTGCTGCAGGGCCATAATATCAATCTGGACGCCGTGCTGCGCGGCCACGTCCATCATGTTCAGGGCCAGTACGGCGGGCAGGCCCAGGTCGGCGAGCTGGGTAAAGAGCAGCAGGTTGCGCCGGATATTCGACGCGTCCACCGTCACGACCACGAAATCGGGGTATTGGTCGGATGCCTGGTCGTAGAGCAGGTCGGTAATTACCTTTTCGTCGAGGCTCTTGGGGTAGAGCGAGTAAGTGCCGGGCAGGTCAATGATTTCGGCGCGGTGCTGAGCCGTGAGCTGACTGATGCCGGTTTTGCGGTCTACCGTTACGCCGGGAAAGTTGCCCACCTTCTGGTTGAGGCCCGTCAGCTGGTTGAACAGCGACGACTTGCCCGAGTTGGGGTTGCCGATGAGGGCAATGCGCGTTAGCTCGCGGTGGCTGCGCGGCGGTACGTCGCGCAGGGCTTCCAGCGTGAGGGCCGAAGCCGCCGCCCCGGTGGGGTCCGATATAAGAGTGGCGCGGGCCATGCGGCAGCGACTAGTCCTTCAATAAAATGGTGGCCGCCTCACTCACCCGCAACGACAGCGTGTAGTCTTCGTCGCCAACGACCAGCGTAATGGGGCAGCCCAGCGGGGCCCGGCTGTTGAGCCGCACCTGCGTACCCGGTATACAGCCCATTTCCAGCAGCTTGAGGGCCATTTCGGGGTCTTCGAGGCAGCAAATGGTGCCGCTTTCGCCAAGGCGCAGGTCTTTCACGCTGCGGGGCGCATTGGTCTTGACTTGGGCGGAACGGCTGGACACGGGCGGGTGGTGTTATTTAGATTCTGTTCAAACAAAGGTACTACCCATTTAGGTTTCGGCCAAAATTCAGATAGTTGTACCTTAGCGCGGCGAAAAACCTCTAACTCTTTGATTTAGAATTATTCCGAACTGCAATTGCACGTTTATAAATATTCAGGGAGGTATTGCGTTTCTTCGCCCTTTTCATTGTAGTTTTGACATATAATAATAGTCTGCCTACCTATGCTCCAACGCGTACTTTCCATTTTCGCCTTCGTTCTGTTGCTTCCAGCCCTGGGCTTTGCTCAGGAGAACAAAATCTCGGGCCGTATTGTAGACCAAAAGACCAAAGAGCCGATTCCCTTCGCCTCCATTGGTCTGAAAGAGGAACAAAGCGGTGCTTTGACCAACGAATACGGCTTCTTCCAGATGGCCATGCCCGATAAGGCGCAGGACTCCCTGGTAGTGCTGGCCCTGGGTTACTTCCGCAAAGCCGTACTGGTGAAAAAAGGCGGCAACCTGCAGGACCTTATCATTGAAGTTCCCAAGCGCGTCATCGAGCTGGCCGACGTAAAAGTTGTGGGCGGCAAGGTGAAAGACCTGTCGCTGGGCTCGAAGGGCAACACGCCCGGCGAGGGTATGATTCAGGGCCTGCCCGGCCAGCAATATGCTTTCTTCGTGAAAAACGAGAAAGGCAAAAAGCTCGGCAACGTGCGCTCGGTATCGTTCTACATCGGCGAAAACGGCTTTCCCCGGGAACCGTTCCGTGTGCGGCTCTACAAAGCCGACGGCAACTACAACTCGCCCAACACCGACATCCTGACCGACAACGTAGTAGTGTCGGCCCCGAAAGGCGGCGAGTGGTATACCATCGACCTGAACTCCTACAACATCCCGGCGCCTGAGGAAGGCTTCTTCGTGGCCATGGAATGGATTGTGAGCGGTGACAAGTTCTACACCACCAACTTCATGGAGACCTACACGCCCTACGGCCAGATCATGCGCCCCACCTTCGAATTCAAGGAAAGCCGCACCTGGACCTACTCCATCGGCAAAGGCTGGAGCCTGATTACGCTGGCCAACAACGGCATGCGCTACAATGCCATGATTAAGGCCGAAGTAGACATGATTAAAGACTAATGTGGATTGAATGTGAGAAATGTGTTTGAATGTGCTGATGTGCTAAACACCTGATTTCTCTATCCATTCAACAACAAAAGAGGCTGCTCCTTTTCGGAAGCAGCCTCTTTTTATTTATCGGCAATGTGTCGTAGTGAACTTGGCTGTTGTGGCTCCGAAAAGCCCATTTCAACACATTATCCACATTTCAACACATTCAAGCACATTTACTTGGTGCGGACCGCAATTTCTACGCGGCGGTTTTGCTGGCGACCTTCGGCGGTGGCGTTGGAAGCTACGGGCTGGGTTTCGCCCATCGGCTCTACGCTCACGCGGGAAGCATCGATTTTACCGTTCTGGCTCAGCCAGGTTTTCACGGCGTTAGCGCGCTTTTCGCTCAGCTCCCGGTTGTAGCTTTTGTCGCCGCGCGAGTCGGCGAAGCCCATGATGTAAACCGGACCGGTAGCGTAGCGCTGTCCGATAGAAGCCGAAATCTGCTCCAGGGCTTTGCTAGCCCCAGCTTTGATTTCCGCTTTGTCGGTGTCAAACAGCACCGTTTCTTCGACGCCGTACACGCTGTACTCGTCATTGCCGCGTACCGATACGTCGGCTACGTTTACCTCGGGGTACTTCACGTCGGCCAGCTTGGCTTTGGTCATGTCCCAGCCGCTGCCTACGGCGTCGGTGGCAGTAGCGGCGGCACCTTCTACGGCACCGGCGGCAGTTTCACCATCCCGGTACACAACGGCCGTATCGGCGGTGGCTTCCTGGGGCTGGTCTTTGGTTTCGGGGTTCTTCAGGTTGTCGCAGGCCGTGAGCAAGGCAATGAGGGCCACGACGGAGAGAATATGCTTTTTCATGTGGTTGTGGAGGAAGGGAGTGGAAAGGGAAGTGCCGACGCTTACGCAGAAATACTGTACAGGTTCATTTCCCGGCCTCACCCCACCCTTTACTCCGCAAAAAACACCCGCTTCACCCGCTCACTCACGTTGGTCAGCAGCTCGTAGGGAATGGTGCCGATGCGGGCCGCGGCTTCACGCAGGGGCATTTCTTCCCCAAACACCACGGCTGAGTCGCCGGGCCGGGCGGCGGCAATGTGGGTCACGTCAGCCATGCACATATCCATGCACACGTTGCCAACAATGGGGGCGCGCTGGCCCCGAATTACGACTTCCCCCACCCCGTTGCCGAAGCGCCGGTCGTAGCCATCGGCGTAGCCAATGGCCAGCGTGGCAATGCGCCGCTCGTGTTCCACGGGGCCGCCCCGGCGGCCGTAGCCCACCGTTTGGCCCGGGGCCAGCGTCTTGATTTGCGAAATAGTGGTGCGCAGGCTGCTCACGGGCCGCAAGGCATCGGGCTGCTGGCCGCTGGCTTCCACGCCGTAGAGGCCGATGCCGAGCCGGACCATATCGTAGTGCGCCTCGGGAAAGCGCACGATGCCGGCCGAGTTCAGGGCGTGCTTAATAATGGAGTAGCCCAACGCCGCTTCTACCTGGGGGGCCATGCGCTGAAAAGCGGCCAGCTGCTGGCGCGAGAAGTCGTTGTGCTGCTCTTCGTCGGCGCCGGCCAGGTGGGTAAGCGCGCTGGCAACGCGCAGGTGGGCGGCATTCTGGCGCAGCGTAGCGCACAGTTCGGGCAAGTCTTCCTCGGCAAAGCCCAGGCGGCGCATACCCGTATCGAGCTTGAGGTGGATGGCGGGCATGGCCTGCTCCTGGGCGGCCCGCAGATACTCCTGCAGCCGTTCGAAGGAGTAGATTTCGGGCTCCAGATGGTACTGCCGCAGCTTCTGGAAAGAGTCGGGTGAGGGGTTCATCACCATGATGGGCAGACTGATACCGTGCTGGCGCAGCTCCACGCCTTCGTCGGCGTAGGCCACGGCCAGATAATCGGCCCGGTGGAACTGCAGCAGATTGGCCACCTCGTAGCTGCCGCTGCCGTAGGCAAAGGCCTTGACCATCACCATCAGGCGGGTGCCGGGCTGGAGCCGGGCCCGGTAGAAGTTCAGGTTGTGCACCAGCGCGTCGAGGTTTACTTCCAGCACTGTCCCGTGGATTTTCTGCTGGAAGGCCGCTACAATCCGCTCGAACTCAAAGCGCCGAGCACCCTTTACCAGAATGGTTTCCTGGTGAAACTGCTCGGGCTGGAAGGCGGCCAGAAACGCTTCCGTAGTCGGATAGAATTCAGCTTTGGCAACGCTGAATAGAGCCTGGTGCGCCCCGATTTCGGGCCCGATGCCTACGAGCCGCTCGACGCCGTGGGCGGGCAGCAGGGCCGCCACCCGGGCGTACAGCTCGGCCGCCGGCAAGCCCGATTCGAGCACGTCAGACAGGATAAGGGTGCGGCGGCCGCGCCGGGGCTGGCGGGCCAGCGCGTCGAGGGCCAGGCGCAGGCCGGCCAGGTCGTTATTATAGGTGTCGTCGAGAACGTAGCAGTCGTTGAGGGCCTGCTTCATTTCCAGACGCATGGCCACGGGCTGGAGCCGGTCGAGGCGGCGCTGGATTTCGGGGGCGGGCACCTGCCGCCAAAGCAGCACCGTGAGGCCGTGCAGGGCATTTTCCACCGAAGGCTCGTCGGCGAAGGGCAGCGTGAAGGTGTGTTCCTGCGGCACGGGCCGCTCCAGGGCCACGCGCACCACCGTGCGGCCGGCCGAGGCTTCGAGCACCGATACGGCTACGTGGGTGTCGTAGGCGTGGTGGCGGCTCCAGGTGAAGGTGCGGGCCGGACCGAGCAAGGCCTGCGCCTGAGCATGGATGGCCTCATGGTCGCGGCAGTAGAAAAGCGTATCCACGTCGCCGAACAGCTGCATCTTCTCGGCCACCTTCTCGGCCGGGGACGCAAAGCCTGCGTCGTGAGCCGTGCCCAGATTGGTGAAAATGCCCAGCGTGGGCTGAATAACCCGCGCCAGCCGGACCATTTCGCCGGTTTCGGAAATGCCGGCCTCGAAGATACCCAGCGTGTGCGTGGCATTCAGCTCCCACACGCTTAGGGGCACGCCCACCTGGGAGTTGTAGCTGCGCGGGCTTTTGCAGATCAGCTCATCGGGGCTCAGCAGCTGAGCCAGCCACTCCTTCACGATGGTTTTGCCATTGGAGCCGGTGATGCCGAAAACCGGCAGCCGAAATTGCCGCCGGTGCCGGGCCGCCAACGCCTGCAACGCCGCCAGCGTATTGCCGACCGCCAGAAAGCCGGCATCGGGAAACGCGCCCACGCCGCCCGGAATAGCGGCCGGGTTGTCGACTACGAACAGGCGCACGCCCTGCTGGTAGAGGTCGGGCAGGTAGCGGTGGCCGTCGTGCTGGGTACCGCCGATGGCGAAGAACAACGAGCCGGCGGGCTGGCCCACGCGGCGGCTGTCGAGCAGCAGGTGCTGAATGCGGGCGGCAGCAGGAGCTAGTTGGAGCAGGGTGCCGCCGGTAAGGGCCGGGAGGTCGGAGAAGAGGAGCATGGCAGAAGGAAAACCGGGCAAAGGTAGCAGGGTTTCGGCCTGAGGGGAGCGGGCGGCGGGCTGGTAGAAGTAGCAGGGCCGGCCGGGGCCGCCAGGCTCTTTCGGCGTACCTTTGCGGCTTTCCCGCCCTGCCCTGCTTTTCCTGTTGTGAAAATATCCCGCCACCACCTAGCTGCTCTTACCGCTTTTCTTATCTGGGGCTTCTTTCCCCTGCCACTGCGGATGCTGGCCGGCTATGCCAGCGGACAGATTCTGTTTTTCCGGGTACTGCTCTCCCTGGTACTTCTGCTCATCATCAACCTGACGACGCGACGCGACACGGTGCGGGCCACCTGGCAGCAGTGGCGGCGCGCCGGGCGGGCCGAGCGGCGGCGCGTGACGGTGAGCACCGTAGTAGGCGGGGCGCTGCTGACCAGCAACTGGCTGCTGTTCATTTATGTAGTGAATAAGGTGAGCGTGCAGGCCGGCTCGTTTGCCTACCTTATCTGCCCCATCCTAACGGCGTTACTGGGCTTCGTGGTGCTGGGCGAAAAGCTGCGGCGGAATCAGTGGCTGGCTATTGGGCTGAGTGCCCTGAGCTGCGCGCTGCTGGGCACGGGCGAGTGGCGCACGGTGCTGATGAGCCTGGTGGTGGCCTTCACCTACGCGGCTTACCTCATCACCCAACGCAAGCTGCAGGGCTACGACCGGCTGCTGCTACTCACGGTGCAGCTCACGCTGGCGGCCCTCGTAATTCTGCCCACGGCCCGCCTGCTGGGCGCCGACCCGGCCGCCGGCTTCCACGACGGCCACCTGCTGCTGATGACGGCCGTGCTCAGCGTGGGCTTCACCGTTATTCCCCTGTTCCTGAACCTGTTTGCCCTTAATGCCCTGCCCTCGGGCACAGTAGGCATTCTGATGTACCTGAACCCGATTATCAGCTTTGTGCTGGCCTTCCTGTATTTCGGGGAGCAGGCCAGCGTCAGGCAGTCGGTGGCTTACGGGGTCATACTGCTGTCGGTGGTGCTGTATAACTCCGGCCGGAGCGTACGGCCGCAGCCCGCGTAAGCAGGGGGCAATGACACTTTTATCCTATTTCGCCTTGGCCCCTACTGCTACTCATCGGCTGGCTTGAGCGAACAAAGTCTAGAGGGAGTCTAGAAGCAGTGTAGAGGCACCCTAGCAGCAGCTGCCACTTACCAGCCAGGTATAGTGCTACTTCGCAGCGGCTCGGCTGGGAGTACCGGGCTGGCTGACCGGTGGGGTTTCAGCAGGCCGGCTCTTACCCGCTGGGGGTTCCGCAAATAAAATAAACAGGCTACCTTCGGGCTACCCGACGGCTGTAGGTGCCGGACGGGCCCTTTTCCGACTCTTTTTTCGTCTGATGACTACTGTTTCTTCCCCGGCCGTACCGCTGTGGCGTCGGCTGCTGCCGCACCTGCTGGCCGTTGTATTCTTTCTGGTGCTGGCCGCCGTGTATTTCTCGCCCATCCTGTTTGATGGCAAAACCCTGGCCCAGCACGACGTGGTGCAGTTC
Source organism: Hymenobacter lucidus (assembly GCF_020447265.1). GTDB lineage: Bacteria > Bacteroidota > Bacteroidia > Cytophagales > Hymenobacteraceae > Hymenobacter > Hymenobacter lucidus. The sequence continues at coordinate 382,100 of NZ_JAJADR010000004.1, read as the reverse complement.
AACGGCGGGGCCCACGAGGCCCAGCTCTACCGCGAAGCCACCGGCAAGGAGGCGCTGTGGACCAACTCGATGTTCTCGGGTATGCCGACGTATCTGATCAGCACCCGCTTCCCCGGCGACCTGTCTATCTACCTCCACCAGATTTTCACGCTGCACCTGCCGGCGGTGGTAGCCAACCTATTTCTGGCCCTGGTGTGCGGCTACGTGCTGTTTGTGGCCCTGGGCGTGCGGCCCTTGCTGGCCGCCGTGGGCGCTATTGCCATTGGCTTCACCAGCTACAACCTGATTATTCTGGCCGCCGGCCACAACACCAAGTCGCTGGCGCTGGCCTACGCGCCGCTGGTGCTGGGTGGCCTGCTCGTTACGTTCCGGCGCAACCGGTGGCTGGGCGCGGCGCTGTTTGCGTTGGGCCTCACCATGAACGTGCGCTCCAACCACCTGCAGATTACCTACTACCTGCTCTTGCTGGTAGTAGTCTTCGGCATTGTGGAGCTGGTAGCCGCCCTGCGCGAAAAACGCCTGGCCGACTTCCTGGGCCGCACCGCGCTGCTGGGTGCGGCGGCATTGCTGGCGCTGGGCGTGAGCTTCGGCCGCCTCTACGTAACGGCCGAGTACGGCAAATACTCCATCCGGGGCAAGTCGGAGCTGACGACACCCTCACCGGCCGCGGCCCAGGCCCCGGCCGGCGGTGAGGATGGCGGCGCCGGTTCGGGCCTTGACCGGGACTACGCTTTCGGCTGGAGCTACGGCGTGGGTGAAACCATTACCCTCCTGATTCCCAACTACTACGGCGGGGCCAGCGCGGGCTCGCTCAGCGAAAGCTCGGCCACCGGCAAAGCCCTGGCCGGCCTGGGCGTGCCACCGGTACAGCTGCGCGAGTATCTGCAGCAGCTGCCTTTGTACTGGGGTACGCAGCCCGTTACCAGCGGCCCGGTGTACGTGGGTGCGGTGGTGTGCTTCCTGTTTGTGCTGGGTTTGTTCGTGGCCGACCGCCGCACCCGCACCTGGCTGCTGGTGGGCACCATTTTGTCGATTGTGCTGGCCTGGGGCAAGAACTTCGAGTCGTTCAACTACCTGATGTTTGACTACTTCCCGGGCTACAACAAGTTCCGCTCGGTGAGCATGGCCCTGGTTATTGCCCAGCTGGCTATGCCGCTGCTGGCCGTGTTGGCGCTGGCCCGCGTGCTGCGCGCTCAGCCGGCCGTGACGCCGCTGGCCGGCGCCAGCACCCACCCCACGCTGGCGGCCCTGAGCGGTACTACCCTCGACTCGCCTGAGTCGGCGGAGCTGAAGCGCAAGCTACTGTATGCCACGGGTATTACGGCTGGTATCTGTGTGCTGGCCTACTTAGTAGGCCTTGGTGCTGACTTTGCGGCCCCGGTAGATGCGCAGATGCAGCAGCAGGGATTCCCGCTGGATGCGCTGCGGGCCGACCGGGCCAGCCTGATGCACACCGACGTGCTACGCTCCCTGGTATTTGTGCTGTTGAGCGGCGGCGTGCTATATTTCTACCTCCAGCGTAAGCTCTCCGTAACCACAGCGGCGCTGCTGGTAGGTGCCCTCACGCTGGTCGACCTTTGGAGCGTGGATAAGCGCTACCTCAACGACAAGAACTTCCAAAACGAAACCATTGCCCAGCAGTTTGTAGCTACGCCCGCCGACGAGCAGATTCTGCAGGACAAGGACCTGAGCTACCGGGTACTCAACATCCAGAACCCATTTAACGAGGCCAACACGTCGTATTTCCACAAGAGCGTGGGCGGCTACCACGGGGCCAAGCTGCGCCGCTACCAGGATTTGATTGAGCGCCAGATTTCGGCCAATAACAGCCAGGTGCTGGCCATGCTCAACACGCGCTACCTCATCACCGGCGACCCGAAACAGCCTGTACAGCGCAACCCGGGTGCCTTGGGCAATGCCTGGTTTGTGAGCGAGGTGCAGAAAGTGCAGAATCCCGACCAGGAAATTGCGGCCCTCACCAACCTGAACGTGGCCACCACGGCGGTAGTAGATGCCTCGAAGTTTCCGCTGGCCAAAACCAGCTATAATGCCGCCGGCTCCACCATTGCCCTGACCAGCTACTCGCCCGACGAACTGAAATACCGCACGACGGCTGTGCAGGATGGCTTGGTAGTCTTCTCCGAAATCTATTACCAGGATGGCTGGAACGCCTACCTCGACGGCAAGCTGGTGCCGCACCTGCGCGTGAACTACGTGCTGCGCGCCCTGCCCGTGCCAGCCGGCACCCACACCATCGAGTTTAAGTTCGAGCCTAAGGAATACGCCATCGGCAACACCGTGTCGCTCGTATCGTCGGTGCTGCTGATTCTGGCGTTGCTGGGCACTATTTTCTACGCCGTGAAGCGCAAGCCCGAGCCGGTGGAGGAAGTAAGACTGGCGGCGTAGGGAAGTCCGTCATTGCGAGGACGCAGGACGAAGCCATCCGTCCTCTGCGCAGGTAGTCACACTCTTTACCCAGAAGCCCTTTCTCGTTGTGACGGGAAAGGGCTTTTCACTTCAGAGCACTCAGCACATTTCAGAGGACGGATGGCTTCGTGCCTCGCAATGACACATTTCTATTCCAACCCCATGCTCCTGCAGGAACTCCACGAGCCCATAGCTGCCCAACGCGGGGTGCGCCTGCTGCTGCTGCGCGACGACCTGACCCACCCCGAGCTGCCGGGCAACAAGTGGCGCAAGCTTAAATACAACCTGGCGGAAGCCCGCCGGCAGGGCCACGATACGCTGCTGACCTTTGGCGGGGCGTTTTCCAACCATATAGCCGCCGTAGCCGCCGTGGGCCGCCTGCAAGGCTTCCGCACCATCGGGCTGATTCGGGGCGAGGAAACCTTACCGCTGAACCCTACTTTGGCCCGGGCCGGGGCCGATGGCATGAGCCTGCGCTACCTCGACCGGGAAACCTACCGCCGCAAGCAGGAGCCGGCGTTTATCGGGGAGCTGCTGGCCCAGACCGGCCCGGCCTACGTGCTGCCCGAAGGCGGCACCAACGCGCTGGCGCTGCCGGGCTGCGCTGAATTGATAACGGAATTGCGGGGCCAAACCGACTTCGACACCATAGCCGTGGCCTGCGGCACCGGAGGCACGCTAGCAGGGCTGCTCACGGGCCTGGCTGGCCAGCAGCACGCGCTGGGGGTGGCGGCCCTAAAAAACGGGGGTTTTCTGCGTGAGGAAATCAACGAGCTGACGCGAGCGGCTGCGGGCCGCACCTACGACAACTACCAGCTGCTGACCGACTACCATTGCGGGGGCTACGCGGCGTTTTCGGCCGAGCTGCTGGGCTTCATGCAGGAGTTTCAGCGGCGGCACGGCGTACTGCTCGACCCGATTTATACCGGCAAGCTGCTGTATGCCGTGCTGGACCAAATACGGCAGGGCCATTTTGCGGCGGGCAGCACGGTGGTGGCGGTGCACACCGGCGGGCTGCAGGGCTGGCAGGGTTTCCGGCAGCGGTTTGCAGCCCGCAGTGCCTGGTGGCCGGCCCCGCACTGATTTCGGCAGCCAAACCTCAACCTGAACCGTATCCTACCCGAACCTAGCCGCCTCCCTTTCCTCTGCCTATGCCCCTTGCCCGTTTGCTTCGCCGCCTGCTGCCCCTGCTGTTTCTCGTTGGCCTGGGCTGGTTTCTGTGGAAAAAGGTGCAGCCGGCATTGTTCGATAACCCGCTCAACCCCGAGCCGCGTATCACGGTGACGCACAATACGGTGCTGACCAAAATCGAGAATCTGGGCCGGCTGGAGCTGGTGCGCTACCAGTTTAAGGACGTGGTGGAGTACCGCAAGAGCACCTACCGGTTTCTGCCCGACTCGAAAGTGGCCCTCATCGTGGCCGGCAACGCCATCGGCTGCCTCGATTTGCGCAAAGTCAAGCCCCAGGATGTGGTGTTCGAGGGCGACTCGGTGGTGCGGGTGGCCTTGCCCGCCGCCGAGCTGTGTACCTGGCAGGTAGACCACAGCCAGAGCCGCGTGTACAGTACCCAGAACTCGTTTTTCAACGACGCCGAGCTGGTGGACGAGGGCTATAAGTACGCCGAAAAGAACGTGCAGCGGGCCGCCTTACAGTCGGGCATTCTGGCCCAGACCACCCAGAACGCCGAGCAGATCCTGCGCCCGATGCTGGAAACCATGACCGGCCGCCGCGTGGTACTGACCCAGCAAACGGCCCCGCCACTGGTGCCGCAGCGGCGCTAAAACCCTATAATTCTGCTGTTATGAAAATCGTGGAGTATGAACGCAGCCTGCAGTGGGTAGGCCACCTGCTGTGCCCGACCTGCCAGCACCAAAACGTGGGCTGGCGCTCCAGCGGCATGAGCGAGGCTTTCCCGCACTTCTACTGCTCGCACTGCTCCAACGTATTTCGGCGACAGTCAGACCAGCACCTGGTATACGACGAGGCCACACCGACGCTGCTGGCCCAGATTGTAGCTACGCTGCCGGCCTGCCCCTGCGGCGGCCACTTCACGGCCACGGCCGGCCCCAAGTGCGGCAGCTGCCACGCGGAAATTCCCTTAGTCAACGACCCGGTAAAGCACCTGCGCAACCCGAACATGGTGCTGCTCGACGGCGCCTGCAGCTGCAATGATGACGGCGCGCAGTACCAAGTGCGAATTGTAGACTGAAAGCCGGCCGAACTTAGTCTTCCTCCGGTTCTTTGCCCAGGTCATCGAGGGCCATTTTGATCAGGTCGTTTTCGTAGCCTTTCACGGTCAGAAACATGGTGAGCTTCTGGCGACGCAGGCGCTGGTTGCCCTCCTTTTCCACTCGGTTGCGCTTTTCCAGAGTGTCTATCAGGTTTTGGTAGTACTCGTCGCCGTCTATTTCCTTGAGGCCGGACTTGATGCAATAGTCCGACAGGCCCTTTTGCTTGAGCTCCTGGGTGATGCGGCGGCGGCCCCACTTCTTGATGCCGACCTTGCCGCGCACGAACGATTTGGCGAACCGCTCCTCATCAATCAGCTTTTCCTGGCTGAGGCGGATGATAATGTCGCCGGCCTCGTCCTCATTGAGGCCGTATTCGCGCAGCTTGGATTCTACTTCCTTGGTGGTGCGCTCCTGGTAGGCGCAGTAGGCCGCTATTTTGGGCAGGGCCTCGCCGGGCGTGTAAAACTTCTTTTTGGGTTGATCCATCGAATACATAAGCGGGGCGGCGGGGTTACGGGCGCCGGATTTGTAACAACGTGCGCGGGCTGTTTGTCGTTCGGCTGGGACGCAAGCTAGCGTTTACCGACTTTGCACCGTGGAAGAAAACCGCCGCGCCCTCCGCTTTCTGTTTACGGCCAATGCCATTTCCGGCTTTGCCCAGGGTATTTCGATGCTGGCTGTGCCTTGGTACTTTGCCCGGCAGGGCGCTTCCACCACCTTCAACCTGGTGTACGCCCTGGTCACGTTTGCCTCCCTGTTCTGGGGCATGTACGCCGGTGCGCTGGTCGATAGGTTCGACCGGAAGCGGGTATTTCTGGTCACCAACATCGTGGAAGGGGCCATTCTGCTGAGCGTGGCCGCCTACGGTTTCTGGCACGGCTCGGTGCCGATGGCCGGTATTCTGCTGGCCTTCACCACCACCGTGTTCGGCTACGGCATTCACTACCCCAACCTCTACGCCTTCGCCCAGGAAATCAGCCGGCCCGAGGACTACGGGCGCATCACGTCTACCATCGAAATTGTGGGGCAGGCTACTTCGGTGGTGAGTGGAGCCCTGGCGGCGCTGCTCATCGAGGGTCTGCCGCTGGGCGGGCAGTACCAGCTGCTGGGCACCACCATTACGCTGCCTTTCGCAGTGCAGGCCTGGCCCCTGCACCAGATTTTCCTGCTCGACGGCCTGACCTACGTGGTGGCCGTGGCGCTTATTGCCGCCATCCGGCACCGGCCGGTCATCCTTACGCAGGTGGAGCTGGGCACGCTCTGGAAGCGGCTGCGCACCGGTATCACCTATCTGCGGGAGCACCGTACCATCTGGATTTTTGGGCTCTTCTCCTTCTCGGTGTTCGTGGGGTTGCTGGTTGAGCTGAACGCCTTGATGCCCATGTACATCCACAACCACCTGCAAGCCGGGGCCGGGGCGTTCGGGGCGGCCGAGGTGGCCTACGCGCTGGGCGCGCTGAGTGCGGGTTTGTTTGTGCGGCGGGTGTTTCTGCGGCAGCCGCCGGTGCGCTCCATCATTGTGCTGATGCTGGGTGCGGGCCTGGGATTTGGCGCGGCGGCTGCTACCCGCTCGGTGTCATTGTTTCTGGCCTTTTCCCTGGTGCTGGGTTTCACCAACGCCGGCACGCGCATTCTGCGGGTCAGTTACCTGTTCATGCACGTTCCGAACGAGGTGAGTGGGCGCGTCAACAGCATTTTCAACGTGGTGAACGTGCTGCTGCGCACCGGTTTCATTCTGCTCTTCACGCTGCCGTTTTTCGCCCGGGGCTCCAATGTGGTGTGGGGCTACGCGGCGCTAGGCGCGTTTATCATCGGCTCGGCGCTGGTGCTGGCCGCCCGCTACCGGGAGCTAGCCACTCTGCCCGCCCCGCAGCCGGCCGCGGCCGACTAAGCAAAGCTCCCTGCTGGCTTGGTACGCCTCTACTCCAACCACGCTGCTGGGTAGCGGTGGCCCAAGCGCAGCAAGTAGAGCCGGAGTACGGATTTTAGCGTATTCCCGGATTGCGTATTAAAACGGAATTTCACTCAGAAGTTGACGCGAGTCAAGTGCGAGCCATACGTAATTTACTGATTTAACTACTGATTTCTACCTACTTAACAAGCAACTGAGGGGGTATTAGGCGTAAGAACGGGCAACTATTCACGCTAATACCAACCCGCTATGACCAAACAAACTCTTTCGGCGCCCACGGCCGAACCCACTCCGGCCGGGCTGCCGCGCCGCGACTTTCTGCGCTACACCGGGGCCGGCCTGGCCCTCACCGGCCTGCTACTAACCGGCTGCAACGACGACGACGACGAGGTAGACCCCAATACTGGTACGGTCAACGTCGGCTCCAGTGACCTTGGGGTACTCAACTACGCCTACGCCCTTGAGCAGCTCGAAGCCGCATTTTATGCCCAGGTAGTAGCCGGGGGCACGGGCACTTACTTTGCCGGCCTGGGCGCCAACAGCGCCGAGCGGCAGATTTTGAGCGACTTGGCCCTGCACGAAAAAGCCCACCGCGACTTTTTCCGCAACACCATCCCGGCCGGCAACATCATCAAGGAGCTGACGCCCGATTTTTCCACCATCGACTTCAATGTGGGCAAGCGGGCTACCGGGGCCCCGGCCGGCACCAAAATGGGCGTGCTCGATGCCGCTATGGCCTTCGAAGACCTGGGCGTAGCCGCCTACAACGGTGCGGGCCGCTACCTCACCAACCCGGTATACCTGGCACTGGCCGGCAAAATTGTATCGGTGGAAGCCCGGCACGCGGCCCTCATCCGGGACCTGATGAGTTACAACACCTTCGTGGCCAGCGACGTGGTAGACCTGTTTACACCTACTTCTGCTACCTCGGCTCCCGGTTTGGGTACCGGTACGGGGCTGGAAAAATCGAAGAAGCCATCCGTGGTAGTAGCTACTGCCAACCAGTTTCTGCAGGAAGGCTCCAAGCTCAACGTGAGCGGCCTGGGTTAATAGCTGTCTGTCTGTTTTTTCGCCTTTATCCGACTTCCCGACATGGATCTGTTTCAAATCATTACCGAAATTGAAAAAGTAGACCCCGAGGTCTACGAACGGTTCGACACGCGCCGCCGCGTATTCAAGCACCTCAGCGGCATGGGCAAAAAGCTGACGGCCGCCGCCGTGCCCGGCTTTGTGGCAGCGTTGTTCAACAAGGCCTATGGGCAAAACGCCGGGCCCTCGGTGGCCGATGTGCTCAATCTGGCCTTGAGCCTGGAGTATCTGGAGTATTATTTCTACGACACGGGGCTCAACACGCCGGGGCTGATTCCTGATGCCGACCGGCAGGCTATTACCACGATTCGCAACGACGAAAGCGGCCATATCAAGGTATTGCGGGAGGCCCTGACTAAGGTCGGCGGCACGGCAATACCCGACCCGGGCCGCGCCACTTTCGACTACAGCGGTGGTAAGGGCAGCGGCCTTGGCCCGTTTGCGGCGGCCCTGCTGCCTGGCGGCACGGCCCTGTACTACGGCGTGGCGCAGTCGTTCGTCGATACCGGCGTGCGGGCCTACAAGGGCGGGGCACCCTTCCTGATGACCAATGCCGACATTCTGGAGCAGGCCCTGAACATTCATTCCGTGGAAGCCCGACACTCCTCCCACATCCGCACTATCCGCCGGGGCCTGGCGGCGGCAGTTTCCGGGCCCGGCGCGGCTACTACCCCACCCGGCGCCGACCCGAAATTGTCTCCTAAAAGCTGGATTTCGGGTAACGACCAGGGTGGCCCTTCGCCAAATACGAATCCTTCCACGGCTGATGTGTACGGCCCCGGCACCAACCCGCCCCCGCCGGGCGTGCCCACCGGTATTACCTTCCCCGGCGAAGACAACGTAGCCCAGGCCGGCCGCACCATCACTACCGACAGCACGATTTCGGCCGCCGCCGCTTCTGAGGCTTTCGATGAGCCGTTGGACTATGTGAAGGTAAAGGCCATTGCCCGCAACTTCGTTAAGCCCAATACGCTGTTTCTGGATTAGCGCTAGTGAATCAATAGCGGTCCTTATTATCTTATTTTTACCAGTAGATTCCCTGAAAAGGACGACCAGTGGTCGTCCTTTTTTGTTTCCAAATCAGGCATTCGTAGCTGTGAAGGCATCTTCTGTTGGTGAAATCATACCAAAACCCAGATGTAAGCAACCTTTCCAGACGGGTTTTCATCTACCTTCACACTCACTACGACTTATCCGCGCATGCTTCGATATCTACTACTGCTTACTCTGTTTCTCAGCACCACGGCCACCTGGGCCGGCATCATACGCGGCAAAATAACAGACCCCAAAGGTGAGCCGCTGGCATTTGCCAACGTGGCCGTGCGCGGCTCGTCCACCAGTACCGCCTCCAACGACCAAGGCAATTACCAGCTGCGGCTGGAAGCGGGCAAATACGAGTTAGTGTTTCAGTACGTGGGCTTTAAGCCCCGCGTAGAATCGGTGACAGTGGCGGCCGGCGACACGGCCACGGTGCTGAACATGACCCTGACGCCCGAAAACTACAACCTGGGCGAAGTGCTCATCCGGGCCACCGACCGTGACCCGGCCTACGCCATCGTGCAGCACGCCATTGATTGGCGCAAGTACCACCGGGCCGAGGTAGCCGCTTTTACCGCCCGTATGTACATCAAGTCCATCATCCGGCTCACCGATGTGCCGGGCAAAATTCTGGGTCTGGTAAAAGTGGGCCCCGATCTGAAGCCGGGCGTGATATACCTTTCCGAGTCGTTGTCGGACATGACCTACCGCCAGCCGGGCAAGATTCAGGAGCGCATGATTTCGTCGCGAGTGAGCGGCAGCAGCAAGGGCTTCAGCTTCAACCGGGCTTCCAAAAACTTCAACTTTTACGACAACCTGCTGCCCTCGGGCTTTTCGGAACGGGGCTTCGTGTCGCCGGTGGCCCAGAATGCCATGCTGTTTTACCGCTACGAGCTGGTGGGCACCTCGGTGCAGAACGGCATTACCATCAACAAGATCCGCGTGACGCCCCGCCACCGCATCGACCCCGCGTTTTCGGGCTTCATCTACATTGCCGAAGACGGTACCTGGCGCCTGCACAGCCTCGATCTGGCCCTCGACTCCAACTCGGGCATCGAGTACGTGGATAAGCTGCGCGTCGAAATTCTGTATGCCCCGGCCCCCGGCCACCCCCAGGCTTGGATTATTCAGTCGCAGAAAGTAAGCCTGAGTGCCAGCGGGCTGGGTTTCAAGGGCAACGGCAGCATCAACGCGGTGCTTTCCAACTACCGCGTCACGCCTACTTATCCCAATCCGCCAGCCGTGGCCGCCACCCCGCCGCCCACCAACGAGCCGGCCCACCGCGAAACCGTGGCCGAAGCCCGGCAGCAGCGGCCCCAGCTGCGCGGCCTCACCCGCACTATGCGGCGCGATGCCAAAACCCGCGGCCAGGAGCAAATACCGTTGCCCGAGGGTGGCATTGCCTTCGAGCCCATGGCTAAGGGCCAGGTGATGCTGATTGAGAAAGGCGCCAACGAGCGGGACGAGGCCTATTGGAACGAGGTGCGCCCCATTCCGCTCAGCGAGGAAGAAACGAAGGATTACCGCGTAAAAGACAGCGTGGAAGTTATCCACAAGTCGAAGCCCTACCAGGATTCGATGGACCACATCCGCAACAAGCCCGACCTGTTTGGGGTGCTGCTGGGCGGCTACACCTACAATAATACTTTCCGCCGCCGCTTTATTTCCATCGATTCGCCCTCTGACGGCATCGTCTACAACACGGTGGAAGGCGTCGTCGTCAACCTGACGGGCACCCTCACCCAGCGCTACGAAGACCGGCGCACCTACTCCCTGGAGCCCACGCTGCGCTACGGTTTTGCCAGCAAGCAGCTCAGCCCCAGCCTGCGCGGCGGCTACACGTTCCGGCCCGAGTCGTTCAGCCGCATCGGGTTTTCGGTGGGCCGCACCATCCTCGACTTCGACCCCAGCGCCAACTACCAGCAGACGCTCATCAACACGCCGTTGATAAACACCTCCTACACGCTCTTCACCAACCGCAACTACGCCAAATACTACCAGCGCGACGGCCTGGAGCTGACCTACCGGACGGAGCTGGTGAACGGGCTGTTTGTGAACCTGGCCGCCGGCTACGCCGACCGGCGCGAGTTGTTTAACCAAACCACGGAGGTAATCCGGGATATACCGGGGCGGGCCTTTACGCCCAACCAGCCCGTGGCCGCCGAGCTGCCCCAAGGCACCGGCTTCGGCCGCAGCCGCTCCACCACCCTCGACGTGGGCCTGACGTGGCAGCCAGGCCAGCAGTACATTACCCGCCCCGACGGCAAGTTTAACCTCGGCAATTCGCGGTTTCCGCAGCTGCTGCTCGGTTTTCGCCAGAGCTTCCGGGGTGTGCTGGGCTCCGATGTGCGCTATAGCCGCCTCGAAGTGGGAGCCCGCAAAGAGTTTGGGTTTGGGTTGTTCGGGGAAAGTCAGCTCAACGTGAAGGCCGGCACGTTCCTGGGCAACCCAGACCTTACATTTATCGATTTTCGCCACTTCGCCGGCAACCGCACGATATTGGCCGTTAGCTTCGAGCAGCAGTTTCAGCTGCTCGACTACTACCGCTACAGCACTGCCGAGCGGTACCTCGAAGGCCACTACAGCCACCATTTCAACGGGTTTGTGTTCAACAAAATACCGCTGTTTCGCCGGCTCAAGTGGCAGGAAGTGGCCACCGTCAACTACCTCTACACGCCTTCGTCGGGCAATTATGCCGAGTTGGGCGTGGGCATTGAGCACATCTTCAAAATTGTGCGTGTCGACTTCTTTACTTCCCTGCAATCGGGACAGCGCCTCGACTCGGGCGTGCGGATAGGTCTAGGCTTCTAGAAGTTTAGCAGGCAAAAAAATGCCCGCCGCATATTCTGCGACGGGCATTTTTTGTGTCGGAGTAGTAGCTACCGGCGGCTTATTTCACTTCCTCAAAATCGACGTATTCACCACCTTTAAAATTCTGGGGCTTGTCTTTGGTCGGTTTGGGCGGCACGAAGTCGACGCGGACATTACCGCCACCCGGGGGCGGACTGGCCGGCGGCGGGCCGCCGAAAGCACCTTCGAAGGGCGTGCCCCCGAATTGCTGCCCATAACGCCGGGCCTGCTTCTGCACAAACCGGCCGACCAGCAGCCGCAATACTATCGGCAGAATGAACCGCACGACAAAGGAAACAATGAGGAGGATGAGCAGGAATTTGACCATCAGGAAACCAGGGAAGTAGCGGGGGTAGTGGGTTGAAAGTAAAAATCAGCCGTAACCGGGCTGCTGAGCTGCTCGGCTGAGCACGGCACAAGCTCCAAACGCTCGGACAATATAAATGGTTTATAGCCCAGCCCGGCGAGCAGCGTCACTACAGCCTGGCGGTTTTCCAGGCCGTTGAGCTCGGTCTGAATCAGGGGCTGAAAGCGGCGCAACGTGGCCTGCATGTTGCGAAACACTTCCGATTCGAAGCCTTCCACGTCGCATTTCACGAAGTCGAGCCGGGGCAAATCGGCCAACAGCTCATCCGGAATGCGCATGGGCACTTCGTAAGTGCGGGCGTAGGTTTCGGCCGTGTTGCTGGCCGCCACTTTGGTCATGCCGTGGTGCAGCAGGCCGTTGCGCTCGGGCGTGCCCATGCGCACGGTCATGTTTTCGCCGCCCAGAGCGTAGGGTAGCAGTGTGATGTTGTCGTAGCTGCTGAGGCGCACATTGTCACGCCAGATTTCCTGAAACAGCGGAATCGGCTCCACAGCCAGCACTTTGCCCCCGGGCCCGGCCAGCCGCGACAAAGCCACCGAGTAGTAACCTAGGTTGGCCCCAATGTCGAGACAGACGAAGCCGGGCTTGATGAGCTTTTCCAGGAAAAACAGCTCCGGATACTTGTCTTTACCCCAGCCCGCGCCTACCAAGCGCAGGTACACGCGGCTCACGAAGCGGATATAACGCTCGAAGCCCAGCGCCCGAACCAGAAGTTTACGGAGTTCTTTCATCAGGCTGCAAAGATGCCGGAAACGCACGAATCTGCGGCATCGGCTTTCGGCTCACGTCGGCTTGGGGCGGCCACAGTCCGCCAGGCTACTTTTTCGCGGCCCGGCTCCACAGCCGCGAGGCCCCGGCCGCCGCCAGGCCGCCCAACAGGTACCAGGCCACGGTCATGAGCTTAGTTTGGGGCGTGCGGCTGCTGGGTGCGTCGCCCAGGCCCAGCGGACCAGGCAGCACCACACCGCCTATGCCGGCCGCCAGCCCCAGCAGGGCCCCGCGCCCCCACGCTTTCTTACTCCTCCCCACTAGGCTATAGTACAAGCCGTTGGAAAGAATGTCGCCGGCCATCGTCAAGTTGAAAAGCGTATCGGTATTAGGCTGGGGCGCTTCAGCTTTGTCGATAATTTTGCGCAGCCCCCGCATGCCAAGCACATCCATGCGCGGCGCGTCGGGAGAAATACGGCGGGCCGTTTCGTGAATGGCGGTGAGCACCAGGGCGCCGGCAAAGCCGCTGGCTAGGGCCTGGGGCAATGCGGAAGGTTTGGAGTGTTTCATAGCAGTCAGGTAGTTGGATACAGCAGCAGACGGATGAGCGCGCCGTTTATTTTACCAAACGCCAAACCCGGATTTGGGGTTATTGCCGAAAAATCACCGTTGTGCCGTATTTTTTTCGGCCGGAGCTTGCGCCTTGTTCTCCGGGCTTCCTATCTTTGCCACCCCAAGCACCGAAAGGGCGCTTGGGAAATGCCTCTTTAGCTCAGTTGGTAGAGCAGCTCATTCGTAATGAGCAGGTCGTTGGTTCGAGTCCAATAAGAGGCTCACTAAAACAGCCCGCACGGTAGCCATTGGCTCCGGCGGGCTGTTTTCGTTTATCCCCGGCCTGCGTTCATACGCCAATGCCTGTTGTTTAGCATGCGCCCCCCACTGGTCGTAATTGCTCGGCTCCGACTCAGTGCCAGCAGCTTTTGGCCGTAACTCGGCATTCCCGATGCCGGCCGCTAAAGTATTCTACCCGGCAGTGTATCAGCTTAAGCTCCTAAACAATAGGGGGAAGCCGTAGACAGCAAAAAGGGCCGAAAGCAAATGCTTTCGACCCTTTCTCAGCAGCTACTCCTGTCTTAGAGGTTGCCGCTGTAATCGTCGTCGCCCAGGCTTGAAGAGGGGCTCGTGCTAGCACTTCCGCTCCGGTAGCTCACACTCTTGTCCTTGCTGGAAGTCGAAGACCAAGAATCCGAGCCCGAGGAAGGCGAGTTGTAATCGGAGCCGTAGCGGCTGGTGCGGCTGGTGGAGCCGTAGCTGTCACCCGAACCATAGGATTTGCCCGAGCGGTAATCGGAACCGGAGCGGTAGTCCGAGTTGGTATCGGAGCCGGAGCGGTAGCTGCCCCGATGCGGCTGCTTGCTGCCCGAGCGCATTGAGAGCCAGCCAATGCCGCCCAGCAACAATGCGCCACCAACCACTTTTTGGGTGGTGCTGAGCTTATTTACCTGGTCAAGAGCTTTGGTACCGAAGTCCTTCACCGACTGCGGAATTTCTTTGTTGCCACCGAGCCAGGACGAGATATCCATCCACGACTGGCCCTGCTGCTTGTTCTCCTGGCCGCGGTAGCCTTGGCTTTGGTCCTGCGTTTGCTCCTGACCGAGGCTGGCGCTGGTGCGGTTAGTCGTCTGGTCCGAACTTACGTTGCGGGAGTCCTGAGAGCTAGAGGAAGTGCTGGCGGAGGCAGCGGTATCTTGAGCGTTGGAAGAGCGCTGCGAAGCGGCGCTGCCCGACGATTGGTTAGCGGTATTGGTAGTTTTGCTGGTACCGGGAGCGTTGGCACCCGAGGCGGGCTGATTCTGCTTGTTTTCCATGGGAGTTCGTGGGTTAGTACGGCAAAAAAATGAGTCTTAACCGTCAGGCTAAGTCTGCCTCTATTCGTAAACCAATTGCCTGGGGTTACGAAAAACCCGCTTTTTATTCACTGCCGAGTTTTGGCGTTGCCTCAGACTATCAGTGCGCTACCACCAGCATTTTCATATACTGGCACCTGAAACACAGCCGCAGCAAGCCCTGCTTTAGTAATTGACGGCTGCTCTGTCTACCAGTGCAACACAGCCGCCAGTACGGCTTCGTGGCAAGGCTTTACTAGTCTATATCCTATACACATATTACCCGGCACGCTCCTGGGTTGCCGCAGTTGCCGATGCGCCTTTTTGTGAGCACATCGGGGCCAGAACGGCAGCACCACCCAGAGGAACACAACCAAACCAGCGAGTTACCGTCTTCCAGATGTAGAGGCCCGTAGCCTTGTAGTTGTAGACAACATATCGTTTCGATGGAAAAGCGTTTTCAGGATAAAGTATGCTTCGTGACCGGAGCTACCTCCGGTATTGGCCGGGCCACGGCTATGCAGCTGGCCCGTGAGGGAGGCAAAGTAGCCGTGCTGGGCCGCAACGCGGAGGAAGGCCGGGAAGTAGTACGTGATATTAAAGCCGAGCAGGGTGAGGCCATCTTCATCCGAACCGACGTGGGCAAGGATGCCCAGCTGCGCCGGGCCGTGACGCGCACCCTGGCCACCTGGCAGCGCATTGATGTGCTCATCAACGACGCGGCCATGATGACCTTCGAGCCCATTCTGAAGCTCGACCCCAAGCAGTGGGATACCCTGATGGCCGTGAATGTGCGGGCTTTTTTCCGGCTCTGCCAACTCTGCCTGCCCCATATGCAGGGCGGCAGTATTGTGGTCATTAGCTCGGTACACGCCCACCAGACGACGCCCAACGTGGTGCCCTACGCAGCCAGCAAAGGCGCCATCGAAGCCTTCGTGCGCGGCCTGAGTCTGGAAATTCCGCACACTCAGGCCCGAGTGAATGCCGTGGCGCCGGGTGCCGTGGATACGCCCATGCTCTGGAGCAACCCCAACGTGAAGAGCGGCAAAGAGAAAATCACCGGCCAGGTGGGCACACCCGAAGAACTGGCCGCTGCCATCTGCTTCCTAGCTTCTCCGGACGCCAACTTTATCAACGGCTCCACCCTGGCCGTGGACGGCGGAAGGCTGGCAGCACTGTAAAAAGTAAAATTGTGAGATGGTGAAATACTGAGTTTCGAAAACTGTGTCATTGCGAGGAAGAATGACGAAGCAATCCGTCCTCTGCTGGTGACAAACGCTCTTTTACCAAAAAGCCCTTTCTCGTTGCGACGGGAAAGGGCTTTTGCTTGTAACGTGAAGCTTCCACGTCAGGGCTTTTCACTGAAGGTAATTCAGCCCATTTCAGAAGACGGATTGCCGTGTTTCGCTCGCAATGACACGTTCTCTACAATTCTCACATTCAACCGCAGTAGCTCAGCACATCCCTTACATTAGCACCTGAGCACATTAACCTGCTTTCGGCGTAGGGTGGCGCTGCTCAGGCGTGGGTAGGGGTCGGCCGGCAGCGTAGAGGCCGGCATTCTGCTCGCCGGCTTCGCGGGCCTGCACTTCAAACGGAATGTTGTAGTAGCCGTGCCGGGCCCAGTCCCGCACGTAGCGCCACAGGAAACCAAAGCGGCCATACTGCTGAAACTGCCGAATGTGCTCCATTTCGTGCGCCACCCAATATGGGTCGCTCAGGAACTGCTCCCGCGTGGCCCCGCTCAGATGAATGCTGCTGCCCAGCACCATAGCCACGCTGCCCGCTTTCAGCTTCAGGCGAGCCATGCGGGCCAGGGGCGAATTCTCAATGATGCGGGGCAAACTCATGACGGGAATTTCAGGCCGGAGTATACGCCTAAAAAATCGGGCGGGTTGCAACAAGCTCAACTATTATTTCAACAATAAATTAAACTTTAAAAAGAACTTTTGGCCATTTAGGGGTAAAAACTAGGACGTTTAAAATTTAATGGACTAGCTTTAACAAATGGCCGGAACAGAAAGCTTCTGTTTTTGACCATTCCAACACATCATTCGCTTCTCTTTTCGGTGGTCTAAGGAACCCAGACCTCACGAAAAAACAAAGTACTTCGGCTTCCCTGCTACCTCGGAAAACGGAGATTTTGCCACCCTACGACGGACAATGAAAAACAGTATCCTGTATTGCCTCGCCGCTGCCTCGCTGGCCCTCTCTTTCTTCTTCGAATACGCTCCTAATAGCTCCTCTACCGCTGGCCGTGCCCCAATAGCCGCCACGGCCTCCCTCCTGCCCGATTTCCTGGGCGACAACGGCGACGAAAACCGCCCCTCAGCCTCCACCCGCGACTCACTCGCCTACGGCTACTACTCCCAGACACTGGGCCTCAAGCTGAACTACAGCGAAGACCAGAACCTGCTCCGCACCGTCACCGATTGGATCGGCACTCCCTACCGCTACGGCAGCAACTCCAAGAAAGGCACCGATTGCTCGGGCTTCGTAACCCGCGTTTTTCAGGAAGTATACGGTGTAACACTACAGCGCAGCTCCCGCTCGATGTTTGAGAAGGTGAAGCGCGTGGGCAAAGACGAGATGCAAAGCGGCGACCTGGTATTCTTCCGCCGCGGCCCCGGCCAGCCGATTTACCACGTGGGCATTTACCTGCAAGACGGTAAGTTTGCCCACTCGGCCTGCAACGGCGGCGTGATGGTAAGCTCGCTGAACCAGCCCTACTACCACCGCAACTTTTACGCTGCCGGCCGCGTAGCTACCAACTAACCGGCCGCCGACCCGATTGTATTGCAAAGCCTTGTTCCCGCGAACAGGGCTTTTTTGCGTTCGTAGCAGTAGCCTTGCCCTCAGCATAACCATTTCAGGCCGGAGTAGTATAGGGCATATACGCTGGTTTCAGCGCCGGTCAGGTTGGCTTTTCGTAGCTTGGCCCCGATTTTTCAACCCTCTCCACCCATGGATAATAACAACCCCAAAGGCGCGGATATTGCTGGCTCTCCGCTTTTCAAGAAATTCGTTGGCAAGGCCGAGGAATACATTAAGAAGCCTTCCCGCATTAAGGATCTGCTAAACGACGCCTATCAGAAAGCCAGTGAAAAGAATGACGTGGGCACCATAGCCCACGAAGCATGGGAAAGCCTGCAGATTCTGTTTCGGCTGATCAAAACCTCTGTTTCGGGTGAGTATACCGGCCTGCCTACGCCTACCATTATTGCGGCGGTGGCCGTGGTTATCTATTTCCTAAGCCCCATCGACCTGATTCCGGATTTCATTCCGGTGCTGGGCCTGCTCGACGATGTGGCGCTGGTGGCCTGGTTCACCAGCACGCTCACGGGCGAGATGGACAAGTTTAAGGAGTGGGAACGGACTCGCCCCATCGTGGTAGGTGAACCCCAGGACGTGAAACCCGGCCCCGCCACCTCGCTGAGCACCACCGACGGCACCACCGCCAACTCGGGGCCCAAGCCGGGTCACTCGGTACACACGGACGAATACTCGGTGGAAACCGGTACCGGCGCCACTGAAGTTACGGAGTCGTCGAAGAAGGGCAGCCGCACCGACCTGGGCGCCAGCACCAACAGCCGCGTTTCGGATACCGACTCGGGCATTTCCTCCCCCGACAGCAGCAACCCTAACCCCAGCCTGACCAGCAGCACCGACCCGGCCCCGAAAGCCGACGTAACGCCCCACGCCGATGCCACTGCCAACACCACCGACGGCAGCCGCACGCGCAACGACGGCGCTGCCGATACCGGCGGCAATATTCGGTAGCAGCTCAACGTACACTCACAAAAAAGGCTCCCAACTTACGTTGGGAGCCTTTTTTGTGCCTTACAGCAGTCGTGCTACGCGGCCCGGTCGTGGGCGGGCGTGTGCGTGGCGACGTAGGTGACGAAGTCGCCGACGGTGCTCAGGGGCACTTCGTCGGGAATCGTGATGTGGAAGTTACGCTCGATTTCGAGGATGATATCCACCACGTCTACTGTATCAAACCCCAGCTCCCGGCTCAGATTGCTGCTGACGCGCAAGCGGGTTGGTTTAATGGCTTTACGCTTGCTGATAATGCGCAGCACCTGCTGCTGGATGGATTTGGGGGCGGAAGTCGTTGAGTAACGCATAAAAAAAACGACGGTGAACCAGAAGAAAAATGGGCTGAGGTAAGGGGTTATGCTTCAGCCAACACCTCTCTCCGGACTGGAGATTCGGTTTCAGTCGAATCGGTTGCATGCCCATCGGTAGAGCGGCCGTATATTTTCGCCTTCAACGATTCGCTGAGCAGGTACATAACCGGTACTACCAGCAGGGTGATACCCGTGGCAAACACCAGGCCGAAAATGATGGTCCAGGCCAATGGGCCCCAGAACGTAACCGACTCACCACCGATGAAGAAGTGGGCGTTGCCGGAGGCAAACAGTTCGTAGAAGTCGATGTTCAGACCGATGGCCAGCGGAATCAGACCCAGCGTGGCGGCCGTAGCCGTCAGGATTACCGGATTCAGACGGGTGCGGCCGGCCAGCACGATGGCCTCGCGCAACGGCATGCCCTGGGCCCGCAGGATGTCGGTGAATTCGACGAGCAGAATGCCGTTTTTCACCACGATACCGGCCAGGGCAATGATGCCTACGCCCGTCATTACGATACTGATGTTCATGCCCGTAATGGCCAGGCCCCAGAACACGCCCGCAATGGAGAACAGCACCTCCGAGAGGATGATGAGCGGCTTGCTGAACGAGTTGAACTGCATTACCAGAATCAGGAAGATAAGCGCCAGGGCACCCAGGCCCGCCATGGGCAGGAAGTCGGTGGTTTCCTTCTGGTCTTCCTCGGCACCGCCCATCTTGATGTTGTAGCCGGCGGGCACGCGGAAGGACGTCAGGGCCTGCTTGACCTGCGCGGCCACATCGGGACCGGTAAAGCCGTTGAGTACGTTCGAGCTAATGGTGATGATGCGCTTGGTGTCCTTGCGCTTGATACCACCGTAGGTCGAGCCGTAGCTTACATCAGCAATGGCCGAAATGGGCACCTGACGTACGGCACCGGTAGCGTCGCGGAACGTCAGCGGGGCGTTTACCACGGCATCCACGTCGTTGCGGTAGGGCTTGGCGTAGCGCACCTGAATCGGGTACTCGTCGTCGGGCGTCTTGAATTTGCTGGCTTCCGAGCCGTAGATGGCCGTGCGAACCTCCAGGCCGATCTGGCCGGTGCTGATGCCCTCCCGGTTGGCGCGGGTCCGGTCGATGTTAACGGCAATTTCGGGGTTCCGGTCTTCCAGGTTGGAGCGCAGATCCTCGATACCAGCAATGTGCAGCGAATCGACGTAGCGCTCTACTTTCTTCGAAATCTTAGCCAGCGTGGGGTAGTCGTCGCCACTTACCT
Source organism: Hymenobacter lucidus (assembly GCF_020447265.1). Taxonomy (GTDB): domain Bacteria; phylum Bacteroidota; class Bacteroidia; order Cytophagales; family Hymenobacteraceae; genus Hymenobacter; species Hymenobacter lucidus. Next base: position 362,207 of record NZ_JAJADR010000004.1, on the reverse strand, counting down.
CGATGGCAATAGGCTTCTGCTGAGGCGGACCGCTGGCTTCTTGGTCGACGGATACTTCGGCGCCGGGAATGCCTTTCACCACTTCCCGGATTTTATCCATGTAGGTGCTGGTGGCGGGGCCGGTCCGGTCGCTGAGCTCCTTGAAGGCTACGCCCACCTTGCCCATGTGCGACTGCGACACGCCCGAGGCCGTAGCTTCGGAAGGGTCGCCGGCGCCGATGGCCACGTTGGTAATCACCGATTCCACGTCGGGGTTGCTCTGCCCGATTACGCCATAGATGCGCTTTTCGAGCACGCGCGTCACCGAGTCGGTTACTTCTACGCGGGTACCAACGGGCATCCGCAGATAGGTGTAGATGAACTTAGGGTCGCCTTTGGGGAAGAAGTCCACTTTGGGGCCGCGCATGCCGATGGCAATGAAGGAGCCAATGAAGAGCACCAGCACGCCCACCATGACCAGGGCCGGATGACCGATAGACCAGCGGACCAGATTGGCATAGCCGTTCTGGAAGCGGGGCAGGGCGCGGGTCTGGAACCAGGCAATCATCTTCACGAGCACAAATTTGTCAAGGATGATGAAGCCCGCCAAAGCCAGCAGCAGATTGCCCAGGAAGTGGCCGATCAAGCCGGTCGTTTCGCCGTCGGCACCTACTTCGGGCGTTTTGCCCAGGGCCAGCACGTTGAACAGTACACCCAGCACTACCAGCACCGCAATGGTGATGATAAAGCCCCGGCTAACCTTGGCTTTGCCATGCAGGTCTTCCTCGAAATGCTCTTCGCGCTGCATGAAGCTCACGGCAAACACGGGGTTCATGATGAAGGCCACCACCAGCGACGACATCAGCGTGATGATGAGCGTAACGGGCAGGTAGTACATAAACGAGCCCACGATGCCCGGCCAGAACAGCAGCGGCACGAAGGGTGCTACCGTCGTCAGGGTACCGGCCAATACCGGCACGAATACCTCCCCGGCCGCGAATTTGGCAGCGTTGGGCGTGCTCAGGTTGGGGTGCTCGTGCAGCAGGCGGTGCGTGTTTTCAATTACCACAATGGCATCATCGACCACGATACCCAACGCCAGCAAAAAGGCGAAGAGCACAATCATGTTCAGCGAGAAGTCGAAGCCCGGGATAATCAAAAAGGCCAGGAACATCGACAGCGGCACCGACAAACCCACGAACATAGCGTTGGTGGTGCCCATGAAGAAGAGCAGAATGAAGGTAACGAGCAGGAAGCCGATGATGATGGTGTTGATTAGGTCGTGCAGCGTCACGCGGGTATCGTTCGACGTGTCGCCGGTGATGGTGACCTTGAGCTCCTTGGGCAGCGTCTTCTCGGTTTCCTTCACCAGGGCCTTGATTTTGTCGGAGGCGTCGATGAGGTTTTCGCCCTGGCGCTTCACTACGTTCAGGGTAATGGCGGGCTTACCGTCGAGGCGGGCGTAGCTTTCCCGGTCCTTGAAGCCGTCTTCCACGGTGGCAATGTCGCCGAGGCGCACGGCAGCTCCGTTCAGGTTTTTCACCTGAATGTCGGCAATGTCGGCGGCGCGGGCGTACTGCCCGGCCACGCGCACGGCGCGCTTCTGCTGGCCTACGTCGATGGAGCCGCCCGATACGGTGAGGTTTTCACCGCCGATGGCGCGGCTGATGTCGGAGAAGCCCAGGCGCGAAGCCCGCAGCTTGTTCAGGTCCACATCCACGTTCACCTGCTGGTCGAGGGCACCGATGATGTCGACCCGGGTAATTTCGGGCAGGGCCTCAATCTTGTCCTGGAAGTCGTCGGCTATCTTTTTCAGCTGCGCAGCGGGGAAGTTGCCGCTCAGGTTGACGTACATAATCGGCTGCTCCGATATATTCACCTCTTTCACCGTGGGGGCGGTGGGCAGGTCGTTGGGCAGCTCGGTAGCAGCCTTATCGACGGCATCCTTGATGAGCTGCTTGGCGTACTGCACGTCCACACCGGAGTTGAACTCGATATCCAGAATGCAATAGTCCTGGTTGGAGGTGGAGTTGATCTTCTTCACCCCGTTCACGCTCTTGATTTCTTTTTCGAGCTGGCGCGTCACCAGGTTTTCGATGTCGGCCGGCGACGTGCCGGGGTACACCGTAGCCACGATGATGCGGGGAATCACGATGTCGGGGAATTTTTCCTTGCCCAGCTTGATGTAGGCAAAAATCCCCGCCACGCACAGCAACACCGTGATGATGTAGATGCTGGTCTTATTATTAATGGACCAACTGGTTGGTCCGAATTCTTTTTCCACGTCCTGCATGGCGTAATGGGCAGTTAAATGTGGGTAGATAGTTCTTAGCGCGGCAGCGGGCGGCCGGCCCGCTGCGGCACGCTACAGGCTGACGGCCTGTCCTTCATTCAGATTCTGATACCCGGCGGAAATCACCTGGTCGTTGGCCGCGAGGCCCTGGGTCACTTCTATTTTACCGTTGTAAGTCGCGCCGGTTTTGATGACGCGCTTGGCGGCTATTTTCTGGCCACCTTTCTGTTCTACAACATATACGTAGCTGTTTTGCTCATCTTTCTGCACCAAATCCACGGGCAGCACGGTAGCATTGGCGCGGTCGTAGTTCTGAATGCGTACCGTGGCCACCATGTTGGGCCGCAGCTGGGCAATGGCTTTGCTCAGGCGAAACTCCACCGAGAACGTACGGCTGGTGGGGTTAATGGTGCGGCTTACCACGCGCACCGTAGCCGGCACTTCCTGGCCGCCGAGGTCGGTTACCGTAATCAGAGCCTTGTCGCCGACGTTGATCTGGTTGGCGTAGGCTTCCGACACGTCGGCTACGATTTTGCCGCCGCTGCCGCTCAGCAGGCGCACCACCGGCACGCCAGGCGCGCCGTTTTCGCCTACTTTGGCCGGCACGTCATCCACTACGCCGCTGAAGGGCGCTACCACGTTGTACTGGGCACGCTGCCGCTGCTGGGTAGCCAGGCTGCGCTGCAGGGCCTCGTAGTTGTTTTTGGCCTGCAGATACTGAATTTCGGTACCGATTTCCTGTTTCCAGAGGCGGCTTTGCTTGTCGTATACAATCTTGGCCAGCTCCAGGCGGGTGCGCAGCTCGGCAATGCCCGATTCGAGCACGGCCGCATCCTGGGTAGCCAGCACCTGGCCCTTGCTCACCCGGTCGCCGCGCTGCACGCGGATGTCGGTGAGCACGCCCGGTACGCGGGGCGAAACGTTGGCGTTTTCGTCGAAGTCGACGCGGCCTTGCACTTCGAGGTAGCTCTTAAAGCTTTCGGGCTGCACGCTAATCACGCTAACGGGTGTAGCTTTTGCTTCGGTGCTTTCGGCGCCGGGGCCGGCTTTGGCTTCCAGCTCGGCAATCTTGGCCTGGTTGGCGGCCTGTTCTTTTTTCAGCTTAGCCAACTCAGCGGCCGGGTCTTGCTTGCCACCGCAGGAAGCCAGAAAAGCCATTGCCAGCACGGCCGCAGAAGTAGTGTATTTCATAAATCGAAGGAAGAGGGAAAGGCTAGAAGACAACGGGGTAGCGGCCGGGCCAGGAGTCTCCTAGCGTGTAGTTCCGGGCCGGCCGCTCCTTTATTTCTTCGCTTGGTTATACAGTTCGCCGGTGGCTTTGTCGCGGTCTACCTTGGCTACCAGCACGTCGTAGATGGCGGCGTAGTAATTGGTTTGGGCGGCACGCAGCTCGGTTTCGGCCGTCACTACTTCCAGGTTGGAGCCTACGCCCTCCTGAAACTTAATGCGCGACACGCGGGCCACGTCGGAAGCCAGGTCGAGGTTGGCTTTCTGGTTGTCGAGCACGTCGAGGGCGTTGATGAGCGTGGTGCGGCTCTGGGCATCCTGCAGATCAATGCTCTGGCGCAGGGTTTCGAAGCCTTTCTCCAGGGTTTGCTGGGTCACGCGGGCCTGCTGCACCTGGTACTTGCGGCGGAAACCATCGAATACCGGTACCTGCAGGCTCAGGCCCACGTTGCCGAAGCCAAACCAGTTCTGGTTGGGAAAGCCGTTGGAAGCGCGCGAGTCGGGGCCGCGGAAGGCCATCAGGTCGCCGAAGTTCTTAGCCGAGCCCGAGAAGCCATAGGCGGCCGTGGCTACCAGGCGGGGGTAAGCACCGGCGCGGCGGTTGGCCAAATCGAGGCCAGCCAGGGCCTGCTGGGTTTCCAGGGTGCTGAACTCGATGCGGTTATTATAGTTGAAAGCAGCAGCCAGCTGGCCGGTGCGGCCCCCGCTCAAGGCGGCTTGCTGGTCCTGGCGGCTCTGGTCGGTGGTGGTGCCGGCCGGGGCCGTGCCGTTGGGCACATCGGCCTGGCCGGCCGCGCTGCCGCCGGTGTTGAAGTTGGCCCCGCCCAGGCGCTGGCGCAACGAGCTGGCATCGACTACGGCCGAGCCGAGCGAGTCGGTCAGCTGCACGGGCTGATCCTGGCTAAGGCCCATCTGAAACTTAAGCAGGGCTAGGCTCAGCTCGGTGAGGCGCTGGGCTTTCTGCTGCTCCACCACCAGATTGTTGCGCTGCACGCGCAGCCGGTCCACGTCGATTTTCTCGGCAAAGCCGGCTTTAAACGTTTCGCTGGTTTGATAGAGTACCGTGTCGAGGCGCTGCACGTTGCGGGCCAGCAGGCCCAGGCGGGCCCGGGCTACCAGCGTGCTGTAATAGGCTTTGCTCACCTGTTCCACCACGTCGATTTCGGCCTGCTGGGTTTGCTTTTTGGCCAGCTCAGTATACACCTTGGCGGCTTTCAGTCCGATGAGGTAGGCCCCGTCGAAGAGCAACTGCGACACCGAAGCGCTGGTGTTGCCGGCATACTGCAGGCCAAAGGCGAAGGCCTGGGGCGGCACCGGGTCGGAGGCCACGGTTACCGTTTTCAGGTTCACCGTCTGGCCGTTCTGGGCATTCACGATGTCGGTGGAGCTGAGCTGGGTGGCCGAAGCCCCGCCGCCCAGAGCGCCGAAATCGACCAGGCTTTTCTGCAGCTTGAAGTTGTCGGCCAGGTTGGCCGCCACGTTTACCTGGGGCAGGCCAGCCGAGCGGATTTCACCCACTCTGGCGGCGGCCGTCTGCTCGCCCAGGCGCGTGGCCTGCAGTGAGGCTTTGTTCTTGATAGCGTAATCGATGGCCTGCTGCAGGGAATACTGCGAACTGATAGCCGGCGCAGAAGAATTCAGGGCCGGCGTTTGTGCCAGAAGCTGCTGGACACCGATGAAGGCCAAAGCCGCCAGCAGGAACAGAAAGCGAAGCGTATTTTTCATAAGAGCGAAAAACGATAAGCGGAAAAGGGAATGAGGGCAGAGTAGTAGGGCAGCTTAAGCTTCCGGTTCGGTTACGTTCCGGTATTCGTTGATCAGCCGGTGGCCTTTCAGGGAAGAAATACCGGCCAGATAGTGCTCCACGCAGGCCGTATGAATGCGCTGCAAGTCGAAGCTCTTGGCCGGGAATACTTTGGGGTCGAAGATGATTTCTATTTCAGCCAGCCGAATGCGGGCAATAACGTCTACGTCGATATCAGCCCGATACACACCTTCGCTGATACCCCTATGCAGGTTCTCAATGATTTTGCGTAGGATGAAGGTGTTCTTGTGCTCATCGAACAGGGCCCAGGCCTGCGGATGGTATTTCTGCAGGTCGAAGAAGATGCTCGGGTGCACGTTGCTCAGGGTTTTCTTGTGCCACTGCATCAGGTTGTACATCTCTTCCATGGCATTGCTGCCGGTGGCAAACACATTCTCACACTCTACCTCTTCCGAGAGCAGGTATTTCTGCATCACGCCGTGTACAATCTGGTCCTTGTTTTCAAACCATTTGTAGAGCGTCTTTTTCGACATGGCCAGCTGCGAGGCAATGTCGTCCATCGACACGCTGCGGATGCCGTTGCGCATAAACAGCTCGACGGCTGCCACTAAGATCCGGTCTTTGATTTCCATACTCACGGGGCAAAGATACAATGGAAACTTTAAACGACTTCAAAGTTTCCATTAATTTTTCATTATCCGTGGGCTGGGTTTCACGTCCCTTTCTGGCTGACGAACAGTGGCCGGAAATACTTTATGCGGGGCACACTATATTTTCAGAAACTACTCCAATCGGTTGGCAATTGCTTTTAACCGGCAATACTGACCGTGTACCCAACTCTTTCAATCCGCTCCAAGCGTCGTACCTTGGCCCCTCTTTCCACCTTGTTTTCCCTCTCCCCTATCGTATGAAAATCCGCACCGGCTTCGGCTACGACGTGCATCAGCTGCAGGAAGGCCTGCCCTTCTGGCTCGGCGGTATCCAGGTGCCGCACACCCATGGCGCCCTCGGCCACTCCGATGCCGACGTGCTCATCCACGTAATCTGCGACGCGCTGCTGGGCGCGGCCAACCTGCGCGACATCGGCTTCCACTTCCCCGACACCGATCCGCAGTACAAAGGCATCGACAGCAAGCGGCTGCTGGCCGAAGTGATGCGCCTGCTCCGCGCCAAGGGCTATGAGGTCGGCAACATCGACTCGACTATCTGCCTGGAAGCACCCAAAGTGAACCCCCACATTGCCGAAATGCAGCGCGTGCTGGCTGAGGTAATGGGCATTCCGGCCGACGATATTTCAATTAAAGCCACCACCACCGAAAAGCTCGGCTTCGTAGGCCGCCGTGAAGGTGTGGCCGCCTACGCCAGCGTCCTGATCGTGCAACCCTAACGGTGAAATTGTGAAGTTGTGAAACGGTGAGTTTGTTGTTCAATCTGCGCCATTGGCGCCAGCGGAACGAAAAATCACTATTTCACAACTTCACAACTTCGCAACTTCACTTTCCTAAATGAAGAAAACCTCGTTTTATACCCTGCTGCTGGCCGCGTGCTGCGCCACGACGGCAGTAGCCCAGCAGGCTCCGGAGAAAATTAAGGTCAAGCACAAGCGCGGCAAGACCGAGGCGGCCACTACGCCTTCTGATGTTGTAACGCCCACCGGCCCAACGAAGCAGGCCCCGGTAGAAGCCGACTGGGCCGACAACTACGGCGCTACCATCACCCAGGCCGACCTGCGGGAGCACCTCACCGTGCTGGCCTCCGATGCCTACGAAGGCCGCGAAACCGGGGAAAAAGGCCAGAAAATGGCCGCCGAGTATATTTCCAAGCGGTTTAAGGACCTGGGCCTGACCGGCCCCGTAGCTGATTCGGACAACCCCTATCTGCAGCACTTCACGATGGAGCGCAGCAGCTGGACGGGCAGCGCCTCGCTAAAAGTGGGCGGACAAACCTACAGCTGGCTCAAGGACTTTTACGCCTACGGCAGCTCGCCCTTCCAGACGGCTACCACCATTCAGCCGGTTTTTGCCGGCTACGGCATCGAGCAGGACGGCTACAGTGATTACGCCGGCCTCGACGTGAAAGGCAAAGACCTGATTATTCTGCTGGGTGAGCCCATGAAGGCCGACGGCAAGGCTCTGCTGGGTAAAGACGGCCAAGGCAGCAAGTGGGGCATGGATTTCCGGGCCAAGGCCACCAAAGCCGCCGAAAAAGGTGCCCGCAGCGTGTTTTTTGTGGATGTAACGCCCGACAGCTTTGGCAAGTCGGTGGCCCGCATGACGCCCTACATCAGCCGCCCCTCCATAGCATTTCTCGACGCCAAGGAAACGCCCCGCTCGGCCTTCTTCGTGTCGCCGGCTGTGGCTTACAAGCTGCTGAACACCACGGCCGCTAACATTACTAAGTACCAGAGCGCGGTGACCAAAGCCGGCAAGCCGGTAGCCAGCACGTTTAAGCCGGCCAAAGTGGTGATAACCGCGCCCAAGAAAAAGGAGCAGTTCACGACCGAAAACGTGCTGGGCTTCCTGGAAGGTACCGACAAGAAAGATGAAATCCTGGTCGTGTCGGCTCACTACGACCATATCGGCATCATTGGCGGGCAGGTGCACAACGGCGCCGACGACGACGGCTCGGGTACTGTTTCGGTGCTGGAAATGGCCCAGGCTTTCACCAAGGCCAAGGCTGAAGGCCACGGTCCGCGCCGCAGCATCCTGTTTCTGACCGTAACGGGCGAGGAAAAAGGCCTACTGGGCTCCGAATACTACACTGACCACCCCATTTTCCCGCTGGAGCGCACCATTGCCGATCTGAACATTGACATGGTGGGCCGCACTGATAAGGAGCACGAAGGCAAAGGCGACTACGTCTACGTCATCGGCTCCGACAAGCTTTCCTCCGAGCTGCACGCCATCAACGAGGAAGCTAATAAGAAGTACACCCAGATTGACCTCGACTACCGCTTCAACGACCCCGAGGACCCCAACCGGTTCTACTACCGCTCCGACCACTATAACTTCGCCAAGCACAAGATTCCGGTGGCTTTCTTCTTCAACGGCGTGCACGACGACTACCACGGCGCCGGCGACGAAGTAGAGAAAATCGAGTTTCCGAAGATGGAGAAGCGCGCCCGCCTCGTGTTCTTCACAGCCTGGCAGCTGGCCAACCGCGACGCCCGCATCGTGGTGGATTCCAACAAGCAATAAGCGGCTGTAAATTGAGTACTCCGGGCCCGGCGCTGCTTCCATTGGCAGGGCCGGGCCCGGCTTTTTTTAGTAACTATATCCTTCGTCAGTGTGAAAAAACACTTTCTCGTTATTCTGCTTGCCACCGCCAGCCAGCTTCATACGAATGCCCAGAACCGGGGACCCGCCGCCCAGCCGGCTGCTCCGGCAGCACCAGGCTTTGCGGCCACCATTACGGCCGCCGGGCTGCGCCAGGACCTCACCGAGCTGGCTTCCGATGCTTACGAGGGCCGGGAAACCGGCCACGCCGGCCAACGAAAGGCAGCGGATTACCTGAGCCGGCAGTTTGAGCAAATGGGCCTGCTCGGCCCCATGAACGGCACCGGCAATGCGTATCAGCAGCCGTTTGGGCTGGTAGGCACCACGCCCGCGGCAGCCGGCCGGCTGCAGGTAGGGGCCGCCACTTTCGTAAGCGGCCAGGACTTTGTGAGCTTCGGTGCTGTAACGCTACCGGCTTCGGCCGCCGCCGCTGATCCGGTTTTTATGGGCTTCGGCATCGAAACGGAGCGGTACAACGACTACGCCGGCCAGCCCGATGTGCGGGGCCGCGACGTGCTGGTGCTGCAGGGCGAGCCAAACAACGGCCTGGGGCGGAACCTGCTTTCGGGCAACAAGCAGGAAAGTGAATGGACGTCGGTGTTTCGCAAGGCGGCACTGGCCCGCGACAAAGGAGCCCGCAGCCTTACTGTAGTAACATATGCCACGCCGGCGGCCTTCCGCAAGCTGGTTCGGCCCACACTGCCTTACCTGAGTGAGCCGACCTACGGCCTTACCGCGCCGGTACTGCAACCCGACGATAAGCAGTACCAAGGGCAGGTTCCACCGGCCTACATCAGCACGCTCATTACCCACGGCCCGATGGGCGCAACCCTGCTGGGCACCACCGTCGACGCCCTGTGGCGCTACGACAAGGAAAGCTACCAGCTGGGCCGCCCGCCGGCCCGGTTTCAGCCCGTCGCCTTCACGGTAGAAATGCCCCACCAGCGCGAAGAGCTGACCTCCAGCAACGTGCTGGGCTTCCTGGAAGGCACCGATAAGAAAGATGAAGTGCTGGTCATTTCGGCCCACTACGACCATGTAGGGGTGCTACACGACACGATTTACAACGGGGCCGACGATGATGGCTCGGGCACGTCGGCGGTGCTGGCGCTGGCTCGGGCTTTCAGCGCGGCCAAAGCCGCCGGCCAGGGGCCTCGCCGCAGTATTCTGTTTCTGCTAAACTCGGGTGAGGAAAAAGGCCTGCTGGGTTCCGAATACTATACCGGCCACCCGGTGCGGCCCCTGGCCCATACCGTGGCCGACCTGAACATCGACATGGTGGGCCGCACCGATAAAGCCCACCAGGGCAAGCCCGACTACCTCTACCTTATCGGCTCGAACCGGCTGAGCGCCGAGCTGCACACGCTCAGCGAATCCGCCAACGCCCAGAACACCCGCCTGCGCCTCGACTACAAGTACAACGACCCCAACGACCCCGAGCAGCTCTACTACCGCTCCGACCATTACAACTTCGCCCGCCACGGCATTCCAGTCATCTTCTACACCAGCGGCCTGCACCCCGATTACCACAAAGCCACCGACGACGTGGACAAAATCGAGTTTGACCGGCTGGCCGAGCGCACCCGGCTGGTGTTTTTCACGGCCTGGGAGCTGGCCAATCGGGAGCAGCGCCCCCGCGTAGACGCGCCAAAACCCTGATTTTGCCGGAACAACCGTCCGGGCGGGGCAGTTGGGGAAGTAATGTGCGCTTCGCTGGCCGCCACGCTTTATATTTGTTTACAACCCGCGCCCCACACCCTACTGCTATGACCACGAAAGCCGCTCAGTTCCAGACCGATTCCGACCGCAAAGCCTTCGACCTGGAACACCGTCGTAAGATTCGCTTCAACATTGGCAAGTACAACGCGGCCGTGCAAACCGGCCTGGGCTGGTACCAGGACCACGAGCTGGCGCGGGAGCGGGCTTCCTACCTCAAGGCCAAGGCCATCAATAACCTCGATCAGTATTTGCTGGAGTGGGAAAAGAACTTTACTAAGCGCGGCGGCAAGGTTATCTGGGCCCAGAACGCGGAAGAGGCGCTGAGTGAAATCGGCAAAATCATGCAGCGCAAGCACGCCCGCACGGTGGTGAAGGCCAAGAGCATGACCACCGAGGAAATCCATTTGAACAAGTACCTCGGCAAAAACGGCATCGACTCGGTGGAAACCGACTTGGGCGAGTTTATCGTGCAGCTCAACGGCGAGCGGCCCTACCACATCGTGACGCCGGCTATGCACCTGAGCAAGAAGGACATTGCCGACATCTTCGTGAAGCACCTCAAAATCGAGCCCACCGACGACGCGCAGAAGCTGGTGCTTACGGCCCGGCATCTGCTGCGCAGCAAGTATACCACAGCTGAGGTAGGCGTGACGGGCGGCAACTTCCTGTTGGCCGACATCGGTGGCATTGCCGTAACCGAAAACGAAGGCAATGCCCGCCTCTCGGCCACTTTTCCCAAGACGCACATTGCCATTGTGGGCATCGAAAAGGTGATTCCAAGCGTCCACGACCTGGATTTGTTCTGGCCCTTGCTCAGCACCAGTGGCACGGGGCAGCAGGTCACGGTCTACAATACCATTTATACCGGGCCGCGCCAGCCGCTGGAAAAAGACGGACCCGACGAGATGTACGTAGTGCTGCTCGACAACGGCCGCACCAACCTGCTGGCCCAGCCCGACAAGCGCGAGGCCCTGCACTGCATCCGCTGCGGAGCCTGCCTGAACGTGTGCCCGGTGTACAAGAACATCGGCGGCCACACCTACGAAGCCACCTATTCCGGTCCAATAGGCTCGGTTATTACGCCCCACTTGTCGGGTTTGCAGGAAAATAAGCACCTGAGCTTTGCTTCCTCCTTGTGCGGGGCCTGCTCGTCGGTGTGTCCGGTGAAGATCAACATTCACAATATTCTGCTCAAAAACCGCCAGCAGAGCGTGGAAGCTGGCTATTCCGACAAGGAAGAGCAGCGGGCCATTACGCTGTGGCTGCACGGGATGAAGCACCGCTGGCTCTGGGACATGGCCCCCACCAGCGGCAAAAACTGGGTACTAAGCCGCCTGCTGGGGGAAACCGGCTGGAACAAGCGCCGCGAGGGGCTACAGATTGCGCCCAAGTCGTTTAAGCAGCTCTGGAAAGCGCGGAAATAGCTAGAGAGGCCGAAAGCTTCCACAAGTTTGTCACGTAGCGCCAACGCACTACGCGCCAAGTCCAACTATTCCGGCCAGTAGTAGTAGAAAGACGCAGCGGGCACGGGGCCACGCGGTTGCGTATTATCTATGCTCGATTTTCTGTTGCGGAGCGCGGCCTTGCTGGCCGGCACGTTTGTGGTGCTTGCTACTATTTTATCGGCTATCCGGTCGTTTGTGCTGCCCCGCAACGAGTCGGTGCTGATCAACAACTGGGTGTTTATGGTCATTCGGCACCTGTTCAGCTTTCTGGCCGCGCGCTACCAAACCTATGCGGCGCGCGACCGGGTTATGGCGCTTTTTGCGCCGGTGGCCCTGGTCATGCTGCCTATCGTGTGGCTTATGCTGCTCTCCATTGGTTACACCGGCATCTACTGGGCGCTGGGCGAAGGCAGCCTGACGAAAAGCTACCTGCTCAGCTCGTCCTCCCTGCTCACGCTGGGCTCGGTAGAAGCCTCGGGCGTACTTATCAGCATGGGCACCTATTCTGAGGCTACTTTCGGGCTGCTGCTCATTACGCTGCTCATTTCCTACCTGCCCACCATGTACCAGGCCTTCACGCGGCGTGAGTTGGTGGTGGCCCGTCTGGAGCTGCGCTGCGGCACCAACCGCACCGCCACCGAGCTGATCTTGTGGCTGAACCGCACCGGTGACCTCACCGACGACGGACCGCAGTGGCAGGCTTGGGAAGAGTGGTTTGTAGAAATCGAGGAAACCCATACCTCCCTGCCCATTTTGTCGTTTTTCCGCTCGCCGCAGCCGGGCCGCTCCTGGGTAACGGCCGCCGACCTGATTCTGGATGCCGCCGCCGTCATCATTAGCGCCGTAGACCAGAAGCGCGACCCGCAGATGGAGCTGTGCTTCAAGGCTGGCTGCGTGGCCATCAACCGGGTGTCGCGCTACTTCCAGGACCGCGCCCAAGCGGAGCCCTCGGCAGCCATTACCGACGAAGACCCGATAGAAGACGCCACCCGGCGCGACTTTTACCGGACCTACGAGCAGCTGCAGGAAGCCCGGGTACCGTTGTGTGAAAACCGGGAAGAAGCCTGGCAGAAATACCAGGAATTGCGCCCCCGCTACCGGGAAGCCGTGCAGTTTCTGGCCAGGCTCACGATGGCGCCCGAGTTGAAAGCCATTGGCGGCAACCACTGAGCCGGGGCTTCGCCCTCGCCCAAGCGGCCCGAAAATCAGGCTCGTAGAAAAGGACTATAGTAAGTATTTTTCGAATTTAACTGCTTAAAAACAGTCTTACACCAGTTCAGCTTACGTTCTGATAAAATTAGTTGTACTCAATATTATAAATCCGTTATTTCAAGATATTTCCAAGGCATGCAGGCGTAGCCCTGGCCAAAAATCACGCTACTCCTGCCTTCTTACTACGGTGTATGCCAACGGCGTATACTGCTTACTCCGCCCCTGGGCCAACCCGGCCAGCCTACCCACCCGCGTATCCCTTAATAGTTAGTACCCGGCAGGCTAGCCTGCTGTTTGCCCGATGCCGCGTAGTGGCCAAGCTTCCGCTTTGGCCCGCACCGGTCCGGGTTCTGCCGTTTCTTTTTTCCATTCATACTTTTTTCTATGCAACAACCTTTACTCCTGGGGCTACAGCGTGCTGTAGAACCTCTGGGCCCGGAGCGCCGCGCCTTGCCGCGGCTGCTGGGCTTGGGCACTCTGCTGCTGACCATGCTGAGTAGTCAGCTGGCCTCGGCCCAAACCATCAAAACCCTGCCCGGCGACTACGCCAGCGTGCAGGCTGCCTTCACCGACCTGAACACCAACGGCGTACCAGCCGGCGGCGTTACCATCAACGTGGCGGCAGGCTACACCGAAACGCCGACGGCCGCGCTGCTGCTCACGGCCACCGGCACTTCGGCCAACCCCATCGTCTTCCAGAAATCGGGGGCAGGCACCAACCCCGTACTTACGGCGGGCGTGGGTACTACCACTACCCTTGATGCCATTATCGGCCTTTCGGGGGCCGACTACGTCACGTTTGACGGTATTGACGTAGCCGAAAATACTACCAATACCACGGCTACCACGCAGATGGAATACGGTTACGCGCTGTTCCGGGCCTCGGCCACGGATGGCTGCCAGAACGTGAGCATCCGCAACGCTACCATTACCCTCAACAAAGCCAACACTAGCACAATTGGCATTTTTGGCTCGACGGCTACGGCGGCCAGTGCCACGGCCATTACCGCCACCAGCGCGGCCGGTGCCAACAGCAACATCAAGCTCAACGGCAACACTATTACCTCGTTTGTCGGCATCTATCTGCTGGCCAACACCGCTACGGCGGCTAACACCGACACGGGCAACGAAATCGGGACGACGGCCGGCAACACGCTCACCAACCTGGGCGGGGCCAATACCAACGTGTACGGTATCCGGGCGGAGTATCAGAACGGGCTCAAAATCGAGAACAACACGATAACCATTCCGGCGGGCAATACCAGCACCACCATTCGGGGTATCGGGGTGGGTGTGAGCACAGCTACTGGTATGACCGGCACGCTGCTCATCAACAACAACACTGTGTCGCTTACCTCGGCTACGTCCGGGGCCGTGTGGGGCATCAACCAGGCCGGCTCGTCGGGGCTGACCAGTGTGACCATCAGCAACAACAAGGTGCAGAACTGCGCCCTGACCACCACCGGCACCGTGTCCTACATTCAGGACGCCAGCTCGGCTACGGCCCTGACCTCAACCATTACGGGCAACCAGGTGACGGGCAACTCGGCGGCTACCACGAGCAATGTGGTGGGCATCTACCGCTCGGGTGCCTCGGGTACGGCCAACATTGCCAACAACACCGTGGGCACCACTGCCAGCGGCAACACGGTAACGGCGGCCAACGGTACGTTCTATGGCATTCAGGCTACTACGGGCACCATCACGCTCAGCGGCAACACCATCAGCAACAATACCTTTACCGCCAGCGGTACGGCCGTCGTAACGGTGTACGGCTACTACAACTTCGGCTCGCCGACGGCCGAAACCCTGACCAACAACATCATTACGGGCCTCACCATTGCGGGTAGCAGCACGGGCACGGCCCACATTTTGGGAGGACTGTACACCAATACCGTAGCCTCGGCGGTGAAAGCCATCAGCGGCAACACTATCGGTAACCTCACGCTTGGCACGGCCACCGGCACCGCCTCGGGTACCGTAACCGGCCTGCTGCAGTTCTTGGGCACGACTGTTACCATTGCCCAAAACAAAATATACGGCCTGACGGCCTACGGAGCCGCCGGCAACGTTACGGGCATGCAACTGAGCTCGGGCATTACTAATACGGTAGCCAACAACCTGATTGGCAGCCTGAGCGCACCGGCCGCCACGGGTACCGCGGCCGTCAATGGGGTGCAGATAAGCGGCGGCACTACCGCCAATCTGTACTTCAATACCATCTATCTGAATGCCGCCAGCACCTCGGCCACCACGTTTGGCACGTCCGGCATCTATGTATCCTCGCTCACGCCAGCAGTTGATTTGCGCAACAATATCGTGGTGAATACCTCCACGGCCGGTGCTACGGGCGGCGCTACGGTAGCCCTGCGCTACTTGGCGGCCCCGGGCACCTCGTTTGTGGCTACTTCCAACAACAACCTCTACTACGCCGGCACTCCATCGGCCACGCAGCTGATTTACGCGGAAGGCACTACTACCCTGGCGAATGCCAAGCAAACCCTGGCCGACTACAAAGCCTACATTGCCACCCGCGACCAGGCGGCCGTGACGGAAAACGTGCCGTTCAGCAGCACCACTGGCGCTGACGCCACCTTCCTGCACATCAACCCGGCTACGGCTACCCAGGTAGAAAGCGGCGGCGTAGCGGTTACGGGCATCACCACCGACTTCGACGGTCAGACCCGCGGTACCACGCCCGACATCGGCGCCGATGAGGGGACCTTCACGCCCCAGGATCTGAGCGGCCCGGCCATTGGCTACACCGCTTTGGCCAGCTCCAGCAGCACCGCCAACCGCACCCTCGTCGTTACCATCACCGACCCCAGCGGCGTGGCCACCGGCACCGATGCTCCTCGCCTCTACTACCGCAAAAGCACCAGTGCCACTTACGTTTCGGCAGTGGCTACCAGCATTAGCGGCTCGGCCTATACCTTCACGCTCGACTACGCCGCTCTAGGCGGCGTGGCCGCTGGCGACGTTATTCAGTACTACGTAGCGGCGCAGGACAACGCGGGCAACGTATCGACCAGCCCCGTGGGCGGCTCGGGCGCCACGCCTCCCGGCAGCACGGCCCCGGCCACGCCGGCTTCCTACACCATTCAGGGCATACTGGCTGGCGTGTATTACGTGGGTACGGGCACGTCGCCCGATGCTGCCCGCACCTACCCCACGCTGACGGCGGCCGTAGCGGCCTACAACAACAGTGGCCTGGGCGGTGCGGTAACATTCCTGCTGCTCGATGCCACGTATTCGGCTACCACGGGCGAAACTTTCCCGCTGGTGCTAAGCCAGAACCCCGAGGCCAGCGCCACCAACACGCTGACCATTAAGCCCAACCCGGGCGTAACGACTACCATTACGGGTAGCCTGGCGGCCGGTGCTATTCTGAAGCTCAACGGCGCTGACTACGTAACCATTGATGGCGCTAACACCGCCAGCGGCACCACCCAGAACCTGACCATTGAAAACACCGCTACCACCGGTGCCGGCAATGCCGTAGTGTGGCTGGCCGCCGCTGCCGCCGGCGACGGCGCCACGTTTAACACGGTGAAGAACACGATTATTCGCGGCAGCGCGGCTACGGGCACGCCCCAGTTTGTGGTGTTCGTGGGTGGCGGCGGCGTAGGCGTGGCTTCGCCCACCACCAGCACACCGGCCGCCAACTCGAATAACACCATTACCAACAACCAAATCCAGAAGGGCTACTACGGCCTGTTCATGTTTGGCCCCTCGGCTACGGCCGCCGACCAGAGCAACGTGGTAAGCAACAACCAGCTGGGCCAGGGCGCCGGCAATGGGTTCGGCCTGGAAGGTATCCGGGCAGTGTACCAGCAGAACATCCTCATTGAAGGCAATGAAGTGCAGAACGTCAGCAACGGCAATTCTACCAGCAACGTCTACGGCATCTTCCTGGCCGATTCGAAAGGTGCCACGCTGAGCCGCAACTCAGTGCACAACGTGAGCTACACCGGTACCAGCACCACCAAGGCCTGGGGTATTTTCACCTCGAACGTGGCCTTCAACACGGCGGCCAATGCCAGTGCTGTTACGGTAGTCAACAACCTGGTGTACAACATCAACTCGTCGGCTACCAGCAGCACCTGGAACACGGTAGGCATCAACAACGGTGGCGGCTACGGCGACAAGTACTACTACAACACGGTGTATCTGAGCGGCCAACTGAGCGCGGCGTCGGGTACGGCGGGTTCGGCCGCCTTTGCCAACGGTAACCCCAGCGTTACCACGTTTGCTGCTAACATTGATGTGCGCAACAACATCTTCAGCATCATCGGGGCCACAGCCGGCACGGCTACCACGCCGCTGTACGCCCACTATACCCAGGCCACTACCTACGCGGGCAGCACCCTCGACAACAACGACCTGTACGTAGTACCCGGCACTACCGGCGCCGCCCGCATCGGCCGCCTGAACGCCGTAGACGCCGCCGACCTGGCAGCCTGGCGCACGGCTACGACGCAGGAAGCCAACTCGGTAAGCGCTGACCCGGGCTTTGCCCAAACCACCACTGTGCCTTACCTGCTCAAGCCTTCGGTGACGGCGCTGAACGGCGCGGGTGTAGCCATTGCCGGCATCAGTGTCGACTACCTGGGCACCACCCGCACCAGCCCGCCTGATATCGGGGCCTATGAGTTTACCCCCATTGCTACGGATCTGGTTCCGGTGGCCCTGCTTACGCCTTCAGCTTCTACTACCTGCTACGGCTTTACAGAAGCAGTATCGGTCAGCATCCGCAACGCCGGGTCGGCGGCCATCGACTTCACTCAGAATCCCGCCACGGTAACGGTGGCCGTAACGCCGCCCGGCGGCACGGTGCAGACCCTGACGGCTACCATCACGACCGGTACGCTGGCCAGCGGCGCCACCCAAACCGTAGCCCTGACCGGCACGGTAGATATGACGACGGTAGGCGCTTACTCCTTTGTAATTACGGCCACCGTGCAGGGTGACGGCAACACCAGCAACGATGTGCTGGCCGCCGTAACCCGCACCGTGGTTA
Source organism: Hymenobacter lucidus (assembly GCF_020447265.1). Taxonomy (GTDB): domain Bacteria; phylum Bacteroidota; class Bacteroidia; order Cytophagales; family Hymenobacteraceae; genus Hymenobacter; species Hymenobacter lucidus. The sequence goes on along the minus strand of NZ_JAJADR010000004.1, from coordinate 344,272 downwards.
ACGCCACACCTACCCAGAGCATCACGGCTCCGGCCGCAGCCTGCGTGGATGCGCCCTTTACCATTGCCGTAGCCAGCAACAGTGCCGCCGGTTCCATCCGCGGTACGCAGGCACCGGCCCTGGCCATTCCCGACAACGCGCTGACCGGCGCTTCATCGACTATTACCCTGAGCGGTGCGCCAGCTACGGCTACCATTTCGGCCGCCAGCACCGTGCGCGTTACCCTCAACATTACCCACACCTACGACGGTGACCTGGATATCTATCTGGTAGGCCCCGGCGACGCGGGCACCTTGGAACTGTCGACCGACAACGGGGCGGCTGGTGCCAACTACACCAACACGGTGCTGGCTACCGGCACTACGGGCGCTATTACGACCGGCACGGCGCCTTTCACGGGCACGTACGCTCCCGAAGGTGCCATTGCCACTGCTCCTACCTTAAACAGCGGCACCGGCAGCGGCACGTACACGCTGCCAGCTACGGCCCTAAACGGTGTGGCCATCAACGGCGACTGGAAGCTGTATGTGTATGACGACGCCACCGGCGACACCGGCACGCTGCTGAACTGGAGCCTGACCATTGCCGACCCGGCTATTCCATCGACTACCATCACCGGCCCGGGTACAGTTTCGGCCCCGGTGGTAAGCGGCGGCACCAGCACCTTCACGGTAACCGGCGCCCCGACTGGCAGCAATGCCTACGTGGTAACCACGGTAACCCCAGCTGGCTGCTCGACCAGCGCTACGCAGTCGGTGAACGTGACGGCCCTGCCCACGGCCAGCCTGACGGCGGCTACGGCGCAGGTGTGCGCGGGCACTACCTACCAGCTGGCTGGTACGGTGGGCGGCTCGGCTACGGGCGGCACCTATACCAGCAGCGGCACGGGCACGTTCTCGCCTAATGCCACTACGCTGAATGCCGTGTACACGCCTTCGGCCGCCGACATCACCGCCGGCTCGGTGGTGCTGACGCTGACCACGACCGGTCCGGCCGCCTGCTCGGCCGCTACGGCCAGCACCACGCTGACCATCAACCCGGCCACTACGGCCACGTTCAGCTACTCCGGTGGCACATTCTGCCTGAGCGGCATCAACCCCACGCCGACTATTACCGGCACGGCGGGCGGCACGTTCAGCTCGACTGCGGGCCTGAGCCTGGATGCCGCCACGGGTGCTATCAACTTGGCTTCTTCTTCGACCGGCACCTACGTGGTGACTTACAGCGTAGGCGGCTCCTGCCCTTCTTCGAGCACGGCTTCGGTTACGATTACGGCGGCTCCTTCGGCTTCCTTCTCCTACGCCACGGCCACGTATTGCGCGGGCAGCTCGGCCACTGTGGCTCCGGCCTTCGGTAGCGGCAGCAGCGCGGGCAGCTTCACGGTTTCACCGGCTACCGGCCTCACTATTAATGCCACGACTGGCGTTATCACGCTCTCGTCGAGTACGGCCGGCACCTATACCATTACGAATACCATTGCTGCTTCCGGCGGGTGTGCCTCAGCTACGGCCGCAGCTACCGTCACCATCACGGCGGCCCCAGTGGCGACGCTGACGGCTGGCGGCGCCACCACGTTCTGTCAGGGCGGCGCGGTAGTGCTGTCGGTACCAACGGCAACGGGCAGCACGTATCAGTTCCTGCTCAACGGCACCGCCATTACGGGTGCTACTTCGGCTACCTACACGGCTACGGCCAGCGGCAGCTACTCGGTGACCGTTACCAACGCGGGCGGCTGCTCGGCTACCTCGGCGGCCACTACCGTAACAGTAAACCCGACGCCGGCCACGCCAACGCTGACCCTCACCGGGCTGCCTAACGGTGCGGTGCAGCTGAACTCCAGCGCGGCTACCGGCAACCAGTTCTACCGCAACGGTGTGCTGATTCCCGGCGCTACGGGCCAGACCTACCTGCTGCTGTCGAGTGCCCAGAACGGTTCTTACACCGTCGTTACGACCGGTACCGGCGGCTGCGCATCAGCCCCGTCCAACACGTTGACCGTTGTGGTAACGGCTTCGGGCACTACCAGCCTGGCTGGGGTTAGCTCGCTGCTCTACCCCAACCCGTCGCAGGACGGCAACGTGACTCTGGAGCTGCGCGGCTACACCAAAGCTACCCAGCTCACGTTGTTCAACAGCCTGGGCCAGGTAGTACGCGCCACCACACTGCATCCCGAGAAGTCGGCGGGCGGCGTGAGCACGCTGCCGGTTGATTTGTCGGCGCTGCCGGCCGGTATGTACTGGCTGCGCTTGAGCAGCCCCGATACCGGACTGCAAACCCTGAAGCTGGTGCGCGAATAAGTCCACTGCGTTTTCAGCAATGAAAAGCCCCGCCGGTTATCCGGCGGGGCTTTTTTTATGGCAATGATATACGTGTGTACACCAGTTATTTTGTGATGTATTCGGCGTAAAGTGCCTTTGCTGCGTCTATCCTCGGCTGTTTCAGATTGTTTCGATCACCAACTGCTTGTACTGCTTGCTCCCAATAGGGTAGTGGGCAGTACTTTTTGTTTGTGGGCTTTTCAGGCTTTAAGCCTAGCGCGTGACGGGTCTTGGATACGATACAAGGGGATAACTCCTTGCCGTTGTGCATGAATGCCATAATGCCTGTTGTAAAATTTGGTGTAAATTTCCACTCAAAGTATAGCGTTTCTGAAAAATGAGCGTATATTTACACCAGATAACCACTGGCGCTATGCTCCCCCACTTCAAAAGCCTGCTCGACCTCGTAAAAGCCTTCCCAACGGATGAGGCTTGCTTGCTGCATCTTGAGGCGCTGCGCTGGAACGGTACGCCCGTTTCCCCGTTCGACCCTACTTCGCGGGTGTACAAGTGCGCTGGGCACCGCTACAAGTGCAAAAACACCGGCAAGTACTTCAACGTCAAGGTCGGCACTATCTTCGAGGACACCAAGATTCCGCTGCAAAAGTGGTTTATGGCCCTCTATATCTTCTCGTCGCACAAGAAGGGTATCTCGTCGCACCAGTTGGCCCGTGATATTGACGTGACGCAGAAAAGCGCGTGGTTCCTGCTGCACCGCCTGCGCTATGCTTTCGAGCATCCCAACTTCAAGGCTACGCTTTCGGGCACCGTGGAAGTAGATGAAACCTACTACGGCGGCGTTGAGGGCAACAAGCACGAGAGCCGCAAGACTCCCGGCACCCAGGGCCGCAGCACCAAGACGAAGAAGCCAATCATGGGCGCTATTGAGCGCAACGGCAACATCGTAGCCGCCGTGGTAGAAGATACCAAGACGGGTATCGTTCAGTCGTTCGTGGAAAGCACTGTAGCTGAGGGCACGGTAGTAATGACAGACGAGTACGCTTCTTACCGTGGCGTTGCCAAAGTCTACGAGCACCAGATTGTACGCCACAGCGCCAAGCAGTACGTGGACGGTCTGGCCCACACGAACAGCATAGAGTGCTTTTGGAGCCACTTCAAACGCGGCATCGAGGGCATCTACCATTGGGTTAGCTTCGAGCACCTACAAGCCTACGTAAACGAGTTTACGCTTCGCTACAACACCCGCCGCTTTCACACCGCAGACCGCTTCAACCTGATTTTGGGCAATATCGCCGGACGTCTTACCTATAATACCCTGATTAGCCATGAGTAAAAAGCCATCTAAGCGCTCAGAAGAGGGTGCACAGCCTATAACTACCCCCATTATAGTTGAAAAGGCAGAACCGGAAGCACAGTCTTTATCTAAGGCTTTAAAAGACAAGAAGTTACGCGCAACCTACGAAGGCAAATTCACCATCGGAGAGATGGATTTGAGTTGTGCTGTTCTTGAAGATGGCAGTCGAATAATAACGTACAGCGCTGTTTTTGAGGCTTTTGGCAGAACTAAACGAGGTGCACAGAAAGATGATAGCAGGGTGCACACAATGCCAGCCTTCTTGAACGCCCGAAACCTTCAAGCATTTGTCGATTACCAACTTCGAGAGTTGCTTGTTCCGATTGATTATCTCGATATGGGCGGCAATGAGAAGCGGGGCTATAATGCCATGATTCTCCCCAAGCTCTGCAAAGTCTACTTGGATGCTCGCAGTACCCTTGACCCTGATACGCGCAAGCCTATCCTAACCCGCCAGCAGGAGCCACTTGCACGGGCTAGCGAGATTCTGCTTCTCGGCCTGTCCAACATCGGTATCATTGCCTTGATTGACGAGGCAACCGGCTACCAATATGAGCGGGAGCGTGACGAACTGCAAAAGATTCTCCAACTCTATGTAGCTGAGGAATTGCGCCCGTGGGCTAAGACATTCCCCGATGGGTTCTACCAAGAAATCTTCCGCCTCAACGGCTGGGACTTCACAGTGGGGGAGATTAAGAAGCGTCCGCCGATTATCGGCAAGTGGACGAATGAGCTTATATACAACCAACTTCCCAAGGGGGTGCTGGCCGAGTTGAAGGAGAAGACGCCTAAGAGCGCCGCAGGAAACTATGTGGCTCGCTTCTTTCAAAGTCTTACCAGCGACATAGGTGTTCCTGGATTGCACGCTCAAATCAACTCGATATGGGCGCTTATGCAAGTGTCCGATACGTGGGCCGAGTTTATTGCCCGCTTCAATAAGCTGGTACAGCGCCGCGCTGGACAGTTAGAACTAGTGCTCACCAAAGAATTGCCGAAAGCAAAGCCAGTTGTAATTCAGGAGCCTAAGTTTGATGACCAATTGAAAGCCCTGCTAAGTGTCCCACCACCAAGGAAGGAGAACAAAACCCTATTCGAGGATGAAGAACCATCACCTAAGCCCAAGAAGCATAAGAAGAAATAGAAACGGCCCCTCAAGCGAGGGGCCGTTTCTATTCAGTGCTTGTAGAGGGTAAAACCCCTGTCAACCCAAAGGATATGAAAAACTTGGCCTCGTCTGTGCCCAACAAAGGGGGCCTTACCCAAGAAACGAAAAGCTAAGAAGAAATCAATGTCAGCAGTCGCCCAACCAGGTGCTGGTGACTTGATCGAAGTTCGTTCTATCTTTTCTGCCCCCATCCCATGCCGGTGGATTAGACGGATTTGCTCCCAGGTCATTTGGCTAAGAGCAGCTAACTGCTTTACTAATGCTGTTGCTTCGTCATTAGTGCAGTGTGAAAGGTCATATGACTTAACTAGATACCTAAAACAAAACACCGGATGGTCTACATCCGGTGTTTTGTGAACAAGTTCAGGGGTTTTTAGCTTTACACCCTTCGTTGCTTTGGGATCTTTGATACCCTTTTTGCCTATGCTCACCTATTCTTCAATTAGTTGCTCCTTGAAGTAGGACTGCATGGTATAGGGGTTGATTTGCTGAGCTTTGGTTTCTATTGCTTCTATCCACGGGCGCTCCTCATGAGTCATATTCATCAGCTTCATGCCTGAAAACTGGCCGTAAACTTCATTTACCTCGCTAAGCAATTCTTCTTGTTCCTTGGTGAATTTGTCAGAGAATTCGTAAGAATTGGTAGGAGTGATGATTTGACTCCCGTTTTGCTTGTATGCGTGGTATAGCTCGCTTACCACTGGGCCATATTGCCAAGCCTCAATCGGGTCAGCAAACAACGGCTTGTCATACATAGCCAGATGGAAGCCCTGCGCATAGTAAACCAGCTTTTGAAGCTTCAGATTCGTGATGTCATTAGTCTCTGTGTCAGAAAGCTGAAGCAAGTACTCGGCAACGTCTCTAGCCTTCATAATCTTGTGGGTTAAAATGGGAGTGCAAAGGTAACACCAATCTCCTTAGCAAACGTGCCGAAAAAGTTGGCAAAATCTTCTTTACGAGCGAAGGAGCGACTAGGGGCATCAATGTAGCCTTTTTTTCTCACCTCGTTAGCCAGCGAAGGCAAAAGTAAGGTTGCTGGCTTGACCATCTTTGAGTAGGCAAGAACCATACCTCAAGATACACCTTTTCAAACTGGTGTACACACGTATATCATTGCCTTTTTTATTGGGCAGCACTTACGAAATAACTCTCCGGACCGGCAAGCTACTTACTCGCCATCTTCGTCGGGCAGAATATTCACATCCTGCACAAGCACCATCTTCTCTATTTCGCGCCCCCGGGTGGTATTGGCCAGGCCGCCGAGGGCCGTTTCTTTGTAACGGGTTTCCATGCTCTGGCCCACTTCGCCCAGCGCCGCCACGCACTGATCCACGGGAATAACCGGGTCGACACCGGCAATGGCAATCTGGGCGGAGGAGAAGGCAATGGCGGCGGCCGAGGCGTTGCGCACTACGCAGGGCACTTCCACCAGCCCCGCTACCGGGTCGCAGACCAGGCCCAGCATGCACTGAATGGTAATGGCTACGGCGGCGAAAACCTCGTCGATGGAGCCGCCCAGGCAGTAGACGATAGCACCGGAGCCCATAGCGGCGGCGCTGCCGGTTTCGGCTTGGCAGCCACCCACAGCCCCGGCCAGGGAAGCATTCTGCTCGATGATAAGGGCAATACCGGCCGCCACGAGTAGACCTTCCAGAATCTTGTGGTCGTCGAGCTTATGCAAGTCCTGAATGGTGACCAGCACGCCGGGCAGAATGCCCGAGGCTCCGGCCGTGGGCGCGGCTACCACCCGGCCCATGCACGAATTCACCTCTTTAGCTCCCAAAGCACGGGTGATAAGCTGCTTGAACTCGGGCGAAAGCACGGTGACGGGCGAGGCCGCAATTTTCTTGGCCCCATTGTTAATCATACCCGAACGGGAGGTCATGTCCTCGGTCAGGCCGGTCTTTACCGCGTCGCGCATCACATCGTAGGCGCGCTGTAGGCCGGGCCAGATATCGGCTTCGGCCCGGCCCTTCTGCTCGATTTCGTAGTCGAGCACGGGCTGGAAAAGCGGCTCGCCGGTAGCCTCGCAATGGGCTTGCCAGGAAGCAAAATCAGTGAATAGGAGCGACATGGTGGGTGGGAAAATGGGCGGGTGGAGAAACGTGTATCAGTAACAAACGCAGCCGGTGCGGTGCGGGTGCAAAATTCGCACTATTTCCGCCCGAGTTGGCAGGTTGGGAAGCAAAAAGGTCGGGGGCGGGCCCACAAAAAAGGAACGACAGGCACCCAATAAAAAAGAACGTCATTCCTCGCTTCGCTCGGAATGACGTTCTTTTCGAGGTTCCTATTCTTTTTCTTTCAGCGGCTACTTACGCTTCCTGCTTTTCGCTCACCAGCTTGATAGAAGCCGAGTTGATGCAGAGCCGCAGGCCGGTGGGCGGGGGGCCATCGGGAAAGGCGTGGCCCTGGTGGGCGTCGCAGACGTTGCAGAGCACTTCCACGCGCACCATGCCGTAGCTGGTGTCCTTCTTGTACTTGATGGCGTTTTCCTGCACCGGCTGAGTGAAGCTGGGCCAGCCCGTGCCACTCTCGAACTTGGTGCGCGAATCGTAGAGCGGGGTTCCGCAGCACACGCAGGCGTAGAGGCCGGCTTCGTGGGCTTCGCAGTATTCGCCCGTGAAGGCCCGCTCGGTACCGTGCTGACGGGTTACGTGGTATTGCTCGGCGGTGAGCTGCTGCTTCCACTCGGCATCGGTCTTTTCCACGCGCCGCTCGGGGGCGGGGCTGCCGTTGTTGGCCAGGCGGATTACGTCGTTCCAGGTTTGCATATATCGTTGGTTTGGGGAAGTAAAGGCGTATTCAAACACAACGCTAAACTCAGGCGGTTAGTTTTCAGCCCTGCCCTGGTCTGCTACAAGCTCGGCTCCCGACTACCTGAAGCCGCACGGCGGTAACGTAGCCTGGTATTGTTTTGGTTGGTGGACCTTGCTGCGCGAAGCACGCGCGCCGAATGAGGCAGATGACTACCTGCCCGGCAAAGCACCGCTATGAGCAGGCAGTGGTGAGCAGCGTCGCCTTGCAGGGCATAGTCTATGTAGTCCACGCCCTAGCGTGCTAGTGGTTACGCTAGTGTCCGCTGGCCGAGACAATTCGACCGGTGGTATCGTATTCCACAAAGTCGACCAGCTTTTCCTGCCCATCTACCAGGGCATACTTTCCCCGAATATGGATTCGGTACGCCGGCCTTTTGAAAAACTCCAGGTAGCGTCCCTGCCGCTTGCCATCAACCAGGCTGTCAATAAAATCGGGCTGGTTTTCCGGGTAAAACTCATAACTCAGCCCATTCGGCTTGTTGTCGCGCATCTGTTGGATGCGTTTAACCGTTGCATCTGGATAAAACCACCGTTGTGGTCCTTCCTGTTTGCCGGCCCGGTAGTAGAATATTGCCGCAATACCGCCATCAGGGTACAAAACCAGGCTACGGCCTTCCAGTACGCCGTTCACCGTGCGGAGCCGCCGCCGGGTTCCGTCCGGTCGGACTGACTCTTCGGTCGTTACCGAATCGGGCTTACACGACCCCACCAGGGTACTGCCAAGGCAGAGAATACTTGCTAGAAGGAAAGGACGCGCCCTTATCATAGTGCCTACTTTATTTCGGACGAATCGTATCCTGCCGGGCCCCATCACGCACGACATAGATACTGTCGCCGTTGGCATCCAATGAAAATTGGCCGCCCAGCGACGCTCTTTTGTGACTTGGGGCCGCGTAGGCGCTGTCGATCTGCTGTTCTGAGGTTTTCCGGCCAGAGTAGGTGACGCGGGCCGGCACGATGGCCCGAACCGGCAGGCGGGCTACGGCCGCCGAATCCAGCTGCTGGGGCACCCAGCCGGCTTCCTGCAGCTTCTTGTAGGCGTCCTGGGTAGTGCTGACGGTACTCTCGCCCACGCTTTTGGCGCCTATGCAGTTTTTAAATTGCTTGACGGCCGTTTCGATCAGCTCGAAGATATACTTGTAGGTTCCGGGTTTGGTCTTGAAAGCATCCTGAGCGTTCTTGAGCCATTTCTCCCGCATTTGCTGGGAAGGGTGCGGAATGCCCAGCCCTCCGTCCCAAGACGACGTGGTGACATCCATGACCCGTAGCAGCATGGTGATGTCTAGTACGCCTACTACGTGGCCCTGGCGGGCGTGCGTAGGAACCGAGCCGGTGGAGTGCGCGTCGTCGCCGTAGAAAATATAGCCGTCCTTGGGCTGGGGAAAGCTGGCCAGAACACGCTGCCAAAGGCGCCCCCAATCGATAGAGGCGGTTGGGTCCTGGGGCCGCCCTTGCCGGAACACGGCTTGGCTGCCCTGCACAGAAGAAGCCGTGGGCGGTACCCAGACAACGTGGCGGGTAAAAACTCCTCGTGGGTCCAGGGGTGAGGCAAGCGGAGTGTACACGCCTAGCTGTCCTTGGGGCAACGTAACAACCATTGCAAAGTACCCCGCTGAGGGCGTAGCAGCCGGCCCCGTATTCATTACGCGCCTACTGGCCACCGCTTTTGCGCGCGCTCCAAGCACCCGGCCCGGAGCCGTATTATCTTGAATACCCCCACGCTTCAGCAGGCTCTGATTTGAGGTCAGAGAGCCATACTGGGCCCGGGCGCCCGCTGCCCGACTGTGAGGCGGCTGGCCGCTCAGGCCGGCGGCCTGCTTGGATCGGGAGCTGTTGGAAGGGTTTGGCATAGCGCTATAAAACGAATTTTATGGACTTGCTTAAGGTACGTAACAACCCGCTGCCTGTTCAACTTCGGCTATGGAATATAGCCCGCGGCAAGTGTTGTTCCGGCGAACATACCATAAACTTTTCTACCTTGGCGGGCTACCACGTTATTAATATCATCCTATGGCTCGTCAAGTTACCGCCTCCGTGCAGTGTGCCGGCAGTTTGCTCGCTCCGGCTCAGGACATCCAATACCTGGTCTTGCACCAGGATTTGTTCGGACATCACCACTTCGAAATAGTGGTGCCATTCGACAACGTGGAAGGACCACAGGTCGCCTTTTTCTCGCAGGCCCACAAGCGGTTACTGGGTCAGCCGCTAAGCATCGAGCTGAAGGCCGACTCCTTCCATTTCAATCAAGGGCAGGTCTTCAAGTTCAAGGGCTTGGTCACCAACATTGCCACCAGCAAAGACACGGACTACGTGGGCAGCATCATCGTGCGCGGCTACAGTCCCAACTTTCTGCTGACCGACGGCCTGCAGCGCCGCACCTTCGTGAAGCAGACGCTGAGCAGCATTTTTAATAAAGTGCTGCAAGCCTACCCCGGCAACCTGCTCAAGCACAGCATCAAGCCCCAGCACACGGCGCCCATTCCGTTCGTGGCCCAGTACGACGAAACCAACTTCGACTTCCTGAGCCGCCTAGCCACGGAGTACGGCGAGTGGTTTTACTACGACGGCGAAACGCTGCAGCTGGGGGCCCCGGCCGCCGGCGCCGAGGAAGAATTCGTGGCCGATGGGGCCTACAACAACTTCACCTTCGGCATGGCCCTCAAGCCGGCCAAGGTGAAGATGTACGAGTACAGCTACCAGAAAAACGAGAAGTTCAAGAGCTCTACCAGCAGCCAGCAGGTGCCCGGCATTTCCAGCCATCCGTTCGGCAGCTTCGCCCTGGAGCAGTCCGAAAAACTCTTCACCGACGAGCTGCACGTATCGGCCGAAATGGTTATTGCCAGCGCCAGTGAGCTGGACGAGGAAGCCAAGATGGTGAAGGCCAACACGGCCGCCGAGCTTATTACCTTCGAAGGCCACAGCGACAATCCTTCCCTGCAGGTGGGTGGCGTTATCAATGTGAGTGGCGAAGGCCTGGGCAGCCGCCACATCACCGCCGAAAGCTTCGGCAAGTACCGCATCATCAGTATTTCGCACCACCTGGACGCGGAAGGCAACTACAGCAACTCTTTCACGGCCATTCCGCACTTTCTGAACGTGCCGCCCGTGCGCCCTGGCTACAACCCGCCGGCCGGCACGCCCGAGCTGGCCGAGGTTATCGACGATGCTGACCCCCAGAAGCTGGGCCGCCTGAAGGTGCGCTACCACTGGCCCGTGAATAACCCCAGCGACGCCGAAACCGACTGGATCCGGCTGCTGACGCCCTACAGCGGCGACGGCAAAGGCCAGCTCTTCAAGCCCGAAGTAGGCTCTCAGGTGCTCATCGGCTACCAGAGCGGCCTGGCCGAGCAGCCATTTGTGCTGGGCAATATGTTTCATGCCAATAACAAGCAGGGAGCCAAATACTCGCCCGACAAAAACTCGATGAAGGGCATCCAGACTTCGGGCGGCAACAAGTTTGTGATGACCGACACGCCGGGGCAGCAAAAAATCCTGATTTCCAACTCCAACAACAAGAACACGGCCGTGGAAGTCGGCTTCAACGGCGACGGCAGCATCACCATCAAAAGCAACGGCCCGGTTACGGTGCTGGGCTCCACCATCACGCTGGAGGCCGGCAAGGAGGGCGAAATCATGCTGCACGCCAAGAATATCACGATGGAAGCCGAGGAGCTGGTCCGCATCAGCTCGGTGACCAAGGACGTGGAGGTAGTGGCCAAGGAGAAGATGGCGTACCAGGGCCGCGAGGTGAATGGCAAGGCTTTGGAAAAAATGAGCCTGGACGGAGGCACCAAGCTCACGACGGATTCCGCTGATTCGCAATACCTGTAACCCCTTGCGCTATGGCCGACGACGCTGACGAGTACGTAATAACCGGGGCCCTGATGCATTGCAGCCAGGGCACTGTACCGGGCCTGTTCACCGCCACGCCCCGCACCACCAAAATCATGGGACTGGTGGCGGGCAACGAGCTGGACAAAGCCCCCCTGCTCAATATTCCTACGTTTGGCATCTGCCAGAAGCTTACCCAGATGGCCGGGGGCACGCCCGTGCCTTGCGTGCCGGCCTGTGCCGCCTGGCAGAAAACCTACCCGGCAAAAGTAGGCGGCGCCAAGCCGCTGCTCAAAATGTCGTGTGCCCAGTGCTCGGCTGGGCAGGGTAAAGTCGAGTTCATGATGTCGGGGCAGATACCCCTGTCCCTGGGAGAGCTGCAGGATTTGAACGAAGCCCGGCAGGAACAGGATGAGACGCTTGAACAGGCTGAAAAGGAAAAGAACTCCGTAGGCGAGGCGAGCTTTGCCGAAGGCCTGATTCCGATCTGGGGTTCGGGCCGGGACCTGATTCACGCGGCCCAAACCGGCGACAAGCTGGGCGTGGCCCTGAACGCGGCTTTCCTGGTCTGGGACGTAGCCTCCGTAGCGGCCGGGGTGCTGAGCTTCGGTACGGCCACGGCGGGCATGATGGCCGGCAAAGCCGGAGTGCGGGCCGCTCTGAAGGCGGGCACCAAAGTGGCGGGCGGACTAGCCAAGAAAAAAGCGGCGCAGCTAATGGCCAAGGCCGCCGCTACCAAGGCGGCCTTCAAAGCCGGCGTGTTGGCCACGCGCAAAAAGGCCGCCAAGCTTTGTGCCCGCGCCTGCTTTGCCGCCGACACGCCCGTGCTTACCCGCGCCGGCTTACGGCCCATTGTCAACATCGGTATCGGCGACGAGGTCTGGGCCTGGGACGAAGCCACCCAGGCCATGGACTGGAAACCCGTTACGGAGGTATTCCGGACCGAAGCCGAGGAAATAACCGAGCTGCACCTGGCCGACGAGCCCGCGCCCCTGCGCGTGACGCCCGCCCACTGGCTCTATGCCGAAGCGCGGGGCTGGACGGCCGCCGGCGACTTGCAGTCCGGGGACCAAATCCGCCGCCGGCAGGGCGAGGCCGTGGCTGTAGTCAGCAAACGGATTCTGGTGCAGGCCGAACCCGTTTTCAACCTGGAAGTAGCCGACTGGCACACGTATTTTGCCGGCCCCTGGCAGGTGCTGGCCCACAACAAGTGCGACGCGCTGACCGAGCTGGTCGATATCGGGGCGGGCGTACTCAAGAAGCGCCTCAAGCCCAACACCACCTACGTGCGCAACGGCTACGAGTACGCCACCGATGCCTACGGCCGTATTAAGCGGGCCGCCGGTGAGCTACGCCAGAGCCCGGCCGCGCGCGACAACTACATGCAGCGCACGGTGGGCAAGAAAGACGGCCGCCAGGCCGGCGACGCGGGCGGACACCTGATTGGCTCCCAGTTCGGCGGACACGGCAACAACTCGAACATGGTGGCCATGATGCACGATGGGGTTAACGCCTACCCCAACGGCACCTGGGGCAGCATGGAAAAATCCTGGGCTGATGCATTGGCTGATGGGAAGAAAGTACACGTGGATATCAACCCTATCTATAAGGACGCTACAGCTCGACCCCATAGTTTTGAAATATTCGAAACTATTGATGGAGTGAAAAAGCAGCGCATCATCAACAACTTTTAATAAGGAGCTTCATGACTGACGAAATTCAAGACTTACTTCAGCATATCGGCCAACTTGCCTTTAGTAGTGTGCCCAAGGAAGATTGGACTACAATTACGTTAGCGGTTAGAGCCATTACCTCTTATGTGGAACTTGATGCCAGTTATGTACACGATGAAAAACAAATTTCGTCGCTTACTTTCTTTATGAATGACAGGCATTTAGAATATGATGAGCGGACCGCTCATAGCTTCGAAAAGCTGCGCCAGTTGATGTACGACGAAGCGCCGTTTCGCGGGGCGTGGTACACAGCCGTAATGACCATTACACAAGACGGCAAGTTCGACACCGAGTTTGAGTATCAGGAGAAACCCAAGTTCGACCACATGCCCGTGCCGGAAGCTTTTGCCCAGGACTTCGAGCACTTCCCGCGCAACGAGGAAAGTACCCCGGACTGGCTGAAAGAAATCGTGCAGCAGTTCGGCCTTACCTACCACGAGCCCGAGCCTCTAGCTTAATCACACGAAAAAGCCCCGGCTCCCACCGGGGCTTTTTCGTGAGCCTCTAGGTCCATGCTGCACGCGACTGGCACACGTATTTTGCCGGCCCCTGGCAAGTGCTGGCCCACAACAAGTGTGACGCACTCACCGAGCTGGTGGATATCGGTGCGGGCGTGCTCAAGAAGCGCCTCAAGCCCAACACCACCTACGTGCGCAACGGCTACGAGTACGCCACCGATGCCTACGGCCGCATTAAGCGGGCAAAAGGCACTTTGCGCATTGAGCCTAAAGCCACTCGGGCACGCACCCAAAATCCGTCCTCTGCTGAGTACATGCAGGGCTTGGCGGGCAAGGGAGATGGCCGGCAAGCTGGCGATGCAGGCGGCCATCTGATTGGCGACCAATTCGGTGGGGCAGGCACCAATGCCAACTTGGTGGCCATGAAGCACGAAGGTGTTAATGCGTACCATACAGGCAAATGGGGGCAAATGGAGAAAGCCTGGGCCAAAGCACTTAAAGAGGGTAAGACCGTGGAAGTAGATATTGAGACTATTTATAAGGATGCCAGTGCCCGACCACACAGCTTCGAAGTAACGGAATGGATTAATGGAGTAGAAAAAACACACACCATCAACAACTTCTAATGACCTTCTAATGACCGACGAAATTCAAGAGTTATTTCAACATATTGGCCAACTAGCTGTCGACAGTGTACCGACCGATGAGTGGGATACCATTACGATAGAAGTAAAGGCAATAAGGAGTTTTGTGGAGCGGACTGTCTCCTACAGCCATCGGGAAAAACAGCCGGCTCCAAAGACTTTCGGCATAAAAGACAAGGGGTTGGACTACGATTTGCGCACTACCCCCAGCTTCGAGCGACTGCGACAATTGATGTATGATGAAGCGCCCTTTCGCGGAGCTTGGTACACAGCCGTGATGCGCATCAGCGAAAATGGGGAGTTCGATACTGAATTTGATTATGAGCAAAAACCAGCTTTCGATTATGAGGCAAGTCCCGAGGAATACAGTGTAGACTTCGAGCATTTCCCGCGCAACGAGGAAAGTACGCCCGATTGGCTGAAAGACATTGTGCAGCAATTTGGCCTGCACTATCACGAGCCCGAGCCACTAGCTTAAAACATGAAAAAGCCCCGGCATCCACCGGGGCTTTTTCATGCACCTCCGGGTCCATGATGCACGACGGTGTCAATGGCATACACCAACGGCACCTGGGGCAGCATGGAAAAATCCTGGGCTGATGCATTGGCTGATGGGAAGAAAGTACACGTGGATATCGAGCCGATTTATGATGTCGGCAATGCTACGGCGCGGCCCAACAGCTTTAGTATCATTAAAACTATTGATGGCGTTGCAAACAAACGGACCATCAACAACTTCTAACTTATTGCCTCATGACAGACGAAATCCAAAACCTATTTCAGCATATCGGCCAATTAGCAGTTGATAGTGTGCCTGCCAGTGAGTGGGATATGGTCACAGTAACTATCAGAGCTATTCGCTCCTATGTTGAGGAAAATGTTGTTTATGTGCACAAGGAACAACAGCCAGTACCCAAAACCTTCATCATCAATGATCGGGGCTTAGAATACGCGGAGCGCACAACTCCAAGCTTCGAAAAGCTGCGCCAGTTGATGTACGATGAAGCACCGTTCCGCGGGGCGTGGTACACGGCCGTGATGACCATTACCCACGACGGCAAGTTCAACACCGAGTTTGAGTATGAGGAGAAACCTAAGTTCGACCACATGCCCGTGCCGGAGGCCTTTGCCCAGGACTTCGAACGTTTCCCGCGCAACGAGGAAAGTACGCCCGATTGGCTGAAAGACATTGTGCAGCAATCCGGCCTGCACTATCACAAGCCCGAGCCTCTGGCCTAATTGACCACACTAAAAAGCCCCAACTCCTACCGGGGCTTTTTCATGCGCCTTCGGGGACATGATGCACGAAGGGACAACTCCTACTGGTTATTTTAAATAAGTTTATTCTACTTTTTAACTAAGCTCAAAAGTCTTTATGACAATAGACAATAACCTTTCAGAACTGAGAAAACATTTAGGCAGCTTCACCATAATTAATGAATTGCCTGAGCACTTGTTTGTGCCGGTAGAATGGCACCCATTTATTAAAGCATCAGCTAAGGAAAGCATTAAGCATATCGTTGACATTTGGAGCAAGCACTACCGGCAGGAGTTCAGTGTATTGCTCGAAACATTCGAAAAACACCTGACCTCAGTCCAAGTCATCGAAGTCAACAAGAGTGTAGCTCTGCTGTACATCTTCAAAAATCCCAAAGGTCAGTACGTTAATTATATTGGACATGCGCCTTTAATGCCGTATCAAATTCCTGAGGCCATTCAGAAATTTCCGTTGCCGGACAATTTTCTGGGATTTTATACCCGTATTCATAACGGATGGTACGAAATAGAATCTGGTGCCATGGGCCCGATGCCGTTAGAAGAAATATTCCCCCTGTCGGATATGGAATGGGGCATCCTGGATGAAATATCCATCGACTATTCCTTGGATAAAGTTCTGGCGGTATTCTCGAATAGTGCGGGGGGTTATTTGTGCTGGAATTTCAATACCGACGAACCATCTGGATTGGTCTGGTGGGATGATGAGGAACCGGATTTTGTTGATTTTTGGGATATTCTGGATGAATGGGCAGCCATGGGAATAAATGAATACTAACCCTTTTCCTGGCCCATAAGAAATTAGTTTGTAAGCGGCTTTCTTATTTATGCTCTGAAGGCGCAGCACAAAAAAAGCCCCGGCAACTATTGTTGCCGGGGCTTTTCTATGCAGACTCAGATGGATTTACACCCACTTATTGTCCAGAACCGCGCCGTTGGCGTTGATCTTGTTGGCCGAAATGGTCAGGCTCAGCGTCATGGAAGTGTTGGTGTCGGCGCCGCGGGCGTCGAAGTGCTCAGCGTAGCTCACGCAGTAGGCTTCCTCGAAGGAAATCTCCTTCAGGGTCGAGTCCTGGTCGATGCGCTTGAACTGGATTTTGCCGCTCTCCCGCTTGTAAGGGTCCAGCATCCAGCTCGTCAGCGAAGCGCTGTCGGTAGAAACAATCGTCACTTTGATAGTGCCGCCCTGTACTTTCGACGAAGGACGACCTTTGTCGTCGATGGCTTGATCGAAGGAGTAGCTGCAGCTTACTACTTCGCAGTCACCGCTACCAGCGGCATTGAAGAATGCACTAAATGAGGCCATAATACAATTGTTAAGGGGTTAAAAAAATGGTGGAAAGGAAAGGTTACTGTACTCAATGTCAGGTTATCAACGCCTCCGTTACAGCTTTCTGCCTCTGCCCACTTCTCGTAACTATCTATTGCTGTTTGTACTCAGCGTTCCAGTCGCGGCCGGGGTCGTTCGGGTCATCACCCTTGGTGCCATCGAGCGAAACCAAGAAGGTTTTGGCCGGGAAGTAAGGCACCATGTGGATGTCGAGCAGAATCCGGTCTTTCTGGTTGGGGTCGCGCTCAAATTTCTTGATGGAGAACTTCTCAATCAGCTTGCCAGGGCCGGCAATTCCGTCCAGGAACCGCACCACTTGGCTCTGAATGTCCATGCGCATGTTGTGGTCCCAGTTTTCGAAGGCCCGGCGGTTGAGGAAGTCAATCAGCACCTTGGTCACGTAGTCGAACACGCGCACGACCGAGTAGGTCTGCAGGCCGATGTTGTCGCCGTTGAACAGCGTTTTGGCCGAGAAGGCCATGACGCGACCATACTCATTTACCATCGGTACCAGCCCGAGCTTTTCGAGGTTGGCAATTTCGCTTTTGCGCAGCGGAAACCGTACCCCGTCGACCTCGTTCAGGGTGCCGTGCTTGCGGCCAGCAGTTACCTGCGAGGCCAGCGTGCTGTAGATACGGCCGGCCAGAGCCGATGAAGGCGGCACGAAGAGGTCTTCCTCCTCGCCTACTTCCTCCAGCTTGCCCCTGCCCACGAGCCAGTTGCAGGCCATGATGACATTGGACTTATGTGCATCAGCCCCCGTAAGGTTGGCTTCCTCGAACAGCTCAATTACGTCGTCGGGCGAGTCGTAGTGCTCGAAGTCGGTGACCATCATCACCTTGTTCTTGTGGGCAATCTTGGCCCACTTGTCGATTACCTTGTTGGAGCCCAGGTAGCCGGGCACCACGAGCAGTGAGTAGTTGTCGCGCAGGTCGAGGCGGTCAAAGTTCTGCTCCAGCTCGCCCGAAACGGCATCAATGAAGGTGGTATTGTCCAGGTCCTGCAGCTGATCCTTGTCGGCGTTCAGAATGGAAATGTTCTTGACCTCGTCCTGGTCGGTGTTGCGGTAAAATAGGGCCACCGAGCGGTACGACTGCTCCATATCGTGCGTGGCCTCTATGGCTTTGCGCAGGTTGTCGGTCAGCTGGTTGTTCGACGATTCCACCTGGGCTTCGCACTGTTCCACGGCATCGGCTACCGATTCGGCTTTACTGAGCATTTCGTGCCAGAGAGCCAGCCGCTTCTTCAGCTGCTGCCGGTCGGCCTTCTTGCTGTCTTCGGTAAGGAAGATTTTTTTGCGGGCCTTTTTCTCGGGGTTCAGGTTGGAAGCGCCATCAATGGTCGTTTCCAGCAGGTCAAAACCACCGAATTTGGCCAGGGCCTGCGCATTTTCTTCTAGGCGGGGAGCCAACTCCCGCTCGCGGGAATTGGCGGAAGAGGGTTGTTGTTCGGTTGCCATATAGGGAAAACCTATCGGTTAGGAGCGGATAGTAGGAAAGAATGGAGCGGAAGGCCAGCTAGTCCAGCTCGCTGATCATGGCCTGAATAGCCGCCAGGAAAGCCGCCTTGGTTTCGGGCGTATCGAGAGCGGACTTCAGGATCTTGTTGGACTTGAGCTGGCGCAAAAGCTTCTGCAGATCATCAGCCTGCGTGTTCAGGTCTTGTAGGAAGGTGCTTTGGTTGATGATACCCTTCTTGCCAAAATCGCCGAGCGACTCAAAATGCAGGGTTTCGGGCATCACCGTGCCATCTTCCTTGGCAAACTCTACCTCAACGGCCGGCTTGAAATGGGCGAATACCGCCTCCGGGGTTTTGAGTCCTTCCACAATCTGAGCCCGCAGGGGCGCATCGGAAGTGAGCTTCTGCACCAGTAGGGTGCGGTTCAGTGGGATGTCGGAAATAGCCTCTGACGCGCCGTCTAGTTTACGCTCCTGACCCCCGATTCCGTAGTTAAACATAAGCAGAATTTTTTAGCTAAACCGACCACAATCAACCTGTTCGGATGAGCTCTATACGTCCCATCGAGGCCGTAAGGTACAGTAATTTAAAAAATCGACTAGGAAAAAAGCAGAAATCTTGGTTTAATAATATGCAAATTCCTATATACTAGAATGTTGCCAATAGCATACTTCATGACGAAAAAATTATGCAATAGGCATTTCGCCGGGGGCAAAAGGATATTATCCTACCTTACCGCCCCAATCCTACCATTTCAGGGGAGCCGACGCTTGTATCCCTGAGCGGCTCCGGGCCGTTCCTGCTTCATTCCCTATCTTATTCCCTTTATGGCCTACTCCGAAGAGTTAAAGCGCGCCCTGCATATTGCCCAGGCCGTAGCCCACGAATACCGCCACGAATACTACGCCGCTCCCCATCTGCTGACGGCCCTCTTGCACAACGAAATAGGGCTGGCCTCGTGGCTGGCCGTGGAGCTGGGCAAGGATGTGCACTACCTGCGGGAGTGGGCTGAAGTACGGCTCGAAGGCCTGCCCAAAGCAGTGCGCCCCCCCGAAATGCCGGCGGCTGACAAGGAGTTGAAGCCGATTCTGGAAGTGGCCGACCTGGTGGCGTTGCAGCTTTCCAAGGACCAGACCGACCCGCTCTGCGCGCTGGCGGCCCTGCTGCGGCCCGGGCTGGCCTACACTACCGAGCAGCTGAAATCGTTGCCCCTCACCCAGCGCGAGGTGATAGAAGCTACCGAGCCCGATGCCATGCAGCCCGTAGCCGTGGGTGCCGACGGGCAGGAATCGGCCCCGCTGACGGACCGCGCCGCGCCGGCCGGCAAAGCTGGGGCCCTGGCAACCTACTGCGTCAACAAAACGGCTCAGGCCGAAGCCGGCAAGCTCGACCCCATCGTGGGCCGCGACCGGGAAACGCGGCAGATGGCCGAGATTCTGGGGCGGCGCACCAAGCCTAACGTGCTGCTGGTGGGTGAGCCCGGCGTGGGTAAGTCGGCCTTGGTGGAAGGCTTTGCCCAGCAGATCGTGCAAAAGAAAGTACCCGGGCATTTGCAGCAAGTGGTGCTGTTTGAGCTGGATTTGGGCACGCTGGTAGCCGGTGCTTCCTACAAAGGCGAAGTGGAAGACCGTATCAAGAGCGTGCTGAGCGAAATCAAGCAGTATACCCGCGCTATCCTCTTCATCGACGAGATTCACGTGCTGCTCGACCCCAAAGGCTCGGCCGGGGCGGGCATTGCCCAGCTGCTGAAGCCCGAACTGGCCCGGGGCGAAATAACGGTTATCGGGGCCACGACCAACGATGAGTACCGCCAGTATATCGAGGCCGACGAAGCCTTCAACCGCCGCTTCGACGTGCTGCGGGTGGAAGAGCCCAGTGTGGTAGTGGCCGAGCGAATGGTGGACAGCGTGCTGCCCTACTACGCCGCTCACCACGGCCTGCAGGTGGGCGAAGGCACCGTGGGCGAAGCCGTGCGCTTGGCCAAGCGCTACATCAAAGACCGGCAGCTGCCCGACTCGGCCATCGACCTCGTGGACCGCACCATGGCCGCTATCCGCATGCTCGACGAGCATGCCAGCGCCGAATTGCTTGGGCTCCAGCAGGATTTTGAAGCCCTGGTGGCCCGCAAGCCCGAGCTGGCCGAAGCCGACTACCTCAAGGAGCTGCGCTGGTTTTTGTACCAGGTGCAGAATCAGGTGAGTCACCTCTGGCTCAACCAGCTCGACCAGGAGCAGCAGCCCGACACGCTAGAAACCGCCGAAGCCCTGGAAAGCTACATCCGAGAGCTACTGGCGGCAGTGGTAGTGCTGTCGGCCACTAAGAAAGACAGTGTGGAGCGCACCGACATTGCCGCCGTGGTATCGGGCAAAACCGGTATTCCGCTGGGCAAGCTGCAAAGCAACGAGCGGGACAAGCTGCTGAACATGCACCAGACGCTGCAGCAGCGGGTGGTAGGCCAGAACCACGCGGTGAAGGCCCTGTGCGAAGCCATTCTGGAGTCGCGCTCCGGCCTGACCAAAGCCGGGCAGCCCATCGGCTCGTTCTTTCTGCTGGGGCCCACCGGCACCGGCAAAACCGAGCTGGCCAAGTCCCTGGCCGACTTCCTGTTCAACGACGAGTCGTTCCTGATTCGCTTCGACATGTCGGAGTTCAAGGAAGAACACTCGGCCGCGCTGCTCTACGGCGCGCCTCCCGGCTACGTAGGCTACGAGGAGGGCGGCATGCTCGTGAACAAGATTCGGGAGAAGCCTTACTCGGTGGTGCTGTTCGATGAAATCGAAAAGGCCCACAGCTCCGTGTTCGACATCTTTCTGCAGATTCTGGACGAAGGCCGCCTGCACGACCGATTGGGCCGGGAAGGCGACTTTTCCAACGCCGTTATTCTCTTCACCTCCAATATCGGCAGTGAGCAGATCATCCAGGCCTTCGGGGCCGGCCAGATTCCGGCTACTAACACGCTGATGGAAACCATGAGCCGGCACTTCCGGCCCGAGTTTCTGGCCCGCCTCACCGAAATCGTGCCCTTCGCGCCTATTTCGGAGGAAAATGTGGTCCAGATCTTCGACATTCACCTACGGCCATTGCAGGAGCAGCTCAAGCGCCAGGGCATCACGCTGGAGCTGTCGGCGGCGGCCCGCGAGCATCTGGCCTTATCGGGCTTCACGCCGCGCTACGGGGCCCGGCCCATCAAGGGCGTGATTCGGCAGCAGCTGCGGCGGCCTATTTCCCGGATGATTATTGCCGGGGAAGCAGGCAAAGGCACGGTGATTTCGCTGAACAAAACGCCGGAAGCCGAGGAGCTAACCTGGCAGGTGCAGACCGGCGAGGAGCTGGCTGAGCCGGCCGCCACCGCCGCCGAAGCCGTTGGCTAGGTACGGTTTGGCGGGAGTTTTCAATTCGTGCTAGCTGCTACTCTATGACTTACATCAATGCTGAGCTACGGCTGGATGGCCAATCGTATCCGCTGGCGGCCTGCTCCTTCGGGTTTCGCCAGAGTACCGATGCGCGGGGCCGCCCCAACTCAAAAGTAGTGGGTGTGCCCCTGCAGCTGCTCCTCGATGGCGAAGAGGGCCCCGCGCTGGCCGAGTGGGCCAGCCTGCCCGACAGCCTGCGTAGCGGCGAAGTCGTGTTTTTCCCCGACGAGGCCACCTTGCCCCACCGCACGCTCACGTTTACCGACGCGCGCTGCATCCACCAGCACGTGCAGCTGCTGCCCGGCGCCGAAGAAGCAGCCCACCAGTGCCTGCTCGTGCTTTCGGCCCAGCAACTGGAAATAGACGGGCAGGTGCTGGAGCAGCGCTGGAACAAGCCGCCCAAAACGCAGGGCGCTGCCAAAAAGCCGGCGGCCAAAGCCGAAACGCCAACTCAAGCATTGGCCGCCGCCCAGCAGGCAGTAGCGGAGGCCAAGCCAGAACTTTCGAAAAAAGAGCGTTACACCGCCCGCCGTACCCTGATGCAAACGGCCAGCACCAAACTGGGCCTGGTACCGCCCGAGCTGGCCGGTGAGCCCGAGGCCAATGTGCAAAACGCGCTGACGCGCTTGGAACGCAATAACTGGGCCGTGGAGCGGGCCCGCCTGAGCCAGCACGTGTACGACAGCCACAAGATTCCGCCGGTGGAGGAGCCGCCGGGCTGGCACAAGCTCGACCCGCAGGAGCTGGCCCAGCTGGGCGTGTCGCCGGAAATGCTGCTCGACGACAAGTCGGGCTTCAAAGCGGCGCTTTATAACTCCTCCTTTGAGGACCCGCCCAAGATTGTTATTTCCTACGCTGGCACCGAAGACAAGCCCGATATTATGGCCGACCTCCGCCAAGGCATCGGGCTCCGGGAAAAGCAGTACGACCGGGCCATGGACCTAGCTAAAGCCGTGGTAAAAACCCTGGGCAAGGACGACGTGGAAACGACCGGCCACTCGTTGGGCGGCGGGCTGGCTTCGGCGGGCAGCGTGGTAACGGGTATGAAAAGCTACACCTTCAACGCGGCGGGGCTGCACGCCAACACCGTTAAACGGGCTCCTTACAGCATCTCTCGGCAGGCCATGCAGGAAAAGGCCGCGCTGATTGATGCTTACCGCTCTACCGCCGATCCGCTCAATAACTTCCAGAATGGCTTCAACTTCCCACGCGGCTATCTGGCCCCCAAAGCGCTGGGCGTTTCTCACCCCGTGCTGCCGGCTCAGCCATGGGTGCACCAATGGAAGGAGCTAGTAACCGGCAACCCCCTGAAGGCCACTAAAAGCATGCTGCTCGACGGCCACGGCATTTCGCCTCAGATGGTGGACCACATCGAAGCCGAAAAAGACCAGGACATTGGCGTTCTGACCAACTACATAGCCTCTTGAAGCGGCTATTTGTCTCATACCAAGCTGGGCAGCGCGCCTGTGCTCCCCACTGGGTGTGGGTGCTCTGGGCGCTGGCTCTCTTTACTCACTGCACCTCTATGGAATCTACGGCTAACCCGATTTACAAACACGCCCCGGAGGAATATTTTCTCACCGCGCCGGCGCTGGACGTGGCCAAAGCCATTCGCCGCGACGATGTGGCCGGGCTGGACCGGCTGTTTGCCGAACACCCCACTCTCGACCCCAATCTGGAAGGCAAGCAGGGAGTTACGTTTCTGTTTTGGGCCTATGCTCATCACCATGTAAAGTCGATGCGCGCCCTGGTAGCGCATAAGGCCGATGTGAACCGCCCCCTGCACCTGCCTGGCAACGACGGCGGCGTGGGCACTACTCACCTGATCAATATTGCCGCAGAAGGCCCTAAGGATGAGTTGCTGGTCGCGCTGCTTGATTTGGGCGCCGACCCCAATGCTCGGGATGAGCGCAAGGAGCCGGCGCTGCACAACGCTATGGCCGCCCATCAGTATCAGCGCATGAAACTGCTGCTGGACCGGGGAGCCACTATTGATGCTCCCAACAGTGCCGGCGCTACGGCCGCCGTCGTGCTGGCCCGGCTCAACTACTTTGAAATGGTGCACTACCTGCTGGAGCGGGGAGCCGACTGGCGCAAAACCGACGGCGAAATAGCCCTCTGGACCCAGGAAAACGACGTAGGTAATGCCGAAGCCGTGCAGTGGCAAATCAAGGTGAAGCACTGGCTGATGGCACACGGCGTGAAGTTTCCGGTGCCCTCGTCGGGTGCCAAGCGCTACGCCGCTATTCGGGAGCGGTGGGAGCAAACGCCCGAAGGCCGGACCTGGCGCGAAAAGCTCGATGCCCTGGGCGCCCGGCCCGACGTGGTAGGCAAGCCCTGGGTACAGCAGGAAGATGCTGCCCGGGCTGCTATGAAAGCCTGGATGAAGCAGCAGGGCATTCCCGAGCCGCCGTTCTTCACGCCTTCGCAGCCGGGCAGCAAGTAGCCCGCAATGCCGAGCGCTGCTTACAGCCACTCCTACCAGTTGCTCCTGCGAAAGGCCGGTGACCTTTATGAGGCCTTGCTGGCTCTGTACAAACCGGATATCCAAACGGAACACGACTTTGCCGCTCGTACCGTTCTGGCTACCGAGGCGCAGCGTACCGGAGTAGCTTGGCATTTGGCTCGCACCAACGAACTGTCGCCAGCCTCCACGGCTTTGCTCATTCAGTCTATGGGGCGTTACCTGGATAGTCATTGGGATGACTACCGCGAAATTCCCACTGCTGATCCGGAGAAGTTTGTGCGCCGAGAGCACCTGCACGCAGCCCTGGAGGGCGTGATAAGCAAGATCAGTGAGTTGCAGAATAAGCCCGAATCCTGAGTTTGCCGGCAACCTAGTGACTATACCAAACCGCTGAAGCTGGCAAGAATTGTGGTGCCCGTCGCCTGTAAGACTTGCCTACAAGGTTGCGCTAGCTACGCTCACCTCATAGGGCAGGTTCATGGCCGACTGGCTGGCCAGCAGCACCTGCAATTCCTGGGCCGTGCGCTGCCACTCCGGGGCCGACAGGCGGCTGCCGGAAGCGGGCGTGAGCACCACCCGAATGCAGCGTACGAAGCCCGCGGTGGGCGTGGTGCCGTTGCGGAAGCCCTTCTCGATGTGCACCTGACTAAGCTGGCTGCCCAGTTCGGCCCAGCACGCGGCCCGAATGTCTTCCAGCGTCACGATGCGGTTGCGGCTAAGCAGGTTTTTGCGCAGCGTATGCACCCGCTCTTCCGGGCGGGGCCGCTCCCGGCCGCCGGTGGTCGTCGTTACCAGCTGCACCCCATCGAGGTAGTGTCCGTCGTATACCTGCAGGCGGCTGCCGTTGGCAATGCGGTTGCCGGCCTCGCCGTCGCTCGACCAATACTCCAGGTACACGCTGTCGTTGGCGTCGCGGGGGCGCAGCATCACGTAAGGCGCCGGGTCGCCGGCCAGCTCGGGAGCCGTTTGGCTGAGGCGCTCCTCCAGGCGGGCCAGGTTCTGGTTCAGCTCGCGCAGGGTGTTGGCCACGAAGTCGGTGCCGGTGGCGGTGAAGGCCCGGCTTTCGTCGCGCAGCAGCTCCAGCAGCTCCAGCAGCGCCTCCTTGCCCGAGCGGGCATCGAAGCGGCCGGCTCCGTAGCGCAGCGTATAGGTGTCGGTTTCGTTTTCCTGCAGGCCGGTCAGCGTGGTCGAGCGGAACACCACGTTGCGCAGGCTGTACACGTCCCGGATGGCCAGAAAGGCCTCTTCTGAAGCCAGGGGAAAGATATTCAGCGCCGGCTGCAAACGAAACAGCTGCTTGTTGAGCCGCCGGTTGAGTACCGGAAAACAGTTGAGCGCGCAGGTAACCGAAGTCAGGGCTTCCGGGGGCAGCGCGTGCGAAAAGCGGACTTCCAGCCAGATCAGCGGCTGGGTAAACGTAGCCAGCACTTCCGGCGCGAAGCGCGGCGCCAGCGCCGCCGGAAAAGTTTCGCGCAGATAAAACTGTAGCTCCGTGCCGGGCGTGGGCAGCAGGCGCACGAAGCTAGGCGCGTAGAGGTGGCGCACGTGCTGCTCGACGCGCTGCAGAAAATCGTACTCCTGGTGCAGCAGTGGCACCGCATCGGACGAGGCACTGCCTAGGCCCTGCGTGATGGGCAGCACCCGGTCGGCGAGGCGCCAGGCTTCGCCGGGCAGGTAGGCTAGGTAGGCTTCCCGGTGCGGCTCATTGAGCCAGTCGAAGTAAAAGGTGAGGTCGGCTAGGGAAACTACTTCCGGATTTAGCTCCAAACCCAGCCAGAGGCGGCGGTACTCGGCGGGCTCGGCCCGGTTGGAAGCCGCCAGAGGGCGTTTTTGCCCCCCGGCCTCGGTGCGCCAGAGCTGGTCGTCGGTGGCCAGGTAGCGCACGGCCCCATCGGTGAGACGAGTAGCTTGCAGGGGCGAAAAAAAGGTAGCCGGACCGGCGGCGGCGCGCCCCACGGCAGCCCGCTGAAAGGCAAACTGCGCATCGGCGGGCAGCTGTAACTGGGGTTCCCGGGGCTGGGCCTGGGCAATGGCGTGGGCCGGGCGCGGAGCATCCACCACGTCGGGGTTGAGCAGGCTGGCTAGGCGCTCGACGAGCCGGTACTGGGTGTTGTTGATTTCCTGGCCGATTTTTTCCAGCTCCACGGCGCAGGCTTCCAGCAGCAGCTGCACCAACGGGTCGAAGCCTTCCATGTCGGCTTCGCTGTAGCCCCACATTTCGGCCGCCTTCTGGGTAAGGCGACTTTTAATACCGGCGCGGGTGAAATCTTCGGAAGCGTGCATCAACTAAGAATAAGGAAAAGAGAATAGAGAGCCTACACCACCGACAGCGGGGCCACAAACAGGCTGGCGCGGAAGGAAAAAGGCTCGTTGGTGCGGTGCAGTACGGCGCGCACCGTTACTTCCAGCCGCTTACGGATGCGCTGGTTTACGCCTTTCATCTCGAAGTCTTCGATGCCAACCAGCACTTTCACCTGCTCCAGGCGGGGCTCCCGGGCCGCAATGGTCAGCTCCACGGAACGCTGCACGTTGTCTTTCCAGCGCATGTTAGTCATGGCCTCAAAATCCTGCTGCCACACCACGCACCCAAAAGCCGGGTCGAAGCGCGACTCGCCGAAGTGGGTAGTCAGCATCAGGTAGAGGTGCTCAGCAATGGATTCCTGTACCGAGCAACGGGCCAGGGGCCGGCGCTGCAGCAGCTCCTCGAAGTTCAGGGGCAGGCGGTAGTATTCGTGGCTCATCGGGCGCGGGTTGGCACAGCAAAAATGACGCGGAACGCACTGGCGGCGCTACCCGCCAAACAGGCCCCGCTTGCGGCCCAGCTCTTTGTCGATGGAGTCAATCATCTTCTCCACGCTGGCCTTCATGTCTTCCGAGCTGGGATTCTGCAGAATAGCTACGAAGCCTTTGCGGGCCTGCTCCAGCATTTCCTTGCGCTGCTCCTTGCTCATATTCACGGCCCGCAGCCGCAGGCAGTCGGCATTCACGAAATTGACCTGATCGGAAAGCAAGGCCACCTGGTTGTTGCTTTCCTGCAAGCGGCGCTGCAAGTCAGCGGCGCGTGGGCTGCTGCTGCCACCGCCGCCTCCCCCACCGCCGTAGCCGCCACCACCGCCACCGCCAGAGGCAGGAGCGGGCCGGTTGGCGGCTGCGGCCTGGTAGGTAGCTAGCAGCTGCTTGGTTTGGGCCAGCTCGGCCGCAATCTGCTCTTTACCCGACACGTCGATGCCCCGCTTGTCGAGCGACTGGCGCAGGAAGTCCACGGTGCTGCGGTTGCTGCGGAACAGGTCGAAGTCGCGCAGCACGTTGTGGGCCAGGCGCTTGTTGGTCAAGAACTGCATCTGGGTTGAGTCACGGCGCAGCTCGCTGAGCGTCACGGCAATGGCGTTCAGGTAGTCCTGGCTGCGCTTGTTGAGCTCCCCTACTACCAGGTCGTTGCTTTCGGTGCGCAGCTGCCGGTCGGTTTGCTCGATGCGCTGCAGGTAGCCGGTCAGGGTGTCGAGCTGGGCCAGCAGCTTGTGCTGCTCGTCGCGGGTGCGGGCCAGCTCCCGCTTCAGGTTCTGGTTTTCATCGGCAATGGTGCCGTCGGAGAACAGGTAGTAAGAAGCCAGCAGCGGCAGGGCCAGCGCCAGCAGGTAAAAAAGCGTGAATTTCCACAGACGGGTGGTGCGTTCAGCGTGGTTGATAGGCTTCATGCGGGCGGGAAAGGAAACGGGCTAGAAGAAGGTTAGAAAGGATTCCACCGCGTAATGGGCTTTTCGGGGGCCGCGGCCGGGGCCACCGGATTCTCGTTGATAAAGGTTTTCCAGCCTTCCTTGTTCTTGCCGATGTACTCGAGCTGGGTGAGCTGACGAAATACGTTGGCCACCAGCTGCCACAGCGCCACCTGCTGCTCCAGGTGCTCGTGTACCCGGTGGTGGTCGTAGCGCAGCGTTACGGTGCTCTGCAGGGCGCCCAGCAGCGCGGCCGGGGCCGTTTCCGACCACTGCTCAAAGTATTTCAGCATTTCTTCCCGCTCTATTTCAGTCAGGCAATCCAAGGCCGTTTTTACCTGCTTGGCAATGCGCAGCAGGGTATCGAGCAGCTGAATGGGCGGCTGCTCGGCCGCACTCAGGTGCAGCGTGGTCAGGTGCTGGGCCAGGGCAAACACGGTGCGCTCGGCCAGAAACTGCACCTGCTCACTCAGGGCGCTTTTCTTATCGGCTCGCAGCTTCACCTTATGAATCACCTTAAAGGCATCCGTCTCGATTTCCTGGAGCAGGTGCTCAATCTGGTGCAGCCACCGCAGCAGGCTGGGGTGGCTCGACAAGGCCGTGCTAGGCGGAATAAACTGTGGCACGGGGCGCAGCGCGCCTTCGGCGTACAGCAGCTCGCCCACTACGAGGTGAAAGGAGCTAACGGCGGCCGTATTTACCTGTTGGGTAGGTACGATGCTCAGCTGATACTCGGGCCGGGTGTAGGGGTGGCGGGGCGGTATCTCCTCGGGGGCCGGCTGGCCCATGGGCACCCGCACGTAGGGGTTCACCGTAACGACCACGCTAAAGCGCAGCTGCTCGGTGGCCGTCAGGTTGAACTCGCTCAGGAGCTGGGCCAGACTGGTGCGCAAGGTGAGCGGCTCGCTGCCGCCGGTAATTTCGATGCGGGCTCCGCCGGCCGTAATGGCCCGGCAGTGCGTGAGACGGGCCTGCACGCTCTGCTGCTGATCAACGTTGAGCAGCAGCTCAAACGAGGAAAGGCCGTGCTCGTCAGTGGGGAGCAGGCCGTAGCGGTGGGCGCTCAGGCCTACGGCTACGGCGTCGCGCAGGTGCTCGGTGGTAAACTGTTCAAGCTCGGTGAAATGCCGGCGGGATATTTTCATCCCATCAACCCAATTCACGGGGTAATGCTTGATTTCGGGTAGCATAGACAAGGACAGAAAGGAAAGAATAGATGGGGCGGCAAGTTAGTCAAGGATGCCGGCGCGGCCCGGCCTAGCCAGCCACGCGCTGCGCCACGATAATGTCGCCCTGCTTGAGGAAATTGTCGCGGAAGCTGTAGTCGGGGTTGATGTAGCGCCGGGGCTTCCACCAGGCCTGCTTAGCGTAGAAAACCCAGCCGTAAGGCTGGCCCTGCTCGTTAAGGTACTGAATGGCCTGCTCGGGCTTGAGCACGTTATAGTCGGTCAGAAAGATGTGGAACAAGTCGCTGAAATGCATTTCGTAGGGCGCCTTGGAGGAAAAGTCGTGGTAGAGCGACTCGCCGAAGCGGCGCGACATCCAGAAGTGCACCACCATAAAGTTGCTCAGATCCATGCGGGCCAGGTCGGGGCCGGTGGCATTGGGCTGGTAGAACCACAGCTTATATTGCTTGCCCGGAATCTGGAGCCAGGAGCGGTAGGCCTCGTAGAAGAAGAAGGGAATGACGGCCGGCAGCGTGGCCATGATAAAGGCCGTGGGCGCTGTGCGCTCTTCCAGCTGCGGCAGCCACACCAGCAGGGCAATGCCGGCGGCCCCGGCCATCCAGCTCAGCCCGGTCATCACGGTACCATGCACCCAGCCTTCAGCGTCGAACCAGGGCAGCCACTGGCTTTGGGCATACAGGTGAAAGATGCCCAGCAGCAGCGCGGCGGCCTGCACCAGCAGAAACGTAACCTTGTAGGGAAGCGGGCTATAAACGGCCCCGGCCCCCAGCAGCGCAAACAGAAATAAGCTGGCTAATAAATATAGAAAAATACTGATGAAGGTTGGACTCTGCTGCAGCCCGGAGCGGGCATTGGAGACCATATTGCTGGCCGCGCTACGAGCGTGTGACTCCGGATTGAGGTTCAGCATAGGGGGCTAGGGTTAATAAATAAGACAGGAAAACCGATGCGGCCGGAACAGGAAATGGCTGTTTCTTAGTCCAGATTAGATAATATTGGCAGAACGGAAGCTGTTCAGCTGGCTCTGCGTTTACCCAAGTTGTGCCAATTGGGTTACTGCCTCAGCCTTGAGCACCGCCGCCAATCGGTCGTAAGTTGTCAGAAAAAACATAGTATGCCAAACCCAAGCGCGTATGGACGCTTCTTCGAAACGGTGCCGGTAGCCCCCGTCGCGGCGGCCTGGCCGGCTTCGGCTACCACGCCGCGCCAGTTGCTCGAGCAGCTGCGGCGCCGGCCATTCGACTTGCGGCTGGAAGTGGTGCTGGCCGATCTGCTGGCCCACGGCTACCGCTTCGACGACTTCATCGTCCGGCCCGTGGGCCTGTTTGCCCGCCGCTACCGCCGCGACATCGGGGTCGTGAGCGAAGAGCAGCCCGAGCGGTGGCTGGGCGTTAAAACGGCCATCGAAACCCACCGTGAAGGCCTCTACGATGCCCTGCCTCAGCAGCTGTTTCATCACCCCGGCGACCCGACGCAGCAGGGCGTCCGGTCCATGATTGAGGACATTCAGGCCCAGCGCCGCCGCGAAAAAGCCACCCGCCGCTTTTTTCTCCCCTTCGAGCAGGAGTTCTTCCGCTTCCGGGTGCTGCTCGAACAGGAGGAGCGCCGCTACATGACCAACCTGTCGGCGCAGTGGTACAACGAGGTGCTGGCCCGGTTCTGGGAGCTTTCGGGCTACCTGCCGCCCCGGCAAGTCACGACGTTGCTGTACCTGCTGCCGCTGGCCCACCGCATCGTCGGTGATTTGGAGCAGACCCAGCAGGTGTTTGAGAGCGTGCTGGAAGTGCCGGTGCAGCTGCGTACCGTGGCGCCCCTGCAATTTTCGCCCGCCGCTATGCAGACTGCCAGCGCTAGCGGGGGAGCCGTGCTGGGCCAGGGCGAGCTGGGCCGCGACTTCGTGCTGAGCGGAGCCTACCAGGAAACGCTACCGGCCCTGGAAATCAGGTTGCACTCCCTGTCGACGGCCGCGCTGGAGCTGTACCTGGCGCCCGGTACCTGGCAGGCCCGCGCCCTGGCCCTGCTGTGCCAGTATTTCGTGGCCTTCGAAACAGATGTGGTGCTGCACTATGAAGTAGCGGCCGGCAACCAGTCGTTCGTGCTGTCGGATGAGGGCGAAACCGCCGTACTAGGCTATACCACTTCGGGCCTGTAGCCGGCCGCAGCCTACTCGGGGCCGGGCTGCACGGCCCAGCGCCGCCACTCCTGCCGGGCAAAGCGCAGAAAGGCCGGCGGGGCCCCACGAAAATCCTTTTCGTTCTGGTAGCGCCCGTCGTAGGCCGTAAAGTTGCCGGTGGCTTCCACCCGCTTCTCATCCACGGTATCGAGGCAGCAGATGTCGGTGGGCATCCGCTGGCTGACGGGCACCGAGTCGTACTGTACCACATTGTTGCCGCGCAGCGCGTACTTGGCGGCGTCTTCGTGCAGGATGAGCTTGAGCTCCAGGGGGCTCACGTCGCCGCGGCAGCCCAGGGCGTAGATAAGCATCGTTTCGGTGTGCTGGTCGCCGTCGAGGTCGGTAATGGCCGTTGAGCCGGGCAGAATTCCCAGGCTGAGGTCAAACGGACAGTCAGTTACGTTATCCTGCAGCTTCCACAGCAGCTCATATTTCCCGTTGCGGCGCACGTACTGGCGGGCATACAGCTCCCGGTGGCTAGAGCCTTCGGTCTGGTCGGGGGTCGGCGGGTCGTCCTGCTCGTCGGTGCGGGTAATGACGAGCAGATTGGTACCGTTGGCGTCGGGCCACTCTTTGGCTTCCACAAACTTGCCCTTCGGCAGCACCACACCCTTTGGCAGTTGGGCCACCGTCAGGGCACGCACCTGGCTGGTTTCGAAGCCGGCCGTGGGCGGCTTTTGTGCCGGGGCAATTGCCGTTTCAGTGGGTTTATGTTGAGACTCGGAGCAGGCGGCCAGGGCCAGCAGGCCCGCCAGCCAGGAAAGTTGACGCATTGTGTATGCTTATGTATCCGGTAGATTCGGTTTCAAGTATAGTCAACCTATGCGCATTCTCACCGCCGCTCAGACCCGCCAGGCCGATCAGGCTACTCTTCAAGAACAAGGCCTCACCTCCACTGCCCTGATGGAGCGCGCCGCTACGGCCTTCTCTGAGTGGCTCATGGAGCGCCAGTCGCCCACCGAAGCCGGGGAAATCCTGGTGTTCTGCGGGCCGGGCAACAATGGCGGCGACGGACTGGCCGTGGCCCGGCTGCTGCATCGGGCCGGTTACGCGGTGCGGGTATTGGTGCTGCCAGCCGATAAATACTCCGCCGACTTTGAAGCCAACCGCGCTCGACTGCCCGCCGAAGTCTCGGCCGAGCTGTTGGCTGCCGCTGCCTTGCCGCAGGTCCGGGCAAATGCACTGGTTATCGACGCGCTATTTGGCACCGGCCTTTCCCGGCCCTTAGCTGGCCTGGCCGCCGCCGTGGTAGAGCATATCAACCAGGCGCGGGTGCGCGTCTTGGCCGTTGATATGCCCTCGGGTTTGTTTACTGATGCCCCGCAGCCCGCCAACAGCGCCATTATCCTGGCCCGGCACACGGTCAGCTTCGAATTGCCCAAATTGGCCTTTCTACTGCCCGGCAACGCGGAATATGTGGGCCGGTGGCATCTGGTGCCCATCGGGCTGAGCCGAGAGTTTCAGCAGCAGGCTAGCGGCAAGCTTTACTTCGTGGATGCCGCGCTGCTGGTGGGCCGCCTGCCCGCCCGGGCGCAGTTCGGGCACAAGGGCACCTACGGGCATGCGCTGCTACTGGTCGGGAGCCGGGGCAAGATGGGCGCGGCGGTGCTGGCTACTCAGGCCTGCCTACGCGGCGGCGTGGGCTTGCTCACGGTGCGCACTCCGGCCGTAGGCTACGATATTCTGCAAACCACTTGCCCCGAAGCCATGGCCCTCACCGACCCGACCCCCGACTTTCTCAGCGAATTGCCCGACCTGAAACCTTATTCGGCCGTCGGCATCGGGCCGGGCATGGACAAGGCCGCTACCACGAAGCAGGTGCTGGAAAAGCTGCTCCGCGAAGCCAAAGTGCCCCTGGTGCTCGATGCCGACGCGCTGAACCTGCTCGGGGCCGCGCCCGGGCTGCTGGCCCTGCTTCCACCCGATTCCATCCTGACGCCCCACCCCAAGGAGTTTGAGCGCCTGGCCGGACCCGCCCGCGACGATTACCACCGCCTGGAACTGCTCCGACAGTTCTGTCACGACCACCGCTGCTACGTAGTGTTGAAAGGAGCCCACACCTGCCTGGGCACGCCCACCGGCGACCTGTACTTCAACAGCACCGGCAACCCCGGCATGGCCACCGGCGGCAGCGGCGACGTGCTGACGGGCCTGCTCACTGCCCTGCGCGCCCAGCACCTTTCACCGCTCGATGCTGCCCTACTGGGCATCTACGCCCACGGCCGCGCTGGCGACCTAGCCGCTGTGCACACCGGCCAGGCCGGCCTCATTGCCGGCGACCTTACCCGGTTTATTGGCCCCGCCCTGCAGGAGTTAACAACCAAAGAAGAGTTCTAGCGCCAGCATCGTTGCGGGTAGAGACGCAACCCTTCGCACCCCCTCGTTGAACGAATTTGTTGCAGTGGTGCCGACGACGCGACGTGAATACGCGCCTCTACACCACCCAATATACCGCCAGAAACTGCACCACCATCACCCCATCGGCCAGCAGGGCGAAGTAGTAGTCAGGGCGGGTTTCATCGGCAAACCACACGATGAGGCCGGTGAGGACGATGGGAATGGTGAGTACCAGCAGGTGCACGGGCGTAATGCCGGCCGGAATCAGCAGGGCCGAGACGAGCAAGCAGAGTAGGGCCAGGGCTTTGGCGGCCTTCACCCCGAAGATGCCCGGAAAGGTGCGCGTGCCGCTGAGCCGGTCTTTGGTATAGTCGCGGATGTCGAAGACGAAGGCCAGGGCCAGAATAAAGAAGAAGCGCCGGCCGAAGAGCAGCAGCACGACCGGGGCCGTAAGCGCCTTGCCCAGATACAGCGCCGGCACCCACACCGTAATGGCGGCCCAGACGTAGGCAATGAGGAACACCTTGAGCAGGGGAAAGTCGCGCAGGGCCCGCCACCGCCCGTGGATTTTGGCTACCGGAAACGAATACAGCAGGGAAATAGCCGCCAGGTGGCCCAGAAACAGCATCAGGTGCCGCCAGCCGTCGAGCCAGAACAGCAGCGTGGCCACGGCCAGCGCCACCAGGGCCAGGGCAAACAGCTCCCGGCGGTGCTGCATCATCCAGAGCTTGCGGCCCGAAAGCACAGCCTGCTGCCGGAACTTGTAGGGCAGCACGCTGTCGATGTTGTAGAGAAAGAGCGTGGCGGCGAAGATAAGCCCAGCCAGCCGCCCCGGAATATGCACGCGCCAGAACAAAAACGTGGCCCAGGTGAGGCAGGTGGCGGCCACGGCCACCAGCGTACTGCTGTATAGCACGGCATCAACCCAGCGCCGCAGCCCGGTGGTGAAGGAAGAAACGGCTGCCGCTGGTTTGTCGCTGACTTCGCGCATAACTCCGGGCGTTTGGAGAAGAAGGAAAAAAGCCGGAACGCCGCGCTGCAAAGATAGGGTCCCGGCCGGGCCTTTTACTCGCCGGTTTCGTCGTGGCTGGCGTCCACGGGCTTCGACTGCGGCGAGCCTTGCTGGCGCAGGAATATGGACAGCCCCACAATCGACACAATCGACAGAAACTCGCTCTGCCAGTTTTGAAACGACTCGAACCAGAACCGCGACGTGCCCAAGTACTCCACCGTCGTCACCCGGGGCTTTCCCTGCTCCTGCTGCTCGATGCTGTATACCTCGGCTCCGCCCCGGGCGTGCAGCCACACCGAGGCGAAAAAGAGCAGAAAAAAGGCCAGACTCAACGACTGCTTGTACAGCCACAGGGCCAGGCCGCCGCGCTTCACGGGGCCGGGCGCGTCGGACTTGCTGGGGTCAGGCTCCCGGTCTACTTCCTCTTCCTCGTAGAGCTTCTTCGACTCCGACGAGCCTTTCTGGCGCAGCCAGATGGTGAGCATCACGTAGAGGCCCATCTGCAGAAACTCACTTTCCCAGTTTTCGAACGTGGCTTCCAAGAAGTGGCCCGAGCTGAGGTACTGGCCCAGGGAAAGCAGCGGCCGGTGCATTTCCTCCAGGTCGCTGTTGTACTCGTGCCAGCCGGTGAGGGCCTGGCCCACCATCGTAGTCAGCACCAGGGTTGTGCCCACGAGCAGCAGGCTGTTTTCGTAGAGGAAGCGGATAACCGGCGAATCAGAGGGTTGTTTCGGCATATGCGGCCCTACGTAGGCCGCGCCCTATTGGGTACGGACGAGCTTCCCAGCTTCCTACTGCTCAGTCCCCTACAGAAAAGCCCCGCCGACCAGGCTGGTCGGCGGGGCTTTGGAAAAAGCGGAGTGCGTACGGGTTTACAGCTCCACGCCGGTCGAGCGTTTCACCCCGGCTTCGTCGAAGGTTTCGTTGTAGAGCTTGATGCTGTCCTCGATGATGCGGTAAGCATCTTCGCGGCCCAGAAACTGCTCTACGGTCACCTGCTTGTGCTCCAGGGCCTTGTAGTCTTCAAAGAAGCGGCGCATTTCCAGCAGCGTATGCGGGGGCAGGTCGGCAATGTCGTTGTAGTGGTTCACCGAAATGTCGTTGGCGGCCACGGCAATGATTTTGTCGTCTTCCTCGTCGCCGTCAATCATTTGCATCACCCCGATTACCTTGGCATCAACCAGGCACATGGGCACGATGTCTACCGAGCAGATAACGAGAATGTCCAGGGGGTCTTTGTCGTCGCAGTACGTGCGGGGAATAAAGCCGTAGGCGGCGGGGTAATGCACGGCCGAGAACAGCACCCGGTCCAGCTTCAGCATGCCGCTGTCCTTGTCGAGCTCGTACTTGCCTTTCGAGCCTTTCGGAATTTCAATGATGCCGTTTACTACTGCGGGGGCGTTTTCGCCGCGCTCCACATCGTGCCAGGGGTTAAAATGAGCCATTTGTTCGTTGTTGGTTATTCGTTGTTGGTTGTTCGTTTGTTGGTTTGCCGCGCGGCGGGCGGCGCATTTGTCATCCTGAGCCCAGCGAAGGACCTTCCTGGCCTGAGTGCTATAGCTCAGTTCAAGGTACCAAAGCCCTGTAACGCGCCGCAAGAAAAGGCGTTGTCACGTTGGCAAAAGCTACTGTGGGCTAGGTAAGAAAGGTTCTTCGCCGGGCTCAGGATGACAGGTAAGAAAGACTCTACCGGCCCAGCACTTCCGGCAGCGGGGTGCCGGTGCAGCCGTTGGGCTCCTGAATGTGCAGCCACCGGGCCAGCGTGGGCGCAATATCCGTGATTTTGGCCGGCGCGTTGGATTCGCCGCGCTTCACGTGCCAGCCCCAGAACAGCAGCGGCACGTGGGTGTCGTAGTTGTTCAAGGAGCCGTGGGTAGTGCCTTTGTTTACCGGAAAAGAGTACGACTCCAGCCAGCCCGGTTCCAGCACCACCATTACGTCGCCGCTGCGCTTGGGGTAGTAGCCGTTTTCGAGGTACATCAGCATCCCGCTTTCCCAGTGCGACTTCTGCAAGTCATCGGCCGTAATGGCGCGGTTGACGCCGAACAGGCTGGTGGCAATATCGACCACCTCGTCCTGCACCTTGCGCAAGTCCAGCTTCTGCTGGGCAATGAGGGGGCGGTTGAGGTACACCTGCTGGTTTTCGTAGCTCAGCACCCATTTGCCTTCCCCATGCCGCCGCACCAGGGCCCGCTGAATAGAGTCGCGCATGATGCGCGGGCCCACCGAGCCGGCCGGCAGGTGGTGCTCCAGCATAAAGTTGGGCGACTGGGCCGCCGCGTGGTCAGCCGACAAAAACACGAGCACCTGGCCTTTGCCCACCGTCTTTTCGAGGGAGCTCAGTACGCGGGCAATGTCCTGGTCGAGGCGCAGGTAGGTGTCTTCGGTTTCGATGGCCGTGGTGCCGAACTGGTGGCCCACGTAGTCGGTCGAGCTGAAGCTGAGGGCCAGAAAGTCGGTTTGGCCGCGCTGGCCCAGCTGCTCGGCCCGCACGGCTTCCAGCGCGAAGTCGGCCGTGAGCGAGTTGCCGAAGGGCGTGGAGCGCACCAGGTCCAGGTTGCGCGGGGTGGCTACCGGCGCTTTTTCGCCTTCCGCCTTCAGCGCGCCCTGCACGGCGGCCGGCGCGGCGGCGCTCAGCGTGGGCAGGTCGTGCGGGAAAACGGGCTTGGCCTCGCCCCGGAACGCCGATTCCCAGGCCACGTCGTCGGGGGTGCTTTCGGTGTACTGACTGATGGGCAGCAGCGTTTCCCAGGGCTTGTCGAGGTACTTGGCGGCCCGCTGCTCGCTGTTAAACTTGCTTACCCACTCGGGCAGGGCGTTCTGGTAGAAGGTGCTGGTAATGAAGGCACCATTGGAGCCGTCGTACCAATAAGCCGCGTTGGCGGCGTGGCCCGCCGGCAAAATCGAGCCCCGGTCTTTGATGCAGACGCCGATGACCTTGGACTGGAAGTTGGTAGCCAGGCGCAGCTCGTCGGTGATGGTGGTCGTCTGCATGTGGCGCGGCGACATCTGCCCCTCCGGCCCGTTGCTGCCCACGCCCTTCACCGATTTATCTTCCGTGACGTAGGTGCCCTTACCTTCCTCGCGCACGTACCAGTTGTTGCCCACGATGCCGTGCATGGAGGGCGTGGTGCCGGTGTAGATGCTGGCGTGGCCCGGCCCGGTGTAGGTAGGCACGTAGTTGTAGTGCGTGTTTTCGTAGCTGAACCCCTCGCCCAGCAGCCGCTTGAACCCGCCGTTGCCGTACTTGTTCCAGTAGCGGTACAAATAGTCGTAGCGCATCTGGTCCACTACGATGCCCACCACCAGCTTGGGGCGCTCCAGGGGCTTGGCTTTTTTCTGGGCAAACGCGGGTACCGACAGCGCGGCGGCCCACAACAGGAACAGACTCTTTTTCAAATCAGTAACAGGTTTATTCAGCCGGGTGGCGGCCGTTACATTTCCGGACCAACAACAGGGGCCGCAAAGGTAACAGTCAGCGCCCGTAATCCTGGCGCGGCCAGCCAAAATAGCCGCGCGGGCGTAGAGCGGGTGTTGCTTTTATAAGAACGGCGGGCCAAACCCGTGACAGAAAGCAGACCGTCATACTGAGCGCAGCCGAAGCATGACGGTCGATGGTAGAACTCATTTTCTTCTCTAACCTATGCCTTCCAACCACCCTTCCTACGCCCTCATCTTCGACATGGACGGCGTGTTGATCGACAACACACCCGAGCAGGCCAAAGCCTTCCAACTGCTCTTCCGCGACCTGGGCCTGACCACCAACGCCCGCCAGCTGCTGCGCCGCCTGAACGGAATGCCCGCCACCAACATTCTCAAAACGGTTTTTACCAACCCTGTGCCGAAGAAAAAGCTAGAGGAGTACGCCGCTCAGCGCGAGTTGCTCTACCGGGTGCTTTACTGGAATAAGCGCCGGGAGCTGGCCGGCCTCACCCGCTTTCTGGAAGCGGCCCGCGCCGCCGGGCTTAAAATAGCGCTGGGCACCGGCTCGGCACCCGAAACCATCGGCTACATCATCGACCACCTGAATCTGCGCCGCTTCTTCGACGTGGTAGTGGGCAAGGCCGACGTGGAAAACGGCAAGCCCCACGCCGATACCTTCGCGGCGGCGGCCCGCAAGCTGGGCGTGCCGCCCGAGCGGTGCGTGGTCTTCGAAGATGCCATCCTGGGCGAGCAGGCCGCCTACAAGGCCGGCATGCGCTGCATTGCCGTGCTTTCGTCGCTGAAAGAAAAGGACTTCCAGGCCCCGCTCACCACCATTCAGGACTTTACCGGCATCACGCCCGCGCAGGTACTGGAGCTGCTAGCGCAACAGCCCGAAACCCCGAAGCCCAGCAAGGCAATGGCGCAGCGCAATTACATGAAGCTGTAGCATAAGCCATTCATTCTGCACTATGCCCCGGAAAGAAGGCCGGCCGCACAAGCGGCCGGCCTTCTTTCCGGGGCATAGTGCAGAAGCGCCCACTATTGCCGCACCAGGCGTATAGTCTGTGTACCGCTGCGCACCAGATACACGCCGGCTGGCTGGCTGGCCGACAGCGTGAGCTGGGCCGTGCCCACCGCATCGGCCGCAATTGTCAGTACCAGACGACCCAACGCGTCGAAGACCTGCACGACCGCCCCGGGCGTGGTGCCTACTAGTGTAGCCGTGGCGCGCGTGGGATTGGGGTACAGGTGCAGCACCGACGAGCCAGCCACTGCTACTACCCGTACGGGTGAGAGCGAGGCTGTGCCATCCTGGTCGAGCTGCCGCAAGCGGTAATAGAGCACCGAGGCGCCGGCGGGCAGTTGGGTGTCAACTACCGCGTAGCTGCGCCGGGCGGTGCTGGTGCCGGCGGCCGCTACCGTGCCGATGGGCGTGAAGAATTTACCATTCAGACTGCGCTGCACCTCGAACGAAGCGCTGTTGGTTTCCGAGGCCGTCGTCCAGGCCAGGCGAACGGCCGTGCCTCCTTCCAGCGCCGCCGTAAACTCGGTCAGTTCCACCGGTAGCGGCGTGGCGCTGCCGTAGATGCCGAGGCGCAAGGTGACCTTAGTTCCGTCGCCCACGGCAGTGAAGCTGCCGCCGGCCACGACGACCTGGTCGCTGGTGACGACTAGGGCCCGTACAATATTATTCAGGCCCGTGCCCAGCGTGCTCCAGCTCGTGCCGTCCCACTTGGCGATGCGAGTGGCTGCTACCGCGCCGCTGCTGGTGCGGGCACTGGTGAAGTTGCCCCCCACGTAGAGGGTGGTGCCTGCTACGGCCAGGGCAGAGACGGAACTATTCATGCCGTTGTTGGTGCTGGTGGCAGCGGCCGGGCCGTTGCCCAGCCCACTCCAGGCCGTGCCGTCCCACCTCGCTACCCGATTGGCCAACACGGCCCCGCTGGCACTATTGACGGTAGTAAAGTCGCCCCCCACATAAAGGTCTGCCCCTAGCATGGCCAAGGCAGATACTTGGTTGTTGACTCCATTGTTGGTGGTGGTTGCAGTAGCTGTGCCATTGCCCAGCCCGCTCCAACTCGTGCCGTCCCACTTCGCTATTCGGTTGGCCGCCACCAAGTCGCTGCCATTGCGGGCGCTGGTGAAGACACCACCCACGTAGAGGTCCGTGCCCAGCCCTACAAGGGCAAAAACCTGGCTATTGACTCCGTTGTTGGTGGCGGTGGCCACGGCCGGGCCGTTGCCCAGCGCGCTCCAGCTCGTGCCATCCCACTTCGCCACGTAGTTGGCCGCCGTTGGGCCGCTGGCACTGTTGACGGCCGTAAAATAGCCGCCCACGTAGAGGTCGGAGCCCACCACCGCCAGCGTAGTGGCGGTGCCATTCACGCCGTTGTTGGTAAAGGTGGCGGCAGCCGTGCCATTGCCCAGCCCACTCCAGACCGTGCCGTCCCACTTGGCTACGAAGTTGGCCGTCACGGAGCCGCTGGCGCTACTGGCAGAGAAGAAGCTACCACCCACATAGAGGTCAGTACCCAGCACGGCCAGGGCCTGGACTTGGCTACTGACTCCGTTGTTGGTGCTGGTGGCTACAGCCGTGCCATTGCCCAGCGCGCTCCACTTCGTGCCGTTCCACTTCGCTACCCGATTGGCCGTCACACTACCCACGCTCGTAAAATCGCCGCCTACGTACACGTCGCCGTTGCTGGCGCGCGCTACGGCGCGCACCACGCCATCTGTGCCGTTCTGGTCCGTGCCTAGCTGGCTCCAGGCCGTGCCGTCCCACTTCGCTACATAGTTGGTCGGCGTCATACCGCTGGCGCTGTAAGTGGCAAGGAACGCCCCACCCACGTAGAGGTCGGAGTCCATCACGGCCAGGGCCAGTATACCGTTGTCCACTCCGTTGCTACTGTTGTTACTGCTATTGCCCACTCCGCTCCAGGCAGTGCCGTCCCACTTCGCCAGGTTGGTAGTATACACGGAGCCGCTGGCGCTGTATGATGATCTGAAGAGACCTCCCACGTAGAGGTCGGTACCTATCACCGCCAGGGCTTCGGCAGTGGCGCTTAAACCGTTGTTGGTGCTGGTGGTCACGTCTGAGCCATTGCCTACTCCACCCCAGGCGGTGCCGTCCCACTTGGCTATTCGGTTGGCTAGCATGGGGCCACCGGCGCTATTGGTGGTAGTGAAGGCTCCAGCTATGTAAAGATCGGGACCCAGCACGGCCAGGGCCAGCACGGTGTAGTTTACCCCGTTGTTGGTACCGGTAACGGCAGCGGAGCCGTTGCCTAGCGCGCTCCAACTCGTGCCGTCCCACTTGGCTACGTAGCGGGCCAATATATCGCCGCTAGCGTTGTGGGCGGAGACGAAGAAGCCGCCCGCATAGAGGTCATTGCCGTATATGGCCAGGGCGTAGACTCGTCCGCCCAGTCCATTGTTGAAGTAAGTAGGGGCAGCGGAGCCGTTGCCCAACCCACTCCAGGCCGTGCCATCCCACTTGGCTATATCATTGGTATACATGCTGCCGGCGGCACTATAGACGGTGTCAAAGCTGCCGGCTACGTAGAGGTCGGTGCCGCGCACGGCCAGAGCATAGATTTCGCCGTGTGTTCCAACTCCACTGTTGGAGGTGGTAGCAGCAGCGGAGCCGTTGCCCAGCCCGCTCCAGGCCGTGCCGTCCCACTTGGCTATCCGATTGGCTAGCATGGTACCGCTGGTACTGTTGGCGTTGGTAAAAAAGCCGCCCACGTAGAGGTCGGTGCCCAGCACGGCCAGGGTACGCACTAGTGGGGAAAACCCACCCGTCACGCCATTGTTGGTGGCGGTGGCCAGGGCCGTGCCGTTGCCCAGCGCGCTCCAATTTGTGCCGTCCCACTTCGCCACATGGTTGGCCGCCACCTTGCCCACTTTGGTAAAATAGCCGCCTACGTACAGGTCGCCATTGCTGGCCAGCGCCACGGCACGTACCACATCATTGGGGCCGTTCTGGCCGAAGCCGTCCTGCCAGTTCTCATCCCCCGCCCCGGCGGGGCGGAAGGCAGGCTCCCCCGAGGCCGGATCTAGTATCATGCGGTAGCCTGTGGCATCGAAGGAGCCTGCCCCACCGGGGCGCAGCGTGCCATCGGCGTTGAGCATGGTCCCTAGCGCGGGAGCCGGGTCGCCGGCCGGGGCCTGCGCCCACGCCACCGCGGGCAGCAGGCTAAGCACTAGCCAGACACAGGCCAGTAGGTGCAGGCAGCGGGAGTAAGCCGTGCGCCCGGCAAAGGAGTAGGGATGTTGCATAGAAGGGAAGCGGAGTGCTACGCAAAAAGCCGGACGCACATAGCGTGTGCCGGGAGTCCGATAAGATACAGAGCAATAAGAGTAATGATTGAAAGTAACCTAACTCCGCTACCCTAGCACTATAGATGGATAATAATCTTCTACGCAAGCCCCAGCGCAGAATATGACCACCCTACCGCACCCAGGAGTGGAACGCCGCTATTGGCCACCGGACAAAGCCTACACCTCAGCCTTTTCTGGACAGCAACGATAGGTAGAAGGCTAAGTTTTTTTCTGCTGTACTTCTACCCAAACAGGTAGAAGGATATGCAAAAACCTTTAGACCTTCTACCTGTTTGGGTAGAAGGCGAAGACATATTTTACTTGCCTTCTACCTGTTGTT
This sequence comes from Hymenobacter lucidus, assembly GCF_020447265.1. Taxonomy (GTDB): domain Bacteria; phylum Bacteroidota; class Bacteroidia; order Cytophagales; family Hymenobacteraceae; genus Hymenobacter; species Hymenobacter lucidus. The sequence goes on along the minus strand of NZ_JAJADR010000004.1, from coordinate 301,541 downwards.
TATTTCTATCACGTTGTCTTGGTCGTCACCCTATGATTGATGCCACTTCCCCGCTCCTACTCAGCCTGACGGCTGCCGTGCGTGCGCACTTCGGCTTGTCATTGCCCCAATTGGCCCGCTACCTGGGCGTGTCCACGGGGTTCATCTCGCACGTAGAGGCCGGGCGCAAGGGCCTGCCGCCGGCTCTGGCCCCGCGCCTGCTGCAGCTCAGCCGCCTGTTGCCCCCGCCCCTGGGCCAGGGGCTACCAGCTGCTCCTGCGCCTGATTCTGCTGCTCACTACGACCCGCTGGCCCCGCTGCCCTCTCCCGATGCGCTGCTGGCCCCGATAATGTCGGCACTGGCGGCAGCCCCCGAAACACTACGCAGCCGCCTGCGCGACGTACGCCTGCGGCTGCTCACCCAGGGGCAGCGCCTGGCGCAACTGCAACGTAGCGCCGACGCGCTGGCCCACCGCCGCCGGGGCCTGGCTCAGTTGCAGGCCTCCCCCGCTCCCACCGAGCCCGCCGAAACGGCCCGCTACGCCCGCTGGCTGGGTGAGCTGGCCACCGACCTGGCCCGCGACGAGCCCGACCCTGCCGCCACGACGGCCGCCCGCCTGCTGCTGGCCGCCCGCGTAGCCGGGTTGCGCGCTGAAGCTGCCTCCCTAACGGGCATAAGCCCTGCTGCCTGAGGCCGCCGGTGTTGGGCACACCAGCCGCAACAAACGCCAAAGACCGGCCGCTTGCGCGGCCGGTCTTTGGCGTGCTCCCTACTATAATAGCAGTGTCGGTTATTGCCGCACCAAACGCGTGGTGTGCTGACCGGCCCGCACCACATACACGCCCGCGGGCAGGGCGGTCGGCAGCACTAGCAGTGCCTTGCCGGCCGCGTCAGCTACCGTCGTCAGCACGAGGCGGCCCCGTACATCCAGCACCTGCACTGCCGCGCCGGGTAGAGCGCCCGTGAGCGTGGCCGTGGCCGTGACTGGGTTGGGATATACACTCAGCATGGCTGGGCTCACGCTCACTGCCCGCACGGGCGAGAGCGTGGCCGTGCCGTCGATATCCACCTGGCGCAGGCGGTAGTAGAGTACCGGGGCGCCGGCCGGCAGCTGGTGGTCCAGCATCTCATAGGTGTGGCGGGTGCTGCTAGTGCCGGCGGCGGCCACCGTGCCGATGCCCCTGAACGTATGCCCGTCGGTGCTGCGCTGCACCTCAAACGAGGCGCTGTTTTTCTCCGAGGCGGTGGTCCAGGCCAGACGCACGGTGTGCGGGTTCTCGGCCGTGGCCGTGAAGGCCGTCAGCTCTACGGGCAGTGGGTTGGCGCTGCTGCCCAGTGTCCAGATGGAGAAGTGGTCCACGCCGGTGGCCGTAACGGTGTTGGCCGCCGCGTTGCGGGCACTGGCCGGCACGTTCTGCCAGGGGCCGCTGGTGCCGGTGGCCGAGCGGAACAGGCCCAGCTGGGCCTCGCTCAGGCCATTTAGCTCCGTTTCGAAGTAGCCGAACTCCAGCGTCACGTTCAGGCCTGCGTTGGTGGTGGGCACGATGTCGTAGTAGCGCTTGATGCTGACGCTGGTGCCCTGGCCGGTGAGGGCCGTGCCCGTGGTACGGCGCACGGTGGTGCTGCCCGGCAGCGTGGTGCTGCCCGCGGCTGGCGTCAGGGCCAGGCCCAGGTTGCCGAAGGCGTAGCGCGTGCCGGCTGTGGTCAGGCCGGCCCGGCTTACCACGTTGCCCAGCACGTAGCTATTTTCCCGCTCGTTGAGGGTAGCCCCGGTGGTGGTCAGGTCGTAGGGACCGGTGATGAGCAGGCCGTTGGTGGTCATGTTCAGGGTGCCCGTAACGGTGGTGGCCCGCTGGAGCGTGAGCGTGAACGAGGGGGTCTTGTCCACAGTCAGAGTGGAGAAGGTGGTCTGGCTGCCGCCGCCTAAGGTCTGGTTGGTATTGCCCCGGAAGTTGACGGGGCCGGCCAGGCTGGCCGTGCCGTTGTTTTCCCAGTTGCCATACACCTGTAATCCGGCGCTGCCCAACGTGAAGCTGGCCCCGTCGGCGATGGTCAGGTCTTGCACCGTGAAGGTGCCGGCGGTCAGTTCGGGGTAGCGGCTCAGGCCGGCCGGAATCACGGCGTTGGTGAAGGCATCGGGCACTTTGCCGAAGCTCCAGTTGGCGCAGTCAGTCCAGACAGTGCTGCTAGCCCCGTTCCAGGTGGTGGTGGGCGTGGCGGGCACGCTCACGGTTACCACGGCTGAAGCGGTGGCGGTGTTGCCGCCGGCATCGGTCACGGTCAGCGTCACGGGGGTGCCATTTGTCACGGGGGCAGCGTCGGTGGGGGTCCAGGTGGGGCCGTTGGTGAGCGTGCCCACGTTGGCGGCCGTGCCGGTGGCATCGGCCGTGGTCAGGCCGCTGCCTTCGTTGAGGCGATAGTAGACCATCAGGCCGGCCGTGCTGCCGGGCAGGCCCGCGCCTTTGGCGGCGCTGAGCTGGGCAGCCGTGCGGGCCACGCTCCACACGCGCACCTCGTCGATGCTGCCGGAGAAATACTCACCGGTGCCGGTTGGGTTGCCGGCACTGGCCAGGTTGGTGGAGCCAAGACGCAGGTTGCTGGCATTGGGCACGACGTGGCCGGCGCCGGGCGTGTTCGAGCCCATGGCTACGCCGTCGACGTACAGCGTCCGGGTGGTGCCGTCGAAGGTGGCCGCCACGTGGTGCCAGGCCCCGGCCAGGTTGGCCGTGGGCAGGTCCAGGTCGTTGCCCCACCAGTAGTTGACGAGGCCGGTGGTGGTGAGGCGCAGGGCATTCACCTGATTCGTGGTGCCATAGTTGCCCCAGCCGATGATGCCATAGTTGCCCATGCTGGTAGGCTTAATCCAGGCCTCGATGGTGTAGGCGCTATTGCCCACCGGCACGGTGGCCGTGCTGCCAATGGCCACGTACTGATTGGTTCCGTTGAAGCGCAGGGCATTGGTCACGGAGGCCGGCGTCACGTCGGTGCAGCTGAAGCTGGCCGGGCTCACGCTCAGGCTACCGGCCGCGGCCAGGCCGCAGTCGGCGGTGCTGCCGTTGTTCAGGGCCGTGGCCGCTACCGTGGCGTTGCCGTTCACGTCCAGCGTCACACTCACGTTTTGGGCCAGGGCCACGGGCAGGGCGCACACGGTGAAGGTCTGGGCGCTGGCGGCGCTGGTACCGCCGGGCGTGGTCACCGTCAGGGTGCCGGTGGTGGCCCCGGCCGGTACGCGCAGCACGATTTCGGTGGCGCTGTTGCTGATAAAGGTGGTCTGGGCCGTACCGTTGAAGCTCACGCTCGTGGCCCCGGCCAGGTCGGTGCCCGTGAGGGTGACGCGGGTGCCTACCGGCCCACGGTCGGGCGTGAAGCTGGTGATGGTGGGCGCCACCACCCCGTCGCGCAGCTCGCCCAGGAAGCTGGTGTTGCCGCCCACCGGGGTGGCGATGGTGAAGCTGCCAAAGGTGGCGCTGGGCACGGTGTAGCCCGCGGCATACACCCTCGGGCCGCTCACGGCAATGCCCAGGCCCCGGTCGTCGCCGGTGCCGCCACCCACCTGGGTCCAGTCCAGCGTGGAAATGGCCCCGTTATCGGTGTACTTGGCCACCAGCAGGTCCGGGCTGCTCGTGCCCGAGGCCCCGCTCACCTGCACGGCACCGCTGAACAGCACGGTGTTGGTGTTGGCCGTGGTGTTGGTGATATAGCCCGTCACGTACACGCTGCCCCCGCTCACGGCAATGCCCAAGCCCTGGTCGATGCTGGTGCCCCCGCCCCTCTGGATCCAGACCAGCGTGGCCGTGGGGCCGTTATCGGTGTACTTGGCCACCACCAGGTCCTGGCTGGCCGTGCCGCTGGCCCCGCTCACCTGCACGGTGCCGGGCGTGGTGCCCGTGCCGCCGAAGAGTACTCCATTGGTGTTGCCCGTGTTGTTGACGATAGAGCCCGTCACGTACACGCTGCCAGTGCCGCTCACGGCGATGCCCAGGCCCCGGTCGTCGCCGGTGCCGCCGCCCACCTGGGTCCAGCCCAGCGTGGCCGTGGGGCCGTTGTCGGTGTACTTGGCTACCACCAAGGTAGTGGAGGCCGTGCCCGAAGCCCCGTTGACTTGTACCGTGCCGGGCGTGGTGCCCGCGCCGCCGAAGAGCACCCCGCTGGCGTTGGCCGTGTTGTTGGTGATGTAGCCCGTCACGTACACGCGGCCGCCGCTCACGGCGATGCCCTGTCCCTGGTCGAGGTTGGTGCCGCCGCCCACCTGGGTCCAGCCCAGCGTGGCCGTGGCCCCGTTGTCGGTGTACTTGGCCACCACTAGATCTGAGCTGATTGTGCCGCTGGCCCCGTTCACCTGCACGGTGCCGGGCGTGGTATCCGTGCCGCCGAAGAGCACCCCGCTGGCGTTGGCCGTGGTGTTGGTGATATAGCCCGTTACGTACACGCTGCCGGTGCCGCTCACGGCAATGCCCAAGCCCTGGTCGTTGCTGGTGCCGCCGTTCACCTGGATCCAGCCCAGCGTGGCCGTGGTCCCGTTGTCGGTGTACTTGACTACCACCAGGTCCTGGCTGCTCGTGGCCGCGGCCCCATTCACCTGCACGGTGCCGGGCGTGGTGCCCGTGCCGCCGAAGAGCACCCCATTGGTGTTGGCCGTGGTGTTGGTGATATGACCCGTCACGTACACGCTGCCCCCGCTCACGGCAATGCCAGAGCCCAGATCGTTGTCGATGCCGCCCCCGCTCTGGGCCCAGGCCCAGGTGGCGGTGGCCGGCACGTACTTGGCCACAAACAGGTCGTTGTTGCCCACGGCGCTGAGCACGGTGCTGCCAAAGGCCACCGTGCCCGAGAAGTTGCCTGTTACAAACACGTTGCCCGCGGCATCTACCGCCGTGGCCCGCGTCTGGCTCGTGCCGCCGTTGGTGGCGGCCGCCAGCACCTGCCAGGGGCCGGTGCTGCCGTTGTCCGTCAGCGTGGCCAGCACGGCCCGGTTGCCGGTCGTGCCCAGCAGCGGAGAGCCCGCCGCCGTGCCAAACGTTGCCGCGCCAAGTGCCGCTACGTAGCCCGCCACGTGCACGCTGCTGCCGCTCACGGCGATGCCCAGGCCCTGGTCGTCGTTGATGCTACCGCCTACCTGGGTCCAGCCCAGCGTGGCCGTGGTCCCGTTGTCGGTGTACTTGGCCACTACCACATCCTGGGCGACCGAGCCCGAGGCCCCGTTCTGCGGCACCGTGCCGGGCGTGGTGCCCATGCCGCCGAAGAGTACAAATCTGGAGTTGCCCGTGTTGTTGGTGATATAGCCCGTCACGTACACGCTCGTACCGCTCACGGCGATGCCAGAGGCCCGATCGTTGCTGATGCCGCCGCCCACCTGGGTCCAGCCCAGCGTGGCCGTAGTCCCGTTGTCAGTGTACTTGGCCACCACCAGGTCATCGCCGATTGTGCCCGTGGCCCCGTTCTGCGGCACGGTGCCGGGCGTGGTGCCCGTGCCGCCGAAGAACACCGCGCTGGCGTTGGCCGTGTTGTTGGTGATGTAGCCCGTCACGTACACGCTCGTACCGCTCACGGCGATACCAAAGCTCTGGTCGCTGTTGACGCCGCCGCCCACCTGGGTCCAGCCCAGCGTGGCCGTAGTCCCGTTGTCAGTGTACTTGGCTACCACCAGGTCCTGGGTGGCCGAGCCCGAGGCACCGTTCTGCGGCACCGTGCCGGGCGTGGTGCCCGTGCCGCCGAAGAGCACCAATCTGATGTTGCTCGTGCTGTTGGTGATATAGCCCGTCACGTACACGCTGCCGGTACCGCTCACGGCGATGCCAGAGCCCACGTCGTTGCTGGTGCCGCCGCCCACCTGGGTCCAGCCCAGCGTGGCCGTGGGGCCGTTATCGGTGTACTTGGCTACCACCATGTCGGTGCTGCTCGTGGCCGAGGCCCCGTTCACCTGCACCGTGCCGGGCGTGGTGCCCGTGCCGCCGAACAGCACGGTGTTGGCGTTGGCTGTGGTGTTGGTGATGTAGCCCGTCACATACACGCTGCCCCCGCTCACGGCGATGCCAGAGGCCAGGTCGGTGCCGGCGCCGCCGCCCACCTGGGTCCAGCTCAGCGTGGCCGTGGGGCCGTTGTCGGTGTACTTGGCTACCACTAGGTCGGCGCTGTTCGTGCCGCTGGCCCCGTTGACCTGTACCGTGCCGGGCGTGGTGCCCGTGCCGCCGAAGAGCACCCCGCTGGCGTTGGCCGTGTTGTTTTGGATGTAGCCCGTCACATACACGCTGCCCCCGCTCACGGCGATGCCGTTACCCTGGTCGGCGTTGGCGCCGCCCCCGCTCTGGGCCCAGGCCCAGGTGGCGGTGGCCGGCACGTACTTGGCCACAAACAGGTCGCCACTGCCCACACTACTGAGCACGGTGCTGCCAAACGCCACCTGGCCCGTGAAGTTGCCCGTCACGAACACGTTGCCGCTGGCGTCCACCGCCGTGGCCCGCGTCTGGCTCGTGCCGCTGAGCTGGGTGCTGCTGCCGATGGTGGCCGCCGACCAGGCCGGGGCCTGGGCCCGGGCCGCCCAGGGCAGCAGCAGAGTCAGCAGCAGGAAGAGGTGGGCCGCTACGGTAACATAGCGGGAGTGGGCCGCGCGGGCGGCCAAAGGGTAGGGGTGTTGCATGCAGCGTGCGGAAGTGCCAGGTCCAGGGGTGAAGGCCAGGACGAGAGCAGTAGCTGCTAGAAGCCCAGTAGAAGATTGGTAGTGAGATAGTCGGACTACAAATGTACGCCCGCGAAGTGCCGTTTACCAAGCATTGTTGAGCTTAGCTGCTAAAAAGCTGGACTTCGCCGGGAATTGACGCGGGGCTGGCCCCTACCGGGCGGGTAGTAGCCCGCGCCAGCAGTGGAGCCGCCCGCTCGTAGGTAGGCACTTCGGGCAAAAGGGCGAGGGGTGCCTACCCAGTCAGATAGGCACCCCTCGCCCTTTTGCCCGAAGTGCCTACCTTACGGCCTATGGCTTCTTTCCCACTTTCCGCTACCACTGCCGATGTCAGCCTGACGGCTGCCGTGCGGGCGCACCTGGGCATATCGGTGCGGCAGCTGGCCCGCTACCTGGGCGTCTCGATGGGGTTTGTGACGCACGTAGAGGCGGGGCGCAAGGGCTTGCCACCCACGCGGGTGCCCCGCCTGCTGCACCTAGTTCTGCTGCTGCCCCCGCCGCTGGGCCAGGGGCCACCCACCCCGCCGCCCCCACCCGCCCCCTACGACCCGCTACGGCCCCTGCCCGCCCCCGACCCGGCCTTGCCCCCGGCGCCACCCGCCCCGCCGGCCCCCGAGCCCCTGCGCCGCCGCCTGCGCGACGTGCGCCTGCGCCTGCTGCTGGTGGGCCGGGAGCTGGTCCGGCAGCAGCGGCTGGCCGCGGCCCTGGCGCACCGCCACGCGGGCTTGCGGCAGCTGCAGGCCGCCGCTCCCCCGCCCGAGGCCGCCGAAGCGGCCCACTACGCCCGCTGGCTGCACGAGCTGGCCTCCGACCTGGCCCGCGACGAGCCCGACCCTGCCGCCACGGCCGCCGCCTACCTGCTACTGACAGCCCGCGTGGCCGGCCTGCGGGCCGAGGCGGCCCTGCTAGCCGCCCTGGCAGGCAGTGGCTCCGTGGGAGTGTAGTTCCCTGGCACTTGGGCCGGGGCTTGGGCTCGTCTCAAAATGGGGCTGAAATAGCCGAATATTCTCGAATCAAGATATTTATACACTGTACCTTACGCCCGGCAACTCCGCCACCTTTATCTATTTCACTTATATGCCGTTTCCAGTAGAATTACTCACTACCTGGGCCGAGTGCGACGCCGCTCTCACCGCCCTGAACCGCGAGCTGCGCGAGTTCACCCTCAACGACCAGGTGCTCGATCTGCGCGCCGATAAGTCGGCGGAGCGGGTCAGCGACCGGGCCGCCGCCCTGCAGCTGGCCAAGGATGAGGTGACGCGCCTCACTCCGCAGGTGGCCGCCATGACGGCCGGCACCCGGGAGCACCGCTTCCTCGACCGGCTGCTGATCCAGGCCACGCGCCGGGTGCAGGACCTCAGCCTGCCCCCCGCGCCCGGTACCCAAACGAAGGTAGATGTCTTCCTGCAAGCCGTAGATGTGCGCCAAGTAGCCGTGCAGGTGCCCGAGCTGGAGCAGGCCATTGTGGAAGTAACGGCCCACCGCCCCACGCTCACGGCCTAACTGCCCCGATGCCGTGCGGGCCGCACCAGGTGCCCGCCCCGGTATTATTAATACTCCTATTGCAACTAGAAGAAACGCCCCACCCGGCTCCGCGCCAGGTGGGGCGTTTCGATGCTACCCGGCTGGCAGTAGGGCCAGCAGCGCGGGCCAAAAGCCGAGTAGCACTACACTTTAGCGTCGAGCCGAAGCTGTTTTATCATTTCCTCGCCCAGCTTCCAGGCCTGGGGCCAGTCTTTTTCGGGACTCTCAAATACCAGCAGGTAAAAGGTATCGGTAACGGTGTTGGCAATGGCCCATTGCTGAATGATTTTGGAGCCAGCCGTGCCGCCCGTCACGCGGTAGCGCACGCCAAACAGCCGCAGCGGGCCCTGCGTCTTGCTTTCCTGACCCAGCACCTGCTGCCCAGCCTTTCGCCCGCTGCTGGCACTGAAAGCCTGGGCATATGCCGCCGCCGACTGCTTGGACTTGGCCTGCATTTGCCGCACCACGTTCAGCGACATGCCGGTCTGGAACTGGCCGCCGGCCACGATTCGCTCCCGCGTCAGGAAGTAGGCCTGGGCGTCGCGGCTGGTTTCGGCCTTGTAGTTCCAGGTGTAGGGCAGCAGCATGGCCGCTTTCACCTCCGGCAGCAGCTGCCACTTAAATCCCATGGGGGCGGCAACCTGGCCGGTAGCCGGGGCGGGCGTTTGGGCAGCGGCCGGGCCAGCCAACAGCAAACCGCAGAGAATGAGCAAAGAGGAACGGACCATAAGGCGTTGAGCAATGGTGGAACACTTCTTATACGGGGCGGCCCGGCAGTAGTGGTTACCCGCGTATGCCACTGCAGCCCGGTATAGGGGAATACGTAGTGCTACTTATCTGTAGTACCTCCGCGCCCAGTATTAGTTGCCCATCGAATTTCGCCCAACAAACACGGCCCGCCTCCTTGCGGAAGCGGACCGTATATCCTCCTTAGAAAGGCAGCTCTAGCTACAACGATTCCCTTAATTTGCACCGTTCGGCGGGTACATCTCAGGCTATTCTACTACCAGCCGCTGCACTCTTCCCTCCGACTGCACCACGTATACGCCCGGTGCCCAAGCGGCCGATAAGGTAAGTTGGGCTGTACCGGTAGCATTAGCCGTAGCCGTAGCTACAAGGCGGCCGAGTGCATCCAGTACTTCAAGTGTTGCCCGGGGTGCCACACCTGACACTGTTACCACATCACGAGCCGGATTAGGATACATTGAGAAGGCAGGAGCAGCATTGGCCGCAGCCGAGGCTAGCGTTATGGGTTGGTTCACGCAAGTGGTAATATAGCCAACTGCGTAGCCCACAAAATCGAGGTCCCCATCGGCATCCAAGTCACCCGAGGTTACCGCCACGTGACTGAAGCCGGCACTTACCATCACAGTGGCAGCGGGAGATGAAAACATGCCGGCTCCATTGTTGAGCATAACACTTACCCGGTCGTTGAGGGGTAAAAGCAGATCCAAGTCCCCATCAGCATCTAGGTCGCCCAGTGCCAGGTTACGATTAGACCAAAAGGGACTGCCCAATAGTATTACCCGTTCATTTCCGAACACCCCAGTGCCGTTATTCAAAAACAGACTTACGTTATTGCCAGTCCTTGTCATGTAGATTACCAGCAGGTCCAGATCACCGTCACCATCTACGTCACCCAGAGTTGTTGCGTAGGGGCCTACAGCCGGGCTAGGTACCGTGGGTCGCACCGCAAACACGGCGGCGCCGTTGTTGAACAGAATATTCACCTTTCCGCTGGTATTGGTAAAGTCGGTAATGGTCATATCCAAGTCGCCGTCACCGTCTACGTCACCTACCGCAAAGCCCGATGCGTCGCGTGCTACACCGGTGATTTCAGCATTAGCGACGGGGGCAGTAAAGAGGCCAGCCCCATTATTAAGGCGAATGCTGCCACCGGTCAGCAAGTCCAGGTCGCCGTCACCATCCAGGTCAGCCAGCACCAAGGTGCGCTGAAAGACTGGAACAGGCACTTCAGCACCTACCGTGGGAGCAGTAAATACCCCGCTGCCGTTGTTGAACCGGACGCTGGAGCTGCCGCCGGTACTGGTCTGGCTAGCGTTAGCCGTCACGCAATCAAGGTCTCCATCCCCATCAATGTCGCCCAGAGCCAGACCATAGGGCGACCCGCCTGTTGCCACAGTGGCATTGGTCGGCGGAGCAGCGAAGTTGCCCATTCCGTCGTTGAGAAGAATAGTAGCCGCATTTAACTCGTTGGGGCCCACAGCATCGAGGTCTCCGTCTCCGTCTATGTCCCCCAACACGATGTTGGACGCTGCTGCCGGCACTCGGCTGCGCATTTCGAAGTTGCCGCTTCCGGTGCCACCTACGGCCGTCGTAAACTGCAGCACGCGGGGCGTGGCCAAAGCTCCCTCAGCACTGGCAGCGGCCGTTGTTATGGTAGCGTGCACCGTTTCGCCGGGTAGAAATGCGTAGGGTGCGGGCATGAAGCTGAGCGTATTGCCGCTAACCACGGCGGGCGCTGCCGTGGTACGCAAGCCCCCACGCTGGTTGCTGAACACTTTAAGCGCCGCAGCTGAGGCTGACGTCAGTGGCTGGCTGAAGGTGGCCATAACTAGTCCCGTGCGGGCGGCAGCACGGGCATTGGCAGCGGGAATTACGTTAGTCACCAGTGGGGCCTGGGCCAGCACAGCTCCTGAGGGTATCAGCAAGATGAGAGCCGACAGATTGTGGTAAAAAGATTTCATTCGCGTGTATACAATAGAGATGAATAGCACTCACGCATGATACCATTACCTGATATTGAGAGCTAGGTAAAGCTACATAAATCACTTCCACAAATTTTAGTGTAAAGCAAAAAGGCCCGCCTCCTTGCGGAAGCGGGCCCTTCAGGTTTAGCGGAAACCAGGTAGTTACTGCACCACCAACCGCCCCACGGCCTGCCCGGCCCGCACCAGATACACGCCGGCCGGCAGCCCGGCCAGCGGCACCAGTACCTCGGCCTGACCTGCGCCTACGGGCTGGGTGCGCACTACCTGCCCCAGCGGGCTGATAAGCTGCACCTGCGCCGTACCGGCTGGCACCTGCACGCGGGTGGTCTGGTAGGCGGGATTGGGAACCAGCTGTAGGCGGGCCGCGGGTGCCCCGCCTGCCGTGCTCGACGTGGGCACCCCGGCGTTGGAAAGCCAAGTACTCACGATGTTGCTGCCGATGTTGGCCACCAGAATATCTAGGGTGCCGTTGGCATCGATATCGCCGGTGGCTACGCCAATGGGTTCGAGGGCCGTGGAGAGGAAGTTGGTGCGCGAAAGCTGGCCGAGGCCGTTGTTGACGGCCACTATCACCTGCTCCCGGCCCTGGCTACTGGTTACCACATCGGGGGCGCCGTCGCCGTTCATATCGGCGGGCACTGCCATGCGGGGCTGCCCCATGTTTGGCAGCGTACTGGCCACCGCGAATGCGCCCTGGCCGTTGTTGCGGGCCATAACCAGCGTGTTGCTACCAATATTGGTGATGAGCAGGTCCTGGTCGCCGTCGGCATCCATATCGGCCGTGCTCACGCTGCTTAAAGCGCCGCTCAGGCGCAGTACCACGGTGCGAGTGAAGGTGCCAAAGCCGTCGTTGCGCAGCAGGTCCACGGTGCCATCGGCGTCGTTGTTAGCCACCAGCGCATCTTGGTCGCCGTCGTTGTCTACGTCGGCGGCAGCTACAAACCACGGGACGCTGCCCACGGCCAGGGCCACCGGGGCCGCGAAGGAGCCCGCGCCGATGTTGCGCAGCACGTTCAGCCCCGGATTGCTCCCTTCGCCTACACCCAGAATATCCAGGTCACCGTCGCCGTCGATGTCGGTTAGGGCCAGGTGGCGGACCTGGATGCTTACCGGCAGGTTGCTGCCCGCCCCAAACTGGCCCAGCCCATCGTTGGGCCGGATGCTGATAGTGCTATTGCCGAGGTTGGCGGTAAGAATATCCAGGTCGCCGTCGCCGTCGATGTCGCCCAGCTGCACCCAGAACGGCACCGGCCCCACTCCTACCAGACCTGTGCCGCCAAACGTGCCTTGGCCGTTGTTGAGGCGCACACTCACGTCGCCACTACCCAGGTTGGCGGTTACCAGGTCGAGGGAGCCGTCGTTGTTTAGGTCGCCGGTGGCCACGTTGAAGGGAGCATTGCCCACGCCCACCGTCACGCTGGGCGGGAATGGACCGCTGCTGCCCAGCGCGGCGGCCGTCAGCTCGTACACCCGGGCTCGGGCCAGGGCAGTACCGGTGCTGCTGCGCACGGTAGTGGGCACGCTCACCAGCACTTTCTCACCGGGCCGGAAGCCGCTGGTGGGCCGGAACGTGAGGGTATTGCCGGCCACGGCGGTAGCACCGGACAGCCGGCCCGCATACTGGCTGCTGAATACCGTCAGCCCGCCGGCCGTGCCGGCATCGGCGGCCAACGGCAGCGAAAATGCAACCTGCAGGCTGCCAGTGCGCGGTATAGCGGTAGAATTGGCGGCGGGTTGCAAGCCCGTTATGGCAAAGCTCTGAGCCGAAACAGCGGCGGCCGGCAATAGCAGAGCCAGAGGCCCCAGGAAGTAACGCTTCATCAATAGCGAAGAATAAAAAGATGGTTAAGGATACCAAAGGTACTGTGGCCACCGCAATTGGGTAGCCAAATTTGGAGCGGGCAGCACCGGGTTTCGGCGGGCCGTTATACGCCACCCCGCTCACAGCACGCATAAGAAAAGGCCCGCCTCCTTGCGGAAGCGGGCCTTTTACAGATTCATTCAGCGTATCCTTAGCCGCGGCTGGCCGCCAGGGCTTCGGCCCCACCCACGATTTCGAGAATCTCGGTGGTAATAGCCGCCTGACGCGTGCGGTTGTAGGTCAGCTTGAGCGACTTGAGCAGCTCGCCGGCGTTTTCCGTGGCTTTGTCCATGGCCGTCATGCGGGCGCCGTGCTCCGAAGCGTTGCTTTCCAGTACGGCCTTGTAGAGCTGCACCTTCAGCGACTGGGGAATCAGGGTCTGCACGATTTCCTCTTTCGAGGGTTCGAAGATGTAGTCCACGTTCGAGGTAGCGGCGGCAGCAGCCGGAGCCTCAGCGGCTACCAGTGGCAGCAGCTGCTCGGCCCGTACCACCTGCGTGGCCACGTTCTTGAACTCGTTGTACACCATTGTCACCTCGTCGAACTGACCGGTGCGGAAACCTTCCATTGCCTGCTCGGCCGCCACGCGCACCGTATCGAACGAGAGTTGTCCGAATACGTGGGTGTAGTTGCCCAACACCGGACCGCGCTTCGAGAAGTACTCGTGGGCGCGCTTGCCGATGGCCATTACCGTAATGGTGCCGGCAGCAGCCTGAGCAGCATAACGCTCCGCAATCAGGGCATTCACCCCTTTGAAGATGTTGCTGTTGAAAGCTCCGGCCAGGCCCCGGTCGGAAGTAACGGCGATGATGAGCACGCGGCGCACGTCGCGCTGCACCCCATACTCGCTCACTACGTCGTCGCCGGCCAAGCTGGTGAGGTTGCTCAGAATGCTGTTGAGCCGCTGGGCGTAGGGGCGCATGCGCAGGATGTTGTCCTGAGCGCGCCGCAGCTTAGCCGCCGCCACCATCTTCATGGCTTTGGTGATTTGCTGCGTACTTTGCACCGATACAATGCGGTTGCGGACTTCTTTTAAGCTAGCCATTTAGTTGAATGTTGATTGTCAGTTGCTGATTGTTGATTGTTGAACGACCCGGCCTGTGGCGCGACTCATTTAACAATCAACAACCAACAATCAACCAATTACTTAGAAGCGTAAACCGCCGACAGGTCTTTGGCAACCTGACGGATGGCGTTGGTGATGTTGTCATCCAACTTACCGGCTTTCAGCGCCTTGAGCTCCTCGGGGTGGCGCGACTGCATCACCTGGCGGAACTCGGTTTCGAAGGCCCGAACCTTGTCTACGGGCACCAGGTCAAGCAGACCGTTGGTAGCAGCGTAGATGATAGCCACTTGGTCTTCCACCTTTACGGGCGAGAACTGAGGCTGCTTCAGGATTTCGAGGTTACGACGGCCCCGCTCGATGGTGAGCTTGGTGGAGGCGTCGAGGTCGGAGCCGAACTTGGCGAAGGCTTCCAGCTCGCGGAACTGGGCCTGGTCGAGCTTCAGCGTACCGGCCACCTTCTTCATCGACTTGATCTGGGCGTTACCACCTACGCGCGATACCGAGATACCTACGTTAATAGCGGGACGCACACCCGAGTTGAAGAGGTTGGTCTCAAGGAAGATCTGACCGTCCGTAATCGAAATTACGTTCGTTGGGATGTAAGCCGAAACGTCACCAGCCTGGGTTTCGATGATCGGCAGAGCCGTCAGCGAGCCACCACCTTTCACCAGGTGCTTGATGCTAGCGGGCAGGTCGTTCATGTCGGCCGCAATAGTGTCGGAAGCGTTGATCTTCGCGGCACGCTCCAAGAGGCGGCTGTGCAGGTAGAATACGTCACCGGGATACGCCTCACGTCCGGGAGGACGACGCAGCAGCAGCGACACTTCGCGGTAGGCCACAGCCTGCTTCGACAAGTCATCATAGACAACCAGAGCAGGACGACCCGTATCACGGAAGAATTCGCCGATGGCGGCACCAGTGAAGGGAGCAAAGAACTGCATTGGAGCCGGGTCGCCGGCGGTAGCGGCCACTACTACAGTGTAGTCCATAGCACCGCCCTTGGTCAGGGCCTGCACGATCTGGGCTACGGTCGAGGCTTTCTGACCTACGGCAACGTAGATGCAGAAAACCGGCTCGCCACGCTCAAAGAATTCGCGCTGGTTCAGGATGGCGTCAAGCGCAACCGTCGACTTACCCGTCTGACGGTCGCCGATGATGAGCTCCCGCTGGCCCCGGCCAATTGGAATCATGGCGTCGATAGCCTTGATACCGGTCTGCATGGGCTCGTTTACGGGCTGACGATAGATTACACCGGGGGCCTTACGCTCCAGGGGCATGTCGAACGTTTCGCCGGCAATAGGACCACGGCCGTCGATAGGCTGACCGAGCGTGTTCACAACACGACCGATGATGCCTTCGCCAACCTGGATCGAAGCAATTTTGTTGGTCCGCTTCACGGTAGCACCTTCCCGGATGTCGCTGTAGTCGCCGAGCATTACGGCACCTACGTTGTCTTCTTCCAGGTTGAGAACCAGCGCTTGCAGGCCGTTTTCAAATTCAATCAATTCCCCCGCCTGGGCATTGCCCAGACCGTAGATACGGGCTACACCGTCACCAACCTGGAGAACCGTACCAACCTCTTCGAGTTCGGCTTCGGTCTTGAAGTTGGACAGCTGCTCCCGCAGAATGGCGGATACTTCATCCGGACGCACGTCTGCCATGTTATTAGTTAATATGGTGTTGGTAGGGGTTCTCTTTAAAGGAATTGCGCAGCTTGCGCAGGCTGTTGCGCACCGACTCGTCGAGCTGACGGTCGCCGACGCGCAGGATGAAGCCGCCGATCAGCGACTCATCAACCGATTCCTGAAGCGTAACGTTCTGCAGGCCCGACTGCTCACGCACAATCGTGTTGAGCTGCTCGCGCAGGGCCGGGGCCAGCGGCTGGGCCGTGGTAACCTGGGCTACCTGCATACCGCGCAGCAAATCGTACTGGCTTTGGAACTCGGTAGCTACCCATTCGAGGGCACTTTCGCGGTTGTGCTGGGTCACGATGGAGAAAAACTTCTCCGTGATATCCGACACCTTGCCGCCGAAGATTGCCTTCAGAATAGCCAGCTTCTTATCGTGCTTCACGATGGGATTGCGCAAGAGCAGGCGCAGGTCACGGTTTTGCTCCAGCGTTTTGCGGAACAGATCCATGTCGAGCTTTACTTGCTCCAGCGTTCCGCGCTCCTCGGCCAGATCCAGCAGGGACTTGGCGTAGCGGGAGGCAACTCGTTGTTCAGACATACTTGTAGAAGTTAAGGAGCCAGGAGGTAGGAGCCGGCCACGACACAGGTCATGGCCGGCTGCTAGCCACTAACTTCTAGTTCAGTTTAACATCCTTCAGGTACGAGTCCACGAGTTGCTGCTGGGAGCCAGCATCCGCCAGCTCACGGCGCAGGATGCGCTCAGCAATATCGATGGAAAGCTTGGCGGCCGTGTTTTTCACCTCGGTCAGCGCAGCGTGTTTCTCGTTCTGGATGGCTTCGCGGGCCTGCATAATCATGCGGCTGCCTTCCTCGGTAGCTTTGTTCTTCGCCTGCTCGATGAGCTGGTTGGCCATTTGGGTGGCTTCCTGCATCATCTTGTCGCGCTCCATACGAGCTTCGGCGATGAGTTTTTCGTTACCGGCTTTCAGCTGCTGCATTTCCAGCTTGGCCTGATCGGCCATGCGCAGGGCGCTTTCAATCGAATCCTCACGCTCCTTAAGGGAGCCAAGAATGGGTTTCCAGGCAAATTTGGCCAGCAGGAACAGCACGATGAGGAAAATCACCAGCTGCCAGAAAATCAGGCCAATATTGGGGGTTATCAATTCCATATACTCAGAGTAGGAAGTGGGAGTATCGAGGAGAAGAAAGGCCGCGTACGAGCCTTTCCAGCAACCCAAAAAAGCCAAGTCAGCCCGCCGCGCCGTGCGCCGAAGCGATGCGCAGCGGGCTGCTTAGGCATTGCCCCTAGCTCTAGAGGTTGAACGAAATCAGCAAGCAGACTACTACTGCGAACAGACCCAGACCTTCGATCAGAGCCGCTACGATCAGCATAGCCGTTTGAATTTTGCCGGAAGCTTCTGGCTGGCGGCCGATGGCCTCCATAGCGCTACCACCGATACGGCCGATACCCAGACCAACGCCCAGAGCAACCAGACCAGCACCGATACCGGCACCCATTACAGCCAGACCAACAGAATTCGCAACCTGCAACAACAGAGAAAGAAGCATAAAACAGAAATTAGAGAGAAGTGAAAAACGAAAAATTCAGGGGTGAGAAAACTTAGTGAGCCGCGTGGGCTACGTGGGCCTCATCGGCACCATCGCCGCCGCCCATCTGGTAGTCGGCATCGTGGTGCTCCTCTACCGCGCCGCCGATGTACATGGCGGTGAGCAGGGTGAAGATGTAGGCCTGCAGAATAGCAACCAGCAGCTCGAGCACGTTAATAAACAGGCCGAAAGCCAGAGTAACGGGGCTGATGAAGATACTCTTGAAGATGAAGATGAGCGAAATGAAGCTCAGCACCACGATGTGACCGGCCGTGATGTTGGCAAACAGTCGGATCATCAGGGAGAAAGGCTTTACCACTACGCCAATCAGTTCCACCGGAATCATGATGAGCAGCAGGGGCTTCGGTACGCCGGGCGTAGCAAAGATGTGAGCCCAGTAGTTTTTGTTGGAGCTGGCCAGGGTGATGAGCAGCGTCATCAAGGCCAGGGTCATGGTAACGGCGATGTTACCGGTGAGGTTGGCGGCACCCGGCATCAGGCCCAGCAGGTTGTTGAACCAGATAAAGAAGAAGATAGTCAGCAGGTACGGCATGTAGCGCTCGTACTTCGGACCGATAGACTTCTTGGCTACTTCGTCGCGGATAAAGATGACGATGGGCTCGAAGAACGACTGGATGCCGCGGGGGGCACCGCCGTGGTTGCGGCGGTAGCCGCGGGCCACGGCCGTAAACACGAGCAGCAGGATGGCGGCGCTCAGCAGAAGCGAGGCCACATTTTTAGTAATCGAAAAATCGTATACCTTGCTGCCGTCTTCGGCTACGAGGTGCTCGTGCTCCAGCTTCAGGCCGTTGTAGGCTTCACCGTGGGCCAGCTTGGACGAGGAGAAAACACTCAGCCCTTTGGCAGGTTGGTAGGCAATGACGGGCAGCGGAATGGTGAAGTGCGTGCCGTGTTCTTCGTCGCCGAGCGTGGCGAAATGCCATTCGTGCGAATCCCCGATGTGGTGCAGAATCATCTCGCCGGGGCTGAAAGCCTCCTTGTCGGTTGCTTCGGCCTGTGTTGCGGTGGGTTCGTTGGCAAACACGGGAAGCGAAAGAATGCAGAAGAGAGCTATCAGTAAACGCTTCATTCAAAGAGGGTTAGGGTGGTGCTCACAAAACCTTCACAATTGGCTTTCACCCGGTTTTGAAAACGGGCGCAAGTTACTCAGGATGCTCCAGATTTCAAACCCGGCAAACAAGAAATACAGGAGGAAGAAGCTTCCGAGGAAGGTCCAAGTGCCGTGACCTTCCTTCGCGCCTCCTTTATATAGGTATATCATCACCATAGCGACCGACAAGAGCAGGCGCACCACCATGCCCCCAAAGAAAGCCACCATAAACCCGTCGGGGTTGGCTTTGAGCAGCACGGCCGTGAGCCAGTAGGTAATGGCGGTCAGCACGGCGAAGAAGGCCAGCACGTAGTAAGCCAGCGGGTGAATGACGGCCGCGCCGAACTGCATCTGCAGGCCATACATGATGGCCCAGACGATGACGCAGAAAATCAAAAAGTTGCGAAGGAAAAGCACTGGGCAGTAATTAGTCGTTGCGGGAAAGGGAGCGGATAACCTGGTAGGTGGCGGCAATCAGGCCGAAAACCATCAGGCTGATGGTGTACCAGGGCTTGTCGTTGTGCACATATTCGTCCAGCTTCAGCCCACCCCAGGTGCAGACGCCGATGATGGCCAGCATCTGAAAGGCCAGCCCGGAGTATTTGGCAAAGGCCCGCAGCCGGTCCGAGTCGTTGGAGTCTGGGGGTTGGGGAGCAGCGGCGGCCATGGCAGGTGAAGGTTTGGGGGTGCGAAAGTATTGATTTTCCGGCCACTGACCGGTGCTTCGGTTGCCAGATACGCAGGCAAACCGCTACGGCTACGGAAAAACCGTAATTTTACCCAAAGTGCTGCGTTGTAGATACCGTGCCCCGCTGCCGAACGAACGAATCGGCGCGGGATGCGCGTTAAAACCTGTACTGCGTGGCCCCGACCCTACTATCTGCTTTGACGAAGTATCCGCTTTTCCGCCTGCTTTTCGCTTCCGCTGCCCTGCTGCCCGTGCTGCTGGGAGTGGGCGCCTGCTCCTCGGAACGTAAGTCCGTGCTGGGCCATGCCTACGAAAACGTGGTAGCCCGCGACAACGGTTTCTTTCTGGCTCGCGAGAAGCTGCGGGCCACGGAGGAAACCCTCTACAAATCCCGCGTGAGCGACTACAACCGGATTCTGCCCCTGTTTCCGACCCTGGACGATGCCACGGTAGGCCGCATCACGGCCGACCTCGACGACATTATTAAAAAAGCCTCGCTGCCGATTCAGCACCGGCCGGGCTCCGACTGGACCGATGACAGCTACTTGCTGATCGGGAAGGCCCGCTACTATAAGAAGGAGTATGAAGACGCGGGCAAGACCTTTAAGTACGTGAATACGACCAGCAAGGACCTCAACGCCAAGCACGAGGCGCTGATCTGGCTGATGCGCACGTTTTTGGCGCTGAAGGAGTACGAAAACGCCGCCGCCGTATCGGACCTGCTGGACAAGGAAAAAGGGACAGAGCCCAATGCCCGGGAGCTATTTTTGGTGCGGGCCGAGTATTTTTTGCTAACTGGCGACCAGAAAATGGCTATTACTAACCTGGAAAAGGCCATTCCCTATATCACGCCCAAGAACGAACAGTCGCGTACCCGCTACATTCTGGCCCAGCTCTACCAAGCCAACGGCGACGACAAGCAGGCATATGCGCAGCTCAATAAGATTCTGAAGAAAAACCCACCCTATGAGTTGGATTTCTTTTCCAAGCTGATGCTGGGTCAGGTATCGGATTTGAATGCCAACGACCGGGCACGGCTGGATAAGTACTTTGCCAAGCTGCTCAAGGACACCAAGAACAAGGAGTATACCGACAAGATATACTACGAAATGGCGCGGCTGGAATACCGGCAGCAGCACTACGAAAACGCCCTTCCCCTGCTGCGCAAAGCCGCCCAAGCCAACAAGAACAATGCCGCCCAACGGTCTTATACTTACTTGCTGGCCGGCCGCATCTACTACGAAAATCTGCAGCGCTACCGCCTGGCCGCGGCTTACTACGACAGTACCGTGCAGAACATGGCCCGGGAAGCACCCGAGTACGCGGCTACGGCCGAGCGGAGTGAGATTCTGAAGGAGTTTGCCAAGCAGATTACCACCGTCGAAACCCAGGACAGCCTCCAAACCCTGGCCCGCCTCGACTCGGCCGCCCTGCGCACCCAACTGCTCGCCTTTGCCAATACGGAGCTGGCGGCCCGTCGCAAGGAAGCTGACCGGCAGGCCGCCCAGCAAGCGCTGGCCGCCCGCCGGGAGCAGCAGGCTACCAATGGCAGCGTAAGTGCCCTGCGGCCCGGCGACTCGCAAATAGACCCACTGGCGCTGGCCAATGGGGCCGGCGGCGCCCTATTTTACTTCGACAACCCCACGGCCCTAAGCACGGCTAAGTCCGACTTCATTCGGAAATGGGGCGACCGGCAATTGCAGGATAATTGGCGCATCAGCAGTCAGGCTTCGGCTTCGCCCACTACGGCGCAGGGCGGCAATGTGCCACTGTCTATTGCCGGCAATGGCAGTACGAGTGTGAATCCGGCGTCGGATGCCACGCTGGCTCCGGCGGTAGACCCGGCCGTGCAGGCTCAGGAACTGGTGAAGCAATACCGGCAGAACATTCCCTTGACCGACGCCCAGATGCAGGCCTCGGAAAAGCAGGTGGAAGAGGCACTGTTTGCGTTGGGCGCCATCTACAGCCAGCAGCTGAAAGAGCCGGCGCGGGCTGCCGAAACCTACGAGAAGTTGGTAACGCGCTTTCCGAAAAGCAGCCACTCGCCTGAGGTTTTCTACAGCCTCTACCTCCTGTACAAGGAGCAGAATGACCCGAGAGGCGAGGCGTATGCCCAGCGGCTGCGGCAGGAGTACCCGAACTCCTCATATGCCCGCCTGGTAGCCGACCCCGAATACTTGCGCCGCACCTCCATTGCCAACGAGCAGGTAGCCGTGCAGCTTGATTCGGCTTTTGCCTTCTACAAAAAGCAGGAGTTTAAAAAGGCCACCGCCGTGCTAACCCGCACCCGGAAGCAAAATCCAATCAGTGATTTGAACGACCGAGTGGCTTATCTCAGCACGCTGCTCGTGATTCGGACCCAGCCGCCGCTGGTAGCCAAGGCAGCGGTGGAGAAGTTTCAGAAGGAATATCCGGAAAGCGCATTAGTGGGGCAGGCCCGCGAACTGCTGGCCAGCTACAAGCGCTACGAGGAAGGCCAAGTGGCCGGAGCCCTGGCTTCGACTGAGAAACCGTCGGTATCGATGTTCCGGCCGGGCGAAGTAGACAACCGGCTGCGGATTTTCTACGGGGAGAATGAATCCCCGGCCGCCCCGGTACCTGTGATGCCCGCCCCTACCGCGCCGGCTACGCCTACTACGCCAGTTCCGACCCTGACTAATCCTGGTCCTAAGACCACGCCGACCAATAAAGCACCGACCAAAACGAAAGCCGGCAAACAATCCAAAACTACCGAGGCCCCGGTAACTCCGGCTCCGGTGTTACCCCCACCGACTGAGCCGAGTACGACGGCTCCAGCTACTACTGTTCCCGCCCCGGCCCCGGCCAAGCCCGCTACTGCGTATGCTTCCAACCTAAACGCCAACCACGTTGTAGTGCTGGCTTTTCCCAAAGGTGCCGCGCCGGTAGAAGCTATGCCCGCCCAGTTGACGGCCTACAACAACCGCTTCTTCCGGGCCAACAACTTGCAGGTATTGCGTATGCTGTTAGGCGACTCGCTCGACTTAGTGGTGGTACAATCATTGCCGGGGGCCAAAGTGGCTCAGAACTACGCCCTGAAGCTGCGTGGGCCCCAGTCGCCGATCAGCAAATTGCGCGGCGCGGGTTACCAAACCCTCATTATTGGTATTGATAATCTGCCGCTGTTGCTCCAAAGCAAGGATGTAGAAGAGTATCAGCGCTTCTACCAGCAAACTTACCGCCCGTAGTCCACCTTCATGGCTTATCCCGCCACCAAGTCCAAAACCGCGCCCCGCAAACCCCAGCGTCCGGGTCGTTTTAGTGCTTTCACTCGCCTGCTCTGGGTTCTCTTCGGCGGCGGCGTGCTGGTTGCTATTCTCTATACCCTGGCCGTAAGCGTCAATTTTCTGAACCTGTTTGGGCGCATGCCCAACCTGAAGACGCTGGAAAATCCCAAAAGTGAGCTGGCCTCCGAAGTCTACTCGGCCGATGGAGTCCTGATGGGCAAATACTTTCGGGAAAACCGCACGCCCGTCGACTACGAAGACCTGCCCCAGACGCTGGTAGATGCCCTGATTGCCACCGAAGACGTGCGCTTCGAGGGCCACTCCGGCATCGACTTCAAGGGCTTGGCCGCTATTCCTTACTACATGGTGAAGGGCAACGTGCGGCGCGGCTCCAGTACGCTCACCCAGCAGCTGGCCAAAATGCTGTTCCGCACCCGTGAAGACCTCAACGACGGCAGCCTGAGCCATGTACCGGGCCTGCGTACTCTCATTATCAAGACCAAGGAGTGGATTGTGGCCGTGCAGCTGGAGCGCAACTACACCAAGCGCGAGATTCTGCGGATGTACCTCAACACCGCCGAGTTTGGCTCCAATGCATTCGGGGTGAACGTAGCTGCCAAAACCTTCTTCAACAAGCCGCCCCGTACCCTTACGCTGGAAGAATCGGCGCTGCTGGTGGGTTTGGTCAACGGGCCGTCGTGGTTTAACCCAGTGCGCAACCCCGAACGCTCGAAGCGCCGCCGCGACTGGGTGCTGAGCCAGATGAACAAGTATGCCTTCATCGACCAGCCCGCCTACGCCGCTGCCGTAGCCAAGCCCATTGTGCTGCACTACAGCGTGGAGAACTCGAGCAAGGGCATTGCGCCCTACTTCCGCACGGAGGTCAGCAAGTCGTTGCTGCAGTGGGCCAAGGAAACCGACCACGACCTGTACGCCGACGGCCTGAAAATCTACACCACGATTGACTCGCGGATGCAGAAGTACGCCGAGTCGGCCATTGCCGAGCACATGCAGCAACAGCAGAAGATGTTCGACGCCCACTGGAAAGGCCAGCTGCCCTGGCGCGACGAGAACGGCAAGCTCATTCCCAACTTCCTGCAAACGGCCATCAAGCGCACCGAGCGGTACCGCTCCCTCGACAACCGCTTCGATGGCAACAAGGACTCCATCAACTACTACTTGAAGAAGAAGTACAAAATGATGGTTTTCTCGTGGAAGGGCGAGAAGGAAGTCATGATGTCGCCGCTCGATTCGCTGGCCTATTACAAGCGCTACCTGCACGCCGGCTTTATGGCCATGAACCCGCTCAACGGGCAGATCAAGGCCTGGGTGGGCGGCACCAACTTCAAGTACTTCAAGTATGACCACGTAAAGCAGGGCAAACGCCAGCCGGGTTCCACGTTCAAGCCAATCGTGTACACCGCCGCCATCGACCAAGGCTACTCGCCCTGCTACCAGCGGCCCGACGTGGCTACTACTTTCCCCGCCGTCGCCGGCCGGGCCCCTTATACACCTAAGAACTTTGAGGGCGGCTTCTCAGGCCGCACTTTCACGATTCGGCAGGCCCTGGCCCGCTCCATGAACTCGATTACGGCATGGCTGGTGCAGAAGCTCGGTCCCGAAACCGTGGTTTCCTACGCCAAGCGCCTCGGCATTACCTCGCCCATTGAAGCCGTGCCCTCGGTCGGTTTTGGCTCCAGCGACGTGAGCATCTACGAATTGAGCGGGGCATACAGCACATTCGTCAATAAAGGCGTGTGGACGGCCCCGATGATGGTAACGCGCATCGAGGACAAGAATGGCAACGTGCTGCGCGAGTTTGTGCCCCAGACGCGGGAAGCTCTCAGCGAAGAAACCGCCTACCTGATGACCTATATGCTGCAGGCTTCCACCACGGAGAAAGGCGGCACCTCGGTTATCCTGAAAACCGGCTTCAAATTCCCCTACGAAATCGGAGCCAAGACTGGTACCACCTCCAACTATTCCGACGCCTGGTTTATGGGCATGACGCCGGACCTGGTATGTGGCATGTGGGTGGGTGGGGAAGACCGCAGCATCCACTTCCGCTCGGGTTCCTTCGGCCAGGGTGCCCGCGCCGCGCTGCCCATCTACGGCATATTTATGCGCAAAGTATACGCCGATAAGAGCATTGGCGTCAGCACCGCGCCCTTCCCCAAGCCGGCCCAGCCCCTATCCATCGAAATCGACTGCAGCCGCTACTACGGCGGCCAGCGCGACACGATTCCCTACGACCAGAAGCTCAACCAGACGGATCTGCAGGATATTGACGACGAGGATATTTAAATCGGTCGGTAGCTGGTGCTAACCGCTAAAATATAGTGGCAGGTGAGTTTCACCTGCCACTTTTTGTTTGTTTGCAGAATAGTTGCGAGTTGCTTCGGCTCGAATTATCCTAACCTCCGCTCTGTTTTAGGAGTTAAACCTACCTCCGCTCTTGCCTCATTTCCTATGGCTGCCAAAGACCATTTAGTAGAACAAATCCGCCACCTGCCCCACCGGCCGGGAATCTATAAATTCTTCGACGACGAGGGCATCATCTACGTCGGCAAGGCCATTGATATCCGTAAGCGCGTCAGCAGCTACTTCAACAAGCAGGACCACAATAAGAAGACCCAGCAACTGGTGCGCAACATCAAGCGCATTGAATTTACCATCGTGGATAGTGAGTCGGACGCCTTTCTGCTGGAAAACAACCTCATCAAGGAGAACCAGCCCAAATACAACATCCTGCTCAAAGACGGCAAAACCTACCCCTACCTCTGCCTGACCAATGAGCGGTTTCCGAGGCTGCTGCCCACGCGCAAGAAGATCAACGACGGCTCGCGCTACTACGGCCCCTACGCCAACCTGACGGCCATGAACATCCTGCTGGAGCTGATCCGGGCCCTCTACCCGCTGCGCACCTGCACTTACAACCTGTCGCCCGAGAACGTAGCCGCTGGCAAGTTCAAAGTCTGTCTGGAGTATCACCTGGGCAACTGCAAAGGCCCTTGTGAAGGGCTGGTAGATGAGGACAGCTACAACCAGAACATCCAGCAGATCCGCAACATCCTCAGCGGCAACCTGAGCGTACCGAAAGCCTACTTCAAGGAGAAGATGATGACCGCCGCCCAGGATCAACAGTTCGAGCTGGCCCACAGCTTCAAGCAAAAGCTCGACCGGCTCGACGACTTCCAGGCCAAGTCCACGGTTGTCAATGCTTCCCTGTCCAACATCGACGTATTCAGTATTGCCGCCAACGAGAAAAACGCCTTTATAAACTACCTGAAGGTGATGAACGGCTCTATTATCCTCACCCAATCGGTGGAAGTGGTGAAGAAGCTCGACGAAACCGACGCCGAAATTCTGGCTCCGATGGTGATGCAGATGCGGGAGGAGTTCGAAAGCCAGTCCCGCGAAATCCTGGTCAACGTGGCACTCCCAGAGCTGCCCATTCCCAACGCGGTGGTCACCGTGCCCCAGATTGGCGACAAGCGCAAGCTGCTGGAGTTGTCCATCAAAAATGTGATGTACCTGCGCAAGGAGAAGGAAAGCATGACCGACCGGTCTAAGGACCTGAACGAGGTGCGCATCATGGAAACCATTAAGAAGGATTTGCGCCTTACGGAGCTGCCCAAGCACATCGAGTGTTTCGACAACTCCAACTTCCAGGGCGACAACCCGGTGGCCGCTATGGTATGTTTCCGCAACGCCAAACCCAGCAAGAAGGACTACCGCCACTACCACATCAAAACCGTAGTCGGCCCCAACGACTTCGACTCGATGTACGAAGTCGTCACGCGCCGTTACCGCCGCTTGGTCGACGAAGGTGCTTCCCTACCCCAGCTCGTCATCGTCGACGGTGGTAAAGGCCAGCTTAGCATGGCCGTCAAAGCCCTGAAAGACCTCAACCTCTGGGGCCAGATTCCAGTTATCGGCATTGCTAAGCGCTTGGAGGAAATATACGTCCCCAACGACCCGCTGCCGCTCTACATCGACAAGAAAAGCGAGTCGCTACGTCTGTTTCAGCGCATGCGCGACGAAGTACACCGTTTCGGCATCACCTTCCACCGTAACCGCCGCGACGCGGCCACGCTCAAAACTGAGCTGACCGACGTCAAAGGTCTGGGCCCTGCTACTGCCGAGAAGCTGCTTAGCAAGTTTAAGTCGGTGAAGAAAATTCGTGAGCTGTCGGAAGCCGAGTTGGTAGCGGAGATTGGCAAGGCTAAGTCGCGGGTACTGCTTTCCTACTTTCAGCAGCAAGAAGAGCCCACCGAGTAAAGCCAGGAAGGATAGGTATTCTGTAGCCCGGATAAAACAAAAAAGGCCCTGCTCGTGAGCAGGGCCTTTTTTGTTACTGTCAGGAGACGCTAAATGCTTAGAAGCTCCAGAGATTGTATTCATACTCAATCAGGTCGGAAGCAGCTTGCTGAGCAGCCAGAACGCCTTGCTGCGGCCCGCCATATACTTCGTCCAGACGCGAGTCGTTCGGGTTCGAAACCTTTACGATGTACGAGTTGAACAACCAGAGCTCAAAAGCATCAGCAAGGTTCTTATGCTGAGCATCGTTCTGGGAGTTGAACCAGATGGCTTTGTCCGGATTAGCACGGAATACCCGTACCAAGTCGCTGTACTTGAACGTACCAATGGGTGATTCAATACCCGAAACGTTGGTGCTGAGCGTTGAAGGAACCAGCAGCGTAACGGTTTTGATGTCGTGATACATTCTCGACCGTTTCTTGTCGAAGATCATATCCTCTTTCAATTCCATCTGGTACAAGTCCTTGTAGCGGTACTCGTAGCTTGGTGGCGCGGCGGGTGCTTTCGGCTTGGCCTTAGCGGTAGACTTGCCCTTCTTCTTGGGAGTGCCCCAGTCATCGTCCGAAGTCTGCTCACTGAAACCAGCAGCTTTTTCCTCTTCGCTCAGACCGGCGCTGGCTTCTACGTACGACATCCGACCGGAAACTTCGGCGGGCGTGTACGTCGTCGTCAGCGAGTCATTGCGGTAGGCCTGCAGCTCACCACGCTTCACCGCCTCCATAATAACGCGGCTGATTTCTTTGCCTTCGGAGAACATCGGCTTGTTCTGCTTCTCGCGAAGGTCAACAGCACGCCAAATCGTTTTCCGGAACATAATGTCCGAGTTAGGAATCGGGCGATACGAGCCGTTGCTGCTGGCGGTCGTAGCTTGCTCCTGAGCCGATGCAGAGACCGACAGCGTCAGGCTGGCCGCCAAAGCGGCGAAGGAAAAGAATTTGTTCATACCGTGGTAATCAAAAAAGCGCTGCGGTTAGTTCAGAAGAGTAACGCTTACAGCAACGGAATATTGAACTGCTTCGCAACGTTTACTTCTTCCTGCTGATCCTGGAAGTTCAAGCGCCGAACTTCTTTCACTTCGATGTAAAGACGGTCGCCTTCGCGGGCCGAGTTAACTACATCGTTCAGGTTGGCTTCCGGACCGTTGATGGTGCGGGTTGGCAAAGCAGGGCGCTTGCCACGTACCAGCGTCACTTCGTAGCGAGTTACGCGGTAGCGGGCGTCATCGGGTAGGAAAGTAGCAAAACCAGCATCCGGCACTGCCTTCAGGCTCATGTTACGTACTGCCGTGATGGGCGTACCCTGCTTCTCATTAGCCTCGCGGCCACCTACGATGCATTTGATTTCGGGCTTAGGAATCGGACGAACCTGGAAGGTTTGTGAACCGATGGCGTTGCCACTGCTGCTTACGTTCAGGGTTACTTCACGCGAGTTAGGCACCAGCGTTACGTCGCCCGTTTTGGCACCGGAGATAACCGAAGCACCCGAGGCCGAGAAAGCCGGCTTGTATTGGGCACCCAGAGCAGGAACCTGTACGCTGAGTTTGTTGCCGCACTTGAAATACAGAGCTTGTACCGAAGCCGACTGAATCTGCATTACTGGCTTGGTAACCGTGTAAGGAACCGTAACCTTGAAGGTCGTATCGCGGCCGTTCTGCTTGAAGCGAATGGTACCGGTCCACTGAGCTTTGGCATTGCCGGCAGCATCAAACGAGCCGGGACGAGCCGTAAACTCAACTTTGCCTTTACCGTCAGGGCCAACTGTGAGTGGGCTGCCGTTCAGAGTCATCGAAGGCTTAAGACCCGTAGCCGAAGCCGTCAGGAACAGCTCAGCCTTATACTTAGTACCAGCAGCTACCGTGTTCGACTCAGCACTTGCGAAAGCACCTACTTTATCAAATACGATAATGCTGCCACCTACTTTAGCAGCCTGAGCAGCCAAAGCATCCGACTCATATTTCAGCACTTCTGCTTCTTTCTGAGCCAGTGTAGCCAGAGCAGCTACTACCGGGGTGTTTTCAAAGTTCAACTCAGCAAAGTTCTTGTTGCGCTGCTCTTTGTCGGTAACCATTGGATCATCCTTGGCATCGAGTGCCAACGGAGGAATACCGGGAACGTATTTCTGGATGTATGAGGAATAAGCATTCAGCTTGTTCTTCATGTCGTAAGCAACGCCGTCTTTCTTGCCGCCGAGCATTGTGCTGGCAACCTTGTCTTCGGCACTCATGTTTTTGAACTCGTTCTTGCCCTTGTTTTCAGTGGCAGCCAAGAGCTTCTCACGAACAGTACCCAAGTAGGTTACCATTTCCTGAGTTGTCTTACGAATATCTTCGCTTTGCTGCAGAACTGCTAAGTCGGAAGCCTGATTACGGTTCTTTTCAACCTGAGCCTTAATTCCTTTTACTGCGCCATCGTTCGACTTCGACACCTTGTTGTTGATAGCCGAAAGGCTGTCGTCGAGGAACTTGAACTTGAGCAGTATTGCTGAGTTTACCTGAAGGGCCAGAAGTGCAGTCAGTACTAGGTACATCATGCCAATCATCTTCTGCCTTGGAGTTTCTTTTCCTCCCGCCATCGTGTCTTGCCTAATCTATATGTATTGGACGGAAAATTAGTAGTGCTGTTCCAGACTTAGCTGGTAGCACGCATGGCGTTCAGCATATTACCGTACACCCGGTTCAACGAACCCAGGTTGCTGGTCAGCTGCGTCACCTCCTGCTTGAACTGGTCGGTTTCTTTGCCAGCCTCGGTCAGGTTTTCCATAGCCTGGCTCAGCGTGCCATAGAACTTGTTCATAGATTTCAGGTGCGTGTTAGCATCCTGCAACTCCATTTCGTACACTGCATTCAGAGCACCAAGGTTTTTGGTTACATTCTGAACTTGCAGATGATACTCTTTAGCGTCAGCCGTAGCGCTCGACATAGCCGTGATGGCCTCTACCGTGTTCGAGTAAGCGCTGTTGATCTTCTCCAGCGACTGAGCAGCCGAACGAACCTTGGTGGTGTACTCCTCGGTAGCGTTGGTAGCGTCACCCAGCGAAGAAAGCTGCTGCGTGGTTGTCGACAGACGGTTCAGGCCGGCACCCAGCGAAGAAATTGCCTCGGGAGTTACGTTGGCATCCTTCAGCATGTCGTCCAATTTCTTGGTCAGGCCTTTGCTGTTGGTGTCAGCGGCAAAGCTGTTGCTGTTAGTGGAAGGATCGTATCCTTCGCTCAATTCTGGGTAAACCAGCGACCAATCCGGCTCGTGCGAAGCAGGCTGGAATGCGCTGAGCAAGAAAATAAGTGCTTCAGTACCGAGACCTACGATGAGCATTTCGCTAGCGCCATCCCAGTGCTGAATTTTAAACAAAGCCCCGACGATTACGACTGCGGCCCCGATGCCGTACACCTTGGGCATAACCACGTCATACAGGAAACTACCGCCTTTTGCTGCCATTTGAGTTGTAAATTGAAAGAATGTGTTGTGTGATGAAGTAAACGGGGGGGATGCTTGAATTGCGTATTCTAGAGTGCCGAGCCAATCTGGATCATAGCAGTCCGGAAACCAATGTAAGAGCGGGCTGAATCCTGGTATTCGAAGTTGCGAGTACCGGTTTCGAGGAAATAGGAGATGTCCTTCCACGAACCGCCACGCACTACTTTGCGGGGCTCGTTGTCATCCGGGTTAGTTGGGTTCATGTCCCAAACAACCGGCACAGAAGCTTCCATGTAGGCATCGTCGCACCACTCGGAAACGTTACCCGACATATCGTACAGGCCAAAGTCGTTGGGGAAGAAAGCACCAACTGGGGCGGTGTAAGCATATCCGTCGCTGGCGTAGTCGCCACGACCAGGCTTGAAATTAGCCAGCATGCAGCCTTTCGAATTGCGCAGGTAAGGGCCGCCCCAAGGATAGGTAGCAAGGTCACGGCCGCCACGGGCAGCATATTCCCACTCAGCTTCGGAAGGCAAGCGGAAGTTTGGCGTTGGGGCCAAACCAGCTTCGGCATTGGCCGCGTTCTTGTTTTTGGTACGCCAGTTGCAGAAGTACTTGGCCGCAAACCAATCGACACCAACTACCGGGTAGTCATCAAAAGCTGGGTGGGTGTAGTAGTACTCCATCAGAGGGTCGCCCATGTGATAGGTAAAGTCACGCACCCATACCGTGGTATCGGGGTAGAGCTCAGTCATCACATACTCTTCGCCCAGCACATCGATAGAGTCCTGGCGAATAGCGTTCATAAACTGACGGTATTCGTTGTTGGTAATCTCCGTCTCATCCATGTAGAAGCCGGCAATAGTTACCTGCTTGTTCATGTTGACCATGGAGGCCGATATATCCTGGTCGGTCTGGCCCATGTGGAAGGTACCACCGGGGCAAGGAACCATACCAAAGGGCACCTCCTGGGGATTGAACTCGGGGCGGTCCTCCGCTCCGACCAAATCGCCTTGCGGTCCTTTGCCGAAACCACAGCCTCCCAAAAACAGCGCCGACAGGGCTACGAGAGGCAATACGAGAAACTTGTTCATGTTAAGGAAAAAAAGACTGTTCAGGCGGCGATACCCTAAGATTACAATTTAACGATCCGGCAAATCTAGCGAATATTACATTCGTTCGCAAGCCTGTCGCTCAATGCTTACCTTTTGTCTACGAACCGGTACGGATACCGGTTAAACGATGGAAAGCAGTGAGTTAGTGTAAATGCCCTGTAAATTCAGCATACATACATCCAACCACCAAACAATCTTTGTTACACCCCCTAAAATCAGAAGCTGTAACGGGGAGTGCGGATAGCTGGACGGGTGGCCGGCCCAGGCTTGGGCAGGCGGTAGGAGAGCATAATTTCGTGGGAGCTGAATGCACGCGCAGCTTGGTTAAATGCAATAAAGTCGAATGCATAACCGAACCGCAGGGCATTGTCCTTAGCAAAGCTCATGCCTAATAAGCCCGTGATGGACTCATCGTACCGATAACTTACGCCACCCCAGAACTTATCGTTCAGCGTAGCCCGAACACCACCTTCGTAAGAGTTGTTCTTGAAAGAGAGTTTATTATTGTCGCCGAATTTGCCGGGCAATACCATCTTCACGAGCACCGTGGGGGTAACTATAACGGAAGAAGACGCTTCGATATTGTAGCCAGCCGTCAGATACGCGTGATTTTCGCCGATTACCTTCGCGCTGTTGGTACCGCCTTCGCTCTTGAACTGGTATTCGGAACGCAAGAGGTTGTTGAAGCTCAGCCCGCCATACAGCTTGTCCGATTCGTACCAAACCCCGATTCCGGCGTCAATTTTCTGATCAGAACCATCCCGGGGTACGCTGTTGTCGCCAGCTTCTGCGGGGCGGTATACACCTTTGCTCAAGTGGTTGAAAATACCCTGCACGCCCAGACCAAGCCGTCCTTCGCCAACTTGGATATGCTTGGAATACGACAACTGCACGTTGGTGATACTGGACTCAGCAATTTTGTCGCGGAAGACGCTGATACCCACACCACCACCAATAGCAGCTACTGGCAGCGAAGCACTAAGGCTATAAGTTTGGGGCGAGCCGCCGTCATCAAACGAAGCCTTATAGCCCAAATACTGGTAGCGGCCCAGCGTAGTTATCTCTCCCTGACCTTTAATTCCCGCATAGGCTGGGTTCAGATACATCCCATTGAAGCCATAATGGCTAAACTGGGGCTGTTGCTGAGCAAGAGCAGTGGCGGAAATTGCTGAAGTCAGCAATAAAGAAAGTAGAGTTCTCTTCATGGAACTGGTTGATTTGTGGTCTGTTAGGGCTTGGGTGGGCCAACGTAGGGGTTTCCAAATGTATGCAAAAAACCCTCCCTAACAAACCACCGCAAAAAAACAAACGGAAGAGCATTTGATTGCTCTTCCGTTTGTTTTACGCGTTAGGCGCTTTGTTTGCCACTTTTATTTTTCTCCTTGCCTACATCCGGGCCATGATGTAGCCGGATGTAAGCCTCGATGGCTCCGGTCATGGAAGGAGCATTGGGATGAGGAGCTTCAATATCTAATTCCAGTCCGGCGTCAATAACGGCCTTAGCCGTCGTGGGGCCGAAAGCGGCTATACGAGTGCCGTTTTGCTCGAAATCAGGGAAGTTGATGAACAGCGAGCTAATGCCGGAGGGACTGAAGAAGGCAATGCAGTCATACTTCACATCGGAGAGGTCCGACAGGTCGCTCGCGACGGTATGGTAGATAACGGCTTCGCTAAACTTGAAGCCATTGGCCCGCATAAACTCCGGAATGTCATCCTTACGAATATCAGAGCAGGGGTACAGAAATTTCTCTCCCTTGTGCTTCTTGATTACGTCGAACAGATCGGCAGCAGTGCGCTGACCAACGAAGAGCTTGCGCTTGCGCAGCACAATGTACTTCTGCAGATAGTTAGCCGTCTGCTCGGAGATGCAGAAATACTTCATTTCGGCCGGCATCTCCAGCTTAGCTTCCTGGCAAATTCGAAAGAAATGGTCTACTGCATTGCGGCTGGTGAAAATGACAGCTGTATGCTCCGCAATATTGACCTTCTCTTTGCGGAAATCCTTATACGAAACAGGGTCGACCTGGATAAACTCGCGGAAATCGACTTTAATCCCGTACTTCTCAGCAATTGAAAAGTAGGGGGAAACGTCGTTTGCGGGCTTAGGCTGGGTAACCAGAATACTGGAAATACGCTTAGCGTGACGGCCCGTCCCCGGTTTGTCTGTGCTCTCGGCCATAGGGTAAAAAAAAGGGGGTAAATCTAAGGCAATAAGGGGGCGTTGGGAGTAATAGAAGAGCTTCTGCTACAGGTCGATTAATAAGTGAATACAATCAACTTAAGCAGAATGATTAAGGGAATCACTTCTGTGGCGCAAAGGTACGAAAACAAATGCAGATTTAGTAAGGACGCGCGTCTGTGCAATGTGCGGGCGATGCGAACAACGGTACCAATCAACATCAAGGAAACCACTCCATTGGACACCCATAGGACTGTTTCAGGCAAGGTCTGATTCAGCCCGAGATAGAGTAACATTACTCCCGGAAGAAAAAGACCCATAAACAGAATGGTGCGCATAAACTCTCGGTACTGCACCATAACCAGTTGAGCTACGTCGAAGATATAGCCCATGACCTCCAAGAAGATGTATTTACCCAGGACGAAAACCGCTATAAGCACGGCATAGAACAGTACCCGTACAATGATGGCTGACTCCGGAACATCAAACAGGCGCCGCAAAATGACGATGCTCTGAATATTGGTATGAATTGCTACCAGCAACAAGGCAAATGAAAGCGAGAAAACCATGACCAACAGCAAGTTGAGCCAGGTAACAGTGGGTTTAGTCAGGAAGTCTTGATCATTGGAAGGCTTGCCCCACAAGCCTTCCAAATGATAGATACGGGCGAAGCCAGGTTGGTATGCTGATCGGATGCTACCGTATAACAAGCCAATCAGCAGCAGAAAGCACAAGAATACGTTCTGTCCTTGGTGACCACGCGGTAAGGGCTGCACGGCTACCGGCTTTACCGGGGCTTTGTTGGCCTGCACGGCGGGCAGGGAGTTAGTAAAGGTAGCGAGGTTAGGGGGCGTAGTAGGATGCCACACGCATAGCAGATGCAGCCCAGGAACCGATCCTGCGGGCAACAGCTTTGCCAGATCTAGCGTGTAGGAAGCAGAGGTAGCCGCCGTAAATGCTAGTCGGTTGTCTAAAAAAATACTCAGGCCCTTGGGGGCAGCAAAGGTAACCGGGAAAGCGCGGCCGGTTCGAACCGACACCCACTGGTAATAGGCCAATGCCGGAGTGTGGTAATCAGGCAAGTAAAGCACGAGCCGATTGTGCGGGGCATCATGGATAAGCCAATCGGCTGACAGACCGCCTTTGGTGGCAGGTGGCAAGGGCCGATACTCGGCAGCGGAGGCCACTGATAAAGGCAAAAGGCACAGCAGTAGCAGTAGCCATTTTATCTGCTGCCAACTACTTGTGTCTTTCTTCCCTGCCCGTTTAAGCACTTTTAGGAGGCTACGCGCTGCTGAGCACTTCGGCTCTGATAAACGCCTAGGAATATGCTAATCAGAACGGAAAAGGCCACCAGAGCCCCGATCAGCAGGGTATTGCCCAGTGCCGCGAAGTTGATGACAAACAGAATAACTACCAGATTGAGCAGGCCCAGCAGCATGACAGTGCTGATCTGCTGAAAGCCCATAGCCAGAATGCGGTGATGCACATGGTTTTTGTCTGGAGAGAAGGGCGAGCGGCCAGCCATCATGCGCACGATGAACACCCGAAGCGTATCGAAGAGGGGCACGAAGAGGATACCAATAGCTACAGCGGGCGACGAAGCAGCGAAAGGGCCACCAACTTTGAGGCCCATTTCAATGAACTGAATAGTCAGAATGGAAACGATGAACCCACAGACCAAGGAACCGGTGTCGCCCATGAAGATACTGGCCCGGTGGAAGTTATAGCGTAAAAAGCCCAGCATACCGCCAATGAGGCAGACCGAGACGAAGACGTAGTTGCCGTAGCCAGTACCACCGTAGCGGGCAAAGTAATAACCGTAGGTGCTGGTAATAATCAGAACGATGGTACCGGCCAGGCCATCGAGCCCATCAATGAGGTTGATGGCATTGGTGATGCCTACAATAGCCAGGAACGTGAAGGCGTAGCTGATACCGATGGGCAGTTCGTGAATGCCAAGAATACCCTGAAAGCTGGTAACACGGATATCGGCCATAATCATGACCACACCGGTGGCCAACAGCTGGCCCACAAACTTCTTGGAGACGGAAATGCTGACCAAGTCGTCTTTCAGGCCCACGAAGAACAGTACGATACAGCCGGCTAGCAGCTGCTGGATACCATTGCTGAGGTCAGCGAAAATGGTGAGAGCCGACATAAAGCCGGCAAAAACCGCCACCCCGCCCAGGCGAGGCGTGAGAGATTCATGCACAGTACGCACATTGGGCGTATCCAGCATGTTCTTCAGATGGGCAATGTAGATAATGGAAGGCACCGCGAAGAGTGCCACCAAAAATGCCCATAGGAAGGACAAACCCAACTGAATTCCGAGTGCATTCATCACGTATCGGCTCAAAATTAAGCAAATAGCCCGAAAATATTATTCTCCAGGCGGTCTGCAAATTGGTAGTTAGCTATGCAACACACCTTCACGGTCGAGCAGAGCAATGTGGATCAGATTGGCGGCAACAATGGAATCGGGGACGAAGATGAACTTCTTATCGAATATCTGCGAGCCCCGGTAGTAGCTTACCCAATATTGGTTGTTGAGGTGAAATAAATCGGGGTCAATGGGTTCGATTGGAACGGCCGTTTGGGGGGCTACTTCCAGTATGACGTGGCGCAGTGTGGAGGTTCGGACACTTTCCCCGCTGCTCTGCACACCGTAACCGTTGGAGCTGACAATGACATTGTCGAGGGGAAAAGGGTTATGATTCAGCAAATATACCATCCACCCTGCTTTTCCGTCTTGCGTCACGGCAGCCTCATCCGGCACGATGGCAACGGAAACGCCCTCTACAGGGTCGAAGGTGATGTGCTCTTTCATAGTTACTCAACGATAAAATCGGCCGCAAACAAGTCGGCCAGATGAGGTAACAGTCGCTGCTCTACTTCGGCTACTGGTACGGCGTGGCCCAGCTCCTGCTGGAGCGAAGTAACGGCCTTATCAGTGATGCCGCAGGGTACGATATGCCCGAAATACGTCAGATCGGAGTTGATGTTGAAGGCAAAGCCGTGCATGGTGACCCAGCGGCTGCACTTCACTCCTAAGGCACAGATTTTACGCGGATTAGGGGCACCCTCCTCAAAATCGAGCCATACCCCGGTGAGCCCGGCAATGCGCCCGGCCGCGAGGCCATAGTCGGCCAGGGTGCGAATAACAGCTTCTTCGAGCAGCCGCAGGTAGCGGTGAATGTCGGTGAAGAAGTTGTCGAGGTCGAGAATGGGGTAGCCGACAAGCTGGCCGGGACCGTGGTAGGTGATGTCGCCGCCGCGGTTGATGCGGTGAAACGTGGCACTGTGCCGGGCCAAGCCTTCGGCATCAAGCAGCAGGTGCTCGGGCTTGCCGCTTTTGCCCAGCGTATACACGTGCGGATGCTGGCAGAGCAGTAGGTAGTTGGGAGTAGCTTCGGGCAGGCGGCCCTCATCGGCAGCCTGGCGGTTGCGGACTTTCACGGCCAGCGTAGCCGCCAGCAACTCTTCCTGCAGGGCCCAGGTAGCTTCGTAGTCGGCCAGTCCTAGCTTCCTGACGATAATCTGTCGGTTGTGGCCCGCCGCCCCGGCAGCGGGAGCTACGGCAGAAGCCGGAGCGGGGTCGGGAGTGGCGCAGGAGCTGTATAAAGACATGGCAAACTCGTTGAAAAACCGATTCGCGGAACACCTTCGCCGCATACGTATATATAGGCAACAAAGCAGACTGCGGCAGCTTCTGGTATATTCCGGACCAACAGTCTGGATTGAGCATTCCGGCGGCGCAATCCGGATAATTCCAAAAGCCGCCGGGCAATCCAAATACTTTTCAGGAGTATACGGAAAGTCCGCAAAGGTACTAGATTTA
This sequence comes from Hymenobacter lucidus, assembly GCF_020447265.1. Lineage (GTDB taxonomy): Bacteria > Bacteroidota > Bacteroidia > Cytophagales > Hymenobacteraceae > Hymenobacter > Hymenobacter lucidus. The sequence goes on along the minus strand of NZ_JAJADR010000004.1, from coordinate 264,551 downwards.
GTCCCAACCCCAATTCTGACAAGGTTACGGTTCAGCTTATGGCATACGCAGCACACGAGCTAGGACAAGCCGGAGAACAAGCCGCCGGGGCATTTCTGACCAATCTGGGCTTCACGGTAGTACGGCAGGGCTACCGCTACCGCCGGGCTGAAGTAGACCTTATCGTGCAGCGCGGCCAGGAGTTGCTGGTGTTTGTGGAAGTCAAGACCCGCTCCTCAGCCCAGTTCGGCTTTCCGGAGAAATTCGTGACGGAACGCAAGCGGCAGCTGTTTCTGCTGGCCGCCGAGCAGTACCAGCTGGAAACCGACTGGCAGGGTGACATCCGCTTCGACATCTTGGCCTTAAGTCAGATCAGTACCGGGTTCCGAATCGAGCATTTTGAGGATGCTTTCTATTAGGCTAGTCACAAAAAAACCCATCCGGCGAAGAATGGGCTTTTCTATATTGCTGCGGTAAAACGACGAGCTATTTTTTCGTGCCGGGCCGGTCTGTTACGGCGTCGCGCTTGTCGATGCCCTTCTCCTTATCATATATCAGCACGGAGTTGCGGTTGTATTCCCGCACCAGCTCGGGCTCAGCTACTTCCGGGTCGTAGCCCGACTCACCGTACTGGTACTCGTAGTGGCGACGGTTGCGGAAACCCCAGTACTTGGTCCAGGTACCGATTTTGCGGCCATTCTCAAACTGCCCGTCCCAGTCGCGCTGGCCGTTTTCGAGGTAGCGCACGTAGTCGCCTTCCACCTTGCCGGCCACGTAGGGAATGACCTCCTTTATCTTCTTCTTCTCGGCATCATAGTAGCTCACGGCCGCGTCGCGCGGGAAGCCCATTTCGTAGTGGGTTTTGGTAAGCAGCACGTTGTCCTTGTTCGACCGTTCCCAGCGTAGGTGGCGCGTGCCGAGGGCGAAGTAGCCGGTTTCTATCACCTTGCCGCCCTGCAGCTTCTTGTAGGGCCCGTGCAGAATCTTGTCGGTGGCCGGGTTCAACTCAGCCGTCGATTTGAAGATCTTGCGCTTCTTAGGGTTGAAGTAATACAGCGCCGGCGCGTACTCGTTGGGCTGCCGGAAGGTTTTGAGGTAGTAGAACTGCTCAATAACCTGGTTGCGGCCCTTGGGCCCCGATTTAGTGAAGCTCTTCTTGATTCGCTCCCCCAGAAAAACGTTTTTCTTCTTTTTGGGCTTGCGCTGGTCAGCCTTCTCCTTTTCCTTGGCGGCCCGCTCCTGCTCCTTGGTCATGGCCAGCCGCTTGGTATCCAACGACGGCGCGTTGGTAGTGTCGCGGGCTGTGGTGAGCGAATCCGAGAAAAGCGTGGATAGCCCCGGCTGCTCGGGCTTGCTATTAAAGGAAATCGTCTTTTTGCTGCACGCTCCTACCAGGAACAGCACTAGCAAAAGAGGAAGAACGGTAAACCGGAGTGGGCGCATCAACGAAACAGGCAGAATTCGTAGGGTCGAACGTAAAGATATAGGGAATTAGTGCCGGGCGGTGAGATAGTGAAGTTGTGAAAGGTGAAGTTGCGGGTTCGACGGGCTCTAAAAACACAAAACGGCTCCGGCAGCAAATGCCACCGAAGCCGTTTATTCGTCAGCTCAGCTGCAAGAAGAGGCCGCAGCCCAACTTCTTCACAACTTCACCTGGCACAATTTCACCACTAAGCCGTGAGCAAGTCGGCGCTGCGCTTCACGAAAGCCGTCAGTGCCTCGCCTTTCAGCAGGCCCTGGGCCAGCAGCGCTAGGTCGAAGGCCTGGCGGGCCAGCTTCTGGCTGCCTTCGTCGTCGGCGCTGAGCACGCGCTGGGCCACGGGGTGGTTGGCATTCACGCTCACGGTGTAGCTGTCGGGCAAAGAGCCAAACATTTGCATACCACCTCCCCCACCGGCGCGCTGCATATCCTTCATGCGACGCATAAACTCGGGCACTGTGATGATAACCGGCGCATCCTGGGGCGACAAAGCCTCCACCTGCACCTGCATCTGCGGGTTGCTGATAGCCTTGCTGAACAGTTCCTGCAATTTGGTCTTGTCGTCGTCGCTTAGTACGCTTTCGGTGGTTTCGTCCTTCTCGATGAGCTTACCAATGGTGTCGGCGTCCACGCGCTTGAAGGTTACCTTCTCCAGCTTCTGCTCCAGCTGCCCGATGAAGTGGGAGTCGAGTACCGCGTCGAGCTTCAGCACGTCGTATCCGCGGTCCTGGGCAGCCACCACGAAGCTGTGCTGAGCTTCGGCATCGGTGGTGTAAAGCACCACGGTCTGCTCGTTCTTATCCTTCTGGTTGGCCTGCACAAACTCCTGGTATTCGCTCAAGGTAAAGAACTTACCGGCGGTGTTTTGCAGCAGCACAAAGTCCTTGGCCTTCTCGTAGAACTTGTCGTCGGAGAGCATGCCATACTTCACGAACAGGCCCACATCCGACCATTTTTCCTCGAAGCCCGTGCGGTCTTTGCGGTAGAGCTCGGCCAGCTTGTCGGCTACCTTCTTGGTAATGTAAGTGTTGATTTTCTTCACCGCCGCATCGGCCTGCAGGAAGCTGCGCGACACGTTCAGCGGAATATCGGGCGAGTCAATCACGCCGTGGAGCAGCATCAGGAACTCGGGCACAATGTCCTTCACCTCATCGGTAATAAACACCTGGCGTGAGTAGAGCTGGATTTTGTTGCGCGAGAATTGCAGCTCGTCCTTCACCTTGGGGAAGTACAGAATACCCGTCAGGTTGAACGGATAATCGACATTCAGATGAATCCAGAACAGCGGCGCCTCCGAAAACGGGTACAGCTCCTGGTAGAACTTCACGTAGTCCTCGTCGGTCAGCTCGGCCGGCTGCTTGGTCCAGATGGGCTGGGTCTGGTTGATGACCTCGCCCTCGAACTCGATTTCGATGGGCAGGAATTTGCAGTACTTATTGAGGATAGTGCGCAGGCGGGCCGGCTCCAAGAACTCGTCGGAATCAGCGGCTACGTGTAGCACGATGTCGGTGCCCCGGTCGGCCTTCTCAGCAGTTTCAAGCGTGAATTCGGTACTGCCGTCGCAGGTCCAGTGGGCGGCTTCGGTGCCTTCCTGGTAGCTTTTGGAGAAGATTTCGACGTTGTCGGCCACCATAAAGGCCGAGTAGAAGCCCATGCCGAACTTACCGATAATCTGGTCTTTGGTGGCCGCGTCCTGCTCCTTGTACTTCTCCACAAACTCGGAGGCGCCGGAGAAGGCAATCTGGTTGATATACTTCTTGATTTCCTCGGCCGTCATGCCCAGGCCGCGGTCCGAGATGGTGATAGTGCGGGCTTCTTTGTCCACGCTCACCTTCACTTTCAAATCGCCCAGCTCCCCTTTGAACTCACCGAGCTGACCCAGGCTTTTCAGCTTTTGGGTGGCGTCTACCGCGTTGGAAACCAGTTCCCGCAGGAAGATTTCGTGGTCGGAGTAGAGAAATTTCTTGATGATGGGGAAGATATTCTCGGTATGAATCGAGATGCTACCTTTCTCTTGCATAGCGCGTTGGCAAAAGGGTTTGAAATAAGAATCCGGACGAAACGCCAGCTTTTTACAGCGGCTTTTCGCAACCCAGCCCGTCTCAAAACCTGTTCCACGACTGCTTAGCTGTCAGTTTGGCAGCACCTGGGCTATTCCTGCCCATGATGAAGCACCACTACCAAGAATGAAAAAACCGCCCTTTATAGGGCGGCTAGAAGCCATAAAGCTATTGTCTACAATTAGAACGTATGCGAGAATCCACCCACGATAGTGCGGCCACCTAACCCACTGACAGTATTAGACTTTTTCACTTCACCGGCGTATTGCTGCTGCCATTCCAGCTCCAGTTCCGGTCCGCGCCCCGAGGAATTGGTCAGCCAATCGAGCGAGCTTGTTATATCCGAAAAAAATTGAATTTCTCCACACTCATACCGCTGCCCATCCGCCAGTACCGTCTCGATTACCAACTGGTTGTGCATGTTGGCCGGCAGGATAATAGCCACGTCCGTCACCTGCAGTTTGGCAAACCGCGGCAACCAAGTCTCGCTTAGCCAAGTTTGCTCATCAATACCCACCACCGGCATGGTAGTGGTGTCCACCAACCAGCGTCTAATTTTCTGTTTATCTGATATTTCCAGCAGATAGTAGAAAGCTGTCCGGAACTGCTCCGAGCTCATGGAGCCATGCCACTGCCAGCGCAGCAGGCGTAGGCCCTGGTCGTGATGCAGAAAAAGAGAATCCGGTTTGTTCATACTGTACTCCGGCAACCGTACTTATGATTGCCCAAAGTACAAAGATAGTTTTTTAGCACACCAATTCTATAACTTTTCGACTATAACGCCTTACTGCCTGCTTAACCTTCTTTTGCTCAAGTTCAAGACTATGCAGTTATAAAAGCATGAATAGCAGCGCATTCATGAGCTTCTCACTACACCAAGATGAATTTGAACAAAACAAAGCAACAACAAATATTCAGCAGCCAAGAATCAATATCAATTATTGTACTACCCGGTGATAATCAGTATTTACCACTGCCTGCTCAAGGACCTGTCAACCGTTCTTATCGTAATGACAGAGGAACGACAGTCACTTCGGGCGTCTTGTAGCGGAGCAGAGGCCTTTTACCCGCGCAGAATCCGATTCCTCAGCTGGTAATTAGCCTATCGTCTTAGCGGATGGTCGCAATAGGGTGCCTTGCTGCGCAGTTCATCCAAATCAGCGGGACTACTTATTTTGACGGTTCATAATTTGTTTTACCTTTGAGTCAGCTTCTGACACATTGTTGCAAATGCATACTCTCCGGTCCCGTTTAGCCATCCTGCTGCTGCTCTGCTTTACGCGGGTGCTGCTGCCGGACGCGTGGGTATTGGCCTTGCACGCGCATGAGCACACTCTTGAGGAAGCAGCACCGGCTTCGAGCACGCAGAAAGCCAAGGCCGTGTTATCGGCCAAGCACCAACACTGCGCCGTCGACCATTTCTACGATGTGCCCTTCCAGCCGGCATTGCCGCTGGAATTCACGCTGTTTACGAATTATGAGGCCCCAACTACGACGTTGGGCACTTCCGTGTGGCTGGCAGCGCGCCAGTTTACAGCCGACCTGCGCGGCCCGCCCATCCAGGCCTAACGTATCGGCCGGCCGCCGAGCCCGGCGCCGGAAGCTCCTGCTTAGCGTCTTGCTCAATAGCTAGACCGGCAATTACCTGTTACTGCCGGCTCCCGTTTGCGTACTTCTCCCCTCTTGGCAGGCCAAATCTGACCTGTGCACGGCCAGGGACGCACCGGCAAACAAACTGGGCCTATGGGCCCGCGTAGCTGCTTTGCGGCTACTCCCTCACTACATATCATGGATTTTGCATGGGCCCTGGCCCGTGCTGCACTCTCTCCGGGTTTGGTTTGGAGAAATCGGGAAGGCGTTGGCCTTTGGCCGATGCTTTCTTCCCGGTTCCCTGCATTCCCTTCAGGCATTCAGCGGCCCTGGCGCTGCTACGCTCCACTTCCTTTATGAATCATTTTCTGACCACTTCGGCTCTGCTGCTACTTACGACTGGCACACAGGCCCAAACTGTAACACCTGCCCCCAGCCGCCCCGCCCGGGCTACGGCCCTAGCACAGCCCCTGACCGGGCGTGTAGTAGATGAAACCACCAAAGAGCCGCTGCCAGGTGCTACGGTGGTGTTTCCGGATTTGAAACAGGCTACCAGCACCGGCCCCGACGGCGCTTTCCGGTTTACCAACTTACCCCGGGGCCGCTTTTTGGTGCAAATCCGGTTTGTAGGCTACAATACGGTCGTCAAAACCGTGGATACCGGCGCGGGCCAGCCGCTGGATATTACCCTGACCACGGCCACTACCGAAATCGGGCAGGTGGTAGTAACCGGCGTTTCGGCGTCCACGGAAATGCGCCGTTCCCCGGTGCCCACTACCGTAGTCGACCGGAACCAGCTCAACCAGGCGGCCGCCAGCAATGCCGTGGATGCCATTGCCCACACGCCCGGTATTTCGCAAATAACGACGGGCGCGGCCATCAGCAAGCCCGTTATTCGAGGCCTGGGCTCCAACCGCGTCATTACCCTGAACAACGGCGCAAAGCAAGAAGGCCAGCAATGGGGTGATGAGCACGGCATCGAAATCGACGAGTACGCCATCGACCGGGCCGAGATTATCAAAGGCCCCGGCAGCCTGCTCTACGGCTCCGACGGCATGGCCGGGGTGGTCAACTTTCTGGCGCCGGACCCGGTGGAGGAAGGCAAAGTACTGGCTTCGGTAGCAGCCAATTACCAGACCAACAACCGCCTGCAGGGCTATTCGGTGATGAATGCCGGCAATAAGAACGGGTTCAACTGGCTGGTGCGGGGTAGCAGCAAGCTGGCCAGCAGCTACCGGAACCGCTACGACGGCTATGTATACAACTCCGGCTTTCGGGAGCTGGACGGCAACGGCTACGTGGGGCTGAACAAAAGCTGGGGCTATTCGCACCTCACGTTCAACTCGTTCAATCAGAAGCTGGGGCTGGTGGAGGGCGACCGGGACGAAACGACTGGCCGCTTCCTGCTGCAGGCCAACGCGGGCAACGGCGTGGTAGAAAGTGTGCCCGTAGCGGATGATTACATGCGCACATACTATCTAAATGTGCCCCAGCAGCAGATAAACCACCTGCGCATTGGCTCCGACAACAGCTTTATTTTGGGCCAGAGCCGCCTGACGCTGAACGTGGGCTGGCAGCAGAACCTGCGCCGTGAGTTTGGCGACGTGCTGGCCCCCGACGACCCGTCGCTGTACTTCCAGCTGCGCACCCTCGACTACGCGGCCCGCTACTTCCTGCCCGAAATGAACGGCTGGAGCACCACCGTGGGCCTGAGCGGTATGCGCCAGGAAAACATGAACAAGGGCATTGAATTCCTGATTCCGGCTTACCGGCTGCTCGACGGCGGCATATTTGCCGTGACCAAGAAAACCTTCGGCAACCTCGACCTCAGCGGTGGCCTGCGCTACGACCTGCGCCGCATTACGGCCGACGCCCTCTACCTCGACCCCGACACGGAACAGCCCGTGACGAGCGGGGAAGGCGAAGAGAAATTTGGCGGCTTTACCAGCAACTTCCGCAACGTGTCGGGCAGTATCGGGGGCGCGTACAACGTGACGGAGAAGCTGCTGCTCAAGGCCAACGTGTCGCGGGGCTTCCGGGCGCCGAACATTGCCGAGCTGGGCTCCAATGGCATTCACGAAGGCACTATCCGCTACGAAATCGGGGACCCGGGCCTGAAGGCCGAAACCAGCCTGCAGCTCGATGGCGGTGTGAGCTACATTACCGAGCACATCAGCCTGAGCGTGGATGCTTTCCGCAACCAGATTCAGAACTACATCTTCCCCGAGCGCCGCGCCGACGAGGTGAGTGAGGATGGGGACCCGATATTCCAGTACGGGCAGGGCAATGCCCGGCTGGCCGGTGGGGAAGTCACGCTCGACATTCACCCCCACCCGCTCGATTGGCTGCACTTCGAAAACTCCTTTTCGATAGTGCGCGCCCTGCAACTCAACCAGCCCGAGGGACAGAAATATTTACCCTTCATTCCTGCCGACCGGCTGCAGTCGACGCTACGCGTGAACTTCCATAAGGCGGGCAACTCGCGCCTGGCCAACCTCTACGCCCGGGCCGGCGTGGAGCACACCTTCGCCCAAGACCGGTTCTTCTCGGCTTTCGACACCGAAACCGGTACGCCCGGCTACACGCTCGTAAACCTGGGTCTGGGCTCCGACATTACGAATGCCAAGGCCAAAACCCTGTTTTCACTCTACCTAAGCGGCAACAACATCTTCGACGTGGGCTACCAAAGCCATTTGAGCCGCCTGAAATACGCCGCCTACAACGTCAGCAACGGCCGGACCGGCGTGTTCAACATGGGCCGTAATGTGAGTTTGAAGCTGGTGGTACCGGTGGCGTTTAACTAGCCGCAGCTGGAAAGGCCCGTTCCAAAGCAACTTTCGCAACCCGACGGCGGTTGGCAGCAAGTGGTAACTTGCTGCCAACTGCTTTTTTTATTCTGTTGCACCGTATGGCTTCTTCGCACGCTCACGACCATTCCGGCCACGACCATCACCACCACGCACCGACTGAGTTTGGGCGTGCATTTGCGGTGGGCATCGTGCTGAACATTGCCTTTGTAATAGCTGAAGTCATTGGCGGGCTGTGGGCCAACTCCTCGGCCCTGCTCTCCGACGCGGGCCACAACCTGAGCGACGTACTGAGCCTAGCCTTAGCCTGGGGCGCGGCCACGCTGGCCAAGCGCCGCTCGTCGGCCCGCTATACCTACGGCTTCAAGGGCATTACCATTCAGGCCGCGCTGGTAAACGCGGCCTTGCTGTACGGGGCCCTGGGCGCTATTCTCTGGGAAACTATTGACCACCTGCGCCACCCCGAGCCGGTGAATGGCAAAATGGTAATGCTGCTGGCGGGCCTGGGCATTGTCGTCAACGGCTTCACGGCCTGGCTGTTTAGCAGCGGGCAGAAAGGCGACGTGAACGTGCGCGGGGCGTATCTGCATATGCTCACCGACGCGCTGGTTTCGGCGGGCGTGGTGGTGGGCGGTGGCCTCGTGCTCTGGACCGGCTGGCTCTGGCTCGACCCAGCTATCAGCTTCGGCATTCTGGCCCTCATTGCCTATAGCTCCTGGGGCCTGCTGCGCGAAACGGTGCAGCTCAGCCTGCAGGCCGTGCCGGCGGGTATCGACCTGGACAAGGTGCGGGCTTTCCTGCTGGCTCAGCCCGGCGTCACGGATGTGCACGACTTGCACGTGTGGCCCCTCAGCACCCAGGATACCGCCCTCACGGCCCACCTCGTGCGCCCCAGCGGCACCGCCAATGCCAACGACTTTTTGCAAAAGCTCCAGCACGACCTCGTGCACGAGTTCCAGATTGGCCACTGCACCGTCCAGATTGAGCACGACACCGCCGTAGACGGCCACCACGGCTGCTGCGACCTGGAAACGACGCTGGTTCCAACATCAGGGAAATCTGCCTAATATGCGTTGTTAATCCGCTCTTTTGCTCTTCCCCATCTTCATGGCCGTTACTACGCCTCCCACCACCCCGCCCAAAACCGCTACCCTGTTCAGCGCCATCGTCATTGTGGCGTCGCTGGGCTACTTCGTCGATATCTACGACCTGATTCTGTTTAGCATCGTGCGGGTGAAAAGCCTCAACGACCTGGGCATTACCGACGCGGCCGCCGTAACGGACCAGGGCCTGTTCCTGATCAATATGCAGATGGGCGGCATGCTGCTCGGCGGCATCCTGTGGGGAATATTGGGGGATAAGCGCGGCCGGCTGTCGGTGCTCTTCGGCTCCATTCTGCTGTATTCGGTGGCAAATCTGGCCAACGGCTTCGTGCAAACCATCGACCAGTATGCCTGGCTGCGCCTGATTGCGGGCGTGGGACTGGCCGGGGAGCTGGGGGCGGGCATCACGCTGGTTTCCGAAACCTTGCCCAAGGAAAAGCGCGGCTACGGCACCATGATTGTGGCCACCGTGGGCGTGTCGGGCGCTATGCTGGCGTACTGGGTGGGTGAGGCCCTAGGCTGGCGCAACGCCTACTTCGTGGGTGGCGGCCTGGGTCTGGCGCTGCTGGCGTTGCGGGTGGGCGTCTACGAGTCGGGTATGTTTGAGCAGGCCAAAACCTCAGAGGCGGAGCGGGGCAACTTCCTGAGCCTCTTCACCAACGGTCCGCGGCTGGCCCGCTACCTCAAGTGCCTGCTTATCGGGGTGCCGCTGTGGTTCGTGGTCGGCATCCTGATTACGCTGGCCCCCGAGTTTGGCCGGGAGCTGGGCATTACCGGACCGGTTTCGGCGGGCCTGGGCGTATTCTGGTGCTACTTCGGCCTCGTCTTCGGCGACTTTGCCAGCGGTACGCTTAGCCAGCTGCTGCGCAGCCGCAACCGGGCACTGCAGCTGTTTCTGGTACTGTGCGGTGCTTTGTGCGCGGTGTATCTGTTTGCCATTCGCGGGGCTTCGCCCACGGCTTTCTACGCCGTCTGCTTCGTGTTGGGCTTCACGGTGGGCTTCTGGGCGCTGTTCGTGACGGTGGCCGCCGAGCAGTTTGGCACCAACCTGCGCGCTACGGTGGCCACCACGGCCCCCAACTTTGCCCGTGGCTCGGTGGTGATGCTGGTGCCGCTGTTCAAAGGGCTTTCCTCGCTCCAGGTAGGCGGGCAGCCGCTGGGCATCATCGGCAGTGCCGCTATTATTGGCGTGGTGTCGTTGCTCGTAGCCTTCTGGGCAGTAAGCTCCTTACCCGAGAGCTACGGCAAAGACCTTGATTATCTGGAAGAATAACGCCGGAATTTACCACCACCGGCAGCCGAGGGCCGTTACAAGAGAAACCAGTAACCCTCCCCTCGTCATGAAAAAGTTCGTCGCCATACTTGCCTTTGCCGTGCTGTGTATCAGCTCCGCCCAGGCCCAAACCCAGACTGCGCCTACCGATACTACCCAGGCCCGGCTGCAGATGCAGCAACAGCGCACCGCCGATGCCAAAGCCACGCTGGAAGCGCAGAAAAACCAGTCCTCGGCCAGCAGCAGTGCCGTCCAGGACAGCAAGTCGCAGCTGAAGGCCCAGCAGCAGCAGATGCGCGACCAGAAGCGCCAGCTCAAAGAGCAGCAGGCTGTGGCCAAGCAGGCGCGTCAGCAGGAAAAAGCCGCCCAGCAGGCCTTGCGCGAGGAAAAGAAACGTACCCGCGCCGCTAAACAGGCCACTAAAGGCGCGTAACGGCTTTACTTCGCTTCACCAGCGCGTATAACATTGCCACACTCCGGCCCTTGGGTCGGAGTGTTTTTTATGTTCCTTGCTTCATCCTTCACTTCTTACCCCGCTTTGCTATGGCCGACCAGCCCACCAAAAACAAGCCCATGTATTACCCCTGGCACCATTTCGTGCTCGTACCCGCCGCTTTGGTGCTGGCCGGCTACGGCATCCGGCGCTATCTGAACGTGGCCGGCAACGACGATGAGATTTCCCGGCTGTGGTTTACCGTCATGCTGCTGGCCGTGGTGGGGCTGGGCGTGCTCATTATGTTGCGCCAGCACTATGCCCTGGCTTTGCAAGACCGCCTGATTCGGTTGGAGGTGCGCCAGCGCTACTTCGAGCTGACCGGTAAAAGCCTGCGGGCCTTTGAGCCCCAGCTCCAGATGAGCCAGATCCTGGCCCTGCGCTTCGCCGGTGATGGTGAACTGCCCGCGCTGGTGGCCGCTGCTGCCCAAGAAAAACTCAGCTCCAAAGACATTCAGGCCCGCATTCAGGACTTCCAGTTCGACCACCTGCGGGTGTGATGCAGCCAACTCCCGTGCCCAAAAGCGGCAATGCTTGGATTTTTCCCCCGACTTTTGTGTTAGCGTAGGCGGCTGCCGGCTTTCAGGGCCGCCGGCCTACCCACAAATCCAGGGCCTGTAGGGCCCCGAAGACCCCGTAATTCATATGATTCTCTACAACGTTACCACCAGCCTCGACCCGGAAATTGCAGAAGAGTGGCTTGCCTACATGCGCGACACGCACATGCCCGACGTAATGGCTACCGGCTTTTTCCTGAAAAGCCAGCTCTGCCGCATGCTCAACGAGGAAGACGGCGGCGTCACCTACGCCTCGCAGTACTACTGCGTGAGCCTTGAGCAGCTCGAAGAATACCAGCAGCTGGCCGCCCCGGCCCTGTTCCAGGAAATGGAAAAGCACTTTGGCGGCCGCTACGCCTCTTTCCGCACCATGCTGGAAGTAGTGGACTAATGCGCTCAGGTACTACTGTGTCTTAATGTGCTACTGCCGGCCAGGTGAGACACTAGCTCAGTTACCAAAAGGGCCGCTCCAATCAGGAGCGGCCCTTTTTTGTGTAGAAAAACTCCGGCCTGCGGTTACGAAAATCCCAAGGCTATGACGCAACCCACTAAAGCATGGACGCAGTGCTTTAAGGTTATGCCTCAATGCTCCAAGGCTTGGCCTCGATGCTCTAAGCCTCGGACGCAACCTCTCAAGACGTCGCCGCAATGCTCCAAGGCTCGGCCCCAATGCGTCAAGCCTTCGACGCAGTTCCTCAAGGCTTGGCCACAACAGACTCCCCAACTGCCGCACCAAAGCGGGTCTGGAGCAGACTAGCCGAACAAATAGTATATTTCTATTTCCAACTACTCCTCTCCCACCCCAGCTACTCCCACCCATGAGCCTGAACCCTATCGTCTTATCAATTCCGATTTACTTCACGCTCATCGGCGTTGAGCTGCTCGTTGAGCGGCTGCAGCACACCGAGCGGTACCGCTTCCACGACGCCATTACCAACATCAGCTGCGGCATGACGTCCCAGATTTCGGGCGTCCTGCTCAAAGTCGGCGTCATTGGCATGTACGAGCTGCTCTACACCCATTTTGCCCTCTTCCACATTCCCCAAACCTGGGCCTGGGGCATAGTGCTCTTCATCCTAGCCGACCTCTGCTACTACTTTGCCCACCGCTACTCTCACGAAATCAACTTCTTCTGGGGCGGCCACGTGGTGCACCACCAGAGCGAAGATTACAACCTGTCGGTAGCCCTGCGGCAAAGCTCGCTCCAGGGTTTTTTCACTTTCCTCTTTTACCTGCCGCTGGCCATTCTGGGCTTCGAAACCGAGTTTTTTGTCTACGTCTCGGCCCTCGTCACGCTCTACCAGTTCTGGATTCACACCGAGTTTATCGGTAAGCTGGGCCCGCTCGAATGGGTCTTCAACACGCCTTCTCACCACCGCGTGCACCACGGCCGCAACCCCAAGTACATCGACAAGAACTACGCGGGCACCTTTATTATCTGGGACCGGCTGTTCGGCACTTTTCAGCAGGAGGAGGAAACGCCGGTCTACGGCATCACCACGCCCGTGCGCTCCTGGAACCCGCTGTGGGTCAATTTCGGGCACTACTTCCAGATGCGCGAGCAGCTGCGCGAAACGCCCGGCACCTGGAACAAGCTGCGCGTCATGTTCGGGCGGCCCGGCTGGCGGCCTGCTTCCCTGGGCGGCCCCTACCAGATTCCGGAAGTAGATGCGGCCACCTTGCAGAAGTACACCACCAGCGCCCCCCGTACCGTCAATTTCTACGTGCTGCTCCAGTACGTGGTGCTGTTGGGCGTAGCGGCCGTGTTCATGTTCACGCAGAAAGACATGGAGCCCGCCGTGCGCTATATGGTAGCCGGCTGGTGCATGTGGACGGCCGTAGCCTGCGGGGCATTATTTGAAGCCAAACGTACCGGCTACTTGCTCGAGCCGGTGCGCCTGGCCGCTTCGCTGGCGCTTCTGCTGTTTGCCCTGCGCAGCTCCGACCTGTTTATAATGGCCGCCGCTACTGGCACCGCGTGGCTGGCATTGTCGCTGGTGTGGGCCTACTCGTTCCGCAGGGTGTTTGCTTCCACGGCTTCCACTACGGCCGCGTCGCACGCGTATGCCTGAAGCTGGTCAGCCGTCATGTTGCCGTTGAACCACTCCGGGTCGAGGTTGGCCCCGATGCGCTTGTAGAAGCCGATGGCCGGCTCGTTCCACTCCAGCACCTGCCACTTGAGGCGGTAGGCGCCCGTGCGGCGGGCCTCGGCCACCACGGCGTCAAATAGCTTCTTGCCGATGCCCGTGCCGCGGGCGGCTTCCGTCACTACCAGGTCTTCGAGGTAGAGCATCCGGCCTTTCCAGGTAGAATAGGCCGTGTAGAACAGCGCAATGCCCAGAATGCCCTGCTCGGGCGTTTCGGCCACGAAAAAGCCGAAGATGGGCTCGGGCCCGAATCCGTCGCGGTGCATATCCACCAGCGTATTGGTAACTTCCTCGGGGGCGCGCTCATAAATAGCCAGCTCCACAATAAGCTCGTGCACGCGGGCCAAATCCTCGGGCCGGCCCCGCCGGATGGTGATGGTGGTCATGGGAAGTGGGTAGGTTGGGTTGGAATCAAGAACGTCATGTTTCGCTTTGCTCGACATGACATACTATTTTGACACGCAATAAATGAAGCGAAAACACCAACGCCCATCTGCTCAGAGCTGGGCAGATGGGCGTTGGCTGGAAAGCCCGAAGGCAGAAATTACATCTGCGGCTGCATCTTTTTGATGTCCTCGATGGCGTTAGTCGAGTTTATTTCGCGGGTAGCCGGAGTTTCTACAGCAGTTTTGCCGCCCGTCGTGTCGGGCGCAGCCGGAATGGGAGGCAGCGCCTCGGTGGCTACATCATCACTGGTTTCGTAATCGGGGTTTTTGCACGAGGTAACAGACAGCGTCAGCAGCGAAGCGCCGGTCAGCAGACCGAGCAGGAACTTTTTGTTCATAGTAAGCCGAAATAAGACAGGCGTTTGGGACTTTGGGGCCGCAAGATACGAAGCGACGCTTGAAACCTACCTACGTACTTAGCGCCCCATCGGGTACGGGTTGACGCCCATGTTCTGGAAAGCAAACGACCACACGTCGGCCCACTCCTGAATCTGCAGGGCCGTGCTCTTGCCCGCACCGTGCCCGGCATTCACATCCACCCGAATCAGCTGGGGGTTGGGGCCGGCATTAGCTTCCTGCAAAGTAGCCGCAAACTTAAACGAGTGCGCGGGCACTACCCGGTCGTCGTGGTCGGCGGTGGTAATCATGGTAGCCGGGTAAGTGGTGCCGGCGCGCAGGTTGTGCAGGGGCGAGAATTTGTAGAGGTTCTTGAACTGCTCGAAGTTGTCGGAAGTACCGTACTCGGGCGCCCAGTTCCAGCCGATGGTGAACTTCTGGTAGCGCAGCATGTCCATCACGCCCACCGCCGGAAAGGCCACGTGGGCCAGCTCGGGGCGCTGCGTCATGATGGCGCCCACCAGCAGGCCGCCGTTGGAGCCGCCGGCAATGGCCAAGTGGCGTGAGTCGGTGTAGTTCTGCACCGTGAGGTACTCGGCGGCGGCAATGAAATCGTCGAACACGTTCTGCTTGTTGGGCGTCATGCCGGCCTGGTGCCAGGCTTCGCCGTATTCGCCGCCGCCGCGCAGGTTAGGAATAGCCAGAATGCCGCCGTTTTCGAGCCACAGCATGCGGGCCACGCTAAAGCCCGGCGTCAGGGAAATGTTGAAGCCGCCGTAGGCATACAGGTAGGTCGGGTTCTGGCCGTTGAGCTTCACACCCTTCTTATGCACGATGAACATCGGAATCTTCGTGCCGTCTTTGCTGGCATAGAACACCTGCGTGGTCACGTAGTCCTGCGGGTTCACATCCACTTTCGGGGCCCGGAACACGGTGCTTTGCTTCGACTCAAGGTCGTAGCGGTAGATGGTGGTGGGGTAGGCAAACGAGGTGAAGGCGTAGTACACGCTCTTCGCGTCGCGGCGGCCGCCGAAGCCCGAGGCCGTGCCAATGGCGGGCAGTTCCACGTCGTTCTGGAATTCGCCCTTCTCCGAGTACACCTTCACCTGGCTGCTGGCATCCTTGAGGTAGGTCACAATGAGGCGGCCGCCCACGTGCTCCACGTTTTCGAGCTTGTTTTCGCCTTCCTTAATTACCTCTTTCCAGTTGGCTTCCTGAGGCTTTTTGGGGTCGATGAGTACGATGCGGTAGCGCGGTGCTTTATAGTTGGTGAGCACCAGTAGCTGCCCGCCCACGTTGCCCACCACTGAGTTGTTGTACTCGTAGCTCGAAATCAGCGGGGTAAATTTGGTAGCCTGCTTGGCATCGGTCAGGTCACGCACTGCCAGACGGTTGCCGTCGGCCTTACCATCAGTGGTGTAGAGCACCAGAAACCGCTCATCCTCGGTGGTGCCCACCGTGCGGAAGCCCAGGGGCATCGTTTTGTCTTCGTACACCAGCCGGTCGGCACTCTGCGGCGTGCCCAGCTTGTGGTAGTACACTTTGTGGAACTCGTTTTTGCCCGACAGCTGGTTTTGGCCCGCTTTAGGCGCATCGTACCGGCTATAATAGAAGCCGTCCTTGGCCCAGGCCGCTCCCGACACTTTCACCCACTGCAACTCATCTTTCAGCGGCTGGCGAGTTTTAAGGTCCAGCACTTTCATCTTCTGCCAGTCGGAGCCGCCGCCCGAAGTGGCATAGGCCAGGTAGCGGTGGTCGTTGGAGAAGTAGCTGCCGGCCAGAGCCGTGGTGCCGTCTTTGGAAAACTTATTGGGGTCGAGTAGCACGTCGGGCTGGCCTTCCTGGCCGTTGGCCTGCACGTACAGCACGGCCTGGTTTTGCAGGCCGTCGTTTTTGGAGTAGTACAGATATTCGCCCTCAATCTGAGGCACTCCAAACCGCTCGTAGTTCCAGAGCTTGGTGAGGCGGTCTTTGATCTGGTCGCGGAACGGAATCTTCTCCAGGTACCCAAATGAAACCTTGTTCTGCGCCTCTACCCAAGCTTTGGTTTCGGGCGAGTCAAGGTCTTCGAGCCAGCGGTACGGGTCCGTAACGGGCGTGCCGTGGTAATCGTCGGTATGGTTGGATTTGCGGGTTTTGGGGTATTGCACGTCGAGTTGGGGCAAAGCGGCCACGGCCGTTGTGCCACGGCGGCCAGGGTTGTTGGTTTCAGCGGTAGGCACTTCCGTCACGGGCCGGCGGCCGGCTACGTCGTTGGCCGGCTGGGTCGAGCGACACGCCGCCAGGGCCGTCAGCGCCAGCAAGGGGTAGGATAATTTGCGCATACGATACAGAGCGAAGAAAGGAGGATGGGGCCGAATATAAACCCATAACCCGCAAACCGCGCAGTTTGCGGGTTTTTGTTTGGTTTTAATGCGCCCCAAAATGCTTTTCCGAAACCTGCTGGCCGCTATTCCAGGTCCTGATGATAGTTGTAGATATTATGGGCAACAAGCTCCGACTTGGTAGCGGGCCGTAAGCTGGCATTGCCAGAATATTCCTCGCCGCTCAGGTCCCAGCACCGCCCTACGCCACAGATAATAATCATGGCATCCGGCTCTGAATACCAAGCCTCCCGGGGTTGAAGCTGAATTTCCTCCGACCAGCCCGTGGTGTAAACGACCAATTGATACAAGGTATCGTTTACGGTTTCCAGAAACGGGCGCAAATCCCGTCCGGCAAACGGTGGCAGGTCTTTGCTGGCATTCCAAACCAAGGCCAAGTAATTGATTCGACGCCTGAACTCGGCTAATGAGTAGGCCGAAACCGGCAGCTCATCCACTTGCGCTTCAATAAAAAGGTGAATCCCGACGTAGTCTCGAAGTGCATTCGTGCTGTGGTGGTCAATCAGGCTCTGTATTTCCGTAGCTGCACAGTGCTGTAATTCTACCAGCATTGCCCATTCCTGCTCTGCTGGCATAGCAGCTATCCTCTCCAAGTGAGCTACTGCCTGGCATATGCGGGTTCTGAAATGCATGACTAGTTTACCGCCCCGTGCTACTGGTTATCCGCCCGATCTTAGGAATCACCTGAATCAGGAAGCGCTTGTTCTGGCCTTCCTGGGCGCCCCGGTAGCGGCCGGTACCGAAGAAGCCGCTGCCGCCGATAATGAGCTCTACGCCGCTGTCCTGGCTGAAGTCGAGGCCGTTCTGCTTCCAGAAGTTGAGCAGGTTTAGGGCCCGGCGGTAGCTGAGCTGGTAGGTGAGCTGCTCCTCGGCGCGGTTGCGGGCGTCGTTGCCGGCGTAGCGGGCGGCCATGCCTTCCACAATGACGAGGTAGCGCACCGGCTGCTCGGTTTTGATGGTTTTGAGCACCGAGCGCAGCGTACGGCCCGCCTGTAGCAAGGCCGGTTTGTAGGCGTCCTGAATTTCGTCGCGGCCGGCCTTGAACTGCACCGGCACCAGCAGCTCATGCCGCTCCAGCGCCGGGTCGTACTTGAAGTAGCGGCCTTCGAGGCGCTTGAGTGAGTTGCGGATCTTGGTAATCTGCTCCAGCTCCTCGGCCTTGGCCTTCAGCTCTCCGTTGGCCTGCTTGAGCTCGTGCTCCCGGTCTTTGAACAGCTTGAAGCTGTAGACGAACAAGACCAGCATCACCACGAAGAGCGACGTCATCAGGTCCACGTAGCTGGGCCAGAAAAAGTCGTTGGAAGAGCGGTTTTGCGGGTCGTTCATGATGTCAGTAGCGCGAACTGTGTAGTTCGCGTAAATGAACGATAATCGTTCTGGTGATAGTTCTGGAGCGCGAACTACAAAGTTCGCGCTACTTTACTGCGGCTTCACGCCGCCAAACAAGCTGTCCATAAACCGCTGAAACCGGTTCTTGGACGTGGCCTTCACCAGCACCGTGTTCAGGTTGGCTAGTTCGGAAAGCAGCTTGGCCTGAATCTGGGAGTCCAGCTCGATTTTGCGCAGCAGCTCGCGCTGGGTGGCCGTTACGTCGCGGCTGAGCACGTCCTGCTGGGCGTTGAGGTTCTTGAAGGGCTCCAGATACTGGCGGATTCGGTCGAAAACGTTATCCTTGTTGAGCTCCTGGAAGTGCTGGCTCCACTTTTCGTAGGCCTGCTGAGCATCCCGCTCGTGGAAGCTCAGGCGCTGCTGCATCAAATCGGTGAGGCGGCCGGTGGCTTCGTCGAAATACTGCTCGGTGCGGGCCGCCACGTTGCTCATTTCCTTCTGGTGGCGCTGGAAAAAGTCGAGCTGGGCCTGCACCAGGTTGTCGTGCTGGCCAATATACTGGCCCACGTTGTTGATGCCCCGCTCGAAGCCCACGAGCCGATCCAGGATGCTGCTCACGGCCTGGGCGGTGGCGGTGCCATCCTCTAACATCTCATTGAGCCGCTGCTGGTAGCCGATAAACTGCTGGAACATCTCGGCCGACTGACTCACCTTCTCAAACACGGCCACGTTGGCGTTGGCCATCTTATCGAACCCGATTTCGTTGAGGCGCATCAGGAAGTCACGCTGCACTTTCACGTTTTCGGTGAGCGTGCCGATGACGGGCTCAAAGATGGTGACCTTGCTGACGAAATCCTGGTTGAAAGCATCCAGCACGGCTTTCAGGTTCGACAGGCTGCCGGCCATATCCGAGTGCAGAATCGGCAGCAGGCGGGCCTGCAAAAAGGTGTAGTAGTTGTTCTGGGCCTGGTCGAGCTTCTGGTGGGCGTTGCGCACGAGGCCGTTGCCGAGCAGCGTGAGCAGCAAGCCTACGAAGGAGCCGGTCATGGCAATGAGTACGCCAGTCAGGAAGGGCGTCAGGGCCTCATCGTCCGACACGCCGTTGCGGGCAATGCCCACGAGGCCCAGAATAACGCCCAGAAACGTACCGAGCAAGCCCAGATAGAGCGGAGTGGCCACGTTGGCCTGCACCGCGTTTTCCATCACCTGGCTTTGCCGCTCCGAAATGTCTTTCAGAATGCTGAAGTCGGCCGCGCCCTTGTTATAGCGCAGGTAGCCGTTGGTGTCGTCGATGATTTCGCGGAAACCCTCCGATACGGTATCGGCTTTGATGATATCGACCAGAAAGGAGCCCTCCGGCGCGTCGGCGGCATAGTCGGGCAGGTCGATGCCGGCGGGCGTTACGAGGCGGCGCTCCACGCGCAGCGCGTCGCGGGCCGGATACAGTTGGCTGAGCCGCAGAGCCTGGGCGCGGGTCTGGAGAAAGGCACGAATCTGCAGACCGACTACAATGGCAACGACAACGACTTCGAGAATTATTTCGAGCATGAAACTTCAAACGGGAACGAAGCACAAAGGTCAGCGCAAATACGCTGACCTGGGAGTGAAGATGCAAAAAAGCACGTCATGCTGAGCTTGCCGAAGTATCTCTACTACTTCATTGCATTACCATCAACTGGCATTGCGGGATAGATGCCTCGGCAAGTTCAGCATGACGCTCTATAATGGGGGTTGATTCTACTCAAAGTGAATAGCCGCCTTCTGCTCGATCTGCCAGGCGCCGTTGCTCTTAATCAGCGTACCGTCCTTATCCGTCACGATGCGGGAAACGGGGCCGCTAGGCTGCTGGTAAGCGCAGGCTTCACGCAACGAATACTGGGCGCTCTGGATGGCATAGGCGTGCACCCCCACGTTGGAAGTCACCCGGAACGTGGCCCGCTCGGGCACGCGCGGGTCAGGCGTTATTTCGTAGATGCTGTCGTGCTGGGGCTGGTCCTGCAAGTCGTAGTCGCTGAACCCGCCGTTGACGGGTACTTTCACATAATAACGCATCGGCTGGGGCGCGGCAGGCTGTGGTACTGCCGGCTGAGGCACGGGCGGCACCTCAGCCGTAGCGGCCGACCAATCGGTGGCGGGCAGCTGCACCGGCGGAATCAGGCTGTCGAATTCGTCGCGGGGTGTGCTGGCAGGCGGGCCAGCTGGTACTACTGGCGGCAGTGGAGCGGCTTCCTGCAGCGAAACCGGGGCGGCTACGGGACGCACCACTGGCGGCACGGGTGCCGGGGCCTGAGCTACCGGCGGGGACTGAGGTTGCGGAGTGGGAACTGCTACTGGCGGAGCCTGCCGCGGTGGATTGCTTTGCTGTTGATTGCTCTGATTGCGCTGCTGCTGTTGCGGCTGCTTACCCTGGCTCTGACTTTGCGGCTGCCCGCTACCCTGCCGCTTGCTTAGCTCCTCGGCCACGCGCTGCTGCACCAGCTTCTCAATGTCACGCTGCAGCTCCGGCGTCAGGCGCAAGGCGGCTCCGGAGGCTGTGCCGGTAGCCGGACTGCTTTGCAAGGAGGCTATTTCCTCCCGGCGCTTGTCGATACGGCTGCTGAGTTCCTTCTGAAACTTGCCTAGGCTGCTGCGCAGCATCACGTAGAGAAAGATGCTCAGCAGAGACAGGATGAGGGCTAGCGGGGCGAAAAACTTGCTCATCAGGCTTTCACTGCTGGCAGCACGGGGTGCGGTGGTAGTTGCTTCCGCTGCGCCTTGGCCCACACCCGCATCAGTAGCGGCCAATGCAGCTTCATCAGCTACTGAGGTGTCTTCTGTTTCTTCTTGACCGGCGGTTACGTCGTTGTTCAGGTCGGCGGGTGGCGTGCCATTACTCAGGTAGGTAGCCAGTTGGCTTTTCAGCGTGTTGAGCTTAGCCATGCGGGCGGCATCGGCCTTGCGCGCCGGCGACGCCTGCAGCTTGTTGATGATTTCCGTGGTTAGCTTTTGCAACCGCGAAGCATCAGAGCCCAGCCCCTTGTACATCGTGCCTTTGCCTTCGAGCGGCTGATACAGCATGCTATACACCTTCTGGCTGTCGGCCTTGATGCTGCTCACAAACTCCGACAACGTCCCGTCGCAGTTCAGGCCGCTTTTTAGATTGGGGCGGTTGTTGTCGTCGTACACGTAGCGCACCGTAGCGCACCAGATCTGCACCTTCTGCTCATCGAGCGTGGGTTGGCCGAGGGGCGTTTGGGCGTGCGTAGCCGTCGAAGACAACAGCCCGGCAAGCAGCAAGGCGCAGGAAAGAAGGAAACGATTCATGGGCAGGAATGTCGGCATGCAGTGGCGCGGCTATTGGCAGTCAGCTAGTAGTTGATTGAAAGTCACAAGCGAATCTTCTTCTATTGCTGCCAGGTTTTTATTGAAGGTTGCTCTGGTAAATGGGCCCAGCATTTTCCGTCGGATATCTCCCTGGACGTTGTTGTATATGCCCGTTTCCATTTCATCATGTTGGATGCTTTTCAGCGGAATGATGTAGTACCCAGCGCATGACTTAATAATGACAACCCGCTCGTTGTAACCAGCAGCCGCTACTCTGCTTTGAATCAAAGAAGACCCGAACTCACCCTGGTTGTCATAATACAGGTGATAGTCATTGGCGTCGTCATCAGCCCGAAGCCAGTAATTACCGGCTATATTTTTCTCGCTCCGGTCTGCACCCCAAAAGCAGGAATTTAAAGGCAGCAGGCTGGTGAGCACAATAAGTCCGCAACGGGAAAGAGTCATAAAGCGAGCAAGAGACAAGGACGCTGGTTGCCGTTGTTTACTGCGGCTGTCATGCTGAGCACTCTACGCTTCAAGCATAGTCCGAGGAATCTGGCGTGCTGACGTTGAGTTATTAATCATACATCAGCCCGCCAGATTCCTCAGCTTCGCTCGGAATGACGTTTTGGGTTGCTATTACCTACTACCCGTTCGTCATCAGCTCCCGGCTCAGGTTGTAGAGAGCCTGCTTGAGCGGGTAAAAGAACAGCGTTTCGGGTAGGGTTTCGCCCTGACCCAGGTTGCGGCCAATCTGGTGCAGACCCAGGTTGAGGCTGTCCTCGATTTCGCGCAGCAGCATTTCCTTGATGCGGGTGCGGTCCACGTCCACGCCGACTTCGCGCATAAGCGGGGCCACATCGTCGTTGTCGAGCACGATTTCCAGGAAGCGCCGGGTGTTGTCGATAACGCTCTGCTTAAGGTCGGCATCCACCTGGGGCATTTTCAGGCGGGCTGTGTCGATGTCCTGGCCTTCGGTGGCGCCGTTGAGCTTCACGGTCCGGATCTGGTCGAAGTCGGCGGCGCTGGTGGCGCTTTCCTCGAACAATACGCCGCCGTTGGTGGTGGCTTCCTTGGGGTTGTCGGCCAGAATTACGCGGAAGTTCTGGGGCGCTTCCTGGCCCGTAGCAGCCTTGAATACGGCTTTGCTGATCTTTTCAATGGCCGCCATGCTGGCTCCGCCGCTGAGCAGGCGTAGGTACAAGCTGCCCTTACCCGAGAAGCAGAGGTAGCGCGGGGGCTTGAGGCCGAGGTGCTGCACAAGCTGGGCCACGTGGTAGACGATGGCCGTGTAGTGGAGGTAGAACAGCACCCGTAGCTGCCGCCCCTTGCCCAGGCCGAGGCTCTGGGTGAAGCGCAGCGCGTCGTTGTACGTAAACAGCAGGCTGGTCACGTCGGCCGAGCCGAAGTCGGGGTTTTGCAGCGCGGCGCGCAGGTAGCCCTTGTACTCCTGGTTTTCCTCCGAATCAGGCAGGCTTTCCACGTACTGCACGCCGAGGCGAAGCAGGCCGTTCTGCTTGGGCGCGCCCTGCACCCGGGCGTAGCCGTCGCCCCACAGGTCGTCGCCGGCAAAGCGGAACGACGAGCTGAAGGCGGGCTTCTGCTCGGCGAAAATCAGCAGGTCGGTGGTACCGCCGCCGATGTCGATGTTGATGACGTTTTCGTCGCGGTTGGGCACCACCTGGTTCGTGGCCGTGAGGTAGTAATACGGCGCCACCGACTCCGAAATGCACTGGGTGGGGCGGCGGGCCCGGAAAATCTGCTGGAAGGCCTCGTCCCAGACCTGCTGGAACTGGTTGCGCAGGAACATATCGAAGCTCAGCGGGGCAAACCACACCACGCGGGTGTCTTCCAGAATGCCACCCTGCATGGCCGCCTTGTGCTTCATCAGCAGCAGAATTTCCTTGAAGAAGGCCGCAATGCGGTTTACGCCCTGGGGGTCCAGCTCAGCGCTCCACTTCAGGTTGGTCACGAAGCGGTTCTGGGGCGGCTGCCCGGTTTCGGTGTTGATGCTGAAGCCGATGTTGATGTTGCTGAGCACTTTGCTCGGCTCGTTGGCGTAGGAGTTCGTTTCGCACACGGCCGTCCGAATCGGGAATTCATACACCGAGCCGGCTTCGCCGATGATGCTGGGCACGAATTCGCGGTTCTGAATCAGCGGAATGTCGAACAGCTGGCCGGGGCCGCGCATGTAGCGCTGGTAGGCCGAGTAGCCGGTGTCGGGCAGCGGGGCATTAAGCAGCTCCATCTGCAGGTCGTTTTCGCCGATGGTGAACGGGCGCGGGTGAGCGGAAGGGCCGTCGGCGTAGGCCACGTGGGTGTTGCTGGTACCGAAGTCGACGGCGAAGGTGAAGCGGCGAGTGCCGCGGTCCAGCTCCCGCCAGCGCGGCACGATGAGGCCCCGGGCCGGGGGTGCGCCGTGGAAAGCGGGCGGGCAGGTCAGCTCGGCGAGGTCGAAGTGGGTGCCGGTGATTTCGTAGTAGGTGCTGCCGGCCGTCGACACGCTTTTCTGGGTGCGCTCAAACTTAGTGGCTTTTTTGGCCGCGCCCTGGTCGGTGAGCCGCTCCCCGTTCACGAAGAAGGTGAGGTCGTAGCGGCGCTGCAGCATAGTGGGCGAGTTGTCGGCATCCACGAGCATGACCTTGTAGAAGTCGTTGTACTCGGGCTGGGCGCGCATCTTGTAGAATGGGAACACGCCCATTCCGATATTGGCCTTCACAATGCGGCCCTTCTCGGGAATCTCCCGGCCCTGCGCATCCTTGGGGTTCTGGGGGTTCTGGTAGTAGCTCCGCTCGAAGGTGATAAAGCGGCCGCCCTGCACCGGAATCCGCAGCGCGATGCGCACGTGGTTCAAATCGATGGTGAAGGTGAGCAGCTCGGCCAAGTCGTGGTCGGAGAAGTACTCGAAGAAGGTCTGGCGCAAGGGCAGCAGGTACGGAAACCGCGCCCGGCCTTGCGTATCAGCCCCGTACTGGAACGTGACCTTGCCGGTGTGAAAGCGCTGGGCGTTCAGCTCGTAGGGCAGCTCCACCAGGGCATCTTCCAGGAAGTCGCCGACGGTCAGGTACGGATACTTGAAGCCTTTGCCGGGCAGCACGCGGTTTTCCAAAGTCAACTCGTCGGCGTAGGGCACCGGCGTACGGTCGTCCCAGGGCTGGCCGTTGAGGTAGTTGGCGCCCTGCATGGTCAGGTTGGGGCGCAGCACCAGCGGCGTAGGCCGACTCTGGTTGGTCTGCCGCGTCGGCGCAATAAACAGGTCCGAGCTGGTCACGGCCGACTGGTCGGCGCGGCTGGGCAGGGGCACGTGCTTTACGCTGGCCAAGTTGCCCTGGAAGTCGGCAATGGCGGGGTACTTGGTGGCAAACTGCTGGGCCGTGTGGTCGCCCCGCATCTGCATCTGGTTGATGAGGTTGCGGTCCAGACCGGCAAACACGCTGCCGGCAAAGTCGCGGCGCTGCAGCTGCGGGTAGGCCAGGAACAGCTCGTAGACAAACTCCCGGAAGGCCGGCGAACGGTCTTCGAGCAGCACGACCTGGTTGTCGAAGTAGTGGCCGCGGGCCTGGGCGCGCTCCAAGTCGAGCTGACGCACCGCGGGGGCCGTGAACAGCATCGTCAAGGGCGAGGTGCCGCCGAGCAGCTGGGGCCCGCCGGGCAGGTTTGGCGACTCGTAGAAGACGAGGTACATGTCCGAGAAGTCGCGAAACCGGTCGTCCTGCAAAAACAAACGTAGGGTTTCGCCCAGCAGGCGGGTGCCTTCGTCCGACTGCATCTTGCGCAGCTCCGACTCCACGTTCCAGCGGCGCAGCGTGATTTTGCGGCCGGCCTGGGTGTAGAGGTTATAGTTGTAGAGGATTTCAAACAAATCCCAGAAGTGCGACACCAGCTCATGGTACACCGAGCCGGGGTTGCGCTGTCCTTCCCGAGCCAGGAAGTCGAAGGCCGTTTCAAAGAGGTGCATCCGCGCAAAGGGCGTCGGGATGCTGACCGCCACGTTCTTAGCCCGCCCGCCCGTGGGGTCGGTTACGGTATTGATTTCGGTGCTGGTGATGGGAGCAGTTTTCTGCCAGCCCTGCACCTGCTGGGAACCGTTGTTATGAAGACGAAGAACTTTGGGCATTGCGTGGACCCCACCCCCGGCCCCTCCCCTCCGGGAGAGGGGAGCCAGACGAAGGCTGTCGGGGAGTTTGTTTTTAAACTAAAAACTAGAAACTACTGCTAAAGCCCCTCTCCCAGAGGGGAGGGGTTGGGGTGGGGTTACACCACTTTCACCTTTTCCTCGAAGGCCTTGTCGGTCACCTGGTCGAAGAGGGCGACGAGCTTGCGGAAGCTGTCGGGCTCGTGGATGGACTTGGCGGCGTCGTTGAGCTGGTTGAGGAAGTAGTTCTGACTGAGGCCCTTGTTGAAGAAGTCGTTCCACTTCTTTTCCACCGGCTTGCCCGCAATCATGGCGTTGAAGTCGTCGGTGGTCAGATCGAAGGGGCGGAAGGAGCGGCGGTTCTGGCTGAGCTCCTTGAGCCACTCGTCAACGCCGTACTCGGGGCTGTGCAGGAAGTTGTTGAGCTCCTTGAAGATGGGCTCGTTGCGCAGGGCGTGGGTCAGGTTCAGATTGTCGTGGTAAGGCGCCTTGTCGGTGGGCAGGTGCTGCTTGTGGTAGCGCGAGAAGTAGAGCAGCTGGGTCAGGTGCTTGGCAATCAGCTCCCGGCTTTCGTCGGGCAGGTGGCTGAAGTTCAGATCCTGGGTGTCGGTGCCGAGGCCGTACTCGTGGAAGTGGGGCGCGCCGTTGCGCAGCTCGGCGTCGGAGTACTGCATGAAGTCGACCACGCTCAGGGCCGCCAGCAGCTCGATAAGGTGGGCTTTGTTGCGCTGGGCCGTGCCGCCAGGCTGGTTTTCGTAGGGCGTGTCAGGCGTGTCGGCCAGGTAATACAGCGCGTCGAGGCCCTGCAGGTTGTGCTCGTAGTAGCTGAGGGCGGCCTTGGTTTTGGTCAGAAACGAGTTGGAGTCGATAACCGAATTATCCTCCGATTGCAGCGCGAAGTAGGGCATTACCGTCACGGCGCCGGTCAGGGCGTTGCGCAGGTAGCCGGCGTTGCTGAGACGGGTGTTGGGGTCCTTCAAGTTTTTGAGCAGCAGCGGGAAGCCGGCCGCGCCGGTGCCGCCGAAGATGCTGGAGATAAAGAATACCCGGTCGCCAGCCTGGAAGTTGTCGGCGAAAAACCGGATTTCCGGCGACTCCACTACTTTGTTCAACACGATGCTTCCCACGTTGGGCGAGCCCCGGAAACCGATGGTGAGCGGGCTTTCCAGGTTGTCCTGGGTGAAAAGCAGCTCGACGAGGCCTTTGGAATCCACCGACAGCTGGTCGTAGCTCAGATACTGGCGGAAGCTTTGATTGATGCCGCCGAAGTCGAACACGAAGGTGTCTTTGACGCCACCGTTGGTATCGGCCGAGATGCTGCTGAGCGTACTCATATCCGTCTGGAAGAAACCGTCTTCGCGGGGGCCGAGGTGCTGGTAGATCTGCTGGTAGCTTTTGAGCATGTCCACCGTGCGGTTCATGTCGCCGTTGTGGGCGTCGGGGTCGATGATGATGGGCACCACCCGGTCGCAGTTGGCGAGCTTCACGCCCGAGGCCAGCAGCATGGTCAAGGACCGAATCACGCGGGAGCCGGTGCCGCCAATGCCGAAAATGAACAGTTTAGCCATGTCTTTTTTGAAGTTTGACGAAACTCCCCTCCTCAGCTGAGGAGGGGACGCGCTGCCGAAGGCGGCGCTGGGGTGGTTGGCTCGTTGTTGATGTTGTTTAGCGGGAACGACTCTCAGCTATAGCTCTAATAATCGTTCTGCCACTTCAACCGCCCCTAACCCCTTCTCATTTGAGGAGGGAAACTAGTTTTCTGGCTCTAAAAAGGAGTCGTGCTGGCGTTGGTCGAGCCACGCTTGAGCAGCACAGAGAACAGGAAAAACCAGAACAGGCCCAGAATAGCGTTCCAGGTCGACATCCAGTACACGTAGGAGTGCGAGGCTACTTCCTGGGAGCTGGTTTGCCAGATGCCGATAATGAAAGCCAACAGGGCGTTGATTATCAGAAAAATAACCCAGTGGCGCACCTTATTAAAGGTGGCCACGCCCATGGCCTTGTTGATGAGGTAGTAGAAAATCAGGACCATTGCCAACGACAGGCCGATGGTGAGCAAACCCACGTTGGGGAAAATTACCTCCCGGTACACGGGCGTTTCGGAAGGTGGCTGGGGCGTGCCGATGAGTTCGTACAGAAAGCGGAAGAAACCTTTCATAGTGCGGAATGTAGCGCAAACGGTGGTTTGCAGGGCGTGGAACGAGGTTGGGAGGAATTAAAGCAAGTGCGGATGATACGGGAAACGGTGGTTCACGTTACCGGGCTTAGTCGGCGGGCTGCAGGGTGAGCGGAATGGTGAAAACCGGCGCTTTCTCCTGATCCGTAGCCGTTACGGCCTCTACCCCGTCGAGCAGGCTGCTCAGGGCAAACGTCTTGGCCCCGGCCTGATTGATGTTGCTGTCGTTTTTGGTGGTCCATTGGCTGATCCAGGCCGGGCGCTGGTTTTTCAGCACCAGTTGGAGCGGCCGGGCTGCCTTGCCGAGCTTGGTAACGCGCACTTTCACGAAATGCGTGTACTGATTTTCGGCCCCGCTGCTGTTTTTTGTCTGGTCGTTGGCGGCAAACACGTCGATAATCTTCGCGTCGGTGTCCTGAGCCTGCAGCTGCAAGTTGGGCTTTAGATACTTAACATCCCGGTACAGGCCGGGCAGGGTTTTCAGATCCAGGCCCACCACAAACTCCACCGGCCCTTTGGCCGATACGCTGCTCACGGCCACGGTGTGGTAGGAAGCGCCGGCGGCCCGCTTGCTCGCGTCTTTTTCACCGTAGTACCAGGAGCCCACATTCTGGAAGCGGCTCAGCAGCGACGAAGCCGGCACCGGATATTTCACTCCGAAGTGGACTTGCTGGGCGGGCTGCTTTTCCAGCAGCGCGGCGTCAAAGCGCCGCACGGCATCGGCCGGCCCAATAACCCAGAAGTAGTAGGGAATATCGGTGTCGCAGCAGCTGTTGATTTTCCTGACAGCCGTTTTCAGCGCCGGATAGTAGGCCCCGCGAAAATCTGAGGCGTAGCCGTACACCGACACGGCCAGATCCGGGCGCTGGGCGCGGTTGAGGGCATCGGTAATGTCGGTGCTGATGTAGGGAATGGCCCCGGCGTTTTTCGGCGAGTAGATGAAGTCCGAAATCAACACGTTTACCGTGTTGGGCGCGTAGTAGCCGCTCACCAGCGTATCGAGCACCGTGGGGATGTCGGTGCTGCTGGCCGGCTGCTGAATCCCGCCGCGCACGGTTTGGGAGAGTTGCTGGTAGGAGTCGCGGTAGGGTTTCTCCTTGATGCGGAAGAAGGTTTTGCGGGCCGCGCTGCTGCGGTTTACTTCCGACAAAAATTGCGCTACGTGCTGCTGAAAGCGGGTATTGGAGCCGCTGCCTCCGGTTTTGGGCATGAAGCCTTCCATCGAACCCGATACTTCCAGAAATACATTGATGGCCTGCAGCGGGCCAGCCGCCCCCGCATCGGCCGCAACTGCCGGGGCCGCAGTTTCCTTGGGCGCTACCGCGCCGGGCACTTCGGTGGGTGGCACCTCCGCCGGGGTTTCGGTGCCGGCCTGGCCCTTGATATCATCACGGGAGTAGCAGCCGGTGAGCAGCAGCCCAAGGGCCACAGCCGGAAGCAGACGGAAAGAACTAGTCAAATGCATTCGAACAAATTAAGAGCCGTCGACGGAGCGCCGCCCTCTGCGTACTGCCAGCACGGCCGGCAGGTTGTGGGTGGAACGTACGTAAGGCTATAAAATTTTACGGCAAAAACCGCACGCCGGCCCGGTGCAGTGAGCAAGCCGGTGCTCATCAGTTGGTTAAAACTATTCCAAAGGGCCGCTACCGGATCAAATGAGGTAACTTATCAGTTACTGGCCGCTTTGGGCAGACTGGATTATTTGCGGGTAGTTACTCATCTTGTATCGCCCAACTTGGGGCTCGTCGGTGGGCTTGGCTGGTTGTGTTATACTTATGGTCAAATCCTTTTTAGCGGCCTTGCTGCTTTGTGCCGCGCTGATGAGCTGCGAATCGCGCCAGCCCACGGCTACCTCGGCTCCTGCCACCCCCGCGGAGGCTGCCACTCCCGCCGCTGTGGTGCGCCACCCGGGGCCCGCCATAGCCGATACGGCTGCGGCCTTCGTTACGCTCCATTCCCTGACCGATTCGACACACCGGCCGCCACTTGTCAGCATCGGAAGCCAGCAGTACCGGGTGCTAACCAGCGCCGCCACTGACTCCCACCACCGCCTGCCTGTACCCAAAGACCCAACCGATTCGGCCGAGGTAGTAACGGCCAAATCGGAAGCCATGGCGCTGGAGGGCAGCTACGGCTACGAGGTGGAGTACACCGTGCGCCTGATGGATGCCAAGGGCAAGCCGAAATTTACCACGACACTGCACAAAGCCGATTTTGCCGCCACTATGGGCCCCGACCACGTCAACATGTCATTTGCCGCGCCCCCCGACTTCTATGGCTATCTGCCCAAATTCAATGCCCTGGCCTTTGTCGTGCCTTTTTACCTGCACGACACGGACGACGGTGGTGAGGCGCTACTACTGCTGGACGCAGCTACCGGCAAGGTGCGTCACATTGGTATGCAGGGCTGGGCCTTTGGAGCCAAAGACGATATAACCCTGACCCCCGACGGCCGCACCCTGCTCACCTCCTACGAAATCGTGCATGCCGATGGTCGGCACGTAAAGTTGGCCCGCAAAAATGAAGAAGTGGCCGGTGCCTTACTCGTAGACGACAATACGGTACTAGCGGTGGCTGAGGGCGAAACCTACATTGATGCGGATGGCGGAATGACCAACCGGGAGATAAAAGGCCCCAACGCCCGCCTGCTCGACCTGAACGGACGCGAAACAGGCATCCTCAACTTTCACGGAACTCAGGCAGAAATGGGCTACGGCTTCATTCACCAATATTTGGCCCAGACCCGCTCCCACTATTTGTTCGACGCGGGCAATAATATTTTACTCGTACTCTCCCGCGACAACCCGAAGGCACACCGCCCCATTAGTCTGAGTCGGCTGCGCAAGTTTGCGGCGCCGCAGCGCCCTACCGAAGTCCGGTTTCACCTTGCCTCTGGCTTAGGCAGCAAGCTCACCCTCTACGTCGATACGCTGAGCAGCAGTGCGGTACGCTACTCGCTCGTTGCGCCTACCTACGAGTAGCAGCCGCTTACGTGCTCATTTCTACGTCATCCCAGTCCTGGGCCCGGCTGAACACCCACTCCAGGGCCTTGCGCCGCTCATACACCAGACTCTCCGACACCAGTGCTTCCCGACCGTTCAGGCGCTCATCCACGCAGTACCAGTGTAGGCGGTAATAATAGTCGAGCATCTGGTACAGCTCTGCCTCGGGCCGGAGCGTGCGGGGCTGCGTCAGCTTGGTGTTGTCTTCGTTAGCTTCCAGATTGGGCAGCAACGACGCCATATCGTCGCCGCACCACTCGGTGGGCGCCAGCTCGTCGGTCATGCCGGTAGCCCACATCAGGGCCCACAGGCTTTCCAGGCTCCAGCGCAGATTAATCAATTGCTGCTCGGTCAGTTCGTCGTTGTCTTTGGCCAATAGGGATTCTTCCTCGGGCGAGAGAAACACTAGCAAATCATGCTGGGTCAGCCAGTTACGAATAACGTCGACCGGGGCTTGGAAGGAAATGTTGATTAATGCATTCAGCACGCTCATGCGGCCCTGTACTTCTACTGCCGCGCGAATGGCCGGCGTATCCAGCACCGGCAACCAGTCGCAGATCCGACCGCCCAGGGCCAGCACCTTGCCTTCCGATTCCGCTTTGGTTTGAAACTTGAATTCTTCGCTCATGGCCAGGCCAGATGGAGGTTGCAGGAGAAAAATGGCTTAGCTGTAGTCGATTTCAGTGTTGTCGCCGATGTTCAGGCTATGGTTCAGGCCCCGAAACGACGCGTCGGAGCCCACGATGCAGTCGTGCATCACGGCCGAGCGCAACTCGGAGTAGGAGCCGATGATGGAGTCGCTCAGAATCGTGTTTTTGACGATGGTCCGGTCGCCGATAGCCACGTTGGGCCCGATAATGGAATGCGAAATTGTGCAGTCCTTGCCGATGCTGACAGGCGGAATGATGATGGTATCAGGAAACTCGGGGTACTTGTTGCTCAGAAACTCGGGGCGGTTCAGCAGCTTGGCATTGGCTTCGAGCAAGGAGTCTTTCCGGCCGCAGTCAAACCAGTGGTCCACGGGCGCGGTAGTCATCTGGGCGCCGTCCTGAATCATAAGCATGAGCGCATCGGTGAGTTGAAACTCGTTGTGCGTGCGCAAATCCTGCTCAATCATGCGCTCCAGGGCCGAGGCCAGCCAGGCCGGATCAGCAATTTTGTAGAGGCCTACCAGCGCGTAGTTCGACTTTGGGATGCGCGGCTTCTCAATTACTTTCGTCACCTTCCCATTATTGCTGGTTTCGACCACGCCGAAGATGGAAGGTGTTTTCACCTCCTTCACGGCCAGCACGTTGCCGCTAGTGCGCAGCAGCTCGGGCAGGTCCACGTCTACTATCGTGTCGCCGAGCATGATGAGCACGCCGTCCTGGTCGTGGCGAAACGTGTCGCGGGCCAGCCACAGGGCGTGACCAATACCTTCGCGCGGCTCCTGCACCACAAACGTGGAGCGCAGGTGCGGATACTGGCGCCGGACGTAGCTCTCGATTTTCTCACCCAGGTAGCCGATGATAAAGACAAACTCCTCAATACCGGCACCTTGCAAACGGTCGATGATGTGGCCCAAAATGGTATTGCCGGCCACCGGCACCAGCGACTTAGGCTGGGTGTGGGTGTGGGGGCGCAACCGGGAACCGATACCAGCGACGGGGATAACAGCTTTCATGCGTTATGAAACAGGCGTAAGTCCGCAAAATAGTGAATCATTGCGGGAGCGGACCATAGTACAACCGCAATGAGTTGAATTCGTACTGCAAACCCAGCCGTAGCACCCGGTTTGTAGTACCGAACTGCTACCTTAACCCGCTTCTTCCCCTTTTTCCTTTCAACTCCCTATTCTTTTTTCACATGAAACGTCTTCTTCTCTACCTGCTCGGGCTGGTCGTACTTCTCTCCCAGTCGTCGTGCGGCTACAACACGATGGTGTCGAAGGACCAGGCCGTAAAAAGCCAGTGGGCCAACGTGCAGAGCGCCTACCAGCGCCGCTCCGACCTGATTCCGAACCTGGTGAATACCG
The DNA here is from genome assembly GCF_020447265.1 of Hymenobacter lucidus. Lineage (GTDB taxonomy): Bacteria > Bacteroidota > Bacteroidia > Cytophagales > Hymenobacteraceae > Hymenobacter > Hymenobacter lucidus. Next base: position 231,937 of record NZ_JAJADR010000004.1, on the reverse strand, counting down.
TGAAAGGAGCCGCTAACTTCGAAAAGTCGACGCTGACCGACGTCATCAACGCCCGCGCCAAGGCTACCAGCGTGCAGCTCTCGGGCGACAACCTGACGCCCGAAAACATCAAGCAGTTTCAGGAAGCCCAAAGCCAGGTTAGCTCCGGCCTGGGCCGCCTGCTGGCCGTATCGGAAAACTACCCCGAGCTGAAAGCCAATGCCAACTTCCAGGAGTTGCAGGCTCAGATTGAGGGCACCGAAAACCGCATCAACGTGGAGCGCAACAAGTTCAACACCGTTACCAACGATTATAACGGCACGGTTAAGTCGTTCCCCAACAACATTTTTGCCGGCATCTTCGGCTTTAAGGAGAAACCGTACTTTGAGGCCGATGCGGCTTCGCAAAAAGCGCCTACCGTTCAGTTCTAGGTTCGTTTTTGGTTTCTGGTTTTTGGTTTTTGGCACCACCCTGCCAAAAACCAAAAACCAAAAACGAATAGCCAAAAACACGCAACATGACCAATCCTATTACCCCGGAGCAGGAAGCCGCGTTGGTGGCCGCCATCCGGCAAGCCGAAATCACGACTTCCGGTGAAATTCGGGTTCATCTGGAAGATACCTGCCCCACGCCCGAGCCCCTGGACCGCGCCGCCCAGGTGTTTGCCGAGTTGGGTATGCACAAAACGGCCCAGCGCAACGGCGTGCTGTTTTACCTAGCCTGGGAAACCCGGCAGTTCGCCGTCATCGGCGACTCAGGCATCAACGCGGCCGTATCCGACGACTTCTGGGAAACCACGAAGGAAACCGTGCTCGAAAATTTCCGGGCCGGCAAGTACGTGGTGGGCCTGGAGCGCGGGGTACGCATGGTAGGCGAGCAGCTCAAGCGCTACTTCCCCTACGACGCGAAAACCGACAAAAACGAGCTCGACGACTCTATTTCATATGGCGACCCTGCGCCGCCTCGCGTATGAGCAACCTCTCCCCTGTTCTGCAGCACCTGCGCCGCAGATTCCTCCTGATCCTGCTCCTCATCGGGCTGGTGCTGAGCACCGGCCTGAGCTGGGCCCAGCAGGTGCCGCCCCGCCCCAATCCGCCGAGGCTGGTCAACGACCTGGCCAATATGCTGCAGCCCGACGAAGAGCAGGCGCTGGAGCAGAAGCTGGTGGCCTACAACGACTCGACTTCGTCCCAGATTTCGGTGGTAACCGTGCCCACGCTCGGCGACGATGAAATTGCCGACTACGCTCAGAAGCTCTACGAAACTTGGGGTATCGGGCAGAAAGGCAAAAACAACGGCGTGCTGGTGCTGGTGGCTGAAAACGAGCACCTGGCCCGTATCCAGACCGGCTACGGCCTCGAAGGCGCCATTCCGGATGCCCTGGCCAAGCGCATTATTTCCAACACCATTGTGCCCGCCTTCCGCGAGCAGCGCTACTACGAGGGCCTCGACCGGGCTACCAGTCAGCTCATTGCGCTGGCCAAGGGAGAGTACCAGGCCGACCAAGCCCCGCCCGCCCAGCGCGGCCGCCGGGATTCGAGCGGCTCGGGCTGGATGTTCTGGCTGGTTATCGGCATCATCGTGCTCTTCATCCTGATGCGCAGCCGCGGTGGCGGCGGTGGCCGGGGCGGCGGGTTCCGCGGCGGCATGATTCCGCCCCTCATCTTCGGCGACTTCAGTGGCGGCCGCGGCGTATTTGGCGGTGGTGGCGACTTCGGTGGCGGCGGAGGTGGTTTCGGCGGCTTCGGCGGCGGCTCCTCCGGCGGCGGCGGCGCCAGCGGCAGCTGGTAAGAATTGTTTCCGAATCAGTTTCCAACAAAAAGGCCTGAACCGATGTGGTTCAGGCCTTTTTGCTTAGGGTAGAATTTCTGCCTTACTCCACTACCACGCGGCGCGTCACCGGGCCTTCGGCATAGTTCACGCGCAGCAGATACACCCCGGCGCGTAACTGCTCAACTGGCAGCGTGAGTGTAGGCTGCGTTACGGGCTGGTTCAGCACGGTGCGGCCCAGGTTGTCGAGCAGCTGCACCGACTGCGGCCGGGCAACGGCGTCGAGCGAGAGACTCAGCGTGGTGTGGGCCGGCACGGGCCAGGCCTGGGTGCGTGCAGCTACGGCGGCGGAGGCCGCTACGTGCAGCACATTCGGGGCCGTTAGGCGGGCAATGCTCATTGCGGGCTGGCCGCTAATAGCGGCGAAGTTGCCGCCCAACACAATGCCACCATCGGGCTGTACCAGCACGGCCTGCACTGCGCTGTTGGGCACGGCGGTCCGGGCGTAGGTAGCATCGGGCTGCCCATCTTCCAGCACCCGCGCTAGGTTAGAAGGCAAGCCCGAGGAAGTAAAGGAGCCGCCAAGCAGAATACGCCGGTTGGGCTGCACGGCCAGCGTATACACTGCGCCCGTTATGGTGGTGCCCGTTGCAAAAACGGCGTCCAGCGTGCCATCGGCATTCAGACGGGCCAGGCTGGAGCGGGCATTGCCATCATACAGACCAAAGAAGCCGCCCACCAGAATTTTGCCGTCGGCCTGCCGGGCCAGCGCATACACCCGCGCGCTGGCCGGGGTGGTGTTGGTATAGGAACCGGTATTGACGAAGGAATTGTCGACAGTGCCGGTGGCCTCGTAGCGTACTACGCGGGCGGTGGTACTATTCCCCTGCTGATACGTGCCGGCTACCACAATTTTGCCATCGGGCTGCACCAGCACATCCTCTACAACGCTTATCTGGCCCAGGCCGGTGGGCACGCCGGGCAGAAAACCCGCATCCACAGCGCCGGTGCTTCTCAGCCGGACCAGGCCATAGACGGCCGTGCCATTGAGTGAAGTCAGCCGGCCGCCCACCAGTAGGCTACCGTCGGCCTGCAACGCCAGGGCATTGATAAGGCCCTGAAAGAAAGCCGCAGTAAACGTGTTGTCGTAGCTGCCGTTGGCGTTCAGGCGCAGCACCAAGGCCGAGGAATTCAGCAGGATTTTGCCATCGGGCTGAATCTGGATGGCGTTGACGGGGCCGGGTAGGGCGCCGGTGTTGCCCGAAAATGCGGCATCCAAAGTACCATCCGCGTTGAGGCGAGCCAGCCGGTATGCCACCTGCCCGTTGAGCTCCGTAAATGTGCCGCCTACCAGCAGCTTGCCATCGGCCTGTCGCGCCACGGCGTAAATGACCCCGGGCAGCTGAAACGTGGGCACAAAAGCCGCATCCAGCGCCCCGGTGCTGCTTAGCTGCACCAGCGCAGACTGCCGGCCGTTGAAAGCCGAAAAATAGCCGCTGACCAACACGGTGCCGTTGGCCTGCAGCGCCAGCCCGGTGATGGAGCCATTGGGCCCGGCTCCCACCTGAAAAGAGGCATCGAGCGTACCGTTGGCATTCAGGCGGGCCACGCCGTTGGCCGGGCCGCCCGCGCTAAGCGAGAAGAAGCCGCTCACCAGAATTTTACCATCGGGCTGCAGCACAATGTTGTTATCGAAATACAGATTGCCGATGCTGCCGGAGGCAAAAGCCGGGGGCGTAAAGCCGCTGTCGACGGTGCCAGTGGCGGTGAGCCGTAGCAGGCCTATGTTGGTGCTGCTGGGGTTCAGGTTGCCGGCCAGCAGGATTTTACCATCGGGCTGCACTGTAATATCCGTCACGACGCTGCCGGCCTCCAGGGTTGGCACGAAGGTATCGTCGTAGCTGCCGTTGGCATTGAGCCGCGCAATACCGCTGCAGGCCTGCCCATTGAAAGTCGAAAAGTACCCGCCCAGCAGAATCTTGCCGTCGGGCTGCACCAGTACGGTATACACCTCATCACTGGCCCCAAAGCCAATATTGAAGCTGGCATCCACGGTGCCATCCGCATTCAGGCGCACCAGGTTGTTGGCTGGGCTAGTGTTGTAGGTATCAAAATAGCCGGCTACCACGACTTTGCCATCGGGTTGCAGGGCACAGTCGTCCACGAAGCCATCGGTGCCGCCAAGCTCGGCGCCGGTAGTCGAAGTCCAGGTGGCATCAATGCTGCCGTCACTATTGAGTCGTGACAAGCCTTTCTGGATGGCTCCGCCCGCGGTTATCTCGTTGCTCAGCCCTACGAGCAGGTACTTATTGCCCGGGGCATTTTTCACCTTTAGGATTTCATTCACCACGCCCACATTCTGCAGGAAGCTCTGGTCGAGCGTGCCAGCGGCATCGTAGCGCACCAGGCGGCTGGTGGCCACCCCACTGGCGCGGGAGAAAGTACCACTGACCACGCGCCGACCAGCGGCATCCACCAGCACGGAATACACCGAGGCGGGGGCGTAGGAAGTGGCGCGGGTGAAAGAGGGGTCCAGCGTTTGGGCACTAACGGCGGGCGCCAGCAGTGGCAACAGCAGCAGGCTGCACAGCAGGAGTCGGAATAGCTTCATGAAAGGGAGATAAGGAGAAAATAAGAAATCGGTAAGCAGGTGATTCAGACAAGCGGCCGGGCGTTGCAAGCACCCTACCAATCAGGCAGAAAAAGGCCTGATATATAGCAGAACACTCTTGTGGCAGCTTATGCGGGCTGAGGCCAGGCCGAAGGTAGCTCCAACGAAGCTACTTCCCCGCACCAGGCTTGGCCGGAATTCAGACTAAGTCGTTTTCAGTTTACTCCTGGTTGATCTGCTTGTACAGCGGCAGCTCGTAGAACGGACGCAGCAGCTGCACCACGTCAAGGGCATCGGCCAGGGCCTGGTGGGCCACGGTGTCGTCGGCGAAATGGGCGCGGGCCTTGCAGATGCTCATCGTGGGCAGCCGCGTGTCTTTGCGCCAGTTCAGGTAGAAGACGGCCGGGTCGAGCAGGGCGGGCTCGTGGCGCACCAGCGTGCCCCAGCCCGGCAAATGCCGCAGAAACGGCACGTCGAACGGCCCGATGTTCTTGCCTGCCAGCGTCACGACCACGCAGTCGTGCTTGTCCACTTTGAAGCCGTGCTGCAGCAGAAACCCACGTAGCTGCGGCACCAGCTCGGGCGGGGTGCAGAGCTCGGGGTTATCGTCTTTGCGGGCCAGCTCTTCCAGCAGGCGGGCATTCAGGGCCAGGGCGCCGGCCGTGCCCACGTACTCGGGGTGGCGCACCACGCGCCGGAAAGAGGGCAGCGCAGTCAGGGGCAGCAGGTGGCGCGTGTCTTCCACCACGGCCGCGAGTTCAATAATCTGGTGCCGGTCAGCATTGCCGCCGGTGGTTTCGAGGTCTAGGGAAACGTAGCGCATATGCCCCGGCTATACGGCCCGGGCGAGGTTTGTGCCGCCCAGGCTTAATGGTCGGCGCGCACCCCGGCCCGGATGGGTACCGGCAGGCGGTTTTCGGCGGGCGGTACCGGGCACGAGTACTTGCCACTGGTGTTGTAGGCGCAGTAGGGGTTGTAGGCCCGGTTGAAGTCGAGGGGCACCACGCTGGCTTTCGGAATCCGGAAGTCGATATACCGGCCGCCGCCGTAGGTTTCGTGGCCGTTGGTGGGGTCGGTGAAGGGCACAAACAGGTAATCCTCGTAGCCGGGCTTGCGCATCAACTCCAGGCCCTGGTACACGCTCAGCTTCAGCTTTTTACCATCCACCACGAAGTGCAGCTCGCCGTACTTGCGGTATTCGGGCTCCCGCAGGCCGGTGGTTTTCATTTTGAACGGCGCCGACAGCGAGTCGCGCACAAACGTGGCTTCCACGTAGTAGCGGTAGTCGGCCGGGAAGAAGGGCAGGCCCTGGAAAGCCGGCCGCGCCTCGGCGGGCAGCGGCGTTTGGGCCGGGTCTCGGTATTCGGCATCCAGCTCCTGCTGAAATGCCCGGATGCTGTCGGCATGCGCGGCCTTTGTGAGCCGTGAGCCGCTCTGGGCGCGGCCGTAGCTTACCAGGCCCACTACCATTGCCAAAGTCAGGACGATGCCTCGCCAGCTGGTCCTATTCATATCTATTTGACACTAAAAAGCAGGCCGCCTCACCGGGGTGGAACGGCAACAAACATACAAAGCCCGGCCCATACTCCGCCTATTCTACCACGATGCGGCGCGTGACGGGGCCATCGGCGTAGTCGACGCGCAACAGGTACACGCCGGCCCGAAAACCGCGCAGGGGCAGCGTGTACCTGCTGCAGGCTGGGGCTGCGTGAGCACCACGCGCCCTACGGCATCAGGTAGTTCCACGCTCCGGGGCTGGGCCTCCGCATCGAGCGAGAGGTTGAGGGCTTTGTGGGCGGGCATGGGCCAAGCCTGGGTGCGGGCCTGCAGCCAGGCATTGGTTACGTGCAGCACTGCCGGGGCCGTGAGACGGACGATTCCCAGCCGCGCCTGCCCGTATACTTTGGGTGAAGCCCCCGATCAGCAGTTTGCCATCGGCTGCTGCGCCGTCGCGTACACGGCGGCGGCTGGTGCAACAGTTGCCGGGGAGTACATGCTGATGGATGCAAACCCGGGGTCCACAGTCTGGGCACGTACGGGCAGATAAGTGGCCAGGACAGCTACCAACAAAGCCGTAATGCGTAGTAGTATCTTCATTCTCCGTTGCTTAGAATAACCAACTAAGCTAACCCTCATTCCGCTGCTGCAACGCCCTGCCCGTTGCTTACCTTCGCCCTGCTATGACCGACATCACCCAGACTCCCCGCAAGCTTTTCCTGCTCGACGCCTTCGCCCTGATTTACCGCTCCCATTTTGCCTTCAGCAAAAACCCGCGCATCAATTCCAAGGGCATGAATACCGGGGCCATCCTGGGCTTCACCAACACGCTGGTAGAAGTGCTGCAAAAGGAAAAGCCCACCCACATCGGCGTGGCCTTCGACGGCCCCAAGAAGACCTTTCGCCACGAGCAGTTTGCTGCCTACAAAGCTCAGCGCCAGGCCATGCCCGAGGATATCGGCACGGCCATTCCTTACATTAAGAAGATTATCGAGGCCTTTGATATTCCGATTCTGATTCTGGAAGGATTTGAAGCCGACGACGTTATCGGCACGCTGGCCCGACGCGCCGAGGAGCACGGCTTCGAGGAGGTGTACATGATGACGCCCGATAAGGACTACTGCCAGCTCGTCACCGAGAAAATCAAGATTTACCGGCCCGCCTTTATGGGCAACTCGGCCGAAGTGCTGGACCTGGCCCACGTGCTGCAGCGCTTCGAAATAGAGCGGGTGGAGCAGGTCACCGACATTCTGGGTTTGCAGGGCGACGCTTCCGACAATATTCCCGGCATTCCCGGCATCGGCGAGAAGACGGCCAAAACCCTGATCCAGAAGTACGGCTCGGTCGAAAATCTGATTGCCCACTCCCACGAGCTGAAAGGCAAGCAGCAGGAAAACGTCATCAACTTCGCCGAGCAGGGTCTGTTGAGCAAGGAGCTGGCCACCATTCACGTAAACGTGCCCCTGCCCTTCGAGCCCGAACAGCTCTGCTGCTCGGCCCCCGACGAGGAAAAGCTCACCGCCCTGTTCGACGAGCTGGAGTTCCGGCAGTTGGCCGCCCGCATCCTCAAAACCGGTCCGGTCCGTACTTCGGCTACACCTATTAGTCCTGCCAAAGGCAAGAAAAGCCTGGTGCCCACCGGGGCCGGCCACCAGGCCTCGCTGTTCGCAGCCCCTGTGGGCATCACCGAGTTTATCGAAACCGACCCGGCCGACGCGCTGCCCACCACCCGCCGCACCCTGGCCGAAGTCCCCCACCAGTACCACCTCATCGACACGCCCGCGCTGCGCAAAGAACTCCTTAAGTTCCTGCTGCTCCAGAAGGAAGTCAGCTTCGACACCGAAACCACTGGCCTCGATACCATGACGTCGCGCCTGGTGGGTTTGAGTTTTTGCTGGTTGCCCGGCGAGGCCTACTACGTGCCCGTGCCCCACGACGACCAGGCGGCCGCGCAGGCGTTGATAGACGAGTTCCGGCCGTTTCTGGAGCACGAGGGCATTCTAAAAATCGGGCAGAATATCAAGTATGACCTGACCATTCTCAAGCACTATGGCATCCGCATCGGCGGACCGCTGTTCGACACCATGCTGGCCCACTACCTGCTGGAGCCCGACATGCGCCACAATATGGACGTGCTGGCCGAAACCTACCTGCACTACACGCCGGTGTCTATTATCGAGCTGATTGGGCCCAAGGGCAAAAAGCAGAAGACCATGGCCGACCTGCCCCCGGCCGAAGTATCAGACTACGCCTGCGAGGATGCCGACGTGACGCTGCAGCTCAAGCACGTTTTCGAGCCCAAGCTGGCTGAGCTGGGCTTGCTGAAGCTGCTGAACGAGGTAGAAAATCCGCTGGTACCGGTGCTGGCCGACGTGGAGTACGAAGGTGTCCGGATTGATTCCTCGGCCATGGGCGAATACTCGGCCGAGCTGCAGGGCTATATCACCGACATCGAGAAGCAGATTTTCGCGGCGGCCGGCCAGGAGTTCAACATTGGCTCGCCCAAGCAGCTGGGTGAAATCCTGTTCGACAAGCTCCAGCTCGGCGGCGGAAAAATCAAGAAAACTAAAACCGGCCAGTACGCTACTGGTGAGGAGATTCTGAGCGTACTGGCCGTCGAAAACCCGGTGGCGGCGCTGGTGCTGGAGCATCGCCAGCTCACCAAGCTGCGCAGCACCTACGTGGAGGCCCTGCCTCAGCTGGTGTGCGAGCTGGACGGCCGCGTACATACCAGCTTCAACCAGGCCGTAACGGCTACCGGACGCCTTTCCAGCACCAACCCCAACCTGCAGAATATTCCGATCCGGACGGAGAAGGGCCGCGAAATCCGCAAGGCCTTCGTGCCTCGTGATGCCGACCACGTGCTGGTAGCGGCCGACTACTCCCAGATTGAGCTGCGCATCATGGCCGACTTCTCGCAGGACGCCACCATGATTGAGGCCTTCCGCCAGGGCATCGACATTCATAGCAGCACGGCCAGCAAGGTGTTTAAGGTGCCCCTGAGCGAGGTGGACTCGGAAATGCGCCGCAAGGCCAAAACCGTCAACTTCGGCATCATCTACGGCATTTCGGCCTTCGGACTGGCCCAGCGCCTGGGCATCGGCCGCAAGGAAGCCGTGGATATCATCGACGCTTATTTCGAGGAATTCCCGGCCGTAAAGCAATTCATGGACGCCAGCATCAACAAAGCCCGGGAGCAGGAATACGCCGAAACCCTACTGGGTCGCCGCCGCTACCTGCGCGACATCAACTCGCGCAACGCCACGCTGCGGGGCTTCACCGAGCGCAACGCCATCAACGCCCCCATCCAGGGCACGGCCGCCGACATCATCAAGATTGCCATGATTCGCATCCACGACTGGCTGGAAAAGGAAAACCTGGGCACCAAGATGATTCTGCAGGTCCACGATGAACTCGTGTTCGACGTGCCCAAAACGGAGGTCGACTACGTCATTCCCCACATCAAGGAGCTGATGATAAACGCCCTGCCCCTGAGCGTGCCCATGGAAGTGGAAGCCGGCACCGGCCAAAACTGGCTGCAGGCGCACTAGGCGAGGGAATTTGCAGCCTTATTTACTTAGCCCGTCGTGCTGCGCCTGCCGCCGCACGACGGGCTTTTTTGCGCCCGACTAGTATCCGACCGGGCGGTGAGCCGTATAGCCGGATTCACCTTCACCAGGAAAACCCATGCCCGACCAGACTCCCACTACTCCCCTACAAGATGTAGCCCGCGTGCTGTTGGGCAGCTTTATGGTTGTGGCCGGCATTGGCCACCTCACCTTTGCCCGTCGCGAGTTTCAGGCCCAGGTGCCGGATTTTGTGCCGCTCGACAAGGATACGGTAGTGCTGCAGTCGGGCGTGGTCGAAATCGGGCTGGGGCTGGCGCTGCTACTCTGGAAGCGGCGTCGCACCGAAATGGGCCTGGGGCTGGGGGCTTTCTACGCGGCCGTGTTTCCCGGCAACGTGCACCAGTACACTCACCACATTTCCGCTTTTGGCCTCGATACCGATGGCAAGCGGCTCGGCCGGCTGTTTTTCCAGCCCGTGCTCATTGCCACGGCGCTGTGGTCGACGGGCGCCCTCACGAACCTGCAACGCAGAAAATAGTTGCCAGCACCCGGAAAATACAAAAGGCCGGAATCCTGCGCGGGTTCCGGCCTTTTCGTATGCTTACAACAGCTGACTTCGTGGGTTTACTGGGCCGTAAACGTAGTGGTGGTCACGGCCGTCAAGTCGGGCTGCACGATGGTGTTTTTCAGCACCAGCTTCGACGACGACAGCTCGGCAATGTCCATCTGTACGGCGGCACTGCCACCCAGCTCCGGTGAGTTGATGTAGATTTTGGTTTGGTCCGAGTTGATATCCCAGGTACCCATAGCCATCTGCTCGCTATCGGCACACACATTTTTGCCTTCGTTTACTTCCAGCGACTTGTTGGAGTTGAAGACAATGTAGTTATCCTTCTCGCAGGCCTCCAGCGTTTTATACGCATCCTCGGTACCCGTCTGGGAGCCGGTGTACGTGACGGTGGCGGCCGTTACCTGCCATTTTTTGCCGGTCAGCGTACCGGCTTTCGATTCAACCTCATCTTTTTTGCAGGACCCGAGCGAGCCTACCAGCAGTAGAGATAGTACAATAAGGGAAGAGCGTTGCATGAAAGTAATTGAATTAAGAAAAGTGTGGACCAAGTTAAGCTCATTTGCAGCTAGCTACCAAGCATTTCACTCCTCATCAGGCATTTTATCTTAAACACTGGCCCGCTGCCGCTGGTATAGTACCCGATATGAACGAGAATACAATTTCCGCCGCACCGGCTACTTTCGATGCCGTCGTTATCGGGGCCGGGCCCGTGGGGCTGGCCTGCGCGCTGGAAGTGCGGCGCCGGGGCCTCAGCGTATGCGTGGTCGATAAGGGTGCGCTGGTCAATTCGCTGGTGGGCTACCCTACCAATATGGAATTCTTTTCGACGCCCGAGCTGCTCGAAATCGGGGGCTATCCGTTTCCCACCGCCCACTACAAGCCCCTGCGCGAAGATGCCCTCGACTATTACCGCCGCGTGGCCGTGGCCGAGCAGCTGCCCCTGCGCCTCTACGAGCGGGTACTGAGCCTCGAAGGTCAGCCCGGCGCCTACGAAGTCGTCACCGAAAAAGGCCGTCTGGCTACCCGCTACGTCATCGTTGCTACCGGCTTTTTCGATATTCCCAACCGCCTGAGCGTGCCCGGCGAAGATGCGTCCCACGTGAGCTACTACTACAAGGAGCCGTATGCACACGTTGGACAGCAGGTGGTGGTTATCGGGGCCAAAAACTCGGCTGCCAAGGCCGCCTTGCAGCTGGTGCGGGCCGGGGCGCAGGTTTCACTCGTCGTGCGTGGCGCGGCCATTTCCGAGTCGGTAAAGTACTGGATTCGCCCCGACCTAGTAAACCGTATTGCCGAGGGCCGTATCCGGGCTTACTTCCATACCACCGTTCAGCGTATTTCGGCGGCCGGCGTGGCCGTGCTTACCCCGGAAGGCCCCGCCACCTTGCCCGCCGACTTTGTGTATGCCCTCACCGGCTACCACCCCGACTATAGCCTGCTCGCCGCCCTAGGCATTAGTTGCCAGGACGATGTTGCCCGCACTCCCTCCCACAGCCCGGACACCTTCGAAACCAACCGCCCCGGCGTGTACGTGGCCGGTACCGTGTGCGGCGGCCTCAATACCAGCCGCTGGTTTATTGAAAACGGCCGCCACCACGCTGCCGTTATTGCTGCTCATTTGGCTGCAACAAGCTTATAGAAGCGGTAAAAAACACGGGCCCACTGCCTTTGAGAAAGCAGTGGGCCCGTGTAATACTCAGCTAGCTAAAAACTAGAAAGCAGTGTAAGTAACCAGATAGGTTTCCGTCACATTGTTATCCGTTTCCGTCTGCTTGATTTTGAGCGTTGTGGCACTCAGCTCAACGATGTCATACAGCTCACCGGAAGAGCTGGTTGAGGTTTCTGACAACAGCAATTTGGACTCATTCGAGGTGAAGTCCCAAGCTCCTTTGGATGATTGGGGGTCAGATGGTGAGCACCGGGTGGCACCCTCATCGAACACGGCCGACTTATCGGTATTGAACTTGAGGAAATCGTCTTTGGTGCAAGCGGGCGTATAAGGGTTTTTGTTCGGATCTACGCCATTATACAAGTCGATGCTGTTGGTGGCAGTGCCCGATGTTATGGTATATACGGCAGCAGAAGCGCGCCAGCTTTTGGCCGTCAGCAGGTCAGATTTAGACTGCGGCTTCACATCCTCATTATCTTTTTTGCAGCTGGTGAAGGCGCAGGCAAGAGCGAGGATGGCAATGGGTAAACGTTTCATAGAGAGGATAAAAAAAGGTGAAAATACAAGCGGGTACTGGCGACGCATAAGCAAGCCTTAAAGCCTTGACAAACGGCTAATGGGACAGGCACACAAATAGCAGCGTACAAAGCTAATAGAAGCAATGAGTTTCCAGCGCCTAAAAGCAAAGCAGCTGCCTTCTCGGGTGAGAAGACAGCTGCTTTGCTTTTAGAAAATTACCGCGGCAGGCTACTTTTTGGAATAGGTGTAGGTAAACTTATGGTCGCCATCGGTCAACGTCCGGATGCCGCTTACTTTCAACGTGTTGTCGCTTAGCTCAATAATATTGAAGCTGCTGCTGCCCAGGCCCTGCACGTTGGTTTTCAGAATCGTCTCGTTGCTGTCGAACGACCAGGTGCCGGTGTACTGCTGCGGGTTCGATGGGTCGCAGCGCGTGGGGCCTTCGCTCAGCAGGCAGGTGCCATTGGCGTCGTAACGCATCAGGTCGTCCTTGTCGCACTCGTCCAGGTAAGGAAACAGATCTGTTACCACGGTGCCATCGTCGGCCGTCAGGCCGGGCGTCACCGTCTGGGCCGCCAGTTTCCAGTCTTTGCCGGCCAGCAGCTCGGTTTTGGTCTTGGCAGGTGCAGGGTTGCTTTCCTTGTCTTTTTTGCAGGATGACGCTCCCATGGCAGTGGCGGCCAACAAGGCAAGCAGGGGTAAGTTGAATTGCGTTTTCATAGCGCGGACAAAGGGTATGAGGTTGGAGAAAAAAGCCTTTTCAACACTTCCAAACTTCTGTCTGTCAGTGTGAAACAAAGGTATAGCCTCCCTCCCACGCCTTGCAAAAAGCCCGCATCACATGATCCGGCTATTCCCAATACTCGTTGCAGCATCTATACATTTTCCATTATTTTTTTGCATCACATTTACATGTAGCTTATCTGCATTTCCCAGTAGATGAAAAAGCAACATTACCCTCGACCGGAACAAAAAAGCTCCCCCTCTGACCAGAGGGAGAGCTTTTCAACAGCTATTCTACAGAAGGTTGTGCTTATGGGAAACGCACGCCGCGGTAAGCGCCGGGGTTCAGTTGGGGCACGCTCGAGCCGTAGGTTGCATTGATGGCCTTAATCATCTCATTGGCTACAATGGCATAGCCGCGCGGCGTTGGATGCACGCCATCCAGTGAGAACAGGTTGCCGGTCACAAAGCTAGCTGTGTTGGTAATACCGTTGGTGATTACACCGTTACGGGCAACCGTAGTGAAGTAAGCATTGGCATCAAACAGGGCCAGATTGCGCTTCTGGGCTTCTGCCGTGATGACGGCATTCAGTTCGTTGGTACGGTTCGTTACGCTGGTAATTTCAGCAGCATCCAGCACAAACTGGCTGGGCAGCGGGTTGGCCATCGTAGCGCTGTAGCCTACGCCAATAGGCAGCGTAGTTTGGGTAGCACCGGTGCCGATAACGGCCCGCGCAGGCAATAGCAGCAAGTCGTTGGCCGTAGCCTCCCGTATCGTGTTGGTACCAGTCCGGATGTAGAGGCTGGCAGCACTGGCATTCGGAATCTGTGGGTTGGCTTTGATGCTGGCAATAACTGCTGCTACGGGCACCGTCGTGAACAACGGTACGTTGGTCACGTTCGGAATGGTAGCTACCAGGCCTTTGGTGCCACCAGTCGTCAGCACGTCCAACATCTGGTTGTACTTGGTGGTGAATTCGGCCACCGGCGTGAGTGTAGCACCTACGCCACCGGCGGTAGCAAACCCGAGCACGTCGTTGTTGCCCAACCAGTTCGTGAAGAAGGTTGGCTTGATGGTGTTTACCCGCTCCTGCACATACTGCAAGTAGCTGGCGGGCGAAGTACCCAACATACGCTCAAAGTAAGGGTTGAAGCCAACTGGGTTGTTCAGGCCATACCCGGCCGTGGTGATATCGGCGATGCGGATGCCGGGCACACCCAGGTTCTGGTTGCCGGTGCCGGTGTACTTGGCCAGCAGCGGCGTCTTGCTATCGGCTCCGATACCCACGGCAGCATTTGCTGCCACGTTGCCGATAATGGGGTTGCCCGTCGCGTCGAAACCGGTGATACGCAGGTAGCCGCTGCCGTTGCTTTGGGCTGAGTTGAACAAAGGCTGCTCAAACTCGCCCCCGCCGGCTGCCTTAAACTGCGTGGCCAGCAGATTAGGATACGAATTGAGTTGGCCTTCCAGATATAACCCGTTATCCGAGAAGCCCGCCGTCAGGGAATTGCCCACGGCGATGTAGCGCGTAAAGTCGGCAGAACCGGCGCTGGATTTGAAGTCACTTTCTAGGTCGGGTTGGCACGCAGTGATGCCCAGCCCCAGCAGTGCCACGAAGGGCACAAACTTGCGAAACATTGTAGTAGTCATGAGACGAGAGGGGAAGGGAATTAGAAAGTGTAATTCAGGCCCAGGCCCGGAATCACGATGTTGGTCTTGTAGGTGCCGGCTACCCGGTCCGTGGTCTGGTTGTTCTGCAGGTCCAGGGCGGTCTGGGTGCGCTTCTTGAGGGTCACAAACTGCGTAGACAGGTCGATACCGAAGTGCTCGGTTACGGCATAGGAAATACCGGCCGTACCGCTGATGCGGTCAGCATCGGGGGTTTCGGGCGTTACGTAGCCGTTTTTCACCGGCGAGTTGTCGTAGGCACCACCCACACGAGCCGTAAAGGCATCCGTGATTTTATATTGGCCACCCACCCGGAAGGTGAAGGCATCCTGATAGTAACGCTTCGAGGTCGAGAACGTCGAGCCGTTAATCTGCTGGTCGAATCTGAACTCCAGATTGCGGTAAGCACTCCAGTTCACGTAGTTGATATCGAAAGCCAGCGTCAGCTTGTCGCTGGGCATAATACCCAGGCCGATGCTGGTAGTAGCGGGCAGCGGCAACGTGGCGCCGAACTTGGTAGCCTGAAAGCGCGAAGCAAATGTGGGCGAGATGTTGGTGAATTTCACGTCGCCATCTTCCACCTGGGCATCGATCTTGGAACGGTAGCTGATACCCAATGACAGCATCGGCGAGGGCTTGAAGAAGATACCCGCGTTGTAGCCCAGCTTGGTTTTAGCCTTGCCGTCGAGCTCAATGTGGCCATAGGAATCGGGCAGGGGAATATCGCGCTGCAGGTTTACGGCACCGTAAGCCAATACTACCAAGCCCGCGCCCACGCTCAGCTGGTCGGTAAGAGCGTAGCTGAAAGTAGGCTGTACAAACACCGACTTCAGGTCGATATCCGTCAGCGAGGTGCGGCCTTCCCAGCCTTCGGCGTACTGAAGCTTGCTGCCGAAAGGCGTGTAAACGGCAATACCGGCGCGGAACTTGGCCTCGGTCGGGCCGTAGCTGGCAAACAAGCTAAAAGGCGTAACCACGGTGTTGCGCAGCTCGCGCTGCGTATTGCCGCCTTCCGCCACGAATGAGTTGCGGGCGAACGTCAGGTTACCGCCCAGCTGCACTCCCCGCTCCCGGACCATTGCCAGGGCACCAGGGTTGTAGAACATGGCTGCCTGGTCGAGAGAAAGACCTACGCCTACGCCGCCCATGCCGTTGTTCTTTATCCCGGCCAGCGACACTTGGTAGCCGCCCGCAACAGCCGCCGTACCCGAAAGCAGCGCGCCACTCGCGAGGAGTAGAGTTTTTAGATTCATAAAAAAAGAGAAAAGGGTGAGAAGTAGGGTTGTTGGGACTAAATGTAGGGAGAAAAACGAATTAAGTAGTAGGCGTGCCGACTATATAATACCCCGGCGGCGGTGGCTGCCGGGCCCCTTAAAAATGTAGCAATTATTCCGCATTTATCACCTGCCGGGTTTGCAGATTCAGGCGCTGCCCGCTCACGAGAAGGTGCACCCGGAAATCCCGGGCGGCCACGGGCTCCCCGCGGCCGATACGGCCCAGGTTGTTGCCGTGCATGTGGCTGCCATCTACCACCATCACCACGCCGTCGCCGAAGACTTCTACTTCGTGGCCATTACGGATGATGACGCCGGTTTCCTCGGCCAAGCCCAGGCCCAGGCACATAGGGTGGGCCAGCAGCGCGTGGGCTAGGCGGCCAAAGCGCCCCCGCTCTACAAAGTGCTGGTCGATAAGCAGATTAGCTACCAGACTCAGCCCATGATCGGTGCGGATGCCGCCCTTGCGCAGGGCCCGCCAGCCGTAGCCCGATACCAGCATGTGCTCGGGCAGCACCGAAGCGCCGGCACTGGTACCGGCCACCACAAAACCTGCCTCGGTGTGGTAGCGGTGCTGCAGCTGCTGCAAAAACTCGGTGCCGTGCAGAAACTGGGTAATCATTTCCTGGTCGCCGCCGGTAAAAAACACCAGTTCGGCTTCGCGCAGGCGGCGCAGGGAAGCTGGCTTGTCGGCCGAGTGCCGCTCGTCGATTTTGATAGGGTGCACGTTGGTACAGCCCAGCTCGTGCATAGCCCGGGCGTAGCGGGTGCCCGTCACGGTGGCGTCGCTGGCAGCCATGGCCAGAATGACGACGCTCGAATCGGGGCCGGGCAGCATGTCGCAGAGCAGGGCCAGCAGGGCATCATCGTCGCCGCCGCCGAGGGCAACGAGCGTTCCGAGCGGTAACGCGGACGACTGGAGCATAGGAAACAGGGGTAAGCTAGGATCAAATGTACACGGGATATTGAATTCCCAACGGCTGGCCAGAGGCGAGGTTGCCAGCGTTGAGCTGTCGGATTTGCCCGATTGGGCGGTCTGGCAGCTAGCAGTTTGGTTTGTTGCGTCTTATACATGAGCCTGCAGACGACTTTTTTTGAGCAAAAACTCCTTGCGGGCAATATGCCGGAGCAGCGGCCTTAGTGTAACAGAACGCCATGTCGACCATTCTGGAATTCCCGGGCTAAACTCCGTAAACGGGAAGCCCAACAGTTGCCGGAGGTGGCTAACGCGGATTAATCCAAGAATTACGGACGCGGCCGGGAATTGCGGGCGGTGGTTTGGCGTTACGGAAAATGACGCGAACCGGCGCGGCCGGCCCATTTTTTTGGCCTACTTTTGCGCGCCAAATTACTCACTCAATCTGCTGCCTAGCGAAGCACCTCCCTCCTGACTTTTTCCATGAATCAGCACCCGACTACTGACCAAATTACGTCCCTGATTCAGGAGGGCGAGTTTTTCAAATTAAAAGAAATCCTCAAGTCATTTGAGCCCTCGGAGCTGGTCGAGCTGATCGATAACGAAGAGGAGCGCGAGCAGCTCATTATTTTCCGGCTCCTGCCGCTGCAGCTGGCCACGGAGGTATTCGAATACCTCGACCTGGACATTCAGCGCCACTTTCTGGCCAACCTGAGTCAGGACAAGATTTCGGACATCCTCAACGAGATGTCGCCTGATGACCGGACGGCCCTGCTGGAGTTTCTGCCCGATGATTTCGTGAAGGAGCTGATTCAGACCCTCTCGGAGCCCGAGCGCCGCGTGACGCTGGAGCTGCTGGGCTACCCCGAGTACTCGGTGGGCCGCCTGATGACGCCCGACTACATTGCCATCCGCGAATCCTGGACGGTGCAGCAGGTGCTCGACTACATCCGGCGGCACGGCGGGCAGTCGGAAACGCTGAGCGTGCTCTACGTAACCGACCCGCGCGGCATCCTCATCGACGATATCCGCATCCGGGAGTTTCTTTTGGCCGACCCTGACCGGCGCGTGAGTGAATTGATGGACCGCCGCTACGTGAGCCTCAATGCCATGCAAGACCAGGAAGCGGCCATTGATGTGTTTCGCAAAAATGACCGGGTGGCCCTGCCCGTCGTCAATGATGAGGGAGTACTGTTTGGCATCGTCACGATTGACGATATTCTTGACATTCGGGAGGAAGAAGATACCGAAGATATTCAGAAGCTGGGGGGCTCGGAAGCCCTCGACGAGCCGTATCTGGCGACGTCCATCTGGGGTATGGTGAAAAAGCGGGCCGGCTGGCTGGTCATTCTGCTTATCGGCGAAATGCTGACCACTTCGGCTATGCACCATTTCGAAGACGATTTGCAGAAGGCAGCCGTGTTGGGGCTGTTTATTCCGCTCATTATTTCGGCCGGCGGCAATGCCGGCTCCCAGGCTACTTCTCTCATCATCCGGGCCATGAGTCTGGGCGAGTTTACGCTTTCAGATTGGTGGCTGGTAATGCGGCGCGAAATCATTTCGGGCCTGGCGCTGGGCACGATTCTGGGGGTGGTGGGCTCGTTGCGCATCGTGCTGTGGGCCAATTACGTCGACCCCGGCTACTTCGGCCCTTACTGGCTGCTGATTGCCGTGACGGTGGGCTTCTCGCTGCTGGGCATTGTGCTGTGGGGCGCCCTTTCGGGGGCTATGCTGCCCATGCTGCTCAAGCGCCTGGGCCTCGACCCGGCCACATCGTCGGCACCGTTTGTAGCTACCCTGGTGGACGTTACGGGCCTGATTATTTACTTCTCGGTGGCTACAATGGTACTGCGCGGCACGCTGTTGTAAACCAGCCGCCTTAGTACAGCTCTAATAAAGAAAGGCGCAAATCATTGCGCCTTTCTTGCGTATGCCCGGTATTGTCCCACTGGCTACCGGTGCCGGCTGCTCGTCCTGGGCTGCTGCTTTTAACTTGTTATGACCGAAGACCTTCTTACCAAGCAAGAGTGCCATTTCGCCTGGCTTGACATTACTAACCCTTCGGCCGGTGAACTGCAGGCTGTAGCCGAGCAATACGACCTGCCCGACTCTCTGGTGCGCGACTGTCTGGAACCTACGCACCTGCCCAAGTTTGAGACGACCAATGGACTCAACTTCGTGATTCTGCGCGTATTTGTGACGCCGGAAAACAACGAGGCCGATACCATTCAGGAGCTGAGCACCAAGATTGCCATATTCTACGCCGCCGACTACCTCATTACGGTTCACCGCCGGGCCCACCCAGTGCTGAGCCAGCTGAAACGGGTGGCTCAGTCGCCGGGGCAGGAGTGCATTTCGCCCGCCGAGGTAGCGGTGCATCTGGTGCGCTACGCCCTTAACAGCTTTGTGCAGCCCGCTCTGGTGCTAACCAAGGAGCTGGATGACTACGAGGCCGAAATATTTCTGAAGCGCGAAGTGCCCAACGCGTTGCAGGGCCTGTACTTTCTGAAGCGCAAAGCCTCGGCCGCCAAGCAGCTGCTGCTGCTTACCCGCGACATTATGACGATGCTGCGCCGCCAAACGCTGACGTCAGCTACTACCGACTCGACCCTGCTGCAGGACACCCAGGACTTGCAGGTGAAGGTCGAAACTCTCTACCAGCAGCTCGACGGCGCGGCCACCAACCTGATGAATCTGTACCTGTCGTTGTCGTCGCAGCGCACCAACGAGGCGATGCGCGTACTGACCGTATTTTCGGCCTTCTTTCTGCCCCTGACCTTTATTGCGGGCATTTACGGCATGAACTTCCAGTACATGCCCGAGCTCGGCTGGAAGCTGGGCTACCCCGGTGCCATGGTGGCTATGCTGGTTATTTCGGTGGGTATCTTCGCGTGGTTCCGGCGCAAGGGCTGGATCTAAAACGTCCTGTATCATTGCAGGAAATTTCCGCAGCCCAAGCCCGCTTTCAGCCTTCCATGCCGATTCCACGCTTTCGTTCCGTTGCCGCGCTGTTTGGCTTGCAGGGCTTGCTGGCGGGCTGTGCCGCCGTGGGCCACTTGCCCACGCTGGAACCCGGCGACTACCAGTTTTTCCGCACCAACGACCCGATACTGGCGGCGGCCGTGGGTAAGGAGCGGGCCTTCTACGTGGAACAGGCCCAGGATTCGCTACGGTTTTTTGGACAGGCCGATGCCAGCACACCCGACCACCGCTTCAGCTACGCCTTGCGCCGCGGCCACCACGCCATTCTGCTGGACCGCAAGTTCGACCTCGACGTTTTCACGATTCCCTTCAAGGCCCGGCCTGCGCGCGGGCCGGTGCCAGTGCAGCTCAATACCAACTTCAACGCGGCGCTGTATCTGGGCCGCCGCCTCGATTTTTACCACGTGAGCGGCCGGCAGTTGCTGGGCGGGCGGCAGGAGCCCCAGATTCGTACCGTGGGGCTGGGCTACGGCTTATTTACGGGACTGGGCTCTACCGCCATCAGTGCCGATGTACTGCGCCAGCCCGGCACCGGCATCGAGTACGAAGGCTTCGTAGTGCATGCCGGGGCCGCCGCCATCTACGATGCCCGCATCTTCAATCTGGGCCTGGCCATCGGGGCCGACCAGCTGCTGGGGCCCGATGGCCGCCATTGGCTTTACCAGCGCAAGCCCTGGTTCGGGGTGCTGTTTGGGCTCGATTTGAACTAGAAGTTTAGTTAAAAATCCGCTTTGCCCCGATTCGCCTTTTTTTCCCCATGCTTTTTCTTCGATTCGAGGCGCTTGCGCACGGCGCCTTTGCTGGGCTTGGTGGCTTTGCGGGCCTTGGGCTTGTGCAGGGCTTTGCGCAGCGTGTCGTAGAACTTCTGCACCACGATTTCCTTATTGCGCAGCTGGCTCCGGTCTTCCTGGGCCGTAAGCAACAATTCGCCCTCGGTAGTCAGCTTAGAAGCCAGCTTGGTCAGCAGCATCTGCTTTTGCTCCTCGGTCAGCAGCTGGGAGTCGGCTATGCGGAAGCGTAGCTCTACCCGCGACTCTACCTTGTTCACGTTCTGGCCGCCTGGGCCACTGCTGCGGCTGGTTTGAAACTGGAGTTCGGGCAAAAAGGATTCGATGGGTGGCAGCATGGGCAAGGAACGGCAGGAAGGCGGCAAAGTTACGCCTAAACCGCGCTGCTACAGCTGCTGCCAGAGCCAAGCGCCCAGCAGTAGCA
Organism: Hymenobacter lucidus; assembly: GCF_020447265.1. GTDB lineage: Bacteria > Bacteroidota > Bacteroidia > Cytophagales > Hymenobacteraceae > Hymenobacter > Hymenobacter lucidus. Next base: position 210,976 of record NZ_JAJADR010000004.1, on the reverse strand, counting down.
TCCGGGCCGTCCAGGCAAGAGTACGCAGCCAGTTGGTGCGCACCAGCCCGTCGATGGTAATATAGTTGTAGCCGTCCCGGGTCAGGCGGTTGTGAAATGGCACTGAAATAAAGAATGTCGTCAGCCAGATACCAACTACCAGCGCTAGGCTCCACCACCCGGCCGCGCCCAGCCCTTTAGCAGCCCAGGCCAGCCACCCAGCCAGCAGCAGCTCGGCCACCATCGGGCCCATCACCACCCAGCCCATGCGTCGCAGGTGGGCCTGATGGAAAGCCGCAAACCCCGCGCCGGAAGCCTGCACGAAGCCGGGATAATGCACGAGCTGCACCAACCAGATAACGCCGGTGAGGTAGGCCGCCAGGGCAAAGTTGAGCAGGAGCAGTTTGAGCAGCATAACTAGGCCGGATTGTGTGTTGTAGAGACGCTTCGTTGCGTCTTGGCGTTGAACGGCAACGGGTTGAAATCAACCAAGCGAAACAACGATTGAGACGCAATTACGCGTCTCTACAGCAGGCAAACATACTGTGCGCTGCAACTCTGTAGTATAGAGTTAGTCCTATGTGCTGGCAGAATCTTTACCTTCGACCTCCCTTCCCTATTCTTTCATGTTTCTTTCTATGAATAACGCCTCTGCGCTCAGCAAATGGCTGCTGGTCTGCGCCGTAGCCACGGCGGGCCTTTCCAGCTGCAACTCTGGCAACAAAGCCGGCACCGCTCAGCCCGACCTATTGCAGGCCAACCTCGACACCACCGTGCGACCCGGCGACGACTTCTTCGCCTACGCCAATGGCGGCTGGCTGAAGCGCCACCCCATTCCGGCCTCCGAAAGCTCCTGGGGCATCGGCAAGGAAGTACAGAACGAGGTGTATGCCCGCCTGCGCGCCCTCAACGAGGAAGCCGCCAAAGCCAACGCCGCAGCCGGTACGAGCCAGCAGAAAATCGGCGACTTCTGGGCTTCCGGCCTCGATTCGGTGGCTATTGACAAGCAGGGCACCGCGCCGCTGCAGCCGGAGCTGGACCGTATTGCCGCCATCAAAACTGTGGCCGATGTGCAACGCGTCATTGCCCGCCACAAGGTACTGGGCGTCAATTCGCTGATCGGGCTCTACGTGGGGCAGGATGCCAAGAACAGCGACAAAATGGCCCTGCACCTATACCAGGCCGGCCTGGGGCTGCCCAACCGCGACTATTACTTCAACAAAGACTCGCGCACCAGTAACATTCGTAAAGAGTACGTGCGCCACGTGGCCCGCATGCTGCAGCTGCTCGGCCAAGACTCGGTGGCGGCCCAGCGCCACGCCGGCCAGATCATGCAGCTCGAAACGCAGCTGGCCTCTTCCTCGCGCAAGCTCGAAGCCCTGCGCGACCCGTACGCCAACTACAATAAACGCAGCGTAGCCGACCTGAGCAAGCTCACCCCCGGCCTCGACTGGACGCCCTGGCTAACCCAGATGGAGCTAAAAGCCGATACCGTTATTGTGGGGCAACCCGAGTTTTACCAGAAAGCCGGTCAGCTGCTCAAAACGGTACCTCTCGACCAGTGGCAGGCCTACCTGCGCTGGCACCTCGTAAATGCCTTTGCCGGCCAGCTCAGTCGCCCCATTGATAATGAGCATTTCCGCTTCTACGGTACCGTGTTGCAGGGCAGCAAGCAGCAGCGGGCCCGCTGGAAGCGGGTGCTGGACGAGGAAGAAGCCGGCATGGGCGAAATCCTGGGCCAGCTGTTTGTGAAGGAATATTTCGCGCCCGAAACCAAGGCGCGCTACGCCAAAATCACGGAAAACGTGGTAGCCGCCTTCCGGGAGCATATTCAGGCCCTCGACTGGATGAGCGACTCGACCAAGCAGAAAGCCTTGGTGAAGCTGGCCAAAATCACCCCGAAAGTAGGCTACCCCGACAAGTGGCGCGACTATTCTAGCCTCGCCATTAAGCGCGACTCGTACGCGGCCAACGTGATGCGCGCCAACGAGTGGCAGTACCGCTACAACATCAACAAGCTGGGCAAGCCCGTAGACCGTACCGAGTGGGACATGACGCCCCAGACCTATAACGCTTACTACAACCCTTCCAACAACGAAATTGTGCTGCCGGCCGCCATCTTCGCCATTCCCGGCCTGGAAGACAAAAACGCCGACGACGCTGTCATCTACGGCTACGCCGGAGCCAGCACCATCGGCCACGAGCTCACCCACGGCTTCGACGACGAGGGCAGCCAGTTCGACGAGAAGGGCAACCTGCGCAACTGGTGGAGCAAGAAAGACCGCGCCGCCTTCCAGCAGCGCGTCAATGGCATCGTGCGCCAGTTCAACGGCTACACCGTGCTTGATTCGCTTCACATCAACGGCAAAGCCACGGCCGGCGAGAATATTGCCGATCTGGGCGGCATCGTCATTGCCTTCGACGCCTTCAAGAAAACGGAGCAGTATAAGAAAGGAGAGAAAATCGGAGGCCTCACCCCTACCCAGCGCTACTTCCTGGGTTATGCCTTGGGCTGGCAAAACCACCAGCGCAACGAGGTGCTGGCCCAGCGCATCCTCACCGATGTGCATTCTCCGGCCATGTACCGCGTCAACGGCCCCTTTGCCGACGTACCTGAGTTCTACGAAGCCTTCCAGGTAAAAGAAGGCCAGAAACTCTGGCGCCCCGACTCCGCCCGGGTGAAAATCTGGTAGACTTCTCAGTCATTACGGGGCGACACGTTTGTCATTGCGAGCAGCGTGAAGCAATCCGTCCTCTGCGAAGTATGACACATTCTTTACCCACCAAGCCCTTTCTCGTTGCGACGGGAAAGGGCTTTTGCTTATACCGCACAGTTGCACTTCGCGACGCGTTGAACGATAGTTGTTGAAGCGGCGCACACCTCGCCAAGTGCAACTGCGCAGTCAGGAGTTAGAGCTTGTCAGGCAAGGAAGTGCAGCACATTTCAGCGGACGGATTGCTTCGCCCTGCGTCCTCGCAATGGCAATTCTCAAACGCCGCGTGAGGCTTTAAAGTGCTGCAGGCCCTCGGCCGCCGACTTCCGCACTTTCTGCTGCAGAAACGGCGTCCAGCCCAGCAGCCAGCCCACCGGCCCCAGCGCCTGCCGGCTCCAGCGCCAGAAATTAAACTGGTCGTGGTGGGTCAGGATTTTGCCGTCTTTGAAGGTGAAGCGGGCATTGATATGATTATGAACGCGCCGCTTGGTTTGCGAAAATGTGTAGCGGGCATCCCACACGGCTTGGCCCTGTGCGTCGTCGGCCCGGATATGGTTGTAGGTCAAGGTCAGATCTTTGCCCCGCTCGCAGAGCATGCGCCACATAGCCCCGATGTCGGCACCCCGCAGCGAAAAGGCAGCATCGTCGAAAGTAGCTTCCGGGTGGTAGCAGGCGGCCATTGCGGCATGGTCGCGGCGCTGAAAGCCTTGGTAGAAACGATGCAGTAACTCTTCGTGGGGGTGCATACTTCGGGGTAGTCATGGTTGAGCCTAAAGGTGAAGAATTTCCTGCAGCTACGCCCTACCGGGCCGCTGTAGTTTCGGTGGCGGGCCCCCGGCGACTTTCCTGCAAAGGCACAAAAAAGCTGGCTCCCGCACCCAGGAGCCAGCTTTTACCAATTCAAGGCCGTTATTCCACCACTACTTTCTGCGTGACGATACCCGCTACCGAGGTCAGGCGCAGTTGGTAGAGGCCTACCGCCAGTTGGGGTAGCCGCAGGTCATATTCGCCGATGGCCGCGGCCGGCAGGGCCCGCCGATACACCGTCTGGCCCTGCATGTTCAGCAGTTCCAGCTGGGCCGGCTGGGCGGCTGTTTGCTGCACCCTTACCGAGAAGGAGCCCTTGTTCGGATTCGGGAAAACGGCGGCGCTCAGCGTGCTAGGTTGGGCCACCCGCACTACCACTACCGGCGAGTATGCATCCCGACCGTCTTCATCTACCTGGTGCAGCCGGTAGTAGCTCACGCCCGGCAGTGGGGCCCGGTCGGTAAGCTGGTAGCGTTGGAGTTTATCGGTGTTGCCGGCAGCCTCGCGGCGCTCTACTACCTCATAAAGCACACCATTGGTGGAACGTTCCACCTCAAAATAGTCGCTGTTGCGCTCCTGAGCCGTAGCCCACTCCACGTTTACATAAGTACCCGTAGGCTTGGCCTCGAAGCGCACCAGCTTCACGGGCAGGGGTGCCCCGGTAGCAGCGCTACAGGTGGTAGATCCGGGCACAATCTGGCGGGGTACGCCGGGGCCTTCGTACTCAAATACCAGTCGATTATTACCGGTATCCTCCCCGAAGTGAATCAGCATGTCGTGCAGACCAGCCGTGAGGGTAATAGTTGCCGATTTGGTAATGGCGCCGTGCAGCCCACCATTATCGACGAGAGCTTGATTGAGGCGCGGCGGCGACACCCGGGCCGCGTTGTCAATCCAGAGGTAAGAAGCATCATCCGATGTCAGGTAGAAGGTATAGTCACCGGCGGTAGCTACCTGCAAGCTGCCCCGATACCGGGCGCTGTAGTGGTCAGGATCCATCAGGGTATTGTCGGCGGGGGGCAGAATATTGCCCCAGCCGTCTTCGGAGTCGTAGTTCAGGCCGGGCTCCAATCGGGTGATGAAAGGCGTATTGGTGTCGAAAAACGAAGGCACATCGTTGAAGTAGCCCGTGTAGTACTCCCCGTAGAGGCCGGCCGTGGAGGGGCTGCCGTTGGGCGCGCTCAGGTTGCAGCCCGTCGGCGGCGGCGGCGCTACCTCAAACGTGAAGGCATCCAGAAAAATAGCGGTACCGTCGGCGTTAGTCACGGCTACATCCACTATGTAGGTGCCCAGCGGCACAGTGGCATCCGCCGAAATCTGGCCCTGCGTGGGGTGAATGGTGATGCCGGCGGGCAACGGGGTAGTGTTGGCAATAACATATTGCGCTACCGCCGTAGGGCTGGCCACCACGGGCAGCGGCGAGCTACCCGTAGTGCCCACTACCCGGGCCACCATCTGGGGCGAATACTCCAGACTGGACACCACCGCCTGCGCGGGCTGAATACCGGAGCACAGCAAGCCCGTAGGCACCACCTGCCGGGTAATACCGGGCCCCTGATATTCGAATACCATCGTCCGGCCGCCATCTTGCTCGCCATACAGCAGCCGCACGTTGTGCAGGCCGGCTGCCATGTACAGCGTCACCTGCCGGGTCTGGGGCGCGTGCAGCCCGCCGTTGTTGATGGCCGCGTCGCTGATATTCAGTGGGGAATTTAAGGCCGGATTATCCAGCCACAAAAAGGAAGCATCGTCTGAGGTTAGAAAGAACGTGTAGGTGCCCGACGTGGCAATGCGTAGGCTGCCCCGGTACTGCGCGCTGAAGTTGTTCGGGTTTTCCAGCGTGCCACCTGCCACGGCGGTAAGGTCGCCGAAGCTGTCGGGGGCATCAAAGTTCACCACCGGGTCGATGCGGGTAATGCCCGCGGCCCCGGAAAAGAACGTTAGCACATCGTTGAAGTAGCCGGCATAGTACTGCGCATACAGGCCCGAGGTAGCACCGTTGCCGGCGGGGTCGGTGCCGGTGCAGCCCGGTGGCGGCCCCGCCACTACCACTACCGAAGCCGCGTTGTGAAAAGTGCTTACGCCGTTGGCATTCGTTACGGCAATATCCAGGTCATACGTCCCGAGGGGCACGTTGATACCAACCGTCAGAATGCCGGTATTGGGGTGGATGGAGAGGCCTAAGGGCACGGGAGTGGCAAAGGCATAGTGCGTCACGGCCGAGCCGCCATCGGCCACTACCGGGGCCGCCGACTGTGTGACGTTGCCTACAAAAGCGTTGATAACCGCCGGCGAATAGGTGATGCCCTGGGGCGGACGGGGTGCCTGCGAAGCTGTGCAAAACATGCCGGAAGGCACAACCTGCCGCGGAATACCCGGCCCCGAATACTCCAGCACCAGAATATTGTCGCCGGTAGCTTCGGCGTAGTGAATCAACAGGCTGTGCAGGCCGGCGGGCAGCATCAGCGTCTGGGCCACTTCCAGCGGGGCGTGGTAGCCGCCGTTGTTTATTGTGCTTTCAATAGTAACGGCCGGCAGAGTCACGGCCGCCCCATCGAGCCAGAGGTAAGCCGCGTCGTCGGAAGTGAGGTAGAACGTGTACTCGCCCGTGGTCGGAATATTGATGCTACCGCGCAGTCGCACGCTGAAGTTGTCCGGGTCAGCTACCGGGCCAGTGGCAATACCGGTCAGGTCGCCAAAATCGGTGTTGGTAGCGAAGTTCACCTGCGGCTCGATGCGGTGTAGCAGCGGCGGCGCGGTGTTGGTCGTAAAGAAAGTCTGGTTGGGGTCGAAATAGCCCGGGTAGTACTCCGCATACAGACCATTGGCAGCAGGCTGCCCACCCGGGTCATTGCCCGAGCAGCCACTGGGCTGCGCTACTACGGCGGAGCTTATCAAACAGCTTAGCAGCAAGGTCATGGCACATCCAACCCAGCGAGAAGCAGAAACGAGAGTAAACAACAAGTTCATACTTAAGCTTTATATAGTCCAACAAAACAGTTGCCTTACCAAAGCTAGCAGTTTTTCAATTATTTGCAAGTTTTTAATTTTTATTTGGATTAATTGCTTCATATCTATTTCGCAACGCCTTCCGGTATAGCCTGTTTCAGCCACTGAACTCTCAGGTTGGTCGACCTCCACTCACAGTTTATATTCGTAATATTCCGAATTGCATATATGAATTTGCCGCTATATAAAGTCTTGTCAGTTTGCTGATTAGCTACTTTGACTAGTCCAACTGCCTGGAGTATCTCTTAAGCCGAAGTCTACCTTCTTAGCCGGTAGGGTTAGGGCCTTACCATATTGCGTCTTTTATTTGCGCTAGTCACTTAAGAGCCTTTCCTCTACACCTGCTATTCACCATGGCTCATTCTCACAACAAGCTGTCGGCTTGCGCAAACTGCGGCTACACTTTTCCCGAGGGCCCACCCGATGAGTTCTGCCCCAACTGCGGTCAGCAAAATCAGGAAGTAAGCCTGTCGCTGGGGCACGTGATGGAGGAGTTCCTCGAAGGCATCTTTCACTTCGACAGCAAAGTATTCCGCACGGCCAAGCTGCTGCTGCTGCGCCCGGGTGAGCTAACTAAGCGCTTCCTGGCGGGCCACCGCATGCCGTATGTGCCGCCCATCCGGCTCTACGTCTTCATCAGCTTTGTCTTTTTCTTCCTGCTTTCCCTCAGCGTAAAGCCCAGTTCCGACCGGCCCACCAAAGAGCTGCTCAGACCAAGCCGGTACTTGGAGCAAAAGAACGATTCCATCCGTAAGGCGGTGTCCCAATCGTCGGGGTTGATGATCCTCGACGGGCAGGACAGTATTTCCACGCAGGTTTTCGGCATGAAATTCAACCAGGCCGAGCTGGAAGCCCTCAGCGAGCAGGAGCTCACCCACGAGCGTATCGACTCCATTATTCGGGCCCAAAAGCAGGAGCCCACGCTGCTGCGGCGCACGGCGCTGCGCCAAACCATCCGCTCGCTGAATTCCTCTCCGGATGAGCTGGTGCATAAGTGGATGAAAAACCTGCCCATCCTGATGTTTGTGCTGATGCCTTTGTTTGCCCTGTTGCTCAAAGGCTTATACCGGCGCCAGCACCAGTATTACCTGGCCCATCTCATCTTCTCCATCCACTTCCACTGCTTCGTGTTCGTGCTCTTCATCCTAAATCTGCTGCTGAGCCGAGTGGGCAGCACCGACTGGTTTCAGACGGCACTGGTGTTTCTGCCGGCTGTCTATTTCTTTCTCGCCCTGCGCAACAATTACGGGCAGTCGTTTCTGAAAACGCTGAGCAAGGTGCTGCTGATGATGACGACCTACGGCATGGTACTGGCCGGGACCATCGTCGTGTCGATGCTGCTGAGCCTGCTGACGCTGTAGCTGCGCTGCCGACTTAGAAGTCGAAGAGGCCGCGCCGCTCAGTAGCTTTTTCCTTTTTCTTCTTGGCCGGCTTGTCTTTTCCGTCGCCCAGAATGCCGTTCAGGAAGCCCGTCTTTTTCTCCTTCACCAGCACGTAGCGCACCGAAAAAGCGGTAGGAAACCGGGCCCAGTCGGCCGAGCTGAACTCGACGCTGGGCTTGAAGTCGAAGGAGATGACCACGGGCACGAAGGCAATTTTGTACTCGGCCCCGATGATACCGTCGAAGCCGCCGAAAGCGCCATTGTCCTTGTGGTTGCCGAGGTGGCCGCCCGCGCCCAGGTAGTAGTTCAGGCTGGGGCCCAGAATGGGAAAGTGCCGCTCGGCCAGCACGGTGCCGCTCACCTCGCGGGTGCCCACCAGGCCCAGGCCTTCCAGGGTTACCTTGTCCAGAATCTTCTGCTGCACGGTGAGGCCGTAGTTGCCCGCGCCCAGCCGAGCGCCCACCGCCGTGCGGTATTTCTGGGCCTGTGCATTGGGGGCCAGCAGTTGTAAGGTGGTAGTCAGGAACGCCCAGCCCACGAGGCGGGAGCAGGAACAGGAAAAAGCCATAATCTTTCTTAGAGGTACTGCGAACTTCGCCCGGTAATCAGCGTTTGAACGCGCAAGTGCCCTGCAAAGTACGGGCCGACTGAGCAAAACACCCATTTTGCCCGGCATTGGCGTACCTTGCTCCCACTTTTACCCCTCCTCCCCCGCTTACGTTTCCACCCCGTGTACATTCATCAGGTGGCGGCTTATTTGCCCGCCCAAGTCATTACCAACGAACATTTCACCCGTCTGAATGGACTGTCGCACGAGTGGATAATTGAACGTACCGGTATCCGGGAACGGCGCAAAGCGGCCCCCGGAGAAAACACCAATACCATGGCCATCGAGGCCACGCAGCGGGTAGTAGCCCAATCGGCCCTGTTTCCGGCCGCCGCCGTCGACCTGATTGTGGGTGCCACCTACACGCCCCACGACACGATTTATACCGTGGCCCACGCCGTGCAGCGCGCCATTGGCGTTACCGATATTCCGGTGGTCAGCATTTCATCGGCCTGCTCGTCGCTGCTGAATGCCATTGAAATTGTGGAAGGCTACTTCGCCATGGGCAAGGCCAGTCGGGCTCTGGTGGTGGTTTCGGAGCACAACACGGCCTACAACAACGAGGAAGATACCGTGGCCGGCCACCTCTGGGGCGACGGGGCGGCGGCCCTGCTCATCAGCAAAGAGCGCCTGGCCCCCACCGACCTGCGCATGGTGGATCTGATTACGGCCGGGGCCGGCGGCATTGGCAAAGCCGATACGGCCGTGACGCTTAAGCCCGTCGAAAAAGGCATTGTGATGCCCCACGGCAAAGACGTGTTCATTCATGCCTGCCAGTACATGGCCAGCGTAACCCGGAAGGTGCTGGAGCGCAACAATTTGGCCGTAACTGACCTGAACTGGCTGATTCCACACCAGGCCAACCTGCGCATTACCCGCAACGTGCTGCAAGCCCTGGAACTGCCCGAGGAGCGCGCCGTGTCCAACATCGAGCAGCTGGGCAACACGGGCTGCGCCGGCGCCGCCATTGCCCTCTGCGACCAGCTCGACCAGATTCAGTCGGGTGAGCGGGTCGTCATTACCGTGTTCGGCGGGGGCTATTCCTACGGCGCAATGCTACTGGAGCGGTAAGCCGGGCTAGTTCACTTTTATAAAGGGGGCCGTGCCGGTTTTGCCGGCCTGGTCGCGCCAGCGCAGCACGTACCAGCCAGGGTGCAGGTCGCTGATATCGAGGCTGCGCGTGTTGAGCCCCGCCCGAGAATCGATACCGTGCAGCTGGCACACCCGCCCCACAGCATCGTAGACGTAGACCGAAAGGGTACCATCAGTGGTGCCGGAAAACAGGAACCGCAGCAGATTGCCGTCCACGGGGTTTGGATAAATCTGCAGGACTGCGCTGCTGCCTCCCGCCGCTTGCACCAGCAGAGGAGCGGCGCTATCAACAGAGCCGTCGGGGCGCACCAGGCGTAGGCGGTAGTAGCTCAGGCCCGCCAACGGACTGGGGTCAACTAAGCGGTAGGTATTACCGGCCGCACCGGCTGCCACGCTGCCCACTGGTTGCCAGGCGGTGGTATCGGCACCCCGCTCCACCACGAAGCTACTGAGGAAGCATTCGTCCCGCGTGGTCCAGGCAATTTCAGTTCCGGCGCTACTTCCGGAAGCAGCCAGCTTGGTAAGTGGGGCCGGCAGCATGGGGGCCGGACCACAGCCAGCGGCCGGAAAGCTTTGGGTACGCACTATCCGTCGCCCGCCGCTACGGTCATTCACGGTTAGGGTGCGGTTGGAGCGGCCCCGTGCCACCCCGTAGTACATCACGGCCGTACTGGCATTGACGTGGCCCAGCTGCTGGGCGTGGCCCAGCTCGTGCAACACCACCGTCTCAAAATCGTACTGCTGCCCGCTGGGTAGGCTCGGGCCATACTGCCAGTTCACGCCGTCGTCAAACTGCATATCGATTTCACCGACGCGGAAGCTGATGGTGCCATCGGGATTGAAACAGCCCTGATAGTAGCTGGTAGTGCGGCCTAGCACATTCGTCGGCAACTGAGCCCCTACGTCGAAGCCCACAGAGTTTTCACCATCGGAACCAGCCCCCGCTGCGGTCCGGTTGGGCCCGACAATCCAGTTGACACCCGTTTGGCAACGCCAGCCGGTGAGCAATGCGCGCTGGAAAGCGGCAGCGGCGGGCTGGTTGGTGGCAAAGGCTGTTTCGAACCGAAAGGTGTAGCCCCCTTCCCCATTCTGGTTGATATGATTGGGGCGCACGATGGCCGACGAATTCTGAGCCTGCACGTTGGTAGCCGCGTAGGGAATAACCACTGCCGTACTGCTGGTAGTTTGCAGGCCGGCGGCCGTAGTTACCCGCACCGTGCCGGTGCCCGCCGGGTTGCCGGTAGAGCCATACGAAGGAACTCGCACCCGAATCTGCGTATCTGTCCAGCTTACGTAATCGGTGGCTTGCGCTTGGGTGAAGGTCACGCCGCCGTCGTCGGCGCTGCGAAAATCAACGGTGCCCGTACCCCGCGTGCTGCCGAAGCCCGAGCCGCTGAGCGTCAGAACGGCGCCGATGCCGGCGGGCAGCGTGGTGGGCCCCAGGGAGCTGATAACCGGCGCCTGACCCTTGGCAGCTTCTACGGGGGTACGCCGCAGCTGGGCCTGCCGCAACGCCGGGTTGGGCTGCACTTCGCGGCGCGCCTGGCCCAGCGTGGCGCTCAGCTCAGCGTAAAAGTCGGGGCCAACTAAAGGATAAGCCCGAAAAGGCTCGGCAGCCGAGGCATCGGCCAGTTGGTAGCGGATAAAGCCCTGCTCACTGGCGTAGGGTGTCCAGGCGGGCCCGGCGGGAGTACCAGCAAAAGCGGCAGGGCGCAGGAAAAACACACCCTGGTCGCCGGGTTGCAGCCGTAGCGTGTTGGTTAGCCGTTGCTCATCAAGCTCCACCTGTCCACCTTCCGTAATTATCGTAAGCTCGGCAGGCAACTGGCCTTTCAGCACGCTATATACCCGGAGGCGATGGGACGTGTAGATGCGGCGGTGGCTGGCATCCCAGAAGCCGCGGGCATCGAGCACCTCTGCTTCTACCACCAGTGCGGCTTGGCGGGCCCGCTCGGCGGCCGGCAAAGGCACCAGCAGGCAGTGCCCAACCAGCTCCGCATTCTGGGCCATTCCGGAAGTAGGCAACAGGCCGGCAAGCAGAAAAAGGCCGGTTCCTAACCGGCAAAGAGTACCCCAAGGCTTCATAGTCAGCAGAAAAGCGGCAGAATGGACGTAAGCCCAAGGTACGTTAATTCAGGTAGTCTGGCTTGCGGGGCAGATGGGTAATTGCAGCCATTTTTCGCCGCACTATGCTTAAAACAGGCTGCCTTGCACCGGCTGCGGAATAATGCGCGGCGGCGGTACGGCCAAGCCCGTCAGCTCCCGCAGCTTTTCCAGGAAAAACTGCGTCCAGACCGGGGAATGCATGATATCCTTCTGGTGAATGAAGATGTAGGCCGTGTGCAGGCCGGCCTGCAGCCAGCCTGCAATACGCTCGGCCCAGGCTGTGGCGCGGGCGTAGTCACTGCCCACGAGGCCGTGGCCGTTGAAGCGGATAAAAGCCACCGGCGTGGTCAGGCGCTGGTGCAGCACGTCGCGGCGGCCGGCCACGTCGGTCAGCACCAGGGTTTTGCCCAGGGCTTCGAGCATGGCAAACACTGCGTCGCGCTGGCCTTTATCGGCAAACCAGGCCGGGTGGCGCAGCTCCACGGCCAGCGGTACATAGTCAGGAAAATCGAGCAGGTAACGCTCCAGACGCGGTAGATGCTCGGGGCCAAACGTGGGCGGTAGTTGCAAAAAAGCCATGCCCAACCGCTCATCCAGCTCGCTGATAGACCGGCAGAAGGTGGTAGTCAGCTCATCGGCGTTGTAGAGCTGCCGGTCGTGGCTGATGATCTGGGGCATTTTGGGGCAAAACCGGAACGAGACGGGCACCGCGTCGCGCCATTTGCGCACGGTGGGCGCGTCGGGGATGCGGTAGTGGGTCGTGTTCAGCTCAATGCTGTTGAACTGCCGGGCGTAGTGGTGCAGGTAATCGGTATCCTTGATACCGGCCGGAAAGTATGAGCCCAACCAGGCCTTGTTGGTCCAGATTGGGCACCCTATATATATAGCTGGTGCGGGCGTACCAATAGCCTGGGCCCGGGCCAGTACCGCCGCCGTTTCGGGGTGGTCGGGCGGCAGGCGAAAGTCAACGTAGCGCAGGTCAGAGAGTCGGCCAAAATCCATAGGGCAAAGTACGGCAAAACCACCGCTCCGGACGGCTTACTGCCTTAGCAAAATTCCGGGACTTTTGCAACATAGCTCCAGACATAGCCCGGCGTCGAATGACAAAATTTTTTAACCGGCGCATAGTCTTATTTCCAATATGGTTCGCACAAGCTCTATATAGAGTACAAAATCTGTCTTAAACAAACACAATCAGCTATTTCGGCTTTCCTCTATCGATTAATTAAATGCAAATTTTATATAAATAAGACAATTTCTCAGTCTTGCTGCTGACTAACGTAGTTGGCAACGGGTAGGTGGTTTGGAATCCTCGTCTAGATTTGTTCTGCTTACCAACCAGCAAACGCATGAAGTTGATACCGACCCGACTGCCTGTTCCCGGCTTGCTTCTGACCTTGCTTTTCGCACTGTTCACGTCTTTCCCGCAAGCAGCCCGCGCTACGCGCTTCGAAGAAGAAAAACCGGCCTCGGCCACGGCTTCCCGCGCAGTAGTGCTGCGGGGTCGTGCTTCGTGGTACGGCCGCGAGCATCAGGGGCACCGGACCAGCAACGGCGAACGGTTTGACCGCTTCAAGTATACCTGCGCCCACAAAACCCTGCCCTTCGGCACCAAGCTGCGCGTCACCAACCCCAGCAATGGCAAATCGGTAGTAGTGCGCGTATCCGACCGGGGCCCGTTCCGCCACCAGCGCATTCTGGATTTGTCGGAAGTAGCGGCCCGCCCGCTTGATATCGTGCGCCGCGGCGCCGTATCGGTAGTGGCTGAAGTAGTACCCAGCACCACGCCCCTCGGCCCCACCGACGCTCCCGATAACCTGGCCGCCCTGGCCACCGACTCGGCCGCCACCGTACTGGCCGGCACGGCCCTGACCGACATCATTGCCGGCGAAACCGAAGCCGCCGACGTAGTCGTTATTCCGGCCCCGGCCCCGAGCTTCGTGGTGCAGGCCGGTACTTTCGGCGACCCGCGCAATGCCGAGAGCGTGCAGGCCAAGATTCAGGCCCTGGACGAAAAGCTGACGGTAACTATTGCCGAAAGCAGCCAGAGCGGTAAGCCATTCAAACGTGTAATCGTGGGCAATTTCGCCGATAAGGCCGAAGCCGAAGCCGTGCAGCTGCGCCTCAAGCAGCTGGGCATTAGCGGCCTGGTACGACAGGCCGAAAACTTATAAAGCAGCTTCCGGGCTCGTAAAGGGCCTGTTATATGCTTCGCAACATCAAAAAAGGCCACAATAAGTGGCCTTTTTTGATGTTGTTTGCTTTTGGATCTATTTATCCCACTCTACATTTCTCATGAAAAAGCTATTTACCACCTCTGCGCTGGTTTTTACATCTATTGCCGGGGCCTTTGCCCAAACCGAACAAGGCAGCCTTCTGGTTGGCTCCAGTATTTCCCAGCTGACGTATGCCACTTCCGCCGACGGGGGCCGCAAGGATTTTACCCTGGGTGTTACGCCTACCGTGGGTTTCTTCGTGGCAAACCGGCTGGCCGTGGGAGCGGAAATCAATCTGGCCTACGTTTCCACCAATGCCAGCTACGGCAACGGCGGCTTCAAGGGCAAAGGGCTTGAATATGGCCTGGCGCCTTTTGCCCGCTATTACGTGCTGGATGCCCCCAAGCACAAGTTTTTCGGGCAGGCCTCTTACGGCATTGCCGGCTACTCCGGCAAGTCGGAATCGTATGATGGCGGCTACAGCCAGACCAACAAGGGCTCTTACTGGAGCGGCAGCGTGGGTGTGGGATACAACTACTTCATTTCGCCAATGGTGGCCCTGGAGGTGCAGCCCTACTACCGCCGCACGTCTACCGATCTGGAAGACGACATTCGCAAAAACCGCTGGGGCGTGTCGGTGGGCTTCCAGATTTTCTTCCCCAAAACGGCCGCTGCTGCGCAATAATCGTTTTTAATCCGGTACTTATGCTGGCCGTCCGGACTTCCCGGGCGGCCCGTATTGTTTTATCGAAAACCCACCTCTATTACTTGGTTCATGAAGTGGATTAAGGCCCTACTGGCTACTGCCCTCGCCCTGACACTTACCTGGGTGCTCAACACCAAACAGGGCGACATTCCGCCGTTCGGCAAGTTTCTGAGCCCGTTTGGCGGGTTCTGGCGCAATGCTGAAGCCGCCAACAACTTTGCCGCCACTCAGACGCTGACGATTCCCGGGCTGCAAGAACCGGTGCAGGTGCGCTTCGACGACAAGCGCGTGCCGCACATTTTTGCCCGCAACGACCACGACCTGTACTTTGCCCAGGGCTACCTCACGGCCCGCGACCGGCTCTGGCAGATGGATTTCGTGACCCACGTAGCGGCCGGGCGGCTGTCGGAAATTGTGGGGCCGGCGCGGCTCGAAACCGACCGGTTTTTTCGCCGCATGGGTTTGAAGTTCGGGGCCGAGAAAACGCTGCAGACCATGATGGCCGACCCCACGACCCGCACGGTACTCACGTCGTATTCTGATGGGGTGAATGCTTACATTGCCAGCCTCAGCCCGAAGGATTACCCCTTTGAGTACAAGTTACTCGACTACGCGCCCGAGCCCTGGGAGCCCATCAAATGCTCGTTGCTGCTCAAATACATGGCCTTCGATTTGAGCGGCCGCTCCGACGATTTGCGCCTGTCGAATGCCTTGGGCAAATACGGCTCGGCGGTAGTGAAAGACCTGTTTCCCGACTATCCGCAGCGCGAAGACCCGATTGTGCCGGTAGGTACGCCCCTCGATTTTAAGCCACTGCCCGCGCCGCCTACACCACCGGCCTTCACGGCGGCCATGTCGGAAAAGGTGCCGCAGCGGGAGCCCGACCCGGAGCTGGGCTCCAATAACTTTGCCGTGGATGGGAAGAAATCGGCTTCGGGCTTCCCGATTCTGGCCAACGACCCACATCTGCAGCTCAACCTGCCCAGCATCTGGTACCAGGTGCAGCTCTCGGCCCCGGGCGTGAATGTGTACGGCGTCACGATTCCGGGCGCGCCCACGGTTATTATTGGCTTCAACGACCAGGTGGCCTGGGGCGTGACCAACGTGGCGGCCGACGTGATGGACTTCTACCAACTGAAGTTCAAAGACGCCTCGCAGCGCGAGTACTGGCACGACGGCCGCTGGAAACCAGTGCGCCGCGTGGTGGAGCACATCGTGGTACGCGGCCAGCCCGACCGCTACGACACTGTGCTCTACACCCACCACGGCCCCATCGTGTACGACAAGGACGAGAAGCCCTTCCTGACCCAGACGCCCATCCGGCACGCCATGCGCTGGACGGCCCACGACGCCGACAATGAAGTGCTGGCCTTCTATAAGCTCAACCGCGCCCAGAACTACCAGGACTACACCACGGCCCTGGCTTCCTACGGCTCGCCGGCCCAGAACTTCATCTTCGCCAGCCAGCAAAACGATATTGCCATCTGGCCCAACGGCCGCTTCCCGCTGAAATGGCGTGACCAGGGCAAGTTCATCCTCGACGGCACCGACCCAGCCTACGACTGGCAGGGCTGGATTCCGCAGACTCAGAACCCGCACGTGAAGAACCCGGCGCGGGGCTTTGTGAGCTCGGCCAACCAGTTTTCGGCCGGGCCCGACTACCCCTATTACCTGCACTGGAACTACGCCAGCTACGAGCGGGGCCACCGCATCAACGAGCGGCTGGCGAGCATGACGCGCGTGACGCCCGACAGCCTGCGCCTGCTCCAAACCGACAACCTCAACCTGAACGCTCAGCTGATGCTGCCCCGGATGCTAAGCCTGGTGCAGGCCGCCGGGCTGCCGGAGGGTGCGCGCCGGGCCTATGACGAGCTCAGCCACTGGAATTACTTCTACGAGGCCGACGCCATCGGGCCCAGCATCTTCGAGCTCTGGTACAACAACCTGGTAAAGCGCCTCTGGGAAGATGATTTCGGGCTGAAAGCTACCGGCCTGGAAATGCGCAGCCCCGGCCGCGACCGGACCAACACGCTGCTGCTGCAGGAGCCCAACTCCCGCTGGATCGACGACCGGCGCACGCCCGCCAAGGAAACCCTCGAAACCCTGGCGTTGCAGTCCTTGCAGTTCGCCACCGACTCGCTTACGCGCAAGTTTGGGCCGCTGGGACCCGAGTGGCGCTGGGCCCACCAGAAAAGCACCGACATTCTGCACCTGGCCCAGCTGGTCGGCTTCGGCCGGATGGATCTGAACGTGGGCGGCGGCGCGGGTATCGTGAATGCTACGTCGGAGCGCAACGGACCCTCGTGGCGCATGGTGGTGGCCCTGGGGCCGCGGGTGCAGGCCTACGGCGTGTATCCGGGCGGGCAGTCGGGCAATCCGGGCTCGGCTTTCTACGAAAACATGATTGATACCTGGAGCGCCGGCAAACTCGACGAGCTGGTATTTCTGCACTCCGCCGACGAAAAACACCCACGCCTGCAGGCCGCCTGGACGCTGCAGCAGTAACCGTTCGATTTCCTCATTTCCCTTCGATATCCGATGCGTCTTTTCCTGGCAATCCTCGTTCTAAGCGCCGCGGTGCAGTTTTTCCTGCCGTGGTGGGTTATTACGCCGCTCTGCTTCGCGGCAGCTTTCGTTTTGCAGCGCCACGGCGGCCGGGCCTTTCTGGCCGGCTTCAACGGGGTGGGTATCGGCTGGTTTGGGCTGGCGGCCTGGTGGAACATTGAAAATGAGGGCCTGCTGGCCCACCGCGTGGCCCAATTGCTACCGCTGGGCGGTAATAGCTGGGCGCTGGTAGTCGTGGCGGCAGTGCTGGGCGGATTGGTAGGCGGACTGGCAGCCCTGGCCGGTGCCTGGGTACGGCAGGCCGTAGCTCCGGCCGGGGTAGCAGTGGACGAAAGCGTCGTAGCTGAAACCGCGCTGCACCGCTGACACGTTGTTTGGTCTGTCATCCTGAGCTTGCGAAGGCCCTTCCTCGCCTAGTCCACTCAGGTTTATAACAATGTAAAAAAGCCCTTTACCACATCGGTGGCAAAGGGCTTTTTACGTTTAATCAAGCTTGTCGCTCAAATGAGGCAGGTTCTTCGCAAGCTCAGGATGACAGACCCGGAAAAATGGCGTTCCGTTAGATCGTCTAATCATTAATAATACTGCGAGATGAACGCAAAGGCCTGCAGGGTATAAGTGGCCGCTGAGGAAAAGTGGTTGCCACCGGGAATGGGCCGCAACTGCACCTGCGTCGCGCCTCGGGCCTTCATGGCGTTGTAGGCGTCCTGGGAGTTGAAGAAGGGCACATAATCATCGGCCGTGCCGTGGAAAAGAGCCAGCGGGGCTTTGGGCTGCCAGTCGTAGATGTCGTTGGCGCGGAAGGCGGTCAGCATTTGTTGGTCGGTTTTGTCCAGAATGCCCTGGCGGAAGGGGGCCGTAAACAGCTCCTTGGCGTGGCTGGGCACCTCGCCGTACAGGTTGGCTTGCAGCTGCGCGGCCCAGGGCTGGTTCACATAGAACGGAATAGGCCGGTTGATGTCGTAGACGCGGTTATAGGTATCGAGCACCCACACGTAGGTACTCAGGAAGCTCAGCGGCTCATCCGACTTCAGAATATAGTCGGCAAAGGCCGACTTGTGGTAGGCCCCGGCCCCCGGCGCGCTGGCCGTAACGGTAAACTCGCCGGCTGCTTTTTCCTCCATTAGCTTATGCAAAGCCAGCGTGGCGTAGCCGCCTTCGGAGTAGCCGAGCAAAAAGTTTTTCTGATTGAGCGTCAGCTTTTCCTTGGCCGCAAACTCGCGGGCGGCCCGCAGCATATCCAACGACGCCGACGCCAGGGAAGCGCCGTGCTCATACGGGTGGGGCTGGGCCTTGGAAGCGCCGTAGCCGATGTAGTCGGGGGCCGAAACGACGTAGCCAGTAGAAGCCAGCACCGACACGGCCGACCATACCTCACTGCTCTGGCTGTAGTACGAGGGCGCGCGGCCTTCATCATCGGGACGGATGGTGCCGTGCTGGTAGCTGAGCAGCGGCAGCGCCTGAGTCGTCACGGGCACCAGCAACGCCCCGGAAGCCGTAATGGCCTTGCCGTCGGTGTTGAGCGTGGTGTAGTTGAGGCGGTACACCCGAATCGGGTACTTGACCAGGGCCCCGGCAATGGGAATTTCGGAGACGCGCCCGGCCAGTGTGGCGGCCGAGTACTCGCCAATGAGCGTGCTGCTGACTAAATGGGTTTCCGGAGCAGCTGGGGTTTCGGCAGTAGTCTGCGGCGCAGCGGCATCTTTGGTGCAGCTAAGGCCCGAGGCGGTACTGACGCCGGCCCACAGCAGAAACACCAGGCGGGCGAGGCGGAAGTTGAATTTCGGATGTGTCACGCGGAAGGAAATACGTTGAGTTACCTTTCCATAACACCATGGTCCCCAAAAGATTTCATTGCCGCCGCCTGAAAATCCGGTGGTCTGGAATGAGTCGATAGTCGAATAAGATTTTCGTCGTCGCGCCGCTTAAAAGCAGCTAATGAGCTCATTGCTAACCAATATTGAAAACAACGACAGCAGTAGCGGGGCTTGAATTCGGATTTTTTACGGTTCGGTTCGCGGCAAAAAGGCGTAACTTGCTGACCAGTCTTGCTTTCAACGTTACGTTCTTCAGTGTCTTCCTTTACCCGCTTCTCCCGTTTTTCCCGCCCGCTGCTGCCAGCTTTGGGCCTGATTTTCTCCCTGACCCTGTCCGGCTGCGGCACTCGCACCGAAGGAGAAACCGCCGACACCAAAGCCACCGCTGAGGTTCCCGCCCAGCCCGTCGTAGTCGACAGCGCGGCCCTCAAAAAGCAGGTAATGCTGCGCGACTCGCTCAAGGCCGACTCCATCGTGAAGAAAAGCGGCCAGCTGCCGGGCGCTATTCTACCGGGCAAGCGCATCATTGCCTTCTATGGTAATATCCGCTCGAAGGGCATGGGTATTCTGGGCCGGGAGCCCAAGGAGCAGATGTTCCGCAAGTTTGAAGGCGTGCTCAAGGAGTGGCAGGCCGCTGACCCCAGCATTCCGGTGCAGGCCGCATTGCACAACGTGACCATCACGGCCCAGGGCACGGCTGGTAAAGACGGCAAATGGCGCCTGATGAACTCCAAAGCCACCATCGAGGAAGTACTGAGCTGGGCCAAGGAGCACAACTGCATCCTGTTTCTGGATGTGCAGCCCGGCCACAGCACCCTGCAGGCCGAGTTGCCCAAGCTGGAGCAGTACTTGAAAGACCCCATCGTACACCTCGGCATCGACCCTGAGTTTTCGCTTTCGACGATGCCCGGCGTGCGGCCCAACCAGAAAATCGGCACCCTCGACGCCAAGGACGTGAACTTCACCATCAACTTCCTGGCCCGTATCGTGAGCGAAAACAAGCTTCCGCCCAAGGTGCTGACGGTCCACCGCTTCACCCGGAAAATGCTGACCAACTACAAAAACATCAAGCTCGACCCCCGCGTGCAGGTGGTGATGCACATGGACGGCCACGGCGAGCCTACGCTCAAAAAGGACTCGTACCACGACTACATCCAGACCGAGCCCGTGCAGTACACCGGCTTCAAGCTGTTCTACGAGTACGACGCCCGGCCCAAGCCCCACCACATCATGACCCCCACCGAGGTCCTGACCCAGCTCACCCCCAAGCCACTCTACATTCAGTATCAGTAGCAGTGAGTTAGTGAGTTAGTGAGTTGTCGTTCTAGGCTTACTCTTTCTTCTCTATACCACACCACCAAAAAGCCCCGTCGTGTCGCACGATGGGGCTTTTTGGTGGTGTGGTATAGGACAATACTTGTCCCAGAGTAGTTCCGGACTGCATGCGGTGGCCCGGGACTTGTCCCACTGCTATTCTGGACCTCTTGTAGTGTCCCGGTACAAGTCTCGGGGCACTTCCGGACCTCATATAGGACACTCTGACTTGTCCCGGAGCGTTGTTGTAACGCCGATAGTGCCCCCGGCCAACTCGGGAGGCACTTCCTGCCTTTGTGTGGGGCATGTGGTCTAGGCCAGAGGCACTTTCGGAGGGCCTAAAGGCCCTGTCGAGTTGGCGACAGGACCTTCAGGCAAAAAACAAAGGCGGCCGGGCCAAGCCCAACCGCCTTTGCTGCTGCATAAGCGCCGCCGGAACGACAACTCACTGAATCACTATTTCACAACCTCACCGCTAGTGCGCCGCGTTCAGGTCAATAGCCTCGCCGCGCCGGGCGCGCTTGATGAGCATTACCAGCGGCAGGCAGGCCAGAAAGAAGAAGCCCAGCATGGAGAAGATCTGACCGTAGGTGATGATGGATACCTGCTTCATCAGAATGCCTTCCAGGGCAGCGTAGGCCTGCTGCTGGGCCTGCTCGGCTGAGAAGCCCTTCGACATGAAGTTGGCGGTGAAAGCCTGGACGCGCTGCACCGTTTCGGAATTATAGAGCGAGATATTGGGCAGCATGCCTACGCGGTTCTGGTAGATGCTGCGTTCCAGCACGGTACCCACAATGGCCACGCCAAAGGAGCCGCCAAGCTGCCGGATCATGCCGGTGAGGCCCGCCGCCTGCCCGGCTTCCTTGCCCTGCAGGCCAGCCAGGCTCATCGTAGTAATAGGCAGGAAAATCAGGCCCATGCCCAGGCCGCGCACCATCAGG
Organism: Hymenobacter lucidus; assembly: GCF_020447265.1. Taxonomy (GTDB): domain Bacteria; phylum Bacteroidota; class Bacteroidia; order Cytophagales; family Hymenobacteraceae; genus Hymenobacter; species Hymenobacter lucidus. The sequence continues at coordinate 189,721 of NZ_JAJADR010000004.1, read as the reverse complement.
GGCCAGAAGAAATTATCCTCGCCGGCCGTAGGCGAAATGATTTTGGCCATCCAGAACGTGAAGACGAAGAAGATGAAGAAGCCCACCGGAATCATGTACTTCTGGGGCACGCCGGCTTGCAGCATCTTGCCGATAACGGGCATCATAAACCCCGAAGCCAGGGCGCCGGGCAGCAGAATGAGGCCGGTTTGGGCCGCGCTGAAGCCCAGAATGCGCTGGGTAAAGATGGGAAAGATGAACACCGAGGCAAACATGCCGAAGCCCAGCACAAACGAGAGTACCGCGCCCACGGCCAGGTTGCGGCTCTTGCCCAGCACCCGCAGATCCACGATGGGCTGCTCGGCCGTGAGCTCACGCCACACGAAGCCCACCATCCCGATGACGGCCAGGGCGGTAAAGAACAGAATCAGGTTGTCTTCAAACCAGTCGTTGCTTTCGCCCTGCTCCAGCACGTACTGCAACGAGCCCACACCCAGAATCAGCAGGAAGATACCGGCCCAGTCGATTTCGCGCAGGGGCCGCGGAATGGCATTCTTGATGCGCTCCGGGTCGCGGATGAAGGCAATGGTGAAGATGGAGGCCATGATGCCCACGGGCACGTTCACGTAGAAAATCCAGGGCCAGTCGTAGTTATCCACGATAAAGCCGCCGAGCGTGGGGCCAATGGTAGGCCCGATGATGACGCCCATGCCGAACAAGGCCTGCCCCAGGGGCAGCTGCTTGGGCGGAAACGTATCAATCAGGATAGCCTGCGAGGTAGCCATGAGGGCGCCGCCGCCGATGCCCTGCACAAAGCGGAAGGCTACCAACTCCCAGATATTGGTGCTCTGGCCGCAGGCAATGGAGGCCAGCGTGAAGAGAATCACCGACACGAGGTAGTAGTTGCGGCGGCCAAACTGCTCGGCCAGAAAGCCCGTCATCGGAATCACGATGACGTTGGCAATGCCGTAGGAGGCCACCACCCAGCTTACTTCCTGCTGCGTGGCCGAGAGGTTGCCCATCATCTGGGTCAGGGCCACGTTCACGATGCTGGTATCAATAAGCTCCAGCAAGCAGCACATCACCACCGTAATGACGATGATCCACTTGGTAAATCCGGTTTCCATATTTTGAGGGTAGGAGGGTATGGGGGTAGGTGGGAGGGGGTTGGGGGAATAGTTGTTGTTGTGATTTACTGCTTTCCTTTGGCCTCACCCAGTAAATATCATGACCAACAGCCAGTCCAATTTTAACTTTGCGGAGGAGTTTCGGCAACGAACCAAAGCTTTTGCCCTGCGGATAATGAAGCTGGTTGACAACTTGCCGACTACGACTTCTAGCCGGGCAGCCGCAGCCCAACTGGTCCGGTCGGGCACCTCGGTGGCGGCCAACTATCGGGCAGCCTGCCGGGCTCGTTCCAACCGGGAATTTGCGGCCAAGCTGCACATTGCTCTGGAGGAAGCCGACGAATCGGTGCTGTGGCTGGAGCTACTGAACGAAAACGGCGTTTTACCTGCAGGTCGCCTAGACGACCTGCTCGCTGAAGCAAAAGCGCTAATGGCAATACTAGGCAAAGCCGAAAAGACCGCCCGGGAGAAAGTGAGGAAGGATATATAAGTAAGAAAACCCAAGACCTCATCCCTCCTATCCTCTTACCCCCATACCCACCTACCCTGAAATCTACTTCACCTTCACCGTGGCCGTCACGCTCATGCCGGCGCGCAGGGGGTGTTCGGGGTCTACTTTGTCGAGGGCAATTTTAACTGGTACGCGCTGGGTTACCTTCACGAAGTTGCCACTGGCATTGTCGGGGGGCAGCAGGGCGAAGCGGGCCCCGGTAGCGGCCGACAACGACTCGATGTGGCCCTCGAATTCCTGGTTAGGATAGGCATCGACCTCCACCGTTACGGGCTGGCCTACTTTCATCTTTTCGAGCTGGGTTTCCTTGAAATTGGCCACCACCCAGGTTTTCTCGGAGGCCACAAGGCCCATCAGCTGCTGGCCGGGCGACACTACCTGGCCGGGCTGCACGTTCTTGCGGCTTACGATGCCGTTGCCGGGCGCTACAATAGTCGTGTAGCTGAGCTGCAGCTTGGCGTTGTCGAGGTCGGCCTGGCGCTGCTTCACTACGGCCTGGGCTACGGCTACCTGCTGCTGGGCGGCGGCTACCTGCTGGCGGGCTACCTGCACCTGCTGCTGGGCCGTGGCGCGCTGGGCGCTGGTCGACTTCAGGTTGGCCTGCACCGCGTCGTACTCGCTCTGCGGGATGATGTCTTCCTTGCGCAAAAAGGCGCTGCGCTTCAAATCCTTTTCGAGACGGGAGCGGTTGGCGTCACTCACCCCAATAGTAGCCTGGGCCGTGCTAACGTTGGCCGAAGCAGTGCCCACGCCGGCGCGAGCCGCTACTACGTTGGCCTGGGCGGCAGCCAGGGCCGCTTCGGCGGCATTCACGCGCTGCTGGTAGTCGGCCGCATCCAGAATTGCCAGTACGTCGCCTTTTTTCACGACCTGGTTGTCCTGCACTTTCACTTCCAGCACGGGGCCACCCACGCGGGGCAGAATCGGGTACACGTCGCCTTCTACCTGGGCGTTGTCGGTTTCTTCGTGGCTCTGGCCAAACAGGTAGCGCTGGTAGCCGAAGTAGCCGCCCACTAGTAGTACGAGGGCCAGAATAATGAACACAAATGGGCGCTTCGAGCGGCCTTCCTGCTCTTCCACCTCGGGCTCGTAGGCCGGCGCGGAAACGGAATGGGGTGCAGCGACCTGATCGGGTTGAACGGGAGTTGCCATGAGAATTATCGGTAAGTAGTTGTTCGTGAAGTTGTGTTTCGGATGGAAAGCCAGCCAGGCGGCAGCAATTTCCTTAGGCAGATTTCCGGTATTCGCCGGGGCTCTGCGAGTTGACGAGCAGCGTGGCACACGGCGCGGTGCGCACCACGGCCTCGGCGGTACTACCCATCAGAAAGCGGGTCAGCCCGGTTTGGCCGTGTGCTCCTATTACGATTAAATCGGCAGCGTGACGGCGGGCGGCGGCCACGATTTCCTGGGCTGCGTCGCCGCGCAATACGCTGGTTGTTACCCGGGCGCCCACCTGCTCGGCCGCCGCCCGGTGCTGGGCCATCTGGGCGGCCAAGGCCAGGTCGGCTTTGCCATCGGCCAGCGCCGGCTGGGGCAGCAGCACGTGCAGCAGCCGCAGTTCGGCCTTCGCCCCCGCCGCCAGCGTAGCCGCATACGCCACCAACGACGCCGTAGCCACGGAGAAGTCAATCGGGCAAAATATGAGCGAAAGAGTCATGGGTGAGTTAGTGAATTAGTGAATTAGTGAATTGGTGACTTAGTGAGTTTTCTGTTCTACTTGCACGTATTGCGCGGCATTGAACAGAAAACTCACTAAGTCATTAAGTCACTATTTCACTGTGTCCCAGATCTGCTCGCCGGTGGCGCGCTTGAGTTGGTACTGGCCGAGAGTGTAGTTGTAGATGGACTGCAGGCGGGCCAGACGAGCCTGGGCCAGGGAGGTTTCGGCGTCCAGTACGTCGAGGTTGGTGCCTACGTCGTAGCGGTAGCGGGCTTTGGCGCGGGTAAGCGCGTCGGTGGCCTGGGCTATCTGCAGCTGGGCGTTTTCGTAGCGGGCCGTGCTGCTTTGCATATTATTGGCGGCTTGCCGCACGTCGGCCCGGATCTGCTCCTGGGTATCCTGGATGCGCGACTGGGCCCCGCGAATGTTGGCCAGGGCTTCGGTACGCTGGTTTTTGTTTTTGTTGCCGTCGTAAATCGGCACCGAGAGCTGCACCACCCCCACTGTGTTGGGCCGAATCCGGTTTAGCTCGGGCTGATAGCCGTTTTTGGCACCTACCTGGGCCCCCACGCCCAGCAGCGGCATGTTGCTGCGCTCAATGAGCTTGAGGTTGAGGTTGGCCGTTTGCTCGGCGTCGCGGGCCAGCTTCACTTCGGGGCGGTTTTCCACGGCCTGGTTCAGGGCCGCGTTTACGTCCACGGCCTGGGGCGTATAGGTGAAGGTGCCGCGCACGGGTACCGTTACATACTCAGGCTTGTGCAGCAAGCGGGCCAGCTGCACCTGCTGATTCTGGAGCTGGTTTTCCAGATCAATGCGGGTGTTCTGGGCCTGGGTAATGCGCACCTGTGTAGTCGTCACGTCGAACTTGGTGCTCACGCCGCCTTCCACGCGCTTTTCCATTTCGCGCTGGTGCTGCTTGAGCGAGGCAATCTGGGCGTCCTGCACCTTAATGCTTTCCCGCACGAACAGGATATTGTAGTACACCTGCGCGGCCGAATAGGCTAAGTCGCGGCGCGTCACGTTGATCTGGTCGGCGGCCGTCAGGCGGCGGCTTTCGGCCAGGTTGTAGGTGGCGTCTTTCTTGCCGAAGTCCAGAATACCGTACTGCACGGTAATGTGGGCGTCGTAGTTGTTGTTGGGCTGAAACTGAAATGCCGGGGCATCAGGCGAAATTTGCAGCTTCACGACTGGGTCGATACGGGTGTAGGTAGCCGTACCGGTTACCTGGGGCAGGAAGCCGCCCTTGGCTTGCGTCACGCGGCTACTGGCGGCGTTTACCTCCTCTTCGAGCGTCGTAATGGCCGGGTTGGCATCGAGTACGGAACGAATGGTACCGTCGAGGGAAAGAGAATCGGCAATGACCGGCCCCTGAGCGTGGGCCGCGCCGGCTACCGTCAGCAGCCCGAGGGCAAACAGCGAAGCGGCAAATAATGGTCGGGAGTGCATCGGAAAAACGACTTGTTGGTGAGCCGCCTTTACCTAACTGCATGCCAAGGCATTAAAAAACGATTAACCTCATCAAAAAACAGCCTTAGCATTGCGGAAACGAGGAAAATAATTTTACTCCGGCCCATCGGAAACTATAGACAGGCATACCTGTTTTGCTTATATATCAGGAATACCTGAAAATAAGTCCTGCTATTTCAGGAAAAAAGCCATGCCGAACCAAGACGATTCTCTGCTGCTATACTTGAATGAGGCCATTGCTACCACGCGCAGCAAGGAAAAGCTGTTTCAGATTGTCACGGAAAAGCTGCGGCTCATTTTCCGCTTCGATATGATTGCCGTAGTGACCTTCGACAGCAGCCATCAGTTCAAGCGGCTCTTTATGCGCGACTACCTCGGCGACGTGCCCGACAACGGCAGCCGCTTGTCCGAGCCTACGCTGGTAGCCGGCTCACCCACCGAGCTGTTTGTGCGCGACCCGCAGGTACAGCAGGTTGATATCCGGGAGCTGACACCCGACTACCCCGAGTTTCTGCCGTTTCTGCTGCTGCAGCAGCGTGGCATCTACTATGCCACGTTCGTACCTCTGCGCACCGGCGGCCAGCTCATTGGCCTGCTCTCGATGGCCGCCCGCCAACGGCCCGAGTTACTGCCCGACGACCGGCTGCTGCTCGAAAAAATCGGCAGTTTGGTAGCCGTGGCCGTGAGCAACACGCTGGCCTTCGAGGAAGTGGCCCGGCGGGAGCGGGAAAAGTCGCTGCAGCTGACGGTGACCAACGCCCTGCTCAGCCGCAAAGACCGGGCGGCGCTGTTTCTGACCGTGGCCGAGGAAATTGACCGGATTGTGCCCATCGACTACTTCGGCGTCCGGATTCGGCGGCCGGCGCTGGGCACGCAGGGTTTCGTGGAATTCAGCAAGCAGCCCGACGGCAGCTTTCTGGTGCTGGAAGACAGCCGCTGGGAAGGCGTGCCCGACCGGGAGCAGATGCAGGCCGAAATCATCGGGGTATTTACGCAGCCCTTGCTGTTTACCGGGCCCGAATTTGAGCAGGCCGCCCGCCGCTACCGCCTGCTGCAGTATACGATGGAGAAGAACGGCACCCGGGCCATGCTGGGCGTACCGCTTTGGAACAAGGCCGAACACGCCGCAGCTCTCATTCTGGCCAGCCACCGCCCCGACGCCTTCACCACCGACGACCTGAACCTGGTGATGAGCCTGGCCCCGCAAATCACGCTGGCTATGCAGAACCTGTACGCCTTCGAGCAGATTGAAGCCTTGCGGGCCCAGCTGGAGCGGGAAAAAACCTACCTCATCGACGAAATCAACACCACGGCCAAGTTCGAGGATTTCGTGGGCCAGAGCGCCATTATGCAGCAGGTTCAGACGCGCATTGCGCAAGTAGCGCCCACCGATACCACCGTGCTGATTACGGGCGAAACCGGCACCGGCAAGGAGCTGGTGGCCCGGGCCCTGCACAACCTTTCGCCCCGGAAAGAGCGCGCCCTGATCAAGCTCAACTGCGCCGCTTTGCCCGCCCAGCTTATCGAAAGTGAGCTATTTGGGCACGAGAAGGGTGCGTTTACGGGCGCCCACGACCGGCGCATCGGCAAGTTTGAGCTGGCCGACGGCGGCACTATTTTTCTGGATGAAGTAGGCGAATTACCACTCGACTTGCAGGCCAAGCTGCTGCGCGTACTGCAGGAAAAGGAATTTGAGCGCATTGGCGGCCGGCGCGTCATTCACACCGACGTGCGCGTAATTGCGGCCACCAATCGGGTGCTGGAAGACGAAGTGGCAGCCGGCCGTTTCCGAGCCGACTTGTACTACCGCCTCAACGTGTTTCCGGTGCGACTACCGGCCCTGCGCGAGCGGCCCGAGGATATTGAGCCGCTGATGCGCCACTTCTTGGAACGCTTCACCAAGCAGATGGGCAAACCAGTGCGTGGCCTGCGCGAGCGGGACCTGCGGGCCATGCAGCAGTATAGCTGGCCAGGCAACGTGCGCGAGCTGGAACACGTGCTGGAGCAGGCCGTCATCGTGAGTCAGGGCTCCTTTCTGGAGTTTGCCGGCTTCTCGGCCGTGGCGGCGCAGGCCGGGCCACCCTTGTCGTTTCTGGAGCAGAATGAGCCCCTGAAAACTCTGCGCGAGCAGGAGCGCGACCATATTATGGCGGCCCTGCGGCGCACCGGCGGCCGGGTGAGCGGCCCTAACGGCGCGGCGGCTATCCTGGACATCAACGCCAAAACTCTGGAAGCCCGCATGAAAAAGCTCGGCATCCGGCGCGAGCATCAGGTAGTGGAGTAGTGCACCCAGTAGCACGAAGCTTGTAGTTGACGCTACCGAGCTTCAGCCGAACCCGACGCGGTTTGTTGCCGTTTTGCCCGTACTTTCCAACCTCAATGCCCGACTCCACCGCCCCGTTTACGCCCGCTCAGCTCACCCGCGACCATATCCTGCGGGCCCTGCGCCAGATTGACCGGGAAGCCCGGCCGCTGCCGCCCAGCACGGTGTACGACCTGGTGTATAAGGGCCGGCGCTACCCGCCGCGGCCAGTGCTGCAGCTGGCGTTCCGGCTGGCTAGCGGGCAGCCCGAAGCCACCTTGCCCCTGCTGGCCCGAAACCGAACCAACCAACTACTGGAGCAGCTCGACTTTACCGTAACCACCAAGCGGCCCATCCTGGCCAACTCGCCTCACGACGGCGACGTGGCCGCGCAGGATGCCATGCGGGAGCTGTATACCGGCAATGGGCACGAAGTTGCCAAGCCGGGCAAGGGGCGGGAACAGGAGCCCGCAGAAGCCCCGATACCGGTGGTTGCGGAGCCGAAGCTGGAGTATGAGCTGCCGCCCGCCACGCCCTACACCCACGAAATGGCGCTGGGGGAGCTGTTTTTATCGGCCGAAAATCTGGGGCAGGCGGAAACGGCCTTGCAGCGGCGGCGCAACCTGATTTTGCAGGGGCCACCGGGTACCGGCAAAACGTTTCTGGCCCGGCGGCTGGCCTGGCTGGGGTTGGGCAGCACTGATGCGGCCCGCGTGGAGCTGGTCCAGTTTCACCCCAGCTACAGCTACGAAGACTTTATCCAGGGCTTTCGGCCCGATATACACGGCACGTTTCGCCTCACGCCCGGCGTGTTGCTCGACCTGTGTCAGAAAGCCGCTGCCGACCCGGATAAGCCGTATTTTCTGCTCATCGACGAAATAAACCGGGGCAACGTGAGCCGGATTTTCGGGGAGCTACTGCTGCTTTTGGAGGCCGATAAGCGCGGGCCCCAGCACGCTGTGCGCCTGCCCTACGCCCCGGCCGACGCACCCCGGTTTTTTGTACCCGACAACCTATTCGTCGTTGCCACCATGAATACGGCCGACCGGTCGTTGGCCCCGCTCGACTACGCCCTGCGCCGCCGTTTTGCCTTCGTGCAGATGCGGCCCGAGTTTGGCGCGCCACTACAGGAATTTCTGGCGGCGCAACGGGTGCCGAAAGTTGTCATCAGCCGCTTGGTAAACAAGCTGACCGAGCTGAATCAGGCCATTGCCGACGACCCCGAGCTGGGCCCCGACTTTGAGTTGGGCCACAGCTACTTCTGCCAGCCGCCCGCCCGTCCTGAGCAGGCCGCCGCCTGGCTGGAGTCAATTCTGACCCAGGAAATAGCGCCCCTGCTGGATGAGTACTGGCTCGACCAGCCCGCCAAAGCTGCCGCCCACCGCCGCAAGCTGCTCGGCAAATAGCGCACGGGCATGATTCCAATTCAGAACCTGTACTACCTGCTCTGCTACGCCTGGAACCGGCTGCCGGAGCGCGAGGAGCTGGCGGCGGTGGAGGCTATGCCGTTTCATAAGCCCCTAGAGCTGCTTACCCAGGTGCTGCTCGGCGGTACGCGGCGGCTGTTGCGCCAGGGTCTGGCCATGGCGTATGGCGAGCGGGAAGAGGAGCTGCCCGAGCTGCGGGGCCGCCTGCTGCTCACGCCCAGCCTGAGCCGCGACTTGCTGCGGCGCGGCCGGGCCGTGTGCGCCTACGACGAGCTGAGCCCCAACACGCCCTTCAACGGGCTGCTGCTGGGCGTGCTGGAGCAATTGAGCCGCACCCGGGCGTTGCCGGCCGCGTTGCGCCACGAGGTGGGCACGGTGCGTCGCCGCTTTCCAGCGGCAGTCGTGCCGGTAGCCTGCACCACCCACACGCTGCGACGGGTGCGCAGGCTGCGGCTGCCGGGGCAGGAAGCCTTTCTGCTCAACATCTGCGCCCTGCTGCACCAGAGCCGCCTGCCTGCACCCGCCGCGGCGGGCCGCACCCGCTTCCGGGATTTTCGGCGCGACGAGCGGCTGATGGCCCAGCTGTTTGAGGCGTTTGTGCGCAACTTCTACCGCCACGAGCAGCGCCGGTTTCGGGTGCTGTCCGAAACCATTGCTTGGCAGGCCGAAACCGGGCAAACCGCCGATATGGCCCTGCTGCCGGTGATGATAACCGACACGACGCTGGAAGCTCCCGACCGCAAAGTTATCCTCGACACGAAGTACTACGCCGCCGCCCTGCGCCTGCGCTACGATCAGCAAAAACTGATTTCGCCCCACCTCTACCAGCTTTACGCCTACCTCCAGAACCAGCCCAAAGCGCCAGACCAGCAGCTGGAAGGTATCCTGCTCTACCCCGCCGCCCAGCAAACGGTGGATGTACGCTACACCCTCGGCGGCTTCCCCGTGCGCGTCGTCACCATCAACCTGAACCAGCCCTGGTCCGGCATTCACCATGATTTGCTGGCGCTGATTGAATAAGCTGTGTCATTGCAAGCAGCACAAAGCAATCCGTCCGCTGCGCAGTACGACACGCCCTTTTACCAGAAAGCCCTTCCCCATTGCGACGGGAAAGGGCTTTTCGTTTTAGAAAGTACCGCACATTTCAGCGGACGGATTGCTTCATCCTGCGTCCTCGCAAGGACAAAACGCGCTGCCGCGCAATGACACACGGTGGAATGCGCGGCCAGAACGAAAAATCACAATTTCACCACTTCACTATTTCACCGTTTGCAGCCCCCGGCAGCCACTGCGTGTCTGTGGAATTGAGTTTTCCCGCATTTCTGCCTAAACTGCTTTCACTCCTTCTATTTACCAAACTTCTACCCCTTGAAACGACGCGAATTTGTCGGGCTGACCAGCTTAGCAGCCGGCGCCCTATTCCTGCCCGGTTTCCCCGGTTTCGGCGGCACCCCGGTTGACCCCGAGCGGCTGCTGGAAGGCGTGGACCCCGCCCTGAAAAAGCGCCTAGCCGATGCAGCCCTGAACGCGGCTAAGTCGGCGGGGGCTACCTACGCCGACGTGCGCATCGGGCGCTACCTCAACCAGAGCATCTTCACCCGCGAAAAGCAGGTGCAGAACATTAGCAGTGGGGAAAGCTTCGGTGCGGGCGTGCGGGTGCTGGCCGATGGCAACTGGGGCTTTGCTGCCACCAACACCGTAACGGAAGCGGGCCTGGCCAAAGCCGCGCAGCTAGCCGTAGCCATTGCCAAAGCCAACGCCAAAGTGCAAAAGGAAAAGGTGAACCTGGCCCCGCAACAGGGCTACGGCGAGGTCTCCTGGAAGACTCCTATCGTGCAGAATGCCTTCGAGGTGCCCATTGCCCAGAAAGTGGAGCTGCTGCTGACCGCCAACGCCAAAGCGCTGGAAAACGGCGCGAGCTTCGTCAATTCTACCTTGTTTCAGATCAACGAGCAGAAGTACTTTGCCAGCACCGACGGGTCCTACATCGACCAGGACGTGCACCGCATCTGGCCCACCTTCGGCGTGACGGCCGTAGACCGCGCCACCGGCAAGTTCCGGACCCGTGAGGCCCTGAGCGCGCCCATGGGTATGGGCTACGAATACATGATGCCCAAAGCGGCCGACAAGATTGCCGGCCCCGCGGGCACGGGCCTGATCGGCTACAAGAATAGCTACGACATACTGGAAGATGCCGCCCTGGCTGCCCAGCAGGCCAAAGGCAAGCTCACAGCAAAATCGGTGACGCCAGGAAAATACGACATCGTGCTGGACCCCAACCACCTGGGCCTGACGATTCACGAAAGCATAGGCCACGCCACCGAGCTGGACCGCGTGCTGGGCTACGAGGCCAACTACGCCGGCACCTCGTTTGCCACCCTGGAGTGGAAGGCCAAAAACCAGCCCTACGGCTCGAAGCTCGTCAACATCATTGCCGACAAAACCCAGCCCGGCTCCCTGGGCGCGGTCGGCTACGACGATGAGGGCGTGAAAACCAAGCAGTGGGACATCATCCGGGACGGCAAGCTGGTAGATTACCAGAAAATCCGGGACCAGGCCGCCATGGTGGGCCAGAAGGAGTCGGATGGGTGCTGCTATGCGCAGTCGTGGCAGGATGTGCAGTTTCAGCGCATGGCCAACATCAGCCTCAAGCCCGGTACCCAGAAAATGAGCGTCGACGACATGATTAAGGGTGTCGATAAGGGCATTTACATTGCCGGCCGCGGCTCGTTCAGCATCGACCAGCAGCGCTACAACTTCCAGTTTGGCGGCACAGTGTTCTACGCCATCGAGAAAGGCAAAATTGCCGGTCAGCTCGAAGACGTAGCCTACCAGGCCAACACCCAGGAGTTCTGGAACAGCTGCGCGGCCATCTGCGACGAGTCGGACTACCGGTTGTTCGGCTCCTTCTTCGACGGTAAGGGCCAGCCGCCCCAGGTGTCGGCCGTAAGCCACGGCAGCAGCACCACCCGCTTCAACGGCGTCAACATCATCAACACCGCCCGCAAAATCGGGTAAGTTTTTAATGTGCTCAGGTGCTAATGTGAAGAATGTGCTCTTTTCGGTCTGTTCGGCCGCAATACGATAAAGTCGGATTCAACACCGGCCGATAACCCTATCGTCCGTATCTCTTTCGACTTCGCCTTGCAAATACTGGCCTATGTTCAGGAACTGGAGCAGGTTCGGCGCTTCGTTATTGCGCAGCAGCTGTTGCGCAGCGGCACTTCCATCGGGGCCAACGTGCGCGAAGCTCAACACGCTGAAAGCCGGGCCGACTTCGTGCACAAATGCAAGGTAGCCGCCAAGGAAGCCGCTGAAACGGAGTATTGGCTATTGCTGTGCAAGCATGCTCCATCTTACCCCAAACCGCCGGCTACCCTATTTGCCACGCTGCTCGATATTCAACGGCTTCTGTCGCGCATCATCAGCAGCACAAAGTACAATGCCACCGGCACTAGTAACGACCCGCATTGAACAGCACATTATCCATTAGCACATCAGCACTTTCCCACATCAGCACATTACCCAACATGGCAATACTAACCAAAGACGAAGCCCAGGCTATCCTGAAAAAGGTACTGAGCTTTAGCACGGCCAATGAGTGCGAGGCTACGCTCACCGGGCAGATGGGCGGCAACGTCCGCTCGGCCCGCAACGCCATCAGCACCGCCGGCGCCGTCGAAAACGTGCAGCTGAACGTTGAATCCCGGTTTGGCAAGCGCAGCGGCATGGCCACCTGCAACGAGTTCGACGAGGCCACGCTACGCCGCTGCGTGCAGCGGGCCGAGGAAATTGCGAAGCTGGCTCCCGAAAGCCCCGAATATATGCCCATGCTCGGCCCCCAGCAGTATCTGGACGGCGGCAAAGCCTACGTGCAGAGCACGGCCGACATTACGCCCGACTACCGCGCCCAGCAAACGGCGGCCAGCTTGCAGCTCTGCGAGAAGCGCAAGCTTTCCTCGGCCGGCTTCCTCAACGACAGCACCGGCTTCGTGGCCAAGCGCAACAGCAAAGGCCTCGAAGCCTACCAGCGTGCCACTACCCTGGAATATTCCGTGACGGTGCGCACCCCCGACGGCACCGGCTCGGGCTACGCCACGGCCGACTACAACGACATCAGCAAGTTCGACGCGGGCCGCCTCACCCAGATTGCGGCCGACAAAGCGTCGGGCTCGATGAACGCCAAGGCCATTGAGCCCGGCAGGTACACCGTGATTCTGGAGCCGGCCGCGCTGGTGGCTAATACCGATGCCTCGCTGCTACAGGCCCTGATGGGCGCCATGGATGCCCGCGCCGCCGACGAGGGCCGCAGCTTCCTGAGTAAAAAGGGCGGCGGCAACCGCAAGGGCGAAAAGCTCTTCGATGAGCGGGTTACCATCTACTCCGACCCAACCAGCGCCGACGTACCCGACCAGATTTTTGCCAACGACGGCCGGCCCCAGAAAAAAGTCACCTGGATTGAGAAAGGCGTGGTCAAGAATCTGTATTCGTCGCGCTTCTGGGCCCAGAAAGCCGGCATTCCGGATATTCCGCCGCCCGGCGGCTGGATTATGGAAGGCGGCACCCAGAGCTTGCAGGACATGATAAAGGGCACGGCCAAGGGCATTCTAGTCACGCGCCTGTGGTATATCCGCCCCGTCGATCCGCAGACGCTGCTCTACACCGGCCTCACGCGCGACGGAACCTTCTACATTGAGAATGGCCGCATAAAGCACCCGGTGAAGAACTTCCGCTTCAACGAAAGCCCCATCGTCATGCTCAACAACCTGGAAGCCATTGGCAAGCCCCAGCGCGTGGGCGGCAACATGGTGCCCCCGCTTAAAATCCGGGAATTCAACTTTACCAGCCTCTCCGACGCGGTGTAGCCGGCGGGATTTATTTCCATAATTTGCGGCTTCTTCCCTTGGGAGGAAGCCGTTTTTTATTCTTTTCTCGCCTGTATCCGCATGAAGCAAATTCTCTACGCAGCTGCTTTCTTATTGCCCTTCGTTACTGCCGCCCAGCAAACCACCCCGGCCGCGCCCGCAGCTACCGTAACGTTTGCTGACACGGCCGTGTATCGTGCCAACAACTATCTATCCTTTATGCCCGGCTCAATGCAGCTGATGGATGGCCGCACCGTGCAGGGCTACCTGCCCATACAGACGATGTACCCCGGGATTGATTATACATTTATCTACTATCTGGCCCACCCTAAAAGCAAGCCCAAGCCCGCCAAACAAACCGTGCAGGTAGCCCAGGTGCAAAGCGTAACAGTAGCGGGGCACTACCTCGAGTCGATGCGGGTGCCCGGTGAGCAGAAGGTAAAAATTCTGGCAGAGCGGTTCGTGAACGGGCCGGTGGAGGTGTTTCTGCAGGCAGAGCCTCAGCGCATACCCTTGCCCATTCCGATAGCGGGAGCCATGCTGCATACGGCGGTACCGTATACCAACAGTCACTTTTTTGTTCGCCGCAATGGCAGCCTGATCAAGGTGGAGCGCAGCTCTTTCAAAACCCAAATGAGTCAGTATCTGCAGGATTACCCCGAGTTGGCCACGAAAGTAAGCCAAGGCACAAAAGATTACCACTACCGCAACCTGCTGGCTATTATCACGGAATTCAACGCTCATATCGGCAGTACGCCGGGCTCTGGCCAATAAAGGCTACTACTTCGCATTGCCTGCACAAAGCCTCCGCGCCCAACAGCTGCGGAGGCTTTTGCTTTTGCCGGGGCTGACGCAATGAAGGTGCCGCCCGCGTTGAGTAGCAAGTACACAGCCACATATAGTGCGGCAGCTCTGCAACCATTCGGGCCGGTGGCGTCTCGTAAGTATACCCGCCCCGGCGGTTGCCAGCATTATTTTCCCACTCTACTCTCTTTACTTATGCGTCTGAATTTTACTACTGCCCGTCAATTAGTTGCTGGTATGAGCTTGTTGGCCGGCCTGGGCCTGGCCGGCTGCGCCGACAAATCGGAGGAGCCAGCTCCCGCGGAAGCTCCCTGCGGCACGGTAGCCATTGTGCGGCTCTGCCCCGGCAACACGCTGATGTGCCCCACCGAGCACACCACCCTGGAACTGCCCGACGGCACCCGGCTGCGGCCCACCGGCCCGCTTTGGGAAACCTACGAGCCTGGTCAGGTCGACGGCATGGCTATTAAAATCGGTTACACGCTGGGAACGCCGATAACGAGTGACGGCCCCGGCACATCGTATGCCACCATCACCTGCCTCGACCCGGCAGTATGGTGGTGCGGCACGAGCGACCTGATGAACCGAAGCGCATTGTCGCCCATGCGTAAGCTTAAGTCGCGCTAAGCAGCCAACGAAAGGCCCCGGATTCAGTTGAATCCGGGGCCTTTTTAATGATTACTGGGCAGAGTGTTACTTACCTAACGGGTAGCTCGCCAAAATCTGAATCACCCGGTCAGCTAGCGACCATTGGGTAGCTGAAAGCTGGCGTATACCTGAAAAACACGGTTTTTAAGCTGAGGGTCGTTTACGCCCTGCACCGATTTGACGTTGTTGATGTCGCTGAGGCCGGCGTTGAAGCGGGCTCCCACAGCAAAGCCCAAGGGCAGGTTTAGGCCCGCCCCTACGGCAAAGCCCACGTCGAGCTTCTTGTAGTCGTTCCAGGAGCTACGGTCGTTGCTGGAAATCTGTACTTCGCCGTTGCCTTCCTGGCCTACCTCCATCACGCCATCTTCCCGGGCTTTAAGCAAAAAGCCCACCTGAGGCCCGGCCTCGGCGTACACCGGCCCGATGGTGACTTTGGCCAGCACCGGCAGGTTGAGGTAATGCAGCTTGGAACGGTAGTTTACCAGGTCCGATTTGCGCTCGGTACCCTGCAGCGAATACAGTAGCTCGGGCTGAATGGACACGGGCCCCAGCACTTGCATTTCGTAGAACAGGCCGGCGTGGTAGGAGGTTTGGTAGGTGGCATCGGTGCCCACGGTGCCCTGTAGCACGGTCGAATTAAGGCCACCTTTTACGCCCAGCTGGGCTTGGGCCGAATTCCAGAAAAAGATGCTAAAAAGCAAAAATACGCTGAGTCGTTTCATAGCAGGTTTGTAGGTAGAGGGTTGAGAAACTGCCCGTAAGACTCCTAACGGCCGCCTCACCCCTATTCGTACGCAGACTTTTTGCTAAAGGCTGCGGCCGAGTTGCTGGCTGCACCAATTGCGGACCTGGTAAGCCAATACGCCAAGCCCGGGGTGGCACCGGCGCTGCCCGGGCTGCTCCCAGCGCTACTTTCCCGTACTTTCAGCTCACCTTGCTGGCAGCCCAAGCCACCTTCGGGTCGGGTTGCCGTCTTTGCCCCATCGTTTCCTGTCTGCTCTGCTCTTTTTCGCCCCGCATGCCCGTACCCTTCACCTTCGTGCGCCTCCAGTACCGCTCCGGCGACTGGGATGCTGTGGACGAAAGAATGCCCGCCAACCTGCTGCATTCCCTGATTCAGTACACAACGGTGCCCGTTAGCCAGAAGGAAAAGGCCGTGGCCCTCGACAGCCCCGAGCTGTTCAACTACCCGTTCTGCTACCTCTCGGGCCACCGGCTGGTGCAGTTTTCAACCCAGGAAAAAAAGAACTTCACGCAGTACGTGCGTAACGGCGGCTTTGTGTTCGTGGACGACTGCAACCACGACATCGACGGGCTGTTTGCGCGCTCTTTCGAGGAGCAGATGCGGCAGTGTTTCGGGGCCGGGGCACTGAAGAAAATTCCTAAAACCCACCCCATCTACTCGCAGTTTTTCAAGTTTCCGGATGGCCCGCCGCCTACGTCCTTCGAGCTCAACGGCTGGGGCGACGACCTGGTGCACGACTACCTGAAGGGCATCGAAATCAACGGCAAGCTGCGCGTGCTCTACTCCAACAAGGACTACGGCTGCGAGTGGGACTACGACTTCCGCAACAAACGTTTTTTGGCCGAAGACAACACCAAATTCGGCGTCAATATCCTGCTCTACGCTCTCACGGCGTAGTTTCCATGCTTTTCCTTTAAGAACAACTCTGCGAAAATCTGCGCTTACCTCCGTGAACCGCTGCGGAAAATTTCAACTGCATGACTGAACAAGATGTACGCCACCTGCTGGCCAAGCTACCGCCGCTGCGTCAGGAAATCGGCAAAATAATCGTGGGCCAGCAGCAGGTGCTCGATGAAGTGCTGGTGGCGCTGCTGGCCGGCGGCCACGCCCTGCTCGAAGGCGTGCCGGGCTTGGCCAAAACCCTGCTCGTACGCACCCTGGCCGCCGCCACCGATTTGCCCTTCCGCCGTATCCAGTTCACCCCAGATTTGATGCCGACCGATATTCTGGGCACCGAGGTGCTGGAGGAAGACCACGGCACCGGCCACCGCTCGTTCAAGTTCAACCCGGGGCCCATCTTTGCCAGCCTCGTACTGGCCGACGAAATCAACCGGACGCCGCCCAAAACCCAGGCCGCCCTGCTCGAAGCCATGCAGGAAGGCCACGTGACCTACGCCGGCCAGGAACACGCGCTGCCCCAGCCTTTCTTTCTGCTGGCGACGCAAAACCCCATCGAGCAAAGCGGCACCTACCCGCTGCCTGAAGCCCAGCTCGACCGGTTTCTGCTTTACATCCGCATTGGCTACCCCACCGAGCAGGAAGAACTGGCCGTGCTGAGCGGCACCACTGGCACGGTCCGCGCCGAGGTGCGCCCGGTGCTGGGCGGCGAGGATATCCGGCAGCTGCAGCAGCTGGTGCGCCAGGTCAGCCTCAGCCCCGAGCTGCTCGACTTCGTGAACCGGCTCGTGCGCGCCACGCGGCCAGCTACTTCAGCGGTGAAATTCATCCAGGAATACGGCCGCTGGGGCGCGGGCCCGCGGGCGGGGCAGGCCCTGATTCTTTGCGCCAAAGCTCGGGCGCTGCTCCAAGGCCGCTTCGCCGCCACGCTGGATGATATCCATACCCTGGCCCCGCCTGTGCTGCGCCACCGGGTGCTGCTCAACTTCAACGCCGAAGCCGAGAATATCACCCCCGATGATGCCGTAGCTGAGCTATTAAAGGCGGTATCTGTTTAGTTGTTCGTTGATTGTTGTCAGTTGTTAGTTCGTGCTGACACCTACTCCTAACAACTGACAACAATCAACGAACAATTAACACCTAGAAATGCTAACTCCTGAACTTCTTCACGCCCTGCACAACCTGCCCTTAGCTGCCAAACAGGCGGCCGAGGGCTTTCTGGCGGGCCAGCACCTGAGCCGGCGGCGCGGCGCGGGCATGGAGTTCAGCCAGTACCGCCCCTACCAGCCCGGCGACGACCTGCGCCGCCTCGACTGGCGCCTGGCCGCCCGCTCCGACCGGTACTACATCCGCGAGTCGGAAGTCGATACCAGCCTGACGGTGCATCTGCTGCTCGACGCCAGTGCCTCCATGAACCACCGCGACGACAACGGCCTGACCAAGCTCGACTACGGCCGGCTGCTGCTGGCGGCCCTGGCCTACCTGGCCCAGCACCAAGGCGACGCCGTGTCGCTCAGCATTCTACACCCGCAGGGCTTGGTGCACCTGCCCGCCCGCGCCGATACCCGCCAGCTGCCCCGCATCTATCAGACCCTGCAGAATACTACCGGGGCCGGCCACTTTCCCGCCGCCGCCCAGCTGGCCCCGCTGCTGGCCCGCCGCCAGCGCGCCCTCACCATCTGCGTAAGCGACCTGTACGAGGAGCAAACCGAAATAAGCACCCTGCTCATGCGCCTGCGGGCCGTGGCCGGCGACGTACTGCTGCTGCATCTGCTGGCCGGCAACGAGTTGACCTTCAGCTACCGGGGCGCCGTTACGTTCGAAGATCTGGAATCGGGCCAGCGGCTGCAACTCAATGCCGAAGAGCAGCGCGCCGGCTACCAGCAGCGCCTGCAGGAGTGGCTACGCACCACTGCCCAAACCGCCCGCCGCCAGGGCCTCGACTACTACCAGCTCAGCACGGCCGAGCCGCTGGATGGGGCCCTGCGGGAATTTTTGCGCCGCCGCCAAGCCACCTCTTTCTGATGAGGAGTGTCTTTGCGCCGATTGCCGGCCCGGACGCTGGTCCGTATATGTTTGTTTCGCTTTAACCCGTAGCCGCGTTGCTCACGTTTCTTGCCCCTTCCTCCGGTTTGCTGGCGTTGCTGGGCCTGGTCGTACCCGTGGCTATTCACCTCTGGAACCGCCGGCCGGCCCGCACAGTGCCGGTGGGCAGCATAAGGTGGCTGGCCGTGGCGGCCAACCGCCGGATGCGCAACCTGAAGCTGGAACAGTGGCTAGTCTTGCTCTTGCGCGCCGGGCTGGTAGCATTGCTGGCCGGAGCAGTAGGCGGGCCCGTGTGGCGGCAGCCGCCCCCGCCCCGGCTGGGCCAGGTGTTTATCAGTCCTGATCTGCTGGCCTCCGAATCGGTGGAAGCCGTGCGGGCCACCATCGACTCGCTGCGCCGGCGAGGCTTCGCGCTACGCCAGCTCAGCCGCAACTTTCCCCGCATTTCGGATACGACCTGGCAACAGCTGCGCACCGCACCACGGCCGCCGGCCACCGCTACCTACGATTTCTGGTCCCGTGTGCAGCAGGCCGCCGATTCGTTTCCCGGCCAGCCGATACGGGTGTATACCTCGGCCACGCTGCGCCATTTCCGGGGAAACCGGCCGGCACTGCCCACCACCGTTAGCTGGCAAGCCCTGCCCCTGCCCGGTGCCCGCACTACCTGGCTTACCGGGGCCAGCCTGAGTGCGCCCGACAGCCTGCGCCTGCTCTTCAGCCAAAGCACCACCGAGGCCGTGCTGACCAGCCGCCGCACCGTGGCCCGGCCCCAACAGAATGGCTTGCTGTTGCCCCGCATAGCCGGTTTGCCGCCGCTACGCTACCAGTCAGAGGCTGGCGGGCAAGCTTTTATTCAGGTTCTGGATACCGATTCCAATCGGGTGCCGGTGCAAACTCAGCCGCTGCGGGTGTGGGTCTATCATGACGCGGGCCATGCTCTGGATGCGCGCTATATGCGGGCCGCACTACGGGCCGCTGCCCTCGGGCTGGCGCCCCGCCTGGAGCTGGCAGTGGCCAGCACTCCGCCTGCCCTGACAAAAGAACTCGACTGGCTATACTGGCTGGCTGATACACCGGTGCCGGCTGCCTGGCAGCAGCGCACCGCCCGGGGCCTCATGCTCTGGCAGGACGGTCGGCAGCCCGGCACTTCGGTTGCAACTACTTTTGCTGTAACGCCCCAGGAAGAGCAATACCGGATAAGCCGCCTCGATACTACACTGTCCCACAACTCCGCCACGGTAGTCTGGCTGGCCGCCACTGGCCAGCCGGTACTCACCCACCAGCAAGCCGGCCGCGGCGGATTCTACCGGTTTCATAGCCGCCTGCACCCGGCCTGGAGCAGCCTGGCCGACAGCCCCGACCTGCCGCTGCTCTTACTGCCGCTGTTGCAGCCCGACTCAACCCACACCTTCAGCCCGCACGACCAGCGCCAGCTGGCTCCGGCGCAGATACTCGCCCCGCAACCGCCCAGTTCAGCCCCTCAGCCTGCCTGGCCAGCCCGTGCCTCGGCCATTGATATGCGCCCCTGGCTGCTGCTGGCTGCTGCCCTACTCTGGCTGCTGGAGCGGTGGGTGGCCGGGCGTACTGCCGCTAAACCTCGGGCCGTATGACTAGCGCAGTGACCACACCACCAATTGCCTCGGCCGAGGGCATCAGCCTGCTGCGCCAGATTCGCCAGGCACACCGGTGGCAGCGCACGGCCCGGCTGCTACTGCCCACATTAGCGGCAGCCGGCTTGCTGCTGTTGGGGGCTTACCGGTTGCCCCAGACCCAACTGCTGGTGTTGAGCGTAGCCGTGCTGGGCCTGGGGCTGGCCGGCTGGCAGCTGCGCAATATCTGGCGGCAGCCCCTGGCCGCCGTAGCCCGCCAGCTCGACCGGCACTTTCCCACCCTGGAAGATAGCACCGGGTTACTGCTGCAGCCCACGGCCGGGCTCAACTTGCTGGCCCGGTTGCAGCAGCAGCACGTAGCGGCCCGCCTGCAGCGGTTGCGGCAAGATGAGCCCCGGCCATTGCTGCCGGTGCGTTTTGCCGCCGCGTGGTGGCTTACTACTGGCCTGCTGGCGGGGGTAATCCTGTTGTGGTTTTGGCAGCCCGGGTCTTCCTATTCCCGCAATAATCCGGGCGTAACCATGTGCTTCCCAACGGCCCCGGCCAAACCCGGCCAGGTGGCCCCGCCCACAATTACCACCACCCACATCCGGATTTTGCCCCCGGCCTATACGCGCCGTGCCCCCAGTGCCGCCTCGGCGCCTTCCTTCCGCTGCCCGCAAGGCTCCCGGGTACAATGGGTAGTCGAAGTTTCGCGGGCGGCAACGGCACCGCAGCTGGAAATTGGCCGCCAGCGGCTGGCTTTCCGGCCCGTGCCCGGCCACCCCTTGCAGTTTGCCATTGCCCACACCTTCACAGCCTCCACGCTGTACCGCATCCGGTTTGCCGGGCAGGCTTCCGATGATTACGCCGTAGAAGTAGAGCCCGACCGGGCACCGGCCATTCAGATCCGGACGCCGAAGCCCTATACGCTAGTAGAGTTTGGGCAAAAGCCGGAAGTGGCAGTGCAATTTGCGTTAGGTGATGATTATGGCCTGACCAGCGTGCGGCTGGTAGCCACCGTAGCCCAGGGTCAGGGCGAGGCGGTGAAGTTTCGGGAAGTAGCCACCGACCTGAGTTCCAGCCTGCGCGGCCAGCCCACCCAGGCCACGCTCACGCACCGGCTGCGCCTGCTCGCGCTGGGCCTCACCTACGGCGACGAAGTATATTTCTATGTGCAAGCATGGGATAATAACCGCCACACGTCCCGCTCCGATACCTACCTGGTGCAGTGGGAAGATACCACCGTGGACGATTCCGGCTCGGACATGGCCATGGGCGTAAACGTAGTGCCGGCCTATTTCCGCAGTCAGCGCCAGGTTATCATCGATACGGAAAAGCTACTGGTTGAGCGGCGCCAGCTGGCGCCCACCGGATTCAGCAGCCGGGCCAACGACTTGGGCCACGACCAGAAAGTGCTGCGGCTGCGTTACGGCAAATTTCTGGGCGAAGAGTTTGAGGAAAGCTTTGGTCAGAGCGCCACCCGCCCGCCCACAGCCGACGCCGACCACACCGAAGAACCGGGCCACGCCGAAACCGAGGAGCTCGGTCACGACCACGCCGCTCCGGCCACCGCTGCTGATGCGTCGCCCGAAGCCGCCGCCGCGCTGCTCGACCCCTACGTGCATCACCACGACGACTCCGAAACGGCCGATTTTCTGGAGCCCGCCGTCAAGGCCAAGCTGCGCGGCGTGCTGAGTCAGATGTGGGAAGCTGAGCTGCGCCTGCGCACCGCCCGCCCCGCCGAGGCGCTGCCCTACGAATACCGCGCTCTGCGCCTGCTCAAGCAGGTGCAGCAGCAAACCCGCCTCTACGTGCGCAAGTCCGGTTTCGACCCTCCCATTATTCCCGAAGCCACTTCCCGCCTCACCGGCGAGCTAGCCGGAGCCACTGCCTCCCGACGGCAGCAAACTATTGCCGCCACTTCTTCCCAGGCCACTATTCGGGCCGCGCTGCAAACCCTAGCCCGGCTACGGCAGCACGCTGGCAAAGCCAGCCCCACCGAAGCCTTGGCGCTGGAGCGGGCCAGCGGCGCAGCGGCGCAGGCGGCCCTGCGCAACCCTGGCCGCTACCTTTCCGCCGTACGCGACTTGCGGCAGCTCACCACCGAAATTCGCCGCGGCCAGGTGCCCTGCCAGTCCTGTCTGCAGCAGGTAGCAGCCGCTTTGACTGACTTGTTGCCCCCACCGACGCCCGCGCCGGGCCGGCCAGCCGGGCCCGGCCGCGTGGCCCGGCGGTATTTTCAGGAGTTGAGCCAGTAAGTTTTTCGCCTATGCCTCAGCCGCCTGTCTTCTATCTTTTCCTGGTCCTCTGCCTGCTATTGGCCGGGGGCCTCACGCTGGCCGCCGTGCGCCGCCCCCACCGGCAGCGGCTTTGGCCCCGCCTGCTGGCCGGCTGGCTGGCCGTGCTGGCCTTGTGGTGGCTGGCATATCCGCCGCGGCGTACCGTAAGCGCCAACAGCTCCGAAATAATAGTTCTTACCCCTGGCTACCAAACCGATAGTGTGCGGCAGCTACTCCGAAAACTGGGGCCCGCCACCACGCTCTGGCGCTACGGCTTCAGCAATACCACTGCCGATACACCCAGCCTGCACAGCCTGCAGTTGCTGCGCGAGCGGTATCCGGAGCTGCGCCGGCTGCACCTTCTGGGTTGGGGGCTGCCCGTAGCGGCGCTGCCCGAGCTCGGGCCGTTGCGCCTTATTATGCATCGGCCCACGGCGGTGCGAGGCTTCCAACAAGCTGGGTGGAACCGCCGGGTGGAAGTGGGGCAACGCCTGGTGGTGGAGGGCTTCTTCACGGCAGCCTCGGCCCAACCGGTGTGGCTGAGCCTGCGCGGCGCCGGCCGCCCCGCCGATTCGGTGCGGTTACCAGCCGGCACTGGCCCTTTCCGGCTCCAGACCCTCCCCAAAACGGCTAGCCTGGCCGTGTACCAGCTCGTAGCGCGCCAGGGCCGTAATTTGCTGGCTACAGAGCCGGTACCGGTGGAAGTAAGCACTGCCCGGCCGCTACGAGTGCTGCTGCTGAACAGTACAGCTTCGTTTGAGTTTACTGCGCTGAAAAACTACCTCGGCACCCAGCAGCACCGCGTGGGCCTCCGCACCGGCCTCAGCCGCGGCTTGGCGCAAACCGAGTTCCTCAACCAAACGGCCCACGACCTCACCCGCGTGTCTTCTGCGCTCCTGGCCCACTACGATGTGGTGGTAACAGATGCTGCTACAATAGCGGCCTTCTCCTCTTTCGAAGTCCAGGTATTGCGCGAGTCGGTCCGCACTAACGGGCTGGGGCTGATTCTGCTGGCCGAACCCACAACCCTGCCGCGCGCCCTGCCCAGCCGCGCTGGCTTTACCGTAGTACCTCGTCCTACTGCCGCCGCCCGTTCCCAACCTATCCGCTGGCCCGAATCTACTAGCTCAGCCACCACACTGATTCCCGCTACACTGCGCCTCGCGGCCCCGGCCCGTCCTCTAGTTACCAATAGGCAGCGGCAGGCAGTAGTAGCTACCCAGCGCTTCGGCCTTGGTAGTGTTACCGTATCGGTGCTGCCCCAAACTTATCCGTGGGTGTTACAGGGTGATGGAAACACCTATGCTACCTACTGGAGCACATTGCTGCGCGCCGCGGCCCGGCCTTTGCCTACCTCAACGCAATGGCAGGTAGTATCAGCTTGGCCCCGGGCCCACGATCCAGTAGCGTTGCTACTTACCTCCAGTGTAAGTCCGGATCAGCAGCCTACAGTGGCAGGGCTACAGGGTGCTGCATCGGTTCCGCTGGCCTTAGCACAGGCGGCGCTGCTGTCCGAGTGGCAATCTGGGGTGTTTTGGCCGGCTGGTGCGGGCTGGCACCAAGTGCAGCTTAAGGGCCAGCTACCTTATTCGTTCTACGTTTTTGGGGCGCACCACTGGCTGGCACCCGAACAACGGCGACGGCAGCAAGCAGCACAGAATTATCGGCACCGCGCTTCAGCCAATACATCTTCTTCCGAGGCAGCAACCAGCCTGCCATATCCGGCCGCTTGGTTTTTCGGGTTATTCTTGCTGACGGCGGGCTTTCTGTGGCTCGAAGAAAAGCTCTGAGCCTGCCTGATGACTGATACTGAAGCTAATACCGAATATCCGGATGGCCGTTCAGCAAAGTATCTTCGGCATCCCCCACCAGATATTCGCCGACGGCAAACACTGCTGCGCTTGCCGCTGCGGCTTCCAAGTCGGGATGATCTGGCGACGCGGGCAGTGCTTTATCAGTCCCTAGGTCCGGAGTTTCGGAAAGGGCAGGCTGGGCAGTGCCGTGGATACTATAGTCGGACAAGGCTGATAGATAATAGCTTGAGAAAAATGAAGGATACAAATATTGCATTAAAAAAACTAAATATTTAATCTGTGTACCACTTATTTTTTTTCACTCTTGATTTACTCCAACAGAAACGGCCCGACTTTCCAGGTGGAAAATCGGGCCGTTTGCAGCTACAAGCCGGCTAATAGCCGGCGCGTAATTACTTCGTCTCAGTCGTGGTCGTCGTGGTCGAAGCCTCGGTGGTAGCAGCAGGAGCAGCAGCCGAGTCAGCGGTTACGGTCGTGGTAGAAGCCGAATCCGTAGTGGTCGTAGTGGTAGCGTCCGTAGCAGGAGCTTCAACCGTAGTGGTTTCGGTGGTTTCAGCCGTTTTCGTCTCGCACGAAGCAAGCGTGGTAGCGAATACGAGAGCCAGGGCAGAAACCTTCAGGAGATTCTTCATTTTGGTAGTACGTTTGAAAAAATTTAGTCTGAAAAACTTCCTTCATACCGTCTTTGTAAGAAGGTAACCCGCTATGGAAAAAATAATTTTTTCGGGTTACCAAAGGCCCTGTATTGTATTAACCGACAAAGCGAATGGGTAAGGGCAGTCCTTCCTACACCGATGAAGAGTTCGTGGCGGCCATCCGCCACGGCGACGACCGGGCGCTGGCACAGCTCTACCGCTTGCACTTGCCTATGGTCCTGCACTACGTTCTGCAGAATAGTGGAACCGAAGACGAGGCCAAAGATGTGTATCAGGAGGGCGTGATGGTGTTTTATGAGAAGGTGCGCGAAGGCTCGTTGGAGCTGAGCTGCCAGATCAAAACCTACCTCTACGCCGTGTGTCGCCGCCTGTGGCTAAAGCGCCTCGCCGAGAAAACCCGCTTCGGCGGCCGCCTCGACGACCACGAACCCTACCTCGAAACCGGGGCCGAGGCCGACCTGGCACTGGCTGAGGAGCGCGATAAGCGCTTCGCGACCATGAGTGAGGCCCTGGAACTCGTGGGGGAGCCTTGCCGCTCGCTTTTGGAAGGTTTTTACCTGCTGGATAAATCTATGCAGCAGCTTACGGCGGAGTTTGGCTACACCAATGCCGACAATGCTAAGAATCAAAAATACAAGTGCCTGGTGCGCCTGAAAAAGCTGTTTTTCGCCCATTACAAGGAAGAAGAATCGTTTTAGCCGGCGTGCTTATCCGGCAGAGCACCCACTCTGCATAAGACTATGAAAACGGAAGCTGACTATTACGCTTTGTTTGAAGCCTACCGCACGGGTGGGCTTACGGCCCCGGAGCGCGCCGACCTGGAGCGCCGCCTGGCGGCCGACCCTAACTTTGCCCAGAATTTCGCCGACTTCACCCAGCTCACCAGCACCCTGCACGGCTACGGCGAGCGGCTGGCTACCCGCCGCAAGCTCCACGCTATTCAGGCCGATATGGACGCGGAGCAAGCCGTGCGCCTCGATGGCGAAACCCTGGAAACGGGCCACCCCACGATGCCGCAGCTGTATATCTCGCCCGTGGAGCGCAAGCTGCGCGAGTTCTGGGGCGCCCACCGCGCAACCGCTATGGTAGCGGCTTCGGTAGCCGTAATGGCCGTGTTTGCCACGCTGCTCGGCCTCGAATGGTGGCGGGCGGCCCAGCAGCAGCCTTCGTTGTACGGCTACACGGTGCTGCGCCGCGAGGTAGAGCGCATTAAGCGTACCCAAAAGGCTATGAACCGCGCCATCAATCAGATTGACGGCGGTAAAACTGAGATTGAGACCAACCCCGGCAAGTTCAGCGGTACCGGCTTCGCTCTCACCGCCGACGGCTACTTGGTTACCAGCTACCATGTTATTCAGGGTGCCGACTCGCTGCTGATTGAAAGCCGCGACCGGCAGCGCTACCGCGCTGAGCCCGTGTTTACCGACGTAGCCCACGACCTAGCCATTCTGCGCATTAAGGACCAGAAGTTCAACGGTTTCGGCCGCCTGCCCTACTCTTTCAAGCGCGGCACGGCCGACCTGGGCGAGAAGGTCTTCACGCTGGGCTACCCGCGCGAAGACGTGGTGTTTGGCGAAGGCTCGCTGAGTGCCCGCTCGGGCTTCGAAGGCGACACTGCCTTCTACCAGATTTCGATTCCGGTGAACCCCGGCAACAGCGGCGGCCCGCTGCTCGACGACCGGGGCAACCTGATTGGTATCATCAGCGGCAGGCAGATGGATATGCAGAGCGCGGCTTTCGCCACCAAGTCGTCGTACCTGATGCGCCTGGTCGATTCGTTGTCGGCGGCGGGCACGGCCCAGCCCTACAACATGCCCCGCACCAACCAGATGTCGGGCACCACGCGCCGCCAGCAGATCCGCAAGCTCCAAGACTACGTGTTTGTGGTCAAGGTCTACGAATAGACCGCTGCTCACTTCAAAACCAGAAAAAGCCCCGCTCCCCCAGCGGGGCTTTTTTTGTGCCAGGCAGGCAGCCAACTGGAATTATGGGTTGGCAGCAGTCTGTCGGCCAGTCTAGTGGGCCCTATTGGGACCGAGCAAAGATTAATTATCAGCAGTTGGGGAAGTGCATTAAACTTTCTCTATTTTCTATAGTCCATTGCCCGTTCTGTTAGCTAACGCCGCGCTAATAGCTTACTTTAGAAAGACTTATTCGACCTTTTCTACCGCCTCCCAAACCCACCACGCATGGACAGAAGAGCCTTTCTCCGTAAAAATTCGGCGGTTGTGACGGCACCGGCCACGGTGGTGATGGAGCATATTGCCCCCGACCCGCCGACGGAGCCGGAAACTGTGAGCCGCTTTGCCAACACAGCCCTGCCTAGCACGGCCCGCTCCACGGCGGGCATTGCGCCCTACACCGGCGCCTGGGGCTTCGACCAGGCCGCGCACCTGCTGCGCCGCACGCTGTTCGGCCCCACCCGTGCCGAGATTCTGACAGCGGCCGGCCGCACGCCCGCGCAGGTAGTGAATGACCTGCTGACGGTGCCGCCCACTCCGGCGCCGCCCGTGAACGTATCGGCGACGGATACCAGCGTGGCCATCGGGCAAACCTGGGTGACGCAGGCCTTCGACCAGAACGTTGAGAGTGCGCGGCGCACGTCGCTCCGGTCGTGGTGGCTGGGCCAGATGCTGACCCAGAGCCTGTCGCTGACGGAGAAGATGACGCTGTTCTGGCACAACCACTTCGTCATTGAGTTTGGCGACATCAACGACGCCCGCCACGCCTACCAGTACGCGGCACTGCTGCGGCAGCACGCACTGGGCAATATCAAGCAGCTGGCCAAGGATGTGACGGTGAATGCGGCCATGCTGCGCTACCTGAACGGCAACCAGAGCACGGCTGCGGCCCCCAACGAAAACTACGGCCGGGAGCTGCTCGAGCTCTTTACGGTGGGCAAAGGCCCGCTGATTGGCCCCGGCAACTACACCAACTACACGGAAGCCGACGTGCAGGCCGCCGCCCGGGTGCTAACCGGCTGGCGCGACAATCAGGCCAACATCAACAGCTATTACACCGCCTCGCGCCACGACACCGGCACCAAGGTTTTTTCGGCGGCTTTCGGCAACGGCACCATCACCAACGGCGGCGACCAGGAATACAAAACGCTTATCGATTTGATATTCAGCCAGCCCGAAACGGCGCGGTTTCTGGTACGCAAGCTCTACCGCTGGTTTGTGTACTACGTTATCGACGCTACTACCGAGCAGAACGTCATCGAGCCGCTGGCCCAGCTTCTGATTCAGAATGGCTACAACGTGGCGCCGGTGCTGCGCACCCTGCTGCTGAGTGAGCATTTCTACGATGCCGTGAACATGGGCTGCCTCATCAAAAGTCCGCTGGACTTCACGCTCACGGTGGGCCGCCAGCTGCAGATTACGTTTCCGCCCGCTACTAATGCCGTGGCCCAGTATGGCATGTGGGACTACCTGAACAGCCTGACCAACCTGCAACAGCAGCTGGTAGGCGACCCGCCCAACGTGGCAGGCTGGCCGGCTTATTGGCAGACGCCACAGTACTACGAAATGTGGATAAACGCCGTGACGCTGCCCCGCCGCAACCAGTTTACGGACCTGATGATCAGCACGACGGGCTACACGCGCAACAGCTTTAAAATCAATATCGATGCGCTGGCCCTGGTGCAAAGCCTACCCTCGGCCACGGCCCAGGACCCGAATCTGCTAATTGGCGAGCTGGCCCGACTGCTGTTCCCGATTCAGTTGACGCCCGCGCAGCTCACCTTCCTGAACGACGTGCTGCTGCCCGGCCTGCCCGATTTTGAGTGGACCGACGAGTGGACGCAGTACCTGGCCAACCCGACCAATACGGCCAAGAGAACCGCCGTGAATACCAAGCTACAGTCGCTGCTGCGCACCATGATGGGCTTGGCCGAATATCATTTGAGTTAAAGGTGAATTTGTGAAGGGTGAAGTTGTGAGTTGTCGTTCCAGTAGCGCAAAACCGCGCTAGAGCAACCTTAACCTCCTTTTTTCACCAATTCACAACTTCACCAATTCACAAGTCCACCTTTTGCCCATGAAACGCAGAGACTTTCTCCAGACTACGGCGGCGGCTTCGGTGCTGCCGGCATTGCTGGGCGGCTTCCCCATCGGGGCCTACGGCTACTCGCCCGAGCTGGCGGCCCTCACCAACGCGGCCACCCAAACCGACCGGGTACTGGTGCTTATTCAGCTCAATGGCGGCAACGACGGGCTTAACATGGTGATTCCGCTCGACCAATACCCGGCTCTGATGAATGCCCGCAGCAGCATTGCCATTCCCGAAGCCCAGGTGCTGCGTCTGAGCACGGCTACCGGCATTCACCCGGCCATGACGGGCCTCAAAAACCTGTACGACAACGCTAAAATCGGGGTGGTGCAGAGCGTAGGGTATCCCAACCCCAACTTTAGCCACTTCCGCGCCACCGACATCTGGACCTCGGCTTCCGACTCCAACGTGACCATCACCTCGGGCTGGGCCGGGCGCTACCTCGACGGCGAATACCCAAACTTCCCGACCGGCTACCCCAATGCCCAAAGTCCCGACCCGCTGGCCATCAGCATCGGCTCGGTGGTGAGTAACTGCGTGCAGGGCCCCAGCGTGAACATGGGCATGGCCATTGCCAGCACGGCCTCCTTCTACCAACTGCTTACGGGCGGTGTAGACACGGCGCCCAACACACCCGCCGGCCACGAGCTGACCTTTATCCGGCAGGTGGTGCAGCAAACCCAGGTCTACAACACGTCGATAAAAGCGGCGGCTGACAAGGCCCGTAACCTTTCCCCGCTCTACCCCACGGCCGGTCAGAACAGCCTGGCCGACCAGCTCAAAATAGTGGCGCAGCTGGTAGCCGGCGGCCTGCAGACGCGCCTGTACGTGTGCAACCTGGGCGGCTTCGATACCCACGCCGGGCAGGTGTCGGCCACGGGCAGCACCGCCACCGGCACCCACGCCACGCTGCTGGGCAAAATTTCGCAGGCCCTGGAAGCTTTTCTCGACGACCTGAGCCGCCTGCAGGTGCAGGACCGCGTGGTGGGTATGACCTTCTCTGAATTCGGCCGCCGCATCAAAGCCAATTCCAGCCTCGGCACCGACCACGGCGCGGCGGCTCCGCTTATCGTTTTTGGCAGCAGCGTCAACCCGATTATTCACGGCACCAACCCGGTGCTGCCCGCCAATGCCGGCGTAAACGACAACGTGCCGATGCAGTTCGATTTCCGGGCCATCTACGGCAGCCTGCTCCTGGACTGGTTCCGGGTGCCCCAGGCCACGATAAATGCCCTGTTGCCTCACGCCGGCGCGTCGTTTCCGTACGTGCCGGTATTGCGGCCGGGCGTGGCTACCGGTGTGGCCACGGCCTCCGATATGGGCGTGAAGGGCTTTGCAGTGTACCCCAACCCGGTGCGGGAGCAGGCCACGGTAGAATTTGAGGCCGAAGGCGGGCACGTACAGGTGCTGGTATTCGACACGATGGGCCGCGAGGTGCGCCGCCTGCTGGACCGGCGGCTGCCGCGCGGCCTGCAGCGCCTTAGCCTGCCCGTAGCCGATCTGGCGGCGGGAGCTTACTATTGCCACGTGCAGGAAGGCGGCCGCGTCAGTTCCCGGTTGGTGGCTGTAGAG
Organism: Hymenobacter lucidus; assembly: GCF_020447265.1. Classification (GTDB taxonomy): domain Bacteria; phylum Bacteroidota; class Bacteroidia; order Cytophagales; family Hymenobacteraceae; genus Hymenobacter; species Hymenobacter lucidus. Next base: position 159,280 of record NZ_JAJADR010000004.1, on the reverse strand, counting down.
CGGTAAAAGGCGCCCGGGAGCTCAACAGCGGAAAAAGCCGCGACAGGCGGTAGCGCGAATACTTCACAAAAAAGCCGTTGCCGGGGCAGCCCGCCGACGGCTTTTTGCGTACAGGCACTTCGGTGGCTTGCCCACCTTTGTCCCGACTTTTCCATCAACACCTACCCCTCCGCTATGGAATCCCAGATTGAACAACAATTGGAGAAAATTATGCCCGAAGATCTGGCTCGCACCTTCGAAAGCGCCTACCATGTGCTGGTGCAGGGCAACCATGATCATATGGATGACTTATTGAAGCACGGCGGTACCCTGCTGAAAAAAGCGGCCCAGCGTCTCACGCCTACCCAGCTTATTCTGGGTATTGCGGCCATTGCGGCCGTAGCTGTGGTAGTGGTCAACCGCTCGATGGAACCCTCCGCCGACAGTGCTTCCGATGACGAAGGCACTTCCGCCGAGCCCGTGAAAGACAGCAAGCCCAAAGCGGCCTCGCAAGGCAGCAAAGGCAGCCAGGAGTAACAAAAGCAAGCAGGCTTACCCCTGCCCGTCTACCAAGCCCCGCCGAGTCAGCCCTCTGATTTGGCGGGGCTTTATGCATTCACATCATCATGTGGTTAAAATTTATTGCATTGATCCAATATCATTGTCTAATATTGCATCATCAAAATCGCAAAACATCTCAACAAAATACCAACTACTATGAAAGCATTTTTTCTCCTCGCCCTGGCTGTTGTTCTGGTTGCTCCGCAAGCTGAAGCTAGCTGTGTTAGCAGCACAACGACCACTGAATCAGTTGCTGGCACTGCAGAATTCAACGCCACCGACGATTTCGGCCTGTTCAAGCGCAAGAAGTACAAGTTCAAAAAGCGTCGCAAGGCTGGCAAAAGCCGCCGCCAGCAGCGCCTGTTTGGCCGGTAAGCCACTTCCAACCTCAACGGTCCTTACCCTGGCTTGCCGGCACTATGCGGGCAAGCCAGGGTTTTTTATTGCACTAATACAATTTAATTTTGTTATTAAATAATAAATACCTTATTCTTGTAGCGAATGAGTCATAGTTTTTATTACCATCTTCTACTTCTCGACCTTATGAAAGCCATTACCCTTCTCTTGCTAGCAAGCTTCCTTAGCACCGAGCCATTCGCAGCTGCCGATGCCTCACCGGCAGTAGCTACCGCCACTACTGTAGCCGCAGGCTCCTCCCACGAAGCCATCTTTGGAGCCTCCAAGCGCCGCAAGCGCAAGAAGTCCCGGCCCGCCTACCGCCGTATTGGCCGTTATCTAGCGCCTACCGCGCAGCAGGCAACGGCTTAAGCCGCCGGGGCCAGCAGGGAAGCGTCGTTGTTGGCCGGCGAATTTACCTGGGTGCTCACCACATATTCCTGCATCCGGCTGGCGGGATACGACTGCAGCAGCTGCTGGTGCTGCGCTACTGAGGTGGCGTCATCGAGCCACGCCAGCTCGGCCTGCCGGTCGGGCAGAATGACAGGCATCCGGTTGTGCAGCCTGGCCATCAGCTCATTGGGCTCGGTGGTAATGATAGTGAAGGTAGGCACAACTTCGCCCGAAGCGCGGTCAAGCCATTCATCCCAGAGGCCGGCAAAGGCAAACGGCTGCTCATCGCGCAGCAGAATGCGGTGCGGGGTTTTCGGACCTTTGCCGGAGGCCGTATGCTGCCATTCATAAAAGCTGTCGGCCAGCACCAGGCAGCGGCGGCGCTGCAGCAGCTGGCGAAACGACGGTTTTTCGGGCAGCGTCTCAGCCCGGGCATTTATGGGTTTCGGGGCCGCCTTAACGTCTTTGACCCAACCCGGCAGCAAACCCCACTGAAACAGCTGCACCCGGCCCGGCTCAGCATTGGTAATAATGGGCAGCTGCTGCGAAGGCGCCGCATTGTAGTTGGGTGGCAGGGCGTCGCGGAAGCTAGCCTCGAAGCGCTGCTCAATAACGGGTGCCGGGGTGGTGAAGGTATAACGGCCGCACATAAGTAGAAAGGCTAGGCGAAGCTCGGCTCCGCAGGTGAGAAAAGGCCCTTCTGGTACGTTTCTGGGCCTTTAGGAGTTCCATTTTCACCTACTGCTTATTCGCTTGATTCCGGCTCCGGACTTAGCTGCGTAAGTTTCCTGGAAATCAAAAGACAACTACATAAGCCTATTACCCGCACAATCATGTGACTACAGGTACTTACCATCCAAACAGAACAAGCCGCCGGCAGATACCGGCGGCTTGTTCTGTTTGGGTGGCAGCTTTTCGATACCCCGCTTAGTTGCGCACCAGCGGAAACACGAATTGCGTAGCCTGCCCGCGTACCTGTAGCAAATAAGCGCCCGGAGCCATATTCTGCATATCTAGGGGCTGCTGCTGGGCACCGGCGGCGGTGTAGCGGCGCAGCACCCGGCCGGTGAGGTCGGTGAGCTGCACGGCAAACTCGCCGACGGGCAGTGCGGTCAGATCGAGCGTAGCGGTGCCGGTGCTGGGATTGGGGTACACCGAAATGGCCAGCTTGCGGGTTTCAGCAAACTTCACGGCGCGCACCGGGCCATAGGAGGCTACACCATCGGCATCGACCTGGCGCAGGCGGTAGTACACGGTGGGGCGCGACAATCGGCCGGCCTGCTGGTCGCGGTGCTGGTAGCGCGAGGCGGCCGTGGTGGTACCGTGGCCGGCCACGGTAGCTACGCGCTGAAAGTCCGTGGCATTCAGGGAGCGTTCCACTTCGAAATGGTCGTTGTTTTTCTCGGAGGCCGTATTCCAGCTCAGCACGGCATCGGCTCCATCAGCCACGGCCGTAAAGCTGGTTAGCTCTACGGGCAGGGGGGCGCCCACGTTGGTATTGAGTGAGGCACTGTTGTTGGCCAGGGTGGGGTCGGGCACGGCCGAGGTGGCGTTGGCCCAACTGGTCATGGTGGCAGGCTCAGAAGCCGGCACCGTAAAGGTAGCCGTGTTCGTGACCGGGGTGGCACCGTTGGCGAGGCTACTGATGGCCGAAAACGTAACCCAGCCGCTGGCCGCGTCATAAGTACCATTCGGGGCCGTAACGGCGGCCGGCGTCAGGCCCACGGGCAGCCGTAGCTTGGGCACTACGTTCAGAGCGGTGGTTACGCCCTGATTGGCGGTGGTCATAGAGTACGTTACTACGGCTCCGCGGGCGGCGGTGGCGGGGCCACTGATAGTGGCCGCCACGTCGGCACCCTGCACGGTTACGCGGATGTTGGCCGGGCTGGAGGTGTAGTCTTCGCCTAGAATGGAGCGCATGGTGTAGGGAATGATGACCGGGCCGGCAAAGGTGCCGGAAGGCGTAAACGTGACGATGCCAAGGGCATTGACCGCAAAGCGGCCCTTGCCGGGTACATCAAACGAGGTCTGAATACCGGTGGTGCTCGGGTCCAGGTCAACGGAGGCAACGTCGATGCTGCTGCCAGGGGCCAGATCATTGACCAGCACCGGAATCGTGAGCGGCACATTGTAGAGGGTGCTGACTATATCGGTATTGGCGAAGGGCACCTGCACGATATTCAGGTTGCGAATCTCGTGAATGTTGGTGCTGCCGCCCGTGGAGCCCGAAAAGCCCAGCCGCAGATTGGGCGGCGGCGTGGGCACCAGGAAGTTGTCGATGGCCGTGCGCACGGAGTTGCCATGCTGGATACGCACTGAAATCCGGTAGGTAGTTTCGGTGCCGACGGTGGTTGGTACCACATCGATATAGGCGCGGCGGTAGTCGTCGGAGCCGGGCTGGGCGCGGGTGGTAGGCACGTCGAGGCTGAAATCGAGGGCCCCGGGCTGGGTGCCGGTCAGGTAGGGGTAATCGGTAGCGGCGGAGCCGTTGCCGGCCCCGCGAATGGCAATACCGTTGGGCACTTTTCCCGAAGCATCGAATACGGCGCTGCCGCCCGAGCGGCCTTCGAGCCCATTGGAATAGTTGCCAAACTCGTCGATGCCAATGCCGATATAACCTTTCGAAACACCGTCGGCAACGGGGTCAGCGGTTTTCTGGGCGTAACCCAACGAGCCACCCGAAGCCCCGATGCGGAAGCCGGAAGCAGGCTGATCGGCATCGACGAGAAACACGCTGAAGCCATCGGCGCCGGGGTCGGTGCCGCCGTAGGAGAAGAACTCGAACGAGATGGTGAAGCCCGCCGACGAGGGAAAGCCGACGTTGTCGATAACGTAGCCAGCCTGGTTGTTGGCCGCATCGGTCAGGCGCAGGTAGCCGCTGCCGATAGGGTCGGCGGTGCCGCCGGTGCCGGTGAGGCGCGCCACGCCGCCGAAGCTGAAGTTGGAGGCGGTGTTGCCCTTAAAGGTTTCGTTGCGCGGGAAGGCCGGCGGTGCCACCTGGGCCTGCAGGGAGGACGAGAGCAGCAAGCTGCTGGCAACTGTCCAAAAACCTTTCTGCCAACGCTGCAAAGCAGCGCGGGTAGACGAAATAGTACAATTTGCTTGCATAGCGCATGAGTTGAAGACCGGAAATAGAGCGGCGTATGCAATAGGTGAACAATGAAACGAAAGTTTCTTTTGAAAGACAAAGGCCTATCCAATCATTATCATTTATAAATACCATATTTGACGTAAATACTTAATGTATTCATGTTATTTTTAGATTAAGTACCATTATCAAACAACTCCTTTTATTGCTCTATTGCTGACTTGCTAATCCTGCCGCCGGTGAAGCTCGGCTGTAGGCAGAGGCTACTGCATTGACTGCCTTTCTCAGTATTTTAATCCTATTCACTAATAAGTAGTGGATCCAACAGTGCATCATGGCCAGCAGCGGCATTTTCCACTTTTACACAGATAATCAGCCGGCTAAAGCAACAGTACGACGGTTTTTTGCATCCGTTAGCCCATCATCTTTTCCCTTGCTCTATGAATGCCCTGCGCATCGCTACGCTGCTAACCGGCCTGCTGGCCACTACTACCCTGGCCCAGGCCCAGAAAGCCCTGACCTACACGGTCGACATTGACCCCAAAACCCAGGACCTGTTTCAGGTGCGGCTAGAGCTACCCAAGCTGGGCAAGGGGCAGAACGTGTACCAGTTTGCCGCCACCGCGCCCGGCACCTACCAGGTGATGGACATCGGCCGCTTCGTGCGCAAGTTTGAGGCCTTCGACGATAAGGATAAGCCGCTGGAAGTAAAGCAGATTGCCACCAACCAGTGGCAGCTGCAGCAGCCCGAGAAAACCCGCGCCATCCGCTACACCATTGCCGAAACCTGGGACACGCCCGTAACCGAGCACCGCGTGTACCGCATGTGCGGCACCTCGCTCGAAGCCGACCACGCGTTGCTCAACGGCCAGGGCATCTTCGGCTACGTGCAGGGCTGGCAGGACAAGCCCCTGCGCATCAAGCTGAACTACCCCGCCGACTGGAAGATAGGCACGCCGCTGACCACCGACAAACAAGGCTATTACACGGCCAAAAACTACGACCACGCCGTGGATTCGCCGTTTCTACTGGGCCGGCTGACCGAGGCCAAAACCAAGCTTGGCGACGCGGAGGTGGCTCTATACTGCTACTCCAAAACCGACCAGGTGCAGGCCGAGCCGCTGCTGGGCTACATGCAGAAGATGCTGGGCGCGGCCCAGGCGTTCCTGGTGCAGCTGCCCGTGAAGCGCTACACCTTTCTCTACCATTTCGAGGATCAGAGCCATGGGGCCTGGGAGCATTCCTACAGCTCGGAATACGTGCTGCGTGAAACTCCCCTCACGCCCGAATCGGCCAACGGCATTACCAGCATTGCCGCCCACGAATTTTTCCACGTCGTGACGCCGCTCAACATTCACTCCGAAATTATCGAGCAGTTCAACTTCGTGCAGCCCACCGGCTCGGAGCATTTGTGGCTCTACGAGGGCACTACGGAGTGGGCCTCGGGCATGATGAAGCTGCGTGGCGACCTGGTTTCGCTTGATGAGTACCTCAAAGAGCTCAGCGGCAAAGTGGCCTACGACCACGCTCAGGCCGATACCACTTACTCACTGAGCAAGCTGGGTTTGAACTCCTTTGCCGAAGAGGGCCAGAAGCAGTACGGCAACATCTACCAGCGCGGGGCAATGACGGCTGCCCTGCTCGACCTGCGCCTACTGGAGCTGAGCGGCGGCAAACGGGGCCTGCGCGAAGTGATGAACGAGTTGACCAAGCGCTACGGGCCCGATAAGCCCTTCAGCGAAAAGACCTTCTTCGCCGACTTTACCAAGCTAACGTACCCCGAAATCGGAGACTTCTTTGCTCGCTACGTGCAGCGGGCCGAACCTCTGCCGTTGCAAGACTACTACGCCAAAGTCGGAATTCGCTACGTACCCGTGCTGCACACGGGCCAACGGGTGGTAGCGCTGGGCAATCATAACCCGTCGTTCCGCTTGGCGGGCAATACCGTGCAGCTGACCGAGCTACCCGACACCTGGCAGACCGGTGGCGTGGCCGTGGGCGACGCGTTGGTGGCCATCGGGGGCACCGCCATTACGCCCGAAACGCTACAAACGGCCTTCACCGAGCTCAAAAACCGCAAAGCCGGCGAAGACTATGAGTTGACACTGCGCCGGGAGGGAGTTGAGAAAAAAGTGCGCTTGCGTCTAATCGAGAAGGAGGAAATCAAGCGCTACAACTTTGCCGTAGCCCCCGATGCCACGCCCGCCCAGCTGGCGCTGCGCCAGATTTGGCTGAAAAACCAGTAGCCGCCGTGCCCGAAAAGCCCCAAAGCCCCGACTGCTGCAACAGCCGGGGCTTTTTGCTGCATCCTTTGGGCCAGAAACAGGGTAAGTAGCCTGGGTGAAGCCGTCCGTCATCTGCGCTTTTACTCTTCGGCATGAACCCAGAAAAACTCCTCACTATCGAATCCGGCTTTGTGCTGACTGGCCTGGGTGTGCTGGTGCGTGACATTCCGGATGAGGCCGCGCAGCAGCGGCTCCGGCAATTTGCGCTCCACTCAGCCCTGGCCGTCGTACTGGTGTTTGCTGATGGGACCGAGCTGACTGCCACGGCCAGCGTCGAGGAAATTACCCGTGCCTCCCCAACGAATACCCAGGTCACCCTCACCGAGTACGCGCTGCTGCTTCAGCTCCCTGATTTGCCAGAGCTACCACCAGCCGGCACCGAAGTGTGGCTCACCAATCAGCTTACCCCTTCCGAATGGCTTTAACGGCGTTTGGTGAGAGTGTAATAGCGCAAACTACAAAGTTCGCGCTACGGTCAGGCAGCAGTGCCAAGCAACAAAAAGAGCCACTCGATAATCGGGTGGCTCTTTTGGCTTTAGAAGTCCAAAGCACTACTTGATGGCTACGGGCAGCTCCAGGTTTTCCCAGCGCAGCACCAGGCCATCCTTGGTTACTTCATACACCAAGCCTTCGGTCATGGTAGCGGCTTTGCGCGGCGTGGCCGTTACGCGCAGGGCATCCTGCTTCTCGTCGTACTTAAAAGCGCCCCACTGCTTGGCCGTTTTGTTGAAAATAACGGTCCAGTCTTTCTCGGTCGGGATGGCGAAAAAGGCGTAGGTGCCAGCGGGCAGCTTCTTGCCCTGCACCATCACGTCTTTGCTGAACTCGACGGTGGTAGCCTCGTTGGCCCCAGCCCGCCACACCTGGCCGTAGGGCACCAGGCCACCATAAATCTGCCGGCCTTTTACGCTGGGGCTGCTGTATTTCACGGTCACGGTAGCCGCCCCGATTTTGCCGGTAGCCGTAGCCGCCGGGCTGGCCGGTGCGGGCTTGGCGGCCGGGGCCGTCGGCGTAGTCTGGGCCCAGCTGAGGGACGTGTAAAGCACGCCGGCCAGCAACAGGGCCAGCGTGAGCAGAGTGCGGGGATTCTTCATGGCTATCAGGGTGAAGTTGGTGAAGGGAATGGCCGGCAGGTTACGAATTAACCGCCGTTGCTCAAAGTCGTGACACCGGGCGGCAGGTTGCGTGGCTGCCCGGCGCCGCTTACTTACTCGGTTGTGGGGGCCGGCTGGGGAGTACGTGTAGGGGCCCCGGGGCGGGCCAGCCGGGGCCAGCCGTCGTGGTATTCAAGCTGGTCGAGCAGCAGCACGCGCCGCGAGTAGCCTTGGGCATCATCGATGGCGTCGAAGGTGGGCTGGGTGGGGTCGATGGCGTGGTAGGCCAGCCAGTCGTGGCCGGCGGCATCAGTTACCACGCAGTTGTGGCCGGGGGCGCGCCAGTGCTGGTTGGTTTCCAGAATAATGCTGTGGCCGTGCCCGGTAGCCTGGGCCAGCGTTTCAAACGGGCCGGTAGCGTGGCGCGAGCGGGCCACCATCACGCCGTAGTGGGCATCGTCGCCGCAGCAGTTGTTGCCGGAATAAAACAGAAAGTACCACCCCTCGCGCAGCACCACCCAGCTACCTTCCAGCAGCCGCTGGTAATTGTCGGGGCTGTCATCCTCTACGGGCTGCACCAGCTCTGTAGCTTGGCTGCCGGGCAGGAAGGAAATCCGGTCGGGGGCTAGCTCACGCACCAGCAGCGGCCCGAAGCCCGAGCCCCAGTAGAGCAGCCGCTGCCCGGTAGCCGGGTCGTCGAAGGCCATGGGGTCAATGTTCAAAAAGCCCGGTCCGCACTGCAACGGCTGCCCGATATCGGTGAACGGGCCCGCCGGGTGCTCGGCCGTGGCTACGGCCAGGCAGTAGCCTTCGTCGTTATCGGGCAGGGCCGAGTAGTACATGTAGTAGCGGCCCGCGTGCTCACTCACGTGCGGGGCCCACAGCTTCTGAGTTTCCCGGGCCCAGCGCGGCTTGTGGGGCAGTGCATCAGCCAGCAGTTCCCAGCGCACCAGGTCGCGGGAGCGGGCCACCTGCATGTTGATGATGAGCTGGCCCGGCCGCTTGGTTTGAGTGCCGTAGGCATAATACCAGCCGTCGGCGGCCCGGATGATGGTCGGGTCCGGGAAATCTTCGTTTAGAACCGGGTTCTGATAAGTGGCAGCAATGGAGGACATAAGCACGGCACTTTGAGAGAGAACAACAGACCAGCCGCCGGGGCAGCGGCCAATCCGTCTTCTACGTAGCCACGGCCCGAAGGAGGAGCTTGGGGGCACTATTCTGCCCGCTTTGCTGGCCGCGGCCGCACGCAAGCGGCTGGTCCCGACGCCGGCGGCCAGCAACCCGCTGCTATTCAGCCCGAACTTATTGCCCCGGGGCCGTGTCTACCCAGGCACCGGCAGCAGCGCCGGCGGAGTTGGCCGGCTGCTCACATTTAACGATATTGCCAATCGGGCTGCGCGTTGCAGGGCCCGTTTTCCCGCTCTTTTCCTCCTTCACCTACTTGCTTATGACTCTTCTTCAAGTAGCTCTGCTCAGCACTGGTAGTGCCGTGCTGAGTGCCTGGACGCCACCCCCGATGGCTCCGGCTCCGGCCACTACCTCCCAGGTTCACGTCGTCGTTACCGACCTGCCTTCGACCAAGGCTACGCTGAAGCTGTATTTCTACAACGTGCGGGAGAATTTTCTGAAGCGCGGCAGCTATACCCTGCTCAAATACGTGAAGCCCGCCGGCAACAAGCAGATTACCCTGCCCGTGGATTTGCCCAACGGTGAATGGGCCGTGGCCCTGACCCAGGACCTAAATGGTAACGACCTGGTAGACAAGAATTTCCTGGGCATTCCGACCGAACCCTACGCCTTTTCCAACAACGTGTGGCCCAAGCTCGCCGCCCCGGCTTTCGATGAGTGTAAATTCCTGGTGAATGGCACCGCCAAAGTGGTGACCATTTCTATGAAGAAGTAGCGCGACTTACTCCCGGTACATAGCCCGGCCTAGCAGAAGCAATTCTGGTGGGCCGGGTTTTTTATGTCCGAAAGAGTCCTTTTCCCAGTCGCTACACCGTTTATTTTATATCAATATTTTATTATTTATTATAAATAAATATTGTCAATACTAGATTAATTGTTCAACTTAGAAGGCTTGCCTCATACTGGCAGCCACCCCGCTCTTCTCTACTGCTACACCCTATTGCTACCCCAATTCCCGATTCTATGACCTAAATCCTGCACACACCATGCTATCCTCTTCAGGGGCCGTGTTGATTATTGCCCCGCCCACCCTGTATCGTCAGGGCTTACTGTTTAGCCTCCAGCAGGCCTGGCCGAGTCTTGATGTTAGTCTGACCGCCGATGCCTGCCAGGCTCCGTGTCTGCTGCGCCGCCAGGCCTACCAGCTCGTGGTAGTGGATGGGCTGCTGCCCGACCCGCCCCTGCCCCAGTTGCTGGAACTGCTGCTATTAGCCCGCTCCAACCAACAACTACTCCTGCTTACCGGGCCGCGGGTGGCGCCGGAGCTGCGCCAGTGGCTGCAAACCGTGCCCCGCTTAGTAGCGCTGCTGCCCCGTCATTCGGCCCCGGAAGCAGTACTCATCACCATCGGGCAGCTGCTGGAGGTCGAAACCAGCAGCGGCCAGGCCCCAGACCCGGTCCGTAGCAGCCGCTACAGCAGGCCACCCACGCCCTTCAGCCGCCGCGAGCTGGAAGTGCTGCGCCTGGTGGTAGCCGACTGCTGCAACCAGGAAATAGCCGCCCAGCTAAGCTTGAGCGTGCGCACCGTGGAAAGCCACCGCCGGGCCCTGCTGCAGAAAGCTGGGGCCCGCACTCTGATTGGGCTGGTAGTACAGGCCGTGCGCGACGGATGGGTAGCCGCCTGAAGACGACACACGACGCGGCCCGCAGCTTTCAGACTTGAGTATAAGAAGGGCAGCAGCAGGCTGGCACAGCGCCGCAGTTCGGGGCCGGGGGCTATATTCGCACGGGGCGCAGGGTATGCGCCGCTTTATTTCGCGCATTTTTTCGGCTATTTCCATGTCTCTATTCTCTTTCCGCTCCGGCTTGTTGCTGGCTTTGCCATTGGCTGCCACTTTCGCACTACCCGCCGCCTACAGCCAGCAGGCTCCGACTATTATTGCCGGCAAGGCCCAACCCAAGCTAGTTTCCAAGCAGTTTAAATTCACGGAAGGTCCGGCAGTGGATAAGGCCGGCAACGTATTCTTCACCGACCAGCCCAACAACCGCATCTGGAAGTATGGCACCGATGGTAAGCTCACGGTTTTTCTGGAGAAGGCCGGACGCTCCAACGGCTTGTACTTCGATAAAAAAGGCAGCCTGCTGGCCTGCGCCGACGAAAACAACCAACTCTGGTCTATCGGGCCCGACGGCAAGAAAACGGTGCTGCTCGACAATGTACAGGGCCACCGCCTCAACGGCCCCAACGACCTATGGGTGAACCCCAAAACTGAGGGCATTTACTTCACCGACCCCTACTACCAGCGCGAGTACTGGACGCGCACCACGCCCGACCCCGCCATTGGCGGGCAAAAAGTATATTTCCTGGCTAAGGGGCAGAAAGAGCCCGTGGCAGTGGATTCCCAGCTACAGCAACCCAACGGCATCATCGGCACCCCCGACGGCCGGCAGCTCTATGTGGCCGACATTCAGGCCAATAAAACCTACCGCTACCAGATTGGGGCCGACGGTAAGCTCACTGACCGGCAGCTATTCGTGGAGCAAGGCTCCGACGGCATGACCATCGACAGCCAGGGCAACGTGTATCTCACGGGCAAGGGCGTGACGGTGTACAACCCGGCCGGCAAGCAAATCGAGCACATCGACATTCAGGCCGAGTGGACGGCCAACGTGTGCTTCGGCGGGAAGGACCGCAAAACCCTGTTCATTACGGCCTCGGAAGCCATTTTCACGCTACCCATGCAGGTGAAGGGTGTGCAGTAAGCCGCCGTCGTCTCAATCGGTATTGCCTTCGAAAGCCCCAGGCTGCCACTGGCTGGGTCAGCAGCGGGCCGGTTATTCTGTTTAGAGCAGCACGCTCTAGTACTTAATCTTACCCGTCGAGGTGGTCTTTTTGATGCGGCCGTCGCGCTTGAAGCGGGTGCCGGGCAGCGTTTGCAGGGCCACGGGCGGCGGCTGACAGGCTTTGAGCACCAGTTTCTGGGTGGAGTAGCCCGCCGCGCTGATCTGCAGGTGCACGGCTTGCGGTATCGGCTTTTTGGTGGTGATGATGTACTGGCCCTCAGAGTTGGTGCTGAAAGCATCCTGAATACCCTGCACCACCACCGTGGCGCCGGTCAGGGGCTGCTGGTTTTCGTCCGTGACTACGCCCGTGAGCGTTTGGCACTCCAGTACCGGTGGGGCGGGCTCAGGGGCAGTGGTAGCAGTGCCAGCGGGCTGCTGAGCCAAGGCCTGGCCCGAAAGCAGGCACAATCCAAGACCGGCCAAAATAGTAAATGTGCAACGCATGGGCTGAGGGGAAAGAACGCGCCGAAACAGAGATTCGGCGCACAAAAAGCTAGTGTATTTCTTCTGAAAGTCAATAGCCCCAGGCTGATAGAAGCTACCCGGCGGCCCTTGGCCCGGCAACACGCCCCGAAACCACTTTGGTTCGTCTGGCCCCGCAAAGTTACATCAGCCGCTCCCGGCGCTTCCTACTAGCTACGCCCGCCCGACATACCAACGCCCCAACTGCTAGTGGCAGCCGGGGCGTTGGTATGTCGGGCGGGCTCATAACAGACAATTCGGAATAAGTCAACTGACGGGCCCGAACTGCCGGGCACTACCGCACCGGCTTGGTGCTGCTGCCGCCGCTGGCATGAGAGCTAACCAGCTTCGCGCTGCCCTTGTAGCGCACGCCGCTGCCGCCCGAGGCACTCGATTTCAACTCCCCATCTACCGATAGCTCGGCATCGCTGCCACCGCTGGCGCTTACCTCGGCCGTAGTGCTTTGCAGATTGAAGGCGCGGTAGTCGCTACCGCCGCTGACCGATACTTTCTGGCGCTCGGCACGACCGGCCACCGTGATGTCGCTGCCGCCCGAGGCGTCGCTGGTCAGGGTTTTGGCCGTGAGCGTGAGCTGGATGTCGCCGCCGCCGCTGGCCGACAGGCGCATATTATCGGCGGTGAAGGCTGTTTCGCCGCGGGCATCCGAGCCGCCGCTCACCGAGAGGGCCGTCAGGCTGGGGCAGGTGATATACACGCTGACTTTGCCCGTGCTTTTACCCGGCAGCATCTTTTTCCAGGAGTAGTTGGGTTCCCAGCCCACCACGAGCGTGCCGTTTTTCACGGTGGTCAGGATGTGAGACTGGGCCTCGCTGCTGGCATCCACTACCACGGCGGCCGTGGGGCCCTGGGTCAGAAATACGTCGATGCCGCCGCCGGTATGCACGGCCTCGAAGCCGGCCACGGGGCGGGGTTGCTTTACCTGCGCCTGGACGACGCTGGTGCTGAACAGGGCGGCTCCGCAGAGCAAGGTGAGAATGGCTTTTTTCATGGGTCTGGAGCTTTAGAGTTGGCGTTCTGAGTGGGTAGATGCGCAGGGAGTATGAGGCGTTGCCTACAGCAGAGAAAGAGTTTTTGCCAGCTAAAAAACCCAATAAACTTCAGTGATGGCACTGAAAAAAGCCCGCGAAAGAAAAGGCAATTTAACCTACCCCCAAACGCAACTCACTAGTACGCTGAGCCCTCCAAAGCGCCCCAAAGCGCGAAGCCTTCTTGGCAACTTTAGCTGCCGCCGCCCTACTCATCCTTTATTCTCAACCACTACCATCATGGCTAAAAGTCCCAAAAAGAGCTCCGGTACTGCCGAAGATATTCAGTGTTGGTCTACTGACCCCCGCGACGCGTTGCCTATACGGCGCGCTGTTTCGCCTGCGTTACCCGGGGCGACTCTGGGCATTCATATCACTGGGCTCAAACCTAATCCACAACTGTATTCGCTCGGCACTATCGAATTTCGGTACTGGACGGCAGCCGAGGCCCTGCGCCGGGCGGCCGACTACTGGAATGCGGCCGGTTGCAAACAATGGCAGAGCCAGGTGGGCAAGCTACTGCAGGTAAACTTGGACGCCGGTAATGACCTGAATGCCTATTATTCCCGCGAAGACAAAGGGCTGTCGTTCTTTCACGCTACCATTACAGATGCCAGTAATAATGGCCGGGCCATGACGGTGTATTCAGGCGAAAGCCCAGATGTTATTTCCCACGAGCTAGGTCATGCTATTCTGGATGCCATCAAGCCCGAGTTGTGGGATATTCTTACGGGGGAGGTAGCAGCTTTTCACGAGTTTTTCGGCGACGGCAGCTCTATTCTAACCGCCTTACAGCTTCCCTACGTGCGTGATACGGTCGTTGCCGAAACCCAGGGCCAGCTATGGCGCAATTCATCCATAGCCAGAATGGCCGAGGAACTGGGCTATGCCATTCGACAGGTAAACCCCAAATATGCCGACCTGGACTGCCTGCGCAACGCCTCTACGCTGTGGCTCTATCGCAGTCCGACAGAATTGAGCCCTGATGGTCCAAACTCAATTCTGACCAGTCAGCCACATAACTTTTCCAGAGTATTTACCGGGGCCTTCCTGGCGGCGCTGGGTCGCATGGCCCTGGCCATTGCCGACGACCAGCGTGTAAACGCGGATCATGTATTGCAGGCCAGCCTTGATATGGGGCCATTGCTATTAAAAGCCGTCATCAACGCTCCGTTGCGCACAGACTTCTATCGGTCCGTAGCAGAGCAGATGATTATTGCGGCCAGCCAGCATCTTACGCATGGCGAGGCTTATGTGAAAGCTATTACGGCAGCTATGATCCGACAGGGTATCTTATCGACTCCGGACCCGGTTTTGCGCGCCAAACATACTAGCTTCGCCAGCGCCGTAGCCTTTGCCGCGGTAGCCACCGACCCCAATGGCGTTGCCGATGCTACCGCTACGCAACCCGCCCAATTGACCATTCCTGGGGATGCGCTGGGCCTGACCACGCCGCTGCTGGTGGAAGGGCCGGCCGTGGAGGAACAGGAGAAGCGGCGGCCCGTTGGTATTTCGCCTATGACTATCATGCCCTCCAGTCGGGAGCAGGCCATCCAAAGCTATGTGGAGAGCCTGGCCCGGCGTGGCCGTATTGCCGTCGATGCGTCCGTCGATGCCCCCGATTCCTTTCTGCATCAGGTTGAGATTCCCCATCACGCTACACACGTGCTGGAAACGACAGCGGCCGGGAATCGGCTGCGGCGGATCCGCGTCGATTGCGGCGGCGGCTTTGGGTGGTAGCCACCCCTCATTCAGGGTGAACCTTACCCACTTCAGCGCTGTATAATAGACTATGGCTAAGGACCCTACCAAAAAGAAAGTACTGAAGATGAAAAAGACGGCATCTGCTTTGGGCACTGCTACTAAGCATCCCCGAAAGGCTCCTGCCAAAGCCACGCGGGCTTTTCTGGAGGGGGCGAGACTACGCGGTGAGGTGAGTTCTGACGCGGAAGAATCATTGCCCGCCGGCACCTTGTTCACTGAGTCAGCGGCGGGTGAAGTTACCCGTCGACGCTTTTCTCTATTCCCTTCTCTGGGTAACGGCCCCTCTGACACCGAACAGCAGTAGTCTTGCGCTAACGCCCGACTTTGGGTACCGCGCTGCCCCTAGTACACAGCGGATGTAGCGGTTCCTTTGCGTTGTGGCCACTCTCCTTCTGCTTGCCCGCGAAACAGCAGCTACTCTACCGCTTTAGGGTTGGCTAATGACTATACGTGCCTGCTAAATCAAACAGCCCGCTCCGGAATTATCCGGGGCGGGCTGTTTTACTCTGCTACTAGTGCGGCAACGCCTACAATGTGGCGCGGTGGGCCGTCACGGCGACTTTAAACACGTTTACCTCCGCGACGCGGGTGGCCGTTTCGCCCTGCTCCAGCTCGCGGGCCAGCTGATCGACCGGGCCCTTGGCCTCCATGCGGCTATTGAGCTCGTCGCGGCGGTCGGTTTTGCGCCGCAGCTCATTTACGGTTTTGATGCGCTCATCGCCGGCGTCCAGGGTAACCAGGTGGGAGGTCAGGAACTCGATGCGCTTGTTGAGGCCCTTGAACTCGGCTATCAGTTTGACCACTTAGTGTGTAAAGAGCCGTGTATCTGGGCTGACTCAACTAGTTTTGTGTCTGCTTTGCGATGTATGAACCTGTATTTCAGAGTAGCCGTGCTCATAGCTAGGGCAGGTATGGCGCTAACCCTCAGCGATGAACAGGTAGAATACATAGAAGTAGGTATTTTCAACAATGCATAGACTAGTGAACTTTGAAGTTTCATAGACTTCTTACAAGCTAGCACTTTGATTATCATCTCTACTCCTCTCCAAGGCACGCTGGGTCGGATTAGCCATTGGATACTTTTGCTATTGGTCTTAATGCCAGCAGTAACCCAGGCCCAGTGTGACCTCACCATCACCGTTAGCCCCGTTGGCTCCGTTTCCCTTTGCCCCGGCGGCACCCAGACCTTAACTGCTACTACGGCGCGCCCCGCCCCGAAAACGTCCACGGTGCAGGTGCCCAGCAGCAGGGCGACGCTACCCAAACCCCCACCGGGCCCCCATAATACCTCCGGCCGCCACGGCGGCAACCACGGCAACGATGGCGGCGAGCTGGTGCGCGACGCCCGGGCAGCAGCCATCGCGGCGACGCGCCCAATGACGAATCTGAAAATACGGGCGGCGACAACCAGGGCAAGCACTACACCCAGCACACCATCAAGGACCGCACTGCTTATAACAACGGCGGCTAAACGCTCAGCACCGCCAACGACGGCAAGATTGACAACGCCAACAACAGCTAGCCCGGCTGCCAACGCAAGCACCGGCCGCTTCTCAGTGCAGGCGGCGCGTTTTTCCCTGGAGTAGGCTCACGGCCGGGGCCTACTTGGCAGGCCGGGGCTTTATGGGCCTACTCGCCGCCTTTTTGACCGTAGCTTTTGCCGCTGGTTTCGTTTTGGCCTTAGTCGGCAGCGGCTCGGCCGGGGGCTCGGCTGCTGGTAAGGGTGCCGGCGGCGCTGGAGCAGCCCCGGCGGGAGAAACAGTGGCTGCCACTCGCCTTTTCGGCTTCGTCGGGGCTTTTTCCGCTGGCTCGGGGCGCGGGCTAACCGGTGGGTCAGGCGGCAGCTTCGCCGGGGCGCTTGGGGGCTTAAATACGTCCCGCAATTCCTGGTATACGCTGAGCATGACCCGCTCGCGCTGGGTTTTACTCATGCCCGACAGGGGCTGGCTCGGATTATTTACGGCCTGAAGGATACTGAGCGGGGAATCCTGGAAGGCGCAGGGCCGCACAATAATGGAGAGCAGAATGGCCCCCTCCTGCTCGGCCGCTACCAGCAAAGGCGGCAACTCTTCAGCATGAATGAAGTCGGAAGCCAGAAAATCGGCGCTGACTAGGAAGATGGCCACCTTGGCCTGGGCCAACTGCCGGCGAATCCGTTCCTGCCACCGCTCACCCTTGCGGATGTCCCGGTCGCTCCAGATTTGCACGTGCTGGTCGCGCATGAGGGGATGCAGATGAATAGCCAGCATTTCACGCCAATGACTATCGGCGTGGCTGTAACTGATGAAGACACTGGTACGGGTGGTTTCCATAGCGAGAAAAAGCAGAGCAAGGTTTTACCCAAGCTAATTAGCAAAAACTAATCAAATTAGCTAATATTTCTCTCTACGGGCTCCATTCTGCAGCATCTCACCCCACAACTTCAGGATACCGTCACCACTACCTGCTACCGTCGAGGGTGGGCACGGTGGCCGGTATTCTGGTCGTAGCCGGCGGCGGGGCGGGAGAAGAAGGCAAACCAGACGATAATCAGCACGACGGTGGTGGCGGCCAGCACGGCCAGCGTGGCGCCGCTACGCAGCAGGGTGTAGGAACTCAGCACCGACACGCCCCAGATGCGCAATACGCCGAGGGTAGCCAGGACCAGGCAAAGCAGCAGGATAGCCGCGCCAAGTAGCTTTTTCATGGGGAGCGGGGGTTAGAGCTGGTCGAGCCAGGTTTTTTTCTTTGCGTCGAATTCCTCCTGGGTGATGATGCCTTCGGTGAGCAGCAGCTTGAGCTTCTGGAGCTGCTGCACCGGGTCAGCGGAGGCGGGGGCGCTGGTGGCTTCTGCCTGCTGGGTGGCGAAGACCCGGCCCAGCTCGGCCCCGGCCCCCAGCTGCAGACCGGCGCCTGCTAGGCCGCTTTCGTTGCGGGCGGCGTCGCGCAGGGCCTTCAGCTTTTCCAGCTCCGCGAAGCTGAGCCCCCCGGCAGCGGCGGCCTGGGCATCGGCCGTTACGTCGGAAATACGGCCGATGCGCTGCTGGGTGGCCTTGTCGAACACGGTGCCGTTGATGCGGAAGTCAGTCAGCTCACAGCCGAGGCGGGCAAAGTCAGGCTCCAGCAGTTCCTGCACCGTGGCTGAGAGCGGACCGAGGTGGGCATCAATCTGGGAGTAGGAAAACTGCGCCCCGGCCAGTGCCGTGGCCAGCACCGCCGGAATGCGGCTTTGCAGCATTGCCCGGGCCTGGGGCACGGTGTAGAGGTCGTGCTGACCGGCAATTTCGGCGAAGAACCGTACGCCGTCGTTCAGGCGGAAGGAGAAATTACCGTTGGCCCCCAGCTCTACCGGCAGCTGGTACACAGGGTCGAGGTACTTGATGGGCATGGCTGTGCCCCAGCCCTGATTCACGTTTTCGGCCTGGCGAAAGAAGTACACTTTCACCTTATGCTCGCTCTCGAAGGCGGTGCGCAGCTTGGTGAGGGTGGTGAAGAATGGCGTATTCTCGGTGTCGAGGGTATAGATGCCGGCCGTGGTCAGTACGTCGGCTACGCGGCCCTCGTACACGAGCAGAGCCCCCTGGCTCGGCCCCACGATAAGCTTGCTGGCGTTCTTGAGCTCGTCGTGCTCCGAGGGAAACTTGGCCAGCAGTACGTCGGGCTGCGGGTTGGCCCACTCGATGACGGAGGCCAACTGGTTGCGGAAAAAGCGAAAGGCCATGGCTAAGGAAGTTCAGGGTGTTGGGTTAGTTGCCCGCTCAGGCTGAGAGTATAGGTCTGGCTGCCGTCTTGCAGGGCAAAGCCTGCCGGGTAGCGAATGGCCCGGTCGGGGCTGTCGGACGTGTCCAAGGGCCGCGTGAAGACGATGGCCGCCGTGCGCGCGTTCAGGCATTGCAGCGACACGGGCACCGTGGGCGAGGCGGTGGGTTTAAAGGAAAGCAGCACGTAGTCGGCATCGGCGTAGAGCAGGCGGGGCTCGAAATACAGCCGGCCGGGCGTGAAGTCGGCGTACGACAGCACCCGGGCTTGTTCGAGCTCGTAGGGCCGCACCAGCACTTTTCGGTGCGGGTCGGCGTCGGTGAACACGCCCGAGCCGCCGTAGTC
The DNA here is from genome assembly GCF_020447265.1 of Hymenobacter lucidus. Taxonomy (GTDB): domain Bacteria; phylum Bacteroidota; class Bacteroidia; order Cytophagales; family Hymenobacteraceae; genus Hymenobacter; species Hymenobacter lucidus. Next base: position 140,157 of record NZ_JAJADR010000004.1, on the reverse strand, counting down.
GTCGTTCCACTCGAAGAGCGGCAGGTCTTTGGCCCCGCCCACGTTGTGGCGGTACTGGTACTTGATGAGCTGAATCTTATCCTCGGGGTAGGTGGTGCTTTTGCGGCTGAAAATGAAGGCCGTGCGGGTGGGGCTGCGCGGCAATAGGGTTTTGAACCCGTGCTTGGCGTCGTAGAAGCCATCCTGGGTATACGCCTTATGGATCAGCGGAAAGAACAGCAGGTTACGCCCGTCGTTGGTAAAGAGGTTGAAATAGTCGCCGTAGTCATCGTCGCCAGCCTCCACGGTGGCAATGCCGCTGGCCAGCTCCGGCTGCCCCTGAAACAACGCCTTCGTTACCTCTTTGATGGCATAAGACGCCTTATCCACGCGGTACACGGCCGTTTTATTGACGATTAAGTACAGTTCGCCACTGCCACTGGCAAACTGCTTGAAGTCGTAATTGGGCGAGGAAGTGCCGGGCGCAATGGGCAGAGCCACGCTTTTCAGCGCCGTGCCGGTAGTGGCGTCCACAAACCGGGCGTAGCTACTATCGGCCGAGGTGGCGCGCTGGTAGTGGCGGCTGCCTACCTGCAGGAGCACCGGCTTTTGGGTGGGCGACAGGTAGAGCAATGCCCGCTGGCTGCTGAAGGTGAACTTGTCCGGCTCTTCCTCCGCTTCGGCCGCCGCTACTACCGTCGGCGGCACCACGAATACCGGCTGGGGCGGCGCGGCCTGGTGAAACAGCAGCCACCACACCAGTCCCAGCAGCCCGAGGGCAACGCCCGCCAGCAGGGCCCGGCGGGCCGGCGGCATTACCGGGGCCAGGGGCGGCGAGAAGTGGCGGAAGGTATGATTGACGTTGATGTCGTCGTTGTCGAGAAAGTATTCCGTGCCGCAACTCTCGCACCGAAACACGTCGAGGCGCACCGGCGCTTTCTGGGTACTCCCGCACTTCGGGCACTCAATTGCTTTTATTGCTTTGGCCATAAAGGATAGTTGAACGTGGCGCAGACCGGGCATGAGCCGGCGCCGCAACGGCTGTACGCAAGCTCCGGCTCAACAGATAGGCAAACCTACATATTCGTTGGCTGAACGCACGCTCTAACCGCAATTACCGCTTCCCGCCGTTTTGCCCTTACTTTCGGGGCCTATGAAAGCCCTTGTTGTTACACTGCTAGCCAGCTTGGCGGTCTGCCCGGCGGTGGCCCAAACCCGCGCCGTGCCCAAGGTCGCAACCCAGGGCCGGGCGCTGAGGGCCTTCATCCCGGCCGGCTACGACACGCTGCCCGGCGGCCGGGCCCTCGGCGACCTGAACCACGACGGCCGCCCCGACGTGGCCTTGGTGCTGCGGCCCCAGGCCGAAACCCAAGATGGCTACGACGGCGAAACAATGCCGGGGCGGATACTACTGGTACTGTTCGGCGCCGCGCCGGGCTATACACTGGCCGAGCGGGCAGGCCGGGTAATGATTACCAAAGATGGCGGCGGCCAGTACGGCGACCCTTTCGCGGGCCTCACCATTAGCAAAGGCGTGCTGACCGTGCATCACTACGGCGGCAGCAGCTGGCGCTGGAGCGTGGTCAGCAAGTTTCGCTACCAGCAGGGCCACTTTTACCTGATTGGGGAAACTACCATTCTGAGTCGGACCAGCGGCGACTGTGAGAGCGTCGACGGCTCGCCGGGCGGAGAGCTGCACGATACCAACTTCCTCACCGGCGAGTACGAAATCCGCAAGATTTCGGAAGCCTGCCGGGTGCTGCTCCACCGCAAGGGCCGCCATCCGCCCGTGGCTCTGCGCCGCCTGGCCGACTACACGCCTGCTCCTTAACCTAAGGCCAATGCCGGGCTGCAAGTAGCGTTTTTGCCCGTGAGCAGCTACCTTCCGTCCCCAAGCTCATCTTCTCAAATACCTTCTGCTTCCATGCACGAAACCACCCTGCACGAAACAATCCTGCTGGTCCTGGGCCTGCTATTTGCCATGCTGCTGCTCGTGATGCTGGGCCAGAAGCTACGCATCTCCTACCCCATCTTTCTGGTGCTGGCCGGCTTGGCGCTCAGCTTCGTGCCGGGCCTTCCGCTGGTCGTTATCAGCCCCGAGCTGATATTCCTGATTTTCCTGCCGCCCCTGCTCTACCAAGCGGCCTGGGACACTTCCTGGAAGGATTTCTGGCGCTGGAAGCGGCCCATTGCCCTGCTGGCCTTCGGGTTGGTGTTCTTCACCTCCACCATCGTGGCCTACGTGAGTCGGGCCATGATTCCGGGCTTCACGCTGCCGCTGGGGTTCTTGCTGGGCGGCATCATCTCCCCACCCGATGCGGTAGCGGCTACTTCGGTGCTCAAGGGTATCAAAGTACCGCGCCGCGTGACGAGCATTCTGGAGGGCGAGAGTCTGATCAACGACGCCAGCAGCCTGATTGTGTTCCGGTTTGCGCTGGCGGCGGTGGTGTCGGGGGCCTTTTCCTGGCACGAGGCAGCTACTACATTTCTGCTGGCCAGCGGCATGGGCCTAGTTGTGGGGCTGGCTGTGGGCTACGGCTTCTATCTGATTCATAAATACCTACCTACCACGCCCAGCATCAACACGGTGCTCACCTTCATTGCGCCCTACGTGATGTACCTGCTGGCCGAAGAATTCCACTTTTCGGGGGTATTGGCCGTGGTCAGCGGCGGGCTGATGCTGTCCTACCACTCCCACCGGGTGTTTGATGCCGATACCCGCCTGCAAACCAACAGCGTGTGGGCCAGCGTGGGCTTTGCCCTGAACGGGCTGGTATTTATTCTCATTGGCCTGGAGCTGCCGGTGGCCGTGCAGGGCCTCGGCAACTATTCGCTGCGCCAGGCCATTACCTACGGCCTCATCGTCAGTGCCATCGTCATCATCATCCGAATGGTGTGGATGTTTCCGGCCGCCTTTGTGCCGCGCTGGCTGTTTCGCAGCATCCGCACCCGCGAAACCAGCCCCGGCTGGCAGGGGCCGGTCATTATCGGCTGGGCCGGCATGCGCGGGGTGGTGTCGTTGGCCTCGGCGCTGTCGGTGCCGCTGCTGCTGAGCAACGGGCAGGCCTTTCCGCAGCGCAACCTGATTCTGTTCATCACCTTCGTGGTTATTCTGGTTACGCTTGTTTTTCAGGGCCTTACGCTGCCGGCCATCATCCGCTTCACCGGCGTGGCCGATACGGAGGAGCGGATGCCTACCGACGAGCAGGAGGCCGGTATCCGGCTGCGGCTGCGCCACGTGGCCCTGGCCCACCTAGCCCGCGAATACGCGGCCGACATCCAGGAGAATGAGATGGTGAGTGCCCTACAGCACCGGATGCAGGCCGAAGCCCAGCGCACCGGCAACCTGCTCGAAGCCCTCGACTACGACGAAACCAAGCGCCAGGCGCTGCAGCGCTACCACCAGGTGCTGCTCGACGTGCTGCAGGTGCAACGCGAGGAGCTGTTTGTACTGCGGGCCGAGGATGTGTTTGAGGAGGAGATGCTGCGCCACCAGGAGGCCCAGCTCGACCTGGATGAGGCCAAGATCAGCCACATGCCGCATTAAAAGCTACCCTGGGAGCTTCGAAAGCAACCAAAAGAGGTAATATTCAGTGGTGGCACGGTAGCGGCAAGAGAATTAAGCTGGCACATTAGCTTTTCGAAAGCCCTTACTGCCAGCAAAGCATGCCAACCATGCGTGAGGGGAGCTGAGGGAGCTTAAGCCTGCTTATTCGCCCTTAATTTCCTCGCACTCATGGCTACGACTTCTATGCCCTCGGGTAGTATTATCTTGGTCTGGAACAACATCTACCTCGATGTAGTCCGGCACATCGGGGGAGCGCCGGGCCCGCTGGCGCACATTGGCGGGCGTATGCATCTGGCAATGTATGAGGCCATAAACCAGCTTACCGGCAATACCTATCCCAATGCGCTGGCCCCCGTACCCGTTACCGGCTCTCCCGATCCAACTAGCAGCGCGGCGTATGCGGCCTGTTTCACGCTAACAGACGCTGTAGCACAATACATCGAGCAAGCCAAAAGGATGCAGGGCGGTGCGCTCAACCCCTTTGATCCTTTTCAGGTGCTGGCGGGCGCCCAAACGCATGCTCAGGCTCTAATCAACTCCGGGCCCACACCAGTTGATACAGCGTCGGAAAAGTACGGGCGCGCTATTGCCGATGCAGTAATAGCTAAGTTTCCTGCTGATGCGGGCCTCGGCCCAGTTGTAACTCCCCGGCTCGATCCGGAAAAAGAAGGTGAGTGGCGCGACACTGGCTCGGGCCCCGCTTTGACTCCGCAGTGGGGCATGATACCGCTGTTGCTGTTAAACTCGCGGCAACACCCTATTAAGAGCTATTTACCCAAAACGATACCTAGTAGCTTACTCAACTATAAAGACTTATTGGCATCAACTTTATATGCCGACCAGGTAAATGAAGTAAAGAACAAAGGCGCAGCCCACCACTCCACACGGAAGGAGGAGGAAACTGAAATAGCTTTTTTTTGGGCCAATGATCTGAACGGTACATCCAAGCCGCCGGGCCAGCTCTACACCATCACTCAAGACGTTGCCAAGCAGCAGGGCATTCTTCAGGGAGTCAACGGCCTACTGGAAACGGCTCGGCTTTTTGCCATGGTGGGTACTGCCATGGTGAATGCATCTGTTGTAGCGTGGTATGCCAAATACTTCCATCCCGATACGAAAGGCCCCCTGCGGCTATGGCGCCCCGAAACTGCCATCCAAAGAGCAACCGACGATGGCAACCCCGGCACTGCCGCAGACCCAGCCTGGCAGCCACTGTCGGCCATGATCAACGGCACCCGGTTTTCACCCAATTTTCCAGCCTACGTATCCGGCCATGCCTGCTTCGGGGCTGCTCATGCGGCTGCCATGCAGGCCTTTTTCGGCACTGATACGATTCCCTTTACCGCTACGACGGAAGATCCGCATGCGCTGCGTGATGAGAATGGAATTCGGCGCACCCGCTCATTTCTCTCTTTTAAGAAAGCGGCCCTCGAAAACGGGCGTAGCCGGGTATACCTGGGCGTGCACTACCAATTTGATGCCGTTGGCGGCTATGAGATAGGCACAGCTGTTGGCCAGGATACGGCCGCTTTTTTCCAACCCCAGCCACCTACTAACCGGGCTTTTCTAACAAGGGCCAGCGGCGGCATCCAGTCGGTGTTCCTGGATAATCCCGGTTCAGACGTTGCATTCGACTTGACCGTCAGTACCAAATGTGTTTGGAGCTTCACCCTGTCTTCTACCCCGTCTCCCATTCAGGAAAAGCAGGATTCTCTCAACTCCGCCTCGCGCCGCACCGGCCCGGTGGGCAAGCCCGAAGACCTGATTGGCAAAAACCACTCCTGGTCGCTACACTTAATCAATGAGGATACCCAAAACCCACTTGACTACACGGTAGAGTTTTACCTTCTGCAGGATGGCAAAAGCGTGTACGAGTATAAGCAAACAGGAAAAATAGACACGACAACACCGGATGCCATCTTAGGAGAAACCTTGTCGTACCGTAGTTAACGCCTGATTTTATGCGCCAGCTCTTAACAGTGCCCTCGTTGTTTTTGCTGCTCCTGGTCTACGGTACAACCATCGAAGTAAGCGTGGCCCAAACGGAAGGCCAGGATGCGGAAGCTCTCAATGCGCTCTACGGCGACTTTGCGGCCCCAGACCTAACGGCTCCAACACTCCTGGGTGTTAATTCCAACCAAGTTTCGAAGCCCGCCAACGTTAAAGCCTTTGCCGCCAACCTCATCGGGGCGGTTGCCAACTTCCCGGAAAAGGGGAAAGGACTAGGAATAGAAATTGCGCCCGCTCAGTTTTTTCAGCGGTCGGCTTGGAGAGAAGATGCGGCAAACAAACGTACTCTGAACGAGTCGCTGAAATCGTATGCCCATTGGGGAAATCAGCTCGGACGCAATTTTACCATCTCAGGAGCCCAAATCAGTACCGATTCGACGGCAAAAGTGGCACTGGGTGGGGCCGTAGTACTACTTGACCGTACCGACCCACTCCTGGATGCGGACTATATTCAGGAAGTGTCGAAAGCATTTTCCAGCCAGCCAGCCCTGAGATTCATCGATTTGTATAACACGCATAACAGCGAGGTAGCAACTCGGCGCAATCAAGTATATGCCGATCAGCAGATTTACAACAATGCGTGGCCACAAGCGCAACGCAAAGCGGCACGGCCGTTGTTGCTCGCAGTTGAAGGCTTGCTGAATACGGCTGGCTTACTACCTGATAGCCCAAACAGCCTAGCGGAACCCCAGGCATTCGGCGCTTCCCAAGATACGGCCATAAAAGCCTTGGAAACCTCCTTGAAAGCTGAAGCACGCCTTACTGAAGATCAGCGCACAGCCTTGCTAGACGAAGCAAAGCAGAATAGCAAGGCTGTAAAAGCGCGGTATCAACAGTATTATGAAACCCGGCAACAACTCACGGCTTCCACCAGTGCAATTATCAAGGCAGCACGGGAAAACTTCGATAAGAAGCTTTGGAACGCTACCATCATTCAAGCCGGTGGCGGCTGGACTTGGCAAAGCCCGGATAACAAGTTCAGCACGCTCAAAAATCAGTCGGCTGGCGGATTCCTGCGCGCGGCCTTACGGCCAGCAAGAGCAGACTGGGATAAGGCGGCTGGGGTAGCCAACTTTATGTACTGGCACACGCAGCTCGTACTCAATGTCCAGTATCACGAGTATCATAGCTCGGCACTGCAACTGCCAGCCGAAAACAAGACGGCCGCCGACTCCTTGGATAACCGTTTATGGTACGGAGCACGTTTGCTGGTGGGAGGAGCTTACTTCCGATTATCAATCGAAGGCTCCATTCAAAAGCTTTCTTATAACCAATTGGCAACCAGCGCCGCGGAGAAAGCCAAGAAGTCGCTGTCAGGTACCATTCAGAGTGCTACTATTGGTGCAGAGGTTCGGCTGGTAGATAAAGTATGGCTTGAGTTTGCCATTGGCGGCGCGAAGCCGAAAGGCCGCGACAGTCAGTTACTGGCACTCACCAGTCTCAAATATGCCTTACGGAACAGCCAGCGTTTCAAAACCAACTAACTGGGCTCTACACCACGGCAACCGGGTTTTTACCAGGCTACAAACCACCGGCTAGAGCGCAAATATCCAAAATACGTCTGCCGCTCACTCCGCACAGAGATATTGGCCGGAACACATTATACCTTCTTTCGTCATGCCGGACTCACTGGAAATACAGCGGCTTCGGGAAGAGCTCACGCGGGCTCAGCTCGAAAAGGAAATAGCTACCGAAAGATCAGCGGCCGCCGACTCGGAGAAAAAGGCACGCGCCGCTTTTGCCGAGGCATATAAGGGACCAGCCATCACAGCCCCAACGGGAGCCGCTACCCCAGGTGACGTTCCTTTTATGGAAACCCAAGTGCTGGCTAACGCCACGTTACGCGCCACGCTCAACCAGTTTATTCAGCGCCTCCAGGCAAAGGTCAGTAATGATATAAGTAAAGGCAACCAGGCGGCTAAGCCGCTCGGCAGTCCTGTTAAGCTGGTGCTGATAAATCCCGCCAATTTGCCGGCTTTAGAGCTTTACGCATCCGCTACCACGCAACTGGCCCTGTTGAAGACGGATTACACTCAGGCTGTTGCGGCGGCTCAGGCACTGCTGAATCCTGGCCAGCCCGCACGAGCAATGGCCGCCACAGCCAGCCTTATGGCACCAGCAGTGCTCGGTGGCGCGGCGGCGGGTATGGTGCGCACGGCCGCCGATTTGGTGTCTTTGTTTCTTACCACAACCACTTTTAAAAACACGGTCTTCCCCGAGAATGAAATGCTGCTGGTGGCAACATTTACGCACCTTCTACACACCGCTGAGCCACAATGGCGGGTAATTGCACCAGCCGCATTTCCACCCGGCCTACTAACCGACACGAAGGATTCAGCCTTTTTTATTATGCTGGATGCTATAGCCGCAACTCATAAAACGGGGCAGGCTATACTGCCAATTTTGCAGAACAAGCTACTCTCTTTGCCTATTCCAACCGCGCCCGATTCGCCCGAACAGCTGCAACTAGACCACTACAACAGTCTTATTGCTAAACTCACAGCTCTGCAACAAGCCTACAGCCAACTCCAGACGCTCTTGGTATCGGCAGCAGCACCTACTCAATCCATTCTGCAGGCCGAGCGACTCGCGGCAGAATACCAGGGCACCAATACGTACCTGCTAAAACTACAGGCCAACTCCAAGGGCAGTACCCGTGGAACGCACAGCCTGTGGCGTAATGATCAGCTGAATTTCAGCGCCGGAACCGAGCTGAGCTACCTCGTATTTGGGCAGGCGGGAGAAATTATTCTTGCGGGCAGTTTGTGCAGCTATACGGACTATCTCAGCACCGAAGATATTGCAAAAAATAACTGGAGCCCTAAGCTAGCTCACGGCAAATAGCTTACTCGGACAAGCAATGCTAGCTATGTCAACGAATACCTGACATAGCATAGCCTCCCCCCTAACACATTGTACCCCAGAACTATTCCAGAGCAGGAACTACACCGCAGTAAGATTACCTATTGCCGTTTGTACAAAATAGATTGAGCCCTGGGCCGGAAAATTAATTTCCGGCCCAGGGCTCAATCTGTACTCATCATTTCAAGAGCTGATTATGGCCTAATTCTGCTGGTATTTTCTTGCTTGTACCATGCAGAGTAAAGCTGTATTCCCTACCCCAGCTTCTTATACCGCACGCGCTTGGGCTCAACATCACCCAGTCGCTTTTTCTTGGCCTCCTCGTAGTCAGAGAAGTTGCCCTCGAACCACACCACTTCCGAGTCGCCCTCGAAGGCCAGGATGTGGGTGGCCAGCCGGTCCAGAAACCACCGGTCGTGGCTGATGATTACGGCGCAGCCGGCGAAGTTCTCCAGCGCATCTTCCAGCGCCCGGATGGCATTCACGTCCAGGTCGTTGGTGGGCTCATCGAGCAGGAGCAGGTTAGCACCCTGCTTGAGCGTGGTGGCCAGGTGCACCCGGTTCCGCTCGCCGCCCGAGAGGCTGCCGACTTTCTTTTCCTGGTCGCCGCCCCGGAAGTTGAAGTTGCTCACGTAGGCGCGGGCATTCACCGGCCGCCCGGCCAGCAGCATGGTTTCGGTGCCGCCCGAAATGGTTTCGAACACCGACTTGTTGGGCTCCAGCGTGTCGTGCTGCTGGTCTACGTAGGCATACTGCACCGTGGGGCCCACTTCGAAGCTGCCCGCGTCGGGCTGCAGCTGCTCGGTGATGAGGCGGAACAGCGTGGACTTGCCCGCGCCGTTGGGCCCGATGATGCCCACGATACCACCTTGGGGCAGCGCAAACGACAAATCGTGGAACAGCAGCTTGTCACCGAAGGCCTTGGTGATGCCGTGGGCCTCAATCACCTGGGAGCCCAGGCGCGGGCCGTCGGGGATGAACAGCTCCAAGCGCTGCTCTTTCTCCTTGGCTTCTTCGCTCACCAGCTTGTCGTAACCGGCCACGCGGGCCTTGCTCTTGGCCTGCCGGGCTTTGGGCGACATGCGCACCCATTCCAGCTCGCGGGCCAGGGTTTTCTGCCGCTTGCTCTCGGTTTTCTCTTCCTGGGCCAGGCGGTTCGATTTCTGCTCCAGCCACGACGAATAGTTGCCCTTCCACGGAATACCCTCGCCGCGGTCCAGCTCCAGAATCCAGCCGGCCACGTTGTCGAGGAAGTACCGGTCGTGGGTTACGGCAATGACGGTGCCTTTGTACTGCTTCAGGTGCTGCTCCAGCCACAGCACGCTTTCAGCGTCGAGGTGGTTGGTGGGCTCATCGAGCAGCAGCACATCGGGCTCCTGCAGCAAGAGGCGGCACAGCGCCACCCGGCGCTTTTCGCCGCCCGAGAGGTTGCCGATGATGGCGTCGGCGTCGGGGGTGCGCAGCGCGTCCATGGCGCGCTCCAGCTTGCTATCCAGGTTCCAGGCGTCGAGCTGGTCGAGACGCTCCTGCACGGTGCCCTGCCGCTCCAGCAGCTTGTCGAAGTCGGGGTCTTCACCACCGAAGGCTTCGTTGATTTCCTCGAATTCCTTGAGCAGCGCTACCGTTTCGGCGGTGCCTTCCTGCACTACTTCCAGCACCGTTTTGGTGGGGTCGAGCTGGGGCTCCTGCTCCAGGTAGCCCACCGTGTAGCCCGGCGACCATACCACGTCGCCCTGAATCTGCTTATCGACGCCGGCAATGATTTTGAGCAGGCTCGATTTGCCCGAGCCGTTGAGGCCGAGCACCCCGATTTTGGCCCCGTAGAAAAACGAGAGGTAAATATTTTTGAGAACTTGTTTTTGCGGCGGGTACACTTTGGTCACGCCGGCCATCGAAAAGATAATCGTCTGGTCGCTCATGGAAGGGTGGTTGGAAGTAAAGAGCCTGGGGCTTGAAAAGAAAAGGAAAGAAATACTGCCGGTTCACAACCAGCGCTACCCTATTACAGACCAAATTCTGGCCTCTTTGGGGTGGTTTAGCCCTGGATTCGGGGCCGGCGTGGTGTTTAACCTGACCGCGAGAATAGGTAAACAGTTGGCGGTTTGCTAATACTCGATATTTTGCGGGCTCATTGAGGAGTTTAACCTGCTGGGTTTGCCGCAACTGCACCCCTGATTTGCTGGCCACTGCTTGGCCGCCTGCCATAACCGTGCAGGCAGTCAGTGCGTAGCCTACCTTGCGGAGGCCAACTTCGGATTCGGCTGCCTCTCGGCAGCCCGGCCGGAGCTGGTTCACCAAAGGTAGGTAGCCCGGCGTAAGATTCCGCAGAATGCCTGGCAACGGCTAAAAATCAACCGGAACTATTAGGCATGCCGTAAATCTTGTTCATATTTCCGCTCTGAACTCCCACTTCACCCCTATTCGCCCCGCGTTATTAGTTTATGGAACAACAAGACCACGTACTGGCCGAAGCTCGCCGTTATGGCTACATTGAGGGCGACCAGGTGTGGCTCCGACCGATAATGAACCTGCCCGCCCGGCAGGTAGGCCTAGTAAAAGATTCGGAAGATGCCGCCCTGCTTTACTTTGCCCAACGCTTCGAAAATTTCCGCGCCAAAGTAGACGAGCTCCTCCAGAAGATGGAGGAGTCGGAAAACAAGGGCTCCTTCCTGATGAAGGCCCTGCACCTCAAAGACCAGACTGCTACCTACGACGGCCTCGGCGACTTCGAAACCCTGCACCGCCGCCTTTCCGAGGCCGAGGAGAATATCAAGGTGACCATTGCCCGCAACCGGGAAAAAAACCTGGCCACCAAGATCAGCCTGATTCAGGAAGCCGAAGCCTTGCAGGATACCATCGACTGGCAAGCGGCCGGCGACAAGCTCAAGGATCTGCGTCAGGCCTGGATTAAGACCGGCCCGGTGGAAAAGCAGATTACCGAGGAGCTGGAGTCGCGCTTCCATAATGCGGTGGAGAACTTCTTCGTGAAGAAGAAGGAGTTTATGGCCCAGAAAAAGGCCATGACCAACCGCGTATTCGATAAGTACAAAGAGCTGATTCACAAATCAGAAGCCCTACAGAACACCGACGATTTCGAGAATACTACCGCCAAGCTTAAGCAGCTGCAGCAGGAGTGGAAGGAAGTAGGTGGCTCGTTGCCGCGCAAGCAGGCCAACGAGCTATGGACGCGCTTCCGGGCAGCCCACAACCACTTCTTCGAGCGTCTCAAGGAGCATATTAACACCAAGCGCGTGGAGGCACCCTCCGCCGGCCCCGACGACAACCTGAGCCGCAAGCGCGCCCTGGTAGCCGAAGCCGATGCCCTGCTCGACCGGCCCATGAATGAGGCAGTGGCCCGGGCCAAAGAGCTACAGGCCGCCTGGAAAAAGGTGGGCCCCGTGCGTGGCGAGGAGTCGGATCGGGTGTGGGAGGCCTTCATTCTGGCCTGCGACAAGGTATTTGAAATGAGTGCTTTGGAGCACTATATCCGCAAGCGCCAGGCGGGCAGCACCGAGATTCTGTCGAAAGAAGAGCAGGTAAATACCCGCATTCAGTCCCTGCGCGACTTCATCAAGTCGGATCAGCAGGAGCGCGAGGTGCTGCAGGAAAACCTGGGTAAGCTCAGCGACTCGCCCGGCAACGACGCTTTCCGGACCATGCTGCAGGGCAAAGTGCGGGCTTTCGACCGGAAAATCCGCACCAAAACCGAGCTGATCGAAATCTTACAGCGTCGCTTAGTTGCGTAGCCCAACATTCAGCGGTATTTTACGTTGTCCTGCTGAAGCAACCATTCTACCTGAGCCGTGTTTTGCAAGTAGGCGGCTCCTGCGTTAATTTAAACACTACTTTTGCCAACCTTTTTTTGTAGCACACACGACTATGTATTGGACCCTCGAACTGGCTTCGTATCTGGAAGATGCCCCCTGGCCTGCCACCAAGGATGAACTCATTGACTACTCTATCCGCTCGGGTGCCCCGATGGAAGTAGTAGAAAACCTGCAGGCACTGGAAGACGACGGTCAGCCGTACGAGAACATCGAAGAAGTGTGGCCGGATTACCCGACCAAAGAGGACTTCATGTTCAACGAAGACGAATACTAGGGAAATGTTGATTGTTAAAAGTTGATTGTTGAATGCAGGCTGTAAACTCCGTTTTGAGTAACCAACCGATCAACAATCAGCAACCAACAATTAACATCGAAAATTTGGTTGCGGGGTACGAACAGCGCGTTCTGCTCCGCAACCTTTTTTTGTGTTTGCCCACGCCGGCTTTCGTGGCTATCATCGGGCACAACGGCTGCGGCAAAACTACCCTGTTTCGGGCCCTCACCGGGCAGCTGGCTTACCACGGCCACGTAGAAGTAGCCGGCCAGGACTTGCGCCAGGTGCGGCGGCCGGCCGCTACCGGCCTGCTGGCCCACCTGCCCCAGCGCAGCTCGGTAGGCTTTCCCATTGAGGTACTGGAACTGGTAGTTATGGGCCGCTTCCGCCACCACAGCTTCCTGAGCACCTATACCCCCCACGATTATGCCCTGGCCGAGGCGGCGCTGCAGCGTGTAGGGGCTTTGCACCTCGCCCGCCGCAACTTTACCCAGCTTTCAGGTGGTGAGCAGCAGCTGGTGTGGCTGGCTCAACTGGCCTTGCAGGATGCCCGGCTCTATCTCCTCGATGAGCCCACCCAGCAACTCGACGTGTACTACCGCCGCCGCGTATTCAATTTGCTGGAGGAATGGGTAATCCAGGCCGGCAAAACCATCCTCTGTATTACCCACGACCTCGACAACCTGGCCGTCCTGCCCGGCTACCTCCTAAACCTCTCGCGCCCCGAGCCAGTGCTCCAGCCGCTGTCGGCAGCGGTGGTGCAGGCCGAGCGGGCTTTTCTGGAAAGTGAGGAGAGCTTAGCGGTGAAGTAGTGGTGAGGTGGTGAAATGGTGAGTTAAAATCGTGTCTTAGCGAGGCAGAGCCGAAGCCATCCGTCCCGCAGTATGACCTGTCCCATTACCAGAAAGCCCTTTACTACTTGCGTGGTAGAGGCCTTTTCAGTGAAGGACACTCAGCACATTTCAGTGAATGGATTGCTTCGGCTGCGCCTCATAATGACCCATCATTCGCGTTTACCACATTCAACCTCATCAGCCTTTGAGCACATTACTCCCTTTTTCCCGGCCGGCGGCGCAGCACGTGCCAGATGGAGCGCAGAAAGGGCCAAGGCGTCACGGAGTTCATTACCCGAAAGTTGTCGAGCCAGTTGGTACGTTCGTCCAGGAAGGCCAGGATTCTTTCGAAAGGGTTGTGCCGGAACAACTCGGTGAAAATGGTGCGGGTGGTTTCGCCGCGGCGCCGCATGATGTCCAGCAGCAGGGTGTCGAACAGGTGAAACTGGAGTTTGTCGCCGGTCGGGTTTTTGGGCGGCTGGCCGGTGGCGGCCAGGGCCTGCACCAGTCGGGCGCTATGGTCCTGAATCCGCTTGAAGGCGTAGCCGGTGCTGGGCTTGGCCCGTCCGGCCCGGGTGCCAAGGTTGATGATATGGGCTCCGTCCTGGGCCGCCAGCGGATGGTCGGTCATCGGAATGGCGCCTATTTCCTCGCTCAGAATGGTGTAGGCGCTTACGCGTAGCGTGTTGCGTAGATAGTCGTCCATGGCCGCTTCGTACTCGGCCTTAGGCAGCACCTGCTCCGAAAACAGCGTGTACTCGACCAAAGCCCGCCGTGGACTGAACGGCAGCACGTAGATAAACCGTGCCTCCTGGTGCTGAGGGCCCCTGAAATCCATGAACTCGGCCGTGGCCGGGTCGAATACGTCGTGGTCGGTTTCCACTTCCCAGCCCACGAAATGCTGGAGCAGATACCGGTACTTATCGGGCTGCTGCTCCAGCTGGGGCGGGCGGCTGTCGAAGGCGTAGCGGGCGGTAAGCACACCGGTACTGGTGCGGGCCTCGATGCCGTCGGCCGTATTGACCAACGATTCTACGGTAGCCCGCACGAACGTAAACTGCGGATTTTGGGCCAGCGCGCTCCGCACAAACTGGTAGAAATCCAGGCCCCGAATCATTTTGTAGCGGTAGCGCAGCAGACGAAAGACTTGCTCAAACGTCGGGCTCCGAAAGGCCAGCTGCTGCCACTCGTGCGCCACGATGGGGTCGAAGGCAGTAGGCGCATCGGCCCAGAACGACCAGGTCCGGTCATTCTGATCCTTGGCGTCGGGCTCTACCACTACCACCCGCTTGCCGCGCAGGCGCGGCTCCAGGCTCAGGTGGTAGGCCAGGCTCAGGCCCGCCGCACCGCCGCCGGCAAGTAAGTAGTCAAAGTCGGGCTGCTTCACGAAACAAAGGAAGCACACCGGCCCGGATTTGTTTCCGAACCGGTGTGCTTCCAGCGTTCCTGCTACAATTGACTACCCGCCACTGGCTGCGGTACCTCGCTGGCCAGGTCCCGAATAGCGTCCAGAATATCCGAGTCGAGCTGGGCGCTGAAGTGCTGCCGCTGCCGGCCGGGCAGAATATGCACCTGGGAATGGAGCCGCTCTACCCATAGCCGCTTATTTTCCTGGTAGCCGGACGTGTACGGGTCATCGTCAGAAAGCAGTACTACCAACTTATTATCCGGAATCAGGCGCCGGGCCGCTTCAAAGTCAATCGGGGCATGAATCCAGTTCAGCACTTCCTGCCACGGGCTGTCAACCGAAAACCAGCCCGCCACGCACACCACGCCTCCCACCTGGGGCGGCTGGGTGGGGAATGCGGCTCCCACTTTGGCCAGATAGTGCAGAATAGCTAGACAGCTCACGCTGTGGCCCACCAGCAGCACATCCGCGTTGAGCCTATCGGCCGGCAAAATTGCTGATAGGTGAGCTATAGCGTGGTCAATTTCCGGTAGGTCCCAGGCGGGCATATCCAGCAGGTGCACCTGGTACTCAAAACCCCGTGCCTCCGGCAGGGCTTCCAGCTCCCGCTTCAGCCACGGATACCAGTCGTCGCGCGGGGAACCACCCCACCGGGGGGCTACATAGATGTGTTTGGTTAAAGCCATGAATAAGGGTCGTAAAGAATGGATGGGAACGAACAATAAAGTAGTTAAGCAGAAGCAAACCAAACGCGGCACGACTTTACGACGAATGAATAGTAGTGCTGCTGACGCACCTGGCACCCACAAAAAAAGCCGGGCATTTGCCCGGCTTTCCTGCTTAGTACAGCTGTCGGCCTAGAAGTTAGGCGACAACAGGTACTTGGAGTAGAAATCGTCGATGATTTTCACGGCCGAAGCCGCGTCGTCCACGAGCTGCACCAGGTCCATGTCCTCGGGCGAAATGTTGTGCTCGTCTTCCAGCATAGCCTGCTGAATCCACTCAAACATGCCTTTCCAGTATTTGGTACCCACCAGCACGATGGGGAAACGGCCGATTTTTTTGGTCTGAATCAGGGTAATGGCCTCAAACAGCTCGTCAAGCGTACCGAAGCCACCGGGCATGCCGATGAAGCCCTGGGCATACTTCACGAACATCACCTTACGCACGAAGAAGTAGTCGAAGTTGATGATTTTGTCGGGGTCGATGTAGATGTTGTTGAACTGCTCGAAAGGCAACTCAATGTTCAGACCTACCGACTTGCCGCCCTCGGAGCGGGCACCCTTGTTGCCGGCTTCCATGATGCCGGGGCCGCCCCCCGTAATAACACCGTAGCCGTGACGCACCAGCTTGGCCGCAATTTCCTCGGCCATCTGGTAATACGGGTTGTCGGGCTTGGTGCGGGCTGAGCCGAAAATGGACACGCACGGGCCAATCTTCGACATCTTCTCGAAGCCTTCCACAAACTCCGCCATTACCTTGAAGATCTGCCAGGAGTCGGCAATCTTGATTTCGTTCCAGTCCTTATCGACGAAGGCCTTGCGGATGCGCTGCTCGTCATCTACCTGCACCGTGCGCTCCCCGTGGGTTTGCTCCCGGATGTCGCTGATGCTGGTGACTTTGTTGTCGTTCACGTTGGGCTGTACAATGGTCTGGCCGCTGCCCGCGTTCAACGCTTCGTCGGACGCTTTGGTCCGACTGGTTTTTTTAAGTTTCGTCATGGCTACACATGGGAATTGCAGGGTCAGCTGGAGGCAACGACGTTGCCCGTAGCGGTACAACTGACCCGCTAGTGAAAAAAATAGGAAGGTGGGAGCAAAAGAAAGCCGCCCCGCGCAAAGCAGGGCGACCAAAAATTGGGGCGTGCAAGTTAACAATTTGTTAACAATAGCCTAACCGGCTGCCGTTGAGCCGGCTACTTTACGCCTTACTTGGAGCGAATAGCAATTACCGGGTCCATATTGGAAGCCAGCACGGCTGGAATAATACCGGCCAGCATCCCGATTACTACCGACACCGTGAGGCCCAGCACAATATTGCCGGCCGATAAGAACAACGGCAAAGAATCCTGGGGAATCAGGGTGATAAGAAACACCAGAAAGATGCCCGCCGCGCCGCCAAGTAAGCACAGAAAAACGGCTTCGAAAAGAAACTGAAACAGAATAAAGGCATTTTTGGCCCCCAGCGACTTTTGAATCCCGATGATGTTGGTACGCTCCTTTACCGACACAAACATGATATTGGCAATGCCGAAGCCGCCTACCAGCATGGCAAATGAGCCAATGACCGCGCCGGCCACCCCAATGATGGAGAACAACTGGGTAATGGCGTTGGCCAGCATTTCGGGGCGGTTCAGGGCGAAGTTATCTTCCTGCCGGGGCTTGAGGCCCCGAATGTTGCGCATCACGCCCTGCAGCTCGTATTCTAAGTCGAGCAAGCCGGCGTCTTGGTCGGTGCCTTTTACGGCAATGGTCGGCGTCACGCCCGTCATGCCGCCGGTGTTCAGGGCAAACATTTTGGTAAACATACCAAAGGGAATCAGGCAATTGGTATCATTACTGGGCGTGTCGAGCAGCTTTTTACCTTCCTTTTCCATCACCCCCACCACAATAAACTTCTGGCCCTGGGCCTTAAACTCCTGTCCAATGGCGCTGCCGTTGGGGTAGAGGTTTTCGGCAATAGTAGCCCCAATGATGGCCACGTTGCGGGCTGCATCTACTTCCTGAGTAGTAAAGTACCGCCCCTCGGCCACGGGCACATCCGATACCTTACGGTAGTCGAAGCTGACGCCCTGCAGGGCACAGTCGGATACGCTGTTGTTCCCGGCTTTGAGCACGCGGCCACCCACGGCCCCGAAAATGGCCACGCCGTTGTTATTGGGGCCCAGGTTTTTCTGTAGCTCCCGAAATTCGCGCACCGATGGCACGGGCCGGTTGAAATATTTCCACCACGGATACTCGCCCCCGAACGACCAAGGCCACTTGCCCACGTAAATCACCTTGTCGCCGACGAAGCTCATGCTCTTACGCACATTGGCCTCGAGCGAATCGACGACGGCAAAGACGGCAATGATGGCGAAAATACCCACCGTAACGCCCAATAGCGACAAAATTGTGCGGAGCAGGTTTGATTTGAGGGCTTGCCACGCGAAGCGGAAGCTTTCCAGAGTCAGACGCAGCGTTTTCATGAAGTGAAATAGTGAGATGGTGAAATAGTGAGTTTAATATTCTGATGGTGTGGATAGAGCAGCTTGAACGGCAGCTCCTTATTTTACTATCTCACCAGTTCACCTTTCCGGGCGAAAAGTAACGATTTATCCGGCCATTGTACGTACTTTTGCCAACCCAAAATTTTGTTAGCTTCCCCTCCTATTGCCTTTGTTTTAGCCCATGAAACTGTCCGAGTTCAAATTTGAGTTGCCTGAGAGCCTGCTGGCGCAACATCCGGCCAAGACTCGTGATGAATCACGCCTGATGGTTTTGCACCGCGACAGCGGCAAGATTGAGCACCGCGTGTTCAAGGATATCATCGAGTACTTCACCGAGGGTGACGTTTTTGTAGTCAATGATACTCAGGTGTTTCCGGCCCGACTGTATGGCAACAAGGAAAAGACGGGCGCTAAGATCGAAGTGTTCCTGTTGCGCGAGCTGAACAAGGAAATCCACCTCTGGGACGTTCTTGTAGACCCGGCCCGGAAGATTCGGGTTGGCAACAAGCTCTACTTCGGTGAGAGCGACATGGTAGCCGAGGTTATCGACAACACCACTTCGCGCGGCCGCACCATCAAGTTCCTGTTTGATGGCTCAGACGAGGAGTTCTACAAAGCCCTGAACGACCTAGGCGAAACGCCCCTGCCCCGCGAGGTAATTACCCGCGACGCCGAGCCGGCCGACAAAGAGCGCTACCAAACCATTTATGCCAAGCATAAGGGTGCCGTAGCCGCGCCTTCCGCTGGTCTGCACTTCACCCGCGAGGTAATGAAGCGCCTGGAAATCAGAGGTGTGGACGTGGCAGCCGTAACGCTGCACGTAGGCCTGGGCACCTTCCGCCCCGTGGACGTGGAAGATCTGACCAAGCACAAGATGGACTCGGAAAACTTCATCGTATCGGCGGAAGCCGCCACGCTGGTGAACCGCGCCCTCGACGCCAAGAAACGCGTGTGTGCCGTGGGTACCACCACCATGCGTGCCCTAGAGTCGTCGGTATCGGCCCATGCTCGCCTGAAGGAAAACCAGGGCTGGACCGACAAGTTCATCTTCCCGCCCCACGAGTTCAAGATTGCCAACACGCTGCTGACTAACTTTCACATGCCCGAAAGCACCCTGATGATGATGGCCTCGGCCTTCGCCGGTCATGAGTTGCTGATTGAGGCTTACCAGCTGGCCATTAAGGAGAAGTACAAGTTCTTCACCTACGGCGACGCCATGCTGATTCTGTAGTCAGCTTCCTGCCTAATTTTGTTGAAACGCCGAATGCCCGCAGGGTATTCGGCGTTTTGCATACGGTGGCTTTCGTAATTTGCTGGCCCTTCCTCTCCTTGCTATGACTGATTCTATCAACCCAAACCCCGAGCCTCCGCAGGGGCCCCGCTATGCCATTTTGGTGGCGGGCGGCAGCGGCACCCGCATGGGCGCCGACCGGCCCAAGCAATTTCTGAACCTGCTGGGTGAGCCGGTACTGCTGCACACGCTGCGCCGGTTTGCGGCGGCTGCGCTGGGCGTTGAGCAGTGCGTGGTGGTACTGCCGGCCGAACAGTTTGACGTTTGGCAGCAGCTGTGCGTCGAGCACAACGTCACGATTCAACACGCGGTGGTAGCCGGTGGGGCTACGCGCTGGGCTTCGGTACGCAACGGACTGGCACATCTGGCAACCTACACTGAGGGCATCGTGGCCGTGCACGATGGTGTGCGGCCCCTGGTGTCGGCGGAAGTGCTGGAGCAAACCTACGCCGCCGCCGCTGCACACGGCGCGGCCGTAGCGGCTGTAGCCCCCAAAGACTCGGTGCGGGGACTGGCCCAGCAGGGCTCCTATGCTCTGGACCGCGCCCGGCTGCGGCTGGTGCAAACGCCCCAGTGCTTTGAGCTGAACCTGCTGCGGCGGGCCTACCAATTGCCGGAGCTCAACACTTTCACCGACGATGCCAGCGTGGTAGAGGATCTGCAGCCGATATATCTGGTGCCCGGCGACTACCGCAACCTGAAAATCACGACGCCCGAAGACCTGGTTGTGGCAGAAGCGCTGCTCCGGGCCGAGCTGAAACACGAGTAAGTAGCACGCAGGGTAAATGGTGGCGGTGCATCACTACTTTTACGGCCACCCATTCACTTACTCAGCTCTCTGCTCATGTTTACCAGCCTGCTTTACGACGTCCAGAACGGCATTGCCACCATTACGCTCAACCGCCCGGAGGTTTTCAACGCCTTTAATAACCCACTGAGCTACGAGCTGCAGGACGCCCTGCAACGCACTGCCGACGACGAGGCCGTGCGGGTAGTGGTACTGACTGGCGCGGGCCGGGCCTTCTGCTCGGGCCAGGATCTGAAGGCCACCCAGGATGAAGCGCAGTTTTCCTTTGCCGACACGCTGCACAAGCGTTACAACCCTATCATTCGGGCCATGCGCAACTTGCCCAAGCCTATTATTGGCCGCCTGAACGGCGTGGCCGCCGGCGCAGGCTGTTCCTTGGCCCTGGCCTGCGACGCGCTGATAGCCTCCACCGATGCTTCTCTGATTGAGGTATTTATAAATATCGGATTGGTGCCGGACTCGGGCTCGTCGTACTTTTTGCCGCGCCTGGTGGGCACGCTCAAGGCTTTTGAGCTCTGTACGCTAGGCTCGAAGGTAACCGCCGACGAAGCGCTACGGCTGGGTATGGTAAACCAGGTGGTAGCACCCACCGAACTGGACGCGGCCGTGGCGGCCCTGGCCGCGCGCTACGCCGCCGCACCCACTAAATCCATTGGCCTCATCAAGCAGATGCTCAACAAAGCCGGCGCCGCCTCGCTCGACCAAATGCTCGACTACGAAGCCGAGTGCCAGCAGATTGCCGGCGAATCAGCAGACTACAGAGAAGGAGTAGCCGCGTTTACGGAAAAGCGCAAACCGGTTTTCAAAGGCCTTTAAATAAGTATGCTACCGACTATCAGCATAAGGTTTGGATAGTCAATAATGACTCATAAAAGACAGGCCAGGAGTATATCCGCATACCGTTATTGTGAGCCAACCCTGCCGAAGCCGGATAAAAGAAAAACGGCCCGAAACTCGGGCCGCTTTTCTTTTGCTGATTCCTGCCAAAACAGACAGAATGTGGAGCTTGGTTACTTAGCGCAGGCGGATAGTACGCGTAACACCATCGACGGTGATGCTGGCAATATTGTCGCAGGCAGCGGTACCGGTGGGGTCATAGTTGAGCAGCAGGCTTTTGCCCTTGGAGTTGCTGATGGCTACCGTGCCGGCGGTGAAGTGACGGGCACAGCCGAGGGTGAAGTTTTTCACTAGGGGCTGCTGAATCTGGGCTGTGTAGCTCACGTTTTTGCGGTTGGTGCCGGCGGCTTGGCCAGTCACCAGGTATTTATCATCCTGAATAGTAGGTGTACCAAAGCCAGCCGTGCGGGTGTAAGTGCGCTGCGACGACCAGCTGTGGGTACCATCGGGCGTGATGATGCTAGCATTCTGCACGTCCAGGGTGAAGGAGCCATTGCCCAGGCTGGTGAAAGTGCGCAGGCCAGTGTGCTGCTTGTCATTCACGAAGTAGTTGACCAACGATACGGTGGCCGTGGCTCCGGCCTGCACCGCGCCGCCTACGCGGTAGGGCCCACCGAATACCACCACAATTTTACCGCGCCGGGTCTTGCCATTAGGGCACACGCAGTTGGTGGCGCCGAAATCGATGGTGAGTGTGCGGGTTTCGGCATTGTAGCTGCGCTGGGCGCAGGCCCCAAATACGCGCAGCACATCGGCAGGCTCCCGCACCAGACCGTTCGAGAGTTTCTCATTGTCGGGGGCGGCTACTTCGATGATGTCGCCGATGGCGGCGTTTTCATCCTCCGCATTACCGCTATCCTCGGCCGATTCCAGGTTTTCCGGCGTGGCCGCTTCCCGGTCTTTGTTGCAGGCGGTAAAGAAAAGCAGGGTGCTGGCGCAGGCAGCAAGACCCAAAGAGCGGAGCGTGACGGTAGACATGAGATGGGAGGTTGGAAAAAGTGTGAGTGTGGTTCTTACTGGTTTTGTAGCCGTTAGAGTGCCTTCCGAATCGGTGGTTTAAGCAGGGCGCAAACTTTTTTTTCCTTGCCGGAACTATTCCATACTGAACCACTGCACAAGCAGGCCGTATAGAGAAAAGCTCTGCTGTCGACCATTCCTCAGGCTTCCTACTATGCTCCATTCTTCTCGATTTTTAATGCTGGCCGGGTTCCTGGGACTGGCCTCCTGTTCTCCCGACGCGAGCCAGAAAGACCCGGTAGCGGAAGCGCAGTTCCAGAATGAAAAGCGCATTGGCGACGACAACGTGACCGAGAAGCAGGAGCGCGACGCCGAGTTTATGGTGGAGGCGGCCAGTGACGGAATGCTGGAAGTGGAGCTGGGCAAGCTGGCCCAGCAGAAAGCCACTCAGCCCGCCGTCAAGACCTTTGGCCAGCACATGGTAGAGCAGCATGCCGAAGCCAATGCGGCCCTCAAAACACTGGCTGGGCAGAAAGGCCTCGTGTTGCCGGCCAGCCTGGGCCGCGAGCAGCAAGACACCTACGCCAAGCTTTCGGCCCTCACGGGCACTGCCTTCGACAAGCAGTACATGGCCCTCATGGTTGACGACCACAAGAAGGACGTGGGTGAGTTTGAAGATATGAGCGAAGATGCCTACGATGGCGACATCCGGGGCTTCGCGGCCAAATATGCGCCCGTGTTGAAAGAGCACCTGGACATGGCCAAAGAGGTAAACGAACAGGTGGAAGACCTGCCGTAATGACGTATTCCCGATTTCTTACCAACCATAAAACCCCTATGAAAATCCGCATTTTCTCGCTGCTGGCTCTGGCCGCAACCCTTTCGCTAAGCAGCTGCGACAGCGCCGACAAGCGTACCGATGGTACCTCTGGTGAAGCCGTAAGTGACATGAACGAAGCTGCCGCTGAAGGTGGCGTGCAGGCCGATGCTACGGTAATCGACAACGACGCCGGCGCCACGGTAACCGCCAACAGCGACTCGGCCACGGCCGATAATACCGGAATGGCCAAATAGCCTACCCGGCTGTTAGCCGCTCTGCTTTACCAATTTACTCCGCTCTTTTGCCCTATTCCGGTCAACGCCTCAGAAGCTGTGGCCATTCAGAATACCGCTTACTCCGCCCTCTTTCCCCTGTTAACCAAACCACTACTTACTATGAAACGCATTTCAATGAGCTTGCTGTGCGCAAGCCTGATGACCTTAGCCGCCTGCAGCAGCAACAACAGCACCGCCTCGGAAGCTGGTGACACCGGCAACAATACCACTGCCGGTGATTCGATGGCTACTACCATGCCCGAAGATGCCACCGCCGCCGGCAGCGCTGCCGCCACCGGCACTGCCCCGGCCGATATGAACGCCAACGCGGCCGGCGGCCCGACTGCTCCGCACTCTACCGACCCGGAGTTTATGCAGTCGGCGGCGCACAGCGACCAGAACGAGATTCAGCTTAGCAAGCTGGCCCTCGAAAAAGGCGTGACGGGCGCCGTGAAAGAGCACGCCAACATGATGATTAAGGACCACACCAAATCGACGGCTGACCTGAAGGTTATTGCTGGCAAGAAGAACGTGGTACTGCCCGCCGATATGGACGCGGAGCACAAAACCATTGCCGCCGGCATGCGCGGCCTCTCGGGCAAAGCCTTTGAGGACAAGTACATGACTCAGATGGTGATGGACCACGAAAAAACGCTGAATACGCTCAAGGCCCACCAAACGATGACCCAGGACGCCGACCTGCAGGGCTTCATTAGCAAGGTGACACCCGTGGTGCAGGGCCACCTGGATATGTCGAAGAAGCACAGCGACATGAAGATGTAATTGCGCTTCAATTGACCAGTGAAAGCCGTTGCAGAATCGTCTGCAACGGCTTTTTGCGTTGGGGCACTTTCTCGTGCGGGAGTTGGCCTCTTATACCATAGGGACTATATTTAGGCCGGCCGACTCACTTTCCCCGGCTTTAGCAGCTTTATGGATGGCAATGAAAAAGCGCAGCACAACCGCGACGCATTCCAGATCGAACGGGTTATCCTGTTTACCGACGCCGTGTTTGCCATTGCCATTACGCTGCTGGTCATCGAAATAAAGGTGCCCGAGTTGGAGCATCCCACCGAATCGGCGGTGCTTTCGGTGCTGGCCCATCTGATTCCGAAGTTCGTGGGCTTCTTTCTGAGCTTCTTCATCATTGCCATTTATTGGACGGCCCATCACCGCATTTTCCGCTTTGTGCGCCGCCTCAATAACCGGCTGCTGTGGCTGAACCTGCTGTTTCTGCTCAGCATCATCCTGATGCCCTTTACCACCGCCTACCAGAGCGAATACAGCCTGCTGCGCACTCCCTGGATTCTGTACAGCATCAATATTGCCTTCACCGGTATCATGCAGATTGCCCTGCAGCGCCACCTCAGCAATGCCGGCAACCAGGTAGTAGCCGCTCCCGAGCACGAGCACCCCGACCTCGACATAGCCCGCCCGCTGATGTCGCCGGTGGTGTTTATCAGCAGCATTGCCCTGGCTTTCGTGCTGCCGCCCCTGGCCCTGCGCATGATTCCGGCTGTGGCTTTTCCGCTGCTGGCCTTTCTGCAGCGCAAACGGTATCAGCGCTTGTGTGCCGCTTATGAGCAAAGGCACGGCGGCAAAGTGCTGGCTTGAGCACGGTGTTAGCTCAACAACAAGGCCCCGCTTACGAATCGTAAGCGGGGCCTTGTTGTTGAGTGTATAACTCAGCTATTTCACTTTCTCGTCGGCGTACTTGCTGATTTTCAGCTCCTCGGCCAAGAAACGGGCGGTGTGGCCTTTCTTCACTTTAGCTACCTGCTCGGGCGTGCCCTGGGCCACGATGGTACCACCACCCCCGCCGCCTTCGGGACCCAGGTCGATGATGTGGTCGGCTACTTTGATCAGGTCCAGGTTGTGCTCGATGATGAGCACCGTGTTGCCCTTGTCGACGAGCTTCTGGAGCACATCGGAGAGGTGGTTGATATCTTCGAAGTGCAGGCCGGTGGTGGGCTCGTCGAGGATGTAGAACGTCTTGCCGGTATCCTTTTTGCCCAGCTCGGTGGCCAGCTTCACCCGCTGGGCCTCACCACCCGACAACGTCGTAGCCTGCTGACCCAACGTGAGGTAGCCCAGTCCCACCTCATTCAATACCTGAATCTTGCGAATGATGCGGGGCTGGTTTTCGAAGTACTCCACGGCCTTTTCCACCGTCATGTCGAGCACGTCGGTGATGCTCTTGCCTTTGAAGCGCACTTCAAGCGTTTCGCGGTTGTAGCGGCGGCCTTTGCAGGTTTCGCAGGGCACGTGTACGTCGGGCAGGAAGTTCATTTCGATAGTGCGCATACCGGCGCCCTCGCAGGTTTCGCACCGTCCGCCCTTCACGTTGAAGGAGAAGCGGCCCGGCCCGTAGCCCCGGATTTTGGCTTCCGGCAGCGAGGCAAACAGGCTCCTGATTTCGGTGAAGACGCCCGTGTACGTGGCCGGGTTGGAGCGCGGCGTGCGCCCAATCGGCGACTGGTCTACTTCAATCACTTTATCAATCAGCTCCAGACCTTCGATGCTCTGGTAAGGCAGCGGGTCCTTTTTGGAGTTGAAGAAGAACTGGTTGAGAATCGGGTAGAGTGTGTCGTGAATCAGGCTGGACTTGCCCGAGCCCGACACGCCCGTTACGGCCACGAGCTTGCCCAGAGGAAACTTGGCCGTCACGTTTTTGAGGTTGTGGCCGGTAGCGCCTTTCAGCACCAGCTGGCCCCCGTCGCCCTTGCGTTTCTGGCGGCGCAGCTCAATGTGCTTTTCGCCACTCAGGTACTGCGAGGTGAGGCTGCCCGACTGGAAAATATCCCGCGGGGAGCCCTCGGCCACAATGTGGCCGCCGTGAATACCCGCGCCCGGACCAATGTCGAGCACGTAGTCGGCATTCATAATCATGTCCTTGTCGTGCTCCACCACAATCACCGAGTTGCCGATGTCGCGCAGGTGCTGCAGGGCTTTGATGAGCCGCTCGTTGTCGCGCTGGTGCAGCCCGATGCTGGGCTCATCCATGATGTAGAGCACCCCCACGAGCTGGGTACCAATCTGGGTGGCAAGGCGAATGCGCTGCGACTCGCCGCCACTGAGCGTGCGCACCGAGCGGTGCAGACTCAGGTATTCGAGGCCGACTTCCAGCAAAAAGCCGATGCGCTTGCGGATTTCCTTGAGCAGCTCGCGGGCAATCAGGTTTTGGCGGTCGGTAATGCGGCTTTCGAGGCCCTCAAACCACTGGGCCAGCTGGGCAATATCCATTACCGACAACTCCCCGATGTTTTTATCGGCAATCTTGAAGTGCAACGACTCCTTTTTGAGGCGGTAGCCGTGGCACTCGGGGCATTCCTTGGCCTGGGTGTATTCCTGAATCCAGCTGCGGATGCTTTCTGAATCGGAGTCCATCTGCCGACGCAGAAACGGAATGATACCTTCGAAAGGCTCGACGTAACCGGCCTTTTTGGGGTCGGCGCCTTCCTCTTCCTCGATGCCGTAGAGCAGCTTTTCGAGCAACTCGGCCGGCAGCTTATCGAGGGCCGTGGAGAGGCTGGCTTTGTGGCGCTTGAGGATGGTGCTGAGCTGCTGGAAAATCCAGATGTCGCGGTACTCGCCCAGGGGTGCAATGCCGCCGCGGCTGATGCTCAGCTTCTTGTCGGGCATCACACTTTCCTCGGTAATCTCCTGCACCTCGCCCAGGCCGTTGCAGGTGGGGCAGGCGCCGTAGGGCGAGTTGAACGAGAAGGTATTGGGGGCCGGGTCGTCGTAGGCAATACCGGTGGTGGGGTCCATCAGGAAGCGCGAGAAAAACTGCGTCTTGCCCGAGTCCGAATCCAAGACCAGCATGGTGCCCTTGCCGTGGGTCAGGGAGTTCTGCACCGAGCCCGACAGCCGAAACCGGTCTTCCTTGGTAGCCTTCAGCCGGTCGATAACGATTTCGATGTCGTGGATTTTGTAGCGGTCCACCTGCATCTTGGCCGTAATGTCGAGCAGCTCGCCATCGACGCGTACCTTGGTGAAGCCCAGCTTGGCAATCTGCTGGAACAGCTCCCGGTAGTGGCCTTTGCGGCCTTTCACCACGGGGGCCAGCACCACCAGCTTCTTGTCGGCGAAGTGCTTGAGGATGTAGTTGATGATCTGCTCGTCGCTCTGCCGGATCATCTTGGCGCCGGTGGCATAGCTGAAGGCCTCGGCGGTGCGGGCGTAGAGCAGGCGCAGGAAGTCGTAAATCTCGGTGATGGTACCCACCGTGGAGCGGGGGTTGCGCGAGGTGGTTTTCTGCTCGATGCTAATTACCGGCGACAGTCCTTCAATCTTGTCCACATCGGGCCGCTCCAGGCCGCCCATAAAGGAGCGGGCGTAGGCCGAGAAGGTTTCCATGTAGCGCCGCTGGCCTTCGGCATAAATTGTATCGAAAGCCAACGACGACTTGCCCGAGCCCGAAATGCCGGTGAACACCACCAGTTGCCCGCGCGGAATCTTGACCGATACGTTTTTCAGATTGTGCTCCCGGGCACCATACACCTCAATAAAGGGCGCTTCCACATCGGCGGCCCGCTCGGGTGGGGCGGGTGGGGCGGCCAGAACGGCGGTAGAAGTAGCAGCAGAACGGGAAGCAGTCGTTTTCTTAGCCATGCAAAGCGAATCGAATAAGTCCGCAAAGGTACGTAAAACGCGGCCCTTTGGCTACCCCGAATAGCTTATTTGCCAGTGGTTTTAGCGGCTGGCAGGCTGGGGGAATTCCCGGTAGGTGAATGTCCGGCGGAGGAGGTACAACAGCACACGCCTCGGGATTGTCCCACCGGAAATAAATTATTCCGTTCCCGGCCGCCGGGCTGAACAGTAAAGCCTTGGCTTCGTATTTGCGTTACCCGGTTTTTGCGTTCCTCGTTTTCACTCACTTCACTCCCACCGAACTTATGAAACTGCTCAAAATAGCCGCCGCCGGCCTGTTTGCCCTCACGCTGCACACTACTACGGCCCAGGCTCAGGTCAATATCAACGTAGTGCCGCCGTCCTGGGGCCCGGCCGTAGGCCAGAACACGCAGTACTACTACATTCCGGAAGTAGACGGCTATTACGACGTGCGCGACCGGCAATACGTACTATTGCGTGACGGCCGCTGGGGCCGGGTAGCCAACTCGGGCCGCGACCCACGCACGTTTCACCCGGTAGTCGTTGATTACGTGGGTGCTCAACCCTGGGTGCGCATCGAGGAATACCGTACCAAGTATAAGGGTCACCCGCACGGTATGCCTCCCGGCCAGGCCAAGAAAATGCGCGGCAACCAAGGCGTTATCATTGGTGCTCCAGCTTACGAGGGCAACAATGGCAAAGGCCACGGAAATGGGAATGGCAAAGGAAAGGGCAAACACTAAGTTCCTCTTTGCTGCTGCTTAGCTTAAAAGCCTCTTCTTGGCAGAAGAGGCTTTTTTGTGCCGGAATGTGCGGTATCTCGCGTAACATTACCGGGTAGTTCAGTGGTATTTAACGGTGCTTATGTCTCGTTGGTCGGTGCGGCGCCAGTCGCTGCTGCTTGTATTTCTGCTGGCCCTGGCCTTGCTCTGGAGTAATGCCTACTTGGTGCTGGTCAACCACCCGGCGGCCTATACTATCGACGAGCAAAGCTACCTGCGCATGGCTCAGGGCAATTTCGACGTACCCGTGACGCACCGCTACCGGGTAATTTTGCCTTTAGCCGCGGGTACTCTGGCCTACCTGCTCAATGGCGTTACATCCTTGATATCCGCTTCAGGTAAGCCACCCATCGGGAGTAGCTTTTTCCTGCTGAATGTGCTAGTAATGGCGCTGGCCGGCTTGTTTCTGTACCGCACGGCGCGGGCCTACGGCACGGCGGCTGGCCCGGCCCTGATAGGTATGGCCGCTATACTGTGCAGCGGCGTGGCCAGCTACATTTCTGGTTTGGTGCTCGTAGATAGCGCCGTGGTGCTGGCCGTGGTGTTGCTGTATTATGCGCTACGTACCCAATCTGGTTTGCTGCTGCTGGCCGTAGTGGTGCTGGGCCCGGCACTGAAAGAATCCTTTATCCTGTTTTTGCCCGTGGCGCTGCTGTACGGCCGCTTCGTGCCGCTCTGGCAGCGGCTGCTGACCATAGTGGGCGCGGCCGGGCTGGTGCTTGCTCTGCACGCGGCCATCGATGCACAGGTGCCACCCGCTGCTACCGGCAGCCTGGCCAATGCTTTAGAGCACGGCCGCAACGTGGTCAGCAACCTAGGCTGGCTGCTTTCCCCGCACGGGTTG
Source organism: Hymenobacter lucidus (assembly GCF_020447265.1). Classification (GTDB taxonomy): domain Bacteria; phylum Bacteroidota; class Bacteroidia; order Cytophagales; family Hymenobacteraceae; genus Hymenobacter; species Hymenobacter lucidus. The sequence continues at coordinate 110,900 of NZ_JAJADR010000004.1, read as the reverse complement.
GTTATCTGCAGCGGCGTATTTGGGCTCTTCAACGGGGTACTGCTGGCTGGCTTCTGGGGCGGGCGAGCGGCCATTGGGCGGTGGCTGCCGCTGCTGCCGGCGGGCCCCACGCTGTTGGGGCTGGCGGCCGTGCTGGCCCACATGCTGCTCTCGGGCGAAATGAGCCGGATGCTGCTGCTGGCCGCGCCCATCGTAGCCGTAGCCGTAGCCCTGATTCTGGACCGACACCCGCTGTTCGGGCCGCTACGGCAGCTACTAGGCACGCCAGCCAATCAGGCAGAAAAGCCCGCCTAAAATCGACCTGACCAGCGGACGGCTACGTATTCAGTACACTCCACCAAGTCCCACACCGATGCCCGCCACCAAACCCGATTACCAGCCCATCAGCTGCAGCTTCTACGACGAGCTGGAAGCCCGCGCCACTACCCGCCAGGTATGCACGCTCACCTACCGCACCGAGCCCGACACGCCGCCAAGCACCTACACCGGCATCATCACCGACTTGTTCATCACCGACAAAGTAGAGTACCTGCGCCTGGAAGACGGCTTCGAGCTGCGCCTAGATGCGCTGGTAGCCGTGGATGACAAGGAACTGCGGAATTACTGCTAGTGAGCAGCAAAAGCAAAAAAGGCGACCTGTACTAGTCGCCTTTTTTGCTTTCTGTAATGTTATAGATTCAGATTTTCCTTTCCTAAAACTCGGCGCTCTTGGGGAAGCGTGGGAAGGGAATTACGTCGCGAATATTGCTCATGCCGGTCACGAACAGGATGAGGCGCTCGAAGCCCAGCCCGAAGCCGGCGTGGGGCGCGGTGCCGTACTTGCGCAGCTCTAGGTACCACCACAGGTCGTGCTCGGGCACATTCATTTCGGCCATGCGCTTGGTGAGTTTCTCCAGGCTTTCCTCGCGCTCCGAGCCGCCGATGATTTCGCCGATACCGGGAAACAGCACGTCCATGGCCCGCACGGTTTTGTCGTCGTCGTTGAGCTTCATGTAGAAGGCCTTGATATCCTTGGGGTAGTTGGTCAGGATAACGGGCTTCTTGAAGTGCTTTTCTACGAGGTAGCGCTCATGCTCGCTCTGCAGGTCGGTGCCCCAGTCCACGGGGAATTCGAACTTCTGCTTGGCCGTTTTCAGGATTTCCACCGCCTCGGTGTAGTTCAGGCGCTGGAAGTCGTTGTCGACCACAAACTGCAACCGGTTCAGCAGCTCCTTGTCGTACTGCTCGTTGAGGAACTTGAGGTCGTCCTGGCATTTCTCCAGAGCGTAGCGCACCAGGTAGCGGAGGAAATCCTCAGCCAGATCCATGTTGTCGGCAAGGTCGTTGAAAGCCACTTCGGGCTCAATCATCCAGAACTCGGCTAGGTGGCGGGCCGTGTTGGAATTCTCGGCCCGGAATGTGGGGCCGAACGTGTAGACCTTGCCCAGCGCCATGGCCGTTACTTCGCCTTCGAGCTGCCCCGACACGGTCAGGTTGGTTTGCTTGCCGAAGAAGTCCTGCTTGTAGTCTACCCCCGACTTATCCTCTGTCAAAGGCGGATTCTGGTCGGGCAGCGTCGTGACACGGAACATCTGGCCGGCGCCTTCGGCATCGGAGCCCGTAACGATGGGCGTGTGCACGTAGAAAAAGCCCCGGTCGTTGAAGAACTGGTGCACGGCGAAGGCCATGGCGTGCCGGATGCGTAGCACCGCGCCAAACGTGTTGGTGCGGGGACGCAGGTGGGCAATTTCGCGCAGGAATTCGAGCGAGTGGCCTTTCTTCTGGAGCGGGTAGGTTTCGGTGTCGGCCTTGCCGTAGACGGTGATTTCCGAGGCCTGGATTTCCACGCTCTGGCCTTTGCCCTGCGAAGCCACCAGCTTACCACGCACCATCACAGCCGCGCCGTTTTCGACGCCGTCGGCCTTAAGCTTTTCTTCGGGAAACTTCTCGGCGTCGGCTACTACCTGAATGGAATTGAAGCCGGAACCGTCGTTGACGGCAATAAACTGCACGTACTTATTGCCGCGGCGGGTGCGCACCCAGCCTTTCACAACTACTTCACGCTCCAGCTCCTGGCTCTGGAGCAGCTCCTGCACACTCGACCTTCTGACAGACATCGGACTCAGCTTTCGGGATTTAAAACTATAAGTCGGCAAAGGTAGGACTTTTGCGGGGCGCAGAAATCAGTTTAGCGGTTTAGCTTCGTTTGTTTTGTGAATCGGGGGCCGCAGCGTTGCTTTGCCAAAATGATGTGGGCCGCCCGGCTCAACTTTTTTGATCAAAGACGAGTACAGAAAGGTCTATATTTGAAGAGAGCCCCGCAGGCTTTTCACCGTAGGGCTACACGCTTTCCAGAGTATGCAAAGACTTGACATGAAGCAGCTTCTCTCGCAGAAGTTGTCTCCCCAACAGATACAGTTCATTAAGCTGCTCCAGATTCCGACGGCCGAGCTGGAGGCGCGCATCAAGGAAGAGCTGGAAGTAAACCCGGCCCTGGAAGAAGGCGACGAAAACACCGATGACGAGCTGGAAGACCAGGAGCGCGACGACGATGCGGAAGATTCCGACGACTACGACGACCCCGATTCCGAATTCGACAGCGACGATAATACCCTGGACGAGGACTTCGACAGCGGCAGCGAAGAGCAGCCCGAAATAGAAATACCCACCAAAGACGAGCCTGCCGAAACCAAGGACAACGACGAACTCGACCTGGGCGACTACCTCAACGACGACGAAATAGCCGGCTACAAAATGCAGGGCGACGGCCCCGGCGAGCCCGAAGACGACCGGGAAATGCCCCTGGCCGACACCGGTGCTTCCCTCACCGACTCCCTGCTCGACCAGCTGGGCTTTGCCGACCTCGACGAAAAGCAGGAAGCCATTGGCCGCCAGCTTATCGGCTCCATCGACGGCGACGGCTACATCCGCCGCGACCTGTCGGCCATTGCCAACGACCTGGCCTTCTCGCAGAACATTGAGGCCGATGAGGCCGAAATCGAGGGGGTGCTGCACCTGGTGCAGAGCTTCGACCCGGCCGGTATTGCCGCCCGCGACCTGCAGGAATGCCTGCTGCTGCAGCTGGAGCGCCGCCACCAGGATGAGGTAACCGAGCACGCCGAGCGGATTCTGCACGACACGTTCGATGAGTTTACCAAGAAGCACTACCAGCGCATTCAGCAGAAGCTGGACCTGGAAGAAGACGAGCTCAAGGAGGCTATTGCCTTGATTCTGAAGCTCAACCCTAAGCCCGGCGGTACGGGTCCGGTGGGCATGGGCAAAGTGCAGTACATCATCCCCGACTTTATTCTGAGCAACGACAACGGCGTATTCAACCTCACGCTGAATTCGCGCAACGCGCCCGACCTGCGGGTAGCCCCGGCCTACACCGAGATGTTCCAGACCTACGACAAGGCCGCCAAGAAGGACAAGAAGATGAAGGAGGCTGTAACCTTCGTGAAGCAGAAGCTCGACTCGGCCAAGTGGTTTATCGATGCCATCAAGCAGCGCCAGCAAACCCTGCTACGCACCATGGACTCCATTGTACGCTACCAGCACGACTTCTTCCTGGAAGGCGACGAAAGCAAGCTGCGCCCCATGATTCTGAAGGACATAGCCACCGAAATCGGCATGGATATCAGTACCGTGAGCCGGGTAGCAAACTCTAAATCGGTGCAGACGGAGTTCGGTATTTACCCGCTGAAGTACTTTTTCTCCGAAGGCATTGCCACCGATTCGGGCGAGGATGCCAGTTCCCGCGAGGTGAAGCACATTCTGAAGGAAATCATTGAGGGCGAAAGCAAAGGCCGCCCGCTCAGCGACGACAAGCTGGAGAAAATGCTCAATGCCCGCGGCTACAACATTGCCCGCCGCACCGTGGCCAAGTACCGCGAGCAGCTGAACATTCCGGTGGCCCGCCTACGCAAAGAGCTGTAATTCAGTACAATTATCAATCAAATGAAAAACGCCGCCGGAAGCAAGTCCGGCGGCGTTTTTTGTAGTGAAGCAAACCAGCTTAGCGGTGCATTACGCGGCGGGTTGCCTTCTGGCCTTCGGCGCGCACTGTCAGCACGTAGCTGCCGGCTGCCACCGTAGCCGGCACCGCTACCGGCACCTGCCGGCTGGTGCTTTGAGTTTTGTGCGAATACACCGTGCGGCCCTGCATATCGGTCAGGGTGACGAGGATGTCGCCGCGCACAGGCTCCCGCAGTTGCAGGGTTAGCTCATTGCCAAACGGGTTGGGGTAGGCGCCGGTAAGCAGCGGAGCGGAGGTGGGTGTCACCTGCACCGTGACAACCGGCGAGTAAGAAACCGTTCCATCAATGTCTACCTGGCGTAGGCGGTAGTAGTATAGGCCGCTGCCGGTGGTGGCATCGGTGTAGGCGTAGTTGTGCGCAATGGTAGACGTGCCGGCCGCCGCTACTTTAGCCAGTGGTTGGAAGGCCTGGTCTTTAGCAGCCCGCTCCACGTCGAAGCGCAGCGCGTTTTTCTCGGAGGCCGTCTGCCAGCGCAGGGCCACGCCCGCCTCGGCTACTTTGCCCGTAAAGCTGGTAAGCTCCACCGGCAGCGGCTGGTCTTTCAGCACATCCGACACGAACAGCCCCCGGCCGTGCGTAGCAGCTACCACCTGCTGGTCGGAGGCGCGAATACGTAGCATATCCACACGCACGTTGGCCAGGCCGGTGCTCGAGGGTTTCCAGGCGGGGCTAGTGGCCGAGAGGTCGTCGGTGCTCCAGATGCCCAGTTCGGTGGCTAGCAGGGCGCGCTTGTTGTTAGTAGGGTCGAATACGGCCCAGCGCACCGGCATATCGGGCAGGTCGCCTTGGCGCTTGGTCCAGGTGGCGGCGGCTACCGTGGCGCTGCCCGTGTTGGTGCCTTCCGTGGTTTCCAGCACTTTGGCTTCCGTGGCGCTGAAGTTCGACATCGTGAGCAGCAGGTGCGCATCGTTGCCGGTTTCAACAGCTACACTCGAAACCGACAGACCGGCCGGAGCCGTGTAAAGCAGCGTTACGATGGGGGTAGCCGAAGCTGCATTGTCGACGCGGTAGAGGTGGCCCTGGGTGGAAGTACCGCCGGCAAAGTCGGGCTCGGTACCCACAAACAGGCGGTCCTGGTTGTTCGGCGACACCGTAACGTGCGTGACCATACCGGCGCCGGTAGCCAGCAACACGTTGGTAGCTGCCGTAGCTGCCGCCGTGGTGGCGTTGGTTAGCCGGAAAAACCGGTCGACCGACCAGCCGCCGTAAAGCGTGTTGCTGCGGCTGTCATAGTCGCTAGGGTTAATGAACTGCCCGTTGGCGGCGCTGATGTTGAGGTTAGTATACGACCCTGCCGCCCCACCGGTAGAAGAGCGCCGGTACTGGGCATACACGTAGGCCGTAAACTGGAACTGCGGCTCGTTCTGGTCGATAAAGCAGAATGCACCGTCGCCGCCGGTAGCCTCGGTCGTAACCTGGCCACCGGCTGTGGTATAGCGCTGCGTACCGTTGTCCTGGGCCCCGGCCAGGAAGTAGTTGACGTCGCTGGGGTGCACTGCCACGGCGTAAAACTGCGTGATGTTCAAGCCATTGTTCCGCTGTCCATACGTTGGGGCTGTAGCATTGGCATTAGACGAGTATGCTACGCCCCCGTCGCTGACGAAAAAGGCCTTGGTGGCCGTACCCGTCGTGGCCGGTACCCAGGCAATGGCGTGGTGGTCGGCATGCACGTAATTGGTATTGGTTTTGGCCGTCGACCAGATCGAGGTCTGCGTCCAGGTAGCCCCGGAATTGGGGTTGCTGGTTTGGGCAGCATCGGCGTTGTTGGTTATCCACAGGTCCAGGCCGCCCACATACAGCGTGTTAGGACTCGTGGGCGACACGCCAATAGCCAGTGCGTACCAGCCCTGGCCGCTGGTGAAGTCGGCCGAGCTACCGCCGGGCTTCCGAATCGTGCCCCAGGTAGCGCCGCCGTCTTTCGACATATAGATGTTCATCAACACGTCGGCCGTGGTAGTAACAATAGCATACACGCGGTTGGCGTCGCTGGGCGCGCAAGCCAGCTCGATGCGGCTGTAGCCCGTAGTCGGCAGGCCCGAGCCCGCCAGCGTGTTGAGGTTGGTCCAGGTGTCGCCGTTGTCGGTAGAGCGGTAAATACCACCAGTTTGGAAAATACCCGCGCCCACGAAAATCGTCCCGTTGGCACTGATTTTCACGTCGGCCATCCGAATGCCAGCTGGCTGGAGCACGGCGGCCCAGGTTGCGCCTTTATCCTTGCTGCGAAACAGGCCCGTGCGGGTAGCGGCAAACACGTAGCCGGTGCCCTGTTGCACGGCCAGCCGTTGCACGCGGTAGAAATCGGAGCTGGTGGGCGGGGCAGTGCTGGCCAGCTGGCTCCAGGTAGCGCCGTGGTCCGTCGATTTCCAGATACCCAGGCCCCGCACGGCGTCGGCATTGTAGAAACCCTCACCGGTACCCATGTACATAATGTCTGGGTTGGTGGGGTCATAGGCTAGCGAGGTAATGGCCAGGTTGGCCATAAAGCCGTCTACGCTTACCCAGGTGGGCGTGGCGGTGGTAGCGTTGGTGCTTTTCCAGAGGCCACCGGCCACCGAGCCTACCCACACCGTGTTGCCGGAAGCATCGGCGGGGTCGATGAGGATGGCCCGGATGCGGCCAGCCACATTGCTGGGGCCTTTTTCAGTCCAGGTAGCCGAGGCCAGCGTGCCGGTTGAGGCCCGCTGCGAAGCCTGCCGTGCCAACAACTCATCGGCCCGGTGACGGGCTACCAGCAGCCGTTCGCGGGGCACCGTGCCGGTAGCAGGGTCGCGGGTGCGGTTTATTTCCTGCAACAGGGCCAGATCGGGCCGGTCGCGGCGGTCTTCGTCCTCTTCTTCGCGCTCAACAGCTGCTGAGAAGTCGGATAGCCGCTGGGGCAGATAGTAACTGACGGCAGCTATCAGCAGTAAGGCACTGAGCGCCGCCCACTGCCAGCGACGCAAGAAAGAGGTAAAAGTTTTCAAAAGGAGTGCAAATAAGTGTGAGCAGAAACGGCCAACAACAAATCTACGGCAACAACTTTATTGATAAAATTCAACTTATTTATATATTCTATTAAATATCCGGTATTAAATCGAGTTGATTATTTCACATTTTCTAATATCCTTCTAGCCATATACCAAAGCAAATACTACCAATCATTATAAAAAAGAGCGGCATCCTTTTGTGGATGCCGCTCTATGCAAAGTGCTATACGGTAGTTATCAGGGCTTGATTATCACCTGACGCGTTGCTTTTTGTTCGCCGCTCTGCACCGTTAGTAGATAAGCCCCAGCACTGAGGCGGGCGGGCGTATGCAGCTGTATCAGGCGGCTATTCGGAGTGGCTTTAGCCCGATGCACCACGCGCCCCTGCATGTCGGTCAAGATTACGGTAGCATCGTAAGCGGCCACCTGCCCCAGCATCACGGTTAGGTCTTGCACAAAAGGATTCGGATATACGCTGCTGAGCAGAGGGGCCGCACTGGGTTTCACCGTCACGGTTACCACGGGTGAGTAAGCCGCTGAACCGTCGACGTCAATCTGGTGCAGGCGGTAGGCGTAGGTACCGGCGGCGGCGTTTTCGTCGAGGTAAGCATAGCTACGGGCGGTAGTGCTGTTGCCCGCGGCAGCCTTGCTGCCCAGCACCTGGAAAGGAGCCCCCTTGGCGGCCCGCTCTATTTCGAAGCGGCTGGCATTTAGCTCCGAAGCCGTTTTCCAGCGCAAGGCCACACCCTGGTCGGTAGCCTGGCCCGTGAAACTGGCCAACTGTACCGGCAGCGGATTGACGATAAAGACGTTGGAGGTAAACAGGCCCCGACCGTGCGTGGCAGCTACTACTGTTTTGTCGGTTTTGCGCAGCCGCAGCATATCCACGCGTACATTGGCAAAGTTGGTGTTGGCCGGCTGCCAGACCACCGACGTGGCTGTCAGGTCGTCGGTAGTCCACACTCCCAGCTCGGTGGCAATCATAGCGCGCTTGCCGCCCGTGGGGTCGAAAAGCACCCAACGCACTGGCATATCGGGCAGGTTGCCTTCGGCTGAAGCCCAGTTGGTTCCACCGTTGGTAGTTTGCAGTACGCTGGTAGTTCCGTAGTTGGAGAAAGTGGTCAGCATATGCTGGTCGGGCTCGGGGCTGGCAATGCTCCGCTCTATGGCAATGCCGGAAACAGAAACACTGGTGCCGCTGGTATACAGCGTGGTAAAGGTAGGCGTAGTGGCCGCGCTGTCGATCCGGATGACGCGGCCTATACTGGTGCCCACATACACGCGGTTGGTAACGTTGGGGGATATGGCAATGTGGGTGACGGTGCCCGAGCCGCTGGGCAGCACGATGGTAGCCAGCGTGCGGGGCGTGCCAGTAGCATTGCTGACCCGGCGCAGCTGCGAAGGGCTGGCCGCAGTGCCGTAGTTGTAATAGAGCCGGTTTTTGCGGCTGTCGTACTCCAGCGGGTTAATGAATGAGCCGGCGTTGTCGTTTTCTTCGATGATGTCCGGAAAGAAGTCATCACCCTTGGTTCTGGAGCGATACACGTTGCTGTACACGTAAGTAGCAAACTGAATATCGGGCGTTTCTTCGTCGATGGCGCAGAAGGCACCGTCGCCGCCGTTTACGTCGCGGGTCTGGGTGCCGGTAGAGCTGCGAAACTGCTGGGTGCCATTGTCCTGCGCCCCGGCTAGGAAGTAACTGTAATCGGTGGGGTGCACCGCTACCGCGTAAAACTGCGTGACGTTGAAGTTGGTATTGATGTGGGTGATGGTCGGAATTGTAGCCGTAGCGTTCAGGCTGCGGGCTACCCCCCCGTCATTGCCAAAGTAGACTATCGAGCCCGAGCCCGGGGCAAAGGCCACGGCGTGCTGGTCGGCGTGCACGTTCTGAAAGCCGAAGCCTCCGTACCAGTGCGTTGTTTGCTGCCATACTACACTGCTGGCAGTGGCAGCCCCGCCGTTGGAGGTTTTGAAGATGTCGATACCGCCGATAAATACGGTGTTGGGGTCAGTAGGCGAAACGCCGATGGACAAGTCGTACCAGCCCTGCCCCCGGGTGAAATCGGAGGCGGCAATGCCGGTATCCGCATCGTCGGGCTCAGGCAACGACTGCCAGGTGTTGCCCCCGTCAGAAGTGCGGTAAATGCCGTAGAGCGTGTAGTCGGTGCCGCAGTACAGCGCGTATAGCCGGGTAGGGTCGCTGGGTGCTATGGCTAGTTCAACCCGGTAATACACGTTGGTGGTAGGCAGGCCCGAGCCGGCCATGCTGCGCAGGTTAATGAAGGAATTCAAGTCACCGGAAGCCGAGCGAAAAATGCCACCGCCCGTGGTGAAGTTGCCAGAGGTAGCATATACGGTACCGTTCGTAGGATTCACGTCGACGTCCGAAATGCTGCTGTTCGTAAGCACCTGAGTCCAGGTAGCACCCTGGTCTTTGCTACGCCGCAGGCCGCCGGTGTTGGTGGCCGCATACACCCAGCCATTCTTATCCACCGCCAGCCGGTTGATGTAGTAATACTGGTTGACGTTGTTGGTGCTGCTGAGCTGGTTCCAAGTTGCGCCGTGGTCCGTCGATTTCCAGATGCCCAGACCCCGGATATTGTCGGCATTACCAAAGCCTTCCCCGGTGCCGAAATACATGATATCGGGGTTGGTGGGGTCATAGGCAATCGTCGTGACGGCTAGGTTGGTAAACGTGTCGTTTACTTTCGTCCAAGTGGGTGTGGTAGCCGCCGCGTTATTGGATTTCCAGAGGCCGCCGCCTACCGAGCCGGCCCACACCTTGTTGCCGGTAGCGTCGCTGGGGTCGACCATGATAGCCCGTACCCGGCCGCCAATGTTGCTGGGGCCTTTCTCCGTCCAGTTGGCAGTGCTCAGGCTGCTGCCAATAGCCCGCTGGCTGGCGCGGGCTTCCAGCATCTGCTCAATCTGTTGCTGGGCTATCAGCAGCCGCTCGCGCGGTATTGTGCCGGTAGCTGGGTCGCGGGTCAGAGCCGCTTCCTGAGCCTGGGCCAGGTCAGGGCGGTCAGGGCGCTTTTCCTCGTCATCCTCTTCTTCTTCCGACTCGGGGCGTAGCCCGTGCGGTACCGGTCGTTTCGAGGACGATTGTTGCTGCCACTCGTAGCTGCCTGTAGCAACTCCTAAAGTCAATAAACCAGCGCATACCCACTGTATGCCGCTTAGGGAGCGTAAAATTGTTTTCAAGCGTTGGGATTAAACCGATTGAATATTGTACTTGGCAAATATATAATCCAATTTCTGATATCCCTAACGCATCAGCAAGCATTTTCTTTAGCAACAGCCGATTATACCGCTCTTTTTTGGGCACCTCGAATCAACTCCTCAATGGAGCAGCAAATAAAAAGGGAGCTCCTTGCGGGGCTCCCTTTTCAATAGGTTATTTCTCGGCAAATACTACCGTTGCACTACCACCTGGCGGGTGGCGGTTTGCTTGGCGTCGCGCACTGTGAGAGTGTAAACACCGGCACTCAGGCCGCTTGGCGTATTGAGCTTCAACAAACGGTCGGCACTCTTCACCTGAGTTTTAAACACTGTCCGGCCCTGCATATCGGTCAGGGTTACGGTAGCACCGCTGGTAGCGGGCTGGCTCAGTTCCACGTTCAGGTTCTGCACGAAAGGGTTTGGATATACGCTGCTGATAAACTTGTTGTTGACTGCAGCAGCACCTTTGTTAGCCAATGGCACAAACACATCCGTCGTGTAGAGGCCACGGCCGTGGGTAGCCGCCACCACTTGCTTGTTCGATTTGCGCATCCGCAGCATATCTACCCGTACGTTGGCCATGCCCAGGCTGGCTGGCTCCCAGGCTACATCGGTAGCGCCCAGGTTGTCGGAGCTCCACACACCGAGCTCGGTAGCGAGCAGGGCACGGCGGTTGTTGTCGGGGTCCAGAACGACCCAGCGCACCGGCATATCGGGCAGGTTACCCTCGATAGAACGCCACGTAGCACCGGCATCCAGGGTTTCCCACACGCTGGTTACGCCATAGTTAGAATACGTTACCAGCAGATGGTTGTCGTTGCCGTCTTCGGGGGCCACACACGAAACGGAGCCTTGACCTGCCCGGATTTCCGTGATGGTAGGCGTAGCCGGCGCAACCGCTAGCGTGTTGTCGATGCGGAATACCCGGCCGCTGTTGGTACCCACAAACACCCGGTTATCCTGGTTTTTCGATGCGGTTACGTGCGTTACGGTACCGGCCGTAGTCGGCAGCGTCAGCGTTGTCGTAACGTTAGCCGTAGTGGCATTGGGCCACATAAAGAGGCTACCAGCGGCAGCAGCGGCATACATGGTATTGCCCTTGCTGTCGTAATCGGTGGGGTTGATAAACGAGCCAGCGTTGTTGCTGACAACCCGCGGGAATGTGCCACCGTTGTTGCTCGAACGGTAGTAGTTGCTGTACACGTAGGAGGTGAACTGGAACTGGGGCTGGTCTTCATCAACGAAGCAGAAAGCACCGTCGCCGCCCGAGGCTTCGGACGTGCTATTCATACCGGCCGTCGTAAACTTCTGGGTACCGTTGTCCTGGGCACCGGCCAAGAAGTAGTTGGGGTCGGTGGGGTGCAGGGCTACCGCGTAGAATTGGGTGATGTTCAGGCCGTTGTTGCAGTTGGTAAAGTTCGGGCTGGTTGTCGCGAAAGCATTGCTGGTCAGGAAAACGCCACCGTCGCAGCCGAAATAAGCCTTGCTGCCATCATTGGACGCAAAAGCAACCGTGTGCTGGTCGGCATGTACATAGCGGGAGTTCAGTTTGCTGATGCTCCAGAAAGAGGTCTGGTTCCAGACTACTGGGGTAGCACTAGCATCGAAGGTGCGGAAAAGGTCGACGCCACCAATATAGAGCTGGTTGGCATTGCTGGGCGAAACGGCAATCGACAAATCGTACCAGGCCTGGCCACGGGTAAAGTCATCCGAGTTTTCCCAACGGGGCTTGGTCATTGCTGTCCAGGTAGTGCCTCCGTCGCTGGAGCGGTAGATGTCCAGCAGGGCATCACTAGTGCTCTGGAACATGGCATACACGCGGGTCGGGTCGCTGGGGGCGCAAGCCAGTTCAATCCGCTCGTAGCCGTTAGTGGGCAGGCCCGAGTTGGCAAGCGTGTTCAGGTTGGTCCAGCTACCGGCATTGCCCGTAGTGGAGCGGTAGATACCGTCGCCGCTCTGAATGCCCATACTCACATACAGGGTGTTATCGGCTCCGATTTCAATATCACCGGCCCGGTCCGTAACAGCACCGGCACTAGCACCCAGAACCTTTTCCCAGGAATTACCGCCGTTGGTGCTACGCATCAGTCCACCACGCGTAGCGGCATATACGTCCCCGGTCACGGGGTGCACGGCCAGCTTCAGGATGTACTGGTAAGTAGTGCTGCGAGCGGTGCTGGCCAGCTGCGTCCAGGTTACACCGTGGTCTACCGATTTCCAGATACCCAGACCGCGCACGGCATCGGCGTTGTAATACCCCTCACCTGTACCGAAGTACATGATGTTGGGGTTGCTGGGGTTAAAGGCAACGGCCGTCACGGCCAGGTTAGAGAAGAAGTTATCAATGCTAACCCAAGTTGGTGCGGCAGTAGTGCCATTCGTGGTTTTCCAGAGGCCACCACCAGCGGCTCCGATCCACACGGTATTACCGGTAGCATCGGTGGGGTCCACGACCATGGCCCGAACCCGGCCACCAATGTTGCTGGGGCCGCGCTCTACCCACGTCGTCTGGGTAAGGCTGCCTACGGGCAAGCGACGGTTGGGCCGCTCAGCCAGCAGTTGTTGCGCATATTCTTGGGCTACCAGCAGCCGCTCGCGCGGTACCGTGCCAAGCGCCGGGTCCAGCGTCCGCTCAATGTCTTGCTCAAGGGCGAGGTCGGGTCGGTCTTCATTTTCTTCCTCCTCTCCCTCTTCTTCGCCTTCCAGGCGTTGTTCGAGGGTTTGAAGAGAAGCCGGGCGGCCGTTGTTCTGCCAGAAAAACAGGCTACCGCCGAAAGCGGCAATGACGCCTAGCAGTAGAAGTGCCCACCACTGACGGGTGCGTGTAGGAGTTGATTTCACCAGTTAGAGAGTAAAATAGAACAAAAGGGAGGTGTGTTACTGAGTGATTTTCCGAGACTTAACAAAGTCTTAGCGAGGAATAAATATAATGCTTTTGGTAGTTTTGACGTTCTATGACTCCTCACATTAATTTTACATTAATACTTGAATAAGCTGATAGCCAATACTTTATCGGGTATATTTCATCCTTTATTGGTGCCTTCGTATCTATTTTATATGATATGTTATCAGTTACCGGGTACAATATGGCTGCCCGCACTGCCTGACCGCTGGATAGTGCTGGCAATTGTTTTTGCGTTTACGTTCCTGCTTCCTTCGTTGGGAACCGGGGCTTTGTACTGGTTTGGTCACGTCAATTCCTTGCTGCTGCGCGAGCGGGCCCAACGGCCCTTACCCCTGCTGTTGGCGGCTTTCAGCTTTGGGGTGGCAGCTGTGGTGCTCTACCAGCCCACTATTTTTGACGCGCTGCTCAGCCAGATCATGACTGGCATGACGCTGGCCGTATTTATCACCTTTCTGCTCTCCCTACGCTGGAAAATAAGCGCGCATGGGGTAGGCGTGGGTGGGGCGCTGGGCCTGTTGCTGCTGTTTCACCTCACGGGCCCTACTGCTGCTACCATATGGGGCCTGGTAAGCATGGTGCTGCTGGCTGGCAGCGTACTCAGTGCCCGCCTGGCGCTGGACGCGCACACGCCCGGTGAGGCCTGGGCCGGCCTTTGCCTGGGCGTCGGGCTGGTTTTTGGCTTCAGCATCGGGCTATGGCTGAACTCCTGACGCAATTTACGCCGGCCCTAGTAAGCAAGCCACAGCCTAGCCGCGCTGCGCCATTTCCTGCTGCACCAGCGCCTGCACCTCGGGCTGGTCGTAGTCGGCTTCGGTTTGGATATGGGACATTAATCGGCGCATGATGCGCTCCTGCAACTGCCCGCTGGCCCAGGCCTCGGCGTAGGGCGTGTGCGAGAAAGTGACCTGCGAGTAGAGCGGCATCCATTTGCCGGGAAACTGCGCCGCAATCCGGCTTTCAATCTTTTTCTGGAGCAGAAAGCGCGGGTCGCCGACCCGGTCGCGCATCTCCTCGAAGTTGTACACGGCCAGATCGGCAATGGCGTCGGCGTTGGGCTTGCGCTGCTGCTGAAATTCGGTGAAAATGGCGTGCCAGTCGTCGCCGAGCCGCTCCATGAGCTGGTCGAGCACTGTGCAGTCTTCAAAGCCTGCATTCATGCCCTGTCCGTAGAAAGGCACGATGGCATGGGAAGCGTCGCCGAGCAGCAGCACATCGTCGTCGAAGGCCCAGGGAAAGCAGCGGATGGTGACCAGAGAGCCCGTCGGGTTGCGGAAATACTCGTCGGTCAGCTCGGGCATCAGCGGCACAATATCCGGAAATACCTCTTCGAAAAATGCCTGTACCTGCGCCGGAGTCTGGAGGGCGGCAAAGGAATGCTTGCCTTCGTAGGGAAAAAACAGCGTGCAGTTGAACGAGCCGTCCAGGTTGGGCAGTGCAATCATCATGTACTGACCGCGGGGCCAGATGTGCAGGGCATTCTTCTCTAGCAGCCACTCGCCGTTGGGGCCAGGCTCAATGTTCAGCTCCTTATAGCCATATTCGAGGTAGCTCTGCGAATAATTGTACCGCTCCGTTTTCTGCAGGGCGCTACGCACGGCCGAAAATGCGCCGTCGGTACCGAACAGCCGCCGGAAAGGCTGCTGCCGCTCCTGCCCCGTAGTAGTGTCGCGCAGTTCCAGCTGCCGGGCCCGCATATCGAGGCCGGCCAGCTGCTGGTTGAAATGAAGCGTAACCCGTGGGTCCGCCTCAGCCAAGGTGAGCAGCGTGCGGTTCAGCCCAGCCCGCGACACGGAGTAAATGGCCTGATTATCCTGACCGTAGGGCTGGTGACTAAGGTTGCCCTGCGCGTCGTGCATCACGCGCCGGTACATCGGAATGGCGACCTGGCGAATTTCGTCGCCGATACCCACTGCTTCCAGGGCGCGCCAGCCCCGGTCAGATAGGGCCAGATTGATGGAGCGGCCTTCAACGGCCCCGCCCTGCCGCATATCAGCCCGGCGCTCAAACACCTCCACCGAGTGGCCCCGGCGAGCCAGAAACAACGATAAGAGGGAGCCAACCAGGCCGGCCCCCATAACGGTAAGCGGAGCGGAAGAATCGGAAGCAGGCAGCGAGGAGGACTGTGTGGGCATATGGGGCGGAGAACAGGAACGGAATGCAGAAGAGCTATGGCGAAAGTTAAGTCTTTCCGCGTGTTGATTGGGCAGGAAATTATCCGCCTTCAACGGGTATTGGGGTAAGGTTGGACGGAAACTTAAAAAAGGCGTTGGCACGCTGCCATATCTTGCGCTGTCAATCAAGGCTTTACCACCGTAAATATCGGTGCATGGGTCTATTTGGGTAGGTGGAAGCTGGAAGGATGACAAACCAAACGCGTTGCTTCGTCCTCCACCGTAGCGCCAGTGTATGCAATGGGCCCAGTAGTGCATTGCGGGTCAGTGGGCTACGCTGAGGAGGGCTTGTTCAGAAGTTGAATAATTTTTACTTCCAGCCAAGCATTCCATAGTTATTCAAGAGCTAAAAAATTTGAATAATACAATTTACAGCGACAACCAATATTATGATAGTCAGCAGCTTGTAATTTGGATGTTCGGCATAACTACTTTATTTTTGCCAGAATTACTGCTGCATAATTCCGAACTCTCCACCTTATTGCACTCTTTTTTATGAGAAAACCCTACAGTTTTCTGCTTCTTCTGTTTTGCCTCTTTCTTACGCGTACCGTTGCCTGGGCTCAGGACGACGTTACGGTCAGCGGAGTAGTACAAACGGAAACCGGCGAGGCCCTGCCCGGCGCTACGGTATTTGTCAAAGGCACCTTTATTGGTAGCAGCACCGACCGGGAAGGCAAATTCCAGCTGCGGGCCGACTTCAGCACGCCGCCGGTAGTGCTGTCGGTGTCGTTTGTGGGCTACGAGAGCCGCGAAATAACCCTGCAGCAGCCCGACGCGGCCGTGAAAGTGCAGCTGAAAGTAAACTCAGTACTGACCAGCGAAGTAATTGCCTCGGCCTCCCGGGTAGAAGAAGGCATTCTGCAGGCTCCGGTGACGGTAGAAAAGCTGAACGCCCAGCAAGTGGAGCGTATCACGACGGCCGATTTGCAGGGTGGCCTGAGCCAGTACAAGGGCATCGACGTGAACAGCAGCAGTCTGCTGATGAACTCAATTAGTACCCGCGGCTTCAACTCGGCCAAGTCGGAGCGCCTGATTCAGCTGACCGACTACTTCGATACCCAAAGCCCCAGCCTGAACCTGAACGGGGGCAACCTGACGGGCCTGCCCGAGCTGGACGTGGAAAGCGTGGAAATCATTCACGGCCCGGCTTCGGCGCTCTACGGAGCCAATGCCTTCAACGGCGTACTCCTGCTGAACTCGAAAGACCCCTTCGTGAGTGAAGGGTTGAACGTGCGGGTGCGCGGCGGCGAGCGGAGTTACTTCGACGGGCAGCTGCGTTACGCACAGAAGTTGGGAGAAAAATTCGCTTTTAAAGTAGTGGGCTCCTACACGACGGCCAACGACTGGCTGGCCAACAACTATTCGGCCACCAGCCCCCTAATTGAGCGAGCCAATAATGCGGCCGGCTCACCGCTGGGCTACAACGCCGTGAACCGCTACGGCGACGTAGGCAATACCTTCAGCAGCACCCAGGCTTTCCCCGGCGGCGTATCGCCGGAGTTGGTAGGCAAAACGGTGTTTATGCCGGGCTTCACCGAGTCGACCCTGATTGCCGATGACAAGCAGACCAAGGCCGTGAAGGTGCACCCCAGCATTTCGTACCTGTTGACCGACAACGTAAAAATGACCGTGGGCTACGCTTACTCGCGCGGCACGGCCAGCTATCAGAGCGCCAGCCGCTACCGCCTGCGCGACTTTGGCATCAACCAACTGCACGGCGAAATCAAGGGCAGCAAGTGGTTTTTGCGCGGCCAGTCGGTGCAGGATTTCGGGGGTAACTCCTACGATCTGACCTTCCTGGGCTCGTTTATCCAGACCTCGCCGGTGGCCGAAGGCAGCTCGGTGCGCTACGTAGACCAGTATTTCGGTACCTACAACGCCGCTTACAAAGGTGCCCGCGCCCAGGGCCAGACGGTGGAACAGGCACATGCGTTTGCCCAGACTCAGGCCAACAACACCCAGCTGGACCCCAATAGTGCGCGCTTCGGCGACCTGCGCAGCCGCATCATCAACGACCCGCGGCCGGGTTTGGGCGCCAAGCTTAGCCCCAGTTCCTACCTCAACGAAGGCAACGCCCAATACAACTTCACCATTTCAGAAACCACCAGCCTGATTGTGGGCGCTGCTTATCGGAAATTCCGCCTGGGCTCGAACGGCAACTTCTTCTCCGACGACAACGAGCGTATCCAAAACCACGAGCTGGGTGGCTACGCCCAATTGACCCAGACTCTGCTGGGCGACCGACTAAAGCTGGCTCTGGCTGGCCGCGTAGATGACTTTAAGAACTTCAGCCCGGCCTTCTCGCCTCGCGCTTCGGCCGTATACTCGGCGGGCGAAAATAAGCAGCACAACTTCCGCGCTTCGTTTGGTCGTGCTTTCCGCTCGCCCACCCAGCTCGATCAGTACGTCCGCATCGATATCGGTCAGGTACTGCTGCTGGGCAACGTAGGCGGCGGCTTCCAGGGCTACACGCTGGCGGCAGCCAATGCCCAGGTTATCGGGGCAGCTCAGTCGAACCCCGCAGTGCTGACGCAGTACGAGTATACCGCTGCGCCCCTGAAGCTGGAGCGCCTGGGTACCTACGAGGTAGGCTACAAAGGCACGTTTAACGACAAAATCGTGGTGGATGTGAACTACTTCCGCAGCTACTACAACGACTTCATCGGGGCTCAGCGCTTCGTGGGCAACCGGGACGGCAGCCGTCCTACGGCCCAGCAACTTGGTGCCAATGCAGCTACGCTGCAGACGGCTGGCGCAGGTAATACCCGCATTCTGCAGGTGTGGACCAATGCCCGCCAGGAAGTGCAAACCCAGGGTGCCGCGTTGGGCATGAGCTACAACGTAATTCGGCCCCTGACCATCACGGCCAACTACTCGCTGAATCTGATTAACGAAGACAAGCTACCGGAGGGCTTTCAGTCGTTCTTCAACACGCCCAAGCACAAGTACAACATCGGGGCCAACGGCTTGGTAGCAAAACACTTCAACTACTCGGTAAATTACCGTTGGGCGCAGGGCCACCTCTACGAAATGCCCTTCGCCGTGGGTACCCTTGATGACTACAGCGCCGTGGATGCCTACGTAGGCTACGTTATTCCGAAGTTTTTCACCACCATCCAGGTGGGTGGCTCGAACCTGCTGGACGCCAACAACACCCAGGTGTACGGGGGCCCAAACATCGGCCGCCTCATCTTCGCCGGCCTGCTGATTGACATTAAGTAGACAGCACTACCGCTTTAAAAAAGGCTCCCCAGCAATTGGGGAGCCTTTTTTTATGAAATAATGATCCGGCGAAAGGTCAGGTTGAGACGGGGTCCGACCAGCTGCACCGTTTTGGGCACAGCGTGCAGCCAGTGCCGCTGGGTAGGGCCGCGCATCACGAGCAGGCTGCCCGAGGTCAGCTCCAGCGTAACGGGCTCGTGCGGGGTCAGCTCGGTGTGGCGGGGCTTGAGACGAAATCGGCGCGTAGCCCCCAGACTCACGGAGGCAATAACGGGCTCGTCACCCAGTTCGGGCTCATCGTCGGCGTGCCAGCCCATACTATCCTGGCCGGTGCGGTAGAGGTTGAGCAATACGCTGTTGAAACGGGTTCCCGTAGCGGCTTCGACCTGGTTACGAAGCATTTGCAAAGCCGGCGTCCAGGGCTGGGGCTGCCAGCTCAGCCCCGAATAGGAGTAGTGCGCGGCCGGGTCGCCGTGCCAGGCGGTGAGGCGGGGCTGGGGCACGGCTTTGCCGAATAGCTTAATCGACTCCTGTCGCCACGCAATGGTATCAGTCAGCTCCCGGAGCAGGGCTTCGGCAGTGTCAACCGGCAGGAAATTGGGTTCCAGCAGCACTTCGGCCCGGGGCAGCGCCAACGCAGTAAGGGCCACGGCTACCGCTGCTCTTTCATAATCTGCTCCATTTCCTTCTGCACGGCCTTGGGTTGCTGCTTAATCAAGTAGGGCAGCGCTTGGCGCAAGCCCCAGATCAGGGCAAAGCTTACCAGGATGGGAATAATAACGCCCCGGCTGCGGTAGTGTTCAGTGTGCACATAGCGCGGCCAGAACCAGCGCAGGTACACGATGACGGCGGGCACGTTGAACAGCAGGCTGCCCAGAAACGGGTTGAGCCCCTGAATCAGCATGTAGGTAATAACGTTGGCGGCTACTAGCAGATACACGAGCATAAACAGGCCCAGGCCCACTAAAGCCCGCTTCCGGCCCAGCCGGAGCAGATTCAGGCCCAGCAGCACGCCGCCGCCAATCATGGAGGTGGGCAGAATCGAGAACAGCGCAATAGTACCCTGAGAATACAGTTCCGGCGCCGTAGCGGGCAATTCCTCGGCGGTGGCGTCGCGCTCGGCCAGCTGCCGGGCTTCCGCTTCGCGGGCTGCCTCGGCCTGGGCCTGCACCACGGCTTCCAGCTCGGGGCGCACTAGGGCATCGTCGGGGTGGGGCTGACCACGCCGGGCCAGTTCGTCGAAGGCGGCCAGTACGGCATCGTCGCGGTACTGGGCGCGGCCCGTTACGTACTGGCGCAGCTCGGCGTCGGTTTTGCGGGCCATTTTATCCGCGTATTCTTCAGCCATGACTTAGAGGAAAGGAAAGCGTAATCGAAGGTATTGGCTATACTTACGTAAAGCCGATCAGAAAAAATGAACAACTATTTGGCTTTTCCGGCCCACTCGGCCAGCACCTGCCCAGCGCGCTGCACATCCCCGAACGAGTTGTAGAGCGGCACCGGCGCCAGCCGGATGACGTTGGGCTCGCGCCAGTCGGCAATGATGCCGGCCGCGGCCAAGAAGTCGAACAGCTGCCGGCCGTTGTGGTGCACCAGCATGGAGAGCTGACAGCCCCGGGCGGCGGGGTCGGCGGGGGTAATGATTTCCAGCATTTCGCGGGGCAAATCCAGATTGCGCACCAGAAACTCCAGGTAGGCCGTAAGCAACTCACTTTTCTGGCGCAAAGCGGCCATGCCGCCGGCCTCATCCACGAGGCCCAAAGCGGCGCGGTGAATGGCCATCGGGAAGATCTGGGCGTTGGAAAGCTGCCAGCCGGCCGCCCCGGTCATGGGCCGGAAGCCTTTCTTCATCTGGAACCGGTCGGAAGGGTCGTGGCCCCACCAGCCGGCCAGGCGCGGCAGGTCGGGCCGGTTGGCAAACCGCTCGTGCACGAAGACGCCGGATGTGCCGCCGGGGCCTGAATTGAGGTATTTGTAGGAGCACCAGCAGGCAAAATCCACGTCCCAGTCGTGCAGCGCCAGCTTGAGGTTGCCGGCCGCGTGAGCCAAATCGAAGCCCACGGTAGCGCCCACGGCGTGGCCGGCCTGGGTAATGGCGGCCATATCGAAGGCCTGGCCGGTGTAGTAGTTCACTCCGCCGATAATAACCGTAGCCAACGTGTTGCCCAGCTCCTGAATCTTGGCCAGGATATCCTCGGAGCGCAGCGTATGCTCGCCGGGGCGCGGCACCAGCTCCACAATGGCTTCCTCGGGCGCCAGCCCGTGCATTCGCACCTGCGACTCTAGCGCGTACTGGTCGGAAGGAAAAGCACCGCCTTCCATGAGTACCTTGTAGCGCATGGCCGTGGGCCGGTAAAAGGAAATCAGCAGCAGGTGCAGGTTAGTGGTCAGATTGTTCATCACCACTACTTCCACCGGCTTAGCTCCTACCAGGCGGGCAGTGCTGGCGGTGAGGGTTTCGTGGTAGTGCATCCAAGGCGACGTACCGTGGAAATGACCTTCCACGCCCTGCTTTTCCCAGCTCTCGAACTCAGCCTCCACAGCTGCCCGGGCTGCTTTGGGCTGCAGCCCCAGCGAGTTGCCGCACAGGTACACCGTGGACCGGCCTTCGGGTGTCAGCGGAATGTGGAACCGGTTGCGGAAGTCGCGCAGCGCGTCCTGGGCATCAAGTTCAGCAGCAAATTCGGGAGTCGGCAGAAAATTCATAGCGGAAAACAGCAGGCAACAGGCGGCGCAAGGCCGGCGCAAAAATAGCAGTGGCAGCGGGCTTGGCTGGCTCACTATAAACGTGAGCCGGCACCGCGCCAACTACAGCCGGTGAAGTTGTAAAGGTAGAGGCAAATCTTACTTGGCGGCGAGCAGCTTAGCAAAGTGCTGCTGGGGCAGCCCCAGCCACTCTAGGGCGTTGGAACCGAGCATGCGGGCCTTCATTTCGTCGGGGTACGGCATCGACTCAATCAGCTGGCCGGGTTCCAGCTCGCCTAAGGGGAACGGGTAGTCGGTGCCCAGCACAATCTTGTCGGCCCCGATGGTTTTGACCAGGTACTCCAGCATCAGCGGGTCGTGCACCAGCGAATCGACCCAGAACTTGCCCAGGTAATCGCGCGGATTCACGGGGTTATCGACAGCACACAAGTCGGGCCGCACGTGGAAGCCGTGCTCGATGCGGCCGATGGTGGAGGCAAACGAGCCGCCGCCGTGGGCCACGGCCACGCGCAGCCGGGGCAGGCGCTCCAGCACGCCGCCAAATATCAGTGAGCAGAGCGCCAGGGTGCTTTCGGCGGGCATGCCCACCAGCCAGGGCAGCCAGTATTTGGGCATTTTTTGCTGGGCCATCATGTCCCAGGGGTGCACGAAAACGGCCGCGCCCAGCTCTTCGGCGGCGGCAAATACCTCGAACAGCTCGGGCGCGTCGAGGTTCCAGTCGTTGACGTGGGAGCCAATCTGGACGCCGGCCAGCCCCAGCTCCTTCACGCAGCGCTCCAGCTCTTTGATGGCCAGATCCGGAGCCTGCAGCGGAATGGTGCCCAGGCCCACGAAACGGTCGGGGTAGCGGCCCACCACGCCGGCAATATGGTCGTTGAGCAGGCGGCTCAGATCCAGCGCGTCGTGGGGCTTGGCCCAGTAGCTGAACATGACGGGCACCGTGCTGAGCACCTGCACGTCGACGCCAAACTGGTCGTACTCGCGCATGCGCACTTGGGGGTCCCAGCAGTTGTCCTGCACTTCGCGGAAGAATTTATCATCCTGCATCATACGGGCGCAGCACGGCTTGTGGTGTTCGAGCCGAATGAAGCCGCCGTAGCCGTACCGCTCGCGCAGGTCGGGCCAGGTTTCGGGCAGAATGTGGGTGTGAATATCAATCTTGAGCACGGGTGGGATGCTGCGGGTGGTAAGCGGGTGAAACAGGGAAAAGCCGTGGGTTAGTCGGCCTTTACGGGGGCGGGCGGGGCCATTACGGTGCCGCAGTTCGAGCAGGTGCGCTTTTCTTCCGAGGCCCAGAAGCGGTTCATAATGGGCGGCAGCTGCTGCACGATGTCGGTGATTTCGGCAAATTCCTCGTAGAGCTTGGTGCCACAGTTTTCGCAGTACCACTGAAAGCCGTCCAGCTCGCCGGCCGTGCGGTAGCGCTCCAGCACCATGCCCACGGTGCCAGCTGGCCGCCGCGGCGAGTGGGGCACGCCGCCGGGCAACAAAAACATTTCCCCGGCCTTGATTTCAATATCTACCGGCTTGCCGTCCTCGATGATCTTGACCACGATGTCGCCTTCAATCTGCAGAAACAGCTCCTCGCCTTCGTCGTAATGGTAGTCTTTGCGGGCATTGGGGCCACCCACTACCATCACGATAAAGTCTTTATTGTCTTTGAACACCTGCTGATTACCGACCGGCGGCTTAAGCAAATGGCGGTGTTCATCTATCCATTTCTGGAAATTGAAAGGGCGCGAGACGGGCATAAGGCGAAATTGTGAAGTTGTGGAATTGTGAAGCTGAAGGATGAAAATGAGTCGGGGAGCCAGGGCTAGTGAGGCAAAAACTCACAAATTCACCTTTCACAACTTCACCGTTTTCGTCGCCCAACTTACGCAAAACCGCGCAACTGCGGCCACCAAGCCTTTAAAACCAGTATTCCCTACTTTTAGCACATGAATCTCGACCTTACTTCCCATCGCGCCCTCGTGGGCGGCAGCACTCAAGGCATCGGCCGCGCCGTAGCCGAGGAGCTGGCGCAGCTCGGGGCCACCGTCACGTTGCTGGCCCGCAACGAAGAAACCCTGCAAAAGGCCGTGGCTGAGCTACCCCGCCCCCACGGCCAGCCACACGACTACATCGTGGCCGATTTCGACGACCCAGATACGCTGGCCGCCCGCCTGCATGATTATCTGGCAGCCCACCCCGAAGGCTTTCACACGTTGGTAAATAACACCGGCGGGCCGGCCGGTGGGCCGATTCTGGCCGCGCCGGTTGCGGCATTCCGGGCCGCTTTTGAGCAGCATTTGGTATGCAACCACCTGCTGGCCCAGGCCGTGGTGCCGGGTATGCAGGCGCGAGGCTACGGGCGCATCATCAACGTTATCAGCACCTCGGTGAAGCAGCCGCTGGCGGGCCTGGGCGTGTCGAATACGATTCGGGCGGCGGTGGCGAACTGGGCCAAAACCCTGGCCAACGAGCTGGGTGGCAGCGGCATTACGGTGAATAACGTGCTACCCGGCGCTACCGTTACCCAGCGCCACACCTCGCTTATTGACAAGAAAGTAGAGCAAACCGGCCAGACGGTGGAGCAGATTGAGGCGGCTATGCTGCGCACCATTCCGGCCGGGCGCTTTGGGCAGGCCCAGGAAGTAGCGGCGGCCGTGGCGTTTCTGGCTTCCCCGGCGGCGAGCTACATCAACGGCATCAACGTGCCGGTAGACGGTGGCCGGACTGGCAATTTGTAAACCGCCACTCACAAGAAAACCGGCCGGCGGCTGCGTTTTATGATTGGGGTTGAACGGTACCTTGCTTAACTTCGAGTTGGGCCTGCGTATTGGCCGAAAGTGTGAAGCACAGCCACAGAAACAGGCCATAGCTTAACCCTACGGCCAGCTTTTGCCAGAGCTTAGTGCTTTGCCATTGCCACTGCGCCGGCCAGCCAAAACAAGCCACCGCATAGAGTAGCAGGTGCAGCGGAATCAGAAACCGGCACTCTACGATGAGCGGTACCGAGGCGACGCTGGTAATCAGGATGGCCGCGAGCAGGACCCAGTGCCCGAACGTGAGCCGCCGAATGCGCAGCACGATGACGAGCAGGGCGGCAAACAAGACAGAATACACCACCACTGCGTTGAGTAGTGAAGGGTGGTACACGTTGTATATATACGGGCCCGAATACAGCAGATCGAGGCTATTGAAAAGATGGCGCAAGTAGAGGCCGGCCATGTCGATGGGGTGCCGGAGGGCAAAGGAAAAATAGTCACCGTAGGAGGCGAAGTCACTTATGCCTTCCTCTTCCAGCAGCGCTTTGCCCACCGGGTCCATGAAACTAACCTGCGGTTTGGGGTACCCCACGCCTATGTTGGTTTCGTAGCGCTGCCGGCCGATTCCCTCGCGCAGCAGAAATAGGTACAGGCTCTGGTCTTTCTTGTCCACATCACCGGCACCCTCGGCCAGCACCAAGTAGCTGTTCGAGTCGAAGTTATTGGTATTGAGCAAATACTGCGGAAATCCAACCAGCAGAAAAGCGGCGGCAAAGACTACCAGTCGGCTAGCTACTGCTTTCAGCCAGCCCGTAGTATCGGCTGGGTGCCGCACCCAGAGCTGCTGCACCAGCACCGCCACTGCAAACGGCACACTCAGCAGGTAAATGGGCCGCATATACACAGCTGCCGCTACTAAGGCCCCGGCGGCAAAGATGGAGAAGAAGCGCGTAGAGCGGTACAGCAGCAGCAGCGCGGTGAACAGGGCCAGCACGCTGGGAAAGTCGGTCAGCGTGAAGTTGAAATAGTCGCGCCACAGCACGAAGCACACCACAATAAAGAGCAGCCGGCGCAGGCTACCCACAGGCCGGCCCGTCACTTTTTCCCACAGCGCCGGACACACCACGCCAAACAGCGCGGCCGCCCACAGCGCCCCGAAAAACTTAAGCACGCCACCCGACTGCCCGTCGAACATTTCCCGCACCAGTACCGCCGCCGGGTAGTGCAGTAGTGGGTAGAGGTAGCCGCGCAGGGCGGTATCGAAGTTGTAGAGTGAGAATTTGCCGCCGCCATCCACGTCGAAACCCCGGGCCAGCTGCCAGTAGAACTCCGCGTCGTAGCGCTGTTCCTCGAAGCGGGACGTGTAGAGGTGCGCGGCAAACAGCACGAAGGTCAGCAGAAACCACAGCCAGCTGTTGCGGCTTTCCCACCAGCGCCCTTGTAAGGATTTAGAATCAACCATACCGAAAGTGAATAGCAAACGGCCCGCTTGGTAACAGAGGACTCGTCGGGAAAATACCGCCACACACCAGGCGGAGCCCCACGGCGGGCCTCACCGGGTAGGGCTATAACCTAAGCGGGCAAAGAAAAAGGCGAATGGCAATTCGCTTTCTTCTTTGCCCGCTTAGCTCGGGTATCTATGATTTTCTAGCCTTCGCTAGTGATTTCCAGGTCGTCGAGGTAGATGTTCTGGTTGCTGTTGCCACGCCACATGTAGATGTTCAGCAGCGAGGTGTAGGCCGCAGTAGCAGGTATTTCGATTACCTTCTCAATCTCAACCCACTTGTTGACGGTTTTGGTCTGCTTGGCAATTTCCAGACCATCCCATATGATGTTTTTGCCGGTTACGGGGTCTTTAATCTCCGTTACGATAATGGCATTCGACTGCTTGTCGGGCAAAAAGGCCCAGCCGTGAATTTTGATTTTCTTAACCCGGTTGGCACTGAGCTTCCCCAGCTGCGACGAGTAGCCCAGGCTGTATTCAACCGCAGGTCCTACTTTGACGGAATAACGGCCTGAATGAGCCTTCTCTGTGGTCAACGACGGGGTTGGGATACCACCCACCCAACCTTCGAGTGATTCAAAATCGTTTTTGGCCAGCTGGTTAGCTGGAATTTCGCTTTTGTTATCACCGCAGGCAACTACGCCCAGAGCAAAGACGGCGTAAAGCAGTTTTTTCATAAAAGTATGGAGGATTTATTCGGGTCAAAATTAGAACAAATTTCAACACCAAGCTAAGCTCCAGAGGGCATTTCTCTCAGCCTTAGATAGTAGGCCGCATCACTGCTGCGCCGCAAATTCCGACATATAGCCAGCTGCCGCCTACGCCCGGCTGGCCGGCTATGTGCCGATAGCACTTTTTAGCGAAGCCCTCCCCTGTATCTTACGAAGACGGGCTGGTGATATAATTCTGTCGGTGGAAGCTACCGGGTACTGAAGTGCCGCCAATGGATACTCTGTCTGCGAATACCACCGCTTTTTCAAACCCATAAACGGGTTTTCCCCACCAAGCTATTAGTTATCTTTGCTTCTCACCCTGCCCCTGCCCAGTTGCACCCGCCCGCTCAGTCAGCCTGCTCTACGCTGCTCATAGCCGCCCAGCGCATAGCCTCCGGATTTGGAGCTACCGATGCGCACGGCCGGCCCAGTACCCGCCCTGATTTTGCAACTCCGCCAATGCTTTCGGCGGCCGGGCACTACGATAGAGTCGCTCAGGGTGGGGACATTCTTACCCAGTATCTGCGTACCCTGCTTTCCTTACCATCTTTTAGCTTATCACGTCACCGTTTCAGGCATGTCTATAGTTGATACGAAAATAGCAACCCGGCCACCCCGCTCCCTGCAGATTTTGCGCCTGCTCGGACTGGGCTTACTGCTGGGCATTGTCCTGTTTCCGCTGGTTTTCGACCTGCATCGTATTCCTATTCAGCCCTGGGATGAGGCCCGCATGGCCCTGAGTGCGCACGAAATGTACGAGTCGGGCAACCTGCTCATTACCACCTATGTTCAGCAGCCCGATCTGTGGAATACGAAGCCGCCGCTGCTTGTTTGGCTGCAGGCGGCCATGATTGGGCTGCTGGGCCCCACGGAGTTGGCCATCCGGATTCCGTCGGCTCTGGCGGCACTGGCTACAGTATTGTTCCTGGTCGGCTTCAGTGCCCGCGCCCTGCGCAGCTTGGGAGCCGGCCTGGCGGCAGCCTTCATTCTGGTTACTATTCCGGGCTACATGGCCCCGCACGTGGCCCGCACCGGCGACTACGACGCCCTGCTGATCTGGTGGCTGGTGCTGGGCTTGGCCTGCTTTTTTCAGTACCTGGAAACCAACCGTCCCCGCTACCTCGTGCTCTGGGGCATTGCCCTGGCAGCCGCTATTATGACCAAGGGCGTGGCGGCTTTGCTGGGTAGCCCGGCGCTGGTGCTGTATGTTATCCTGCGTGGCAAGCTGCTGACGCTGCTCCGGCAGCCGCGGGTCTGGCTGGTGCTGGCAGCGGCCCTGGCCGTACCGGCCCTGTTCTATGCGGTGCGCGAAGCGGCGCTGCCCGGCTACTGGGAAGCCGTAAAACTCAATGAGTTGGGCGGGCGGTTTTCCACCGCTCTGGGCCCTCACGCGGGCCCGTGGTACATCTACCTAGAAAGCCTGCGGGACTACCTGCTCGACCCCTGGACGTACTGGATTTTCCCGGCTCTGGTGGTGCTGGCCCTCGACCCCCGCCCCGCTTTCCGGTGGCTCACGCTCCTGCTCACGCTCTTTATCATCTGCTGGCTCACGGTTATTTCCAGCGCCCTAACCAAGCTGGAATGGTATCCGGCCCCGGTCTACCCCGTTCTTGCCTGGATAATAGGCATGGCCCTGGAATCGGTGTTTCAGCGGGTGCGCCAGTGGCTGCCGGCCTCCACCCGCCCCTGGCAGCCGCTGGCGGGCGTGGTGCTGCTGCTGGCCCTGGTGGCTCTACCCTATAAGGTCACAATTGAAACCATTATTGCGCAGCGACACGACAGTTTTTCCTGGGCGGAAGACAAGGGAGCCGGCTCATTCTTGCGCCGCTATCTGCGTGAGCATCCCGATTTCCGGCAGGTGTATATAGTGTATCCCGAAGGCTACCACCCGACGCTACTTTTCTATATCAGCGCCTTCCGCACCCGGGGAATTGAGATTGTGCCTGTTTTGCCCAAGGCCATTCAGCAGTTTGAGCCCGGCACGGAGGTAATTGTGGCCAGCCCAGAAATGCGCGACACACTCCTGGCAGCCTACCAGGCAGTGCCAGTGTACGAGCAGGACCAGTACACCGCCCTACAGATTCAGGGTCGCAAATAAAGCCGTGGCCAGCTGGCTGCCTGATCTATTATTCGTTGACAATGGCCTCAATGCTGTAGTTTTGACTGCGGCTTTGTGGGTACTGCTCCCGGACGCTGGTTTTGTCTTTTAACCGGGTGTTTCTCCGGGTTATTTTCTCTTTTACTGTTCGCATGATTTCTTCTCGTCGCAACACGCTCCACTGGCTGGGCATGGCCGCTGTGGCCCTGGCGGCTGCGGTGCTGCTGCTGGTGCTCTTTTCGGCGGTGCTGGCCAACCCAGATGACTACTTCTTCGCGGCGGGCGGCGATGGGCTGCAGAGCTATTTTGCTACGGCCTACTACGCCTTCTACGATACCGGCGTGCATTTCTCCGGCATGAACTACCCGGCGGGCGAGAACTTCAACTACCCCAACCTGCAGCCGCTCATTGCCTGGAGCATTCGCACCCTGCAGCAGCTGGGCATTCCGGCGGCTCGGCACACCATTGGCATCGTAAACGTGCTGGCCTTGCTGAGCGTCTTTTTCACGCCCGTTATTCTCTACGCCATTCTGCGGCGTATGCGCATGCCGGTGTGGTACGCGGTGGTACTGGCTCTGATTATCGGCTTTCTGTCGCCGCAGCTGCAGCGCCTCGGCGACCATATGTCGCTGAGCTATTCCTGCTTCGTGCCGCTACTCTGGTACTATATCATCCGGATGCAGGAAGCGCCCCGGCAGTGGCGCTGGTACGTGCTGTTCATAGTCAGCACGCTGCTCATGGGCCTGATAATGCTGTACTTCCTGGCCTGCGGCTGCCTGTTTTTGCTGGCGCACGCAGCCGTTCTGGCCCTGCGCCGGCCGCGTCCTCTGGCGTTGCTGTGGCGCATGGCCTTAGCAGGCATTCTGCCACTGGTGCTGATGCGAACCTGGCTCTGGGCTACCGATACCGTGACGGACCGCCCACCTAATCCCTATGGCTTTCTGACGTACATGGCAACGCCCCGGGGCGTATTTACGCCCTACCTGGAGCCTTTCCACGGCCTGTGGCAAGCCATCTTCCCGACGGAGGAAATCAGCTATGAGTCGATGTCGTACGTGGGACTGGTGTGCACCGGGGTGCTGCTCGTATCGGGCCTGCTACTGCTGGCTCGCCTGTGGCAGCGGCGGCGGCACCCCGGCCGCATGCTGGGCCGCAGCCTGCCCGAATCCCTCCAGACCGGCCTGTGGGCGGCCACGCTGCTGCTGCTTTTTTCCTTTGCTGTCCCCTTCATTTTCCCCGGCTTTGCCAACCTGATTGACTACCTCGGCCCGCTGAAGCAGTTCCGGGCGCTGGGGCGTTTTGCCTGGCCTTTCTACTACGCCCTGAGCGTGTACACCGCCTATTACCTCTACCGGCTGCTGCGTTACCAATTGCAGCACCGCGTGCCGGTATTGGCGTTGCCGTGGCTGCCGCTCCTATTGGTGCTCTGGGCCACTGAAGCCTGGATCAATATTTCGGCCAAAGCCAAAGCGGCCGAGCAAGGTGCCGGAGCCCAGGCCTTCATGGACCCCAACGATACGCTGCTCCAGAAGCTAAGCTGGGCCAACCGAACCGGCACTGATTTTCAGGCCGTGATGCCGCTGCCCTACATGAACAAAGGCACCGACCGGATTGACCTAAGCGGCTCGGGCGCGTCGGTGTACCACGCCCACAAGCTGGCCCTGGCCATGGGCCTGCCCGAGCTGTCGACCTACGTGTCGCGGCCTTCGGTGGAGCAGGCCCTACGCCACGTGCAGCTGCTGAGCAGCCCGCTGGTGGAGAAGCCCCTGTTGCAGCAGTTTCCCTCCAACAAGCCCATTCTGCTGATAGTAGCTACCGGCGACGCCCTGACGCCCCAGGAGCAGCGCTTGGTCAGCATTGCCAAGCCGCTGTTGCAAGAGGAAAACGGCATTGCGCTCTATGAGCTGCCCATTGCCGCCCTGGCCGCTACCACCCTGGAGCAGGAGCGCGCCAAAGCCGCCACCTTGTTGCCCACGCTACCCAAGCGCCCCAACGGCCTGTATGCTACCACCAACTTTGGGGTCATCTGGGAGTCGTTCGACCAAAGCCCCGACCGGCGCGGCCGCCTGGCTCCAGGTGCGCTCTACGAGCCTGCCGAAACCATTACCATGCTCTATGATGGCCCTCTTCCAACACCCGCCGACACGGGCCGCTACGATGCCAGCATCTGGATCAACGGCAAGCTCGACTATGGTTACGGGTTTCTGAAAGTCAAGCAGTTCAGCAAAGGCAACCAGGTCGCCGAGCAATTTTCCGACGGCCGACTGGCCACTGAAATTCAGGGCGACTGGCTGCGCATGAGCGTCGTGTTCCGGCCCCTGCCCGACGTAGACCGCATTGAGGTGCTGTATGGCAACCGCGACCTGCTGGCCGACGACCTGCTGATCCGGCCCCTGAATACTGACGTGTATTGGTACGACTCCCGGCAGCAACCCGTGTTTAACGGCTACCCGCTGGGCCGCTGAGTGCAGCCGGCCTCTGCCCGCGCGGCGGGGCCGACATAGTTTAGTTTGTATCTTTGTTTTCTTATTAATTCTCAGTCTGTGCATCCAACCTACGAACAAGCCTATCATCAGCTCGAAGAGCAGCATTGGTGGTTTGTAGCCCGGCGCGAAGCAGTATTTGCTCTGATTCGGCAACTCAACCTGCCCCTCGATGCCCGCATTCTGGAAATAGGCTGCTCGGGCGGGCCTTTGCTGCTGGCGCTACGGGCGGCCGGCTACCAGAACCTGAGCGGCATCGACGTAAGTGAGGCAGGCATCAGGGTGGCCCAGAGCCGGGGCCTGACCAACGTGGCCGTGATGGACGGCACCCAGCTGACTTTTCCGGACAACTCATTCGACCTCGTCATTGCCTCCGACGTGCTCGAACATATCGATGACCAGCACCAAGCTCTCAGCGAGTGGAAGCGGGTGCTGCGTCCCCAGGGCCAGCTCATGCTTTTCGTGCCCGCCTTCAACGCCCTCTGGAGCAGCCACGACGACGTGAACTATCATTTCCGGCGCTATTCGGTGCCCGAGCTGAAGCAGGTGGTGCAGCAGGCCGGGCTGCGGGTGCAGCGCACCTCCTACTGGAATTCCACGCTGTTTTTGCCGGCTGCCATGGTACGGGTGCTCACGCGGGCCATTGGGAGCAACCGCAAAGCGCCCCACACCAGCGGCGACCTGGAAATGCTACCCCGCTTTCTGAACAGCAGCCTGCTGAACCTATTGCGGGTGGAAAATCTTTTTTTCCGGCGCTTTCGTCTGCCCGTAGGCATCAGTGCCTTTCTAATGGCGACCAAAACGCCCTAAGTCCGCTACCGCCTTTCCCTTCTCCCACTTTGCCCTTTCCTCGTGGACCTCTCCGTCATTATTCCCATCTATAACGAAGAAGCCAACATCCCGGCCCTTTACACGCGCCTGGGCAGCGTGCTGAATCCGATGGGCGTGCAATACGAGTTCATCTTCATCAACGACGGCTCGCGCGACAAGTCGCTGGCGCTGGTGCAAAACCTGGCCGCCCGCGACCCGCGCGTGCGCTACATCGATTTCAGCCGCAACTTCGGCCACCAGATTGCCGTCACGGCCGGCCTCGACTTGGCCGCCGGGCAGGCCGTGGTCATCATCGATGCCGACTTGCAGGACCCACCCGAGCTGATTCCGCAGCTCTACCAGCGCCTGCAGGAAGGCTACGAGGTGGTATATGCCAAGCGCCGCTCGCGCCAGGGCGAAAGTGCCGCCAAGAAACTCACGGCCAAGCTATTCTACCGCCTGCTGGCCAGCATTACCAACATTTCCATCCCCGTCGATACCGGTGACTTTCGCATTATTTCGCGCAAAGTAGTAGAGGCGCTGAAGATGATGCCGGAGCAGAATAAGTTTATCCGGGGTCAGATTTCGTGGATCGGCTACCGTCAGACGTTTATCGAATATGACCGGGCCGAGCGGGCTGGGGGCGAAACGGGCTACACCTACCGCAAGATGATCAAGCTGGCGCTGGACGGTATTACCGGCTTTTCCGATGCCCCCCTGAAAGCGGCTACCATCAGCGGCTTTCTGGTGTCGGGTGTGGCCTTTCTGGTAATGGTTTACACGCTCTACGCCCGCTTCGTGAGCCACGAGTACGAGCCGGGCTGGGCGTCGCTGATGGTCAGCATCCTGTTTCTGGGCGGCGTACAGCTGATTGCCGTCGGCATCATCGGCGAGTACATTGCCCGCCTCAGTGCCAACGTGCGCCAACGGCCGCTCTATATCATCTCCGACACCAACATTCCGGTGGCCGAATACACCGAGCCGCTCCCGACGCGCTAATAGTTAGCGCATTGCAATGGCGGACCTGAGCGGCACTTCTGCTCAGGCCCGCTTTGGTTAGCGCCGTAGCCGGATGTAATTGTCAACCGACTCTTCCCGGTAGCCTTGGCTCTGCAGCAGCTCCCGCAGCAGCCGGTGCACGGGCGTATTGCGGTAATCGGGGTAGATGACGAAGGCAGCCGGCTGGTAGGTCTGCAAAAAAACCGCTACCTGCGCCGAAGTAGGAATAGTCGTCAGCACGGTGTCGGGGTGCGTCTGCACCGTGAGCAGGGCGTGGACTACCGGGTCGTGGTCGAAGCTGGCGAAGGCAGCAGCCGGCACCCGGGAAATGTAGGCGCTGGACAGAGCCTTATGGTGAAACGTCTGGTAAAACAGCTCATCAGGATTCACGCGGCCCAGCTGCCGGTAGCCATCCAGCAGACCAAAGGGAATAGTAAATAGCCCCGCGCCGGGCAGGCTGGCAGCTTCGCGATACACGCGCGGCACCTGCGCCACGGTTTGCAGCGGCATAGGATTCGGCTGGTATTCAACCAAAACTACTAGCAACAGCACCGCCGCGCCAGCTAGCTGGCTACGCCAAGCCCAGTGGGCGCGCAGCCACCGGTCGAGGGGCACGAAGGCTACCAGTGGCAGCAGCAGTGCCACGTAGGACACATGGCGGGTGGGGCAGCGGATGTTGTTGAAAAACGGCACGAAGTGCAGCAGCCCCGTGGGTAGGCGCAGTATATTTTTTCCAAATATCTGCAGCTCAGGCATTGTAAGCAGGAAAAAGAGTAGCAGCAACGCCGGTAGCGGCTGCCACTCGGGGTGCTCGGCCACGGCCTGCTGGCGCTGCCGGGGCAGGCACAAACTCAGCACCAGCACCACAAGCAGCGCATAGCCCATAAACATAACGTTTTCGACGGAGCCGGGCATGGAGAAAATGTCGCTCTGCTGCAGCGCGGCGGTGGCGGGCGTGCCCAGCCAGCGGTTATTCAGCGGCGGCAGTAAGTAGCCGGCCACGTCGCCACCCCACCAGAAGCCGTCGTTGTCGGGCACACCGGCCAGCTTTAGCAGGCGCGAGGCAATATGGCCTACCACAAAGACAGCTGTTAGAACCAGCCAGGTGCGGGGCCGCCGCCACGAAATCCGGCCGATGCTCAGGGTGTAATAGGCCGCGTAGCCGACAGAAAAGTACAGCAGGCCAAACAGCGTGTAATAGTCGCTGAGCAAGGTAAGCAGGCCCAGCACGACACACAGCAGAACCTGACTCCAGCGCCGCACCCGGGGCCAGAGTCGGCCGGGTGCAAAGGAAAAGGCCTCCAGAAACGCGTAGATGTAAAACGGGGCCGGGGCCGTAAGCAGCAGGTGGTAATGCTCGGGCAGATGCGCCAGCTTGTAGGGCGTGAAGGCAAAGGCCACACCGGCCAGCAAACACAGCACCGGGTTAGTCACCCAGCGGGCACATAACCGGTAGGCCCCTACCGCCGACAGCGTGAAGCTCAGCCACAAACAAAGGTTTACGGCCAGAATATTGTGCCGCAGCACCACATTTGCCAGCCCCATAATGGGTGTGTAGGTGTGCATCACCAACGACGAACCGACCGGGTATAGCAGCCGCGGCGTAAACCACGGATTGTGCCCGGCCGCTACCTGTTGCTGAAAGTTGTAGGCGTTCCAGACGTACTGGTTGGCATCTCCCCCGCCCGGCCCTACGAAGCTCGTAGTAAAATGCGTAGCCAGCGGCCAGGTGAAAGCCACAAACAGCAGACTGTAAACCAGAAACAAACCTGCCAGCCTTACTCCAGACACTTTCATCGGCTCGCCGTGTTAGCCGGGGCAGGCGTGAAAATCAGCACTAGCTGAGCCCACAGTAAGGCCGGCCCCGGCAATACCAGCCCAAAACCGCGCGGCATTGGGTAGCCATCCAGAAAAGATAGTTGCATAAGAGAAGATTACGGCCGGGCCGGAAGGACAAAAGTAGTGGTTTAGTATGGCTAGATTTGCACATAGCCCAGCCCCCACCGCTCCATGCTTCAGCTCCAGAATTTCATCAACGGCCAGTTTGTGCCGCCCGCCGCCGGCCGCTACCTCGACAACGTAGAGCCGGCTACCGGCCAGGTATTCAGCCAGATTCCGGATTCCGACGAGGCTGACGTGCAGCAGGCTGTGGCCGCCGCGCAGGCCGCTTTTCCGGCTTGGCGAGCTATGTCGGCCGAAAAGCGGGGCCGGCTGCTGGTGCGCATTTCCGAGCTGATTGAGCAAAATCTGGAGCGTCTGGCCCAGGCCGAAAGCCAAGACAACGGCAAGCCCGTGGCCCTGGCCCGCACCGTAGACATCCCAAGGGCGGCCAGCAATTTTGCTTTTTTCGGCACCGGCATCAGCCATTTTTCCTCCGAAAGCCACTTCCAAGAAGGCCTTGCGCTGAACTACACCGTGCGCCACCCGCTCGGTGTGGTGGGCTGCATTTCGCCCTGGAACCTGCCGCTCTACCTCTTCACCTGGAAAATAGCGCCGGCCCTGGCTGCCGGCAACTGCGTGGTGGCCAAGCCCTCGGAAATTACGCCGGCCACGGCCTACTGGCTGGGCGAGCTGTGCCAGGAAGCCGGCTTGCCGCCAGGCGTGCTCAACATCGTGCACGGCACCGGACCGCGCGCTGGGCAGGCTATTATCGAACACCCGCTGGTGAAGGCCATCAGTTTTACGGGCGGCACCAAAACCGGCGAGCATATTGCCCGCACCGCCGCGCCCATGTTCAAGAAACTCTCGCTGGAGCTGGGCGGCAAAAACCCCAACCTCATCTTTGCCGACTGCGACCTGGCCGCCGCCGTAAGCACCAGTATCCAGTCGAGCTTCGCCAACCAGGGCCAGATTTGCCTGTGCGGCTCGCGCATCTTCATTGAGCGCAGCATTTACGAGCTGTTCAAACAGGCGTTTCTGGCGCGGGTGGCGGGCCTCACCGTGGGCGACCCGCTGCTGGAAAGCTCCCGGCAGGGTGCGCTGGTAAGCGAGGCGCATCTGGAAAAAGTTATTTCCTACATCGAGCTGGCTAAGTCGGAAGGCGGGGTGCTGCTGGCCGGCGGGCAGCGCGTGCAGGTGCCGGGCCGCTGCGCCGAGGGCTTTTTCCTGCAGCCCACTGTGTTCGAGGGTTTGGCGCCCGACTGCCGCACCAACCGGGAGGAAATCTTCGGCCCCGTCGTTACACTCACGCCCTTCGATACCGAGGAAGAAGCCCTGACCTGGGCCAACGGCACCGATTACGGCCTCTCAGCCACCATCTGGACCCGCGACCTGGACCGCGCCCACCGCGTGGCCCACCAGCTGCACGCCGGCGTAGTGTGGGTCAATACCTGGCTGCTGCGCGACCTGCGCACGCCGTTTGGGGGCATGAAAAACTCGGGCGTGGGCCGGGAAGGCGGGCTGGAAGCCCTGCGCTTCTTCACCGAGCCCCAGAACGTGTGCGTGAAGCTATAAGACAGGTTCGGAGCCAGTACACAGTAGCGCGAACTTTGTAGTTCGCGTGGCTGAACAACACTCTTTCTGGTACGCGAACTACAAAGTTCGCGCTACGGCCGGGTTGGCTTCACTCTCTGCGAAAGGCTGCAGAAACGGCGCCTTGCGGCTAAGCAGCAGCACCACGAACAGTGACGTAAACAGGCTCACGGAAGCCAGATAAGTGTAGGGTATAATCAGGAAGCCATAGAAGGTAGCTAAGTACACTTTCAGGCTGAGCAGGGCGGCCAGGCGCGGGTCGAAGCGGTGGCGGAAGCGCCAGAACAGCCCACCGCACAGCACTACCACCGCCACGCAAGCCCCGAAATGCACCAGCTGCAGCCGCGTAATTCGCTCGGTAAGAGTCCCGGGCAAATCATAGAACCAGGGCGCAAAACCCACGCCGTTGAACAGGTGCATGGGCACGGCTACGGGCGCCACGGGGTCGATGTGCTGCCACTCGCCTTCGGCAATACCGAGGTTTTCGAGCTGAGCCCGCAGGAAAATGGTCGGGTCGTGGAGCAGGAAAGGGCCGAAGACGAGCAGCACGCCGGCCAGCGTGAGGCCCGCCGTAAGCCAGCCCCGGCGCGGATTTTCCCAGAGCAGCAACAGCCCGTAGAGTGGTACCCACAAGGCCAGTGAGAAGCGCGAGAGTAAGCATAGCACCAGCCCCAGGGCCTTGAGCCACGGACTTTTGCTGAGGATGCCACCCGCCAGCACGCAATAGAAGCCCACAATTAGGCTTTCCACGGTGAAGGTGAACATTGGCTTGTCGGTGAGCACAGCGAAGTGCAGCACCAGCACCGGCAGCACGGCCTTCAGCAGCCACTCCCCCAGCGGCAGCGCCAACCGGGCCAGCTGCCATTGGTAC
Organism: Hymenobacter lucidus; assembly: GCF_020447265.1. Taxonomy (GTDB): domain Bacteria; phylum Bacteroidota; class Bacteroidia; order Cytophagales; family Hymenobacteraceae; genus Hymenobacter; species Hymenobacter lucidus. Next base: position 73,990 of record NZ_JAJADR010000004.1, on the reverse strand, counting down.
ACCAGCAGCAGCGCCAGCAACAGTCCCCCAAATGCCCAGCTCCGGTAGTCAACGCCCAGCACCTCGGCCGGCACGAAAGGCAGCCACTGCAGCGGCGGGTAATTGGGCAGAAACGTGTAGCCCAGCAGCGTGATAGGCTCGTAGACGACCTTGGGGCCCAGAAAGCGGGTGACGTAAACCTGCAGCGCGGGCAGAATATCGGAGCGGGCCCCAATATCAGCCACATCGGCCCGGGCCACGAGCTTGCGGACAACGGGTGCCGTTATCAGCCAGCTAACGGTTGTGAGGACCGCTCCTATACCCAATCGGGTAAGTATTGGTCGGCTAGCCACGGCGGGCCACGCAAAGCGGTAGCCCAGCGCAGCGCGGGCTGCAAGGAGGCACAGCGCTGCTCCCAGCGCATACAGCACCACCGGACTCCAGTAGGGCCCCAGACTATTGCGCCAATAGGTGAAAAACAGCACTTCCAGCCCGAAGACTAGGCTTCCGCCCAGCAACAACGCGGAACTGGTGGCACGGGGCGCACCGGGAGAAATCATGAGCAACGGGCAGCAGGCGTAACAGGCAACCCGGCAAAGCTACCAGGCCGCCAGAAAATCAGGTCTGGCAAAGAGCCGCCAATATTATTGGATTTTTTCCATTGCCCGCTCCAGTTCAGCCAGCGTGGTTTCCTGAAACACCAGTTCCTCGGAGGCCGCCTGCCCCGTAACGGTGCGGCGCATAGCCAGAAACGGGGTACCGTTGCGGTATTGGAGTCCGATGAGCAGCACTTTGCGGTTGGCCGGAATCCGCTGGAAGGCGTAGCCCTCGGCCTGGGGCTGGGCTTCGGCAATGGTCAGGCAGTCTTCGAATACCAGCCGGATAGTGGTGCCGGGTTCCACATCCACGGGCACGGCAAAATCGACTGGCGAACCGGCCGCTACGGGCTTATCGGCATTGAGCCAGCCCAACCGGCTGCAGGTATACACGCGCCGGTCAGAATTTTCTTCGTCGGTGGGCTCCTCCTCGGCAGCTTGCCGGGCAATGGAAGCAGGCACCACCGAATCGGTGGAAGCCGTGGCCGTTTCGGCGGAATTAGCCAGACCGGCGTGAAACGAAAACCGGATGGGCAGCACCATTTTTACCTTCACCAATTGGCCACCGCTACGGGCGGGGGTCCAGTGGCCGGAGGTTTGGCGCAGCACCCGTAGTACTTCCTCGTCGCAGCCACCCCCAATGCCGCGCACAATCGTCGGGTCTTCGACCTGGCCAGCTTCATTCACCATAAACGAGGCGTAGACGATGCCTTCGGTTTTGTTTTCAACGGCTGTTTGGGGGTAGCGCACCAGCTTGTTGATGTCGGCCGGACCGTTGCCGTAGGTGGGCATCTGGTCGGCAGTGGCGGCGGCTCTGGTGGCTAGCGGCTGCTCGGCGGCGGGCCCGGCGGCTACCCAGCGCACGGGCTGCACGCCCCGGCCGCCCTGCCCGTAAAACAGCTTCAGCTCTTTGCGGCGCGAAGCCGGACCGGGCATTTCCAGCTGAAACGCCTGCCCCGGCGCCAGCCGCAGCTGCTGCCCCTGCGCTGAAGCCCGCACCAGCACAATGCCGCCTGATTCGAGCAATTCGCCCTCAGGCGTTACCGTCGTCAGGTTGGAAAGCAGCATATCGGCCACGCTGTAGCATTCCTTCAACTCAACCCACACGGGCTTGACGGCGGGCTGGTTGCGGCTGTCGACGAGTACCCCGGCCGGAATCCGGACCACGGTACCTTCGCGGCCGTGCACTTCAGCGGGCTGGCTAGGGTCAATCTGGAAATACTCGCTGGCCTTGAGCGTCAGGTCGTGGAGGCGGGCCTCGGAGGGTGGCGCGGCGGCCGTATCAGCCCCGGGAGCCCGCAGCGTGCCCCGCTTATACACGATGAGGGGCGCGGTGCGGCTAGTGCGCTGGCCCAGCCGGTGCCAGTCGCGGCGGCTGCCCACGGCCCCGGACGATGGAGTTTCGGGCAGAGAATCGGCCAAAGCCGGGGCTATTTCAGTGGGGGCCTTGGTTTCCGATTGAGCGGATTTCTCGCTCTGACAACCCACGGCAGCCAGCAGGAACAAGGGGTAAAAAAGCAGACGGCGTTTCATTCGGAGCATACGCATAAAGTCCCTCTACGCGAAAACTATCCGAAAGAAACGCCGCCGGGCAGCATTTTCTCGTGCTAAGACTGATTTTAGCGGTGCGTAGCACCGGCTAGTTACAGGTTTTTCAGCACGAAATCAGTCATTTGCCGATATAAGTGCAGCCGCGTGTTGCCCCCGTAGATGCCGTGGTTGCGGTTGGGGTAGTATAACGACTGGAAATCCTTGTTGGCTTTTACCATGGCATCGACCCAGGCCGTAGAGTTCTGGAAGTGCACGTTGTCGTCGCCGGTGCCGTGCACGAGCAGGTACTTGCCCTTCAACTGCTGGGCAAACTGCACGGGTGAGTTGTCGTCGTAACCGCCGGGGTTTTCCTGGGGCGTTTTCAAAAACCGCTCGGTGTATACCGAATCGTAGTAGCGCCAGTTGGTAACGGGCGCCACCGAAATGGCCATCTTAAACAGGTCGGCGTTTTTGGTCATGGCCAAGGCCGTCATGTAGCCCCCGAAGCTCCAGCCCCAGATGCCGATGCGCGTCTTGTCCACGTAGGGCAGCGTGCCGAGGTACTTGGCGCTTTCGCCCTGGTCGATGGTTTCGAGCTTGCCCAGATTGGCGTAGGTGCTTTTCTTAAACTCGGCACCCCGGGCGCCCGTGCCCCGGTTATCCACCGACACGACGATATAGCCCTGCTCGGCCAGCAATTGGTGCCAGAGGTAGTTGGTAAGGGCAATGCCGCCACCTACATCGTCCTTCACCGTCTGGGAGCCTGGGCCGCCGTACACGTACATCAGCACCGGGTATTTCTTGTTGGGGTCGAAGTTGGCGGGCTTCAGCATCGAGCCATTCAGGGTCACGCCTTCCGAGGTTTTGAAGCTGATAAATTCCAGCTTACCCAGGTTGTACTGGCTCAGGGTCTGGCGCAGTTTGGCGTTGTCTTCCAGCACTTTCACCACTTTGCCGTCTTTGCCGGTGCGCACACTCACCGTAGTAGGCTCGCCGGCGGCCGAGAAGTAGTTGAGGAAATACTTGCAGTCGGGGCTCAGGTTCACGGTGTTGTTGCCGTGGGCCGCGTCGCTCAGGCGCGTTTTGCCGCTACCCTTCAGGTTGATGCGGTAGAGCTGGCGCTGCAAGGGCGAGGCCTCGGTGCTGGAGTAGTACACCAGGCCCTTGTCTTCGTCGAAGCCGTCGATGCTGGTTATTTCCCAGTTACCCTTCGTGAGCTGGCGCACCAGCTTGCCCTGCATGTTATAGAGGTAGAGGTGGCGGTATCCGTCTTTTTCACTGCTGAACAGGAACTGCTTGCCGTCGGAGAGGTAGCGCAAATCGTCGTTTACCTCCACGTAGGCTTTGTCGGAATCGGTCAGCACCACCTGGCTTTTGCCGCTGGTGGCGTCGGCGTGCAGGATTTCGAGCTTGTTCTGCAGGCGGTTCAGGCGCCGGATGCTGAGCAGGTTCGGCGTTTCGGTCCAGATGACGCGGGGAATGTACTGGTCGGCTTCCGGCCCCACGTCCATCTTGGTCGTTTTGCCGGCCGCCACATCGTGCACCGAGATGCTGACCACCGAGTTTTTCTCGCCGGCTTTGGGGTACTTATAGCGGTAGTCTTTGGGGTACAAGTCGCCCCACATCTGCATGTTATACTCAGGCACCTGGCTTTCGTCGAAGGTGTAAAAAGCCACCTGCCGCGAGTCAGGCGACCAGAAAAATGCCTGGGCAAACTCAAATTCTTCCTCGTACACCCAGTCGGCCGAGCCGTTGATGATCTTGTTGGCCGCACCGTCGTTGGTCACGGCTTTTTCCTGCATCGTAGCCAGGTCGGTTACGAACAGGTTGTTGTCGCGCACGAAAGCCACGCGCTTACCATCGGGCGAGAAGGTGGCGTAGCTCTGCTTGCCGCCGGCACTCAACGGCGTCAGCTTTTTCGCAGCCCGGTCGTACACGAAGTAGGTAGCCCGGGAACTGCGGCGGTAAATGGGCTCCTCGGCGGTCCAGAACAGAATTTTCTTCTCGTCGGAGTTAAACGAGTAGCCTTCTACCGGCAGCGGCTGGCTGCTACCGTCTACTTTCAAATCCTGGCCGGCCACGAGGGTTTGCACGGCTTGGCCGCTCGTCACGTCGTGCTGTACTAGGTCGCCATTATCGAGTGAGGAGTAGTAGCGGCCGTCCAGCATCCAGTTGAAGCCGGGCACCGAGCGGGCCTGAAAGGTGCCTTTGGCCCAGATGTCTTCGAGGGTAATATTCTGTTTTTGCTGGGCTACGGCCATCGGGACCGAAGCGGGCAGGAGCACGGGGCTGGCAGTAGTCAGAAAGAAAGCCAGACCGAGAAAGCGAAAATTCATAGAAGCGGGAAAAGTGAGCGGCTAAGAGTCGGATGTCAGCCGCGAAAGATACGCACGGAAAGATGGCCCTAAAGTCGAAGTTGCCCGCCAGAAGTTGCGCTGCCCTTCCCGCGCGACCCGAAAATTTATGCGGCGCCCAGTCTTTTGGCTACGGGGTGTATGAATCGGGGACGGCACACGTTATAGGCTGCGGATATCTTTCTGGCAGCTGCCAGCCAAGTTAGCCCGCCACTTCCGACCTTTGCTCTCTATGCGTATTCGTTTGCCTCTGGTTGCTTCCGTATCTGTGTGCCTGTTGGCGGCCTGCTCGCCCGATTCCGACTCCTCTCCCAGCCCGTATCTGGAGTTGGTCGGTAGCACCCGCTTTGTCAGTGCCAACCGTAGCGTCACCTCGCCCGGCGATACGCTCACAACGCGGCTCTACGCTGAGGCCTCCGATGCGCAAAGCCCCTTGCGCCGGTTGCTTATCACCGTCAGCTACGAGCCCAACAAGAATCCTATCCTGTATACCTCCACTTTTGACCCGACCGAACTGGCTGATCAATCAGAGAAGCTGGTGTACCTGGACACGACTTTCAGCACTACTGCGCCCACTACGGCCTTGGCTTACCAGTTTACATTTGGCACCCGCACCACTTCGGGCCGGGAAGTGTGGCGCTTTGAAGCTGAAGATACCCAGCAGCGCACGGCCAGCCGCAGCTACCGCCTAACGCTCCGCACCGCCGATTCGGCCTTAGTCTACCACCGCTACAACGTGCGCCTCCAGGCCCCCCAAACGGCGGCCAGCCGCAGTTTCCTGTCGTTGTTGTCGGGCTTGGCCCTGCCTAAAGTCACAGTTCGAAAGAATCCCGAAGCCCAGGAGCTGATTGATTTGATCTACTTACCTACCGCTGCCGGCGCACCCTCACTGTCAACCCTCACCGATGATACGCTGAGACTGAAGCTCGGCCGCAGCTGGAGTAAGAAACGAGCTACCCAGCTGCGCCTGCTTCCTCTTTCCGACTCCACCAGCTTTGCCAATGCGAATACCGCCGCCAGCTTTACGACGCTCTTCAATCAGGTACTAACTCCTTCGGCCACGAGCACCGGGCCTTTGCGCGAAAAGCAGATTATTGCCTTTCAAACCGAAGACAAGAAATACGGTCTGATTCAGGTAGTCGATATTAAGACCACGCCTACTCCGACCGTGGATCTGCAGATCCGGATTGCGAAATAGCTACCGTATTGAGCAAAAAAGGGTGGTCTTGTTCGACAAGACCACCCTTTTTTTGCTCAATACGGGGGATTAAAATGTCCAGCCCGCCGTTACGGTCGTCGTATACTGGCTGCCGTCCACACTCACCACTGGTGTGTTGCTGTCGAGGGCGTAGGGACTGTAAAAGCGTTTATTGGTGCCATATACACCCGCCACATCCAGGAAAAAGTTTTTCTGGCGAATACCGGCTCCCGCCGTAGCGTAGTTGCGGGTGCGGTCGAAGGCATTTTTCTTGTAAGGGTCGCCGTAGCGGGCATAGCCGGCCCGAACCCGGAAAATATCGAACCGCAGCTCACCGCCCACCCGAACATTCACCGCTGAGCGGTAGAGCTGGCGCACGTTGTCGTTGCTGTTCCCGAAATCGAAGTTATTATTTACCGTCGGGTCGCTGTTATCATTGCTCAGGCGGGCTTGGCTGTAGTTGAGGTATTCTACGTCGCCACTCACGAAGCCATGCTTGCCAATAATAGCTGCTACCCCACCGGACGCCTTAAATGGCGTTGTCAGCGCGTAGCTGAATTCGCCCGGGTCGGTGGTCGAAGTTTGGGAGGTAATCGATTTACCTGAAACCACAATAGCCTGATCATACACGGCGCTCATCGAAGAGCCGTAGGTCTCCGACAGCGTCATGAAGGTTGGCGTCTGAATAGCCGCTCCGATTCGGATTACATCATTGGCGCGATAAATGGCGCCGATGCGGGCATTAATGCCAGCACCGTTGGTTTCCAGGGTTTCGCGGTAGCTCAGTGAGCCAAAAGCAGTGCCAAGTGCAGTGCTCGGGGCCGCCGGGTCGGTAGCCGTCAGTGTGCTGGTCGAGCTAAAGTGGGTACCCACGATACCAATTGCGCCACCTACATAGAGCCGGTCACGGTAGCTGGCACCGTAGCCGATATCGAATTGCGTCTGGGAACCGGTAGTCAGCACAGTTTCTTCCTGCGTCAGGTTGCCTCGCGAAGCGCTGTAGTCACTGGGCAGATAGGTGCCATCGGCATCCCGCTCGGTGAGGTACACATCGTAGGCCAGATCGTCAAGGGTTTCCAACCGGTCTTCGCTCAGGCGCTGCAGAATATCCTGCTCCCGACTGGGGTTGCCCCGATACCGGAAGCTCTGGTTGAAATCGTTGATGCGAGTAAGACCCAGGGCAAATGTTCCGCCCCGCCAAGCATTATCATCGTCGTCCGACCGGCGGTTGGCAAACACCAGCCCTAGGCTCCCGATATGCAGGCTGTTGCGGGCATCGGAAGTAGTAGTGCCAAAACCATTGCTTTGCGTATTGCCTAAGCCCAAGCCTGGCGAAAAGCTAAACTCAGAGCGCTGATACATACCCAGACCGGCTGGGTTGGTTACCAAACTGCCTAGATCGGCACCTACCGCTACGTTGGCGCCGGCGCTACCCAACGTGCGGGCCGTGCCCCCAAACTGTGTTTGCGAAAACCGCAGCGCATCCACTTGATATTGGGCAAAGCCGTAGCTGGCCTGGCCCATAAAGGCCACGGCAAGTAAATATTTCAGGTTTTTCATGGGAGGAAAGAAAGGTGGCCAGCGCAAGGCCGGCCACTATAAGACTTCCAGATAAAGTGTTACTTATTCGCGGCCCCGGCCGCCGCTACGGCCACCACCGCCGCTCGAGGGAGCAGAGCTGCGCGAAGGCTCAGCCGAGCGGCTGGGCGCCTCGTAGGAGCGTTGCTGCGGAGCTTCATACGTGCGCTGTGGGGCCTCATAGGTGCGCTGTTGCGGCTGCTGCGGGGTTTCGTAGGTGCGCTGCCGACGAACTGGCTGCTCTGTTACCTGGCCACCGCCGTTTTGCCCGTTGTTCTGCTCATTGCTATACTCACGCACTCGGCTACGACGCTGCTCCGAATACGTCGGGGCGGGCGTAGCGGCGGGTTGGCTGCCAGCATCACCGGTATTCTCCACTACGCGCCAGCGGCGGCCCCCACTCTCCGTAGTACGTGGTTGCTCGGCACCTTCCCGACTGCGGGAGTTAATCTGGGCACCCCGCTCGTCTTCAAAAACGGCGCTTTTTCTCAGCACCTGCTCACTGCCTTCGCGGCCACGGCCGGAACGCACATCGGCCGGCGTGGCAACAGCATCCGTTGAGCCACCAGCAGCCTGGGTGCGGCCCCGACCATTCCAGGCAGGAGCCGTTGCGTTGCCGGTGGTATTGGTGCCGCCCACCGGAGCAGCTACGCCGCCCTCACGGGTGCTGCGGCCCCGGCCCACGCCACTGCTCACCGTACCATTGCGGCCATCGGTAGTAGCCTCCACGCTACGGGTGCCGCGCGGACCATAATTAACATTGCGAACAGTACCAATACTGCCGCCATAGTACGCACTGCCGTAGCCATAACCATAGCCGTTGTAAAGGCCATTGCGGTAACCATCGTAGTAGCCCATGCCATAGCCACCGTAGCCGCCATAACCATAACGCCACGGATTGTAGTAAGGACGGCCAAAGCCGATGTTGATAATTACGGCTGAGCTGCCGTAGTAGGGGCTATAGAATGGGTCGTAGCCACCGTAGTAGCCAGGGCCCCAGCCATAAGGCGAGTAGCCGCCTCCGTAGTAGGAGTAAGCACTACCGCCGTACCAAAACGGGTCGGAGTAAAATGGGTCGTAGTAGCCGTAGCTGAAGCTACGGTAGGCCGGCTGATGAAAGCGCCGGATCCGTTGGGCATAGCCGTAGTCCTCATCATAGTACTCAGAGCTGCTACCCTGTGACGATGAGGATGACTTGCCGGAGGCACTATAATCCGGGTTGGTTTCGGCATCGGAAGCCGTGCTTTCCGGGGCGGCATCCTGCACCGCGGCCGTAGTCCGCGCCGGCGCATTATAGGTCGTGCGGTCTTTGGAGGAATAATAGACCCCGTCGCCCTCCGTAGTGGTAAGAGCCGAGGTAGTTGCGCAGCCGCCCAGCGCGAGCAGGGCCATGGCGGGCAAAACGGTGTTAAGAATTGATTTCATGGCTGCTGACGCTGAAAAGATTAACACTGCAAGGAACAGATATGAGAAACCTCGAAATGGTTGTCTGACTTATAACAGACCGGCGAGGTGAGCTCCGGTTTAATAACGTAATTTGGCCCCGAAACGGTGCCCTTTTCCTATGTCAAATCTTATACCAGATTTGGGAACTATTTCGCTTACCCAAAGATACCCAGAAGATGAGTAAAAGTTTGCCGAAGCGCAGTGAAGATTATTCGCTGTGGTACAATGAGTTGGTAAAGCGGGCCGGCTTGGCTGAGAACTCCGCCGTGCGCGGCTGCATGGTCATCAAACCCTATGGCTATGCCATCTGGGAGAAGATGCAGCGCCAGCTTGATGATATGTTCAAGCGTACCGGCCACCAGAATGCGTATTTTCCGCTATTCGTGCCCAAGAGCCTGTTTGAAGCCGAAGAGAAAAATGCTGAAGGCTTTGCCAAGGAATGCGCCGTCGTAACCCACTACCGCCTCCAGAACGACCCCGACCGGCCCGGCAAGCTCCGTGTAGACCCGAACGCCAAGCTGGAAGAAGAGCTGATTGTACGGCCCACCTCGGAGGCTATTATCTGGAGCACCTACAAAGGCTGGATTCAGAGCTACCGCGACCTGCCACTGCTGATTAACCAGTGGGCCAACGTGGTGCGCTGGGAAATGCGCACCCGTTTGTTTCTGCGCACCGCCGAATTTCTGTGGCAGGAAGGCCACACGGCCCACGCTACCGCCGAGGAAGCCGTAGCCGAAACGCGCCAGATGCTGGAAGTGTACTCGCAATTTGCCGAGGAATGGATGGCCCTGCCCGTAGTGAAGGGCGTGAAAAGCGAGAATGAGCGGTTTGCCGGTGCCCTCGACACGTATTGCATCGAAGGTTTGATGCAGGATGGCAAGGCGCTGCAGGCGGGCACCTCGCACTTCCTGGGGCAGAACTTCGCCAAGGCATTCGACGTGCAGTTCACCAACAAAGAAGGTCTGCTGGAGCACGTATGGGGCACGAGTTGGGGCGTGAGCACCCGCCTGATGGGTGCTTTGGTAATGGCCCACTCCGACGACGAAGGCCTGGTGCTACCGCCCAAGCTGGCGCCTATTCAGGTGGTTATCGTGCCGATTTACAAAACCGGCCAGCTGGAAGAGCTGACCGAGCGTATCCGGCCCATGCAGCAGGGCCTCATTGAGCGTGGCATCAGCGTGAAATTTGATGACCGCGACACGGAGCGCCCCGGCTACAAGTTTGCCGAATGGGAGCTAAAAGGTGTACCCGTGCGCATTGCCGTGGGTATGCGCGACCTAGATAACGGCACCGTGGAAGTAGCCCGCCGCGACACCAAGGAGAAGATGAATCTGCCGCTGGCCGACATCGTGAACAGCGTGGACCAACTACTGACCGACATCCAGACCAACATTTACCAGCGCGCCCTGAAGTTCCGCGAGACGCACACCACCCGCGTGGACACCTATGAGGAGTTCAAGCAGGCCCTGGAAGGCGAAGGAGGCTTCGTGGTGGCCCACTGGGACGGCACTTCCGAAACCGAGGAGCGCATCAAGGAAGAAACCAAAGCAACCATCCGTTGCATTGCCCTGAACGAGCCCGATGAGGACGGCACCTGCATCCTGACCGGCAAGCCCAGCGCCCGGCGCGTCTATTTTGCCCGCGCCTACTAGGCTTGGCTGAAATACAATTGGCATAAAAGGGCCGGCAACACACGTTGCCGGCCCTTTTTGTCTACTCGGGGCAATGGTTTGCTGACCGTTGCCTCCTTCTCTCACACCACCAGTACCGGCGCATTGGCTTGGCTTTGGGCCGCCGTAGCCGCCCGCAGGGCCTGTTGTACGTGGCGCTGCTCGTGGGCTACCACAAACTGCAGTGCCTCCCCTACCCGCAGCTTAAGCAGCCGGAAAAACTCGATACGCACGGCTTTGCGGTTCAGGTTGGCGCCTTTGGCAGCACCCAACACCTCCAGCAACTGCTCCTGGTGCTCCAGAAACTCCTGCAGCACCGCCGGGCCCAGCGCGCTGCCAGCGGGGTTCATGTGCTTGATAGTTTTGTGCTGCTGGCCGTTGTCGGGCCGTACCGTGTCGTACGACTTGCGCCCCAGCCAAGTGAAGCCGACTTCGTGTGGGTTATAGCGTTGATTCTGCCCGTGCAGGGCCTTGGCCAACTCGGCGTTGTAGAAGCGGCTATAGCGGTTCAGGTGCTCCAAGCATTCGAGCACACTCCAGCTGGTGGCCGAGGGCTTGAAGTTCAATTGGCGGCTACTCAGGGGGCGCAGCTGGGTATCGACGGTGGCGCGCAGTTCCTGAACCTGGTCGGTGAGCTGGCGCAAAAGAGTAGTGGAAAGCATGGCGTAAGACGTTGGCGTTGATAGCGTCAAAGGTGGGAGCCAGTACTTTCCCAAACCTTGACTGAAATCAATAGTTAGCGCAGGCGGCTCAACGTTTCGGGCGTCATACGCAGGTAGGAAGCAATATACTTTTTGGGCACCAGCTGAAACAGATGCGGGCTGCGAGCCATCAAGCGCGCCAAGCGCCGCTCGGGCTCGGGCAGCAGCAAGTCGATTTCCCGCTCGATGCGGCCTACCAATACCCGTTCCAGCTCGGTGCGCCAAAATCGGGCAAAAGGCGCGTTGCGCTCCACAAACGCACTGAAGTCGGCGCGGGAAATAGCCAGCAGCTCACACTTCTTCAAGGCCTGCAGGCAGTAGTCGGAGGGCCGATTATCGACAAAGGAGGGAAACGAGCACACCATGTTGTTGGCGTAACCAAAGCCTACGCAGATTTCCTCGGCCTGCGTGGGGTAAAAAATGCGCAGTACGCCACTCACCACGAAATACAGGTTGTGCTCTACCTGCCCGGCCTGAATAAGAAAGTCGCCGCGCCGCAGCACGACGCGGCGCTGCCAGAGCAGCAGGAATTCCTGAATATCAGCTTCGCTCAGGTAAGGCACCTGCCGCAGCAGCGCCGCCAGCATCGACAGATTTTCGGGGAGCACGGCAGTCATGGATACACGCAGAACAGGTTGGCGAGGGCCGAAAATAATGACTTGGCCGGGCACTGCCTGTCATCTGCCCCGGCTTTCTGCGTATATTTAGCATACCCTATACCTTTCTCTGCCATGGACTGGATTACCATTGCGCTGCTGCTCTTCTTTGGCCTACTGTTTCTGGTGGCCGAAGTACTCTTTATTCCCGGCACTACGCTGGTGGGCCTCGTGGGCTTTGCGCTGCTGGCGGCCGGCATCTGGTTTGGCTACCGCGACCTGGGCAGCACCGCCGGGCACGTTACGCTGGTTACGGCGGCGGTGCTGGCCGGCATTATTATCTACATCGGCCTGCGGCCCAAAAACATGCAGCGCTTTGCCCTAACTGAGGTAAATAACACCAGCGTGTGGGACGTGCGCCGCTCCGATATCGAGCCGGGCTCCGTAGGTCGAACATTGTCGGCGCTGCGGCCGGCGGGTACAGCCCTCTTCGACGGCGACCGGCGGGAAGTGGTGACGCGGGGCGAATTTCTGGCTGCCGGCACCGTGGTGCGGGTGCTGGGCATCGAGCAAAACCGGATTGTGGTAGAGCAGGCGGCGTAGCTGAAGGCCACTGTGCGGGGAAACAGTTAAAAACTCGTAACTCGAACCCGGTATCTAGCCCTTCCGCCCATGAATATACCTTTTGCCCCTTTTATCATCGCAGCCGTTGCGCTGCTGGTGTTCCTGTATTTTTTCCCCATCAGCCTCTGGATTACGGCCATGTTTTCCGGGGTGCGGGTGAGCCTGATCCAGCTGGTGCTGATGCGGGTGCGCAAAGTGTCGCCCACGCTCATCGTCAACTCGCTGATTACGGCCACCAAAGCCGGCCTGCACATCACTAGCAACGAGCTGGAAACGCACTTTCTGGCCGGCGGCAACGTGCCCAACGTTATCAAGGCCCTGATTTCGGCCGACAAAGCCAACATTCCCCTCGATTTCAAGCAGGCCACTGCCATCGACCTGGCCGGCCGCAACGTGTTTGAGGCCGTCACGACTTCGGTTAATCCGAAGGTGATAAACACGCCCAACGTGGCCGCCGTGTCGCAGGATGGTATTCAGCTCATCGTTATTGCCCGCGTTACGGTACGGGCCAACATTACGCAACTCGTGGGCGGCGCCGGTGAGGAAACCATTCTGGCGCGCGTTGGGGAAGGCATCGTAACCAGCATCGGCTCGTCCGTCTCGCACAAGGAGGTGCTGGAAAACCCGGATAAGATTTCCAAGCTCGTGCTCAGCAAAGGCCTTGATGCGGGCACGGCCTTCGAAATTCTCTCTATCGATATTGCCGACATCGACATCGGGGAAAACATCGGGGCCAAGCTGCAAATCGACCAGGCCACGGCCGACCTGAAAGTGGCCGAGGCCAAAGCCGAGGAGCGCCGCGCTATGGCCGTAGCCGTGGAGCAGGAAAACCGCGCCAAAACCCAGGAAGCCAAAGCTCGCGTGGTGGATGCCGAAGCCGAAATTCCGAAAGCCATTGCCGAGGCCTTCCGCTCGGGCAACCTGGGTGTGATGGACTACTACAAGATGCGTAACGTGCAGGCCGACACCGACATGCGCGACTCAATTGCCAACCCCGGCGGCCAGAGCGGCAGTATTAAGCCCGGCCGCGACGAAAATCGGCTCAGCTAAATTCAGCCAGAAGGACAACGTACCAGTTGCTGCCAAACCGGTAGTATCTGCCAACAAAAAAGCCCCAGTGCCTTTGTGGCATCGGGGCTTTTTTATTGGCTTCCAGGATGAACCCAACTGTTGGGCAGGGCTGCTGGAAGGTTATTTCTTGGTAATCCGGAACTCCACGCGGCGGTTCAGCTTGCGGCTCTCCTCTTGCTCGTTGCTGGCAATGGGCTTGGTGTCGCCGAAGCCTTCGGTGGTAATCCGGTTGCCACTGATGCCTTTCGAGACGAGGTATTTTTTCACCTCGTTCACCCGGTCCAGGCTCAGCTTCAGATTCAGCGTTGGGTCGCCCTGGTTGTCAGTGTGGCCTTCCAGCTTGATTTCCACCGATGGATAGTCCTTCAGTACCCGCACCAGGCGCAGCAATTCCGGATAAGAATTGTCGCGTAGGTAATACTTGCTCTGCGCAAAGAAGATGTTATTGAGCTTAATAGTAGAGCCCACGGCAAACGGTACCAGAAACAGGTCGTGGGTAACCTCGGAATAGTTTTGCCGGTCCGTTACGTCCAGGTTGTCACTTTCCGCCAGGTAGTTTTCAGCGTCGGCGCGGTAGCCATAGTGCGCCCCCGACGGCAGCACGATGGTGTAGGAGCCATCCACGGGGCTGGTTTCAGCCACCCCGATTTCCTCGCCGGTGAGCAGGTTCTCATACTTAATAGTAGCGGCCACAGGCTTCTTGGTAGCCGCGTCCAGCACCCGGCCCCGTACCAGCGTCACCACTTCCGGCTTGAACTGGGGCGTCATGTTGATGCGGAAAATGTCGCGGGAGCCACCAATGCCGTTGCGCGACGACACTAGGTAGGCATCTTCCCCGGCGGCCGACAGCGTGAAGTAGCCATCGAAGTCGGGTGAGTTGATGTTGGGACCCAGGTTGCGCGGCTTGCTCCAGTTGGTCCAGGTGTCATCGAGACGCTTGCTGGAGAAAATATCACTCTTGCCGTAGCCGCCCAAGCCTTCGGAGGCAAAGTAGAGCGTTTTGCCGTCGGCGGCCAGGAAGGGGGCAAACTCCGCTTTCTTGGTATTCACGCTGCCGCCCAGGTTTTTAGGCTTGGTCCAGGTGCGTCGGTCTTCCTTCAGAAAGCTGACGTAAATATCCTGCTGCCCCTGGCCATCCTTGCGCTGCACGGCCATCAATAGCACTTTGCCCGAGGTGCTCAGGAAGTAGTCGACGTTTTCCTCGTCGTCGTTGTAGAAGTCCTCAATTTCAATCTTGACCGGCATTCCCCAGCCCGTTTTGGTCCGGCGCGAAATGCTGGCACCTTTCGGATCCAGCGTCCCGTCGGGTTTATACACGTTGATGAGCACAGCCGTATTGCCATCCGACGACACCGAAGCCAGCCCGTTGGGGCCGGGCGTGTTAATGGGGCCGCCGATGTTTTTGGCCTGGTTCCAGGTTTTCTTGGCCGGGTTAGCCAGCGTGCTGTACCACACATCCTGCACGTCGTTGCCGCCGCCTACGTTCTGCGGACTTTCCTGGCGGGCAAAAAACAGCGTCTTCCCGTCGGGTGAAATAACCGGGTGCGTGTCGACGTACTTGGAATTGACGTTCTGCCCCAGGTTTACCATAGCCGAGTCGAAGCTTACGCCTTCCGACTCACCTTTAAATTCCTTCTTCACCATTGTCTCGGCCACGTCGGCAATGCCGATGGCGTCGATCTGGTTGACGCCTTCCACGGCCTTGGTATTCATCGATACCAGTACGCCGATAGTGCGGTAGGTGCCGGCGGCAAACGTGACGCTCAGGGACCGAAAGGCCTCGGGAATCGGGCCGGGACTCTTGTTCTCGTACACCTGGTGTTTGGTGCCGCGCGTGTCAATCAGCTCTATTTTGGTGATAGAGCCCGGATTGAAGTTTTCCACGACTGTCACTTGCTTGGCAATAATGGATTTGCCGTAGCGCACCTCGATAAATTCGTTGGTTCCTTCTTTTTTCGGAATCCAGGCGTCGTTGTTGATCTGCCCCAGCGGCTGGGCATTGGGCTCACCCAAGACCTTTTCCGGAGAGAATGGCTCTTTTCCCTCGGCTTTCTGGGAGGATACCGCGGCTACTTTTGCCGCCCATATGGCCCGCTGCGCCTGCGCCCAGCCTCCCATTCCAACAATCAGCCCTAAAGAGAGAACAAGTTTTCGAACAAACATAAGCTATATGGCAAAACAAAGGCCTCCGGGAGCAACGAAGCCGTCAGTGCAACGGTTCCGCACACTCAAGACGTCCTGAACTGCAAGGAGGTTTCGGTGGGAAGCGAAAGGCAGGCCAAAAATAGGTGTTGCGACAGATGCGGCGGCTTTTTTTTGTCTAAAACCCAGATTTACCCGATGGTTGCGGCCTGCTTCCCGATTAGCTAACTTACGCAATATCGGTTGCCTTCTGCTACGGGGCCCTTTGTTTTGCTGCCATGCCCTGCTGTCGAGCTTCTGCGTCTGCCGTTTGCCTGTTGCTGCTCACGGCGTTGCTGATTCTCGCCTTGCCGACCGCCGCGCAGGTACTGGCTCCGGCAAGCTCCTCCCCCACCACTGATTCGCTGTTGCTGCTCTCGTTTCGGGCCCGGCGGGTGGGCGTGAGCACCTACGCCCAGCAAACCGACCTGCGCGGCCGCACCCTACTCTCGCCCCGGCAGTCGGTGCAGTACCGCTTGCTCAGCGACTGGATTTATGACGACCGGGGCCAGCCGCCCTTTGTGCGCGAAGACTACGCTGCATACCTGCTGCACACCCTGGCCCTGACCCGCCGCTGGCAGGTAGGCCAATTAGCACATTACGAGCAAAGCCGCGCCAACGACACGCGCACCGGCGCCTGGCTGGCCCGCCTGGGTTACCAGCATCGGCTGCGGCCCGCTACGGCCCTCGATACGCTGTCGGTAGCGCGCTACGTGCTCTTCGGCGGCGTGGCCTACGACTCGCGCAATGCCCGTCGCGACGCGGGCCCCTCCTACGGCCTGGAAGTCACCACGCTAATTTATCCGGGGCAGCAGGCGCGGCAGCCGGTGGCCTTGCGTTTGTTTGGCACCCGCTCGCAACTGGGGCCGCGGGTGTGGCAGCGCACCTTGGCCGAAGGCTATTATGAGCGTAGTTTCGACGAATTTTCCAGCGGCACGCTCCGCCTGGGCTACCGCTCCAACCGAGCCGAGGACTACGTGCCCGGCAACGTACAGCGCATTCAGAGCGACACTATTGCCACCCAACTCAGCTGGGTGTATCAGCTCAGCGACAAAGCCTCGTTCCGGTCCGACAACTCCTTGGCCCTACCCCGGCGCGCGTTTGCCTACCGGCAGCTCGGGGCCGAGGCGGATACGGTGCAGAACCTGGGCTACCACCAGCAGGAGCTCGACACTCGCCAGGAAGTGCGAGTTAATAGCAAGAAGTTGCAGTTTATGCTGCTATTCAACTACCGGGAGCGGAACCGCAACTATTCGCTGGAAAACAACCGCGGCCTCTCGCCCACCCGGCTGACCACGGCCATCGAGCGGGAGCAGATCAAGGACATTTCCGAGAAAACCACCCTGTGGCAGTCGGAGCTGACGTGGCTGCCACGGCCACGCCATTCCCTCTCGTTGCTGGGCTCGGCGCAGCTGCTGCGCGTAGACACGCCGAGTGACGACAATGACCAAGACCGCGACGAGGCCCAGCACTCGTTGCGGCTGGTGTGGGTGGGGCGCTGGGCCGGGGCTTTTCGTACGTCGCTGGCCGCCGGGGCCGAGCTGCGGCAGTTTGTATTTATCCGGGCTTCGCAAAGCGCCGAAAACTACACCGACCGGCTGCTGCACTGGGAACCGTCGTTTACCTGGGCCCCAGGCAAGTTCAGCCTGAAATCGACCTACCACCTGTGGGTGAGCTACCAGGTGCGCGACCGGCTCAGTGAGCAGCTTAAAAACCGGGCCAGCCGCGTGCTGGAGCAGCAGCAGCACCTCAGCTACCAGTTTACGCCCCGCCTGCTGACTTCCATCGACTATATCCGGCGCGAAAACCGCATCGGGCTACTCAACTGGCCGCAGTTCAAGGAAAGCCCGTTGGATACCACTATTACCCACGACTTATCGGCAGCGGTGCGGCATAGCTGGGGCAAGCTGCGCGGGCAAAACAGTATCCGGCTGGGCTACCGGTTTCTGGAGCAGCGCACCCACGGCCGCGCCGCCCTGCTCGATGCCGCCGGCGGCAGTGGCTCTACCCTGATATTTCTGCGTAGCCTGACGCGGCAGCAGGGCCCCGAACTGGCCTATGAGCGCCGCACCCGGGCCGGCTTCTCCCTGGAAGCCAGCCTGTGGCTGCAGCAGTTGCGCACGTTTTACCGCTACACGCCCGGCCAGGGCGCCTATGCGGGCACGGGTTACACCAGCGAAGACCTGGCCCGCGAAACCCGGAATCTGTACCCCTACTTCGAGGTGGCCGTGAACTGGCGCATCCGCAGCTTACGCCGGGTATAACAGACCTGCAAATAAATATCATAAACGCATGAAAGCGCCCGACTACCGCAAGGCAGCCGGGCGCTTTCTGTGGTAACTACTTACGCTAAGTGGGCACTAGGGCTGCAGCGTGAAGTTGCGCGTTACGGAGTTGAACGGGCCGGGAATCAGGTTGCCACTGGCATCTACCAGCTCCAGCTTCACGGTGTTCTGGCCGGCGGGCAGGCCTTCCATCATGAAGGGCGCCCACTGATCCAGCATAAACTCGGTACCGTTGATGGTAGCGCGCACCTTGTTGCCTTCCGGCGACAACGTGGTGTTTACTAGGTAGAAGTCCAGCATTACCTTGGCCGCATCCTTACCCGAATACGTGTCCTTGGGGCGGCTGTAGAACAGGTGTGGAGCCTGCAGATCAGCATTCAGGGGCGTAGCTGGCGCGTTGCCCACTGTAATTACCCGCAGGTCGTAAGCGCCGCGGTGTTTAAGACTTTCGTGGTAAGAGCGCGACAGAAACGACAGTACCACGTGTTGGCCGTCGGCAATAGGTTTCGTAAATTCAGTGGTATAGTGAGCGGTGTAAGGCTCATTGTCCACGATATTATGAATATGCTGCCCTTTTTCCGAGTTGGCCATTTCTTCCGAGTGCATGCCCCCGGTCATCTTGGTGAGCTGGAAGTTGGTGATGTCGTAGTCGAATGATACGCTGCCACTGGGCACCACCGAGCCCGTCACCGGTGACTTAAGCTGCACCTGGGCCTCTGGATTTTTGGGCGAATCGGTGAACGGCGTCAGACGGATACCGTTTTTCTCCATGGAAGCGGTATTCGCTGAGGATACACGTTCGGCAGTGGCCTGGGAGCCCGACTCTTGTTGTTGGCGGGCCGTGTCGCAGGCGCCTAGACCGAGCAGCATAGCGCTGCTCATTAGTAAAGCAGATGCTTTCATGAGGGAAATGGTGGAAGGGTTAAGATGGCCACCGGACCGTTTGTCCGGCCGCGCCCCGACACCGGGACGACGAATGATTTTTTAAGTACCTTGCGCAATACGTAAGGTTTGCTCAAAAGTATATTGATTTTCCGCTATGGAAGAAAAATTGTTGGAAGAAATTCCCTCCCTCGACTTGGCCGATTTCCGTTCCGGTGACCCGGAGCGTAAGGCCCGCTTCGTACAACAACTTGGCGAAGCGTATCAAAACATCGGTTTTGTGGCCCTGAAAAACCATGGCCTCACCGATGAACAAACGGCGGCCCTTTACAACGACGTAAAGGCCTTCTTTGCATTGCCCGACGATGCCAAGCAACGCTATGAAAACCCCGAACTGGCAGGCCAGCGCGGCTATATCAGCAAGGGCAAGGAGCACGCCAAGGGCCGCAACACCGGCGACCTGAAAGAGTTTTTCCACGTGGGTCAGGAGGTTGATGATGAAACTGACCCCATCGGCAAGGAGTATCCGGCCAACATCTGGCCTGAGGAAATCCCTACGTTCCAGCAGAGCACCTTCACTACGTACCGCACGCTGGAAGCTGCTGGTAAGGATGTATTGCGGGCCATTGCCATCTATTTGAAACTGCCCGAGAATTATTTCGACGACAAAGTACGGAACGGCAACAGCATTCTGCGCCCTATCCACTACTTCCCCATCGAAAACCCCGATGCGGTGCCGGCTGATGCCGTACGTGCCGCCGAGCACGGCGACATCAACCTGATTACCTTGCTCATGGGCGCCTCAGCCGATGGCCTGCAGGTAAAGCGCCGCGACGGAAAGTGGATTCCGATTACGGCTCTGCCCGACCAGATTGTGGTGAACGTGGGTGACATGCTGCAGCGCCTGACCAACGGCGTACTGAAGAGCACTATTCACCGGGTAGTGAACCCCGCCCGCGAAAAGATGAACTCTTCACGCTTCTCGGTACCGTTTTTCATGCACCCCCGCTCCGAAATGAGCCTGGCGGCACTGGAAAACTGCGTAACGCCCGACAACCCCAAGAAGGAAGCCGACATTACGGCCGGCGAATTCCTCAACGAACGGTTGATTGAGCTGGGCCTGAAGAAGAAGTAAGCACTTTGGTCGATTGTTAGCTGCCGGTTGTTGAAGGGTTGGGTTCGGAAAATTTCCCGGCCGCCCATTCAGCAACCGGCAGTTTTTTTGGCTGGAACTGGTAGCAGAGCCTGGAACTCCTCCATTGTATTTTGCCTGGCTTTCCGCGTCCTTGCCTGACCACTAAGTACCCTGTTTTGGAAACAGAAGAAATTCAGCTCGCGCCACCACCCCGGGGTACTCGTGGGGCCCGCACCAAGCGGGTACGCGGCATTATTTTCCTGAAAGACGTGGCCGCGCTGGGGCTCACGGCCTTCGGCGGTCCGCAGGCCCACCTGGCCATGATGCTGCGGCTGCTGGTGGATAAGCGCCGCTACCTGACGGCCGCCGAGTTGCTGGAGCTGACGGCCCTCTGCCAGATTCTGCCCGGCCCCACCTCCACTCAGACCATTACGGCCATTGGCTACCGCCTCGGCGGCCCCAACCTGGCCTACCTCACGGTGCTGGTCTGGATGCTGCCTGCCGTGACGTTGATGACACTGGCCGGCCTCACCATCTCCTACCTCGACAAAGACCAGGTAGCCAACCTGGTGCAGTATATCCAGCCTATTGCGGTGGGGTTTGTGGCGTACTCGGCCTATAAGATTTCCGAGAAAGTCATTCACACCAAAACCTCGGTGGCCCTGATGGTGGCGGCGTCCATGCTGGCTTACCGGTTCCAGCTACCGTCGGTGCTGCCGCTGCTGCTTATTGCGGGCGGCATCATTACCACCTTCCGCTACCGCAAGATGCCGGTGCTGGAAAAAAAGCAGCCACTGAACATCGAGTGGGCCAACTTCGTGCTGTGGCTGGCCGTGCTGATTGGCGCGGCCGTGCTGGGCCACTACACTCGCTTGCTACCCGTGCGCCTGTTCGAGAACTTCTACCGCAACGGCAGCCTCGTCTTTGGCGGTGGGCAGGTGCTGGCCCCATTGCTCTACGCCGAGTTTGTGGAATTCAAGGAATACCTCACCACGCAGGAGTTTTTGTCGGGGTTGGGGCTGGTGCAGGCCATGCCGGGCCCCAATTTTTCGTTTGCCTCCTACATCGGGGCGCTGGCTATGCGGCAGGAAGGTGGCGGCATCGGCAGCCAGGTGCTGGGCGCGGTAGTAGCCACAGCCGGTATTTTCATGCCCGGCACGCTGCTCATCTTCTTTCTGATTCGCTTCTGGGACCAGCTCAAACAATACCGGGTCGTCAAGGCGTCGCTCGAAGGTATCAACGCCGTGTCGGCGGGGCTGGTGTGCGCGGCCACGTTTCTGCTGTATCACCCGCTACCCGATACGCCCGTCAATCTACTACTGGTGGCTGCCACGTTTCTGGTGCTGCTCTGGGACCGTTTCCCGTCCTACGTTATTGTGCTGGCGGGTTTGCTGGCGGGAGTTCTGTTTTGATACCGGCCACCGCATCAGCAAAAAAGGCCCACGCTGTAATCAGCGCGGGCCTTTTTTATGCAGCAATCAACCTTGCGCCTACTTTTCCAGCAGCAACGACTCGGGCAGGCTCATCAGGTAGTCGCCGTAGCCGCTCTTGCGCAGGGGCTCGGCAATGGCACGAAGCTGGTCGGCCGTAATAAAGCCCTGACGGTAGGCTATTTCCTCAATGGAGCCTACTTTCAGGCCCTGCCGCTGTTCGATAACGCGCACAAACTCACCAGCCTGCATCAACGACTCGAATGTACCGGTATCGAGCCAGGCAGTGCCCCGGCCCAGAATGCCGACTTTTAGCTTGCCACGCCGCAGGTACTCTTGGTTGACGTCCGTTATTTCGTACTCGCCTCGGGGGCTGGGCTTCAGGTCTTTGGCAATCTGAATGACCTCGTTGTCGTAGAAGTACAGACCCGGTACCGCGTAGTTGCTCTTCGGCTGCTTGGGCTTTTCCTCGATGCTGAGGGCCTTTTTATTTTCATCAAACTCCACCACGCCGTAGCGCTCCGGGTCGTGCACGTGGTAAGCATATACCACACCGCCGTCGGGGTTGCTGTTGCTTTTGAGCAGCTCTTCCAGGCCTTCACCGTGGAAAATATTGTCGCCCAGCACCAGGGCTACAGTATCGTCGCCGATAAAGTCGGCTCCGATTACAAACGCCTGCGCCAGTCCGTTGGGCACTTCCTGCACCGCGTACTGAAAGTCGCAGCCTAGCCGCTGCCCGTCGCCGAGCAGACGCTTGAACTGCTCCTGGTCGTGAGGCGTGGTGATGATGAGGATTTCGCGGATGCCCGCCATCATCAGAATCGACAGCGGATAATAAATCATCGGCTTGTCGTACACCGGCATAAGCTGCTTGCTGACGGCCAACGTGAGTGGGTGCAAGCGGGTGCCGGAGCCGCCGGCGAGGATAATGCCTTTCATCGGTGAGTTAGTGAGTTAGTGACTTAGTGAGCTAGACCGCCGTGCTGAGCTTTTCGAAGCATTTTTACCGCCAAAGTAACTATTTACTATTGCGGAAGAGAGGCGTCGAAAAGCTCAGCATTAAAGTCAGAATTAATTCCGCTCGGCAATAAACGCCTGATTCTCTTTAAACCAAGCCAGGGTTTTCTGCAGGCCTTCCCGGATGCGAATCTGCGGCTGGTAGCCGAGCAGGTTGTTGGCCTTGCTGATGTCGGCCAGGGAGTCGCGGATGTCGCCGGCGCGGTCGGGGCCGTACTCAGGCGTGATGTCGGAGCCGGCTTCCTCTTTCAGGATGTTGAACAGGTCGTTGAGCGACGTACGGTCGGCCACGGCCACGTTGTACACCTGGTTCACGGCTTCCGGTTTCGTAGCCAAAGCGGCTTTGATGTTGGCCTGCACGCAGTTTTCCACGAAGGTGAAGTCGCGCGTCTGGCCACCGTCGCCGTTCATGCGCGGGGGCTTGCCTTCCAGCACAGCATCAATGAAGAGCGGAATAACGGCCGCGTAGGCGCCATTCGGGTCCTGGCGGGGGCCAAAGATGTTGAAGTAGCGCAGTCCGATGATTTCCATGCCGTAGGTTTTGCCAAATACGTCGGCGTACAGCTCATTGGCATACTTGGTCACGGCGTAGGGCGACAGGGGCTTGCCAATCCGGTCTTCCACCTTGGGCAGGGCCTTATGGTCGCCGTAGGTCGAGCTAGATGCCGCGTACACGAAGCGCTTCACGCCGGCCTCCTTGGCGCCCACGAGCATGTTGACGAAGCCGCCCACATTCACGTCGTTTGAGGTTATCGGGTCGTTGATGGAGCGGGGCACCGAGCCCAGCGCCGCCTGGTGCAGCACCACATCCACGCCCACGCAGGCGTCGATGCAGGTTTGCCGGTCCCGGATGTCGCCTTCGATGACTTCCAGCGCCGGATTATCGGCAAACAGGTTGACGTTCTTGCGGAAGCCGTTGGAGAAGTTGTCGAGCACGCGCACCTTTTTGGCGCCGTACTTCAGCAGGTATTCCACCAGATTCGAGCCAATAAAGCCCGCTCCGCCCGTTACCAGGAAAGTCAGGTTATCGAGCGGCTGGTCGTGAAAAGGAGTTTCGTACATTCTGTTTAATGTGCTAATGTGCTAGTGTGTTTGAATGTGAGAAATGTGCTGATACTGGCCGTTTAGAATTTAGCACATCAGCACATTCAATCACATTATTCACATTACCGATTGTACTGCTGCTGGTAGTATTGCTGGTAAGCACCGCTGGTTACGTGCTCCAGCCACTCGGTGTTTTCGAGGTACCAGTCTACGGTTTGGGCCAGCCCCTGCTCGAAGGTCACCGAGGGTTTCCAGCCCAACTCGTTCATGATTTTGCTCGAGTCGATGGCATAGCGCAGGTCGTGGCCGGCGCGGTCAGTTACGTAGGTAATGAGCTTGCGCGAGGTACCTTGCTCCCGGCCGGTTTTCTCGTCGATAACGTCGCAGAGCAGATTGATGAGCTCAATATTCTGCCACTCGTTTACGCCGCCGATGTTGTAGGTTTCGCCCACTACGCCTTTGTGGAACACGGCATCAATGGCGGTAGCGTGGTCTTTCACGAAAAGCCAGTCGCGCACGTTTTCGCCTTTACCATATACCGGCACGGGCTGGCCGTGCTGAATGCGGTGAATAGCCAGTGGAATTAGCTTTTCGGGGAAATGGTTGGGGCCGTAGTTGTTCGAGCAGTTGCTCAGCTTCACCGGCATGTGGTAGGTGTGATACCAGGCCCGCACGAAGTGGTCGGAAGCCGCTTTCGAAGCCGAATAGGGCGAGCGGGGGTCGTAGGGCGTATCCTCGGTGAACATCTCGGGGCCCATTTCCAGGGAGCCGTACACCTCGTCTGTGCTCACGTGGTAGAAGGTTTTGCCCTCGTAGCCCGAAGCCTTCCACAGGTTTTTGGCCGCGTTCAACAGGTGCACGGTACCCAGCACGTTGGTTTTCACGAAAGCCAACGGGTCGGTAATGCTGCGGTCCACGTGCGACTCAGCCGCGAGGTGAATCACGGCGTCGGGCTCCTCATTGGCGAAGAGTTGGTCCACGAAAGACTGATCGGTAATGTCGCCCTTCACCAAGCGGTAGTTCGGCTCATTCTCGATGTCACGCAGGTTTTCCAGGTTGCCGGCATACGTCAGCGCGTCCAGGTTCAGAATCTGATACTGGGGATATTTGGTGACGAACAAGCGCACCACGTGCGACCCAATGAAGCCGGCCCCGCCGGTGATGATGATTTTCATAAGTGGTGAGTTGTTGATTGTTGTGTTGTTGATTGTTGAGAGGTGATTGTTGGTTCTGAATTTCTTATTTCTGCTTGACAAGTGCTTATCACAACGCCAACCAGAAGCTAGCAACAATCAACTAGCAACAACTAACCTTTCAATGTCTGCTGCCATTTCCAGGCGCTGGCCAGGGAGTCTTCCAGGCTGGTCGTGGTAGTGAAACCCAATTCCTGGGTGGCTTTGGTAACGTCGGCGTAGATGGCCGGCACATCGCCGGGGCGGGGCGGACCAATGACGTAGTTCAGCTTCTGGCCCGAAGCGCGCTCAAAGGCCTGCACCACTTCCAGCACACTATTGCCGTGGCCAGTGCCCACGTTGAAGGTTTCTACCGCGTCGCTGTGGCCTTCCAGCAGCCGGCGCACGGCCACTACGTGGGCCTCGGCCAGATCTACCACATGGATGTAGTCGCGGATGTTGGTGCCGTCGGGCGTGTCGTAGGTGTCGCCGTAAATGGTGAGCTTCTCGCGGATACCGGCGGCCGTTTGGGTTACGTACGGAATCAGGTTTTGTGGCACTCCCAAAGGCAATTCGCCAATCAGGGCCGAATCGTGGGCGCCAATGGGATTGAAGTAGCGCAGCAGAATGGTGCGTAGCGTTGCGTCGGGCGCGGCTACTACATCGCGCAGAATGTCTTCGCACATCTGCTTGGTAGCTCCGTAAG
Organism: Hymenobacter lucidus; assembly: GCF_020447265.1. Taxonomy (GTDB): domain Bacteria; phylum Bacteroidota; class Bacteroidia; order Cytophagales; family Hymenobacteraceae; genus Hymenobacter; species Hymenobacter lucidus. Next base: position 48,795 of record NZ_JAJADR010000004.1, on the reverse strand, counting down.
GCGAATTGGCCTTTTTAGTGGGCGTTTGCTCCGTTACGGGCAGCGCATCGGGCACGCCGTATACAGTGCACGACGAGGAGAAGACCAAGGCCGATACGCCAAACTCGCGCATCACGGCCAGCAGCGTCAGCAGGGAGCCTACGTTGTTCTGGTAATACTCCAGCGGCTTGGCCACCGATTCGCCTACCGCTTTGAAGGCGGCAAAGTGAATGACACCCCGCAGCGAGCCTTCCTCGGCAAATACGGCCCGCAGAGCCTCCATATCGTTGCAGTCGATGCGGTGAAAGGGCACTTTCACGCCCAGAATCTGCTCGATGCCCGTCAGCGCCGACTCTTGCGAATTAGCGAAATTATCGACGATAACCGGCTGATAGCCGGCTTTGTACAGCTCCACTACCGCGTGCGAGCCAATGTAGCCCGCGCCACCCGTCACCAGTATTTTCGTTCTTTCCATTTTGGTGTGATTTAGTGATTTAGCGACTTAGTGAATTAGTGCGCTGTCTTTCCGATTGCGCGGCCTTCGACAACTCACTAATTCACCAACTCACTGAGTCACACTACAGGCTCCAATACTGAATTTCCTCCATTTTGCCGCGGTACAGGCCTTTAATATCGACCAGCACCGGGTTTTCGGAGGTAATGGACTTGAAGTAGGCTTCGTCCAGGGCCAGGTACGGGTGGTGGCTCACAGCTACCAGCACCGCATCGTAGTCCTTGCGGATGTCTTCCTCCCGAATCAGGCGGAAGCCATACTCGTGGTGCAGCTCGTCGGAGTCGGCGTGGGGGTCCACGATGTCGACGTTGACGGAGAAGTTCTTCAGCTCCTGAATCACATCGGCCACCTTGGAGTTGCGGATGTCTTCCACGTTTTCCTTGAACGTGGCGCCCATCACCAGCACGCGGCTCTTGGCCACGTCCTTGCCCTGCTTAATCATCATCTGCACCGTTTTGCGGGCGATGTATGCTCCCATGTTGTCGTTGGTGGTGCGGCCGCTCAGAATCACCTTCGCGTCGTAGCCCAGCTCCTTGGCCTTATAGGTCAGGTAGTAAGGGTCTACGCCAATGCAGTGGCCACCCACCAGACCGGGCGAGAACTTCAAGAAGTTCCACTTAGTACCGGCCGCTTCCAGCACTTCGTAGGTGTTAATATTCATGCGGTCGAAAATCATCGACAGCTCATTCATCAAGGCAATGTTGACGTCGCGCTGGGTGTTTTCGATGATCTTGGCGGCCTCGGCCACCTTGATGCTGCTGGCGCGATGTACACCGGCCGTAATAACCAGTTCATACACCTTGGCAATGATATCGAGCGACTCAGCGTCGCAGCCCGATACCACTTTCACGATGCGGGCCAGCGTATGTTCTTTATCGCCGGGGTTGATGCGCTCGGGCGAGTAGCCCACTTTGAAGTCGCCGTTGGCGAAGCTCAAACCCGAGTGCTTTTCCATCACCGGAATGCAGTCTTCCTCGGTGCAGCCGGGGTACACAGTGCTTTCAAACACCACGTAGTCGCCTTTCTTGAGCACTTTACCCACGCTGGATGAAGCGCCTAGCAGAGGCTTCAGGTCGGGCATGGCGTGCTCATCGATGGGCGTAGGTACGGCCACGATGAAGAAGGTAGCCTCCCGCAACACGTCCAGCGAATCGGTGAAGGTGATGTCACAGCCTTCGAAGTCCTTTGCTTCCAGCTCGCCGCTGGGGTCAATATTGTTGCGCATCAAATCCACGCGGGCGGCGTTGATATCGAAGCCGATAACACTGAGCTTGCGGGCAAATTCGAGGGCGATGGGCAGGCCCACGTAGCCGAGGCCGATGACGGCCAGTTTGGTCTGTTTCTGGAGGAGTTGCTCGTACACGTTGCGAAATTCAGAGTTAGCGGATGCTAATACGGGAAACCTGATGGTTGGTAAGCAAATATTGTTCGCCGCTTTCGGGGCAAGCGGCATGGCCGGCGGCATCAAACTGGAGTCGGTGCCCAAAGGCGCTCATCCAGCCATGCTGCCGGGCCGGGTTGCCATATACCAAGGCATACGGCTTTACGTCTTTGGTAACCACCGAACCGGCTCCGACGAAGGCGTATTCGCCCAGTCGCACGCCGCACACGATGGTACTATTGGCCCCAATGCTGACGCCCTTTTCCAGCACCGTAGTCTGGTACTGGTCGCGGCGCACCACGGCGCTGCGCGGGTTACGCACGTTGGTAAACACCACGGAAGGGCCCAGAAACACGTCGTCGGCACACTCCACACCAGTGTAGAGGCTCACGTTGTTCTGCACCTTCACGTTGCGGCCCAGCTTCACGCCGTCGGCCACCATTACGTTCTGGCCAATGCTGCACTTTTCGCCTAGCTCGCAGCCGGGCATCAGGTGGGCAAAATGCCAGATGCGGCATCCGTCTCCAATGCGGCAGCCTTCGTCGAGGACGGCGGTAGGGTGCGCAAAGTAGGCGGGGGCATCCGTCACAGAGGTGAAGCTTGAGAAAAGGTCGGCAGTTTTTGAGCCCGCAAAGGTAGGGTTTTTCGAAGGTTTGTCCGTTAAGCCTGCAAGAAGTTTAGCCGCCAGCCGGTTGCACGCGGTTTGGTAGTGAGAACTTTACCCGTTTTGAGTGGCCCGCATCATTCGGTCTTTGCCGAAAATATCCTGTCGGGGCTCTACCCGCGCGTAGCCCTGACCCTGTAGCAGCGTTACCAGCTCGGCAGCGTATTGCTCGTTGATTTCGAAGTACAGGCTCCCACCGGGTTGCAGCCAGCGCCGGCCCAGCGCCCCAATGCGCCGGTAAAACAGCAGCGGGTCATGGTCGGGCACAAACAGGGCGGTGGCGGGCTCATAGTCGAGTACGTTGCGCCGCATCAGGGGCCGCTCGTTTTCCAGCACGTAGGGCGGGTTGCTGACGAGCACGGCCAGTGAGTAAGCCGCAATTTCGGCTGGCTCCTGGGTTAGAATATCGGCCTGCAGAAACTCCACCGGGCTATTGTAGCGGGCCGCGTTACGGCGAGCCACCGCCAGGGCAGCTGCGGAAACATCTACCCCAATCACTCTTTTCGGCCGCAACGCCTGCTGCAGGGCAATGGGAATACAGCCGCTGCCGGTTCCGATATCTACGATGGTCAAATCAGGCTGCCCCTGTTGCTCGGCAATAATCAAGGCCACCAGCTCCTCGGTTTCGGGCCGGGGAATAAGCGTGGCCGGCGTTACTTCCAGCTCCAGCCCGGCAAAGTAGGCCACACCCAGCACGTACTGCAGTGGCTCGTGCAGCAGCAGCCGCGCCTGAATCGGCGGAATCTGCGCCGCTACTTCGGCTGGCACTGGTTCCGCGCTGCGCATCCGGCGCTGCAGGGGCGAAAGTTGCAGCAAATGCTCCACCACTATACCGGCAATGCTGTCGGCTTCGGCCGGTGGGTAAACGGCGTGCAGCGCGGTGGCAAGGCCGGTAGTAAGCTGGCGGATGGTGGGCATGGGCAAATGGGTTCGGTGAAGCTCGACCGGTAGCTCGGCTCAACGCCAAGTGTGTACCTTCGGGTACTGCAAAGCTACGCTCTAACCCACCCATGACCGACTTTGACACCTTAATGATGCGCCGGGCGCTGGACCTGGCCCGCCTCGGCACCGGCTACGCCCGCCCCAACCCCTTAGTTGGCTGCGTGGTGACGCACGAGGGCCACATCATCGGGGAAGGCTGGCACCGCCAGTACGGTGGCCCCCACGCCGAAGTAAACGCCCTGGCCTCGGTAGCCGACCAGCGCCTGCTCAGCCAGGCCCGCGTCTACGTCACACTGGAGCCCTGCTCCCACTTCGGCAAAACCCCACCCTGCGCCGATTTGCTCATTGCCAAGGGCGTGAAGGAAGTCGTAGTCTGCAACCTCGACCCGAACCCGCTGGTAGCCGGCCGGGGCCTCGACAAGCTGCGGGCCGCCGGGATTCACGTTGAAACGGGTGTATTGGAAGAAGAAGGCCGCTGGCTGAACCGACGTTTCTTCACGTTTCAGGAAAAGCAGAGGCCCTACGTAGTGCTGAAATGGGCCGAAACTGCCGACGGCTACTTGGCCGGGCCCTATTTTCAGCCGGTGCGCATCAGCGGGCCGCTGGCGCAGGCCGCCGTGCACCAGTGGCGCACCGAGGAGCAGGCCATTCTCGTCGGCACCCGCACGGCGCTACACGACAACCCCCGCCTCAACGCCCGCGAATGGCCGGGCCAGAATCCAATTCGTGTCGTCATCGACAAAAACCTCAGCTTGCCGCCCACTCACCACTTATTCGACGGACAGCAGCCGACGCTAGTGTATACCTATCGGGAGCGGGCCACCAAGGATAATGTGGGCTACATCACGCTTTCGGAGGCCGACGACCTGTTTCCGCAGCTCTTCAACAACCTCTACCAGCGCCAGGTGCAGTCGGTATTGGTCGAAGGCGGGCCCACGGTGCTCAACTCCCTGCTGCGCGATGGACTCTGGGACGAAATGCGCATTATCCGAAGTCGCCAGAAACTTGGCGGCGGCATTGCAGCTCCTAAACATGGCCTCTCCGGCCTGCACGAGCAACTCACCCTCGGCGACGACGACGTATTTGTATACTACAATCGGTGAAATAGGAATTTGTCGTTCTATCCGCGTGAATTGCGGCAGCGGAACGTTCCACATCCTTTTCCCTGTCTCATCTGTTTCAACCGCGCAACCCACGCCGCCTGAACGAAAAAATCACCACTTCATTATTTCCCTTCTCATGGCTGAAGAACTCATCCTTGATACCACACTTACCAAAGCCGAAAAATACCGGCAGCTTCTTCCCCAGATTGAAGCCCTGACTACCGGTGAGCCCGATTTGGTGGCCAATCTGGCCAACACCGCTGCGGCCCTGCGCCAGGCATTCGGCTTTTTCTGGGTCGGCTTTTACCTCATAAAAAACGATGAGTTGGTGCTGGGCCCGTTCCAGGGCCCTATTGCCTGCACCCGCATCCGCAAGGGCAAAGGCGTGTGCGGCAGTAGCTGGGCTCAGGCCCAAACCCTGCTCGTGCCCGACGTGGAGCAGTTTCCCGGCCACATTGCCTGCAGCTCCGAGTCCAAGTCCGAAATCGTAGTTCCCATCTTCAAAGACGGCCAGGTAGTAGCTGTACTCGACGTCGACAGTGACCAGCTTAACGACTTCGACCACGACGACCAGGCGGCCTTGGAACAGCTTATGCAGCAGGCCGCCGGCTGGTTTTAGCGTTCAACCATCTGAAAAAAGCAAGGCTGCTTCCCAGGTTGAGAAGCAGCCTTGCTTTTTTTCAGATGGTCTCTAAATGGTTTCCAGCAGCTTTAAGTCAAGCGCTTAACTCCAGTTGCCGCCGTCGGCATACACGGTCTGACCCGTTATCCAGCGCGACGAATCCCCGGCCAGAAAAGCCACCACATCCGCAATTTCCTCAGCCTCACCCATCCGGCCCAGAGCAGTAGTACGCGCCACGTGCTCCTGAATGGCCGCGGGCATGGCCGTGCCCATGTCCGTCACGGTCAGGCCCGGTGCCACGGCATTCACCCGAATACCTTTGGGGCCCAGTAATACCGCCAAGCTCTTGGTAATGGAATCCACAGCCGCTTTAGTAGCTCCGTAAGCCACGCCAAAAGCCGACGGCCGGTTGCCCAGCACCGACGAAAGGTTGATAATTCGGCCCCCATCAGCTCCAAACCGCTGGGCCGCTTCCTGCGCCGCAAACAGCACACCCCGCACATTCACGTCGAAAATGGCGGCGTAGCGCTCCGCATCCATTTCCCCGAAAGCCGGCTCCCCACCAATACCGGCATTGTTGACCAGAATATCTAGGCGGCCAAACTGCGCCTGGGTCTGCTCGAATAGGCGGCGCACGTCGGCTAGGTTGCCCAGGTCGGCCTGCACGGCTATGGCCTGGCCACCGTTGGCCGCCAAAGTTGCCACCAGTTCCTCGGCCTTGGCCCTATTCTGAGCGTAGTTGACGACGATTGTCGCGCCGTCTTTGCTGAGGCGCTGGGCAATGGCGTGGCCAATACCGCGGGAAGCACCCGTAACGACGGCAACTTTACCGGCTAGAGGTTGGACGGAGTTTGAAGAATTTTCCATTGAAACTGAGAATAAAAAAGTGAGAAAACAAATTTGACCGAATGGTCAAAAACAAGGCAAAAAAATTAATCGAGAGCGGCTAAGGCTAAATTTGCGACCTGCTGGAGCTCGGCAAAGTGGGTGTGGGTGCGGGCCAGCACCCGCAGGCCCTGCAGGGTAGTGAGCAGAAACAGAGCCAGCGTCTGTAGCTGTTCGGGCGTGCGGGGCGCTAGGTCGCCATCAGCCACGGCCTGCTGAAGGGCTTGTAAAAATCCGTCGGCAAAGCGCTGCTGGTTGAAGCCCACCCGGGCCGCTACTTCTGCGTCGCTCAGGGCCAGCTCCATGGCCGCGTTGGTCACCAGGCAGCCCCGGCGGCCGGTATCCTGCCCAAAGTTGCGGACCAGGGTGGCGAACAACTGCTCAATAGCGACTTTCTTGGAACCGGGCTGCCAGAGCAGGGCCAGCAGCGGCTTGCCTACTTTGTCCTCATAATAGGCCAGCACCTCCAGGTACAGCGTGTGCTTGTCACCGAACGAGTCGTAGAGGGTGCCGCGGTGAATGTCGAGCCCGGTGAGCAGATTCTGCACCGACGTAGCCTCGTAGCCCTTGGTCCAGAATAGGTCCAGGGCGCGTTGCAACATCGTTTCACGGTCGTATTTGGCGGGGCGGGCCATTGGGTTTTGTAGTAAGAATGGGACGAAGATAGGTAATTGAACGATCAGTCAAATATAAAGTTATTTTTATTTTTCTCCGTGCTATAACTTAGAACTGGTAACGGGATGCAGCGGGGCATACCGTTGCTGGCTACGCCAAAACGCAGAAAGCCCGCCTGAGTAGGGCGGGCTTTCCGTATTGATACTACATTACTGTGAGGATGCTAACGGGGCAAGCTTTAGTTGCCGAACAGCGAAGGATTCGTGGTTTTGAGCTGGGCAATAACCGTCTGGCCGCCTTTCACCTTCTCCCCGATCTGCACTTTCACTTCGGTATCGACGGGCACGAACAAATCGACGCGGGAGCCGAACTTGATGAAGCCGAACTCCTCGCCCTGGCTTACCTCGTCGCCCTCGTTTACATACCACACAATACGGCGGGCCATAGCCCCGGCAATCTGGCGGAAGAGCACCATGGGGCCGGCTTCCGACTGCACTACTACCGTCGTCCGCTCGTTTTTGGTGCTGCTCTTGGGGTGCCAGGCCACCAGGTAGTTGCCGGGATGGTACTTGAAGTAGCGCACGATGCCCGAAATCGGGTTACGGGTAATGTGCACGTTAATCGGCGACATGAAGATGCTGATCTGCTTGCGCACATCATCGAAGTACTCCGGCTCGTGTACGTCCTCGATTACTACCACCTTGCCGTCGGCGGGCGCGATGAGCAGATCTTCGTGGGTGAGCAGGTTGCGGAAGGGGCTGCGGAAGAATTGCAGCAGCAACAAAAACGCAATGACGGAGGCCCCGACAAAAATCAGGTTGAAGGTTTCGGCGCGCGCATTGAACTGAAACAGCAGCAGATTGATAGCCAACAAGGCCAGCAAAGTGAAGAATAGTATGCGTCGTCCTTCTTTATGAATCTTCATATATCACAGATTAGCGCTGAGCAGCAGGCAGTTGGGCTATTCTAGGCGCTTTGTCAAAAACAGAAGCCGGCAAACAGATGAGCTCCGGCTAAGCCTTTACGTGTCAAGCTACACAAAGATAGCCCGAGCCAGCAGGCCCGGGCTATCCGAAAGCAAAATATCTGAGTGGTAAGATAATGAGTTGGTGAAATGGAGAGTTGCTGTTCAATTCGCGCAAGCGGCAAAAACCGTACTGGCCAAACGAAAACTGACCATTTCAACAGCTCACTATCTTACTTCTTAGAAGCCGCCGCGGAATTTGTAGGTCTGGGCTACTTTGTCGATGGCGACGATGTAGGCCGCAATGCGCATGGGCACTTTGTACTTCTGCGAAGTGGCATACACTTTCTCGAAGGCATCGGTCATGATGCGCTCGGCGCGCTCAATCACCATGTCTTCGCTCCACTTGTAGCCCAGGCGGTTCTGCACCCACTCAAAGTAGGAAACCGTAACACCGCCGGAGTTGGCCAGGATGTCGGGCACCACCATGATGCCTTTCTCGTTGATGATCGGGTCGGCGGAAGCCGAAGTGGGGCCATTGGCACCTTCTACGATCAGCTTGGCTTTGATGTCGTGGGCGTTATGCTCAGTAATAACGTCTTCTACGGCGGCGGGCACCAGCACGTCGACGTCGGCGAGCAGGAGCTCATCGGCGTTCATGAGGGTAGCGCCGGTGTAGCCTTCGAGGCGGCCGTTGTGCACGTTTTTGTAGGCAATGGCCTCATCGATGTTGATGCCGTTGTCGTTCCAGTAGGCGCCGCTGATGTCGGATACGCCCTTAATTTTCACACCTTTCTCAGCCAGCAGCTTGGCAGCCCACGAGCCTACGTTGCCAAAGCCCTGCACCACGGCCGACGACTCTTCGGGCTTCATGCCCAGCTTGCTCATGGCAGCCAGCGCCGATACCATTACGCCGCGGCCGGTAGCCTCGGTGCGGCCCAGCGAGCCACCCATTACCAACGGCTTGCCGGTAACGACGGCGGGCGAGGTAGCACCCACAGTTTTGCTGAATTCGTCCATCAGCCAAGCCATTTCGCGGGGGCCGGTGCCCATGTCGGGAGCCGGAATGTCGCGGTCGGGGCCGAATACGTCCTTCATGGCCAGGGTGTAGCCGCGCGTCATGCGCTCCAGCTCACCGGCACTCATGCTAGTAGGGTCGCAGATGATACCACCCTTAGCACCGCCGTAGGGAATGTCAACCACGGCGCACTTCCACGTCATCCAGGCCGCCAGGGCCTTTACTTCGTCGATGTGCACGTTCATGTCGTAGCGGATACCGCCTTTTGAAGGACCCAGAATGGTGTTGTGCACCACGCGGTAGCCTTCGAATACGCGCACCGTGCCGTTGTCCATCGTCACCGGAATGCTGACGATAACCTGCTTGTCGGGCGCTTTGAGGACGTTATACGTTGAATCGTCGAGGCCCAGAATTTCTGCCGCGATATTGAAGCGCGACATCATTGATTCGAGGGGATTTTCGCGGTCCACGATTGGGGCCGGCTCTTTGTACACCGTGGTGGCAGCCATACGGGAAGAGGTAAGATGAGTGGGTGGGGAAGAAAAAGAAACGACGGCCGTCAGCGGTGGGAAGCCGGAACGGTGCGCCGGATTTGCGGGGCCAAAGGTACTAGATTATGCCATACGCAGGAAAAACTCTGCCGGATGCTGCTTTGTCCGACAGAAGCTTGCTACAGCAGCAGAACGTCAGCATGCGGGATGTTTCGACAAGCTCAGCACAACATGCCGATGGATTGACGTGCTGCTGGGTTTATGGCCGACCTGAATTTAGCCGAAGAGCAACTGCAGCAAAGCCAGCACGGGTAGGATAAACAGAAAGGCGTCGAACCGGTCGAGGAGGCCGCCGTGGCCGGGCATGATGCGGCCGGAGTCTTTGACGCCCACGCTGCGCTTGAGCATGGACTCGGCCAAGTCGCCGAGGGGGCCGAAAACGGCTACCGCGCCGGCCGCTACGAGGCGGTAGGCGAGCGGAATATCGGTAAGCCAGAAGCCCAAGGCCCAGCCCATGACGAGCGTGAGCAGAAAGCCGCCGATGGCACCTTCCCAGGTTTTGCCGGGCGAGATTTTGGGGGCAAGCTTGTGCTTGCCAAAGGTTTTGCCGGCGGCATAGGCCCCGATATCGGAACACCAGACCAGGAAGAGCAGAGCGAAGATGCGGCGGTAGTCGTAGCCGCTGGCAGTGAAGGCCACCACGCTCAACAGGCTCATGGGCAGGCTCACGTAGAACAGGCCCAGCAAAGCGACACCAACGTTGGCAAAAGGAGAAAATGCCTGGTTTTCGCGGGGCCAGGCCGCCATTTCCCGCATGATCAGAATGGTGGGCAGCAGCAAGCCCAGGGCCAGCAAAGCCGGGCTGATAATTCTAAGGGCAGAGCTGCCGAAGGTTTCCTGCAGCGGCGGATACACGGTGCTGGAACCGGGCACCAGCGGATACATAGTAGGCGTGCTGCTCAGCAAGTAGATACCAATAAAAATGAGCAGGCTAATGGCCCCGCCCAACAAGGCGGCGGGTTTGTAGCCGGCTTCCCGCATCATGCGGTAGAATTCCCACAGCATCCGCATCTGCACGGCCGCGAAAAACAGCGCAAACGACCAAGCGCTGAACCACACCGAGCCTAGCAGCAGCACGGCCCCGATAACGCCGAAGATGACGCGCTGAGCGAGGTTGGACATAGGCTTTTTACCGTCGGCAGGCGCAGCTTCGGGGGCAATAGTGGGCGAGGGTGAGGGCTCTGACAACGGAAGGAAGAATTCGGAGACGGGAGATAAAACGGGCGCGGCGCTAGTGGTTGTCAGCCTCTACGCCTTTGCTGCCGAGGGTACGGGTTTCGGTGGGCGCGGTTTCGGTGGAGGCCACGGCTACGCCGCCGCTGCTGAGCGTGTGCATCTCGGTGGGAGCTTCGGGCTGGCGGCGCTGGTAGAGAAAATACAGGATGGCCCCGGTGAAAAGCATGGAGAGCAGCACCAGGTACCAGGGCATGCTCTCGGTGGAGTCGGGGTTGAATTCGGGGCCGGTCCACTGGTGCTGCTGCACGTAGAGGAGCACCAGCTGAAAGGCATTCTGGGTGAAATGCGCGGCTATAGGTACCAGAATATTGCCGCTCCATTCGTAAAGGTAGCCCAGAATGAGGCCCAGTACGAAGCGTGGCACGAAGCCCAGAAACTGCATGTGAATGGCGCTGAAAATAGCGGCGGCCAGAAACACGCCTACGTGCCGCGACTTAAACCAATCAACCAGATTGCGCTGAATTACGCCCCGAAAAAACAGCTCCTCGCTGATGGCCGGCACCACGGCAATTACCAGCAGGCCCACCGCCAGCCGGGCCGGGGAGTTGAAGCGCGTCAGATACGCCGTCAGGCCTTTTAGCTCTTCTTCCTTAGCCTTGGCCCAGTCGCCAAATTCGGGCAGCCAAGTGAAGCGCTTTAGCATTTCGGGTACGTGGAAATTGGCATTCCACTCGATGAGCGAGGCCATAAAGGGCAGACTCAGAATAATAAGCGCCGCCGCCGCTACCGGCCAAACCACCGATATGGGCCAACGCGGAGCGAAATACTCGCGCCACGAGCGGCCCGTGAGCCACACCAGACTCAGGGCGGCCCCGGCCAGCATGATGAAGAGCGTCATGCCCTGGCTGAGCATCAGCACACCCCAACCCTGGGGGTAGGCCTGCGGGTTTTGAGCCACGTTGCCCATCTCTTTGAGGCCAATGCCGAAGAACAGATTGCTGAAGACGGCCGTCAGGAAACCGGCCACGCAAAAGGTAGCCAACGCCAGGACCAGCAGCAGCAGCAGGTTCACAAACGGGTGCAAACGGCTGGACACGAAACCTTTCATAGGGGGCAGGCGGTTACGGAAACTTGGAAGAGTCGTAAATTTGCGCAAATTCCTGTAATAGCTTTTCCTGTGGTACACATCCGCGACCTTGTCCTGCCTGATTTCCCATTGCTGCTTGCTCCCATGGAGGACGTCTCTGATCCGCCATTCCGGGCCGTGTGCAAGGCCAACGGGGCCGATTTGATGTACACCGAGTTTATTTCCTCGGAAGGCCTGATTCGGGATGCTGCCAAAAGCCGCAAGAAGCTCGACGTGTTCGACTACGAGCGGCCCATCGGCATTCAGCTCTTCGGCTCCGACGTGGAAACGATGGGCGAGTGTGCCCGCATCAGCACCCTGGCTGGCCCCGACCTTATCGACATCAACTACGGCTGCCCGGTGAAGCAGGTGGCCTGCCGGGGCGCGGGTGCCGCGCTGCTGCGCGACATTCCGAAAATGGTGGAAATGACCTCGGCCGTGGTGAAAGCCACTCACCTGCCCGTGACGGTGAAAACCCGCCTGGGCTGGGACGACAGCACCCTGAACGTGGAGGAAGTAGCCGAGCGGCTCCAGGATATTGGTATTGAGGCCCTCACCGTGCACGGCCGCACCCGGGTGCAGATGTATAAGGGCGACGCCGACTGGCGCCTGATTGCCAAAATCAAGGAAAACCCCCGCATTAAAATCCCGATTTTCGGCAACGGCGACATCGACTCGCCGGAAAAGGCGGTGGAGTACAAAAACCGCTATGGCGTGGACGGTATCATGATTGGGCGAGCCAGCATTGGCTACCCCTGGATTTTCCGCGAAATCAAGCACTTCGTGGCGACCGGCGAAAAGCTGGCCGCGCCTACCGTGGAGGAGCGGGTAGCTATGTGCCGCATGCACTTCGAGAAAAGCATTGAGTGGAAAGGCCAGCGGGTGGGCATCTTTGAAATGCGCCGCCACTACGCTCAGTATTTCCGGGGGCTGGAAGGGGCCAAGCAGTGGCGCATGCGCCTCGTGGAAACCGATTCGGTGGAGGAAGTGCTCAGCATCCTGGAGGAAATAGCCGCCGCCGAGCCTGCATTAGTTGGCTAATCACCAATAACTTATCATGGACTGACTCCCAGACCAATTCGTTTAAATAGTACTGATAACCCAGGCAACTCTTTTCCTTCAGAGTTGCCTGGGTTATTGCTTTTCATGTATACATTTAGTTATAAACCGCTGTCTATATTTAAACGAAAAGCAACCCATGTCCTATTCTTCTACCATTCGGCGATTATTGCGTGGCGCAGGTTTCTTCTACTTGGCGGGGCTGGCCCAGCTAGCTCAGGCACAAGGCCCTTGGGTGGTTCAAGCTAGCTCACCACCCTCCTCCTACTTTCAATACAGCTCCACTCTATCTCCCTTACGGCTGCTTGACGCTAACGGCCTTGTATTTACCAATGTCACCACCTACGGCCAGGGCAACGAAACCTCCTTTATCTATTATTCGCCTGACGGGGGCAGCAGCTGGCAATCCAAGTTCATTTCTAACTCCAATAATACCATTATGGACTTTTGGGCTCTGGATAATCAGCGCATGTGGATGATACAGCTGGCAAACTCAGTATTTACGCTACAGCGTACTACCACGGGTATCAATGGCTTTATAGCCGTATCTACCCCACCAATCGGCATTGCTAAAATTCGTTTTTTCAGCCCCACTACCGGTATTTACCTGGGCCCAGGGACGGCAGCCGCTACTACCTGGAAAATTTACCGGACTACCGACGCCGGTGCAACCTGGACGCTGGTTAGCAATACCCTGCCCCGAGAATCGAACGATATTTTGACGGAATCCGCGCTGGTCGGGTCTTCCGCCTGGCTGGTTTCGGAAAAAGGGCAATTGTTACGCACCACCGACGCAGGGTTGACCTGGAGCTCACCGAGTTTTCCTTTGGAGAAGATGAAGACGTCGGCGGCCTTTCTGGACGAAAATAACGGCCTGGCAATGAATGAGTACTATGGCAATGTAGCGCGCACCACCGATGGGGGCGCTACCTGGCAGCGTATCCCAACGACGGGCAACACCCCGGTACGCTGGGGCCTGACGGCCATACCCGGCACCACGGGCACCTACATTGCCCGCGGCATGCGCGGACTATATCAGGACGTTCCGGGTAGCGCTATTACGACCGACAACGGCGCTACCTGGCAAACGTTGGAAAACACGTACGTTCATAGCAGCTCGGCCGCCGGCTCCCCTTCTCGAATATATTCGGTTGACAGGGCGACGGGTAACATCCTCAAGGCCACCGGCCTGCCACTCAGTACCGCCGCCGCCAAGCCGGTGGCGGCACAGTTGGCTTGGCCCAATCCCAGCGCAGGCCGGCTGTATTTCGAAGCCCAGCCCCAAGTTCGCACCATCACGCTGCTCGATGCTACCGGCCGTCGGCACGGCCCGTACACACTGCCCGCTCAGGCCACCACGCTCGACTTGACCACTACTGCGCCAGGCCTCTACGTGCTGCAATGCGCCAGCGGCAACCAAGTGCTAACTCAGCGGGTGGTGCTGACTGCCCCGTAATTAGCCGTGGTTAACCTACAGACTTTAAAAAGCCCCGGTCGACTATCGACCGGGGCTTTCTTTCTATCACCCCAGGCTGAAATGCGGAAACGGTGCGCTTTCCCAATCCTGTATCTTTGCGGCATTCCTATTTTCTCTGACCTCCACGCAACACTGGTTTCCAGCGGTGGTCTATCCAAGCTAGCTGTTGCCAATCTACTGGGGTATTGCCCCTGGTCAGCCCCCGCCCCAAATGCCTTCTACTAACCCGCCCGCCCCCGCCGTTACCATTGCCCCCGAAGCTGCGCCGGTAGCCTCACCCCCGCCCCACCGCACGCCGGCTTCGGCCTGGGTACTGCTTTTCACGCTGGCAACCATCTGGGGCACATCGTTTATTCTGATGAAGAAGGGCCTGGTGGTATTTTCGGCTATGGAGCTGGGGGCCACGCGCGTGACGGTAGCGGCCCTGCTGCTGCTGCCCTTCGCCCTGAAGCACCTGCCGCAGCTGGAGCGGGGCCGCGTGAAGTGGCTGGTGCTCAGCGGCGTGGTGGGCACCCTGATTCCGGCCTTCCTCTTTGCCTACGCCGAAACCAAGCTGGCCTCGGGCCTGGCTGGGGTCCTCAATGCGCTGACGGCCGTCTTCACGTTGCTGGTGGGGGCGCTGTTTTTCGGGCAGAAGCTCACGCCGCTCCGGGTGCTGGGCATCGTGCTGGGGCTGGTGGGCACGGTGGTGCTGATGCTGCTGGGCGGCAGCGGCGGCGCGGCCACGCCCAGTGGCGAAGGCAACGCTTGGTACGGCCTCTACATCGTGCTGGCTACGGCGGGCTACGGGGTAAGCGTGAACGTCATTAAAAACCGGCTGCACGGTATTCCGCCGCTGGCCGTTACGGGGCTGCTGCTGCTCTACATCGGGGTGCCGGCAGTGCTGTATCTGCTGTTGGGAACCGGGTTTCTCTACAAGCTCCAGCACGTGCCCGGCGCCTGGACGGCCTTTGGCTACATCACTCTGCTGGCTACGATGAGCACGGCCGTGGCCATGGTGCTCTTCAACAAGCTTATTCAGCAGTCGACGGCGCTTTTCGCGGCTTCCAACACCTATATCGTGCCCATCATGGCTCTGGCCTGGGGCGTGCTCGATGGTGAGGCCTTCAACCTCTGGCACCTGCTGGGCATGGTTATTATTCTGATTAGTGTGGCTATTATTCACCGGGCCCGGTAAAGGCAAGCTTCCGGCTTTGCAACATATGGTTTAGCTTTCGTGCTCTATTCAGCAAACGAGCAGGATTTACCTCGTAAGCGTCGCCTTATTTTCCAGCATCTTCCATTATGCGCAAGTCTTCCGCTATTCTGGCAGCTTTCTTATTTACCGCCACCACTGCCTCGGCCCAAACGACCTACCGCTTCGGGGTGCGGGTGGGCGGCAACCTGGCTACTACCACCGAAAAAGGCCCGCAGCAATATGCCGTAGCCAATGCCTCCGGAACCTACAGCAAGTCGCCGGTTTTTGCGGGGCAACTAGGCGTGGTGATGGAAGTGGCCCGCGGCAATGTTGCGTTTCAGCCGGCCCTGGTGTTTTCGCAGAAGGGCACGGATATCGACGGGGTGACGACCATTGTCGATGGGACTTCGGGTTACGAAGTCCGGCGGGAAGGCCACAGCAAGGCCCGCTACCACTGGCTGGAGCTGCCCCTGAACGTAGTATATACCCTGCCGGGCACCACGGGCCTGCAGCTCTTTGCCGGCCCCTATGCGGCGGTAGGCGTAGGCGGGCAGGTCAAAACCGTTATCGACAATACTACCACCGACCCCAGCCAGGGCACGGTGCCGCCCACTCGCTTCAAGGCCGAAATCACCTACGGTCTGGACAATACCCCGGCCGGCGGTGGCGGTTTATCTATCCGGGAGTTCTACTCGCGGCGTTTTGATGCCGGCTTCAACGCGGGAGTGGGCTACCGGCGCGGCCCGTTCCAGGTGCAGGCGGGCATCGGCCTTGGGCTCGTAAACCTCTACTACAGCAATGCAGAAGGCTACGACGAGCAGAGCGGCTACAACCGGATGGCGCAGCTGACGGGCACCTACTTTTTTTAAGTAACCTGCCCCCGCCTACAACGCCATGCCCAGCCCAAACTGCACCCAGGCGTGTGAGCGGCTACCCCGGAACTCGGGCGTAATCCAGGTGGCCGAGGTGCGGAAGCTCACGCCGCCATACGCGGCCACGACGCTGGCAGTACCCTGAGCCACGACGCGCTTTATAGCCGAGGCCGGTAGCGTGTAAGGGTTGCGGCGGTTGAAAAGTCCGCCCTGCATAGTGGCGTTATAGCCCACCACCCGCGCCTCGGCCTGCCCGGTGGCATACAGCTGCAACTGCTGCAAGCCGGCCCGGTTGGCCCGCGAGGCCAGCCCCAGATTCTGGAAATACGGGTTCATTTTGCCCACGCGCAGCAGCAGACCAGTACCGGCAAACGTGTTGAGTGTGCCCACGGCAGCCTGGGCCTGCCCGATCAGCTCCCCGACTTTGCCGACGGCAGCCAGCCGCTGCTCCAACGTGGCCTCGTAGCCCAGCACCAAGTCGTTGCGAATCTGGTAGTCCCAGCCGCGGGGCGTGGGGGCGTCGATGAGCTCGTGCACCTTGGTCTGGAAGCCTTTGGCCCCGGCTGCCGGCCCGATAAAGCCCAGACTCAGCCCCGAAGTTAGGCGGCGGTGGCGGGCGGCACTGGTGGCAGTGCGGTAGAGCGTGGCGTAGATGTAGGACGCGTAGGGCCGGTCGCCGCGCCGGATGGTGTCGTCCTGGATGCGCAGGGGCGTAAAGCCGTCGTAGAACAGCTTCACGCCGTGGTGAAGTACGCTGCCGGCTGGGCCCGGCAGCAGCAGCCTATTCACCGGCGACTTACTAAATACCGGCAGCACCACGTTCAGCGTCATGCCCTGGGTGAAATAGTAATCGGTACGAAAAAAGGCGTCGTTGGCGAAAGTGTAGCTGATGAGCCGGTCGGTACTGAGGCTGTCGGCAGTTTGGGCGGCCGCAGAGCTGAGTTGCAGGAGCTGTAGCAGGAGGAAAACGGCCAGCGGAAGACGTAGCATGAGGCTTGGGTATCGTTTTGTTGCAGCCATCTTCGCTAGCCATCAGGCAAAAGCCGGGGCTAGGTAGCAATAGGGCCAGTTGAGCCAGCGGCCGGTTTTGCCGCACCGTTCGGCGTTGCCGCGCACATAGGCCACGAGGCGCAGCAGCTCGGCGGCATCATGTACGACGTAGTCGTAACTGCCGGTTTGCCAGAAATCGGCTTCCCACGGCAGCGCGGCCCGTAATACTCGCCGACGCTGCGCGGTAGTGCGCTGGTGCAGCAGTTGCAGAGCGTTGTAAAATGAGACGCTGCTGCCCGCCGGCAAGTGCAGCACGGCATGCACTTGCCGGCGGGCAGCAGTGCGAAACACAACACTTGAAACCCAAACTTCTCCAGCACCAGCAGCTCGGCGGCCACGATGTCGGCTATTTTCTCCTTCTCCAGCCACATCGGCCCCACGCTGGCTGCATCCAACAAAGTATCAAAGCCCGCAAAAAACGTCTTTTCTGCCCGCCGACGCGCGGCTGAAAAAGCGGCAGCATCAGTTAAAGTACGGGCTGTTTCCTGGGTTACCTGCCGCTACCGGTGCAGCTCCCGAAACACCCGCGCCGGTACGGAGCCGGCCAGCCGGAAGGTCACGAATAGAGTTTCGCTGGCAGCCAGCAGCTGTTCAGCAGTGAGTTCGGGCGGCATCTTCTTACCCTACTGGCTGCAGCACTCCGTTGGTTTCCAGCACGGCGCCTTGCTCCACCAGCGCCTGCACAGCCGCGTCGATCTGCTGACGCATTTCCTCGCCGGGCCGGGCAAAGCCCAGCAGCCGGGCCGTGGGTAGCACCACGGCAGCCCGTTCCAGGGCAAAGCTGTGCTGCACGATGGTCAGAATGGCTTTGGCTACTTCCTCGGGGGCCACAAAATGCAGCTTGCGCGAGGCAGCCGGCAGGGTGCTTCGGTCGCGCAGCGGCACGGTGGCGGCCGTCATCGTCGGCGCCCACAGAAACGCACCTTCCGGCCGAATGTGGCGCAGGTTGCCGGCCAGCCGCACGGCATCGGCCACGCTTTTGCGGATGCGCACCCCCACCTGCGTGGCACCAGTCGCCAAGGCAATGCGGCGCGTCACCTCATCAATATGCACCGGGCTTTCGATGGCCACCACCTGCGCTACCCAGCCCGCCAGCCGCCCCATTGGGTGCTGATGCACTTCCTGCTGCCGGGCGGCGGCGGGCAGCTGAGCCAATTGGTACGGCTCGGCCAAGGCTACCGGGCCGCTCGGAGCGTCTTCCCGCGTGATACCGGCCGGCATTTCCACCGTTTCCACTGCTTCTTCCACTTCCTCAGTCTCATCGAGAGCAGCAAGGCGGCGGGCTTCTTCAATGGCCTGCACCGCCCGCTCGGTTTCGCGCTGCGGGTCCCGAAACCAGTCGGTGCTCCAGATGCGGTGCAGTTTCCAGCCCACGTTTTCGAGCACCTGCTGGCGCAGCCTGTCCCGGTCGCGGGCCGAGCGGGCGCTGTGGTACATGGCCCCGTCGCACTCAATGCCCAGCACGTAGCGCCCCGGCTGGTCGGGGTCCACAACAGCTAGGTCGATGTAGAAGCCCTGGGAGCCAACCTGGGGGCGCACGAGGTAGTCGCGGGCGGTGAGGGCGCGGTGCACGGCTTCCTCAAACGGCGACTCCATGGCCCGGCTGGTTTCCTGGTTTTGGTTGAGCACTCCGCGCTGGGCGAAGTTGAGGAAGGTTTTGAGCGCCGCCACGCCCTTGGCTTTGGTACGCGTGAGGTCGAGGTCGTCGGCGGTGAGGTTGGTAAAGACTTCGCAGCGCTGCTTGGCGCGGGTAATGAGTACGTTGAGCCGCCGCTCGCCGCCCTCCCCGTTCAGTGGGCCAAAGCTCATGCTCAGGTAGCCATCCTTAGTGCGGCCATAGCCGATGCTAATCAGAATCACGTCCCGCTCGTCGCCCTGCACGTTTTCCAGGTTTTTCACGAAGAATGGCTCGTGGGCGTGGCGGTTGAAAAACTCCTCGGTTTCGGGGTGCTGGCGGCGCAGCTTTTCCAGCGCATCCTCAATGGCCTGACGCTGGGCCATGCTAAAAGCCACCACGCCCAGCGTGAGCCGGGGCGTAGTGCGGGCGTGGTGCAACACAGCCTGGGCCACGGCTCCGGCTTCGAGCGGATTGGTACGGGTGGTGCCCCGCTCGTAGTGCGTACCGGGCAGGTGGTGGTATACCAAGCCCATTTGTCCCTGCCCGCCAGGACTCGGAAAAATGACCAGCTTATCGTCGTAGAATAAGTGGTTGGAAGCGGCAATGAGCGACTGATGCAAGCTGCGGTAGTGCCAGCGCAGCATCCGCTCGGGCATCTGCCGGGCCTTGCACAGCTCCAGAATGCTTTGAATATCGGCCGTCACGTTTTCCTCGTCGGCCTCCTCCCCCGCCCCGGTCAGGGAGTCGAAAAAGGAAGTGGGCGGCAGCTGCTTCGAGTCGCCGACTACCACCAGCTGCCGGCCGCGGGCAATGGCGCCCAGTGCATCGACGGGCTTCACCTGCGAGGCTTCGTCGAACACCACCAAATCGAATTCGACGGCACCCGGCGGCAGGTAGCTGGCCACCGACAGCGGCGACATCATAAATACGGGCTTGATGGCCTGGATGGCGCGGCCGGCCTGCTGCATAAGCTTGCGCAAAGGCAAATGGCGGGTTTTCTTGGCAAACTCGTTGCGCAGCAGCAGCATCTGCCCGCTGGCCTGGGCATTGGGCAATTGACTGAAATGCTGCTGCATAGCCCGCACCCGGTGGTAGAGCGAGTCTTCGTCGGCTTCCCGGAAGCGCGCCGCCGTTTCCTCGTGACTGGCCCGCTCAAACTGCCGCAACGCCGGGTGCTGGGCGTAGGCTTGCCTCTGCAGAAACTCCAGCCACGTCTGGCGCACGGCGGCGGCCAGGTGGTGGGCCGCCGGCTCCCAGGTTTCGGCCAACAGCAGCAGCTCGGGCAGGTTTTCAGCCGTTACGGCGGCCACGTTGTTCCATTCCGTGGTCAGGCGCAGGGCCGGCACATCAGCCAGCCAAGCCGCTAGAATTTCCTGTTGCGTGGTAAAAGGTTGAAATTCCAGCCGGCCTTCGGGGCCAAAGCGGCGGGCTTCATTAAGCTGTAACGCCTCGGCTACGGCCTGCACGGCGGCGCGGTGCCGAGTCAGCGCTGTTTCCAGAGCGGCCAGCGGAGCCCCTATTGCCGCCGTACTAGGTGCGTTGCTTAGGTAGGGCAGCAATTCGGCGGGCAACTGGCGCTGGGCTACGCGCTGGTGAGTCAGGGTAAGGTAGTCGGTGGCTTTGCGCAGCTGGGGCCAGTCGGAGCGCAGGCCTTGCCAGGCGGGGCCCAGCAGCCGGCCGGCCCAGGCCTCGGCTTCCTGCACTGCCTGGGCGTGGCGGCCGGCTTCGTGGATGGCATCAATGACAGGTAAAATGGCTGACGCCTCGTCGGGCAAGGGTCCGCGCCAAAGGCTTTGCAGCCGCTTTTTAGCCCGCCGGTAGTCGCCGTTGAGAAATTTCCACCACTTCTCGCCGTAAGAAAGCACGGCCGCGCGCTCGGCCAGCAGCTGCTGGCTCCAGGCTTCGGGCAGCAGCACGGCATCATATTGCTGGTGCAAAGCCGTGTAGCTGGTCCCGGTGTTTAGCAGCTCGCCAATGCGGCCGGCCGAATGGCTCCAGACTGCATCGGCAACGGCCATACCGGCTAGCGGCGGGGCTAGCTGGGCGTGGCGGGCGGCGGGCAGCAGGGCTTCGGCGGCGGCTCGTTCGGGGGGAGCGGGCAGGCCGAGCAGGTGGGCCAAGGTGTCGGCAGCGGCTTGCAGGGCAGCCACGGTGGTTGGGGCTTCGCGCAGCCGCTGGGTTAGGGCCTCCTGGTCGGCAGGCAACAGCACGGTCAGCTCACTGCCCCAAAAGAGCAGGCTTTTCGGCTTGCCGATTTTCTGCAGCGTGGCTTGCAAGCGGGCGGCCTGGGCTTCGGCATGAGCCGCGTCGGCGTCGGTCCAGTCGGCTAGCCGGGTAATGGCCAGGCGGGGCAACTCTACCGCACCGCGTTCCTCGTTCAGGCGCAGCAGCTCACCCACCACCTGCTGGGCGGTAAGGCGGCTGCGGCCGATAGGGGCATTCACGGCCAGGGCGTAGTCGTTCAGGGCTTGGCGGTAGCGGGGCAGCTGGGCCATCTGGTCGGCTACGGCGGGGGCGGCGGCCGGGCGGCCCAGGCTGAGCGTCTGCTTCAGCTCGTCGTGCAGGGCTTTTTTGTTGGCTTTGTGGCTGTGCAATTCCAGGCAGGCCGCGCCCAGGCCCAGGTTTTCGAGGCGGCGCTGCACTACTTCCAAAGCCGCCATCTTCTCGGCCACAAACAGCACCTTCTTGCCCGCCCCAATGGCCTCGGCCAGCAAATTGGCAATGGTCTGGGACTTGCCCGTGCCGGGCGGACCCTGGATAACGAGGTTGCGGCCTTCCTGCACGGCCAGCAACGCCAGCAATTGCGACGAATCGGCATCGAGCACTTGGTGTAGCTCTTGCGCGGGGCTTTCGGTGTCGAGAAAAGCCGTGTCGCCGATGGTAGGAGCCGCGTCCGAGAAGCCGGTATCGGTGCCGAGCAGGGCAGCAATGGCGGGGTGCTCCAGTAGGCCGTTTTCGATGGGCCAGGTGGCCGGGTCCAGGTCGCGGTAGAGCAGAAACTTGCCGAAGGAAAAGAAGCCCAGAGCAATGCTGTCGGGCGCTACCTGCCAGCGCGCAAGGCCTGCCACGGCCTGCGCTACGGCTCCAAAGTAGTCGGCTACGCGCAACTCTTCCTCCACCTCAGGCAGAGGCAGACTCACCCCGAAGCTGGCCCGCAGCTTGGCCTGCAAGCTCAGGTTGCCCTCGATTTCAGCCCCGGTATGGCGCAGCTTAAACCGCTCGGCGGCTGTGCCCCGCTCCAGCAGCACGGGCACCAGCAGCAGTGGGGCTTGGCGCGGCTCCTGGCTGCTCTCGGCCTCATACCACGTAAGCTGACCCAGCGCCAGATACAGGATGTTTACACCCTGCTCTTCCAAACTGGTGCGGGCCGTGTAATAAGTGTTGAGCAAGCGGGCTTCGAGCTTAGCTAAAGGCTCGGCAGTTTGCAGCTTGTTATCGGTGAGCAGGCTGTGGCGCTCAGCTTCCGAAAGGCCCGGCAGCAGATTGGAGGTTTCCTCGAGCTGCGCAGTTTCGGGTGCCTCCCCCCTCGCATCTACTTGAGCCGCAGAGTCCGACAGTGGCGGGAGAGAACCAGACGGTTCGGGGAGAATGGCGGCAGTAGTTACGGACTCAAATAGCGGCGTTGCCACCAGCTTTTTCGCCTCGGGGGCAGCCAGGAAATACATGGGTTTGCCCTGGCGTACCAGCACCTCATACACGGCCGCCGACTGCTCCTGCGTCACGACCACGCCGCGGGCCGGGGAAGGCCGGAAGTTCAGCAGCGGGTTGCGCAGGCCCAGGTCGAGCAGCTCCTCGCGGGAGGCGTGTAGGCGGGCAAGCAGGGTGGCAGATGGCGAAACCGGAGTAATTTCCATAGAGCAGAATCGGATAGTCGTAAACGCGAAGCGGGCTTTGCCCGGGGAGCTTAGCTAACCAAAGTACTCGGTTACAGCTCCACCGGACAAAGCCCGCACTACTTTTTGTCGGTCTTTAGCGCGGCGTATTGGCCGTATTGCCGGCGTTCAGCTTGCTGTGCTTGTAGCCGTAGTTAAAGTACAAAGCCAGACCCAGCACCAGCCAACCGAAGAACAGCAGCCAGTTGTTGATACCCAGCTGGGTCATCAGGTAGAGGTTGGTGAGCAGGCCCAGGGTGGGCAGCAGCGAGAGGCGGCGGCGCACCGAGGCAATGGTGAGGTAGATGCAGAAGCCGAAAAACACCAGCATTGGAATGTAGTGCTTGAAGCCCTCGACACCATCGCCACCGCCCACGATACGGCCCATTTCGCCCACGGCGGCGCCGTTATAGAGAAAGAGCAGCCCGATGCCGACCAGCATAATGATGGGCAGCAAAAACTGGCCGTTGATGTAGGGCACCTTAAAGCGGGCATCGGAAGTGCCGTGCGGGTCGATAATCAGGATGCCGCCGCACACCAGAGCAAAGGCAAACAGAGTACCGATGGAGGTCAGGTCGATTACCAAGTCCATGTTCAGCAGCAAGGCCGGCACGCCCACGAAGAAGCCCGTGACGATGGTGCTGAACGAAGGCGTATGAAACTTGGGGTGTACCCGGGCGAAAATGGGGGGCAGCAGACCGTCGCGGCTCATGCTCATCCAGATGCGGGGCTGGCCGATCTGGAACACGAGCAGCACCGAGGCCATGGCAAAAATGGCACTCACGGCTACCACGCCCGCCAGCTGGGGCAGGCCTACTTTCTGGAACACGAAAGCCAGCGGGTCGCCCACACCCAGCTCCTTATACGATACCATGCCGGTGAGTACCAGCGTGATAATGACGTAGAGCACAGTGCAGATAATGAGGGCGTAAATCATGGCCCGAGGCAAGTCGCGCTGAGGGTTTTTGCACTCCTCGGCCGTGGTCGAAATGGCATCGAAGCCGATGTAGGCGAAGAACACCGCCGACACGCCCTTGAGCACCCCGGCCACACCGTTGGGAGCAAATGGGCTCCAGTTGGCCGGATTCACATAAAACACGCCCACGGCAATAACCACCGCTACCACAATCAGCTTGAGCAGCACAAGCAGGTTGCTGGCCGTTTTGGATTCCTTGATGCCCACGTACACCACAGCCGTAATCAGGACGGTGATGAGGAAGGCGGGCAGGTCGCAGACGAGGTGGAAGTCGCCGAAGAGCACCGGGGCCGAGTTCCAGGTTTTGTAGGCTTCCATCGTAGCCGGGGCCACGTCGGCCAGGGGCTTGTTGGCCAGCATCAGCTCCAGCACTTCGTGGTAGCCCTTGTAGGCGCTTTGGGTGCCCATAGTGAGGTAGGTCGGTATTTTTAGCCCCACGCCCTCCATGAGCCCGGTAAAGTAGTCGGACCAGGAAATGGCCACCACGATGTTGCCCACGGCATATTCCATGATGAGGGCCCAGCCAATAATCCAGGCCGTGAGCTCCCCGAAAGAGGCATAGGCGTAGGTGTAGGCCGAGCCGCTGATGGGAATGGTAGCCGCAAACTGCGCGTAGCATAAGGCCGAAAAGGCGCAGGCAATGGCGGTGAAGACAAACAGCAGCGACACGGCCGGGCCGCCGTCGTGGGAGGCATTGCCGATGGTGCTGAAAATGCCAGCCCCGATAACGGCGGCAATGCCCAGGGCGGTAAGGTCGCGCACCGTCAGGTTACGCTCCAGGCCACCGTGGGCGTGGCCCTCTACGTCGGCCGGCGGGTTTTGCAGAATAGCGCCGATGTCCTTGCGGCGAAACAGATTGGAGAAAGAACTCATTTATGGGTTGTGAGAGAGCAGGGGATTTGAGGCCCAAAAGATAAAGAATAATGCGGCAGGGCTTGTATAATGGCGGGCCTAGCTTCTACTCTAAAGTTATTACGGCTCCATTCCGGCCTTTTTCAGTGGTTCGCAAATCTGCTCCGGCCCTCTGGCACGCAACCTGCCGAGTACTGTCATTAGCCTTGGTGTTCTAATTAGTAAAGACCTTATTGTGGCAGGAGGCTAGTCGCTGTATATTCCATTCCGGCAGGGTTTCTGTTGCCCTAGCCTCCTGACTATCTTTTTGCGGCGGTCCACTTTTATTATACTCCAATGAACCACCGCTTTACCCTAAGCCGGTTAGTAGTCAGTTGCTTATTACTGGTCCCACCGTTGTTCGGACGAGCCCAGGGACCCACCATTACGGCGGTTGTGCCCAGTGTCAATGCCCAAACGGTCTCCCCTACCGGCCCAGTCACGGTTACTTTCAGCCAGCCGCTCACGCCGGCCTCCGCCGGTGCTCTGCAGGTATTCAGCAGCCAGCGGGGCGGGCGGCGCACCGGAGCTTCACCCGCTACCGTAAGCGGCTCTACGCTAACATTCTCACCTGGTACTTCGCCCTTTATGCCGGGTGAAACCGTGCAGTATACCATTACCCAGACGGCAGCCAGCAGCACTGGCCCGCTGGCCAAGCCACAGGTAGGGCAGTTTACCACCGCCGTAGGGGGTACTGGCAACGGCAACTTCCAAGCTAGCTCCAATGTATTTCTTAGAGGCGCGCTCTACAGCCTGGTAACGGGTGATTTGGACGGCGACGGTGACTTAGATATCGTTACGGCCAGCCGGTACGACAACATAATGCACATAGGGCTTAACAATGGCCAAGGTGTGTTTAGCAACAGCCAGGAATTAAGTTCCCCCAATCAGAATCCGATGGATATAGCGCTGGCTGACGTAGATGGCGACGGCGACCTGGACATGCTCGTTGCCTATGGCTATGGCAATGTTCGTGTTGTGCGTGTATCTCTCAACAATGGCAACGCCACTTTTAGCAACAGTCAGGATGTGGCCGCAGGATCTTATCCTTATTACTTACAAGTGGGTGACGTGGATGCGGACGGTGACCTGGACTTTCTTGTGCTTAACCCTGATAAGACGGTAGCTGTGCGCATCAACGATGGAACAGGCATCTTCACAGGCAATCAAACCGTGTCTGTAGGAGCCATTATATCTGGTACGCCTTACGCTAGCGAGTCTATAGACCTCAAACTGGGCGATATAGACGGCGACGGCGACCTGGATATGATGGTGACTAACATATTTCACCCTGACTGGCAGGCTACTATGAGTGTGCGGCTCAACAATGGTAGCGGTATCTTTAGCGGAAACCAGGAAGTAAGCGTAGGCAGTGGCTACAAAATGATAGAAGCCGGCGACGTGGATGGGGACGGCGACCTGGATTTAATTATGGGCGCTGGCAACTTAATACTCGTACGGTTCAATGATGGCAACGGGCTATTTACCAGTGGGTACGTGGTCAATATAGATAATGGACCTTCAGGCGGGGTCGATTGTATAGCACTCGGTGACGTAGATAGGGATGGCGACCTGGATATGGTTATAAGTACGAATAGTCCTGGCTCAATCACTGTTTTTATCAACGACGGGCACGGCGTCTTGGGTAGAACCCGGAGTTATACAACACAAACTTCCAGCGCCAAGAGCGTGGTGTTGGGCGACGTGGATGGAGATAAGGACCTGGATGTACTCTACGTTTACGAACGTCAGGGCGGCGTACTCCTAAACCATCCTCAAGTGCTGGCTACCGGCAACGGACACACGGGAGGCAGCCTGGCGTTGTTTCCCAACCCCGCCTCTCGGCATACCACCCTCACTGGAGCGGCGCCTTATGCTCCGCTAAGCGTACTCGATGCCCTAGGGCGGCTGGTTTTCACGGCTACCGCCACTGTGGAGGGAAAGGCTCAGCTTGCGCTACCCGCTGAGCTGCCTGCCGGAATGTATTTGGTTCGTTGTGGCAGCCAGACCCGGCGCCTGCTAATCGAATAACGACAGAACACGGCTACTATCCGAAAGCGGCTCCTCATCAGTAATGGGGAGCCGCTTTGGCATACTGTGCCAGGCCAGCGCCGGGGTTTTTCAGTGCTATACTGCCCTGAGTAAACTACACTGCTCGTTGCCGGGGTGAGCGACTTGCCAGAACTGACGTCCGCGCTACGCCACCGCCGCCCCCAGCACCCGTTGCAGAATCTGCTCCAGGGCCGAGAGCGTGACGACGTCGCCCTGGGCCAGAATGCGGCCCCGCTGCCAGAGCAGCAGCTTGCGGGGGCGGCCATCTTCGCCGGTAGTGCAGAACATAGGGCCGCCCTGAGCCGCGGCGGTGTTAGGGCGGGTATAAAAGCCCGGCCGCTGCTGCACAAAGCCGTAGCGGAGCAGAGTGTCGTGGAAATACTGCATGAAACAAGTCTAAAAGGCTGAAACAGATACAGGACAGCTATTTACCACCTTATTCCGAGCGAGTAAGCGCCTGTAAGATAGTGCGGGCTTTGATGGCCTGCTGCCGGCCGGGGTTTTTGCCCAGGCATTGCTCGTAAAAGTCCGGGGCATAAAACGAGGCGGCGCGAATGGTCTGCCGGTCAATGAGGTAAAATATGTTGTCGTCGGCATCCTCTACTACGCAGGTAGCGGTGTTTGCCGGAGTCTGTTGGTCATCTTGCACCCGCCACAACTGGCCGGGGCGCAGCTGTTGCCACGCGCGCTGCAACGTAACTGGCCTGAGCGGTTGGGGCAACAGGTAGCGGTTGGTATCAGGTACCGTAGCGCGGAAGACCTGATCCTGGGCGGCAAATTTTCCGGTAAGCCGGCCCGGGTAGTACTTGCCCGTAGCGTCACGGTAAGGGCTGGTATACGTGAAAAAATAGAGCTGCCCCTGGTGCTTGGCCAGAATCAGGTAGTTGGGCGAATTATTCCAGTTAGAGCCACTATGGTAGATAATGGTGCTGTCGTAGTTCTGCTGGAAAAAGGTGTGCAGGGGTGTACGTTTCACTGCCGGCTGAGCGTGCAGCACATGCAAAGGCAGTAGGCAGAAGCCGGCAGCCAACAGATGACGGGCGAGCAAATGAGACATCTAAGTAAATCAGGCAGCCACGGGTTTGATACCGTATTAGCGAGAATCAGGGTTGCGGACATTTTTGCCTCCTCCCTTTGCCTGCAGAGTCTGGAGCTTCTGCCGGGTTTCGGAGTACTGGTAGATGGTCAGGGCTTTGCTGAATTCTCGGGTGGCATTCTGCTTGTCGCCGACGGCGCTGTAATAATCACCCATAGCATCGTACACGTTGAAGCTGTCGGGGTAGTTCTGCTGGTTTAGCTGGAAAAAGGCCCGGGCCGCCGCAAACTCTTTCCGCGCCAGATATGTGTAGCCCAGGCGGTTGACCAGCGCCTCCGGGGGCCGCACAGTGTAGCCCAGCTGCCGCGACACAGCTCGGCACACCGCCAGCAGTGAGTCTTGCAGGACCGGTGCCCTCAGCTTAGTTACGGCCGGTTCCAGCAGCGCTACGTTGTCGATAGAAAGCTGCTGATGTGTGCTAAAGGCATGGCGCAGCGCGTCGTAGGTGCCGGGCAGCGGCACGGAGTTGTGCCCTTCGGTGCGGTAGTACTTAGCCGCCCACCGCAAGCCGCTCGCCGGGTGCTTGCGCAGCTCCGTGATGAAATCGGGAATGGCCAGAAAGGCGCGGCGCTCCACGGTATTGCGCGCCGCCGCGGCCACCGTATCGCCGGCCTCCTTGAAGGCCGTAGCCACGGGCAGGTACAGCGTTTTGCCGGCAAACTTGGGCTGGGCTAGCAGGTTACCGGCCTCCCGCACCAGTTTGGCGTCGTCCCACCAGAGGCTGGGGTCGATGGCGACGTAAGCCTGAAACAGGTCGGGATGATGCAGCAGGGTATTGACGACAAACAGCCCGCCCAGCGAGGTGCCGATGAGCATACGGTACGGCGCCGTGGCGTAGGTAGAGTCGATACGCGGCATCAACTCCTGCTGCAGAAAGCGGGTGAAGGCTTCACCGCCGCCTGAAGTGGCCGCGCCCCGCTGGTCCATGTACAATCCCGATTTAATGTGGGTGGGCGTGAGGTCCCGGATTCGGTCGGTATTATGGATGGCCACGATAATGGCTTCGGGCAACACCCGCTGCCAGCTGAGCTGCTCCAGAACAGTGGCAGTGTTCTGAAACTGCGATTCGCCGTCGAGCACGTACAGCACCGGGTAGCGCTGCCGGCCCACCAGAGAATCGTGGGCGCTCTGGGGCACATACACAGTATAGGTGCGCTGCTCCTTCAGAACGCGGGACTGAATCTGCCGGATGTGGGCGGCCGGCCAGAGGCCTTGGGCGTGCAGGTTACCCAGTAGCAGTACGCCGCACAGCAGCAGAAGTAGCTTCATTAGTTGCCAAAATGAATAATAAGGACACATAGCAATAGAAACGGAGGTGATGCGGCGGAAACTCCCGAGTATAGCGAAGGTTACAACAGCAGCTAAAAAAGTCGTGCCGTTGGCCTGGCCCTCCGGCCCGGTAAGCAATAGGCGGCCCTGTCTATGCTTTACCGCCCTGCTCCAGGCGCTGCACCCGACTCAGCAAGTCCTGCAGGCTGGCTTCCAGTGTAGCAGTCTTTTGCTCAGAACCCTGGCCAGCCGCCGTCAGCTGAAAGCTCAGCCGGCCCCGCATGCTCCACAGCTCCACGATATCGGTGAGCGGGCACTCGGTTTCGGGCTCATTGCCAGCATCGGCCCTGAGCAGCAGCACGCGTTGGTTGGTGCCGGAGCCGAACACGCGCCGGATGTGCAGCGCGCTTTTCGTTACCACCACGCAAACGGTGCCACTCTCGGGTGGGGCCGTGGGCAGCTCGCGGTGGGCAATAACCCAGTCGTGGGCCAGCAAAGCCGGTTCCATAGCCGCGTCTGGTACCTGAAAGCCACGAAACAGACCTTGGGCCACTTCCGGCAACGCCAGCGTAAGCGCGGGCAGGTCTTGGCAAAATGCTAGGTCGGCGTGCCGGGCTGGGTAGTGCTGCCGGGCGGCCTCATCGACCATACTGATAGTGGCCGGGACTGAAGCTACCGGCTGCTTAGCGGGGCGGTAGCCCACGGGTTTTTCCTCCTGGGCCAGCGCAGTCAGCGGCTGGTCTTCGGCGGTGGCATATTTCTTTACCGACCCGGAAAAAACCACTGCATTAGCCTCGGCCGGAGTCGAATCGGCAAACAGCCAGTTAAGATCGACGCCCCGGGTATGCAGAAAGTGAATAAACTCTTTGGGCAAGCCTTCCTTCCGGCCGTTTTCCAGCTGACTGATGTCGCGCTGGGATAAACCGCTGGCCTGCGCCAGTTCCAGCTGCGTCATTCGGAATTCCTGACGGATAATGCGCAGCTTGGCAGGAATCCATTTCATAAAAACCTCCATTTGAAAGGATGGAAAAATCAGCTTTCAGCAACAAATGTGGCAGCAATAGAACTGACACTCCCACTATTAATGCTTTAATAAAGCACCTATCAATTAGCAGCTATAAAATCCGCAGTAATTGCCTCTGTGATATTATGGTAACTATCTACACTAATGCCAGAGTCTATCATAAGATGCTCATCTCTTTTCATACTATTTTTAAAATCAAGAACATTATTAAACTTATTCAGTGATTTTTTATAATTTTCAAAAGCTACTGAAACATTACCAGCAATAAGCTCAAGATGACCAAGATTCCCATAATCCATATCGGATTGCCTCTTTGCAGCAGAACGAACAAGATATATCCTTGCTTTGTCCAAATCGGCATTAGGCCCAAACATTAATGTTCGTCCCAAAGACATAATGTTTTCTGCATTAGCTGTATCTGCCTCAAATGCTAAACTAGCGTATTTGATAGCTTCTTCATATTCTTTAAAATACAGATATATTCCATTAAGCAAAGAGTTTATCTCTACAGTTTCTTTCTCATCCGCCAATGGCTGTGCCTTGAAAGCATATATTTTTGCATTAGCATAATCCGCATTATTATAATAAGAAATAGCCAATAAGTATACCATATTATAATATTTAGGAAAAAACTCTACACCTCGCTTAAGGTTGGTTATAGCTTTATCCCAATCTTCTTTTTTAGCATAAAAATGACCAATATTAAGAATAGCAGTTCTATTATTAGGCTCTATTTTCAATACATCATTAAGCGCTCCTAGCTCTTCATTTTCTCGATTAGCAACATTATAACACTCTGCCATTTTCAAAATAATTCTCACATTATCAGGATTAACACCATGTACTGTTTTAAGAAATTTCAGAGCGCTAAAAGCATCAGGTTTATTCAAACTCAAATAACAAGTAGCAATTTTAAGATTACCTCCATAATTTTTTTCGTCTATTTTTAACAGATCCAATAAAGAACTTATAGCACCCTTATAATCTTTTGCATGCATCTTTGCTTCTGCATTTATTTCAAGCGCATTTGATTTTTCAAGTATCACATTTTTAAGTTTTGTTTCATTGATACTCAAACTAGATGTAAATAATTCACTGATATTAGACAAGGGATAATATTTAAAATAGCTATAGTATTCAGTAACTAAGTTTTGATAGGGATGTAATATTGTGGCTATTTTCAACTTGCTAATATAATTATACACCGCTTTGCCTTTAAGTTTTCTTTTTGACAATGATCCGTTTTGCACAGCAAGGCATAATGCATATTTGTAGCTATCAAGAAACGGGGTTTTTTCCATATCCTTTTCGAAAGCATCTGTATCAACATTTGCCTCATTGACATCTAATGCATAAGTGAGTATCGGATTTTTACTATAAAAAGGAAGAAAATAGCTCGAAGGCTTATTGAAAAAAGGCAACTTGTATACATTTTCATAAGAAAAATTATTTTTATATAACTCCATTCTCAAGATCTGTTCAATATTGTATAGGCCTGATTGCACTTTATCTAAGTGTTGCAAACTAGTCAACCGTTCCTTTAGATTGGTAAATCTCTCCCATTTATTTACATTATATAAGAGAGAAAACACCAAACCTGTCAATGCATTTTTCCAAACATTTTTTTCAAAATCAGTCAAAAAATCTATCAACAAATCAACCTTCTTCGGACTAAACTTTTTAAATGACATCAGAGATAATGCTATTGAATTTATAATCAATTTTCTTTCATACCACTTGTAAGATTCTTTATCATCCCTTACTAGCTGTATATCTCGAAGTACATTACTATCGAACTCCTCAGCAGTATATATTCTCTCAAAAAGTGATTCAATAAACTTATTTTGCAGCGCAGGAATATTTCTTATTTTTTCATTCAGTGGAAATGCAAGGTTATTGAAAATCTCCTTTTCAATATTTTTGATGAATTTAAAGTCCTCGACAGTACTGCTATAATTTAACTTTAATGACTCCTGTCGATAAATCTCTATAGCTTTATATATAGCATCTGCATTATCACCATCGGACAATGCATATGTTTTATGATTATCTACTGTTGATAGCTCTTCATTAACCACTAGATTATATTCTTTTTTTTTAATAGAATCGCCCGATTTCATTTCAAATGCATGGTATCCATCTCTTGCAAGATCAACATCCTTATCGAATTCATTCCGAGAATGTATGTATTTACGATAATAGCATTCAATTTTTGAGCCATCAAAATCAAAGTCTATTACAGTGTACCCAGGCCTGAAGGTATCAATTGGCTGTAATGCATCAGAAAAACCCGTTCTTGATGTAGAAATGAATAAAGATCCATCATTACCTGTATTGAGGCTTGATTTACCATGATGAGTATGTCCAAATAGAACTGTATCATACCCAAGATTTTTCAACAATATCTCTGCCTCGTCTTTTTCTATTTCACTAACGAAATCTAATGGATGGTGCATTAAACCAATAATAAATTCACAGCCAGCATCTTTTAATTTTTTGGCAGCTCTTCTTATTTGCACTGTACCAAAAACCAAATCACTAACAGGAAGTTTACTAGAACACCTCCATGCTGTATTCAAACAAGCAAACCCTATCTTTCCAATAGACAGATCTAAAACATGGCAAGACTCAAAATTTGTTATAAATGAATTAGCACGGTGCATATATATACGATTTTCAAACTTTTTGAATTCATCCTGGCGATTTATATTAGATCTACTATCAGCACTATGCTCTATAACATAGGCATCAATATCACTTATTGTTTTCAAACTTGCAGACAACCCTTTCTCATAAATAGCCTCTATCTTGCTTTCATCAATATCATGATTACCTGGTATTATAAATAGTTTATGAGTGTCGACCCCCACTTGTGTTGCTATTGGCTCCCAAAAGCGTTTCATAAAGAATTCATAGTTATCTTGCTTTGGTTCGAAAAAAGCGCCTCCTTTATCTATTAGGTCACCAGTTAAGCAAATTGCATCGATTTCTTTCTGCTGATTTAAATTTTTCAGATCCTTAACAATTGCATTAATGTAGTACTGATCAAAACTATCGATATTTTGAGTCGAAAGGTGAATGTCAGATAGGTGAATGATTCTCATGACTGGTTGTAATTATAAGAGGCATGTTATTGCCTCTCATGTTTGTGTAAACAGGAAACAGAAGCTCAATATAGCTTGAATGTGCTTGTCTTTCAAATTGTAGTCGAATATAAATACAAACACATGTGTGTTGTTTTTTTAACAAAGCCATGCAACTATCAAAGTTTCTATTGTCAATAGCTCAAACCATGTAATTAATTAATAGCCAAGCATATAAGCAGTAATTACACGCACAATGACACGAGTACTTGACAGAAATAATAGTTTAGCTTGAGCCATATATAGTCTCTCCATCATCGATTACACATATTCTACCGGTATGTGCAACTCATTATATATATACTCACATATTATCTGCCACTTTTCTGTGTCAATCAAAATTATTTTTGTCCATTTGACACAATATCGTGTCAAATGAATTTATTTTTATTTATTTGACACAACATTTCAATTTATCTTCTATCCTTGCCACGTCGCTCCATCTTTTCCTCCAGCCTATCTTCTATTGTGCGTGCCCATTTCAGCCTTACACAGGCCGAATTGGCTCGTTTTCTAGACGTTAGCCGGTCATTAGTATCAGAAGTGGAAGCTGGCCGGCGCGACTTTGCTGATGCCCCGCGTCATAAGCTGTGGGTTCTAGCCCGCTACTTACCGCCGCCCGATGGCCAGGGACCAACCCCGCCACCCTTTGCCACAAGTACAGACCCTGACCTCCCCGAAGCTCTAGCGACAGACTTACCAGGTAGCATTGACCAAGAAAGTATTGAGACGCGGCTGCGACGATGTCGTTTTTATGCCGTAAAGCTGCGTTTCCAATTGGGGCAACTCAAGCGCCCAACCCAGAACCACGCCCGCCGCTTGTGGGCTTTGGAAGTGTTACGCACAGCTCTTGCGCCGCATGACCCAATGATGTCCACATCTTCACGCATGACTTTCATGGGTGCAACTCCTGACCCCGTCGAAGACTTGCTGTGGCTGGAACGCCTGACTAAGGATACATCTACCACTCCCCCACCGCTCACCACTACTGAGCGGTTTTTGCTGTTTGCAAAGCTGCGCGGTCTAGAGGCAGAGATAAAGGCTTTAGAAGAAATATAGTTGCACTATATAATATATATTATATATTTAGAAAATCCTTTTATCTATAGCCGGACAAGGAGCAATTCAAGTGAAAATTTAAACTTTAACTCTCTGTATTAAGATGCCGTATTCCCTTTCTCTCCTCAAGACTCGTGCTCAGTGTGATGCCTTGTTGGAAATAGCAAACGAGAAGATTGCTGTGCTCACCTTCCGTGGGCAAGAAACCGTTTTCCGTACAACCAATGCTGAAGGCGCAACTATTGAACTCAGCAATGAACTGAATAGCCTCAATACCTATATCACTGCAATTACTCCAGCCTTGGCAACTATGGATGCTAGTAATGATCGTGATGCCCTAGGTGATGAACTACGCCGCAAAACTGACCGCCGCGATGAACTGATGCGGCGGCAGACCAAATCCGGACCCGAACTACTGGTAGAGCGTGAGCTAGAAAAGGCCCTGCTTGAACCACAACTACCTATTGTGCAAGACCTCATAACTGAGGTCACTGCCCACCGCGCTACCCTAACCGCGTAGGCAAGTACCCGGTGAGTCAAATGACTTGACCATCGGGGTTCGGCTGTAATAAATCGTTTTTTAGAAGCCTCGTAGCCTTGGTTACGGGGCTTCTTTGTGTTTTCGCTAGACCCTTAATTCTTAAGCAACTAATTACCCTATATCTTATTTTTAACATATTCACACAGCAGAATAATGTCGTATCCACAGAATGACCGCATGTGCGTAATGTTCACGTAACATAATCGTGCTATTTTTGCTGATGAGCCTTTTGGGCAGATGTGCGGTGGTTTCTTCTTATTTCTTTTTCAGTATGAAACACTCTTACCGGCGCGCCCGCTGTTTCTGGTTGGTGGCCTTCGTCGTGTCCTTCGTGGCGGGGCCTTTGACAGTCCAGGCGCAGACCACCACGCGGGAATCCTTTGAAACAGGGAGCAAGACCACCTACCCCGCCGGCCCGGTCACGCTGAGCACCGGCAGCTGGACCTTCGACGACGCGCTGCTGGGCTCCTCGGCCCTGGACCACAAGAACGGCCTGCAGGCCCCGCGCCTGACCCAGGCCGGCAAGCTCACCATGGGCTTCTTCCTGCCCGACGGCGCGTCCACCGTCACGGTGCAGCACGCCCTCTACGGGGCGGAGGCCAGCTCGGCCTTCGAACTCTTCTACCAGAGCCAGAGCTGCGGCTGCAACACCTGGATCAAGGCCGGCTCCACCGTGCTGGCCAGTTCGCCCGCGCTGCAGACCGCTTCCTTCGCCGTCAACGTGCCCGGCGCCATCCGCTTCGAGCTGCGCAAGGTTTCGGGCGGGGACGCCCTGCTCAACCTGGACGACTTCACCGTCACGCCCTTTACCGTTACCCCGCCGCCGGTGGCCGGCGACAACGACCATCTGACGATGGGCAACCCCAGTGGGGCCGTGACGGATGTGAACTCCCCCACGAACTACCTGATGCGCAAGCCCCAGTTTGCCTTGTCCTACCACCGCGACCAGGGCAAGCCCAACTGGGTGAGCTGGTATCTGGCTCCGGTCTGGCTGGGCAGTACCCCACGCCAGGATAATTTCCGGGCCGACACTGAATTGCCTGCCGGCTGGTACCAGGTCGGCAGCAGCAGCTACTCGGGCTCGGGCTTTGACCGGGGACACAACACGCCCTCAGCGGACCGGACCAGCTCGGTGGCCGATAACTCGGCGACCTTTCTGATGACCAACATGATTCCCCAGGCGCCCAACAACAACCAGATTACCTGGGCCGCGCTGGAAAACTACGGCCGCACCCTGGTGGGCCAGGGTAACGAGCTCTACATCATCATGGGCAGCTACGGCCAGGGCGGGACTGGCTCTAACGGCTTTGCCCAAACCATCGACCAGGGCCGAGTCCGCGTCCCCAGCCGGGTCTGGAAAGTCATCGTCGTGCTGCCTACCGGCACGAACGACATCTCCCGCGTGGGCACCGCCGGCACGCGCATCATCGCCATCAATACCCCCAATGAGCAGGGTCTAACCTCTAACTGGGGCCAGTACCGCGTTTCGGTCGATTCCATTGAGCAGGCCACCGGCCTGGATCTGCTGTCCTCCCTGCCCACCGCCGTGCAGGAAATTGTCGAAGCCGCCATTGATAACGGTCCGACCCAATGAGCCAGTTCTTTTCCTTTCGCCTTCCCGGCCGTTTGGCCCCGCTTGCTATGCCCTCTTCCTTTCTGCGTGGTTCCGGCCGGCCGGCGCTCTTCGCCCTGCTGCTAAGTTTGTGGCTGCTGCCCTTTGGCAGCCAGGCCCAGCTGCTGTTGCCCGACGCCAATCCCGTCACCATCACCTTCGATGAGCTGGGCAGCAGCGGCACAGCCGCGCTGCCTGCGGGCTTCGTGCTGGCGGGTGGCTCGGCGCCGACCTACGCCAATACCAACAACACGGCGGCCACGACCCAGGCGGCCGGCACCACCGGCACGGGCGCGCTAAGCAGTAACTCTTCGGGCGGGGCCTATAACTATGCCGCTGGTGTGAACAGCAGCTCGACGGACCGGGGCCTGGGCTTTCTTTCCTCGGGCAGCTACAGCTCACCGCGCAGCATTCTGCTGGCTGTGCAGAACACCTCCGGCTCCACCCTGACGGACCTGGCCGTAGCCTACGACGTAGAAAAGTACCGGCTCGGCGCCCGCGCCTTCGAGTGGCAGTTTTTTACCAGCCCCGATGGCAGCGCCTGGACCCAGCTGACGGCCCTGACGCAGAGCTACGCGGCCGATGCCACCACCGGCGCGCCGGTGAATCCGCCCACGAGTGTTTCCAAAACTACCACGCTGACTGGCCTGAACCTGGCCAGCGGCTCGACTATCTACCTGCGCTGGTCCTACGTGGGCAGCGGCGGCAGCACCAACGGCCAGGGCCTGGGCCTGGATAACCTGGTGCTCACGCCCACCTTGTCCGGCAACCCGGTTACACCCACCATTACCACGGGCACGGTGACCGGCAGCCCGTTCTGCGTGACGGCCACCACCGGCAGCAGCCTCTCGGTGCCCTTTACCAGTACAGGTGGGCTCAGCGGCACCTTTGCCGTGCAGCTTTCCTCGGCTACGGGCACCTTTCCGGCCGCGCTGACCGCGGGCCTGATCGGGCAGGGCAGCACCAGCCCGATTGCCGCTACGCTACCAGCTGGCACCAGCGCCGGCACCGGCTACCGGGTCCGGGTCGTGCATGCGGCCAGCAGCACGGCCGGCACGTCCAACACCGCCAACCTGACCGTGACCACGCCCCCGGCCACCAACGCCGTGAGTGTTACGCCCACGGGCAGCCAGGCGGTAACCACCACCAGCACGGGCGCCACGCTGACGGCCACCTCGACGGCGGCCTCCACGTTCGTCTGGGCCTATAGTACCAACGCGGCCGGCCCCTTCACCACCGCCATCAGCGGGGCGACCAGTGCCAGCTACCAGTTGCGCGGCGCCGACTTCGGCGGGGCGGGCACCTATTACCTGGTAGCGCGGGCCACGAGCACCTGCGGCAGTATCGTGGGCACGAGTGCCCCCATTACTGTCTCGGTGACGGCCCCGCCGCCCGTGCTGACCATAACGCCCTTGACCGTGCCAGACTTCGGCAGTGTGTATGTGGGCTCGGCCTCGGGCAGCCAGCCCGTGGCAGTGCAGGGCAGCAACCTGACCGGCACGGTGACCTTCACGCCCCCGCCCGGCTTTGAGATTCGCACCGGCACGGGCGTCTTTGCCTGCTGCGCCATCACGCTCACGCCCCAGGCCGGTACGCTGACGCGCACCGTCATCGACGTGCGCTTCGTGCCCGCCCTGGCCCAGCTCTACAGCGACGTCATACCCGTCAGCTCGGCCGACGTCCCCGCCCAGGACCCGGTGGCCGTTTCCGGCACCGGCGTGGCCCCGATTTACCCGGCCACCGTGCAGACGGCTCCGATTACGGGCATTACGGCTACGCAGGCCGTCACTGGCGGCACGGTTAGCTCGGAAGGCAATGATGCCGTCACCGAGCGCGGGGTGGTGTATGCTACCACGGCCAGTCCGACCCTGAACAATCTGAGCACCCTCGACGGGGCCGGAGCCGGCGCCTTTGTCAGCCAGCTCACCGGCCTGCAGCCCAACACGCGCTACTTTGTGCGGGCCTACGCTACCAACGAGGTAGGCACCAGCTACGGCCAGGAGCTCTCCTTTACCACGGCCCCGGTGACGCTGGCCGCCGAGCCCAGCCAGTCCTCAACCTTGACGGCCAGCCAGCTCACGCCCACCTCGGTGCTGCTGACTACCAGCGGCGGCACGGGCAGCAAGCGCCTGATCCTAGTAACCCAGGCCGCCGACCTGCTTACGCTGCCCACGGACGGCACGACCTACGCGGGCAACGCCACGCTGGGTCAGGGTGACCAGCCCAGCCCGGGCGTGTACGTGCTCTACGCCGGCGCCGGCACGAGCGTGACCGTCACGGGCCTGCAGCCCAACACGGAATACACCTTTGCCGTCTTCGACTACAACGACGCTAACACGACCGGGGCGGAAAACTACCGTACCCAGGACCCGGGCACGCTCACACTCAGCACGCCGCCGCAGCCGGCGCAGCTACTACTGGAGGAAAACTTCCTCTACGTAGCCGCCGACCCGCTCACCGACCACGGCTGGGCGGCCCACAACGGCGGCGGGAGCAACCCGGTACTGGTCAGCGCGGCCGGCCTGAGCCGGGCTGATTACAATGCTACGGGCGGCAACGCAGCCTCCCTGACGGCCACGGGCGAAGACGTACACCGCACCTTTGCGCCCGTGGCGCCCGGTACGCCCGTGTATGCTTCCTTCCTGGTGCAGGTAAATAGCTCCCCAAGTGCCGATTATTTTTTCCACTTGGGACCCGACCCGATCAGCACCACCTACCGGGCCCGCGTGCTGGTCAAGCCCGCGGCCACCGCTGGTAAAATTCAGTTTGGCGTGAGTGGCAGCGGCACGGCCGCCGTGTACGATGCCACCGAGTACGAGACGGGCACGCCCTACCTGCTGGTGGTGCGCTACAGCTTTGGCAGCAGCGGCACGGAAACGCGCCTGTACGTGAATCCGGGCACCAGTGAGCCCACGGCCGCCGGCGCGACCAGTACGGAAGCGGCTTCCTCGGCCCCGTTGAACATCGGCGCCGTGGCCCTGCGCCAGGGCAGCAATACCTCGCCGCTGCTCTTCGACGGGCTCAGAGTGGGCACCACCTTTGCCGTCGTGCGCCAGCAGGTGCCCGCCCCGCTGCCCGTGCAGCTAACACATTTCTCTGGCAAGATGCAGCAATCCTCGGTAGTGCTACGCTGGAAAACTGCTCAAGAGCTACATAACGACAAGTTTGAAGTTGAGCGTGCCTTTGACGGAATGACCTTCACGCGCATCGCTACGCTAACCGGACGAGGTACAACGACAACAGAGTCTACTTATACCTACGCTGATGCTAACGCGGTACAATCCTCCCCAAAGTTGTATTACCGCCTTCGTCAGGTAGACACGGACGGGACGGCTAGCTATTCGCAAGTAGTCGTGTTGACTAATGAGCCAGTTAAAACATTAGTTTCTTTGCGAGTGGTGCCTAACCCAGCACATAGCCAAGTACGCATTGAAGGTGCTACTGCTGCCATGGCACAGATACTAGACTTAACGGGGCGAGTATTACGGACCATCTCGACCACTCAACCAGTCTCTCTAACAGGAATTGCTCCTGGTATGTACTTGGTACGTTGCGGTAGTAATGCGACTCGCCTGCAGGTAGAGTAAGCAGAAGTAGGAACGGATAGTTAGCATTCCTACTTTTACTACGCCTAACAGTTTAAGGTGCTGCAACAGGTCCTTAACGCATGCATAGGCATCAAAAAGCCCGGTCGATTAGACCGGGCTTTTTTCGCATTATCCTACTACCTATTGTTTGCAGCATTCAAACCTTTTGCCCCCGAAAATCCTTTTTCGGGGGCATGAAGAACTTACTGCTTTCTACTCTCCTCCTTTTCCTAGCTACCGCCTGTGCCCTTAAGCCAACCAATAAGCATGATGTGTTTCTGGAGCGGGCCCAACTGCCCCAGGAAGAGGCACCTCACTTGCGTAACTCCCTGGAATGGTGGTATTTCACTGGCCACCTGCGCGACAAAGCTACCGGGGAAACCTACGGTGTGGAGTACGTTTTCTTCCACTTCAACCCCACCGGTAAGAAGGACTGGCAGATGGTGAACTTTGCCCTCACCGACCCGCAACGGAAGCAGTTCCGCTACGACTACCAGCTCGAGAGTCTGCCGCAGCTGCTGGCGCCTACCCTGCCGCTCAACTTACTGGTGGAGAAGAAAGACCAGCAATGGACTCTTACCGGGCAGGAAGGCAGCTACCATTTGCAGGCCCGTATGACCAATGTAGCCGGCCATGCCATCAACCTCGTAACCACGCCCGCCAAGCCCATTCTGTTGCACGGCGGCACCGGATACGAGCAGTATGGCCCCGTGGCCCGCGCCGGCTATTATAGCTACTCGCGGCTGGCTACGACCGGCACTATAGAGGTAGATGGCAAGCTACGGCAGGTGGAAGGCGAGCTGTGGTACGACCGGCAGTGGAATTGCAACTCGGTGCTGGCTAAGGATACCGGCTGGGACTGGCTCAGCATTCAGCTCAACGAGCCCCGGGAGGAAATAATGGCTTATCAGCTTCGTAACAACATTACCGGTGAAAGCCTCGGTGGCGGTTCACACTACTCGGCTCAAAATCAGAATACCCACCTCGCCGGTTCCGATATTCAGCTGGAGCCGCTGGAATACTGGCTCAGCCCCCGCTCCAAGCAGCGCTACCCCATCAAGTGGCGGCTGCGCATCCCTAGTCAGGGCTACGATTTGCTCATCGAGCCCGTTATCCCCAACCAGGAGCTGAGCCTGCGCCTATTCAAGGCCATCAACCTGCATTACTGGGAGGGCATGTGCAAAGTAACCGGCACCCATAACGGCCAGCCGGTAACCGGCAACAGCTACGTGGAAATCACGAATCCAGGTGCGGTAAAAAAAGTGAAGCCGTGAGTAGAATAGTCTGTCTTTGGGAGGAGTACGACATGCGCTTTACCCAGAAGCCCTTTCCTGCCACGTGGCAGGAAAGGGCTTCTGGGTAAAGCGTTTAGCTCATTGTAGAGGACGGATGGCTTCGTTTCTGCTTCATGCGCAGAATGCTCACAATGACACAAACTGACTGATTCACCCTTATTCGCCCTTCAGCACAACCCGGAACGTGGTGCCTTTGCCTACTTCCGACCAGCGCACGTAGAGGCGGCCCTGGTGGTAGTTCTCGATGATGCGCTTAGCCAGGGCTAAGCCCAGGCCCCAACCACGCTTTTTGGTGGTGAAGCCCGGCAGGAATACCGTTTCAATCTTGCTTTTCGGGATGCCCTTTCCGGTGTCGGTAATGTCGAGGGCAATGAGCTGCTTGCCTTTGGTGGCCCGGCGCAGGTGCAGCGTAATGTGACCTTTGCCGTCCATGGCGTCCACGGCGTTTTTGCAGATGTTCTCAATTACCCAGTCGAACAGCGGTACGTTGATCTGGGCGGGCGTGTCGGTGGGCAGGTCGGTCTTGATTTCGAAGATGACCTTTTTCGACACCCGGCTCTGCAGGTAGGCAATGGCGTTTTTGGTGGCCTGCAGGATGTTTTCATCCTTGAGTACCGGCACCGAGCCAATGTTGCTGAACCGCTCGGTAATGATTTCCAGCCGCCGCACGTCCTTGCCCAGCTCGTCCACAATGGGCTCATCCTTCCACTTTTCCGAGTCTTTGAGGTAAGTGTGCCAGGCCATCAGGCTGCTGAGCGGCGTGCCGAGCTGGTGGGCTGTTTCCTTGGCCAGGCCCACCCACACGCGGTTTTGCTCGGCTCGGCGCGAGTAGCTGAACGAGAAATACGCCATTACGCCCAGGCAGGCAATAACGGCCAGCTGCACCAGCGGGTAGGTCCGGAGCTGGGTGAGTAGCTGCGAGTCCTGGTAGTAGATGTAATTACGCTGCCCAGCCCCCAAATTCACCACGATAGGCGGGTGCTGCGACTTCATGACGGCTATTTCGCGCCGCAGAAAGGCATTTACCAGCTTCTCCGACGCGTTTTTGGGCACGTCCACATTGCGCGTGCCCAGAATGTTGGCGTCGCCGTCGGTGAAGATGATGGGAATGGTATTATTGGCATTGATAATTTCCTCGAATACGAAATTGGTGTTTGAGTCTACCTCCGAACTGATAATGAAGCGCTGGGCCTTGGCGTAGAGGTCAATCTGCTGCTGCTCCCGCTCCGAGAGGCGCTTCACCAGAATGTTGGTATACACCACCGTGGCCGCGGCAATGAGAATGGCCCCAGCTAGGATACCGAGCTTGATGCGGGACTTTTGGTCGTAGATGGGTAACACTTGCCGGGGAATCGAAAAAATAGCCATGAACGAGTAGGCGGAGAATCACTCCTCACGAAGGTAAGCAGCCCCAAACTTCCTTGGCGCGTGTGCGGTCCTAACGGCAGAAACCCGATGGGGTTATATCCGGGGCCACTAGCATATTATCGGGCGCAGGCCAGAGAATGAGGCAACCAAAGCCCGCCATTGGCCGAGTCTACGGATGATTTTAGTCAGGAAGTGAAATGATTTTCCGCAGCTGGCCTCCCCACAATCTGCCTGTATGGGGCCAATAAGCATTTTTCGCAACTACTATAGCACCCAGCCGAACCCGCAGCCCGTCTCAACTGTTTCAGACTATCGATTTACGCCGTAATTTTGCGTTCTACAATACGCCGTAGCCCCAGCTATGCTCCATCCATTTAAGGCCGTTAGTTTATCCTTCAAGAAAGCCCCACTCGAAATCCGGGAGTTGATTTCTTTGGACGAAGCTGCCTGCCGCCGCTTTCTGCACACCCTGCACCACGACCTGGGCCTTACCGACCTGCTCGTGCTAAGTACCTGCAACCGCACGGAAGTCTACTACGCCGCCGACCGTGACCAGAGTCCCGAAATTATTGAGGCCCTCGGTCAACTCAAAGGCCTGGGCAGCGTAGCTTCGTACTTTCCGTACTTCGACATCCTCGACGATTACCAGGATGCCGTGCAGCACCTGTTCGAAGTCGCTATGGGCCTCGATGCCCAGGTAGTCGGCGACCTACAGATCAGCAACCAAGTGAAGCAGGCCTACCAATGGTCGGCCGACGAAGATGCCGCCGGGCCGTTTCTGCACCGCCTGCTGCACACTATCTTCTTTACCAACAAGCGCGTACAGCAGGAAACCAGCTTCCGCGACGGCGCCGCTTCTACCTCCTACGCCACCCTGGAGCTGGTAGAAGAGCTGACCGCCGACGTAGCCAACCCGCGTGTACTAGTGGTGGGGCTAGGCGAAATCGGGGCCGATGTGTGCCGCCATTTTGCCGACAGCAAGGTCTTCACCCACGTTACGCTCTGCAACCGCACCCGCGCCAAGGCCGAAGTTCTGGCCGCTGAGTGTAGCCTACCCGTTCTTAACTTCGAGGACCTGGTGCAGGGAATGAAGGAAGCCGATGTGGTTATTTCCTCAATTTCCCGCGACACACCCTTCTTCACCCGCGAAATGGTGGAGCATCTGGATGTGCTCAGCTATAAGTTTTTCATCGACCTTTCGGTACCGCGCAGCATCGAGGCCGACGTGGAAAAGGTACCTGGCGTACTGGTCTACAACATCGACGCTATCCAGAGCAAAGCTTCGGCGGCCCTCGAACAGCGCCTGGCTGCCGTGCCCCACGTGCGGGCCATTATTGCCGAAAGCATTGCCGGCCTTTCCGACTGGACCAAGGAAATGATGGTGTCGCCCACCATTCAGAAGCTCAAGAACGCGCTGGAGCAGATTCGGCAGGAGGAAATGGACCGTTTCCAGAAGAAGATGAGCCCCGAGGAAGCCCGCCGCATGGACGAAGTCACGAAGTCCCTGA
The DNA here is from genome assembly GCF_020447265.1 of Hymenobacter lucidus. Classification (GTDB taxonomy): domain Bacteria; phylum Bacteroidota; class Bacteroidia; order Cytophagales; family Hymenobacteraceae; genus Hymenobacter; species Hymenobacter lucidus. The sequence continues at coordinate 4,709 of NZ_JAJADR010000004.1, read as the reverse complement.
TGCAGAAGATCCTGAAGCAGCCCGTACTACAGCTCAAAGCCGCCTGCAAGCGTGGTGAAGCCGACCAGCTCATCGACGTACTCACCGACTTGTTTGACTTGGAAAACCAGACCACGCCTGCCTAGCCAGCTCAGCGTGTAGCCGGCTCAGTATCTGCCGACTACCCATTGCGCCCATAATTACGAAGTCCCAACGTCTGCCATAAGCGTTGGGACTTTTCACTTTAGCAGGATCAGCGCACCGGCTCCGGGCCATATATATGCGCAGTTACGCATATATCCGGCTGCCCCGACAACGCCAAAATCATATTCACGAAAAAGGACCGTCGTTGGGCGGTCCTTTTTCATTTTTCCGGCGGAAAAAACGTCCTGAGCACTACTGAGCACTACAGCGAGTCGCAGCAGTCTTCGAGCGAGTCGATTACGTCGAGCAATTTCGGGATGGATAACGAGTAGTAGATCTTGGTGCCTACTTTGAAGGAAGATAGAATACCACGGTCTTTCAGCGTAATAAGATGCTGAGAAGCAATGGCTTGAGGTAAGTCGAGCGAACGGTAAATTTCCGTTACGGTCATCTTATCCTCTTTGCCGAGCAAATCGACGATGGCAAGGCGCTTCGGATGAGCCAGCACTTTGAGCATGGCGGCGGCCTTATCTACTTTTTTGGATTCTACGCGCGAGAGCAATGGTTTCATGGGACAGTTACAACGGTGGTCCTACGGGTGGTTCGGGCAGGAATATGCGTAATACGATATTCCGGGCTCCAAGAGTTCCGTTTTCGGAGGATTTTGCGGAGAAAATTTGATTTAAACGGTAATTCTGCCAGGAAAAAGGCCTTTTTATTGACGGAGCACAAAGACCCTGCCTGCTTGTGGAGGGCTGCTTACCTTTGCACAAATATTTCCTCCCATCTATTCCTTTACCTTCTTTTGCTGATGAAAGACCTGCTGGCTAAGTTCGAGAACAAGCGCCCTGAAATCGTTTTTGAGTGGAAAGATGCCGAAACTGAAGCCGAGGGCTGGGTCGTCATCAACTCGCTGCGCGGCGGCGCGGCCGGCGGCGGTACCCGCATGCGCAAGGGTCTCGATAAGCGGGAGGTAGAAAGTCTGGCAAAAACGATGGAAGTGAAGTTCACCGTATCCGGCCCGGCCATCGGCGGCGCCAAATCCGGTATCAACTTCGACCCCCAGGACCCCCGCAAGCGGGGCGTACTGGAGCGCTGGTACCGCGCCGTGATTCCGCTGCTCAAGAACTACTACGGCACCGGCGGCGACCTGAACGTGGACGAAATTCACGACGTAATTCCGATTACGGAGAACTACGGCCTGTGGCACCCGCAGGAAGGCGTGGTAAATGGCCACTACCGCGCCACCGAGCCCCAGAAAATTCAGAAACTGGGCCAGTTGCGCCTAGGCGTGATTAAGGTGATTGAAGACCTGGCCTTTACGCCCGACCTGAGCCGCCGCTACACCATTGCTGACCTGATTACGGGTTACGGTGTGGCCGAGGCCGTGCGCCACTATTACGAGCTCTGGGGTGGCCGCGACGTGCGGGGTAAACGCGCCATGATTCAGGGCTGGGGCAACGTGGGCGCGGCCGCGGCTTATTACTTAGCTAGTCAGGGTGCGCTTATTACTGGCATCATCGACCGGGCCGGTGGGCTGCTCAAGCCCGAAGGCTTCTCGCTGGCCGAAATTCGCCAGCTGTTTCTCGACCGCCAAGGCAATGCCCTAACGGCCAATAATATGCTACCGTTTGAAGAAATCAACCAGCGCATCTGGAGCTCGGGCGCGGAAATTTTCGTGCCGGCGGCCTCTTCTCGTCTCGTTACGCGTGAGCAGATGGAGCAGATGATTGGCAGCGGTTTGGAAGTAGTGAGCTGCGGAGCCAATGTGCCCTTCGCCGACCCCGAAATCTTCTTCGGCCCCACCGGCGAATATGCCGACCAGCATGTGAGCGTCATTCCCGACTTCATTGCCAACTGCGGCATGGCCCGGGTATTTGCTTACCTGATGGAAACCAACGCCGAAATTACCGACCAAGCCATCTTCGACGATACTTCACGCATTATTCGCCGGGCCCTGGAGCGCACCCGTCAGCAGGGCGACAGCACGACCGGCGTAGCCCAGAAGTCGTTTGAGATGGCATTGCGCCAGCTGGTATAGCTTTGGCCTAGTTGTTTATTGCTGATTAAGAAGGTCATCAAATGTCGCTGCACGAAATTCTGAACATTCGCTTTCTAGGCAACAACATCGGTGCATACCTGACCTGTGCGGGTATTCTGCTGTTCGGCTATGTCTTTAAAACGCTGCTGTCGAAACTATTGTCGAAGCTCGTGTTCCGCTTTATCCGGCAGCGGACCGAGGGCGTGAGCGAGGTGCAGTTTCAGGCCCTGCTGATTCAGCCGGTAGCCATCGTAGTGTTTCTGGTCACGGTGTATCTGGCGTTTCAGGTGCTCGACTACCCCGTGCACAGCTCCGAGCTGAAGCGCAATGAGCCTTGGCCGCAGGTAGCGCTGTTCCGGCTCTATCAGCTGGGCATTATTTTCGGTGTGGCCTGGATTGCGCTGCGCCTCGTCGATTTTATGGTGCTGGTGTTTCGCCGCCGCGCTGAGACGAACACCTCCCGCCTCAACGACCAGCTCATTCCCTTCGCCAAGGACCTGCTGAAAGTGCTGGTGCTCACGATGGCCTTTCTGGTAATGCTCAGCCGCGTATTTGGCGTCAACGTCACGGCTCTTATCGGTGGGTTGGGTATCGGTGGCCTGGCAGTGGCTTTTGCAGCCAAAGAAAGCCTCGAAAACCTGATTGCCTCTTTCACCATCTTCCTCGACCGGCCCTTTGCCGTCGGCGACCTGGTGGAAGTTGGGGGCGTAACGGGCACCGTGGAGAAAGTCGGGTTTCGGAGCACCCGCCTGCGCACGGCCGAAAAAAGCTACGTCACGGTGCCCAATAAGTCCATGATTGACAAGCCCCTGGATAACCTGAGCCTGCGCACGGCCCGGCGCGTTACGTTCACGCTGGCCCTAAGCCACGCCACGACGAGTGAGCAGCTGCGCGGCATTGTACAGGATGCTCAGCAGACCATTCAGGACTATCCGCTCACCAAGGACGATGTGCAGATTAAGTTTTCGGCCCTCACGCCGGCAGCCAAGGAAGTAACGGTGCAGTACTTCGTGGAAACTACTGACTACGAAGAGTATCTGAACGTGAAGGAGGAGTTAAACTACCGGCTTGTGGAGCTGGTCGAAAAGCACGGTGGCACGTTTGCCAGCACCGGCACGACCATCGTGCACCTCCCGAACCCCGACCGGCTGCGCGGCCTGCAGTCCTCGGAGCAGCACGTTTTGTAGCTTTACGTACGAACAGGAACCACACAGAGAGGCCCCGACAATGCATTGCCGGGGCCTTTCTGTGTTTTTCAGACTATGTCGTTAGCCTAGCGGCCGCCCAGCAGGCCGCCCAGCAGGCCACCAAGGCCGCCACCACCGCCACCGAGCAAGCCACCGAGGCCGCTGCCGCCGGCGCTACGAGGTGCCGAGCCGGGCTGACCACCCAGGCCCCCCAGAATCGACATCAGGGAGCCCAAGCCGCCGCTACCTACGTGTGAGCCTTGCTGCGGCAGGTTGCCGTAAGCGCCACCGGCACCGGAGTTGCCGCCCATTGCACCACCCAGCAGGCCGCCACCGAGTAGGCCGCCGAGCAGACCGCCCATAGAGCCGCCGCCCATCATGCTGCCAGCTGCACCGCTGAGGAGGCCACCCATTGAGCCGCCGCCCATCATACCACCCATGCCGCCCGACGATTGGCCGCCGCGGTTCATAACGCCCGAAATAACCATGGGTGCTACCACGCCAAGCAGGCCGGCCATCAGCGCACCTTTGGGAATGCCTACGCTGGCCAGCTTATCGGTTACGCCGCTCAGAAAACCCTGCTTGCCGGGGTCATTGGCATCGTGGGGCACGGCCGCGGCCTGGTCTACTACCGATTCCAGGGCCTGCGTCTGCTGCTGATTTACGCCGAGGTAAGCGGCCATTTTATTAACCATTTCCTCTTCCGTGTTGGAATAAGCCCCGTCGGCACGGGCAAAGCTGATGAGGTCGGTAATGAGCGAGAAGCGCAGGTCGCTGCCGCGTAGGGCATCCAGGTTCTGCTTGATGCTTTCGTTGGAGGCATCTTTGGCGGCCGTCAGCACCTGCTGAGTTGCGCCACCCGATAGGCCCGCGCTGTGCGCCAGCTGCTGCAGAAACTCTACTTCGGCGGCGGAAGCTTCGCGGTCGGCCGAGGCCAGACTGGCAATAACACTGAGGTAAGCGGCTTTTTCCTGATCGGAATAGTTTTGCAGAAGTTGAGTATCGGCCATGTGCGTAGTGGTAAATGGGTGAGAGAACAAACCGGGAATCTTAACGGCAACTATCTGATTAGGTTGAACCATGCGAGGCAGTTCTTCCACCAGTCTACTGTGGGGGCTTAAAAGTGCTTCTTCGTCTCTTGGCGCTTCATTCTAGAAAATTCTGATAGTAAAATAGTTGCGCGTATTTTTCTACTGCCGAAAGAATTTTCTACCCGGAATTTTGCCTAAATGGTTGCGTATTCGAAAACGACCCGCCATATTTGCATTCCCAAACGGGACCCGGGAGATTAGCTCAGCTGGTTCAGAGCATCTGCCTTACAAGCAGAGGGTCACTGGTTCGAACCCAGTATCTCCCAC
>NZ_JAJADR010000003.1 GCF_020447265.1 Hymenobacter lucidus | reverse complement strand
AAGGGCCGCCATATATTACCTCGGGCTTCTACCTGGCCAGGTAGAAGCCCGAGGTAATATATGGCGGCCCTTCTACCCAGTCAGGTAGAAGGCTCGGGTAATAAACGGAAGTCCTTCTACCTGACAGCCACCGGAGGTTTTGCCCTCAACTCTATTTCCCGAACCGCGTCCCGAAAAAGTCGCCGGAGTTCCAGGTAGGACGCTGTTCGGCCTGGGCCACCTGGTAGCCAATAAGGAAATTGAGCTGCACGTACTTTTTGCCCGCCTCGAAGTCGAAGGTACCATTGATATCGTCTTGGGGCTTGTGGTAGGTAGTGGCGCGCCAGGCCTGCACGGTTTTGCTCAGGTCGTTTTTGCCGTCGGCGGTTTTGTTGCCGTACTTGATGTGCAGAGCCGGAATTCCCTGCACAACGAAGCTATACTGGTCGGAGCGGATAAAGCGGTTCTGCTCGGGCTCCGGGTCGTTTTCCACGCTCAGCTTCAGGTAATCGGCGGCTTGGTTTACCGGCTGACTCAAACTGGAGTGTTGCGCCCCGAGGGCAACCACCGACAGCAGCGGGGCAATGATAGTGGGCATGTCGGTGTTGATGTCGGCCACGATTTTCTCTTTCGGCACCGTGGGCCGGGCCGCAAAATAGGCCGAGCCCAGCAAGCCCAACTCCTCGCCGGTCTGCAGCACAAATAGCACCGAGCGGCGGGGTTTCTGGGGCAGGCTGGTATAAATACGGGCAATTTCCAGCACGCTGGCTACGCCCGAGGCATTGTCGTGGGCCCCGTTATAAATCGAGTCGCCCTTCACCGGCGCACCCACGCCCAGGTGGTCGAGGTGGGCGCTGTGCACCACGTACTCGTCGCGCAGGCGGGCGTCGGAGCCCGTTAGTTTGCCTACCACGTTGTAGCTTTCTACCTCCTGGTAGGTGGAAATATTACTGACTTTGGCCGCGCTACGCAAGGCCACCGAAGCCGGCCGGCCGGCCTTTAGCGCCGTAAAAACCGCGCCCGTATCGGTGGCGGCGGTGCCCAGCAGGCTTTGCAGCGTGGCGGCATTCAGGGCGCCCAGCACTTTGACGCCGGCCGCGTAGCTGCGCGAGGCTGCCACTTTTCCGTCGGCGCCCAGCACGCTATACACGCCCTGCTTGAAGTTGGGCATGGGCGCTTTGGGGTTGGGTGAGGCCAATAGCACGCCTACCGCACCGTGGCGGGCCGCATTCTGCAGAATGGCCAGCACATCCTGGCTGGCCGCCGCTACCGTGGAGGGAAACGCCCGGGGTGCGCCGCGCATCACCACCACAATTTTGCCCTGCACGTCGAGGCCGGCGTAGTCGTCGTACTGCAGCTCGGGCGCGCTGATGCCGTAGCCGGCAAATACCAGCGGAGCCTCCAGCGCCACGCTCGGCGTTTCGGGGTTAGGGTAAAGCACAAATTCCTGGGCGGGCGCCAGCGGTACGGGCGCCTCAGTACCGCTGCGCAGCATCAGGGCGGTGGTAGCAGGGTTGCTGAAGGCTCGCCGCAGCCGCACGCGCTGCACGAAGCTGCCTTCGTCGCCGGCGGGCTCAATGCCCAGGCTTTTGAGTTGCCCGGTCACGTAGTCAACGGCCATTTGGTAGCCGGGCGTGCCGGGGCTACGACCCAGCAGCCGGTCGTCGGCCAGGTATTGAATGTGAGCCTTAATGTCGGCGGGCCGCACTTGCTGCAGGGCTTTGGCGGTTTTCTTGTCGAGCTGGAGTTGTTGAGCCGTGGCGGCGGAAGGCGAGAAAAGCAGGCTGCCGACAGCCAGCAGCAAGAGGCGAGAAGAAGTGGATAGCATAAACGGGTAAGCAGGGCGGAAAAACGGCGGTGGGGCAGTTGTGGACGCGCCCGAACACCACCCAAAAGGAGTAGTAAACGGGAAAAAGCTGCGCACGTCGGAAAATTTCTGTCATAGTCGGCAGAATGCCATTTTTGGCCGCCGAATTACCCTTCAGCTTGGGCCAGGAATGCGTAACTTGCAGCCGCGTGGATCCGGCCTGGATTTCCTCCCCAATCTTCCTGATTTGACAGCTCCGGCGGTGGCTTGTCCGCGCCGGCAAAAGGGCTGTCTGCCTACCGCGCCGTTTCTTCGAAAATTTCAAAATCGTATTCTTCCATGATTAGACTGGAGCAGTTCACCCAAGCCGATTTCAAGCAGCTGATTGAGTGGATTAAAGATGAAGAGCTACTGATGAATTGGTCGGGTTCCCTGTTCTCGTTTCCCCTCACTGAAGCCAGCCTGGCCTGGTACATCGAGGATACCAACGACCCGCTGAACTCCGACGCATTTGTGTACAAAGCCGTCGACAACAAGACCAACGAGGTAGTCGGCCATATTTCATTGGGCGGTATCAGCCGCAAAAACCGCTCGGCGCGCATCAGCCGGGTGCTGGTGGGCAGCCATCAGGAGCGGGGCCGGGGCATTTGCCAGGGCATGATAAAAGCGGTGCTAAAAGTGGGTTTCGAGCAACTCGGCCTGCACCGCATCGACCTAGGCGTATACGACTTCAATAAGGGCGCTATTGGGTGCTATACCAAGGCCGGCATGATGCTGGAAGGCACCTCGCGCGAGAGTCTGTACTTCAACGGGGCCTACTGGAGCCTGACGGAAATGAGCATGCTGGAAGCCGAGTGGGAGAAGCTCTACGGCAAGCACAAGGCCGTCAAGCTGGCCCACTAGCGGCCGGCTCAGGTCGTTTTATACAGGTACCAACCCTTGCCCAGCGGCTTCACCACAATCAGCGACTGAGGGTTCATGGCTGGTACTTTGCGGGCATCGGGCTCGTAGAGCAGGCCCACAGTGTTGTCAATCAGGCCGCCGATAACGAAGGCCACGCAGGCGTCGCAGTCGGCGGCCTGCCGCGTCACTTTGCTGATATATAATGATTTGAGCAGCGCGCTGATGGCCGGATCGGCGTTGGCGGCGGCTTCGTCGGGTGGGGTGGCCGTAAAATCGGGACGGGCCTGCAGCAGCTGCACAGCCTGCTCAAAATCGGCCTGGCGCTGGTTGAAATGGGCCTCAATGTCGGCGTCGGAGCTGATCCAGAGGCGGATGTTGCCCACGGTGAAGTCGTACTCGGCCTTGGGATGAGTCTGGTTATAGCGGGCCCGCTCGGCGGGCGGCAAGCCTTCGAGCACCGTGAGCATCTGGCGGCCGAAGTTGGTCATGGCTAGCCCGCGCACGGCCTGCAGCTGCCAAGTGCTGCGCTTCACGAAGTGCAGGTAAAAGTCATTGCCGCCGGTAGAGTCGCGCAGCTCCACGGCCACTACGGCCGAGGTGTCAGTTTGCTGCACCATTTCGCAGGTGCGGGCCATGCGGGCCGGAATCTGCTGGCCCAGCGTCTGGCGTTTGGCTTGCTGCGCGGCCTCGCAGCAGAGGTAGTCGCGCATGGCCGGCCAGCCTTCCCGGGCCACGAAGCGCTCCGCAATGTGCAAAGGCATGAGCGGCGGCTGGGCCCGCGTGCTGAAGGCAGTAAGCAGCAGGAAAAGCAGTAGAAAGTTTTTCATCCGGGAAGAAGCCAAACGTGCCCGTCACCACCGTGACAGCGCCGTGTTTAACTCCTAAACTTACGACATTTCAGCGGGACTTTAGTTTGGCCTACCCCGGAAATGTACCAGTAGCGGTGGCCGTTATGCCTAAGCTCGCAGCATATAGATGTGCGGAATATCGTCTTCGAGGTACATGTCGCCCTGCTGCTCGAAGCCGAAACCCTGGTAAAACTTAGTCAGGTACTGCTGCGCCCCAATTTTGATAGACTGGGCCCCAAAGCGTTGTTCGCAGTGCGCAATGGCCTCGCGCATGAGGTCTTTGCCCAGCCCGAAGCGGCGAAAGGCCGGCGCCACCACCACACGCCCGATACTGACCTGCGCGTAGCACTGGCCCGCGTCGAACAGGCGGGCGTAAGCGGCCAACTGGCCCTCGGCGGTTTGGCCCAGCAGGTGCCAGGCTTTAGCATCCTGGCCGTCAATGTCCTGAAAGGCGCAGTTTTGCTCCACGATAAATACTTCGGTGCGCAGCTGCAGAATGTCGTGCAGCTCCAGGAGGCTCAGGTCGTGGAAGGGCTTGCTGGTCCAGGTAATTTGCATGGGAGTAAGTCGGGGTAAAAGAGCAAAAGCGGGACCTTATCGGACTTTTTTCAGCCACAGCACCGCCGCTTTTATTTTCTGGTCGGCGGCAAAAGTAGTGAAGTTGTCCCCGCCGATAATTTCTACGTCGGGCAGCACCCGCTCGGTATAGGCTTTGCCGTTGCGGTCTATTTCGTAGGCTTCGGCTAGGGTAATACCTGCTTTGCCCGGCAGCTGGTGGCCGTTGTTGGAAGTGGTGTAGCCGGCCGTGGGCTCCCCGAAGCTGCGGGTATTGGGCCGGCCCACCAGGCTGATGGCCACTACTTCGCCCGCGCTGGCGGTGGTACCGCTCAGTAGTACGGCTATGGATACGTTCTTCTTGGGGCTCACGCACTTATCCCGCACCCGCGACACCCGAAAGGTATCAACGTACATATTGCCCTGCCGGATATTCCAGGCCTGGGGCGTAGCGCCGGCCTGCTCTACAAAGCCACCCACAGTACCGTCGCCGATGAGCGGGCCCAGGCCCGCCAGCATGGGGTACATGTTGCCGCCGGTATTCAGCCGCAGGTCGATAATCCAGGCTTTGATGCGGCCCTTCTGCACCGCGCAAATTGAGTCGCGCAGGGCCTGGGCATTGGCATTGACGTTGCTCATGCCAAAGTCGGAATTGCCGGGCAGCAGAATGTAGCCGATGTTTTTGTTGATAACCCGCACCCGCACGGCGGGCTTTTTCTTCAGCTCACTCAGCACGGCCTGGTTGGCATAGGGCGGCTCCGACTTTGACCAGCCGTATTTTTTGCCCTGGAAGCTGTACCAGCCGTGGTGGTCGTTCAGCTGCTCAAACAGATAGGGGTACACCGGTGTAAGCGCGGCGTAAGTCGTGGCCCCGGCGGCTTTGCGGTACACCGTTTCGCGCAGGGTCGGCCAGTCGGCTACGGTGCGGCGGTGCAGGGCATTTTGCTGGAAAATGTCCAGGCTTTTATCCAGGTATACTTTCACGCTGTCGGTGATGCCGTACGGGTTGTGCTGGGCCAGTACGGGTTGGCCAATGCCTAAAAGCAGTAAGGCAGCAAATAGAGTGCGCGTCATAAGAAGAGAATAAGTAATAAGTGACGACAAACTACGGCGGATTTTGCCGAAAAAACGCGCAAAAAAGCCCCAAACCAGCGTAAGGTTCGGGGCTTTGGGCACCACGTAAGCCGGCTGGGTTACACCCGGTTGCCGCTGGTGAGTTCTATTTTTTGCAGCAGCTTTTCAATCTGGTCGGAATACACGTCAACCTGTTCGAGGCCGGCGCGCGACTCCTCGATGTGGCCGCGCTGGTACTGCGTGACGAGCTTTTGGCTGGTGTCGAGCATTTTCTGAATGGCGCGCTCAATCTCGATTACCTCGGGCTGAGAGCCATATTTGGGCTTTACTACTGTGTGCAGCCATTGGCCCAGCGGGTTTTCGCGCAGGGAGAAAAGGGAAGGCTCGGCTTCGCGCACGCCGTAGAGCACGGAGCGCAGCCGCGACTTGAACAGGACCTGCTTGATGCGGGCCTGCTGGAAATCCAGGGCGGTTATGTCCATTGTGGAAGAGGAGCAGTGCCCGAAGACATGAGGAACAAAACCAGTACTTTAAGAAGCATTAGCAGCGCCTCCCTGACTCTTTTCAATGGCCTTGCGGGCCAGTACCAAATCGGTGACGTCGTAGGCAAAGACCGTAATGCCAGCCTTGGCGCCCTGCTCGTGAAAGAGCTGGTAGGTGAAATTAAGGTAGAGCTGCCGGGCCGTACCATCCGGGTTTTCGACCATGATGGCCAGCTCGTTGCCGTAGAATGTTTCGCCAGTGGCATACACGTTGTCGAGCAGGTTCACGAAGCCTTGCTCGATTACCTCGGGCAGCGCTTCCACTACCGTTTTGCCTACCAGCTGCCGCCCCCGGAACAGTTGCTGGTACTGCGGATTCACAAACTCGAAGCGGTGCTCGGGGCCGCGCAGAATGCAGATCAGGGCCGGGGCCTGCTCAAAGAGGTTGTGGAAGGTTTCTTTCTGGCTCCGGGCCAGCTCGTAAGCCTGATAGGCCTGGTCGGATAGCGTGGACTGTTGCTCGTTGGCTTCCAGCAGCTCCTGCACCATCTGTTTCTGGTCGTGGATATCGGTGCCGCAGCCCACCCACATCATAATCTCGCCGGAAGCGGCGCGGCGCGGCATGGCCCGCACCAGCACCCAGCGGTACTGCCCGTCGTGGCGGCGCAGGCGGTATTCTACCTGGTACACGCTGCCCTGCATTACTGATTCCTGCCAGATGCGGGTTACGGCGGAGCGGTCGTCGGGGTGTACCGAATCCAGCCACTGCATACCCATCACTTCATCCGCCTCCTTGCCCGTTAATGAGAGCCAGCGGTGGTTGAAGAAGTCGCGCTGCCCGTCGGGCGTGGCCGTCCAGATCAGTACGGGCAGCGACTCCAGAATGAAGCGGGTGCGCTCCTGGTTTTCGGCCAGTTCGCGCTGCATAGCCTGGTTGCGCTGCTCGGCCCGGTACTGCTCCGTAATGTCCTGGGTGCGCTGCAGAATGTAAAGCAGCTCGCCCTTATCGTCCAGAATTGGGTAGTGCGTAGCCTGCCAATACAGCTCCTCAAACCCGCCGCCGCGCTCAGCCGGCACTTCCAGATCGTAGCGAATTACGGGCATGGTATGCGGCTCGCGGTGCTGGCGCACGTGCTCCTGCGACTGGTAAATGATGTCGCCCTGATTCTGGTCGACCGAAGGAAAAGCATCGAACATATTCAGCCCAATGACTTCCTCGCGCTTCTTCAGCGACACCTGCTCGTGGCCGTCGGTATTGTCCACGATGGTGGCGTCGGGGGCCATCAGCATCAGATTTTCGGGCAGGGACCGGAACAGCTTTTGGTAGTCGACCGGAGGTATAGGGTGGGGCATAGGTGAAACGAGCACGAATAGAATGAAGGCGGCGAAAGGGTTCCGAACCAGTCGGAAAGCACGTTCAGTTTACAAAGCTACTATTAGCCGGCTAAAGCAAATTGATTCCGGTTTAAACAAAGCAGCTGAACAGTAACAGAATTGGCTAAATATTGACAGCAAAAATGCGAAATTGATTTGCCAGCAGGCTATTTATGCCTTCTGACGCCGTTCAGAATCCAAGCGGCGAGTGATGAGCGTATGAGTCGCGCAAACGCGTGGCCCGCTGCTGTTTGCGGGGCTCATGGCGACTGTAAAATCCGTAGCGTTTGCGCCAGCCAGTCCTCATTGTCGCGCAGCCGAATGTGGGGCGCAACGCCGGTTTCTTCGTAGGCCAGCTGATTTTTGAATCGCAGCGTCGATACGTTGAGCACGAACCCCTGGCAGGGCGTGGTTACGGGCAGGCTGTTGCCGTAGCCCACGAAGCCGGCCGAATTTTCGCCCACCAGCACGGCTTTCGAGGGTTGCCGGGCCCAGAACAGCAGGGTTTCGCAGGCACTGGCACACCCGCGGTTGTAGAGAACGGCCACTTTCAGTGGCAGCAGTGAAGCCGTGAGGGTGTAGGTTTTCTGCGTGCTCTGCGGGTTCAGCACGAAGCTATTCAGCGGCACCTGTTTCAGCCAAGTCAGCTTTTGCCGAAAGCTCCAGACGGCGTCGGAACCGTAGCGCGCCGAATCGGCTTGCAGCCGGCGCAGATATTCCTCGTAGCGTCGTAGGTTGTCGGCCGTCACGTAGTATTCCTCGGCCTGGGTTTCCTTGATGGGCCGGGCGTAAAAGAAGGGCAGCAGCGGCGTCACGTTCCGGTCGGCGCCGCCGGGGTTGTCGCGCACGTCGATGATGAGGTATTTCGAGCGTAGAATCCGGGGCGCGACGGCCCGGTACAGCGAGTCGAGCTGCGCCCACTGCTCGCCGGCAAACGAGGGTAGGCGCAGGTAGGCTACCTCCGTACCGGCCAGCATCCGGAAATCGGCGGTGGGGCCGGCGGGTGGTGGTGCCGGCTGGTTCGGCGTCTGCTTGTGCCAGCCCAGCCCGAGCAGGCGACCCTGGGCAAAGCGCACGACGGGCACGTAATACACGCTGTGGTTGCGCTGGTACTGGTAGGCCTGGTAAGTGGCATCGGGGTTGCGGCGCAGCTCAAACTTAATTTGGCCCGGCCGCCAGAGCCGGGTGCGCGCCGCGACGATAACGCCGGCGTAGTCGCGGCGGCTGGTTTTGCTCCTGGTCAGATACACGCGGTAAGTGCCGTCGGCCGCCTGGTAGTAGCCTTCCAGCGGGTCGGAAGCGGCAGCATTGCGGCGGCTCGAATCCACGCGCAGAGTGCCGGATACAGTAAAGTCGGGCGAGGCCAGAAAGCGGGCCACCGCCGCCCGGTCGTCTTCCGGCACGGTGGGCCCGGCGGTGCTGATGCTGGTGTGGCTGTCGCGAAAATACTCAACGTAGGTGGTCAGGTACTTCAGGCAGGCGAGCCGGCTCGGCTGGGCTGCCACCGCGCGGCCTAGCTGCTGCTTGAATGCCGCATACTGCCGGCGGCGAGTCGGCGGCACGGTATGGGCAAAGCCGGGCAGGTTGCGCTCCAGATACTGAACCGTAAAGCTGAAATCCTGGGCGCACCCGCAGCCGGGCTGCTGGTCGGCGCCCGTCGTAATAAAAAAAAGCAAAATCAGCCAGCAGAGACAACGCACGAACCAAAGTTATGAGACACTAAACGCTAAAGTGAGCCAGCCGGATGCTTGCTGCTCTGCCCAGCTACAGCACTGGGTTTCCTCTATCCGCAGGCAGAAGAAACTGAAATAATCAGCGTTACGGGATTTAACCGGATATTCGCAATACTGAATTCTAGCGGAGAAGAAACGCCGGTATTCTGCTGCGCTATATTGCCCGTCACATCTATTGCTTACCCGTGCAGTTGACTTGGTTTCGCCCGATCTGGGTGTTGTTGCTGGTATTTCTTGTAACGCTGGTGGGGGCCGCCCGACCCGCCGCCGCCCAGAGCGCGGCCCTCGATGGCCTGCGCCAGTTGGCCCGGCAGCCCCAGCCCGATAGCAGTCGGGTGCTGCTGCTGTGCCGCATCAGCGACCAGTATTGGGCCCTGCGCACTGATTCGGCCGAGGCCTACGCCCGGCAGGCGCTGGCCCTGGCCCGCCGCGCCCACGACCAGCACGGCGAGGGTGAGGCCCTCAACCGGCTGGGTGCGGCCCTGCGCGAGCGAAACCTGGCCCGGGCTCTGGAGCTGTTTCAGGAGTCGCTGCGCATTGCCGAGGCCCGCCACGACCTGCCGCTGCAGGCCCAGAACCTGCGCAGTATCGGCATTATCTACGTGTATCTGCGCGACCGGCAGCAGGGCTTGTCCTACTATTTTCAAGCCCTGCGCATCGGCCGGCAGCTGCGGGCCGAGCGGAGGGTGGTTATCGAGCTCAGCAACATCGGCCTGGCCTACGACCTCTACAATCAACTCGACTCGGCGGCTTACTACCAGCGGCAAGCCTATGACCTGGCGCGCCGCCTGCACACGCCCACCAACTACATTCTCTACGGTCTGGGCCAGGTGGCGCGCAAGCAGGGCCGCCCCACCGAAGCCCTCAGCTACTATCGGCGCAGCATCCGGGAGTCGGCGGTGATGCAGCACGCGCGCGGCCTCAACTTCGCCTATGTGGGCCTGGCCACGCTCTATCAGCAGCAGGGGCGCCTCGATTCGAGCGTGTACTACGCCCGCCTGGGCTGCCAGGCCGCGCAGTATAACGGCTTTCTGCGCGGCGTACTCAATGCCAGCACGCTGCTCACCCAGGACTTCAAGCGGCGCGGCCCCGCCGACAGCGCCCTGAAGTACCAAGGCCTGATGCTGACGATGAAAGACACGCTGTTTGGGCAGGAAAAAGTGATGCGCCTGCAAAGCATTAACTACCAGGCCCGGCAGCGCGAGCAGCAGGCCGCCGTCGATAATATGGCCCTGAAAACCCGCTACCGGATGTATGGGCTGCTGGCCGGGCTGGCGGGCTTACTGCTGCTGCTGGGCCTGCTCGTGCGCCACGACCGGCAGCAACAGCGCGCCAACGCCGCCCTGCAGGCCTCGCTGGCCGAGCTCAAAACCACCCAGTTCCAGCTGGTACAGCGCGAGAAAATGGCGTTTCTGGGCGAGCTGACGGCCGGCGTGGCCCACGAGCTGCAGAACCCACTGGGCTTCGTAAAGAAGTTTGCCGAGGTCAGTACCGACCTGGTGGATGAGATAAACGGGGCCCAGCGCCTGGCCCGGGATGGGCGGCTGGAGCGCGAAATTCTGGATGGCCTCAAGCAGAATATTATGAACATCAGCCAGCACGGGCAGCGGGCTACGGCCATCATCAAAGGCATGCTGGAGCACGCGCGCACCGGTAGCGCCCCGCGCGAGGCCACCGACCTGAACGCCCTAGTGGAAGAAAATCTGCGCCTGGCCTACCAAGGAATGCAAAACCAGTACCCCGACTTCCAGGCCACCCTCACGACCCAACTGGCCCCGGCGCTGCCGCTGGTAGCCGTTATTGCGCCCGACCTGGGCCGGGTGCTGCTGAACCTGTGCAGTAATGCCCTCTACGCCGTGCGGCAGCGTGCCCAGCAGCCGCCATCGGCCGGCTATCAGCCCGAAGTAGCTGTGACGACTCAGTTGCTGCCCGGTACTGTCGAAATCAGGGTGCGCGACAATGGTACCGGCATTTCGGAAAGCGTGCAGGCGCGTATCTTTCAGCCGTTTTTCACCACCAAACCGGTGGGTGAGGGCACTGGTCTGGGCCTCTCGCTCAGCCACGATATCGTGAGCAGCGGCCACGGCGGCACGCTTACGGTAGAGTCGGTGGAAGGGCAGGGCACAGCGTTTATCATCCGGCTGCCGCTCCACAGCTAAGGCTTTGCGAGAAGGCGCATACTGCTGATGCCCACTTCAATAGCTTACTCTTGACGATAATGCGCTTGGCAATTCCTCTGTTTCTGCCAGGGGCGCCGTCAGCAGTAGGCGTGGGCCAAAGGCTAGGGGAAAGATGGAGGAATCGATGGACCAAACCAGCTGAATTGCTGAGCCTATCACAATCGATTACGGTAGATTATTTCGCGGGAAACGCGTTTTGGCGTGTCTTAGCAGTTCCGGCTGCGCTCTATATTTGAGCGTACAGAGGCTTTTTGCTGGTCAATTACAACCGCTTTTCATAGTGCGGCCAGCCATGAAAACCTCTGCGCCTTTCACCTGCCAAACCCCGCTCAACCCATGCCCACCCACCACAAACTCGCTTTCCCCGCATTGGCTCTGTTACTGCTGAACAGCGCCTGCCAAAGCGAAACCGCCAAAACGGAAACCACGACCACCGAAACCGCCGCCGACACCACTGCTGCCGCTCCAGCCAACGCAGATTCGGCTACGAAGAAATATCTGGCCGAGCCCCTGGTGAAGGATATTTACACCGCCGACCCGTCGGCCCACGTCTTCAACGGCCGCATTTATATCTACCCCTCGCACGACATTGAAACGGGGATGCCGGAGAATGATAACGGCGACCATTTCGCCATGAAGGACTACCACATTCTGTCCATGGACAGCATTGGGGGCAAGGTAACCGACCACGGTGTGGCGCTGGATATCAAGGATATTCCCTGGGCCGGCCGGCAGCTATGGGCCCCCGATGCGGCCTTTAAGGATGGCACCTATTACCTCTATTTCCCCGTCAAAGACAAGCAGGATATCTTCCGCATCGGGGTAGCTACCAGCAAGTCGCCCACGGGGCCCTTCAAGGCTGAGCCCAAGCCGATGGAAGGGAGCTTGAGCATCGACCCGGCCGTATTTACCGATACCGACGGGAAAACCTACATGTACATGGGCGGCATATGGGGCGGACAGCTACAGCGCTGGCGCACTGGCAAGTACGACGGCAGCAAGCCTAAGGAGCAGGAGCCGGCTGCTACCGAGCCCTCGGTGGGCCCGCGGGTAGCCCGCCTGGGTGCCGATATGAAGCAGTTTGCCGAGCCCGTGCGTGAAGTGAAAATCGTGGATAAGGATGGCAAGGTGCTGCTCTCGGGCGACAACAACCGCCGCTTTTTCGAAGGTGCCTGGATGCATAAGTACAACGGCAAGTATTACTTTACCTATTCCACCGGCGACACCCACTTCCTGGCCTACGCCACCGGCACCTCGCCCTACGGCCCCTTCACCTACCAGGGCACGTTCATGAACCCCGTGCAAGGCTGGACTACCCACCACTCTATCGTGGAAATTAAGGGTAAATGGTACATCTTCTACCACGATACCCAGCTCTCGGACAAAACCTGGCTGCGCAACGTGAAAGTGACCGAACTGAAGCGCAACGCCGACGGCAGTATCGCACTGATTAATCCGTAATTAGCCTTCTACTAGCGCGTGTCCTTGCGAGGCACGAAGCAGTTCGTCCTCGGCGCAGTGCGCCCCGTTCTTTTACCAGAAAGCCCTTTCCCGTATGCAACGGGAAAGGGCTTTTCACTTCAGGATACTTAGCACATTTCAGAGGACGGATGGCTCCATCCTGCGTCCTCGCAAGGACAGGTGGAACTACCGGTTGGTTTTGTCCAGCACCTGCTGTACGTCTTTGGTCGATACTTGCTGGCCGGTTTCGGCGGCGCGGTAGATGGCCTGGAGCAACTGCACGTCGCGCAGGCCCATTTCGCCGGGCACGCGGGTGGGCTTGTCGTTGAGGACGCAGTCGGCGAAGTCGTCCATCTGGCGGGCCTGCTGCGGCACGTTTTGCAGGTTCATCGGGCCCTGACTGGTGCGGCCCTCGATGCCGCCGTAGCCGAAAGCGGGCTGCAGCTCCAGAAAGCCCTTGGCGGCTTCGGCCCGCAGGCGGCTGTTCAGGTTTTCGGCGTAGCTGGTGCGGCAGTCGGCCACGGCCCCATCGGCAAACTGCATCTGCCAGTTTACGCCCGCCTCCACTTCTTTAAACAAGCCTTTCGGGTCGGGGTTGGGGGCCAGCTTGGCCGTAACGGACACCGGAATGTCGCCTTTTGTGTAAATAACGCCCTGCAGGCAGTAAATGCCCATATCCATCAGCGGCCCGCCGCCGGCCAGCTTCTTGCTCACGCGCCAGGGCGTGTCGTTGTTGAAGCGGAAGCCGTTGTCGGCCACCAGGCTCTTGATGGGCCCCAATGCCTGCTGTTGGCCCAGGCGCATCATTTCCTGGTGGTGGGGTTCGAAGTGGAGCCGGTAGCCAATGCTGAATTTCTTGCCAGCCTTCTGCATGGCTGCAATCATGCGGCGGCACTCGTCGGCCGTGGGGGCCATCGGCTTTTCGCAGATAACGTGCTTACCGGCTTTGGCGGCGCGCTCCACGTACTCCGCGTGCAGGCCCACGGGCAGCACGATGTAGATAATGTCGATGTCGGGGTTGTCGGCTATCCGGTCGAAGTTCTGATAGTCGTATATGTTCTTATCGGGAATGTTGTACTGCTTTTTCCACTGCTTGGCTTTGGCCGGGGTACCCGTCACGATGCCGGCCAGCTTGCAGAGCCGGGTTTGCTGCAGGGCCGGAGCCAGCTGTCCGGTGCTGTATTTGCCCAGCCCTACCAAGGCCACGCCCAACTGCCGCCCTGCCTGTAGAGCTTCCCAGCTGGCTGGGCCAAAGGTCGTTTGCTCCAGCCACGACAACGGCCCACCCATAGCCGAAGCACTGACCAGCGTAGCGCCTACACCCAAGGAAAGAGTGCGCACAAAGTCGCGGCGGGAGGCACCTGAAAGAGTAATAGAAGTAGCGTCGTCGTTGGTTTTCATAGCGGTTAGTTGCTGATTGACAGAGCTATGAATACCGGGCTAAGCGCCCTAGGGTTACGTCTGCAGTAGGCAGCGCCGCTATTTACTCGTCTTCCGGAAACGTGCCCATGCCGCCGCTTTCAAAGTCGGCAATGGCCTGCACCAGCTCCTGGTTGGTGTTCATCACGAAGGGGCCGTAGGTGGCCAGCGGCTCCTCGATGGGCTGGCCGGCTAGCACCAGCAGCACCGCGTCGGTGGTAGCCGTGAGGTGCACATCGGACGAGTCCCAGCCGAATACGACGAGCTGCTTGGCAGTGGCGGGCCGGTTGCCGTGGAGCATAATGCTGCCCTGCACCACGTAAATACCCACGTTGTAGTCGGCGGGCAGGCTGATGGTGGTAGCCGCGCCGGCTGCCAGGTGCACGTCGAGCAGAGTGATGGGTGAGAAGGTCTCGGCCGGGCCCGTGGTGTGCTCGTAGCTGCCGGCCACCACCCGCACACGGCCCTGGCCCTCGGCTACGGGCACCGCGGGAATAGCCGCCGCACGAATGTTCTGGTAGCGGGGCGGGGCCAGTTTGTCGCGCCGGGGCACGTTCACCCACAGCTGCAGTAGCTCCAGGGTGCCGCCCTGCCGGGCAAATTCTTGCTCGTGGCGCTCCTCGTGCAGCAGGCCCGCGCCGGCCGTCATCCATTGCACGTCGCCGGGGCCGAGCGTGCCACTGTGGCCGGCCGTGTCGCGGTGGGAGAGGGCACCCTGGTAGACTACCGTCACGGTTTCGAAGCCGCGGTGGGGGTGGGGCGGCGTGCCCAGCGGGGCCTCGGTAGGCGCTACCGGCATAGGCCCGGTGTGGTCGATGAGCAGGTAGGGGCTAAGCTGCCGGATGCGTGGGCCCGGCATAGGACTAATCACGTCGAACCCATCCCCAACCTGCTTTTTATTGCCGTCGATAACCTGAAATATGCGGCGAAACGTGTTTTCCATGTGGTGGGTGAAGCAGCTGCTGTAGAGTTATAACAAATAAGCCTGGGCGGGCGGAGCCAGCCCAAACCAGTCATTACGAAGAGCAGGCAGCGGAAAAATGTTTTGCCGCCCGCCGCCTTATACGCACAAAACGCCCCGGCCTGTCACAGACCGGGGCGTTTCAGCAATGATTCAGCCCGCCGCCGGGCTAGGCGGCGGTGCGCTGGGAAGTGTGGGCCAGCTTCTGCAGCAGGTCGGTAATCTGGTCGGAATACTGGTTGATTTTTTCCAGGCCGGCGCGGGCTTCTTCGATGTGGCCGCGCTGGTACTGCTTTACCAATTCCTGGCCAGTGCTGAGCAGGAGCTGGAGCACCCGCTCTATTTCGAGCACCTCGGGGTAGCCGCCGTACTTAGGCTTTACCACCGTGTGTAGCCACTGGCCCAGCGGGTTGAGTTGGAGCGAAAATAGGTCGGCGTCGGCCTCGCGCACTCCGTAGAGCACCGAGCGCAGGCGCGACTTGAACAGGACCTGTTTGATGCTGGCTTGTTGAAAATCCAGGGTGGATATATCCATAGCAGAAAGAGAGGGCAAACCGGGTAGCAACCGGCTTACCGGGAATTCGTGGCCGCGTCGTCGCGCAGCTTTTCCAGCGCCTTGCGGGCCAGTACCAGGTCGGTGACGTCGAAGGCAAACACCGTAATGCCTGCTTTCTGGTCGCCTTCCGCGAAGAGTTGGTAGGTGAAATTGAAGTAGCCGTCTTGCAGTTCGCCGTTGCTATGCCGGTCGATGCGCACCAGTAGCTCGTTGCCGTAAAATGGCTCCCCGGTGCTGTATACCCCGTCGAGGACAGCTCCAAAACCTTGCTCAGCCACTTCCGGCAGAGCTTCGGCCAGCGGCCGGCCCACCAGCGGCCGGCCCGGAAACAGCGACTGGTAGCTGGTATTGACGAACTCGAAGCGGTGCTCGGGGCCGCGCAGAATGCAGATCAAAGCCGGGGCCTGCTCAAACAGGTTGTGAAAGGTTTCCTTCTGGCTCCGGGCCAGCTGGTAGGCCTGGTAAGCCTGGTCGGAAAGTTCGGCCTGCCGCTCGTTGGCTTCCAGCATTTCCTGTACCAGCTCCTTCTGCTCGTGAATATCGGTGCCGCCGCCTACCCAGGAGGCAGTGTGGCCTTCGCTGTCTACGCGGGGTACGCAGCGCACCAGTACCCAGCGGTAGTGCCCATCGTGGCGGCGCAGGCGGAACTCCAGCTGAAACTCCTCACCGGCCGCGGCGGCCTGCTGCCAGCGCTGCGTCACGGCCTCGCGCTCCTCGGGATGAATATCCTGCGTCCAGCCCCAGCCCATCGATTCGGCCTTGCTGCGGCCGGTGAAGCTGAGCCAGCGCTGGTTGAAGGCCGTAATGCTGCCGTCGGCCTGGCTTGTCCAGATCATCACGGGCAGGGCTTCGAGCACGAAGCGGGCCTGGTCCTGGCTTTCGGCCAGTTCCTGGGCAATCTGGTTGCTGCGCTGCTCGGCCAGGTGCTTTTCGGTTACGTCCTGGGGGCGCTGCAGAATGTACTGCAGGTTGCCCTCGCTATCCAGAAGCGGGTAGTGGGTAATCTGCCAGTAGCGTTCCTCGGTGCCGCCGCCCAGCTCGGCAGGCCGCTCCAGGTCGTAGCGGGTGAGGGCCATGGTGTGGGCCTGCTTGTGCTGGCGCACATATTCGTGCGACTCATACAAGGCCCGCTGGCTTTCCGGGGCCGAGGGGAAGGCGTCGAAGATATTGCGCCCCACCACCTTCTCGCGCGGCAGCAGCGACACGGCCACGTGCTGGTCGCTGTTGGTTACGATGGTGCCGTCGGGGGTGAGCAGCAGGTAGGAGTCGGGTAGGTCCTGGAACAGCTTGGGATAATCCAAGGCGGGCAGTTGCTCAGGCATAGGGTGGCGGTGTGGTTGGAGGAGGAAAAGACGGGAAGCAGGATAACAGTACGGAAAACCCCACTGCTCCGGTTGAGTATGGCAGTGCTATTGCTTCAGGTGGAGGCATGGGTTAAGGTCAGGAGTGGGCGCTGAAGAGTTGATTAACAAAGCCGTTTGGGCATCCGCACCGAATGGCCGAAGTTGCGGGCTGCTATGCGTTCTGAGCGGTATCGTATCAACCGAAGCGAATGTGAAGCGGCGTGGGCCGCGGGGCCTCACCAGAGGTGTTCGAACTGACGAAGGCGTATTTCAGTTTAAAAGAAAGGTCCGTTGCTGGCGTGTGCTGGCCGCTGCCTGGTTAGGTCCCACAATTGTCCATCAAGCAAAAAGCCGGGACCCGCTGCGAACAGCAAGCCCCGGCTTTAACCGGTATTCTACACAAGACCGTGGTAGCAGCCGGCTCGGCGGCTATTGGATAACCACCTGGGCCCGGCTTAGGCCGGTTTCGAGCAGGTACACGCCAGGGGCCAGGCCTTCGGTAGCTACCGTGGCTTCCTGGCGGCCGGCGGCAACGCCGGACTCCCGCACAATCTGCCCCAGCGTATTGCGCAGCGTAATGGGCTGCGCGGCACTGGCCGGAGCGGCTAAGCGCAGCGTGGCTGCCGCGCCGGCCGTCACCGGGTTCGGATACAGGGCCAATGGCTGCGCACCGGCGGCCTGCCGCACGCCCAGGGTAGCCCCGGCGTTGGCGAGCTTGGCCACGAAAATGTCGCGGTAGGAGCCCGTCAGCACGGTAGTGCCGAAAGTAACCGTGCTGGAGAAAATATTGCCCAGCGTGAGCAAGTTGCCGGCCCGGTCGAGGGCAATGGAGTTAAAGGAATAAGTGTTGCTGCTGTTGATGTTGCTGGTAGCAGTGGGGGGCTTAATGGCGTACTGCCACTGGCCGGCCGTGTTGAAGCGGGCCACGTAGCTGCCCCGCTCGGTGAAGGAGAGAGTGCGCGTGCCAAACGAGTAGCTGGTCGTGGGGTTCGTCGTGCCTTCCAGCAAGCCGGCTATTACGGGGTTGCCTAGCTCATCAACAGCTAATTTGCTGCCGCCCGGAAAGCTGCCGCCCTGGCTGGTAATGGAGCCGGCCAGGTTCCAGGCGCCAGCCGGGGAAAGGCGGCCGATGAAACCAATGGTGCCGGTGGGCAGCGTAATAGTGCCCAGCTGACTGCCAGCATTGTTGGTGTTGAGTACCCAGAGGTTGCCGCTGGCATCGTATTCCAGGCCATTTACGCTCAAGCTAGTAGATGAACTGGAAGACTGCACCGCCCATTGCCACTGGCCCGCCGGGGTAAGCTGGGCCACGGCCGTTTTATCGGCGGTACTGGCGTTGATGGTGGTGCTGCCCAGCGTGGCCGAGCCATTCTCGACCACAACGGCCACGGCTACCTGGCCCTGGGGGCCAACGGATAATTCTTCCCCGCTGACGTCGCCGGTACCGCTCGTGCGCACGCTCAGGGCGCTGGTCCACTGGCCGGCCTGGCTGAGGCGCGCTACGAACAGGCCACTATCGTTGGTGCCAACGGGGGCCGGCAGCGTGGTGGTACCAATAGTAGCGGCGCCGCGGTAGTCACCCGTCAGCACCAGCTCTCCGTTCACCGGGTTTAGCGCCATATCACCGGCATCGACGTCGTTAATGGCTATCAGCCAGGTGCACTGGCCGCTGCTGTTGAGGCGGGCCACGAAGGTGCGCTGCTCCAGGTTGGAGCCGGTCAGGTTCAGCGTAACCGTGCCTACGCGTATGGACGTGGCATCCTCATCCACCGAACCCGTTACAAACACGTCTCCGGCTGGGGATGCTACCACGTTCGATACAAATACGATGGTGCTGCCGTTGGCATCCAGGGCCGAGACGGCCGTAGCCCATTGCCATTGCCCAGCCGCGTTCAGCTTGGCCACAACTCCACTGATATCGGTGCTGGTGAGACTGGTGGTGCCAAAGTTGCGAACCGCCGAGACGCCATTGCGGGCCTGCAGGCCTAAGCCCATATAGCTGTTGCCGGCCGCATCGGTAGCAATAGCATAGGAGCGGGCCTCGGTTTCGTTGGTCGGAGTCGGATTGACGCTTTGCGCGCCCCATTGCCAGGCGGGCGTTTGGGCGTGAGCGGCCGAGATGCCCAGCATAGAAACCAGGCCCAGAGAAAGTAAAAAATGACGCATAGAGCGAGCTTTGTTGAGGGAAAAAGAATCAACAAAGCTCCTTGTGAAGCAATGGACGCGCAATACCCAGAAGTAGGTATTTTGAGCCGGGCCCCGCCGGTTTGGAGCTGCCGTGGCGCGCCGTTGGCCATTCGGATTGGATTGACGTAGTTGCGCCGCCTGCCTGAAATCGTAGTCACTGTGCCAGACTTTCAGGGGCGTATTTCAACCCGCAACCCGATGAATTTTCTAAAGAAGCTATTTGGCCGTGAGGAGCTGCCGCCGCAGGCGCCGCCCAAGCAGCAACCCGACAATATTCAGTTTAATCAGCTGCTCGATGTGTACAGCCGGCAGCCTTCGGCCGACAGCTACCAGGCGGTGATGCAGGAAATACTGACGGGTAACTCCTGCCTGCTGCTGCCGTCGGTAAATAAAGGCGGGGCTGCCGACGGCTGGCAGACGCTGGAAGCCGGCTCAACGCTGACGCTGGCGTCGGTTTTTACCGTGGATGGCTTGCGGGTGCTGGGCGCTTTCAGCGACGCCAAAGCCCTGCTGAGCTGGGCCGGGCAGGAAACCGAGTACACCGCCCTGCGCACCCAGGACGTGCTCGAGTTCTGCGAGCAGCAGGGCATCGACCGGGTCGTGATTAATAGCGGCCGGCCGAATATGTTTGTGCTGGAGCGCAGCCGGGAAAACATCCGGGAAACCGTGCTGGAGCAACCCACGGAAGTGTTGGTAGGCAAGCCCCTGCACCCCTTGCCCCCGGCGGTGCTCCACAAGCTGAGCGCCAACTTCCGGCGAATCGGGATAGTAGCCGAGGCGTACCAGTATGCGCAGCAGCTGAACGGAGAAATGAGCATCGTGCTGGGCGTGGTGCTGTTGGCGGCTTCCGACGAGGCGACGGCCGCGCTGCATCATGCCGTCAACGATTCGTTGCAGGGCGAGAGTCTGACTATGCCGCTGGACGTGATGGTGCTGGAAAATGAAGACTGGCTGGCCACGGTGCGCGGCATCGAAGAGTCACTGTTCTTCCAACGGTAAAACGGCCGGCCGCGGCCTGGGGGCGGGGCTTGCTTACTCCGCTGCCTTAGTCGTGGCTGGCCCGCTCACGCCCAAGCTTTCGATAACGGTTTCGGTGAGCAGACACTGCTGCTCGTGCGAATAGTGCTGCACGTAGGCCTGCGCCCGGGCTACACGCTGCCGGGTAAGCTCGGGCTGCTCCAGGCAGTGGCGCAGCTGGCGCACGCAAGCCGCTACGTCGCCCAGGGGGTAGAGCAGGCCGGTCTGGCCCTCCTGCACCAGCTCCAGGGTGCCACCCGCCGCCGAGGCCACGATGGGCACACCCGCCGCCATGGCCTCCAGCGTTACCATGCCATAAGTTTCGTTGGTGGAAGCCAGCACGAAAATGTCGATGGCGCGGTAGAATGCGGCCGGGTCGGGCTGGAACTCGCGGAAGAAAATCTGGTCTTCCAGGCCCAGCTCCGCAATCAGCTCCCGTAGCTGGCGCAGGTAGGTGTCGCCTTCGTTGCGGGTTAGCTCGCCCATAATCACGAGCTGCACCGGATGGGCCGTGGTGGCGCGCAGTTGGTGCAGCACCCGCACCACAAAATCCTGCCCTTTGCCCGGGTCGAGCCGGCCGATAATGCCGAGCAGGATTCCCTGCGGGGGCAGATTCAGGGCCCGGCGGGCTTCGGCGGGCTGCAGGGCCACCGCAAACTGCTCTATCGGCAAACCCAGGGGCACTACGTGGATTCGCTCGGGGGCAAACCGGGTTTTCTCGGTAACCTGTCGGGCCAACCCCGGCAAGGGGCTCAGCCAGGCATCGAGCAGCTGAAAGCGCAGGGTGTGAAACCAGTCGCGCTTGGGCCGGCCCAGCTGCATGTGCTGCTGGTAGATAAGGCGCAGCCGGCCGCGCAGCAGCAGCTTGGCCAGGCTGGCCAGGCCCAGGTCCTTGTTCTGGGTAACGACCAGCACCTCAATCTGCCGCTCGCTTAGCTCATGTTGCAACACCCGCGCTGCGGCCACCACCCGCGGGCCCCGCAGTGGCCGCAGCGCCACCAGCGGCACCGCCCACTGCCCGGCCAGCTCGGCCAACGGTGTAGCCGGGGGCACAAACAAGGTAGTCGCCCAGCCCCGCTCCTGCATCCAGGCGGCAAATTTCAGGCTGTTGAACTCCAGGCCCCCCAGGCTGCCCGACAGGCACAGAACTCCTAGCCGGGGCTGGCGCGGGGCGGAAGCGGTGGGCTGGCTGAGGGCCGCCGGCGAGGCGAGGGGCGAACCGGTAGTAGCGCGTTCGGGCATGTAGATGTAGGAAGGAATGGAGCGGGGCTGCAAGATACCAACTCCGCCCGAGTAGGGCAGGGGCAGGGGCGGCGCTTCCCCGGTTCTGGCCCGTACCGAAACCCCGCGGGATGCTTGGATTCCTGCGCTTTTCCCGGCATCTTCCGGCCTTGCTATTCTATCCGATTATCCTCTTGCTTACGCACCACGGCAGGGGCGCTTATTGTCCACAATTTTATCCTTTTGTTGTATGCTCAACCGCATTTCCGTGGTCATTCCCGCCGCCGTTAAAGCCAAAATCGACGCGGCCCTCGCCACCATTCAGCAGGAGCTGACGCCCTACCTGCACCCGCTCACCCCCGAACAGCGCCAGGAAGTACCCAAGATGGGCGACCGGTCGGTGGCCTTCATGCAGAAGATTGAGGAGTATGGCACGGCCACGCCCGGCTTCGTGCCCTCATTTGTAGACCTGCCCGGCCTGCGCGAAGATGTGCAGGCAACCACCGACCTGGGCACCATTTTGCGCCCCCTGCAACAGCTGACCACCGACGTGGAAAGCACCATGATGCAGACCGGCGGCGAGGCCTACACCGATGCCCTGGCCGTGTACCGCAACATTCAGAGCGCAGCCAGAGCCAACGCGCCCGGGGCCCAGGCCGCCCACGATGCGCTGAAGGAGCGCTTCGCCAGCCAGGGGAAAAGAGCGGCTCCAGCCACCAAGCCCGGCGTCTGAGTTCCTGGTCTGCCCGCAACACGGCCCCGTTCGGTACTACCGAACGGGGCCGTGTTGCTTCACGAGCTTCTCGGGTACCTTCCGAAGGTACACAGGTGGGTTTGGAAGCTACCCGAGTGGGTCCGGAAGGCACCTGGGCAGGCTCTGCAAGGACAAGCGTCGGTTCGGAAGGTACTTGGGTAGGTTTGGAAGAGACAGGTGTTGGTTCGGAAGGTAGTCGTGTACCTTTCGACGATACCCGGGTAGGTTCGGAAGATTCAGTGCAGTCACTCAGCAATAGCCGAGCTACTGCGACGAAATGAGCCAACCCCCGCCCCGCTACGCTTCATCCCCCTGATCCGACGCTTCGGCAACCTTTAGTTTCATCGGGCCCGGTAGCCGCTCACCTTTGGAGCATCACTACGCCGCTACCCCGATGAAACGACTGCTACCTCTGCTGCTGCTCCTGCTGACTACCACCTTCACGGCCCTGGCCCAAACTACCCTGAGCGGTACAGTGCGCGACGCCAGCGGCCAGCCCCTGCCCGGCGTGAACGTGTTTCTGAAAACCACTTTCGACGGGGCCAGCACCGATACGCTGGGCCATTTCAAATTCAGTACCCGCCAGACGGGCACCCTGCCGCTGGTCGTCACCCTGCTCGGCTACCAGGCCCAGGAGCAGCCGGTGGTGCTCGACGGCACGGCCCGGCGCTTCACCATCACGCTGAAGGCCGTGCGCAACCAGCTCGGCGACGTGGTCATCACCAGCGGCACCTTCGAGGCCAGCGACACCAAGCGCAACACCACCTTCTCGGCCCGCGACGTGGTAACGACGGCCGGCGCTTCGGCCGACGTGGCCGGGGCTCTGAACACGATGCCCGGCACCACCCGCAACGGCGAGGAAGGCAAGTTGTTTGTGCGCGGCGGCGGGGCCGGCGAAACCCGTCAGTACCTCGACGGCGTGCCGCTGCAAAGCCCCTACAACGCGGCGGTATCGGGTATGCCAGCCCGGGGGCGGTTTTCGCCGATGCTCTTCAAGGGCATGGCCTTCAGCACCGGCGGCTACTCGGCCGAGTACGGGCAGGCGCTGTCGGCGGTGGTGGCCCTGACCTCCGAAGACCTGGCCCCCGAAACCCAGACCGGCATTTCGCTGATTTCGCTGGGCAGCCTGGGCCTCTCGCACCAGCAGCGCTTCGAGCGGTCATCCATAGCCGTTACGGCCGATTATATGAACATGCGGCCCTACATCGGGCTGGTGCCCCAACGGCTGCTATCGGCCTATGAGTCGGGCGGGGGCTCGGTGGCACTGCGGCAGAAAACCGGCGAGATGGGCATGCTCAAGCTCTACGGGGCCTACACTCGCCAGCACATCGGGGCCCGCCAGCCCAATGCAGACTGGGAGGGCGGCCAGCCGGTGAGCCTGAATTCCGACAACACCTACCTGAACGCCTCTTTCCGCAGTCCGCTCACCCGGGGTTGGTCGGTGCAAACCGGCGTGGCTGCCACCCGCGACAACCAGCGCTCCGCCATTACCACCCGCGACACCGATACGGAGGAAACCCGGGAGCAGAGCATGCAGGAGCTGGAGCAGAGCCTGGTGGGCCGCCTGGTGCTCACCAACGACTCGGCCAGTGCCTACTGGAACCTGAAGCTGGGTGTGGAAGGCCTTGTGCAGCGCAACGACCAGCACTTCGTTGCCGACCCCTACAGCCTAGGTTTCGGCCTGACGGAACAGCGCCTAGCGGGCTTTGCCGAGTCCGACATTGCCTTCAGCAACAAGCTGGTGGGCCGCATGGGTGGCCGGGCCGAATACTCAGGCGTGCTGGGCCGCTGGAATGCCGCGCCCCGGCTGGCGTTGGCCTACCAACTCAACGAAAAAGCCCAGCTCTCGGGGGCCTGGGGCTACTTCTACCAGAACCCCGGCAACGACCTGCTGCTGCGCGTGGACAGCCCCCGGCGGCTGCGCTTCGAGCGGGCCCAGCACCTGCAGCTCACCTACCTGCGCAGCTACCACGACCGGACTCTGCGCGTGGAGGCCTATTCCAAAACCTACGGCCAGCTGGTGCGCTACGACCTAAGCGGCGTGTATAATCCGCAGCTGCTGACCCCGGCCGACCCGGCCACTTACCGCAGCACCGGCACCGGCTACGCCCGCGGCGTGGATGTGCTGTGGCGCGACAAAAAAACGGTGAAAAACGCCGACTACTGGGTGAGCTACGGCCTGCTCGACACCCGCCGGCAGCAGCGTTTCGACCCGGTGCAGGCCACGCCTACCTTCGCCGCCCGCCACAACCTGAACCTGGTGGGCAAGTACTGGGTGGGCAAAATCCACACGCAGTTTGGCGCTACCTACACCTACAGCAGCCCCCGCGCCTACTACGACCCCAACGACCAGGACGGCTACAACCGGGGCCGCCTGCCCAGCTTCCAGGACCTGAGCCTGAATGCCAGCTACGTAACCACGCTGTGGAAAAACTTCACCATCGTGCACGTAAGCTGCACCAACGTGCTGGGCCGCCAGAATGTGTATGGCTACCGCTACAGCACCACCAAAGACGCCAGCGGCCGGTATGCTGCTACGGCCGTGCTGCCTTCGGCGCCCCGCATGGTGTTCGTGGCCCTGCTCATTTCCATCGACAAAAAGCGCCCGGCCGATACCAACACGGCCCCGGAGTAACAGGGCTGGCTCCAGCTACGCTTCATCCGCTTCATCCGACGCTTCAGCAACCTTTAGTTTCAGGCCCCGCCGCTACCGGCCACCTTTGGAGCATCGTCTTTCACTTCCCGCAAATCCTTCATCCTTACCGCTTCTCGCCATGAAAAACGCCCTGCTCACTCTCGCCTTCGCCGCCGCTGCCTTCACGGCCCAGGCCCAGCAGCCCGCCGCCAAAGCCGCTTCGGCGGCTGCCGCCGCTGCGCCAGCCATTGCCACCCCGGCCGGCTACACCGATATGATGGCCGCCACCATTACGGAGCTGAACAGCACCGGCGACCCGGCCCAGCTCAAGGAAATCGTCAGCAAGTTTGAGCGGGCCGCCGCCGCCGTGCCCACCGACTGGCTGCCCCAGTACTACCAAGCCTACGGCCGCCTGCTGACCTGTTTTACAAGCAAGGAAGAAGGCGACATCAAAGACAAGTACCTCGACCAAGCCGAAGCCTCCCTGGCCCAGGCCCGCAAGCTGGGTGGTGACGAATCGGAGCTGTTGGTGCTACAAGCCTACATTCACCAGGCCCGACTGGGCATTGCGCCCATGGCCCGCTCCATGAAGTATTCGGCATTGTCGCGGGAGGCACTGGTGCAGGCCAAAAAGCTGAACCCGGCCAATCCGCGCATCTACCTGGTGGAGGGCAACAACGTGTATTTCACGCCCAAGATGTTTGGTGGTGGCCCCGAGGCTGCCAAGCCTTTGTTTGAGGAAGCCAAAGTGCGCTACGCCGCCTTCCAGCCCGCCAGTGTGCTGGCCCCCGGCTGGGGTGAGCGGCAGCTGCAGGGCCGCCTGAAATCCTACACCGCTCAGCCCGCCGCCGCGCCGGCCCAGGCCGCCAAGTAAATAGCAGACCGGAGGTTCTCTCCTGGAAAAAGGAAGGAGCCTCCGGTTTGCCGCTATACCCGTTCTGCTTATCTTCTGCTTATTATGGAACTGCTGCACCAGCTCAATATCGGTCTGCACATCGTGTGCGGTACGCTGGCTATGCTGCTGGGCTTGGTGCCGATGCTGGGGCGTAAGGGCGGCGCGGGGCACCGGCGCTTCGGGCGCTGGTTTCTGCTGGCAACGGCCGGCGTGCTGCTCACGGCGGTGCTGGGTTTGGCCGTGTTCAACTTCCGGGGCTATCTGGTGGGCATCGTGCTGCTGAGTGTGTACCAGGCGTGGTCGGGGTTTCGGGCGGTGCGGCGGCGGGCTACCGGCCCCGCGCCGCTAGATGGCTGGGTGGCGGCCGGCTTTCTGGTGAGCAGTGTGGGGCTGGTGGCGGGCCTGCGGGTTATCGAGCTGGTCTGGACGCCGGGCATCATCTACTCCACGCTGGGCGCGCTGGTCGTGATGACCATTTACGACCTGGCCCGCTTCCGCTTTCTGGCCTTGTGGCGCCGCACGCTCTGGCGCTACGACCACCTCTGGAAGATGATCAGCGCCTATTTTGCCCTGGTTTCGGCTTTTACAGGCACCGTGTTGCCGCAATACAAGCCCTACAGCCAGTTTGGCCCCTCACTGCTGGGAATTATGCTCATTCTGGGCTTCGGATTATACTATGCCCGGCAGCGGCCATTGGTCCGGCCTGGCGTTTCGGCGGGCAGCGCGGCGGCCTGATCCTTGTTTTTAGCCCGTATCTTTCCCCGCGTATGCCTAGCCCCAGCACTCACCCCATGTCGTCCCAGCGTGCTCCTACCATCCCACCCCTACGGGCCCGGCCGTGGCTGCGGCTACTTCTGATTCTGCTCGGCGTTTCGGCCTCCATCAGCCTGCTTACCTGCCTGCGCTGCCTGGATAATCCGCAGGATATGTTCATCAACTTCCTGCTCACGGCGCTCTACACCACGGGTTTGTGGCTGGCCAACGGCTACTCCGTCGACTGGCTCGATAAGTACGTGGGCTGGAAGCAAGCCCCGGCCAAGCGCTTGGTGCTCACGATACTGGTGTCGCTGGTCGGGTCGCTGGGCGTTATTGTGGTAGTGCGGCTGGGCTACATTCTCTACCGCCACCAGGATGTGCGGCAACTGGTGTCGGCCAAGTACATCGATGGCTACATTTTTCCGCTGGTCATCACCGTTATCTGCTCCATGTTTATGCACAGTCGCTCGTTTTTGCTAGGCTGGCGCGAGGCCTTGGTGCGCAACGAGCGGCTGCAGCGGGAAATGGCCCAGGCCGAAACCGAGTCGTTGCGCCAGCAGCTCGATCCGCACTTTATGTTCAATGCCCTGAACGCGCTGACTTCCCTGGTGGAGGAGGAGCCCAAGCTGGCCGTGCGCTTTATCCGGCAGCTTTCTCAGGTGTACCGGTACGTGCTCGATGCCCGGCAGCGCGAAGTAGTACCACTGGCCGACGAGCTGGAATTTGCCAAATCTTACCTGTTCCTGCAGAACATCCGCTACGGCGAGGCCCTGCAGGTTGAGCTGCCCACCGCCGCCGACGTGCCCGCGCACTTCGTGGTGCCGCCTCTGAGCTTGCAGCTGCTGCTGGAAAATGCCCTGAAGCACAACGCGGCCAGCGTCAGCCAGCCCATGCACCTGCGCATTGCCCTCGACTGCGCCGCCAAAACCCTGACCGTGCGCAACACGCTGCGCCTGCGCCGCCTCGGCCCCGACGAGTCGATGGGTATCGGCCTACCCAACCTGACGGCCCGCTACGGCCACCTCACCGCCGAGCCCATCGTGGTAGCCCGCACCGAAGCCGAATTCGTCGTAACCTTGCCGGTGCTGGAGATGGAGCGGTAAGCTACTGTGCAAATGTGGTGGAATGTGCTGAATGTGGGGGAAATGTGGAGAATGTTAGGAATGTGTCATTGCGAGGCCGAAGGCCGAAGCAATCCGTCCTTTGCGCAGTACGACATACTCTTTTACCAGAAAGCTCTTTACTACACGAATACTAAAGGGCTTTCTATATAAGGAAGCGCGGCACATTTGAGAGGACGGATTGCTTCGGCTGCGCCTCGCAATGACACATTCTCCACATTTCCCCCACATTAATTTTAGCACATTCCACCACATTCGCACATTCGAAATATGAATGCTTTTGTAATTGAAGACGAGCCGCTGGCGGCCCGCCGGCTCACTGAGCTGCTGCGCCGCCAGAACCCACCGGTAGCGGTGCGCGCCACCGCCGATTCGGTGGAAGCCGCTGTGGTGCTGCTCCAAACGGCTACCACCCCGCCCGATGTGCTGTTTCTGGATATTCACCTTTCGGATGGGCTCAGCTTCGAGCTGTTCGAAAAGGCCGATGTGCGCTGCCCGGTTATCTTCACCACGGCCTACGATGCGTATGCGCTACGCGCCTTTAAAGTTAACAGCATCGACTATCTGCTCAAGCCTATCGACGAGGAGGAGCTGCAGGCCGCCTTGCACAAGCTGCAGGCGTTGCGCGGCGCGGCCACGGCTCCTGCGCCCTCCATCGACTCGGCGCTGCTGAGCCAGGTGTTGCAGCAGCTACAGCCCCAGAATCAGTATAAGAAGCAGTTTGTAGTGAAAGTGGGCGAGCATCTGAAAGTCATTCCGGTGGAAAGTATCAGCTACTTTTTCAGCCTCGAAAAAGCCACCTTCCTGCAAACCCGCGAAAACCGCCGCTTCGTTATCGACCAGACGCTGGAGCAGCTGGAAAAGCTCCTCGACCCGCGCCAGTTTTTCCGCCTGAACCGCGCCTATTTTGCCCAGCACGACGCTATCCAGGACATTATTCACTACACCAACAGCCGCTTGAAAACCGTGCTGACCCCCGCTGCCCCCGAAGGCGACGTGCTCATCAGCCGTGAGCGGGTTCCGGCATTCAGGGCATGGCTGGAAAGATAATGTGGGGAATGTGAGTAATGTGCTGATGTGCTAATCGGTTGTCATTGCGAGGAGGGACGACGAAGCAATCCGTCCTCTGCGCAGAGGACGGATTGCTTCGTCGTCCCTCCTCGCAATGACACATTACCCACATTCAACCACATTTCCCACATTAGCTCTCCAGCCACTGCTTAAACGCGCCGGCTTTTTCCTTGCTGATCAGCACTTCCTCACTGGGCGGGGGCGTGAGGTCGAGCTTGAGCTTGCCGTTGAAGTGCGGGTGCAGGCGCTGCACGGCCTGTAGGTGGGCAATGAACTGGCGGTTGAGTCGGAAAAACTGCCCCGGCTCCAGCAAGCTTTCCAACTGCTCGAGCGTGTAGTCGACCACGAAGCGGCGGCCGTCGGTGGCTACCAGCGTAGTTACTTCGTGGCGGCTCTGAAACCAGGCTACGGCCGCGGCGGGCAGGGGCAACAGCTGCTCGCCGCTGCGCACCAGAAAGCGGGTTTTGTACTGCCGTTCGGCCCGGGGCAAACTGTCGCGCAGGCTCTCGAGCTGCCGGGCCGGCGCCGGGGCCGTATGCCACTCGCGCAGCTTGGCCAGGGCCGTCTGTAGCTCGGCTAGCTTGATGGGCTTGAGTAGATAATCGATGCTGTTGGCCTTGAACGCGCGCAGGGCATACGCATCGTAGGCCGTGGCAAAAATGACCGGACTGCGCACGATAAGCTGGTCGAAGACGTCGAGGCTGAGGCCGTCGGCGAGCTGAATATCGGAGATGATGAGGTCGGGCGCCGGGTTGTCGGTAAGCCAGGCCACGGCCCCGGCTACGCTGTCGAGCACGGCGGCCACGCGGGCTTCGGGCGCGGCCTGCAGCAGTAGGCGCTGGAGCCGCTCGGCGGCCGGATACTCGTCTTCGAGCAGCAGTACGGTCATGGTTTGGTTGTCAGTTGATAGTTGTCAGTTGATAGTTGTCAGTTGTCAGCACGAACTAACAACTGACAACTATCAACTGACAACAACCCATCATAAAAGGGGCAGGTAGACGGTAAAGGTAGTGGCGGTAGGCTCGATGCGGACCGGCAGCGGCGCCTGCAGCAGCTCGTAGCGGTGGCGGGTGTTCTGCAGGCCCAGGCCGGTGCTGGGCCCCAGGCCCGCGGCCCGCGGCCGAAACGAGTTCTGCACCCGGATATAGCCGCGGGCCTCGTCGGCGGTAATGCTTACACTTAGCGGATGCTCCCGGCTCACCACGTTGTGCTTCAGCGCGTTTTCGACCAGCAACTGCACGCTCAGCGGGGCCACGTGCCGGCTGAATAGGTGGGGCGGAATGTGCTGGGAAACCTGCAGATTGTCGCGGAAACGGGTTTTTTGCAGGGCAATGTAGGTGTCCACGAAAGCCAGCTCCTCGGCCAGCGGTACCGTGGCTTTTTCCCGGCTCAACAGCACGTAGCGGTACACATCGGCTAGCTGGGCCACGAACTCCTGGGCCGGCGCGTTGGTTTCGTCGATGAGGGCTGAGAGTGTGTTGAGGCTATTGAAGAGGAAGTGCGGGTCGAGCTGGTTTTGTAGGGCTTCGAGCTGACTTTGCACCCCGGTGCGAGCCAGCTGCTCGGCCCGGCGCACGTTGTGCTCCCACTCCTCAAAAAAGTGGATGCTTTCGTAGAGCATCAGCACCAGCACCGTCGGAATCAGGTTGAAGGTAATCTGGGTCAGC
This sequence comes from Hymenobacter lucidus, assembly GCF_020447265.1. Lineage (GTDB taxonomy): Bacteria > Bacteroidota > Bacteroidia > Cytophagales > Hymenobacteraceae > Hymenobacter > Hymenobacter lucidus. The sequence goes on along the minus strand of NZ_JAJADR010000003.1, from coordinate 642,315 downwards.
AGGTCGCGCGGAGCCAGGGAAAAATAGGGCGGCATCAGCTGGTGCATAAAGGCCACCAGTAGGATAGTAGCCCCGGCCGTATACAGCAGGCAGGTGGCGGCCATCAGCCACAGCCGGCGGCGGGTTTGCTCCACGCGGGGGTAGCGCCGCAGAAACCCGGCCCAGATAGCGCGCGTGCCCAGCCAGAGTGTAGCCGTAAACAGCAGCGAAATAGCCAAGTGAACCAGCAGTATTTCCGGCTTCAGCAGCGTGCGTAGGTCTTCCAGCGTGAGCAGGGCAATGAGCAGAGCCAGTACCGGGATTCCCAGCAAGCGGAGGCGACGGTCTTTCATACGAGGGTAAAGATGCACCCGGCCCCGATGAATGTCGCGCCGGGGACCAAAGATTAACGGGCCGCCGAGTGTCCGGGTACTTGCCGCAACGCATTGCGCAGCAGGGCCGGTACTACCAGCCGGTGCAAGGGCCGCACCACGGCAAAATAGCCGCGCCCGAACCAGTTATGAAACCATACCACTGTCGATACCACCCCAACGGTTGCCGGCCCGCTTGGAGTAAGCAGCACCGACACCCGGAAATCGAGGTGACGGTCATCCTGACCCAGAATCACCTCGTGTGGTGCCACGGAGAAAACCTGGAACGGACCAAGGCGGCTTCCGGGCACCAGCCGCTGGCCATCGGGCCGGGGCGTCGCCGGTGGAGAAGTTTTCAGGCGGAAGGGGCGCACCAGCGAGTCGCGCAGCTGCATCAGGTGCTGCACCCAGGCCGGGGCGTGCCCGAATAGCAGCCAGGTTGCGTCGGCGGCCTGGTGAGCAGCCGAGGCTGGTAACGCAACCTGATAGGCATCGGAATAGTTGGCTGGGGCGGTGGTGGCCGCCAGAGCGCTGGCCGCCGGCAGGGCTACGGCCACAACCTTTATTTTAGACATAGCAACAAGATGCAAAATGGCGGGTGAGAATACCCATTAGAAGAGCGGTAGGCCCTGCATGGCGTGCCAGTAGAGCCAAGCCACGCCGCTGGTATAGAGCAGCGCGAAAAGCGTGATGCCGACGGCCTGCCCCCGATTCTGGAGCTGGGGAAAATAGCGCGTGAGCAGCCAGCCGAACAGGGGCAGGGCCTGCAGGGCGTGCAAGCCCAGGAAGTGGGCGGCCCGTAAGTCGCCGTGGCGGGTGCTCCAGCCCAGGCCGGGCAGGCCCGGGCCGCCATCGGCCCCGCCCACGGTGTGGCCCAGGTGATGAATCATGCTGCCACCCACGGCGCTGCCTACCAGAAACAGCACCACACCCAGGCGCATACCCCACACGTAGGCCTCGGGGCCAAAAGGTCGGTGGCGCAGCATCAGCCCCAGCGCCCACATCAGCAGGACCGTGTTGAGCATAATGAAAATGCCCATCGTGCTGAACAGCAGCCCATCCAGCGCCGTACCGATGTTGAAATGGGAGGTAGTACCCCGGGCGGCCTGCAGAAAGATGACCAGGATTTCGACCATGATGCTGATGCCCACGCCCCAGCTGATGCGGCGCACGGCCCGCTGGGCGGCCGCAGGCAAATCGGCCAGCAGCCAGCCCAGCGTCCAGACGTAGATAATATCGGAGAGGGCAAACTTGAGCGGCTTAAACCACACGTGCAGCCCCAGCACCAGCCGGTCGTCGAAGGGCAGCAGCAGCAGGGCCAGCACTACCAGCGGCATGTGCAACCACCCCGCCCACGACAGAATAGGGCTGCTGCGGTGCAGCACCGTGAGCAACTGCCGTACCGGGTTGCCAGACGCTTCGGCGGTAGTGGACTGGGGCTTAGACTGTGACAAGGCAGGTAGCACGAGCGTTTTTATAGTGCAGCGGAGGAGAAGTAAGAAGATCGGAAAATCAAGCCAGGGCCACCGGTACGGGAGCCGCCGCCAGCGGCCAGGCGCGGCGTAGCAGGTGGTAGAGCAAAAAGCCGATGGGCCCCAGCATAAACGTGAGCAGCAGCACCGGTACTACCAGCCAGTGCGGCACGCCCCGGCGCTGCGCGTCGCGGCAGGCCCAGGCCCCCAGTGCTAGGTCGAAACACAAGTAGTGCACCCAGCCAGCCAGCAGTGCCCACGGGTCCTGAAACAAGGCCGCTACTTCGGCCAACGAGCCAAAGCCGCTCTGGGCCTGCTGGCCGCTGCCGAAGTAATGCCAGCCGATGCAGCCCGCGTAGAGCACGGCCAGCAGCACGGGCAGCGCGCCGCTGCCCACCACCCAGCGCGTAACGCGCCAGCGCGGCGCAAAAACCAGCAGTAGCCAGCCGGGCAGTACCAGCGTGCTGGCCAGCTGGAAAAGGGAGTCGGGAGAAAGGGCCATGACGAGTGAAGTAGATTAGTGCCCAAACTTCCGGAAAGGCCGGCGGTTATCCAGCCGTAAACTGGGTGAAACCGCCCGGGCCGGTGGTGAACTGGCCGAACTAATTGGGTGAGCCGTGGGGCGCGGCCGGTGCCCGTGCAACTCCCCGGCTGCCTTTCGTACCTTTGGCTCGTGAATCACGCGTGGAAAAGTTGGCTGTTGCTCTCTGCACTAGCCTGGGTGTTACCGCAGGCCGCACAGGCCAACGACCCCACCGATTCGTCGCGGGTGCGCACAGCCCACCGGCGCATTGTGTTTCAGTTCGACAACCGCTACTCGATTCTGGATGGGCAGCTCGTGGGAATTAATGGGCTAAAGCTGGCCGTGGAGTGGCGGGGCCGGCTGCGGGCCGGGGCCGGGGGCTACCTGCTCAGCAATGGCATTCCGTCGCAGGAAGTGGTGCCTTTCGGCTATCCGTCCGGCACCACGGCCGAGCTACGCTTCCGCTACGCGGCGGCCTACGTCGAGTACATGTTTATCCGAACTAACCGTTGGGAAATGAGTGCGCCGCTGCAGCTGGGTGGGGGCCGTTTCTTTACCAGCTTCGAGCAGCCTAACGGCAACAAAAGCAAGGATGCCAAGTCGACGGTGTGGCTGATTGAGCCTTCCGTATCGGGCCACTTCCGGGTGTTTCCCTGGTTCGGTATCGGAGCCGGGGCAGGCTGGCGCGAAACGCTCTTCGTACAAAGTAGCCTCGACGAAGCCCTCGACGGCCCCATCTTCTATGGGCGCGTCAAGCTCTTCCTCGGCGACCTGTACAAAACCGCCCGTTTCAAGCGCAAGCTATTCTCCCAGCAGCACTTCCGCTACGACCAGTAAGGGCTATTACGTTAGCCGCAAGCCTGTAAAGAAGCAACTATGCGTCTTTACATCGTTCTAATGGCTTTTAAGCAACGGCCTTCAACACCACAAAAAAACGCCTGCCTCCCCAGAGGTGGAGAAGCAGGCGTTGTACATATCAGGTCGGCCGAAGCAGGCGCGTCAGTGGCTATTTGGGGCCCGAGGAAGTCGTCAGGCGGCGCAGCAGGATGTGGGTAGCCTGTTGGTTTTTCACGCCATTGGGCAGCGAGTACACCTGCACCACTTCCCAGCCCAGCTTGCCCATGTAGTTGAGCGTGCTCAGCGGGGTCGAAAACACTTCCAGCTTGCCCACTTCCCGTTTGGCCATGTCACTGTCGCCGAGCTTCTCGTAGCCGTAGCCGAAGTCCACGAAAATGTCACCGCCCTTGGTCTTGGTCGGGTCGTTCAGGAATTCCGTCTTTAGCAACTCGCAATACTCGAAGCGGGCGGCATTCACGTTGGTAGTCTGGGCCTGGGAAGTGGTGGCGCTGCCCAGCAAAAGCAGCAGGCTAAAAGCGGTGAGGAGCAGGTGTTTCATACGAAAAGGTTGGTTGCGGAAGGAAACATAACCTGAAAGAACGTCATCCAAAGGCAAAACCAAAGCATGACGTTCTTTTCAGGCCAAAGGCTTAGTTGTAGTTGGGCAGAAACTTATACTTGCGGCTGTAGTCCAGCATCTGCTGGGCAAAGTCGGAAGGATATTCCACCTTCACGTCCACGATTTTGCCGCCTACTTCCACCGGCACCAAGCGGGGCTGGATAAAGCCAGCGTAGGGCGCGATGTTGAGCTTGGCGTAGCGGGCCAGCACTTCCTTGTGCAGCGCGGGGTCAACCTTCACGCCGTAGGTTTCAATCAGGTTTTTGGCTGCCGCATAGTCGCCTTCACTGGTCAGGCGCTGCAACTCGCGCAGAAGCTGGCCAAACAGGCCCCGCAGCTTCTGGTAGTCGTTGACCTTGAAGTAGGTTTTCCCGTCGCGGGTTACTTTCTCGATGACGTTGTCCTTCTTGCCTTTCTCGTAGGCCCACTTGGCCACCATTTGGCGGTTGCGCATGTGGGCTTCCTCCACGGTTTCGCCCAGGGGCAGGCGCACGAGCTGGCCCATCAGGCCGTTGCGGATGTAGTTGTCGTACTCGGCTTTGCCCACTTCCAGGCTCGGTACCACGCCCAGCTGCACCAGCTTGTCGTCCATCAGGTAATACAGCGCCACCAGGTCGGCGCGGCCTTCCTCGATGGCCGAGGCGTAGCTTTTCAGCGTTTCCTTGGGCGTGCCCACGCCGGTGTTAATCTGGCCCGAGGCGTGGCCGATTACCTCGTGCATGTCGGTGTGAAGCTTGCCGGCCAGGCCCGCAAACTGCCGGGCGCGCTGCTTCTCCTCGTCGTTGTAGGCAAACTCGTCGAGCGAGCCGCCTGCGTCGGCCATGCTGTAGGCGTCCACGATGTTGCCCAGGTTCACCGATTTCGAGCCGTGCTCTTTGCGAATCCAGTTGGCGTTGGGCAGGTTGATGCCGATGGGCGTAGCCGGGGCCGCGTCGCCGCTTTCCACCACCGTCGTAATTACCTTGGCCGTGATGCCCACCACATTCTTTTTCTTGTGCTGGGGCAGAATGGGCGAATTGTCCTCAAACCACTGAGCCTGGTCGCCGATGGCCTTGATGCGCTTGGTGGCCTCCAGATCCTTAAACGATACCACCGACTCGTAGCTGGCGCGGTAGCCCAGCGGGTCGCCGTATACCTCGATAAAGCCGTTTACCACGTCAGTGCGGCTCTTCGTGTCGCGCACCCAGGCAATATTGTAGTCGTCCCAGGTTTTCAGGTCACCGGTGGTATAAAACTTCACCAGGCGCTGCAGGGCCAGCTTTTGCTCGGGCGTTTCGGCCACATCCACGGCTTTGCCCAGCCAGTACACTACCTGCGTGAGGGCCTCGCCGTACATGCCGCCCACCTTCCAGGTGCGCTCCATCACGCGGCCCTTGTCCTTCACCAGCTTCGAGTTCAGGCCGTAGGAAATGGGCCGCTGCTCTTTCTTATCGGTTTTCTTGGCGTAGAAAGCCTCAGCTTCCTTCTGCGTCACACCCTCGTAGAAGTTGTTGGCCGAAGTGGTCAGTAAATCCTGGCCAGCCACCTGGTTTACGCGCTTGGCATACAGGTTGGCATCGAAGATGATGGGCGTGATGGTAGCCAGAAACTGGTCTACGGTTTCGCCTTTTTCCAGGGGAAGGGTGCCGGCATCCACGCTTTTCACCAGCTCGGCGAAGTAAGCGGGCGAGCATTCGGGCACAAACTTTTTGGTGGAGTAGTGGTGGTGAATGCCGTTGCTGAACCACACCCGCTTGGTGTAGATGTTGAGCTTATTGGCCTGGTCAACGTTGCCCGTGTTGGAGGTATTGGTGATGCGCTCCTGGTTGGCGTTCCACACGGCTTCCAGGGTGCGGCGCACGCGCAGGTTGTGCTTGAAGTTCTGGTCGTAGGAAATCTCGCGGCCACAGAGTGCAGCTTCGTAGAGGTAGTAGAGCAGCTCTTTCTGCTGCGGCGTCAGCTCCTCGAAGCCCGGCACTTGGTAGCGCAGCAGGCGCAGATCAGCAAATTGCTCACTCACCACCTGAAAGCCGGCGGCGGGGTTGTTGGTCGTAGCTTCCGAAGGGGCAGCCGCTATAGTGGCCGGGTTGCCCAGCTGGGCAACCGAGGCTTTGGTCAGGTCCGCAACAGCCTGGGTGGGCGCGGTAGAGGCAGAGGTAGTGGCGGTGGTGCTGGCACAGCCACCACCCAGCTGAGCCGCCAGCAGCAGGGCCGCGACGGAAATAGAGGTACGCTTCATTGCAGGAAAATGCAGAATGGGAAAGTTGTACAAATCAACGTCTTTTTTCACATAGTTGAGATGCTCCTTCCCAGGTTCTGCCAGCCTTTGCCTACTATGCTGCTACCGGTGCGAGTCGGTAGGGCGGGCGGGAGTGGCGGCGCGCAGCGTGTTGAGCCGGTCGAGCTTGCCGGAGGCGGTGGTCCGGAACTGGGGCACGTACACCAGCTCCCGGGGCCGCTCGTAGCGCTCCAGCCGCTCGGTGAGCAGCGCCAGCAACTGCTGAGCCTGGGCTGCGGGTAGGGGCGCACCCTCCACAAAGGCCGTAACCTGTTCGCCGAGGCGAGCATCGGGGCGGCCGGCCACGAAAGCGCGCCGGCCCGGCAGGTTCAGTTCCACGAGGGCTACTTCAAGTACTTTTTCTACCTTCTCGGCCTGCACTTTCACGCCCCCGGAGTTAATCACGAAGTCGGCGCGGCCCAGCCACTCGAAAGTATGCTCGTCGAGCAGCGTCACCCGGTCGTTGGTGATGATAAGGCGGTCATCCGTCACGTCGGCGCGCACAGTAAGGCAGCCCCGCTCATCCTGGGCAATATGGATGCCGGGCAGGGCGCGGTAGGTAGGCGTGGCCTGGGGCCCGTTGAGGCGGCGCAGGGCAATGTGAGACGCGGTTTCGGTCATGCCATACGTAAGATACACCGGTACTTTGAGCTTCTGAATGGCCGTTTCCAGGCTGCTTTCCACGGTGGCGCCGCCCACCAGAATGGCTTTCATGCGGTTGAGGCGCGGAGCGTAATTGTGGGCCAGCACCTCGCGCAGCTGCAGCGGCACGAAGGAGGCGAAGTCGAACTGGGCGGTGGCAGGTACCAGGGCCAGCGGGTCGGCGTGGGGCTCCACAATGGTCATGTGCAGGTTCAGCTCCAGGCCGCGTACCAGCATCATCATACCACCCACAAACTCGCAGTTGAGGCACACCAGCATCCGGTCGCCGGGGCCCAGGTCGAAATAGTTGCCGGTGCGGCGGGCCGAAGCCACCAGCTGCCGCCGCCGCATGGTTACGAGCTGGGGCTTGCCGGTAGAGCCGGACGTGCGCAAGCCGAATTCCTGGGCGCCATTTAGCCATTGCCGGCAAAAGTCCAGCACCTTGGCCTCGTAGCCGTTCAGGTCGACGGGGCTATTGGCGGGGTACTGACGGATGTCGTCGTAGCGGAATTCGCGGCCGTTGAGCAGCAGGGAGTCGGGCAGGAGCGGAGCAGTAGCAGACATAGGTAAAGCGGAAAGGCTAGCAGCAAAGATTCATGGATACAACCACAACTACATACGAAGCTCCCGCCGGAAGGCTGGCCGCCGCCGCTTCTGCTTGACATTGAGTGGCATAAAGTCGTATCTTAGGTATACCACCAAACGCTCAGTTGCCATGCCTACCACCAGCCTGACCCCGTTTTCCCTGGTTCGCACCTTCGTGTTCCGGCGCTACATCACGCTTCGTAACCAGGTAGCCGCCCACGTTGACCCCGTCCAGAAAGCCGCCCGTAAGCGGCGCAAAAAAGAGGCGAAAAACGAGCGGCTGCGCAATTTTTATGGTTGGTGTGAGGGCTGCGCGGCCTATGGGTCGATATTTTAACAAGACTTCTTAAAACAAGTAGCGCCACCTGTTTCAGGTGGCGCTACTTGTTTTAAGAAGTCTCGGGGCTTACTCTGGTGACACCTTACGAGGCCATCAGAATCGTTGAAACGGCCATGGTCATATAGTAATTGATGCAGTGCACGGTTGTTAGCAAAAGCAGGTGTTTTGCGGCTAGTTCCTCAAACGAATCTGTAGTTGAAATCTGGTATTCGGGGCTAATCTTGTTCCATTTGTAGCCGGGTTTCACGACGACCAGCTCCTGCCCATCCTTATCCAGTAAGACGAAGGATTGCTTGAAAGTACCTTTGCTTTTCACGACAAAGGCCCGCCCATCGGCCGTGAGCCGGGATTTGATAATAATGCTGCCATCCCAGTTCATCTTAAAGCTCAGCAGCACTTTGTCCTGGTCTTTCAGCTCGATGGTGGTGCCCCAGAAGCCTTTCGGAGTTATCTGAAAGGAGGAGCCGTCGGCCAGCGCCGCCGCGGCTTTGAAGGTGTACCATTCGGTGTACTGCAGCATGCCCACTACCGTTTCCTCGCTCAGCAGCTGGAATACTTTGGTGTCGGTGGCGGTTGCTTGGTATTCGGCCATATTGTTTGAAAAACAGGGGTAAGAAATAGGGGTGAAAAGTGGGCTTGCTACTAGCTGGCTCAACCGACCGGGTACGGCTGCCACGGAATGTCGCGCCAGAGGCTAAATTTTGATTCCAGTAAATAGCGGGCTATTTCGGCAATATCCTCGTGGCTCTCGTTGGTTGCATCCCACATAATGCGGCCCGCTACGAAGCCCGTCGCGAAGCTGTCCCACGAATCATAGTCGCGCAATGCCAGCCGGGTGCCCGCATCAATATATTTCCAGGCTTGCTCCCAGCTCAGGTAGCCGTAGTCGTAGCACCAGCGGGCCACATTTACCATGCGGGCGTAGTCCCAGGCTCCCACGTTGGTAACGGTGCGGGACTTAAGAAATGGGTTGGCTTCAAACAGATTGTACCAGTACAGCGACTCGCTTTTCAACAGTGGCTGAAAGTCATGGCGGTGGCCTTCTTCCTGCAGGCTCTGCAACACGTTCAGCGCCTCCTCGGCATCCTCGATGCCCCACCACTGGGCCGTGGCAGCCTTGCGCTCCACCAGCTCCGCCGGTTTCAGCTGGGGCAGTATTTTGATGGGGTTGTCGCCGTAGAAAAACAGAATGGCGCCGGTGGCCAGGCCGCGTATTTCGGTGGGTGTAGGTTGGCGTACCGGCTGGGTTAAATCGAAGCCGGCCAGGTCACGAGCCCCGTACTGGCGCAGGTTGTCGTTTTCCAGGGTTATAGCCGCCATTTTTTTGCTGTCGAGCATGGTTGCAACCGTGCGGAGCCATTCGAGCATCGGGTAGAGCAGTGGAGTGGATAGGGAATAGAAAAGGGAAGAACCTAGCTGGGTAGGCCGGTAGGAGTCGCGAAGGGGTAATAAGCTATTTTGTACCCGCCGATTCGGGCACTAGTCGGAAGTAAGTTGCCTTAAACCGGCCATCTACCACCGCGCCCCGCACTTGAGCTTGCCGGATGGCCTGGCAGAAACCGTCGGCGGCGTGGGCGTCGCCGTGCTCATCAATGCTGGTGCCGTCTACAAAATAAGCCCTGCCATCGATACGCACGGCCAGGTCGCAGCCTTTGCCCGGCAGACCCAGCCGGCACTGCCCGCAAGAGGCTTCTACTACCCCCGGGGCATCGGTGCTGGCGGGCGCAGCCGGTTTGGCGGCCGTGGGAGCCGACTGCGCCTGGGCAGAATAGGCAGCAGTAACGGACAGGATCAGCAATAACAGCAACCGTTTCATAGGATGAGGCTATAAGGATGAAAAGTGCCGGTCGCAAGGTACTTACGGCAAGGCAGGCCACCTACAAAAAACGGCTCATACCAGTAAGGTACGAGCCGTTTTGAGAGGTGACTATCAGAGTTGCCCGTTATGGGAACTTCGGATACTTCGAGAAATCGGGCTTACGCTTCTCGAGGAAGGCATTCTTACCTTCCTTAGCTTCCTCGCTGAGGTAATACAGCAGCGTGGCGTTGCCGGCCAGTTCCTGAATACCGGCCTGCCCATCCAGCTCGGCGTTGAAGCTGGATTTGAGCATGCGCAGGGCCAGGGGGCTTTTCTCCAGGATCTTCTTGCACCAGGCCACCGTGGTTTCTTCCAGCTTGTCGAGCGGCACCACTTTGTTTACGAGGCCCATGTCGAGGGCTTCCTGGGCGTCGTACTGGTCGCAGAGAAACCAGATTTCGCGGGCCTTTTTCTGCCCCACCACCCGGGCCAGGTACGAAGCGCCGAAGCCGCCGTCGAACGAGCCCACGTTGGGGCCGGTCTGGCCGAAGCGCGCATTTTCGGCCGCAATGCTCAGGTCGCAGACAACGTGTAGCACGTGGCCGCCGCCGATGGCCCAGCCGGCCACCATGGCAATAACGGGCTTGGGAATCGAACGAATCATTTTCTGCAGATCCAGCACGTTCAGGCGGGGCATTGTGTCTTCGCCCACATAGCCGCCGTGGCCCCGCACGCTCTGATCGCCACCCGAGCAGAAGGCCTTGCCACCCTCCCCGGTGAGAACAATGACGCCGATATCGGTGCGGTTGCGGCAGATATCCATGGCCTCAATCATTTCCTGCACCGTGAGCGGGGTGAAGGCATTGTGGACCTGCGGACGGTTGATGCTGATTTTGGCGATGCCCTCGTGGTAGGTGAAGAGGATTTCGCGAAACTCCTTAATCGGAGTCCAGGTAAGTTGTTCGGCCATAGGGAGAGAGAAAAAGGTCGTTTGTCATGCAGCACGCAGCATAGCACGACGGTATTAGCAACAACGGTTAGACGAATGCTGTTTTTACTGCTTTACGGTATTCTTCGAAGAAAGCGGCGTTAGTGACGCTGTTGGTGGTTATTTCCAGCAGCGCCGCGCCGCTTACGGGTGCAAAGAAAGCGGATAGCGCCAACTTGAGCTCGGCAAAGGTGCCAGCCGTGAAATAGCGCAGACCGAAGTCGCGGGCGGTATTCTCGGCCGTGAGCGGCTGGCGGGTTTCAAACAGCTCCTCCAGCTCCGGCTGCTGGCGGGGCCCGTCGATAAGCCGGAAAATACCGCCCGCGTGGTTGTTGAACAGCACCACCCGTAGGTTGGGCATGGGGTAGTTGTGCCAAAAGGCGTTACGGTCATAAAAGAAGGCCACGTCGCCGGTAAGCAGCACCACGGGCCGTTCGGGCTGGGCCAAAGCCGCCCCCACGGCCGTACTCGTGCAGCCGTCGATGCCGCTGGTGCCCCGGTTGGCAAATACTTCTACCCGGCGGTTTTCCGGAATGCCCAGAATGTTGACGTAGCGCACTGCCATGCTATTGGCTAGGTGCAGCGCTGTACCATCTTCGAGGTGGCGCAGCGTGTGGTGAAAGGCCGTGAATTCGTTGAACGGCTGGTCGGGCCGGCCGATGAATTCCTCCAGGAAGCCCTTGGCCCAACCGTCGGCCTTGTGCCAGGGCGTGGCGTAGCTAACTTTCTCGGCAGCATTTTCCTCTGACAGTGCCCAGCCAGCTTTCGGCCACGTGAGGCGCACCGGCCCGGCTTCGTTGGATGAGTCAGGAATGGAGCCTAGGTCGAAGTCGCCCAGGGAAGCCGCGGCGGCTTCGGCCGGTGGGCCTTGGGCCTCGGCCGTATCTTCGGCCGATACCAGCCCGCCGAACATAGCGTAATCAGTAGATACCAGCTGCTTGAAAAAGGTGGTGGGCTCCAGGCGAATGATGCGCGTGAGCGACTTGAACGTATCAGCTACCGGGCCGGCGGCCTGCACGTGCCAGTGCTGGGCCGGCGCCGATTCGCGCAGGTATAGCTTCAGGCTCTTGGAGATGAGCGACTGGCCGAAGGTAATGAGCAAATCGGGCCGCAGAGCTTCTTTCAGCCCCGGCTCCGGCACGGCCATGAATACGTCGTGGTGGCTGATAGGTGCCGAGCGCAGGTCGTAGGTAGCGCCCACGGGCTGGTGCAGGTTGGCAATAGCGTCGCCGACGACGGGCACCTGCCAGGCGGCCGTAAACTGGCGTAGCGCCAGCAGCAGCGCGTCGTCGGGGTGGTGTTGGCCGGCTACTACCAGTACCCGGGGAGTGGCGCGCAGCGTGCGGCGCAGGGCCACGAATTCGGGACTGGGCAGGCGGGGCACGCCGGCTGTTTCCCGGATTACGCGCACCGCCTCGAAGCGCAGCTCTTCGCCGGCTTTGGGGTAGAACGGCTCCCGCAGCGGCACATTCACCTGCACTGGCCCGGCTGGAAACTGCTGGGCCAGGTTGATGGCTTCCGAAACGATGCGGGCCGCGTGCCACTGGGCATCGGCGTGCGAGGTATCGGCGGGAAAGGTGAAGGTACCTTTAGCATGGGCGCCGTACAAATCGGCCTGGCGGATGGTCTGCCCGTCGAGCTGGTCAATCCACTCCGGGGGCCGGTCGGCGGTGAAGACGACCAGCGGAATTTGCTGAAAATAGGCTTCGGCCACGGCCGGGGCGTAGTTCAGCCCGGCAGTGCCCGAGGTGCAGACTAGCGCCACTGCCCGCCGCTGGCTTTGCGCCAGCCCCAGCCCGATAAACGCCGCCGCCCGTTCGTCGGGCACCGTGCGCACCGTAATGCCGGGGTGACGGGCAAAGGAAATAGTGAGCGGTGCGCACCGGGAGCCCGGCGACAACACCACGTCCGTAATGCCCAGTTGGGCACAGATTTCGGCAATATTATAGACAGCCTGCATGGTGTGAGTTAGTGATTTAGTGACTTAGTGAGTTTGATGTTCTGGTGGCACAGACCGTGCAAGCAGTGCACGGCACACGACAACTCACCAGTTCACTATCTCACTATTTCACCGCAAGATGGCCCCAATGGTGCTTAGTTTCATTTCGGTTTCCTGCCATTCGCGCTCCGGGTCGGAGTCGACGGTGAGGCCGGTGCCCGCGTAGAGAACGGCTTCGTGGGGGTGAAGTTGCAGGCAGCGCAAATTCACGAATAACCGCGAAACGCCGGCCTGCGGCAGGTTTACGGGTCCCAAAAAGCCGCTGTAGTAGGCTCGGTCGTAGCCTTCGTGCGCCAGCAGAAAGTTGAGGGCTGCCTGGCGTGGCATGCCGCCCACGGCCGATGTGGGGTGGAGCAGGCGCAGCATATCAGTGCCCAGCGTAGGGAATGGTACCTGGCGCAGGTTCACGGCGAAGTCGGTGCGTAGGTGCAGCAGCTGGCCCGCTACCACGGTGCGGGGGCCGGTTTCGTCGTATTCGCGCAGCCGCAGCTGCTTAAAGCAGCTCACGATGTAGCGCGCCACTAGGGCTTGCTCCTCAATTTCTTTTTGCCGCCAGATGGCGTGCTGCGGCAGCGCGCCGGGTGCCAGCGGCTGGGTGCCGGCCAGGGCCATGGTCCGGAAAACGCCGTTCTCGTCGATTTCGGCCAGCACTTCCGGCGAGGCGCCCAGCCAGGTGCCCGCGCCCGGCGCACTCACCAACGACACGAAAGCGCGCGGGTAGCGGGAACAGAGCGCCCCAAAAGCTCGCAGCGCATCAAAGCCTTCGGGCAATGGCCGCCGCGCCGCCCGCGACGATACTACCTTCACCACTTGTCCGCTTTTGATGGCCGCTACGCCGGTTTCAACCAGCCGGAAATACTCATCCTGGGAGGTAGTGTGCGGTACGGGCTGGGTGCTCAAGTGCCAGGGCAGCGGGTCGGGGTCGTTGGCGTGCTCGGTGGCCAGAAACGCCAGCAGCTGACTGGCCCGGCTGTCAGTCGAGTCGAGGTGGAGCTGGTCGGGGGCTACGGCGTGCCAATAGATGTCGGCGGGCAGAAACAGGGCCGGGTTGTGGTCGGAGTCGCGGAAGGGGAAAAAGGCGAAGCCAGCCGGTGCCTCGGGCGTAAGGGCGGGTGGCAGGCCTGTCAGGGCCGAATCGGCCGACAGGCTCAGGCACAATTGGGCGTGCTCGGTGCCGGGCAGGCGCCACACGGCCACTGGCAGTTGCTGCTGCAACGCAAAAGTGAGCAGCTGCTGGAGCTGCTCGGGCAGCGCCGGCACCGTGCCGGGCCAGGCCACTATTCGCGGCAACGGCTGGCTCATGCCTTTTTCTCGCTGCTGGCGGGCAGGTCGATGACGGCCATAGTGATGCGGCTGATGCACACCAGCACGCCGGTTTCCTCGTGGGTAATGCGGATTTCCCAGACCTGAGTGCTGCGGCCCACGTGAATAGCCGTGGCCCGGCCCACCACCCAGCCCGAGTGCACGCCTTTCAAGTGATTCGCGTTGATTTCCAGCCCCACACAGGCTTTTTTGCGTACGTCAACCTGTAGTGCTGCCCCGATGCTGCCCAGCGTTTCGGCCAGGGCCACCGACGCGCCGCCGTGCAGCAGGCCCATTGGCTGGTGGGTGCGGTGGTCGACGGGCATGCGGCCTACCAGCAGCTGGTCGCCTACTTCAGTGATTTCAATACCAAGGTGTTCGCCCAGCGTATTGCGGCACCAAGCATTGAGCTGGGCCAGGTCGGCGGTAGGGTGTGACATGCGCTACGAATGGAATTAAACGGATTCAGGCCTCGGAAAGCAGTACTTTCGGGGCCAAACAACAAAGCTAGCGGGAAAGTGAGCGTCAAAAAAATATACCTCATCCGACACGGGCAGACCGATTTCAACGTGGCCGGCATCGTGCAGGGCTCGGGCGTCGATTCGGATCTGAACGAGGCCGGCCACCGGCAGGCAGCCCGCTTTTTCGCGGCCTATCAGCACCTGCCCTTCGACAAGGTGTACACCTCTACGCTAAAGCGCACCCATCAGTCGGTGCGCGGCTTCCTGAACCTGCCGCTGCCCCACGAAGAGCACAGCGGCCTCAACGAGATTAGCTGGGGCGTGCGCGAAGGGATGCGCATCACGCCCGAGGAAGACGAGGAATACAACGGCGTGCTGCAACAGTGGAAACGGGGCGAAACCCACGCCCGCCTGCTCGGGGGCGAAAGTCCGGATGAGGTAGCGGCCCGGCAGCGCCCATTTATTGAACTGCTGCGCAGCCGCCCCGAGGAAGAAACCGTACTGGTGTGCATGCACGGTCGGGCCATGCGCGTAATGCTCTGCCAGCTGCTGAACTACCCGCTCAGCGCTATGGATGCCTTCGAGCACCGCAACCTGTGCCTCTACAAGCTGCACTATACCGGCAGCCTGTTTTCCGTGAGTAGCTTTCTGGACGTGGCCCACTTGCAGGATTGCCCGTAGGCTGAGAGGAAAAGAACGTCCTGTCGACCAGCGGGAGACATCTCGCGGGCAATGGTAATTAAATAGCATTGCAACCTCAGCACGCGAGATTCCTCGGCAAGCTCGGAATGACGGTCACCACAGTATCAGCCGAAAAGCACAATTTTAGTGAGCAACCACTGCCTTGAAGTAAGCCCTTACGCAGGAGCAATTTCCTCGCAGTCTGCCTGGTACTGGCCAGGGCGAAAATTCGCTGACGGACTGATGCGGCAGGCTAATGCGTTATAGTTTGCACCCGAATATTTTCGGGCTAATTTTGACCCTACACAATACAAGCGAAGACGCAGATGGCCGAAATCATAAAAATGCCCAAAATGAGCGACACCATGACCGAAGGAGTCATTGCGGCGTGGCTCAAAAAGGTGGGTGATAAAGTCAAATCCGGGGATATCCTGGCCGAAGTTGAAACCGACAAGGCCACCATGGAGCTGGAAAACTACGAAGACGGCACCCTGCTCTACATTGGTCCCAAAGAAACCGAAGCCGTACCCGTGGATGGCGTACTGGCCATCGTGGGCAAGGAAGGCGAAGATATTTCCGTGCTGCTGAGCCAGATTCAAGGTGGTGGCGCCCCGGCCGCGGCTCCCGCGCCGAAAGCCGAGGAAGCTCCCGCTCCGGCTCCGGCAGCTGCCGCCCCGGCACCTGCGCCTGCCCCGGTTGCCGCCGCTCCGGCCGCAGCCCCCGCCGCTGCCGCCCCCGCTGGCAATGGCAAAAAGGCTACCGTTATCCGGATGCCGAAAATGAGCGACACAATGACGGAAGGCACCATTGCCTCCTGGCAGAAGAAAGTGGGCGACAAAGTGAAATCCGGCGACGTTCTGGCCGAAGTCGAAACCGACAAGGCGACGATGGAGCTGGAAAACTACGACGACGGTACGCTGCTCTACATCGGCCCTAAAGAGGGCGAGGCAGTTGTTGTAGACGGTATTCTGGCCATCATCGGCGAAGAAGGAGCCGACATTCAGGCCCTGCTCGGCGGCCAGTCGGGTGGTGCAGCCACGCCGGCCGCGGCTCCCGCTCCCACTGAAGCTTCTCCGGCTACTTCGGCCGCGCCAGCCGCTGCGCCGGTTGCTGCCGCTGCCGCGCCCCAAGCTGCTACTACTACCGGTGGCCGACTGTTTGCCTCGCCGCTGGCTAAGAGTATTGCCCGCGAAAAAGGCATTGATCTGAACACCATCAAAGGCTCGGGCGAAAATGGCCGTATCGTGTCGCGCGACCTGGAAAGCGCCCAGCCCGGCACTGCCCCTGCCGCGCAGCCCGCTGCCGCTCCGGCTCCGGAAGCCGCCCCAGCTGCTACCCCGCAGGCAGCGGTGCCGGCTCCCGCCGCTGCTCCGGCTGCTCCCGCTGCTCAGCCCGCCGAGGGCACCTACACTGACACGCCGGTGTCGCAGATGCGCAAGGTTATTGCCCGCCGCCTCTCGGAAAGCCTCTTCACGGCCCCGCATTTCTATCTGACGATGGAAATCCTGATGGACCGCGCCATGGAGGTTCGCACCCAGCTCAACACCCTCTCGCCGGTGAAGCTCAGCTTCAACGACCTCGTTATCAAGGCTGCTGCCGTAGCTCTGAAGCAACATCCGGCCGTCAACTCCTCGTGGCTCGGCGACAAGATCCGCCAGAACAAGGTGGTCAACATCGGCGTGGCCGTGGCCGTGGATGAAGGCCTGCTGGTGCCCGTGGTGCGCAACGCCGACGGCAAAGGCCTCGCCACCATTGCTACCGAAGTGAAAGAGCTGGCCGGCAAAGCCAAATCGAAGAAGCTGCAGCCCGCCGAGTGGGAGGGCAGCACCTTCACCATCTCCAACCTGGGCATGTTCGGCATCGAGGAATTCACCGCCATCATCAACCCGCCGGATGCCTGCATCCTGGCCGTGGGCGGCATCAAGCAGACGGCCGTGGTACGCGACGGTGCGTTGGCTATCGGCAACGTGATGAAAGTAACGCTGAGCTGCGACCACCGCGTGGTGGACGGTGCTACCGGCGCGGCTTTCCTCCAGACGCTGAAAGCCCTGCTGGAAGACCCGATGAAAATGCTTATCTGATAACGGCAGCCTGCCTTTATTGTCAGTAACAAAAAAACCAGCCCCGACCGGCTGGTTTTTTTGTTGACCGCCTTTATTTATTACAAAAGGCCTATACTTGCCGTAGGAGCGGTATTGCAGACCATACCGCTCGGGTATTCACTATTTAAAGCGGAGTATGCGGAATAATGTACTTGTAGTAGCCATGTGCCTGACCAGCGCTACGGCCTGGGCCCAAAGCCAAACCCTGAGTGGCCGGGTGACGGACGCTGCCGGCCGGGCCGTCATTGGGGCTACGGTAGTGGAAAAAGGCACCAACAACGGCACGGCTACCGATAATAACGGGCAGTTTACGCTGTCGTCGCGCACCACTAGCCCACGTCTTGTTATCAGCTCCATTGGCTTTGCCACGCAGGAAATTGTGCCCACCGGCGGCACGATGGATGTTAAGCTGACGGAGGCCACCACCAGCCTGGGTACGGTGCAGGTAGTAGGCTCGCGCAGCCAAAACCGCTCCGTCACCGACTCGCCTTCGCCAGTCGACATCATCGATTTGCGGGAGGTGACCACCAAAACCGGCCAGCTCGACGTGAACCAGCTGCTGCAATTCGTGGCGCCTTCTTTTAACTCCAACCGCCAGACCGGCTCCGACGGCGCCGACCACGTGGACCCGGCTTCCCTGCGCGGCCTCGGCCCCGACCAGACGCTGGTACTCGTGAACGGTAAGCGCCAGCACCAGTCGGCCTTGGTGAACCTGTTTGGCTCGCGGGGCCGCGGCAACACCGGCACCGATTTGAACGTCATTCCGGCCGCCAGCATCGAGCGAATCGAGATTCTGCGCGACGGGGCGGCGGCCCAGTACGGCTCCGACGCTATTGCCGGCGTGATTAACATCGTGCTCAAAAGCTCGGTGAAGGAGCTCACGGCCAGCGTGAACTACGGTGCCTACGACGCTCAATACCGCCGCGACGATAAGAACCTCGACGGCGGCAACTTCAACGCCAACCTCAACTACGGCATCGGGCTGGGTGAGCAGGGTAGCTTTATCAACGCCACTGTCGACTTCAACCAGCGCCAGCACACCCAGCGCGCCGCCGTGCCCAATGCCGACGGTCTGGCCCGCCGCGAATACGGCGACCCGAAAGTATCGAACACCTCGGCCTACCTGAACTCCAAGTTTGCCCTCGGCGACAAAGCCCACATCTACGTTTTTGGCGGTGCCAATAAGCGGCGGGGCGACGCCTACGCCTGGACGCGCTTTGCCGACGACGACCGGAACGTGCCCGCTATTTACCCCAACGGCTTCGACCCGGTAATTACCAGCGACATCTGGGATGCCTCGGCCGTGGCCGGCGTGCGGTTTGCGCTGGGCGAAACCGAACTGGATTTGAGCAACAACTTCGGCTCCAACCGCTTCGAGTACGGCGTAGAAAACTCGCTGAACGCCACGCTGGGCGCCAGCTCGCCTACCACCTTCGACGCGGGCGGCTTCCAGCTGAAGCAGGATGTGGTGAGCCTGGGCCTGACGCGCAACTACAGAACCGTGCTGCAGGGCCTGAATCTGGCGGCCGGAGCGGAATGGCGGCGCGAGTGGTATTCGCTGTTTGCCGGGGAGCGGAATTCCTGGGATACCTTCAGCGTGAACCCTGATGCGGCGCCCGGCTCCCAAGGCTTTCCCGGCTTCCAGCCCAAAGACGAAATTAAGGCCAAGCGCGACAATTTTGGCGCCTACGTGGATGCCGAACTGAGCTTTACGCCGCAGTGGCTGCTGGCCGCCGCCCTGCGCTTTGAGAACTACACCGACTTCGGCAGCACGCTCAACTACAAGGTATCGACGCGCTACAACCTGACGGAGTTTCTCACGCTGCGCGGTACCTACAGCACCGGTTTCCGCGCCCCGTCGCTGGCCCAGATCAACTTCAACTCCACCTTCACCAACTTCATCGGCGGTGACCCGGTGGAAGTGCTGCTGGCCCGCAACAACAGCGCCGTAACCCAGAAGCTGGGCATTCCGAGTCTGAAGCAGGAAACCTCCAACAGTGCCAACGTGGGCCTGACCAGCCGTATCGGCTCCTCGCTCAGTCTCACCCTGGACGGCTACTACATTAAGGTGAAAGACCGGGTGGTGCTCACCAGCCAGTTTAGCTCCGACGACCCGGTGATTGGGGAAGACCTGCTGGCGTTGAACGTTGGGCAGGCCCAGTTCTTTGCCAATGCCGCCGATACCCGCTCCCTGGGCCTCGACGTAGTGCTGAACCACACCGCTACGCTGGGTGTAGCCGGCCGCCTGAACTCGACGCTGGCCGCCAACTTCAACCAGCTGCGTATCGACCGGGTGCAGACCTCGGGCCGCCTGGCCGGACGCGAGGAGGAGTTTTTTGGAGCCCGGGAGCAAGCCTTTGTAAAAGCCTCCGCGCCGCCGTCCAAAATTAACCTAACCTTTGATTACAAGGTGAGCAAGTGGGGCGCGCTACTGCGCTTCGTGCGCTTCGATAAGGTGCAGCTCATCGACTGGAACGGCGACCCGATGAACTACCAGAAGCGCATCACCACCGATCTGACCCTAAGCTACTCCCTCAACGACCATATCCAGCTGGCCGTGGGCAGCACCAACCTGTTCAATCGGTACCCTACGCTGTTCGACCCGCAGCTCACCGAAACTGGCGGCGCCTGGGACCCGGTGCAGATGGGCGCGAATGGTCGGTTTTACTTTGCTAAATTGCAGGCCCGTTTCTGATACGAGTTGTCAGGTATCAGCTGCTAGTTGTGGGCTGATACCTGTTTGATAGCATAGAATTGGGAGTCAGCCGTAGGTGCCTAGTGTACCAGCGGCTGACTTCTTTATTATCTGACAACTGACAACCACCACCAACTGACAACAAACATGAGAATCCGCTCTACTACCGTGCTCGGCGTGCGCCACAACGGCGAAATTGCCCTCGGCGCCGATGGCCAGGCTACCATGGATAAGCACGTGGCCAAGAGCAACGTGCGCAAGGTGCGTAAGCTCCAGGATGGCAAAGTCGTGACGGGCTTTGCCGGCTCCACGGCCGACGCCTTCATGCTGCTCGACAAATTTGAGGAAAAGCTCAACGGCTACGGCGGGCAGCTGCGCCGCGCCGCCATTGAGCTGGCCAAGGAGTGGCGCAAAGACCAGTATCTGCGCAAGCTCGAAGCCATGATGGTGGTGTGCGACAAAGATGAGCTGCTCATCATTGCCGGCAGCGGCGACGTGCTGGAGCCCGACTCCGACGTGGCCGCCATCGGCTCGGGGGCCATGTACGCCCAGGCTGCGGCTTTGGCCCTGAAGAAGCACGCGCCCCACCTCACGGCCCGCCAGATGGTGGAAGAGGCCCTGCACATTGCCGCCGACATCTGCATTTACACCAACCACAACCTGATGATTGAGCAGCCCAGCTAATCAATTCCAGCGCAACTAAATCTAGGTCTTATGGCGGGTAGAAAAGTAAAGCAGGCGGCGACGCGGCTGCTGGTGGTGCTCGGCCTGCTGCTGGGCGGCTCTCACGCGGCCTGGGCCCTCAAGCCCGACCGAGTGTACCGCTACACCCCCGATTCGCTGGGCCTGGCTTACACGGCCCGGCTGCTCAAGACGCCTGACGGCGCCTCTCTCAACACCTGGACCTACGTACCCGATGCCCAGGCCAACAAGCACGTGACCATCGTGCTGGCTTACCAGGATGCGGGCAACATGTCCAACTTCCTCTACCACGCCAAGGCCCTCAGCGCGGCCGGCTACCAGGTCGTCACGTTCGACTACCGCGGCTTCGGCCACAGCTCCGACTTCGCGCTCAATCCTAGTCAGCTCTACTACGCTGAGTTTGCCGAAGACTTGCGCACCGTCCTGAAAGCCGCCCGTCAGCAATTTCCAACTCACAGGCTGGGCGTACTGTCCCTGTCGATGGGCACTATCATTGCCTCCATGGTGGCCACCGACCAGAAGCTGGATTTCCTGATTGGGGAAGGATTTGTAACCAGCCCGGCGCAGTTTGTGGCCCGCGTGAAGCAGGCCAAGGGCAAAGACATTGTGCTGCCCGCTCAGGCCGGGCAGTACCCGGCCCTGCTACCCAAGGTAAAATGCCCCCTGCTGGTGCTGGTCGGTAGCCAGGATGCCTTTACGACCCTGGCCGACAGCCGGCAGCTCGTGCAGCAGGGGCGGCACCGGGAGCTGGTGGAGTTTGCCGGCAGCCACCTCGGCGGCTTCCCAACCCTAACCAGCAAGCCCGAGGATTTTACGACCTTTGGCGACCTGTATGTGGCCCGCATCAGCGCTTTTCTGACCAAGGAAGGAGTACTGAAAAGCTAAAACCACCGCTGACCTCGACCCGACTACCCCCTTTACCAACTCCGCATTTCTGCCCGACACGCCCCGTAGCCCCACCTTTTTTGTGAGCAACCCAGCCGCAATGGTACGCTATTCAGAATCTTGGATATAGCGCCCCGCCATTGAACGATTCCCGGTTGCTATTTGATTGTAAACCGCACACCCACTTACTGAACCTACGATTCGATGAACGTAACGAACTTCCTCAAGCACCACTACCGCCACTTCAACGCCGCTGCCCTGATTGATGCCGCCGAAGGCTACAACAAGCACCTGGCTGATGGTGGCAAGATGATGATTACCCTGGCCGGGGCCATGAGCACCGCCGAAATGGGCATCCAGCTGGCCGAACTCATTCGCCAGGACAAGGTGCAAATCATCAGCTGCACCGGTGCCAACCTGGAAGAGGATATCTTCAACTTGGTAGCCCACGACTTCTACGAGCGGGTGCCCAACTACCGCGACTTGACGGCTGCCGACGAGCAGGCCCTGCTGGAGCGCCACATGAACCGCGTAACCGATACCTGCATTCCCGAAGAGGAAGCCATGCGCCGCCTCGAGCACTCGGTTCTGAAGTTCTGGGAGCAGGCCGACAAAGCCGGCGAGCGGTACTTCCCCCACGAGTTCTTCTACCAGATCCTCAAGTCGGGCGAGCTGGAGCAGTACTACCAGATTGACCCCAAGGACAGCTGGATGCTGGCTGCTGCCGAGAAAAACCTGCCCATCATCTGTCCCGGTTGGGAAGACTCCACGCTGGGCAACATCTTCGCCGGCCACGTCATTTCGGGCGACATTAAGAACGTGCACACCGTGCGCACCGGCATCGAGTACATGATTTACCTGGCCGGCTGGTATACCGAGCAGGCTACCGACGAAAGCAAAGTGGGCTTCTTCCAGATTGGCGGCGGCATTGCCGGCGACTTCCCCATCTGCGTAGTACCTATGCTGCACCAGGACCTGGGCCGCACCAGCGTGCCGCTGTGGGGCTACTTCTGCCAGATTTCAGACTCCACCACCTCGTACGGCTCCTACTCCGGCGCCGTGCCCAACGAGAAAATCACCTGGGGCAAGCTGGGCCAGGATACGCCCAAGTTCATCATCGAGTCGGACGCTACCATCGTGGCCCCACTGGTGTTTGCCATGGTATTGGGCCAGTAATTGCTGCTTAGTATCTTGTAAAAAGCCCGCCGCTGAATGTCAGCGGCGGGCTTTTGGTTTTATCGGCTTGCGTAGGACAGTTATAGGGCCGACGTATTGATCGACAGATTCAGGCCGGGGGTGGCTGCATTGGCCCGCCGCACATACGCCTGGATACGCTCTGCCGAACCTGCGTAACTAGCCACTAGCAACAACGACCGAAAGCCCGGCGAAGTCTCTGATGGCACGGGCAGACCATTGGGGCCAATGGTAACCTGCGAGTAAGTGCCCGGCGGCAGGGTAGTGGGCGTGGCTCCCAACCGCTGCAGTGAGTCGCGCAGTACTTCTACCGACACCTGGGAGGCAGGTAAAGCCGTGGTAGCAGCGCCCCAGATAGTCTTGGCCGGCATAAAGCGCAGCTCGGGCAGCGTTACTTCCACCAGACTAGGGTCGGCGGTGCTCAGGCGCACATAGCTGCTCTGTAGTTCGAGTGTGCCGGTAGTACTGCGGCTGCCCACCCGCAGGCGCAGTGGGTAGCTGCCCTCGGGCAGGGTGGTAATATCGACGCGGGCGCGGGCCGGGCCAATGGAAGTCAGGCAGATGTCGGCTGGCTCGATGGCGCCGCTGAAGGCAAAGCTCAGCTCCGGGCCGGTGCGCTGGTAGTCGGTGCTGAGGCCATAGTTGGAGCAGGCATACTGGCCTTCATCCTGAAAGCTGAGAAACAGGGCCCGTCCCTGCGGGGTGCGGCCTTCCAGGGCCCGCAGTTGGATATGCCCGGCAATAGTGGGCTCCGCAGTCTTTTCGGTGTCGCAGCTGCTGAGCAGCGTCAGCAGGGCAAAAGCAGGGTAGATAAAACGCATACGCGGCTGTAATAGAGTGGACTGATTTTGACCTCAGGCACTGGCCCCAAGCAACAGGAGGAGCCGCCTGCCGCGTTAAAAGTTGCACCGCGGGTTTTCACTGCTGCTGAGGCCCTCACCAAAAAGCCCGGCGCTGAATTCAGCGCCGGGCTTTTGTACCTGCTTCGCCGGGAAAGCCTTAGTGCGCGGGCACCGCCAGGCGTGCCGGCGCGGGCATGGACTTGGCCTGCTGAAGCCGCTGCTGCTGGGCTTTCTTTTTGAAGGTGCCCCAATTCAGGACTACTGCCAGCATTCCAAACAGCATGAACGGCATCACAATCCCCAGCACGAAGGGGAAAAAGCCCCGCACCAGCCGGCCCACCAAACTCAGGCCGGTATGCGCCAGCATGGAGCCGTAGGCCCAGGTGGCGTAGCCCATGCTGATGGCGGATACAAAATAGCTTACTTGTTGCACCTGCGCCGTACCGGAATAGAAGTACACGAGCGGCAGGGCGAGCAGCGTCAGAAAATTGCAGACCGCCGTGATAAAGGCTGCCATGACGAGGCACTCGGCGTAGTTGTAGCCTCCCCGGCGCAGAAACAGGCGAGCAAAGGCGGCTATTACCGGTACCAGTGCCACGTACACCCAACTCATGTATTTAGCCATAAAGTTGGTCGCCGACTGCTGCATTTGCCATACGGCCTCGGGCACGGCCGGGTCGCGGGGCGGCATCAAGTCGATGTGCAGCACGGCGGAAATAAAGGCGTAGGTCCCGGTCACGAGCAACAGCAGGGACAAGGGCGGGAAATGGTACTTGCGCTGCCCGGCCAGGTAGTTCCGAATGGTAGTACCGGGGCGGATCAGAATGTTCCAGAGCGAGTACTGAATACCTTTATCCACGTGCCAGATGCTATGCGGAATCTCGTGCAGCATGTGCGCCATCGTGATGCGGTGGGTGTGGTGGGCATCCTGGCCGCAATGCCCGCAGAACCGCTCGGGTACCAGCGTGCCGCAGTTCAGGCAGGCCGTGGGAGCGTGGTGGGCGGCCGAATCCAGGGGCGTGCTGTGTTCCGAATGGGCCAGGGCGAGGCCAATAGCTAGGGTGGAGGTAGACGTGGCTTCCATATAGATTGGAATGGATATTTTTGAAAGAAAGCCACTTATTCCAGAAATAGCAAGCAAAAAAGGCCACCGCTGAATTCAGCGGCGGCCTTTAGAACGGTTACCGTTCAACGACGAGACGCAAGTATGCGTCCCTACATCGTGCGGGTCGGTGTTGGGGAAGGTGATGAGGCGGTAGCATACTCATCTACGAATCCTTGGATTAGCGTTTCATCCAGGCTTCTTTCGGAACGGTTTGCTGCGGTGATGTTATTCAGTCGGTTCCAGCTCGGCTTCAAGTCTTCCCACTGCTGTTGAATGCTTTGCATATCAGTCTGGGTGATTATAAAACTCTGGTCGTCCAGGATGGTCAGGATATGCATTTGCACTTCCCAATTATTGCCGGCCGCTCCGAATAGAAGTTCAAATAACGCACGCAGGTGCCTGCTGCAATTCAGGGTTTGCAGCGCGTAGGCCAGGGTGCCACGGCTTCTAAGGTTAGCGGGTTTTTTCAACGCACTTAACAGGGGGCACACCGCCCAGTTAGCCCGGTTGTGCCGGAAAGTCAAGGCTGCCGCATTGCGGATTTGGGCGTTTTCCTGGTTCAGCAGCCCGAGCAGGAAACGGCGGCATTTGCGCTGAATCGTTTTGTTGAAGCCGCCGCCGAAATGGTATAGCCTATTGCAGGCGCTGCAGACCTCGTTCCAGCTGCCGGAAAAAACGGCTTCCTGGAGACGGTCAAATTGGGCTTGCTTATTCATCGGCTATTGTGAAAATGTTCCGCACTCTGTCGGTGGTCGTGCGTTTCAAGACCTAAAAATCACACGCATCCTCGTTGCCCGTCAGCGCGGCCCAGCGGGCACTCAGAAACTTGGCGTAGCGCAGGGGTGGCAGGCCGTAGCTGCCGATGGCATAGCCTTCGTTGACTTCGATAACCAGCGTGGCCCCGGCGGCGGTAAGGCCGATATCGAGGGCATAGGCGTGCGGGGCCCCGGTGTAGGCGGCCACGGCGGCATCTACCACGCCGGGGTCGAAGTGGACGCGCCAGCTGCCGCGGTAGGGCTGGGCGGCCAGCACCTCGCCGTAGCGCACGAAGCAGCGCCACTCGGCCACGAACTGCACCGGCTCAGCACACCATACGGGCGTGTTTTCGGCCTGGTCGCCGCAGCCCAGCAGGTCGCGGAAATGGCGCACGAGCACGCCAGTAAATTTCTTGCGGGCCAGCATCGGCTTCACGAATACCGGCCACTGCGCTGGGTCGGCGGCTACTTCGTTAATAGTCGATTGCCACATCCGCCGCCCCAGAAACGGCTGTAGCGCGGCCGGGTAGTCGAGGGCCGGGGGCACGGGCCGGCCCAGGGCCCGCAAAGCGCCTTCCACGTCGTCGATATGGCTCACGACAATATCCCCCGGCTCGTCGTGGGGCAGCTCAGCGAAGGTTACGAACGGCACGATTTCCCAGCCCATCTGCCGGAAGCCGTCGGCGGCGGCGTAGCAATTAGTATTGGCCCACTCGCCGGAGGAGTCCTTATTGATATAGGCCCGCATAAGTTGAGTTTAGTAAATCCGGTCTGGCGCGAGCTTAGGCGTAGTCGTAACTCGTGCCTTTTCATGCCGGGAGGCTGACCCTCCTCCCGTCAGAACGACAAAGCCGCACGGCTTGCTCCAGACGGCCCGCTACCAGTTTGCCGCTGCGCGACAGTGGAGATACAATCTCCACAGTATAGATAAGCACAGTTACGGCTGTGCCTAAACTCGCGCCAGGATAAGCCAGTGCGGTTCCCTACTGCTTACCCCGATAGTCGGCAATGAGTCCTTCGCAGATCCAGTTGGCCAGGGCCTGGCGGTTGTCGGCCACTACGAAGCGGCGCTGGTCTTTCTGGTTACGGATGTTGCCCAGCTCCATGAATACAGCCGGGGCGTGGCTGTTGCGCACCTCATACAACGTGCCGCGCTCCGACACATTGCCCGAGTAGGGCCGGTTGGGCTGGGCCCGCTTGTAGCGGCTGGTAAACACCCGGTGAATATTTTTGGCAAGGCGCAGGCCGGTGGCGCTGCTGGCGTGGTGGTAAAAAAACACGTCGATATTCTGTCCTTCACTGCGGCTGTCCACGTGCAGGGCCAGCAGGCGCTGGTAGGCGCCCTTGTGGCGGGCGTGCAGCTTATTGACCTGGGCAATGCGCTGGCGCAGGCGCTGCACCTGGCTCAACGGAATGCGTAGCTGCGGGTACTGCACCTCGTCGTAGTCCATTGGCAGCACGTTTTCATCCCGGATACCGTCGTTGGGGTCCTGTACCATTACGTACACCAGGGCGCCGTGCGAAATCAGCACTCGGGCCAGGCGTACGGTCACGTCGTAGGCATACTCATCCTCGGCCAGCTGGTAGGAGCCATACTTGCCGATGGCGCCGGGGTCGGGGCCGCCGTGGCCCGAGGAAAGATAGTAGACCGCGCCCCGCAAAGAGCTGCTCTGTGCCGGGGTGCCAGCGTAGCGCGGGCCGAAGAGCTGAGCGGGGCTAATGGGCTTGGTGCTGAGCACTACGGGCACAGCTGTAGCGGGCCGGGAGGTACGGCGGGCGGTGCGGAGGACCGGCGGTTTGCGGGTGGCCACGCGTTTAGGCAACAGGTAAGTGCGGCCGGTAATGAGGCCGTGGCGGCGGGTCAAGTTTTTCTTATTGAGCTGCTTAAAAGCGGCTCCATACCGGCCCGGGCTCAGGCCTTGGCGCAGCAGCAGGGTTTCTACCCCGTCGCCGTTGCGGGCTTTCACACGCCGGTAGGCAGCTTGGGCGAAGGCCTGAACCGAAAGCAGGCAGCACAGCAAAAAAAGGTAGGCGATTCGCAAAGGCAAAAGAAACTAGAGAAGCTGGGGCAAACCAGGGACGGACCAACCGCCCACGCGGCGGGTAACGGAAAGATAAAAGCCCTGCATACGTAGCACGGCCGACTCTTGCCATACGATACTACAAAAGAGGGAGTAAATCTTCAGAATATAGAATATAAAAACACCAGTGGAGCCGAATCCACCGTCTACCATGGCGGACATTCTGCGCATGAAGCCTCACGCGGCCATCTGCCCGCTGCAATGTGCCGGGCCTGCCAAAGTAAAAAGCCCTTTACTCCAAGTGGAATAAAGGGCTTTCTGAGAAAAAACGGGACTATCTGCGCAGAGCACGAATGGTTGCGGCTCTACCTGGCAAGGACAAGAAGGTATTTAGCTAACTGGCAAATGCCGTGGCCGTGGCCAGTGCCTGCCACTGCTGCATATCGTGCTGCACCGCCTGGATTTTCTGGTCGGCTAGCTGGTAGGCATCGGCGCCTAACAATAGGTGCAGCGGCTGCTGCTCGGCTTCACTAAGCGCCACGAGGGCTGCCGCAGCCTTTGCCGGGTCACCGGGCTGGTTGCCGTTGATTTGCTGCTCGTGGGCGGCCTGGGAGTCGCGCACCGATTGGTACTCGGGCAGGGGGTGCTGGGGGGTGCCCAGTGAGCCGGACGTAAGAAAATCGGTGCGGAAGTAGCCGGGATACACCACGCTGGCCTGCACGCCAAACTCCTTTACTTCGGCCGCGTACGATTCGGTGAGGCCGGCTACGGCAAACTTGGTGGCGCAGTAAATGCCCCAGCCCGGAAAGTTGCCCGTAAAGCCTCCCACCGAGGAAATGTTGAACACGCGGCCTGCTCCTTGCTGCCGCAGGTGGGGTGTGGCGTGCCGCAGCACGTGCAGCAAGCCAAACACATTTACATCGAAATTTTTGCGGGCCTCCTGGTCGGATAGCTCTTCCAAGGCGCCAATCTGGCCGTAGCCGGCATTATTCACTACTACATCGAGCCCACCAAGGGTGCTGATGGTAGTGGCAATGGCCTGCCGCACGCTTTGCTCGTTGCCGAGGTCCATGTGCAGGGGCAAAAACCGGCCGTTGCTAGGCGGCACGGCTTGTTGCAGCTCCTCCAGGTTGCGGGAGGTGGCCGCTACCGCATAGCCGTGGGCCAGCAGGTGTTGTACTAAGGTCAGTCCTAGGCCCTTCGAGGCCCCGGTCACGAACCATACGTTCTTGGTTTTCATGTTGTTGGTAGTTTTCTTGATAAAACAGCGCATCGCTCAGGGCGAGGCTTGCGAATTGGTAGAGCATAAGGAAAGCGGTTAGAGCGTGAGGTAACTACAAGAGCAGACGTGCCAAGCCTACTTTTATTGCAGGCAAAAGCAAAATCGTAACACAGGTGCCGGCTCCTCACCGCTTTTCGCTGCTACTGCTCGAAGCTGGTTGAAACAGTGAGCGGGTGCCAGGTGTCGAGCGTGTGCATAGCCTCGGCAATGGCCTGCGCTACGCAGGCTTCGTGGGTGAGGTCGGTTTGGAGGGGCAGGAAGGTGGGAGAGGCCCTGCCGAGAACTTGGCCAAGGTGGCGCGCGGTGGCCGCTACGCGGTGGCCAGCCGCCAGCTGCAGGGCCAGGGCCAGCCCCAGCCCCAGGTCCTGCGAGGCCCCGGTTACCAACCAGGTTTGAGAGGTGCTCATCGTTGCGTGTTTTAGTACACTGCAAAACTAGAGTGGGGGCAGGGCAGAAAGCTTACCCCATTCAAACCAATGCTTGCGAAAATCAAACAGTGCGCACGGCCGTGGGCGTAGTGCCAGCCTGCTTGCGGAAAAAGTTGTTGAAGTGGGCCGGCTCCTCGAAGCCCAGGCTATAGCTGATTTCCGACACGTTCCAGCTGGTGTGGCGCAGCAGGGCGTGGGCTTCCTGTGTGAGGCGGGCGGCAATGAGTTGGGTGGTGGTTTTACCCGTTACTTCCTTCAGGGCCCGGTTCAGATGATTGACGTGCACGGCCAGCTGCCCAGCAAAGGCGTTGGCCGTGCGCAGGCGTACCTGCTGCCCAGGCGTTTCGATGGGGAACTGGCGCTCCAGCAACTCCGTAAATAGCGAGGCAATGCGCGTGGCGGCGCTGCTGTCCTTATACAGCGTGGTGGCGGGCTGTAGCTTCAGGGCGCCGTGAATCAGCTCAAACACGTAGTTGCGCAGCAGGTCGTATTTGTAGGTGTAGTCCGAGCCAATTTCTGCTTCCATCTTGGCAAATAGCTGCGCCGCGGCCTCACGCTGGTCCTCAGTGAGGGCGTAGAGCGGCTGCCCACCAGGACGAAACAGCGGCAGCTCCAGGGTGCCGGCTAGCTGGTGGCGCTGCAAAAAAGCCTCGGTAAAGATGCAGAAATAGCCCGATTGGTCGTCGTCGAGCGGCTCCCACTCGTAAGGCACCATGGGATTGGCAAACAGCAGGGCGTTGCCGCGGATTTCGACCGTCTTATCGGCGAAATGGTAATTGCTACGGCCCGTTACGAGCGTGATTTTATAGAAATCCTTGCGGCTGTAGGGCAGGTGGCAGGCGGTAGGACCCACGAAATCGTCGAGCCGAAATACGTTGAAGTGGCCGATGTCCTGCTGGAGGTTGTCGGGCAGCCAGTGGATTTTCTGCTGGTAAAAATCTTCGAGCGTATGGGGTTTCAGCATGCAGCTAAGTTACGAGAATCAAACCATTCGTTGGGCCCTTTGAGAAATCTAGTAGCTTGCCGGCCGCATCTTCTTCGAGACGGCTCACCATAAGAACTATGTGTTTACCCTCTTGATAAAAGGCAGAGTGCCCTATGATGTTTGTATTGATGGCTAATAATCTGCCCCAATCTATGCCCACACCCATTCCGAAGAAAATCCTGGCCCGGCAGCACGAAATAACGGCCGACTTTCTGCACCTAATCGACTTGCACCTGGCCGATATTGTCGCGGGCCGTGCCACCGAAATGCTCGAAATCCGGGATTTTGCCGACCAGCTTCATATTCATCCCACGCACCTGAGCAATACCATCAAGCTCACTACCGGCCACTCACCCTGCTACTTTTTCGAGGCCCGCATTATGGATCTGGCCCGGGAGCAGCTGCTGAATCCGGCCCGCTCGGTGGCCGACGTGGCCGCCGGCCTCACCTTCGACCCGTCGAACTTCACCAAGTTCTTTAAGCGCTTCGCGGGCGTCACGCCCAAGCAGTACCGGGAGCAAGTATGGGAGGCCCAGCGGCTGGCCAAATCGGAAACTGTCACCATTTAAACTGAAGCTCTCACCATACTCCGGCCCGGGCAGTGCCTCACCTTTGTCTTGTTCTATTTCTGAAACCAAGACACGCCATGAGTACTTCCAAAATTGCCCTTGTAACCGGCGGCAGCCGCGGCCTGGGCCGCAACAGTGCCCTGCACCTGGCCCAGGCCGGCCACGACCTGATCATCACCTACCGCACCCAGGAAGCCGAAGCTCAGGAAGCCGTGGCGCAGATTGAAGCCCTGGGCCGTCAGGCAGTGGCTCTGCCCCTGGATACCGGCCGCACCGCCACATTTCCTGTCTTTGTGGCTGCCGTCAATGAGCAGCTCCAGCACAAATGGCAGCGCGCCAGCTTCGACTTTCTCATCAATAATGCCGGTATCGACGCCCGCTCGGCTTTTGCCGAAACCACCGAGGAAGATTTCGACAACCTGCTGAACGTACACTTCAAGGGCGTATATTTCCTAACCCAGAACTTGCTACCCCTACTGGCCGACGGTGGCGGTGTAGTGAACTTCTCGACTGGCTTGGCCCGCTTCACCACGCCCGGCTACGCGGCCTACGCCTCTATGAAAGGGGCCGTAGAAACCCTGACCAAGTATATGGCCAAGGAGCTGGGCGGCCGGGGCATCCGGGCCAACGTAGTAGCGCCGGGCATTATCAAGACCGATTTTACGGCTGCCGCCCGCGAGGCGCACCCGCAGCTGGAGCAGTACATGAGCGCCAATACGGCTCTGGGCCGCATCGGTGAGCCCGACGATATTGGGCCCATTGTGGCATTCCTCTGCTCCGACGCCGCCCGTTGGGTGAATGCCCAGCGCTTGGAAGCCTCGGGCGGCTATTCGCTCTAAGCACTACGGATACACCGTCAGCCCGCGAGGCTCCTCGGACTCTACCGGAAGCGTAGCGTGCTGGGAATGATGTGCGGTACATGCAACTGTAAAACGCGAACAGCCAGCCCGGTGAAGGGCTGGCTGTTGTATGTTCCATCGGAGCGGGTTGGCGCTAGGCCTTGCGCATACGGGTTTTCTGGTAGGCTTCGAAGCTGCTGCGTACGGCGGCCAGCAGGCCCGCATACTTGTGCCGGGCATCCTGGCTGGATTCCAGTTGCTGGAGGTGGTTGTCGATCAGGTCGCAAAACTCATCTCGCGAGAAGCGGGAACGGGAGGCTGGCTTTTGCACGGAAAAAGGAAGAGAAAAAGCAGCGACTAAGTGCTGGTGGGAAACACAATGATAACAATTATACTACGCAAGAACGAAAGAAGAATCTAGCCTAACTACTTCTTCTTTAGAAAATACGCCCGACGCCATCCATATGCCGGTAAACAGCCACGGCTCCCGGATTAATTCAGGAGCCGTGGCGAAAAGTTGGATTATGCCCAGGCGGGCGGCAAAGCTAAAAGCGGAACAGCGGCCGGGCCGGATTCCAGATGCCCCACGGAATCATGAGCAGCACCAGCAGCAGGGCCACCAGAAACCAGGTAAAGGCCTTTTTGTGCTTGAGCACTGGGTCGGTGGCTTTCTTGGAGAGCGTGCGGCCCACCTGGGCGGCAATGACGGCCAGCAGCATGGTGGCAATGTGCTCGACGCCCCAGAACCGGCCAATTGGGTCTTTCATGACGGCCCCGCCGGCCGTTTCGAAGGCTTTTACGCCGAAGGGGCTCAGGCCAAAATACAGAATCAAACCCAGCAGCAGCTGCAGGTGCATTGAGCCCACGAAGGCGGCGCCCATACCGTTGTCGGCGCCCAGGTAAGGCTTGCGGCCCTGCCAGCCGCTGAAGGCGCGGAAGAGGGCTATCAGGCCAAAAATCAGAACCAGCCAGCGGCTCCAGGAATGCAGAATGAGTACGGCGTTGTACATAAGCGGAAAGAAAGTGGTGAAGCGGTAAAGGTCGGGGGCGGCGGGCAGATTGCCGCGCCGGGCCCGTAAAAGTAGCAGCGGCGCGGCAAAGCGGAAACGGCGCCCGGCATAGTTACCGCCCTTCCCGGGTAATTTCTACCGTGAGCTGCTGGCTGACCACGGTGAGCGGCGTGGGCAAAGGCGCGCGCACGGCTTGGCCCTCAAACGGAAACGTTTCCTCGCAGAGGAACAAGTCGCCCTCCTGCCGCAGAATGGCCAGATTGTCGAGGGTGAGCTTCAGGTTGAAGGTTTGCTTGTTGAGGTATTGCAGCACGGGGCCCAGCAGTTCGGGCGTGGTATCGTGCAGGGCCAGGGAAATATGGGGCAGCCAGCACTCGGGGCCACTGAACTTGTCGGTGCGCAAACACAGCGGGGCCGTAGCCCGAATAACGCGCTGATGGAGCTGGTTGAGGGCATCGGTGCGCAGTACCGGGATGTAGATAACCGGATTGGGCCCCGGAAACACGCCCAGGCCGGTGGTGTGCACCTCGAAGGGCGCGGTGGTGCGGGCCACCTCGCGCAGCACGCTTTTAAGCATGGAGAGCTTGCGCACCCCGGCCAGCTGGTAGGTGATGTGCGGGTCGGGGGTGGCCTGCACGTCGTCGAGGCCAAACTCCGTTTCCAGTCCCTTGATGATGCGGTTGATGCGGGCCGCGTAGAGCGGCGTGAGCAGGGTAGTAATGGCGAGCATATGGTCTAAACTCAGGAACCGGTCGTGGGGTTGAGAAAGGCCGAAATTTCCTTACAACGCCGGCCGCCGAAGCCGTTCCGGCGGGTTTCGTACAACTGAGCTGTGGCTTATTATGTACCTTGGGCGGGCAGCTTTGAACAAATGCGGCCCGCCCTGGCTTACCAGACTGCCGGCTTCACTGTCGTTCTGTCGTCACTTTTTAGCTTGCTTGGTTTATGGCTATCCTGCTCTTTTTTCTGGCCCACTGGTATTTGTCGCTGTTTACGCAGTCGTTTTTCCAGCACCGCTACGCGGCCCACAAGATGTTCACGATGAGCACGTTTTGGGAAAAGGTGTTCTTCGTGATGACCTACGTGTGGCAGGGCTCATCTTTTATGTCGCCGAGGGGCTACGCACTGCTGCACCGCATGCACCACGCCTACTCCGACACCGACCGGGACCCGCACTCCCCGCACTACTCGACCAACGCCTTTACCATGATGTGGAAAACGCGCGGCGTGTACCAGGACGTGCTCTACGGCCGCTCCAAAGCCGCCGAGCGGTTTCAGGAGGGCGACTACCCCGAGTGGACGGCTCTGGAGGAGTTTGGCAACAAGTGGTACTCCCGCGTGGGCTGGGGCGTGTTCTACGTGCTGTTCTACGTCAATTTTGCCACAGCCTGGTGGCAGTATCTGCTGTTGCCCATTCACTTCTCGATGGGCGCCGTGCACGGCGCCATCGTGAACTGGAGCGGCCACAAGTACGGCTACCAGAACTTCGACAACAACGACAAGTCGCGCAACTCGCTGTTTTTCGACTTCCTCACCGGCGGGGAGCTGTTCCAGAACAACCACCACAAGCTGCCCAGCCGCGTCAACTTCGGCGTGAAGTGGTGGGAGCTGGACCCCACGTACCCCGTCATCTGGACCCTGGACAAGCTGCGCGTCATTCGCCTCAAGAAAGATAAGACCGCCGGCGTGCCGGTAGCCGCTTAATTCGCTTCGACTTTATGTAAAAAGGCTGCCTCCTCGCGGAAGCAGCCTTTTTCTTTTGGGCCGAAAGCCAGCCTCAGCCATTGCTGCCGCCTTCCTTCTGGTCGTCGTTGCGGATGCTTTTCTTGGGCCGGGCGGGGCGGTTTTCGAGCTTGCCAAACTGGTAGTTGAAGCTCAGGCGCAGGTTGCGGTTGAGGAAGTAGGAATTGTCGGTGTAGGTAAACTGCTCGGTGGCTAGGTCGTTGCGGAAGATGAGCTGGCGGTTGAAGGGGTTGATGACGGCCAGCGTAAGGCTGCCTTTCTTCTGGAACAACTCCTTTTTCACGGCCAGATTGTAGCTGCGGTAGCCCGAGGAGCGGCCCTGCAGCTGGATGCGCCGCGAATTGAAGAGGCCAGTAAACTGGGCGCTCCAGCCGTGCTCAAACTGCCAGGCCGAGGTCAGGTTGGCATTGTGCATGGTGCCGCCGTTTTCCAGGTTCAGGGCCGGGCTGCGCACCCACATGTAGTAGAAGTTTACGTTGCCGCTCAACGTCCACTTGGCTGTCAGCTTGGTCGAGCCCGAGGCGCTCAGGCCGTAGGTAGCGTTGCGGGCCACGTTCTGGAAGGTAGTAAGCAGCACCAACGTCGAGTCGGTAGTAGGTAGAATACTCCGGGCTTCCACGTTGCGCGAAATGGCCTCAATGGCGTTGTTGGTCTGACGCCAGTAGCCCGAAAATGTAATCGAGCTTTTGTTGAGGTAGGTGTTGTAGCCCAGCTCGTAGGCATCGGTCAACTCGGGGTTGAGGTCGGGGTTGCCCACCAATATGTTGCGCGGGTTGCTGGTATTGATGTAGGGGTTGAGGTAAAACACGCTGGGCCGCTGAATCCGGCGGGTATAGCTAAGCTTGAGTTTCTGGTCCTTGTTTACGTCCCAGGCGGCCTGCACGCTGGGCACCAGGTTGGTATAGCTGGTTTGCAGAGCCGAATTGTCACTCATGAAGTCGCCGTCGATGCGGGTGTGTTCCAGCCGGCCGCCGAGCTTAAAGGTCAGGGTTTTGCCCAGCGCAAAGCCGTAGCTAAGGTAGCCCGAGTACACGTTCTGGTCGTAGCGAAACTGATTGGAGCGGGCCGGCACCAGCCGGAAGCCCTGTCCGTCGAGGCTGTCGGCCTCGATGCGGTAGTTGCTGCTCACGGCCCGCAGAATAGTTTTGGCCCCGATTTCCAGCGTCTGGGTGCTGTCCAGGGGCTGCACGTAATCGGTCTGGAAAGTGGTTTCGCGGTTGCGGTTGTCGTTGAAGCTATTTTCGCGGTAGTCCTGCTGGTAGCGGCCGTCGGTAGGGCGCTGCTGGGCCAGGTCGTAGTCGGTCTGCCCGTCGTTCACGGTGTAGAGGGCCAGAAAGCTCAGTTCCTGCCGGGGCCGGGCCAGGGTTTTGGTGTAGCCAAAGTTCAGGTCGAGGTTGCGGCTGCCGTTGTGCGTGTCGATGTCGCGGTTGAACACGTCGTCCGGGGCCCCGGGCAGGGTGTAGCGGGTAAGCTGCTGCCGGGCATTGGTGTAGCCAAAGATGTTGCCGCGCGCACTCAGATTGAAGGCATCCTTGGGCGTGAGGTCGTAGTCGAGGCCCAGCTGGCCGAAGCCGCCGCCGCCCAGGTTGGTGAATTTGCCGCGCTGCTCCAGGGTGCTTTGCCGGTTTTCAGGCAGGTAATCAGTACGCAGGCTCTCGTTGCGGGCAATGTTGATAAACATATTGCCGCCCACGTTGAGGTTTAGACCTAGCTTACCGCGGCGGCTGTTCAGCGTGAGGCTGTGAAACGTGCCCCGGGTGCCCACGTTGTTGTTCACCGAGCCGTTGAGGCCCTCCAGGTTGTTCTTCTTGAGAATAATGTTGACGATGCCCGCCGAGCCCTCGGCGTCGTACTTGGCCGAGGGCGAAGTAATAACTTCCACGCTCTTGATCTGGTCGGCCGGAATCTGGCGCAGGGCGTCGGCCAGGTTGCTGGCCATGATGGCTGAGGGCTTGTTGTTCACCAGCACCCGGATATTCGACGAGCCCCGCAGCTGCAGGTTGCCGTTCAGGTCCACGGTGAGCAGGGGCACTTTCTGCAGTACGTCGCTGGCCGTGCCGCCGGCGTTGGTAATATCCTTTTCGGCGTTGTACACGATGCGGTCCACCTTGTTTTCGACCAGCTCCCGTTCTCCGGTTACTTTCACCTCGCCCAGCTGCTGCACCGTGGGCGTCAGCTTTATCGGGCCCAGATCCTGTACCGCGTCATTAGAGCCAACGCTGATGCCTTCCACGGTGCGCGCCTGGAACCCCACGAAGCTGACGGCCAGCTTATAGCTCCCCACCCCAATTTTGGTGAGGGTAAACCGCCCTTTTTCGTCGCACACAGTGCCATCCACGGTTTTGCCGCTGGCCTGCTCCAGCAAGGCCACGGTGGCATATTCCACGGGCTGGCCGGTTTTTTCATTAACCACGCTGCCCAGCAGCCGGCCCTTGCCCGCGGCCGGCTGCTGGGCGGTTCCTGCGGCGCCGGTGGGGGCCGTCAGCGTTTGGGCCTGCGCTGCGCCGGGTAGCTGTGCCAGCATGCCCAGCCCGAGCAGCACCCTGGCGCCGCCGCGCCGCACAAGCATGGGTAGCAGGGCGGGCCAGTGGGAGGGGCAGAACCGGCGGGCGGGGGTAGGAATAGGAGGCATAGCGCGGGCGGTTGAGTTTGGTACGAAGTATTTCGTAGTGCAATTGTATACGAAATGATTCGTATTTAAAAGAAATACCTACGATATATTTCGTATGTATATTATTCCGGCAAGGAAGCTAGGATGGAAAAGCAGCGGAAAGACTATAGGCGGGCGGGCCGGGCTGCTCGCGGCGGGCATGTTTTTTGAAAAATATTCACCGGAATAATCCTGATGAATAGAACAGCCGGGTTTTCCGGCCTCCGGGCGCCGCCGTTTGGGCATGGCGCCGGCGATGAAAGAAGGAATGTTGATAATATAACTATGACGGGGGCTTTGGAATATGGCTCGGCTGCCTAGGTGCGCAAAAGTCCTTTAAGTCAGATCAAACAGGATTAAACTTTAGTGCTGTGATTTTCAATCTGAACCGGAAGCAGAACAGGCAAGAGTCCCGGCGAATGAACTTTTGGCTTTTCCTGACGTTGGGAGCATAGTATATTTGAAATAACCAGTAGGCACCCGGCCGCCTTTGCGCCGACCAGACCAGGTACCCGTAGCGCCACCGCCTGGCCCTGCGGCCGCCCGACTTGCAGTATGGATGAAATTCTATTCGACGTTAATTTGCAGCAGCTTCCCGATGAGTACCTCACTGGGGAGTGGTGCGTAGCCGAGCGGGTGCTGAACCGGAACAGTCCGGATAGCGCCCTGGCTCAGGCTACCAAGCTGTCGTTGCAGCCCGGCACGCTGCAGGTGCATGCGCCCCAGCAACAGGACCAGGGCCAGTGGTCGGTGCAGCGCGACGGGCTCCTGAACCGCCCGTACTTGGAGCTGCAGCTGCTGCAGGAAGACACCAAGGCGCTTATTACGCGCCTGCGGCGCTCGGCCGACGGCCTGCAAAGCCAGCTTAACTTGTATTTCCAGTCTGGTATGGAGCTCCAGCTAGCCCAGCCCTGTTGATTGCCTTTTTCTCATGCTGAATTCCAAAACCGTGTCGCCTGAGGAGCTCATCCGCCGGCAGGCTGAAGAGCAGTTCCGCTTTTTTGCCGACTTCATTCCCCAACTGGTCTGGTTTACCGACCCCACCGGCTTCCACACCTATTTCAACCAGCGCTGGATTGACTTTACTGGCTATTCCCTGGCCGACAGCGTGGGGCCCGATATGTGGAACAACTTGCTGCACCCCGATGACCGGCAGCGCGCCCGCGACATTTGGGGCCACTCCCTGGCTACGGGCGAATTCTACGAAATAGAGTACCGCTTTAAGTCCAAAAACGGCGACTACCGCTGGTTTCTGGGGCAGGCTCAGCCGCAGTTCGACGAAAACGGCAAGATCCGGCAATGGTTTGGTACTTGTACCGATATCCACGACCAGAAGCTGACCGAGCTGGCCTTGCGGCAGCGGGAGCAGGAGCTGGAGCGTGCCTACTCCGACCTGGAAGTGAAAGTGACGTTCCGCAACCTGGAGCTAGAGCGCCAGGTGCTGGAGCTGCGCCAGAAGCTGGGCGAGTAGTTGGCTCCAACCGATTTGATAATCTTAAAAAAAGGTGGCCCGTAGAAGGCCGCCTTTTTTTATGGCCTCCTGATAGGTCGTTGCCATTATAGAACGGAGAAATAGGCGGCCCTACCACGGTAGAATAACAGTGGGCATAACCTCCGCCGTTGGGTTCTGCGTTAAGGTCATTTTTCGCCTTGGCTTTGTCCCGTGACCCCAACTTCATCTGCACCAGCTACGAGTGAGGTGCCGGCTTCCACTGGGAAGAACAAACACCGCTGGCTCTACTGGGCTTGTGGCGCGCTGGCGTTGCTGCTGCTGGCCCTGGCCGGGGCGCTGCTCTTGCTTGACCCGTGGCTGCAACGCACACTGGAGCAACAGGTAGCCACGCAAAGCCAGGGGCGCTATCAACTGCGCATCGGCGAGCTGCACACCAGTCTGTGGCACCGCTCGGTGCTGGTACAGCACATCCGGCTGCGGCCGGCCAAAGCCGACAGCCAGTGGCATAAAACCACGCTGCCCCACCTACTGACCGATATTGAGCAGCTGCGCATTACGGGTATAGGCCTCAGGGCTCTGTTGCGCGGCTCCGTAGTACCCATTGATTCGGTGGTGCTGGCTGGGGGCCGCGTGCGGGTGCTACAACTCCCCGAAGCTAATACCAATGCTCAACCCTTGCACGAGCAGCTGCCCAAACGCCTGGCTGGTTTACGCGTGGGCTACCTCGGACTAGGGCCGCTGCAGGCTGCCTACGGCCCCGCCCGGCGTCCTGAAGTCAGCGTACGGCAGATCCGTTTGGCTGCCCACGATATTCTGCTGACAGCAGCCGGTGCCGCCGATTCTCAACGGGTGAGCTACGCCGCTGCTTTCGAGGCGCAGCTGGTGGGTAGCGCGGGCACGGCCGCTAACCACCGGCTATTGATTGGCAAAGCCCGTTTTTCTTCCCAAAGTCAACGACTTACCGTCGATTCGGTGCGGGTTCGGTCGTTGCTGGATGTGCGGCGGCAGGGCGCGGTTGTGCGCGTAAATCTGCAGTTGCCCCAGCTGCGCCTCACCGGAATTCGTAGCGCCGAGCTGCGCCGTAAGCAGCTACGCCTCGATTCGCTGGTGCTTGTGGAGCCTCGGCTGACGGCCGCGCCGCCTGTGCAGCCGCCGCC
Source organism: Hymenobacter lucidus (assembly GCF_020447265.1). Classification (GTDB taxonomy): domain Bacteria; phylum Bacteroidota; class Bacteroidia; order Cytophagales; family Hymenobacteraceae; genus Hymenobacter; species Hymenobacter lucidus. The sequence goes on along the minus strand of NZ_JAJADR010000003.1, from coordinate 603,044 downwards.
TGCGTTGCACACGTTGCTGGCACCTTACTTTTCCCAGGTGCGGCTGGCGCAGTTGCGCGTAAGTAACGGCACGTTGCGCCTGACGGGCATTCCTAATAAGCCCACCTTTCAGGAAGTGAAGCTGCTGGCCGATGACGTGCTGCTGACGGCAGCCGGGGCCCGCGACGCGGCCCGCATCTGGTATGCCCGCAGCTGGGAGCTGCGTACCGGCCGGGTGCAAAGTACAGTGTCGGCGCCGGTGTACTGGCTGGGCATTCGCAGCACCGAGCTGGTGACGCGCACCGGGCTGGTGCGAGCCAACGGCATTACGCTGCGGCCTACCATGACGCCCAATGCCCTGGCCCGCTACAAGCAGCACCAAACGCCACACATTACCGTACGGGCCGTGCGGGCGCAGATTTCCGGGCTGGATTTTGCCGCGCTGGCGCACCGGGGCAGCCTGCTGGCCCGGCACCTGGACCTGCGCCGGCTGCGGGTGCACATCAAGGGCGACGGGCGTTTTCCGCTCAATCCGAAGGCCTCACTAGTTACGCAGGAGTCGTTGGCCCGGCTGCCCATGCGCCTGAACGTGCGCCGGCTCACGCTCACCGACACCGACCTGGCAACCTCCTACATTGGGCCCACAACCAACCGCCAGGGCAACATCACCTTCAACCGCATCAATGTTACGCTAACCAACCTGACCAACGACCCGCGCCTGATGACGGCCGCCACACCATTGGTAGGCACGGCTTCGGGGTGGCTGCAAAACAGCTGGAGCGTGCGCGTCAAGGTCCGTATTCCGCTGCTCGACCCCGCGGGCCGGCACAGCGGGGAAGGCACGTTCGGGCCGGGCTCCATCACCTTGCTCAACTCCATGACCGAACCCACCCGTCTGGTCCGCTTCGAAAGCGGCGACGTGCGCCGGGCCACGGTGCGCTTCCAGGCCAACCGCCAGCAAATTACGGGTACCATGCAGGCCGAGTATACCAACCTAAAACTCACGCTGCTCAGTCAGCAGGGCGGCCCCGACCAGAAAACTCTGCTGACCAAAATAGGCTCCAAGCTGCTCAATGGCCTAGTTGTCCGGGACGAAAACCCGCGCAGCCTGGGCCCCGACCGGCTGAAGGTAGGCTCGCTGCAAAGTCGCCGCGACCTGCGCGTGTCGGTATTTTCGCTGTGGCGGCAAGGCCTGGTAAGTGGATTGCTAAACAGCATCGGGGCACCCAAAAAAGTAGCCCAAACCATCAGTGAGCAGCCTTAAAGGCGACCTGCCGATGGTTTGGGCTACGTAAAACAAGCGCCGGGGCGCTGGGTTTAGAACTTCACTTTGGCGATGCCGAACACCGAAACGGGCGGTGTCTGATTCGCCTGCAGCGCGTTGAGGTTGGAGTAGAGCACGTACGTTTCGGCGGTGCTGCGGCGGGCCAGCGTAGTAGGGTATTGCGGCGGCGTGGCAAAGGTACCGGCGGCCGTGGCGTCGACCCAGGCGTTGGTAGTTGTGAGGCGGTATACCTTAGCCTGAGAATTGGTAACGGCATACAAGGTATTCACATCCTGCAGCTGAATTCCGTCGATGCCCACCAGATCCTGGCTTGAGGCTACCTTGGTGAAGCTAGTCGGGTTGCTGATGGGCACCTTAAACAGGCTGCCGTCGTCGGTTTTAGCTACCAGCAGGTAGCCGTCCGGGTGAAACTCGATGCCGTTGAGGCCAAACTTACCGGCCGGCGCGCCCAGGCGGGCATCCTGCAGAAATATGGAAGCCCGGCCCTGTGGATCAACGCGGTAAATGATGGGCGAAAAGCTGTCGGTAACGTAGGCATTGCCTAGCTGATCCACGGCAATATCATTGGCGAAGTGGCTGAGGTTGGGAGCCAGAATGCCCAGATCAACGTAGCTCAGCAGCTGGCCAGTAACGGAAAGGCCGGCCAGACCCGCCAGCTTGCCTTTTGTTTCGGGCTTCGATTTGGTGGTGTTGTAGCCAGGGTCGGAAACGGCCACCAGCAGGCGGTTATTAACTACGTCAATCTGCAGTCCGGTGGTGGAAACCAGGCTGGCATCGGTAGCAAACGGGGCAAACGAGCCGTCTTCGCGCACCTGGCTGATGTTGCCCGTGGTTTGGGAGCTAACCAGAAAGCGGCGGTTGCCGGTGTCATATTCCACGCCCTCGGGGTAGAGGTTGGCCTGGGTGAAGGAAACCAGCTCGGGGCCTTCCGTCACGACCGGAGTAATGTCTGTATCATCGTCATCATTCATGCACGACGACAAAGTGAGCGTACTCAGCAGCACAACGGCGGCCCGGGTTAGATAACGCTGATGGCGTTGAAAAAAAGTAAGGTTAGTCATTGCAAACGGTAAAATGGAGGTTTAAAAACGGCCTTTGTGCCTAGTGAAACCGGTGGCGGGCGGCGTGGTTATGGCTTCTAACGCTTTATGGTCAGGCTGAAGTACAATTCCGGGGCGGCTGGGCCCCATCACCGAGGAATTGGCTGGGGAGCTTATAACGCTGTCCAGTGAATTTTGATTCTGCGGCGCAACCTGGGCAAGCCTAAACAAGCAGCGTCATTCGGTGTTGCCTGCGTATGGCCCGTGCTTCGTCGTCTTTGCCCACCCGGTTGGTAAAGGGCAATCTGCCCACCAAAATCTGCCTTACCTGCGGGCGACCTTTCGAGTACCGCAAGAAGTGGCGCAGCTGCTGGGACGAGGTGAAATACTGTGGCGAGAAGTGCCAGCGCAATAAGCCCGCACCTCCAAAACCAGGGCAATAGTTGGTCGGGAAAGACAAAAGTAGCACCGGAACCCGAATAACACCTGCCAGCCGCACTTGGTTGGGGCTTGTCTCAACCTCGTCCGCGTCGTTATCTTGTTCGCAAAAATTACTCGTATGAACCGAAGACTTTTCCTGCGCAACGGCAGCCTGGCGGGCGTGGCCCTCACTACCTGGTCGTTGAACGCCTGTGCCCCGGAAACCAAGGAAGCCGAAGCAGCGGCCGGCTCCGGTGAGGCGGCGCCCGATGCTTTCGAGCTGAGCGAAGCTACAGTGGCCGAGCTGCAGGAAATGATGAAAAGCGGCCGTCACTCGGCCCGCAGCCTCACCGAGCTGTACCTCAAGCGCATCGAGGCCATCGACAAAAACGGCCCGAAGCTGAACGCCGTTATCGAAGTAAACCCCGACGCGCTCAACATTGCCGACACGCTGGATAAGGAACGCAAAGCCGGCAAGGTGCGGGGCCCGCTGCACGGCATTCCGGTGCTCATCAAAGACAACATCGATACCCACGACCAGCTGCAAACCACTGCCGGCGCGCTGGCTCTGGCCGGCCATAAGGCTCGGCAGGATGCTTTCATCGTGCAGCGGCTGCGGGCCGCTGGGGCCGTGCTGCTGGGCAAAACCAACCTGAGCGAGTGGGCCAATTTCCGCTCGACGCGCAGTACCAGCGGCTGGAGCAGCCGCGGCGGCCAGACCCGCAACGCCTACATTCTCGACCGCACGCCCAGCGGCTCCAGCTCGGGCTCAGGCACGGCCGTGGCGGCCAATCTGTGCGCCGTGGCCATCGGCACCGAAACTGACGGCTCGGTGGTGTCGCCGGCGTCGTGCTCGGGCATCGTGGGCATCAAGCCCACCGTGGGCCTGCTGAGCCGCACGGGCATCATCCCGATTTCGGCCACCCAGGATACGGCCGGCCCCATGGCCCGCACCGTGCGCGACGCGGCTCTGCTACTCGGCGCCCTGGCCGGGGTAGACGCCGCCGACGCCGTGACACAGGAAAGCACCGGCAAGGCCTCCTCCGACTACACCACGTTTCTGGTGCCCGATGGCTTGAAAAGCAAGCGGCTGGGCGTCGAGAAAAACCACCTGAAAGGCTCGTCCGATGCCGTGCCGCTGCTGCTGGCGGCCCTGGAGGTGCTGAAAGCTCAAGGAGCGACAATCGTGGAAATAGAGCTGGAAAAGCACATCGACCTGCTGGGCGAGGCTGAATACGACGTGCTGCTTTACGAGTTCAAGGACGGTGTAAACAAATACTTGAGCACGGCCGGCGCGGCCGTGAAAACCGTAGCCGACGTCATGGCTTTCAATACCCAGAACAAAGCCAAGGCCATGCCCTTCTTCCAGCAGGAAACCCTGGAAGCCGCCCACAAAACCGAGGGCCTAACGAGTCCGAAATACTTGGCCGCCCTGAAAAAGTCGCACCAGGGTGCCCGGCTGGCCCTCGACAATGCCCTGCGCACTGACCGCCTCGACGGTATCGTGGCCGTTACCAACGGCCCGGCGCCCTGCCTCGACCTCATCAATGGCGACTCCTGGAAAGGCCCCGGCTTCTCGTCGCCGGCGGCCATGGCCGGCTACCCGCACATTACGGTGCCCATGGGCCTGGCGCACGGGCTACCGGTGGGGCTCTCGTTTGTGGGCGGCGCCTACCAGGAAGGCCCGTTGCTGACGTTGGCCTACGCTTATGAGCAGGCCGCTAAAAAGCGTGTGGCTCCGCAATTTCTGGGGCCGTTTGTGGGGTAAAGTCGTCTGGTTGTGTTGCCGCGTCCGGATTAGTATTCGGTACCCAGCGGGATAAAAATCAGCGGCCGTTATGCTGAAGAATACGGAAGCCAGAGAAAGAAGAAAGTGTTGGCGTCGTTTAATCGGCCAGTATGGCCATAATCGTGTGGTTGAGCAGCTCCGTGAGATGTCCGGCCTCCTTATAGATGGCCGGGCTGTCGACGGGGCTGCCGTTCACGTCTATTGCCGTACCACTACTGCCTATTTCGGCCAGTAGCGTCAGGCTGTGGATCAAGGCAGGAATCGTGGGGTAGGGCTGTCCGACGGCAGCCAGTAGCGTGACGCCCACCCGCCGCAACTCCAGTAGTAGCATCACAGTAGCAGCCAGTTGCTTTAGCAACTGCTGCTCATCGGCCGAGAAGGCCCGGGCGCCGTGGTCGATAACGCAGAGGGCACCGATGTTGAAGCCGTCGGGCGTTTGCAGCGGCTGGGCCGCGTAAAAGTTCATGTGCAGCGCCTGCATTACCTGGGGCTCAATGAGGGCGCAAGGGCGTTGGCGGAGGTCCTCAAACACGGTGGCTTCGTTGTGCAGGATAGCCACCGAGCACAGGCTTTCGACGCGTTTCACGCTGGTGGCACCCGGTAAACCAAAGTTGGCCTTAAACCACACACTATCGTCGGCCACCAGGGAAATCAGCGCAATGCGGGCCCCGAACAGCTTGGCCGTCAGAGTAGTCATTTCATCAAACAGGCTTTCGGGAGCCGTGCCCACAATTTGATAGCGGCTGAGGGCCAACAGGCGGTCTTCTTCGTTGCCGGGAATAAGAGAAGCCTGCGAAAGGGGCATTGTGGTAAGCACGTAGAAAGCAATAGGTGTTTGTACGGATAGAAATATAAAGAGATGAATAGTATTTGTTGAATATTTTGCAGATGAAGGTTTTGCCAAGGTCGGTTTCAGCGTCACTACGGCTGATTGCACCCATAATGGCTTTATGCAAGGTCAAAGAATTCGAGGCTCGGCTGGGCATGCAAGACGTTTCGCACACTCTCCGAGCAGCCCAACAGCAACCAGCCGGCATCTTCCGGATGCCGCAGGCACCAGGAGTGGTCGGCGGCAAATGCGTAGCTAGGATAGTCCAGGTCGCGTTGGAAAACAGGTCCCAAATCAGCTACTACGCCCAGTTCCAGCCAGTCAGTCAAGTCGTTGCCGGTGGTAAAGCGGTAGTTGCCATCATCAAGCGAACCGTAAAAATAGGTTGGCGTGCTAGCGCCTAATGCGGCCACTAATTCCTGAATGAAAGCTGCTTCCAACACGTCGTTGTAACCCAGATTTGGCGGCCAATGGCCATTATACTGGTGCCTGATAGCTCCGACATCGAATGAAGCATCGTAGGCCACGTCGAGGCTGGCGGCTATTTCCCGGTAGCTGATGGGCGTCAGATTCTCGGGTGCGGGGCGGCCGCCCACAATCTGGTAGGTATTCCAGAAGTTCACCCGGTTATTCAACGCTTCAATTGACTGGGTTGAAAAAGAATAGTCGGCCAGCGGAATGCGCCGATCAATGCCCAGCGGCGTAAGAATTTTGAGGTAAGCGGCAAAACCACGCGGTAAAGCCTCCCGCAGAGACGAGTCGGGACCAAGCGTTGGCGTTGCCAGCCAATCAACCTGGTCAGTTATAGTAACTGATTGTAAACTCATACGATATAGTAGCGCGCAGAAACCCGTACCTTTGCGGCTTCATAGCCCGCAAAGTAGGATGATTTCCATTACTGACCTCGATTTTCATTTCGGCTCGCGTACCCTCTACGACAAGGCCAGCCTCCACATCAAGCCCAAGGATAAGATTGGCCTCATCGGGCTCAATGGCCGGGGCAAATCCACGCTGCTGCGCATTCTGGTGGGCGAATACAAGCCCGACGGCGGCAGCATCTCCATGAGCAAGGAAGTGAGCCTGGGCTTTCTCAACCAGGATTTGCTTAGCTACGACTCGCACGAGCCCATCCTGATTGTGGCCATGCAGGCCTTTGCCGAGGCCCTCGACGTGCAGAAGAAAATTGACGAGGTACTGCTGCAGTTCGAAACCGACTACACCGACGACCTCGTGGACAAGCTGGCCGCGCTGCAGGACCGCTTCGAGGCCCTAGGCGGCTACACCATGCAGGCCCGCGCCGAGGAAATTCTGGAAGGTCTAGGCTTTACCACCGAGGAGCTGCAGAAGCCGCTGAAGCTGTTTTCGGGCGGCTGGCGCATGCGCGTGATGCTGGCCAAAATCCTGCTCCAGCAACCCTCGCTGCTGCTGCTCGACGAACCGACCAACCACCTGGACTTGCCCTCTATCAAGTGGATTGAGAACTACCTGGCCGGCTACGAAGGCGCGGTCATTATCGTGAGTCACGACCGGGAATTTCTGGACCGCACCACCAACACCACCGTGGAAGTAACCGGCGGCAAGCTGGTGCCCTACGCTGGTAACTACTCGTTCTACATCGAGGAAAAGGAGGAGCGCAACGCTATTCAGAAGGGCGCTTTCGAAAACCAGCAGGCCCAGATCAAGCAGGCCGAGCGGTTTATTGAGCGGTTTAAGGCCAAGGCTTCGAAAGCCAAGCAGGCCCAGAGCCGGGTAAAGGCGCTGGATAAGCTGGAGCGCATCGAGGACGTAGCCGCCGACGACGCGAAGGTGAACATCAAGTTCAACTTCACCGTTACGCCCGGCCGCCACATTCTGCGCATGGAGCACGTGGGCAAGAAATACGGGGAGAAAATCATCTTCCGCGACACGCACGTGCACATCGAGCGGGGCGACAAAATTGCGCTCATCGGGGCCAACGGCAAGGGCAAATCGACGCTGATGCGCCTCGTGGCGGGCCAGGAAGCGCCTACCAACGGCAACCACCAACTGGGCCACAACGTCATCATGGCGTTTTATGCCCAGCACCAGCTCGAAAGCCTGCGTATCGACAACGAAATTCTGCAGGAAATGGTAGAGGCCGGCTCGAAGCGTTCCGAAATGGAGCTGCGCTCGGTGCTGGGCTCGTTCCTGTTCACCGGCGACGAGGTCTACAAGAAAATCAAGGTGCTAAGCGGCGGTGAGAAAAGCCGCGTAGCGCTGGCTAAAACCCTGATTTCGGAAGCCAACTTTCTGCTGCTCGACGAACCGACCAACCACCTGGACATGCAGTCGGTCAACATCCTGATTCAGGCCCTGGACCAGTACGAAGGCACCTACATCGTGATTAGTCACGACCGGTTTTTCGTGGAAAACGTGGCCAACAAGATCTGGTACATCGAGGATTATCAGTTGAAAGAGTACCCCGGCACCTACGCCGAGTACGAGCAGTGGCAGGAAGACCGGGAAAAGGCCGCCAAGAAGGCCGGCCTGGCCTCGCCATCGGCTCCGAAGCCGGTGAAGGAAGAGAAAAAGCCAGTTTCCAACTCCGAGCGCGAAGCCAACCAGCACGAGCTGAAGAAGGTGAACAAGGAGTTGAAGGAGGTGGAAGGCAAGGTGACGACCCTAGAAAAGGAATTGGCCGTGTACGAAAAGCAGCTGGCCGACCCCAACATCTACAACAACACCGCCCAGCTGAAAGACGCGACGATGAAGTTTGAGCAAGTGAAGAAAGAGCTCAACCGCACCAACGAGCAGTGGGAAAAGCTGGCCGAAAAAGCCGAGCAACTAGAGAAGTAAGCCTGCCCGCTTAGCAACATAAAAGCCCCGCCACGGCCCGATTTCGGGTTGCGGCGGGGCTTTTCGATTGGTGCCAATAGGCTATGGGTGGTTCTGTTTCACTACTACGGTGTTATTCATGCCGTCCTGCATGGTGCTGCTGTACTGCCCGGAGCTGCCCTGGTAAGTCTGGGCCGAGTTGAGAATACCGGTTTGCTGCTGCCGGGCTTCATGGTCGTTGCCATCTTGGTCGATATAGGCCGTGTTCTGCGCCGCCAGGGTGCCACCCTGATTCTGAATAGCGCGGTTATCGTTGCCCTCCTGCTCAATGGTAGCGAGGTTGAAACTAGGATTTCCTTCGTCCTGCCGCTGCCGGGCCACGTTGCGGTTGCCGAGCTGCGTGGCATTGGCTTCGTTGAGGGAGCCTTGCTGGCTCTGGGTGAGGCGGTTGGCATTGCCTACCTGCAGGCCGTTGGCTTCATTGGTGCCGCCCTGGGTTTGTGTGGAGGTGTTGCGGTTGCCGAGGGACGTAATACTGGCCTGGTTGCCCAAACCCTGCTGCAACTGGCTGGCCTCGTTCTGGTCGCCTACCTGCAACACAAGGCCTTCATTCACCCGGCCCTGCTGTAGCTGGTCGGCCACGTTGTCGTTGCCGGTCTGGGTGGCTTCCGCTTTGTGGCCCGAACCAATTTGTTCCTGGGTTATCAAGTTTCGATTCCCGGTTTGCCGGGCCTTTTCGTCGTTAACAGGGCCGATGCTTTGCTTCTGGCTGATGTCGTTGCGGTTGCCGAGTTGGGTGGCTTCCATCCTGCTATTGGCGCCCTGCTGATCCTGCGTAATGGTGTTGCGGTTGCCGGTTTGCACCGCGCTGGCGGTATGCAGCGAGCCGCCCTGGTTTACGGTCAGCGCGTTGCCGTCGCCGGTTTGGGTGCCGGCAGAGCTGTTGCGGCTGCCCGGCTGCGTAATCAGGGCCGAGTTGCCGTCGCCGATCTGTTGCACAGTACTCACGTTGTCCTGGGCAGAGGCAGTGCCGGCGGCCAGCAGCAGCGCACAAGTCCAGAGGGTGGGCGTCATAGTTTTTCTCATAGCACAAGCGGATGATAAAGGTGAAAGTATAGCCTAAAATAGATAAAAATATGACAAATTAATATTGGAATTATTTTATAAAGTGCCATTAATCTTCCCGTTGTCTTTAATACATGGCGCGCTACAGTTAACCAAAGGGACGCCGGACAACAGGCCCAACCACGGACATTCGGCTTTTTCGAGCAGGCTCCGACGTTAGTAGGCCGTTTCCGGAGCGTCATTCAGCGCCCTGATAAAGGCAATAACGGCCTGCTGCTCCGCGCTGGTCAGGTGCAGGCGGTCAGAAGCCAGGGTTTGGGTGGGCACGGCAAGGCCCAGGCCGGTACCGCCGCCGCGGTTGTAGAAATCCAGCACCTGCTCCAGGGTCTGATACACACCATTGTGCATATAAGGTGCGGTAAGGGCCGCGTTGCGCACAGTAGGCGTTTTGAAGGCGTGGCGCTGATGGGCAATGCCGTAGAGTCCGAACTTGCCCTGGTCGGTATCCAGCGTGGGGTGCAGTGTGTCGGCGGTGGCGGGAGTGCCCAGCACTTCACTTTCGGCCTTGTCGTAGAGGGGTGGTACGCTGCCATTGAACAGAGGCAGGTAGTGACAAGTGCCGCACTGCGCCTTGCCCATAAACAGGTTGAAGCCCTGAATTTCCTGCCCGCTCAACACTGTCGAGTCGCCGCGCAGGTACTGGTCGAAGCGGCTGTTGAGGCGCACCAGGCTGCGCACGTAGGCCGCTACAGCCCGGCGGATATTGCGCTCAGTAATGGGCTGCGTCTCGGCGGCAAAAGCTTGGGCAAACAGCCGGTCGTAGGGCCGCTTGCGGCGCAGTAGCGCCGAAGCATTGCCAAGCTGCCCGCCCATTTCAGCCTTATTCGACACGACGGCGTGTACCTGGTCTTCGAGGAAATGCACGCGGCCATCGGCAAACTGCTCGGGCTGCAGGGCTGCGTTGAGCAGCGTGGGCGTGTTGCGCGCCAGCTCGGCACCGGCCTGCAACGAGCGGTTTACCCGCAGCCCATCGGTGTAGGCCCGGCCGGGCAGGTGGCAGCTGATGCAGGAGCGCCCGGCGCGGCCCGACAGCAGCGGCTCCCGAAACAGGGCCTCGCCCAGGGCCAGTACGGCCGGGGTAGGCGCGGCGACATCAGCGGGGGCAAAAAAGCCGGGGTCGAAGGCATCGGCCACGAAGAAGCTGGCTGCTTCGGGCCGCACGGCGCGGCGGGCTGCCACAAAAGGAACCCCAAGCTGCTGCTGAGCCTGGCGCAGGGCCGCCAAAGTCGGATTGAAATGCCGCCCCAGAAACCGGGCCCGGTCGAAGCTGTCGAAGGTTTGATAGGGCGCGGCCACGGCGGCCTCGCCACGCCCCAGCGCCAGCAGCACTTGCTTAGGTACTGCAAACATGGCCAGTACTTCCCGGGTAGCCTGCAGCGTGACGGCCGCCTCGGGTAGTGAGGCGTGGGCTACGGGCGAGTCGAAGCCCGATAGGCCCTTGGCAGCCAGGCGGTAGAGGTTCAGGCGCAGGGCGTCGAATACTTCGGCCTCGGAGAAAGCCAACAGCGGCACCTGCTGCTCCAGGTGGCGCACTTCGGCCAGCAGGTTGTCGGTTTCCTGACGCAGCTGGTCGCGGGTGGCGCTAGTAGGCGAGCCGGGGGCATACACGTATTCCTCCAGCACCTGAAAGCCCGTGGGCAGAATAACCTGGCCCGGCTCCCCGGCCTCGGTTTCGGGCAGATTGGCCCCGTTGAGGCGCTGGGCCGCGTGCGGGTAGTAGTATTCCACGGCGAATTCAAGGTGCTTGTACTCGGTGCGGCAGGCGGCGAACTGCGCCTGTATTGCCGTTGTGTCGGCCTGGCTGGCAAGATCCTGCAACCGGGCGAGCTGGGTGTGGAGCTGGCGCAGATGGAGCGCGTAATAGCTTTGTACCTGCTCGGTGGGCGTTTTGTGCAGCACGGCAAACGAAAACAGCAGCCCCGCCAGCCCCAGCAGCAGCGGCCGGGCACAGCGGGCAAAAGAGGGCAGGCTCATTGGAAGTAGAAGGTGGCGTGGGGCAGTTGGGCCTGGGCGCGGCGGCGGGCCGCTGCGTTGAAGGCGTTGCCTTTCACGATGATGGTTTTCAGCCGGTGAAGCTTGCCCAAGGAGCGGGGCAGGGCCGTGAGCTGGTTGTCATTGGCAATGAGCATTTCCAGATTCTGCAGTTTACCCAGACTGGCGGGCAGGGCCCGGAGCTGATTGCCGGAAAGAATCAGCACCTTTAACGCCTGGCAGCCACCCAGGCTGATGGGCAGTTCCTCCAGCTGGTTATTGCTCAGGTTCAGCTCTTCCAGCCGCGTCAGGGTGGCCAGCTGCCCGGGCAGCCGCTGCAGCTTGTTGTCGTTCAGGTACACGTAGCGCAGGTGGCGCAACTGGCTCACGGCTTCGGGCAGAAACAGCAGCTGGTTATGAGAGCCGTCGAAGTATTCGAGGCGGGTGAGCTGGCCCAGCTGCTCGGGCAAGGAGGTGAACTGGTTCCAGGCACTGAGCAAAAACCGCAAGCTGTCGAGTCCGCCGATGCTGGGCGGCAGCTCCGTCAGAGCGTTCTGGTCAATCTGGAGCTGCCGCAGCTGGTGCAGATTGCCGATGGTGGCCGGCAGATCCAGCAGGCCGTTTTTGTTGGCAAACAGCACCTGTAGGCTATCCAGCGCCGTGAGGCTTTCGGGCAGGTGCAGCAGGTGGTTTTCGTGGGCGTAGAGCTGCCGCAGCCGGTGCAACTGGCCGAGGCTGGCGGGCAGCTGCTCCAGACCCTGCCCGCGCAGGTTCAGCTCCCGCACGCAGCCGGGCTGGCTAAGTGCGGCGGCCAGCGTAAAGGCGGCCGGTGTGGCGCAGGGTGGGGCCTGGGCCAAACAAGTGTTGCCCCGCAGAGCCTGCAGGGCAACACTTATCAGAATAACGATGGAGTGACTTAGGCGCACGAACTATTGCTTGATAAACGGCCGGGTAGTGGACGTGGTAGCCGTTTTGATAACCAGCGTGTAGTGGCCGCCGCGCAGCTTGCCCACCGGCACCCGCAGGCTGTTCACCCCTTGGTTCAGCACGGCGGTTTGCTCCAGCACGCGGGCCCCCAGGCTGTTGAACACCTGCAGCGTGGCGGCTTCTTTGCGGCTGCTGGTTAGGGCCACGGTCAGCTCGGAGCCGGCCGCCGGGTTCGGATACACGTCGGCCTGGGCTAGCTCGGTCTGGCTTTTGGCCGTGGCCAAAGTGGTGCCCAATACGCCTTTGCGGCTGATAACCAGTGCCGTCGACTTATTGAAAACCACCGACTGGCCGGCCGCGTCAATAGTAGCCATGGTGTTGGTCGGATCGGGGCTCTGGATGGAGATGAACATGAATTTCTCGTCGGGCGAGAAGGTCATGCCAGTGGGCTCGCAGCCGTTGGGCGTCACGGCAAACAGCTCCACGGCCGGGTTGGCCTGGGTGTGGCAGGGGCGAATTACCCACACGTGGTTGCGGCCACCGTCCTGCAGCACGTAGAGGTTGCCCTGCGAGTCGAAGGTCAGGTTGTCGTTGCCGGTGCCCCAGGCTTCGGCCACCGAGCCGCTGCCGTAGTTGATGGTGTAGGCCTGGTTGGTGACGCCGGGCGAGTTGCCCACGAAAATACCGAAGCTGCTGACGCTCGTGCCCGCGTCGGTGAAGCGGTAGGTGGTACCGGGACCTTTGGCCGTGAAGTAGATCTGGCCGGTAACGGGGCTGATTTCGATGTCTTCCACGCCGTTGAAGCTGGTAGCGCCCAGGGCCAGGGCCGCAGCGGCCGTGTTGTTGCACTCGGCCGGCGTGGTGTTGGGCACCGGCAGCCAGGTGCCGGTAGTAGCCGTGCCAATAGCACCATCGAGCTTGAGGGCGTAGAGTGTGCCGTTGGCGAGCTGCCCGGGCGTAGTAGCCACGTACTTATATACGAAGCTGTTGGCCGAGCCTTCGTCGGCGCCCTCGTACACAGTGCGCCGGTCGGCGGCTACCACGATGTTTTCGTGCTTGAAGCGGCCCAGGCGCCAGAGCTTGTCGGGGGTGCCGTTGCCGTCCTGATCTTTCACGGTGCGGGTGGCCGGGTCAATTTCCACGTTCCAGCCGAAGTCCATATACCCGTCGCCGTTGCTGTCGGTGGGGGCAGTGGGGGCGTTTTCCTCGCAGGTAACCACCGTATTCCAGGGCGTGGTGCCGCCCGAGCAGTTGTTGAACGTGCCCACCACCGGACCGAAGTTCACCGGGTTTTTGCTTGTCACGCTCCACAGCTTGGTAGTAGCGTTGAAGCTCAAATCCAGCATACTCACGCCCGAAGTAGCCGCCGACGAGCCTTCGTGGTTGATGGACAGATACCCGTTGGCACTGCTACCGTTGATGGGCACGTAGCCCGTAAAGTCGAAGGCTTCCTTGACGTTGCCGTCGGCAGGCGTGGAGTAGGCCGCGCCGCCCTGCACCAGCATCTGGAAGGTGTGGGTGGAAGGCAGGCGCAGCTCCTGAGGCTGGGTGGAGGGCAGCACCGAGGTGAAGCGGCCGATGTGGTCGAGGGGTAGAGTGGGGCAGGTGGTTTGGGCGCGGGCCGCGCCGCCGGCCAACAGGGCGGCGGTCAGTAGGGTAGGAGTGTGTTTCATAGGGGCTTGGTGAGGGGTTGAATTGCGCCGCAAGTACGAAACGCACTGTTGTGTCTGGTTTACCGCTGGGTTAAGGCTGTATAAAGGAGTTGTGATGCTGGTGTTACCTCGTGCCATATCCGCTGTGTTGCTGGTAAGGCATCGGAAACAACAGGAGGTAGCACGAGGGCAACGGAAAGGTATTAGCTATGTGGCGGCGTGTACTATTCGTTTAGCCCGGGCCAATGCTGAATAAATGCACAGGGGTTCATTGATTTTTTGTAGCTCAATAGAATTGAGTTACACTGGAACAAAAGCTGATTAGTAATTTATAGCCCAGTGTTTATTCATTACCCCGCTGTATTTCCAATGCACTGCTGGCTGCTGGTATATTTCTAATCGTACACAAATTCCAATAAGTTTAATGGTCGTAGCTAATCACTCTTGTTAGTTTCCACCCATCAGGTCTTTTCTGCCAGATGTGAATGAATTTAAATGTTCCGCAATCATCCTTTCCGTTTTCCGGATGACAAAACCGGTGAATACCTATTTCAATGGCTCCATAGTCTTTGATAGGATATACCTGAAGACTTCCGGGTATAAGGGTTCTTCTCAACCCATTGTTTTGGTCAAAAAGCCGACGGGTATTTTCAATTACCTGATTGTAGTTTGTTAAACCTCCATTGTCATGATAAAACTCAAGGTTGGTTGCAAACACCATTTTCTGTATTTCAAGGTTTCGGTTGTTGAATGCGTCAAATAATACGCTGTCCATGTGATAAATAGTTTTATATAATTCTTTCGATGCTGGCTTGTATGATTCTGTTACTTCACTACTGCTTTTTCGCGAAGTAGAGCAAGCAGCAGTGATACACACCAAGGTTATATAAACAATAGCAGTTCTTATTCTTTTCATATGGTTTTTTAAGGTTTTGCGTCGCTTGTAAGCAATATTTTGGGTTGCCGCTACTCAACGATACTGGAAGTAGCGGCAATCTGTCCATAGTACGCTATTTGGTAGCGTAACGTGAGCTAATATAGGTAGGATTGCGTTACCTGGTCTTCCCAAAATCAAAGTCACCAGGGCTAGAGGCAACGCGGGTACGTTGAGCTACTTGAGTACAGATTTCGGTGGTCTTTCTGCTGGCATGGCCCGGCAAATACTGAGTATGCGGGCCGCAATAGCACCGCCCCGCGGGGCGTTGGGGCCGTACTACTTCCTCAAACTGAAAGTTCGCGCTACCTTCGCCCCTATGCCCCGCTCTTCCTGCCTTGCCCCCCTGCTCTTACTGGCCACGGCCTGCGTACCGCTCGGTACGCCCATCACCGATGCCAACGCCCCGCGGGGCGGCCAAAGCCCGCAGCGCCCCTCGGAATACTACGCCGATAAAGCCCTGCGCTACCAGGACTACACCTACAGCCCCGACGTGCGCTCGGTGCAGTGCTACGTGAGTACGGGCCAGAACACGGAAATATTTCAGCCGCCGGTGGTGCCCATCAGTCAGCAGCAGCCCATTGTGCTGGAGTTCGATATTCTGGGCACCAACTCCCAGCGCCTGACCGCCAAGCTCATCCACTGCGACGTAGACTGGAAGCCCTCGGTGCTGACGGATATGCAGTTTCTGAGCGAAATCAACGAGTTTCTCATCACCGACTACCGCACCGGCGTGAACGTGAAGGTGCCCTACTACCACTACCGCCTGCAGGTGCCGCGGGTGAAGCTCAGCGGCAACTACCTGCTGCTGGTGCAAAGCGCCGGGGGCACGCCCGTGGTGTCGCGCCGGCTGCTGGTGTATGAAAACAGCGTGGAAGTGGCCATCAAGCAGGGTATTCCGGTGGGCGGCGAGCAGCGCTACACCATGCAGCAGATCGACTTCTCGATTGGCTACGGCGGCATGCAGCTCGTAAACCCCAGCCAGGAAGTGAAGGTGATGCTGCGCCAGAACTTCCGCTGGGACAACGCCAAAACCAACCTGCGTCCCACCTTCGTGCGCGACGCCGAGCGTCGGCTCGACTACCAGTACTTCAACTTCGAAAACGCCTTCCCGGCCAGCAGTGAGTTTCGCTACTTTGACATGCGCTCCTTGCGCGTGCTGGGCGCGGGCATGGCCGAGCTGGACCCCAACGCTTCGCCCCGGGCCGTGCTGCTCAGCCCCGAAGCCACCCGCAGCGGCCAGAGCTACTCCCAGTTCGACGACATCAACGGGCAGCGCCTCTTTGAAAGCCGCGAGTACGGCAACGGTGCTACCAACGGCGACTACGCCAGCACCACCTTCCAGCTGCGGGCCCCGTCGGCCGCGCCCGGCCCGGTCTACGTCTTCGGCGCCCTCACCGACTGGCAGCTCAAGGACGAGTTCAAGCTCACCTACAACGCGGAGCAGCAGCAGTACACCGGCACCGCGTTGCTTAAGCAGGGCTACTACAACTACTATTACGTAGTGGGCAAACCTACCGGCGCCGTGGATAACGTGTACTTCGAAGGCAGCCACCAGGAAACCGAAAACCAGTACGACCTGCTGGTCTACTACCGCCCACCCGGTACCCGCGCCGACCTGCTCATTGGCTACCAGAGCATCGATGTAAATAGCCGCCGGCCTTGAGGTGAGATGGTGAAGTTGTGCAAAGTGTCATTGCGAGCTTGCGAAGCAATCCGTCCTCTGCTGGTGACAAACGTTCTTTTACCAGAAAGCCCTTTATCGTTGGTTCGATAAAGGGCTTTCTGGTAAAAGGCAGCTCAGTACGTTTCAAAGGACGGATTGCTTCGGCTCTGCCTCGCAATGACACGTTTTTAAACTCACAACTTCACTTCAATACCGCCCCTCGGCGCCGCCGCCGCCGGAGGTGCCGCCGCCAAATTCGAAGCCGCGCTCCGGTACTTTCATGCCTGCTTCGCTGACGTGCGCCATGACCACCGATTCCAGATCCAGCACGCTGAATTCGGGGTTGTCGGCGGGCTCGGCGGTGAGGCCGTGCTTGGCGGGGCGCAGGTAGCGCAGCAATACCCCGGAGAGTAGAATCAGGATGATGCCAGCCAGCGTGAGGGCTACTTCCGGGGGCAGTACCGAGCGGTAGAAGCGGTAGGTGAAGATGGAAAAGCCCAGCGTGAGCAGGCCCATGTGCAGCAAGATCCGGTCGTGGCGGCGCAGGCCCAGCGTGATGTAAGCCAGCGGAATGCCCACGGTAAACAGGTAAAACAGCGGCGCGTAGCTGATCTGCACCGACACATTCAGCCCGTGCAGCAGGGCGTTGACTTCGCGCACCACCATATAGTTGCCGGCCAGGTAGAAGAAGGCCAGGGCCAGCACTTTCACCGTGCGCAGGCAGGTGCGGTAGTAGAGGTAGTCGGGGCGGCGGGCCAGCAGGCGCACGAGCAGGTAGGCCAGGGCCGAGGCCAGCATCAGCCCAAACGGTAGCAGGGCCTGACCCAGGCCCGAGGGCAGCAGCAGCGCCACCACGATTCCCAGGTACAGCAGAAAGCTCAGCGCGCCCAGAAACGGGTCGGCGTAGCGCACCACGCCCACCAGCAGCACCGCCAGCACCGGCAGCAGCATCCACCAGAGCAGCCCCCGCTCTAGCAGCATTTCCGGGTCGAAGGAGTCGGATAGCGTGATGCTGTACCAGCACCCCAGCACGACCAGGAAATACCCCATGGCCATATACAGCAGCGCGTTGTCGACGCCGGAGCGGTAGAGGTGATTTTTGATAATCAGCTGCTCGAGCAACACAATGGCCAGGGTGCCGCACAGCAGGCAGCCCAGCAGGAGCCGCTCCTCAAAGTCGTGGCCGCTGCCGCTGCCGCTTTCGAATACGGCCAGAAACACCAGACTCGACGCGGCCGAGACGGCAAACCAGGTGAAGATGAACAGGGCAATCTTGATGAACAGGTGGCGGCGGTAAAACTCGCTGGGAAAGGCCTGTACAATGGCCGCTACCTGCTCAGCCGTCAGCAGCTTGGTTTTGCCCCAGCGCTGCGCCGTGTGCTGCACCTCCAGGTTGAAGATGCCTTCTTCGCTATACGCCTTTGTTCTCATGGATTCCCAGAATTTTTTTCACGTTCAGCAGCAGTATCACCACGCCCACCGTGGACAAGGGGAAGTAGATGAAGCCCAGCACATCCCAATCTCTATCGTCGGACAACTGGAAAAATAGGTAGGTAACGGCCATGTAACCGTAGAGCGCGCCCAGCAGCAGAAACACGTAGGAGTGGGTGCGCAGGGCATACCAGTAGAGGCCCGCACTCAGCACAACAATGAGCAGGGCCGCCAGCACCGGCGGCATAAAGCCGGCCTCCGAGTAGCTGCTGCGAAACATGGCGCTGGTGGCCGCTATCAGGGCCAGGTTGCTGCCCAGCAGCAGGTAAGTGTAGCCGAAGTGCTTTTTGCGGTCATAATACTCCGAGGCCAGCCCCACGGCGGCCAGCGCCACTCCCAGCACAATGGCCACCCAGTCGAGGTGGGGCAGGGCGTAGTCGTTACTGGTGAAGGCCGACAGCGGCGCAATGGACACGCCCACCCAGGCCGCCAGACCGGTAATAGCCATGGAAAGCACGCCCCGGTGGTCGAAGCGGTAGGCACACAGGAAAAACACCACCGTGGGCACCACTACCAGCAGCCCGTAGCGCGTGCCGAAGAAGTTGTACTGGTATTGCAGGTAGCCTACCAGCGTCAGAAACGTGAGGCAGGCCAGCAGCAGGGCGTAGTCGGCGCTGGTAGAGGCTTTGGGGTTTTCCAGCCAGCTGAAAGGCTGCCGCCGGGTGTAGGCATAGCCAAACCCGGCCGCCGAGAGCAACGCAATAACAGTCACAATTGCGCCGTGGCCGATGCTGTCGATGTTCTGGTAGATGAGCAGGCCTAGGCCGGTGCTCAGCAGTGTGACGCCCAGCGAAAGGAAGGTGCGCAGCTCGTAATACAGCGAAAAGGGCTTTTCCCGCTCGTAGGTGGCAATGGCGGCGTCCTGCTCAGCGGAAATCAGGTGGAGGGCCCGCAAAGACGCCAGGATTTTATCGGTCATAAAGAACAGGGTGACGAATAAAAGCGGGGCCGTTCGTTGGGCCCCGGGGTAAACATAGGGCTTTTCCTACGCTTGCAGCGTCAGAACGATGTAGAGACGCGAACCGAAGATCGGCGTAGCCTAGGGGCACGGCTATACATCCCTGTTGGCGTGCCTTCTCTTTCTATTAGTAATAGGTACGCCAAATATGGAGTACCTATTCTTTTTATTTTCAAAATCTACTCCACAATTGGCGTACCTTCTTTTTCTGTTTTCAATAGGTACTCCAAAGTACTCATGCACTTCAGTGCCGTAACCAAAGCCCCGGCGGCGCGTTGCAGCTAGCAAAACCCTTTTCACCCGCCCACTTGCCCATGAAACCGACCTTGCCTCTTGCCGCCGCACTGCTGCTGACATCTGCCTGCTCCGTAAACCCCGTGACGGGTAAAAAAGAAGTGATGCTCGTCTCGAAAGGGCAGGAGCTGGCTATGGGCCAGCAGTCGGACCCGGCCGTGGCGGCCCAGTTTGGCATCTACCCCGACCAGAAGCTGCAAAACTTCATCAACGAGAAGGGCAAGGCCATGGGCGCTATTTCGCACCGCCCCGAGCTGACCTACACCTTCCGCGTCGTCGATTCGCCGGTGATAAACGCCTTTGCCGTGCCCGGTGGCTACGTGTATTTCACCCGGGGCATTATGGCCCATTTCAACAACGAGGCGCAGTTTGCCGGCGTGCTGGGCCACGAAATCGGCCACGTGACGGCCCGGCACTCGGCCAAGCAGCAAACCAACGCCATCATCGGGCAGGTAGGGCTGATGGGCGCCATGATTGCCTCGCCCCGGCTGGCCCAGTTTGGCGAACAGGCCGCCCAGGGCATGCAGCTGCTGTTCCTCAAGTTCGGGCGCGACGACGAAAGCCAGTCGGATGAGCTGGGCGTGGCCTATTCCTCTAAAATCGGCTACGACGCCTCCCAGATGGCCGATTTCTTCCAGACCCTGCAGCGTGAGCAGGAGAAAAGCGCTGCCGAGCCCATTCCCGATTTCCTCTCGACCCACCCCAACCCGGCCGACCGCTACAACCGCGTACACCAGCTGGCCGACCAGTGGAAGCAGCAGAATGGCAACCCCACGAATCTGAAAATCAACCGGGACCAGTACCTGCGCATGATTGACGGCATCGTGTACGGCGAAGACCCGCGCCAGGGCTTTGTGGAAAATAATGCCTTTTACCACCCCGAGCTGAAGTTCCGCTTCCCGGTGCCCGCCGGCTGGAAGCACCAGAACACGCCCCAGCAGTTTCAGATGGCCGACCCCGCCGGCAAGGCCCTCATGATGCTGGCCCTGGCTCCCGGCGCCTCCCTCGACGAAGCTGCCCAGGCCCTGGTGAAGCAGTTCAGCCTGCAGCCCACCGATTCGCGCCGCACCACGGTCAACAGCTTTCCGGCCCTCACCTTCGTGGCCGACCAGGTGCAGCAGGACCCGCAAACCGGGCAGTCGGTGGCCGGTATCCGCACCATGGTCTACCTTATCCAAGACGGCAAAACCATCTACGCCCTGCTCGGCGCCGCCGCCCCCGCCGACTTTCCCAGCTACCAGCCCACCTTCAGCAGCACCATGGAAGGCTTTGCCCGCCTCACCGACGCTAGCAAGCTGAACCGCCAGCCCGAGCACGTGCGCGTCAAAACCCTGAAGCTGCGCAGCTCCCTGAGCCAGGCCCTGAAAACCAACGGCGTACCCGAAGCCCGGCTCGAAGAAATGGCCATTCTCAACGGCATGCAGCTCAACGAGCAAGTTAACGCCGGCTCGTTGATTAAGGTGGTGGGCAAGTAACCCCTCCCCGCTGGGAGAGGGGCTTACAGTAGCACTGCAATGACTTATAAAGTTGTCGTTGCAATAGTAAAAAAAGTCCCTCTCACAGCGGGGAGGGGTTGGGGTGGGGTTTGGCAGGTTTTTTGGCTTACCCGCTTCAGCCGCGCCTTTTGCGGGCGGCAGGGTGTTGGTTCACCCGGTTTGCAACCCTGCCCGCGGGCCGGCCGTTGCAAGCTCATCCTTCCTCATGCTACGCGGCCCACGCCGCTTTCCACCTATGAAATCTTCCGTTCTGCGCGGCCTTTCCACCGGCGCGCTTCTGCTCACGCTACTGCCCCTGGCCGGCTCTACCACTTCGGCCCCGGCCGAAAAACCCTTCCGCTACTACCTCGCGCCGTTGCAGGGCCCCAAGCCCGATCCGGCCGTGCTGGCCCAGTTTGGCCTCTACAGCAATGCCACGCTGCAAAAGCTCATCGATACCAAGGGCCAGCAGATGAACAAAGTGTCGGACCGGCCCGGCGACTACGGCTTCACTATCGTCGATTCGCCGGTGATTAACGCCTTTGCCACGCCCGACGGCCACGTGTACTTTACGCGCGGTATTATGGCTTACTTCAACAACGAGGCGCAGTTTGCCGGGGTACTGGGCCACGAGCTGGGCCACATTACGGCCCGCCACGGCCAGAAGCAGCAGACGCGCAGCACCATCAGCAGCCTGTTGTTGGGCGTGGGCTCCATGGTGTCGAGCCGGGTAGCCTCTCTGGCTCAGCCTCTTTCTCAGGTGGTGGGCCTGGGCCTGCTGAAATATGGCCGCGACGCGGAGAATGAGGCTGACGTGCTGGGGGTGAAATACTCCACTAAAATCGGTTATGACGCGGCCAATATGGCCGACTTCTTCCAGACGCTGCAGCGCACTGAAGCCCAGAGTGGCGCTGGCGGCATCCCCACTTTCCTCTCTACTCACCCCAACTCCGCCGACCGTTACACCCGCGTAAAGGGCTTGGCCGCGCAGGCTAAGCAGCAAACGGGCTCGGCTAAGCTGGCCGTGAACCGGGACTCCTACCTGCGCTCCATTGAAGGGCTGCCTTTCGGTGAAGACCCGCGCCAGGGCTTCGTGGAAGGCGGCGTATTCTACCATCCTGATCTGAAATTCCGCTTCCCGGTGCCTTCGGGCTGGAAGTCGCAGAACTCCCCCGAGCAGTTCCAGATGGCCGAGCCCAACGGCAAAGCCCTCATTGCGCTGCTGCCCGCCCCCGGCACCTCCCTCGATGCCGCCGCTGAAGCCCTGGTGAAACAGCTGCAGCTCCAGTCGCCGCAGGCCAGCCGTACCACCATCAACGGCTTCCCCGCCATTGCCGTGCAGGCCGACCAGGTAAGCCAGGACCAGAGTGGGCAGCAGGGCGTTAGCGCCCGTACGCTCAGCTACCTCATTCAGGATGGCAACAGCATCTACGCCCTCATCGGCCTCACCGCTCCGGCCTCGTTTGCTACCTACGCGCCTACCTTCACCCAAGTAGCCCAGGGTTTTGCCCGCCTCACCGATGCCAGCAAGCTGAACCGCCAGCCCGAGAAAATCCGCATCAAAACCGTGAAAACGGCTACTACCCTCTCGGCTGCCCTGGCTGCCAACGGCGTACCCAGCGCCAAGCGTGAGGACATGGCTATTCTGAACGGCATGCAGCTCACCACCAAGCTCCCGGCCGGGACGCTGTTTAAAGTGGTGGGGAAGTAGCGGATATTATAAACTACCATAAAAGGAAATGCCCTAGACGGTACCGTCTAGGGCATTTCCTTTTATGGATTATCTAAGCAAGAATTCTCTTTCTATTTACGTCATACTGATTAAAACCTGGGTGATGCCAAAACTTCTCAAGACCGATACGATTATAAATTTCTATTTCAGAAGAGTATATAGGAAATAAGCCTGCTATGTTGATTTTATAATCTTGCCCTACATCAATATCTAAGTAATCTTCAGGATCTAATATCGCCGGAGCAAATACAAGAAATGCGTCCATTTCCGAATCATTTGAAACACGCTCGTGAAAGTTGATTGTATTGCCATAACAAAATGCGAAGTTTCCTCTGCCTTTGTTAGCCAAGAAGCCTGCTACACAAGCCCAAAGAATATCTGTTGATTCAACAGATACACACAGTTCAGGGCGCCCTAGTACCCAATCAGGATGATTATATAAGGATAAACCATAGGTAATACCGGTTACCATTCCTTGCTCTGGAATATCTCTGTATGCTATTGTCGTCACCCCTTTCAATCCTTCTATTAGACTCGTTTCCGGGAAGAATTCCGGTTCAACTTGGAATATTTTGTCAAGGTGCTCTAAGTATTTTTCCAGGGAGTTCATAATAGATTAGAATCAAAACGCCCCGACCAAATACCGGCCGGGGCGTTGAAGTTACTGGTTGCTGCCAAAGAAGCCGCCGAAACTAAGCCTTCTTCAGAAACTCGGTTTTGAGCACCATCGTGGAGCCGCCCGCGCGGCCTTCGATTTCGGCGGGGCTGTTGGTGAGCCGGATGTTCTTGACTACCGTGCCACGCTTCAGGGTCAAAGACGAGCCTTTCACCTTCAGGTCCTTGATGAGCGTCACCGAGTCGCCCTCGGCGAGCAGGTTGCCGTTGCTGTCTTTTACGTCCATAGTGGTTTGTTACAGAGAAGAGGCGAGGATAACCGAAAGAAAATCAGCGCAATTAGCGGATAATCAGCGTAATCGGTGATTAGACGTTGAAGCGGAAGTGCATGATGTCGCCGTCCTGCACCACGTATTCCTTGCCCTCCACGGCCATCTTGCCGGCTTCCTTGATCTTTACCTCGGTCTTGTACTCCTGATAGTCAGCCAGCTTGATAACCTCGGCGCGAATGAAGCCTTTCTCGAAGTCGGAGTGGATAACACCGGCTGCCTGGGGCGCTTTGTCGCCCCGGTGGATGGTCCAGGCGCGTACTTCCTGCACACCGGCGGTGAAGTAGGTAATCAGGTTCAGCAGCTCGTAGCTGGCGCGGATGAGCTTGTTCAGGCCCGATTCGGTGAGGCCATATTCGCCTAGGAACATTTCCTTTTCCTCGGGGTCTTCCATGTCGGCAATCTGCTCCTCAATGGCCGCCGATACCAGCACTACCTGGGCACCTTCGGCTTTTACATGCTCGCGCAGGGCTGCCACGTGGTGGTTGCCGTCGGTCTTTATGCTGGCCTCGTCCACGTTGGCCACGTAAATCACGGGCTTGATGGTAAGCAGCTGCAAATCGGCTACGGCTTCGAGCTCCACGTCGTCGGCCGGCACGGCGCGGGCATTTTGCCCGGCTTCCAGGGCTGCCTTGAAGCGTTGCAGAATGGCTACTTCCTTCTTGGCTGCCGCGTCGCCGGCCTTGGCCGAGCGCTCCGACTTCTGCAGCTTCTTGTCGATGCTTTCCAGGTCTTTGAGCTGCAGCTCAGTGTCGATTACGTCCTTGTCGAACACGGGGTCGACGCCGCCGGCTACGTGCACGATGTTGGGGTCGTCGAAGCAGCGCACCACGTGGATGATGGCGTCTACCTCGCGGATGTTGGCCAGGAACTTGTTGCCCAGGCCTTCACCCTTGGAGGCACCTTTCACCAGGCCGGCAATGTCCACAAACTCGATAATAGTGGGCAGCACCCGCTTGGGATTCACCAGGGCTTCCAGAATCTGGAGGCGCTCATCGGGCACGGTAATCACGCCCACGTTGGGCTCGATGGTGCAGAAAGGATAGTTGGCCGATTCGGCCTTGGCGTTCGAAAGGGCGTTGAACAGCGTGGACTTACCCACGTTCGGCAAACCGACGATTCCGCAGCGGAGACCCATATTAGTGAAATAGTGAAGTTGTGAAATGGTGAGTTACGGCCATAAGGCGCGTAATTCGAGGGGCAAAGGTACGGCTGTTTTTCGGGGAATCCTTGGCGTAATCCGACGCAGGCCTTCACTGCTTGCTCTCGTCTGTCATCCTGAGCCTGCGAAGAACCTTGCTTACCTGAGTGACGAGCTAAATTCAATGTGCAAAGCCCTTTGTCGCTACAGACAGTAGTAAAGAGCTTTGTTACATTGGTAAAACCCTCAGTGGGGTAGGTGACGCAGGTCCTTCACTCCGCTTCGCTGCATTCAGGATGACAGACCAAGCAACGACCAACCGCAACAACAAAAAAACGGCGCGCTTCGACTTGTGAGTCAAAGCGCGCCGCGCGAAGGAGCTGAATTCGAGAAGAGTAGAGCTGTGTTTCGCTAAGCTTCGGGGCTAGTAGTTGTCGTCGGAGCGGTTGGGGTTGAAGCCTTTGTCGCCTTCAAAGTTGTCGTAAGCGGGGCGGGGCCGGTCGAGTTCGGCTACTTCCTCTTCGGTGAGCAGCTCTTCACGCACGTAATCCACGGCGTCCTGCAGGGCATCCACGAACTTGGCGAAGTCTTCTTTGTAGAGGAAGATTTTGTGTTTCTCGTAGGAAAACGTGTCATCATCCCGCAGCTTGCGCTTACTTTCCGTGATGGTGAGGTAGTAGTCCTGGCCGCGCGTTGCCTTTACATCGAAAAAGTACGTGCGTTTGCCAGCTTTAATACGTTGGGAGTAGATTTCTTCCTGATCGTGACGGTCTTCCACGGTGCCTTCAAATAAGTTGATTTATTCCAAGATGATTGAATTGCAACCCAAAGTAAAGTGTTAGAGCCGTATATAAAAATATTGAGGTCAAATTTTTTGCACAAAATGCCGGGTACCTTTGTTTTACAGCTTGCCGCTTTTGTAGACGGAAGTTTAGGACCAAGGCTGGCAAAAGTTGGGCTCAGCCGGAAAGCTGGATTATATCGATTAAAGCCTATGCTTCCGGCCGCCGCTTTTCCGGCCATAGTTTCACCACCTTACCTTTGCCCCGATGTCGAAACCACTGGATCTGGCTGCCGTCCGCTCGTTTGAGAATCTGGAGTTTCTGGCCCGCCAACTCGTGGAGGGCTTTATTACCGGCCTGCACCAGTCGCCCTACCACGGCTTCTCGGTAGAGTTTTCCGAGCACCGCCTCTATAACCCCGGCGAAAGCACCCGCCACATCGACTGGAAAGTGTTTGCCCGCACTGATAAGCTCTTTGTGAAGCGCTACGAGGAGGAAACCAACCTGCGCTGCCACCTACTGCTCGACGTGAGCCCGAGCATGTATTACCCCGCGCCCGGCCACGACAAGCTGCGCTTTGCCGTACTCTGCGCCGCGGCCCTCACCACGCTGCTCCAGAAGCAGCGCGACGCCGTCGGCCTGGTTACCTTCGCCGACCAGATCGAGCTCCAAACGCCCGTGCGCTCCACCACTTCGCACCGGCACACGCTGCTGCTCACGCTACAACAGCTGCTGGAGCGCCCGGCGGCCCCGCGCCGGGCCACCGACGTGTCGGGCGTTATTCACCAGATTGCCCAGCAGATTCCCAAACGCTCGTTGGTCGTGCTGTTTTCGGATATGCTGGGCCGCAACCCCGAGGAGCAGACCGCCAGCCTGGCCGCCCTGCAGCACCTACGCCACCAGCAGCACGAGGTGCTTTTGTTCCACATCATGGACCGCGCCACCGAGTCGGAATTTGAGTTTGCCGAGCGGCCTTACCTGTTTGAGGATGTCGAAACCGGGGAGCAGATCAAGCTGCAGCCGGGCCAGGTGCGCGAGCAGTACCGCACCGCTATGCAGCAGTACGAGCAGGAGCTGGCCCTGCGCTGCGGCCAGTACCGCATCGATTTCGTGCCCGTCGATATCCGGGAGCCGTTCGATAAGGTGCTCTACGCCTACCTGGTAAAGCGCGGCAAAGTCCGCTAACGGCCGTGGCTACCATTTCCCTCTGGTACTGCCGCGTCTGCGGCCTCGACTACGACTACTCGCCCTGGGGCCCTGCCGAAGACGCACCCGACTACGGTACCTGCGAGTGTTGCGGGGCGCAGTTTGGCATCGACGATTACTCGGCTGCGGGCGCCCGGGTCCACCGCGAAAAGTGGCTGGCAGCCGGTGGCCAGTGGTTTTACCCCAAGCTGCAGCCCGCCAACTGGGACCGGGAAGCCCAGCTGGCCCAAGTGCCGGAGCAGTACTGGTAGCCGGCAATTCTTTTCTCTCTCAACGCGCTTATGCTCATTGATCTTCTGTTTGCCGTCATCTTCCTCAGCATCCCTTCGGCCCTGATAACGGGCTACATTGCCCACATGAACAACCGCTCGTTGAAGCGCTGGATGCTGTTCGGGTTCTGCGTGCCCTTTGTGGCTATTTTCGTGGTCATGGTGGTAACCTACCGCGACCAGAAGCGGGCCGGCAACCAGCCCGACGTCGACGCTTAGGACCGCCAGTTTACTCGTCAGGTGTATTGTCCAACGACTGCCACATATACTTACTGGCCAGCGTGCGGTAAGGCCGCCAGGGCTCGGCAATTTCTGTCATGCGGCGCAGTAGGGCGCGGCCGGTTTCTTCGAGGCCGTAGTGTTTGCGCATGGCGTTCTGCACGCCCAAGTCACCTTCGGGAAACACGTCGGGCTGGTCGAGGGCAAACATCTGCAGCATCTGGGCCGTCCAGCGGCCCACACCTTTGATCTGAGTCAGGTGCTGGGTAAAGGCTTCGGCTTCGAGCTGGCTGAGGTGGCCGTGGTCGAGCTGGTCGCGCTGGGCGAAGTCGGCAATGGCGCGCAGATAGCCGGCTTTCTGGCGCGAAATGCCGGCGGCCCGCAGGTCCTCGTCGGTGAGCAGCAGCAGGGCGGCCGGCTCGGGGTAGCCGTCGGGCGGAAACAGGGCCTGCACCTTGCGCCAGATGGCCGCCGCCGCTTTGGTCGAAATCTGCTGGCTGACGATGGCGCGCAGCAATGCTAGGTACAAATCTTCGTGGGGCCGGGGCGCAATGGGCCGGCCCCGGGCAATGATGCCGGCCAGCACCGGGTCGGCTTGGCGCAGGTGGGTAAGGGCGGCGGCCATTGCTGGGTCGGCGGTGGAAGTCAGGTCAGGCTCGGTCACTGTCGGAGGGGTGCGTGGGGACGGAAAAAATCTGCAGAATGTCGCCGTTGGGGGCAATGCGGGCGGCAGTGAGGGCCCGGCCGTACACGGCGCCGGTGTCGAGGTTGAGCACGTAGGCTACCGGGTCGAAATCGGGCCGGGCATCGTCGGTGGGCGTGTGGCCGATAACCTGGAGCTTGCCGATGTTGCGCAGTGGCCCGCGCCGCCACAGAATACCGTCGGGGTTGTCTTCGTCGAGCGGGTCGGGCGTATCGGCCAGGCCGGCGTGGCTCACGAATACGTGGTCATTTTCCCAGAACAAGGGCCGCTGGGCCAGCCACGGCAGGTGAGTTTTAAGCAATTCGCGCCGGTGCCCATACTGGGCAAACGTGTTGCGCCCACCCCACAGCAGCCAGTTGGGGTAGGGCCCCTGCGCTCCGTAGTGCCGCAGCATCCCGACCTCGTGGTTGCCTTTCAAAAAAATCGTCTGCTGCGGGTACTGCTCGCTCAAATTCATGGCCAGCCCAATGGTTTCGGGCGCGAAATTGCCCCGGTCCATCAGGTCGCCCACCTGGATGAGCAGCTCCTGCTGGGGCTGCCAGTGCTGCAAAAGCTCCACCAGGGTATGGTAGCAGCCGTGAACGTCGCCGATAACAAACAGATTCATAGGAGCAAGAGCGGGAGGCAGCGCGACATGGCGGACTAATGCGGGCCGCAAATGCCCTGCTGGCCGCCGGGCGCAAAGATGGGAGTTAGTTTGGAGTCGTAAGGTGTACGCAAGGCCGCGCTGCTTCGTCGCTCGAATGGCTAGCTTTGCCCCATGCCATTACGCAGAATAATTGGGCCGATCCGGGAGCTGTCGGAAAGCGGCAAGCTTTCGGGGCTGTTGCTGCTGTTAGCTACGGTGGTGTCGCTGCTCATCAGCAACTCGGGCTGGAGCGGCGCCTATCTGCATTTCTGGGAAATGCCGCTGGGCTGGCCGCCGTTGGAAAAAACTGCCGCACACTGGGTCGATGACGGCCTGATGGTCGTGTTTTTCTTTTCCGTCGGCCTGGAAATCAAGCGGGAGGTGCTCTACGGCGAGCTGACCGATTTCCGGCAGGCGCTGCTGCCCATGCTGGCGGCCGTGGGTGGGGTGGTGGTGCCGGCCGGCATCTACCTGGCCTTCAATGCCGGCACGCCCGCCAGCCACGGCTGGGCCGTGCCCACAGCCACCGATATTGCCTTTTCGTTGGGTATCCTTTCGTTGCTGGGCGAAAAGATACCGCCCGGCCTGCGCGTGTTTCTCACCGCCCTGGCCATCATCGACGATTTAATTGCGGTGCTCATCATTGCGCTCTTCTACACCGCCGAGCTGCACCTGCCGTATCTGCTGGCGGCGGGCGGTGTTTTCGCGGGGCTGGCGCTGCTCAACCGACTGAAGGTAAACATGCTGCCGCTGTACTTTCTGCTGGGGCTGGCTTTGTGGTTCTGCGTGCTCAAGTCGGGGATTCATGCCACCATTGCCGGGGTATTGCTGGCCCTCACCATTCCCACCGACGCCATCGAGAAGCTGGAAGCGGCGCTGCACAAGCCCATCAGCTACTTTATTCTGCCGGTCTTCGCCCTGGCTAACACGGCCATTGTGCTGTCGGCCGAGTCGGTGGGGGAGCTGCTGAGCCCGTTGGGGCTGGGTATCGGGCTGGCGCTGCTGCTGGGCAAGCCGCTCGGTATTTTCGGGGCCACCTGGCTTACGGTAAAGGCCGGCATTTCGAGCCTGCCGGAGCGCGTCACGTGGTATAAGCTGCTGGGTCTGGGCTTCACGGCCGGCATCGGGTTTACCATGGCCATCTTCGTGGCCAACCTGTCCTTCACCGACCCTAGTCGGATTGCGCTGGCCAAGCTGGCCGTCATTCTAGGTTCCTTCCTGGCCGCTGTTACCGGCCTCGTTGTGCTGCACCTGGCCGACAAAGCCGACGACAGTAAAGTTGCAGGGAATGGCGTGATTGAGTAACAAGGACGCAGAAAAAGACCGTCATGCCTCGACTTTACTCGGCATGACGGTCAACTTACTGTAGAAGAATACTTCCTGCCGTTTCTAGGCCGGTACGCTCAGGGCCTGTAGCGCGTGGTTTACCCGCTCTACCATCGTGTCGTCCACGTCGAGGTGAGTTACGAAGCGAATCATCTGGGGGCCAAACGAAGAAGCCCGGATACCGTGCTGCTCCAGGTGTGCCAGAAAGGTTTCGGCCCGCATTTCCTCGGTGAGACGGAAAATAACGAGGTTGGTTTCGGTGGGCAGCACCTCGGCTACATAGGGCTGCGCAGCCAGCGTAGCACCCAGCTCCCGGGCGCGGCGGTGGTCGTCGGCCAGGCGTTCCACGTTGTGCTCCAGGGCATAAATACCCGCCGCCGCCAGAATGCCGGCCTGCCGCATGCCCCCGCCCATCACCTTGCGGATACGGCGGCACTTGTGGATGAAGGCCTTGCTGCCCAGCAGCACCGAGCCCACCGGCGCGCCCAGCCCTTTCGACAGGCACACTGAAATCGAGTCGAAGTACTGGCCGTAATCGGCGGCGCTTTGGCCCGTAGCTACCAGCGCGTTGAAGATGCGGGCCCCGTCGAGGTGCAGGGCCAGGCCGCGGCGCCGGGCTACTTCGGCAATGCTGGCAATGGCATCGAGTGAGTAACAGCTGCCGCCGCCCCGGTTGCTGGTGTTTTCCAGGCAGATGAGGCTGGAGGTGGGGTAATGCACGTTGTCGGGCTGCCGGATGGCGGCTTCCACCTGCGCGGCCGTCACGCGGCCCCGGTCGCCTGGCAGCAGGGCCACCGATGCCCCCGAGTGGAAGGCAATGCCACCCACTTCCCAGAGGTAAACGTGGGCCGTCTGCTCACAAATTACCTCGCTCAGCGGCTCGGTGTGGGCCTTGATGGCAATCTGGTTGGTCATGGTGCCGGAGGGGCAGAACAGCCCGTCTTCCAGGCCGAATAGAGCGGCGGAAGATTCTTCCAGGGCCCGCACCGTGGGGTCTTCGCCGTACACGTCGTCGCCGACGGGGGCACGGAGCATAGCGTCGAGCATGGCCGCCGTGGGCCGCGTGACGGTATCAGAGCGTAAATCAATAACAGGTTCAGCCATAGTAGGGGAGCAAAGTAAAAACGGAATGACAAGGAAGAAGCAACAACTGTTTCCCGATTCAAAAATAAGACTTACTTTTGCCCCTCCTTTACAAAAAGACTTTAACCGACCCGGATATGAGCGTCACCCGACTGAAGCGGAAGCACCGCAAGAACATTGCGCGTGCCAATAACAAGCAGCGCATCATCAAGCAACTGCTTTTGACCCCCGTTCTAAAGAACGTGGACCTTGATGAACTGAAGTCCCGCTTCAACGGCGGCGCTGCTCCAGTAGCCACCGAAGCCAAAGCTGCTCCCGCAGCTAAAACCGCTACGACCCAGGCCAATGCCGAAGCATTTGACGATGCTGAAGCCGTAACCAAGCCCGTAAACGAAGACGGCCAGGAAGGCGAGCATCCCAAACCGGAAATTGCCCTCTAAATAGGCTTGCCACCCGAGTCGGTTGGCTTCTATAGATTTGAAAAAGCGCCTCTTTCCCAGGAAGGAGGCGCTTTTTTATTTTTACACGTCCTTGCCACGGCTGCGTCTCGCAAGGACATGCTTTTTTTATTCCCCTCGCCCGGCCGCTCGTGGCCCCAGCTCAATGGCCTGCAGCTGCTGCACTTTGCCATTGGCTACCTCGAAGCGCAGCATTGTCCGGACTTTGTGGAAACCGTGCATGCCGGCCGCGCCGGGGTTTAGGTGCAGCAGGCCCAGCTTGGGGTCGGGCATTACTTTGAGAATGTGGGAGTGGCCGGAAATAAACAGGCCGGGCCGCTCCTCAGTGAGCAGAGCGCGGGCAGCAGGGGAGTAGTGGCCGGGGTAGCCCCCAATGTGCGTCATAAGTACCCGCAGGCCCTCTACGTCGAAGCGTTGCACCAAGGGCTGACTCAGGCGCACGTCGCGGCCATCGATGTTGCCATACACGCCGCGCAGGGGCGCTACGGCCTCCAGGGCTTCGATTACGGCAGCCGTGCCGAAGTCGCCGGCGTGCCAGATTTCGTCGCAGCCGGCGAGGTAGTGCAGGATGCGCGCATCCCAGTAGCTGTGGGTGTCCGAAAGTAAACCGATTTTTTTCATTACTGCGTAAAAGTAGGGCCTGTCTGAGGCTTACGACGAATCCGGCTTGTTAAAATCACTGTTGGGCTACGGCCCGGCAACAGAACCGGCTGCATCCCGTATCTTGCCCATCCTTCAGGGATTTCCGTTTGCCAATATTTATGTTGTGTTTTGCAACCGACCCCGGAGCTACTTCCTCATTTCTGCCCCTCTGATTACCCTGCGATGAACGTCTTCATCAACGATATTCCGCTGATCATTAAAAAGAACAGCGAGAAGATATACAAGCACCGCTACGACCTGATTCTGAACGCGGAGGATGAGTTCAGCTCCAAGGATCTGATCGGCGACGTGCTGGTGCGCGACGTCACGGACCCCTTCATCGACCGGATTTTGCGGCTTATGGAGGTCAAGAAGCTCAAGAAGCTGAAGTCCCTGACGCTGCTGGCCCGCAAGAAGAAGCGACTCATTCTGCACCTCAAAGACCAGTTCCGCATCGTGAAGGCCGCCGGCGGCCTCGTGGTGAAGGATGGCATGGTGCTGATGATTTACCGCCTCGGCAAGTGGGATTTGCCCAAGGGCAAACTCAAAAAAGAGGAAGACCCCGGCCTGGGCGCCCTGCGCGAGGTGGAAGAGGAGTGCAACATCAAGGTGGAAATGGGCGAAGCACTGCCCAGCACCTGGCATTCCTACGCCTACAACGGCAACAAAATTCTGAAAAAAACGAATTGGTACATCATGAGCTGTACCGACGACTCACTGATGAAGCCGCAGGCCGAAGAGTACATCGAGGAAGTACGCTGGATGATGCCCCAGGAGGCCCTGGCTGTGCTCGACGAAGCTTACGCCTCCATTGCGCTGGTCGTGCGCCACTATCTGGGTGAGACGTCCGGCACGGAGCCGACGAAAGAATCAGCCAAGGAAAAATAATCTAACCCGAACTTTTGCTTATGCGCCCGTTCCGCTACTTGCCTTTCGTATTGTTGCTGAGCGGAGTTGCCGCGTGCACCGGCAGCCAGAATGCTTCCGAAAACAGTGCCCCCAAAACCGAACAGGGCACGGCCGCCAACCCTAGTCAGCTCGATTTGCCCTCGTTAGTGGGTAAAAATATCGACCAGGTGCGCCGGGCGTTGGGCACACCGCTCGAAAGCAAAGACGAGCCCATCGGCCTGGAACCCACGGCCGAGCAGATGAAGAGCACGAAAGGAGCCGACTGGATCAACACGTTCGAGAAAAGCGGCTCCACTATCGTCGTCACCTTCAACGCCAAGTCGCGCAAGGTGCTGGACATGGTACTCATCGGTTCGGATGAAGATGAGCTGATGCGCCGCGGCAACTTGGTAATGACGGCCCCGGAGTACATCGTGCTGCCCGTGCCCGACCCTAAAAACACGCAAGCCATATCGGGCGTGCGCATGGTGTCGCGCCGCTAACTGCAATAAAGACAATCATGCCGAGCAGCGCGAGACATCTCGCGTACTGATGTTGCCAGGGTAATCTGTGTACTGTTGCACGCGAGATTCCCCGGCAAGCTCGGAATGACGCGTTTGTTGCTAGCTGCCGGCTGGGGCCTCGTAGGCGGGCAGCGCAAAAGGCACAAAGTCGTCGACGTTGCCGCCGAAGCGGTGAATTTCGCGGATGATAGTGCTGCTAATGGCGGCCAGAGCCGGTGAGGTAATCAGAAACACGGTTTCCAGGTCCGGATTCATGTGGCGGTTGGCCTGAGCAATGGTGTTTTCGTACTCGAAATCGGTGGTGTTCCGCAGGCCGCGCAGCAGAAAATTGGCCCCGACGGTGCGGGCAAAGTCGGCGGTGAGGCCTTTGTAGGTTTGCACCGATACGCGCGGCTCGTCCCGGAACACGTCCTCAATCATGCCCACCATCTGCTCTACGGGCAGGTAGCGGCTCTTGCTGCTGTTGTTGCCGATGGCAATAATGATTTCGTCGAAGAGCACTGCCCCGCGCCGTACCACGTCGAGGTGGCCATTGGTAAACGGGTCAAAGGAGCCGGGGAAAAGAGCAATGCGCTTCATGCGTCGCGGAAGTTGAGTTTTGGTGCTGCGAAGGTGGTAAAAACTGCTGTCATTGCGAGCCGCTGAGGCAATCCGTCTTCTGAAATGTACTAAGCCCCTTAAGTGGAAAGCCCTTTCTCGTTGTACGGGAAAGGGCTTTTTGGTAAAAATCAGGTCATACTGCATAGAGGGCGGATTGCCACCGGCTGCGCCTCGCAGTAACACAAGGAGGGCTAGGCTACTCGCACAGGTGCAGGCTGTAGAGCTCGAAGTAGCGGTACTCGAACACGTCATTCAGCCGGTAGCTATAGGCCAGGTCAAAGGGACGGTTGCCGAAGCGGATGTTGCGGATGTACTTGCGCAGAATGGTAAACAGCTCGGAGTCGTGCATTAGGTCGCCCCACACCACAACGGCGTCCTGGTCAGGGTTGAGCTGCAACTCCTGCATTACCAGGATGGTGTAGTAAATCAGATCCTCGGGCGTGGCGAAACTGAAGACGTTGCAGAATTCCAGGCGCTTGTCGCGCACGGCCACGATGGTGACTTCCTGGTGGCCCAAACTCAGGTAAAGTCGGCGCGGGGCGGCTACTTCGCTCTGGTGAATGATGCCTTCGAGTAGCGCACTGGTCTGGTGCAGAACCCGGCCGGTAGGATACGTAGCCTGAAACCAGCGTACCAGGGCCCGTTCGGCAGCAAAGACGCTGACCAGCTCCATGCTGGAATGCATGTAGCGCCCCACGGACTCTTGGTCCGCATCCACGGTGTGGTGCAGGCGCAGGTAGGCAGCTTCGTCGCCGGGGCGAAACAGCGGGGCCGGCAGTAGCGTGAAGTGGCGGTTCTGGACGGCCAGCCGCACCTGATTCCAGTTGGTCTGGCCCAGCAAATCGTGCTCAGCGGCCAGGGCCTGAAACTGCTCAGCCCAGGAGGCTTCGGGGTTTACCGGGTAGTCTTCCAGGGCCACAAACTTATTGCGGCGAATGTCGGCCACGCCCAGGCGCAGGCCATTGGCCCCGGCCGTGAGGTAGAGGTTGCAGGCGGCCGGCGCCGCTGATTCCAGCGTTTCGTCGCGCAGCGACTGCAAAGCAACGGGCGGGGCGGGCAAAGGCAAGGTGGCGGCAGGCAAAGGGGTGGAAGACACGGCAGGACGAGCAAAAAGCGGCAATAGGGCCGTTAAAGGTACGAAAGGCCTCCGAACCGGCTAGTGCCTTTCGGAGCGTGGTAGTAAGCTTACTGAAACAGCACGTAGGGAATAAACACGTCGTCGGGGCTGATGACGTGGCGCAGAATCGGGTGAAGCTGGGTCGGCAGCAGCTCGCCCAACTGCCGGGGCGTGAGAAACGCCAGCTCCGTGAGCAACTGGGCCTCGGGCGCGTGCTCGGGGTCGGAGCCCAGGGTGGGTGTGGCGTGCTCATCCACCAGCTTTACCTCGAAAAACAGCTCCAGCGCCTGTAACGAGTCGGTTTTGAACTCGTGCAGGTGCAGGAAGCGGCCCACTGTTACTTCCAAACCGGTTTCTTCCCGAAACTCGCGGCGCAGACATTCCTGAATTGTTTCGCCGAACTGCCACCCGCCCCCGGGCGGCGACCAGAACGGCGCGCCCCCGGTTACCATGCCCCGGTGCGCGGCGAGCAGCATGGCACCCTGATGAATCAGCAGGCCGCAGACCCGCACCCGCACCTGGCCGGTGTAGGCCTGCAGAAGCGAATCGGAAAGCGTATCGGGTGTCGAGCTTGACGTTGACATATGTGAGTTGCGCAACAGGAGTTAGGAATTGGCAGGAGGCGTGGGGCGGCGGAAAATCAGCCGCCGGAACCGGCCCGCCAGATACAGCAGCAGCACGATTACCAAGCCGGCCATGATAAGCGGCAGAAATAACCCCAGCAGAGAACCGACAATGGCCAGAAAGTTTTCCAGCGTGGCCAGAATCGGGTTGCCGAAGCCGGCCGTGGTGGCCGTGGAGCCGGCCCGCAGCAGCGCCGTACCGCTCTGCACCATGCCGGCCGTGCCGCCGCCCACCAGTACGCCCAGCCCCCAGCGCACCACCGGGTCGAGGTCGGGCAGGGCGGAGGTCATCAGCAGGGTGCCAGCAATAAAGGAGGCAGGCGTCGTAATCGTGTCCAGCACGTTGTCGATGACGGGCACGTAGTAAGCCAGCATTTCGGCCACAGTAGCGGTAGCCAGCACCCCGAAAGCGGCCCAGGTACCCAGCCACGCGAAGCCTGGCGAGGGCGCCATAAAGCCGGTGAGGTAAGCCAGATTAGCGGCCAGCAGCGGTACAAATACCCGAAAGCCGCTGCACGCAGCCAGGGCCAGTCCCAGGCCCCCGGCTACCAAATATTCCAGTGTTGTCATAAGCGGAAGCCGGTTTGTGAAAGGCCGCGGCGGGAAGATACGCAAGCTGGCGGATTGCGGCTACCGTCTGCGCCCTGCGTACCTTTGCGCCATGAGCAGTACCCTGAATCCGGAAGTAAACGTCGAAACTCTTGAAGTCCGTATCCGCCGCAAGCTGGAGCGCCAGCATTTTATGCACCTCATCGGCGCCGACCTGACTACCATTGAGCCCGGCCGGGTGGTAGCCGAGCTGCAGCTAGAGCAGCAGCACCACCAGAACCTGGGGTTTGCCCACGGCGGCCTGGTAGCCACTATGGCCGACTTAGCCGCCGGCTTTGCCGCCGTTACGCTCGTACCCGACGGCACCGGCGTGGTCACGGCCGAGCTGAAAACGACGTATCTGCGCCCCGGCATCGGCCACACACTGCGGGCCGTGGGCTGGGTGCTGAAACCCGGCCGCCGCCTGCATTTCTGCGAAGCCGAGGTGTGGTGCGACGATGTGCTGATAGCCAAGGCCTCGGCTACCATGGCCGTAGTAGAGCCGCAGCAAGCAATGACAGATGCTAATAGAGCAGCTGAGCGGAAATAGTATCAGAATAGGTGCTGTTGGAGAAGAGGAAGGCTCCGCAGCGTGGTCTGCATTCGTTGCGGATATGGTGCAGTGGGCTTGTACAGGCAATTCTATTGTGCTGCTATCTTACTATGCTGAGCATGACTCATTAGCCCGTGAATTAGGGTAACTGTCCTTAATTCGACTTAATAGACACACCTTTGGGGTGAATATTATACCAGCTTGTTCTTCAGATCAGGCAGATAGTATTGCTAGGCATTGGAATTTTTCCTTAACCGGTGCCGTGGTTGCTTTCATTCAGCCTCATCAATCTGGTGCTTTACCGTTAGTGCAAATATTTGATGCAGTAAATGCGGTAGATGAAACTCTCGTACATCAAATCGAGGCATCTTTGCTGTATATGTGCAATGATGGCTATTGGCTTGAGTGGCTTCGCTTCCAACGGCCAATGGCCGAGATTTTAGCAAAAATGCAACAGCTGGTTCAGGTTCATGGCCTGCACTAATTCCAGTTTATGCTTCAGGATAACCCCCGACTCTTTTTACCTAAAAGTGCGGTTATAGCTGCGAAAGCAGCGTCCTTTCTCTTTGCCCTTTCCCTGGTGAGCTGCGGCCAGGAAAAGCCACTTCAAACCCCGCCCGAACCTGTTGCTGCGGCGCCCGAACCAGTGCTAGTACCGGCCAACGATAAAATTCTGGATTACATCGACAGTCTGCAGCTGGCCGCTACGCAGCACAAGTCGCTGGCGGCGCTGCAAAAACTGGATTCGGTGGCCTGCATCAGCGACGGATACGTGACGGAGGCGGTAGATGCGGCGGCGGCCCACATCTGGGAGCAGCAGTTTACCCTGCTGGTCAGGTACCTGCACCAACACCCCGCATCGTTGCTTCGGCACCAGCTGATTTGGGGCCTGAGTGCCGATTTGTTTGCTACCGATAATCGGGAGCAGGCCCTGAAAAGTTTTCGGGCCACGGCACTGGATAGTGCGCGCCGGGCGGGACTTTCTAAGTCCGAAATGGTGTTCTTGCACCAGATACTGAGTGAGGTCAATCCGGCCCGGCTCGATTAAACGGCCCTCGTGGCGCGCTTACCTTTTTTCCCTCTATGCTTTCTGTTCGTACCCCGTCTGTCCGCGACTATTTTGCCTTCGAACCCACCCAGGATCAGGCCACGCTGTTTCGTAAGCTCGATGAGTTCCTGAAAGATGATTTGCCGGGCCGCAAGGTGTTCGTGCTGCGCGGCTACGCCGGTACGGGCAAAACCACCGTGGTCAGTGCCCTGGTGCAGTGGCTGCACCGCATGCAGCGTAAATACACCCTGATGGCCCCCACCGGCCGCGCCGCCAAGGTGATGAGCGCCTATTCGGGCGTAGCGGCCAGCACCATTCATAAGAAAATCTACCGCCAGACCTCCGGCACGCCCTCCCAAAGCCTCTCATTTCAGCGCCAG
Source organism: Hymenobacter lucidus (assembly GCF_020447265.1). Classification (GTDB taxonomy): domain Bacteria; phylum Bacteroidota; class Bacteroidia; order Cytophagales; family Hymenobacteraceae; genus Hymenobacter; species Hymenobacter lucidus. Next base: position 564,962 of record NZ_JAJADR010000003.1, on the reverse strand, counting down.
CCCAACCGCACCACCGACACGCTCTACATCGTGGACGAGGCCTCGATGATTTCCGACGAGAAGTCGTTCGGCGAAAATGGCCTGCTCGACGACCTGATGGGTTACGTGTTTGAAAAGCCCAGCAACAAGCTGCTCGTCATCGGCGACACGGCCCAGCTGCCGCCGGTGGGCCAGCTCCTGTCGCCCGCCCTCGACCCCGAGCTGCTCGCCCACCGCTTTAAGGCCAAGGTGGATGGCGTGGAGCTGCGCCAGGTAATGCGCCAGGCCGAGGAGTCGGGCATCTTGATGAACGCCACGGCTTTGCGCGAGGAATTGCGCCAGGAAGCGCCCCACATCCAGTTTTTTACCAAAGGCTACCCCGATATTTTCCGCGTGGGTGGTGATAAGCTCGAAGACGGCTTGCGCTGGGCCTACAAGAATTTCGGGCACGAAAACACGACCATCATCTGCCGCTCCAACAAAAACGCCAACCTCTACAACCAGATGATTCGGCGCACCTTGTTTGATGCCGAGGAGGAAATTGAGGCCGGCGACTACCTGATGGTGGTGCGCAACAACTATTTCTGGCTGCCCAAAGATTCGGAAATGGGCTTTCTGGCCAACGGCGACTTCGTGCAGGTCACTAAGATTGTGCGGCGGCAGGATGAGTTCGGCTTCCGCTTTGCCGATGCCCGCGTGCGGTTCGTGGACTACCCCGACGAGGAGGAGCAGGAAGTGAAGCTGATGCTCGACACGCTGCACACCGAAAGCCCGGCTCTGCCCGCCGACCGTAGCAATGAGCTCTACAAGATTATTTCCGAGGATTACGCCCACCTCACCACCAAGAAGGACAAGAGTGCGGCCCTGCGCAAAGACCCCTACCTCAATGCGTTGCAGGTGAAATTTGCCTACGCCCTCACTTGTCACAAAGCCCAGGGCGGGCAGTGGCAGGCCGTGTTCGTCGACCACGGCTTTCTAAAGGATGAGATGGTGAACAGCGAGTTTGCGCGCTGGCTCTACACAGCCGTCACCCGCGCCTCCGACCGTCTGTTTTTGCTCAACTTCAACCAGAAGCTGGTGGGCGATGCGCCCGTGGAAAAGGACTATTAAGTAGTGGGTAAATCACATACATTGGGGATTGTGGAGGCGGCTGGCATTCTGTAGCTTGCCAACAAATTCATTTAACAAACCCCATCTTTTTCCTGTTATGAAAAGCTTACTCCTGGCCGCCCTGTGTGTGCTGCTGACGGTCACTGGTGCTTCGGCCCAAACCCGCGAAATCTACACGAGCCCCAAATTCAGTACGCTGGCTAAAGGCCACAAAACCCTGGCTGTAATGCCTTTCGTGGTGACGTTGCAGCTGCGGCCGAACGAGGTAACCAAAAACGGCGGCCCCGAGGGTGTGGCCAAGATGGAGCAGCGCGAAGGCCTCGACGTGCAAAGCGCTCTGCACTCGTATTTCCTGAAGCGTAAAGCCGAGAATGACATGACCGTGGAAGTGCAGGACCCCGCCCGCACCAACGCTATTCTGGCCCAGAACGGCGTTACGCCCGCTACCGTAGCTACCTTCACGCCCGAGCAGCTGGCCAAGTTCTTGGGGGTGGATGGCATCATTTCCGGCACCTTCACCAGCACCCAGCCCATGTCGGGCGGCGCCGCTGTAGCCATGACGATGCTCGTAGGCATGAGCGGCCCCACTAACACGGGCAAGCTGATGATCAACATCAACGACGGCGCCACCGGCGAGCTGCTCTGGAAATACGACAAGTCGTTGTCGCGCGGCTTCGGCAGCGACACGAATACCATCGTGACGACCATTATGCGCAAAGCTTCGCGTCAATTTCCTTATTCCAAGGAGTTTAAGAGCTAATGGCCGGCTGGCCGGCAGCTAGTCTTTTGCCACTTCATCGGAACCTCATACAGAAGTAGCAGGTTGTGGGTTGAAACCGGAACAGGCGGGGCGTGAAAGTTGGCAGGATAGTTGGCTCACACCCCGAAACTCTTAAATTTGTTGACCTCAACTTACTAACACAATTACCCCATGAAAAAAGCACTCATTCTGGCTTTGTCGCTTTCCATGGCGGGCCTGGCCGCTCAGGCGCAGTCGGCAGCTGTAAAGCCGGCCAACGCGCAGGAGAAAGTAGCTGGCCCGCAGATTCAGTTTGAAGAAGTGAAGTATGAGTTCGGCCCCATCAAGCAGGGCGACGTGGTAGACCATACTTTCAAGTTCAAAAACGTTGGCACCCAGCCACTGATTATTTCCAACATCGGTGTAAGCTGCGGCTGCACCACCCCCGAGTGGACCAAGGACCCGATTATGCCTGGCAAAACCGGCACTATCTCGGCCAAGTTCAACAGCGCCGGCAAAATGGGCGTGCAGAATAAAGTGCTGACCGTGGAGTCTAACTCGGCTGGCGGCAACGCCATGGTATCGTTGGTGGGTGAGGTAAGAGACGCCGCCGCGGCCAACGCCTCGCCCACGATGACCGTGGAGTCGAAGACCAACGGCGTGATGGACGAGAAGGACGCCAAGCAAAAATCCAAGATTGGCGACAACAAGATCAAAGCCAAGCGCAAGTCGTCGTAAGCATCACTTAGAGATGTAAAAAAAGGGCGTTTCGCAGCTGCGAAACGCCCTTTTTTTGTGACTGGATGCGTGTCATTGCGAGGACGCGGGCATTCCGCGCATCAAGCGGCGTCAACCCGTCCGCTGAAATGTGCCGGGCATCTTTCCCTGACAAGCTTTAATGCCGGAGCCGTGTACCGCGAAGTGGAACTTCGCGGTACACGCGAAAAGCCCTTTCCTGTTGTTACAGGAAAGGGCTTTCTGATAAAAGTGCGTGACTACCTGCGCAGAGGACGGATTGCCGCCGCTTGAGGCGCGGAATGGCTTACGCCTCGCAAGGACAGACGATTAGCACATCAGCACATTCAACCACATTCGCACATTAACCTCACACCTGCCGGGCGGCCAGCAACAAGCTGATCCAGCCGGCAATGAGCAGCAGGCCGCCCAGCGGCGCTACGGCTCCGAGCTTGGTGATGCCAGTGAAGCAAAGTGTGTAGAGCGAGCCGCTAAAGATGATAACGCCGCCCAGCCACAGCCAAGCCGTGGTACCCAAACCTTTCAGATCGGGGCGGAGGGCCAGCAGTATACCTACAGCCAGCAGCGCCAGCGCGTGGTAGAACTGGTAGCGCACGGCGGTTTCGAAGGTGTCGAAGCGGCCGGAGGCTTCCAGCATCTTGCGCAGCCCGTGCGCTCCGAAAGCCCCGATGCCCACGCCCAGGCCGCCGAGCAGCGCTGCGAGTTGAATAATAAGTCGAGCAGTCATCAGATAATTGGTGATTGTTGAAGGTTGATTGTGTTTTCAGGGAAGTTTGAGTAGACAGAACGTCATTCCGAACTTGCGGAGGAATCTTGCATGCAGTGGTAATCAAATTACTGTGGCAACGTCAGCACGCAAGATGTTTCCCGCTGCTCGACATGACGGTCTTATGTCAACAATTCAGCTCTCCACCGTCCCATAATTGCGGGCCCCAAAAATAGCGCTGCCGACGCGAATCAACGTGCTGCCTTCGGCCAGGGCCAGCTGGTAGTCGGAGCTCATACCCATCGATATTTCCCGGAAAGCCGGCTGCTGGGCAAAATAGCGGGTTTGCAGCAGCTCGAAATAGCCGCGCAGTTCGGCAAATTCCCGGCGCAACTGGGCTTCGTCGGTGGTGTTGGTGGCAATGCCCATTACGCCCGTCACCCGCACGTGGCGCATGGCCTGGTAGGCGTCCGACTGCAGCATTTCCTCGGCCTCGGCCAGGGACAGGCCGGATTTGGTTTCTTCTTCGGCGACGTGAAACTGCAGCAGGCATTCGATGACACGAGTATGCTTAGCGGCCTGTTTCTCGATTTCCTGCAGCAGCTTCAGGCTGTCGACGCTCTGAATGGTGTGCACAAACGGGGCTATGTATTTCACCTTGTTGGTTTGCAGATGCCCGATAAGGTGCCACTCAATATCAGCGGGCAGCTCAGGCTGCTTGGCTACCATTTCCTGCACCTTGTTTTCGCCAAACAGGCGGGCTCCGGCATCGTAAGCTTCCTGCAGCCGCTCTACCGGGTGGGTTTTGGTAACGGCTACCAGCCGGGCGCGGGTGCCCTGCAGCTGGTTTTCAAAGTAGCGGAGGTTATCGGCAACAGACATTCTTGTAATATGCTAATGTGGGGAATGTGCTAACGATTTTTAATGTGCGAATGTGAGTCAATGCCGTAATGTGTTAAGATGGAAATATGCAGCGCTGAACCGCCACCTTCTGACATTAATTAGCACCTCAGCACATTTCTCACATTCACCACATTAAAAATCAGTCTTCCAGAGAGTTGGTGAGGAAAGTGTTTTTCAGGCCCAGCCACAATAGCCACAGGCCTACGCACCAGAACAGGTAAATGCGGTAATAGTCTTTGGTGTTGCGGTACCGGGTCTGCTTTATTTCGGACTTTTCGTACTGGTCGATGCGGCGGAATACGCCGCGCAGGACGCCGTTGTCGGTGGCCCGGAAAAACTGCCCGTCGCCGGCCTGGGCGAGCTGGCGCATGGTGGTTTCGTCGAGCTGGGTTTCTACGAAGCGCGGGCGGCCGGTTTCGTCTTTGCCGTAGGGCACGAAGCCATCTTTGCCCAGCCCAATGGTGTAAATCTTGACGCCAAACGCGTGAGCCAGTTGGGCGGCCGTGAGCGGGTCGAGGCTGCCAGCGGTATTCTCGCCATCCGAAATTAGGATGCAGACCTTGGTGCGGCTGCGCGAGTCACGCAGGCGGTTGGTGGCCACGCCCAGGGCCGTACCGATGGCCGTGCCGTCGTTGGCAATCATGCCCAGCTTGAGGCTCTGCAGGTTTTCGCGCAGCAACTCGTAGTCGGTCGTGAGCGGGGCCAGCGAGTAAGCATCTCCGGCAAAGACGACCAGGCCGATCCGGTCGCCAGTGCGGCCGTCGATAAACTCCCGGGCCACGCGCTTGGCGGCCTCCAGGCGGTTGGGCTGCAAGTCCTGTAGCTCCATCGACGACGACACATCCACGAGCAGCAGAATGTCGATGCCCTGGCCGGTTTGCACCACCCGCTCGTCGGTGCGCTGGGGGCGGGCCAGGGCCACGATGCCGAAAGCCAGACTCAGTCCCAGCACAACGTCGGGCAGGAAGCGCAGCATGGCGCTGTAGTCGTGGCGCAGCTGGCCAGCCACGAAAGCCACACCCAGGCGGGGCCGGCGGCGGTGCACCAGCAGCCAGCGCACGACGAACAGGAGCGGAATCAGGAAGATGAGCAGCAGCAGGCGCGGCTGCTGCCAGGTGTAGCTCGTGAGCGTGGCATAGCGCAGCCCGTCTAGAACAGGGGCCAGGAAGCGTTGCCAGAGCTGATTCATGCGGGAAAATTAGGAGAAGCGAATGGGCAAGTTACGCCCGTAAGCTGGCCGCTACCAAGTCGTAGCGGCGCTCGGCGAAGTTGCGCAGCAATTCGAAGGCCATATCGGTTTCGGCTTCTTCCTCGCTGAACTGGTTGCCGTAGATGACCCGGTCGGTGATGTGCAGCGCCGTTTTTACGTCGTGGTCGTTTTCATAGTGCGCTACTATTTCCCTGGTGGTCAGGCTGCTGATAGTGTTGTCTTCGAGGCCGGTAAGGTAGTTTTTCCAGAGAGTAATAGCGCGCTCCATGTTGGTAAGGGAGCGGGAGAGCGTAAAACGCTCGATGTGGCGGGCGTATTGAGCCAGAAAATACACGTGGTTTTTGCGCAGGCGGTAGCGCTGGTAGCGCTTGCGCAAATGTCGCCGGAAGCCCAGAAACAAGCTGACCAATAGCAGCCCCAGCAGCCCCGCACCCGCCAACCAATAGGGGTAGTTGAACTGCGTAGGCACCGGCAGCGGCGTGGTATTCTGGCGCAGTACCGGTGCTTCTGCACCCGTAGCCGTAGCTGCGGCCGTGCGCTGCAGCCGCACTGTGGCCGTGGTACTGCGTACCGTCAGCGTGTCGTTGCCCTGCAGCAGCGTCACGGGCAAGCTCAAGCTTTGTACCGAATCGAGGGCAAACGTGCGCAGGTGGTACACGGAACGGTCGAGGCTCTGGCCGCCGCGGGTGCGGGTGGGGTAGAAGGTTTTGCCCACGTACTCGAAGGGCTTAAACTCAGCCGTGGAGTCGGGGAAGATAACCTCCCGATCGGGTGCGTGGGTATAGCTCAGCTCGTAGTCTACTATTTTGCCCACGAGCGTGGTAGGCCGCAGAAAGTGACCCTGTGGCTCCTGCGTGGGTTCGGCAGTAGCGGCTGCGGCCGCGCCGGCCCCGAGCAGCGCCAGCAGGAGCCCGGAAAAAAGTGTAGTGGCCTGCCGCATCCTACGCCCGGCCGCCCCGCTGATTACGCCGCCGGAATAGCCGCACCAGCTGCGGCACAAAATCGGTATCGGTGGCAATGGACAGGTATTCGGTGCGGTGGCGGCGGCAGATCTGGCCGATCTGCTCCCGGTTTTGCTCGTAGGTGGCCCGGTACCGCTTCCGAAATGCCTCAGCCGAGGTATTGACCCACACCGTGCGGCCGGTTTCCTGGTCGAGCAGCGGCACGATGCCCAGGGGTGGAAATTCCTGTTCCCGCTTGTCGAGCAGCTGCAGCACAATCAAATCGTGCTTACGGGCCAGCATCGTCAGCTCCCGCTCGTAGTTGGTGTCGATGAAATCGGAGATGAGCAGGATAATACTGCGGCGCTTGAGCAGCCCCAGGGCCTGCTTAATACCGGTGCCGACGGCCGTTTGGCGGGAGCGAGGCTCCAACTCAAACAGCCGCTTGATGAGCGTGTAGGCATGCCGGATGCCTTTGCCGGGGGCCAGGTACATTTCCTTTTGGCTGGAAAAAGCCAAAATGCCGAGCTGGGCATCCTGACGGGCGGCAGCCAAAGCCAGAATACCGCATATTTCACGACCCACATCCAATTTGCGGCGGCCTTCGGCCCCAACTTGTTGGGAGGCACTCACGTCGAGCAGCAATAAAACCGACTGTTCCCGTTCTTCCTTGTAGGTTTTCACGAAAGTGCCGTGGCCCTTGCTGGATACGGCCCAGTCGATGGCCCGCACCTCGTCGCCGTACTGGTAGAGGCGCACATCGTCAAATTCGAGGCCGGTGCCTTTAAAAACGGAATGAAAATCGCCCTGCAACTGGGCGTCGGCCGCCTTCAGAATGCGAATTTCCATCTGCCGGAGCTTCCGGACAAGTTGTTGGAAAGGAGTGGCGGCCGGTGAATTCATTTCAGCTAAACTACGGGTTCCTCCTAACTTTGCGAGCGTGAAAAAGCTACCTATCTGCCTGGCCTTGATTCTGAGCGTGTTGCTGGCCGCCTGCCAGCGGCCCGAAGAGGCTGTGCCGCCGCCATCGTTGCTGCCCAAGGAGAAAATGATTCAGATGCTGGTAGAGGTGCACCTGAACGAAAGCCGCGTGGAAGGGGCGCAGCTCCGGGCCGACTCGGCGCAGGCATTGTTCAATCAGCTCCAGAAAGCTATGTTCTGGCGTTACGAGGTAACCGACTCGGCCTTCTGGCAGAGCTACCGCTACTATGCCGTGCACGACAAAGACCTCGACGAAATGTACGGCATCGTGCTCGACAGCCTTGCTATGCGCAAGATTAAGCTGCAAAGTCCGCCGGCGCCATAGCTACTGACTGACTTAGGCCAGCCGGCTGCCGTTGGGCACGGGGCCGGCCAGAGTCGTGAGTACGATGTGGCCCGCGGCGTCAGGGGCCCCGGTTACCAGCACCTCCGAGCGAAACGGCCCAATTTGCTTCACCGGAAAGTTGACCACGCACAGCACCTGCCGCCCCACGAGGCTGGCCGGAGAATAATGGTGGGTAATCTGGGCGCTGGAGCGTTTTTGGCCAATTTCGGGCCCCAAATCAATTAGCAGTTGGTAGGCAGGCTTACGGGCCTGGGGAAACTCGCGGGCTTCGAGAATAGTACCCACGCGCATATCGACGCGCTCAAAGTCGGCCCAGGAAATAGGAGGTGCAGGGTTCATAGCCGCAACTTAGCACAGAACAGCGTCTCTTCGTCCGCACTGTTGCTTATGGCTTGGACGCAAACTTCTCCAACAAGGCTAGGCGCTGCTGCACCTGCGTTTCCCAGTAGAGCTGCTTGGCCGCGTTCAGGCTGTGGTTGGTTTCCTGGTCGTAGCGGGCCGTTTCGCGCTTCCAGGCCGAAAAAGTAGCGTTAGATAAGTTTTGAAACGCCGGCTGCAGATGCTCACAATCGAACTTAAGAATGCTGAGCTTCTGGCGCATCATGCGGGCGTGTAGCTCGGTGAGGTCGAAATGGAGCTGCTCGTGGCGCAGCAGGGCCGGGGAGGCCTTGGCCGGGTCGCGCACCCACGACTCGCTGGGAATGAATACGGCCTTCACGTCGGCTTCAAACACGTAGTCCTTGCAGCCGATCTGAGCATCAATGGTGGCGGCCGTCAGGGCGGCCATCTGCTCAATGGGCTGGGGCTTGCTTTTAAAGTCGGCCCAAGTCAGGCGGCGCGTAGCCGACCACGGGATTTTCTCACCCGGAGGCTTCGTATCCGCCGCCCGCGTTTCGGGTAGGGTGGAGGAAGTCGGCAGCAAAAGCAGCAGGGACAGGATGTAAGAAAGGAAAAGCATGAAAAAGGCGGTAAAATTCAATTTTAGGCCAGCAAGATAGGCCGCAGAAAACAAACTGTTTCCGCCACTTTTCAATTCCGAATTAGCTGAAAATACCTGAACCGCCGCTGCTAACTAGCGGCTGGCCAACGAGGCCGGAACCGGAGCAGCCAAGGCCGCACTGTGCTGGCGGAAGCGCCAGAGCAACATACCCGCCACCAACGAAAGACCAGTAAGTAGGCCAATCCAGACGCCGGTAGCGCCCAGGCCCCGGTGGAAGCCGAGCCAGTAGCCGAAGGGCAGCGCAATGGCCCAATAGGCCAGCAACGACACGATAGAAGGAATTTTAACGTCTTCCAACCCGCGCAACGCCCCCAGCCCCACCACCTGCAGGCCGTCCGAAATCTGGAACAGGGCGGCAATGAGCAGCAGTAGGGAGGCCTGGGCTACTACCTGTGGGTCGTGGTTGTAGAAGTGTGGAATCAGGCCACGGCCCACGATGAGCAGCAGCGCCATGGTGCTCATAAACAGGAAGGTGATAAGGTAGGCCGTAAAGCCCGCCTGCCGGGCTCCGTAGGCGTCGCCGTGTCCCCGAAAATTACCAACCCGGATGGTAGCCGCCGCGCCGATGCCGCTAGCCGCCATGTAGGTAACGGAGGCCACATTGATGGCAATTTGGTGGGCGGCCAGCGAAGTAGCACCCAGCCACCCAATCATAATGGCCGAGAAGCTGAACGCGCCCATTTCGAACATCATCTGCACCCCGATAGGCGCCCCCAAACCCAGCAAACGGCGAATAGTAGCGCCATCGGGCCGGAGCCAGTGGGTGGCCGCGGCGCGGTAGGGAGCCAGCCGCTGGGCCCGCAGCACGTAGGTAGCCATGAACCCGGCCATCAGAATACGGGCGACGAGCGTGGCCCAGGCGGCGCCCATCATACCCAGCTTGGGGGCCCCGAAGTGACCGAAAATCAGTAGGTAGCACAGCAGCGCGTTTACCACGTTGGCCAAGATCGACAGCGTCATGGCTTGGCGGGTGAGGCCCAGTCCTTCGGCAAACTGCTTGAAGCCCTGAAAAATCATGAGTGGCAGCAGCGACACGAACAGCACCCGCACCCAGGGCGCGGCCAGGGCTACTACCTCGGCGGGCTGGTCGAGGTACTTCAGAAACGGAGCCACCAGAAAACCCACCCCGGCCAGCAAGAGTCCGGCTACGGCACTGAGCCACACCCCGCCGGTGAGCAGGCGGCCCAGGGCCGGCACGTCGCGCTTGCCGTCGGCGGCGGCTACCAGCGGCGTAATGGCAAAGGAGATGCCCATACCGAAAATCATGACCACCGTGTTGACGCTGACACCCAACGACACGGCCGCCAGCGGTATTTTGCCGGTCTGGCCCACCATCACACTGTCGCACACGCTCACCATAATGTGGCCCAGTTGGCTCAATACCACCGGGTAGGCCAGTAGTAAGGTGGGTTTGATGTGCGGGCGAATCGAGGCAAGTGGCATAGGGCAGGGGAAAACGAGGCGCAAAGGTACGACACCCACCCCGGCCGCCGGCCAACAAACCGGAAAATGGCGACCTACAACCCGGCCAGCACGGCCGCCACGCGGCGCAGCGCCTCGCGCAGCAGCGGCTCGGGTACGGCGTAGGAAAGCCGGAAAAAGCCCGGGGCTCTGCAACTGCTGCCATCCACTACCTCCACGCCGCCCGCCCGCAGCCGTGCTACCAGCTCGGCCGAAGCCGCTGCCGGCTCCAGCGCCGAGTTTAGGTGCTTTCGGAAGTCGGGGAAGGCGTAGTAGGTGCCGGCCGGCATAGCGCTGCTCACCCCGGGCAGGGCCGCCAGCGCGGTACCCATCAGCTCCCGGTTGGCGGCCAGCCCGGTGCACAGCTCCTGGCTAACAGCTGCCGCGTTTTCAGTAGCCGCCTGGGCCGCCACCTGCGACAGAGCCGCTACGGCCGCTGTAGTGGCAAACTGCCAGGCCGCACACTGCCGGGCTACGGCGGCCGGAGCCACTAGGTAGCCCACGCTCCAGCCAATAAGGGCCAGCGACTTAGAATACCCACTGACTACTAGGTGCTGATTGAGCGGGTCTGCAAATTCCAACAGGGAAGTTACCGGTTCGGGGTCGAAACTGATACCGTCGTAGATTTCATCGGAAAGCACCAGCAGGTTGGGCCACTGCCGGGTGATTTGCAGCACAGCGGCCAGCTCGGCCCGGGTGTAGATGCGGCCGGTCGGGTTGTTGGGGTTGCTCAGCAGCAGAATGCGGGTACGGGGCGTGAGGGCGGCCTGCAGCGCGGCCGGTTCCAATGCATAATCGGTGGCTGGATCCAGGGGCAGGGTGCGGAGCGTGCCGCCGGCTTTTTCCACCAAGCCCGCAAAACCAAACCAGTTGGGTGTCGGTAGCAGCACTTCGTCGCCGGGCCGCAGCAGGGCTTTGAACAAAGCAAACAGGGCCGGTTTGGCCCCGGCCGTCACTACTACCTGTTCTGGCTGCACTGTGCCGCCGCGTTGCTGATAACGCCCGGCAATGGCGGCGCGCAAGCCCGGCAGCCCCTCGATGGAGCTTAGGGGCAACGCGCCGGCCTGCAAAGCTTCAGTGGCTCGTTGGAGGGCTACCGGGGGCGGCAAAAAATGACCGTACCCCGAGGCCAAACTGATAAGATCGGGAAAGGAAGACATCATCCGTGCTGCAATGCTACGACTGAGGAGCCAGCACGACGTCGGCAAAATAGTCGTGGGTATCGGTGAAGAAATGCTGCACGGCCAAGCCGGCTTCGGCAGCCAGCTGCCCAATGAGGGTGCGGGTAAATTTGTAGGAGTTTTCGGTGTGAATAACCTCCCAGGCGTTGAAATCAAAGCTTTGCTGCAACGCTTCCACCCGCACCTGCTGCTGCCGGGTGCTCACCAGAAAAGAGCGCACGGCCCCACTGAGCGGGTCATAATCGGTGTAGTGCTGCCAGTAATCCAGCTCAAAGTCGGCGCCTAGCTCCCGGTTCAGGCGGGTCAGCAGGTTCAGGTTGAAAGCCGCCGTTACGCCCTGCGTGTCGTCGTAGGCGGCCCGAATCTGGCGCGGGTCCTTCTGTAGGTCAAAGCCGATGAGGAGCCGGTCGTTGGCCGTGAGGGGGTGGGCCAGCTTACTGAGGAAGTCGCGCCGGTCAGCGGGCAGGAAGTTGCCGATGTTGGAGCCCAGAAACAGCACGGCTTTGCGACCGGGCCGGGAGGCCATCAGCGTGAGGGCCGTGGCGTAGTCCGTTACCTGGGGCTCGACTTGCAGCGTGGGCAACTCCTGGCTCAGGCTGGCCACTAGCCCCTCCAGCGCGGCACCCGAAATATCAACCGGCACATAGGTGAAATTGGCTCCAGTTTCGAGCAGGTGACGCAGCAATATCTTGGTTTTTAGCCCGTCGCCGGCGCCCAGCTCCAGCAAAAAAAACGGCTCGTCGGGTGTGCTCGGGCGTAGGGCGGCCCCAATGGCAACCTGGTGCGCCTCGAGCAGATCAAACTCGGTGCGGGTCGGGTAATACTCGGGCAGAGCCATAATCTGCTGGAAAAGCCGGCTGCCTTCGTCGTCGTAGAAGTACATCGACGACAAGGTTTTAGGCGAGCGGCTCAGGCCCTGGGCAACGTGCCGGGCCAGGTCGGAGGAAACCGCCGGAGTGAGAGTAGGAGCAGACATGGAGAGGAAACGGTGGGTAAGAGGAGAGAGGAATTCGAAGGGAAACCGGGCTAACGAGCTAGCCGGATACCGGTGAACTGCCAGCGCTTATCGGCGTGGAAGAAGTTGCGGTACGTCAGGCGGATGTGGCTTTCGGGCGTGGCACAGGAGCCGCCGCGCAGCACCAGCTGGTTGAGCATAAACTTGCCATTGTATTCGCCCAGCGCGCCGGCCGCTCGCTCGTAGCCGGGGTAGGGGTGGTAGGCCGAGTACGTCCATTCCCAAACGTCGCCGAGCAGCTGGTGGCACTGCGTGGGGTCGGCATCGGCGGGCAGGGGCTGCGGATCGAAACTCCGGCTTTCCAGGAAAGTGCCGGCGGCTGCCTCAGGCCGAAACTGCCGGGCCGCAATTTCCCATTCCTGCTCGGTAGGCAGCCGCGCCCCAGCCCAGTGAGCGTAGGCATCGGCCTCGTAAAAGCTGACGTGCGTGACCGGGGCCGCCAAGTCGAGCGGCAGCAGACCGTGGTGGGTGAAGCGGAACCAGCCCGCGGGCTTTTGCACCCAGTAGAGCGGTGCGGCCCATTGCTGCTGTTGCACCAGCTCCCAGCCTTCACCCAGCCAGTAGCGGAAGTCGGCGTAGCCCCCGGCCTCGATAAAGCGCAGGTAGTCGGCGTTGGTTACCAGGCGGTTTTGCAGCTCGAAATCAGCTACGTACGTTTCGTGCGGGGCCTGCTCGTTATCGAAGCAGAAGCCTGCGCCCTCGTAGCCGATACGGTGAATACCGCCCGCCACCGGCAGCCAGGCCGCAGCCGGCAGCGGCCGGGAAACTTCCTGCGAGTCGGACGAAGCCGGCAAATAGGCCGGGGCCAATGGGCTGGTGCTAAGAATGTACTTGATGTCCGTCACGAGCAGCTCCTGGTGCTGCTGCTCGTGCTGCAAACCTAGCTCCAGCAGGCTCGCAAAGTCCTCGGCTTGTGCTGCTTGGCTCAGTAGCAGCTCCCGCATCCGTTCATCTACGTGGGCGCGGTAGGCATACACGTCATCCAAGGCCGGGCGCGACAGAGTGCCCCGGTCGGCGCGGTTTACGCGGCTGCCCAGCGAGTTGTAATAAGAGTTGAACAGAAAGGCGTAGTCGGGATGGAAAACCTGGTAGCCGGGCTGAAACTGGGCCAGCAGAAACGTCTCGAAAAACCACGTGGTATGGGCCAGGTGCCACTTGGGCGGGCTCACGTCGATGACGGGCTGCACCACAGTGTCTTCGGGCAGCAGTGGGCGACAGAGGGCTTCGGTCTGGTGGCGCACGGCCTGGTAGCGGGTCAGCAGCACATCGGTGGCCGCGGCAAGGGGCGTGGCCGTAAGGAGAGAGGCAGAAGTCATATCAGGAGAGAGAGGAAGGGCGTAGAAAGGTAACCGGAAAAGCAGGAACGGGTTTGCGGCGGCTTTTTATGGTTCGGGATTTATACGGTTGAAGACCTGAAAAACGACATGAACAGGGGCACATCAGAGGCGAATGGGTACTTATCGCGCGGCAGTAATTTAAGTACGCATAGCTCGTCAGTAGTAGTTGGTATTTTGGGTGTTACGCGCTGAATTAGAGCCTGGAATGCCTATCCTTGCTAAAGGCCGGCCGTTAAAAGGGCAGGTTTCATCCACGTCCTCCCAAACCCTGCAGAACTATGATTACGAACAACGCAACTACTCGCACCAGCTCCACTCGTCAGGCCGAAGCCGGCCGCTCCAACGGGCGCAGCACGACCAGCAAAACTACTCCGGCCGGCAAGAGCCTGCGGGGCTTTGCCGCCATGGATCCGGCCGAGCAGCGCCGCATTGCCAGTGAAGGCGGTAAAGCATCGCACGAAAGCGGCCGTGGCCACCGATTTACTTCAGAGGAAGCCCGTGCAGCCGGCCGTAAGGGGGGCCAGGCAAGTCGCGGACGGAGCAACCAGGGCGGTGCCACCCGATAAGTTTCCATCTGAAGTAGCCGCGGCCTTCATAGGTCGCATTTAAGCCGACAAGCCTTCGTGTTCTGCACGAAGGCTTGTTCTTTTTCGGCCCCTAGCCGCCAATCGGGCAAGTTCTCTGTTACTTAGCCCGTCCACCAGCCTCTCGCTGCCCCATGCTGCACCTCTCGTATTCCAAACGCATTCTGCACTTCAGCTTCCCGGCCCGCACTTCCCGTGGCGCCATTACCGAGCACCACGTATACTATCTCTACCTAACCGATACCGCCCACCCCGGTCGGGTAGGCATCGGCGAGGCCGCGCCCCTGGCCGGCCTCAGCCCCGACTACGGCCCCGACACGGAAACCCGCATTGCCGACTTCTGCCAGTATTTCAACCAGCTTCAGTTGGCGGAGCTGCCCTCGGCCGAAGCTCCGGCTTTGGTGGCCGCTGAGCTACCCGCCCTGCGCTTTGCTCTTGAAACCGCTACCCTTGACTGGGAGCAGGGCGGCCGCCGCATGCTCTATGATACGCTCTTCAGCCGGGGCGAAACTAGTATTCCCATCAACGGGCTGGTCTGGATGGGCGACGCGGCCTTTATGCGGGAACAGATTCAGAAAAAGCTGGCCGAGGGCTATTCCTGCCTGAAACTCAAAATCGGGGGCATCGACTTTGCTACTGAGCTACGGCTGCTGGCGGAAATCAGGGCGGTGGCGGGCCCCGAGCAACTTACGCTGCGCGTCGATGCCAACGGTGCTTTTGCTCCCGCCGAAGCCCTGGACCGGCTACGGCAGTTGGCTCAGTTTGAGCTGCACTCCATCGAGCAGCCAATAGCAGCGGGACAATGGGACGCTATGGCCGCCGTGTGCCGGGAGTCGCCGGTGCCGGTGGCGCTGGATGAAGAGCTGATTGGCGTAACCGACCCCGCCCGGCAGGAAGCCCTGCTCAACCAAGTTCGGCCGGCCTATATCATTCTCAAGCCGACGCTGCTGGGCGGCCTAGCCGCTGCCCGGCACTGGATAGCACTGGCCGAGGCGCGTGGCATCCGCTGGTGGCTCACTTCGGCCCTCGAATCCAATATCGGGCTCAATGCCGTCAGCCAGTTTGCGGCCCGGTTTGCCCCCGCCGATTTTCCCCAGGGTCTGGGCACCGGCCAGCTTTATACCAACAACATAGCAGCCCCGCTCACCATCCGGCAGGGGCAGCTGCACTATGGTAGTCAAGAGCTCTGGGGGAGCTTGGAATAACCATACCGGCGGCGTATACGACGAGGCGGATTTTTTGCTATATTACCAGGCCGCCATACCTTTGCCATGTCCCGTTCTGCCGCATATAAGTTCAGCTGCCGTAGCCTACACGGGCTGCGTTGGAGAATTTTGCTGCTTATACTGGCATTCTGGTGTACTGGCCCGGTGGCCACAGCCCAGGGTGTGGGGCCGTTTCGCTTCGTGAAGGCCAAGGCTCATAAAGTGAAATTTCGCTTTGAGCTGGAGCGTAACCTTATCATCGTCAATGCGCTGCTGAATGGGCAGGGTCCCTACAACTTTCTGCTCGATACGGGCGTCGGTACTTCCCTCATCACCGACCCCGCCCTACGCTCCGAGCTAAAGCTGCGCGTGGGGCGCAGCTTTCGGGTGGCTGGGGCCGGCAACGAAGCGCCGCTGGAAGCCTCCGAAACCGACAGCGTGCGGGTGGAACTGCCCGGCATGGTGGCCACGTCCATGCTGTTTCTCACGCTTTCGGAAGATATTCTCAACCTATCAGGCTACGTGGGCATGCCCATTCACGGTATTCTGGGCTCCGATGTGTTTCACAGCTTCGTGGTGGAAGTGAGGCCCTCGGAAAGCCTGTTGATTTTTCATGACCCGGCTACCTATACCCAGCCCCGCGGCCGGCGCTGGACGAGAATGTCGCTCGATCTGGAAGGCAACAAACCGTACCTGACCACTCAGGTGCAGGTCACCGATTCCCTGCAGCTGCCCCTCAAGCTTATTCTCGATACCGGGGCCGGCCATGCACTGTCCATCGAAACGACCTCCAGTCGCCAGCTGCAACTGCCACCCAAGCGGCTTCGTTCCCAATTGGGCAAGGGCCTCAATGGCTTTATCAATGGCTATCTGGGCCGTGTGTCGGGCCTGCAACTGGGCCGCTACCAGCTCAATTACCTGCTTACTTCCTTCCCCGATTCTACCGATGTAGCCATGCGGGCGGAAGTCCCGCGTAATGGCAATATTGGGTTTGAGCTGCTTAAGCGCTTCGACATCGTTATCAACTACACCCACAATTACCTGCTGCTACGGCCCAACATGCTCTATCGGGAGCCTTTCGAGCACGACATGTGCGGCATGGACCTGCTGGCCACCGGTTCCGATTACCGTCGCTACGTAATTACTCAGGTTCAGCCAGGTTCGCCTGCTGCCAAAGCCGGCCTGCAGGCCAACGACGAGATACTCTCCATTAATCTGATGCCGGCCAGCGCCTTTTCCCTGACCCAGATCAGCCGCATCCTGCACTCCGCCGACGGCCGTAAGATCCTGCTGATTGTACGCCACGCCGATGGCGAATTGGCTACCACCCAAGTGCAGCTGAAGCGGGAGATTTGAGCAGTTAACTAGAACGTGATGCTACGCGAAGTCGAAGCATTTCGCGCGCTGACGTTGCCAGGCGCAGCACGACGGTCAATCAGGCAATACATCCCGCTTGGGCCGCCCAACCGTATATTTTTCTACCTTAGAAGCCCGACCTTCCCCTTGCCACCCATCTTCTCGCTCGTTTTTACCTGATGCCCACGGCCCCTTCGCCCGCGCTGCCTACTCCGCCGCCCGAAATCCGGGCCAACCAGCACATCTATTCTGATTACTTCGACGAAGAGTTTGTCTGGCAGCTCGATAAGAACATTCTGCAGCTGCTCGACCGGGTCTGGTTTCGCTCTGAGCTGGTAGGCTTCGACGACTACCCCGAGCGCAACAACCCCGACAAGCCGCTGATTTTTGCCTCCAACCACTCGGGCATGGCCTTCCCCTGGGATGCCATGGTGGCCTTGTCGCACCTGTGGCGCAAGCTGCCCAACCTGAAGGGCTTACCCCGCCCGCTGTCGGCGCCCATGCTCTCCCAGTCGGCCCTGATGAATCCGTTTCTGGTGCGTGATTTCTGGAAGCGCTGCGGCTGCGTGGATGCCACCACGCTGAACTTCGAGACGATGATGTACTACAACGACCACAACCTGATGCTGTACCCCGAGGGCGTGCCCGGCATCGGTAAGGGGTTCAACCGTAAGTACCAGCTGCAGCGCCTGGCTACCAGCATGCTGCGCCTCGGCATCCAGCACCGCACCGATATTATTCCCTTCTACACTATCAATGGCGAGTACCTCAACCCTTACACCTACAGCTGGGACTGGGTCAACAACCTGAGCAAGAAAATCGGCATCCCCTTTATTCCCATCGGGCCTATCATTCTGATGGTGCTGCTGCAGCCCTGGTTTTTCTACATGGCTTACCCCGCCCGGCTCACCTTTGTGCTGGGCACCCGCATCAAGCCCTATGAGCTCACCGATAAAGCCCACGACGAGCTGAGCCGCGCCGAATACGAGGACCTCTCCAATCAGGTACGCACCCGTATGCAGCTCGAAATGGACGCCGCCGTGCGCCAACACGGCAAGCAGCCCTACCGCTGGGCCGAAATGTGGCAGCGCATCCGGCAGAACTGGCGCTACTTCCCCTTTTTCCTGCCCTTCGCCTGGCCCGCCGTCTTCACCGAGTTCGAAAAGCAGTACACCGAAAAAGGCAAGCGCGACATCAACCTCAACCTGACCAGCCCCGGTAGTTGGCTGCGCATGATCTGGCGCAACCCGTTTACCATCAGCTTTTTTATTCCCATTCTGGGCTGGATTCCCATTGCCATCCGGGGCTACAAAGGTCATCGGCTGGGCAAAAAAGTGTGACGCAAAAGCTATAAAGTATAAATCGGGCACGATTCCCGAAACCTGTTCTGGCTCAGTCAGTAAAAGACAATAACTTACCAGTGTGCCGCGGCTTTAGCTGCGTTTGTGCCTGCCAGAATACTACGCCCGCCGGCGCGGTTCCGTCCCGCTTCTATTTCCCAGCTCCTCATTCCCGCCATCAAATGCCTTCCCCCCAGCATTTGCTCCTCAAACAATTCCTGACAGCCGCCACTGCGCCACTGGCCCGCCGCCAGCCCAGCATTGCGGCCATGCGCCTCACGCTGGAAGTCGGCAGCCTGTTCCAGTTTTTGCCTTGGGGCGTCCACCTAGAAAGCATCCGGCTCGAAGGCATGGCCGCCGAATGGATTCGCCCCGAAAAAGCCAATCCGCGCCGGGTGCTGCTGTATCTGCATGGGGGCGGCTACGTGCTGGGCTCCCTCAACACCCACCGCAGCCTGGTGGGCACGCTGGCCCAGCGCTGCGGCATGCACGCCCTGGCCGTCGACTACCGCAAAGCTCCCGACTTTCCCTTCCCGGCCGCCCTCGATGATGCGCTGCTGGCTTACCGCTGGCTGTTGCGCGAAGGCTACCACCCCCACGACATCATCCTGGCCGGCGACTCGGCCGGGGGCGGCTTGGTGCTGGCTCTGCTGGTAGCCCTGCGCGACGGGAAGGAGCCGCTGCCTGCTGCCGCCATTGGCCTCTCGCCTTGGTCCGATCTGGTGCTGCCCACCGGCACCATCCGGCGCGTAGCCGATGAGGAACTTCAACTGCTCGAAGCCCTAGCCATCCGGGGCTGGGGCGGCCTCTACGCCGCCGAAATGCCCCTGACGGCCCCGCTCGTGTCGCCGGTGCAAGCCGATCTGCACGATTTGCCGCCGCTGCTGCTGCAAACCTCCGACGCGGAAGTGCTCTACGACGACGTGGTGAAATTTGCGGTCAAAGCCAAAAAAGCGGGTGTGCCGGTAACGCTGCAGGCCTTTTCGGGGCTCGTGCACTGGTGGCATCTGTTCTGGCGCTTACTGCCCGAAGCCCGCGAAGCGCTGGACAAAGCGGCGGCCTTCACCCACAGCATCTGGGCGGCGCAGGAAGCGGCGGCTCAACTCCTGCGGGATGTGCGCCGGCCTGCTGCCAAAGTAAATTCCGCGTCTCGGCTACGGGCCCGGCTCTAAGGTGCAGAAGTATTCTGCCGGCCATAGAGCATCTTGCTTTTGACCTCAATAAACCACAGAAATAGCCTGTATGAACGAGCGGCGGGAAAATATTTCTCCTCACCACCAACTATATAGCTATGTTTTTGTAGGTTTGTCGAAAATAGTCGGCTTGCATACTACTTTTCCTGCCTGACGAGATTTTAGCGTTGTTTTTCCCATTCACCTCAACTCTTTTTAACCGTTTCGCACCATGGAAGATTTATTTAAGAAATTCATCAATGCCGGTGTCGGCTTCGTGTCGCTGACCAGTGACCGGGTGCAAACCACCATCGACGCCCTGGTAAAAGAGAGCAAGCTGTCGGAGCAGGAGGGGAAGAAAATCATGGACGACTTGAAAAAGAACTCCGAAACCAAGCGTAAGGAGCTCGAGCAGCAGTTCAGCAGCATTGCCTCCAAGCTCATGAAGAGCGTGGGCGTAGCCTCAAACTCTGATGTGGAAGAGCTGAAGCGCAGTGTAAAAGGTGGCTCTAAGTCGTCGGCCGCCACGGCTTCGTCGGCCAAAAGCAGCGCCAAGCCGGCCGCCAAGCCTGCTTCGAGCGCCACGGCCAAAGCCGCCGGTGCTACCAAGAAAGCCGCCGATAAAGTAAGCAGCGCCGCCGGCACCGCCCAGAAATCGGCCGCCGCCAAAGCGGGTGCCGCCAAATCGTCGTCGGCCAGTAAGCCGGCCGCCAAGAAGGCTACGCCTGCCGCTCCGGCTGGCGGCACCGACACGTCGGCTGCTTAATTCAGCTTTGTTTTTCCGGAAAAGCCAGCGTCCACGTTAGCGGGGCGCTGGCTTTTTTGTGCTACGGCGGGCATTGCTGAGGTGCAGCGCTTATTTTGCATTTCCAAACCTGTCCTTTCCCCACCGCCACCGCATGTTCAAAAACACGATTTCCAATCTGGGCCGCATCCGGCAGGTAGTGGAGGTGCTAGTGCGCTACGGGTTTGAGGATGTGGTGACCAGCACGGCCCTGCGCCGCCTCGTTACCCAGAAGCGCCGCTTATCGTGGCAGCACGCCGAGCGGCCGGTGTTTGAAACCAGCCGCTGGGAGCGGGTCCGGATGGTGATTGAGGAGCTTGGCCCCACCTTTATCAAGCTGGCTCAGGCTATGAGCAACCGGCCTGACCTGTTGCCTGAGGCCCTGATTGACGAGTTTCAGAAGCTGCAGAGCGACGTGCCGCCCTTCGACGTGCAGGTGGCCCGCCAGATAATCGAGCGGGAGTTGGGCCAGCCCATTGCGGAGGTGTTCAGCGAGTTTGAGGAAAAGCCACTGGGCTCGGCCAGCATCGGGCAGGTGCATCGGGCGCGGCTGCTCACGGGCGAAGACGTAGTGGTGAAGGTGCAGCGCCCCGACGTGCAGGAAAAAGTACGCACCGACCTGAGCTTGCTGCACGAGCTGGTGCGCCTCACGGCCGGCTTTCTGCGCAACCACGGCCTGAGCAACCCGCAGGACATTGTGGATGCCTTCGAGCGGAGCATGATGAAGGAGCTCGACTACACCTCCGAGGCCCGCAGCATGGAGCAGTTTCGCAAGCTCTACGAGGCGTACGAAACGTTTTCCATCCCGAAGCCTTACCGGGAGCTGTCCACGGCCAAAATCCTGGTTATCGAGTTCGTCAGCGGCTGCAAGATTACCGACAAGCGGCAACTGCTGGAGTGGGGGCTAAGCCCGGAGAAGGTGGCCGAAACCGGCATGGATATCTACCTGACCCAGATATTCGAGTTTGGCATCTTCCACGCCGACCCGCACCCAGGCAACGTGCTGGTGCGCCCCGACGGCACGCTGGTGCTCATCGACTTCGGGATGGTGGGCAAGCTCACCAAGCAGCAGAAATATGCCTTTGCGGGCGTCTTTATCGGCATGGCCCGGCAGGATGCGCGCAGCATGGCCCTGAACTTCCGGCGGCTAGCCCTCACGGCCGACATTCCGGATATGCGCACCTTCGAAGCCGACCTCAGCAACCTGATTGAGGATTTTGCCATGCTCGACGTGAAGGAGATGAGCATGAGCGACCTGGCCGACCAACTCCAAACCATCATCTACGACTACAAGCTGCAGGTGCCCGGCGCGGTATTCCTGATTCTGCGGGCTCTGGTGATTCTGGAGGGCATTGGCAAGGTGCTGCACCCCAACTTCAACACCTTCGAGTTTGTGCGGCCCTACGGCGCCAAGATTATTGCCGAGCAGTATTCGCCCGAAAATATCATGAGCGAGGCCCAGTACACCGGCACCCAGCTGCTGGCCCTCATTCAGACCCTGCCCGCCGATGTGCGCCAGATTATGCGCAAAGTCTCGCGCGGCGACCTGCGCCTGAAAGTGGAGCTGAGCGGCTACCAGGCCCTGATGCGCACCGCCGACCAGCTCGTGTCGCGCACCATTATTGCCCTGATTGCGGTGGCGTTTCTGCTGTTTTCGGGTTTAAGTTTGCTGGGCCGCTACTCGCCGGAAATGCGCTATGCGCACGGTATTCCGCTTATCACTTGGTGGAGCCTGGGTATCACCGGCTTCCTGTTCCTGATTCTTCTGATTCTGGGTACCCGCACGCGGCGGGAATAACCAAGCCGTTTTGCCCCGCTACTTCCGCCGCGGCCTTGCCGGAAACGGCTACTATTTGGTGGCTACGGCCACTGGCCCCACGCGCACCGACTGGCTGTCGACAACGACCCAGCGGCCCTCGCGGCGCACCAGCACGTGCATGCGCCGATATTCCCCACTGACGTCCTTGCCGTTTTCGGTGCCGGTGGTCGTGATGTTATGCCGAATTACGGCCATATCGGGACCGTAGAGGCGCACGTTATATTCGGTGGGCTGGTTGGAGGCCGTCTTGGACTTGCCCGATTCCATGTCCTTAATCATCTCGGCTTTAGTGGCTACCATGCCGTCGGCTTCGGTAAAGAGGCAGTCATCGGCTACGAGGCTCTTCACGAAATCCAGGTCGTTGGTTACCGTGGCGGCGCCCCAGTCCCGGTCGAGCTGGATCAGCTCGGCTTTCGTTTTTTCGGCGTTGGCGGGCATCTTGCCGGCCGTCTTTTGGGCCACCGTCGCCGAGCAGGCGCAAACGAGTAGCAGGAGTAGGCAGCAGGTGCGTTTCATAGGACAATGGGGTTAAGTGGGGTGCCGCCTGCATCCTGAAATCAACTCACAACGCCGCCGCACTATTTAATATAGTAAAAATATTATATAAAACCGTGTTCGGACGGTTGCCATTGCACCATTACCATAGCTGTGGGTTTGCTAATTGCAGCTGTTTTTAAAATTAGTAGAGTCTGATTTTGTATTTGTATGTATCTGAAATTCAGATGAGTGATGCAAGTTGTGTTTGGCTTAAAAAGTCCGTAAAAGCGTCTTTTTGTTGGCCGTTTTTATATAGTGCTTGCTGAATAAGGCGCAACTTGCCCCGGCTTACCGCTGATTGGTAGGTTGAATCCAAAGGACGAGTTCTATGCATCTGTTGCCTAAATTCCTGTTGTGCCGCCAGACGGCCGCTGCTTTGTTTCTGAGTTTGTGTGGGCTGGCCGCCCAGGCCCAATCGGGCGACGACCAGGAGCTGTTTGAAACCCAGAAGCGCCTGACGGTAGGCGTCACCAAATTTGCGGAGGCCCGCACTTCGCTGAAAGCCTTTATTACCCAGCGGGCAGTGCGGGTGCAGAAGCAGGAGGAAACGCCCGACCAGCTCACGGCCGAATTTGCCCTGCCCACGCGCTACCTGCCCCGCCTCGACTCGCTGGCCGCCGAGCTGGGCTTCGTGCTGGAAAACAACCTCAACGCCCACAACCTGACTTCGCGCCTGCAGGAGCTGCAAGCCGAGGAGCAGACCGAAGCCGCCGACAAAGACCGGCTGGAAAAGGAGCTGCGCAATACCCGCCTCGAAGCCTCCGAGCGCCAGAAGCTGCTCGATGACGTGGAGCGCCACGAAAGCAGCCTGCGGCGGCTGCGCCAGCGCCAGCAAAGCATCGTGAGCCACCAGGGGCAGGCCTACGTGTCGTTGCGCCTCTACGATGAGGTAACCTTTCCGACGGGCAACCGCAAGGTCAGCTTCGTGAATATGCCCGGCGTAGAGTACAGCTACCTACGCCTCGACAACCCGGCGGCCGACCGTACCGCTTCGGCCTACCAGGGCTACGCCATCAAATACCTGTTTACCCGCGGCAAGAGCTACTTCAACCTGGGCGTGTATAAGCCCGTGACGAAGAACACCACCGACGGCGAATTTGTGAATGAGCTGTTCGTCATCAACTTCGGTCAGGACTTTTACCCGCGCAACTTCGGCCGGGGCCGCCGCAAATTCATGAACCTCTACACCAGCTACCAGGTGGGCGGCTTTATTCTGAACCGGAATAACGACGAGGAAAACCAGTTTATCCCGAACCTGAACCTGGGCCTGGGCGTGGAGCTGGTCAAGACGCGCCACATTCTGCTCGATACCAAAGCCAGCTACTTCGTGCCCCTCGACAGCCGCAGCCGCGACCTGCGCGGTATTCTGGGCCAGGCCTCGTTCAACTTCGTGTTTTAGACCGGGCTATTCAGTCTGTAGAAAGAAAGGAGCCCGGCAACGTCGTTGCCGGGCTCCTGTGATATGGGAAGTACTTAGGAGGTCATTCACACCGCTTAGAACATCATGCACGGTGCTTAGTGAGTCGTTGTTACCGCTTCGCAGATCATCCTCAGTGCTTAGGAGATGCTTCACGCTGCTTAGAACATCATTCACACCGCTTAGAAGCTGTTTGGGTGAGTCGGAGAACGATGTAGAGACGCATACTTGCGTCTCCTCGTTGAACGATGACGCAGCGCGCCGTAACAACCTCAGCAATGATTGAGACGCAAGTATGCGTCTCTACATCGTTCTGGGCGGCAGGGGGCTGGCAGTACCGGTGTAGAGTGGGAGGCGGCAAACTTTCTACTCCCGGGTGGGTTGCAGTGCTTTGAATCCTACAAGCACTGCCCAGCTATGACAACCGCCGCCCTCAGCACCAGCTACCAGGAGTTTACTGCCTGCTTGGGCCTTGACCTGGGCCCACTGCTTCCCACGGGCATTCAGCGCGAAGTGGGCCACTTCAACGCCTTTGATATAGCCCACCTCTGGGAATCGGCGCCCGCGCAGCCCGCCCCGCCCTACGCCTGCCGCTCGTTCTACAAGATCAGCTTCCTGCGTAGCCACAGCCGCGCCGAATACGCCGACCAAACCATCGATATTGCCCCCGACGCCCTGGTGTTTTCGACGCCCAAGGTGCCGTTTCAATGGCTGCCGGCCGAGACGCAGCAGGGGCATTTCTGCTTCTTCACCGCCGAGTTCCTGCTGCCCGTACTCGGCGGTCTGGCCCCCGACGAGCTGCCCCTGTTCCGGGCCGAGGGCTACCCCGTATTTCAGCTCACGCCAGCCGAAGCCGCGCAGGTAGCCGCCCTGTTTGCCCGGATACACGAGGAGTTAGCCTCCGATTACGCCCATAAGTACGACCTGCTGCGGGCCTACGTACTGGAGCTGTTGCACCTGGGGCAGAAGCGGCAGCCGTCAACTAGGTTGCACCCGGCCCACTCGGCGGCGGCCCGGCTTTCCTCGCGCTTCGTGGAACTGCTGGAGCGGCAGTTTCCGCTGGCCAACCCCCAGCAGCGCGTGCAGCTGCGCACGGCCAAGGACTTTGCCGACCACTTGGCCGTGCACGTCAACCACCTCAACAAGGTGCTCAAGGACAGCACCGGCCGTACCACCTCCGACCTCATTGGCGGGCGGCTGGCCCAGGAGGCCAAGGTGCTGCTGCGTGACACCGACTGGACGCTCTGGGAAATTGCCGACTGCCTGGGCTTCGTCGATGTAGCACACTTCTCACACTTCTTCCGCCGCTACGCTGCCGTAAGTCCCGGCGCTTTTCGCACGCTGGAAGCCGTGTTAGATTGATTTATACAAGAAGCTGATTGGTGCCTACAATAGTGCCGGGGGCGGGGCGGGGGACCTTTGTCGTGTTCCATTAACACCACAAACCTCCGATTATGAGTACTTCCAAAATAGCCCTGGTAACCGGCGGCAGCCGGGGCTTGGGCAAAGACATGGCCCTGAAGCTGGCCCAGCAGGGCATCGACGTTATCCTGACCTACCGCAGCCAGCAGGCCGAAGCCGCCGCGGTGGTAGCCGAAATCGAAGCCCTGGGCCGCCGCGCCGTGGCCCTGCCACTGAACGCGGCCGACATCAGCACGTTTGCTACGTTCTTCGCTCAAGTTACCACGGCCCTCGCCGATACCTTCGGCACCGACCGGTTCGACTTTCTGATCAACAACGCCGGCACCAGCCTCACGGCCCCTATTGCCGAGACTACCGAGGCGCAGTTCGACGAGATGCTCAACATCCACTTCAAGGGCGTGTACTTCCTCACGCAACAGGCGTTGCCGCTCCTGCGCGACGGTGGCCGGGTTATCAATATTTCTTCCGGTACCACGCGGGTTGCCTTCGCCGGGAGCTCGGCCTACGCCAGCATGAAAGGCGCGGTGGAAGTATTCACCCGCTATCTAGCCCTAGAGCTGGGCAGCCGGGGCATTGCCGCCAATGTGGTAGCGCCCGGAGCCGTATTCGGGGGCGGCGCCATGACGGATACGCCGGAAATCCGCGCCTACGTGGCCCAGATTACGGCCTTGGGCCGCGTGGCCGAGCCCGACGACATCGGGGGCATCGTGGCCTTCCTCTGCACCGATGCCGCCCGGTGGCTCAACGGCCAGCGCCTCGAAGCCACGGGCGGCATGATGCTGTAAAGCTAAGCAAGCAACGGCCTTAGAAGCAGTGAGGGCGTCGTTTACGCACTCCCTGCCGTCGTTGCCGCCCTCTCTGCTGTCCTTCACAGTGTCCCTGCGATGCTTCACGGCGTCTCTACGGTCATTCACGTTGCTTCTGCGCTGCTTCACGGCGTCTCTGCCTTCGTTCACGCCGTCTCTGTGATGGTTAACGGCATCTCTGGCTTCATTCACACCGTCTCTGCGATGCTTCTCACTGGCGGGTAGGAGAGGAGAGTAAAAACAAAAAAGCCCGGACGAGCCGGGCTTTTTTGTTGGGTTAAAGGGCTTGGCAGTTTACCGCAGCTGCATGTCCTCGATGATGGCGGCAATCTTCTCGCCGGCCAGCTTGTCGGCCAGGTCAAAATCGACGTGGGACTTGAGGGGCTGCTTGACGCTGAAGTAGAACTTGATTTTGGGCTCGGTGCCCGAGGGGCGGGCCGACACCTTGCTGCCGTCGGCCAAGATAAACTGGAGTACGTTGGAGCTTTCCAGGCCGGTGGCGCTTTCCTCGCCAGTGTGCAGATTGCGGATAACGCCGGTTTTGTAGTCGCGCATCTCCACTACGGGCAGGCCGGCAATGGTGCGGGGCGGGTTGGCCCGCAGGCCGGCCATCATTTCCTGGATTTCCTCGGCCCCGCGCTGGCCTTTCTTGGTCAGCGAAATCAGGTCTTCCTTGTAGAGGCCGTAGGTAACGTACATGTCAATCATGGCCTGGTAGAGCGTCTGGCCGTTGTCTTTGGCCACGGCGGCCATTTCGGCAACCAGAGCGCAGGCCGAAATAGCGTCTTTGTCGCGCACAAACGAGCCGATCATGTAGCCATAGCTTTCCTCGCCGCCGCCGATGTAGTTTTCCTGGCCTTCCAAGTCCCGAATGATGCCGGCAATGTACTTGAAGCCGGTCAGCGTCTGGTAGGCCTTCACACGGTGGGCGTGGGCAATGTCGCCGAGCACGTCGCTGGTTACGATAGTGTAGACGATAAAATCCTTATCGGTCATTTTGCCAGCTTTATGGCGGGCCGAGAGCAGGTAGTGCGTGAGTAGGGCGGCCGTCTGGTTGCCGTTTACCAGCACCCATTCGCCCTTGTTGTCTTTCACGGCCATACCCACCCGGTCGGCATCGGGGTCGGTGGCAATAACGAGGTCGGCATCCTGCGCCCGGGCCTGGTCGAGGGCCATCTGCATAGCTACCTTTTCCTCAGGATTCGGCGACAGTACCGTGGGGAAGTTGCCATCGGGCGTGGCCTGACCTTCCACGATGCTCACGTTGGTAAAGCCCAGTTGAGCCAGTGCCTTGGGTACGAGCGTAATACCCGTACCGTGCAGGGGCGTGTACACGATTTTGAGGTCGTGCTGGCGCTGAATGGCGGCGGGGTTGATGCTCAGATTTTTTACCTGGGCCAGATAGGCCGCGTCCAGCTCCTCACCGATGAGGTGAATGCGCGACTCATCGGCCTGAAACTTCACCTCGTCTACGCTCTGAATGGCGTTGACTTCGGCAATGATGTTCTTATCGTGGGGGGCTACCACCTGGGAGCCGTCCTGCCAGTATACTTTGTAGCCGTTGTACTCCTTGGGGTTGTGCGAAGCCGTAATCACGCAGCCGCTCTGGCAGCCCAGGTGCCGGATGGCAAACGACAGCTCGGGCGTGGGGCGCAGCTCGTTGAAAAGGTAGGCCGTAATACCGTTGGCCGAGAAGATACCAGCCGCAATGCGGGCAAACTCGCGGCTGTTGTTGCGCGAGTCGTGGGCCAGCGCCACCTTGATTTCCTGGTTCGGGAACGACTGGAGCAGGTAGTTGCACAAACCCTGGGTAGCCATGCCCAGCGTGTAGCGGTTCATGCGGTTCGAGCCGTTGCCCATAATACCGCGTAGCCCGCCGGTACCAAACTCCAGGTCGCGGTAGAAGGCGTCGTTCAGGGTTTCTTCGTCGCCGGCGTCGAGCAGCTGCTGGATGTTGGCTTTGGTATCGGAGTCGTAGTTGCCGGAAAGCCAGGTGTTGATTTTGGCTTGGATGTCGGAGGTCAGGGCCATGAATGGGAATGGTAAGTTGTGCGGGTAACAGAACGAGCGTAAAGAAAAGAGGTTTTTTTAATGTCCTTGCGAGGCGCGCAGCAATCCGCCCCCTGAAATGGGCTCAGCGGCCTTACGTGAAAAGCCCTAACGCCTGCTCAGGCGTTAGGGCTTTCCGGTAAAAGAGCGTTTCTACCTGCGAAGACGACAGCTGTTACAGGTTGCCGCGTAGTGCTTGCTCCCGCTCGATGCTTTCAAACAGGGCCTTGAAGTTGCCTTTGCCGAAGCTCTTGGCACCTTTGCGCTGAATGATTTCAAAGAATACCGTGGGCCGGTCTTCCACGGGCTTGGTAAAAATCTGGAGCAGGTAGCCTTCCTCATCCCGGTCGACGAGCAGGTTCAGCTCTTTCAACGATTCCAGGTCCTCGTCGATGGCGCCGATGCGCTCCAGCAGGTCCTCATAGTAAGTACCGGGTACCGAGAGAAACTCCACGCCGCGGCGGCGCAGCTCAGTTACGGTAGCCCGGATATCGTTGGTGGCAATGGCAATGTGCTGCACGCCAGCCGAGTGGTAGTAGTCAAGGTATTCCTCAATCTGCGACTTTTTCTTGCCCTCGGCAGGCTCGTTGATAGGGAATTTGACGTAGCCGTTGCCGTTCGAAACCACTTTCGACATCAAAGCCGAATACTCGGTGCTGATATCCTCATCGTCGAAGGTGAGCAGCAGCTTGAAGCCCATCACGTCCTCGTAAAACTTCACCCACTGGTTCATCTCGCCCCAGCCCACGTTGCCCACGCAGTGGTCGACGTGCAGCAGGCCCACTGGTGCAGGCTGCGGCACCAGGCCCGATTTGGCCACGAAGCCGGGCATGAACGCACCGCTATAGTTGGTGCGCTCTACGAAGGTGTGTATGCTCTCGCCGTAGGTATGAATGCCCGAGAGCGTGACGCTGCCAAACTCATCCTCGATGGTATAAGGCTCGAAAGCCGACTTGGCGCCGCGCTTGGTGGTTTCTTCCCACGACTTGCGGGCATCGTCCACCCAGAGGGCCATTACCTTCACGCCGTCGCCGTGCTGGGCTACGTGGCGCATAATGTCGGAGTCGGGCAGCAGGGAGGTGGTGAGCACGAAGCGGATTTTACCCTGCTGCAACACGTAGCTGGCCCGGTCGCGCAGGCCGGTTTCGGGGCCGGCGTAGGCCACCAGCTCGAAGCCGAAAGCAGCTTGGTAGAAGTACGCTGCCTGCTTGGCATTGCCGACGTAGAATTCCACGTAGTCGGTGCCTTTCAGGGGCAGGAAGTCGTGGGCGGGGTGGGCCTGCACTTCAGGCGAAGTCATGGTTTGCATGGCAGTAGGAGAGTAAGGTTTCGGGTGGGAAGGGCGTTGTTCGGGTAAAAATACGGCTTTGCCGCAATTCGTTCCAATACGGGGCCGGCACTGGTAATGGCCGGAACACAAACCGCGCAGTTGGTGCTGCTATTCGTGCTGCAACGGCTTGGCGTTTGCGGGTTTTGGTGCGTACAATTGCAGAATCCTACGCACCTTTGTGCATTAACCCTTTTTTCCCCGTAGCTATGAATAAGGAGGAACTCAACCAGGCCCTCGTTGCGCTGATCGAAAAAAAGCAGGAGCTGCACAAGCTGACCTACGACGATGCCCGCTACGACGACGTGGAGGAAGAACTACACGAACTGGAAGACGATTTTAACGACGAATACGGCCAGTATCTGGAATCAGTATTAGAGAAAGTACACGAGCAGCTCTGCCCCGACACGGATGTGCTGCTGCCCACGGCCTACCTGCCCAACGATATCAAAGGCGACACGGGCTACCTGCCCTCGCACAAGGAAGGCGTCTGGGTCGATTCCGACGAATTTCCCGGTAAAGAAGCCCGCCTCGTGCTGGTACCCAACCCCACGCGCCTGATTTTGTCGGTTGGCAAAAACGTGCGCAAAGAGGTGTGGAAGGCGTAAGGCCGCCGAAAAATAAGTTTTGATTGCTGAATGGGCTTCCGTTCGGAATTCCGCTTTGCCGGTTACCACTGAGTAGCAGCCGAAGCGGAACCGAACGGAAGCCCTGCTTTTTCTGGGTACCATGAGCTCTTTACCCCGCATCTACCGAATTGCCGACCCGGCGGACTGGAAATCGGCTCAACAAACCGGCTTTTTTGCCAGTGCCGACCTGGCTGCCGAAGGCTTTATTCACTGCTCCGAAAAGCACCAGATTCTGGAAACGGCCCGCCGTTACTACGCCGGCTGCCCCGAGGTGCTGCTGCTGGAAATAGCCGAAGACCGGCTAACCGAGGCTGGAGTGCGCGTGGAGCGGGAGTGGATGGCGGCCCGCAACGAGGCTTTTGCCCACGTTTTCGGCCCGATTCCGCAGGCGGCCATTCTGCGGGTGCTGGCCTTTACGGCGAGTTCCAACGGGCAATTTGAGCTGCCAGCCGAACTGCATGAAGGATAGCAACGTGTGGTGTTTTTTGACTCCGGCTGCTTATGTTTGGCCCGGCAGCCGGCACCAAAAAAAAACGGGTGCGGCTGCCACCATTTCCCGTCTGAAAGGCTCTAGCCTCTATAGCTACTATTTTGCATTATGAACCTGCGTTATTCTCTGCATCAGGGTGCGTTGGCAACCCTATTGGCCCTGGGCACGCTAGCCAGCTGCGGCCCCTCGCATTATCTGACCGTAAAGCCTCGGCAGCCCGACAGTGAGTGGACCGACGGGCGTCCGTCGATGAGCACCAACTTCGACAGCGTGGAGGTGCAGCTTTGCTACGCCCACCTACGCGATAAGAATCTCGTGTTTGAGGTGGAAATCCGTAACGGCTCGAACAGAGAGCTGGCCGTCAACCCAGGCACGTTTTATTACATGCCCGTGATGATGGACAAGAAAACGGCCAAGCGCAATGCGGTGAAAATGAATGCTAACGTGCCCTATGTACCCGCCCAGGTATATGCCATCGACCCCGAACACCGCATTCAGGCGCTGACCAACAAGATCAACTACGAAGCTCGCAAGGCCAATGGCATCAGCTTCCTGGAGTGGATGGACATGGCCGCGTCTATTACTGAGGTGATTGACACGCCCAAGGGTACCGAGCAGGAAAAGCAGGCCGAGCTGGCCCGGCGCGAGGAACAGCACATCAACAACGCCGTGATGGCTGAGGATCAGCACATGGCCCATGCCGTGAAGGCCGACCAAACGGTGCTGGAAAAGAGCTATTGGGAAGTTAAAGTGCTGCGCAAGCACATCCTGAAGCCCGGCGAGCTGTCCCGCGGCTACGTGAGCTTCCCTAGCTACGACCAGACCTTGCTGCTGCGCGTGGGCATGCCCGTCGGGGAGCGAACTTTGTTGTTCGACTTTGACCAGGAGCGTAAGAAAGTGCAATACCAGCCCACCACTCCGCCCCGACCGGTAGTAGCGGCGCAGCCCTTGCCACCTGCCGGAGTAGTACCCGTTCCGCCGGCAGCCCCCGCCACCAGGGAGTAAGCAACTCAAAAAAAGTCCCGTCAGAACCCTGCATGTCCTTGCCCAAGCCTTTTCCGACTTCCCCAAGTGATGCCAAGCCTCTTTTTTGCGGGCTCATCCCGTTTGAAAAGCGGTAAACCAGCTAGGTAACTATCCAAACGCAAATGCCCTTCCGTTCATATGGCCGGAAGGGCATCTGCGTTTTGGGTGAAGATTCAAGGCGTTTAGGGCCGGGGCTTCTGTTTGAGTGAGGCAAGTAATTATTCCCCGCAGCCGTTGCGCCCCTAGAAGCGAAGGGCACGGCAGTGGGTGGCAAGCAACGGGGGAAGGTGCGAGAGTGTAGGCCGAACGCTCGTAGCAGTTATTGCGCAGCGGCTTCGGCCGGAGACGTCTGTTGGGCGAAGGTAGGATCCATGTACATCACATTCCAGAGGTGGCCGTCGAGGTCCTGGAAGTTACGGTCGTACATGAATTCCATTTCGTTTTCCGGCTGCTGCGCTACGGATTGCCCCCCGGCAGCCAGAGCCGCGTCAGCGATACGGTCAACCTCAGTGCGGCTGTCGACCGATAGACAGATAATGAATTCGTTGGCCTGATGAGCATCGACCAGCGGCTTGCCCGTGAACGTCTGGAAAAACGGCTCTACCAGCAGCATCACGTTGATAGTGTCGCTGATGACCATGCAGGTGCCCCTTTCGTCGGCCATCTGGGGATTGAAGCTAAACCCTAGCTGGGTGAAAAAAGCCACCGAAGCGTTCAGGTCTTTGACGGGCAGATTGACAAAGATATTAGTTGCCATGTGAGGGTTGGTTAAGTGAGTACATGGTAAAAGTACGCGCCAAATCCACCCTGTAAGGTGGTTAAATGCGACAAACTGCAGGGGTGTTTGCGCCATTTTTTTTAGCAATCCGGAACTGCCTAATACGCTATGCTAAGCTAGCTTGGTGAGTCGTCGGATGTTGGCCGGGTAGAGCCAATCCGAAGCGTGATTCGTTATTTATCCAACCCTCGTTTAGATATATTCAGCACCCCAACGTAGTGCAGTGAGAGCGTAGAAAGCAACGAAAAAGCCCCGTCAGAATCCTGACGGGGCTTTTTCATGAATCAGTACAGTGCTTAGACCAGGTCGGCCAGCTCCAACCACCGCTCGCCTTTGCTGTCGAGGTCTTTGTCGGTTTGCTTCAGCTCGGCGGCCCAGTCGGCCAGCTCTTTGTGCGAGCCGGTGCCGGCGTTGAGCTGCTCAATGAGTTGCAGTTTGCGGGTTTCTAGCTTCTCGATGTCCTTTTCGAGGGTTTCGTACTCCTTTTTCTCGGCAAACGTAGCCTTGCGCTTGGGGGCAGAAGTAGCCGTGGCTACGGGAGCTGCGGCAACGGGCGCGGCCGACGGTGCCACCCCGGCGGCGGCTTTGGCCGTCTGGGCCTTCTCGCGGGCGTATTCCTCGGCCTGGTGCTCCTTCTGCCACTCGCGGTAGTCGGTGTAGTTGCCGGGGAACTGCCGGATCTTGCCACCGGGCTCCAGCACGAATACGTGCTCCACGAGGGCATCCATGAAGTACCGGTCGTGAGACACGATGAGCAGGCAGCCGCTGAAGTTCAGCAGGAAGTCTTCCAGGATGTTGAGCGTGATGATGTCCAGGTCGTTGGTGGGCTCATCCAGAATTAGGAAGTTGGGGTTCTTGATCAGCACGCGCAGCAGCTGCAGACGGCGCTTTTCGCCCCCGCTCAGCTTGCTTACCATCGTATACTGCTGGGCCGGCGGAAACTGGAAGTGCTGCAGAAACTGCGAGGCCGTCACGACTTCGCCGTTAGCCATTTCCACTACTTCGGCCACTTCCTTCACGATGTCGATTACGCGCTGGCTCTCGTCGAACTCCAACTCGGTCTGAGTGTAGTAGCCAAATACGGTGGTCTGGCCCGCATCCACGGTGCCGGAGTCGGGCTGGAGCTTGCCGGTCAGCATGTTCATCAGTGTCGACTTGCCCGCGCCGTTGGGCCCGATCAGACCGATACGGTCCTTTTTCTTGAACACGTAGCTGAAGTCGTCGAGCACCACGTTGTTGCCGAATTGCTTGTGCAGGTGCTCTACTTCGATGATTTTACCACCCTGGCGCGTCGTTTTCACGCTCAGCTCCAGCTGTGGACCACTGATTTTGGTTTTGGCCTTTTCCTGAGTTTCGTAGAAGGCGTCGATGCGGGCTTTCTGCTTGGTGCCGCGGGCCTGGGGCTGGCGGCGCATCCAGTCGAGCTCCTTGCGGAGCAGGTTGCGGGCCTTTTCCACTTCGGCTACCTCAATCTGCTCGCGCTCAGCCTTTTTTTCTACGAAGTAGGAGTAGTTGCCTTGGTAGCGGTGTACGCGGCCCTGGTCCATCTCCACGATTTCGTTGGCGACTTTATCCAGGAAATACCGGTCGTGAGTTACCATCAGCAGCGTGAGCGAAGGCGAGGCCAGGCGGCCTTCCAGCCACTCAATGGTGTCGAGGTCCAAGTGGTTGGTAGGCTCGTCGAGGATCAGCACTTCGGGCTCTTCAATGAGCACGCGGGCCAGGGCTACGCGCTTGCGCTGCCCGCCCGAAAGCATGCTTACCTTGCGCTCCAGCAACTCGCCCAGAATGCCCAGGCGGCCCAGAATCTGCTTTACCTGCGCCTCGTAGTCCCAGGCGTTCAGGGCGTCCATCTGCTCCATCACCCGCTGCAAATCGTCGGATTTGTGGTTTGGGTCGTTTACTACGTGCTCGTAGTCGCGGATGGCAGCCAGCGTATCATTCTGGCTGGCGAAGATGGTTTCTTCCACCGTCATATTCTCGTCGAACACCGGCTGCTGGCCCAAAAAGGCCACCCGAATGCCCTTGCGCACACTTACCGAACCCGTATCGGGT
The DNA here is from genome assembly GCF_020447265.1 of Hymenobacter lucidus. GTDB lineage: Bacteria > Bacteroidota > Bacteroidia > Cytophagales > Hymenobacteraceae > Hymenobacter > Hymenobacter lucidus. The sequence goes on along the minus strand of NZ_JAJADR010000003.1, from coordinate 530,501 downwards.
TGCTCAAGGCCAGCCAGAATGCGCAGCAAAGTGGTTTTGCCGGTACCGTTGATACCGACCAGCGCCACGCGCTGCCCTAAGTTCAGACCAAAGCCCAACTCACGAAAGAGCCAGCGGTCAGCGTAGTTTTTTGAGAGGTTTTCCCCGGAAAGCAGATTCATGCCGCAAAGGTACGGCGCTAAAAGCCAGAAGCCAGAAGGAGCGCGCAAATAAGCGTTTAAGCTTCGTCGTCGCTGATTTTAGCTGAAAACCCGCACTGTGTAAAAAATCTGACCAATCCAGCCAATCCTAAAAATCCGTGGTTCAGGCTAAATAACCCGTACCCGATCCATATTCCGGTCGTCGCGCAGGATTTCGAGGCCTTTGTACGCCAGCGGCCGGCCGGTATTGGTTGTTAGCGTGCCGCCGGCGCTGTGCTGGTGGGCCACGTCGAGCACGAGCTGGGTATATTTCCGCTCGCCCAGCTCGATGGCAATGGGGCGGCCGTGGGCGTAATCGAAAGCAACGAGGGCCCGGTCGATTTCTTCCAGAATTTTACTCATGAGCGTAACGGTAGGCGGGAGAGAGGGACGTAATATAGAACTTTAAGGGAATAATTTGCACTGCGCTGGATTTATTCAACCGCCCGGCTGGCTGCCAAAAAGCCCTTACCTTCGCCCGGTATGGCACATTCCTCCTCTTCACCCGACCTCAGCAGCCGCCCCATCGGCGTGTTCGACAGCGGCATCGGCGGCCTCACTGTGGCCCGGGCCGTCAACCGGGTGCTGCCCCACGAGCAGCTCGTATATTTTGGCGACACGGCCCACCTGCCCTACGGCGACAAATCGACGGCCGCCATTCAGGCCTACAGCGTCAAAATCTGCGACCTGCTGCTCAAGCAGCACTGCAAAGTTATCCTAATTGCCTGCAATTCGGCTTCGGCCGCCGCCTACGAGCTAGTGCGCGAGTACGTAGGCTCCAAGGCGCGGGTGCTCAACGTTATTGACCCCATTGTGGCCCACGTGGGCGCAACCTACGCTGGGCGCACCGTAGGCCTCATTGGCACTAAGCAGACCGTCAATTCCAACGTTTATAAGAAGAAGATTGACGACCTCGACCAGGGCGTAGAGCTCCGCTCACTGGCTACGCCTCTGCTGGCTCCGATGGTGGAGGAAGGCTTTTTCAACAACACCATCAGCGAAAATATCATCAGCTCGTACCTGGCCCAGCCGATGCTGGAAGGCATTGAGGCGCTGGTGCTGGCTTGCACCCACTACCCGCTCATTCAGGACCAGATCAAGGCTTACTACCAGAATGAAGTGGCCGTGCTCGACGCCTCCGATGTAGTGGCCAGCCACGTAAAAGCCTACCTGGAGCAGAACGGATTAGCCGCCCAGGCATCCAAAACACCACCCCGCCACCAGTTCTACGTGTCCGACTTCACCCGCTCGTTCGAGGAAAGTACCCGCATCTTCTTCGGCCAAGAAGTGCATCTGGAGCATTATCCGTTATGGGAGTAGCGTTCAGTTTGCCGGCGTGCAACTTATATAATCGGCCAGAAGACCTTATATTTCCTACGCTTCTCTTTCCAACCAGCCACTCATCCGTTTCCAGCCCACCGCTATGAAAAAGAACTATTACCGTCTGGGCGACTGGCGCCGCAATGTGCTGCTGGCCGCCGCGGCCGCCAGTCTGGGCCTCGGTGTATTGCCCGCCTGCTCCTCCGATTCTGGCTCCGGTAACGGCGGGCAACAGGAGTGGGGCAGCGGCAACGAGGGCAGCTACTCGGAAGGCGTTATTACCGAAATGACCGAAACTGAGCCCGGCAAGTGGAAAATAACGGCGGAGCGGCCGGCTGGCAAAGAAGAAGTAGCCGCTATTATGCGCCACCACGACGGCAAGGTGGATACGCTGCAGGGGGCGGCTTTGCAGCGCCAGATGCAGGACTACAGCCGCCAGTACCCCGAAAACCGGGTGGGCCACTCCGGCATGATGGACGTGCTCATGTGGAGCAGTATCGGCTACATGGCCGGTCGGTTTATGACGCCCAACACGGGCTACTACGCCAACCCTGGGGTGGTGCAGAACAACGGCGCGTGGCGGCAGCGGGTCGAGAATGAGCGGCAGCAGGGGCGGGGCTTCTTCGGGCGGGGCTTTAGCAGCACTTCCAACGCCCGCAGTTCCGGCATCCGGCCCAGCACGTCAGTTTACCGCTCGGCCGTGCGCAGCAGTGGCCCCCGGGCTAGCCGCAGCAGCGGCTTTGGCAGCCGCAGTGGCTCCCGGGGCTTCGGCGGCTGATTCTCACCCATTACTAGCGCTATGAACACGATTCAACTCTTGCCCCTGGCTGGCAATGTGGGGCCAGCCGTACGGGCCCTGGGCTGGGAATGGGCCGTGGAGGAAGCCTGCGAAAACTACGTGGCCCGCGAAGCCGTGCTGCTGCCCGAAGCCGAAGCCGATGCCCTGCTGGCCGCCGCCGATACGCTCTACGACATGATGGTGCGCGCCATTCCGGATGCTGTGCCCGACGACCTGCTGCAGCTGCTGGCCATTCCGCCAAACCTGTGGGCTGCTGTGCGCCACTCCTGGAACGACGACCGGCACTGGCACCTCTATGGCCGCTTCGACTTAGCTAGCACCCCCGAAGGGCCTAAGCTCATCGAGTTCAACGCCGACACAGCCACCAGCATTCCGGAAACCGCCGTGGTGCAGTGGGCCAGCCTGGTAGCGGCCGACCAGGACGACGAAGACCGGCAGGCCAACGGGCTGTTTGAAGGGTTGGAGGCACAGCTAAGCCACTGGCAAAGTCTCAATTCTGACCTCGACAGCACCTTGCTGCTGGTATACCTGCCCGGCAGCGCCGAAGACGAAGCCAACTGCGCCGTAATAGCCGAAGCCGCCCGCGCCGCCGGTTTCGGCCGGGTACACGTGTGCCCGGTAGATGCTATGCAGGTAGCAGTAGCCGGGGAGGAGCGGGGCGTGTGGGCCGAAACCGCGCCCGGCGAATGGGTGCGCTTCGGCTTTGTGTTCAAGCTGGTGCCCTGGGAAATACTGGCCGAGGAAGAGCCCGAACTCACCGCCGACCTCAGCCAGCTGCTGCAAAGCCGGGACGTAATTATTGCCAATCCGGCTTATTCTCTCTTGTTCCAGAGTAAAGGTTTGCTGGCTTGGCTCTGGCAGGTGTATCCGCATCACCCTTTACTGTTGGAGGCTTCCCTGGAAGACCTGACGGGCCGCTACGTGCGCAAGCCGCTGCTGGGCCGCGAAGGCCAGAACGTAACCGAAATAGAAGCGGGCCAGCTGCGGCACGAGCAGCCCGGCGACTTTAGCCATCAGCCCCAGGTACGGCAGCGCTGGGCCGAACTGCCGCGCGATGCCCAAAACCGGCAGTACCAGGCCGGCGTGTTCTGGGCCGGGGAGGCGTGTGCCATCAGCTTCCGGCGCGAAACAGGGGTTATTACCAACCTTTCGGAATTCGTCCCGCATATTCTGGGCTAATTTCCCATTCTTTTCGAGCTGCCAGGCTCTTGAGCTTCGTTCAGGGCTGCTTTAGTGTGCTGTAATTCCCCGCCTGACTTGATTCTCTGCCTTCCTGATGGGCTGTATTAGTTGCTGTCAGCATCTGAAGTAGAACGAATTGCCGCCTGACGAACAGTAGGCGCAATATTTTTATTTTATATAAACATTTCATTAAATTTTTTTATAAAAATAAGTTGATTGTCTTTGGATTATTCTTTTAAAGAATTAAGTTTATTCCGCAAAATAGGTTGATGAGTCAGACATGGCTTTTTCATGTGCTTTGAGCATTTCTCTCCTTTTTTCCTTTCTACCAACGCCCTTATTGCTATGAAGAATCGTGTCTCAGTGGCAAAAAACCGAGTTTCTACTTCCAAACAGCCTTCCCCCCACGTACTGATGACGCTGTGGTGGCGGCCCTGGATGATGGGGCTGGGCTGCTGGCTGCTTTTCGTACTGGCTTCTACTAACAGCTATGCCCAGCAGCAGCCCGCCGCTGGTAAAACCGGGGTGCAGAAAGAGTCGGAAGCCGCGCCGCTACCGGCCAAAAAGCTGGAGGAAGCCTTACAGCTTTTGCTTAAAGCTACCAGCAAAGACAGCAGCCAGGTGAACAACCAGCGCCGCCGCTTTCGGCCTACCGAAATCGAGGGCCTGGTAATGGACCAGACGATTACCAAGGTCGGCCACGATTTCTACGACGCCTTCTACAGCCTGTGGGAGGCCCCGGCAGAAGCGGGCGACTTTACCATTATCATTCATGAAAAGCCGGCCCGAGGTACCAGCACGCTGATTTCGGTGGAGGTCAACGAAAACGAACTGCTGGAGCTGCCACTGCAGCCCAAGGCCGAAGTTATTGAGGAAACGGCCACCTATGCTTCCGAAGTTGCCACCGACTTTCTGGTAAGATCCCGCAACGATAGTCGCAACTTGGAACAGCACGGCGGCCGGCAGCCCACCGAAGTTTTTTGACCTATCAACTCCCACATCCTATTCATCTGCTATGAATCAAGCCCTACTCCGCTGGGTGCTGCTGCTGGCCCTGGGGCTGCTCGGTACTCGTCAGGCCGCCGCCCAGGACTTCGTCTACGAGCCCAAAAACCCTTCTTTTGGGGGCGGCAACACTTTCAACTATGCCTGGATGCTCAGTTCGGCCCAGGCCCAGAATACCATTGCCGACCCAGCTACTTCCACTTCCAGCAACCCCTTCCAGCAGGACCCACTCAAGCAGTTTGAGCAAAACCTGAACCAGCAGATTCTGGGTCAGCTGGCCCAGCGCCTGATTGGCAACCAGTTGGGTAGCCAGAGTCAGGGCCTGCAGGAGGGTAGCTATTCGGTAGGCGCCTATAACATTAATGTAGTGCCCACTAGCGGCGGCTTCTCGGTGCAGATAACCGACTCGAACACGGGAAACCAGACCACCGTCACGATTCCCTACTTCTAACCAGCCTTTTTCGTCCCACCCATGCTTCTTGCTATTTGTCGTCGTTTGCTGCTGGCGTTGCTGGCAGTGGGCGGGGTGGCTGGCTGCGCCCCGTACTTTCACCAACCCTTCACGGCCGAAAAGGCCCGACTCGGCGCCGATATCCGGGCCAGCCAGGAGCTGCGCCGCCTGCCCCAGCCCCGGGAACGGATTGTAGCGGCCGTCTACAAGTTTCGAGACCAGACCGGGCAGTACAAGCCCAGTCAGAACGGCTCCAGCTTCTCGACGGCCATTACCCAGGGCGGCACCAGCATTCTGCTGCGGGCCTTGGAAGAGTCGCGCTGGTTTAACCCCATCGAGCGTGAAAACTTGGGCAACCTGCTTAATGAGCGCAAAATTATCCGCTCGAGCCGGGCCGAGTACCAGGAGCAAACCGGGCAGCGCCAGCCCATGCTACCCTCACTGCTCTTTGCCGGTATCATTCTGGAGGGCGGCATTATTTCCTATGATGCCAACATGATAACCGGCGGCGCGGGTCTGCGCTACTTCGGGGCCGGGGCCTCGGGCCAGTACCGGCAAGACCGGGTAACGGTGTACCTGCGGGCTATTAGCACCAGTACCGGCGAAATTCTCAAAACCGTGTACACCTCCAAAACCATCCTCTCGCAGCAGGTCGATGCCAGCCTGTTCCGGTTTGTGGATTTTAAGCGCCTGCTCGAAACCGAAACCGGCTTTACCTATAATGAACCCACCGAAATGGCTGTGAAGGAAGCCATTGAGAAAGCCGTAGAAGCTTTGGTGTTCGAAGGCATTCAGGAGCGGCTTTGGGTACCACAAAACGAAGCCGACCGCAACGGGCCCGCTATGGTAGCTTACCAGCAGGAAAAGCGCGAAAACCAAGATATCGACGTGCTGGGCCGGGTGCAGCAGGACCGCCGGGGCACGCTGGGCCTGGGCCTAAGCGCGGCTACGGTGCGCTACAACGGCGACTTCAGCAGCCCGCAGCTACGGGGCGGAGGTGAACTGACCATCCGCTACGCCCGAGCCGCCGACAATAAGCTTTCGGCCGCCATTAACATTGGGCGGTTCGAGCTGGCAGCGGGCGACTTTTACCGCGAAACTTTTAATTACGCTGAGCTCTGCGGCCTGTACCGGCTCTTTCCCCGCGACCGGTTCACGCCATACCTACTCGCCGGCGCGGGCATCACCTCACGTAATCGTTCCTCGGATATGCGCTTGGTACTGGGGCATATTACCACTGGCTTGGGCGTTGAGTTTCTGCCCAATAATAATTTTGGAATAAGCTTAGGTGTTGATAATCACTATTATATGACCGATAAGCTTGATCATATAAAGTTGGGTAAATACAACGACTCGTTTTGGGCTGCTAAAGCGGGCTTGGTGTTCTATCTGGGGCGTGCCACTACCACACCCCAAAGCCGCCTGATTCCTTAACGGCATCGGGATAGTTATAAGCAGTTGATAACGAAAGCACTAGCAATAGTGCTTTCGTTATTTGCGGGGTATAATGAATATTATATAACTAAGTAAATAAATAATTTAACAATTTTAATTGAGTGTTCTTGTATTTTAATTATTTCCATATAGATTTGTGTAATTCCTCCGGAGGGAATAGTTAATAATGCTTAAGTGCTAGTTTCTTCATCCCCCTTCTTCAACCTTATTAAGTCCCACTCATGAAAAAGCTTTCTTTCCTCGCGGCATCACTATTGGTTGCCGGCACGACCTATGCCCAGAATAACACTCAATCTTCAACGTCCACGGGTAATTCTAATGCCGTAACCGTTACGCAATCAGGTAGCTCCAGCTCGGCCGTTGGCACCCAGCTGGGCAACAACAACGCCCTGACGCAAACCCAATCGGGTGGCGCTTCGAACTCGGCTACGTCGCTGCAGCGCGGCAATAACCAGACGTCGACTCAGACGCAGACCGGTAACTCCAACACGGCCTATATCAAGCAGGGCGACGGTATTCCGCTGGACAATGGCAACACGGCTACTCAAACGCAGTCGGGCGACCGGAACAGCGCCAAGGCCGAGCAGTTGAGCGGGGCCAACACCTCTACCCAGACCCAGACGGGCAGCGACCATATCGGGGAAGTGTTCCAGAGCTCCAGCGAAGGCAACACGGCTACCCAAACCCAGATTGGCAGCTCGCAGCAAGGCTATATAACCCAGCTCGGCTCGGGCAACTCCGCTACCCAGTATCAGCGGGGTCTGAGCGACAAAGCAAGCATCTATCAGTTGGGTAACTCCAACCAGGCTAGCCAGTCGCAGGGCACCAATCCTTCGAGCAGCTGGTTCTCGACGGCTTCCATCGAGCAGATCGGCAACAGCAACATTGCTTCCCAGACGCAGCAGTACGACTACCAGGATGCCAAGATTGAGCAGTCGGGCAACGGAAGCACCGCTATTCAGAACCAGAGTGCCGGCACTGACCTGGTGCTGCCCGGCAACCGCGCCTATATCGACCAGGATGATGCTGGCGGCCACTATGCCCGGCAGACCCAACTCGGCGTAGGCAACCAAGCCGATACCTATCAGGGCATGAGCAGCAACAGCAGTGACGTGACCCAGACGGGCAACCTGAATACCAGCGTTGTGAAGCAGAACCACCCCTAGTTTCGGGCTCGGCTATCTGACTTCCCCCTGTACTGACTCAGATAGCACCTCCGGCAATCAATTGATTCGGGAGGTGCTATCCTGAGTTCGGAGCTGCCCCCACTGGTAGGGGCCACAGGCCTTCGCGCTTACCTGTTACAACCATCTATTCCTCAACAGTATTTATTTCCTTTTCCCATGAAAAACTTCGGTTTACTAACGGCCGCTCTGCTGGTAGCAGGCGCCGCTCATGCTCAGAATAACACACAGTCGTTGTCGCAGAGTGGCAACGGCAACGGCGGCACCGTCACGCAGTCGGGCAGCTTCAGTACAGCCACAGGTATTCAAAATGGCAACAACAACCAGTTGACCCAGACCCAGGATGCCGCTGCCGGCTACGGCAACACCCTGAACACGGCTGCTACCAGCCAGCGGGGCGACGACAACAAATCGACTCAGTCGCAGTACGGCTCGCGCAACGAGGCTACCGTAACCCAGGGCGACGGAACGCCTAGCGACGATGGTAACACGGCCACCCAGCTCCAGATTGGACAGCGCAACAAGGCCACGGCCACGCAGCTGAGCGGCCACAGCACCTCGTATCAGGAGCAGCGCGACGGTAGCCGCAACGAGGCTACGGTACGGCAGGTGGGCGGCGACTACAACGAAGCCCGGCAGATACAGCACGACGCCGCCTCGGGCTACGGTACGAACGACAATAAGGCCACCATCGACCAGACCGGCAACTACAACAAGAGCAGCCAAGACCAGCGCGGCGTTGAAAACCGGGCCACCGCCATTCAGAACGGCTCCTTTAACGAAGCCACCCAAACCCAGGGCGGCAACTACGACGGCAGCTTCCGCAGCGTGGCTTCCATCAACCAGCTGGGCAACACCAACAAAGCCACCCAGGCGCAGAACGGCGACAACCAGCGGGCTACCATCGAGCAGGAAGGCAACCTGAACATTGCCATCCAGACGCAAGGCAACAGCATCGGCGGTGTCGGCAACCGCGCCTACATCGACCAGGATGGCGACGGCCACTATGCCCGGCAGATTCAGACCGGTGTGGGCAACCAGGCCGACACTTGGCAGGGAGCCAGCTCCAACAGCAGTGACGTAACTCAGACGGGCAACAACAACACCAGCGTAGTAAAGCAGAACCACCCATAACCGGGCTGCGAACTGTGCAACTATAGGCACACGACGAAGGGCATCCGGGCAACTAGCAGTTGCCGGATGCTCTTTGTCGTTAGAGGATAAATAAATTATTTATTTGTATTTTATTATTAAAAAATAACCTTATTTTTATAGCGCTGATATGCGCGTTTCACCGCTCATACGGCTCATTGGTATTTATCTATCTTCTTTTTCAACCGGCATTTACTCTTCTACACCTATGAGAATAGCACTTATTACCAACGTGCTGGTTCTGCTCTGCTTGAGCGGCCAGCAGGTGCAAGCCCAGTCGGGCCGCGACCCTGAGGATACCAGTACTGGCCAACTGCTGGTGCAGCAGCTAAGCAACGAATCGGGTAACGCCACAGAGGCTACTTTGCTTACCAACCAGGCTACGCTGCAGCAGCAAGGCTCGCTCAACCAAGCCAGCATCGACCAGCACATGATAGGAGTGGGGCGGGGCAATGCGGCCATCATCAGCCAGAATGGGATGGGCAACGCAGCCGCCATCCTGCAGAATGGCGCTGGCGGCCGGGTTACCATTACGCAGTCGGGCGCCAACAACGTGGCCGCCAGTGAGGTGAATGGCTATAATACTGAGTCGGACATCACACAGCGGGGCAATGGCAACCGGGTTGACCAGCAACTCAACGTGGATGAGCGGCGCTACAGCGTGGAGCAAATGGGCAACAACAACAATCTGATTCAGCGCGAAACCGGCAGCACTACGCCTGGCTACGAGGTTACGATGAAAGGTAACGGTATCAAGATCATCATTGAGCAGGGCCGGGTGGCTACCCAGCCTTGATTCTTTGAGCTAAGAAAAACTCCGATTTGGTTCTGCCAATCGGAGTTTTTTAGTGCCCTGTTTCGGGGTTGTATTATTTCGCTTTCAGTAGATTCTTAACTACTTAGCTATGAAAATTCATTGGATTATTACTGTGCTGCCGTTCTGGGCTATGCTCTGGCAGGGGCGGCTGGCGGCGCACGAAGCAGGCTGTCGGGCCCAGTTGGAGTCGCGGCTGGAGGGCGACAAGTTAACCCTCATTGGACACTGCCAGAATGCCGGCACTCAGCCCCTGACTTTGCGCTACGAGCTGCTGACCGATAAAAAGGGCAAGTCCGGTACTTCCCGCAACGCGCAGTCCGGCAACTTTACGGTAGCCCCGCAGCAGACAGCTACTTTGTCGCAGACCACCATCAACGTAGCTCCCGCTGATTTTTACCGGGTGCAGCTGCGGGTGCTGGATCTGCAGGGCACCCTGGTTGCTCAGGATTCTCTGGTTCATCAGCCCGGTAGCCGCCCCTGAAACCGCCTGAAATAAGCTTTAAACGCTGTGCGCCGCTCTTCTCCGTTCTTTCCCGCCCATTCCTTTTCGTTTATGCTCCTCTCTCTGCGCCCTGTCTGCCGCCTGTTGCTGATACTATTGCTAGGGCAGGTGTTATTGGCTTGTGAAGATGATACAATTGAGCCGGTGCGCTATGGTTCCCTGGAAGGCATTGTGCTGGATGCCAGTAGTAACAATGCCCCACTGGCCAATGCCGTCATAACGACGAACCCGGCTACCTCGTCCTTTACTACCGATGCCGAAGGTAAATTTTACCTGCCCAATGTGGTGACGGGCAAATATGCCATTTCGGTGAAGAAAACGGACTACAAAACCGAAAATGTAAATGTGCAGGTAGACGAGGGAATTCTGACTGCGGTGCGAATTCCTTTGGAAAAAGCCAGCGGCTCCAACCGCCGACCCAATGCGCCGTCGAATCCTAGCCCGGCCGATAGAGCGAGCAGTCAGCCTATCAACCTCACGCTGCGCTGGCGCGTAACCGACCCCGACAAAACCGACTCGCTGAAGTCGGATGTGATATTGTTTGAAAGCAACTCCATCGACCGGCGGCAGCTGCTGACCAGTGCCCGGGACACGGCCGTGGCCGTTACCGACCTGAAGTATAATACCACTTACTTCTGGCAGGTAACGGTGCGGGACAAGGCCGGCGAAACTGTGCGAGGCGACGTGTGGAGCTTCCAAACCGGCCCGCTGCCCGACAACCGCTTCTTGTACGCCCGCCAAGTGAATGGCAACACCGATATCTATTCGTCGGATAACGCCGGGGGCAGCCTGCTGCGCCTGACCAACTCAGCCTTTATTGAAACTGCCCCCCAGTTGAGCCCCGTGCGTACTCGCATAGCCTATACTTCCAATGCTACCGGGCGCTATCAGCTTTACACTATGAATCGGGACGGCTCGGATCAGCGGCAGATTACGCCGGATATGGTGCCGGTAGAAGGCTACAACAACTTTGGCATTGGCTACCACTGGTCGCCCGATGGGTCACAGCTCATCTATGCCAGCTACGACAAGCTCTGGCGCATCAATCGGGATGGTACCGGGCTGGTGCAGCTGGCTACCGCGCCCAACGGCCGCCATTTCCGCGAGTGTGACTGGACCGCCCAGGGCAATAAGATACTGGTGCAAACTGTTGGCTCCAATCCGTATGATTCCGAACTCTATACCCTGAATGCAGACGGTACCGGCCTGACGCAGGTACTGGGAAACCTGCCCGGTCGTCTCGATTCGCCTTCGTTTAGTATTGACGGCCGCATGCTATTATATAGCCGCGATTTAGACGGTTACGAGAATGCCAACGGCCGCCAACTTAACGCTCATATTATAATGCAGCGCCCCGACGGTACCGGAACAGTTGATTTATCGGCCGCCCCTTCCGGCTCAACTACAAATAATGGTAAGCCCGCTGGTACTAACGACCTCTTCCCCAGGTTTTCACCAGACGGGGCTAAAGTAATATTTGTTAATATGAGTAATGACAACCAGTCGGCACCAGAAATATGGACAATGGATTTGGACGGTCGTAACCGCACCCGTTTATTTCAAAACGCATCTTTCCCAGACTGGAAGTAATAACACATTCTATTTCTAGTTGCGTGCTGTCAGGCTCGCGGCTCTCAATTGGCTTTGGTCAATCGGGAGCCGCGAGCCTGATGTTTTGTTATATATCGTATAGTATATAAAAGCAGGGGTGACTAATCATATAGCTGGCTGTTAAACACATGAGGGATTGGTCCCAAATTAATGTCGCTAACGTCGAACCTCTTCGTAGGTATGATTGTATGAAGCCGGCTATCATTTTCAGTTAGCCCAGTAATAATAGCTTTTGGCTACTGACTTTACCTCGCAATGTCCTATGAGTTTCCTTGGGAGCCGATGCTTCATATATACAGAAAATGATGCAACTTTGCGGCATCAAAGGCAATATCATGTTAAATGTATATTTAGTGGAATACTATAATTTAACTATAAAGTTAAATTTGAATACATGCGGGCCAGGGGAGTTAATATCGTGTGAACCTTCGTCAATCGTCGCCTTTGGCACGAAATATGGACACAGACAACGATTTTGGAAAATACTATGGTCCCTTTTTTTCACAAAAAAATTCTATGCAACCTGTGAAATTTAGTAATCTATTTTCCAGGTTATGCCGTAATGACGTTGAGTTTAGGCCATAGCCCCGAACCGTTTACCATTCTCCATTTTTTCTTTCGTAACCCTTACCTGAACATACTATGAAAAACACTTACAAGAGTGCCCTGCAGTGGGTACAGAAGCCGCACTTGCGGTTTTTCCTGCTGCTGCTGCTGGCATTGCCGTTTGTAGGACGAGCTCAGTCGTTTACCGTCACGCCTTCTGACAACGCTGATCCACAGAACTTCGGTTCGGTGGCCGTTGGCTCGTTCTCGCCAGCCAAGTCGTATACTGTTGTTGGTTCCCGCCTTACGGGTCCTGTGACGGTTTCCATTGGCAGCCCTGGTACCAGCTACGAAATTAGCCGTGACAATGTCACCTTCAGTGGTACTGCCTTTGATATTCTGCCAAATGCTACTGGTGATATCAACACGACTATATATGCTCGTTTCCGTCCTGTAGCAGGCACACCCAATACGGTTATCAACCGCACGCTGGACTTCACTTATGATGAGGTTCGCAGTGTTTTCTTCAACCTGACCGGTACCCGCATTGCTGGTACACCAACGGTTTTTGCTGATCCTACTGCCCGCGCTTTTGGTAACCAAGTGGTAAACACTCCATCGGCATCCCAGACTACTTCGGTATCGGGTACTTCCCTGACGGGCCCTATCACCGTGACGGCTCCTGCCGGTTATTTGGTGAGCACCAACAACACGACCTTTACTTCATCGTTGAGCCTGACGCCGGTAAGCGGTACGGTTTCGCCCACGACGATTTACATTCAGTTTCTGCCTACGGCTGCTCAAACCTATAACGGCAACGTAACGGTAGCCAGCCCAGGTGCTACGACCATAAACGTAGGTGTATCAGGTACGGGCACGTTGCCTCCCCCCGTGTTGAGCGCTACTCCTTCAACCTTGGCCGACTTTGGTCAGGTAACGGTGGGTGCGGCTAGCACTGCTATTCGCTCATTTGTTGTGAGCGGCAGCGCTCTGCAAGGCCCCGTAACCATCACGCCTCCGACCGGCTTCCGTATCCGGACTGGTACCAACTCCTTCTCGACCAGCGCTATTACGCTGACGCCTACCAACGGTACGCTGGCTAATACGACGGTAGACGTGCGTTTTTACCCCACGGCAGTACAGACGTACGCCAGTGACATCATCGTTTCTTCGACCAACGCAACTAACCAGCTTGTTCGGGTAACGGGTGAGGGTACGCCTACTTCGGGTTCTCCGGTTGTATTGGCTGACCCGGGCTCTATCAACTTTGGCACTGTAACTAGCAGTGGTGGTACCAGCGTCCAGCGTTTCGAAGTAAGCGGTACCGACCTGACCAATCCGATTGTGCTGACGCCTAGCATCAGCAACATCCAGATTCGTAATGCCTCGGCTGGTGGTACGTTCTCTTCGAGCCCACTCACTATCAACCCCGTTGGTGGTACGGTTGTCGCACAAGTAATTGAGGTTCGTCTGGTAGCCCTTGTAGCCCAAGGCAATTTCAATGAAAGTATTGCTGTAACCAGCACCGGCGCTACCCCAACGGCAGTATCGGTAACGGCTACCAACACCAGCGGCGGTATTTCTGACATCTCGGTGTCGAACCCCAACGGCAACGAATTTACCTTCGTTACCCGCCCCACCACGCAGTCGGCTCCTCAGTCGTACCTGTTGGCCGGTACCAACCTGATTGATCCACTGGTTGTTCAGCCCATTGGGCCGAATGCTGCTTACTTTGAAGTAGCTACTTCTGCCAACGGTCCTTATTCGTCGCAGCTTTCGTTTGCTCCTGATGGACAAGGTAACGTAACCCAGCGTGAGATTTTTGTTCGCTTCATTCCCGGTGTAAACGCCGTGACGGTAAGCGCCAACATTCGGAACTCCAGTGCTCCAGCACCTGACTTCGACGTATCGGTAACGGGTATTAGTGAGCCAACGATTCGCCTGGACCGTGGTATCGGTGCTTTCCCCGATAACATCGTGAAAGGTACCACCTCGTCGCCGACCAGCGTACGTCTGGATGGCTTCCTGCTCGCCGGTGATGTAACGGTTAGCTTCCCCCCGGATGCCAACGACCCAACGCGTAACCCGACTCAGATTCCTCAGTTCGAGTTCTCGCTGGACAACGGCACTACCTACGTGAAGACGGCCACCATTACGCCAAACGCCGACGGTAACTTTACCCGCAACGTACTGGTGCGTTATGCTCCTACTCGTGTTGGTAATGCTGCTCAGGAATTGCTGTTCCAGAACGCCAGCTTCTTCGGTGGCAGCCCCTTCGCTCTGACCAGCGGCTTCGGTCGTACTTCGGGCTTCTCTATTGCTACCGAGCCTACGGTACAGTCGACGGCTTCTATCGTTCGTAACGGTTCTTCGGCCACCATTACCTTCAACTTGCAGAACCCGCCATCGGGTACGAGCTATGGTCAGAACCGCTTGGTAATTGCCAGCACTACTTACCCGCAATTGCCAACGAGCCTGTTCCCCCGCGATAAGCAGAACTTCAACCCCGGCACCACGGTGAATGGCGCTTACCAGTTTGGTAGCGGCACGGCTATCGAAGCGTCTTCTAACACGTACGTAGTGTTCAGCGCCGCTTCCGATAACTTCACGGTGAGCAACCTGGATCCGGCTCTGACTTACTACTTCTTCGCCTTCGAGTTCAACAACGACGGTGTACTGAACGCAGAAAACTACCGCGTGCCAAACAACGAGCCGCAGAACCCGCTGCCCGTAGAGCTGGTAGCCTTCAGCGCCAAGCTGCGTGACAACACGGTAGTACTGAACTGGACTACTGCCAGCGAAATCAACAACCGTGGTTTCGAGGTAGAGCGTAGCGCTGATGCCAAGAACTTCAAGACGGTGCTTTACAAAGAAGGTGCTGGCAGCTCGACTATCCGTACTTCCTACGAAGCGGTAGATACCAAGCCTTTGGCCGGTATTTCTTACTACCGCCTGAAGCAGATTGACACGGATGGTACGGTATCTTATTCGAAAGCTGTAGTGGTAAAAGCTAAGCTCACCGACGTAAGCGTATATCCAAACCCAACGCAGGGTAGCGATGTAGTGACCGTAGCGTTGCCTTCGGGCTCAACGGAAGGTTTGCTAGTTCGCATCACTGACCTGACGGGCCGTCAGATTCGGGAAACTCGTCTGGGCAGCCAGGGTGAGTTGAACACCCAGGGTCTGGAAGCTGGTACCTACATTATCGTAGTTGGCGAAGGCGACGCGAAAGTGAGCCGCAAGCTGATTAAGAACTAACGGTACCATTCTCTTATAAAAAGGCCTCCCAGTAATTGGGAGGCCTTTTTTGTTTTCAGTATTTAAGGTAACTATTTCATAACAAGGAATGAGTAGGACAAAGTGTTGAACCATCTCTACTTTAATGGCTACATTGCTCACCTCATATTCACGACTTTAGCAGCCTACTGCATGCGTACAACATGTACTCTTTCTCGACCACTTCGCCTTGCGTCGTGGTCAGTTTTGTTTTTGCTGATGTTGTTTCCGCTGGTAGGGCGGGGACAAAGCACGATTCACTACTGGAACTTCAACACACCCACGTCAGCAACTTCGCCCAGATGGGCTACTTCTTTACCCGCGGACATTGGTTCCGGGCTGCTCACGCATAACATCACGGCGTCTTTGGATGCTTTTGCGGGCAGCACTGTGAATGTTGAGGGAACTGCCGGGGCAGGTTTGAGCTTTTCCCCGCAAGGAGGCACCTCAAATGCCAATAATGGGAAAGCAATAGTTCTGAACGTCTCAACTGTTGGCTATGCTGACCCCACACTAACTTATGCCGCCCAGCGGACCTCGACCGGATTTACGACGCACACGGTTGAGTATTCGACTGATGGGACAAACTATACCAACATTGCTTCCCTTTCTATCCCCGGGAGCTTTGGGCTGCAAACGGTAAGCTTTGCGGCAATTGCTGCCGCCGATGACAACCCCAATTTTAAAGTCCGCATCACGCTCAGCGGCTCTACTGCTGCTACCAGCAACAACCGTATCGACAACCTGAAGCTGAGCGGAACCGATGCTGCTGCGCCGATTTTCCCCACGGGCTACCCAACTACGGCCAGCACTACGGCCAGTGGCTTTACGGCACTGACCAAACTCAACGAAGCCGGTAAAACATACTTCGTGGTAGTAGCCAATAACGCTACAGCTCCGACGGTGGCCGAAGTGAAGGCCGGACAAAGCAATGGCGGCGGTACGCCATTAGCCAGCGCCACCATTACTACTGCGGCAGACGTGGAAGGCAGCAGCGCCGTAACCGGGCTTGCAGCCGGTACCAATTACGACGTGTACTTCGTGGCGGAAGACAATGTTGCCCCCACTCCCAACACGCAGACGGTAGCTACCAAAGTGGATGTAACCACGCTGGCGGGCGGTGATGTTATACCACCTTCCTTTGCTACCGGCTCACCGAGTATTTCGGGCACCACGGTCAGTGGCTTTACGCTGTCGTCTACTATTGATGAGGTAGGCCGCACCTACTATGTGGTATTGCTGAGTGGCGCGGCTGCCCCCACGGCCGCTCAGGTGAAAGCCGGGCAGGATGCCAGTGGCACGACTGTCACTATAAGAGGCAGCTTTGCCAATCCCAGCAGCAATACCGCCGCTACGGCCAGCATCACCGGGCTGGCCGGCAGCACGGCATATACCGTGTATGTAGTAGCCGAAGACGCAACGCCGAATCTGCAAGCCAATCCGGTAGCCCTGAATGTAACAACGCTGACGCCCCCTCCGGCCATTACGGGGCTCAACCCCACTATCGGCCCCGTTGGTACCAGCGTCACTATTTCGGGCACCAACCTGAACACGATTACCAGCGTCACGTTCGGTGGAGTGGCTGCTACCAACGTATCGGCTACTGCTACCGCCGTAACGGCTACTGTGGCCGCGGGTACTCCTGTTGGCGCCGCCGCGGTAGTGCTTTCTGATGGTACTACCACCTATGCTGCCGGCACCTTCACCGTCACGGCCGCACCAGGCGTAGCTACCACGGCAGCTTCGGCCATTACAACTACTTCCGCTACTTCGGGTGGCACTATTACGGGCAACAACGCTACCATCACCGGGCGCGGCGTTGTATATGGTACCGCAGCTGCTCCCCGCATTGGCGGCAGCGGCGTAGGGCAGGTAACGGCTACTGGCACCACGGGCACCTTCACCAGCAGCCTGCCGGGCCTCACCCCCGGCACCATCTACTTCGTGGCCGCTTACGTTATCAGCGAGTTTGGCACGACTTACGGCCCTGACCAGACCTTTACGACCAGCACGCCTCCCAGCGGATTTTTCGAGGACTTTGAAACTGCGACACCAATAAAAACGAGTTATGCCAGTGGTCCTGTTACTACTGCCAATGGGGTCTGGACGTTCGATCAGGCAGCGGTAGGCAACCTGGCAAATGACAAAAAGAACGGCACCAAGGCGGCCCGACTGCGGGGCGGTTCGATTTATATGACCTTTAACAAGGCCAACGGGGCCGGAATTGTAACAATCAATGCGGCTTCCTACGGCTCCGATGCCACTTCGTCGTATGCCATTGATGTCTCCGATGACGACGGGGCTACCTTTACGGCCTACAACGGAGCCACAACCCCAGTCAATGGTACGCTCAGCGCCACGGCCTTTACGGTAAACGTGGCTGGCAACATCCGCCTGCGGGTACGCCACGTTGGCGGCACGATTGGGAATGACCCACGCCTCAACATCGACGATATTTCTATTACCGATTTCGGGGGTTCCGGTACGGCCATAACTGCTCCAACTTTTACTGGTACGAGCTTTTGCAGCACTTCGGCTTCTACAGTAGCTGTGGAGTTTACCCCCTCCGGTACCTTCGCCGCTACGAATGACTTTACCGTGCAGCTCTCCAACGCGGCCGGTTCCTTTGCTAGTCCGGTAGTAGTGGGCACCGTAGCGGATAATGCTGCCAACGGCACTGCTGTTACGGCCAGCATCACGAT
The DNA here is from genome assembly GCF_020447265.1 of Hymenobacter lucidus. GTDB lineage: Bacteria > Bacteroidota > Bacteroidia > Cytophagales > Hymenobacteraceae > Hymenobacter > Hymenobacter lucidus. Next base: position 512,320 of record NZ_JAJADR010000003.1, on the reverse strand, counting down.
TCCGGCCGGCACCGTCAGCGGCACCGGCTATAAGCTGCGTATAGTTGCCAACGACCCTACTACGATAGGTACGGCCTCGGCCGCCTTTACGCTGGTGAATGCGCCGACTGTAGCGGTGGCTCCGGCCACTACCCAAAATCTGATAACCAACACCAACGGAGCACCCCTGACAGCCACTGAGACGCCCGCTGCCATCACGCGCCAGTGGTACTACTCGGCCGTTTCCAATGGCAGCACCACGGCCATTGCCGGGGCTACCGGTACCAGTTACACCCCCAATTTCCCGACTGCGGGCAGCTACTACGTAACCGTTGTTTCAACTTTTGCAGCCTGTGGGTCCGTTACCAGCAACGAGGTGCTTGTCACGGTAACTGCTCCGGTAGCTACGCTCACTGCCACTCCCAATGCTCTGACACTGGATGCCACTATCGGGCAGAGCACCGTGCGCAACTACCAGCTGGAAGGCAGCAACTTGGCGGCTAATGCTTCGGTGAATGTCAGCAGCAACAATGCCAGCGTTACCTTTTCCATTGATGGCGGCAGCAGCTACGTTGCCACGGCTACGCTTACAGCTAGTGCCACCGGCAGTGTCAATCAAACGGTGCGGGTGCGCTTCACGGCTCCCGCTACCGCCGGCACTACCAACGCTACCATCAGCAATACCAGCGGCGCTTTGTCGGCCCCGGTAGCGGTAACCGGCAACGCAACGGAGCCGCCGGTGGGCACGCCCTTTACCCCCGGTAATCTGGCTCTGGTGCGAGTAGGGGATGGCAGTGCCGCTCTGACCTCAGCTGCTGCGCCGGTATTTATTGATGAATATACGCCTAGCGGAACGTTGGTACGCAGCATTGCGCTGCCAACCTCAGCTGTGGGCAGCAACTTTGCCCTCACCGCCAATGGCTCTTCATCCACGAACGGTACCGTAACTCTGTCGCCCAACCGGCAGTACATTTCCCTGGCTGGCTTCAATGCCGCTCCGGGTACGACCAGTGTTGCCACGGCCACCGGAGTCGAGCGGGTGGTAGGCCTGGTTGATTTCAATGGTGTGGTTAATACCTCGACCCTTATCAACGACGGGTACCTGGGTGGTGATATTCGCTCGGCGGTAACCACCGATGGCTCCGGCTTCTGGACGGCTGGCAACGGCTCGGGCAGTGCGGCCAATATTGCCAGCGGCGGCTCGCGCTACGTGGCGCTGGGCAGCACCGGAACGTCTACGCAACTGAGCGGGACACCGGCTAATACCCGGCAGGCAGCCATCTATTTCGATCAGCTCTACATGACTTCTGCTTCGGGCAGTAACATCGGGGTAAATACCGTTGGCACCGGCGTGCCTACCACCGGTAGCCAGGCTTCTACGCTCATGGCGGGCCTAACGGCAACGGATGCCTATGGATTTGTGTTCTTCGATCTGACCGATGCCGTGGCGGGACCTGATGTAGTATATGTGGCCGACGGTGGCTCCGGTATCCGGAAATACTCCCTGGTGGGCAGCACCTGGGTGCAAAATGGGGCTACTATCAGCGGCGGTACCGGCCTGCGGGGGCTGGCCGCCTCGCGCGTGGCCAATGGCATCCGGCTCTTTGCGGCCAATGCGTCCAATCTGTACACCGTACTCGACAATGTAGCCTACAACGTGGCTCCGGCCACTACCACGCTGACCTCGCTTGCCACGGCTCCCACCAATCAGGCATTTCGGGGTATTGCTTTTGCGCCCAGCTCTCCGGTGGTGTTGCCCGTATCCTTGGCCAGCTTCACTGCCGAGCGGCAGTCAGCCAGCGTCGCTATCCGTTGGACGACGGCTCTGGAGCAGAACAGTGCCCATTTTGAGGTACAGCGTAGCGTAAATGGCAAGGATTTCAGTAAAGTAGTAGTGGTGGCTGCCCAAGGGCAAAGCACCCGGCTACAGCACTATACCGCCACCGACCTACAGCCTGCCCGCCAGTTGGCTTACTACCGCCTGCAGCAGGTGGACACGGATGGTAAGGCAGCTTACTCGCCTGTGGTGGCCGTACAGGCCGCTAGTGAAGTACAGCTGTTCCCCAATCCAGTGCAGGATGTGCTGACGGTGCAGCTGCCGCAAACGGAAGTGGGCGAAACACTGGTTCAGGTTACGGATCTGGCGGGCCGGGTGTTGTTTACAAGTAAGCTCAACGCTGCTAATCAGGTAGATATGCGGGTGCTGGCGCCGGGTACCTATCTAGTATACATTGGCGAAGGAACTGCCCGCATCACCCGAAAAGTGGTGAAGCATTAAACTGCCGCAACGCACTACAATTGGTATACTACGGCTGGAATTTGTACAGAGCTTCCCTGTCTTGGCGGGGAAGCTCTTTTATATAGCGGCAATTGTATGTTGTTTGAGGGATTTTGGTACTCTAGCCTAGTATTTTTATATATTGCTAATGCTAATAAAACGCTCTGCTGATAACCAGAACAATGGGCGAGTTACTAGTGCTACGCTGACCCTGTTTCATCCCACACTGAGTTCTAACACACCGACGTATGAAGAAAAATGCTGCAACACATCTGTTACTTGCCGGACTACTGCTTAGTCCGCTAGTAGTACGGGCTCAGTCTTTTCGACTGCAGCAGGGTTTTGAAACCGTTGAGGGTCAGGACGAACTACTCTACACGCGCGCCGTGGATGATCCTGGAGTATTATCAACAGGGACTTTCGCATCGGCAACGACCACCAACACCAATGCTGCCCCCAAAACGAGTAATGTCTATAGCGAAGGAACCCAGGCGTTGGGCGTCGTCAACAATACGGGCAACGGTGGGGCCGCCGCCACCTCAGTTGTAACGTTCAACAACACGACGTTTGCTACGGGCTCTTCCTCTAACTTCTTCAGTCTTCGGCTAGCCTCTTACCAAACCAACAATAATGGCGGTATTGATAACAGCTCGGCTAACTTCCTGATAAGTATTGCCTATAACGGCTCCGCTACTTTTGTTCCGACTCTGCAGATAAACGGCCAAAACAACGGGTCGGTATTCAGCTACAACGCTACCGGAATTGCCTCAGCTACTGTGAACTCAACATCACCCACGCTGACTAACGCTACCTCACAAACTGACCTTACCGGGAGTGGGCAATCAGTAGCGTTAACGGGTACTGCCGGCCTTTCTACGGCCCGAATTAACTTTGGCGCGGCCATCACCCAGATTCAGGTGCGCGTTACGTTGGTGGCCAACGGCAAGACGGCACTTTATATCGATGACGTGACAATCGGGAGTGATAGTCCGCTACCGGTAGAGCTTACGGCGTTCGATGTTATCCGGCAAAACAACGCCGTGCTGCTGAAGTGGGCCACGGCCAGCGAAAAGAACAACGACCGGTTTGAAGTGCAGCGTAGTCCCGATGGACAGAAGTTCACTACCATCAGCACAGTGAGCGGCAGCGGCACCAGCAATAAAGCCACCAGCTATAGCGCAAAGGATACAGGGCCCTTAGCCGGCGAAACCTACTACCGGCTGCGGCAGGTGGATACCAACGGTAGTGATTCGTACTCTCCCGTGCGGGTGGTGCGGGCCATAGTGGAGGCCATTTACCCGAGCCCTACTTACGAACTGCTGAACCTGCCGATGTCGGCGGCTGGCACTCCATACCGCATCCTGAATTCGCTGGGCCAGATTCTCATGCAAGGCACTGTGCCTTCCAATGGTGCGGTAGATGTACAGCGGCTCACCGAAGGCAGCTACCTGCTGGAAACCGGTACCGGCCGCGACCGGGCTACCCAACGGTTTGTACGTCGATAGGAGTACGACAAGCATAAAAAAGGGGCCTCTTCCATTGGAAGAGGCCCCTTTTTTATGCTTGTCGTACTGAGCTACACGGAGAAACTCTCGCCACAGCCGCAGGTACGCGAGGCGTTGGGATTATCAAAGTAAAAGCCTTTGCCGTTGAGCCCATCCGAAAAATCGAGCTGGGTGCCGGCCAGGTACAGGAAGCTTTTCATGTCAACTACTACCCGTACGCCTTTATCCTCAAATTCCTGATCCATGGGCTTCACTTCGTTGTCGAAGTCTAGCTTGTACGACAGGCCCGAGCAGCCACCGCCAGCTACGGAAGCACGGAGGCGGTAGGTTTCATCGAGTTGAGCATCCGACATCAGACGCTCAACTTTATCCTTGGCTTTGTCAGAAACGGTAATCATGGCAAGCGGTAGAAAAAAGGAAGGATGCAGCTATTAAACAGAACAGCGCAGAAAAGAGTGCCTTTTCGGCGTAGCCCGGCAGCGCGTCCTGTTTACGAAGAAGGGTTGAGGACAACACTAAACACCGTAATAGTGTTTAGGTCGCGCCCGTAATACAGTTTGTCGAGGGCTTCGTAGGCGTTGTGGGCCCGGAAGTAGGAAGTCTGCAGCTCTTTGTCGCCGCGAGTGCGCCACTGAATCGTGTAGGAGCTTTCCGTATCCCGGAAGTTCTTCACATAGGCCAGCATCTTGCGCAGCGCGTCGAGCTTGTCGTAGCCTTCCTCGTAGCGGAACAGAAAGCTCTGGTGGTGGCGCGGATTGACCGTAATCAAATCCAGCCGCACTAGGTTGTCCAGCTGGCGAAACTCAAACAACAGTGTGCCGGCACCCAGGCCCAGATGATCCTCAATCTGTTTCTGAATCCGGCTGCTCTCGACGTGGATATCGGGCGAAACTTCCATCTAGAGAAAGTTGATTGTTGATTGCTGGTTGTTGATTGGCTGCGGTTTAGAACGGCAACAATCAACTACCAGCAATCAATAATCCATTAGTGGTGCGACTTGGCTTCTTCCAGCGCGGGCATACCGTTTTTCACGCGGTAGTCGTTGATGGCCGACTTGATGGCGTCTTCCGCCAGCACCGAGCAGTGAATTTTTACGGGCGGTAAAGCCAACTCTTCTACAATCTCCATGTTGTCGATGGCCAGGGCCTCGTCTACGGTTTTGCCTTTCAGCCACTCGGTAGCCAACGACGAAGAGGCAATAGCCGAGCCGCAGCCGAAGGTCTTGAACTTGGCATCGGTGATGGTATTAGTTACCTCGTCGACCTCAATCTGCAGGCGCATTACGTCGCCGCACTCAGGGGCACCAACCAAGCCGGTACCTACGTTCTTCTTGCTTTTATCGAGTGTACCCACGTTGCGGGGGTTGCTGTAGTGGTCGATTACTTTATCGGAGTAAGCCATGGCTTTGTTTTAGGTTATTAGGGTATGATGGTAGGAGGATAAGAGGGAGCGGTATTAGGAGGATTTACTTCTTAAACTCCCACCCGCCGACCCTCAAGCCCTGAATCAATGTTCAGCCCACTCAATTTTGCTGAGGTCGATACCTTCCTTGAACATCTCCCACAGGGGCGACATTTCGCGGAGTTTGGTAACAGCCTCTTTTACGTGGCCGATGGCGTAATCGATTTGCTCGTCGGTGGTAAAGCGGCTCAGGCCGAAGCGCAGGGAGCTATGGGCCAGATCGTCGCTCAGACCCAAGGCCTTCAGCACGTAGGACGGCTCCAGGGAGGCCGACGTACAGGCCGAACCCGACGAAACTGCCAAGTCTTTCACGCCCATCATCAGGCCTTCGCCTTCCACGTATTTAAAGGAGATGTTGGTCACGTGGGGCAGGCGATGCTCGCGTGAGCCATTCACGTAGCTTTCTTCCAGCGTCAGCAGCTCACGCTCCAGCCGGTCGCGCATGGCGCTCAGGCGGGCCGTGTCGGCGGCCATTTCGAGGCGGGCCAGCTCGCATGCCTTGCCCAAGCCCACAATGCCGGGTACGTTCAGGGTGCCGGAGCGCATACCACGCTCGTGGCCGCCACCGTCCATCTGGGCTGTTACTTTCACCCGCGGGTTTTTGCGACGCACATACAGCGCGCCTACACCTTTGGGGCCATACATTTTGTGGGCTGTGAAGGCCATCAGGTCGATACCGTCGGCAATAACGTCAACCGGAATTTTACCCACGGCCTGGGTGCCGTCGGTCATGAACAGCGCGCCGTGCTTGTGGGCAATGGCGGCAATTTCACGAATCGGCTGAATGGTGCCGGTTTCGTTGTTGCCGTACATGATGGTAACCAACACGGTTTGGGGCGTCATGGCCGCTTCCAGCTCGGCGAGGCTGATGAGGCCTTCCTCATTCACGGGCAGATACGTAACCCGGCCGCCGAGTTTCTCGATGTGCTTGCAAGTATCGAGTACAGCTTTGTGCTCGGTGGTAGCCGTGATGATGTGGTTGCCTTTTTGGGCATACATCTCAAACACCCCTTTGATGCCTAGATTGTCGGACTCGGTAGCTCCCGAAGTGAAAATGATTTCCTTTGGGTCGCAGTTGATGAGCGAGGCAATCTGCTCCCGGGCGTAATCCACAGCTTCTTCGGCAGCCCAGCCGAAGGGATGGTTGCGGGACGCGGCGTTGCCGAATACCTCGGTCAGATAAGGCATCATGGCCTCCAACACGCGCGGATCCAGGGGAGTAGTGGCGTTGTTGTCGAGGTAAATAGGTAGTTTGAGCATGGCTCGGAGTATGTAAATCAGCGAAAAACCAGAGAAACCAGGCGAATCCCAGTGGAGAATGATTCGCAGGTAGAACACGAAAACCAGCGAACTGGTTTTACTTTGCTCCCACAAAAGTAGATATATTCCAAATAGCGTCCATCAGCTTCCCACCCCAACTTTCATGTTTACCAATCTGGAACACCTTGGTCTGGCCGTGCACGACCTTGAAGCCGCCACAGCCCTGTATACGACCCTGCTCGGACAGCCGCCTTATAAGAAGGAGCACGTCGCCAGTGAAGCCGTTGATACCGTGTTTTTTCAGGTGGGCGGCGCCAAAATTGAGCTGCTGGCCGGCACCTCGCCCGATAGCGCCATTACCAAATACCTAGGCAAGAAACCGGAGGGAATTCACCACGTGGCCTTCGAGGTAGCCGATATCCGGGCCGAAATGCAGCGGCTGCGGCAGGAAGGCTTCGTGCTGCTGAACGAGGAGCCCAAGCGCGGGGCCGACAACAAGCTGGTATGCTTCGTGCACCCGAAAAGCGCGGCAGGCGTATTGGTAGAGCTTTGCCAGAGTATCAGCCCCACCAACCATGAGTAAGACAATGAGTAGTAATTTCTTTCGCCAGGAAGTAGATGCCGCCGTGGATGCGCTGCTGCTCCAGCAAGTAATTCTGTACCCGACCGACACGGTGTGGGGCTTAGGCTGCGACGCCGAGGTGCCGCCGGCCGTGGAGCAGCTCTACAAGATAAAAAGTCGGCCCGCCGAAAAAGGCATGATTGTGCTGGTGGCCGACGAGGAAATGTTTGCCAAGTATGCGCAGGTGGTGCCGCCCAACTTGGCCGAGCTGCTGGCCAGCCAGGAGCGGCCCACCACCTATATAGTAGCCGGCAGCCGCCACCTGGCGCCCAACCTGTTGGCCCCCGACGGTACTATAGGGCTGCGCGTGGTGCTCCACGATGAGTTTACTTACAAAGTAGTGCGCCGCCTGGGCCACGGCCTGGTTTCAACCTCGGCCAACATCAGTGGTGAGCCTACCGCTGCTACATACGCCGAGGTAAACCCGGCCATCGTGCGGGCCGCCGACTACGTGGTGAGCTGGCGGCAGGACGACCAGACTGCCGCCCAGCCCTCGACAGTAGTGCGGGTGCTGCCCGATGGCGGCTTGGAAGTGGTACGGAGTTAAGGTGCTAATGCGGGGAATGTGCTGATAACCACCGTGTCCTTGCGAGCAGTGCGAAGTCATCCATCCTCTGCGTAGTACGCCCCGTTCTTTTACCGGAAAGCCCTTTCCCGTTAGCAACGAGAAAGGGCTTTTCAGTTTAGAACACTTAGCATATCTCAGAGGACGGGTTACTTCGGCTCCGCCTTGCAAGGACACGTTTTTAGCACATCAGCACATTCCCCACATTAGCACATTACCTTTGCGGCCGTTTGACCGTCAGCATTGCGCATGAATACTCCCCAGCTTCCCGAGAATCCATTGTTCCGTACCATTGCCGAGGCGGCCGGTGAGCTGGGGTATCCGGCTTACGTTATTGGCGGCTTCGTGCGGGATTTGGCCCTGGTGCGGCCCAGCAAGGACGTGGACGTGGTGTGCGTGGGCGACGGAATCAAGCTGGCCCAGGCCGTGGGGCGCAAGCTGCCGGGCAAGCCGCGCGTCACGGTGTTCAAGAACTTCGGCACGGCTATGCTGCCCACCGAAACCGTGGAGCTGGAATTTGTGGGTGCCCGCAAGGAAAGCTACCGGGCCGAGAGCCGCAAGCCGGAAGTGGAGGCCGGCACGCTGGAGGAAGACCTGGCCCGCCGCGACTTTACCATCAACGCCCTGGCGCTGAGCCTCAACCCCCAGGACTTCGGCACGCTCGTAGACCGCTACGAGGGCATGCGCGACCTGCAGCAGAAAATCATCCGCACCCCGCTCGACCCCGATATCACCTTTTCCGATGACCCGCTGCGCATGATGCGGGCTGTGCGCTTTGCCACCCAGCTCAACTTCGACATTGAGCCCGACACCTACGATGCCATTGCCCGCAATAAGGACCGCATCAAAATCGTGTCGCAGGAGCGCATTACCGACGAGCTGAACAAGATTATCAAGGCCGCCAAGCCCAGCTACGGCTTCAAGCTGCTGTTTCAGACCGGCCTGCTGCAGCTCATCTTCCCGAAGATGGCCCTGCTCTACGGCGTGGAGAAAGTGGGCAAGCACGCCCATAAGGACAACTTTTACCATACCCTGCAGGTGCTCGACAACGTGGTGGACGCCGGCGGTGACCTGTGGCTGCGCTGGGCGGCTATTCTCCACGACATTGCCAAACCGGCCACCAAGCGGTATTTCCCCAACGTGGGCTGGACGTTTCACGGCCACGAAGACAAAGGCGCGCGCTGGGTACCCGGTATTTTCACCGACCTGAAACTGCCGCTGGGGGAGGAGATGCGCATGGTGCAAAAGCTCGTGCGCCTGCACCTACGCCCCATTGCCCTGGTAAAGGAAACCGTGACCGACTCGGCCGTGCGCCGCCTGCTGTTCGAGGCCGGCGACGACATTGACCGGCTGATGCTCCTGTGCCGAGCCGATATTACAAGCAAAGACCACCAGCGCAAAGAGCTCTATTTGCGCAACTTCGGGCTGGTGGAAGAGAAGCTGAGAGAAGTAGAATCGAAAGACCACCTGCGCAACTTCAAGCCCGTCATTACTGGGGAAGTCATTATGGAAGCCTTCGGCTTGAAGCCTTCCCGCGAAGTGGGCGAGTTAAAAGACGCGGTACTGGAAGCCATTCTGGATGGCAAGGTGCGCAACGAGTTTGAGGAAGCCTTTGCCTACCTGTTGCAGCTCGGCCAGGCTAAAGGACTTCCTCCGGTTCACCCTTTCACTCACCAATAAGTAAACCTGTTTGCTCGTGTTGTTGCGGTAAAGATGCCGGCCAGAACCCAAGGGTTGCCTGGCCGGCATTACTATTTCCTGGGTGCTGGTCAAAGGTAGGACCGGCCGCATGAGGCCCGGGTGAAGCCAGGCCTCGGCAGGGTAGAAATTCAGCTTTCAGTAAAGTATTCCCGGTAGGGCACATCGGCTATTCCTCGTCGGAACTGGTAGTGAGGCGCGTAACGCGGGAAGAACCCGACAGCTCCTTCTGCACCTTGTCGGGCGAGCCGGTGTATTCTACCCGGCTGGCACCGCTCAGATCGGCCCGCAGCTGGTTGGCCACCTGGATGCGGGCTTTGCTCATGCCCGTCAGATCAACGTCAGCATTCTGGGTCGTCATGCGCAGGGCCTGCACCTGGCAGGCGCCGGTGCCTTCTATGTTCAGCTCGTTGGCTCTGCCGCGCAAGTTGGTTTTGCAGGCCCCGCTCATATCGAGGTCCAGACGCGGCACGTTTACGTTCAGGGTAGCATGGCTGGCCCCCGACTGCTGTACGCTCAGGGCCTGGCCCGAGAAACCGGCCACGTTGGCCTGGCAGGCGCCGTTCAAATCGAGGCCGGTCAGGTCGGGCATCTGCACCCGAATCAGCACGGGGCGGTTGTTGCGGAAATTCCGGAAGGAAAAATTCCGGTTGCGGCTGTAAATAATCAGTTCACCGCCATTGTTTTCCACTCGCAGGTTGCTCAGGTCGCGGTCATCACCAGCGGCTTCTACCTTAAAGCTGGCCCCCTTGCGAACAAACACGCGGTAAGCACCGCTGGCCTTTACTGTGCGGAAGTTGCCCAGGTTAAAGGTGCGCCGGCCCGAGCCGTAACGGCCAGGGTCGGAGGAGAAGCCTTTGTCATCGATGTCAATGTCAATGTTGGGGTTACCGTCCTCGTCATCGTCGGTGTCAACGCGAATCCGGTAGCTGCCTTCGTCGGTATCGAGGTTGACGGTAGCATCGGTGCTGTCGGCGGCCTCATCGTCTTCATCGTCGAAGTCGCTGCCGAAGCTGTCCTCCAGGTCGCCGCTGGTGCAGCTCACGCACTCCAGGCGGCTACCGCGCAGGCGGTAACTATGCTGCTCGGGGTCGTTGGGGCGCTGGTCGTTGTAGAAGTTGTCGTCATCGAGCAGGCGGGCAAATTTCTCACTGATGCGGAACGTCTTGTTGCGGGGCAGATGCACCAGCAGGTTCACGTGCTGGTCGCGGTATTTGGCCCCCGAGCGGTAGGTGAAGTGGTCATCAAACTGCAGCGTGGTGTCGTTGCTCTGCCGCACGGTGTAGGCCACCGAGCTGACGGCCATTTGCCGGGCTTCTTCCTCCGAAGGGCCGGTGGCCGAGAAGGTTTTGTCGACCTGCACGGCCGCGCCGCTGTCGGCCGCGGCCAGCTCCACGTCCACCCACTGGTCAGACGGACGGTCGACGCGGCGGGCATCCAGATAGAGGCCGGGAGCCGTGCTCAGGGCGGGAAAGCGCTGGGTTTGCACCACTTGGGCTTCTTCCTGGAAATTACGGCTGATCTGGGCGCCGGCAATGGATGAGCCTACTACACCAAGCAGCCAGAGGCCGAAGAGCGTAAGGCCGGCGGTGCGGCTCAGAATGGAGCGGCGCAGCAGCAGGCCCAGGCCGGCCAGCATCATGGCCAGGGGCGGAATGGCGGCCATCAGGAAGAAGGCCAGCAGTGCCCAGTCGGGGATGCCGTTCATCAGCACGTAGGCCGGCACGTCGCCCATCACGAAGTTCTGGGTTTCGGGAATCAGGCCCAGGCCAATGAGCAGGGCAATAAGCAGGGCCAGCAGGATGCCGAAGCCGACGATGGTCATCATCACACCGATGAAGATGCGCAGGATGGAGCCCACGAAGTTCAGCAGGGGCCGCACATTGCGGAAGAAATTCTCCAGGAAAGTGCCCACCGGACGGTTGTTGGCCGAATCGGGGCCTTCCTCATACGAGTTGTTGCGCACGTTGCTGTCGATGCTGGACAGCGTGAGGGCGTCGCCGCGCATCCGCATCCGATCCGACACGGTCTTGGCCTCGGGCAGCAATATCCAGAGGATGATGTAGAGTGGGATGGCGAAGCCGCCGGCAAAGACGAAGGCCACAAACAGCACCCGGATCAGTACCACATCCACCTTGAAGTAGGCCGACAAACCGGCCGAAACCCCGCCGACTTTACCGTTGTCGGTGTCGCGGTAGAGCTTTTTGAACGTCGGGTCGTCGTCGCCGGCAATGCCGTCGTAGCGTTTGGGCAGTGCAATCCAGAGAATGACGTAGGCAATCAGCGAGAAGCCGGCAATGTTGCCGCCGAAGTCGTTGCCGTGGTTGTCGAAGGCAATGGGCGGGAAGATGAGGAAGGCCAGGAAGCCCAGTCGGATCCAGAGCGGATTGACGGCGAAGTAGCGGGCAATACCGGCGGCTACCCCGGCAATTTTGCGGTTGGCCATGTCGCGGTACAGGCGCTTGGGCTCCGTATCGGTGGTGGCATCGGCGGTGGCGGCGTTGCCTGCCTTGGCGTAATTGGTATACACCTCGGGGCCACCGGCCAGGGCTTCTTCCTCTTCCTCGGCCTCATCGGCGCTTTGGAAGTCGCTCACGCGGCCCATTTTGCCGACCATTTCCTGCACATCCTCCAGCGTGATGACCTGCTTGGTGGAAGAAGTGCGGGCGGCAAACAGCTCGGCAATCCGGGCTTCGATGTCGGCCACGATTTCCTCGTGCCCCCGGTAGCCGGAAAAATGTGCCCTTACTTCGGCCAGGTAGCGGCTGAGCACGTCGTAGCCATCTTCTTCGATGTGGAAGATGAGGCCTTGGAGGTTAATGCTGATATTCTTTTTCATCTCAGTGCTGCAAATCAAGAGTAACTCGAATGAAGGAATGGTCCGGGCCAATTAGGTGCCGCTAGGGCATTGGGGTTGCGGCGCCATTGAGGTGAGGTTTCTGGCGGATGATGCGGATGGAGTCCTGCACTTCCTCCCAGGTCAGGCGCAGCTGGTGCAGGAATTCCTGACCGTCCTGGGTGAGGGTGTAGTACTTGCGGGGCGGCCCGGAGGTGGACTCTTTCCAGGTATAATCAAGCAAGCCGGCATTTTTGAGGCGCGTCAGCAGTGGATAAAGCGTGCCTTCCACTACAATCATGCGGGCGGCGGTTAGCTCCTCCAGCATGTCTGACGCATACACCTCGCCGCGGGCAATGATTTCCAGGATGCAGAACTCCAGGATGCCCTTCCGCATCTGCACTTGGGTGTTCTCTACTTTCATGGGCTGTGGCAGAAATCGGTGAAGAATGAAACAAAGATAATAGAAGGTACTATGCGACGCAAGGTACTAGTGAAAATAATTTTAGTACTGGGTATTACATAGGTCCAGATCAAGCAGAAATATGCGTCGGCTCCAATCCAAAACGAGGCTGAGTTACGGTAGATAGTGGGGAACAAAACCGCGTTTGCAGAACCGGAGCCCCTATTTCACTGCCCCGGCGGCAAGCGGCGGCCCAAGCCCGAATTCGACAGCGCACTATTAATAAGTATCTTGCGTTGCTGCTGCGGAAAAACCCCGTTTTTATTCATTACACCTCTATGCTGCACTTTTCTCGAATTGCCCCCGCGCTGCTGGGGGCCGGCCTGAGCTTGGGACTGGCCACGACGGGCACTGCCCAAACCAAAGACCTGACGCCCAAGTACAGCAACGACTTTCTCAACATTGGGGTAGGGGGCCGGGCCCTGGGCATGGGCAACGTGCAGGTGAGCCTGGCCAATGATGCCACCGCCGGCTACTGGAACCCGGCCGGGCTGCTCAACCAGAAAGCTAAGTATGACGCAGTGCTGATGCACTCGGAGCTGTTTTCGGGCATCGTCAAGAATGATTACGCGGCCTTTTCCATGCCCCTCGACGATAAAAGCGCCATCGGGGCCAGTCTCATCCGCGTGGGGGTCGACAACATTGCCGATACCCGCGCCCTGGTGAACGAATACGGCCAGATTTCCTACGACCGAATTACTTATTTCTCCGTGGCCGACTATGCCTTGTTGCTGTCGTACGCCCGCAAAATAGGCGCTATCGAAGGCCTGAAGCTGGCCGGCAATGGCAAGATTATCTACCGCAACGTGGGCAAGTTTGCCAACGCCTGGGGCTTCGGCATCGACGCAGGCCTGCAGTATGAGCACAAGGGCTGGCAGTTGGGCCTCATGGCCCGCGACATTACCACTACGTTCAACGCGTGGTCCATCAACTCGGAAGAATTTGAGGGCATTGCTTCCTCCCAGGACTCGATTCCGAGCAACACCACCGAAATTACCCTACCCCGGTTTATTCTGGGCGTGGGCCGCAGCGTGAAGCTGCCCGGCCAGATTACGGCCCTCGTTGCCGTAGACTTAGAAATGACCACCGACGGCAAGCGCAATACGCTGGTATCGAGCGACGCCATCAGCATCGACCCCAAGGCCGGGCTGGAACTGGGCTACAAGAACCTGATTTTTCTGCGCGGCGGGGTAAGCAACATTCAGAAAATAGATGCGGCCAAATCCTTCGACGGCAAAGGTGGCTGGCGGCCCCAGCCCAGCCTGGGCGTGGGCGTAGCCTTCAGCGGCCTGCGCCTAGATATGGCGTTGTCGCGGCTGGCCATCGAGAAAGTAGGCGACCAAGGCTCTACCAACTCCGTAATTGTCTCGCTCGGCTACGGCTTCAAGTAACCAAACTACCCGACCGGCCTGCCATCAGGCGGCCGGTATTTTCATTGCCAGTATATCTGCTATGACACACCCCTACCAACTTTACTCCCTGCTGCGATGGTGCGCCTTGCTGCTGGGAATAGTACTACTGACCGATACCTACGCTACGGCACAGTCGGGGCCCTATGGCAACGAGTGGATTGTGCCCGCTCAACAGTATTATAAAATTCGGGTTACCCGCGACGGACTCCACCGCCTCGATTATACCTACCTCAGGCAGGCCGGCATCACCAGTGCTGATCCAAGCCGGTTTCAGCTCTGGCGCCGGGGGCGGGAAGTGGCTATTTATGTAGGCGGCAACAGCCCGACAACGCTGGATGCTTCCACTTTCATCGAGTTCTACGGCCAGCGCAACGATGGGGCCCTGGATGTAGGGATGTACAAAACCCCGGCCGACCACTACCAGAAGCTGTACAGTATGTACACCGATACGGCCGCCTATTTTCTAACAGTAGCCTCTACGGCAACGGGCCGCAAGCGTATGGAGCAGGTGAACCCAGCGCCGGTAGGCGGGGCACACCCGTACTGGATCTACGAACGCCAGTTTATTGAGAGCACCAAGTATATAGACGTAGATCTGCAAGTGAATGTGTTTCAGCCCTGGGCTGAACAGGGGGAAGGTTTTTCCTCGGGCGCCTTTGATGACTTCACTAGCAAAGCCTACGATTCGTTGCAGAACCATGTCGCCTCGGGCCGGGTGCCGCACCTCTACGTGAAAATGATGGGGGCCAACAAAGCCACCCATCGGGTAACACTGTATGTAGTGCAACCCAACGGCGTAGAACGGGCGCTGGGCCCTACCAGAGTGTTCGAGAACTATGAGCTACAGACTTTCTCTTACCCTTTGCTTGTTACCGACATTGATGCCAGCGGAAAGGTAGTCGTGCACTTCGAGGCCGACAAGCAGAAGGTGGGTGAACGAATTAGTATTATTTCCAGTGCAATTTCGCATTCCCAGCCAAGTGCCTGGAACGCCAGTCGGGGTGCCCTGCGCTTCCACAACGATTCGACGCTGGGCAGTGCGCCGGCTTATTACTCCCTCGACAATCTGCCAGCTACCGTGCGGGGCTTCGACGTAACGGACCCTTACAATGTGCAGCGGGTAGAAGGCCGGGCCGAAACCGGTACTCGGCGGGGCTACGTGTTTCCGAGTGCCCGGCCGGGCAGCACGCAGCGCAATCTGTGGCTGGTTGATGAGGCAAAGGCCATAGCGCCATTGGCGGCAGTGCCTGTGCGGTTCCGCAACATCTCGCCGGCAGCGCACAACTTTCTTATTGTAACCCACCAGGCGCTGATGAAGCCCGCCGGCGACACGCTGAACCCGGTGCGCGAATATGCCAAATACCGCGCCTCCACGGCTGGCGGTCGCTACGATACGCTGGTCGTTACCACCGACAGGCTCTACGACCAGTTTCACTACGGGGAGAAGTCGGCGCTGGCCATCCGCCAATTTGCACTGTTTATGCTCACCAATAGCCGTCCCAAGTCGTTGCTGCTGCTGGGCAAAGGCTTACAGACTGGCGAAGCTGGCTATTCAGGGGTGTACCACCGGAAAAATCAGCAGGGCTATTCGGCTACAGTGCGTGACTTGGTGCCGGCCAGTACCCGAGGAGCCTCCGAAGCCTTTTTCACCGCCGACTGGCAGCGTGACGACGTGACGGCCCGAATGGCGACTGGCCGTATTGCGGCGCAAACGTCTCGGGAAGTTCTTAACTACCTCAACAAGCTAGTGGAGCACGAGGTGGTAATCAACCAACCCGATGCACCGGATTTGGCGTGGCGCAAAAATGCCCTGAATGTGGGTGGAGGCCAGGAAGCGTACGAGTTTGACCGATTTGGCGGCTACCTGAACGAATACAAGCGTCAGATTGAGAGTCCGCTGTTTGCCGGGCGGGTGGTACGCACCTACGCGCGGACGACGACCGGCCTGCCGGAAGAAATCAACATTGCCAGTGAGTTGAACGCGGGCTTGGCCATCATTACGTATTTCGGCCACGGCTCTATCGAGGAACTCTCGTTGGGGCTAGGAAACATTCGTACCAACCCGGCCAAAGGCTACAACAACCGCAATAAATACCCGGTCATGTTTGTCAATGGCTGCGCGGCGGGCAATACGTACTCCGTGCGTACGGCGCTGTATGCCGAAGACTGGCTGTTGGTTCCCAAAAAAGGACTTATCGGCTTTATGTCGGAATCCAGCTTCGGCTTCGAAGACCAGATTCACACCATTCAGAAGCTCACCTTTCAGCTCCTGCTGAACGACCCCGCGTGGTACGGCAAGCCCGTGGCTGAAGTATACAACGAAGTGAGCCGCCGGCTGCAAAGCGGTGCCCTGAATAGCTACCTGGGGCATTCTACGCTGATGAACACCATCTGGCACGGAGACCCGGCCGTGCGCCTGTTTTCACCCGCCAAGCCGGATTTTGCTTTTGGCGCAACGCCTATTACGGTGGCGCCGGTAGGGGCCGACCCCGTGCGTACCAACTCGCGGCAGTTTAAGCTGCTGGTGCAGGTGCGCAACCCGGGTAAAGTAACAACCGACAAAGTGGATATTTCGGTGAAGCGGATATATGACCCGACCACGCTGCCGCTGCGGCCCGATACTACCTACACCTTCACCAACCTGGCCCAGCCGCTGCACGATACTACCTACGAGTTGGTCTTGGCTAACTCCGGCAACTCATTTGGCAACAACCAGTTTACCGTTACGCTGGACTACCAGAACCGGGTAGACGAATCGAACGAGACAAACAACCAGGCCACTACCAGCTTCGTGTTTCTGCGGGATGGAATTACCCTGCTGAATCCGCCGGAATTCGCCATTGTAGCTACTAACAAGCCACGTCTGGTGGGGCAAACCAACAACCCCAATGGCCCCAAGCGCGCGTTTCTGGTCGAGCTGGACACCACGCTGGCCTTCAACAGCACTTACCGCCGCACCACCAGAATTGAGGCTCCGCTGCTAGCCGACTGGCGGCCGACCCTGCCCGTAGTAACCGGCCGCGACAGTGTGGTATGGTACTGGCGCATGCGGTTCGAAACCAAGCTTTCGGACGATGAGAACGAAGAGTGGGTAGTAAGCTCGTTCCGCGTCATCAACAACAGCCCGGGAGGCTGGTCGCAAAGCCACCACGGGCAGTTTCAGCGCGATGAGCGGCGGCGGGTAGACGTAACAGCTCCCGCCGGGAAATGGGCCTTTGCCGATATCAGCCAGAGCCTTACCCTCCAAACCCAGGGCGGCGGTACTGGTGGGGTTACGTTCCGGGATTCCTACGGCCTCCAGATTGGCACTGACCAGGTATCGGTGCTGGACTGCGGCGTAACGGTGCCCAATATCTTAGTAAGCGTGTTTGATGGCAGCTCACTAAAGTCGTTGCGCACGATAAGCGGCACGTATGATTCCTGTGGTACGGCGCCCAATCGGTTCTATCATTTCGCCGCCTCTGCCACCGACAACATCAACTCCCCGGCCCGTCAGCAGCAGCTTTTAAACCTGCTGAATAACGTACCCCGTGGGGCCTACGTCACGCTGCTTTCAGTCAATAAAGTAAATTTCTCTTCCTTCTCAGCCCCGCTGAAAGCGGCTCTTGCGGCTTTGGGCTCGCAGAAAATAACCCAGCTACAGGACGGTGACCCCTTCGCCTTTATCGGGCAGAAAGGCCCCGGCGCGCAGGCTGCCGTAGAGCGCACGGCCGATTTGAGCAGTTCTGTACCGCGCGCCGAGCAAATCATTACGCTCACGGGTACTATCGGTACCAAAGGTGGCAGTGGGGTTGTGACCTCAACCCGGATTGGGCCGGCCCAGGAATGGACAACACTGTACCATACGATTCGCACCGAAGCCTCCGACAGCTACACCTTGCGCGTGGTGGGTATCGATACCCTGGGAGTATCGAAAGAGCTGTATGCTACTGTACCAAGCACCAGTGCCGGCATCGGGGCCAACAAGGGCTTCTCGCTGGCAGGTGTTCCGGCCAAAACCTATCCGTACCTGCAACTGGTGCTGACGTTGCGCGATACTGCCCAGCGGACCGCCCCTCAGGTAAAACAGCTGTTGGTGACGTATAAAGGCATGCCGGAAGGCATTGTTCGGCGCGACTCGGTAGTGGCCAAGACGCCCACTGCCTACGACCCGACGGCCTTGGCCAAGCAGGCGGCAGACAGCGGATTTGTTAGGGTGCCGGTTATTTTCCAGAACGTATCGGGCCTGCCGTTCGGTACGCCGCTGAAGGCTCGGTTTACGCTTCGTAGCAGTACTACCGAGTCAACGACGGAAATCGACTTGCCACCATTGGGTGCCAATGGGACAGTGGCATTTGATGCTGAGGTCAGTACGTTGAAACTCTACGGCGACATCAGTGGCTCTGTCACGCTGAACATCAACAAGAGTGGCCGCCGCCTGCCTGAGCTGTATTATTTCAACAACGATCTGACGATTCCGAGCTTCAAAATAGAAGACCGGGGAGTGCCACCGGTGCTGGATGTGGCATTTGATGGCCAGCGCATCCTCAACGGCGACATCGTTTCACCTCGCCCTATTATCTCGGTTGTACTCACTGATGAGGATAAGCTGCGCCCCATCACCGACCGCAGTGCTTTCGACCTGGTGCTGACGCCTCGCAACGGTACTCCCCAGAAGATTAACCTGAATGCGGCCAACGTCATCTTCACCACTGATCCGGTCAAAGGCACGGCCCGCATCGACTTCGAGCCCGGCCAGGCTACGCCGCTGCTCGACGGGCAGTATACGCTGGAAGTACAAGGGCGCGATGCGACGGGCCGTACGGCGGGAGCGGAAAACTATAAGGTGGCTTTCGAAGTCATCAATGCTTCGACCATCACCAACGTATTTCCCTACCCCAACCCCATCATTCATAAGGCCCGGTTTGTCTTCACCCTGACGGGGGCCGAGGTGCCGCGCAATATGAAGATCCAGATTATGACGCTCACGGGTAAGGTGGTGCGCCAAATCATGATGAGCGAGTTAGGAACCCTGCGCATTGGCAACAACATTACGGAATATGCCTGGGACGGCACCGACGAGTATGGCGACCGGCTGGCCAATGGCACTTACTTGTACCGGGTAGTGCTGGACGATCCGACCAGCCAGTTTGAGCGGCGCACCACCGCCGCCGACCAAGCCTTCAAGAATGGCTGGGGCAAGCTCGTGCTCCTGCGCTAGTTCTTTGCCTAAGTCTTTTCCCTGAAAGAGGCAGCCAAGTCCGGCTGCCTCTTTTACTTTGCAGCAGTATCCTTAAAATCCGGCCTGGTTGATGTCGACTCCCCAAACCCTTAGTCAGCACACGCTGAGCCACCTCGACGGCCTGCGCGGCTTGGCCGCTGCCGTGGTGGTGGTGCATCACCTCGCCGGCTTTTTCTACCCCACGCTGCTCTCCGGCGACCCGTATTCGGCAAGGCTGGGCGGGGGCGTGGAAATAGCGCTGGCCAGCAGTCCGGCCAGCATTCTGATTGGCGGCAACTTCGCCGTCTGCCTGTTTTTCGTGCTCAGCGGCTTAGTGCTCAGCGAAAAATTCTGGCGTACTGGTCAACTGGAAGTACTTCGGTCCCAAGCTTGCCGCCGCTACGTGCGCCTGATGCTGCCCGTGCTGTTTACGGCTGCTGTAGCGCTGGCACTGTGGGGCCTCGGGGCCTACCGCAATTCGGAGGTGGCCGAAATAACCGGGGCCCAGCGCTTCGGCGAATACTGGGCCGAAATGCCCGGCTGGCACCAGATTCTACACGACTTCGTGGTAGGAATTCCGCTGGGTGGCGAGTCAATCTACAATCCGGTATTCTGGACGCTGAGCATCGAACTGTTCGGCTCCTTCATCGTATTTGCGCTGCTGGCCCTATTTGGCGCGGTGCGGCACCGCACGGCCGTGTACGTGGTGGCGTTGCTGCTGCTGAGCTGGTCGGAATTGAACTTCTACTACGCCGGCTTTATTCTGGGCGTCTGGATCAACGACCGACGCCACCATGGGGCCTTGTTCAAAACGGCGCCGGGCCTTTGGGTCGGGATTCTGTTGCTGCTGGCCGCCGTGTTTTTCGGCTCGTACCCCACGGCCGAGCTTATCCGGGTGGATGATACTATCTACGGGTTTCTGCAGCCCGATTGGTTGGGCAATGAGCGGGCCATTCAGCTCTGGCACCTGATGGGGGCGGCCCTGCTGCTGCTCGGCGTTTTTGCGCTGCCGGGGCTGCAGCGCATCCTGAGTTCCCGTTGGCTGCGGGGACTGGGGATGGTTTCGTTTTCGCTCTACCTGCTGCACTTTTTAGTGCTGGGCTCGTTTTCCAGCGTCGTGTTTCTGGCGTTGCAGGCCCGCTTCAGCTACGGCCTTAGTGTGCTGCTGACGGTGCTGGCCACGCTGCCCGTGCTCGGACTGGTATCCTGGGCCATGTACCGCCTTGTCGATCTGCCGGGCATTCGGCTGGCGCAGTGGCTCTACGACACATTCTTCCGGCCTGCAAAACTCACTGCGCCACTATCGCCCGCCACTGCTGCGGAGCCAGCCGCTACCGCCGCCGCAGCGTCACGAAGCTAAAGGCGTAGGCATGCTTCTCGTCGGGCTCGTGCCGCTCCCGGGTTTCCTCGCGCCACTCGCCCGGCGACAAATCCGGGAATACTACGTCGCCCTCGAAGTCGTGGTGCACCTCAGTCAGATACACGGTATCGGCGGCGGGCAGGGCCTGGCGGTAAATTTCACCGCCGCCAATGACGAAAATCTGCTCGTCGGTGGCGCGGGCCGTTTCCAGCGCGTCGGGCACCGAAAAAGCCACTTCGCATCCCTCGGCCTGCCAGTCGGCCTGGCGCGTTACTACAATGTTGCGCCGCTTGGGCAAGGGCCGGCCAATGGCTTCGAAAGTGCGCCGCCCCATGATAATCGGGTGGTTCAGCGTGATGTTCTTGAAGTGCTTCAGATCATCGGGCAAATGCCAGATCAGCTGGTTGTCGCGCCCGATAACTCCATTATCGGCCACGGCTACTACTAAGGCTATCATACGGTGGCGGGGTTGAGAGTGGCACTGTTGAAGCCGCGCAGAAACTCCACGACCGGCATCCGTTTCTTGCCTTCGAGCTGCACATCAAGCAAATCGAGCTGGCCCTGGCCGGTGTGCAGGCGCAGATACGTACGGCCATCGGTAGTCCAGGTGCCGGGCGCGGCGGCCTCTTCCAGCAGAGCTTTGGCGCGGAAAATCTTGAGCGTGCGGCCATCAGGGAGCTGGGTGAAAGCCGTGGGCACCGGGGAAAGGCCCCGCACCAGGTTTACCAGCGCTGCGGCGGGCTGCTGCACGTCGAGGCGGCCGGTTTCCTTCTGGATTTTAGGCGCAGATTTCAGCTCCTGGTCCATAGCTTGCGGAATGCTGGGCGCCGTGCTGTCGGCAATGGCCTGCACGGTGCGCAACGCCAGCCCGGCTCCGGCGGCTTTGAGCTTTTCGTACAATGCGCCGAAGTCGTCTTCGTCGGCAATGGGCACCACGTCCTGGAAAATCAGGTTGCCGGTGTCAATTTCGTGCTGCAGGAAAAACGAAGTGACGCCGGTTTGCTTTTCGCCCTGAATCAGGGCCCAGTTGATGGGTGCCGCCCCGCGGTACTGGGGCAGGAGCGAGGCGTGAATGTTGATGGAACCCAGCCGCGGCATGTTCCATACCGCCTCGGGCAGCATCCGGAAGGCCACCACCACCTGCAAATCGGCCGCGTGGGTGCGCAGCTCCGCCTGAAACTCGGGCGACTTCAGATTCGTGGGCTGCAGCACCGGAATGCCGTGGGCCACCGCCGCCTGCTTCACCGCCGACTCGGCCAGCTGCCGCCCGCGCCCCGCCGGCTTATCGGGTGCCGTAATAACGGCCACGACTTCGGCCCCTGGCCAGGCAACCAGCGTTTCGAGGGTGGGCACGGCAAACTCGGGCGTGCCCATAAAGATTATTTTCAGCATTCGTTCGGGTGTTTTGAGCCCGCAGAGGGCACGGTGGTAGTGTAGAACGACTCTGCGTCTTCAGCGCTACCACCATGCCCTCTGCGGGCTAAGGTCGTCTGCACAAGCAGCGTGTTATTTAAAATCTGGGTACAGCAGATACTTCTTGCGCATCACCTTATACTGACCCAGCGCCGGCTCCCAGGCCTTGCGAATTTCCTTTTCCGACTTGCCGGCCACTACCATTTCCCGCAGGGAATTTGTGCCGGTGAGCTGCTCGAAATACTTACCGAAAAACTTGTCCTTGGCCGTGCTCTGCTTATAAAAGTCGATGAGGTAGCGCAGGGTGAAGCCGCCGGACTCGGCCGCCGACAGCTTCCGCAGGTCCTGGCCGTAGCATTTCTGCCCGTTTAGCGGCGGTTGGGGCGAGCCGGTAGTAGGGCGGGGTGTGAAGCTATGGGGCCGCGAAGCCGGCTGGGTGGGCGCCCCGATTTGCTCAAACGGCGCATCCGTACCGCGGCCCACACTTACGTTGGTGCCCTCAAATAGGCAGATGGTGGGGTAAAGCAGCACCGCGTGGGCGTTGGGCAGGTTGGGCGAAGGCCGCACGGGCAGCTCGTAGCGCGTATCGTGGGTGTAGCCCAGCACCGGTACCACCGTAAGGGCGCACTGCTTGCCGCCGGCCAGCCATTTTTCGCCGTTTATCATCTGGGCCAATTCGCCCACCGTCAGGCCGTGTACCACCGGAATCGGGTGCATGCCCACAAACGACTTGTGCGCGGGCTCCAGCACCGGGCCATCCACGTAAAAACCGTTGGGGTTGGGCCGGTCGAGTACGATGACGGTTTTGCCCTGCTCGGCGGCAGCTTCCATCACGTAGTGCATCGTGCTGATAAAGGTGTAAAACCGCACGCCCACGTCCTGAATATCGAAAATAAGCACGTCCACGTCGGCCAGCATTTCCACCGAAGGCTTCTTGCTCTTGCCGTAGAGCGACTTCACTGGCAGGCCGCTGCGGGTGTCGCGCCCGTCCTTGATGGTAGCCCCATCGGCTTCTTCGCCCCGGAAGCCGTGCTCGGGCGCGAAAATGGCCTTCACCGCCACGCCCTGGGTAAGCAGCGTATCCACGAGGTGGGTGCGGCCCACCAGGGACGTCTGGTTGACGACCAGGCCCACGCGCTTGCCCTGCAGCTGGGGCAGGTATTTGCCGAACTGGGCCGCGCCCATCTGCAGGCCGGCCGGCACGGGCGTGGCAGTCGAACCCACCGGCTGAACGGCTGGGGGCGTGCTGCTGGCGACGCGGGCCGGCGAGGGAGTACAGTTGCCCACAAACAGCGTCAGGCTGAGCAGGCTGCAGAAGATAGAAGAGGCCATCAGGAAACGAAGCTAGGAAACTGAACGTAGACGCGTAGCTTTACGGCAGTGAACATCTCGCGGTACATATCCAATAAGATTGACGGAGCCGACATAGGGTCTTTTACCTCGTCGGTGACAAAAATAGCCATTATCAGCATTGCGCTGGGTGTGGCCGTCATGATTGTGTCGTTTGCCATTCTGGAAGGCTTCCGCAACGAGATTCAAAGCAAGATCTTTTCCTTCGGGGCTCACCTGCAGGTCAGCAAGTACGACACCAACAACTCGCTGGAGGTAGAGCCCATCGGTGGGCCGCGTCTGATCAAGGACTTACACCGCTTCAAGCAGGTGAAGTCGACCCAGTCGTTTGCCCGCAAAACGGCCATCATCAAGACCAAGGAAGAAGTGCTGGGCGTGGTGCTGAAAGGCATCGACGAAAAAGATGGTATTTCGCCGATGCGCGAAAACCTGGTGGCCGGCAAATTCCTGGCTTTCCCCGATTCGGCGGCCAGCAACGATATTCTGCTCAGCCGCAAGGTGGCCGATAAGCTGCGGTTGAAAGTAGGGGATGAGGCCCTGTTCTACTTCATTCAGAACCCACCCCGGGTGCGCAAATTCAACGTGCGCGGCATCTACCAGACCGGCCTCGATGAGTTTGACGAGGTCTATATCATCGGCGACATTCGCCAGATCCGGGAGCTGAACGCCTGGCCCGACTCCCTGGTGGGCGGTGTAGAAGTGGTACTCAAAGACTTCAACCAGCTTGACCCGGTTTCGGACAATATGTACGAAAACCTGCGCTACGACCTCAAGCTGGACAAAATCACGGACCAGTACGCCCAGCTTTTCGACTGGCTCAAGCTGCTGAACCGTAACGTGGTCATCTTCCTGATCCTGATTATCTTCGTGGCTACCTTCAACATGGTAGCCACCATTTTCATCATGATTCTGGAGCGCACCAACATGATTGGCGTACTCAAGGCCATGGGTGCCACCGACAATCAGATCCGGAGCATGTTCTTCTACCGCGGCCTTAGCCTCACGCTGCGCGGTATGGTGTATGGCAACCTGGTGGGGCTGGGCTTCTGCGCCATTCAGTACTTTTTCCACCCCATTCCGCTCGACCCCGAGAACTACTACATGGACCGCGTGCCGATTTACTGGGACTTCACGATGGTAGTAGTGCTCAACGTGGCAACTTTCCTCACGTCGCTGCTGGCCGTGCTGATCCCCACGTATTTGATTTCCCGGATTCGTCCGGTGGCGGCCATCAAGTTCGACTAGTTTCGGGGCCGCTGGCTACTCAGAAAAGCCAGTAGAGAAGCGCGGCCGTCTGGGCGCCCACGGCAGTATTCAGGGTGTTGACGGCATTGTTGGACACGTAGTGCCGCCGCTCTACCGTGGCGCCCAGCAGCGAATCGGCCAGATTGCCCACGGTGCCGGCCACCAGTAGCCAGAAAAAGCCCCGGTGCCAGCCTACGCCCAAGCAGTAAACCGCCGCTATTAGCGTGCTGCCAGCCAGTCCCAGCAAGGTTCCTTCTAAACTTATTACGCCATTTAAGCCCCGGGTATCGGGTTTGAACGTCCACGCATTGTAGTAGCGGCGGCCGTAGATGTTGCCCAGTTCCGACGACAGCGTATCGGCGGTGGCGGCCGCGAAGCTGCCGGCCAGCATCAGCTGAAAAAGTCCGCTGTGTTCGGGAAAAGCCCACGCCAACAAGCCGCACAGGGCCGCTACGCCGGCATTGGACAGGGCCTGGCCCGCCGTGCGCCGGCCCTTGTTTTCTTCGGCCACGCCCAGCCGGCGCTTCTCGGCTACTTTCCAGGCCGAGGCCAGTGTGCCCAGCAGGAAGAACAAGGCCAGCAGCCCCACACCCCAGAAGCCGGCTCCCAGAAAAATCAGCACGCCGAGCAAGCCGCCAGTAAGTGCTCCGGCCCACGTGAGCTTGCCGGCCCGCACGCTCCACACCATGCCGGGCCCCAGAATGCTGAGCAGCACCGCCCATTGGAGCTCCGTTGTCATAAGCTGGGTTTTCTGATTGGGTTATAGTATGATCCAGCCGATATGCACTGGTTTTACGGGAATGCGTAAGTCGGCCGAAAGTACGGAACTGCTGCTGCCGGTGCTAAAAACAGGCCTTTATGCCAGGAATTCCCACGCTAATTGCCACGACAGCCGGCAACTGAATTCCTGCTTGTGCTAACGCGTAGCGTGGCAACGTTGCCGGGAACGATTGCATAGATATAAAAGCCGGGTTGCTTTACAATAAGGAGAAATACCGGCAGCTTAATAAGCTGATTGGACTGCCTGCTGCCTGCCCGCCGACGGCGGCTATTGGGCCTGACCAGTTCGCTATGCCGCTATTTCTCGCCCTTTCTAACGCCAATTCCCATGCTTCGCAGAACCTTTCTCCAAACGACCGGCACGGCGCTGGCCGGCACTTTGCTCACCGATAACGCCCTGGCCGCCGCCCTGGCCGGCTCCCGCAAACGAGTGGCTATGGTAGGCACTGGGCACCGTGGCCTGGGCATGTGGGGCACTTCCGTGCTCAAGGAATTTGGCGACCAGATCGAGTTTGTGGGCCTCTGCGACATCAATCCGGGCCGGGTGGCGACGGGCAAGAAGATGCTGGGCGTGAAGTGCCCCACCTTCACCGACTTCGACCAGATGATGAAGCAGACCAAGCCCGAGCTGCTGATTGTGACCACCGTGGACGCCACCCACGATACGTTTATCATCAAAGGCATGGAATACGGGGCTGATATCGTGACGGAAAAGCCCATGACCACCGATGAGCAGAAGTGCGAGGCCATTCTGCAGGCTGAGCGGCGGACGGGCAAGAAGGTGATGGTGACCTTTAACTACCGCTACTCGCCCCACCGCCAGAAAATCTACGAATTGTTGCGCTCTGGCGTCATTGGCGACGTTACCTCGGCCGACTTCCACTGGTACCTCGACGTGCATCACGGCGCCGACTACTTCCGGCGCTGGCACCGCCGCCGCGAAAACAGCGGTTCGCTGCTCGTGCATAAGGCTTCTCACCACTTCGATTTGCTTAACTGGTGGCTCGATTCCGACCCGGAGTCGGTGTACGGCAACGGGCAGCTCAACTTCTACGGCAAAAACAACGCCTTCCGCCACACCCACTGTCGGCCCTGCCCGCACAAGGATAAGTGCCAGTTCTACTGGGATATTACCAAGGATGAGCGCCTAACCAAGATTTACGTCGACAACGAGAAGTACGACGGCTACCACCGGGACGGCTGCGTGTGGCGCGAGGACGTGGATATCTTCGACAAGATGGCCGTGCAGATCAAGTACGTCAACAACGTGCAGGTCAGCTATTCGCTCACCACCTACTCGCCCTACGAGGGCTACCGCATTTCCTTTAATGGTACAAAAGGCAAAATTGACGCCTGGATCAAGGAAAAGCAGACCTGGGAAATGGAGCCGTTCGATGAAATTCAGGTAACTACCAACTTTGGCAAGCGCGAGCTGCTCCGGATTCCGAACACCGAAGAGGGCCACGGCGGCGGTGACGTGCGGTTGCGCAAGCAGATATTTGCGCCGGATGGCCAAGACCCATTCCGCCAGGCCGCCCGCAGCCGCGACGGGGCCCTGGCCGTGCTCATCGGCATTGCCGCCCGCAAAAGCATCGACAGCGGCCAGCCCGTCAAAATTGCTGATTTGACTTCGCTTAAACCCCAGGCCCAACGGGTATAGGAGTTGGTACAAATAAATAAAGCCCGTCCTGCTGAGCCCCGCGAAGCATCTCGCATGCAATCGTAAGTCTGATTACTACTGCGGGAGTGATGCTTCGCGGGGCTCAGCAGGACGGGCTTATAAGACGCGCGTTACTGCAATACCTGGCTTTGCAGAATCAGGTTTGGGTTGGGGCAAAGGGCGGCCCACTCTGCTTGCTGCTCGGGCACGGCCACGCCGGGGAAGTCGCCTTCGCGGCCCAGCATATTGGCAATAACCTGGAAGTGGAGGTGGGGCGGCCAGTCGCCGTTTTCGGGGTGGGGGCCTACTTCGGCGAATTTCTCGCCCTTTTCCAGCGTCATGCCGGGGCGCAGCAGCGCCACTTCGGCCCGGCCCAGGTGGCCGTAGAGCGTGTAAAATGTGGTGTCTTCGAGCTGATGCTGCAGAATAACGGTGGGGCCGTAGTCGCCGAAGTTGTCGTTGTCGGCTACGCTGTGCACCACGGCCTCCAGGGGCGCGAGTACCGGCGTGCCGGCCCGCAGCCACACATCCACGCCCAGGTGCAAGGAGCGGGCCTGCAGGGTAGGGTCGCCGAAGTGGCCGGGGCTGCGACGGTAGATAACGCGGTTTTCGAGGTAGCCGCCCACACCAATCAGCGCGTTCTGGGCTTCCAGCAGCTGGCCCACCAGGGCTTCGAAAGCGGCTGTGTCGCGCAGGTCGGCCTCGGCCAGAATGGGGTTGGCGGCGGTGAAATCGAGGCGGGCCACTTCGGGCGCGTTCAAATCGACGGGCAAAACGGGCCCGAACTCGTGCTGATGACGTTCGAGCAGGGCGGCGAGGGGAGAACCAGACATAGGCAAAGTTGTTGTTTCGGAATGGGAGATAAGCCGGCCCGCAAGCTAAAGCCTTCCGGTATGCCGACCAAGCCGCCCCATTTACCGTACTTTGCACGCCCGTAGCGGAAACGCCCCGGTTTTCTTAGAATTCTCCTTTCCAATCTCCGAAGTTTCTCCCCCGATGAGCAGCCCGTACCTGATGCTTAACGTCGTGGAAATCACCCACGAAACGTCCGATGCCGCTACCATTCACCTCGAACGGCCCGACCGCCAGCCCGTGGCTTGTGAGCCGGGCCAGTTCCTGACCCTGATTCTGCCCTGCGGCCCCGGCGGCAAAAAGGAGCGCCGCGCCTATTCGCTCAGCAGCACGCCTTCCGAAGCACCCCGTCTGTCCGTAACGGTGAAGCGTGTGAGCGGCGGCCTGGTCAGCAACTACCTGCTCGATACCGTGCGCGTGGGCCAACAGCTGGAAGTAATGGCCCCGCTGGGCAACTTCACCCTGAAAACCAGCCCCAAAGCCGCCCGCTCCATCGTGCTGGTGGGCGCCGGCAGCGGTATCACCCCGCTCATGTCGATTCTCAAAGCCGTGGTGCGCGACGAGCCCCAGAGCCACGTACTGCTCGTGTACGGCAACCGCAACGAGGAATCGGTCATCTTCCGCCAGCAACTCCAGCAGCTGGAGGCGCAGTCGGGCGGCCGGGTGCAGGTCGAGCACGTGTTCAGCCAGCCCACCAATCCTACGTCGGGCCACCGCCACACTGGTCGGCTGAACCGCACCATGCTGCTGCGTATTCTGGAGCAGCGCCACCAGTTTCCGGCCCAGCAGGCTGAATATTACCTCTGCGGCCCCGAGGGCATGATGAGCGAGGCCCGCGCCGCCATCGAGCTGCTGGGCGTGCCCGCCGCCCGCATTCAGCGCGAGAGTTTCGTGGCCGCCGCCGAAACCATCGAAGCTGCCGCCGGCCAGCCCAACGGCCACGGCGACGTATCGGACGCAACCGATGATAAAATCACGGCCCACACCGTGACCATTCACTATGAAGGGGCCGAATATGAAATCGAGGTAAAGCCTAGCCAGACTATCCTGGAAGCTGCCCTCGACCAGGATATCGACCTGCCCTACAGCTGCCAGGCCGGCCTCTGCACTGCCTGCCGCGGCAAGTGCCTCTCGGGCAAAGTACACCTCGATGAGCGCGAAGGCCTTTCCGACTCGGAAATGAAGCAGGGCTACGTGCTGATCTGCGTAGGCCACCCCGTTACCAGCGGCGTCGTCATCGAAATCGACTAAGCGCAGAACGATAACAGAACGTCATTCCGAGCGAAGCCGGGGAATCTCGCGTGCTGATGTTGTTGGCAGTTGTTGGAAAAAGAACGTCATGTCGACCAGCGGGAGACATCTCGCGTGCAATGGTAACTCATTCTACTATTGCACGCGAGATGTCTCCCACTGATCGACATGACCTACCCGTGTTTCCTGACTATTTATCTCCCGGCCACCCAACTTTCCCGACCCGGCCCGGTTGTAATTCGCAACATTTTCTGGCTGATATAAGTCAACGACTTTCCCGGGTGACGCGTAGAAACAAGGTTGCGCACCGGCAAAGATTTCTGGCGTTGATTTTTCTCCTCTTGCCGCTGGCCGCTGCTGTCTGTAGTTTAGCTTACCTTGTTTCGTCTTTCGACGTCGTATCTTGCTATTCATGATGAATACCGCCCCCGAAACTGCCTTGGCTTCGGCCACCGATACGCAGCGCCCGCCGCGTCAGTATCTGCCCGAGTCGTTTTCCGTAACCGACTGGGAATCACTGGAACCCTATTTCATCGAGCTGCGCGACCGGCAAATCGGCTCGGCCCAGGAGCTGGAGCGCTGGTTGCTCGACCGTTCGGAGCTGGAAAGCGTGTTGAGCGAAGATCTAGCTTGGCGCTACATTCGCATGACCTGCGACACGCAGGACCAGGAGCGGGCCGACTCGTTTCAATACTTCGTGAGCGAGATTGAGCCCAACGTGGCGCCCTACGACCACGCCCTCAACGAGAAGATGATGGAGTCGGAGTTTCTGGGCGGCCTCGACCCACAGCGCTACCGCATCTTCGTGCGCTCGGTGCGGCAGGCGCTGGAAATCTACCGGCCCGAGAACATTCCGCTCAAGACCGAAATCAGCACCAAGCAGCAGCAGTACGCCGCCACCGTGGGCGCCATGACGGTGACCCTCGACGGCGAGGAAATGACCCTGCCCCGCGCTTCCGACCGACTCAAAAGCCCCGACCGCGCCGTGCGGGAGCAGGCCTACCGCGCCGTGCAGCAGCGTCGCCTCCAGGATTCCCAGCCCCTCGACCAGCTCTTTACCGACCTGGTAACGCTACGCCACCAAATGGCCCGCAACGCGGATTTTCCCAACTTCCGCGACTATATGTTTGCCGCGCTGGGCCGCTTCGACTACACCGCCGAAGACTGCTTCGCCTTCCACCGCGCCATCCGGGAAACCGTGGTGCCCCTGATTGACGACATCGACCTGGAGCGCCGCCAGGACCTAGAGCTGGCCGAGCTGCGCCCCTGGGACCTCGACGTGGACGTGACTGGCAAAGCCCCGCTGCGGCCCTTCGAAACCGGCGAGGAGCTGCTGGAAAAGACCATTACCGTGTTTCAGCGCCTCGACCCCTACCTGGGCGACTGCCTGAAAACGATGCGCCAGATGGGCCACCTCGACCTGGAGTCGCGGAAGGGTAAGGCGCCGGGCGGCTACAACTACCCACTGGATGAAACCGGCGTGCCGTTTATCTTCATGAACGCCACTTCCTCGTTGCGCGACGTGATTACGATGCTGCACGAGGGCGGCCACGCGGTGCATTCTTTCCTGACGCGCTCCTTGCCGCTGTCGGCCGACAAGCACCCGCCGTCCGAGGTGGCCGAGCTGGCTTCGATGAGCATGGAGCTGATTTCGATGGACCAGTGGGACCTGTTCTTCCCCGATGCCGACGAGCTGCGCCGGGCCAAGAAAACCCACCTCGAAAGCGTGCTTGAAACCTTTCCCTGGGTGGCTACCATCGACAAATTTCAGCATTGGATCTACGAAAACCCTGAGCACAGCGAAGCTGAGCGTCACGCCCAGTGGACGAAAACGTTTGACGAGTTTAACCAGCGCACCGTGAGCTGGAAGGGCCTGGAAGACTACAAGCCTTACCTGTGGCAGAAGCAGCTGCACCTCTACGAAGTGCCCTTCTACTACATCGAGTACGCCATGGCCCAGCTCGGCGCCATTGCCGTGTGGCGCAACTTCCGCCAGAACCCGCAGCAGGGCCTCGAAGCCTATAAGCGCGCTTTGGCCCTGGGCTACACCGCGCCCATCGGTGAAATCTACGCCGCCGCCGGCATCCGCTTCGACTTCAGCACCGAGTACCTACGCACCCTGGCCGATTTCGTGCGGGAGGAAATGGCAAAGCTGTAGGCACTTCGGCTGTCATCCTGAGCGAAGCGAAGGACATTCCTCGCCCGAGTGATACACTCAATTTAACATGAAAAAGCCCTTTACTGTTGGTGCGGTAAAGGGCTTTTTTGCGTTGACACAAGCTATAGTGGGGCATTTGAGGAAGCTCCTTTGCTTCGCTCAGGATGACAGCCGAAAAAACGCCCGTAATTACTCCTTTAGCTCAAATAGTGGCAAAGGCTGGAGTTGGGTGTATTTGCCGCCGAGCTTGTGTAGCGCGTCCTGGTGGAGCTGGATGTAATTGTTGAACTGCTTAGCGGCCCGGTCGTAGTTCACGCGGTAGCCTACCACCTGGCCGTCGGCAGTTTGGATGTCGTTGGTGAGCTGCTGCACGGTGGCATCGGGTTGGCCGGCGGCGGGCTGGGCCAGATTATATACCGCCCGCAGTACCGAATCCTGGGCCGTATCGTAGGCGTCAATCTGTGCCGAAACGCTCATGCTTTGCTGGTCGTAGCGGCGGGCTTTGAGCTGGTCGTTGGCGCGGGCCAGGGCTTTAAGCTGGGCCTTATCGGCGCCGGGCTGGCTTTCTAGGGCCCGTAATACCTGGCCGGTGGCTTTGATCTTGGCGTCGTCGCTGGCCGTCATTTTGCTCCAGCGGCTGTCCACGGAGTCACGCAGCACGTCGAGTTGGGCTTTGGCGGCGGCGGGGGATACGGGGTCAATTACCTTGTTGGAACGGTCGGTTTTGCAGGAGTTCAGGTTGCTCAGGAGTACGAGCAACGCCATCGGCAGGAAGAGTTTCATAGCGGCAAAAACGTCAAAAATCCCTAAAATATTCCGTGGTCGATGAAGTTGAGCGGAATTTACGGGAGCCAGGCAGGCGGGTGAAGCGCAAAGTCAGTTTCAGCGCTTCGGGTACTGTCAGGCAAACCGGGAAAACCCGCTGCGGAATCAGGCAGAAGGGCCACGGACTGGCAGGAAATATTGCCCGAAAACAAGATGCTGGCCGGGCGTAGTAGCCGCAGCAGGCCACTGTGCCCGGCCAGCGCCTATTAGCTGGCTGACGGGTGCAGGAAGCCCAGCACGGCCGCCAGCACTTGCGCGGGTTTTTCCTCGAACATATAGTGGCCACTGTCCAGGATGCCAACCACCTCGACATTCTCGGCCATATAGGGCAGGCTCATTTGCAGGTAGCTGTACGACACACAGCTCCCAATGCCCAGCACCGGCATTGGGAGGCGGCCGTAGGTGCTGGCGTCGGCAATATCATGTTCCAGGGCTTGGTACCAGGCGTTGGCCGCCCGAATATTTTCGGGTTGATTGTAAACGGCCGCGTACACCGCCCGGTCGAAGGCCGCCATCCGGCTCTCGTCCAGCATCACGTAGCGGAAGAGGTAGTCGAGCAGGTACTGAAACCGCCCGGCCAGCAGCTGCTCGGGCAGCTCTTTTACCTGGTTGAAGGCCATCCACCAAACATAAGGCTGCTGCCCGTTCATCTTATCGGTAAAAGCGCCGGGGGCCGGTAGCAGGGGCATCTGCCGCATACCTTCATTGGGGTGGGCTCCGTCGGCCAGAATCAGCTTCTCCGTAGATTCCGGGTAGTTGAAGCCAAAGCTGCTGGCCACCATGCCGCCAATGTCGTGCCCCAGAAACGACGCTTTTTCCACTCCCAGGTGACGCAGTAGTTCGTAAATATCCCGGGCCATGGTCTTCTTGTCGTAGCCCGCGGCAGGCTTCTCAGAGCTGCCCATGCCCCGGATATCGACGATGATAACCCAGTGGTGCCGGGCCAGCTCCGCGGCAATGGGGTGGTAGGAGTACCAGGTCTGGGGCCAACCCGGCAGGCACACCAGGGCCGGGCCGCTGCCGCCTTCCACGTAGTGCAGGCGTACGCCGTTGACGGTGGCATAGTGGTTGGTAAAGCCCGGCAGGTGCTTCACGAGCTCCTCGTCGGAGTAGGCACCCAGGAGGGAAGTAGAAGAGGTGGTTTGCACGGCGTTAAGCGGTTAGAAAGGTGACAGGATTGGTCCAAGTCAGGTCCGGGTAGCGGCCGTTGTCGAGGGGAGTATTCTGCACGCTGAACATGCTGAGCAGGTATTGCATCTGCTGCCAGTCGGCGTAGAGCTGCTGCTCGCCAGCGGGGTTGGCCGTCCGACGGTGCTGGATGGCCACCGCCAAATCGGCCCGGGAGCCCAGGCGCACCAGTGCAAACTGCCCCCGGCCGGCCTGTTCGGCCACTGTAACCAGTTCGCGGGGAGTGGGCTGGAAGCTAGCAATGCGCAGGAAGCGGGGAGTGGCCGGGTCCAGGGCCGCGGCGGCGGCGAAAGCAGCCGTGTCGTTCATGGTGGTGAAGTCGATCCGCCAGTCGGCATCTTCCCAGTAGCCCACCTGCTGCTGCTGGAAATCGAGCAGCGGAATGTTGTAGGTCAGTACTTCGGCAAAGGCTCCGTTGAGGATGGAAGTGGCGGCAATAGGCGCCTGGTCGAGGCCGGCTTGGAACTCGCGGCGCAGGTCGAAGTTGCGGTTCAGGCCCGGAGCCTGCTGGGTGTAGTCGCTGGCAAAGTCGGAGGGGATAAAGCGGGGCACACCAGCGGCCACGGCCGCATTGAGTAGCTGCGTTTGGGCGTCCACGATGACCTCGCGCAGGCCCGCCAGCACCGACACCACGCAGCTGGCCCCGGCGCAGGCGCGGGTGAGAGCCGCGTGGTCGGCAAACGCCACGCGCTGCACCTCGACGCCGAACTGGGTTAAGTGCTCAACTTTGGCGGGGTTGGTTTCGGGCCGCACCAGGGCCCGCACGGTGGCCCCGCGCTGCTGCAAGGTGGTTACAATGCGGCCGCCCAAGTCGCCGGTAGCACCGGCTATTACAATAAGAGAGTCCATATAAGGAGGGAATGAGGATGAGACGCCGCCGTTTTACAGCGGCTTTAACTGCCTCAAAGGTCCTCCAACACTACTCAGCCGGATGCCTGATTCTTGCGCTTTACCTACGTATTCTTGCTTTTTGGCGGGCCGCCTATCCTTGCTGAAATGCCCGGGGGCTCACACCCACAGCCCGTTTAAATGCCGCCGCAAAATGAGCCGGCGAGGCAAAGCCCAGCGCGTCGCCGATGGCGGCTACCGGCAGCTCGCCGGCCCGCAGCAGAGCCCGCGCCCGCCCTATTTTCCACTCCAGCACGTATTGGTAAGGCGCACGGCCGGTGGTGTGCTTGAAGCGGCGGGCAAAGTGAAATACGCTCAGATTGGCCAGGCCGGCCAACACTTCCAGCGTAACGGGCGCTTCGGCGTGAGCCTCCAGGTAAGCATCTACACGAGCCAGCACCACCGCCGGCAGCCGGCCTCCGGCGCCATCGGCCAGGCGGCGCTCAAACGTGGCGTGGTGCTCGATGAGGTGGTAGCAGAGCGTCGTCACCAGCGACTCGGCGTAGAGCTGGCCCAGCGTATGGGCCCGGCCGGTGGCGGCCAGCAGTTGCTGGCTCAGCTGTACTAGCAGCCCATCTTCACAGCGAAACCGCTCCTGCAGCGCAAAGTAGCTCAGGTCCAGGTCGCGGCGGGCTCGGGTTTCCAGCGCCTGCGCATCGAGGTGCACCTGAATGATATCTACCGGACTGTCCCAGCCAAACGGGCCGTACTCGCCGCCGGGGTACAAACCTACGTCGCCGCTCCGGAACCGGTCAGCCTCCACGCGGGAGCCGGTGCGGCGGCTGGCCACTACGGGCTGGGCGCCCTGGTGCACGAGCAGCAAGTGGTGCTCGTGGCTGTGGGCGGGCAGTTTCATGGGTTGCAGGCGGTAGCGCTCCAGGCGCACCCCGGGCCAGTTCAGCGCCACGCTGCTCGTCAGGGCCGGGCTTTCGTACAGCTCAGAGGTGTAGGTATACGGGGCGAAGTCCGGCATAAGTGGCAAGTAACAGCTTACGGGCGGAATAAGTTGGCCCCCGCCTGCAACAGGAGCGGCCGGCCCCGGCCAAATCGTAAAGCAACTTGCCCACCCGCGGGTTTTACCTGGGCGCTATACTCCGCAAATCCGTACCTGTTGCTGCATCCTATCCTTCCCGTACCGTACTTTTGCGCCATGAGTGACATCACCCCTTTGGAAAACCTCGGCGAGTTTGGCCTGATCCGCCGAATTCAGCAAACCGTAACCCTGCGCCAGCCTAGCACCCGCCTCGGCATCGGCGACGACGCGGCCATCCTGGCCCCCGAAGCCGGCCACGACCTGGTAGTCAGCACCGATTTGCTGGTGGAAGGCGTGCATTTCGACCTCACGTTTTGCCCCCTCAAGCACGTGGGCTATAAGGCCGTAGCCGTCAACGTGTCGGATATTGCCGCCATGAACGCCGTGCCGACCCAGATTGTAGTAGGTCTGGCCATTGGGAGCCGCTACTCGGTGGAGGCCATTGATGAGCTCTACGAAGGCATGCGCCTGGCCTGCGAGGCCTACAACGTGGACCTGGTGGGCGGCGACACCACCGCCAGCCGGGGTGGCCTTACCATCAGCATCACCGCTATGGGGCAGGTGCCGAGCGGGCAGGCCGTGCGCCGCAGCGGAGCCCGCCCCAACGACTTGCTCTGCGTCACCGGCGACCTGGGCGGGGCTTTTCTGGGTTTGCAGGTGCTGGAGCGCGAAAAAGCGGCCTGGACCGCCGACCCTGACATGCAGCCCGAGCTGGAAAAGTACCCCTACGTATTGCAGCGCCAGCTGCGCCCCGAGGCCCGCATGGACGTGATTCACGAGCTGCGCGACCTGGGCGTGGTGCCCACTAGCATGATTGACGTATCGGACGGGCTGGCTTCGGAAGTGCTGCACCTCTGCCAGCAGTCGGGCACCGGGGCGCGGGTGTTTTCGGAGAACCTGCCGGCGGCCAACCCCATGCTGGAAGTGGCCAATGAGTTCAACCTCGACCCCATCATGTGCATGCTCAACGGCGGTGAAGACTATGAGTTGCTTTTCACCATCCCGCTCACCGACCACGACAAAATCAAAAACCACCCCGACATCACCATCATCGGCCACATCACCGAGAAGAGCGACGGGGTAAATCTGGTAACCAAGCAGGGTCAGCCCATTCCGCTGAAAGCCCAGGGCTGGCAGCACTTTTAGCAATGTCAAGCTTGATTAAAACAGCAAAGGCCACCCGTAACCGGATGGCCTTTGCTGTTTTAATTCACAGAAGTTAAATCTGCTAAGCCTTAACAGTGCCTAGTCTTCCGGGTACGGTACGAAGACGAAATTGGTGAACTCCTCGTCGAGTACGAACAGGCAGCAGTACTCGTTGGGGTCCTTGTAGGTTTGCTGGAAGGCTTCGATGCCCTCGGCTCCGATGATGCCCTGCTGCACGAATAGCTCCAGAAACGAGGCAAAGACGTGCCACTCCAGCCCGGCGTCGTCGGCATTTACCAGCAGGCTGCCGATGGGCACTTCCTGGCGCGCAAAGACAAAAATCGGGTATTTGGAAATGTCCATCTTGCGCACCTGCGACGAGGCTTCCATGATGGTATCGGACACGGCGGCGAAGTCCTTGGTGATGGTGCCGAGGTATTTGCCGTTCAGTTCAGGGTCGTTGGCGTAGTCCATGATACAAAATGTGTTTACCAGCTGATAATGACAACTGTTTGACCTTCCTTAAATTGCTTGACGAAGAAATTGTCAAAATCAGCTTTATGTTTTTCGTCAACATAAGTTAACATCCGGTCAACCTCATGCTGACGGGTTAAACATACATCGTTCGCAAAATCGTTGTAGAAAGCGGCTACGACTCCTTTCCGCTGATAAGCTAAGTCCTCTAGGAAATATACTTCCGCATCAAATTCTTCATCCTCATAGGCAAAATGTTTCGTGCGTATAAGGTGATGAAAAAAGGGCTGCAACTCGGGTGACTCGTCTGCAAGAAAGTAATCAGCTTCATTGACTTCACCGCCGACAATTCTAGCTAGGGTGATGTCAAGTCCCATGGAATATCAGGGGGAGCCTTACTTCAGCTCCAGCAGCACTACATTCTCCACGTGGTGGGTGTGGGGGAACATATCCACCGGCCGCACGCGCACTACTTTATAGGCCTCGTCGAGCATCTCCAAGTCCCGGGCCTGGGTGGCGGGGTTGCAGCTGACATAGACGATGCGGGGGGCGCGCATTTCGAGTAGGCGGGCCACTACGTCGGGGTGCATGCCGGCCCGGGGCGGGTCGGTGATGACCACGTCGGGGCGGCCGTGCTTCTGGATG
This sequence comes from Hymenobacter lucidus, assembly GCF_020447265.1. GTDB lineage: Bacteria > Bacteroidota > Bacteroidia > Cytophagales > Hymenobacteraceae > Hymenobacter > Hymenobacter lucidus. The sequence goes on along the minus strand of NZ_JAJADR010000003.1, from coordinate 474,773 downwards.
AACTCGGCGTTGAGCACGTCCTTCATGTCACCGGCGTAGAACTCGGTGTTGGTTACGTTGTTGATTTCCGAGTTCAGGTAAGCATCCTTCACCGCCGATTCCACATACTCCACGCCCACCACGTGCCGGGCCTGGCGGGCTACGAAGTTGGCAATGGTGCCGGCGCCGGTGTAGAGGTCGTACACCAGCTCGGTGCCGGTGAGGCCGGCAAACTCGCGGGTGAGCTTATACAGGTTGTAGGCGCCTTCCGAGTTGGTTTGGTAGAACGATTTCGGCCCCACACGGAAGCGCAGCCCTTCCATTTCCTCATGGATGTAGGGCTCCCCTTTGTAGCAAACCACGTCCAGGTCGTGGAAGGTTTCGTTGCCCTTGTCGTTGAGCACGTAGTTGAGCGACGTGATGTTCGGGAACTTGGCGGCCAGAAAATCCAGCAGCGGAATCAGGGCGTCGTGGGCGTAGTAGCACTGCAGAATCACCATAAGGTCGCCGGTATTGGCCGTCCGGATGATGAGGTTGCGCAGAAAGCCTTCCTGAGTGACGAGGTTGTTGAAGGGCAGATTGTGCTCGTGGGCGTAGTTGCGCACGGCCAGCCGGATTTCGTTGCTCGGCTCGGGCTGCAGCCAGCAGTGCTGCACGTCGATGATCTTGTCGAAGCGGTTGGGCGTGTGGAAGCCCAGCACCCGCCGCTCGATTTCCTCGCCGGCCTGAATCTGCTCGTTGGTCAGCCAGCCATTGTGGCTGAAGGTGTATTCGAGCTTGTTGCGGTAGTAAGTGCGGCCGGGCGAGTGCTGAATGGGCTCAATCTCGGGCAGGGCCACTTTGCCGATGCGCTGGAGGTTGTCCTGCACCTGCTGCTGCTTGAACTTGAGTTGGGTATCGTAGCCCAGGTGCTGCCACTTGCAGCCCCCGCAGGTGCCGAAGTGCTGGCAAAAGGGCTCCACCCGCAGGTCGGAATACTTGTGAAACTTCGTGGCTACGGCTTCTAGGAAGCTCTTCTTGGCCTTCACCACGCGCAGATCCACCACGTCGCCGGGCGCCACGCCCGTCACGAAGATGACCAGATTGTCGCGGCGTACCAGGCACTTGCCCTCGGCCACCATGTCGGTAATTTCGACTTCGCGGAGCAATTCCGCCGGAATGTTTTTTACTGATTTCCTCACGGGGGCAAAGGTAACCACGGATTCGGGCCGATTAACCCGCTGCCGCGGATTTTGTGGACTTGGCCGTGGCCGGCCCGGAAGTCCCGGCCGGCTTGCGGCAACATCCGCCGGGACTTCCGACAAAATCCGCCGGGATTTTAGGTGAAATCCGCCGGGATTTTGCTGCGGGCCTGCCGGGGCCGAAACGAAAGCAGGCCCCCCGGAATCCGGAGGGCCTGCGGTGAGCGGCGGTTGGCGGGCTTACTTGACTACCTCAAACCAGCCTTTGTACGACTGGCCGCTATTGAGCTTGAGCAGGTAGTAGTACACGCCGGCGGGCTGTTCTTCGGCCTTCCAGTTGTTGGCGTAGCTGTTGGTTTTGTACACTTCCTTGCCCCAGCGGTTGTAGAAGCTCATCGTGTAATCGGAGTACAGGCCAAGGTTGCGAACGACAAACGCGTCGTTAACGCCGTCGTTATTCGGGGTGATGATGTTGTAGAACACCAGGTCGTTGGCGAAGTTGACGCAGGCATCGTTGGAAGCCGCCGTTACGGCCGCCGGGCCGGCGTCGGTGCTCACGGCCACTACCCGGAAACACTGGTCGAAGCCGGCCGAGCTGCTGGCGAATTCCTGCTCCAGGGTGCTGCCCGATACAGTGGTGACGAGCTGGGCGGGGGCGGTGCCGGCCGTGCGGAAGAGCTGATATTCTTTCACCGTAAAGCCTTTGTAGGCATTCCAGCTCACCTTCACCGTGCCTTCCTGGCGGCCGTCTTTGCTGCCTTCGGTAGCCGTAGCCGTGGTCCGGATGGTGGTGTGCTCCTGACTGGCCAGCGTGGTGCCGCAGTTGTTGAGCAGCTCCACGCGGTAGTCGTAGGCTTTGGCGTCGGCATCCACGCTGGTATCGGTGAAGGTAGGAGCGGTATTGGCCGCGTTGCCTACCACGGCGAAGGTGGCGGTAGTGCCGGCATCGCGCCGTAGAATCCGGACCTGGCTGGTGTTGCCCACGTTATCGGGTACGCTCAGGCTCACAGTGATGCTCCGGTCGCCGGGCACTACTGAGGCCGCCCGCAACGCCACGCTCACGTTGTCGGGGCGCACGGTAAGCGTAGCCAGCGGCCCGGCGCAGCCGAAGCTGGAGCTTTGAACTACGGCTACGGTGCGGGCTGCGAAGCCGGCCGGGAAGCTCACCACAATGGCGCTGGTGCCGTTACCGCTCACAATAGTGCCGCCCGTCACGGTCCAGGCGTAGGTCGAGCCCGGCGTATTCGTTACTGAATACTGCTGCGTGCCAAAGCCAGCAGGGCCGGGGCAGATGCTGGCCGGACCGGTAATCGTCACCGCCGTCGGCAGCGGATCAACAGTGAACGTCTTGGTGAAGACCGGGCCGGCGCAGGCACTGGCGTTGGTTTCCTTCACGGTCAGGATGTGGGTGCCGGGAGCCGGGGCCAGGAAGGAAACTGTATTGCCCGTGTTGCTTATCGTGGCGCCGTCGAGGGTAAACTGGAACGTGGAGCCCGTTGCCGCGCCGGGTAGGGAGTAGCTCAGCGTGCTGCCGGCGCACACCCGGTCGGGGCCGGCCAGGGCCAGGTTGGCGGCCGGTGAGGGCAGGATGGTCACGCTCAGCGGCTGGCTCTGGCCGAAGCAGGTGATGGGGCCGCCGTTGGGGTTGCTGGTTTCCGTGACGGTAACCGTACCCGTGCCGGGGCCATTCCACTGCACCAGCACCGAGCCGGGCCCGGTGCTGATCTGGGTGCCGCCCGTAATCTGCCAGGCGTAGATAGAGCCCGTGGTGGGCAGTACCGAGTAGGTATAGGGGCCGTTGGCGAGGCACACGCTGGCCGGGCCTTTCGGAGTTTCGGTATCCAGGCGCTGGTTGATAACGACGGGGAACGTAACTGGGTCGGAGTCGCACTGGAACTGGTTGCGGGCAAAGGCCTGCACGCTGGCATTGGCATTGGCCGCGCCCCAGTTCACGGTAATGCTGGCCGTCCCGTCGCCGCTGGTAATGGTGCCGCCCACCACCGTCCAGCGATATTCGGTGCTTCGCGGATTCACGATGCTGTACACCACGCCCTGAATGGTAGGGCACACGGAAGCCGTGCCCTGGATATTATCGACCAAGGGCCGGGGGTTGATGGTAACTACCACCTGGTCGGTGCTGGTGCAGCCCTGAGCGGTAGTGGCCGTGAGGGTGTAGGTGCGGGTAATGGGGCTCTGAGTGGTATTTACGGCCGTCAGCTCGGGGCGGGCGGCGGTGGCGCTGCTCAGGTCGGTAGCCGGGCTCCACTGGTAGGAGTAGCCCGTGAGGCCCGGCGTGCCCAGCGTTACTTTTTTACTGTCGCAGAGCGCCGCGTCAATTCCCGCGTTGGCCACGGCGGCCGGGTTCAGGGTTATTACTACCAGGTCGGTAGCGGTGCAGCCTTCAGCGGTAGTAGCGGTCAGGGTGTAGGTAAACTGCTGAGGAGTAGTGCCGGTATTGGTTTGCAGGAACGTTGGCTGGGCAGCAGTAGTGCTGCTCAGCCCGGTAGCTGGGCTCCACTGGTAGGTGTAGCCCGTCAGCGCGGCAGAGCCCAGCACTTTCGGCTCACCCGAGCAGGTTACCAGGTCGTTACCGGCGTTGGCAACGGCTGCGGGGTTCACCGTTACCGTTACCGTTTTGGTGTCTACGCAGCCCTGATTGGTGGTTACGCGCAAGGTATACGTCGTCGTAATCGGGGCCGAGGTCGTGTTGGTCAGCGTTACGGTGGGTGCCACTGCGGTAGCCGAGCTCAGGCCGGTAGCTGGGCTCCAGAGGTAGGAGCTGCCGGCCACGGCACTGGCCGCATTGCCCAGCACGGCCGAGCCGCCCGAGCAGAACGTCCTGTTCGTACCCGCATCAGCCACGGCGGCCGGGTTCAGCGTCACGACGACGACATCAGTAGCCGTGCAGCCCTGGGCCGTGGTAGCCGTGAGCGTGTAGGTAAACTGCTGGGCGGTGGTGCCGGTATTGGTCAGGAGGAAGGTGGGCTGGGCCACGCTGGTGCTGCTCAGGCCGGTGGCTGGGCTCCACTGGTAGGTGTAGCCGGTTAAGGCCGCTGAGCCCAGGACTTTGGCCTCACCCGAGCAGGTTGCCACGTCATTACCGGCGTTGGCAACTGAGGCCGGGTTTACCGTTACCGTCACCGTTTTGGTATCCACGCAGCCGGGGCCGGTGGTTACGCGCAGCGTGTAGGTGACGGTAATTGGGGCCGAGGTCGTGTTGGTCAGCGTTACGGTCGGCGCAACGGCCGTTGGGTCGCTCAGGCCAGTGCTGGGGCTCCAGAGGTAGGAGCTACCCGCCACGGCGCTGGCCGCATTACCAAGTAGAGCCGAACCGCCCGAGCAGAAGGTCTTGCTGGTACCGGCATCGGCCACGGCGGCCGGATTGAGCGTTACCACGACGACATCGGTAGCCGTACAGCCCTCGGCGGTAGTAGCGGTCAGGGTATAGGTAAACTGCTGAGCCGTGGTACCGGTGTTGGTTTGCAGGAACGTCGGCTGGGCCACGGTAGCCGAGCTTAGCCCAGTAGCGGGGCTCCATTGGTAGGTGTAGCCCGTCAGCGCGGTAGAGCCTAAGACTTTCGAATCGCCCGAGCAGGTTACCACGTCGTTGCCGGCGTTGGCAACCGCGGCCGGATTCACCGTCACGTCCACGCCGGCGCTGGTTGAGCACAGTTGGTTGGTAGATACTGTGAGTGTGTAGCGGACCACAAGCGGGGCCGTGCCAGTATTAGTGAGCGTCACCGTGGGCGAAGCGGCAGTCGGGTCGCTCAGGCCGGTGGCCGGGCTCCACTGGTAGGTGCGGCCGGCGAGGCCGTCGGGGGCCGTGCCAATGGTGGTCGAGCCGCCCGAACAGATGGTTTTGGCGGCTCCCGCGTTGGCTACGGCGGCCGGGCTCAAGGTCACCACTACCACGTCGGTAGCGGTGCACCCCTGGGCCGTGGTGGCCGTTACGGTATAGGTAAACTGCTGGGCCGTGGTGCCGGTGTTGGTTTGCAGGAAGGTTGGTTGGGCAGCCGTCGGGCTGCTCAGGCCGGCGGCCGGGCTCCACTGGTAGGTGTAGCCCGTCAGCGCGGCCGTACCCAGTGTTTTGGCTTCACCCGAGCAGGTCGTCAGGTCATCCCCGGCATTGGCTACGGCCGTCTGGTTTACCGTCACGGTTACTTGGCGCGAGGTAGTACACACACCGTCGGTGCTGGTTACGGTATAGGTGGTAGTCTGGGTCGGGGCTACGGTAATGGTGGGGCCGGTGAAGGTCTGGTTGCCGCCCGTCCAGGTGTAGCTGGCTGCCCCGCTGGCCGTCAGCGTGGTAGAACCGCCGAGGCAGATAGTGGCGTTGGTGGGCGTTACGGCCAAAGCACTGGCCGGCCGGATGTCAATGTCCCGCGCTACCGAGTCGGAAGGGCAGCCCAGTGTGGATACGCCCTGGAGCGTGACACGGCCCGCACCGGTGGTATTCCAGCGCACCTGTACCGAGCTGGCCGAGTTGGAACCCTGAATGGCGCCGCCCTTCACTTTCCACAGGTAAGAAGCCGGGGTGGCCCCGCCGGCCGTGTAGGCCCGCACCTGGGTCTGGTCGCAGATAACCCCGTCGCCACTGATGCTGGTGGGACCCGCCGCCCGGTTTACCCGAATCTGGAAAATATCGGCAACGCTCTTGGCCCCGCAGGCCTGGTCGGTGGCCGTTACTACCACGTCGTAGAGGGTGCTGCGGGCATTGCCGCAGCGGGAGTTGAAGCTGAAAAGCCCACTGACGCTGCCACCCGTGCCGGTGATGGTTACGGTGCCGGTTGGGTTGCTGGGCTGCACCACGCCCTGGCTGCCGCTAAAGCTGGCATCAAACGGCCCGGAGCCGTCGAGTAGCACGCTGTTTACCCGCAGGTTAATGGGGTTGCCGTCGGGGTCGGTGGCGGCCAGGTTGAAGTTGAGGGTTTCGCCTTCCTCAATAGTGAAGGTCTTGTTGGCCAGCGTGCCAGCCGTAAACTGCGGCGACTGATTGGGCTGACACTGGCGCGAGACCAGCTGAATTTCGCGCCGGGTCGAGCCAATCAATACCTCATTGCCGTTAATCTTACGAAACTCCTTGACTTCCACGGCCACTACATACCGACCCTGCTGCGAGGTGGCGTAGCGACTCAGGCCGTTGCTGGCATTCAGAAAGGCGTAGTTGCCGGCGCCCGGCCCAAAAGGCGCGGTGGCTGAGAAGCCCGTATTATACGTCACACTGGGCGGGGGCGGGGTAAACGTAGTGGGTGGTGGGCCACCGAGGGCGCCGGGAATATTGTAAGGCGTGCTGAACGAGTAAATCAGCCGGTCACCGTCTACGTCTACCGCGTTATTCACCACGATGCTCGTGTCGCCCTGGCAGATAACGACAACGGCCGTATCTGAGAAAGTAGGGGAGGTGTTGGGCAGCAGCGGCGGGGCCATATCCACGAATATGGTCTGGTTCTGGTTGTCGGGCTGCAGCAGGTTGTTGATGGAGCGGTTGCGCGTGCCGTCGGTATACACCACGTAGTAGCCGTCGAACGACACGGGCAGCTCCACGATGGCCTCGTAGCGGCACAGGCGCACGGGCGGCGGCGGCCCGCCGGGCAGCGTGCAGCCACCCGGCAGCGGCGGCGTAATGGAGGGGTTCGATACCCGTGGCAGCCGGTAAGAGCCCTGGGGCTGCGTATCGGTCTGGTTGGGGCGGCCGGCACAGGTTACCTGGGCGCAGTTGAAGTTCTGAGCAAACTGGCCGCTGTTGAGGCGCAACCCGTTCTGCTTGTTATAAATGTTGACAAAGATGTTGCAACGGCCGTCGGGCACGTTGGAAACATCATTGGTATTGGTGCATTCCCAGTTGATGTAGAGCAGCACCGTGATGCGGTAGCGGAAGGGCGTACCTGCCGAGCCATTGGCGTCGAGGTACTTGTAATTCATTTCGCCGCCCACCAGGTGGGAAGCCGTAGCCGGGGCAGCCCGCAGGCCCACCAGGAATAGCAGTAGCAGTAAGCTGCGCAGTAAAGTTGTTCGCATATAGGGGCGGTAAAGAAAATGCGTAGCCCGCTAGGCCATAGCGGGCTACCGGGAGGGAAAGAGGGGTCGGGATAAAAGGCGCGGCTAGTCGCGCTGCACGCGCCGGATGGCGGTCTGGCCGCTGACGTCGGTTAGACGCAGCAAATACAGGCCCCGGGGCAGCGTGGTCAGATCCAGGCGGGCATCGGCGGCCGGGCTCAGGCGCAGCGTAGTGGTCAGCAGCTTGGCTCCGAGTACGTTATGCACCGCCACCGAATAAATGCCGGTTGCGGCGGCATCGGCCAGGCGCAATTGCACGATGCCGTTGGGCGTCGGGTTCGGGAAAACACTCAGCGACGGTAGTTGCCGCTCCTCGGCGGTGCTGGTAATCAGGTCAATCCGGACGGAGTAGTCTTCGGTTTCGGAGTTGATTTGGTTGAGCAGGCAGGCCTGGGCCTGGTTGGTGTTGGCCCGTGTCAGTACCCGCATCCGGGTAAAGCCCACCACGCCAGCGGTGTTCGGGATGGTAAAGGTATTGGACGAATTCAGGTTGGAAGTGCCGTTCACCAGCAGCTCGTTGGTATCAAACACGCCGTTGCGGTTCAGGTCCAGCCACATCGACGTAGTGCGCTGGAAGTTCTGGTTGACGACAGTAGCCAGCGTGTAGCTCTGGCCCTGGCGCAGTCCGATGGTCTTGTCGATATAGTTGCCGTAGCCGCCCACGTCGGCCGCCGACGGATTCGTAAAGGAAGTCGAGGGCCCGGTCACAGTCACGCTGGTCAGCCACACGTTGTTGTTCAGCCCGCTCGAAGCGCAGTAGGTCACGCAGGGCACTGATACGGTCAGGTAGCTGGCCCGCGAAATGGTGCTTTGGCCAAAGGCGTTGCTGGCCGTCAGCGTCACGGTGTAGGTGCCGGAGGTTGTGTACTGGTGGCTGGGGTTCTGCAGGGGGCTGGTGGTGTTGTCGCCGAAATTCCAGAGCCATGAGGTCGGGGCGTTCTGGCTCAGGTCCGTAAACTGCACCGGATTCACGCAGGTGGTAGGCACGTAGTTCGACGAGAAGTTGGCCGCCGGCGCGCTGATATTGGGCTTCACGGTTACGGTGTAATCTTCGGCCTGGCCCAGTTGGGGCTCGGCGCAGGGGCCGGCCGGGGCACCCACGTAATCGGAAATCACGCGCAGGCGCAGCGGCTGGTTTTTTACGGCCGAAGCCGGAATAGCAATGGTGCCGGTGGGGTTGGTCCGGTTCAGGGCGGTAAAGAGCAGCTCGGTGCTGCTGAAGGTGCCGTCGTTGTTCAAATCCAGCCAGATGCGCGTGTCCTGGGCGCTATTGGGGCCCGTAGTCACGCTCACGGGGTAGGAGTTGCCTTCGGTCAGATCTACCCGACTGGCGCAGGTAAAGTCCTCGTAGCCGGCCTGCCCATTCACGGAGTTCTTACTGAGCGTGCCCAGCGTAAACTGCGTGATGCCGTAGCCGCAGCAGAAAGCGGCCGTGTTGGGCGTGCAGCTGGCCGCCACCGGCACTGCCGAGTTGTAGGTGATATAATTGGTGCGGGTGCGGGTAGTGGCCCCGGCTGCGTTGGTGGCCGTCAGCGTCACGGTGTAAGTGCCGGCCGTGGTGTAGCAGTGGCTGGGACTTTGTAGGTTGCTGGTGGGCGTGTTGTCGCCAAAGTTCCAAGTCCACGAGGTCGGCGAGTTCTGGCTTTGGTCGGTAAACTGCACGCAGCCCGAGCAGGTCAGGGTCTGGTCGGCCACAAATTCAGCTACGGGCGCCGTTGAGCTGGCCGTGGCCGTTACGGCGTAGTCCTCGGTCTGCGAATACTGGGGCGTGGAGCAGGGCGTCGGTATCGGCGCGTTGATGTAGTCGGCTGCTACGCGCATCCGCAGGCGGGTGGCCAGCGTGGTGCCAGCCGGTAGGCGCACCGTACCGGTATGCACCCGTTTGGCTCCCGAACTAAAGACCAGCTCTGTCGTGGGGTTCAGGGTGCCGTCGTTGTTGAGGTCAATCCATACCCGCACGTTTTCGTCGGCGTTGGCATTGGTGCGCACCGTAATGGCATAATCGGTGCCCACTGTCAGAGCCGCGCCGCCGGTGCAGGAATAGTCGCGGTAGCCTTCACTCACGCCGGCCGTCGTATTGTTGATGGAGCCGAGCGTCACGTTCAGGATGCCCATGCCAAAAGCATAGTTGCTCGTGGGGGCTCCGCCCGGCGTGCAGGCCGAGGTGGCCGCCGGGCACTGGGCAAAGGCCGGCACACTCAGCAGCGGCGCCAGCAGAAAAGAACCCCAGAAAGCCGGCGCACTGCGCCACGTACGTAGAATTTGCATCATATAAGCCACCCGGAAAAGAAAGGTTGTTTCCGTCCCTAAATGTAGCGACTAAATCCAATTCCGGAAATAGCCTAAGCGGATATCCCTGCGTTTAAATGGAAGCCCGAAAAATGTCGTCAAACGCCAAAAAGGCGTAATTTTGGCCCGGTGTCGACGGCTGAGTCCGGTCCGGCAATCATCCAAAATTAAACGCTAGATATGAAAGGCAAAGTGGTGCTTATCACGGGGGCTACCTCCGGTATCGGACGGGCCTGCGCGCTGATTTTCGGCCAGGCCGGGGCCCAGGTAGTTGTAACGGGGCGTGATGAAGCCCGCTTGGCAGCTACCGGCGAAGAGCTGGCCCGCCACGGCATTGCGCACCGCACCGTGCGCGCCGACGTGGGCGTGGAGGCCGATTCCGAGCGGGCCGTGGCCGAAACCATTGCCGCCTTCGGCCGCCTCGATGTGCTCATCAACAACGCCGGCATTTCCATGCGGGCCATGTTCCAGGATGCTGATCTGAGCGTGATTCAGCGGTTGATGCAAACCAACTTCTTCGGCACCGTCTACACTACCAAGTTCGCGCTGCCGCATCTGCTGAATTCTAAAGGCTCTATCGTGGGCATTTCCAGCATTGCCGGCTACCGCGGACTGCCAGGGCGCACGGGGTATTCGGCCTCCAAGTTTGCCATGCAGGGCTTTCTGGAAGCATTGCGCACCGAATTGCTGCCCCAGGGCGTACACGTATTGGTAGCATGCCCCGGCTTCACGGCTTCCAATATCCGCCACACAGCCTTGGCCGCCGACGGCTCGTCCCAAGGCGAGTCGCCGCGCGACGAAGGCCAGATGATGACCAGTGAGGAAGTGGCCCAGCACCTGCTGCGGGCCGTGCAGCAGCGCCGCCGCGACATGGTATTAACCGCGCAGGGCAAGCTCACCGTGTTCCTTAATAAGTGGCTGCCCGGCTTGGCTGATAAGCTGGTGCTGAACCATTTTCGCAAGGAAGAAGGCTCGCCGGTTAAATAGCTAGTAGCACTTTTTACGAAAAAGCCCTGATGCATTGTGCGTCAGGGCTTTTTGCGTTTTATAACTAGGTAATCGTTATTGCAGCAGTAGCAGGTCATTGCGGCGGATGTAAGCATCCCGATTGCGCCATTCCACGCGGTACCAGATATCCTGTCGGCCGCGCACCAGCAGCCGGTCACCGGCCCGAGCCGTGGTCAGCCAGGCCGCTCCCGCACTAGGTCCGGCCATTAGCGCCGCGTGGGGGCGAGCTACCAGGCCCACTGGGCTGGCACCCAAAAGGTTGAGGTAAAAGGCCACCGCGGCCAAGTAAATGCCGTACGTCAGCCACCACGCCCGGCTGGCCCGGTACCGTACCAAAAGCAGCACGCCCACTAGCACGGCCCCAATCAGTAGCCCCTGTAGCACGGAATAGTAGTAGCGCCGAAACGTAATCAGCAGGCTCGATTTCCAAGTATCGGAGTAGCCTGTCAATCGGTTGCTCTGGGCCAGCTCGGTCATTTTGCGCCATGTAGCATACGTGGGCTTTCGGCGTTGCGCCAAGCTCAAATAATAAAGCGCTGCCGGGTAATGGCCCAGGCCTTCCTGTATATAAGCCATGCGCAACAACATGCGGGATGAGGTAAGTCCTTGGCGCAGCCCCTGGCGGTACAGTGGATAAGATGCTTCGTATCGCCCCATTGCAAACAAGGAATCAGCTTGTTGAACAACAGGGCTAGTAGTTTGACTGCTAACTTCTTGACAAAAAAGTACACAGAAAGATAAAAAAAAGAAGAGCTTTTTAAGCAAAGGGTTTGGAAGTTTAAACGGGCGCTTCTACTTTTGCATCCGCAATCAGGGAAGATAGTTCTCGACTGCAAATAAGCGATTCTGTAGCTCAGCTGGTAGAGCAGTACACTTTTAATGTACGGGTCCTGGGTTCGAATCCCAGCGGGATCACCACTTTCCTCTTAGAAAAGCCTCTAGCTATCAAGTTAGGGGCTTTTCTGCTTTATAGCCTTCTTTTTGTACAGTGAAATGTACAGTCCGAGAGTCTAGGTGTATAGCCCCAAGGAGTGATGGTGTGTTTTCCGGGCTGGAATTTCGCCCGCATCTATGGAACAAGTACTCCACGGCAGTGCCCGCACAACGGCGGCGATACGGCGATTTGTCCATCTGCCATAAAGTAGGCATCCACTACCTTTATTTCCGGGTGGCCGCTACGGGCGCAGACCCCCGAGGCAATTCGCTACCTCCTATCGGCGCTGGTGGCATTCGCTCGGCGGCCGATGCGCAGGCAAAACTAGCAGCGGGTGCGTTGCTGGTGCAGCTCTACACGGACTTTACTTACAAAGGCTCGGCGCTCGTGAGCCGGATAAGGCATTGGCACGCAGGGAGCAGTGTGCTAGAAATGGTTGATTTTCTCGCGAAGGCCTTTCTTATATGCGGTTGAAGCGGTAGCGTAATTGAAACCAATGGTGCCGACCGAAAACGAAGCAGCCCATGAAATACCGAGTACTTCATGGGCTGTTTGCCACCGAAAAGCAGTAGACCGCCAGCTGAGCCTGCGGAATAAAGAGCTAAAGTTAAGGTGAATTGTGCTTGCGAAGCAATGGGTTACACAAGCCATAATTTTTTTTGATGGTGAAATGGAAGGCAAAAAGAGCGTGGTTTAGGGCGTTAGGTCGGAAATAAAATTTGAGAAAAACGGCTCAAAAAAAACTTAACATTACCAATGAATTGCTTGGCTTAACAATTCCGTAGTTTTGCGTTATGCTTCAACCAAAACACCTGTTGATGAAGCGCGGGACCCTGCTCGACAGGGAACCGCGAGGGGACCGGAAGGTCTTCGCTACCATCGGTTTTCCCCATTTTGCCGCTGGCATTTCCGTTGTTCTTTCTGGGTGTTGCCCCGCCACCGTTTCGGATTCCGAAACGGTTTTTTTATGTCCGTGGAGTTCGTTGGCTTCCGCCCCGGGGACTGACTATTCATACCTCTTAATTCAGGCGCGCTGTAAGCCCATCTAAACCAGGTAGTCTTACACGTATCTCCCTAATCAACAAGTAATCAATTTATTGGCTTCGGTATGGCACGCAAAGACCTGCTCGACATTGCATCCCTTCACCGTGAGGAAATCGAGTTCTTGCTCGACCAATCCACGTCCTTTAAAAAACTGTTCACCCGCTCGGTGAAAAAAATCCCCGCCCTCGAGGGCAAGTCCGTGCTCATGCTCTTCTACGAGGCCAGCACCCGCACGCACTCCTCCTTCGAGGTCGCGGCCAAACGCCTCTCGGCGGAGGTCACGAACTTTGACGTCGCCCATTCCTCCATCACCAAGGGGGAGTCGGTGCGCGAAACCATCGAGACGCTCCAGGCCATGCGCACCGACTACATCGTCGTCCGTCATAGTCACCCCGGCCTACCCGGCATGATTGCCCGCCAAACCACGGCGTCGGTCATCAATGCCGGCGACGGGGCGCACGAACACCCCACCCAGGCCCTGCTGGACGCATTCACTATCAAGGAAAAATTTCCCGACCCCCGGGGCAAAAAAGTCCTCATCATCGGCGATATTCTCCATTCCCGCGTCGCGCGCTCGACCAGCACGCTGCTGCAAAAGCTGGGTGTCGAGGTGGCCTACCTCGGTCCGGGCTCACTGGTGCCCAAGTACGTGCCGGAAAGTATCCACCGCTTCACCGACTACGAGGCGGCTATGGCCTGGGCACCCGATGTGGTGTACCTGCTCCGCGTACAGATGGAGCGCCAGGACGTGCAGTTTTTCCCCAGCGTCCGCGAATACCACCGGGTCTACGGCATTACCAACGACCGGCTGGCGGAAATCAGCGACAAGGGCCTTTACATCATGCACCCCGGCCCCGTGAACCGGGGAGTCGAGCTGTGCGACGCCGTGATGGACTACGAGCGCAGCCTCATCACCAACCAGGTCGAAAACGGCATCTCCGTTCGCATGGCCGTGCTCGACTGGCTCACGCCGGGCGGGGAATTCCCACGGCAGGAAGCGTATGCTGCTCCGCAGCGAGCCAGCTCGCCGGTGGTTACACCCTAAATGCCGAACGCGGCGGTTGGTTCGCCCGTGTATTTTCTTGTTCAACAGTCCGAATAGCCCCACACTCCTTGCCGGTTTACAGCACTCCTCCACCCATGCTTCTCCTTCAAAACGCCCGCATCGCCTCTGAAAATTCACCCGTGCTTATCGAGAGTGATGTCCTGATTGTCGAAGGAATAATTCAGAACATCGGCAAAAGCCTCGCCCCTCCAGAGGGGGCCCGCGTCATCGACGCGCGAGGCCGGATTCTGATGCCTGGCATGTTTGATGCCCACGTTCATTTCCGCGCCCCTGGATTTGAGAATAAGGAGACTATCACTACGGGGAGCGAAGCGGCCATCAACGGCGGCATTACCGGCGTGGTGATGATGCCGAACACCCGCCCGGCCCTCGACTCAGCCACCGCAATAGCTACCGTGCTGGAAAATGCCAAGCACCGGTCCCGCATTCCGGTGTACACTTCCGGCTGCGTCACCAAGAACCGCGAGGGCAAGGAACTGGCGGAAATCGAAGGCATGCGCGGACTCGGGGTCAAGATGCTCACCGACGACGGGGACACCACCGCCGACCCGGCCGTGCTGCTGCGGGCAATGCAGTATGCCACTGAGTTTGGGATGTTTTTCGCCAGCCACTGCGAGGTACCAGAACTGGCTGGCCCACGCGCCCTCAACGAAGGGGTAATGAGCTACCGGCTCGGCATCAAGGGCTCGCCGGCCTGCGCGGAGGAAATCATCATCGACCGCGACATCCGCCTGGCCCGGGCGGCGGGTGCGCACGTGCACATTCAGCACGTGTCCAGCAAGCTCGGCATGGAAACCATCCGCTGGTGGAAATCCCGCGGCGATGTGAAAGTCACAGCCGAAGTGGCTCCGCACCACCTGATGTTCACCGACGAGCACATCGGCGACTACGACACGAACTATAAGATGAATCCGCCGCTGCGGACCCAGGCGGATTGCGATGCCCTGCTCGAAGGGCTCAAAGAAGGCGTATTCGACCTCATTGCCACCGACCACGCGCCGCACACGCCGTTCGAAAAAGCCCAGGATTTTATCAGCGCGCCCAACGGCATCACCGGCCTGGATACAGCCCTGGTTTCGCTCTACCACCACTTCGTGGAGCCCGGAAAGTTCGGGTGGGACCTGGTGGTGAAGCGCTATTCGGCGGAGCCCCGCCGCCTGATGGGCCTGCCAGTAGCCGCCATCGAAGTCGGCCAACAAGCCGAGTGCGTCTTGTTCGATACTGAAGCGGAAACAACCTTCACGCGGGAATTCATGAAATCGAAATCCCAGAACACGCCCTTCATCGACCAGACGTTGAAAGGCCGGGTAGACCTGGTGATTCTGGGGGTAGACATTCTGCTTGAGCGCTGATAGCCAGAATGCTCAGCTGCCGGCTGTCCGAATGCGGGTTCTGGCCCGGGACTAAGCCTGAAACCACGTTTTTTCGCTCACCCGGGGCTGCGCAACTCTATTTATAGAGCTTGCCCTGAGTACCTATTCTCATCCGATACTCCCAGCTTCAGCGCCGCCCCGGTCAAGCCACTGTTTGGTGTTGTCATGGACTCCGGCAGCAATTGGGACACCATGTCGCATGCCGTACTGATGCTCATAGGCCTTGGATTAGCTCTTGCATCGTTGTTCGGTTAAAGCAAGTTACTGCTTCGTGAACATCCTCTCATTCGCTCCTTGTCGGGTGCAAGAAGGGGCTAGGCAGACTCTCATAAGGCGGCGTTGAATCCCCTGTTGCCTGTCAGCTGTGCTCATTTAACTCCCTCATAATTTCTCCAAACAACCGGATGGATTTGAGACGGTCCTCTAGCGCGTACATACTGGAAGCGGTGATGAGTTCATCGGCCTGCGTTTCGACCAGAAATGCTTGCAGCTGTTGCTTGACGGTTTGCTTGCTGCCGACGAAGGAGTACTTGAGCATTTGGTAGACGGCAGGGTGCTGCCACATTTCTTGCAGTTCTTCGGTCATGTCAGTCGGCGGCTGCATGGGCTCTTTCGTTCTCCCCGTCAACATTCCGACAAACATCCGGATAACGCTCGTGAACTGTCGTTGGGCTTCTTCGTCGGTATCGGCCACGTAGGCGTTGATGGCTACGATGGTATACGGTTGGCTCAGCGCCGCCGACGGCTTAAACTCTGCGCGGTAAATCCGCAAAGCGTCGAGCAGGTGGGTGGAGGCAAAGTGGCTGGCAAACGCGTACGGCAAGCCCAGCTTGGCCGCCAAATGCGCGCTGTCGGTGCTGGAACCCAGAATGTACAGGGGCACGTCGGTGCCCTCGGCCACCGGGGCCCGAACGGCGGCGTGCTTGTTTGTCGGCGAAAAGTACTCCTGGATTTTTCCGACTTCGCGGGGGAAAGAGTGGGCCGCCTGCATGAAATCCGAGCGGATGGCCTGCGCGGTTTGCGAGTCGGTACCGGCGGCTCTGCCCAGGCCCAAATCGATGCGGTTGGGGTACAAATGCGCCAGCGTGCCGAACTGCTCGGCCACAATCAAGGGTGAGTGATTGGGCAGCATGATGCCACCTGAGCCCACGCGAATGGTGGCCGTGTTTTCGGCGACGTAACCAATGAGCAAAGAGGTGGCACTGCTGCCGATATTATCGGAATTGTGGTGCTCGGCCAGCCAGTACCGTTGGTAGCCATGTGCTTCGGCTTCCTGGGCTAAGGCCAGGGAGTCGTGGAGGGTTTGTTGTATCGTGCGGCCTTGCGACACGATGGCTAGGTCTAGGATGGAATAGGCGACCGGCGGCTTTTCTGGGCGGCTGGACTCGTGAACAGGCGTAGGCATGGCTTCTTTAGATTAGTGGCCGCTGGGGTTGGCCGTCCAGCGGCTTGAATAGCAGGAAAGAGAAGGGAAGCGTGGGTTAAATGGTTCGGAACGCGGGTTTCGACAGGCCGAGATTTCCCCGCAGGGTTTCGGCCTCGTACTCCGTATGAAAGAGGCCACGTTCCTGCAAAATGGGCACCACCAGCTCGATAAAGTCCTGTATCCCATACGGATGGTCTTGCTGAACCATCAGCATATCGATTGCTCCGGCCTCATACCACTTCTGTATCTCGTTGGCAATGCGTTCGGCGGAGCCCATGAATAAGGGAACCGGTCGGTGCGAATAAGGACCTAGGGCGCGGATTGCCTGGTACTTCGCGTAGGCCTCAGCATCGGTGCGGCCCACGATGGGGTTTTGCGCCACTGAGCGCACGAAGTCTGCCGGCTGCCGGCCTTTTTCAACCAGCTTCGCGGTCAGCGCATTGGCGAGCAATACTGTTTCTTCGAAGGAACTGCCCGCCATGAAGACGCCGTCGGTGTAGGATGTGGCCAGGTCCACGAAGGTGGGTGAACTGCCGGCCATGTACAACACCGGCCGGCCCTGCACCGAGCGGCTCAGATTCAGCGGGCCATCCACGGAGAAGTACTTTCCGCGGTAGTTGATGGGGTGCATCTTGCGCGGGTTCAGGAAGACGCCGCTTTCCTTATCGCGGGGAAAGGCGTCGTCCTCGTACGTGTCCCACAGGCTCAGCAGAATTTCCAGAAACTCCTCGTGCATGGGGTACTGGTCGGCTTTGCCCAGGTGGCCCCGGCTGAAGTTTACCATCCCGCCCGGGTTGGAAGTGATGGCATTCAACGAGGCTCGACCCTTGCTGAGTTTGTCCAAGGATAAGACCTGCCGGGCCAGGTTGTAGGGGTCGGTGTAGGAGGTAGAAGCCGTCAGCGAGAGGCCGATGCGCTCCGTTTTCATGGCCAGGGCCGACATGAGCGTCCCGCCCTCGAACATGCTCAGGTAGTACGGGATGTTGCCGGGGCCGACGTGGCTCACGTCGTACAAAAACAGGGTTTCGAACTTGGCCTGCTCCGCCAGCTGCGCCTGTTGAATGAAGAAATCGATGTTTTCGCCGGCGTCGGCGGGCATGGCGGGGTGGCGCCAGGAGGAAAAATTCCATCCCGGCCCATCGATGACGGCGGCCAGCTTTAACGTTTTTCTATTGTTCATCACTTGAAGTATGAATGCGTGCTTTCGCCCCGGCAGAATCTTCTGCGCAAGCCTAGGGCCCGGCCGATGCTATGCAGCACCTGCATGTCCTTTACAGGGCCTTTGCTGACGCCACAATCGCCGCTTTATGCTCCTCCAGAAATTCCCGAAGGGTCTTGGCCGGTCTGCCGAGCACGTAGGGAATATCGTTTTGCACCATGGACATGTAAGACATTCTGCCGTCGAGCATCTGCGTCACAAAGTCAATGTTGGCCTTGGCGTACCAGCTCTCCGCCCCATTGGCCAGCAACGTTTGAATCAGCTCTTTAAAGCCTTCCAGCCCTTTGTCTTCGTGCTTTATTTTTAGGCCGGTCACCTCGCTCAACAGCGCCGCAATTTCTTGGCCGTTGAAGGTTTCCACACTTAGCCAGTAGTGCTGACCGCCGTGCCGCTTTGGCCCATCGACGAGAGCTTTGGCGGCCACCGCCGCAATGTCACTGGAGGCTATATAGCCGACTCGTCTATCGTCCCAGTAGCTGGTGTAGGTTAGATTCTTCGGGATGTACACCCCGGTGAATACCTCCATGAACATGTTTGGATGAAGGTGGGTCCAGGCGATGCCGCTGGCCTCGATGTACTTTTCAATCAGCTGGTGCCAGGCAAAGTGCGCATCGGTCGTGTCCCACTCCGCGAACACGCCCACGTGCACGATATGGCGGACGCCGGCTTTTTTGGCCGCATCCACCAGGGTTTTGCTTTGCGTGAGCATGGCCACCGTGTAGCCGGTTAGCAGAAACACCCGGTCCACCCCGGCAAGCGCCAGTGCGAAGGTTCTGGGGTCATCCAGGTCCAGGTAGTGGCAGTCTTTGCCTTCGCGGCGAAGCTGTTCCACTGTCTCTTGGTTGCGCGACGTGATGCGTACGTTGACGGCTTGACCTTCCAGGTCTTTTACCACTTGACGGCCGATAGTGCCACTGGCGCCCAAAACAAGGACGGTCGGGTGTTGCTGGTTTTCCATGTGAGTTTGTATTGAAGTTGTATTCAGTTGGTAGGGCCTCGACTGGCTAAGCCTTACCTAGCTGCTGGGCGCGGTTGCCGGCCACTACTTCTTCGCGCGTAGGCCACGCTGCGCGTTGCAGCAGCTCCGAGATAATCTGGTCGCGTATCTGCGGGGCTTTGCCGGGCACGGCGTTGGCCAGGGCCTGGGTCAGCTCCGAGGCCGTGAGTTCGGTGCAGTAGGCCGGGGTGCCGGGCTGCTGCCGCCACGAGTCGGCCAGGCTACCCCCGTCCACCACGTCGAAGCCGAGGGCGTTGCAGAGGTCGGATAGGACTTGCTTGGCGCGCGCATCGTCGCCCGCAATGGAAAGGGCAATGCGGCCGGGCGTGCCGGGCGCGGTACCGCCGCTGGCAATCGTTTCGGCCAGCAGGTTATTGAAGGCTTTCAGAGTGGGACGACCCAGTTGCTCGGCCGCCAGCACGCTCTCCGGCTGGCCCTGCTCCAGCGCCTCGATTTTATCGTCCCGGAAGGGGTAGTAGTTGCCGGTATCCACCACAATTACCTCGGGAGGCAACGACCGGAACAGGTCTTTGGGAAACTCATTAAGTACCTTGAAAGGCACGGCGATAAAAACGAGGTCGACGTCCTGCACCACCTCTTGCAGGGTGGCGGGGCTAGCCCCCAATTCCTGGGCTTTGCGGACCAGTTCGGCCGGCTGGCGGGTGTTGGTCACTTTCACTTGGTGGCCGAGGGCGGACAGGTTTTTGGCGAGGGAGCCGCCGACAGGGCCGGTACCAATGATTCCGATTTTCATGGGATGGGGATAGAGTGGTTTATCGTTTCCCGTCGAGGCCTTGCTTCGGTCCGGCTTGGAAACGCATGGTTAAGCAGTGACTTGCAGCAAAAGAGCTAGCTCATCTTCAGCAACTGCAGAAAGCTTTCTAGCTCCTGCAGCTTTTCCGTGTTGATAGTTAGGTACATGTTGCGGCCCTCCTTGCACGAATTCACCAGCCCTGCATCAACCAAGGCCTTCACGTGCTGCGACATGGAGGGCTGACTGATGGGCACAAACTCATACAGATTGGCGCATCCCAGCCGCTGCGCCCGCGCAATCTCCTGCAACATGCGCAGGCGGTTCGGGTCGCTCAGCGACTTGGCTAGCTTGACGAGGGACTTGGTATCCATGGGAATTGGGGTGGGAATAGAAGGATGTTGCCTAGCATTCGCTGGTCGAAGGAGGGAGGGCGAGTAGACCGGATAAAGGCTTATTACTGCCAGCCGCCGCCCACGGCCCGGTACAGCTCCACGTTGGCTTCCAGCTGGCTGCGCTTCAAGGAGGCTAGCTCCAGCTCGCTTTGCAGGGCGTTGCTCTGGGCCGTAATGACTTCGAGGTAGCTGGCCAGGCCGCTGCGGAAGAGCTGGCCGGCGCTGGTGGTGGCCAGGCGCAACGCCCGCACGCGGTCGGTGGCAATGGTTTGCTGGGTTTGGGTGCGCGCTACCTGCCCCAGGGCGTCGGAGACTTCGCCCACTGCTACCAGCACCTGCTGCCGGAACTGAATGACGGTGCGCTCGCGGTCTAGCTGGGCCAGTTCGTACTGCGTGCGCAGGGCGCGCCGCTGCAACAGCGGCTGCGCCAGCCCCGCAAACGCCGTCCCGAACAGGGAGGCCGGCACGGTAAACCAGTTGCTGGCCTGAAAGGCGTTGAGGCCGCCCTGGGCCGTGATGGAGAGCGTGGGGTAGAGCGCGGCTTTGGTGTAGCCCACGGCGGCGTTGGCCCGGTCGAGGGCCAGCTCGGCGGTGCGCACATCGGGCCGCCGGGCCAGCAGGGCTGCCGGCACACCGGCCGCCGCCACCACCGGCACTTGCAACGCCAGCAGGTTGCCGCTGCGGCTAATGCCGCCCGGCAGGCGCCCGGCTAGGATGCTCAGCGCGTTTTCCTGTACCGTGATGCCTTGCTCAAACTGCGGGATAAGGCCGGCCGCCAGCAGGCGCTGGGCCTCCACCTGCTGCACAGCCAGCGCCGTGACCAGGCCGGCCGTGAACTGCAGCCGGGTAAAGCGCAAGGTGCTGTCCGTGAGGGCGAAGTTGCGCCGGGCCACGGCCAGCTGGGTATCTAGCAGCAAGAGGTTGTAGTAGCCCTGGGCTACCTGGGCCACCACCTGGGTTTGCACGGCTTTGCGTGCTTCCTGGCTCTGCAGGTAGGCGGCCCCGGCCTCGGCCGTGCGGTTGCGAATTTTGCCCCAGATGTCGGCTTCCCAGCTCACGGCCGCCGCCAGGTTGTAGTCCTCAATGTGCTTGGTGCCCAGGAATTGACTGAGGGAAATGCCGTTCAGGCTGTTGCCCGACGGACGGTTGGTGGTCACGCCCGCCTGCAAGCTCACGGCAGGGATATTGCCCCAGCGCGCCTGCTTGAGGGTGGCCTCGGCCGAGGCGATGTTGCGCAGGGCCAGCTGCAGGTCGTTGTTGCGCACGGTGGCGCTGTCGAGCAGTTGCTGCAAGGCGGGCTCGGTAAAGAAGCTCCGCCACGGCAGGCCCGCGATGGAGGCCGTATCGGCGGTGGGGGCCGTGCGGTAGGTGGCGGGCAGCGGCAGCGTGGGCAGCGGAATGTTCTTGGCCACGTTGCAGGAGGCAACGACCAGCAGGGTAGCCAGCCCCAGCGCCAGGCGGCGCCGGGGGGTATTCTTAAGAGTAGTCATGGATGTTAGCTAACCGTGGCGTGGGCCGGCACCCGGGCCGGCTTGGCCGGGGCGGGCTGAGACGTGCCACTGAGGCGCTCGTTCAAGCGTTGAAAAATCACAAACAGCAGCGGGATGAGGAACAAGCCCAGCACCACGCCCGTGAGCATGCCGCCCGCGGCCGCGATGCTGATGGAATGGTTGCCCAGGGCCGAGGGGCCCTGCGCCCCCATCATGGGCAGCATGCCGGCCACGAAGGCCAGCGAGGTCATGAGGATGGGGCGCAGGCGCGAGGCCGAGGCGTTGAGGGCGGCCCGCACCAGCGGCTCGCCCGCGTGGCGGCGCTGCAAGGCAAACTCCACGATGAGGATGGCGTTTTTAGCCAGCAGGCCGATGAGCATAATCAGGGCCACCTGCACGTAGATGTTGTTGGTGATGCCCGCCAGGCCAATGGCCGCGAACACCCCGAAGATGCCCGCCGGCAGCGAGAGCAGCACGGCAAACGGCAGAATGTAGCTCTCGTACTGGGCCGCCAGCAGGAAGTACACAAACACGATACACATCAGGAACACGACCGTGGACTGGCTGCCCGAGGAAATTTCCTCGCGCGTCAGGCCCGAATACTCGTAGGTGAAGCCCGAGGGCAGGTGCTTCTCCGCCACCGCCTCCACGGCCTTGATGGCGTCGCCGGAGCTGTAGCCCGGCTTGGGCGTCGCGTTGATGGTGAGCGAGTTGAAAAGGTTGAAGCGCGAGGCCGTCTCGGGGCCGAACACCCGCTTGAGGCGCACCAGCGTGCGCAGGGGCACCATCTCGCCCCGGTCGTTTTTCACGAAGGCCCCGTTCAGGGCCGTGGGGTCGGCGCGGTTGGCCTGGTCAGCCTGCACAATGACGCGGTAGTACTTGCCAAAGCGGTTGAAGTCCGAGGCCTGGGCGCTGCCGAAGTACGCCTGCATGGTTTGCAGCACCGCTTTTACGCTCACGCCCAGCTGGGCGGCTTTCACTTCGTCTACCTCGGCTTCCAGTTGCGGGTAGTCGGCCCGGAACGAGGTGAAGGCCACCCCGATGGCCGGCTGCTTCATCAGCTCGCCGATGAATTCCCGGCCCACCTGCCCGAGCTTGGGCAGCGAGCCGCCGGTGCGGTCCTGCAGCACCACTTCCAGCCCCTCCACGTTGCCGAAGCCCGGCACGGTGGGCGTGGTAAACACGAAGGTATCGGCTCCTTTGATGGTGGCCGCCTTCTCGCGCATCGTCGCCATGATGGCGTTGATGTCCTGCACCGCCCCCCGCTCCTTCGTGGGCTTCAGGATGACGAACAGCGTAAGAGCCGAGGAGCTGCTGGAGGAAGTCAGAATGTTGAAGCCGCTGAGCAGGTTGATTTTATCCACGGCCGGCATGGCTTGCAGCTGCTGCTCAATCTCCTGGGCAATGTGGTTGGAGCGGTCCAGCGACGAGCCGGCCGGCAGCGCCATCGAAATGGCGATAAAGCCCTGGTCTTCGGATGGGATGAAGCCCGTGGGCGTGCGCTTGGCCAGCCAGCCGGTGAGCACCACCACCAGCACCAGGCCGCTCAGCCCCACCCACTTGTGGCGCACCAGAAACCGGATGCTGCCCACGTAGCGGGCGGTCAGCCGCTCAAAGCTGCGGTTGAAGCCCGCAAAAAAGCGCGTCTTAAATGTGCTGGGCGCGGGGTGCTCGTCGTCGTGGTCGTGCGGGGTGTGCTTGAGAAAGAGCGCCGCCAGCGCCGGGCTCAGGGTCAGCGCGTTCACGGCCGAGATGACGATGGCAATGGCCATGGTGAAGGCAAACTGCCGGTAGAACACGCCCGTCGAGCCTTCCAGAAAGCCCACCGGCAAAAAAACGGCGGCCATGACCAGGGTAATAGAAATAATGGCCCCCGTAATCTCGCTCATGGCGCTGGTGGTGGCTTCTTTCACCGAGTGGGTACCTTCTTCCAGCTTGCTGTGCACGGCCTCGACGACCACAATGGCGTCGTCGACCACGATGCCAATGGCCAGCACCAGGGCAAAGAGGGTGAGCAGGTTGATAGTAAAGCCCATCAGCTGCATGAAGAAGAACGTGCCCACGATGGCCACCGGCACGGCAATGGCCGGAATCAGCGTGGAGCGGAAGTCCTGCAGGAAGATGAACACGACTAGGAACACCAGGATGAAGGCCTCGACCAGGGTGTGTTCGACCTGCTCGATGGACAAGTCCAGCGCCACTTTGGTGCTGTACATCGTTTGCTGCTTCACGCCGGCGGGCAGGTTCTTTTCTAGCTTTTTCATCACCTTGCCCACGGCAATCTGCAGCTCGTTGGCGTTGGAGCCGGCGGCCTGAAACACGCCGATGTTGATGCCCGGCTTGCCCGAAATGCGGACGTTGCTGTTGTAGGAGGCCGAGCCCAACTCGACCCGCGCCACGTCCTTGAGGCGCAGCATCGAGCCGTCGGCGTTGGCCCGGATAATCATGTTTTCGTAGTCCAGGGGCTGGCTGCGCTTGCCCTTGTACTTGATGACGTACTCAAACGCTTCCTGGCTGCTTTCGCCCAGGCGGCCGGGGGCGGCCTCCAGGTTCTTGTCCTGAATGGCGGCCATCACCTCGCCCGGGGTGAGGTTGTAGCTGGCCAGCTGGGCCGGCTTCAGCCAGATGCGCATGGAGTAGGCGCGGTTGCCCCCGAACAGCACCGTCGAGCCCACGCCCGGAATGCGCTTGAGCTCGGGCACCAGGTTGATTTGGGCGTAATTGTCCAGAAACGTCTGGTCGTATTGCTTCGCGTCGTCCGAATAGAGGTTGAGCAGCATCACGAAGCTGTTCTGCTGCTTGGCCACGGTCACGCCCTGCTGCACCACCTCGGCGGGCAGCTGGCTGGTGGCCTGGGCCACGCGGTTTTGCACGTTCACGGCCGCCTGGTCGGGGTCGGTGCCCAGCTGGAAGTTGACGCTAATCACCAGCGAGCCGTCGTTGCTGGCCGTCGAGTTCATGTATACCATGTGCTCCACGCCGTTGATGGCTTCTTCCAGCGAGGGCGCCACCGAGCGCAGCAGGGTTTCGGCGTTGGCGCCGGGGTAGAGCGCCGTGACCTGCACGGCGGGGGGCGCAATGTCGGGAAACTGCTGAATGGGCAGCTTCCACAAAGCCAGCGCCCCCACAATCACCAGCAAAATGGAGATGACGGTGGAGAGGACGGGCCGCTCAATAAATACCTTAAACATGAGACGAGTAGCTTATTACAAAGTAGAGGAAGCCGCGGCCTTGCCCGTGGTGAGGCTGACGCTGGCCGGAGCCGGCGCGGTGGGCTGAATGATTTGGCCTTCCTGCAAGTGGTCCACGCCCTGCAGCACAATCCGGTCGCCGTTTTTCACGCCCTCGCTCACCAGGTAATTCGCGCCATTCTTGCCCTGAATGGTAATGGCCCGGCGACGGACGCGGTTGCTGTCGCCGACGGCGTACACAAACACCTTATCTTGCATCTCGACGGTGGCCGCAGCCGGCACCAGCAGCACGTTGGGGTGCGGCAGGGCCAGGCGGATGGTGCCTGTGTTGCCCGAGCGCAGCAGGCCGTCGGCGTTGGGGAAAGTGGCGCGCAGCGTGACCGAGCCCGTGGTGCGGTCAAATTGCCCGGCCACCACATCCACCTTGCCCCGCGTCGGGTAGGTGCTTTGGTCGGAAAGCACCAGGGCCACTGGGGGCAGGTGTTGGAGCTTTTCCTGCAAGGTGCGGCCCGCGTACTGGTTGCGGAAGGTGATGAAGTCGTCCTCGCCCAGCGCGAAGTAGGTGTGCACCTCGTGCACGTCGGAGAGCTGCGTCAGGGCCTGGGCATCGATGGGACCCACCAAGCTGCCTTGCTTGGTTTGCAGCCGCCCCAGGTAGCCGCTCACTGGTGCAGTAATTGTGGTGTAGCCCAGGTTGATGCGGGCGCTGTTGACGGCGGCCTTGGCCCGCTGCAGGTTGGCCTGGGCCACGGTGAGGGCCGCCTGCGCCGTTTGCAACTGTACCTCCGACACAACCTTGTTCTGCACCAGCGGGGCAAAGCGGTCGACTTCTACTTGGGCACTGACCACGGCCCCGGCTGCCGCCTGCTGGGCGGCCAGCGCGTTGTTCAACTGCTCGCGGAAGGGCGCGTCGTTGATTTTGAACAGGGGCTGGCCTTTCCGTACCGCCGCGCCCTCATCCACCAAGATGCGCTCCAGCATTCCCGCTACCTGCGGCCGAATCTCCACGTTGACGACGCCCTCAATGGAGGCCGGGTAATCCTGGTAGGTGGTTTCGGTGCCGGTATGCAGGGCTTGTACCGGTAGGGCCGGCGGGGCCAGGGCCTGTTGCGGGGCTTGATGCTCCGCGCAGCTCGCCAGCAGCACGCTGCCGGCTAAAAGAGAAGATAGTTTCATGAAAAGAAGCGGCCCAGAGAAGGGAAGTGAGTGGAAGTGTTAGGTGCGTTGGAAGGATACTAATTGGCTCTAATACATTGTCTGATAAGCATGGGATTATGTAACAAAGCAAAAAAAAGCCCGGGCAAAGGCGCGTGTTGGCAGCGGGCACCCTTCGTGCGAAGTTGCAGCAAAGGTACCACCCATAAATGCATAAGCAATCAATAATGTTTTAAATACGTAAAAACCGCTGACGATAACGCCAGCGGGCCACGGGATTCATTAAGCTTTAACAGCAGCCGGCTTAAGCAGTTGCAGGAAGTCTTCCAACTCCTTCAGCTTTTCCGCATTGATGGACATGCACATATTGCGGCCTTCTTTGTGCGACTCAATCAAGCCCGCATCTGCCAGGGCTTTGAGGTGCTGGGACATCGAAGGTTGGCTGATGGGCACGTATTGAAACAAGTCAGCACACACCGTAATTTCCCCCTTTGCAATTTCCTGCAACAAGCGAAGACGGGTGGGGTCGCTCAGCGACTTGGCTAATTTGACGAGGGACTTGGTATCCATAGGAGACAAAGGTACGCAATGTTCTAAACCCATGCGCATGGGTTAATGTTTTGTAACCGGTAGCGTGTTAAAATGGTTCTGGCTGGCTTATTGGGCGCAGTTGAGCTAGGGCAGCTAATTAAGGCTGTATTTGCCCTTTCTGCATAGTGTTCAGCGAAAGAGCACTACCTCAGCTTCGTTACCATGGCGGTACATAGGCTGTATCTTCGCGCTCTGTGGGTTGGCCCAGCAGGGCATGGCTGCGGCCCGACAGCTCGTAATGGTCGGTAACGTATCCTGTGTGATATAGCGTCGGGAGTTGGCGCGGTTGAGTCTAGCCAGCATAATTCGGTTGGCGCAGCCGGCCAAAAACAGCAGCGGCACGTGCGGCCTGTGAAAATCAACTCTGGTCCCGGAACTTGAGACGTGCTAGATTACCCACTTTGATTCTGGGGGCGCCAACCACTCGTAGGAAGTCTGTTGGTCGGTCAGTGGTAAGTAGTTGATAATGGCAGATTGCCACTGCGCAAAACTGGGCAGAAGGTGATTTTCAAGGGAGAGAATGACGCTTGTGGCTGTTGCAGAAGTATTGGCCTGCAAGTTGCTGACTTCGTAGCAGTAGGATGCAAGGCAAGAAAGATGTCACTGACAAAGCCGTGACCCACTTTCGGCTCTCCGAGCGAGTCCCGCCTCATAACTTGTACCGCCAGCTGGCTGAGTTGGTCGACTGGGGTTTTCTTTACGAAGAGACAACAGCGCTCCACAGCCACACGGGCCAGCCCTCGCTCGACCCGGTGGTCTTCGTCAAGCCAAGCTCCAGACCGTCGCCGGGGCATTCGGCTCGACCCACAGCAAAGCGCGCTTATTTAGTAATAAGACCCACTACAGTACGACAGACCCCGATGCACGCGTGTCGGTCAAACCGAGCAAGGCTCGGGCCCTGAATTACCTCTGCAGTCTGGCCGTGGATACCGCCCAGAGTGTCATCAGCCATACGCAAGCCGATTTTGCCGACCGTCGCGATAGTGTCCACCTGCCGAGCATCATACTAAGCCAGTGCTGTTGCGGGGCATGGAAGATAGACAGGGTGCCCGTGGCCTAGTGTCCAATGTGCTCACGCGCTGCCAGCAGCAAGCGCTGAAAACAATGCCAGATATTAGCCGAACCGCCGGAGTTGGGCCAAGCCATCTAGCTTTCGCACCTGCTACACGAACACATCAACATGCTAGGGGCACCACGACTTCACCTTGTCGGATGGCATTGCGGCTGAGCAACCGCGTCCGTTAGGCGACCCTATCATTCAGGAAGAACGGTTCTTATCCGAAAAGCGAAAGGACTGTAGCTGTTGCAGAACTCGGGTTAGGCCGCGCCAATAGGTTGTGGGAATTTATAGCAGCCCGGAAATAGCGCTTCACGCACCATTTCATTCACTTGGTGCCCGCTCAATTGACTTTTCAGTTTGTTACGCCGAGTTCTGCAACAGCTACCACCGGCTTGGGATAGTGCAGCCCGTTGTCCAGCCCCACGTCAGCTACTTATGTGACCAGACAGCTGGGCGCAGCAACTGCTCCGGCAGCGGGGTTTGGCTAGTTGCGAGTTGTGACCCGTGTTTGAGTAGCATTTTCAAGTTGTAGGCCCCAGACACCTTTAGCATAGTCTCGTGAGCAGCTGCCCAGCCGCAGGTGCCACGCAGCGCAGTCGGCCGCTTCTGCTGATTGGTCTTTTATGCTGGTAAACAGACCATCTACACGGGCCTTCCCCTCGGAAGGACTTTTCATTTCGCGCCTATCCGAGCCAGCCGAAGGAACGGCGGAATCTGGTACCCAAGCGCCCGCCGCGAGAGCGGCGAATTCGGTGACAAATGTCCTCGTTTTGCCCCTGGTACCATGCCAATTTTGCCTTATCAAATGGCCGCGCCAAGGGGGAAGTCATCCGGCGAAAACTTGGCTGGGCAACTGCGCAGGTTCATTCTACCTGCTGCGGCCCAATTGACTCGCTTCACCCGCCCACCTTTCGCTAAGCCTGAAGGCTTCTTAATCATCTCCCGACCCAGCGAACCGGGCAGAGAGGTCAATTTCTCAACCAACCATGAACAAGTTACAGAACAAAGTCGCCGTCGTTACCGGGGCCTCCAAGGGCATCGGCGCGGCTATTGCCACCTTGTATGCCGCCGAAGGCGCCAAGGTGGTGGTGAACTACGCCGCCAGCAAGGACGGAGCCGACCGCGTGGTGCAGGCCATTACCGCCCAGGGTGGCACCGCTTTGGCCGTGCAAGCCGACGTGTCGCAGGAAGCCGAAGTACGCCGGCTGTTTCAGGAAACCGAGCAGGCCCTCGGCCGCCTGGATATCCTGGTCAACAACGCGGGAGTGTGCCTGTACGAACCGATTGAAGACGTGTCCCGGGAAACGTTCCAGCAGCACTTCAACCTCAACGTGCTGGGGGCCATTCTCACCATTCAGGAGTCGTTGAAGCTATTTGGCGCGGCCGGCGGCACCATCATCAACATCAGCTCCGAGGCCGGTAGAACACCGCTGCCCACCGGGGCGGTGTATTCGGCGTCCAAGGCTGCGCTGGATGCCCTGACCACGGCCTTGTCGAAGGAATTCAGCGGCCGCAACATCCGCATCAACTCAATTTTGCCGGGCGTGGTGGACACGGAAGGCTCGCGCAGCGGCGGCTTTATCGGCAGCGAGGCGGAAACCCGCCTGGTGGCCACGACGCCCCTGGGCCGCACGGGGCAGCCGGAGGACATAGCGAAAGTGGCCGTGTTTCTGGCGTCGGAAGATGCGGCCTGGATTACGGGGGAGAAAATAGCCGTTTCCGGCGGCATTTACGGGCTTTAATATCCAACAACACACATCATTGAACATCATGGAACAGAACAATAACAACGGCGCGCTGCAAGCGCCCATCGGCTCGGGATTCACGGCCACCTCCACGGCCAGCGAGGTCCTTCAGGGCGTGAGCCTGGCCGGCAAAGTGGCCATCGTCACGGGCGGGTACACGGGCATTGGCCTGGAAACCACCAAAACGCTGGCCGCGGCCGGCGCCACCGTCATCGTGCCGGCCCGCAGCCTGGGCAAGGCCCGGGAAAACCTGAAGGGCGTGGCTAATGTAGAATTGGCCGAACTGGATCTGCTGGAGCCGGATTCCATCGACGCCTTTGCCGCAAGCTTCCTGGCCTCGGGCCGGCCGCTGCACCTGCTCATCCACAACGCGGGCATCATGTTCGTGCCGCTGCGCCGGAATAGCCGCGGGATGGAGTCGCAGCTGGCTACCAACTACCTGGCGCCCTTCCAGCTAACGGCGCGGCTGTGGCCGGCGCTCCAGCAGGCCCACGGGGCCCGGGTGGTCAACGTCTCTTCGCTGGGGCACCACTTTGGCCCCGTGCACTTTGATGCCCCCAACTTCGAGCACCGGGAATACGAAACTATGGGGGCCTACGGGCAGTCCAAAACTGCGCTCAACCTGTTTGCCCTGGAACTGGACAATCGGGCCAAAGCCGCGGGCGTGCGGGCGTACGCGCTGCACCCAGGCAATATCTGGGGCATCGAGCTGCTGCGCGAAACTCCCCTGGAAATACTACAGCAGTTCGGCTTCTACGATGCCCAGGGCCAGGAGGTGCCGGAAGTTATTGCCGCGCTGAAAACCATTCCGCAGGGGGCCGCTACCACGGTGTGGTGCGCGACGAGCCCCTTGCTGAACGACCTCGGCGGGGTGTACTGCGAGGACGTGGATGTAGCCCGCTTAGCGCCTGGGGAGGGATTCTCCCAAGGCGTGCAGTCCGCCGGCGTCATGCCCTATGCCGTCGATGCCGGCGCGGCGCAACGGCTGTGGGCCTTATCCGAAGAGCTAACCGGCATTCGCTTCGCCCCTGTGCAGTAGTTAGTATAACCCGGTGTGCTTGCGGATGCGGCTGAGCGTTTCGCGTGATACGCCCAAGTACGAGGCAATCATGTGTAGGGGCATGCGCCGGTAGAAATCCGGAAAGGCCGCCACAAAGGCGTGGTAACGCTCTTCGGCGGTATGGCTGATAGCCGCGTAAAGCCGGTTCACCTGGGCGTCGAGGTTACAGCCCGCCAACTGATTCTCCAGGGCGTTGAAAGCCGGTACTTCCCGTTTCACCCGGTCCCAGTTCTCTTTCGACCACAGCAGCACCTGCGTTTCTTCCAGCGCGTCGATGGACCCGACCGAAGGTTGCCCGGTCCGAAAGCTTTCGGGTGTTCAGTGGGGCGGTGGCCGGTGCGGCCGGCGCCGTAGGCGGCGGCGTGTTCCCCGGTGCCTACGGCGGTGGGGCCAGTGGCGCGCTGGGTCGCAAAATGGGTTTTGGCCCAGATAAAAGAAGTAGTGGCCCCAGCGGGTCAGCCGGCGGCGCTTCGGCTCCTTCCGCTTCGTCAGTCTTGCCCACCATGTCCCCCGGCGATTCGAGCACGCTCACGCGCCGGCGGCGCTAACCACTTATTACCATGAGACAGCTTCTTTTCAGCCTGATCGGTACAGGCGTAGTACTTACAGGATGTAAGAGTGATAGCCAAGCCACCACCGAGGCGCTACAGCAGGTGGCCAAAGCAGCCGCTGATTCTCCTGAAGCCAGAAGGCAGGAGCCCCCTATATCCGGTTCAACTAGTTTGTCGATGTATTACGCCAGTATGAAGTTTCTGTAATCTCTGCCTGCGTTCCCTTTTATCCTGCCCGGGGCCTTCTACATTTGAAGCCAATAGCAGACCTGTTCATCTGGTCAGGCAGGGGTACTCATTGAGCAGTTCTCAATGATGACTGGGCCTTTGGGCAGCAGTTTGCCGTGTGCTGTACTGGTACTCACCCAAGGTGTGATTGGGCAACGAACTACCCGCCATTGGCAAAGACGAGGTACTCAACCTCACCAGGAGCAGATACTAGCGGCAAAGGCAGGGTAGCCTACCGGCCGGTACCCTACTAGGTAGCGTCGAGCTAAGCCAGTATATTGCGCAGCGCCTGGCCTCTGGCGGCTGATGATGAGGGCCCCTGGATGCTTGCCCCGGCCTGGGCGCGGCCTTCGCCCGAGAGCAGCCACAGCAGGACGTACGCCTTCTACTA
Source organism: Hymenobacter lucidus (assembly GCF_020447265.1). GTDB lineage: Bacteria > Bacteroidota > Bacteroidia > Cytophagales > Hymenobacteraceae > Hymenobacter > Hymenobacter lucidus. Next base: position 443,592 of record NZ_JAJADR010000003.1, on the reverse strand, counting down.
CTGGGCTCTGCGAAGAATCGATTCCTTTTTGATTTTTTTATTGTTCAACTCACTTTAAAGCAACGAGGTATGCCAAAAGTCACAGTAAAGGACGGAACTGAAATCTACTACAAGGACTGGGGCACGGGCCAGCCGCTCGTATTCCACCACGGGTGGCCGCTATCGAGCGATGACTGGGACGCCCAACTGATGTTTTTCTTGAACAAGGGCTACCGGGTTATTGCAGCTGACCGCCGGGGACATGGCCGCTCGTCACAAACCGCAACCGGCCACGACATGGATACCTATGTGGCCGATATCCTGGAGCTAGCTGACCACCTCGATCTGCACAATGCCGTCCACATTGGTCACTCGACGGGAGGGGGCGTCGCCATCCGCTATGCTGCCCGCGCTGCCAAAGGCCGCGTGGCCAAAGTGGTGCTCATCAGTGCCGTTACGCCATTGATGCTACAAACGCCCGCCAATCCCGACGGCGTGCCCATGTCCGTATTTGATGAAATTCGTGAAGGCACGGCCACCAACCGCGCGCAGTACTTTCAGGAGTTCACGCTCCCGTTCTACGGCTACAACCGCGAGGGGGCACAAGTGAAGCAGGGCATTCGTGACAACTGGTGGCGGCAGGGCATGAGCGGTGGAGCCAATGCGCACTACTTTGGCATTGCGGCCTTCTCGGAAACCGATTTCACTGACGACCTCAAAAGCGTGGACCTGCCGGTGCTAGTACTCCACGGCGAGGATGACCAAATCGTGCCCTTTGCCATCAGCGGTGCCAAGTCCATTAAACTGCTGCAACACGGCCAACTGATTTCCTACCCCGGCTTTCCCCACGGCATGCCCGCTACCGAAGCCGCGACGATCAACGCCGACATGCTGGCCTTTATTGAGGCCTCATAACGTAGCCCCCGCGCGACCAGCGATTTTGTAAAAAGCACAGGCGCCGGCGGGGCAAGGTCTCCCCGGGCCTGTGCATTCGGGCTGCCTATTCAGCCCCCAGCAGCCAGCGGCGCGCGGCCCGCATCGGACAGGTCACCGTCAAGGTGGCCAGTGAGACCAGGGCGCTTTTTGACTAGACCGGGAATACTGAGAATGCTAACTTCCCTTGCCCGCGGATGCTGTTGAAGCTCCACGATGGTAAGCGAGGAACGGCCAAGCAAATGAGTGTTGCAGAGGCGCTGCAGATTACTTAGAGCAGCGCTTGAACGAGGAGAGGTGCCGACGAGAAAGAGAGGCAGGGCGTATTCTAGCTTGTACCCAGAGGCCAGAGCCGACCGAGGCAGGGAGTGGTGCCATGAGCAGGAAGCAAGTGGTATGGGAGCCTACGCAATGCCCCGGTTGGGAATTAGACAGGGTGTTAAACCACTGACTTCCGGCACCTGTTCCTTGCGGGTGCGCGGCACCACAGTCTGCCTGATGCCGCTGGCCTACGGAGCGACATCTAGGTCCGCCTCTGTTTTTCTATCATGAGCCGATTACTACGCGTCCTGACCAATTCGCTTTACCGAAGAACAGGAGCTTCCCGGGCTAACGTTCTGCCTGACCGGCTTCCTGCTTCAGGATATACCTCTGGAGTCGTATTTACGGAGCTAAAATTTTAGGCATCCGCGTAAACGGTGTAGCTTCGCTGACGACGAGCGGCTACGCGTAGTTCTGGCAAGGGCCACTGTGCTCAGTTGATCGACGCGCTTACCCAACGCTACAGAGACCTGCTACCACGGGTCACTCTGCCCCCAGGGTCAGGACGCGCGTCGAAATCTGGAGCGACAATCATGGCCAAAGGCAATAAACGAATTTCCATTCACGACCTGGCGGCGGAGTTGGGGTTATCGGTTTCCACCATTTCCCGGGCCCTGAACAATGCCTCCGACGTCAGCGACGCGACCAAGGCGCAGGTGTGGGCTCTGGCCGAGAAGCTGAACTACCAGCCCAACAGCATGGCCGCCTCCCTACGCAGTGGCCGCAGTAACATCCTGGGCGTGATTGTGCCCCACATCAACGGCGCTTTTTTTCCGGCCGTGGTGCACGGCATTGAGCGCCTAGCCAGCCAAGCAGGCTTCAACGTGATGATCTGCCAGTCGAGCGAGGAGGTGGGCCGGGAGGTGGCCCACATCAAAGCCCTGCTCAAGGCCCAGGTGGACGGCGTACTCGTGTCGATGTCCAACACCACCCGCGACTACGACCATTTCGAGCAGGTGCGCCGCAAAGGAATTCCGCTGGTGTTTTTCGACCGGATGCCCGAGATGCCGAACGTGTGCGGGGTGGTAGCCGACGACTACCGGGGTGCCTACCAGCTCATGGAGCACCTCATCGGGCAGGGCTGCCGCCGCATTGCCCACTTGGCCGGTCCCCAGCATTTGAACATCACCTATAATCGGCACAAGGCCTACCACGATGCCCTGCTGGCCCACGGTCTGCCCTACGACGAGCAGCTAGTGGTGCCCCTAGCCAATTCCCGGGAAAAAGCCGGGGCTGCCGCCATGCGCCAGCTGCTCGACGGCCGCATCCGCCCCGATGCCGTCTTTGCCGCCTACGACTTTGCCGCTGCCGGCGCGTTACAGGTACTGGAGGAGCGTGGTATCCGGGTGCCCCAGGACATGGCTCTGGCCGGCTTTAGCAACGAGCCGTTCACGACCATGGTCAAGCCCCAGCTCACGTCGGTCGACCAGCAGGGGGAAAGAATGGGAGAGGCGGCGGTGCATCTGTTTCTGCAGCTGCAAAAACGTTCTGACACGTTTACCGGGCAGCGCATCGTGCTCAAGCCCAAGCTCGTGGTGCGCGGCTCCTCGCTTTACGGGCAGCCGGCTTTCGCTGCCCAGGCTATCAACGGCCCACCGCCCGGGCTCTGAGCCGACTAAGGCTGGGCCGCCGACCAGCGCAACATGTTCAGCAGCAGTTGCTGGCCCACCAGGTTAGCCCGGTTGCCGCGCGAGGTATCCAGAGAAGTCAGGGCGGCGTTTTCTCCGTCGCCCTCGGCCTTGTTGCTGGCTTTCACCCCGCGCAGGGTCGAGAACATATCCAGGGCGCAGAGGATGATGCGTCCCCGGCCGTGGGGCACCACGCTCAGGGCCGAGTAGACTTCCTTTTTGTGGTCGGACACGCAGCCCACGATGGTTTCGCCGTTGAACAGGCGCAGGCCCAGACGGCTCCGGTCGTAGGTGGCAAAGCACTGGTATTCCCAGTTGAAGACGCAGTTCTGGGGCAGGCCGGCAAACAGCGGGTGGCTTTTGACGAAGTAATTGCCGCCGTACCAGCTGGTACCCAGCTCCTTGAAGCCACGGTAATCCACCACTTCCTTGCGGCCCAAATGCGTAGCCCACTTGTCGATGTTACCCACCACAATGAGCGTGTGGCCCTCGTTTACCCACTCCAGAATGTCGGTGACCAGCGGGTTGCCGGTTTGCTGCGGGTTGAAGGCCCCCACGAGGAGGTAGTCGCCCACCGGCCGCCCCGATTTGAATTCTTTAAATGAGTTGACACCAACCGATTTGAGGTAGCCGCTGAGCACGCCGCTGGTATCGGCCACCATGCCCTGGGCGGAAATACCGGCCGTGTTCAGGCGCACGGCGTAGAGCTGGTCGTCGCCCGAGGCTACGGCGGTGGTGCCGCGCAGCAGCTCGGCGCGCACGGTGGTGTAGCCCGCACTGGCCGGCACGATGGGCAGCCCGGTCACGAGCAGCTCGCCGTATCTGGTACCGCCAGTGGCTTTTACCGCTACGGTTTTAGTGAATACTACCCTGCCCTGCTCGTCGGTGGCCTGCACGCGCAGCTTGTACTTGCCTTTGAGGTCAACTTCGTTGATGAGGTGAAAGTCGGCGCGGCAGGTGTCGCCCACGCCCAGCACTTTGCGGGGCAGCTTCACGGCCACGTACACGGGGCGGTTGTAGCGGGCAATAAGCTGCACATCGCCCTTGGGGTTGCGGTAATTGTCCACGATGCCGGAGTGATTTTCCAGCATCATGCTCTCCCAACCGTTTACGGCGTAGCCGTCGGTGGTGTTGTTGAGGCGGATATTCTCGATGGTGCGGCCCTGGTAGTAGTAGGCCGTGTTGCCCATGGCCGTGGTAAGGGCATCCACGGTAGGGAAGGCGGCTCGGAAGCCGGGCGTGTTGGTCAGGAATTGGTCGTAGGCGTCGTACCACTGCAGGTAGCTGGTGCTTTCCCAGCCGATGTCCTTACCGGCTTTCAGGATTTCGTCCCGGATCAGCTGCAGGCGCGGCGGCGTGCCGATGGCCCCGTCCTCGCCCCAGTAGATGATTTCGTCCTTGTGGTCAGTATAACGCAGGTACTTGTTGGGCCCTGAGTATAAGGCGTTGTTGTACACGCCGGGGCCGCCGGCGTGGTGCTGGTCAAACCAGCCGTAGTCGTAAAACTGCTGGTCGTAGGGGCGCAGGTGCAGCTTAAAGCGCGGGTTGGGCTTGAGCGTGGGGTCGCCGTTGGAGGAGTTGTAGGTGAGCAGGCGGGTGGGGTCGAGCTGATGGGCGGCGCTCATCTCGGTACGGTCCTGGGGCTCGGGTGGGGCGCCCCGCTCGTTGTGGAAGTTGTAGATGATAAGCGAAGGGTGGCTCCGGTCGCGGCGCACCATGCGTAGCACTTTCTCGGTGCGGGCCGTCAGGTAGAAGTCCGCCTGCTTTTTACCCAACGAGTCGGTGGCGTTCATCAGGTTGGCCGGGTACTGGTTGCCGCCCGGCTCCTCAAAGTAGAGCAAACCCAGCTCGTCGGCGTAGTCAAGCACGTTGGTTTGGCCGATGGTGCGGTGAAAGTTGAGCATGTTCAGCCCCAGCGCCTTGGCCGTTTCCACCTGCTTGCGGGCCAGCGCGTTGCTCGGGGCAATGCCGTTCACCGGCCAAAAGCCCCAGGATATGGCCGTGCGCAGCACAATGCGCTTGCCGTTGAGGAAAAACTGCCGGTCGCCGCCGGCCACGTCGCGGACCTCAAACCAGCGAAACCCGAAGCGCTGCCGGTAAGTGTCGCTCTTGCGGTCAGCACTGGTCCAGGTGGCCGTTACCTCGTACAGATTCGGGCTTTCCACGCTCCAGAGCTTGGCCTCGGGCACCTTCACGGTCACGGTTTTGGTACTCGGGCCCGTGGGCAGTTGCGCCAGGGCTACGTCCTGGGTGAACACCGTTTTTTGGGTGCCGCCGTGTTCTTTTACTTCCAGGCGCAGGGTACCGCTGCTGGGCTGGCCAGTTTGGTTATTGGTAGTTACCTGCACGTCTACCTCGCGCAGGGCGGGCTTATTCTGCACGTACACATCCTGCACGAATACCGGCGGCGTGGCCACCAGCTCCACCTTGCCCGTGATACCGCCGAAGCCGTGGGTGGGCTGGGTGCGGTAGCTGCCCCACATAAAGTTCTGGGAATCGCGCCAGTCGAAGTTGCCGTTGGGGTCGGTGATGCGCACGGCCAACTCGTTGTCCTGCCCGTAGCGCACCAGCTTGGTGACGTCGATTTCAAAGGGTGTGCCGCTGATCAAGTCGTAGCCGGCCAGCTGTTGATTCACGAACACCTCGGCCCGAAACCGCACGCTCTCGAAACGCAGCACCACCCGCTGCCCCTGCAGCGCGGCGGGCACCGCCAGCCGGGTCGTAAACCACGACACGCCCAGGTAATTGCCGCTCAGCCCAAACAAATTGCCGTTCTGCCCCCAGTGGAACTGCTCCACGGTAGCAGGCAGATGCACGGTTTTGCCCTCGTTTTTGGCCAGGGCCACCCAGCCGCCGGTGGGCGGGTGTACTGGCAGCCGCGCCACGTCTACGGGCGAGGCATACAGTCGGTCCTGCACCCAGGGCGCGGCCGGGTCCAGCCATAGGCGCCAGTCCTGGCCGGATAAGTTCTGTACGAAGCGGCCGGGTTCGGTTTGGGCCTGGGCACTCAGGGTAAGGCTGCACAGACCAGCCAGCAGCACGCGGCGCAGAAAGGAGGGAAGAAGGGTCATAAGAACAGGGGAAAGAACGGCCGCCAGGTGGAGTGAGGCGGGAGGACCGGGCGCGTTCGGGGGAGCGTAAAGGCTGGGGCAAAGAACGACCTCACAACTTTTCGAATGATGCGGAAAGCTGTGAGGTCTTCGATAGGCGGCTGCCGTTGTTAGGTACAGCCCGTTATGTTGCGCTGCACTCTGCATGACGGGCTATACCGTACACACAACTTAAATGAAGCGGTTGATGATATTTTCCAGGTACTCCTGCTTGCCGCTGATAGTGGCCGGCTCGCCGTTCTCGGCGGCGTAGTCGCGCAGCTGCTCTAGGGTGAGCTGGCCCTGCTCGAAAGCCTGGCCCACGCCCGAATCGTAGGAAGCGTAGCGCTGCTGCCGGATCTGCTTGTAGTCCGACTTCTGCAGGATGTTGTCGGCCGTAATCAGGGCCCGGGCGAAGAGGTCCATGCCGCCCACGTGGGCGTGGAACAAATCCTGCACGTCGGTGGAGTTGCGGCGGATTTTGGCGTCGAAGTTGATGCCACCGCCCTGCAAACCGCCGGCTTCGAGCACCACCAGCATGGCCTCGGTCAGCTCGTAGATGTCGTTGGGGAACTGGTCGGTGTCCCAGCCGTTCTGGTAGTCGCCGCGGTTAGCGTCCATGGAGCCCAGCATGCCGGCATCGGCGGCCACCTGCAGCTCGTGCTGGAAGGTGTGGCCGGCCAGCGTGGCGTGGTTTACTTCCAGGTTCAGCTTGAAATCGTCCTGCAGGCCGTGCTGGCGCAAAAAGCCGATGACGGTGGCCGCGTCGTAGTCGTACTGGTGCTTGGTGGGCTCCATCGGCTTGGGTTCGATGAAGAAGTTGCCGGTGAAGCCGTTGCGGCGGGCGTAGTCCTTGCAGGTGTGCAGGAATTTGGCGAAGTGCTCCTGCTCGCGCTGCATATTGGTGTTGAGCAGCGTCATGTAGCCTTCCCGGCCACCCCAGAATACGTAGTTCTCACCGCCCAGCGCAATGGTGGCATCGAGGGCGGCTTTTACCTGGGCACCGCCGTGGGCCAGCACGTGGAAATCGGGGTTGGTGGCCGCGCCGTTCATGTAGCGGCGGTGGGAAAACAGATTGGCTGTGCCCCAGAGCAGCTTCAGGCCGGTTTCCTGCTGCTTTTGCCGGGCGTATTCCACCATCGTCTGCAGGCGCCGCTCGTTATCGGCCACGTCGTTGGTGTAGTCCACCACGTCCACGTCGTGGAAGCAGTAGTAGGGTAGGCTGAGCTTGGTCAGAAACTCAAAGGCGGCATCCATCTTGGCTTTGGCGGCGGTGATAGGGTCGCGCTCCGAATCCCAGGGAAATAGGTGGGTCGGCTCGCCGAAAGGGTCAGCGCCGTTGCCGTTGAAGGAGTGCCAGTAGGCGCCGGCAAAGCGTAGCCAGTCCTTCATGGGCTTGCCGGCTACCACGCGCCCGGCGTCGTACCAGCGGAAGGCCAGCGGGTTGTCGGATTCCAGCCCTTCAAACTTGATGTCGGGAATGCTGGAGAACAGGGTCTTTTCGCTCGTGAGGAGGCTCATATGCGGGGTGTTTTAAAAGGGTTCGTTCTTGATTGGTTGTACCGGTCATGCGGAGGCAGCATGTCGTGGGCTGACGTTGTAACAGGTATTGATTACTGCTGCGGTAGAAATGCCTCGACAAAGCGGACGCCAGATGGAGCATCACCTTCTCTTGGTTGAGCGGCCAGTTTTTTGCCCGACTGTAGCCGGCTCAGCAACAGTTCTTTCCACTGCTGGTAAGCGGCTTCGTAAATAGCTGTTTCGCCGTCGGGGGCAATGGTTTGGAGGCGCTCCATGCGGGCAAAGGCCTCGGCGGGCGTAGCGTACACTTCGGCACCGATGCCGGCGCCGAGGGCCGCGCCCACGCTGCCGTCGGTTTGGTAGAGCTCCACAGTGAGGCCGGTGGCATTGGCAAAGGCCTGGGCGAAAACCGGGCTCAGGAACATGTTGGTTTTGCCGGCCTTTACCACGGTGGGGTGCAGGCCGTTTTCGCGCATAATGTCCAGGCCATAGCGGAAGGCAAAGGCCACGCCTTCCTGGGCGGCCCGCAGCAGGTGGCCGGGCGTGTGCACATTCAGGTCGATGTTATGCAGATGGGCGCCCACCGGCTCGTTAGCCAGCATCCGCTCCACACCATTGCCGAAGGGTAAACACAGCAGGCCGTCGGCGCCGGCGGGCACGATAGCGGCCCGCTCGTTCATCTCGGGGTAGCTCAGCTGGGGCCCGGCCACGCTTTTCATCCAGCGGTTGAGGCTGCCGGTGCCGTTGATGCACAGCAGCACGCCCAGGCGGGGCTGGTCGGCGGTGTGGTTGACGTGGGCAAAGGCATTCACCCGTGACTGGGCATCGACGAACAGCTGGTCGGTGACGGCGTAAATCACGCCCGAGGTGCCAGCCGTGGCCGCCACTTCACCCGGCTCCAGCACCCCCAACGACAGGGCGTTGTTGGGCTGGTCGCCGGCCTTGTAGGTTACCGGAATGCCCGGCCGCAGGCCCAGCTCCTCGGCCACGGCGGCCAGCACCGCGCCGTGGGCGGTAAAGACGGGCTGCACCGGCGGAATCAGGTTTTTGTCGAAGCCGAAGAAGCGGAACACATCCTCCGACAGCTCCTGCTCGGCAAAGTCCCAGAAGATGCCTTCCGACAAGGCCGAAATGCTGGTCGTGGCCGCGCCCGTGAGCTGCAACGCCAGAAAGTCGCCGGGCAGCAGCACCTGGGCAATGCGGGCGTAGACGTCGGGCTCGTGGGCTTTCACCCAGGCCAGCTTGGCGGCGGTGAAGTTGCCGGGCGAGTTGAGCAGGTGGGCCAGGCTGCGCTCCGGACCAATGGCCTCGAAAGCCTCCGCGCCGTGGGGTACGGCTCGACTGTCGCACCAGATGATGGCGTCGCGCAGCACGTGCCGGTGCTCATCCACGACCACCAGGCCGTGCATCTGGTAGGCAATGCCGATGGCGCCAATTGCCTGTGGATCATAGGCCTGGGTGGCGTGGGCCTGCAGAATGGCCTGGCGCACGTCGAGCCACCACTGGCGCGGGTCCTGCTCGGCCCAGCCCGGCTGCCGGGCCGTAATTTCCCGCTCCACGTCGGGGTAGCTGACCGAGGCCAGGCACTGCCGGGTGGCGGCATCCACGACGGAAACCTTGACGGACGAGGTTCCCAGATCTATTCCGAGGAGCAGCATAGCGTGAGTAGTAAGGGTGGAAAACAGGGGAAAGGGTAGGGGCCGGCGGCCGCTTTACTCGATGCGGAACCAGTCGATGTCGGCGTTACCGGAGTCGTTGAACCGGGCCGTGCGCGAGCAGAACAGGCCGACTTTGGCCCCAATCCACTTGCCTTCCCGGGCCTGAAACTCGGTACCCAGGGGCTGGAACCTCTGGCCGTCGAAGCTATAGCTGAACTGGCACTTGGCTCCGGCTTTCACCGCCACGCGCAGATAAATGGGCTGCTTGGCCTGGGCGGCCGGCATTTCCACCGGGGCCGAGGTGGTTTCGGGTTTGCCCTTGTCGGCGTCGGCGCACACAGTTTGGCTCAGTTGGAGCTTGCCGCCCTGGTTGCTGAGCGAGAGGTAGGCGTAATCGAGGCCCATTATCAGCAGCCCCACTTTTTCGCCCTCAATGCGGGAATTAAAAGTAAGCTTGGTGGTAGCCGTAAACGCCTCGGCGGGCAGCTTTTGCAAGAGCAGGTTGGGCACCTGCCAGTAGTTTTTGAAGCCTTCGGGCAAGGCCACTGAATACAGCCGCAGATAGCCCTGGGGGCCGTTGAGGTAGGCCCAGTAGTCCTGCGGATTCGCGTGCCACTGCCACTGCAGGCCGAGCTGGTTGGTGCTGAACTCGTCGGACGTGGCGGGCGTGGCCAGGGGCTGGGCTTTGGCCCTGACTCTGGGCTTGCGGTACGTGAGCACCGGCTGGCCTTTGCCGTCACCGTCGGGGTCTTCGCCAATGACGGGCCAGTCGTTTTTCCAGCTCATGGGCTGCAAGTGCACCACCCGGCCGTAGGGCCCCTGGTCCTGGAAGTGCAGAAACCAGTCCTCCCCGGTATCAGTATCGACCCAGGCGCCCTGGTGCGGGCCGTTGATGGGCGTTTTGCCCTGGTCCATCACGATTTTCTCCTCGTAAGGGCCGTACACGTTTTTGGAGCGCAATACCAGCTGCCAGCCCGTGGGCACCCCGCCGGCCGGCGCGAAGATGTAGTAGTAGCCGTGGCGCTGGTAAAATTTCGGCCCTTCCAAGGTTGGGTGGGCGGCATGGCCGTCGAAAACCAGCGCGTCGGGCCCGATAAGGCGCTGCCCGTCGGGGCTCATGGAGCTCACCGCCAGAATGGTTTTGATGCCGGCCCGGCTGCCAGCAAAGCCGTGCACGAGGTAGGCTTTGCCGTCTTTGTCCCAGAGCGGGCAGGGGTCAATCCAGCCCTTGGCTTCCTTCACGCACACCGGCGCCGACCACGGCCCGGCCGGGTTTTTGGCCTTGGTCACGAAGATACCCAGGTCCGGGTCGGGGTAGTAGATGTAGAATTCCTTGTTGTGGTAGCGAATGGCCGGGGCCCACACGCCGTTGCCGTGCTGCACGTCGCGGTAGCGCGCCAGCGGGGGCTGCTCCTGAAATACGGCCCCGATAATTGTCCAGTTGACCAGGTCCTTGGAGTGCAGAATCTGCAGGCCGGGCACGGCATTAAAGCTCGATGAGGTGAGGTAGAAGTCGTCGCCCACGCGCACCACGTCGGGGTCGGAGTAGTCGGCGTACAGCACCGGGTTTTTGTAGGTGCCATTGCCCAGATCCGGCACCCACACTTTCGAAGGCGTGGAGCTTGACTGCGCCACTGCCCCATGGGAAAACAACGCGGCCAGAAGCAACGCTGTACTCCATTGACGCCAGGAAGTCGGAACAGTTGGGAGAATAGCAGGAAAAAGCTGCTGAAGGAAAGAATAATGCATTGCGTGAAATCAGGTAATTCCGCTTCTGAGGCGAAGCAAATAGCATTTCCGGCTGAAAGGTAAGGATTAATGTTAATTGTGTGCTATTCGGTATCGTTTCCGGTAGTAGCTATTTTACCAAAAGTGCTCCGAAGTAAACGGCATTGCGCTTTAACAAGTCATACACCTATAGTTAATTGTTTCGTAAACTATTAATGAGCTGTTAATCAAATATTTAATACAATTAATCTGATTGTGAGATATTTCTTTTCGAAGGACAATTGTGCTTTAGCAGGAGATATTGTCAGTTATGAATGACAGACTGCTGGTCTATGCTGCTGATTTATTGGTTCGGGAACGTTCCCGGTAACGATACCGATACTTATTTATGTGTATAGCTTGGGAATTAGCAAAGTACTATTCACCTTACATCATCTAATCGATTGAAGTGTTTATGAAACGCTACAATCGGCCTCCTGCCTCGCCATTCCCTTCCCCACCCAAATCCCCTATAATGCGAACCTTTACTCGTGGCGTTACGGCGCTTTTTCCGAGAGCTTTCGGCTTGCTGGCCAGCGCTACGGCACTTTTACTAACGCACACCGGAGCTGCGCAACGGCTCGTAGCCTTTCCCGGAGCCGAGGGTGCGGGCAAATACACTTCTGGTGGCCGTGGGACGCTAGCAGTGCCCACCACTGTATTTGAAGTGACCTCGCTGGCCGATACCAACACGCCGGGTACGTTGCGCTACGCCCTGAGCCAATCGGCTACGGCCGCACCCCACCGCACGGTGGTTTTTCGCGTGTGCGGCACGATTCACCTGACCTCCGGCCTACGCATTCCGGCCAATACCACCGTGGCGGGCCAGACAGCCCCGGGTGAAGGAATCTGCCTGGCCGATCAGGAAGTATCCGTGAACGGCAACAACGTCATCGTGCGGTTTATGCGTTTCCGCCTCGGCGACCGGTACCAGAACGCGGGGAAAGTGCCCGGCAGCGGCGACGATGACGCCTTTGGTGGGCGCTATAACGTCAAGACCATTATCGACCATTGCTCCATGAGCTGGAGCACGGATGAGGCCTTCAGCTTTTACCAGGGCGACAGCACCACCTTGCAGTGGAACCTGGTGAGTGAGCCGCTGAACTATTCCTACCACTTCGAAGAAGGCGACACCGATTTCGAGCAGCACGGCTACGGCGGGGTGTGGGGGGCCCGCAACGGCTCGTTTCACCACAATCTGGTCGCCCATTGCAAAGGGCGCATGCCGCGCTTTTCGGGCAGCGGCGGCCTGACGCCGTCCGTGCCCGGCGCCGAGAAGGGCGACTTTCGCAACAACGTTATCTACGACTGGGGCTCCTACAGCACCAATGGCGGCGAGGGCGGCTATTACAACATGGTGAATAACTATTACAAATCCGGACCGGCTACCTCCTCGGGCAGCACCAGCGGCGTGGCCATCAAGTCCATGATTATGTACCCCTTCTACAACGCCGCGCTGCCGTTTCCGCAGGTGTACATGAGCGGCAACTACGTGGACGGCTACCCCAGAGTGAGCAGCAACAACTGGCTGGGCGTGGCACCCGGCAGCGCTCCGCGCGCCGATACGGTCCGCATTAAGGTGACCACACCATTTGCCGCGCTGGCCGTGCCGACCCAAACCGCGCAGGAGGCCTACAACGCCGTATTGGCCCAGGCCGGCTGCGTGCTGCCCGCCCGCGACGCACTGGATCAGCGAATCGTGAATGACGTGCGCAACCGCACCGGCGGCCTCATAGATGTGCAGGGCGGCTACCCCCACGGCACGCCCTACACCACCTCCCAGACGGCCTGGCCGGTGCTCACCTGCGGCCCGGCCCCCACGGATACCGACCACGACGGTATGCCCGACACCTGGGAAACAACCCGGGGCCTGAACCCCAACAATGCCGCTGACCGCAACCAGCGGGATGCCCAGGGGTATACCATGTTAGAGAGTTATCTTAATAGCCTGACCACCGTGGTGCTAGGTGCCAGCAAAGCGAAGCCGGCCGTCGGCCTGGAAGTGTATCCGAACCCGGCCCGGCACGAGGCCACCATTACGCACCCGAGTACCAACCGCGCTGGGTTACTGGAAATCTTTACCCACGACGGCCGCCGCGTGGCTTGCCTGCCAGCCGCCGCCGGCACTGCCGAAACGCGCCTGCCTTTGGCAACGCTGCCCGCCGGCCTCTACCTGGTGCGCTACACCAGCAGCGCCGGCCAGCTGACCAGCAAGCTGCTGCGCGACTAAGCGCCAACCATCGTCGAATTCTCTGCCCGCGGCCTTCCCAAAAAAGCCGCTCGGACCCGCATTCCTTTTCCTACCCAATTCCTACCCAATTCCTACCCAATTCCTACCCTTATGAAGCACGTGTATTCCCAACTCTCGCGCCTTGCCGCGACCCTGCTGCTGCTGCTGCTGGCCTTCGTGGCCCGGGCCCAAACGTACGACGCCATAGTGGCCAAAGATGGTTCGGGCGCCTTCCGCACAGTGCAGGCCGCCATCGACGCGGCGCCTACGGCCCGCACCACGGCCTACACCATCTACATCAAAAACGGCAAGTACAAGGAGAAGATCAGTGTGCCGAGCAACAAGCCGTTTCTGCAGCTCATCGGCCAGAGCGTAGCCAACACCATCCTGACCTACGACGACTTCTCGGGCAAGCCCAACCCGGCCGGTGGCACCTTTGGCACGTCCAACTCGGCCTCGGTAACCATTAATGCCACCGACTTCTCGGCCCTGAACATCACCTTCGAGAATACCACCGGTGATTCGCCCCAGGCTTTGGCCATCAACGTGAGTGCCGACCGCGCCGCGTTTAAGAATTGCCGCTTCCTGGGCGGCCAGGATACGGTGCTGACCAACGGCAGCGGCCGCCAGTACTTCAAGGACTGCTACATCGACGGCACCGTGGACTTCATTTTCGGCGGAGCCCGGGCCCTGTTTGAAGGCTGCATTATTTACCCTAAAACCCGGCGCGACGGCGGCAACGGCGGCTACATCACGGCCGCTAATACGCCCCAGGGGCAGACCTACGGCTACGTGTTCCGCAAGTGCTACATCCCGGCCAACCGCGGCCTGACGACCTACACGATGGGCCGGCCCTGGCAGAACTCGGGCACGCCGAACCCCACCCCGGCCCATAATAAAGTCGTGTGGATTTCGGCCGTAATGGGCCCGAACATCATCAAGCCCGAGGGCTGGAGCGCCTGGGATGCCGGCACCAACACCAGCGTCATCACCTACGCCGAGTACAAGAGCCGCGACGTGAGCGGCAACCTGGTGGATGTGAGCCAGCGCGTGCCGTGGTCGAAGCAGCTGACCGAGGCCGATACGGCCCTGTACTCGCGCACCGCCGTGCTCGGCGACTGGAACCCCTGCGCTGCCTACGCCAACTTCTGTCCCAGCCAGCCGGCCAGCATTGCCGTAGCCAACTTTATGGGGGTAAAGGGCGCCGCTACCACGCCCACGGCCCTGAGCTGGAACGCCAGCTGGCCCATTGCCGGCGTGCAGTACCAGGTGTTTCGCAGCACCACGCGCCGCGGCACCTACGCGCCGCTGTACACGACTACCGCTGCCAATGCCACTGACGTAAACTTCGCAACGACCGATGCCATTCCGACGCCCGGCAACTCGTACTTCTACTACGTGCAGGCCAGCAAAACCGGCCTGGCCACGCACCTCACCGATACGCTCCAGATTTCGAGCACGCCCACCGTTACCGTAACCGGGGCGCTGCAAAGCTTTCTGCAGGGTGGGGGCCAGCCCTCAGCCGCGCAGCGGTTTCAGGTAATAGGTGAAAACCTGACGGCGGGCCTCATCATCACGCCCCCGGCGAATTTCCAGGTATCGGCCGATGGCAGCACCTGGTTTTCCAGCACTGCCCCGCTTACCCTCACGCCCACCAGCACCGGCGCGGTGGCCAGCACGCCCATCAGCGTGCGGCTGAATGCGGCCAGCGTGGGTACCTACAGCGGCAACCTTACCCTGACCAGCACCGGCGCCGTAGCCACCAGCCTGCCGGTAACGGGCACCACCCAGGCCGCGGCCCTGCCGCAGTCGGCTAACCTGCAGTGGTGGCCCATGACGCGTAACAACCAGGACAGCGTGGCCGTGCGCTCGGCCCGCCTCGTAGCCAGCACGCCCACGTTCCGCAAGTTTGTGCTGTCCGATGGCTCGGCTACGGCCACGATTCCGCCCTACTCGGCCCGCTACGGCCAGGCGTTTGCGCCCATTGCCACCGGCTCCTGGCTGTCGTCGAACGGGGGCAACGGCTCCAACCTGAACCGCACGTACTACGAGCAGTTCACCGTAACCGGCACTGCCGGCACCACCGTACGCGTCGATTCCGTGCTGCTCGATGCCTTCGTGACCGGCTCGACCAGCAACACCAAGCTGGCACTGGTTTGGTCCCGCAGCGGCTTTGCCACCGATTCGGCCGACGTAACCGGCGGCCGGGGACCGGCCGGCACGTTGCTCAGCACGGCCAACGGCGGCTTCACGACGCCCATTTTTACCACCGGCGCCCTGAGCACCTACCGCTTGGCGCTGGCCGGTGCCGCGGGTGTTACGCTGCAGCCGGGCCAGCGGCTCACTTTCCGCCTGTATTTCAGCTGCGGCTCTACGTCCGCGGCCACGCGCTTTGCTACCCTGCGCAACGTTATTATCCGGGGCGAAGCCGGCGTGGTGACCAGCACCCAGAAGGCCCGTAGCGGTGCCCTGCAAGTGTATCCGAACCCCGTGGCCGACCAGCTCACGCTCACGCACCCGGCCGCGGCCGGCGTTGCGGAGGTGGCCATTTATACCCTCCTCGGGCAACGGGTGCGGGTGCAGCCCTGCGCTGCCGGCTCGCGCCAGACGCTGGTGAACCTGGAAGGGCTGAGCAGTGGCCAGTACGTGCTGCGCTATTCCACGGCCACGGAGCAGTTCACCACCCCGATCAGCAAGCAATAATCAGAGCCGCCGGGCGTGGACGCTCAACTGGCAGCGTCCACGCCCTTTTGCGCCTGTTCCATCCAAAATTCCCCTCGTGCAACTCGTATGATAAAGCAATTACCCTTTCTCGTGCTCGGGCTTAGCGTGCCGATTCTTTCGGCCCAGGCCCAGCAGGCCCGTACCATTCAGGGTACCGTGACGGCCGATAAACAGCCGTTGCCAGGGGCCACGGTGGTCGTGAAAGGCACCAATATGGGAGCCAGCACCGACGCCTCCGGCCGCTTTAGCCTGGTGCTGCCGGCCGGCTCCGGCGGGGTGGTGCTCAACATCAGCTCCATCGGCTTTATTGCCCAGAGCATAACCGTGGGCAGCGGCCAGACCGCCGTGCAGATTGCCCTGGAAGCCGACAACAAGCAGCTGGAGGACGTGGTCGTTATCGGCTACCAGGAGGTGCCGCGGGAAGCTCTGACCGGCTCGGTGTCGTCGGTGAGTGCCAAGCAGATTAAGGACACGCCGGTGAACTCCACCGCCGAAGCCCTGACTGGCCGCCTGGCGGGCGTGCAGATTACGACGTC
The DNA here is from genome assembly GCF_020447265.1 of Hymenobacter lucidus. GTDB lineage: Bacteria > Bacteroidota > Bacteroidia > Cytophagales > Hymenobacteraceae > Hymenobacter > Hymenobacter lucidus. The sequence continues at coordinate 427,206 of NZ_JAJADR010000003.1, read as the reverse complement.
GGAAGGTCAGCCGGGGTCGGATTTTCGCATTCTGGTGCGCGGCGGCACGTCCATCACCCAGGACAACTCGCCGCTGTACATAGTAGACGGCATTCAGCTGGAAAACGCGCTGAACGTCATTTCTCCCCAGGATATTCAGTCGGTCGACGTGCTGAAGGACGCGGCGGCCACGGCTATTTACGGGGCTCGGGGTGCCAACGGCGTCGTGATTATAACCACTAAAAAGGGCTTCGAGGGGCGCACCGTGGTTACCTACAACGGCTTTGCCGGGGTGCGCCGCATCGGTAAAACATTGGATGTGCTCAAGCCCGGCGAGTATCTGGACTTTCAGTACGAGCGCGCTGCCCGCAACAGCGGAGATTTGGCCATCTTCAAAAATGCCTATGGCTCCCGCGACTTCACCGGCGATACACTGGCCCGGGCCCGGCAGTCGCCGTTTACGGATTGGCAGAAGGAAGTATTCGGCCGCGACGCCTTCCAACAGACGCACAACCTGTCAGTGTCGGGCGGCAGTAAGGGTACCACGTTTGCCCTGAGCCTGACCTACAACCGTGAGCAGGGCATTCAGGTGAATTCGGACTTCAACCGCCGTCTGCTCAACTTCCGCTTTGACCACAAGGCCAACGACAAGCTACGCCTGGGCCTCAACGTGCGGGCCAACGACCAGGCCACCCTCGGCGCGGGTACGGCCAGCGGCGGGCTGGGCAGCTCCTCGCGCCTGCGTAACTCGGTACAGTACCGCCCCTTTATCAACAACCTGGGTACCGGCGTGGCCATCGACCCCACCGAACCCGACGAAGAATACTATTTCCTCAGCGGCGGCAGCAGCGGCTTGGTAAACCCGGTAGTGGTGGCCGAGGCCGAGTACCGCCGCAGCAAGAGCCGGCTCGCTAACGCGACGTCCTACGCCCAGTACACCTTCTTCAAGGCCTTATCACTGCGCTCGTCTGTGGGCGTAGACTACTTGAATACCCGCGGCGAGATATTCAACAACAAGAACTCCAGCGCGGCCCGCGGCCTGGGCGGCAAGCCCACGGCGGCCCTCAATACCGGTCAGCAGCTGACGATTAACAACTCCAACGTACTGAGCTACAACAACAATTTCGGTAAGCACCACGTCGATGCCCTGCTGGGCCACGAGGTATATTACACCCAGGCCAGCACGCTCAACATCAGCACGGCCTACCTGCCCACCGACATCACCCCGGAAAGCGCGTTTTCCAGCTTCAACCAGGCCCAGGCCCCCGCGGGCTACATTCAAGCGGCGCCCACCACCAGCGACAACCCCAACCGCCTGCTCTCGGGCTTCAGCCGCGTCAACTACAGCTACGACGACAAGTACCTGCTGACGGCCACGTTCCGAGCCGACGGATCGAGTCGGTTTGCCGCCGACAAGCGCTGGGGCTATTTTCCGGCTGCGTCGGCGGCCTGGCGGATTTCCCGCGAGAACTTCATGCAGCCGCTCACAGCCGTGAACGACCTGAAGCTGCGCCTGAGCTACGGCCTGGCCGGCAACAACCGCATTGGCAATGGTCTGTACCTGCGCTTCTTTAGCCCCAGTGGTATCGAATACGCCGAAAATGACGGCCGCGTGCCCGGCCTGGCCTCGCCGGCCCTGCCCAACAGCGGCCTGGTGTGGGAAAACACCCTTTCGCGTAACCTGGGCCTAGACCTGGCCCTGTTCGACAACCGCATCCAGTTTACGGCCGATGCTTACTTCAACACTACCTATGACCTGCTGCTGCCCCAGCCGATTTCGCCCATTAACGGCTACACTTCGCAGCAGCGCAACATCGGGGAGACCAGCAACCGCGGCCTGGAGTTTCAGTTGACCGGCACGGCCGTCCGGACGCCGGATTTTAACTGGACTGTTACCGGCAATTTGGCCTTCAACCGCAACCGGGTGGAAAGTCTGGGTGGCCAGCCTTACCTGCCCGGCATCAATGCTGACTGGACCCGGGACACGGGCACCGATTACTGGGTGGCTCCCGGCCAGCCCGTAGGGCAGATGTACGGCTACATCACCGACTTCGACAACGGCCGCAAGGGGTTCTACACGGTGGATGACTTCACCTTCACCCAGGCGGCCAACGGCACCTGGAGCTACACCCTGAACAAGGACGTGCCCAACAACAGCGCCATTGGCACACCGGCGCCCGGCGAGATGAAGTTCAAGGACATCAACGGCGACGGATTGGTGAACACCGACGACCGCACCGTTATCGGGCAGGCTGCGCCCAAGTTTACGGGCGGCCTGAACCAGCAGTTTGCCTACAAGGGCTTCGATGCCAGCGTGTTCCTCAACTTCGTGTATGGCAACGACATCTACAATGCCAACCGCATCGAGTACACCAGCGCCTACCTGCCCAACCAGAACGTGCTGGGCCTGATGCGGGACCGGTGGCGCAGCATCAACGCCGAGGGCCAGGTGGTAACCAACCCCGACCAGCTGCGCGAGCTGAACAAGGATGCCCAGATCTGGGCGCCTACCCGGGGCCGGTACCTGCTGCACTCCTGGGCCGTTGAGGACGGCTCGTTTCTGCGCATCAACAACCTGACCGTGGGCTACACCCTGCCCAAAGTCCTGACCACGCGGGCTAAAGTGCAGCAGCTGCGCTTCTACGTGACGGTGAACAACCTCTACACGCTCACCAATTACTCCGGCTACGACCCCGAGGTAAACACCCGGCGCGGCACCCCGCTCACGCCCGGCGTCGACTACGCGGCCTACCCGCGCAGCCGCGCCTACCTGTTCGGTCTTAACCTTTCTCTCTAAGCCACTCCCACCCGTGATGTTGACCCTACAACGCCTTCTATTTCGCCCGGCGCTGGCGGCGGCTATCGTGACCAGCCTAGCCGGCACGTTTTCCTGCCAAGATTACCTGGATGCCCTGCCAGCCTCCACATACACCAACGAAGCTACCTTCAGCAGCATTGCCAACGTGAACAGCGTGCTGATTGGCGGGTATGACCCGCTTTCCGGCGACAGTGGCTACGGCGTGGCCTTCTCCGGCTTCGGCTACGATACCGACGAGGGCCAGAACCGCCCCGGCGCGCCCGACGGCGGCGGCCGCGACGTGAACCGCTACCGCATGACGCGCGGCACGACCGGCATCGTAACCCAGTTTACGACCATGTACCAGGGCATGGAGCGGGCCAACATCTGCATCGAGCAGATTCCTCGGATGCCGCTGTTTACCAACGGCACGCCGCAGGAAAAGCAGCAGTTGCGGCGCATGCTGGGCGAGGCCCTGTGCCTGCGGGCCATGTATGCCCTGGATCTGGCCCGCCACTGGGGCGATGTGCCCATCCGGTTTACGCCCACGCCTACAAGCGGCGATCTGACGTTGTCCAACGTGCCCCGCAACACCATCTACGACCAGCTGCTGACCGACCTGGCGCTGGCTTCGCGTTACTTGCCCTGGCGCAATCAGGCCGATTATAACGCCTACGAGCGGTTCACCAAAGGCGCGGCCAAGGCGCTACGGGCGCGCATTGCCCTGTACCGTGGCGGCTACCGCTCCAATTCGGAAAACGGAGCCATGGAGCGCCCTGCCGACTACCGGAGTGCCTACGAGATTGCGCGGGCCGAGTGCGATACGCTCCTGCAAAACCGCACGCAGCACCGGCTCAATCCCAGCTTTGAGCAGATCTGGCGCAACATTAACGAGCTGAAGTTCGACACGCAGCACGGCGAAATCATGTTTGAAATAGCCATGGGCTCGGGCTCAGCGGCCTCCGACAGCAAGCTGGGCTACAACAACGGACCCCGCTTCTCGGCGCAGTCACGCTGGGGGCAGTCGGGTGGGGGCATCATCCTGCTGCCCACCTACTTCTACGCCTTCGACTCTACCGATACCCGCCGCGACGTAACCTGTACCCTGTACCGTTCCGTCGACGCGGCTCCAAATACGCTGGTCAGTGTACCGGCCAATGGCATTTATGACGGCAAGTGGCGCCGCGACTGGCGCGTGCCGCTGCTGTCGGGCAGTATCCAGAACCTGGGCATGAACTGGCCAGTCATTCGTTTTGCCGACGTGCTGCTCATGTTTGCCGAAGCCCAGAATGAGTTGGCTGGCCCCAGCACGGCATACAATGGTACTACGCCCGTGCAGGCGTTGGAGGAAGTGCGCCGCCGCGCCTTTCCAGCTGCCCGCTACCAGGCCCTTCCTGCGGGTCAGGTCGGTTCGCAAACGGCATTCTTCAACACACTAGTAAAGGAGCGCCTACTGGAGTTCGGGGGTGAAGGTATCCGCAAGTATGACCTGATCCGCTGGAACTTGCTAGGTGCCAAAATTGCTGAGGCCAAAGCCAATCTATTGGCTTTTGGGGCCGGTACTGGCGCGTACGCCGGCCTGCCCCAGTATCTGTACGAATACAACACGGGCCCTGAGCAGTTGCGCTATGCCCGCTCACTCTACCGGCCCGCTCCGAGCACGGCTACTACCTTCAACGTGACGGTGGGCGGGGGAACGTATGCTGCCAAGCGTGTGAACTGGCGACAATCCGTAAACGCCGCCACTGCTGATGGGCTGGCTACTTTTTACGTGTCGGGCACGGGCGACGAGTTGTTTCCTTACTCGCAAAGTATCCTAGATACCACCCCGGGATTAAAGCAGAACTTCGGCTATTAGTCCGCTATGATACTGGCGGGCGCCAGGGAGTGGGAACCTTGCGACGCCGCCTTGGGCAGTCTTGTAGGATGCCGCATCCAGCATCTGGCAGGGCTGCCCATTTCAGTGCTTATTCCCTGCCAAGCAGGATTGTAAAATCAGTCGGGGCGCTCGGCGAAAAATTACTGCCAGTGACCCACTTTGATGCTCCTACTACTTAAGATATGAACCAGACTACCTCCGGTGCTACTCGCCTACACACCCTGTTTTGCTACCTGCTTTTTCTCGGCATCAACGCCTTTACGGCGCCTGCCCTAGGGCAAAGTAGGGTGAACGGCACTACCGGCACTCCACTTGGGGGCTTCGGGGCGGGGGCGGTAAAATTCAACGCGGCGACTGGTGAATTTGCCGCCATGACGCAGCCCCCGGCCGATGCCTATGATTTCAAGCCGGTTAGCAATACGCGTTTTCAATTCTTTTCGCAGCGCGCCGGTACCACTCAAGCGGTTGAAACGCTCAAGGCCCACACCGTAAATGGTCGGCCTGATGACGATGCTATCTGGCCGCTGCACCAGGTAAACTTCGGCCTGCTAAACAATATTCAGGTAAACCTGACGGGATTTTCACCCCTGGATAACCGTCGCTATGACAACATGAGCTTGCCGTATGCCTTTTATGAGGTACGGCTGACGAATACGGCCGCAACGGCGGCCACCGCCGCGCTGGCCTTGCAGTGGGACTCGGGCCCAGATGCCTTTTCCTATCTGGCGGGAAAAGGCATGGCTAGTAAATCCTGGGCTGTGCTGGCAGCCAGCCAGGACCGGAAGGCCATTGTTAGCACGGGCGACGGGACGGAGCAGGAGTTTCTCACCAGTGGCCGGTGTACTACCGCCGGGAGCAGTAGTCAGGGCAAAGTGGCGGTACGAGTGGAGCTGGCCGCCAACGAAACCAAGACGATACGCTTCGTACTGGCTTGGTACGACCACACCGATCCGGATATTGCCTACTACAAGAACCTGTATCAAACACCGGTGGCCGTGGCTACCCAGGGCCTGGCGCAGTTCGAGCAGCTGCACACCAGTGCTGAGCAGCTAGTGAGCCGCCTGCGGGCGTCGAACCTGCCCGATTGGCTAAAAAATCAAACGCTGAATACGCTGGTCAACCTCTCGACCAACTCCATGTACAAAAAGGACGGGCGGGTGGCCTTTGCCGAAGGCCAGTGGACATGCTTTGGGACCATGGACCAGATGTGGCACGCCCGGCAGATTATTGGCCAATTGGTGCCGTTCTACGCGTGGCAGGAGTTGCGCTACTGGGCACGCACCCAAATGAAGAACGGCCAGATTCACCATGATTTCAACAAAATGGACGTGGGACCGGTCCGGGAAAAACGCTCGGTGCTGGTTAGCTGGGACGACACCGAGCATACCGACTATCGGAAAATTGACAAGTGGGTCGACTTGAACTGCGCCATGATTGTATCGACCTACGAGCTCTACCAGCTGACCGGTGACCGGGCCCAGTTTGAGTTTCTGTGGCCTTATCTGCAAAAGGCGGGGCAGCGCATTCTCGACCAGGTAGCGCAATACGGCAGCAAGGAATATCCCTACACCTTCACGCACTCCGAAAACTCCTACGATGCGGGTGGAGACCCGAATCCGTTCAACGCAAACCTATCGGCCGTGGCCTATAAGGTAATGACGATCTTGGCGAAGGAAAAAAAGGAAGATGCGCTGGCCGCTACCTATCAGCGGGCCTACGATACCGTCGTGAGCTCATTTGCGGCCCGATACCTGAACGAAGCAAATTTCAAGCTGGGCAAACACAGCGAATCCTACTTCGGCGGGCAATGGCTGGCGCTGCACCTGAAACTAGGCGAAATCTGGAGTGCCGAACAGACGGACTTCGTGTTAGCAAAGCTGGACAGTTACTACCATCCCTATTACAACGGGCTCAGCAACGCCAAGGGAACCTACGATGAGTGGACGCCCTACATTCTGGTGCACCACGCCGGCTTGTTGCTCAACACCCGCCGCGTAAACCAATGGAGCGTCATGCAGAAAGATGCCTATACCCGGCAGTATCGGAACCGCAACCTAGTGTTTGACCACCCGCTTAACATTCTGCCGGACATCCAGGAAGAAAAGCCGGTTGCCACCAATTACCGCAGTGGCAACCAATATATCAGCATGCCGGCCCTGTGGCGCAACTACTACGACATTACGGGGTATCACCGCGACCAACGCACCAAGGAACTTTGGATTACCCCCGTGCTGCCAGCCGAGGTCAACCACCGCCTGGAAAAGGCCTTGTTTGTCTCGCCGGAAGGCTATGGCACGGTCAGCTGCACCGAAAGCGGGCAGTACTTTCAAAACCAGGGCATTGTCGTAGAAACGGATAAGCCGGTGGCGGTAAGCACGCTGCATCTAGCCGATAATTTCGGGCAAAATGTAACGGTGACAATCAACGACAAACGCTATCCGTTTGCGCGCACCGGCACGGGGTACGCCAAAGAACTGGCGGTGCAGTGGAACGGCAGAATCGGCAAAAAAGGCCTTCACATCGTGGTCCGTGGCGATGCTGGTTCTGCTCCGCCGGCCTTGCCCCCAAAACCGACTCCGGCTGGTTCGGTGGTGGCCGTAGTGGGCGCAAAAAATAGTGCTTACTCCGTCCTAGAGGCCGAGGCGGCCACCAAGTCGGCGGGTACGCGCGTAGCCCGGGCGGCGACGGGTGAATCGTACGTTACCTCCTGCAATAACTTCGACTACATCCAGTTTGCCAACGTGGATTTCGGTGACGCGGGTGCCCTCACGTTTGTAGCCCAGGTAGCCAGTATCCGCAAAGGATCAACTATCGAGATTGTGCTGGACAACGTAGCGGGAGAGGCCGTCGGTAACTGTAGCATTCCTACTACCGCAGGAGCCGAGGTGTGGACGACCGCCTCCTGCCGCCTGACCAAGATTACCGGCGTACACGACGTTATCCTGCGGTTTTCCGGTACCACGTCGGAAGAGTTGATGAATATTGACAAGGTGACCTTTCGGGGTACCACGAGCCAGAACGCTGCCCCCGTGGAGTAAGCAGGATCAGACGATGCGGTGGAGGGAGTGCCTGTTAGTGACGGTGTGCATGTCCCTTTCGCACCATTTTACAGCTAATGAATAAACTTTTCGCTCGTTTCACTGAACACTATGTTCAAGTAAACGAGCGTTACGTTTGTTTATGGGAGCTAAACACGTGTGCTTCGATTGCCGCAAAGCGGTTAATGTGCCTTATGGTGCCACAGGTCCAGTACGGTGCACGGATTACGGGGCTGAATTGGTGGTGTTGCCCCACCGCTTTCGGCCGCCTAAAAAACGTGAAGAGAACAAATGGGCAACCGCTCGCTACCTAGTAGAGCACGGCTATTGTTACGAGCACCTCGCCCCGGGCCATTTTCCGGAATGGGCCACCACTAAGTTCGGAAACTATGTGCAGTACCCTGAAAATTTGCGGGATGCGAAGGAGTTTGTAGCAAAGTATGGAGTATCTAAGCACAGAACAGAGTAAAGTCCTCGTGTTCAATGAAATCGTCCTTTCTTGGAGGGGTTTCCCACCCACGCAAAAGGCCCCGAAAACAGCGTTTTTCGGGGCCTTTTTTAACTACGTTTTTTGGAGGCACAGGAGTTTGCGAAACTCATGCCGGTTCACGTTTTTTGACAGGACGCGGAAGGCATAGTAGGTGATTCCTATTCAGAAGCTACTCCAGTACCACGCGCTGCGTGGCCACATACCCATCAGGGCCCTCCAAACGCAGCAAGTACACGCCAGGTGGGTGCTGGCCGACGGCGATGGGCACCTGCGTGCTGGTAGTGGTAGCCACAGGCTGCCTATACACGGTGCGGCCCTGCGCATCGAGCAGGGCAAGGCGCAGGCCCGTGCGCGGAGTGTGGTCCGCAAGGTGTAGTAATATGTAATTCTTGGCCGGGTTAGGGTAGACGCCCACCTTTTGGTCGGCGAGTGCTGGCCGAGTGCCCGTTATAGCGCTGCCAAGCTTCATGATCCAATAATCACTATCTCCACGATTAGGATGCGTCTTATCGCCACTAACGGGTGAATAACTCTGGCCGGTCAGGAGCAATCCGCCATCCGGAGTTACTTGCATGCCTTCTCCAGTCGTTGCAAAGTCTCTAGCGGAGCCTCCCAGCGTCAGATCCCACTGGGTGGCACCTCCTGACGCGAGTTTGACTAGCCAGAGGTCGTAAGAGCCCTTGCTGTCCTGCGTTTTATCACCGCTGGTACTAGAGTTTGAGTTAGCATAGACCAGAATGCCACCGTCACTAGCAACAAGGAGTGAAGAGGCTCCATCTTCCTCCAGTCCCCCTAATGATCTATCCCATAGTAGATTGCCTGAAGCATCGATTTTTACAACCCATGCATCATAAGCGCCCTTACTCGGCTGGGTTTTATCGCCACTGATTCCAGCACCCGTATTACCAAGCATCACATACCCGCCGTCAGCGGTCTGCTTTATATCCAAAGCCTGTTCATCGCCACCCGTACCGATGGTTCGGTCCCATTGCTTTGTGCCAGCCGCATCGAGCTTAAGAACCCAGAAATCAACTCCGCCACGGGTCCCCTGGCTCTTATCGCCGCTGATGCCCGAGACAGATCCTCCACATACCACGAAGCCCCCGTCGCTGGTCAAGGCAGCTCCCCGTAGTTCTTCGTAGCCGCTACCACCGTAGGTCTTGTCCCAGAGTTTGGTCCCGTTGGCGTCAATCCGAACTACCCAGAAATCCATACCTCCTTTAGTGGCCTCGGTTTTATCGCCGCTGATACCCGATTCGGAATAGCCACACAATAGAAAGCCCCCATCGGGGGTTGGGACCATCTTTGTCACCACATCGTGGGAAGTACCGCCATATACCTTGTCCCACAGCTTGGTCCCGTTTGCATCAAGCTTGATGATCCACATATCAAGGCCTCCTTTGCTGGGCTGGGTCTTATCCCCAAGAGCGTTGCCGTTCGAGTTGGCCGCTAGTACATAGCCGCCATCACTGGCTTGGCAAAGGGTCTGGAAGTTATCGGGAGAACTTGTTCCCACAGTACGGTCCCATATTTTGTTACCCGCAGCATCCAGTTTGAGAACCCATACGTCGGAGTTAATGCTATTCTCCGTCTTGTCTCCACTAGGGGTAGAGTCCGAGCTGCCGCCAATAATGGAGCCTCCATCGGCTGTTACGCGAAGCACGTAAGGGCGGTCCTCCCGATTCCCGCCATAGGTTTTATCCCATTGCTTCGTGGGTGCCTGTCCCATACTAGATGTACTTGAAAGGAGGCCGGCGAGCAGCACAGCAGCGGAATAGAGTGGTTGTCTCATGCCGCTGAAGGTAATGGTTCAACTAACATCCAGCAACAATGGTGAGGTAGTCTAGGTAAAGCAGATAGAGGAAGCATGCGTATTTCTTCTGTTATGGCAACTAAAACCAGTTTATAGTTATGCAACCCCTGACAAGATGCGGTTCAGTCAAACGGTCGTGGCTGTTGCGGAAGTTTGGGCCCGTTCCTGTGTTTGTAGCAGGAAGATGCAAGGCGGAGAGGAGTTCACTGACAAAGCCGTGACGCGTTTTTGGCTCCTATCCCATACCCTTTACCGGCAGCTGGCTAAGCTGGTTCTGCTTGTGCAAAAATAGCCCGGTGGAGCCGGCCTCGAGGAGGCGTTGAAAGCAAACGGTGCCGTTGCGCCAACGATTTAGCAACTAATAAAGCCGTTGAACTGTCTCAGGTAAGCTAGTAAAGGAGCCCTGAGACAGCGCCCTGCAAGCCACCAAGCCTACTGTGGAAGAGCACCATACATACTGGATTTTGGATTAGGGCCTGTAAAGCAGCAATAGATAAAACATTTTATTGTAGAGCGGCATTACCACTTACAATTGCAGCAACCCCGGCAAGTGGCAGAGGTGCGGAAGACCTTACCAGTGGAATTAATTGGTATTCAATTGTATATTCGCTACTACTTGTAGTATCTGCTAATTTTTAATTCACGTGAAGTCTGCCGCTCTACCAAATGATGCTTCCCGGCCGGATGCGGCCTTGCTTGAGGCAATGCAGGCGGACGACGAAACAGCTTTTGAAGAGCTATATAAACGGTACAGTTATCAACTCTTCAACCTAGCCTACGGGAAGTTGAAAAATAGAGAGGTTGCCGAGGAGCTGGTGCAGGATCTGTTCGAAACCCTGTGGAGCAAACGCAGCGACGCTCACATTCAGCAACTGAGCCACTACTTATTTTCGGCCATTCGCTACCGCATCATCAACTACATAAAATCGGAAAAGGTCCGCACGAGCTACGAGCTTTTCTGCCGCCTCAACCAATCCAATGCCGACACGGGCACGGAAGCAACCGTGGCACACAATGACCTGAACGAGGCGCTGGCCGCGGGCATGCAGCACCTTTCCGAAAAAACCCAGGAGGTCTTTCGCTTGAGCCGGTTGGAGCAATATACCATCCCTGAAATCTCGGTGCGCGTGAACTTGTCGGAGAAAACGGTGGAGTATCACCTGCGGAAGTCGCTCAAGCTAATGCGACACTACCTGCGCCATTTTCTGTCGTTGCTGTGGCCTTTTTTATTTTTTATAAAATAAATAAACGGCTGTCAGTAAAATGATTAGCTGGGGTATGCTGCGTGCGTGAAAAATAAATGCGGTTAGGTTGAGGGTAATCGGCGGCTTGGGTGACTTCCTAGTCAGCAACCCGCCAAACCCATCGCCCCGTGACGGAATCCGAATTTCACAAGCTGCTCCAACGCTACCTCATCGGTCAGTGTACGCCCGAGGAACAGGGATTGGTCGAGCACTGGTACAACCAGCTGGAACAAGCGGAAGGACCAGCCTTGCGTGCCCAAAACCAGGCAGAGGTGGAACAGGCCATCTGGGCGCGGCTGATGCAAAACCGGCGCCCAGCCAAGCCCGAGCCTCGGGTGGTGCCGATGTGGCAATCGTCGCCGTTGCGCTGGGCCGCGGCCCTGGTGCTGCTTGCAGTTAGCATTGGCCTGCTGATGCTGACGACCAACCGGTTGCCGGTGCCCGCCCAACGCACCCCGGTGGCTTCTGTGGACGGGTGGCTGCAGCAAACCAACCAGACCCGGCAGGTCCAGTACTTCCGGCTACCCGACAGCAGCCGCATCAGCCTGCACCCGGGCAGCAGCCTGCGCTACCGCACGGCCCTGGCGGGTGCCCGCCGGGAAGTACACCTTGAGGGCGAAGCCTTTTTTCAGGTCAGCAAAAATCCCCGGCGGCCCTTTCTGGTGTTCACCAAACAGGTGGTTACGACTGTGCTCGGCACCAGCTTCCGCGTGAAAGCCTACACAGCCGGCCAGGATGCTTCGGTAGCAGTGCTGGAAGGCAAGGTGGCCGTTCAGGCCCGGGAGGGCGCGCAGCTCGATGCCTCGCCCGCGCACCCGGCGGCCCTGGGAGTGCTGCTGCTGCCCAACCAGCAGGTGGTGTACTCGGCGGCTCGGCGGCGGCTGAAGAAGGAGCTGGTAGACCGGCCGGTGGTGCTGGCGCCCCAGCCCTTCGAATTTGAGGCGCGGCCCGTGGCCGAAGTGCTGGGGGCGCTGGAAAAAGCCTACGGCGTTGCCATTGTGTATGACAAGGCTAAGCTGGCCAACTGCACTGTCAGCATCACCTTCTACGACGAGCCTTTGTTTGAAAAGCTGGGCTTGTTGTGCAAGTCGTTGGGTGCCTACTACACGCTTTCCGACGCGAATATTATCATTCACAGTGAGGGTTGCCAAGGCCAGCTAGGCGGTTAGGCGCGGCCAGCAGTTACACCCACGAGTCTGGCACCGGGCTATCGGATAAGCACTTAAGCACTGCTGTCAACTAACTCAATCGATTGCGAAGATAACTTCCTCTGCTCCCGTCTTTTTCAAATTCCCACAATCTACTTTTCCATGAAAAAAACTGTACAGTTTCCACCGCCTGCCCGGTCAGCGGTGAAGGCTATCCTGCTGCAAACGGCAATGGTATGCTTGCCGGCAGCAGCAGCAAGCGCGCGTCCCGTTGCTGAGGGCACTGCGGCATCGCGCCTGGTCTTGATGCAAGGAGTACTTGAGCAAAAGATAACCCTGCAGGTAGAGGCACAAACGATAAAGGAAACCCTCAATCAGATTGCCCGGCAGGCCAATATCCGGTTTGTGTACAGCCAGCAGCTAGTAGGTGCCGACCGCAAAGTGACTATTAACGCCCAGGACGCGCCGTTGCTGGCCGTGCTGGACGAAGTGTTGGCGCCGCTCAAGATTCAGTATGAAGTAGCCAACAAGCGCGTGGTTCTACGCGCATCTTCCCGGCTCAGTTCCGCAAACGATTCCGGTAGCCAGGACGTCACAGTTTCCGGGCGGGTGGTCGATGCGAAAGGAGACGGTATACCCGGCGTGACGGTGGTCGTGAAAGGAACGGCCATTGGCACCGGCACCAGCCAGGACGGGAGCTTTACGTTGCAAGCTCCCGAGAACAGCGTACTGGTATTTAGCTTCGTGGGCTACTCCCGCCAGGAGGTGCCCGTAACGGGAGCCACTACCTCCCTGAGCGTGACGCTGAGCGAAGACAAGCAGGCCCTGAGCGAAGTAGTGGTCATTGGCTACGGCACGGCCCGCAAAAGTGACCTGACGGGCTCGGTGGCTTCCGTGAGCGGAACCCAGCTGACCCAAGTGGCCACTTCCGACCCCGTGCAGGCCTTGCAGGGCCGCGTGGCCGGCGTGGAGGTGACCTCCAACAGCGGGCAACCCGGCTCGGGCACCCGCATTCGGGTGCGGGGCGTGGGTACTATCAACAACAGCGACCCGCTGTATGTGGTAGACGGCATTCAGACCAGCGATATTGGCTTTTTGCTGCCTGCCGACATCGAATCGACGGAGATTTTGAAGGATGCCTCGGCTACGGCCATCTACGGCTCGCGCGGGGCCAACGGCGTTGTGCTCATCACTACCAAACACGGCAAGGCCGGCGCCACGCAGTTCAACCTGTCGGGCTACACGGGCTTCCAGCAGATTCGGCGCACGCTGCCCCTGACCACGGCGGCCCAGTACTCGACGCTCGTGCTGGAGGCCTTCACCAACGCCGGCAAAGCCCTGCCTGACTACGCCCCGCTGCTGCAGCAGGCCATTGCTACTAACGCCGAAGGCGTCGACTACCAAGACCTGGTGACGCAGAAGGGCCTGATTACTAACTACAGCTTGTCGGCCTCGGGCGGCACCGAGCAAAACCGCTACCTGGTGAGCGGCAGCTACTTTCAGCAGGACGGCATCATCAAGAATTCGGGCTTCAAAAAGTACGTGATTCGGGTCAATGACGACATTGTGCTCACCAAGCGCATCAAGGCTGGCGTGGCGGCCACGTTTACCAACAACAACCAGACGGGCAGCGGCGACGGTCAGGGCGGCTCGCAGCCCTATCTGGTGCTGCAATATGCCCTGCAGACGAACCCGGTTCTCAACCCGTTCGGCCCCAACGGCACCTACAATGAGGACAATATCACGCGCAACGCCCTGAACGTGCCGCGCTACCTCGACGAGCAAAAGCTGAACAAAATACAGAACAACAACCTGTTCAGCAGCAGCTACCTCGATGTAGAGTTGTTCAAGGGTCTCTCGTTTCGCTCCACGTTTGGCATCAACTATTTCAACAACCACCCCAAGGTATACCAGCCGCAGTACTACATCGGCCCGGTCGACCAGCGGGCCCAGAGCGCGCTGATTGAAACACGCAACGAGAATGTCTCGTGGGTGTGGTCGAACTACGCCAACTACACCAAGACCTTCGCCGACAACAGCACCTTCTCGGCTACTCTGGGCCAGGAAGCCCAACGCGGCTACGGTAATGGCATTTCCATCACGGCTTTCAACGTGCCGGCCGATGCCTCGCTGCAGTACGCGTCGGCCTCGCGCAGCACCGGCAACGTGGTGCGTAGCTCCCAGTACGACGGGAGCCTGTCCTCGTACTTCGGCCGTGTCAACTACAATTTCCGGGACCGGTACCTGGTGACGGGTACTTTGCGCCTGGACCAGACCTCGAAGTTTCTGGGGCCCGTGCGCAAGGGTTACTTTCCGTCGGTGGGTGCGGCCTGGAATATCTCCAACGAGCAGTTTCTCAAGGATATCAGCTACCTGTCGGTGCTGAAGCTGCGGGCCAGCTACGGCCAGGTGGGCAACCAGAACGCGGCTCCCAACTACGGCTATGCCTCGGTGGCCAGCAACAACCAGACCTACTCCTTTAACGGCGTGGCCGCGCCCGGTCTGGCCATCAGCCAGATCAATAACCCGGACCTGAAGTGGGAAACGGCCATTACTACCGACGTGGGGCTGGATGCCGAGTTTTTCGACAGCCGCCTGACGTTGACGGCCGACTACTTTGAGCGCCGCACCCAGGACATGATTGCCCTGCTGCCCGTGCCCGACTACGTGGGGCAGGCCCCGGCCAGCGCCAACGTGGGCGCCCTGCGCAACCGCGGCCTGGAACTAGCTCTGAACTACCGCAACGAGCTGGGCAAGCTTCAGTACAATGTGGGGCTGAACTTCACCAAAATCAACAACGTCGTAACCAGCCTGGGCGGGGCTAGTCCCATTGCCAGCGGCAACGTGCTTACCCAAATCAACAACACTACCCTCACCGATGTAGGCCGCGAAATTGCGTTTTTCTACGGCCTGCAGGCCCAGGGCGTGTTTCACAATCAGGGCGAGATTGATGCGTATAAAAACTCCAACGGCACCCTGGTGCAGCCCGGCGCCCAACCCGGCGACGTGCGCTACCAGGATACCAACGGCGACGGCGTAATTACGGCCGCCGACAACACGTACCTAGGCAGCGCCACCCCCGACTTTAGCTACGGCGGCTCGCTGAGCCTAAGCTATTCGGGCCTCGATTTCAAGGTATTGCTCTACGGGGTAGAGGGCGCCGAAGCCCTGAACGGGGCGGCCTTCAACCTGAATAAGTCGGCTGACTTTGTGGGCGTGTGGAGCAACTTCTACGCCAGCCGCATGGACCGCTGGACCCCCAGCAACCCCAATAGCAACCAACCCCGCGTGACCTCGACCGACACCAACGGCAATGACCGGATGAGCAGCCGCTACGTGGAAGATGCCAGCTACCTGCGCGCCCGCAACATGGAGCTGGGCTATACCTTGCCCCAGTCGTTGCTGGGCAAAGTGAAGGTAACCGGCGCCCGGGTGTTCGTTTCGGTTGATAACGTGTTTACTCTCACCAAGTACACGGGCTACGACCCCGAGATATCGACCTCGGCATTCTACAACAACCCCCTGGCCTACGGCGTGGACTACGGCAATTACCCGCAGGCCCGCACCTACCGCCTGGGCTTCAACCTGCAGTTCTAATTTCCTATGTCCTACCTGCTTTCTATGAAACCCACCCGCGCCACCTTCTTGCTCGGCCTGCTGCTTACCTGCGCAGTAGCTCCGGGCTGCTCCGACTTTCTGGACAAGGAGCCTCTGGGCACTACCACCCAAGACAACCTGTTCCGGGACCCGACCAATGCCGTGCAGGCCGTTAATGCGGTGTACGACGTGGCCGCCTGGGACCAGGGCCCCAAGTGGGGCGACCCCACCGGCCAGTACGTGGCCCAGACCTACGAATGGATGTTTGGGGACCTGATGACCGATGATGCCGAAAAAGGCGGCAGCTCGCCCAGCGACTTCCTGTCCCTGATTGAGCTCAAAACCTGGAACATTCCGCCCTCCAACCCACCCGTGACCACGCTGTGGGTGCACAGCTTTACGGGCATTGCCCGGGCTAATACGGTCATTAACAACATCGACGCGGGCACCATCGACTCGGGCCTGAAAGCACGCCTGAAGGGCGAAGCCCTGTTTCTGCGGGCGTATTTCTACTTCAACCTAGTGAAGGGCTTTGGCGGGGTGCCGCTGTTTGAGAAAGCCGTGACGCCCACCGAGGCGCCCAACGTAACCCGCGCCACCATTGCCCAGACCTACGCATTCATCGAAAAGGACCTGAAGGCCGCGGCTGCTTTGCTGCCCGAGAAAACGGCCTATGCCGCCGCCGACAACGGCCGGGCCACCAAGGGCGCGGCCAACGGCTACCTGGCCCGCGTTATCATGTACCAGCTGGGCACCGTGAATGGCAACAACCACACCTGGCAGGAAGTGTACGACCTAACGAGCACCGTCATCACCTCTGGCCAGTACAGCCTGCTGGCCAACTACGCGGCCATTCACCAGGAAATAGGGGAGAATAGCAGCGAGTCGCTGTTCGAAATTCAGTTTGCCACTTCCAACGACGGCTACGGCCCCATCTCGGTGGGCACCACCAGCAACATTTTTCAGAACAATCGCAAAACCTTCGGCTACGGCTTCAACAACCCCACGCAGAACCTGGTCGACGAGTTTGAGCCCAATGACCCGCGCCGGGAAGTCACCGTCATCAAGAACAACGACATCGTGCTGGGCATCCTCAACCCCGTGGACCTGACGCAGAATGCCACGGGCTATTTCAACCGCAAGGCGGCCATTATAGCCCCCAACGCCCCGGAGTCGGGCCCGCAGAACATTCGTAAGCTGCGCTACGCCGACATTCTGCTGATGAAAGCCGAGGCTGCCGCCCAGCTCAACAAACCCTCCGAGGCAGTAGCGCTGGTCAACCAGGTGCGGCAGCGGGCCCGCAACTCGACCCGGCCGCCAGGCACCACGCTGGGCTCCCTGGCCTACGAACCGGCCAACACCCCCGCCGGTACCTTGCCCGACCTGGCCGGCGGGCTGTCGGGCCAAGCCCTGCTGAACGCCATCTGGCACGAGCGCCGGGTGGAGTTCGGGGAAGAGTCGCTGCGGCTGTGGGATTTGATTCGTACGGGCCGCTACATGGGCGTTCTGCCGGCTGATGTCCGGGCCCGGGCCATGTCGCACATCGCCAGGGAAACGTCGGTGAATCCTACACCCTTGCTGCCCATTTCTCTCAATGATGCGCAAACCTGGAAGCTGGCGCAAAACCCCGGCTACTAACTCCTGAGAGCTCCAAAAAAGCCGGTTCCTGCCTTCTTCAAGGTGGGGGCCGGCTTTCTGGTGAGTGCACAGTCCCAGGCCGGCGGGCCGCAACCAGAACCGATGATAATCCCAGATAATGAAGCGTAGAGGCCAAGGGCTGCATATACAGCCCGCAAAATGTATCTTCGCTCGACAAGCATGAAAGTAACGCACATGAAAAAACTCTTGGCTGTCGTGGCCACCTTACTGCTGCAAAACGCGGGGCTGTTTGCACAATCGATTGACTTGGTTAATCCCATCCTGACCGGCTTCTACCCGGACCCCAGCATCGTGAAGGTGGGGCCGGAATACTACCTGGTGAATTCCACGTTTTCCTACTTTCCCGGCATCCCGGTGATGCACAGCCGGGACCTCAAAAACTGGCAGCAGGTGGGTAACGTCATCAGCCGGCCCTCACAGATGAACTTTCTGGGCGACCGGATGACCCGCGGGTTGTTTGCCCCGGCCATTGACTACCACAACGGCACGTTCTACGTCACCTGCACGCTGATTGACCACAAGGGCAATTTCGTAGTGACGGCCAAGAACCCTGCCGGCCCCTGGAGCGACCCTATTTTCCTGCCCGAAGTGAAGGGCATCGACCCCTCGCTGTATTTCGAGGGCGACAAGGCCTACGTCATCTACAACAGCGACCCGCCGGATAACAAGCCACTCTACGACGGGCACCGCTCCATCAAGATGATTGAGCTGAACCCAAAAACGCTGCAGACCGTGGGCGAAGCCAAAATTGTGGTGAATGGGGGCGTGGACTTGAGCAAGAAGCCCGTCTGGATTGAAGGCCCGCACCTGATGAAGCGCGGCGACTGGTACTACCTCTATGCCGCGGAGGGTGGTACGTCGGTGAACCACACGGAGGTGGTATTCCGCAGCAAGGCGCCGCTAGGACCGTTTGTGCCTTACGAGAAAAACCCCATCCTCTCGCAACGCGAGTTGCCCAAAGACCGCAAAGACCCTATCACCTCGGCCGGGCACGCGCAGTTTGTGGAAGGGCCGGATGGGAAGACCTACGCCATTTTCCTAGCCGTGCGACCCTACGAGGGGAATTTCTACAATACGGGACGCGAGACTTTTATTGTGCCTGTGGTGTGGAAAGACGAGTGGCCCGTCATGGACCCGGGGCCTGCTGGCGTACAATACAGCTACAAAGCCAACTTCCCCGAGGTGAAGCAGCCCGGCGCCCGGCCCCAGAGCGGCAACTTTGGCTACACGCTCACCTTCGAGAAGCAACTGGACCCGGCGCTGTTGTTCCTGCGCACCGTGGATAGCACCAATTTCTCCCTGAGCAAGGCGAAAGGCCTCACCCTGAAGCTGAAGCCCGAAACCGTTGCCGAAACCGGCAACCCGGCCTTTATCGGCAAGCGCCAGCAGCATATGTATGGCAGCGCCGAAACCGAGCTGACCTTTGCGGCTAAGGCGGCGAATGAAACGGCCGGCCTAGTAGCGTTTCAGGATGAGAAGCACTTCTACTACCTCTGCAAATCGGTCGAGAATGGCAAGCCGGTTGTTCAGCTTCTCAAGAGCACAACTGACGCTAAGAACCCGGAATTGTTGGCAAAAGCGCCTCTGAAGGCGGCGGCCGGCAAGGTGCAGCTGCGCATCAATGCCGACGGTGACACCTACAGCTTCCGCTTTTCGGAGGATGGCAAGAACTATACGGTGCTGAAAGACAAGGTAGATGCGCGCTTCCTGAGCACGCAGGTAGCAGGAGGCTTTATCGGTTGCCTCTACGGCATGTACGGCACATCGGCCGGGCAGCCTACCACCAACACCGCCTCCTTCAAGTGGCTGAAGTACGAGGGGCACGACCCCATGTATAAGAAGTAATCCGCGGCCTGCTAGCTACGCTTTCATCCTCCTTTTATGCGACTATACCCTCTCATTTGCCTGCTCGTGCTACCACTCGCCGCGGCTCAGGCCGCCCAGCCCATCCGTATTGCTAGTCCCGATGGGGCGGTGCAGGTAACCGTAGATATAACTCCCCAGGGCCAGCCAACCTACGCCGTGCGCTACTGGCAGGCCGAGCTGCTGCGCCCCTCGCGCCTGGGCCTGCAGCTGGCCAGCGCCGACCTCACGCAGGGCCTCACGCTGACGAAAGCCGACAAGCAAACTACCGTAACTGATGACTACCAGCTTGCCACCGACAAGCGGGCCAACTGCCGCTACCGGGCTAACCGGCGCGTGGTGCACTTCCAGCGCCAAGGCAATGGGCCGCAGTTGAGCGTGGTGTTTCAGGTATCCGACGATGGGGTAGCGTTTCAGTACGTGGTGGAAGGCAACAGCCAGGAAGTGCAGCGCATTTCGGCGGAAGCCACTACGTTTCACTTGCCGACCAGTGCCAAAGGCTGGCTGCACCCGCACGCTAAAGCCCAGACTGGTTTTGCCAATACGCAGCCCTCGTATGAGGAGTACTACCAACGTGGTATTGCGGCCGGCACGCCCTCTACAATAGGGCAGGGGTGGTCGTTTCCGGCGCTGTTTGAAGTAGGCGGGCACTGGATGCTGCTCACGGAGGCCGGCATGGGGCGTACCTACAGCGGCACCCACCTGGCCCACACCGCACCCGATGCGGAATACAGCATTGCCTTTCCGCAGGCCCCGGAGCGCACCACGCTCGAGGCCGCGCTGCTGCCCGAAAGCCGGCTGCCGTGGCGTACACCCTGGCGCGTGCTGGTGGTGGGCAACTCGCTGCGGCCCATCGTGGAATCAACGCTGACTACTGACGTGAGTGCGCCGGCCCAGTCGGCTGCTTTGCCTGCTGCACCCGGTAAGTCGTCGTGGTCGTGGGTGTTGCTCGGCGACGATAAGACCACCTACGATGTGCAGCGCCGCTTCATCGACTATTCGGCTGGCATGGGCTGGGGCTACTGCCTCGTCGACGCCCTCTGGGACAAGCAGATTGGCTACGACAAAATGCAGGAGCTGGCCCAGTACGCCCGCAGCAAAAATGTCGGCCTGTTGGTGTGGTATAACTCCAATGGCCGCTGGAACGAGGCGCCGCAAACTCCCACCAATGTGCTATTTGAGGCCGAAAGCCGCCGCAAGGAATTTGCCCGCATCAAGCAAATGGGAGTTGTGGGGGTAAAAATCGACTTTTTCGGTGGGGATGGGCAGTCGTTTATGAATTACTACCACGACCTGCTCACCGATGCGGCCCAAGCCGGGTTGCTGGTTAACTTTCATGGCGCCACTATTCCCAGGGGCTGGAACCGTACCTACCCCAACCTGATGACGATGGAAGCCGTGCGCGGCTTCGAGTTCCTGACCTTCGACCAGGCCAACACCGACCAGGAACCCACGCACTGCGCCGTACTGCCCTTCACCCGCAACGCGGTGGGCCCGATGGACTTCACGCCCATGGCGTTTTCCGAAATCAGGGGCAAGCAGCGCCGCACCTCCAATGCGTTTGAGCTGGCCTTGTCGGTGCTGTTTCAGTCGGGCATTCAGCACTACGCAGAGGTGCCCGAGGGTATGGCCGCGCAGCCGGCCTACGTGCAAGACTTTGTGAAGAAGCTCCCCCCACGCTGGGCCGATGTTAAGTTTCTGGCGGGCTACCCCGGCCAGTACGCCGTGCTGGCCCGCCAGGCACCCGGCGGCGCCTGGTACGTGGCCGGCATCAACGGTACCGACGCCCCCAAAACCATCCAACTCGACCTCAGCCAGCTAGGCCTGCAAAAGGGCACCCTCATCACCGATGGCGCCACCAACCGCAGCTTCAGCACCCAGGCTGTGGCCGGCTCCACCATCAGCGTGACGCTCCCGGCGCGGGGCGGCTTTGTCGTCCAGCCCTAGTTTCTGAGCATGCGCCTCGCCACTAACCCACTTGCCCCGGTAATTCCCGCCATGCCTTACTCCCTAAAGCGAAGTGCTTTTGTCCTCGGATTAGTCTTTGCCACAACTGCTGTTTTGCCGCTCGCTGCGCAAGTGAAGCAGGCGCAAAACCCGGTCATCTTCGCCGATGTGCCGGATATGGCCATGATTCGGGTGGGCAAGACCTACTACATGAGCAGCACCACCATGCACATGAGTCCGGGCGTGCCCATTATGAAGTCTACGGACTTGGTGAACTGGCAGCTGGTCGGCTATGCCTCCGACACGCTGGGGAGTCTCCCTGAACTGACGCTCCGCAACGGCAAGAGCACCTACGGCCGGGGCTCGTGGGCGAGCAGCCTGCGGTTTCACCAGGGCACGTACTACGTTTCGACCTTCGCTCAAACGACCGGCAAAACCTACGTGTATTCCACCAAGAATATCGAAAAAGGCCCCTGGAAAGTCGCGTCGTTTAAGCCCAGCTACCACGACCATTCCTTGTTTTTTGACGACGATGGCCGCGTGTACCTGGTGTATGGTGCCGGCAAGCTGCGCCTGATTGAACTGAGGGCCGATGCCTCCGGTGTGAAGCCCGGGGCCACGGAGCAGGTGCTGATTGAAAATGCCAGCGCCCCAGCCGGCCCCAACATTAATCTGCCAGCGGAAGGCTCCCAGCTGTTCAAAATCAAGGGCAAGTACTACCTCTTCAATATTGTGTGGCCCAAGGACGGCATGCGCACCGTGGTGGTGCACCGCGCCGACAAACTCACGGGGCCCTACGAAGGTCGGGTGGCGCTGCAAGACCTGGGCGTAGCGCAGGGCGGCCTCATCGACACGCCCGATGGCCAGTGGTTTTCCTACCTGTTCCGCGACTACGGCGCCGTGGGCCGCATCCCGTACCTGGTCCCCGTGACGTGGATTGATGGCTGGCCGGTGCTGGGTAGCCCGGCCGGCAAGGTGCCCCAAACACTGCCCTTACCGCCCAGCAAAGGCCTGATACCTGGCCTAGTAGCCTCAGATGAGTTTAGTCGGCGAAAGGGTGAGCCCGCACTGCCGCTGGTGTGGCAGTGGAACCACAATCCCGAAAACTCGCTCTGGTCGCTCACTGACCGGGCAGGCTACCTGCGCCTGAAAACCGGCCGCGTAGACACCACGTTCCTGCTGGCCCGCAATACCCTCACGCAGCGCACCTTCGGGCCCACCTGTGCTGGCACCACCGCCCTGGATGTGTCGCACCTCAAGGAGGGGGATTTTGCTGGCTTAGCCCTGCTGCAAAAACGGTACGGCCTGGTGGGAGTGGACTACCGCAACGGCGCGAAGTCTATCGTCATGGTTAGCGCCGAAACGGAAAAGCCCGTGGAGCTGCAACGCCTGCCGCTCACGCAGAACACCGTCTATTTCAAGGCGGAATGTGACTTTACGGAGCGCAAGGACGTGGCCACGTTTTACTATAGCCTCGACGGGAAAGCCTGGAAGGCCATTGGGGCACCGCTCAAGATGGCCTACACGCTGCCGCATTTTATGGGCTACCGGTTTGGGCTGTTCAACTATGCCACCAAGACGGCCGGCGGCTACGCTGACTTCGACTATTTCCGCATTGCGGATACCATTACCGGAACCAAGTAAACCACTAGCCCCATGCTATATCTTAAGCTGCCGTATTTGTTGAGCGGACTGGCCTTCCTGCTGGGAAGCGCTGCGCAGGCTCAGAACCCATTTATTACCAATCAGTTTACGGCCGACCCCACGGCGCGGGTGTTCAATGGCCGGGTGTACGTGTATCCCTCGCACGATATTCCGGCCGCACCCGGCCGGGGGCGGGCCGGCTGGTTTGTGATGGAGGACTATCACGTGTTTTCGTCCGCTAACCTCACCGATTGGACCGACCACGGCGTCATCGTCACGCAAAACAAAGTGCCCTGGGTGAAGCCCAACAGCTACAGCATGTGGGCCCCCGACTGCATTGCGCGCAACGGCAAGTACTATTTCTACTTCCCCACAACTCCCAAGGATACCACCAGCATCAAGGGCTTCACGGTAGGGGTGGCCGTGGCCGATAAGCCCACCGGCCCCTTCGTGCCGGAGCCCCAGCCCATCAAGGGCGTGCGCGGCATCGACCCTAATGTGCTGATTGACAAGGATGGGCAGGCCTACTTATACTGGTCGCAGGGCGAGATCTACGCCGCCAAGCTCAAGCCCAACATGCTGGAGCTGGCCTCGGAGCCCGTTACGCTGGGCGAGCTGCCCACTAAAGGCCTGAAAGAAGGACCGTATGTGTTTGAGCGCAAGGGCATCTACTACCTCACGTATCCGCACGTGGAGAACAAGACGGAGCGCCTCGAATACGCCACCAGCACCAGCCCCCTAGGCCCGTTCACGGTGAAGGGCGTCATCATGGACGAGTCGCCGACCGGCTGCTGGACCAACCACCACTCCCTGCTGGAGCTCAAGAACCAATGGTACTTGTTCTATCACCACAATGACTTGTCGCCTAACTTTGACAAAAACCGCTCGGTTCGCATGGACAGCCTGTTTTTCGAGCCTGATGGGGCCATCCGCAAAGTGGTGCCCACCCTGCGCGGCGTAGGCCTCACCGACGCCCGCCAGAAAATACAGCTAGACCGCTACAGCCGCCTGAGCAGCCGCGGCGTTTCCATTGCCTTTCTGGATACGGCCAACACCTTCCAAGGCTGGAAAACCGTGTTGGCCGATAATCAGGGCTGGGTGCAGTACAACGGTGTAGCCTTTGGCAAACAGGCCCTCAAAACAGTGACGCTACGCGTGCAGGCCGCCGCAGGCGCCACGGTGCAGCTGCGCACCGACGGGGTCACGGGCCCGATGCTAGCCCAAGTAACCGTGCCGAAAGGCAGCCAGTGGCAGGAGGTGAAAGCACCTGTATCAGCCTTTAAGCCCGGCACCCATGCATTGGTCGTTTCCTCCAAAACAAATACTCCCGTGGCTATTGACTGGGTCAAGTTTGACTAAGGGGTAAAGAAGCTGCTCGCTTGCAAACCGTCTGATATTCCCACCAATTATCTGGCCTGCTAGGCCATTATCCAAGGTATGAGAAACATAGTCCCCGCCATCCTGAGTGTTGTGGTGCTGAGTGTGAGCAGCGCGTTTGCCCAAAAAATGGCCATGGAAGCTCCTAAGGGCTTCGACCAGCCCACGGCCGGTATTGCCGCTGGCAGAATAGACAGCATCAGCTACACCTCGAAAACCGTGGGAACAGTGCGGAAGGCGCTAGTGTACACCCCGCCGGGGTATTCCAAACGGAAAAAGTACTCGGTGCTCTACCTGCTGCACGGCATTGGCGGTGACGAAAAAGAGTGGCTCAAAGGAGGGCGTCCGCAGGTGATTTTGGATAACCTGTACGCGGCGGGCAAGCTCAAACCTATGCTGGTGGTGATGCCCAACGGCCGGGCCATGAAAGATGACAGACCCGTTGGCAATATCTACGGGCCGGATAAGGTAGCCGCGTTTGCCAATTTCGAGAAAGACTTACTGACCGACCTCATTCCCTACATCGAGAAGACGTATCCGGCGCTTAAGAACCGCGAGAACCGGGCTGTAGCTGGCCTGTCGATGGGAGGGGGGCAGTCGCTGAACTTCGGGCTGGGTAACCTTGATAAGTTTGCCTGGGTAGGGGGCTTCTCGTCGGCTCCCAACACTAAACTACCCGAGCAGCTAGTGCCTGACCCCGCCAAAGCCACCAAGCAGCTCAAGCTGCTCTGGATTTCGTGCGGCGACCAGGACGGCCTGCTGCCCATCAGCCAGCGCACCCACGACTACCTCTACGAGCACCGGGTGCCGCACGTGTACTACCTAGAGGCTGGTGGGCACGACTTTAAGGTCTGGAAAAACGGGCTGTATATGTTCTCGCAGTTCCTCTTCAAGCCCGTCGATGTGGCGGCGCTGCCTACTTACACGGTGCTGGGCGCACCGGCCGCTACCAACGTGCGCAACGCCAAGTACCCCCAAATTCTGCCCGATAACCGCGCCGTGTTTCGTCTGAAAGCTCCCGGCGTGCAGCAGGCCCAACTCGACCTGGGCCGCAAGTACGACATGGTGAAGGACAGCAGCGGCACCTGGACCGTGACCACCGACACGCTGAGCCGGGGCCTGCACTACTACTCCCTGGTGCTCGACGGTCTGCCCGTGGCCGACCCGGCCAGCGACACCTTTTACGGCATGGGCCGTATGGCCAGCGGCATCGAGATTCCGGGCCGCGGCACCAGCTTTTACGCCCTGCGCGACGTGCCCCACGGCGAGGTGCGGGAGCGGCGGTACTTCTCGAAAGTCACCAACTCCTGGCGGCGGTTTTTCGTGTACACGCCAGCTGGATACGATGCCAATACTGCCACTAAATACCCGGTGCTGTACCTGCTGCACGGCGGCGGCGAAGACGAGACCGGCTGGGCCAAGCAAGGCAAAACCGACGTGATTCTGGACAACCTGATTGCCGACAAAAAAGCCAAACCCATGCTCGTGGTGATGCTAGACGGCAACATGGGTGGCCCGGGTGGCCTAGCGGGCTTCAACGAGGGTACGCTGAAACGCTTTGAAGACGAGCTGAAGCAAACCGTGTTACCGGTAGTGGAAAGCAACTACCGGGTGGCGGCGGGGGCTAATAATAGGGCTCTGGCAGGCCTATCCATGGGTGGCCTTCAAACGCTCTACGCCGGCATCAAGAACACGGATATGTTTGCCCATCTAGGAGTATTTAGCTCGGGCTTCTTTGCCAATAATGCAGCCTTATCCGATCCGCAGTATGCGTTTATGAAAGCCAATGCCGGCACCATCAATACCAACCTGAAGCAGCTGTGGCTCTCGATGGGCGGGCCCGAAGACATTGCCTACGCCAACAACAAGGTAATGCGGGCCAAGATGGATGAGCTGGGCATCAAGTACGTGTACAGTGAGTACCCCGGCGGCCATACCTGGCCCGTGTGGCGCCACGATTTATACCTCTTTGCCCAACGTCTATTTTAGGCGGTTCACCAGCCGCGCGGCCCTAACGAGCCTATATAGTATTCCCATCCACTACCTGACCCCTATGAAAAAGACCTGGCTTATAGCCCCGCTTACCCTGGTGGCCTACCTGCCTTCGCAGGCGCAAAACCCGATTATCAAAGACGTATTCACAGCCGACCCGGCGCCGCTGGTATACCGCGACACGCTGTTTCTCTACGCCGGCCACGATACAGCTTCGGTGCAGGAAACCAACTACAAAATGCCCGACTGGCGTATCTATTCCACCACCGATATGGTGCACTGGAAAGATTACGGCATGCGCCTCTCACCGCGCACGTTTGCCTGGGCTACCGGTGATGCGTATGCGGCGCAGTGCATCTACCACAATGGCAAGTTCTACTGGTTTGTGTCTACGTTCCATAAGAAAGACGACAACAGCCAAGGCGGCGCAGCCATCGGGGTAGCCGTGTCGGATCGGCCTACTGGGCCGTTCAAGGATGCTATTGGCAAGGCGCTCATTGTGAATGAGATGACCAAGGACAAGCCCCACGCCTGGGACGACATTGACCCTACGGTTTTCGTGGACGATGACAAGCAAGTGTACATGTACTGGGGCAACTTAAGCTGCCGCTGGGTAAAGCTCAAGGACAACATGACCGAGCTGGCCGGCCCCATCAACGTCATTACGCCCAAAAACTACATCGAAGGCCCTTGGGTGTACAAGCGCAAAAAGCTGTACTACCTCGTGTACGCCAGCGCCGGCACCAAGCCCGAAATGATAGAGTATTGCACGGCCACCAGCGCCACTGGTCCCTGGACGTACCGCGGAATTATTCAGGAAAATGTGCCCAACAGCTTTACCACGCACCCCGGCATCACCGACTACAAGGACAAGAGCTACTTCTTCTACCACAACGGTGCCCTGCCCACCGGCGGCAGCTACCGGCGCTCCATCTGCGTGGACTACCTGCGCTACAACCCGGACGGCACCATCCAACCCATCGTGCAAACCCTCACCGGCGTAGCGCCCGCCAAGTAAGAACCGGCTGGTATATCAGTCTATCAACGGGCTGCCAACCAAGATTAGCTCAACGCTTCCCCAGCCCCGGGTAGTTAGAATCAGTCCTTGGCTTTTTGATGCCCGCCCACTCGTACTCTGCTGCCGGCGTCCCTCGTTTTTGTTGTAGATGCCGTAGCGCGTACGGCAAAACGCTGGGGTATATCTTATCAGCCGCGTGCCACGTTACAGATTCGTTTGTCATCCCATTCGACTATGTGCCCTTCTGCCTTGCGCGGGCTGCTCGTGCTGAGTGGCTTCTTTCTCTGGTCTACTGTCGTAAATGCCCAGTCAGGTGGATCCTTGGCGGCCTCGCTGAAGGCCAGCCGCTGGCAGAAACGCGTGCTGCTGCTCTGTGCGCCTACCTCCGACAACGCCGCGTTGCGGCGCCAGCGGCAACTACTGGCCACTGACCCTCCCGGCCTTGAAGCGCGCGAGCTGCTGGTACGCGAAGTACTGTTCACTGCTTTGTCGGCGGCCGACCGTAACTACCTCACCGAAACGCTCCGTGTTTCACCCACTGGCTTCACGCTGGTGCTGTTGGGGAAAGATGGGGGCTCCAAGCGCCGCGAAACCGAGCCGGTAACCCCGTCCTCTCTTTTTACGACGATTGACGCTATGCCCATGCGCCAACGGGAAATGCAGGGCAGCAAACCGCGGTAAGCCGGTAAATATGACCTATGCTCGGGCACTGGGGTGAGATAATCATTGGTGCTCTTTGTGGTTCTCGACGGCCTTGAGCACTAGTCTACGTCACTCCTCTGACCCGGAAAGCTCCCCCTGCTTTTGCACATCCGGGTGACTGTAATTGACTATAATAACCGAAAAAGGATGTGGCTGCGCTTCACGCTTCTCGATGCGGATACAGCCGGCACTCTGTAGCTCACTCACCAGCGTGCGCCGCTCGGGTTCAGCTAGCTCATTCATCTCCTCGGCTAGCTTGCGAAAGAATGGCGTCAGCCAAACTTCCTGTGCGCTATAGGCTTGCGCTTCCTCCAGCAGAAAGCGCAGACAGCGCAGCACAGCGCCATCAGTGAGCGGTCGAACCGGCTGGAAGGCGGGGCTCACCACCGATTGGCTAGTGACTAGCCCCTCCTGCACCGGGGTTGTGGCCTGGGCTTTCGTAGTTAGCGCTTGTGCAGCAGAAGTTGGACGACGCAATACTTTCAAGGCTTCCCGGCGCGCCGACGAGAGTAACAGCTGCGGATCGATGAGGCTATTCTCTCCGATAATCTGGAGTAAGTCCCCCCCGAGGTGGAATCCCGAAAGCCCACGACTACAACTCGCCGAGCTTGGCGCCGCAGATGCTGTATCACGGGAATATAGTCCCGGTCGCCGGCCATGAACACGAATGTCTGAATATCGGATCGGGTATAGAGAACTTCTAACGCATCGATGCACAGCTGCATGTCGGCGGCATTTTTGTGCTGGGTTCCAAGCACATTGCGCGTGTTTGCGCCGAGCAAATAAAGGTCTCCTAATTGTGCAGCCGGACCAATGCGTTCAAAATCGGCATACGCATTCAAGATGATTGGCTCTATTTTCAACTCCTTCCGCAGATACTCTCGCAGCCCCCGAATGGCCTCCAGAACGCACTCCTGTGGATCGGGTAGACTAGGGTAGTTGTTTTTGAAATAATAATAGAAATTTTCATAGTCGACTAAGATAGTCCCGTAGGTGGTGGGTTGGCTATATTCCATTTGGGTTGGTAAAGCAAAAGTATGGATGCAAGATGCAAGAGGTGTTCCCGGTTTGGGTGGTAGTGAGCTCAGGAAACGCTAATACAAAGGACAAATGTTATAAAAAACGGGTAATGACCCATCCAGAGGCTGACTCTGCTGACGGAGCCAAGATGATGCTGAGATCTTACAGATGATGATTTAGGAGGCCATAAACAGACGTATGCCTAGTAAGCAATGAGTGTGTATTCAGCTGCTATCAATGAGTTGAAACTAGCTACTTGCGTCAAGACACGCACTTCTGATTTCAGCAATGGCGAAAGGGGGTACTGAAACGATAGACGTTGCGCCTGGCATTTCAATACCCTCTTTCGACTAATCCTGGTGGCGCTTTGTTTACTTCACTACTTTGAAATTATCCTCTACCTTCCAATCAATCAACAACTGGCGTGGGTCAAGGCCTACTTTAGCGGGTCGGTCGGGTAGCGTCAGCACAATTGTTTGCTTGCCGGATTTGATAAGGTGCTTATGCAGATAGAGCTGCTTGCCTGTCACCTTTCCTGCCTCGGCAGGGGCGAAAACCCCGATTTCCACCCATTCCTTCATCGGTAGCTTGGTCTCGGTGCCGGCGCTATCCACTGCCAGCTTGCTGGCCTGTAGCGTGAGCGTGACCTGCCAGGGGCCTGCTGTAGTCTGGTGGGCGGTGGCAGTTTCCGTCGTCAACTCCCAAAAAGTGTTGGCCTCAAACAGGTCGTGCAGCAGCGGTTGCAGCGAGTCCGGCGTGACTGTCTGCAACTCCTGGTGGAGGTCCAAGGAAGTAGGCCGGGGCAGCGTGCCGGGGCGGTGGTGCGCCAACAACTGCCGGAGGGCCCGGTTTACCCGGTCCCGGCCCATGTATTGGCTCAGCGTGTACAGTGCCAGGGGGCCTTTGCGGTAATTCTGGTACCAGTCGTCGGCCTGCAGTAGTGGCAAGGCGGCGCGGGTGCGCGGGGTTTCATTCTCTTCACGTAGGAAACTCAGGAGCGCCTGTAGGTGCGCCGGCCCGTAATTATCTTCCAGTACGCCCATAGCCGAGTACCAGGCCAGGCTTTCGGTAATGAGGCCAGCGCCCTCCACGTAGGCTTGCTTGAGCTGGTTGCCCCACCACTGGTGGGCCACCTCGTGTGCTACCACGGCCGTCACCAGGTCGAACCCCCGCTCATCCGCCTTCGGGTTCAGCAGGAAAAAGCCTTCTTCTGCCGTGATATCAATGGGCGCGGCGTGGTGGCCAAAGGCGTAGCTGGCATGGGCCACAAAGCGGAGCTGCCGGTGCGGATAGGGCCCAAACTGTTTGGCGTAATAGTCTAGCGACGCCTGGGCGCTGCGGACCATCCGTGCCAGGTTTTGCGTGAGCCCAGGAGGGTAGTAAATCTGGATGGTAACCTCTTGTTGCGAGCTAGCCGACGGGTTGCGCCACTTGCCTTCCTGTACTGCGTAGTTGGCCGAGAAAAAGGTGTATTCATTCCGGATGGGCGCATCTGTGGCATAGTGGAAGTAGCGGCGGCCCGCTGTGGTCCAGGTCCGGCGCAAGGTGCCCGGTGCTACCACCATCTGGTCGGCATCGGTACCCACAATGGCTTCAAAGCTGATTTGCTCGGGAAACGGGGCATAACGGCGGGCCGCTACGTCGTAGAGCGAGTAGGTGGCGGGCCGCGGGGTCAGGCCATACGCTTTGCGGGCGCCGGACTCGTCCAGCTCCCGGTAGGGCTGGTACCCGAGGACTGGCAGCCACTCCAGGTTCCGGAAGCTGCTGCCGTTGGCCAGCACCTGCGCGTCGGCTCCGCTGTTGGAAAAGCCACTTGCTCGATGGTCTACCTGAAAGCTCAGGCGCAGCGAGTCGTCGGGGCGGAGGGAGTGCGCCAGGGCGTAAATACGGTAGCCATGCACCGCGTCCAGATGAATTTGCTTGGCCGGTTGGTCAAAATGAATTGCAGTGGTTTCAACGCCGGCTCCCGTAGCCAGATGAATGGAGTCGATGGGCGCCGGGCTGTTATTCACGAGCAGGTAAGTGCCCTGTATTTCCACTGCCCGTTTCTGAGGATATATTTCAACCTGCAGTTTTACGCCGGTTAGCAGGGGCTGGGGTAGGTGCAGGTACCGGCGGTAGCGCTGCTCGTAGGCAGCCCGTTGCGCCGTTGCCTCTGCGGCGCTGGTGTAGTCATGCAACACGTTGGTGTTGTAGAAGATAAAGCTGCCACACAACAGGATGCCCGCCCCGGCCGCCGCCGAAACCCCAGCGGTGGCACCCGTGAAGCGCTGGCGGGCCAGTTGGAGCCGCATGGCAAAACGGCCTTCCCGGCCTCGCACCCAGAAAAGTGCCGCCACTACCGCCAGCAGCAGTGCCCAGGCTATCCAGTAAAACTTGAACCACAGCCAGGGTGCCAGCGTGGGCCCGAAGCCAGCCATACTGGTATACGTCCAATTCGGACTGGTGCCAAATAGAAGCAACTTGTGCTCAATGCCCAGTTTCGGAGCAAATGCAATAAAGCCATAAGCTAACAGCGCCACCAAGTGGCCCACGAATTTCTGATTGACCAGCACGTGTACCAGCAGCGCCAGCAGGGCAAAGAGCAGGCAATCCACTAACTGCAGTCCGAAGAGAATTTGCAGATAGAGCCCGATTTCGGGAGTAGCACCGCCGATGCCCGTTTGCGCCCCTATTCCGGCCATCATCAGGAAGGCCAGCCACCCCACCAGCACTAGGCTCAACGCCAGAAACCGGCTCAGAAACAGCACCCATTCCGGCACCGGCGCCGCGTTAGCAATTTCATTCAGGCCCGCATCCCGTTCCCGCCACACCAGCTCGCCGGCGTAGAAGATGGTGAGCAGGGCAATGATACTCCAGAAACGCTCCGGTTGCGCAAGGGGCGCGGTCAGATAATCCAGCACAAAGTCGGTTCGGGGCAGCAGGGGCTCACCTCGGCCCTCCAGGTTGGCAGGTATAATTACTCCCACCACCAGGGCCAGCGCGGCCAGCAGGGAAAGCCCGGCCTTGCTTTTGGCAAGGTGCAAAAACGAGTGCCAGGTGATAAGGCGCAACTGGCGCAGCTGTGTGGCCCAGCCATAGGTTCCGGTGGCCGGCGGCAGTATTCCCCCGGCTTCCCAGCTCAGCGGCTCCCGGGAGGCTACCGCCTCTGGCTTGGGCTGTTTACCAGGCTTTCGTTTTTGGCTGGTTTCGGGTAGAATGAATTGAAACCGGAAGTAGGTAAACGTCAGCAGGCTCAGTGAAATGCCGAGCCACAGGAGGCGGTTGGTCAGAAAGGAGCCCTCCAGCAGAAACAGACGCGTGCTTTTCTCCAGTGGGCTCCAGTCGTTCGACAGGTGGCTCAGCACCGGGGTGAAACCCGTGGGGTCAATCAGATTGCCCCATTCGCCCGCATCCTGTAAGCCCTGCCCAACTAGGTAGGCCGCCGCGAACAGCACTGCCCCGGCCAGGTAACTGGCCATGGCCCGGCGGCTGAGCGCCGCCAGCGAGAACTGAATGGCCGTTGCAAAAAAAGCGTTGGGCAACAGGATGTAGAAAAAGGTCGTCAGGTAGGCCGCCGCCCGGAACGGCCCCAGAATCTCGGCCTCGACCCCGGCAAAATGCATGGCCAGCACAATGCCCACCGGAATGGCCAGTAGCAAAATAACATTCAGCGCAAAGGCGGCCAGAAACCGCCCGCCCAGATAAGCACCTTTGTCGGTTGGAGCCGTGTACGTAAGCAAATGCATGCGGGTCTGCACGTCGCGGGCGGCGGCATCGCCTGCCACGGAGGCGCCCACCAGCAGCCACTTCACGCTGCATATAACCGCGACTGCCGCAATGACGATGGGCGCGTTGAGTAGAAAATACCCGTCCCGCGCATCGGAGGCAAAGTTGGCAATGACAATCAAAAAGGCGATGGCCAAGAGCACTCCGAAGTAGAGCCAGGTGGCAACCCGACGGAACTGGTAGCCGAATTCCAGCGCAAAAATTCGTTGGAGCTTCATAACGCTATTTCCTCCGCTTTCGGCTGCTGGCTAGCTTGGCTGAAGCAGCCCGTCATGGCACTGAAATAGACGTCCTCCAGGTCCGGCTCCACCGGCTCAAACCCGTTGCCGGGCCTATCCTGGCTGTAGGCATGCACCAGGGTACGGCCGCTCAGTAGTTTGGCCGAAATAACCCGGTATTCCTGCTCCAGCGCCGGCAGGGTAGTTTTATCGGTCAGTTTACGCCAAATGCGGCCTTTGAGCGCGGCCACGGCTTCCAGGGGCTGGGCTTCCAGCAGAATCTGACCTTTGTTGATGATGGCCATATTGGTGCATAGCTCCGCGACATCTTCCACGATATGGGTGGAGAGAATCACGACGCTGTTTTCCCCTAGTTCGCTTAGCAGATTGAGGAAACGGACCCGCTCGGCTGGGTCCAGGCCCGCCGTGGGCTCGTCTACAATGAGCAGTTGGGGGTTGCCCAGCAGGGCCACTGCCACGCCGAAACGTTGCTTCATGCCGCCGGAGTAGCCCCCCAGCTTCTGCTGGCGCTTGTCCCAGAGGTTGGTTTGCTTGAGCAGGGCCTCGGTGGTTGCCCGGCGCACAGTCCGGTTGGTAATGCCTTTGAGCACCGCGAAATAGTCCAGCAGCTCTTCGGCGCTGGCTTTGGGGTACACCCCGAACTCCTGGGGCAGGTAGCCCAGCGTTTGGCGCACCGCTTCCTTCTGGTGTACCACGTCGATGTCGCCCAACAAGATGCTGCCCGCATCGGGCTCCTGCAGGGTGGCCAGGGTGCGCATGAGCGTGGACTTGCCCGCGCCGTTGGGACCCAGCAGCCCATACATGCCCGGCGGAATATCCAGTGATACATTCTGCAATGCCTGCACGCCATTCGCATATCTTTTGGAGACGTTGCGGATGGCTAGGCCCAAGGGGTGCTTTCCCATTTTATCGGTTTGGCTTCGGTGAATCGTTTCGCATGAGGAAAAGCAGGCACCTACACCGATGCCTGCTTTCTGTATTTCACTGCGAAGCAATTACTGCCCAACCGAACCGCGAAAACCGATATGCTGATGCGGGGAAGTATTCGACCAAAGATGGTTTTGCTTCTGCCAAAGCACTGGCAGGCTCCTTTTCGCCGCTCGTAGAGTAGCCTTCCCAACTGGTCGAAACGCTGGCCGGAGTAGGACCAGAAAACCCACCTTTGTGCTATGGAGCGCGTCAAAAAAATCTTCTGGCTGATTCACCTGGTCGTTTGGGTCCTGTTCACCTTGTTGGTCGTCTTGCAGCTGAGCAATGACGCCGATGCCTACTGGCGTAGCACCACCGCGGGGTTTATAGCAACCTGTTTGTACGTTTTTTACGCGCATTTCTACTTATTAACCCAGTACGCCGGCCAGAGGAAAGGAAGAGACTACTGGTTCAAGCTAGCGGCAATTGTGCTGACGGGACCTTTGCCGTTTTTGCAGTTCCACCAAAAGCCGTTTGATTTTGGGAGTTACATGATGCACCTGATTGCGACGGTCCCCATCTTTCTCTTTCTGAGTTGGCTGGCCCGGGTTACGGAGACGTTGGTGCTCAATACCATCCAGAAGGAGCAGCTGGAAAAGCAGGCCATAGAAGCCGAGCTGTATTACCTGAAGTCGCAGATTAACCCGCATTTCCTGTTCAATACCCTCAACAACATTCACACGCTGGTGTACAAACAGGCCCCGGCCGCCCCGGAAGCCGTTATGCAGCTGGCCTCGTTGATGCGCTATATGATATATGAGTCTAACGCGGCCACGGTGCCACTGGCCCGGGAGATGGATTACTTGCGGGATTATGTGAGTTTGCAGCAGCTACGCTACAAAAACAGCCCGGTGGTCGACCTGCAAATAGCGGGGGATACGGCCTCCTGCTTCGTTGCTCCTCTGCTGTTCATTCACCTGCTGGAAAACGCCTACAAGCACAGCCCCGCCCGCCTGGAACCCGGCGACCTGAAAGTAAGCGTGGAGGTAAAAGAAGACGCCCTGGCCTTCAGCGTACAGAACCCAATAGCAAAAAAGTCGGCTAACCCACTGGAGGAACCCGGTGGCATTGGCCTGCCCAACGTGCGGAAAAGGTTGGCTTTATTGTATCCTGAGCAGCACACGCTCACCATTCAGAATACTGCCGACACCTTCACCGTCAACCTTACCATTCACGGTCTACATGCACCGGCTTATGAAAGACAAGCTTACCTGCTACATCATTGAGGACGAGTATCTGGCCCAGGAAATACTAGAAGAGTACATCCAAAAAGTGTCTTTCCTGGCGTTGAAAGGCACCTTTGTGAGTCCCTTGGAAGCCGCCGCTCATTTGGCCGAAGACCAGCCCGACCTGCTGTTTCTGGATATCAACATGCCGGACCTGGATGGGCTCAGCTTCATTCCGATGCTGAATCCCAAACCGATGATTATTCTCACTACCGCCTACGACCAGTACGCGCTGAAGGCCTACGACCTGGAGGTGAAGGACTACTTGTTGAAGCCCTTCACATTCGAGCGGTTCTATAAAGCGGTACTGCGCCTGTACCAGGAGCAAAGCCCCCGGCAGTTTCTGGAAAAGAAGGAAGAAAAAGTGGAAACCAAGCCAGAGCCGGAGTATATTTTTCTCAAGGTGGGCCACCGTGTTCAGAAAGTAGCTACTCGCGACATTCTCTTCGTGGAAGGCATGAAAGACTACTTACGAATCCATACCACCGAAGAGAAAATTATGACGCTCCTGAGCTTTGCCAAACTGGAAGAGCTGCTGCCCGCCCAGGATTTTGCCCGGGTACACCGGTCCTTTCTGGTTGCCATCCACAAGATTGACCACATCGAGAAAAACCGGATTCAGATTGTCGACCAAATTATTCCCATCAGTGATACGTA
The DNA here is from genome assembly GCF_020447265.1 of Hymenobacter lucidus. Lineage (GTDB taxonomy): Bacteria > Bacteroidota > Bacteroidia > Cytophagales > Hymenobacteraceae > Hymenobacter > Hymenobacter lucidus. Next base: position 391,140 of record NZ_JAJADR010000003.1, on the reverse strand, counting down.
CGCTGAAGCCTTTTATAAAATGCTGAAGGGGTTGCAGTAGGGTAAGTTTGCTGGCTCATCCTGCAACAGTTCGGGCTGGCATTGGCCAAGCAAAGTCGGAGTCCAATAGTTACTCTACTTTGCAAAATATCGTAGGTAAGCGGAGACAATGCTGCTGTTCCGATTGTTGCCTGGTATCTATGCCTCTACCTGACCCTTTCCGCCGGCCCGATCTGCTGCGGCTGCCCTACGACGACTACCGCGCCCTGCCCGCCGTGGCCAACTCCGACCTGTCGCGCCTGCGCGATGCCCTCAATGGCCGCTACCAGAAGCCAAGTTCCGCCAGTGGGGCGCTGGGCCTGGGCACGGCCTTCCACACGGCGCTGCTGGAGCCCGAACTCTACGAGCCTGGCCTGCCCGGCATCAACGACACGCTCATTTGGTGGATGGTGGATGGCGTCAAGCAAGACCCGTACCTGAATGAGCTGCTGCTAAACGGCACGCCCGAGCCCAGCTGCATCTTCACTGAGCCCACGACCAGCACCGTCTGCAAGCTGCGCGCTGATTTGGTAGCGCCCAACACCGACCGCGGCTACACCATCATCGACTTTAAAACTACGATGGCCCGCGACTACAACCACTTCCTGGCTCAGTGCAGCGGCTACGACTACGACCGGCAGGCCGCCTTCTACCTCGATGCCCTGCAGGCCGACCGGTTTCTGCTGGTAGGCGTGCAGAAAGTGGAGCCCTTCAGTCTGTTTACGGTGGAGGTGCCGCTCACTATGCTGGAAGAAGGCCGGGCCAAATACCTGCGCTTACTCCGGTTGCTGCTGCCCGAAGCTGAGGTGCCCACCTATATGAGTGAGGCCGTGCGCGAGCTGCGCGAAGGATTGACTGGTTAGCCGGAAACCGCGTTTCTTGCCACTAACAATTGTTAGTAGAATTTAAGCGAGTAAAAAAATATGCATTTAAATACCGAGCTGGATTTGGAAATTTAAATTTTAATTTCCTATTTGGCAACACGAAGTCACCCAGCGCAAGTCATGCAACTTTTCAACAACGTGCTTTTCAATAATAACTCGAACAATAATTTGTTCGTGATTGGAAGGCTGTTGTTCATATAAAGGAAAAAAGAACAACAATTGAATTAAAGCCTTCCGTGATTCGGAAGGCTTTTTTTTTGCCTTTTCCACCCAAACGGGAATTTCTCGAAAATAAAAACTGCCTTTCAGGCGGCCGGCACCTTATTGCCTTTACCGTCCTGAAGCTCCACCGAATCAACTCATTTCACCCCCTTTTTTACAGATGGAAACTACCCTCACCACCTCCCGCTTGCTAACGCCTGCCGACCTACTGAAGACCGAAGAAGCTATTGGTTTCGTCAAGGATTCCTTCGCCCGGGAGCTGAGCCGCCAGCTTAGCCTCACGAAAGTATCGTCGCCCATTGCCGTACTCGATGGCACTGGCATCAACGACGACCTGAACGGCATTGAGCGCCCCGTGCATTTTCCGGTAAAGGCCCTCGATGAGCGCCGCGCCGTGGTAGTTCACTCGCTGGCCAAGTGGAAGCGGCTGCGCCTGCAGGAGCTCGGCATCGAGGCGGGCAAGGGCCTGCTGACCGATATGCGCGCCCTGCGTCCCGACGAAGATTACTCGCCAATTCATTCCATCTACGTGGATCAGTGGGACTGGGAAAAGCACATTGCCCCCGAGCAGCGCACGATTCCGTTTCTGAAAAGCACGGTAGAAAAAATCTATACTGCGCTGAAAGTCGTTGAACAGCAGATAGCTGAGCAATATCCCGAGATTGAGCCAGTGCTGCCCGAAGCTATTACCTTCATCTACGCCGAAGACCTGCTGAAGCAGTACCCCGAGCTCACGCCCAAGCAGCGCGAGCACAAAGCCGCCAAGCAGTACGGCGCTATTTTCCTCATCGGCATTGGTGGGGAACTGAGCCATGGCGAAGCCCACGACGGCCGCGCCCCCGATTACGACGACTGGAGCACCCAGAACGAAGCCGGCCACTACGGCCTGAACGGCGACATCGTGCTGTGGAACCCGGTACTGGAAACGGCTTTCGAAGTGTCGTCGATGGGTATCCGGGTAGATAAAGCGGCCCTGACGCGGCAGCTGGAGCTGCGCGGCTGCCCCGAGCGCAAAGACCTGCACTTCCACAGCCTGCTGCTCGCCGACGGTCTGCCGCAGAGTATCGGGGGCGGCATTGGCCAGTCGCGGGTGTGCATGTTTATGCTGCGCAAAGCCCACATCGGGGAGGTGCAGGTCAGCATCTGGCCCGATGCCGTCCGCCAGGAATTGGCCGCCGCCGGAATTGAGCTGCTGTAATTAAGAGACGCTGAAAAATAGAATAGCCGTGCAAAGCAATTTGCACGGCTATTTCTGCTGAAAAAATCAGCGCATTAATTATATGTTTTTGTGCTGGTTAAATAGAAATTAGTGCAGTGGTTTTAAAAAAGAGGCTAACTGATTTATTCAACAACCAGTTTCTTTGATGAAATGGTTTTGCCATCCAAGAGCTGCAAAACGTACATGCCGGGCCGTAAATCCAGCTTTACATCAACGGAAGCCTGGTTGCGAAGAGCTATTTCGCGCAGTAGCTGGCCCCGAATATCCACCACCCGAATTGTGGTAAGATTATCCGTGCCTTTCAGGGTGAAATAGCCACTCGTTACCGGGTTGGGGCACAGACTTACGGCGGCGTTATCAGCTTTGGCGGTGCCCAGCACGGTGGTCTTCACGTAGTTTTTGAGCCACACCATTGCAGTACGCTCGGTGTTGTCCTCGTTGACTAGCTGAGCGCCCTGGGCAGTGCGCCAGTGGCCGGGCCGGTAGCCCCACAGCGTAACACCTTTCACGGCCGGATGCTCCCAGAAGGCGGGAAATACGCGCTGGTATTCGGTTAGCTGCACTTGGTCGTCGAGCTGGCTCTGAGCATTCACGCCGTCGATATCCAGTTCGGTGATGTAGAGCGGCAATCCGGCCGAGGCCAGCGTGTTCAGGTTAGTCGTCAGGTTGGCTACCGGCAGGCCCCGCGTGGAAAAGGCGTGGCCCTGAATGCCCACCGCGTCGATAAGGTTGCGGGCTTTGAGCAGGTTCACGATGTCGAGGTAGCGCTGGGCACTAGCCGCCGTGTTTTCCACGCTGTAGTCGTTCAGCATCAGCTTGGTGGTAGGGAAATACTGCCGGGCCAGCTGGAAGGAAGTGATGACCCAATCCCAGCCGGTAGTGCCGCTGCCGCCCAGGGCGTTGATGTAGTTGCCGCCGCCGCCAGTGGTATTCGGGGGCTGGTGGGTGGGCTCGTTTACTACTTCCAGAAAGTCGATAGTGGGGTAGCGCTGGGCCACGGCGGCATACCACTGCCGGATTTCGGCCAGCTGCTCGGCGGCAGGCAGGGTTTCAATCCAAGTGGGCTGCTGGCTACCCCAGGTCAGGACGTGCATGCGGAAGGGGTAGCCGTTGGTTCGGGCCAGGTTATACGCCGCGTCCAACTCGGTCCAGTTCATCACGTCGCGGGTGGCCTCCACTGAGCCCCACTTGCCGGCATTTTCGGGTACCACCTGGTTCCAGTAGGCCGTGAAGTTGGGTAGCTGCGGGGTGCTGTACACACCGCCCAGAAACTTGGGCTTGCCCGTAGCCATGGGCGGGCCTACCGGCGTGAAAGGCGGGGGCGGCGGATTGACGGAGCCCTGCTGGCCGTTGTCGAGGTTGGTGACGGTGAAATACAGCCCCGTGGCTCCAAACACCACTTTGTCGATGTCGAAGCCGTCTTCGCGGGCACCGAGCTGGAACGTCTGGGTGAGGCTGTTGGCGGGCACGGTAAAGGAAATCGGGGTTTCGGCGCCGCCAATCTTCGACATGTTCACCCACTTCCACACGCCGCTCTGGGCCGAACCGGCCCCGTCTACCGCCTGAGAGCCGGTAGTGTAGCCCACGCCGGCTACTTGGTTGATGGTAATCCAGTCGTTGTCGTCGGTGGGCGACTTGGTGCCGAAGCCGTTGCCGTAGTAGAAGCTGTCGTCGTTGGCGGCTGCCGCGCCCACCCGTACCCGGGCGTAGAGGTCGTAGGTGCCGGCCCCGAGAAAGGTGACGCTGTAGGTGATGACGCGGGCGGCCGTGCCGGGGTTCTGGCTGGCAATAGTGGCCGTGGGCACCACGGAAACGTACTGCACGCCGGCCTGGGTGGGGCTAGTCCAGTCGGCGCCCAGCGTGCCGGCTTCGGCCTGCTGCACCACGGGCGTGTTTTGGCCGCGCACAGTGGCGGCACTGGCCAGTAGCAGCACGGCGGCTGATAACAGAATGGGTCGGTGTTTACTCATGTGGGAAGAGAGTAGGGGTTAGATGATAGAAAGGCCTGGGAGAATAGTAAAAGTGCTATTATACCACTCTCCGGTGCTAAAAATAGAGGTCGAATCAAGCGTAGCAATGCCTTGAAAAGCACCTGCTTAGTAGAAAAACGATGCAAACGTTTGTGATATGCCGCGCAATCGGTTCCGATAGTTAAGATTATGGAAATCAGGCGAAAGATAATTTGGACGCCGGAAGTGAGTAAACACTTACCAAAAGGTAAAGCCCAGCAAAAAGCCTGTTTGCAACGCCCAAAATCAGGCGGAGCAAACAGGCTTTGAGCGTGGCGAAAGTAGCTTGGCGCTACCCGCTACGGCAGGATTCTAGAACTCCATAAACGAGGAAAAGTCGACCAGCTTGCCGGTCTGGAGCAGGCGCAGCTCCTCTTTCAGGTTGGCCTGGCTGCTGCGGGTCGTATATTCGGTGTCGAGCTTGGTAAGGTCGGGCTTGCCGGCATTCACCCAGGCTGTGTACCAGTAGTTGGCCGCGGCCTGGGCCGCAATGCGCAGCTGCCGCTCTTCCATGCGCTTGAGGGCGGCGTGGAAGCCGGCGGTGTAGGCCGCTGTGCGGATATTGCTGTTGAAGACGTTCTTTTTCGGCTGGCCCTGAGCGTCTACTTCCAGCATATTGGTCGTGCCCATCTCCGTTTGCAGCTTTTTCTCGATGGTGAGCAGTGTATCGGCCGAGGCGTGGGCCTGGGCAATGATGCGCCAGGTTTCGGCCACCGGGTCCTGAATCAGCTGGGGCTCCTTGAGCTTGAAGTTGTAGTCTTTGCCGAACTTCTCCACCATCTGCGACTCGTAAAAGGCGTGAATGCCCTTCTGGCCGGTGAGCTGGCCGTCGTGGTTCTGGGAGGTGTGCAGAGGCTGGGTAGCGTCGCCGAGGTAGTGGCCCAGGTCGGCGGCAATGAAGAGGATGTCTTCCTTGCGGCCGTTTTTCATGGCCTGGGTCAGCTTGCCCAACATGTCCTGAATAAACCAGGGCAGGCGGCCGTTTTTATCGAGGAAAGCCGGTTCGTACTTGGCGTAGGCTTCCTGCGAAGTCTGGGGTATTTGGGTCTGGTCGCCGTAGTCTTCCAGGTCGATGAAATGGCGCGGGCCTTCGGCTTTGTCGCTGAGGGTGTACTTGCGCAGATCGGGCACCACCGATTCCTGCACCATGAAGTCGACGTGGTTGTAGAAGAACGTGCGCAAAGCCGGCGGTAGGGCCAGCACGGCGGCGCGGTTGACGCGCTCATGACCCCAGGTTCCCCAGGCGAAAAGCAGGGTAGGAGCACTCAAATACAGGGCCGTGACGAGTAGCCAGCGGCGGGCACGGCGGTAAGCGTGTTGCATTGCAGGTGGAAATTGAGAGGAGACAAGAAGGCAAATGTCCGGGCTTTCGCGCCAGAAAAAAAGCCACCCGCCCCGAAAAACCACGGCTGTGAACAGGGTAGGGTAAGAGTCCTGTTTTGTGTGGGTTAGCTACAATTCAAGCTGGGCTTATGGTCCGAATATGTCCTGTAAAATGTGACCTGAGAAAAGCAACGTCAACAACGAGTGAGACGCATAGTTGCGTCTCACTCGTTGTTGACGTTGCTTTAATCCCAACCGACAATCGTTCAACGAGGAGACGCAACTATGCATCTCTACAGCGTTCGGGAGGCGGCCAGCAGCTGCCGTGCCGCTTGCTGCCCGCTTACCAAGGCGGCTTCCACGGTGCCCATTGCCGGGCCCTCGTAGAGCCCTTCCCCGGCAAAAAACAGCGTATCGTCCAGCGGCCGGGCCAGCTCCCGGCGGGCCGCGGCCGAGTCGACGGTGGCGTAGGCGTAGGCTCCGCGGGCAAATGGGTCGGCCCCCCAGTTGACGACGCGCCAGGTTACCAGCTGACTGTGCAGAAACTCAGCAGTAGCGCCAAACAGGTAGGCCAGCGCCGCCAGGCTTTGGGTGAATACTTCTTCATCGGTGGCGTTACGAAGCGCATCGGCAGCGGGGCCGGCCACCCAGCCGGTGAGCAATGGTCGTTCCTCGGGCAGCTGGCTCCACCAGGTTGGCACGGCCGCATCGGAAAAGAGAAACCCCAACTCAGGCGCGGCATTGCGGATTTCGGGGCCGGTATACTGCCAGAAACTAGTTCGGAATTCGAGCAGAATCTTGATAACCGGGCCAAATCCCAGGGCTGCCGCCGCGGCGCGCGGCGCCGGCAACTCGGGCTCAAATGCCAGGTGGCCGGGCGTGCCAGCTTCGGCCTGTAGCACACCTAGCGGCACCGTAAGCAGCACCTGCGCGGCTGAGTAGCGCCGGTTCTGGTCGCAACGGAGTTCTACCCGCCCGCGTCGCCACCGGATTTGCTGCACAATAGTGGAGAGCTGAACAACGCCGCCCGCAGCCTGCACCTGCTGGGCCAGATGGTGGATAAGTGGCCCGTAGCCGCCCGCGGGCCGGGGCGAGTCTTCGGCCCCGCCGCCCGACCACTCGTCGCGCAGGGCAAAGGAGCTGGCGCGGCGGGCATCGGCGGCATCGTAGCCTTCGGCAAAGCGCGTAACGGTTTCGCGCAGTGGCTGGTGTTCGTCTTCGGAGAAATATTTGGTCAGAAAATCGGCCAGCGGCAGGTCGTGGGGCAGGGCATGAAGCTTTGCCAGTAGCAAGGGCATCTCAGCCAGAAAGCTTTCCGCCGTCTGTAGCAAGCCGTTTTCCACTTCGTAGGTAGTGCCGGCTGTGTCGTGAGTGGCTACCCCAATTTCCTGTAGCAGCTCCCGGGTGAGAGCTACTTCGCCGTGCAAAAACTCGGCCCCGGCTTCGGTGGGGCCACTGAAGCCCGCGCCGTTGAACGTATGAATCCGGCCTCCGATTCGAGGGCGGGCTTCGAGTACCAGCACGTGGCGGCCGGCGCGGCTTAGCTCCCGGGCCGCCAGCAGCCCCGCGGCCCCGGCTCCGATAACAAGGATTTCAGGTTCAGTCATTATAGAGTAAAGCAGTGGATTAAGGCAAAAAGCCTGTCATGTCGAGCCTTAGCGAGACATCTCGCGTGCAATGGTAATGCACGCAAGATGCATCGACAAGCGGCCGATAGAGTGAGCAGCATGTTCTGGTCCCAACAACGTCAGCACGCGAGATTCCCCGGCAAACTCGGAATGAGGTTCTTTTTTCAACAACGACACCACACAAGATGCTTCGCTATACTTCTGCATGGCGGGCGGCAAAAATGGCTTCAGCGCAGCAGGCGCAGCGTGGTATCGAGGCCCTGGGTGATGAGCAGTTCGCGCATTTGCCGGCGCAGCAGGGCTTGCTGCTCGCGCTGCTCCTGGCCCTTAAACAGGCGCACGGAGTAGCGGCTGCCGGCGGCCGGGCGCTGCAGGTTGATATAGGTTAGCCGGTGGTTGGGGCGGCGTAGCGGCTCGCTCTGCTGAATTCGCTCGATGCGCTTCTCATTGTCGCCAAACAGGGCCTGCATCGGGTTGAGGCCCACGTAGAGGTTGGCGCGGCCATCCAGAAAATAAGAGCCACTGACTTCCAGGTTGCTCAGGTTGCTGTTCAGGTCCAGGTCTGGAATTAGCAGCTGGCCCCGATTGAGCAGAAATTGGCTGCTGAACGGCTCGAAAAACAGGTGATTGGTCCGCTCGGCGCGCATAAATTTCAGTACCTGCGAGAGGGCCTCCACATTGAGCAGCTCCAGGTCGCGCAGGTCGGCTTTGAGGTAGCCCAGGGTTTGGTCGAGGCGGGGCAGAAAGGTCGAATCCAGGTCGGTGTGCAGGTCGGTGGCGCAGCGCATCGTGCCTTTGATGTTCTTCCGGTCGGGCACGGTGAGGCCAATGGAGGTGCCGGCCGAAAACAGATCCGACAGGTCCACGTCCTGCAGCCGCATCTGCACGTGCAGCGGGTGGTGCTGGCGGTCCACGTTGAGCAGCATGCCGCCCCGCAGCTCCACCAGGCCCTGGAAAGCGCGCAACGAGCAGTTGTCGACCCGGGCCGCGCCGTCGCGCAGGTGGGAGAGCAGCTCGAAGCTGCGGCCCCGCACGGCGCCGTAGTTTACCCGGTCGGCCCGTACCCGTACCACGGCCCGCAGGATGCCGTTGGTAAGAATAGAGCCACCTTCCGTCTGCTGCCGACGGGCCCGGCGCTCGGCCCGCCGGGCAATCCGGCTCTGGGGCAGGGGCACGGTTTTGTCTTCCGGGTTGAGGCTAGCCAGCAGCAGCAGCAGGCGTTGAATATCGAGGGTGGAGTAATGCAGGTTCAGGTCGACGTCGGCGGCCGTGAGCTGGATGCCGGCCAGCTGCACCACCACCGAGGCATGGCCCGAGCCGCCGCGGGTAGTGGCAAAATCGAGGGCTGGCAGGCGCAGCTCGGGGCCTTTCTTGAACAGCTGGAACTGCAGGCTGCGCAGGTTTTCGCCCCCATTAAGCTGTAGTGTGGTAATGTCGCAGGTGAGCTGACCGTTGGCCGCCAACAGCAGTTCCCGCAGGGCCGGACTCGCCGGGGCGTTGGCCGCGCGCTTGGGCGGGCGGGAAAGGCGGGCTACCAGTCGGCGGTAGTTTATCGTATCGAAATGCACGCCTAAGTCGAACTGAATAGGCGCCACCTGCTGCAGCGTATCGGTGGGCCACGACACCCGGCCGCGCACATCGGCATCCCACACGCGCACGGCCAGGCGCTGCAACTCCACCCGCTGGCCGTCGTGGAGCACGGTGGCGGCCAGCTGCTGCAGCGTATCGGCGGCCAGTATCAGGCGGTTGCAGCGTAGGCCCACGTGTAGCCGCACGCCCGGCGGAATCAGGCTGCCGCCGAGTGTGGCAATCTTCGTGGATGCTGCTGCTGCCCGCTGCCGGGCTACCAGGCGACTGGTGGCCGTTGGGGGGCGCAGTAGTTCGCGCAGCCGCTGCACGCGCAGCTCATCCACCGCGAAATTGCCTGTGACCTGCATGGCCAGGCGCTGGCCAGTGAGGTAGTCGAAGAGGTTGACGGTGGTAGCCGAGGCCTGAAACCGCATCCGGTCAAGTACGCCCGAGGCCTGGGAAAGGGTCCAGACGGAGTCCTGCAGTCCGAGGCGCACATTCAGCTCGGAGAAGTCGGCCTGGCGGTCGAGTACCAGAAACGAGGCGTTGCGCAGCGCAATGGAGCCCCGCACCGACAAACTCTTTTGCGGCTCGGTCAGCAGAGTGGTGCCATCGTCGGTGGGGGGTAGCAGGCCGTGCAGTCGGATGTCCATTTCGGCCGTGCCGTGGCGGGCCCGCCACTGGCCGGGCGCCAGCACGGCCGCCAGTTGGGGCAGCTCGGTGCGCCCCCGGAAACGCCCACTCACGAAGGGCTTGGTGAAGTCGCGGATGCGCAGGGCCACGTTTAGCCGGCCTGCCGAGGAGTAGAGCCGGCAGTGCTGCACCGACAGCTCGGTGGTGGTGGAGTTGTGGGCCGGGCCGTTGTCGTAGGTAGCCTGCAAATCCCAGTGGTTGATGTGGCGGGCGGCGTCGGGCCAGCGCAGGCTGGCGCGGCGCAGCTTAAAGGTCAGGATGTTGCGGGGGCGGGTAGTGGGGCTGGTGAGGCCCGAAATAGTGTAGTGGATGCGGGCCTTGCTGGGACTGGTAGCCCCTTTGATGAAGGGCAGCACGGTAGGGGGCAGGGCCGCGTGCAGCACTTCCATCAACGGCTGCTGCCCGTCGAACTGGAAGTTGAGTTCTGTGCCCGGCTGGTTGGCAATGGTGGTGTGGGAGCCCTGAATGCGGATGGTGTCGCCGTTGAGCGTGGCCCGGGTGTTGCGCAGCGTACCCTGACGCTTCTTGAAAACCAGCTCGTAATTCACGGCGGCCCACACGGGTTTATTCTGAAACAGCGTGCCCCGGCTGTTGCGCAGGTAGTTCAGCTCGCCGGCCAGCGTGCCATGGGCCCGCAGCACGCCCTGGCTGATGGTGGCCGAAAGCCGGCCCCGTTGCACCTCGGCCCCAAAGGCGCTGTGGGCAAAGTCGTTGCGGGTTTGGATGCGGAAGTTGTACACCAGCAGGGAGTCCAGGGCCACGTCGAGGGGTGGGCCGGCGCCTTTGCTGGTGTGGCGGCGCTTGCCGTGCAGGCCCCAGCTGCGGCCCAGCGAATCGACGCGCTCCAGAAAATCGACATTCCAGACCGTGAGCCGGGTGATGCGCAGCTGCTTACGCAACAGGCTGCTCAGCTCCAGGCGCATATCGGCGCGGCCCACGCGCAACACTGGGTGCTGCTCCCGAAAGGAGGTGTCCGTCAGGCTGATATGACGGATGGAAGCGGTGAGGTGGGGAAAGTCGCGCCAGGGCGAAATCGTGACGTCGAAGGGTGCCAGCACCAGCTCCGAGTTGCGCGTGAGCTGCACCCGTACCCACTGCTCCAACTGCTGCTTACCCCAGCGCGTGCCCAGCAGCCAGGCGGCCAGGCCCAGCACCAGGAGCAACAACAAGAGTCCGGCCGGCAGGATGCGCCGGAAAAGCAACGATTTCATAAGGCAGGCCACTGATTCCGGGTGCGCGGCACAGGCCTGCGGCTTGGGTTTGGGGCGGAAGTACCGGGAGATACGCAAAAGCCCGGCACTTAGCTACCGCAGCAAGTATAACGTGAGCCGGCAAGGAAGCCAAGCTGCAGCCGAAAACAGCCATCACCGGCAAGCTCAACTAAGCGCCGGCACTTACGTTGATAGCTCAGCCACGACTGCGCCGCCGTCTTTCACCCTTGCTTCCCGTATCATAGCTATGAAAACCGCCGCCCCCACATCCGACCCGCGTACCATTCCCGGCCCCAAAGACAAGCCCGAGCCCCAGCCCGGCCCCACCGACCCCGGCCCCGACCCCGCGCCGGTGGCCCCGGCTTCCCCGGCAGTTGCTGCTACCCCGGCCGCGCCCGAGCCCGCCGACCGGGAAGACGTAGCCACCGACACCACGCCCGACGACGGCCAGCCCACCAGCAACGAGGATCTGACCGACCCCGGAGCCAGCTCCAACAACGACGCTCACCCGTTGTAAAACGCTGCCCCGGAAAAACGCTGCCCCGGAAGTATTTCGTAGCGCAAGGCTTCGCTTTATGTCTTAATGTTGACCGTTTTAACCCCGATTTTGGCTTTGATAAAGTACTCGTATTCCCTGTTATTGGCTTTGCTCTGCCTATTGAGTTTGCCCACTTTGGCCCAGAAAAAAGGCGCCAAACACGCCCGTCTATCCTCTAAGCCCGTCGTAAACAGAGCCACGCCGCTGCTGCCCGATCTGCGCATTTCGCTGGCCCAGCTGCAGGGCAAGTGGCAGTCAGTGGACGATAAGCGGGAATTCTGGATTGTGAAAGGCAATAGCCTGACGATGCGCTACGCGACCAGCGGCACCAGCGCCGACGATGATCTGCTGCAGGTGCAGGTAACGGATACCTGCGCCGCTACCTGTGCCACGCTGCCGGCCCACACGGTGCCTAAAGGGGAGTACCTGAGCGTGGTGGATATGCGGTGCAACGAGCCGCTGTGCTATAGCGTCGTCGATGTTTCGCCCACCGTGCTGACGCTGAGCTATACGGCCAGGGGCAATATGCTGCGGTTTCGGCGGGTGAAAGAGGTAGCTGCGTTGCTGCCGAAATAACCGGTGAGCAAAGAAAAATACAAGTTTGGCCGGCCCAGCGCAGTGCATTGCCCGGCAATAATGCGTATTCTTATCCTTCCAAACCGATTTTCTGTTCCCCGTTTATTGCCTCACATTCGATGAAACTCGTTCCGCTGACCCTGCTCGCCGCCGTACTACTCGTGAGCGGCTGCAACCAAACGCCGCCCGCCACCGAGCAGCCCGGCACCACTACTACAGATGCCCCCGCCGCTGCCGATACTGCCGTTGCTGCCCCTGCCGCCGCTGATACCACGGTAGCGGCCGCTGCTCCGGCGGCCGCTGCACCAGCCGCCAGCACCACCGCCAACGTGAGCGTGGGCTTCCGCTTCAAGCCCGCCGAAGACCGCAAAACCAGCACCCATCTGCTGCTCAAAGGTGCCAAGGACCAGGACATCGACCTGGGGCAGTTCGGTGGCAAGCCGGATGTAGTGGACAAGGAAAAAGCCAAGCTGGCCGGCTTCCCCAGTGACATGCTCATGGGTTTCCGCAGCTACGATGCCGGCTCGGGCACCAGCTACGACCTAGCCGTAATGAACGTGGGCGGCCGTTTGCTGCGCATCGTGCAGCGCAAAGTGGAAGAGCAGGCCGACAAGGCCCCCGAATTCCAAACCTCCCGCGAAATACCACTGCCCGCCAATGCCGTGGTAAGCGTAGTGCCAGTCGTTAAGAAATAACGCCTGCTTATTCACCACTTACAAAAAAGCCCCGCTCCGGTACCGGAGCGGGGCTTTTTTGTAAGTGGTGAATAGTAGTCAGCCAGTTGCATGCAGGCAAGGGCCGGGCCCGCGGCGTAGTACAGCACTGCTCCGGTTAAGCTCAATTTCCAACGTTGTGGGGTGGGGTTGAGGCATCAGCAAGCCAACATATAGTGCTGTCGGCGTAGCCGAATAGCTCAGCAGAATGGTATCTTGCGGGCAATGAAAAAAGAAATCAGCAATGCTTTCGGTAAGGTCTATCTAACCATAGAATACAACGCGGAAAAGCACTTGGTCTACAACAACTGGATTGGCTACCAGACCCATGCTGGCATCGTAACCGGCGCCAATGCCTGCCTGGAAGTGCTGCAACAGGCCGGCTGCCCGTACCTACTGAACGATAATACGCTGGTGGTAGGCCCCTGGGACCATGCCGTGGAGTGGATTGCCACTGCCTGGACGCCCCGCGCCATTGCCGGCGGCCTCACCCATTTTGCCCACGTCGTCAGCCCCGAGTCTTTGGCCGCGTTGTCGGCGCAGACCATGCACACCAGCATCGGTACCTATTTTCAGATGAAAACCTTTGGTAATGCCGATGAGGCCCAGGCCTGGCTGCGGGCGGCCCGGCAGGCCCAGTAGGCCGAGGTATATGCCCTGCGGCCCACAAGGGTAGCAATATCCCACAGGCTCCCGCTTCTGCGGGAGCCTGTGGCGCTTTTAGCGGTGCCGCTCACTGTCGGTCAGCCGAGCCAGTATGCGCCAAACTTCTATATTTAGCCAAGGCTTCGTCGGCCCGTTTCACTCTCATTCGTTTACCCCAACCCGCTACGCCATGAACCAAGCCAACGTATTGTTGCAGCCCATGAAAAACACCGAGCACCGCGAAATAGGCGGGTTAATGGTTGATGTAGTGCGGACCGGGGCCGCGCGGGTAAAGCGCATCATTTATCCGGTGGGCTTCCGCTGGTCCAAAGATCTGAAGGCGGTGGTGGGCACGCCGCTGTGCATGCACGCACACGTGGGCTTCCTGGCTCAGGGCCAGATTACGATTCAGTATGCCGATGGTACCACCGATGCGTTTGTGGCCCCGCAGGCCGTAGCCATCGAGCCGGGCCACGACGGCTGGGTGGTAGGCGACGAACCCGCCGTGCTTATCGAATTCGACTTCGAAGGCGAAACCGTGGAGCGCCTCGCCCTGCCCATCACGCACGGCGGCGGAGCATAACTCTCAATTCACCCCCGCACAGAACCGCCCGACTATAGCATAGCCGGGCGGTTTGGTATGTACCAGAAACGGAAAAAACGTCCGCCTTAGTTTTCCGTCGCCTCATCGGCCGAAGGACCGTAGATGTAGGGCACGGGCACGTCGAGAAGGCGCAGGTACACGCTGAGCTGGCCCCGGTGGTGAATCATGTGGCTGATGAGGTGGCGCATGATGTCGGCCCGCGACTGGCTCAGAATCACCTGCTCGCCGTAGCGCAGCGTCCAGAGTACGTCGAAGTCTTCGGCCGCTGCGTTGCTTAGTGCCGTGCTGGCCGCCACGCCATTGTCCGTCAGGCGCTCCAGCAACTCGGCCCGGCTGCTGGCATCGGGAGTAGGGTTGTCGTAGGTAGCCAGGTCCAGCTCGGTGGTTTTGAGCGTGGTGTCGATGCCGCCGAGCAGGTCGGCCACATGGCTGGCCAAGTGGCCCAGCGTCATCGATTTGGGGTGAGGCTGCCAGCCAAACTGCTCTTCGGGCAGGCGCGCCAGCATGCGGCGGGTCAGCAGCAATTCGTGGTCAAGTTCGGGCAGCAGGGTTTGGGCAATGGGGGCAAGAGTGGCCGTCAACATACAGGAAATAGGTTTGGGATGAATGATGTCTCAAACCTAGCGCCGCCCACTGACAGCCCTATGTCAGCAGGGGCGCAGTATTTTTCAGAAAGTTTATCCAGGTTCCCGCCAGCTTAGTCGGCTGCGCCGAAGCACACGTAAGCCTCCCGGGCCAGCTCCCGCAGCTGCTGTCGCAGCTCGGGCGGCGACACAACGGTAGCCTGTCCGGCAAACAGCAGCAGCCAACGGGCCAGAGAGTTGAAGCAGGCGGGTAGAAAGGTGATTTCCACTTCACCAGTGGTAGTCGTCAGCTCCCGGGCCGCGCCAAAGTGGTACTTGGTTTCGTGCACGCGCGACAGGGCCGCCGGGACAAAGCGCACCACGGCCGGCAGCGTAGGCCGCCGCCGGTCCTGCTGCGCCCAGTACGACTGCAGCGTGTCGGGGCGGGGCGCAAACTGCTCGTCGCGCAGGTGCAGGTCCACGATTCGGTCGAGGCGGAAGTCGCGGAACTCCTGGCGCAGACGGCAGAAGCCCACCACGTGCCAGTAGAAGCCGAAATACACCCCGATGGGCTCCAGCTCGCGCTGGGTGGGCGTACCCTGGTAGCCGGCCCGGTAGTCGATGCTTACTACGCGAGTTTCGGCAATGGCCGTGAGCAGGCGCTGGTGCAGGTTGGCAGCCGGCGGGTGCGGCGTGGTGTGGTGGCGGCCGGTATTCAGGATGGTGATGCGCGGACTCAGTTCTTCCAGGTAGTCACGGTCGGTGCGGCGCAGCACGGCGCGCAGCTTGTCCATAGCCGCCCCACTGATGTGGGCCGTGTGGGCGTCGGTGAGCTGGCTGGCCAGCTTTTCGGCCGTAAGCAGGGCCGTGGCTTCCTCCCGCGAAAACATGACCGGCGGCAACCGGTAGCCTTCGGCCAGGGAATAGCCCACGCCCGCCTCGCCGCAGAGCGGCACGCCGGCTTCTTCAAGGGTGCGCAGGTCGCGGTAGATGGTGCGCAGGCTTACCGCGTAACGCTGGGCCAACTCGGGGCCTTTCACCACGCGCCGGGCCTGCAGCTGAATCAGAATGGCGGTAATTCGGTCGAAGCGGTTCATAGCGGCGGCAAAATACCCATTCTTCGCCACGGGCCCCAGGTATTCTTACAACGGCCGAGGCGTTGCCGGCAGCCAGAAATCTGACTGCCGGCAACGCCTCGAAAATGATACCCGCTTAATGGTGGCAGCCGGGTACCAGCCGCTACAAATCGGCCCCTCTCCAGTAGGCCTTGCGGAACCGGCCGCAGTTCCCACGCCGCGGCCGGCTTCCTGATTTGCAACGACTGGTGTGTGGGGCAGCCGCGAAAATGGGTAGTTATTGGTATGCTGTTGCGCTATTGCAGCGGGTCGAAATTGCCGCCCCAGCCTTTGGTTTGCAGCAGGGTCGGGTTGTTGTCGATGGCCTGCTGGGGCAGGGCGAAGAAGTAGTACTCGGGCTTCCAGTTCAGGGCGTAGCGCGTGTCGAGCACTTTGGTGGCAAACGTGAAGTAGTTATACGCCTGGTCGATGTCCATACTTTCGCGGGTGGTGGCAAAATCGGCGGGGGCGTTGGCCGTCAGCGTGAGCGTAATGCCGGTCCGGCGCTTTACCGTAGTGTTGAGGACACTTTCCAGCTTTTTCCAGCGCCGCAAATCCCAGAACCGCTTGCCTTCCAGGGCCAGCTCAATCTGCCGCTCGTAGAGAATGGCGTCGAACATCTGGCTGCGGCTCATGCCGGCCTGCAGGCCGTAGTTGCCATCACCGGCTTCGATGCCGGCCCGCTGCCGCAGGGCCTTGAGCTGGGTGTAGGCCTCGGTGAGGTTGCCCACGCCGCAGGCGCTTTCGGCCAGGTTCAACAGCACTTCGGCATAGCGAATTTCAATCCAGTCGGTGCCGGCGTACTGGGCCTGGCTGGCGGCCAGGCGCACATCCACGGCCTTGCGGGCGTAGAACCCGGTGCGGCTGGGGCTGTTGGTGGGCTCGGTGGTGGTGCTGCCTTTGTAGTAGGTCCAGAGCCGGTAGTTCGCGTTGCCGTTCAGAGGCCACAGGGCGCCGTTGTAGGCAATGGTTTTGCCGAAGCGCGGGTCCCGGTTTTTGTAGAACAGCTTATCGGAATAGGCGTATTTCGTCGATTCGCCGGGCTTCTTGCCGTCCAGCATCGGGAAGGCTTTGGCCAGCTCCCAGGTAGGCTGGTTGGCGCCGCCGCCGGTACCGGTGTAGGCCGGCCGGGAGCCGTTGTCGTAGCTGCTATTCTTCTTGAGCGGGTCGGCGGCGGCCGTGTTGAAGCCCGTTACCAATACCGCTTCCTTGTTGCTGGCTTCCTCAAACCAGAGCTGGTCGAAGGAGGCGTGCAGGCCAAAGCTGTTGGCCGTGAGAATAGCTTTGGCCTGCTGGCTGGCGGCAAAAGCAGCCTGCCACTTGGCCGCGTCGTCGGCGGTATACTGGGGGCTGGCCGCGTAGAGCAGCACCCGGGCCTTGAAGGCGGCGGCGGCTCCTTTATGGATGCGGCCCCAGTCGGTAGAAGGGCTGGCCCACTTGCCGGGCAGGTAGGCAATGGCCGTGTCCAGGTCGGCCACAATCTGGTTGAAGGTAGCTGTGGTACTATTGCGCGGCAGGTAGGCGGCGGCTTTGGCTTCTACCCCTACTGCCTGCAGCGGGTCGAGCACCAGCGGTACGCCGCCGTAGAGGCGCACGAAGTCGAAGTAGCGCCAGGCCCGGAAAAACAGCGCCTGCGACCGAAGCCGGTCTTTGGCTTCCTTGGGCAGGGGCGAGTTGTTGACGGCCTTCAGGAAGGTGTTAATCGTGCGAATTTTGCCGTAGTTGTTCTTGGCATCGAGGGTGGTGCCGAAGTCGACTACGCTGTTTTGCTGCACGGTACCTTCCAGGAAGATACTTTCGCCATACACTTCGTCGGACAGAATGCTGGGGTTGGTAGCCCCGAAACCCGTGCCGGAAATGCCGAACCAGGTGGGCAGGTTCTGGTCGTAGATGTAGCTCAGGTTCAGGTTGGCCAGCGACTCATCCTGGAAGATCAAATCTTCGCTAGCGGCGCTCAGGTCCATTTTGTCCAGCGTGTCTTTGCAGCCCGTGAGCATGAGCCAGGCGCAGCAGGCGAGGAGGGTGGTGATGCGAGGGAATTTCATGTCATCCAACGATTAGAAGCCAACGTTCAGACCCAGCGACAACGAGCGCAGGGTGGGGTAGGAATCAAAGGCCCCGCTGTACACTTTGTAGCTGAAGGGATTGTAAAAGTTGACGGCGTTTACGGCCACCAGGTACACTTTCACGCTGCTGATACCGGCGCGGCCGGTGAGTGTGGTGGGCAGGCTGTAGGAAATAGTCGCGTTGCGGATACCCACCGAGGTAGAGCTTCTAAACCAGAACTCCGAGGTGCGGTCGTAGCTGTTGCTAGTGAAGGGCGCGGGGTAAGCAGCGTTCGGGTTGTCCGGGGTCCAGTGGTCGGTCCAGAACTCGGGCCGGTTGGAGGTAGCGGTAGCGGCTTTGCGAGCGGCGCTTTCCACCGTGGCCTGGCCGCCAAACGAGATGCCCATTGTCATCTGCAGGCTCAGTCCCTTGTAGGTCATGCTCGGGTTGAGGCCCAGGCCGTAGTGGTTGCTTTCCTTCTTGGTCAGGTAGGTCTGGTCGTCCTCGGTGATTTTGCCATCAGGGGCGGTGTACTGGCCGGAAGCGTCCTTGGGGCCGCGAATGTCTTGGTAGTAGAGCATGCCGGGCTTGGGCGCGTCGCCAAACAGGGTGTAGTTAGGGTAGGTTTCCAGGTACTTGGCCACATCGTCCTGAGTCCGGAACATGCCTTGGTACTTGTAGCCCACCACGCCCCGGTCGGTGGAGTGGCCCGTGGGGTCGTCCCACTGGCCGATTTTGCCGGGCTCCACGTCCACCTTGATCTGCTTGTTATCATTCCAGGAGAAAAACGAGTTCAGGCGGAACGACCAGTCCTTGGTGATGTTGCCGTTGTAGCCCAACGACACTTCGTAGCCGAAGCCGTCCACGGTCGAGAAGTTCTCCGACGGCAGCGCCGCCCCAATCAGCAGCGGGGCCGAGGCCGTGAGGGCCGTGAGCATGTTGTAGCGGTGGTCGTAGAAACCATCAGCCGTAAACGTGAGGTGATCTTTCAGGAAGCGGGCATCGATGCCCACGTTGTACTTGGTGTTGTCGTCCCAGCGGGCGGCGCGGTTGGCCAGCGCGTTGTTGGGCGTGGCCGTCAGGGTACGGTCGGAGTTGCCGCCGAATACGGCGCCCTTGCCGGTTTCAATCTTGTAGTTTTCCTGCCAGTTGTAGGCCCGGGTGGCGTCGCCGCCCAGCATACCCACCGAGCCGCGCAGCTTCAGGAAGCTGATCTGGGGCGTGACGGGAAAGAATTTCTCCTCCGACAGAATCCAGCCGGCCGACAGCGAGGGAAACAGACCCCAACGGTACTCCGGGGCGAAGTTGGTGGAACCGTCGTAGCGCACGGCCAGCTCCAGAAAGTACTTGCTGGCGAAGTTGTAGTTGAGGCGGCCGGCGTAGGACAGAATGCCCGATTCGGACTGGCTTTCGTAGGAATAGGTGCTGCCCGTGGCGAAGCGCACGTTGTCGATGGCGCCGGGAATGGGACTGGTTTTGTAGGTTTCGGCCTCGTCGAAGAACGTTTCCGACTGCTCGAAGAAGGCCAGCGCCGACACCTGGTGGCGGCCAAACTGCCGGTCGTAGTTCAGGTAGCCGTTCAGCTGGTAGCTGCTGGTGTAGCTGGGCACCAGGCGCACGATGTCGCCGTTGTTGATGAAGTTCTGCTTGGTAACGGCGCCGCCGTAGATGTGCTTATGCTCGCCCAGCATGGCAAACTGGTACACCGGAATGCGGGTGCCGTACTGCTTGCCGAAGTTGTTGTCCATCGTGCGGCTATACAGCATGCGGGCTTTCAGGCCCTTGATGAACGGCAGCTCGTAGTCGATGTTGGCCGTTACGTTCAGGCCGGTGTTGCGCTGAGAGCTATAGTTGTCGGACTTCTGAATCTCGAAAAAGTGGAACGAGCTGAAGTCCAGGTTGGCGCCCAGCTGCACCGGCAGCCCATTCACGTAGGGCTGGTTGAACATGGGCGTCGTCATCAGCGAGCGGACGTCGTTTTCGGCGTTTTCGCCGCCCACCTTCAGGTAGTACATCCGCTTCTGGTACAAGTCGCCGCTGAGCGAGAGGCCCGCCTTCAGGCCCTTGGCCACGTTCACGTCGGTGCTAGCCCGGAACGTCCACTTGTTGGCGTTGATGTTGTCGAGGTTGGCGTTCTGGTAGTTGTACGACATGCCGGCGAAGAACGTGGCCCGGTCGGTGCCGCCGCTCACGTTCAGAGCGTGGCGCGTCACGGTGGCCGGCTTCCAGGCCTCGCGCAGCCAGTCGAAGTTGTTCCGCCCGAAATACTCCAGCTCGTCGGGCGTGTAGATAGACGCGTCGGTAGCGGCCCGGCCCCGGTAGAAGTTGTAGTCGTTGAGGTAGGAGGCCTGCTCTACGCCATTCATCATGGTGGGCAGCCGCACCGCGTCGGCCTGGCCCACCGAGCCGCTGTAGGAGAATTTGGGCGGACCGGCTTTGCCGCGCTTGGTAGCTACTACCACCACGCCCTGGTTGGAACGGGCCCCGTAAATGGCGGCCGCCGCGTCCTTGAGCACCGAAATGGCTTCTACCTCCGACTGATCGAGCAGGTTGAAGTCTTCCTCGGTCCGTACCACGTTGTCGATAACGTAGAGCGGGCGGGTGGTACCGCCGTCCTTGGTCAGAATAATCGGGTTGCGCACCGTAATCTGGCCTTTGTCGCCGGGGCGGCCCGTGCCGCCGCTCACGCTCACGCCGGGGTTCTGGCCCACCAGCGCCGTGGAAAGGCTGCCCACGGGCAGCTCCTCAATGGCTTTCATATCCACGCTGGCCACCGCGCCCGTCAGGCTTACCTTCGACTGCGTGCCGTAGCCTACTACCACTACCTCGCTCAGGGCCGAGGTTTCGTCTTCCAGCGTCACGTCCACGTTGCTGCGCCCGCCCACGGTTATTTCCACCTTCTTGAAGCCGATAGAGCTGAGCACGAGGACCTCGTTGCCGGTGGGCAGGTTGATGCGAAACACACCCTTGGCATCGGTGGTGGTGCCGGTGGTAGTGCCTTTCAGTACCACGCTCACGCCCGGAATTCCTTCGCCCTTCGTGTCGCGCACCGTGCCGGTCACGTTCATGAAGAAGGGCGCGGTGGCCCGGGCGGCAGGCGGGGCAGCGGCGGCCGGGGCCGCGCAGGCGGGGCCGGCGCTGAGCAAGGCGCTCAGCAGCAGCGTGTAGGCCGAGCCGTGGCGCAGGCCGGGTGAACAGGTGGGTAGGAGTAGACGACGGGTCATAGCAATGGGTTGGTGGGAAAACGCGTGCTCAGGGAATTACCGGGAAATGTGCCTGGCCTAGGCTACTTCTGCGCGTCGGCTTTTTCGCGCGCTATGCGGGCCTGCCAGTCTTTGCCGGCCTGGTTCATGTCGATGCCGGCGGCCGAGAGGTAGTTGTTGATTTTGCCTTTGTACTTGCCAAACCAGGCATGTTTCTGCTCCGAGGTGCCGGCATCCATGGCTTTTTCGCGGGCTTCGGTCAGCCAGGCCAGCATCTGGGCGTACTGGGCATCGGTCAGGCTGGGCAGCATTTCCCGGTAGGCGCGCATCGTGTTGGGCAGCACGCTGTAGGTCATGCCGTCCTTCACCTGGTCTACCTGGGCCGGCGTGAGCTTTTGGTTGAGCTTGCGCAGGTACTTGATGTGCAGCTTGGCCAGCGCGGCGGTGGTTTTGTCTTCCACCAGCTTCATTTCGGCGGCGGTGGCCTCGGTTTTGGGCTGGGCCTTGAGGGCGCTTAGTTGGGTTTTCTGCTGCTCGTGAATTTCGTTCAGCGCCCGGTACTGGTCGGCAATAATGTCGCGGACCTGCCCGGCTTTGGTGGGCTCCGGAATACCGAGCTTCTCCACGATTTTGGCCGCCCGCTCGGTGATGGCGCGGGTGTAGGCTGCTTCC
Organism: Hymenobacter lucidus; assembly: GCF_020447265.1. Taxonomy (GTDB): domain Bacteria; phylum Bacteroidota; class Bacteroidia; order Cytophagales; family Hymenobacteraceae; genus Hymenobacter; species Hymenobacter lucidus. The sequence continues at coordinate 369,689 of NZ_JAJADR010000003.1, read as the reverse complement.
TTGGTTTCGGCGGGTTGGGCTGCTGTCGTCGCCGTTTGGGCCAGCGCCCAGCCGCAGGGGGCGGTGGCTAAAAACCCGGCTAACAAAAATCGGCGGAAGGAGGGCTGCATGGGTGAGTTTGTAACTGCTTAAAGGTGAAGCAATTTACATAGTCTCTACAGGGCGTATCTCCAGCTTTTAGCCAACTTATTATACAATATTAGCATGTGCGTTTCAGCGCTTTAGCCAAAGTATGGGCCAGTTGCGCCGAAAGGGCGTTTTGAGCAGTACAGCCGCCGTTGGGTAAGCTCCGCAGTAAAGCACTTCTGCGCCGGTGTTCGGCCGCCGCAAGCGTAATCTGCGCCAGCTGCCGGCCCACTTTTAGCCGGCCTGAAAAATGGACTTTAGGTAGGCAGCATTGGCCCCGAAATTCTTCCGCACGTTGCGGGCGTCGTTGGCGTCGCGGGACCGTTCAATCACCAGCCAGCCTTCCCAGTTCATGTCGGCCAGGGTCTGCTTCACTTTGCGCATATCCAGGCGGGTGTTATTCTGCAGCCACACGCCGTCTTCGTCGGTACAGTGCATCTGGCAGATGCGCTTGCGGCCCAGGGTTCTGAGCTCGGCGTGCAGGTCGCGCCCGGCCTTGAGGGGGTTGGAGAAGTTAAAGTAGATCTGGATGTGCTTCGAGCCGATTTCGCGCAGCAGCTCTACTTCGCCGGCCGCGTCGAGGGCCGTTTCAATGCCCACCACCACGCCGGCCTTTTCGGCTAGGCGCCCCACTACTTTTAGCCGTTCCACAATGGCGGGGCGCAGCTCCGGATTCTGGGCCAGGTCGCCTTGGGTACCGAGCGGCAGAAAGGCCACTTTCACGTTCATGAGCTTCATCGTGTCGAGGCAATCCTGCACCATGCGCTGGTAGGTGGGGCGGGTTGCAAACGACTGGGCGTAGAAGCCCGTCATGGCCAACGAGCAGATTTCCAGGTTCAGCTCTCGGGCCTTGGCCAGAAACTGCTGGCGGATTTCGGGATTGGCCAGCTGGTTGTCGAAGGTGTCGCGCAGGCCCAGGCCGCCCATGTCCACTTCCACCCCATCGGCCCCGATTTCCTTGGTCAGCGGCAGCGCGCCCAGCTTTTGCCGCTTCAGAATCATCAGATCCACGACGGCAATCTTGTAGGTCAGCTTTTTGCCGGGCCAGGCAGCGGCTAGATCAGGCAGCAGCAAGCCGGCCGCCAGCACCGAGCCGGCCTGAAGAAACTGCCGACGGGAAAACAGCAAGTGGCTCATCTATATATCAGGTTAGTGACTACTTACTACCGCCGGCACAGCTGTGCGAAACGGACGGGCGGGCAGACCGGCGGCTGAGAATAAATTGGGCGTAGCCGCTTCGTGCCAGCCAAAGCGCACCGCCACCGGCTGTGGCACACCGGCCGCTGCCACCACCACGCGCCGGCCTCGGATGCGGGCCTGCGCGGGCACGAACACGCCGTCAGGCCCGGCAATTTCGAAGTCGGTGAGCGGCTTTCCATCTTTGCTGACCAAGCGGCTTTTGAAAGGCTGGAAGGAAACTACGGCTTTATTCTTCTTCACCGCCAGACTGCGAAATACCGGTCCCTGGCCGGCTACGTTCCGGTGCCGGTAGGTGTCGGAAAGGGCCAGCCAGGCCAGCCGCTGCCCGATTTTCCACTTGTAGGGTGGGTGAATATCGTCGAGCTTGGTAACGAGGTCGGTAGTCACAATCAGTCCTGTGTGGGACACCTGCAGCACGGCCGCCTGGGCTTCCCGAAACTGGGGCAGCGTTTCGGGCGTCAGCGGCACTTTGGGGTCTTTCGACTCGGAATATTTGAACGGGGCCAGCTGCACGAAGTAGAACGGCAGCTCCTCGTTTTGCCAAGTCGCGCGCCAGTTCTGAATTAGCGTTTGGAGCTTGTGAGTGTAGGTGGTGGTTTCGCCCAGAAAGCAGTTCGACTCGCCCTGGTACCATAGGAAGCCGCGCACCGCAAATGGCGCCAGCGGCCGGATCATCGGCTCGTAGAACTTGCCCGGGTCGCCGTCTACTTTCTGGTTGGCATAATACGAATCCTGGCGGAAGGCTTCCTCCGCAATCCAGGGCTCGATGCGGCTGCCGGGAATAGCCGAGGAAATAACGCCCACCGGCACTTTCAGGTGCTCATAGAGCTCTTTAGCAAAGAAATAAGCCGGGGCCGAAAACGAGCGAAGCGCCGAATCCTGGGCCACACTCCAGCCCCGGTGCAGCGAGTCGGGCTTCACCAGCTCCTTGCGGTTTACCAGGAAAATGCGCAGCGCCGGGTTGTGGGCGCGCGCCAGCTCCGTCAGCGGTCCGGCGTCCTCAGTGGCGGGAATCGTGACTTTGCTGTTCTTGCGCATCGTGTACTCCATGTTCGACTGGCCCGAGCACAGCCACACCTCACCCACCAGCACGTTGCGCAGTCGGATGGTACTCGAGCCGGCAACCACCAGCTCAGCCCCAGTAGCTGAGGCGCGCAGCGGCTGCAGCGTTACGCGCCAGTGCCCGGCGGCATCGGCGGCGGTGCGTAACTGCTGGCCGGCAAACTGCACCACCACGGCTTCGCCCGGCGCGGCCGTACCCCAGATGGGCACGGGCTGGCTGCGTTGCAACACCATGTTGTGGCCCAGCACGCGGGGCAGCATGACTGTGGCTTGCGCCGAAAAAGCACCGCTCAGCGTCAGCAGCAGGGCAAATAGTCCGGTTTTCATCGTTATTTCTTCAGCAGCCAAATTACTTCGGCCCCGACCGCGCCGGCCGGCAGGGTTACCAACTGCCCGGCTTTCACGGTTTCTTTCGCGTCGGTGACCTGGCCGGTTTTGGGGTTAATGCGCCGCACGGCAAACGTGCCTTTCAAGGCCGATAAGTCGAGCTGGAGTGGGGCGGGGCCTTCGCGGTACACCAGCAGACCAGCTTTGCCGTCACTCAGGGCCCACTGGCTGGCGGGCTTGCCGGGCAAATCGAGCGGTATCATACCGGCCACGGCGGCGGCAAAGCGGGCATCGGCCACGCGGGGCACGCTAGCCAACGAGCCGCCGGCTAGCAGAACAGCCCAACCGAAGGCGTCGGAGCCGTCGGCCGAGTAGAGCACGGCTTTGCCGGGAAACTGCTGGCGGTATTCGCGCACGGCCCGGTACACCTGCTCGAAGGAGCTGCGCTTGGGCTTGAGCAGGCGTGCATGCTGGCGCGGGGCCAGATTCTGGCCGCCCAGTGGGGCGTAGGCGCTACCGTCGGCCTGGTAGTGCCAGTAGTTGATGTCAATAACGTCGACCACGGCGGCGCGGGCGGGGTCGGCCAGGATGGCGTCCTGCACATCTTTGGTGGTGCTCAGGGCAATGGTGGCTGGTTGCCCGGTTTCCGTTTCCCACTCCTTGATGGTGTCGAGCCAGAACTGCACGAAGCTCAGCGGTCCGGTGTATTCGGCCCCGATGAGGTGAATGACGCCGGTTTTGCCCACGAAGTTATTGAGGCACTGCCGGATGTAGGCCCGGTGCAGCGGCCGGCGCGTGGCATCCGTCACGTCATAAAACTGCTCGGCCATGAAAATCCGTTTGTCGCCGGCGTAGGGTGCGGGCTCGGGGAAGCCGGTGCCGTTGATGTTGTTGACCGGGCGCCAGGGGAAGTCGGCGTAGTGCGCCCCGGCCTCGATGATGTTGTGCTGAAAATAGTGCTGATTGAGCAGTACGAGGCTTTTCTGGTCGGCCAAGTCGGCAAACTCGGCCAGGCGGCTCCAGTACCACTTGTTGTACTTGGTCAGGTCGTAGCGGCTGAGGCCGTCCCAGGCGGTGCCCTGCCCGCTGCGGGCGAAGGGAAGCTCGTAGAACGGGGCCCATACCTCCCCATCCATGCGCTTGATCCGCTCGTGGTCGTCGCGGCGCCGGTCGTACCACAGACCGTAGTTATGGCTGAGCGCCACCACGTTGTCGAGGCGTAGCGAATCGGTCATTTCCGGCAAATCATCCGTAAGGCCCGGGCCGCTCATCCCGGGCACGAAGCGCGTAATGTGGGCTTTGGGGCTGCGCAGGCCGTGGGGCCGGGCGCTGCCATTCCACCAGGGCACGTCCTGGCGGCGGCCCGTTACGAGGGAGTTGCCGCGCACCAGCACGCCGCGCGAAACCTGGAGCGGCGCGGCGTAAGCAGGTTTCGGGGCCGGCTTCACTTTCAGCTTATCAATACTCGGCGCGGTGGTTTGGGTGGCAATCGGCTGGCGACTCGCAGCGGCCTGGATAAAGGCCAGTAGGGTAGGCGCGGGCTGCACCGAGAGCTTCGTCAGCTCCTGGGCCACCGCCACGGGTGGGCTGCTGGAGGCTTCAGTGGAAATGGGCAGCAGCCCGGCGCGGCTGGCTACGCCGGCCCCGAGGCGGTCCTGGAGTTGGGCGTAGTAGAGGCTGCGGGGTTTGATGTGCTCGTTGGATTGGTCCCAGTGCCCATTGCCGGCAAACTGCGCCCAAGTGCCAAAAGCCCAGTTTTGAGCCGTGGGCGGCTGGTAGCAGTCCACGCGGGCGGCGGTGCACTGCCAGAACACGCTGTTGGCCGCGGCCCAGCCGGCGCCCTGCCCGTCCTGCTCCCGGTTGCCGAAGCGCAGGGCCTGGCCGTACTCTTTCACAATGTCGAACAAAGTGCCCGAAGCCCAGCTGTCGATGGCGCCGCTGAAGCTGTAGGCATCTTCGGCCTCGCACTGCACGAAGGCGTTGGGGCCGGCGGCGCAGTAGCCCACGGCAAAATCGTGGTAGCCCGACTCGGCATAGAGCCGCTGAAACAAACCCTGCTGGCCCTTGGTCATAAAGGTATTGCGCCGCTCCCCACCGATTTCCGATACGGGCTCGGTCGAAATGCAGTCTTCCACGGTAAGGCGGCGGGTGGTTTCGTGGGCCAATACCGCCGAGCCGGCAAAGTGCCGAAATGCAACCTGCCGCACCCAGGCGTCCTGCACGTTGTCCAGCACCACGGCCATCCAACGGTGGTCCTCGTCCTTGGGGTTGCCTGCCGCCACCGACGCTTCTAGTCGCAGGTTCTCCACGCCGACCTGCGAAATCAGGCCCGGCCAGGTGGTGCGCGCCACGGTGCCGCCGCCGTACTTCTGGTCTAATGCGGTAGTAATAGGAGCGTCCAGCGTAATATCGTTGGCATCGACGGCCACCACCTGCCGGTCCCAGAACAGGTCACGCTGGCCGGGTTTCCAGCCCAGCGCCGACTCGCCGCCGCCGAAGCTTTGGGTGCCCAGCGTCTGAATCCAGGCGGCCGTGCTGGGGCGCTGCACCCGCACCCGGTCCCCGACTTTGAAGGCGCCCGGCGTAGCAACATGCAGCACGCGGGCATTAACCGGTACGTAGCTGTCGGTAACGGGCTGGGCGGCTGCCAGCTGCCGGTCGTTGCGGCCGGCCAGGGTTAGCAGATTTTCCCGGCTGTAGCCGGTGCCGATAATAGTCGTGCCGTCGTCGCCCATGCCGCTGCCGCGCAACACCACGCCCGAAGCGCGGATGAGCAGGCGGCCGGCTACCTCGTGCCGGCCGTTGCCCAGCAGCACTGCCCCCCGGAATCCGTCTTTGCCCAGCGGCAGCTTGGCCACATAATCTAGTGCGGCCTGAATGCGGGCCGTGGCGTCGCCGGCCTGGGCCGGTACAAGCACCTTAACCGCTACCAGCGGAATGGCCTGCTCGCCGGCGCGGTAGCCACAGTAGGAGAAGTCCGGAATCCGGTTGCCCAGCGAGTCGGGGGCGTAGATGAGCTTGCCTTCTTTGTCGGCGACTACGGGTGGGGGCGGAACCGGCTTTTTGGGCGGCTTGCTGCCCTGCGCCAGTGCGGTGCTGGTTGCTACTAGCAGGAGCAGGGTGGGCAGGAGGCGGGGAGTGGGCACTGGGCGCAACAGGGTAGCGTTGAAAGAAATTGTTCTGGTGGGCGCCTCACCCCCCGGCCCCCTCTCCGAAAAGGAGAGGGGGAGCCGAGCGTATGCATACCCTACTTTACACATGAGTATCGCTACTCCCTTACCTATTTATTAGCTGCTCATGCTGTTTGGTAGGCAAAATTAAAGGAACAGCCTGAGCTATATGCTCTACAACTAGTCCCTCCTCTCTTTTTCGGAGAGGGGGCTAGGGGGTGAGGCGCCCGTAAGGCCCCGCTCACGACGGCTTCACTTCCTTTACCGGCACCACGCTGTTGAGGTAGACTTCGATGTTGGTGTAGCCGTCCTTGCCGGCTAATTTGCTGGCGTCGGAGGCGTCGTTGGGGTTAAGCTTGTTCTTCTTCTCGTACTGGTCGGGCATGCCGTCCTTGTCCGTGTCCTGGTAAGGCTGGCCGGCGTAGGTGGGGTAGCCGCCCACCTGGCTGATGTCGGTAATGATGCCTTGCTTATAGGAGTCGATGGGGAGGCGGCGGTGCTTGAACTGGGTTTCGGGCAGCTTCACGCCTTCCAGGTACTCGATTTTACCGGTGCGCACCTGCTTCACGATGCGCGTATCCACCGGGTCGCGCTTGGGCAGGGTGGCGCCGGCGTTTTCGAGCACGTAGCCGAAGGCTTTTTCGGCGGGCATAATGGTGATGTTGGGCATGGGCAGCGGCGCATTTACGCGCATGTCGGCGGTGTAGGGGCCGGCGTTGGCCAGCTCTTCCACCTGTACGCCGCCGTCCCAGTTGTCCTTGGTCACCTTCTCGTTGCCTTCCATAATGTTGCCATTCACGTAGGCCCGGCCGTAGACCTGGTACTTGAGCTTGCTGCGGCCTGACTCGGGCTTGAGAATGCGGTAGCCTACCGGCGCGGTTTTCGACGTGAGCGGGCCGGGCTTGTAGTAGTTGTTGATGATGTTGTACATGGCCCGGTAGTCGCCGCCGTCGGTAGAGCGGTGCACCCAGTTGAACATCACGTTATTGGCAAAGTTGAAGATGCCGTTCCAGCCGATGGAGGGGTTGCGGCCCGCGTTATCGGCCCAGAGGTTGCGCATAAACGTGCAATTCTCGCCGCCCAGCGTGCTGCCAAAGGCGTGGTTCCAGGTGTCGAGCGACTCCGAGAAAATCGAGTTCTGAATCGTGATGTTCACCGTGCCCAGCTTCTGCTCGGCAATGCCGGTGCTGTCGTTGTACATGTGCCGGTACATCGACATATTCTCGTCGAGCCCCCACGAAGCCGAGACGTGGTCAATCATGATGTTGCCGATGGGGTTGCCGCCGATGGCGTCGTCGCGGCGGCCCACGTTGGTTTCGCCCCGGCGGAAGCGCATGTAGCGGATAATCACGTCGTGGGTATTAATCCACACCGACTCGCCGGCCACGCACACTCCGTCGCCGGGGGCGGTCTGGCCCGCAATGGTGATGTAAGGGGCGCGGATAATCAGCGGGCTTTTCAGGCGGATGATACCGGCCACGTTGAAGACGATGGTGCGGGCCCCGCCCTGCTCACAGGCCTCGCGCAGCGTGCCCGGGCCCCGGTCGTCGAGGCTGGTTACCACGTATACCTTGCCGCCCCGGCCCCCGAAGGAATATGCGCCGCCACCTTCCGCGCCCGGAAAGGCGGGCACCGGCGACTGGGGCAAATCGATGGGCCGGGCCGCCCACGGAATGTAGGGCTTGCCGTTTTGGTTGTCGCGCTGAATGATGGGGTAGGCCTTAGCCCAGGCAATATCGGACTGGCGCAGGGCCTCGTCCATCATTTCCTTGCTGGCCTTCTGCACGTCGGCCGGAATTTGCGGATACTGCGCCATTGCCGCGTGGTGGGCCGACAAAACGACGGCCAAACCGAGAAGAGAACCAGCGTATTTTTTCATGGGGTCGGTGGGGTTTTAACCGCAGCTAAATAACAAGACAAAAGGAGCCGCTACCTATACCATTTTTTCGACCCTGTGTAGGATGTTATCATTCGGGCCGGTTGTGCTTCGTAATCGGCTTGTCGGGGCCGAAATACGCGCCCGGCAGAGGTGATTTGGCTCCGGCGGCAGACCCGACCCGGGCCGGCCGGCACACCATATATAAGTAGCCGGGGCGGGAGGGGTGAAATTCGGCTCTGGCGGGCGGAAAGGTTAACGCTGCCCCTGCGTATCCCACGGGTTGCCAAGCCGCGCTTCAGCTTGGGAAATCCCGACCACCTCTCTGTAGAACTGGATTTGGTGGCTGTCGTGGCCGATGGCAACATGCTATAAGAGCCGGAGAAGATGGTATAAGGTGCGGGAGGTGGGCGCCAGTAACTTTGGTGAGCTGTAAAACCACCCCAACCAAGCCCCCCCCCATGAGCCACTGCCTGCGGAAATACCTTCTTACAAGTTGTTTCCTGCTCGGCGTGCTGCTGGGTTTTGTGGGTGCGGCCGGCGCGGCTCCGAAGCCGGACTCGCGCACCATCGTGCTGCCCAAAAACGCCGCGCCCCGCCTGCGCTACGGCGCCGAGCGGCTGGCCACTGCCCTGCGGGCTGCGGGCTACCAGACCACCATTACAGAGCAGACCAAAACCAGCCGCCCCAACTCCATCATCATCGGCCGCGCCACCGACGCGCTCCTGACCCAGGCCGCCACCGCCTACCACGCTGCAGCGGCCAAAGCACCCGGTAAAGAGGGATTTTCCATCGTTTCGGCCGATAAAAACACGATTCTTATCAGCGGGGCCGACAATACCGGCGCGCTCTATGGCTGCCTGGAGCTGGCCGAGCAGGTGCAGCGCCAGGGAAAAATCGGGGAGCAAATCAGCCTGACGGACCAGCCCGAAATGGTGCTGCGCGGGGCCTGCATCGGGGTGCAGAAGCCATATTATCTGCCCGGCCGCACCGTGTACGAATATCCCTACACGCCCGAGGTGTTTCCCTGGCTCTACGATAAGGCGCTGTGGGTGAAATACCTCGACATGCTGGCCGACAACCGCATGAACTCGCTCTACCTCTGGAACGGCCACCCGTTTGCGTCCCTGGTGCGCCTCAAGGACTACCCCTACGCGGTGGAAGTAGACGACGCGACGTTTAAGAAGAACGAGGAAATGTACCGTTTCCTGACCGAGGAGGCCGATAAGCGCGGCATCTGGGTGATTCAGATGTTTTATAACATCATCGTCTCCAAGCCCTTTGCCGAGCACCACGGCATTAAAACCCAGGACCGCGCCCGGCCCATTACGCCCCTGCTGAGCGACTATACGCGCAAGTCCATTGCGGCCTTCGTGGAGAAATACCCCAACGTGGGTTTGATGGTGGCCCTGGGCGAAGCCATGGAAGGCGTGGGCCAGGACGATATCGACTGGTTTACCAAAACCATCATTCCCGGCGTGCAGGACGGCCTCAAGGCCCTGGGCCAAACTGAGCTGCCGCCCATCGTACTCCGGGCCCACGACACCGACGCGCCGAGCGTGATAAAAGCCGCGCTGCCGCTCTACAAAAACCTGTATACCGAGGCCAAATTCAACGGCGAGGCCCTGACGACCTACACCCCGCGCGGCTCCTGGGCCGAGTTGCACCGCACGCTCAGCGGCATGAATTCGGTGCACATTGAGAACGTGCATATCCTGGCCAACCTGGAGCCGTTCCGCTACGGCTCGGCAGATTTTATCCAGAAATCGGTGCAGGCCATGCACAACACATACGGCGCCAACGGTCTGCACCTCTACCCGCAAGCCTCGTACTGGGACTGGCCCTACACCGCCGACAAAACCCCCGAGCGCCTCTTGCAAGTCGATAGGGACTGGCTGTGGTACAAGGCCTGGTCGCGCTACGCCTGGCACGCCGACCGGCCCCGGCCCGCCGAAATCGACTACTGGGGCCAGCAGCTGGGCTCGATGTACGGCACCGATGTAGCGGCCGGCAAGCAGGTGCTGGAAGCCTACGAGCAGGCCGGCGAAATTGAGCCCAAGCTGCTGCGCCGCTACGGCATCACCGACGGCAACCGCCAGACCCTGACCCTGGGCATGCTGATGACGCAGCTTATCAACCCTAAGCGCTACGGGCTGTTTACCTTGCTCTACGAGTCGGAAGCGCCGGAAGGGGAGATGATTATTGAATACGCCGAAAAGGAAGCCAAGGGCCTGCCGCACATCGGCGAAACCCCGCCCCAGGTGGCGGCCGAAGTGGTGGCCCACGGCCGCGCCGCCGTGGCGGCCATCGAGCGGGCCGCGCCCTCCGTAACGAAAAACCAGGCCGAGTTTGCCCGCCTCAAAAACGACATGTACTGCCAGGACGCGCTGGCCAATTTCTACGCCGATAAAGTGCAGGCCGCGCTGCTGGCGCTGCGCTACAAACACTCGCGCAACCTGGCCGACCTGGAGGCGGCCGTGCCGCTGCTGGCCCGCAGCGTGCAGCACTGGCAGCGCATGGTGGCGCTAACCAAGGACACCTACCTCTACGCCAACAGCATGCAAACCGCCCAGCGCAAAATTCCGATGCGCGGCGTGGATGCCACCTACATAACCTGGGCCGAAATGCTGCCGGTTTACCAAAAGGAACTGGCCAACCTGCGCCACAACCTCGACTCGCTCAAGCAGGTGCGCATCGTGCCCGCAGTGCAGAAGAAAAAGGCGCTGATCAACGCACCAGTAACGCTGCTCACCAAAGCCGGCACCTACCCGCTCAAAGCCGGGCAGCCCGTTTTTGCCGATACCACCACTGCAATTTCGGCCCTGGCGCCCGAGTTGGCGGGGCTGAAAGGCCTGCGGCTGAGCCAGGCGCGGCAGCTGAAAGACGGCACGGAAGTACGCTTCACTACCACCCGGCCCGTGCAGCTGTTGGTAGGCTATTTCAACCAGAAAAACCCGCGCTACCTGCCCGCGCCCCAGCTCGAAATCGACGCCAGCGCCAACGACTATGGCCAGGCTGATATCAAAATTGCCAACGCGGTGGCGGTGGCCGGGCAGCCGCCGGTCAACGTGCATACCTTTTCCTTCAAGCCCGGCACGCACACGCTCAACCTAAGCCGGGGCACCTGCCTGATTCTGGGCTTCGTGGACGCCAAGCAGCCGCTGCCGACGTACAATGCGGGCATAGGCGCCGCCGGCGGGCCAGTGAAGGAAGTAGACTGGCTGTTTGAATAACCGCGCTGAAAATTCCCTATGAAAATTCCCGCCATCGGCTTTTTCCTTTTTCTCGGCCTGCTCTGCAGCGCCGGCCTGGCCCGCGCCCAGCAGCCCGCGCCCTTCGTGCTGAGTACCGACAAGCTGCGCAGCAGCGTGGCTTGGTTTAATAGCATGGACCAGGAAACAGTAGTGAACCACATACCCAACGAGCGGGCCGCCGACTGGCTGGCGCAGCAGGTGCCGCTGTTTGAGTGTCCCGATTCGGCCCTGCAGCAAACCTACTACTACCGCTGGTGGACCTACCGCAAGCACCTCAAGCAGACGCCCGACGGCTTCGTCTTCACCGAGTTCATCACCCCGATGAAGCACGCCGGCAGCCACAACACCATCAGCAGCGCCCTGGGCCACCACCTCAACGAAGGCCGTTGGCTTCACGACCCGCAGTACATCGACCAGTACACCCGGTTCTGGCTGTTTGCCGATGCCAAGCGCGCCGCGCCTAAGCTCCACGGCTTCAGCAGCTGGCTCCAAGACGCGGTGTACAGCCTGTATCTGGTGCAGCAAAACAAGCAGCAGGTGCAGGAGCTTTTGCCCGCTCTCAATGTCGATTACCGGCTCTGGGAAAAGGAGCGGATGCTGCCTTCTGGCATGTTCTGGCAGTACGACGTGAAGGACGCCATGGAAGAATCCATCAGCGGCGGCCGGAAGGTGAAAAACGTGCGCCCCACCATCAATAGCTATATGTACGGCAACGCTAAAGCCCTGACGGCCATGGCCAAGCTGACCAAAAACGACACGCTGCAACGCAAGTACGCCGCCAAAGCCAAGCAGCTCCGCACTGACGTGCAACGCACGTTGTGGGACGAAAAAGCCGCGTTTTTCAAGGTGCAATACGAGAAAGGCGGCCTCTGCGAGTGGCGCGAGGAGCTGGGCTACATCCCGTGGTACTTCTCCCTGCCCGCCGACAAGCCCAAGTACGCCAAGCAGTGGGAGCAGCTCACCGATGAAGGCGGCTTCAAAGCGCCCTGGGGCCTGACCACGGCCGAGCGGCGCGCCCCGGGTTTCCGTACCCACGGCTCGGGCCACGGCTGCGAGTGGGACGGCGCGGTGTGGCCCTACGCCACCACCCAAACCCTGAAGGGCCTGGCCAACCTGCTCACCGAGTACAAGCACCACGACGGCATGAGCGCCCAGGTGTACTACGACGAGCTGCGCAAATATGCCCTTTCGCACCAGAAAAACGGCGTGCCCTACCTGGGTGAGTATCAGGATGAAAAGAACGGCGAGTGGCTCAAAGGCGACAATCCGCGTAGCAGCTACTACAACCACTCGGGCTTCGCCGACCTCATCATTACCGGCCTCGTGGGCCTCAAGCCCCGCCCCGACAACGTGGTGGAAGTATTTCCCCTCGTGCCCCAGGGCCAGTGGGACTACTTCTGCCTCGACCAGGTGCGCTACCACGGCCGCCAGCTCACGGTGCTCTGGGACAAAACCGGCCAGAAATACGGCAAGGGCCAAGGCCTGCGCATCTTTGCCGACGGCAAGGAAATCGGCCGGGCCGATAAGCTCCAGCGCGTTACAGCCAAGCTGTAGGGCGAGTGGGCACCTCACCCCCGGCGCATCTGCTTTATGCGCAGAGTCTCCGAAAAAGGAGAGGGGTGCGTTCAATGATTGCACATAAAGTACCTGCTTCAATGACAAAAGCTGCTATAACCGTTGTAAACGAATCGTCAGGCTCCCCCTTTCCTGCGGAGACTCTGCGCTTCAAGCAGATGCGGCCGGGGGGTGAGGCGCTCCGTCTGCTAGCGTTGCTATTCTTACTGCTGACTACCTCCGCCGCCCACGCCCAGCAGTCCTACAACGTGCTTAAGTACGGGGCCCGCAACGACAGCACGAAGCTGGCCACGGCCGCCATTGAAAAAGCCATTGCCGCCGCCAGTAAAGCCGGGGGCGGCACGGTGTATTTTCCGGCCGGCAAGTACCGTACTGGCCCTATTCATCTTCGCAGCAACATCACCATCGACATCGAAGCCGGGGCTGTGCTTTACTTCAGCGACAATTTCGACGACTACCTGCCCATGGTCCAGTCGCGCTACGAGGGCACCGACGTGATGAGCTTCTCGCCGCTGTTCTATGCCTACAAGGCCGAGAATATCACGATTAAGGGCCGGGGAACTATCGACGGGCAGGGCAAGAAGTGGTGGGACTACGCCGAGGGTCAGTCGCGCAAAAGCCAGGATTCGAAGTGGCAGCAGGAGTTTTTCCGCCTCAACCAGAACATTCTCAAGCCCGATTTGCCCGGCGTGGTGGAGCGGGGCTTTCTGCGGCCGCCCTTCATCCAGCCTATGTACTGCAAGAATGTGCGCATCGAGGGCATCACCATCCGCAACTCCCCGTTCTGGACGGTGAACCCCGAGTTCTGCGAAAACGTGACCATTACGGGCGTTACCATCAACAACCCCAAGTCGCCGAATACCGACGGCATCAACCCCGAATCCTGCCGCAACGTGCACATTTCCGACTGCCACATCAGCGTCGGCGACGACTGCATCACCATCAAATCGGGCAAGGACCGCGCGGGGCGGCAGATGAACGTGCCGGCCGAGAATTACACCATTACCAACTGCACCATGCTCAGCGGGCACGGCGGCGTGGTTATTGGCTCGGAAATGTCGGGTGGGGTGAAGAAAATTACCATCAGCAACTGCATCTTCGACGGCACCGACCGGGGCATCCGCATCAAAACGGCCCGCGGCCGGGGTGGCGTCGTGGAGGATATCCGGGTGGATAACGTGGTGATGAAAAACATCCGTGAGCAGGTCATCGTGCTCGATATGCAGTACGCCAACGCGCCCCAAGAGCCCGTGTCGGAGCGCACACCGCGTTTCCGCAACATTCACTTCAGCAACATCACGGCCGAGGGCAACCAGGCCGGCCTGCTGAATGGCCTGGCCGAAATGCCCATCGAAAACGTCACGTTCAGCAATATCAACATCGACGCCAAACAAGGCTTTACGGTGAAGGAAGCGCGCAACATTGCCTTCCACAACGTGCAGATAAACCCGCAAACCGGCCCGGCCCTGCGCGCCGAAAACGTGCGGGAGCTGCGCCTCGACGGCCTGCGCAGCCAAATGCCCGCCACTACCACGTCGCTCGTCGAGCTGACCAATGTGGAAGACGCGTTTATGTACAACTCCTTCCCCACGCCCGGCACCGAGACGTTTCTCACGCTCAAAGGCGCCAAAACCCGCAACATCGTGCTGCAAAACAACCACTTCAAAGCCGTGAAAAATCCGGTGGTGCAGGAGGCAGCGGTGAAGGAAAAAGTAGTGGTGAATTGAAGAAAGACTAGAACTAGAAAGCTAGTCGAGTTTCCCTCCTTCCTTTAAGAAGGGGTGCCCGAAGGGCGGGGTGGTCAATCGTTGTTTAGTTGAATGATTAACTAATTCTAATTTTCTAGCTCTAGCAAACCACCCCAGCCTTCGGCCACCCCTCCTTGAAGGAAGGAGGGGAACTCGACTAGCCTTAGCCCTAAAAACCCCAAAATGCTTCACCCGCGCCTCGTGTTTCTTCTGCTTCTCAGCTGGCTGACCATCAGATCCGGCGTGGCCCAACAGCAACAGGCGCCGCTGAAGCTCTGGTACAGTCAGCCGGCCGAGAAGTGGACCGATGCGCTGCCCATCGGCAATGGCCGAATGGGCGCCATGATTTTTGGCGGCGCAGAACACGAGCGGCTGCAATTCAACGAGGCCACACTCTGGACCGGCCGCCCGCGGACCTATGCCCGGCCGGGAGCCGCGCAATATCTGCCCCAGATCCGGCAGCTGCTGGCCCAGGGCCGGCGGGCCGAGGCTGAGCAGCTGGCCGAGCAGCACTTCATGGGCCTGCGCGACCATGAGGAAACCTACGCCGCCGAAAAAGCCGCCTGGCTGCAGAAAATTCGGGCTGTGAGCGTGGCACAAGCTACGGCCGCGCCTGGCTGGCAGCCGCTGGCGGTGCCCACGCCCAATGGCTGGGAAAGCGCCGGGCTGGGCCTGGAAGGAATGGACGGCGTGGTCTGGTTCAAAACCAGCTTCGAGCTGCCCGCCGCCTGGGCCGGGAAAGACCTCATGCTCAGCCTGGGCCGCATCCGCGACCAGGATGTAACCTACGTAAACGGCCAGCTGGTGGGCACCGACGAAGGCATCAGCAAGAAGCGGCGCTACCGGGTGCCGGCCGCCGCGCTCCGGCCGGGCCGCAACGAGCTGAGCATCCAGGTACTCAACTACGCGGATAAGGGTGGCCTGATTGGGGTCAAGGAGCAGCAGCCGGTATTCGTCGTGTATCCCGAAGGGGCTGCCCCCGAAACCGGTGTGGCTCTGAATCCGGCGTGGCAGTATTGGGTGCAGGATCAGGAGCCGCCGCTGGCGCCCAGCTACCAGGCGTCGTACCAGCCGTTCGGGGATTTGCTGCTGGATTTCCCCCACACTAGCGGCGTGACGCAGTATCAGCGCCAGCTCGACATCGGCCAAGCCGTGGCCCTGACGCAGTACAAGCACAACGATGTGCCTTTCATTCGGGAGTATTTTGCCAGCGCGCCCCACCAGGCCGTCGTATCACGCTTATCGGCGGCGGGAAAGGGCAAAATCACCTTCTCGGCCCGGCTGCACAGCCCCCATAAAAACTTCAGAACCTACCGCGTCGACGACCACACGCTGGCTTTGGCCGTGCAGGTGCGCGACGGAGGGCTGCGCGGCGTGAGCTACCTGCGGGTGAAAACCAAAGGCGGCCGCGTGACGGTAACCGACGGCCAGCTGCAAGTAGAAAATGCCGACGAAGTAACGCTCTACCTCACGGCAGCTACCAGCTTCAATACTTACCAGGACGCCGCCGCCAACCCGGAAAAGCGGGCCGCCGAAGCCATGAAAAAAGTGGCCGGCAAAAGCTACGAGTCGTTGAAGGCCGAGCATGTTCGGGACTACCAGCAACTCTTCAACATGTTCAGCATCGACCTAGGCCACACCCCGGGCGAAAAGCTGTTTACCGACGCCCGCATCCGGCAGTTCAGCCCCGCCACCGACCCCGCGCTGCTGGCGTTGTATATGCAGTATGGGCGCTATCTGCTCATTTCCTCGTCGCGGGCGGGTGGGCAGCCGGCCAATTTGCAGGGCCTTTGGAATGAGTCGCTCACGCCTTCGTGGGGCAGCAAGTACACCACCAACATTAACCTGCAGATGAACTACTGGCCGGCCGAAATGCTGGGCTTGTCGGCCTGCGCCACGCCGCTGTTCAGCTTGATTAACGAGGCCGCCGATGAGGGAAAGAGTACGGCCAAGGAGCACTACAATGCCCGCGGCTGGGTGCTGCACCACAACACCGACTTGTGGCGCGGCACGGCGCCCATCAACGCCGCCAACCACGGCATCTGGGTAACGGGTGCAGCCTGGCTCACGCAGCCGGTGTGGGAGCATTACCAGTTCACGCAGGATCAGGCATTTTTGCGCCGCGAATACCCGGTAATGAAAGCGGCGGCCGAGTTTTTCGTCGACTTTCTGGTGAAGGATGAGCGCACCGGCTGGCTGATCAGTACGCCGTCTAACTCGCCCGAGCACGGCGGCCTGGTGGCCGGCCCCACCATGGACCACCAAATTATCCGGGAGCTGTTTCGCAACACTACCGCCGCCGCCCAGGTGCTGGGCGTAGACGCTGATTTTCAGCAGGTGCTGACTGAAAAAGCCCGCCAATTGGCTCCCAACCAGATTGGCAAGCACGGCCAACTGCAGGAGTGGCTGGAAGACAAGGACGATCCGGCCGATACTCACCGCCACGTGTCGCACCTGTGGGGCGTATTTCCCGGCACCGAAATTACCCCGGCGGCTGACCCCAAAATGCTGCAGGCGGCCCGCACCTCGCTGCTGCAGCGCGGCGACGAAGGCACCGGCTGGAGTCTGGCCTGGAAAGTCAACCTCTGGGCCCGGTTCCGCGACGGTGACCATGCCCTGCGCATCTTGGAAAAGCTGCTTTCCCCCGCCGACAATGCCACCGGCAGTGAGCAGGGTGGGGTCTACAAAAACCTGTTCGATGCCCACCCGCCCTTCCAAATCGACGGCAATTTCGGCGGCGCGGCCGGCATGGCCGAAATGCTGCTGCAAAGCCACGCAGGCTACCTCGAGCTGCTGCCCGCCCTGCCCAAAGCCTGGCCCAGCGGCGAAGTGCGCGGCCTGCGCGCCCGGGGCGGCTTCGTCGTGAACCTGCGTTGGCGCAACGGTGAGCTGGAGCAGGTGGAAATAGCCTCGGAAGCCGGCCGCCCGTGCGAGGTGCGCTACGCGGACAAGAAGGTGAGTCTGGCCACCAAAGCCGGAAAAACTTACCAGCTCAATAGGCAATTGCAGCCGCTGTAAAACCGACGAGCAACCATCAGGCTACTTTGGCGGCGTTCAGCACGACGTTTTGTCAAAACAGAATTCTTTCTCCATGCCAAACCCATTGCGCCTGATATTCTACCTGTGGCCGCTGTTGCTGGCCGCTACCGCCGTTTCGGGCCAATCGGCACTACGTACCGAAACTGCGCTGACTGATGGCTGGCGCACGGCCGCTGATGACCGGAACCAGCGGGCTTACAGCGGCTTCGAACAGCCGGAGTTCAACGACCAAAGCTGGCAAACCGTGGCCGTGCCCCACAACTGGGACGCCTATGAGGGCTACCGTCGCCAGCGCCACGGCAACCGCCACGGCTACGCCTGGTACCGCAAAACCTTTAGTGCTGCGCCCCGCAAAAACGGGCAGCGCAGCTTTCTGTTTTTCGAAGGCGTGGGCTCCTACGCCACCGTGTGGCTGAACGGCCAGCTCGTGGGTAGCCACGCCGGCGGCCGCACTACCTTCACGCTCGACGTAACCGACGCCTTGCGGCCCGATGGGAAACCCAACGTGCTGGCCGTGCGCGCCGACCACCCGGCCGGTATTCAGGATTTGCCCTGGGTGTGCGGCGGCTGCTCCGAGGAGCGCGGATTTTCCGAAGGCTCCCAACCGCTGGGCATCTTCCGGCCCGTTACGCTGGTCACCACCAGCGCCGTGCGCATCGAGCCCTTCGGCGTGCACGTCTGGGCCGATTCGACGCTGACGGCCCAGGCCGCGCGGCTGCAGGTGACGACGGAAGTAAAAAACTACGGCCCCAAAGCCCAGACGCTCAGCATCGTCAACCAACTCCTTGATCGGCAGGGCCGGGTAGTGACCGAAGTTCAGAGCCGGCAGAAGCTGGCGGCGGGCCAGACGGCAGAGGTAAAGCAGCAGCTGCCCCAGCTGAGCCAGCCGCACTTGTGGAACCTGGCCGACCCGTACCTGTACCGACTCGTAACGCGCATCAGCTTGGGCAAAGGGGCCGTGGATGCGCTGGAAACGCCTTATGGTATCCGTTGGATCAGCTGGCCGATTGGCCGGGCGGCAGCGGCGGGGCAGAAGCAGTTTTTGCTCAATGGGCAGCCGGTTTTTATCAATGGAATTGCGGAGTATGAGCACCTGTTGGGCCAGAGCCACGCCTTTTCGGCCGCCCAGGTGCGCACCCGGGTGCAGCAGATGCGCGCCGCCGGCTTCAACGCTTTTCGGGATGCCCATCAGCCCCACAACCTGCGCTACCAGGCCAACTGGGACTCGCTGGGCTGGCTGTGGTGGCCCCAGCTGGCAGCCCACGTCTGGTACGATACGCCCCAGTTTCGCCAGAATTTCAAAACCCTGCTCACCGAGTGGGTGAAGGAGCGGCGCAATAGTCCGTCGGTGGTGCTCTGGGGGCTAGAAAACGAAAGCACGCTGCCCGCCGACTTTGCCCGGGAATGCACCGCCCTCATCCGCCAGCTCGACCCCACGGCCTCGCGCGAGCGAAAAGTAACAACCTGCAACGGCGGCCAGGGCACCGATTGGGACGTGCCCCAGAACTGGACCGGCACCTACGGCGGCGACCCGAACCTGTACGCGGCCGACGTGGAGCGGCAGGTGCTCATCGGCGAGTACGGCGCTTGGCGCACCCTCGACTTGCACCGCGAAGGTCCGCCCGCTTTGAACTCCGGCCCGTTCAGCGAAGACCGGTTTACCCAGCTTATGGAGCTGAAAGTGCGGCTGGCCGAATCGGCCCGCGACAAAACCGCCGGCCACTTTTTCTGGCTGCTGACCTCACACGACAACCCCGGCCGGGTGCAGGGCGGCGAAGGGCAGCGGGAGCTGGACCGCATCGGGCCGGTGAACTACAAAGGCCTGCTCACGCCCTGGGAAGAGCCCACGGACGCATTTTATATGTTCCGGGCCAACTACGCGCCCAAGGCCACCGAACCGATGGTGTACATCAACTCCCATACCTGGCCCGACCGGTGGCTGACGCCCGGCCGAAAGGACAGCCTGATTGTGTACTCGAACTGCGACGAAGTGGAGCTGTTCAATGACGTGAACAACGCCTCGCTCGGCCGCCGCACCCGCCAGGGTATCGGCACGCATTTTCAGTGGGATAAAGCCCAGGTGCGCTACAACGTGCTCTACGCCGTGGGCTACGTGGCGGGGAAAGCCGTGGCCCAGGACGTCATCGTGCTGCACCACCTGCCCCAAGCGCCGAACTTCGCTCAGCTGCTGACCGGTGCGCAGCCTATTACTGCCCCGCAAGCTGGCTACAACTACCTCTACCGCGTGAACTGCGGCGGCCCGGCCTACCAGGACCGCCACGGCAGCCAGTGGCTGCCCGACCAGCCCCGCACCGGCCCCGAAACCTGGGGCTCGGAGTCGTGGACGCGGGACTTTGCCGGCCTCTCGCCCTTCTTCGCCAGTCAGCGCCGCACCTTTGACCCCATTCGCGGTACTACCGATTGGCCTCTGTTTCAGAGCTTCCGCTACGGCCGCGAGAAGCTGCGCTACACTTTCCCGGTGGCCGATGGCGAGTATTTGGTGGAGCTGTATTTCGCCGAGCCCTGGCTGGGCACCGGTGGCGGAATGGACTGCACTGGCTGGCGACTGTTTGATGTGGCGGTGAACAACGAAACCGTGCTCAAAGACCTCGACATCTGGCGGGAAGCCGGCCACGACCAGGCGTTGAAGAAAACGGTGAAAGTGCGCGTAACGGACGGCCAGCTGGTGGTATCGTTTCCGCACATTGCCTCGGGCCAGGCTCTGATTTCGGCCATTGCTATTGCCAGCCTCGATGCCGGTATCAGGCCCGCCGCCGCGCCGCCATCGGTCATCAGCGACCTGCGCGTAGCCAATCCGGCTGCCGCTACGCAGTATTCGGCCCAAACCTGGCTTGATACCGGCAACCCGGCCTACTCCGATTCGCCGGTGGCTTTTAGTGCCTTGCCCTCGGCGCTCTACGGGGCCGAGTGGCTGCAGATGCCGCACCAGCTGGCCACTGCCTCCACGAAGCCGGCGGCCAGTTTTCGGGTCACAACTGCCGCCGATGTGTATGTCAGCCTGAATGAAACCCAAAAGACAGCTCCGGCCTGGCTAAAGGAATACGAAGACACCAAAACGACGCTCAGCACCAACGAAGGCGGCGGCCGGATTTTCCGCGTGTTTCGGCGCCGGTTTGCGGCCGGCGCAGTTGTAGAGCTGGGCACGGGCGGGCCATATCTAGTGGCTGCCGGCCGCGCTACCACCATCGAGCCGGCCTATGATCTGAAAGCCATAACGGGCTATAAGCCGGCCACGGCCCGGGTTTCGGGGCCGGGCGTAGTGAAGGAAACCGTGCATACCAAAGAAAGCCTCACGTTCAAAGAAGCTGCTGGCGGAGCCGTGGAGTGGACCATCCAGGTGGGCGTGGCCGACACTTATTCCCTCACGGTGCGCTACGCCAACCAGCTGACCCGGCCGCTCCGGGCCCGGCTCACGCTGTTGGCCGCCGACGGCACGCAGCTGCGCGAAGAGGCCGTGGAGCTGCTGCCCTCCAAGCCCGGCAAGTGGAATTACCTGGCCTCCTCCACCGGCACAATGATTAATGCGGGCAGCTACCGGGTACGCATCACGGCCGTAGACGCGGCCGGCCTGAGTGTCTCGGGCCTGGAAGTGCAGTAGGGTGGTTGTTGATTGTTGATTGTTAAGAAAGAACGTCATTCCGAGCTTGTCGAGGAATCTCGCGGGCTGATGTTGTTGGAAACAGAACGTCATGGAAAAGCATGTCCTGCTACGCTTGTCGAAGCATCTTCTCCGTCAAAGTCAATGAGTTGCTACTGCGGGAGAGATGCTTCGACAAGCGCAGCAGGACAATACTATTGCACGCGAGATGTCTCGCTTTGCTCGACATGAAGTTCTTTCCCTAACAATTAACTCCCCAAAAGTCAAGATGCTACAATAGTAGGGGAAGATGATACACGTACCCGGGCGCGCTGGCTAATACATTTGCTATCAGGTTTTCAACTGAAAGAAGAGGCGAGATTTCGCGGCATTTTGGCAATGTTTGTCCCATGAACAATCTGCGGGTTCTCGATCTGACCATTATTGCTTTTTACCTGCTGGCCATGATAGCCGTGGGGGTGTACTTCGCCCGGAAAAACGTGAATCCGGAGCAATATTCCAGCGCCTCGGGCTCCATTCCGGGCTGGGCTATCGGGCTGAGTATTTACGCTACTTTTCTGAGCAGCAACACGTTTCTGGGCGTGCCGGGCAAGGCGTTTGGCACCAACTGGAATGCCTTTGTCTTCAGCCTTTCCATGCCGCTGGCGGCCTGGGTGGCGGCGCGCTACTTCGTACCATTTTACCGTAGCACCGGCGAAATATCGGCCTATACGCACCTCGAACACCGTTTCGGAAGCTGGGCGCGCACCTACGCCGTGGTGTGTTTTCTGCTCACGCAGCTGGCCCGCATCGGCTCCATTTTCTTCGGCATTGCCCTCACGCTGCAGGCTCTCACCGGCTTCTCGATGGAGATGATTATGCTCTGCACCGGCATCTGCATCATCGTCTATACCGTGCTGGGCGGCATTGAGGCCGTTATTTGGACTGAGGTGGTGCAGGGCGTCATCAAGACCTTCGGGGCCCTGCTGATTCTGTATTTGATTATCCAGAACATGCCCGGCGGCCTGCCCAACGTGGTAGCCATCGGCCAGCAGCACGACAAGTTCAGCCTGGGCGGTTTCCTGCCGGATTTTACCCAATCCACGTTTTGGGTGGTGCTGCTCTACGGCTTCTTTATTAATCTCAACAACTTCGGCGTCGACCAGAACTACGTGCAGCGCTACCACACGGCGGCCTCGGCCAAGCAGGCTTCGAAGTCTATCTGGCTGTGCGTGTGGCTGTATCTGCCGGCTTCGCTCTTGTTCTTCGTCATCGGCTCGGCGCTGTTTGCCTACTACCAGGTGCACCCCGAGCTCATCGAGGCCGTGAAGCTGAAAGTGGCCGCCGAGAAGCTGCCCCTTACCGCCACTGCCGCCCAGATCAGCCAGGCCGCCGCCCAGCTGCTGCCTGCCGACTACGGCGACAAAGTAATGCCCCACTTTATGGTCACCAAGATTCCGACGGGCTTCGTGGGGCTCATTGTATCGGCCATCTTGTCGGCGGCTATGAGCACCATCAGCTCGGGTATGAACGCCTCGGCCACCGTGTTTACCGCCGACATCTACGAGCGGTATTTCAAGCCCAACCTGAACATGCGCCAAACCATGCGCGTGCTGCATCTGGGCACAGTGGTAGTGGGCCTGCTGGGCATGGGCACCGGTATTGCCATGATTGGCGTGAAAAGCGTGCTGGACGTGTGGTGGGAGCTGTCGGGCATCTTCGCCGCGGGCATGCTGGGCTTGTTCCTGCTGGGCGTCATCAGCCGCCAAACCGGCAACCACGAGGCCCTCACGGCCACCATCATCGGGGTGCTGGTTATTCTCTGGATGACGTTTTCGGGTAAGCTGCCCGACGAGCTAGCCACGTTCCGCAACCCGCTGCACAAGAGTATGATTATCGTGGTCGGCACGCTCACGATATTCCTGGTGGGCCTGGTACTCACGCGCCTGCGCCGCTCGAAAGTTGAGGCGAAGGAAGCTCTGAAATCAGCCGAACATTCCGTGTATTAGCCGCCCCTAAACGGCCCCGAAGCAGCCCGTTGTGGCTGTCATATCTGCCTATCAAGTCTGGATTTAAGAAGATGGAAAAATCACGCAAAGGATTTGTCCCGGTCATGCTCATGCCTTTTCAAAACGATGGGCAAATCGACTACCCGGCGCTGACGCGCCTGACGGAGCTGTACTTACGCGCCGGTGCGTCCGGGCTGTTTGCCAATTGTTTGTCGAGCGAGATGTTCGAGCTCAGCGCCCAGGAGCGCCTGCAAAGCATCCGCCATATCGTGGACGTAGTGGGCGGCGCGGTGCCCGTGGTAGCCACCGGCACCTTCGCCGGCAGCCTCACCGAGCAGGCCGATTTCGTGAAGCAAGTGTACGAGGCAGGCACCGAGGCTGTCATCGTCATCACCGGGCTGCTGGCAACCCAGAGTGAGTCGGATGCCGTCTTCAACGAGCGGGTATTTCGGCTGCTCGACTGGACGCCGGGCATTCCGCTGGGCTTCTACGAGTGCCCCGAGCCCTACAAGCGTCTGCTCTCGGCCGAGCAGCTGGGCCAGTTTGTGCACACCGGCCGCGTGATTTACCACAAGGATACCTGCCTCGATATGACTCAGGTGCGGGCCAAGCTGGCCGCCGCCCAGGGCCACCCCTTCGGCCTCTACGATGCCTACATGGGCCACGCGGTGGAGTCGTTGCGGGCCGGGGCGGCAGGCTTGTCCTGCATTCAGGGCAACTTCTTCCCCGAGCTGATTGTGTGGCTCTGCGACAACTACGACCAGCCCCAGCTGCAGGAACAGGTGGCCGAGGTGCAGCAGTTTTTTATCCGCAACATGGACGTGATGCACCACGTGTATCCCATTGCGGCCAAGTACTCGCTCCGGCAGCGCGGCATCGATATTTCGACGTTTACGCGCCGGCAGGTGGGCACCTTCTCCAGCGCGGTGCGCCACGGCGTGGAAGCTCTCCGCGGCGACTATCAAGCCCTGAGCCACAGTCTGGAGCTGGTGTAAGAAAATAAGAATAAGAGTAAAGAGTAGAGCAAAAAAGGAGAAAGAGTGAAAGGCAAAAAGGCCGCCGTCAGCAATGACGGCGGCCTTTTTGCCTTTCACTCTTTCCTTACTTACTCAATTTGGGCTGCTAGGCAGCGGCCAGCTCCTTGTAGCTGTGCAGGTATTTGCGCTTGTATTCGAGCGGCGTCATCTTCGTGATTTTCTTGAAGTGCCGGTAGAAGTTCGACACGTTGTTGAACCCGCACTCGAAGCAGATAACCTCGGTCGGCATCTTGTCTTCGATGAGCAGGCGGCAGGCCTGGCTGATGCGGATTTCGATGAGAAAATCGTAGTACGTTTTCTTGGTTATCAGCTTGAAATACCGGCAGAACGACGTCACGCTCAGGTTGCTGATGGACGCAATTTCCTCCAGCGTAATTTCCTTCTTGTAGTTGGACAGCGTGTAGTTGCACACCTTGTTGATGCGCTGCGTGTCCGACTCGTTCGACTGCTTGTAGGCGTGGTGCTCGGCGGCAATGGTTTTGACTTCCGACGTTTCGGAAATGATTTTCAGAATCGAGAGGAAGATGATGATGCGGTCCAGGTCGGTGGCCTGCACGGCGGCCTGCATCAGCGGCGCAAGGCGGGCCTTGGCTTCGCCGCCGATGAGCAGCCCGCTTTTGGCTTTCTCAAACAGCTTGGGAATGAGGTAGGCTTCGGGCAAGCCCAGCAGGTAGCGGCCCAGGCACTCGGGCAGAAACTGAATGACGATGGCCTCGACTTCCAGCTCCGGGTCGTTCTGGAAATACTCCTCGTTGCAGCGCCAGGTGTGGGGCAGGTTGGCCCCCAGCAGGATAATCTCGCCCGACGAAAAGTTGGTGATGTTGTCGCCAATCAGCCGCACGCCCTCGCCCCGAATCACGTAGTGCAGCTCCAGCTCGGGGTGGTAATGCCAGGTAGTGCCAAAGTTGGGTTTCCGGTCGTGCCGAATGCTGAACGAGCTTTGAGTGCTGACCGGGACTTTGTGAAAGTGGGCTTTCATGACGAGGAATGATTGGGGTGGGAACTGGAGAGAGAGGCGGGCCGATTGCCGCGCCGGGTAGACACAAAACACCAATGGCTGGGTAGCTGAGCCATTCGGCCAGGCTGAAACCAGGCCTGGACCGGGCCTTACTCTAGGATCTTATCCTGGGTGGCAAAATGCAGAACGGCGGTCGGTTACCGGCCCGTGGTGAAGTGAGTGGACACTAATGTATTTTGTTGTCCAAGCTCAACTCTCCTGTAGTCTACTGCTCGGGCCTGCATTTCGCCTGCCCGTCCCCACGCCGGGGTGAGTAAGCACTTGCGCCGAGCGGCTCCTGACGCCGGCCCGGTTTGGGCCTGGGTTTGAGCCCTGGCCGGGGGCTATGCTAATATCCTATACTAAGTAGCTAAGAACCGGGAGGGACTCGGCGGCGGCATCCGGCATATTTGTTACGCCGACTTTCTCGCTGCTTTCCGCCCCGGAAACTTATCCGCGCCAGTGCCGGGCCCAGAGTGGAAAGCAGCGCGCATCGGTCCTATTCTTGTACTCTCTAACCAGCAAGCAGTGGCCTCTATTACCCCCAAAGAAGTGTTGTTAGTCGCCAGTGGGGATTTGCGCCTCGCGGCCAATCAGAACTGCTGGGCGGCCCAGCAGGCCATGGAAGAGCAGCTGGGCGCGGCCCTGGCCCACTTGGGCTACGCCGTGAAGCGCGCCCACGCCTACGACCCCGACAAGCAGCACGGCTTCCTCGACTCGCAGAAGATGGGCATGGACGTGTTCCGGACCCTCGACCCGCACCAGCCCCTCATCGTGGCCGAAAGCGTGTGGCAGTACTCGCACCACGTGCTGGCCGGCCTCACCACCCACCAGGGCCCTATTCTGACGGTGGCTAACTGGAGCGGGCAGTGGCCCGGCCTGGTGGGCATGCTGAACCTGAACGGCTGCCTCACCAAGGCCGGTGTACCCTACAGCACGCTCTGGAGCGAGGATTTTACCGACGAGTTTTTCACCGCCGGCCTGCGCCAGTGGCTTACCGAAGGCATTATTACGCAGGATGCCAGCCACGTCAAGCCGTTTGCCGGCGCCATGCTGCCGGCTGCCGATGAGAAAACCGGCCGTGCCTTTGCCCGCCGCTTCCGCCAGCACAAAGCCATTATGGGCGTGTTCGACGAAGGCTGCATGGGCATGTATAACGCCATTGTGCCCGATGAGCTGCTGCACCCCACCGGCGTATTCAAGGAGCGTCTGAGCCAGTCGACGCTGTATGCGGCCATGCGCGAAGTCGCGGACGCCGAGGCCCAGGCCGTGCTCGACTGGCTGCTGGCCAAGGGTATGAAATTCAACTGGGGCACCGATGAAGCCACCGAGCTGACCCGCGCCCAGACGCTGGAGCAGTGCAAGATGTACGTGGCCGCCGTGCGCCTGGCCGCCGAGTTTGGCTGCGACACCATCGGCATTCAGTACCAGCAGGGCCTCAAAGACCTGACGGCGGCCAGCGACCTGGTGGAAGGCCTGCTCAACAACACCGACCGGCCCCCAGTATTTTCGGTGGCAGGAGAGGAGCTGTACCCCGGCCGGGCGTTGCCCCACTTCAACGAAGTAGACGAATGCGCCGGCCTCGACGCCCTGCTCACCTACCGCCTCTGGGAAGAGCTGGGCCTGCCCGGCGAAACCACCCTGCACGACCTGCGCTGGGGCGAAACCTACGATACCGGCGAAGGAGAGGAGTTTGTGTGGCTGTTCCTGATTTCGGGCGCGGCCCCGCCGGCGCACTTCGTGGGCGGCTACCAGGGCGCCAGCAGTGAGCGGCAGCCCCCCATGTATTTCCGGCTCGGCGGCGGCAGCCTGAAGGGCGTGAGCCGGCCGGGCTCTATCGTCTGGAGCCGGGTGTACGTGATGAATGGCAAGCTGCACTGCGACCTGGGCGTGGGCGAGGCCGTGGCGTTGCCCGCCGCCGAAACCCAGCGCCGCTGGCAGGAAACGACGCCCGAATGGCCCATCATGCACGCCGTGCTACGCGGGGTGAGCCGCAACCAGATGATGGCCCGCCACAAGGCCAACCACATTCAGGTGGTGTATGCGCCCTACGAGGCCAAGGCCCACCAGGCCTGCCGCATCAAGGCCGCTGCCCTGGCCGAGCTGGGCGTGGAAGTGCACTTCTGCGGCGACGTAATCGGCCTGGCGCCGGATGCGGCCAAAGACCGGGCCCGGCACCTGGTGCTGCCCCGCTAGCGGCCCCAAATTCCCGACACCTATTTTTCGCTCCCTAAACCCCCACCCGATGAAACCCTTCTTCCCCCTTCTCACTGCCTCCGTGCTGTGCGTGGCGGCGGCCGCCCAGGCTCAGACGCGTACCATCACGGGCCAGGTAGTCAGTACCGAAAAGGCCGAGCCGCTGCCCGGCGTCACGGTCGTGGTGAAAGGTACCACCAACGGCAACAGCACCGACCCTGAAGGACGCTTCACGCTCCAGGTGCCCGATAAGCAGGACGTGACGCTGGTTATTTCCTACATCGGCTACACCAACCAGGAGCTGGCCGTGAAGCCCGACCAGACCCGCCTGGAAGTGCGCCTCTCGCCGGCCACGGCCGAGCTCGACGATGTGGTGGTTATCGGCTACGGCACGGTGCGCAAGCGGGACCTGACCGGGGCCGTGACATCGGTGAAAGGGGAGGAGGTAACCAAGCTGCCGGTAACAACGGTAACCGAGGCGCTGCAGGGCAAGATTCCGGGGGCTGATATTTCCAGGGCCAACGGCTACGCGGGCCAGGGCGCCAGCATCCGCATTCGGGGCAACCGCTCCATTGCCAACCCCGGCTCGTCCAACAACGTGCTCTACATCGTGGACGGCGTGCAGAACGTGAATGCGGCCGACATTGACCCCAACGACGTGCAAAGCATCGAGGTGCTGAAAGACGCTTCCTCGACGGCTATTTACGGCTCACGTGGGGCCAATGGCGTCATTATCATCACCACCAAGCGCGGCGGCTCGGGCAAGCCCAAAATCAATTTCAACGCCTACACCGGCGTCACGAAAGTGGCCGGCTACGGCGAGTTTATGAGCGGGCCGCAGTACGTGGCCTTTCGCCGCGAAGCCTTCCGGGCCGCCGGCACCTGGAACTCGCCCGCCGACGACGCGGTGGCCTTCACGCCGGCCCAGCGCGAGGCCATTGCCAACGAGCAGTACGTGAACTGGCCCGACCAGCTGCTGCACAACGGGATGCAGCAAAACTACCAGATCGGCCTTACCGGCGGCTCCGACAATACCAAGGTGTACTTCTCACTGGGCTATTACGACGAGAAGGGCCTCATGAAGCTGGACCGCTTCAAGCGCTACACCACCCGCGCCAACATCGACCAGACGGTGAACAAGTGGCTGAAAGTGGGCCTGCAAACCCAGCTGGCCTACATCAACAACGACATCCGGCGCGACCCGTTCAACCTGGCTTCCCAGGCCGTGCCGCTGGGCCGTGTATATGATGACGAGGGCAAGCTCATCTACCGCCTGCTGGGCAGCACCCAGATCAACCCGCTGGCCGACGAGCAGCCCGGTGCCTACGAGCGCAACACCAAAACCAACCGCCTCACCGCTGCCGCATACATAGAGCTGACGCCCCTCGACGGACTGAGCCTGCGCTCTACTTTCGCGGCCAACTACGCCACTTCCGAGGCCGGCAGCTTCTACGGCCTGAACACCATCGACGGGGCCGGCAACAGGTCCCAGGCTTCCATTACCAGCAACCAGAACCGCAACCTGAGCTGGGAAAACGTGCTGACCTACAAGAAGGACATCGGCGACCATTCGCTCACGCTCACCGGCGTGGCCAGCGACCTGATTTTTACCAACACCAACAGCTTCGCGGGCGGCAACAACCAGGTACTGCCCTCACAGTCGTTCTACAACCTGGGCGCGGCCAACCAGAACCCGTTTTACGGTTCGGGCTTCGTGCGCAGCAACCTCGTTTCCTTTGCCGGCCGCGTGAATTATAGCTGGAAAGGGCGCTATCTGCTTACCGCCACCAGCCGGGTAGATGGTTCCTCGAAGCTGGCCCCGGGCCACAAGTGGGACTACTTTCCCTCGGTGGGCCTGGGCTGGCGCCTCATCGATGAGTCGTTTATGCAGGATGCCAAATTCCTCACCGAGCTCAAGCTGCGTGGCAGCTACGGCGTGTCGGGCAACGACGGCATCAACCCCTACGGCACCCAGAACGCGCTGACCAATACGTCCTTTGCCTACGTGGATGGCAACGCCGCCCCGACGTACACCATTGCGCCCTTGATTGGCAATACCGACTTGGGCTGGGAGAAAACCTACACCCTGGATCTGGGCGTAGACTTCGGCCTGCTCGATAACCGCCTCACCGGCACCGTGGACTACTACGACGCGCAAACCCGGGACCTGATTTTTCCCTACACGCTGCCCTCGTTTACGGGCGTCACAACGGTGAACCGCAACATCGGCCGCACCCGCAACAAGGGTATTGAAGTAGCCCTGACCACGCAGAACCTGCGCGGTGAAAGCCTGACCTGGTCGACGACGGCCACCTTTGCCGCCAACCGCGAAACCATCGTGGAGCTGCCCAACGGCAACGTTATTGCCGATGACTACCGCAACTCCCTCATTGAGGGCCAGCCGGCGCAGGTATACTACGACTACAAGAAAATCGGCATCTGGCAGCTCGGCGAGGATGCCTCGCAGTACGGCGCGGGCGTGTTTCTGCCCGGCGACATCAAGGTGGCCGACCTCTCGGGCCCCGACGGCGTGCCCGACGGTAAAATCACCGCTGCCGACCGCACCGTCATTGGCTCACGCGTGCCCAAGTGGACCGGCGGCCTGAGCAACGACGTGCGCTACAAGGGCTTCGACCTGAACGTGCTGCTGGTGGCCCGCGTGGGCCAGTGGATCAGTTCCGACTATTACGCCAAGTACACCCGCAGCGGTAACAACAACGGCGCCGTGGTAGACTACTGGACTCCCGAAAACCCCACCAACGAGTACCCACGCCCCCACGCCACCCGCACCCTGAGCTACGTGACCACCCTGACCGAGCGCGAAGCTTCCTGGGCCAAGGTGCGCAACGTAACGCTGGGCTATACCATTCCGAAAAGCCTGGTGGGCAAGGCCCGCATCGACAACGTGCGGGTGTACGTGTCGGGGCGTAACCTCTATACAATCAGCAACCTGAAGGACTTCGACCCCGAGGGCGAAGGTGTTATCGACCGGCCTTTAAACCGCGCTTTCGTGGTAGGCCTGAACGTGGGCTTTTAATCCGACCAGACTCGTCATGCACAAAACCATCCGCCCCCTGACGTTTGCCCTGCTGGCCCTGGCCGCCTCCGCCTGCCAGGATCAGCTCAACGAATTCAACCCCAGCGGCGCCACCGCCGAAGCCGTGTTTACCACTCCTGAAGGCTTCGAAACGGCCATCAACGGCGCCTACACCTACAACCGTACCATCTACGGCAAGGAATCGGGCTACGCGCTGCTGGAAATGGGCACCGACATTTGGACCAGCGCCGCCTCCAACGACGGCACGGCCGCCAGCAACGTGCGTCCTCAGCCCCCGCTGATGAACTACTTGTCCTTGAACACCGACAACGTGTGGGTGAAAAACAACCTCTGGACGCCCTGCTACGCCGGTATCAACCTCGTGAACCAGGCCCTGAAGTACATCAACACGGCCGGGCTGGCGTCGTCGCGCCGGGCTTCGGCCGAGGCCGAGCTGCGCTTTATGCGGGCCTGGTACTACTATCACCTGGTAGAAAGCTTCGGGCCGGTGCCGCTGCGCCTGGAGCCTACCGAGGGTGTCGTGACAACGGCCACCCGCGCCCCGGTGGCCGAGGTGTACGCCCAGATTCTGGCCGACGTGGAATTTGCCGTGGCCAACCTGCCCGTGACGCTGGCCACGTACCCGGCCCCGGCCACGGCCAACGACTACGGCCGCATCACGCGGCCCGCTGCCGAGGCTTTTGCGGCCAAAGCGTATCTGTCGAGCGGAAACTACCAGCGCGCCGCACACTTTGCCCGCAAGGTTACTACGGCTTACACCGCCCAGGGCGTCCGCCTCGTGACCAGCTATGCCAGCCTGTGGGACATTGCCAACCAGCGTAACTCCGAGGTGCTGTGGGCCGTGAACTACTCCACCAACCTGACCTTCAACGCGGGCAGCCACACCGGCCACCAGTGGTTCTTGATGAAGTACGACGACCAGCCGGGCCTGGTGCGCGACGTAGCCAACGGCCTGCCGGGTGTGCGCTACATGCCCACTCGCTTTTTGCTCGACCTCTACAACGAGCAGAATGATGCCCGCTACGTCGGCTCGTTCAAGCAGGCCTGGATTGCCAACAGCGCCACCAACATTCCGCGCTGGACGCAGGCCGAAGTCAACCAGAACGCGGCCCTGGCGCCGCTGCTGGGCCAGCCCAAGTTTGCCGTCGGCGACACGGCCGTGCTGACCACCAAGCGCAGCATCCCCGCCTTTGACCAGCTCTACACCCGCCGCTTCCGCTACAAGACCTACGACATCGACGACCTTTATAACGCCGACGGTTCGCTGAAAGGCGAGCGGCGCTACTATCCTTCGCTGCGCAAGTTCGACGACCCGACCCGGGCCACGGCCACGACCACCGAAAGCGCCCGGGATGCCAATATGCTCCGGCTGGGCGACATCATCCTCATCGGAGCCGAAGCCCAGGTGCGCCTCGGCCGCGCCGACTCGGCGGCGTACTACGTGAATCTGGTGCGCACCCGCGCCGCGCTGCCCGGCCGCACCGCCGCCATGCAGGTGACACCCGCGCAGATGAACCTCGACTTTGTGCTCGACGAGCGGGCCCGGGAGCTGGCCGGTGAGCAGGTGCGCTGGCTGGATCTGAAGCGGACCGGCAAGCTCACCGAGCGGGTGCGCCTCCACAACCCCGACGCTAAAGCCTCCATCCAGGACTTCCACGCCCGCCGCCCCATTCCGCAGAGCGACATCGACGCGGTAACCAACAAGGGCGAGTTTCAGCAGAATCCGGGGTATTAAGCCTGGAAATAGGAACCATAAAAAAAACGTTCTGCTGAGCTTGTCGAAGCATCTCTCCCGCAATGGTAAAATGAATTGCTACTGCAGGCGAGATGCTTCGGCAAGCCCAGCAGGGCAAACGAAATACAGCTTATCCACAATGAATCAGCGCCTGCTTTTACTTTCCGCTTTAGCCACCTCCGTATGGGCCGTTACGCCTGCCCGGGCGCAATACCCCAAAATTCCGCCGGAGGTGCAGGCCAAAGCCGATGCGGCCCTGGCCGAGGCCGAGAAACGCTCGGACGAAGCCTGGCAAAAGGCCCTGCCCATCATTGAGGCCGAAGCCAAGGCCGGCAAGCCCTACGTGCCGTGGGCAGCCAAGCCGTCGGATTTGCCGCAGTCGAGCCGGCTGGCGTTTCCGGGTGCGGAAGGCGGCGGGGCGCACGTGTTTGGCGGGCAGGGTGGCAAGGTATACGTGGTGAAGAGCCTGGCCGACAGCGGCCCCGGCACCCTGCGGGAGGCCCTGGAGCAGGGCGGGGCCCGCATCATCGTCTTCAACGTAGCCGGCATTATCCGGCTGCAAAGCCCCATCATCATCCGGGCACCCTACGTGACTATTGCGGGCCAGACCGCGCCCGGCGACGGTATCTGCGTGGCCGGCGAATCTATCTGGATCAACACCCACGACGTGGTGGTGCGCTACCTGCGCTTCCGGCGCGGGGCCACCGACGTAGCCCGCCGCGACGACGGCCTGGGCGGCAACCCGGTGGGCAATATCATCATCGACCACGTCTCGGCAAGCTGGGGCCTGGATGAGAACATGTCCATCTACCGGCACGTGTACCAGAACCCCCAAACCGGTAAGGCCGACAAGCTGCCGACGGTGAACGTGACCATTCAAAACTCCATTTTCTCGGAAGGACTCGATACCTACAACCACGCCTTCGGGAGTACCATTGGCGGGCTCAACAGCCTGTTTACGCGCAACTTGTGGGCCAACAACATTGCCCGCAACCCCTCGGTGGGCATGTACGGTGACTTCAACTTCGCCAACAACGTGGTGTTCAACTGGTGGAACCGCTCGGCCGATGGGGGCGACAATAAATCGGAGTACAACTTCGTAAACAACTACTACAAACCCGGCCCCATTACGCCGGCCGGGCAGCCCATCAGCTACCGGATTCTGAAGCCTGAGTCGGGCCGCGACAAGGACCAGAAAAACCTGTTTGGCAAAGCCTACGTGGCGGGCAATGTGGTGGATGGCAACGCCAAGGTAACCCAGGACAACTGGGCCGGGGGCGTGCAGCTTGAAGACCTGCCCGAGGTAGAAAAAACGCTGGCCGAAATCAAGACCGACAAACCGTTTGCACTGCCGAACATGGGTACTGTCTTATCGGCCCCGGAGGCTTTCCAGTACGTGCTGGCCAACGCCGGCTGCTCCCTGCCCCGGCGCGACGCAGTGGATGCGCGCATCGTGGAAGACGTGCGCACCGGCAAAATTACCTACGCTAAAAACGCCCAGCCTACCCCGCAAAGTCCCTACATCAAGCGCCGCCTGCCCGCCGATTCTTATAAGCAGGGCATCATCACCGACCCCGCCCAGGTGGGCGGCTACCCAACGTACGCCGGCAAGCCCTACGCCGACGCCGACAACGACGGCCTGCCCGACGCCTGGGAAAAAGCCCACGGTTTGAACCCCAAAAACGCCGCCGACGCCACCCAGGACCGCGACCAAGACGGCTACGCCAACATCGAAGAATACCTCAACAGTGTGGTGCCGCTACAAAATGTGCGCCCCGTCGCCAGC
Organism: Hymenobacter lucidus; assembly: GCF_020447265.1. GTDB lineage: Bacteria > Bacteroidota > Bacteroidia > Cytophagales > Hymenobacteraceae > Hymenobacter > Hymenobacter lucidus. The sequence continues at coordinate 335,896 of NZ_JAJADR010000003.1, read as the reverse complement.
AAAAGCAAGTCGTAGCTAACAGCGCCGGCTGCAGCAAAAAGAACGTCATGCAGAGGCTTCGGCTGCGCCTCTGCATGACCAAACAGCCTGATTGCAGGCTTTAGATAGTACTACCCAAATCCATGACGAAAGCCCTGCGCCTTTCCTGTTCCTTCTTGCTGGCGTCGCTCCTGGCCGCTGCCCCGGCCCCGGCGCCCACAGGCAAGCTGAAGGTATCCGCCAACGGCCGGTTTCTGGCTACGGCCGACGATAAGCCCTTTTTCTGGCTCGGCGACACCGGCTGGCTGCTGTTCAACAAGCTCAAGCGCGAAGAAGCCGAAACCTACCTCGAAGACCGGCGCAAAAAGGGCTTCAACGTTATTCAGGTGATGGTGCTGCACCAAGTGCCGGCCGTAAACGTGTACGGCGACTCGGCCCTGGTGCGCGGCAACGTGGCCCGGCCCCTGACCACGCCGGGCAGCACCGCCACCGATGCTGCCCAGTACGACTTCTGGGACCATGTCGACTATATCGTGGACCTGGCCGCCAAAAAGGGGCTCTACATGGGCCTGGTGCCGGTGTGGGGTACCAACGTGAAGGCCGGCAAGGTCAATCAGCAGCAGGTCAAAACCTACGCCACGTTCCTGGCCGAGCGGTATAAGAACCGGCCGAACATCATCTGGCTCAACGGCGGCGACATTGCCGGCTCCGACTCGCTCAAGGTCTGGAACGTCATCGGCAGCACGCTGAAAGCCGTCGACCCCAACCACCTAGTAACCTACCACCCGCGCGGCCGCACGCAGTCGTCGGACTGGTTCCACAACGCCGCGTGGCTGGATTTCAACATGTACCAGTCGGGCCACCGGCGCTACGAGCAGGATACCTCCCGCAACGAGAAGAAGCACTACGGCGAAGACAACTGGCGCTACCAGCTCGTCGACAATGCCCTGAAGCCCGCCAAGCCCAGCATCGACGGAGAGCCGTCGTATGAGGGCATTCCGCAGGGTTTGCACGACATTACCCAGCCCCGCTGGAATGATGCCGACGTGCGCCGCTACGGCTACTGGTCGGTGTTTGCGGGCGCCTTTGGCTACACCTACGGGCAGAACTCGGTGATGCAGATGCACAGCGCGTTCGACAAAGGCAGCGCCTACGGCTCTAAGGAGCTGTGGTCGGAGGCGCTGAACGCGCCGGGCGCGGCCCAGATGGTGCATCTAAGAAACCTGATGCTGTCCCGGCGCTTTTTCGAGCGGGTGCCCGACCAGAGCCTGATTGCGGGCGAGGTGGGAGAGAAGTACGACCGGCTGTTTGCCACGCGGGGCAATAGCTACGCGTTTATTTACACCTACACCGGCCGCAATATCAAGGTGAACATGGGCAAGATTCAGAGCAAGGAGGTACAGGCCGCCTGGTACAATCCGCGGGATGGAAAAATTACCCTTATTGGCAAATTTCCCAACACCGGCGTGCGAGAATTCAACCCGCCGGGGGAGCCCAAAAACGGCAACGACTGGGTGCTGACCCTGGACTCGGCCCGCACTATCAAAGGGTGAACGGTATGGCAAAAGGAATGGGCTGGCTGCTGGCCGGCGCGCTGCTGAGCTCCTGCGCCGCTTCTAGGGACGTGTACATGTTCACGTCTTTTCACGAGCCGGCCAACGAGGGCCTGCGCCTGCTCTACAGCTACGACGGCTATAAGTGGCAGGACCTGAACCACACGTTTCTCACCCCGCAGGTAGGCCCGAGCAAGCTCCTGCGCGACCCCAGCATTGCCCGCGGCCCCGATGGCACCTACCACCTCGTGTGGACCTGCGGCTGGAAGGGCGACAAAGGCTTCGGCTATGCTTCCTCCAAAGACCTGGTGCACTGGTCGGCGCAGCGCTTCATCGACGTGATGAGCCAGGAGCCGACGACCGTGAACGTGTGGGCCCCGGAAATCTTCTACGACGCGCCCACCCGGCAGTACCTTATCGTGTGGGCCAGCACTATTCCCGGGCGGTTTGAAAAGGGCGTAGAAGCCGACGACAACAACCACCGCCTGTACTACACCACGACTACCGATTTCCAGGCCTTCACACCCACCAAGCTGTTTCTGGACCCGGGCTGGAGCGCCATTGATGCGGTGGTAGTGCCACGCGGGCCGCAGGATTACGTGCTGGTAGTAAAAGACAATACCCGGCCCAACCGCAACATCAAGGTGGCCTTTGGGTCCTCGGCGCTGGGGCCATTTCCAAACGTGTCGGCACCTTTTACTGGCAACTTCACGGAGGGGCCGAGCGTGCTGGGTTTGCCCAATAAGGAATGGTTGATTTATTATGATGCCTACCAGGAAAAGCGCTACGGCGTGATGAAAACGGCTGATTTCAAGACGTTCACCGATGTGTCGGAGCAAACCAGCGTGCCGCCGGGGCACAAGCACGGCACCGTGTTCCGGGCCTCGCGCAAAACCCTGAAAACCCTGCTGCGAAGTGCCCCGATGGGTGCACCGGCAACTACCTCAACCAGCGGAACGCATGAATAAGCAGATAGCACTTCTGGCCGCGGCGGCGCTGGGTAGCTTTGGGGCGCAGGCCCAGGAAACTATCCGCTACACCGGCACCACGCTCAGCAACGTGGACTACCACCACGGGCAGCTGCGCCCGGCCATTGGCACCCACGCCCGGCAGGTGCTGCGCGCCAACCGGGAGCAGCCCAGCGCGGCGAACGGGGAGGGGTGGACCTACAACCACGCGCCCATGCTGGCCTACTGGCAGGGGCAGTTCTATTACCAGTACCTGAGCAACCCCGCCGGCGAGCATATTCCGCCCGGCCGCACCCTGCTGCTGACCAGCAAGGACGGCTATACCTGGACCGACCCGGTGGTCATCTTCCCACCCTACAAGGTGCCTGATGGCTTCACCAAGCCCGACCAGCCCGGCAAGGTGGCCCAGAACCTGGAGGCCGTGATGCACCAGCGCGTGGGCTTCTACACTTCCAAGAAAAACCGCCTGCTGACCCTGGGTTACTACGGCATTGCCCTCGACGCCAAAGACGACCCCAACGACGGGCAGGGCATCGGCCGGGTGGTGCGCGAGGTGCTGCCGGCTGGCAAGTTCGGCCCCATCTACTTCCTACGCTACAACAAGACCTGGGACCAGTCGAAATCGGCCTACCCGTTCTACACCAAGAGCAAGGACAAGGGCTTCGTGGCGGCCTGCGAGGAAATTCTCGCGAATCCGCTGATGATGCAGCAGATGGTGGAGGAGCAGGACCGCGACGACCAGCTCATCCCGCTGCGCAAGGAGTACAAGGCCTTCAGCTACTACCACCTACCCGACAACCGGGTGGTGGGCCTCTGGAAGCACGCGCTGACCAGCATCAGCCCCGACGGCGGCAAAACCTGGCCCAACCCGGTGATTCGCGCCCCGCACTTCGTCAACAGCAACGCCAAAATCTGGGGCCAGCGCACCTCCGACGGCCGCTACGCCACCGTGTACAACCCCTCGGAGTTCCGCTGGCCGCTGGCCGTGTCGACCTCCCCGAACGGCCTCGACTACATCGACCTGTGGCTGGTGCACGGCGAAATCACGCCCATGCGCTACGGCGGCAACTACAAAAGCTACGGCCCGCAGTACGTGCGCGGCATCCAGGAAGGCGACGGTACCCCGCCCGACAAGAAAATGTGGGTGAGCTACAGCGTGAACAAGGAGGATTTGTGGATTGCCTCGGCGCCGGTGCCCATTCGCGCCACGGCTACCAGCCACGCCAACGACGTGTTTGCCCAGCTACCCGCCGGCCAGGAGCTGGATCAGTGGAACACGTACAGTTTAGTCCAAGCGCCAGTCGAAATTGGGCCGCTGCCCGATGGGAGCAAGGGCCTCGTGTTCAAGGACTCGGACCGCTTCGACTATGCCAAGGCCGAGCGCATCATCCCCGAGAGCAAGCATCTGGTAGCCGAGCTGTCGGTAGTACCGGGCCAGAACGACCACGGCCTGCTGCAAATCGAGTTTCAGGACGCCAAGGGCCAGCCCGCCGTGCAGCTTTCCTTCGACTCCACCGGCACGCTCAGTTACAAGGCCGGGGCGCGCTTCAAGGGCGTGACCAAGTACCAGGCCGGCCAGCAGCTCGACCTGAAAGTGACCCTGGACGCGCCCAACCGCACCTGCACCGTCACGACCAACGGCAAGACCAGCACCTTCATCTTCTTCGCCCCGGTGGCCTCCTTCGAGCGGGTAATGCTGCGCACCGGCCCCGCCCGCCACTTCCCCACGCCCGACACGCCCGCCGACCAGACTTACGATTTGCCCCGAGCCGGCGAGTCGGAGAAGTTGGCAGTGTTTTACCTGAAGTCGCTGAAGACGAGTGGGGGAGTGGTGACGCCCTAGAGGCGCCTCGTGTGCGCCTCACCCCCCGGTCCCCTCTCCGAAAAGGAGAGGGGGAGCCACGGCGGCGCGGGTGGTTCTGCTAGCTTGTTGGTTTGCTGATGCTAGCCGATTCTATGGAAACCAACGAGCCTTACCTGCCGCAGGATAAAATCTTTACCGCCGACCGGAAGCAGTACGGCCGGCTGACCTGAAAGCCCGCTCGCGCGGAATGCGCCACGAGCCGACGCCGGCCGAGGAGCTGCTCTGGCAGCGGCTGCGCGGTAATCAGCTAGGGGTGAAGTTTCGCCGCCAGCACAGCATCGACCGGTTCATCGCCGACTTCGTGTGCCTGCCGCACAAGCTGATAGTCGAGCTGGACGGCGCCGGCCACCTGGAACCCAACCAGGCCGAATACGACAAAGGCCGCTCCGGAATCCTGGCTGAGCTAGGCTTCCACGTCCTCCGCTTCGCCAATGACCAAGCCTTAAACGAAACCGAGAAAGTCCTCCAGGCCATCAAAGCCAACTTACCATGAGCCTCAGCGCCAAAAGTCCCCAAGTCGTCAGGCTCCCCCTCTCCTTTTCGGAGAGGGGGCCGGGGGGTGAGGCGCACGTGAGGCACCCCCAGCCCGATATGCTCAAACGTTTCCTCCCATACCTCCTCGCGCTCCTGCCCCTGGCCTCTCAAGCCCAGCAGACCGAAATTCAGCTGCTCTCCGGTCCCGACAAAGACCACACGGTAAAGTGGAAGTTCTACTGCTCAGCCGGCCGCAAAGCCGGTAAGTGGACCACCATCCCGGTGCCTTCCAACTGGGAGCTGCAGGGCTTCGGCAAGTACAACTACGGCCACGCCAAGGACACCGCCCGCGGCAAGGAAGTGGGCCAGTACAAGTACGAGTTCAAGGTGCCCAAAAACTGGGACGGCAAGACGGTGAATATCGTCTTCGACGGCGCCATGACCGACACCGAGGTGAAGATTAACGGCCAGTCGGCGGGCCCGATTCACCAGGGCTCCTACTACCGCTTCAAGTACGACATCACCAAGCTGCTCAAGCCGGGCAAAACCAACCTGCTCGAAGCCACCGTCAGCAAGCACTCGGCCAACGAGTCGGTGAACGACGCCGAGCGGCGCGGGGACTTCTGGCTGTTCGGCGGCATCTTCCGCCCGGTGTTCCTGGAGGCCCTGCCCGCCACCCACATCAGCCGCGTAGCCGTGGATGCCAAGGCCGACGGCTCCCTGCGCGCCAACGTGTACACCCAGGGCAGCGGGGCCGACGAAGTCGTGGGCCAGCTCTACACCCTCGACGGGCAGAAAGCCGGCGCCGAGTTCCGCGCGGCCGTGGCCGGCGGCGCTGCCACTACGCGCCTGCAAACCGCGCTCAGCCAAGCACGGCTCTGGACGCCCGAAACGCCCAACCTCTACCGCGTGGCCTTCACCCTGCGCAAGGGCGGGCAGCCGGTGCACACCGTGGATAAGCGCATCGGCTTCCGCACCATGGAAGTGCGCGAGCGGGACGGCATGTACCTGAACGGCGTCAAAATCAAGTTCAAGGGCGTCAACCGCCACTCGTTCTGGCCGACCTCGGGCCGCGTGACCAGCAAGGCCCTAAGCATTCAGGACGTGAACCTGATGCGCGAGATGAACATGAACGCCGTGCGCATGGCCCACTACCCACCCGACGACCATTTCCTGGCCGCCTGCGACTCGCTGGGCCTCATGGTGCTCGACGAAATAGCCGGCTGGCACGGCAATTACGACACGCCCACCGGCACCAAGCTCACCGAGGAGATGGTGCGCAAAGACGAAAACCACCCTAGCATCGTGGTGTGGGTGAACGGCAATGAGGGCGGCCACAACTTCGACCTCGACCCGGTGCTCGACCGCCTGGATTTGCAGCAGCGCCCCGTCATCCACGCCTGGCAGGTGTTCCGCGGCACCGACACCCAGCACTACATCAACTACGACTACGGCAACGGCACGCACTTGCAGGGCCACAACGTGGTGTTCCCCACCGAGTTTCTGCACGGCCTCTACGACGGCGGCCACGGCGCCGGCCTCGAAGATTACTGGGAGCAGATGTGGGCCCACCCGCGCTCGGCCGGCGGCTTCCTCTGGGACTTCTCCGACGCCGGCGTGGTGCGCACCGACAAGGGCGGCATCCTCGACACCGACGGCAACCACGGCGCCGACGGCATCCTCGGGCCCTACCGCGAAAAGGAGGGCAGCTTCTTCACCATCAAGGAAGTCTGGAGCCCCGTGTTCTTCGAGCGCCGCGAAATCACCCCGGCCTTCGACGGCACCTTCCGCGTGCAAAACCGCTTCCACTTCACCGACCTGTCGCAGTGTAAGTTCACCTGGAAGCTAACCCAGCTGCCCGGCCCCGGCGCCAAAGCCGCGTCCCTCGCCACCCAAACCGGCACCCTCACCGCGCCCAGCATCGCGCCCGGCGGCACCTACGGCACCCTGCGCCTCGAAATGCCCTCGAAGTGGCAAGGATTCGACGTGCTCTATATCACCGCCCAGTACCCCGACGGCCGCGAAATATACACCTGGAGCTGGCCCATTGCCCGCCCCGCCGCCGTGGCCCAGCAGCTCGTGCGCCTCGAAGCCCCCGGCGCCGCCCGCCTCACTGAAACCGACTCGCTCTACGCCGTGGCCGCCAACGGCGTGGAGCTGACCTTCAGCCGCCGCTCGGGCCTGCTGCGCCAGGTGCGCAACGCCAAGGGCATCATCCCGCTTTCCAACGGCCCCGTGCTGGCCGAGGGTGAAACTGCCTTCGAGGGCCTGAGCCAGCGCCAGGACGGCCCGAACGTCGTCATCGAAGCCAGATTCGGCAAGCAGAGCCGCTACCAGTCCTTGCAGTGGACGGTGTACCCCTCGGGCTGGGTGAAGCTGACCGCCAAATACTTCCCCAAAGACTACGACTTCCAGCTGGCCGGCCTCAACTTCAACTACCCCGAAAAGGAAGTCCAAGGCATTCAGTGGCGCGGCGACGGGCCCTACCGCGTCTGGAAAGACCGCCTGAAGGGCACCAACCTGGGCGTGTGGACCAAGGCCTACAACAACACCAGCACCGGCGAAATGGAGGGCACCCGCGGCCCCGAGTACCCCGAGTTCAAGGGCTACTACTCCAACTTCTACTGGCTCACCCTGCAGACCACCGGCCAGCCCCTCACCATCGTCTGCGACCAGGAAGACGTGTACCTGCGCCTGTTCACGCCGCGCTTCTCGGCCACGCCCTACAACACGGCCCCGGCCTTCCCCGGCGGCCAGCTCTCCTTCATGCACGGCATTTCGGCCATCGGCACCAAGTCGCAGAAAGCCGAGAACATGGGCCCGATGGGCAAAACCAACATGTACTACGACTACGGCAAAGACCCCTCGTACGCCAAGGAAATGACCCTGTACTTCGACTTCTCCGGCCAGCAGGCGCCGGCTGGGGCCGTCGGGCAGCAGTAGGTTAGTGCAATCATTCCATAATCAAGAATGAGAAGTTCGATTAACATTGCTACATTGCAAAACTGATATCTAGGTTGGTAGAGATAATGCTTTGTGTGAAGCAATCTAATGCAAAAATAAAACGAATTAAAGTATGAAGGAATCTAAATTTAATATTGCTGTTTTAATTGACGGTGATAATGCTCAAGCTAAATTAATTAAAGAGGTGCTACAGGAAGTTTCAAAATATGGCAAGGCTACAATAAGGAGAATATATGGGGATTGGACATCTCCTAATATGAATAGTTGGAAAGATGTTCTTAATATTCATTCTGTTAGTCCAATTCAGAAGTTTTCATATACCTCTGGAAAGAACTCCACGGATAGTTCTCTTATTATTGATGCAATGGACATACTGCACAGTAAAAGCGTAGAAGGCTTTTGTATTGTGTCAAGTGACAGTGATTATACAGGTTTGGCGAAGAGAATAAGAGAAGAAGGTCTTTTTGTAATGGGAATAGGTAAGCATAATACTCCTATTGCATTTGTTAATTCTTGTGAAATTTTCACATTTACGGAGATTCTCAACGTAGAGTCCGATTCAATTACAGAGCAGAGTAAAAGTTTTAGTGCTAAAAATGAAATTAAAAAGCCTTCAGAAACAAAGAGCAGACCTTCAGAAAAAAATAAATTCCCAGCTATTGATAATGATATAATAGACAAAGCTTTTGAAATTTCATCTAATGAAGGCTATGAAGTGCATATATCAAAAATCGGCCTAGCTTTAAGGAAAATTGATCCTAGTTTTGATCCAAGAACTTATGGCTTCAAGACGCTGACTCAGCTTTTTGAGAGCTTAAGCAACTACACTGTAATTGAGAATAAGGTTAATGGCTCAAATCATCCGCTCGTAAAGCAAAATGACTTGAGCCATTGAGGTGCTCGTCTTGATAAATGCTAAAATAAAGATTGAACTTTAAAAACAATTGAGATGGACATTGAGGAAATGAAGAATTTTGTTGGTCAAAGAATACGCAGTGTCGAAAATAAAGAAGTTGACAAAGATTTTTTAAATAATAGTGGGGTATTAATTCATTTTATACCTGAAAATTTACTAGATAATAATGTGCTGGATTGGTCAAGTAAAGATCATCAATTTAAGATAAAAAATTCTTTTAGGCGTCTTTCTGGTCTTGAGGCTAAGTATACTAATCTAGATGATAGAGTGTTGAGTTATACGCCAAATGATGAGTATTATATATGTTTTCAAAATGGAATAACTGAAGCTTTTAGGCCTGTTGAGATTAGGGATGCATTGGGTTATGGTTATAAATTTATTAAAGTAGATAACTTGTTTTATTTTATTGATGATTTTATAAATGCAAGTAAAATAGTTCATGATAAAATATATAAAACTATCCCCAGCTACTATATTTTTATAAGCCTGCTCGATGTGAATGAAGTTCTTTTCGCCTCTTTTGATAATAAGTACGTTACGACTGTACCATTTCCTGGTAAAAATTTAAGATTTGAACCATTTGAATTGAATGTGTTGTCTTCTAAAATCATACAGGGAATTATGAGCGGCATTCATTATGGAATTAAGTCAACATCACAATGGAGGCTAAATTAGGTTCTCGATTCAGATGCTAAAAAGAGTAAGCCTCCACCCCGCCATGCCCAAATCCTAAAGCTTTCTGCTAAGATCGTAGAATGATGGCCCGGGGAAATTGGCGAACTATGTAGCGCCAAAAGTGCCCAGCACAACCCCGCGGCCCCGGCCGGCCCATCGGCCGGCTTCCCCTCGCCTCAGTGGGCGCGGGGGCCGCCGGGCCCGGCCTGCCCCATGACCCTGCGCATTATACTTTCTTCGCTTCTCACCGCCCTGCTGCTCACGGCCTTCCGCGCCGATAAGCCCGCGGCCGTGCAGCTGCAGCGCCTGCGCTGCGAGCTGCTCACCAACCCCGAAGGCATCGACGCCACCGCCCCGCGCCTGAGCTGGGAGCTGAGCGGTGCCGCCCGCGGCCTGGAGCAAACCGCCTACCAGGTGCTGGTGGCCTCCTCGCCCGACAAGCTGGCCGCCGACGAGGGCGACCTGTGGAACTCCGGCCAGGTCACGTCGGCCCAATCGGTGCACGTGCGCTACGCCGGCCAGCCGCTGCGCAGCCGCACCCGCTGCTACTGGAAGGTGCGCACCTGGACCAGCCAGGGCCCCACGGCCTGGAGCGCCCCGGCTTCCTGGAGCATGGGCCTGCTCAACTACCTCAACTGGAAAGGGCGCTGGATTGGCTTCGACCGTGCCTTTCCCTGGGACGATGAAACCACCCATGCTCGCCTCTCGGCCCGCTACTTCCGCAAGGAGTTCCAGGCCGCCAAGCCCATCCGCCAGGCCACGGCCTACATCATCGGGCTGGGCCTGTACGAGCTGCACCTGAACGGGCAGCGGGTAGGGGAGCAGGTGCTGGCCCCCGGCCCCACCGACTACGGCCAGGGCGTGAAGTACAACACCTACGACGTGACTGGCCTGCTGAAAGCCGGCCCCAACGCGGTGGGCGTGACCCTGGGCAACGGCCGCTTCTACACCATGCGGCAGCACTACAAGCCCTACAAAATCAAGACTTTCGGCTACCCCAAGCTGCTGATGCAGATCGAGGTGACCTACGCCGACGGCTCGCGCGACATCATCAAGACCGACGACACCTGGCAGGGCACCGCCGACGGCCCCATCCGCACCAACAACGAGTACGACGGCGAGGAATACGCCGCCACCAAGGAAATGCCCGGCTGGGCCTCGGCCGGCTTCGACGCCAAAAGCTGGCTCAAGGCCGAACTGGTGCAGGAGCCCGGCGGCGCCTTCGAGGCGCAGATGAACGAGAACATGAAGGTGATGGAAACGCTCCGGCCCGTCTCAATCAAGCCCCTGGCCGGCGGCAAGTACATCCTCGACATGGGCCAGAACCTGGCCGGCTGGCTGCGCCTGCACGTGCAGGGCAAAGCGGGCCAGCAGGTGACGCTGCGCTTCGCCGAGACCCTGCAGCCCAGCGGCGAGCTGTACGTGCGTAACCTGCGCGACGCCCGCGTGACCGACGTGTACACCTTAAAAGGCGGCGCCCGCGAAACCTGGGAGCCGCGCTTCGTCTACCACGGCTTCCGCTACGTGGAAATCAGCGGCTGGCCCGCCGGCGCGGCGCCCACCCTGGCCGACTTCGACGGCCGCGTGGTGTACGACGACATGCCCACCACCGGCGCGCTGACCACCTCCGACGCGACCATCAACCAGGTGTACCGCAACGCCTACTGGGGCATCCGCAGCAACTACAAGGGCATGCCCGTGGACTGCCCGCAGCGCAACGAGCGGCAGCCCTGGCTCGGCGACCGGACCACCGGGGCCTACGGCGAGAGTTTCCTCTTCGACAACTCCCGCCTCTACGCCAAGTGGCTGCGCGACATCGAGCAGGCCCAGAAAGCCGACGGCAGCATCCCCGACGTGGCCCCGGCCTTCTGGCGCTACTACGGCGACAACGTGACCTGGCCCGGCACCTACCTCACCGTGGCCGACATGCTCTACCGCCAGTACGGCGACGAGCAGGTGCTGGCCCGCCACTACGATTCCATGCGCCGCTGGCTGGTGTACATGAGCCAGAACTACTCCGAAAACGGCCTCGTGACCAAGGACAAGTACGGCGACTGGTGCGTGCCGCCGGAGTCCAAAGAGCTGATTCACTCCAAAGACCCCGCCCGCAACACCGACGGCGTGCTCATTGCCAGCAGCACCTATTATCATATGCTGGACCTCATGCGTGGCTTCGCCGCGACGCTGGGTAAGACCAAGGACGCCGACGAGTACACCCAGCAGATGGCCGCGCTGAAAACGGCTTTCAACCAGAAATTCCTGAACCGGGAAAGCTGCCAGTACTCCAACAACACCGTGACGGCCAACCTGCTGCCCTTGTCCTACGGCATGGTGCCCGCCGAGGCCGAGGCCAAGGTGTTCCAGAACATCGTCGATAAAATCATGGTCGAAAATCAGGGCCACATCAGCACCGGCGTCATCGGTACGCAGTGGCTGATGCGCGGCCTCACCCAGCGCGGCCGCCCCGACGTGGCCCTGCGCCTGGCCTCCAACCGCGACTACCCAAGCTGGGGCTACATGGCCGCCAACGGGGCCACCACCATCTGGGAGCTGTGGAACGGCAACACCGCCGACCCGGCCATGAACTCCCAGAACCACGTGATGCTGCTCGGCGACCTGCTCATCTGGCAGTACGAAAACCTGGCCGGCATCAAATCCGCCCCCGACGCGCCGGGTTTCCAGCGCCTGGAAATGAAGCCCACGCCCACGGCCGGTTTGACCTTCGTCAATGCTTCCTACCAATCGGTGCGCGGCCTGATCAAAAGCAGCTGGAAACAGGAGGCCAAGCGCTTCACCTGGAATATTACGGTGCCGGGCAATACCAAAGCCGTGGTCTACATTCCGGCTAAGGACGCTAAGGATGTGCAGGAAAGCGGCAAGAAAGCTGCGTCCGCGCCGGGCGTGAAGTTTCTGCGCCAGGAAGGGGAAAGGGCCGTGTTTGAAGTCGGCTCCGGCGACTATGCTTTCGTGGTGAAATGAGCCTGAGCGACCAGCCTGGAACACTAACCCCAGAACGTCATGCTGAGCTTGTCGAAGCATCTCTACCGCAGTGGTAAATGATTACTTCTACAACGAAGCGGTAGAGATGCTTCGACAAGCTCAGCATGACGGCCTTTTACCCATCTAAACAGCTCAAGATCTACTTGCTTACTAACGAATGATAAAATCAACCACCTACCGAACCGGCCTGCTGGCGTTGTCGCTGACTTTCGTGGCGGGCAGCGGCTGCGTCAGTGCGTCAAGTGCGGCAGCTCCGGTGCCAAGCGCTGAGCAAACCTCTGTGCCCGGCACAGAACAGCCCGCGCCGGCTCCGGCCAAATGGTCGGAGCGCATGCTGCAGTCGGTGCTGAAGCGCAGCCCGTGGATGGCTGATGCCAACGAAAAAGATACCTGGGGATACACGCAGGGGCTGATTATTTACGCCCTGGAGCAGGTTTGGCGGCAGACCAAGGACCCGCAGTACCTGGCCTACATTCAGCGCTACGGCGACAAGATGATTGACATCCAGGGCCAGATCAAAACCTACAAGTTTGAGGATTTCAACCTCGACAACCTCAACTCGGGCAAGGTGCTCTTCAACCTCTACGCCCAGACCAAGGACGAAAAGTACCGCAAAGCCCTCGACCAGCTGCGCGAGCAGCTGCGCAAGCAGCCCCGCACGAGTGAGGGCGGCTACTGGCACAAGCTCAAATACACCCAGCAGATGTGGCTCGACGGGGCCTACATGGCCAGTCCGTTTCTGGCTCAGTACGCGGCCACCTTCAACGAGCCGGCCGCCTTCGATGAGGTAGCCCGGCAGTTCATCCTGCTGGAAAAGCACCTGCGCAACCCCCAGACCGGCCTGCTCTACCACGGCTACGACGAAAGCCGGCAGCAGAAATGGGCCAACCCCCAAACCGGCGCCTCGCCCAACGTCTGGGGCCGGGCCATGGGCTGGTACGGCATGGCCCTGGTGGACGTGCTCGACTATTTCCCCGCCAAGCACCCCAAGCGCCAGGAACTGCTCCGGATTCTGGACCGGCTGGCCGTGGCCGTGGTCAGGTACCAGGACCCCAAATCGGGCCTGTGGTACCAGGTAGTGGACCAACCTACTCGGCCCGGCAACTACCTGGAGGCCTCGGCGTCGAGCATGTTCGTGTACGCGCTGGCTAAAGGTGCCAACCGCGGCTACCTGCCTAAACCCTACCGCGCCGCGGCCGAAAAAGGCTACGCGGGCATCACCGGGCAGCTGGTGGAAGTGAAGCCCGACGGCGAAGTGAACCTGCTGCAGGTGTGCGAAGTGGCCGGCCTGAGCGCCGACCGGGACGGCAGCTTCGAGTACTACATCAAGGAGCCGATTCGGGTGAATGACCCCAAAGGCACCGGCCCTTTTATTCTGGCCAGTCTGGAGCTAAACCAATAGCCTTTCGCCTGACCGCAACGATTTCGCATGAAAAAGACAGTTCTGACTTTGCTGGGTAGCCTGCTGCTGCTGAGCGCCACGGCCCAGACCAAGCCCTGGAAGCACGGCATCCTTACCGACGAGTTTATCCTGGAAAAAATGCCCTTCCCGGAAAGCCACGCCGCCACCATTGCCGAAACGCCCGGGGGCCTGGTAACGGCCTGGTTTGGGGGCACCAAGGAGCGCAACCCTGACGTGGGCATCTGGATCAGCCGGCAGGAAGACGGCCGGTGGACCGCGCCAGTGGAAGTGGCCAACGGTGTCGTAAATGAAACCCTACGCTACCCCACCTGGAATCCGGTGCTCTACCAGGTGCCCGGCGGTGAGCTGCTGCTCTTCTACAAAATCGGCCCCAAGCCTAGCGACTGGAAAGGCTACCTGCGCCGCTCCACGGATAACGGGCTAACGTGGTCGGCGGCCGAAGCCCTGCCTGAGGGCTACATCGGGCCGGTGAAAAACAAGCCCGTACTGCTGGCCGATGGCCGCCTGCTGAGCCCCACCAGCACCGAGGGCAATTTGGGCTGGCGCGTGCACCTGGAGGAAACCGCCGACAACGGCAAAACCTGGAAGATGATTGGCCCCATCGAAAACGGCGAAACCAAGGGCGCCATCCAGCCCAGCATTCTGAAGCATAAAGACGGCCGCCTGCAGCTGCTCTGCCGCAGCCGCGACCGGGCCATTTTGGAGTCGTGGTCGTCGGACCAGGGCCGGACCTGGACGCCGCTGGCCAAAACCACGCTGCCCGGCAACAACTCCGGCACCGATGCCGTGACGCTCAAAGACGGCCGCCAGTTGCTGGTCTACAACCATGTGCTGCCGCCCGGCACGCTGGCCAAGGGTCCGCGCACCCCGCTGAACGTGTCGGTGTCGAAGGATGGCAAAACGTGGTACGCCGCGGCCATTCTCGAAGACTCACCTATCAGCCAGTACTCGTATCCGTCCGTGATTCAAACCCAGGATGGGCTGGTGCATTTCGTGTACACCTGGCGGCGCAAAAGCATCAAGCACGCCGTGCTGGACCCTAAGAAGATGAAGCTGGTGAAGATTAAAGACGGCAAGTGGCCCGTTATCAAAGGCTACAAAGCCCCCGGCGAAACGGCGGAAATCACCCAGGATTAGGCGCTTCACCCCCAGCGCCTCTCCGAAAAAGGTGAGGGGGAGCCAAACGACATAAGAGTATGCGCCTAAGCAAAAACACCATTCTATTCTAATGCCAAATAGAGCCCGTCTGGCTCCCCCTCTCTTTTTCGGAGATGGCGCCGGGGGTGAGGCGTACACCAGCTCCATTATGTCCCGAATCCTCTTCCTGCTAACCTTGTTGCTGACCCTTGCCACCGCGGCCTGGGCGCAAACCTCGGACGAGCAGTACCGCCTGCCGCTGCACACGGTGCTGGAGCAGATTCAGCAGCGCTACGGCGTGAAAATCAGGCCCGACGCGGCTATGGTGCAGGACAAGTGGTTGACCTACGCCGAGTGGCGCTACCGCCCCGACGTGGAGGAAACCCTGAAAAACGTGCTGGCCCCGTTTGACCTGCAGGCGACCAAAACCGGGGCCAACGCCTACAAGCTCAAGACGTTTCAGTACCACCTCAAAACGCCCGAAGAAGGCGCTGCCCAGCTGGCCTACCTGGCCTCCCGCTACAATGATGTTGCCAGCTGGGAAAAGCGCAAAGCCGAGCTGCGTGGCTGTTTGTGGTCGGCGCTGCGCCTCTCGCCCATGCCGGCCAAGCCCGCCAGCAAGCCTATTATTACCAACAAGCGGCAGTTCGACGGCTACTCGGTGGAAAACGTGGCCCTCGAAACCCTGCCCGGTCTCTACGTTACCGGCTCGCTGTACCGGCCCCTGAAGCCCAAGGGCAAAATCCCGGTGATTATCAGTCCCGATGGGCACTTCGGCGACGGGCGCTACCGGGCCGATGCCCAAAAGCGCTGCGCCACGCTGGCCCGCATGGGCGCTATGGTCTACAGCTACGACTTGTTTGCCTGGGGTGAGTCGCTCTTGCAATTCAGGCCCGAAGACCACCGCCGTAGCCTGGCCATGACGGTACAGGCCCTTAATGGTTTGCGTGCGTTAGACTTTCTGCTAACCCAGAAAAACGCCGATGCCGCCCGCGTGGCCATTACCGGCGGCTCGGGTGGCGGCAGCCAAACCATGCTGCTCACCGCCCTCGACGACCGGATCAAAGTGAGTGTGCCGGTGGTGATGCTCTCGACCTACCACAGCGGGGGCTGCCCCTGCGAAAGTGGGATGCCGGTGCACCTCTGCGGCGGCGGCACCAACAACGCCGAGCTGGCCGCCATGGCCGCGCCCCGGCCTCAGCTGGCCATAACGGACGGCGGCGACTGGACCGCCCAGACGCCGGAAGTAGCCTATCCTTACCTGCAGAAAATCTACGGCTACTACGGCAAAACCGGCCTCGTGCAAAACACGCATCTGCCCAAGGAAGGCCACGACTACGGCCCCTCGAAGCGCCAGGCCATGTACCGGTTTCTGGCCCAGCACCTGGGTCTGAATCTGCAAGCCGCCGAGGATGCGGCCGGCCAGCTGGACGAGTCGAAAGTGACCGTGGAAAAAGAGGAAGCGCAGAAAGTGTTCGGCCCGAAAGGGGAGCTGCTGCCCGCCACTGCTCTGCGCAGTTTTGAGGCACTGCAGGCCGTGTTCAGTAAGTCGGTGACGCAAGCTCAGGCACAGAAGAATTAGGCCCGCGTGTAGCGCTGATTTTGTAGTCGGCGCGGCGGCGGAACGCCGCAATGCGGATTCGGACCATCTGGCTCTGCTATCTGTTCCGTCTGAATTGCCTAGAACCAAATTGGCGCCCTCAGCGCCAGCGCCGACTACAACGTCAGCGCTACACGCAAATCCACTGCATGATCCGCTCGTTTTCCGTCAGCCTGCTTTTCGCCCTGCACCTGCTAACCACCGCAGCCCACGCGGCCGATATCTGGGTGGCGCCCTCGGGCTCGGACCGCAACCCGGGCACGAAGGAAAAGCCGCTGGCGACCCTGAACACGGCGCTCCGGGAAGCACGCAACCTGCGCCGCCTGCACGATGCCTCGGTGCAGAACGGGGTGCGTATCTGGCTGCGCGGCGGCGAATACCGGCTGCACGAGCCCTGGCTTTTCCGGCCCGAAGACTCCGGTACGGCCAGCAACCCCACCATCATTGAAGCCGCGCCCGGCGAGCAGCCCGTACTCAGCGGAGGCGTGCCCGTTACGGGCTGGCAGAAAGTGACGGGTAAAATACCGGGCTTGCCCGCCGCTGCGCAGGGGCAGGTGTGGGCCGCCAGGGTTCCACTGGTAGCCGGCCGCGCGCTGAGTATCCGGCAGCTGTGGGTGAATGGCCGCAAAGCCACGCGGGCCCGCACGCCCAACTACGACAACCTGCCCCGCCTGCTGGGCTGGGACACCGACAAGCGCGAAGCCTGGATTCCGGCCGCGGCGGTGGGTGCTGTGCGGCAGCCGGGCCAGCTGGAAATGGTGCTGCACCAGATGTGGGCCGTAAATGTGCTGCGGGTGCGGAGCCTGACGATGCAGGGCAGCAAGGCCCGCGTCACGTTTCACGAGCCCGAAAGCCGCATCCAGTTTGAGCACCCCTGGCCCCGGCCTATCATCGACGGCAAAAACGGCAGCTCGGCCTTTTACCTGACCAACGCGGTGGAGCTGCTCGACACGCCCGGCGAGTGGTTTTACGATGCTCCACACGGGCAGCTTCTCTACTGGCCCCGGCCCAACGAAACCATGAGCACCGCGCAGGTAATCGTGCCCGCGCTGGAAACCCTGGTGCGCGTGGCCGGCAGCCTCGACCAGCCGGTGAGCTACGTACAGTTCCGGGGCCTCACCTTTGCCTACACCACTTGGCTGCGGCCTTCCGAGCAGGGCCACGTGCCGCTGCAAGCGGGCCTGTTTATGCTGGATGCCTACTCGCTGCAAACGCCCGGTACCCCCGACAAGAAAGACCTCGAAAACCAGGCCTGGCTGGGCCGCCCACCCGCCGCCGTGGCGCTCAGCGGGGCTCACCACACCAGCTTCACGCGCTGCCGCTTCGAGCATTTGGCTTCGGCGGGGCTCGACTACCAGAGCGGCACCCACGACGACGCGGTGACGGGCTGCACCTTCCGCGACATTGCCGGCAACGGTATTCAGCTGGGCAAATTCTCCGACGAAGGCACCGAAACCCACCTGCCTTACAACCCCACCGACCCGCGCGAAATAGTCACCAACGAGCTGCTGGAAAACAACCTGCTGCTCGACTGCGGCAACGAGGACTGGGGCTGCGTGGGCCTGGCGGCCGGCTACGTGCGCGGTACTACCATCCGCCACAACGAAATAGCGCAGGTGCCCTACACCGGTATCAGTCTGGGCTGGGGGTGGACCAAAACCGCTAATGCCATGCAGGATAACCGCGTGACGCAGAACTACATTCACCACTACGGGCAGCACACTTACGACGTGGCCGGCATCTACACGCTCTCGGCCCAGCCGGGCACGGTAATCAGCGAAAATCGGGTGGAGGAAATAGGGCGGGCCCCCTACGTGCACGACCCTGACCACTGGTTTTACCTCTACCTCGACGAAGGCTCCAGCGGCATTACGGTGCAAAACAATTGGTGCCCGGCCGAGAAGTTCTTGGCCAATGCCAACGGCCCCAACAACGTCTGGATCAACAACGGTCCTCTGGTGAGTGAGGCCATCAAACAAGCCGCGGGTTTGGAACCGGCTTTTCAGGAGTTGCGCAAAGCAATACCAAATAATAACTAAGAACGTCATGTCGAACCCAGTGAGACATCTCGCGGGCACTGGTAATCAATGCCCTTGCAACGAAGTGGGAGAGATGCTTCGCTGCGCTCTGCATGACCATCACAAGTCATTCTATCACCTCATCTGATGATAAAACCATACTTGAAACGAGTTGTGGCTGTGCTGCTCCTGCTGCTGCTCGACATCTCCGCCCAGGCCCAGCAAACGGCCAAAGCCACCTGGATCTGGTACCCCGGCGACTACGAAATCTGGCTGGGCAACCAGATGCAGAACCGGCGCACTGAGCGGGGCTCGTTCTTCCCGCCTTTCTGGCGCCTCGACAGCCACTACGCCCTCATCGACTTTCACCAGGATTTCGACCTGAAGCAGGCCGAGCAAGTGGAGCTGCGCGCCGAGGGCCAGTACAACGTGAAGCTCGATGGCAAGCTGCTGGCCGGAGCCCCCGAGCGGCTCACGGTGCCCGCCGGCAAGCACCGGCTCAACATCAAAGTATACAACCAGCAGCACGTGCCGGCCGTGTTTGTGCAGGGCAAAACCATCGGCACCGACGGCCGCTGGCTGGTGACTTACGAGGACAAGGAGTGGATTGACGCCTCGGGCAAAACCTCCGACCAATCGGGCACGACGTGGCTGACGGCCGGCAGCTGGAACTTCGACGCGGCCCAGACATTGCCCTCCGCCTTCCAGCTCAAAACCGAGCCCCGGCGCGCCGTGAGCGTCATGCGCACCGAGGGCGGCGGGCAGGTGGTGGATTTCGGGCGCGAAACCTTCGGCTACGTGCGCCTGCACGGGCTGCGGGGCAAGGGCGGCGTCACGCTGTACTTTGGCGAGTCGCGGGAGGAGGCCCTGGCGACGGAAACCTGCGAAACGCTGGAGCAGCTTAGCGTCAATCAGCCCCAGAAAGCCGACAAGCTCACCTCGCTGTCGAAGGCCTTTCGCTACGTCAATATCCGCCCGGAACCGGGCGTGACGCTGGATTCGGTGTCGATGCTCTACGAGTACGCGCCCGTGACCGAGCGGGGCAAGTTCCGGTGCTCGGATGAGCAGCTGAACAAAATCTGGGACGTGGCCGCCTACACCATGCAGCTTAACACCCGCGAGTTTTTCATCGATGGCATCAAGCGGGACCGGTGGATCTGGTCGGGCGACGCTTACCAGAGCTATTTGATGAACTACTACCTCTATTTCGACACGCCCACGGTAAGCCGCACCACCTTCGCGCTGCGCGGCAAAGACCCCGTAACCAGCCACATCAACACCATCATGGACTACACCTTCTACTGGTTTATCGGCATTTACGACGCCTACCAGTACACCGGCGACAAAACCGTGGTGACGCAGCTCTACCCGCGCATGCAGAGCCTGATGGACTACTGCCTTTCGCGCAGAAACAAGGACGGCTACATGGAAGGCCTGGCCGGCGACTGGGTGTTTATCGACTGGGCCGACGGGCTCAGCAAGAAGGGCGAAGTCAGCTTCGAGCAGCTGCTGCTGTGCCGCAGCCTGGAAAGCATGGCGTTGTGCGCGGGCTTGGTAAACGACCCGGCCGGGGCCCGGAAATACCAGCAGCTGGCCACCGAGCTGAAAGCCAAAATCTTTGCTACCTACTGGAATGCTGAAAAAGGCGCCCTCGTACACAGCCGCATCAACGGCCAGCCCACCGATAACGTGACGCGCTACGCCAATATGTTCAGCATCTTCTTCGGCTACCTCTCAGCCCAGCAGCAGCAGCAGGTGAAGCAGTCGGTGCTGCTGAACCCGGCGGTGCCCAAAATCACGACGCCCTACATGCGCTTCTACGAGCTGGAGGCCCTCTGCGCGCTGGGCGAGCAGCGCTATGTGCTCAAGGAAATGAAAAGCTACTGGGGCGGCATGCTCGATTTGGGTGCCACGTCGTTCTGGGAAGAGTACGACCCGACCAAGAAGGGCGCCGAGCACCTGGCCATGTACGGCCGGCCCTTCGGCAAAAGCCTCTGCCACGCCTGGGGTGCCAGTCCGATTTACCTGTTGGGCAAGTATTACCTGGGCGTAAAACCCCTCACGGCCGGCTACGCCACCTACGAAATCGTGCCCAGCCTCGGCGGCCTGCAGTGGATGGAAGGCACCGTGCCCACGCCCCAGGGTGATATTACGGTGCGCGCCACGCCCCAGCAGCTAAAGGTGAAAGGAGCCGCCGGCACCGGCGTTTTGCGGTTCACGAGCAAGTCGAAGCCCAGCTGTAAAGGCGCGAAGATTCAGGCCAAAGGCAATGGGCAGTATGAGCTGCCGCTGCAGCAAGGCCGCGAGTACGTGGTAACGTATCAGGCTGGGAACTGAGCTTGTTTTCTTGTCTTTTTTTCGGCTGTCATCCTGAGTGAAACGAAGGACCTTCCTCATCTGAGTGACAACCATAATTCGACGTGCAAAAGCCCTTTACCGTGCCGACGGTAAAGGGCTTTTGCACGTTAGTATAAACTACAGCGGGGTAGGTGATGAATGTCCTACTCGTTGCTCAGGATGACAGCCGAGAAACCGCCGCAGAATGAACCACCACCTTACTCACCCAGCATCACCACTACATCAGCGCGGCGCGACTCGGGCGTGACGCGCAGCTCCTGCACTCGGCCGTTTATCACCATGCCCTCCACGGTAGTCTGGTAAGGTGCGTGGAGCTTGAAGTGCACGTCCCAGCTTTTGGGCCAGGCCGGCAGCAGATAGATTTTTCGGCCGTCGGTTTGGAGCAACATTTCCTGCAGGCCAATCATGCCCGCGCCGCCCCAGTTGTGGTCGGGTGCCCAGTCGTAGCCAGGGCCCCAGAAGGCGGGGAAGCGGCGGCCCGAGTCCTGCAGCTTCTGCACTGTCAGCTCGGCGGCTTCCTCGGTCAGGCCGAGGCGGGCGGCGAAAATATTGTGCTGCTTCCAGCCCACGTGGCTGCGGAATTTCTGCACGTCCGGGTCGTAGCGGTAAGTGTTGCGGGCCGTGGCCAGGCCGGGCTTACCCAGGCCGTAGAGGCCCCACGGAAACACCGGATACAGCTGCGGACTTTCCACATTGTTGACCCGTTCCCAGGTTTTGGCCGGTGCCAGCATTTTATACCCATCGATTTCCCGAAAGCTGAGCTCTGGAATCCGGCTGAGCATAGCTGCCCACTGCTGGCGCTGCTGCTGGGTGCCGTAGGTGGCCGGCAACCCGAGCAGGCGTGTAAGCACGGTGCGCAGGCCGGCCACGGTGGAGGTGGCATTATAAGCCATCTTGTAAGTTTCGGCCCCCGAGCCGGGATACAGGACGAGGTGGCCCGCGCCGTCGAGTGCTTTGGCGCCGCGCTGCCGGGCCAGGTACTGGTAGTGCTCATCGAAAAAAGTAAGACAGCTTTCGATGAAGGGCAGATACGGGCCCATATCATGGCCGGCGTACTGCTCGGTTTCCAGCATCATCAGGCAGAATTCCAGCACCGTGTCCCACTCGTATTCCAACCAGGCGTTGTATTCCAACCCCTGGTCAAACCCAGCGGGGCGCTTCCAGCCGTACTCGGCCGGGTTGGGCAGCCCGAAGTTTTCGAGCTGCTCGGTGAAGCACGCGCCGGGGTGGTTCCAGTAGGTACGGCTGCGCAGTTCGGCGTTGTGCAGCAGGCGGAGGTAGAAATCGAACTGCGGCTTGAGTAGGGTCGCGTCGCCACTTTTGAGCATCGGCCAGTACACGAGGCGCTGATTCTGGGCCGTGTGGGTGCCACCGCCCCAGTTGCGGAAGTCGGGCGTAAACTTCAGCGTGGAGTCGGTGAGGACCGGGTCGTAGGTGAACAGGCCGCCGTTGAACTTGGTCGGGTACTGCCCGAAAGCGTTGCAGCCCAGCAGGTAGCGCATCAACTGGTAGTTGCGGCCCGCCTGCCACTGCGGCGTATTGGCTGCCGCCTTTTCGGGCTCAATGTGAATAAAGCTGCGTTGCCAATACTCGCGCCACCACGCCACGGTGCGCGTGCGGTCCGCTTTCGGGTTCTGCCGAGCCGCTTTCAGGGGTTGTTGTAGCTCTTGCTGCCACTGCGCCACCGTTGGGGCAACGGTGGTGTGCAACGCCAGAATGAAGGAGTGGGAGCGGGCCGGTTGGTGGCTTTTCAGCACCCAGCCGCGGTAGGGCGTGCGCAGATACTGGCCATCGGTGACACCGGCCGGCACCATGTTCGGTCCTTGCAACGCCCCACCAAAAATCAGGTTCTGCAGCGGGTTGAACAGCTGTGCTTTCACCGCCGCCAAGCCCTGCTGTTGCACGGTTACGTCGAAGACGGTTTGCGGGCGGTTCCGGTGGAAAAACTCCACGGTTTGGCCTCTGAAGCTGATACTGTCGTGGCGTGTTTTTACCTCGCCTTGGGGTGCCCACTTGTAGGAATTCTGGTTGTTTTCCTTGCCTTTGAGTACTCGGTCCTGAAAGCGCCAGCTTTCGTAGCTGGCAGTGGCCGTCAGCTTCTCGCTGCTACTCACTTCCACGTGTACCACCGGCCGGAATACATCCACCCAGATGTGCACCTGCGCCGAACGGTTGCCAACTCTGCCGGTTAGCGTGATGTCGCCGGTTTGCAAGGTGAGCTGCTGCTTGAAAGTGCCGCCTTCAAACGGATTCGGGCTCAGGCGCACCCGCACCCGGCCTAGTTTCAGCAGGCTGTTGTTCTCATCGAAAGTGCCGCTACGGGCCACGTAGAACAGCACGTCACCACCCTCGCTCCAGACGTTTAGCCCAATATCACCGCCCCCGCAGGGCATGGATTCGCCGCTGTTTTTGCTGGGGCTGATCCAGCTGATGTTGTTGGTAGTCAGCTCCCGTTGGGCGGTGGCCTGCAAGGGTAGCCAGCAAAGCAGCAATAGCAAACCAAGTTCCCGCAGAGGAGCGCGCAGGTACGTAGAGATTGTTACACGACTCTGTGTACCTGCGCGCAATCCTCTGTGCGCATCCGCAGGAATCCACGTCTGCCTCCTCATTGTGCCCAGTCGTCAGTCCGGAAAGACGACACTGGCAAACCCTCGGTGCTGAAGAGCGTGGCGCGGGTGAAATCCTGGAAGGCGTAGCGCACGGCCACCGGCGCTTTCACCGCCTCGCTCGCCACGGTGATGACGCTGCCGCTGATGCTGGCTATGGCCGGGTAGAATTTCTGGTCGGCGCCGGCTACTTCAAAGCCCGTCAGCTCCTGCCCGAAGCTGCTCATGCCGTTCGGCGCGTCCCGGAACTTCACGGCCACCGCACCATCTTTCACCTCCATCGACTCATAAGCCGGACTCACGGCCCCGAAGCCTTTCAGGCCATAGGTTTTGGCCAATGCCAATAGCGCCAGCCGGGTGCCGCCGGGCTCCTTGCGCATCGGGTGAATCGATTTTTCCTCGCCTAAGTCGAGCAGCACGGCCATGGCTGCGTTGGGAATCTGACGTTCGGCCTTGCGCTGGGCATCCCGCAGAAAGGCTGAGTTGAACTTGCCGCCTTTGTTATAGGGCGGTAGCTGGGCGTAGTTGTAGGGCGCAATCTGAGCGTAGTAAAACGGGAATTCGCCCATGTCCCACTCGGTGCGCCACTGCTTCACCAGGGCCACCAGCCGGGCCGCGTATTCTTCCGAATACTCGTAGTTTGATTCGCCTTGGTACCAGATAGCCCCCCGAATACCGTAGCCGACCACGGGGTGCAGCATGCCGTTGTAGAGGGTGGTGGGCGTGTGGTTCACCGAGGCAATAGAGTCGGTGGGGGACGGAATTTGCACGCCGGCAAACTGCCGTAGGGTTTCGGCACTCATCCAGGCCTCGGTAGTAGAGCCGCCGTAGCTGCAGTTGATCAGGCCCACGGGCACGTGCAGCATTTGGTTGAGCAGGCGGCCAAAGTAGTAGCCAGTAGCGCTGAAATTGGCCACGGTTTCGGGCGTAGCCACGCGCCAGGGCGAAGGTTTGCTGTTGTCTTTGGGGGCAGTGCGCGAGTTACGCGGCACGGTGTAGAGGTGAATATTCGGGTTGGCGGAGTGCAGAATGGCCTCGTTGGAGTTCAGCACCGGTTCCCCCTTGAAGCCTTTCATCGGCATCTCCATATTCGACTGCCCGGTGCAGATCCAGACTTCGCCCACCAGCACGTTTTTCAGTGTCACGGGCTTACCGTCGCTAATGGTCAGCTCAAACGGGCCACCGGCCGCGGGCGTCTTTACCTTTAGTCGCCACTTGCCGGTTGCGTCGGTTTTGGCCGTATACTTCTGCTTGCTCCACGACGGGCTTACCGTTATGGTGCTGCCCGCTTTTGCCCAGCCCCACACGGCGCATTCGGCCTGCTGCTGAAACACCATGTTGTCGGTGAAAATGGACGGCAACCGTACTTCAGCCCGGAGTAGGAGCGGTGCAAGAAATAGGATGAGCAGGACTCTTATTTTCATGGAAAGTAGGGCAGATTTAGAGAGGTGTTATTTCGACGCGGGAAAGATAGTCTGGTTCCTCTCCTTGCTTGATGTGCAACATCAGCAGAGGAGGAGAATTAGCTCATGACTTTACTCTGATTGTGGTAAAGTAATTACCGGCTCACCGGCAGCCACACTTGCATATCTCCTAAGCCGCGGTTGCCCCAGGCGTAGTAGGGAACAAGCTTGAAGGGCACGGGTGTGGTTTGGGGCTTAGTAATGGGGTGGTAGAGCTTGCCTTTCCACGCCGAATTGTCCACGAACTCGCCCTGGCCTTCCAGCCACACAATATCGGAGCCGGCTACAGTGGTGTGGCGCGGGGTGAGGGTGGCGTTGGCGGGTATGAGCAGGCCGCTTAGGGGTTTGCCGGCGGGCAGGTCGTTGGCTTCGAGGCAGTAGACCACGGGGCCGCGCTTCACGGCCACTTGGTTGCGGTTTTCCTCTACCAGTGGGTTGGTTTCAACGAGTTGCGCGGGCATCGGCAAGCTCAATTCCACCTTGTCGCCGGCTTTCCAGCGGCGGTTTACTTCAGCGTAGGTACCGGGCTTTAGGGTCGTTGATTCGGGCTTGCCATTCACGAGCAGCGTGGCTCCTTCGCACCAGCCCGGCACCCGCAGAAACAATGAAAACGGCTTCTTCGGCGTCTCACTCAGCGTCAGTTTCACGGCGCCGTCCCAGGGGTAGTTGGTTTCCTCGGTGAGCTTGATGGGGGAGCCGTCTTTGAGCTTGGTGTTGAGATTGTTGCCGCCGTACAGGTTCAGCCACAGGCCCTTGTCCGACACGCTGTAGAGGTAGTTGTTGACCTCCGAAATGGTGCGCACCACGTTGGGCGGGCAGCAGTTGGAGAGGCTGATGTAGTCCACCCGCTCCTTCGACCACCGCTGCGAAAATGGCAACGCCGCCGAGTACGCCAGCGGGTTGGTATACAAGAACCGCTGCCCATCCAGACTGATGCCCGACAATACACTGTTGTAAAGGGCTGTTTCGAGCACGTCGGCGTACTTGGCGTCGGCGGTTACTTGCAGCATCCGCCAGTTCCAGAGCACGTTGCCGATGTTGGCGCAGGTTTCGCCGTGGGCCGTGTGGTTGGGCAACTGGTAGTCGCGCCCGTAGGCTTGGTGGATTTTCTGCACCGTGTCGGGCTTGTAGGCGGTGCCGTCCGGCGAAACCCCGTCGTAGAGCGCGCCACAGGCTCCAGTCACGTACATTTTGTGCTGGGTTACGTCGTCCCACATCCGGTCCAGGGTCGTGAGCAGGGTTTTGTCGCCGGTTTCGGCGTACACATCGGCCGCGCCCGCGAAGAGGTAGTTGGCCCGCACCGCGTGGCCGCCAGCCTTCTGCATCTGCCGAAACGGAATCCGGTCCTGGTTGTCGTCGGTACCGATTTCAGCAGCCAAGCCCCGAATGTTGATCAGGCTCTGGGCCAGCTCCAAGTAGCGCGGGTCGCGGGTGGTGCGGTACATTTCCACCACGCCCATGTAGTGTGAAGGGCAGATGGCGTTGCGGGCCAGTTCCGGCGAGGCTCTTTTATAGAAGTTGTAGAGGTAGTCCGTGGACTTCTTAGCCAGGTCCAGCATCGACGTCTTGCCGGTGGCGCGGTAGTGCACGCAGGCCGCCGTCATCAGGTGGCCCAGGTTGTAGGTCTCGAAGTTCAGCCGGTCCTTGAAGGCCGCCTTCTGGCCCGGATTGTTCAGCTCGGCGATGGTGCTGTGCGTGCTGATGTAGCCATCGGCCCGCTGCACCTTGGCAATTAGGGCAATGGCTTCGTCGAGCTGCTTGTCCAGCTTGGGGTCGTGGGTGACGGCATAGGAAGCGGCCAGGGCTTCGAGTAGTTTGAAAAAGTCGCCATCGTGGAAGGGTGGGCCTTTGTGCTCGCCTTTTTCCAAGCCGGCGGCAATTTCGAAGTTCTTGTACGCGTGGTTCCGGTCGGAGTGGTACAGAGCCCACATGGTCGGAATCATCGACTTCTGGCACACATCAAACCGCTCGGCCCAGAAGCCGGTAGTCCAAGTCGCGCCGCCCATGTCCACGCTGCTGAGCTTGGCGTGGGTGCTGGCGGAAGTGTTGGTCAGGGCCTTTTGCTGGGCCGCCGCCGGCCGGGTCGCTATTGCGCCCAACAGCAGTGCCGCAGCGAGTAATTTATGGGTGGGAAAGGTCATGGTAGTAAGTAAATATGGCCGTCATGCAGAGCACAGCGAAGCATCTCGCGTGCTGATGTGAGAGTAGTAATCCAACGTCAGCACGCGAGATGCTTCGGCTCCGCCTCTGCATGACGGTCTATTATTGCAAGGCCTATTTTGAAGGTGTTGATTCAGTGGAAACGCTGATGGTCACGGGGCCTAGCAGGCCGGCAGGCAGCAGGGGCTTGGTGGCGGCGGGGGAAGGGGCGGGCGTCCAGGTGGGACGCTGGTCGGCGGGGAGGGCCTGGTCGCCGATGAGGCGGTTGGCCCAGGTGTTGGTGGCGAGGATGCGGAGTTGGTTGTCGCCTTTCCGCACGGCATCGGTGATATCGAGGCGGTAGGGGGCAGTCCAGGCGGTGCCGACGGGCTTGCCGTTGAGCTGAACCTCCGCCAGGTTCGCCACCTGTCCTAGCTCCAGCCACACGCGTTGCTGCGGGCGCTTTTTGCTTTTCCAGCGGAAGGTTTGGGTGTACTCGGCGGTGCCGGAATAGTGGCGGATAGCGTCGTCGGAATGCTGGCTCCAGTCGGTGAGCTGGTTGAACGTAACAGGCTGCGCCGGACTGCGCTGCTTGGCGTCGAAGCTGACCTTCCACGGTCCAGTGAGCGTTTGGGTCGGCACCAGCTTAGGCCAGTTCATGCCCGCCGAAACGGTGGTTTGCGTGGTCGGCTCCCGCAGCACCACAAACACCGAGGTGTTGCGGTCCAGGTACAGCGGCAGGCGCGTCCGGTTGTTCTCGTTAAGCCAGTTTTGCGCCGGCCGGATTTCACCGGTCACGGCGTCCCACAGTTCCGGCTTGCGCCCTGCTACCCGCAACGACAAGTCAAGGGTGCGCGCCGAATCCAGCTGGTTGGAAATGAAATAGATGTCGAACCCTTCCCCGGCGCGGTGGGTCCAGGCAATGCCGCGGGCCTGTTGGCCATTGGCGGTGTTAGCTACCACGTCGCGCGCCAAGCCCAGCACCTCAAACGAGTTAGCCATGTACGGCCCTTGTACCACCCGGCCTTGTCCGAACGACAACGGCGCTACGGCGGCGGAAGCCGTGGGGCCATTCGCGGCCGGTAGCTGCGCGGTAAGCTGCTGGATTTCCTGATCGGCTTTAGAGAAATTGCGCAGCTCCGGCGAGTGAGTTGGGCGACGGTTAAGCAGCACGGTAGCTCCGGCCTGCACCAACTCACGCAAACGCTGGGCCACGGCCGGCGACATGGCGGTGCTGTCGGGGTTCATCTTCTGGGCTCCTGGCACCACCATCAGGCCGTAACTGGCTCCGCCGGGCAGCACAATGCGGCCGTTTTCCACCTTCGCCAAGCGCAGCAGCGCATCTTTATTGAACGAATCGTACTTGTAGCCGTGCAGCGGGTCCACCAGCATATCGGCGGTTTCCATGTTGGCTGAAGCCGACACTTTTTCCGGCTGCTCGCGCATGGGCAGGCCCACGTTGGCGAGGCGCTTTTGTTCCACTTGCACGGCCTGCGGCCCGAAAATACCCGGTAGGTCAGGGACCAGCTTATTAGGCAGGATGGCGCGGCGCGGGGTTTCCTCGCCGGTGAAAACTGCCACGTCGGTTACGGGGTGGCCGAGTTGCAGCAGGGCTTGGCAGCGGCGGGCGTAGTCCACCCAGGCGCGGCCGGGCTTCCACCAGGTTTGGTCGCGCTGGAAGAACAGACCGATGCCGCTCAGCGTCATGCCCGGCTTGCGGTTGAGCCAGGGATTATGCACGAACACGTGGTACACCATCCGGTTGACACCCAGCGCGTAGTTGCGGTCCTGGAGGGCTTTCAGCATGCCAGGGTGCTCGTCCCAGGCTAGGCGCAGCTCGGTAAAGGCCTCGGCCTGCACGATGTTTTTGCCGTAGATGTGGGCACCCGACACGGCGTCGAGCATGTCGTTGGGCTTGTCGTGGGTGGGGCTGCGCAGCCAGAACTCGCCCATCGGCACGTCGGCGTGCTGGTAGTGCAGCAGGCCGTCACTGACCATGGTGGGCGCAATGGCTTCGGCCGAAAACGTGCAGCCTTTGGCGTGGGCCTGCTCTTTTAGCGTCGCGTAGAACTTGTCGTTCACCAGCTCGGCAATGGTCTGGCGCACGTCAAACAACACCCGCTCCGATACGTCGGCGCTTTGCAGAGGCACCCCGGCTAGTACCGGCAGGTAGGGCAGCAAGTCGTAGCCGCGGCGCTGCTGAAACTCGGCGGCAAAGTTGGTGGACCAGTTCTGCGAGCCGCACTCCCAGCTGTCCACATGAAACATCTTCAGCACCCGAGCAGCCAGCTCCGGCCCGCCCTGGCGGATGGCCTCGCCGAACCAGCTGTCGAATTGCAGCTTGACGGCTGCGGGGTTGAACTTGTCGCACTCTAAGCCGCGGGCCCCGCCGCCAGTGGTATTGATTTGGCCGGTCGAGCCGTGCCCTACGCGCAGGATTGTCCAGTTGCCGGGTGGCGCTTGCCACGTTAGGCGGCCGCTGGCATCCATCTTGCCGCTGAGACTGACCACTTTATTGAGCGGCACGCACAGCGAATCGGGGAGCTGCTGGGTGGTAGTGCGCGGGCTCACGCGCCATACTTCGCCGTTTTTGCCTTCGTAGTGGTTGATGCGCGCCTCACCCGACAGCCGAATTTCGGTCACCTTCAACGACTGTTTCCACTTGGCCGCATCGAGGTCCTCGGCGCCCGGTTCCGAGCCGGCCGGGTCGTACACGAAGCGGAAAAACCGCGCCGTGGTGGCCGGAATGGCGTGCGTGACGGCGCTGCTGTCCTGCCAGCCGCTGCGGGGCGGCGTTAGTTGCAGGATGGGCCGGAAGGTACGGCCGTCGGTGCTGGCTTCCACCCGCAGGCGGTTGGCCTGGTAGTTATAGCCGCTGGACCGGATACGGATGGAGCGGCAGGTAAACGGCTGCGCGTAGGCGTATTGAATCCAGCCTGGCTCACTGGTTTTGAATCCTTCTTTATTGCCTGCTACCGCCAGTAGTTCCGGCTTAGTGCCGGCTATACTGCTCGTTACCTGCGGCTTAACGGCAGGAGTAGTAGCGCCCGTTGGGGTGGGGTAGGCGTACACCGCAATGTCGCGGTAGTAGTCCTGCACGGTGGTGGCTTTGGGCAGCACCTGGCTGATGCGCCGGCCGCCTTGCACCTGGGTTTGGGTGTATACTACCTTCTGCATGGACAGCTCCGGCGTAATCCAGGGGCCGCCCGCCAGCGCAAACCCGTCGCTGACGTGCATGGCCAGCTTCAGGTTGAGGCGGTCGGCTTCGGTCATGGCGTGCTTCACCATCTGCCACCAGCGCGGCGAGAGTTGCACGGCCGGCGGCGTAATGGCCGGCGGATTTTCCACGCCCTTAATCGGCATGAGGTAGGCGCCCCCAATGCCCGCTTCGCGCATGGCTTCTAGGTCGGCGGTGATGCCTTCGGGCGTCACGGCGGCGTTCATCCAGTACCAGAACACCCACGGCTTGGCGGCCTCCGGCGGGTTTTGAAAGGCGGCTTGCAGGTCAACCGCAGGCGCACTGGATTGAGCCTGCGCCGTTTGGCTGGCTACGCAGGAGGCAAGGCTGAATAGCAGGCCGCACGTGAGGGAAGAAGGAGAGAGCCTACGGTTCATGCTACAGTTTGCCGGTGCTGCCGACAGTAGACGGTTTGTATTCCCCAGCGCCCTGCTTGCTGGAAAACCGGACTTTGCGGGCCAGGGTGCTGATATCCGTCTTTTTACCAGCTAAGGGCAGCAGGTAGAAGCTGTAGCTGTAGGGTTTGGCGGGCAGCTGGTACTTGTCGATGGGAGCGGCTTGGGCGTCCCAGCTGGTGTTGCCGCCGACGCCCATTTGCGCCAGGTCGATGTTGAGGGTGATGAAACCGGCATCCTGAAGCTTGTTGGTGTGGCGGGCTTTCTGGATGTTCTGTTCGGTGTGGGGCCAGGCGCTCATGCTTAGAAGGCTGTCGGCTACCACCAGCAGGCCGGTGTTTTGCTTGTCGGCGAGGTGCATCCAGCGCACGTCGGTGCGGTTGGCGTACTCCATGGGCACCACGTAGGAATCGGCAAACTCCTTGATGGGCTGGCTGTAGATCCCCGCGTCGAAGCCGTAGCGCCGGTCGATGTAATTTTCCATGGGCCCGCGGCCGTAGAAGCTGATGTTATCGTAGGCGCGCTTGATGCCGACCTGCATACCCACCCGCGGAATGTTAGGCAGGCCAGCGGCGGGCGTGAGGGCATAGTCTACTTTTAGGGCCCCGTCGCTGTTCAGGGTATATATCACGCGCATCGTGGTTTTACCGTCGATGAGCGAGTAGGTGCTGGTGAGGCTGGGCTGGCTGGGGTTCGACTTGTTGACAGTCAGGCTTTGCAGCTTGGGCTCGGCCGCAAACCACTCTTTCAGCTTCTTGTCGGCCTTCCAGCCGCGCCGGTCGTTGTCGGTGAGCGGGCGGGTGAAGTGCGGCAGCAGGGGCGTGGCCAGCTGCTCGGTGCCACGGTGGCGGTAGGAGGTCAGCGCGCCGGTGGTCTTGTCGATAGTCACCTGGAAATCCTTGCCGCTTAGCGTGTAGGCTGCGGCTTCATCGCGTACGGCTATGGCGCCTTGTGGCTTGCGGGCGGTGGCGGGAGCTGCCAGGCCGGTGAGGGCAAACTGGTTGCTGGCTACTTCGTGGCCTTTCGGAGCCCAGCCAGTAGCCTCGGGCAAGGTGAAGGAAATGGTAGCCAGATACTCTGCGCCAGCTTTGAATTTGGGCAAGTAAGGCTTGAGGTTGAGCACTGTGTCGCGGCCAGCCGCCAGCTGCAGCCGCGGCAATGGCTTAGTGCTTACCACCCGGCCATCCTCACGCACCACCAGCGCCACCGCGTAGTCAGCACCCGACTTCAGAGCGTGCCGGTTCTCGACTTTCACTAGGCTTTTGCTAGCATCAGTCAGCGTACTTTCCAGCGGCTGGTACACCCGCTTGCATTCGTAGATGGCTGCGTGGGGCTTGCCATCGGAAGCCACAATACCTTTGATGGTGAAGTCGTCGTAGTACTTCTCCTGGAAGTCGCCGCCGTAGGCGTAGAAGGCTGTGCCGGTGGAGTCGCGCTTCTCCAGGCCCTGGTCTTTGAACTCCCAGATGCAGCCGCCAATCACGCGCTTGGTGGCGCGCCAGCCGTCCCAGAATTCCTTCATGTTGCCGGTGGCGTTGCCCATGGAGTGGGCGTATTCACAGAAGAAAATCGGCCGGGTGTCGCCGTTTTGCTGGTTGGCCAGTAGCTCGCCCGTAAACAAGCCGGGGTACATACGGCTCACCATGTCCACGTAGGCCTGGTCGCGGGGCGTTTGGATGCGGTAGGCGTGGTTTTTGGGGTAGGCGGGGTCGTTGGGGTCGATGTAGCCTTCCACGTGCGGGTCGCCCATGGCCGGCTCGTAGTGGATGGGCCGGGTGATGTCGAAATCGTGCAGCCAGGCCGCCATGGCCGCGTGGTTGGGCCCGCGCCCCGACTCGTTCCCAAGGCTCCAAAAGATGATGCTGGGGTGGTTTTTGTCGCGTAGGGCCATGCGCATGCTGCGCTCCTGGTAGGCCGCGGTCCAGGCCGGGTCGTTGCTGAGTTTGGAGCCCAGGCCGTGGGTTTCCAGGTTGGCTTCGTCTATTACCAGAATGCCGTACTCGTCGCAGAGGTCGTAGAAATACGGGTCGTTGGGGTAGTGGCTGGTGCGGATGCAGTTGAAATTAAACTGCTTGAGCGTGCGCACATCCTCCCGAATATCCTCCCGCGACACGGCCATGCCCTTGGTGGGGTGGTGGTCGTGGCGGTTGACGCCGTAGAGGTAGGTTTGCTTGCCATTGATGAGCAGCTTGCCGTTATCCTTCGAGAATTCAATGCTGCGAAAGCCGACTTTACAGCTTTTGGCTTCCAGCACCGCGCCGGATTTATCGGTCAGGGTCAGGACCAGCGTGTAGAGGTTGGGCGCTTCGTCGCTCCACTTCAGCGGGTTGCGGATGGTGGTTTCCAGCAAGCCAAACTTGGCGTTGTCGAGGCGGGGGTAGGGCTCGTTGATGATGCTTTCGGCGGTGCGTTGCAGGGGCTGGTCGAGCACCACTTTGCCGGCTTTGTCGTAGAGCTGGGCCTTCACCTGATAGCCCGTGAGGTCGTTGTTGCCAGTCAGGTTTTCCAGGCGCGGACGGATACTGAGCACCGCATCTTTGTACTGCTTGTCGAGTTTGGCTTGCCAGTGGAAGTCGGCCAGGCGCATTTTCGGCTCGGCCAGCAGCAGCACTTCCCGGTAGATGCCGCTGAGCCGCCAGTGGTCCTGGTCTTCCAGATACGAGCCATCCGACCAGCGCATCACCTGCACCGATACCACGTTTTCGCCGGCTTGCAGGTAGGGCGTCACGTTGAACTCCGAGGGCAAACAGCTGTCTTCGCCGTAGCCCAGAAACTTGCCGTTCACCCACACTTTAAACGCCGAACTGACGCCGCCGAAATGCAGCGTCACGTTCTGATTTTGCCAGCCAGCGGGCACCGTAAACGTGCGTTGGTAGGAGCCCACGCCGTTGTAGTCCTGCGGCACAAAGGGCGGATTCACGGGCCGAAACGGGTATTTGGCGCTCTTGTAAATCGGCAGGTCGTAGCCGTTCATTTCCCAGTTGGCAGGCACGGCCAGCTGTTTCCAGCCACTCACGCGGCTCTTGTAGAAGTCCTTAGGCGCATCAGCGGGCTTACTGGCGAAGCTGAAGTCCCAGTTGCCATTCAAATTCAGCAGTCGCGGCGTTTTGGTCCGGTCGCCAAGCAGGGCGTCTTTTTCGGTGGGGAAGGAGTAGGCCGTGGCCCGCGACGGGTCCCGGTTCAGCTCGGTAATCTGCGGAACCTGGTAGCCGTCGGCCTCCGTGGGGTAGATTTTAGGCGGGTTAGATACGCCGGGGAAGAAGTACACGCTGGCTTCCTGGGCGCTGGCTGCAAAGGGCAGTAGGAGCAGGAAAGCGGCCCAGACAAAGAGCCTCACCCCCCGGCCCCCTCTCCGAAAAGGAGAGGGGGAGCCACGGCGGCGCAGGTTTGGATGGGCGATAGGATTATGTAAGAAGGAGTCAGTCATTGTGTCTTCGATTACTTCTTTATTCGGCTGGCTCCCCCTCTCCTTTTCGGAGAGGGGGCTGGGGGGTGAGGCGCACTACCGGCTCGTCAGCGTTACTGTAGCTGGTGCCAACCCTTCTGCCGTGGCCTGCACCGTGATGGTGCCACCTTTCTCGCTGGTCTGGATGATGGCTAGGCACATGCCGTTGTAAGCTTTGCGGGAGTCGGCTTTGAAGGGTTCCAGGCTGGCTTGGTAGCCGTTGTCCACGCCCGCCACGAAGCCGGGGCCGCT
The DNA here is from genome assembly GCF_020447265.1 of Hymenobacter lucidus. GTDB lineage: Bacteria > Bacteroidota > Bacteroidia > Cytophagales > Hymenobacteraceae > Hymenobacter > Hymenobacter lucidus. The sequence goes on along the minus strand of NZ_JAJADR010000003.1, from coordinate 301,429 downwards.
GACGGCGAACTTCACCAGGTTGGGGGCATTGGGTACCAAGTTGCCGGCGGCATCCAACACCCGCACCGTCAGGAAGGAGAGGTCTTTGCCGTCGGCTTGCAGCTTGCTACGGTCGGCGGTTAGCTCGATTTTGGCGGCGGGGCCGGCGGTGTTGATGGTGCGTGTCAGCACGGTTTGGCCTCCTTTGCGCGACACAGCTTGCAGCGTACCGGGGGCGTAGGGTACGCGCCAGAATACGTGTAGGTCGTTGGGGGCCTTCTTTTTGGTACCGAGCGACTTGCCGTTCAGGAGCAGTTCCACTTCATCAGCCTGATTGTAGTAGGCCCATACGTCCACGGTTTGACCGGGGCGCCAGGTCCAGTGAGGCAGCAGGTGCAGCACGGGCTGGGTGGTCCACTCGCTCTGGTAGAGGTAGTAGGCGTCCTTGGGGAAGCCGGCCAGGTCGATGACACCGAAATAGGAGCTGTGCGCCGGCCAGGGGTAGGGTAGCGGCTCGCCGAGGTAATCGAAACCCGACCACACGAAGGTGCCGGTTAGGTGAGGGTTCTGCTTGAGGGCGCCCCAGGCGGCTTCGTGGGTGGCGCCCCAATAGGGCCGGGCGTTGTCGTAGCTGGAGGCCGTGAAGTCGGTGTTGCCTGTAGTGAACTTGGTTTTGCCATCCAGCGGCCAAACGCGCACACTGTCGGAGGGCAGGTCGTAGTGGCCGCGGGTTTCGAAGGCGGCGGCGGTTTCGGTGGCCAGGAAGATTTGGCCGGGGAAGCGCTGGGGCAGTTTGGGGTATTCCGCGTGCTTGTAGTTGAAGCTCAGCACGTCGAGCACTCCCGCTTGGCTGATGAAGTTCTTGTCGGGCTCCTGTTCTGTCAGCGCCGACGTGACAGGCCGGGTGGAGTCGAGGCGCTTCACAACGGCGGTTAACTCCTTGGCCAAGCGCGTGCCGGTGCTGTCGAATTGCTCCCGGATTTCGTTGCCGATGCTCCAAATGAACACCGACGGGTGGTTTCGGTCACGGAGCACCATATCCTCTAGGTCGCGGCGGTGCCACTGCGGGAAGTCGAGGTGGTAATCTTTGCTGTTCTTCTTTTTCTGCCACTGGTCGAAAGCCTCGTCCATGACCAGAAAGCCCATTCGGTCGCACAGGTCGAGCAGTTCGGGCGCGGGCGGGTTGTGCGACATGCGGATGGCGTTGCAGCCCATAGTCCGCAGGATTTCCAGTTGCCGCTCAGCGGCCCGCACGTTGAAAGCTGCCCCCAGCGCCCCCAGGTCGTGGTGCTGGTTGACCCCCTGAATACGCAGCACCTGACCGTTCAGCAGGAAACCCTGGGGGCCAAACACAGCGGTGCGCACACCCAGCGGTGTGCTATAGGAATCAATAATTTTCTTGCCTTGAAGCACTGTGGTTTGCACCCGATACAAGTAGGGCCGCGTGGTTGACCACAGCTGCGGGTTATTCAGGTTGAGGCTTTGAGCTACGCGAGTAATCGAATCGGTCAGATTAACGCCTTTGGTGAGCTGCCGAGCCACTTCCTTGCCCTGCGCATCCAGCACCACCGTTTCCAGGTTCACTTGCTGTGACCCACCGGTGGCGTTACGAATCTGCGTTTGCACGGCTACCGTGGCGGCCGTGGTGCTTACCTGCGGCGTCGTCACGAAGGTGCCCCAGTGGTCCACCGCCACAGAATTGGTGGTCACCAGGCGCACGTTGCGGTAAATGCCCGAGCCGGTGTACCAGCGTGAGTTCGGCTGCGCCGAATTATCGACGCGCACGGCCAGCACGTTGGGCTGGCCGGCGGGGCGCAAATAGGGCGTCAGGTCGTAACGGAAGGAAATGTAGCCGTTGGGCCGATGTCCTAGGAGGTGGCCGTTCACCCACACGTCGCTGTGCTGCTGCACTCCATCAAACTCGATGCACACGCGCTTGTTGTTGGCCGCGGGCAGCGTGAAAGTTTTGCGGTACCAGCCGATGCCGGTGGGCAGGCCGCCACCTTCCGGCTTAGCTGGGTTCTTCTCATCGAATTTACCCTCGATGCTCCAATCGTGCGGCAAGGTCAGTTGCCGCCAACTAGCATCGTTGAAGGCCGTCTCTTTGGCCTGAGGTTCGTCGCCAAGAAAGAACTTCCACCCCTTATTGAACTCCGCCACTACTCGCCCCGCCGGCCGCGGCTTGGCGTCGGCAGCTTGCCAGGTACCGAGCAACAACAGCAGCAGAAGGAATGAGATGAGACGGGGCATAGTTGTCGTTCTTGCGGTGGGCCTCACCCCCCCGGCCCCCTCTCCGAAAAGGAGAGGGGGAGCCACGGCGGCGTAGGTCTGGCTTGTGGTTGTATTAGGATGCTGTGTTATAGTCGTCAGGCTCCCCCTCTCCTTTTCGGAGAGGGGGCCGGGGGGTGAGGCCCCTCGTCTGCGCTACTTTGCTTCTTTCGGTTTCTTCACGGGTGGAGCAATAAAGGTGAGTTTGCTTTTGCCTAGGTCCTTGGAAGTGGCCACGGCAATACCGCGCTGGTCGGGCTTGTTGACGGCGCAGTAGTAGTGGTACGCCACGCCTTTGTGCTTCACCACGAACGACTTATGCGCGAATAGCTCGTCGTAGGGCTCCGAGGGCTCTATCAGGTTGGCACCGGTCCAGTCGGTCCAGGTTTTCAGGTCGTAGGAGCAGGCGAAGCGGTTCACGGCGCCTGATACGCCGGGGTAGAAGGCGCCGAAATAGAACATCACATACAGCCCCTTGTCCACCTGATCCATCTGCTGGATGTAGGCGTCGCCGGTGATGCCTTTGTGGTGGTTGAGCACTGGATTCTTCATGTAGCGGCTCCAGTTTTTCATGTCGTCCGAAACGGCCATGCCGATGCGCTCGGCCCCGCGCTTGGTGTCCAGCGAGTCGCCGTTGGCGTTGTAGTACATCACGAAGGGGTGGCCGGTGCGCTTGCTCTTGTCCCAGATAACCGAGCTTTTATAGATGGTGTGGTTTTCCCACCAGCGCACGTCCTTGTCGTCGGGGCGCAATACTGGCTGGGGCAGGCGCTGCCACTGGTGCACGGTGGTCGGGTCCTTGTCGGTGTAGGCCATGCCAATGGACAGCAAGCCCTTCTCGTAGCCCCGCGACTTGCCCCCGAAATACGACATCCAGTACTTGCCTTGGTAGGGCTGCCACTCGTAGCTGCCGCCCCATTTGTAGTCCTGCAAGGCCACGTAGCCGGCTTTCTGGTTGGTGTCCCAGTCGGTGGTGTCGGTGAAAGCCATGATTTTGCCCTTGGTTTCCCACTTCAACAAGTCCTTGCTCTGGGCCAGCCAAGTTTCGTAGCCGCGACCGTCATAAATGATGTAGGTCATCCACCACTGGCCGTTTTTGCGAAACACGCTTGGGCAGTCCATCTTCTTTTTGTTGTCGTCTGTCACCAGCACTAAGCCGTACTTGTGGGGCGTTTTCACTTCCTCGTACACCTTCTGCATCACAGCGGCGGTCACCTCTTTGGGCTTGCCTGCTTGCGCCTGGGCGTATGTCTGGCTGAGACAGGCGAAAAGAAGGACGCAGGTGGATTTCAGTTTCATGCGAGAAGCAGGTAAAAATCAGTTGGTGCTAGCCGGGGTGCTGACCGTGAAATGGTAAGTGCCCGAACCCGTTTGGATGCGAACTTTGCCTTGGTCGATGCCCAGCAGTTTAAGCTCCGGATGGCGGGCCAGTGGCTGCGTTCCTTCCAGAATAGTAGAAGTGGCCGTGGCCGGTAGGTAGATGGTGGCCGTGGTGTTAGCCGGGATGGTAGTCTTCAGCTCGAAGCTGTTGCCGGTTTTCTTCCACTCACTGGTAATCAGGCCGTAGGGCGACGTATGGCTGGCTTTGGTGCTGGTCACGTCGCCCACTGGCTCGGGTTGAATGTCGATTTTGTTGAACGCCACGGCCTCATCAGCGGGCCGGATGCCAGCCAGGGCTCCGTAAAACCATTCCTGCAAGTGGCCCAGCATCAAGTGGTTGTTGGATACCGTCGGCAGCGCCGCCCATGATTCGGTGAGGGCCGTGGCGCCTTGGGCCAGCTGGTAGCCGTAGCCGGGCACGTCGGTGCGGTTGTTCATGGCGAAAATGACGTCGGAACGGCCCGCATCTTCCAGCACGCGCAGTAGGTAGCGGTAGCCGATGTCGCCGGCCGTAAGGGCGTTGTTGCGGTTGCGGATGTCCTGCACCAGATTTTCCACCACGGCCGCTTTGTGTTGGGGCTCCACCAAGCCCATGTATACGGCCATGGCGTTGGCGGCCTGACTGCCGGTGGCGTACTGTTTGGTGCTGGGGTTGAAGAACTTCTGGTTGAAAGCCGTGCGCACTTCACCAGCCAGCTTGTCATAGGCGGCAGCCTCCTGCGGCTTGCCTAGCAGGCGCGCTACCTGGCTGAGAATCGTGAGGTCATAGTAGTAGGTGGCGGTGCCGGTTACGCCCACGGGCGTCTGCTGGGAAGTGCCCGGCGGCTTGGGGCCGAGGTCGTACCAGTCGCCGAGGCCCTGGCTGAGGATGTGGCCCTGGGCCTTGGTGCCGAGGTAGGTGACGTAGCGCTGCATCATGGGGTAGCTGCTTTCCAGCACCTGCCGGTCGCCGTACCACTGGTACACGTACCAAGGCAGAATGACGCTGGCACTGCCCCACTCCGGCGAGTCGCGGAACATGTCGCCGCCCCACTCAAACTTCACGTACTCGGGCGCAATTTCCGGCACCAGCCCGTTAGGTAGCTGCGAGGCCTGCATGTCGGCAATGGTTTTGCGGCACAAGCTGGCAATGTCGTAGCGGTAGCGGATGGAGGCACCCATGAGGTGGGTTTCTTCCAGCCAGCCCAGCTTTTCGCGGTGGGGGCAGTCGGTGAACACGCTGGCGAGGTTACTCTTGATGGACCAGTCAATCAGCGTGTTGGTGCGGTTGAACAGGTCGTTGGAACACGCAAATTTACCCACAAACGGCGCGGCGTTGCGGGTGTGCAGGCTGGTGAGCTTGATTACTACTGGGCGGTTGGTGGGGTTGGCCTGGTCCTTCAGCACGCCGCCTTCCAGCTGGGCATAGCGGAAGCCGTAGTAGCTGAAGCGCGGCCGCCACATTTCCACGCCGCTACCGCGCAGCACGTAAGTAAAGTAGTAGGGCCGGCCGCTGTTTTTCTGGTTCACAGTGCCGTCGGCGGCCAGCAGTTCGGCCGGCGTGATGCGCACCGTGTCGCCGGCGCGGCCCTGCACTTGCAGCTCGATAATGCCCGAGGCATTCTGCCCGAAGTCGTACACCCACTTGCCGGGCTGAGCGGGCGTGATTTTTTGGCTGGTGAAAGTTTCGTGCACCTTCAGCGGCTCAGCCATCTGGGCGTTCAGTTCGGTGGGGCCGGTGGTCAGTACCACCGGTTTCCACGTTTTGTCGTTGAATCGTGAGGCGTCCCAGCCGGGCTGTTCCAGGCTGGCGTTGTAGTCTTCGCCGCCGTAGATGCTGCTGAAAGTGACGGGGCCCGCGGCGGTTTTCCAGCTGGCGTCACTCACTACACTCTCGCTCGTGCCATCCCGGTAGTCGAGCACCACGCGGCACAGCAGTTTGGGGTAGCCGAACGACGATTTAAGCTTGCGGAAGCGGTTTTTCACCGGCGGCACGTAGTAAAAGCCGTTGCCCAGGAGCACGCCCACCGTGTTGGTGCCCTTGCGCAGCTGCTCGGTCACGTCAAAGGTGACGTACTGGGCCTGCTTGTCAAATTTGGTCCAGGCGGGGTCGAGAAAGTGGTTGCCGACCTTCTGCCCGTTTAGGTGCAGCTCAAACTGCCCCAGGCCGCACACGTAGGCCGTAGCGCGTTGCAGCTTCTTGGGTACCGTGAAATCTTTGCGCAGCAAGGGCAACACGTTGTTGCCGAGGTAGTCGTCCTTTTTGCCGTCTACGGGCAGCACGTTCACCCGCTCGGCCGGCAGCTCTTCGTAGGCTATCCACTGCGCGCCCTGCCAGTCGGCGGCCGACAGCAAGCCCATCTGCCAGCGGGCTGGCTTGCTCCACGCGGAGGCGTTGCCGTGGTTGTCCCACGTCATTACCTTCCAATAGTACGTTTTGGTGGCCTGCAAAGCGGGCCCGGCGTACGGTACCTGGATGGAAGCGCCGGACGTTACTTTCTGCGAATCCCAGACGTTGCCGGTGTTTTTGGCGAGGCTTTTCTCGTTGTCGGCCACCAGAATGCGGTAGGCGGTTTGGGTGGTATTGCGCTGGTCGGAGGTCAGTTCCCAGCTTAGGTTAGGCTTCTGGGTTTGAACACCCAGCGGCTGGGGCTGGTATGCACACGTCAGGCGTGCCACGGCCAGCCGCTGGGCCCAGGCCGCTGCCGGGCCGAGTAGCAACAGCAGCAGCAGGATGCTGCTCAGCCACCGCCAACTGCCAACGCTCAAGGAAAAAGATAACCGCATTGCTTTCCTTTTTCGGTTGATGACTGGTGGTGGAACAGGGCAGAATTTGTGTAGCTGCTGCCGGTGAGGCGGGCCGCAAAAGCAGGCGTCAGCAAGGCCTGCCGCACCGGCCGAACGGATGCCAGCTGATGCGTATACAAATTTAAATTCCCCGGTCTGGCGCCTGTACCAGCCTTTAGCATCTTGTTGTAGGATGTTAGCAGAGACAAGCCGCGCCAGCTATTATTCCTGCCTAACATATCATACAGCTGCCTGAATACCCAAGGCTGTGCCTCTGAACTGCCATTGCTAAAGCACCACCAAACTACCGCAAACAAGCACGCCGGCCGGCTGTTGGCGAACTTGCGGCCGGCCGGTAGGCGTTTAGCTGAAACCAGCCGCCAATTTCCGACCCGGCTTCTACCCAATTCGACTACTACTCATCTATGTCTGCTACTCTTCCAACCATCGACCAGGCTGAATTTCAAAACTCCTTCGTAACGGAGCTGCGCGGCGAAATTTCTGCCGACAACCGGCCCCGGCAGGTACCGGGCTACCACTACTCGCGCGTAGTGCCCACGCCCGTGGCCGACCCACACCTGCTGGCCTGGGCCGATGAGCTAGCCGCCTTCCTGGGCTTGGCCCGGCCCGCCGAAAGAGGCCCGGCCGTGGATGCGCTGGCCGGCAACCTCGTAACCGGTAGCATGAAGCCCTTTGCGGCCCGCTACGGTGGACATCAGTTTGGCTCCTGGGCCGGGCAGCTCGGCGACGGGCGCGCCATTTCGCTGGGCGAAGTAACTGCCGCCGACGGCACGCCCTGGGAAATTCAGCTGAAAGGCGCGGGCCCCACGCCCTACTCGCGCCGCGCCGACGGCCGCGCCGTGCTGCGCTCCTCGGTGCGCGAGTTTCTGTGCAGCGAGGCCATGCACTACCTGGGCGTGCCTACTACCCGGGCCCTGAGCTTGGTGCGCACCGGCGACGAAGTAGTGCGCGACATGTTCTACAACGGTAATCCCCAGGCCGAGCCGGGCGCCATCGTGGCCCGGGTGGCGCCTACGTTTGTGCGCTTCGGCAACTTCCAGATGATGGCCGCCGCCGGTGAACTAGATAACCTGCGCGCCTTGGCCAACTACGTAATTCGGCGCTACTACCCGGAGCTGGGCGAGCCTACCGGACCGGAAGTGTACGTGCGGTGGTTCGAGGAAATCTGCCGCCGCACGGCCGTTATGCTAGCGCACTGGATGTCGGTAGGCTTTGTGCACGGGGTGATGAACACCGACAATATGAGCATCCTGGGCCTCACCATCGACTACGGGCCCTACGGCTGGCTGGAGCCCTACGACCCCGACTGGACGCCCAACACCACTGACTTCGGCTCCCGGCGCTACGCCTACGGGCAGCAGCCCAACGTGGGCCTCTGGAACCTCTGGCAGCTGGCCCGGGCCCTGGCTCACCTCGTCGAAAACCCCGAGCTGCTGCGCCCCGGCCTCGATTTGTACTCGGCCACTTTTGAGGCTAAGCGCCACGAGATGCTGCTGCGCAAGCTGGGCCTGACGAGCCAGACCGCCGAGGAAGACAAGGCACTGCTTGCAACCCTGCACGAAGCCCTGGCCGGCTCGGAAGTGGATATGACGCTTTTCTTCCGCCACCTTTCCCATGCTGCCCCAGTTGTGCTGATGAATCCAGAATCGGCGGAAGCGGCTTGGACGGAGCTGCTGGTCGCGGCCTCGTATTCTACCGCTCCGGAGGAGGAAGCCCAGCTGCGGCAGTGGCTGGGCCACTACCTGGCGCGCCTGCAGCAGGAAACCGCCGCGCCGGAGGCCATTCGGGAATTGATGCTCGGTGCCAACCCCAAGTACGTGCTGCGTAATTACCTGGCCCAACAGGCTATTGAGGCCGCCGAAGCCGGCGACTTATCGGTGCTGAACCGGCTGATGGAGGTGCTCAAAACCCCATTTGCCGAGCAGCCCGAGCATGAGGAGCTGGCCGCCAAGCGCCCCGAGTGGGCCCGCGAGAAACCCGGCTGCGCCACGCTTTCATGCAGCTCGTAATTCCTGAGAGTGTGCCGTAAGCGCCATACGTGTGCGTGCAACATCTAAGGCAAAGGCCGTGGGCAATACCAGTTATTGCTCACGGCCTTTTTGCATAATAGCCTGATAGTTAGCTTCTGCCGGCGTATTCTGAGTGAAACGGGTGCCTCCGGTATACACTTGCGTAACACCACCGGCGTGGGGCACCAGGTAGAATTGCCGGCTAAGCTGCATTGTGTGTAAAGTGTTTATTTTCAGCAGGTAGAGGGGTTGAAATGATAAAAAATTAGCTTTGGGCTGCTCGGTTTTACCAGTGGTTTCCCTGTGGAAATGCTATTTGCCGCAATAGTTGAGGAAGTTGGGCTGAGGCTGGGTAGAAAGGTGCCGGGCATATGAACAGCTTCGCTGGATTGGATATGTAACTGCTTCATAGAACGGGTTTTGCCTCTGGTCTATACTGCTGTTGCTGGGTTTTCATCGGCTCCCGCGTTTGGCACAGTTGAGCTGATTTGCGGTTCATCAAGCCGCCTTGTTTTCGCCGCACTCTTTCTTTCCATAACCCCACCAAAACCTTTTTACCAATGGGTATATCCCTACCTAACCGCGTGCCCGGCAATTGGCCGGCACCGTCCGCTGCGACGCGTAAGCTGCGCGCCCTGAAACTGATGGCTCTTTCCTGCCTGGGACTGAGCTTAGCCGCCGCGCCGGCCCTGAGCCAAATCGTGCCCGTGGGCGCGGGCAGCTACACCACTACGTTTCCGGGTACCGATGCCGCCGGCCGCAACGCCGTGCCGCCCGGCTCCCCGCTCGTGAGTGGCGTGGCGGCCACCAAGCCGGTGCCGACCAACGAATTCTGGTCGGCCAAGCTGCAAAAGGACCACGTCAACAACATCTTCAACTACCCGCTGGCCCTGCGTACCCACGAAACCGGGCTGGTGGTGAACTACATTATTCCACCCTCGGGGCCCAAGGAGTACCGGCAGCCCAACAGCGACGTAATGGCCGTAACGGTGGGCGTACAGAGCCTAAACGCCGTGCGCGCCACGGTGGCAGACTACTCCGACTGGACCGTGACCATGAACTGGCACAGCGGCTCGAACGACTTCAACGCCATCGTGGGCATGGGCATGCCGTTTCTGTACTTCACCAAAGGCGCCGCCGACGTGGCCGTGGTGAAAGTGACGGTGGGCACGGTGACCATCAACAACGAAATGCTGCTCATCCGGGACTCCTACAACGGGGCCGACTACGCTGTGTACGCCCCGGTAGGCTCCATCTGGACCAACAACGCGGGCACCTACACGTCCACGCTGAACGGCAAGACCTACTGGTCGATGGCCTTCCTAAACCCGACGGCCGCCGACGCGCTGGCCGCCGCCAACGACTACAAGAAGTACGCCTACGTTTTCCCGGCCAGCACTACGGTGAGTTGGCAGTACACGGAAAGCACGGCGGTGGTGAAAACGACCTTTACCGTGACACCTTCGGTAAAGGAAGGCACCGGTACCACCGTGCTGCAAGGCCTGCTGCCCCACCAGTGGGGCTATTTGGCCAGCGGCTCGGCCCAACCGGCGGGGCAGGTGTATCCATCGGTGCGGGGGCAGCTGAAAATGCTGGCCGGCAACACCTTTTCGACGGCCTACACCTTCCACGGCGTGCTGCCCACGCTGCCGTACCTGGATAACTACAGCGCCGGTTTCAGCCCCGTCAAGCTCAACGACAAGGTAAAGGCCCTGCAAAACAACGGCCTGGCCGAGTGGACCGACTCCTACAACGAGGGCCAGGAAATGAACAAGCTGATCCAGACGGCCCGCATTGCCGATGAGGCCGGCAACGTGGAAGCGCGCAACAAGATTCTGGCCACCATCAAGACCCGGCTGGAAGACTGGCTGTCGGTGGAAGGCGGCGAAAAGGCCTTCCTGTTTTACTACGACACCAAGTGGTCGGCGCTGCTGGGCTACCCGGCCGGCCACCACCAGGACGACAACCTGAACGACCACCATTTCCACTGGGGCTACTTTATTCACGCCGCCGCCTTCGTCGAGCAGTACCAGCCCGGCTGGGCCAGCCAGTGGAGCGAGATGGTGAACATGCTCATCCGCGACGCGGCCAACCCGAGCCGCACCGATACCAAGTTCCCGTTTCTGCGCAACTTCGACCCCTACGCTGGCCACGCCTGGGCCGACGGCTTCGCCAGCTTCCCGCAGGGCAACAACCAGGAGTCCACGTCGGAAAGCATGCAGTTCAACTCGTCCCTGATTCACTGGGGCGCCATTACCAATAACAAAGCCACGCGCGACCTGGGTATCTACCTCTACGCCACCGAGCAGGCCGCCATTGAGGAATACTGGTTCGACGTGAATGACCGTACTTTCCAGCCCGACTACGCCTACAGCGTAACCGGCCGGGTGTGGGGCGCGGGCTACGACGCGGGTACCTTCTGGACCCCCGACATCCGGGCCGTCTACGGCATTCAATTGTACCCCATGCACGGCGGCTCGCTGTATCTGGGCCTGAACAAGCCCTACGTGCAGAAGCTCTGGACGGAAATTACCCAGAACACCGGCATTCTGCAGAACGAGGCCAACCCCAACACCTGGCACGACCTGCTCTGGGAGTATCTGGCCTTTATCGACCCCGTGAAAGCCATTCAGCTCTACGATTCCTACCCCAACCGCAGCATCAAGTTCGGCGTCTCGGATGCCCAGACCTACTATTGGCTGCACGCTATGAATGCCCTGGGCCAAGTGGACGCCACCGTGACGGCCAACAACCCCGAGGCGGCCGTGTTCAACAAGAACGGCCAGAAAACCTACGTGGCCCACAACTACAGCAGTGCGCCCATCACCGTCCTCTTCTCCGACGGCTACTCGCTGCCGGTACCAGCCCGCAAGCTGGCCACCAGCCGCGACGTGGCCGTGGCCGGCACGCTCACGGCCACTGCCACCGAAGTAGCTGCCAACGGCAGCGTAACGCTGAGCGTGGCTACCACCGGCTCGGGCATTACCGGCGTCGAGTTTTTCGACGGCAGCACTTCCCTAGGCACCGTGACGAGTGCACCCTACACCCGCACGGCGGCCAATCTGCCCGTTGCCATTCACAACTTCTACGCGAAAGTGTTTGCCGGCTCCCTGTTTAAAGTGACCAACATTGCCACGGTGCAGGTGGGCAAGCAGACTTCGTTCACGGGTGCGCCGCAAGCCATTCCGGGCACCATTGAGGCCGGTAAGTACGACACGTATGCTGGCGGCAAGGGCCAGGATATTGCTTATAATGATGCCTCGGAAGGCAACCAGGCTACGTTTGAGCCCGCGCCAACCGTGGCTTTCCGCACCACCGAAAGCGTAGATGCCGTAACCGATGCGGCCGAGGGCGCTACCGTGGGCTGGGTAGATGTCGGCGAGTGGCTGGAGTATACCGTGAACGTGGCTACGGCTGGCACCTACACGCTGGCGCTACGCTACGCGGCCGGCAATGCCGAAGGCGGTGGACCGTTCCAGCTGTCGGTGGATGGCAGCGCCGTGGGCAGCGCCCAGACCGTGACAACGACCAGCAACTGGGGCACCTGGGCTACCAAAACCATAACGGGCCTCAACCTGCCGGCCGGGGAGCATATACTGCGCCTCACCTTTACCCAGGGCGGCTTGAACGTAGGCCGACTAGCCTTCACCTATACCGACGGCTCCACCAACACGCCGCCCACCGTCAGCCTGACCTCGCCCACCAATAACGCCAGCTTCACCGCGCCAGCCACGATTACCATCACGGCCAACGCGGCCGACGCCAACGGCATGGTGAGCAAAGTCGAGTTCTTCCAGGGCAGCACTAAGCTGGGCGAAGACCTGACCGCGCCTTACGCCTACAGCTGGAGCGGTGTGGCCGTGGGCACGTACTCTCTCTCGGCCAAAGCCACCGACAACGCTGGGGCCGTAACGACTTCGGCGGCGGCCAGCATAAGCGTAACCAGCGGCACCAACCCGCCGACCGGTACCTGCACCGGCGGCCCTACCAATGGCGACTACACCTACTCCGTGTCGTCGGCCAGCCCCAACCCGACGCTGACCTTCGTACCCGGCCGCACCGGCGTGGGCAGCACTACTTTGCTGCTGTATTACGGTACTGCCGCCACCGGGCCCTATCCGGGCTATGTCGTGCAAGCCAATACACCCTTCACCCTGAATGCCGCCGCGGGGCAGACAGTGTATTTCTACTACACCTATAGCGTGCCCGAAGGTGGGGAGCGGAACACCAGCCAGACGCCGCACAGCGCGGTAGTAGGCAGCTGCGGCAGCACCCCACCCACCAATACGCCACCTACCGTTAGCCTGACTTCGCCGGCGAATAACGCCAGCTTCACCGCGCCAGCCACGATTACCATCACGGCCAACGCGGCCGATGCCAACGGCACAGTCAGCAAAGTAGAATTCTACCGGGGCACCACGCTGCTCGGCACCGATACCTCGGCACCCTACAGCTTCAGCTGGACGAGCGTAGCGGCCGGCACCTATTCGCTTACTGCCAAAGCCACCGATAATGCTGGTGCCACCACGACCTCGGCAGCCGTAGCCGTGACGGTAACCGGCGGCACCAGCTCCGGCGGCTACTGCGCCACTACCGCCGACTTCAGCTACGGCGCGGTAACCAGCGGGGGCAACGTGACCTTCACGTTCCATCCGCTTGGGGCTACTGTGGGCGGCAACCTGGCTATCCTGTATTTGCGCGAAGGCAGCACCGGCGGTTACCCGGGCTATGCCATGACCAAGAATGCGGCCGGTGATTTTACCTACACCAAAGCCATTGCCGGGGGTACGGTAACGAGCCTGTATTTCACGTATCAAGTAGGTGCGGGTGGCCCCGAGCGCAACACGGCCGCTACACCCTTCAGCTACACGGTGGGCACCAGCTGCACCCAGGCCCGCACCGCGCTGGCCAGTGGCAGCGCGGCATCAGCGGCGGCCACTGAGCTGCTCATAGCGCCCAACCCCGGCGCTGGGTTGGTAACGGTGCGCTTCAGCCAGCCCCAGCCGGGTGGCTACTCGCTGCAGCTCTATGATTTGCAGGGCCGACTCGTGCAAACCATTGCCAGCGGCACCGGCGCGGGCCCGCAGAAGGTGAGCGTGCCGGTCGGCCAGTATCCGGTGGGCGTGTATCTGCTCCGGCTAGTGTCGGGCCGGCAGACGCTTACGCAACGGCTGGTTATTAGCCGTTAAACCGGTTACTATCATTGTTGCTGAAAGCCCCGGCCGGTTGGTCGGGGCTTTTTTGTAGCTGTTGAGTTATCCTGACGGAGTTTGAAAGGACTTTCATTGCTGAAGCCGCCAGCACCACCTACCTTCCCCGCCGCCGCCCGAACCAGATTTGACTACGCCCATGAGCACGACTACCCCTGAGCTGCTGAGCCGGCGGCTAGCCAACCAGCACATTACCAGCCCCGAATTTACCCAGCCGGCCCAGCTCGTGGCCTGGATGGGCGCTATGCAGGCCCAAGAATACAGCATGGCCAAATGGGCAGTTGGCCTGCGCGTGCCGGGTAGCACCGACGAGGCCGTGGAAGCCGATTTCAACGCCGGCCGCATCCTGCGCACGCATCTGCTGCGGCCCACCTGGCACTTTGTGAGCCCGCCGGATATTCGCTGGCTGCTGGCCCTCACGGCCCCGCACATCATTCGGGCCAGCGCCTATACCTACCGGCAGGCGGAGCTGGATGAAGTCACTTTTGGGCGCAGCGGCGAAGTGCTGGCCCGTGCCCTGGAGGGTGGCCGCCACCTTACCCGGGAGGAGCTGGCAGTAGCGCTGGCTGAGCACAATATTGCAGCCAGCGGGCTGCGCCTAAGCACCCTGATGATGCGCGCCGAGCTGGATGGGCTTATTTGCAGCGGCCCGCGGCGCGGCAACCAGTTTACCTACGCCCTGCTGGACGAGCGGGTGCCACCGGTGGCCACCCTGACTCCGGAAGCAGCCCTGGCCGCCCTAACGCTGCGCTATTACACCAGCCGCGGCCCGGCCACGCTGGCCGATTTTGCCGGCTGGTCGAGCCTGACGATGAAGCAGGTGAAAACGGGTGTGGCGCTGGTGAAGCCCCACCTGGAGCAAGTGCAAATGCAGGGGCAGGATTACTTCCTGGTTCCGCAGGCGGTAGCGGCTGGTAGGCCGGCGGGCAGCGCCACGTTTTTGATGCCCGACTACGACGAGTATGGTATGGCTTACAAAGACCGCAGTGCGTTATTTCACCCGGCCAGCGCGGTTGTCAAGGTCATTGACCCCAACTCGGAGTACAACCGTATGGTGGTGCTGGATGGGCGTATCGTGGGCCGGTGGCGGCGCACGGTGCAGAAGGCCGCCGTAGTGGTTGACGTGTATCCCGCGGTAGTGCTGACGACGACCCAGGTGGCAGCTATAACCGAGGCCGCCGGCCGCTACGGCCGCTTCTTAGGTAAGCCGGTTGCCGTCCGGTTTCCTGCGTCCTGAGTGGTCTACCAAGCGGGGTTTACCAGCAGTAGTAAGCAAGGACAAAGACTTTTGATTAACGGCCCTTCATTAGCTCCAACAAGCCACATTTGCTCTGCAACAGGCAGGGCGGCTACCGGCCTATAGCGTACTGGATGCCGCCGAGCAGATGCCGCAGAAACAGGGGCTCCTGGTAGCTTTCGGGGGTGTGGCCCCCGGCGGTGTAAAAGGCTCGGCCGCCGTCGTAGGTGTGATACCAGGCGAAGGGGTGGGTAGGCCCGTTGGTGCCGCCGGTGTAGGTGGTTTCGTCGAGGGTGGCCAGCACGGTGAGGTCGGGCTTGATGTCGCGGAAGTTGTACCACTCGTCGGTGCGGGGCCAGGCGGCGGGCAGGCCGGCGGTGGCCGGGTGGCCACCGCCGGCCTGGATGCGGATGGTGGCGGGCTGCACGGCCGGGTGGCTCACGAAGTAGGCACCTACCAGGCCGTGGTACCAGGGCCAGTCGTACTCGGTATCGGAGGCGGCGTGAATGCCCACGTAGCCGTGCCCGGCCCGGATGTACTGCTCGAAGGCCGTTTGCTGGGGCGCGGTCAGCACGTCGGCGGTGGTGTTGAGAAACACGACGGCCTGGTAGGCGGTCAGCTGGGCGGGGGCGAAGCGGGCGTTGTTGGCGGTGGTATCAACGCGGAACCCGTTATCCTTGCCCAGCTTTTGCAGGGCGCGCAGGCCGTCGGGAATGGACTTGTGGTGGAAGCCGGCCGTTTTGTAGAACACCAGGATGGCCGCCGACGCGGGTGGAGCCGGTGTGGAGGCCGGGTCCGAAAACAAGCTGCCGCAGGCCGCCAGCACTACGCCAGGAATCAGAAGTTTTACGAGCATAATTGGTGGGTAAGGAAGGATAGAAATGAACCGGGGCCGCACGGATGGGCGCTATGCTATGCGCTGCCCCGGCCAGACGGTAGTGGCAATATACTCCTGCTGGTTGACAAGCGGCGGCGGCGTATTGCCACTAGCTGCTGCGCTTTTCGAGCGGGCCGCGTACCTTGCCTGCCCACTTTACCCTCCCTGTGATGACCCTGCTATCTGCCGACCGGTCGCTGGCCCGGCGCCTTGAGCGTACCGAGGCCCAGGCCAACGCCAACTTCGTGGAAGCCCGCCAGCGGCTGCTACCCGAAAGCAACGCCACCTGGATTGCGGTGGCTGGGGCATACGCCATGTTCGACGGGCTGGAGTCGCCGCTGACGCAGAGCTTTGGCCTCGGGTTGTTCGACCCCGTGGGAAACGAGGAAATGGGCCGACTAGAGCAATTTTTTGCCGAGCGGCAGGCACTGGTGCTGCACGAGGTGAGCCCCCTGGCCGATGCGGCGCTGCTGGCGCTGCTGCCGGCCCGGGGCTACTACCCGCTGGAATATACCAACGTGCTCTACCGCCCGTTGGGCCCCGACTACGAGCCGGCCCCGGTGCGCACGCCGGGCCTGACTATGCGCCGCAGCCAGGATGCCGAAGCTGACCTCTGGGCCCGCACCTCGGCCGAGGGCTGGAGCACTGAGGGCCAGGAGTACGAAGATTTCATGTTTCACTACGGCCAGCTTAGCGCCGCCAGCGCCGGGTCCGCGCCGTTTCTGGCCGAACTGGGCGGGCAGCCAATAGCCGCCGGCGGCCTGTTTCTGCACGAGGGCACGGCCCTGCTGATGGGGGCCAGCACGGTACCGGCCGGGCGACGGCAGGGGGCACAGTCGGCGCTGCTGGGGGCGCGGCTGGGCTACGCGGCTAAGCAGGGCTGCACGCTGGCCATGATGGGGGCCTTGCCCGGCAGCCAGTCGCAGCGCAATGCGGAGAAGAACGGGTTTCGGGTGGCGTATACCCGCATTAAATGGCAGTTGGGGGCGGTGGGCGCGCGGGCTGAGACTGGCGGCTCTTAGGGTATCGTTGCTTGGTCTGTCATCTTGAGTGCAGCGAAGGACCTTCCTCGTCTCAGTGACAAGCATGTTGCCAACGTGACAAAGCCCTTTACTGCTGGTGCGGTAAAGGGCTTTGTTACGTTGGTACTAGCTGCGGCGGGATAGGTGAGGAAGGTCCTTCGCAAGCTCAGGATGACAGAGCAAACAACGATGACAGACGGAGCAACGATGGTAGCCGATGGTGATTACCATTGCACGCGAGATTCCTCAGCTTCGCTCGGAATGACGGCCGATGCGGAAGGACGACCAATATGGAAGTACGTTCTATTGAGGAAGGATGACGGCCAGGAATACGCGCTACGTTTCATTGCCTATTCCCAGATGCCGAGCAGGCGGCGTAGCAGCACGAGCTGGCCCATGTGGTAGGAGTTGTGGTCGGCGATGAGCATGGCTTCGCGGAGCAGGTTTTGGCCGGTGCCGTGGGGGAAGGGGGCGAGCAGGTCGTGCTGGGGGTCGTGGAGGAGGGTGATGAAGGCGGCGCGGTCATGGGCAATGGCGGCCAGGGTGGCCCGGAAGGTGGCTTCGTCGGCGGGCTGGGCGGCATCGGGCCAGTAGCCGGCGGGCCACTCGGGGGACACGAAGTGCGGGTCGCGGCAGAATTCGAGGATGTCGTGCTGGGCGATGCGCAGGTGCTCGGTGAGCTCCCAGATAGTGTAGGGCACTTGGGGCACGCGCTGGTTGAGGGCGGCGGCGGGAATGTCGGCGCAGGCGTCTTCGAGGGAGGAGTGGGCGTAGCCTTTTTCGAGCAGGCCGATGAGCTCGGCCACGATGGTTTGGCGGGTGTTGGCGTCCATGGAGTTAAGGGAAAGGAAAGGATAATGGGGTAAAAATAGTGGGTTTCGGGCGGGTGCCTTACGTGCGCCTCACCCCCCGGCCCCCTACGCCGCTTGATGCGCGGAATGAAAGAGGAGAGGGGGAGCCTGACGACGGGAAATGGTGCGCCTGCCTGGGCCGGCGGCGGACTATTGGCTTTTAGCCCAGCGGGGCGGCACATCACCCGTTCAACGACTGGTGTTGCCCCGCTGAGACTACCGTTTCTACAGCTCGGCGTTGGCATACGCCTTGCGCTGAGTGGCGGGTGGCAGGAAATGCGTGGTGGCTTGCAGGATATGTCTGGCCAGGTGCAGGAGATAAGTGGCGGGGTGCAGGAGATGTCTGACATGCTGCAGGGCAAGGGTGGCGGGGTGCAGGGAATGTCTGGCGAAGTGCAGCGGTAGT
Organism: Hymenobacter lucidus; assembly: GCF_020447265.1. Lineage (GTDB taxonomy): Bacteria > Bacteroidota > Bacteroidia > Cytophagales > Hymenobacteraceae > Hymenobacter > Hymenobacter lucidus. Next base: position 283,403 of record NZ_JAJADR010000003.1, on the reverse strand, counting down.
CTGGCGCTTTGCAGGGAATAGCGGGCGGGCTGCAGGAGGTAGCTGACGACCCAAAAATAAGCGGGGGTGTGAACTAAGTATAGACTTGAGGCTATGTATAAAAGCAGTAGCTTTTGCGGCCGGCCGTGATGGGTCGGATGTACTTCACTTTTACCTATTTACCGTTGCTTTATGAATACCAAACAGCAGAATCAGATTACGATGTACGGGGCGGTGCTGCGCTTTCTGGAAGAAGCGGGGGCGCCGCTGACGACGATTAAGCGGATTGCCATGGGGCGTACTGCGCTGGCGGGCCTGGTGGAACGCATCGGGCAGACGGCCACGGCGCAGGACCACACCACCACGGGCGTAACGCGCGACCGGCAAGTGGTGAAACTGGAAGCTGCGCAGAAGGCCGAGATTCTGCGGCTGCTGGCCGTAGCTCTGACTGCCGACGCGGCCCTGCGCGGGGAGCTGAAAGCGCCATTGAGCCGGGTGCTGCCCGGTAAGGATGCCGAGCTGCTGGCGTACCTGGGCAAGATTGACCGGGCCATTGGCACGCTGGCCGCCGCCGACCTGGCCGATGCCGGCTACGACCCGGCGGTGCGCCAGACCCTGCAGGCCGACCTGGCCGAGCTGATGGCTACCCAGGGCCAGGCGCGGCTGATTGAGACGGGTACCAGCGCGGCCACGGCCACGCTGCCCGAGCTGCTGGCGGCGGCCCGCGAAACCTTCGAAACTGCCCTCGACCCCTTCGTGCGGGCTCAGGAGCTGGCCCAGCCCGAGCTGGTGCGGCAGTATGAGGCAGTGCGGACGCCGGTAAAAACGGCGGCCAGCCGGCGGGCCGAGTACCGGGGGCCGGTGCTCTACGGCAAGCCCGCGCTGGTATTCGATAGGCGGGAGGCGGGCGTGGTGGCGCCCACGCTGGGCAACCGCAGCGGCAAGGGCCTCACGCTGCGCTACTACACGGCTCCCACGGCCGGGGCGCTGCCCGCGCCGGGGCAGGGGCTGGTGGTGAAGCACAAGACCGAGGCTCACCTTTCGGACTACAGCCAGCTGGGCGCGGAGGATGCGCCGTACTTGCTGGTGGTGCTGGAGCAGGTGGATGGGGAAGGGCGTTGGGTGGTGCGGTAGGGCCTCACCCCCCGGCCCCCTCGCCAGGGGAGAGGGGCCGCGGGTGTTGGGAATGAGGAAGGCCCCGGCGTTTGCCGGGGCCTTTTTGTTGGGAGATGTATAGTGAGGGAGGGTTGAAGATAAAATATTTGTATGTATTTGAATAACAGTTCAATGGCGGCTGTTTGTGCTGGCTTTGAAGATATTGTCTATTCAAATATAACTATTAATTTATTGTGAATAAATTAATAGTTATATTTGGTGTACATCATTATTGCTTCAATGAATATAGAAGATCCATATCTGCATATCAACACTGCAGATTTTGAAAAAATAAAAGGCAAGTTACAGCTTGTTTTAATTACGGTTACAAAAATCGAGACTACTTGCCTTCATGAGAAACTAAGTCCCATAACTGGGTCCGAATCGATATTAGTGTACCAAAAAGATATCATGACTTATTACATTGGTGTATTTGGTATTTATATAGTTTGCCATGTGGAATCTAGAATGGGTAGTATTGGAGTAGGTGCTTCTGTCTTGACAACAAGGCTAGCAATTGAGCATATTAGTCCAGAGGCTATTATTATGATCGGAATTGCCTTTGGAGTTGATGATAAAAAGCAGCGAATAGGTGATGTTCTCGTCTCAGAACAAATAATATCTTATGAAGTTAAAAAGGTAGGACGCCTCAAAACTGAATATAGAGGTTCAAAACATATGTCAAGCGTGTTACTGATCAATAGATTTGCTAATATAAAAGATTGGAAATTTTCTATAGGGAGTAGGAGATTATCAAATGTTATTTTTGGAGATATACTTTCTGGAGAAGTTCTTGTTGATAATATAAAGTACAGAAATAATATAATCAGACAATTTCCTACTGCTATTGGCGGTGAAATGGAAGGGGCTGGTTTGGTCTCATCAGCATATTCATTTAATAAAAGTTGGATTCTTGTAAAAGGTATATGCGATTTTGCTGATGGTGATAAAGCAAAAGATAAAGTAAAGCGCCAAAAATTGGCGGCGAGAGCTGCTGTAGATCTTTGTCATTCAGTTTTTAGTCTTGATTCCTTTAGCGATTTGGATATACACGCTATTGCACCAATAGTTTCTCTGCCAAAAGTTATTGATATAAAGAAAGTAAGTGATGCCCTATTTAATCAATATTCACAAGATATTGAAATGTATTACATCGAGAGAGAACAAGATGATTTTATTTGTAATTTAATCAGCAGCGAAGCTAATATATGGGTATATGGTGGTAGTGGTTATGGTAAAACTTCTTTAGTGTATAGGAATTTGATTAGCAAGGGTATTCATGTTATTGATCTGTCTTTGTGTGATGCAGATATTCTTTCTTCATTTGAGTATATAAATTCTAAGCTCCTTGAGCAAGTTAATGTTTCTGATAAATTTAAGCCGCAAAATATTATGCAGGCTATAGATGTCGTTTCGTCTACATTAAATAGATATTACCAGGGTAAATATATTGTCTTCGAAGAGATGCCTGTGGATGAAAATGATGTTGATTTTGTTAAATATATATTTTCCCTGATGATAAAGCATGTTAATGCCTTCCCTAGGTCAACTGTTAGGTTTGCTTGTACATCTATCGGCAATCCCAAACTAGTTGCTGTAGGCGTAAATGCGAAAATACATGAAAGGATTAGATTTCATGAACTGTGCAAGTGGGATGAAAAGGATATGTTAAGATTATTGAATTTAATACAACAATCATTGAGCTTCCAATTGCTTAGTGAGAATGCAGCTGAATTATTGCGGGAGTCTAACGGAAATCCTAGGTTTTTAAAAAGATTTATATATCATTTTTTGGTATATAATAAAGCTAATAGTGCTTTGTTTAATATTTCGCTTAACGAGTTTAAATCTAATTTCTAAATGATGAATTCAAAAAAATTAAGATCTCATACTATTGTGCCCTCCACACTATATGTGTATAGAGAAGCAGATAGGCTTCTCCAATATATCATTGAGGATATGGGAAGGCCAGGCTATGTTCTTGTTGCTAGGCAAATGGGTAAAACCAATTTGCTAATTAATGCTAAAAGAACTTTGGCAGGAAAGGAAGATGCATTTGTCTATATAGATTTATCAAATTCTTTTCGAAGTGCAAGGGAATGTTTTCGATATATAATTGATACCGCAATTGAAACGAACCCTGATAATTTCTCATTCCTGTACAATGAAATAGTTAAATCTAGATCAGATAATGATCTGGTTGATCATTTGGAACATTTGTTTGAATTGAGGAAGCTTCTTGGCGTTATCAGAGGTAAACTTGTTATCATTCTAGATGAAGTAGATGCACTGTCAAAAATTACTTTTTCGGATACTATATTCAAGCACATTAGAAGCGTCTATTTTTCCCGTACCAATTATCCACAACTTGAGAGATTAACTTATATATTATCTGGAGTGGCTGAGCCTTCAAGCTTGATTAAGGATCCTAGAATCTCGCCTTTCAACATTGGGCAAAATATATTATTAGGCGATTTTAGCTTGGATGAGTATAATAGTTTTATTCAAAAGAGTGGTCTTGAATTAGATGCCAAAGTGATTGATAGAATTTATTATTGGACAAACGGTAATCCCCGTATGACATACGACATATGTTCTGCTATTGAAGATTTCGTTATTACCAATTCAATTGTTGATATTGAATTAATAGACGAAGTTATTAGTAATATGTATCTTTCTTCATCTGATCAAGCACCCATAGATCATATTCGTGGTTTGATTGAAAATGATTCAGAAATGCTGGATGCAGTGATTTCAATCAAGGAGCAAGATTTTATTAGCATTAAGAAGTCAACCAGAAGAAAGCTTTATTTGTCTGGAGTAGTTGGCCCTGATTTCGAAAAGGAGGTTTTGGAAATTAAAAATAGAGTTCTTGATAATGCACTTTCTATTGAGTGGTTATATGAATTGCGTTCAGATGAAAACGGTCAACTGGTAGAAGCTGTCAATGCTGCTTTTCTTGAAGGAAATTATGGGAAAGTTATTTCAATCGTAGATGGAGTAATTGATCAATTGCCAGTTGATTCAACGTTTTTAACTATTCAGCATTTGCTTATTACCGCTTGTTATAATACAGGAGATTTTTTAGGTGTAATTAAAATATATGAAAAGAATGAAGTGATTATTGATCCTGCTAAGGCTGATATTGATATCAAATCAATATATTTATACGGTTTGTCTTGGTATTATATTAAGGAATTCGCGAAGGCTGCTAATGCGTTTGATAAAATAGTTTCTTACAATAGAAGAGACTTGACTCATTATAGGTCAATGCTAAACATGGGTAGCTCTCTTTTAAATATTGATTATGCAAATGGCTCGGCGGATTCGGTTATTGTATTTAATAATATTGTTAGTGAGTTGTCTCAAATGCAATTAAAGTTAAAAACTGATGAAGTACAGGAGTTGAAGAATATTGCATATTACAATCTTGGTAAGTATTATTATGACAACAATATGTTAGACCTGTCTAAATTGAATTTTGAAGCAGCTCTAAAATTGCCTTTTATTGCGTATCGTCCTATTATTCTGTATCATCTTTATTTGTTGGGTTCTGATAAAGCGGCCTCAGTAGATAATTTAAGAGTTGCTGCAAATATAATAATTGATAATCAGTTGAAGCCTCAAGAATATAACATAGAAAAGCCTATGAGCGTAGGTTATGAAGTGATATACAAAATACTTGTTGAATTAAATAACTATGATATCGTATTGTGTGAGTCCCTTGTCAAGTATATTGTGTCAATAGATATGAGTATGATTAGTGTTTATGAGCAAATGAATAATTCTGATGATAAGTTTGATACCATAAATACTCGATTTCGAGATAACCTGTACTCATTCATTTTTGAACATAAACACAGTTTGTTAAGCGATGATCAAATTTTATTTGGATATTATGTGTATAAAAAATCGAAGTTGATTACGGTTTCTGGATCTGGAAAATTTTTTATTGAGCCATTATTGAAGAAGGATCTTCTTAAGCAAATGGATGCCCAGGATGCCAATTATATGTCTATGCTCCTTAGAGAAAGTATAATCAGGGGTGATTTGTCGTTTGCTGAAGTGTTATTGACTACGTTGAGGAAAAAATATTTTGATTTGGCGGATAGGCCCGCTTTAGAGATAATGTTGATAGATTATTATGAAATGCAATTGATGCGAAATCAGTCTAAGTTTCTTTCTGTATTCAGGAGGGCAAGAAATATACTTAACTTGTACAGTAAGAATGAGATAGAAAGTTCTGCTTCTTCATTTGTGGGTAATGAAGCTCTTGTCTTTCTAAAGGAATCTGCTATTGAGAGTTATCAGCAATTTTTGCCATTGTTTGAGAATAAGGTAGTAATTCCTAAAAGTTTTAAAAATAAAAACATAACTGTGGTATATAACAATGGTGATGTTGTCGTCGGGAAATATAAAAAGTTAGAATCCGATATCAAGAACGAGAAATGTTGGATTATTAGCGAGTAACCGTATGTCATTCATTATTAAATGAAATAGTTATGATTTTGCATAAAAAATTGAAATTTATAATGCTTGAGATATTCTATACGCTGTCATTATGAATTGTGCCTCCTCGCAATGACACGTTTCCTGCTACTCCTTCATAATCCGCCTAGTCTGGTTGAGGCTTTTGCCCTGGAGGCGGAGGAGGTAGATGCCGGGGGCAAGGTGGGCGGTGTAGCGGTTTAGCTCGGCGCGGACGAGGGCTACGGGGCCGTGGAGGTGGAGCATGGGCGGGCCCTGGGGCAGAGATACGTCGAGGGTGACGGGGCCGGCGGTGGCGGGTATTTTGGGTAGGGTGAACAGGGTGGGGCCGGCCGCTGGGTTGGGATACACGAAGAGGCGGGGCGCGGCGGCGTTGGCGGGGGCCAGGCCGTCGAAGTTGAGGCCGATGAGTACCGGGTCGTGGTCGGAGGAGCGGAAGGGGCTGCGGGTGTCGGTGGCGGCCCCGGCCTGGTCGTATTGCAGCGACAGGGGCTCGGCGGAGTTGATATGCCACTTGCGCACGTCGATGAAGCCCACCAGGTTAGAAGACACCACGCAGTGGTCGAGGGAGCCGGTGAGGCCCTTGAAGACGTAGGAGGCGCTGGTGGGCGGCGTAACGACGACCAGTCCGGCGGCCCGCAGAATGTCGATGGGGTCTTCCTCGTAGTTGGCGTTGTAGTCGCCGATGCTGATGAGGCGGCTGGTGCCGGCGGGCCGAACCTGGCCGTTGAGGAAGCTAACGAGGGCGTGGGCCTGCTGCCGCCGCCGCTCGTTGGAGCCGCCCTGCCCGTCGTTCTGGTCGGCATTGGGGCCGGTAGCGTTGCCGCCCTTCGACTTGAAGTGGTTGATGACCACGGCTACCGTATCGGGGCGGGTTTTGCGGCGGGTAATGAAGAGCTGGCCCAGCGGGGGGCGCTCAAACACGTCGGGCACGGTGGCGACCAGGGCGGAACCCAAGGGGCGCACGGCGGCGGGCTTGTAGAGCAGGGCGCAGCGAATGACGTCGGTATTATTGGGCTGCCGGGTGGCCCCGCCGTCGTCGATGAGGGCGTAGGTGCCCGCGCCCAGGGCTTGGTTGAGGCCAGTTACGAGGTCGTGCAGGGCTGAGGCGGGGCCGGTGCCGTCGTTTTCGACTTCGGTGAGGCCCACGATATCGGCGTTCATCTGGGAGAGGGCGGCAATGAGCTTGCTGCGCTGCCGGGCGAAGTCGGCCGGGGTTTTGGCCCCCCGGGGCGTGGGAAACCCGCCGCCCTGCCCGTCGCCGTTGAAGTAGTTGAGCAGGTTGAAGCTGACCAGCTTAAGGTCGAGGCGGCCGAAGGAAGGCATGGCGGGGCGGCTGACGGCAAACACCGGGGCGTCGGGGCCGGGCAGGGGCTGGACGCGCCACTTGCCGAAGCCGTAGCCCAGCACGCCCCGCAGCTGGCTGATGGTGCTGCCCACCCGCAGCGTGTTCAGCGCGGCACTCACGTAGGGCGTGGGCCTGGGGCTGGTGGCCGCCGTGCCGTCGTCGAGGAGGATGCTGCGCTCAGCGTTGGCGGCCTGGTAGGCCAGCACGGCGGCCACGTTGGATGTGCCGGTGCTGGTGGTGCCGGTGGCAGAGTTGTCGTTGGGGTCGATGAACTGGGTGGGCTGGTAGGTGACGCCGCCCAGGGTCAGGATGATTTCGCCGCGCTGCGAGAGGCTGAATACGTCGGAGACGGTAAGGGCGCCGCCCGCCTCAACCAGCATTCCTTCGAGCCGCTCCAGGGTGGCCGGGGCCAGGGACGTGGTGGACAGCGGGGTGAAGGCGGGCCGGGCGTTGCCGCTGCTCAGCACCCGAATGACGGGCTCGGTCAGCACCGCCTGGTCGAAGGCCGGGGCCGCGGCGGCTTCCTGCACGGTGCCGCTGATGCGGACTTTGTCGCCGATGGCGACGGTGGGTGCGGCCTGCACCACGAAGAGGGCATCGGAGGTGGCGGAGTTGCCGTCGGTGGCCGGGGCGGCTTCCTGCACGTAGAAGCCCGCCGGGTTTAGGCCCGGGTACACGGCCGTGACGATGCCCTCGACGGTGTAGCTGCCCGGCTTAGCCGCCGCTCCGCTGCCCTGGATGGTGCCGATGCGGGTAACGGCGGGTTCGGGAGCCTGGGCAGCGGCGGGAGGTATGAATAATAAGTAGGTCAGGATAGATAGGAGGATAGGGCGGATAGCAGGCATGGGTGGCGGGCGTAAGGATGGGAGGTAGGTATGTCTGACAAAATACTATTTATAAATAAAATAATTATATAAATCAGCTTCTGATGTTGTTTAATCTGTCATCCTGAGCTTGCGAAGGACCTTATCACGTCAGCACGAGTCTTTGTTGTGCCTGTTGTTTATATCCCATAGGGTCCTTCGCAGGCTCAGGATGACAGACGAAGCGGTAGAGATGCTTCGACTTTGCGGACGCCAGGCATGACGTTCTTTTTCCAACAACAACGCCACGCGAGATGCTTCGGCTGCGTCTCTGCATGACGTTCTTTTTTGCTGCTGGCAAATGCAGGGAAGAGTATAGGAGAAATTGAATTCAGTTGTACCTTGACCGGCAAGTGAATCATTCTTAGCCATTAACCCGCAAGCCGATGCTATTACGCTACTCTCGAATTCGTTTGTCTTCTCTCCGGTCCTGGCGCCTTGGCGGGCTGCTGGCGCTGCTGGTTTGCTCGCTTACGGCCCAGGCTCAGATGGAGCCGGCGGCGCAGTTTACCAAGCTCTCGGTGGCCCAGCTGCTGGCCTGGACGCCCACCGGCCCCACCGCCGTGCCGGCCAACGTGAGCCGGGTGCCGCTGGCCGCCCGCCAGAACACGCTGACCACCCAGCTCAACCCGGCCCAGAGCTTCAGCCACAAGATCAACTACATTCCCGACGGTATGGCGGGCTTCGCGGGCTACCTCAACGAGCAGCCCCGCTTCAACCTCTACAACTTCACCCACTGGCAATATATCGACGTGCTGACCTGGTTCGACGGGCCGGTGGCCATTCCGACCCGGCCCTGGGTGGAGGCGGCCCACCGCAACGGCGTGAAGGTTATCGGCTCGGTGTTTAGCTCGGCGGCCGACGTGGCCCTGCTGATTCAGAAGGACGGCAGTGGCGAGTACACGGCGGCTCAAAAGCTGGTGGAAGTGGCCAACTACTACGGTTTCGACGGGTGGTTTTTCAACCAGGAATCGTCGGTGCCGGCGGCTACGGCCCTGGAGCTGCGCAACTTGCTCAAGCGCCTGCAGGTGCTACGGCCGGCCGGCATGGAGATTCACTGGTACGACGCCATGCTGCCCGGCGGCGCGGTTTCGTACCAGAACGCGCTGAACGCCAACAACCAGCTGCTGCTCCAGGATGGTACGGCCCGCGTGTCAGATGCCATGTTTACCAACTACTTCTGGTCGGGTGCTACCAACATCACCACTTCCGTGAATACCGCTACGGCCCTGGGCCGGAGCCCGTTCGACGTATATATGGGCGCCGATTTGTGGCCGGGCCGCAACCCGCAGGCGCTGTTTACCCAAACCAACTGGATCAACAACTACTTCACCGGCGGCGACCTGACCCAGCCGCGCCTGTCGCTGGGTTTGTTTGCTACCAACCTGACCTACAACGGCGGCCTGAACTCGTTCAACAGCAACGCGGCCGACTACGCCAATTTTTACCAGACCGAGCAGCGCCTCTTTGCCGGCAACGACCTGGACGTGACTACTGAGGATGCTACGGGCTGGAAAGGCTTTGGCCAGTATGTGCCGGTGCGCAGCATCATCAACACCCTGCCGTTTGAAACCTACTTCTCGGTGGGCCAGGGCAAGATGTTTGCCAACAACGGTACCCAGCTCGTGAAAGGCTGGACCGACATGAGCAAGCAAAGCCTGCTGCCCTCGTGGCAGTGGAACAAAACCGGCGCCGCGCCTATCACCGTGGGCTACGATTTCAGCCGGGCCGTGTACGCCGGCACGTCCCTGAAGCTGCAGGGCAGCCTGAGCGGCACCAACAGCAGCACCGTGAAGCTGTTCCAGACCAAGCTGCCCGTAGCGGCCCAAACCAGCTGCGAGGTGACCTTCAAAACGGCCGCGGCCGGGGCCGCCAATGCCCAACTGCTGCTTTACTTTGCCGACGATTTGCTGAACCCCGCCGCCTTGGACCTGGGCACCGCGCCCGATACGCTCTGGAACACGCGCACCGTGAGTCTGACTACTTATGCCGGCCGGGAAGTGGCCGTCATCGGGGTGCGGGCGGCGGCTTCGGCGGCCGTGGCCACTTACCGCCTAAACCTGGGCCGGCTCAAGTTCTACAACGGGGCAGCGGTAACGGCCGCGCCCACCGTTGGCTTCACGGCCAGCGCCACGGTGGTGACGACCAATCAGTCCGTCACGTTTTCCAACGCCTCGACCAACGCCGACTCCTACCGCTGGACGTTTGAGGGCGGCACGCCGGCTACCAGCACGGCCGTGTTTCCGGTGGTGCAGTACGCCTCGCCCGGCACCTACAGCGTGAAGCTGCGGGCCGCCAATGCCGCGGGCCGCGACTCGCTCACGCGCACCGGCTACATCACGGTGGTGCAGCCCGGTACTTCCACCGGCAACACGGCGCTGGTATTCGACGGGGCCACCAAGTTCGTGGATGCGGGAGCCGTGAACCTGACCGGCACCGCCCTGAGCATGGAATGCTGGCTGAAACCCACGGCCTTCAAAACTGCTTCGCCCTTTATTTCGAGCGTGCTGGGTATGGAAGACGGGGCCAATACGGCCCTTATCCGCCTCGGCGACGCCGGCTTGGCCGCCAGCCGGCTACAGTTTGTGATGCTCGTAAACGGCGTTACTCGCAAGGTCAATTCGCCTACCGACCTCGTCGCGGGCACCTGGTACCACGTGGCGGCCACCTTCGACGGCACCGTGCTGCGGCTCTACCTGAACGGGCAGCTCAACGCCTCATTGAATGCCACGGGCTCGTTTACGGCCAACAGCATCTTCTACATGGGCCGCAACTTCGACAACAGCCGCATCCTCAACGGCAGCCTCGACGAAGTGCGCGTGTGGACCCGGGCCCTGACACCGGCCGAAATTCAGGCCAATATGTGCGCGGTGGCCCCCACGGCCGCGGGGCTGGAAGGCTACTGGCCCTTCAACGAAGGCAGCGGCACGGTAGCCGTCGACCAGACCGGCCACGGCCACCAGGGCACGCTCATCAGCATGGTCCCCACCGACTGGTCGGCCAACGTGCCCGCCGCGTGCGTGGTGACTTCAGTACGGCCGGGGCAGGCGGCGGCGGGGCTACAGGTAGCGGCGCTGGTAAACCCGGTGCGGGGCAGCCAAGCCGAAATCGAAATCCGGGGTGCGCAGGGGCAGCCCACGCTGGTGCAGCTGGTTAATCTGCTGGGCGTGGTGGTCTGGGAAAAGCAGCTCCAACCCAGAAGCAGCACTGAGGCGCTGACGGTGCCCGTGGTGCAGACGGCGGGACTATACGTGGTGCGGGTGAGCAACGCCGCGGGCACGGCCACGGTGAAGCTGCTGAAGCAGTAAAGCCGGGGCCCGCGGTGGCTAGGTCTGAAAACAACGATACCACGCGAGATGTCTCGCGCTACTCGACATGACGTTTTTTTTTGCCCAAAGAGAGTTTGTAGCCACAGCCTGATAAGCTCAGAGCTTATTAGTAGATGACTACCTAAAACTCCAGCTGAAATACCGTGCCTTCGTTGGGCATTGACTGCACTTTGATGCTGGCCTGGTGCAGGTGCAGAATCTGCTTGGCCAAACTCAGGCCGATGCCGGTGCCGCCCGGGCGGGTGGTGAAAAAGGGAATGAAGATGCTGTCCATTACTTCCGGCGAAATGCCGGTGCCGTTGTCGGCCACTTCGATAATGGCCCGCCCGGCATCGGTTTGGTAGGCGCGCAGCCGGATGCGGGGCTGGGGCTGCGGGCGTACGGCGTGGGCCGCGTTCAGCACCAGATTAATCAGCACCTGCTCCATGAGCTGACAATCGGCCTGCAGGTGCAGCTCGGCGGGCTCCACGACGGTGAGCAGCTCGATTCCGTCCTGGCTGAGCTGCGTACTCAGCAGCCCGCCGATGCTGTTAAAAAGCTCCTGCACGTACACGGTCGTTAGGGCAGGGGTATTGATGGTGCTGAAGTTGCGGTAGACCTGGGCAAAGCGGAGCAGCCCCTCACTGCGGTGCTGAATGATGCCGATACCCTCGGCTACGTCGGCCAACCGCTGCCGCTCGGCGGGCATTGCTTCCGACTGGGCCAATTCCCGGCTCAGGTCGCGGCGGAGCGTATCGGCCAGGGACGCAATGGGGGCCACCGAGTTCATGATTTCGTGGGTCATCACGCGCAGCAGCTTCTGCCAGGCGGCGGTTTCGGTTTCGTCGAGGGTGTGGCTCACGTTTTTGAATGCCACCAGCGTAAACTCCCGGCCCTGCAGCCGAAACGTGGTAGCGGAAAGCAGCAGTTGCATAGTGTTGCGGCCCACCGTCACCTTCACCACCGTGGCCGCGCCGGGCTGCAGCCGGTTTATGGCTTCGTAGAGCTCGGGCAGGCGCTTGTGCAGCGTGCTGATGTGCTTGAGGTAGGGCAGCTCCAGGGTGCGCTTAAACGACTCGTTGATGGACTCGACCTGGCCGGTGGCATCAAAGGAAATAATGCCCGTGTCGATGAGCTGCAGCACGGTTTGGAGGTAGGTAAACTGGGCTTCCCGCTCGGCGCTGAGCTGGCGAAAAGTGGTGCTGAGCTGGTTGAAGGCCGCGTGCAGGGGCCGCAGCGCCCGGTTGGGGTGAGCCTCGTTGTAGTGCAGGGAAAAGTCGCGGTACTGCACGGCCAGCAGAAAATCAGCCAGGGCCCGGGTGCCGCGCGTGAGGTGCCGGCCCAGTTCCCACACGGCCAGCCCGAGCAGCAGCGTGGCCAGCCCCAGCAGGGCGTAATGGCCGTGCTCCAGGGCCCGCTGGGCCCCGTAGAGCAGCGCCAACAGCCCGAGCAGCCGCAGTACAATACCGATTTCGAGCCGCTTAAACGTCATTAAAGGTCATGTTTTTCGAGGCGGCGGTACAGCGCGGTGCGCGTGAGGCCCAGCTCCTTGGCGGCCTTGGTGATGTTGCCGTTGTGGCGCTCAATGACCCGCAGAATAGTCGCCTTTTCCACTTCGTTGAGCTGCAGCGGGCCTTCTGAAAGCGTGGTAACCGCCAGGGCATCCATAGCCGAGAAGTGAAAATCATGAGGGCGCAGCACGTCGTCTTCGGCCAGAATGACGGCCCGCTCCACGGCGTGCTGCAGCTCGCGCACGTTGCCCGGCCAGTGGTGCTGCCGCAGCTTGGTAAGCGTAGCCGGCTCAAAGTCGGGGGTGGGCTTGCGGTTGCGGGCCGCGTAGATACCGGCAAAGTGACGGGCCAGCAGCAGCACGTCATCGGCACGGGCGCGCAGGGGCGGCAGGGTTATTTCGACGGTGTTGAGGCGGTAAATCAGGTCTTTGCGAAACCGCTGCTCGGCGGCCAGCTCGTAGAGCGGGGCGTTGGTAGCCGAAATCAGGCGAATGTCGATGGGCACGGGCACGTTGCTGCCCACGGGCAGCACTTCCCGGTTTTGGAGCACGGTGAGCAGCTTGGCCTGCTGGGCCAGGGAAATGTTGCCGATTTCATCCAGAAACAGCGTGCCGCCCGATGCCGCCGCAAACCGCCCGGTCCGGTCTTCCCGGGCATCGGTGAAAGCGCCTTTGCGGTGGCCAAACAGCTCACTCTCGAAGATTCCCTCACTCATGGCGGCCAAATCGGCCGTAACCAGGGGCAGAGCAGCGCGGAAGGATTTCTGATGGATGGCTTTGGCTACCAGCTCCTTACCGGTGCCGTTTTCACCCAGCAGCAGAATGTTGGCCTCGGTGGGCGCCACCTTTTCTATTTTGTGGAACACCTCCTGCATGGCCGCCGACTCGCCCAGCAGGGAAAATTCGGCGAAGGATGCCGGCCGCCGGGGCGCGGCCGGGCCGGCCGGGGCCGCTTTGCCGGCTTCGAGAGGCTGCAAAGCGGCGGCCAGGGTATCGAGCAGTTGGGCGTTGTGCCAGGGCTTGACGAGGAAATCGGTGGCCCCGGCCTTGAGCGAGCGGACCGCCGTGCTGACTTCGCCGTGGGCCGTAATCATGATTACGGCGCTGCCGGGCGCTTTTTCGCGGATGCGCCCCAGCCAGTATAGCCCCTCGTTGCCGGTGCCCAGGGTGCTTTTGTAGTTCATGTCGAGCAGTATCACGTCGAAGCGCTGCTTGCTGAGCAGGGAAAGCAGCAGCTCCGGGTTCTTTTCCGTCACCACTTCCTGCACCTCCGTGCGCAGCAGCATGCGCATGGCAAAGAGCACGTCCGTGTCGTCGTCTACCACCAAAACCCGCGCTTTTTTCAAGATCATACCGTGTACTAGCTAAAGCAAAAATGGGCGGCCACCCGCGCCCGACTACGAAGCACCGAAATACCCGCCACAATTGTACTAGATTTTAAAAATGCCCCGTCCGGGCTTGGGCGGCATCTTTTGGCTTGGCCCGGTGCGGCGGCTGTATCACTACCGGACGGTAGATTGTATCGAAACCGAACAGTTTTAGCGGCAGTTGCGGTAAGCTTGGAATTAAGAATTTGATAATTAATGCTTTAGCAAGTTGGCATCGTTCTTCCTGAGCATTTTGGGCGGGCTGCCGAATAGCCCGCTGCTGCCAATTGCTGCCTGGTCATGGATGAACGAATTGAAAAAAAAACCTGGACGCCGACCCGCCTGCTGCTGCTGGCCGGCCTGCTGCTGCTGGTAGTGGCCGTGGTGGCCGGGCTGCGCACCTCAGCCGGCCCAGCCAAGCTCAACGTGGACCCCGAGCGGCTGACGATCAGCAAGGTAACGCGCGGGCCGTTTCAGGAGTTTGTGCCCGTCGATGGAGTGGTGATGCCCATCAAGACCATTTACCTCGACGCGCCCGAGGGCGGCACGGTGCAGCACATTCTGGTGGAAGATGGTGCGGCCCTCGCACCGGGGCAGCCCATCATTCAGCTGGCCAACACCGATTTGCAGCTGGAAATGGTGAACCGCGAAACGGCCGTATTCGACTTGATGAACAACCTGCACAACACCCGCAACCTGCTCCAGCAAAACCGCATTCAGCAACTCAACCAGCAGGCCGAAATCGACAACCAGCTGCGCGAGGCCAAGCGGCTATTCGACCTGAATGAGACGCTGTATCAGGAAAAGGTGATTTCGCGCCAGGACTACCAGCAAGCCAAAAACAACTACGACTACCAGCGCCGCCGCCGGCAGCTCAGCCGCCAGGCTTTGCGCCAGGATTCGCTGGCTATGCGCGAACAAATCAGCCAGATGACCCAGTCGGTGGGGCGCATGCAAAGCAACCTGGCCCTGATGCGCCGCAAGCTCGACGACCTCACTATCAAGGCCCCCGCGGCGGGCCGCATTACCTCGCTCAACGCCGAAATCGGGGAGCTTAAAACCCGGGGGCAGCGCATCGGCCAGCTCGATATGCTTACCGGCCTGAAGGTGCGCGCCACCCTCGACCAGTACTACATTTCGCGCATCTTCCCCGGGCAAAAGGGCGAAATAACGGTGGACGGCAAACCCTACGCCCTGAGCGTGAAGAAGATATTCACCCAAGTAACCAAGGGCGTGCAGGTCGATATGGAGTTTAGCGGCCCCGTGCCACCCGACCTGCGCCGGGGCCAGACGGTGGCCGTGCGCCTGGCCCTGAGCGATCCGACGGTGGCTGTGCGCGTGCCCAAGGGCGGCTTCAACCAGAAAACCGGCGGCAACTGGATTTTTAAGGTGAGCGAAGACGGCTCCAAGGCCTACCGCACCGACATTCGCCTGGGCCGCCAGAACCCCGACTACTACGAGGTACTCGAAGGCCTGCAGCCCGGCGACCAAGTGGTGACTTCCAGCTACGAGGGCTACGACACGATGGGCGAGCTGGAACTGCGCGCCAAGCCCCAGTAGCCGCCTGATTTAAACTGAACACCGAATAAAAGCCGGTCAACTAGCGCCTGCGGAGCCGATCTGATGGTGAACGGAGAATGGCGTTTCTACCCGGAAGAACAACCTTCCTTCGCTGCAACGAAGCGGTAGAAAAGCTGCGGCGCCGTGGGCGCTACTGTCCCGGTTAATCCTTGAATCCAACCCGTAACTTCCCTTCTGCCTACACCTTTACGCCGATGATTAAAATCGAAAACCTCGAAAAGATTTACCGCACCGACGAAGTGCAGACCAAGGCCCTGAACAACGTGTCGCTGGAAGTGGCGGAGGGCGAGTTTGTGGCCATCATGGGGCCGTCGGGCTGCGGCAAATCCACGCTGCTCAACATTTTGGGCTTGCTCGACGAGCCTGATGGCGGCAGCTTCACCTTTGCCGGCACCGAGGTGGCCCACGCCCCCGAGCGGCGGCGCGCCGCCTTGCGCAAGCAGCACATCGGCTTCGTGTTTCAGAGCTTCAACCTGATTGACGAGCTGACCGTGGCCGAAAACGTGGAGCTGCCCCTGATTTACCTGGGCGTGGGCGCGGCTGAGCGGCAGGCCAAAGTGACGCGGGTGCTGGAAAAAATGCAGGTGATGCACCGCCGCAACCACTTTCCCCAGCAGCTCTCGGGCGGGCAGCAGCAGCGCGTGGCCGTGGCCCGGGCTGTGGTCAATTCGCCGCGCCTGATCCTGGCCGACGAACCCACCGGCAACCTCGACTCCAGCAACGGCAACGAGGTAATGGAGCTGCTCACCGAGCTAAACGAGGCCGGCACCACCGTCATCATGGTCACGCACTCCGAGCACGACGCCCGCTACGCTCACCGCGTTATCCGGCTGCTCGACGGACAGGTGGTGCTGGAGCACGCTCGGGCCTAGCGGCCCTCATAGTTCGAGGTATTCACGCTTTTCGCCGGCCCTATGCTGCAGCATTCCCTACTTCTGATTTACCGGAACTTCAAGCGGTTCAGAACCACCTTTTTCATCAATCTGGTTGGCTTGTCGGTAGGCCTGGCGGGGGCACTTACTATCTACCTGTGGGTGCATGATGAATGGAGCTTCGACCGGTACCACGCCACTACCGGGCGGCTGTTTCAGGTGCTGGAAAATCAGCGCACGGCGGAAGGCCTCAACACCTATGGCACGGCGCCGCTGCTGGCTGAGGCGCTAGCCGAGGAAATGCCCGAAATCCAGTACGCGGCCGTGGCCACCCCGCCCGATTTCTTTCCCGGTCTCACGCTGGTGGCCAAAGGAAAAACCGTGCGGGCCGACGCCAAATTTGCCGGCAAAGACTTCTTCCACATCTTCTCCTACAACCTGCAACAGGGTGACGCCAGCCAGGTGCTGGCCACCAAAACCGCCGCCGTGCTCTCGCAGGAAATGGCCGCGGCGCTGTTCGGCACGGCAGCCAATGCCATGGGCAAAACGGTGGAGTGGCAACTGGCTGACCTCAAGCAAACCGTCATCGTAACGGGCGTGTTCGGGCCCATTCCGCCCAATTCTACCGACCAGTTTGACTGCGTGCTCAGCTTCGATGCCTTCAAAGACATCATGAAAATGGGCGAGTCGATAGACTGGGCCCAGGACGGGCCTTTCAACACCTTCGTGGTGCTGCACGAGGGCGCCGACGAAGCGCAGTTTCAAACCAAGATTTCGAGCTTGCTCCAACGCAAACTGGCCACGAATACGGAACGGGCTCTGCTCGTGCAGCCCTACGCCGACATGTACCTCCACGGCGAGTACACCAACGGCGTGCCGTCGGGCGGGCGGATTGAGTACGTGCAGCTGTTTTCAGCCATTGCGGTGTTTATTCTGGTCATTGCCTGCATCAATTTCATGAACCTGGCCACGGCCAAGGCCTCGCGCCGGCTGAAGGAAATCGGGGTGAAGAAAACGCTGGGTGCCAGCCGCTTTTCGCTGGTTGCGCACTTTCTGGCCGAATCGGTGCTCATGAGCTTCCTTGCGCTATTGATTGCACTGGTGCTGGTCGAGTTGCTGCTGCCGCAGTTCAACGACATCACCGGCAAGCACCTTGCGCTGGCTTTCACGCCGCACCTGGTTTTTTCGGCGCTTGGCATTACGCTGATTACGGGGCTGTTGGCGGGTAGCTATCCGGCTGTTTACCTGTCGGGGCTGCGGCCGGTGGAGGTGCTCAAGGGGCAGCTCGCCGGTTCGGTTGCCGACCTGTGGACGCGCAAAGGGCTGGTGGTTTTCCAGTTCATGCTCTCCGTGCTGTTCATCGTTTGCGTGTGGGTCATTCAGGGGCAGCTTGCCTTCGTTGAAAGCAAAGACCTGGGGTACGACCGCAACGGCATTGTGTCTTTTGAGGCGGCGGGTAGGGCGCAGCAGCAGCCTACCACGTTTCTGGCCGAGCTGAAGCGGCTGCCGGGCGCGGTGAATGCCTCCAGCATGTGGGGCTCGTTAGTGAGTACCTACGGCGCGGGGCGTCCGGTGGAATGGGAGGGCCGGAAGATTCTCGCCAACAATTTGAGCGTGAACTACGACATGCTCGAAACCTTGGGCATTACGCTGAAAGAAGGCCGCAGCTTTTCGCCCCAGTTCCGCACCGACAGCGTGCAGATTATCGTCAACGAAGCCTTGGTGGCCAGCCTGGGCCTGCAAAACCCGGTGGGCCAGCTGCTCGACAACCAGCGGATTGTGGGCGTGGCGCGGGACTTTCACTATGAGTCGCTGCACGAGAAGGTGAAGCCC
This sequence comes from Hymenobacter lucidus, assembly GCF_020447265.1. Taxonomy (GTDB): domain Bacteria; phylum Bacteroidota; class Bacteroidia; order Cytophagales; family Hymenobacteraceae; genus Hymenobacter; species Hymenobacter lucidus. The sequence goes on along the minus strand of NZ_JAJADR010000003.1, from coordinate 265,099 downwards.
TTTATTTTCCGGCTGGAGCCGCAAACGGCCGGCACCATCCTGGTGCGGCTGGCCCCGGGCCGGGAGCAGGAAACCATCGGCCGAATCCAACAATTCTACGCCGCTTTCAACCCCGGTCAGACGCCTCTCACCTACCATTTTCTCGACGAGGACTACCAGGCTCAGTACGCCTCCGAGCGGCGCGTGGGGGTGCTGGCCCGCTACTTCGCCGGCTTAGCTATTCTGATTTCGTGCCTGGGTCTGTTCGGGCTGACGGCCTTCACCGCCGAGCGCCGCCGCCGGGAAATCGGGATTCGCAAGGTGCTGGGCGCCAGTGAGGCCAGCATCGTGTACCTGCTTTCCCGCGACCTGACCCGGCTGGTGCTGGTAGCCATTGTTGTGGCACTACCCATCAGCTACTGGGTGGTTCAGCAGTGGCTCAACGGCTTCGAGTACCGCATTGCCCTGCGGCTCTGGTACTTCGCCGGGGCCGGGGTGCTGGCCTTGGTCGTGGCTTGGCTCACCATCAGCACCCAGGCCATCCGGGCCGCGCGGGTGGCGCCCACGCTTTATCTGCGCGACGAATAAGCGGCGGCCATTGCAGCTTTTACTGGGTGTTTCTGCTTTGTTTCCTTTCTAAATCTTCACCGCCATGTTCAAGAACTACTTCCTGGTGGCCTACCGCAACCTCGTCCGGCACAAGGGCTTTTCCTTTCTCAATATTGCCGGCCTGGCCCTGGGCCTCACGGCCTGCCTGCTCATCGGCCTGTTTGTGTACGACGAGCTACAGTTCGACAAATTCCTGCCCGCCGGCGAGCGGGTGTACCGTATCTACACCGAGCAAACCAGCAAGGAAACGCCGGAAACCTACAGCCCGGTGTCGCCCATGTACGCCACCACCCTAAAACAGGAGTTTCCCGAAGTCGAGCAAACCGCGCGCATCCTGATGAATCCAACCACCAACCTGCTGGTCGTGGGCGACAAAAAGATTTACGTCAAAGACGGGCTGCTGGTGGACTCGACTTTCTTCGGAGTGTTTCCGCTGGCCTTTAAGTACGGCTCGGCCGCCGGCGCGCTGGATGCGCCCACCTCCATTGTGCTCACTGAAGACGTGGCCACCAGCTTTTTTGGCCCCGAAAACCCCGTGGGCAAAGAGGTGAAGATAGACACTACGGGCTTTGTGGTGAAAGGCGTGCTGCGCAACGACTTGTCGAAATTCCACCTGAAGGTAAATTACCTCGTGCCGCTGGCGGCGGCGCAGCTACCGGCAGCCCGCATGAAAAGATGGGGCTGGCACCAGTTTTTTACCTACGCCCGGCTGCGCCCCGGTGCCGATGCTGCCCAAACCCAGGCCAAGCTGCAGCGCTACATCGTGGAGCAGGTGAAGCCCACGATGAAGGATGAGGAAATGAACGACAAGCCGTTTTTGCAGCCGCTGCGGGATATTCACCTGTACTCGGCCACCTTCAAGTACGATCTGACGGTGAAGGGCAACATCACCTATGTGAAGGCCCTGAGCTTCATAGCCGCTTTCATTCTGCTGATTGCCGTCTTCAACTTCGTGAATCTGGCCACGGCCAAATCGATGCAGCGGGCCAAGGAAGTGGGCATCCGCAAAACCATCGGGGCCAGCCGCCAGCAGCTGATGCTACAGTTTCTGAGCGAAACGGTGCTGCTCACGCTGGTGAGCGTGCTGCTGGCAACGCTGCTCACGGCCCTGCTGCTACCCGCCCTGAACGCCTTTACGGGTAAAACAATGACGTTTGACCTGCTTCGTAACCCTGCGCTGCTGGGTATTCTGGTGGTGCTCACGGTGGTGGTGGGGCTGCTGGCCGGCTTCTACCCGGCGCTGGTGCTCTCCAGCTTTCAGCCGGTGAAGGTGTTGAAAAGCGCCGTCGTCACGGATGGAATCTTTGGCCGGGTGCAGTGGCTGCGGCACGGGCTGATTGTGGTGCAGTTTGCACTGTCGGTGTTTCTCATTATCTGCGCCATTGTGGTGTTTCGGCAGGTAAGCTACCTGCACAACAAGGACCTGGGCTTCAACCGGGAGCAAATCATGTTCTTTCCCATGCGCGGCGACAACATGAGCCGACACTACGAAACCTTCAAAAACGAGCTGCGGCAGGTGCCCGGCGTGGTGTCGGCCAGCATCGGCTACGGCTTCCCCGGCGACCAGGTGGCCGGCGACGGTATCATCGTGCCCACCAACGGCGAGCAGAAAAACTACGGCGTCACGCAGCTGATGGTAGACTATGACTACCTCAACACCCTGGGCCTACAACTGGTGGCGGGCCGCGACTTTTCTCCGGACCTGAAAACCGACAAAGACCAGGCCTTCATCATCAACGAAACGGCCGTGAAAGAGCTGGGCTTCGGCACGCCGGAGCAGGCCCTGGGGCGCATCATGAAATGGCAAGTGTGGAGCGACCAAAACCCCGACTCGTTGAAGGTGGGCAAGGTCATCGGCGTGGTCAAGGACTTCCACTACAAGAGTCTCTACGACAAGCTGGAACCGGCCGTGCTGCAGATATTTCCACCAGCCTACTGGAAGGTGGCCGTGAAGCTGAAGGGCGACAACGTCGGCAGCTCGGTGGAGGGCGTCAAGCAGGTGTGGGGCCGGTTCAACCCCGAGAGCCCCATCGAGTACCGGTTTTTGGACGACAATTTCGACGAGATGTATAAGGCCGAGGACAAGCTCAAAACCCTGCTCTGGACCTTCACCGGCATTGCCATTTTCGTGGGCTGCCTCGGACTATTTGGCCTGGCTACCTACGCGGCCGAGCGGCGCAAAAAGGAAATCGGGATTCGCAAGGTGCTCGGAGCCAGCGTGCCCACCATCGTGGCGCTGCTCTCGAAGGAGTTTCTGCTGCTGGTGCTGGTGGCAGCCGTTATTGCCTTTCCCGCCGCCTGGCTGGCCATGAGCCGCTGGCTCCAGGACTTCGCCTACCGCATCGATATGCCGCTGTGGGCCTTCGGAGCCGCGGGCCTGCTGGCAGCGGTGGTGGCCTTTCTTACCGTGGGCTACCAAGCCGTGCGGGCCGCCACAGCCAACCCGGTCACCAATCTGCGGGCCGAGTAAGCAGGACTTTGCAAACCTGTTGGCAAACACGAACAAGGCCCGGCGCTACCGTAGCGCCGGGCCTTGTTGATGGGCGGTATGACCTTGTTGATGGCCTAAGCTTCGGAAAGTCGTTTGGAATGACGTTCTGTTTTTGATGCTAAATACCTGCTTCTGCCAACAACTAGCTAAGCAACCATTAGTGCGTCACCAGCAGCCGCTGCGTCGACACGGCCGTGCCCGACTGGATACGCAGGAAGTACACGCCCTCGGCCCAGGCGCTGGTGTTCAGCTGGTGGGTGCGGCCCGCGAAGGAAGCCGTGTGCAGCAGCCGGCCCTGCAGGTCGTATACCTGTACCGTGGCCGACGCCGTGGGGGCAGCGCCCAGCTCCAGGCGCACCTGGTTGGTGGCGGGGTTGGGGTAGAGCTGAGCCGTGAAACTCGACTGCTTGCCGCTGGTGGCCGTGGCAAACGTGGGCACCAGACGCAGCAGCCAGGTGCCGTTAGCGGGCAGTGCCGCCAGCGTGGGCGTCCAGTTGCTCACGCCGCCCTGGGCGTTTAGCGTCACGGTGCCCGCCGTCTGGCCCGAGAGCAGCTCCGTGGCCTGGTAGATGCCGGCTGGCAGCGTGGATACGCTCAGGGCCAGCGTGGGGCTGCTGGCGGCGGTGCCCATATTGGTCACCGTTACAATGGCTTCCTGATTGAACACGCGGGCGTAGCCGAGCAGGGGCGAGGCCGAGGTAGTTACGGGCAGCACGTAGCCTTTGCGCAAGGCCTCGTGGGTGTTGCGCAGCCGGATGAGCTGCTTGTAGTGGTTGAGCAGCGAAGTCGGGTCGGCTTGTTGGGTGGCCACGTTGAACTGCGCGTAGTTGGAGTTCACGCCGCGCCAGGGCGAGCCGGTGGTGAAACCCGCGTTGGCGCCGCTGGTCCACTGCATGGGCTTGCGCTTGTCTTCGTCGGCGCCGGTGCCGAGCATGCCTACTTCCTCGCCGTAGTACAGGAAAGGCACGCCGGGCATGGTCAGGTAGAGGGCGGCGGCCTGCTTCATGCGGGCCACGTTGCCGCCGAGCAGCCCCATCACGCGGTTCTGGTCGTGGTTGGTGAGGAAAGTGGCGTACTGCAGCTTGGGGTAGGAGCGGTCCACGAGGTCGAGCTGGGTGCGCAAGGCGGCAGGGTTGCCGGCATTCACGCTGCTGATGATAGCCGAGGCCAGGTCGAATTCAAAGCAGGCATCGAGGCGCTGATTGAGTACGTAGGGCACCACGGCCGGCGTGTTCGACCAGGCTTCGCCCACGGTAAAAGCGTTGGGATTCACGGCCCGCACCGAGTCGTGAAACACTTCGAGAATATTCATCGTCTCGGGCGTGTTTTCGATGGTGGTGCCGTTTTCGACCAGAAACTTCACCGCGTCGAGGCGGTAGCCGTCCACGCCCTTTTTCAGCCAGAATCGCGTGGCGTCCCACATAGCAGCTTTCAGGCCGGCGCTGCGCCAGTTCAAATCGGGCATTTCGCTCCAGAAGTAGCCGTAGTAGTAGCTGCCGTTGCGCTGGTACCAGCCCGCGCCGGGGTTGGTGGCCGACCACCGGTACCAGTCGCGGTAGGCGCTGGTAGCACTGCTGGCCGACTGCTGAAACCAGGGGTGCTGGCTGGAGGTATGGTTGAGCACCAGGTCGATGATGACCTTGATGCCGCGGGCGTGGGCCGCGGCCATAAAGGCTTCGAACTCGGCCATCGTGCCGTAGTCGGGCTCGGTGGCCTTGTAGTTGGTCACGTCGTAGCCGTGGTAGCTCGGCGACTCCATCATGGGCATCAGCCAGATGCCGGTAATACCCAAATCGGTAGTGGTGGCCGGGTTGCCGTCATTGAGGTAGTCGAGCTTCTGGGTGAGGCCGGCAAAGTCGCCCTGCCCGTCGCCGTTGGTGTCATAGAAGCTGCGCACGAAGATTTCGTAGAACACCGCGTCGTTCCACCAGTGGGTGCTGTAGTCGGAGAGGGAAGGCGAGCAGGTCTGGCAGGTGTTGAAGCACACGGCCGGCATGGTATTCACGGCGGCAGTGGCATCGAATAAGCGGTTCAGTACGCCGGCGCCATCAGGCTGGCCGCAGCTGGCGGGCACGGCTTCGGCGTCGGCCGGGGTGTTGCCGTTCACAAAGCGGTATAGGAAACGGATGGGGCCAGGCATGGCAATCTGCACCTCGTAGATACCGTCGCCGTTGTCGTCGGTCAGGGGTAGGGCGGTAGCATCACCCTCGGTGCCGTAGCCGGCCAGGGGCTGGAAGTTGCCGATAACGTGGATGCCGTTGCGCGACACGGTCTGGCCGCGCATGTTCACCGCAAACTTCACCTGGGTGCTGCACTCGCCAAAGGCCGGGGCAGGCAGGCGCACGTTGCTGCCAGCTACCAGCACCTGGCGGTTCACGTTGCCGCCGCCGTCGGCCACGCCGCAGGCAGCGGGTGGCAGCTCGGCCCCGGTCCAGGCGTTGCCGTTCACAAACTTATAGAGGTACGTACCGGCCGGCACGTTCACCGTCACCTCGTAAATCTTGTCGTTGTCGGGGTCGGTGAGCAGGGTAGTAGCCGGGTTCCAGTCGCCAGCAAAGCCAGCAGCGGCCTGGAAGTTGCCGGCGACGTGCACACCGCTGGCGGCCACCGTCTGCAGGCGCATATCCACCCGGAAAGTCAGCTGCGCGGCCCGGGCGCCGAGGCTGCTGAGCAGCAGGGTAAAAAGTAAAAAGTGTTTCATCAAGATGAGGTGGGAATACGGAATAAACGACGCAAGAAATCCTTCTATAAAGGTAGCCCGAAATTGGGGAAACTGTCGGTGAAAAAGTTTTTCCGGCACCGCCGGATAGTAGCCCCGCCCAAACCGCCCTACATTTAAGCTTCCACCACCATTCTACCTTCCGTGAAGCATCTGTTTCTGTCGGCCGCCGTAGCCGTGGCCCTGCTGGGCCCCCTGATGAGCCATACCGCCGCCCCCGTAGCCGCCGATTCGCCGGCGCTGGCCGCTCTGTTCGAGAAGTACTGGGATGAGCGCGCCAAGCTGTTTCCGCTGGAAGCCACTTCCCAGGGCGACAACCGCTACAACGACCAGCTGCCCAACACCGGTACCCAGGCCTACCGCACGGCCCAGCGCCAGTTTTTTCAGCAGTACCTGGAGCAGGTAAAGAAGGTGGACCGCGCCAAGCTCTCCGATAACGACCGGGTGAGCTACGACATCTTCCTCTACGAGATGCAGATGCGCCTGGAAGGCCTCAAGCAAAATGACTGGATGATGCCCTTCAACCAGTTCAGCGGCCTGCCTATTGGCCTAGCCCAGCTGGGCGCGGGCTCCGGTAATCAACCCTTCAAAACCACCCAGGACTACGACAACTGGCTGAGCCGGGTGCGGGCTTACCCCGTGTGGGCCGATACGGCCATCAGCAACTTCCGGCGCGGTATGCAGGCCGGCGTGGTGATGCCCCGGCCGCTGGTTGAGAAAATGCTGCCCCAGCTCCAGGCCATGGTCACGACGGACCCGGCCAAAAGCATCTTCTACGGGCCCGTGGCCAAGTTTCCGGCGGCCGTGCCCGCCGCCGAGCAGCAGCGCCTCACGGCGGCCTACCAGCAAGCCATCCGGGAGCAGGTGGCGCCCACCTACCAGAAGCTGCACGACTTTCTCAAGAACGAGTACCTGCCCAAGGCCCGCACCACCACCGGCATTTCGGCCGTGCCCGGCGGGGCCGATATGTACCGCTATGCCGTGAAGTTCTGGACGACCACCGACAAAAAGCCCGAGGAAATCTACCAGACTGGCTTGAGCGAAGTGAAGCGCATCCGGCAGGAAATGGAGAAGATTAAGACCGAAACCGGCTTCAAGGGTGATTTGAACGCCTTTTTCACCTACCTCAACACCGACCCCAAGTTCATGCCCTTCAAAACCGCCGACGAGGTGCTGAACGTGTACCGGGGCATTCAGGCCAAGATTGACCCCAACCTGAAAAAGATGTTCGGCCGCACGCCCAAAACCGGCTTCGAGGTGCGCCAGACCGAAGCCTTTCGCGCCGCCTCGGCCAGTGCTCAGTACAACCGCGGCCTGGCCGATGGCTCCCGCCCTGGCATCTTCTACGTGCCCATCATCGACGCCACCAAGTACAACGTGACGCGCGGCATGGAGTCGTTGTTTCTGCACGAGGCCATTCCAGGCCACCACTACCAGATTGCCCTGCAGCAGGAAAATGAGAAGCTGCCCAAGTTCCGCCGCTTCGGTTTCTACAGCGCCTTTAGTGAAGGTTGGGCGCTCTATACCGAAAGTCTGGGCAAAGAGCTGGGCCTCTACACCGACCCCTACCAACGCATGGGCGCCCTGAACGGGGAGATGCACCGCGCCATTCGCCTGGTGGTAGACGTGGGCATGCACACCAAAAACATGACCCGCGAGCAGGCCATCAAGTACATGATGGACAACCGCTCCATCGACGAGCAGGCCGCCACGGCCGAAATTGAGCGGTATATGGCCTGGCCCGGGCAGGCGTTGGCCTACAAAACCGGCCAGATGAAAATCATGGAGCTGCGCGCCAAGTACCAGAAGCAGCTGGGCCCCAAGTTCAAGCTCAGCGCCTTCCACGACCAGCTGCTGGAAAACGCCGCCATGCCCCTGGCCATTGCCGAAAAGTCGATGGACGCCTGGGCCGCCACCCAGAAGTAGCCCCGCTGTAGAGACGTAAGGTTGCGTCTCAATCGTTGCTGACGGTGTTTGCTCTGGTTATATCTGGACATCATCGTTCAACGGTGAGCCGCAGGCAGGCAGTGCTACATGATTCGAAAAGAGTACGCGTAAAAACCAAAACACCCCGCAGCTCACGTTGCGGGGTGTTTTTTAGCTAGCTAGGCGAGGCGGTTACTTGCCGCGTTTGACCGGCGGCTTGCGGGGGGCGCGTACTGGGGCCGGTGGGGGTGGGTTCAGCACGAGCTGGCGGCGGGCCTCCTCCTGCTGGTAGAAGGCCAGCTCATTTTGGTAGGGTGCATAGTCCCAAGAGGGGCGAGCCGCGGCGGCAGTACGGGCCGCCGCTACGGTTGCCTCGAAGCGGCCCGCCGGCAGGAAAGGCTGTAGCGTGTCGGCCTGCATGGCGGTGTGGGTTTCGTCGAGCAGAGCTTCGAGGGCCAGGATTTCGGCTTTCCCCTTGCCCTTGAGCTGGTCGGGGGCCGTGCGCTGGTGCGACACGCTCTGGCCCCGGTAGGTGAAGGGTGTGACCTGCTTCACGGCCGGCAGCACTACGGCGGGTACGGGTTCCGCTTTGGCCGCCTGCTTCCCCTTGGTGGAGGTCGGCTTCTTCTTGTGGTTGGCCAAGCGGTAGGCGGCATTTGCGCCCTGCACGCCCATCATCAGACCCCGAATCTGGGCCTCGGCTACGTGTACTGAGAAAAGGAGAATAGCGGCGAAAAAGTATTTCATAGAGGCGGGAAAAAGCGAAGAGGATAAGCCGGCCGGCATAGCGCGCATCAAAGCTAGACAATAAGCGGGTACTGGAGTAGCGGCCAGCAGTAGTATAAAAACTGCTCGGTAACGGGAGCGGCGGGGGGCCTGTAGTATACCAGGCGGCTTGATGGCATTTCCGGTGCCCTGGCAACGCCACCCCGCACCAATCAGGTATCGACCAGGCTCGTCGGATACCGCCGCGCAACGCCCGAACCCTGGGAAAAACCGGGGCGGCTTGTATCTTCACTCGCGGCGGCGCCACCAAGGCCCGCTACGCGGTTGCTACCATTTACTGCTTGTATGCTGCATAAATTGAATCCGGGCCGGGCGTTGGTGCTGGGGTTGCTGGGGTGGACTTTAACCGTGGCCCCGGCCCACGGGCAGGCACCCTCGGCGGCCCTGAACTCTATTCGGCGGGAAGATTTCATAGTGAAGGGCCCGGTAGGAGCCCTGGCCGTGCGGCGCGTAACGTCGCGCGCTACGCCCCCCGGGGCCCGGGTGTTGCTACTGCTGCACGGCGGCGGCGCAGGCGGCGTGGCTTCCTTCGATTTGCCGGTACCCGGCGGCTCGTTGGCTGTCGACCTGGCCCAGCGCGGCCTCACGGTGTACCTGATGAACGTGCGCGGCTGGGGCGGCTCCGACGACCCCACCATGGCCCCCACCGATACGACTCATCTGAACGTGACCTGCCGGGAGGCCAGCGCCGACATTGACCGCGTGGTGCAAACCATTCGGCGGCGGGAAAACGTGCCTAAGATGGCGCTGTTTGGCTGGGCTACCGGGGGCCACTGGGGTGGCTACTACGCCAGCCACCACGCCCCCCAGATCAGCCACTTTATCAGCCTCAATTCCCTCTACGGCGTGCGGGCACCCTGGGCACTGCGGGCCAGCTTTGCCCACCCCCGCGACTCCACCCGCTTCAACCGGGGCCTGGGGCCGTGGCGGCTGGCCGACGTGGCCGCTATGAGCCCCGCCCAGTGGGACCGGCTCATTCCGGCTGCCGACAAAACCCGGTGGCGCGACCCGGCCGTGACCCAGGCCTACGCTCAAACGGCCGTGGAAACCGACCAGGGCAGCGCCACCCGCACGCCTGCTACGCTGCGCGTGCCCGGCGGCTGGCGGGAAGAAAGCTTCAACCAGTCGTTGGGCACGGCCTACTGGCGGGCCAGCGACCTACTCATGCCCGTGCTGGGTCTGCGCGGGGCCCTCGATTTCTGGTCGCGGCCCGCCGACCTGGCCGCCCTCGATGCTGCGCTGGTGCTTTCACCCCGGCACAAGGTCGTGACGTTGCCGCAGGCCACCCACTTCGTATTTCTGGACCGCCCCGACAAAGGCCGCGACCAGCTCTTGCAGGAAATAGTGGAGTTTCTGCGGCAATAGCCCGTATGCTGTTGCTGCTACCAAGTGGTAGAAGTTCTGCGTGCGTAATTCGTTGGAGCGGCTTAGCGGATAACTTCGAGGTGGCCTGTGTAGCGGATGGCACCCTGTCGCAGCACGTAATAATAAACGCCGGGTGCGGCGTCAGCACCCCAGTCGTGGCGGTAGATGCCGGTAGCGTATACCTGCTTGCCCCAGCGGTTGTAGAGCGTCAGAGCCCAGTCGCCCCGGGTGAGATTCCGGACGACGAACCGGTCGTTGAGCTGGTCGTTGTTGGGAGTAATAACATTCGGAATAGAGAGGCAGCTGGCATAATCCACGCGCCGACTTTCGGTACGGCTACCGCAGAGCGTGTTGATTTGCAGCGAGTAGGTGCCGGCCGTGCTGACGAGCAGCGTGGGGCCAGTGCTACCATCCGACCAGCGCCGAAACACGCCCGGGCCGCTGAAGGCTGGTGCCCGCAGCAGCAGCGGCTGCTCCAGGCACAAGGTGGTATCGGGGCCCAGTGTGAAGACCGGAGCGCCGGGCACGGGCTGCACCAGCAGAGAGTCGCGGCTGGTGCAGCCCCCCGGGTAGGAAAGTACTACCGCGTAGGTGCCGGGCCGGTCGGCGGTGATGGTGGGGGTAGTGGCGCCGGTGTTCCACTGGTAGCTACTGGCGTCGGGGTTCAGCGCTGTGAGCGAGAGGGTAGCCCCGGCGCACAGCAGCGTGTCGCCGTTGATAGAAGCCACTTTGGCAACCGGCGGCCCCACGGTGTGAGTAGCCGTTTGGGTACAGCCGTCGGCGAAAGTAGCCGTGGCGGTGTACGTGCCCGCCTGCGCCACCACCAGAGTCGGGGTGGTGGCGCCGGTACTCCACCGGTAGCCCGCTACGGTGCTGCCTTCGGCGGTAGCCGTGAGGGTAGTGCTTTGGCCCGGACATAGCTGCTGGCGGCCCCTGATGCTGAGCTTGTTGGCTTGCACTTCTACCTGCGTGGAGAGGGTGCAGGCGGCGCTGTAGGTAGCCTGCACAGAGTAAGTGCCCGGCTGCGTGACGGTAATGCTGGGAGTAGTGGCCCCAGTGCTCCAGCGTAGGGCCAACGCGCCCGAGCCCACGGCCGTCAGCTGGCGTGGGGTGCCGGGGCACAGGGCGCCGGTGTTGCCCGTAATCTGCAGGCTGGGCGTGAGGCCGCGCACCCGGAACTGCTCGGTGAGGCTGTAGCCATCCTTGAAAATGGCCGTAACCGAGTAGAGGCCCGGCTGCGTCACGCTGATGCTGGCCGTTGTGGCGCCCGTGCTCCAGCGGTAGCCAACCGGGGCCCCCAGCGCCAGCGTAGTCACGGTGAGCTGCACGGTGCCGCCATTGCAGACGAGCGAGTCGCCGGTGATGCGCAGTTCGTTGGGCTGCATGCGGGCCACGTAGGTCGAAGTCTGGTACCTGGCGTCGCCGGGCACGCTGATGGCTCCGAAGCTCATGGTGGGGCTGAAGTATTCGCCCACGATATAGGGTGTGGCAAAAGGTCCCAGGGCTAGATTGGTGCTGATGTCGGCCTGCTCACCGGCGGCCGGCACGGCCCACAGCCAGTTACCGTTGGCGTCGAGCTTGGCCACGTATACATCGTCGAAATACAGGGAGGGGTTGCGGGGAAACAGCGTTGCGGCTCCGAACCGGCTGCCCTGGGGGCCGCGGAAGCCACCGGTGATGTAGCTGTTGCCCCGGCCGTCGACGGCAATACCGGTGCTGTACTCGCCCGAGGTGCCCCCGGCGGTAGTCGCCCACTGCCAGCTCCCCCCCGCATCGACCTTGGCCACGAACACGTCATCGTTGGAAATGCCGTTGCCGACGCTGGTAAGCGTGTGACTGCCAAAGCTAATGCTGCCCAGATAACTGCCGGTAACGTAGCAGTTGCCCTTCGCATCGGCCGTGAAGCGGTTCATAAAGGCATAGTCATTGGCAATGCTGGTGGTAATTACCCGTTGGTAGCTGCCCGTGGCCGCATCTAGTCGGGCAACGTACGTAGTAGCGGGCACACTAAGGGCACCGAGCCTGCCCCCGGCCATCATATTGCCCCCGATGTAGGCATGGCCCTGAGTATCTACACCGATGCCGGCCGTCCAGTCGTCGCCAGCCCCGCCGCCGCTTACCACCCAGCGCCACCGGTTGCCGGCCTCGAGGCAGGCCACAAACAGGTCGGAGCGCCCCACGCTGGTTAGGGTAGTATTGCCGAGAGTGGCAGTACCCTCAAACTGGCCGGTGAGGTAGACGTTGCCGCCGGCATCGAGGGCAATGTCACTCACACTGCCGCCGCCGACCTGCACAGCCGAGAGCCACCTGCCATCGGCATCAAGCTTGGCTAAGAAGATGCGGCGGCTGCCGGTATTGGTTAGCGTGGTGCTGCCCAGCGTGAGGGAGGCCACCGAAAAGATGCCGGCGACATACACGTTGCCGCTGGCGTCAACGGCCAGGCTGGTGGAGTAGGCGCCGCTGGTATTGCCGGTCCGCAACTGCACTATCCAGCGGTAGCCGCCGGCCGCATCCAGGCGGGCAATGTAGGTGTCATTTGCGCCCGGCGAAACGGTCGTGTTGCCGAAGCGCACCGTGCCCGAGACGGCGCCGCTGATGTAGCTGTTGCCGGCCGCATCCACCGCTACATCCTGGGAATGGGGCCGGGCATTACCGGCAGGGGCCAGCACCTGCACGGCCATGTCGAAGGTAGGAGCGGTTTGGGCGCGGGCCACCAGCGGCAGCAGGCATGCCAGCGCCACCAGCAGGCGCAGTAGCGGGGGCAAAGAAATAGTGTACACGAAGGAATGCTAAGGAATAAACAACAGGTAGCCAGGGTAGCAACGCGGGCTGTTAACGGCGCGCAAGAACAATTATTTTGCTACCTGAATATAGTTGCCCGCTGCGCCGTAGATAGCCGGTGGCACTTTTTTCGATTTGCCGATGCAACCCCGCCGCTACTGGCAGGCTCCTATACCTGGACGCGCGGACCGCTCCGTCCGGCTTACCACTTTATCGTATCATTCTGAACCCAACCTTTACGCAATGAAACTCTCACAGGCATTACTCGGAGCCGTCCTGGTTGGGATGGTAGCCCAGACCACGACCAGCTGCAAAAAAGACAATCCCGGCCCTAAAAGTGAGCAGGGTACCCTCAAAGGCAAGAAAACACCGGTCCCCGGTGACAACTGCCCCGCCTGCGGCCTGGGCTAAACGGTGAGTACGCAAGTGCCAGCCGCCGCAGTGTCGGAGCCCGGCATCCTGTCGGCCATAGCCTGCAACCTGGACGCCGACATCCTGTCGGCGTCCTTTCCGTTGTTGGAGCAGGGCCGGGTGGAAGCCCTGGAATGGTCGTTTGACGCGCTGTTCTGGGCCGAGCAGGTGCCCGAGTGGTTTACCGACTTGCTGCGGGCCTTTGCCGACCAAAAGCGGCTGGTAGGCCACGGGGTGTATTTTTCGCTGCTTTCGGGCCGCTGGACGCGGGAGCAGCAGCAGTGGCTGGAGCAACTGCGGGAGCTGGCCGGGCGCTTCGCCTTCGACCACATCACCGAGCACTTTGGCTTTTTTACGGGGCAGAATTTCCACTCCGGGGCCCCGCTGCCCATTCCCTATACCAGCGCCGCGCTGCGCCTGGGCCAAGACCGCCTGCGGCGCATTCAGCAGGCCGCCGGGTGCCCGGTAGGATTAGAAAACCTGGCCTTTGCCTACTCCCTCGACGAAGTGCAGCGGCACGGCGAGTTTCTGGACCAGTTGGTGGAGCCGGTAAACGGCTTCCTGATTCTGGATCTGCACAACCTGTTCTGCCAACTCCACAACTTTGCCGTGCCCTACGAGGAGCTCATCAAGCTGTACCCGTTGGAGCGGGTGCGGGAAATCCATATTTCGGGCGGCAGCTGGGAGAAATCGGGGCAGGAGCCGGGGCGGCAGGTGCGGCGCGACACCCACGACGACAGTGTGCCGGAAGAAGTGTTTGAGCTGCTGGCGCTGACCCTGCCCCGCTGCCCCAACCTGAAGTACGTGGTGCTGGAGCAGCTAGGCAACGCCCTCAAAACTGAAGCCAGCCGCACTCAATTCCGGGCCGACTTCGGGCGCATGGAAACCCTGGTAGGTGAGTTTCGCCGGCGGGCGGCGCCTCGGGCCAGCCAGCTGTTTCTGCCGCCGCAGCCCTGGCTGGCCGGGCCGGTGGCCGAGGATGCGCACCTGCACGAGCAGCAGCAGCAGTTGTCCCGCATTCTGGAAACGGCCCCTTCGTTCGAGGCCGCCCGGCAGCAGCTCCACGCTTCCAGCCTGGCGCACTCAGCCTGGAAGATAGAGGAATGGGCGCCCCACATGCTGGAAACGGCTCTGCGCATCGCCCAGAAGTGGAAGCAGTAGCGAGGCGGCAATAACTTGCGTAAAGGCGTGGCCGCCAACTGCCGCGCGGGCGGCAGAACAGAGCTTTTACCACAAAGAAGAGGGCACCCGCAGGGCGCCCTTTTTTGTTGGGCCGGCGGCAGTACAGGGCGTTTCTGGGGGAATATAAAACTCTGCAGCCGGTTCCCTCCGTACGTGCTTATTCCAACCTAAACTCTATTGCTATGAAAGAAGAAAGCAAGCTTAGCCGCCGGCAGGTAATCAGTGGGCTGGGCGCCAGCCTGGCCGTAGCCGCCGTAGGACCCGTGCTGAGCGCGGAAGGCGGCGGCAGCGCCGAACCGGCCGCCGAGCCGCTTAAAGACCCTACCACGGCTTACCCCAAGCCGCCGTTTAAGAGTCAGAGCCAGCCTTGGCCGGGGCTGGCCTCGCAGATGGACCCCAAGCCCGACCACGGCGAGAAAACCTACAAGGGCTCGGGCCGCCTGAAGGGCCGCAAAGCTCTGATTACGGGTGGCGACTCGGGCATGGGCCGCGCCGCCGCCATTGCCTACGCCCGCGAAGGAGCCGACGTGGCCATCAACTACCTGCCCGCCGAGGAAGCCGATGCCAAGGAGGTTATTGCCCTCATCAAGGCGGCCGGGCAGAAGGGCGTGGCCATTCCCGGCGACCTGCGCGAGGAGGCCTTTTGCAAAAAGCTGGTGGATGAAGCTGTGAAGCAGCTGGGCGGCTTGGATATCGTGGTCAGCAACGCGGCCCGGCAGCAAACCCGCAAGTCGATTCTGGACGTGACGACCGAGGACTTCGACGCCACAATGAAAACGAACGTCTACGCCCCGTTCTGGATTATCAAGGCCGCTTTACCCCACCTCAAGCCGGGCTCGGCCATCATCGGCACCACCTCCGAGCAGGCCACCGACCCCTCCGAGGACCTCTACGACTACGCCCAGACCAAGGCCGCTACTACCAACTACGTCCGCTCCCTGGCCAAGCAGCTGGCCCCGAAAGGCATCCGGGTAAACGGCGTGGCCCCCGGCCCCATCTGGACGCCCTTGCAGGTGAGCGGCGGCGCTACCCAGGAAAAGCTGGTCAAGTTCGGCGGCGATACGCCCATGATGCGGCCGGGACAGCCCGTGGAGCTGGCCTCCATCTACGTGCAGCTCGCCGATCCGCAGGCCAGCTACGCCACGGGGCAGGTGTACGGCGCGGCCGGCGGCAAGGGCCTGCCGTAGCGGCAGCAGTAGGGCAAACTTTGTAGTTCGCGTCCATAACCCGGTAGAATCGTTTTGGCACGTGAACTACAAAGTTCGATAACCCTTGCCCTGACAAATAACCCTGAAGAAACGCCCCGTGACGTAAGTTGCAGGGCGTTTTTGTGGTCCAGCCACCTGATGGCGGCAGGATGAATGCCTTACGCTTCTTCCAGGCACTCACCTCAAATACTGGTGGGCTTGCCGTCGATGCTGCGGGCGTTGCGGTTGTGCCAGTACTCTGCTACCTGCTCGGGGCCGCGCTTTTCCATGGAGTTATTCAGCTCGTCGCGCTCGGCCCGGTAGTCGAGGAAGGGCACGGCCATGCCGCAGGAGGTTTGCACCAGGTCTACGTCAACCACCAGAATCTGCCGGGCACCGGGCAGCACTGGGAACAGCGGCAGCAATTCGGCCCACTCCGCGTCGCGGGGGTGGTAGATGGTGGCCGTACCGTAGAGGCGCAGGATGTTGGGCTTGCCCTCGAAGGCGCACCACATCAGCGTAATGCGGTTCACCTCCAGCAAGTGGGCAGCCGTTTCGTTGCCGCTGCCGGTTAAGTTCAGCCAGGCCACGCGGTTGGGGCCGAGCACGCGCAGAGTATCCTGGCCCTTGGGCGAGATGTTGACGCGCCCATCGGCGGCAGCTGTACCCACGAAGAACACGTGCTGCCGCTCAATAAAAGCCTGAATGTCGGCGCTGATAGTAGGATATTGCTTGCCCATATAGAGGAGGAGTTTAGCGAGGGGGCAAGGTAGGGCTGCTGCGGGTTGGTGCCAAGTTTCCCCACAAGGCTGATTATGGGTTACGCAGTGCTAAACCCGCGCCAGTAAGAAGGAATCAGGAAGCATATTAGCTACTAGAATCGAAAACAAAGGCTTAATGATTCGAAGTAATGCTCGTCTGGCTTTTATTCCTACCTTCGGCGCTCTAAATCAGTTTTATTCTCATTTTTGCTTGCATAATCCTGTGAAATCTATCCTATTCTTTTGCGCATTCTTATTAGCTTATTTTTGTGCAAACGCACAAGAGGGTAGCCCCTTAATTCTTGGATTTGAGGAAACCATGTCCTCGGAAATACTAGGACAAAAGCGCGCCGTGCTGATTCATATTCCTACAAGCAATGGAGGAAATAAAATCAAAGACCGAGGGCGTTATCCAGTTATTTATTTACTGGATGGAAGCGATAATTTCAACTCGGTCGTAAGTATAGTAGAGCATATGGAGGAATCAAGCCTTTGCCCTCCTACGATTGTGATTGGAATTGTACATACAGATAGGTTGAGTGAGCTCACAACGGGCACTGAAAAGGAGTTTCCTAACTTCATTGGCAGTGGTGATAAGTTCATGTCGTTCGTTGAAAAGGAATTGATTCCCTACGTCGATGCGACGTATCCAACCACAACGTATAGGACACTTATCGGTCACTCGGTTGGAGGGTTGACGGTTGTGAATACGCTTCTGCACAATCCAAGCTTATTTAATTCGTATGTTTCTCTCGACGGCGCTTTGTGGTGGAGTGACCAAAAAGTTGTGAAAGAAGCTAAGATAATTTTACCTGGCCGTACCTACAAAGGGAAAAAGTTATTCATGGCGATGGCCAATCGTTTGGAAAGAGGAGTAGATACGCTAAGCGTTCAAAAGGATACAAGTAATACTACCTCTCTTATTCGTAGCAATATAGCCATCATTAAAGAGCTTACTAGGAACAAGAAAAACGAACTGCGCTTTAAGTACAAATTCTATGAAGACGATAATCACTCCTCCGTAAGGTTGATTGGAGAGTATGATGCCCTTCGATTTGTATACGATTTCTACAAGCTAAAAATCTATGATAGTGAGTTACAGGATCCTAAATTTAATCTAGAGTCATTGTTGACTACTCATTACAAAAGAGTATCGGAGCAAATGGGCTATACTATCAAGCCAAGTGAAAGTCAAGTTAATAACCTTGGGTATCAAATGCTGCGGACCAAGCAGTTTAAAAAATCAGAGGCTTTATTTAAGCTTAACGTGGTCAACAATCCAAGCAGCGCCAACTGCTATGATTCTTTAGGTGACTTTTATCTTGAAACAGGGTCTAAAACCAAAGCCATCGAGAATTTCAAAAAAGCATTGACTCTGCAAGTTATTCCGGAAACCAAAGTCAAGTTAGAGGCTTTATTGAATGATAAAAAAAACAGCAAGTGAGTATTGAGTAGCTATATTAATAATCCCACTCGACCCACCGGCAATGTTTTTCAGCTTATCGAGCATCTGCAGAAGCTGCCCGATGCCGGAGTTGCGCAGGTTGTTAAATAAAGTAGGATCAAGGGAAAGACTAGTCTATTTTGGAAAAGAGTCCACCCAAAAAAAAGACAATGCCCATAAGCATGATGAGCAGGGGAGTTACCTTGTGCTCTGTGGTATCAAGCACAAAATCCCGCGGCTTTTCAGGATCATAGTACACGCCGATGGACGCACCATCCGGATGGTATCTACTCGATGGACTAGCGGCAGATTTACCGGATACCGGTTTTTGGTCCTGGGTGTAGAACCTAACAATGGGACCTTCGTCGTGGCCGATGACCATGCCCGTTGTAAACTGTCCGTGGCGGACAAGCCGTTGTCGTTGCCGCCAGAGCCATAAGCCCCAAAAGAACAGACCGGTGCCGGTGAGAAGAAACACGAGGTTGTTGGTCGTCATTGCGGACATGGGGTGTACGTTACTCCCGCTTTAGCGCTTCTCGAATCCCACTCAACCCGCCGGCAATGTTTTCCAGCTTATCGAGCATCTGCAGGAGTTGGCCGGCGCCGGAGTTGCGGAGGTTGTCGAGGTAGGTTTGCTTGATTTGCTGCCAGCGGGCGGCTTGCTCGGAGGTGAGCCAGCCAAGCAGCTCGCGCAGCTTGAGCAGGTTGGCTTCGGTGGCGCTGGTCAGGGTTTGGGCTTCGCTTTCGTAGTGGGCGGCCAGGAGCTGCTCAATTTCCTGGTCGTTCATCACGGGGCGCACTTTCTCGGCCAGCTTGTTCATGTTGCGGTAGGAGCCCTGCAGCTTGAACGGCGGCTCGGTGCGGTAGGCGTCGGCCTGGGCGGCGCTGGCAATGTAGGCGGCATTTACGCGGGCCACCACGTCGCGCAGGCGTAGCAGCTTCTGGAGCACCGCCACGTACTCGTTCAGCTCCTCGGGCGTGTGGTTGCCCTCGAAGCTGAGGCCATCTTGCTGCCCGGTTTCGGCCAGGCGAATGAGGGCGGGCACGTCCTGGGGGCTTTGGGTGGCGAGGCGGGCCAGGGCCGCGTTGCTGGTCAGGGCGTTTTCGAGGTAGGAGAGGCGGAAGGCGTTTTCGGAGCCGGCCGTGAGAATGTCGCCCAGGTTATAGATGTCGGCGCGGTTGGCTAGCATGTCGGGCAGCTGGAATACGTCGCCGCTTTCGGTGTAGGGGTTGCCGGCCATCACCACGCACACCTTGCGGCCGCGGAAGTCGTAGGTGCGGGGGCGGCCCTGGTAGACGCCCTCAATCTTGCGCTGGGCGTCGCAGAGCGAGATGAACTTCTGCAGAAACTCGGGGTTGCAGTGCTGGATGTCATCCACGTAAATCATCACGTTGTCGCCCATCTCGAAGGCCAGGTTCAGCTTCTCCAGCTCCTGCCGCGCCCCGGCGTTAGGGGCCTGGGCGGGGTCCACGCTGGTCACGGCGTGCCCAATGGCCGGCCCGTTGATTTTCATGAAGATGAGCCCCAGGCGGTTGGCCACGTACTCCATGAGGGTGGTTTTGCCGTAACCGGGCGGGGAGATGAGCAGCAGCAAGCCCATCAGGTCGGTGCGTTTGCCCTCACCCGCCGTCCCGATCTGCTTGGCCAGGTTGGCCCCGATGATGGGCAGATACACCTGGTCGATGAGGCGGTTGCGCACGAAGGAGGTGAGTACGCGGGGGCGGAAGTCTTCCAGGCGCATGTCCTCGGCGGCCCGGGCCAGCAGCTGCTTTTTCACTTCCTGAAATTGCTCGTACTGGGCCACCGTGGCGCGGTCGTAGTGCAGCAGGCGGCGGCGGAAATCGGGGAAGTCGAGGTGGTAGTTGTTGGTTGTTAGTTGTCCGTTGTTAGTGGAGATGATGCGCGGGTGGGTGCCTTGGAAGCCTTCGAGGGTTTCGCGCAAAGGCGTGTGTACTACGCGGGCGGAGTCGTAGGTGCCGGTGAGCAAAAGCACGGCGCACTCGTTGCAGAAATCGGAGAGGGTAGCGGCGGCCGGGGCCTGGCGCAGGTAGGCCTGTAGCCACTGCCGAATTAGGGGGAGCTGGGCGGCGGGCTGGTCCTGGAGGCCCATCACTGACTGCTGAAACAGCTCCGTGGCCTGGCGCTCCTGCAGCTGCTTCTGGAACTGCTGGTAGAGCTCGGCGGCTTCGGCGGCAATGATGAAGGTGCCGGTGTGGGTCAGCTCGTGGAAAAGGTAGTCGCCGGCTTCCGCCACCTGGGCGGGCGTGAAGAGGCCGGTTTGCTCGGCGAAGTGGTTTACAGCCGTTTGCAGCTCGGTTTTGAGCTCATCGAATTCCTGGGAATCGGGAAACACCTGGAGCAGCACTCCGATGCCTTGGAGCTGCCGCTCCCAGTGGGCCCGCTGGTCGGGGTTGGCGAAGCGCAGCCAGTAGAGGGCCGCCGCGGCGCGGGTATCGGCGGGGTAGCGGAGTAGGTCGGCAGTGCGGGTGAGGCGGACCAGGGCCGTGAGCAGTAGGGCCGCGTCGTGGTCGTGCACGCCTTTGAGGTAGCCTTCCTGGTAGCGCGCGGCCATAAATTGCTGCACGTAAGCCAGTAGTTCGGCGGAGCTGAGGTGGCCTAGCTCGGTTACCGACAGCACGGCGGCGCGACCCGCTTCGGCATCGGCCGGCGCGGGGTGCTGAGCCGCCTGCAGGATGCGCCAGGCCAGAAATTCGGCCCGGTACACGTCCTGGTTTTCCGACAGTACGGTTTGCTCCCAGACTGGCCTAGAAGCCAGCAGGGCCGGGTCGGTTATCTTCTGGAAAAAGTTGGTCCCGGTGAGGTGGTAGTGTAGGTCGCCGTCGCGCAGCACCACGGTCAGCTCTAGGGGCTGGGTGTTCACGGTGAAGGCGTGGGGACCGAACTTGAGGGTCTGGCCACCGTCGGCAAACAGGTCGGCCCGGTCGCGGAGCTGGCGCACGGCGTCCTCGCGCAGGGTTTTCAGGCGGCTCTGCACGTCGTCCGACTTCACCGAGTCGCCGAGGTTGAGCAGCTCCTGAGCGGTCTGGCGCACCTTTTCCACCATCACGTCGGCGGCAAAGTACCCGTTGATGTCGGCCACCGATTCCAGGCGGGTGAGGCGACTTTGCACCGCTTTCAGCAGCCGCTCGGCGCTTTGCAGCAGGGCCGTGGCGCGCTGGTTGCGGGCGGCTACCAGGACCGTTTTCTTCGACTCGAAGGCTTCCACTACCTGCTCGCGCCGGGTAGTAAGTTGCTCAATGAATTGGTCGAAGTCGGGGAATTTGCCTTCCAGCTCCTCCAGCTGCACCATGAGCTTGGTCAGGTACTCGTCGCACTTGACGGGGGTGTCGGCCAGGTCGAGGTAGTTGGTGAGAGCCTGTTCCAGCAGCTTGAGCTGGGCCGTGAATTCAGCCTGGGCCTCGGTGCCGGCCAGGGCCTGCCGCCGCCGCTTCAGCGCCGCCCGAATCTGGTTGAAGCGGGCGTACACCGTCGAGATGTTGTCGATGATGGCCGTGGTCTGGGTGGGGTCGGGGATGGGCAGGTTGCTCACGACCTCAATCAGTAGTTCCAGCTCCTGGGCCACGGCGGCGGTTTCCTGCTCGCGCTGGTCGGCTTCGATAGTTTTGCTCACCTGCTCCACGCCGTCGGCAATGGCCTGCACGCGCTGGGAGTAGGGCGCCAGGGCATCGGGCTTGAGCAGGAAGTCCACGGTCTGCAGGGCCACTTCCTTGCTCAGGGCTTCGAGGTCAGCGGCGTGCTTCTCCACGGCCGGCAGCTCCACGTAGCGCAGCTCCTTCAGCGAAATTACCTCGCCCCGCACCCCGCGCAGCTCACCCAGCATTTGCACGAACTCCGTGACGGAGTCGGGCGCCGAGCGGCGGATTCGGCCGGTCAGCTCGTCGGCTTTCTGGAACACAGCGGCCGTTTGCTGGGCCGTGTTCTTGCGGATGCTCTGCACCTTCTCAAACTCCTCTACGGCGGCGGTGGCCGTCTGCCGGATTTCGCCCAGGGGCTCGGCCAACGCCTGAGCGGCGGGCTCGCGCAGCCAATGGTAGGCGTCGGTGAGGCTAGTCGTCTGGCGAATCAGGTCGAGGTAGAGGCCGGCGTAGCTGTCGTCCTTGCCGGTCAGGGTCAGCACTTCCTGCACCTCGCTCATGGCCCGCACAATTTCCTTGTTGCCCAGCTTGTAGAGGTAGGAGTCGGAGGTGACGGGCAGCTGGAAATCCGGCGCGGTGTAGGGCGTCTGCCAGATCTGCACGGCGTGGTGCTTCTTGGGCTCGTCGTCGGCCCGGAAGTAGCACAGTTCCCCGTTCTCGAACAGCGCGTAGCCGTGGCACACAATCGGGTTATCGACGTGCTGAGCAATGCGGTTGTAGCTCAGCAGCAGGTAGGTGCCGTGGTCCTTGTTGAAGAACACGTACAGGAAATCCTCCCCGTTGGGCGACACCACCCGCTTCTCAAACAGCATCTCCCGCAGGCCGTTGTCGAAGAGCTTGTTGTCGCCGGTTTGCAGGTAGAAGCCGTGGGGGAAAATCAGGCCCTGCCCGTCGGGCAGCAGCACGCAGGCATCGGCCAGGGCATCAAGGCGCTGGGCCGTTTTAAGCTTGTGGTTGAAGATAAAATAACGGTACTGCTGCTCCTGGTAGGGCCGGATTTTGAGCAGAATCAGGTTGCCGACCACGGCATAGTAGATTTCCGAGTCGTCCAGGGTCTGGTCCTTGTCGTCCACCGGCTCACTCAGAATGCCGTGGCCCGAAGTGGTGTTGTCTTCAACCTTGATGGTCAGGTCGCCGCCCACGGTTTCCACAAACACCTTGTCTTCGATGCTGATGTGGGGGTGCCGGCCGCCGCGCTGCATGTCCCGCGTGGCGCGCTTCCACTGGAACTCGTGCTGGGGCGGAAAGGTGTACTCGTGGTCGGAGCGGTTATCAATGTAGTTGAGTGTCTCGCCCTGAATCAGCCACTTGAACGTCTTCACGTCGGAAGCACTCTTGCCCACCCGGAACACCATGAACAAGTGGTGCCCGATGACGGCAAACTTCACGAACTGGGTGTTCTTGTAGTAGCGGTACAGGTTGCGGAACTCCTCCAGAAACTGCGGGTTCTGCAGCAGCTCCAGGCCCAGCGGCCGGAAGTCGTGCTCGGCGTACTCGTACACGCCAAACACGTCGGCCAAATCCGGCTCCGCCTTCAGCCCCAGCACCACGTTATACCCAAAGATGAACCGTCGGCCCACCGGCACCATGTCCCAGGGCACGCAGTTGTTTTCGGTGGTAATGCGGCCGGTGCCAATCAGGCGGGTATCCACGGCCCCGAACACCTGCTTACGCTCGGTATTGAGCAGGTCCAGGCGCTGGCGCAAGTCGGTGCTGCTTTTTTGCAGGCGGTTGCGCAGGATTTCGTAGGTGCCGGTTTCGAGTTGGGTGGGGGCTTGAGCTTCCATAGGAGGGCAAGGCACAGACCCTTGCAGGGAGAAAAACGGCTAGTTAGCTGAAGACCGGAGTTTGGCCTTCAGAATGGCGTTTGATGGATCGACTGTAGAATAAATGACAGCAGTAGTATCGCCTTTTTCGTGGGTGCGCAAAAAGTTTCTGGGCACCCTCGTTCGAAGGGAATACTCCACTCCGCCAACGGTGTACCGCACGGATATGCGCCTGCCCTTGTAGGTTCTTCTTCGGGTGATGATGCCCGTGGCGTACCCCGGATTTTTCAGAATCAACTCCCGCTTTTCGGCCCTATCCTTTTTAACGAAGTAGACGCCCCCCGCGAAGAAGGCAATACCGACAGCCAGCCCGAGGACGAGGCTTATTATTTGCCGGGTTTTAGTTGGAGGGGTGGTAGAATTGGGTGCTTGCATGGGTATATAGCCAGAGTTTCGGGGCTTAGTTCTAGCCGCCTCACCCCAACCCCTCTCCGAAAAGGAGAGGGGCTAGGGGTGAGGCGCCCTTTACTTCAGCTCCAGCATCTTCGCCGGCTTATCCCCGATACCCAGGGCCGTGGCCGTGCTGGCCAGCTCCGTGATGGTATTGCGGGTGGCGTCGTCGCCGGCTTTGTTCATCATCTTCAGCAGCAGGGCCGAGACGCTCAGGTTCTTGATTTCCTCCGAGCTCAAACCGAACTGATCCACGAAGCGGCGCAGGTTGGTTTTGAAGTCGCCCCCGCCGTCGGTGCTGAAGAAGGCGTCTTTCACGGTGCCCAGCACTTCGCTGTTGTGCACGGTGCGGTCCACCATCTTGCCCTTGGTAATCGAGCCGATGATCTGGTCGAAGAACATGGTCTCGCCGCCCACAATGTCGATTTTGGCGGCTTTGAGGGCCTCGCCAATCACCTCGGCCTGCGAGGCGGCAATGTCCTTCTGGATGTTGATCTGGGCCAGCTCCACCGACTTGTCTTTGTCCAAGCGCAGCTTGAACTCCTCGTGGTCTTTGCCCACGCCGTCGAGCTTTTTCATGGCGTCGGCCTTGGCTTCGATACCCTTGGCTTCCACGGCAAACTTCTGCTCCGATACGGCCGCTTCGGCCAGACCCTTCTTCTGGTCGGCATCGGCGCGGAACTGGATGATGTCGGCCTCGGCAATGCCTTTTTCGCGGTTGACTTTGGCCGCTACCAACCCCAGCTTCTCGTCGGCTTCGGCCTGGGCCCCGGCTTTCGACTGGATGGCCTGAGCTTCGGCGGCGGCGGTGAGCTGGAGCACGTTGGCTTCGGTTTCGCCTTCTTTCTGGCGGGCGGTGGCTTTGGCCTGCATCACCTGGGCTTCGGCCAGGCCCACGGCCGTGGCCTTGCTGGCTTCGGCCTCGGCCAGAATCCGGATGGCCTGGCCCTTGAACTCGGAGGCGGCTTTTTCGGCTTCGGCATCAATGAGCACCTGCTTGGCGCGGAACTCGGCGGCTTGCTTTTCCATGTCGGCGTTGCCCACCAAACTCACCGTGGCGGCTTCGGCCTGCTGCTTGGCGGCGGTAATGGCTACCATCTTTTCGCGGTCGGCCTGGGCCTGGGCGCGGGTGTCCTTGATTTTCTCCTCTTCTACCACCGTGGCTTTTTCCACCGTGATTCGCTCCCGGATGATGGTCTGGATGTTCTTCTTCTCTTCTTCCAGGGCTTTTTCCTTTTCAATCTGGGCCAGGGCCACAATTCGCTCCCGCTCGTTGACTTCCAGGGCCTTGGCCTGGGCTACCCGCTCGGTTTCCACCACGTCGGTGCGCTGCTTGTTGCGCTCGGCCACCAGCACCTGCCGGTCGCGGTTCTGCTCGGCAATACCCACTTCCTCCTCGGTGGCAATACGGGCCTTCTCCGATTTCAGGGTTTCTTCCTGCTGCACCTTGGCGGCTTCGGCCACTTCGCGGGCCTTGATGTTGGCAATTTCGCGTTTCTGCTTTTCCTGGTTTTCCACCAGCTGCTTTTCCAGCTCCAGAATGGTTTCCTGGGCCTCCACGTCCTGCTTCTTGATGGTTTTCTGCTGCTCCCGCTGAATGGAGTTGGCCTGAATCTTCTGCTCCGAGGTCAGGGCAATAATCTTCTTGATACCCTCGGCGTCCAGAATATTGTCCTGGTTCAGGGCTGCCAGCGGAGTTTGCTCCAGGTAGTCGATGGCGCAGTCGTCGAGCACGTAGCCGTTGAGGTCGGTGCCGATGATGCGCAGGATTTCCTGCTTGAACTGCTCCCGGGAGTTGTAGAGCTCGATGAAGTCGAAGTGCTTGCCCACGGTTTTGAGGGCTTCCGAGAACTTGGCGTCGAACAGGTTTTCCAGGGCCGCCGGGTCGGAGGCGCGGTGGGCGCCGATGCTCTGGGCCACGTTCAGCACATCGTCGTGGGTTTTGTTGACGCGCACGAAGAAGTTCACCTTCACGTCGGCCCGCAGGTTGTCTTTGCAGACGAGGCCTTCGGAGCCGGCCCGCTGAATGATGATGGTCTTGAGTTTGATGTCCATCACCTCCATCTTGTGGAGCACGGGCACGATGAAAATACCGGTGAATGACACCTTCGTGTCGCCCATGCCGGTGCGTACCAGGGCCTCGCCCTGCACGGCTTTCTTATACATCCGGGCCACAATGGCCAGGAAACCGAGCAGAAATATGCCGAGCACGACCAGCACGACGAGTGAGAGTTGACCAATCATAATAAGGAGGGTAGAGGTAATGTCAGTTGGAGAAGAAAAAGGAGTGGGAAATACGCCGCTTAGCGGGCATCGTCATCGTAGGGCTCAATCAAGTAGCAGCGGCTGCGGGCACTGTAGTCGATAATGAGGGCCGTGTCGCCTTTGTGCAGCTCGGTGGCGGCCGAGGCGGCCTTCACGTTCAGCATCAGCGTGTCGCCATTGGCCTTCACCACCGCCTGGCCCAGCTGCTCGTAGGAGGCCGGCAGCAGTACCGTGCACATCTTGCCGATGGGGCTGACGCCGCCCGCCGGGTCTTTTTCCAAGGTGGCAAACAGCTTCACGAAGGGCGTCGTCAGCACCTTGGCTACCAGCAGGCTGCCGAGAAATAGCGGCACGCCGAAGGCCAGGCCCAGCAGCAGGGAAGTATTGTGGGTGTAGTAATTGGTCAGGATGCTGCCCACCCATAGGGGCAGGGCCACAAAGCTCAGAAACAGCATCAGCGGCACCCGGCCCAGGTTGAAAAAGGCCAGCGCGTGGTTGAGCCAGGCCACGCTCAGGTGGGCATCGTGGGCCACGTCGTGGGTGCTGTCGACGTGCAGGTCCAGGTCCAGCGTCTTGAAATCGAGCAGCCCGATGATAACCGTAAGCCAGTAGAGCAGCACGAAAATCAGCAGGCCCGTGGCCGGCAGATTAGGTGGAGCAACGGCAGCTTGGAGCAGTTCGGTCATGGGCATAAAAAGGGCAGCTTAAAGGTAGCGGATTTGCTGCGCGGGCCAACCCGGAAGCCCGGTGCCGAAGCCGAATTATTTCCTCCCATTGGCTCCGGTGCTTATTGCGGCGGCGAATTCAGCCCCAGCTTTTCCTTCAGCGCCTGCAAATCGGCGGCGGCTTGGCCACCGGCACTGGCCTGCAGCGCCTTGTCGATTTCCTGGTCTACCGAGCGGCTTTCCTGGGCTATTTCACCGTACGATTCGGCCAGGGCTTCCTCGGTGGCAATCTTCTCCTTCATGCGCTCCAGCAAGGCTACCGTGCCCGAAGAGTCAATCTGGGCCAGCTGCTGGTTGATGGTCTTGGTGGCCGTGCTCACCGTCACGCGGGCCTTCAGGGTTTTGAGCTCATTGTCCCACTGGCTGATGGTTTGCTTGAGCTGCTGCACGTTCTGATCGAGCAGGGCGGCCGAGGCGGCAAACTTCTCCTGGTCGGCGGTGGCGCGGGCGGCGTGGGCTTCGTTTTCGGTCTTTTTCAGCAGGGCCTCGCTGGCCAGCCGGTCGGCTTCGGCGGCGGGCAGGTCGCCTTTGTGGGCGCGCTGCAGCAGCAGCACGGCCTTGTTTTCGTAGTCGAGGGCCTTGGCGCGGAAGGCTTCGGCCTCGTTGCGGGCCCGGATGGCCAGGGCTTTCACCTCAGCCAGCGCGTGCAGGCTTTTTTCCAGATCCTGGCGCAGGTCGCGCAGGCCCTGCTCGGTCAGCTTAATCGGGTCTTCGAGCTGATTGACGGCGGAATGGGCTTCCGACTGACCAATTTTGAACAAGCGGCTGAAAATATTCATGGCTATGCAGGGCTGGAATGTTTGGAAAAAGCAATGAGCTCGTCGCTGAATTCGCTCAGCAGCAGGGCCAGGGAGTTGAATACTGCTTCCAGCTCGGGCCGGTCGAGGTGTTCGAGCTGCATCGTGTCGCGAAAAATGACCTTGCGGCCCGACTCGTCGAGCACGAAGGCGCCGTGGATGATGTCGCGGTTTTTCTGGAGTAGCCGCTGGTACACGTCGCAGCTGGGGCCGGGCAAGTCCAGCAGGTGTTGCTCCATTATTAGCAGCGGCTCGCCGCAGCCCAGCACCAGGTGCTCGATGCCCAGTTCGGGCTTGCTCACGACGAAGATGTTGGTGGCCGGGTCCTGGTGCTGAATGTCGAAGTCCAGCTCCAGCAGGTAGCGCTGAATTTTGGCGAAGTAGGCGTCGGCCATAGAAAAGGATAAAGTGCAAGGAAAGCCAGAAGGTAAGTAAAGCTGAGCAGGAAACCGGAGGCGATACTGCTAGGCTGGCGGCTCAAAAAAATAGCGAGCTAATAAGTAGGCTTGAGCGTAATGTGGTAGCTTTACGATGCAAGTGTACTCAAAGTTTAGATGATGCTCAAACTTTGAGCGAATAATTTTTTTCTCTTATGTCCTACGTCGGCAAGAACATTCGCAAGATCAGAACGGTTAAAAAGCTGAGTCAAGCTGCTTTTGCCGAATTGTTTGGTCTGGCCCGCCCTAGTGTGGGGGCGTATGAAGAGGGGCGCTCCGAGCCAAAAATGGAGACGCTGATCCAGATTGCTCAGCATTTTGGCTTGTCGGTAGATCTGCTACTAACGAAAGAGCTAACGGTAAATGAGCTCTACCACTTCGATATTTTCCAGAAGGAAACGGTACCGGCTGCTGCTGCCAAACCGGCTGCCCGCGCCGATCAGCAAACCGGGGTAACACCTTTCGTGCCCGCCGCCCGCCTGCTCGAATACATCGTGCAGCACCACGACTCGGCTTTTCTGGACGCGCTGCCGCCGCTCACGTTTCCGCACGCGCTGGGGCCGGCCACGCGCGCGTTTGAGATAGTAGGGGCCGAAATGCAGCACCAGCAGCAGGGCCTGCGCCACCAGGACGTGGTGCTGTGCCGCCGCGTGGATCTGGCTGCACCCAACCTACGCGTACACCGCATTTATGCGTTTGTAACGCAAAGCAAGCTGCTGGTGCGCCGCCTAGCCGAGCGGATTTCGGACTCCCGGCTCCGGCTCCGGGCCGACAACCCCGACTACGGTACCGAGGAATTTGTCCTGGAGCAGGCTCTGGAAATCTGGGAAGTCAAGGCCGTGTTCACCACCCATTTGCGCCCGCCTTCCACCATGGAAGAGCGCCTCACGCGCCTCGAGCGGCAGGTGGAAGAGCTGCTGGCCCGCCTCAGCGAGCAGGAAGACTAAACCGTCTACGAATGCGTGAGTCGGCCGGAGTACGGATATTTGCGGCCCATGACGACGACCACTACGCCCGCCCCGCCCCCAGAACCACCCGAACTCAAGCTGCTGCGGCTCAAGTTTCGGCTGTTGGCAACGGTTTCTACTACGCTGGCTTTCCAGTCGGCGTGGCGGCTGTTTACGACGCCGCGCCGACTGCCCGTGAAGCCCTGGGAAACGGCGGCGCTGGCCGAAGCACGGTGGTTTGAGGTGCCATTTGGCAAAGGTGTAGTGGTGGCCTACGAATGGAATCCGACCGGTCACCGCACCGTGCTGCTGGTGCACGGCTGGGAGCACCGGGCCAGCTTTTGGGGCACTATGGCCCAGGGCCTGGTGGCAGCCGGCTACCGCGTGGTGGCCCTCGATGGGCCCGCCCACGGCGCTTCGTCGGGGCGACGCACGACGCTGCCGGCCTTCGGGGCCGCCATTCAGGCCGTAGCCGATGAGGTGGGGCCCATCTGGGCGGTGGTGGCGCACTCGTTTGGGGCGGCAGCCACGGCGGGGCTGCCGGTGCAGTTCAACGGCGGGCAGCTGCTGCCCCGGCTGGTGCTGTTGAGTGTGCCGGGCAGTACGCCGGCCGTATTCCGGCGCTTTGCCGAGCTGCTGCACCTGCCCAACAAAGTGCTGGCCCGCATGACGCAGTTTGCCGAAGCGCGCCACGGCCGTAGTGCCGAGAGCTTCAGCCTGACGCAGGTGGGCTACCAGGTGCCGGCCGAGCGCGCCCTGCTGCTCCACGACCGCGCCGACGAAACCATTCCCTTCAGCGAGGCGCAAGCCATTGCCCACAGCTGGCCCGGCCTCGACTTCCGGCCCACCACCGGCCTGGGCCACAACCGCATCATGCGCGACCCGGAAATTATTGGGCAAGTGGTGGAGTTTCTGGAGGAGCAGTGAGATAGTGAGCTGGTGAGTTGAAGTTCTTGTGTCATTGCGGGCTTGTGAAGCAATCCGTCCTCTGAAATGTGCTGAGTGTCCTTAAGTGAAAAGCCCTTTACTACTGCGGTAGCAAAGAGCTTTGTGGTAAAAGGACATGACTACCTGCGCAGAGGACGGATTGCTTCGCAAGCTCGCAATGACACATTTTAAGCACATTGCTCACATTCAACCACATTCTCACATTAAATCGAGTCGTGGCCTTCGGCGGCTAGCTGGCGCAGCAGGTCGCGCAGGTCGTCGGGCTCCTGGAGCAGGGGCAGCACCCGCTGCAGGTACTCGGCTTCGGCCCGCAGGCTGCGCTTCACCTGGCGCAGCTCGGCTTCCTGCTTTTTGCCAGTGGCGGCAAAGGCGCTGGTGGTACCGTATTTCAGCTCGTTCATGCGCTGCTTGAGCTCGTCCTGCTGCTGGCGTAACGCCTGGGTGTAGCGGGCCAGCAGGTCTTCCGACTCCGAATCGGTGCTGCCGGGGGCGTGTTCCGAGAGCAGCTGTAGCAGCGTGTAGAGGTCGTTGGCTTCGTAGGCCCGCGTGATTTGCTGCATCCGCTCGGTTTTGAGCTGGGCCAGGGCCGGGTCACGCTCCAGGTCGGGGTGGTTGGCGCGGGCCAGCTGCCGGTACAGGTTTTTGGTGTTGCCCATTAGCTTCTGCTGTTCTTCCTGAGCCGCGGCTTCTTTGGCCTTCTGCTTTTTGGTTTTGCGCTTGGCCGAGCCACCATCCGGCGCGCCGGGCTCCGGCTGGGCAGATGCTTCGGGGTTTGCATCATCCGTCATTTCGGGCCGGGAAGTTTGCCCAACCGGCGCGTGGCGGCGCAGAATATCGGCCACATCTTCCCCAAACCGCTGCTGCAGGGAACGGGCATTCGTCAGAATCAGCTCCTCCAGCTGCCGGTGCTCGGCGCGGTTGAAATAAGGCAGGAGCAGGGCTTCTTCCAAGGGCTCAAACAACGCCCGCCGGGCCGCTACCACCGTTTGGGCCAGCGGCCCTACCTGCTGCCAGTAGCGCCGCCGGGCCTCAGCCTGCCCATCTTCCAGCTCCCGCAGCCGTTCCCGCAGGTTTTCGACCTCCTGAATAGCCTGCCGGAAAGCCTGCTGAGCCGGCGTACCGGGCGCCGCTTCCGGGGCACGGGTTGGCAGGGAGTTAGCAGCGGGTAAATCGGTGGCGGGGTTGTGCAGATTCATAGGGCAAAGGTAGACAGCCAGACGGTGAGCTGTTTTCTTGGTCATCTTTTCCGCTCGCTATATATGTCTTGTGCTCACCTAACGGCTGCTGGAAACAGAAATCAGACGGTTCGAACGAAGCTCACTATTTCACTATCTCGCCATTTCACCACTTATCCATACAGCTCATACGCCACCCGAAACGTATTGCAGTGCGCGTCCACGATGTCGCCGATACGCTCGGAGTAGCCGCCGCCCATGCTCACGGCCACCGGCAGCTGGTGCTGGCGGCACAGCCCGAGCACGTATTCGTCGCGGGTGCGGCAGCCGGTTTTGGTGAGGGCCAGCTTGCCCAGCTTGTCGGTAGCCAGCACATCAACGCCGGCCAGGTAAAACACGAAATCGGGTTGCACCTGCTCCAGCAGGCCCGGCAGCGCCGCCTTCAGCTGCTCCATATAGCCGGTGTCGTCCAGGCCCAGCGGCAGGGCTACGTCCCGGTCCGACTGCTCCTTGCGCAACGGGTAGTTGGCCCCGGCGTGCATACTGAAGGTGAAAACCCGCGGCTCGTTCCGAAAAATGCTGGCCGTACCGTCGCCCTGGTGCACATCGAGGTCCACGATGAGCACCTGTCGGGCCAGGCCGTGGTGGAGCAGGTGGGCGGCAGCAATGGCAATGTCGTTGAGCACGCAAAAACCCTCGCCCCGGTCGGCAAAGGCGTGGTGGGTGCCGCCGGCCAGGTTCAGGGCCACGCCATCGGTGAGGGCCCGCCGCGCCGACTGCACCGTGCCGGCCGAGCTGCTCAGGGAGCGGAGTACCAGCCGCTCACTCTGCGGCAAGCCCAGGCGGCGCACCTCGGCCGCGGAAAGCTGTTGGTCGCGCACTTTGTGCCAATACTCGGGCGTGTGCACCCGCAGCACGTCCTGCTCGGCGCACAGGCCCGGGTCGTAAAAGTCGTGGGCCGGCGCGATGCCCTGCCACAGTAGCTGCTCCCGAATCAGCTCGTACTTGGCAATAGGGAAGCGGTGGCCGGTGGGTAAGTCGAGGGTGTAGCGTTCGGAAGTAGCAAGGCAGGGCATGGAGCGGCAGCAGGGCAGTGGAGCGGATAAGCCGTCTGTACGGGAAGTAGCGCCCGAAAGTCACGTCCTGTTGCCGTACGGGCCGCTGGCGGCCGGTTTTCCGTAGTCCCGGCCCCAATTGCCCTAAAGCAGCTACGCGGGCCCAACTCATCGGTGAGTCGGGCCCGCGTAGGTAGGGGAAGAAGCCCGCGCCTGGTCAGACTAAGGCAAGGCGTGGGCCAAACGCGCTAGGCATTGGTCGTTTCCTTGACTTCGCTATACTCAATGACCTTCACGTCGTAGCACGTAATGAATGGAACGGGGTCAACGGTCAAGGATAAGTACGTCGTGACAAATACCTGCGTACTACCGCTGCGCAGAGGCCTGAGGGTCCAGACGATGTAGAGGTTTTCGATGCGGGAATGCAGCAGCTCCAGCACCGTCGTGTCGTATTTGATGGTGACAGTACCGATTGGAGGCGAGCTGGCCGCTGCCTTAATGCTGAAATTCTCCCCAAGCATTACCGTCACGTGCTCATCCAGGGGAGTAGCCGGCCCGGAGTCCGGGCTGGCCGCCGGAGCCGCCGCGTTGCCTTGGTCAGCCTGCGACGTAGGGATGCCACCCGTAAAGCGAATATCGACGACCAAACCCTCGGGGTGGTTTTCATCCACGATTAGCAAGGAGTTGGAGGGAAACGCCGGGGAGGGAAGCTGAATAGCATAGGACTGCTGGTGGGTGTAGGGCGAATACGACTCAGGGTCTTTCAGCGGCCCCGTCCAGCCCATCAGCTGAAACTTGAGTCCGCCCATGTAAGGCACCCGGTCGAAGGTGATGCCATACGTAAAATCTCGCGCTTCGCCTCTGGCAGAAAGCGTGAGCAGACGCGTCCGCACGTTGTAGGTAGCCGCCAGATCGGTGGCGGGAATAAGTCCAAGAAAGCCCATAGTAATCGGGGAGAAAAGGTGGAAGATAAGCGCCGGAAAGCGCCTGGTTGCAGCAACCGGCGACTTGTAACGGCAAATGCGTAAGCGCCTTAACGATGCAAAGGAATAGCCCCGCGGAGCGGCTTCTCAGCGTAGAAGCACGGGATTTAAAAACCACGTATTTCTACCTGTTCGCGCTTCTGGGGCCACGCACGTGAAGCATAACCAAAGCTGCCCGGCGTAGTACACCTCCAGGGAGGGAAGGCCATGCCCCCTTTCCGGCTCAGCACCCGCCCACCTTTCTTCCTTCTCCGAATCCTTCCGCCAACAACACCCAGCTAGTCCGCTACAGCATTGCGGTGCCCGCCATGACCACTCTGGACAACCTGGTAGCGGTGCGGGAAATTCTGCAGTGCCACCACTTGCTGGTCAATCAGCTAACCGAGGGGCCGGCGCCCGTGGCCACCGGCACCGAGCCCGACTGTCCCGCCATCAAGCAAGCCCTGCAGGCCGCGGGCTTTCCGGCTACCCACACCACTACCAGCGAGGAGTAATTATTCTCCTCGGTCGGCCAAAACCCGTGTTTGTTTCTGGGTAAGTAGCTCCTGACATACTATACTTTTGCATTCGGTTAAATAAGTGCGGGATTAGCCGTGTGTAATCATTTAGAAAGAGCCTATTTCCTTAATTGCTGCGCTGGTAATTCCGTGTAATTAAGTTCGCCTGAAAAATATTTGAATTATTTTTCGAACTAATTTGGTGGATAGAAAAACTACCTTCATATTTGCATCACTCAACCACAAAAAGACAACTCGAAACCATGCTCCGCCACTTTAACTACACCAGCAAGCAAGAAGGTATGAAGCCAGTGGCTTCGGCCTCGGTTCGGTATAGCTAAGTAGCAGCAGGCTTCCTCTGATACTTCCGCCACCCGAACCCCAGAAGGTTCGGGTGGTTTGTTTTTCAGCCCTTTCTATCCTTCGGCCATGTACCTCCAGCAGGACAGCTCTATACACCAACCACAACCCAAACGGCCAGTTAGCCGTGAGTGGAATCGGTGTGGCCGGGATTTTTCGTCGAACAATCCGCGTAGATAAATACTACGTGACTGATTCGTGAAAAAAGCCCGGCTTCTCCCAGAAGTTGGGCTTTTTTCATGGTATTTATTCGCTGAAAATTAATTTCCAGCGGCCTGGAAGAGGTATGTATTTTCGGGATTAATAAATTAAAAATAACAATTGAATTCGCCATCAAACGCGAATTATAAACCCCACTCTTTTACTGCCTGCGTCATGTACGAAAGCTTCCGGATTCTGCTCAGTGTGCCCGCCTTCGGGCCCAATTCCCAATCTGATTTTTCAATCGGTAACCGCCCTCGTGAAGGGTATCCGCCCCGATGTCCAACCGTCTCAAACCCTTACCCCACGCCGCCTGGCAAGCCCAGCAAGCCCGCATAGTGCTTTCGGCGGCCAAGCGCCTCGACTGGCGCCGCTGGCCGCTCCCGCGGCAGGTAGACTATCTGTTTTCGCTCTACGGTCCATTGCCCGTTATCAATGCCCACCTGGGTGAAAATTCAGCGCTGGCGCCCTTCTACCGGCGCTGCATCCACGAGCAAAAGGACGCGCAGCGCGACCAGTGCGCCGGCTTGCTGCGCGGCCTGGCTGCCAAGCGCACCGAGCTGCTCTGGCGGCCCGAGCTGGCCCCGGCCCTGGCGGCAGTGGCCCGGCTACTGCCCCGGCGCTGCCGGGAGCTGGCCAGCTGGCAACCCCGCAGCCGCAACCCCTTCCGGCAGCTGGAAAGCCTGGTGCGCCACCTCTTCGACCAGTATGGCGACGTGCCGGCCTGGGTTATCAGCTCCTGGACGGCCGGCCGCCTACACGACGGCCTCAACGTGGCCGAGCTGACCGTGCACCTGGGCCGGGGTGAAGCCTTACGCACCTTTACCGGGTTGCCGGTGGGGTTTAGCCGCAAAACCGAGCACCACTTGCGCCTGGCCCCGGCGGGCTACACCTTTCTGCAGGCCCTGCGCTACGCCCAGCTCGCCGCCCGCGACCAGCTGGCTTGGCTGGGCCCCGTGCTCGACTCCCGTCTGGGCCGTCAGCTGAGCCGCGACGATGAGTTCTGGCTGCGCGTGGTCGATTTTTTTGCCGCCACCCCGATGGCCGACCCCTGGCAGTTGGGTCCCGTGTGTGACTGGATTCACCAAAAGCGCGCGGTGGGTATTGATGGCGAACCGGCCCAGCCGGGCTTCTCCCTCAAGGGCCGCTCGATGAGCAGTGTACTGACGCAAACGGCGCAGTGGCACCGCCAGCTGGCCCAGGCCCCGCACCGGGTGCCCGAAGCCAGCCTCACCCTGGAAACGACCTGGGGCGCGCTGCCCGTCCCCGACTTTGCCGGGGGCAGCAAGTGCCCGGTGCGCATCACCCAGCTGCGTACCTACGGCCACCTCATTGACGAGGGCCGTGCCCTGCGGCACTGCGTGGCTTCTTACCTCGAATCGTGCCGGCGGGGGCGCAGTGCCATTTTTTCGCTCACCCTCGGCGGTACCCGCGCCGTGACCTTGGAAGTGCAGGCCAACCGCACCGTAGTGCAGGCCCGGGGCTTGTTCAACCGCCGCCCCAACGACGAGGAAGGTGCCTGGATTCAGCGCTGGGCCACCGACAACCGCCTGCTGGTGCCCAAGCACTTGCTCGGCTAAGTTGGACATGCAGTACTGCAAAACAGTGCCAGCAGCACGAAAATTCACCATTTCACCACCTCACAACTTCACCTTTCTCATGCGCTTCAACTTTACTTTCCGCAAAGCCAAAACCGTTCTGAACCACGAAGGTGCGGTGGCTTATACCCTCACGCCCCAGCTGGAGCTGTACGCGGCCGTAGCCACGGCCGCCCTCAACGACCAGTTCTACGAAAAAGCCGATACCCGCCTCTTGCGCCTGCGCGAGCTGGTAGCCCGCAACGACCCCGAGTTTGTGGCCCGTTTGGCGGTGTATGCCCGCGAGCAGCTGCACCTGCGCACCGTGCCCCTGGTGCTGACCGTGGAGTTGGCCCGCCTGCACCGCGGCGACAGCCTCGTGAGCCGCCTGGTAGCCCGGGTGGTGCAGCGGGCCGACGAAATCACCGAATTGCTGGCTTACTACGCCCAGGCCAACGAGCGGGAAGGGGTGAAAACCCTCAACCGCCTCTCCAAGCAGGTGCAGAAAGGCCTGGCCCGGAGCTTCAACAACTTCGACGGCTACCAGCTGGCTAAGTACGACCGGGCCGGGCAGGTTCGCCTCCGCGACGCGCTGTTTCTGGTGCACCCCACGGCCCGCAGCACCGAGCAGCAAACCTTGTTCGACCAGCTCGTGCAGGGGACGCTGCCCACGCCCTACACCTGGGAAACCGAGCTGTCGGCGCTGGGGCAAACCAAGTTTGCTTCGGCCGAGGAGCGTGCGGCGGCTTTCCGCCACGCCTGGGAAACCTTGATTGGCAGTGGCAAGCTGGGCTATATGGCTTTGCTGCGCAACCTGCGCAACATCCTCGAAGCCGACGTGTCGGCCCAGGCCGTGGAGCGGGTGTGTGCTACGCTGGGCAACGCAACGGCCGTGAGCCGCGCCAAGCAGCTGCCTTTCCGGTTTCTGGCCGCTTACCGCGAGGTATTGCTGCTGAAATCGGGCTACGGGGCACTGGTGCTGGAGGCGCTGGAAACGGCCATCGGGCACAGCGCCGCCAACCTGCGCGGCTTTGGCACCGACACCCGCGTGGTAGTGGCCTGCGACGTGTCGGGCTCGATGCAGCAACCCGTTTCACAGCGCAGCAAAGTGCTGCTCTACGACGTGGGCCTGGTGCTGGGCATGTTGCTGCAGAGCCGCTGCGGGCACGTAACTACCGGCATGTTTGGCGATACGTGGAAGCGCGTGAGCCTGCCCCGGGGCCGGGTGCTGCAAAACGTGCAAGAGTTCTACCGCCGCGAAGGCGAGGTAGGCTACAGCACCAACGGGCACCTGGTAATCCGGGACTTGCTCCAGCGCCGCGAGGTGGTAGATAAGGTGATGATCTTCACCGACTGCCAGCTCTGGAACAGCACCGGTGACGGCGGCACCCTGGCCCAGGCCTGGATTGACTACCGCCGCACCGTGGCGCCCCAGGCCCGGCTCTACCTCTTCGATTTGGCCGGCCACGGCCACACGCCTATCGAAGTGCGCGAAGGCCACGGCGTAGCCCTCATTGCCGGCTGGTCGGATAAAGTATTCGACGTGCTGGAAGCCCTGGAAAACGGCGGATCGGCCCTGACTGAAATCGGTAAAATTGACCTGTAGGAGTGAGGCCCGATTCTGGTCGGGATTTCCTTCAACAACATAAAAACCAACTCTGCGACCCTAAAGCGGCATGGAGTGGCGGCAATCCGGCCGCTGCTCCCGCCTCCGGAAGTCCGACATATCCTGCCCCGTTTATGAACCGCGAACATCGTCAACAACTGGCCCGCCTCACCCTCGACGCCCTGGAAACCGGGCACTACCAAACCGCTAGCGGCCAAGTAGTACACATCGGGGCCTGGCAACACGCTGCCGAGCAAGGCAGCCTGCTCTACCGGCCGGCGGACGCCGTAGCGGTGGGGCAGGAACTCGGAACCAGCGCCGCAATTCCGGCCGCAGTGCGCGTGTACCACGCTACTACCCTGGAAGCCGCGGCCACGCTGAGCCGGGAATTCGCCCGCGTCGGGGTGCTCAACTTCGCCTCGGCCCGCAACCCCGGCGGCGGGTTTCTGGGCGGTAGTCAGGCCCAGGAAGAAAGCCTGGCCCGCTCCTCGGGGCTGTATCCGTGCATTGCCCAATTCACGGAAATGTACGGCCACAATGCCCACCTCAACGGCCTCTACAGCGACTACTGCCTCTATTCGCCCGGCGTGCCAGTGTTGCGCGACGATACCGGCCATTGGCTCCCCGAGCCGTTCCGCATCGACGTCATCACGGCCCCGGCCGTGAATGCCGGGGCACTCCGGCGCAACTCGCCCGAGCTGCTACCCGAACTGGAACCCACCATGAGGCGGCGCATCCGGTTGGTGCTGGGCCTGGCGGCCCGCCACGGCTGCGAGGCGCTGGTGCTGGGGGCCTGGGGCTGCGGCGTGTTCGGCAACGACCCGGCCCAGATTGCCCGGCTGTTTGCCGAAGCCTTGCTGGAACCCGAATGGCGCAACCAATTCAGACGCATCGACTTCGCCATCTTCGACCCCAAGCCGCCCCAGGCGGTGCTGCGGGCCTTTACAGCGGAGCTACAACCGCTCACTCTCTCATCATAATCATCATGACTGACCATAAATAAAGACACGTTACCAATAGTCGGGGGCCTAAATGCAGGGCCAGACGGGCCGCGCCTGCCTCCGGCTACCTGGTGAAAAACAAAGGAAAGGTGCCGTAAGCGGGTCTTACTTCGTCTCCAAACGATAGAGGAGTCACTTCCTCGCCGCGCTACTAACGCGGCTTCCGGTGGACCTGCTGGCTTGTTGCCCTTTCCTGCTGCATTGGCCAATCCTCCTGACCGGGTGCCGTAGCCGGGCGTTACTTCGGGCTAGTTTTCAGGCTGCCCCACGGGCGGTTACGGGTTCGAATCCCGCGTTGCCTTCGTGGCAACAGGAAAACACTCGCCTGGCGCCATTTGCCCCGGTTTTTGGGTTGGTTCATTGCCTACATATCCCGCCGGGTGTCGTCGGGAAGCGTTCCATCGGGTCACGGGTTCGAATCCTGGCCTGCGCCAACCGCTGCGGGCGGCGCAGGCAGCTCAATTGGTAGAGCACGCGCTTTCCATTGTTTACCCCGGTGGGTGTTGAAATACCGGTTTTTTCGGGTGCCGTAGGAGCGTAATCCTTCGTTCAGAACTGCTGCCGCAAGGCGTGCGGGTGCAACTCCCGCCTCACTGCCGCCCGGTAGTGAGTGGCGAAATGTAGACGCATCAGTTGTTTGGGCGCTTCGCCTGTTGCCCCGCAATGTCCGGAAGAGTACCTCGTTGGGTGCCGTAGCTTAGCCTTACTTCGCACTTTTAATGCCCGGGTCGGGGGTTCGAATCCCTCTCGCCAGTCCCCGGATTGGCGGTAGCTCAGTCTGGTAGAGCAGGATAATGGGCTGGGCGCCCAGTTGCTCCAACGAGTTTTGTTTTTACTGCTTACCCGGTGCCGTCGGCAGGCGGTCCTTCGTAGTTCGTGTCCCGGTTGCCCGGGATACCGCGGGTTCGAATCCCGCCCTGGCCTTGGGTCAGGTGGCTGAGTGGCTCAAAGCGCGCAACACTTTTTTGGCGCCTTCCGCTTATTGCCCGGGTAAGCAGCCAGTTTTTCCTGTAGTGGTGCCGTAGAGCAGCCTTACTTCGCTAGGGGCGCTGGGGTCGGAGGTTCGAATCCTTCCTGCCGCAAGGCAGTAGCTCAGTTTGGTTAGAGCACAGTTTCAGAGGCTGCCCGCCTCGTTGCCCACTACAGGAGCCAAACCGGGAAAGTGGCGTAGGGAAGTCATACTTCGGGGTGCGCTGGGTGAAATACCCACGCATCAATAGCAGACTGCCCGGCTTGTTCCCTTGCTCGCGTTTGGTACCCGATTATCCGGCCGGATGCCGTACGGGCGCGTTCCTTCGACCAATCCTTTGGGTGTTACGCGAGTACCCCAGACGCGCCCGGCTTATTGCTCCGGCTTGGATAGGTTTTTTTCGTCAACAACTGCGGCCGGCAGCGGCACCGAAATGTGGGTGTCGCTGCCTCCTGAACGGCCGTTTCTCTCTCTCTCTTCAACTTCACGTCTTCGGACTCCCTTTGTATGGCTCAACAACTACGCGGCAACGACCTTCGGCAGCTTGGCTTCCCCGAAGGCCGCGCCATCGGGCTGGCGCTGGCTCAATTGCAGCGCAAGCACCTCAAGAAAATTTCCCTGACCGACCAGCTGGCCCTGCTCCAGCACATTCTGGCCACTCCCCACGATTTCGCCACCCACCTCGACTGGAGCCACGTAGCCGCCGCGCTGCTGCCGCCTCCGTCGCGTCACATCGAGTTGGTGGCCCGCAAGCCCTACGCCCTCTACGGGGCCGAGCATATCGAGCCAGGCGCCCTGCACCAGATGGATACGGCCATGAAACTGCCCGTAACGGTGGCCGGAGCCCTCATGCCCGACGCCCACCACGGCTACGGCCTGCCCATCGGGGGCGTGCTGGCCACCGACAATGCCGTGATTCCCTACGCCGTGGGCGTGGATATCGGCTGCCGCATGGCGCTGTCGGTGTTTGCGCTGCCGCCCAAATTCATCGGGCAGCGGGTGCAGGAATTGCAGAAGCTGCTGCTCGACAACACCCGCTTCGGCAACCGCACCGGTTTCGACCGGGGCCGGAAAATGGGCCACGAGGTGCTGGAGCGCGACGAGTTCCGCGACTTGCCGTTTCTGCGCAACAAGCAGGCAACGGCCGCCGCCCAAATCGGCACCTCCGGCTCCGGCAACCACTTCGTGGAATTCGGCATCGTAGAAATTACTGACCCGACCAACGAGATGGGCCTGGCCGTGGGCCAGTACGTGGGCTTATTGTCGCACTCCGGCTCGCGCGGCCTGGGCGCTTCGGTGGCTAACCACTACACCAAGCTGGCTATGGAAAACTGCCAGCTCCCCAACGAGGCCAAGCACTTAGCCTGGCTAAGCCTCGATGGGGAGCTGGGCCAGGAATACTGGGCCGCCATGACGCTGGCCGGTGACTACGCCTCGGCCTGCCACCACCACATTCACCAGCGGCTGGCCAAAGCCCTGGGCGAGCGGCCCCTGGCCAAAGTGGAAAACCACCACAACTTCGCCTGGAAAGAGCAGCTGCAGGACGGCCGCGAGGTAATCGTGCACCGCAAGGGCGCTACGCCGGCCGGCCAGGGCGTGCTGGGCATCATTCCCGGCTCCATGACGGCCCCCGGCTTTATCGTGCGGGGCCGGGGTGTGGCCGCGTCGCTGGGCTCGGCCGCGCACGGAGCCGGCCGGCTCATGTCGCGCAGCCGGGCCAAGCAGGAGCTGAGCGAAGCCCAGGTGCGCCAGTACCTGAAAGACCACGACGTGGCCCTGCAGGGTGGGGGCGTCGATGAAGCGCCGATGGCTTACAAGGACATCCACGCCGTGATGCAAAGCCAGCAGGAGTTGGTAGACGTGCTCGGCTCGTTCACGCCCAAAATCGTGCGCATGGACGGTGCGTAAGCTCGTCGTTTGCCTGAGTCGTTTGCTTGAGAAGAGGCCCTAGTCGGGGCCTCTTTTTTGCTCAAAAGCCAAGGCGGGTACTCCTGAATTAAGGCTATGACGCAGTACTTCAAGCCGCCGGCGCGATGCTCTAAGGCTTAGCCGCGGCGGTTTGAAGCCTTAGCCGCATGTTCAGCCTAAAAACGCCGCTAT
This sequence comes from Hymenobacter lucidus, assembly GCF_020447265.1. Classification (GTDB taxonomy): domain Bacteria; phylum Bacteroidota; class Bacteroidia; order Cytophagales; family Hymenobacteraceae; genus Hymenobacter; species Hymenobacter lucidus. Next base: position 223,941 of record NZ_JAJADR010000003.1, on the reverse strand, counting down.
TCCGGGGCCATGTGCAGCGCTGGCAGCCAATTTTCAGACCACTGTATACTTGTTTGGCTTTATCGGGCAGCTGGTAAAAATAATTCCGGCGCATCTTGCGTAGTTAAATGACTACGCGTATACTTGTAGTCAAATAGCTACGCAATGAACTTACGCCGCGACGCCTTCCAGGCCATTGCCGACCCCACCCGCCGGGCCATTCTGCTGCTCGTGGCCGCCCAGGCTATGACGGCCGGGGCCATTGCCGCCAGCTTCGACACGGCCCGGCCCACCGTATCGAAGCACCTGCAGATCCTGACTGAGTGCGAGCTGCTGAAGCAGCAGCAGAGCGGCCGGGAAATCTACTACCACCTCAACCCGGCCCGCATGAAGGAAATAGCCGACTTTATCGAGCCCTTCCGCCAGATGTGGGACGACCGGTTTAACAAGCTGGAAAGCATTCTGCAAGCCCGCCAAGCCAAATCCACCGACTAACAATGGAGCGAAAAACCAACATCAGCGCCGAGGATGGCCGGCAGGACCTGGTCATCACCCGCTTGTTTGACCTGCCGCGGCCGTTGTTGTTCACGGCCTACACCGACCCCGAAATCATTGCGCAGTGGATGGGCACCAACGTGCTGAAGCTCGACAACCGAAAGCACGGCAGCTGGCAGTTCGAAACCACCGATGCGCAGGGCAACGTGGTGTTTCGGGCCGGCGGCGTCATCCACGAGTTCATTCCCAACCAGATGATTACCCGCACCTTCGAAATGGAAAATGCGCCCTTCGGCCCCCAGCTGGAGTTCCTGGAATTCGAGAGCCTGCCCGACGGCCGCAGCCAGCTGCGCATGCACATCATCTACCGGTCGGTGGCCCAGCGCAATCAGCAGCTGCGGCTGCCCTTTGCCCAGGGCCTCAACATGGCCCACAACCGGCTGCAGGAAATCGTGGGTAACCTAAAATAACCCGCCATGAACCGGAGAAACAACATCATTTACTGGACTTCTACGCTTTGGCTGGCCCTGGGCATGCTATCCACCGGCGTAGTGCAAGTAATGAATAACAAGGCCGAAGCGGATTTTATGGCCAATCTGGGCTATCCACCCTACTTCCCCGTGATTTTGGGCGTCTGGAAAATACTAGGAGTTGTGGCCCTGCTCGTGCCACGGTTGGCACTACTGAAAGAATGGGCTTACGCGGGCTTTTTCTTCGCCATGTCGGGTGCCGTTGTTTCCCACCTGGCCGCCCGGGAGCCCATTAGCGCATTGCCGCCCTCGTTGCTGCTGCTGGCTCTGACGGTCGTATCGTGGTACTTCCGGCCGGCCAGTAGAAGAGTTCTGACTGCTAACTAATAACGATAATGGCTCCCTCGGTTGATTTTTACTTCACGGATGGCTGCGGGCGTTGCGCGCTGGTGAGCACCCCCGCGTGCAGCGTCCGGAAATGGCAACCTGCGCTGCACGAATTGCGGGCCCTCGTGCTCGGCTGCGGCCTCACCGAAGAGCTAAAATGGGGCGTACCCTGCTACACCGTGCAGGAGAAAAACGTGCTGTTAATCCACGCCTTTAAGGAATACTGTGCCCTCAATTTCGTGAATGGAGCCCTGCTTAGCGACCCAAACAGCCTGTTGGTGCAGCAAACCGCCAACGTGCAGGCCGCCCGCCAGATCCGCTTCACCGATGCGCAGGAAATTGTCCGGCTGCAACCCGTGCTGGAGGCGTATATCCGGGAAGCTGTTGCGGCAGAAAAAGCGGACCTGAAAGTCGCTTTAAAGCAAACGTCGGACTTCACCATGCCCGACGAGCTGCAGGCGGCGCTGGATAACAGCGCCGCCCTGAAAGCCGCTTTCCACACCCTCACGCCCGGTCGGCAGCGGGGTTATCTGCTGTATTTTTCGGCCCCCAAGCAGGCCAAAACCCGGGCGGCCCGGGTTGAAAAATACACGCCGCACATTTTGCGGGGCAAAGGGCTGCACGACTAAGCCAACCGGCCCGGCTTGCGGGTGCGGCCAAGGGCAAATTCCCGATTACCGGGAAAGACGGTAACCTCACATACCCATGTGATACTGCTATATTGGCGCAAGTTTATCTTTGCTTTCGCAGCCACATCATCCTTCCTACACCGCTATGAGCAACCTGATTCAGTTTGTCGCCAACCACGACGACCTGTCCACCGACAAAGGCTTCCAGTTTAAGTTTTACTGCGACAAATGCCACAACGGCCATATGTCGCGGTTTGAAATCAACAAGATGGGCATGGCTACCAGCCTGCTCAACGCGGCCGGCAGCCTGTTTGGCGGCATGTTTCACGACGCCGGCAACGCGGCCTACCAGATGCAGCGCGCCGTGGGTGGCCCCGCCCACGACGAGGCTCTGAAAAGCGCCGTGCTCGAAGGCAAGAAATTTTTCAAGCAATGCACCCGCTGCGGCCACTGGGTGTGCCCCGATGTGTGCTGGAATGGCAAGGCCGGCCTCTGCGAAGACTGTGCCCCCGACGAGCACGAGGAGCTGGCCTCCCAGCAGGCCCAGGCCGCCAAAGAGCAGATTTATACCAAAACCCGCGAGCAGGACTACACCAAAAGCCTCGACTTCATCAACCGGGGCGGAATCGTGCAGTGCAAAAACTGCCAGACCACCCTCGACGCCAACAAGAAGTTCTGCCCTGAGTGCGGCACGCCCAACGTAGCGGCCCAGGCCAAGGAGAAATTCTGCTCCGACTGCGGCGCTAGTATGAAGCCCGACCAGCGCTTCTGCGCCGAGTGCGGCAAGCAGCAGTAAGGCAATGTGTTTTTAATGTGGAGAATGTGAGAAATGTGCTGATGTGCTAATGCTCGTCTGTCCTTGCGAGGCGCAGCCGTGGCAATCCGTCCTCTGCGCAGGTAGTCACGTCCTTTACCCAGAAAGCCCTTTATTCCCGCCGGAGTAAAGGGCTTTTCACTTCAGGACTCTCGGTACATTTCAGAGGACGGATTGCTTCGCGTTGCTCGCAAGGACACATGAATGTCAACTTACCACTTCACCACTTCACCACCTCGTCCGTAACCCCAAAGCCCTGCTTCGCGCTACACTCGGAACCACCCAACGTTCCGAACTATGTCTAAGCAAACAGTGCGCGGCAACGACCTGCGCAAGATTGGTTTCCCCGAAGGGCCCGCTATTGGCCGTGCTCTGGACGTGCTGGCCGACCGGCAGTTCAAAAAGCTCGATAAAGGCAGCGCCCTGGCGTTGCTGCAGCAGATAAAAGCTGATCCATACAAATATGTGCGCGACGAAACCTGGCGCGAAGTAGCCCAGGAGCTGGTGCCCCAGCCCAGCAAAAGCGTGGGTCTGAACCCCGAAATCAAGGATTACCGGCGCTACGGCGAGGAGTTTATCGAGGATGGGGCCCGTAAGCAGATGGACACCGCCATGCAGCTGCCCGTCACCATCGACGGGGCGCTGATGCCCGATGCCCACCAGGGCTACGGCCTGCCCATCGGCGGGGTGCTGGCCGTCGATAATGCCGTCATTCCCTACGGCGTGGGCATGGATATTGGCTGCCGCATGGCTCTGTCGGTGTTTCCGCTGCCCGAGCACGAGCTCTACCAGCGGGCCAAGGAGCTGCGCAAGATTATTCTGGAAAACACCCGCTTCGGCAATAAGTCGGGCTTCGATAAGAAGATGGACGACGCCATTTTCGAGCGGCCCGAGTTTCGGGAAATCGGGGTGCTGAAGGGCAAGCGCCAAACGGCCATCGACCAGATTGGCACCTCGGGCTCGGGCAACCACTTCGTGGAATTCGGGGTGGTCGACATCACCGACCCGGACAATGAGCTGGACGTGCCGCCGGGCAAGTACCTGGGGCTGCTCAGCCACAGCGGCTCCCGGGGGCTGGGCGCGGCCGTGGCCCAGCACTACACCAAGCTGGCCATGCAGGCCTGCCCGCTGCCGCCCGAAGCGCGCCACCTGGCCTGGCTTTCCCTCGACTCGCAGGCCGGGCAGGAATACTGGGCCGCCATGAACCTGGCTGGCGACTACGCCTCGGCCTGCCACGACCAGATTCACCGCCGCATCAGCAAAGCCTTGGGCGAGCGGGCCATGGCCAAAGTAGAAAACCACCACAACTTTGCCTGGCGCGAAACGCTGGCCGACGGCCGCGAGGCCATTGTGCACCGTAAAGGCGCCACGCCGGCCGGCAAGGGCGTGCTGGGCGTCATTCCCGGCTCCATGACGGCCCCCGGCTTCATCGTGCGGGGCCGGGGCGAGCGGGACTCGCTGCAATCGGCCTCGCACGGGGCGGGGCGGCGTATGTCGCGCAGTGCGGCCATGAAAACACTAAAGGAAGGCGACGTGCGCCGCGAGCTGAAAGACCACGGCATTGAGCTTATGGGCGGCGGCCTCGACGAAGCCCCGATGGCCTACAAGGATATTCACCAGGTAATGGCCCACCAGCGCGACCTGGTGGACGTGCTCGGCTCGTTTACGCCCAAAATAGTGCGCATGGATGCCGGCGGCAAAGGCGGCAAAGGGGGCGGGGAGTAATGGCCAGGCTCAGTAGGAGGAATAGCCGGCTGATTCCCGGTTATTCCCCATATTGGCCACCCGGCCGGGCTTTCGTGGGCCGGAGCGCGTCACTGAGCCGCCTATTTCATCCGTCACCACCATGCTGCACCCCGCTACGCTTACTTTCCTGACCGACCTTCGGGCCAACAACAACAAAGCCTGGCTGGATGCCAACCGCCCCGCCTACGAGGCGGCCAAAGCCGACTTTCTGGCGCTGGTAACCCAGGTGCTGAGTCAGCTGGAAGCCGCCGACCCGGCCATTGCCGACTCGCAACTACAGCCGAAGAAGTGCGTGTTTCGCCTCAACCGCGACATCCGCTTTTCAGCCAACAAAGCACCCTACAAGCACAACTTCGGGGCCTGGTTCAATGCGGGTGGCAAAGCCGCAGCCTCGGCCGGCTACTACCTGAATCTGGAGCCGGGCGGCTCGTTTGTGGCCGGGGGCTTGTATATGCCCGAGGCCAAAACCCTGGCCACCCTGCGCCAGGAAATTGACTACAACCTGCCCGCCTTTGAAGCGCTGCTCACTACCCCCGATTTCCGGCAGCATTTCCCCGGCCTGAGCCGGGAGCACAGCCTGCAGCGCCCACCCAAAGGCTACGACGCGGCCAACCCGGCCCTGAGCTACCTCAAGCTCAAAAGCTTCACCGCCTCGCACCCGTTGCCCGATGAAAGCCTGCTGCGCCCCGAAATAAGCCAGCAGATCGTGGCAGGTTTCGGCGCGCTGCAGCCGCTGGTTCATTTCCTGAATCAGGCCCTGGATTAAGCTTCAATAACAGCTAAGCGGCCGGCCTAGCCAGGCAGGTGCAGCTCGCCTTCGTCCTCGTCCTGCCAGTACTTGATGCGGGTAGCCTCCACCCGAATGAGCACGATGCCAGGCGTGTCGATGCCTTCCTTGAACCACCGCTCCACATCGGGCACCCAGTGTTTCTGCAGCGTAGGCTTGTGGCGAATAAGCGTGGCCCGGCCGGTAATGGCAATGTAGAGCCGTTTGGGGCCGGAGAACGTGAGGCCCACGTGCGGGTTCTGCTCGATATCGTGCACCGTGCGGGAGCCGTCGTAGGTGAAGAAGTAGGAGTTGCCGTCGTAGGCCACGTCGCCGTTGTTGCTCATGGGCCGGCTGCTGAACTGCCCGCGGCTGGTTTCGGTGGTGAGCATGGCAATGTCGAGCTGCTTCATCTTCTCGGCAATAGCCTGCAGGGTTTTGGTCGTCATCGGGTTGGGGCTGAGTGGAAGCTCCTGCATACGCAGGTGGGCAGCTGTAGTTAAGTGGTGGTGCTCAACTCCGGCGGCCCGCTTCCTGCTACAGCTGGTTTGGACTGGCCTAGCTATCTGATTAATAGGATCTGGTGGCTCCACTCAACGCACGGCATACACGCGCTGCACCCGGCGGTTCTGGCCAAGCTGTCCTGCCAGCAGTGTGGTAGTCTGGCTGGCGGTGGCTGGGTCGTGCAGCACCTGTTGCAGAGCCCCGTTGAGCTGCCCGATGGTGCGGCGGCACAGGCTGGTGCCCCGGCTCAAATCGAGGCACAGGTTGGGTAGCTTTTCTTCGTAAATGAGCTGGTCCTGGTTGTTATAGAAGCGGATGATGGTGTAGTCGCGGGTGGCCAAGTTGGTTTCCACGTTCCAGTAGCCGCCCTGGGGCAGCCGGGCGGCGGTGGTCTGGGCCTGGGCCAGCGTGGAAAGCAACAGGAAAAACAGCAATAGCGGGGCGCGGAAGAGAAAGAAAGTTTTCATGGCTTTACTGGGTTTAGGGTGAAAGAACAGGTGATGCATTGCTACACTGACCGGTAGCTGGCAGCGGCCCACCGGGCCGGCAGCGGGCCGTTGACATAGCCAAAGATGGCCCGCGCAAAACCCCGCCGCCGGCCTATTCGCCCGGCGACGCGGGCGGGCCGCAATACGGTGCGGCGGCATCGACCAACGGACGTATCGGTCGTTGGTCGATGCCGCGTAGTCGTTGGTCTATAAAGCAGATTGGCAGAGTATTACCTGCGCCGGAAACGGTATCTTTAAGTAGACCACCGGCAAGAAGACGTATGGCAACGACGGAGAAAAAAGGCTTGCCCCGCCTAGTGCGGGCCCTCGACGAGCACTGGCTACTGCGGCACGGCCTGTTCTGGCTGGCCAACACCGCTTTTCTGATGTGGCTGTTCATCGTAGTGTGCCGCCAAACTGCCGATTGGGGCCTGGCCCTGCGCGACTCACTGCTCATTGTGGTGGGCACCCAGGTGCCGGCCATCTACGCGCTATTGTATGGCGTGTTGCCCCTACTCTGGGGTAGCACTCCGCGCCGGGGACGTTTCCTGCTGTTGGTTACGCTGTGGTTTTGGTTGGCGCTGGGGCTAACCTTTGCCTTGCGGTTTTTCGTGCTCGTGCCGTTGCGCGCAGGCATTGTGTCGCCGTTTCCGGATTTTCATAATGTGCTGGCTACCGGCAGCCACATGCCTACGCTGCTCATTGCCGGGGTAGCGGCCTGCCTGCGCGTGTACCGGCAGTGGCGGCAAAAAGAGCTGGCCAACGTGGTGCTAAGCCAGGAAAATTACCAGGCCGAGCTGCAACTGCTCAAAGCCCAGATTCACCCGCATTTCCTCTTCAATACGCTCAACAACCTCTACGCCCTCACCCTGCGGCAGTCGGATCAGGCGCCGGTGGTGGTGGAGCGCCTCACCGGACTGCTGGATTTCGTGGTCAAGCAAGGCAGTGCCCCCTCGGTGGCCCTGGCCGACGAAGTAGCGCTGCTCCGCAACTACATTGCCCTGCAGCAGCTGCGCTACGGCGCCCGGCTCACGCTGGTCTTCGAGGCGGAGGACATTCCGGCACAGGGCCGGATAGCGCCGCTTTTGCTGTTGCCCTTGGTCGAAAATGCGTTTAAGCACGGCTCGGCCGAGCAGGTGGGGCAAGCCCATATTCGTATTGCGCTGGCCGTGGAAGGTAGCCGGTTCAGCTGTGTTATTACCAATACCAAAAATGCGGATGCGGCGGCTGGTTCCCCGGGCATCGGCCTGCGCAACGTGCGGCAGCGTCTGCAACTGCTTTACCCGCAGCGCCACCAGCTCACCATCGAAGCTCACCCCGACACGTTTACCGTGGGGCTGCTGCTGGAGCTTCCTGCGCTACCGGCGGCTACTGCGTCGGAGCCGGGGCGCTTGCCGACAGCCATTCCTGACCGTCTGAAAGTGCGGCGGCCTGAGCCGGCGCACCTGGTTTTAGAAGCCGCCAGCCTGCCCCGCTCATGAAAGCGTGGCTCCAACACCGGGTTGTGCGGCACGGGTTGTTCTGGCTGGGCGTGCTAGCCATCAGCCTTCTGATTCAGTTGCCCGCCTATTGGCTCCGGGGAACCAAGCTCTACGGGTGGGGCCTGCTCTTCAACCAGCTGCCCGCCTCGCTGCTGACCACCTACTCGCTTCTCTACTGGATCTTGCCCCGGCTGCTGCGGCAGCGGCAAACCAGCCTTTTCTTTCTGCTGCTGGCTGGCTGGCTAATGGGCTGCGCGCTGGTAACCATCACGACGCGCGCGTTTTTTGATTTAATTGTGCAGCCCGGTTTGTTTGACATCCAACCTGTGGCGCCTACGCACCCGGCCGGCTACTGGGGCCTGAATTACACCTTTTTCATGACCTTGGTAACGGCCGGCGTAGCCGTGGCAGTCAAGGTGGCCGATGGCTGGTACGAGCAGCGGCAACTCGGGGCGCAGCTGAGGCAGCAGCAGCTATGCACCGAGCTAGAGCTGCTCAAGGCCCAGCTTCAGCCGGCCTTTCTCTTCGATACCCTGCACGCGCTGCGTCAGCTCACCGGGGCCAAATCGGCCGCCGCGCCCGGGGTGGTACTGGAGCTGGCCGGCCTGCTACGCTACATGCTCTACGAAAGCCCGCGCGAGGCTGTACCGCTGGCCGACGAGGTGGAGATGCTGCGGCACTACGTGGCCCTGGAAAAGCTGCGGCTCGGAGGCCGCGTCGAGGTGTCGCTCAGCTGCAGCGGGCCGCTGGAGGCCCACCGCATTGCCCCGCTCGTACTGCTGCCCTTCCTCGAAAATGCCTTCCGGCTAGGCACGCAGGCGCCGGTAGAATGCCCCTGGGTCAGCATTGATCTGGTAGCTAAAGCCAGCGGAATTGTGCTGAAAGTAATCAGTAGCCGGGCCAGTGAGGTGCCTGCCGACGACGGGCTGCAGGTCATCCGGCAGCGGCTGGTCCTGCTGTATCCCGGCCGCCACGAGCTAAAGGTGCTCACCGAGCCCGATACTTTCCTTGCCGTGCTTCATCTGCAACTCCCGCCGGCGCCGCGCCCGGCTGCTGTGGCCGCTAGAGCCGCCGTCTTGCCGGCGCGGCCCGAGGCCGCCCAATATTCTTCCACGCTTAGCTAACGAGCCCATGAAACTGCGGTGCTTACTCGTCGACGACGAGCCCCCGGCCCTGGAGGTGCTCCAGTCCTACATTCAGGAAGTAAGCCACTTGGAGCTGGTGGCCACCTGCGGCAATGCCCTACAGGCTTTCGACGTGCTGCAGCAGCAGCCCGTGGATTTGCTGTTTCTCGACATCAAGATGCCCAAGATGCTCGGCACCGACTTTCTGCGCAGCCTGCGCCACCCGCCCCAGGTTATCTTCACCACCGCCTACCGCGACTACGCCTACGAGGGGTTCGAGCTGAACGCCGTGGACTACCTGCTCAAGCCCGTGTCGCTGGAGCGGTTTCTGAAGGCCGTGGCCAAAGCCGGCAAAACCGACCAGTCGGCTGAGGCTGCCCACCCCGCCAGCCCCACCAACCCCGACGCCTTCCTGTATTTCCGCATCGACCGGAAAATGGTGAAAGTAGTGCTGCGCGACGTGCTCTACGTGGAGGGCCTCAAGGATTACGTCAAGATTCACACCGCGCAGGGGCCGCCGCTGGTAGTAAAGCAAACCATCAACGGCATGGAGGAAAAGCTCTCGGAAAGCAATTTTCTGCGCATTCACCGCTCCTTTATCGTAGCCCTCGACAAGGTGCGTACCTACAGCGCCCGGCACATCGAAGTAGCCGCCCAAGAGCTGCCCATCGGCCGGCTGTTTCGCCAGCGTGTAGAGGAAGTGCTGGGCTGAGCGGCTGTGCTTACTGAATGAGCATATCAAAAAAAACGTCATGCCTCCTCTCTGCTTGATGCGCAGAATGGTCGACATGACGTGCTGGTTTTACTTCGCTCCCGATTCAGACCGGAGCAATTCGTCCGGCAGAGCTTAGCGGGATTTCGACTGGCGCAGTCGCCGCAGCCCGTAGGCGGCTCCGGCGGCCAGCAGCAGCGACACGCCGCCATCGATGGGCACGGTGTCGGCGGGGCGGGGGCCGCCGTTGCCGGGGCCCTGGGCGTACGCTGGCTGCTCGAGGCTGCTGAGCAGGCTAACGAAAACAACGGCGCCGGACAAGCGCAATACAGTGACTATATGCTTCATAAGAAAGAGGCAAAAGATGAAAGGAAAGGGGCCATCGGCTCCCAGTCGGCACCACGCCGGCCGGGAGCCGTATGTAACCCCGTTTATTCAACCACGAGGCGCTTATTGACCACGCCCTCGGCCGTCAGCAGCCGCAGCGTATACACGCCCTTGCTTACACCGCTGAGCGGCAGGGCCTGGTTGTCGGTGGCGCGGGCGGGCAGCGTGTGGCGCAGTACCACCTGGCCCAGGCTATTCACCAGCGTGGCGGCCACGGCCTGCTGGCGCAGGGCGGTGGGCAGGCTGATAAACACCGTTTGCTGGGCTGGGTTGGGGTAAATGCTCACCTGCTGGGCCAGCGTGGCCGAGGCCGAAGCCAGCACTTTGGCCTGCGTGAGTAGCAGCGTGAAGCGCGGGGCCTGCGTGCCGGCGCTGGTCGTAAACGAATAGCTGGCCTGCTGGGCCAGGTCAACTACCGCGCCGGTCTGGGCGTCGCGCAGGTAGGCGTAAGTGCCGGTCGGCAGGTTCAGCAGGGCCGAGGCGCGCAGCGAGTAGGTGCCGGCCTGGGCTACTTCCAGTCGCAGCGGAATGGTCACGTCGGCCGAGGTCAAAGCGGGCAGGGCGTTGATGGACAGGCGCACGTCGTTGCTCGTTGCTGTGGCCAGCATCGGGGCCCCGCTGGCCGTGAGCTTGTAGGCATCGAAGGCAGGGTCGAAGGCGGCGGTAGCGCCTGTGTTGAAGTACACCAGCGCCTCATCGGCCGGGCCGGTGCTGCCGCGCAGCTCCAGGCGTACCGAGGCGTCGGTGGCGGCCGTGCCACGCTGGAACACCGGGCTGCTACCATCCGTCACACGCACCACGTTGGCAAAGCTTACTTGGCCGTTGGTCGTGTTTGGGGTGCTCACGCGTACAAAGAAGCCCTGGCCCAGCGCAATCTGGTCGGTGCCGCCGTTGATGCCTACGCCGCCGCTACCGGCCACGTAGCTCGAATAGGTGCCCTCATACGGCCCGCTGGAGCGGTACACGTACACCGCGCCGTCCACGTTGGTGCGGCCCACCAGGTCCCAGTCGATGGGCGAAGGATAGGGGTTGCCCAGCAGCTGCCAGCCCGATTCGGTTTGGGTGCCCCGGCTCAGGCTACCGACGGCAATAGGACCGTTGTTGAGCGTACCGGCGAAGTCCACCGTTTCCGTGCCGGGAATGTTGACCGTGTAGCCCCGGCCCGCCGTTAGCGGATCGGCCAGAGAAGCCGGCGAGAAGAAACCCTTCTCGAAGTCTTCTGGGGCAGGGTTGCCGCTGGTCGTCACGCGGGCTTGGTCGTAACCGAATACCGTTGGGAAAGGCGTAACGGTGTTGCCCACCGTGTTATAATCCGGGTTTACCACCGGCGTATAGCCCGGTGTAATGAACTCCGAAACGGTAGCATTCTGAATCGGGGAGGAGTAGTGGCGGTAGCCGAGCCCCGCGTTGTTGCCCGCAATGTAGCGCTGCACAACCACGGTACCGGTGACAACGCCCGAGCCCTGGTTTACGACCGTAGCCGTGCCGCTGGCGTTGGAAAGCAGCGTCAGGTTGTTGCCGGCAACAAAGTTGCCGAACACCTGCAACACGCGCTGCACCTGTACCGGCCCCGTGGCCGTCAGCAGGGGCGTGCCCACGGAGAGGTTGGTGAAGAAAGTAGTAGTACCACTGATAACCTGACCGGAGGGCCCGCCGAAGGAAACCCGGCCGGTAAGGCTGCCCAGCGTGGTTCCGCCGTTGTTGGTGAAGTTGCCGTTTATCGTCAGCAGGCTGCCATCGGCCGAGGTGAGCGTGGCGCCGCTGCCCAGCGTTACGCTGTTGACTACGAAGGCGCTGCTTACTACCGGGTCATTGGTCGTGTTGGGAATGGTTACGTTGTCGGCGGCCTGCGGTACCTGCGCGGGACTCCAGTTGCCGGCTTTGCCCCAGTCGGTATCGATAGCGCCGGTCCACGTCAGGCCCGAAAAGGCCGGGGTGAGGAAGGCGGCCATACCACTCAAGTTCGAGCCGCTGCCGATGCGCCCCAACTGGTTGAACGCGCCGGTGGTCAGGCTCACTTCCCATAGCGACTCACTGGTAACGCCGTTGGGAGCTGCCGCCGCGAAGGCCGAGTTGTTGGGCAGGGCCGGGTTGGCCAGGTCCGAATAAATGTCGAATTCGACGCCGGTAGCGGTGTTTACCGCCGTGTTAGAACTGCCTATGTTAGTAATGCTCAGGGCCGTGTTGGGGTCGTTGATGAGCACTACTTGGTTGGTGCTCTGGTCGTAGGCGTAGAGTGCCGTGCCGGTAGCCGCGTTGTTGTCGTTGTTGGTGTAGGCCGCACCCGACAACGCCCGGCCCGTGGGGCCATCACTGGCGGTAGCCAGTATGCCGTCGGCTGGGTTCAGGCGGTAGTTGTTGCCATTGCTGCCCACAATGCGAATTCGGTCAGCGACGGGGTTGAAGTCGAAGCCGACCCCCGAGGCAGCCCCCAGACTGTACGTATTGAGGCCTCCCACAGGCGTCAGCGCGCCGGTGCTCAGGTCCAGGGTATAGAGCTGGCCGGTCTGGGCCGTGGCGTTGTAGCCCAGAGCAAAGAGCTGCCCGTCGAGCGGGCGAAAGTCAATGCCGGCCAGCACCTGCGAGCCGTCGGCCGGCAGGCCGGTGATGTTGACAGCCGTGCGGATGTTATTGGGCGCACCCGAGTCGAAGGAAACCAGGTTGCCGCCGGCCACGCCGTAGATGAGGCGGCCAATGAGGTTGGGCTGGGTGAGCGGGGCAAGAAAGGCCGTCACGTCGCGCACCGGAATGCCCAAGCCGATAACGCCGAGCGGCGAAGCGCCGGTGCTGGGGTCGAGGCTGTAGAGCGTGCTGAAGGTAGTCGTAGTGGTAGCGGCATCGGCATTCGACACCAGAAAGCCCCGGTTAGCCTGCGTGGCCGCGTCGAAGTAGAAGTCCAGGTCATTTACCGCGCCGCTGCTGGGTAGCAGGCCCGTGGCCCCGGCCGCTGTCAGCTGGCCCAGGTTGGGGTTGCTCTGAATGAAGAGCTGGTTGCGTACGTCGTCGATATCATACAGCGTCGTGCTGGTGCTGCCAACGTAGGAGTTGGTGTAGGCCACGGCCCCAATGGTCGGTGTGCCGGTGGCCCCGCTCACGAAGTTCAGGTCGCCGTCGGTGGTAACCACGCCGTTGTTGGGGTTGAGGCGGTAATTGCGCGTGGTCAGGCCCGTCACCCTGATGCGGTCCACGGTGGGGTTAAAGTCGAAGCCGATACCGTTGAGTGCGGCTGGAGTCGTGCCCAGGTCGAGCGGTACGGCCGCTGCTCCCACGGGCGTGGCTACGGCTGTGCTCCGGTCGATGATGTAGAGGCGCCCCGTGCGGCTGGCCGGGTCGTAGCCCAGGCCAAAGAGCTGGCCGGTATTGGGCCGGAAATCGGTGCCGACCAGCGTCTGGCCGGCCGTAAGGCCCGTAATGGCCGTCGAGGACAGCAGGAAGCCGGGCTGACCGGAGTTAAAGGAAATCAGGTTGCCGGTGGTCGTCACGGCGTACAGCAGCTGCCCGCTGGGCGTGGGCGCGGTCCGGTTGATGCCGATGGCAATGTCGGTGATGCCGGGGAAGGGGTTGGCATTCGTCGGTGGGTCAAATGGGCTGCCGCCCCCGATGCCGCCTTCCAGCGTCAGCGTGCCGTTGGTCAGGTTCAGGGCGTAGAGGGCTGTGATGAACTGGCCCGTGCGCGCCGGGTCGGGGTCAGGCGCGTTAATGCTCAGATATGCCTTCTGGGCGCGGGTAGTGGGGTTAGTATAAATGTCCAAATCGGCGCTGACGCCGGGCGTGTTCAGCGGCACGGGCACGCTGATGGTCGTCACCGTATTGAGGGTGCCGTCGTTGGGCGGGGCCTGGATGGTCAGTACCGAGCGTTGCTCATCGACGGTATACAGCGTAGTGGCCGTGGCGCCGATAAAGCTGTTGGTATAGGCCGCCGCCCCGATGTACGGGTTCTGTCCGGCGTTGGGGTCGGCGGGCACCGCCGTGGTGGTATAGGCCAGCGCATCATCATTGGCGGTAATAGTACCGTCGTTGGGGTTGAGGCGGTAGTTGGCGTCGTTGGTGCTCACCACCCGGATGCGGTCCACGGTGGGGTTGAAGTCAAAGCCGATCCGGTCGGTGGCCGTGCCCAGGGCCAGCGGCTGCGTACTCCCGATGGCCGTAGCCGGTGCCTGGTTCACGGCCAGCGGACTATTGTAGTTGATAGTGTAGAGCTGGGCCAGGCCCGCGCCGTTGTAGCCCAGGGCGTAGAGCTGCCCGGTAGCGGGCCGGAAGTCGATGCCCACCAGCACCATGCCGGGGGTGAGTCCGGTAATGGTCTTCCGGGTGCGGGTAGTGGGGCTGGTCAGCTCAATCGAGGTCAGATCAGTACCCGAAAGGCCAAACACGGTTTGGGCGGTGGCGGCCGGTGCCCCGGCCAGCAGCAGGGCCGCCGCCAGGGTAGTGCGACGCAGCCAGCAGGTAGGGTCGGCGGCCGGCGCCGCGGGCAGGAGTAAGGGTATTGGCATCAGCGAATAGAGTGAGGTGAGAAGAAATAAGACTATCCGCCGCCGGCCGCGAAACAACGGAACCCGTTGCCCGGCCAGGGGCGGTGAAAGCTACGCAGGTACCGCCGCTTTTGGATTGAAAAAAAGGATTAAAGTAAGATTAAAAATAGCTGAGCCTGACCCGAATACGCGCCGCGGACCTGGTTGTGCCTGCTCAGGACTTCGGTGGAGCATTCCGGCTCTGCGAAAGGCTGTGCCCCACCCACCAAATCGGCTAGCTACCGTACATACCGGGAGAGTTCTACTTTGCCTTTGCCGCCATGCTGCTATCTGCCTACTTCCGCCCGGCCGCCGCGCTGGTGCTGCTCGCCACCGGGGCCTGCAGCAACGACCTGAACGAACGGGCCAACGCCGAAACTGCTACCGCCACCACCACGCCCACGGTGGCCCCGCTGCGCAACGTGCGCTGGGAGCTGCGTGAGCTGGCTGGGCAGCCGGCCCCCGCTACCGAACAGCGGCCCTTTCTGGTGCTGCGCGACGGCCGGGCCCGGGCCGAGGGACGGGCCGGCTGCAACCGATTTAGCGGCCCGTATACCCTCACGGCCATGGGTAGGCTGCGGCTGGGGCCGCTGGTAACCACCCGTAGCGCCTGCCCCGATCTGGCCGCCGAAGGAGCCTTTCTGCAGGCCCTCAACCAAGCCCAGCGCTACCGCATTAGCGGCACCACGCTGAGTTTGTATGCCGCCGATACGCTGGGTGCTCCGCTGGCCCGCCTGCAGGCCGTAGCCGGCGAGTAAAGCAGCGCGGCGGCCGAGCTGGCGCTATATTCGGGCTAAGCCTGGGGCTATGATTTGTGCGCCACAGCTCAGTATCTTCGCGCCATATCATCCATTTTAGGCCTGCTGCCACTCTGCTATGTATTCACTATCTACCGTTTCCGGCCTGCTGGTCGGCACCCTGCTGCTGGCTACCAGCTGCACCGACAAGGGCAAAGACCCCGACCCACAACTCACCGGGTATACCGTCAGCACCCTGGTTGGGACTAATGCCGGCACCGGTTACGTAGATGGTACCGGCAGCGCCGTGCGGTTTGCCTCGCCCCAGGGCTTGGCTGCCGATGCCCAGGGCAACGTGTACGTGGCCGACTCCGACAACCACCGCATCCGGCGGGTGAGTGCGGCCGGCGTGGTCAGCACGCTGGCCGGCAGCGGCGCTACCGGCAGCCAGAACGGTGGGCGCAACGGCGGCTACACCGACGGCCCGGTGGCGCAGGCTATGTTCAGCCAGCCCCACGATGTGGCCCTCGATGCCCAAGGCACGCTCTACGTAGCCGATATGGGCAATTATTTGGTCCGCAAAATCAGCCCGGCGGGCATCGTGAGTACGCTGGCTGGCTCTACGCTGCGCGGCTACCTCGACGGCCCGGCTGCCACTGCGCAGTTTGACATGATAACGGCCGTAGCCCCCGATGCGCAGGGCAACGTGTACGTGGCCGACGGCGGTAACTATTGTATCCGCAAAATCAGTCCGGCCGGGGTGGTAACTACCCTGGCCGGCACCAACCAGGCCGGCTACGCCGATGGCACTGGCAGCGCCGCCCGGTTCCAGTATATCAGCGGCCTCACCATCGACGCGCAGGGCACCCTCTACGTGGCCGATCTGCAAAACCACCGTATCCGCAAAGTCACGCCCGCCGGGGTGGTGACGACAGTAGCCGGCAGTGGCACTCCGGGCTATGCCGATGGCGTGGGCACCACCGCCAAGTTTGCCGCGCCCACCGACGTGGCCGTGGATGCCCAGGGCGCCCTCTTCGTCACCGACCGTGACAACAACTGCATCCGCCGCATCAGCCCGGCCGGGGAGGTTACAACCATTGCCGGCACCCGCGAGAATGGCTTCGCCAATGGCCCGGGCAGCACGGCGCAGTTCATCCTGCCCACCGGCCTGGGCATCGATGGCCAGGGCAACCTCTACGTAGCCCAACCAGTAGGCAGCTACCTGCGCAAAGTCGGGAAAAACTAGCGGGTGCCCCCTGTAGGGGTGGCTGAATCTTAAAAAAGCCCGTCCTGGTCAACAGGGCGGGCTTTTTGTGTAGCACCTATGCACTTATGCGAGTGGCCTGGGGAGCCCCGGCAGCTGCGCGTGGGGCCGCTACTGGCTACCCCTTGCCCGGGCTGGCCAGCTGCTGCCGGATTTTCTCCAGTTGCCGCCGGTGCCGCAGGATATGCACGATGGCGTGCTCCATCAGCTGCTCAATGTCATAGAGCTGTCCCCAGCCCGTCCGGATCTTGCGGGTGGGGTCCAACTGCTCTAGATCCTGGTCGCTGAAGCCCTGAAATACCTGCTCGGTGAAGGCAAATACTTCGGTCAGGGCCTGCCGATAGGCGTCGATAGTGGGCAGCAGCGCCTTGGCCGGCCGCGTCCTTGCGGGACCTTTCAGGTTATGAATGCTGGTCGCATAGCCGTAGCCCGAACTCACGACGTGGGTTAGAATAGCCTGGATGGAGCGGCAGCTCTCGTCGGTGGCGCGGGCGTCGATTATGCGGGGCAGCGCCGCGTTGGGGATGGGGGCAATAGCGGCCCGTAGGTCGGCAATGGCCCGCTCGTATTCGTCGAGCAGGGCCCCGATGGCCCCGGTGCGGAAGGTTCTGGTCATAAGCAGGTGAGCATAAGGAAGGCTACTCTACTACCAGCTTGCCGGCCAGGGGCTGGCCCTGGGCCGTGGTGGCGCGCAGGGTGTAGAGGCCGGGCCCCAGACCCCGCACTACTACCTGGCCGCTGGCAGATACCACGGCTTCGCGGGCTACGCGCCCCCGTGCGTCGAGCACCAGCACGGGGGTACCGGCGGGCAGGGCCGGCAGGTGCACGGTACCGGAAGCCGGGTTCGGGTAGAGCCCCAGCGGCTGCGGGGCGGTCGGTCGGGTAGTCAGGGGGGTAGCGCCCAGGCGGGCCATAAAGTTGGTGGGCGTAGTAGTAGCACTCAGCGGATAGGGCCCGAAGTTGCAGGGGCTGCTGCTGAAGTTGCCTAGCACGTAACCCTGGCCCAGCGCGTCGAAGCCCAGGTGGAAGCCTACGTCGCTGAGGTTGCCCCCGGCCTGCTGCACCCAGCGCACCTGGCCCTGGGGCGAGTAGGCGGCCACCACGATATCGGTGGCCCCGGCGCTGGTGAGGGTGGTGGCCCCAAACTGGGCCGTCCCGGTGAAGTTGCCCGTGGCGTAGGGGTTGCCGGCCGCGTCGAGGCTGATGCTGCCCCAGCCTTCGCCGGTGGGGCCGCCGCTGGAACTCACCCAGAGCAGGGTGCCCTGCGGGGAGTATTTGGCTACGTAGCCATCAACGCCGCCCACGCTGGTAAGGGTAGCGGTGCCAAAGGTGGCCGGGCCGGTGAAGTTGCCGCCCAGATACAGGTTGCCGGCCGCGTCGACCTTACCGTCCTGCACCTGGTCGGCTCCGGAGCCGCCGAGCTGGTCGGCCCACTCCAGCACGCCCAGGCCGCTATACTTGGCCACCAGCGCATCGTTGCCGCCGCGGGTAGTGAAGATTCTGTTCGAGCCAAAGTTGGTACTCACGGCAAACGTGTTGAGCAGGTAGGCGCCCCCGGCCGGAACGACGGCCAGGCGGGGAGTCGGATACGACGTGGGCCCGGTGGGCAGGTTGATGTAGTCGAAGGCGGTGGTTACGGTGCGCACCGTGCCGTTGGCCGCCGACAGCACGGCCAGGTAGGTGCCGAAGCCGGAACCGCTGTTGGCCCCGACTGCCGGGGCGCCGAAGCTGACGGAGGTGCTGAACTGGCCCGCTACGTACACCCACCCGTTGGCATCGACGCCGATGGTCTGGCCACTGGCCGTGGAGGTAGTATTGTTCTGCTGCACCCACTGCGGCACGCCCTGCGGGGTGAAGCGCGCCACGAAGGCACGGGTAGCCCCGGTGCCGGTGCCCGTGAGCGAAAAGCTGTTGCCGAGCGAGATAAAATTGACGAAGCTGCCCGCTACGTAGGCGTAGCCATCGGCATCGAGGGCTACGTCCTGGGCCAGGTCGTTGCCGGTGGAGGCGAAGGGGAAAACCCAGGCCAGGGTACCGGTGGGCGTAAACTTGGCCAGGTAGCCGTCGAGGCCGCCCGCGCTGGTGAGGGTGGTGCCGCCAATGGTAGTGGTGCCGCTAAAGGAGCCGGCCACGTAGGTGTTGCCGGCCGCATCGGTAGCCAGGGAACCCGAGCTCATCTGCCCGGCACCCAGGGCGCTGGCCCCGGTCCAGGCGGGGGCTGTGGTTTGGGCCGGCGCGGTGAGGGCAGTGAAAAGGGCAGCGACCACCAGGCCGGCGCGGCGCAGAGTAGGCGTAAAAAGAAGCATAGAGAAGCGCTGGGGAATAAAAGAATAGTGCGGACCGGCAGGGCGGCGGGCTATCAAAGATAAAGCCGCCTGGGCCACCCACCAAAGCCCGCCGGCCGGGGCCTGCTGTCCGGCAGCTGCCCTGGCTGACCCTGGCCGGGAAACCCAAACGGCCGCCCGGCTGCTACCGGCGGCGCAGCACCAGGCCGCCCACACCGGCTCCGGCCACCAGCAGCAAGGCGGCCAGCGGCAGCCCAGCCGAAAGCGGATTCGACCGTTGTTCAAGGGCGTCGAGGCGGGTGCGCAGCAGCCGGTTTTCGGTTTGCAGCATCGTCAGCTGCGCTGCCTGCTGGCGGGTGCGGGCGTCGAGGGCCTGGGCGGCGGCCAGGGCTACGCCGTCGGCATCCACGGTGCCAATGCTGATGCTGTCCTGGCCCAGCCCGAAGGCCCGGCGGAAGTCCTGGGCCATGGGACCGAGGTGGCGCACGGTGGCCGGGTCGGTTTTGTAGCTCCAGCTCGTGAGGGGCACCTGGCGCAGGCGGCGCAGCACGTCCTCGCCCGACACGGGGGCAAAGCGGTGCTTCTTGTTCCGGTCCGAGGCGTTGGTCCAGGTGCCGCCGCTGCTCAGGTAGGCCCCGGTGTGGGTGCTGATGACGCTGCCGGACTGGTACCAGGAAGGGTTGCTGCCGGTGCCGACAAGGGTGTTACCCGACTGAATGATGACGCCCTTGCTCTTATCGGCCATGGTGTAGATGCGGAAGCCGTTGATGACGCGCCAAGTGGCTGTATGGTTGTACTCAGCACGGAAAGATTCGTCGGTGAAGGTATCGTCGTTGTCGTCCGTCACCGAGCGGTCGGAGAAGACGAAGGTGCCCTGCCGGGCGTTGGTGTGGGCGTAGTAGCCCAGCGCGACCGAAGCGGCGCCGCTGGCCGTGCAATACATGCCGATGGCCGTACCACCCTGCTGGGCAGCCGTTGAGCGGAAGCCCATGGCGGTACCGTAGTCGCCGGAGGCGCGCACGCCGTAGCCCAGGGCGTTAGAGTAGAGGCCGATGTTGGCATCATCCCACTGGGTGCCGTTGATATAGCCCGCCCGGAAGGCGGCTTTGCCGGGGTACCACATCAGGCGGGTGCCCGAGCCCTCGGCCGGAATAGGACTGGCATTTTCATAATACTGTCCACCGTCGTATTCGCCCCCGGCTAGCAGGGCGCCGTTGGTGTGGATGCTGAAACGGGAAACGCTGCTGGAATTCTTGACGTCGACGAGCGTGGGCACGGTCTGGGCGCGGGCGGCCAGGGGCAAAGCCAGCGCAAGAAAGCCGGCGGACCGGAGTAGGCGAGAGGAGAAGTTGTCCATAATAGAGGGAGAGTGAGCAGAGCAAATCCCGGTAAAGGTAAAGGGATTATATAGCTGGAAACAAATGAATGACCGTCCGTAGATAGACGCCGGCGGCCGGGGCGCAGTATTGGTCCGGATACATAAAAAAAGCCCCGCTTCAGCGGGGCTTTCGGCTGCCGGGCACCGGCCTGGCAGCCACTGTAGCACAACTCTATAGCACCTAGCTCAGATCAATGAAAAAGGTAGTGCCCTGGTTTTCGCGACTTTCCAGCCAGATGCTGCCTTGGTGCATCTCCACAATCTGCTTGGTGATGAACAGACCCAGGCCGGTGGTGGTGTCGCCGTAGAGGCCCGGGCGTTTGGCCGAGCTGAACTTATCGAAGACGTGGGGCTGCAGGTCTTCGGGAATGCCCAGGCCCGTATCGTGAACCAGCAGGCGGATGTGGCCCTCGTGCTTTTCCAGCCGCACCGATACCCGGCCGCCGGCGGGCGTAAACTTCAGTGCGTTGCTGAGCAGGTTGTCGAGGATGCGGCCAAACTTCTCGGGGTGAATGTTGGCGTGCTCCACCTGCGGGGGCAGCGTGAGCACCAGGTCGATGCCGCGCTCCTGAGCGGCCAGGCGGAAGGTCGCCAGCCGCTCGTCCAGAAAGGCATTGAGGTTGGTGTGGTGCTTTTCGAGGCGGCTGGCTTCGAGCTGGCCCAGGTAAAGCACGTCGTTGAGCAGAGCGTGGGCCTGGTCACAGGAGTGCTCGATGAGGTTGAGAAAATGCAAAGTGCCCTCGGGGTTGCTGGCCGAAGACCGGGCCAGCAGGTCCTCGTCGCGCCGGAGCAGGTCTACCACCATCTGGATGTGGGCCACGGGGTTGCGCAGGTCGTGGGCTATGAGGTGCAGAATTGTTTCCTGGGCCTCGTAGAGCCGCTTGTGGGACAGCTCCAGCTTCTTCCGGTCGCTGATATCCTCCAGAGTGGTGTAGCCCATCTCGCCCGCGTCATCGGGGAAGAGCACGGCCGTTACCTGGCACCAGAACGAGGAGCCGTCGGGCCGGCGCAGGCAGGTTTCGAGCGAGAAGTTCTGCAGCTTGTGGGCCCAGAGCTGGTTCTGGAGCTCGTGCCAGTCGGCGTTGTGGTCGGGGTGGGCAAACTCCAGAATCCGCTTGCCTACCAGATCCTCCGGGCCGTTCAGGGCCAGCATGGCGGCCAGGGCCGGGTTGGCCTGCAGAATGGTCAGGTCGGGGGCAATGATTTTGTGGCCCAGCGGCGAGTTCTCAAACACCGTGCGGAAGCGGGCCTGGCTGAGC
This sequence comes from Hymenobacter lucidus, assembly GCF_020447265.1. Classification (GTDB taxonomy): domain Bacteria; phylum Bacteroidota; class Bacteroidia; order Cytophagales; family Hymenobacteraceae; genus Hymenobacter; species Hymenobacter lucidus. The sequence continues at coordinate 202,525 of NZ_JAJADR010000003.1, read as the reverse complement.
TGGTACCGTTTGTCGCTGGCCTGCTGCCGGGCGGCGGCTTCCCGCAGCCGGGTGTTTTCCTCACGTATGGCCTGTAATTCAGCTTCCAGGGCGTTGGCAGCGGGCAGCGAGGGAGTAGGAGAGGCCATAGATTAGGTACGCGGCATCAGAGCCGACGGGTAAGGTACGGCAAACGCGTCGGTAATGGCCCGGGACCAGCTGGGCGGCCGGGCCCCGGGCAATGGGGCTTACTCCACCACCAGCCGGCCGGTCAGGGCCTGGCCCTGGGTGGTGGTGGCGCGCAGGGTATAGAGGCCGGGCACCAGGCCGCGCACCGATACCTGGCCGGCCGCCGATACCACTGCTTCGCGGGCTACGCGGCCCAGCGCATCCACGAGCTGCACGCGGGTGCCGGTGGGCAAGGCGGGCAGCTGCACTCGGTCGGTGGCGGGGTTGGGGTAGAGGCCCAGGGCCTGGGGCCGGGCATCCTTGGTGGCCAGGGGCGTAGAGGCTAGGCGGGCCAGATAGTTTTCGACGCGGGACGCGGCCGTGACGGTAGCCGCGCCAAACGAGCAGGCGGCTGGCGTATCGCCGTAGAGGTACACTATGCCGGCCGCATCGATGCCCAGGCCGTAGCTGGCGTCGTTGGCGGGGCCGCCGGCCTGCTGCACCCAGCGCAGCTGCCCGGCCGCGGTGTAGGCGGCCACCATAATGTCGTTGCTTCCGGCGCCGACCAGAGCCGCAGTGCCCACCTTGGCCTGGTTAAAAAAGGTGCCGGCCACGTACGGGTTGCCCGCCGCATCCAGGGTCAGGGCGTTCCAGTAGTCGCTGGAGGGGCCGCCGCCGGTTTGCACCCACTGCGCGGCACCCTCGGTGGAGTACTTCACCAGGTAGGCATCGTAGGCCCCGGTAGTGGTGGCAGTGAGGGTCCCGAAGGTGGCAGTCTGGTCGAAGCTGCCGGTCAGGTAAAGGTTGCCACTGGCATCGGCCACGGCCTGTTCCAGGTAATCACGGCCTGCGCCCCCGTACTGCCGGACCCATTCGTAGCCCCCCTGGCTGGTATAGCGGGTAATGAGCACGTCGCCAAAGCCCCGGGTCGTGAACGTATCGGCATGTACGATGATGCGCTCCTCGAAGCGGTTGAGCAGAAACACGTTGCCGGCGGGGGCTACGGCTATCATCGGCGAGTAATAGTTGAAGCGCGCCGGTCCGGGCGGTGGGTAATGCCCTACCAGCTGGAGCAGCTGCACGGCGCCGGTAGTAGCCGAGAGCCGGCCCAGGTATTGGGCATGGAGGCCGGTGCCCGGGTTCTGCAGGGTAGTACCGCCCAACGAATACGTGTTCTGGAAGGTGCTGGTCAGGTACACGTGGTCCTGGTCGTCGACGGCAATAGTGGTGGGGCCGGTCTTTTGGGCCCAGGCCGGCTCACCCAGGGGCGAAAAGCGCACAACATAAGAGCCCCCGTCGAGGGTGACGTTGTTGCCCAGGGCTGTCCGGTTGGTTACGGCCAGGTTCACGTAGACATTGCCTGCTTTATCGAGGGCCAGGCCCGAGGCAAACTCATAGGCGGAGGTGCTGAACAGGCGCAGCCAGAGCTGGTTGCCAGCCGCATCCAGCTTGACCACGTAGGCGTCGCTGCTGCCCAGGCAGGCATATTGGCTGCCGGCAATGGTAACGGCCGCGCTGAAGGTACCCGCGCGGTAGGTATTCCCGTCTTTGTCGACCACGGGGGCCGGGTAGGCGCTGGAAAACTGACTGTTCCCGATAGAGCGGGCACTCAGCCAGGCCGGGGGCGTTGTTTGGGCCCGGGCCCCGGCGCTCAGGGCCAGGCTACAGAGAATACCGGCGGCACCGGTCAGGATAGAACGAGTAGAAAACCGCATGCGACGTAGAATGATAATAGTAGAAAAAGAGAACAATAGGGTTCGAAGATACGGCGCGGGTGCTGCCCCCGAAAGCCGGCCCGAGCGGCCAGCATCCGACGGCTACCTTGCTTCCCGGCGCGAATTGCCGACTTTCGCGCCGTAGCCCGGCGCTGACCCAGGGCTGGCCCGCGCTTTTGCCTATACCATGCACCTTGATTTGAGTCTTCTGGAGCGCTGGCTCACGGGCTGGAGCCTGGCCCGCGGCCTGCCGCTGCCCCAGCGCCACGCGGGGGGGCCTGGTAGTAGAGGTGGGCTGGCCCGGGCAGGTGCGGCGCTATGTGTTCGTGGACGCGGGAGAAGCCCTGCAAGCCTGCGCCGCCCACATCCGGGAGCCCGGCATCTATCTGAAAGCTGCCGTAGCGCCGGCTACGTTGCGGCAGGTGCTGCCGGCAGCCTGGCAGGTAGAGGAGCCCCGGTTCCTGATGTATGGCCCCGGCCCTCTAAGCTCGCCCGGCCCGCTGCCCGCCGGGTATGCGGTAGCGCACACCACCGAGCACGGGGCCCAGGTGCTGCACCTGCTCGATGTGGCGACGGGGCAGCCGGCGGCAACGGGGCGGGTGGTGCTGCACCAGGGATGCGCCGTTTTTGACCGGATCGAAACGATGCAGGCCTACCGCCGCCGGGGGCTGGGCACCATTGTGATGGGCCGGCTGGATGCCCTGGCCGAAGCCGCCGGAGCGTCGGAGCGCCTGCTTGTGGCTACCGAGGCCGGCCGGGCGCTCTATCAGCGCCTGGGCTGGCAAGTGGTGGCGCCCTACGCAACGGCGGTACTGCCGACGGCTCCGGCAAGGGTAGGTGCTGAGCCGGGGCGGGGCTGATGGGTGCCGGCCTTGCTTCCTGGCTCGAATTGCCGACTTTCGCGCCGTCTTACCGGGACTTGTGCCGGGGGGCACCACCCGCTTTATCCGTCCTTTTCCCCTTGTCTTGATGAGAAGTCTGCTCTGTTTCGCGCTGGTTCTGCTGGCCCCCGTCCTCTACGCCAAAACCCCGCAGGCCATTGAGCAGGAACTGGTGCGCGACGCGCGACGCGTTACGTACTGGGCCGAATACGACGGCGACGCCCGTCTTAGCGCCATCGACTCGCTGGCCCGGGCCGGGGAGCGGCTGCGCGAGCACCTGCTGCACTACACTGCCACCGAGCCCGCTACGCTGAGCTACGCCTTTACGGCTTTGCAGCGGGAGCATATCGGCATCAGCACCGCGGCCGACGGGCGCCTGCGCATCTATTCCTGGGACACGCAGGAGGGCGGCACCATGCACTATTTCGAAAACGTGGTTCAGTTCCGGGCCGGCTCCAAGGTGGCTTCCCGGCGGCTGATTATCCCGAAGCCCGACGACAACCCCGACGCGGGCCATTCCTACTTCGACATCTTCGCCGTGCAGCGCGGCACCCAGACCTGTTACCTGGCCTACGGGCAAGCTACCTACTCCACCAGCCTCTCCTACCAGCACGTCAAGGCCCTGACCATTGAGAACGGCCAGCTCAATACTGACGCCAAGCTGATCCGGACTGCCTCGGGGCTGCGCAACACGCTGGGCTTTGAGTTCGACTTCTTCTCGGTGGTCGACCGGCCCGACCGGCCCGTGCGCCTGATCGGCTACGACGCCCGCACGCGGGAACTCACCATTCCGGTGGTGTGGGCCAACGGCAAGGTAACCGACAAGCGCATCCGGTACATGTTTGACGGGACGGTGTTTGCGAAGGCGAAGTAGGGGGCGGCAACACGCCGACGCTCGGCTTTAGTACCGGTATTCGGAGTGTAGGTACCGGGCATACAGGAGAGGGTGTAACGCTGAGCTTTGGGATGGTAAAAGGTCTGGTTAAGCGGTTAGCTTTGAAGGAGTTTAATATATTTCTAACCCCTTTATCATTCCTGTTATTATGGCACGAGTAAACAATAACATTATCACCCAGGGCCTAAGCGGTACGCTGGGCGGCACGCTGGTATTCAGGCAGGCTGGTGGCAAAACCATCGTTTCGACGGCTCCACGCGAAACCGAGCGGGAGCCTTCAGCCAAGCAGCTCGCCCACCAGCAGCGGTTTCAGGAAGCGGCTCTTTACGCCAAAGCGCAGATTGCTACCCCCACCGGCAAAGCTGAGTACGAGGCAGCCCGTGATGAGAGCAACAACAGCGCCTATGCCATTGCCGTCGCCGACTTCCTGCAGGCTCCCGACATTCGCGAAATAGACCTGCGCGAGTACGCCGGCAAAGTGGGCGATACTATCCGGGCCCGTGTGACCGATAACTTCAAGGTGGCGGCCGTTGCAGTGCGTATTGAGAATGGCGACGGCAGTCTGGTAGAAGAAGGCCCCGCCGTACAGCAGCCCAATGCCGTTGATTGGGTGTACACGGCCAAGAAAGCCAATACCAGCCTGGAAGGCGATAAAATAACCATCCGGGCAACCGACAGGCCCGGTAACCCAACCACGGAAACCCGGACCTTATAAGTAGTGGCCTTCGTTTTGTGCAATTTCCGGCGGTATGCGCCGTAAGGTTGCTCCGTATAGCGTCCGTATAGGCAATGAATAGGCACCCTTTACCCAGAAGGAACGCCGCATCCGGCGGAAATACCAAAACGGCCGCCCCGGATTCCGGGGCGGCCGTTGGCGTAGATAGGCAGGGCAACAATGCTTAAACCAGCACGCTGTCGATGCCCTTTTGCAGGGCGGTAGCCTGGAAGTCGGGTAGTTTGACGCCTTCGGCCCGGGCCACGGTCACGTCGGTCATGCCCAGGAACTGTAGGAACACGCGCAGGTAGGGCGTGGCGAAATCGTAGGCCTGCATGGGGCCTTCGGAGTAGATGCCGCCGCTGGCCACGGCCAAATACACCTTTTTGCCCGTTATCAGTCCCTCGGGGCCGGTGGGGGTATAGCGAAAGGTGATGCCCGCCCGAGTGAGGTGGTCGAGCCACGACTTGAGCGAGGAGGGAATGCCGAAATTGTAGAACGGCACCCCGATGACGAGCACGTCGGCGGCCAGCACCTGGGCAATGGCTTCATCGGAGTGCTGCACGGCTTGCTGCTGCTCGGGCGAGCGGCCTTCGGCGGGGGCGAAGTAGGCCTGCAGGTGCGCTTCTTCGAGGTGGGGAAACGGCTCAGTGGCCACGTTGCGCACCACGACGTGGCTGTCGGGCTCCGCGGCCAGGAGCTTGTCGATAATACCCTGGCTGAGGCGGGTGCTGAAGGAGTTGGCGCCCTGGGCGCTGGAAATGATTTGCAGAATCTGCATACAAAAGGGGGAAGGAAGGTGATGAACTGCGGACCAGCTCCCGTGGGCCCACCGGCCCGGGAAGCTGCCCGCCCACGGAGTAGCGCGGCCGGTTGCCTGGTACTCTGGTTACCTCAAGTAATCAGCTAGCCGTTTGTTCGTACCTTGCCCCGACTTCAGATTACGTGGTGGTAGCCTGATTACCGGCAGGTAATCAGCTTTTCCCCTTGTTGAATTGCCTTTCCTCCATTGCCATGACCAAACACGACCCTTCGCAATGCGCCCTCACGATACAGGGCCTGCGCCACGCCCTGCTGGTGGTCAACGGTAAGTGGAAGCTTCAGATCATTGTGGCCCTTAATTCGGGTACCCGGCATTTTCGCGCGCTGGAGCGGAGCGTGCCGGGCATCTCCACCAAAGTGCTGGCTAAGGAGCTCAAGGATCTGGAAGCCCATCAGCTGATTGCCCGTACGGTACACCCAGGTCCGCCCGTAATTGTAGAGTACCACGTCTTGCCCTACGCCCGCACGCTCGACCCCGTGATTGAGGTGTTGAAGACATGGGGCATGCAGCATCAGCAGCGCCTGGATGCCGATAGCCCAGGCCCGGGGTAGCAAGCCGCTGGTGCGCCCGCTACCCGCTACCTGCTACCCTGGCAAAGGCCGGTGGGGCCGGTTCTGGTAGTGCCGGCAGATTCGTGGCCGGGTTGCTCAGGCGTAGTTAGTCGTAACCCGGCACAGCCGGGCAGCTGCCGGATTTGATGCAGGCAACGTCAGCAACGATTGAGACGCAACTATGCATCTCTACACGCGGACGGCTGCTGAGGTTATTCCACTGCCACTTTACCAGCGAATTGCTGGCCCTTGGCATCGGTAGCCCGCAGGGTGTAGAGGCCGGGCAGCAAGCCCCGCACCGATACCTGAGCCGCGGCCGAGACGGTAGCTTCGCGGGCTACGCGGCCCACGGCATCCACGAGCTGCACGCGGGTGCCGGCGGGCAAGGCGGGCAGGTGCAGCTGGTCGGTAGCCGGGTTGGGATATAACCCTAGCGCCTGGGGGCGGGCGGCCTGCGTGCTGAGCGGACCCGCGCCCAGGCGGGCCAAGAAGATGTCGCCATCGGCTGCGGTGGTGCTTAGGCTAAGCGAGGCAAAGGCGGCGGTAGTGCGGAAGCGGCCCAGTACCTGCAACTCGTCCGGGGCAGTGCAGAAGAGATACTGGCCAAAGTCTGAGCCGGGGCCGCCCGCTGTTTTTACCCAGCGTACAGTGCCCTGGGGCGTATAAGCGGCCACCACTACATCGTCGCTCCCGGCCGTAGCAACGGTTTGGGTGCCGATCTGGGTGCCGTTATCGGCACTGCCCACAACGTAAGGCGCATTGGCTGCATCTACGCTTACGCCACTCCAAATCTCACTACCAGGGCCCGCGCTGGTTTGAGCCCAGTCCAGGGTGCCCTGGGGCGAATATTTCAGCAGGAACCCGTCAATGCTGCCTTTGCTGTAGAGGTTAAGGGAGCCCACCATGGCCAGGCCCTCGAAGCCGCCCGCGACATACAGGTTGCCGGCCGCATCCACGGCCGCGTCGGTGACTATATCCTGCCCGGCACCGCCCAACTGCCGCACCCATTCGAAGGTGCCCTGGGCGTTGTAGTGGGCCGTCAGCACATCAAATGTTCCGATGGAGAAGAGTTGCTGCGAGGCGCTGAAGATGGGCGACTCCGTAAAGATGCTCACCAAGTAGGCCGCTCCGTCGGGTGCTACGGCGAGTTTCGGGTAGAAGAAGGAACCGCTGGAAGTAGCGTAATAAAAGGACGACGTAAGGGACTGCAAGGCGCCGGTAGCGGCCGTGAAGCGCGCCAAGTAGATGCCTACTCGCTCGGCGTTGTTGGGAATGCTGATGGAGCTGGTGCCAATGGTCAGAGAGCGGCTAAATTGGCCGGTCATGTAGACATTGCCCGCGGCATCGAGGCCCAGGCCCGAGCCGAAGCCGTTGTTGGTAGCCGCCCCCGAGCGAATGGTGCTTTGCTGGGCCCATTGCGGAGTGCCGTCGGGAGAATAGCGCACCAAAAAGGCTTTACGCTCCGCCCCAGCCGTGCTGTTGATCAGGGAGAGACTGTTGCCCAGGGCCACGGTGTTCCTGAACGCGCCCGTTATATAGACGTTGCCGGCCGCATCCACGGCCACATCCTGCACGGTTTCGTAGCCAGCCGAGCCCAGTTGGCGAATCCAGGCCAGGGTACCAGACGGTGTAAGCTTAGCCAAGTAGCCGTCGGCGTCACCGGTGCTGGTGAGCGTGGTGCCGCCCAGGCTGATGCTGCCGCTAAACTGACCAGCCAGGTAGATGTTGCCGGCCGCATCCACGGCAGTAGCGCCGGGCGTAGCGCCCGGTCCCAGGGAGCGGGCACTCAGCCAGGTGGGGGCGGTTTGGGCCAAGGCAGTAGTACCCAGGCACAGACCCGCGAGTACGCCAGCTACGCGCAGAAAGGAAAAGCCGGGAAGTGTAGAAATGAACATGGAGGGGAAAAATAAACGAAGGGAATACTACACCGTGTAGTCTTGCTCGGAGGTAATGAATGAGACGTAGAGCCGTCCGCGTAGGCAGGAGCGGCTCCACCTTGTTGGCTTTGATGCGCTTGAAGCGGACGGCTACCGGGGCGGTGGTATTACTCCACTGCCACTTTACCAGCGAACTGCTGGCCCTGGGCATCAGTGGCGCGCAGGGTGTAAAGGCCAGGCAGCAGGCTTTGCACCGACACTGTGGCGCCAGCTGCAACCACGGCTGTGCGGGCTACGCGGCCCAGCGCGTCGAGGAGCTGCACGCGGGTGCCGGCGGGCAAGGCGGGCAGGTGCAGCTGGTTGGATGCGGGGTTGGGGTAGAGGCCCAGGGGCTGGGAGCGGCTGGCCTGGGTAGCCAGCGTGGCATTGCCCAGGCGGGCCAGGAAGGTTTCATAGTTGGGAGGCGCAACCGTAGAGGTAAGGGAAAATGGGCCGACGGTAACGGTGCCGGAAAAACCTCCCTTGACGTAGATATTGCCCTGCTTGTCCAGGTCGAGGTAATGGCTTGTGGCACTGCCGGAGCCGCTGCCTACCTGGCGTAGCCAGCGCACCTGGCCGGTGGGCGAATAAGCTGCTACCACCATATCGGCACTGCCCGCACTGGTGAGGGTGGAGGAGCCGAACCGGGCGGTGCCCGCGAAATAGCCTGCTACGTAGGGGTTACCGGCCGCGTCGAGGCCCAGCGCATTCCAAGCGTCGAAGCTGGTGCCCCCGCTGGGCTGTGCCCATTGCAGAACTCCCTGGGGCGAATATTTGGCCAGGTAGCCGTCCCAGCTGCCGGCTCCGGTAACTGTGGTAGCCGCCCCGAAGGTAGCTGACCCTTCGAGGTAGCCAGCTACGTACAGGTTGCCGGCGGCATCGACGGCCGCAGCGTTGGCGCGGTCTTCGCCCGTTCCTCCGATTTGCTCCAGCCACTGAAAGGTGCTGGTCGGGCCGTACTTAAGGATGATTTCATCGTTGCTGCCCCGGCTGGTAATGGTGGTAGCAGCCGCATCCGGCAGCACGATGCTCTGGTTGAAGAAGTCTATCAGATAGGTCTCGCCGGTGGTCCCTACTGCCAGCCGGGGCTGGTACTTGAACTGGTTGTGGCCGGCGGCATAGAAGAATGCCGGAGTAAGGGCCTGCAACGTGCCGGTAGGGCCAGAAAAGCGGGCCAGGAACGTGCCTGTATTGAGGGTAGTAGGAGGCGTGTTGATGGACAAGGAACCAATAGTAATGGACGAGGTGAGCGTGCCGGCTACAGACACGCTACCCTGGGCATCGACGCCGATGGCGCACCCGGCAGAGGTGGCCGTGGGGCCGGTGCTGGCCTGCTGCGCCCACTCGGGGGTGCCCTGCGCCGAGTAGCGCGCCACATACAGCCAGTCGTTGACGGTGCTAGTGGCCGGGCCAGCTAGGGAAATGCCGTTGCCCAGGTTTAGGGCGCTGCCAAAGCTGCCCGTTATGTAGGCGTTGCCGGCCCCATCCACGGCTACTCCATACGCCCGTTCGCGGCCCACCGAGCCAATCTGACGCACCCAGGTCAGGGAGCCGTCGGGGGCATACTTGGCCAAGTAACCGTCGCTGTTGCCGATACTGGTGAGCTGCGTGGTACCCAAGGTGAGGGAGCCGCTAAAACTGCCCGCCTCGTAGGTGTTGCCGGCGGCATCGGCCACCATTGCCCCACGAACCTCAGTGCCTCTGCCGGTAGCGGTGGCGTGGGTCCAGGCAGGGCCGGTTTGGGCCTGGGCGCTCAGGCTGCCGGTAAGGCATGCTAGTAATAGAAAGCGGCAGCAGAGGGTAGAAACAGACATGTAATACTAAATGGGTAAACAGAAATAAAACAAAGCTATGACAAGTAGGCTGCCGGGCGCACCCTTACCCCAACTGCATCTGCCTCAAGCGTAGAGTCCTACGCCGCGCCTTCCTTCTGCTCCGGCCCGGCGGCGTAGGTGCCAAAGAGCCGGTCCCAGAGGGAGGTATAGAAGCCGAAGTTGTGGGTGTCGTGCTGGTGGTGCTGGAAATGGAAGCCGGAGGAGCCCAGGTGCCTGAGCAGCGGGTGGCGGGCCCAGGAGGCCGGAAATGGCTCGACGCCGCAGTGGCCCAGCGCCCCGAACAGCACATTCACCGTGAGGTAAGCTACAATAGCCGTCAGGCTGGCTGGGTAGAGGGCCATCAGCAGCAGCCACAGCCCCCCGAAGCCCACCGTTTCGAGCGGGTGGAGCACGAATAAGTCGAGGGGCTGGGGACTGGTGTAGTGGTGGTGCAGGCCGTGTACCCAGCGGTAGAGCACCGAGTGATGGATGAAGTAGTGGAACACGTACATCAGCAGATCCATACCCAGGAAGAGTACCAGAAAATCGAGCAGCACCCGCCAGGAAACGTCTTCCCGAATTTGGATGAAGCCGTGCCGACACAGCAGGAAGCCGACGAAGGTAATGCCGGTGTTGAGGAGCAGGGTGGAAGTGGCCAGTCGGACTTGCTGGGCGCTGACCGGCTGGTAGAGCGGCCCCAAGGCCCGGGCCCGGCCAAACAGCCCTTGCAGCAGATACCCAAAGCCCACGGCCAGGAGCAGCACCACCAGGTTTTCGACCAGGAAAAGCGGCAGGGCTGCCTGCCAGGACAAGGCTTTCAGCGAATCGAGCGAAAGGGGCATAGGGTAGAGCTACGAGTAGGCCAGGGGAGGGCGAAAGATACCAGTTTTCGGGCCGCGGCCCGCCCACTCCCGGGCCGGGCCGTCGGCGGTGAAGTCGGGGCGGGCCACTAGGGAATAGCAGCTGCGAAGTGGTGCCTGGGAAGCGGGGCGGAAGACCAGCGGCAAAGCCGGAGTATGGGCCTGGAGCTATATTTTGGCCGGGCCCGGCCCGGTACTTACTACCTTGGCGGCCAGAGCGCGGCCGGCCGGCCGCGCCTTATCACCCTTAACGCCCGCAGTAGCGCATGAAAACAGCCATAGGAGAGCCCCTGAAAGTGTATGGCCCGAGTCGGAGCCTGAGTAGTGTCATCGGCCTGTGCGCCGCGCTATTTGCCGGCGTGGGCATCTTCGTGCTGCTGCTGCCCACGCTGCTGGCGGGCTCGGCTACCCGCTTCGACGGCGACCCCAGCCTGCTGTTTGGCGTGGGAGCGGGCTTTACGGCGCTGGGGTTGCTGGGCGTGGCGGGCGTGTGGTATTTCTACCGCACCAAGCCCCGGGTACACCTGCACCAGGAGGGCCTGGTGGTAGTGGCCGGGGGCCACACCACGCAGTGCCGCTTCGACCAGCTCCAGGATCTGTACCTGTTCTATTACCTGGGCGGCTTTGCGTTTCGGGCCAGCGCCGCCACTCCCTGGACCTTCGTGCGGGCCACTACCAGCCAGAGTGCCGAGCTGCAACGGGAAGTGGTGGCACGGCAGGTGGCGCAGCGTGGAGCCCTGCTCTACGAGCAGCTGCTGGCGGGGCAGGCCGTGCGGTTTGCCTATCTGCCAATGGCGGCCGGCTACCTCAAGTCGCTGGCCGCTACCAGCAGCCTCGATTACCCCGAGCAGGAAATGGTGCTTACCCGCGACTCACTGACGGTAGAAGGCCGGGCCTATCCGCTGGCCGATATTGCCGACATCAAGGGCAACAGCTGGACCGAAACCCTGCAGATCCGGCACGTCGACGGCTCGGTTATTCTGACGACGCACTTTTCCTCGGTGCTTTCCCTCGACTTGCTCTACGCTCTGCTCGGGACCCTGCAAACAGGGGCGGAGTACGCCGCCTAGGGCAGCAGAGCGGGGGCAATGGCGGCTCGTGCTGGATTTTGTCGGCACTGTGGGAGTACTATATAGAATTTGCCCAGTACTTTTGACGGCTATCCTCTTACCCGGACCACGGCGGCCCGCTTTACTCCCTGCATGATTATTTACGGTACCAACGGCGCGCACCGCAGCACCCAGCCCCTGCCGGGCATTGCCTGTCCCGAGTGCGCTACCCCCGACCAGCTGCACCTGAGCGTGTTCAGCCGCTACACCCACATCTACTGGATTCCGCTGTTTCCCTACAAGAAGCCGGTGGTGGGCCAGTGCCTGCACTGCCAGCGGGCCTGGGACGAAAAGGAAATGCCCGGCGAGCTGAAACCCTTGGCTACGGCCCTCAAAAAGCAAACCCGCGCCCTGTGGTGGCACTGGTCGGGCCTGGTGGCGCTGGCCCTGCTGGCGGTGTGGTCGGTGGTGATGAGCCAGCGCGACTCGCGCGACAACGCTACCTACATAACCGCCCCGCGGGTGGGCGACGTGTACACCGTGCGCCAGGAAGACAGCACCGGCAAGGCCCAATACTCGTTGATGAAGGTGGTAGGGGCCGGGGCCAACTCAGTGGAGCTGGTAGCCAATGAGTACGTCACCAACGACGCCACACCCCTGAGCAAGCTCAACGACCCGGAGAAATACAGCAAGGAGCCCTTCCCGCTCACCTTTCTGGATCTGCAGGTGATGATGAACAAGGGCGAAATAACCGACGTCGACCGGCTGGGTGAGTAGGGCCGGGCCGTTTCGGCCCTTACCTTCGCGGCTCAATCCCGCCTTCCCGATGAAAAAAGCCCTGTGCGTTCTGGCCTTCTTCTGGCTGCTAAGCCCCTACACGGCCCATGCCCAGACGCCCGGCAGCTGGGGCAATTGGTACATTGGCACAGTATCGTTGCCGGGCAGCGTGGAGAAAAAGTGGGGCGCCTACGTGGAGGTGCAGGCCCGCAGCAACGGTCTGTTCAAGCAGTATTTCTACAACGAGCTGAAAGGCGGCCTGAGCTACGACCTGGACAAGAACTTTACCCTGCTGCTGGGCGGGGGCCGCTACAGCACCTTCGACGAGCCCGGCCCCGTGGCGCTGGAAAAGCGCCTGTGGCAGCAGCTGGTGCTGAGCCAGTACATGAGCCGCCTCAAGATTGAGCACCGCTACCGCGTGGAGCAGCGCTGGTTTTCCTACCCCGGCCCCGGCGACAGTACCGCCTTTCGGCAGCGCCTGCGCTACCGCCTGAACGCCTTTGTACCCCTCAACCACCAGACCGTAACCGACCACACCGTGTTTCTGTCGGTCTACGACGAGATATTCCTGAACCCAAGAGGGCCGGTGCTGGAGCGCAACCGGGTGTATGCCGGGCTGGGCTACCAGTTCAACAAGCACCTGAGTATGCAGCTGGGCTGGGTGCGGCAGGCCAACTACAGCCAGCCCCGCCTGAAACAGGGGCAGCTGGTACCGCTGGGCACCTCGTCCAAAAACAACGTGGTGCTGAATCTGATGTACCGGCTAAGCCACCGCAATACCACCCCGCGCCCCGAAACCCTACCCTCCCAGCAGGATTAGGCGGGAGGTCGAGGAGTCGTTGCTTGGTTTGTCTTTTTGTGTTCCGGCTGGCATCCTGAGCCCAGTGCAGGACCTTCCTCTCCTCAGTGATAAACGTTCTGCACTGCACAAAGCCCTTTGCTACTTGCGTGGTAAAGGGCTTTTTTACGTTGGTAAGAGCTACAGTGAAGTAGGTGAGGAAGGTCCTTCGTTCCGCTTCGCTGCCCTCAGGATGACAGGTGCATTTTGACTGACGGTGGAAAATAGCCGCCGTGGAATTTCCTTTACTTTTGGTGTATGCCTTGCTTCTCCTTTGCCAAATACCCGTGGCCGCGCCGCACCGTCCTGTTGCTCACGGTACTGCTACTAGTGGCCGGCCGGGCGTGGGCCCAGACGCCGGTTAGCACGCCTTTCGTGCTGGGCCGCGTCGATAAGCTTCACTCCACGGTGCTGGCCGAAGACCGGGTGCTGAACATCTACCTGCCCGCCGGCTACGACCAGGAGCCCACGGCCACTTATCCGGTTATCTACCTGCTCGATGGCTCCGCCGACGAGGACTTCATCCACATTGCCGGGCTGGCCCAGTACCTCAATTTTCCCTGGATCAACCAGCTGCCCAAGTCCATCGTGGTCGGCATTGCCAACGTCGACCGGCGGCGCGACCTTACCTTCCCTACCCGCAACAAGGAAGATCTGAAACAGAGCCCGACTTCCGGCAAATCGGCTGCCTTCATCCGCTTTCTGGAGCAGGAAGTGCAGCCCTACATCCGGAAAACGTACCGCACCAACGCCCGCCGCACCCTCATTGGCCAGTCGCTGGGCGGGCTGCTGGCGGTGGAGGTGCTGCTCAAGCGCCCGGCCCTGTTCGACACCTACCTCATTGCCAGCCCCAGCCTGTGGTGGGACGATGAGTCGCTGCTGCGACAGGCCCCGCAACTGCTGCGCAAGCCCCTACCAGCCGGTACTACCGTGTTTGTGGCCGTGGGCAACGAAGGGGACCAGATGCAGCGCGACGCCGCCGCGCTGGCTGCCGCGCTCCGCGCCGTGCCCGGCGTGCGCACCGAGTACGTCGTATTTCCGGAGGAAACCCACGCCACTATTCTGCACCGGGCCGTGTACCGGGCCTTTGAGTGGCTGTATAAAAAACCGTAGTTCAGGGTAACCCACCCTTCGGGGCTGTATCTTGGGGCCACCGCCGCCCGTGTCGCGCCGGCAATTGGTTAGAAGCCCCCTTTGTATGCAGCATAAGTCCCATCCTTCGCAACCCCTTATCAGCGCCCAGGAGCTGCGCCAGCGCCAGCACACCGAAAGCTTCGTGCTGCTCGATGCCCGCTCGGGGCCCCAGGCCCGGCTGCGCTACCAGGCGGGCCACCTGCCCGGCGCCCTCTTCGTGGATTTGGAGCAGGACCTGGCCCGACCCACCGACAACGCGGCCCACGGCGGGCGGCACCCGCTGCCGCCCATCACGGAATTTGCCCACTTCCTGGGGCAGCTGGGTATCGGACCGGCTACTACAGTTGTCGTGTATGATGATAAAAGCGGGGCCAACGCGGCGGCCCGCGTGTGGTGGATGCTGCGCAGCGCCGGCCACACCACTGCGCAGGTGCTCGATGGCGGCCTGGCTGCGGCCGAGGCGGCCGGCTTCACGCTCACCGATGCCGCCGAGCAGTCCGTGCCCGTGGCCCCCTACCCGGTAAGTCACTGGCAGTTGCCGGTGGCGCCGGTGGCACAGGTGCAAAAAGCATCCGCCAAAGGCACCCAGCTGGTTATCGACGTGCGCGAAGCAGCCCGGTACCGGGGCGAAACCGAGCCCATCGACCTTGTTGCGGGCCATATTCCCGGGGCTGTGAACGTGCCCTTCGCCGGCAACCTCGACGCCACCGGCCACTACCTGCCGGCCACCGAGTTGCGGGAAAAGTACGATGCGGTACTGGCCGGGCGGGCCCCCAAAGACGTTATCGTGCACTGCGGCTCGGGCGTCACGGCCTGCCACACGCTGCTGGCCTTTGCCCAGGCCGGCCTCGAAGTACCCCAGCTCTACGTAGGCTCCTGGAGCGAATGGTCGCGCAACGACTGGCCCATGGCCACGGGAGCGTAAGGATAAAATGGGGCAGAACTATTTGCGTTGTTACAGCTGTCATCCTGAGCCGCGCGAAGGACCTGCCTCGCCTGAGTGAGAAACGCCGCTAAATGCACAAAGCCCTTTTCTGCCTGCGCGGGAAAGGGCTTTTGCACGTTGGCAATAAGCTGTAGTGGAACGGGCACGTTCCTGTGCAAGGGCGCATGCCAGAGGCAGCAGGACAGACGCTAGGCGCTTTCCGATGGCAGCACGCGCACCGCGTCGCCCACCCGCAGCCGGCCGCCCTGAATGATGCGGGCCGTGAGGCCGCCGTGGCCGCGCATGGCGTTGTAGCCGCCGGGGCCCAGCTCTTCTTCCATGCGGGAGCAGGGGTGGCACTCCCCAGTTATTTCCAGAACAACCTCGTCGCCGAACTGCACCCGCCGGTTTTTCAAGGCCAGCAGGTTCAGGCCGCTCACGGCCAGGTTGCGACGCAGGCGGCCCGGGTCTACGGGTTCGGGCTGGCCCAGAAAGCCGGCCACGGCCGTCAGGTGCTCGTGCTGAATCAGGGTAATCTGGCGCTTACCGCCGGCCTTCACCCGGGCATGGTCGCCGTCGAGGCGGGCGTCGGTCAGGGCCTGGGCTTCGGGCAGACTCACGAGCGGCTCGCGGCGCACCGGCCGGATGCCAATCCACTCGAGGCGGCCCTGCTGGGGCAGCGTAGCCAGCATCTGCGCAATTTTCGATTTATCGTCGCCGAAGAAGGGGAATGCCATGGGAAAGCCGCTAGAGTGAAAAGCCGAATACTACTACGTCCGGCCGCCTCTTTGGGATAAGGCCCAGCTCGCCATAAAGGGCGGCGAAATACGGCTAAGACGCTGAGCAGTGAAATTTTACCGACCGTTTTTCATCGGCTAAAGTTTTTGCCGTAACTATACGACATTCCTGATATTCACCTTTTTCATCTCTATGTATGAGTAAACTCCTACTCTTTATTCGGGCGGTGCTGCTACTGCTGGGCGTGTTGAGTGCCCCGCAGCTGTTTGCCACCCACATTCAGGCCGGCGAAATTTCGTACTCGTCCCTGGGCAACAACCGCTACCAGGTGTCATTTCGGGTGTACCGCGACTGTGGCGGGGCTTCTTTTTCGGCTATTACCCCGGAGCTGGAATACCGCACCGGCGCCTGTGGCGGGGTAGCCGCCGGCTCGGTGCCAATGACGCTGGTGCCGAACTCCATGCGCACCGGTAGCGACTATTGCGCCGCGTTGGGGGCTCCCTGCGGCAGTGGCCTGCCCACCAACTACGAAACCGGCCTGTTTCAGGTAACCGTAACGCTGCCACCCGCGCAGTGGCTGCTCAGCGTGGTGCTCAACGCCCGCCCCACGCTGGGCAATGTGAATCTGGGGAATGGTAACTTCTACACCGAGGCAATGCTGGACAGCCGCACCGGCGTTGTCAACTCCTCGCCGGTGTTCAGCAGCTCCTCGCAGGTCGTCTCATTCGTGGGCTGGAACCTGCCAACTACCCTGAGTCAGCTGGCCACCGACTCCGACGGCGATTCGCTGGTGTATGAGCTGGCCGCCCCGCTGCTGGGCTGCAACGAGCCGGCCGCCTACAAGTCGTACGCCAGCACGACCACCGTGGACCCAGTAGATGCCAACTGCTACACGGTGGCGCCGGCCGGCACCTACTCGCCCACGCTGCCGCTGCTCTCCTACAACGTGTCCGGAGCCTGCCCCCTGCGCCAGCAGACGGCCTTCTTCGGGTTTAACCCGGCCAACGGCTCGATTTCTATCAAGCCGGCCCTCTTCAACCCGGCCATCAATAGCGCCGACAACAAATACGTGGTGGCCCTGAAGGTGTCGGAATACCGGCGGCCGGCTACGGGCCGCGCCTTTTTGGTGGGCACCGTGCGCCGCGACATGCTCTTTACCGTCGTGGACTGCGGCCCCAACCAAAACCCGGTTATTGCTCCCCTCACCGTCAACAACAGCTCCACGGCGCAGCCCGTTACCAACATCATTCCCGTGACGCCGGGCCGGCTGGTAACCGTACGCCTGAGCAGCTCCGACGCCAACAGCGGCCAAGTACTGACCATGACCAGCAACGCCGAGCAGGTGCTGACCAATGCCGAATTTACCCCGGCCCCGCCCAGCGTGAACCCTACTGTGCAGATCGACTGGATTCCGCCCGCGAATTTGCGCCCCGGCCTCTACTTCTGCACCGTGACGACCACCGACAGCAACTGCCCCATCAAAGGCCAGCACACCCAGACGCTGACGTTCCAGGTGGGGGGCACTACGCTGGCTACGCAGGCACCTCGGCAAATTACCACTCTGGCAGCCGTGCCCACACCTTTCCAGGCTCAGGTAAGCTTCACGCTAGCCCGGCCCGGCGTACAGGCCGTCATCGTATTCGACCAGCTGGGCCGCCAGGTAACCACGCTGCAGAGCCTGCCCACGGGCGAGGTGCAGTGGCGGCCGGCCGCTTCAGTTCCTGCCGGCCTCTACCTGGCCCGCACCGCCGATGGGCGCCAGGTAGCCCGCCTGCTCCGCACCGACGCCCAGTAGTAGAACGGCGCCTGAGTGCTCAGAAAATGCCGTGGCCTGCTGGTCACGGCATTTTTTATGGCTCCGGAATTTACAGGAAGTTGGACTCTTTGCGGCTCAGTCCCAAACCTAGCGTCGTGGCACTCGTACAGTCTGCTGTGGCCGCCCTGTGGCTACTTCCACTTTCCGCTTCTCTACTAATGGCTACCAAAGACACCACCAAGAAACCCGCTGCCGCCAAGGCCGTGGCCCCCAAGAAAGATTCTCCCACTGCCAGCAGCGGTGCCAACGGCCAAGCGCACCCCAGCGTACAGCCCGTGCTCAACCAGCAGTTCAACGCCCCGGCTCCGCTCCAGAAATACGGTACCGTGTCGCAGCGGCTGCCCATCGGCCTCGATGAGAAAACCCGCCAGCAAAGCGTGAGCAACCTCAACCAGATGCTGGCCGACACCATCACTCTGCGCGACCTGTACAAAAAACACCACTGGCAGGTAGTAGGGCCTACCTTCTACCAGCTGCACCTGCTCTACGACAAGCACTACGAAGAGCAGAGCGTACTGGTCGATACCATTGCTGAGCGTATCCAGATCCTGGGCGGCGTGGCAGTGGCCATGGCCCACGACGTGGCCGAGCTGGCCAGCATTCCGCGCCCACCCCGCGACCGGGAAGAGGCCCCCATTCAGGTGTCGCGCCTGCTGGAAGCGCACCAGATTATCCTCAAAAACTGCCATGACTTCGCCGAGCAGGCCGATGAAAGCGGCGACGATGGCACCAACGACTTGCTGATCAGCGAAGTGCTGCGGGCCAACGAGATGCAGGTCTGGTTCGTGTCGGAGCACGTAGTAGATACGCCTCTGGCCCGCGCCGAGTAAGCATACCCGGTAACTGAAGAAAGCCTGGCTCCCGCAATGGAGGCCGGGCTTTTTTGTGCCCGCAGAGGGAAGGCTCAGCGGCGGCGGGCCGCCTTCGGTTGGTGGGCCTCCACCTTCTCCTGGTGGTTTTCTTCGGCTTCCTCCACGGTATGGGTACGGCCCAGGTCGTTTTCCTTCTGCGCCTTCTCGGCCAGCAAGCAGTAGTATTGGTGCAGAATGTTGATTTCGTCCTCCGTGAAATCCTGGGCGTTGATCAGGCGGTTGCTGGCACCTTTGGTGGCCGCAATCAACTCGTTGAGCTTCAGGTGCAGCACCAGGGAATCCTTGTTCTGGGCCCGCTGAATCAGAAATACCATCAGAAAAGTGATGATAGTAGTGCTGGTATTGATAACGAGCTGCCAGGTTTCGGAATACTGAAACAGCGGCCCGGTAAGGGCCCACACCAGCACCAGCCCGGCAGCCACGCAGAAAGCCAGGGTAGTGCCCGAAAACTTGGTGATGCGCTCGGCCAGGCGGGCAAAAAAGGCAGTTGCCGGCCCAGCCGGTGGCCCGAGGGCTTCTTTCGTTTGAGCTATATGATTCATGCGGAGAAAGGTAGGCGTAAGCAAGAAGAAGCAGAATTGTCCGGATAATTCTACGGCCAAACCGGGTCCCGGCCGGCCGGGACCCGGTTAAAGTTACCGGTGCGAGAATGAGCAACGGATGAGCCAGCCCAGCCGAAAGCGGCTACTAGCATCTGCTGACCGCTAAAAGCAACAGGTGTAAATTTTTCTGCCGTCTTTGTGCTTGATTCTTAGCTGGTCAGGCGGCAGGCCAAGTCTTTTTTGCGGAAAAAGCGGCCCCGTACTTGCACCGCTTGCCTTGGCCGGCTACTTTTGTACCCACTTCGCCGCCTCAGCGAAGTCAGCGGCCAAAAGCTGCTGCTGTGAGTACCGCTTACCTTGCCCAATTGCGCACGTGGTGAAACTGGTAGACACGCCATCTTGAGGGGGTGGTGCCTTCGGGTGTGGGAGTTCGAATCTCCCCGCGCGCACACAACGAAAAACCCTGCTTCAGCTCGTCTGAAGCAGGTTTTTGCTTTTTCGGCCTATGCTTGGTCGGGTGTAGAGACGCAACCTTGCGTCTCAATCGTTGCTGATGCTATTTATCCAATCCGAACAATTATCGTTCAACAACGAGACGCAAGGTTGTGTCTCTGCACCACACTAGCCGCCGACCCGCTCAAATGGGTTGGCGGGCACTACGAGTACCACCCGTTCCCGCTCCACTACCACCTGGCCGGCCACGGCGCCCTTGCGCTTGCGCACGAATTTCTTGGGCGTTACGGTCACGGGGCAGAGCGAGTCGTTTTTGCGGCGCGAGTACCAGGCGGCCAGCTGCGCGGCCCGCTCCACCACCGGCTCGGGCACGGGCTGCCCGGCTTTCTGCTTAATAACCACGTGGGAGCCCGTCACGTCCTTGGCGTGCAGCCACAGGTCGTCCTTGTGGGCGTAGCGCTGGGTGAGCAGGTCGTTGTTCTGGGCGTTGCGGCCCACCAGAATGGTATAACCGCTGTCGGTAAATACCTTGAAGGGCAGCTCGGCCGCCTCCTGGGTCTTGGTGGCGGGTAGTAGCTCGTGGGTTTTGCGCCAGGTGCGCAGGGCCCGCAGCTCGGTAATGGCGGCCAGCTCCTCCAGCCGCTCCAGGCACCAGAGGGCTTCAGTTTCGCGCCGCTCGATGCGCTCCTGCAGCTGCTCGGTTTCTATTTTCTGGTTTTTGGCCTTGCGGTAGAGGTTCTGGGCCGTGCGCTGGGGCGTTTCCGTGGGCTTGAGCTTGATAACGCGGGGCTGGTCGTTCTGGTAAAAGTCCAGCACCTCTACCTGCGCGGCCCCGGCCGGAATGTGCGTCAGGTTGGCCATAATCAGGTCGGCGGTTTGGCGGTAGCCGGCCGTGTGCTCCAGGGCATACAGGCGGGTGCGGGCCTGGCTGGCACTGATGGTAGCTTCCTCGGCCCGCTTTTCCAGTAGCTGCCGCACCTGGCGCAGCTCGGTTTCGTAGGCGCGGCGGCCCAGCGTGAGGGGCACAAACAGGCGTAGTGCCGCCACCGGGTCGGGGGGCAGGGTCTGCTCGATTTCACCCACCGGCAGCAGCGTCAGGCGGGTTTTGCCCTCAATGGCCGTGAGGTAAAATTGGGGTGGGTTGTTCAGCTGAGCCACCACGTCCTGCACCAGCTGCTGGCGGGTAGCGGCGTCGGCCGCGTCGTAACCGTGGGTGCGCAGGTAGCGCGGGGGCACGTCGCCGAGGGCCGGGTAGCTGCGCAAGGGGTTCAGCGGGTCGGGTAGGGGCTCGGTGGGGGCGGGAGCCAGGTCGGTATCGGCGGTATAGCGCTGGTGAAACAGTTCGGCCGGCGCGGCGGGCCCGGGGCGGAAAATGGCGTTGGGGCGGGGGCCATAGAGCTTGAAAAGCAGGGTGGCGTCGCCCTGGAAGTGCAACTGCAGCACCCGGTCGTTCAGAAACACGCTGGCGCGCATCACCACCTTGCCCAGCAGGCCCGGCAGCAGGTCCACGGAATTGGTCCGGGCCCGGTGAAACGTTTCGGGCAGGGCCAGCACCGGCCAGGCCGCTGAGAGCTGGGCCTTGAGCCAGTACTCGGCCTCGCCATTCGTCAGGCCGATAACCAGCTCGTCTTTTTCCTGGGAAAAGCAGGTAACGACCCGAAAGCCGGCCAGCTGCCGGGTGAGAGCAGGAGCCAGCTGGCGCAGGAAATAATAGTTGTTGTGCATTGGGTAAGCGAAGAAAAGCGGGCAAGCGGCCGGGTAGGGCAGCTCCGGCAAGGCCGGAAACGAAGTCGGAAAAGTAGCCGCGAAAAACTTATGAATTGCCGGTGCAACCATTGGGCCGGCAACCGGCTCATCGGGTCGGGCGGTGATTAACCGATGCTACTGGTGAAAGTACTTATTGTCTGTTCAATGAAATCAACGCTACTGTTCCTTATTGCCGCCCTCAGCCTGGGTGCCTGCCAGAAATCAACCGTCGACCCTGCCATTGCGCCCCAGGATTTCGGCATTGACTTCAGCCGCGACTTCGCCCTGCACTACCAGCAGCAGGCGTCGCTGCCCACCGCCACCAGCCCCGAGCTGACCGTGCGCCTCGATGAAGTGAAATACAGCTACTGCCCCGAGGCCGTGACCTGCGTGGTCGGCAGCATGGCCTGGCCGGTGCTGACCATTACTGATGCCCAGGGCCACAAGCAGCAGCTCAGCCTGCCGCACCACGGCCCGCGGCCCTACAGCGCCGCCTGGCTCGATACGACCAGCGTGCGGGCCAACGGCCGCCGCTACCTGCTCACCTACACCCTGTGGGAAATCGAGCGGACTCTGGATAAGCAGGAAATGCCCGTCAAGCAGGATTTTGCCTTGTGGTTCACCGTAGCCGCCGCGGCTAATAAGTAGCGCCGCCGTTATTGAGAAAAGTATAATCTGAATCGTGAGGCTTCTGTCGGCGCCAGAATGCCCAACCGAGGTTAAGCCGCGCCTTACTGCTGCAGTTCCAGAAGCGGCATGAGTATGCCTTTTGTATGGCGTACCGCAATCCAGAACGGTATAAGTAACGAGGCAGCGGCGAAGCCGGTGATGGCAACGGGGACGAGGTAGAACAGGTAGTTTGGAGTGCCGATATCAATTAGAACTCCCAGTATTACAAGGCTGATCAGTAGCACAACACTGAATCCTATTATACCAAAAGACTGCAGCCGGTAGCGCAGCCGTAGCACACTTCCTGCTGCCGAGGATGAGAATTCAACCCAACCCGTAATCTGAGGCCGGGCTGTAGGACTGGTATACCAGCTCAGATGGCACAGCTCAAACCGGTTATAGACGATACGTCCCCGAAAAGGCTCTGCCCGCCATCCCCAGGAAAAGCCCGATGCGGTATTAGCCTGTATGCGTTGCAGCAACTGCTCGGGAGGCAGCGGCGAATAAAACTGCTCGGTAACGGAAGGATACAGGCGCATCCACTTAAAGCGTCACCTGCAGCCCGTCGTACGCCAACCGGATAAACGCAGGCAGGGTGGCTTCCACTTCGCGGTGCTTGCCCAGCTGGTGGCCGATGTGGGTGATGTAGCCCACGCGCGGGGCCAGATCGGTGAGAATATCCACAGCCTCGGGCAGGGAATAGTGCGAAATGTGCTCTTCGTGGCGCAGGGCATTCAGCACAATCACCTCCGAACCCCGCACCCGCTCCAACGATTCTTCGGACAGGTAGTTGGCGTCGGTGATGTAAGTGAAGTTGCCGATGCGGAAGCCCAGTACGGGTAGCTTGTAGTGCATGGCCCGGATGGGCTGCACCAGCACGCCTTCCACCTCAAAGCTGTCGGTGTCGCTCAGAATGGGCATGGTCTGCACCTTGGGCACGCCGGGGTACTTGTGCTCGGCAAAGATGTAGGCGTACTCGCGCCGCAGTTGCTCCAGCACCCGGGGCTCGGCATACACGGGCATATCCTGCTGCTGCTTGAAGTTGTAGGCCCGGATATCGTCCATACCGGCCGTATGGTCTTTGTGCTCGTGCGTAAACACCAGGGCATCCAGGTGGTCGATGCGGGCACGCAGCACCTGCTGCCGGAAGTCGGGTCCGGAGTCGATAATCAGGCTTTTGCCCTGGGTTTGCACGTGTACTGACACGCGCAGGCGCTTGTCGCGGTAGTCCACGGAGCTGCACACCGGGCAATGACACCCAATCATGGGTACTCCCTGTGACGTACCGGTACCGAGAAAAGTAACTTGCACTATTTCTGAATTCGTAATCAGCAAGCAAGAATCAGTAATTATTCCAGACGAAAAAGCCGGGAAAGAACCACCAATTCTTACTTGCTAATTCCTTAATTATTAATTAAAAACTATCCAACGTACTGCTTCACCACGCGCACCAGGGCGTCGAAGTCGAGGGGCTTGGGCAGGTAGTCGGTTACGCCGGCTTCGCGGAACTGCTCCATCGAGTAGTTGTTGGCGTTGCCCGTGATGGCAATAATCGGAATTTGGGCGATGCGCGGGTCGGCGTTGCGCCGAATTTCGCGGGTGCATTCCATGCCATCTTTCACCGGAATGTTGATGTCCATCAGCACGCAGTCGATGGGCTGGCTTTCCACCTGTTTAATGACTTCGCCCCCGTTTTTAGCCGACACGATGCGGTATTTCTGGAGCTCCAGAATCTTTTTGGTCAGGTTCAGAATAACAGAGCTGTCCTCTGCAATCAGGATCGTTTTAGAATCGGCCATGGGAAAGAAGTTTTAGGGTCGGAATGGAAAGGAAGGGTCGGTGAAAACTACTACGGGAACTACTCGCTCTGGGTAACAGCCTGATACGTATTGGTAAAGACCGTGAAGTGGTGCATCAAAGTCGCGAAATCCTGTTCAATGTGGTCAAGATGGCCCTTTTTTAGGTCATGTTCCAAGCTTTTGGCGCATTCGGCCAGCTGATTTATGCCCAGCGTGAAGCCGGTACCCTTTAGCTGGTGCAAATGTGGCAAAATCTGCTCGTACTGCTTTTGGGTCACCAATTCCTGAGCCTCGGCCAGCAACCCGCCGGCCTCCTGCTCGAAATCGGCGTAAAGCTGGCCGGCAAACTCGGCCCCGCCCAGCTGCCGCAGCTGGTCCAGTACCTCGGGGTCAATCAGTGTGACTTCCTGGGCATCTGTGGGCTCGGCTGTGGCCGTTTCAGTAGCTTCCGCAGCACCGGTTTCGGGCTCGGGCGCGGGGTCGGCGGCCGAAAGGTGCAGGGCGGCCATACGCTCAATGGCGGCCGTCCAGCGCAGCAACACCGTGTAAAGGTCCTGCGACTTGACGGGCTTGGAAATGTAGTCGTCCATGCCCTGCTGCACAAACCGCTCGGCGTCTTCCTTCATCGAGTAGGCCGTCATGGCCACGATGGGTGGGCACTGCCGGCCCAGGCGTTGCCGAATTTCGTGCATGGCTGTGATGCCGTCCATTTCCGGCATCTGAATATCCATGAAGATAATCTCGTACTGGCCCGTGGGCGCCGTGGCCTTGCTGATGGCCTCAAATCCGTCGCTGGCCACGTCGATCTGGCAGCCCAGCTTGTCGAGCAGGCGCACGGCCACTTTCTGGTTGATGGGGTTATCATCGACGAGCAGTACCCGCGGGGCAGTTTCGAGGCGCATGATTTCGTGGCTCCGGTCGCGGGAGGCCATACGCTCCTGCACGATTTCCTCTTCGTTGAGGGCCACCCGGCAGCGCATCGTAAACCAGAACGTGGAGCCGTCGTCGGTGTTGGAAATCATGCCAATTTCGCCGCCCAGCAGCTCGGCCAGCTGCTTGCTGATGGCCAAGCCCAGCCCCGTGCCGCCAAAGGCCTTGGTGGGCGTGGTGTCGAGCTGGGTGAAATTGGTAAAGAGCAGTTTGGCATTGGCCGGCGAAATGCCGATACCGGAGTCCTGCACCGCAAACCGCAGCGTGTGCTCGATACCATCGGTGCTTACCGACGAAACAATAATGCTGACCGTGCCCGCCGCCGTAAACTTGATGGCGTTGGAGGTCAGGTTGCTCAGCACCTGCAGCACCCGGGTTTCGTCGGTAATGATGAAGCGCGGCGTGTGGGGCGTAATGTGGTAGGTGAACTTAAGGTGCTTCTGGTTGGCGCGGTTGGCAAACAGCGAATGAATCTTGTCGAGCGTGTAGTGCAGGTCGATGCCCGACTCGTTGAGCTGGAGCTTGCCGGCCTGAATCTTGGACAGATCCAGAATGTCGTTTAGAATAGTGAGCAGCGCGTCCGACGATTTGCGCAGCGTATCCACGTACTCTTCCTGCTCTTCGGAGGCCACGGTCTGGTGCAGCAAATCAATCATGCCGATGATGCCGTTCATGGGCGTGCGCAGCTCGTGGCTCATATTGGCCAGGAACTGGGTTTTGGCTTCCAGTGCGGTTTCGGCTTCTTCCTTGGCCAGGCGCAGGTCGTCCTGCATCTGCTTGAGCTCGGTGATGTCGCGCCCGATGCCCTCAGTGCCGGCCGGGCCGTCGTTTACCTTCCTGGCATTCACCAGCACGCTCACCGAATGCCCATTCTTGTGGCGCATGGCAATTTCGATGTTGCGGGCTTCGCCAAACTGCTGAATGCTGGTAAGCAGCTCGTTGCGCTGATCCGGGAAGATGTAGTAGTCCATGATGGGTGTGCCCACCACTTCCTCGGGTGCGTAGCCCAGCATGTCTTCCACCGAGGGGCTGACGAGCGTGAGCACGCCTTTGCCATCGGTGCGGTAGTACACATCCTGAAACGACTCGAAGATGGCCCGGAACTTCTCTTCCTGGGCGGCCAGCTCCAGCTGGGAGCGTTTCTTTTCGGTGATGTCGTGGGCCATGCCCGATATTTCCTCGAAGGTGCCGTCGTCGAGGTAAATCGGGTTGAGGTAGATTTCACGCCAGGTATCCTGGCCCCGCAGGTCGCGCACGCGCACCTCGAAGCGCTGGGGCTGCCCCTGAAATGCCCGGCGGTAGTTTTCCACGAAAGCCTCGCGTGCCTCGTCCTCCATCATACCCAGGTCGGCCTGCCAGAGGTTCACGTTCAGCGACGGATACACGCCGTTGCGACGCAGGAAGTAGGCCGAGTAGTTGCGGTTGAACGAGGTCAGGCGGGAGTGCATATCCACCGACCACATCAGGTGGGAGCCGCTCTCGAAAATAGCGTTCAGGCGGGCGTTCTGCTTGTTGATCTGAACCTCGTTGCGCTTGCGCTCAATGGCCAGCGCCACCTGGTTGGAAATGAAGTGCAGAATCTCAATATCGGCCGCCGCGTAGGCATCGGCCTTGTGGTAGTCCTGCACGGCAATGACGCCGATAATCCGCTCCCCAATGCTCAGGGGCGAGCAAAGCATCACCTCCGGCATCAGGCCGTAGGCCGTAATGGTGCCGTTGGCAATAAGCTCCTGCAACTCGGCCCGCAGCATAAACATGGGCCGCCCAGTGCGGATGATATACTCCGACACGCCCGACGAAAACGGCCGCGACACCAGCCCCTGCTCGCCCTGAATGTTCTGGTCGACGAAGTAGCTGAACTGCAGCTGGGTGCGCGCGTCGTCGCAGAGGGCAATGTAGAAGTTGTTGGTTTCAATGATTTTGCTCAGCTCCCGGTGAATGGCCCCGTAAAGCGACTGTAAGTCCTTGGAGCTGATGGCCAGGTTGGCAATGCTGTAGTATACCTTCTGCAGGCGCTCGGCCTTGATGCGGTCGGTGATGTCGTGCAGAATGGCGCGGGTGCTCACCGGCTCATCGTCCTGCCAGGAGCAGGAAATGGAGCCGATAAGGTGAATCGGCTTGCCGGTCTTGGTCAGGAATACGGTTTCGAGCTTGTTGACCTTTTCGCCCTTGTAGAGGTTGCGCAGCTGATAAAGCAACTTGGCCTTGTAGTAGGGGTGCACCACGTCGCCCAGGGTCATCTGGCTCAGGTCCTCGTCGCTGAAACCCAGTTTTTCCTTCCAGGCTTTGTTCACGAACAGGAAGCGGTTGTCGATGCTCAGGTTCTGAATCAGGTCGTGGGCATTGTCGAGGAAGTCCTGCAGCCGGTGGCGGTTGTCGGTCAGGGCGCGGGCCGCCATGTGCCGGTCGGTATAGTCGCGCCCCACCACGAAAATGCCGCTGATGGCCCCATCCAGCCTATGCGAAAACTCGGCGTGCCAGTACACCATGCGCGTCTGGCCCGACTTGGTAACGATGCTGCGCTCGTAGAAATCCTGCAGCTGCCCGGTTTCAACGCATTTCAGGTAGGCCTGCCGCAGCTTATCGCGCTCCGATGGCAGCGAGAACATCTCGTGAAAATTGCGCCCCAGCACTTCTTCCCGGGTGTACTCGGTGTAGTGCAGGAAAAAGTCGTTCACATCCACGATGTTGCCGTCCCGGTCGCCCAATACGTAGCTCAGGTTGGTACGGCTCAGCAGGTCGCGTACCTGCTGCTGGGTGCGGTCTAGTTGCTGCTGCTGCCGGATACTAGCGTGTTGGCGCTTACCCTGCGTTACATCCCGTAGGGTAAGCTGCACGCGCGTCAGGCCATCGGGCAGCGCCACGCGGTGCAGCGTCACCCAGGCGTCGAGCGGGGTACCGTCGGAGCGGCGGCCCTGCCACTGTTTGGAGAATTTGGCGCCGGTTTGGGCAGTGTGCAGCACGGCTTCGAGCAGCATTTCCGCCGAAAGCCAATAGTCTTCCTGCTCCTCGGCAGGGGCGAGGGTAAAGGGAGCTAAACCTTCGGCCAGCAACTGCGGGCGTGTGGTGCCGAGCTGCTCCAATGCGGTTTGGTTACAGTCGACCAGCCCACCCTGCTCATCGAAGAGCAAGATGGCGTCATAAGCATCCTCGAAGAGGGCGCGGTACAAATCAGCAGACGGGGCCGGAACAGACCCCGGCGCCGAGGTAGCCGGTGATACAGGATGAATCGACATCGGGTAGGATAGGCGGTCCGTGGGAGCTTCGCCCACCACTACTGACCAGTACGCGAGTTTTAACTCCTTAAATTTGTCAAAAATATCCCAGATAGCGCGTTTTTGCGGGTAATTCATCCCGGAAAAAGGTGGCTTGCTTCCGTATGTGCACCCTCATCTTCACGGTTACCACCGATTTAAACTACGACCAGCGGATGCAGCGCATTTGCGGCAGCCTGGCCGGGCATGGCTACGACGTACTCCTGGTAGGCCGGGAGTGGGCCGCGTCGCGGCCGCTCACAGCCCAGGCGTACCGGCAGCACCGGTTGCGCTGCTGGTACAATAAAGGCAAATTATTCTATCTGGAGTTCAATATAAGACTATTTGCCTATCTACTCAGTCAGCGGGCCGCCGCCTGGTGCGCCATCGACTTGGATACGGCTCTACCCGTGTGGCTGCGGGCCCGGCTGGCGGGCCAGCCTTTCGTGTACGATGCCCATGAGCTATTTACGGAAGTGCCCGAAGTAGTGGCCCGGCCGGCCGTGCAGCGCCTCTGGCGGGCCGTGGAGAGCTTTATTGTACCGCGGGCTGCCCTCGCCTACACTGTGGGGCCAGCGCTGGCCCAGGTATTTGAGCAGCGCTATGGACGCCCCTTCTCGGTAATCCGCAACATCAGCCGGCTGGAGGCCAGCGAGCTGCCGCCGGCTCCCCCGGCCGCGCCGGCTGGCGGCTACATTCTGTACCAGGGTGCCTTAAACGCAGGCCGGGGCCTGGAGGCTTTGCTCGATGCCATGCCCCAAGTAGCGGGCCGGTTGGTGGTGTGTGGAGAAGGAGATTTATCGGCAGCCTTGCGGGAACGGGCAGTCCGGCTGGGCTTGCTGGATTCCGGTAAGGTTGACTTTCGCGGTTACGTGCTGCCCGCCGAACTGCGCGAGGTTACTAGTCACGCCGCGGTGGGCATTATGCTGCTCGAAAATCAGGGCCTGAGCTATTACTATTCCCTGGCCAATAAATTTTTCGACTATCTGCACGCCGGCATTCCGCAGCTTATCGTTGATTTTCCGGAATATCGTCACCTCAACCAGCAATATGAAGTAGCCGAAGTGGTAGAACTAACGCCGGACTCAATTACTACGGCCCTCAACGGGCTGCTGCGCGACAACCCGGCCCGCTACCATGAACTGGCCCAAAATTGCCGCCGCGCCCGGCTGGCCTTTAACTGGCAGCACGAGGAGCAGCAGCTCGTGGCGCTTTACCAGAGCCTCTGGGTTCCCCAAACCATTCCCGCATGACCTTTCCACTTCCCGATACTTTGCCCGCCAAACCCACGCTGCTCGTGATTACAGGGCCGACGGCCGTGGGCAAAACGGCCCTGTGCGTGCAGCTGGCCCAACACTACCAAACCGACATTATTTCGGCCGACTCTCGCCAGTTTTTCCGGGAGCTAAGCATCGGTACGGCCAAGCCTACGCCCGCCGAAATGCAGGGCGTAACACACCATTTTATTGATTCGCACAGCATTACGCAAGACTACAACGCCGGCCGCTTCGAAGCCGACTGCCTGGCCCTGCTCGATGAGCTGTTCCGGAAGCACCCGCTCGTGATTCTGACCGGCGGCTCGGGCCTGTATCTGCAGGCCGTTACGGAAGGCCTCGACGAAATGCCCCTGGCCGACCTTACCGTGCGGACCGCTTTGCAGCAGGAGCTGGCCGCGCACGGCCTGGAGCCGCTGGTGGCTGAGCTGGCCCGCCTCGACCCGGTAACCCACGCCCGCATTGACCGGCAGAACCACCAGCGCGTGGTGCGGGCCCTAGAAGTAACGCGCAGCACGGGGCAGCCGTTTTCCAGCTTCCACACACCCAAAGTAGCCAAGGAGCGGCCGTTCGATACCATCAAAATTGCCCTCACCCGGGAGCGGGAAGAGCTCTACCAGCGCATCGATTTACGCGTGGAGCAGATGCTGGCGCAGGGCCTGCTGGCCGAAGCCACCGCGCTGCTGCCCTACCGCCACCACAACGCGCTGCAAACCGTGGGCTACCAGGAAATATTCGGCTACCTCGACGGCCTTTACGACTGGCCCGAGGCCGTGCGCCTGCTCAAACGCAATACCCGCCACTACGCCAAGCGCCAACTCACCTGGCTCCGCCGCGACGCTGCGTACCAGTGGATGCACCCAGAGGAAGTGAAGGTGTAATGTGCTCAGGTGCTAATGTGGTTTCAATGTGCTAATGCTCAATGTGAGGAATGTGGTAGAATGTGGGTAATGTGTCATTGCGAGCTTGCGAAGCAATCCGTCCTCTGAAATGTGCTGAGTGGCCTTCACTGAAAAGCCCTTTACTCTGGCGGGAATAAAGGGCTTTCTGGTAAAAGGACGTGACTACCTGCCAGAAGACGGATTGCTTCGCAATGACACACTAAGGCATTAGCACTTCAGCACATTCCCCACATTAGCACATTAAACAGAGAGAATCTCGACCATGCGCATGAACGTCTGGTTGATGAGTTTTTTCTTGTGGATGGTGTCGCTGAAGGGAGTGTAAACCAGCTTGCGGTCCACGATGCCGGCCATGACGTTGCGCATGCCGTTCATGAGGCCTTCCACGGCGGCAATGCCGATTTGGGAGCCCAACAGGCGGTCGGCAGCGGTGGGGGAGCCTCCGCGCTGCACATGCCCGATGATGGTTACGCGGGTGTCGAGCTCGGGAATAGCTTCCTTCACTTGCTTGGCCACGGCCTGGGCGTTGCCTTCCTCGTCGCCTTCGGCCACAATCACGATAAACGACGTTTTGGAGCGTTTCCAGCCAGCCTGTAGGGTTTCAATTACCGCTTCGGTCGACATCTGGGTTTCCGGAATCATCACAATTTCGGCCCCGCCGCCGATGGCGCAGGGAATGGCGATGTAGCCCGAGTCGCGGCCCATTACCTCGATAAAGAAGCAACGGTCGTGGGAGTCGGCAGTGTCCCGGATTTTGTCGATGGCTTCGAGGGCCGTATTTACGGCTGTATCGTAGCCGATGGTGTAGTCGGTGCCGTAGAGGTCGTTGTCGATGGTGCCGGGCGCGCCCACGGTGGGAATGCCAAACTCCTGCTCGAAAATGGTGGCGCCGGTGAAGGTACCATTGCCGCCAATGGCCACGAGGCCATCAATTCCGTTGTTAACGAGCTGGTCGAAAGCCTGCTGCCGGCCTTCCTTGGTTTGAAATTTCTGGCTGCGGGCCGACTTTAGAATAGTGCCGCCCTTCTGCACGGTGTTGGCCACAGAAGCCGAGTCGAGCTTCACGAATTCGCCTTTAATCATGCCGCTGTAGCCGCGCATGATGCCGTACACTTCAATGCCGTGATACACGGCCGTGCGCACCACGGCCCGGATGCAGGCGTTCATACCCGGCGAGTCGCCGCCGCTGGTGAAAACTGCAATACGTTTCATCATAATTCAGGTATTCAGAACTGCCCAAAGCGGGCGGGGCAAAGGTGGTAAATCCAAATTGAAAACAAAGTCTCCAAAGCCAGGAAAGGCAAAAAAACAACGCAGATTATAGCGGCTGTCTGGCTGTTTTTTTTGGAACTGCGTATTGCAGGAACGCTCCCAGCCGAGTATCTTAACCGCCCCACCGGCGCTTATTTGCAGGCTGCCGGTCCTGTTCTTTTCCTTCACCGTTACTTAAGCAACGCCCCATATGTTTGGCTTTTTTGAAAATGAGCAAACCAAGAAAGTGAAGAGTCACCTCATGAATCTGGCAGCGCTGGCCAAAGCCGACGGCCACATTGATGAGCGGGAAATGAGCTTTATCGTGGCTGTGGGGAAGAAGAACGGGATGCGGCCCGATGATGTCCGGTCCATCGTGGCCAATTCGGGAAGCATCAACCTGGTGCTGCCCGACAACGACTCAGAGCGGTTCGACCAGATTTTCGACCTCGTGGACATGATGCTGGCCGACGGCATCGTGGACGACCACGAAATGGATTTCTGTATCGGCATGGCCGAAAAGCTGGGCTTCCGTAAAGCCATTGTGGGCGTGCTGGTGCGCAAAATATCCGTTGGGGTGAAAGACGGCCTGCCCCGGGAGCAAATCAAAACCGAGTCGGAATCATTCCTCAACTACAACGGCACCCACCCGAAAGGCAGTGGGCTGTAGAGGTTTTAGTTGTTAGTTGCTCGTTGTTAGTTGTTAGTTTGTGCTGACGACTGCCTCTAACAACTGACAACGAGCAACTAACAACAACTATCAATAGCCCGCAACAAAGCCGCGCAGCTTTCCTCGATTTCGGCGGGGGAAATGGTCAGTGGTGGTGCGATGCGCAGGGAATTGTCGCAGAACAGGAACCAGTCGGTCAGGATACCTTCGTGGGCCAGGGCGTGGTCGATGATGGGCTTCAGCACCGCGTAGGAGTCAAATTCTACGGCCAATAGCAGGCCGTGCCCCCGTACTTCCCGAATAGCCGTATGCTGCAGAAGCCGCCGGAACAAGGCGGCTTTTTCGTGCACGCCGGCCAGCAGATTTTCCTCCTGAATGACCCGCAGCGTGGCCAAGGAAGCCGCGCACGACACCGGGTGGCCGCCAAAGGTGGTGCAGTGGCCCAGAATCGGGTTGGTTTTAAAGCCAGCCATTATTGCCTGCGACGAAATAAAGGCCCCAATGGGCATACCGCCGCCCATACCCTTGGCACACACCAGAATATCGGGCTCAATACCGAACTGCTCGAAGGCCCAGAATGAGCCCGTGCGCCCAAAGCCGCACTGTATTTCGTCCAGAATGAGCAGTGCCCCAACTTGCTGGCAGCGCCGGCGCAGGGCCGGCAGATAGCCGGGCTCGGGCACCCGCACGCCCGCCTCGCCCTGCACCGTTTCGACGACCACGGCGGCGGTGTGTTCCGTTATCAGCTCCAGGTCGGGCAGGCTGTTGAAGTGGATGTGCTGCACGTCGGGCAGTAGCGGCCGGTAGCTGTTCTTGAAGCCCTCGGAGCCGGTGATGGACAGCGCGCCGTGAGTGGAGCCGTGGTAGGCATTGTGGCAGGAAACCAGCCCGGTGCGGCCGGTGTGGCGCTTGGCCAGCTTCAGCGCGCCTTCAATGGCCTCGGTGCCGGAATTGGTGAAGTATACGCTGTCGAGGTGCACGGGCAGGGTTTGGTGCAGGGCATGGGCCAGCTCGGCCGGTGGGGCCTGCACTAGTTCGCCGTACACCATCAGGTGCAGGTATTTATCGACCTGGTCTTTGATGGCCTGCACCACGCGCGGGTGACGGTGGCCCACGTTGCTCACCCCGATGCCGGAAATCAGATCCAGATAGCGGCGGCCGTCGGTACCGTACATATATACCCCTTCGGCCCGCTCAATTTCGAGCAGCAGGGGAAAATCGGAGGTCTGGGCCTGGTGGCGGAGAAAGAGCTGGCGCGTAGTAAGCATAGCAAAGCGGATTCGGAAGCGGGGCGCAAAGGTACGCAGCCAAGCTGGCTGGCCGTAGCGCGAACTTTAACTGTGTAGTTCGCGTGCCAGAATGATTGTCGTTCATTTACGCGAACTATACAGATGGCGCTGCTACACCCGCCCGAAAACCAAAACAGGCTGCCGGGGCAGCCTGTTTGATGCAATAGGGAGTGCGGAAAATTATTCTTCGGGCGGACCAGCCAACTGGCCGGCACCGGCCGGGCCAGGACCGCCGCGCCGGTCAGCTACGCGCTTGAGGACCTCTTTGGTGAAGTCGCGCTCGGCAATGAAGAGCTTGCCCACCTGGCGGATGGTCAGTACTTTCTGGAATTTCTCGAAGTACTCCTTTTCCAGGTTTACTTCACTCTGACGCAAGCTCAGGGCCTGGGTCAGATTTTCCTTGATCTGCTGGTCGGAGAGGCCGTCGGGGCTGGCATTGCGCAACTGCCGCATACGGCGGGCCACGTCGCGGCGCTTGTCTGAAAACTCGTTGTAGACCGGCCAGAAGCGCTGGGCCTGGTCCTGAGTCAGCGCTATTTTATCAGTCAGGTACGCAATTTTGGCGTTTTCCAGCTGGCTCAGACGGTCCCCCTGGCGGCGGCCACCCTGGGCGAAGCTGGCACTCTGCACGGCCGCCAGCAGCAGCACGGCCAGAAGACTACGGAGAAGATATTTCATGGGAGAGAAAGGCAAAGACAAGGCTAAACTACAAATTACAGATAGGTGTCGTCGGTGGGCTGGGCATCGAGGGCGTCCTGCAACTCGTCGGGGGAAGCCTGCAGGAAGCTGTCGGTCAGGCTGTGGTCGGCGGTGGATAGCTCGGCCAGGTCGGTGAGCGTCACGCGGGAGTCGGAGGCCAGCAGGTACTGCATCATTTCGGTGCGGGGCACGGCTTCCAGCGAAGCCACGGTGGCAGCGGGTGTCACGCTGGTGACGGCCGACTGGCTCAGCAGAAAGCTGGTGGCAAACCCGCCCAGCACCACTACCGAGGCCAGGGCCGTGCGCAGCGGCATCGACAGGGCGGCCAGCCAGCCAAACGCCGCTTCGCTGCGGCCAGCCGCGGGCTGCACCCGCGCCATCAATTGGCGGGGCAGCCGCTCGAAGTAGTCGGCGGGCGGCGGAGCCAGCGGCTGGGGCCGGCGCTTGTGCTCATCCAGACGGAAAGGAGTGTTCATAGGGCTTAGATACGGCGCGGGCCGGGAGGTTTAATTCAGGTGAGACTCTTCGTTGACGTATTGCTCAATTTTCTTGACGGCATGGTGGTAGGAGGCCTTCAGCGCGCCTACGCTGGTGCCGGTTATTTCGGCCATCTGCTCGTAGGTTATGTCGTCGTAGTACTTCATGTTGAACACCAGCCGCTGCTTGTCGGGCAGGCGCAGAATGGCTTTTTGCAGGCGCAGCTCGATTTCGTCGCCGGCCAGGCCGGGGTCGGCTTCCACTTTCTGGAGCAGCTCGGTGCCCACGTCGTGGAGCGGCATAAAAAACTTGCGGCGCTTCGACGACAGAAAGTTCAGGCACTCGTTGGTGGCAATGCGGTAAATCCAGGTATAGAGTGAGGCGTCGCGGCGGAAATTTTCCAAATGGTTCCACACTTTCACGAAGGTATCCTGGGTCAGGTCGTCGGCATCGTTGTGGTCGATAACCATCTTGCGCACGTGCCAATAGATCTTCGACTGATACTTGCGCACCAGCTGGTTGAAAGCCACGTTACGAGCAGCGGGGTCGGCGAACTTGGCGAGGATTTCCTGGTCTTCCAAGCAGGGGAGCGGGTTAGGAGCGGCGGGGCTGTGCGGGGTTAGAGCGGAAAAGTACGGCAGGGTTTAGCCGGCCGGTCAGAAAATTTGCGGAGCCGGGGCAGTAGAAGCGGGGAAGTAGAATATTTTCGTGCCAAACGCCCCCAATAATAGACCGTTTGCCCATGCCCAACTTCCATTTCCGGCTCTACTGGCTGGCGTTCCTGCTGGTTTCGGCCTGCAACTCCCAGCCGCAGGAGGCTGCTACCAGTGCTGCCGCTGCTGCAAAAGCGGCCCCAGCGGCTCCGTATCCTTATCTGCGGGGTACTTGGGTCGAAAAAAACAAGACCGGCTTTACCCTGCTCGAAATCCAGGATACGGCCCACGTGCGCTATTATAGCTACGGCCAGCAAAGCTCAGGTGAGGATGCGGAGTACTATTACGCGGCCTCAAAGGCCACAATGGGCTACCACGACTCGACTTCCATTTGGGTGCTAACCGACCAGTTTCGGTTTGACTACCGCATTGATGGCGACGAGCTGGTGGAATACGATAAAATGGGCACGCAGGCAGTGTTGCGCCGGGTGTACACCGAGCCGCAAAAGGCGTATCGGGAATTCAACGGAAGCCGGCTCCGGGGCGTTATTACCGACGTCCAAAATCCGTTGGTGGTGGAAGGCGCGACCAGAAAGAGGGATACTATCGAGCGGATGGTGCTCAACGACCGGGACTGGCAATACACGTTCACCACCATCCCCAACGCCACCGGCCAGCGGGTTTCGGAGCTGGCCGCTTTGGGGGATTCTGTTATCAAACCCAAATTCTCGGATACGCTGGTGCTGCGCCGGCAGCAAACCGGGCAGCGTCTGAAATTCACTTTCCGGAAGTTATAGCTCACCTCCTGCTTTCACTTGGCTCACCCCTCAACCCGGGCTGCCCAGGTCCCACGCTACCTTTGTCCTCATGTCCTTGAAACCCATTCGCCGCCGCATCGTGGCCGAGCGCCTCGAGCAGGAACACCTCACGACCTACCAGCCGCTGCCCAGCCGCTTCATCGAGCAGCTCGACCCGTTTCTGCTGCTGCACCACACCGGCCCCGAAGAGCTGGAGCCTCATGGCCGCGGCCTGCCCTTCGTGCCCCACCCGCACCGGGGCTTTGAAACCGTCACCTTCATTTTTGCCGGCGACGTGCGCCACCATGATTCGCGGGGCAATACCGGCGTTATTGGGGCGGGAGGGGTGCAGTGGATGACGGCCGGATTGGGCATCGTGCACAGCGAAAATATCTCCCGGGAGCTGCGCGAGGCGGGCGGCGTCATTGAGTACGTGCAGCTCTGGATAAACCTGCCGGCTCGCCTCAAACGCACCCCGCCGCGCTACCAGGGCGTAGCCGCCACTCAGATTCCGGTAGTGGCATTGCCCGATGGTGGTGGCACGGTGCGCGTGGTAGCCGGCAGCTGGCAAGGCACCACAGGGCCGGTGGAGTCCATTACCGGCATTCAGGCCCTGACTATCGAGCTAACGGCGGGCGGTACGCTACAAACTGAGGTAGAGCCCGGGCGCACCGTGCTCTTCTACGTGCTGCACGGCGCGGTGCAGGTCAACGGCCGCGCCATTGAGGAGCGCACTTTGGTCGAGTTTGAGCCGGAAGCCGGCCGCATCGAGGTCGAGGCCACAGCTGCTGCCACCATTCTGTTTTGCACCGGGGAGCCCTACCACGAGCCGCTGGTGTGGCAGGGGCCCTACGTGATGAACACCCAGACCGAAATCATGGAAGCCATGCGGGACTACCGTATGGGCCGCCTCGGGATGCTGTTTGATGAGTAAGTTGCGGCCCGAAAGGCCATCTGGCGACCTTGCCGGCTGCCTAGCTGCTTTCCTGCATTATTAATTCAACCCGCTCCGTGTCGTCATCCTTCCGCAAGTCGGGCGTGTTCAGCGCCCTGTGTATCCTAAGCGTGCTGGCCGCCTGCTCCCCCAAAAAAGCCGATAACCAGGCCACCTCCTCACCCGGAAAGCCCCTGGCTGCTTCTGATAGCGCGGCCGCCACCCCGCCCGCCCCCGATTCGGTGGCTACTGCGGCAGTAAGCACGGATTCGGCTGGCGTGTCGCCGGTGTTTCTGAAGGGCTTGCGGGAAATGGCGGGCAGTGCGGGCTACAAGCTGCGCGGCAATCAACTGCTGCTCGACCAGCAGGAGCCCGTGGAGTTTCCCACCGATTTGCCCGCTGGCAAGCCCGTGACCTACTCCGGCCGCCAGGGCGCCCAAACCGTCACGCTTACTCTTACGCGGCTCAACTACACGAGTATTCGCTTCGCGGCCGAAATCGTAGGCGGCAAGAATGGGGAGGTGCGTGAGGAAGGCGTGGCCGACTTGAACCCCGGGTTTTATCTGGCCGCTGAAGTGCCCGAAGATACCGAAAGCC
This sequence comes from Hymenobacter lucidus, assembly GCF_020447265.1. Classification (GTDB taxonomy): domain Bacteria; phylum Bacteroidota; class Bacteroidia; order Cytophagales; family Hymenobacteraceae; genus Hymenobacter; species Hymenobacter lucidus. Next base: position 165,123 of record NZ_JAJADR010000003.1, on the reverse strand, counting down.
AGACTGCCTATGGCGCCACCGAGTACCTGAGCGAAACCCCCACGCGCAACTTTTCTATTCTGGTGGGCCTGGGCCCGGATGTGAATAAAGCCGAGCTGGGCGTGTACGACGCTACCGGCAAGCCCGTAGCCGGCTGGCAGGGCGTGCCTACGCTGCGGCGCCTGGCGCTGTAGGGAAAGGACAGTTGTTTATCCTGTCATTGCATCGCGCGGGGTCCTCGCAATGACAGGATAAACAACTGTAAGGACAAAACGTGTTGCTTACTTAGTGCTAAAAGCTACGCCCAACGTTACGTTGGTATTGTCGGTGGGCTTGCCTTCCAGTACACGGCTTTCGAAGGTGTAGGAATAGGTGCCCGTTATGGCAAAGCGCGTGCTGAAGCGTAACGCCAGCGTGGTAAGCTGGGTAGCACGGTAGTCGGCGAATTTCGCCAGATTCGGCTGGTAGAGCGTGGTGGAGTTGAGCGAAAATACCCGGTAGGAATACACCACTTTCAGCCGCGTAGAGCTGCGCGACACGAGTCGCTCGGTGCTGCCCTGGAAGTACGTCGCCTCCCGAATCAACAGGTTGCTTACGGCCACTTCCCGCCCCAGCGAATCGGAGTAGAAAGCCCAGCCCGGTCCCAGGCCCAGCTGAAACCGGTTGTTGATACCGCGCAGGTTGCTGCGCTCATAGCCCCCGATGCCGTAGAAGCGGAAACGCCCTTTCCAGTAGTAGGGCGTGGCATTGAACAGCCATTCGCGTTCCTTAAGCAGCCGCTCCTGCTTGCCAAACAGGAAGCTGCCCGTCACGGGCGCGCCGAAGTGCAGCCCCCGCAGCAGCGTGGCAGAGTGCGTGGTCGAAAACAGCGTCCGGTTGACGCCCCCGGCCGAATACTGGCCCGCCAGCTGTCCGCTGTAGCGAATGATGGTGGTATCGGGCTTCTGGGCCCGGGCGGGTAAAGCCCACAGAATCAGGCAGACGGGCAGGAGCAGACGACGAAAAAGCATCCGGGCAGGGCACAGGTGGCACATAGCTAGGCCGCAAAGGTACTTTCCCGAAGCTGCCGTAAGCATCGTTTTCTTCGCATATTGCCCCAGCTTTCCTTTATCATCCTCATTTCTACCGCCCCACTATGCGCTTACTCGTTGCCCTTTCTTTACTTAGCTCTACCGCCGCCTTTGGCCAGATCAACCTGCCGGTGCTGGACCCCACCAAGTCGTCGATAAACGCCACGCTGCCTACTTTCTCCACCCGGCAGCAGGTGCTCCGGCAGTTTGGTAAGCCCACGCTCATCAAGAATGCCGAATACGAGTGCGGCCTGACCAAAGAGCAGAGCGAAGCCAAAGTGCAGAAGGTGTACCACTACGGCAACACGGTGTTTTACATCTACGACACCAAAGCTGACCTGATGAGCCTGGATTTCCGGACTGGTAAGCTTTCCTACAAAACGCCCCGCATCAATCTGTCGGGCAAAACGACTCTGGCCGACGTGCAGAAAGTGTACCCGGCCGCCACCAAAGCGGCCGCCAAAACCCCAAAAGGCCAAATGGTAATCCTAGCGCCCTGCAAGGAATGTGAGGGGCAGGTGCAGCTTTACTTTGAAGGCGGCAAGCTGGCCCAACTCGACTTCTGGGAGCCGTGCTAATAGCAGCCCGTCATACACAGGCGCCGCCGCCACATGACGGTGGTTTGCCTTTTTGCGACTGTGCCGCCTAAGACTATTCCGTCAAATAGAATACGTCCCGCCCTAACTACTATGAAACAGCTCACCGCCATTCTGCTCGGGTTATATTCTCTAACATCCTGCCAGCCAAATACCACTTCCTCACCCACCAGTAAAGCCGAGAATCATCCGGTAGCTACAGCGGCCCGCAGGCATGCGGCAACCACGGTTGACGCTCCAGCAACAGCAGCAGCGCAGCCGGTAGCACCGGCCGACAGCGCCAACGACGAGTACGAAACGTACTACGTGGTAGTAGCCGATACCAGTGCTTCCTACGCGGCGCTGCACCGCAAGATGATGGGCCTGAACAAGCAATTTGCCATTGGTATCGACACTATGGGCCGGTATTTTGATACCGCCAAAAACCGGATAATCCTGCCCGATACGTCGAGCGACGAAATGTATGCCGGCGACTATTTCCTGCGCCGGTTTCCAGCCCATAGCCTCAGTCTGGAGTACCTGGATGCCTACCAGGCAGCGGCCGGCAAGCAGACCATAGCCCTAGTAACCGGTATTTACGAGCAGGAAGCCGCGGCCGACAGCGCCCTGGCCGTGCTGCGCCCTGCCAGCCGAAACGTGTTTAAGATTAAGTCGAATATGTTTATCGGCTGCATGCACTAAGCTGCCCAAAGCTGGTACGGTAGTAATTCCAGGGCCTTGCTGATTTATGCGCTGTTCAGGTCGGGGCTGATTTTGCAGTCGTACGGCTACTTTGACTAAACGGGCTTTTGCCGTAAATTTGCCCCCGTATTTATAGACGCTACTGGATGTAATAGCCAATTTCTTTCAAGGAAAAACGGAACGCCCGGTCCTGTGCGGCGGCGCGGTTCCTATTCATTCACCGGAAGAAAGAAATGGCTATGCTGGTTCTCCAGAACGTGGGCTACGTGCATCCCAATGGGGACGTGTTGCTCGACAACCTCAATCTTAGCGTTACCAAACACCAGAAGCTGGCCCTGATCGGCAACAATGGCGTCGGCAAATCGACCCTGCTCCAGATTATAGCGGGCGTACTGCCGCCAGCCACCGGTCTGGTCAGGCCCGACGCGCCACCGTACTACGTACCCCAGATCTTCGGGCAGTTCAACGCCCTGACCATTGCCCAGGCCCTGCGCGTGGCCGATAAGCTCACGGCCTTGCACCAAATTCTGGCCGGCACCGTCACCGAAGCCAACCTGGCCGTGCTCAACGACGACTGGACCATCGAAGAAAGGTGCGCCGATGCCCTGGCCCACTGGGGCTTAGCCGGCCTGGACCTGACGCAGCCGCTGGCGGCCCTAAGTGGCGGGCAGAAAACCCGGGTGTTTCTGGCCGGAATTACCATTCACCAGCCCGCGCTTATCCTGCTCGATGAGCCCAGCAACCACCTCGATACGGCCGGCCGGCAACTGCTCTACGACTTTATCCAGCAAAGCTCCGCCACGCTGCTCGTTGTGAGCCACGACCGGACGCTGCTCAACCTGCTCGATACGGTAGTGGAGCTGAGCCGGCGCGGCCTGGCCGTGTACGGCGGCAACTTCGACTTCTACCAGGAGCAGAAGCACCTCGAAAGCAACGCTCTGAGCGAAGACGTGCGCAGCAAGGAAAAAGCCCTGCGCAAAGCCAAGGAAGTAGAGCGCGAAACCGCCGAGCGGCAGCAGAAGCTGGATGCCCGGGGCCGGAAAAAGCAGGAGAAGGCGGGCGTACCGACCATTATGCTCAACACGCTGCGCAACAACGCCGAGAAAACATCTTCCCGGCTCAAGGGCGTGCACGCCGAGAAGTTGGGCGCTATTTCCCGGGAGCTGCACGAGCTGCGTCAGGAGCTGCCCGATGTGGACAAGATGCGGTTCGGTTTTGACCATTCCGGCCTGCATATGGGCAAAATCCTGGTTACGGCGGTGGCGGTGAACTACGGTTACGCAGAGCAGCCGCTGTGGCCCCAACCCCTGAGCCTGCAGCTGACCAGCGGGGAGCGAATTGCGCTAAAGGGCCACAACGGCGCGGGCAAAACCACCCTGATTAAGCTTCTGCTCGGGGCGGCGGAGCCAACGACCGGCACCATCGTGCGGGCCGCGAACAAGACGGTCTACGTTGACCAGGAATATTCTCTCATCGACAACCAGCTGAGTGTGTATGAGCAGGCCCAGAGCTTCAACCACACGGCCCTGCAGGAGCACGAAATAAAAATCCGGCTCAACCGCTTCCTCTTCTCCAAAGACGATTGGGACAAGCCCGGCCACACCCTGAGCGGGGGCGAAAAGATGCGCCTCATGCTCTGTTGCCTCACCATCGGCAGCCAGGCCCCCGATATTATCGTCCTCGACGAGCCCACCAACAACCTCGACCTCCAGAATATCGACATTCTCACCGCCGCCCTCAATGACTACCAGGGCACGCTCATCGTCGTCTCCCACGACCTGGTTTTCCTGGCGCAGATTGGCGTGGCGCGCACCATCGAGCTGGGTAATATTGGCCCGGTATAGCGGCCTGTAGTAGCGGTAACTCCAGGCCCGGCAGAAGCTTTAGCCGATTCTGGACTTACTGCTACATTTGAGCGGGCTGTACCGGTAGTAGACAACCTCAAAATCCTGCTGGATGGCTACCGAGCAACGGACATGGTAGCAAGCTAAATTCTTGCGGAAATCTAAATCAAGTGAAGACATGACGGATGTATGGACCAAGCGGTGGGATGAGAGATATAGCGGCGAGGAGTTTGCGTATGGCAAAGAGCCCAACAACTACTTAAAAGAACAACTGGAACAGTTGGCACCCGGAGCAATACTTTTCGCGGCGGAAGGCGAGGGGCGCAATGCTGTTTTTGCCGCTAAGCTGGGGTGGGTAGTTTCGGCCTTTGACATAAGTGTGGAAGGCCGCAATAAGGCCTTGCAGCTGGCTGAAGCCAACCAGGTTTCCATCGACTACCGGGTGGGGGAGTTACAGACTTTAGGGTTTGGCAACGAGCAGTTTGATGCAATTGCCCTGATTTATGCTCACTTTCCGGCCGATGTCAAATCGTTCTATCACCAGAGCCTGGATAACTATCTGCGACCTGGCGGGGTAATTATATTCGAGGCATTTAGCAAACAGCACCTGCGCTATCTGGCGAAGAACGAAAAAGTAGGTGGTCCGAAAGAAGTGGATATGCTGTTCTCGATTGACGAAATACGGGCGGACTTCAGCAACTATGAACCGCTGGAATTAGAAGAGAAAGAAATCGAATTAAAGGAGGGGTTATTCCATAATGGATACGGCTCGGTAATACGGTTTGTAGGTCGCAAAAAACCGGCTGTGGCCAGCGTCGCTTCCGAGCAAGTGTAACTCAGCCACGACAGTCACCTTAACTGTGATGGGTAGGGGCGGGGTTTTGGGAGTGTATAGCCGTTTTAGATACTGCTGCAGAGCTTTCTTAGTCCTGATGGATGTAGTGGTATGGCAAGCCGCAGTAAGCTCAGGCCTTGTGGCTACCTTTCACCAGCAAATACACGCAAGGAGCACTACCGCACACGGCCTAACGATACTCATGACCGACAAACACGCCGAGAAAATACAGAAACTCGTGACCCAGGATAAACTTGAGGCGGCTATTGTCTTCGTGGAAGACGTAGTGCAAAAGCAGAAAGTCGCGGATTTCCACGGCTTGCTAGGGAAAAACCTGCTGCAGCTGACGGATAGTTTGGTAGCGTACTTGGATGCCTTCTATGCCAAGGCTTCTCAGGAGTTAACAGTGCAAGCCCTGTACGCGGAAATGAACGGGTTTACCATCAACTATGACTTGTGGTTTGTTGATGTATTTGCCTTCGACCGGGACGAAGGATCGGCAGATACCGATTGGCTGGCAGACTATAATTACTCCAATTTTGCCGTTCCGGTAGAGGGCCTGCCTATTACCGGGCTGGAAGAAATTCAGTCGGTGTACGAAGACTATATGGACACGGAAAAGTGGGAAAAGAGAGCCCACGAAAAGGCCGCGGAGGATGCCGCCGTTCTGATTGTGCTGCGCTTGCAGGAGCTTTTCAAAGCTGCCAAAGAATCAGCCAAAGTCAAGGGGTTCGCCTGGGCGTCTATTCCGCTCTACGTAACAGGCCACGACCACTATTTGAGTGCTATGTATGTAGCGTAGCAAGCTGTTGAGACGATAATTAATATATTAATTTTATTAATTAGTTGGCTCGCACTCTTTTGCTTGTAATAACTTCATGAACTATTCAGAAGCATTCCTAATACTCTGTAAGCGCCTTTGCTATGAATGAGATAAATATTAGCAAAATTTTGGCAACGCAAGGAATTCAGGTGATCCTGATTTTTCTGTCAACTTTGATGTTCTTTATTTTGGAACGACGATTTCCTGGCAGAGAACTCCCTGAAACGAAGGGATGGTATCTTCGGGCTGTGCTTATGAATATTGTTCAAATCACGCTTATTGGCATCGGTGGTTTGACATGGAATACACACTTTAGACAATATTCCTTGGTACAATTGGGTAATTGGCATACCCCTATTACCGAGGGATTGACCTACTGGTTCTTTGGAACCTTTGTTTTCTACTGGTGGCATCGTTTACGGCACGCCAATGGGTTTTGGGTTGTTTTTCACCAAATCCATCATAGCCCAACCAGAATAGAACTATTGACCTCATTTTATAAGCACCCTGTTGAAATACTAGCAGATTCGGTTATTACTAGCTTTTTTCTATTCTTTATTTTTGGGGCCACTGCCGAAGCAGCAGCTTGGACATCATTTTTTGGTGCTACAGGAGAATATTTTTATCACTCAAATATCAGAACGCCTAAATGGTTTGGTTACTTTTTGCAGAGGCCCGAACACCATTCTATCCACCATCAGCTCGATGTTCATAAATACAATTACGGCGATATAACGTGGTGGGACAGGATGTTCGGAACTTTTAAGGAGGCCGACGACTTTGCTCCTAATTGTGGCTTTCCCAACAATAACGAGCGAAGGATATGGGAGATGCTTCGATTTAAAGACGTCTACGACAAGCGCTAACACCATACTGTAGTAAACTAAAATAGAAACGGCCCCGGATGCAGTGCGCAACCGGGGCCGTTTCACTTGGAGCCCTCAGAACCTACTTTGCGCGTAACCTTGTCTGTGCTAACGGGCGGCGGGTAGAGCATCGATATTCACCTATATTGGCGCCGCTTACCCAGCAACTGGCCTCTAGAGCTGGTAGGGAGCTTTAGGCAAAACTACTCACGGGCAAAACGCATGACGGAAAAGCGCTTTTCTACCTTCAGCCTGTATGGCACCCTACTCGTAACGGTGGCTATTTGGGCGCTGTTGGCCTGGAGCCACTACCACGGCGGCGTACCCAGTCACCACCTGCTGGCCCGCCCGGACATGCCCGCTATTTCTAACTGGTGGGGCGGACTGTTGCTGCCGGTGCTCACCTGGTTTCTACTGGCCCGCATCCGGCGGCAGGCCTTTGGTACAACCAATTCGTATTCGGCCGCGCCCCGGGCCTTGCGGCGCGCCCTGGTCGGGTTCGTCGGGGCTTTGTCGTTCGGGGTGTTGATAGCGGTGCTGTTTACGGCCGGCGAGTCGGATATGGCGGGCAATGTGATGCTGGGCTTGTTCGTGTTTGCCTTCTTCGTGCCAATTTACCGGCCTGAGTGTTTGCTGGGCTTCGTGCTGGCCATGACCTATACTTTCGGGGCCGTACTGCCCATGATAATCGGAACGGTGTTGGGGTTGGTTGGGCTGGTGCTGCACGGTGGTATCCGGCGCGCTCTGCTGTATGGCGTCTCGAAGCTGGGGGTGCTGGGGCCGGTAAGTAAGCCCAATGGCTAAGACCACGGCGGGCCAGATGGTACTACTGGCTGGGACTGTATGAGCCTATATAAAGAAGCCCCCGCAGCTACCTAGCTGCGGGGGCTTCTTTATACAAGTGGTAAGCAGAACCTACTTGGCCTTGCGGGCCAGCACTTTCTCCACGGCCGCTACGATGTCGTTTTCCATCAAGCCGTATTTCTCCATGAGCTGGTCGGGGGTGCCCGACTCGCCGAAGGAGTCGTTCACGGCTACCATTTCCAGGGGCAGGGGCTCTTCGCGGGCCAGCAGCTGGGCGATGCTGTCGCCGAGGCCGCCGTTCATCTGGTGCTCCTCGGCCGATACCACGCAACGCGTCTTGCGCACCGACTCCAAGATGGCCTGGGCATCGAGGGGCTTGATGGTGTGGATGTTGATGATTTCGGCGTTAATGCCTTTCTCGGCCAGAATATGGCCAGCCAGGATGGCCTTCCACACCAGGTGGCCGGTGGCGAAGATGCTCACGTCGGTGCCTTCGTTCAGCATCACCGCCTTGCCGATTTCAAACTTCTGGTCGGCGGGGGTGAAGTTGGGCACCACCGGGCGGCCGAAGCGCAGATACACCGGGCCTTCGTGCTCGGCAATGGCAATGGTCGCGGCCTTGGTCTGGTTGAAGTCGCAGGGGTTGATGACCGTCATGTGGGGCAGCATCTTCATCATGCCCAGGTCTTCCAGAATCTGGTGCGTGGCGCCGTCCTCGCCCAGCGTTACGCCGGCGTGCGAAGCGCAGATCTTCACGTTCTTATCCGAGTAGGCAATGCTCTGGCGGATCTGGTCGTAGACGCGGCCGGTGCTGAAGTTGGCAAACGTGCCGGTGAAGGGAATCTTGCCGCCGATGGTGAGGCCGGCCGCAATGCCCATCATGTTGGCTTCGGCAATGCCCACCTGGAAAAACCGCTCGGGGAAGTCCTTCTTGAAGGCATCCATTTTGAGCGAGCCGGTGAGGTCGGCCGTCAGTGCTACCACGTTGGGGTTGGTTTTGCCCAGCTCGTGCAAACCCACGCCAAAGCCGGAGCGGGTGTCTTTTGATTCGGTGTAGGGGAAATCTTTCATTCGGTATGGGAAGGGAAGTTTTATGTTTCTGTTGGTTTCGTTATTTGTTCTGTTCAGAAAGCAGTTGTTCTACTTTACTTTCAGAGAGCCCATAATTTCCTGAGCTACAGGTTGCCATTCCTTGATGCTTTTTTCTGTGCAGTTGAAAGTGCATAGAAGCAACTGGCCGTCTAGGTCAGTGAAAAACATCAAGTTGTAAATCTTGGTATCAATGGCCGGAGTAACCAACTCCAGGTAGCCAACCTTTCGGCCATTAATGGATTTTATACCGCTACTCTTCCACTCAGCCGAAGGGTAGATGTTTTTGAAGACCTTGACAAAGTTGTCTTTGTGAGGGCTAATTAAGTCCTGACTTGCCTTGTTTTTGGTGAGGTTCAGAGCAACGTTAATTCCACCGGTTTCATTGGTGTAAACCAATGTTGGCCTTCTCTCAGATGGGTATTTCATTTTCATCATTTCCTCCTTCATAACCTCAAATCCCTTTGGGATTTTTAGCTCAACCTTCTTGTTGATGAAAGATTTTGACTCTAGCTCAATACCCTTGTAGGTTGCCGAAGCAAGAACATATATCAGAGTAAGCAGGGTAATTATTCTAGGCAAAATCCTGTAGTTGTTCATGCTGGAGGAATTGAATTGGCCAAAGTGAGTAAAGCTCATTTGCCAAACATACTCACCGAGCTGGTCTGCCCGGAGCGGATGGTGAAGTTGCGCACATCGGTGAACTTGCTGCCGGTGGCCGTGGCGGTGCGGAACACCAAGCGGTAGGCTCCCGGCTGCATGGGCAGGTTCACTTTGCTGCTGCCTTCGGGCAGGTTATACACCCAGGTCTGCGACTCATCGTTGTTGAGGCGGTAAATGCTGCCGTAGCCTTTCAGGTCCGTCACGATGTTGAGCGTGCCGGGCGCGTCGTAGGTTACGGCCGTTTCCTGGCCCTGCTTGATGCTGATGCGGCGCACGATGCGGGGCAGCGTAAGCAGCTCCACCTCGTAGTTGCCGGCCAGCAGCTTTTGCCTGGTGCCAAAGCCCAAGCTGACCACCGTAGCTGGGTTGCCCTGGGCCCGCACCACCGCCTGCACCTTGCCGTAAGGATTCGGCGTAATGTTCGGTGACTGCAAAGCCAGGGTACCCTGCGGCGTTTTGTAGGTCAGCACGTTGGCCTTGCCGGGCCGGATGGCCAGGTTGGCTTGCCGCACCGGCGGCACCGTGTTGATGACCAGGTCGTAGCTCTGCAGCGCGTCGATGTCGAGCACGTCGGGCTTGCCTTGCGCGTCGCGGTAATGCACGTAGTTGTACTCTGGCGTTTCCGTGACGTTGTTAACGAAGGTCATATTCACGTTGCTTTCCACCGGCTTGCCCGCCTCGTCGGTGAGGTTGATGCTGACCGTGGTCTTGTTCAGCGTCTGGGCAATGACGTTGTCGAGCACCTGGCGAAAGGTCTTCACGTCGGCCGCGTTGTAGTACTGACCCAGGCATTCGAGCTGCTTACCAAACTCCTTTTCGGCCCCGATACCGATGACGAACGGCTTCAGGAAAATATGCTTCCGCTGGAGCGCAATCGAGGTGGCACACGGGTCCCCTTTACAGGATTCGAGGCCGTCGGTAATCAGGATGAGCACGTTGCGGGCCGTTTTGTCCGCCGGGAAGTCGTTGGCGGCCTGTTGCAGGGAGTAGGTAATAGGAGTGTTGCCGCGGGGCTCGATCTGCTGAAGCTTATCCTTAATGGCCTTGGCGTTTTTGGCCGCGAAGGGTACTTCCAGGCGCGAGTCTTCGCAGTTGTTTTCCTCCTTGCCGTACAAGTGGCCGTAGGGCCTGAGGGCCAGCTCAAGGTTGGGGTAGGCGTTGAGCGAGTCGGCCATTTTGGCCAGCAAGCTTTTGGCTACGTCCATCCGGGCCCGGCCTTCCCAAGGCGCCAGCATCGAGCCCGAGGCATCGAGCAAGAACAGGATGCGCGTGACGCGGGGTTTCTGCGGCGGCACGTTCTGGGCGTAGGTGGCCGAGGCCGGCCCGAAAGCCAGCAACAGCACCCAGCGCAGAAGAACGGTTAAGCGGCGCATACGAAACCTCACCCCGGCCCCTCTCCCTAAGGAGAGGGGAGCCGAACGGCTTTTATTGAAACGACCTCCTGTGGCCCTTATTACTACCTGCCACCCGCCCCACTGAAATCAGCACTGAATCAGCGGAATCGGCGATTTAGTAGTCGGCGGCTTGCTCTACCAGCAGCTGCTGCAGGGCTTTTTCCAGCTGCTCGTCGTTGGGGGCGGTGCCGTGCCACTTGTGGGTGCCCATCATGTAGTCCACGCCGAAGCCCATCTGGGTATCCATCAGGATCATGGTGGGCTGGCCCTGGCCGCTGAGCTTACCAGCTTCTTCCAGGGTTGGCAGCAGCTTTTCGAGGTCGTTGCCGTCGGTTTCGAGCACGCGCCAGCCGAAGGCTTCGAACTTCGCGCGCAGGTTGCCCAGGTGCATGATTTCGTCGGTCGAGCCGTCAATCTGCTGGCCGTTGCGGTCTACAATGGCAATCAGGTTGTCGACTTTGCAGTGGGGCGCGTACATAGCGGCTTCCCACACCTGGCCTTCTTCCAGCTCACCGTCGCCCATGAGCACGTACACGAGGCTTTTGTCGCCATCAAGCTTCTTGGCCTGGGCCGCACCGATGGCCACGCTCATGCCCTGGCCCAACGAGCCCGAGGCAATGCGGATACCGGGCAGGTGCTCGTGGGTGGCGGGGTGGCCCTGCAGGCGGGAATTGAGCTTGCGGAAGGTAGCCAGCTCACTCACCGGAAAGTAGCCCGAGCGGGCCAGCACCGAATAGAACACGGGCGAAATGTGGCCGTTCGACAGGAAAAACAAGTCTTCCCCTTCGCCTTTCATGCTGAAGCTGGGGTTGTGCTTCATGATGCGGAAGTAGAGGGCGACCAGCAGATCGGTGCAGCCGAGGGAGCCGCCGGGGTGGCCCGAATTGACGGCGTGTACCATGCGCACGATGTCGCGGCGCACTTGGGAGGCAATCTGCTTCAGCTCCGCCACGGATTTCTGCTCGGTGGCGGGGGAGGTAAGGGTGTTTTCCTGGGACATGGAAATGAGGAAGAGGGTTTACGCAGGCAAAGGTAATGGTCTTGGCGAAGGGACCCAGCCGGAAAGCAAAGGCTTCTTACCGGAACCGATAACGATAGGCGGGTTTTAATGTGCGAGTGTGCTAATGGGGTTGAATGTGCTAATTATTAATGTGGGGAATGCGGGGAGGATGTGTCGTTGCGAGGAGGCACGACGAAGCAATCCGTCCTCTGAAATGTGCTGAGTGTCCATAACTGGAAAGCCCTTTCCCGTCGCAACGGAAAAGGGCTTTCTGGTAAAAGGGCATTTGCCACTAGCAGAGGACGAATTGCTTCGTGCCTCGCAATGACACGGGCATCAGCACATTCCTCACCTGAGCACATTAAACCAGCTGTGCTGCGTGGTTTTTGGTGTCGACTTTCTCGATGACTTTTTCGATGATGCCCTGCTCGTCAATCAGGAACGTGTGGCGCATAGTGCCCATGTACTTGCGGCCGTACATGGATTTCTCCTGCCACACGCCGTACGCTTCCACGATTTTCTTGTCGGTATCGACCAGCAGGGGAAAGGGCAGTTCGTATTTCAGGGCAAACTTCTGGTGCGACTTGCCGCTGTCGATGCTCACCCCGATAACCTGCACGTTCTTGGCGGTCAACTCTTCCTGATGGTCGCGCAGGTTACAGGCCTGGGCGGTGCAGCCGGGCGTATCATCTTTGGGGTAGAAATACAGAGCGACTTTCTTGCCGCGCAGGTCCTGGAGGCGGATGAGGTTGCCGTCCTGGTCGAGGGCTTCAAAATCGGGGGCGGGGGTGCCGGGAGTAAGGGCCATAATGGGTGAATAAGGGCAGTTAGGGTTTGTCGGTGACGGGTTGGGGCGTAAAAATCAGGTTTTCCGTCGGAAATCCGAGCGAGTGGGCCAGGCCTACGAGCCGGTCGCGCACGGGCCGCTCCAGGTGGGGGGTGCGGCACAGCAGCCAGAGGTTTTTGCGGCCCGGCTCACCTACTAAAGCGTAGCGGTATTCCGGGTCGTGGTCCAGAATCCAGTAGTCGCCCTCGAAGGGCCAGAAAAAGCTTACGCGCAGCTTGGCGTTGGTGGTAGTGTCCACGATACGGGCGGTGCCTTCCACCGTTTCCACGGGGCCATTCACGTCTTCCTTGTGGCAGGTGTTCAGTACGCTTACTTTGCCGTTGGGCAGCAGCTTGTAGCGGGCCGTTACATGCTCGCAGCCTTTCTCGAAGCGGGTAGGCAGGCGGGCTATTTCGTACCACAAGCCCATGTAGCGGTGTACATCCACGTGGGGCGACACGGGCAGCGGGGCGTGCAGCTTGCGGCGGATATAGGTGAAGGCGGCAATACCGGTGGCCACAGTAGCTACGGCGGCTCCGAGGATGATGGGTTGGCGGCGTTTGGGCATAGTAGAAAGATGTAGCGCGAACTATGTAGTTCGCTTGGCAGAACGAAAATCGTTGTAGAGGCGCGGGCCACGCGAACTACAAAGTTCGCGCTACTGCTCTACGGGCAGAGCCTTGGCATAGATTCCGAAGAAGCTGGCGTCAGGATACAAGGCCAGAACGGGGTAAGGACGTAGCCTTGCGTCTCAAGCGGTGAACAAAACTGGCCATACGGCGCGGACGACGAGACGCAAATATGCGTCTCTACACCCCTTGCACCTATTTGCGTTATACCTCAAACAGCTGCTAAAAGAAAAAGGCGGGCCACGCGGCCCGCCTTTTTCAACATATTCCTCCTACAGATTAAAGCTCAGCACCTTTTCATTGCCGGCCTGGTCGGTGATGCGCAGCGTGGCTGGCCCGCGCAGGGGCGGCCCCACGGTATCGTTGGGCTCGGTGAAGAGGGTGGAGTTCTTGTATTCGTAGCGCAACAGCCGGAACCGGCCGCCCACCATGAGCGTGTAGCTGTTCAGGCCCGAGAGGTTGTCGCCGACCTGGAAGGTGAGGCCGCCGGCACCTTTGCGCACCAGCCGGGCCGAGGGCGCGATGGTGTCGGCGAAGATGCGGAACTGCCCGAACACTTTGGCCGGAAAGCTCACCTGATTGCCGTCCCACTTGCCACCCACGTAGCTGCGGCCCCCGCGGGCATTCACCAGGTACACGGCCGAGTGCTCCTTATCGGCCACTTCGGTCTGAGGCTTGAGCGTGATGCGCAGCGGCAGATATAACGACTGCCGGGGATTGTGCACGGTCCAGGCGCCGTCCTTATAGCTGGTTTGCAGGTACAAAGTGTCGAACAACGTTTGGGGCGCGAAGCTCAGGTTCAGATAGTTGTCGGCGAAGCCCTGCTCGGTGCCGGCCGGAATCCGGGCCTGCCGGTCGAAGCGCCGGGTGATGCCCCCGAAGCGGATGGAATCGGGTAGGCCGGCGCGCAGGTCGTAGAGGTATACGTTCTGGCTCTGCGTAGTGTAGCTGGGTTTGAGCTCCAGGCGGCGGGAGCCGCGCAGCAGCACCGCGTTGCCACTCTGGCGGGCCGTATCGGGGTCGGCGGCAATTACTTTGAGGATGTTGCGGGTTATTTCCCAGCGCAAGGCCGGCTTTTTCACGGCTGCGCTACGGGTTTTGGTATACTCCGGCTTCTGCCCACGCAGCACGAAGCTCAAGGGCGTGGTGTTGCCGTAGGAGTCGCTCATCAGCACTTCCACCGCGTAGAGCTTACCGTCTTCCACCCGCAGCTTGCCCTTGTCGGGGCCGGTGGTGTACATCGTCAGCTCGTTGCCGTCGTCTACGAACAGCTTCTGCAACGTGCGGCCCTGAGTCATCATCCACTCGTAGTCTACGTGCTGGTTCACGGTGCGCGTGCCGGTCGGGAAGGGCACGTTATCCACCGTGTGCGAATATAGCGGCTGCCCGTTTACCTTCACTTCCACCTTCTGCAGCCCGTTTTTGTTCCAAGCGTTGTCGTACCGGTCGAAGGCCTGAAGCAGCACGCCCACGGTGCCGTAGGCGGCAATAGTATCGGGCCAAGTGGTAGCCACGCCGGCCGCCGGGGCCACTTTGGGCACCAGCACGGCCTTGTCGAAGCGGCCCTGCACCCGGGCATCGATGCTGAGCGGTTCCAGGGCGAAGGCCTGCAGGGTGGGGGCAATGTGGTCCTGAATTTCGCTGAAGCCGCCCCACTGCAGCGGGTTCAGCTGGTTGTCGTGGGCGTCGCGCACTTCCCAGTGCACGTGCGGACCGGCCGAGCCGCCGGTGTTGCCCGAGAGGGCCACCACTTCGCCACGCTTCACCGGAAACTGGTCCTTGTTGAAGAACAGCTCCAGTTCGTAAGTCTGCTTTTCGTACTGCTTTTCTCGCAGAAAGGCCCCGGCCGGCCCCATAAAGCGGTTCAGGTGGCCGTACACGGTCGTCAGCCCGTTGGGGTGGGTAATGTAGAGTACATTGCCGTAGCCGAAAGCCGACTGCTTCAGGCGCGAAATATAACCCTCGGCTGAGGCGTACACCGGCAAGTCGGTGCGGCCGTCGGTTTTGATGTCGAGGCCGCCGTGGAAGTGGTTGGGCCGCAGCTCGCCCATGCTGGCGGCCAGAAAGTTGGGCTTGCCGGGCTTGATGGGGAACAGGAAATAGCCCGGTTCCACCGTGGGGCGGTCCGTGGGGCCGTTTTTCGCGGCGGGCTTGGGCAGGGAGTCGGGCTCCTGGCCGGCCATGGGCGCGGGCCGCAGGCTCATGGTGGTGAGCAGCGTAAGCAATAAAACGGAGGTTTTCCCCCGAAAAGACGTATTCAGCACTCGATTCTATTTTACCGCCAGTTCCAACACCTTCTCATCCTCCAGGTAGCCCGTGAGCTGGTCGCCAATCTTGACCGGACCCACGCCACTGGGCGTGCCGGTAAAGATTAAGTCGCCCATTTTCAGGGTAATAAAGCGCGAAATGTAGGCAATCTGAGCCGCGAAGTTGTGCAGCATCATGCCCGAGTTGCCGCGCTGCTTCACCTCGCCGTTTACTTCGAGGTGGAAGTTGATGTTGGCCAGATCGGCAAACTCGGCCACCGGCTTGAATGTGGGCGACAAGGGTGCCGAGCCGTCGAAGCCCTTGGCTAGGTCCCAGGGCAGGCCTTTGGCTTTGGCCTTGCTTTGCAGGTCGCGGGCGGTGAAGTCGATGCCCAGGCCGATGGCGTCGAAGTAGGTGTGGGCAAACTTGGGGTCGATGTTCTTGCCGTTTTTGCTCACGCGCAGCACCAACTCGATTTCGTGGTGGATGTCGGTGGAGAAGTCGGGGTAGAAAAACGGCATGCCGCGCTGCAACAGGGCCGTTTCGGGCTTAGTAAAGATGACGGGCTCGTCGGGCGTCTCGTTGTTGAGTTCGGCAATATGTTCGGCGTAGTTACGGCCTATGCAAAGTATTTTCATGGAGGGAAGGCAGAGGAGGAAAAGGTATTTGGCCAAAAATAGCGCTAATTCGCGGCCCGGAAAATCAAAATAGCGCCTACGTAACGCGGGAAGGCGGTGTTGAACTATGCAGGCCTAAACATTTTACCCGCCGCTCGTCGTATAGCAGCACAGCCGCCCGCGGTAGAGCTTCTTTACGCCGCCCGCCCGGTCCGTTCTTCTTTCCCACACCGACTTGCTACCATGATCAAGAAGCTCATGCTGGCCAGCTGCCTGTTTGTGGCGGCCGCCTGCTCCACCGTCCCGATTACCGGCCGCCGCCAGCTCAGCCTGGTGTCCGACGCGGAAATCAACTCCCTGGCCGTGCAGCAATATCAGGAAGTGCTCAAAACCAGCAAGCTTTCCACCGATGCCAACCAGGTAGCCATGGTGCGGCGCGTGGGGCAGCGCATTCAGCAGGCCGTCGAAACCTACTTTCTGAGCCAGAACCAGCAGGCCGCCCTGGCCGGCTATGCCTGGGAGTTCAACGTAATTGAGGACAAGCAGGAAAATGCCTGGTGCATGCCCGGTGGCAAAGTGGCCGTATACACGGGCATTCTGCCCATCACCCAGGACGAAAACGGCCTGGCGGTGGTCATGGCCCACGAAATTGCCCACGCCGTAGCCAAGCACGGCTCGGAGCGCATGAGCCAGGGCTTGCTCCAGGACTACGGCGGGCAGGCATTGTCGGCCGCGCTTTCCACCCGGCCCGAAGCCACCCAGCAACTGGCCCTGCAGGCGTTTGGCGTGGGAAGCTCGGTGGGCTTGCTGAAGTACGGCCGCAACCAGGAAACCGAAGCCGACCATCTGGGCCTTATCTTCATGGCCATGGCTGGCTACAACCCCGACGGCGCCCTGGCGTTCTGGCAGCGCATGGATGCCCGCGAAAACCAGGCCTCACCCCCGGAATTCCTCTCGACTCACCCCTCCAACGGCACCCGCATTGCGGATATTCAGCGCGAATTGCCCGAAGCCCGTAAGTATTACAAAGCCCGCTAATTGCCGGGTTTGCGCCCAACTCTAATGAAATTCTCCCCCCGTTCTGTTCTCTACGCGGCCCTGCTGACCTTGCCGGTCCTGGGCTCTTTGTCGTCCTGCGAAACCTCTAAGCGGGGCTTTCCCGAAGTAAGCTCGCCTTCCAACGACCCCGATGAGGCCAACCGCCGCAAGCTGGAAGCTACCAGCACCCAGCTGGCCCGCCTCAACGAAGGCAAAGTAGAATACATCATGCCCCGGGCTCAACTGGCCACGGCCTTTATCCGGGAGTTCAACGATGGTACCGTGGTCGACAAAACCATGATCCGCAAGGTGCAGGAAAGCGCTAAGGACAAGCCGGTTTACTATCTGGTGGGCCTGGGCCTGCGCGACGGAATGTTCCGCTCCATGGCTATTCCGCTCATCACCTCCACCGACCAGAGCCTGTATCTGAGCTCCAACTCGGAGCGCTACACTATTACCAGCGTCGGCTGCTCGTTCTGCTACTTTTCCTTCGAGAAAAACCAGATTACCGGCACTACCTGCGGCGACGACAGCGGCGGCAGCCGTTGCGACATGGTAGTAGGCCCCAGCAACACGCTTTTCCGCCGCCGATGAACCGCAAGTGGATTCTGCGCCTGGGCCTCACCGCGCTGGCGCTCTTAGTTACCACCGACCGACGGCGCCCGAAGCCCAAGCCACCGACGGAGCCGCCGAAGCCGGAAGACAACGAAAAAGGGCCGCTACGTACGTAGCGGCCCTTTTTTATGATTAATACTTGGTGTCACTCACCGAATGAGGCGTAGCTGGGTCGGGGGTATCAGGCTGCGCTTTCAATAAAGCGTGTGATGCGCTTAACCAGCTCATCCGGGTTGACGCGCTCCAGCGGGTGGGGCGTGTTCATCAGAATTTCAAACGTGGCTTTTGGCAGATACGACGCGTAGAGCGACGAGCCATCCACGCCGGCCGTCTTGTCCAGCTCACCCACCAGCACCTGCACCGGAATCGTGATTTTGGTGAGCCGGGCCGGCGTCAGGGGCGGCTCGTTGCCCAGCTCCAGCATCATTTTCCGGGTAGCCTCCAGCACGGCTGTCCACTCGGTGGGCGCGTGGGTTTGGGCAAGCTGCTCGGCAAACTGCGGCACTTTCTCCTGAATTTTGGCCGCGTCCAGCATCTTGGTTTCAGCCAGCGCTGCCTCCGGCGACCAGTCAAACTTAGTGCCCAGCGTCGTTATCGTTTTGATGGGCCCCGGCATGTCGGCTGCTGCCAGTACGGCCGCGTAGCCGCCCATGCTGTAGCCAAATACGTGCACTGCCGACAGGTTTTGGCTCTGAATATAGTCTTGCACCTCCTGCGCAAAGGCCGCCATACTGAACGAGGCCGGCTCCAGTGCCCGGCCGCCGTGGCCGCTGAATGAAAACGTATGCACTTGGTAGAACTGCGACAAGTCGCGGGCCAGGGCCCGGAGCTGCTTGTCGGAGCCCAGTGCGCCGTGGAGCAGCAGGAGGTGTTCTTTCATAGTAGTTAAGGGTGGGTTAGGGAAGTATGGAAATAAAAAGAACGTCATTCCAAGCGAAGCCGAGGAATGACGTTCTTTTTAACAGAAGTATTACTTCGTCACCTCCGCCGCCAGCTGGGCCAGGTCTAGCCCGTCGAAGGTGCCCGACGACATCATGAGCAGGTTGGCGTCCTGCCAGTTTTGCTGGTGCAGAAACTCCGCCAGGGCCTTGCTGTCGGTGAAGACTTTAAGGTCGGGGCGCTGGAAAGCTTGCTGCACGGCCTCAGGCGGCAGGGCGGGCAGGCGCTTGTGCTCCAGCACGTGGGGGTTGAAATACACCACGGCCGCGTCGGGCGCGTCGAAGGTGTGGGCGTACTGGGGCAGAAACGCCGGGTTCAGCGAGCTGAAGGTGTGCAGCTCCAGACAAGCCACCAGACGGCGCTTCGGAAACTGCTTTTTAAACGCCGTGGCCGTAGCCTTGAGCTTGGAGGGCGCGTGGGCAAAGTCCTTGTAGACCACCGACGTTTCACCTTCGCGCACCAGTTCCAGCCGCCTGGCCGCGCCCTTGAACGTGGCCAGGGCTTCGTAGAAGTCCTTGCCCTTAATGCCCAGCTGCTTGCAGACTTCCTTGGCGGCCGAGATGTTGCGCAGGTTATGCTCGCCAAACACCTGAATCGGCACCTCCTCGTCTTTCTTGGTAATGAGCACCGTCTTGCCCTTGCGCACCTTGTTCTCGTGCGGACCGTAGCCGATGTACTTCACGTCGGGGCTGGTGGGCACGGTCACGAGCTGCACCTGCTCGTCGTGCTGGTCGTAGATGAGCACGCCAGCCTTGGGCGTCATCTCGGCGAAGATGCGGAACTGCTCCCGGTAGTCTTCCTCGGTCGGAAACACGTTGATATGGTCCCAGCTAATACCGGAAATAACCCCGATGTGGTGCTGGTACAGGTGAAACTTGGGCCGCCGGTCAATCGGCGACGACAGGTACTCGTCGCCCTCGATGATGATGATGGGCGCATCCTCCGACAGTTGTACCATCAGGTCGAAGCCTTCTAATTGCGCGCCCACGGCGTAGTCGAACTTGCGGCCGTGGTAGCGCAGCACGTGCAGAATCAGCGAGGTAATGCTGGTTTTACCGTGTGAGCCGCCGATAACTACCCGCTGCTTGTCCCGGGAAGCCTCGTAGATAAACTCGGGGAAGGAGTAGATGCGCAGCCCCAGCTCCTGGGCCCGGAGTAGCTCGGGGTTGTCGGCGCGGGCGTGCATGCCTACAATCACGGCATCGAGGTCAGCCGTTACTTTCTCCGGAAACCAGCCTTCCTCGGCGGGCAGCAGGCCGGCGGCGGCTAGGCGGCTTTTGGCGGGCTCAAAGATTTCGTCGTCGGAGCCGGTAACCTGGGCACCGCGGCGGTGCAGGGCCAGGGCCAGGTTGTGCATGATGCTGCCACCGGTGGCAATCAGGTGCAGGCGCTGGAGGGAATCGGGCGTTGGGGCCATGTATTAAAACTAAATCAGGGCGGATGGGCTTTAAGAGCCGGGCGGCAAAGGTAATAAACCGGGGCCGTTGTACCGGAGCCTGATTGCGGAGCGAGAGGGGAGGAGCCGGGGAAGATACCGAAAAGAAAGGAGGGAGGCATGCGGCATATTCTGCCGCTGAGCCGTTAGCTTTGTGCCCCTTTTGCGTTAGATTTGCTGAGTACCGATGAATGACCGGATGGATGACCGCCTAAAACAATCTGCCTCGCGAGCCAAAGCCGCCTGGAACAGCCGCCCCCCGCAGCTGTCCATGGGCACGCCGTCGGGCAAGCTGCCGCCCCAGGCCCGGGAGCTGGAAGCCGCTGTTTTAGGGGCCTTGATGCTGGAAAAGGATGCCCTGACCACGGTTATCGACATCCTGAAGCCCGAGAGCTTCTACGACGAGAAGCACCGCCGCATCTTCAAGGCCATCCTCAATCTGTTCGACAAGTCCGAGCCAATTGACATCCTGACCGTAACCCACGAGCTGCGGGAAATGGGGGAGCTCGAAGCCGGCGGCGGTGCCCACTTCGTGGCCAACCTCACCTTCAAGGTGAACTCGGCGGCCAACATCGAGTACCACGCCCGTATCATCACCGAAAACGCCATCAAGCGGGAGCTGATCAACATTGCCAGCACCATTCACCGCGACGCTTTCGAGGACACCACCGATGTTTTCAACCTGCTCGACAGCACGGAACAGGCTTTGTTCGAAGTTTCGGAATCCAACATCCGCAAGAACTTCGACGACATGCGCAGCCTGATGGGCAAGGCCATCAAGGAGCT
Organism: Hymenobacter lucidus; assembly: GCF_020447265.1. GTDB lineage: Bacteria > Bacteroidota > Bacteroidia > Cytophagales > Hymenobacteraceae > Hymenobacter > Hymenobacter lucidus. Next base: position 144,347 of record NZ_JAJADR010000003.1, on the reverse strand, counting down.
GGAGGAAAAGAAAAACCAGAAGGACGGCCTCACCGGCGTGCCCTCAGGCTTCTCAGCCCTGGACCGCGTCACCTCGGGCTGGCAACCCTCTGACCTGGTGATTATTGCCGCTCGCCCTGGTATGGGTAAAACGGCCTTCGTGGTATCAGCCATGCGCAACGCGGCCGTTGACCACAAGAAGGCGGTGGCCATCTTTTCGCTGGAAATGTCTTCGATTCAGCTCGTGAATCGTCTGATTTCGGCCGAGGCCGAGCTAGACTCCGAGAAAATCAAGAAGGGTAACCTGGCCGACTACGAGTGGGCCCAGCTCAACCACAAGATTGCCGGCTTGTCGTCGGCCCCGATTTACATCGATGACACGCCCGGCCTCAGCATCCGGGAATTGCGCACCAAGTGCCGCCGCCTCAAGGCCCACCACGACATCCAGATGATCATCATCGACTACCTGCAGCTGATGACGGGTAACTCGGATGGGGGCAAGGGCGCTGGCAACCGCGAACAGGAAATTGCCTCGATTTCGCGGGCCCTGAAGGGTATTGCCAAGGAGCTGAATGTGCCGGTACTGGCCCTGTCGCAGCTTTCGCGCTCGGTGGAAACCCGCGGCGGCGACAAAAAGCCCCAGCTCAGTGACCTGCGGGAATCGGGTTCTATCGAGCAGGACGCCGACATGGTGGTGTTCCTCTACCGGCCTGAATACTACAAGATTACCGAGGACGAAATGGGCAATCCGACCCAGGGTACCGGCGAGGTTATCATTGCCAAGCACCGGAACGGCTCCCTGGAAACCGTACAGCTTAAGTTTATTGGCAAGTTCACCAAGTTTGCCGACCTCGACGGCGGCGGCTTCGGCATGGATGCTGAGTACAACACCGGTGCTTTCCCGGCCAGCACCTTCGACGAGCAAACCGGCTTCACACCCGGCACCATCCGGCTGGGCAGCAAAATCAACGAGGGCGGCCCGGGTCCGGTGCCCTTCCCCAAGAGCAACTTCGGCAACGACGACCCGCCATTTTAAGCTACTCCCAAGGTCAAAACGCAACAGCGCCGGTTGGAAACAACCGGCGCTGTTGCGTTTTGACAAGTCGGGCCACGGGCGAATTAATGCCGGAGCCCCTCAGGCATTGGCCGCTACATACACGTATAAGCGCAATAGAATTGCTGAGTTTAAATATAAATAATTATATATTTTATATAAAATAAAGCATATAATTTCTATCTTGTTTCTGCCCGCTTGTTGGCAGCGCAGTTTGTGGTGGTAATGTGGATGGGCATGGGGAGGGTTCCAAGTGCGGGGCCTTGTATAGGATGCTAAACCTCTGTCATTCACAGTTACGCATCATTTACCCATGAAAAATCTTTTTTTGGCGTTCTGCTTGCTCTTTAGTGTGGCTGCCGTTGCGCAACCCGATGCCTGGACCTTTGCCCAGCCCTTTAATACGCCGAATGAAGTGAAGGACGTGGCCATCAGTGCCGATGGCAGTTTCTTCGTTACCGGCCGCTTCAGCGGCAGCCTGCAACTGGGCGGCACCCGGCTTACCAGTGCCGGGCCCTGCCTGTACATCGCCAAATGCCGACCCGACGGCCAGGTAATCCGGGTGACGCAGCTGCCGGCGACAATCGACGTGCAGCCGCACGGTATTGCCGTGGACGACCACGACAACTGCTACGTTACGGGCAGCTTTGCAGGCATACTACAGGCCAATGCTAGCCCCTGGATGCCCATGGCGCTAACTGCTACTGGTAACTCTGACGTGTTTCTGCTGAAGTGTGGTCCTGCGGGAGCGGTGCGCTGGATGCGCCAGGGCAGTGGCGGCTCGATGGGCAGCGGGAGCATCTGTTACGGAGAAGGCGTGGCCCTGGACCGGGCCGGCAACAGCTACATAACGGGCCAGGTAAACGGCATAGACGTGCAGTTTGGCTCGCTACGGTTTAGCACGCACATCAACTCCGCCTTTCTGGCCAGCTATACGCCCCAAGGCAATCTGCGGTGGGCTAGGGTCTGGAACAACTCGGGCGGGTCGAGCAAGAGCCAAGGCGGGGCCATTGCGCTGGGTAGTGGCGGCACAGGCTATCTGAGCGGGCAATTCAGCGGCAACTGGCGCCTCGATAATGTCTCAATGTCGGCGCAGCCCGGCGGCCTGTTTCTGGCCCGGTTTGATACGCGCCAAGGGCAGCTGGCGTGGTCAATTTCGCCGGCGCGGTTTACCAGCGGCAGCGGGCGGGCCCTTGCCACCGACCGCCACGGCCGGGTGTATCTGGGCGGCGGCTTTTCCGGCTCGTTCGGCACCACTACCGTAACCAGTCAGGCCGGCTCTTCCGATGCGTTTGTAGCGCGCTACAGCGAGCAGGGCACCATGGAACAGGTAGTACCCCTGGGCGGAGCCGGCCCGGATGCCATCAATGATCTGACAATCGACCAGACTTCGGGCCGGATTTTCGTAACGGGCAGCATCACTTCGGATTCCGAGCCCCGAGCCCAGGCGTTTCTGGCCCAGGTCCGGCCCAACGGCCAGGTACGGGCGCTACGGAAAGTAATGGGGCCGGGCTCCAGCAGGGGGCTCAGCCTGGCCATTGATGGGCGCAACACGATTTACACGACCGGCGCTTTCACCGGCAGCTGCCGCTTTGGCTCCCTGGTTTTGCATGGGAATGCCACCGAGCAGGGCTACCTCGGCCGCTATGGTTACCCGCTATACCCGCCTGCTGACGAAAGTCGGGCGGTGACGGTTGACGTATTTCCCAATCCGGTCCAGAATCAGCTGACGCTACGCTTTCCGGCTGAGCACCTTAGCTCCGGCATGCGGGCTACGCTCTACGATGCCTGGGGGCACACGGTAGCCGAGCATACCGCTCGGCCCACCCTGGCCCCGGCCGAGGTAAGGTTTAACACGGCAACGCTCCCGGATGGGCAGTACACGCTCCGAATAGAGCATGGGCAGCAGCAAATGGACACACGCCATATAAGCATCCGGCACTAGCCCTGTTGAAGATGCCCTAGAATTCAGTACCCGGCCGTCGGTTCCACCGCCCGTGGCGCAGCTTCCGGCGGTGGGTCACCTAGCCCAGCGCCCAGCGGAACTGTTAAATTAAGCTCTTCACCGCTGTATCGGTAAAGTCGGCGGCGAAGTGCAGGATGTTGGGCAGGTGGGCAAATTCGTGCTGCTCGTGCGTGGTAGTCAGGATAACGGCCTTCATCCCGGCATTCAGCGCCGCTTCGGCCCCTTTCGGTACGTCTTCGAACACGAGGCAGTCGACCGGTTTCACACCCAATTGCCCGGCGGCTTTGAGGAAGGTTTCGGGGTGGGGCTTGCTGCTCGTCACGTCGTCGGCACTGACAATGGCCTGGAAGTAGCGGCGGATGCCCAGGGTATCGAGCACGAAGTCGATGTTGAAGGGAATGGCAGCCGAGCCGATGGCCATGTGAATGCCCCGCTGGTGGGCCCGTTCCAGAAATTCAGCCAGACCGGGCAGCAGGGCCAGGTGGGGCCGGAACTCCTGCTGGTAGCGCTGCTCCTTGCGCAACGCCAGCTCGTCCATTTCGGCGGTGGTAAACCGGTCGGGGCCGAAGACGCGCACCAGCACTTCCTGGTTTTTGCCGTACATCTGGGGCTTCACTTCCTCGCGGGTGAAGTGGCCGCCCAGCTCATGGTTGAAGATGTGGTGCCAGGCATCGGTATGATAATCCATGTCGTGGATCATCGTGCCGTTCAAGTCAAAAAGGAAGGCTTTCATGCGGAAGAAATATGCAAAAAGCTGGAGCAAACCTTCCGGCCTGCCCCAGCTTTCATTCTTAAATCGTAAGTCAAATTTGGCGGGCTACTTCAGCGCGTCCAGGGCTTGTTTCAGGCGGGGCAGGGCGGCTTGCATGCTTTCCAGGGAAGCGCCGCCCACCGACATCCGAAACCAGGTCGAGGTTTCGTCGGTGCCAAAAGCGCCGAAGGGCACGATGGCCAGCCGGGCCTGCGAAATCATGTAGAAGGTGATGTCCTTATTGGTAGCCAGCAGCTTGCCCTCGGGCGTGGTTTTGCCGATGGCATCAATGCGGGCGGTGAGGTAGATAGCGCCCTGGGGCACCACAGCATCCACGGGGTAACCCTGCTTTTTGAGGTCTTGCAGGCCGTTGTAGAGCGCGTCGAGGCTGTGCTGCACCTTCACCTTGAAGCCGGTCAGGAACTCATCGACAGCCGCGCCCTGCTTGAGGAAATTGGCGGTAGCCACCTGCTCGGCCTTGGGCGCCCAGGCACCCACATGGCCCAGAATAGACTTCATCTTGTCGATGACGTTGCTGGGGCCGAAGGCATAGCCCACCCGCACGCCGGTGGCGGCAAAGCACTTGGAAATACCATCGATGTAGATGACGTAGTCGCGCAGCTCGGGGCGCAGGTTTACCGGGTCGTAATGCTGGGTTTCGCCGAAGGTCAGCATCCAGTAAATCTGGTCGTACATGATGTAGAGCGGCTTTTCACCGGCGGCGCGGGTTTTGTTTTCGGCAATAACCAGGTCGCAGATGGCCTCCAGATCTTCCCGGGAAAACACGGTGCCGGTCGGGTTCAGCGGAGAGCACAGCGCCAGTAGCGTGGCGCCTTTCAGGTGGGGCGCTACCTCGGCTGCGGTGGGCATAAAGTTATTTTCCACCGTGGTTTCCACCATAACGGGCTCGGCGCCGGAGAGGTGGCAGTAGTGGTTGTTGTTCCAGGAGGGCACCGGAAACACCACCTTGTCGCCGGCGTCAATCAGGGCTAGGTAGGTGGCGTAGATGAGGGGCCGGGAGCCGCCGGCCACCAGAATATCGTTGACGGAGTAGGTGAGGCCCAGCCGCTCGGTGGTGAATTCGGCCACGGCGGCGCGCAGGTCGGCCATGCCGTTGGCGGGCGGGTAGTTGGTGTTGCCGGCCTCGTAGGCGGCGGCAATGGCCGTTTGGAGCCCTTCCGGAATGGGGAAAATCTTCGGGTCGAAGTCGCCGATGGTGAGGTTGCAGATTTCCTCGCCCTTGCGGATCATGTCGTTGACCTCGTTGCCGATTTTGATAATCTCGGAGCCAATCAGGCTGCCGGCCATTTTAGAAACCATCATTACGTCGTTTTTTGCCAAATATAGGGGCAGCACGTTTTGTGCGCCGGTTTTAATTGCCCCGCGCTTATGATTTCTACCGACCCCGGCGGCACAATGCGGCTACCAACGGCATAGTGCGGCATTCAGCATGAAAACAGCCCGCCGCCAACGGTTGAAAGCGCCTGCGCCGCACCATAAAATACTTCATGCTAAACGGCTTAAGTCAGTGGTCCTACTTTGGCTCAGCCCTTCCCGTTGCTAGTGCGCCGGCCGCTTTGCTTGGGGGTATTGTCCCTAAATCCGCGTATCCCGCTACGATTTTAGACGGAGGCTAGTGGGCCAAAACCACGCAGTAATGGCGTAGCGGCACGGTTGCGCCCAACACGGCACCGGCCCCGGACTTCAGCTGAAATCCGGGGCCGGTGGTAGAAGGGAGGGGGCGCTTAGCGGCCCTGGTGGCCATAGTCGCGGCCTTTGCTATCGGAGCGGTGCTGAGCTTCCCAGCGGGCCCGTTCGGCGGCCTTTTGCTGGTCTGCGCGGCGCTGGGCCTCCAGCCGGGCCCGTTCCTGGGCCAGCTTACGCTGCTGCTCTTCGTAGCGGGCTTTTTCCAGGGCGAGCTTACGCTCTTTTTCGCGCTGAACCTTGAGCTGGGCCGCTTCGTGGCGCTTGCGCTCGGCAGCCGACATACGGCGGGTATCTTCGGTGCGCCGGTCGTTGGAATGGTCGAATATAGGGGCGGCGGAAGCGGCGGTAGAAGCCAGCAGGGCAACGGCGGCTACAACGGAAAGCAGGGAGGTTTTCATGGCAAAATCAGGGTTGAGAGGGAGAAAGTTTTGAAGGACGCGTCTGCCTTCCTCAAGACAAGCCCTGTGCCAGTCCTGTATTTTACGGGTTTGCTAATTTCAGGTAAAATGCTGATAGTTAGATATTTATTGAATATAGTGGCCCGGATCAATCGACAGATGGGCAAAGTGTGCCGACCGAAGCCCGGGCTTTCGGAAGGAGCCTTTAGTTCATCTTGATGCCCTCCTGCATAAAGCGGCGGTGGATGCCGGCCAGAATTTCGCTTTTCAGCATCTGCTCCTGCCGGATATTGTTGATCCAGAACAGCACCTTCAGGTCATACACCTGCCCATTGACGGCGCTGAGCAGGATTTCGGGGGCCACTTTGTGCAGGGTGTTGGCATTGGCCAGAATTTCCTCCCCAATGAGCTGCCGGGCCTTGTCCAGGTCGGTGTCGGGACCGAGCTTGAGGCCCAGCTCGACGCGGATGTGGTTGTTGCTCAGCGTCCAGTTGATAACGTGGCCCGAAAGCAGGTCGCCGTTGGGCACAATGATTTCGGAGCCCGACAGGGAAATCAGCTTGCTGGCCCGGATGCCGATATCCTTGACCCGGCCGGTTTTGCCGGTCACCTCAATAAAGTCGCCGACCTGAAAGGGCCGCTCGAAAATCAGGATAATCCCCGAAACCAGGTTGTTGATGATGTTCTGCAAACCCAGCCCGACGCCCACACCCAAGGCCCCGACCACGATGGTAATCTTGTCGAGTGGCAGGCCCGAGGCCAGCGTAGCCAGCAGGAAGCCCACGGCCAGCAGCACCAGCCGGATGGCCACCAGCCAGGAGCCTTTCCGGTCGTGGTCGGCGGTGATTTCGTCGTCAGTCTCGCCAAAAAAGTGCCCTACGTAGCGCTGCAGCAGCACCGAGGCGTAGATGATGGCGAAGAACAGCACGATGTTGCCGAGGCTGAAGCGGATGCTGCCCAGGCCGTGCGGGGTGGTCAGGAGCACTTCCAGAAAGCGGTAAATGGGCCGGAAGATGTCCAGGTTCGTGGTAAACGTCATCAGCCACAGTCCGCACACCAGCACCGAGAGCACCATGCGCAGGCCCCGCTCGATTTCGTGGAAGTTGAAGCGGGCGGCAGCCCCGCCGGCCAGGCGGCTGCGCTGCATCTGTAGGTGAAAGGCCTCGGTGAGCAGCCGCACCAGCACCGAGAGGGAAATAATCTGGGTGAGGCCCAGGATGGCGCTGCTGCTCCACACTTTGGCCAAACTCAGGCGGCCCGTCAGATTGCAAAGCAAGGCCAGCGCGTTGAGCAGGATGAAGAGTACTAGCACCGGCGGCACAAACGCGGCCAGCCTGGGACCCCGGCGCAGCTCGCGCAGCAGGCCGTAGCCTACGCCCATAGCCGCCAGATTCAGGGCCAGCATGGCCCAGCGCAGGCCGGGACTGGGCTCGTTGGCTGCGTACACGAACGTAAGGCCCAGAAACAGTCCCACGATGCCCAGCCAGTAGAGGTATTGGCGGCGGGGCCAGCTGCGCCCCAGCAGTACGCTGAGCGCCACCACCAGCAGCAGCTCCAGCAAGTCGGTATAGGCGGCGGGCGGGTTCAGATCGAAAAAGGGCGCCAGGCTGAACACGACCACCAGCGTGCCGGCCAGGGGCACTGGCCGCAAGTACCGAAACGGCTGCTGCTCGGGCGTGGGAGCTGCCGCAGCCTGATTTACCAGCCGGAAATTGCGGAATACCCAGGTGAAAAAGCCCAGTCCCAACACGGCCATCCAGACGCCGAAATGCCAGTTTTGCCCGAAGTAGTAGCGCATCAGCCGGCGCTGACTGGCGTAGGATTCGCGCACGAGCTGCCCGGCGGCGGCCTGCTGCCCGGCATCTACGGCGGCGGCCCGCCACAGCGGCGGACTCCCCGGTGCCAGCGTGCGGCGGTTAAAGCGCCGGGACTGTTCGCGCACCTCGTCCTGCAGCTCCAGGGCCTGGATGTAGCCGTCCGATACGCGGGTTTGCAGCTGGGTCACGGTTTGCTGGTTGCGGGCCAGCAGCTTGGTGGCCCGCTGCTGCTTGCGGCCCAGGCGGGCCGTGCTGCGCCCCAGAGCGGTAGTGGTATCGGCGGGGGCCGGAATGGCGTGCTGGGTCAGGGAATCGAGCTGGGCCTGCATGCGGGTGAGGCGCTGGCCCTGGGTGGCCAGCTCGGTACGCCAGCCACCCAGCTGGGCCTGCATGTCGGTGAGCAGCACCTGAAACATGCGAATCTGCTTCAGATTGATGACGCTGCTGTACTGGGTGAGGTTTTGGCGGATGGTTTTCAGGTTTTCCTCCACCGTGGGCAGCTCGGCAGCTAGTTCCTCAGTATCGGCGCCGCGGCGGGCCCCACCGCTGATGCGGCCCAGCACGATGTAGGCCTGCTCCACGCGTTGGGCCGCATCCAGCTCGGCCGAGGGTGCGGGCACCACAGCCGGCCGGGCGGCTACGGAATCCTGAGCCCAGGCCGCCGGCACGGGCAGCAGCCAGCAGGCCAAGCAGAGCAGCAGGCTGCCCGCCCATGGGTGGCCGTAGTGCGGCAGGTTTCCTCGTAAAGCGTGCCGAAGAGCTAGTAGGTATTGCCGGAAAAGTGCGGTAACGAAGCGGTAGAGCATTAGTGAAGAGTCGTATTCGGGCGAGCTGCCTTGAAAAGCAGGGTAACTGCCCGGTAATATCGGTTGAGCTGAAATAGCCACACTTGCCGGCAAGAAAGGCAGCAGCGCGTTAGGCCCAGCTCATAAAGCAGCCAGGCATGAACAAAGCGGGTTGTTCATGCCTGGCTGGGAAGGGGAAACGGGAGGGTGCCTACGCGGCCATAGCGGCTTGCTTCTGCTGCTTTTTCTTGCCCTTTTTAAGCCGGTTGAGCCACATAATGACGCCAGTAACCGGGAAGGTGACGCCCAGCAGACACACCACTACCGCCACGATTTTGGACGGCGTGCCGAAGATGGCCCCGGTATGCACGGGCTTGAAGGTGCGGCGCACACGCTGGCCCAGGTTGCGGTCCTCGAAGTTTAGTTTGCCCAGCGGCTGGCCGGTATACTGGTCGAGGTACAACTCGTCGGTAGCGCCTTCGTAGGCGGCATTGGCGGAAGTCGTATTCACCCGCACGGCCTCCGTCGAGTCTTTGGGCAGGGAAACGGCGTACGACAGCGCGCCGGGCACCTGCTGCCGGGCCACGGTGTAGGCCTGGTCGAAGGTGAGCTTGCCGCCAGTCAGGTTCAGTGTCGACTTTGGCGCTTCGGGGCCTTTGGGGTCGGAGCTGGTGACGGCGAAGATGCCGTTGTTGAACCACTCGAACGACCAGGCCAGGCCCGTAAAGGCAAACACGAACAGAAACAGGGCGCTGTAAAAGCCCAGTACGATGTGTAAATCGTGGTTGAGGCGCTTAAAGCTGGCATCCCACTTCACCGTCAGGCGCTGTTTAATAACCTTGCGCGAAGCGGGCCACCACAGCACGATGCCCGTACCGATGATAAACAGAAACATGAGCGTGCTCACGCCCACGATGAGCTTGCCGATGGCCCCGCCCACCATGCCGCGGTGCAGGGCCATCATAGTGAAGAAAAACGTGTCGCGGTAATTTACCCTGTCGATAATGGCGCCGGTGTAGGGGTTGGCATACACCGTGGGACCCCGGCCGCCTTCGCCGCCGCCTTTGCCTTTTTCACCTTTGCCTCTTTCTCCACCCTTTTCGCCGGCTTTCGGGCCATGCTCCCCGCCGCCTTGGCCGGCGTGGGCTTTGCCGCCCTCCGCTTTGCCTTCGCGGCCGCCTTCGGGCTTGCCACCCGGGCCACCCGGACCACCCGCCAAGCTGATTTCCACGGTGCGGGTGGGGTCGGCGTATACTTTCACGCCGCCTACCTTGGCCTTGGGGTCGGTAGCTTTTACGGCTTCAATCAACTGGGCCAGGGGCAGGCGCTGGGCCGTGGCGGGCGGCGTCACAAAGAACCGCTCGGGGTGCCAGGCTTGGTCCAGCTCTTTCTCGAATACCAGCACGCCGCCCGTGAAGCAGACAATGGCAATGACCAGGCCCGAAGCCAGACTCAGATACAGGTGAATGTTGCGAAACAGGATTTTCATAGAGGCAAACGGGGCAAAAAACAAAGATAAGACGGAGCCGGGTTTCAACCATAAACCCGGAAGGCCACCAGTTGCAGCTGGAACCTCCCGGGCTTACCTCACCAATTCACTAGGTATAGCGCCTTCTACAGCCGGTAGCTGGCCGTAGCCGAGAAGTTGCGGGGCGCAATGGGGTTCACGCTGTTGTCGTCGTGCATGTTGTAGCTGAGCTCATCAAGAATGTTGGCCAGCTTCACCCGCAGCGAGAAACGCTCGTAGCTGTAGCCCAGCGAGGCATCGAACTGCGTGTAGTTGGGAATCGAAATCAGACGGAAAGCATCGTTGGCTACCGTGGTGCGGGTGTTGCGGCCGGCCAGCTTGTCGCCCACGTAGTAGGTGGTAAAGCCGGCGCTCAGACCCCGCAGGAAGGTGTTGTTGCCGAAGGCGCTGCTGAAGTTGTAGAACACGCTCAGGTTGGCGGTGTGGGCGGGGTTGTAGCGCAGGCGGCTGCCGTTTTCGTAGATGTTGCTCTTGGTGTAGGCCGTGTTGTTGTAGCTATAGCCTGCAATGACCGACACGCCGTACATAGGCTTGCTCTGCACGTCCACTTCCACGCCTTTGCTGGTTACCTGGCCGGCCAGTTCCTGGGGGCTGGTTTGGTTAGGCGCATCCTTCGGAATATCGGCAGCCAGCACGGCCTGAATCTGGTTGCTGTTGACAATCTGGTAAGCCGTTACGTTGGCCGAAAGCGCTCCTTTGAACAGGTCGTTCTTGATACCTACTTCCACTTGGTCGATAATGGAAGGAGCCAATGGCTTGTTGTTGATATCGAAGGCTGTGGCACCGGTATTGGGCACGAAGGAGTTGGAGTAGGAGGCAAACAGCGACATCGTTTTGATGGGCTGGAACACCAGGCCTACGCGGGGCGAAAAGGCGTTGTCGTAACGCGTTTTAGCTTCGGTGGCCATAATGGTCTGCTCACCCTTGGCATTGGGGGCGGTGTAGGCGTAGTTGGTGATGGGCGTTTCGAGGTAGCTCCAGCGCAGGCCGGCCAGCACTTTGATTTTCTCGGTCAGGCTCAACAAATCCTGGGCGTAGAAACCGGCGCGCCGGGTGCTACCCAGGGCGCGGGAGCCGGCATACAGCTCATCGAAGCCGCTGACGCGCTTGGCTGGCGAGGCTACTACTCTCGAACGGTCAAATACGTTGATGGAGTCGTAGAGCTGGGTGGCGTAGGTGAGCGAGTTGGTCTGGTACTGGTCAGCATCGGCGCCCAGCAGCAGTGTGTGGCTGATGAAGCCGGTGCTGAACTTGCCAATCAGGTCGAGCTGGGCGCTATAGTAGTTCTCGGCGGCCTGGGTGCGGGCCAGGCTGCGCTGCCAGTTGCCGTACATCAGCGGCCGGGGATACACTTTGCCACCTTTGGTGATGGTACCGTTGTTGATGCCCGTGGGGCGGTTGCCAGTGCGCTGGTCGTTGTCGTAGCGCTGGAAGCCGGCCACGCCCCGCACCTGCCAGGCGTCGTTCAGGCGGCTGGTGATAGTAGCGGTAGTGCTGGTCTGGTTGGTGGTATACTGGGCACCAGGCACGTTCAGAAACCGGGTGCGCGAGTCCAACACGTTGTAGTCGATGGCACCCACGCCGAAATCGGGCGTGCGGTTGTCGCGTAGGTAGTCGCCTTCCAGCACCAGGGTCGTTTTGGGCGTCAGCTCAAACAGCAGCGAGGGGTTGACATACACCCGGTCCGATTTCACCTCGTCGCGGTAGCTGTTGGCCTTTTCAAAGGTGCCATTCAGGCGGAAAGCTACTTTGTCGCTCTTGCCCACGGCGCCGTACACGTCCACCGTTGGCTTCCACAAGCCGAACGAGCCCACGCGCAACCCTACTGAGCCGCCGCGCTCAAACTGCGGCTTCTTGGTTACCAGGTTCAGCACGCCGCCGGCGGCCACGTTGCCATACAGAATGGCCGCGCTGCCTTTCAGCACTTCCATGCGCTCCAGCGAGCTGGCTTCGGGCATTACGCCGTTGTTGAAGCGCACCCCGTTTTTAAAGGTATTGTTCGAGCCGTAGGCAAAGCCCCGGCTGCCCAGCTCTTCCTGTGTGCCGCCGGTAGCGCTGGTCACGTACAGGCCGCTCACGTTCACCAGCGCGTCGCTCAGGCGCAACACCTGCTGCTGCTCCAGCACCTGCCGGTCGATGGTAACAGCGGCCTGGGGCAGGTCGAGCGGAGCAATAGGCATCTTGCTCACGCTGGCGGGCCGCTGGTTCAGGCCCCGCGACTCCATAATCTTCACCTCGGCCAGTTCGTGCTTGTTGATGGCCAGCGTGAGCGTGGGCAAGGTGGTCGTTTTGCCGGCTACCACTTCCACCGACGTTTCCTGCGTTACGTAGCCCAGGCCGCTGATGTGCAGCAGCTGCGTGCCGGCTTCCGCCTTCAGCTTGAACGAGCCATCGGCCGACGTATTAACGCCCGTGCCGGCCTTTTTCAGGCTCACCGAAATGTTTTCCAGCGGCGCGCCGTCGGTACCTACCAGCTTACCCGCAATCAAGCCATTCAACGTTTGTGCCCAGCTAGCAGCCGGTAAAAACAAGGTGAGAAGCAGGAGCGGTAGGAGTAGGGAACGGCGCATTGGTTATTTAGAATGATTAAACTTAAGACAAAGGTGGGGCTAGTTTAGAATGCATCCAAATAAAATATCGGTTTTTTAGAATGAATCTACTTTCGTGAATGTTGTATGCCGCTTTCGGGGGCATAAAGTCGGCCCTTTTCCGCCGCCAATCAGGATTGTAGACTTTCGGGCCGGCGGCAGGAAGGTGGTTTTCCGTTACCGGCGTAAACTTGCGGCCGTCCGCTTTCTACACCCCTTATATATGCTGGCTCACCTGAAGGAGTACCTGCAAGCCAAGCTGCCGCTCACCGACCAGCAGTTTGCGGCCCTGGCCCACACCCTGGAGCCCAAAACGCTGGCCCGGCAGCAGGTGCTGGTGCGGCAGGGCGAGGTAGGCCGCTACGGCGCTTTCGTGGCCCAGGGCTGCCTGCGCAGCTTTGTCGTCGATAAGAAAGGCAAGGAGCACGTGCTGCAGTTTGCGCCCGAAAATTGGTGGATTGCCGACCAGCACGGCCTGATTCACCACGAGCCGGCCATGTTTTCCATTGATGCCCTGGAAGATTCGCAGGTGTTGCTGTTTGGTCCGGGCTTCTACCAGCAGCTGCCCCAGCTGGGCCCCGCGTTTCAGGCCTTCTTCTACGAGTTGCAGCAAAACAGCCTGCAGGCCATGCAAAAGCGCCTCATTGCCACGCTCAGCGCCCCGGCCGAGGAGCGCTACCTCGATTTTCTGCGTACCTACCCGTCGCTGGCGCAGCGCCTGCCCCAGCGCCTGATTGCCGCCTACCTGGGCATCACGCCCGAGTCGCTGAGCCGCATCCGCAAGGAGCTGACGCGGGGGATAAGTAAGTAACCTTTGGCTGCGTCTCGCAATGACACATTTTTCCACATTTAGCACATTCAAAACACATTAGCACCTGAGCACATCAACCATTTCTTATCCTACATCAAGGCGTGGGGCTGGCGAGGAGGGTACTTTTGTATGGTACCCACGGAAGTAGTATGAACCGCTTATCTTTTTTGAAAAGGCTGGCCATCCTTCCTTTTGCTTCTGCCATGAACCTGCACGACATTCATAAAACCGCCACTTCCTTCTCCAAAACCGAGCGGATGCCGGTGCTCTTCGTGGGCCACGGCTCCCCGATGAACGCGCTGGAAGACAATGCCTTTACCCGCCGCATGAAGCAGCTGGGTCGCGAAATCCGGCAGCGCCAGACGCCCAACGCCATTCTGGTGGTATCGGCCCACTGGCTCACCCGCGGCACGCTGGCCGGCATCAATGAGAAGCCCGAAACCATTCACGATTTCGGCGGCTTCCCGCAGGAGCTGTTTGCCATGCAGTACCCGGCGCCTGGCGCGCCCGACTTTGCCCGCTCCATCATCGAGCACGTAGCCGACGTGCACGGCTCCGACGAGTGGGGCCTCGACCACGGCACCTGGACGGTACTGCACCATCTGTTTCCCGAGGCTACTATTCCGGTATTTCAGCTGAGCCTGGACGTGACTAAATCCATGCAGCAGCACTTCGATCTGGCCCGGCAGCTGCAGTTTCTGCGTGAGCGGGGCGTGCTCATTATCGGTAGCGGCAACATCGTGCACAACCTGCGCCAGAGTATGCCCAAGCTGATGCAGGGCGACGCGACGCCCTACGACTGGGCCACCGAGTTCGACGAGTGGGTGAAGGTCAAAATCGACCAGCGCGACTTTGCCAGCCTCGTCAATTACCAGCAGGCCGGCGGCAGCAGTGCCCAGCTTTCGGTGCCCACCACCGACCATTATCTGCCGGTGCTCTACAGCCTGGGCCTCGCTGATAAGGACGAAAACATTGTGCACACCTTTGAGGAAGTAAGCTACGGCGGCCTGAGCATGCGCACGTTTATGGCTGGCTAATTAGTCCGCTGCTTTCAATGTGCCCGCCGCAAAAAGCCCCGTACTACACACTGTAGTACGGGGCTTTTTGCGGCGGGGAGATGCTGTGAAATGGCTGGCAATGGGCTGATTTAAGGAGTCGTCCCCTATTGGATTTTTTGGTACGTCAGTACTTTGCCACCGGCAATGTATTCCAGCTCCAGGCTGCTGTCGTCGACCACGGCAATGTGCCAGCACATATCGTCGGCGGCCACCACCAAGTACCGCTCATTGTCTCCCGGGCTGCCAGCGCCGTTTTCACCGGCGCAGGCTTTGTCGAGTACGAACGGGTTGCTGGTCAGCCGCTCATTGTCATAGTAGTCGATGTACTGGTGGCCTTGGAACTCAACAACGGCCTTCTCGTCCGCCGTGCTTTGCCATTTGCCCTGCAGCAACTGGTATACTGTGCGGGTACCAGTCGTGGTAGCAACTGGTGGTGTGGAAACAGTTGCCGGCGTAGCAGCAGTAACTGCTGTGGCCGAATCGGCCGGGCTGGTAATAGTGCTGGTGGTGGGAGCAGTGTGTTGCTGCTGCGGCTGATCGTGGCTACAGGCTGCAAGCAGGGCCGCGCCGGCCAGCAGGCCGCCGAGGAAGTGTTGATAGTTCATGAAAAAGGGAGGAGAACGACTGAAATAGAGGCTGAATATAGGCTGCTGGCCGGAATTGGCATGTAACACAGCCGGCGCCGCCAAAGCCGACGGCTTTTGCCTAAGATTGCAGCTATGAAAGATTTGCTGCACCCCGACCTGACTTTTCGCCTGAACGGCCGCCTGTGGATTGAAGGACCCACCGACCGATTTATGGGCATTGGGCGGCTGGAATTGCTGGAAAAGATTCACCGGCTGGGCTCTATTTCCCGGGCCGCGCAGGAAATGCAGATGTCGTACAAGCGGGCCTGGGAGCTGGTGAGTTCCATGAACCAGCAGGCGCGGCAGCCGCTGGTAAGTACCCAAACCGGCGGCAAGCGGGGCGGTGGGGCCCTGGTTACCCCCGAAGGCCAGCAACTGCTGCACGAGTTTGAGGAACTGCAGGCGCGGTTCCAAACCTTCCTGGCCGCCGAAACCGCCCGGCTGCTGGAATAAGGACGCACTGAACCAGCCCAGCAAGTACCGCTGCGACTGGAATGGGGCCGGGTAATGCACCACAGCAACCTCCGGCTGCACCAAAACCATTCGGATAGATAAGCGTTATGTTTGAAGAAATATAACGACTGATTTCGACTTCTATTTGGGTGCGTATGCCGAATTGTACACTGCGGGTAAGTAAAAAGTATAACGTACTAGCGGGCTTGCTGCTGGGGCTGGTCGGCGCCGGCCCCGAAGCCTGGGCGCAAGCTCCGGCCGCCGCTTCCGATACCACGCAGGAGCAGGCCATTGAGCTAAGCGAAGTAGTGGTAGCCGCCTCGCGGGTGGAGGAAAGCATATTACAGTCGCCGGTGACGGTGGAAAAGCTGAACGCGCGGGCCCTGCGGCTCACGCCCGCGCCGTCGTTTTTCGAGGCGCTGGAAAGCGTGAAGGGCGTACAGGTAATTACGCCCAGTCTGGGCTTTAAAGTGCTGAACGCGCGGGGCTTTGCCAACACTACCAACGTGCGTTTCGTGCAGCTCGTGGACGGCATCGACCAGCAGGCGCCCCACATCGGCGGGCCTATTGGCAACGGGCTGGGGCCAAGTGATTTGGACATTGCCAGCGTGGAAATAGTGCCCGGCACAGCCGCCGCGCTGTACGGGCTCAATGCCATTAACGGCCTGGCCAATTTCAGCACCCACAACCCGTTTATGTCGGAGGGAATGAGCGTGCAGCAGAAGACAGGCCTGAACCACCTGAACGACCCGAGCGTGGGTGCAAAGGCGTATTCCGAAACCAGTATGCGCTATGCCAAAGCACTGACTCCGAGGCTGGCGGTGAAGGTAAACGGCACCTACAGCCGGGGCTACGACTGGCTGGCCAACGACCAGACCGAGCTGAACCCCAACGGCAACGCTACCACGGGCCTGCTGGGCGCCGAAAACCCGGCCCGTGACCCGGTGAACAGCTACGGCAACGAGTCGTCGGACCAGATTATGTTCCGGCGCGGCGGCAAAACCTACTCGGTGGCCCGCACCGGCTACAACGAAAAGGACGTGGTAAACTACCGCCTGCAAACCATCAAGGCCGATGCCGCGCTGCACTACAAACTGGGCCGGGCCGAGCTGGCCTACACCTACCGTCTGGCCGTGCTCGACAACGTGTATCAGCGCTCCAACCGGTTTCAGCTCCAGGATTACCGCCTGCAGCAGCACGCCCTGCAGCTGCTGAGCCCCGTGGTGCAGGCCCGCGCCTACCTCACCCGCGAAAACACCGGCAAAAGCTACAACCTGCGCTCCATGGCCGAAAACCTGGACCGCACCTACAAGCCCGACGCCACCTGGATTACCGATTACGGCCGAGGCTACGACCAGGCCATCGGAGCCGGCCAAGCCGTGGCCCAGGCCCACGCGGCGGGTCGGGGGCTGGCCGACGCGGGCCGCTACCAGCCCGGCACGGCGCAGTTCAGGCAGAAGCTGAGCGAGCTGCAGAACATCAACAACTGGGACCAGGGCGCGGCCCTACGCGTGCAGGCCAACCTGGCGCACGCCGAGGCCCAGGTGAACGTGGCCGAAGCCCTGCGGCGGGGGGGCAGCGCGTTTCCGGCTACGGTAGACCTGCTGGCCGGGGCCGACCACCGTACTTATATCATCGTGCCCGATGGAAATTACTTCATCAACCCGGCGCGAAATAAAGACCCCTACAGCAACCTGCTCTACTCCAAAACCGGCGGCTTCGTGCAGGCCGGAGCACGGCTGTTCGAGCAGCAAGTGCGCCTCACGGCCACGCTGCGGGCCGATAAGAACGACTACTTCGATCTGCGCTTCAACCCGCGCTTTACGGCGGTGTACTCGCCCACGGCGCGGCACAACTTTCGGGTGAGCTACCAGCGCGGCTACCGTTTCCCGAGCTTGTTCGAGGGGTTTTCCAACGTGAACAGCGGACAGGTAAAGCGCATCGGTGGGCTAATGGTAATGTCGGACGGCGTGTTTGAGAACAGCTACCTGCGCAGCAGCATCGACGCGTTTAACGCCGCCGTAACGGCCAGTGTAAATGCCAATACCTCCACCACGCTCACGCCGGCCCAGAAGCAGAGCCAGGCCATTGCGCAGAACCAGCGCTTGTTACAGCGCAACCCCTACACGTATTTGCGGCCCGAGCGAATCAGGTCCTTGGAAATGGGCTACAAGGCGGCGCTGCTGCCCGGCGGCCAACTGCTGCTCGACGTAGATTTTTACTACAATGCCTACCGCGACTTTATTGCCCAGGTGGAAGCCTACATGCCCAAAACGCTGAACCCCGACTCGGCCGCCATTTACCTCAACAACAAGGACACGCAGCACCGCTACCGCCTCTGGACCAACGCCCGGAGCCGGGTGTACAACTACGGTGGCTCGTTGGGGCTGCGCTACGAGCTGCCGGGTGGCCTGCTGGCCGGGGCCAATACTACCTACGCCCGCCTGGCCCGCACCGAGTCGGGCGACGGGCTGGAGGACGGCTTCAACACCCCGCGCTGGATGCTGAACCTGAGCCTGGGCCACGAGAAAGTGTACCGCAGCCTGGGCTTCGGGGTGAGCTACCACTGGCAGCAGCACTACTACTCCCAGACGTTTCTGGTGAGCGGCGAAGTACCCGCTTACGGCAGCCTCGACGCCCAGATTACCTGCACCGTGGCCCAGCCCGAGCTGCGCTTCAAGCTGGGCGCTACCAATGTGCTGAATACCTACTATGCCTCATTCCTGGGCGGTCCGAGCATTGGTGGGTTGTACTATCTGTCGGTGAGCTACTCGGTGAAATAGCCTGCCCGGCGGCTTTCCGCGGACTCACCCGATTTTTCGGCCCTGGCGCCGGCTTCGGTGCAACCGGGGCGGGCTTTCCGGGTTATTGGCTGCCAACCGGCTTTTCGGGGTGGAGCCAAAATGAGCAACCTGCACAAGGGGCGGATTTCTGGCTTTCGTGCTACTTTTGTGGTTTCCCCAACTTGCTGTTGATTCTTTTCCTGGCGACCTAGTCGTCTTTCCCTTTTCCCTTGATTATGCTGAAAAAGTGTGTTGCCCTGTTTTGCCTGAGCGTTTTGCCCTTTAGCCTCATGGCCTGGGGTGTGCAGGGCCACCGGGTAGTAGCCAAGATTGCCGAAAACCACCTCACCAAAAAGGCCAAAGACCAGATTGCCCTGCTGCTGGGCCCCGAGCGGTTTCCGCTGACGGCCAGCTGGGCTGATGAAGTGCGCAATGCCCCTGAGTACGAAGGCACCGGGCCCTGGCACTTCATCAATACGCCCCTGGGCTTGCCCATGGACCAGTATACGGCTTTCGTAAAGGACTTGAAGGACCCCAACGCCTACGTGGCGCTGAACCAGAACCTGAAGGATTTGAAAGACCCTTCTAAGACCAAGGAACAGAAGCTGGTAGCCCTTAAGTTTGTAGTGCACATCGTGGGCGACGTGCACCAGCCCATGCACGTAAGCCGGGCCGAAGACAAGGGCGGCAATGCCATTACGGTGAAGTACCAGGGCAAAGACACCAACCTGCACAGCCTCTGGGACAGTGGCCTGCTCGACTACGAGGGCATGACCTACTCCGAGCTGGCCGTGCTGCTCGACAAGCCCACGCCCATGCAGGTGCAGCAGTGGCAGAAAGACGACATAACCAAGTGGCTCTGGGAGTCCTACACCATCAGCCAGCAGCTCTATGCCGAAACCGAGAAGAGCGCCACTTTCGACTATAAATACGTGCCGGCCCACCTGCCCACCGTGGAAGACCGGCTGCTGCAGGCCGGTATCCGGCTGGCCGGCATTCTGAACGGCGTGTTTATCTAACAAGCCCGTCCGGCGGCAGTAATACTGTTGCACTGCCCCACATAAAACAGCCCCGCCGTTGCCGGAATCCGGTAGGGGCGGGGCTGTTTTATGTGGGGCTTTCCCTGGCTAGTTGGGCAGTGGGTGGCCAAAATGCGTGTGGAGTACGTCGTATATTTTCTCTTTGGTAAGCGGCTTGGTGAGGAAGCCGGCAATGGGCAAATCCTGTACCCGCTCCACGTCCAGCAGATTGAGCGAGGTGGTGAGCATAATGATGACGGCGTTTTGCTGCTCGTCGGGCAGCAGGGTGTAGGCTTCCAGAAAGTCGAAGCCGTCCATTACCGGCATCTTCATGTCCAGCAGAATAAGGCTGGGAAAGGGCACGGGGCCGGTGGGCTGACAACTCTGCAGCACCGCCAGGGCCTGCTGCCCGTTCAGGGCCACGAGCAGCTGCTCCGTCACCTCAAGGCGGTGAAATAGTAGCTGGTTGAGGTAGTTAGTCGTGTCGTCGTCGTCGACCAGCAGGATGGCGGGTAGTTTACGCATTGAATCGGATGATAGGGAGCCGCCGGGAGCGGGCTAGGCAATAGGGGAGGAATTGAGCTTGAAATAGACGGAGAAGGTGGTGCCCACGCCGGGCTGGCTGCTGACTTCGATGCGGCCCCCGGCGTTTTCCACCATCTTCTTGACCATGTAGAGCCCGATGCCGGAGCCTTCGACGTGGGCGTGAAAGCGCTGGAACATCGTGAAAAGCCGCGCCTGCTGGGTTTCGTCGATGCCCAGGCCATTGTCGCGCACTTCCAGTACTATCTGCTGGGCAGTGGTGTGGCAGCGCAGCCCGATGCGGAGCGGCCGGTCGGGGGCGCGGTACTTAAGAGCATTGCTAAGCAGGTTGTACACGATGCTGCGCAGGTTCTTCTCCGGAAACAGAATGGAAGGGCAGTGGGCTACTTCTACCAGCAGCTCGGCTCCGCTTTCCTGCAGCAGCGGGGCCAGGTCGAGGCGCACATCGCTGATGATGGCGGCCAGATCCACGGCGGCGCTGGTGGGCGTGTGCTCTTTCTGAAGCTTGGAAACCTCCGTCAGGTGACCGATGGTGCGCTTGAAGCGGTCCACCGAATCGAGCATGCGGGTGAGGATGGGGCCTATCTGGCCCGCCGTATTCACGTCGGCCGGCAGCTCCTCGCGCAGGGCGTAGAGCAGGCCCTCGATGTTGCTGATGGGCGCTTTCAAGTCGTGGCTGGCGGTGTAGATGAAGTTGTCCAGGTCCACGTTGGTGCGCGTGAGCTGCTCGTTGGTATCCCGAAGGTCTTCGTTGGATACCTGCAGCTCCTCGTTGATGGCGGCCAGTTCCTCGTTGAGGTGCTGCACCTGCTGACGGGCCACCACCTGCTCGGTAATGTCGGTTACGAGGCTGAAAAAGCCCGCCACCTGCCCATCGTGCACGTCGGGTACGTAGCTGGTGCGAATGTGCCGCACGAAATCCTGCCGGTAGGGCATGCGGGCCTCAAAGTCGACCAGCTCGCCGGCTAGGCCCCGCTCGATGTAGCCCTGCACTTCGCCATAAGCCGTGTCCCCGAGTATTTCCCGCACCGGCTGATCCAGCAGGTCGGCGGGGTTCTGGTCAAACCAGGTTTGGTAGGCCTGGTTGGCAAACTGGTATTTCTGCTGCTGGTCGACGTAGGCAATGAGCACCGGCAGCGCATTGGTGAGCACCTGCAGCTGGTGGGCGGTGGCCTCACTGGCCTGGCGGGCCCGCACCTGCTCGGTTACTTCGAAGGCGAAGACGAGTACACCGTCGATGTGCCCGTGCTCATTATAGCGGGCCTGCTGAATGTAGTTGAAGTAGCGGTTTTCCAGCATCCCATCTCCGGGGCGGGTTAGGGGAATCAACAGGGCCTGCTCTTCGTGGGTAACCCCAGTTTCGTACACCCGAACGAAGGTCTGATGTACCGTGTGGCCGGTTATTTCGGGCAGGGCTTCCAGGATGGGCTTGCCCAGAAGGCTGCGGCCGGGAAACAGCTGCTGGTAGGCGGGGTTTACCAGCTCAAACACCAGTTCGGGGCCATTGAGGATGCAGATGGCGGCCGGGGCCTGCATGAACAGGCGCTCCAGATGCTGCTTCTGCCGCTCGGTCTCCCGCTGGGCCAGCTGTAGGGCCTGGGTGCGCTCCGTCACGCGGGCTTCCAGCTGCTGATTAAGCTGGTTGAGAGAAAGTTGTACCCGGGTTAGCTGGGTGTTGCTGGCCAGCATTTCCTCGTTGGAGGCGTGCAGCTCTTCGTTGGTAGCGGCCAGTTCCTCATTGGTGGCGGCCAGCTCTTCGTTCAGGTTGTTGGCTTTTTGCTCCTGTTGCTCAATCAGTTGACGGGCCTTTACCTGCTCACTTACGTCGTAGGCAAAGATGAGCACGCCCGTCACCTGGTTTGCCGCGTCGCGGGTGGCCTGGTAGATGAAATTGAAGTACACGGGCTCGAGGCGGCCCGAGTTGGTTTGGTCGAGGTAGGCTACCTGCTCGTTGCCGTAGTAGGTTTCGCCCGTGCGGTATACGCCTTCGAGCAGCTCGAAAAAGCCCTGGCCCGCCAGCTCAGGCCAGGCTTCGCGCAGGGGCTTGCCCGTGAGCTGCCGCTCGCCCACCAGCTGCTGGTAGAGCGGGTTGACTAGGGTAAAGGTAAGCTCGGGGCCCTGAAGGCTGGCAATGCAGGCAGGGGCCTGCATAATTAGGTGCTGCAACTGCTGGCGCTGGGCCTCGGCTTCGGCGCGGGCGACCTTTTCGCGGGTCTGGCTTTCGCGCAGAGCTAGCTCCACGGCTGTGCGGGGCTGGTCGGAGGTATCGGTGAAGCTGACGAGCAGGCCCGGGCCGGTGCGGCGAGCCACGAGGCGGTAGTAGTTGTCGTAGCCGTCGGCTTGGTAGTTGATATCGTAGGAGCGGGGCTCACCGGTTACGAAGGCATCAACGTGGAAGTCGAAGGTGCCGTGGGCTTTGCTGTGGGGCCACTGCTCGTTGTGGGTGAGGGTGGGCCGTTCGGGCATGCTCATCATACGCTGGGCGGCGGGGTTGAGCAGCACGAAGGTGAAGTCGACGATAGTGGTGCCATCGGCGGGGTCGAAGACGGGCAGGTAGAAAATCAGCCCGGTGAGCGATATGTCGAAAACAGTGTGCAGCAGCTCAGCGGGCGGCAGCCAATCGGGAAGCTGGGGCGGGCTGGCAGGGGAAATGGACATTTCAGGCGGATAGAAGCTACAAACAATAACCCGGGCGGATGGGCGGCAACTGGCAGCCAGGCTAGGAACGAATTCTACACTTACGCAGATTTCGACCGGCGGTGACGCCCTGCGCAAGATAGGCCCCGGCGCCCATTCAGCCACGCGGCTCCCGCCGGGGGAGCGGGCTGCTTTTATTGCTGTGCTAAACCGCTACTTTTAACCCGGCCCCCAGCAAGCCGGCGCCACTACTTTCCTAATCTATGAAGCTGTTTTACACTTCGCTGTTGCTGGCGCTGCCTTGGGCGGCGCAGGCCCAGCAGTCCATGGTAGCACCGCTGCCGCTCGATGCCGTGACGGTCTTTTTCAACAGCGCTGAGCTACACCACCAGAGCAACCTTGCGCTGCCAGCCGGCACCAGCGTGGTCGTTCTTACCGGCCTATCAAACCAGCTGCAGCCCCGCAGCCTGCAGATAGAGGTTTCGGAAAACGCCGAGATTCTGTCGGTCGACGCCACGCCGCCCGGCGAACAGTCGAGCGACGTAGTAGCCGAGCTGGAAAAGGAGCTGCGCCGCGTGCGGGCCACGCTTATGGCCCTGACGGAGGAACGCGCCATGGTGCTAGCCAATAAGCAGGTGCCCGAAGTATCGTCGTGGACCTCGGAGCTGCAGCGCACTGCCGACTTCTTCCGCCAGCGGCTGGTTGAAATTCAGCTGCGCGTCGATGAGCTCCAGGCCAGTCAGCAAACCCTGATTACGCGCCTGGCGGCGCAGCGGGCCAGTGGTAAGCCGGGCGCAGTGGCCCCGGTGGCGGCCGCGGGTGGCGTAACGGTGCGGCTGCAGCTGGCCCGGGCCGCTACCGTGCGGCTGGCCGCTACCTACCTCACCGACGAATCGTACTGGCAGCCCATGCACGACCTGCGCGTGAGCGAAGGCAGCCGCGAGTTGCGCGTGGTCAGCAAGGCCGATATTCACAACAACTCCGAGCTGGACTGGCGCAATGCCCGCCTGACGTTGCAAACCGCTGATCCGCAGCGCAGCGTGGCCCGCCCCAACATGCAGCCCTGGATGCTGCAACGCGGCGGCGAGGAAGACCTCAACGAGGGCCGCCTCGATACCTACGCCGTGAAAGGCAGCAGCCGGGGTACCAGCACCGCCGCTGGGGCCGCCGATATCAACGAGCTGAGCACTCAGTACAATCTGGCGGCTACCGTGAGTCTGGCGGCGCGCTCGGCGCAGGAAGTACGACTCAACGAGCAAAAGCTGCCGCTACGCCTGGAGTATATGGCCGTGCCCAAACTCTCGCCCGATGCCTATCTGGTGGGCAAAGTAGTGAACTGGGAACAGCTGAACCTGGTCGGCGACAGTGCCTCGGTGTACCTGGGTGGTGCCTACGTGGGCAAAACCGAGCTGGCTACCCGCGCCTACAACGACACACTGGAAATATCTCTGGGGCGCGACAAGCAGGTGCTGCTCTCGCGCGCCAAGCGCGAAGACGTGACCAGCCAGGGCTTACTGGGCGGCGAAAAAACGCGGCTGGGCTACGAAATCAACGTCAAGAACCTGCACCGCACCCCGATTCGGGTGCGGGTGCTCGACCAGTTGCCCCTTTCGGCCGATGCTGAGGTGGCGATAAAGCCCATCGACATCAGCAACGCCGAGCTGGATGGGCCTTCCGGCAAGCTAACTTGGATGATCAACCTGGCTCCCGGCGGCAGCCAGAAACTGCCGTTTAGCTTTTCGGTCGAGTATCCCAAAAGCAAGCGGCCTAACCTGCGCCGCCGCCGCCGGGTGATGTCGCCGAAGTTCCGGTAGCGCGGGTTGGGCTGCTCACTGGCCTCGCCTGCAACAACAAAGGCCCACTGCCGGACGGTAGTGGGCCTTTGTTGTTGCAGGTGCACCGGCGCGGTGGCTCAGCCTTTGTGGTTGGGGCTGGCCGGAAAGAGGATACGCTGGTAATGGCGCACGACGCGGAGCTGTTTGGCGGCCTTGTAGCAGTGTAAGATATTGTATTTTGACGGGGTGCCCAGCCGGCAAGGTGGCGGGTAGATGGCGGGAAGGTCTAAGGTAGGGCGCCAAGTCGGCGAAAGTAGAATAGGACCTTACCGGGAAACGCGGCCCTAGAGCTTGTCTTCCTGCATGGTTTGGTTGCCGGGCCGGTCGGCGGCAATGACCGTGATTTTGTCGCCGTCGAGGGAGGAGTTGCTGACTGAAGCCGTGAAGCGGAAGGTGAAGCCATCGGGGTCGGGCAGGGCGGGACCTTCTTCGACCAGGGTACCATCGGGGTTCTGGATGCGGACGCGCACCTCGGCGACGGCAAAATTGTCGGTGGCCTGGACGGTAATGACGTCGCCGGGCTTGCCGTTGTAGGCGTTGAAATCGACGTGGCGGATGCTGGGGGCGGCGAGGTAGTCGGCCACGGCTACTACATAGCTGCTGTTGGTGTTCACGTCGACACCGGTTTCGTAGGCGGCTTTCAGGGCGGGGTCCTGCTGCACGGCCCGGCCGTAGAAGGCGGCCTGCTGGAAGCGCTGGCGCTGGGCCAGAGCTCCTTCGGTCGGAGGTTTGGAGGAGGGGCGGGGAGCGTCGCCGACGCTGACGGAGCCATTGGCGTGGCGGCGGAATACGAGGCCCAATACTTTACCGGACAGGCCCTGAGTGAGGGCATTGGTGGCTTTTGCCATGATAAGGGGAGGGATAAAAGGGTAAAAATGGAGGGAAGAAACCGGTGCTTCTGACGGCAAAAGACCGGGGGCTATAGCAATAGGAAGGCGTTGGTAGTAAGCGGGATAGATAGAGTGAGTAAGGTAGGGAAAAGGGTGAGGTGGGCAAGGGGGCGGCAGGAAATTTTAGGTTGTTAGGGAGGAGTTTTGCAGGGTAACTACAAAACTTAATCAATAAGCTTCTTTAGATATTCAAATTCGGGGTACTCTAATATGTTGAGCTCACCATTTGTTGCTTGATATATAGCTTCGTGTGATTTTCTTAGCCTGTTAACCATTGGGTTGATAATTTTACTGAAAAGGTTGAAGAAGGCTAAGATGTCATTCTTAGATGAGGGTACCTTGTATCCATTGGTATTGCTAACAAGTAATATGCCTTCAGATCGGAGCGGTCCTACAATTTGTTGTCTTATAAACTGTTCTTTAATGTCTGTTGCTAAGTTCTTGTTAAGATGGTCTAGGATCTCACTCGTGTAAACAAATCTTGATTTAGATTCAAATTGAAAGACGTTCATAAGATAATTTAAAAACATGACTCTCGCTTTTACTATATGTTCGTTTGTATCAATGTTATTGTTGATGTAATCGTTAATTCGTAGTAATGCCAGTTTAGATATAACTTCCTGGAATTTATCAGGGCCACCTTCACCCTCGACAGTATACGTGCCATGTTGGTTTGGCCATAGTGTTTTACTAAGGCACTTATTCGCTAGTATATCCTCAGGGTTTGTAGATGATTTTTTAGCGTAATATCTATTTAAAGATCCCCCTATTATATCTGCAAGCTGTAGTAAACTTGTTTTGTCGCTCTTCTCAAACAGGATTTCTTTTTGAGTAAACAAGTCGTGTTGATGCCTTGTGTTTATGTATTTTTTAAATCCGCTTACAAATTCAGGTGATATGAGTTCATCAGCAATTATTGATAAATCTGTAAACGTTCTGTATAGATTGTTGTATAATATTCCGTATAGGAATTTGTAAAATGATTCTTTGTATTGAAGTCCAGTATTTCTGTGAATGGATTCTTTGTTGACAATAACGCAATAATATTTAAAATCTAAGTTGTTAAGAGCTGTTAGGAGTTTCACTCTTAAGCCTTCTTGTCTTTTGCCAAGGTTAGATGATTTTAGCTCACCTCTTTGGTTTAAACTGAGCTTTATATTTTCAAATTCGTTTTGTAAGTTGTCAACTGCTGAATCTTCAACAAGTATAGCAGCAATGATAAAGTAAGTAGAGTTGCCACTTTTGCTAAAATCAAACCCATGGCTGCCGGACTCGTCAATATACGCTGTTAAAGACTTCATATTGACTTGAAATTTAAATTTTGCGCGTGATGATGCGTTGATACAATGATATGGTATTCTCATTTCAAATGCTTGTAAATGAAAAATATATAGTAGATATATGAATTATGTCATCGTTGCAACAACCGCTGCCGTAGTAACCCTGGGGCTGAAAAAGGAGTAGGGCAGAACTTCATTCGGCCGGCTTGGCCGGGGGCCGGAAACGGGGACGGCCCAGCACCGGCCACCAGTGTGGCGGGCGTGTGTATATTACAGGGGCCACACGATTGAGTATGACGCAGGAACAACTACGCTTAACCGAAAATAACGCGCAAACTGCTTCCTGGAAGAAGTTCGGACCCTACCTCACGGAGCGGCAGTGGGGCACGGTGCGCGAAGACTACAGTGCCGACGGCAACGCCTGGGACTATATCACCCACGATATGGCCCGCAGCAAGGCCTACCGCTGGGGCGAGGAAGGCATCGGCGGCATTTCCGACGACCAGCAGCTGCTGTGCTTTGCCGTGGGCCTCTGGAACGGGCAAGACGGGATTCTCAAGGAGCGCCTCTTTGGCCTCACCAACGGGCAGGGCAACCACGGCGAGGACGTGAAGGAGCTCTACTATTACCTCGACAGCACGCCCACGCACTCTTACATGCGGATGCTGTATAAGTATCCGCAGCAGGAGTTTCCGTACCGTAAGCTGGTGAAGGAAAACGGCCGCCGCACCCGGCTACAGCCTGAGTACGAGCTGCTCGATACCGGCATTTTCAACAAGAACCGCTACTTCGACGTGTTCATCGAATACGCCAAGGCCGGGCCCGACGATATTCTGATACAGATAACGGTGCACAACCGCGGCCCCAAAAAGGCTCCGGTGACGGTGCTGCCCCAGCTTTGGTTTCGGAACACCTGGAGCTGGGGTTACGACGATACCCGCCCCGTGCTGCGCGAAACCGCGCCCGGCACCGTGCTGGCCGAGCACGCCACGCTGGGCCACTACCACCTCTACTGCGACCAGGAGCCCGCGCTGCTGTTCTGCGAAAACGAAACCAACGGGGCTCGCCTCTACGATTTGCCCGCCGAGGGCCGCCACTTCAAGGACGGCATCAACGACTACGTGGTGGATGGCGACGCGGCGGCCATTAATGAGGAGCAGCAGGGCACCAAAGTAGGGGCGCAGTACGCGTTTGTGCTCCAGCCGGGGCAGTCGGAAACGGTGCGGCTGCGCCTGAGCCAGCCGGCCCACGAGTCGCCGTTCCTAGACTTTGAGCACATCTTCGCGGCCCGCCGGCGCGACTCGGACGAGTTCTACGACTGTATTCAGGAGAACCTGCCCGACCCCGACGCGCGCAACGTGCAGCGCCAGGCTTTTGCCGGCATGCTTTGGAGCAAGCAGTACTACTACTACGACGTGAGCGAGTGGCTGCAGGGCGACCCGGCGGTGCTCACGCCGCCCCCCGAGCGCACCAAGGGCCGCAACCGCCACTGGCCCCACCTGCACAACGCCGACATCATCTCGATGCCCGACAAGTGGGAATACCCGTGGTACGCGGCCTGGGATTTGGCTTTTCACTGCATTCCGCTGGCTATGGTGGATGCCGGGTTTGCCAAAGACCAGCTGCGCCTGCTCACCCGCGACTGGTATATGCACCCCAATGGGCAGCTGCCAGCCTACGAGTGGAACCTGAGCGACGTGAACCCGCCGGTGCACGCCTGGGCTACCTGGCGGGTGTATAAGATGGACAAGAAGCTCAACGAGGGCCGTGGCGACCGGGCTTTTCTGGAAGCCGTGTTCCATAAGCTGACGTTAAACTTCACTTGGTGGGTAAACCGCAAGGACAAAAGTGAGCGGAACATCTTCGAGGGCGGCTTCCTGGGCCTCGACAACATCGGCGTGTTTGACCGCAGCGCCCCGCTGCCCACCGGTGGCTTCATTGAGCAGAGCGACGGCACGAGCTGGATGGCCATGTTTGCCCTGAACATGATGCGCATTGCCCTGGAGCTGGCCGAAACCAACCCCGTGTATCAGGAAATGGCTGGCAAGTTCTTCGAGCATTTCCTCTACATCGCCGACGCCATGACCCGGGGCGGCGACGGGCTTTTCAACCTCTGGGACGAGGAAGACGGCTTTTACTACGACGTGCTGCACACCCCCGACGAGGAGCGGACCAAGCTCAAGGTGCGCTCCATTGTGGGGTTAATTCCGCTGTTTGCGGTGGAGGTTATTGAGGAGGATTTGCTGAACAAAATGCCTGAATTTACGGCCCGGGCCACCTGGCTGCTCGAAAACCGCCCCCACCTGGCCCAGTTGGTGAGCCGCTGGGAAGAGCCCGGCAAAGGGGCCCGTCACCTATTGGGCCTTCTGCGCCGCCCCCGCCTGAAAAAGCTGCTGGCCCGCATGCTCGACGAAACCGAGTTTCTGTCGGAATTCGGAATCCGGGCCATGTCGCGCTACCATTTGGAGCACCCCTACGTGTTCAGTACCGAGGAGGCCGACTTCACGGTGGAGTACGTGCCGGGCGAGGCCGAGTCGGGCATGTTCGGGGGCAACTCCAACTGGCGCGGTCCTATCTGGTACCCCATCAACTACCTGATTATCGAGTCGTTGCAGCGGTTTCACTTCTACTACGACTCTAAGTTCAAGGTGGAATACCCCACCGGCTCGGGTACCTACCTCGATTTGCAGCAGGTAGCCGCCGCCTTGGCCGGCCGCCTCACCAAGCTGCTGCTGCGCGACTCCGCCGGCCGCCGCCCGGCCTTCGGCAACAACGAAAAGCTGCAAACTGACCCCCACTTCAAAGACAACCTGCTCTTCCACGAGTTCTTCCACGGCGACGACGGCCACGGCCTGGGCGCCAGCCACCAAACCGGCTGGACGGGCTTGATTGTAAGATTGTTGCAGATGCGGGGGTAAGGTAGAAAAGCGTGGCCTTTTCAGGTTGCGCTTTTTCATGCCTGCTCGCGGAGTAGTGCCGCCACCACCGTACTGTCTTTTGCAAGGGTAGCTATTGCTGAATTAATGCTTCGTGTAGCATCTCTACACTTCGGGTTAGTTCGTCGGGGGTTAATGCGGCAAAGCCCAGCCGCAGGTGATGAGCGCGGCGTTCAGTTGGCGTTTGAAAAAGCTGGCCATCCCCAATCCCCAGGCCCAGCAACCGGCAGTGTGCCGCCACCTCACCTAAGTTGACTTTCTCGGCAAAGCGGACCCAGACGGCCAAGCCGCCCGCTGGCACCTCGAAGCTTAGCCACGGACTTGCCATTTCCCGCAGGTGCGTACAAAACACGTCCCGACGCTGCTGGTAGTGGTTACGGGCGCGTTTTACGTGAGAACCCAACTCGCCCTCGGCAAAAAGCTCGGCAATACTTTGCTCCAGCACCGCGTCGCCCTGGTGGTCGATGTGCCGCCGCAACTGCCCCAGGGCGTCGATGATATCGGGTGGGGCCACGACGTAGCCCACCCGAAAGGCCGGCGCCAGTACCTTACTGAGGGACCCCAAGTACAGTACTCGTCCGGTACGGTCAGCGCTGGCCAGCGGTAAGATGGGGGCGCCATCGTAGTGAAAATCGTAGTCGTAATCGTCCTCCAGAATGATAAAATCATACTGCTCGGCCAGTTGCAGGAGTTTAATCCGGCGGTCGGCGGCGAGCATGACGGTGGTCGGATAATGGTGGTGGGGCGTCACGTACAGCAGCCGCACCGCTTGCCGCCGGCATAAGGCTTCTACTTCCTCCACGCATAAGCCCTGCCCATCGACGCGCACCCGTTCGAGGTGGGCACCCTGCTGGCGGCAGGCATAGTCGGCCCCGTGGTAGCTACGCTCCCCCACCACCACCGTGTCCCCGGCTCGCAGCAACAGCCGCAGCAGTAGATACAGGGACATGCTGCTGCCGCGCGTCACCAGAATGTTTTCCACCTGCGCCGGCAGGCCCCGCGTCTGGTGCAGGTAGTGCGCCAGCTGCCGCCGCAGGGCCAGACTGGCGTTGGGGTCAGCATAGCCCAGAAGACGCTGGCGCTGGCTCGCGCGCAAACACACGGTGCGGTACTTGCGCGCCAAGGCCGCTAACGGGGCGAGGCGACTATCCGGTGAGCCAGCATCCAGCACGAGTGGCAGACGGGGGGCACGGACCGTGGTGGGATAGGTGGGAACGGCTTCGTAGGCAAAGCCAGCCCGCGCCGCCAACTGGCGCACCGCTCCGGCCGGTAGCGGGCGTGGCTCAATGACGGGGAGCCGACTACTTATCCGGGCGCCTTTGGAGGCCACCTGCTGAATCCAGCCCTGGGTTTCGAGCTCGTCAAAGGCCACAACTACCGTTTGCCGGTGCAGCCCCAGCAAGGCAGCCAGGGTGCGGGTACCCGGTAGTTTGGTATCCGCCGGCAGCAACCCCTGCTGAATGAGGCGAATGACCCCGGTGGTCACCTGCTGACTCAAGCCGTTCGGAGCCTGGCGGTCTAAGGGGATGAGAGTGGCGTAGGGTAGGGTAACCGGACTAGCCGCTTTCATAAAACCGGACTATACAAGTAGGCCGGCAAGCTAGCAAGTTTGTCGCACTCCTGCACCGCCTCTTTAGCTGTTTGCTTCAAACAACGGGAGAGCTGCTCAGCGGAAATAACCTGTTGTTACCACGATGATGTTACCCCACGCTGCTTCACCTGTGCCCAGTGCCGTATCTACCCCTGCTACAAGAGCAGACGGTAGTCTTGCGCTGCTGCACGAAACGCCTATCCGCCGCTTAATCCTGGAGGACCTGCCGGCTTGCCTGCGACTTGCGCAAAACCGGCAGTGGCTGGCCGAAGAGCAAAAGTGGCGCTTCCTGTTCCAGGTTGGGCAAGTGTACGGCCTGGATGATTTGGAGGGGGAGTTGGCAGCTACCACCGTATTAACCTCCTACGGCTCCGCGCTAGCGGTTATCGGCATGGTCCTGGTTGCCGCGCGCTACAACCGGCAGGGGCTGGGCCGACGGCTCATGCAACACGCTTTGGATGCGGCCGGCGGAGTGCCCGTGGCGCTGTATGCCACCGAAGCGGGCCGGCCCTTGTACGAGAAGCTCGGTTTCCGAACGCTGCGCACGACTACCACGCACGTAAGGCACTGCTCAACCCAACTAGTGGCGGCCCGAGCTAACCTGGTACGGCCAGCAACCCCGGCGGATAGCGCCGCCATTCTTCACTTAGATGCGCAGGTGACTGGTACCAACCGGCAAGTCGTTCTCCATCACCTATTCCAATTTGCCGAACATGTCTGGGTACTCGAGTACAATCGGGTTATCCGGGGCTACGCGGCTGCCTGGCGTAACGTGGAGCAAGTGGTAATTGGCCCAGTGGTGGCACCCGACGCGGCTGGCGCGCAACAGCTGGTAGCTGCCGCCGGAAGCACCCTGGGTGAAGGCGAGTGGCTCCGCTTGGAGGTAGATGCCCGCCATCCAGCTCTGGGAGCCTGGGCGGTACAGCACGGGCTACAGCCCACATTTACCACTTCCCTCATGCTGCAGGGGGCCGAGGCTTTGCCGGGAAACAGGGCACAGATATTCGCGCCCATCATGCTGGCCCTGGATTAGAGAGGGGCGTCTCCTCATCGCACCCATTAGTTAGACTTCTCCTTACTCCCTTACTGCTGGAAAGCCGTTAACTGTATGAATTCCATCCCTAAAATAGCCCTCGTTACCGGGGCCGCCCAAGGAATCGGGGCGGGAATTGCGCAACGCCTCGCCGCCGATGGCTGCCTGGTGGTCGTGCTGGACCAGACCGAGCAGCTCGGTCGCCGCACGGTCGCGGCCATTGTAGGTGACGGCGGGCAAGCCCTGGCAGTTGGGGCCGACGTGGCCAGTGAACAGGCCGTGGCTGAGGCCGTGCAGCGCATTACGGCCGAGGTAGGAGCGCCCACTATTCTGGTCAATAACGCCGGGTTTGCCCGCGACGGGTCCCTGTTGAACATGTCGGTCCAGGACTGGGATGAGGTCGTAGCCGTGCATTTGCGGGGGAGCTTTCTGCTGACCAAGGCGTGCCTGCCGGGCATGAGAGCGGCGGGGTGGGGCCGCATCGTCAATATTTCCAGCATCTCAGCCCAAGGGCACCGCGACCGGGCCAACTACTGCGCGGCTAAGGCCGGTATGCACGGCTTTATCAAGTCCCTGGCCGTCGAACTGGGCCCTTACGGCATCACGGCCAACGTGGTAGCACCTGGCTTGGTGGTCACGGCCATGACCGAAGCCACTGCGCGCAGAAAAGGAATGACTCTGGAAGCCCATCTGCAGCAGGCTGTCCAACAGATTCCCGTGAACCGGGCCGGCGCCCCGGCCGACGTAGCCCACGCCGTGTCGTTTTTCTCATCGGAGGCCGCCAGCTTCATCACCGGGCAGGTGCTCTATGTTGCCGGGATGCCGGTAGATTAAGAAGCAGCGGTTGGCTTTGAAAGCTAGGATTAAGCTCCAAAACTCAGCGCCATGTAAGGAGCAGAAGGTGCTTAACCCCAAGTTCGTTTAAGCGGTGTTTACATTAAAATGAGCGGTGTGTGCTGCTCCACGTGCTATACTTTTCGTTTTTTGAGGGACTGCTCGCAACTCTAAAAGAAGTGTTCTTATAACTGAAATGCTCTGAAATTTGGGCAAGGGCTAGGGTGACGTTACCGGCCGCCGCTACACTTTTACTGGCACTCGATGAACACCACGGGCGGGGTTTTGGCAATGACGGTACTGCGCCCGTTGCCCAGGTTGCGGTGCAGGTAGAAGTAGCACGTCAGGGGCCGCAGCAGCTTCGGGTTGTTCCACACGGCCGCCACGGGGTAGGTAATAGTGAGCGTGTCGTGGCGCGCCGTGAGCCGGGCCTGGCCCAGCTGGGTGCTGGAAAAGGTCAGCTTCGGGTTGGTGCTCTGAAACTTGATACTCACCTCGTATCCTTCGGCAGCCTGTTCGGTATCGGCCAGCTGGTAGGCCAGCTTGGCCGTCACCACCGATTCCTTGGACAGGGTGGCACAGGGCGGCTGGTTCAGGGCCAGCAGGGTGATGGAGTTGCCCGGTACCTGGGTTGTCGGTACATCCGTAAACCCCGTGGTAGCCAGGGCAGCTAGCAGAGAGGCCGCGCACAGTAGTATTTTCATCGGCCTAAAATAGGGGCTGGGTGGCAGTGTCAGTGCTTGTTTGGCGCAAAATAGGTGGGTTGGTGTGGGAAGCGCGACAAACAAACTGCTTAGCTGGCCGCTTTAGCAGGCTCAACCTACTCACCAACCACACACCATTCCATGAGTTACCCCAACGCCGTTACCCTCACCGCCCCCGACAATACCCAGCTGAACGCCTATACTGCCCGGCCCACCACGGAAGGCCCGCACCCCGGCATCATTCTGCTCCAGGAGGCTTTCGGCGTGAACGGCCACATCCGCAGCGTGGCCGACCGGCTGGCCCAGGCCGGCTACGCCGTTATTGCCCCCGAGCTGTTTCACCGCACCGCCGCGCCCGGCCTGGAAATTGCCTACTCTGATTTTGCCAGCGTGGCCATGCCCCATTTTCAGGCCATTACGCCCGCGGGCCTGGCGGCCGATGTGCAGGCGGCTTACGACTGGCTGCAAGCGCAGGACAAAGTGACGGACAAAATCGGCAGTATCGGGTTCTGCCTCGGGGGCCGGGTATCGTTCCTGGCCAATGCGGTGCTGCCGCTAACGGCGGGCGTGTCGTACTACGGCGGGGGCACGCACCTGCTGGCGGACCGCGCCGCTGAGCTGCACGCGCCCCACCTGTTTTTCTGGGGCGGGCAGGATAAGCACATCCCCCGGGAGCAGGTCGACACGGTAACGGCGGCCCTGGATGCGGCCGGCAAGCCCTACATCAATACCGTCATTTCCTACGCCGACCACGGTTTCCACTGCGACGAGCGGGCCAGCTACCACGAAGCCGCCGCCCACGAGGCCTGGGCCCTGACGCTGGCTTTCTTCCAGGAAAAGATGCGCTAAATACTGGGAGCCGCAACAACAAAAAAAGCGTCCAACACGGCTGTGTCGGACGCTTTTTTTAGGTCAAATTAGGTTGCCAGAACCAGTGGCGGGCAGCTCGCCGAAGCGGGCGTTAGTTGTTGCGGTTGGTGAGTACCGTGAGCTGGGCGGCCATATCGGCCGGACCCTGGTAGATGAGCCGGCCTTCCTTCAGGGCGCCGGTATATACCTCTACTTCGGGCGAGTGGTGGGGCACAAACACCCGCACCGATTCGCGGGCACCGGGCCGGATAAAAGTGGTACCCTCCACAATCTGGGTGGGCCAGGAAATTTCGTAGAAGCCAGCGTCCTTCAACTGCACGGTAAGCATAGGGAATATTTTATGTTTTCAGGGTCACAATCATATTTTCCATTTGATAGTTCATATCAAACGGAGAAATATTCGGATTAGGGGATGGAATAGGCTTCTATACGGTGAAAAAGGGCTTTTGGCTAGAAAAGAGGATTAAGAAATTACTTGGCAAACTGACTGGTAATGCCCACCCACAGCCTAAGCTGGACACTAGCTGCCGCCGGCTCAGCTTCGGGCGCGTGCCGGGCCGGTCTGGTTAGGGCGTGGCCGTGGCCCGGTAGCGAAAATCTGCCTGCGCCATGCTGTCAATTCCCAGCGTAAAGGTTTCCTGATACGTGTCGTGCGTGGTGGCCAGATAGTGCTTTTGGGCGAGTTGAAGGCGGTTTTGGGCCGGTTGCAGCTGGGTAAACAGCGCCGTAAATGCCCGCAAATCAGGCAGCTGGTCCGGGGCCGAGGCACTGGTGGCTCCGTATCGAATGCTGCACTCGAAGGCTTGCACCCGCCCGCCATTCACCCAAAACCGCAGCACGGGCAGCACGCCATCAGCATCCACGGCGTAGTCGTCATGGCGCTTGACCAAATCTTCCCCGATGGTTATGTAAAGCACCGTGTCGGTCGGGGAAGACGGGTCGACATCTTCCCGGTTAATCATATGGTCGAAATGCACCGGCACGATGGTCTGTACTGAATCCAGGCATTGGCCCAGGTACAAACCGTAGGTGGCGGGTTTGTAGTCGATGGCACCCATGTTCTTCGTTGGCGGGCAGGCAGGCGCTTTTGCTTTTGCAGCACCGGCCACCGAATCAGGGCGGTGCTGGCAACCAGCCAGCACTAAGAGCAATGCCGCGGCATACAGAAAAGGCTTCATAGGCCGGCAAGGTAACTGCTAAATGGGGGTAGCAGGCCGGCTTAAGCGGGCGTGGAAATAGGTGGCGCTAATGCCCGGGCCTGCATGCGGCGGCCCACGGCCTGGGCAATGACGCTGGCCATCATAATCTGCAGGGCGTGGTAGAGCATTAGTGGCAGCAGCAGCGTGCCCAGAGCTATAGTATTGGCAAAAAGTACTTTGGCCAGCACCGTGCCGTGTACCAGCGACTTTTTGGAGCCGCAGAACACGGCCGTAATCCGGTCTTCGGCCGAGAAGCCCAGCAGGCGGCTAACGAAGGTGATGAGCCCGAAAATGAGCAGGAACAAAGCCACCATACCGGCCGCCAGCCCCAGAATATCGGCGGTGCGGTAGTCGCGGAAGATATTTTCGGCAAATGACTCGCAGAACGACGTGTACACCAGCACCAGGATGATTAGTTGGTCGAATACGCGCAGCTGCTGACGGTGGGCCTCGGCCCAGGCTCCGAAGCGGGAGTTGAGTAGAATACCCAGCGCCACCGGCAGCACTACCTGCCCGCCCAGGCTGGCCGCCATGCCGCCCAGCCCCACCTGCGCCGCACCGGTGTGCAGCACCATATTCACCCACAGGGGCGTGACGAGAATACCCAGCAGGCTGGAAATACTAGCGTTGAAAATAGCGGCCGGCAGGTTTCCCTGGGCAATGGAAACCATGACTACCGAAGTGGAAACGGTAGAGGGCAGCGCGGTCAGGAAGAAGAGGCTGGCCCATAGCGCCTCGCCCTTGGGGCCGTGGAAGAAGGGCCGCACGCCCAGCGCCAGCAGCGGAAACAGCACAAACGTAGCACTTTGCGTAACCAGGTGCAGCCGCCAGTTGCGCATGCCGGCCCGCAGCTTGTCGGTGCTCAAGCGCAGCCCGTAGAAAAAGAAGATAACCGCCACGCCGCCCGTCGTGAGGGCCGACCACGGCACGTGGCTACTCTTGCTGCCGATGCCGGGCGCGAGGTAGGCCAGGCCCACGGCCAGCAGCAAGGCGCCCAGAAACCAGTCGATACCGAGGCGGGCGAGCAGGCTGGGGGTGGCCGGAGCGGCCGCAGGAGCAGGGGGAAGCTGAGACATAGGCGCTTGTACGAAGCCGTGGGGGGAAGGTGGGGGCCGAAAAGCCCCGGAAAACGATTTTGCCCCTGACCCGCCCCGACTAGCGGGGCCCGGATCAGGGGCAAAATGGGGTCAGCAACAGAGTGTTGCCGGTTGGGTTACATGGCTTTCAGCTTCTGCTCAATCAGGGCAATAACTTCCTTGTTGGCGCCTTCCTTGGCGTGGGCCAGGGCATCTTTACCGTCGTCGTCCTTGGCCTTAGCATCGGCGCCGCTGGCCAGCAGCAGCTCCACTACCGGCTTGCTGCCCTTGGCCGCCGCCGCCATCAGGGCCGTGCCCTTAAAAGCATCCGCCTTATTGACCTGGGCCTTGTACTTTACCAGCGCCTGCACCAGCTCCAGATTACCATTGCCGGCAGCCGTAATCAGGAAGGTGGTGGGGAAGCCTGGGACCAGCTCAATGGCGGCATTCGGGTCAGCGCCGGCTTTGAGCAAAGCCTCCGCATCGGCGGGCTTGTTTTTTACAACGGCGGTATATAGCTCTTTGCTGGCCGTTTGGGCCAGGGCGGCCGAAGCCATACTAACCAAGAAGGCCAGCAGGAAAAAACTCTTTTTCATCGAGTCAGGGCAAGTCAGAATACAGGAGAGAGGGCAAAAATACAAAAAGCTCCGGATGTAACCATCCGAAGCTTCGTATAAATTTACCGCACTGCCCGACTACCGGCTCAGTGAGTGGCTACCGGCTCGGCGGCGGGGGTAAGTGCAAATGCCTCAGCCAGCAGCTCGTAGGAGCGGCGCCGGTCGGCAAAATCGTGGGTGATGGTCACGGCTACCACTTCTTCAACCCCATATTGCTCAGCTAAGTCGGTTAGCTGCTGCTTGAGCTGCTGGGGCGTGCCGCTGATGATGCGCTGCCAGTTGTAGGCCAGGCGCTCCTGCTCGGCCGGTGAATATTGGTAATCTTTAATTTCTTCGTAAGGCGGCATTTGTACCCGCTCCCCACGCTCCAGCCGCAGCATCTGCAGGGCCAGAGACTCGTGCAATTGGCACGCTTTTTCCTCGGTTTCAGCGCATAGTACAAAAATAGCCACATTTGCCAGCGGCTCCTGCAAATGAACCGAAGGTTTAAACCGGTCTTTGTACAGCTGCACCATGCGGGGGCCGCCCACGGGGTTGATAAAGTGGGCGAAGGAAAAGGCCATGCCCAGGTAGGCTGCAAACAGCCCGCTCTGCCCGCTGGAGCTCAAAATCCAGGGCTCGGGCACAGTGTCGGCGTGGGGCGCGGCTTTCACCTTTTCCTGGATGGAATCGGGCTCCACGGTGTCGGTCAGGTAGCGGCTCAGGTCCATAAGCTGCTCGATGAAATCATTCTCGGTGAAGGTGTTCGACGGGTTCAGCACCGAGGCCGTGAGCCGGTCGGAACCGGGGGCGCGGCCCACACCCAAGTCGATGCGGCCGGGAAACAGGGTTTCGAGCATCCGGAAATTTTCGGCCACCTTCAGGGCGCTGTAGTGGGGTAGCATCACGCCGCCCGAGCCCACCCGGATGCGTTGTGTAACGCCCGCTAGGTGAGCAATAAGGACTTCCGGCGTCGAACCGGCCAGCGTGGCGGTGTTGTGGTGTTCCGAAACCCAGTAGCGAGTATAGCCCAGCCGGTCAGCTAGTTGGGCCAGCTCCACGGTTTCCAGAATAGCCTGCCGGGCCGTGGCGCCCTGCCGCACCGGCGACTGGTCGAGGATGCTGAGACGAAGTGGTTTGTTAGTCATAGGGAAGGCAGAAGGAGCGGCGGGCCGCAGCGTGCGGCCTGCCACTTTATAAGGTATCTGCTTGTAAAACCAGATCCGGGCGTAGTAGTTTCATGCCGGGCCCAGTCACTTCCGGCGGCTATTCCCGACCCCTGGTGGCCAGTGCTGGCGCCGGCCGCGCCAGGTTTGAGTTGCGCAGCGGCAGCTCCGGAATAAACAAAGTAGCTAGCCAGCCGCAGAATACCAGGCACATAGTTGCTAGATACACCCGTGAAATGGCATGGGTGAAGGCGGCCCGCACCTCGACCGTGGGCAGGGCCGGCACGGCGCGAGCCACCACAGTGGGCGCTTCGGCCGCGGCGGCCGAAATGGTGGTGGCGGCTCCGGCGGCCGACGAGGCGGGCAGGTGCTCAGCCAGACTCAGCGTGAGGATGGTACCGAGCACGGCGGCCGCCATAGCCCCCCCGATCTGGCGGAAAAACTGGCTGGCCGACGTGGCCTGGCCCGTAAAGCATGGCTCAATGGCGTTTTGGATAGCCAGAGTGTAGAGCGGCATACTGGGGCCCAAGCCCGCACCGCAGATGAGCACATAGAGCAGCACCTGCCCGTAGCCGATGGTGGCCGGCATGGTAGCCAGCAGCGACTGGCCCACGAGTAACACAAGGCCGCCGGCCAGCATCCAGCGCTTGTAGTGGCCGAAGCGGGCTACCATCTGGCCGGCCAGCATCGAGCCTAGTACCACACCTAACGACAACGGAATCAGACTCACGCCGGCCTGGGTGGCCGATACGCCCACGACGTTGATCATGAACAGCGGCTCGAAAATGACGATGCTCAGAAAAGCGCCGCCGAGCAGAAACGTGGCAATATTAGCCGCCCGAAACACCGGGTTGCGAAACAGGCGTAGCTCCAGAATGGGGTTGGCGCAGCGTAAGGAGCGCAGCACGAACAGTACCAGTGCCACGGCGGCCCCGCCAAACAGGCTCAGCGTGAGCGGCGACGTCCAGGCATGCTGGGCCTTATTGAGTTGCAAGCCCAGCACCAGTGGCACGAGGCCGGTTATCAGCAGCAGGGCCGAGAGGTAGTCGAGTGGCTTTTTTTCGCCCCGGGGCTTCAGGCGGGGCATTTTGGTCAGGATAAACCATAAGGCCAGCAAACCAAGCGGCAGGTTCACGTAGAACACCAGCCGCCAGCCCGCCAGGCCCGGTATTATTCCCGAGCCGTGGTCGGTGAGCAGGCCGCCCAGAAACGGCCCCAATACCGCCGAAAGCCCGAATGTAGCCCCCACGAAGCCCTGGTACTTGCCCCGCTCGGCGGGCGGAAACAGATCGGCAATGATGATGAAGGCCATGGCCAGTAGCCCTGCGCCGCCCAGGCCCTGCACGGCCCGGAAGATAATGAGCTGGCTCATCCCGTCGCCGAGCAGCGGCAAAGTGCCAAACTCGCCGGCCAAGCCGCACAGCGCCGAGCCCAGCAGAAAAATCAGAATGGCGGTGACTTCAATGTTGCGGCGCGAGTACATATCGGCCAGCTTGCCATACACTGGCACCAGGGCCGTACTGGCCACCAGGTAGGCCGTAGCCACCCAGGCAAACCGGTCGAAGCCGTGCAGGTCGGCCACGATGCGGGGCAGGGCAGTGGCTACGATGGTCTGATCGAGGGAGCTCAGAAACAGGGCCAGCAGCACCCCGGCCAAAGTCAGCAACCTGCTGCGCCGGGTAAGAGTATCGGTCATGGCCCGAAGGTACGGCAGATTCGAATGAAGGATAACCTTTGCAGTGTGGGGCCGGCCTGGCCGGGCAACAAATCCGGGCCGGGCGGGTAGCACCAGGCAGGGCCGGGTTGTATCTTCGCCGCCTCATTTCTGTGCCCATTTATGACTGTCACGCTGCTGTTGCTTTGCCTGTTTGCTTTTCTGGCCGGTTTCGTCGATTCCGTAGTGGGCGGCGGTGGGCTGATTCAGCTGCCGGCTATGCTGCTGCTGCTCAAGGGTGTGCCGGTGCCCACCATTCTCGGCACCGGCAAAGTATCGTCGCTGGCCGGCACTTCGGCCGCCTTCCGCCGCTACGCCGGCCAGGTCCCGATTCGGTGGCGGGCGGTGGGCGCGGCGGCCGTGGCGGCGGGCATGTTCTCGTTTGCCGGGGCCCGCATCGTGAGCTTGCTGCCCGCCGAGCTGCTGCGGCCCCTGGTGCTGGGGCTGCTGGTGGTTATTGCTATCTACACCTTCTGGCGCAAGGATTTCGGTGCCATTCACGCCCCGCGCCTGCCCGCCAGCAAGGAACCCTACTACGGCATCCTGATTGGGGTGGTGCTGGGTTTCTACGACGGCTTTTTCGGGCCGGGCACGGGCAGCTTCCTGCTTTTTGCCTTCGTGGGGTTGTTTGGTTACGACTTCATCACGGCGTCGGCCTCGGCCAAGCTGGTTAACATTGCCACCAACGTGGCCAGCGTAGCCTTTTTCGCCTTCACCCACCAGATTATCTACCAGATAGCCCTGCCCATGGCGGCCTGCAACATGCTGGGCTCGGCCCTCGGGGCCAAAGTAGCCCTGCAGCGCGGCACCGGCTTCGTGCGGGGGCTGTTTCTGGTAGTCGTGTGCGGCATTATTATGAAGCTGGGCTACGACACGTTTCTGGCGTAGGATAAGGAGATGTTTGTGTTGTTTACTCTGTCATCCTGAGTGCAGCGAAGCGGAACGAAGGACCTTCCTCACCTAAGTAATAAACGTTCTTAAACGCGAAAAGCCCTTTTCTAGCGGATAGAAAAGGGCTTTTTACATTGGTGCAAACCTCAATGGGTAGGCGAGGAAAGTCCTTCGCAAAAGCTCAGGATAAGAGGGTAGACAATTGCCAACCCACTTCCCCCAATGCTTACTCCCCGCGGCTGGGCAGGCCGGGTACGCCGCTGTTCTGGCTGCCGGTGGTGGTGGGCACGCCCATCTTTTCCTCGCGCTTGCGCTGGTACTTGGCAAACTGGTCGGGGGCCAGCACGTCCTTCAGCTGGGCCAGGCGCGACTGGCCGATGTCGGTAATGACTTCGTTGAGCTTACGCACATCGGCGCGGTACTGCAGGCGGGCCGTTTCCACGTTGCGCACGCTCAGCAGGTTTATCTGGCGTACTTTCTCGGTTTGGGCGGGCGTCAGGTTCAGGGCCTGGCGCATGTTGTCGGTGAGGGCCGTGGCTTTGGCATCTACTTTCTCGGCCGAGGGCGTGGGGGCGGGCTTGGGCGTGGCGGGCTTACCGGCGGCCGGCGCGGTGGTTTTTGCCTTGGTCTTCACCGTAGTACCCGCCACGTCGGTCTTGGTTTTGGTCTTCGTCGGGCCCGTTTGGGCGTAGGTGGCGGCCGGCAAAAGCAGCAGGGACGCCAGCAGGTAGTTCTTCATAGTCAGCAGGAAAATTCGGGGGCAGAAGGGCCGGTTGGGCCGTGGAGAGCATAACCTTGCCCGTGTAAAGATGGTGCCAAAAACGACACGACAGGGCCAATAACGTTGTAAACGAATATTTTCTTGTCCGGCTTGGGGCGGCAGCGCAACCTTTACCCCAGGCTTTGCTTACAAGAGGCTATGAAGCGAGAAACCCGAAACAACTGGCTGGCTGCTGCCGGCGCGAGCGTGCTGTTTGCCGCCGCCACCCTGTTTGTCAACCGCCGCGGCTCCTACGACCTCCACGGGCGCGTGGTGCTCATCACTGGCGGCTCCCGGGGCCTGGGCCTGATCCTGGCCCGGCAGGCTGTGGCCGAAGGAGCCCGCGTTGCCATCTGCGCCCGCGACGCCGACGAACTGGAGCGGGCCCGCCAGGATTTGCTGCTGACCGGTGCCGCCGAAGCCGATGTGCTCACGCTCACCCACGATATTACCAGCGAGCAGGAAGTGCGCACCATGGTAACCGAAGTCGAAACCCGCCTGGGGCCCGTGGATGTGCTCATCAACAACGCCGGCATCATCCTCGGCGGCCCGCTCGAAAATATGGACGTGCGCGACTACGAAGAGTCGATGGCCCTGCACTTCTGGGCGCCGCTGCACGCTATGTACGCGGTGCTGCCCAGCATGCGCCGCCGCCGCGCGGGCCGCATTGTCAATATCTCATCGTTGGGCGGCAAAGTGGCCCTGCCGCACCTGATGCCCTACAGTGCCAGCAAGTTTGCCCTAGTGGGCCTCTCGGAAGGCTTCCGGGCCGAGTTGCGCCAGTACGACATCAGCGTAACCACCGTGTGCCCCGGCCTGATGCGCACGGGCAGCCCCGGCCACGCCCTGGTAAAGGGCCAGCAGCAGAAAGAATACGCCTGGTTCAGCATTGCCGACTCTCTGCCAGGCCTCACGATGAGTGCCGACCAGGCCGCCCGCCAGATCTGGAATGCCTGCCGCCGCGGCGACGGGGAAGTTATCCTGTCGTTGCCGGCCAAGCTGCTGGCCGCTTTCCACGGTCTGCTGCCCGGCACCACCACCGATATTCTGAGCTGGCTCAACCGCGCCCTGCCCGCTACCGGCGAAAGTCCGGTAGCCAACATGCGGCTGAGCGGTTACGAAAGTGAATTCAGCATCACCCAGTCGCCCCTCACGACGCTCACCCGCAAAGCCGCCCGGGAAAACAACGAGTAGCAAGGCTCTGATTCGCCGCATAAGCCCGGCCCCGCCGCTCAGCCTAACTGAGTAGCGGGGCCGGGGTGTTTTTGACTCCCGGCATAGCCAGCGGTGGCCGCCTACGGCAACCTTGCTGCGGGCGGTATGTTAGCGGATTTACAAGAGGATAAGCTGTACACCTATTTTCTGAAAATAGGTGTACAGTAGTTAGTGGTATGGCCATACCGTCTATACTATACCGGCTTTGCTTGTTTCTGCGGTCCTGTTCACGTATTCTTCACCGTTGACGTATCACGTTCATCTTGCTCTTCGGCCCGCTGGTGAGGTACTGACCTGCTTGATGGGCTGCTGGGTGCCGGGCTTATCCGATTAACCTAAGTTCCATTTGAACCTCCGGGCTGGCAGCTACTATCAGCGTTATTGATATCCGACGGAAAGGCGTATTCTTGAATGAGACATTACTCCCCGTTAAAATGAATAGATACTTTAAGTTTGACGCCGCTAAATATGATTTCTGGCCGCTCTATGAGACGGTAAAGAAATACTACCCCATTGGCATCGTCGATGAGGAATTGCGGCAGGATACTTTATTCAACGTATACCCCGGGACTCAGCAAATCGCGCAAGTCATTCATGATAATATAAGCGTCGCTAAGAATTATAAAGCCCGGTGGAAGCCCTTGCAGGCCGCGCTAAAACAGCAGTTGCAAAAACCAGTTCTGGATGAAAATTTCCTTTCGGAGCCGAGCTATAAGGGGATAGTCATACTTAAAAAAGAAACCCGAAAGCACTGCACCGTGCTGCAGGAACTGCATTTCGCCATTAGCCTGCTCGGGCCCTACTTCTGCATTTACGGCGTAGACAGCTCGTATTTGATGCTGGCAAGGGAGCAGAGACCTAACCACAATACACCGGGTAAGGAATACGGCTACTATCCGGCGGTGCATGCCGTTACGGTTTCCCCAAGTTTCGAATATGAGGAAGCCTTTCTGCTTGTGCAGGCAAAAATTGCCGAGTGGTTTCCGGGCTACAAGTTTGTGCCCTATCACATAAATATGATGCGCCTCAAAGGCTTATTGGCCTTTGGAGCCGATGTGCACGACGCGCAGGCCGATACGATTCACAGCGCCTTGTTTAACTCCAATTCCCAGTTGAAGGCGGACACCGCAACCAGAGGCGACACCCGTTATAGCTACGAGCAGTGGCGCAAGCCAGAGCCCCTAAGCGCCGCCGACGAATCCAACCGCAACCTGTTAGCGCAGCATATGCTGGAAAGCCGGCGAAACGCGGATTCGTCGCCACCTACTATTCACAGGGTCTGGAAGTATAAAAGTGCCCGTATTCAGCCGCCGATTGGGTTGGCCAACATTTCCTCGTTTC
This sequence comes from Hymenobacter lucidus, assembly GCF_020447265.1. Classification (GTDB taxonomy): domain Bacteria; phylum Bacteroidota; class Bacteroidia; order Cytophagales; family Hymenobacteraceae; genus Hymenobacter; species Hymenobacter lucidus. Next base: position 99,913 of record NZ_JAJADR010000003.1, on the reverse strand, counting down.
CTATTCTGAATCTGACCGATGCAAAGGTGGCACTCTACACCGTGGAAGACAGCGTGCGGGTACGCCGGGCGCCGTACGAGCTGGCAAATAATGAGCTACTGATTCACGCTGAAGAGGATAATAAGCCATTTACCATTCGGCATACAATAGCGGCCTGCTCGGCTACCGAATTGCGCCTGACGCGCCGCCTTGAGTTTGATTATGTTGGCATACCCCAGTTGCAGGAGCGTAACCTGGAGGTAGTATTCGAGCGGTATACATAGAAAGAAAGTCTTGGTCTTGGCTTTTTCTGAGCCGGTATAACACACTTTTTTGTGCCTGAACGCCCTCGTCCTGCCTACGACTACGCGAAGTCCAGCACAACCCATTGCCGTTTCAACGCTGCTACCCATTACAACACAAAACGGCCTCACCAGTGCGGTGAGGCCGTTTTGTTGGAACGTGAACGGTGGGTAAAGCGGGATTAGTGCGAAAACACCGAGGTGGTGGTCGTCACGGGGTTGGTGCCGGTCGAGTGGTTCAGCCGCAGGGTCGAAGTGGTCAGCTCGGCAATGGAATAGCGCTGTACGGAGTTGTCCTGGCGGATGGTAAGCGAGTCGCCTTTGGCGCTGAGCTGCCACGCACCGGTGAGCAGCTGTGGGGCCTGGGCCGAAGCCTTCAGGGCACCTTCGCTCACAGTATAGGAGCCACCGGATTTGAATTCTGAGGTATTATCGCGCAGCCAGGGCTTCATGCGGGCCAGCAGGCTCACCGTGGGGGCATCAGGGGAGCCGGCCGTAACGGTGCGCGACGTGAGGTCAGTGAGGTGCCAGGAGCTGGCCGAGAGAAGCTCGGTAGCCGACTGGGATTTCACGGCTGCGACTTCCTGAACGGGCTCATTCACTTCTTCCAACTCTTTCTCACAGGCTGCCAACGATAGGGTGGCAGCGGCCAGGCTCAGGAAAAGGGGCAGTTTCTTCATGAAAACGACAATTTGGTGATTGAAACAACACGCAAAAACGCGTAGTAGCCGTGAGGCATAGGCAATGATTTTCTTCGTCCAACAACACTCTTACTCTCCGCCGCACATCGCCTTGTAGATGGTGGCCTAACTCAAAGGTAAAACACTTGGTTCAGACTTTCGCGGAAAAAGACAATTATTTAAACATTATATAAGCAAAGTTAAACTCCGCAATTCAAACATAAGATTTTGTGCTTCAGAGTATTTGTATAAGCGAAAACCCCGCTAATAGTATTGTGAGCGGGGTTTTCAAAGGAGTGAATAGTATTATTTTATATTGTCCGGCGCTGGTTGGCACCTCGGGCAGATGTAGGTAGCTCGTCCGCCAACGTAGCTTTTTTCTATCTCCACTTTCGGGTGGCGTGGGCAGAAGCGGTGCTGCTCGGTGCCGGGCGTGGCCGAGTCATCCCACTCGCGGGCATGAATCAGGAAGGAAGCCGGAAAGTGCCGGTACGTGGCCTCGTGGCCGATGGCGGTACTCAGCACCAATTGAATAGCGGCCTGTAGCGCCTTGAACTCCTTCGTGGTAAGTGTGTTAGCCCGTCGCTCGGGGTGGATCTTGGCCTGAAACAACACTTCGTCCACTATCCAGTTACCGAGGCCGGCCGTGATGCCCTGGTCGAGCAGCAGCGGCTTCACGAACATCTTCTTAGGGCTCATCACCCGCTGCAGGTGCGCCGCCGTTACGTCCAGCGCATCGGGTCCCAGCTTTTTGGCCTGCTGATACTGAGCAACGCTGTCGGCGTGCCGGATGCGGCCAAACTTACGCGGGTCGATGAAGGCAATGCGCAGGCCGTCGGCCAGGTGCAGGGCCACGCGGGTGAAGCGGGGCGCGTCATGGTCGTCGCGGTAGGCGCCCACGTCGCCAGTCATGCCGAAATGCAGGGCCAGGGCCGTCCCGTCACTCAGCTCCAGAAAGCAGTTTTTGCCGATGCGCCGGGTGGCTGTGACGCTGCGGCCCACCAGACGCTGGCGCAGTATGTCCTCATCGAGGCCCAGCACGTGGGCGTCGCGCACTTCGAGAGCAGTAATAGGTTGGTGGAGAATGATTTCGTCGAGAAACCGACGGTAGGTTTCAACTTCGGGTAGTTCGGGCACAAAAGCAGAATTGGAGGCGGAAAAATACAGCAAAGCCACTTGCCGCAAGAGCAATGCTAGTGGGCTTTTCTTAACAGCCAACCGCCCCGCGGAGTTGCACTACCGCTCAGCTATTCCCCGCAATAATGCCTGGCTACAGCGTCAGCTTTCCTTCAACGACGACCACGCCCTGTCCGCCAATGGTCACCGACTCAATATCCTCGCGCGGCCCGGCTACCGTAACCTGCACCGTGCCCGCCCGACCCAGCCAGTGCCCTTGTTCGGCCACGAAGTCGGGGGTTTGTAAATAGCCATGGTGCCACAGATAAGCCGCCATGCCGCCCGTGGCCGAGCCCGTTACGGGGTCTTCGGCCACATCGGGCGGGGTGCCGAAGTGGCGGGCAAACGTGTGGCCCGCCGGCGTAGCGCCACCCAGGCAAAACAGGTGCGGACTGAAAAAGTCGCTGCCGGCTCGGTAACGGGCAAAGGCGGCCGGGTCGGGCAGATGGGCCCGGCGCAGGACATCCTGGTCGCGCAAAAGCAGCATCAGTTGTGGCGTACCCGTGCTGACGGTTTGCACCGGCGAACCAGGCACCAAATCAGCGGGCGTGAGGCCGAAAAGGGGCAATACCACGGCCGGGTCGTGCAGGAGGCTGAATACGGGCTTGCGTTGCGTCATAAGTACCTGCTCCGGCGTGCCGGCCACTGCTGCAGGCACTACCGCAATGGCAATGGGGCCGTGCAGCAGCTCCAGGTGCAGCTCGGTGCGCGGTGCTTGCGCCGCCAGTCGGCCCGTGTGCAGCAGGGCCGTAATGGTGGCAATGGTAGGGTGGCCGGCCAGCGGAATTTCCTCGGCGGGCGTGAAGTAGCGCACCCCGAAATCGGCTACGGCCGAGCGGCGTACGAAGGCCGTTTCCGACTGGTTGAACTCCCGGGCCAGCCGCTGCATCTCCTCCGCTGACAGGTCGTCGGCATCGAGCACCACGGCGCAGGGGTTGCCGCCCAGCGCAGTATCCGTAAAGGCATCGACAAGCAGAAAAGGGTAGGAGCGCATAGACGGAGAATGAAGCGTTGAGGGGCAAAGCTACTACGTGGCCAGGCAAAAGGCCGCGTACTCAATTACTACCGCACGTCATGTCGAACGAAGTGAGACATCTTGCGTGCAATGGTAGATGATTACTCCGGCAACGTCAGCACGCGAGATGTCTCACTTCGTTCGACATGACGTTCTATTTCATTGGCTAAACAGCTTCAATATCACAAAAAAAGGCCTGCACCGCAACGGTACAGGCCTTTTGAAGAAACGCGAAATGCTTATTTACGAAGGGTCCGACAGCAGGCCGACCTGCTGGCCCCGGTTGTTAAACACGCCGCCACTGGAGCTTATGTAGAGGCGGCGGTCCTGGGCATCGACCAGGATGTAGGGGAAGCTGGCACTGTTGGAGCGGGTGACGCGGCCCACGATTTCGCCGTTGCGGGAGTCGTCGGCCATGCGCACCACGTTCAGGCGGCTGGTAAGGTAATAGCGCTGCTCGGGGTTGTCGCGGAAGACAATCTGGCCCACCACATTCATGGGGGCTGCCGTGCTCATCACGGGCCGCACCGGCGTGGGGCTGCTGGCCACGGCCACGGGAGCAGAGGAAGGCGCGGCCGTGCGGGAACTGGCTACAATTTGGGTGTTGGCCTGCTGCCAGCCCTTGCCGATAGCAGCCAGCCGGGTAGAGCGGCCGGGGTGCGTGGGCGAGGCTTCCTCATCCGAAACGACGGCCATGGCGGCCTGGGCTTCGGCCAGACTAGCGCCCATTTTGCGCAGCACGAAGCCCGAAAACTCGTCGGCTTCCAGCTCATCGGCGGGCTGGCTGCCGCCGGCGCGCAGGGTATGGCCGTTGAGGTGGTGGCCCATTTCGTGGGCCAGAATGCTGGTGCCGGCCCAGTCGGTGCGGCCGGCCCGGTTCACGGAGGCCACAAACTGCGGGTTGTAGAGCAGAAACCGTTTGCCGTTGTAGACCACGGCGGCGGCGTTTTGCACCTGCGAAGTGGCCTGCAGCTCGAAGCGGGGCTTGAGTCCTACTACTTCGGTGATGTCGCGCAGTACGTCGCGGGTGTTGTTCTGGGCGGAGGCGGCAGTGGAAATCAACGACCACCCGGCAAGCATCAAACCTGCGAAGCGGCGGAAAGTGCGGTAGTTGGTCATGAAAAAGTCCTTTTAGCTGATACGACTGGTAATTCAAGAACCCTGCCGAAAATAAGGCTCGTGGGATGAGGTAAGCGGCTGTTTTGACAACGAAAACCGGGTGTTTTTCGTGCTTGGCTCCACCAAAAAATATGCAAAAGCCAAACACTGCCAGACCAAAGAGCCGCAACCGGCCCGCAAGGTTGCGTGCGTAGCTGAGGTTGTTTAAGCTGCCCTTTTTCGTCTGTCATCCTGAGTGCAGCGAAGCGAAACGAAGGACCTTCCTCACCTGATTGATAAACCTTCTTCAACGCGAAAAGCCCTTTACCACCTGCGCAGTAAAGGGCTTTGTCACATTGGCAGAAACTGCCGTGGGGTAGGCGAGGAAGGGCCTTTGCAAGGGCTCAGGATGACAGGCCAAACAATGTCAGCAATAACCCACCCAGCCCTGCGCTATACCTTTTCCAGCTGCTTTACGGCCGCAGCCGGCGCGGGCCTTTCCCCGATTTGCTGCCGCCACATGGCGTAGTAGAGGCCTTTCTGGGCCAGCAACTCCTCGTGGCGGCCCTGCTCGGCAATGTGGCCACGCTCCAGCACGAAGATCTTATCGGCGTGCAGAATGGTACTCAGGCGGTGGGCAATAAGGATGGTGATGTGCTGGCGTGAGCCCGAAAGCTCCCGCACCGTGGTGCTGATTTCCTCTTCCGTGAGCGAATCGAGCGAAGAGGTAGCCTCGTCGAAGACCAACAGGGTGGGGTGGCGCAGCAGGGCGCGGGCAATGCTGAGGCGCTGCTTTTCGCCACCCGACACCTTCACGCCGCCCTCACCGATAACGGTATCGAGGCCGAGTGGGGCGCGGGCCAGCAGGCCGTCGGCGGCGGCTTGGTGCAGGGCGCGCAGGCACTCTTCGTCGGTGGCATTAGGGGCCACGAAGAGGAGGTTTTCGCGAATGGTACCGGCAAATAACTGAGTGTCCTGCGTCACAAAGCCGATTTGCTCGCGCAGCTGGTCGAGGTCGAGGCTGGAACCGGGAATGCCGTTGTAGCGAATCTGGCCGGCCAGAGGTGGGTAGAGGCCTACCAGCAGCTTGACGAGCGTGGTTTTGCCCGAGCCCGAGGGCCCCACGAAGGCAATGGTTTCGCCCAGCTTGGTTTCAAACGAAATACCGTCGAGGGCCGAGTTGGAGGCCGACAGGTGCTTGAAGCGCACGTCGTCGAAAGTGAGGGTCTGAATCTGGTCGATAACCTGTGGGTGGGCGGGCTTCACCTCTTTGGGTGTATCTAGGATGAGCTGGAAATTGGCCAGGGAAGCCTCAGTTTCGCGGTATACGTTGATGATGCTGCCCATTTCCTGGAGCGGCCCGAAGATGGCGAAGGAGTAGATGAAGAACGAGAAGAACTCACCGACGGTAATAATCTGCTGCACTACCAAGTAGAGCAGCATAAGCAGAATCACGTTGCGCATCAGATTCACGAAGGTGCCCTGCACGAAAGACAAGGACCGCAGGTAGCGCACCTTTTTCAGCTCCAGCTTCAGGATTTTCTCGGTGGTGGCGCTCAGGCGCTGGGTTTCCTGCTGAGCCAGCCCCAGGCTTTTAATCAGCTCGATGTTGCGCAGACTCTCGGTGGTAGAACCGGCCAGGGCCGTGGTTTCGGCCACGATAGTTTTCTGAATAACCTTGATGCGGCGGCTCAGAAACAAGCTCAACGAGCCCAGAATAGGGATGGTGAGAAAGTAGACAGCCGCAATGGGCCAGTACACGCTGATGGCGTACCAGACCACGAAAATGATGCCCACCAGGGAAATAAACAGCACGTTGACGAAGCTCTGGATGAGCCGCTCCACGTCGGTGCGCACCTTTTGGAGCTTGCCCAGGGTTTCGCCGGAGCGCTGGTCTTCAAATACCTGGTAGGGCAGCTCCAAGGAGTGGCGCAGGCCGTCGGAATACAGCTCGGCCCCGAGGCGCTGGGTAATGACGTTGGTGTAGTAGTCCTGGAAATTTTTGGCGATGCGCGACACCATGGCCACGCCCATGGCTTGCAGAATGAGCAGGCCCGCACCGCTCTGGAGGAAGGCCCAGAACCCGTTGTGGAACGCCGTGTCGCCCGCCTTTACCACGTGTCGGTCGATGATCTGGCGGAAGATGTAGGGGTCGAGCAGGGAGAAAATCTGGTTGATGGCGGCCAGCAGCAAAGCCAGGGCCAGCAGCCCCCAGTAGTGGCGCAGGTAGCTGTAGAGAAGTTTCATGTGTGGCGAGAGAGGATATTCAGATGCAAAGCCGGAAGCAACCCGGAAGGTTTTGGGAAGATAGCCAAGTAGGGAAAACGTTTGTCATTGCGAGCAAAGCGCGACAATCCGTCCTCTAAAATGTACGGAGCGGCTTAAAGTGAAAAGCCCTTTCTCGTCAAAGAACGGGGCGTCCTTCGCAGAGGACGGATTGACGCCGCTTGATGCGCGGAATGTTGTGCCTCCTCGCAAGGACACGTTGGGTATTAGCACGTCAGCACATTTCCCACATTAACTCGTGGCTTCGCCGGCGGTGCCGGCTACCAGGCGGGTGCTGCCGGGCACCATCATCTGCTCGGGCGGGACGGGCTGGGCGTGCTGGGCCAGCAGGTGGGCCACCTGGGGCGGCTCAGGGCCCTGGTGCAGCTGCTGGGCCACGCTTTTGAGGTCGGCTTCCTCATAACTTACGCCCCGCTCGTGCTGCTGCTCGTGCTCTTCCCAGGTTTCTACCATGAAATATTCCACCAGGCGCATCGGGTCGGCCAGGTCGGCGTAAGTGCCCACCCGGATAGCGCCCTCGCGGCGGCGGATGCGGGCCAGCTTTTCCATCAAGAACACGAACGTGTGGCGGTCTTCGGGCTTGATGCGGTAGGTGGTGGTGATGATAACCGGGCCCTCGGCCGGCACCGGCTCCTGGGCCAGCACCGGCTCCAGGCGGGGCCGGGCGGGCGTAAAGTCCAGGGCCTCGCCGCTGCGCAGGGCAAACCGGAATACCAGCAAGGTGCTCAGCAGCAGCCAGGTGGCCGCCCCGGCCAGAGCCCAGGAAATCGTGAGCCGCTCGGCCACCGCGCCCCACACGATGCTGCCCAGCGCCATGCCGCCCTGAATAGTAAGCAGGTACAAACTGATGGTGCGGGCCTGCACCCAGCGCGGCACCACCGTCTGCACGCCCACGCTAAACGAGTTGAGCACCAGCATCCAGGCCAGCCCCACCAGCGTGAGCAGCCCGTACAGCAGCCAGTGACTATCGGCAAAGGCCAGCCCGGTGAGGCCCGCCGCGAAGGCCACGGTGGCCACCGTCACGCGCCAGTTGATGCTCAGGTAGCGGTTCAGGCGGGGCAGAATAACGGCCCCCAGTACCGCGCCCAGCCCCATGCAGGACAACAGCATTGAATAAAACGACGTGGGCGCGTGCAGACGGTGAGCCACTACGGCGGGCATTAGGGCAAACAGGGCGCTGGCCCCGAAGGTGAAGCAAACGCCGCGCATGAGAATGTTTTGCACCGGCGGCGCATATCGGGCGTAGCGGATACCGCCCCGGATGGCGGCCAATACCCGCTCCCCGGCCAGGGCCGAGACAACCTGGGGCTCCCGCTTCCAGCTCCAGACCATATAGATAGTGGCCAGAAACGAGAGGCCGTTGATAAGGAACGCCGCCCCAGCCGAGAAATAGCCGATAACCAAGCCACCCAGGGCCGGCCCGAAGGCGCGGGCCAGGTTGAAGCTCACACTGTTGAGGGCAATGGCCTGGGGCAATTCCTGGCGCGGCACCAGCTCGGGCGTCACGGTTTGCCACACGGGATTGTTCAGGGCGCCGCCCAGGCCCAGCATGAAGGTAAGTAGCAACAGCAGCCACGGCGTGGTGAAGCCCAGCAGCGTAACGGTGGCCAGCAGCAAAGCCGTAGCCGCCATCCAGGCCTGGGTGAGCAGTAGCATTCGGCGCCGGTCTACCAGGTCGGCCAGGGCCCCGGCGGGCAGGCTGAGCAGAAACACGGGCAGCGCCGAGGCCGTTTGCAGCAATGATACTAGAATGGGCGAAGGCGTCAGCTCGGTCATCAGGCCCACGGCGCCCACGTTTTGCATCCAGGTGCCAATGTTCGACACGAAAGAGGCAATCCAGAGCATCCGGAAAAACGGAATCCGGAGCGGGGCGAAAGGGGAGGTGCTGGCCGGAGCCGGAGCGGTGGTAACGGAAGCGGGCATACGCAGAAGAAATAGCCGGCACAACAATCCGGCAGATTTCCCTTACGTATGCCCGCCGTAAAAGTCAGGCGCTACCGGCCGGCTCAGGCCGGCACCTGCCGCTGCGCGCCGGTGCTGACAGCCGCCGATTCGTCGAGCTGAAACGTATTTTCTAGGTGCAGTACGCGCAGAATCCGGCGCAGTATGGGGTCCGGGTTGCAGAGCAGTACCTTGGCTCCGGCCGCCTGTAGCGTCAGCAGTTGCGACACGAAATAGGCCACGCCCCGGGTGCGCACGCACTTGATGTTCTGGCAGTCGATGAGCAGGCGGGGCCGGCGCAGCTTGCTGTAGCGCATCAGCATTCGAGCCAGCTCCATGGGCTTGATTTCATTGAAATTTACCCGGATCAGATAGGGAGTGTAGTCGTCGGGAGAAGCGGTGTTCAGGTTGTACATGGCGTGGCGGAAATTAAGGAGTAGACATGAAAATCCGGCGAAGCAGACAGTAATGCAGTGCACACGGCAACAGAGGGCAAGCTCGTGGCACAGAGTGGGTAAGAAGTAAAGTTAGTAATTTATAGAATTGACATTCAAGGCGATACTATTGTTCGAGGGTCGGTAAATACGGATTTTGTAGTCCGTGTTTATGCTGAAAAGCTGCTTGCCAAGGATGCTTATCACCTGCCCCGGCCACGAGCACCGTAGTGGGTCCGGCGGGGCGTTAGGCTCGGGCATGCATGCGCTGGGGCGGTAAGCAATGAAGGCCCTCCAGCTCCCAGGTCTGGCTCTGGGGGTGTACCCGCGCCAGGGAAAACGGGCCGTGTAGCCAGCGGCCCCGCAGCGTAAGCCGGAGGTGGCCGGTCTGTATATCCTGCTCCAGAAATGCTACCTGGTCGGCCGGGGCACTGCGCAGCAGGCAGTTGCCGCCGTCGATGGCGCGGGCGGGTAGCGGTAACGAATCGGGCGCCTCCACTAGGTAGGTCGGGGCTCGCAGCGCCGGCCCAAACAACGCCGCGCTGGGCAGCACCCAGCGGACCACCTGCCGCTCCCGGCAAAACAGGGCCAAGTGCAGCACCGACGCATTGTCGGGGGCCTGGTGCAAGCCAAACCGGAGGATGTCGACGGGGTAGCAGCCGTGCTGGACTAGGACGGCGCCCGCCGGCTCCGACGGGCCGGACCACGGCCCGTCGGGCTGCAGCGCATACTGCTCAGGGGGAGAACTCAGGTCCAGATAGGACACGTGCCCCAGACATGATGGGGCCGAAGCAAACGAGTGCGGATTCATAGCTCAGAAAAGCGGTCAGATGCATTGAATAGAGCGGCGGGCAGCTACGAAAGAAGAGAGTAACAAGCTGCCAATAGGCGGGGCGGGAACACGACGAGGGCCTATTCAAAGTAAACGGCTGGCGGCCGGGTTTGCTACCGGGCTTATACTGAAAAACTCCGCATTAAACACTGATTTCCAGGATAGTATGCTTGCAGAATAAGTTGCAAAAAAAGCCCCGGCATAAGTGCCGGGGCGATGGTCAATTCTAACGTGAAGCAGGATTTTAGCAACAACCAAGACGTTAATCTTACTCGGCGGGGGTGCTGCCCGAGGCGGTATCCTGCTCGGCCGTGGTAGCGTTTTTATCGTTGCCGTTGCTGCCGTTGAGCAGAAACTCCCGCAGCCGGTTGATGTGCACCTTGATTTCCTCGATGCGCTCTTCCTGCTGTATGCTAAAGCTGCCTTCGCCTCGGCTGGCCATGTTGGTCAGCAGGTTTTTGCGCTCTTCCATAATGCGCAGAGCCACCCAGAGGCTTTCTTCCAGGCCGTGCTGCACGCGCTGCGCCAGGGCATCGGCCGTGAAGGCGTGACCCGTGTGGCAGCGGTAGCGCAACAGCTTACCGTGTTTCAGTTCCCAGAGCGAGCCGCCGCAGTCGGGGCAGGTGATGGCTACGGGGGTGCCAATGCGTTGAACCAGTTCGGTATTGCCCACGACTCTTTCCGCAATTGCGGCCTCCAGTTTTATATCGTCCGGAATGTTCTTGGCGCTGGACACCGGCATGCGGACCAAGCGGTTCAGCAAGAAACCCATTTCGTGCAACGGCGAAACGTAGTCGATGGCCACATTGCTCAGGGCGCTTTCCGGCATGCTCGGAAATTCCGCCTCGACTGGGTCCTGGACTACGGTAAGGCCGCCGCTGCGCTTAATGAATTCGAGGCCAGCGGTGCCATCGTGCAGCATGCCGGTGAGTACTACCCCAATAACGTTGGGGCCGTAGTAGGCTGCTGCCGAGCGAAACAGAGCGTCGGCGGCGGGGCGGTAGTGATTTTCGCGCGGGCCCTTGGTTACCAGCACGTGGCCGTCTTTCACCAGCAGGTGGCGGTCGGGCGGGGCCAGGTACAAGGTGCGGGGCTCAATTCGCTCCCCGTCGATGGGCAGGCGGCAGCGTAGGTCGGTTTGCCGGGCCAGGCGGTCGACGAGGTGCTGCCCCGACGAGTCGGCAGCAAAATGCTGCACGATAAGAATAGCGGCTGGCAGATCGGCGGGGATCTGCGCAACAAGCTGGCTCAGCGCCGGCATGCCGCCGGCCGAAGCACCAATGACGATTACGTGGTGGGGTTTATCCACGGAAAAAAAGTAAAATGATAGAACAATGCGCCCAGGCTTACCATACCGGCAAGGCAGTGCCCGTTGTATGCTCTACGGCAGCTGCCAGCTTAAGGTATAGAGGCCGGAGCGAAATATATAAGCGCAACAGGGTGGTTTGAGTGCCCGGCAGGATAGTTTTTTTGTCCGTACTTTTGAAAGTACGCCGTAGGCAGCAGGGAGCGGGTGGGTGAAAACAATCGGCTATTCTACCGTCTCTGCTGTGGCCTATGGCCCTGCTTTCGTTATGACTACGCCAACCGATTCTTTTTCCGACGACGAGGAAATCATCGTCCCCGTTTCGCCCCACGAGCTGCCCCTCGACTCCCCGCTCACGCCGTTTCAGCTGCGGGAAGTACAGCGCCAAGACGACAGCCAGGAGAAGTTTACCATTGTGGGCCTGGGTGGCTCGGCCGGCTCGGTGCAGGCTTTCGAGAAATTCTTTCGCCGCATGCCCGCCGACAGCGGCATGGCCTTCGTGGTGGTAATGCACCTGGTGCCCGACCAAAGCAGCAGCATGGTGCAGGTGCTGCAACAAACTACGCGCATGCCGGTAGAAGAAGCCACCGACGGCCTGAAGGTGCGGCCCAACCACGTGTACGTAATTCCGCCCGCCCGCGACATGAGCATTCTGCACGGCACGCTGCTGCTCTTTGCGCCTACGCAGCCCCGGGGGCGCCGCCTGCCCATCGACTTCTTTTTCCAGAGCTTGGCCAAAGATGCCCGGGAGCGGGCCGTGTGCATCATCTGCTCGGGCCTGGGCACCGATGGCACCACGGGCCTGAAACTGGTGATGGAAAACTTCGGGATGGTGATGGTGCAGGCCCCCGAAACGGCCGAGTACGACAGCATGCCCCGCTCGGCCATTGCCACCGAATTTGTGGACTACGTGCTGCCCGCCGAGCAGCTGCCGGCCAAGCTGCTTGAATACGTGAACAAGCCCCTGATGGCGCGGCCCCGCCGTGAGGTGGCCGAGTCGGCCTCCAAGCCGGCCCACGCCCTGCAGAAAATCTTTATCCTGATTCGGGCCCAGACCGGCCACGACTTCAGCTTCTACAAGCGCAATACGGTGTTTCGGCGCATCGAGCGGCGGATGAACTCCCATCAGATCAAGGAGTTTACTCACTACGTGCGCTACCTGCAGGAAAACCCGCTGGAGGTGGAGGCACTGTTTAAGGAGCTGCTGATCGGGGTTACCAAGTTTTTCCGCGACCGGGAAGCCTTCGACCTGCTCAAGGCGCGGCTGCAGCCCATTCTGCGCGCCAAGCCCGTGGACAGCACCGTGCGAGTGTGGGCCCCGGGCTGCTCCACGGGCGAGGAAGCCTACTCCCTGGCCATGACGCTGCTCGAAGCCCTGGATGGCGTAGATCCGCAGCGCCACCTCAAAATCCAGATTTTCGCCACTGACATCAACGCCGGGGGCATCGACTTTGCCCGCCTGGGCCTGTACCCCGAAAATATTGCCGCCGATGTGAGTCCGGCGCGGCTGGAGCGGTTCTTTCAAAAGCAGGACGGCGGCTACCAGATCCGCAAGGAAGTGCGCGACCTGGTCATTTTTGCCCTGCACAACCTCAATAAGGACGCGCCCTTCACCAAGCTGGATATGGTGTGCTGCCGCAACCTGCTGATCTACCTGTCGGCTGAGCTGCAGAAGAACATTATTCCCGTCTTTCATTACGCCCTCAACCCCGGCGGACTGCTGTTTCTGGGGCCTTCCGAAAACTTGACCGGCTTTCAGGAGTTATTTCAGCCCCTGGACATCAAGTGGAAGATTTCGCGCCGCACCGAGGCCCCGTCCCCCCTGATTCGCCTTGTTAATTTCCCGTTTTCCCTAACCCGTCAGACGGCCTCTCCCGCCCACGCGGCCAGTACTATGCACGTTTCCAATCCCCGCAAAGACGGCCCGTTTGCCTCCCTGGTGCAAAAGGTGCTGCTGCGCAACTACACGCCGCCGGCCGTGGTCATCAATGCCCGGGGCGAAATCCTGTATGTGAATGGCCGCACCGGCCGCTACCTGGAGCCCGCGCCCGGCCTGGGCAACATGAACCTCTTCGAAATGGCCCGCGAAGAGCTCAACTACGAGCTCAGCGCGCTGGTGCACAAAGCCAGCAGTACCCAGCAGGACGTGGCGGCCGACAACGTGAAGGTGAAAACCGACTCCGGCTACCAACTGCTGCGCATTACGGTGAAATACCTGCAGGAACTCGATACGCTCTCGGGCCTAATGCTGGTCGTGTTTGAGGACATGCCTACGCCCCGCAAGCTGCGCCTGGGCAAAACCGGCACCAACGGCGAGCTAAGCAAAGATACCGTAGTGGCTTCCCTGGAAAAGGAGCTGCAATACACTAAGCAGCGCCTCCAGGCTACCATCGAGGAAATGGAAAGCAGCGTGGAGGAGCTCAAAAGCACCAACGAGGAGCTACAAAGTGCCAACGAGGAGCTGCAAAGCACCAACGAGGAGGCCATGACCAACAAGGAGGAGATGCAGAGCCTGAACGAGGAGCTGATGACCCTCAACATGCAGTATCTGAGCAAGACGGAAGAATTGTCGTTGGCCGCCAACGACATGAAAAACCTGCTCGATGCCACCGAAATTGCCACCATCTTCCTCGATAATGATATGATCATCAAGCGGTTTACCCCCTCGGTGGGCCGCATTATCAAGCTGCTGCCATCCGACGCGGGCCGGCCCATTACGCACTTTGCCAACAACCTGCGCCAAGAAAATCTGGCCGCTGATATTCAGCAGGTGCTCGACCGGCTGGTGGGCTTCGAGTCCAACATTCAAACCACCACGGGCGAGTGGTACGCCATGCGCATTCTGCCCTACCGCACCCTCGATAACTACATCAGCGGTACGGTCATCACCTTCACCGATATTACGGACCTCAAGCGCCTGGAAGAGCAGACCCAGGCCGCCACGCGCTTTGCCGAAAGCATCGTCGAAACCGTGCGGGAGCCCCTGCTCATTCTCGACCAGAACCTGCACATTCTCACGGCCAGCCGGGCTTTTGCCCAGGCCTTCGGGGTGGAGGCGGAGGCCGTGCGCAATTTGGCCCTCACCAAGCTCAACGACGGGGCCTGGAACCAGCCCGAGCTGCGCCACCGGCTGCAACACCTGCTTGACAACCCGGAAGCCGAGTTTGGTAACGAGCGGTTGGTGCTGGCTTTGCCCGGCCGCGCATCGCGGGTGGTGTATCTGTACGGCCGCCGCATCATGAGCGGCGGGCACGAAACGGGCCGGCTGCTGCTGGGCGTAGAGCGCACGGAAGAGGCCACCGAGTAACCCATTGACGCTAAGCCCGGCGCTACGGCTGAGCTTCTACGGTGGAGTTAAATTCTCTAGCTTAGCTGCATGGATACCCCTAACCCTCAGCCGGCCTCTTCTGCGTACCAGGCGCTGCAGGAGCTGCGTGCCCGGGCCGAGAAGCGCAAAAGCCTGGTGACGCAGAGCCCGAACGAGGCGCTGCCCGCCGACGTGCAGCGGTTGGTCCAGGATCTGCAGATTCACCAGATCGAGCTGGAAATGCAGTACGAGGAGCTGCTGCTGGCCCAGGCCGAGCTCGAAATGATGCGGGCCCAGTACGTCGACCTCTACGACTTCGCGCCCATCGGCTACTTCACCCTTAGTACCAGCGGCATCATTGAGCAGCTGAATTTGAAGGCCAGTGAGCAGCTGGGCTCGGTGCGCCAGCGCCTGGTGGGTCGCCGCTTCGCCTGGTTTGTAACGCCCGAGTCGCGTGCCGACCTGAACCTGTTTATCAGCCGCGTGCTGGCCAGTGAGGAGCGCCAGACGCTGGAAGTCACGATGCAGCGCGAAGACGGGCAGAGGTTCTTTGCCCTGCTCGAAGGCGCCAGCGTGGGCCCCGACCCCGACCAGGCTCCGGTGCAGTGCCGGGTGGTGGTGCTCGATATTACCCGGCAGCACCAGATCAAGCTGGCCCTGGAAGCCAGTGAGGGGCGGTTCCGCAAGCTCTTCGAGCAAAGCGCCGACGCGGTGGCGCTGGTGCAGCAAGGGTACTTCATCGACTGCAACGCCTCGGCCCTGCGGCTGCTGGCCGCCCTCGACTCCGACGAAGTAGTGGGCCAGCCCGTGTCCCGGTTTCTTCCCGAGCAGCAGCCCGACGGCACTCCCGCCACGAAGCTTTTTGCCGACCTCATTGCTCAGGCCGGCACTACCGGCTCGGGCCGGATGGAAGTGCTGATGCACCGTACCACGGGGGAAGAAGTGTGGGTAGAAGCCGTGCTGACGCCCTTTATGCGGGAAGGCCAGCCCGATATGCTCCACATCGTGTGGCGCGACATTACCGATTCGCGCACGGCCCGGGCGGAGCTGGTGCGACAGAAGGAGTTTTCCGAAAGCCTGCTCGACAACAGTATTGATGGTATCCTAGCCTTCGACGGCAGCCTGCGGATAACGGCCTGGAACCGGGTGCAGGAGGATTTGTCGGGAATGTCGGAAGGGCAGGTGTTGGGCCAGAACATGCTGGAACTGTTCCCGGAATATGCTATTGAAGAGCGGCAAAAATGCTTGCAGGAAGTCCTCAAAGGCATGAGCATGATGCGCTACGATATGCCGTTCCATGCTGGCGAAGGCCACTTCGAGTCGTATTTCGTCCCGCTGGCCTCGCCGCAGGGCGAAATCAGTGGCGGGCTAATTATTATCCGCGACGTAACCGAGCGGACGCGCCTAGCCGAGGAAGCCACCCAGCTGAAGCTGCGCCAGCAGCAGGAGGTGTTGGCGGCCATCCTCACGGCTCAGGAAGAGGAGCGCAAGCGCATTGCCGAGGCCTTGCACAATGGGGTGGGCCAGCTGCTGTACGCGGCCAAGCTCAACCTGGAAAACCGCTCCCACGAGCCTTCCTATCGGGCGGCCGCCCTGAGCCTGATTGACGAAGGCATCAAAACCACCCGCAATATCTCCCACGAGCTAACGCCCGGCATTCTGGAAGACTTCGGGCTGAAAATAGCCCTGGAAGAGCTGGTAAAGCGCATTCCGAAGCAGCAGCTACACGCCCAGCTGCACCTGCAGGGCCTGGAGCAGCCCCGCCCGCGCCTCTACGACGTGGCCGCTTACCGCATCGTGCAGGAGCTGCTGGCCAACATTATCCGGCACGCCAAGGCCCAGGAAGCAGTCATCCACGTCGTCCATGAAGACCACTACCTGCATATCTCGGCCGAAGACAACGGCGTGGGCTTCAAGCTGCCACCCATTAGCTTGCCCGCCAAAGGCATCGGCCTGGCCGGTATCCGCAACCGCATCGACATGCTCGGCGGCTCGTTCAACGTCGAATCCCGTCCCGGCCAGGGCTCCATCATTACCATCGAAGTCCCGGTGAAGATGTGAGAGGTAAGGTGCTCAGGTGCTAATGGGAGAATGTGCTTAAACCCTGTCCTTGCGAGCATAGCGAAGCAATCCGTCCTCTGAAATGTGCTAGGTGTTCTAAAATGAAAAGCCCTCAATCGTTGCTTACGGTTGAGGGCTTTCTGGTAAAAGGTCAGGTCGTACTGCGCAGAGGAAGGATTGCTTCGCTATGCTCGCAATGACACATTATTCACATTCGCACATTCCCCACATTCGCACATTAATACCCTACAGCCTGACGCCGATGCCGGGGCCGAGCAGGAAGAAGGGGCGGCCGGCGGAGAGCAGGTAGCCGCCGCCGAGGTAGAGCGGGAAGGTGAGCTTGGCGTCGCGGCGGGTGGGGTAGATGGAGCCCAGAATAACGACGCCCAGGTCGCGGTTGCCGCCGCTTTTGCTCAGGTCGAAAGCATTGAGGGCCACGAAGCCGGCGCCCACCTTATAGGGCCGCAGGCGGTTAATTTTCTCAGGATGATAGAAGCTCAGCTGGCCCAGCATAGCCAATGAGATGCCGCCAAACGAGGTGTAGCTCGACTCGCCCTTGTATTTGGTGAGCAGGCCGCCGGGGAAACTCACGTCGATATCGAACTTGATGCGGCGCTTGAGCACCAGCTCCAGCTTCTGGGTGAAGCCCGCTTCCTGGTACTGACTCTGGTTGTGCTTGATGGTGATGATAATCGTGCTCCAGTCGTCGAGGTCGTAGGTTTTGCGGGAGCTCAGGATGTTATTGAGGCTGATGTTGCCCACCTGACACTGCTTGTCCTGGTAGAAGGCGGCCCGCACCGAGTTGTCGCCGGGGCACACCACTACGTTTTCAATGGTACGCATCTCAATCAACTCTCCTTTAGCGTTTTGGGTCCGGATGTCGAAGGTGAGGTACTGCTTGCCGTAGAGCTGGCTCTCGGTGTCGATGCCGTTGGGGTTGAAGCTGAATACCACATCGGAGATGGTCCGGTCGTAGAGCACGGGGCCGTTGAGGCGGTTGATGACGCGCGGCGCTTCCCCGAAATTGACGGCCACGAAATCGAGCGGGTGAGGCCGCTGAAACTCCTTTACCGCCAGGGCATAGCCAGTGGGCTGGCCCGCGTTGAAAATGGTAATGCGGCGCTTGTCGATAGTCAGCGGCACCTGCACGCGGTAGACCACGGCGGCATCGGTGCGCACCGAGGAGTCGGAGGGAATAACGGCCAGATCCTCGAAGTGGAAGCGAGCCTTCTGCAACGATTCCCCTTCGAGGCGCACGTCCACCGTTTCGCCGGGGTTTACGTTGAGGCTCGGGCCCCAGTCGCCGCCGCGGTGCCGCACCTGCACGCTGCTGATGGCCGTTTTGGGCGAGATGTTGAAGTTGGTGATGTACTTGGGCAGGTCGTTTTCCTTGATGTAAAGGTAACTGTCGGTTTGGCGGTGAGTGTTATACACGCGCAGCCAGCACAGCACCCGGTCGTTGGTCAGGTACTGGCGGGTAAAGAGCTCGGCTATCAAAGCGCCGCCGGCTTCCTCCTGATCCTCAATGCGGTAGGTGCGCTTGAGGTCGAAGGTGCGGCCGTTGTCGAGGATGATTTCTACGCCCTTGCGCCGCGAAATTTCATCCAGCGTAATTTCCTTTTTATCGACGCTCAGAAAGCGCAGCCGGCTGGCCTTCACCGTGAAATCCTGGCGTAGCGGGGCCAGGGCGTAGCTCAGGCGGCGGTTGTTGTCGGTGAGGAAGGGCCGCTCGGTTTGGGGCCGTACCGTGAGCAGGCGCGTGCCCAGGGCGTTGGGCACCACCCGCAGTCGTAGCTGGCCTTTCTCCTGCACAATGCGGTAGTCGATGTCCTGGCCCTTGGTCCACTCAGTCGAGACGCGGATGTTTTTGGGGTTGTTGCTGCTCAGGTCGAACACCTTTTCCTCGCCCACGAACAGCTCCGTATCGGTGGGCTTAAACTCCAGCGTGGTGCGCGTAATGGGCAGCAGACTCACGGTCTGGGTTAGGGGTGGGCGGCCGGCACTGTCGTTGGCTTGGGTAAAGGTGAGCTGCAGAAAGCGCGCCGCCGGCAGGTCCTTAAACCGGATTTTGGTGCGGTAATACTGCTGATTGGCCACGGCCGTCACCGAGTCGAGCAGCACGAAGTCGGCCGAGCGGCGCAGGCGCAACGGGGCCTGGGGCCGCCAGCTCACGGGGTAGAGCAGCAGCTCGGCCGTTTCATCGTCTTGGCGGTAATAGAAGTACAAATTTGGCTCGCCCTGCACTGCAATGGTATTGCGGCTCAAGGAATAACGGGTCGTGTCGGTGCGCAACGTCAGCTCACGCAGCAGCGGCGGGGAGGAAGGAGCCGTAATCTGAGCCCGGGCCGGGAGGGCAAGGCACAGGAAGGCGGCTACGCTGGCAAGCCAGCGGAAACCCGGAGAAAAACGCACGGGGCACTGCATCAGAAGTGAAGGGAGGGGAGAAAGCGCAATCCAGTCTCCGGTTAAGCGCGCAAAGGTAGCAGCTACCGAGTCCTATTGCGGCGCTTTTTGTCCAATTTTCTCAGTTTTTCCCGGGGGCCGTCGTTTCCGGCTCGGCTTTGGCCCGGCGCTTATCCCACCACACATACGCCCCAAACAACAACAGGCTTACGCCCGATACCCACCAGAGGCCGGTTTTGAGCCGGTCGCTGTTTTCGCCCAGCCAGGCCAGCAGCGCAATAAGTGGCACCACGCCGGCCACCGTGGCGGCCAGGAAGCGCCAGTAGCCCAGCCGCGCCACGCCGGCCACGAAGCTCACCGCGTCGTCGGAAAGGGCGGGGGAAAGGCGGGCAATAACCACGGCCCAAGTGCCGTAGCGCTGCACCTCGCGCACCATCTTCTGCTCATTCTTCTCTCCAATCAGCCGGTCGACCAGCGCCTCACCGGCCGAGTGGCCAATCCAGTAGCCCACCGACGACGCGGTAACGACGCCGGCCAGGGCCAGCAGTGAGCCCCACCACGGCCCGTAGGCTAGAATGGCGACCAGGATGAGCAGTACCACGTTGACGACCACCAGAAACATCTGGAGCACCATGGCGGCCACGATGACGACCGGGCCCCACAGGCCAAACTGCTGAATCCAGGCCGATACTTGTTCCTGCTCCCCGCTTTTAAGCACGGTAAAAGCCTCCTTGGCTGTCGTCTGGAAGGCGGGCCACAGGAAGTAGCAGGCGACTAAGACCAACAATACGGTGCCAACAATGTAGAGGGGCAGGCGGCTGGACTGGCGGGGACGGGCACTGGCGGTGGAAGCGGGCAAAAGCGGGAGAGTATTGGGGTAAATAATGAAGCGCCGCCACCAGTAAAGCCGGCCGGCACGGCGCATTCCGGCTTTACGCAACGGCCGCCGGGGAGTTGGCAGGCAACCCCACCGCCGCCAATGGGGTACTAGGTAGCTCCACACTTCACGGAAAGCGCCCCCGGCGGGCATTATCTGACGCTTCGGCTATGAGTAAAATACCCCTGAAACATACCTACGACATGGGCCTGGTCGGCAACTGCGCCTACCTGGCCCTCATCAAGCAGGATACGTCGGTGTCCTGGCTGTGCTGGCCCCGCTTCGACAGCAGCTTCGTGTTCGGCAGCCTGCTCGACACCCGGAAAGGCGGCGAGTTCAGCATCAAGCCCGCCGACGAGGCCGAGTTCAGTACCCGGCAGTATTACCTCGAAAATACCAACGTGCTCTGCACCGAGGTTGAAACGGCCGGGGGGCGCTACCGCGTCACCGACTTCGCGCCGCGCTTCGCCCAGTACGACCGTAACTACAAGCCCCTGATGTTTATCCGGAAACTGGAGCCGCTCTCGGGTCTGCCCCGGGTGCAGGTAGTGTGCGAGCCGGTGGCCGAGTATGGCCAGCAGCAGCTCACGCGGCGGCGCAGCTCCAACCACATTGCCTTTCTGGGCATGGAGGAGGAAATGCGCCTGACCACCGACATTCCGCTGACCTACATTCTGGACGGGGAAGGCTTCGTGCTGAACGAAACCCGCTACCTGGTGCTGACTTACGGCGCGCCCCTGGAGGCGGCCCTGCACAGTACGGCCGAGGAGTTTCTGCGTAAAACCGTGCAATACTGGCGGCGCTGGGTGAAAAGCACCAGCATCAGCAACTTCTACCAGACGGCCGTTATCCGCTCGGCTTTGGCTTTGAAGCTGCACCAGTACGAAGACACCGGGGCTATCATTGCCGCCACCACCACCAGCCTGCCCGAAGCGCCCGGCAGCACCCGCAACTGGGACTACCGCTTCTGCTGGATGCGCGACACGTATTATATCCTGACGGCCTTCAACAACATTGGCCACTTCGAGGAGATGGAGCGGTATTTTCACTACATCGCCAACATCTCCACCAAGATCAAGGGTAAGTACCAGCCGCTCTACAGTATCAGCGGGGCGGCCCAACTCACGGAGCAGGAACTGCCGCTGGAAGGCTACCTCGGCAACCAGCCCGTGCGCATCGGCAATGACGCTTACACTCACATTCAGAACGACGTGTATGGGCAGGTGCTGGTGGCCTTGCTGCCGCTCTACGTCGATCAGCGCTTCGTGGGTGCCGAGCGGGCCGACTCCGAGCGGATGATGTACGAAGCCCTGCGGCTCATCAAGGAAACGATGGACAAGCCCGATGCCGGCCTCTGGGAGTTCCGCCACATTGCCCAGTACCATTGCTACACCTACCTCTTTCACTGGGCCGGGGCCCACGCCGCCCGCAAAGTGGCCCGCTACCTCGGCAACCATGAAATTGAGAAGATGGCCGAAGAGCTGGCCGACACCGCCGCCCGCAAGATTGAGGAGTGCTACGATGCCACCCGGGGCGTGTATACCAACGCCATCGGCTCGCCCCACCTCGATGCCAGCGGCCTGCAGCTAATCCTGATGGGCTACCTCGACCCGAACTCCGAGCGGGCCCGCACCCACCTGCGGGAGCTGGAAAAGGAGCTGAAAACCCCCGAGGGGCTCTTCTACCGCTACCGCCACCCCGACGACTTCGGCACGCCCGAAACTACCTTCCTCATCTGCTCCTTCTGGTACGTAGAAGCCCTGGCCTGCGTGGGCCGCCTCGACGATGCCACTCGGGAGTTTGAGAAGCTGCTCAGCTATACCAACCACCTGGGTTTGCTTTCGGAAGACGTGGATGCCAAAACCGGCTCCCAGTGGGGTAATTTCCCCCAGGCATACAGCCACGTGGGCCTGGTAAACGCGGCCTACCGCATTGCCAAAAAGCTCGACCGGCCGAATTTCGTATAGGTGAAGTGGTACTGCTTGCACCAAAAGGCCCGTTGGAGATTTCCCCAACGGGCTTTTTGGGGTTGAAATAGCCATTGGGGAAATCCCCAACGGGCAAAACGGCAGCGAAATAGGCATTGCGGATTTCCCCAATGGTCAAAACGGTATCGAAATAGCCACTGAGGAAATCCCCAACAAGCAAAACACTCCCAAAACACCCATTGCGGAAATCCGTAATGCCCAAACCGAAAGCAAAACGCCCGCTGCGGATTTCCGCAACGGGCGTTTTGCTGCTAAAAAGGCCGCAGGTATCTCCTGCGCCGCCGTGGCTCCCCTCTCTCATGGACCCAGCGTATCAAGCAGATGTGGGCCGGGGGAGGTTATAGCAGGGCCCGCAACGTGCGGCGCACATCCTGGTGCGACTTAATATGGAAGCGGGCAAAGGAGCGGCCGGTTTCGCCCACCTTCACTGTGTAGGCATCCTCGGGCATGGCCTGGAAGGTGTCTTCGTCGGTCCGGTCGTCGCCGATGGCCAGGATAAAGTCGGCGGGGTAGGTGGCGAGCCATCGGGCCGCTGCCGCGCCTTTGTTCACGCCGGCATTCTTTATTTCGACCACCTTGTTGCCCTCCAGCACCTGCAAATCGGTGTTGGAAGCCATAAAGCTGAGGTGACTCACCAGCTCCCGGGCCCGCACGTCGCCCAGGTCGGCATCGGCGCGGCGGTAATGCCACACCAGCGAGTATTCCTTTTCTTCAATGAACGAGCCCGCCGTACGGCTCACAATCAGTTCCATAAACGGCCGGATTTCAGTCTTCCAGCTCGCCGACATCGGCTGCAGCATCGTCCATTCTTCGTCGGCACCCTGGGCCCGCAGCCACACGCCGTGCTCGGTAATGAAGTCCAGCGGCAGGTCGCCGAGCCAGCGGAAGAGCGTATCCCGGTCGCGCCCACTGATGATAACCACCCGGTTGCGCGGGTCGGCACTCAGGGCCTGTAGCAGCAGGCGCAGCTCCTCGTCGGGCTTGGCGTGCTGCGGGTTCTTGGTGAAGGGCACCAGCGTGCCGTCGTAGTCGAGAAACAACAGCCGCTGCCGGGCCTGGTCGAAGTCGGTGCGGAGCTGCTGCAGCTCCTGCGGCCCCAGCGTATCGGTGGCCAGGGTTTGCTGCTTGAGCTTGATGTAGGTGAGCCGGTCCATGAAAAGCCGTACCCAGTGATACACATTGTAGGTGCTCACCAGGGCCTGCATATTGCTCATGCGCAGCAGCTGCTCGTCTTCGGGCATCACCAGGGCCTCGTGCATGGCTTCGGCCAGCTGCCGGGTGTCGGTGGGGTTGATAATTAGCGCATCCGACAGCTCCCGCGCCGCGCCGGCCCGCTCACTCAGAATGAGCACCCCGGGCCGGTCGCCCTTGCTAGCCACAAATTCCTTGGCTACCAGGTTCATGCCGTCGCGCATGGGCGTTACCAGGGCCACTTCAGCCAATCGGTAGAGGCCCGAGAGATGCTCCAGCGGAAACGAGCGGTAGAAGTACTGAATCGGCATCCAGGCAATAGTGCGGTAGTCGGCATTGATACGGCCCACCAGCTCGTCTATTTCCACTTTCAGGGCGCGGTATTTCTCCACCTGGTCGCGCGAGGGCACCACCAGCATCAGCAGCGTTACGCGGCCCCGCCACTCGGGGTAGAGTTGCAGCATCTGCTCGTAGGCCCGCAGCCGCTCGGCAATGCCCTTGGTGTAGTCGAGCCGGTCGATGCTGAGAATCACCCGGGAGTCGTTCAGCGCGTCGCGGTAGAGCTGCTCGCACTCCCGCGCCTCCTCCGACTCGGCCACCTGCGCGTATTTGTCATAGTCGATGCCCATTGGAAAAGCATCGACCAGCACCGTGCGCTGGCCCACCTCAATCAGGCCGTTCTGGCTGGGGTAGCCCAGCAGCTGGGCCGCTGAGCTGAGGAAGTGGCGCATGTAGCCGTAGGTGTGAAACCCAATGAGGTCGGCCCCCAGCATGCCTTCGAGCAGCTCCTGCCGCCAGGGTAGCACCCTGATCAGCTCGTGCGAGGGAAACGGGATGTGCAGGAAAAAGCCGATGCTGCACTCGGGCCGGGCCGCGCGCAGCATCTGGGGCAGCAGCAGCAGCTGGTAGTCGTGCACCCAGATGGTGTCGTCGGGTCCGGCCAAAGCCAGCACCGCGTCGCAAAACTTCTGGTTCACGCCCACATACGAGTCCCAGTAGGCCTGCTCATACACCGCGTGCTGACTGAAATAGTGGAACGTAGGCCACAGCAGCTCGTTGCTGAAGCCCTCGTAGTAGTCCCGGATTTCGTCCTGGGTCAGGAATACCGGGGCCATGCTGTCGTCGCGCAGCTCCCGGGTCACGAACTGCTGCTCAATAGGGTCTTCAATTTCCAGGCCGGGCCAGCCTACCCACACGTTCCCTTCGGCCCTATAAATGGAGCCCAAACCAGTGGCTAAGCCGCCCTCACTGGGCGTAAAATGGAGACCTTCTTCGGTGCGCTGCGCCTTAGTGGGCAGGCGGTTGGAGACAATAATAGTACGAGACATAGGCGTTCAACTTCTGGTTCTTCAGCCCTTTACTTACGGGAGAAAACTAGATTGCGCCCAAAAAAGCCTTTTCGCCTACCTCAGCAGAACGCTAGGTCAGGGCTTTATTACCGTTGTTAATATTCTATGCAGCAGATATTTAAGCCTTAGTAGTGTTGCCGGCGAAATAAAGTTGACTATCAGTCCCGTTTCCGCCGCTATTCCACCAGCCCGCCGGCCAGAATCAGCTCGGCTTCTAGTAGCAGGCCGGCGCTCATCAGCAGGTCGTGGAGCAGAAAAACCTCTTCCAGCGTGAACACGAAAGCCTGATACTCGACCGGTCCTGGCAGCGTGATGCACCGGCTGGTGGTGTCGGGCAGGAGCGGGGCGTGCTGCTGATACAAGCGGGCCGTTACGTGCCGCCATTCGGTTAGCTCGTCGGTCTTCAGGCACAGAGCCACATTGCCAAAGTACAGGTGCAGACAGCAGCCACTGGGGCAGCGCGAAATGCAGCCGAAATCGTTGTGATGCAGATATTGACGCATAAGAGGCGAAAGTTGATTATCAAAATAAGGCTTCGGGCAAAGCGGGCTGATAGGCTAAAACTTTACCTGTTTCTCTATTTAGAATCTGTCTAAACATGTTCAAATGTAGTAGCCTCTTTCGGCTTTGCAAAATTTATTTAGAATTAATTTAAATAAACATAAGCCATGTGGTACAACTAAAGTCCCGCTTGGCGCAACCGGGGTAAAAGCCAATCGTCGGTGCATTTCATTGCGCGGCCGGGGCAGCAAATAGCACTACTGGACTTTAAAATGCTGGCAGCAGATGCTGAAAATACAAGCGCTGATGACCGTTTGAGAACGTTCCCGGTAACGTTTGCATAGATAATATGCCCGTTTCGGTGAAGAATCCTGAATTTCCTTCAATCTTAACGGAAGTATAGGCAAGGTCTTTGTCTAGCCCTATTCCTGGAATAGTGTAATTGTTTGGGTATTCATTCCCGGCCAATTCTCTCCTTTCTGTAGTCTGCTTCCCAACCCTCCGGTAGACGTAAAACCACCCCGTATGAAATTTCCTTTTGCCTTTACGGCCACGCTGGGCCTGCTTTTCACCGGCTGCGCGGCCCTGGCCGCCGACCAGCCCCGGCCCAACCTGCCCACGGTTAAAACGCCCTCCTTCCGCGCCGATACCCTGTCGATTGTGAAGTTTGGGGCTTTGCCCGACGGCCTCACCAAGAGCACTGCTATTCAGCAAGCCATTGATGCCAGCAGCAAAGCCGGTGGCGGCGTGGTACTGGTGCCGCGCGGGCATTGGCTGACCGGCCCCATTGAGATGCGCAGCAACGTGAACCTGCACCTGGCTAAAGGCGCCTTCGTGCAGTTCAGCGCCCAGCACGACGACTACCACCTGATCCGGACCAGCTGGGAAGGCGTGGAGGCGGTGCGCAACCAGGCCCAGATCTACGGTAAAGACTTGGAAAACATTGCCGTAACCGGCCTCGGTACCTTCGATGGCGCGGGCAACACCTGGCGTTCGGTAAAGAAAAGCAAGCTGACCGAAACCCAGTGGAAACGGCTGGTGGAAGGCGGCGGTGTGACGAACGACAAAAAAGACACCTGGTATCCGTCGGCGGCTTCGCTGAAGGGCTCGACCATTCCGGAAGCCTTCTATTGGAAAGAGGGCAAAACGGTGAAGGATTATGAGGAAATTCGGGATTTCCTGCGGCCCGATATGCTCGTGCTCGACCATTGCAAGCGCCTGATGTTGGAAGGCGTTACGTTTCAGAACTCGCCCGCGTGGTCGTTGCACCCGCTGCTGAGCGAGGACATTACGGTGCGCAACGTGACGGTGCTCAACCCCGAGTACGGTCAGAATACCGACGCCATTGACCTCGAATCCTGCAAAAACGGCATCGTGGAAGGCTGCACCTTCGACGTAGGCGACGACGGCATCTGCATCAAGTCGGGCCGCGACGAGCAGGGCCGCAAGCGCGGTGTGCCCACCGAGAACTTCATTATCCGCGACACGAAAGTGTACCACGCTCACGGCGGCTTCGTGATTGGCTCGGAAATGTCGGGCGGGGCGCGCAACATCTATGCTTACAACCTCACCTTTATGGGTACCGACATCGGGCTGCGCTTCAAGGCGGCCCGGGGCCGGGGTGGGGTGGTGGAGAATATCTTCATCAACAACGTGGATATGAAGGATATCGTGGGCCAGGCCATCATCTTTGACCTATACTACATGGCCAAAGACCCAGTGCCGCTGGCCGGCGAATCGACGGCGCCGCCCGTTATCAAGGCTGAGCCGCTGGGGGAGGGCACACCTCAGTTCCGCCACATCGACATTCGGGATATTACCTGCAACGGGGCCGAAACGGCCATTATGCTGCGCGGTCTGCCCGAAATGCCCCTGCGCGACATCGTGATTGAAAACGCGGTGATGCAGGCCAAAAAGGGCCTGGTGTGCATCGAGGCCGAGAATATCCGGCTGAAAAACGTAACCATGCTGACCAAGGAGACGCTGCCGGTAATGGAAATCCAGAACAGCAAGGATATTACCCTCGACGGTATCAAGTACACGCCGGGCGCGGCCTTGCTGATGCGCGTGACGGGCGACCGGGCCAAGAACGTGAAGCTGGCTAACACCGACACCAAAGCCGCGAAGAAAGACCTGGAATTCGGCGACAAAGTTTCCAAGAAAACGGTAACCATTTCCAAGCTCTAAGACCCGTGAAAAAGCCCGTTTCCCTGTTATTGAGCCTGCTGGCCCTTTCTTCGGCCGCCGAAGCCCAAACCGCCGCGCCGGCCAAGCCGATGTCGCAGCGCATGGCCGATTCCTTTATCGGCTGGCACCCCGACTCCATCTTGATTGGCTCCCGCAAAACCGCCCGTTGGGACTACGAGCAGGGCCTGATGCTGAAAGCCCTGGAGCGCGTCTGGAACCGTACCGGCGAGGCCAAGTACTTCACCTACCTGCAGAAGGACCTCGACCAGTTTGTGCGCGAGGATGGTACCATCCGGACGTATAAGCTCGAAGATTACAACCTCGACAACCTGACCACCGGCCACTCCCTGCTCACGATGAGCCAGACATCGGTGCCCAAGCAGGAGAAGTACATCAAGGCGGCCCAGCTCTTGCGCAAGCAGCTCGACGGCCAGCCCCGTACCAAGGAAGGCGGCTTCTGGCACAAGAAAGTGTACCAGAACCAGATGTGGCTCGACGGCCTTTACATGGCCGAGCCTTTCTACGCCGAATACAGCGCCGTGTTCAACAAGCCCGAGGGCTTCGACGACGTGGCCAAGCAGTTTGCCCTCATCGAAAAGCACCTCGTAGACCCCAAAACGGGGCTGATGTACCACGGCTACGACGAAAGCAAGGAGCAGAAGTGGGCCAACAAAACCACCGGCCAGAGCCCCAACTTCTGGGACCGGGGCATGGGCTGGTATGCCATGGCGCTAGTCGACGTGCTCGACTATTTCCCCCAGAACCACCCGCAGCGCCAACAACTCATCAAGAACGTGCAGCGCCTGGCCCCGGTGCTGGCTAAGTACCAGGATGCCAAAACCGGCACCTGGGCCCTGGTAGTCGACCAAGCTGAGCGCAAGGGCAACTACGCCGAAGCCTCGGGCAGCAGCATGTTTGTGTATATGCTGGCCAAGGGCGTACGCATGGGCTACCTCGATAAAAAGTACGCTGAAGTAGCCAAGAAAGGCTACGACGGGCTGATCAAAACCTTTGTGGCCGAGGAAAACGGCGCCCTGGCCTTCAATGGCACGGTTAGCGTGGGCGGCCTGGGCGGCAACCCATACCGCGACGGCAGCTTCGAGTACTACCTGAGTGAGCCGCTGCGCAAAAACGACCTGAAAGGGGTAGGGCCGTTCATTATGGCGGCGTTGGAAATGGAAATTGCCGAGACGCTGAAAGTGGGGCAGAACAAAACCATCGGCCTCGACTACTACTTCAACAACGAGTACCGCAAAAGCGCCATTACCGGTCAGCAGGAGCGGTTTCACTACACCTGGGAAGACCGGATGCACTCGGGCTTCTGGCTCTGGGGCAACACCTTCCGCGACCTGGGCGCCAAAACCGTTTCGGTGCCGACCGCGCCCACCAAGGCCTCGCTCAAGGGCGTCGACGTCTACATCATCGTGGACCCGGACACCAAGAAGGAAACGGCTAAGCCCAACTTCGTAACGGCCGCCGACACCAAGGTGCTGACCGACTGGGTGAAAGACGGCGGCGTGCTGGTGCTGATGGCCAACGACACGGCCAACTGCGAAACCAAGCGCTTCAACGAGCTGGCCAAATCGTTCGGTATCCAGTACACCAGCAAAAGCGTGAACATGGTGAAAGGCAGCCAGTTTGAGCAGGGCAAAGTGACTCTGACGCCCGGCAACCCGGTTTTCACCAAAGCCCACGCCGCCTACATCAAAGAACTCTCGCCCTTGGCGCTGACCAAACCTGCCCAAGCCGTCATTGTGCAGGGCCCGGATAACATTGTGGCCACTGCCAAGCTGGGCAAGGGCACCGTACTGGCCGTGGGTGACCCGTGGCTGTACAACGAATACGTGGACGGCCGCAAGATTCCGGCCGAATACGAGAATTTTCAAGCGGGGAAAGACCTGGCCAACTGGCTGCTGCAACAGTCGAAACGCTAGGAGGTAAAGCGCAAACCGGACGTCGGCCTCGTGGTGAGGAAAGCTCTGGCCATTCCAGTTAAGTGGGAAATGGCGGAGCGGCCGACGAACGGTTTGCGCTTCCTCGTTTTGTATAGTATCTGCTCTGCCGGCTTCGTGAACTCCGAAAAACGGCTCCTAACTCTCCCTATTGTGAATTTCCAAGTCCCTAAGCTACCTGTTGCGCCCGTTGCCTGTTTCCAGCGCCTGAGTATTGTTACCAAACCAATCGTAGCCGCCGGCTTATTGATCAGCATGCTGGCCTGCGCTAAAAAACCGGTAGAATCGGCTGGAGTAACGGGGGCGGCCCAGGCGGCCACGCCGGCCGTGGGCGGCGCGGTGCCGGCAACTGCTGGTGGCACTCCGGTAGCGGCCAATAGTATCACGCCGGCCTTCGGGCCAGTGGGTTTTGCGACGGAAAACGGCGGCACTACCGGCGGGGCGGGCGGGCGCACCGTGGCCGCTACTACCCTGGCCGAGCTAACGGAGTACGCCAAAAGCGCCGAGCCGCTCATCATTACCATCAGCGGTACGATTTCGGGCGGTACGCAGGGTGCTTCGGTGCGGGTGAGTTCCAACAAAACCCTGCTGGGCGTGGGCAAAAATGGCTTTCTGGAGGGCGTCGGGCTCACCATCAGCGACCAGCGCAACATCATCGTGCAGAACCTGAAGTTCACGATGTCGACCGTTACCAACACCAAGATCAACGACGAGAAGCGGCCTCAAGTGGCGGTAAACGACGGCGACTGTATCACGATTCAGGGCACGAGCCAGAACCTGTGGTTTGACCACTGCGAGTTCTTCAACCAAGATCCGGCCACCCAGCTCAACCAGGATCTGTATGATGGCCTGATTGACGCGAAAGGAGCCAGCGCCTTCATTACCATTTCCTGGAATTACTTCCACGACCACCATAAAGCCCACCTGATCGGCAACTCCGACAAGGATGCGGGGGACCGGAAAGTTACATTTCACCACAACTACTACCTCAATATCCACGAGCGGGTGCCGGTATACCGCTTTGGGACGGGCCATGCCTTTAACAACTACTATAAGCACGTGTATGGCACCGGCATCAACAGCCGGGTAGGGGCATGCCTGCGGGTGGAGAAGAACTACTTCGAGGATGTGAAAAACCCGGTTGTATCCAAAAACAGCGACGTGCTGGGTAAATGGGATGTGAGTGATAATATGTACGTAGACTGCACCGGCTCCCAGCCCACTACCAGCACCTGCTCGTTAACGCCGCCCTACCAATATGCCTCGGTGCTGAACGACGCGGCCCAGGTGAAGGAAATAGTGGTGCAGGGTGCAGGCGTGGGCAAACTGTAGCGTTCCAATAAGCTGATTAGCTTGTGTTTTAACAAGGATTGGGCCCGTTGAATGTTTATTGGCAACGTTCCCGGTAACGTTTGCACAAATTAAACCCGGTATCTGCTTCTCATTGTACCGGTAAAAATGAAACTTGAAGACGCATTCCTTACCTGTGGAATGCGGCTTGCAGGAAGTATCGCTAAAATTAAAATTCCCACACAGTTTCTCTTTCTCATGAAGAAAAATCTACTCACCGGTTTCACATTTGCCGCCGCTTTGCTCACGGCCGGGCAGGCCGCCGCTCAAACCCCCGGTTTCGTACAGTGGCCTTTGCGGGTCAACAACCAGGACAACCCCGCCGTGCGCTCGGCCGGCCTGACGGGTGGCGCTGCTACCTTTAAGCGCCTGACTATTTCCGATGGGCAGATACCCACCGGAGCTGCTGCTTACGCGCCCTACTCGACCGAAACGGGGCAGGCTTTTGCCGTGCTGGCCAATGGTGGCGGCTGGAGCTCGGGAGCTACTCCTCCCGGCCCTGGTGCCAACCCCCGTCGTACCTTCTATGAGCAGTTCACGGCTACTGCTTCGGCACCTACCCGTCTCGACTCCGTAATTCTGGATGCCTCGATGGTGAGCACGGCGGCCGGTAAGATTGTCGTGATGTACTCGCTCAGCAACTTCACGGCCGACTCCGCTAGCATCACGTCTGGCAAAGGCCCCGCTATTTCCAATTCCACGGTGACGACGCCGGGCGGTTTGCTGCCAGCCACGTCCAACGGTTCGTTTGGCTCTGCCACCGGTGGTGTTTCTTCGGCGGGTGCTTTGCTGCCCCAGTATGTTGCTCCTGGTGTACCCAGTACCTTCCGCTTTGCGCTCAATTCCGGCAGCGGTGTAACCCTGGCGGCCGGCCAGACGCTGACTGTTCGCCTGTACTTTGGTGCCGGTAGCAGCGGTGTGGGCCGCTACGCGTTGCTAAAGAACGTAACCTTCAAGAGCCTGCAGGTGGCGCTGGCCAACAAAGCTGCCGTGGCTAAGCAAGCCCTGAATGTGGCTCCAAACCCGGCTCAGAATAACTTATTGGTAAACCACCCGGCCGCCAAAAAAGGCGCTACGGTAGCAGTATACTCCTTCAACGGTCAGAAAGTAGCTTCCTTTACGGCCCAGCCCAACACGACCAGCACCGACGTGCGCCTCTCGGCTCTGACGGCTGGTATGTATCTGGTAGAGTACTCGGACGGTGAGCAGCGCATCACCTCCAAAATCGTAAAGCAGTAACGGCTCCGGCCCTTGTGTTTTCGTCTGCTACAGCGACGCCCGGCTTATGCCGGGCGTCGTTTTGTTTGTGGATGAGTTGGTGTGAAGAACTATAGCAAGACCGGTAGTTGAACCATTGGCCGGCCGGGGTGTTGAGCCTGGGTTTGCAGCAACGAGAAGATGAGCGTATCCCAACAACTTGCCGAACCGCAAGCCGCCGTAGCTACTTCGGTCCCCCAGCCGGCGGCGGCCCGGCTGGCTATTGCGGTGTTTTTCCTGGTTTCGGGCTTCGGCTATGCCACTTGGGCCTCGCGCATTCCCACCCTGCAGCAGCAACTGGGCCTGAACGAAGCTGAGCTGGGCGGCGTGCTGCTGGCTTTGCCCATGGGGCTCATGCTCACGCTGCCCGTTACGGGCTACCTGCTGCAGCGCTTCAGCAGCCGGCAGATTATGCTCACGGGCGCTGTGCTATATAACGTGGCCCTGGCTCTGCTGGGCTTCACTGCCCATACCTGGCAGCTGGTGGTGGTGCTGTTCTGCTTCGGCTCGTCGCGCAATCTGCTCAATATCTCGATGAACGCGCAGTCGGTGGGGGTGCAGGCCCTGTATAGCCGCTCCATTATTGCCGCGTTTCACGGCGTCTGGAGCGTGGCCGGGTTTGCCGCTGCTGCCGTGGGTGCGCTGCTCATTGGGCTCAATATCGCGCCCGGCTACCACTTCGTTGCCGTGGGGCTAGTGCTTACCGGGCTGGCTTTTGCTTTCTATCCGCGCAGCCTGGAGCTGCCGCCTACGCCCGCGGCGGCCGGGGACAAGCCCGCCCGGCCGCGCTTTGCTTTGCCCGATAAGCACCTGCTGAAATTCGGACTGATCTGCTTTGCCTGCATGGCCTGCGAAGGCACGATGTACGACTGGAGTGGCGTGTATTTCGACAAGGCCGTGCACGCGCCGCCGCGCTGGGTGGCGGCCGGCTTCGCCACCTACATGGTAGCCATGACCACCGGCCGCTTCATCGGCGACTGGCTGGCGAATCGGTACGGAATAAAGCCGCTGCTGCGCGTGAGCGGCCTGCTGATGAGCGTGGGCCTGCTGCTGGCCGTGTTGTGGCCGCAGCCGCTGCCGGCGGCTCTGGGCTTCGCACTGGTGGGGCTGGGCGTGTCGTGCGTGGTGCCGATGGTGTTCAGCCTGGTGGGGCGCTCTACCACGCTCAGCTCGGGCGCGGCCATTGCGGGCGTGTCCACAGTGGGCTACATCGGCTTCCTGATCGTGCCGCCGGTGGTGGGCTTCATTGCGTCGGCCGCCAACCTGCGCTGGTCGTTGGCGTTGATGGCCGTGCTGGGGGTGGTGGTCGTGCTGCTGGTGTCGCGGCTGCCGGCGGAAGAGTAGTGCGCAGTGGTCAGCCATCCAACTAAAAACGCCCGGCACAAGCCGGGCGTTTCTGTTGAAGCTGAGTAAGGAATTGAAATTTTTACTGTTTGACAATTTTAGCCGTGAGCTGCTGGCTGCCGTCAGAATAGCGGATCAGGTAGTTGCCCGCCGCCAGCCGGCGCAAGGGCAGCAGGGTTTGCTGCTGACCGGCTGCGCTGGCAAAGGTAGCTACGCGCTTTCCGGCAAAGCTGTACACCTCGATGCGGGCGGCCTTACTGGCCGTGGGGTGCTGCAGCAGCACTTCTTCCCGGGTCGGGTTGGGATACACGCCCAACTGCAGGCTGGCCGGCGCCTGCGTGGCCGTTACGGTGGCGGCTATGCCGTTGATATAGGTTTCGAGCATAGTGTAGCCGCTGCTGTCCAACGTGTTGCGGTCCGTGGCATCGGCAGGGTTCAGGCCCCGGGCCGTTTCCCAGGTGTCGGGCATTCCGTCGTGGTCGGTGTCGGTGGGGGCGGGGCCCGGGTTGTAGGTTGGCCAGCCACCCACGGCGCTCTGCGAGTCGATGATGCCCTGGCCGGCACCGTAAGTGGCGCTGCCATCAGGGCTGCCGGCACTGGCAGTACCGGTGGCGGTTTCGTTCACGACGCGGCTGTCTACCGCGTCGCGGCGGGGCAGCGTGGCGCCGGCCCCGAGCAGCACCGAGGCGTAGGCTTCGGTAGCGGTTTGGGTGGTAATGGGCGCCAGGCCAGTGGTAGGCGCGGCCTGCCGGAACTGGCTCAGCGTGGCCGCCGGGTAGTATTTCACCCGCAGGCCCCCGGCCCAGTTGTCAGCCGACACGGCGGCATTGGCCGTCACGTGGTTGCCGCTGGCATACACGGTGGCCACCGGTTTATTAGGCAGGGCCGCGTTGTAGGCTTCCGTTATTTCAAAAATGTTGGCTGCCCGGTTGGCCGGCGTGGCCGGGCCGGCTTTGTAGTAGTTGTTAACCAGATTTAACTGGCCCGACCCGCCGTTGATTTCGATTTCGTTGCCATAAGCCGCGTTGCTGTTGCCCCAGTTGTAGATAACGTTGTTGCGGTAATCCACCACGGCGGTGGTGTCGTGGGCGCGGGCACCGTTGAAGCGAATGGCGCGGCTGTGGTGATGGGCAATCAGGTTGTGGTGGTAGGACGCATACTGCCCGCCCCACACGCCGCCGTAGCCATGGTCGCCCTTACCGTTGAACGACGAGTTGAGGCTCTCACTAAAAATTGACCACTGCACGGTCGAATATTTGTTGTCGTAAAACGTGCCCACTTCCTCGATGGCCCAGCTCATCGAGCAGTGGTCCACGATGAAGTTCTTGCAGTTCTCCATGTTGATGCCGTACACCGCCGGGGAGTTGGAGCCCGACACGTCGCCGGGCCGGGAGCGGATATAGCGCACGATGATGTTGTTGCCGAAAATCTTAAACGTGTGCTTTTTCAGGCAAATTCCGTCCCCGGGCGCGGTTTGGCCCGCAATGGTCACGTTGGAGCGCGACGGGCGCAGGGGCGTGGCCAGCTCGATGATGCCGCCCACCCGAAACACGATGGTAATGGGCTGGCCCGGAAACTCGTTGAACGCCTGCCGGAAGCTGCCTGGTCCCGAGTCGTTCAGGTTGGTGACTTCCACCACCTGGCCGCCCCGGCCGCCGGTGGCGTTGCGGCCGAAGCCCTCGGCACCCGGAAAGGCGGGCACTTGCTGGGCGTGGCCCGCGGCGGCTACGAGCAGGCCGGCGAAAAGAGCGGAAGCAGTTGGATAAAAGGAACGGGGAGTACAGAATACGCGCATACAAAACAGGTCAGGGTGGAAAGTAGGAGAGGTAGTCTACCGTAAATTCCTGATCCTTTGCCGCTTTATTCCGGCCTTTATTTGTGCAAACGTTGCCGGGAACGTTCTCGGAGCCTGTTGTTTAGGGCAGCCGCTTCAACCAAAAACGGCGTCCCAGCCAGGCCGGGACGCCGTTTTGCGGCTACCACAAGTGCAGTCCGAATTGGTGCCTATTCCACCACCGTACGCGTCGAGTCGCGGGCAATCAGCGTGGTCGGGATTTTGATGACGCTCGGTGGGGCGGCTTTCTGCTTGCGCTCAATCAACTCGATGAGACGCTCGACGGCCACCTGCCCGATTTCCTGGGCCGGCTGCACCACCGTGCTCATCGGCGGCGAGAGCAGCTCGGCCACGTTCATGTTGGTAAAGCCAATGAGGGCCACGTCTTCCGGAATGCGCAGCTTCCGCTTCTGCAGTGCGCCCAGGCAGCCTGCCGCGAGCCGGTCACTGGCCGTAAAAAAGGCGTCGGGGCGCGGGTTTTGGGCCAGCAGATCGTCCACCATCGGGCCCACCTCGTCGGGGCCGAAAGTACCGTAGCGCACCAGGTTTTCGTCGTAGGCAATGCCGTGCTTTTCCAGCGCCGCCCGGTAGCCCGCCAGCCGCTCCTGGGTGATGGACATGTAGGGCGGAATGGTGAGGTGGGCAATGCGCCGCCGGCCCGACCAGATCAGGTGCTCAGTGGCTTCGAAAGCGCCCTTAAAATTATCGGCTACTACCTGCGTGGCGTTCAGCTCCGACGAAACCCGGTCGAAAAGCACGATGGGCATGCCCTGATCCTGCAGCTCGCGCAGGTGGGTTACGTCGGAGGTTTCGCTGGAAAGTGAAATCAGCAGCCCATCCACGCGGCGCGACACGGCCTGCTGCATATTCACCACTTCCCGCTCGTACGACTCGTGGGTCTGGAAAATAATGACGTGGTAGCCGCGGTTGTAGGCAATGGCCTCGATGCCGTTGATGGCCTGCGAGAAGAAGTAGTTGGCAATCTGGGGAACGATGACGCCGATGGCGCGGCTGCGGTTTTCCTTCAGGCTAAGCGCAATCGGGTTGGGCCGGTAGTTGAGCCGCTCGGCGTACTCCATCACCAGCCGTTTGGTCTCAGCATTAATCTCATAGCTCCCGCGCAACGCCCGCGACACCGTGGAGGTGGACAGGTTCAGCGCCTTGGCAATATCCTTTATGGTAACGTTATCCAAGGGGTGGGCTTGTTAAAGTGCAATTGGTTGAAACGCAGTGGGAGGGAGCATTCCGGGGGCTAAAGTAGAGTTCTATTCCGAATTTCTCCTAATCCCGGTTTCGGTCCCGCCGAAATTGCGCTATCGGCAACGTTCCCGATAACGTTTGCGCAAATAAACATTGTGCTATTCTTCCTTTTGCCTGCGCAGTCGTGTAATCTTATCAAACCGGTTTCCGGGCAGATAGTGCCCGAAACTGATTGCCATTCCCTAAAAAGTTACCAAACCCAACCCGCCCGATGTCCACCCCCAGCTCCTCTTCCAGCTTCAGCCTTGCCGGTAAACTTGCCCTCGTCACGGGCTGCAACCGGGGCATTGGGCAGGCTATGGCGCTGGGCCTGGCCGAAGCCGGGGCCAACATCATCGGCGTTTCCGCCACCCTGGCCCTGAGCGGCTCCGACACTGAGCAGCAGGTGCAGGCCCTGGGCCGGCAGTTTCACGCCTACCAGGCCGACTTCAGCAGCCGCGAGTCGGTAGACGCCTTTATCGAAAAGGTGCAGCAGGATTTTCCCCGCATCGATAT
This sequence comes from Hymenobacter lucidus, assembly GCF_020447265.1. Lineage (GTDB taxonomy): Bacteria > Bacteroidota > Bacteroidia > Cytophagales > Hymenobacteraceae > Hymenobacter > Hymenobacter lucidus. The sequence continues at coordinate 63,508 of NZ_JAJADR010000003.1, read as the reverse complement.
TCTGATCAACAACGCCGGCACCATCAAGCGCGCCCCGGCTGCCGAGCATTCAGATGAGCTCTGGGACGAGGTACTCCATATTAATCTGGACGCGCCCTTCCGCCTGGCCCGCGCCATTGGGGGGCGCATGCTGGCGCAGGGGTCGGGTAAAATCATCTTCACGGCTTCACTGCTCACGTTCCAGGGTGGTATCAACGTGCCGGGCTATGCGGCCAGCAAGGGCGCCATTGGCTCCTTGGTAAAAGCTCTGGCCAACGAGTGGGCCGGCCGCGGCGTGAACGTCAACGCTATTGCCCCCGGCTACATTGCCACCGACAACACCGAAGCCCTGCGCAACGACCCGGACCGCTCGCAGAGCATTCTGGCCCGCATTCCGGCCGGCCGCTGGGGCACCCCCGCCGACTTCAAAGGTCCCACCGTTTTTCTGGCTTCCGAAGCTGCAGATTATGTCCACGGCACCATCCTCACCGTCGACGGCGGCTGGATGGGACGATAGTGAATTAGCGACTTAGTGATTTAGCGAGTTTTTTCTTCTAAATCAACCAAGTCAACCAAGCCTGATTCACTCACTAATTCACTAAATCACTGACCCACCGATGACCCAACGCTATGCCGTCAGCCCCCGCGAAACTGCGGGCATGAACACGACCGAACTGCGCGAGCATTTTTTGATCGAGAGCCTGTTTGTGGCTGATGATATTACCCTGGTATACACCCATTACGACCGGATGATTGTGGGCGGCGCCGTGCCGACCGACAAGCCACTGGCCTTGCCTTGCCCCCCGAACCTGAAGGCCGACTACTTTCTGGAGCGCCGCGAGCTGGGCATTCTTAACGTGGGCGGTGCCGGTCAGGTGACGGTGGATGGCACCACCTACGAGCTGGGCAACCAGGACTGTCTCTACGTGGGCAAAGGCAGCCAGGACGTGCAGTTTCTGAGCCATTCGGCCGATGAGCCGGCGCGCTACTACCTGCTCTCGGCTCCGGCCCACGCCCAGCACCCGACCACGCTTAAAACCCAGGCTGAAGCCACGCCGGTGGAAATGGGCGCGGTGGAAACGGCCAATCAGCGCACTATTTACAAGTACATCTACGCCGAAGGCATTCAGAGCTGCCAGCTGGTAATGGGCCTGACGCAACTCAAAACCGGCTCGGTCTGGAACACGATGCCCTCGCACGTGCACGACCGGCGCATGGAGGCCTATCTGTACTTCAATATGCCCCAGGGGCAGCGCGTGCTGCACATGATGGGGGAGCCCAACGAAACCCGCCCGCTGTGGGTGAGCAACGAGCAGGCCATCCTCTCGCCGCCGTGGTCCATTCACACCGGCTGCGGCTCCAGCAACTACGCCTTCATCTGGGGTATGGCCGGCGAAAACCGCGAGTATACCGACATGGACGCCGTGCCGCTGGACCAGCTCCGCTAACTCGTTTTTTCACCGCAACATTCCTACTGATGAGCACTGCCACCCAGCAACTTCCGGCCAGCTTCATTGCCGAACAGGACGTCGCCTGGACCGACGTGGGGCCCGGCATGCGCCGCCGCATCATCTCGTACGATGCGCAGATGATGCTGGTGAAAGTGACCTTTGAAACCGGCGGGGTAGGGGCCATGCACCACCACGTGCACGTGCAGCAGAGCTACATCCAGAGCGGGGTGTTTGAAGTGACCTTGGGCGAGGAAAAGCAGGTGCTGCGGGCCGGCGACGCGTTTTACGTGCCTTCCGACGTGTGGCACGGCGTGGTGTGCCTCGAGGCGGGCGTGCTGATTGATGCCTTCTCGCCGATGCGGGAAGATTTTGTGTAGAACCGGGGCAACCCAACTGAAGAATAAATTGATGAAAGGGTATTTGAAGGCAATGCTTGTGCTGGCAGGGGCAATTTTGGGAGAGGTTTCCTCGGCCTATGCACAGCATTTGACGGTGGCGCTGGATGGCTCGGGCGACTTCCCGACCATTCAGGCCGCCGTCAACAGCCTGCCCAACAGCAGCACTCAGCAACGGGTGGTGCGCATCAAAAAAGGAACCTACAAGGAAAAGGTCTTTATCGACGGTAAAGACCATATCACGCTCCAGGGCGAAAGTGAAGCCGGCGTTATCATCACCATTTCGCAGGCCAACGCTATGTTCCGCTGCGACCCGGCTACTGCGGGCGACTGGACCATTGCCACGCTCAGCCTGCGCAACAGCCCCGACATCACGCTCGAAAAGCTTACGGTGATGAACACCTACGGCGCCGAAGCCACCGGCCCCGTCACCATCGACTGCCCCTCGGACCCCAGCGGCAAAAAGCTGATCAAAAAGACCGACCACCAGATGGCGCTCTACACCGGCAAGGGCACGACGCGCCTAACGGTGAAAAACTGCACCTTCCGGACCCTCGGCAACGACACGGTGAGCCCCTGGGACGCCGAAGCTGGCCTGTACTACTTCAAGGACTGCACGATGGAAGGCAGCGTGGATTTTTACTGCCCCCGCGGCTGGGCCTACGCTGAGAATTGCCGCTTCATCTGCCACAATATGAATGCTGCCATCTGGCACGATGGCTCGGGCAGCAAAGACGCCAAAACGGTGCTCAAAAACTGCACCTTCGAGGGCGACGACAACTTCAAGCTGGGCCGCTACCATACCGAGTCGCAGTTTTACTTGGTTGACTGCAAGTTTCCCAAAAACATGGCCGATGCGGATATCTACGCCGCGCAGTCGGGCAAGGGCACGCCGCAGTGGGGCCGCCGCGTGTACTACGCCGGCTGCCACCGCCAGGGCGGCGACTACGCCTGGCACCGCGACAACCTGAACGCCGCCGAAAACGCGCCCAAAGCCCGGCAGATTGACGCCGCCTGGACCTTCGGCGGGCAGTGGAAAACGGCCGGCACTTCGTCGGTTTCGGCTGCCCAGACCCTGAAAATGGGCGGCAAGCTGGCCGAAGCCATTGATACCACCGCCGAGAAAATGCTGGTCTATCAGCGCGCCATTGGGGGCTGGCCCAAGGCCGTGAAGGAGAAGAAAGTGGACTACAAAGCCCCGCTGAGTGCCGCCCTGAAAGCCAGCACCCTGGCCGCTGCTAACGCCAAGGATGCCACCATTGACAACAACGCCACGACCCGGGAAATCGAATATCTGGCTACAGCCTACAAAACCACCGGCAACGCGGCCTACCGCGCCGGGGCCGAAAAGGGCATCCGCTACCTGCTCAAAATGCAGCACAAAAACGGCGGCTTCCCCCAGTTTTACCCCGACAGCAGCGGCTACCGCGCCCAGATTACCTATAACGACAACGCCATGGTGCGGGTGCTGACGCTACTCAAAGCCGTGGCCGACCGCAAAGGCGACTACGCCGCCCTCGACCCGAGCTTAGTGCCCCTGGCGCAGCAGGCCGTAGAGCGCGGCATCAGCTGCATCCTCAAAACCCAGTACGTGCAGAATGGGAAGCTCACGGTGTGGTGCGCCCAGCACGACCGGAAAACGCTGCTGCCGGTGAAGGCCCGGGCCTTCGAGCTGGCCTCGCTCAGTGGCGCCGAAAGCGTGGGTATCGTTCAGTTTCTGCTGACGCTCGACAACCCTTCGCCGGAAGTGAGAAAGTCGATTCAGGCAGCTATTGCCTGGTTTGAGCTGGTAAAAATGGACGGCTTCGCGGTGAAGGATATTGCCGATGCCACCCAGCCCAAGGGCAAAGACCGAGTAATCGTGCCCGAGGCGGGCAGCGTGCTGTGGGCCCGGTTCTACGATCTGGAAACCAACAAGCCCATCTACGTGGGCCGGGAAGGGGTGAAAAAGAGCACGCTGAGCGAGATTGAGAATGAGCGCCGCACCGGCTACGTGTACGCCAGCGTGTGGCCGCAGAAACTGTTGACCAAGGACTATCCGAAGTGGCAGCAGAAGTGGGAGAAGAAAGAAGGAAGCAAAATTTAAGGCTCGGAATCATGGCCAGTTTATCCAAAGAAGCGGCACTTGCCCTCTCGCCCTCGGCAGTAGCAATGCCCGAGGCGACGCACTTTGAATTGCCCGAAAAAGTGCTGCAGTTCGGCACCGGCGTGCTGCTGCGCGGCCTGCCCGACTACCTCATCGACAAAGCCAACCGCCAGGGCTTCTTCAACGGCCGTATCGTGGTGGTCAAGTCGACCGACGGGGGCGACGCCACGGCTTTCGACCGCCAGGACGGGCTCTACACGCTCTGCATCCGGGGCGTGGCCGATGGGCAGACGGTGGAGGAAAATGTGGTGTGCTCGGCCATCAGTCGGGTACTGTCGGCCAAAAGCCAGTGGGCCGACGTGCTGCGCGTGGCCCGCACCCCGGAGCTGCAGGTGGTCATTTCCAACACCACCGAGGTGGGTATTCAGCTGGTTTCGGAGTCGATTCAGCTTACGCCGCCCCAGTCGTTTCCCGGCAAGCTGCTGGCCGTGCTGTATGCCCGCTACCAGGCCTTCGATGGCGCGCTGGACAAGGGGCTGGTGATTGTGCCCACGGAGCTGATTCCCAACAACGGCTCAAAGCTAGAAGGCATCGTGCTGGAGCTGGCCCACCTCAACGGCCTCGACGCGGACTTTATCGAGTGGCTCGAAGCGGCCAACCACTTCTGCAACTCGCTCGTGGACCGCATCGTGCCCGGCCGCCCCGACGCGGCCACCCAGGCCGCCCTGGAAGCCGAGCTAGGCTACTCCGACGACCTGCTCACGATGTCGGAAGCTTACCTGCTCTGGGCCATTGAGGGCAACGCGCATGTCAAATCGGTGCTGTCGTTTGAGCAGGCCGATGCCGGCGTCATCGTGCAGCCCAACATTGACCTGTTCCGGGAGCTGAAGCTGCGCCTGCTCAACGGCACCCACACGCTCAGCTGCGGGCTGGCCCACCTGGCCGGTTTCGACACCGTGCGCGGGGCCATGGACGACGCGGCTTTGGCTGGCTTTATCCAGAACCTGATGCTGGCTGATCTGCTGCCTGGCATTCCCTACGCCGTGGATGAGAAAGTGGGCCAGCGCTTCGGCATGCAGGTTCTCGACCGGTTCCGCAACCCTTACATCGAGCACCGCTGGCTGGGCATCACGCTCAACTATACCATGAAAATTCAAATGCGCAACGTGCCCACGCTGCTGCATTACTACAAGAAACTGGCCGTGGTGCCCGACTACATGGCTCTGGGTTTTGCCGCCTATCTGCTCTTTATGCGCGGCACCGAGCAGCGCCCCGACGGGTGGTACGGCGAGGCCAACGGCCAGCAATACCCGATTCAGGACGAGAAGGCTGGCTACTTCGCCGACCTCTGGCAGCGCCTGAGCCCCGCGGAATTAACTGCTACGGTTTTGCGTAATAAAACCCTCTGGGGCCATGATCTGGCCCAACTGCCCGGTTTCGCGGCCCGCGTCGAGAAATACCTGCACCAATTGCTGCAGGATGGCGCCCAGGCCACGCTAGCCAGCTATTTTACCCAAAAGGTTTCCCTTGCCTCATGAAGCATTTAGTAGCCCAGATTCATCCCCACGACAACGTGCTGGTCGCCCTCACCGACCTGCCCATCGGTACGCCCGTGCCGTGGAAGGATGGTATGATAACGACCACCCAGGCTATTCCGGCCAAGCATAAAGTAGCGCCCCAGGCCTTCGAGCCCGGCGACCTGGTACACATGTACGGCGTGCTCGTCGGCAAAGTGCGGGAGCGTATTCCGCTTGGCGGCCTGCTCACCACCTCCAACATTCAGCACGCCACCGACTCGTTCGACCAGACCACCGGCGTACACCGCCTGAACTGGCCCGTACCCGATGTGACCAAGTGGCAGGAGCGCAACTTCATGGGCTTCCACCGCGCCGACGGCCGCGTGGGCACGGCCAACTACTGGCTGGTTATTCCACTGGTATTCTGCGAAAACCGCAACATTCAGGTGCTCGAAGCGGCCTTGGTCGATGACCTGGGCTACGGCCGCAAGAAAAGCTACCAGCCCCAGACCCAGGAGCTGATTTCCTTGATGCAGGCTGGTAAAACGGTAGAGGAAATTCTGGCTACCGACCTGCACTCGGCCGAAATCAGCCGCCAGAAACCCCGTCTGTTTCCCAACGTGGACGGCGTGCGGTTTTTGCAGCACGAAGGCGGCTGCGGCGGTATTCGCCAGGATGCCCAGACGCTCTGCGGCCTGCTGGCCGGCTACATTACGCACCCCAACGTGGCCGGAGCCACCGTGCTCAGCCTGGGCTGCCAGAACGCGCAGGTGAGCATGCTCCAGGACGAAATCAACAAGCGCAGCCCCCAGTTCTATAAGCCGCTCTACATTCTGGAGCAACAGAAAATTGGTACGGAGGAAGACCTCATCAGCACAGCGCTGCGCCAGACGTTTGCTGGCTTGATGCAGGCCAACGCCCAGCACCGCCAGCCCGCCCCGCTCAGCAAGCTAACCATCGGTCTGGAGTGCGGCGGCTCGGATGGCTTCTCCGGTATTTCGGCTAACCCCGCAGTAGGCCACGTGTCCGACATGCTCGTGGCCCTCGGTGGCTCGGTTATTCTGGCTGAATTCCCCGAGCTGTGCGGCGTGGAGCAAGAACTGGTCGACCGCTCGGTAGACCAGCCGACGGCCGAGCGGTTTAGCTCCCTGATGAAGGCCTACGGCGACTCGGCCGTGGCCGTGGGCTCGGGCTTCGACATGAACCCCTCGCCGGGCAATATCCGCGACGGTCTGATTACCGACGCCATGAAATCGGCTGGGGCAGCCCGCAAAGGTGGTTCGTCGCCGGTGGTAGCCGTGCTCGACTACCCCGAGCTGGTAACCAAGCCCGGCTTGAACCTGCTTTGCACGCCCGGCAACGACGTGGAGTCTACTACCGCTGAGGTAGGCTCCGGGGCCACCATCGTGCTCTTTACCACCGGCCTGGGCACGCCCACCGGCAACCCAATTGCGCCCGTGGTGAAGATTTCGAGCAACACGGCCCTGGCCAACCGCATGCCCGACATCATCGACCTGAACACCGGTACCGTTATCGACGGCGAAGAAACCATCGAGCAGGCCGGGGAACGGATTCTGGACTACGTGATTCGCGTGGCCAGCGGCGAGGAAGTAGCCGCCGTGCGCCACGGTCAAACCGACTTCATTCCCTGGAAACGCGGCGTGTCGCTGTAAATAGTTGTTCGTTGTCAGTTGTTAGGACTAGGCATCAGCACGAGCTAACAACTGACAACGAACAATCGACAACTACATTTTCCAGGAGAGTCCAGAACACCTGCCTGCCGTCTCCTAGTTACTTTGCCTTGCCCTAACCCGACCTCACGCTTTTACGCCGCGACTTCCCACCCGGCCCCACCTACGATTATGAAAAAGCCTTTTCTCGACGCCGATTTCCTGTTGCAGACCGAGACGGCCCGCACGCTCTACCACGAGTATGCTGCCTCGATGCCCATCATCGACTACCACAACCACCTGCTGCCCGACCAGATTGCCGAGGATAAGCAGTTTGAGAATATCACCCAGCTCTGGCTCTACGGCGACCATTACAAGTGGCGCGCCATGCGCACCAACGGCATCGATGAGCGCTACATCACGGGCAATGCTTCCGACTGGGAGAAGTTCGAGAAATGGGCCGAAACCGTGCCCTACACGCTGCGCAACCCGCTTTACCACTGGACGCACCTGGAATTGCAGCGCTACTTTGGCGTGACGGAAGTGCTGAACAAGGACTCGGCCCGCCGCATCTACGAGCACTGCAACGCCCTGCTCCAGACGCCCGAGTACTCGGTGCGCGGCCTGCTGCTGAAAATGAACGTGCGCACGCTCTGTACCACCGACGACCCGGCCGACTCCCTGGAGCACCACCGCGCCCTGGCCGCCTCCGACTTCGCCGTGCAGGTGCTGCCTACCTTCCGCCCCGACAAGGCCATGACGCCCGAGGATGCCCCGGCCTACAACGCTTACCTCGACAAGCTCGGGGCCTCAGCCGCCGTGGATATCGGGTCGTACCAGGACCTGCAAACGGCCCTGCGCGTGCGCCACGACTACTTTGCTGCCCTGGGCTGCCGCCTGTCGGACCACGGCTTGGAGCAGATTTACGCCGCCGACTACACTGACGCCGAGGTTAGCGCCATTTTTGCCAAAGTGCGCGGCGGGGAAAGCCTGAATTCGAAGGAAGTACACCAGTTCAAATCGGCCATGCTCGTGTTTCTGGCCGAGCTCGACTGGGAGAAAAGCTGGACCCAGCAGTTCCACCTGGGCGCGCTGCGCAACAACAACGCCCGCCAGCTGCGCCAGCTCGGCCCCGATACCGGCTGGGACTCCATCGGCGACTTTTCTCAGGCCCAGGCCCTGTCGAAGTTCCTCGACCGGCTCGACACCCAGGACAAGCTGGCCAAGACGATTCTCTACAACCTGAACCCAGCCGATAACGAGCTGTTTGCCACCATGATCGGCAACTTCCAGGACGGCACTATTCCCGGCAAGCTGCAATTTGGCTCGGGCTGGTGGTTCCTCGACCAGAAAGACGGCATGGAGCGCCAGATCAACGCCTTATCGAACCTGGGGCTACTGAGCCGCTTCGTGGGCATGCTTACCGATTCGCGCAGCTTCCTCTCGTACCCGCGCCACGAGTATTTCCGCCGCATTCTGTGCAATCTGCTCGGCAACGACGTGGAAAACGGCGAGCTGCCCGACGACCTGGCCTTGGTAGGTGGCATGGTGCAGAATATCTGCTACAACAACGCCCAGGGCTATTTCGGCTTTGAAACCCAGGCTGAGCCGGTGGAAGCTGCCGGCGTAGCCGAGAAAGCCTAGCTTGCGCCCGGCCCGGCGTGCGGGCCGGCTTTTTCCTGATCCTCTACTCACAACCCACCCTACATGAAGCAGGTAGTAACGTTCGGCGAAATCATGTTGCGGCTCTCGCCGCCGCTGAACTACCGCTTAACCCAAACCGCCACCTTCGAAGCCACCTACGGCGGCGGCGAAGCCAACGTGGCCGCGTCGCTGACGCAGCTGGGCATGCCCGCGGCCCACGTCACCTGCTTTCCGGCCAACGAGCTGGGCCAAGCCGCTACCCAGCATTTTCAGCGCTACGGCGTGAATATGGTGCATACCGTGTTTCGCGGTGAGCGGCTGGGGCTGTACTTCCTCGAAGTTGGCGCCTCGATGCGGCCCAGCAAGGTGGTGTACGACCGGTTCGACTCGGCCTTTGCCAACCTGCAGCCCGAGGATTTCAACTGGGACGAAATCCTGAAGGATGCCAGCTGGTTTCACTGGACGGGCATCACGCCGGCCATTTCCGCTTCGGCCGCCCAGGCGTGTAAAGACGCCATTGCGGCGGCCCGCCGCCTGGGCATCACCGTCTCGGGCGACGTGAACTACCGCCGCAACCTGTGGCAGTACGGCCAGAAGGCTCAGGACGTAATGCCCGGGCTGGTGGAAGGCTGCGACGTAATCGTGGCTTCCGAAAACGATTCCGAAGATTTATTCGGCATTGTACCGCAAGAAGGTGCTTCGCATAGCTTTACTTCGATGGCCGAACAGCTGATGGCCCGCTTCCCGAACGTGAAGCAGGTCATCACGACCCGGCGCGAAACGCTGAGTGCGTCGCACAACCAGCTAAAAGGTATCTTGTACGATGGCAAGAGCTTCGTGGAAAGCCCCAGCTACGACATTGTGCCCATCGTGGACCGTATCGGGGGCGGCGACGCCTTCATTGCGGGCTTCATCTACGGCTCGCTCACCTCCGACGACCAGCAGCAGGCCCTGACCTTCGGGGTAGCTTCTTCCGCCCTCAAGCACACCATTCACGGCGACTTCAACTTGGCCACCAAGGCCGAAGTCGACGAAGTCGTGAAAGGCAACACCTCGGGGCGCCTGCTCCGGTAAGGCTAGTTGTTAGTTATTGGTTGTCAGTTGTTAGGTTGTTCTGATCTGACTGAATACTGATAACCAACCTGAAGCCTGCAACTAACAACTGACAACCAACAACTGACAACTAAAATCCATGTCCCGATACTCTTCTGCCGAAGTTCTGGAGCGCGTGCTGGCCGCGCCTTTGGTGCCGGTGTTTTTCCATGCCAATGCCGCCTATGCCCAAAGCGTGGTGCTGGCCTGCTACGAGGGTGGGGTCCGCGTGTTCGAATTCACGAACCGCGGGGCCAACGCCTTTGAGGTATTCACCCAGCTGCAGCGCTTCGTGCGGGAGCACCTGCCCGAAATGCTGCTCGGCATTGGTACTATCTACACCGCCGCCCAGGCCGAGCAGTTCATTGCCGCCGGTGCCGACTTCGTGGTGCAGCCCATTATGACCACCGACGTGGCCGAGGCCTGCCGCCGCCACGACGTGGCTTGGGTGCCCGGCGCCATGACGCTCACCGAAGTGTATACCGCCAGCCAGCACGGCGCGGGCCTGGTGAAAATATTCCCCGGCAACGTGCTCGGCCCCGATTTTATCAAGAGCCTGCGCGGGCCAATGCCTGCCGTGAAGCTGATGGTAACCGGCGGCGTAGAGCCCACCGAAGCCAGCCTTACCGAATGGTTCGGGGCCGGCGTCAACGTGGTTGGGATTGGCTCCCAACTCTTTAAAGGTGCGGATGACGTGGCTGTCATCGCGCCGCGTATTGCGCCGCTCATGCAATTTCTCACCTCTCGCGCTTCGTGATGAAAACAGCCTCGGTTATCCCCCCAGCCGTGCCCAACCCGCCCTCCCTGGACAATTCCGTCATGGGCCGATACCGGTGGACCATCTGCTCCCTGGTGTTTTTCGCCACTACGGTCAACTACCTCGACCGGGCCGTTATTTCGCTGCTCAAGCCCTACCTGGAGGTGGAATTCAAGTGGAATTCGGGCGACTACGCCAACATCGAAATTGCCTTCAAACTGGCCTACTCGCTCGGCATGCTGGGCGTGGGCCGCGTCATCGACAAGCTCGGCACCAAGATGGGCTACGCGCTGTCGACGTTTCTGTGGAGCCTAGCCGCCATTGGCCACGCCTTCGTGAGCAGCACGCTGGGCTTTAGCGTGGCCCGGGCCTTTCTGGGCGTCACGGAAGCCGGCAACTTCCCGGCTGCCATCAAAACCACGGCCGAGTGGTTTCCGCAGAAGGAGCGGGCTTTGGCCACTGGTATTTTCAACTCAGGCTCCAACGTCGGCGCCATCATCGCGCCGCTGTCGGTGCCGCTGATTGCCGAATCTATCGGCTGGCAGTGGGCTTTCATCATTACTGGCGCCCTGGGTTTCGTGTGGCTGATTCTGTGGTTCTGGCTTTACGAAGTACCGGCCCGTCACGCTAAGCTCACCAAAGCCGAGTTCGACTACATCCACTCCGACGTGGACGATTTGGCCGCCGTAGCCGTGGAAACGCAGCCGAAAGTGTCGTGGTTTAAGCTGCTGACGTATCGCCAAACCTGGGCCTTCGTGCTGGGCAAGTTCCTGACCGACCCCATCTGGTGGTTCTACCTGTTCTGGTTGCCCGATTTCCTCAACAAGCAGTACGGTCTGAAAGGCACTGCCGTATCATTGCCGGTAGCGGTAGTGTACATTCTGTCGAGCATCGGCAGCATCGGCGGCGGCTGGATTCCGATGAACTTCATCAAGAACGGCTGGCCCGCTTTCAAAGCCCGCAAAACCTCGATGCTGCTCATTGCCCTCTGCGTGTTCCCGATTGTGTTTGCCCAGAAGCTGGGGCAGGTCGATATGTGGCTGGCCGTATTGGTTATCGGTATTGCGGCGGCGGCGCACCAGGCCTGGAGTGCCAACATCTTCACTACCGTGTCGGATATGTTCCCCAAACGGGCCGTGGCTTCGGTGACGGGTATCGGCGGTATGGCCGGTGGTCTGGGCGGCATTGCCCTCACGGCCCTGGTGCAGAAGCGCATGTTTGTGCACTACGAAAGCATCGGACAGCTCGACAAGGCCTACTTCATCATGTTCTGGATTTGCGGCGCAGCTTACCTGCTGGCTTGGGTGCTGATGCACTTCCTGGCGCCGCGCATGAAGAAAATCGACATCGACGCGTAATCTGCCACCCGTAGAATTCCCCACCGACTCATGAAACGAATCCTCACGTTTGCCCTGCTGCTCGTGCTCGGCGCGGCGGCTTTTGCCCAAACTACCACCAACAAGAAAGATATGGCCGCTGCCAAAGAAGTGGAAGCCCTGGAGCGGCAGCGCTTCGAGGCCCAGGTGAAAAAGGACTACGCCCTGCTGGAGAAATTCTTCGCCGACGACCTGGTGTACACGCACTCCAACGGCAAGCAGAACGGCAAGCAGGACTACATCCAGAGCATCCGGGACGGCAAGAGCGTGTACGATAAAATCGACGTGGAAGCCCTGAACGTGCGGGCCTACAACGATGGCAAAGCGGCCGTGGTCAATGGCACCATCACTATTTACCAGCCCAACAAGCCCGATGGCACGCCCAACGTTGCCCACCTCAAGTATGTGGTGGTGCAGGTGAAAGACGCCAAAAAAGGCTGGCAGGTAGTGCTCTGGCAGTCCCAGAAGCAGCCCGAGGCTAAAAGCTAAGCACGGTCTTGTTTCGGTTTCTCCGCTTGGTTAAGCAGGGAAACCGGAACGACTAATTCACCGGAAACCTAGGTATTGCACCGCTCAAGCGGCGGCTTAGAATCCATTCTGCGCAATCGTTTCCGCAATTCGTGGCGTACCTTGCTGGCGCTATTTGCCGCCCTGCCCTTGGTTGCCAATGTCCAAAACTCTGGTTTTACCTACGCTTATTGATTCCTCGGGCGGGGAAGCACGCTAACATGTTGCCTGAACTCTACCAATTCCACCCATGACCTCACCCCAAGAAAATACGCTCGCCAGTCCCGTCGGCACTACCCTGGACCGCTACATTATGCGCAAGCAGGCGGAATTTCCCTTCGCTACCGGCGAGCTGAGCCAGCTGCTGCGCGACATGGCCCTGGCCGCCAAAATCGTGAACCGGGAAATCAACCGGGCCGGCCTGATGGACATTACCGGCAACTACGGTGCCCAGAACGTGCAGGGTGAGCAGCAGCAGAAGCTCGATGTGGTAGCCAACATTCGCTTCATTCGGGCCCTGAAAAACGGGGGCGAGGCCTGCGCCATTCTCTCTGAGGAAGACGACGAAATCATTCACACCGGCAATGACCAGGGCCGCTACGTGGTAGCCATGGACCCACTCGACGGCTCCTCAAATATTGATGTCAACGTCAGCATCGGTACCATTTTTAGCATCTACCGGCGCGTGTCGCCCATCGGCACCAAGGCTACCAAGGAAGACTTTCTGCAGGGCGGCCGCAAGCAGGTGGGCGCGGGCTACATCCTCTACGGCTCCAGCACGATGCTCGTGTATAGTACCGGGCACGGTGTGGCCTGCTTTACGTATGAGCATTCCCTGGGCGAGTTTTTCCTTTCCCACGACGGCGTAAAAATCCCTGAGCAGGGCACCACGTTTTCCTGCAACGAAGGCAACTGGTACGACTACCCCGAGTGGGTGCGCAGCTACCTCACCCAGTGCAAGGAGCGGCGCTACAGTGGCCGCTACATCGGCTCATTGGTAGCCGATTACCACCGGAATCTGTTTAAAGGCGGTATCTACCTCTATCCGCCCACGGCCAAGAACACCAACGGCAAGCTGCGCCTGCTCTACGAAGGCTACCCGCTGGCCTTCCTCATCGAGCAGGCGGGCGGCAAGGCCCTGGCCGGCACCGAGGCCGTGCTCGACATTGCCCCCGTCGACTATCACCAGCGCGCCCCGCTCTTCATCGGCTCCTCCGACATGGTGGATGACCTGGTGGCCTGCATGGTCGCCGAGGCCGTTCCGGCGGCTGGGGTTGGTCAAGCCGGCTAAAACATTTTTATTCGCGAATAGTCTTCTGCAGTAGCGTACCCCGCTGGTCCCACCCGCCTGGTCCAATCCAACACCTTTACGTCTTTTTCATGCCCAAAATCATTTCGCCCGCGGTGGAATTCGGCTCCTTGCTGAATCAGGTCAAGCAGATTACGCCCGAAATCTTCACCCAGGACGGCAAGTTCCAGAACCTGATGGAAGGCCGCTGGCAGCAGCCGGGCACGCCCCGCGAGTTCACCTCGTCCATTGACGGTACGCAGCTGGGTTGGATGCCGATGCTGAACCGCGAAACCGCGCTGAAAGCCGTGCAATTCGCCAAAGGCGAAGCCGCCGCCTGGGCCGCCACCGACCTAGACGCCCGCCGCGAGAAAGTGCAGGAATGTCTCAACCAGCTGCGGCCCCACGTAGAACTGGTAGGCAAGCTGCTGATGTGGGAAATCGGCAAAACCTACAAGCTGGGCTTCACCGACATTGACCGCGCCATTGAGGGCGTGCAATGGTACGTGGATAACATCGAAGGTATGCTGGGCACACGCAAGCCGCTGGGCCTGGTGTCTAATATTGCTTCCTGGAACTACCCGCATTCGGTGCTGCTGCACGCGGTGCTGGTGCAGGTGCTGTGCGGCAACTCGGTTATTGCTAAAACGCCCACCGACGGCGGCTTTATTTCCCTAAGCTTTGCCTTCGCCATTGCCCGCCGCTGCGGCCTGCCAGTCACGCTCGTGAGCGGCGGCGGTGGTGAACTGAGCGAGGTGCTGGTGAAAAACGACGCCGTGGATTGCCTCAGCTTCGTGGGTGGCCGCTACAACGGCCGCAACATTGCCGACGCCCTCAGTTCGGAGCACAAGCGTTACATGCTCGAAATGGAAGGCGTGAATACCTACGGCATCTGGGACTACTCGGACTGGAACAGCATGGCCGACCAGCTCAAGAAGGGCTACGACTACGGCAAGCAGCGCTGCACGGCCTACGTGCGTTTCGTGGTGCAGCGCAGCCTGTTTCCGCAGTTCCTGGAAACCTACTGGGAAGCCGTGAAAAGCCTGAAAGTGGGCAACCCCACGCTCGTCGACAGCCCCGGCGACAAACTGCCGGAGCTGGCCTTTGGCCCCGTTATCAACAAAGCCCAGGCCGAAGACCTTGACCGGCTCTACGCCGATGCGCTGAAAACCGGCGCCACGCCCGTGTTTCAGGGCAAGCTCGACGAAAGCCTGTTTCTGCCCGGCCAGGATATGAGTGCCTACCGCGCCCCCCGGGCTCTGGTAAACCTGCCCCGCCAGAGCGAGCTGTACTTCAAGGAGCCCTTCGGCCCTATCGACAGCATCGTACTCGTGGATAGGGTAGAGGAGCTGGTGGGCGAAATGAACATCAGTAACGGTGCCCTGGTAGGTGCCCTGGCCTCCGACGACGAAAAGTGGGCCCAGCGTACGTCCAAAGAAATCCGCGCCTTTAAAATGGGCGTGAATAAGCTCCGCTCGCGCGGCGACCGGGAAGAAGTTTTCGGCGGCCTCGGCGAATCCTGGAAAGGCGCTTTCGTGGGCGGTAAGCTGCTGGTAGAAGCAGTAACCCAAGGCGACGCCAACCAGCCCGTGCTTGGCAACTACGTGGACGCCACGCTGCTGCCCGAAAAAGTGTAGGCTGCCGGTTTAACCCGTAAAGCGTAAAAAGGCCCGCCGCATTCGAGGAATGCGGCGGGCCTTTTTGTTGATAGTCTTCGGAAAAAGCCTGACTACAAAGCCTGCTTCACCTCAAACGTGTAGCGCGTGCTGCCGGCATGGCCGTTGGCCGTCATGCCCTGCACTACCACCAGGTATTTGCCGGGCTGGTCGGCGGTGTAGAAGTCCAGCTCTGTACTGCGGCCGGCCGAGGTCGTTACGTCGGGGTTCCAGTAGAGCAGGTTGCGGAAATCGGGCTGGCGGCTTTGCTTGGCCGGGTCCGTCTCGTAGCGGGGCGAGTAGAACTCGCGCTGCAGCTGCAGGCCTTCGTATTCCTGCAGCAGCGCGTGCGGGTCAAGCTTGTAGCTGCCCAGGTCGCCTTTGTAGGTGGTGTAGCTCACCAACCCGCGGTACACTTCCCGGCCGTGGAAATAGTTACTGGTAATGACTTCCAGCTTCTGAATCTTGAGCGGGTCGAGGGCTACTACTTTGTCGATGTCGAAAATAGGTACGCCATCCAGCAGCACCATCGGGTTGTCGACCATCACAGTCTTATTCAGGTGGTCCATTACCTGGAAGTGGAACCCGTCTTTGCGAATCCGGACCAGTACGCCCGGCACGTATTCGCGCATCACTTCTTCCATTACTTTGAAGCGGGTAAACGCGTCGAGCAGGTACGTTTCGTCGGGCTTGCCGTAAAAGGCCACGCTGTCGTTGGCGGGTAGCTTGTAACGCGAGTTAAGCTTTTTGTAATACGCGGTTTGCAGCTGCGACTGGACGTGGCGCTGCGCTATTTCGGGCCGGAAAAACTCCGAGAACTTAAACGGCACCACCTGCCCGGCGGCATACTGCGCCGAAAACGGGGAGTAGATTTCGGCCCGGTAGGAGCTGTCGAGCTGGGTATTGTTCTGCACAATAATTTCCTTAGGCCCATAAAAATCCCGCATTTCAAACTGAATGGTGCCATCCGGCTTGCTAATGCAGTTATACAGGCGGGCCTGCCGGCTGGGGCTCGACAGGTATACGGGCACGTTGGGGGCGGGCTGGCCGGTAGCTGATTTGGTCAGTTTGCCCTGAATCCAGTGGCCGCTCGTTTCCGGGTAGAATTTGATTTCCGGCGTTTTAGCCGCCAGCACATCCGTCCAGCGGAAGCGGCTCCAGCCCTGGGTCAGCATCAGGTTGTCGGCGGCCTGCTCAGCCTCGGGCGCTGTGCTGAAATAGTAATCGGGGTTTTCGATTCGGCCCTTCACGTCGGAGGCTAACCACAGGTAGCTGTTGATGTTGCTGCTGGGAAGATTGGCCAGTGAATCGAGCCGGTACACCGCCAGGGAAAGCGCGGCGGGCGTAGCCTGGGCGGCCGGGTTGGTGGTAGCCACCTGCAGGCTTACTTTCTCCCGGGTCGTGTAGGTTGCTTTGTCGGTCTTGACGCTGACGTTCAGCTTTTGCCCCGGGTTGCGGAAATAGAGTCGCTCACACAGCGGCTGCTTCTGCGCGCTGAAAACTGTGAAATGGGAAATGCCTTCCGCCAACTCATTTTTTCGGACGGAAAATACGGCCTGATTATTCTTGAACCGGCCAATAGCGGAGACGGACGGTATATGCCGAGCGTGGCCCAGCAGTAAAATATCATCCGCATCGTCGGCGCTATTCGTTCTAACCGATACGGTGAGCGTCTCGGCGTTATCGTTGCTCAGGTGCATCACGTAGCCTTTCTCGGCCACGCCCGGCAGCTTCCGCGTCACGGTTTGGCCACCCGGCAGCGTAATTACGGCGCTGTAGGAAGTGCCGGCTTCAGTGGGCGTAAATGAGAAGGAGCCTAACCCGAATTTCAGGGTTTTAAACTGCGCCACATTGGTGCCCCGCTGATCCACGATAATACCGGCCGCATCAATGCCTTTACCCAGCTGATCCGCAATTTTAAAGGCTACGGTGCTGGGCAGTCCTTTCACTAGGTTGCCGCCTTCGGGAAAGAACTGCGCATCGTATTCGGCCTTTTCCTGGGCGGGCTTTATTGTGACAGAGCCAAAGGTATTGACAATGGTAATGGCGCTGTGGAAGTAAAATTCCGGGGCCGAATTCTTCATCCAGTTAGTATAAGCCCGGATGGTATAAGTGCCCGAAGCCAGTCCTTTCGGTAACACGAAAGACCCCTGACCAGTGGCTTTATCCAGTGCTATTTTGCCTTGTAGTACCGGCTTTTGGGCCTTATCGACCAGCTCCACGTAGGCTATTTTACTTACCGCCATTGGCTTGTGGAATACGCCATCGACGGCGTATACTTTAAACCACATGATTTCCCCGACGACATAAAACGGCCGGTCGACGTGCAGAAATAACTTTTCCGGCAGCCTATGCTGGCTGTAGCGACTCAGCTGGCGGCTGATGGTGCGCAACGAGTCCGTTTGGCCGTAGGCCGAGCCTGCAGCAAAGGTGCAAAGCAGCCCGCCCGCAAAAACTCGGAGGGCTGCTTGGGTAACGGAGAAAGGAGCGGCAGGCTTCATGGAATGGCAATAAGGAGAAGAAGTATTTACCGGCAGCCTCACTCAACTAATAGGGGCATTTCCCGAGAGTGAGTTTGCTATTGGCGCCTCTTGCTAGAATTTGAAATTGTAGGTAACCGTGGGAATAGGCTGGCCAAAAATCGATAATTGATAGCCGTTAATTTTGCCTTGCTCCGCTTTAAAATAAACCGAGTACGGGTTTTTACGGCCCGTTAGGTTGTACACGGCCACCGTCCAGGAGCCGTGGGCCAGCTTCTTGATTTTGTGGTTGCCTTCAATATTGAGGGCCAAATCGAGCCGGTAATAATCTGGTACGCGGTAGGCATTGCGCTCCGAATAATACACCCGCATGGAGTTGCCGACGTAGTATTTTACCAGCGGCAGCGTAATGGGGCGGCCCGTATTGTAAGTGAAGTTCAGCGACGTACTGAAGCGCCGGCTAAACCGGTAGTTGCCAATCATAGTGACGTCGTGGGGCTTGTCGAAATTGCTGGGATAATACTTGCCGCCGTTAACCATGTCGCCGGTAGTAGCTGCATTCACCCGCACCAGTGAGCGGGAGTAGGTGTAGCTTACCCAGCCATTGAGCTTGCCAGTCAGCTTTTTCACCATCACCTCCACGCCATAGGCTTTTCCCTCGGCATTTACCACATCGGTTTCGATATGATGATTCAGAATCAGCGTCGCGCCGCTTTTGTAGTCCACAAAATCGTGCATCGACTTGTAGTAGGTTTCTACCGATGTCTCAATCGTATTGGACTTGAAATTCCGGTAGTAGCCCACCGAATACTGGTCGCCAATCTGGGGCCGGATATTCCCGTCGCTCAGCTTCCAGATATCCGTTGGCGACATGGAAGCCGTGTTGGACAGCATGTGAATATACTGACGCATGCGGTTGTAGCTGGCCTTTACTGATGAATTATCCGACAGCGAGTATTTGGCCGACAGCCGGTATTCGGGGCCGTGGTACGTAGCAATGCTCTTGCCGGCTTGGTAGGAAATGGTGTCGGTTATTGTGTTTTCAGACTTGGAAATATTGGGCAGGTATTGGTAGGTGTCGCGCGGCCCCAGGGCATTAAATAAAGAGTAGCGCAAGCCGAGTGAAACCGCGAAGCGCGGCGTCACGTCAATCTTATCGGATATATAAATAGCGTTTTCCAGCGCCTTTTCATTCTGCAGAATGTCCGGCTCAATCAGGGACTCGCCGCCGATGGGCTTGAGGCTGCCGGCCGCTACAGAGTAGTAAATATTGTTGACGCCGAAGTCGATGGTGTGCTTGTTATTAAGGAAATAGCTGAAGTCGGCCTGCACGTTATACTGCTTGAGGCCGAAAGACAGCACGGAAGCATTTACCGGGTTTTTTTCGTTGGAAACCGTGTACCGATAGTCGCTGAAAGCACCCGTCAGTACCCCGTAAAGCTTATTGTTGAAGCTATGCTGCCATTTTACGCTGGCGTTCTGGTTCAGGTATTTATAGAGCGTATCGGTGGCCAGCTTAAACTGGTCGCGGCTGATATAGCCGGTGGCGTAAATGGTGTTTTTGTCGTTGATTTCGTGGCTGATGTGGGCATTCAGGTCGTAGAAAGAAGCCGAGCTTTCCTTATATGTTTTGTTGGGTATCTGGTGCAAAATCCAGTCGGAATAGCTAGTGCGGCCCGCAATAATAAAGGCGCTTTTATCTTTCACCAGCGGCCCTTCCAGCGTGAGTCGGCTGGTCATCAAGCCAATGCCGCCCGAGCCAGCAAACTTCTTCTTGTTACCGTCGCGGGTGGCAATATCCAGCACCGACGAAAGGCGGCCGCCGTATTTGGCGGGCACGGCGCTTTTATACAGCTCCACCGTCTTGAGAATGTCCGGATTAAAGGCCGAAAAGAAACCGAATAAGTGGGCCGGATTATAAATAGTGGCGTCGTTAAATAGGATCAGGTTTTGGTCGGTGGCGCCGCCGCGCACGTTCATGCCAGTGCTGCCTTCCCCCACCGATTTCACGCCCGGCAGCGTCAGCACCACCCGCAGAATGTCGGTTTCGCCGAAGGCCGTGGGCACCTGCCGCATGGTTTTAATATCAAGCTTCTCGAGGCCCATCTGCATGCCCGCCACGTTCTTGTCTTTCTCCGCCTCGATAATCACTTCCTTCAGCGGCGTGATGTCCTCTTCCACATCGATTTCCAGCTTGCCATTGGCGTGCAGCAGTACTTGGCGGCGGGTGTTTTTGATGCCGATACCCCGAACTTTTAGCTCGTAGCGGCCCGCCGGCAGCGTGAGGGCGTAGTAGCCAAACTGGTCGGTAGCCGTGCCGATGGTAGCTGGGGTTTCGACGAACACCGCCGCCCCGATAACGGGCTCGCCCGAGTTAATGTCGCGGATATGGCCGGCCAGCGTCACCTTGCCGGTAGCAGGCGTGGCCGGCCGCTTGCCTATTTCGTACAGCTTCAGCTCCGAGGTGCTGGAATTGCTGCGGGCTTTGGCATCCTCGTCCACCACTGTCTCATCCTCTACGGCTACGGCATCGGTGGCTTCGAGCATGAAGAAGTTGTCGGGCAGGTTGGGCTGCAAAGCCGTACCCGTCGTGATATAGACCCGGCGCTCATTGTCGAAGGCAAAGCGGAACGGCGTTTTCTGCAGCGCACTCAGCAGCACCGCGTCCAGCGGCTTTTCCGTCACCTGCAGATTTACCTTCAGCGTATCGAGGGCTTCGGGCTGGTAGTAGAAGCGGTAGGGCGTTTTGGCCTCCAGCTGCTTGACGAATTCCGGGAAGCGGATATTGGTAAAGTCGCCGCTAATGAGCGGTGGCGTAAGCTGCTGCGCAACGGCTGCGCTGCCCATGCTGCTGGCTAATAAGAAAAGGAGTAATCGGTAAAAAAGCCGCATACTAATGATTGTGCTACAGGTGAGGGAATGGGCAGACCAACGGATAAAAATAAACCGCGCGTTATAGCGTGTTGTAGTACTGCGCCAGCTTGATAAAGGAAGCTTCCTGCTGCTCCTTCGTGAATTTCAGCTTCTGGGTGCTGATATATTTTCGCAACTCCTTCTTCTTGTCTTCCAGCACCGCCACAAATGCTCCTTTGCCGCTGATGGGGTAAACTACCCCGCCTTTCTCGACATAGAATTTGTCGGCCTCGTCGAAGGATAACTCTACACCGGTGGTGGTAATCGTCTCATTGGCTTTTTTTATCCGCCGGGCCAGCACCCGCGTCTTGCCCTCCAACCGAACGTCGTAAAAACCGGTGGGTACCGCAGCCTTAGCCGTATTATCGCCTACCAAACGCACAAAAGTGTGCTGATTGACAGTAAAAGACATTAGCTTCTCGTTGACCAGCTTCAGCTGGAGCGGACTCTTTGGAAACTTCAGCACTACCTGGTCCAGCTTGATATCGTACAGCAGCGGAATATTGTGGTAGAGCGCGCCGTCGTAATAAATATCACCGGGCTGCAGCTCAGTAGTCTGAAAGAACTGGTGCCCCTCGACGTGGGTGTACATTCTTTCGTAGTGGACGTATTCCGCCCCATTGTATAGGTGGGAGCTGTTGTCCGGGTCCTCCAGCTGTAGGCTTGCCATTTTGGCGGAAGCTAGAGCTAGGAAGCTGGAATCAGGCTTTATTGCCTGGGCCCGGGAGCCGTGGGCCTGTAGTAGGCCCAGCAGCATGAGGCCATAAAGCAATCCTGATGTTTTCATAGGAGCAGTAAGGTGTGGAGTAGAGCAACGGTAAGCGTAATATAATGCCCTGTAAGGTAAAGCATGGGTAAGTAGTATTTCTAGTTGTGTGTTAAATGTTATATTGTTTGTATGAAATATTATATATAGGTGCTGCATCAAACAGAACCTTCTAACATTGAGCAAGAAATAAGGGAAATGGTTGCTTGTAGCCCTCTTAGGGGCTGGTACCACGGCACCTCTACGGCAGAGCTAGCCGGGACCCAGACACATTAAAGAAAGCACCCAGTCAAGCCTCAAAGACCGGTAGCAACACTGGCTGCTGGGGCCGTTGCCTGTGCGTAATGGCCAATAAAAAAGGCCCCTTGCTTGCGCAAGGGGCCTTTTGAAAAAATAAACCAAGTAGCTTGGTTAAGTAGTCCGTAGGGGAATCGAACCCCTGTTGGTAGAATGAAAATCTACTGTCCTAACCCCTAGACGAACGGACCATGTCAAAACGAGTCGGTTAGTAGTCCGTAGGGGAATCGAACCCCTGTTGGTAGAATGAAAATCTACTGTCCTAACCCCTAGACGAACGGACCATATAATGTCCCGAACCCGTTTTGATGCTGCAAAGATAGATAAGACAACCGGTGGCACAAGACCTGATTCAAAAAAAACGGGTTTCGAGTCGTAAAATGGCTGATTTTCAGGCGAAAAAAATGACACTGTCGCCAATAAGCCGCGCCATTATAGAAATACGCCTTGTTTGGGTCCGGCCAAAGAGCCTGCTAGACCTCAAAATTGGCGGTGTTTTTAGGGGATGGATATTGATTTGGCGAAGTTAACCGTACCCGGTACCTTCGCTCCGCGTTTTCACTCGGTTCCGTAGGGGCCGTTAAACCTCATCTCCCTTTATTATGGCTAAAATAAAAGTCGCCATTAACGGCTTCGGCCGCATTGGCCGCCTGACGTTCAAGTCGCTGCTCGGCCGCGACAACGTGGAAGTAGTCGCCATCAACGACCTGACTGATAACAAGACGCTGGCGCACCTGCTGAAGTACGACTCCGTACACGGCCGCTTCGACGGCACGGTAACCTACGACGAGGAGAGCCTGACGGTAAACGGCGTGCGCATTGCCGCTCTCGCCGAGCGCGACCCCAAGCTGCTGCCCTGGGGCAAGATGGGCGTCGACGTAGTGCTCGAATCGACGGGCCGCTTCGTGGATGAGGCTGGCGCTGGTCAGCACATCACCGCTGGCGCTAAAAAAGTGGTGATTTCGGCTCCCGCTACCGGCAATATTCCAACGGTGGTACTGGGCGTAAACGAAGATATCCTGACCGGCGACGAAACCATCATTTCGAACGCCAGCTGCACCACCAACTGCCTAGCCCCAATGGCCAAGGTGCTCGACGAGGTGTTTGGCATTGAGAAAGGCTACATCACGACCGTACACGCTTACACCTCCGACCAGAACCTGCAGGACGCACCCCACAAGGACCTGCGCCGCGCCCGGGCTGCGGCCTATAGCATTATCCCCACCAGCACTGGTGCTGCCAAGGCCGTGGGCCTGGTACTGCCTACGCTGAAAGGCAAGCTCGATGGCTTGGCCATGCGCGTGCCCGTGCCGGATGGCTCGATGACCGACCTGACCGTGATTCTGAAGAAGGAAGCTACGAAAGAGCAGATCAACGAAGCGCTGAAGTCGGCCTCGGAAGGTGCCATGAAAGGCATCATCGAGTACACCACCGACCCCATCGTGAGCATCGACATCGTGGGCAACAAGCACAGCTGCATCTTTGACTCGGAGCTGACTTCGGCTAGCGGCACGCTCGCTAAAGTAATTGGCTGGTACGACAACGAAACCGGCTATAGCACCCGCACCGCCGACCTGATCCAGAAATTGGGTGAGGCCATGAGCAAGTAAGGAGCATCTGCTACCTTGAGTATTCCAAAGAAGCCTGCCCGGTTGGGCGGGCTTTTTTGTTGCGGGCTGTGGCCTGCTGATCAACTTTTCGCTACCTGTTGCGTTGTTGCCGTCTATGTCTGATAAGCTGCGGATTTGCTTTCTCATCAACCCGAACTCGGGCACCAACCGGCGTCAGGATGTGCCGGCGCTGCTGGCGCAGTATCTCAGCCCGGCGGCCGTCGACTACGAGGTGCGGCTGACGCAGTACGCCGGCCACGCTGTGGAACTGGCCCGGCAGGCGGCCAATGAGGGTTTCCGCATCGTGGTGGCCGTGGGCGGCGACGGCACAGTGAACGAAGTGGGGCGGGGCTTGCTGGGTACCACGGCGGCACTGGGCATTCTGCCCCGGGGCTCGGGCAACGGGCTGGCCCGCCACCTGAAGGTGCCGCTGTCCTTACCGGCGGCCATCCGGCTGCTGGCCGCTCCGTCGTTTCAGCGCATCGATGTGGGGCATATCAATGGGCACCCGTTTTTCTGCACGGCGGGCCTGGGGTTCGATGCCCATGTGAGCAAGTGCTTTGCCGTGGCCGGTACGCGCGGGCTGGGCACCTACGTGCAAGTGGCCCTGCGCGAATACCGCCGCTACCAACCCACCCCGATTACGGTGACGATGCAGGGTAAAGCGCTGGAAACCAACTGCTACGTGCTGGCCTTTGCCAACGCGGCCCAGTACGGCAACAACGCCTACATAGCGCCGCTGGCTAATATTTCCGACGGGCTGCTGGATCTGTGCCTGATTGACGAGCTGCCGCTGCGCCGAGCCGTACGTGTAAGCATTGGTCTGGCGCTGGGTAACTTGCCTACTTCGGGAGCCGCCGTGTATCATACTTGCAGCAGCGTGCAGGTGCAGGCCGCCCGGGCGCTGGGCTTCCACGTAGATGGCGACTACGTGGGCGACGCGCAACAATTCGACGTGCGGCTGGAGCCCCTGGCGCTGGAAGTAGCGGTGGGGGCAGTGAAATAGTGAGATGGTGAAATTGTGAGTTGCTGTGCAATCTGCGCAACTTGCTTGCACCGACTCACCTCACATTTTTTGCCTGTTGCGGCAGCCATTGCTACCTGTTTTTGCCGGCGCCACATAGGCCGCATGCACCTCAAACTCCCAACTTCTCAACTTCACCATATGAAAGCCGACAAGAACCGCCGGGGCCGCGAAGGCGTGGTGTATTCCACCAATTCCGATTTCGAATACCAGCACAGCGAGGAGGAAACGGCCGAAACCCTGCCGTCCCAGCAGCAGAACCTGCGCGTGCAGCTCGACAAGAAAGCCCGGGGTGGCAAGCAAGTCACGCTCATTACGGGCTTCGTGGGCCAGGATGCGGATTTGCAGAGCCTGGCCAAGCTGCTCAAAACCAAGTGCGGCGTGGGCGGCAACGCCAAAGACGGCGAAATCCTGATTCAGGGCGACTTCCGCGACAAAGTGCTGGCAGTGCTGCTCGAACAGAAATACAAGGCTAAGAAAGCCGGTGGCTAAGCTCGGCGGTTTTGCCACGATGGGTGTAGCACTCCTTTTCAGCTTGAGCATGAGTGCCTGCGGCTCTAAACAACGGCCGCTTAATGAGGCACAGCGTGTAGTGGAGCAAGAACTCAACGACTACCTGCAGCGTGCGGACAGCGGCCAGAAAACGTGGATCCAGCGGTGGCTGCCACTACTTTTTCCGACGCAACGCCGGTTTAGCCTTGTTTGCTACTCAGGTTTCGACCGGAACGGGGAAAAGGAGTCGTTGGACTCAACTGGCACCGCGTTTATGGTCCACGTGTATGAGCAGAATACGGTTAGCCTGCTTTGTAACCGCGACAGTAGTACGCTCAGAAAAGAAGCCCGGTACTTTGCCCGGCAGTTGCGGCCGGTGCTGCAAAGTACCGATGAGTACGACTGGATTGAGGTGGAGTACAGTACGTGCCTGGTTTTCGCGCCGCTTTCCTGTAAACCGAACTGTGAGCGGACCATCCAACTTCTTTTACGGGATACAACAACCTGGGCCACGGCTCCGCTACGCACGACCAACACGGCTTATCGAGTCCACCCGATTGAGCAGTGGGAAGATCAGCAATAGGAAAACGACGCGGCTAACTGGCTACCGGATGCCCAGCTGCGTCAAGGCCCGGGCCACGTCTTCCGGCGTGTCGATGCCCAGGGTGGCCAGCTCGGTTTCGGCGGTCAGGATGTGGTAGCCGTTTTCCAGCCACCGCAGCTGCTCCAGCGACTCGGCCACTTCCAACGTGGAGGGCGGTAGGCGGGTAAGCTCGGCCAGGATATCGGGGCGGTAGGCGTAGAGGCCGATGTGGCGCAGGTAACGGTGGTGGGCCAGCCACTGGTCCTGGGGGTGCTGGCGCTGGTAGGGCAGGGGGTGGCGGCTGAAGTAAAGCGCCTCGCCCCGGGTGTCGACTACTACCTTGGGCATGTGCGGGCTAAACAGCTCCTCCTCCGTCACCACGGGCTTCACCAGCGTGGCCAACTGGGTGCGTGGGTCGGCCTCAAACAGGGTAATGAGGGCGTTGATCTGGGCAGCCTGAATGAAGGGCTCGTCGCCCTGAATGTTGATGATGCAGTCGGCGGGCGTGTCGAGCTGGCAGTAGGCGTCGAATACCCGGTCGGTGCCGCTGGGGTGGTCGGGGGAGGTGAGGACGGCCTCGCCGCCGAAGCTGCGCACGTGGTTAAGAATCCGCTCGTCGTCGGTGGCTACTACTACCCGGCTCAGGTTGGCCAGCCGGGCCTGCTCCACCACGCGCTGAATCATGGTTTTGCCGCCTAAGTCGGTGAGGGGCTTGCCGGGCAGGCGGGTGGAGGCGAAGCGGGAGGGGATAATACCAATGGCGTTGATCATGGCGGCAGGGCGGGAAGGCGGGAAACGGAAGCCGAAAGTACCCCGAATTTCAGCTTCCACCCAATGTGGCGCCAAATTCGCTACCGGCTGCTCCGGTCCGCTACCCGCCCGCGCCTCTGTGCCGGATTTGCCCGTCTTATCCAGTCTGCTCAAGGATTATTTATTTATCTTTCGGCTGCGTTTATGCTGCTGGCAGCGTGCCATCCATCTAGTTTTTCGCCGTTGCCCGTTTTTTGCGCCCTGTCCGTATGACTCGTTTTTCATTGCTGTTGGCCGCGTTTGTCGGCTGTGGTTTTTCCGCCTCGGCGGCTGTTCGTCCCGCCATCCTGCCCGATTCCATCGGGGTTGAATACCGGAATAATAAAGTGCTGATCAAGCACCGCGTCGCCCCCGGCGAAACCCTGTACGGGCTCAGCCGGCGCTATAAAGTGCCCGTGGATCAGATTGTGGAAGCCAACCCCAAGCTGGAAGGCACCCTGACCACCGGCCAGGTGGTGCTCGTGCCGCGCAACCGCGTGGTGATGAACACGCCGGCCGCTACGGCTGCTAAGCCAACTGCTGCCCCGGCCCCCAGCGCCGCTGCTACCCGCGACCTGACAACCGACGCCAAGGGCAACAAGATCTACAAGGTAGAAAAGGGACAAACACTGTTTTCCATTGCCCGCCGCTTTAATACGACACCCGACGCACTGGCCAAGCTCAACAAGCTGCCCGATAATGCCGGGGTGCGCATCGGCCAGAGCCTGATTGTGATTCCCGCCGGCGGCACCGCCGCTGCTGTTCCAGAGCCAACGGCGGCCAGCCCGGCCCCGAAAGCCCCGACGCCGGCGCCTAACAACCGCCCGGAACGCGCCGACGACACCGATAAGGACAAAGACAAGGAAACGCCGCCCGCCACCGTGACGCCCGCCGCGGCCGGCAAAGACGAGGACCACGCCCCCGAGCGGGCCAGTGAAATCGTGCGCAAGGTGACGGAAGGCGGTTTGGCGGCCGTCATCGAAGGCGGCGGCACCGATAAGTACCTGGCCCTGCACAAAACCGCGCCCGTAGGCACCATCATGCAGGTGCGCAACATTATGAACGGCCAGTCGGTGTACGTGCGCGTGATTGGGCAGCTGCCCGATACGGGCGAAAACAGCAATATTCTGGTGCGCCTCTCGCGCCGGGCCGTGCAGAAGCTGGCTACGCCCGACTCCCGCTTCCGCGTCGAAACGTCCTATGTGCCGTAACGGCCTGACGCCTTTCACTACTTGCAGGAATACCTCCAAAGGCTGTCGATATGATGGCCTTTGTGATTTTTTAGCTTTCCTCTACCTCGACATACGCCGTGGAATCCGCGCAAATTCAAAACATCCGGGCCGTGCTGGAAGAGCGCTACGCGCGCTACAACCAGCCGGCTTTTATCGAGCACGACCCCATCAGCATTCCGCACCGCTTCTCGCAGCGGGCCGACGTGGAAATCAGCGCCCTGTTTGCCGCCCTGCTGGCCTGGGGCCGCCGCCCTACCATCATCAGTAAGGTAACGGAGCTGCTGCGCCGCATGGACGACGCGCCCCACCAGTTTATCACTCAGCACCAGGATGAGGACCTGAAAAAGCTGCTCGGCTTCTGCCACCGTACTTTCTGCGACACCGACCTGCTGTATTTCGTGTACTGGCTGCGCTGGTTCTACGCCGACCATACTACGCTCGAAGACGCATTTCTGCACGGCAATACCCAGCGGGAGCGGCTCGAAAACTTCCACGACTTGTTCTTCAGTCTCGACGACGCGCCCCAGCGCACCCGCAAGCACGTGGCCACGCCCGCCCGAGGCTCGGCCTGCAAGCGGGTGAATATGTATCTGCGCTGGATGGTGCGGCAAGACGATAAAGGCGTGGATTTCGGCCTCTGGACGCGCCTACCGATGGCCGAGCTGGTGTGCCCCATCGACGTGCACGTGGAGCGCCAGGCCCGGCAGCTGGGCCTGCTCACCCGCCCCGTCGTCGATTGGCGGGCCGCCGAGGAGCTGACCGCCAACCTGCGCCTGCTCGACCCCCACGACCCGGTGAAGTACGATTTCGCGCTATTTGGGCTGGGGGTGGAGGAGAAAACCAGCAAAGACACACTTTATTAACGCCGCTGAATCTTTCCCCGGCTGCAACGTGTTTACCTTAGCATTCTCTTTCCAATCCGCAGTACCTACTACCTACTTTCGAGTTTGATTCTTCCCAATAATTTCGAGCAGAAAATCGGCTTCGCGCAGTTGCGCGAGATGCTGGAAGGCTTGTGCCTGAGTGCCTTGGGCCGCCAGTTTGTGGCCAAAATGCAGTTCCAAAGCAAGCACGACCAGCTGGAAAAGCTGCTGCTGCAAACCGACGAATTCCGCATCCTGCTGCAGTCGGGTGCCGACTTCCCCAGCCAGCACTATCACGACGTGCACCCGCACCTGGTGCGGGCCAGCCTGCCCGGCGCCTACCTCGACGTGTCGGCGTTTTTCGCCGTGAAAATGTCGCTGCGCACTATCCGGCAGGCGCTTACCTTCTTCACACACGCCGAGGAAAGCCTATATCCCACGCTACGCCTGCTGGGCATCGGCGTGCAGGTCGACCGGAACCTACTGGCGGCCCTGGATAAGGTGGTGGACGACGAAGGCCAGGTGCGCGACAATGCCTCGCCGCTGTTGTCGCAGCTGCGCCAGGAGCTGATAAACCGGCAGGGTATGCTGCGCAAGCAGATTGCGGGCATCCTGCGCCACGCCAAATCTGAGGGCTGGGTGCCCGGCGACGCCGAGCCCACCATTCGGGGCGGCCGGCTGGTGCTGCCCGTCATTGCCGAGCATAAGCGCCGCGTCAAGGGGTTGATTCACGATGAATCGGCCTCGGGGCAGACGGTGTTTATCGAGCCGGAAGCCGTTTTTGAGCTCAACAACGACATCAAGGACCTTGAAAACGCCTACCAGCGCGAGCTGATCCGCATTCTGACGGCCCTCACCAACCAGCTGCGGCCCCACATTCCGGACTTGCGCAAGGCCTACCAGTACCTGGGCCTGCTCGACTTCGTTCGGGCCAAGGCGCTGCTGGCCGGCCGCCTCGAAGCTACCCTGCCCACGCTGCACGCCCGCCCGCTGATTCAGTGGAAGCAGGTGCGCCACCCGCTACTCTACCTCACTTTCAAGGAGCATTTCAAGGACAGCCCCCGCGAGGTGGTGCCCCTGGATATCGAGCTGAACCCCGACCAGCGGATGCTGCTGATTTCGGGGCCGAATGCCGGAGGTAAGTCGGTGAGTATGAAGACGGTGGGTCTGGTGCAGTACATGTTGCAGTGCGGCCTGCTCATTCCGGCCGGTGATGGTTCGGAGGCCGGCGTGTTCGACGATATTTTCCTCGACATCGGCGACGAGCAAAGCCTGGAAAATGACCTGAGTACCTACTCGTCGCACCTGCTGAGTATGAAGCAGTTTGTGACCCTGGCCGGCAAGCGCAGCCTGGTGCTCATCGACGAATTTGGTACCGGTACCGAGCCAGTGCTGGGCGGGGCTATTGCCGAAGCCGTACTAGACCAGCTCAACCGGGCCCGGGCTTTCGGCGTGATTACCACCCACTACACCAACCTGAAAAACTTTGCCGAGCGCACGCCCGGCATCGTGAACGGGGCCATGCGCTACGACCCCGAGCGGCTGCAGCCCCTCTACCGCCTCGAAATCGGGAAGCCCGGTTCCAGCTTCGCCATCGAAATTGCCCGCAAAATCGGCTTGCCCAAGCAAATCGTGGAGCGGGCTACCCAGCTCGTGGGTAAGGACAAAATTCGCTACGACCGGCTGCTGGAAGGCCTGGAGAAGGAAAAGGCCGACCTGGAGCTGCGCACTGCCGAAGCCGCCAAGGCCGAGCGGCGCATGAAAAAAGCCGCCCAGGAATACCAGGACCTCAAGAAGTACCTCGACGATACGACGCTCGAAGTGCTGCGCGACGCTAAGGCCAAGGCCAAGCTGTTGCTGAAAGACACCAATCAGCAGATTGAGGCCACTATCCAGGAAATCAGGGTGGGGCAGGCCAATAAGGAGCGCACCAAGGATGCCCGCCAGAAGCTCGACACTTTCGTGCGCGAAAAGCTCCAGATTGAGCCGCCCAAGGCCAAAGCTACCCGCGAGCTGGCCGACGCGGCCACGCTGAAAGCCGGCGACAAAGTGGCCCTTATCGGGCAGGATGGCTACGGCGAGCTGATCAGCATCAAGGGCAAAACGGCCGAGGTGCTGTTTGGGGGCATGAAAACCATTGTGAAAGCCAGCCAGCTGGAAAAGGTGGGCCGGGCCGAAATCCGGGAGCGGGAGAAGAAGGCCGAAAAAGCCAGCTTCAGCTCGTCGGCCAGCCTGGGCATGGACCTGACCGGGCGCATGGCTAACTTTAGCCCTGTGCTCGACCTGCGGGGGGAGCGGGCCGAAGATGCCCTGCAAAAGGTAATGGCCTTCGTGGATGATGCGGTGATGCTGGGTATTCCCGAAATCAAGTTCCTGCATGGCCGCGGCAACGGCGTGCTCCGCCAGGTGGTGCGCGACTACCTGCACCGGGTGCGGGCCGCCGCCAGCGTGGCCGACGAGCACGCCGACCGGGGCGGCGACGGGGCCACGGTAGCCGTGCTGAAGTAGCCGATGTTTGTCAGCCAGCCCCAGCATTTTGCTTACCAGAGCAACCTGTCGGCCGAGGCCCTGCGTGCTTCGGCCGATGAGTTTATCGCCCGGCAGGGTGGGCCGCTGCATCCGCACGCGTATTCGGCCAACTGGCAGTCGGCAGTGGTGCTCGAAGTGGCCCCGTTGGTGGCGCTGGGAGGACTGCGCTTTTCCGGAAAGCAGCGGGCTACGCTCGAAATCGGGGCCGCCGCCACCGGAGTGCCAGTGATGCTAACCGTGTATGCGGCCCCTTCGCTGCAGCCCTTGTTCTGGGGAATTACGCTGGTAGCAGCCTTGGCCGGTTTCATGGATCTGGGGAAAACACACTGGCTGCATCTCGGCTTCAGCTTCGTTTTCTGGGCGCTGGGCAGCGGTTCACTGTGGGTGCTGCATCGGGCATCTACCGGGTTGCTGAAGCGGGATTTGGAGCGCAGCTTTCAGCTTACTTCGCTCACCTAATTGCTAGGTATAACCCAAAAAAAGCGGCTCCCGATTCCGGGAGTCGCTTTTTTTGGGGGGTTAGCTGCTGTGAGGATTACTCCACCACCACGCGGCTTACCTGCGTCGATTCGGGAGTTACAATCTGGACCATGTAGAGGCCGGCCCCGAGGCTAGAGGCATCCACATTCACTTCCTCACCCGCACCGATTGGCTGGGTTTGGCTTAGTACCACGCGGCCGGTTACGTCGCGCAGGGTGATGGCGGCCGTGCGGGCCTTGCTGGCTTCCACGCGCAGCTTAAACTTGCCGGTGGTCGGGTTGGGATACACCTGCACCGAGGACTGCTGTACCGTGGCCGTTCTGTTAGACAGCACCAGGTTACACACCACTACGCCGCGGTTTTGCTCGGCAATGCGGCTGGCAAACTCCTGGTAGTAGCGGTTGGTTACGAGCGGGTCGTGGACGATGAGCGTGTTTTCGTCGTTGGTGGTGTTGGCCGAAAGGCTCCAATTGTGCGAGCCCACGAATACCGTCGGGTCCGACTGCGACGCGCCGGCATCTACAATCAGGGTTTTGTGGTGCATAATGCCGCTGGTGTTTTTCACCATGATTCGGTTGCCGACGGCCGTTTTGATGGTGCGGAAGATAGCGCCGGTGCCGGTGTTGGAGGTGTCGTTGAGCAGGGCTTCCGAGCAGCCGGCAATGTTGCGCAGCTGCACCTGGTCCCGAATCGTCTGGCCGATTTCACTTAGCGTGATGAGCATCGTGGCTACGTGCAGGTCGTTGTCGGCCGTGCGGATGGTTTCCAGCAGGCGGGCGTTTACGTTGTCGGTGGGGCTGAACCACGACTCTACGCGCGAGCCGCCGATGAGGAAGAAGTGCGGGGTGTTGTCCGTTTTGCGGTTGCCGAATAGCACCGTGCCGGGCGTCATCGTCGACGAGCCCCAGATTTCCTCAAACTCCATCGTGTACGTGCGGGCCAGGCTCTGGTCCTGCATGGCAATTACGTTGTTGCGGTCTGTAAACAGCTGCGCGGGCGTCCAGTTGGTCGAGCCGGTCCATACCCAAGGGCGGTTCGGGTTGGTGCTGTTGGCGTCGATAACCACGAATTTATTGTGCATTATACCCCGGTTGCTGGCGTCGCTGTCGGAGTCGCGGCCGGTGCGCGGAATAGCGGCGTTCAGCAGGGGTAGGCTGCGGTTGGCATTGGTGGCTTCGTATACCAGGCGCACTTTCACACCCCGGGCCTGAGCCCGGTTTAGGGCATCAGCAATAGTCTGGTTGTCCCAGTTGTAGATGGCCACGTCGATGGTTTCCGCGGCGCGGTCAATGTAGCGGGCCAGCGTATCGGGCACCGTGTTGTTGAGGTACACGGCCGCGTTGCCGGGCAGGGCCAGGCTAGTCGTTACGGAGCTGTTGAAGTAGTTCCGGATCTTACCAGTCGAGTTCGAAACCGTAATCATGGGTACGATTCCGCTATTGGAAGTACCGTTCACATTCGTTGACGACACCCGCACGTAGTACACCGTGGCAGGCTGCAGACCCGTAATGGTCTGTTGGTGAGTAGTCGTAGCGGCGGCGTTGGTCAGCACCGTGCCCAGGGCCGGCGTGGTGCCGTACTCTACTTTCGTGTCGCCGGCAAACTGGGTTCCGAAGTTTACCGTGAAGCTGTTGCGGCCAAGGGCCGAAGGCGTGGGGCCATTCAGAATCTTGGGGCCTTCCAGCACGAAGTCGGCGTAGAGACGGGGCAGCAGCTGGTAGCCGCCGGTGCCGGTCGTGGAAAACTGGCTCATGATGCCAATCATATCGAACGGACCGGTAGGAGCGGGCTTGCCCACAATGCCGGCGGCGCCAGTAGAGGCCGTATTGGGCCGCATAACCAGCGTAGCTTGGCCGTTGAGCAGGTAGTTGGTGTTGCCCGTAAATACGCTTACGGCGGTGCCGGTAGCGGTAGTCACGCTGGTGTTGTCGTTGATGCGCACCAGCCGGCCTTCGTAGGCCTCGGCGTAGAGCGAGGCCGCCTGCGCTACGCTCACTTCCACTACGCTCAACGGCCGGTTCTGCCCCAGCACCGTTATCGACGTCACGGGGTCCATTTCTAGGATGCCGTTGAAATTCTTCAGCGTACCGCGCACCTCCACACTGTCGCCGACCACGAGGGCGCCGAAAGCGGCCGTGGTGGAGTAGGCGGCCAGGCCGGCTTCCTTATCCTGCAAATAGCGAATGGCACCCAGCTCCGCGCCGTTGGACACGGTGCCGCGCACGGCTACCGTGGCGCCCACACCTTTGGTCCGGGCCGAGGCAATGGTTTCCACGGTTTGAGCGAATGCCGGCCGCACACCTGCCCCGAGAGCAAGTAGGGCCAAAAGAGTAAATTTTTTCATGAAATGTGGGTAGGAGGCAATAGAAAAAACGGGCAGCAGGAAAATGGGTGGGTCCTGGCAAGCAGGTGACTGCCAGCTAGCTAGCCGGCCAGATTACTGGCTAAGCAACACGCGGTGAGGGTAGTTCCGTCGGGCCGACTATTCAGCGCCGTCGGTGCTGCGGGCGCGGGGGGCCGAGCGTTTCTTGGTGTCCGTAATCATGGGCACGGCCGGCGACGAGGAGGTGCCGATGGCGTTGGTCGACGATACTTTCACGTAGTATACCGTGCCGGGCTGCAGGTCGGTCAGGGCAATGTTGTGCTTGGTGGTAGGCGTGGCGTTGGCCACTACCGTGCCCAGGGCCGAGGTTTTGCCATACTCCACCTTCGTGTCGCCGGGGTTCTGGGTCTGGAAGTTCACCGTGAAGCCGGTGCGGCTCATTTCCGTGGGCACGGGCTCCCCCATTACGTTGGGCAGGCCGCCGCCCAGGATCAGGTCGGTGTAGAGGCGGGGCAGAATCTGGTAGCCGCCGGTGCCGGTGGGGGCAAATTGGCTGACAACACCCACCAGGTCGAATTCGCCGGTTGGTACGGCTTTGCCCACCAGGCCGTTGTCGCCGTTGGAAGCGGAGTTAATGCGGATCTGGGCGCCTTTCTGCCCATTAATTAGGTAGTTGCTGTTGGCGTTCATGGCCGTTAGGGCCGAGCCGTTCAGGGTCGTGATGGTCGAGGCATTCTTGATCTTGACCAGCCGGCCCTCGTAGGTTTCGGCAAACACCTTGGCCAGCTCGGCGGCCGGCACCTCCACGATACTCAGGCGGCGGTTTTTGGCCAGCACCTTCACCGAGGAAATCGGGTCCATTTCCAGCAGGCCGTTGTAGTTTTTCAGCGTACCGCGTAGCTCTACACTGTCGCCTAGCACCAAAGAAGAGAAGCCGGCCGCATTCAGCGAATAGGCGGCCAAGCCTGCGTCCTTATCCTGCACGTAGCGCAGGCCGCCCAGCTCGGGGCCATTGTTCACCGTGCCCCGAATAACAACGGTAGCACCCGGGCCGGCCGTGCGGGCCGCCGAAATTGTGGCCGGTGCCTGGGCATAAGCAGCGGTTGCGCCGCCAACGAGCAGCGCGAGAAGAGTAACGGTTTTCATCAGGCTAAAAAGCAACAGGTGGTGAGAATCAGGCCAGCTTGTAAAACACAAATATGCTTATTTCCAGCCTAATTGCATTACGGATTTCGCATAAAAAGCCGGTCTGACTGAGCTAACTCGTCAGGAATGCGGAAAAAGAAAGGCAGTCTCACAAAATGTTAACCTCGGGGTGCAGCTCAATGCCGAATTTCTCCCGCACCGAGGCAATAATTTCGTGGGCCAGGTCGCGGATGGCGCTGCCCTGCGCCCCACCGTGGTTTACCAGCACCAGGGCCTGTCGGTCGTGTACGCCGTGGGCCCCGAAGCGGCGGCCTTTCCAGCCGCACTGCTCGATGAGCCAGGCGGCGGGCACCTTCACGCCGCCGGGCACCGGGTAGCCGGGCAGATCGGCGTAGCGGGCCTTGAGCTCGTCGTAGCGGGTTTGGGATATTTCCGGGTTTTTGAAGAAGCTGCCCGCGTTGCCGATCTGGGCCGGGTCAGGGAGCTTGCTACGCCGGATCTGGATGACGGCCTCGCTCACGTCGTGGGGCGTGGGCTCGGTTTCGATGCCCATATCGGCCAGTGTGGTGCTAATAGCCCCGTAGCTGACGTTGACTTGGTGGGTGCGCCGCAGCCGCAGTACCACGCCCGTGACGATGTACTGGTTGCGCAGGGGGCCCTTGAACACACTTTCGCGGTAGCCGAAGCCGCACTGCTCGTGGGTAAAGGTGCGCAGCTGCCCGGTGCTTATTTCCACGGCTTCGAGGTGGTCGAAGGTGTCTTTCAGTTCGGCCCCGTAAGCCCCGATGTTTTGCAGCGGCGCGGCCCCCACCGTGCCCGGAATCAACGACAGATTCTCGATGCCGCTCAGGTTCTGGCTCAAAGCGTAGCTCACCATTCCGTGCCACGACTCGCCGGCTCCGGCCCGCACCAAAGCCGTATCCTGGGCTTCATCCTGGGCAATGATTTGGAGGCCGGTTATTTCGTTTTTGAGCACCACGCCGTCGAAATCCTGGGTGAAGAGCAGGTTGGAGCCGCCGCCGAGCACCAGCTTTTCGGTGTGCTGCACTTCGGGCAGCGCCAGCAGGGCCCGCAGCTCCTCCACCGAGCGGAAGCGGGCGAAAAGGCGGGCCTTTGAGTCGATGCCGAAGGTGTTGTAGGGCAGCAGCGAGACGTTGTGTTCGAGAGCGGGAGCCGAAGCCATAGGAAAGCAGAAGAAATGCGTGAAGCAGCAAAGTTAGATGTTTGCCTGTTGTGGGCGTGGTGGCGCCGGTTTGCACAAGCAGAAGGTGGTATACTTCGCCCGAAAAGAAAAAGCCCACTGGCTGAACCAGTGGGCTTTGGAGTGAAGAAAGTCAGACCGCTCTACCGCACCCGGTAGCCACGCAGGCTGTAAAACAGCAAATAGGCGTAGCACAGCGCCGGCAGGATAAACGCCACCCGCAGGCCGCCGCCGTTGGTAGCCACCCAGCCCATAAGCGGTGGAATGATGGCCCCACCCACAATGGCCATAATCAGGTAAGACGAGCCCTGCTTAGTGAACTTACCCAGGCCGGTAATAGCCAGCGGAAACACCACGGGCCAGATAATGGAGTTGCACAAGCCGCAGAGTACCACCAGCCAGAGGGCCGTTTCGCCGTGGTTGAAGATGGAGGCCAGCACGAACAAGGTGCCGGCCGCGCACACGCCCACCAACAGCTTGCGGGCATTGAAGCGGCTGAGCAGCGGAATGCCGATGATGCGGCCCACCATCAGCCCAAACCAGTAGGACGATACCAGCACCGCGCCCACGGCCTTGGTAAAGCCCGTGTTGGTGTCGATGGGCTCGGGGGCGTGGCCAAACAGGGCGCCGGCCCAGCCGGTAGCCACGCTCAGGCCCCGCACCAGCTGCTGGGTGAAGCCGCTGAGCTGACTGATATTCTGGCTTTCACCGTAGCGGATGAGAAACGAGCCCAGGCCTACTTCGACGCCCACGTACATGAAAATGGCCCCGATGCCGAGCACCAGATGCGTGTAGTCGAGGGCCGAGCGGCGGCCGGCGGTGCCGGCTTCGGCAGCCAGCGCGGCTTCTTCCTCAGCCGGAATGCTTTCAATTTCGGGCAGGCGCACCAGGAAAAACAGTACCGCCAGCAGCGCCAGAAACAGCGCCAGGCCCAGGTAGAGCGGCTTTACCAAGGTTGCTTCCTGAGTGAGGCGCTGCTCCAGGGGCAGGGCCGCCAGTTGGGCCTTGAGCACGGCCGAGCCGCCGAACAGAATCAGGCCGCCGATGAGGGGCGAAATGGTGCCGCCCAGCCCGTTGGCCACGCCCACGATGCTCACCCGGCTGGCCGCCGTGCGGGCCGGCCCCAGCACCGATACGTAGGGGTTGGCCGCCACTTGCAGCAGCGTCACGCCCGCCCCCAACAGGCTCAGCGCCAGCAAAAACAGACCGAAGGTGCGGGAGTTGGCCGCTGGCACAAACAGCAGCGCCCCGAAGGCCATAACCAGTAACCCCAGCACGATACCGCGCTTAAACCCGATTTTTTCCAGCACCCGGCCCGCCGGCAACGACATCAGAAAGTAGGCCCCGAAGAAAGCCGACTGCACCAACGACGACTGCAGATCGGTGAGCTGGCACACGTCCTTGAGGTAGGGCATCAGCACGTCGTTGAAGTTGGTGACGGCCCCGAACAGGAAGAACAGGGTGGTCATCAGCAGCATCGGGCCCACGTAGGAGCGGGCCGGGGCGGTGCTGGTAGCGGGAGCCGAAGCGGAGGTAAGGGGAGAGGCCATGCGGGCGAAAAGGGAGGACTGGGGAAAATAGCGGGCCTTAAAGATAAGAATTCGGGCGAAGCACCTCAGGGGGCGCGGCCTCCCCGGCCAGCCTCATCGGCCCGGGGGGCCGGCCGCCAGGGCAAATTAGCGCGGCCCGGGCCGGGATACCCATCGAAAACCCCGACCTTTGGGCCTTTCCAGTTTCTTAACCACCCTGCCTCATGTCCGAAAACCGCCGCGACTCCACCTTCTTTATGACCGCCACCACCCAGTTTGGCCTGGAAGAAGTGCTGGCCCAGGAGCTGCGGGCTTTGGGGGCCAAAATTGAGAAAGTAGGGCAGCGGGCCATCGAATTTACGGGCACCAAGCAGCTGCTCTACGAGGCCAACCTGTGGTGCCGCACCGCCGTGCGCATCCTCAAGCCCTTCGCCGGCTTCTACGCGGGGGATGAGAAAGGCCTTTACCGCGAGGTGGGCCGCATCGACTGGAGCGAGTACATCCGGCCCGACCAGACCTTCGCAATCACGGCCGTCGTCAATAAGTCCACCTTCGAGCACTCGCTGTATGTGGCCCAGCTCACCAAAGATGCCATTGTGGACCAGTTCCGCAACCGCACCGGCTCCCGGCCCAGCGTGGACGTGAAAACGCCCGATATCCGGCTGCACCTGCACATGATTGAGAACGACGTGGTGCTCAGCCTCGATGCCAGCGGTGACTCGCTGCACCGGCGCGGCTACCGCCAGAACACCAACGTGGCCCCGCTCAACGAGGCCCTGGCCGCCGGCATCATCCTGCTCACCGGCTGGGACGGCAAGCGGCCCTTCATCGACCCCATGTGCGGCTCGGGCACGCTGCTCACCGAGGCCGCCCTCATTGCCCAGCGCATCGCGCCCGGCCTCTACCACCAGGGCAAGTTCAGCTTCCAGAACTGGGCCGATTTCGACCAGGCCCTCTGGGACTCGGTGCTGATGGATGCCCGCAGTGCCCGCATCGAGGAGCCCCAGGCCTATATTGCCGGCTCCGACCTCTCGCGCGACTTCATCGAGCTGGCCCGCGAAAACGTGGCCGCCGCCGACCTGGAGGACTACATCCGCCTGGGCGTGCGCGACGTGAAAGACGCCCAGGCCCCCAAGAATGAGCCGGCCGGCATTGTGGTATCCAACCCGCCCTACGGTGAGCGGATCGGGGAAGAAACGGAGATGGAGGCGCTCTACAAAACCATCGGCGACACGCTCAAAACCAGCTTCCAGGGCTACGACGCGTACCTGTTTACCGGCAACCTGGAAGCGGCCAAGCGTGTGGGGTTGAAAGCCTCCCGCCGCATTCCCTTGTTCAATGGCCCCATCGACTGCCGGTTGCTGAAGTACGAGTTGTACCAGGGCACCCGCAAAGTCTCGAAGCCGGAGTAGCACCATTTCCTTTTGGCTATCAGACCAACAGGCTGAGCGGGACCGAAGCATCTCTACCACAGTGGTATTCTTATACTGTGGCGCGCTAGGGTGGTTATTCATAAAGTGGAACGGCGGCTTCTGACCAGCATTCTTAGTTACTTCATTCCTGCTATGCACATTCCCGAAGTCAAGACTACCGCGGTTGAAGTTCTTTCCGACAACTGGTTTACGTTGCGCAAAATCACCTTTTCGCTACGGCACGCGGATGGGCAATGGGGGGCTGCCCAAAGCCGGGAAGCCTACGACCGGGGTAATGGGGCCGTAATTCTGCTCTATAACCCGCAGAAGAAAACCGTGGTGCTCACCCGGCAGTTTCGCATGCCGACCTTTCTCAACGGCAATGCAACCGGCCTGCTCATTGAGGCCTGCGCCGGGCTATTAGACAAGGATGACGCGGAAGCCTGTATCCGGCGCGAAACCGAGGAAGAAACCGGCTACCGGGTGCGCAACGTGCAGAAAGTATTCGAAGCCTACATGTCGCCGGGTTCGGTTACGGAGCTGCTCTACTTCTTCGTGGCCGAGTATGCCGAGGAACAGCGCGTACACCACGGCGGGGGAGTGGCCGAGGAGCAGGAAAACATTGAGGTGCTGGAGCTGCCCTTCGCGCAGGCCGTGGGCATGATGCAGACTGGCGAAATCCGGGACGGCAAAACCATCATGCTGCTCCAGTACGTGCAGCTCAACCGCCTGCTGGACTAAAGCCTCGTCTGCGGGGCCGGTGGCCGGGAGTGGGGCAACTAATCCAGGGCTGGCTTGTATAGCAAGCACACCTGTTTTATTGTCTCCAGAACACCGAATTACAATGAGTGCATTGACCCCTATTGGTTGGATTGGGCTAGGCAACATGGGCACGCCTATGTCGCAGCGGCTGCTGAATGCGGGCTACCCCGTGGCCGTTTATAATCGAAGTCCGGAAAAGACTGTCACCCTGCGCGAGGCCGGAGCTACTGTGGCGACTTCCCCGGCGGCCTTGCTGGCCGCAGTGGAAGTCGTGTTTTTGATGGTGTCGGATGATCAGGCGGTGCGGGAGCTGTTTACGGGGCCGGCCGGGCTGTTGCAGGCGCCGGGCCCCGGCAAGCTGCTGATCAACATGAGTACCGTCTCGCCGGGCGTCAGCCGGGAAATGGCCGACCTGAGCCGAACTCAGGGGCACACTTACCTGGATGCCCCGGTGTCGGGCAGCGTGAAACAGGCCGAAACGGGCCAGCTGGTGATTATGGTTGGGGGCGAGGAAAGCGGCTTTACGCAGGCCCAGCCCTTGTTTGCGCACCTGGGCAAGCAGGCCCGCCACCTGGGGCCCACCGGCAACGGCAACCTGGCCAAGCTGGCCATGAACACCCTGCTGGGCTTTCAGGCCCAGGGCCTAGCCGAAGCGCTGCTGTTTGCCCGGCAGCACCAGCTCAAAACCGAAGACCTGACCGCCCTGATTGCCGACAGTGCCCTGGGTAGCGTCTTTCTCAAGCTCAAGGGCGAGGCCGTGCTGGCCGATAACTACCAGGCGGCCTTTGCCCTGAAGCTGCTGGCCAAGGATTTGCGCCTGGCCCAGGCCGAGGGCCTGACCACGCCTCTGGCCGAAACAGTGGTTCAGACCTTTCAGCAGGCGGAGCCTGCCCTGGGCGAAGAGGATGTAATTGCCATCCTCAAGCACCTGGAGCGTCAGTAAGGCAATGCAGTCCGGCTGCTGGGTTTTGCCGGCCAACGGGCCGGCAAGCTGAAACGTTCCGGGTACTGCTGACGAACGTCCTGTTGAGCCTGCGCTCGGCAGGACGTTCTTTCTTTTGCCGGCCTATCCTCTAACTTACGCGCCTCTCCCAACCCCACCACTCTCCCGCATGAAAAGACTTCTCCTGCTGGCCCTGCTGCTCCCGCTGCTTTCCCGCGCCCAGTCCATTACCCGCGTAAACCCGACCAACTGGTGGGTGGGCATGAAAAACGGTACTGTGCAGCTGCTCATTCACGGCCCCCAGGCCGGCACGCTCACTTACACCATCACTTACCCTGGCGTGAAACTGACCAAAACCAGCACCGTCGAAAACCCCAACTACGCTTTCCTGGACCTCACCATTACCGCCACCGCCAAGCCCGGTACGGTGAGCATCGTGGGCAAAAAGGGCGCTACCACCGTTACCCAGAAGTGGGAGCTGCGCGCCCGCGACAACGCCCCCAAGGCCCAGGGCGTGACCCAGGCCGACCTGATTTACCTGGCCATGCCCGACCGGTTTGCCAACGGTGACCCCGGTAACGATAAGTTTGCCGACCTGCGCGACCCTAGCGCCGACCGCGCCAACCCGTTTCTGCGTCACGGCGGCGACTTGCAGGGCGCGGCCCAGCGCATCGGCTACTTCAAGGATCTGGGCGTGACGGCCGTGTGGTTTACACCCGTCATCGAAAACAACCAGCCCCTGACCAGCGAGGGCGGCACCATGCGCGCCTCCTACCACGGCTACGGCTTTACCGACCACTACACCGTGGACCGGCGCCTGGGCGGCAATGCGGCTTACAAGGCCTACGTGCAGCAGGCCCACGCCGCCGGCTTGAAAGTGGTGCAGGATGCGGTGTACAACCACATCGGCAACACCCACTGGTTTGTGCAGGATTTGCCTATGAAAAGCTGGCTCAATCAGTGGCCCAGCTACACCAATACCAGCTACAAGCAGCAGCCCATTACCGACCCCCACGCCGCCCAGATTGACCGGCAGGTGACGCTCAACGGCTGGTTTGTGCCTTTCCTGCCCGACCTCAACCAGCAGAACCCCTACGTAGCCAACTTCCTGATTCAGCACGCCATCTGGTCGGTGGAAACCTTCGGGGTGGATGCCTGGCGCATCGACACCTATATGTATAACGACCAGCCCTTCATGAACCGCTGCAACGCGGCCTTGCTGGCCGAATACCCCAAAATCCACATCTTCGGCGAGTCGTCGGTGAGCAGCATCGTGGACCAGGCTTACTACGTGCGCAACAAGATTGACTTTCCCTTCAAGTCCAACCAGCCCGGCGGCCTCGACTTTATCGTGGAAGGCGCCATGCTGGCCGCTCTGAAGGAAGTGGGCACGCCCGCCGCCACCGGTTGGGACGGCGGCCCCCAGCGCCTCTACCAAGCCTTGGCCCAGGATGCGGTGTACCAGGACCCGACCAAGCTCGTCACCTTCATCGACAACCACGACCACAACCGCTTCCTGTCCGAAGTAGGCGAGGATTTCGACAAGTTCAAGCTGGGTCTCACCTGGCTGCTCACCACCCGCGGCATTCCGAGCATGTACTACGGCACCGAAATCCTGATGAAAAACTTCAAGGACCCCACCGACGCCGAGGTGCGCAAGGACTTTCCCGGCGGCTGGCCCGGCGACAAAGAAGACAAGTTCACCGCCGCCGGCCGCTCGGCCAAAGAAAACGAAGCCTTCCAGTTTGTGAAAACCCTGGCTGCCTACCGCAAAAGCCACCCGGCCCTGCACAGCGGCAAGCTGATGCAGTACCTGCCCGAAAACGGCCTCTACGTGTACTTCCGCTACGACGCCTCGGGCACCGTGATGGTAGCCTCCAACGCCACCGATAAGCCCGCTGCGCTGCCTACGGCCCGCTTCGTAGAGCGCATGACCGGCTTCAGCAAAGCCCGCAACGTGCTCAGTGGCGAAACCCTCAGCGACCTGAAGACGCTGCAGCTGCCGGCCAAAACCGCCCTGGTACTGGAGCTGGCCAAGTAACGCGAACTTTGTAGTTCGCGCTACACCCAAACGCAAAAAGCCCCGCTACCAGCCGGTAGCGGGGCTTTTTGTTTCTGCAAAACCAGCCGTGTAAAAGGGTATTGGAAATACGGCCAGCTTAAAAAAACGGCTTTCCCGGCAGGATAGATTTAGCCACCGACCCGGGCTTCGCCATAGGTTACGAACATCTTGGCCCGTGGATACGCCACGTGAATCAGGCCGTCATTGAGCTTGAAGCGAATGTTGCCGACCTGAAAGGCCGTGCGGGACTTGCGGGCCAGCGGCTGGAAGTAGTACTGGTCGTAGAATATTACTCGGCCCGGTTTGGTTTTGATAAAGAGCAGGTCGAAAGCGTAGTACAGGTCCAGGTTGGTATGGCGCACGACGTGGTGGCGGGGATTGGTGGGCGGCTGGTGGCGGAAGGTAATGGCCTGCTTGTGCTGCCGGAGCGCCAGCTGCACTTGCGGGTTACCCAGCAAAGGAGCCGCATCAAAGCGCAGCGTGTCGCCCTGCCCGCTGCAGTAGTAGCGCAGATACTCCGCCGCTCGGGGGTACCGAATCAGGCTGGTGAGCTGCATAGCCTGGTACAAGGCGCGTAGGCCCAGCTGGTCGAGCCTGGTAGACTGGTGGGCCAGCGCCCGGGCTTCGGCGCGGTTGAGCAGGTATTGCGTCGCGCCGAAATCCCCGGTCACAAACACGACCAGCAGCAGCGCGGCCAGCAGGGTAGTACTGCCCGCGGCAAGGTATCGGAGCCCGGTGCGCAGGCGTGCCAGCTTCTTCATGGGGCTAGATAGCACGGAAAGCCCCAACCTGCGCTATGCCCTCCGCAACTTCCAAAGCCAGTCCTGGCGCTTAGCCAGTCCCAAATCAGCGTACTTTGCGCCCGGCAGCCGAGGCCGGCTGCGCCTATTGCCCGCGTATCGCGCCTTTGAAACAAAGTGGATGTTGAAAGTACTGTACATAGTAGGAGGGCTTGTAGTGGCCGCGCTGGGTGGCGTGGTGCTGATATTTTCCCTGGGGCAAAGCGCCGTGACCTACGAGCTGCGCCTCACGCTGCTCGACGCTACTGGCCAGCCCTTGCCCGCCCAGCCGGTCATCATCTGGAACCGGGGCTACCCGCTCAAAGAAACCCGTATCAATGACGCCGGCCAGTTGACGATGCAACTCTCGGAGTCATTTGGGGCTATTGCGCTGGGCCCGCGCCGGCCCGATGCCTTTGCCGTGCGGCTATCGTTCCCCAGCATCTCGCCGCTGTATTACTGGTTCCAAGTGCAGCGCAGCGGCCCGGTACCGCCTTACGAGGTGTTCAACGACTCGTACAGCTACGGCACCAATCAGTGGGTAGGCGACTTCGATGCCCAGGGCAGCACCCGCCGCCAGACTAAGCCCGACCAGACTGGCAAAGTCAGCCAAGCTGTGCCGCCCACGGGTGGGCAGGTGCTGCGCTGGGCTGGTACGGCCGAACTACGGCAGGAAGGAAAAAGCGCCGATAACCGCCGCCACTACGTGCTGGAAATGACGCTTCGGCAAAGTGGCACGCAAACCATCGGACCCCGCTGAAGCTGGGACGTAGAGTGTGGGCCCGTGAGCCAGAAAGTAATAAGCAAAACGGGAAAAGGACTTGAAAATACTTTTTACTGCCTCTGCCGGGGCTGCCGCGCTGGGTAATACAGGATTATGCCGGTAGCCCGCACCATTTGCGCCCGGCTAGGGTTTCTGTACCTTACAAACTCCCGTTTTACCGTCGTATTTTTACCGAATGTTATTTGCCCCAGAACCCCTCGCGCCCACGCTGGCCTCTGCCCGCAAGGTCCTCAAGCAGTATTATGGGTATGATACGTTCCGGCCCATGCAGGAAAGCATCATTGCCAACATCATGAGCGGCAAGGATACGGTGGTGCTTATGCCCACCGGGGGCGGCAAATCGGTGTGCTTCCAGGTGCCGGCCGT
Source organism: Hymenobacter lucidus (assembly GCF_020447265.1). GTDB lineage: Bacteria > Bacteroidota > Bacteroidia > Cytophagales > Hymenobacteraceae > Hymenobacter > Hymenobacter lucidus. The sequence goes on along the minus strand of NZ_JAJADR010000003.1, from coordinate 18,726 downwards.
GGTGCAGGAGGGCGTCTGCGTGGTTGTCTCCCCGCTCATTGCCCTGATGAAGGACCAGGTGGAAGCCCTCAAGGCCAACGGTATTCCGGCCGAGTACATCAACAGCAGCGTGGGTCAGAGCGAGCAGAACAGCATTGCCTCCGACTGCCTCAACGGATACCTCAAGCTGCTCTACGTGAGCCCCGAAAAGCTGGTGTCGCCGGGTTTTCTGCAGTTTTTGCAGCGCCTGCGCATCAGTATGTTTGCCATCGACGAAGCCCACTGCATCTCGTCGTGGGGCCACGATTTCCGGCCCGAGTACACCCAGCTGCGGGTCTTGCGCGAGCAGTTTCCGCAGGTGCCCATCATTGCCCTCACCGCCACCGCCGACCGCCTCACCCAGCGCGACATCCAGCAGCAGCTGCGCATGCACGAGCCCCAGGTGTTTTTGTCGAGCTTCGATAGGCCCAACCTCAACCTTATCGTGCGCCCCGGCCAGAACCGGGTGGGCAGTATCCTGGAATTCGTGGCCGCCCGGCCCAATGAGTCGGGTATTATCTACTGTCTCTCGCGCAAGCAGTGCGAAACCCTGGCCCAGAAGCTGAAGGAGAAAGGTGTGCGCGCCAACCACTACCACGCCGGCATGACGCCCAACCAGCGCGCCAGCGTGCAGGAAGGATTTCTGCGCGACGATCTGCAGGTTATCGTGGCTACTATTGCCTTCGGCATGGGCATCGACAAGAGCAACGTGCGCTGGGTTATTCACTACAACCTGCCCAAGAATATCGAGGGTTATTACCAGGAAATCGGCCGCGGCGGCCGCGACGGAGCCCCGGCTACGGCCGTGCTGTTCTACAGCTTCGCCGACGTGATGAGCCTGCGCGACATGCTCACCAAGGATGCCGATCCGCGCCTCTCGCAGCTCAGCCTCACCAAGCTGGAGCGCATGCAGCAGTTCGCGGAAGCTGCCTCGTGCCGCCGTAAAATCCTGCTCAACTACTTCGGCGAAACCCTGGAAAAAGACTGCGGCAACTGCGACATCTGCCGTAACCCGCCCACCACTTTCGACGGCACCGAACTGGCCCAGAAGGCGCTGTCGGCCGTGGTGCGGATGCGGGAGAAAGCGCCCATCGGTCTGCTCATCGACGTGCTGCGCGGCATGCGCAACCAAGCCATCATCCAGGGCGGCTACGAGCAGATCAAAACCTACGGCGCCGGCCGCGACCTGCCCTATCTGGACTGGTACAGCTACATTCACCAGATGCTGAATGATGGCCTGCTCTACATTGCCTACGAGGAAGGCTACGCACTGAAAATCACGGAAACGGGCAAGCAGGTGCTGCAGGGCCAGCGCCAGCTGCCGATGAAGAAGTTCCAGCCCGCCGAAAAGGCCGAAAAGCAGCCCCGGGGCAAAAAAGCCGCCGGCACCGCCAGCGCGCCTACCGATGCTGCCGGGCAGCTATTCGAGCGGCTGCGGCAGCTGCGCAAGCGTATTGCCGACGAGCAGAACGTGCCCCCGTACGTTATCTTCACCGATACCACGCTGCAGGAAATGGCGGCCGAACGGCCCGTGTCGCGCACGGCCATGCTGGCCATCGGCGGCGTGGGTATGAAGAAGTTCGAGAACTACGGCGAAGTCTTCATCAAAGCCATTCTGGAATTCGGCGGCGCGCCCAACCCCGCCGATGCCGCTGAGGACGACGAAGACGAAATCCCCGGCCCGGCCAAGCCCCGCCGCACTCGCGAAGCCGGCGACACCCACGAAACAACCCTGCAGCTGCACCGCGCCGGCCTCAGCATCGACGAAATAGCCGAGCGCCGTAACCTGGCTGCCAGTACCATCCGGGCCCACATCGAGACGCTCTACGCCAAAGGCCAGACCATCCGCCTCGAAGAGTTTCTGAGCCAGAGTGAGTACGCCGAAATCACGACGGCCCGGGCACAGCTCGGCGGTGAGCCTCAACTGCGCGACCTGTTCGACCACCTGCGCGAGAAGTATGACTACTTCAAGCTCCGCCTCGCTGGCCTCTACCAGAAGCGCCTGAAAGGGTAATGTGCTACGTGTGAGCAATGTGTACAATGCCGAAGACGTTTCCTTGCGAGGAAGAATGACAAAGCAATCCGTCCGCTGCTAGTAACAAACTGCCTTGTACCCAGCAAGCCCTTTATTCCCGCCGGAGCAGGGGCTTTCTGCTGTAACTCAAAGTTTCACTTCGCGACGCGTTGAACGATTGTCATGCCAGTGGCGCAGCCGCCTCGCGAAGTGCAACTTCGCGTTGCAGCAAATGACATGAGCTTGTCACATAGGGAAGCTCGGCACATGACAGAGCAAGGATGGCTTCGTGCCTTGCAAAGACAGGTGAAAAAGGAGGATTAAAAGCTGACTGTAACCCCGTAATTTGCGGGGTGTTGCAGCCGGAAAAAATACTTGCGCCGGCCTATCATAAGAATATACCAGCCGCGTTATATTGTCTCCGCGCTTCGCCTGTTACCCATGCTTTCTTTCCTGAGTTTTCCGCGCCTGCTGCAGTTCCTGGCGGGTGCGCTGGTGGTGGCCTTCACCGTGCTGATGGCTACTAAAGTATGGCCCTATCTGTCGTTTGAGCCGGGTATTCATTTCCTGACTACCAAATCGGATGCTACCAACGGCAGCGGGCTGTTTCGGCTGGGCTTCTACGTGCACATCACCAGCAGCCTGTGGGTGCTGGCGGCCGGGCTGGCGCAGTTTTTTCCACGCCTGTTTCGGGGCCGCGCCGGGTGGCACCGCCGTCTGGGCAAGCTTTACGTGGTTTCGGTGCTGGCCTTGGCCGGGCCTTCGGGCCTGGTTCTGGCCGGCTTCGCCAACGGCGGGCTGGTGGCCAAAGTGGGTTTTGCGCTGCAGTGCGTGGTGTGGTGGCTGAGCACTTGGCAGGCCTACCGCTTGGCCCGGCAGCGGCGCTGGGAGCAACACACCGAGTGGATGATTCGCAGTTTTGCCGTGACGCTGGCCGCCCTGAGTCTGCGCTCGGAAAGCTACCTGCTTTATTACCTTTTCGGCACGAAGCCCATCGAAACCTACCTCACCGTTACCTGGCTTTCCTGGACCGGCAATCTAGTGCTGGCCGAAGTGCTGATTCAGCTGGGCGCGGCGCGGCGGTTGCTGCGGCAGGCGCGTTTTCTCCCGGTGAAAGAGGCGGCCGCCGTGGCTGGCTAAAGTTGTTTTGCTACCTGTTTTTATGAAGAAAGGACCTCTACTTGCGGCCGTAGGCGCATTGCTGGTGGCGCTGGCCTGCCAGCGGCAGGGGCAGGTGCAGATGAGCCCACCCGCCAACGCTACTTCCCTGCTCGAACCTGATGAGGTGCCCGATCCGGACGCCGACAGCCTGCTGCCGGTCGAGGCTGCGCCAAGCCGGCGGCGTAATTATTACCTGGGTATGCGAAGAGTAGTGCCAGTAGCGCCCCAGGTTGCTGTTGGGCTCGATACGCTGTTGCAGCGTTACGACCTGACCGGGGTGATACGCACTGGCAATATGGACGGCTTCGGAGATGCGCGGCACTACCGCTACGAAGTGGCTTTTACCAACATAAGCCCCGACCCGCAGCAGCCGGCTGTCTGGCGGGTATCGGGCAAAACGCGTTACAAACACGTCATCCGCAGCTTCAGCGGCACCATCAGCTGGCAGCAGCTGTACCGGCTGGCAGAAACAGTTGACAAGTCGGCCGGGTCCGCCTGGGGTATCTGGAACTCGGAGGATGAGACCGAAGTACCCCGGCCCCTGTATAGTATCACCGGGCGGTTTCAGCTTCAGGAGTCGAATGGCGGCCAGCTGCGTGGGCAGGTAAACGCCGATTTTGCCCTGGGCCCAGATAAAAAGGCCAGTGCCAACAACAGAAATATCCTGGAAGGCTCGCCGGCCTGCGGTGCCGGAGTGCTCTTTGAAGGCGAGCGGCTGAACGCGGCGGGGCAGGTGAGCCGCTCCGTGGTTTGGGGCAGCAACTTCATCCGCTACGCCTACAAGGTTACCTCCCAGATGACGATGGGCCTACGCGGCCCGGAAATCAGCCCAGCCTACGTAGCCCGGGGGTGGAATGAATACTACCAGCATGATGAATGGTGGGCGGATACGCCCGCGCCCGATTCTCAAACCCAGCTGTGGCCCAGCGCTGCACCTACGGAGTAATCAATTGTACCCCTTGGTTGTCTGTTTTCCCGATGAACCGCTATTCTACACCTGCCAACTGATGCGCAACTGGAAAAAATACGTCGGGTGGAGCGCCTTGGTATTCGGGCTGCTGCTGGCCGCCCAGTTGGGGTGGGCCTGGCGGCAACAGGTGGCCAAGCAGCGTGCCGAAGCCAGCCATGACCCCTTGCTGCTACCTTCGCGCAGCCGGCAGCTGATGCCGCTGGCCGATACCCTGGACTGGCAGGAGCGGGAGACGTTGTTGCGGCGCTACGATATTGCCAGTCTCTGGCTGCTGCGCCCGGAAAGCCCCGTCCAGAACGGCTTTGTGGGCCTGCAGCACCAGCGTCTGGAAGTGGTATTCAAGCGCGTCCGGCAGAATGAGCAACAGCCTGGCCTGTTCCACGTGCAGGGACTGATGCGGCTCAGGCACCAGATTACCCCGTTGCGAGGCACGATTCACCTACAACAGATCCGGCGCTATGGCCACCGGGGGTACAACAACTCGCAGCAGCCGGTGTATACGGCAGTGGGGCAATTTGCCTTTTGGTCGGGGGCGGAGAAGAAGAAGATCCTGTCCGGAACGACTGCCATCGACTTCAGTGCGTCACCTGAGAAAGGATGTGCTCTGCATTCCGACTATGCGTCGATTGCGCGAAATTCCCGGCTCTTTGCCTTCGAAGGCTATTATGAGCAGGCAGGGAAGCGGCAGGAGGCACTGTGGGCCGCCGAGCTGGTACTTATCGGCAACGAGGTGCTAGGTGATTTCACCGTCGGGGGGCGCGCTGTTGATATTAACCCCAAATACGCCCGCTACGGCTGGAATGAATATTATGACCCCGAGGAGTGGTGGGACGAGAATAAAGTTACCGTTGAGCCTTAATGTGCTGCTCACCCGGAAAAGTAGCCTCCTTCGCCCATTATTACCCACTGTCCATGAAATTGCTCGTTCTGCTTGCTTTCCTGCTAACCACGCTGGCCGCTGCTGGGCCTGCTCCCAAGCCCGCCCCGCGCAAGCCAGCGGCAACGGCCAGCTCGGCGGCGCTGCTGCGTAAGTTCAACCTGGCGCCGCTCTGGCTGGTTTCGGCGCGGCCCGCCGAAGCCCAGACCATGCTTGGGTGCATGGGCCCGCAGTATCGACCCTTCAATCTCGTATTTGAAAAGGTGCAGCGCGATAGTAAAAATCCGGCCCTGTATCATGTGGAGGGCAAAAGCCGGGAGCGGGAACGGCTGCTGCCCTTCAGCGGCACTATCACGCTCAGCGCCATCAAGAAAGTAAAATCCCAGTACGTTTCCGAGACGGCCAAGCCGCAGGCGCAGTACCAGGCCAGCGGCCGTTTCCGCCTGACCGAAAGCGCCACTGAGGAAGGCGCAGGCGTTTTCACTGGCACGTTGACCGTCACTTTTTCCCAAACTCCAACGGGCGTAGCTTACTTGCCGGGCCGGCAATTTTGGTGGTCTCCCGGCGGGGGTGGAGAGGGCTCTACTTTTACCAGTACCTGGAGCAGTGCCGCGCATCCGCAGCCCATCAAGCTGGTGTGGGCTAGTAACTTCATGAATATTGCCAACACCGTAATGGAGAACTTTAGCCTGGGTGAGCGGGGCCCGCACATCAACCCCAAATACAGCCGCGTGGGCTGGCAGAATTTCTGGGATAACGAAGAGTGGTGGGCCGATGCCGAAGAGCCGGCCTTATAGGGAATAAAAGGCTGTTTTTGATTCTGTTACATTTTCTTTGTGCCACCCATTATACTATTCGCAAAAGCCCGATGAAAAAGTCCTTGTACCTGCTCGGTTGTCTGTGCTTCCTGGCTGCTTGCCACCAGTCAGCCACCGTTAAGCAAACCCCTGCCGACCCGGCCGCCGCTCAGTCAGCCCCGGTGCACGAAGCCTCGGTGAAGACCGCAAAAGTGGCGGAAGCAACTCCGGTGCCGACCCCCGAAATGCAAACGTTTCTGGCCCAGTACGATCTGGCAGAACTGTGGCGCCCGGCCGACGAAGCCAGCCTCAGCGCCATGAACGGCTTTCTGGGCGCCGACCATTACCGTATGGAAATTGTGTTGCTCTCGGTACGCAAAGACACCCTGCACCCCGGCGTATACCATGTTATGGGCAAGGATCGGTTTAAGAAGCAGATAACGCCTTTTACTGGTACCATCACGCTGCACACTATTAATGATCTGGCCATCGACCCGGCGGAGATGCGTGGGTATCTGGATGATGAGAAAAGCAACGCCCAGGGCTATACGGCTACGGGCACGTACGTCTTCAATGAGGAGCCAAGCCGCAAAGGAGCCGGTACCTTTTCCGGCAAAACGGCCGTCACCTTCAGCCTCGACCCCAACCGGCCCGACGGGCTGGCCCTATTCGGTCTGACCATCCCGGCCACAGAGGAATCGGCTACGCGGGGCTCGATTAGCCTGTTTGAAGGTACCTGGCGCAGCTACCAGACCAACGAGCAGAAGCCGACCATCTGGGCCTACAATTTCCTGCCGATTGCCAGCCAGGTGCTCCAGAATTTTAGCATCGGTGAACGGGAAGTCAGCATCAACCCCAAGTATGCCCGCCTGGGCTGGAACGAGTACTGGACCAACGAGGAATGGTGGGCCGAGTCCGGCGCGGCCACGGCCCGCAATTCCCAGCCTACACTGTTGAATCCGCCCAGCCTGAAGGACGGAGTAGCCACACCTGACCCGGTAAGCCAGTAGTAGCTTTGGCACGGCCTGCTGTTGCTATAGGCTGCCGGCAGGCGGGAGAATGGTTAACAGAGCAGCGGAACTTTTTTTCTAAAAAAATAAAGCTAATTGAATTAGTAATGCTGCGGGTTTGTTGCTAATTTCACGAGCCGATAACCCTTTGATGTCGAAGCCATTCCCGGCTCCCTACCCGCGATGATAAACACCAACCTGAAATTCTGGCGGCGCGAACTGGCCCTGACTCAGGCTCAGATGGCCGAAAAACTTGGTATCAAACGCTCTCTAGTAGGCGCTTACGAAGAAGGCCGGGCTGAGCCCAAACTCAGTACCCTGGTCAACATGGCGCGCCTGTTCGGCATCTCGCTCGACGCGCTGGTGACCACCGACTTCACCAAGAAGAGCGCCCAGAAAGCTGCTTTGCGCCAGCTGGAGCCTGCTATCAATTCCCCTGAGCCGCCCTCGCCGCGTCCCGCCAATGGTCTGCGCATTCTGGCCCTCACCGTTGATAAGGAGCAGAACGAGAACATCGAACTGGTTCCGCTGAAGGCCGCCGCCGGCTACCTCAATGGCTACGCCGACCCGGAGTTCATCGAGGAGCTGCCCAAGTTCCGCCTGCCCATGCTCGGCAGCGGTGGCACCTACCGCGCCTTCGAAATAGCCGGCGACTCGATGCTGCCCATTGCCTCGGGTACCGTCATCGTGGGCCGCTACGTCGACGACTGGCTGACCATTAAGGACGGCACGCCCTGCATCGTGGTGAGCAGCAAGGAAGGTATCGTGTTCAAGCGCATCTTCAACAAGCTCAAAGACGGCGCGACGTTGTCGCTGCATTCCGATAACCCCGTGTACTCGCCCTATGAAATCGGAGTGGAAGACGTGGTGGAAATCTGGGAGGCTAAGTCATACATCAGCAGCACGTTCCCCATTGCCGATCTGTCGCTCTCGCGCCTGGCCAGCATTGTTCTGGACTTGCAGCAGCAGATGAGCACGCTGAAAAAAGCCTAGCCGCATTGTTGGCAAAGCCATACCAAGGCCCGCCCGAAACTTCGGGCGGGCCTTGGTGTTTGCGGTTGTTTCTAACTTCACCGGGCTTTGGTGCGTATGTCGTAGGCAGTTTGCTACCACACCAACCACCCGAAACTCCATGCTGAAGTATATTCCTGCCACCGACCGCCACCATGCTGCGCCCGTAAGCTGGCTAAGTAGCTATTTCCTGTTTTCCTTCGCCGACTATTACGACCCTAATAACATCCATTTTGGGCCGTTGCGGGTATTCAACGACGATAGTATTGCGCCCAACTCGGGCTTCCCGCAGCATCCGCATTCCGAAATGGAAATCGTGACCATCGTGCTCGACGGGGAAGTAACCCACGAGGATACGATGGGCAACCAGACTACCATTCCGAAGGGAGAGGTGCAGCGCATGACGGCCGGCACCGGCTTGGCCCACTCCGAGTTTAACCGCACCGATAAGCCGCTGCATATCTACCAATTGTGGTTTATGCCCAACCAGAAGGGCCTCGCACCCAGCTACGAGCAGAAAGACCTTGACTTGCTGGACAGCAAAAATGAGCTGATGCCCATTGTATCGGGCCAGAAGGTGCTCGAAGATGTGGTGTACATGAACTCCAACAGCACCATTTACTGGGCAAACCTGAAGGAGGATAAAGAAATTGAGTTCAAGACCTTCCCGATCCGCAATACCTTCATCTACGTGAAGGAAGGCACGATTTACGTGAACGGCACCGAACTGGGCCCCAACGACCAAGCCCGCATGACCGACGAGCACGTGGTGCAGATCCGGGCCAAAAAAGATGCGCAGTTTATTCTGATTGACCTGCCGTCGAGCGAGGCGAACTACTAGTCTGCCTCAACGGTAAATTCCACTACGCGGACGTGGTTGCTGATGGCTATCTATGCTCGTCGGCAATGCGCCGCGCAGTGGAATTTTGCTTTTATATCCATTCGATACCCCTTGCATGAGTACTAGTTTTCCGGATTCTCTGGTGCCCGCCAACGACGCGGCCCGACTGCGTACACTTCACCAGTACGATATCGTCAATACCACGCCCGAGCCGATTTTTGACGACTACACGACCTGGGCTGCGCAACTGTTTAATACGCCTATTTCGCTGATTTCCCTCGTCGATGACGAGTACGTGTGGTTTAAGTCGGTGACCGGGGCCGAGGGAATCCCGGGCCTGCCGCGGGTGGAAAGCATGTGCTCGGCGGCCATTCTGCAGGACGAGGCCGTCGTAACGTCCGACTACAAGCCCGAAAGCTGCACCCTTATCAAGCCCGACGTGGCCCAGGCTATTGGGCTGAAGTTCTATGCCGGGGCCGCGCTGCAAATGCCCGACGGTGCCCGGGTAGGCATGCTGGCCGTTATCGGCAAGGAATTCCGTACGCTATCCGTCAACGAAACTGCCGTGCTGACCCGGCTGGCGGCACTGGTGAGTCAGACGATAGAGCTGCGGGTGCGCTACCTGCGGGCCAATGAGCAGGAGGAATGGGAGGAAGCCCAGGCCGAGCTGGCCGACACGCTGGACGAAAACTCCGCTTTGGCCCGCTACCTCAACTCCCGCAACCAGGGCATCGACTACGAGGACGAGGAAGTAGCCCAGCTCATCGAGCGGCGCCTCGAGGGCTTGGCCAAAGTGCTCAAGCGGCGTATGGCACAGGTGGCAGGGTAGGAAATAGTAAGCTATTCTATTAAATCACCAGCGGCCCGGCATAATTGCCGGGCCGCTGGTGATTTATAAAACTGTTTGCCACACCTTGAGGAGGTATTCATCTGCTTCGAAACTGGGGGTGGCTTCCTCCAGCTCAGACCACGAAATTCCGTCAAGGTAGCTGGAGGTAAGGAAGGGCTGGAGAATATCGGCTACCTCAGCAACCAGCTGCACCCGGCACCCGAAAGGAAGCATTGCGGCGGCGGCTATTAGGCTAAAGCGCAGCTGGCCGGCTTGCTCATCGTGCCAGCAATAAAACTGCATGGCATAGGAACTGCCGCGTATGTGCTGTAGCTGTTCCCTTTTGGCCGCAATGATATGGTAAATCATTTGCCGCAAATCCTCCACGGTCAGGCTTTGGGCCTGGGCCGCAGTGAGTGACAAGGCATGCTCGTTGTGCTGTGCCTCCAGGAAAAGATCAGACGAGCCCGCGCCAACGAAAAGCGGCGTGAAGCTAAACTCAGTGCTGACTTCTGCCAGGAAATCCAGTCCACTCATGCGCAACGGGAATTGGCTATATGGCCCATATTAAAATGCATCAGCATTATTGCGGCCAAACCATTGATGCTTTGAACATCGTGGCTTCTCATGTCCTTGTAGGGAAACGAGCTGTGATACTTCGGTAGCTTTAGCGCCACATAGTAGCCGCCTGATTCTTTGAGGTAGCAAGTTGAAATGTAGGCCAGAATACCGTGATTATCGGGGTGGGCAATGCCGATGGCATCAGCATCATCGGTCCAATAATCTACTATATCAAAATAGGTATTGCCAAGTTTGGCAGTCAGTTGCCAGACGGCCTGTTGAATAGCGTCACTTTTGTCGGATAGGGCAGAATACATAAAAACGGGCAGGCCTAGTGGGCCCGCCCGTCAAAAATACTGGAATCAAGCCGCAATTACATCGTGTACTTCCGGCCCTTATTCTGGGCTTTCAGATACACCATCAGGGGCTGGAAATACTCGACCATGGCGCGGGCGGAGAGGTCTTCGCCGGTTTTCTCCTTGAGCACGGCGCGCCAGTCTTTACTGGCCCCGGGGCGCATGATGTCGGCCAGGAACGTGCCCACTTCCTTGCTGCCGTAGTAGTTGGTGGCGTGCGGGTCCTGCTTGAGGATTTTCTTGGCAATATGGTCGTGGAGCTGGAACAGGATGACGTACGAGAGGGCGTAGTCGTAGTACTGGGCCGGGTCGTCGTTGATGTGGGTTTTGGTAGCCGGGTCGAGGTACTGCTCCCCGCGGGTGGTCGGTGGCACGATGCCCTGATACTTTTTCACCAGCTCCCACCAGCGGGCATTGAGCTGGTCGGCGGGCAGCTTATCGGCGTAAAAACTGTTTTCCCACTCGCTCATCACGCCCGAGGAAAAGGGGATAAAGGTTACGTAGTTGAGCGCCTCTTTGAGCAGCGTCTGGGTCTGGTCGGTCTTGGCTTTCGGGTCCTGCAAACCTAAGCCCACCAAAAACGGCTTCTGGGTGGCAGCCAGGCCCATCAGGCTGCCCATGGCCTCGTGGTAGGCGCGGTTGGCGCCGGCGCGCAGCAGCACCGGCACCTCGGGGTTGGTGTAGGTGAGGTAGTAGTAGATGTGGCCCAGCTCGTGGTGGGTGGTTTCGTACCACTCGGTGTTGGGCTCCACGCTCATCAGGCTGCGCACATCCTGGTTAAGGTCCATGTGCCAGGCCGAGGCGTGGTTGTTCTTCTTGTAGTTGGCACCCTTGGGCAGCGGGTAGAGGCTGCTTTTCTCCCAGAACACCGGCGGCAAAGCCTGAAAGCCCAGGCTCTGGTAAAACCGCTCGGCCTGTTTCACCTGCCACTCCGCGCCCTTTTTGGCCAGCGTCGCGTCGAGGTTCACGCCCTTCACGTCCACCATGGCACTCCAGTCCTGGCCCCAGCGGTTGGGCAGCCAGGAGGCAGGCAGGTAGTCGGGCACCTGCTGCACCTTGTACTTTTTGGCCAGCTCGTAGCGGGCATAGGTGTGCAGCTCGCGGTATAAGGGCCGCAGTTCGTCGTTGATCTGGCGCACCAGGGTCATCATTTCCTCCCGGCTCATGCCGTAGTCGGAGGCTTGGTAGGTGAAGTAGTCGGGGTAGCCCAGGGCCTGCACCGTTTCGTTGCGCAGCCCGCGCAGGTTCAGCAGACCGTCTTTGAGCGTGGGGCCGATGGCCTTGCTGGCTTCCCAGATGGCCTGCCGCTTTTTAGGGTCGTTTTCCTTGCGCAGCAGCTCGTCCAGGTCGTTGGTCGTGACGGACTTGCCTGCGTACTTGTAGTCAAAGCCGTAGAGCTTTTCGGTTTGCTGGGTCTCGGCCTTGATGCGGCGCTTCACCACGTCGGCAATGGTCTGGGGCGAGTTGGCGGCGTTATACAACGCCGTCTGGAGCTGCTTGATCTGGATTTCCGACAACTGGTCCTTGTGCTCCAGCAGCTGGCGCAGATCGGCAATGTTCTGGCTGCTGCCGGTGAAGGCTGCCACCGCCTCGTTGGCCCGGGCCGTAGCCACAGCGTTGGTCGAGTCGCCGGCTACGATGCGGGTATTGGAGCGCCACTCGGCCTCGGTGGCCTGGGTATAGAGCTGCTGGTACTGAGTGGAGTAGTTCTGCAGAAACTCATCGGCCTGCCGGCCCCAGTCGACGGGCGCGGGCGGGGTAGACCTCGGTGCCGGCGCGGTATCGGCAGCCGGGGCCGTAGCCGTGGTGGTTTTAGCCGTGGGCGCACACGACCACAGCGCGGTGCCCAGCGTAGCCAGGGCCAGGGCCGAAATCAAAGGTTTTTTCATTGGAAGGGAAATAGAGCGGGAAGGGCAAACGAGTATTTCGCTGGCTAAAATAGCCACTTGCCGCTGAATGACCCGAAGTCGCTCCTTTGCAGACGAATTTGCTCTGCCTTTTTACAACGTGCCAAAAAGGTAGAGCAAATCAACTGATGGGTTTGCTATACCTTTTCGAAGACTCCTGAAAAAGTATAGCAAGCCTGCTAATTGCCTGCGAGTAGGAAACGTGTCATTGCGAGCTTGCGAAGCAATCCGTCCTCTAAAGTGTGCCAAGCCTTCTAAACTGAAAAGCCCTCAATCGTTGGTACGGTTGAGGGCTTTCTGGGTAAAGGATGGGGCGTACTGCGGACGGATTGCTTCGCAAGCTCGCAATGACAGGTAAATTACGCGGCTTGCTGCTGCTGTTGCATGTGGCACTCTTTGTACTTTTTGCCGCTGCCGCAGGGACAGGGGTCGTTGCGGCCGAACTTGCGCTTGGAACGCAGGGTTTTCAGCCACTCCCGCGGGTCCACGCTGAAGCGCAGGAAGCGTTTCTTGGGATTCTGGCGCAGGGCCCGGCTCAGGAGCTGGTAGAGCTCGGGGTGATTTTCCTGCAGCTTCTCGGGCTTCTCGAAGAAGTATTCCGTGACAACGGCGAAGAACTCGGCCTCGTTGGTGCCACCGTAGGAGTTAATTTCCGACTTTCCTTCCCGGATTGCCTCAATTTCGCGCTCCATCACTTCGGCCCAAGGCTTGAGCAATTCGGGCGGCAATGCCAGCTTTGGCACCCCGTCAATCACGCCGTCGGCCTCGTCGAGCATGTGGGCAAACTCGTGAATGCCCACGTTCTGCTTGTCGAGCCCATCGCGGAAGCCCTGCTCCAGCGAGGCTTTCGAGAGGTGCATGTAGTGCTGGTTCTGGAAGTTGCGCACCGAGCCCAGCAGCTGGCCCTGCAGCGGAGCCACTTCGCGGTTGGGGTCACGGGCTTCGCGCCAGGCATCGGGCACGATGAGCACCTCACCCAGGTTGCCGTATTCCCAGTCGCGGAAGCCGAAGATGGGAATGATGGCCGAGGCCGCCACCAGGATCCGCGTCACGTCATCGACCTTGGTTTGCAGGCCAGTAATGCGGGTTTGGGCCAGAAACACCTGCACTTCCCGCTCGAAGCGCTTTTTCTCCTCGACGGTGAGCGACAAATAAAATGCCACGCGGGTAGCCAGGATTTCGCGCCACGCCTCGGGGAAATCAGCGGCCAGGGCGGCTGCTTTTACGCGGGCGTCTCGGGTGACGTAGCGGTAAAACAGAAAGACAATAACCGCCAGCACGGCCAACCAGACAAGATAATTCATGGCCGGGTAAACGCGGCCCCGGACTTTTGGTTATAGGAAAGTCCGGGGAAAGGTGAACAAATTCTCAGGCTACAGCTGCGGCAGATGCTCTTGCAGCCGCTCGCGCAGCAGTTCCACCAGCAGCGGAGCCAGAAACTGGAACTTGTCGGGAATGCGCAGGTTGACAACGGGCTTGCCGGCCAGCTCCGCCCCAAATTTCTCCCGCAGAATATCGGCGTGGCGGCGCTCCATCACAAACACCACGTCGGCCCAGCCCAGGTGTCCGGCCGTTACGCGCACCCGCGCGCCCGGCTCGGTACCGGCCGAGCGGGCCTCGTAGTGCGGGTGCTCATCAAAAAGCCGCTCGGCCGTGAGGCTGCGCCAGCGGTTCTGGCTGCAAATGAAGAGCAGCTGCCGGGGTTCGATGGGTAACGCAGGCATTAATACAGAGAGGAGGAAGCGTCGCTTTCCGGTAGAAAAGAGCGGAAGTGGTTCGGCTCAGCGGTTTCGATGTGGATACGCCCGCACCGCTTACACTGATAAACCTCGCGGCTATTTTCCAGGAATGCCTTGCCCAGCACTTCATAGCGGAACAACTCTTCGACTACTTCCGGGTACGGGGATTTCGCAGCGGTCCATTCAGCCGTGCCCGTGCCTGTTTTGCAGGCCACGGCAAAAGAGGCTATCTGAGCGAAAATTTGGTCGGCCATCGGGTTATACAGCCGATCCGGCACCAGTGCCGCCGCATAGGATAAATCCTGCTCTTCGGTTCGAATGACGTTGCCGCACCGGCAATGCAACTTGCTCATCAGCAGAACCTACTCTACTACCGACACCCGAATCTTACGACCCTTAATCTTGGCGCCCGTCACGCGGTTGGCTACTTCCTGAGCCTGCTCCCGGGGCACGGCCACGTAGCTGTAGTGGTCGAATACCTCGATGTGGCCTACCGCGTCGCGCTCCAGCCCGCCGTGGGCCACGAACGTACCCACCAAGTCGTGGGCACTGACTTTGTCGCGGCGGCCGGCCGACACGTGCAGCGTAATGCTGGTGGGCTTGGGCGCTTTGGGGGCGGCGGGTGGCAGCTTGGGCGCGTGCATTTCCTCCCACTTGATGCTCTCGGCTACCGGCCACTTCTGCACGTGCTTTTGCTCGTGGGGCGTGGTCAGGATGTGGGCCACGCCCTCGGCGCCGGCGCGGGCCGTGCGGCCGGCCCGGTGCTGAAAGGAGTCGGCCTTGTCGGGCGCGTCGTACTGAATGACCGTGTCGAGGGCCGTTACGTCGAGGCCGCGGGCAGCTACGTCGGTGGCTACTACCACCTGGCTGGAGCCGTTGCGCAGCTTCATCAGGGCCTTGTCGCGCTCGGGCTGGGGCATTTTGCCGTGCAGTACTTCGGCCGCCACGCCCCGGCCCTGCAGGAAGCGGGCCAGCTCGGAGCACTTTTCGCGGGTGTTGCAGAAAATCAGGGCGCGGCCGGTTTCGGGCAGGTGCAGCAGATGCAGCAGCGCGGCGGGCTTCTTGTCGATGGGGCCCACGTGGCCGCGCAGGGTGAGGCTTTCGGGCAACGTGCCTTCGTCTTCCCCGGCGTTTACTACCCGGGGCCGGGTCAGGTTTTTGCGAATCAGATCCAGCACTTTCTCCGACATCGTGGCCGAGAACAGCAAGGTCTGGCGGCGGCGCGGCAGGCGCTTGATGATTTCCACCAGTTCATCCTGAAAGCCCAGTTCCAGGAGCTTGTCGGCCTCGTCCAGGATCAGGACTTTGAGCTGGTTGGGAATAATGGTGCGGCGCTCGAAGTGGTCGAGCAGGCGGCCGGGCGTGGCTACCACAATGTGCGGGGCCTGCTTGAGCGACGCGGTTTCGTCGCGGAAGGCGTGGCCGCCATAAAAGGCCGCTACGCGTAGATTAGGAATGTATTTGCCGAGCTTCTTGAGGGCGTCGCGCACCTGCAGGGCTAGCTCCCGGGCGGGCACCAGCACGATAATCTGCACCGCGTCGAGCTTCACATCCACCTGATGCAGAATGGAAAGGCCGTAGGCGGCAGTTTTTCCCGAGCCGGTGGGCGCCTGCCCCACCACGTCCTGAGCGGCCAGCGCCATCGGAATTACTTGCTCCTGAACGGGCGTAGGAACGGTAAAATTCAGCTCTTCCAGGGCTTGTAACAGGGAAGGCGCGAGGCCAAGGTCGGCAAAAGAGGGCATGCGAAACGATAAAGTACCCGGCAAAGGTACGGCGGATTTTGGCGGCAGTGGTAATCGGACGCCGGCAGGGGGCGCGAGCAGCCGTCAGCCCGTGCCCCGACCGTAAACCCGGCTGGGGCCGGGAATGCAGCAGCCAGCGCTAGGGGTGGTGATTAGTTCGGAGGCGGGCTCCGGGCTTACTGCATTACTGGAAGCTTCCGGCGCAGCCACTTGCGCACGGGCTCATCGTAGAGTTTCAGGCAGGCGTAGGCCAGGGCCACGGCCGTAACGAAGGTGAGCAGCGCCACGGGTAATGCCTGTTGCCAGGTGGGCCTGGTGGCGCTTACCCAGGCGGTATAGGTGTAGATGAGCGGGTAGTGGGTGATGTAGATGGGGTAGGAGATGTCGCCGAAGAACTTGCAGAGCCGGGCCGTGCCGGGTCTGGCAATGTGGCCGCTGGCCCCCAGCCAGACCACCAGCGGAAACAGCACAACGATGCTGAGCGAATCGTAGAGGCCGTTGAGCCAGAGGTGTTCGGCCCCGCCCACCCGGGGGAAGGCCAGTACCAGCACTAGCAGCAGGCTGCACCAGAGAAAGGCGTTTTTCACCCGGCTCAGCGTGGCTACCCGCGAGAGTAGCAGCCCGGCAAAGAAGGGGTACATCATCCGGCTGAAACCCACGCGGAGCTGGGTGGGCTCCAGCGACCAGCCGCCCACTACGTCGCCACCCTTGCTGGTAACGGCAAAGTGAATCAGGGCCGCGCCGGCCAGCACTACCAAGGCTGCAAGCGCGGTTTTGGAGAATTTGCGCACGCCCAGGGCATAGAGCAGATTGGCAATGTATTCGTAGAACAACGACCAGCCCGGCCCATCAAGGGGGTGCATTTCGTGCCAGCCCCGAATGTCCATCGACAGTGGCACGGGCAGCAGCGTGCAGCCGATGGCTAGCACCAGCAGCAGCTTCCAGACCGGCACCTGCCCGATGGCCGGAAACGCGGGGGAAGCTTGGAAGTAGAAAAGCGCGGCCCCAATGAGCATGCCCAGCACCACCAGCGGCTGCAGCCGGATGAGGCGGATGCGGAAAAATTCTTTCAGCGTCATGCCGTTCCACCGGTCGTCGTAGGCATAGCCAATAACGAAGCCCGAGAGCAGAAAAAAGAAGTCGACGGCCAGGTAGCCGTGGTTGATAACCTGGTCGAGGTGGCTGGTAGCGTGCGTCTCGCAGAGGTGAAATACGACCACCATGAGTGCCGCCACGCCGCGCAGGCCGTCGAGAATGGCATAATGGGGTTTGGTACCGAGGGCCGTTGATTGCTCGGCGGAGAGTAGTTGGGTCGGCATAGGCAGTTGGAATAAGTATGCTGGCGGTAAGTAAAGAGGCTTAAACTTACATTTACTCAGCTAATTCCAATGTCGCCAGCTTGCGGGCACCGTTACCAGCGGCCGGAGGCGCCCCGGTAGCGGGGCGCCTCCGGCAAATCGACGAGACGGTAGCGCACGGCGTTTTTCTTGGGCCGGATATCCATGCCGACGTAGTGGGCATACACTTTCGTGAAGCAGGCCCCGAAGTAGAAAATCATGGCCGAATAAAACACGAACAGCAGCACCAGCACGATGCTAGAAGCCTGGCCGTAGATGGGGCCCAGGTTGCGGGGCACCAGCAGGTGGCCCAGGGCAAACTCGCCCAGATCAATAAGCACGGCGGTGAGTATGGCTCCGCGCAGCACGGCTTTCCAGGGTACTTTGGCGTAGCTCAGGTTGCGAAACGTGACGCCAAACCACACGGCCAGAATCAGTAAGGACACGAACTGGCTCAGACCCTGCACCAAGAAGTAGCCAAAGTTGGGGTCGAAGTCGCGGATGTAGTTGGCAAAGAAGGCTAGCAGCGCGTCGCTGGCAAAAGCTACCAACGAGAGCAGGGCCGTAGTCAGGAGCAAGCCCAGGGAGCGGCTGCGCTCCTTGAGCATCTTGCTGAAGCGGCCGGTGGTGCGGTTGGAGCGCACCTGCCAGAGCTGATTGAGCGAGTTTTGGATGACCACGAACAGCGTGGTGGAAATAAAAAGCAGGAAGCCGAAGCCCAGCCACGTGAGCAGACGGCTGCGCTCCACGTTGGTCACGTTCAGCAGAATCTGCTCGACGAGCCCGGCTGCCGATGTGCCCAGCGCGGCCGAAATTTTATTCAGCAGCAGCTGCCGTACGCCCGAGGTCGAGTATATCGAGCTCAGCAGCTGAATGAGGATAATGAGAATGGGCGGCAGGGCAAACGTGGTAAAAAAAGCCGTGGCCGCGCCCAGCCGCAACGGGTCGTTGAGAGCAAATTCCTGGGCCGCCCGGCGCAGCAGCAGGAAGAAATCTGTCCAGACTTTTCGCCGGGGCTGGCCTGGCTGGCGTACATTTGTCATTGGCTTTGCGTACGAACTACGGCGCAAAGCCGTTTGGTGCGAACAGCGAAGGTAAGGTGCCGGCGTCGTACTGTCCAGTCTCTTTTTTTACGTGTTGTTCGTGTCTTTTTCCCCTCCGCCCGTGCTGCCCACTACGCCGCCGCGCCCCGCCAGCTGGTGGCAGCGCCGCGTGGTCGAGCCGGTGCGCAACATCCTGCGCCAGGGCCTCACGCCGCCCCAGCTGGCTCTCACCGTGGCCGTGGGTGTGCCGCTGGGGCTGGTGCCTATTCTGGGCATCACCACGCTGCTGGCCACTTTCGCGGCCGTGCGCCTGCGCCTGAACGTGGCCGCCACCCTGCTCGTGAGCCACCTGATGAGCCCCGTGCAGCTGCTGATTCTGATTCCGTTGCTGCGCATCGGGGCCCGCCTGCTGGGCAATGGCCAGGGCCCCGAGCTGACGATGAGCCAGCTGCGCCGTCTGTTTGCCCACGACTGGGGTAGCGCTCTGGCGCTGCTGTGGCGGGCCGGGGC
>NZ_JAJADR010000002.1 GCF_020447265.1 Hymenobacter lucidus | reverse complement strand
GCGTCGGGCATTGGCCATTGATGAAGCCAGCTTTGGCCCTGATCATCCCAGCGTAGCTATCAGCCTTAATAACCTTGCTCAGCTATTTAAGGTGACAAACCGGCTAGCTGAGGCCGAACCGCTGACGCGTCGGGCATTGGCCATTGATGAAGCCAGCTTTGGCCCTGATCATCCCAGCGTAGCTATCAGCCTTAATAACCTTGCTTCATTGCTCCAGGCTACTAATCGGCTAGCTGAGGCCGAACCGCTGATGCGTCGGGCATTGGCCATTGATGAAGCCAGCTTTGGCCCTGCTCACCCCGAAGTAGCTATCAGCCTTAACAATCTTGCTCAGCTGTTTCAGGACACAAACCAGTCAGCTGAGGCCGAACCGCTGATGCGTCGGGCATTGGCCATTGATGAAGCCAGCCTTGGCTCTGATCATCCCAACGTAGCTATTCGTCTCAACAATCTTGCTCTTCTGCTTAGAGCTACTAATCGGCTAGCTGAGGCTGAATCGCTGATGCGTCGGGCATTAACTATTACTGAAGCCAGCTTTGGCCCTGACCACCCGAAGGTGGCTATTCGTCTCAGTAATCTTGCTTCATTGCTCCAGGCTACTAATCGGCTAGCTGAGGCCGAACCGCTGATGCGTCGGGCATTGGCCATTGATGAAGCCAGCTTTGGCCCTGATCATCCCAACGTAGCCACCAGCCTTAACAATCTTGCTTTACTGCTTAAGGCTACTAACCGGCTGACAGAGGCCACCGCGTTATTCCAAGATTACAAGACCAAGAGAGCAGTCCTACCAAAGCGCTCTGCCACTGTCATTGAGGTTATTGCTTCACAAAAGCTGCCTCTAGATGAAAACGATTGGCTAGCCCTACGGCTACGAACCTTTATCAATGAAAGCAAGCTGTTGCCTACTGGTACCGAGTTTAAAGGTATGTCGGCGGATGGCCCAATTTTTAAGGATGCCAACGGTCAGACGGTAACCGTTACCCAACTATCTGATGGGTTTCGCTCCATTCTAAGCTTGGCCTTTGAACTGATTCGCCAACTGATCCGAGTATATGGCTTACCGGCCGTTTTCCCGCCTAGTGGCATGCACGGCGTTATCGAACTACCTGGTGTGGTACTCATCGATGAGGTAGACACCCACTTGCATCCCACGTGGCAGACGCGCATCGGGCAATGGTTCACGAAGTGTTTCCCGCAACTCCAGTTTATTGTCACTACCCACAGCCCACTTATTTGCCGTGCCGTAACCGAAACCACAGGTAGCATCTGGCGGCTGCCTACACCTGGGCAGGGGCAGCAAGCCGAGGAAGTGACGGGTACTATGCGGGAGACTTTGCGGCTAGGTACCGTTCTGGATGCTTACGGTACAGGCTTATTCGGCGGACAGGAAGTGGAGCAGGCAGTTGAGGCTACGGAGATGCTCGCTAAACGTGCGCGCCTCAGTGCCAAGGAAGCAGTGGGTAAGGCTACGCCCGCCGAACTGGCGGAACTCCGCAAACTACGGCAACTATCCTCTTCCGTCGATGCTGAAGTTGAAATCTAGTTCGCCGGGCACGACTACGCTACAACACTTGGCCAGCCAGCAAGCCGTTATTGATGGCTTAAAGATTGAGGAGCAGGTGACGCGGGCACAAGAGCTTTGGAAGACCAAGAGCAGTGTTAAGGGCGGGAAACCTGCCTTTGATGAAGTAAAACAAGCGCTGATTGATCTGTGCGTGAGTACCGAACTGTGCAACTATTGTGAGCACAACGAAGCCACTGACATTGAACACGTCTATCCGAAGTCGTTTTTCCCGGAGCGCACCTTTCAATGGCCGAACTACCTGCTGGCCTGCAAAACCTGCAACACGCACTATAAGCTCGACAAGTTTGCCGTCTTCGCACCGGCGAAGTCAGCAACTGCTGTGATATTGCAGCGCAAGAAGCTGCCGCCCTCCACGGATGCCGCCTTTATCGACCCGCGTGTGGATGACCCGTTGTATTACCTACTTCTCGACATTACCGGTAAGACTTTCCACCTCGTTCCCCACCCCACGCTTACAAACCCACGCGAAATTGCCAAAGCCCAGCACACGTTAAACGTACTGGAAATTGGTGAACGGCCTGCTTTGGTAAAAGCACGAACAGATGCTTTCAATTTTTATCAGGGTCAGTTAGAGCAATACAAGAATGTAATGAACGCTGCTACCTTGACTGACCTGGAAGATCTGGCACAAGACCCTCATCTGGTGGACAAGAACAATACCTTTGCAGCCGAGCAGCAGGTTATGCTCAATGGCTTAAAACAAAGTATCCTATCCTACCTACATCCAACGGTTTGGCGTGAGATGCAGCGTCAGCACCAGTCATTGAATAAGACAAAGCGACTGTTTGCAGCCGTTCCAGCCGCGTTGACTTGGGTATAAGCTATTAGCTAAGTAGCAGGCTAACGCTCCTCAACCGCGCTGACGAGCAGACGCTAGCAAGCGTCTCTATAGGCGGGCAACCCATCTAATGAAAGTCTATAAAATAATTGCCTGAACCTATGCAATGCGGGTTGAGCCATAGCGTTTTAACGCTGCTGGCAGAGCCCCACGCTACAGTTATTGTATCCACCTTTTTTACCCACTACAACTATGGCATACCCCGTTGAATTATTGACCACCGTGGCCGACTGCGACTTGGTGCTGGCCGCTGCCGCCGAGGAGCGCGCCGAGATTGACTACCGCCAGACCCAGCTGCAGCACCTGCACACCGTGGGGGTCGGGCGCTCTACGGAGCTGAACGCGGCCCTGACCGGGGCTACCACCGAGTACAACGTGCTGGGTGCCCTGCTGCCCACAATGGCCGAGGGGAATACGAAAAAGAAAAACGAGCGGGAGTACAAGCGCCTGGAGTACCGCATCTACGTGCTGGGTGAGCAGCAGGCCTCCGGTGAGAATGGGGTAATAGCTCAGTTCAAGCGCAAATACGAAATCAACTGCATTACCAGACAGTTCGAGGAGAATGACACTCTGAAAGCCGAGGTGGAGGCGCGGCGCACGGTACTGCAAGGCTAGTGCGGCCGGCTATACTATTAAAGCCCTTCGGGGGCACCGCTGTGGGGGCGGGGCCGCCGAAGGGCTTTTGCGTGCTGGGCCGGCAGGGTAAGAAGAAGATGCGCTCTAACGCAAAGTGTGCCCGTAGCGGCTGCTACGGGCACACTTTGCGTTTTGCCAACCAACCATAAGAGGCTTTACTCCTTCACCACTTTCACGTGCTGGGTTTGTCCATCGAAGGTGAGATGCAGCAGGTAGACGCCGGTCGGCAGTTCGTTTACTTCCAGCAGCTCTACGGTGGCTAAGCCGGCCGGGGCGCTTATCAGCTGCCGCCGCACTTCCCGGCCTGTGAGGTCGTGCAGGGTGAGCACAGCGCCGGTCAGGGGCTTGCGCAACTGCAGCGTCAGGGTGAGGTGGTCGTGGAAAGGTACCGGGGAAGCCAGCAGCTTCGGGCCGCTGCCAGCTGGGGCATCGGTGGCGGGACTTACCGTGCGCACGGGCGAGTAGCTGCTGGTACCGTCCTGGTCTACTTGCCGCAGGCGGTAGTACACCACGGGAGCCTGGTAGCGGGCCAGCTGAGTATCACGCCACTGATAGTCGTGGCTGGTGCTGGTGTTGCCCTGCGCCGTCACGCGGCCCAGCTTCGTGAATGTCTGCCCGTTGCTGCTGCTTTCCACCTCGAAGTAAGCGCTGTTTTTCTCCGAAGCCGTGCGCCAATTCAGCTGCGCGTCGGGGCCCTGAAGCTGGGCCGTGAAGCTGGTTAGCTCCACGGGTAGTGGGGAAGTGCCAAAAGTGCCGATAACGGTCTGGCTGAAGGAGGTGACGGGAAAGGTAACCGTACCGGCTCCCGCGTTGGCTGCGCTGGCGCTAATGGGCGCATCGAAGGCCCCGTCGCTGCTGCTAGCCCGCTTGAAGAGCTTCAGGGTGGCTGCCGGGGCGGCGGCATCGGCGGCGCTGATATCGGTGGCGCCGAGCGTGTAGGTCACGTTGGCGTTAGTGAACGTGACACCGCTGTACTTGTTAATAATCCAGTAGGCGGGCAGGTACGTGTTTTTCAGGTTGGCATTGGTGGGTTGGGTGCCCATGGGCGACCCGCTCAGGCGGGTTACCGTTACGTCGCCCGAGCCCGTGACGCCCGTAAAGGCCAGATTGACATTCGTACTCGCGAAGGCAAGGTTAGCCGCCGACGGGGAGAGAAGCTGCGCGCTGCTCGTGCCAAAGCCCACGGGTGCCCCGCTGGCTACCCGGCTGATGCCGCCTGTGAGCGAGGATACGGCGCCGCTCATCACATCATTGGCGTTGCCGCTGGCCTCGTTAAATTGTAGGTAGGAGGTGAGCCCGTCGCCGCCGGCACTGAGCACCAGATGGCGGCGCAGGCGAATTTCACTTAGGCTCAAAGCCCGTGTCCACTGGGCTACTTCGTCGATGTCGCCCTGGAAGAAGGTGGTGGCGCTGCTGCTGAGCGTGCCCACGTAGCGCACCGGCGTGGTGCCGGGCTGGCTGCCATTCGATAGCGAAGCAATGACCTCCCCGTTGACGTACACCGTCAGGGTAGAGCCGTTGAACGTTGCCGCGACGTGGTTCCACTGGTTAAGCGTCAGGGTATTGGCCGCTGAGATGATGAAGGTAGTGCCGAAGCCAGCTTCCACCCGCCGGTCGGGCGAGACGGAGATATAGGGGGCGCGCTGGCTGGGGGTACCAGTGTCATTGCCCAGAATGCCAGCCATTACGCTACTGGTGCTGCTGCTCGTGGGCTTCACCCACACTTCCTGGGTGTATTGCGGGCCGAGCACCAGGTCTGGGTTGGTGGTGCCCAGGTCGAGGTAGCCGCTGGCGGCGCCGGTAAGGCGCAAAGCCATGCCGGCCACCTGCCCCGGAACAACGATGGGGCGGTTGCCAGCCGGTGCCGTAACGGTAGGCGTGCGGGCCACATTGCCCACCGTAACAGAGGCAGCCGTGGCGTCGAGGCGGTTGCCGGCCGGGGCAGTGGCCGCCACGTCGTAGGCCAGCCAGAAGTAATTGACGCCCGGCGTGAGGGGCCGCGTGGCCGCGAAGGTGAAGGTGGATACGCCGCTGCCCGACTGGCCGGCGGCGAAGGGCACGGCCGTGCTGAACGTGCTGCTGCCGCCGGTGTAGTACACCCGCAGCAAGCTGATATTGGCCGGGCTGGTGGTGCCGGCCGTCGTAAAGGTCAGGGACTGGGCGCTGAGGGGCTGCTCGGTGCCCGTGATGTTGACAGCCACCCGCACAATTGCCTGGTTGGTGCTACCCGGCACCACGCCGCGCGTAATCTGCTCGGTGGTGCTGCTCACGTAAGTGGCGTTGGCCACGTCGGTAATGCTGATGGCGAAGACTTTATCGAAGCTCTGGCTGGTGCTAGTGTTGGTGGTACGCACCCGAATGCTGTAGCTGCTTTTGGTTTCGAAGTCGAATACCGCCGCCGTATTCAGCTGGCTGCCCGAGATGTTGAAGGCCGTATTGTCCGTTGAGCCCGAACCGGCTACCAGTGCGTAGGTGTACGTCTGGCTCGGGGTTACGGAGGTCGTTGAGAGCGTGCCCACGGCCGTGCCGCTGGCCAGGTTTTCGGTCACACTGGCGTTGCTCAGGACAATATCCGTGGGAGCCGCCGCCGTGACGGTAAAGGGGCTGGAAGTGAAGGTATCGTAGGTGCTGACACTGCCGGGCAGAATAGCGCCCACGAATACGTTGTTGATAAATACGTTCAGCCGCTGGTTGGCCGTCAGGTAATTGCGCTGGGCCGTCTGGAAGCGAACCTGAAAGATGCCTACCGGTGCCACCAGGCTTTGTTCGAGGGCCCCGTTGCTGCCGCCGCTCTGCACAAAGGCCACGGCGGCTCCGCCGGGCAGCGGCGTGGGTGGGTTGAAGCCATTGCCGGGCTTGGCAATGCCGGCCCCGCCGAGGAACGTCCAGCTCGCCCCGGTCGGGGTGTAGCCGTAGGTCGTATTCGCCAGCGCGTCGTAGGTTTCGAAGCCGGGGTTGAGCAACGCCCCGCTTACGGCCGTGCTGGTGCCGTTCTGCAGCAGCAGCACCTCATCCACGAAGGCCGTTACGTCGCCGCCGCTACCGTTACCTGTGCCCTCAATTTTCAGCACGGGAGCGGTGAAGCTCTTGGTGATGGTGTAGGTTTCGCCGGCGAAGGGCGCGTTGCTGATGCCCGCGGAAACGCCCGCGCCGTTGGCCAGGTTTAGCTGTATCGTACCGTTGCCAGTGCCGGTGTTGGCCACCACGGTATAGGTAGTGCCCGAGCCCGATAGGCTGGCTACGCCCGAGCCGGCTACCCCACCCACGGTTAGGTTGAAGTTGTTGGTGGTCAGGCCTGTTACCGGGCCCGACAGCGTAACCGTGTAGCTTACAGTGGCAGTAGCTACCGCGCCGGGCAGATTACGCGTAATGCTCGTCACGGTCACCGGCGGGTTGTAGGTGATGCTGAACTGGGGGGCGGCCGTGTTGTTATTACCGGCGCCATCTATGGCCACGCTCGCCGGAACGTTTACCGTGACTACCCCGCTGGTGCCGGGCGTTACAGTAAAGGTATACGTGGTGCCGCTGCCGCCAAAGCCGGAAACCGACCCGTTGCTTACGTTTACACCCCCGGCCGTGAAGCCCGTTACGTTTTCCGAAAAGGTGACCGTAACCGGGATGGGCGAGGTGGCTGTGGGGCTGGTGGCGGTAGAGGTGATGTTTGCCGTCGGGGCCGTGTCGTCCACGTTGATTACCGTGATGGTAAATGCTTGGTCGTAGGTGAGGCCGCCCTGGTCAGTGGTGCGGATGCGCACCGCGTAGCTGTTCTTGGTTTCAAAATCGAAAACGGCCGAAGTGCGCAGCGTAGCGCCCGAAATGTTGAACGAGGCGTTGTCGCCGGAGCCCGCGCCCGTTACCAACGTGTAGGTAAACGTGTTGCTGGCATCGGGGTCGGTAGTGCTGAGCGTGCCCACCGTCGTGTTGGTCGGCCGGTTTTCGGCTACCGAATTGCTGCTCAGAATCAGGTCGGTGGGCGCTTCATTCACGTTGGTTATCGTGATGGTGAATGCTTCGTCGTAGGTGAGGCCGCCCTGGTCGGTAGTGCGCACCCGAATCAGGTAGCTGTTCTTAGCTTCGAAATTGAAGCTGGCTGAGGTGCGCAGGTTGCCACCCGAAATGTTGAACGAAGCATTATCCGTGCTGCCCGTGCCGGTTACCAGCGAGTAGGTAAACGTGTTGCCCGCATCCGGGTCGGTGGTGCTCAGGGTACCCACGGTGGTGTTGTTCGCCTGATTCTCCGCCACCGAGGTGCTGCTCAGCGCAATATCGGTCGGCGTCTCGTTCTGATTCGTCACGTTCACCGCGAATGACTCCTCGTAGTTCAGGTTGCCGTCGGACACCCGCACCCGAATCGAGTAGCTGCTTTTGACTTCAAAGTTGAAGCTAGCCGAGGTACGTAGGGTGGTGCCCGAGAGGTTGAACGAGGCGTTGTCGGTGCTGCCCGAGCCAGTTACCAACGAGTAGCTGAGCGAGCTGCCCGCATCAGGGTCGTTGCCGCTGAACGTGCCCACGGTAGTATTCACCGCCTGGTTTTCGGCCACCGAATTGCTGCTGAGGGCAATGTCGGTAGGCGCTTCGTTGACGTTGGTTATTGTGATGGTGAACGATTCATCATACGTCAGGCCACCCTGGTCGGTAGTACGGATGCGCACCGAGTAGCTGGTCTTGGTTTCAAAGTCGGCCGAGGCCGTCAGGCGTAGCGTAGCGCCCGAGATATTGAACGAGCCGTTGTCGCCGGAGCCCGCGCCGCTTACCAGTGAGTAGGTAAACGTGTTGCCTGCGTTGGGGTCGGTGGTGCTGAGCGTGCCTACGGTGGCATTGGCCCCGGCATTTTCGGACACCGAGGCGTTGCTCAGGGCAATATCCGTGGGGGCCGAGTTGGACGAAGTGACAGTGAAGGTGCCGAAGGAAGCCGTGCCGCCGCCGGTGCTCACGCTCACCGGGCCGGTAGTGCTGCCCCCACCCACCGTAAAGACGAGCGAGCCGGTCGAATTGCTGGTAATGGCGCCGGGCGTGCCGTTGACCCGGGCCGCCGAGGCGCTGCCCAGATTGCTGCCGCTTACCGTTACGGGGGTGCCTATCGGGCCGCTGTTGGGGTTGATGCCGCTGATGGTAGGCGCCGCCGGCAGGTTGGTAGCCGACAACACCCCAAGCAACGCCAGCGTGGAAATGCCGGTGGAGCTGATGGTATACGAGCCAAAGGTGGCTCCTGCCCGGGCGTAGCCCGACGCGTACAGCGTAGAGCCGCTCATCTCCAGGTCGAGGCCCGAGTCGGAGTCGACCGTGGAGCCGCCCCGGACTGACCCGTTGCCGACGGCTGAAGTGGTGTTATCGGTATAGCGCGCCACGTAAACGTCGCCGCCGGTAGTTCCGACGGAGGTTTGGCTGGTGCCCCCCAGGGGTACGGTACCACTGAAAGTGCCGGTCACGAAGACGCTGGTCCCGCTTACCGCCAGCTCGTTGCCCTGGCTGCTGCCGGAAGCCGTCGGAACGCCGATAGCCCAGCGCGGCGTAGCTGAAGTGCCCGCGTCGGTATACTTGCCCACGTACATCTCCAGGTTGGTGCTGGGGGCCGTAAGCGTAGTGCCCGCAATGCTGGCACCGGCGGTTCCCTGGGCGTAGAACCCGGTGAAGAACAGGTCCGAGCCGATTACTTTCAGGGCGTAGAGGTCGTCGGTAGCGCTGCCGCCGTTGTTCACGGCCCAGCCGTTGGAGTACGTAGTGCCGTTGTCGATAACCTTGGCCAGAAAGATGTTTCGGTCGTTGAGGGCAGGGGTGGTCAGGGCCTGGCCGGCAATGTTCAGGGTGCTGGCAAAGGAGCCGCCCACGTACACCCGGTTGCCGTTCACGCCCACGGCGTAGCCTTGGTCGGTGCGGGGGCCGCCGCCCGATAGTGCCCAAACGGGAGTAGCCGGGCTGGCAGTGAGGTCGAACTTAGCCAGGAACATATCGGCTTGCCCGGCCGAGGTGATGGCCAGCCCGGCGAGTGTGCTGGTCCCATAGATCTTGCCCGTCAGGTAGAGGTTGTTGCCGCTGATGGCGATGCTCTGTCCTGCGTCGGTGCTGGGTACGGTGGAACCGCCGAATTTCTGCGCCCAGCCATTGGTGTAGGAGCTGCCGTTGTCGATGTACTTGGCCAGAAACCCGTCGCTGTCGTTGATGGTGTTGGCATTGGTGAGCAGGGTGCCGGCAATGGTAGAGCTACCGCCGCCATAAGAGCCCGTCACGTAAACGTCGCTGCCATTCACGGCAATGTCGTAGCCGGAGGCCCCGGGCGTACCCACAACCCACAGCCAGGCCTTGCTGCTAGTGCTCCACTTGCCCACGTACATGGTCGAGTACTCGTTGGTGGTAATCCGGATGTTGCCGCCGCCCACCTTGGGGAAGTCGACGCTGCCGCTGTAGGTACCCACCACCAGCATATCACCGGCCGCGTTTAGGGCGGTAGCCTGCACCTGGCAGACGATGTTGTAGCCGGCCGGCAAGCTGCCCTGCACGGGGTTGGTGGAGTAAATGCCCTGCCAGGTAGGAGCCTGGGCCCAACCAGTCAGGGTAGAAAGCAGCAGTAGTAAGAGCAGTAGGGGTTTCCTCATATGAAGGAGCTTTGCAGAATAGGGAGTGGGAATACGAAGGCGGAAAATCGGGGAGGAGCTAAGCGCTGGGCATAGCCCAGCCGGCCCCGGTAAGGGGAGGCGGAACTATCCGGAAAGCAGAAGGAAAGCAAGTAGGGGGCAGCAGCACAGGCGAAACGACGAAGAAGGGGGGTAAAGCACCACTTCTTGGGAAGCAACGGCCACTAAACCTAATAACACACAAGTACTTGGCAAAGGTAGGCCAGGGGAGTAGCTTTACATAAATATTTCATTGTATAGAGTGATTTTCATGGTATTATTCAATAAGCAGGCTCCGCCCGGAAGCCCGGCTGCCGTGGAGCCTGCAAGCTGCCCGGCCGGATTGGCAGAGCTAAGGCTTTTCACGTGGGCCTGGGGTCGATACTTGCAGATGCTACCAGATGACACAGGCGCGTGGCAGCAATGGCGGCCGGCAAAGCGCAGGTAGGAAAAGTATAAACCCACCTGGTAGCCCAGGCCCCACCAGCTGTGAGTTGCCCATCTATGAGCGGTAGCTTCCTACGGGCTACTGATAGCCAACCGGAGCTGGTAGCCAACAAAAAAAAGTCCCTGACGGCATCCGTCAGGGACTTTGAAAGTAAATCGGCTAGCAGCTGCCGGCGCAGTTGCCGCCGCTGCCACACGGGTTATTCCTGCACCACCAGCCGCTGGGCCGCCCCGCCCGGCACCGACAGCAGATACACGCCCGCCGCCAGGGCCTGCGTGTCTACGTCGAGGGTGCCATTGGCAGCAGGAAGCACCGAAACTGGCACGCTCCGACCAAGCAGGTCGCGCAGCAGTGGGGTAGCAGTGGCCGGCAAGGCAGTGTGCAGGCGTTGGCCCCGCCGCACGGGTGTAGGGTAGGCACCCACGTCCCCGAGGTGCTGGGTGCGCACGACCACTACGGGCGTATAGCTGGTGGCCCCGTTGGTATCGAGCTGGCGAATACGGTAGTACACCTGCGGGGCCGGTGGGGCCGCATCGTAGCTGGTGTAGCGCCGCTCGGTCTGGCTGGTACCAGCGGCGGCCACGGGCTGGCCGAAGGCCGTGAACGTGCGGCCGTCGGTGCTGCGCTCGGTAACAAAGCTCTGGGTGCGCAGCTCCGTGGCCGTGGCCCAGGCCAGCCGGGTGCGGCTGCCGTCCCAGGCGGCCGTGAAGCTCGTCCAGGTAACGGGAAGTGGCGCGGAAGTGGCGCTAATGAAGGCGAAGCTGCTGGCGCCGCCCCGCGTGGCTCCGTTGGGCGGAAACTCGGTGAGGCCGGGCGAGGTGGAAACCCCGTTGGCTCCGCCTTGCAGCGCAATGGTGACGTTGCTAAAGCTGGCCGTCTGCGTCAGGCCGATATAGCCCGCGCCGCCGCCGCCGCCGGGCCCGTAGCCTTTGTCCACAGTATTCTCGGTGTTGCCGCCCGCGCCCCCGCTGGCCGTCAGCTGGAGATTCATGATGCTGCTGGCATTTACCACGATAGTGCCGCCGCCCCCGCCACCGCCGGCCCCGTCGGCAAAGGGGTTGTTGGCTTGGGAAGTGCCGCCGGCCGCGCCGTTGGCCACCACCGAGCCACTGCCCGCGAAGCCCGCCCCGAGCAGGTAGACTAGTCCGCCCCCGCGGCCCCCGAGGCCGGCCACGCTCGTGTTGCCATCGCCGGTGCCGCCGCCGCCGCCCAGGTAGAGGCGGCCGGCGCTGTAGTCGAGGGGCCGGCCGCCCAGGCCGCCTGTGTTGGGGCGGCTATACTGGCCCCAGCTGGCCTGGTTGGGTCCCACGGTCAGGGCATCCAAGTCGTTGTCGGACACGCCGTAGCCGCCGCGGCCCCCGCCCGAGGAGGAGGAAGTAGCAAAGCCGGCGCTTTCCAGGTTCCAGGCGTTGGCCCAGGCGCCGGTAGTAATGCTCGGGCGGCCAGTGCCGGTCCAAGAGGCTACTGTGCCGCCGTTGGCCCCGCCGCCGCCGCCGGCATTCACCGAGTTGCCGCCACCACCACCGTTGGCCGGGGCGCCCCGGCCCCGGGTGCCCCCGGCGTAGGAAGCGCCGTAGCCGGCAATACTTTCGCCCTTCTCACCACCAGTATTGCCGGTGCCCACGTAGTTGGCGTTGTTGTTGACGCCGTTA
This sequence comes from Hymenobacter lucidus, assembly GCF_020447265.1. Classification (GTDB taxonomy): domain Bacteria; phylum Bacteroidota; class Bacteroidia; order Cytophagales; family Hymenobacteraceae; genus Hymenobacter; species Hymenobacter lucidus. The sequence goes on along the minus strand of NZ_JAJADR010000002.1, from coordinate 1,104,673 downwards.
TTAGCCGTAGCCCCGCCACGGAAGCCCAGGCCCGTAGCCGCGATGCTGCCGTTGATGGTAGTGGTACCCTGCGCTTCGGTGGCCACCACGCCGCCGGTGGTGCCATCCCAGGCCGCTCCCGTGATAGAGCCGCCAGCATTGATGGTGAGCGTAGTGTAGCGCGGAATCCGCACAATCTGAACTTTGCCGGCGGCGGTATAGCTCCGGCTCAGCGCTTTGCTGAGGCCAAACGAAGTACCGTTGATAATGCCCTGCACCACGGCCAGCTCGTAGTTGCCGGCGTTATTGTAGGCTGTTACCGCGCCGTAGCTGCTGGTATTGGTGGTATTAATAGTGGCCCCCTGCATCTGGATGACCATGATCAGGTCGCCGGTGCTCAGGCCGCTGGTGCTGGCTACGGTCAGGGTAGTGGTGCCGGCCGCGGCATCGGCGGTGAGGGCCGAATAGCTGTTCACTACCACATTGGCGGTGCTCACGGTGAGGGGGCCGTTCTTGCCGGCCTGGGCCTGTGCCCGTTGGGTGAAAGCCAGCGTCAGGGCACTGGCGAGGGCAAAGCAATAGAGGTGTTGGTGTTTGAGCATACTAGTGTGATAGAGCGAATAATGCAGTCGAGCCCACCCCGCGCATTTGCTACAAAGGTAGAAGTCAGCTATATAGAAAAAATGTAATTTTATAGCCTTTTTATTGCCAATGTGTTTGCTAACAGCCACATCGACGGCTACTCTGGCCGGGAAAAACGTAGCTCGCCGAAAGACCGAAACCGCCGGCAGGCCCTGTGGAAATAGGCTGGGCTTATTCGGCCCAAAAACTGCTGCCGCTGTTGTGCGTATAGCCAGGGCGGGCTTCCGGCTACCAGCCTTGCCTGCGTTGCATTCTATTCTGCCCCGGCAGCTTACTTTCTGATTTCTGAAACTATGGCCACTACTCCCAAGAAAACCGACAAGAAAGCCAACGACGATACGCAGGGCGCAGTAGGCGCTACCAGCGCCAGCACCGGCAACATCCAGAGCGCCTCACCCACCATCGACTCCGAAGCCGGCGTAACGATGGGCGACGGAATTCACCACCTGCACAGCTTGGCTAAGGGCGACGAAGACTTCATCAACGGCACCGACCTGCAGCAGGAGCCTAAGGATAAGCCCAAGAAGTAGCTTGCCCCCCAATGAACGAAAAGGCCCGAACCTGGGAAGGTTCGGGCCTTTTTTTGTGGGTAACGACGGCGCTACTTAACCATCAGGGTGCGGACGGCCCCAGTTTTCTTATCGACCTCGAAGGCTGCTTTGTTGGGCATCCGGTTGGCCCAGTCGGAGCGGGGCACCAGCACCTGCCAGTGGTCTTCCACATCCATAGCCCGGGCCGAGTCGAGCACGAACAGGGCCGCGTTGGGCAGCGTCTGCACGTGGCGGCCTACGGCGGCGCGGGCCTCGGCTTCGGTAGCGGCCCCGGTGGTAGCTGCGGGCGTAGCCGCCGCCGAGTCGGTGGGCAGCATAGACGTATTATCGGTGGCCGGCGTTTGCTGGCAGCTGCTCAGTGCGCACACCGTGCCGAGCAGCAGAAAAGGAAGGGCTTTTATCATCATGCGGTAAAGTAAGCGGGTAAATTCTATTGCGGGCCCTACTATTCCGGGCGCAGCGGCTGGGCGGTTTGAAACTGATATACCCGAAAGCGGCGCGGTATGTGAAACGCCGGGAACGTAATTTCTCCCTCGGCCCCGTCGGCGAAATAGGTTTTCTGGTGCCGGGGCGCTAGGGAGTCGTAGCGAAAGGTAACGCCCAGCACGTTGCTGCCGGTGGTGTTGAGACTGGTATCGAGGCGGGTGTGCTGCCCCTGCGACAAGGCCACGATACGATGCGGCCCCGGCGGCAGGCGCAGGTAGTAGTTGAGCCGGTCGGCGGGGCTGCGGTACTTGGGCACGAGCGTGTCGGCCAGGCGCTTACCGTCGCAGAACACGGCAATATCCACCAGCTTTTCCTGGCTGTCATTTACCACCTGCAGCCGTACTAACTCCCCGCGGTGGCAGCCGCTCAGGCCCAGCAGCACAAGCACTAACCGCTTCCTCATGCCTATGAATACGAAGAAGTGCGGTGCCCGGCCGCCGCGGGCAGCAGGAGAAGGGGCATTCATCGGGCACGAAAAAGCCCTGGCTGCGGTGTGGCAGGCAGGGCTTTTCAGCGGAGCCGGGAAAGGCTACGCGTGGATGCGCTTGCGCTTCTGACGGCGACGCTCCTGCGCCTGCTTCACGCGGTGGTGCAGGGCTTCTTGTGCGGTTAGGGGCTCGGCGGCAGCGTTGGCCTGGGAGTCCTGGGAAGTGGGGGTGTTAGTCGTCGCCATAAGGAAAAAATGAGGCTGAGATATGAGGGTTAGTGACTTGTACTGCGGCAAGTAGCGCGGAGTTTTGCCCCGGCCCGACTCTTTCGCGTGGGTAGGCCACCCGTGCAAGGTACGCTTAATACGGCACATAGCCGGCCTGGTTATGCGACACAGCTCCGGCCCTGGCCCTGCTACACGGGCTTGTTGTTGATAGAAAATAGCGTTAGAAAAGCCTGTAAAGCCGATTTTGCCCTGTCAATAAGAATTTCGGCAACCAGTTGACAAAGCCAGCCCCGTGCTACAATTGGCCTGGTTCCGGCCCCCGCTTTACCGGCTGAGTACCTGCGCCACTGGCGCGGCCTGCCGACGAAGTACCGCTTGGACGGCGGAGTTGCGCGGGTAACCTGGTATCTTGCTTCCCGACGCTGGGCCGTGAAATTGAAGGACGTACTAAAGGGGGTGTTTCTGTTGTTATGAAAAAGAATGTTTGCCTACTAGCCCTGGCTGCTGCCTTTGGGGCCACCAGTTGCCAGCAGGAGCTGCCGGAACTGATAGTGCAGGAAACCTGCGGCTCGAAAACGGTAATCAAAGAAAACGTGCTGGGGGAGGGCCGCGTCTTTCTCGATAAGAAAGAGCAGCTGTATACCATTCACGCCAAAATTCCGGGCACATTCAATGCGCCGACGGTGGGCTTTATCTGTGGGCAGCTGCCCGAGGCGTTTCGTAAAGATTCTCTACCGGTGAGCTTCACGGGTACTTACCGGGCATTCGACAAATACGCCCCGCCCAGCGGCGTAGAGTATTACTATCTGTCGCCGTCGAAGCTGGAAATTATAACCGGTGAGTAGCCGCTTGGGCCGAAAACGGTATTATTGACGGGGTTTTACCATCCACCGGCAGCGCCGCGCCGCTGCTTTTACTGGCTACCGCGTGCTAAGAATTCTGCTGCACCTCATGGCCGGGCTGCTGTTGCTCAGCGGCCCCGGTGCCTTCGCCCAGCGTATCGTTGAGCGGAATTATCAGCATTATTTCGCTGAGTATGGGCTGCAAGGCTCTTTTTTGGTACTCGAAGCCGGCACCGGCCAGTACACAGCCTACAACCTGGCCCGCTGCCGCCAGGGCTTTCTGCCGGCTTCTACTTTCAAGATTCCTAACACCCTGCTCGGGCTCGAAACCGGGGCCGTAACCGATACGGTCGAGATATTCCGTTGGGACGGCAAGAAGCGCAGCTTTCCGCAGTGGAACGAGGACATGACCTTTGCGCGGGCCCTGCGGGTGTCGTGCGTGCCGTGCTATCAGGAGGTGGCCCGGCGCATTGGGGCGGCGCGCTACCAGCAGTGGCTGCCCAAGCTGCGGTTTGGTCAGATGCGCGTGACGCCCGCCACGGTCGACTCGTTTTGGCTGGTTGGTTCCTCACGCATCACGCAGTTCGAGCAGATCGACTTTTTGCAGCGGCTGCAGCGCGGGCAGCTACCCATCGCGAAGCGCAACCAGGAGCTAACCAAGGCCCTGCTCGTGCTGGGCCGGGGCCCGGACTGGATGTTGCGCGGCAAAACCGGCTGGGCCATGCGCCAGCAGTACGACAACGGCTGGTTTGTGGGCTGGGTGGAGCAGGCCGGTAAAACGTATTTCTTTGCCCTGAACGTGGAGCCCGCCGACGGACAGCCGGCCACGGCGAAATTTGTGCAGGGCCGTCGTGCTCTCACCGAGCAGATTCTGCGTCAGGAGTTTGGGCTGCTGGGTAGTCCCGGCAAGAAGTAGGTAGCATTTCTGATTTTTCCGATTCCTGAGTAAATGTCGATTACCATTCTGACCGTACCCGGGCTGGGCAGCTCAGGGCCGCTGCACTGGCAAAGCATTTGGGAGCAGCAATATGGCTACCGCCGGGTAGAGCAGCGCGAATGGGAACAGCCCGCCCGCCCCGACTGGGTGGCCGCGCTGGATGCCGCCGTGCGGGCCGCCCCCGGGCCGGTAGTGCTGGCAGCCCACAGCCTGGCCTGCAGCACGGTAGCGTTCTGGGCCCGGCGGCACGACACGAGTCAGGTGTGCGGCGCACTGCTGGTAGCCCCTGCCGATACCGAGCGGCCCGACTTCCCAGTCCGGGCCGTGGGATTTGCGCCCCTGCCGCTGGCCCGGCTGCCGTTTCCCAGCATCGTAGTGGCCAGCACCAACGACGAGTACGTGACCCTGGCCCGGGCCACCGAATTTGCCCGCTGCTGGGGCAGCCGCCTGGTAAACGCCGGGGCATTGGGTCATCTGAACTCGGCGTCGAGCCTGGGTGAATGGCCACAGGGCCACGCGCTGCTGCGGGAGCTGGCCGCCTCTGCGGAAATAGGCTAATTGGTTCTGCTGCTTACTAAATAGCCTGCGGGCAGCCTGCTATTCAGGTTGAGCCGTGTCGGGAGCCGTGGGCAACTCGGGCTCAGTCGCCGGGCTGTCGTCGTTGGAAGTTACTGGCGCGAAACGGTCTTTGAAGCGGGCGTACAGGGCATTCATTCCCAGCAGCAAAATGCCCATCAGGATAAAGACCACCGCCCGCGTAATAGTGCCCCGCTGGCTCAGATCGAAGAATACCAGCCGCACCAGGCAAATGGCCACGCCAGCCAGAGACGCGTAGCGGAAGTCCTGACGGCGCAGCAGCAGGCTGCTCACAAACAGGGCCACTACTTCCAGCATCAGTAGTACCGTGAGCACCGAGCGGTCGAAGGACTGCACCAGCAGCACGGTAAGGGCCAGAAATGCCGGATACAGCAGCGCCGCCACCAGTTGCCGGAAACTCAGCCGCCCCAACGCTGCCAGGCCCGCCAGACCCGGCGGCCAGATAAGATGCTCGGGCCGGGCCGGCAGCTGCAGGGCCAGGGCCGCGTAGGCAAACTGCAGGGCTACGGCCCCGGCCGTCGTCAGCCACCGCACACTCAGCAGCTGCCCCGGAGCCAGATACCGCAACGCCACGTAGCTGGCCCAGAGCGTGGAGAGCCAGAAAAATAGCACGCCGTAGAGCTGCAGCCGCCGCAGCCGCGCCGGCAGCCGGGCGCCACCCAGCGTCAGGCCAAACGCCAATGCCAGGCATAGCAGCGCCTGCCAGGTAAGTTGCACTTCCCACCACAGCGTGAAGCCCAGAAACAGCAGTGTCAGCTCGGGCAGATACGGGTGCAGCCACTGCCAGGTACGGTAGCGCGGGCCAGTAGTGGGAGCCCGGCGCCAAGCCAGTGCGGCCAATACCAACACCAGAGCAGCGGCCGTGAGGCGGCGGCCCCGCACCTGCCACAGCAGTTCCGTACTGGGTACCAGCTTACCGAAGTGCCAGAGCATGGCCCACAGGAGCAGCCCATAGGTGATATGCAGCAGAAACCGGTCGGGCTGACCGGCGCGGGTTAGCTTGTCCGGGTCGGTGAGCCGCTGGCGCACCTGGTGGGCAGCAGCGGCGGCAAGAGTGGCCAGTGTAGTCCAGAGCAGCACGGCCAGCGCCTCGGAATGTGGTGCTGCCGCGGCCCACGCAGCCACGGTTAGGTGCAGGCCCAGCAGGTAGAGCCAGGGCCAGCGTACCTGCCGCGCCCGGGCCGTCCACCAGGAACAGGCCAGCCCCACGCCCGCCAGCAGCACCAGCGGTAGTAAGTAGCCGAGTGCGGAGCCGGTAGTGCGGTTGGAATCAGCAACCAGCACCTCGTGCCACTGCAGCAAGTGGTAAGCTGTAGTAGCCAGCAGCACGCCGGTCCACAGGCCGGGCACCACCACGTAGCGCCGCAGCAAGAGCAGCGCCGCCCCGAGGCCGGCCGCGGCCCAGGCGGCCCAGGTATGCTCGTACACCAACCCTGCCGCCGTTAGCAGCAGCACGCCCGGCACTGTGCCCAGCACCCGCAGCCGATACGCCGGATTGTAAGCAAAAGGCAGCGCATCGTAAGCCGGCGCTTCCAGCCGTACTACGGCGGCCTGGGCGGCGGCCGTAGCCAGTGCGGCCAGGGTCAGGAGCAGGGCGCGCTGTTCGGCGCTCAGGTGGCCGGTGCCGTACACCAGCATTGGTAAGCCCACGGCCAGCAGCAGCGTGGCATATAGCAGTACCCGGTATGTCCACCACTCGCGCCGCCAGGCCAGGGCCAGCGTCATAAGCAGCATTTCGAAATAGAGCAGCACCTGCGTCAGCGGCCAGCTGAGGCCGGCTTTGTGCAGCCCCAGCACCGCCACGCTCAGCAGCAGCTGGCCCGCCAGCAGGTGCAGCACCCGGAACCATTCGGCCCCGCCGCGCAGCCACCGGGTAAGGGCCAGCAACCCGCCGCCTAAAAGCGCCGCACTGCCCACCAGCACCGCTACCGGCGGGCTGCTCACGCCAAACAGCGCCTGCAGCAGCAGCCTCACGCCCCCCAGATACAGCAGCCCCGTAAGGCCGCCCGTACTGTGGTGCAGGCTCCGGTCGGGCGACTGTGCCACTTGGGCGCTGAGCCACAGCTGCCGCTCCAATTGCCGGAAGAAAACCGCGCTAGCCAAGCCCACGCCCAGCAGCAGCGCCGCGTTGCGGTGCAGGTTTGCGGGCAATAAGTGGGACCAATGCGCCACACTGGTCAGCAGCAGCCAGCCACCAGCCAGCAGCGCCCCGCCCGTGAGCAGGCGGAAAGCCGCCGTTTCAGTGGCCCGGGCCAGCAGCCAGGCAAGGAGCAGCATTTCGAGGTAGAGCACGGCCGCCGTAGCCGGCCACACCAGGCCCAGCTTGTGCAAGCCCAGCATAGCCACGGTTAGCAGCACCTGCCCGGCCGCCAGGTGCAGCGTCCGGAACCAGGTCGGCCCGCCGCGCAGCCAGTGGGCCAGCCCGAAGACGACGCCCGAAACCGCCGCCGCTGCCCCAATCAGCGCCCCGGCCGGCGGGTTGCTTACGCCAAACAGCGCTTGCAGCAGCAACACTGCCACGCCCAGGTACAGCGCCCCGACTAAGCCCCCGAAGCCCTGGTGCAGGGCCCGGTTGGTAGCGGCACCATCGGCTTCATTTTCAAAAACGGGGTGCGCAGCAGTAAGCCGGAAATAGCCCGCGCCCAGGCTGGCTGCCAGAAACACGACCAGCGCGTTGCGGTGCAGCTCCGTGGGTGTGTAGTGCGCCAGCTGGGTGAGTACCATAAGCAGCAGCCCCGTACCGGCCAGCAGCGCCCCTGCCGCCGCCACCCGAAACACCAGCGTTTCCTGCTCCCGGGCCATGATAAAGGCAATCAGCAGCGACTCAAGCAGCATAAACAGGCCCACAATGGGGCCCGTGGCATGCCAGCCCTGCAGGGAAAATGCCGTGGCCAGGGCCAGAATCAGGGAAATGATGGTGTCGGTCTGGAACAGCCACTGAATGCCCAGTTGCCGGGCCCGGCGCGCCACGAAAAACGTGAGGACGGCCCCCAGCGCCAACGGAATGGTTTTCCAGGGCGAGCCGGTACTGTATTGGTAGAGGTTGAAGCCCAGCGTGGTCCAGTTGAGCACGTGCGCCGCAAACAGCAGCGCGTCGAACTGCGTGTGGGCATACACGCGGCGGTATTGCACAATGGCCGCCGCTACGCCCACCAGCAGCACTAGGGCCATGGCTACCAGCCGCAGACCGCTACCGAGCGGAGCTGCTAGGTGGAAGTGCCAATACTGGTGAAAGACGAAAAAGCTCAGAATACTCAACAGGAGCTGGTATTTCCAGCGCTGCCGGTAGGTAATGGCAATGCAGAAAGCCGTGACGCCGGCCGCCGTAGCCAGGGTAAGCAAATCGGGCGCAATGGTAGACAGGGCCACCAAACTCAGTACCCCGTGCAGCGTAGCCACCGATTCGCGGCTGCTGCGCCAGGCCAGCCAGAGGTTGGCGGCCACGCCGGCCAGCAGCAGCAAATAGCTCAACGGCGGCGTGGCCCACCGCAGGCCTGGCACGCTGACGGCGCCCACGCAGGCAAATAGAAAAATGGCCGCCGCGCTGCTTTGCAGCCACACGTGCAGGCGCTCGGCAAAGGGCTTGTTGCGCAGGTAATAGTTCAACCCCAGCAGTACGCCCGCAAAGGCCGAAATCATGGCGAAGCGCACCGGTGGCGTAACCTGCAGGGCGGTGTATACGCCCAGAAACCCGACGCCCGTTACCAGTACCACGGCCCCCAGAATACCCGTCCAATTATCGAGCAGCAGCTGCTCGGTGCGCTGCCACCAGGTAGGGCCAGCCGGTTCGGCGGGCACCGGTGGCGCGGGTGGAGTGAAGACGGGTTCCGGCTGCGGTTTAGGCAATGGCGCAGCAGTGGGCGGTGCGGGCTGAGCAACCGGAGCGGCCGGAGTGGTGGCAGCCACGGGCACGGCGGGTACCGGCGCGGCCACAGGTGGCTGCATGGGCTTGGGCGGTACTGGCAACGCCGGAGCTGTCGGCGGAATGGGAGGCACAGGCGCTACTGCCGGCAGCGCAACTGGTGTCGGGGCCGTAACGGGCGGCGTTATCTGGGGAGTAGGCGACACCAGCGCCGGTGCTACGGCCGTAGCAGGTGCCACCGGTGCGGCCACCGTACGGGGCACGTCCGGAGTTGCGGGGCGAGCAGCGGGTGGGGTAGCTTTCAGCAGCCACAGCTCAGCGCGGAGTTCCTCCACCTGGGTTAGCAGTTGGGCGTGGGCATTTTCGCGCTGGCCCAGCCGTTCTTCCAGCCGCTTCACCCTGTCCTTCATGGCTTGATAGAATAAGCCAATAATGACGGCCGCAAACAGCCATAGCATCGTTTCCATAAGGTAATCCAGGGAGAATATTCGGGTAAAATCGGGCTGCTAACCCAGGGCAGATGTGCTACAAATAGTTCACCGCCGGGCCGGCAGGAAAAATGGCTGACGGAAACTTAGTCATTTATATAGCGTGAGCCGAATTTCCACGACTCGCCCGTCTTGCGCGGCCCAAGCAGCTTTCGGCCCGGGCCTGCGTATGTAGCCGCGGGGCCGGCCGGAATCGGTTTGGGCCGGCCTCTGTTTATTCCGCTATGCTTTCCTATCGGCACGAGATTTTTCTGGAAGTAGCCCGCCTGCTGAGCTTCACCAAGGCCAGCCAAACCCTGTTCGTGAGCCAATCGGCTGTGAGCAAGCACGTAAAGGCCTTGGAGGAAGAGTACAAAATTGGCCTGTTTGAGCGCCTCGGCAACACAGTGAAGCTCACGCCCGCCGGCCAGCTGCTCTACCAGAAGCTGCTGCTGGCCCGGCAGCTCCAGCACGAGCTACACCAGGAATTCACGGCCCTCAGCGCCGACTATGCCCCGCGCTTCCGCATGATGATTGGGGCCAGCACCACCATTTCGCTCTACGTACTGCCGCCGGTGCTGTCGGCCTACCTGCATCAGCACGCCAACATCCAACTCACGCTCAAAAACCGCAACAGCGAGAATATCCTCCGGGCCCTGCTCGACCACGAAATTGACCTGGGCATCATCGAGGGCATCAACAAAGTCAGCAATGTGACCTACACGCCCTTCCTGACCGACGATGTCATTGCCGTATGCTCGGCCCGCAACCCGCTCAACACCCGCAACCTCACCGTGCAGGACCTCTACCAGGTGCCACTGGCCGTGCGCGAGGTGGGCTCGGGCACGCTGGCCGTGCTGGAAGAAGCTCTGGCCCACCACCAGATGAAGCTGCCCGATTTGCCGGTAAGAGTGCGCCTGGGCGGCACCGAGGCCCTGAAAAACTTTGTGCGCGTGGATACCTGCCTGGCGTTTTTGCCCCGGCAGGCCGTGGTGAAGGAACTCGAATCGGGGGAGCTGCTGGAAGTGCCGATTCAGGGCCTGGCCATGCGGCGGCAGTTCAACTTCATCCAGCGCAAGGGCACCGAAAACAACCTGCCCTACAAGGATTTCGTGCAGTTTATGAAGCGTCACTATTCGAAAATGGCATAGCCTATTCCGAATTGCTGTTTTGTTTCCGCATACCGTCGGGGGTACTTGCCGTTCTAAAGCTCGGCCCTATAGCCCCCTGACCCCCGATGGAAACCTGCACCACTCTCGCCTCCCGAATTCAGTCCCTGGAATGCTCGGCCTGCGGCAAACCCCATTTCGCCTTTGCCCTGCAGCGGGTGTCGGAATGCTGCCAGATGCCGCTGCTGGCCGTGTATGACCTGCACGAGCCGCTCAGCAAAGCTAGCATCTGCCAGGCTGACGGCTCGATGTGGCGCTATCAGGAGCTGCTGCCACTGCTGCACGAGGAAAACCGGGTGAGTCTGGGCGAAGGATTTACGCCCATTCTGAACCTGCAAAACCTGGCGGCGCGCTACGATTTACGGTCGTTGGTACTTAAGGACGAAGGCCAGAATCCCACCGGCTCGTTCAAGGCGCGGGGGCTGAGCATGGCCATTTCCAAGGCTAAGGAGCTGGGCGTGCAGGGCTGCATTGTGCCTACCGCCGGCAACGCGGGCGTGGCTATGGCGGCCTACTGCGCCAAGGCCGGTATGCGGGCCGTGGTAGCTATGCCCCGCCACACGCCCCAGGCCTTCCGCGACGAATGCTACTGGTACGGGGCCGAAGTGCAGCTTATCGATGGCCTGATCAACGACTGCGCCGCCTGGGTGCGCCAGACCAACGCCAACGGCGAGCTGCTCGACGTATCGACGCTGAAGGAGCCCTACCGCATTGAGGGCAAAAAAACGATGGGCTACGAAATTGCCGAACAACTGGGCTGGCAGCTGCCCGACGTTATTCTGTACCCTGCCGGCGGCGGCACCGGCCTCATCGGCATCTGGAAGGCGTTTCGGGAAATGAAAGCCCTTGGCTGGTTGGACCCCGAGGTGAAGCTACCCCGCATGGTGGCTGTGCAGGCCGCCAACTGCTGCCCGCTTATCGAAACCTACTTGGGCCGGCAGGCCAACTCGCAGCAGTACGTAGGCCAACCCACCATTGCCAATGGCCTGGCCGTGCCGCGCCCCTTAGGCGAGCCGCTGATGCTGGAAGTGCTGCGCGAGTCGCAGGGCACGGCCCTGAGCATCACCGACGAGCAGATGGTAGAAGGCATGCGGGAGCTGGGTCGCCTCGAAGGCCTGTTTGTGGCCCCCGAAGGTGCGGCCGTCTGGATGGCGGCCCGGCAGCTGCTGAGCACCGGCTGGCTGCGCCCCGACGAGCAGATTCTGCTGCTGAATACTGGTTCGGGTCAGAAGTACCTGGAAAACGTGGCTGGCCAGTATTAGGGCCGCTATTTCGTACCAACAAACACTGAGTTTCCCGTAGCTTGCCGCCTTTATTCTGGTAAGCTATGGAAGCAACTTGGGGCTGGCAGTACGTCGATTTTTACCCCGATGAAATTCGAGAACAGGGTCGGGTGTCCGAAGCGGAAGCCCTGGCCGCCTTTGCCGCTTTTCCCTGGGAAGCCCAGCTCCAAAAGCTGTCTCAGCGGCAGCGCGAGGGCCGCACCAGCACGCTGCCCGGCGTCTGGTTCCGGCGCGGCTCCGAGTACCTGCTACTTACTAGTCCCGACGACCTGACCGTACTGCTCGACTATCGGGTGGGGGAGAAGCACTATCCGGGCCGGGTTTCGCTGAACTGGCACGCGCACACCCTGGACCCGGAAGACATCATCCAGATGTTTTTTGCCGGTACGCTGCCTGCCTGGCCCGGCTGGAACTATATGGAGCCCTATGTGCCTCTCGCGCCACCGCCCACAATTCTGAGCTACACCTCGCGCAGCCGCTCGCCGTGGTCGGCGCTGTTGCCACCAGCCGGAGTCGTGGTTTTGGCATTGGTGCTGGCCGTAGTCACGCCGCTGCAGGTATCGATATTACTTGGCGGCACGCTGGTGGGTTTGCTCCTTTTCGGCCCTGCCGCCCGGCTCAACTGGCAGTACCTACAGGGCGGAGGGCAGCAGGTCGAAGTCGATGTGGTACACCACCAACTCACGCTGCACGACCGCCACGGCACGCTGGAATTTGGGCGGGAGCAGGTGCGCGACTGTGTGGTGGTGCGTACCCGTCCGCGCAGCCGCTCGTTTCAGGGCTACCAGTACGTGTGCTTCGTGCTGACCAATCATCAGGTCTGCGTCATCACCCACCACACTGGCCCGAGTGTGGCCATAGCCGAGGCTATGGGCGTGCAGTATCGGGTGGAAGAGCCCGGCTTTCCATCAATTTATTTCCGCCGGCTGTCTGATGCCGAGCTGGAGGTTGCCGAGCAGGAGCATCAGCAGCGGATTCTGGAATTTGAGCGGCGCTTTGCTTCCTATACCGATGCACAGCTGGGGGCAATAGTCAGCGAGCCTGAGCGTTACGCCAGCCATGCTGTGGCCGCCGCCGGGCAGCTGTTGCAAAGCAGAACCATAACCAAGGCCTGATTTTGGGGTACAATAGAAGCCTGCGCAAATTCGGGGTGGCTGCTGCCGGGCTGGCAGTGGCGGGCTTGCTGGCTATTGCCGGTTGGCACTGGTCGGGCCGGAAACAGGTAGCAGTCAGCAACCAACGAGCAACGATGAAAGCCAACCAGGACCGCCTGTACGCCGATGTGGAGTTTCTGACCGAGCTGCGTCCGGCCCGTAGCTACCGGCATCCGGCGTCGCTAAACCAGGCCGCCGACTACATCAAAGCCGAATTCGAAAAGCTGGAGTGCCGCGTCGAGGAGCAGCCCTTTCGCGTGGATGGGCAGCCCTACCGCAACATCATTGCCTCCTTCGGCCCTGCCGATGCCGAGCTAATCATCATTGGAGCCCACTACGACGTGTGCGGCGACCAGCCCGGGGCCGACGACAACGCCAGTGCCGTAGCGGGCCTGCTCGAAACGGCCCGGCTGCTGGCGGCCAGCCCCGCGCCGCTCACCCGCCGCATCGATTTTGTGGCCTATTCCCTCGAAGAGCCGCCTTTTTTCGGCACCGAAGACATGGGCAGCGCCTTCCACGCCAAATCCCTGCACGACCAGCACGTAGCCGTGCGCGCCATGATCTGCTACGAAATGATTGGATACTTCAGCGACGCGCACGGCTCCCAGCGTTTCCCCGACGAGCGGATGGCCCAGCTTTACCCCAGCACCGGCAACTTCATTACCGTCGTCGGCAAACAGGGGCAAGAAAGCATCGTGGAGCAGGTGAAAAAGCTCATGCAGTCTCATGCCGCCATCGATGTGCAAAGCATCAATCTGCCCAGCGCCGTGAGCCTAGCCGGCCTTTCTGACCACCGCAACTACTGGCGCTATGGCTACGAGGCTCTCATGATAAACGACACCTCCTTTCTGCGTAACCCCAACTACCACCAGCCCTCCGATACCATCGACACGCTGGACTTCCGGCGCATGGCTGAAGTGGTAAATGGGATGCTAGGTGTCATTCTGGGGCTCTAATTGCGGGCTGGCTGGTTGCATACCTTCTTTTGCAACTCCAGCTTTTTCGAGCTTCACTGCTCCCTAAGCCATTGTGCTTACAAGTTTCTATCGTTGACCGGCTACATCTGTAGCAACCGCGCATAGCTCTCTGGAGAGGGCTGTACCATTAGTTTGCGGTTGCCCGTATGTCTATCTAACTAACAAATGATAGTTTTGTGAAAATGACCCATATTTACAAGGCTATTTTTTCAAAACGAATGTATTTTACCCCTGAAGCACCTAAAAATTGATGGGTATTTGAGAAGTATTGCGATTCATAATGTAAATTGACGTTCGAATCGTAAGGTTAGTCCACTTCAATCTGTATTATGAGTCGTTCTGCCGTCCTTCGCCCGAGCTATAGCTTACTGACTCTGGCCGGGCTCATCATTCTATGTACCGTCGCGGCCTTCGTGGACCTGCCGCACCCTGCTGCCACTCCCGGCAGCCTCAATGGTGCCGACGTGGCCTGGATGCTGACCGCCACCGCCTTCGTGCTGATCATGACGCCGGGGCTGTCGTTTTTCTACGGCGGTATGGTGCGGCCCAAAAACGTCATTTCCACGATGTTGCAGAGCTTTGTGGCTCTGGGCGTCATCTCGCTGGTGTGGTACTTCGTAGGCTTTTCCCTGGCCTACGGCGACTCCTGGCACGGCCTGATTGGCAACCCGTTCACTTATATCATGCTGCGCAACGTGGGCACGGCCCCGCATCCGCTGCTGTCGCCGGGTATTCCGTTTGTGCTGTATTTCGCCTTTCAGCTCAAGTTTGCCATCATCACGCCGGCCCTTATTACTGGCTCCTTTGCCGAGCGAGTGAGTTTCAAGGCGTACCTGGCGTTCATGGTGCTGTTCTGCATCTTCATCTACTGCCCGCTGGCCCACTGGACGTGGCACCCCGATGGATTCCTGCGCAAGTGGGGCGTACTCGACTTTGCTGGGGGCACCGTAGTGCATATTTCGGCCGGTATTGCTTCCCTGGCTGCCGCTATGGTGCTGGGGCCCCGTTCCATTCACGGCCGTAAAATGACCTTTCTGACGCCCAACGTGCCTTACGTCATCCTGGGTACGGGCCTGCTGTGGTTCGGCTGGTTTGGCTTCAATGCCGGCTCAGCGCTGGGGGCCAACGGGTTAGCGGCCCTGGCCTTCGTGAACACCAACATGGCTTCGGCCGCGGCGTTGGTAGCCTGGCTGCTCATCGAGGTAGTGCGCGGCGGCAAACCTACGGCGCTGGGCGCCTGCATCGGGGCCGTGGTTGGGCTGGTGGCCATTACGCCGGCCGCCGGCTACGTCACCTACGGGCAAAGTGTACTGATTGGGGTGCTGGCCGCTCTCATTAGTCAGGCCGCCGTGCATTGGCAGAATAGCCGCACGTCCCTCGACGATACGCTCGACGTGTTTCCCTGCCACGGCCTGGGTGGTATCGTGGGCATGCTGCTCACGGGCGTTTTTGCCGATAAGGTGGGGCTGGTCCACGGCTCGGCTACCGTCTTCGGCTACCATGTGCTGGGTCTGGTCATCGTCATTGCTTTCACTTTCGCCGGCGCCTGGGTCCTGCTGAAAGTCACCGACCTTTTCTTCGGCTTACGCGTAAAGCCAGCTCAGGAAGAGTTGGGCCTCGACCTGAGCCAGCATGAAGAATCGACGTACCATATCGACGAGGAATTTGAGCAAACCTACCGCAAAGAGCAGGTAGGGGCGCGTATCTGATTACACCCGGCCGAACACCGGCCCGGCTGACTCCAGGAAAGCAGCCGGGCCCCGGCCGCCGTTGTAACGACTTATTAAGGTTATAGAAGGGGTGGCCGCCAGGGTTGAAGCTGGCGGCCTTTCTTTTGCTGTTTTACGCCGGTTACGGGGCACCGTATTACCCCATTTTGCTCAGGAAAAAAGCCGCCAGGAAGCCCAGTACCGTTATCAGCCCCGTGAAGTTGTGGGCCGTTTCGAAAGCTTCCGGAATCATTGTATCGGCAATCATGGCCAGTACGGCCCCGGCGGCTACGGCCGTGGTGGCGCCTACTACATCCTGCGAGAAGTGGCTGAACACGGTGTAGCCCACCAGTGAGGAAATGCCGGAAATAAGCGCAATGCCGCCCCAGAGCAGAAATACGTAGCGGGCCGGCCGGCCGGCTTTGCGCATACCCGCCGCGCTGGAAAGCCCTTCGGGCAGGTTCGACAAGAAAATAGCCACTACGGCCACCATGCTCACGGCCCCGCCGGCCAGCAGGCTCAGCCCGATGACAATACTTTCCGGAATACCGTCGAGTAACGCGCCCACGGCCAGGGCCATGCCGTTGTCGTCGCCGGGTTCGGTGGCTTCTTTCTCACCGGCCTGCACTTTTTCACGCTCTACTTTCTGGTGCTCCCCCGAGCGTTTGCGGTGCTTGGCACCGTGGCGGGCCAGCAGCCAGTTGGCTAGCGTGTATACGGCCGCGCCGCCTACAAAACCCAGTGCCGTAGAGTCGAGGCCGCCTTTTTCGTAGGCGTCTTCCATCAGGTCCAGGGAAAGAGTCGAAATCAGTACGCCGCTGCCAAAGGCCATTACGGCCGCTATCCAGCGTTGGGGTACGTGGGCATAGTAGCCAATGGCAGCGCCAAGCAGCAACGCGGAGCCGGAAACTAGGCCCCAGAAGCCGGCAACGGCCCAGATTGGAAAAGTCATATGTGTGGAATAAGGAGCGGACGGCCCCGGCTACAAACAAGCCGGGTGCCCTTATACGTAGCCTCGGCCCCGGGTTATAGTTATTGCGTTCCTGGTTCAGGCCGGGCCGCCATACTGGGCAAGAGTGTGGCGCAGCGTTGGTTCGTCAATGGTTGTCAGCAGCACTTTCTTGAACGGAGCAGTGTGGCCGGTCAGTAGCTCTACGCTCGATTTGCTGACGCCGAATACCTCCGCCAGATAAGCCAGCAGGCAGCTATTGGCCTTGCCATCCTGGGCCGGCGCCTTCAGCCGCACCGTAATGCTGCCGTCGGGGGCTACTTCCAGCTGGTTGTGGCGGCTGTTGGGTTTGGCTTTCAGGTGCAGAGTAGCGGGCATAAGCAGAAGCGGGCAAGCGGGCCGCCAAGGTACTACTTCGCCTCCTCCGCGGCAGCCGGCGTCCCTAGCCGCGCCTGCCCAAACGGACACTGGTCAAGCACTACGCAACGGCCACAGGCGGGCGTGTGAAAGTAGCAGCACTTCTGCCCGTGAAACATAAGGGCCTCGTGGTGGTCGTACACCTGCTGGGCGTCCCAATCGGGTGGGAGCAACGCTGAAAGCAGCTTGTGGGCCGGCCCTTCGCCTACTTTGGGCCCAATAAGCCCCAGCCGCTGGGCCACACGGTGGTGGTGACTATCGACGGGCATAGCCGGAATGCGCAGCGAGCTGAACAGCAGCGTAGCGGCACTGGTTTTGGGTCCGATGCCGGAAATGGATTCCAGCCAGGCCCGCGCTTCTGCCACCGGCATATTGGCCAAAAAAGCCAGGTCGCAGGGGCCGCCGCACCGTTCACTTATTTCGCGCAGCACGGCCTGGATGCGGGGCGCTTTCTGCTCGGGCCAGGTGCAGGCGCTGATAGCCTGCTGCACTTCGTCGGTAGGAGCATCGCGTACGGCTTCCCAGGTCGGAAACCGGGCCCGCAGCTGTTGATAAGCGCGGTGCGACTCCTGGTTGCGGGTGCGGTGCGAAAGCAAAGCACTGATAAGCTCGCTAAGCGCATCCTTGGTACTGAAAAAGCGAAACGGTGCGCCGTACTCCGCGCACAGCAGCTCATGGGCCCGCAGCGCCCGGGCCTGGCAGGTTTCGAAATCGGAGCAGACGTTGAGGGGTTTTTCCACCCTCTGGCGTACGCCTAGCCGCCTGAGCAGGTTACCGGCCTACCATTTACTCGCCGCCCCGGTTATAGAGCGAAATAGCCTGTTTAACGTTTTTCTGCTGCTTACTTCCCAGTACCAAGGGCACAATGGCCAGCGGAATACCGGCATACACGAGCGGCGAAACGGAGATACCTGATTGGTTGGAGTTGAAGGTGGAGAAGATGCCGACGGCCAGTATTCCGGCCGCGGCTACGTAGCTCATGGTGCTGTAGGTCTGGTATTTGCGAGCCTGCATGAGCAGCGCGGCGCTGCCCGCATTGTCGGCGGTGGCCAGGCTGAGGTTGCGCAGGCTCATATCCTGAATCGGGCCGTTATCCTTGCTGAAATACTCGGTCTTGACGGTGCGGTACACCGGGCCCCCGAAGCCCCCATAGCCCCCATATCCGCCATAGCCGCCGTAGCGCCCATAGGGACTATAGCCGTTGCCCGCATATTGGGTACGGGTATCCGAATATAGACTCAGCCGCCCTACCCGGTCACGGCGCAGCGTGGTTTCGCGCTTCGAGCGGGGCAGCGTGGTGCGCACGTAATGGCCTGTTTCGTCCTCATAGAAGCTGATTTCGTTCAGGTCGAGGCGGCGCTGATCGTCGAGTAGCAGGTAGGAGCGCCCGAATACCGGCTGCTTTATTTCCACGTCGTAAGCCTTATACACAGTGCCATTTTTGAGGCCTACCGCGAAGCGCGTGGTTTCGGCCGGTGGCGCGGGAGCTGGCTGGCGCGGGGGCACGGCCTGGCTCGGTGGCTGCTGCATTTGGGGCTGCTGGGAAAGTTGGGGCTGCCGCCGGGCTGAGTCGGGCACGGCGGGCAGGCTGTTGAGCTGGCGCGGGGCATCCTGAGCCTGCACCAGCATTGGGCTGGCTATGCCGAGGGCAAGCAGGAAGAAATAAGAACGAAAGGTCATAACAAGCAGTGAATTGCCTTCAACCAAACAAAGGACTGGGATTTTCTGGTACGAGGCCGGTGCCGGGCTGCCCAACTGGCCCAACTAGTCGACAAAGAGCCTCTGTTCCCAAAGATGTGGTTTCCCCCCGAAATAGTTGCAGTGGCTGCGCAACAGTACAATTGGTGTAAATGCAAAAGCCAGCTCTACAGACGCTTGGTGCTGTAAAACTGGCTTGGCGCTTTAGCAAGCAGAAAGGTGGTCGGCTATTTCAGCAGGTGTTCCAGCAGACTGATGCTGTCGACCATATCGGTGCCGGTTTCAAAGTCCACAGGCTTCAGAATGTAGCCGTCGACGCCCAGATTCTGGGCCCGCAGCCGGTCCACATCCATCGACGAGGTAGTGGTGATAAAGACCGGAATGTCGCTCAGCTCGGCGTGACTGCGCAGCTCCACTAAAAACTCGTGCCCGTTCATTTTGGGCATGTTCAAGTCCAGCAGAATCACCTCGGGCAGGGGCCGGATGGGCTCGGCGCCATTCTGGCCCAAGAGCAAATCGAGGGCCTCCAGGCCGTTGAAAGCGGTGTAGAGCTTGTGCTGAATGCTGAATTTCTCGAAAGCCTTCTGCACGGTCATCGTGTCGAAAAAATCATCTTCTACCAGTAGAACGGAGCGCATGGGCAAGGGAAAAAAGCAAAAAGGAAGAGCAGCCGGGCCCGCTTGGCAAAAGGCGGGCCAAAACCACTGCAAGCTAAGGGCTAGATTGTTTTTTCGGTAACCGAAACCTTGGGCCAGGTGAAAATAAATGCCGTACCCTGGCCCAGCTCCGACTCCACCCGGATGCTACTTTTCTGCTCATCCAGGATTTTTTTCACGATGCTGAGCCCAATGCCGGTGCTTTCGGCTGTGTTCCGGTCCCGTAAGGTCTGAAAAATCAGGAAGATCTTCTCGTGGTATTCGGGGGCAATACCGGGCCCGTCGTCGGCCACCCGGAATTCGTACTCCTTTTTGGCTTCCGTGCAGCTCACCGTAATAGTGCCCTGGCCCCGGTGGTGGTATTTCACGGCGTTGCTGAGCAGGTTAGTAAATATTTGCTGCAGGCTGAGCCGGTCGGTGAAGAGTACGGGTAGCGGCGTGGGCAGCAGCAGGCGGAACTCGGGCGGCACCACCATGTCGCGCACTTCCTCCACCAGCTGCTGCACGGCTACTTCCTCCAGCTTCTGCTCGGTACGCCCAATGCGGGCGTAGGCCAGTAGCCCGTTGATGAGGTCTTCGAGGCGCACGAGACGACCCTTCATCATGCCCAGGTACTGGTGCATCTGCGCCGAGAGTTCCGTCGACAGCTCGTCCTCAATCCATTTTACCACCGTCATCACGCCCCGCAGCGGTGCTTTCAGGTCGTGGGAGGTGACGTAGGCAAACTGGTCGAGCTCCTTATTGCGGTTCTGCAGGGCCCCGAAGGTGTCGTCCAGGGTCTGGGTCATGCGGTTGAGCGAGGTGGCCAGGTTGCCCAGGCTGTCCTTTTCCTTGTCCTTGATTTTTACCTTGTAGTCGCCCTGCACTACCTGGTCGGCCAGGTTTTCGATAATCTGAATCCGCTGAGTAGTAGCCTGGTTGATGGCGGACAGCTCCTGCTGGAGCCGCTCGTTGGCCGCAATTTCCCGCGAGATTTTCTGGAACAGCCACAGCGTAATGAGAATGGCCAGCGTGGCCGACACAATGATGGTGATGGGCGTAATCGTCTCAAACACGTTCTGCAGGCGGTTGCGCTCCGTCAGCAGCAGCAGCTCGTTGTTCTTGATGCGCTCAAACAACCCAGAAATGGCCCGCATCGTCTGGCGGCCCGTGTCCAGAATGGTTTGGGTGGAGGAGCTGGTAATGGCGCGGTCGGGGTCCAGCAGCCGGCGCATATTGCTGAACTTCTGGTCGACTAACACCCGCATCGAATCGACCCGGGCCGTTTGCCGGGGGTTATCCACCGTCAGCTCTTGCAGCCGCTCGAAGCTCTGCTCAATGTCGCGCTGGGAGGTGTTGTAGGTTTGCAGGTACGACGTATCGGCCGTGAGCAGGTAGCCCCGCACCCGCGACTCAGCATCCCGCACCCGCGAGGTGAGCTGCTCGGCTTCCTGAATCACGCGGTAGGTGTGCTCTACGTGCCGGGTTTGCACGGCCAGTTGCCGTATGCTCAGGAAAGAGGCCACGGCCGTGAGCAGCAGCACGCCGGCCGCCACGGCAAAGCCCAGCAGAATTTTCGTATTGAGATTGAGTCGCATAGGCTGCAAACCTACGCCCTTCACGGCACATGCCCTAGCAAAACCGCGGCAGGCCGCCGCCGTAGCCGCGCGGGCTGCTTACCTTCGCACTCGTCTTCGCCTTTTCTTGCCTATGCCCGCCGCCGACCCGATTACCAGCCCGCAGAATCCGCGCATCAAAAACCTGCTGCGCCTCCAGCAAAAGGCCTCCGAGCGGCGCGAGCAGCAGCTTACCATCATCGAAGGCCACCGTGAGCTGACCATTGCCCACCAGGCCGGCATCGACATCCGCAGCCTGTTTGTGTGCCCCGAGCTGGCCGGCGACGCCCGACAGCGCGAGCTGCAGGCCACCCTGGGGCCGCAGGTAGAGTGGTTTGAAGTGTCGAAAGCCGTGTTTGAGCGAGTGGCTTACCGGGAGGGCTCTGATGGGATTCTGGCCCTGGTGCGGCCCCCGCAGCGCCACCTCGCTACCCTGACGCTGCCCCCCAACCCGCTGCTGCTCATTCTGGAAGCCGTGGAGAAGCCCGGCAACCTGGGCGCCATCCTGCGCACCGCCGATGCGGCCCAGGTCGATGCCGTCATCATCTGCGACCCGCGCACCGACCTCTACAACCCCAACGCCATCCGCTCCAGCATCGGCTGCATCTTTACCGTGCCCACCGTGGCCTCCACCCGCGAAGAAGTATTGGCCTGGTGCCAGCAAAACAGTATCCGCACCTACGCCGCCGCCCTCACGCCCACTGCCAGGGCCTATACTGAGTACGACTTCCGGAGCCCTACTGCCTTCGTGATGGGCACCGAAGCCGACGGCCTCACGCCCGAGCTGCGCGAGGCCTGCTCCGAAACCATCATCATCCCCATGCGCGGCTACATCGACTCGCTCAACGTGAGCATTGCCACCGCGGTGCTCACCTTCGAAGCCGTGCGCCAGCGCCAGTAATTGGTTCGCCGCACCCTTGGGTAAATAAATTTCAGGCCCGGTTGGATGAATGCTAAGGGGCCTCGTATGCAATTCAGCTTGCAGCTGCTGCACCGCCCGGCCGGCCGGTTTGCACGCACCACTTCTACTCTGTAGCTATGAGCACGCACCGCATATTTCACGTTCATGGCCGGGTTCAGGGCGTATTCTTCCGCCAGAGCACCCGCGCCGAAGCCCAGCGCCTAGGCCTCACCGGCTACGCCCGCAACAACGCCGACGGCACCGTGACCATCGAAGCCGAAGGCCCCACCGAAGCCCTCGACGCGCTAGAAGCCTGGTGCCACCAAGGCCCGCCGGCGGCCCGCGTCGATAGGGTGGAGGTGAACCCCGGCCCCGGGCAGGGCTTTGCCGATTTCAGCATTGCCCGCTAAATCGGGCTGATTTGTGCCGTCCATCAGCCCGCCTCAAACGCGCCGCAGCTCCCGCACCCACACATTCAGCGCGTCGGCGGCGTAGAGCAGGGGTGGGCCCACTGGCGTTGGCAGCCCGTGGCTTTCCACCACCGTCGATTCCCACTCGCTGACCGTAGCCGTGCGCAGGCGCCAAGGCGCGTGATAGAGCTGCCCGCGCCAGAGTCGGTTGCCCCGGAGGGCTTGCTGCAAATCCGGCCCGGCGGTGTAGAGATGATACCGCTCAGTGAGAAAGTGCGCCAGCGTGCCTGGCTGGGCCAGAGGCAGGGCCGCGCCCGGCGTCCAGGCGGCCCGGAAGTGGGCGGGGGCCGCGCCCCGGTGCGTCCGCTCGGCTGTGGCCCGTAGCGTACCGTTGGTTTCGGTGAGGCGCATGCGGGCGTGCAGGTAGGGCAAGTGAAACAGGGTGCGGGCAGCCCATACGCCTAGGCCCAGTGTGGCATCCAACGACAAAAACCACACGCCCGGCACGCCATCCAGGCGGGCGTAGGTGCGCACGTTCAACTCGTGCAGATGGTTGAGCCCCGGTACGGCAGGCAGCCCCAGTGGCCGGATGTGGCTCATCGTAAACGGCACCACGCCCAGCCACGCCTGCCCCTCAAAAAGGTCCAGCTCCAGCCGCGCCGGCAGATAGGGCTGCAATACTTCCGGCGGCACCGGCCAATGTGCAAACAGCAGCTGACTCCAGCGCTGCCGCATCAGCGGCAAGCCATTAGGGGGGGATGATGGTTCGAAGGACATTTGTAAAACAGGTTCAGCAGGTCTACAACAAACTAAAGGCGGCTGGTAGCTGTCCGTAGGGAGAATAAATGAGCATAAAAAAGGGGTGCGGCCATTGGCCGCACCCCTTTTCCAGCTTATCCGACTACGAACTAGTCGATTTTCTTGGCCGAGCGCAGACGCTCGTTTTCGTCGAGCAGGATTTTGCGCATCCGCACCGACTTAGGCGTCACTTCCAAGTACTCATCCTTCTGGATGTATTCCATGGCTTCTTCCAGCGAGAACTGACGCTTCGGAACGATTTTCACGTTGTCATCCGTGCCCGAGGCGCGCATGTTCGTGAGCTTCTTGCCTTTCTGGATGTTGATGGTCAAGTCGTTGGGGCGGGTGTGCTCACCGATAACCTGGCCAGCATATACTTCTTCGCCTGGGTCAACGAAGAACTCACCACGGTCCTGCATCTTGTCGATGGTGTAGGCGGTGCCGGCACCGGTGTCCATCGAAATCAGCGAGCCGGAAATACGGCCGGGAATTACGCCCTTATACGGCTCGTAGCTCTGGAAGCGGTGGTTCATGATGGCCTCACCAGCGGTGGCGGTCAGCACGTTGTTGCGCAAGCCAATCAGACCCCGGGCCGGAATGTTGAACTCGAGGTGCTGCAAGTCGCCCTTCGGCTCCATGATGGTCAGCTCGCCCTTGCGCATCGTTACCAACTCGATAACCTTACCGGCAGTTTCCTCCGGTACGTCTACCACCAGGTGCTCGATGGGCTCGGTGCGGTTGCCATTCTCGTCTTCGCGGAACAGTACCTGCGGCTGGCCAACCTGCAATTCGAACCCTTCGCGACGCATCGTCTCGATGAGTACCGACAAGTGAAGAATACCGCGGCCGTACACGAGGAACGTGTCTTCCTTATCGGTTTCCTTCACGCGCAGGGCCAGGTTCTTCTCCGTTTCCTTGAACAGACGGTCACGCAGGTGGCGCGAGGTCACAAACTTGCCTTCCTTACCGAAGAAGGGCGAGTTGTTGATGGTGAACAGCATGTTCATCGTCGGCTCGTCGATGCTGATAACGGTCAGGCCCTCGGGGTTTTCGGCGTCGGCGATAGTGTCGCCGATGTCGAAGCCTTCGATGCCGGTTACGGCACAGATTTCGCCCGAGCTAACTTCGGAAACCTTGGTGCGGCCGAGGCCTTCGAACACCTGCAGTTCCTTGATCTTAACTTTCTTGATGGTGCCGTCACGCTTCACCAGGCTCATGTTGGAGCCTTCCTTCAGCGTACCGCGGTGTACGCGGCCAATGGCAATACGGCCCACGAACGACGAGTAGTCGAGCGAGGTAACCTGCATCTGGGGCGTGCCGTCCAGGGTAGGAGCGGGCGGAATCGAAGCCACTACAGCATCCAAAAGCGGAATGATGTTGTCGGTCTTCACTTTCCAGTCGGTGCTCATCCAGCCCTGCTTTGAAGAGCCGTACAGCGTCACGAAGTCCAGCTGGTCTTCGTTGGCACCGAGGTTGAACATGAGGTCGAATACCTGCTCGTGCACCTCGTCGGGCCGGCAGTTTTCCTTATCCACTTTATTGACCACCACGATGGGCTTCAGGCCCAAATCAATGGCTTTGCCCAGTACGAAGCGCGTCTGGGGCATAGCACCTTCGAAGGCATCAACGAGCAGCAATACGCCGTCGGCCATCTTCAGAACCCGCTCCACCTCGCCGCCGAAGTCGGCGTGACCAGGGGTGTCGATAATGTTGATTTTAACGTCCTTATAGCGGACGGATACGTTCTTGGAAACGATGGTGATGCCCCGCTCGCGCTCCAGATCGTTGTTATCAAGAATCAGGTCGTCGAACTGCTGGTGCTCGTCGAATAGCTTCGAGGCGTGAATGATTTTGTCCACGAGCGTCGTCTTGCCGTGGTCAACGTGCGCAATGATTGCGATATTCCGGATGTTCTGCATACAAAGGGTTTTCCGGGTGCAAAGGTAAGTATTTCTTATCGTAAAAGCCCGAGTTATCAAAATGTTAGCTGTTCCGACTGAAAGGCACGGCCTTAGCTAAACCGAACGGAAGCTCGGCCGCGTATGTTTATTCGGTCGGCAGCGTCCTGTGCTGCGGCTTTACTTCCTGTTTATTCTCCTCTCTTCCCCATGCGCACCCCCCTTCTGATTCTGCTGCTTTCCTCCCTTACTTTGAGCTCGGCCTGCTCCCAGAAGCGCCAGAACTTAGCCGCCGAAAAGCCTCAGGCGCCCACCCAGCCCACGGCCGCGGCCAAAGCCTACCCCAAGCCCCAGCCGGTGACGCACAAGCCCGACGAGTTTCCGGTGCGCAAAACCGACGCGCAGTGGAAAGCCCAGCTCACGCCGGCTCAGTATTTCATTCTGCGTCAGCAAGGTACCGAGCAGGCCTTTAATAATAAATACTTCGACAACCACGAAAAAGGCAATTACTACTGCGCCGCCGACCATAACCTACTCTTCTCTTCCGACACCAAATTTGAGAGTGGTACCGGCTGGCCCAGTTTCTGGGCCCCAGCCAGCGAAGCCAGCCTAAAAGTAACTGCCGACGACACCCACGGCATGAGCCGCGACGAGCTAGTGTGCGCCAAGTGCGGCGGCCACCTCGGCCACGTTTTCGACGACGGCCCCAAACCTACCGGCATGCGCTACTGCATGGACTCAGACGGTATGGTTTTCGAGAAGACCAAGTAAAAGAGTCCGATATTTGCCCTTCCCCACAGCCCGCCGACCACTCAGCGGGCTGTTTTTTGCTGCGCCTGCCGCTGCTAGTACCGGCGGCCCCAAGCGCACAACTAGCTTTGTAAACTCCTGCCTATGACTTCCGTTGATCCAATCCGCACGTTACAGCAGCAGCTGGCCCCGGCCCGTGAGCAGCTCGTGGCCCACAATGTGTACCAGGGCATCCGCACGTTGGAAGACCTGCGCCAGTTTATGCAGTACCACGTGTTTGCCGTCTGGGATTTTATGTCGCTACTCAAGTGCCTGCAGCGCGACCTGACCTGCGTCACGGTGCCGTGGGTACCGCGCGGCAACCCTGCCACACGCCGGCTTATTAACGAAATCGTGCTGGAAGAGGAAACCGACGTGGACCAGCACGGGCAGCCGGCCAGCCATTTCGAGCTGTATCTGCGGGCCATGGAAGAGTGTGGGGCCGATACCCAGCCTATCCGCAAGCTACTCGACGCGCTGTCGGTGGGCGAATCGGTGGAAATGGCGCTGCTGCAGGCTAATGTGCCGTATGCCGTGCAGCAGTTTGTGCTCAGCACGTTCAACGTCATCAATTCTGGCAAATCCTACGCTGTGGCCTCGGCCTTTACCTTCGGCCGCGAAGACGTAATTCCAGATATGTTCCGCCACTTGGTAGCCGATCTGGGACAGCGCTTTCCCGGCCAGCTCGAAACGTTTACGTATTACCTCAACCGCCATATTCAGCTCGATGAGGAGGTACACACGCCCCTGGCCGAGCAGATGGTGCGGGAGCTCTGCGGTGATAATGAGCAGAAGTGGGACGAGGCACGGGAAGTGGCAGCCCGCTGCATGCAGGCCCGCGTGGCGCTCTGGGACGGTATCCGGCAGGCTATGGATGCCACCGCTCCGGTGCCGCTAAGCTAACTTACCGGGCCAGCTACGCGTTGTAAGCGAGTAGCCCCGTCCAAGTGGCTGCTCTAACCTATTGTAGCCATGACTGCTCAATCTATATTTCCCTCGTTTCGCCTGTTGCTGTTGTTAAGTAGCAGCTGGCTGACGGCCTGTACGGCCAGTCAGGAAAGTGCTGCCGAAGTAGACCGTGCCCCGGTGCCCACTGCCATTCGTACCGATGCCGACCGTCAAGCGGCTTACAACAGTAATGGTGGTTACGGCGGTTCGGCTCCTGATGCCACCCCGGGGCGGGTAGAGGTGCGGGAACAGGCTAGTGGCATCAACTCGCGCAAGCGCGTGGAAAGCGTGAATACCAACGACCCCAATAACACGACCAATGAAACCCGGTTGCGCCGCCTGAACGGGGCTCCGGTAGATACTGTGCGCCGCCTGCCTTAAGCGCCAAAGGACCTGCTTCCCGTCAGGAAAGCAGACCCTTTGGCGCCTTATCAGGCTATGATCAACTTTTCTAGCTGTTGGTTTCAGCCGCTGGCGCAGTAGCGTCGGCGGCCGGCGTTTTAGGTGGTGTTGGCTTACGCACTCGGGGGGCAGCACTGCCGACAGTAGTCGGGCGGCCCCGTCGCGCGGGGGCGGCAGGGGCGGCGGCTGGCGTGGTACGAGGCTTCCGTGGAGTGCCGTTCTTGTTGATTGTTGCGACTGAGGCTTTTCCTTGGCTGCTGGCTTTTTCAGGAGTAATATCCTCGGTCGTGGAGATGCTGTCGGAAGTGGCTACGGAAGCGTTGCCGTCGTAGTGACGTACTATGGTATGCAGCGCTTGTTCGAACATGCGCTCCGTGTCAAGATCGAGGCGCTTGGTTGCATCTTTAACTACTTCTTTGAGCTTGGCTTTCGTTTCTTTGCGAATGCGCTCCATAGTTTCCTTCATCCGCTGATCCAGTTCTTTCTGCAACTGTTTCGCGGCCGTTTTCAGGGACTTTTTCTGGCTGGTTTTCTTCTCGGTCTGCGCATCGGTAAGCTTCGATGAAGCTCGTGAAGCGGCTTTATCAGCTTTGTGCTGAGCCCTTTGTGCAGGGTCTTTCTTTTCTTTCTTTTGTGCGGGATCTTTCTTGGCCTTCTTTGCGGGCTGATCCTGAGCGTTTTTTTTCATGGGGCAGATAAATGAAAAGGAGGTAGGCACAAAAGCAGCGTTTTTCGGCGCTGTTATGCTCAAATATAGAAGTATTTACCGGCCATGACAGGTTAAGGTTTTATTCGGTCGGCTTTACTTTTAAATACTTGTTTCTTTGTAAATAAATAAGTCAGTATTCGTCCCTGAATATTGCTTCTCGGTTCGTTGTTTTTTCTTGTTTCCTTTTTCATATGCAAGCTTACCCCCAACGCTATACAGTCACGGCCGCGCTGCCCTATGCCAACGGTCCCGTGCATATCGGGCATCTGGCCGGCGTGTACTTACCAGCAGATATTTACGTTCGTTATCTGCGCGCCGCCGGCCGCGACGTGAAGTTTATCTGTGGCTCCGATGAGCATGGGGTACCCATTACCATCCGCGCCCAGAAAGAAGGTGTTACACCCCAGCAGGTAGTCGATAAATACCACGCAATAATTCGCGACTCCTTCGTCGATTTTGGCGTGTCGTTCGATATTTATTCGCGCACGTCTTCCCAAACGCACAGCGAAGTAGCCAGTGGCTTTTTCAAGAAGCTTTACGAGGAAGATAAATTCATTGAGCAGACCTCGCAGCAGTACTACGACGAAAAAGCCGAACAATTTCTGGCCGACCGCTACATTGTAGGTACCTGCCCCAACTGTGGCAACGAAAATGCCTACGGCGACCAGTGCGAGAAATGCGGCTCGTCGCTGAGCCCCACCGAATTAATTAATCCGCGCAGCATGCTCTCGGGCAATCAGCCGGTATTGCGCGAAACCAAGCACTGGTATCTGCCCCTCGACCAGTACGAACCGTGGCTGCGCGAGTGGATTGTGGAAGGCCACAAAGCCGACTGGAAAGCCAACGTGTACGGCCAATGCAAGTCTTGGATTGACCAGGGCCTGCAGCCCCGCGCCGTCACCCGTGACTTGGACTGGGGCGTGCCCGTGCCCGTAGCTGGCGCCGAGGGCAAAGTGCTCTACGTGTGGTTCGATGCGCCCATCGGCTACATTTCTGCCACCAAAGACCTGCTGCCCGATACCTGGGAAACCTATTGGAAAGACAGCGGCACCAAGCTGGTGCATTTTATCGGCAAGGATAATATCGTGTTCCACTGCATCATTTTCCCGGCGATGCTTAAGGCCCACGGCGACTATATTCTGCCCGATAATGTGCCAGCCAATGAATTCCTGAATCTGGAAGGCGACAAAATCAGCACGAGCCGCAACTGGGCGGTGTGGCTGCACGAATATTTGCAGGATTTTCCGGGTAAAGCCGACGTGCTGCGCTACGTGCTGTGCGCCAACGCGCCTGAAACAAAAGACAACGATTTTACCTGGAAGGATTTTCAGGCGCGCAACAACAACGAGCTGGTTGCCAACCTGGGTAATTTCGTCAACCGCGCCGTGGTATTGACGCACAAGTTCTTTGCCGGCAAAGTGCCCGCCATAAATGGCGAGCTGCAAACAATTGATTTGGAAGCGTTGGCGCAATTAGCCGAATTTCCACAGCGTATCGGCGAACTGATTGACAACTACCGCTTCCGCGACGCGCTGAATGAATTGATGAATCTGACCCGCGTCGGCAATAAATACTTGGCCGAAACCGAGCCTTGGAAACTGATTAAAACCGACGAAGCTCGCACTGGTACCGTGCTCCACGTAGCCTTGCAAATTGCCGCCAGCCTAGTTACGTTAATGGAGCCATTCCTGCCCGCATCGGCCGCTACGCTTGGTGACATGCTGCGCCTGGAAAAAGGCAGTTGGCAAGCCGCCGGCCGCCCCGATGCGCTGGCTACCGGCCACGAAATAGGAGCTGCCGCGCTGCTGTTCGAAAAAATCGAGGATACCACCGTGGAAGCCCAGGTGCAGAAGCTGCTGGATACCAAAAAAGCCAACGAGCTGGCCAACGCCGTGGCCGCGCCCGCTAAGGAAGACGTCAGCTTCGACGATTTCGGCCGCATGGATCTGCGTGTGGGTACCGTAGTAGCCGCCGAGAAAGTAGCCAAAACCAAAAAGCTGCTCAAGCTCACCGTCGATACGGGTCTCGACCAGCGCACCATTGTTAGCGGTATTGCCGAGCACTTCATTCCCGAGGCCTTAGTTGGCCAACAAGTACTGGTGCTGCTCAACCTCGCGCCTCGCGAAATAAAAGGTATTGAGTCGCAGGGTATGCTGCTGCTGGCCGAAAATGCCGACGGCTCCCTGCAGCTCATGCAGCCCGGCCAGCATGTGCAGCCTGGCAGCCACGTAGCGTAGAGAATTGACTGTCATTGCAGTAACGCGCAGCAATCCGTCCTCTGCGCAGTACGTAATGCCCTGTTACCAGAAAGCCCTTTCCTGTTGTTACGGGAAAGGGCTTTTTATATTAGAGGGCTGAGCACATTTCAAAGGACGGATTGCTTCGGCTTCGCTCGCAATGAAACATTCAGCACATTTTACCCATTAGCACCTGAGCACATTACTCTTTCACATTCACCACGTTCATAGCGCGCTCCAGGCCAATGGTAGCAAAGGCCAGAATAGCGTCGGCGGCTTTTTCGATGCGCAGCGGCAGGTCAATTTTCTCATCGGCCGAAAACGGGTTCAAAACATAATCCACCTGCCGGCCCTTCGGGAAATTGGCATCCACGCCGAAGCGCAGGCGGGCGTATTCGTCGGTTCCCAGGGTTTCCTGAATATGCTTCAGGCCATTGTGGCCACCGGCCGAGCCTTTGCCTTTCAGCCGCAGTTTGCCGTAGGGTAGGGCCAGGTCATCGGTTACTACCACCATGTTTTCCTTCGGGATTTTCTCGCTCGTCAGGTAGTGGGCGGCGGCTTTACCGCTCAGGTTCATGTAGGTCGTCGGCTTCACCAGCACCAGCGTTTTGCCCTTGTGCTTGATTTCGGTGACGAAACCGTGGCGCTTCAATTCAAACTGCGCATCGTGCTTGGCAGCCAGATAGTCGGCTACCATAAAGCCGATGTTGTGGCGCGTGTCGGCGTATTCGGGGCCAATATTGCCCAGGGCCATAACCAGAAACTTCATAAGGCGAAATACGGGTTTTAAACGCAAAAAAATCCTGTCCCGCCGAGGCAGGACAGGATTTTCGTACTTACCGCAGAGCGGAGAGATATTACTTGTCGGCGTTCATCTGGCCTTTCAGGGCACGTGGGATGGCCACCGTTGCGATTGGCGAAGCACCGTTGGTGAGGATGGTGTAGTTCTTAGGCTCTACTTTGCTCACTTTGATGGATTTGCCCAGCTCGAGGTCCGAGATGTTCACTTCCACGTAGTCGGGCAGGTTTTCGGGCAGAGCCTTTACTTTTACCTTCCGCAGCTTGCTTACCAGCTTGCCACCGGCCAGTACGCCCGGCGAAACGCCAACGTACTTCACGGGAATGTCCATTTTCACTTCTTTGCCGTCCTGCAAGAGCAGGAAGTCAACGTGGAGGAGCATTTCGTTTACGGGGTGGAACTGTGCGTCCTGCACGATAGCCCGGTACACGGTGCCTTCTACGTTCACGTCTACCACGTGTACTTCGGGCGTGTACAGCAATTCGCGGAAGAGGATGGCCGGAGCCGAGAAGTGTACCTGCTCTTCGCCACCGTACAATACGCACGGAACATACGAGTCAAGACGCAACGCTTTAGCATCCTTCTTACCGAGATTCGCTCTTTTAAACCCTACAATCTCGAGGCTTTTCATAAGCTTGTGTTTTTGAGAAAAAGTAAATTGTGTTTTCCCGGCCAAGCTGACAATCAGCCCAAAACGGGCCGCAAAGATAGGTGGACTATCCGACAATTAAAACTTGCCCCAGGTTTGGCAGGCAAGGTCAGGGGCGGCCGAGCTGTTGTTGCACCAGCTGCTCGGCCTGCTGGCGCTGCTGCAACACGCGCAGATACGCGACGGCCGGCCGCATTTGGCAGGTGTAGGCCGCTTTGCGGGCGTAGTCAATGGCCTCGGGCAGGTGGTTGTTCATTTCCTCGTACACGGCCAGATTATAAAAGGCCCGGCCCGCTACTACGTGGTTGAGGTTGCGGGCGGCCTGCTGCCAGCGGGCCGCGGCCTGAGACCAGTCGGTGGCCTGCACGCACTGCCGGGCTTGCTGCATGTGCGTATTCTTCTTGGCCCGGGTGTAGATGCTGCGCGACAACGGCACGTAGGACGGCGCAATCCGGCGGGCGTACTGGTCACCGATACGGAGAGCCACTTCCCGGATGCAGCGCTCCGGGGCGGGCAGGCCGGCCAGCGCGGCCTGGTAAGTGGCGCCTTCGCTGGTCCAGCCCAAATGATCTTCCTGCCGCGCCTGGTCGACTACCAGCCCCTCGGGGCCATAGGTGCGAAACCCGGTTACGACGCGCATGTCCATGTGCACGACCGTTACCAGTACTTTCCGGTCGGGCTTGTCCTTCTCCTTAATAATCCGCTCTTCCTGACGCTTCTGCAGCTGCATGTCGGAGTCGAAGGCTTCGAGCACCACCAGCCCATCAACCTGCGAAGTGCGGCACACCCGCCGAACGTAATCGGGAGCCATGGGCGGCAGGAAAAACTCGCGCGTGCGGCCCACGAGCTGCAGGTTGGCTGGCGTCACGCGGAAACGCGGGCTGTTGCGCATCAGGGCTTCGCCGGTGCTCAGCACACAGGCTTCCGCCCCGGCCCGGTCCACCATCGGGCCCTCACCCGTAAAAATTCCTTCCAGCACATCGAAGAATTTGTCGCGGCGGCTGTCAGGCAGGATGCGGTTGGCTGTGGCGATGCGCTGCAGGGCCGGTGGCATAGGCACCGAGGCCGGAGCCAGCGCCTCCAGGTGAACGGTCGTGGTGCAGCTGCTGACTAGGCCTAAGAAGAACAGGCTAACCCAGGCAGAGCGAAGTAAAGAATATTTCATAGTCGGAAAATAAAACGAGAAGAGAGGGAACTTTTCAGTTCCCTCTCTTCAACACCATGCCAAAATTGGCTCCGGCTATTTTATGACCCGACCTGGTGGTTAGATAAACAAGGAACTAATGCTTTCGTGGGTCACCACGTTGCGGATGGCCTGGGCAAACAGGTTGGCCAGGGAAATTACCCGAATCTTGTGGTTCTCCTCTTTTAGCGGAATCGTGTCGGTGATGACCAGCTCTTCCAATACCGAGTTGCGAATCCGCTCGTGGGCCGGGCCGCTGAGTACGCCGTGGGTAATAACGGCGCGCACCGATTTGGCACCGCGCTCCATCAGCAGCTCAGCGGCTTTGCAAATGGTGCCGGCCGTATCCACGATGTCGTCCACGAGCACCACGTTCATGCCCGTCACGTCGCCGATTACCTGCATCGAGGCGATTTCATTGGCCCGCAGGCGCATTTTGTCGCAGACGACGATTTCAGCGCCGAACTTCTTGGCAAAAGCTCGGGTGCGCACCACGCCGCCCACGTCGGGCGAGGCGAAGATGAGGTCGTCCAGGTTCAGCGACTTGATATAAGGCGCCGACACCGTAGCGCCATCCAGATGATCGACGGGAATGTCGAAGAAGCCCTGAATCTGGCCGGCGTGCAGGTCGCAGGTCATCAGGCGGTCGGTGCCTACGCTCTGAATGAACTCGGCCACGACTTTGGCCCCGATGCTTACGCGCGGCTTGTCCTTGCGGTCCTGGCGGGCGTAGCCGAAGTAGGGCATCACCACGGTAACCGAGGCGGCCGAGGCGCGCTTGGCAGCATCCACCATCAGCATCAGCTCCATCAGGTTTTCGGCCGGCGGGTTGGTGCTCTGAATCAGAAACACCGCGCAGCCCCGCACACTTTCGTTGAAGCTGGGCCCGAGCTCCGTATCGGCGAAGCGCTGAATGCTTAAGTCGCCGAGGCGGGTACCGTATGCTTCGGCAATTGCTTTGCCGAGTTCAGGAGACGCATTTCCTGCAAAGATTTTAACCAACTGAGCCATGGAGAGGGGAAAGGGGGCGAAAACGGAAGAAACGGAAAAAGCGAAAGGCGCCGACTCTTCCGGGGAGGAAGAATCAGCGCCTTTCGCGTTACTTAGTCAGTTGTCCGACCAGGGCTCGAACCTGGACTTTCTTGAATCAAAATCAAGCGTGTTGCCGGTTACACCATCGGACAATATCCAAGCGGCTACCGGTGTGGGTGTGCCGTTTGGGTCTGCAAATGTACCACGGGAAAGATTCAAGGCAAATTTTCCCGCAAAAATATTTCAAAAATATTTCGAGGCCTAACCCGGGAAATATGCGGTTTTCGGCCTTACGGACTGATAATCAGGGTGGATTGGAGGTGAAAAAAAGGCCCGAACTTTACTCCGGCGGGTCTTTGGCAAAGCCGGGATTAAGCCGTAGTTTTGCACCCTGAAAACGTTGCACCCATCTATATAAAGACTCGCAATGGCGAATAACGGTAAAATCACCCAGGTAATCGGTCCCGTTGTGGACGTGAGCTTCGCGGGTGAAGGCTCTACGCTTCCCAACATCCTCGACGCACTCGAAGTCACGAAAGACAACGGCCAGGTAGTCATCCTGGAGTGCCAGCAACACCTCGGTGAAGACCGGGTACGCACCATTGCCATGGACTCGACCGAAGGTCTGACCCGTGGTGCGGTAGTGCGCAACCTGGGCGCACCCATGTCGATGCCCACGGGCGAAGGCGTGAAAGGTCGCCTGTTCAACGTCATCGGCTATGCCATCGACGGTATTCCCCAGCCCAAGAGCGACGGTCCGCTGCCGATTCACCGCCAGCCACCGCCCTTCGAGGATCTGGCCACGTCGTCGGAAATCCTGTTCACGGGTATCAAAGTAATTGACCTGCTCGCCCCTTATGTAAAAGGTGGCAAGATTGGTTTGTTCGGTGGTGCCGGCGTTGGTAAAACCGTACTGATCATGGAGCTGGTAAACAACATTGCCAAAGCTTACGCTGGTCTGTCGGTATTTGCCGGTGTGGGCGAGCGTACCCGCGAAGGCAATGACTTGCTGCGCGAATTCATTGAGTCGGACATCATCAAGTACGGTGAGGAGTTCAAGCACTCGATGGAGCAGGGCGGCTGGGACCTCTCGAAGGTTGACCAGAACGAACTGCTCAAGTCGCAGGCTACCCTGGTGTTCGGCCAGATGAACGAGCCCCCCGGAGCCCGGGCCCGCGTAGCCCTGTCGGGTCTGACCATTGCGGAGAACTTCCGCGACGGTGATGGCACCGGCGCCGGCCGCGACATCCTGTTCTTCATTGACAACATTTTCCGCTTCACCCAGGCTGGTTCGGAAGTATCGGCTCTGCTGGGCCGGATGCCATCGGCCGTAGGTTACCAGCCCACGCTGGCTACCGAAATGGGTGCCATGCAGGAGCGTATCACCTCGACCAAGCGTGGCTCTATCACGTCGGTACAGGCTGTATATGTACCTGCCGATGACTTGACTGACCCGGCTCCGGCTAACACCTTTGCTCACTTGGACGCCACGACGGTACTGTCGCGGAAAATTGCTGAGCTGGGCATTTATCCCGCCGTGGACCCACTGGACTCCACCTCGCGCATCCTGTCGATTGAAGTTCTCGGCGACGAGCACTACAACACGGCTCAGCGCGTGAAGGAGATTCTGCAGCGCTACAAAGAACTGCAGGACATCATCGCCATTCTGGGTATGGACGAACTCTCGGAAGAGGATAAGCTGACCGTAACGCGCGCCCGTCGGGTACAGCGTTTCCTGTCGCAGCCCTTCTTCGTAGCCGAGCAGTTCACCGGCCTGGCCGGCGTACTGGTTGACATTAAGGATACCATCAAAGGCTTCAACGCCATCATCGACGGTACCTACGACCACCTGCCCGAGGCTGCTTTCAACTTGGTAGGCACCATTGAGGATGCCGTAGCCAAAGGTGAGCGTCTGATTGCCGAAGCGAAATAATTTCTAATGTGCGAATGTGATTAAATGTGCTGATGTGCTAATTCGGAATTCCCGATTAGTGCATCAGCACCTTAATTAACACATCAGCACATTCCCACATTAGCACATTAATACCATGCATTTAGAAATCATCACGCCGGACCGGAAAGTATTTGCTGGCGACGTAGTGTCGGCGCAATTTCCGGGTACCGATGGGCTGTTTGAGGTCCTGAACAACCACGCTCCGCTGATTAGCGCCCTCAAATCGGGTGACATCACGGTAGTGGGTGCGGCCGGCCGCGAATCCTTCCGTATTGAAGGTGGTGTGGTGGAAGTGCTCCGCAACAATGTGATTGTACTGGCTGAAGGCGCGGTAGCGTAACCGGCTTAAACGATAAGAGAAGCCCCGCATCTGGCAACAGGTGCGGGGTTTTTTCGTGGCCGATATTTTCGGAATTAGTTGGGGGCGGCAGCGTGAAAAACCCGGGGCCGCCGTAGTTTGCACTATGCATTCATCCTTATTTACCGAACCTTATTTTATGACTAAGCTGCTTCTTAGTTCCCTGCTGCTCCTGGGCTTTCACACTGGCAATGCGCAGAACCATCAGATTGATTTTCGGCGGGCTATGCAGGCTCAGGATACCGCCAAAGCTCACCAGGTGTTGAAGGTCTGGCAGCAGCAGAAGCCGCAGGACCCCGATTGGCACGTGGCCAACTTTAATTACCTACTAAAGAAATCCTACCGGGTTGTAGTCAGCTCCGACCCCGACAAAAAAGGCGGACTGGTGTTCAATAAGGCCAATGGCGACGCGGCCGGCTCTATCAGTGAGGGCTACGAGCCAACAATATTGGCGGCGGCGCGCACTACGTTGCGCGAGGGTATCCGGGTAGCGCCCGACCGGTTGGACATGCGTTTTGGCCTGGCCAAAACCTACGAGCTAACCGGGGAGCCGGCCGCGGAAATTGAGGTGCTGTCCGCCGCTCTGGCCGACCGGCAAGCTAGCGGCAAGCCTTGGCGTTGGAAGGACGGAGCAGCTTTGCCGGCAGTAGAAAAGGTTTTCGTGCCCGAAAGCCTGGAAGAGTATATGCTACCCTACTGGCAAATGCAGAATTCCGAAGCCGACGAGGTAGTGCGGCAACTGGCCGAGCTGTTGGGCAAATACTACCCCGAAAGTTCGTTGGCCCCGTTCAACCTGGGCACGTACTACGCGCAAAAGAAGCAGTGGCCAAAGTCGCTGGAGCTTTTTCAGCAGGCCAATACTCGCAAGCCCAACGACTGGCAGACGCTGGCCAACCTGACCAAGGTGGAAATAGAGCTGGGCCACAAAGAGCAGGCCCAGCAGTACGTTACGGCTTTGCGCAAGCTGCCGGAAGGTCGT
Organism: Hymenobacter lucidus; assembly: GCF_020447265.1. Classification (GTDB taxonomy): domain Bacteria; phylum Bacteroidota; class Bacteroidia; order Cytophagales; family Hymenobacteraceae; genus Hymenobacter; species Hymenobacter lucidus. The sequence continues at coordinate 1,068,002 of NZ_JAJADR010000002.1, read as the reverse complement.
GAGGCGGCCACTGACCTCAGTAAGGAAATTCGGCAAATGAAATAGAGTATGGCTGATTTTGCAGCCGTACCTTGCCGCCATATCCGTTAGTTGCCCTTTGCTCTACTCATGAAAATCACCCCCAAAATCACCCCGATTTACCAGACTTCAGTTTTCAAGTTTGACGATCTGAACGAGCTGGAGCAATACTTTGGGGAACCCGGCAGCCGCTACCTGTACTCGCGCAACGGCAATCCGAACTCGGATGAGCTGGCCGAAGCCGTAAACAAGCTGGAAGGCGGGGCCGGGGCAGTAGCTACCGGCTCGGGTATGGCGGCTATTTTCGCCGCTATTCTGGCCTGCTGCCAGGCTGGCGACCATGTATTGTGTGCGGCAGACATCTACGGCGGCTCGTCGGCACTACTCAATGCGGAGCTGAGCCGAATGGGCATCACGGCATCGTACGTGCCATTTGAGCAGCTGTATGAGCTGGCGGAGTTTGTGCAGCCCACCACGCGGCTGTTGCTGGCCGAAACTATCAGCAACCCGCTGCTACGCGTGGCCGATTTGCGCCGACTGGCTGCGGAATGCCACCGGCACGGCCTGAAGCTGGTGGTGGACAACACCTTTGCCTCGCCCGTTATAACGCAGCCGCTGGCGCTGGGGGCCGATATTGTGCTGCACAGCGTAACCAAGTACATTTCCGGCCATAGCGACGTGACGGCGGGCGTAGTGGTAGCAGCCGACGAAGAAGTGGTGGCGCGGCTCCGGCAAATCGGCATATTCTACGGCCTGACGCTAAGCCCGATGGAAAGCTGGCTGGCGGTGCGCGGCCTTAAAACCCTGCGCCTGCGGATGCGGGAACACAGTCGCAACGCCTTGATTGTGGCGCAGTTTCTGGAGCAGCACCCAAAAGTCCGGCAGGTCAATTACCCGGGACTGGATGCGCACCCGCAGCACGCGCTGGCTGCCGAGCAGGGCGCCGGACAGTTTGGGGGCATGATGTCGTTTCTGCTGGATGATGATGCGGAGGTCGTCAACGCCTTTATGCAGCGTAGCCGCCGGTTTCCGTTCGCACCATCATTGGCGGGTGTCGATTCGTCATTGTCGTACCCGCTGGGCACGTCGCACCGCTCCCTCACTACCGAGCAGCAGCAGCAACTCGGCATTACGGTGGGGCTGGTCCGGCTGTCGGTCGGCATTGAGCCTATTGAGGAACTGCTAGCCGATCTGGCTCAGGCACTCGGGTAAGCATAGCCGGTTTACACACCATAAACAGGTGAAATTCAGTATTTCTAAAGTCTGCTGATTAAGGTGTATCAGGCTTTTAGTCAGAATATTGCCTAGTTATTTTAGGCGTTGCAAAAGTCGGGTAGATGTGATTTTTGGAGTTGTTGCGGGCTCGTGGCTCTCGTATTTCGCAGTGGTATCAGCAGGCTGCTAAGCCCGCTGAGTTACTTCACCTACTTGTTCTCACTTAAGCCTTTGCCTTATGACGCCTGCTTCTGCTTCATCCCGTCTGCCGCTTACGCTCAAAATAGCCTACAGCCTGTTTCTGGCCGTGATGGTGCCGGTTTATTATTTCAACTACGGCCCAACCAACTTCCTGTACTTCTGCGACATTGCCCTGCTGCTTTGTCTCATCAGCCTCTGGACGGAAGCACGTCTGCCCGCCTCCATGGCGGCCGTAGGGATTCTGCTGCCCCAGGTATTCTGGTGCGCTGATTTTCTGGGTGAGCTGGTTGGCGTGCATCTGGTGGGCATGACAGCCTACATGTTTGACCCCAACCGCTCGTTATTTCTGCGCGGCTTGTCGTTCTTCCATGGTTGGCTGCCGTTCCTGCTGCTTTTCATGGTGAAGCGCCTGGGCTACGACCGGCGGGCCCTGTGGGCCTGGACGGGCCTCGGCTGGAGCTTGTGCCTGGTGGCCTACTTTCTGCTGCCCGCTGCCGGCACCGTGCTGCCCGACCCCAAAATTCCGGTCAACATCAATTACGTCTTCGGCTTCGATGATGCCAAGGCCCAAACCTGGATGCCTGCGCCGGCTTACCTGCTGGCCTGGATGGCTGCCTTGTTCATCGTGTTCTATTTGCCCACGCACTTTGTGCTGAAGAAACTGTTCGGCCGCAAAGCCCGTCCGGCTGCCACCGTTGCCGCCCAACCCACTGCTATAGCTCTACCGGCGGGAGCCTAGCTGGTAGAGCAACATTGCCGATACCCCAGCACTTGGCGGGCTACCTGCACGCATAGTATGTACCAGCCGCTGCCTACATATACTCCCAGGCTTGGGTTTTGTACCCCTTGTACTGCTCATAGAACCTTATGTACTGCCGACAGTAGGTTTGTACTGGATTCGAATGGTTATTAAGGCAATAAAATTTCCCGCAATGCCCCAGCTACCCGGCGCAGCTCGGTTTCCGTCATCGCAGAGCCGGAAGGCAGGCAGAGGCCCCGGGCAAACAAATCGGCGCTGACTTCGCCACCGTAGCTGGGGGCCTGCGCAAAAAGCGGCTGCTGGTGCAGCGGCTTCCAAAGCGGCCGCGACTCGATATTATGCGTTTCGAGGTGTTGGCGAACTTGCTCGGGCGTGGCAGTCGTATGGGCCGGGTCGAGGGTGATGGTGCTGAGCCAGCGGTTGGAGAAACCCAGGGCGGGCTCGGTGGGACCAAATTGCAGGGCTGCTACATCCTGCAGGTTCTTCTGGTACCAAGCATAGATTTCGCGCCGAGCCTTTACGCGGCTGTCGATGAGCTCCATCTGGCCGCGGCCAATGCCTGCCAAGATGTTGCTGAGCCGGTAGTTGTAGCCCACTGCGGAATGCTGGTAGTAGGGCGCGGGGTCTTTGGCCTGCGTGGCCAGAAAGCGGGTTTGCTCGGCCCATTCCGCTTTGTTAGTTACCAGCGCGCCGCCGCCGCTGGTGGTAATAATCTTGTTGCCATTAAAGGAAAAAACGCCCACCATGCCGAACGTACCCAACCGGCGGCCGTCGTAGCGGGCCCCGAGGGCTTCGGCCGCGTCTTCCAGAATTGGGATGTCGTAGAACTCGGCAATGGCTTGCAACTGCTGTAGCTGCGCGGGCATGCCGTAGAGGTGCACCAGAATCAGAGCCTTGGGCTTTTTGCCCAGCCGCAGCCGGTCCTCAATGGCCTCGCGCAGGCGCACGGGGCACATATTCCAGGTAATGGCTTCACTATCGACGAAAACGGGGGTGGCCCCCTGGTATAGAATCGGGTTGGCCGTAGCCACGAAGGTGAAGGACGGGCACAAGACTTCGTCGCCGGAGCCTACGCCGAGCAGGATCAGACCCAGATGAATAGCTGCCGTGCCCGACGACAGCGCGATGCAGTGAGCCGCGCCGGTATAATGGCAGATGTCCTGCTCGAAACCGCTAAGATTGGGGCCGGCGGGAGCCACCCAGTTATCCTCAATGGCCTTGTGAACATAGTTAAGCTCGTGCCGGCCAAGGTGGGGCGGCGAGAGGAAGATACGGTCGTAATCCTGGCTAAGCATGGGTTTTGATAACAGTAGCGGGAACTCCGACGGCGGTGCAGTCGGTGGGCAGGTCGCGGACGGCAACCGCGCCGGCCCCCACGATGGTGCGGGCCCCGATGCGGACTTTGTTGATAATGGTGGCGTTGGTGCCCAAGTACACGCCGGTTTCCAGGTAAGCCTCGCCCCCGACGTTGGCGTGGGGCATCAGGGAGCAGAAATCTTCCAGCACGGCATCGTGGCCGATAGTACAGCCCAGGTTGAGTAATACGTGGCGGCCCAGTTGGATATCGGTGGTCAGAATACAGCCCTGGCCGATAATGCAGCCTTCACCGATCTGCAGCTGCTGGTAAGGCTGCTGCGCCACCGCTGGGTGAATGAGTGTGGCAAAGCGCAGCAGGGGAGAGGTAAGCCGCTGCACAATGGCCGCACGGCTACGTCCGTTGCCCACCGCAACTATCACCTGCAGCGGTTCGATGGTGGCGTTCAGCGCCGCCGTGCTGCCTAGATACGGCACGTCGTGAATGATGGCACTGGCCGGAGCCTGGTCGTCGAAAAAGCCCGCCAGCTGCCAGGTAGGCCGCACTTCGTTGATTTGGTGCACCAGCACCAGCACTTCCCGGCCCAGACCGCCCGCCCCGACAATAGCCAGCTGGGGTAGCGGTTGGGGCGGCGGGCCTCCGGATGGACTAGTAGTAGAAAGCGTCATGCAACAGGAGAGTGAGAGGAGGGCGGAGTGCCGGTAAAGGCTTCGGTAGTAGCTTGGCCTGCGGCAGTAATACCCTGCGCGCCCAGCACACGGCGCACAGTGAGCAACAGAATCCGCAGGTCCAGCGCCAGGGACAGGTGGTCGACGTACCAGACGTCGTATTCGAACTTTTGTTCCCAGCTGATGGCGTTGCGGCCATTCACCTGCGCCCAGCCCGTAATGCCGGGCCGCACGTTGTGGCGGCGGGCCTGCGCGGCTGAGTACAGGGGCAGATATTGCGGCAGTAGGGGCCGGGGGCCAATCAAGCTCAGTTCGCCCCGCACTACGTTCCAAAGCTGGGGTAGCTCATCGATAGAGGTGGCGCGCAGCCAGCCGCCCAGGCGGGTGAGGCGCTGGGCATCGGGCAGCAGCTGGCCATCGGTGGTGCGGGCGTTGGTCATCGTCTGGAGCTTGTAGAGCGTGAAGAGCCCGCCGTGCAAGCCGGGCCGGAGCTGCCGGAACAGCACCTGGCCCTGGTTCTGCAGGGCCAGTAGCAGCGCCGCGCCCAGCAGTAGCGGCAGCGTAAGCAGGGCCAGCGGCAGCGCGAGGCTCAGGTCAAGCAGGCGCTTGCCCCAAGCACGGTACCCAGAAGATGCTGAAGAAGGAGCCGACATAGGAGAAAGCCAAAGCCACCCGACTTTGGCCAGCGGCAAAAATATGCTTTTTGTGCCGCGCCGGCCGTAGCTTGCGCCGTGCTCCGTCGGCAGCGCGTTCAACTACCGCTTTCAGTGGTCGAAACGCCCGGTCTGGGGCCCGATTTTTATGCTTTACGCGCCTGCTACGCCTATGCTCGTTTTTCCGAATGCCAAGCTAAACCTGGGGCTCTACGTCACGGAGCAGCGCCCCGACGGGTTCCGTAACCTCGAATCGGCGTTTGTGCCCCTGCCGTGGACCGACGCGCTGGAAGTGCTGCCCGCCACCGACAATGCACTGACGCTGACCGGTATTCCCATTCCCGGTGAGGTAAGCACCAACTTATGCTGGCGGGCTTACGAGCTGCTACAGGCCGATTTTAACCTGCCGCCGGTGCAGATGCACCTGCACAAAGTGGTGCCCATTGGGGCCGGGCTAGGAGGCGGCTCAGCTGATGCGGCCTTTGCCCTACGCGCCATGAATACATTGTTTGATCTGAAGCTAAGCACCGCGCAACTGCAGCAATATGCTCGTCGCCTGGGCTCCGACTGCGCCTTTTTTATCGAGAACAAACCCGTATTCGCCTACGAAAAGGGCGACATATTCGAGCTCCTGGCGCTGGATCTGACCGGCGTGGCCTGCAAGGTAGTGTACCCCAATCTGCACATCAGTACCGGCGAGGCCTACAGCCGCGTGGTGCCTCGCAAGCCCCGCCACGACTTGCGGGCAAGCTTGGCTCAGCCAATGGAAACCTGGCGCGAAACGGTAAGCAACGATTTTGAAGAGGCCCTGACGCCGCATTACCCATTGCTAGCCGAAATAAAGCACGCCCTGTACGCTGCCGGCGCGGTCTACGCGAGCTTGTCGGGCTCGGGCTCGGCAGTATACGGGCTGTTTCCTGGACTGGAAATGCCGCCTACACTAGGGGTTCGTCACGATTATCTCGTCTGGGACGGGTTGCTGTAAGCGCCGGGCGCGGCGCTGATTCCACTGGTCGAGTACCGGGTGAATAAGCACGCTGAAGAGGATAACGAGCGTGCCCAGGTAAAAGCCAGTCGACATTTTCTCGGTGGCTCCAAAAATCAGCACAGCCAGGATAATGCCGTACACGGGCTCCAGATTCACCGTCAGGTTAATAACGAAGGCCGACAGCCGCTTCATCAGTTCAACCGATGACGAGAAGGCATACACCGTGCACACGCCGGCCAGCAGCAGCAGCCAGAGCCAGTCGAGGGGCCGCAGGGCCAGTTGCAGACCCACGCCCTGGGTGTAGTAGCGAGAATAGATTGGGAAAAACAGGGTCACGCTCAGGCAGGCGCCGGCCATTTCGTAGAACGTGAGCTTCAGCGGGGAATGCTGCTTCACGAGCTTCACGTTCAGCACGCTGAACAGGGCCGAAATACCCGCCGACAGGATGGCCACGCTCAGCCCCAGCAGCTGGTCTAGCTCGGCCTGCGACACGAGGTAGAGCCCAGCCATGGTGAGCAAACCCAGGCCAACTTCGTAAGCCCGCACGCGCCGCCACAGCAACAGCGGCTCCAGCAAGGAAGTCCACAGTGCCAGCGTGGCCAGGCCCGCCAGGCACACGCTCACCGACGACAGCCGTGCCGCCAGAAAGAACGTAATCCAGTGCACGGCTACCAACGCGCCCACGCCCAGCAGCCGTGCCGCGTCGGCCAGCGGCAGGCGCCAGTCCTGTCGGCGCAACGTCAGCAGCAGGCCCAGACCCGCTGAAGCCAGCAACGTGCGCCAGAACACCAGCTCCACCGGCGGCACCGAAATCAGCTTGCCCAGAATGGCCGTGAAGCCCCACAGCAGGACGATAAAGTGCAGACGCAAGTAGTCTTTGAGCATGGCGGGAAATGGTGAAGTAGTGAGGTGGCGAAATTGTGAGTTGCTAGTCCCCTACTTGCGCGAATCGAGCAGCAACTCACAATTTCACCACCTCACTACTTCACCTATTGTGGTACGAAGCGGTAGAGAACGATGCCGATGAAGGTGAAGACCATACTGGGCACCCAGGCCGCCAGCATGGGGCTCATATCCCCGACCTGGGCCAAGTTGCGGCTCAGAATCACGAAGATGAGAAAGACGAAGGCCAGCACGAAGCCCAGCGCAATCTGGCCGCCCACGCCCGCTCTGGATTTACGGGCACTCAGAATAACGCCGATAACGGTTAGAATGAGGATGGCGAAAGGGTAGGCGAACCGCTCGTATTTCGCGCTCAGATATACCTGCGTATCGTCGGCGCCCCGGTCAATCTTCTGCTGGATGAAGGCGTTGAGCTCGGGCAGCGTGAGAGTTTCTTCCAAGCGCCAGGTGCTGGCAAAGTCTTTCGGGTAGAGGTTCAGGGTGGTGTCGCGGGCGGGCAGGCTCAACAGTTTTTCGTTTTGCCCGTCGAAGGTGCGTACCAGCTGCGGGCTCAGCTTCCAGGCCCGGCGCGTCGAGTCCCAGGTAATGGCGTCGGACGTCATGCGGCGCTTCAGGGTAGTGCCGTCGATGGTTTCCAGGGCGAAGCGGTAGCCCACGTTGTTCACGTTATCGTAGCTCTCCATATAGATGTAGGATTTCGGCCCAATCTTGATATGGATGTTGCGTGCGTTGTAGCGGTAGGGGTTTTTGATGTACTTCTTCTCAAAAGCCACCCGCGTTTTATTAGCAATGGGAATGCCCCAGCCGATGAGCCCGAACGTAGCCACTCCGATAACCACCGCACCCATCAGGTAGGGCACCAGCAGGCGCTTGAAGCTCACACCGCTGGCCAGAATAGCCACAATTTCGGTACGGGCCGCCAGCCGGGCCGTTACGAAAACGACGGCAATGAACACCGTAATCGGGGAGAGCAGATTGGCGTAGTACGGAAACAGATTGACGTAATACTCCGAAATAATCTTGCCCGCCGACAGGTTGTGCTGAATGAAGTCGTCGTTTTTCTCCGTGAAATCAATCACGCAAATCACGCTTACCAGCACAATGACCACGAAGAAAAACGAGGTCAGAAACTTCAGCAGAATGTATTTATCGAGGAGCTTCACTGAGAAGGTTAGTTGTTAGTTGCTCGTTGTCAGTTGTTAGTTAGTTGGTAATTGCTGGTTCTGTAACGACGCTAACAACTGACAACGAACAACCAACAACTAATAATTACAGCCGCGTCATTACTTGTTTCACCATCTTGTCTTTCCAGTCGCGGAAGGTGCCGGCAATGATTTGCTCCCGGGCCTGCTGCACCAGCCAGAGGTAGAACGTCAGGTTGTGGATGGAGGCAATCTGGGGGCCCAGCATTTCTTGGCTCTGGAACAAGTGCCGAACGTAGGAGCGGGAGTAAAACGTACTCACGTAGCCACCTAATTCCTTATCCAGCGGCTCCAGGTCCAGCTGCCACTTCTTATTGGTGATGTTGATAATGCCCTGGGTGGTGAACAGCATGCCATTGCGGGCGTTGCGGGTCGGCATCACGCAGTCGAACATATCCACGCCCAGCGCAATGTTTTCCAGGATGTTGGCCGGCGTGCCCACGCCCATCAGGTAGCGGGGCTTGTCTTTAGGCAGAATGTCGCAGACCAGCTCGGTCATTTCGTACATCATGTCGGCCGGCTCGCCCACGCTCAGGCCGCCGATGGCGTTGCCCTCGCGTCCCTGCTCAGCAATAAACTCGGCCGACTTGATGCGCAGATCTTTGAACGTCGAGCCCTGCACAATCGGGAACAGCGTCTGGTCGTAGCCGTAGTGGCCCTCGGTGCTGTCGAAGCGGGCAATGCAGCGCTTGAGCCAGCGGTGGGTCATGTCGAGCGAACGGGCGGCGTAGTCGTACTCGCAGGGCCAGGGTGTGCACTCGTCGAAGGCCATCATGATGTCGGCCCCGATGGTGCGCTGGATGTCCATCACGCCCTCGGGCGAAAACAGATGCTGCGAGCCGTCGATGTGGGAGCGGAATTTCACGCCTTCCTCCTTGATTTTGCGCGTGCCGCTGAGCGAGTACACCTGGTAGCCACCCGAGTCGGTCAGAATCGGCCGGTCCCAGCCGTTAAACTTGTGCAGGCCGCCGGCCGCGCGCAGCACATCGAGGCCCGGGCGCAGATACAGGTGGTAGGTATTGCCGAGAATAATCTGGGCCTTGATATCGTCTTTCAGGTCGCGCTGCTGCACGGCTTTCACCGTGCCAGCCGTGCCCACGGGCATAAAGATGGGCGTTTGAATGGCGCCGTGGGCCGTGTGCACCACCCCGGCGCGGGCTTTGGATTGCGGATCGTGGGCTACTAAATCGAAGGTCATGCGTGGGGAAGAATTCCCGGTCGGAGCGGTGGTCGGCAGCCTGCAAGCCACTGGCTGAATGCTGCTTTTCCGGCTGGCCCCGGGGTGGGAAATGACGTTGGAATCTGCAAAGGTAAACCCTTACCACGGTTCCCTCGTGCTGAATAGCTACTTTTGCCCACTTACCCAACTCCCAGGCGTTGTCCGTTCCTTTTTCTCCCGCTATCTGGCTGCTGCTGGCCTCGGTGCTGGTGCAGCTGGGCTACGCGGCCTACTACTTTCTGCCCTTCGCGCTACGCCCCGAAACCGCGCCGCCCGGCCCGGCAGCTGACTCCGAGCCCGTATCGGTGCTGGTGTGCGCCCACAACGAGCTGGAGAACCTGCGCCGCCTGCTGCCCTTATTGCTGCAGCAAGATTACCCCGCCGGCTTCGAAATTATTCTCATCGACGACCGGAGCGGCGACGACACGTATCTGTACGTGCAGCAGCTCACGCAATACTACCCCAACGTGCGCCTGGTGTCCGTCGATAAGACGCCGGAAGGTCTTTCGCCAAAAAAATATGCCCTCACGCTCGGCATCAAAGTAGCGCGCTACCCGCGCCTGCTCTTCACCGACGCCGACTGCATTCCGGCTACTGATCAATGGGTTCGACTTATGCAGCGCGGCTTTGCCCGGCCTGCCGATCTGGTGCTGGGCTATTCGGCCTACGCTCCCGAGCCCGGATTTTTAAATAAACTCATTCGTTTTGAAACCCTGCTCACCGGAGCACAGTATCTGTCCTTCGCGTGGCGTGGGCAACCCTACATGGGCGTAGGCCGGAATATGGCCTACACGCAGAAGTGCTTCCGCGCAACCAAAGGCTTTGCTTCCCACATTCGCAGCCTCGGCGGCGACGACGACCTGCTGGTGCAGGATGCAGTACATCACGGGCAATGGGTGGCAGTAGAGGCCGAGCCGGCCGCCCATACGCTCAGCCAGCCAGCCCAAACCTGGCAAACCTGGTGGCGCCAAAAACGCCGGCATTTGTCGGCCGGAAAGCACTACCGCCTCGCCGATAGATTACGAATTGGAAACTTTATTGGCACTAATCTGCTTTTTTATTTCACAACTGTGCTGCTGCTGTTTTCCCAACCTGATTGGGTACCTTTGACCGTCTTGTGGGGTGTTCGTACTTCGGTAATTTGTGCTGCGTATGCAAAGCTCGGCCAACGACTCGATGACCGTTTGCCCGTGGCGTTGCTGCCCGTACTCGACGCTGTTTATTTTTTTTACTATCTAGCTCTGGGAATTTCGCTGTTCCTCTACCGTAACCTCCGATGGAAGTAAACAACCAGGAAATTCAGAAGCAGTTTTCTGCCAAGGCCAAGCACGACTTCAAGCTGATCCGCGCTGCCGTTGAGCAGTCGGACGAAAAAGCTTATGCCGAGCTGATGCATATCTACAAGAAGCCGGTGTACCACGTGGTGCTCAAAATGGTGCGCAACCCCGACGACGCGGAGGACTTGACCATCGAGGCTTTTGCCAAGGCTTTCCGCAACCTGCACAAGTTCAACCCGGAGTACGCTTTTAGTACCTGGCTGTTCCGCATTGCCACCAACAACTGCATCGACTTTATTCGCAAGAATAAAATCAAAACGATGTCGATTGACTCGGCCATCAAAATCGACAACGGTGACGAAATCACCATCGACTTCCGCGACCAGAACCTGAACCCGCAGGAGACGGCCATCAAAAACCAGAAAATCGAAATCATGCAGCACGTCGTGTCGCGGCTGCCCGATAAATACCAGCGTCTCGTCACGCTGCGCTACTTCGATGAGCTGAGCTACGAGGAAATTGCCACCGAATTAAAAGCCCCCCTCGGCACGGTGAAAGCCCAACTGCACCGCGCCCGGGAGTTGCTCTATGACATGGTGAAAAACAAGAAGCACATCATCTAATGACAAGTAAAAAGCCCCGGCGCGAGTCGGGGCTTTTTTGTGGCCGATGTGGTTTAATCGGTCATCCTGAGCGCAACCCCTGCGCATCACTATCTTTGCCCCAATGGATATTCTGGCCCGCTACTTTCCCGACCTCACCGACCAACAGAAACGCCACTTTGCCCAGCTCGAAACCGAGTTTCGGGGCTGGAATGAGCGCCTTAACCTGGTAGCTCGCACCGATGTGGACAACCTCGCCGAGCGGCACTTTCTGCACTCCCTGGGCATTGCCAAAGTGGTGCAGTTTGCGCCGGGCACTTCGGTGCTTGATGTAGGCACGGGCGGCGGCCTGCCAGGTTTGCCGCTGGCCATTCTGTTTCCGGAGGTGAAGTTTCACCTAGTCGATAGTATTGGTAAGAAAATTCGGGCAGTGCAGGATATGGCCCATGCCTTGGGACTACACAACCTCACCGCCGAGCAAACCCGCGCCGAGCAAGTGCGCGCCAAATACGACTACGTAGTGAGCCGCGCCGTAGCCCGCCTAGCCACTTTTCACCCCTGGATAGCCCACCGCTACAAGCCCCAGGGCGACGCTACTACCGGCCTCTACTACCTCAAAGGCGGTGACCTGTCGGAGGAAATCGACGAATCGGGCCTCGTAGCTCACGTCTTCAACCTCAGCGACTATTTCGAGGAGGAATTCTTCGAAACTAAGAAAGTGGTTTTCGTGCCCAATGAAGGCCGGTAATACTTAACGTGCTGATGTGTTGGAATGTGAGAAATGTGCACTTGCGAGGTGTAAGCCGAAGCCATCCGTCCACTGCGCAGTAAGACACAACCTTTTACCAGAAAGCCCTCAACTGTACCAACGGTTGAGGGCTTTTCACTTACTATCACTCGCAACATTTCAGCGGACGGTTTGCCACGGCTCACGCCTCGCAAGGACACATCCAACCACATTAGCACCTTACCCCGGTACTGCTGCCATCAGAAACTCGACGGCGCGACGCTCGGAATAGTATTCGCCATCGGGCGTGCCCTCGGCAAAGCCCACATGGCCACCTTCGGGCGGGGTTTCCAGAAACACGAATTCCGAGGCGGCCGCAATGTCCCGGGGAAAGCAGGCGGGAGCCAGAAACGGGTCGTTTTCCGCGTTTACCAGCAAAGTCGGGATGGTAATGGTGGCCAGGTAGCGCCCCGAACTGGACTGCTCGTAGTAGTCGTCGGCCGATTTGAAGCCATGCATGGGCGCCGTAAACCGGTCGTCGAACTGCGGAAAGTCGAGTAGCAGCTCCAGGTTTTCCACATCAATCTGGCCGGGCAGCAAATCTGCTTTCTGCCGCATCTTGGCCCGTAACGACTTCAGAAAGCGCGCCAGGTAGATGCGGTTTTCGGGCTTGGAAATCTGGTAGGAGCTGGATTTCAAATCCGTGGGTACCGAGAAGACGGCGGCGCGGGTTATTTCCCGGGGCAGCCGGGCTGGGTTTTCGCCCAGGTATTTCAGCGTTACGTTGCCGCCCGCACTGAAGCCGGTGAGAAAGATGCGGCGGTAGCGGCCCGTAGCCAGAGCGTGGCGCACCACGAAGTCGAGGTCGTCGGTGTCGCCGAGGTGGTAGGAGCGCACCAGGCGGTTCATTTCGCCGCTGCAGCTGCGGTAGTTCCAGGCCAGCGCATCGAGGCCGGCGCGCTTGAGGGCCCGCACCATGCCGCGCACGTAGGGGCGGCCGGCGTCGCCCTCCAGCCCGTGCGACACAATGGCCAGCGTATCGGCTGGCCCCGCCGTCTGCCGTGACCAGTCGAGGTCCAGAAAGTCGCCGTCGGGCGTTTCTACCCGCTCGCGCTGATAGCTCACATCGGGCACCGAGCGCCACAGACTAGGCACGATGGTTTGAATATGCCCGTTGAACATGTAAAACGGCGGCTGATAGCGAGAGTGCGGTACGAGTGGCATAAACGGACAAAAAGCTAAGCTACTGGCAAAGATGCGGCGACTTGAGGAAGATAAGGATAAAATAAGTAGGCATGCATACCATCACAGCAAGTCGGCTTGGCAGGCAGGACAGAAAAAGAACCGCCGCTTAAAATGAAAAGTTGCTCCCAATTCTTTGGGCTAGTGCCTGCGACCACAAAGCCTCAGAAGCAAGGCAAAAAGTAAATGGTCAAAGAATTGGTAAGTAACAAGCTGAACACTAGTATCTTGATTGATTATATGCTCGTATTATACCCACAATCTCATAATCTCACAACCCCACTATGAAAACGATAAAAGTAATTCCTCAGCTTTTAGTTGGCAGCGCCTTTATTGTGGCCTCTGCCTGTAGTAGCACCAACACTAACTCCGGTATGAGCTCAGGCGCTTCTACTTCAGGTAGCTCCACGGGTACGAGCAGCAGTATGAGTGGCAGTGGCAGCACGCCCTCGACCGGCACCAGCACCGGCGTGGCCGATACGGGCGTGGGTTCCGCCGTTGCGCCCAGCCAAACTGGCACCAGCACCGCCGCCACCGGTACTACCGCCGGCAGCATGAGCGGCACCGGCATGGCGGCCGGCTCGGCCAGCGCTCCAGGTACCGATATGAATGCTTTTATGGCCAGTTTTGCCACCATGCAGGACCCTACATTTCTGATGACGGCCGCTAGCAGCAACATGCTGGAAATTCAGATGGGCAAGCTGGCAGTGCAGAAATCAGCGAATGCCGAAGTGAAAAAGTTTGGCCAAATGATGGTCGACCATCATACCAAGGCGACGCAGGAGCTGAAAACCGTGGCCGTGCCGCTGGGCGTCACGCTGCCCCAGACCCTGATGCCCATTCACCAGACTATGGCCGACCAGCTGACCGGTAAATCGGGCAAGGCTTTCGACGAGGCCTATATGGATGCCATGGAAGCGGCCCACAAGATGGATGTGGCCATGTTTGAGGTGAAAAGTAAGGGGGCTGAAACGCCGACCGTACAGAGCTTTGCTACTAAAACGCTGCCCATGCTTCGCTCGCACCACACGATGGCCAACGAAATCGAAAAGAAAGTTGATTAGCAGTGCCGTGCGGCCTGAAACAGGCTTTGTTTACCCCAACTAGGAATAGCCCCGGTGGTGCAATGCACGGCCGGGGCTATTCTTTTGACGGCAGGCGGGTGCGGGCTAGAAACAGCGCCACGCCGGCTGCCACCGCCGCCGAAAGGCCAAAGGCTGCTGTGCTGCCAAACAGTTGCCATACTAGTCCGGTAAGCGCGCTGGCCAGCAGCGCGGCGATGCTGCTCAGACCGGCATAGGTGCCCAGCGCGGCCCCGGTGTCGGCGGGGACACATAGGTTGCTGAGCCAGGCTTTGCTGATGCCTTCCGTAGCGGCCGCATACAGGCCGTACAACCCAAACAGCAGCGCGAAAACCAACAGCTCATGGGCCTGCGTCATGCCGGCGTACACAAGACTGAACAGCAGCAGCCCTGTTACCAGCATGGGTCGAGGACCCAGGCGGTCGGATAAGTGGCCGGCGGGCAGGGCACTGAGGGCATACACCAGATTGTAGAAGATGTACAAGCCGATAACGGTGGCATCGGGCAGGCCGCGCTGCCGGGCCAGCAGCAGTAGAAAGGTGTCGGCACTGTTGAAGAAAGCAAATACCAGCAAGCCGCTCGCCACCCGGCGGTAAGAGCTTGGCGCCCGTTGCCAGTAGCTGAAAGAGGCCCAGAAGGGGCGCACCGGCTGCGCGGACGGAACCTTGGGCTTTTCGTGTACTGCCAGCGTAATGCCCACCGCGGCCAGGCCCGGCAGAAAGGCCAGCAGAAACAGCAAGCGGTAGTCGCCAGGGCGGGCTGCCAGCCAAAGCAGGGCCAACACCGGCCCCAGCACCGCCCCGAGGGTATCGAGGGAGCGGTGAAAGCCGAAGACGCGGCCTTTATTCTTAGGGGTAGTTTCGTCGGAAAGCAGCGCGTCGCGGGCTCCGGTGCGCAGGCCTTTGCCCAGCCGGTCGGTGGTGCGGGCCAGAAACACCCACCATGGAGCCGTCAGCACAGCCAGCATAGGCTTCGACAAAGCACTCAGGCCATAACCCCACTGCACGAACGGCAGCCGCCGCCCCAGCCGGTCGGACCACTGCCCGAAATAGCCTTTGCTCAGGCCGGCGGTGGCTTCGGCTACACCTTCGAGCACGCCAATCAATACCACGGAGAAGCCAATACTTTGTAGGTAGAGCGGCATCACCGGATACAGCATTTCGCTGGCCAGGTCAGTAAAGAGGCTAACCAGGGAAAGCAGCCAGATGGTGCGGGTGAGGTATTTCATGGCCGGCAGAACAAAGGCTGCAAGTAGCATATTTGCGCCCGTCCGGCCAGCATCGAGCAGCCCGCCGGGGTAGAAAAGCGGGAGTAGAAGGGCTATATTTGCAGCGCAGCCCGAAGCCAAAGCGCAAATCGAAGCCTGGTATTTGTTATTTCAAACCAAAGGCTTACCTTTGCCAACCCAATTGAACCCAATTCGAGCAGAACGTCAATTTTACCATACCCATGGCAAATCATAAGTCGGCCCTCAAGCGTATCCGTTCCAACGAAGCGAAGCGCGTGTTGAACCGTTATCAGGCTAAATCGACCCGCACCGCTGTTAAGAAGCTGCGCGCCACCACCGATGCTTCGGAAGCACAAGAGCTGCTGAAGAAAGTATCGTCGATGCTGGACCGTCTGGCCAAGAAGAACATCATTCACAAGAACAAAGCCGCCAACAATAAGTCGAAGCTGGCCAAGTTCGTGAAGTCGCTGGCTGCCTAAGCATCCACTGACTTTTCTGCTCTGTTATATGAAAGCCCCTGCGCGCAAGTGCAGGGGCTTTTCTGTTTATTCTGACCGCTGAGCTGATGGCTACGTTTTATTCCATATTTTGCTGGTATTATCACTTCTTATAGAACCGCCAATGAAAAACGTGTACTATTTACTGGTGCTGTGCGCCAGCCTTGCCCAGTTACCCCTACAAGCCCAGAACTGGCGGCCTTTTCGCCCTAATCAGGACGTGCACGCCTTTCGAGGCGTAACGGCCGACACCGTGCTAACCATGCGGCTGGATTCGGCCGCGCTGCAGGGCGCCGACTCGGTTTATTATTTCAACCGTACCGTGCGCCGGGCCAACAGCTTTCAGTGGCAAAAGTCGGCTAACAACCAGTTTGGCCGGCAGCTGCGCTACAACCCGGCCCAGCGCACGTATTCGCTGAACTGGGCCGGGGTCTCAATCA
This sequence comes from Hymenobacter lucidus, assembly GCF_020447265.1. GTDB lineage: Bacteria > Bacteroidota > Bacteroidia > Cytophagales > Hymenobacteraceae > Hymenobacter > Hymenobacter lucidus. The sequence continues at coordinate 1,051,765 of NZ_JAJADR010000002.1, read as the reverse complement.
ATGGCTTTTCCGCCGACCGGACACTGGTGCTTAAGCCTTTTGCTCGGGTCGGTGACACGTGGAGCAGCTATTTCTCCGATTATGGAGTGCAAACCACGCTGCTTTCCCGCGGCACGCAGGTGGTAGATGGCGTAACAGACTCCGTGGCTATTTTCCGGTGCAGCACGGGCGTAACGGTGATGCTGAGCAAGAACAACGGCTTGGTATCGGCCCCGGCGAACTTACTGTTTGGCGTAACAAATCCTAAAATGCTGACTATAGCCCGCCGGCCCGGCCCGGCCGGATTGAGCTATTACAACCCGCTGGATCTACTGGACCTGCAGCCCGGCAACGAGCTGGGCTACTTCCAGGATCCGGTGTTTCTGGGCCCGTTTGCCTGCTTTGATGGTTGGCTGCTGCGGCGGGTGCTGAGCCGGCAAGTGACGGCCGACAGTGTGGTGTATCGTTTTCAGCAGCAAAGCCAGACAGTGTACCACAACACGCCTAGCTGCTCCGGCATGGGTACTGCGGTTGGGCCCGTGGAGGTGGTGCGCATGGCGGCCTCTCTGCGCACGGGCCGGTGGGCCGGCCCCAACAGGCCCAACGCGGCCTTGGTGCCCGTCAATACCGATTTGCTAGCGTATGAATACCGCGCCCTGCCCGGCGTTCCAGCGTCGCTGATGATGGGGTATCCAGTACTTGTGGCCAGTCCGGCTACGGCTTGCAGCATACCCGCACGGCTACAGCAGCAAATGCTCTACCGCCTCAATGGCGACGTTTACAACCCGTACCAGGCCATCGACCTGCCCGGCTGGCAGCAGCAGGAGGGCCCGGGCGTTGGGGTGATAAGCCAAGCAGAGAAGCGCCTTGTTTACTGGCGGCGCACTGTGAATGCCGCAGACCAGACCTGTGGTAGCCGCACCAGCTTTGGCACGCTGCTGCCCACCAAGGCTGCTCGGCTTGCCGCTACTTTCGAGCTGTATCCGAACCCGGCGGGCGAATCAGCAACGCTGCGGCTGGCTGGCGCCGCGCGGGTTGCTACCACGGTGCGGCTGCTCGATAACCTGGGCCGCGCCGTGAAAACTCAGCAGCTGACCACCGGACAAACCGAGCTGGTGTTGCCGCTGCAAAGCCTGGTTCCGGGCCTGTACCTAGTGGAAGTGCAGGCGGGCCACGAGCCGGCGCAGTATCTGAAGCTGCAGCACTCCCGGTAAGGAATCAGCCTGTCAGGATCAACTGTTGAGCTAGCTATTCACGATGAAAAAACTTTACCCCCTGGTAATAGCCGCGCTGTGTGGCTCCGTCACTATTGTCCAGGCTCAAAGCTGGAAGCCTTTTCGGATGGGCCTGATCTACGCTTACCAGCCCACGGGCACTGGTCCGGCTACCGATGCTTTCACGCTGCGCGTCGACTCGGCCTATGCCACCACGGCTGGAGATTCGGTCTTCACCTTCAACCGCATAATGCGCCGGGCGCCGGGCACCGACCAGGGTACGTTCTACAAAACCCGCAACAACCTATTTGGCTCCCGGCTGGAATGGCGGCCGGGCACGGCGGAGTATCGGCTGGTGGTGAATGCCGACCCCACGGCTGGGCAAGGGGCCACTTCCCTGTTACTGCGTCCCCGGGCGGCGGTAGGCAGCAGCTGGGCCGCCGGGCAGAATCCACTGGTAACGGCCACTCTCACCAGCCGTGCCGTCCAAACCTTCGGAACGCCCGCCGTTACCGACAGCCTAGCTACCATCACGCTCAGCAACGGGCAGGTGGTGCGTATGAGCCGGCGCTACGGCCTGGTGTCGGCTACCGAGCTGGTCTATCCTTACTCGGGCAACTCCAGGGAATACGTGCAGGCTGCCTTGCCCGCTGCGCTGCTTCAGTCAGCCTACAGTCCGCTGGCTATTTTCGATATGCAGCCCGGCGACGAGCTGGGCTACGTGCAGGAGCCGTTCAGCTACGGGGGCCTGCCCTGTTCGCGCACCTACAAGCTGCGGCAGATCAAAACCCGGCAGCAAACGGCCGACAGCCTGATTTACACCTACCAGGAACAAAGCCGCACCCAAACGTACGGCGTACCAAACTGCGGCTCTCCGGCTGGCAGCAGCACCGGCTCCGCGACAACCGGCCGACTAGCCATTTCCCTGCGCACGGGTCAGGCCCGACAGTATAGCTACCTGTTTGGGGCCCTGCCCATGCTGTCGGGCGAGTACCGCGTGGCTTCTACCACGGGCAACGACCAGCGGCTGATTGTGGGTATGGGCCTGCTGTATCAGAGCCTGGGCGGGTGCGCGGGCACTGGCCGCAACGTTGGCTACCAGGTTATGTATCCTTACAATACCTCCCCCGGCATGTACTGGCGCGGCCTGGATGCGCTGACGATTCAGCAGAGCTTCTCGCCTGTACTCGGGCTGGGCGACTTATACACTGGTGAAACCTCCCTCCAGTACTACACGCGCACCCGCGGCGGCAACACCACTACCTGCGGCACCCGCAGCGACTTTGCCACGCTGCTGCCGGCCCGTTCTGCGGCATTGGCGCCCGGCTTCCAGGCTTTCCCCAATCCGACTGCGGAGAGCCTGCAGCTGCAGCTGGAAGGCCCGGCCCGCGCCGGTACCAGCGTAGTGGTGCAGGATGCGCTGGGTCGTTTGGTATGGAGAACAGAAGTGGCCGCTGGTCAGACCACAGTACCACTATCGTTGCGGCAGCAACCGGCTGGAATCTACCTGGTGCAGCTCCAGGTTGCGGCTGGTGATGTGCGCAGTGTGCGGGTTCAGAAACTGCCGTAAACGGTATTCTGTATGCAATAAAAAGCCCCGCCAGAAACTTCTGCCGGGGCTTTTTACTATAAACGGGAACCAGCACTAGGCTACGCTCACCTTTACCATGTTGGTCTTACCTTTCTCGTTGATGGGCATCGACGCGGTGTTGATGAATACGTCACCTTTGTTGAGGTTGCCGGTCGTAGTCAGCACGTATTTGATGTCCGACACCGTGCCGTCAGTGCTCAGCATCCGGTCGTAGTAGAAGCCCCGCACGCCCCAGATCAGGCTTAGCGTGGTGAGCAGCGGCCGGTTGTCGGTGAAGATGAATATGTTGGCTTTGGGCCGGTATTTGGCAATCTGGAAGGCCGTGTAGCCCCGGTGCGTCATACCGGTAATGGCTTTGGCACCGGTGTTTTTGGCCAAGTGGCAGGCCGCCGAAATCACGCTATCCACCATGAACGAAGGCAGTTCGGGCGTGATAGGGTGCCAACGGTTGTAGAGGCTGGGCATCTGAGTTTCCACGCTCAGAATAGTAGCCACCATCGACCGAATAACCTCGGCCGGGTAGGCGCCCACGGCCGTTTCAGCCGACAGCATCACGGCATCAGCGCCGTCGATAACGGCGTTGGCCACGTCGCTGGTTTCGGCCCGGGTGGGGCGGGGGGCCGTAATCATGCTTTCCATCATCTGGGTAGCCACAATTACCGGCTTACCGGCCTTGTTGCACTTCGAGACGATGAGCTTCTGGGCCATTGGCACCTCTTCCATCTTCACCTCCACACCCAGGTCGCCACGGGCTACCATCACGGCATCGGTCAGAGCAATGATTTCGTCGAGGTTTTTGAGGCCCTCAGGCGTCTCAATTTTGGCGATGACGCGGGCCGTTTTGCCGCTTTCGGCAATCAGGCTCTTGATGAAGCGAATATCCTCGCCGCGGCGGGCAAACGACAGCGCAATCCAGTCTACATCGTTTTCCAGACCGAATTTCAGGTCTTCAATGTCCTTCTCGGTCATCGACGGGGCCGAAACCTCGGAGTCGGGCAGGTTGATGCCCTTGCGGGGCTTGACGGTGCCGCCGTAAATTACTTCCACGTCCACCTCTTTGTCGCGGTCGGTGGCCAGCACGCGCAGCTCAATCTTGCCGTCGTCAATCAGAATCATGTCGCCGGGCTTCACGTCGCGGGCCAGACCCAGGTAAATCGTGCTCAGGCGCGTGGCCGTCGTGATTTCCTTTTCGCCGCACACTAGCTTGATCTTGTCGCCGGCCTTGATTTCCACGGCGCCGCCTTCCACCTCACCCAGCCGGATTTTCGGGCCCTGCAAGTCCTGCAACAGGCCCACGTTGGTGCGCATATCCTTGTTGAGGCGGCGCACCGTGTTGATAACCGACAGGTGGTCTTCGTGGGAACCGTGGGAAAAATTGAGCCGGAATACGTCGACGCCTTCGCGAATCAGCATTCCCAGCTTTTCATACGTGTTGGAGGCGGGGCCCACGGTGGCCACGATTTTGGTTTTATTAAAATGCGGAGACGGTTCCATGAAGTATGGGTCAGATTTAAGATGAGCGACTGGTATGAGGGCAAGCCAAGGACCTCATCCTGCTACTCTGCCGCCCGCTGAAACGCTGTTTCGGGGAGGCAGACAGACAAAACAAGGTCCTTAGGCAAGCGGCTCAACCGGCCGCTGCTGGTTGTACGAGCTCAAAAGAGCAGATTTTCTTTGAATTTTAGCGTATTCGGGTCGAATTGGCAGGCGTACTGTACCTCCGGCAGGCGGGTGAGCTGCTCCAGCAATTCTTCCGGTGCCAGCGGCCCGGCCCCGTTATTAACCTGAATCAGGTAGTCGTACTCCTTGATGTCGGGCGCCAAGAAGGGCTTTTTTAGGGGCGAAGGGTCTACCGAGCGGTTGCGCAGCAGGCGCAGGGTGCTGTTTTCGGTGGAATGCAGGTAATTGCTGATGACCAAACGGCCCTGGGCCAGCAAATCGTAAATTAAATCCTGCTGCTTTACCAGGCGCAGGCGCAGCGAACTGTTGAGCGTCCAGGCCAGCTTATGCTCCCGGCTCGACGACACAATGCCGAACAAGTCGAAGTCACAATCATAGTCTACGTCCAGCGTGAGCGTTTTCATAAGGCACTACCAAAAACAAGGAAGAACAAAACTACGCACGCAACGGGGCCAAAGAAACCACCTCCGCCATAATCTTGCACTGCCAAGATTACAGGCCGCCGGTTTGAAAATGTTAGGGAAGTTAGTGTTATTTGTGGCGAGTTTTCTCTAAACCCCCACGGAAATGTCTGAAATTGCAGAAAAAGTAAAAGCCATTATCATCGATAAACTTGGTGTTGAAGCGTCTGAAGTTACCACCGATGCTAGCTTCACCAACGACCTGGGTGCTGATTCCCTGGACACTGTCGAGCTGATCATGGAGTTCGAAAAGGAGTTCAACGTATCTATTCCCGACGACCAGGCTGAGAACATTGCCACCGTTGGTCAGGCCGTGAGCTACCTGGAAGAGCACGCTAAGTAGGCTTTGCTTCTTTCTACCCCCATTTAGTGCTTACCGGCCGGCTCGCCGCCGGCCGTTTTGCTTTTTATTCAGTCTCCACTTTCGCCTATGTCTCTTCGGAGAGTTGTCGTGACCGGCCTTGGTGCCATTACCCCGCTGGGCAAAACCGTCGCCGAATTCTGGGACGGGCTGTCGCGCGGGGTAAGCGGTGCGGCCCCCATCACCCGCTTCGACGCCAGCAAGTTTAAAACGCGCTTTGCCTGCGAGGTTAAAAACTACAATCCAGACGACTATTTCCCCACCAAGGAAGGTCGGAAGATGGACCTGTTCACGCAGTTCGCCGTCATTGCCAGCGACGAAGCCATCCGGGATGCTAATCTCGAAGGAGTGAACAAAGACCGGGTGGGCGTTATCTGGGGCTCTGGTATTGGTGGGCTCAAAACCTTCCAGGACGAGTGCTTCAACTTCGCCAAAGGCGACGGTACGCCCCGCTACAATCCGTTCTTTATCCCAAAAATGATTGCCGACAGCTCGTCGGGAAACATCTCGATTAAGAACGGCTTCCGCGGCCCCAACTTTGTAACCACTTCGGCCTGTGCTTCCTCCTCGGATGCCATCGTGGCGGCCTACAACTACATCCGTCTGGGTATGGCCGACGTAGCCGTTACCGGCGGCTCCGAAGCGGCCATTACCGAGGCCGGGGTAGGGGGCTTTAATGCTCTCAAGGCCATGAGCGAGCGAAACGACGACCCGCAATCCGGCTCCCGCCCCTACGATAAAGACCGCGACGGTTTTGTGTTGGGCGAGGGCAGCGGTGCGCTGGTTATCGAAGACTACGAGCATGCCAAGGCCCGTGGGGCCCGGATCTACGCCGAAATTATTGGTGGCGGCCTGTCGTCGGATGCCTACCACATCACCGCTCCCGACCCTACGGGCGAAGGCGTGGTGCTGGTAATGCAGAACGCGCTGCGGGATGCCGGCATCAGCCCCGAAGAGGTGGATTACATCAACACCCACGGCACGAGCACGCCGCTGGGCGACGGGGCCGAAATCAAGGCCATCCAGAAGGTTTTCGGCGAGCATGCCTATAACCTCAACATCAGCTCGACCAAAAGCATGACCGGCCATTTGCTGGGCGGCGCTGGCGGTATTGAGGCGCTGGCCAGCATTCTGGCTATCCAGCACGGTATCGTGCCGCCGACCATCAACCATTTCACCGACGACCCGGAGCTGGACGCGCGTCTGAACTTCACGTTCAACGAGGCCCAGAAGCGGGAAGTGACGGTGGCCATGAGCAACACCTTCGGGTTTGGCGGCCACAACACGTCGGTGGTCTTCCGCAAGCTTCGCGACTAATGCTGAAGCCCGGTCAGCCACTACCGCTCTTCGGATTTTTTCGGCGGCTGCTGGGGCAGGACCGGGCTTTTCGGCAAGCCATTGCCACGGTAACCGGCCGCACGCCTGACAACGTGCGGCTTTACCATTTGGCCTTTACCCATTCCTCAGTGGTGCGGCAGCAGGGCGATACGGCCCGGCACCAAAGCAACGAGCGGCTGGAGTTTCTAGGTGACGCGGTGCTGGGGGCCGTAGTAGCCGAATACCTGTTCCGTAAGTTTCCCTATGAGCAGGAAGGCTTTCTTACTGAGCTCCGATCCCGCATTGTGAACCGGGAAAGCCTGAACGCGCTGGCCCTGAAAATCGGGCTGGACAAGCTCGTGCAGCTCGACCCCGCCCAGGGCCGCGCCGCCCGTTCCCGCTCCGTGAACGGCAACGCGTTGGAAGCTTTGGTGGGGGCTATTTACCTCGACCAGGGCTACAAAGCCGCCCGAAAATTCGTGCTGGCCCGCTTGATTAAGCCATTTGTCGATGTTAAATCCCTGATTGAAACGACGGCCAATTTCAAGAGCAAACTCATTGAATGGGCCCAGCGGCAGGGCAAAACCATTCGCTACGACCTGACGGGCCAGCCCCGCTCGGGCGGCGTAATGGAGTTTTCAGCCACCGTAATGCTCGACGACGAGCCCGTAGCTACTGGCATGGGCCTGAGTAAAAAACAGGCCGAGCAGCTGGCCGCCGAGCGGGCCCTGACGGCCCTGGGCGTATAATTCTCTGCGGACCTCCGCGAAACCACTGCGCACCTCTGCGGGAAATATCGTTGAACGACGGTCCCCGCAGAGGTGCGCAGTGGTTTCGCGGAGGTCCGCAGAGTAGATTTTGACAACCTGGGACCAGAAAATATAGTTGTTAACCAGAATCAATTTTTCGCACGATGAGAATAGCCGGCGCCGCCCTCAACCAGATACCTTTTGACTGGCAACACAACCTGCGCACCATCAAAGACGCCATTGAGCAGGCTAAAACTGCTGGCGTGGAGCTGCTGTGTTTGCCGGAGCTGTGCCTGACCGGCTACGGCTGCGAGGATTTGTTTCTGAGTGACTGGCTGCCCGAATCGGCGCTGGCCCATTTGCAGCAGATCCGGCCCTGGACCCAGGGAATTCTGGTGTGCGTGGGGCTGCCGATACGCATGGCGGGCCGCACCTACAACACGGCTGCCGTGCTGCGCGACGGGGAAATTCTGGGCTTCGCGGCCAAGCAGTTTCTGGCCAACGACGGGGTGCACTACGAGCCGCGCTGGTTTACCTCGTGGCGGGCCGGCGAAACCGGAACCGTGAGCTGGGAGGGGCAGCAGTGGCCCATCGGCGACCTTATTTTCGAGCACAAGGGCGTGCGGTTCGGCTTTGAAATCTGCGAGGATGCGTGGCGGCCCGACAACGAGCGGCCTGCCTGCCGCTTGATGGGCCGGGTGGATCTGATTGTGAATCCATCGGCCAGCCACTTTGCCATGAGCAAAACCGACGTGCGCTACAACCTGGTGCTCAACGCCTCGCGCAACTTCGACTGCACCTACCTCTACGCCAACCTGCTCGGCAACGAGGCGGGCCGCATGATTTACGACGGCGAAATTCTGGTGGCCCGCAATGGACATTTGCTGCACCGCAATCAGCTGCTGAGCTTCAAGGAAGTGGATATGGAGTGTGTGGACGTGGATTTTGCCACGCCCCTGGCCCGGGCCGAAACCATCGAGCCCCTGCCCACGCCCGATGAGTACCGGGAGCTGAACCAAGCCCTGAGTCTGGCCTTGTTCGACTACCTGCGCAAGGCCCGCAGCCGGGGCTTCGTGCTGAGCCTGAGCGGCGGGGCCGACTCCTGCATGTGCGCCGTAGGCGTGGCCGAAATGGTGCGGCTGGGTACGCTGGAAATCGGGACGGCCGAGTTTATGCGCCGGGCCGGCTGCTTCACGGCCGACGATATTGCCCGCATTGCCGGCCCCGTAACGCCCCGGAGCGACCAGGATACCCCGGGCCCTAAAGAAGCGTCGCACACCCAGCCCGACGCCGAACAGCAGCGGCAGCAGCGCGAAATTACCCACCACCTGCTCACCTGCGCCTACCAGGGCACCGTCAACTCGTCCGACGACACCTACAACTCGGCCAAAGAGCTAGCCGATTCCATTGGCGCGGTGTTCTACAACTGGGGTATTGATGAGGAAGTGAATGGCTACGTGGGCAAGATTGAGCACGCCCTGGGTCGGGAGCTGACCTGGCAAACCGACGATTTGGCGCTGCAGAACATTCAGGCGCGGGTGCGGGCCCCGGCTATCTGGATGCTGGCCAACGTGCAAAACTGCCTGCTGCTCACGACCTCGAACCGCTCGGAAGCCTCCGTGGGCTACTGCACGATGGACGGCGACACGGCCGGCAGCATTTCGCCCATTGCGGGCGTGGATAAAGACTTCGTGAAAAAGTGGCTGCGCTGGGCCGAAACCGAGCTGGGCTACCCTGGCCTGCGCTACGTGAATGCGCTGCAACCCACGGCCGAGCTGCGGCCCCTGGAAGACAACCAAACCGATGAGCGGGATTTAATGCCCTATATTCTGCTCAACCGCATCGAGCGGCTGGCCTTTTACAACCGCTTGAGTCCGCAGCAGGTGTATGCCACGCTGGTGCAGGAAGACCCGGCCGCCGACCCCGAGCAGCTCAAAACCTACGTGAAGCGCTTCTACTCGCTGTGGGCGCGCAACCAGTGGAAGCGGGAGCGGTATGCCCCAGCCTTTCATCTCGACGACTACAACGTAGACCCCCGCTCGTGGCTGCGCTTCCCCATTTTGAGCGGTGGCTTCACTCAGGAGCTCAATAACCTGTAGCGCAACCCGGCTGGCTTTAGCTGAGCCACCGTAACAAGGGTATGCAGGGTTTAGGTGCTGTAAAAGATTGACTTTTAGGTTACTAAAATAAATTTGGGAGGTGGGCGCAAGTTTTGGGCAACAAGGTGGCCTAAGCAGGCATAACCTCAGTATTCGCGGCACGCGCTGGAAACTGAACGAGTAGCATTTCTATCCTTTCAGCTCCTGCTTTTCCGGTGTATACTCTTCCGCTTTCCATCGTTTACGGCTCCCCGCCTGCTACCCACGGTACTGCCGCCGCTGCCGATGCCGAGTTGGTGGCGCAGCTGCAGCAGGGCAGTGAAGCCGCGTTTCGCACGCTGGTAGAGCGCTACCAAAACCGGATTTACCGCACGGTACTGGCGCTGCTACGGTCGCCGGAAGAAGCCGAAGATGTGGCCCAGGAAGTATTTGTGGAGGTGTACCAGACCATCGGTCGGTTTCGGGGTGAGGCTGCGCTGAGCACCTGGCTCTACCGGCTGGCAACCTCCCGCGCCCTGAAAAACCGCCGCCGGGCCCGGGCCCAGAAGCGCTTCGCCTACTTTACCAGTCTGCTGGGCTTCGACAATCAATTGCTGCACGAGCCAGCTCATCAGGTGCACCCGCAGGCCCAGCTGGAGGGGCAGCAGCAGCTGACGCACTTGTTGGACCTCATTGACCGCCTGCCCGAGCAGCAGCAGGTGGCTTTCACGCTGCGGCACGAGCAGGACTTGAGCTACGAGGAAATAGCGGCCGTACTCAACACCACCGTGCCAGCGGTGGAGTCGCTGCTGTTTCGGGCCCGCAAAACCCTTCGCCATCACCTTACGCCCACCTTGCGTCATGCCTAAGCATAGCCCTCGATTCAGCGCCGACGAAGAATGGGAAATCCTGCTGCGCCAATGGCAGGCCCAGCAGCCTTCCCAACCCCAGCCTTTTTTTTACAGCCGCGTCCGCGCCCGGCTCGTTGGCGAGATGCCCACGGAGCGTCAGCTGCTGCCCATCTGGCTGCGCTGGCCCGGCTACGTGGCCATGCTGGGTATAATTCTGCTGCTAAGTGGCGACGGCGCAGTATTGCCTTCACCCGACCCGGCCAACCAAAACCAGTCCTATATTGGGGGCCAGCCGGCCGATTCATCCCCGCGCTGACCAGCTTCTGGCGTTCTCCGCGGCGGCCAAGCCATTCGGCTTCCCTTGCGGCCCGGCGGCTGGCCCGCAGGCAAGCCGAATGTCTGACTACCTTTGAATCCTTTCCATCTTTTCGTAACTGTGCTCCCCATGCTTGCCTTCATTACCTGGGACGTGTCGCCCATCATTGCCCAAATTGGCCCCCTGACCTTGCGTTGGTACGGGCTGCTATTTATGTCGGGCTTCGTATTCGGCACGTTCATTCTGTCGCACATCTACAAATCGGAGCGGGTGTCGCCGCGCTGGGTCGATGTCATTACCATCTACATGCTGGTGGGCACGGTGGTAGGCGCCCGCCTGGGCCACTGCCTGTTCTACGACCCGGACTATTACCTGAAGCACCCGCTGGACATTCTCAAGATCTGGGAGGGCGGCTTGGCCAGCCACGGTGCTACCATCGGTATCCTGTTGGCCTGCTGGCTGTTTGCCCGCAACAACAAGTTCGACTACCTCTGGGTGCTCGACCGAATTGTGATTGTGGTAGCCCTAGGCGGTGCCCTCATCCGGACTGGCAACCTGTTCAATTCCGAGATTATCGGCAAGGTGACGGATGTGCCGTGGGCCTTCAAATTTGTGCGCTATAATGAGATTCACCACGAGGTAACCAACATCCCGAACGAGCTGCGCCACCCCACGCAGATGTACGAGGCCCTGTTCTGCATCGTGCTGCTGGCCGTGCTCTATGCCATGTGGAACCGCACCAAAGAGCGCACTCCGCGCGGGCTGCTCTTCGGGCTCTTCGTAGTATTCCTGTTTTTGCAGCGCTTCCTGGGTGAGTTCCTGAAAGAAAATCAGGTGGATTTCGAAAACAGCCTGCCCCTGAACATGGGCCAGATCCTGAGCATTCCGCTGATTCTGGTGGGCATCTGGGTGCTCTGGCGGGCCGGTAAAAACCCAAGTAACCCCTACGGCTACGCGCCCCGGGATTTGGGCCAGGAAGAAGACAACAAGCCGGTAGTAAAAGCCCGGTAAAGCAAAAAGGCCGATTCAATGTTGAATCGGCCTTTTTTACGCACTATGATGGGCAGGGGAGCCTTGGCCTACAGCTTATACTCGTAGATATTGCCCTCCTCGGTGCTGATAAAAAGTGTGTTGTTGTCGTCTTTGTGGAATACGATGCCTTCCGTCTGGCCCGCGCCTTTCAGGGAAATGCGGCGGGGCGTAGCTTTCAGCGCGGCAGCGAAGCTGCTGCCTTCCAACAGGAATAGCTCTTCGCGGGCCAGCAGGGCAATGCGGCGGCCATCGGAGCTAACGTCGGCGCCGGTGACTTCCCCGGCAATGCTGATACGCGTCAGGAGCTGGGCTTTCTGGGTGCCGGGCTGGTCGGAGAGGGTGTAGACTTTACTAGTTTGGCCGGCGCCCCGGTCTTTGGTAAACAGATACACCTTGCCCGCGTGCCAGAGCGAGGCTTCACAGTCGAAGTTGCGCTCCTTTTTGCCCGGGGGAAATGCTTTCTGATCGGAGTAGGAAAAGGCAATTTTGCTCAGATCCTGGGAGTTGGGGTTCATGCGGTACACCACCAGGTCGCGGCGGCTGTTGTTGTTATTGCCGGCGTCCACCACGAAAATGTTGCCCTTATCGTCCTGGGCCAGGCTTTCCCAGTCCACGTTGGAGAAGGGCAGCGTCGATTTGCCCAGCAGGCGGCCCGTCATGTCAATCTTGTAGAGCACGGGCTCATTGCCGGCGTCGGCATGGGTGTAGAAGGTGCCGGCCGTTTCGGCGCGGGCCAGCCCCGAGCTTTCGGGCACGCCGCCGTTGAGGGAGCCTACGCGGCGCAGGCCGGGAATGGCGCCATCGGTGAGCTTGTTTTCCAGACTTTCCTGCTTATCCTTTTTCTTGCCGCCCTTGCCCTTTTTATCGTCGCTCTGGGCCTCGGAGCAGCTAAAGGTGAACAGAGCAGTAGCCAGGGTAGTCCCCATCAGAAGTAAACGCATACGAAAGCAAAAGTAAAGCTGAAAAAAAGCCTTTGCCCGCGGGCAAAGGCACAAACACGAAGTATTCTATACGCAGCCGTGCCGCTTAGGGTACGGGGTCGTAGCCGTGGCCGCCCCAGGGGTGGCAGCGGCCGATGCGGCGCAACGCCAGCTGCCCGCCCCGCCAAGGCCCGTATTTCTGCACCGCCTGGGCCGCGTAGGCCGAGCAGGTAGGCTGAAACCGGCAGCTGGGCGGCGTAAGCGGCGAAATAAGGTGGCGGTACACCCAGATGAGGCCCAGCAAAAGCTGGCGGAATAGGTAGGACATGCTGCGGAAGGCAAAGCTGAGCAAAAAGAACCGGCCAGCCTTTTCGTAAGTTTGAACTGAGAAACGCGCCTGGCTGCGGCTGGGGTTTCCTTTTTAGATTTTTCACTCTCCCATTTCCCACCCATGTTAAAACAACTCTGGGCTAAAGTGCTGCTGCTGGCGCTGCTGCTGCCCGCCGCCGCCCGCGCCGACGAAGGTATGTGGCTGCCGCTGTATGTAAAGCGTCTTAACTACGCCGACATGCAGAAAAAGGGCCTCAAGCTGACGGCCGAAGAAATCTATGACGTCAACAATGCCAGCCTGAAAGATGCCATTGTGCAGCTGGGCGGCTTTTGCACCGGCGAATTTGTGAGCAGCCAGGGCTTGCTACTTACCAACCACCACTGCGGCTACGACGCCATTCAGACCCACAGCACGCCGGAAAACAATATCCTGGAAAAGGGTTTTTTCGCCACCAACAAGAGCGAGGAAAAAACCAACCCTGGCTTGTTCGTGGATATTCTGGTGCGCATGGAAGACGTGACGGGCAAGGTGCTCGAGGGCATCACGCCTCAGACGTCGGAAGTAGAGCGTACCATCCTGATTCAGCAGCGCCAGAAGGAATTGGCTGATGCGGCCAAGGAAAACGGCCAGTACGTAGCCTACGTGCGCGACTTTTTTGCCGGCAACGAATATTACATGTTCGTCTATCAGCGCTTCGGCGACGTGCGCCTGGTAGGGGCGCCGCCGGAAGCGGTGGGCAAATTCGGTGGCGACACCGATAACTGGATGTGGCCCCGCCACACCGGCGACTTCTCGATGTTCCGGGTGTATGCCGACAAAAACAACAAGCCCACCGCCGGCCCTCAGGCCGACAACGTGCCTTACGTACCCAAAAAGCACCTTTCGGTGAGCCTGCAGGGCGTGAGTGAGGGCGACTTTGCCATGGTATTCGGCTTTCCCGGTCGCACGCAGCGTTTTCTGCCCGCCGCCGGCCTGCAGCTGACGCTCGACCAGAGTAACCCGGCCCGCATCAAGCTGCGCGATACCCGCCTCAAAATCTGGAAGGAAGACTCGGACGCCAGCCCGGCCATTCGCCTGAAATACGCTTCGAAATATGCTAACATTGCCAACTACTGGAAGTATTTCATCGGCCAGAACGAAGGTATGAAGCGCCTGAAAACCGTGGACCAGAAGAAAGCCGAGGAAGCCTCGCTCATGCAGTGGATTGCGGCCGACGCCTCGCGTGGCCCGCTGTACGGCGCGGCCCTGAACGACATTAACCAGGCTTACAATGGTCTGCGCGAGTACAACCTGAGCGCCGTGTACGTGGGCGAAGCCGCCAACGGCACCGAAGTCGTGGCCTTTGCCGGCCGCATGGCCCCGCTCTACAAGCTACTCCAGGACCCCAAAGCCGATAAGGCCGCCATCCAGCAGGCCGTAGCTGCGCTGCGTGGTACCGTGGAAGACCACTTCAAGGACTACAACGACCCAACCGACAAGAAGGTATTCGCCGCGCTGATGCAAATGTATGCCACCGACGTGCCCAAGGAACAGCTGCCCGACGTGTTCCAGACGGTGAGTAAGCAGTACGGTGGCTCGATGCAGAAGTATGCCGACTACGTATTTGCCAATTCCTTCCTGGTGTCGAAGGCCAAAACCGAGGCTTTCCTGGCTGCACCCACGCTAGCCAAGCTGGAGGCTGACCCCGGCTTCAAAACCTGGAACTCGGTGCAGCGCAACTACAGTCAGAACATTCAGCCCAAAATGCAGGGCTACCAGGCCACGCTGGCCCGCGCCAACCGCGCCTACGTAGCCGCGCTGCGGGCCAAGAATACCGATAAAGTGTACTCGCCCGACGCCAACTCGACGCTGCGCCTGAGCTACGGCTCCGTGCGCGACTATTCGCCCCGCGACGCGGTAGACTATAAGTTCTACACCACCGCCCAGGGCATTCTGGACAAGGAAGACAATACCAACCCCGAGTTTGTGGTGCCCAAGAAGGAAAATGAGCTGCTGACGGCCAAAGACTACGGCCGCTTTGCCGACAAGGACGGCACGCTGCACGTGGCCTTCACCACCGATAACGACATCACCGGCGGCAACTCCGGCTCCCCCGTTATCAACGGCCGCGGCGAGCTGATCGGTATTGCCTTCGACGGCAACTGGGAAGCCATGACCGGCGACCTGGCCTACGACAAAGACCTGAAGCGCTGCATCAACGTGGATATTCGCTACGTGCTGTGGTGCGTGGAGAAGCTCGGCGGCGGCAAGGCCCTGGTCGATGAAATGACCATCGTCAACAACGGCCCGAACCCCGGCGTAGGCCCGCAGGCCAACGGCGCGGCCCTGCTCAACCAGCTCGGCGACGTGGACAAGATGAAGGTGAAAACCGACGACGGCCAGAAGACCAAAGTCAAGAAGAAAAAAAGCAAGGAAAAGGAAGAAAGCGCGGCGGGCATGTAAGTCCAAAACCTCCTCTGACAGCCCTGAAGGCCCCGGCGCACCGTGCGTTGGGGCCTTTTTGCGTGGAGCCCGAAAATAGCCGGTCTGGCATAACTCATTTTACCGGAACAATGCCCTACTTAGGGAGTGGAAAAGAGTCTTCAAACCCGCGGCCCTGGCCTATGCTAAAAATTTACTCCGTACTGAGTGCCTTTTTGTTAACCGCTTCGCTTGCCCACGCCCAGGGCAATGGCCCCGGCGTGCGGGGCGCCCGGGCGGCAGGGTTGGGCAACGCCTCGGTTACGCTCACCGACGTATGGTCTATTGGCAACAACGTGGCCGGGCTGGGGCAGGTCACGAGTCCGGCAGTGGGCTTCTACGCTGAAAACCGCTATTTGAGCCGCGCCCTGAACACGGCCGTGCTGGCGGCCGCCCTGCCCATTGGCGCGGCTACCGACGGCAAAGCCACGCGCGGTGTAGTCGGCTTCGAGGCGCAGCGCTTCGGCGACAAGCTGTACTCGGAGCAGCGCGTGGGGGCCGGCTACGGCTACCGGGGCAGCCTCATCAGCGTAGGGGCTAGGTTCGACGTGCTCCAGGTCAGCATTGAGGGGCTGGGCAGCAAGCGGGCCGTGGCCGTGTCGCTCGGCGGGCAGGCCGAGGTGCTGCCCAAGCGGCTGTATTTCGGCGCTTACCTCTACAACCTGAACCAGGCCAAGCTGGCCGAATACGAAACCGAGCGGGTGCCCACCGTGCTGAAAGCCGGCCTCTCGTTTCGCCCCACCGAGAAGGTGATGCTGAACGCGGAAACCGAAAAGGACGTGGACCAGGCCGCCGACTTCAAAGCTGGCATCGAATACCAGGTAATTCCGGCGCTGGCCGTACGTGGCGGCTTTTCCACGCTCAGCCGCCAGACGACGGGCGGAGTGGGCTTCCTGGCCGGGCAGTTTCGCATTGACTACGCGGCGGCCTGGCACACGGCGCTGGGGCTGAGCCAGCATTTGGCCATTGGGGTGCAGCTAAACCGCGCCACCAAATGAAGCGGCCGTTTCTTGCCCTGGTAGCGCTGGCCGCGCTGCTGGCGGCCCGGCCCGTGCGGGCCCAGGAATACGTGCGCCCTCCGGCCGACCTCGACCGGCTGGTGCAGGAGCTGTTTGCCGAAATTCAAAGTGACCAGGTGCCGTATGAAGACCTCTACGAAACGTTGCTGCTGTATTATCAGACGCCGCTGAACCTGAACACGGCCACCCGCGAAGAGCTGCGGGCCCTGCTGCTGCTCTCCGAAACCCAGATTACCAACCTGCTGGAGCACCGCGTGGCCCAGGGCAACCTCATCAGCCTCTATGAGCTGCAAAGCGTGGAAGGCTTCGATCTGCGCACGATTTACCGGGTGTCGCCCTTCGTTTCGGTGCAAAGCAATGCCGGCAATGCCGCGCGCGGGCCGCTCTGGAAACGCATTGCCCAGGAGGAAAACAACGCCCTGTTTGTGCGCTACGAGCGGGTGTTACAGGAGCGCCAGGGCTACGCCGCTCCCGATACCACCAGCACCGGCCGGCCCGCCAGTCGCTACCTGGGCTCCCCCGATAAGCTGCTGGTGCGCTACCGCGTCAGCCACCAGCGCGACTTCAGCCTGGCTATTACGGCCGAGAAGGATGCCGGCGAGCAGCTAATCTGGAACCCCGGCACCCGTCGCTACGGCGCCGACTTCTACTCCGGCCACTTCGTGCTGCAGGAGCGGGGCCGCCTCAAAACCCTGGCCGTGGGCGACTACCAGCTGCAATTCGGGCAGGGGCTGCTGCTGTCGTCGGGGCTGCAGGTGGGCAAGGGGGCCGAAACCATTACCACCATCCGGCGCAGCAGCCTGGGCGTGCGGCCCTACTCGTCGGTGCTGGAAAGCACGTTTTTCCGGGGCGCGGCGGCTACCGTCAACCTCACCTCCACGCTACGGGCCACGGCTTTCGTGTCGCGCAAGCGGGTGGATGCCAACGTGCAGTCGGCCGCCGACTCCCTGGCCGAATTCGACGAGTTTTCGTCGGGCTTCCTGATTACGGGTTTCCACCGCACGGCCAATGAGCTGGCCAACCGCCAGACGCTGCGCGAAACCATCGGGGGCGGCAACGTGAGCTACACCAGCCGCAGCAGCAACTTCAACGCGGGCCTCACCGCCGTCAGCACTTATTTCGACAAGCCCCTGCAGCGCCAACCTGAGCTGTATAATGCCTTTGAGTTTCGGGGGCGCACAAACCTGGCCGTTGGCGCGCACTACAGCTACGTCATCCGCAACATCATCCTGTTTGGCGAAACGGCCCGCTCCAGCAGCGGCGGCATCGGCACCGTGAATGGCCTGCTAGCCAGCCTGGCTTCCAACGTGGATGTGTCGCTGCTCTACCGCAACTACGCCCGCAACTTTCACACTTTCTACGGCAATGCGCTGAGCGAAAACACGCGCAATATCAACGAGAAAGGCTTATACGTGGGCTTGAAGGTGCGGCCCGTGTCGCGCTGGGAAGTGTCGGCCTACTACGACCAGTTCAGCTTTCCGTGGCTGAAATTCCAGGCCGGCACGCCCACCCAGGGCCACGACTGGCTGGTGCGGGTAGCCTTCACCCCGTCGAAAACCAGCTTGCTCTACGCCCAGATCCGGACCCGGGACAAGGAATACGACGTAGCCAGCCCCGGCAACCTGCCCCGTACGGCTCCCACCCAGCGGCGCAGCCTGCTGCTGTTCTACGACACCAGCCCCACACTCATTCTGAGTTTGCGCACCCGCCTGCAGGGCACCCACTACCGCGAGGATGATGGCCCGCAGCGCACCGGCTACGTGCTGGCCCAGGATGCCTCCGTGAAAATTGGCCGGCGCCTGCAGCTGAGCGGGCGCTACGCCCTCTTCGATACCGACGATTTCGACACCCGCCAGTATGTGTTTGAGCAGGATGTACTGTATGCATTTTCGGTGCCGGCCCTCAGCGGGCAGGGCACCCGCGCCTACGCCATAGCCGAGGTGAAATGCACCAAGCACCTGACGTTGTGGCTGCGCTACGCCGAAACCCATTATCGCCACCAGAACACTGTGGGCTCGGGCCTGGAAGAGCTGCAGGGCCCGCGCCGCTCGGAAGTAAAAGTGCAGGCCCGCTACAAGTTTTAGCCGTTGAGAAGGAACTGCAAGAACATCATGCAGCGACACAGCCGAAGCATCTCGTGGGCTGACGTTGTTGGAAAAGCACGTTATGCTGAGCGAAGCCGAAGCATCTCTCCCGCAGTAGTAGTCAAACTATCATTGCAGTAGAGATGCTTCGGCTTCGCTCAGCATGACGGTCGGAGTTTTCAATAACGCTGCTGACTGCCTCTTCACATTACCAATAAAATATTACCAACAAACAAAAAGGGCGACTCCACACTGGAGTCGCCCTTTTTTGGCTTTAGCGGAAGCTGATTAGTTTTTCAGCAGGCGCTGCACCGCCGTGCCCTCGGGCATGTCGATGTGCAGCTGATAGACGCCGGTGCTGAGCTTGCTCAGGTCCAGTTCGTGCTGAAGCAGCGCTGCGCCCTTGGTCAGAGTTTCGGTGGCTACCGTGCGGCCCATAGCATCGGTTACCCGCAGCGTGATGGCACCGCGCTGGGCGTTATCCACGTTCACTTTGAAGATACCCGTGCTCGGGTTCGGGTATACCTGGATGCCTTTCAGCTGCGCAGTGCTCTTGTTGCTCAACACGCTGGTTTCGTTGGTATAGGCCGAAACGCCAACCGAGTTTACCGAGCGGACCCGGTAGAAGTAGCGGCCATTCACCGTTACCTGGTCTTCGTAATACGTAGCAGGAGCCGCTACCGTCGCTACGCGCTGGAAGTTGGTGTTGTTCTGGAAGGAACGCTCAACTTCGTACGAAGTAGCATTGCTGGTTGCATTAGCCGACCAGATAACATCTACTTTACCGGTGCCGTTGCTGAACGTGTTGTAGAGGGTCTGCAGCGAGAACGGCGCGGGTGGCAACGAGGCTAGCGTGCAAAGCTCCAGGCTCCACGAGCGGAGTGAGCCACCGTTTGCCGCGTTGTTATCGTTGACGGTCAGGGTCCAGCGGCCGTTGGCGCCGCCGTTGAGCAACTCGGCCATCGAGCTAGCCGGACGTACGGTAGCAGCGCCGGTGAGCGGGCAGCTAACAGCCGTTGCAGCCGCATCGTCGAAGTTCAAGTCGATGTTGGCGGTACCGGCGCAGGCATTAGCCACCAGCGTGGCAGTACGGCCCTGCGGGTTGGTCAGCGTCAGCGTCAACTCACTCACGTCGGGGTGAGTAAGCACCAGATTCCGAATTTTAATATCCGATACGACATCAGTAGTGGCAACGGTGATACCAGACGTTACCGTGCGCACACCGCCGGCTGGAATAGCCTTTGGCACTTCCGTGGCTACAATCGTCTGACAAGCCGAGGTACCAGTCCGGAACTGGGTAACGGCCGAGAAGGGAGCAGTGGCGCAGGGGCTGGTAGCCCGTACGCGCCAGTAGTAGGTCGTGTTAGGCTGCAGAGAAATGCTAGGCGTGAAGCTGGTGCCGGTGACGGCAGTCAGGGCCACGATGGGGCTGGTGAAGGTAGCATTGGTAGCAACCTCTATTTCGTAGCCTGTTGCATTGGGTACGGCATTCCAGGAGAAGCGGGGGCGCTGGGTAGCCGCCGTAGTTGTAGTTGGTGCAATCGGGCTGGCTGCCTGCGTAGCCGCCTGGTTGATGACAATCCGGAATTGCTGCTGCTGCGTTACGCTGCCACTGGTTCCTACCAGGTTGATAACGTAGGTGCCGGAGGGCGTAGCGGCAGTGGTCGAGATAGTAGCCTGAGTAGAGCCGCCCACTGCTACACTCGGGTTGGCATATGTCACGGTCATGCCCGTGGGCAGGTTAGAGGCCGTCAGAGCCACCGTTCCGGTAAAGCCCTGCAGCTGCCCAACGGCTACGCTTACGGTAGTCGAGGTGCCGGGGCAGATGGCCGGCGTTTCGCCCGAAGCCGTGGTAGGCGTCAGGAAGAAGGTTGGGGCCGTGGGTACTTCAATGGTGAAGTTGTTGTTCGAGATATCAAAGAAGATGTTGCCCGAAGCCTGCACTTTGATGCGGGCCGTGGCTGAATTACCCACGCTGGCCGGCACAGTTACTTGCTGGTTGCCGTCGTTGGGCGTATTGGCCAGCAATACCGTCGGGAAAGTCTTGCCGCCGTCGGTCGAAAGCAGGATATCTACATTGGCTGCGCTGATGGGCGCTGCTGTAGTGTTGGCTACATCCCAGCTTACCTGCTGCGGGGCACCAGCCAGCCACCGTGTGGGCACCGGCGAGTTGGTGTTGGGGCTCGTTACCACGAAAGGCCCGGCCGTGGCTACCACTACTACGTGCATGGAGTCGTAGTCGACGCCACCACCGCCCACGCGGTTGTCGCGGGCTACCAAGCGGAAAATCAGGCGCCGACCGTACGTTGGCAGCTGCTCCCCGATGGTATCGGTGTTGGTAATCAGGTTATAGATTTTGGGGAACGTGCGCGAAGGCGAAGAAGTCGGCGTGAAGAACCGGAAGATCGGGGCGTCATCGACGGGCTGCGTCGGGTCGCCGGCCGGGCCCAGGTTGTACTGTTCCCAAGAATACGTCAGCGGGTCGCTGTTGGCATCCGTAGCCGAGCCGGTAAGTGTGAAGGGCGTTCTGACCGGAATCCGGTAGTTGACCCCGGCATTTACCACCGGCGGGATGTTGTTGGTCGGCGTATTTACACCGCAGTTGCCCGCGCCCGTGATGTGCGACACGATTTGGTCGAAGCTACGGGAGTGGAAATATGGCTCACTGTTGCGCGCCAAGTTCTGCGGGGCACAGATGCCGGCATAGGCCATAATAGTGGTGCCGCTACCTGGCTCGTAAGCCGATACCCCGGCCCGGGTGGTGCCGGCGCAGTTGCCACTGCTGCTATTGAAAGTATGGTCGCCGCCAAACTGGTGACCTATTTCATGCGCTACGAAGTCGATATCGAAGGCGTCGCCCACTGGGTTGGGCAGGCCGGTTACGCCGCGTGCTTTGCCCGCTAGGCACACCGACGGTTTCTGAGCAATACCGCCGCCACCGGTGCTGAATACGTGGCCAATATCGTAGTTGGCGCTACCAATGATGGACGTGACCGTAGTCTGGTTTTCGTTCAACATGATAGACCCTTCATCGTTCGTGTACGGGTCGGTGGCTGGGTCGAGGAAAATCAGTTGATCGGTGTTGGCTACCAGTACCAGCCGCACGGCCAGTTCCTGCTCATACACGCCGCTCACGCGGTTTACCGACGTAACGATACCCGCCAGGGCTCCGGCTTTGGTACCGCCTTTGGTGGCTGCGTATTCGCCGGTGCAGGCCATAGCCAGGCGGTAGGTCCGCAGCGTCGTGCCGTTGGCCTGGCGCTGAAACGCCGTTGGCTGCGGCATATTCGCTGTTGCCGGCTCATCGGTAGTGAGGCATACCGCGCCCAGCGCGGCCTGGTTCATGGCCTGCCGGTCGAATACCAGGTGGTGCACATTGTCGCCCTGGGCGGCCGGGTCGATATAAATCGTTTTGCCGTGGCTGCCCAGAATCATACCGTGGAAACCAGCAGGCGACACATCCAGCCGCGCCGTAGCCGACGGATCATCGATACCCTGGCCCTCGTAGGTCTTAATTGAAGGATAGCGGGCGGCCAATGCAGCCTCCATTACCGGAACCTCCACGACGCGGAAGCGCTGGGAGGTGCCATCGGGCAGCGGCAGTGAAATAACTGTGGTAGAGTTGCGGGCACCGGCACCCTTTTCGGCCGGAGCCTGCCGGAGCACGTCGCGCACAGCATCGAGCTGAAAGGAAACCGGACGGAACTGGCGCAGAGCATCCGTCGTTTGCCGGGCCGCGCCGGGCACTTGCGTATCGTCGGCCCAGAGGACGCGCTGAGCGGCCGCCTGATGCGGAGCGCCCACCGCCGCCAGCAGCAAACCACCCAACAGGGCGGGCCGCCACGTGCGCCACGAGTTCGTAAAAGTTGAAGCCATAAAGTAGAATCAGGAAAAAATGAAGAAAGGTCAGTACCAGGTTGTAGGCCTCTAATATAGGGCTTTTGCCTAGTACGTTGCTGTCGAATCCCGTATTTCCTGCCTCTCTGGCTAATGGATGGCTTATTTGGCCGAAGTTTCAAATCCCGCCTTGCTGCCGGCGGGCAGGCTGACTTTATCGAAGCAGATGTAATGCTGGGTATCGTGGAGGCGGTAGGGCTCAATAAAGAGCGTGCGGCCGTTACGAATCAGCATGGCGCGCAGGCCGGTGGGCGTAAATTCCAGGCGCACGCTATTGGCCGGCCGGCCTACTTCCTGTCCCGCGTAGGTTTGCAGCTCCGGATAGCGCGCCGCCAGTTCCGGAGCCATTACCTGAGTCGTGCGCAATTGGTACTGGGCCAGGGTGCCGTCGGGCAGGGGCAGTTGCAACACCGGACCCGCTGGACCGGCCGGCACAGTAGCCAACACTTGCCTGAGTTGCGCCAGATTCAGGCGCACCGTCTGGTACTGCTGGGGGCGTAGCCGGGGCAGGCCCAGGCGCCGGGCCTGGGTAGCGGTGAGGGGTTGCCACAAGGGAGCAGGCACCGGCTTCTGAACGACAGCGGCAGCCAGCGGCAGGGGAGTAGCAGCGGGCGAAGTTCCAAGCAGTGCTGCGGTAGCAAGAGCGAGGCTGAGAGCGGAAAGCATAGGCTGGGAAAGTAGAGGGGAGCTGGCCAAAACGACGAACCCGGACTGCAATACGCCAGAACCCTGCCGAATTACGCATTTCTTGCCAGTTGGGGCTGCGCACCCGGTTAGGTGAATAACAAAAGACCGGCTGGGTGCTACACCAGCCGGTCTTTTCACGAGTTGGAAGCCTGTTTTTAAGCTTAGGAATCCGTTTTGACGAATACCACCGGCGCTTTGTCGGCTGCGCTGATTTTGCGTCGAAACTCGACGTAGGCCGCATACTCCGTGCGCGAAAAGTGGGTGAGAGGCATACGCAGCTGCCGCACGTATTGCAGCGTGCCGTCGGGCAGGGCCAGCACCTGGCTGGAATAGGTGCCAAACGCTGTGGTCAGCTTCACCGGCGCCGGCAGACTCTCTGGCTTCATGCCGGCCGGCACGTGGATGCGGATGGTATCGGAATGAGTAAAGGCGTTGTCGAGCCAGATATCGGCTTGCCGCTCACCCACCGCGGCTGGCAGCGACGACCAGCGGCTGAGCAGGTTGGCCGACAGGAAAACCCGCCGCCCGCTCGGAGGAGCGAAGTTGGGCAGGGCCAAACCCAGGTTTTCGACCATCGTGGGCAAGCCCGTGGGCGCGCCGGGTGCCAGGCTGAACTTGGTGATGCTGAAATTAGCCAGCGGCAGAATATCGGCCACGCGCTTTTTCTGCTCGGCCGGGGCCAGGCTGTGAAACAGGGCGTTAAAATTGTCCTGCTCCAGCCCCGTGCGCAGCGTACGAACGGTGGCAGTGGCATTGCCCTGGGCATCGAGGTACACGTCAGCCCGCCGCTCGCGCCGGTTTTCGGCCACGCCGTAGCGGGGCGTGCGCACCAGCTTGCCACCGGCCGGCGTGAGCAGTAGCGCGTGCCGGTTGCCGGTAAAGCTGCCCATGTAGTTGAACTGGTTGGTCTGGCTGGTGCATTCCAGCCACACAGTGTCGGCCTTGGCGGCTTTGGTCAGGGGCACGCACAGAATGACGTGGTTGAACTGGCTGCTGGGAAAATCGGTGCGGATATCGGGCTCGTCGGCCCGCACCAGGGCGCAATAGGCTTTCACATCGGCGGCTTGCAGCAGGGCTTTGCAGTAGTTGGTCAGGGCTTTACAGTCGCCGTAGCCATTGGCTGCTACTGAGGAAGCCGGAAACGTTTGCCAGCCGCCGATACCCAGCTGGATGGAGATGTAGCGCGTGTTGGCCTGCAGAAACTCGTATACCTTGCGGATGCGGGCCCGCTCATCGGTTTCGCCCTGCACCAGGCTGGCAATCCGGGCCTTCATAGCAGCGGGTAGTTCGTCGCGGCCCGCATTCAGGTCGTAGTTCCACTGGCCCAGCGTTTGCCAGGAGTTGAGCGTGCCGTGGTGGCCCTGCACCTCAAACTCAGTGGGCGCGGTAAATACTGCCGGCGTCAGTTCGGCAACCGGGGGGGCATCGTGCTCTTCCTCCACTGCAGCCAGATTCTGCACCTGCCATTCGTATATTTCCATGCCGCCTTCGGCAGTATGCACTACCGAAGCACCGCTTGGCAAATGCTGCTCCTTGTAGCGTAGGGGAAGATTTGTAGGGGTTACTACCCGAAAAGTCGATTTCTCAACCGCCAGTTGCTCTTTGGGCTGCGCATACCACGACGAGTAAAACAGCGGGTTAGTGGAAACAACTTCGTACTCATATTCTACCGTGTACGGGTAGTTGGCCTGGCGCATATCGGCTGCGCGGCCCCGGCCGTCACTGGCCAGGCTGAAGCCGTCGGAAAGGCTGAAGTCGCGCACGTCGGCCGCCCGCAGCTGCCGGATGACTTTGCCGGCGGCATCGTACACGGTGCCGCGCAGGTAGCTCACCGTGTTCAGCTGGTCGTAGTATACCAGCTGTGTAGCCCAGTCGGCCCCGGCCTCATCCAGTATCGTCACGGCGTGGCGGTTGGTTTCCACCGTGCGGCTCACCGATTTTACCACCAGCGTCTGCTCTTCGTAACGCACCACGGCGTGGGCGTTTTCGCGCAGGGCCGCCGGCAGGTCGGCTACCGCATAGTGAGGAACCGCGCCCGCCGTGGCCGCCGATACAATTCCACTCTGGACCAGCAATACCGCTGCCACTGTTAATAAGGGCCGGCTCATGATTTCTTTTTCAGAACGATTTGCTCAGCCTGCTTGGCCAGCATCCGGTTGTAGAACTCGCGCAGGTAGGCATATTCCTCGGCCATATAAATCGGCTTGCGCAGACTCATGCGGCTGGCTATCTGCAGCGTACCCTGGCCGTTGTCGACGACGGTGTAGGAAAAGCGGCCCCCGTTGTCGGGCAAGTCCACGATGGCAGGCTTGGGCAGCTCCTCGGCCTGGTAGCCGGCCGGCAGCGTGATAGTCATCATCACGGTTTCGTCGGTTTGAGCGCCGAAATCGACCGGAAAGCGCCGTTCCTCGTGGCGAAACGGATTCTTGTCGCCGCTAAACTGCCGCATGGGGCTAAAGTAAATCGTGCCCACCGGCGTATCGGCACCCGGCGAAGAAAACTCGTAGTCGAGGGCCAGCGGCTTGGTCAGCACCTCCCGCTCCTTGAAGGCAAATTTGGGGATAGACCAGCCTTCGTGGCTACTTACGATTTCCTCCACAAACTTCTTTTCTCCATTCTTTTGCAGCTTTTCCCGGCTTTGCAAGGCTGCGTAGCCGCCGTGCTCCTGGTGAATTTTGCCCGTGTAGCCGCCTTTGTCATCCAGCACGAGCTGAATCTGGCGGTACTCCAGAAAGCGCTGCGAAGGCTGCAGATTTACCCAGCGCGACTGGCCCGCATCCGGCAGAATAAGCCGGCCGGCGCCGCTCAGGCAGCGCTCGGGCAGCATGCCGCAGGGGATGAGCTGCTCGGTGGCATCTACCAGCATTTCCTTGTCGTCAGGTAGGGCTATGTGGGCCACCACGTAGTTGAACTTGCTGATCAAAGGGAAGTTCTCGTTGATCATGCCATGGTCGCGGGTGCTCAGCAGCACGGGGTTGGCCGGAATACCGGCGTCGCGCAGCAGCGCAATCAGCAGCAGGTTCACGTCGCCGGCCGAGCCGCTGTGCTGGTCGTAGGCGCGGCGCAGCGGACCACTGGCGTAGTAGCGGTCGGTGCCGTTGTACTTCACCGATTTGCGGACCAGATCGTGCACGGCGGCAATGCGCTGCGGCACGTCGGGGTATTTGGCTACCAGGGCTGTGGTTTGCTCTTTTAAGAAGCCACCGCGCTTGAGCTGCACCCCGAAGTCGTCATCGTTGAGCAGAATGTCGTTGATTTTCTCCCAGGAGTTGAGCACGTTCTTGTAAGGCTCGTCGGGCCATTTGGTGCCGGCCAGCTCAAAGTCGATGCGGGAAACATAGTCGCGGACGGTGGTCATAAACGGCTCCGAGCGCAGGCCGGGTACGTCTTTCATGGCCCAGCGGTGGTTGGTTACCCGGGCCGTAATGGCCGTAGAGCCTGCCGAATGCGCCTCCTGGTTTACCTGCGTGGCCTGAGTACGACCCCAGCGGATGGTGTACTGGCCAGTGGTTTCGTCGCGCTCCTGCACGGCCAGGGGCTCGTAGCCCTGCATCACCATCTTGTAGTCCAGGTATTCGGGAATGGCGGCCCGGTACTCGCTCCAGCGGGTGGGAATGGCATTCTGGAACTGCCAGTCCTGAAAGTTAAAGACGAAATCGGACGTAATAGTATAGGAGTACTCCAGCACCGAACCCTCCCGTACGTTGGGCAGGGTAAACTTGCGGATCAGCGTATTTTCCGAGGCCTGCTCCGTAAACACGGCCGACGTTTCCAGCTTATCCTTCACCACCTGGTTGTTGACCAGGTTGTAGGTGTAGCCGCGCAGGCTGGTAAGCTTTTCCGCGTCCGAGTTCTTCTTGTAGAGCGGTACCTGCACGGTAGCCCAGTCGTAGCCCGACTTTTTCAGAATTTTAATGCGCGTTACCCGCTCAAACACGATTTTCATGCCGCTTTCACCCACCTCGAAGCGCGAGCGGCCAAAGTCGCAGAGGATAACCGCTTCGGCGGCACTGTCGGCCACGAAGTTGGCCCCGGTCAGGTCGCGCTCATCAATCTTGCCGAACTTAATGGGGTCGGCCTGACCCAAAGCGGGCAGGGCAGCACACACGCCAAGTGTAACCGCCGCCGCAACCCGGCGCAGTAAAATTGTAATCATACAGGAAAAATGTAATGAAAGAGAGAAGTAACAGGATCAGCAGCTTCGGCCCTGGTAGCACGAAAGCAGTGGAATTGAACAGTAGATAGAGGCGAAAGAGAAGGGGCGGATAAGTTGTAATATAAAGGTGAGAAATTTCAACGGCACTACAAACTTCATCCGTTTTTCATGCTGTCAGCCTTATAACCTCACACACGAGTTTGGGCCTTCGGTCTTGGTAAAGCCTGGTGCGCCGCGGTGCTGTACAATTCCGGCACACAGTGGCCAATCGGGATGATAAGCCCAGCGGGGCGGGGTGCCATGCCCACCAGGCTGTCAGGCTCCCGCGGCCGGCTGCTTTTTCACGCCCCACAGCAGATAAATCAGCGCCAGCAGCGTGCAGCCCACGCTCATGGCGTGTACGTAGGGCAGGCGGCCGTCGATGTTGCTATACACCCAGCCGGCCAGCAGCGCGCCCAGCCCAATACCAACTTCGAGGGCAATGTACATGGTAGCCACGGCCCGGCCCCGCCGCGCCGGGTGGCTTAGGTCCACGGTCCAGGCGTAGAGCGTGGGCGAATTGAGGCCGGTAGCCAGCCCAAACAGCATAGCCGCGCCCAGAAACAGCGGTACCGAGTGCTCCACGAGCGTGAGCAGGACCAGGGCTACCACCATCATCACCGTCGATACGCGCAGCACCGGCAGGCGGCCGTACTTGTCGGAGGCGCGGCCGGCCACTAGGCGCACCACCAACGAGGCCAGCGTGTAGCAGGTGTAGAACAGGCCTTTGTCGGCAGCTTTGAGGCCCAGTACCCGGCTTTGGTCGGGCACGATGGTTAGAATGGCCCCGAACGGGAACAGACACAGCAGCGTCACGAGGGCTGGGGCCAGCACCTGGGGTTCCAGAATCTCGTGCCAGTTGAGGCGTAGCAGGCTCCAGCTAAAACGCTGCCGCTGCTCGGCGGGCAGGGTTTCGGTCATGGTGCCCTGTACTGCTAAACTCAGCAAAGCTAGGCCGGAGGAGCAGTAAAACAGCGTGTCGAGTGAGGTAGCGGCCGTAATCTGCGGCCCTAGCGCCGGCCCGGCGGCCATGCCCAGGGAGCCGGCCACGCCCAGCAGGCCCATGGCCTCGCCCCGTCGCTCGTAGGGAATGATATCGGCAATAAAGGCGGCCGTGCCGGTAGGCTTGAAGCCTGTGCTGAAGCCGTGCAGCAGCCGCAGCCCCATAAAGCCCACCACGGTAGTTACCCAGGGGTAAAAGAAGCCGCACACAAAGCACACCAACGAGCCGAACACCATCACCGGAATGCGCCCCACGGTATCGGCCAGCTTGCCGCTGAAAGGCCGCGAAAGGCCCGCCGTGAGGGTAAACAGCGCAATGATGAAGCCTTTGTACTCGGCCCCGCCCAGCCGCGTCAGAAAGTCGGG
Organism: Hymenobacter lucidus; assembly: GCF_020447265.1. Lineage (GTDB taxonomy): Bacteria > Bacteroidota > Bacteroidia > Cytophagales > Hymenobacteraceae > Hymenobacter > Hymenobacter lucidus. Next base: position 1,023,175 of record NZ_JAJADR010000002.1, on the reverse strand, counting down.
CAGCTCGGGCAGGAGCATGTTGAAGCTCATGAAAAACAGAAACGACGACAGGCACATCAGCCAGAAACCGGCAGTGTACACCTTGGTTTTGGTGGGCAGCATTCAGGGCAAACACGGTACGGCCGCAAAGGTCGGCAGAAAATCCGGGCGTGGCCGCTATGGGGTAAAGTAAAGCAAGGGTAAAACGGCCGTTTTAAGCTGAGGGGCAAAAAGAAGCCCCAGCGGCGGGAGCGGCGGGGGCTTCTGGTTTATTGCGGGTGAAAGTGTAGTTGGCGCACCATTACTGTAGGCGTTCCGGGCAGGAGGCCAAACCGGCTAGCTTGCCCGCTTCTTGGCATTTTTGCCACTTTTGGACAGCACCGCAGTTGCATATTTTGCAATGGTTGCCTGCGCGTAATCGAGCGTCATCGACTGCCCCATTACCGCCTCGTAGCGGATCATCTCTTTGTTTACGTCGTTCAGGCCGGATTTCACGGTACTGCGCAGCTTCTGCGGATTCTGCTGCGTCTCGGGGCGGGCCGCCGCCTTGGCTACCTCGCGGTTAAAGTCGTTGAGGGCGCTGACCAGCTTCTGACTGGCCGATACTTTTTCAACCCGCGCGGCGTCCTGCAGAAACTGCGCGGCTACCTGCTGGTCGAAGGTGCCTTTGGCGCTCATGGCTTCCAGGGCCGCCGTCGAGGGCATACGCTCGGCTTTCGGGGCCGTGGCCGGATCGAAGCCCAGTAGGGCAGTGGTGAGCGAGGTAAGGGTGGCGCGGTAGGCCGTAACTTTTTCTAGCAGCTGCGCGGGCTCCTGCTTGCTCCACCACTCGTTGTCGAGTAGCTCTTTGCTGATGTTCTGCCAGTCCTGCATCCCTTGCTCTGGGAGCGAGCGGGCGTCCTGGGCGGTCATTACCTGGCCGGGCAAAAATACGTCCCGGTAATTTTTCGTGGCCAGCTGCGCCAGCGCCTGCTCGTCGGCCTTTTTGCGGGCGGCCGTTTGGGTGGCATTGGGGGCCGGGTGCACCAGCCGCAGACTGTCCTGGCGCCGGGCGAGACGAGCCAACTCAGCAGTGGCTTTCAGCTCGGCCTCCTGCTGCTTGGCTACCCGTTTCTCTCGTTGTGCTTTCCACTCCGCCAGCTGCGCGCGGGAAGCCGCCGAGGAATTCATGCGCGACATGGACCGCTCCATCGTCCTCCGCTGAAAATCGTTGGACATCTGGGCCTGCTGCCGCGACATATTGTACTGGGCATTGCCATAGCTGGAGCCATTCATTTGGGCCGCGGCCGACAGTGGAAGGGCCAGCAACAGAAGTAGAGGTATTCTCATGGAATGAAAAAGGGCTGGGGTTAGGTTTAATAGGTTTTGTGCGGTACTCACACCGGGCAAGATAAGCAGGAGCGGGGCAGTTGTATATAGTCTCACACCGGAGGCTTTCGGTTTTTTTAGCGGCTGAAGTAGCCGCGCCCGCCGTGAGCGGGCCCGCGGCGGGCGTGGCGTCGCGCAGGTGGGTTCCGGGTTAGTTCAGAGGCTGGCCAGTAGTCTGTTTATTAGCCGAATGGTATATCATGTACTACTGCAGATGAAGCCCTATTCCCCTGCCAAAACGGCCGCTCACCAACTCCGGCCCGAAGTATGACGTAGCCGGGGTCTATGTCTTGGTTATCCCAAAAGTTTGCGAAAATATCGGCCAAGCGGCCCCGGCCCGACGGTAAGCCCGCCCTCAGCGTGCGGGAGCGGGTATCGGCCCTGAAAAACCTGCCTGAGTTTCTGGGCCTCATCTGGGAAACCAGCCCCGCCCTGACGCTGGCCAATATCGGGCTACGGCTGCTGCGGGCAGCCCTGCCGGTGGCTATGCTCTATGTGGCCCGCCTCATTCTGGATACCGTCATCGGGCTGTCGCGCATGCCCGGCAGCTCGCTCACGCCGGTTATCGGGCTGGTGGGGCTGGAGTTCGGGCTGGCGGTGCTCTCCGATGTGCTGGGCCGGGGCGTGGCCCTGCTCGACTCGCTGCTCGGCGACTTGTTTGCCAACCGCTCCTCCATTCGGCTGATGGAGCACGCTGGCCAGCTCGACCTCGACCAGTTCGAAGACAGCGCCTTTTACGACAAGCTGGAGCGGGCCCGCCGCCAGACGTTGTCGCGCACCGTGCTCATGTCGCAGGTCCTGTCGCAGGCCCAGGATATTATTACGATGCTGTTTCTGGCCGTGGGCCTGGCCGCTTTCAACCCCTGGCTGCTTTTGCTGCTGCTCGTGGCAGTAGTGCCGGCCTTTTTAGGCGAGTCGCACTTCAATGAGCGCAGCTACTCGCTGGTACATAGCTGGACGCCCGAGCGGCGCGAGCTAGACTACCTGCGTCAGACCGGGGCCAGCGACGAAACGGCCAAGGAAGTAAAGATTTTCGGGCTGTCGGGCTTTCTCATCGAGCGGTTCCGGCTGCTCTCGGATGAGTTTTACCGCAAGAACAAGACGCTGGTGGTGCGGCGGGCTGGCTGGGGGGCGCTGTTTGCCGCCATCGGGGCCGGCGGCTACTACGCGGCCTACCTCTACATCATTGCCCAAACCGTGCGGGGCAGCATTTCCATCGGGCAGCTCACGTTTCTGGCCGGCTCCTTTGCCCGCATGCGGGGCCTGCTCGAAGGCATTCTGAGCCGTTTTAGCAGCGTGGCTGAGGGGGCCCTGTACCTGCAGGATTTTTTCGACTTCTTCCATTTGCAGCCCCACATTGTGCGGGCCGCCGATAAGTCCGTGCGGCCGTTTCCGCGCCCTATCCAGCTCGGTTTCGAGTTCGACAACGTGGGCTTCCAGTACCGGGGCTCGGGTAAATGGGCCATTCGCCACCTGAGCTTTATGCTACGGGCCGGCGAAAAGCTGGCGCTGGTGGGCGAAAACGGGGCCGGCAAAACCACGCTCGTCAAGCTGCTCTCCCGCCTCTACGACCCCACCGAGGGCCGCATCCTGCTCGACGGCCACGATTTGCGCGAGTACGACCCGGCTGAGCTCCGTCAGGAAATCGGGGTTATTTTCCAGGACTTTGTGCGCTTCCAGCTCTCGGCCAGCCAGAACCTGGCCGTGGGCCGCATCGAGGAAAAGGAAAATCAGGACCGGATTCAAACTGCCGCCGCCCAGAGTCTGGCTGATACGGTTATCAAGAAGCTGCCCGGCGGCTACGACCAGATGATTGGCCGCCGCTTTGCGGGAGGAGTAGACCTGAGCGGGGGTGAGTGGCAGAAAATAGCTCTGGGCCGGGCCTACATGCGCGAGGCCCAGCTCCTGATTCTGGACGAGCCCACTGCCGCCCTCGATGCCCGCGCCGAGCACGAGGTGTTCCAACGCTTCGCCGACCTGACTCAGGGCAAGACAGCCGTGCTCATTTCGCACCGCTTCAGCACCGTGCGAATGGCCGACCGGATTCTGGTTATCGAAAACGGGCAGTTCGTCGAAATTGGCTCGCACGAGGAGCTACTGGCCCGCAACGGCCGCTATTCCGAGCTGTTTGCGCTGCAGGCCGCCGGCTACCGGTAGGATACAAATACCCGGCGCAGAATGGCCCTGGCAGCCGGGAAAACGCGGATTGAAATTTTTTTGCGACTTTTTTTGAGGTCCAGCCAATACATAAGGCGCTAGGATGTCGTATCTTAGGAGGTACCACCTTTGAGCAAATCCGCGCCCATGAAACTCACCTCTACACTACTGCTCGGGCTGAGTCTGGCCCTTTCGGGCTGCTTTGCCGCCCGCGAAGCCCGCATCGAGTCTGATTATAGTTATACGGGCAACTTTCGGCGCTACCGCACCTACGAGTTCGTAACCGGGCAGGGGCTGGCCGCCGATACGAGCAAGCTGGGCGAGGTGCTACGCGACGCCATCCGGACCCGGATGCGGGTGCAGGGCTACAAGCCCGCCCGCAGCCGCCCCGATCTGCTGGTCATGTTCCGGCTGTTTGAGGGCGACATGGCCTTTCGCGGCTACGCCCAGGAAGACCTCACCCACTGGCTGACCACCGGCATGGTGGAAGACGAAGAAACACCCAAGGAAAGCCGGCAGGGCTATCAGCCCGTGCGGATGGTACTGGCCGAGGGCACCTTGCTGGTCACGCTCATCGACAACCGCACCAACCGGGCGGTCTGGAATGGCTACGCTTCCGGCGTCACGGTGCCGCCCGGCGTGCAGGGCGAGGTGGTGCTGCGCCGCTCGGTGCGCTCCATCTTCGACCAGTACCACGTCTTCACCGAAGGCTACCTGGACGGGGGCAACCAATAAGTAGTGAAGCTGGCTGGCAGCCGCTTGAAACAGAAAAGCACGTCATGCTGAACATGGCGTGCTTTTCTGTTTCCCTGAGTTACGGACCTGAATAAGCTCGGCCGCCACGCTAATGGCTATTTCTTCTGGTGTACGGCTGTGAATGGGTAAGCCAATCGGGGCGTGCAAATGCGCCAATTCAGCTGTTGAGTAGCCCGATGTGAGCAGGCTGTTTAGCAGCTCTTTTATTTTGGCCGCACTGCCCATCAGCCCCAAGTATTTCACCCGGTGCCGCAGCAGTTGCCGCAGCGCCACCTCATCGGGCCGATAGCCGAAGGTCATAATTACCACGTACTGGTGGGGGCCTTCCGGCACCTGCGCGGCCAGCGTATCGTAGGGCACGGTGGGCTTGTGGTGGGCGTAGGGGTTTTGCTGGTGGGTGTTCAGCTCGGGCCGGTCGTCGATTACCGTTATTTCGAAGTCGAGGGTAGCGGCCACGCGCGAGAGGGCCAGTGCCACGTGCCCACCGCCGATAATCGTGAGCTGGTCGCGGAAGCCAAGCCGCTCCTGGTAGTGCCAGTTTGGGCCGGGGTGGTAGCGGTAGAAATCGGCTGCTGTGTTGTCGTTAACTATCTGAATTCCGGCCACCGAGAGGTGCAGCACACCGTGGCTCTTTTGCAGCAAAGCCTGACGGATGGCCTCCACTACCGGTAAATCGGCTGGCTTTACCGGGTACAGCAGAATCACCTGCTCGCCCGAGCAAATCATGCCCGAACGGTCTTCGGGAGCCTCCTTGCGGTGAATCTGCGGCCGGATCAGCATTTCCGGATTGCCTTCCCGCAGCCGGGCCCGGGCCAGCTCCACAAACTTGTGCTCCATAATGCCGCCCCCGATGGAGCCCGCCATACCGTCGGCGGCCACGCTCATCTTAAATCCCTGCCGGCCCGGGCTGCTGCCCGTGCTGCTGAGCACGCACAGCAGCATTACCGGCTGGCCCATTTGCAGGGTAGCGGCCACGTGCTGCCACACCGCAAAGTCGCGTGGAGTTGAAGGAGTGCCCGAAAGTTGATTCACCAATTGCACGCTGGATGCTGGAAAAAAGCCGTGCCACCAACCCGCGAAAGGTCGGTGGCACGGCGGTAAAAGGAGTGGTTAGGCTACGGCCGGAGCGGTACTAGCTGCAAGCGGGGCCGGGGCCGGCACACCAGTCGGGTACAGATTCAGCAACGCTTTTTCGGGCGTAATAGGGGCCGAAAAAGCGGGCCGGTGCGCGGGCCGGAAGGCACTGATGGCGTCGCGCAGGGCGAAATAAGCCCCGATGCCGTACATCAGCGGCGGCTCACCCACGGCTTTGGAGCGCAGAATGGCCCGCGGATGGCCCGGCGTATCCAGGAAATGCACGTCGATGCGCTGGGGCACCGAGTACAGGTCCGGAATCTTGTAGCTGTTGAGCGAGTTGCTGAGCAGCCGGCCTTCCTCGTTGTAGATCAGCTCCTCCATTGTCATCCAGCCGATGCCCTGCACCGCGCCGCCCTCAATCTGGCCCTGGTCGATGGCCGGACTCATGCTTTCCCCGAAATCGTGCACGATGCGCAGCGCGTCAAAGGTGTAGGTGCCGCGCAAGCAGTCGAGCGTGACGGTGGTGTAGGCCGTGCCGTACACGTGGTAGGCAAACGGATAGCCCTGGTTGGTTACCGGGTCGAAATGAATGTCGGGCGTGGCATAGTGGGCGTTTTCGGTCAGGTTCACCCGCTTCCAGTACGCCGACGATACCAGCTTTTCCCAGTTGGTATCGGCGGGTACGCCGGCGGCCAGCACCTGCTCGTCCCGGATTTCCAGGCCTTCGTAATTCAAAGTGTATTCCAGCACGGCGTGCTGCAACAGTCGCTCCCGCAGGGCTTCACAGGCCATCTGGGTGGCTTTGCCGTTGAGGTCGGCGGTGGCGCTGGCGGCGGAAGGGGAGGTGTTGGCCACCCGCGTCGTGTTCGTCGATTCCACCTTGATGCGGTTAGGTGAAATACCCAGCGTCTGGGCCGCTACCTGCGCAATCTTGGTGTTCACGCCCTGGCCCATTTCCACCGCGCCGGTGCTTACGCCCACGGTGCCGTCGGTGTAGATGTGCACCAGGGCGCGGGCCTGGTTCATGGGCGTTTTAGTAAAGGAGATGCCGAAGCAGATGGGCATCACCGACAACCCCTTTTTCAGCCGCTCATTCTGCTGGTTGAAGGCTTCCACTTCGCTGCGCAGCTTTTGCAGGCCGTAGACCTTGTCGGCCGTGTCCCAGGCCAGCTCGGCGTTGCACATTTCGGCCGGCTGCCGGTAGGAGAACAGGTCGTTTTCGTGCAGTAGGTTGCGCCGCTGAATCGCGCTGGGCGAAACTCCCAGGGTTTCGGCTGCCTTCACAATGGCCGATTCCATCACAAACATACCCTGCGGCCCGCCGAAGCCCCGGAAGGCGGTATTGGGCGGCAAATTGGTGCGGCAGCTGTAGGCCGTAGCCGTTACGTTGGGCACGAAATACGCATTCGTGGCGTGAAACAGCGTGCGCTCCAGCACAGCCGGCGAGAGGTCGGCGGCAGCCCCGGCGTTCTGGTAGAAGGTGACTTCGTAAGCCAGGATCCGCAGGTTTTCGTCGAGGCCGATGCGGAAGTCGGAGGTGTAGGGGTGGCGCTTGCCGGTCATGCGCATGTCGGCCATCCGGTCGAGCACCAGCTTCACGGGCCGGCGTACCACGAAGGCGCCCAGCGCGGCCAGCGCGCCCCAGGGCGTGGCCTGGTCTTCTTTGCCACCGAAGCCGCCGCCGAGGCGCGTCACATCCACTTCCACCTGGTGCATCCCGATGCCGAGTACGTGCGCCGTGTGGCGCTGCACGGCCGTGGGGCCCTGGGTGGAGGAAATGATGCGTACACCGCCCATTTCCGTCGGGAAAGCATAGGCGCCCTGCGTTTCAATATACAGGTGCTCCTGCCCGCCTGACTCCGCTTCGCCCTCGAAAACGTGCGCGCACTGGCTCCAGGTCGCCGCCGAGTCGCCGATGCGGAAGGTGCGCGGCGGCACGATCAGCTCGCCCTGGGCCGCGGCCACGCGTGGGTCGGTGATGACGGGCAGCGGGTCGATATCGACGCGGATGTGGCGGATAGCGGCCTGGGCTTGGTGCTCGGTTTCGGCCAGAACGAGGGCAATGGGCTGCCCCCGGAAGTGCACGTGGCCCTCGGCCAGCAGCGGCTCATCGGGTACGATGCCGCCAATCTGGTTTTCGCCGGGAATGTCGGCCGCCGTCAGAATGCGGAATACGCCGGGCGCTTGCAGGGCCTCGTCGAGGTGAATAGCGCGCAGCACCCCGTGGGCCAGCGGCGACTCAAACAACACCGCGTGTAGGGTGCCCTGCTGCACCGGAACGTCATCCAGATATTGGGATTCGCCGCGCACGTGGCGCACCGGGTCAAGATGATTCATGGAAGGAATATTCAGAGAGAAGCCTTGGCTTTAAATAGGCGCGTCTTCCCGGAAGTGTTTTAAGAAATCGGCTGTCATCCTGAGCTTGCGAAGGACCTTATCACGCCAAAACAAGTTGTTCAATCATGATAAGGTCCTTCACAAGCTCAGGATGACAGTTAGTGTGACAACGTCAGCACGCGAGATGTCTCGCGTTGCTCGGCATGACGGTCTGATACGCGGCTTTTACACCAATTCGCGGAAGCTGAGGCGCTCGGGGAAAAACTCCAGGAAATGCGCCAGCAGCAATTGACGCAGCAGCAGGCGCTTGTACTCCACGGTGCCACGGGCGTCGCTGATGGGACTGATTTCCTGCTGGGCTATTTCAGTAGCCGCCGCCACGGTTTCGGCACCGATTTCCTTGCCGACCAGAAACTCCGCGGTACGGGCCAGAAACAGCGGCGTGGGACCCACGCCGCCCGCCGAAATGCGCGCTTCCCGCACGAAGCCGCCCTCGGCCCGCAGCCACATGGCCGAATTCACGCTGGCAATATCGAGGTGGGTGCGCTTGGATACCTTCTCGAAGTTGAAAAAGACGCCGGGTTGGGGCGCGGCAAAGCTGATTTCGAGGACCTGCTCTTCGGGGGCTTTATTCAGGGTTTTGTAGCCGCTGTAGAGCTCCCGCAGCAGCACGTCGCGCTGGGCACCGCCGGGCGTACCTAGGGTTACGGTGGCGTTCAGGGCCAGGAAAAAGATGGTTAGGTCGCCGATGGGGGAGGCGTTGATGAAGTTGCCGGCCACGGTACCCATGTTGCGAATTGGCGTCGACGAGACGAGCTTCATATAGCTGTGCAGGCGCGGAAACAGCTGCTGCATCAGGGGCGAGGAGCGCAGGTTTTCGGCCGTGGTAGCGGCACCCAGCACGACGCGCCCGTCGGCTTCCTGCCGGATGCCGCGCAGGCCGGGCCGGTCGTATACCAGTTGCACGGGTACTTCGCGCACGTGCTCGGGGCGCTGCACCAGCAGGTCGGTGCCGCCGCCGAGAATCTGTGGGGCTTCGGTAGAATGGCCGTTGGTGGCCGGCACGCTGGTCAGTTCCGTGCGTAGGGCCTGGAGCTTAGAGGGCACCTCCTTGAAATAAGTTGGCACAAACTGCTGCTCGCTCAGCCAGCTTACCACGTTTTCGGTAGGGCGGTGGGCCAGCTGACTGGTGAGCAGTGCCGTGGCCCGCTCCAAGGATTTGTAGCCCGTGCAGCGGCAGATATTGCCGTCGATGGCAGCCAGGCCGGTTTCGGTGGTGGCGGGCTGGCTGCTCAGGCTGTGGCCGGTGAGCGACATGACAAAGCCCACGGTGCAGAAGCCGCACTGCGAGCCGCCTTCCTGCACAATGGCCTGCTGCACTGGTGTGAGCGTGCCGGCCGCCGCGTTGATGCCTTCCACCGTCACGATGTGCTTGCCGTGCGCATTGCCCAGCGGCGTGAGGCAGGAGGTCATGGACTGGTACTGCACGGTGCCATCGGGCTGCAGCTCGCCCACCAGTACGGTGCAGGCCCCACAGTCGCCCTCGCGGCAGCCGATTTTGGTGCCTTTTAGATGTTGCTGGTAGCGCACAAAATCCAACAGGGTGCTGCCCGCGGGCTGCTCGGTGCGAATGCGCTGATTATTGAGGTAAAAATGAAGCATGCGAAGCGGAAAAAACCAAAGCGAAGAGCGGAAGTTAGTAAAAAGTCGGCACGCCGGAAAGCCAGGCTCTGTCATTGAAGCCGGCTGTTGCCCCCAGCGGCTGATTTCGGGTAGCCTCTAAAAGCAACGCCCGGCCACCGGCAGCGCGGTAGTCGGGCGTTGGAAAGAAAGTACGGATAGTTACCGGCGGCCGGTGGGAATGCGGAACTGCACGCCAATGGAGGGAATAAAGGTCATGCCGCTGAGCTTGGCGCTCTTGCTGTTCAGCAGCTGGTAAGTGCCGTAGTTTTGGTAGTACATAGCCAGAGCCGGCACGATGTAGGCGTAGCGGAAACCGACTTTCACGTTCACGAAAGCCCCGTACGACGAGAAGCTTTGCTTGCGCTCCGGCAAGCTCGGAATCAGCTGGCTGGCCGAGTTGCTGACGTAGATATTGCGCGGATCGAAGCCGTAGCGCAGAAACGTGTGCGAGTACACCACGCCGTAAGAAATGGCTCCGATTTCCTCTTCCGGTCCGAAGGAATGGCTGAACACCAGCGGTACCAGCAAATCGTTGCGGGTGGCCCGGAACTGCAGTAGGCCGTTGATGTCGTCGAGGTAAGGAATGTCGGGCAGCTTGGCACGCTGGGTGGCAAATTGCAGCCCGATGCTGCCGTACATGGCGCCGGCCGCGCCGCCGGGTTGCTCGGGTGTGCCCACGGGACCCATAAACTGGTACATGCCATCAAAAACATGGGAGCCAAACGCGTACTTGTAGCCCACGTCGAGCCGGTCGATGACGCCATAGCGCACGTACAGGTCGGGGGCCGTCTGTACGGGGTCCAGCACGTATGCCAGGGCCGCCACCTGCAGCTTTTCCACCAGCTCCCCGGAGGTGCTGTAGTCTACTTTATCCTGGCTGGCCAGCTGGGTGGCGGCTTCCTTCACGGCCGAGCTGGTTTTGCTGATGGTTTCCGTCGGGAGGTTAAATGCCAGGTTGCCGCCAGCCTTGAATTCGCCCTTGGGCGTCACTTTGCCCGACATCGTCATGATGCGGGGCGCGGTGCAGCTGGTGGCTAGCAGCGTAGTCAGAGAAGCCAGGGCCAGGCCGGCACGCAGGAGAGTAGGTCGTTTCATAAGCTAAAAGCAGCCAGTACGGCTAGAGTAGGAGGGGAGAAGCCAGCAAGGCCCGTTAACGAAAACCAGGCCGAAAGTACGCAGGGCTGGTTTGCCAGATGAGCGGAAAAGGGCCGTTGGGCGGCGAAAATACGCCGGCTGCTGGGGAAGCTAACGGGCTATGGCCAACATTTCGGTTATTTGACAGCACCAAGCAGCTAAGAATCCAGCCATGAATATTCTCTACGGCGTGCCCGGCGAAGGCCTCGGCCACGCTACCCGCAGCAAAGTTGTTATCGGGCATCTGCTCAGTCAGGGGCATAATGTGTGCGTGGTGAGCAGCGCCCGGGCCTACCAGATGCTGGCCGTCAACTTCCCCGGCCGCGTCCACGAAATCCGCGGCTTTCACCTGGCCTACCGCAACCTGACGGTGTCGAAGTCGCGCACGGCGGCCCTCACCCTGCGCACAGCTCCGGACAATCTGCGGGTCAACTTCGCCAAATACCGCGAGCTGCTCTGCGACTTCGAGCCCGAGCTGGTTATTTCCGACTTCGAGTCGTTTAGCTACTTCTTTGCCAAGTGGCGCCGCCTGCCCCTTATCAGCATCGACAACATGCAGATCATCAGCCGGGCCCAGCTGGATGTGCCGGTGCCGCCGGCCGAGCGGGCCAACCTGAACCTGGCGCGACAAATTGTGCGCGTGAAGCTGCCGCGTAGCCGCCATTACCTCATTACTACGTTTTTCCCGCTGCCCGTTATCCGGGAAAATACCACGCTGGTGCCGCCCATCATCCGGCCCGAAATTCTGGCCGCCAAGCCTACCCGCGGCGACTATGTACTCGTGTACCAGTCGGCTACCAACCAGAAGGACCTGGTACCCATGCTGCAGCAGCTGCCCGGCCAGCAGTTTCGGGTTTATGGCTTCAATAAGGAAGAAAGCCACGGCAACGTGCAGCTGAGGAGCTTTAGTGAGCAGGGTTTTATCGACGATTTGGCCGGGGCCCGGGCCGTTATTACCAACGGCGGCTTTTCGCTCATTAGTGAGGCCGTGTACCTGCGCAAGCCCATCTGTGCCATCCCGATTCCGGCCCAGTTCGAGCAGTTTCTCAACGCGGCCGAAGTGGAGAAGCTGGGTTACGGCCGCCATTTCAGCGCCCTGACGGCCGACAGTGTGAAGGCCTTTCTCTACGACCTGACCGGCTACGAGCAGGCCCTGGCCGGCTACCACCAAACCGGCAACGAAGAGCTGTTCCGGCAGCTGGCGGGCGTGCTGAAGGAAGTGGAAAGCGAAGTAGCCGCCCGGTAGAATACTTAGTCGCCCGCCGAGCTACCGTGCACGATAGTTCGGGCGTGGGCGTAGCAGCGCCGCGGATTTTGGCTATTTTGGGGCAACCATGAACCACCTCTCCTTTTGCCGGCTGGCCGCGGCCACTACCGCGCTGGGCTCCTTGAGCCTGGGCCTGCCTGCCTGTACCATCTCGCCCCGCACGGCCGCCACCGCCACGGCTCCCAACAAATTCGCGGATGCAACCCTGCGGCAGATTGCCACCGCCCAGGATGAGCGCCAGACGGCCGCTCTGCTGCCTTTCCTCGACCGGCCCGACGCCCTCTACCGCCGCGAAGCCGCATTGGCTCTGGCCTCGGTGCAGGACAAAGCCAGCGTAGCCGCCCTGTCGGCCCGCCTGGGCGATGCGGATGCCGGGGTGCGGGTGGCGGCGGCCTATGCCCTAGGCCAAACGGCCGACAGCACGGCCGAAATGGCGTTGCGGGAGCGGATATTCCAGGAAAAAGACGCGCTGGCTCGCCAGTATGCGCTGGAGTCTCTGGGCCGCTGCGTGTCGCGGGCGGGACTTGGCAATCTCGTGCGGCTGCCCCCGGCGCTAGGCGCCGATACCGCCGCTTTGTCGGGGCAGGCCTGGGGCTTGTACCGGGCCGGGCTGCGCGGTGTTACATCGGAAGGAGCCGTAGGGCGGCTTGTGCAGCTGCTCAACTCGGCCAATCCGTACCGGGCCCGGCTGGCGGCGGCCAGTGCTCTGGCCCGCACCCGGGGCCTGAACCTGAATTCCTACGCGGCGGCTATTGGCAGCGTAGCCCAAAACGACCCAGCCTACGCCGTGCGTAGCGCTGCCGCTGCTGCTTTGAGCAAAGCCAGCCAGGCCCCTACCGTGCCCGGCGTGTTGGCAAATCTGGCCCGCCGCGACCCGGATTATCGAGTCCGGATTAGCGCGCTACGGGCCATGACGGCCGCGCAGTATGCCCCCGTAAAAGAGGCCGCCTGGGCCGCCCTGACTGATGCGCACGAGCACGTAGCCCTTACGGCGGCCGAGTTTTTCCTGAACAATGCCACCGGGGAGCCGGGCGTAATGTTTCTGGAAAAAGCCAATAAGCTAACTGCCTGGCGGCCCCGGGCCACCTTGCTGGCCGCTGCCCTGAGGTTGGGTGGAGCCGAGCAGAATGCCATTCGGGCCGCTGTGCAGGAACGTTACGCCACCGCTACCGATGTGTACGAGAAAGGCTACCTGCTCAAGGCACTGGGTGAAGATGCCGGGGCGTATGAGTTCGTAACCAAAGTTACGTTTGCTCCGGCCCGGCCCGTGGTCATCGGTACTTATGGCATCGAGGCATTGGTGGCTATGCGGCGACTAGCTGGATTTGCGGTGGAGCAGCAGCCGGCCTTTGCCCTCACCATGCAGCGGGCTATAGCCAGCGGCGACGTGGCCCTGATGGGTACGGCTGCCGAGGCCATCCGGGACCCAAAGCTGGATATGCGCCGCCTGTTTGCCAACGCGGATTTTCTCAAGCAGGCCCGCGAAAAGCTGGTACTACCCCGCGACCTGGAAGCTTGGCAGTCGTTGCAGCAAACTATTGATTACCTGGAGAAAAAGGAAACCGCGCCTTTCCCGGTGGCCAAAGCCGCTACCCATCCCATCAACTGGAGCGCGGTGCAGGCTATTCCAGCAGGCCAGCGGGCGGTTATTACCACCAGTAAGGGCCTAGTGGTTTTTCGGCTGCTCGTAAATGAGGCACCCGGCTCGGTGGCCAGCTTCGTGGATTTGGTGAATAAGGGCTTTTACAACGGTAAAAACTTTCACCGCGTGGTGCCCAACTTCGTGGCCCAGGGCGGCTGCCCGCGCGGTGACGGCTGGGGCAGCTCCGACTACAACCTGCGCTCCGAGTTTGCCGACCTGCGCTATGGGGAAGGTGCTGTAGGGTTGGCCTCGGCCGGCAAAGACACCGAGAGCTGCCAATGGTTCATCACCCACGCTCCCACGCCCCACCTCGACGGCCGATACACCATCTTCGCCCAGGTTATAAGTGGCATGGACGTCGTAAGCCGCCTCGAAATCGGGGACCGTATCCAGAAGATTGAGCTGATGCGCTGAGCGGCAATAATCCAACAGGATTCCATAAAAAGAGGCCACCGGAACTCCGGTAGCCTCTTTTTATGGAATCCTAAGCAGGGCCTACTGTTTCACCAAGCGCAGGGCACGGCCGGAAACGCCCGGACCCGTTACCCGCACCAAGTAAGTACCAACTGGCAGGGTCGCGGGCAACGTCAGCTGCTGGCGGGCCGGGTCGCGCACTTCGGTACGCAACACCGACCGGCCCGCCAGATCAGTAATGGCAACCTGAAGCGGCCCGGTTACGGGTGCCGAAAGCCGCAGCGTGGTATAGCTGGTAGCGGGGTTGGGAACCAGGGCAAACGTGACTGCCTGCGCCGATTCGGTGCCGCGAGCTACGGAGGCAACCGGCGAGTAAGACACCTGCCCATCGGTATCGACCTGGCGCAAGCGGTAGTAGAGTAGGGGAGCAGCCACGTCATCCAGCTGGTCGCGGTAGGTGTAGCTGCTGGTTTTCGTCACAGTCCCCTGGCCTTCCACAAAAGCCAACTGCTGCCACTTCGTGGCATCGATGCTGCGCTCAACGGCAAAACCCTTGTTGTTTTTCTCAGCAGCCGTGCGCCAATCCAGCGTTACTACGCCCGGCTGCCGTTCGATGGCCGTGAAGGCAACCAACTCCACTGGCAGCGGATTGACGTTGGGCGACAACGAGCCGAAAGTAAACGGTCCGAAGCTGGCCACCGGTCCGGCCGAGGCTACCGAGCCGGCCGGCAACGTGCCGCCCAGTCCGCCGTTACCTTCCGTTACCCAGGTGCTGCCATCAAAACGGGCCACCTGCAAATCGTTCGAAAACTCGTTGATACCGCTGCGGCCGCTATTTTCCCAGTAGAGCCGCACGCCGACGGGGCTGGTCGAGCCAGTGCGGTCCAGGTTCCAGTATTCTACGTAGCTGGGCTCACTCAGGGGCGGGGCCGCCGTGAGCGTAGCGTAGCGGGTGGCAAAATATTCGCCGGTGAAAGCCGAGGCTGCATCAGCAGGGGCCGAAATAGCAAGTCGGGCCCACACGCCGCCTTTACCGATGGGAAATACAAAAGCCGTGTTGCCAAGCTTGCGTAGCGGCCCATTCACGTAGGAAGCTGCGTTGCCTTCCGTGGCCGTAGCTCCGGCCGTGAGAGTTAGCAGGCCCGCCGAGGTGTTAAGCAAGCCGCTGGTCAGCGTAAGGTTACCCGACAAGCTGAAGGGCGCGGCCAGGCTGGCCGTTTTGGCCGGCGCGTTCAGCAGTAGGTTTTGCAGTGTCGTAGCGCCGTCGTTGGTCAGGGTTACGGTTTTGGTAACGGTGGCCGTGCCATCGTAGGTAGTTGCTACCAGCTCTAAGGTACCCGCTTCCTCCACATTCGTTAGGCCTTCCTGTAAGCGGCTGTCGGCGCCCATGTTAGGTCCGAACCCGTCGACGTGCAGGTAGCTGAAGTTGCCCTGAAAGCCAGCCGTGGCCGCCATATCGGTGCTGGTATGCAGGAAAGGCGTGTAGTCGAGCCGGCCCGTAGCCCCCAGCGACGATACCTGCGCGAAGCTCGTGGCCGGTCCACCCAGGGTTATTACCAAGCCGTTCTGGCCGCTGGCACCGCGCACAGTAGTAGCTGTGCTGCTGCCCAGCCAGTTCAGGGAGGCATTTACCAGGGAAGTCAGGTTTACGGCCCGAATGGCAGTAGTGCAGCTGTCGAGGCGGTTGCGCTGAATACTGTCGCCCACGGAGCTGAGCGAGGCGTTGCGGTCAATGTCGAAAAAGGCTGTGGAGCCAGTGCTGTTGGCGGGGCGGTCCTGCACCTGAATGCCGCGCTGGCACTGAGCCACCACGTTGCCAAAAACCTTGTTATTGGGTCCTTCCAGCACCATGCCAAACCCATTGATACCGATAAACGTGCGGAGAGCATCGGCCAGGTAGCCGCGCACGATGTTATTCTGAATATAGGCGCCGCCCGTGGTCAGGTCGCCGGTTACGCCACCCCCGGTAATAATAACGTTCCGGTCCCGGTCAACGAAGGCCAGGCCAGCATTGTCCTCCGCCAAGTTGGTGGGGGCTCCAATGGTGCGTACTACGTAGTTGTTACGCACCACGAAGCTGCCCGGGCCGCTACTGCGGCCCGTACCCGTGCACGACTTGAGTTCTAGGCCATTAGAGGCGTTGTTGCGGATAAAGTTGTTCTCAATCAGGGCCGCCGGCGTCAGAAAATTGCCGCCACCGTCGCGCAAGCCGGCCGCGCCCAGCACCGCAATACCCGGCCCGAGGTTGAAGCCGAGCCGGTTGTTGCGGATAATAAGGCCACTAACGCTGCCGTCGTTGATGTCGATGCCAGCCCGGCGATTCTGCTCAAATACGCCGTCCTCAATCGTGATGTTGATTTTGTTGCCATTCACCAGAAATAGGCCACGGCCTGCGCCATTATTGCGCGTATTGGGCTCCAACGCCGTTTTGGTGGCGCGCACCCGGCGAAAAGTGATATTCTCGGTGAACGTGAGCTGCCCGTTCCAGTAAATGCCAAACTGCCGGTTCTGGGTCACGGCCACGTCTTCAATGAGGAAGTTGACGTGGTTTACCTGGTTGTCGTTCTGAATACCGTAGTCGTAGGCCCGCACTTTCAGGTCAGCAATGGTAACTGGGTTGCCGGGCGTGCCACCCACGGCCGTAATGAAAATGCCCGTTTCCTGAGTTTGGATGTCACTTGGGGCTAAGCCGCCGTCAAACACTGTACGGGCCGTATCCACGCCCTGCAGGCTGATGTTCTTGTTGAGTACTACCCGCTCCGGGTAGGTGCCAGCGTCGATGAAAATCGTTGTTGTCGTGGCATCGGCGTTAGCCAAGGCCTGGGCCACAGTGGCGTAGGGTGCGCTGCTGCTCCCATTACCGGTGGCATCATTGCCAGTTGCCGTCGTGAAGGCGTCCCCGATTTGGGCTGCATCATTCACATACAGTGCGGCTGCCGCCGGCCGGCTGGGCTGGGCCTGCGCGGCCGGCAGAAACTCACCCGCCAGGAACTGGAGTAAAAAGAAAGGGAGAAGTCGTACAGAGTGTTTCATAGCCAAAGTGAGAAAGTGCGGTGGCCCCTGAACGGGATTTAGCCGCGTTAGGTTAGGAATAATTCTGTTTTAGGGCGTGAAATTCTGATTTTTGTCAGATCATGCCTTCTACTGCCCCTAATGTGCTAAATTCAGGGTGGTTTGGAAGTAAGTTATAAGATAAGTAATTGTTTTATAGATGTATATAAATAATTTTATAGCTGCTGCTCTATTTGCCGCCAGCTGCTCATCAGAATGGCCAAACGATAAAAATATTAGTTGGTTTCGCAGTCTGCTGAAGTTAGTATGTATCAGATAAATGCAAACGACTGCCATAAAAAACGCCGGTCCTTTATAAGGACCGGCGCTTCTCATAATGAGAATTGTAGGGAAGTCTAGGCCTCTTCGCGGCCATGTACCTGGGCTGGGGGTGTGGTAGCCTCCACAGCCGTAAAGGCTTCGAGTACCTTGTAGCTGTGCGACGAGCCTTTGGGCACTACCCAGGAGTTGCCGGGCTCAAGCACCACTGTCTGCCCTTCGATCTGCAACTCGGCCCGGCCGCTGATAACGTAGCCCACCGTTTCGTAGGGGCGCGTCACGGCTTCTTTGGCCTCGCCGGGTTGCTCATTTTCCCACAGCCGCATAGATACGTGCACGCCGGAGGCTAGGTATTTCTCGCCGTCGTGGCCTTTGGGTGAATACTTAGAGTCGATTTTGGTGATGGTGGTATCAGCCATAATGAAGTAGGAGTGAGGTGAGGGGTTGAGTACAACGTATGTTGGGTAGACTAACGCAGCCCGGCCGCCGGCGGTTGTGTGACAAACCTTCCGCCTGGCTGCCGGTTGCAGCATACGTTGCGCCCATTATCTTGCGCCGCAAGTCAGCCGCCTTTTTCGGGCGGCCCCAGTTTTCGCCCCGCCTCATGCACGCTGCTTTTATTCAGTCGCTGGCTGCTGCCCACCGGCAGGCCGCCGCGCCGCTACCTGGTCCAGCCTTTTGTCTGCTCGCCGATCAGCTGCTGCAGGTTCTGTTTCCCGAGCGGATTGCGCGCCCCCTCGGCAGCACCGATGCCATCGAAGCCGTGCTCTATCATTGGCAAACGGAGCTGGCAGAGCTGCTGCGCTCGGTGCTCGACGCCAAAGCCGCCGACCAAATTGCGGCTACCTGCATTGAGGGGCTGCCGCCGCTGCGGGAACTGCTCCTGCGCGACGCCGCTGCCATTGTGGCCGCCGATCCGGCCGCTCAGGGCAGCGCGGAGGTTATCAGCACCTATCCGGGTTTTTACGCCATTGCCCTGCACCGTTTCGCCCACGCGCTGTATCAGCTGCAGGTGCCGCGGGTGCCGCGCTTGCTCAGCGAGTACGCCCACACCAGCACCGGCATCGACATTCACCCGGGGGCCCGCATTGGTCCCTCGTTCTGCATCGACCACGGTACGGGCATCGTTATTGGCGAAACAGCAGTAATTGGGGCCCACGTCAAGATTTTTCAGGGCGTCACGCTCGGTGCGCTGAGCGTGGCCAAGCACCTAGCCAACATCAAGCGCCACCCTACCATCGAAGATTACGCCGTAATCTATGCTGGGGCTACCATCCTAGGGGGGAGCACCGTAGTGGGCAGCCACAGTATCATCGGTGGCAACGTGTGGCTCACGGAGAGTGTGCCGTCCCATTCGCGGGTTTACCATCGGGCCCAGATTCACGTCACCCGCTCGGAAGACCCCACCGCCGACATTACGTTTTCCATCTGATTGCCCGAAGGCCGGCGCACCTACCGCCCGTGGTATTCAACCAACTCTTACACGTTCACCTTTTTATCTTTTCTTTCTCATGAAAGCTAATTCCATTCTTGATACCATTGGCAACACGCCCCTATTGCGTCTGAATCGTCTGTTTGCCCAGCGCCCCGATGTGGAAGTGTGGGTGAAGCTGGAGCGGGCCAACCCCGGGGGCAGCATTAAAGACCGGATTGCGCTGTCGATGATTGAGCAGGCTGAGCAGGATGGCCTGCTGACTCCCGACAGCCTGATTGTAGAGCCTACTTCCGGCAACACCGGCGTAGGCCTGGCCATGGTGGCCGCCGTGAAAGGCTACAAGATTACGCTGGTAATGCCCGAGTCGATGTCGATTGAGCGCCGCCGCCTGATGGCCGCCTACGGGGCCAATCTGGAGCTGACGCCCCGGGAGAAGGGGATGAAAGGGGCCATCGAAAAAGCCCACGAACTGGTGCGCGATACGCCCGGCGCTTGGATGCCGATGCAGTTCGAGAATCCCGCCAACATCAAGGTGCACGCCGAAACCACGGCCCAGGAAATTCTGCGCGACGCGCCCGAAGGCTTCGACTACCACATTACCGGCGTGGGCACCGGCGGCCATATCACAGCCGTCACGGAAGTGCTCAAGCCCAAGTTTCCAAACATGCTGACCTTTGCCGTGGAGCCCGAGTTGTCGCCCGTCATCAGTGGCGGCGCGCCCGGTCCGCACCCGATTCAGGGTATCGGCGCAGGCTTCATTCCGGCCAACCTCCACACCGCTATTCTAGACGGCACCATCCAGATCAGCCAGCAGGAAGCCTTCGACATGGCCCGGCGCGCGGCGCGCGAAGAAGGCATGTTCGTGGGCGTTTCTTCCGGTGCTTCGCTGGCTGCTATTGCCCGCAAGCTCCCCGAAATGCCCCAGGGCAGCCGCGTCCTGACCTTCTGCTACGATACTGGTGAGCGGTACTTGTCGGTAGATGGGCTCTTCGTATAAGCAGCCGGAAGTCCGCATAAAAAAAGCCCCGTTGAAGCGGGGCTTTTTTTATGTCAGCCAATCATTGCGTAGCTGCCGGAATAAAAACAAAAAAGCCCAACCGATTAAGGTTGGGCTTTTGGTGGAGAATATCGGAGTCGAACCGATGACCTCTTGCATGCCATGCAAGCGCTCTAGCCAGCTGAGCTAATCCCCCGTTTGTAGTATTAAGCAGTCGTGTACTGCGTAATTGTGATGCAAAGGTAAGGCTGGTTTTAGAATGTGCAAGCCCGGGGAAATAAAAAAAACGGTAAAAAACGCATCGTACTGATAATTAGGAACAAAAAAAAGCGGGTGGAACAACGTTCCACCCGCTTTCGAGACCAATCTGGGAAAGGATTAGTTGAAGATGTAGCGCAAACCCAACTGCATGTAGTAGGTCGACGAAGGCGACAACGTCCGGCGGAAGGTTTCCTGCACCAGGTTGCCACGGTCGAGCTGCAGACGGAACGTTGGCTTCACCGTGCCACCGGGAACCAGGGCAGCCTGGTTGGCCGGGATCAGCACGGAGCTGGCGTTGATCGTCTGAGTAGTGCCCCAGTCGCTGTTGAGCAGGTTACCTACGTTGAATACGTCCAGGGTCAGCTGCAGTGTGTTGCGCTTGTCGCCCAGGTTCACGAACAGATCCTGGAGCAGTTTCACGTCAATCTGGTTGCGCCATGGCAGCAAGGCACCGTTACGCTCAGCATATTCGCCTTTGTGCTTGCTCAGGTACTTGTCCTGCTCGATATACTTAAAGAACAGGTCGCTCTGCGTCTGAGCATCGACTACCACGTTGTTCACCGTCTGCGAAGCGAAGGTGATTTCCGATGGATCCTTCGGGATATAGATCAGGTCAGCGTTGGCGCCGTCACGGTTGAAGTCAGCCGAATACACGTACGAGAAGCGGCCGCCTTGGCTGCCTTCGTAGAACAGCGAGAAAGTAGTGCCCAGGTGCTCGAGGTATTCCTTACGGTACGAGAGCGAAGCAATTACACGGTCTGGAACCACGTAGCTAGCATAGCTGAGCTCGGGGAAGTTCGACCCATTGATCGAGGGGTTCTGCTGCCAAGACGACAAAGGCTGGTCGCCACCACCGTCAAACAGATTGCGGGCATCGCTGCGTACGTAAGCCACCGAAGCGAACAGGCCGCTGTCGAATTGCTTTTCCAGTTTACCCGTTACCGACCAGTAGTAACCTTTCGTAGCGTTGTCGAGAACAATCGTGTTGAAGGCCTGACCACCGGCGGTGCCATTTGGTACAGCTTTACCAGCCGTGTTGATCGGGTTGATAAACTTGTCCTGGTTAGCGTTAGGGTAGATGAGACGGTTGTCAACATAACCACCTACGTTGAGGTGCTTCGGCTCAACCATGTTGGGGTTACGGAAGATTGCCGTGTTCAGGTCTTTGTTGTAAATGCCTTCCAGCGAGCCAACAATGCCCAGGGGCAGCTTCACGTCAGCAGCCAGGCTGCTTTTCCAGGTCTAGGGGAATTTGAAGTCGGTTGAAACAGCCGAAATTGGGTTCGGAATAACCGTACCAGCAGCTGGAACGGTTTCCGGACGGTAGAAGGCAGGGTCAGGGCTGAAGCCACGGTAGCCACCTGGTAGGCCGTTGATACCGGCCGTACCGGAGTACGTGCGTGTTACCTGCAGCATGCCGGCGTCGCCGGCCTGGCTCACGATCCATACGTAAGGCACTTTGCCGGTGAAGATACCCGAGCCGCCACGCAGCTGGATGGTGCTGTTGCCTTCCACATCCCAGTTGAAGCCAATACGGGGCGACCACATCACCTTGCCTTCGGGCAGGTTAGCCGTGTTGATTTTCTCGCCATTGGCGAAGGTCAGGGCCGAAACCAGCGGGTGCTCTTTCAGCGGATCCGGGAAGGTGATGTAATCAGCCCGCAGACCGCCGCTTAAACGAATACGGCTCGTGAGAGCAAATTCATCCTGGGCGTAGAACGAGTACTGGCCAAACTTAAACGAGGGGAAAGCCTGAGCAAAGCCGGGCTCCAGCGAATAGGTGATGGCAAAGTCGGTTGGCAGCACAGCAGCGCGCTGTGCTGGAGTACGGCTCGGGTCGCTGGCTGCTACGAAATCTTCGAAGGAGTTGAAGCGGTAGTAACTGGCGGCAAAGCGCTGGAAGCCGTTTTTGGTAACGCTCTGGTCTACCTGGGCACCCAGAGTTACGTTGTGCTTACCCAGCGTCCAGGAGAAGTCGTCGCGGAACGAGTAGATTTCTACATCGCGCAGGTTGCCCAGCGTGAAGGGCTCATAACCAAACGAGGTGAAGGGCGTGCCGTCTTTCAGGATATCCACGAAGGGGAAAATTCTGCTGTCGGAGCTGCGCGGGTCGTTCTGCTTGGTATAGGTAGCGCGCAAGGTGTTAGCCATCGTGCTGCCGAAGGTCGAGTTCAATTCAGCGGCCAGCGAGTAGAAGTTGGCTTCCTGATAGTAGCCAGCATTCTTGTAGGGCAGGGCGTTAATGTCGGTCCGGCCGGTGCCGAAGGGGAAGTTCGTGAGCGGGCTCGACGAGGTGCTGGGGAAGTTAGGCGTTTTGCCTTCCGTCTGGCTGTAGCGCACGTTGAAGCGGTGACGCTGGCTGATGTTCCAGTCGATACGGCCCGTGATTTTGGTCCGGTCGCTAACGAAATCATAGCCCTGGTAAGGACCCGTAGCGTAATCCAGGCTGTTGCTCAGGTAGTTGCTGATGTTGTCCAGCTCAGTCGTCGTAGGACGAGCAATGTTCGTGGCCGAGCCATACTTGTTGGCATCCGTAGCGGCTACGCGCGTCTGGCCAGGTACGGTGTTCTTTTCAATTTCAGCGTTGATGAAGAAGAACACCTTGTCTTTGATGATCGGGCCACCCAGACGGAAGCCGTACTGGTTGAACTGCGAGTTCTGCAGGTCGAATTTCTCGTTGCCTACTTTGTTACCGATAAAGCTCTGGTCACGGAAGTAGGTGTAGAGCGAGCCGCTGAAGTTGTTGGTACCGGAACGCGTTACGGCGTTGATGGCACCACCTACGAAGCCCGACTGACGAACGTCGTAAGGCGTTACGCTCACTGTCAACTGGTCGATGGCGTCCAGGGAGATGGGCGAGCCGTTGGCGGGCAGGTTGCCGCCGATACCGAAGTTGTTGTTGAAGTCGGAACCGTCGACGGTGAAGTTGTTCTGACGGTTGTTGCCACCACCTACGTTGGCACCGTTGGCCTGGGGCGTCAAACGCGTAAAGTCGTTTAGGCTCCGGCTGATAGTGGGCAAACGCTCGATCTGCTCGCGCTGTACCGATGTTACCGAACCCGTCCGGTCGGAGTTGATGATGTTGTCACGCTGACCACGAACCACGATGTTCGCCAGTTCAGTGGTTGCCTCACTCAGGTTAATGTCCAGGCGCAGGTTCTGACCCAGGGTCAGGAAGATGCCATCACGTGCTGTCTCTTTGTAGCCGATGAAGGTTACGCGGACCGAGTACGGACCACCTACGCGCATGCCGCTGATGTTGAAGCGTCCTTCCGAGTTGGTAGGCGACACATATTGGGTATTCGTCGGCGTGTGAACGGCAATTACCGTTGCGCCAGGCAAACCGGCTCCAGACTTGTCGGTGATAACACCGTTCATAGCCGAAGTAGTTACCTGACTCCACGCCTCTGGGGCTGACAACAGCGTCAACACCAGCAAGAGTAAGAGGCGTAAACGTGAGTGTTTCATAAATGGGTAAGTAGGTGAAAAAAGAGGAGGCTTAAGTTGAAAAGGAATGCAAAAGTACGGACGAATTTCACCGGGTTCATTACCAAATCATTGTCTTTGGTTCCGGTCCACAGCTCAGCAACTACAACACCACAAAGGTAAGAGGGAAATTCACAATCTTGGTCTGACAGCCTTGATAAAGCGACTGAGGTAATAGTCACTCTCCAGGCTGTTCTCCACAACACCTAAAGAGCTGGAGGAGTGGATGAACTGTACGCTCTCGGGGCTGGCTTCCGTAACCAAACCGACGTGCGTAATAGTACCGCTGCCAGGTGAAGCTCCAAAAATACCAAATCACCGGCCTGTAGCTCCTGCGGTTTAATAGGCTCTCCCCACACGGCTTGCTCATTGGAAGAACGCGGAATCTGCACGTCGATGGCGGCAAAAGCGGCGCAGAGCAGCCCCGAACAGTCCATGCCCAGCCGGGTAGTGCCACCGTATTTGTAAGGGGTGCCCTCGTAGGAGCGAGCGGCTTCAATAACCGTGGCCAGGCTCCTGGAAACGGTGGCCGGGCTGCTGGCCCGCTTTACCACCACCTTCGATTTGCCGACCGGCGTAGAAGTCTTAGATTTGGCTTTGGCCACCGGCCGGGCTCCCCGGCGCCGCCGTTCCTCGGCCTTCATCCGGGCCATTTCGCGCGCCGAATAGTAGCGGCCATTGCGTTGGTTGAGCTTTCGGGAGCCGCCGCAACTTGCCAAAAATACCAGTATACCAAGCAGTACAACTGACCACCAACGACTGCGTTGATGTGAATAATGTACCTTCGTAAGGTGTTCCCGCATCGGGACAAAGATACGCGAATCGCTCATTCTGTCGTCTATATATGAATTTCCAACCGCTGACTCCTGAACTTGTGGCCGCTTTCGAGCAAATCGTAGGGGAAGCGTATGTGCTTACTGCCCAGCGCGTAGAAGCCGACGCGTACGCCGACTATGGCCGCGACCATACCGAAGATTTGCACTTTGCGCCGGATGTTGTACTCCGGCCTGGCAACGCCGAAGAGATTAGCAAAATTGTTCGGCTCTGCCACGAGCATCATGTGCCCGTCACGGCCCGTGGGGCCGGCACCGGGCTGAGCGGCGGGGCCCTGCCGGTGCACCACGGCGTAGTACTGAGCACCGACCGGTTGAACCGGATTGTGGAAATAGACGAGCGCAACCTGCAGGCTACCGTGGAGCCGGGCGTGGTAAACGAGACATTTCAGAATGCGGTGAAGGAAGTGGGCCTGTTTTATCCGCCCGATCCGGCCAGCAAGGGCAGCTGCTTTCTGGGCGGCAATTTGGCCCATAGCAGCGGAGGGCCCAAAGCCGTGAAATACGGCACCACCCGCGACTATGTGCTGAATCTGCAAGTGGTGCTGCCCACCGGCGAAATTATCTGGACGGCGGCCAACACGCTGAAAAACTCCACCGGCTACAACCTGACCCAACTCATGGTGGGCTCAGAAGGCACGTTGGGCATTATCACCAAAGTAGTGTTCCGCCTGCTGCCTTTTCCGCAGCACAACATTCTGATGCTAGTACCCTTCCGCCGCGAAGAGCAGGCCGCGGAGGCCGTATCGGCTGTATTTCGGGCCGGGGTTATTCCATCAGGTATGGAGTTTATGGAGCGCGAAGCCATTGCCTGGTCCTCCGACTACCTAAAGATTCCGCTGAGTCTGCCCGAAGACATCCGCGCCCACCTGCTTATCGAACTCGATGGGCAGGATATGGACCAGCTCTACAAGGAAGCCGAGCAGGTGTATGGGGTGCTGGAAAACTACGATGTCGACGAGATTCTGCTGGCCGACAATGCCACCCAGAAGGAAGAGCTCTGGAAAATCCGGCGCAACATCGGCAATTCGGTGCGCTACAACTCCGTGTACAAGGAAGAGGACACCGTGGTGCCCCGCGCCGAGCTGCCTACGCTGCTGAAGGGCGTGAAGGAAATCGGGCAGCGCTACGGCTTCAAGAGCGTGTGCTACGGCCACGCCGGCGACGGCAACCTGCACGTCAACATCATCCGGGGCGACTTCGACGATGAAATGTGGAACGAAGGCCTGCGCCAGCCCATTACCGAGATATTCGAGCTGTGCGTGAAGCTGGGCGGCACCATCAGTGGGGAGCACGGCATCGGACTGGTGCAGAAAGGTTACATCGGCATTGCCCTGCCCGACATCAACCTGAACCTGATGCGCGGCATCAAAAAGGTGTTCGACCCGCACGGCATCATGAATCCCGGCAAGATTTTTTAGGCACTAATCACGGATTCCGGCGGATTTTTTCGGACTGGTCGGATTTCGTGGACGACTCCTGGCAAGCAAAAAGGCCACCCGCAGGGATGGCCTTTTTGCTTGCTTACACGATTTGGATCAGCCAAATGGCGCAGACGGCACCGCCGTCCACAAAATCCGACTTGTCCGAAAAATCCGATACATCCGTGGTTCAGAGCCTAGCTTTGGTCGCCTTTGAGCTTGTCTTCGCCGCCGTAAGGAGCGCCAGCCGTAATGTCGCCGCGCAGGCCACCCTGCGAAACGCCGGGGCCGCTGTTGGGCTGCTGAGAGGTAGTAGTGTTGTCATCGAGCTCCACTTCGGGGCCCGAGGCCGCATCGGCGCCGCCCACCTGGGAGGACGTGGCAGGCTGGCCGTTGCCGGTAATAATCGTCGGTTGCTCGCCTACGGGACCCGCCAACGCGTTTACTTTCTCTACGTATTGGCGCTTGGCATCGTCCTCACTAACGCCCTTAAACTTGCTCCAGGAGTCCCATTGGGCCTGCGACATGCCGGGCGTGCCGCTGGGGTTGTCGGGGGAGTCGTCGCCGACGGTTTCTCCTTTCGTATCATGGTCGCCTTCGGTGGCCTGCTTGTATAAGCCGTAGAGTTCGGTCATGTGGGCGGCGGCTTTGTCGCCCGGCAGGCTGTCTACGCGCGATACAGCGGCTTCAAATTGCTGCTGTAAATCCATTTGCTGCTGAAGGTCCATAAGGTCAGAAATAGCTAAAGAGTGGAAAAGTAACAGGGTTTACTACCATGGCACGGCTTTGGTTGCGAGGCCGCGCTGCTACTTTTTCGGAAAGTAAGTCCTCAGAGTTCGTACTTTTGCCCGCCAATTATGTGTGGAATCACCGGAGTATTCGCTTTTACCGACGCAGGACGCCGTTCGCTGTCCGCGTTGCATGCCTCAACCGACGCTATTGTTAGCCGTGGGCCTGACTCTCAGGGGCATTTTGTGTTCGACCGCTGCGGCCTGGGTTTCCGCCGGCTGGCGATTCTCGACCTGACGGCTGACGGCAACCAGCCGATGTCCGACGCGTCGGGACGCTACACGATTGTCTTCAATGGGGAGATTTTCAACTTCCGTGAGCTGCGCCAGAAGCTGATCAAGAAGGGCTACCAGTTCCATTCCCAAACCGATACCGAGGTGATTCTGAACCTCTATATCTCGGAAGGGCGTGGTTTTCTGAAGAAGCTGAACGGCTTCTTCGGCCTGGCTATCTACGATAAGGAGGAAGATTCGCTGTTCATTGCCCGCGACCGGATGGGGGAGAAGCCCCTGCTCGTGTACCGCGACGAGGACAAGATGTTCTTTGCGTCCGAAATGAAGTCGTTGCTGGCCCTGGGCGTACCGCGCAAGCTCGATTACGTGGCCCTGAGCCACTATCTGCAGCTCAACTACATTCCCGGCCCGGCCACCATCTTCAAGGGCGTGAAGAAGCTGCTGCCCGGCCACTACCTGTTTATTAAGGGCGGGAAAGTGGTGAAGAAGCGCTGGTACAAGATTCCCTACGACCCCAAGAAAGTCGCCAAAAATAAAACCAGCTACGAGCAGCAGCAGAAAAAGCTGGTCGAGCTGCTCGACGATGCCACCGCCCGCCGCCTCGTGGCCGACGTGCCCGTGGGCGCTTTCCTGAGCGGCGGCATCGACTCCTCGGTTATCGTGGCCCTGGCCTCGCGCCACACCCAGCACCTGAACACGTTCAGCATCGGGTACCGCGACGAGCCGTTTTTCGACGAAACCAAGTACGCCAAGCTGGTAGCGGAGCGCTACAAAACCAACCACACGGTTTTCTCGCTCACCAACCAGGACCTCTACGACCACATCTTCGACGTCCTCGACTACATCGACGAGCCCTTTGCAGACTCGTCGGCGCTGGCCGTGTACATTCTCAGCAAGCGCACCCGCGAAAAGGCTACTGTGGCCCTGTCGGGTGATGGTGCCGATGAAATGTTTGCCGGCTACAACAAGCATATGGGCGAGTTTCAGGTGCGGCAGGGCGGCTTCAAGGCCGAAGCCGTAACGGGCCTGAACCTGCTCTGGGATGTGCTGCCCAAGTCGCGCAACTCCTTCTTTGGCAACCGCATCCGGCAGTTTCAGCGCTTCTCGCGCGGCATGCTCAGCGGCCCCAAAGACCGGTACTGGGACTGGGCCACCTTCGTCAATGAAAAGGACGCCCGCAATATTCTGAGTGCCGATTCGCGCCGCAAAGTGGGCAAGAAGCTGGCTGAGAAGCGCCGCAAGGATGTTCTGCAGCACCTGCATGCCGATGGCGACCTGAACGAGGTGCTGCTCACGGATATGAACCTGGTGCTGCCCTACGACATGCTGGCCAAGGTAGACCTGATGAGCATGGCTAACTCCTTGGAGGTGCGCCCGCCGTTTCTGGACCCCAACGTGGTGAACTTCGCCTTCTCTATCCCGGTCGAAAGCAAAATCGACGCGAAGATGAAGAAGAAGATCGTGCAGGATGCCTTCCGGCCGCTGCTGCCCGAGGAGCTCTACAAGCGCCCCAAGCACGGGTTTGAGGTGCCACTGCTCAAGTGGTTCCGCAACGAGCTGCGCCCCCTGATTGAGGACGACCTGCTGTCCGACGGCTTCATCGAGGCCCAGGGCATCTTCAGCGTCGACGGTATCCGGGCCCTGAAAACCCAGCTGTTCTCCCGCAGCCCCGGCGACGTACACGCCCGCATCTGGGCCCTTATCGTGTTCCAGCACTGGTGGAAACGGCACATGATGTAAGCCGCAGCCGCTTCGTTACGGCCGTTTTCTACACCCTGTTTGCTTCGTTTTAATGATTTCAGCGCCTACTTCTCCGTCTTCAGGTATTCAGTTTCCTCCTCGTACGCTTTCCATCGTTATTCCGGCGTACAACGAAGGATCCACGATTCACCTGATTCTGGACAAGCTCAAGGCGGTGCAGCTGCTCGGCGGCATGCAGAAGGAAGTCATTATCGTCAATGACTACTCACGCGACAACACCGAGGAAGCCATTGAGCGGTATATAGCGGCCAACCCCGATTTGCCCATCCGCTACCTCAAGCATGCCGTCAACCAAGGCAAGGGTGCGGCGCTGCACACCGGCATCCGCGAAGCCACCGGCGACTACGTCATCATCCAGGATGCTGACCTAGAATACGACCCGGAAGAATTCAACGTGCTGCTGAATCCGGTGCTGCGCGGCTTTGCTGATGTCGTGTACGGCTCCCGCTTTATGGGCGGCAACCCGCACCGCATCCTGTTCTTCTGGCACAGCATCGGCAACTACTGGCTGACAATGCTGTCGAATATGTGCACCAATCTGAATTTGACCGATATGGAAACGTGCTACAAGCTGTTTCGCCGCGACATTATTCAGGGCCTGCGGCTGGAGGAAAACCGCTTCGGCTTCGAGCCCGAGGTAACGGCCAAAGTAGCGCGGGTACCCAACGTCCGGATTTACGAGGTAGGCATCAGCTACTACGGCCGAACCTACGCGGAAGGAAAAAAAATCGGGTGGCGCGACGGGTTCCGGGCCATCTATTGCATTCTTAAGTATGGCCTGCTGGCTACTCAATAGCCTGCCTGATTGGAAGCTGTACCCCTGGTCGTACTTTTGTCCTACGATTCAGCTTTTTACGCTTAACATCTTTTGCCCATCACAGACCGTCGTTCGCCACGCGGTTGGGGCTTAAACTCAATAAATATCTCTCCCAAACACTCCCCTAATATGAAAATTGCAGTAGTAGGTACCGGCTACGTAGGCTTGGTTACTGGCACATGCTTCGCCGAGGTAGGGATTGATGTCACCTGTATTGACATCGACCAGAAGAAAATTGACAACCTCCACAAGGGTATTCTGCCAATTTACGAGCCCGGCCTGGAAGAAATGGTGAGCCGGAACGTAGAAAAAGGTCGCCTGCACTTCTCGACCAACCTGGCGGAGGGTATCAAAGATGCCGATGTAGCTTTCATCGCAGTGGGTACGCCTCCCGGCGAAGATGGCTCGGCCGATTTGAAGTACGTGCTAGCCGTGGCCCGGGGCATCGGTGAAAACATGAACAACTACGGCGTTATCGTCACCAAAAGCACGGTGCCCGTTGGCACTGCCGCCAAAGTACGCGCCGAAATCGAGCAGGCCCTAGCTAAGCGCGGCGCTGATATTACGTTCGATGTAGCATCCAACCCTGAATTCCTGAAGGAAGGGGCTGCCATCGACGACTTCCTGAAGCCCGACCGTATTGTGGTGGGTGTGGCTTCTGAGCGTGCCGAGGAGGTAATGACCAAACTCTACAAACCCTTCCTGCTCAACGGCCACCCGATTATCTTCATGGATATTCCATCGGCCGAAATGACGAAATATGCTGCCAACTCAATGCTGGCGACCAAGATTTCGTTTATGAATGACATTGCCAACCTGTGCGAAATCATGGGTGCTGATGTGAACATGGTCCGCAAAGGCATCGGCTCCGACGCCCGTATCGGTACCAAATTCATCTACCCTGGCATTGGCTACGGCGGCTCCTGCTTTCCCAAAGACGTAAAAGCTCTCATCAAAACGGCGGCCGAAAACGGCTACGAGATGCAGGTGCTGAAAGCGGTGGAAAGCGTAAACGATGCTCAGAAGGAGGTGCTGTTCGATAAAGTGAAAAAGCACTTTGGTGGCGACCTGAAAGGCAAGAAAATGGCCGTTTGGGGTCTGTCGTTCAAGCCCAAAACCGACGATATGCGCGAAGCGCCCTCGCTGGTTATTATCGAGAAGCTGCTGGCCGAAGGCTGCACCGTAACGGCCTACGACCCAGTGGCCGTGGCCGAGGCCAAGCACTCGCTCGGCGACCGTATCACTTACGCTAAAGATGAGTTTGAAGCTCTCATTGATGCTGATGCTTTGCTGGTTGTGACGGAGTGGCCCGAGTTTCGCTCGCCTAACTTCGAGGTAGTAGCCCGCTTGATGAAGCAAAAGGCTATCTTCGATGGTCGTAATATTTACGACGCCAAGGAGCTGCACGAAGCCGGCTTTACCTACCACTGCATCGGTATTCGTACCGACCACAAAGAGCCGGTTAGCTAGTTGTCCGTTAGCAGTTGTTAGTTGTCAGGAGTTCTGATGACTAACAACTGACAACAATCAACTGACAACCACCAACCTAGAATCAACTACAATGTCTGATAAAAAACGTGTTCTGATTACCGGCGGTGCCGGCTTCCTTGGGTCTCACCTTTGTGACCGGTTTTTGAAGGAAGGTTACCATGTCATTGCCATGGATAACCTTATTACGGGGGATCTGGCGAACATTGAGCACTTATTCGGCCGTGAAGACTTCGAGTTTCACCATGCTGACGTGTCGAAGTTCGTATTCGTGCCCGGCAAGCTGGACTACATTCTGCACTTCGCTTCACCTGCTTCGCCTATTGACTACCTGAAGATTCCAATTCAGACACTGAAAGTAGGCTCACTCGGTACGCACAACTTGTTGGGCCTGGCCCGCGTGAAAGGTGCCCGCATGCTGATTGCCAGCACCTCGGAAGTGTATGGCGACCCGGAAATTCATCCGCAGGTAGAAGAGTATTTTGGTAACGTAAATCCCGTTGGCCCCCGCGGCTGCTACGACGAGGCCAAGCGCTTCCAGGAGGCCATTACGATGGCCTACCACAACCACCACGGTTTGGAGACCCGCATCGTCCGGATCTTCAACACCTATGGGCCCCGCATGCGCCTCAACGATGGCCGTGTATTGCCAGCATTCCTGAGCCAGGCCCTGCGCGGCGAAAACCTGACCGTATTCGGCGACGGTTCCCAAACCCGCTCGTTCTGCTATGTAGACGATTTGGTGGAGGGCATCTACCGCTTGCTGTTGAGCGACTACGCGCTGCCAGTAAACGTGGGCAATCCGGACGAAATTACCATCAAAGAGTTCGGAGAAGAAATTGCCAACCTGATGGGCGTTGAGTTTAAGCCAACCTACCAGGAACTGCCCCAGAACGACCCTATGAAGCGTAAGCCAGACATTACCAAGGCTCGCGAAATTCTGGGTTGGGAGCCCAAAGTAGGTCGTGCCGAAGGATTACGCCGCACTCTGGAATACTTCAAGGAACATGTCCAAGGGGTAACTTCCGGCCAAGTAGACAACACTCCACGTACGTTCTAAGTAGCTAGCGAGTATGCAGAAGCCACATCTCATTGAATTTCCAAAGTTGGGTGCTCCTGATATTGGCTACATTTCTGTTGAGGAAGTACAAGGGCTTGTTCCGTTCCCGATAGAGCGTATTTTCTGGACGTATTTTACACCGGAAAGTATCGTCCGTGGCCGTCATGCACACCATGCAACAGAACAAATTCTAATTGCTGTGGCTGGCCGCATTATTGTTACTACCGAAATGCCCGACGGTGAATTGATGACTTTTGTGCTGGAGTCGCCTCATGTAGGACTATATGTTCCTCCAAACGCTTGGCATACTATGCAATATTCGCATACTGCCGTACAGCTGGTGTTTGCGTCTACCCGCTACAACGAGGAGGATTACATCCGGAAGCGGGAAAACTTCCTGCAAGTATGGGGCAGCAAGTAAACTCGGAGCTGGTAGCGGCAAGGGCAGATAAGCTGTTTTTTTACTCTCCCTACAATTTTCTGCGCTATCTGGATGTCGGAAGGCAGCAGGAGCTATTTGGTACTGGTTTGGCTCAGCAGTACACTGCTGAGCCAAACCACCAAGTATTCGAGTTTCAAAGTGGAAATGATGTTGTACAATTTTTGTACACCTTTCTTCCTTGGGATACTGCCTTTTTTGAGGCTAAGGTGTATAAGGTGTTCACCATCTTGTTTACTGATCAAACACCTGCTTCAGTACTGGAGGCTGCAAGTATTGCTTTCCGAGCGGAATTAGCCCATCAGCAAGTGCAATATTGTTTTGTGGAATTGCCGGTTGAGGATACACGTGTTGCGCAGGCATTGGGTAGCGTTGGATGGCGACTGGTTGAAACCAGATTAAATTTCTACCATGATGCTGTAGATAAATTTGAGCAACACCGTTATCCTGTGCGCTTGGCTAACATTACGGAAGCCGAGCATATTGGTGCTATTTCGAGTGCTGCTCGTAATGACTACGACCGATTTCATGCTGATTCCTGGTTTGGGCATGAAAAAGCAGATGCCTTTCTACGTCGTTATGCAACAGCAGCCGTGCAAGGCTATTGTGATGCAGTTTTAGTTCCTGCTGAGCCAGAATTGCCGGTCGATTCCTTCCTGGCAATTACTGATTCTCCTGTCTATGCATTTAACTCAGCGTTTCGTTCTTCACGTATTACCCTAACTGCAGTAGGTCCATCTAACCGCGGATGGCATATAAAGCTAGTAGCTGAAACTATACAGCGCGCTCGTACTATGGAAGCCAACTGTGTGTTAATGACTACTCAGGCAACAAACCGGGCGGTATTTCGCACGTGTGAAAAACTTGGTTTTAAATTAGGAAGCACTAACTGCATACTAGCGTATGCTTTTTAGTAGACAATAATTTGCTTGCTAATAAGATAAAATATCTCATTGCCAAGTGCTTGCAACCTGTATGGCAAAGCGGGCTGCTGCTGTGTATTCTGCCTTTTGTTTTATTATGCTATTATACCCATCCAAGTATACATGATGATTACTTGGATGCCAATTCAATTTTAAAAGCAGGTAGAATTGCCTATATTAAAAATAATTACAATAACTGGACAGGACGATACACTGAGCTGTTGCTAAAATCTGCTCTTAGCCCGCTTACATACAATGACTCAATAGTAAGGGAAAAGATTTTTACGTTAACAACATTAGTAGCGCTGTTCGGCGCTTTGTTGTTTTTGTGCAAGGCCATATTTTATAAGTATAAATATTTTCAGATAAGTGTTTTGCTGTTTGTGATGCTGCTAAGCGGCTTTACTAACATTAGTTCCTTTCTTTATTGGTCTGGAGGTTACACTGCTTATACATATGGAGTTATATTTAGTATCTTGTTTTTGGCGTTGCTATATAGGTTGAGATCTAAATTCACCTATGTGATTTTAGCCTTGTGTTGTTTGTTGGTGTTTTCAGCGGTCGGGTCATATGAGGTAGTAATGATGATGATCATATGGATTACACTTTCTAATTTGATATATGCTAAATTAATCAATAGTGGTTTTGCCGATGCTTGCGTATTATTTGCTGTTAGCCTGTCAAGTGCTGCAGTTTCAGTACTGGCACCAGGAAACATAGCTCGAGCGGCTGCTTCCCATTCCTCTGACCCGGCTATATCAGTTAGCAGTTTGTTGCTGTCGATATTCAAAAGCCTCTTCTTTGCTGCGGGCGCGATGACAGGTTGGCTAGATAATTTGCTATTGATGATTGGGACTTTGTTATTTTTACAGCTAATACACAAGAAAGAGATAAATATAATGTCTCCTCTTACAGTATCACCTGTACTATTGGCCCTTTGGCTTTTCGTGGGTATTAGTATTAGTATTCTGCCATCGATAATAGTCTACCAAGCAGTGTGGGAACATACTTGGCAATCAATTTATGTATTTTTCTTATTGGGTTGGTTAGTAGTAGCCAGTGCATTTGCTTCTTATTTAGAAAAATATTACGGTATTAACAAATTGATTATGCATGTTCATTTTGTTGCTGTATGCAGGGGATTGTTTTTGTTTATAATATTTATCAGCTCAAGTAGTAATATTAATATCGCATACTTGGACTTACTCAAAGCGCCTGAGTATCAACGTCGATTATTGCGGCGAGATGCTAATATTAAGCAAGCAGCTAGCCGAAATAAAAAGGCACTGTTGCAACCTTTGTTTCTTCCGGAAGAGCGGTATATGCTTCCTCAAACTTTGTACACAATAGAATATGGCGAATCGGATGCACAAGCTTTTGCCAATTATCATGGAGTTGATAGCATCGATATAAATCGCTGCTATTTACTTAAATAATGCCTATGCCTGAATTGCTTTCTCTTTTGTAAATTGTAAGGCAGTATTGCATGTCATTTACGCATGATCAGCTCACTCAGCGCTTTACGATGGCAGTTGTAGCTGATTACGTATCCTGACTCTTCACACTGTTCACATTGTGCTAAGTAGCTTTGCTGACTGTAGCTTCTGCTGTAGTACCTTAGCCACTCTTACTAATTTGATACCAGACCATGCCCAAGCTTTCGGTCATTATTCCCTGC
This sequence comes from Hymenobacter lucidus, assembly GCF_020447265.1. GTDB lineage: Bacteria > Bacteroidota > Bacteroidia > Cytophagales > Hymenobacteraceae > Hymenobacter > Hymenobacter lucidus. Next base: position 988,410 of record NZ_JAJADR010000002.1, on the reverse strand, counting down.
TATTACAACGAGCAGAACATCCCGGTCACACTACAGGAATTGATCAGTAATGAAGCGCAGTTTCCAGCTGAGGTAACATTTGAATATGTGTTTGTAGACGATGGATCTGGCGACAACACCCTACAAGCGCTGCGAACTGCGCAGCAGCGCTATCCAGACCGGATTCGAGTAATACAGCTTGCTGGTAATGTAGGGTCATACAATGCTATAGTAGCTGGTATCACCTACGCAACAGGTGATTGTATGTCTGTGATTACAGCTGATATGCAAGACCCGCCGGAACTGATGGTGCAAATGTACTCGCACTGGAAACAGGGGTTTAAGCTTGTGATTGGAAACCGTCAGGATAGAGAGGAAACTGGTTTTTCCAAGTGGTTTGCCCAAACATTTCACTGGTTGATGAAAAAGTTGGCCTTGCCCAACATACCAGATGGTGGATTTGATTTTGTGTTTTTTGACCGGCAAGTAGCTGATGAGGTCATTAAAATGCATGAGCGTAATAGCAATGTATTCTACCTGATGGTATGGCTCGGCTTTGCTTACGTCAACATTCCTTATGTACGCCGTAAGCGGGAAATTGGGAAGTCACGGTGGACAGTTTCCAAGAAGATCAAGTTGCTGATCGACTCATTGCTGTCTTTTTCGTTCTTTCCCATCCGTGCCATTTCCGTTGTTGGACTTTTGCTCGGCCTGGTGGCTCTTGTCTACGGTCTTTATATAATTGGCCTGAAACTGTTGGATGCCCAGGGCCCTCCCGGTTGGACAACACTAATGGTAGTTGTTCTTTTCGTATCTGCTTTTCAGATGATTGCCTTGGGTGTCATTGGTGAATATGTATGGCGCTCAATGGATGCTGCGCGCAAACGTCCATTGTATGTAGTACAAGAGGTATATGCTACGAAGCCAGCATCAGATATATAAGTTACAATCTTTGCCTGCAGGCTTATAACTAGCAGAACAGCCGTGCTACGACATCATATGATCTTTTCCCAACCTTAAGCAACCACTGGCTTCATTAAGACCTGGATGAGCATCATACATCTTTATTCGTAATATGTAGATATTATAATATTATTGGTAAAATATAGATGGCATAATGTTAGCCTGGTTTTAATCGTGAACCGTGTTTCGTCAGCAGATACTTAGGTAAGCAAAGTGTTGATTTATAGTATAGTTACATCTGTGCTGAGAATCTTCTAATAACTAAAAATAGTTTATCTGATTTCCTGAGTTGTAACTCAGAACTACTATTAATGCCTTAAATTTGCAGCTACGTATTGTCAATTGATGTTTAGTGCGGTTTCAAGAAACAGGCGTACATTAATAGTCACTCATTTGAAGGATTTTAATTTGAGATAAACATTTACATGTCAGTACCACAAGTTGTCGTCCCAGGGGCCCCTATATCATCTGGCCCTGTTGTGGCTACGAAGGCTCAATACTTTTCTGTTTTGACAGGCGTGCGAGCCATTGCGGCCTATATGGTGTTTCTATCGCATGATAATCCATTCGATAGTGAAGGTCCCAGGAGTTTGATACAAAATGGCCTTTTTAGCTTTTTTGCGGTACTCTCTATCGGTGTCTCCGTATTTTTCGTGCTTAGTGGCTTTCTTATAACCATTCGTTATGAGCGCAATTTGCAGCTAAGCTGGCAATGGGCTCGCCGCTATTTACAAAATAGGGTAGCTCGTATCTACCCAATGTATTTCCTTGTAACGATATTCACACTTATCGGCACTATTCTTAATGCTGGTTACGACCCTTCGCGCCTTTGGAAGTTTTACAATCTGAAGGATAAGATTTGGGTTGTCTTTCTCAACCTGACTTTCCTGCGCGGCTTTTTCGACCGGTATCGATTTACGATGGCAGGGCAGGGGTGGTCGCTAACTGTGGAAGAGTGCTTTTACCTGAGTGCCCCGCTACTGTTGCTTGGTATTCGTCGGCAGTGGTGGCGCATACTGATCTACCCGCTGGCGCTGCTCGGTATCGGCCTGCTATTGACAATGGTCGGTACCCAGTTTCACGATCAGCTCTTCGGCTTCTTCGGTTCCATCAAATTCATGCTCGACTGGACGTTCTTCGGCCGCTGTCTGGAGTTCTTTGCCGGTATGGCTCTCGCATTGTATATGCGTAAAAGTACTGTCAAAGCCGGCAGCGGGTTGATAATTACCTGCCTTGGTATTATCTGGATGGCAGTTTGTGCTGGCTTGATGGCTTACCTAGAACGTGATACGCAAGTTGGGGCGATGAACATGTCCAATTATTATTCGTTTCTTGTTAGAAATGCAATTCTTCCCATCGGCATAGTGCTGCTTTTTTGGGGTTTGTTATTCGAACAAACTTGGCTGAAACGTCTGCTCGAGACTAAGATATTTGATTTATTAGGCAAGAGCTCCTATTCTTTTTACCTCATTCATGTTGGTGTATTAGATTTTTTTCTAAACGATTTCGTGACGAAAAATATATTAGGCAAGTTTATTATAATAAACTTTGTGGCAATTGCCTTGTATAAGTTTGTAGAGCATCCAATGCATCGAATTCTCGCCAGTAAAAAATAAAAACAATGTGTTAAACATTGATGTTTTAATATAATTATTGGAATAAATATTTTTGATAGGGCATCTGGTGTGCATTGTCTTACGACGATGTAGACCAGATGCTTTTAATTTATGTTATATCTTGTAAACTATCCTGTGCGACTAGTGTGTATGGGAGCTGTAACGATTTTGTGTAAAATGATGCGTATCAGGCATTTGCTGCAAATTATGTTGAATGTTAACGTGATGTGATGATAAGGAAGAACAATCAAGCAATAGCGGGAGCTTACTATCCTGCCCTTACAGGTATCAGAGCAATAGCCGCTTATCTGGTTTTTTTTGTTCACTATAATCCGTTTGATTCCTTATCGAATAGGAATTCTTTCTATAGATTTTTACATGACGTGTGTAGCCATTTTCACATCGGCGTGTCTATCTTCTTCGTTTTAAGTGGATTTTTGATAACGGTGCGGTATCAAAATGGGGTTGAGTTGAGTAAGGCATGGATAAAAAAGTATTTGCGAAACCGTGTAGCGCGCATCTACCCCATGTACTTCTTAATTACAGTATTAACTGTAGTTGCTAGTCAACTCACTATTGCTTATGACCCATCAGGGCTTTGGAAGTTTTACAATCTGAAGGATAAGATTTGGGTTGCCTTTCTCAACCTAACTTTCCTGCGCGGCTTTTTCGACCGGTATCATCTCTCTATAGTCGGACAGGGGTGGACTTTAACAGTGGAAGAGTGCTTTTACTTAAGTGCCCCGCTACTGTTACTTGGTATTCGTCGGCAGTGGTGGCGAGTCCTAGTCTACCCGTTAGCACTGCTCGGAATTGGCTTGGTGTTGGCAACAATTGGCACCCGGTTTCACAATCAGTTTTTCGGCTTCTTCGGCTCCGTCAAATTCATGCTGAATTGGACGTTCTTTGGCCGCTGCCTGGAGTTCTTCGCTGGTATGACTCTCGCATTACTCATCAGTTATAGAAAAGCAGAAGCACAATCCTCTCGGGGGTTCGTTACTGCTGTTGGATTTGCTTGCGTTTTGTTAGTATTATATGCGTTAGTGGTAATAGAGCGTAATGTGCCACGGGATTTAATGGGAACAGATTTGTTCAGTGTAAGTGCGATAATAGTAAGGAATGCTGTCCTACCCGTTGGTATAGCTACGCTGTTTTGGGGACTTCTTTATGAACAAACATGGTTTAAAAAAATACTCGAAACGAAATTGTTGGATCTTTTGGGTAGAAGTTCGTATGCATTCTATTTATTACACGGGGGTATACTAAATGTCTTTATGAATCAATTTCTTTATAACAATATTTTTTTGAAATTTTTGACTACTATTATTGTTTCTGTAGCGGCTTATCTGTGGGTGGAACATCCCATTCATAAATTGTTAACATCAAATAGCCGGCAAAAAGGCTCAATGAAAGATTGAGGCCACATCCTTGTAAGTAAGAACGGTTCCCGATAAAGTAGTATAAAGCGTTGTCGGAGTCAATCGGTTCTTGCAATACCATAGGCAAATCAAACCATCCTTCGCAGTTACGCTAGTATGGAAGGAAGCCGTATCTTTGCTAGTCAAAGCAAATCATGTGTTTGTAGCAGCTAGCTGCGGCAAAGATTTTCTGAGCCTTACCATTCTCATTTATGAACGCCCAACCTGTCATTCACGCAGCAATAGCCTTTGATGAAGGCTACATCACACCTGTCTACGTATTGCTGACTTCTATTTTCGTAAATAACAAGGACTGTCAGGTTCAGGTCCATGCTATTGCAACAGATGTGTCGGATACAGAAAAGGCCAAAATTGTAGCTTATGTTCGCCAGCAGGGCGGCAACATGCATTTCTATGAGTTGAGTCCTGAAGTTACTGAAGGCTTTCCAGTACCCGACGAGCAGGAGGCATACATTACATTAGCAACCTATTATCGTCTTTTCTTTCCGCGTCTGATACCACAAGAAATAGAGCGTTTACTCTATTTAGATGTAGATATGCTTATTGTTGGTAATTTACTGGGACTATATCAAACTGACCTTGGTGAGTATACGGTTGGTGCTATTATGGAAGCAGAAATGCCTTTGCGGCCTGAGATTGGTATGAACCGTCTGGAAGATTATTTCAATGCCGGTGTTCTGCTGATGGATATGTACAAGTGGCGTGAGCAACACATTACCGATCAAGCTCTGAGAATAATTGCCACTCAACCAGAAAAGCTGCAATATCATGATCAAGATGCCTTGAATATGGTGTTTAAAGGCAAATGGTATCGATTGGATAGCCGCTATAATCTAATGAAGGCTTATATTCCATATGATTTGCCAAAGCGGGACTATGAGAAATTCTTGCAAGACAAGGTAATTATTCATTATAATGGCCGTAATAAACCGTGGCATCGTGCTTGCGAAAATAAATTTCGCTTTCTATATCCGCAATACTTGCATCAGTCACCTCGTGCGCATTTGGGGCGCTATATGAAGAAAACTATTACCCGTAAAGGGCTAGCACAGTTGTTTTATAACCGAATTCTGGAAACGTATTTTGACTATCCAGAAGTGGGTAATGTGTGGCGCCGCCTGAAGGGAGTTATAGGCAAATGAAAATTATATATACAGAGTGTGAAAATGAATTGCATTCTATTTAAAGATGCTTTTTGAAATAAGTGTTTGTAAAACAAGAGTCTGCTAACTTCAAGCAGACTCTTGTTTTCTCCATAGACGGCCTTGAATGTCCGACGTAGGCCACAATTTGGTACAATGGGGTCAGCCGATCAATAGTGAAATAGCAAGTTGCCGTCGGTACACTGAGCCATTCGCTGGGGCACTTGCTATGCCTAGCAAGCTCTAAACCTGATTGACTGGAGTAGGAGGTGACAGTGGGTTAAATACTGAATAGCTCAGCAGCTAGGCCGACGTATGTTGTAGGAGAGTGTCGGCGCATGTAGCTGATCAACAGAGTATAGGGCTGCAGCTTTTGACGTTGGGACAAATCGTGTGTTGCTGCTCCACTGCGGGGCTGTTGAGCGCAGTTCAAACTTGGGACTTCTGCAACTTAAGAAGGTTTAGCCTTAAGTATCTGGCATGCCATTGCTCAGCTTCAGGTAGATTTTTGCTCTCTAGGAGCACCGGTCTCAATATCCTTAGGCCTGTTCGTCCCAAGCTAAAGCCACGCACTTAGATATGAATCTGCTCTATCTGAATAATCATTGATTCATGCTTTTATTGTCAAAATAATATATTTGATGTATTTTTGGACGACAAAAAGCTTTTTGTGTGGTTTGCTGTTTTCAAGCTTCTTTAAAATAAAATGAGAGAAATAAAAGAACTAACCGGTCTGAGGTTTATTGCAGCTTTGTATGTTTTCTTATTTCACTTACAACTTCGTGGTATACTGCCCGATTTTGGCTGGCGTTTAAATAATATTATCGGCCAGGGCGCTCTAGGAGTAAATATATTCTTTGTTTTGTCAGGCCTAGTTCTCACCTACAGCCATATGGGTGAGCACCGTGGGCCAACTCTCTTTATTCCATTCATTCTCAAGCGTATTATTCGCGTGGGTCCGGTCTACTTAGCAGGACTGTTAGCTGCAATAGTGGTTGTGGTATTAATGCACGAAATTCCGGCTAATTTACCTTGGTTAGTATTTCTTAACCTCACGTTTCTGAATGCTTGGATACCACCAGTTGCGATGGAGTGGTATAGTAGTGGATCATGGTCTATATCTGCCGAAATGTTTTTTTATTCTTTGTTTCCGGTATTGCTGCCCGTAGCATTGAAGTTGAAGCAGCGTACTATAGTAATGTTATTGCTGCTTGTTATTGTATTAGCTGCCTTGCCTGGTTTATTCGCCGCTTTCAATTCGGAAATGAAGCTTTTTAACTGGGTCTATCCCTTCCCCCCAGCACGCTTACCCGAATTTGTTTGTGGAGTACTTTTAGCAGTGCTGATATTCCGTTTCGACTGGCAAGTGCCGAAATGGGCGCCAATAATTAGTATTGGCATACTGTTCGTCTATTTGTCTTACTTTGGCCCTTCTTTGGAAGGTTATGTTGGCCACAATTGGTTGTTACTGCCAGTCTTAATAGTACTGATTATTGGTATCTGCCGGAACCCAGGCTTACCGCTAAACTTGCTAAGCTCTCCAGTATTAGCTTATCTGGGAAAAGTAAGCTACGGCTTTTACATCTGGCAAATTGTAATTATGCTCGTTCTTGAAGGTAAAGTTCTAAAAGGTGTACTTGCACCACATAGTATTAAATCAAGCTTATTGGTTCTGGCTGTTAATCTTATCTTAGCCATTTTATCTTACCATCTATTGGAAAGCCGAGCGCACCGTTGGTTATCCAATAAAATGGCTGCCAGAAAAATGCGCTTGGCTTACAGCCAGCCTTCTGCTTAAGTGTTCAAGTTAAACTTGTTGCTGCTGCTCTGGTATTCACTCTAATTCCGCAGCTTGATCGGAAGTGGGGCAGGAGGTTTTGAACACAGGTAGGTAAGCTGTTGAATGATAGTCTAGTACTTCGTGGGTGGCCTTGGCAGCTAGGCATAACAAGCGAGCTGAAAATCTCAACTTATACCATCAGTATAGAACATTCCCTACTTTTGCCATTCTGTAACTCTGCTCATTAGTTTCGTATGAAAGTTCCTTTTCTTTCTTTTTCGCCTCAGCATCAGCCCATTCGCGAAGAAATTATGACGGCTTTAGGCCGCGTGTATGATTCGCAATGGTATGTGCTTGGCCAGCATGTGCTGGATTTTGAGCAAGCCTATAGCACGTTCTCCGGTGCACGTTATGCAGTTGGGGTGGCCAATGGGCTCGATGCATTGCACTTATCGCTGCTGGCCCTGGGTATCGGTGCGGGAGATGAGGTAATCGTACCCTCAAATACATACATAGCTACTTGGCTGGCTATATCCTACGTAGGCGCTACGCCGGTGCCAGTAGAGCCCGATCCAGCGACATATAATATTGATCCGCGTCGAATTGAAGCGGCTATTACAGCTCGTACCCGCGCCATCATGCCAGTTCACCTCTACGGGCAGGCCTGTGAAATGACGGCTATTATGCAAATTGCCCGGCAGCACAACTTGCTTGTGATTGAAGATAATGCGCAGGCGCAGGGAGCTTCAGCTGATGGCAACCTGACGGGAAGCATGGGGCATGCCAACGGGACAAGCTTTTATCCGGGGAAGAATTTGGGTGCTCTGGGTGATGCTGGAGCTGTAACAACCAATGATGAGGCAGTTGCCGAAAAGATCCGAACACTGCGTAACTACGGCTCGCAGCGCAAGTATTACAACGAAGTAATCGGTTACAATTCTCGCCTAGATGAACTGCAGGCGGCAGCATTGTCGGTAAAACTGCACTATCTGCCCGAGTGGACACTTCAACGTCAACAGGTTGCCCGGTGGTACGATGAGCAATTAGCCGGAATCGGAGATTTACAGCTACCTACTACGGCTGAAGGTAGCACCCATGTCTACCATTTGTATGTAGTGCGCACTGCTCAGCGAGACGCACTCCAGCAATATCTTACGGCAGCAGAAATCGGGACACTTATTCACTACCCGGTGCCGCCACACCGCCAGGAAGCTTATGCGCATCTAGCTATAGCCGAAGGACAATATCCTATTGCGGAGGAATTGGCTCGTACAAGCTTGAGCTTACCCATGTGGCCTGGTATGACCATTGAGCATGTCGCAGCGGTTGCTACGGCAATCCGGAGTTTCTACGCTGGCGCATAAGCCTAAAGAATCCTACAGTTTGCCGAGTCAGACGACAGTTTACGGCGCCCTTCACTCGCAAGGCGTTGGCTGACTCGGCAAACTGTAGTTCATAAAAAGGCAGGTAGCAAAGTTCATATTCTTTGTTAGTATAGCTATTTACCTTCGGCACTCAATAAATACTTCCTTAATGACGCAACCCCACATTCTCTCATTGCCCGACATTGGATCGGAAGATATTGGGCGGTTAGTAGTAGCTGAAGGTGCAAATTTGCCTTTTGCGATAAAGCGAGCATACTGGACTTTTGACGTTCCTTCCGACAAAATTCGCGGGCATCATGCGCACTATGAGTTGCAACAACTCATTATTGCACTGCATGGCACCCTTGAAATGACAGTAGAAACGCCCGATAGAGTCAGGCATACTTTCCTGCTCGATCATCCAAGCAAAGTTTTATACATTCCTCGGATGTGCTGGCGGGAAATAAAATTTGGACATGGTGCAGTATTGTTATGCTTGGCATCAATGGAATATGAAGAAGCTGATTACATCCGCAGCTATTATGAGTATGTAAAGCTGGTTGAAAATACCACTGTCTAGTATACAGTAACCCACATTTATCACTCACAATGCCTGAAATGAACACCGCAGACTATTATGTACATCCTTCATCGTTAGTTGAGACTACCGATATCGGGGCTGGCACTACCGTGTGGGCATTTGTGCACTTATTACCAGGAGTGCAGGTAGGAAAAAACTGTAATATCTGTGACCATTGTTTTGCCGAAGCAGGAGTAGTGCTAGGTGACAATGTGACCCTGAAGTGCGGCATTTATCTTTGGCGTGGCACCACCTTGGAAGATGATGTATTTGTAGGGCCTAATGTGGTATTTACTAATGATTTGCACCCGCGAAGTAAAAATAAGGATTTTACTTTGCTGCCTATTGTAGTACGCAAGGGCGCTTCTCTCGGGGCCAATAGTACGCTATTGGCTGGCACTACGGTAGGCCGCTACGCGCTGGTGGGCAGTGGCGCCGTCGTTACCCACGATGTACCGGATTATGCACTGGTGTATGGCAATCCAGCCCGGCAGCGAGGGTGGGTAGATGAGACCGGGGAGAAGCTGCTGGCTGCTGAGCCTGGCCTTTGGCGTTCTGCTGATGGCCAACGCATCTATCGTGAAACGAGCACCGGCCTAACGCTTGACGCCTGATACCTGACTAGTGGAAGTTGAATGGTCGATAGTATCTGAGTGGGATAATACGAAAAGATAGTGTCTAGCATCGTCCAATTCCGTTGGTTGGAATAGGATGCTAGTTCCTTATGGCAGTTCGTTACCAAAGCCGGAAATTTTTCACACAGTACAGATTCATGGAAAAAATGCCTTTGGTTACGGTTGGTGTCGCTTCTTACGGGAATGAAGCATACTTACGCGAGACTTTGGAAAGCATACGTCTGCAGACTTACCCAAATGTCGAGCTGATAATTGTGGATGATGCCTCTCCCGATCAGTCGGTAGCGGTAGCGGAGGCATGGCTGGCAGAGCATCCAGAGGTAAATGGCAAACTTATTCGCCACACTACTAATCTTGGGGTGTGCCGGGTATGTAATGATATTGTAACTCAGGCGCAGGGAGAATTTGTTTGCATCATTGGTTCTGATGATGTGTACCTGCCCGATAAGTTGGCTACTCAAGTGCCGTTGCTGCTTAATGCACCCCCAGAAGTAGGCGTTATTACCAGTGCAATTGAGTTCATGGATGCAGCTGGTAATACCATTCCCCAGCCAAACGACTTTGCTATTCCTCACCCGGAGGATATTTTCCTGACGTTGCTCAAATCCTGTGTAGTAGCTGCCATGAGTGTACTCATGCGGCGCTCCTGTTTTGATAAGGTGGGTTTGTATGATGAAAGCCTGCCTTTTGAAGACTGGGATATGTGGCTGCGACTATCGAGAGAATATAAATTTGTGTACTCGCCTAAAGTAAGTGCCCGGTATCGCAGACATGGTAATGCCGTTTTCGATACGCGTAAGCGTCAGATGGAAGAAGGCTCCCTGATGCTGCTGAACAAGCACCGTGGAGCTAGCCCTGAAGCCGATGTCATTATCAAAGCTCAGACACGATTGCGCTCAGAGTTGCTTTATCAGATAGGCAGCCCGAAGGCAGCGCATTGGTTGAAGGTGCGTTGGGAAGATAGCCGGGACGTAGTGAGCCGGGTATTGTACATACTAGCTAAGCTGGGCGTACCAGGGCAAAAAGTAGTACGTATGCAACGCCTACTGGGCCGCTAGACCAATCAGGGCAGGGAACCTTATGCTTGCCAGCTACCGTCAGCGCACTAATGTTGACAGTAGCTGGCAAAGTCATGCAAATAGAGGTAGCAACTAGGCTTAACACTAAGCTGAGCCCGTTGTAAGCAAGACCCTGTAACCATCCGACGGCCACCAGCGTAATGACCCGCGCGGTTTTGCGCGGTGCTGGCCAAAAACTGCCCCATATTATGCTCCTGCATAAGGCCTAAAAAGGCCTAATTAAGCCTGTCTACTGTGGTAGCCTACCAGTGCAGCAGTGAGGTCCTGAGTAGTTAGTTGGGATATCTCAGGCATTTATCCCGTACCTTTGCAGCTTGAAGTGTTAGATCGGACAGCTGTAGATGTGCTGGGATTCAGCGCATAACCTTCTCTGTATCTAGGTTCCTAAGTAAAAAAATGTTGAAAAATAACATTCTGACAGAAGCAGTCAATAGCATCATGCGTTATCTGTCGCCGGCCGAGAAGAAACGGGCGATAATGATGTTTCTGCTGCAACTATTCACTTCCTTTCTGGATGTATTTGGCCTGGCATCGCTAATTCCTGTAGTGACGCTGGCTTCGCACCCAGGATCTGTTATGGACCAAAAGTGGTCTGCGTACCTGTATAAGTCAACTGGCTTTCAGACCGAAGCAGGATTCTTTATTTTTGTTGTTGTTGTTATTTTTATATTCTTTTTAATTAAAAATATCTTTATCAGCTGGATTAATTATAAGCAGGTCAAATTTACCGCTGAAATTGCCTTGAAAATAATTGATAGTCAGTATATTAAATATATTGGTCTGCCTTTTTGGAAATTTCAGGAAATAGGCACTTTTGAAGTTGTCAACGAAGTGCTGACTGTACCTAACTCTTACTTGAATGGTATTGTTCGGCAAGTATTTGTACTGCTTTCTGAAATTGTAATAGTGCTAATAGTGGTGTTAGGTATTTTGGTGTATCAGCCCACTTTGTTTGTGATTCTGGCTTTTACGCTTGTTCCGGCTACTGTTATTACCTACAAATTGCTGCGGAACCGGTCCCAAGAGTTGGGCAACCAGCGCGACTTACAGGCGCCCAAAGCATACGGTATTGTGAGCGATACTTTTGCTGGATATGTTGAATTAAAGCTTGCCAACAAACTGCAGCTGTTCCGCCAGCGCATAAATGAGAATCAAGCGTTAATGCAAGGTCTGGATGCCAAAGCATACGTATATGGATTGTTGCCAGTGCGTATTATTGAAATGGTTTCTATCCTGGCTGTCAGCACCATCATCATTTACTCCCTGCTTTTCTCAGGCGACTCCACCAATCTAATTACGATTGTAGGGTTGTTTGCGGCGGCAGCCTACAAGCTGATGCCATCTGTCAACCGTATCTTGGCCAGCATGGTTATGATGAAGCAGCACTTCTACACGCTGGAGGCGCTGGATGCTTATGAGGAACCACAATGGCAGGAGCATTTAGTTGAGCAGCAGTCGGCGGTTAAGTTTCAGGATAAGGTTGAGTTTGATAATATCTCTTTCGCCTTCCCAGGTAGTGAAACACCGGTTTTGCGAGGAGTAAGTTTCTCTGTTAAGAAGGGCGAGAAAATTGGGTTTATCGGTAGCTCTGGCTCTGGCAAGACAACTTTGATGAACTTGCTGTTGCGCTTCTACACCCAGCAGAATGGTGAAATCCGGGTTGATGGTGTGCCATTGCGCTTAGACAATACGGAAGCTTGGCACCGGCTGGTAGGCTACGTAAAGCAGGATACTTTTCTGATGCAGGCTTCGCTGCGCGATAATATTACGCTTGGTGAAACCAACCCTGACCCCCAGCGCCTGCAGTATGCCTTGGAACAGGCATCCTTGGCCGAATTCGTAGCCTCCCTGCCCCAAGGCCTGGATACTGTTTCGGGTGAGCGTGGTGCCCGCTTATCTGGTGGACAGCGCCAGCGGATTGGCATTGCCCGCGCTATGTACAAGCAGACGCAAATCCTGGTGATGGACGAGGCGACCAGTGCCCTCGATACCCAGACCGAGAAAGAAGTGAGTGAAGCTATTAACAAGCTTTCTGCCACTGATATCACCATCCTTATCATTGCACACCGCATTACCACCTTGCGCCAGTGCGACAGAATCTATGAGCTGAAGGACGGAAAAATCATTGCCGTTCATACCTACGACGAATTGATTGAGCGACATGTTTAATCGAACTACGCTGTTTGCATAGCATTATGCATAGCAGTCTAGATCAGAAATAAAACATATTCAGCGCTTGACAAACGAATAGAGCAGCAATAATGAGGATACTGATTTCCACGTGGTCATTGCAGGTAGGTGGGGGAGAGGTGCTGGCCATGAACCTAGCCGCCGAGCTGTGCCGTCGCGGCCACGATGTATTTGTGTTCAACCAGCGGGCCGAGCTGATTGATCCGGCGCTGGTAGCCCGCCTATTGCCGCCGCAGGTGAAGGTGCTGTCAATGGCCGATAACCCACGCAGTACGTTCTGGTCCTATAAGGTAAACGCGCTACAACAGCGGCTGGGGCGGCCGGCCACCTTCTATAAGCAGCGGCAGCAAGCCTACTTGGCCGATTGCCTGCAGCGCTACCGCATCGAGCTGGTGAATAGCCACGCTACCGTCTCGGACGAAATATGTGCGCCTCTTACCCAGCGTCTGGGCATTCCGTTTGTGATTACCGAGCACGGCGAGTACAACAAGTTTCTGCTGGAAGGTCGCCGCGACTTTGCGCCGGTCTTGCGCACGGCCGAGCGGATTCTGGCTGTGTCGCGCTACTGCCAGCACAACCTGGAGCAGGCCCTACCCGATCTGCCACTAGTGCAGACGGTGTATAACGGCGTAGTAACCAAAGTTTACGATGCTGCTGAAACGCGCCGTACCCTGCATATACCGGCTGAAGCCTTTGTATTTGGTATGGTAGCTCGCGGCATTGAGGATAAAGGCTGGAAATACGCTATTCAAGCTTTTCAGCAGGTGAAAGCCGCTGGGCTAGGCCGGCCATTGCGGCTAGTACTGGTGGGCGGCAGCTCTTATCTGCAAAGCCTGCAGGCTGAATTCGGGTCTGACACTGATATCATCTTCACCGGCCAGGTGCCCAACCCGGACTTTTTCGTGGCGGGCTTTGACGTGGGACTGCTGCCAACGTATTTCCGCGCCGAGGCGCTGCCGCTAGCCATTATCGAATATATGGTAACTGGCAAGCCTACTATTGCAACCCGCGTAGGCGGTATTCCTGAGCTGATTGAGCCCACTACTGGCCCAACGGGGCAGCTGGTAGACATTGAGCCGGCCACCTACACCCCCAATTTGGCGATGCTCACGGCCGCCATGCGGCGGTATTGCACCGAACCGGCCCTGTATGCGGCCCACGTACAAAACTGCCAACGGGCCAGCACCGAGTTTACGATGGAAAACTGCGCGGCCCAGTACGAGCATGCCTTCGAACAGGCGGTAACGACCAAGTCAATGCCGGGCCGATGAGAATCCTGTATACTACCCTAAATCTAGAGAAAGCCGGCTCACACGTGGTGGCCCTCACGCTGGCGTCGGGTATTACGAAGCGGCACGAGGCGTACTATTTCAACCAGGGTGAGCAGCTGGTTGACCGGGGCATGGTGGAAAGTTACCTCAGCCCGGCGGTAAAGCTCATCGATATGACCTCGTACCCGCGCCTGAACGCGGTGCTATGGAAAGTGAATGCCCTGGTGCAGCGCCTGACGGGCTACACCGGATTTCACGAGGCCTGCAAAACGCTCATGTTCCTGTATACCATCGTGCGCCACCGCATTGATCTGGTACATGGCCACGAAATTCTGGTGGAAAACTCCCGGCTGGCCAAAGTAACACGCTTTCTGTCGGTGCCGGTGGTAATTACTGACCACAACGGCTACACGATGCTGCTCAAAGTGGGTGACACGTCGTTTATGCCCGCTGCCAATAAGGCTCGTGCCATTGTTGCGGTTTCGCAGTACACGGCTGATATCCTGCTGCAAAAAAACGGGAGCGAGGCCAATGAGAAAATGCGGGCTATTGGAGAGAAAATCATTGCCTCCGACCACAAAACGGAATACGAAAACCTCAAACAGAAGAAATCCATAGCGCAAGCCGACGCCCGAATTACGGTGCCGGTTACTACTATTTACAACGGCGTGGTGCGTTACGCGCAGCCACTGCCCACTCCCGAGCAGATCCGGCAGGAGCTGGGCATTGCGCCCGGCACGTTCGTGTTTGGCATGATAGCCCGCGGCACGGAGCAAAAAGGCTGGCGCTATGCCCTAGCCGCCTACCAGCAGTTGCGCGCTCTGCACCCCGAGCGCCAGCTGGCGTGGCTGTGTATGGGCGAGGGGCCGTGCTTGCGTGAAATCCGGGCAGAACTGGGCGAGACGCAGCCCGACATTATCTTCCTGGGCAGCGTCGATAATCCGCATTACTATATGTCGGCCTGCCACGCAGGATTGGTGCCGTCGAGCTTTTCTGAAGGGCTGCCCCTGAGTATTGTCGAATTCTACGAGCACAAAGTGCCGGTTATTGCCAGTGACCTGTGCGGCATTCCCGAAGTAATCGTGCCGGCCAACCTGGAACCAGGCGGCTTCCTGATTGCAATGGAAGACAACGGCGCTATTCCGCGCGTGGATAGCCTGCTGGCCAGTATGGAACGCTACGTAACCGATGCCGCGCTATTGGAGCGGCATGGGCAGGCCGCGCTGCGCATTCGCGAGCAGTTTGATATGGAGCCGTTTATCGACGCCCACGACCGGCTATACGTACAAGTTGTAGCCTCTTCAACGTAAGTTTTTCCGATGCAGGTTTCCGTCATCATCATCAACTACAACACCTTTCAGCTCACCTGTGAGGCTGTTGAGTCAATTATCAAGCACACGCACGGCGTTAGCTACGAAATCATCGTAGTCGATAACGCCTCTACGGAGTGCGACCCGGGGCTGTTTGCCGAGCGTTTTCCGTCCATTAAGCTGGTGCGCAACCCCGACAACTCGGGCTTCGCGAAGGGCAACAACTTAGGCATTCAGCATTCCACGGGCGAAACCATTTTGCTCTTCAACAGCGACGCGGCCTGCCTGAACGATGCCCTAACACTAACCTACCAGGAGCTAAAAGCCGAAGCTAACCTGGGCCTCACCACGGCCCGCCTGGAGTACCCGGATGGCCGGATTCAGCATTCCTGCGGCCGTTTTCCGTCCATCAACCTGCAACTGGTGGAGCTGCTGCGCCTGCAAAAGCTCATGTCGGCCGAGCAGCGCGGTACTATTCTGCAAGGAGCATTTTTCACGTACGACAAGCCCCTGTACCCCGATTGGGTGTGGGGCACCTACTTCCACATCAAGCGCGAGGTAATCGAGAAAATGCCCGGCGGCCACCTCGCCGATGACTTCTTCATGTATGCCGAGGATTTGCAGTGGAGCTATACCGTG
Source organism: Hymenobacter lucidus (assembly GCF_020447265.1). Classification (GTDB taxonomy): domain Bacteria; phylum Bacteroidota; class Bacteroidia; order Cytophagales; family Hymenobacteraceae; genus Hymenobacter; species Hymenobacter lucidus. The sequence goes on along the minus strand of NZ_JAJADR010000002.1, from coordinate 972,423 downwards.
CGTAAGCTGGGCTACACCATCAAATATGTGCCCGAGGCGCATGTGATGCACCATTTTTCGCAGAGTACCAAGAAGGAAAAGCGCCTGAACCAGGGCAATATGATCCTGCAGAACGAGGACATCTTCCTGAACCGCGAATACGGCTGGGCCACCACCAAGGCGTATTACCTCACCAAAATGGCCAACTTCCTGCTGATGCGCGGTAACCCCGAGCACCGACAGCAAATGCTGCAGCAGTACGGCAAGCTGCTGCGTGGCAAGCCCCTGTAACGGCTGCTGCTCCCTTTTTTCGCCGCCTTTCATTCTCTCTTGCCCGTGGATACTTCCGCTTCGTCGCCGTTTTTTACTATCGTTGTGCCCTGCTATAACCGGGCGGATATTGTGCTGGACACAGTGCATTCCATTCTGAAGCAGGAGTACCAGAACTTCGAGTTGGTGCTGGTTGATGACGGCAGCAAAGACAACACGCGCGAAGTGGTAGCCGCTATTACCGACCCGCGGGTGCGTTATTTCTACAAGGAAAACGGCGAACGGGGCGCCGCCCGCAACTACGGCGCCCAGCAGGCCCGCGGCACGTACATCAACTTCTTTGACTCCGATGATGAGATGTACCCTAACCACCTGCGGGTGGTAAAGGAGTTCGTAGACGCCAACGGGCAAGTGGAAGTGGTGCACACGGGCTACGAGCGCCTCGACGGGCAGGACCGTGTCATCAGTGAGATGTACGAGTTCAAAGAAAGCACCAACGAGGTGCTGCTGCACGATAATCCACTGGCCTGCAACACGGTATTCGTGCGCCGCGACATTGCCCTGGCCAACCCCTTTGAGGAAGACCGGCGCCTGGCTTCAGCCGAAGATTGGGAGCTGTGGGTGCGCCTAGCCAGCAAGTACACGTTTCATCCCATTCGGCAGAAAACGTTTTGCCTGCGTGAGCACGACGGCCGCAGCCTCAATACCATTGCCCCGGAGGCCGTGCGCCAGCGCGACGAGCTGTTTGGCGAGCTGATTCGCCGCAACCCTGATTTTGCCCGCCGCTTTCCTAACCGCACCGGGCAGTTTGTGGCCGACCGCTACACCTTTATTTCCCTGACGCTGGCCCTGAGCAAGCAGCACCGCGCCGAGACGATACAGTACCTCTGGAAAGCCGTGCAGGCCGATCCGTCGGTGCTGGTGCGGCGGCGGTTTCTGGCCTCCGTGAAGCACCTGCTCTAACCGGCCGGTAGCCTTGGCCCGCTGCTGCCGCGTGAGTCAACTCCCATATTCCGCTTCACCTTTAGCCCGTAGGCGTTGAAAAAGCTGTTAAAAAAGATATTCCCGGTTGTGTTGCTCAAAAAAGCGCACCTGCACTACAACACGCTGCGAATAAATACGATAGATAAGCTGCTCTTCCCGGAAAAGCAGTTTGCCGACCAGGATTTTGTAGTGAAGCGCGACGATTATCCGTTCCGCATCACAACGGTGCGCAAAGACCACCTGGACGCCCGCCTGCAACACCAGATTGGACTCTACGAAAACTGGACCCAGGACGAATACCTGCTGATGTACAACCAGGAGTGCATTATCGAGCCGAAATACGGCTGGGCCATGTCGGCTGATAAACAGTTGATATATCCCTCATTGGGTTTCAGCCGGGTATCGTACCTGCCCAAGCCCGACACGCAGATCCGGAAGGTGAAGCTCGATAAGCTGCCCGCCCACGAGGTGTTGGTGTCGCTGCGCGACACGGGGGAGGAAAACTACTACCACTTCTACAACGACGTGCTGGCCAAGCTCTTTTTCCTGGAAGAGAAGCTTAGCCTGCCCTACGAAACCCCGTTGCTGATTGCCGAGGCGCTGTATAAGAAGTCGTTTTTCCAGTACTTTCTGCAGCATCCGTACCTGAAAAACCGCACCTGGGTGATTCAGAAGGAGGGCGAATACATCCGCAGCAAAAAGACGTATTTCTGTAAGCCGCTCACGCACACGGCTTCCTATTACGAGCGTATCCGGCAGCTGGTGCAGCCCCAGGATCTGGCTCCGGCCGGCAGCGGCGAGCGGCGCGTGTTTATCACCCGCAGCCCCAAGCGCCTGCGCTTCATTGAGAACAACGCCGAAATCGAAGCCATTTGCCAGTCCGAAGGCTTTGAAGTAGTGGATTTCGACACCATGACGCTGGGGCAGCAGGCGCGCCTGCTCAGCGAATCGCGCTACGTCATTGGTATTCACGGCGCAGGGTTGGTCAACATGATGTTCCGGGGGCACCAGCCCATGGGCTTGCTGGAAGTATTTCCGCCCGGCGAGTACTACCCGTTTCACTACATGCTCATGGCGGCCCAGCACGGCTTTCAATATGACAGCCTGATTGGGGACCCGAGCGAAAACAAATATTCGGGTGGCTTTTACGTGAAGCCGGCGGAATTCCGGCAGCGGATGCACGCCCTGCTGGCTCAGGCCTAACGACGTTCGGGGCAGACTTTGGTGACGAAGCCTGCCGCCAGGCAATCAGAAATTCTTGACCAATACTATGCGTAAGAAGCTGTTAATGGTAATTCCTAACCTGGGGTTAGGTGGTGCTCAGCGCGCCTTTCACGACCACAGCGTGGAGCTGAGTAAATATTACGACGTAACCGAAGCCGTTTTCGACCTTGACCTTGACAACCTGTATCCTTCGGGCAATCCGCTGGAAAGTCTGAAAGTGGAAGGCGGCGGCGGACCGGTGCGCAAGGTGACTAACTTCTTCAAGCGCGTCAGCCAGCTCAAGCAGCTGAAGCAGCGGCTCAAAACCGATATCTGCATTAGCCACCTCGAGGGAGCCGACTATGTGAATCTGCTCAGCAAGGGTCAGGAAAAAGTTATTCTGCTGATTCAAGGCTCCAAAACGCACGACCGTAACATCAGCGGGGCTACCGGCTGGCTGCGGAAAAGTGTGCTGATGCCCATGCTCTACAAGCGCGCCGACCGCATCGTGTGCGTGAGCCGCGACATCATTCCGGAAATGGTGGACGACTACGGAGTAGACCGGCGTAAGCTGAGCGCTATCAACAACTCCTTTGAGGTGGAAAGCGTGTGGGAAAAAGCCCAGGAGCCACTACCGCCGGCCATGCAGGCTGTGTACGATTCAGCTCCCATCCTGGTGACTTCCGGCCGCCTGGCTATTCAGAAGAATCAAAAGCCGCTGCTCGATATCTTCGCCGAGCTGCGCAAAACCAACCCTTCCAAGCTGGTCTTCATCGGTGATGGAGAACTACGCACGGAAATCGTAGATCATGCCCGTAGCTTGGGCCTGCGCGTGTACGAGGCCTGGGCTGAGCAGGCGCTTACTCCCGAATTCGACGTGTATTTTGTAGGGTTGCAGCACAATCCGTTTCAATATATTCGTCCCGCCACGGCCTTTGTATTTCCGTCGGCGTGGGAAGGATTTCCGTTGGCGCTGGGCGAAGCCATGACCTGCGGAGTGCCCGTAGTAAGCACCGACTGTCCCACCGGCCCCCGGGAGATGCTGGCGCCCGACTCCGCTACACCGGCCCAACCCATTCGTGCCGCTGAATGGGCCGAATACGGGATTCTGATGCCGATGCTGACCGATGCCGGTACACTAGCGGCCGATGAGCAGGTATGGACCGATACGCTTCGTGCGCTGCTTCAGGACGAAGCGAAGCGCAAGCACTTGGGCGCGGTTGCGCGTCAGCGTTCCAACGATTTCACGCACGCCAACACGTTTCGGCGCTGGCAGAAGCTGATCGACGAAGTACTAGCCGAGAAATAGCCGATACCGCCTGCGCGCTTTTCAAGCGCCAACAACTTACCTATTGAAGAAGCCCCTGATTCTTGTTGTAGACAACTCCCGGGCCGTAACGGGGGCCCTGAATGCCATGCGCCACGCCACTGGCCCGCTACGGGAGCAGTTTGCATTTGAGTACGTAATTCCCACCGGCAGCACCGCCCGCTCTGTACTGGAGCAGGATGGCTACCCGGTGCATGAACTGCCGTTCGTAGAAATAAGCCGGCGTAAAGCAGATCTGCTGCGCTACGTACCTATGTTGCTGCTGAATGGCTGGCGGTTGTACCGGTTGGCAAAACGGCAGGGAGCCAGCTTACTTCACCTCAATGATTTCTATAACCTGACCGGCTACGTAGCCAAAGCTCTGAGCCTGGGCCGAATACGGGTAATAACGCACGTGCGGTTTCTGCCGCAAAGCCTCGTGCAGCCACTGGCTCGTACCTGGAAATGGCTGGGCGAAACCTATGCTGATCAGGTAGTATGCGTGTCGGAAGCGGTGCGGCGCTACTTTGGCCCTTCAGGCAAAGTGCAGGTGGTGTTCGACCCACTACCCGGCCAGGAGCGCCACCCGGTGCCCGCAGTGCCCGCCAGCCGGCCCGATGGCAGCGTCCGGCTATTGTACCTGAGCAACTATATCCAGGGCAAAGGCCAAGATATGGCGGTGCAGGCCTTCCAACAGGCGTATGCGCAGAACAACCGCCTGCGCCTGACTTTCGTGGGCGGCGACATGGGCTTGGAGAAGAACCGGGAGTTCCGGCAGCAGCTGGAGGCTGCTGTGCAAACGGCCGGGCTAGCATCGGCGGTTAGCTTTCAGGGCTTTGCCACGGATGTGGAGCAGGCCATTAAGGAAGCGGATATTCTGCTGAACTTCTCCGAATCGGAGTCGTTTTCCCTGACCTGTCTCGATGCCTTGTACTTTGGCACGCCGCTTATTGCTTCCGACTGCGGCGGACCAGCCGAGCTGTTTGAAAATGGCGTCTCTGGCCTGCTGGTGCCTAACAGAGACGTGCCAGCCATGACCGAGGCCATTAATAAGCTGGCCACCGACCCCAATCTGCGGCAGCGGTTTGCGGCGGCAGGCCGCGAGTTTGTCCGCTACAAGTTTCGGGCTGCCGCTACCTTCCAGCAACTGGGCGCCGTGTATACCCAAGTGCTAGCCCGGCAATAATCGGCGCGAAGACCACCTAACCCTACTGGTGGTAAAAGGCCTGAATAGCCGCAATAACCCGGTTTTGCTGTTCGCGGGTCAGATCATGAAAGAGTGGGAGCCGGACCAGCGTGCGGGCATAGCGCTCGGCGTGCGGCAGCGGCCGGCCATCGTGCAGTGGTGCGTAATACGGGCTCTGATGCAGCGGCAGATAATGAAACACGGCCAGAATATGGCATTGGCGCAAATGCTGTAGTAGCGCATCCCGCTCGGCCTCATCGGCACACAGCAGCGCAAACACGTGCCAGTTGGGCTGAGCCTGCGGCAGCTGTGGCAATAGCCGAATGGCCCCAGACGCGGCCAGTGGTTCTAAGGCCATAGCGTAGTATTCCCACAACTGCCGCCGCTGCTGCTGAATGGCTTCAATAGACTGTAGCTGGGCCCACAGGTAAGCCGCGTTCAGCTCTGAAGCCAGAAACGAGGAGCCGACATCAACCCACTCGTAGCGGGCCGCTTCGCCCCGGTGAAAGGCGGCCCGGTTGGTGCCTTTTTCCCAGATGATTTCGGCCCGCGCCATCAGCGCCGGGTCGTTGATGGCCAGCAGGCCGCCCTCCCCAGCGCTGATATTCTTGGTTTCGTGGAAGGAAAAAGCCGCCAGTTGGCCGAACGTGCCCAAGGGCTGGCCCTGGTAGCGGGCCTCAATGGCCTGTGCGGCATCTTCGACCACCCACAGGCCATGCCGGTGAGCCAGGGCCAAAACGTCGGGCAGATGCTCTGAAACCTGGCCGCCGTAATGCACCAGCACAATGGCCCGGGTGCGTGGGGTGAGCAGCGCGGCTACCGTGCGCACATCCATATTGGGGTGGTTCGGCTGACTGTCGGCAAAAACAATACGGGCACCGCGCAGCACAAAGGCATTGGCCGTGGAGGTAAACGTGTAGCTGGGCACAATGACCTCGTCGCCCGGCTGGATATTGAGGAGCAGCGCCGCCATTTCCAGTGCGTCGGTGCCGCTAGTCGTCAGCAGGGCTTTGGCCAGCCCGTAGCGTTGCTCCAGAAACTGCTGGCAGCGCTGCGTGAATTCCCCGTTGCCGGAAAGCTTACCGGCAGCCACGGCCTGCCGGATATACTCCAGCTCGGGGCCCGCCAGATGAGGGCGGTTGAAGGGAATGAAATCGGGGGGCAGGGGAGTGGCAATCATGCGGTGCGGTCGGCTATGACATACAGCGGACGGTGGCGCACACTCTCGAATATTTTGCCGACGTAAAGTCCTACAACTCCAAGTACGAGAATAATCAGGCCGGAAAAGAAGCTGATGGCAATGAGCAGGCTGGTGTAGCCCGGCACGGTAATCTGGCCAATAGCGAAGCGCAGCAGCGTTATCAGACCCAGCAGAAAGGCTCCGCCGGAAAGCAACAGGCCGAAGTAGGCCGTCAGCCGCAAGGGCTTGTCGGAATAGGCCAGAATCACGTCGGTGGCCAGGCGCAGGCGCCGCGAAAAGCTGTAGGTGCTCGGGCGGCCTTCTGAGGCGTGTTCTACGGGCATGGTTGTTTGCTGGAACCCTACCCAGCGCACCATCGTGGGAAAATACCGGATGCTTTCCCGCAACTGCCCGATAGTGGCAATAACCCGGGAATGATAAATTCCGAAGTTGGCAATTAATGGATTCTGCTGCGTGCCGGTGAGGTAGGAGAGAAGCGCGTAAAAAGCCCGTGACGCAGTCTGTTTCAGCCACGGATCCTGGCGGGCGGCGCGGCTGGCCAGCACCACGTCGTAGCCAGCTAGGGCCTGCTGGTACAGCCGAGGTATTTCCTCCGGGCGGTCCTGCAGGTCGCAGTCCATTACTACCACCCATTCGCCCCTGGCCAGATCCAGCCCCGCCGTCAGGGCGTGGTGCTGGCCGAAATTGCGGCTCAGCCGCAGCCCCAGAATACGTGGCTCCAAAGCGGCTAACGCCTGAATTTTGGCCCAGCTCCCATCTGCACTGCCGTCATCGACCAGGATAATCTCGTAAGCTTCCGAAATTGGAGCAATGGACGCCTGCAGTCGGGCTACCAACTCATCCAGCAGTTGCTCGGCCCGGTATACGGGGCTGACAATGGAGAACAACGGCGGGGTAGTGTCGACGGGCATTCGGGTATAGCAGACTGCGGCAGGGGGGTGAACGAAGGCAGCTCCAGGGCCGAAATGGCCGGTAACTGGGTACTCAAAGGTAAGCAGCAGATGGGCTTTGCCCAGATAATTAAAAGTAGTGCTTCGACGCCGACCACCTATCTTGTTCGCATGAATTCTGCTCCGCATGTAAGCCTTCTGGAATGGGATAGTGCCTTTTTCGGTTTCCCCACGGGCCGGCTACAGGCTTCTGGCCTTTCTATTGTTGCGCTACGCAACATACTGGCCGAGGCGAAGCAGGAAGGCTACCAACTGCTGTATTGGTTTGTGACGCCCACGGATACGCAGTCTTTGACCACGGCCCAAACGCTCGGCCTGCCGGTGATGGATGAGAAGCGTACCTACAGCTGGTCGGTTAAGAATGTGCCGCTCCGGCCTACCGATGTTCATCCGTTTTCCGCAGCAATGGCTACGCCGCCCCTGGTAGAGCTGGCGGTGCAGAGTGGCATCTATTCCCGCTTCCGCCTGGACCCTGATTTTGCCCCGGGGGTATTTGAAAAATTATATGCGCAATGGCTTGCAACTGCGCTTACTGGCGCCGACGGTCAGCAGGTATTTGCCTACTACCCGGCCGCCGTTACCACAGCAGTAGGTTTGCTTACGTTGGAAAAGCAGCCGGACAGCAGCCGGATTGGCTTGTTGGCAGTAGCTGAGCACTGGCAGAAGCAAGGAGTCGGAAAGCAGCTGGTAACGGCCGCGCAATGGGAGGCACACGCCGCCGGCTCCACTCAGCTACTGGTAACAACCCAGGGTGCAAATCGGGCGGCGTGTGCCCTCTATGAGAGCTGCGGCTTTGTGCTGCACGAGCGGCAGGTGGTGTTTCATCTGTGGCTGGCCGGGCACGAATAGCCATCCTGGGATAGTTACCGTACTTTTGCAGCCAACTCCGTATATGCCGGTCAATTGGCCGCTTTCGTCTATGCACATTCTTTTTGTAGTGCCTTATCCTGCTGGTAAAGCACCTTCTCAACGCTTTCGTTTCGAGCAGTATCTGCACTTTCTCACCCAGGCCGGCCACACGTACCAGCTAGAACCTTTTATTTCGGACGCTACCTGGGCCATTCTCTACAAACCCGGCCATACGTTGAGCAAAGCCCTTGGCATTCTGGCGGGTTTCCTGCGGCGGTTTCTGCTGCTGTTCTCGGTGCCCAAGGCCGACTTTGTGTTTATCCACCGGGAGGCCTCGCCCATCGGTCCTCCCGTCTTCGAGTGGATTATTGCCAAAGTGCTGGGTAAGCGCATCGTCTATGATTTCGACGATGCCATCTGGATTCCAAATACCTCGGCGGCCAACAGCATTGTGGCCGGGGTAAAATGGCACCATAAAGTCGGGAGTATCTGCCGCTGGGCTTACAAAGTGAGCTGTGGCAATTCGTATCTGCAACGCTACGCGCAGCAGTTCAATCCCAATGCCGTGGTGAATCCTACCACAATTGATACCGTGAATCTGCACAACCAGGTTAAAGACCAGCGCACTGAAAAGCTGGTTATCGGCTGGACGGGCACGCACTCTACCATGAAATACCTGGAGCAGGTGGTGCCCGTGCTGGCCGAATTGGAGCAGCACTACGACTTCGAGTTTCGGGTTATTTCCAATCAGGAGCCCCAGCTGCCGCTACGGTCTTTGGGCTTCCGGCCGTGGCGCAAAGACACTGAAATCGAAGACCTGCTCACCTTCAACATCGGCCTGATGCCCCTGGAAGACGACCCTTGGGCCAAGGGTAAATGCGCTTTCAAAGCCCTGCAGTATATGGCTTTGGGTGTTCCGGCGCTGGTGTCGCCGGTGGGGATGAACAGTGAGGTGGTTACCGAAGGCGTCAACGGCTACATCTGCGCCACGTATCAGCAGTGGTACGACGGGCTGGAAAAGCTACTGCAAGACCACGACCTGCGGACCCGCTTTGGTCAGGCGGCCCGGGCTACCATCGAAGCACGCTTCTCGGTAGAAGCAAACCGCCCCAACTTCTTGGCGCTGTTTGCCTGAAACTGCATAATGTAGAGCGCCGCCAGATAAAACGGCATCAGCGGAATCTTATAGCGCACCAGGGTGCCGAAGTTGCCGCTATTGGTGCCCACCCCAATGGCGAAGATGATGACGAAGATGAAGCAGAACGTCAGCACGGGCTTGGCTATAATCAGCCGGAAGGTTTTCAGTACGCCCGTTTTGTAGAACAGCGACACGGTCAGATACAGCATCAGCAGCGACTCCAGGGCCGATAAAATCATGATGGCGCTACGGGCCTCCCACGGAAACGGCCGGAACAGCGACACTACCACGGCCTGCGGGGCCACCGTAGCTAGCGCCGACAAACTGCCATCGAAGCTGCCGATGTTGTACGACGAGCCGTTTTCGGTGCCCGAGGTGAGGTACTGCTGGTTGATCTTGGAACGCTCCCCAATTTTTTCCACGTCGTACTTCTCGTCGCCGGCCGTCAGGTTGGTAGCGCCCAGGTAGCCGGCGGCCAGGCCCAGCACCAGAAACAACGGCTTGAGCAACATGCGCAGTGTCGCGGAGCGAATCCGCTGGTTGTTCTCGTTGAACGTCCAGAGCAGGGCCGGGGGCATGAAGGAGAGCAGGATGTACACTTTGGTCGACACCAGCACGTACACGCCCAGCGCCCCCATTACGGCGGCCACCGTCAGGTTCTTCTTCTCAATGGTGAGGTGGTAGAAGGCGTAAAACACCCAGCCCAGCGCCCCGATACAAAGCGAGTCCTTCATCAGACCCGACCCCCAGAAAAAGACCGAGGGCAAAAAGAATACAGAGAAAGCCAGCTTTTTGTAGGCCATCGGCGCAATGCGCACGAAGGTGATAAACATGGCCCACATACCCGTGAAGCTCATCAGAGCAAACATCAGGGCAATAACCGAGTAGGTATTAAAGCACAAAAACCCACAGAGCGAGGCTACGCGCACCACGAAGTACTCGGTGGAAGCCTTATACCAGTACATCTGAGAGGTGTACTTGACAGTGGCAGGGTCAAACTCGCCGTTGGCCATCACCAGCTTCAGGCCTAGTAGGGGCGAGTCGCTGAAGGCCTGATACACTATTTTGGTGTGGGCGTAATAGTTATAGGTGTCGCCGCCGCTGTAGTAAAACTGGTAGATGAGGCCCAGCCCAATAGCACCCAGAAACTTAACCGACAGTGCCGGAATAAAGTATTTGCGCGTAAATGCATTGGTAACCTTACGGCGCATGGCGAAGGCTATGCCGTAAAAGATAGCCAGGTAGATAGGCGTGAGAAAAAGGTCTTGTAATTCCATCCGACGAAAGAGGGCAACCCCTTATTTCTTGTTCTTCTTCACGTAGGCCTTTGCCTCCTTGTACTCGCTCGACTTGTGCTCGGCCTTGTCTACTACGACGTTATAATACCGCAGGGCCGTTTTGGTGTCCTTTTCTTTGTCGGCAATCTGGGCCAGCTTCTGGTTGGCGTACAGGTAAAAGCCGCCGTTGGTGTCGCCGGTGCTTTCCGCAAACACGATGCTGCGCTGGTAGTAGTCTTTGGCCTTTGCGCGGTCCTTGTACTTGTTCTGCATCAGCCACCCCAGAAAGTAGGTGGCATAGCGCCCACTGATGCCCTCGTAGCCCGGTAACCCCTGGTTGAGCTTGTCCAGGATGTCGCGGCTGACCCGCTCACACTCCGGAAAGTTGCCTTCATTGAAGCAGAGCAGAGCATAGAAGCGCTGAAAGTAGGCGTTGTCGGGGTAATTGGTAGCCAGAAAGCGCGCCACCGGCATCGAGGCAGCGGTATTGTTTTCCTCGTTGTTGAGGATGCGCATCAAAAAGGTTTTTGCCTCCAGGCCGGTGTAAAAGCCGTTGTCGGCCACATTCTTAAGCTGTTGCAGGCCCAGGGCCCGGTCTCCTTTCGGGAAAAACAGCAGCACGGGCCGCAGCAGCGGGTAATTCTCCGAAATCCAGACGGCGTAGTAATTGAAGATGGCCTGGCCGAACAAGAACTCCGGGCTCAACCCATTGGCTTCCTTGCTTTTATCGAGGTACTCCAGGGCCCGTTTGCTGCTGACGGTGGCCTTGCGCCAGTTTTTGCGCTCGGCATTCAGGCGGGCATCAAAGCCATAAGCGGCCGAGAGGAAAAAGCAGGCTTCGTAATTCTTATTATCGGCTTCGTAGAGCCGCTCGCCGTAGGTCACGGCCGTGTCCATGTAGGCAAAAAAGGCCTTGTCGTAGAGCTTGGTCTGCACGTTGGTCGGCACAATTTTCCACCACTGGCTCAAGCCCATCAGAAAGTAGGGCATGGGGTGCTGCGGATAGCGGCGGCGCAACGAGCGGAATTGCTTTTCGGCCTTGTCGTACTTGAAGTTGTAGAGGTTCTGAACCGCGCCCTCCAGCTCCGTCTGAATGTCCTTGTCGAGCAGCAGCCAGCCTTTGGTATCGACGGCGCCGGGTGCAATGTCTACGTTTTCCAATTCGATTTTGCGAATCGGTTTGCCAGTGCGGGCCGTATCGGGCTGCTGTGCCTGCACCGCCAGCGGCAGGAGGAAGAGCAACAGGATAAAACGGATTTTTTGAATCATGGGAGCAGTTGGGGGCAGGCGGGCGGGCAGCTTGCACTGCGCTGCAACCACGCCACGGGAAAGCTAAAGTATGACTTTTATCCTAGATTTGGACGAATAAACGCCCTGCTATGGACCTTCTACGAACCTTATGCCAATTGGCTGCCCCTGCTGGCAATGAGGCCCCAATGACCGAATTCCTTTTAAACTACGTGGCCGAACACCAAAGTTCGTGGCGCGTGCAGCCGCAGGTGCTGGCCGGCGACGAATTTCAGGATTGTATTATCCTGGTATTTGGCCAGCCGCGTACGGCGGTTTTTGCGCATATGGATAGTATCGGTTTCACGGTTCGGTATGGGCAGCAGCTGGTACGCATCGGCGGCCCCCGGGCCGAGACCGGCTACCGGCTGGTAGGCCGCGACTCGCAGGGCGACATCGATTGTACCCTCACAGTAGATGAGGAAACCGGCGAGTTGGGCTATGAGTTCACCCGGCTCATCGAACGAGGCACCGAGCTGACGTTTCACTGCGACTTCCGCGAAACCGAAACCACCGTGCAGTCCTGCTACCTCGACAACCGCCTGGGCGTCTGGAATGCGCTGCGGCTGGCCGAAACGCTCGAAAACGGCATTATTGCCTTCAGCTGCTGGGAAGAGCACGGCGGCGGCTCGGTAGCCTATCTGGCCAAGCACATTTACGAGCACTACGGCGTGCGCCAGGCCCTGATTTCGGATATCACCTGGGTCACGGAAGGCGTGCACGCCGGCGAAGGCGTGGCCATTTCCCTGCGCGACTCCCTGATTCCGCGCCGCGCCTACGTCGAGCGAATCCGGCGCATTGCCCAGGCCGCCGGCATTCCGCACCAGCTGGAAGTGGAAGGCAGCGGCGGCTCTGATGCCAAAGAGCTGCAGCACGGCGCCCAGCCCTGGGACTGGTGCTTTATCGGCGCGCCCGAAGACCATGTGCATTCGCCTGATGAGCTGGTTGACAAGCGGGATATCGACAGTATGCTGGCCTTGTACCAGGTGCTGATGGAGAAGCTTTAACGTAGGTATTTGCTAACGGCAGAAAGGCCATTCGGAGCTTCCGAATGGCCTTTCTGCCGTTAGCAAATACCGCAGAGCGCAGCGTGAATTGCGCCTGGCATATATAGAAACCTATGGTTTAGAGCTTAAAAGTTGAGTATTAGGTAATAACCTCTATTTTACAAGCACAAACCCCGTCTACTCCAACCAAAACCTTAAAATCCCACCACCGCCTGTATGATGAATATTCTTTACGTAGCGCCCGCGCTGGGCGTGCTGGCCCTTTTCTACACCTGGCTGCGTTCTGGCTGGGTTACCCGGCAGGATGCGGGTGATGAGCGTATGCGCACCATTGCCGGCTACATTGCCGATGGTGCCATTGCCTTCCTTCGCGCCGAATACAAGGTTTTGGCCCTTTTTGCCCTTATTGCCTGCGTCTTTCTGGGCTACTTGGGCTCCACGGGCGAAAAGTCCAGTCCGGTTATCGTCGTGGCCTTCCTGATTGGAGCCGTCTTCTCGGCGCTGGCGGGCTTTATCGGGATGAAAATTGCCACCAAAGCCAACGTGCGCACGGCCCAGGCCGCCCGCACCAGTCTGGCCCAGGCCTTGAACGTGTCGTTTTCGGGCGGCTCGGTGATGGGCATGGGTGTGGCCGGTCTGGCCGTACTCGGGCTGGGCTCGTTGTTTATCGTCTTCTACCAGATGTTTGTGGTGAGCAAAGGCGGTGGGGCCAACGGTATTGAGATGGAAACTGCGCTGGAAGTCCTCACCGGCTTTTCGCTCGGGGCCGAAAGCATTGCCCTGTTTGCCCGCGTGGGCGGTGGCATCTACACCAAAGCCGCCGACGTGGGCGCCGACCTCGTGGGCAAAGTCGAAGCCGGTATTCCCGAGGATGACCCGCGCAACCCCGCCACCATTGCCGACAACGTGGGCGACAACGTGGGCGACGTAGCCGGTATGGGCGCCGACCTTTTCGGCTCCTACGTGGCTACCATTCTGGCCACGATGGTGCTGGGTCGCGAAGTGGTAGCCGCCGGTGACCAGTTCAACGGCCTGTCGCCCATTCTGCTGCCGATGGTTATTGCCGGGATGGGCATTCTGGCCTCGCTGGTGGGTATTCTGCTGGTGCGGGTGAAGGAAGGAGGCAACGTGCAGGCCGCCCTCAATTTCGGCAACTACGCCTCGGTGGTCGTGTCGGGCATAGCCTCTTTCTTCATCATCCGCTGGATGCTGCCGCCCGGCGAGCTGGTTATCGGCCGCGCCGGCTCGGTGCCGTTTACTTCCATAGATGTGTTTTATGCGGTAGTGGTGGGCTTGGTCGTGGGTACGCTCATGAGCATCATCACCGAGTATTATACAGCTATGGGCAAGCGCCCGGTCAACAGCATTGTGCAGCAAAGCAGCACCGGCCACGCCACTACCGTCATCGGCGGGCTAGCCGTGGGCATGGAGTCGACCGTGCTGCCGATTATCGTGCTGGCGGCCGGCATCGTGCTGTCGTTTGAGTGCGCCGGCCTCTACGGTGTGGCTATTGCCGCCGCCGGCATGATGGCCACTACCGCCATGCAGCTGGCCATCGACGCCTTCGGCCCAATTGCCGACAATGCCGGCGGTATTGCCGAAATGAGCGACCTGCCCAAGGAAGTGCGCGAGCGGACCGACATTCTCGACGCCGTGGGCAACACTACCGCCGCCACCGGCAAAGGCTTCGCCATTGCCTCGGCGGCTCTTACCTCACTGGCGCTGTTTGCTGCCTTCATGGGCACGGCCAATATTTCCGTCATCGACATCAGCAACGCGCGGGTGCTGGCGGGCCTGTTCGTAGGCGGCATGATTCCATTCATCTTCTCGGCCCTGGCTATTTCGGCCGTGGGCCGCGCCGCTATGGCCATGGTGCAGGAAGTGCGCCGGCAGTTCCGCGAAATCCCCGGCATCATGGAAGGTACGGCCCGGCCCGAATACGAGAAGTGCGTGGCCATTTCTACTCAGGCGGCCCTGCGCGAAATGATGCTGCCCGGCGCCATTGCCCTCATCGTGCCCATCATCGTGGGCTTTGCTTTCGGCCCCGAAGTGCTGGGCGGTACACTGGCCGGCGTCACGGTATCGGGGGTGCTGATGGCCATGTTTCAGAGCAACGCCGGCGGGGCCTGGGACAATGCCAAGAAGTCGTTTGAAAAAGGCGTGCTCGTGAACGGCAAAATGGAGTACAAAGGCTCCGATGCCCACAAAGCCTCCGTCACCGGCGACACCGTCGGGGACCCGTTCAAGGACACTTCGGGCCCTTCCATGAACATTCTAATCAAGCTCATGTCCATCGTCTCGCTCGTCATTGCGCCCCACATTGCGGCGCCTGAGCGGGGAGTGGCGCCCCGGCCCCTGGAGCGCCCCACGCTGAAGCTGGAGCCCAAGGTGCGCTACGCCGAGCTGGCCCCGGCCGCTACCAAAGCGCTGTTTGTGCTGCTGCGCGAAACCCGCTAGGAGTTTAAACGCCTTGGCCGCCGCTCGTACAAGCTGCCTCTCCTACACCGGAGGGGCAGCTTTTTTGTACTACCTTTGGCCCGTAGTTTTGCCCTGAGCACCAACCCCACCCGGATGCCATTGTCCACTATTTCGCTGCACGACAAGCAGTTTGCGCCGTATCTGACCGCCAGCCAAATCACCGCTGCCGTTCGGGAGCTAGGAACCCAGATCAACCGCGACTATGCCGGCAAGCAGCCCTTGTTCGTGGCCGTGCTGAACGGCTCGTTCATGTTTGCCGCCGATTTACTCAAGGAAATTCAGCTTCCCTGTGAAATAGCCTTCATTCGCGTGGCCTCCTACGAGGGCACTACCAGCACCGGCACTGTGCGCGAAATTATGGGCCTGCAGGAAGAAGTAGCCGGCCGCGACCTTATTATTATCGAGGATATCGTCGACAGCGGCCATACTATGAAGGCCCTGCTGGAGCTGCTGGGTGCCAAACAGCCGGCTTCTTTGGAAGTAGCCACGCTGTTTCTCAAGCCTGAGTGCCTGCAGCACGAGCTCGACCTGCGCTATATCGGCCTGAGCATTCCCAACGATTTTATCGTGGGCTATGGTCTTGATTACGACGGGCTAGGCCGCAACTATCCCGACGTATACACCGCTGTTTAGCCCGACCGCACACCCAAAACAAGTTGCTTTCCGTAAGGGACGGTTTGTTTCCGATTTGTTATCTTTCCCAACCCCAGCCGCTTTTTCTCTCCCGCGAAATACCTCGCTTTATGCTCAATATCGTACTCTTCGGCCCACCCGGCGCCGGCAAAGGAACGCAAAGCCAGAAGCTGATTGCCCGTTACAATCTCGTGCATCTCTCCACCGGCGACCTGCTTCGCTCCCAGATTGCGCAAGGCACCGAACTTGGTGTGCGGGCCAAGAAGCTCATGGATGAAGGCCTGCTCGTGCCCGATGAAGTGGTTATCGGCATGATTGAAAGCCAGTTGGCCAATAACACCACGGCTGCCGGCTTCATCTTCGACGGCTTTCCGCGCACGGTGCCTCAGGCCCAGAGCCTCGATGCTCTCACCCAGCGCTACGACACCGGCGTAAGCTGCATGATTGCCTTGGAAGTAGCCGAGGAAGAGCTGGTAAAGCGTCTGTTGGAGCGCGGCAAAACCAGTGGCCGCCCCGACGACCAGGATGAAACCAAAATCCGGAAGCGTGTGACGGTCTACAACACCGAAACCGCCCAGGTAGCCAGCTACTACGCCGAGCAAAGCAAGTTTCACGGCCTCAATGGCATCGGTGCCATCGAAGATATCTTCGGCCAGATCTGCGAAATCGTGGACCAGCACCAGCCCGCTACGCCCGTGGCCGACAGCCAGACAGCAACGGACGAAGTAAAAGCGTAACTTTGCGGCTGCTACCTCATAGGTAGCGGCAGAATATTTCTGTCATCCTGAGCAAAGCAAAGGACCTTATCACGCTGGAACGAATCGTTCGGCTGTCGTAAGGTCCTTCGCTTTGCTCAGGATGACAGCTGTTTTTAAGATCGTTGGTATTTGAGTTCTCTCAATTCAACACTCAAACTTCAACATTCAACATTTCCCCGCCGTGGCTTCCAATAACTTCATCGATTACGTCAAAATCAACTGCCGCTCCGGAAAAGGCGGCTCCGGCTCGGGCCACTTTTTCCGCGCCAAAGGCCTGCCCAACGGCGGCCCCGACGGCGGCGACGGGGGCCGGGGCGGCCACATCATCCTGGAAGGCAACTCCCAGCTCTGGACGCTGCTGCATCTGCAGTACCGCAAGCACCTGATTGCCAAGCCCGGTGAAAACGGTGGTGAAAACCTCTGTACCGGTGCTCAGGGCGAAGATATCGTGATTCAGGTGCCGCTCGGTACCATTGCCCGCGACGCGGAAACCGGCGCCAAAAAGCTGGAAATCACCGAGCACGGCCAGCGCCTCATCCTCACGCCCGGTGGCCGCGGCGGCCTCGGCAACGACCATTTCAAGTCCTCCACCAACCAGGCCCCAACCTACTTCCAGCCGGGGGAGCCCGGTATCGACGAGTACGTGATTCTGGAGCTGAAGCTGCTGGCCGACGTAGGTTTAGTGGGTTTCCCCAACGCCGGCAAAAGCACGCTGCTGTCGGTGGTATCGGCGGCGCGGCCCAAGATTGCCGACTACGCTTTTACCACGCTGGTGCCCAACCTGGGCGTAGTAGCCTACCGCGACTACAAGTCGTTTGTAATGGCCGACATTCCGGGTATCATCGAGGGCGCCGCCGACGGCAAGGGGCTGGGTACGCGCTTTTTGCGCCACATCGAGCGCAATTCCATTCTGCTGTTCATGATTTCGGTGGACAGCAACGACATTTCCGCCGAGTACCAGGTATTGCTCAGCGAATTGGAGCAGTTCAACCCCGAGCTGCTGACCAAGAAGCGCCTACTGGCCATTACCAAAGCCGACCTGATTGACGACGAGTTGGAAGCCGAAATCCGTGAAACGCTGCCCACCGATTTGCCGACCGTATTCATTTCCAGCTTGGCCAACAAGAACATTATCCAGCTGAAGGATATGATCTGGCAGGCACTGCAGGAGAAGGAGTAACCGCCGTGGTGGCCCGGTTCTGTATCGTGCTGGCCATTGTAGTCCTCACGCTGCTCGGCTTTATGGTGGGCGGTCCGTGGGGAGTATTCCTCGGCTGGCTGGCAATTTTCGGGGCCGTAGCAGTAGTGGGTAATGTCTTGGTAGGAGGCTATCTGCTGTGGCTGCTGCATCGGGTGGTGAAGCAGGATGTCTCGACACCAGATAATGCTTTTCAAGCAGCTACGCGGTGCTGGCTGATAGGCTATGTAGTCCTGTGGCTTTGTATTGCTTTGGATTACTTTCTGCCGCAGGCCAACCTTCTGCACCCATTTACGAAACGAATCGGCTGGGTGCAATTCCCGCTGATTATGCTACTGACCCTCCCGTTGGCGCTGCTGGCATTTTACCTGAAAAGGTGGCACTACCAAGCTTTACAAAAGTAGAAGCGCGGCAGAGCCAGGGGGTAGCTTAGGCGCTCATATACTGGTTGAACATGCCACTCACCAGCAACGTCAGGATGAGTAAGCCATAGGCTACTGCTACCCGGAAACCGCTACGCCAAAGCAGGGCTCTGAGGAAAGCAAAACCAGCCGGCAGCAGCGCTAAGCACGAAATGAGCATGTGCCGGGCGTATAGCCCGGCCGTTGCATAGTACCAGCGGCCTTCCCCCATTGCTTCCTCGGAGCCAAAAGGATACTGGGCAATATCCGCCGGGTTTTTAATGACGCCCACCAAGAGCCACTCGTGAAGGTTTGCTGCCAGCAGGAAGCTTACCAATACTAGCCCAGGCACCAGTAGCCACCGGGAAATAGGTTTCATTGCCGGCAAAGCGGCGGGAGAGTGTTGCATAGGGCCCAAGTAATGTCGCCGCCGCCAATAATACAACTACCTTAAATAGAGCCGGGGCAGAGTCATCTGAACTAACTGCTCGGCTTCTGAAGTTTCTGTGCCACAATGACAGCCAAACTGGCTTTGGCAAACTCCTTGCGCCCGTAGCCTAGCCCAACGGCAACTCCCGTGAAAAACCCTTTCCGACGAATATTTACCAAAATGGCTGAAGATACCACCCTGCCCCAGGACGACAATCTGTCCGTGGAACCTGACCACACGGCTGGCGAATTGCCCGAAGACCCCAACGCGCCCGACTTGGGCGAAGTAGAAGGCGTGGAAGGTGGCGCCCCCAAAGCGGGTGCTACCAAAACCGACGCCGAGCTAGCCGAGCTCAAAGACAAATACCTGCGCCTGGCCGCCGAGTTTGATAACTACAAGCGTCGCACCGCCAAGGAGCGCACCGACCTGTTCAAGACCGCCAACCAGGAGCTGATGGTAGCCTTGCTACCCGTGCTCGACGATTTTGACCGCGCCCGCCACCATACCAAAGACACGGAGGATGCCAGCGCCGTGCGTGAGAGCATCGACATCATTTCCGGTAAGCTCCAGAAAACCTTGCAGCAGAAAGGCCTGACCCCGATGGAAACCAAGGGTGGCGCTTTTGATGCCGACCTGCACGAGGCCATCACCCAGATTCCGGCTCCTTCTGAGGACCTGAAAGGCAAAGTGGTGGACGAGGTTGAAAAAGGCTATTACCTGGGCGAAAAAGTAATCCGGCACGCCAAAGTAGTGCTGGGAGCCTAATACAGAGCATTTGTCATGTCTCACTTTGTTCGACAGGACGATTAGCAATACACAACAATGGCAACGAAGCGAGATTATTACGAGGTGTTGGATGTCGCCAAGACCGCTACCGGGGATGAGATAAAGAAGGCTTACCGCAAGGTAGCCATCAAGTTTCACCCCGATAAAAACCCCGACGACCCGACGGCTGAAGACAAGTTTAAGGAGGCCGCCGAGGCTTACGAGGTCTTGTCGGATGAGCAGAAACGGGCCCGCTACGACCGGTTTGGCCACCAGGCCGGCGGGGGCGGCGGAGGTGCCCAGAACATGGAAGACATCTTCTCCCAATTCGGCGACATCTTCGGCGGCGGCGGCTTCGAAGGCTTCTTCGGCGGCGGGGGTGGCCAGGGCCGCGGCGGCCGGCGCGTCAAGAAAGGCTCCAACCTGCGCATCAAGCTCAAGCTCGATCTGGAGGAAGTAGCCAACGGCGTCGAGAAAAAGATCAAGGTGAAGCGCTACGTGGCCTGCCAGCCCTGCTCGGGCACCGGTGCCAAAAACGGTACCGACCTGAAAGACTGCGGCACTTGCCACGGCCAGGGACAGGTAAAGCGCGTGGTAAACACGATGCTGGGCCAGATGGTCAGCGCCTCGACCTGCCCGACCTGCAACGGTGAAGGCAAAATCGTGAGCAGCAAGTGCGACGTGTGCCACGGCGAAGGCCGGCAGCTGCACGAAGAGGTTATTCCGATCAACATTCCGGCCGGCGTGGCCGAGGGCATGCAGCTGAGCATGAACGGCAAAGGCAACTACCCCGAGAGGGGCGGCGTGCCCGGCGACCTGCTCATCCAGATTGAAGAGGAGCCGCACGAACTGCTGAAGCGCGACGGCAACAACATCATGTTCGAGCAGTACATTTCCTTCGTGGACGCGGCCCTGGGCGCCAGCATCGAGGTGCCGACCATCGAGGGGAAGGTGAAAATCAAGGTGGACCCGGGCACCCAGCCCGGCAAAATCCTGCGTCTGCGCGGTAAGGGCATCAAGGATCTGAACGGCTACGGCCGCGGCGACCAGCTCATCCACCTCAGCGTCTGGACGCCGAAGAACGTGAGCAACGAGGAGCGGGAGCTGCTCGAAAAGCTGCGCAACGCCCAGAATTTCACGCCCAACCCCGGCAAGAATGAAAAAGGCTTCTTCGAGAAAGTGAAGGAGTATTTCCAGTAAACCTGAACCACGGATTCCACCGGATTTTGTGGACGGATAAAAGCCCGCCTTCCTACTGTGGAGGGCGGGCTTTTTTGTGCTGGTCAGGTTGTGGTAAATTTTTAATCTTCTGTATTTTTTACCACAAGATTTCTCAGAAATCTTGTGGTATTTTTTCGATTTACCCAAAAAAATACCACAAGAACATCCGGGTACAGACTAATTCTTGGGTCTGATAAAATATTTTCGCCTGGGCTGTAATGCGGGTATTGGCTTGGCGATATATAGCGTGTACTTCGGCTCGAACTTCCCGCTGTGACCTCCAACCCCGTTAGCTCCGATTTTTTGGCCGTTCTCAATGCCAACCAGGGCATTCTGCACCGCATGTGCCGGCTCTACTGCCAGGACGCCGACGACCGGCAGGACCTGTACCAGGAAATAGTACTCCAGCTCTGGCGGGCCTTCCCGGGCTATCAGCCCACGGCCAAAATCAGCACCTGGCTCTACCGCATTGCCCTGAACGTGGCCATCAGCAACCTACGGCAGCGCACCCGCCGTCCGGCGCCCGAACGGCTCGGCGACGTGCCCCCCGACCTGGCCTTACCCCCTGATACCGGCCCCGATGCCGACGACTTGGCCGAATTATACCGAGCCATCGGGCGGCTTTCCGACGTGGAAAAGGCGTTCATCCTGCTCTATCTGGAAGAGCGCACCTACGAGGAAATGGCCGATATCCTGGGTATTACCCAAAACAACGTGCGCGTGAAAATGCACCGCGTGCAGGACAAGCTTCGTCAACTACTCACTCAGCCCGCCTGATGGACCTCGATAACCTCCGCCGGCAGTGGCAACAGCAGCCCACCAGCCCTTCCGATTCTACTCTAACCCACCAAAAACTTCAGGCTATGCTTGCCAACGAAACTGCTTCCCCGGTCGGGGAAATGCTGCGCAATGCCCAGCGCGACCAGCAGCTGATTCTTCTTATGGTGATTCTCAACGTGGGCAACGTCGTGAATATGAGCCGGCGGTTTATGCAGGGTGGCACGTTGAGCTTGCTCTACGTGGTGGTGGCCCTGATGATTGTGTTTGTGTCGTGGTATGCGTACCGGCAGCGCCAGCTCATCCGGCGGCTTCGGCAGGGCGATGGGGCCACCTACGGCCATCTGCGAGGGGCCATCCAGCAGCTACGCGCCTTCAGCCACAATAAGCTGTATGCCAAAATTGCTTTCCTGGCTACGGTAGCCCTGGTGGTGGTATATGGTAAGTACGACGCCATTATGCACAGTCTGCACTCGGGCCTCAGCCTGCCGCTGGTAGCGGTGGGAATAGTCGCCGGCCTGGGCATCGTTGCGGGGCTGCTCTACTGGGGGCAGCGGCGGCAGCAGCAGCGCTATGGCCAGCACCTCGACCAGCTCGAAGCGGCTTTGCAGGAGTTGGAGGAGGAAAAATGACGGTTGGGCAACATTCCCGCCTGCGAAACATAGCAAAGTCCCTACATTTAACCCCGTCCACCACCTATTCCTTCCTGTACCGCTGTGAACAACATTCTGCAAGCTATTGACGTGCACAAGGCCTACGCCGCGCACGTCGCTCTGAACGGGGTCAGCCTCGACATTCCGCAGGGCAGCATTTTCGGGCTGCTGGGGCCCAACGGAGCCGGCAAAACCTCGCTCATCCGCATCATCACCCAGATTACGGCCGCCGACTCGGGCGAAATCCGGTTTCGGGGCGAGAAGCTCAACCCCGGCCATATTGCCCAGATCGGCTATCTGCCCGAGGAGCGGGGCCTCTACAAGAAAATGAAGGTAGGCGAGCAGCTGCTGTATTTGGCCCGACTGAAAGGCCTGAGCAAGGCTGATGCTACCGAGCGCATCAAGCAGTGGATAGACCGGCTGGAGCTGCGCGCCTGGGTGAGCAAAAATGTGGAAGACCTCAGCAAGGGCATGCAGCAGAAGGTGCAGTTTATTGCCACCGTACTGCACGAGCCGGCCCTGATTATCCTTGATGAGCCCTTCTCCGGCTTCGACCCCATCAATGCCAATCTGATTAAGGACGAAATTCTGGCCCTGCGCGAGAAGGGCGCCACCATCATCTTCTCCACCCACCGCATGGAATCGGTGGAGGAGCTCTGCGACAATATTGCCCTGATAAACCGCTCCCATAAAGTGCTCGACGGGCCGGTGCGCCATATCAAGGACACCTTCAAGACCAACACCTACGAGGTGGAAGGCAAAGGCCGGCTGATGGTCATTCACCCCGATTTTGAGGTGCTGGAGCATAAGGAGCGCGAAAACGGCCACTTCTACGACCGAATCCGGCTGCACCATGGCACCACGCCCAACGACTTGCTGCGCTACCTCATCGGCAACGTGGAAGTGCACGCCTTCCGGGAGCAGATTCCCAGCATCAACGACATCTTTATCCGGCGCGTGCAGGAAACCATGCCCGAAAGCCTAACTGAAAAAGAGCTGGAAGTAAAACGCTAAGCAACTAGGAAACTAGTTCCCCTCCTTTTTTCAATCAGGGGCGCCCGAAGGGCGGGGTGGTTTACTAGAGCTAAAAAGTTAGGGCTAGTTACTCCTTCAACGAAACAACGATTGAATCACCCCTAGTCTCTGCTTGAAAAAAGGAAGGGAACTAGCTTTCTAGCCTTAGCCCCACAAACAAGATACCTACCAATCATGGAAAAAATCTGGCTTATCATTCAGCGCGAATACCTGACGCGGGTGCGCAAAAAAAGCTTTATCGTGGTGTCGCTGCTGGCGCCGCTGCTGCTGGCGGGGGCCACGCTGGGCATTGCCAAGCTCAACGCGCCCTCGTCGGCCGATGAGGTGGCCGTGTACGACGAAAGCGGCCTAGGCCTGCTGGCGCGCCTAGCCAGCACCGAGGATACGCGCTTCGTGCCCACTGCTGCCGCGTCGGCAGAAGCTGCTACGGCCGCCTTCAAGCAGGCCAAACCCAAGCAGGCCGCGCTGTTGGTTTTCTCGAAGGACTTTTCCCTCGACAAAACCGGGGGCGTGCGGCTGCTGGCCAACGGCAACATGAGCCTGAAGCGCCAGCTCAACATCCGCAAGGCCGTAAACAAGGCGGTAGGGGAGCTAAAGCTGACCCGCTCGGGCCTCAACCAAACCACCATCGACAACCTTAAGGCCGACGTAGACCTCAAGGCTGTGGACCTTTCCCAGCAGGGTGGGCGCGAAAACAACGCAGGCCTGACCACGGCAGCGGCCTACATTCTGTCGATTCTGGTGTACATGTTCATTTTCATCTACGGCGTGCAGGTAATGCGCGGGGTCGCCGAGGAAAAGTCGAACCGCATTATGGAAGTGATGGTGTCGTCGGTGAAGCCCTTCCAGCTCATGATGGGCAAGATTCTGGGTATTGCCGCCGTAGTTCTCACCCAGTTTGGGCTCTGGCTGATGCTTTCCTACGCCATTACCACCGTGGTAGCGCCGCTGCTGATGAAGCCTGCCAAAGCCCTGGTTACCACTTCCGTTTCGACCACCGCGCCGCCGGCCTCTGACGCGGCCGTGGCGGCTGCCGAGGCCCCGGCGGTGCCGCAGCCAGGCGCCACGCCCAACATCTGGAGCACGCTCGAAGGCCTGCCCATCGGCAGCATCCTGGGTGGGTTCCTGTTCTTTTTCCTGGGTGGCTACTTGCTCTACTCGTCGCTGTTTGCTGCCATCGGGGCCGCCGTCGATGACCAGACTGATGCCCAGCAGTTCATGTTTCCAGTTACCATTCCGCTTATTCTGAGCTACATCGTGAGCATCAACGTCATTATCAACGGTGACCCGAACGGGCCTTTGGCATTCTGGCTGTCGATGATTCCGTTGACCTCGCCCATTGCCATGGTGATGCGCCTGCCGTTTGGGGTGCCGCTGTGGCAGCTGCTGCTGTCGGCGGTGCTGCTGGTGGGGGGCTTTATCTTCACCACCTGGGTGGCGGGTCGTATTTACCGGGTCGGTATACTGATGTATGGCAAGAAGGTAACCTATGCTGAGTTGTCGCGCTGGATGTTCTATAAGGGGTAAACGGTGAGATAGTGAAGTTGTGTCCTTGCGAGCAGCGCGAAGCAATCCGTCCTCTGCGCAGTACGACACACTTTTACCAGAAAGTCCTTTCCTGTAACAACGGGAAAGGGCTTTTTACATTAGAAGGCTCCGCCCATTTCAGCGGACGGATTGCTTCGTCGTCCCTCCTCGTAAGGACACGAGTGCTACGGGCTTTTTACTTTTGCCCCACTTTTCGCTTCTGTCTTACAACTACCATGACCCGAATCCTGCTGCTGTTTCCGCTGCTGTTGCTGCTCGGTTTCCGCGCCGACGATAAGCCCGCCTACCGCCTCTTTACGGGCGCGGGCAAGCCGGCTGGTTACGATAAAATGCTCAAGGAGCTGGCTGCCGCCGACGTGGTGTTTTTCGGCGAGCAGCACAATGACCCCATCGGCCACTGGCTGGAATTGCAGCTTACCAAAGACCTGCTGCGCCTCAAGCAGGGCCAGCTGGTGCTGGGCCTGGAAATGTTTGAGCGCGACGTGCAGCCGCTGGTCGATGCCTACGCCACCGGGGAGCTCGACGACAAAGCCTTCGAGGAGCAAAGCCGCCCCTGGCCCAACTATGCCACCGATTACAAGCCGTTGTTGCAGCTGGCCCGGCAGCAGAAATTCCGGGTGGTGGGTACCAACGTGCCCCGGCGCTACGCCTCCCAGGTCGCCAAAGGCAGCCTCGCGGCGCTGGAAACTATACCCGCCGCCGAAAAAGCCTGGCTGGTGCCCCTGCCCCTGACCGTGGACTACGAACTGCCCGGCTATAAGAACATGGCCAAGATGTTCGGCGGCGACGCGGCCCACGCCGCCGGCGTGCAGAACATTATTCAGGCCCAGGCGCTGAAAGACGCTACCATGGCGTACTTCCTGCACCAGGCCCGCCCCGCCGGCCACTTACTGCTGCACCTCAACGGCAGCTACCACTCCGACAACCACGACGGTATTCTGGCTTACCTGCGCCAGCTCAATCCGGGGCTGAAAGTGCGCACCATCAGCACCGTGACGCAGGCCCAGCTAAGCCGGCTCGATAAGGAGCACGAGCAAAAAGCCGACTTCGTGCTGGTCGTACCCGAGGATATGACCAAGACCTATTAAGCTAACTAGGCCGGTCAGGCCAGCTTCTGGCCGCCCAGGCAGGCCGCGTCGTGCAGCTCGATGAGCTGTCGGGCCTCGGGCGTGGTGTGGCCGCTGCCGTATTCGCCCACCCAATCGCACACCGAAAACGCCTGGCTGCGGCTGGTGTATTCCTGCTGCCACTGCTGCTGCTCGCGCATCTGCTCGGGAGTATCGAAGGGAAAAGGGTGCTTGGGCCGTCTCCAGCCAATGCGCCAAGGCTTGGGACTCAGGCGGGCCCGGTAGCAATCCTGGTTCTGGCAGAGGCGCACGTAAATGGCGTCGGTGCGCATAGCCGCGAAAATCTGCTGGGCCTCGGCGCTGTTCGGGGCCAGTAATTGGTGCGTTACCAGCAGCCGGAAACCCAGCCGGGTGCGGTACACCCGAAAATTCCACTCCGGATGCAGCTGCAGCCAAGCCGCCAGCCGCAATTGCAGCTGCTCGTGTGGGACGAGCGGCGGCAGTGGGGGCGGAGCCGGAGCAGTTGAGAACAGATTACGGAAAAACTGGGCCAGGCTGAACGGCTCCCGGGGAGGTGGCTGGCGCAAATCGTCGTCGTCGACGTCCAGAAACATAACCCGCGGGGCATTCAGCACCAGGCTGCCGTAGCGGTTGCGGGTAATGGCGGCTATCAGCTCGCCGCTGCTGTTGTGAATCCGCTGCTCCACCTGCTCACGCAGCGGGGCCGAGCCAACGGGGTATTCGCCGCCCAGGGGCTCGGCGGCCAGCAGCTTGGCGTGGCGACGCTGCAAAATCAGCTGGCCCTCCGCCTGGGCCGCCGCCAGGCTTTCGTCGCTGCCGGTGTAGGCTGTGAGCAGGAAAGGGCCGTACTCATTTTCCCCAATCTTCAGAGTGGTGCGGGCCCAATGGGAGTAGATTTGCATGGGTGGGAGCAGGAATGGCGACGTAAGATAGAAGCCTCACGGCCGTTTTTGCGTAAGAGCAAGACGCACTTCGCGCCGACGTTTACCTTTAGCCCATGATTTCCACTCAGAACCTTGCCGCATTGCCCGCCGAAATGGAATTGCAGCGCATCTGCAAAGCCCTGGCGGTACTCGATGCCATTATTTCGCCCGAGGAAGAATACCGCTACCACACCTACGACGCCAAGTGGGGCGACGGTGAAGAGGTATTTGAGCTGAACGATGGGGAAGGGGACCAGATGCTCATTCTCTTCGCGCCCGATGGGGCCGTCATCAACGGCTACGCCGACGGACTGGCCGAAGCCGACAAGGCCGGGCTCCGGGAGGCCCTGCCCGAGTCGTTCCACGAGTTCATCTTCGGCGAGCCGGTCAACTCCATTGGTACCACGTTTTGCGTCTGGACGGTGGATAACTCGCCCTGGCAGCTGGCGCCCGGCACCCCCGCCGAAGACGGTTCCGATGAGCTGCTGCCCATCCTCGACGGCCACCCGCGCACCTACATCGACTGGGCCCAGGAGTATTTCGAGGAAGAGCGTTTTCCCAAGGATGGCCTGCTACTGGGCACCGTTACCCAGCTTTACTACGGCGAAACGCTGACCCGGCCGATGGTGGAAGCCCTGGTGACGGAAGTGGCCGACTGGGAAGCCCTGCGCCGCGACCTGGACGAAATCGGCTATCCGTACGACTTCGACCCGGCCGGCTAGCCCAGCAGCCGGTAGAGGCCGGCGGCTACTACGGCTCCCAGCAGCGGCCCCAGCACCGGAATCCAGGCGTAGCTCCACTCGCTCGGTCCCTTGCCCCGGATAGGCAGCAGCGCGTGCGCCAGGCGTGGGGCCAGGTCGCGGGCCGGGTTGATGCCGTAGCCCGTGGTGCCGCCCATTCCCAGCCCGATAACCCACACCAGAAAGGCCACCGGCAAAGCTCCCACCGAGCCCAGGCCCACGGGCGTGTGCGTCGTCGTTATTTCGGCCCCCGTGATGTAGAGCACCGTGAAAACCAGCACTGCCGTGCCTACGGCCTCGTTGAGCAGGTTGGACGCGTGGTTGCGAATGGCCGGGCCGGTGCAAAAGACGGCCAGCTTCAGCAGGGGCTCGGGCGTGCGGTCGAAGTGGTCTTTGAACAGCACCCACACCAGTACCGAGCCCACGAAAGCACCTCCGAACTGCGCCAGCAGGTAGCCCGGCACCAGGGCCCAGGCAAACTTACCGGCCACGGCCAGGCCCAGCGTCACGGCCGGATTCAGATGGGCCCCGCTGGCCGGCCCGGCAATGACGACGCCCACAAATACGCACAGGGCCCAGCCAGTGGTAATGACCATCCAGCCGCTGCCGTGCCCTTTGGTATCTTTCAGTACCACGTTGGCTACCACCGCGTTGCCCAGCAATAGCAGCACCGTTGTGCCCACAAACTCCGCTACGTATGGACTCATTATGCTGCTGTCGTTTGGGGTGAAGCCGTGGCCGTAGCGGCCGGCGGCTGCGACCAAGCCTGCAGGGCCCGCACGGCTCGTTGCCAGTTCTCAATGCCCTCGGCAATGCCCTTGCGGCTGGCTTTTGGCGTGAACGAGGTATCGGCCTGGTTCAACGCCTTGATTTCCTCCTCGCTGCTCCAGTAGCCCACGGCCAGGCCCGCCAGGTAGGCCGCGCCCAGCGCCGTGGTTTCGGTGATGCGCGGCCGGGTTACTTTCGTGTGCAGCACGTCGGCCTGAAACTGCATCAGCAAATCGTTGGCCGAGGCCCCGCCATCCACGCGCAGCTCAGCAATGTGCAGGCCCGAGTCGGCCTCCATGGCCTTGAGTACGTCCATCGTCTGGAAGGCAATGGACTCGACGGCGGCCCGGGCAATGTGGGCGGCGGTGGTGGCCCGGCTCATGCCGAAGATGACGCCCCGGGCGTATGGGTCCCAGTAGGGCGCGCCCAGCCCGGCAAAGGCCGGCACGAAGTACACGCCCTCGGTGCTGATTACCTGCTGGGCCAGTTTTTCCACCTCAGCTGAGGTTTTAATGATGCCCAGGTTGTCGCGCAGCCACTGCACCACGGCCCCGGCCATAAAGATGCTGCCTTCCAGCGCGTACTGCACCTGCCCGTTGAACTGCCAGGCAACGGTGGTGAGCAGGTTGTTGCGCGAGGCCTTAGGCTCCGGCCCGGTGTTCATCAGCATAAAGCAGCCGGTGCCGTAGGTATTCTTGACCATGCCGGGCGTAGTGCATTGCTGCCCAAACAAGGCCGCCTGCTGGTCGCCGGCAATACCAGCAATGGGCACTTTAGAGGCGAAAATCGTGGTTTTGGTGGTGCCATACACTTCGCTCGACTGCCGCACCTCGGGCAACATACTCCGCGGGATGTCGAACAGCCTGAGCAGCTCATCATCCCACTGCAGGGTGTGAATATTGAGCAGCATCGTGCGCGAAGCATTGGTAACGTCCGTTACGTGTAGCTCGCCCTGGGTGAAGTTCCAGATCAGCCAGCTGTCGATAGTGCCGAAAGCCAGCTGCCCGGCCTCGGCCTTTTTGCGGGCGCCCTTCACGTTATCCAGAATCCACTTCACCTTGCTGGCCGAAAAGTAAGCATCGAGCAGCAGGCCGGTTTTAGCCCGAATCAACTCCTCGTGCCCAGCCGCCCGCAGCTCGTCGCAGTACTGGGCCGTGCGCCGGTCTTGCCACACAATGGCGTTGTACACCGGCTTGCCCGTCTTGCGGTTCCAGACGACCACCGTTTCGCGCTGGTTGGTGATGCCGATGGCGGCAATGCTCTTGCCGTTCTGCCCGGCCTTCACCGTCGCCTCGGCCGCCACGCCCGCCTGCGTCGACCAGATTTCCAGCGGGTCATGCTCGACCCAGCCCGGCCGGGGAAAAATTTGGGTGAACTCCTTCTGCGCCCGCGCCACAATACGGCCCTTGCGGTTGAAGAGAATAGCGCGGGAGCTGGTGGTGCCCTGGTCGAGGGCAAGAATATACTGGGCCATGAGGGGCGGGGGCGGTGGAAGGAGAGAAGCGGAGGGGAAAAGTAGGGCGTTTTTGCCTGACTGCCGTTTTATCGTCTGTCATCCTTGATCTGACATCCGCTTGCGAAGGACCTTCCTCATCTGAGTGAGAAGCTTCGTTCAATGTACCAAACCCCATTGCTGCGCTGGTAAAAAGGTGCACTGGCACGTTGGCCCAAACTACAGTGGGGCAGGGGAGCAAGGGCCTTCGCAGGGCTCAGAATGACAGACGAAGCGGTAGAGATGCTTCCTGTGTTGCCGGCTGGCTTAGCACATAGCCCCGCGCCACTTCCGTAAAAGCCGCTACCTGCTGCTGCTCCCAGGCCGCATCCTTGCCCAGCTCCCGGGCCAGCAGCTCAGCTACTGCCGGCGCCATGCGCAGGGCGGCAGCGGCGTCCACGAAAAGCACCCGCACCCGCCGGGCCAGTACGTCTTCCACGGTGCGGGCCATTTCGTGGCAGGCGGCCCACACCACTTCGGCCCGCCGGAATTCCAGCGCCTCATCCAGCTTTTCGGCCAGCGCCGGCTCGTCGGCCATGAGTTGCAACAGCGCCGGCTCGTCGGTGCCGTACACGTAAAGGTGGCTGCTGCGGTCGGTAGTGGGCCGGGCGCCGTGAATGGGTAAATGCGCGGTTTGGCTGGGAGCTGGGGGCAATTTGCCCTGGACAATGGCCTTATCCACCGCATCCTGACCCATGCGGCGGTAGGTGGTCCATTTGCCGCCGGTGATGGTGATGAGCCCCGCCGCCGACACCAGAATCTTGTGGCTGCGCGAAATTTCCTTGGTCTTATCGGAGCCGTCTTCAGTGGCCGCTAACGGCCGTAAGCCCGCAAACACGCTCAGCGCGTCGCCGCGCTGCGGGGCGCGGGTGAGGTAGCGGCCGGCAGTGCGCAGAATAAACTCGATTTCTTCCTCCAGGGCCCGGGGTTCTAGGCTGTTTTCGGTCAGGGGCGTATCAGTGGTGCCCAATACCACGCGCCCGTGCCAGGGCACGGCAAACAGCACCCGCCCGTCGTCGGTCTTGGGAATCATAATGGCGTCGTTGCCGGGCAGAAACGACTTATCCACCACGATATGCACACCCTGGCTGGGCCGCACCAGCTTTTTGGCTCCGGGCTGGTCCATCTGCCGGATGTCGTCCACGAAAATACCGGTGGCATTCACCACGACCTTGGCCCGCAGCTCGTAGGGAATGCCGGTTTCCTGGTCGGTGGCCGCTACGCCCGCCACCCGGCCCCGCGCATCCTTAAGCAGCCCGCGCACCCCGAAATGGTTGAGCAGCGTGCCGCCCAGCTCCACGGCCGTCTGGGCCAGGTTGATAGCCAGCCGCGCATCATCGAACTGTCCGTCGTGGTACAACACGCCACCGCGCAGGCCCGCGGCCTGGATGTTGCCCAGGCGGGCCAGGGTTTCCTGACGGCTCAGGTGCACTGAGGCGCCCAAGCTCAGCTTGCCCGCCAGCAGGTCATACAGCTTCAGGCCGATAGTGTAGAACGGGCCACCCCACCGGTCGTAATTGGGAATGATAAAATCCTGGTTTTTGACCAGGTGCGGCGCGTTTTTGAGCAGCAAGCCCCGCTCATACAGCGCCTCCCGCACCAGCCCGATGTCGCCCTGAGCCAGGTAGCGCACCCCGCCATGTACCAGCTTGGTGCTGCGGCTGCTGGTGCCCTTGGCAAAGTCGCTCTGCTCCAGCAGCAGCGTGCGGTAGCCCCGGCTCAGTGCGTCGAGGGCCACGCCCAGCCCCGTAGCTCCGCCCCCGATAACGAGCAAATCCCACTCGGCCTGCTGCTGGAGCTGCGCCAGCAGCACGTCACGTCGAAACAAGGACTCCGGTTTTTTCTCCCCCATAGCCGTGCTTACTGCTGCCAGGGCAAATACGTTTTCCACCCCCGCGCTGTAGAGACGCATACTTGCGTCTCAATCGTCGCTGTCACCTAAACAAACTCCACCTGTTTTCTGGCAAAACCCCGCGGTGAAGACGCCAAAAGTCCGACCCATCGTCACCAAAACCCCGCGCCTTCGCCCCAACGACCCGCGGCCCCGCCGCACTCGTCCGCGCCTTCGCCCCGGTCATTCGCGGCCTCGCCCCAGTCATCCGCGGCCTCGACCCGATGCTCCGTGGTGTCGCCCCGATGCTTCGCGGCCTGGTTTCAACGGTCTGCGTCTTCGACCCGATGCTTCGTGGTGTGGCCGCAGTCGTCCGCGGTGCCGCCCCGGTCGTCCGCGGCCCGGATTCACCTGTTGCGCGTTCTGCGTACATTTCTCCTCCGTTTTCCTCCCAATTGCCCCGCCATGCACTACCGCGAAGCCCAACTCACCGATATTCCTCAGCTCATGCGCGTGCGAATGGCCGTGCGCGAAAACCGCCTTTCCAACCCCGCCCTGGTCCCGGCCGAAGCCTACGTGGAATACCTCACCCAGCGCGGCAAAGGCTGGCTTTGCGAAACCACCGCCGGCACCGTAGCCGGCTTCGCCATTGCCGACCTCCAGGACCACAGCATCTGGGCCCTGTTCATCGACCCCGATTTCGCCGCCCAGGGCATCGGCAAGCGCCTTCACGACCTAATGCTGACCTGGTACTTCCAGCAAACTACACACCCCGTCTGGCTCAGCACCGCTCCCGGCACCCGCGCCGAGGAATTCTACCGCCGCCAGGGCTGGCACGAAACCGGTCGGACGAAGAGCGGCGAGGTGCGTTTTGAAAGAGGGGACTGGAAGAACGATTATCTATAATCAATAATAATATACCTTAGCAAATCAATGTTTTTAAAACTAATACTCATTTAATGCAGCACAGTAAACATAGTAGTATAAGTCAAGCATCACTATTGACTTCACAATCTATTGAGGAATTTGACCAGTTTCTTAGAAATCATTTTCAGACAATAACATACACGGGTAAACTTGTAGAGGGTACATCTATTGATTTTTTGTTCAAAGAAAATGTGCTATCCTACTCAAATAACAATAGACGAAACCTGGAAAGCATAGAGATAAAATGCTATGGGGAGTTTGCTGATAGAGAATGGGATAAATACCTTTCTATTAGTTTTAAAGATGAAATGTCTTTAATTAAGCCAAAAACCATTTCATATCATTTGTCTTATGAGTCTAGGGAATGGGGATTTAAGTTTGAGGATGATTTATTAAGTGAAATAAAAATATTCAAACCAATTTACAATATCCTCACGTATGCGGATTTTATCGGAGGGTTTTTGCTGCTACTTCCAGCTATTTTGGTGTTGTTTTTAGTGTTAGATGGTGCATTTAGGTTAATGGGAAGACGTCCTGTGTTTGCTAGCGGTAATGCCAATAATACTTCTAATGATTTATCTAGTATAAGTATTGTGTTTTTAATAATAACTATTGTGATTGTCTTAGGTTATGTTTTAAATAAAATAAGAGACTATTTGTTTCCAAGATTGTATATTGCAACAGGCAGGCAAAGTAAAGAGTATGAAAAGAAAATGTGGATTGCAGGTATTTTACTAGGGACTATTGTGCTAGGCTTGGCAATTGAATTTTTGTCAAGCATTCTATTTAAATAATGTATTTTAATTAGAATTTGTAATATGATATAAAAATTACTTGAAAAAGCATGACCACCATCATCACCCGCATCTGGCACGGCACCACGGCCGCCGCCCACGCCGAAACCTACCTGCGCTACCTCGAAGCCTCCGGCCTGGCCGACTACAAAAATACCCCCGGCAACCTGGGCGTGCAGGTGCTGCGCCGCCTCGACGGCGACATCTGCCACTTCTGGACCGTCACGCGCTGGAACAGCTACGAAAGCATCCAGCACTTCGCCGGCCCCGACTACGAAAAGGCCCGCTACTACCCCGAGGACGCGCAGTACCTGCTGGAATTCGAGCCCACGGTTATTCACTGCGAAACCTTCGAATACTAGTCGTCACCCTCATTACTAGCTGCCGACGCACGAGCAGTACAACAGCTTGTCGGCTCAATTCCAGGTGAAAGAAGTGCTTTACTTGCCCGGCGAATACGTGCGCTCGGCGTGCTTTTTCACGTCTTCCGGATAAAACAGCACGTCCTTGAAATTTTCCTCCGCGTAGAGCCCGGCTTGGTCGGTGAAGTGGGGCGAGGAAGGCTGGCTGTTGTTGCCGCCGGCCAGCACCGAACGAGCCTTAATACGCGGCCCAAACTCGACGACGGCAATAAAGCTGTTGCCGATGTTGCCGTAGCGCTTCTTAGTGCCGGGGTAGGTTTTGGAGCCGAAAGCCGCCAACGAGCCCCAGGCCGACGAGGCAAAGGCCACCGGCAGGCTGGGTTTCTTATCGTCGTAGGTTTCCTGGATGTTGCCGGTCAGGCGCTGGAAGCGGTTTACCTCGCCCCAGGGCATTTGCCAGGTGCCAAAGTCGCGGGTCAGCTCGTCGAGGGTTTCTTGCAGGGCCGTTACCTTCTCCGGGGCCGTGGTGTTGGCGATGGTAAAGGCCGTAAAGGAAATCTGGTCGAAACGCTGCTCGGGCGCTGTGCGGGTGCGGGCCAGCCGCTGAATCCTCTCGCCCCAATAAATGGCCAGCGTCTGGGCCACGGAGGCTTTATCGTAGCGCCGGTTCCAGCCACGCAGCAGCTTCATGGCCTCCACCACCTCGCCTTCCGGCGGATTGGCCCCGTCGGTTACCAGCTGAAAATCTTTGGCCAAAGCCGGCAGCAGCTCCTCAAAACCCGCCAAATAGGGGTCCTTGGCGGCGGCAATGAGCGTATCGAGCGTGAAGCTGGTTTTGCGGCTCAGCACCCGCACGGCGTTGATGCCCCGGTAGTTTTCCGCGTCGGGAGCCATGTAGGCGGGGTACTTGCTCTTCGCCGGACTGCTCGGGCCGGCCACCGTAAACGGCGTGGAGTTACAGTTTTGCAGCCAGCCGCTGGTCGGGTTCATCGTCTGCACCAGCTCTTCCACTTTGTGCAAGCCCTGCCACTCGGTTTTGGGGTTGCTGCCGTCCACGGGCAGGCTCCAGTCGAATTGCGGGTCGCGGCGGGGCATAAAGTTGCCGTGCCAGTAGGCAATAGTGCCCTTACTATCGGCAAAAACGGTGTTGTTCGACGCGTTGCCATTCAGCTTCATCACCTCCCGAAAGCTGGCGTAGTCCGTAGCCTTGGTGCGCAGGTACGACTGCTCCAGCGCCTCCAGCGGCGTGTCCATCATGCGCACCGTCACCCATTTAGCGTCGCTCTGCTGGCCCACTACCGGCCCATGGTGGGTGCGGTAAGTCGTGAATTCCTTGCGGCCAATGCTGCCATCGGCCTGCCGGTAAGCAATGGTCACGGGGGCCGTCAGCACTGGGCGCTGCTTGCCGGCGTAGCGGTACACAAACTTGCCGTCCTTTTTCTCGATGGTTTCCAGGTACTCGTCCATCGAGTCGGCATAGCTGGAAGTGTGCATCCAGCCGCAGTGCTGATTAAAGCCCTGATACACGAAAAACTGCCCCCAGGTAACGGCTCCGTAGGCATTCAGACCGGCCTCACTGGTTACCTGCACCTCGGGCCGGAAATAGAACGAGGTGTGCGGATTGATCAGCAGCAGCGCGTGGCCGCTGGCACTTTTGGCCGGCGCAATGGCAAACCCATTCGAGCCCACCGGCTCCCGGTCCTGCTTCTCAAAGTCGGGCCGCTGCCAGGAACTCGACTTTTTCTGGCTGTAAAAAGACTTGAGCTTCTCCACCGATACCACGCTGATGTTGCCCCCGATACTACCCTCACTAAACATGAGCGGCATCCAGGGCTGGAAGCGGCGCAGCAGCTTGGGCTGCACGGTAGGGTGGGAGTAGAGGTAAAAGTTGGTGCCGTCGGCAAAGGCATTGAGCAGCAGCTTCATCCAGGCCGGGCTGCGCTGGTAGGTGCGCAGGGCCTGGGTGCTGTCCATAAACAGCCGGGCCCGCAAATCGTGGTAAATGGCCGCTTCGCCTTCCACTTCCGCCAGGCGTCCGATGGCGGTAATGTAGTTGTCTTCCACCCGGGCAAAGTCGTCTTCGCACTGCGCGTAGAGCAGCCCAAACACCGCGTCAGCATCGGTCTTGCCATACACGTGCGGCACGCCCCAATTGTCGCGCACAATAGTCACCTGCTTGGCCTGCTGCTGCCAGCGGGCTATTTCGGCGGGGCTGAAGGCTTGCGCCCGCGCTGCCTGGCCGGCTTGGCATACCAGGAAAAGCAAAAAGAGAAATCGGGTCATAGTGCAAGCATAAAAGGAAACGGCCGCGCATTGTTTCATCCGCAGCGTAAGGTAAAGCCTACTAGCTTATCAACCTGCATTCCTGCCTGGCAGGCCCCAAGCAGCAATTTGCAATGAGTAATGCAGCAGGTAGACCAGCAGTTGGAGCTAGCTGAACAGTTGTGCTATTGGAATATAATTTGTAAATAATGTAATAATCAGTTATTCTATCCAGATCCAAGCCCATGAATACGCTCCAACGCAATAACGTGCACATCATCGGGCGCGGGCCCCGCAAGCTGATCTTCGTGAACGGCTTCGGCTGCGACCAAAGCATGTGGCGCTACCTAACGCCCGCCTTTTCCGACCCGCACGATTTTACCCTCATCCTCTACGACCACGTCGGCGCGGGGCTGTCGGCAGTAGGGGCCTACGAGCCCCGTAAGTATGCTTCCCTAGATGGCTACGCCCAGGATCTGCTCGATATCTGCGAGCAGCTGGAACTGAGCCAGGCCGTACTAATCGGGCACTCAGTGGGCAGCATGATTGGCGCACTAGCGGCCATTGCCCACCCCGAGTATTTCCAGCAGCTGCTGTTGCTGTGCCCTTCGCCCTGCTACCTCAACGACAACGGCTACCACGGCGGCTTCGACCGGGCCGACATCGACGCTATGCTCGCCTTTATGGAAACCGACTACGTAGGTTGGGCCGATACCTTCGGCCCCTTCATCATGGGCGCCCCCGACCGGCCCTCCCTGGCCGCCGAAATGGTGCATAGCCTCTGCCAGACCAATCCGGCCATTGCCCGCCAGTTTGCCCGCGCTACTTTCCTCTCCGACAACCGGGCCGATGTCAGCCGGCTCCAACACCCTTGCTTGCTCATCGAGTGCGCCCATGATCTGATTGCCCCGCCCGAAGTGGGTGCCTACCTGCGCGATGCCATTCCCGGCGCCCGCCTCGTGACGCTGCCCGTGGCCGGGCATTGTCCCCAGCTCAGCGCACCAAGCCAGACGCTACAGGCCATCGAAGAATTTATGGTAGCCTGAAGCAGGGCCAGCCTCAGAGCCAGACAAAGGCAAGAAGCCCCGACCGCAAAACCTCGTCCTTACCCAAATCTTCCAAGAAGCTAGGACTTCAGGAAACTCATCGTAAATCTGAGTTTTCTGAACCTTGGAAAGTAAACCAGTTTCTTGAACTCAATCTGGTCCGTAGGACCACTTTGCCATGCCAGTAGGCGTGCGTGGGCCGTAGTTCAGGAAAAGGAGCAATATTCTACAAGACAGTACGTTGCTCGGCGTGTATTTAAACCTGCTACTTACCCGACCCAATTATGACAAGTTATTTCCTCGCCCTATTACTGCTGGTGCCGGGCTTGTCTCTGGCCCAGAAGCCTTTTACCTACCACATCAGCGGCAAAATTGGCGTGTTGAATGCACCCAACAAAGTCTACTTAAGAAACAGCGAACTAGTCGACTCGGCCACCCTCACCAATGGGGTATTCGAGCTAAAAGGAAGCGCCGTACTGCCCACCCGCGCCGACTTGGTGGTGCAGGCCAACGGGTATCATCCGAACACTGCCTTGACCAACGCCACCAGCGTTTTCTTGGAGCCAACCCCGGTCGTTGTCATCAGCGAAGGCAGCTTGAGAGATGCGACAACGACCATTACCGGCGGCCCCCTCACCACCGAACACCAGCAGCTCTACGCAGCGGTACCGCCCAACGCTACCCCCCAACAGTACGCTCAGGCCTACACCACCTTCATCAAAACCCACCCCACTTCCTGGGTGAGCCTGATGGCGTTGTGGGATATGGGAGTCTTTGCGGAACGTCAATACGACGAGGTGGCTCCCCTCTTCGCCGCCCTCAGCCCCGAACTGAAGAGCAGCCGCTCCGGCCGCATTTACGGCGACTTGGTGCAGGGCCTAAAAGCCACGACCGTGGGCCAGCCCGCGCCCAACTTCACCAAGAAAACACCCGCCGGCAAGTTGGTTTCGTTGGCCGATTACCGGGGCAAGTACGTGCTGCTGACCTTCTGGAACTCGTGCGCCTCCTGCCGTACGGAAAACACGAACCTGGTCAACGCCTACCAAGCCTTCAAAGGCCCCCAATTCGACATGCTGGGCGTCTCGTTCGACACCGAGAACAATCGTGATAGGTGGATTAAAGCCATTGCCGACGACCACTTGGCTTGGACCCAGGTAGCGGACCTGGATGACCCGGACCGGGAAGTACAACGACTCTATGGCTACCCGGGCACGCCGCAGAACCTGCTCATTGACCCCAAGGGTAAAATCGTGGCAGCCAATCTGCACGGTGCCGAATTGCACGCTACCCTCGCCCGGTTTATCAAGTGAGCAAGCCAGGCGTGGGGGCCAACGCGCAGCAGGTGCGCGGCGGTGGCGGAACTCCGTGGTCGGGCTTGGACCGTGCGCTTGCGGGCTGTCAGTGAAGCCACCGCCGCGAAAGGGTAAGCATCGGCTAGTTCACTGTAACGGTCGAATTCCCTTGAAGTACGATATCCTACGTTTCCTAAGAGGCCCCAAAAAGCGCGTTAACCAGATTCACTCCCTTCGATTAATGGCCAGCAAGCAGCTTCATGTCGCATTTGCGCCAATCTTTAAACCAAGGCCAAAGCTTCTCCCTTCGAGGTACAGTAGTGCAGGGCTCTTGAAACCACGCTACCTTACCCCACTGCCCGGGCTAGTTGCCTGCCCTTGTTGAGGTGCGGGTGAATCTTGCCCCGCAGAGGGAGCAGGTAGCGCAGGATGCAGATGGTCTTGATCCACCGCCCGTAGGTTGAGGAACTCTGCCCCACTAACTGCGCTAACGGGAGTTTGCGGTCCTTCCACTTGTGCTACCTGGTCCTGCGTTACTTTCTCAGCTCTTCAAATATTTCTCCATTCTGAATAAATAGTCGGGCCATCGAATAGAGGCCTTTGCTGTCCTTTACGAATTCAATCTGCGCATTCTCGTCCAGGACAAACAGGTTTTTAGAGATATGCGCCAGCTCCGTTTTATTGCCGGAGAAAGTGCATAAAAGCTTGTTTCCTTCCCGGTAGATGACCAAGGGCCCGTAGGTGCCGGCGAGCTGGTCAAACTGATCCAGGGGGAGTGTGCCAAGGTCCCTGTTTACATAGAGGGTATTGATCAGGTACTCCATTTTTTGTTTATCCTTAGCCGTTTTCGCGGTTGCTTGACGCTCTCGCAGGATAAGCTCCTGAGCTTTTATAAGCGCTTGGGCTGCTTCCACTTTCACATCCGGCAGTACGCCTGTTCCTTCCCAGTCGGTGTTCGTAATAGGATTCAGGGACCGGGCAAAGGGGATATGCACGACAAAGCCCTGACCAACAGAAAAAGGCATCGTTGGATGCGCCCCACCCCCGGTAACTTCTCCAACGATGGTGGCCCGATTTGCCTGTTGCATGGCGTAGCTAAAGTCCTCCGCTGCGGAAAAGGTCTTGTTGCTGGTCAGAATATAGATGGGCATGGAAAGCGTTATCCCATCCGTCTTGGCCGGGTCGGCGTAATAAAACGTGGTGTCCTGGTTAGCACGCTGCACTATGCTGTTCATGCGGGTCTTCTCCTTGAAGAAATAACTTTCCAGCTGGCTTACCATTTCCGGCTCACCCCCGCTGTTTTCCCGCAAATCAATGATGAGGGCCC
This sequence comes from Hymenobacter lucidus, assembly GCF_020447265.1. Classification (GTDB taxonomy): domain Bacteria; phylum Bacteroidota; class Bacteroidia; order Cytophagales; family Hymenobacteraceae; genus Hymenobacter; species Hymenobacter lucidus. Next base: position 933,037 of record NZ_JAJADR010000002.1, on the reverse strand, counting down.
GGGAATTAGCTAAAAAGCCCAGGGCGGAAGCAATGATTGGTTTGGCCTCTTTTACCTGTTCCACAAAGACGTTGAAGGGGAAGTAGCCGATATTGCCGGGTAGCAGCTCTACCTTCTTAAACATAAAGTTGTTTTCCCTCACCCAGTTGGCAAATTGCCGAATTTCCTCCCCGGACTGCTGGGCGCTTTTCTGGCGTCGCCGGGCAAAATCAGGATTGTATTCTACTGCCATATGCGGGTCGTGGTGTGCCTTGTAGATGTCTTCCTGCAGCAATACCGCTAGTTTTTCCGGGTCCTGGGCCAGGGACGCATAAGCATTCTTTTTTGCTTGGGATTTCAGCCGCCGGGAAATAAGCCTGGCCTTGTCCGGGAAGACATAGTGGGTTTTCAGGCTGTGCTCGATGGAATCTACCAGGTGGGAAACCTGGATGCCGGCCTGCGGGCGAGCCTGTGCGCAACCTAGGAAGGGAAGTAAAAGGGCTGCTACAAGAGTGGCCAATCGGAAGTTTGTCATGTTTAGGTCTGAACTGTTTAAAACCGGTTGGCAGCCAGGCATGGCCCCGTGGTGTTTCGTTCAGCCAAAAGTGAAAACAGTACGCAACTCCGCCAATTGACTTATTCAAGTAGCCGGAGTAGGGGTGTGAACAAGCACAGAAAGAGGGTAAATGGAATAGGAAGGGCAGGAAAGACTGTTGACATAGATTATCGGGACGGCCCAACGCATACCAGTATCTTTGATTTTGGATAATAACCAGCCCAGCCATGATTCAACGCCCAGGAGAGCGTACGAAAATACAGTATGCCGAATGGGTTGTGCATGTCCTGATCTGGACCTCGTTGTTTGCCTACCTCTGGCACACGGCCTACACGCTGGGGCCTTTTCGAAGGCAGGAAGGCAGTATTTACGGGCCCCTGTTGTGGAGTGCCGGCTTCAATGTGGCCTTGTTTTATGGGAATGCCTGCGGTTTGGTGCCGTGGCTGTTCTACAGACAACACTATAAAAAATACATTGTCTGGGCTCTTCTGCTGTACGCTGCCGTCGTCGTTGGAAACACCGTTGTTGATCAGCTCTACAGCCTCTCGCTTTTTTCGACGGAGAAAGAGCCTTTTGGAGCGGATATCATCCTGAACATTCAGAGTAAGACGGTCATTCTTTCGTTGTCCCTGGGCTATGGGCTCACCAGGCAGTGGTTTGAAAACCAGAAACGTCAGCAACAAGCTGCTAAAGCGGAGCTTACCACCCAGCTGAAATACCTGAAGGCGCAGATTAACCCGCATTTTCTGTTCAATACCCTGAACATGGCCTATGCCTCGGCCACCAAGAGCAACGACCTAGTTACGGCCGACATCGTGGAAAAGCTCTCGGGCCTGATGCGCTACGTGTTGTATGAGAGTAACGAGGATACCGTTTCCTTGGAAAAAGAAATCCAGTACATTGACGACTTCGTGAGCCTCCAGCGGCAGCGCTTATCCCCCGAATTAGCCAGCCGGGTACAGTATCGGGTGGAAGGGAGTTGGCAACAGCACACCGTGGCGCCGTTGCTTCTCATTCCATTCATTGAAAACGTGTTTAAGCACGGTATTATCCTGAGCAGGCAATCGGCTATATCGGTATCGGTACAGGTGAGCGACAACCGCTTGATCCTGGAAACGAAAAACGATAAGTCCCTCCATACCAGGCCTGCGGAGCCCAACTCCGGCGTTGGCTTGAAAAACGCCAGGGAACGGTTGCTGCTTCTGTATCCGAACCAGCACTCCCTGGAAATCGATGACTCGGGTTCTTCTTTCCACGTCAGACTCCAACTAGAACTGAACCCAAAGCCATGAGATGTATCGCTGTCGACGATGAGCCGTTTGCGCTGGAGCTCATCGCTGGTTATATCCGAAAAACCCCGTCCCTGCAGTGTGTAGGCGAATTTACCAACCCTTTTGAGGCCATGGCCTTTCTGGTGAGTACATCGGTAGATCTGGTTTTTTTGGATATCAACATGCCCGAACTATCCGGCATGGAGCTACTCAAGTCGCTGCCCGTCATCCCGAACATCGTCTTCACCACGGCCTATTCGGAATTCGGGGCGGAGAGTTACGAATTCAACGCCGTCGATTTTCTGCTAAAGCCGGTAAAATACGAGCGGTTTCTCAAAGCAGTCAACAAAGCCAGTAGCTATCCATTGACCCCCAAAGGAAGCACTGCTCTTGCTCAGCCGGTGGAAATGCCCAGTGAATCCATTCTGGTGAAAAGCGGCACGAAGAAATTCCGGATAGCAACCGATGATATCTTCTACATTGAAGGGGCCGGCAATTACATAACCTTCCATACCAAAACCGGAAAGATTACGACCCTGTTACCGCTGAACGATGTGCTGAAGATGCTTAGCTCTGCTTCGTTCGTTCGGATCCATAAATCCTACATCGTTTCCTTGAAACACGTGGGTGTCGTTGAAAGGGCCAGCGTTATCGTCCACAATCGCCCGATACCCATAGGCATTACGTATCGCGAACAATTTTCCAAAATCATACAAAGCAGCTAGGCGCTGATTCGTAGAACGGCGTCTTACCGCAACGGGGCCACGCTTACCTCGCTTAGTTAACTCCCAACGTGATGCAGGCAAAGCAATTGAGTAAGCCTTACCGGCCTTACGGTTGCGTTGCTATGTGTTACCGGCAGAAAGGCCGGCCGATACGAACAGGCTTGGCGGTACCGGCAAAACCGGACGACAACGCGCTTTTCCCTGTGACCAGGCTGGTAGCGGTTCAGTTTGGAGCTGTAGAGATGATAACATTTAGGCTGCTTTGTGTTTAACTCAAGGAGGAGTTACCATTGAGTACATCGTCAGTAAGCAGCCGCGCATGCCAGCAATACGAAAGGGAAGTTATCGGATTGCCATCCTAGGCATCCTGCTGGGCGTCTTAATTCCCCAACTGGGCTGGGCGCAGGCGCGGCATGTGCTCAGCGGTTTGGTGCGCGGTACCGATGGCACGACCTTGCCGGGTGCCACCGTAGCCGTGCCCGCTCTGGGCGTGGGCACGGCCACCGACGAGCAAGGACGCTACCGCCTCGACCTGCCGGCGGGCCCCCAGGAGGTGACCGTGTCCTTTGTGGGCTACCTGCCGCAGACTTTTCGCGTGAACATGAGCCGCGCTCAGCAGCGCGACCTGGCGCTGGCGCCCAACACCCGGGAGCTAGGCGAGGTGGTGGTGCAAGGGCAGCAGACCTTGCAGGAAAAGCTTGAAACCACGCAGATGGGCGTCGAGCACCTGAGTATCCGCGAGGCCAAGCTGCTGCCGGCGCTTTTTGGTGAAGTCGACATTCTTAAAACCCTGCAGCTGAAGCCCGGTGTGCAAAGCGGGGGGGAGGGCAGCAGTGGCATTTTCGTGCGCGGCGGCTCGGCCGACCAGAACCTGGTGCTGCTCGACAACGCGCTGGTGTACAACCCCAACCACCTGTTTGGCCTGTTTTCGGTCTTCAACTCCGACGCCGTGCAGTCGGTGGACCTGTACAAGTCGGGCTTTCCGGCGCAGTTCGGTGGGCGCTTGTCGTCGGTAATAGACGTGAAGATGCGCGAGGGCAGCCGCGAGAAGTTTACCGTCAACGGCGGCATCGGCCTGATTGCCTCGCGCCTGAGCCTGGAAGGGCCCATTAACCGGGGTAACCAAAGGTCGGCGCCAGCCAAGGGCTCGTTTCTGGTAAGTGGCCGCCGCACCTACTTCGACGTGTTCACCCGCGCCCTCAACCAGGCTAACAAGAACAACGAGGACTGGCAGCCCATTCCCGACTACTACTTCCACGACCTGAACGCCAAGGCCAACTACTCGCTCGGCGAGAACGACCAGGTGTTTGCCACCGGGTACCTGGGCCGCGACGTGTTCGGCTTCAACTCGTTTGCCAACCTGCAGGCCAACTTTTCCTGGGGCAACACCTTGGGCACGCTGCGCTGGCAGCACACGTTTTCGCCCAAGCTCACGGCCAACACGCAGGTGGGCATGACCAGCTACCGCTACTCGCTGGGCAGCTCGGTCGATGTGCTCTCATTTGGCTTGACGTCCACCATTCGGGACCTTAATGCCCGCGTCGATTTCGACTACGCCCTGGACTCGACGCATCAGGTGCGCTTCGGAGGCAGCTTCACCCACCACACCTTCGGCGTGGGTCGCCTGCAGGTAGAAACAGGCGACAACTCGCTCAACATCGACGACAACATTTCCTACCCTGGGCTGGAGGCCGGCCTTTACGCCAGCGACAACTGGAAGGTGAGCGACAAGCTGCAGGCCGAGCTGGGGCTGCGCCTGAGCGGCTTTAGCAGCGGAGGGCGCACCTACGCCGGACTGGAACCGCGGGCCGCCGTACGCTACGCACTTAACCCCAACGTGTCGCTCAAGGCCAACTACGCGCTGATGTACCAGTACGCCCACTTGGTGAGCAATTCGGGCGCCTCGCTGCCCACCGATATCTGGTATCCCTCGCGCCTATCAGTGAAGCCTCAACGCTCCCAGCAGGTTAGCTCCGGGGCCAGCTTCCTGCTGTTCGGCGGCAAGTTTCTGCTCACCGACGAGGTATACTACAAGTGGGCCGCCAACCAGATAGACTTCCGCGACGGGGCCCAGATTTTCGCCAACCCCAACCTCGACCAGGAGTTTCTCTTCGGCAGGGGCTGGGGCTACGGCAACGAGCTGTACCTGGAAAAGCAGACCGGCAAAACCACCGGCTGGATTGGCTACACCCTGGCCTGGAGCTGGCGCAACTTCCAGCCCCAGCGGGGCACGAGCGGTATCAATGACGGGCGCGACTACGTACCCAGCTACGACCGGCGCCACAACCTGAACGTGGTACTGCTGCACCAGCTCAGCACCCGGGTAAGCCTGACTGCCAGCTTTGTGTACACCAGCGGCGCACCGACCACACTGCCGGCCGGCCGCTTTCCGCTGCAAAACGTGCAGGGCGGCGACCTGCTGGCCGTGCCCGTGTACCCCGACCGCAACACCTACCGCCTCATTCCCTACCACCGCCTCGACCTGGGCGTGGTCTGGAAGCTGCGGCCCGTGCGCTTCGGCACGGAGCGCGACCTGACGTTCAGCATCTACAACGCCTACGACCGGCGCAACGCCTACTTCGTCTACTTTGAAGTGACCCGCAACCTGGACACCGACGTAATCAACGGCTTCCGGGCCCGGCAGGTGTCGCTGTTTCCCGTTATTCCGTCGGTCACGTACAACTTCAAGTTCTAACACTACCGGTATGAGAACGAAGCCACTATTTGCCACGCTTAGCCTAACAAGCCTCTTGTTGCTGGCCGCTGGGTGCAACCTGGAAAAAGAGGTTGACGTGGTACTGCCCGCCTACACCCCCGAGCTGACGGTGGAGTGCTACCTAAAGCCGGAGGAAATACCGCGCCTGACCGTGGTGGAGTCGGGGGCGTACCTGCCTAGCGCGGCGTCGGCTACCGACCAGCTCACTATCACGCTGCCCTCGGCCACAACGCCCACCGTGGGAATCGGCATCAATGGCATCACGATTCAGGTCCCGGTAGATGTTACCGTCCGCCTCACGCTGCCCGGCGGCCAGGTGATGCCGCTGCGGTTTGCCCCGGGTATCGACCCCGTTACGCGCAAGGTATTCACCCACATCGGAACGGCGCCGCTGGCTATGCAGCCGGGCCAGCGTTTCGACCTGGACGTGCGCGACACCCGCAACCACCGCGTGACGGGCACCACCACCGTGCCCACCTTCATTCCGATTGACACCGTGCGCTACGAATTCAACGGGCTGAGCGGCTCCAACCGCAAGGCCAATATTCTTACCCGCTGGACGGATCCGACCGGAACGGCCGACTACTATTACCTGCTGCTCAACAAGTTTAGTGAGCCCAACGACGACTCGGGCGACTACCTGCTCAACGACCAGCAGTTCAACGGGCAAACCTACACGGCCCCGACCACCTACCGCTTCGAGCCGGGGGACACGATGACGGCCACACTCTACCACATGGAACAGGCTCATTACAACTTCCAGCAGAGCGTACTAGGGGCCGTTTCGGCCAACGGTAATCCTTTTGCCCAGCCTGCCCGCATCCGCAGCACCGTGCAGGGCGGCCTCGGCGTGTTTACGGTGCTCATGGCTGACCGCCGGACAGTGATACTACAATAAGCCAGCTCAGGTAGCCGACTGCAAATACGGTTACTGGCACCGGTTCTGTATTAGCGGCCCGAACTACTGGCCGATGTTGGGCATACTAACGGCTCGAACGATGCATGAATCTCACACGGTGGCCATTGCTTCACTTCCGCTTGCGTCTATAGTGTGGCTACAAACACGACTAGTGGTGACCAATAGAAAACAGCAACAGAACTCGATTTGTAACTGAGCCTGAGTTCTGCAACAGCTACGTCTGTTTCGCTGAATGCACTACCCCAAGGCTGGCAACTGTACAGAGGGGATATCTAATCAGCTCTACCTGATGTTTCGGGCAGTCTGAGCCCACTCTATATGATTGAGTGTTTTCAATTCGCAAAATGCAAATTGATTATCAGCTACGGGATGGTACAGAGGCATACGCCCGCAGGCAGTTATGTAGTGGGCACGCCATTGAGGTTGACTGCCATATTAGCCTTGAGAGGAGTGAGTAAAATCATAGTTCACGAAAACGGTGGAAGCCGCTTACTGGGCTATGCCTGCCGTTTTTCAGAAGTCACCAACAATAACAAAAAAAGCGTTCCAGCTTATGGCTGGAACGCTTTCAAAATTTGGCTAAGGCAAGTTGTAAGCCTAAGGCCGGGGCTTTGTAATTACACCCGATTCTGCGAAATCAGCGCAAAATCGGCGTAAGTCAGTTATTTAGGCTGAGAAAGACGAGCCACAGCCGCAAGTGCTCTTAGCCTGGGGGTTGTTGAAGACGAAGCCGCGGGCGTTCAGGCCGTCCTGGAAGTCGACTTCCATGCCCAGCACGTACATGGCGTGCTTCTTATCCATGATGAGCTTCAGGCCATCGAGGTCGTACACTTCGTCGTTGTCCTTGGCTTTGTCGAAGCCGAGCAGGTAGCTCATGCCCGAACAGCCACCGCCCTGCACGCCGATGCGCAGGCCGTACTCGGTCGGCACTTTCTTTTCCTCGATGATATTTCTTACCTCAACCAAAGCCCCCGGCGTGAGGGTGATGGGAGCAATCTTAGTTGAAACGGCGGTTGCCATAGTACGTTCGTTGTTAGAAGAGTAGGCGCAAAGATACGAAGCCCGGGGCATACACCATCGGCTCCGATGCGTATAGAACAGCAAGGCGGCCCATCCGGTTCACCGAATATTTGCCGACCTTGTGACCTCTAAAATAGAAGTTTTCCCCGCTGCATGGACACTACCGCGTACATTTTCGACCTGCTCAAGATTATTCTGCCTGCTCTCATCGTGGCCGGCTCGCTCTACTTCCTGATTCAAAGCTACCTGGAGAAAGACCAGCAGCGCCGCCTGATTGAGTTGCGCCTGGAAAACTCCAAGACCACGCTGCCGTTGCGTCTGCAAGCCTACGAGCGGGTAACACTGCTGCTGGAGCGCATCACGCCCAACAACCTGCTGGTGCGCCTGAGCAGCTCGGGCCAGACGGCCTCTGAGTACCACCGCGTGCTGATGACCGAAATCCGGGCCGAGTACGAGCACAACCTCAGTCAACAGCTCTACATGAGTCCCGAAGTATGGGAGCAGGTGAAGCAGGCCAAGGAAAATATCCTGACGATGATCAACAAGGCCTACCATGCCCTGGCTACGCCCCAGCAGGCCCGCGGCACCGAGCTGGCCAAGCGCATCCTCGAAACCCTCATTGCCGACGAGCTGGACCCCACCACCCAGGCGTTGTTGGCCGTAAAGCGTGAAGCAGTGGGGCTGTTTTAGGTTTAGTTGCTGGTTGGTAGTTGTCTGTTGTTAGGTCGTTTAAGCAATTGACCAGACAAAAAGCCCGCTCGATTCGTCGGGCGGGCTTTTTGTCTGGTTGAAAGAGTCGTGTAAACCTGACAACTGACAACTGACAACCAACAACTAAATCCTACACCACTGCCAACTGTGCGTCGATGGCGCGCTGGTAACAGGCTTCGTAGAGCGGGACAATATTCTCGACGGCAAACTCCTCGGCGCGGGCGCGGGCGGCTTCCTTAAAGCGCGGCAAATTCTCGTCTTCCAGCACGTACAGGGCGTTTTTGACCATGTCCTCTACGGCTCCGATTTCGCTGAGCATGCCCGTCACGTTGTGCACGTTCAGCTCGGGAATGCCGCCGGCGTTGGTACTGATAACCGGCACCTCGCAGGCCATGGCTTCGAGGGCGGCCAGGCCAAAGCTTTCCTTTTCGGACGGCATCAAAAACAGGTCGGCGATGCTGAGCACTTCCTCCACGGCTTCGAGCTTGCCCAGGAAGCGGATATCGTCGCAAAAGCCGATTTCGCGGCACAGCTTCTCAATGCGGGGTCGGTCGGGGCCGTCGCCCACGAGCAGCAGCTTGGCCGGAATCTGCCGCCGTACCCCGGCGAATATGTTCACCACGTCATCCACGCGCTTCACCGAGCGGAAGTTGGAGGTGTGGACCAGCAGCTTTTCGCCGTTGGGCGCAATAGCCGCCTTGAAGTGGCCCTTGTTCTGCTTTTTGAAGCGCTCCAGATTAATGAAGTTGGGAATCACCTCAATGTCCTTTTCGATGGCAAAGTACTCGTAGGTTTCGCGCCGCAAATCGGCCGATACGGCCGTGACGCCGTCCGACTGGTTGATGCTGAACGTGACGACCGGCTCGTAGCTGGCGTCTTTGCCCACCAGCGTAATATCGGTGCCGTGCAGGGTGGTAATAACGGGCACGGTGATGCCCTTGGTGCGCAGAATCTGCTTGGCCATGAAAGCCGCCGAGGCGTGCGGAATGGCGTAGTGCACGTGCAATACGTCGAGCTTCTCGTTCTGCACAATGTCTACCATTTTCGAAGCCAGGGCCAGCTCGTAGGGCGGAAACTGAAACAGCGGATACGGCGGAATGTAGACCTCGTGGTAAAACAGATTCTCGTTGAAGAAATCGAGTCGCACGGGCTGGCTGTAGGTAATGAAGTGGACGCGGTGACCCTTTAGAGCCAAGGCTTTACCAAGCTCGGTAGCCACCACGCCGGAGCCGCCAAAGGTGGGGTAACAAACGATGCCAATATTCATGGGGTGGGAGGCAGGAGCGCGAAGCTCCAGCTGCGCGCATCGTTAAGCAATACTGTGAGAGGAAACCGTGGGCCGCAAATCGGCCCCGATACGGCGAAGCTGGAGCTTCGCGCCAGAAACAAAATCGGCGGCAAGTCGCTCCAAAGAACGTCTCACCGCCGATTGCGGAGTCAAAGAAACAGAAATGTCAGGCAACAGCTCATGTCTTTTGTAAAGACTTGTAAATAACGTCGTGGATGCGCGTGCGGATGTTGTACTGGCGCAATTTGTTGTTGCCCCCGTCGGGGTACACCCGATTGGAAAGAAAGATATAGAGGATTTTGTTTTCGGGGTCCATCCACACGCAGGTGCCTGTGAAGCCGGTGTGACCGAAGGTGCTGGCTGGCGAGAGGTTGGAGGTGGGGCCTTCGGGCTTTTCGGGGTTGCCATGGTCCCAGCCCATGCCACGCTTGTTGCCCGCCACCTGGGGACGCGAGAACTCCGTCACCACTGGCGTCTGGAAGTAGCGCTGCCCGCCGTAGCGGCCGTTCTGCAAATCCATCTGCATGAGCACGGCCAGGTCGTTGGCGTTGGCAAAGAGGCCCGCGTGCCCGGCTACCCCGCCCAGCAAGGCCGCAGCCTGGTCGTGTACCGTGCCCTGGAGCTGGGTTTTACGGAAGTACGTGTCGTTTTCGGTGGGCGCAATGCAGGACTTAGGGAAACGCTCCAGTGGGTTGTAGGTCATGGACGCCAAGCCCAGTGGCTTGTAGAACGTCTTATCCAGGAACTCATCAATCGGCTGATTCAGCACCTTTTCGCTCAGACGCTTGAGCACCATAAAGCTCAGGTCGCTGTATTCAATCGGGTATTTGCCTTTCACTTTGGGTAGCATGCTGCTGCGCACAATCCAGGTCCAGACCGAGTCGTCGACGGCTTTGGTGCTGAACGTGCCGGGCGCTACCTCGTTGGGAAACTCCTCGGAGCGGGTGCTGGCGTAGAATGTTGGTTTCAGGCCGGTTTTGCCCACCGTCCGCTCCCAGGTCGGTATGCCGGGCTTAAGGCCGGCCTGGTGCAGGAGCACGTCGCGCACCGTCATATCCTTCTTGTTCGACGTCTTCAGCTCGGGCAGGTAGTCAGCTACTTTAGCGTCGAGGTTGAGCTTGCCCTGATCCTTGAGGTACATCACGGCCTGCAGCGTGCCGGCCACTTTGGTCACCGAAGCCAAATCGTAGAGCGTCGTATTCTCCACCGGCTGTGACTTGTCATACGTGCAGTAGCCGTAGCTTTTGTCAAATACCACGGCCCCATCTTTGGCTACCAATACCTGGCAACCAGGCGCCGCCGCATACGCCACCGATTCCAGGGCAATATTGTCGATCTGGCTTAGGATGCGCGAATCCAAGCCCTCGCTTTCGGGCGTGGCATAGCGCAGGCGCCGGAAATCGGGCGTAGGCAGGCCCACCCCGGCCTTGAGCGTGGCCGATACCGTGACAGGAAGGCGGCCCTTGGCGGGCAAGGCCCCAAACAGCACCTGGGGGACCACCAGCTGCGAGGGGTAGTTATCTTCGTAGCCGCACACCAGGTTGCGGACTTCTTCCACGTACTTCAGCGCGTAGGCATTGCCCATCACCACCACCACTGTTTTCAGCTTGGGGTTGGCCTGTATGTCTTTAATGAATTTCAGCGCGCCCTCACCAATGCCGTAGTTGTGGGCCGGCGTGTTGTTCATGCCATGCACACTCACCACCACCACGTTATAGGGCGCTAGGCGCGTCTGGATACGGGCAAAAGTAGAGTCGACGGCGTACCGGTTGGGCACCGAGTACACGGGGCCATTCTGGTACTTGTTCATGATAGTGCCGAAGGTGCTGCCCGGGCCGGTACCAATGGTAACAGAGGCAATGCGCAGCGTATCGAGGCGGTGGAAGGGCAGGATGTCATCCTCATTTTTTACCACCGTCACGGCGTGCTCATAAATCTGCTGCTGCACCGTGCGGCTCAGGGGCCGGTTCAGGTTGTCTACCAGATTGGGCACGTCTACGGGCTGGTAGCGGTTGAGGCCGGCCCAGTATTTGGCCCGCAGAATCTTGCGTACCCGATAGTCAATATCTTCCTGCGAAATGCTGCCGGCGGCCACGGCCTCCCGGATTTTCTGCAGCGCCATCGGCACATCTTCCGAGAATAGCAGCACGTCGTTGCCGGCTATCAGAGCCAGCGCGTCCAGCTCGCCGGGTTTGTAGAGGTTGGCCACGCTCTTCATGTTGAGCGCATCGGTGAAAACGAGGCCTTTGTAGCCCATCTTCTCCTTGAGCATGCCCGTCACCAGGTTTTTGGAGATGGTAGCCGATACCGACTGCACCGTATCGAACAGCGGCATATACAGGTGGCCCACCATCACGCCCATCACGCCCGACTGAAACGCCTGCTGAAACGGGTACAGATCCACGTTGGTCAGGCGGGCCAGGTCGGAGTTGATAACCGGCAGGGCCACGTGCGAATCAACGTCAGTGTCGCCATGGCCGGGAAAGTGCTTTACTACGGCCATAACGCCGTGGTCCTGCAAGCCCCGGATGTAAGCCACGCCGCGCTTGGCTACCTGCTCCTTGTTTTCGCCGAAGGAACGGTTGCCGATAACCGGGTTGTCGGGGTTGGAGTTGACGTCGATAACGGGCGAAAAGCTCACGTGTACGCCCAAGGTTTTGAGCTTGAGGGCAATTTCGCGGCCCATCTGGTACACGTATTGGTCGTCGTCCATGGCGCCCAGCGTCATTTGCTTGGCAAAATGCATCGAGGAGTCGAGGCGCATATCGAGGCCCCACTCGGCATCCATGGCAATGAGCAGCGGTACTTTGGCCTGAGCCTGGTAGCGGTTGGTGAGCGTAGCCTGCCGGCGGGGGCCGCCCTGCAGAAACATCAGCCCGCCCACGCCATACACTTTCACCAGCTCGTCGATGCGCTGGGCGTGCTTTTTATCCTTATTGGAATAGGCGGCCACCATGAACAGCTGGCCTAGGCGCTGGTCGGGAGTGAGGGTAGCAAACACGCTGTCGACCCAGGTTTGCTCGGCCGCCGAAATGGGCCGCACGTCCTTATCCCGGGGGGCAGACGACGAGATGATTAGACCCGTAACGGCCAGAATAAGCAGTAAGAGACTAATCCGAAATTCCTTGAGCATTGACTCCCGTGGTATCGTCGTAAAGTTGAATCTGAGCGGAAATAGCCCTACTTTTGTGTACTCCTGCAAGGAAAATCGTGCCAGGGATTCAGCCGCTTTACGTGGCTTTCAGCTCCCTGCTTTCTTCTCTTTTAACGCGCCAAAACGGAAGTCCGTATGGCGTGGCGCACACAAATGTTGGCCGCAAACTTACGGATAAATTCCCGAGGTCGGACGTTTTACGACCGGCGGGGCCCGTGATAAGCGTAGCTAACCAGTTCAGTATCACCTTCAGTTCCCGGTCGATGGCGGATGTAATTCAGTTGCTCCCCGAATACCTTGCCAACCAGATTGCGGCAGGGGAGGTGGTCCAGCGTCCGGCGTCGGTAGTGAAAGAGCTACTCGAAAATGCCGTTGACGCCAAGGCTACCCAGGTGCAGCTTATTGTGAAAGAGGCCGGCAAGCAGCTCGTGCAGGTCGTAGACAACGGTGCGGGCATGAGCCCCACCGATGCCCGCATGAGCCTGGAGCGGCACGCCACCAGCAAGATTCGCACCACCGAAGATTTATTTAAAATCCGGACCCTGGGCTTCCGCGGCGAGGCCCTGGCTTCTATTGCAGCCGTGGCCCAGGTCGAGCTGCGCACCAAGCAGCGCGACCAGGAAACCGGCACGCTGCTGCTCATCGAAGGCTCGCAGGTGATGAGCCAGCAGCCCGTAGCCTGCCCCGACGGTACCAGCATTGCCGTCAAGAACCTGTTCTATAACGTGCCGGCCCGGCGCAACTTTCTAAAGACCAACGCGGTGGAAATGCGCCACATTCTGGACGAGTTCCAGCACGTGGCGCTGTCGAACCCCCAGATTGCCTTTTCGCTCTACCAGAATGATCTGGAAGTGTTCAACCTGCCGGCCGGTCGGCTCAGCCAGCGCATCGTGGCCTTGCTGGGCAATGGCTACAAGGAGCAGTTGGCGGCCTGCGAGGAAGTAACGCCCTTTATTTCGGTAAAAGGCTACATCGGCAAGCCCGAGTCGGCCAAGAAAAGCCGGGGTGACCAGTTTTTCTTCGTCAACAACCGCTTCATTCGCTCGGCCTACCTCAACCACGCCGTGCTGGCCGCCTACGAAGGCCTCTTGCCCAAAGACACGCACCCGTTTTACGTGCTGTTTCTGGAGCTCGACCCCAAGGCCATCGACATCAACGTGCACCCCACGAAGACGGAAATCAAGTTCGAGGACGAGAAAACCGTGTATGCCATTGTGCGGGCCGCCGTGAAGCAGTCGTTAGGGATTCACAACATGGCCCCCTCGCTCGACTTTGAGGGTGACGTGAACTTTGCGCCCATTCAGCCCCTGCGGGCCTCGCCCCACGCCAACCCCTTCGGTGACGACTACCGGCCCGACGCGCTGGCTTCGGCCGCGGCGCGGGCGGCGGCTCCGGCCCCGCGGGAGGGCAGCAAGGGCGCGGGCAGTGAGCGGCAATTGCCCCAGCGCCCCACCGAGCAGGCCAAGCGCGAGCTGGAGGCTTTCTACAAGTCTCTGGGCCAAACCATCGTGCCCGATTTGCCGGCCGGCGACGCCGAAACAATTGAAAAGTTCGAGAAAGTCAGTTCGCCGCTAGTCGTCGAAAATCCGGTGCCGGCCAAGGAAGCTGCGCCCGAGCTGCCGTTGCGTGAGCAGGCCAGCGGGCCGGGCAACCGCGTGGTTCAGATCAACCAGCAGTATCTGGTGGTACCCGTAAAATCGGGCATGATGCTCATTGACCAGGCGGCGGCGCGGGAGCGGATTTTCTACGAGCAGTATGCCCAGGCCCTGGAGCGGCAGAGTGGCAGCTCCCAGACGCTGCTGTTTCCGCGCACGGTTACCTTTACGCCCCAGGATTTTGCCATTCTGCGCGAGGTGTCGGGCCCGCTGCACGATATCGGCTTCCGGTTCAACGAGTTTGGACCTAACACCATTGCCGTGGAAGGCATTCCGGCCGACGTGGCCAACCGCGACGAGCGGGAGTTGCTCGAAGGCCTCATCGAGCAGTTCCGGACCAATGCCGGCCCCGTGCGCCTCGACCGGCGCGAGCAACTGGTGCGGGCCCTGGCCCGGCGGCTGGCAACCAATAGCGACAATGCCCGGTTATCCGACGTGGAGATGACGGCGCTGGTCGACCGGCTCTTTGCCTGCGCGGTGCCGGGCTACACCCCCGACGGCCGCCGTACCCTGGTTCTGATGGAGCTTAGTCAGCTGCAGGACCTTTTCCGTAAAGCCTGATTTTCGCCCTGAATTTTCCTGCATGTTCAACCTCACCCCGACGGTCCGCGTCCTGCTATTCATCAATATTGGGATGTTTCTGCTGCAAACCCAGCTTCCGAACGAAACCAATATGCTGGCGTTGTTTCCCGTTGGCTCCACGTTCTTCAAGCCCTGGCAGTTCGTTACCTACATGTTTCTGCACGGGGGCTGGGGGCACATTCTGGCCAATATGTTCGGCCTGATTTCCTTCGGGCCGCTGCTGGAGCAGCGCTGGGGCGGCAATCGTTTTCTCACGTTTTGGATGATTTGCGGCATCGGGGCCGGGGTGCTCTACTCGGGCGTGCGGTACTACGAGCTGAACCGGATGCAGCAGGATATCGAGTTGTTCCGGCAGCAGCCTACAGCTATCAACCTCCAGGACTTTGTGGAGCACAGCCTACCCGACTACAAGAAAGCCTACGAGCCGGTAGTGCGGCAGCTGCACGCCACCCCCAACGACCCGCAGCTGGTGCAGGGCACCCTGGCGTCGATGGGGGATATGTACTCGACCAGTCTGAACTCGCCGATGCTGGGCGCTTCCGGGGCGCTGTTCGGGCTGTTATTTGCCTTCGCCTACCTGTTTCCGAACACCGAGCTGATGTTGCTCTTTTTCCCCTTTCCCATCAAGGCGAAATACTTTGTCGGTCTTTACGCGTTATATGAGCTCTACAACGGCGTGCACCGCACCCCGGGCGACAATGTGGCGCATTTCGCGCACCTGGGGGGATTGTTGATTGGGTTTATTGTGTTAAAATTCTGGGAGCGGGGCCGCTCCCGGTTCTACTAGCCTCCTGCCCACCATGAGTATTGTCAACGATATCCGCACTGCCTTTAGCCGGCGCGACAATGCCCTTAATCAGCTGCTGCTGATTAACGTGCTCGTGTTTGCCGTCCTGATCGTGCTGCGGGCCATTCTTTACATCGGTGGGGCCAGCACGGCCTACAATGTGGTGATGCGCCAGCTGGCCATGCCCTCCGATTTGCCCAGCCTGCTGCGCCACCCCTGGACCGTTCTTACCTATGCCTTTACCCACGAAGGCTTCCTGCACATCATCTTCAACCTGTTGAACCTCTACTGGTTTGGCATGCTGATTCGGGAGTACTTGGGCAACCGCAAGCTGGTGAGCCTCTATATTCTGGGTGCTCTGGTGGGGGCCGTGTTTTTCCTGCTGAGCTTCAATCTGCTGCCCGTTTTTCAGGCCCGGCTGGGCATTCCCATCGTGGGAGCTTCGGCGGCTGTTACGGCCATCATCGTGGCGGCCGCCACGCTGCTGCCCGACTACACATTCAGCCTGATTCTGATTGGACCGGTGAAGATTAAATACATTGCGGCCGTGGTGGTGCTGGTATCTATTGCGGGTATTAACGGTGGCAACCCCGGCGGCGAGTTGGCCCACATCGGTGGGGCTCTCCTGGGTTTTGTCTTCATCAAGCAGCTGCAGGCCGGCCGCGACTTAGGCCGCCCCGTGCAGGCCGTCGGCGACTTTGTGGCCAATATTGTATCGGGTCGGCCACGCATGAGCGTAACGCACCGCAGCCGTGCCGCCGAAGCGCCGGCCGCCAAGAAAGGCACGCTGGCCCGCCCCGAGCAGGAAGAAATCGATCTGATTCTGGACAAGATTTCCCGCTCCGGCTACGAAAGCCTGTCGAAAGACGAAAAGCAGAAGCTCTTCAAAGCCAGCCAGAAGTAGAGTCTGCGAAATTAAAAGAACGTCATTCCGAGCTTGCCGAGGAATCCCGCGTGCTGATGTTGAGTTGCTAGTTCAACGACGCCACGCGAGATTCCTCGGCAAGCTCGGAATGACGTTCTTTTTGCTGTTTAAACAGGTGCTATTTCTGCATGTGCCGCTGCCGCTGCGCCGGCGTGAGCTTTTCGATGGCATAGCGCAGGGCCGTGCGGGGCAGCTGCCCGTGATGGTCAGTCAGGAATTCTTCCAGTGCCTCCTCGTTACGCTTGCCCACTTCGCGCAGCATCCAGCCGGTGGCCTTGTGAATCAGGTCGTGGGGGTGGGAGAGAAGCTGCTCGGCCACCGCAAAAGTGTCCTGAAACTGCCCCTTGCGAATGAAGGCCAGCGTGGAAACAATGCTCATACGCTGACTCCAAAGATTAGGCTCGGCGGCCAGTTCGTAGAGTAGCGCCCGGTTTTTATCCAGTAGATACGTGCCCACCAGTAGCGGACAAGTAATATCGACCAGGTTCCAATTGTTGACGCGGCTGCGGTGGTGCAGATACGCTTCGTGAATGGCCTGTCGTCCGGCGGGCCCGGCTTTGGCAAACTGCAGCGTCCAGATAATCAGGCCAGTCTGCCGGTGCTCGTGCCAGGGACTGGCTAGCAGCTTTTCTACTTCCGCCAGCGGCAACTCCCGAAACTCTTTGGCTACCAGCCGCTGCTGGGGCAGCGTGAGGCCTAGGAACTGGTCACCCTCGCCGTACTCGCCCGGCCCGGTCTTGAAAAAGCGGGCTACCAGCGCAGCTCGCCCAGGTTGGGCCAGCGCGGCAATGGCGGCTTGAACGGCGGCGGCAGTAGGCATGGCTAGTAGATGTCGTACTTGATATCGGGCCGGTTGTGGGTGTAGAAGTAGGCATAGTTGGCGCACATCTGCTCCCAGCCGGCTTCCGTCGCAAATCTTTCGTGCAGCACGTCTTCCCACGCCAGGCGCATCTGTCGGGCGCACACCAGCGGCCGAACCTGCCCCACGCCCGTACCCAGCCCCGGAATGGCAATGCTGCTCACCTGCTGCCGAACCGGCTCTCCGGTACTCATGTGGCCGTATTGGAGCAGCTGCAGCACGGCTTTCATGCTCTGGTACACATTCGGGCCCCGCGTGATGGTCATGGGCGTGCGCATGGTGGGCGCGGCAATCAGGAAGGGAAACAACGGGCTGCCGGTTTCGATGATTTCGGCCTGGCCCACCAGCAGCTCGCCGTAGTACTTGGTACGAATGAGGTGCTGCAGATTTTTCTCCAGGTGCCAGCCCAGATGCTTGGAAATGGCGAAGTCGATACCGCCGTTCATGTAGCCGAAGCTGTTGGCGGGGCTGACGATGGCGTCGGCGGGGTGGTCGAAAATGGAGCCGTGGATAACGGTGACCTGCGGAACGTCGGCAAAAACGAGGGCCCAGGCGTCGGTTACTTCGGGGTTGGTGTCAATGAGTTTTACGTGCATAGATTGGTTTTCACCGGCAAGATACTGACTGGCAGCTCAATTGACGACAGAAAAAAAGGCCGCCCTGCAGTGCAGAGCGGCCTTTCTTACGGATGCTGGAATACGCTAGGCGCTGGCCTTGCTCATGTTGTCCAGGGCGTCCATTACTTCTTTCACGTGGCCGCGCGAGGTTTCGAGCAGGGCTTTTTCTTCGTCGTTGAGCTGGAGCTCAATAACTTTCTCGATACCGTTTTTGCCCAGAATAACCGGAGCACCCAGGTATACGCCATCGATGCCGTACTCGCCTTCGAGCTTGATGCAGACGGGGAATACGCGGCGCTGGTCGCGCAGTATGGCTTCCACCATCTGAGCCGCGGCGGCGCCGGGCGCATACCAGGCCGAAGTTCCCATGAGCTTCACCAGCTCACCGCCGCCCTGGGCCGTGCGCTGCACAATGGCGTCGAGCTCAGCCTTGCCGATCAGCTCGGTCACCGGGATGCCGCCCACGGTGGTGTAGCGGGGCAGGGGCACCATCGTGTCGCCGTGGCCGCCCATCAGCACCGCCTGGATGTCTTTGGGGCTTACATTGAGGGCCTCGGCCAGGAACGCGCGGTAGCGGGCTGTGTCCAGAATGCCGGCCATGCCAAACACCTTGGTGCGGGGCAGGCCCGAGGTGAGGTGAGCCTGGTAGGTCATCACGTCGAGCGGGTTGCTCACGATGATGATAATAGCGTTGGGCGAGTATTTCACTACCTGCTCGGTTACCGATTTCACGATGCCGGCGTTGGTCGAAATCAGGTCGTCACGGGTCATGCCGGGTTTGCGAGGCAGGCCCGAGGTGATAACCACCACGTCCGAATCAGCAGTGCGGCTGTAGTCGCCAGTAACACCTACCGTGCGAGTGTCGTAGCCGATAATGGGGGCTTTCTGCCAGATATCCAAGGCCTTGCCTTCGGCGAAGCCTTCTTTAATGTCAACCAGAACAACTTCGTTGGCGATTTCGCGGGTGGCCAAAACGTCGGCGCAAGTAGCGCCTACGTTGCCAGCCCCAACTACGGTAACTTTCATCGGTAATGGGTTGGGTTTTGAGAATTTTGTTCGCGGCTGTAAAAGTAAGCGAAAAGCCGTAGCGGCCTAGAACAAGTTACGGGAACGATACCGGCGCGCAGTTGGGAGCGTGCCTAAGGCTTTGTTACGAGTATCTCTGCGCTAGTCTCTAAAGGGTTGTTGTATACCAGGTTATTGTTGTAAAAGACCTGTAGCACGTCAACGTCCAGAGTGTTGCAGTCACTCTTGGAAAGCTGGTATTGCACCCGCAGGGTGTCCTGATCAGCTTTCTTGAAATACACCATATACTGGCGAGTAATGAGTGTATGCAGCACGGGCTCTTTGCCCCTCTCCAGCAGATAGCAGGAAATGGGGGCGTCGTTCGTTAGGCTAGCTTGAGGAATCGGGATATCTATGCGCAGCCCTTGCTCATCAACTATCCGAGCCGAATCCCGAACGTAGCCGTTACGGCGAAAAAAGAATGGCTCGCCGCTGGCTGATAGCAGTTGCAGCTTGAGCATCACGTTGTCGGCGCTAGGTATTTCCTCGCATGGGTCTTCTATAATACAGCCACTTAGGGCCAACAGGGCTGCTATATATAGTTTCATAACAGTCAGGATTTTAGAGGCACGTAGCAGGCTGCACTACATACGGCGCACCGTGAGCACGCGCTGGGTTTCTTCGGTGATTTTAAACCGGTCGTCGGGCCGGAAACCGATAATCCAGGCTATCTTCTGGTCGGCCGTGACCAGCACGCGCACGTCGTCCTTCAGGTTCAGCGGCACTTTCTGGTCAATCAGAAAGTCGGAGAGCAGCTTCTTACCTTTCATGCCGATGGGCATAAACCAGTCGCCTTCCTGCCAGCGCCGCACCGTGAGCGGGAAATTCAGCTTATCGGCATCCAGGGCAGCCACCGATTTGCTGCGCGGAATTTCCTGGCCGGTGTTTTCGCTCAGCTCGGCGCGCAGGTTGAGGCCTTCGGCTTTCAGCTCGGTCTGGCCGGCCTGCAGCTGGTAGGTGCCAAACTGGGTGAGGCGCTTGGGCTTGATAACCAGCTGTTCCCGGTCTTTCACCAGCAGGTGCGTCGGCGACTCAAACCGCCGGCCCGACTCGGCCCCGAAGGCCGCCACAATGTCTTTCACCACCAGATACGAGAAGCCAAACGGCTTGAGCAGCTCGTGCAGCACCAGCGTGGTAGCGGCTGTGCGTTGCAGCGTCGGGATGTTCAGGTAGGTTACGTCGGCTTCGTCGCGGCGGGCCTGGGCCTGGGTGTCTTCCACGTAGCGGCTCACGATTTCCTCGGCTCCGCCCACCCGCTCGGCGGTTATCTGCAGGGTCTGGTCGAGGTTGGGGTTGATGTCGCGCAACACCGGTAGCACGTCGTGGCGCAGGCGGTTACGCTGGTAGAGCGTGCTGTCGTTGGAGGCATCCTCGCGCCAGATCAGCCGGTTTTCGACCAAGTAATCGTACAGATCCTCCTTGCCCAGGCCCAGCAGTGGCCGGATGATGAAGCCGTTTTTGGCCTTGATGCCGTGCAAACCGGCCAAGCCGGTGCCGTGCGTCAGGTTGAGCAGCATGGTTTCGGCCGCGTCGCGCTGGTGGTGGGCCGTGGCAATATAGTCGAGCTGCTGGGTCTGGCGAATCCGCTCAAACCAGGCGTAGCGCAGCGTACGGGCCGCCATCTGGGTCGAAATTCCTTCCTGGGCGGCAAACTCTTTGGTTTGGAAGAACTCGGCGAAGTAGGGCACTTCGTACTTTTTAGCCAGCTTGCGCACAAATTCCTCGTCGGCATCGGCTTCCTCGCCGCGCAGGCCGAAGTGGCAGTGAGCAATGGCGAACTTGATTTCCAGGTGATGCAGCACATCGGCCAATACCACCGAGTCCATGCCGCCGCTGACGGCTACCAGGATATAGTCGGTGGCGGGGGAGAAAAGCTGCTGTTCTGCAATAAACTGACGGACACGCTCAAGCATATAAAAACTGATTCGGGAAGGCAACGGTGGGCACTACGCTGCAAAGATGGGCGTTACCAGCGGGCCTTCCGTACCTTTGCCCTGAAATGCGTTTTGTAAAGCTTCTTTTTCTGTTTTTTCTGGCCGCCCTGCCGCTGTTCAGCCACGCGCAGCAGCGCCCCCGGCCCCGGCCGGCCACTCCACCCGCGCAGCAGCCTGGCCAGCGCATCGAGCTGCTGCCCGGCACCGAGAAGCTGATTGGCGGCACGTTCAACGGCGTCGAAATCCGCAAGCTGATCGGCAACGTGAGCTTCAAGCAGGGCACCACGCTGCTGTATTGCGACTCGGCCTACCAGTACCTGGAGAAAAACGCGCTGGAAGCCTTCAGCAACGTGCGCATCATCCAGAACGATACCATCACCATCACCGGCGACCGGGCCACCTACGACGGCGACACCCGCAAGGCCCGCATGACCGGCAACGTGGTGATGCGCGACCCGCGCATGACGCTCACGACCACCGTGCTCGACTATGACCTGAGCCGCAACTTGGCCTACTACAGCACCGGCGGCCACCTCGTCGACCCCGAAAACACGCTCGACAGCCAGTACGGCTACTATAATACGACCTCGAAAGTGTTCAGCTTCAAGCGCAACGTGAAGCTGGTGACCAAGGAAAACAACATCGACACCGATACGCTGCAGTATAATACGGTGTCGAAGATTGCCTACTTTTTCGGCCCCACGCGCATTACGGGCAAGCAGGGCAACCTCTACGCCGAAAACGGCACCTATAACACCCGCACGAAGGTTTCCAATTTCCAGCGCAACGCCAAAATCGAAACGCCCAACTACCTGCTCGGCGGGGATAAGCTGGTGTATGACGAAGCCCGGCAGTACGGCGTAGCTACCGGCCACGTCTCGATGACCTCCAAGAAAGACAACATCGTGCTGCGCGGTGACGTGGGCAAGTACTGGCGGGGCCTGGGCCGCACCAAAGTGTACGGCAGCAGCCCGGTGATGCGCAATATTTCCGACGGCGACACGCTCTACCTGGCCGCCGATACGCTGGTGAGCGTGGAAGGCCGGCCGCCCAAAAACGTGGCCGGTGTGCTGTATGCGTACCCGAAAGTGAAGATCTTCCGCAAGGACCTACAGGGCCGCTGCGATTCGCTGACCTACGACCGGCAGGATTCCATCATCTACCTCAACAAGCGGCCGGTGCTGTGGTCGGACAAAAACCAGCTGACGGCCGACAGCATGGAAATCCGGCAGCGCAAGGGCAAAGTGGACCAGATGCGCCTGTATGCCAACTCGTTTATCATTGGCCAAGACACGATTCTGAACTACAACCAGGTGAAGGGCCGCAACATGGTGGCCTACTTCGTGGACAACAAAATAAAAAAAGTGGACGTGCTTGGCAACGCCGAGAGCCTCTACTATGCTCTTGAAGCTGATACGGCCGTGACGGGCCTCAACAAGGCTGTGAGTGCCAACATGGCTCTGCGCTTCGCCGACAACAAGCTCCAAACGATATCCTTTCTCACCAACCCCGACGCCAGCTTTATTCCGCCCCACGAGCTGAAACCCGAGGACCAGAAGCTCAAGGGCTTTACCTGGCGCGCCACGGAACGGCCTACCCGCCGCCTGGTGTTAGGCAAGCACTTCGCCCTGCCGGCAAAAGCCAAGCCCAAGCCCAAGGCGAAAGCCAAACCTAAAACGGCCGTCAAAGCCAAAGCTGGAAAAGCCAAGGCTACCCCAGCGGCCAAGCCCAAAACCGCGCCGATTAAAGCAAAAACGCCACCAGCCGCTGCTCCTAAGCCCAAAGTGCCGGCCCCACAGGCTGCCAAATAGCGCCCCAGGACTCTACCTTTGATTCGGCTTTGCAATCTGTTACCTTTGTCCCCCTTATGCAGTCTTTCCGCCCCGCCTTCTTTATTCTGTTAGTGAGTACGTTGCTGCTTGGCTCGTGCACCGGCTACCAAAAGCTGCTCAAGAGCGGCGACGTCAATAAGAAGTACGAGGCCGCCGTGCAGTACTACGACAAGGGCGACTTCTTCAAAGCCGGCACCCTGCTCGAAGACCTGATTCCGCTGTTGAAAGGCCGCCCCGAGGCCGAGAAGGCCCAGTTTTACTTCGCCAATACCAACTACCGCCAGCGCAACTACGTGCTGAGTGCCTACTACTTCAAGTCGTTTGCCGACACGTACCCCAACTCGACCTACGCCGAGGAAGCCACGTTTCTGCATTCCAAATCCTTGTTCCGCGACTCTCCGGAGTTTGAGCTCGACCAGACCAACACCTACTCGGCCCTTGAGTCTATCCAGGATTTCCTGAACCGGTACCCAACCAGCCAGTTCCGGCCCGAAGCCGAGAATATGTCGCAGGAGTTGCAGAAGAAGCTGGAGAATAAGGCGTTCCAGAGTGCCAAGCTCTACTACAACATTCGCTACTACCAGTCGGCCGTTACGGCCTTCAACTCGTTTCAGCAGCAGTACCCTTCTTCGGCGTATAATGAGGAAGCGGCTTTCCTCAAGCTGAACGCCCAGTACGATCTGGCCAAGGAAAGCGTACCGGAAAAGCAGCGGGAACGGTATCTGGAAGTACTCTCGTTCTACCAGTTCTTCATTGACAACTATCCGCAGAGCCGGAACCTGAAAGCGGCGGAGACGATGTACACCACGTCCCGCGAGGAAATTGCCAAGATCAAGCCCACTGATACAGCGGCAAAGTAACTAATGTGCTGAATACAGCTGGCGCGAGTAACGCCACTATTGTTGAGTACATTAGTCCCATTCAGCCTACCCATCCGTTAGCACATGAGCACATTCTCCACATCAGCACATTAAATACCCTTCATCATATGAAAACTCCGAACAACGTCTCTGCTTCCATCGTGACCCGCAACATGTCGGACTTCACCCACGAAACCGGCAACGTGTACGAGTCGATTGCCATCATCTCGAAGCGTGCCAATCAGATTTCGATAAAGCTGAAGGAGGAGCTGAACGGCAAGCTGTCCGAGTTTGCTACCACAGTTGATAACCTGGAGGAAGTATTCGAAAACCGCGAGCAGATCGAAATTTCCAAACACTACGAGCGTCTGCCCAAGCCTACCATCCTCGCCATTGAGGAATTTATGGAAGGCAAAGTAACGTTCCGCACGCCGGCTGAAGAGGAAGCGCCCATCGTTCGGGCTGCCGAATAACTAGCTGCGATGCCGCTACAAGGCCGCAAGATTGTGCTGGGAGTATGCGGCAGCATTGCCGCGTACAAATCTGCCATTCTGGTGCGTCTGCTGATCAAGGCCGGGGCCGAGGTGCAAGTCATTCTGACGGCCTCGGCCTCGGCCTTTGTTACGCCCCTCACGCTGGGCACGCTCTCCAAAAAGCCCGTCCTGACCAGCTTTCTGCGCAACGAAGCGGCCGGCGAATGGCACAACCACGTAGAGCTGGGCCTTTGGGCCGACGCGCTACTGATTGCCCCGGCCAGCGCCAATACGGTAGCCCAGCTGGCCAACGGCCACTGCCCCAACCTGCTGGCAGCCGTGTACTTATCGGCCCGTTGCCCCGTGTTCTTTGCCCCGGCCATGGACCTGGATATGTACGTGCACCCGGCCGTGACCCACAACTTCGAGCGGCTGCGTAGCTTCGGCAACCACGTGCTGGAGTCGCCGGTGGGGGAGCTGGCCAGCGGCCTATCGGGTCCCGGCCGCATGCTGGAGCCCGAGGATATTGTGGCGGAGTTAGAGCGGTTCTTTGGGTAGTGAGTGAGTAGAGCAATTAGAACGTCATTCCGAGCGAAGCCGAGGAATTTCGCGTGCTGACGTCTGATTAGTAATCTAACGACGCCACGCCAGATTCCTCGGCTTCGCTCGGAATGACGTTACTTTTATACCCTCTTTACTTTTCCACGATGCGTGTTTTACTCACAGCCGGCCCAACTTACGAGCCAATTGACCCGGTTCGGTTTATCGGCAACCACAGCACCGGCAAAATGGGCTACGCGCTGGCCGAGGCTTTTGCCGCCACCGGTGCCGAAGTTATGCTCATTAGCGGCCCTACTAGTTTGCCCGACCCAGCAAGCCCGCTGATAACGACGACCCGGGTGCAGACGGCCGCCGAGATGTACGCCGCCGCCGCCACCGCCGCGCCTACGGCCGATATCTGGGTTTTTGCCGCCGCCGTGGCCGACTACCGGCCCCGCGAAGTAGCTCCCAACAAGATCAAGAAGGACGGCGACACGCTGACGCTGGAGCTGGTGAAGAACGTAGATATTGCCGGCACGCTGGGCCAAACCAAGCGGGCTGAACAATTTTCGGTGGGTTTTGCGTTAGAAACCAATGATGAGGAAACCCATGCCCGGGGCAAGCTGCAGCGCAAAAACTTCGACTTGATTGTGCTCAACTCCCTGCGTGACTCCGGCGCTGGCTTCCGCCACGATACCAACAAAGTGACGCTGCTCGATACGGCAGGCCAAAAGACTATCTTTGAGTTGAAGCCCAAAGCCGCCGTAGCCCACGATATTGTCCGAACCGTTCTTGCCAGTCTTTCCCTCCGCAATGCGTAAAATTCTGCTTCCGCTGCTGTTTGTGCTCCTGCTGGCCCGCCCCGGCCAAGCACAGGAGTTGCTCGTCGATGTGCAGGTAACCACTGAAAACGTCAACGTGTCGGACCGGCAGCTGATTCAGCAGCTCAAAAACGACATGCAGTCGTTTTTGAACACTCGCTCGTGGACCAACCAGACCTACCGGCCCGAGGAGCGCATTAAGTGCCGGATTTTCGTGGGTATCACGGCCATTCCGCAGTCAGGCTCATTTGAGGCTACGGCCCGCATTGTGTCGTCGCGGCCGGTGTATGGCACGGGCTACGAAACCAATCTGCTGTCGTTTGCCGACAAGCGCTGGGTGTTCAACTACTCGCCCCAGAACCCGATTGACTACTCGGAAAATACGTTTGTTTCCAATCTGTCGTCGCTGTTGAGCTTTTACGCCTACGTCATCATCGGCATGGACCAGGACAGCTTTGCCAAGTTGGGCGGCTCGCCTTATTACGACCGGGCCCGCAACATTCTCAACAACGCCGCCTCCCAGAGCATCACCAACGAAGCCGACCCGGCCTGGAAAGACGGGGAGTCGCGCAACCGGTACTGGCTGCTCAACAACCTGCAGGACCCGCAGCTGGAAGCCATGCGCACCGGCATTTATGCCTACTATCGGCAGGGACTCGATATCTTTATTCAGAAGCCCGACGAAGCCCGCACGAGTGTGTTTACGGCCTTGCAGGGCGTGCAGCAGGCTGCCATTCGCCGGCCCGGCACACTGCTGGCCCGCGCATTTTTCGATACCAAGTCGGACGAGATTTCCAATATCTTCCGTACTGCTCAGGATCAGCAGCAGAAGCAGCAGGTGGTAACGATGCTCACGGAAGTAGACCCCACCAACTCGGCCAAGTACCAGACGATAATGCGGCAACCCTGAGGTAGCCAAACGGCTATATAGGGCTTTGGGATGCTAAACTAGTTGGCCTGAACTTGTTGTGTCGGGAAAATCAACTAATTTCATTAGTTGGAAACGGGTTGTATTGCCTTTGGGCGGCGCATATGCACTTTCCCTCTTTTTCAACTGCTGAAAAAGGACGAATTGCCCTGGATGCCGTTCGGCGACCAAACCGTTTTACTTCCTGCTAACTAATCTTACCACTGTGCTGGTTGATCTTCGCATACAGAACTACGCTCTGATTGAGCAGTTGGAGCTGCGGCCTTCCGCTTTGCTCAATATTATTACGGGCGAAACCGGGGCCGGTAAGTCCATCATGCTGGGCGCTATCGGGCTGCTGCTCGGCAACCGCGCCGATTCGCGCATGCTCTTCAACACGGCGCAGAAGTGCGTGATTGAGGGCCAATTCGATATTTCCAACTACCAGCTTCAAGACATCTTTGACTCAGAAGATCTGGACTACGACGCGCAGTGCATTCTGCGCCGTGAAATAAGCCCCTCGGGTAAATCCAGGGCATTTGTGAATGACACGCCCGTAACGCTGGAGACGCTGCGCAACATCGGGGCCAACCTGATGGACATTCACTCCCAGCACGACACGCTGCTGCTCGGCGACGCGGTATTTCAGCTCAACCTGCTGGATTTGTACGCGGGCCTGGTGCCCACGCGGGCCCACTACAGCAACGCCTACCGACAGTACCGCAAGCTGGAAGCTGACCTGAAAATGGTGGAAGACCAGATTGCCCAGGCCAACAAGGAGCTGGACTACCACAGCTTTCTGCTGAACGAGCTGGAGGAAGCCCGCCTCGATAATGAGGATCAGGAGGCGCTGGAGCAGGAAATTCAGCAGCTCGAGCACGCCGAGGAAATCAAGTTCAAGCTGACGCACGCCCTGCAGAGCCTGAGCGAGAGTGAGTATTGCGCGGCCGGCAGCATGAAGGAAGCTGCCACGCTGCTGGGCCAGATTTCGGCTTACGCCGACTCATTCAAAGTACTGAAAGAACGCCTCGACAGCTGCCTGATTGAGCTGCACGATATTGCCGATGAAGTGGAGGCCGCCGAGCGGCGCACCGAGGGTGACCCGGCCCGCATCGACGAGTTGCAAAGCCGCCTGAACGTGATTTACAACCTGCAGCGCAAGCACCAGGTGCGCGACGTGGCCGAGCTGATTGTCGTGCGCGACGAGCTGCGTCAGAAAGTAGGCTCGGTGCTGAACCTGGACAAGGAGCTCACGCGCCTGCGCAAAGACACCGACGGCGCCCTGGCTACGGCCACACGCCAGGCTGCCAAGCTGTCGGAAAGCCGGAAAAAAGCGTTTCCAAAGTTCGAAAAGGAGTTGGCCGGGCTATTGTCGGAGCTGGGCATGCCCCACTCCCGCATCGTGGTGCAGCACAGCACCGGGCAGCCGGCCGCCAGCGGCACCGATATTATCAGCATCTTGTTTACGGCTAACAAAGGTGCCCAGCCCCAGACCCTAAGCAAGGCTGCTTCGGGTGGGGAATTCTCCCGCCTGATGCTGTGCATCAAATATATGCTGGCCGATAAAACAGCCTTGCCCACCATCGTATTCGACGAAATTGACACTGGTATTTCGGGGGAAATTGCGGTGAAAGTGGGCCGCATGATGCAGCAGATGGCCAAAAAGCACCAACTGGTGGCCATTTCGCACCTGCCCCAGATGGCCGCCGCCGGCGACTCGCACTACTTCGTGTACAAGGAAGACCGTGCCGACCGTACCGTGAGCCGCATTCGGGAGCTGACAACCGAAGAGCGGGTGCGCGAAATTGCTCACATGATTGCCGGGGCCAAGCCCAGTGAAAATGCCTTCCAGAGTGCCCGCGAGCTGCTGGCCATGCGGGGTGAGGAAGTGGCGATTTAGCGAATTAGTGATTTAGTGAGTTGCTGATTATTTAACTTGCCGGCTCTTGCCTGTACCGCAGGAAAAAGCGGCGCCATCCCACTCACTAAATCACCAACTCACTAAATCACAGACAGCATGTCTAATAACATCCTTGCCGGCAAGGTCGGTATCATTTCCGGGGCTCTCGACGAAAAATCTATTGCCTGGAAAGTGGCGCTCAAGGCCCACGCCGAAGGTGCCCGTTTCGTGCTGACCAATGCCCCGCTGGCGATGCGCATGGGCGAAATCAACAAGCTTTCGGAGCAGTGCAACGCGCCCATCATTCCGGCCGATGCCACCTCGATGGAAGATCTGGAAAAGCTCTTTACCGGCGCGCAGGAACACCTAGGCGGCAAGCTCGACTTTGTGCTACACAGCATTGGGATGAGCACCAACATCCGCAAGGGCAAGAACTACGGTGAGCTGAACTACGAGTGGTTTATGAAGACGCTGGACGTGTCGGCGCTGTCGTTTCACAAGATGATGGCCGTGGCCGAAAAGCAGGATGCCCTCAACGAGTGGGGCTCGGTGGTGGCCCTGTCCTACATTGCCGCCCAGCGCGTATTTCCCGACTACACCGATATGTCGCAGGCTAAGGCCGTGCTCGAAAGCATTGCCCGCAACTACGGCTACCGCCTCGGCAAGCAGAAAAAGGTGCGCGTAAACACCATTTCGCAGTCGCCGACCAAAACCACGGCCGGCACCGGTGTGGGTGGCTTCGACGCTTTCTACGACTACGCCGATAAAATGTCGCCGCTGGGTAACGCCCCGGCCGAAGCCTGCGCCGACTACGTGGTAAGCCTGTTTTCGGACCTGACCCGCTACGTAACGATGCAGAACCTGATGCACGACGGCGGCTTCAGCAGCACCGGTATTTCGGAAGAAATTGTGGAGACGATTACCAAACTGAATTCGTAATTCGGGGTGCAGCGTATAGAAGAAGCCCGGCCGATTCAATTGGCCGGGCTTTTTGCGCTTTGGGCTGGGCGGACTTAGTAAAAGAACCGGCTGAGCGTGAGCGAAGCTTCTCGGTAGGAGCGCAGCTGGGTGTAAGCCACGCCGACGGAGTAGTTGTCGAAGACCTGACGCCTCACATTGCCCTGCAGCTGCCAATAGCCGGGCCAGCGAGTGGCCAGTACCTGCATTTGGGCCCATAAGGTATGCGGCAGGTTATACTGTAGGCCTATGCTATAGCCATAACCGGCTGCCGCAGCTGTTTCGGCCGAAGGCTGCAAAGGCCGGTAACGGGCATAGCCCCCGCCCAGCAGCAAATCGGGCGTGAGCACCTTCCCGATGCGGTAGCTGCTCACGCCCAGAGTAGCGGTATAGCTACGAAAGCGCAGATTGGCAGGCGCGGCCTGCAGCTGCTGGTAAGTAAGGGTTTCGGTGAAGCTCAGTCGGCTGTTAGTTTGCAGCGGCGGCAAACTCAGGCTGGCTAAGGCCGCATAGTTGCGGCCAAGGTTGGTTTGATAGTGGCCCTGCAGGTTGACTTTATAACCGATAAAACGGTAGCCATATACTTTGAGAGCAGCTCCCAGCGGCGCGTAGCGCAGGCCCGCCGACAGGCTTGCTTCCAGCAGCGCGTAGGCTGGGATGTCACCAAACGCCTCAGTGCTCAGTTCCAGGGCAATAGTGACACTGTCGCCCGCCACTATTCGCCGCTGCTGTTTCACGTAGCCGATAGCACTTAGGCTAACTGCAACGCTATCCAGGCGGCCGGGTACGGTGAGCGAAAAGCTGCCGTCGGTGTTTGAGCTAACGCCATTATTGGTGTTAAGCTGTAATATGGTCGTGCCAGGCAGTCCTTGCCCGTTGCTGCGGTCTAATATCCGGCCTGTCACGGTAGTATTTTGGGCTTGGGCGCAGCGAGAGAACAGACAAAACCCGAGCAGTAAAAGTAGTTTCATGGGCTGATATGGAATGTGTGTTGAGCTGATGCCGGCTTAGTCCGTATTCCACACATTTTTGCCATAAAAGAAACCGTACTTGTGTGACTGTTGCTGCACAAAGACTACCATACGGCACTAATACCCCCGCGTAAGCTCCACCAGATTCTCCAGCGGCTGGCCGTTGCGCAGCAAGTGCAGGTTGCGCAGCAGGATATCGACTTTGCCTTCGTCTTCGTGGGGCTGGCCGCCGCCGGTATGCTGGGTAAGCAGCACGTTGGGCAGCGTCCAGAGCGGGTTGTCGGCGGGCAGGGGCTCCTGGGCCGTCACGTCGAGGACGGCCCCGCCGATACGGCCGGCCTGCAAGGCGGCTAGCAGGGCGGGCTCGTCGGTGGTGTTGCCGCGGCCCACGCTGGCGTAGATGCTGCCCACGGACATGGCGGCCACCAGCTCGGCGGAGAAAAAGCCCTCAGCGCTGCCCGGCAGGCAATTAATAACTAGGTCAGTTTGGGGCAGGGCTGCCTTTAGTTCGGCGGGCGAGTGCAGCTGCGCCTGCGGATCGGTGCGGGCCAGAAGCTGAATGGCACACTGGAAGCCAGCGAGCTGCTCGCGTACGGCCTGCCCGATGGCGCCCGCACCCAGAATAACGACCCGCTTGTGGCGCAATAAACCCACTGTGGCGCGGAGAGGAGCCCCCACCCAGCGCTGTTGCTGCTGCAATACGGCCAGCTCGGGAATGCGGCGGTAGAGGCCCAGAATACCCGCCACGATGGTTTCGGCGCAGGGCCAGGCAAAATAGTCGCCCACGTTGGCCACCGGAAAAGGCAGCTGCAGATTGGCGTAGCGCTCAAAGCCAGCCGAATCGATTTGCCAGAAGCGAAGCCGGGGCGGCAGCTGGTCAGTTAGCCAATTGGGCGGCACATTGCCGAGCACCACCTCGGCCTGCTGAAAAGCGGCTTGTTGCTGACTGGCCGGCAAATCGGTGCGGAAAACGGGCTGCACATCAGCAGGGAGGCGGTGCAGCAGCATAGCGCGGGCTGGGGCGCTGAGGTCGGAATAGACGAAGAGTTGCATAAAGACAGGTAGGGTGCTGCCCGGCTATACGCAGAATGCCGCCGCTGTATCCGGTATTTGCGCCTCTAAGGGCATTTTACCCGCCCAACTGCTGCCGGATTTTAGCCGGGAGCTTCGCCACAATCAGCGCGTACGACTGCCGGATGTAGTGCTGCCACTCGGCCGTAGTGAGGCGCCGGATATCACCTAGGTGCACCCACTGGTGGCGGCTCAGGTAGTGGTGCGCCGTAAATTCGGGGCGGGCCAGCAGTTGGTCGAAAGCTTCGCCCGGCACCTTGAAGGCGGCCGACACGGGGAAATTATCGGGCGAGGTCGAAAGGAATATTTTCCCGCCTACGCAGAAGCACAGGTGCGTGTCCCACTTGATATCCTCCGTGGCGCCGGGGCACGTATGACAAATGGCTTGCAGCTCGACGACGGTCATAAAGGCAACGAGAAGGAAGGGGAGGAGCAGCGAAATTATGACTGGCCCCGAAGCCACTCCTGGGCACCTTCCAGACTGTTGAACAGCTGAATCTGGAACTGGTCGCCGATGCGCATATGCAGATTCTCGATGGAAAGCTGGCTGAAAATATCGGGCGACACCACCTGGGCGAAATAGCGCAGGCCGGCGTTGATAATCAAGGGCGTCCAGACCTGCTGAATCCAGTCGTTGGCCTCGGTGAAGGTGCCGACCAGGGCGCGGTGGTCGTTCAGAAGCTTGGCGCACGGCTCAGCCCGCAGTATATCCACATACGTCAGACCGCCGTCCATAATGGTGCTCAGCGTCTGGCGGCCGTGCCAGCGGGCATGAATCCAGTTATCAATCTGATTACGCTCAACGGTTAGGTACACGGTGCCGTCGCCCCGCAACAGGGAAGTCGTCATAAGCAAGCAAATGAGCCGGCCAAAGAATTCGGCGGCCGGAAAAGAGGAGTGTAAAGATGCGCAATTAGCCGCTCTCTACCGTTGGGAATACCGTTTGGCGGGCCAGCCGGCTCGGGTCCATCGAACACTTTCCGCGGGCCTGGCGTTGTGCAACTTGCTGGGCAAAGCAGTGTTCTTACTACCACCGCTGCCCGGGCCGGCCCCTGGCCCCGGCGCGCTGCCATTGCTGGCAATGCCGCCCGTTCAGCAGTCGGGTATTTCCTTCGAACTTATTTTCCTTTGGCCCATCCACGTATGGCATTACTTCGCACTTCCCTCGGTTTTTCCTCGGCCTTGCTGCCGGGTCTGCTGTATCTGCTGCCCTTCAGCGGCATGGCGCAAAACGTAGCGGCCGCCCTGCCGCCCCAGAAAAAAGAGGTGCTACTGGGTACCGTAACCCAGGGCCTGGGTGTGGCCCACGTGCAGCCCGAGCAGCTCGATGACGATTTTTCGCGCCGCGTGTATGCCCTCTACCTCAAGGAGCTTGATGCCAGCAAGCGGTTTTTGCTGCAGGCCGATATCAAGCAGCTACAGCAGTACGAAACCGGTATCGACAACGAGGTGAAGCAAGGCAAGCACGGCTTTCTGGACCTGAGCACCAAGCTCATCAACCAGCGCGTGCAGGAGGCCCAGACGCTCTACCGCGAACTGCTGCAGAAGCCCTTCGAGTTTACGGCCACCGAAACCTTCGAAACGGACCCCGAAAAGTTGACTTATGCCGCTGATGCCGCCGCCCGGCGCGAGCGGTGGCGCCGCCTGCTCAAGTACCAGACCATGGTACGGGTGTCGGAAATGATGGATGAGCAAAGCCGCCAGCAAACCAAGTCGCTGGCTGCTACCAAGGCCAAGCCGTCGAGTGCGACGCTGTCGGCTCCGGTGCGCACGCCGGCCCAGCTGGAGGCCGAGGCCCGCAAGCAGGTGCTCAAATACTACGACGAAGCCTTCAGCGACCTGCGCCAGACCGACGAGGCCGACCGCCTGGCCGAGTTTGCTAACACCATTGCCAATACCTTCGACCCGCACTCCGAGTATTTCGCGCCCAAGGATAAAACCAACTTCGACATTGCCCTCACCGGCCGCCTCGAAGGCACCGGTGCCCAGATGAGCGAGAAAGACGGCCAGATTGTGGTAGCCTACATCGTGCCCGGCTCGGCCTCCTACCGGCAGGGCGAGCTGAAAGCCGGCGACGTAGTGCAGCGTGTGGCCCAGGGCGCGGCCGAGCCCGTGGCCGTGGAAGGCATGCGCCTCGACAAAGTGGTGCAGATGATTCGGGGTAAGAAAGGCACGGAAGTGCGCCTGACGGTGAAAAAGCCCGATGCCACCACCCGGGTTATTTCCATTATCCGCGACGTGGTGGTGCTGGAAGAAACCTACGCCCAGTCGGCCATCATCAACGAGGGCGGCAAGAAAATCGGCTACATTCTGCTGCCCAGCTTCTACGCCGACTTTAACCACGACGGGGGCCGCAGCTCGGCCGACGACGTGAAAGCCGAGCTGGCCAAGCTAAAGCGCGAAAAAGTGGATGGCGTGGTGCTCGACCTGCGCTTCAATGGCGGCGGCTCGCTGCAGGACGCGGCCGAAATGGCCGGTCTGTTTGTGGCCAACGGCCCGATGGTGCAGGTAAAAAGCCGCGAGGGCAAAGCCCAAATGGTGAGTGACCCGGACCCGCAGGTGCAGTACGACGGGCCACTGGCCGTGCTGGTCAACAAGTATAGCGCCTCGGCTTCCGAAATTCTGGCCGGCGCTATTCAGGACTACAAGCGCGGCGTGATTGTGGGCAATACCACTTACGGTAAAGGCACCGTGCAGCGCATTTTCGAGCTGGACGATATTATGAACCCCGCGTTGGCCAGCCTCAAGCCGTTTGGCTCATTGAAGATGACCATTCAGAAATACTACCGCGTGACGGGCTCGTCCACGCAGTTTAAGGGCGTAACGCCCGATATCGTGGTGCCCGATGCCTACAGCGTGCTGGCCGATGGTGAGCAGGATACCGACTACCCGCTGCCCTGGGACGAAATTTCGCCTGCTAACTACGAGGCATGGGCTACCGCGCCGCCCGTAGCCACGCTGGCCGCCGCCAGCCAGCAGCGCGTGGCCGCCAACCCCGCTTTCCAGCAGCTTACCGATGCCGTGCAGGACATGGTGAAGCGCCGCAAAACCACCCAGGTACCGCTGAACCTGATGGCTTACCGCGCCGAGCAGCTACAAGCCCGGGCCGCCACCGAGAAGTTTAAGCAAACCCAGCAGGCCGCCCCCGCACTGGATGTAGCCCCGCTGCTGGCCGCCACCACGCCCGCCGACAGTGTGGCCGGCAGCCGGGCCAGCCGCTTCGTGCAGCCCCTGCGCAAAGACCTGACGCTACGTGAAGCCGTAGCCGTGCTGCAGGACGAACTGGGCAAATAGCGCCTTCCCCCTGTCAAGCAAAAGCCCGCTGCGAAGCCTCGCAGCGGGCTTTTGTCGTTTATATACCTGCCTGGAAGCTACTCGCGCAGCCACCGCGTCATGCGCGGAAATGTGTCGTGGGTCGTCAGGCCCATCCAGACCAGCAGGGGCAGCCCGATGTTTTGGCCGGTTTGAAAATTGTTAATCAGCCACTCGCTCTGGCTTTTGTAGCCGGCCGGGTGAAACACGACTTCCGGTGGTAGCTGCAGGGCCACGCTGGCGGCGTAGGACCAGGCCAGCACCGCCAATTCTTCGCCTTCCTTTTCGGGATGATGCTCCGTAACATTAGCCGTTAGCAGATGCCGCTCGGTGGCCACCGTTACGGCAATGTGGCCGGCCTCGTGCAGAATGTCGCCGGGGTAAAGCAGGCGTTTACGGTCTATTACCAGCACGCCCTGGTCGATAAGCAGGCCGGGCAGAAACGTAGTGTGGCCTTTGAGTGAGGCTTCGCGCACCTGCAGGCCAATTTCGCGCACGAAAGTCAGCAGCGGATCAACTTGAGTGGCGGGTACAGTAGTGGCAGAGAACAGCTTGAACACGAGAGCAAGAGAGGACAAATGGTTGGGGGCGGGGAAGGTAAGCAAGCTTGGCCAACCGCGTGACAACCGCCGGGTGGGCGAGGCCGCCAAGCTGTTTTTTTCGTTGGGCAGCGGCTGCCAAGTAGTGCGTTGCCAAAACTAAGGCCGCCGCAGATAAGCTAGAAAAACGACAAAAAACGCCTGATTTGCCGAGCCGCCAAGGATTTTCCTTTATCTGGAACCGTATCCGCCGCCTGCATTTCGACACTTCCCAGATTCGGCTGCTGAACCTGCGGGCCAGATAGGCAGTAGATTCAGGAGGCAGTGGCGGCCACCTGCTGCAGCACGCGCAGGGCCGCATCGGCATCAGTGGCGGCCACGAAAATATGGTCGTGGTAGTAGGCGGCCACCACATTGCAGCTAATGCTGGCGTTGGCAAGGGCCTGAGCTACAGCGGCCGTGAGTCCTACGGCGGCCAGCGACGAATGCACCGTCAGCGTGAGCCAGGCGGCCACGTAGGAGTAGGGGAGCTGCAACCGGTCGGCCGTGGCCTGGGGCAAAATGACAGTAATGCCTTCCGCCTCCCGAAACAGCCCAACGGTGTCGGCCACATCGAAGCCTTCGAGGGAAGCTACCGAGCAGAATACGTAGGTGCCGGGCTGCCTAGCCGGGCGCATTGTGCGTAGTAGGTCTCCCAAGTTGGTTTCGCCGTTCATAGGGGCAAGGTAGTGCCTTGTGGGCTGATTGCTCAGTGGCACTACTGGTTTCCCTCGAACGACACCAGCTGCTGCCTTCTGGGAAGACAGCGGCTGGTGCGGCAAAAGGCCCGGGGCGTTACCGGTGAGTAGTATTACGCTTCTTCGGCTTCCTCCGTATCGGCCTGAGTGGTGGCCGCGTAGGTGTCAGCATACTTGAAGTCGTCGAGCCAATAGGCCGAACTGACGACCTCTAAAATCATAGAAGAAGCATCCTGCTTAATGGTGCGCAACTGCCAGATGATATGGGGCGCTTCGGGGAAGCTGGTGCCCGCCAGCTGGTCGCCAAAAAGGCGGTTGAGCAGCGTGTTGTCGGGCATGCCTTGGGCCAACAGGCGCAGCAGCGGGGCTTCGGGCTGCGTGGCAAATAAAGCTAAGTCCTCGGGCGCTTCAGCGGTGAGCTGCACCTGAAACTGCACGGCTTCGGTGCGCGGGAACTTGCCGTTGTAAGCTTCGTGCAGCAGCTGGGTGGCTTTGAAAAAGCCTTCGTGCTGCCCTAGTTGCGGGTTTTCTTCCCATAACTTCTCGGTCAGCATCTGGTGAGCCAGGTTTTCGGCCTGACCAATGGTAAGCTCATCTTCGAAAAGGTAGCCCATCACCAGCTGCGCGGCCTCGGCGGGTTCGAGGTCGGTGAGCGACATCTGGCACATAGCCTTCAATTCGGCCGGCTCTATAGCTTCGGGACTGTCGTAGCTCATCAGGCGCAGCAGCTCCAGATAATCTTGGTTGGTCCAGGAGCCGGGCAGCTCGCTCAGGGTATCGAAGGAAAGGCGTTCTACGGTGAAATTTTTCATGGAAGACAAGTAGGAAGCGCGGCCGAGGTGGGCCGCCACGGGCGGTAGTTCCGCGCCGTATTGTTCTGCTTACGGCTAGACCCGCCAAACGCCCATAAAAAAACGCCCGGCCTGCTCAGCAGACCGGACGTTTTTCGGTTGGCTCGTATTACCGGGCGCTTTCGTTGCCGTCGATGGGCTCACTCTGCTTGTGGACCTGGGCGGCCACCAGCGCGTCGGGCATCACGTTGCTGGACGTCACCTGCACCTTGTTCATAAAGCCGGAAATGACTTTCCGCTCCCCGGCCAGCAGGGCTTTGTAACCGTCTTTGGCCACGTCGGCGGGGGAGGCTTTGCTGCCCTCGGCAATGTTTTTGGCGCGGTTCATATCGGCTTTGTTGAAGAAGTCGGTATCCGTTACGCCCGGCAGCAGGTTGGTGATGACGACCTTGCTGTCCTTGTTTTCCTCCTGAATCGATTCGACGAAGGAGTTGACAAAGGCCTTGGTGCCGTGGTACACGGCCTGCAGCGGGCCAGGCAGCTCACCGGCAATGCTGCCCACGAGCAGGATTTTACCCTCGTTACGGGCCGTCATTTCCTGCAGATACAGCTTGGTAAACACCACATAGGCCCCGATGTTGAGCTGAATAATATCCAGCTCCCGGTTGATATCGGTCGTGGCGAAGGTGCCGTACTGGCCCTGGCCCGCATCGTTTACCAGCACGTCTACTTGGGTGCCTTTCGCCTTTATTTCGTCGTACACCTCGAAAGGGGCCTGGCGCTGAAACAGGTCTTTGGCAATGGTGGTTACCTGCACGCCGTACTGCTGTTGCAGCTCAGCGGCCGTCTGGGTCAGCTCCTGCGGGTCGCGGGCCACCAGAATCAGGTTGTATTTATCCTGGGCGAAGCAGTTGGCTAGCTCGCGGCCGATGCCGCTGGTGGCCCCGGTGATGAGGGCTGTTTGGGGTTGATTTGCCATGATTGAATAGTGATTTAGGTAGGCAAATGATAACGCAAAGCCCAGCCGGGCGGTTATTGTCGGGCTTGCGCAAAGCCTGGTCCCACGGCCTCACACCGCCGGTGCTGGCGCTACGGAATCAGGTGGTCGGCGCGCAGCTGCGCAAACAGGTCGAAAAACGAATCTTCCGTGGCCTGGTACGCCGTGAAGCCCCGCTTGCGGCTGTTGGCCATGTCGGTCATTACCTCAATGGGCCGGCCCAGGTCCAGATCGGTGTGCCAGGGCGAGGCCAGGCGGCTCAGCTCGGGCTCAGCCAGCTGGTGGCGCTCGGCAATGGCGCGCCACACGGCGGCGTCCTGACTAAGCTCGGCTTCCAGCGGGTGAATGGTACCATCAAAGCCCACCGCTTCCACGCCAAACCAGGCCGCCAGCCGGGGCCAGAGCCAGCTCCAGCGGAACACGTCCCCGTTGACGATGTTGAAAGCTTCGTTGCGGGCCGCTTCGGTAGTGGCCGCCCAGTGCAGCTGCTTGGCAATGATGCGGGCATCGGTTACGTCGGAAAGGCCGTGCCACTGCGCCGCTGAGCCGGGCCAACGGAACGGGCGGCCAGTGGCTTTGCAGATGCTGGCATACACGGCCAGCGTGGTGCCCAAGTTCATGAGGTTGCCCACAGCCTTGCCAATGATGGTGTGGGGCCGGTGAATGCTCCAGCTGAACCCGTCGCGGGCCGCAGCGGCATATACTTCGTCTTCCTGGGCGTAGTAAAAGTTGCCGAGGGCCAGGCGGGGCTGCTCCTCGCGCAGGGGCGTAGGCGGCGCTACCCCTCCGCTCACGTAGGCCTCAAACGGACCCAGATAGTGCTTCAGGCCAGTTACCAACGCTACGTGCTGCACCGACTTTTTCGGGGCCAGCGCAGCCAGCAGGTTGCGCACCATGGCGCTGTTTACCCGGATATTTTCCGCCTCTGTGTCTTGCCGCATCCAGCTAGTGATGAAGACGTGGGTGGGGGCCAGGCCCTGTAGGGCGGCGGCCAGACTGACCGGGTCCATCAGGTCGGCGGCTACCGGGCGCAGGCCGGCTACATCCGGGCGGGGCGAGCGGGCCAAGCCGTAGGTAGTCCAGCCGTGGCTGAGCAGCTCCTGGGACAGGTTGCTGCCAATAATACCACTCGCGCCCACGACCAATGCTATGTTTTCCATGCTGTGATTTCAGAGTTATAAGGTAGTTGCGGCCGGCGGCGGGCCGGCGCAAGTTGCTATAACAGCCAAAACCGGGAAATGGCCCGAATGACGCTGGTATATAGCGTTGAAATTATATTTTTGCCGCCCACTCTTTTCCGCCGCCCCATGAGCCGTTTTCCCTTTCTGCGCCTGGCGCATTGCCTGATACTGCTGCGCGTCACGGTGGCCGGACTGTTAATGGCCCACGCAGCAGTGCGAGTGGTGGGCGGCACGGTGCCCCGGTTCGGCGGCTTCCTCGAAAGCCAGGGGCTGCCGATGGGCGTAGCCCTAGTGTGGCTGATTACGGCCGTGGAGCTGGGGGGCGGGCTGCTGATGCTGTTGGGAATCTTCACCCGCTGGGTGGCCCTGGTGTTTTTTCTGCTCATCGGCACCGGCATCTTACTCATTCACGCCGCCAACGGCTGGTTCGTGGGCGAGCATGGCACGGGCGGCATGGAATACAGCGTGCTGCTGCTCGTGGCCCTACTCCTCATTGCCGCCGCCGACCAGTCCCGTGCCGCAGAATTGCCTTCGCCTCAAAAGCAGTAGCGCTTGGCACCGTGTAGCTGGTTTCGGCCGAGGTAGAACGCCACTGAATCTTTCCCCAGCGGCCCGATCAAAGCGTCCTGCACATCCTGCGGATTGGCTTTGGCCACCGGCAGCAGATAATACACGAAGCTACTGTGGCTATTAATAACCGAGAAGTTCTGCAGTAGAACATACGCCGGCGTGGCCCACGCGCACCGGATGAGACCGGTTTTTATCGTCAGGTAGCCACCGGCACTTATCCGGTAGTTCAACGACAGCTCGTCGTGCGCCGGGTCCTGCAGAATGACCAGGTTATACCCCAAGTCAGCCTGCTCGTGCGCGGCGTCGCAGGCTGTTGCGGCCGAAAGAATGGCCAGGAAAGCGGCGTGCCGCAGAAGGAATGGCATAGGATTCAGAATGGGAGAGGTATCCGGGCCGCGCAACTCCAGCACCCGAATAGTATCGGTTTGGCCGCACAAACCAACGGGCTACAACGACGCCAAACGCCGCAGTAGCCCGCTGGTAGCTTGGCCGCGCAAAAAGCAGCGCTTATCCTTCGGCCAGCTCTTTCACTTTCTCCAGAGCCTTAGGAAAGGTGTCGTTGAAATACTGCTGGTGGTCTTCGCTAATGTCCATTTCCACCGACAGCTCGGTGGTTTCGCCCACCTGAGTCAGGGTGTAGTTTTCCGTAGCTCCCGACCAGCTCTGGGTTTTCTCGTCAATGGGCAGTTCCTGGCCGTCTTTTACCTCGCCCAGGTGCTTGAAGGAAATAAAGTCGTTGGGTATTTTCTTCTCAATAACGCTGTACATCCCGCCGCCATCGGCCGAAGAGAAGACCACTTTGCTGCCTTCCTGCCAGTCGGTAATGGCCCGCGAGCCTTCACTGAATACGCTCGTCCAGGCGCCGTAGGTCTGG
Organism: Hymenobacter lucidus; assembly: GCF_020447265.1. GTDB lineage: Bacteria > Bacteroidota > Bacteroidia > Cytophagales > Hymenobacteraceae > Hymenobacter > Hymenobacter lucidus. Next base: position 892,941 of record NZ_JAJADR010000002.1, on the reverse strand, counting down.
TCGCCCCAGAGCACGTTCCATACTTTCTCCTTGGGCGCGTTGATCATGGTTGAAAAGCAGGTTTTTTTCATGGTGCAGGCTGTTTTAGGTGATGGAAGGAGTGGGTAATAGCCGAGGAATTTACAAAAAGTCTGCCGCGCTGCCCCCACTCCAGCCGGCATAACCGAGTCTCCGGCTGGCACTTATTTCCTTGTTACAAAATCCATGGCCTCGGAAAAGGTGGTTACCCAATATGCGTCGGGGTGCGCTTTCAGATACGCCAGAAACGCCCGGTGGGTGCTGGCGGAAACGCGGAAGAACTCGGCCCCGACGCCGTGAAACTGGTAGATTCCCAGACCGCCGGCCTGTCGCACCCGCTCGGCAAACGCCACCAGTTCCTGCACAGAAGTGCCTTCCTCCACCATCCAGCTTGGCACCTTCATCGGGTCGAGGCCCCAAAAGTCAGTTACGACACTGGCCCGGGTGCCGCCCGCCCGGCCGTAGCGCACTAGGCCACGCTGCCTGATGAGACCGGCATAATCCGTGGCGCCCAGCAGGAAGTTGTTGCAGGGAAAGGCAAAGGAGCGGGTTTTGCGCCGGGGGTCGAGCAGGGCCAGCAGCGCATTCTGGGTGCTGATTTCGGCTAGCATCCGCTCCTCGGTGTAGCTCTCCACTGCCAGTGCCTTCGGCCAGCCCAGCTTTTCCGGGCAGGCGTGAAACAGCGTATGATTGGCTAGCTCGTGCCCGCGCAGGGCCGCGGCCGTCCAGCCCGCCACCGCCGGCGAGGCCTCGCCCACAGCGGTGGATGCTCCCTGAATGGCGTTCAGAAAAAACGTGGCCTTCAGGCCCGCCGAATCCAGCTGGGGCAGCACCGTGCGCAGGTGAGAGGGCAGCCCGTCGTCATACGTCAGGCAGATGATGGCACGCCGGGGCTGCGAAGCATGGCCGGGTTGGGCGGCCGCAAGGGCACTAGTCGTCAGCAGAATTGCCAGTAGAAAGACGGTTTTCATAACAGCCGGTTTAGCGGGTTCAACGGGCGGGAGCCGGCACGGACTTCGCCCGAAAAAAGGCGTCTACCTGGCGGTTAAACTCCTCGGCGTGCTCCTGTAGGGTGGCGTGGCCGCTGTTGGGCACAATCCAGAGCCAGGCGCGGGGTAGATTCTGGTAGATGGCCACCGTGTGCTCGGCGCGAATCACGTCCCGGTCGCCGGCAATGATGAAGGCCGGCGCCTTGACGCGGGCCAGGGCCGACAGCGGAATATGCGGGTGCCGCCAGTCGAGCAGAAACACTTTCCAGTCGTTGCGGCGCCTGGCATCGGTGAAGGTCTGGGTGCGGCCTTCGCGGTAGCCGCGCCGCATCTGCTGCCAAAGGGCCGGCGCGAGGGCCGTGGAGTCGGGCCAGAGGTTGGCCCCGGTGGCAGCCAGGCGCTTTACCCGGCCGGGGTGGCGCTGGGCCAGCAGCAGGGCCGTAATGCCCCCGTCGCTCCAGCCCAGCACGTAAGCCGAGTCGAGGCGCAGGTGGCTGAGCAGGGCCGCACAGTCGTCGGCCAGCATTTCGAAGCTCAGCGAGTCACCCGCATCTACCGACTGGCCGTGGGCCCGACTGTCGAGGGCCACCACGCGGTAGCGGCGGGCGAAGTAGGGAATGGTTTGCTTGAAATCCTGGCTGCTGCCGCCATTGCCGTGCAGCAGGAGCAGGGGCGGCCCGCTGCCGTAAGTTTCATAATAGAGCTTCACTCCGCGCAGGGTGGCAAACTTACCGGCGGCGGGGTTGTGCCCATACGGCACCGCCGCCTGTCCCAAGGCCAGCCGGCAAAGTGCCAGCAGTAAAAGCAGCAGCAGAGAGTGTTTCATTACTCAAGGTACTGGCTTTCAGTTGATGCTGGTTAGCGGAGTGGCTTAGCGGCGCGGCTGGGAGGCAGCGCAGGTACCATCACTCGCCCCAGCGGCTGGCCCGAGCTACACGGTGCTAAGCTTGGTCCAGCCGCTGGGACGAGGGGTAATTTCTGCCTTTCTACGCGCCGGCGGGTGGCGGTGTGGTAGGCCGAGTGCGCAGGTCACGCTTGATTTCCTGTTGCTTGATTTTCTTGCAGGTCAGGATAATGACGGCGTCGTTGCTCAGCGCGTTTTCGTCGTAGCTCAGGTGCACGCGCTTGCCATTCCAGGCGTAGCGCTGACTGAAAGGACTGTTTTGCTTGCCGGGGCCGGCCTTTTGCTGCAGGGCCGCCAGCGCCGCCCGGCTGTTGGCCGCGCCCCGCGTTTTGAGCAGCACCACGCTGAGCTTACCCTGGTAAAAGCCGTAGGTAATGTCGGCCACGTCGGCCTCGCCCAGCTTCTTGGGCTCACTGGTGCGGCGGTAGTAGCGCGTCTGGCCGGCGGTTTCGGCCAGCACAAGGTCCTTAAAGGCGCTGGTATCGGCTTCGAAGCGGGCCCCGCGGAAGCCGTAGGAATCATCGAGGGCCTGCAGGCCGGGCGTGGTGGTTTGGGCCAGTACGGGCGCGGCCGTCAGCGTGAGCAGCCCGAGCAGCGTAGCAAAAAACTTCATAAGCAGATAAGCCCCCCAGGGCAAAAAGCGGTGAAGCCGGCAATATAGCCACCGCCCAATAACTCTCCCGCTTCTGCCGGCATCTTTTTCGGCCCGTGTTGCCCGCTGCTGTTAGTTGTAGCTGCAGAATTAAATTGATTAACCTGGTAGTAGCCCGCCTGTGCCAGGAGGATAACTAATAAATATTGTCAATGACTACAAGTATAGTACGTCCTTCTACTGAGAACTTTCTCCCGGAAGTTCCTGTATCAGAAACTCGCTCTGATTTGGCAGTTGCTACATATTCCTTTCCTGATTTGCTAAGAATTAAACAGCTGTCTAGCTCTAATAAGTCAGCAATGCGAAATTCGAGTCTTTGATTTAACCTTAACGAGTCAGCAAGCTTATTTGCATAAATAATTGATTCCGTGTTTTGACTTCTTATGCTGCTGAGAAGCATTGAGTCATCCTCTAGATTTGGATGATTCTCAACCCATTTAGTGAAATTCCTATCCAGTACTTTATAGTCAGTAGTCACGCGAAATTCATTGTTGTCAATTAGAACTACTGTTTTGACAGCAGGTAACTCTTTGCTTTCGCAGCAGCAGAGAAGTGTTGTGAGGACAGCAATGCCCGCAGATAGGATATTACGCATCAACTGGCATATAAAAGTGTCAGCCTAGTATATTCTCGTCACTTCTAGTACTCCCGCACGTCATCAATGCGGTAGCCGTCGGCCGTTTTGATGACCTTAATGTCGCCTTTGCCGTCCACGTTGTAGGTTGAATCCCGGGTAGCCACGCTGAAAATATAGGCCTGGTCTTTCGTGCGCTCCTTCAGCTCGCACTTGGTTACTTTCACCTTCCCGAAATCCTGGCCGGTGAACAGAAAGCTGCCCTGGCCTACGTACTTGGTTTCGTAGGGGCCTTCCCACTTCTTGAGAAACGCTTTGGCCTCTTCCTCACCCTGGAATTCGAGCTGAATAGCGTCGAGTTTGTATTCGCGGTACTGACGGGTATAAATGCTCCTGGGGTTTTCCAGGTCAATATTCTGCCCGTCTTTGTCGGGGATGTTGAAGTTGTCTTCGATGCTGGTCACCAGCCACTGTCGCACCTTAGCGGCCTCCGCATCAGCCGGCGGGGCAGTGCTAGCAGCAGTAGCGGCTGCGGCCGGAGTTTCGGCGGTGGGGGGAGTGGCAGTTGGTTGTTCGGCCGGCTGGTTCTGGCAGGCAGCCAGGGTGCCCAGTAGGGCGCAGAGGGCAAGCTTATTGCGCATCGGAAAGGGAATAAGAAAGCAGTTGCAGTGACAAAGCCGCCGGCGCGGCCCGCGTAGTAAAGAATAGGCTAAGCCAAATATAGCGGGGAAATTCTGACAATGTCTGGCAGTTGACGCACGTTGGAGACGTGTGCCGGGTCGTATAGTGCCAACAGCGCCACCAATTCGTAGAACAGCTGCTTAAGCGTAGACGTCACTCACGTAGTCGTCATTCAACAGCGCCGCCCGACTGCGCCAAATCTGGCGCAAAGGCCCGCCAGTGCTACGCCAACACAATACGCTTCGGGGCCATTTCCAGGGCGTAGTCCGCTATTACCCGGTGCAGAATCTGCATGTCGTGGGGGCAGTGGGCGGCAAATTCCTGCCAGTGGCGCAGCTCCAGCACCTGGGGCATCTCCACAATGGCCGTGGCCGAATCCCAGAAGGCGTCCCAGCTGGGGCCATACCACTCCGGGAAGCCCAGGGCCTGCTTGAACAGCGCGTGCAGGGCCGCTTTGGTATGAATGCCGGTCAGGTCAAGGGTCATGGGGAAGAGGTTGGGTTGAGGTAAATAGCCTACGGTAAAGTTCGCAAAGCGTGTCGCCTTGCCTAATGACACTTTCAACACTACAGTAGGCCGTGTCGCCTTGCCTAGAGGCATTACAATAGTTACCACAAGCCCCCTAGGCGAGGCGACATGGCCTGCAATATTTCCAAAAGCCCGCCTAGGCAAGGCGACAGGCACTTACGGAACTCCAGAAGCCGCCCCAGCCAAGGCTACACCCTCGTTTGTAACTACAAAAGCCGCCCCAGCCAAGACCAGGACGGCTTTTGCTATTTCAGCGCCGTGAGCAGACTTGTGGCCCGACTAAGCGGCGGGTGCTGCCGAAGCTTTGCTCTTGGCTTTAGCGGCTTTTTTGCTGGCGTTGTAGGTTTTCCCAAAATCGAAAAACCGGTACACCTGCGCGGGCTCGTCGTAGCGCAGCTCCAGCTGGGCCTTGAGGCGGCGCAGGGCGCGGGCCAGAGTGAGCCAGTCGGTGGAGAGGGCCACGCGGGCCTGGGAAATGGCCGCGCCGGCGGTGCCCCGGGTTTCGTGGGCGGCGGCCAGCTGCTGGTAGGCAGCCCGGGCCGCGGCGGGCAGGCTGGGCTGGCCCAGGGCGGCGGCGTGGGTAGTATAAAGGTCGAGCAGCAGCTTGGAATCCTGGAGTAAATCGGCCTGCTCCAGGACGCTGAGCTTGCTCTTGCCATACTTCTTGAAATCGGCGTAGGCGGGCAGCTTCCGCAGCTTGGGCGTCACGTAGTCTTTCATGGCATCGTCCACAAACTCCAGCCACTGCTTGCGGGCTGCCCGAAAGGCAACCGTGCCGCCCGTCGTCGATTCGTCGGCGTCCTGCAGGTTCTCGTCGAAGCCGTCGAGGGCGGCTTGCAGGGCGGTGAGGTGGGCCGTAAACTCGGCTCCGAGGTCGGCCTGCTGTACGACCAGGTGAGTAGCGGTGCCCAGGGCCTTAAAGTTGGTGCGCGACATGGGTAGCGTCGCAAAAAAGTTGTCGAAATAAATCTGGTAAGCGGACATTGGTAAGTAGGTAAATAATGAAATAAAATAGCCCGGACCGTCGAGTACGGACCGAGCGTAAGGTATTGAGTTAAAGCAGTTGGGCAAGCGGTAGGGAGTAGTTTGTTTTGGGGTACTAGAGCAGTCTGGCCGCAGTCGCTCGGCTATGCCGAGTAACCGTTATGCCGGAGGGGCTCTGCCCCGAGCGTCCCGCGCCGTTCGGTTGTTCTGTTGGCGCGTTCTAATTCGTAGCACAGCTGCTCAAGCGTAGGCGTCACTCGGCACAGCCGAGCGACTGCAGGGAGTGCAGAGCGAGGATTAGTTATTTAATAGCAACATTTCCACTGACCATAAAACCTACTGGCAATAAGTGTTCATTAAGGCAATGCCCATGTGCTGCCATACTATAGCCTTGCATCAGGAGCATAAATGAATCCTGCGTACTCTGCGGTGAAATGCCTATCAAGTCACTGGCTATTCTCTCCGTCTCGATGACTTTAGTTAATTGGATGACAATGTATTTTGAGGTATGCACCGAGGTGATAGTTCCGAACAGATTCCCGTGTTGTTCGCTAATAATGCGAACGGCCTGACCTTTTAACGACTGCTCCTCGCCCGAATGTGGAGCCTGAGAGCCAATGGAAATCCAAAAGGGAAGCCGTTTTCGCGCAATGAAGCCTGATAGAAGTCCATCCCCAGCTCTGGAGCCATACCGCCACTTGATATATGGCCGGCCTGAGTTGCCAGGTTCAAACTCAATAGAGAGGTATTCCCGCTCTTCCGCGTCCAGCTCACGCACGGTGCCGTTTTCCTCTACATAGACGTACTTAAACCCGGGTCCGGGTACGCGCAGAGGAAATTCTTCCAGCAGCCTGAGGATAAGAATAAACAAGATCAGCAAGCAAACTAGGGCAACCAGGGCGCCGAGTATATACAGCAGGAACGTCATAACAAACGGAATAAAGAGTATAGCTACCAGGGCGGTAATATACTTCACAATGCCTGGGCTACAGCCTCGTCGGGTGACAGGATGAGGGTTTCGCGCCTGCGACGCGCGTGGTAGCACAAGTGGCGCGGCTGGTTCGCGACACAGACGCAGTGCCAGCAAGGTGAGACCAGAAAAGGAAAAGCAGCTAGGGTATTAGTAGCGCGAACTTTGTAGTTCGCGTGCCAGAACGATTATCGTTCATTCACGCGAACTACAAAGTTCGCGCTACTGTGCTACTGGATTTCTGGCCAGTAGGTGTGGGGCCATTGCTCCCAACTTTCTACCAATCCTGCTTTCACAGGGTTGTTGACCACGTAGGCAATAACCCGTTGCATTTCTTCGCCACTGCGAATGATATGGTCGTAGGTTTCGCGCTGCCAGAACTGGCCGGTGCGGCTCAGCAATTGGTTTGCCTGCAGTGCCGTGTAGCCCTTTATCCGTTGGATAGTTCTGGCTAAGAACGGCGCTTCATCGGGTAAGGAAATGACCAGATGCACATGATTGGGCAGAATGCAGTAGCATATTAGGTCGTATGCTTTGCCATGGAAATGGCGTAGCGAAGCTCCCACTACGTTGGCTATCTGTGGTTGCTCTAGCCATGTGGGGCCATGCGCAGCACCGTCGAGTAGATTGTCAAACTTGCCGAAATAGCGGCGTTGCTTGGCATAGAGGTCCTCGGTTTGCTCGCCGCTGCTAAACTGCATTTGTAAGCGGAGTACCACATTAGCAGGCAAGGAATCGGCGAGGCGAAACGTGAGAAATATAGTAGAGCCCGGCGGCAGCCGATGCGGTAGATTACGCTCGTAATGAATAAGGTCGCCCATATCGTAAGGTAGTAGCGCGAATTTTGTAGTTCGCGTGGCTGAACGATAATCATTGCAAAGGCGCGGGCCACGCGAACTACAAAGTTCGCGCTACTACGCCGCCGTATCCCCCACCTCGTCCTCATCATCCACCATCACCCTAGCCAGCTTCTCGATATTCAAGCTTCGGGCCGAGGCGTCGAAAATCTCGCGGTAAGTGCCTTTCAGGTCGTAGAGCTGCTCGTGGGTGCCGCTTTCCACCATGCGGCCCTGCTTCATGACGTAGATGCAGTCGGAGTCCACGATTTGGGCTAGGCTGTGGGAGATGATGACCACCGTGCGGCCCTTTTTAATGGCGTCGAGCGAGTTTTTGATTTGCTCGGTGGCAATGGCGTCGAGGGAGGCGGTGGGCTCGTCGAGGAAGATGATGGGCGGGTTTTTGAGGAACAGCCTCGCAATGGCAATGCGCTGCTGCTGCCCGCCCGAGAGCTGCTGGGCGTCGCTCTGGTAGCCCTTGGGCAGCTCCAGAATCTGGTCGTGGAGGTAGGCCTGCTTGGCGGCGGCCTGAATTTGCTCCAGCGTGGCGTCCATCACCCCATAGCGGATGTTTTCCTCGATAGTACCCTTGAAGATGTGGTTTTTCTGGAGCACCAGCCCGATGCGCTGCCGCAGGGCGTGGGTGTCGTAGTCGGCCAGGGGCTTGCCGTCGAGCAGCATTTTGCCGCTATCGGGCTCGTAAAACTTGCAGAGCAGGTTGATGATGGTGCTTTTGCCGGCTCCGCTGAGGCCCACCAGCGCCGTGGTGGTGCCTTCCTTGATGGTCAGGCACACGTCGTGCAAAGCCTGGGTGCCACTGGGGTAGGTGAAGTCCACGTTGCAGATGTCGAAGGTGCCGCGCACCTGGTCGGGCTGGATTGGGCCGGTTTTCTCCACCGCGTCGGAAGCGTCGAGGATATCGAAGAAGCCTTCGGAGTAGGTGAGGGCCTCGTTCATCTCGTCGTAGATGCGGTGCAGCTGCCGGATGGGGGCCGACACGTTGTTGAAGAGCAGAATATGAAACATGATGGCCCCGATGCTGATCTGCCGGTCGAGCACGAGGTAGGCTGTCAGAATGATGATGAGCACCACGCCCACCTGCTCCACAAAGGTTTTGAGGCCGTCGTAGAGGAAGTTGGTTTTGCGCGTAGCCAGCTGGGCTTCCTGTAGGTTTTGCTGCACCTGGGCCTGCTTCTGCTCCTCGTAGTCTTCGCGCACGAAGCTTTTAATGACCACGGCCGAGTCAATCAGATTCACCAAACCCTGGCTCTTGGCCTCGCGCAACCCGCGCAGGGCGCGCCGGGTGCCATTGAGCTTGTCGGCCTGCCGGTAGCTGATCCAGAAGTAGACGGGCAGCACGGCCACGGCCACCAGACCCACATACACGTTGGCCATAAACATGACCACCAGGGCCACGGCGGCGTTGGCAAACAGGGGCAGGATGTCGATAAAGAAGTTCTGGACCAGCTTCATCAGACTTTCCACGCCCCGGTCCACGCGGGTCTGGAGCTTGCCGGTCTGGTTGCCGCTGTCGGAGTAGAAGCCCAGCTCGTAGCTCAGAATCTTGTGAATGGCATCCTGGGAAAGGGTGCTCGACACGTTGATGCGGATTTTCTCGCCGTAGAACTTCTGCCCGAACTGGATAAAGGTGTTGATAACTTCCTTGCCCAGCAGCAGCACGCTCACCCAGATTAGCAGCTCGGCGCCCTGTACTAGCCCCAGGTTGCGGTTGAGCAAGCCCTGTACCGTGTCCACGGTATAGCGCAGCACAAACGGGTTGACCTGCGCCGCCAACGAGCCCACCAGCGTCAGCAGCAGCGTGCTGATAACCAGGCGGCGGTAGGGCAGCACGTAGGGATACAGGCGGCGGATTATTTCCCAGAGACTCATAAGCGGCAGCGCGGACACGGTGTGGTAGTGTTCGGTTAGACGCGGGAGCGGGGCGTGGGGTTATTCTAGGGACTGTGTGAGGCTATATACGCGCAAGCGGTTCTCGTTCTAATCTACACACAAGTCATCTGCCTCTGGGTTCCGGAATGCTTCGCTCTTTTGTAGCTCTTGTACACTTCCGTCTCTGAACACCTTTATGGCTACAGAATAGTAAGGATGAGGGCCACACCCAAAAACTTTTTTATCATACAGATACACTATAAAGTAGTTTTCTAGGCTGTCAGCGCTAGATATCATCGTGCTTCTTTTATAGATATAAGTCTTCTTGAAAAATGAATATGTTGTTATAGGGAAATAATCAAAATATATGCTGGCATAGCTAAGTGCTTCCTGCTTGTCAGTTATAGGTGCATACACCTGTTGTAATTCATCTCTAGTGCCGATCAATACATAAGAGGTGTCTTTTTTGATTACCACTTTGCTACACCCCGTTATCATTCCTTGGTTTACCCACTTTGGCTCACGGCAGTCTTCATACAGAAGGCTGAAGGCACTGGATATGGGGTACGCCGGTTTTAGCCCACCCCAATGACTTGGTGCTGGATCAAGGCTGGAAAGCTTAAAACGTGTTTTAATAGTTTGATGAACGGATGAATCAAGCTGAGTAGGTGATTTAAAATGAAGTTCTTGATCAGCAGTATTGCAGCTTGTAAAGTATATACTTGCGCAGACTAATACTGTCCTTATTTCTCTCATTACAACTGCGAAAATAATCTTGTGAATGTTGTGATTATAGCGACCTGCAAAGGAGGTCCACAGATACTATACTGCTTAAGCAATACTGTTTCTTATACCACCGCGTAGTGGTTCATTTCCTGAATGCTCTGGTAAAAGGGCCGCACCAGTTGAAAGAAGGCGCCAAACTGCGCGCTTTTGCGGAAGCCGTTGAGGTGGCGGTCTACCGACGTCCACTCGATGCGCCAGATGAACAGTTCGGGGTCTTCGTCGCAGTGGCTGAGCTGGTACGTAAGGCAGTCGGGAGCCTGGGAGAGCAGCTCGTTGGCGCTGCGGATGGCTTGCACGAAGGCCGGCTGCTGGTCGGCGGCAATACGGTAGCGGATGTATTCGACGGTCATGGCGGGAGGAACAAGGTAGAAGCTCAATATACCGTTTCTGCTGTATTCATGCCCTGCCGCCGCTATCCAATCAATCCAGCTTGCTTCTGCTGCACCAGTGCACTGATTCGGGGTTGCAGTATCCACACGCCTACAACCGAAAACCAAATCAGGAAAAACTCGCCTATATAATCGCCAAAATGCGCCTCGCGCTGTAGCTCCACCGACTTAAGCACTTTGGCAGCGAAGCGCAACCCGTAGAAAATGCAAACCATGGACAGCAGGTGTAGTGGAACGATGAAGACCATGGCAGTCAGCATTGCCGAGCCTTGCAGCACCGGCTGATGGGCCATAGCCACGCCCATAAAGACGCTAATAGCCAGCATATAGAGGATGGGGATGCTAAACAGGAGTTTGAACAAATGCAAATTCATGTTCGTGTCGGGTGGCAGTTGCCGGAACAGCGTGGTGGCAATGGCCCATATCCAGCCGAAAAGGCCAACGCAAAACAGTAGCATCATCACCGGAAAGGCATACATAATCAGGTGGATGTTGATAATGGCAACAAGGTTGATCAGGAAGCCAGCGCCCCAGGTCAGCAGGAATAACTGCCAGTGCTTCAGTTTGAGTAGAAAGGCCATAGATACCTGAGGCGAGAGGTAGAATTTGATTGAAACGGCGCTCTTTGGAAGCCGGAGGAAGGCCGGAAACGTCCGGCTAAGGTAAGGTACTATTCCAGGTGGTGGCTAACACCCGCCCAGCCTCCATCGTAGAGAAACTCTGGCCGCTGCTACCGGCGGCCCGACTCTGCCCTATGGAAAACCAACCCGCTACCCCGCCCAGCATCGGCCAGCCGCTGAGCCGCGTCGATGGCCGCCTGAAAGTAACCGGCCAGGCCCGCTACGCCGCCGAGCATGCCGTGCCGGGCGTGGTGCACGGAGTGCTGCTTACCAGCACCATTGCCCGGGGCCGCATCAAAAGCCTCGATACCACGGCGGCCGAAAAAGCGCCCGGCGTGCTGGCGGTTCTTACCTACCGCAACTCGCCCGGTGTGCCCGCCTACCAAGATGCTAAAGCCAATAACAACCCGCGCCTGGCCGGCCAGGAAATCCGCATCTTCTACGACGACCAGATTCACTTCAGTAACCAGCCCGTAGCTCTGGCAATTGCCGATACGCTGGAGCGCGCCCAGCACGCGGCCACGCTGGTGCGGGTGCAGTACGAGCCCGTCAGCCCCAAAACCGACCTGACCCAGCACCGCAGCCGCGCCATCAAGCCCCAGAAGGCCGCCGACCACCAGCGCGGCCAACCCGATGCCTACCGCCAAGCTCCGGTGCGCATCGAGCAAGAATACCGCACCGCCGTGCAGATGCACAACCCGTTGGAGCCGCACGCCGCCATTGCGCATTGGGAGGGCGGCAAGCTAACGGTATATAATAAAACCCAGGCCCCGAAAGTGGCCCAGCAGGACCTGATGCGCATGTTTCAACTGCCCGAGGCCAGCGTGCAGGTGCATTCGCCGTTTGTGGGCGGCGCCTTTGGCGGCTCCTCGCGCATCTGGCCCCAGGAAGTAGCCGCCATTCTGGGCGCTAAGCTGGTGGGCCGGCCGGTAAAAGTGGCACTACGGCGCGACCAGATGTTCAACATGGTGGGCTACCGACCTTACTCTATCCAAAAAGTAGGGCTGGGCGCTACCACCGATGGTCAGTTGGTGGGCATCACGCACGAGGCTTTCGGGCAAACTTCCCGGCACGAGGAATTCGTGGAGCGCATCCTCGACCCCACCAAAACGGCCTACCAGTGCCCCAACCTGACGGCTACCTACCGCCTTGTGCCCCTCGACCTGAGCACGCCCGCCTGGACGCGCGGCCCCGGCGAGGCTAGCGGCTCGTTTGCCCTCGAATCGGCGGTGGATGAGCTGGCCTACGCCCTGAAGATGGACCCGCTGGCCCTGCGACTCAAGAATTTTGCTGACATGAACCCCGCCGATGGCAAGCCCTGGAGCAGCAACGAGCTGCGCCGGTGCTACGAGCAGGGGGCTGAGCGGTTTGGCTGGAGCAAGCGGCCGATGCCGCCCCGCGCCACCCGGCAGGGCGACTGGCTGGTGGGCTGGGGCATGAGCATGGGCATCTACAAAGCAGAGCGTGCAAAATCCGCTGCCCGGGCCCAGCTGTTTGCCGATGGCCGCCTGTTGGTGCAGGCCGCCACGGCCGATGCCGGCCCCGGCACGGCCACCATCATGAGCCAGATTGCGGCCGATGCCAGCGGGGTGCCGGTCGAGAATATCCGCTTCGAGTTGGGCAGCTCGGACCTGCCGCCCGCGCCGGGGCAGTTTGGCTCGCACACGGCGGCCTCGGTGGGCACGGCCGTGCACGCGGCCTGCACGGCCCTCAAAGAGCAGCTTCTGAGCCTAGCCCGCAGCACGCCCGAATGGCAGAAGCTGCGGCTGAAACCTGCGGAAGTAACAGTCGAAAACGGCACGGTGCGGCTGGTCCGCCACCCGGACCGGCAGCTTGCCTACCCCGAGATTCTGCGCCGTCACAACCTGATGGGCCTGGATCTGACGCGGGAAGTGGAGCCGGGTGAGGAGCAGAAAAAGTCTTCCGGTAAGTCGTTCTGCGCTAATTTTGTGGAAGTGCGGGTGCACGAGCCCACGGGCACGGTGCGAGTGAGCCGGGTGGTGTCGGCGCTGGATGTGGGCCGGGTGCTGAATGCCAAAACGGCCCGCAGCCAGGTTTACGGCTCGGTGGTGTGGGGCATCGGCATGGCCCTGCTGGAGCAAGCCCGCATGGACCACCGCTACGGCCGCTACCTCAATCCGCAACTGGCCGAGTACCATTTGCCGGTGAATGCCGACGTGCCCGATATCGACGTGCTGTTCATCGACGAGCCCGACCTGCGCCTCGACCCGATAGGTGCTAAGGGCATGGGCGAAATTGGTCTGATTGGCCTCACGGCGGCCGTGGCCAACGCTGTGTACCACGCCACCGGCAAGCGCATCCGGGAGTTGCCCATCACGCCCGATAAGCTGCTGAGTACACCGGCCTGATCTGGTATTTCCCAACGCAAACGTCGCTGTTGCGTATGCACGGAGATTAACCGAACGTGAAGGCAGCACTCACTGCCTTTAGCTTCCCTTACGCATGCCAAAACTCTCCTCCATCCTGTTAGTTGACGACGACCCAATTACCAATTTTCTGAACCAGCGCCTGCTCGATGAAATGGCCCTGACGGAAAAGCTGCTGGTTGCCCTGAACGGGAAGGAAGCCATTGCCCTGATTCAGGAAAACAGCGAATCGGCGACGGGCTGCCCGGCCCTGATTCTACTGGACGTGAACATGCCCGTGATGAACGGCTTCGACTTCCTGAGCGCCTACGAGCAGTTGGCCGTTGCCTGCCCGCAGCCCAGTGTTATTATCATGCTCACCACCTCGCTGCACCCGCGCGACGTGCAGCGCGTGGAAACGCTGAACATTGCCGGCTTTTTGAACAAGCCGCTGACCAAGGAAAAAGTAACCAATATTCTACAGGAGCACTTCGGTACCACCACGGCCGAATAAGTTGCCACCTGCGGCCGCACCACTGCCTTTCATTGCCCCGACAGCCAACCTGCCGGGGCAAATTGCTTTCTGATTACCTGCCCGCTACCTTGTTTACCGGGCTAGGTGCCCCGGCAACAGGCTGCAACGGCCCGCCGACTTCCGTGCCTTTACGCTTCTACCTCTGCACTGTCTGCTATGAACAATGTACTGCTGCTTGCCCTGGCCGTGGCCACGCTGCTCCCGCTCCCGGGCCGGGCCCAACAAGCCGAAAAGCTCGACCAAGCCATGCTCGACAAAATCCGGGACGAGGGCCTAAACCGCTCGAAGGTGATGGAAACGGCCTTTTACCTGACCGACGTGAGCGGTCCGCGCCTGGCGGGCTCGGCTGGCCTGCAGCGCGCCAACGAGTGGACGCGCCAGCAGCTTGCCGCCTGGGGCCTGCAGAATGCCAGCATTGAGCCCTGGGGTACGTTTGGCCGCGGCTGGGACATCGAGAAGTCGTACGTGGCCATGACGGCGCCGTACTACCACGCCCTGCTCGGGGCTCCCAAAGCCTGGACACCCTCCACCAATGGCAGCGTGAAGAAGTCGGTAGTGGTGGTGAAAGCCGCCGTGGAAGCTGACCTGGCCCAGTACCAGGGGAAGCTGCGCGACAAAATCGTGCTGACGGAAGTGGCCATGCCGCCCAAGCTTACCTTCGAGCCCGACGCCCGGCGCTACACCGATGATGAGTTGAAGAAGTTGGCCGAAGCCCCAGCCGCTGCTGCTGCCGCGCCGGCCGATGCCGAGCGGCTGGCGGCCCGGCGTGCCCAAGCGGTGCTACGGGCTAAAATGGCTGATTTCTACCTCAGCGAAGGGGCCGTAGCCGTGCTCAGCTCCCGGGCCGGCTCCGATGGTACGTTCTTTACCAGCAACGGCGCACCCTACGCCCCCGACGCCAAGCCCGTGCTGCCGGAAATGGAAATGGCCCCCGAAGATTTGCTGCGCCTAACGCGCCTCGCGGAAGCCGGCGTTCCGGTGGAAATTGAGCTTGAAACCCGCACCCGCTTCCAGACCCAGGACCTGAAGGGCTACAACGTAGTGGCCGAAATACCGGGCACTGACCGGAAGCTGAAAAGTGAGATAGTGATGCTCGGCGGCCACCTCGACTCGTGGCACGCCGCCACCGGGGCCACCGACAACGCGGCCGGCTGCGCCGTGATGATGGAAGCCGTCCGGATACTGAAGGTGGCCGGCGTGCAGCCCCGCCGCACCATCCGCATTGCGCTGTGGGGTGAGGAGGAGCAGGGCCTGCACGGCTCGAAAAATTACGTGAAAAACCACTTCGGCGACCCGGCCACCATGAAAATGCTGCCCGACCACGCCAAAGTGGCCGCCTACTTCAACCTCGACAACGGCGCGGGTAAAATCCGGGGCATCTACGCCCAGGGCAACGAGGCCGCCGTGCCCATCTTCACAGACTGGCTGAAGCCCTTTGCCGACCTGGGCGCTACCACCGTTACGTTGCGCAACACCGGCGGCACCGACCACCTCTCGTTCGACGCGGTGGGCTTGCCCGGCTTCCAGTTCATTCAGGACCCGCTCGACTACAGCACCCGCACCCACCACACCAACATGGATACCTACGAGCGGCTGCCCGCCAACGACCTGAAACAGGCCGCCGTAGTAGTAGCCGCCTTCGTGTACAACGCGGCCATGCGCGACCAGAAACTGCCCCGCAAGCCCCTGCCCGCCGCCAAGCCGCAGTAGCAGTTGCCGACGGGCACTTCATTGCCATTGGCCGAACGTCATTCCGAGCTTGCCGAGGATTCTCGCGTGGCGTCGTTGAGTTACTAATCCAACGTCTCAGCATGCAGGATTCCTCGGCAAGCTCGGAATGACGTTCTTGTTGCGGTTAGCTTGCGCCCAATCCCGCCCATTCCGCCCACGTATGAAATCTGCCCCTTTTCCCACCCGCTTACTCCTTTCTCTTCTCGCTTTAGGATCTTGTCAGGTGCAAAAGAATAGTACTCAACCTGCCGCCACTTCGGCCGCGGCACCGGTATGGCAGTCGGCGGCTTATACCCTGTACCGCGACAGTCTGGTGCAGGGCCGCAATGTGGCCCGGGCCGAGTCGCGCACTACTCTGCGGTCGAACTACCAGAGCCCGGCCAATGCGTTTCAGAGTCCGCAGGTAACGTTTAAGTTCAGCCTCAATGGCAAAGACAACGAAATGCCGCCGGGCCAGGACCATAGCTTCGTGGCGGTTCCCCGGGCCAAGCAGCCGCTGGAAACGCCCGTCATTGCTTTTGGCCAGCAGTCCGTAGACAAAACGCCCGTGCCGGCCAACACGTACCTGGCCCCGAACACGCCGCTGAAAATCCGGCTGGATCTGCGCCCGGTGCTGGCCGCGTTTGAGCAGCAGGGCTTTTACCAGCTCTACAACGGGCAGAAACTGTATAAGCAGGACCTGAAGCACGTATTCGTAGCGGGCAACACCGCGCCGCTGAGCTGGGATTTCGACAACCTGATCAACAAGTCGGGGCTGGAGCTGCTGGACCCCGACGGCAACGGCATCTACGAAACCACTGTGGTGCTCAACGCGCATTCCGACCAGAAAACCACGGCCGCGCAGTGGCAGAAAACCCTCGACACGTCGGCCTTGCCGCAGTATACGTCCGAGTATCCGCTGCTCGACGCGCTGTATAACCTGGCCCTGGAAGAAGCCAAGCGCGCCGTGGAGCCCGACGGCACCTTCAGCACCGGCCAGGAGTGGGCCGGCGTCTGGACCCGCGACATCAGCTACTCCATCATTCTCAGCCAAGCGCTGCTACAGCCCGAAGTAGCCAAAACCAGCCTGCTGCGCAAAGTCACGCCCCAGGGCCGCATCATTCAGGATACCGGCACCGGCGGCGCCTACCCGTGCTCCACCGACCGAATTATCTGGGCCGTGGCCGCCTGGGAAATCTACCAGGCCACCGGCGACGATGCCTGGCTGCGCACGGTGTACCCCATCATCAAAGCCTCCATCGAGGACGATGTGCCCAATGCCTACAACCCCGCTACCGGCCTGGTGCGCGGCGAGTCGTCGTTTCTGGACTGGCGCGAGCAAACCTACCCCAAGTGGATGCAGCCGGTGGATATCTACCAGTCGGAAAGCCTGGGCACCAACGCGGCGCATTACCAGGGCAACCAGGTGCTGGCCCTCATGGCCGAGAAGCTGGTACAAATCGACGTGGCCCGCTTGGCGCGGGAACGGGCCCAGCGCATCAAATCCGGCATCAATGAGCATTTGTGGCTGGAGGGCAAGGGCTACTACGGGCAGTACCGCTACGGCCGCACTTTCCAGCAGATTTCCCCCAAAGCAGAAGCGTTGGGAGAAGCGCTGGCCGTTTTGTTTGGCGTGGCCGACGAGGCCCGGGCCAAAACGGTAGTGGCCAGCACGCCGGTCATGGATTACGGCATTCCCTGCATCTACCCCCAGATTGCCGATATTCCGCCCTACCACAATAACGCGGTGTGGCCCTTCGTGCAGAGCTACTGGGGGCTGGCCGCCGCGCAGGTCGGCAACGAAGCGGCCTTTATGGAAAGCATAGCCGCCGTGGCTCGTCCCGCCGCGCTGTTTCTCACCAACAAGGAAAACTTCGTGGCCAGCAATGGCGACTTTGCCGGCACGCAGGTGAATAGCAGCAATATGCTCTGGAGCCTTTCCGGCAGCCTGGGGTTGGTGTACAAAGGCCTGTTTGGCATGAATTTTCAGCCTGACTGGCTCGTATTCCGGCCCTTCGTGCCCCAGGCGCTGCAGGGCCCGCGCAAGCTCACCGGCTTCCGCTACCGCCAAGCCGTGCTTGATGTTGAAATGACTGGCTACGGCAACCGCATCGATACCATTACGCTCGACGGCCAGCCGCTGCCTGATGCCGCCGTGCCCGGCACCCTCACCGGCCGGCATACCGTGCGCATCAAACTGGTCAACAGTGCCCCCGAGTCCAGCTATAAGACCACTAAAGTAGCCCACCACGTAGCCCCCATGACGCCCGCCGTGCGCTACGCGGCCGGGCAGCTAACGTGGCCGCCGGTGGAGGGAGCCAAAGCCTACCAGGTGCTGCGCAACGGCCAGTTTGCGGCCCGCACCACCGAAACAACTTAT
The DNA here is from genome assembly GCF_020447265.1 of Hymenobacter lucidus. Taxonomy (GTDB): domain Bacteria; phylum Bacteroidota; class Bacteroidia; order Cytophagales; family Hymenobacteraceae; genus Hymenobacter; species Hymenobacter lucidus. The sequence continues at coordinate 875,129 of NZ_JAJADR010000002.1, read as the reverse complement.
TCGGTGCCGTCTACTGAGAGCTACACAGAGTATCAAATATGCGTCATCGATGCGCAGAATTACGAGTCGTTTGCCAGTGAGCCGCTGGCGCAGGAGGCGCAAAAGCACTACCGTATTTACGACCTGGGGGTGGGAGCCGCCAAATCATCGAAACCCTACAAAGGCTTCACGGGACAGGGTTTTCTGGAAATCAGCAAAACGAAAAACACCGCCGTAACCATCCCGGTAACCGTGCCCGCCGCCGGCCTCTACACCATTGATTTTCGCTACGCCAACGGCAACGGGCCCATCAACACCAGCAACAAGTGCGCGATTCGCACGCTGCGCCGGGGTCGGCAGCTGCTGGGTACCATTGTGCTGCCCCAGCGCGGGGTGGAAGAGTGGTCCGACTGGGGCTTTTCCAACCCGGTGCTGGTGCGGCTGGAGAAAGGCTCCCACTTGCTCAGCCTGAATTTTGAGCCTGCCAATGAAAATATGAACGGCGAAGTAAACCAAGCTATGCTCGACTATCTGCGCCTGACAAAGCTAGATTAGGATTTAGGATTGTGGCTTGAAGCACGTCGTGTCGAATAGCGTGAGGCATCTCGCATGCTGAGGTTGCAACGGCATCATTTACCACTGCGGGAGAGATGCTTCGACTTCGCTCAGCATGACGGTCTGGAAGAAAATAAAAGGCTCGACAAACGACTTGTCGGGCCTTTTTGCGTCAGGTATTCTCCTACGCCAGCTTCTCCTGAAACAGCCGCAGCGTCCGTTCCCAGGCCAGCTTGGCGGCTTCGGCGTTGTAGCGGGCAGGAGAGGAGTCGTTGTTGAACGCGTGGTTGACACCTTCATAGATAAACTGCTCGTGCGGTACGCGGGCGGCTTTCAGGGCGGCTTCGTAGGCGGCAGCCCCGGCGTTTACCCGCTCATCCAGCCCGCCGTAGTGCAGCATCACAGCGGCCTTTATCATCGGCACGTCTTCGGCTTTGGGCTGCATCCCGTAGTAGGCCACCGCCGCGTTTAGCTGCGAGTCGTGCACGGCCAGCTGGTTGGCCAGAGCCCCGCCCCAGCAGAAGCCCACGCAGCCGGTTTTGCCGTTGCTCTCGGGCCGGCCGCGTAGGTAGTTCAGGGCCCGCAGGTAGTTGCTCAGGTTCTGCTGCGCGTCGAGCTTGCCAATCAGGGTGCGGCCTTCATCTTCGTTGGCCGGCGTGCCGCCAAACGGCGACAAAGCATCGACGCCCAGCGCCAGGTAACCGGCTTTGGCCACGCGGCGCGTCACATCCTTGATGTGAAGCGTCAAGCCCCGGTTTTCGTGAATTACGATGACTGCGCCGCGCTTCTTGTTGCCTTTGGGGCGCACCAGGTAGCCTTTCATCACTGTTTCGTCGCCGGGCCAGGTTACTTCTTCCGTTACCAGCGTCTTGTCGGTTTCCTCGATGGTAGCGGCCTGGGCATAGCCGGGGTCCAGTACCGATAGCGCCGACATAGCCAGGGCCATGCCGCCGGTCAGTTGTACTAGTCGCGTCATAAACTCCTTGCGGGTCAGCGGCTTGTGGGTGTATTCATCGAATAGGTTGATGATGCGCTGATCCATAGAGTGTGGTGAGGAAAAGATGGCTGTGGAATTTCCTGTAATATAAAAAGAACTTGGCCCCGGCCCAGCTTCCGCATACAACCCCGGCAAAAGCAAAACCGCCCAACTGTTAGCTGCAGCGGGGCGGTTTTTAGAAGGTCAAAACAGGCTAATTGTTCTTGGTAGGGCAGGGACCTTTAGTCCAGTACTGCACGCCCGCGTTGCTGGCTAGACAGGTATTAGCATAGGTTTGCCCATTACAGCCACACACAAGCTCATACTCTTTCGTGCAGGGCCCGTCCTTGATTTTCGTGGGGTCAATGCAACTCATCGGCGGCAGGTCGCAGTCGGCTTGTCCTTCGGGCTTCACCTCCGTTGGCTGGCAGGCGGTAGTTAGGCTGGTCAGGATGCTCAACAACAGTACAAGACGTTTCATTGGTAGCGGAAGTAGCTTGTGAAGAATAAAATCCACAAACCAGAGCCTACCCGCGGCCCGTTTGGTTGCATGCAGCCCCGCCGGATTTATTCCTCCCGATTCACGGTGTCCATTGTGAAGGCCGGCACGCAGATCGACCAATACTCGCACTCGGCGTCGAAGGGGTTGGAGTAACGTACCCGCGCCCCGGCCTTAATCAGCAGCGACTCGCCGGCCCCCAGCTCAATAACGTCGCCATCGACCTCAAACTGCTTACGGCCCCGCACCACAATGGTGATTTCGTCGAATTCCGGGTTTTGGTGGGGCTCACTCCAGTGCGGTGGCGCCACCATGTGGGCCACGCTGTACTCGGCCGTTTGGGTGCTGGCCCAGCCAATATGCTCTTCAATGAGCTTGCCGTCGGTGGTAGGCACGCGAAAAGGATTCTGCTGACGGAAATACCGCTTTTCAGACATAGTTCGGAGAATTAGTTGGTGGTGGAAGCCGGGCATTCGCCTTTCGTAAAAGAAGTAACCCCGGCGTTGGAGGCCGTGCAGGCATTGCCGTAGGTTTTGCCGTCGCAGCCGCACACCGGCGCGTATTCCATGGTACACATGGCGTCTTTCCGGATTTTGGCGGGGTCGATGCAGGCATTGGCCTGCGTGGGCGGGGTGGCGCGCTGGCAGGCCAGTAGGGAGGCCAGCAAAACCAGTGAAGCGGTGGTTCGGAGCATATAATGGAGAAATTGAAAGCAGACAGCCTCTCAAACGAGCGGGCTGCAAATATGTAACGCACGGGTAGATATTTTACTTTGACTATTTTTCGCTTTCAGCCATAACCCCGGCCGCCGGCCTTCGTATAGGCAGGCAGAATGGCCCCACAGCGGCTGAGCTTACTCCCCGTAGGTCAGCTGCCCGAGTGCCTGACCCGCACAAATCCAGTACGTCCAACCACTGTTCAAATTATTCACCCATTCTCCCTCCACACCATGTCATATCACGAAGAAGACAACTCAGGTAAAATCCTTTTGGCTGCCCTTGCTGGCGCCGGTGCCGGTATCATTGCCGGTATGCTGATGGCTCCTGATAAAGGCAAAGCCACCCGCGACAACCTGAAGAACGCAGCTACCAAATACAGCGGCACGCTGGGCGAGCAGCTGTCGAAATACGGCGAAGAGCTTGACACCAAGTTCAAAGGCTACGTGGAGAAGCTCGAAGATCTGGGCATCACGGGCGTAGGCAGCAGCCTGAGTCTGAAAGGCGACTGGAACGAGTCGAAAGGCAAGCTGAAGCAGCAGTACGCTCAGCTCACCGACGAAGACCTGGAGTATACCGAAGGCAAAGGCGACGAGTTGGTAGGCCGTCTGCAGGCCAAGCTGGGCAAAGGCAAGCGTGAAATCACGAAACTGCTGAACGATCTGTAGGCCATTACCGGCTTACCTATTTTCTAAAAAGACCCCGTTTCCTTTGTGGAGGCGGGGTCTTTTTTTCTCACAACTTTCGCCTTTCATCCGCGTTATCTTTTCACAGGCGCAGTGCTAGTACTGGGCTCCTGGTTTTACTTGTTCACAGCACATCTGTTTTCCGATGAAAGACAACAACGGTAAAGTAATTCTATCCTTGCTGGTTGGCGCCACGGCCGGCGTAGTAGCCGGCTTGCTGCTAGCCCCCGAAACTGGCGAAGAAACTCGTACCGGACTGAAGAAGTCGGCCTCGAAATGGAGCGACGGGCTGGGCAAGCTGCTCAAAGATTCGCTCAACGGCCTGAATCTGCCCAAAACTGGCGCTGCTACTGCAGATACCGCCCAGGAAGGCCGCAGCGCTGCCGACGATGTGCTCAACTCCATGAGCCAGAACAGCAGCCCCGGCTTCGACGATGCCGACTCGGACTACGATGGCAGCGGCGGTGATGCCCGGCACAGCGGCTCGGGTTACGGCCGCTCGCTATAATTTTTTTCGCGGTAGCGTAACCTTCTGGTAGCGCACCCGTTAGAGAACATACAACGAGCTTGAAAGAAGGTCGGAGAAGCTGGTAAAGCAAAATTGCCGACAGTAGGAGCTTCTGGTAGAAAAGGTTATTTATTCTCCCAGCAAAATCAGACTTGTCCATCGCACAATTCTTTGCCAAGCCCCGATTGGAAGGGTAAGCAAGTTGTATTAAAGGAAAGCCTCCCGCGATTTTACGCGGGAGGCTTTTCGATTTTTAGGCCCCACTGATTTCCGAAATGCTGCTGATAGAGAGCAAATGGCTACGAAGCCTTCAGCCGTTGCATAAACAGCTTAAAGGCCGGGCCCAGCTCCTCGAACAGCGGGTGCTGCCGGTTCCTGAGCAGCACTTCGCTGAACAGCTTCAGCCCAATGGCAAACTCCGTAGCCTGTCCGGGCTCCTGAAACGGGTTGCGCTCCTGCATCCGCTCAATGATGCGGAAGATGTCGTCGTGGTTGTCAAACACCAGTTCCAGCGGCTCGTGCTGCGGACTGTCGGGCTGGATGCCGGCCACCTGTTCGAGGCGTAAACGGTATTTATAAGCGCGCTTGCTCATACTATGGTCAGTGATGGTGGAGCAGAATAAACGATGCCAGACGCATTTTGCTTCAAAGATTTCAGCCCGATATTTTTTCGGCCTATTTGTAACCCTGCCTTCCGAATCCCGTTAAAGAAGACATAACCGACTTATAAGAAGTTGGGATGTCTTGAAAGCAAAATTGCCCGCTGCAGAGCTTCTACCAGAAATTCAAACCCTCCAGTAGCAAAATCAACCAGCAACTTTGGTAAGCTTCTTTTAGGAATCCCGTTAGAACATCAATAGGTTAGTTATCAAAAGAAAAGCCTCCTGCGATTATACGCAGGAGGCTTTTCGAGTTTTAAGCCCTCCCTGTACCCAGGGTGGGGCAGGAGAACCGAAGTTTTCCGGGATGCCCACTATAGTTGTGACAGGCTACCCGACGTTTTCCGGTGCACCCATCACGAGTGTGCCAGGGCACCCAAAGTTTCTCGGATGGTTCGGAACGAGGGGGCCGGGGCATCATAGGTTTCTGGCCTGACCCAGAACAAGTGTGCCGGACCACCCTGACTTTCTCGGGTAGTCCGGCACAAGCGTGGCTGGGCGTCTGAGGTTTCTGGGGCGGCCCGCCACAGTCGTAGCCCGTTACGCCTCAGCTTCCGGCTTCGGCGCATTCTCCGACTTGCTGTATTCCGGCTTCATCTGCGGGAAGAACAACACGTCCTGAATCGAGTTGGAATTGGTCATGATCATGGTTAGCCGGTCGATGCCGATGCCCAGGCCGGCCGTGGGCGGCATACCGTACTCTAGGGCCCGCAGGAAGTCTTCGTCGAGCACCATGGCCTCGGTGTCGCCGCGCTTGCCCAGCTCCAGCTGGTCTTCGAAGCGCTGACGCTGGTCGATGGGGTCGTTCAGCTCAGAGAAGGCGTTGCAGATTTCCTTGCCGTTGCAGATTGCCTCAAACCGCTCCACCAAGCCCGGCTTCGAGCGGTGCTTCTTGGCCAGCGGCGACATTTCCACGGGGTAGTCGGTAATGAACGTAGGCTGAATCAGCTTGGGCTCCACATGCTCGCCGAAGATTTCGTCGATGATTTTGGCTTTGCCCATGCTCGGGTCGAGGCCTACTTTCAGCTCCTTGGCCGCGGCCCGCAGCTCATCTTCGCTCTTACCTTCGATATTGAAGCCGGTGAAGTGCTCAATAGACTCGGCCATCGTGAAGCGCTTCCAAGGGCGCTGGAAGTTGATGAGGTTTTCGCCTACCTGCACTTCGGTTTTGCCGTGCAGGGCCAGCGCTACGCGCTCCACCATTTCCTCCACCAGGTCCATCATCCAGTAGTAGTCCTTGTAGGCTACATAAAGCTCCATCTGGGTGAATTCCGGGTTGTGGAAGCGGCTCATGCCCTCGTTGCGGAAGTCCTTCGAGAATTCGTACACGCCATCGAAACCGCCTACGATGAGGCGCTTGAGGTACAACTCGTTGGCAATGCGCAGGTAGAGCGTCATGTCCAGCGTGTTGTGGAACGTCTTGAAGGGCCGCGCCGCCGCGCCGCCATATAGCGGCTGCAGAATCGGAGTTTCGACTTCCAGGTAGCCTTTGTCGTTCAGATAGTTGCGCATGGCCTGCACCAGCTGGGTACGCTTGATGAAGGCCTCGCGCACGTGCGGGTTCACTACCAAGTCCACGTAGCGCTGCCGGTAGCGGGCCTCGGGGTCGGTGAAGGCATCGTAGGTTACTTTCTCGCCGGTAGCTTCATCAATACGCTCTTTCACTACGGGCAACGGGCGCAGGCTCTTGCTGAGCACTGTCAGGCCCGTTACGTGAATGGAGGTTTCGCCCACCATTGTCACAAACACGCGGCCTTTCACGCCAATGAAGTCGCCCAGGTCGAGCAGCTTCTTAAATACGGTGTTGTAGAGCTCCTTGTCTTCGCCGGGGCAGATTTCGTCCCGATTGATGTAGAGCTGAATGCGGCCCGAAGCGTCCTGCAGCTCGGCAAACGAGGCCTTACCCTTCACTCGCATCGACATCAGCCGGCCCGCCAGGCTTACTTCCTGGAAATTATTGAGCTCGGGGTGGTAGTTATCGAGAATTTCCTGGGCGTAGAAGTTGACGTCGAATAGCTCGGACGGATACGGCTCAATGCCGAGCTTTTGAAGTTCCTCCAGCTTCTGGCGGCGTATCTGTTCCTGTTCGCTGAGGTGCTGCATGAGAATGGTCGTTTATAAGCCTGCAAAGGTAGTCTGAAACCTAGATTTTCACAGCTTGTCCTGCTGCCCGTGAGTTAAATAGCACGTCTCTTGCCGACAAACAAAAAGCGCCATCCCAAAGGAATGGCGCTTAGGTCTATATGAAGTAGGGTATAAATGCTCGGGTCGGCAGTGCTTAGGCGGCGATGCCCATCTGCTGCTCGGGCTCCTGGCCCGTAAGCAACGGCTCGATTCGGGTCCGCAGCCGCTCGGCTACGAAGTTGTTTTGCAGGTGCTTAGGCAATTCACGTACCAACTGCTGGTAACGCTCCAGGCCAACGGCCTTGGCAATGTAGCTCTCGTGAATACCGTTGAGGTAGCTCACGATATTGAGCAGCGACTGGTGGAAGAGCTTGAAGTCGATTTCGGCCTCTACGTAGCGCTCAATCTCGCGGCTCGACTGCGAAATGCGCAGGCGGCCCAGCAGGTCGAAGATAGTGGTGTAGCCTAGGCGCCAGGTAATCTGCTGCCAGTGCGAGGCCGTCCACTTATCCAGCACCTTGCCGGTTTTCTGGCTGCGCAGGGCCGTGTTTGGGTTGGCCTGCACCTGCTGCCGGGTCCACTGGGCCTTCATCTTGCGGGTAGTGCGCAGAAACTGGCCAATCTGGGCCTGAGCCTCTATTTCCTTGCCCGCAATGTGCAGCCCGGGCTTGTAGCCGGCCAGCGGCAGCCGGTGAATGCTGAAGTCGCCATAAGCCCCGGCCGCATAAAACGAAACCGGCCGCGGATACGCATTGCGCACCACCAAGCGCCCTACTTCCCGCCGAATCAACGAGGGGTTGTTGGAGCGTACTCCGGCCGTATAGAGAAACGCCTGCAAACCCGACAGAATGGTGTGATATGCTTGCGGAAATGTCCAGTGCAGGGCATTACGCAAGTAGTCCTCGTCGCCCAGCTCGGCCGTGGCTCGCAGTGCGTATTCGGTACTCCAGCAAGCCTGCAACAGCTTACCAATAGCCTGCACATCAGTCTCGGTCAACTCGGCCTGGTGAGCCCGGAAGAAGGGGAGATGCTGCAGGCCACCGGTGGCATCGTCATTCTCCTGAATGTGGTAGTTGATAGCAAAAAAGTAGTTGAGAAACACCTGCGCCGGAATAGACTTGCGCCATGTTTCCTCCGCTTGCTTTTGCTCGTCGGTCACGAGCGGAAGGATGTTGTTCTCAGTTATCGTCGTCATGATAAGTAAACAACATTAGTGTGCTGCGAGTTGCATATTTACTAAAAATATTCGCAATATCAAATGGGCGCTTAAAGCTCTTTAAACAGCTTTTTAGTGCGTTTTGCACCAATTAATAAAAAATGGTTTTTAACGGCTGTTTGCTAATAATATTGGACAAATGAAAAAGGCCGCAAAAAAGCCCCCGGACCAACGGCGCGGGGGCTTTGCAAATCGGGCTTAAAGCAGCTTAGATCTGGTCTTTGATAACAGCTACGGCTTCCCGCAGGGTTATGTCGTTCTTCAGGTTCTTCGTGAAGCGGCCAGCCCGGTTTACTTCTACCGTGTCGGAGCCCAACTGACGAACATCCACTGCCAGCGGGGCGATACCCAGCGGCTGGGCGGCTTTCTGTACAGCTTCGTACTTCTCCGACTCCAGCTTGGCTTGCTCCTGCTCGGCGCGGAAGGCGGTCAGCTTCAGCGATACCATCGTATCGTCCTTACGCTTACGCATACGCTGTACCATCTCGTTCATCAGCTTGAAGCTGGGGCTGCTGGCTACGCGGGCTTGGCTAGCCGTACGGAGCTTGTCGACAGCCGGGGCAGCATTCCAGGACTTGTAGCGGGCCGGCGAAATCTCGTCCCACTTCAGCGGGTAATCCGACTCTTTCTCGCCCTGGTCGAGGTAGCTGTAGGCATCGGGCAGAATGATATCCGGCACTACACCCTTGAACTGCGTCGAGCCACCGTTGATACGGTAAAACTTCTGAGTCGTGAGCTTGAGCGAGCCAAAAGGCTTCAGGCTGTTGAAATCGCCCAGCATATCGTCGAGGTCGAAGATGCGCTGCACAGTGCCTTTGCCATACGTACTAGCCGAGCCCATAATCACGCCGCGCTTGTAGTCCTGAATAGCAGCGGCCAGAATTTCAGAGGCCGAGGCACTGTATTTGTTTACCAACACTACCAACGGGCCGCTGTACTGCACGCGGGGGTCACGGTCGTTGAGAATGCTTGGTGCCCCCTGAGGCGAGCGGACCTGCACTACGGGGCCATTTTCAATGAAGAGGCCAGCCATTTCCACAGCGTCCTGCAAGGAACCGCCACCGTTGAAGCGCAGGTCAAACACTACGCCATCCACATTCTCCTGGCGTAGCTTCTCCAACTCCTTTTTCACATCCTCGGCCGAGCTACGACCACCGTTGTCGTTGAAGTCGGCATAGAAAGTAGGCAGACGTAAATAGCCGATTTTCTTGCCGTTCTCTTGGATGGTGGCCGACTGAGCGTATGTTTCTTTCAGCACCACCACGTCGCGGATGATGGAAATGATTTTGGTGCTGGCGTCGGGCTTTTTCACCGTCAGGCGTACTTCTGTGCCTTTTTTTCCTTTGATGAGAGCCACAGCCTTATCGAGGCGCAAACCTTCTACCGATACCGGTTCGGCCGCGCCCTGTGCTACCCGAGTGATAATGTCGCCGGCCTTCAGCTCGCCCTGGCGGTAGGAAGCACTGCCCGGAATAACATCCGTCACCTTGATCTGACCGTCTTTTTCCTGCAATGAGGCACCAATGCCCTCGAAGCGGCCAGTCATGGCTACGTCGAAGCTTTCTTTGTCGCGGGGTGCGAAGTATTCAGTGTGCGGGTCGTAGGTGTTAGCAATGGTATTAGCATATACAGCTAGTCGCTCGTTGGCATCCGTCTGGGCCATATCCTTGAACTGCTCGTCGAAATATTTCAGTACGCGCTTGCGGGCTTCGGCTTCCATTTCAGCAGGCGTCCGCACGGGCTCTGAAGTGGTAGCAGCTGAGGGCTGAACCGACGTTGAGGCCAGCGGCTTGTCCTTCTTCTTTTTCTGCTCATCCATCATTTCCGACACCCGGATCAGCGTCTGATACTTCAGGTATTTACGCCACTCCTCACGCTGGGCAGCAGCGTCGGCAGCAAATACCATCTTGTCAGGCTCCGTCTCAAACGACTCCTCTTTGGTGAACTCGAACGGCTTGGCCAGCAGGTCGCGGTAAAGTGCCTGAATGTCCTTGGTGCGCTGTTCCATCAATTTGGTGCTCAAGTCCAGAAACTCGTGGCTACCGCGGCGTACCTGGTCGTCGATGTCGTTCTGGTACTTGCGCAACTGCGCCACATCCGACTGTAGCAAGAACTTCTTGTTGTAGTCGATACGCTTCAGGTACAGATCAAATACGCGCTTGGAAAAGTTGTCGTCTACCTTTTCGGGCTGGTAATGCGCGGCGGTAAGCCCCTGCAGCATAGCCTTGATCAGAACCTCATCTTTTTGAGGAGGGCTGACGTCATTGCGCCGGTACAGCTTATACGATGCCAGCATGAAGATTGCCAGCACCAACGAGGCATACAGGCCTATTTTCAGTCGGGGGGAAGACATGGAAATCAGAATGAGATGGAGGAAAATCAAATGTAAACAAAAGCCGTTCCGAACCACGAGCCCGTCAGACTGGCGGCTTTTAGCCAAAACGCACGAACAGCTATAATAAGTGCCCGCACAGGACTTTCAATGCCAAGGGGCGAAATTCAGCCAGCAGAGTTGCACCACATAATAAATTCCTGCCTAGGGACAAAAGAGTTGCCATTTATGAGCCTAGCCTAGCCAAGCAAAGTGGTCGGTCTTTCATTGATATACGAAACAAGCCAGCGGGAAAGTTGGCTTTCAGATAAAATAAAAAAGGCCTCCCGCAAGAAGCAGGAGGCCTTTTTTAGCTAAAATCTAGGAAACCTAGTAGCGACGTACACGGTCACCGTTGCTGCGACGGAACTCGTCTTCGAAGTATTTGGCATCTTCAGCATTGCGGGGCTTAACACCCATTACAATACCGCCATTTTTGATGTCGCTTTCGTACTCAGCGGCATGCTCTTCGGGAATACCCGAGCCTACGAGTGCGCCTACTAGGCCGCCCGTCAGACCACCGGCACCAGCACCGGCCAAAGCGGCGGCGATAGGACCAGCAATTACCAAGCCCAGGCCTGGCAGAGCAACTGAAGTACCAATAGCAGCAATAGCACCAATGATAGCACCAGCCGTGCCACCGATAGCCGAACCTACGCCGGCACCTTCCATGGCTTTGTCGCCGAGGTCGGAATCAGGAGTATGGTCGCCGAAGTGCGTTTTGCGCGTTTCGTCCGACATGAGCAGGTTCACGTCATCTTTCTGGTAGCCACGCGACGAGAGCGACTGGTAAGCGCGCTCAGCACTGTCACGGTCACGGAAAGTGCTGGTTAGCGTGCTGCCGTCGCGGTAAGGCTCGCCGGTTACGGCGTGAGCCGCGCTGTCGGCCGTGTTCTGTACGCCATCAATAGCGCGGCCTACTACTGCGCCGGGAGTGCCAGCAATAGCAGCACCTTTAGCGGTTGCACTGAAGTCGTCGCCATCTACACCAGCGCCCGTGCCGGCGTTGTAAGAAGTGCCTTCGTTGCTCGAGCTAGAGCTATTACCAAAACCGGTGCCCGTGTTAGTGGTGCCGTAGTTAGCGCCTGAACCAGTACCGGTATTCTGTGGGTTGTTCGAATCGTTGGTGTTCATGGAGGGGGTTGGTTGAGTGGGGAAAGGAATAGTAAGAAGCCGCGAAAAGCAGAGCGTCACTCAGTAGTGATGTGCTTTTCAGCTTCGGGGTTCTTAACGTGTCCTGCCAATGAGGGGTTACAAAAAAACTGTTACCAGTCAAGTATCCGCCCAATGTTTTTTCAACCAAATGCTACTAACGCCCTCTAAACGCGCTTTTTAGCCAAATTGCTCGTAGTTGGCCCCGTCCAGCCAGAAGGCGCGGCACTCGCGCCGCATTGTTTTTAAAAACTCCGGGTCCTGCTTCAGAGTCCGCCATTCGCCTAAGCCCAGCCGTTCGCAAAGCTTATAAAAATTGTCGCCCTGGCCTTTCGAGCCTTCCACCTTTACTAGGCAGCTCAGAATAGGCCGGCCCGCTTGGTACTCAGTTTCCGAGATTTCCGCCAGCAGCTCATTGAGCCGGGCTTTCTCGTGGGAAATTTCCAGGTTGAAGCCGAGTTCGGCCTCCTGAACCAGATTGAGGTAACTGGTAGTGCCGCCCTGATGGCGGGCAAAGCGGATTAAATGGCTACGTACTCGGCCGATCATGTGGGTAGGGGCGAATTGGGAGTTGAAAGTAAGAAAAAAAGGCCCGCAACGCAGGAATATCCTTTCCTGCGTTGCGGGCCGCCGCTAACCAAAACTGTGCCGACTACAAAAAACCTTGTTTTTAAGCTATTTCTGAAGTTTGCGCCGCGCCATTTCTTTCTGAATAAGCAGAAACTCGCGGCTGCTCTGGCCCGCAATAGCCGTGTTTTCATCGGCGCGGCGCAAGAGGTAGGGCATTACCGACTCCACAGGGCCATAGGGTACATATTTGGCCGTGTTGTAGCCGGCATTGGCTAGGTTATAAGTGAGGTTGTCGCTCATGCCGTAGAGCTGGGCAAACCAGATCCGCGGGTCGGAGGGGCGCATACCGGCCTGCTGCATCAGCTCAGTGAGGAGCAGGGAGCTGGCTTCGTTGTGGGTGCCCGCGCAGATGCTGATCCGGTCGGCCTGGGCCACGCAGTAGCGCAGGGCTTCGTCGTAGAGCTGGTCGGTAGCTCCTTTGGTCGGGTTTATCGGGTTCTGGTAGCCGCGCTGGGTAGCTACCCGGCCCTCCTTCTCCATGTAAGCACCCCGCACGAGCTTGCCACCCAGGAAATAGTTGCCCTTCACCGCGGCCGCATACGCCTGCTTGATGGCCTCGAGCCGGTCGTGGCGGTAGAGTTGGTAGGTGTTCCAGACGATGGCCGACTCTCGGTTGTACTTGGCCATCATCTCGTAGGCCAGAGCATCAATTGTGTCCTGAAACCAGCTTTCCTCGGCATCGACGAATACCCGCACGCCATACTGGTGGGCCCGGGCGCAGATGGCTTCAACGCGGGCTTTGGCCCGCTCATAGCTGGCCTGCTCGTTGGCTGATAACGGCTTGCCGCTCTGCACTTTTTCCAGCAGGCCGCTATCAGCCACGCCCGTTACCTTGAAAACAGAAAACGGAATGTGGGTTGAACGGTGAGCCAGATCGATGGTGGCCAAAATTTCGTCGCGGGTGTGGTCGAAGCTCTGGTCGTTGCCTTCGCCTTCCACCGAGTAATCGAGAATAGTGCCGATGTTGTAGCGGCCCAGCTCCTCAATAACCGGCAGGCACTCCCGGATGGATTCGCCGCCGCAGAACTGTTCAAAGATGGTTTTCTTGATCAGAAACTTCACCGGCAGCTTCCACTTCAGAGCCGTTTTCATCATTCCGCCGCCGGCTTTCACCAGCGTGTTGTTGTTCATGGCCGCAAACAGCGCGTACATCTGGCGTAGCTCACCGTCCGATTTGGAGGCGAAGGCCACGGCCGTGTCGGTGAAGGAAATGGGCGGGGATTGGGTTACTGGCATACGGATGGCTAGCTTTGGGCGGGCTAATAGGAGGGGCCGGTTTGGCGGGGCAAAGATAGCCGTTAAACATCGTTTCGACCGGCATAGTTACCAGTACGGCCCGCTATTTCGGTCCTTACTGACACCGCCCAAGGCAGCGTTCTACCTTCTTCTTCGTTCCTTTTTACTCCATCTATGGAAAGCGCAATTACTACCGATACCTTTTTCACGCGGCTGCTGGCGGCTAAGGCCAGTCCGCTGCTGATTGCGGGGCCCTGCAGCGCCGAAACCGAGGAGCAGGTACTGACTACCGCCCGGGCCCTAAAGGCGCTGGGCAACATTGACCTGTTTCGGGCTGGTATCTGGAAGCCGCGCACCCGACCGGGCTCCTTCGAAGGGGTGGGCGTGGGGGGGCTGCACTGGCTGCGCCGTGTGAAAGAAGAAGTGGGCCTGCCCGTAACGGTGGAAGTAGCGACGCCGCGCCATGTGGAAGATGCCCTGGCTTATGGGGTGGATGTACTCTGGATTGGCGCCCGCACTACCGTAAACCCCTTCGCGGTGCAGGAACTGGCCGACGCGCTGGCTGGCTCCAACGTGCCCGTGATGGTGAAAAACCCGGTAAATCCCGACGTGGCACTGTGGGCTGGTGCGCTTGAGCGGCTTGAGCGAGCGGGTATTCAGCAGCTGGCAGCTATTCACCGCGGCTTTAGCACGTTTGCGCCCTCACGCTACCGCAACGCGCCTACCTGGCAGCTGGCTATTGAGCTCAAAACCCGCTTTTCCCACATTCCCCTGATCTGCGACCCCAGCCACATCGGGGGGCGCCGCGACCTGCTGCTGCCCATTGCTCAGAAAGCTTTGGACCTGGACTACGACGGGCTGATGATTGAAACCCACCCCGACCCCGACCACGCCCTCAGCGACGCCGAGCAGCAGGTGACCCCGCAGCGGCTGGGCGAAATTTTGGCGGAGCTGAAGTACCGCTACCGCTCCAGTGACAATGAAGACTACCTGAACAAGGCCGAAGAGCTGCGGCAGAAAATGGACGTGGCCGACCGTGAAATCATTGAGGCACTGGCCCGGCGTATGTCGCTGGTAGAAGAGCTAGCCGAGTACAAGCGCGAAAACAACGTCAAGATTCTACAGCTGGACCGCTGGAACGAAATCTTCACCTCGCGGTTACAGTGGGCGGCCAAGCTCCGCGTCAACGAAAAGTTTGTGGCCGAGCTTTACAAGCTTATTCATCTGGAAAGCATCCGGAAGCAAACCGAGATTCTGCAACGGCCTGATTGATGAGAATGCGGAATTACTGCTTGCCCACGAAGTTGGTATACTGGGCGCTGTGCTTGCCTTTGTAGTACACATTGCCGCCCTTGCCGTTCTCTGTGTCTTGCAGAATAAGCTTGTTGCCGGACACGGAATAGAACTGCTGACTTTTGTAGCCCCGGTAGATGATAAGGTTTTTGCTTTTGCGCCAACCGTTACTCACGGCCTTCAGCCGGAACTTGGCCGCCCCAATCATGGCGCCATCTTGGTAGAAGCGGGCCCGGCCTCGGCGGTCAAATTCGACAACGACGGTGTGGCCGGTGGTAGCCGGGGTGGAAGGTCCTATACCGGCTGGGTTGGCACTCTGCACCCACTCCCAGCGGCCTACGAGCTGGTCTTCCATCGTCGGCATGGAGTCTCGGCTACAGGATGCGCCGGTAGTGGTAATCATAAAGAGGCAGGCCCAGGACAAGTAGGAGGCTTTCATGTGGCAATAAAGTAGTTGTTAACTTTCCAAACGCGTAATACAAGCGTAGCTATTTTTTGTACCAAAGTAAGGTATTCTTGGCTTAAAACATGCTTCAGCTGAATAATATTTTGTTTAATGATGAATGGTTTGAATAATAGCGTTGTAATTGGTGGCCAAGCGCTACCAGAGTTGGCCGAAATGCTAGGGCAAGCTGCTGTAAGTCAGGTTTTTGTAGTAGTCGACACCAATACTGCTCGCCACTGCTACCCGTTGCTGGAGCCTTACCTGCCCAAACATAAGCTGGTCGAAATTCCGGTAGGCGAGCAATACAAAACCCTGGCTACCTGCGAGCTGGTCTGGAACGAGCTGACCGAAAGCTCCGCTGACCGATTTGCCGTGGTGGTAAATCTGGGCGGCGGGGTAGTGACGGACCTGGGCGGCTTCTGCGCGGCCACCTACAAGCGGGGCATCCGGTTTGTGCAGGTGCCCACCACGCTGCTGGCCCAGGTAGATGCTAGCGTGGGTGGCAAAACCGGAGTCGACTTTCTGGGCTTCAAAAACCAGATTGGCGTGTTTCAGGAGCCGGCCGCTGTGTTCATCGACCCACAGTTTCTGGCTACGCTCGATGCCCGCCAGCTGAAATCGGGCTATGCGGAAGTGGTAAAGCACTGGCTCATTGCCGATGCTCAGGCCTTTGCTACTCAGCGTCAGGAAGGCGTGCTGGTGCAGGACTGGGCCCCGATTATCCGCTCGTCGGTGGCTACCAAGCAGCAGATTGTGGAGGCCGACCCGCTGGAATCAGGGCTGCGCAAGATGCTCAACTTCGGCCACACCGTGGGCCATGCGCTGGAAAGCTACCTACTGCTGCAGTCGGGCCGCGAAATACTGCACGGCGAGGCCGTAGCGGCCGGCATGGTGTGCGAAACTTGGCTGTCGGCACAGCGCGGTTTGCTCAGCGCGTCGGAGCAGGAGAGCATCGAAACCTTCCTGTTTTCGGTGTTCGAGAAAGTGCAGTTTGTGACGCTCGAAACCGATGCCATTGCGCAGTTTGCGCTGCAGGACAAAAAGAACAGCGGCTCCACTATCAACTGTACCCTGCTCGATGGTATTGGTCGGGCCGTGTACGACCAGCCCGTGACGGTAGCCGAAATTGCCGAGTCGCTGCGCTACTATCATCGGTTGTAGCGGACTAATTTGCAGCCAGGTATTTTTCTTCAGCTTAACCCTTTTCACTCATCGATACTTCTCTTTCCTTAGCACTACAGTGGCCGGGCACCCGCCTGAGCGGCAGCGCCCAGCTGCCGGCTTCCAAAAGTGAGAGCAACCGCGCCCTCATCATTCGGGCTCTGGCCGGGGGCGGGCAGCTTAGCAACCTTTCCGACGCCAACGATACTGAGCTGATGCAGCGGCTACTGGCCGAGCCGACTACCGTTGCCACGCTCAACGCCGAGGATGCCGGCACCGTGATGCGCTTTCTGACGGCCTACCTGGCCGTAACCGGGCGCCAAGTATTGCTCACCGGCACCGCCCGCATGCGGCAGCGGCCCATTGGCGTGCTAGTCGATGCGCTGCGGGAGCTGGGCGCCACTATCAGCTATACCGAGCAGGATGGCTACCCGCCGCTGCAGCTGCAGGGCCGCGCCCCGCAGCCGAGCGGGCAAAACGAGCCAACCGAGCTGCGAGTGCGCGGCGACATTAGCAGCCAGTACATTTCGGCGCTGATGATGGTGGGACCAGAGCTACCCGGCGGGCTGCGGCTGCGCCTGATTGGCAAAGTCGGTTCCCGGCCCTACATCCGCATGACCCAGTCGCTGATGCAGCATTTTGGGGCGCAGTGCCGCGACCTGGGCGAAGTAGTAGAAGTGCGCCCCCAGCCCTACCAGCCCGCCGACTACACGATTGAGTCGGACTGGTCGGCGGCCAGCTACTGGTATGCTATGGTGGCGCTGGCGCCTGCCGGCTCCTCCATCACGCTGCCCGGCCTGCGCCGCCATTCGTGGCAGGGCGACCAGGCCATTGTGGCTATTATGGCCCAGCTAGGCGTAGCTACCGAATTTGGCGAAGACGGCGTGACGCTCACCCAGCAACTCGCCGGCGGTGCCGTCGAGCAGGATTTCACCGACTGCCCCGACTTGGCTCAGACCGTGGCCGTAGTAGCCGCTGCTACCGGTGTGGAGCTGGTACTCACGGGGCTGGAAAGTCTGCGCATCAAAGAAACCGACCGGATTGCGGCGCTGCAGATAGAGTTGGCCAAGTTTGGCGGAGCTATGCTGGACGAAGGCGAAGGACGGTTCCGGGTGCCGGTGGCATCATTTGCAGTGCAGGGGCAGGTAGTCGAAACCTACCACGACCACCGCATGGCCATGGCCTTTGCCCCGCTGGCGCTGCGCGGTCCGCTCACGGTACTGGCCCCGAATGTGGTGCGCAAATCGTACCCCCAATTCTGGAAAGAGCTGGTTAAGGCGGGCTTTGCCATAACCGAGCAACGCTGAGTTAGGTGGTCAGCGTCTGGAAATAAGCCGCTGAATGCCGGAGCCGGCTGCCGTACCAGCTGAACAGCTCCCCATCAACGATACGCACCGTGGCCGAGGGACAGATTTTCTGGAACTCGGCTACGTGCTTTTCGGCGAAAGGATAGGGCTCGGAGGAAAGCAGAATCACCGCGGGAGCTGCCACGGCCAGCTGGTCGGCCGTAATTTCGGGGTAGCGGGCGGCGGTGCCGAACACGTTCCGAAAACCAGCCCGTGGCAGCATATCATCGATGAAAGTACCGCCGGCAGCTACCATGTAGGGCTTGCGCCAGATGAAATAAGCCGCCGAAACCAACGTGGCGGGCGTGGGCAGGGCGGCAAAGGAAGCAGCTATTTCCGTGGCTAGCGGCTCAGCTTCGCGCTGCCGGCCGGTTAACATACCCACCCTCCGAATCATCTCCAGCGCGTCGTTCAGGGTGCTGATGTCACTCATCCAGACCGGATAGGAGGCCGCCAGCTGCTCGATACCGGCCTGGTAGTTTTCTTCCTTGTTGCCGATAATTAAGTCGGGCTTCAACTCGTCGATTTTGGCAAAGTCGAAGTTTTTGGTGCCCCCGATTACCGTGGCCTGCTGCCGGGCCTGGGCCGGATGAATACAGAACTTAGTGACGCCCACCACGCGGCTGCCGAGGCCCAAATCGTAGAGCAGCTCCGTTTGGGAAGGCACCAGCGACACAATGCGCTGCGGCGGATACGCCACTGTGACGCGCCGCTGTATCTGGTCGGTGAAAGTAAGGGGCGGCTGAATGAAGGGCAGTTCCAAGAGTGGCGGTTGATGAAGGGCGTTACAGGAGCTTGTAGTTCCGGTACTCAAACAGGCGCTTGCCCGTGGCTTTTTCAATCCAGTAAAGCACCTTGCCTTTGAGCGAAAAGTGCTTCTGCGTCACGTCGATGGCTACCTGCCAGTTCAGGCGGGCAATGCGCGGCGTCATCACGCTGGGGTGGGTGCCTTGAAATTTCTCCAGCGAGTCGAAGTCATCGAAGTTGAACACCTCCGTAGTGGCCAGCGGCTGCTCTGCCGCTGGTTTGTCGCCGTGCCAGAATTGGTTGATATGCTTCATCTTTTGCAGCATTTGGGCCGGGTTTTTTACCCAGCCATAATGGTACACAAAGGCATCGGCAGGCTTTACACGCAGCTTTTCCCCGTGGCGACGAAATCCCTGCGCATCCTTGTAGGAGGTAATGGCCGGGTCGTTGCGAATGATACGGACCTCGTGCCCGTACCAGCGGCGCGAGTCGCCCACGTAATCGAAGGTGCCGTAGAAGTGCAGGTATTTGAACAACAGGCCCTCCACTTGTTTATCGGCTAGGTGGCGCTGGGCGGCGGCTCTTATGGCGGCGTGGTACTGCTCGTGCACCACCTCGTCGGCCTGAATGTAGAAAGCCCAGTCGGCATCGGGCGAAATTTGCCGAAATGCCTTGTCAGTTTCCACGGCCAGCACAGTACCGCCCTTGCGTAACGTCGGGTCCCAGACGGAATGCACGATGCGCAACTTGGGCGAGTCGATGCTGCGTATCAACGCCTCGGTGCCGTCGTCACTGTCGCCGATGCTGACCACCATTTCATCTACCACGGGCAGAATCGACCGAATGGCTTCCACAACCGGGTAGTCGTTGAGAACGGCATTTCGGACGATGGTAAAGCCGGCAATTTTCATGGCAGAGGGAAACGGTAAGGAGAGGAGGATACAGAAACGCATGGCCGGCGTTGCCCGAAAGCAAGCCGGCCATGCGTTCTACAGCACGGGCGCAAAGATAGGCTTAGCTGAAATAGCGGAAGTCGTGGCCGTCCTCGATGCGCAGCAGCGTCTCGTAGATCAGCTTAGTCACGTTGTCGACATCATCGGCGTGCACGGTTTCGACGGTGGTGTGCATGTACTTCAGCGGTAGCGAAATGAGGGCCGCCGCCACACCCGAGCCCGAGTAGGCAAAGGCGTCGGTATCGGTGCCGGTGGCCCGGGTAGCTGCGGCGCGCTGAAACGGAATTTCAGCTTCCTGGGCAGTCTTGATAATCAGGTCCCGCAGGTTGTTCTGCACCGCCGGGCCGTAGGTAATAACCGGGCCTTTGCCGCAGTGCAGGTCGCCGGCCGTCTTTTTCTCATACATCGGCGACTGAGTATCGTGCGTCACGTCGGTGATGATGGCCACGTCGGGGTTGATGCGGTGGGCTACCATCTCGGCGCCGCGCAGCCCGATTTCCTCCTGCACCGCATTCACGATGTAGAGGCCGAAGGGCAGCGTTTTGCCGTTTTCCTTGAGCATGCGGGCCACTTCGGCAATCATGAAGCCACCCACGCGGTTGTCGAGGGCCCGACCCACGTAAAACTTGTCGTTCATTACCATGAACTCGTCTTCGAAGGTGACGACCGAGCCCACGTGAATGCCCATGTCTTCGACTTCCTTCTGCGATGCGGCGCCGCAGTCCAGGTAAATCGTCTCGATGGTCGGCGCCTTATCCTGCTCCACCTTACGCACGTGGATGGCGGGCCAGCCGAACACGGCCTTCACCACACCTTTGTCGGTGTGGATATTTACCCGCTTGGAAGGCGCTACCAGCGCATCGGAGCCGCCATTGCGGCGCAGATAGATGTAGCCTTCCTTGGTAATATAGTTGACGAAGTAGCTGATTTCATCGGCGTGGGCTTCGATAACGACCTTGTACTTGGCTTCTGGATTGATAACGCCGACAACGGTGCCATATGTGTCCACGAAGTACTCGTCGATGTAGGGTTTGAGGTAGTCGAGCCAGAGTTTCTGCCCTTCTTTTTCGAAGCCGGTGGGCGAGGCATTATTCAGGTAGCGCTGAAGGAAATCAAAGCTTTCTTTACGCATGGAGAGTCGAGCGAAACCGCGTTTTAAGCGGTATGAAAAGATAGAATAGCAGCTGCCAAAAAGGACGGCGCTACAACCGGCTGCAACCAAGATGGCAGGCCAGTTACGATATTATGATTAAAATCGATTTAATCTATAGCGGAATATTGCCGTGTTTCTTGCGTGGCAGCACATCTACCTTGTTTTCCAGCATCTTAAAGGCCCGAATTAACTTCTGACGCGTCTGAGCCGGCAGGATAACTTCATCCACAAAGCCCCGGTGCGCGGCCCGGTAAGGCGTGGCAAACTTCTGCTGGTATTCGTCCACCTTTTCCTGCAGCTTGGCCTCGGGGTCGGCGGCGGTGGCAATTTCCCGTTTGAAGATGATTTCGGCGGCGCCTTTGGCGCCCATTACCGCAATTTCGGCTGTGGGCCAAGCGTAGTTCAGGTCAGCCCCGATGTGCTTGGAGTTCATCACATCATATGCCCCGCCGTATGCTTTACGGGTAATAACGGTGATGCGCGGCACGGTGGCTTCGCAGAAAGCGTAGAGCAGTTTGGCCCCGTTGGTAATAATGCCGCGCCACTCCTGGTCGGTGCCGGGCAAGAAGCCGGGCACGTCTTCCAGCACCAGCAGCGGAATGTTGAACGAGTCGCAGAACCGCACGAAGCGGGCGGCTTTGGTAGAGGCGTTGATGTCGAGCACCCCGGCTAGTACGGCGGGCTGGTTGCCCACGATGCCAATGCTGCGGCCGCCGAGGCGGGCAAAACCTACTACGATATTCTCGGCAAAGTTCTGGTGTACTTCCAGGAAGGAATCCGCGTCGATGATGCCTTCAATAACCTCGCGGATGTCGTAGGGCTGGTTCGGGTTTTCGGGAATGATGTTGTTCAGCGCCGGCCGAGATTCGTCGCCCTGGGCCTCGTAGGGCAGCATTGGGGCCGTTTCCTCGCAGTTCTGCGGCATGTAGCTCAGCAGGGCCTTGAGGTGGTTGATACAGGCTACCTCGTTGGCGCAGCTGAAGTGCGTCACGCCGCTCTTGGCAGAGTGAGTGCTGGCGCCGCCCAGTTCCTCACTGGTCACGTTTTCGTGGGTCACCGTCTTCACCACGTTCGGACCCGTCACGAACATGTAGCTCGTATTTTCCACCATCAGGATAAAGTCCGTAATGGCTGGCGAGTACACCGCACCGCCTGCGCAGGGCCCCATAATGGCCGACAACTGTGGCACCACACCCGAGGCCAGAGTATTCTTGTAGAAAATGTCGGCGTAGCCGCCCAGGCTCACCACGCCTTCCTGAATCCGGGCTCCGCCCGAGTCATTGAGGCCGATAACGGGCGCGCCGTTCTTCATGGCCAGATCCATAATCTTCACGATTTTCTCGGCGTGGGTTTCGCTCAGTGAGCCGCCAAACACCGTGAAATCCTGGGAGAAAACGTACACCAAGCGGCCGTGCACCGTGCCGTAGCCCGTAATAACCCCGTCGCCGAGGTAGTACTCCTTGTCCAGGCCGAAGTCCTTGGAGCGGTGCATCACGAACTTGCCGATTTCCTCGAACGAGCCTTCATCCATCAGCAAATCCACCCGTTCCCGGGCCGTGAGCTTGCCTTTAGCGTGTTGGGCATCGATGCGGGCCTGGCCACCGCCGAGCAGGGCCTCCTGGTTTTTGCGGTCGAGAATTTCGAGTTTGCTTAATTGGGCTTCAGCGTGCGGATCGGACATTCGAGGGAACTGGTGGGGATGAGTAAGGAAGTCAAAGGTAACGTAAGGGCGCAAAAAAAGCCGCACCAGTTTTAGGCAGCCTTTTCAGGTTTATGAACTAGGGTCAAGAAGTCAGTGAAACAGAAAAGCCAGTCCTGAGAAGGACTGGCTTTTCTGTACTCAAATTAAAGCAGCTTACTTGCCTTTCTCCGTGTCCGGCGACTCGGGAGCCTCTTCAGGCCGCTCGTCGCTGGCAAGGTTTGTGGCCTCTCCGCTCTTGCTGACCGAGAAAACAAGCTCTTCGGCGCCTTCCGTAAAGTCAGCAGTAATAACATCACCCTGCGCAATTTCTGCTTTCAGGATTTCCTCCGCAATCGGATCTTCGATGTACTTCTGGATAGCCCGGTTCAGTGGCCGTGCGCCGTACTTGGGGTCGTAGCCTTTCTCGGCCACGAAATCCTTGGCGGCTTCGGTCAGCTCCACTTTGTAGCCGAGCGTCTGAATGCGCGAGAGCAGCTTCGACAGCGAGATGTCGATGATCTTGTGGATATCCTTTTTCTCGAGCGAGTTGAAGACGATAACGTCATCCAAACGGTTGAGGAACTCGGGCGAGAAGGTTTTCCGTAGGGCATTGGTGATAGTGCCTTTGGTAATCTCGTCCAGGTTTTCCGTCCGGGCCTTGGTACCGAAACCGATACCAGCGCCGAAGTCTGCCAGGTCACGTGCCCCGATGTTGGAGGTCATGATGATGATGGTGTTCCGGAAGTCAACCTTACGGCCCAGGCCGTCGGTCAGGATACCGTCGTCGAGCACCTGCAGGAGCAGGTTATACACGTCGGGGTGAGCCTTTTCAATCTCGTCGAGCAAGATGACCGAGTACGGCTTGCGGCGGATTTTCTCCGTCAGCTGACCGCCTTCCTCGTAGCCCACGTAGCCGGGAGGTGCCCCCACAAGGCGCGATACGCTGAATTTCTCCATGTATTCGCTCATGTCGACACGTACCAAGGCATCTTCCTTGTCGAAGAGGTAGGTTGCCAGTACTTTGGCCAACTCCGTCTTACCTACGCCGGTTGGGCCCAGGAATACGAACGAGCCAATCGGCTTCTTGGGGTCCTTCAGGCCCACGCGGGTGCGCTGAATGGCTTTCACCAGCTGCTTAATGGCTTTGTCCTGACCAATTACGCGGCCCTGAAGCTCTTCGCCCATGTTGAGCAGCTTCTGGCTTTCGTTTTGGGCCACGCGGCTCACGGGAATACCGGTCATCATGGCAATAACTTCTGCCACATTTTCCTCTTTTACCGTGTAGCGCTTCTTCTTGGTCTCGTCCTCCCAGTTTTTCTTGGCGGTGTCGAGCTGTTCGAGCAGCTTCTTCTCCTTGTCGCGAAGCTGAGCAGCTTCTTCGTATTTCTGCGACTTCACCACGCGGTTTTTCTCCGTCTTGATATTCTCGATGCTTTCCTCAAGCTTCAGGATATCCTCTGGCACCACGATGTTGTTGATGTGTACGCGCGCACCAGCCTCATCGAGAATGTCGATGGCCTTGTCGGGCAGGAACCGGTCACTCATGTAGCGGTCCGACAGCTTAACGCAGGCCTCAATGGCCTTGTCGGTGTACACTACGTGATGGTGGTCCTGATACTTGTCCTTGATGTTGTGCAGGATTTCGATGGTTTCCTCGGGCGTGGTGGGGTCCACCATCACCATCTGGAAACGACGGGCCAGGGCGCCGTCTTTCTCGATATACTGCCGGTACTCGTCCAGCGTGGTGGCACCGATGCATTGAATTTCGCCGCGGGCCAGGGCTGGTTTGAACATGTTCGAGGCGTCGAGCGAGCCGGAAGCACCGCCAGCACCCACGATGGTGTGGAGCTCGTCGATGAACAGGATAACGTCAGGCGACTTCTCCAGTTCGTTCATTACGGCCTTCATACGCTCTTCAAACTGACCACGATATTTCGTGCCAGCTACCAGTGAGGCAAGGTCGAGGGTTACGACGCGCTTACCGAAGAGCACGCGCGACACCTTCTTCTGGATGATGCGTAGGGCGAGGCCTTCGGCAATAGCCGTTTTACCCACGCCGGGCTCACCGATCAGAATCGGGTTGTTCTTCTTGCGGCGCGACAGGATCTGAGCTACCCGCTCAATCTCCTTTTCGCGGCCCACAATGGGGTCGAGCTTGTCTTCCTCGGCCAGTTTGGTCAGGTCACGGCCAAAGTTGTCGAGAACGGGGGTACGCGACTTTTCACCGGGCTTTTTGGCGGCCGAGCTGCTGCCCGAAGCGCCACGACCGGCGCTGCCTCCAAAGAGTTTGTCGTTGTCGTCGTCGTCAGTGTCGGGGGCGCGGTCGGTGGGGGCAGTGTTGCCGTGGTAGTCCAGCGAGTCGCGAACGGCTTCGTAGTTCACGTTGAATTTGCTGAGAATTTGGGACGAAATGTTGTCTTCATCGCGCAAAATCGAGAGCAGCAGGTGTTCCGTGCCGATGATTTCACTCTTGAAGATTTTGGCCTCCAGATAGGTGATCTTGAGAACTTTCTCGGTCTGTTTTGTCAGCGGAATCGAGCCGGTAATGCTCGTTCCCTGAGTGGCCGTATTACGAGTTGCTTGCTCAAGGGCGTATTTCAGCTCTTCTACCGAGACGCCCAATTTCTTGAGCAAGCCGATAGCAGTGCCTTCCCCTTCGCGAATCATGCCTAGTAATAGGTGTTCGGTACCGATATAGTCGTGACCGAGCCGGATGGCCTCTTCCCGGCTCAGGGAGATGACCTCCTTGACTCGATTTGAGAATTTAGCTTCCATGCAGATAAGTAATGAAGAAAAACGGTGCCCCGCAAGCCAAGATTTACTGAACTATAAGCGGGTTGGGCCGAAGTAACCTGAAAACAGGTAAATACGGGCGAAGGTTCGGAGGCAGTAACTGCACTACGCAAGAAAACTGCCGGCGGCCGGTCCCTGCATAAAAAGCAGGTCTAAGATGCTGAGTCCCGGTACAAAATCTTTACCAAAGGTCTGTAGATATGGTCTTACCGACTTCCTGTCAGGTTCGGGGGCCAAAGCAGCTTTGGGTGTCAGACAATCGCGCCGGTCGAGCACGATGGGGGAGTCGTAGTGAGCGTGATATTCGGTGGTAAACTCCACGGGAGTCGGCAACCGCAGGCAGCGCAGGTAAAACCGCAGAAAAGCCAGATTCAGATCAAACAGTAGGGCAGGCTTCTGTACGTAGATGTCGTGCAGATAGTCGGCGTAGTACTCAAAGTACGGCGTGCCGCCGTAAGCGGTTTGCAGCCCACGCCAGTGTTGGTGTACCCAGTTCTGGCGGTAGTCTATTTCAATGGCCGAGGTGAGCACCTTTTCGCTGCGGTTGCCATCAATAACGGGCACCGTAAGGGGCTTCACGCCCTGGGCCGTTAGGATCAGGCAACGGTTGCGGTAGGTTTGCTTGCGGTAGTTGTCGTGGCGCTCCAGCCAGAGGGCATCGTGGCCGGCCAACTCGGCAAAGAACTGGGCGGGCGGATTGTACTGGGATTCGAAAAGGATGGGCACTGGCAGGGGAGAAGAGGCAGATTAGATAGAATACGCCGCAAGAAATAAAGGAAAAAATAGTATTTGCCCTATAAGGAATGTAAATACTTTTTCAAAATCATTGGGCACGGTTTGAGGGCTGAACCATTAGCTTCTCAAAACTGCTTCTGGGCTGAACGTTGTCCTCCCATATTACGTCAACCTGACATTATGCGTGCCTGTCTGCTAGTACTCGCTCTGTTTTTCTCCCTGACGGCCTACGCCGCCGTGCCGCCCCAGCTGTTGCTTGATGTCGCCCGTTTCCGCAACGAGGATATGGCCGTGAAAGGCGCCGTGATTGAGCTGTATGCCACCGTGCCCGGCCAGTCGCTCACCTATAAGCGGCGGGCACCCAAAGTGTTTCAGGCGGCGGCCAGCGTGACATTGGAAATAATTCGGGAAGATGGCTCGGCCGCCTACCAAGAAACTATCACGCTAAAGCCGCCAGTGCTGAGCGACACCTCCATCAGCCTAAAAAACCCGGTCAGCTTCCAGAAGCGGATTCTGCTGCCAGACGGTAAGTATACGCTCCGGGGGCAAGTGCGCGACCAGTACCGTAAGGGCCAGAACAACGTGGTAGAACAGCCGCTGGTAGTAGAGTCGGCCGGCAAGGCGCTGGCGCTGAGTGATGTAGTGCTATTGGCTCGGGCGGCGGCAAAATCGTCGGAGCCGAGTAACTTTGCCCGCGGTGGCTACAGCCTTACCCGGGCGCCGGGTGGGCTCTATGGCCGTGGTGCCGACAAGGTGTTTTTCTACGCTGAGCTCTACAACTCTAAGCCTGAGCAAACGGCCCAGGCACGTTACCGGCTGCGCTCGGAAGGTGCAACGAAGGATGTGCTGGTAACGAACGTCGCCATTCGGGGCCAGGCCGGCCAGAGTACGCCCGTCGTGGGCGAGCTGGATATGAGCAAACTGCCTGCCGGCGACTATACGCTAACCATAGAAATGCGCGACACCAAAAACAAAATTCTCTCCTCTAAAAATGCGCGTCTGCACCGTAACGTGGCCGAATACGCCCCGGCGGGCGTTGTAGCTCCTCAATGACAACAAGCACTGCCCGCAACTACCCTTGGTACTATCGGCCCTTCGACTGGCTTCTGACGGGCCTGGCCTACCTACCGCTTTCCGTCTTGTACGGCTTGGCCGGGGGGCTATATCTGCTGATGAACTACGTGGTGGGCTACCGCAAGCGGGTCGTTTTGGAAAATCTGCGCAACTCGTTTCCGGAAAAAACAGCTGCTGAGATTCAGCAAATCAGGAAGGAGTTCTATTGGCATTTCGCGCAGGTGATGGTCGAAATTCTGAAGCTGGCGGCCATGTCGGAGATAGAACTACGGCGGCGGGTAACGATTCGTAACCCGGAGCTGCTGTCGGGGCCATTTGCACAAGGGCGCACGGTGCTGGCGTTGGGCTCGCACGCGGGCAACTGGGAGTGGATTCTGCCTTCCGGGGCGCTGGAGTTTCCGGGCCGGGCGTACGGGGTATACAAGCCGCTCAGCAACCCGTTTTTCGAGGAGTTTCTCTACCGGCTGCGCACCCGCAGCGGGGCCCACCTGATTCCGATGCGCGACACGCTGCGCGACCTAGTCAGGCGGCGCACCGAGGGCCGGGCCATGAGCATGCTCACCGACCAGGCCGCCGGGCCCGAAGACCGCCCGTATTGGACCAACTTTCTCAACCAGGATACCAGCTTCTACAGCAGCGCCGACCGACTAGCCTCGCAGTTCAACTGCCCGGTGGTTTACGTCAATATCAAACGCGTGAAGCGGGGCTATTACGAGTTGGTAATTCTGCCGCTGCACGACGGCAACTCGCCTCTGGATAAGGACGCTAACGTGGTAACGGAGGCCTTTGCCCGCCATCTGGAGCGGGATATTCAGGCGCAGCCGGCCAGCTACTTATGGACGCACCGCCGCTGGAAGCACAAGAGGTGAGATAGTAAAATGGCGGGGTTGAGGTTCTGGATGAGCAATTTTGCGCCATCCAGAACCTCAACCCCGCCATTTTACTGTCTTACAGATATTGCTCGATGTCGCCGGCACCCTGACGCACCAGCTCGAAGTCGTCGTTGGTACAGTCGATGATGGTGCTGGGTACGTTGCCGCCGAAGCCGCCGTCGATGACCAGATCCACCAGCAGCCGGTATTTCTCGAAAATCAGGTCGGGGTCAGTTACGTACTCGTCGAGCGTGTTTTCATCTTCCCGCACCGACGTGCTGAAGATGGGGTTGCCCAGTTCTTTTACCAACTGAATGATGATGGTGCTGTCGGGCACCCGGATACCGACGGTTTTACGCTTGTTGCCGCCCTGGCGGGGCGCTTTCGAGCTGGCCTCGAAGATAAAGGTAAACGGACCGGGCAGGGCCTTCTTGATGACCTTGTAGGTAGGCGTGGTAATACCGTGGGCGTAATCGGCAATGTGGGAAAGGTCGGAGCAGATAAAGCTGAGGTTGGCCTTATCCGGATTCAGCCCTTTGATGCGGCAGAGCTTATCCACGGCTTTGGCATTGTGAATGTCGCAGCCGATACCATAGACCGTATCGGTGGGGTATATAATGATGCCACCTTTGCGGAGCACCTCCACAACTTGCTGAATACGGTTTTGGGGCGGGTTGTCGGGGTGGATGCGGAGCAGCGTGGCGGCCATAGCGGGGTAGGGAAGAGGTGAGAAAACAAAAACGCCGGCGGCGTTTGGGGCAGGACAAGGTAGTCGCTGCGCTACACAACTACCACTCATTCGCACATTTTGTCGGTAGGGTTACCCTGTGAGCTCAGAAAAGCCATAAAAAAAGCCCCGGCCAGAGCGGCCAGGGCTTTTTGAAAGCGAAGTACAAATGCTTATTGCTTCACGAACGAGCGGGTAGCCGTGCCGCCGGCGGTGGTGAACCGCACGGTGTAGACACCGGTACGCAGCGCCGATACGTCGAGGCCGAAGGCCTCCTGGCTGGCCGTAGCCTGCTGCACCCGCTGACCCAGCGCGTTGAAGATTTCAACTGAAGCACCAACGCCCTCTTTGCCGACCTGCAGGGTAATGCGGTTAGTAGCGGGGTTCGGGAAAATGTTCAGGGCGCTTTGCAGGGCCTTGTTCTGGTTGGCCAGCGTGGTGTTGCCGGTAGCCAGGGCGAAGTCGTCAACGGCCAAAACGGCATCAGCACCGAAGTCGTTGTTGTCTCTCCAGCGAATCCACATAGTAGTGCCGGCAGGCCAGGTCAGGCCCGTCACTACACCACCAATGAACTTAGAGTTGGCAGCGGCGTTGCCGTCTATGCTGCCTACGGGAGCCGTATTGTTGAGCTCTACCAGATCCAGAGCCGTTACTGGCGTCCAGGTAGCACCGGCCGAGTTGATACCCGTTGCATTGAGGCTGTATTCGAAGGCCGTCGTTTCAACGTTGGCGTTGTCGCCGGCGCGCCACTGCTCATGGCGGGCCGTGATGGTCAGGCGCGTAATAGCCGCTCCGCTGCTGTTGGTGAACACAGCGCCGAAAACAGGAACCGTGCTGCCCGAAGCCAAACCGCCTAGCGCCCGGTCGTTGTCGGTAGCACCACCGCTGGTGCCGGCATTGTATACGGCTCCCGATGCGCTGGTAGCTGTCAGAACAGTGGGAGCCAGCGTTTCACCAGCGGCGCCGGAGCCAGCAAACCGGACACCAGTCCAGCCAGTAGGATAGGTGATGCCCGTAGGAGTCATACCATCAAAATCCTGACGATAAACGCTGGTGCCGCCCGTAATGGCGATTGGAGTCTGAGCCTGGGCCGAGAGCGAGAAGCTGAGCAGCAGGGCAGCCACGGGCAGAATGCGCAGCTGCGCAAGAGTAGGAGTAAAGAGTGCCACGATAGTCAGTTGGAAAAAGTGAGAGTAAAAGTGAAATGAAGCCGTTGGTTGGACCCACGCCTCGAACCGGAGGCTAAGGTAAGGAAATGACAAAGCTCTGAAAAGTGCGGTATACGCAGGTTTCGAGCTAAAACTAAGTTAATACCACGCAACCCCCAAATTTTGTGTGTCTTGCCCCAATGTTACCAGTAAGTTATCATTGCTCTGCGGGTGTATGATGAAGTATGCAATAACTGCTATGTTAGCCTTTTTGCCCCAAAAGCCAGCTTCTCTACCGATACCGTTAGCCGCAACCAGCAAGGAATAGCTTTGCGCGGCGCTGGACTATTGCCGGACTGCAGCGAGAATGGTGGAACAACCGATAAGGCGTACTTTTGATGCGGAAAGCTCCGCGCCGCTACTGCTGTGGTAGCCCGTTGCGCTTCTTCGCATCATTCTGACATTCTGACTCGCTCTTCGTTTGCAATGACCAAACCCCGCATCGACTACAAAGCCCAGGCGCTCAAGCGTCGTAACCGCTTCGCCTATACCACCGGCGTGCTGGGCATCATTTTCATTACTTTCTTCTACTATTTCTACCAGGTTTTCTTCACGCCCAACGTCGAAACCAAGGGCCGGCCAACCTACGTGCTGGTGCGGCGCGGCCAAACCAGCAAGGCCGTGCTCGACTCCATCGACAAGACCGGCGTTATTGTCGACCGGCTTTCGATGTACTTCGTAGCCCGCCTGATGAAATATGACAAGCTGGTGAAGCCCGGCCGCTACGAGCTGAAGGACGGCTACACCAACCGCCAGCTGATTTCCGACCTGCGGGCCGGTCGCCAGTCGCCGCTGAAGCTCACGTTTCAGAACATCCGCCTGCGCCAGGAGCTGGCCCGCAAGCTCAGCACCGCCATCGACACCCGCCCCGGCCAGTTCGACTCGCTGCTGAGCAGCCCCACATACACCAAAAGCCTAGGTTTCGACACGACGAACATCATGACCATGTTCATCCCGAATACCTACGAGCTGTACTGGAACTCCTCGGCCGACAACCTCATGCAGCGCATGAAAAAGGAGTACGAGAAGTTCTGGACGCCGGCCCGGGATGCCAAGCGCAAAAAGTTTGACCTCACCCGCGCCCAGGTCAGTACGCTGGCCAGCATCGTGGAGGCCGAGCAGCAGCAGCACGCCGACGAGCGGCCCCGCGTGGCGGGCGTGTACCTCAACCGCCTTAAGCGTGGCATGAAGCTGCAGGCCGACCCCACGGTGGTGTATGCCAACAATGACTTCACCATCAAGCGGGTGCTGAACGTGCATCTGCAGAAGGATTCGCCCTACAACACCTACAAATACGCCGGTCTGCCGCCCGGTCCCATCAACCTGCCCAGCATTGCTAGCATCGACGCGGTGCTGAACCCCGAGGAGCACAACTACCTGTATTTCTGCGCCAAGGAGGATTTCAGCGGCTACCACGCCTTTGCCACCAACGAGGCCGGCCACCTCGTAAACGCCCGCCGCTACCAAGCCGCCCTGAGCCGCGCCGGGATTATGAAGTAAGTATTGAGTGCAGCCATGCAGGAACTGACAATTAAGAGAATCGAAAGAATACATACTGCGCTGCTGATGCTGTTAAGTATTTTCAGCGTGTACTGCTTTCTGTATTTCTTCTATCAGTCAGAATATTATCATGGGGATGGGCTGGGAAACCTGCCTGCAGGTGCTCCAAGCTTTATGCACACTATCAAAAGCAATTCTTGTTTGGCAGTAGCTGCGTCGGTGTTGGTAGCGGCGGTATGGGTGCCTTTTGCGGGACTTACTATCTGGTATGCGCCAACTATACGCCGCCGTTTACTGCTTGTTGGACTGGTTTTTCTTACAGCGCTGCTTTACGTATGTAGCTTTTCCGTTCCTGGAATGTACATCTGCTGGTGAAACGTGACCCAAGAACTTTCAACCTTTCACCCGTAACCTCATTTCTTTCATGTATAGCTCCGACACCCAGATCCGCGTGCGCTACGCCGAAACCGACCAGATGGGCTACGTCTATCATGGCAACTACGCGGCGTTTTTTGAAGTGGCCCGGACCGAGGCCTTTCGGCAGCTCGGCATCCGTTACAAAGATCTGGAGGCCGACGGCGTAGGCATGCCGGTGGGGGAAATCCGCACCCGGTTCCGGCGCCCGGCCCGCTATGACGACCTGCTCACGGTGCGCCTCATGCTGAAGCAGCCCGCCGAAGGCTCACGGGTGCTGTTTGAGTACGAAATCTACAACGAGGCCCAGGAACTGCTCACTGAGGGCCACACGTTGATGGTGTTTGTAAGCACCACCACGGGCCGCCCCGTCCCGATTCCGGCCGAAATCCAGAGCAAGCTGGCCCCGTATTTTACCGATGATGAGCTGGTGGGCCCCGTGACGCCCGCCGCCCAGAAGCTGCCTGCCGAAGCCCCGGCCGCCGCTGCTTTCATTCCCAACAAGCCCGCCCAACCCACCGAGTAAGATGGCAATGCGCCTGCCCGTTCGCCGCTACCACCTGCCCGACGTGCGCCGCCGGCGTTCCTACCGCAAGTTTATCGTGTGGCTCAAGCAGCTGCACATTGCCCACGGCCGCGCCTCGGTCTACGACGTGGTGGACAGGATGATTCAGGAGCTGAAACTCGACAGCATCACCAAGCGGGCCAGCTACATGGCCTTCAACTTTACGGTGGCCCTGTTTCCGACCATCATCTTCCTCTTCACCCTGATTCCCTACATTCCGGTGCCCAACCTGAACGTGGACATCCTGCAGTTTCTGGGCGACCTGATACCGCGGGAAATGTATTTGGCCGTGTCGGGCACCATTGAGGATATCGTGAACATTCCGCATGGGGGCTTGCTCTCGTTCGGTTTTGCCACGGCCCTGGTGCTCAGCTCCAACGGCATCATGGCTTTGCTCGACGCGTTTGAGAAGAAATATCCGTCGTTCAAGCGGCGCACGTATCTGCGCAAGCGCGTCATTGCCACGCTGCTCACCATCGTGCTGTCGTCGGTGCTGCTGTTTGCCATTGCCGGCATTTTCTTCGGTACCTACATCATCGACGCGCTGGTGTTCCACGAAATCGTGCCCGAGCAGTTCACCAGCCAGCTTATTTCGATTCTAAAGTACGGCTCGGTAGTGGGCCTGTTTCTGCTCACTACCTGCCTGGTGTACTACTACGTGCCACCGGTACACGACAAATGGCCGTTTCTCTCGGCCGGGGCCATTGTGGCCACGCTGCTCATCTTTCTGGTCTCGTTCCTGTTTATTCTCTACGTCAAGATTTTCGACAGCTACAACCACTTCTACGGCTCCATCGGCACGCTCGTAGGCTTCATGGTGTGGCTCGATTTCGTGTGCATGACCCTGATTCTGGGCTTCGAAGTCAACGTGAGCATCGATGCCGTGACCGGGCGGCTGAAAACCCGATAAGACGTTCAGCGTGAATTGCTAACACGTTGGAATGCTGGTCAGCATGAAGCAGAAAGGCTTTTTTTGACCAGAAAAAAGCAAAAAAAATACGTTGGCGGTATTGTCTGCTAACGGTGGCCTATTACTTTTGTCGTCCCGAAACCATTCATTACAACCTTATAGAGAGGTGGCAGAGTGGTCGAATGCGACGGATTCGAAATCCGTTATACCTGCAAGGGTATCGGGGGTTCGAATCCCCCCCTCTCTACTCGTTCGTTGCCGCAGATCGTGCGGCAACTGCTTTTTTACCACGAACACGCGTATTTACCACATCTAGAGAGCTGGCAGAGTGGTCGATTGCGGCGGTCTTGAAAACCGTTGAGGGTTAAACCTCCGGGGGTTCGAATCCCTCGCTCTCTACAGAAAACCCCGTTTGCATTACGCAAGCGGGGTTTTTCGTTTTTGGTAGGAACAAAAAACGCAGAATGAATCTTGCATGTTTGCTCTGTGTTGGGCACATTCCTCCTTTAGGAATAGGGCACTAGCCCCAACTGAATTACGACAACCAACTCCTTGCCATGTCCATCACCTCCCAAGCCGAGCTGACCGGCCTCCAGCAGATCAGCGCCGCCGTGGCCAATACTCTCCAGCAGATGCGCGCCTACGCCCAGCCCGGTATGAGCACCAAGGAGCTGGACGAATACGGCGGCCGCCTGCTGACCTCGATGGGCGCCCGCTCGGCCCCGCGCCTTGCCTACGGCTTCCCGGGCTGGACGTGCATCAGCGTCAATCAGGAAGTGGCGCACGGCATTCCGGCGGCGCATAAAGTGCTGCGGGAAGGCGACCTAGTCAACATCGACGTGTCGGCGGAGAAGGGCGGCTACTGGGCCGACAACGGTGGCTCATTTGTGCTCGGCACCGACATACATCAGCACCAGCCTTTGGTAGATGCCTCTCGGCAGATCCTGCGCACGGCC
Organism: Hymenobacter lucidus; assembly: GCF_020447265.1. GTDB lineage: Bacteria > Bacteroidota > Bacteroidia > Cytophagales > Hymenobacteraceae > Hymenobacter > Hymenobacter lucidus. The sequence continues at coordinate 841,289 of NZ_JAJADR010000002.1, read as the reverse complement.
ATCAGCCGCATCCGGGGCGGGGTGCGCATCGCCGATATTGGCGGACTGATTGAAACCGAAGCCCGCAAAGCCGGCTTCCGCGTCATCAAAAACCTCGTGGGGCACGGCATCGGGCGCAGCCTGCACGAGGAGCCCAGCGAAATTCCCAACTACTACGACCGCCACAACCTGAAGCGTTTCAAGAAGAACTCGGTGGTAGCCGTCGAAACATTCATTTCTACCCGCGCCAGCTTTGCCCACCAACTCAACAACGACGGCTGGACGCTGGCTACCAAAGATGGCAGCTTTGTGGCCCAGCACGAGCACACGCTGGTAGTCACCGACGGCCAGCCCCTGATCCTTACCTCGGCCAACGGCATCTGGGACTAGCTCTTAGCTGCCAACTGTACCCGAAAAGGGCCGCAGCACTGTATATTACAGTTGCTGCGGCCCTTTTTATTTGGTAGTAAGTTGTTACCGAACCGGCTTTGCGGAGCCAGCAGGCGTTGTTTTGCTGGCGCGTTTTGGCTTAGGCGCAGGCTTAGCCGGCTGGCTTTTGCGGGGTGATGTATTGGGCTTGAGGCCGGGATTGGTCAGCCGGTTGTCGTAGAGGAAGGCGTTGAGCGCCGGGGTGGGGCGGCCATCGTCGCCCCAGGCGCTGAGCTGGTAGCCGCTCCAGCTTTTGGCGCCTTGCGGCTCCCAGTAAAACACCCCCAGCCCCTTGCCGTTGGGCACCGCCTGGGTAGCCTTGATGACGGCCACCAGCATGTCGTAGGTATTCTGCGGCAGCTTGTAGTCGCCGCCTACTTCGGTGATGATTACTTCTTTGCCGTAGCGGCTTACCATGTCGTTCATGTTGGCCTGCAGGTTGTCGATGGAGGCCGTGTAATCCTGCTTCAGCCAGAAAGGATAGTACGACATGCCGATGACGTCGTATTTGCCCTTGTTGGCGGTCAGATTGTCGAAGAACGAGCGGTACAGGGCACTGTCGTTGCCCCGGTCGAGGTGCACAATTACCTTCGAGCTGGCACTCACGGCCTTCACCGCGTCATAGCCCTTATTGATGAGCTGGGTAAGCTGGCTGAAGTTAGTGGTGCTGCCCTCGGGCCACATCATGCCATTGGGTATCTCGTTGCCAATCTGGACCCATTCGGGGGTGACGCCGCTGGCCTTCAGGCTGGTCATCACGCTGAAGGTGTGGTCGTACACATCCTGCATTAGCTGTGGAAATGGGTGGCTGGCCCAAGCGGCGGGCTTGGCCTGCTTGGCCGGGTCGGCCCAGGTGTCGCTGTAGTGGAAGTCAATCATGAGGCGGAAACCCAGATTTTTGGCCCGCTTGGCCATCATTACCACTTCGGCCGGGCTGCAATGGCCGCTTGCTTTGTCGTTGGAAGGATTAACGAACACGCGCAGCCGAATGGAGTTGATGCCTTTGTCTTTCAGGATCTGGAAACAGTCCTGGGCCACGCCCTGGTCGTTGTAGAACACGTAGCCGGTGGCTTCCATCTGCTGCAGCCAACCCACGTCGGCGCCTTTGGCAAAGCTCTGGGCCGTGGCGGCCGGGGTCAGGAAAAGCGTGGAGCACAAGGTGGCGCCAACTATCAGGGCTTTGCGTAGCGCGGCCCGGCGAAATAGATTGTGCATACAATGACTGGATTAGACTCTGGAAATGGGTACTTGCCTCAAGCCTGGCGCAAAGGGAAGGGTCGGACGATAGCAGGCAGCGGTAAAAGTACAGTAGAAACGCTCCTTGCGCTTGATACGGCCAACTAGCTTTGAGCCCGGCGGCTAGACTATACCGGCCCGGCTACGTATTACGACCTCAATGCAAAGCAGACGCTACGTAGGTCTACGCGGCGTGTGTACATTGCGGGCTCAATCCAAACTCTCAACAATGGCAAAGATTAAAGTAGCTAACCCGGTCGTGGAGCTTGACGGCGACGAGATGACGCGTATCATCTGGAAATTCATCAAGGATAAGCTGATTACCCCGTACCTGGAGCTGGACATTAAGTACTACGATCTGGGAATCGAGTACCGCGACGAAACCAACGACCAGGTAACCATCGACGCGGCCAACGCCATCAAGCAATACGGCGTGGGCATCAAGTGTGCCACCATTACGCCCGACGAGGAGCGCGTGAAGGAGTTCAACCTCAAGCAGATGTGGAAGTCGCCGAACGGCACCATCCGCAACATTCTGGACGGCACCGTGTTCCGCGAGCCAATCGTGATGAGCAACGTGCCCCGCCTGGTACCCAACTGGACGGCCCCGATCTGCATCGGCCGCCACGCTTTCGGCGACCAGTACCGCGCCACCGATTTCGTGACCAAGGGCAAAGGCAAGCTCACCATCAGCTTCCAGCCCGAAGACGGCGGCGAAGCACAATCGTTTGAGGTCTACAACTTCAAAAGCGACGGTGTGGCCCTGGCCATGTACAACACCGACGAATCCATCCGCGGCTTTGCCCACGCCTGCTTCAACCAGGCGTTGATGAAAGGCTGGCCGCTGTATTTGTCGACCAAAAACACCATCCTGAAAAAGTACGATGGCCGCTTCAAGGACATCTTCCAGGAAATCTACGAGCAGGACTACCAGGCTAAGTTTACGGAAGCCGGCATCACCTACGAGCACCGGCTGATTGACGACATGGTAGCCTCGGCCCTGAAATGGAACGGCAACTTCGTGTGGGCCTGCAAAAACTACGACGGCGACGTGCAGAGCGACACCGTAGCTCAGGGCTTCGGCTCGTTGGGCCTGATGACCTCGACGCTGGTAACGCCCGACGGCGGCACCATGGAAGCCGAAGCGGCCCACGGCACCGTGACGCGCCACTACCGCGACCATCAGAAAGGCAAGCCCACCTCCACCAACCCCATTGCCAGCATCTTCGCCTGGACGCGCGGCCTGGAGTTCCGCGGCAAGCTCGACGACAATCAGGAGCTTATCGACTTCTGCCACAAGCTGGAAGCCGTATGCATCGAAACCGTGGAAAGCGGCAAGATGACCAAGGACCTGGCCGTCTGCATCCACGGCAACAAAGTGGAGCACGGCCGCGACTACCTCTACACCGAGGAGTTCCTGGAAGCCCTGGACACGAACCTGAAAGCTAAGCTGGGCCAATAAGTGCCGCGCTAATTGCCAGTGAAAAAGCCCATCCGCGAGTCGGATGGGCTTTTTTGTGCCGCGCCGGTTTCGTAGCCAGCTGCTTGTGTAACGGCTACCGGCTGGCTGGGTGCGCCGCGTACGAAGTATACCGAACCGGAGAATCACTGGCTGCTGTCGGCTGGCTATGGACGGCTAGAAAACGGCGGGCAGCGCTTAATTCGGGCCGGGTAGAGCCGGACGCCTGCGTCAGTAGCTGTTGGTAATACCGGTTGGCTTTGGCTTCATTGCCAATTTGCCCTGCCGCTAGCCCGGCGCCGTAGAGCCCGTTGAATCGGTTGGGGTGCCGGCGCAAATCCTCCTCGTAGGCCGCCAGCGCCTCGTTTGGCCGGTGTAACTGCAGGAGCATGTCGCCCAGCAGCTCGCGTGCCGGCAGTACTTCGCCAGGGGTTACGGGGGGCTTTTCGGTGCGGTCTTCCAGGTCGGCAGCGGCCCGCATCCGGCGCAGGGCCTGCTCGGGTTTTCCGTCCTGCATATCCAGCCAAGCCAGGCCACTGGTAAGCTGGATTTCGACCTGAGTAGCTTTGTAGGCGTCTTTCTGTTGCAATAGAAGCGCCTGCAGCCGCCGCAGCTCCTGCACCTCAGCTTGGGCGGCGGGCCGGTTGTGGGTGTGCGCCGCCCCCATTAGCCGGGCGAAATGGATAATGGCTTTCTGCCACGGAAATTTTTCCCAGGGAAAGTCGGTGGCATGGCTTTGCAAGGTGGCGGCTTCCGGCCAATTGCGGTTTTCGAGCAGGTAGCGGGCGGGTATGGCGGCAAAGGAATAAGCTACCTTAAACGTGAGCGGCTCAACCTGTTGGATGGTTTGCAGATAGTCCCACTGCTGGCGGGCCAGGCGGTTTTCGCCTTTCTGCAGGTAAGCGTACATCAGGTAGTCGAGACCGTGCAGCTCCTCATCCCAGTGGCCTTTTATGCCGGCTTGCTGGGCGTAGCACTGCGCCGCCGCTACTGAGGCAAGATTCGACTCAATATTCTCCGTCCAGAGGCCCAGCCGGGTGAAAATATGGGAGGGCATGTGCTGGGCATGGGCCGAGGAAGGCGCCACCGCGGCATAGCGGCGGGCAGCCGGCAGGGCCCGGACGGCCAGCGTGGGCGTATCGTAGGCGTGAATAAGGTAATGCACGATGCCCGGATGGTTCAGATTGTCGGGGTATAGGGCGGCCAGAATCCGGCCGGCCTTTTTCTGCTTGGTAAACGTGGTATCGGTTGGGGCCGCGGCAGCCGTCAGGGCCAGAGCGTAAAAAACGGTGGCCTCCTTATCATCCGGGTACTTCTGGGCCAGCTGCTCCGTGGCCTGCTCAAAGCGCAGGCACCGCGTCCGGTGGTCTACGGTAGGCCAGTCCTGGTAGAAGGCGGCAATGGTGGCGAGGTAATCGGCTTCCCGGGCCGGCAATTGCGGCAGGGCGCGGGCAATAGCCACAGCTTTAGCGCCTTTCTGCAGCTCGGCTTCCGTGGGCGGGGCCCAAAGCGGGTGGAAATTGCTCATGGCCACGCCCCAGTAGGCCATGGCACAAGTAGGCTGAGTGCGAATAATACCGGCAAAGACTTTCTCGGCTTCCTCGTACTCGAAGGAATGCAGCAGCTTGAGACCCAGGCCGAAGCTTTCCTGGGCCGGGCCGGGACAGGCAATGGGAAAACGCACCGTACCAAACTGCGCGTCGGGCAGTCCACAGATGATAACCTTGCCCGCTTTGAGGTTCATTTCATTGAGCGCCTTACGGGACGGGGTGGCCTTCTTCTCGCTGCAACTCCAACTCAGTAAAGCCAGCGGCAGGCAGAGAAACCAATAAGGCAACGGCTGTTTCATGATCGGAACCGAAAGGTGGTTAAATGACCATTTAATCGGGATAGGCAGGCGGCAGTGCCTTTTCGCCCGCCTGCCGAAACCACGAAGCCGCCCGGTGACCTCTGTATGCGGCTTAATAAATATATTCAAAAAGATGCAACTCGTAACGGCCTTCCCGCTCCCTGAAACTTCGTCGCTCTGCCGCCGACTGACCTTGGTCTAAACACCAAAGCGCCCGTTTCCACTGCTGGAAACGGGCGCTTTGACGTGCTAGAAGGCTGATCAGCGGTTCTTAAACTGCGCAATAGCTGCGCGGGTAAATTCCGACAGCACCAGCCGGCCGCTGATGGCAGCCCGCTCAGGAAGCAGCGTATCCCAGTGCTCGGTGCCCTGCCAGCACACCTGCTTCAGTTCGGTCAGGGCCTCGGGGTTGTAAGTGGCCAGCTTTTCGGCGAAGGTTTGCACGGCTAGGTCCAGTTCGGCGGTGGTGGCTAGCACTTCGGCGTAGAGGCCCCGCGCCTGCGCCCACTCAGCCGAGCGAAATTCGGCGGCATCCAGGGCCAGTTGCGTGTAGGCCGCGTTGCCGATTTTGCGCTCCACGGCTGGGCCCACCACGAATGGCCCGATGCCGACCACCAGCTCGCTGAGCTTCACGGCGGCCTGGGCGGTGGCAAAGCAGTAGTCGGTGGAGGCGGCCACGCCCACGCCACCGCCAATGGCCTTGCCCTGCACCCGGCCGATGATGATTTTGGAGCAGGTGCGGCAGGCGTTAATCACCTGGGCAAAACCCGAGAAAAACGCCAAGCCCTGGGCTTCGTCCTCAATGGCAATCAGCTCGTCGAAGCTGGCCCCGGCGCAGAACGTCCGCTCGCCCTCACTGCGCAGAATGATGACTTTGGTAGCGGCATTCTGGCCGGTGGCAGTAATGGTACGGGCCAGCTCGTTGAGCAGCACGCCAGGCAGGGAGTTATGGCTGGGGTGGAAAAACGAAACGGTGCTGATGCCGTGGGCGTCGGTGGTTACTTCGACTTTGCCGGCGGAAAGGGTATCGGTGGTTGTCATGGGAGAGGTTGGGAATATGAACGTCATGTCTCCTGCTGGCCGACATGACGTTCTATTGTTGGGATATTCTATGCCTGATCCTTCTTCTTAACCATTGTCAGAATCGTAGCCACCGCCACCGTTTCGCCGGTTTCGTCGCTCACGTCCACCAGCCAGCGCACGATGCCCTTGGCAACGTCCTCGGCGTCGCGCTTCTCCTGGCCAATTTTCTCCTTCACGGTCAGCTTCACGCCGATGGTCATGCCCGGGTACACGGGCTTGGTGAAGCGGCACTCGTCGAGGCCATAATTCAGCAGCACTGGCCCTTTGCGCGGATCCACGAACATGCCGGCGGCCTTACTCAGAATGTAGTAGCCGTGGGCCACACGGCCCGTAAAGAGCGTGCCTTCCAGGGAAGTAGCGTCTACGTGAGCGTAGAAATTGTCGCCCGACACCTGGGCAAAGCTGGTGATGTCGGCTTCCGTGACGGTGTGGCGGTGGGTGGTATAGGTCTGCCCGATTTCCAGCTCCTCGAAGTAGTGCTGAAACGGGTGCTTGTCGCGCTCAATTTGCTTGGCTTTCGGCTGATACACTTCCGTAATGGCCGTAATCATGCTCGGGGAGCCCTGAATGGCGACGCGCTGCATAAAGTGCTCCACGCCGCGCATGCCGCCCATTTCCTGGCCGCCGCCGGCCCGACCCGGGCCACCGTGGATGAGCAGGGGCAGGGGGGAGCCGTGGCCGGTGCTTTCCTTGGCCACTTCCTCATTGATAACCAGAATCCGGCCGTGGTGGGTGGCCGCGCCCAGCACGAAATCCTGGGCCGTGCGTGGGTCGTTGGTAGCCACCGAGCACACCAAGGAGCCCTTGCCCAGATTCGCCAGCGCAATGGCCTCATCCACGTCCTTGTAGGGCATCAGCGTAGCCACGGGGCCGAAAGCTTCGATATCGTGGGTGTCGGTGAATTTGAACGGCTCGGAATTCAACAATACGATGGGCGACATAAACGCGCCTACTTTGCAGTCACCCCCGATAACCTGCACGTTGTCCAGGTCGCCGTACACGATGGGCGTATGCTGGGCGAGGTGGCGCACCTGCTCCCGAACTTTGCGCACCTGCTCCATGCCGGCCAGCGCGCCCATGCGCACGCCCTCGGCCTGCGGGTGGCCGATGGTGGTTTGGGCCAACGCTTTGCCGAGGGCAATCTGCACATCTTCGAGCAGGTTTTCGGGCACGATAACGCGGCGGATGGCGGTGCATTTCTGCCCGGCCTTGGCCGTCATTTCCTTGCGGATTTCCTTGATAAACAGGTCAAATTCGGCGGTGCCGGGTACGGCATCGGGGCCCAGCACGGCCGAGTTCAGCGAGTCGGCCTCCATGTTGAAGGGCACGGCTTCGGCGAGAATGCGCGGGTGGCCCTTGAGCTTGCGGCCCGTTTCGGCCGAGCCCGTGAAGGTAACGACATCCTGGTAGGTGACGTGGTCGAGGATGCCGATGCCGGTGCCGCACACGAGCTGCAGCGCGCCTTCGGGCAGGATTTTGGAGGCAATGATTTCGCGCACTACGGCTTCGGTAAGGTAGGCCGAAGGCACGGCGGGCTTCACAATGGCGGGCATACCGGCCAGCAGGTTTACCGCAATTTTCTCCAGCATTCCCCAGATCGGGAAGTTGTAGGCATTGATGTGAATAGCTACGCCTTCCTTGGGTACCATGATGTGGTGGCCGATGAAGTTGCCGGCTTTCGACAGCGCAATCGGGTCCGACTCGACGTAGAAAGGCTTGTCCGGGAATTTGCGACGCAGCGAGGCATTGGCAAACAGGTTGCCGATACCGCCCTCGATGTCAATCCAGGAGTCGGCGCGGGTGGCGCCGCTGCGGTAGCTGAGGGTGTAGAAGTCCTCCTTTTTGCTGTCGAGGTGCAGGGCCAGGGCCTTGATCATTCGGCCCCGCTCATGAAAAGTCATTTTGCGCAGGGCCTTGTTGCCTTTCTGACGGGCATAGTCCAGCATGGCCGCGTAGTCGAGTCCTTCGCTGCTGGTGGTGGCAATCAGCTCGCCGGTGCTGGCATCGAAGAGCTCCTGCGACTGGCCCGTGCCGGGCATCCAGCGGCCCAGGGCGTAGTTTTCAAGGGTGGGCGTTTTCATATTGGGAGAGGAAAGGAGGGAGGAGTAGCGCGAACTGTGTAGTTCGCGTGGTTGAACGACAATTGTGGAAACGGCGTGGGGTACGCGAACTACACAGTTCGCGCTACTGCTTGCGCTCATTCCAGGTTTGGTAGCTGGCTTGCTGCACGGGCCGGTCGGCGGGTACTTCGCGTAGCGGCTCGCAAGCTTGCAGCGTGGCGTGGCAGTCGGCGGGCAGTTGCATGTAAATCTGGGTGCCCTGGGTTTTCCAGGCCAGCATGTCGTCGGTTACCTGCCGGATGATCTTGTGCGGATTGCCCACTACTAGGCTGCGGGGCGGAATGATTTCGTCGGCCTTGATGAAGCTTAAGGCCCCAATCACGCACTCGTCGCCGATTTCGACCCGGTCCATAAGTACGGCGTTCATGCCCACCAGCACATTGCGGCCCACGGTGGCGCCGTGAATAATGGCACCGTGGCCGATGTGCGCCATTTCCTTGAGCCGCGTAGTGGTGCCCGGGAACATATGCACGGTGCAGTTTTCCTGCACGTTGCAGTTGTCTTCGATGATAATCTGGCCCCAGTCGCCGCGAATGGCCGCGCCCGGCCCGATGTACACGTTGCGGCCGATGATGACGTTGCCCGTAACCGTAGCCTGCGGGTGCACGAAAGCCGACTCGTGCACCACCGGAATAAAGCCGTTGAAGGAGTAAATCATACCCGCTCGATGATGGCCGCGTAGCCCTGACCCACGCCTATGCACATCGTGATGAGGGCGTAGCGCTTGTGCTGCCGGTGCAGCTCCAGAGCAGCCGTGTTCAGAATGCGCGCCCCGCTCATGCCCAGGGGGTGGCCCAGGGCAATGGCGCCGCCGTTGGGGTTGATGCGCGGGTCATTGCCTTCGAGGCCCAGGCCCCGCACGCAAGCCAGCGTTTGGGCGGCAAAGGCTTCGTTGAACTCGATGATATCCATTTGATCCAGCGTGAGGCCCGCTTTCTTCAAAGCCAGCTGCGAGGCCGGTACCGGCCCGATGCCCATCGTGCGGGGCTCCACGCCGGCCACACCCATCGACACTAGCCGGGCGCGGGGCGTAAGGCTGTGCTGCTTGAGGCCGTCTTCCGATGCCCAGAGCAAAGCCGCCGCGCCATCGTTCAGGCCCGAGGAGTTGCCGGCCGTTACGGAGCCGTTCTTCCGAAACGCGGGTCGCAGCTTGGCCAGTACGTCGAGTGTGGTGTCGGCTTTGATAAACTCGTCGTGGGCAAACAGCACCGGCTCGCCCTTACGCTGGGGAATGGGCACGGCCACGATTTCCGCGGCGAAGCGGCCTGAGTCGCGGGCCCGGCCGGCCCGTTGGTGCGACTCGTAGGCAAACTGGTCCTGATCCTCGCGGCTGATGTGGTACTGATCCACCAGGTTTTCGGCCGTTTCGCCCATGGCGTCGATGCCGTACATGGCTTCCAGCTTCTCATTCACGAAGCGCCAGCCAAAGCTCGAATCGTACATTTTGGAGTCGGTGCCAAAGGCTTTGCTGGGCTTCGACATCACGAAGGGCGCGCGAGTCATGCTCTCCACGCCCCCGGCCAGGAACAAGTCCCCGTCGCCGCTCTGGATGGCCCGGGCGGCGGCAATGCCGGCCGAGAGGCCCGAGGCGCACAGGCGGTTCACGGTTTCGCCGGGCACCGAAGTGGGCAGGCCGGCTAGCAGCAGGGCCATGCGGGCCACGTTGCGGTTGTCTTCCCCAGCTTGGTTGGCGCAGCCCAGAATCACGTCGGCAATGGCGGCCGGGTCGGCGGTGGGGTTGCGTTTCAGCAGATCCTGCAGCACCAGCGCGGCCATATCGTCGGGGCGTACGGTGGCGAGGGTGCCGCCGAAGTTACCAATGGGCGTCCGGATTCCGTCAACTAAATAGGCTTGCTTCATGGAGTGTTTTGTTTTTCAAGAACGTCGCGCTGAGTGAAGTCGAAGCATCTCTCCTGCAACGGTAAAATGAATTACTGCTGCGGGAGAAATGCTCCGAATTCTCTCGGCATGACAGTTACTTTAGCATTACAATATTTCGTTGCTGGTGCGGTAGGCGGTGCCTTTGAACAAAGCCAGCAGCGTGCCGTGCTGGTTGGTAAGGCGAATGGCGTACACGCCCACTTTGTGCTTGAGACCTTCCTCACGAGCTTCCACGGTGATGACGTCGCCGAGCTTGCCGGCTTCGAGGTAGTCGATGGTGGCCGAGAGGCCCACGCTCTGGCGGCCGTGGCTGTTGCAGGCAAAAGCAAAGGCCGAGTCGGCGGCCGAAAACGTGACGCCGCCGTGCAGAGCCTGAAAGCCATTCAGCATATCGGGGCGCACCGTGAAGTGCAGGCGGCAGTAGCCGGGTGCTACCGCATCCACTTCCAGGCCCAGCAGCTGGGTAAAGGTGTCGTGGCGGAGCATACGTTCCTTCACGGTTTCGGCCACACTGTTATTGGTGGCTGGCGACTGACTCATGCTGAAAAAAGGTCTGATTCTGGCGCACCATACGGCGCAGCAGGGCGCTGGCGCGGTACCGGTCTTCGTGGTACTCGTCGTAGAGGTCGTCGAGGGTTTGGAGCACGTTTTCGAGGCCCAGCTCATCGGCCCAGGCCAGCAAGCCTTTGGGGTAATTCACCCCCTTGGTCATGGCCAACTCCAGGTCGTTTTTCGAAGCCACGTTCATGGCTAGTGCGTCGGCGGCTTCGTTGATGAGCATGGCCAGAATGCGGCTGAGCACGGCGCGGCCCAGGGCTTCGTCGCGGATGGGTTCGGGCGGCACGGCTCCCTCGGCGTAGCTATAGAAGCCCCGGCCCGACTTGCGGCCGTAGTAGCCGGCCTCGAACAAACGTTTTTGAGTGAAGGACGGCTTGAAGCGCGGGTCGTAGAAAAAGGCGGTGAAAACCGACTCCGTCACGCGGTAATTCACGTCGTGGCCGATAAAGTCCATCAGCGTAAACGGGCCCATCCGGAAGCCGCCCAGCTCGGTCATGGCCCTGTCGATGGTGGCCATGTCGGCCAGGCCTTCTTCCAGAATGCGGATGGCCTCGCCGTAGAACGGGCGGGCCACACGGTTCACGATAAAGCCCGGCGTGTCCTTGGTCAGTACCGGCAGCTTGCCCCAGCTCTGCACTAAGTCCCGCACTTCTTCGGCCAATCCTTCACGCGTCTGCACGGCCGGAATAACTTCCACCAGCTGCATAATGGGCGCAGGGTTGAAGAAATGAATACCGATAAACCGCTCGGGCTTCTGGCAGGCAGCGGCAATAGAGGCAATAGACAACGACGACGTGTTGGAAGCCAGAATGCAGGTGTCGGGCACCAGCATTTCCACTTCCCGGAACAGCTGCTGCTTCACGGCCAAGTCTTCCACAATGGCTTCAAGCACCAATTCACAGTCGTTGAAAGCGCCGATGTCCTCCGTCAGCTGCAGGCGGCTGAAGATGGCGGCAGCCTTCTCCGTGGTCAGCTTACCCTTTTCGGTCAGCTTATCCAGGCTGCCCTGAATCGACTTCCCGGCGCGGTCCAGGGCCTGGCGGTTCTGGTCGAGCAGGCGCACGGTGTGGCCGGCGGTGGCTACCACCTGCGCAATTCCCGCGCCCATGGCGCCGCTGCCGATAATTCCGATAACCATAAAGGTGAAGTGGTGAGGTTGTGAAGTGGCGAAATGAAAAAAGGGAAAAGTGTGGAGTCAGTCTTGCTGGTAGAACAATTCACAACTTCACCCTTCACAATTTCACCTTAGGCGTGGCACTTGAAGTAATCGAAGGGCTCGTGGCAGTCGTCGCACTGGTAGTGGGCTTTGCAGGCCGTGGAGCCGAACTGACTAACGAGGTGGGTGTGGTCGGACTTACAGAGCGGGCAACGCACGGCAGTGTCCTTGCCGAAGAGGTTGAGCACGTGGCCGGTAGCGGTGCCATCCACGGGCGGGGCAATACCGTAGGCTTCCAGCTTCTGGCGGCCGGCTTGGCTCATCCAGTCGGTGGTCCAGGCGGGGCTGAGCTGGTTGTGAATCGTGACGCTGGTAATGCCCTCGGCCAACAGCCGCAGCCGGATATCGGTGGCAATGGTGTTCATGGCCGGGCAGCCCGAGTAGGTAGGCGTGATGCTGACCGTGACTTTTTCGCCCTCAACCTGCACTGAGCGCACGATACCCAGATCCAGAATGCTGAGCACGGGCACTTCGGGGTCCGAAACTTCTTCCAGCAGCTGCCAGATGCGTTCTTCCGTGGGCGCCGTTGTTACCATTTCATGCCCGGGTAGGTGCGCTGCATGTACTGTAGCTCGGCCAGAATGTAGCCCAGATGCTCGCTGTGCCGGCCTTCCTTGCCACCGGTCATCATGAACACGCCCTGGGGCACGGGCACGGTAGCTTCCTGGAAAACGTGGTTCAGGTGGGCTTCCATTTTGGGCAGCAGGCCGGCGTAATCGGGAATGATGCCGGCGGCCTGCAGGGCTTTTTCGGTAGCCGTTGGGGTCGTCAGCTCACCCGAATAGCGCCAGAGGCTGGCTAGGGCCTGGTCGAGGCGCTGTCGGCTTTCCTCGGTACCATCGCCCAGCCGGATCAGCCACTCCGAGGTCCATTTGAGGTGGTAGGCCGCTTCCTTCACGGCCTTTTCGGCAATGGCGGCTAGGCGCTCATCGGTGCTGGCGTGCAGCTCCCGCAGAAAGTGGTAGTGGAAGTTGTCGAACAGAAACTGGCGGGCAACGGTAGCGGCGAAGTCGCCGTTGGGCTGCTCCACCAGCAGCGGGTTGCGGTACTCGGTGGCAATGCGCAGAAACGCCAAGTCGTCCTCGGTGCCACCTTTGCCTTCCAGCTCGGCGGCGTACTGGTAGAGGCTGCGGGTTTCACCCAGCAAGTCGAGGGCAATGTTGGCCATGGCCAGGTCCTGCTCCAGCACCGGGCCGTGCCCGCACCACTCCGAGAGGCGGTGGCCCAGAATCAGGCTGGTATCGGCCAGCTGCAGCACGTAGTGAAACAGCTGCTGGCGTAGCTCAGGCACGTAGTTATTCAGGGCCGACGTTTCGGAAGGGGCAACTTGCATAAGGCGCAGAATTACATGTGCTTGATGGAGGCCGGCACGTCGTAGAACGTGGGGTGGCGGTACACTTTGTCGTTAGCCGGGTCGAAGAAGGCCTCGGCGTCGTCGGGGTTGGAGGCGTGCACGTGCTTGCTTTCCACCACCCAGATGCTGATGCCTTCGAGGCGGCGCGTGTACACGTCGCGGGCGTTCTGGATGGCCATAGTGGCGTCGGCGGCGTGCAGGCTGCCCACGTGCTTATGGTCGAGGCCCTGCTTGCTGCGGATAAAAACTTCCCACAGCGGCCATTCGGATTGCGTCATCGGTCTGGTGTGCGCCTCACCCCCTAGCCCCCTCTCCGAAAGAGGAGAGGGGAAACTAGCTCTAGCTGGCTAGAGGCTAGTGTAGGCTAGTGGGAAAGACTGTTTTTTGTGTCTGAAAAACTAAAAGCTAGTTCCCCTCTCCTTTTCGGAGAGGGACTAGGGGTGAGGCGAAACGGTTACGCTGCCTCGGCCCGCTCGGCGCGCTTCTTGGCGTGGGCCAGGGCGGCTTCGCGCACCCAGGCGCCTTCCTCATGGGCTTTCACGCGGGCCCCGAGACGGTCCTTGTTGCACATGCCGTTGCCCTTCACCACGTTCCAGAATTCCTCCCAGTTCACGTCGCCAAAGTCGTAGCCCTGCTTGGTTTCGTTCCACTTCAGGGCAGGGTCGGGCACGGTGAGGCCCAGAAACTCGGCCTGGGGCACCATCATATCCACGAATTTCTGGCGCAGCTCGTCGTTGGTGAAGCGCTTGATGCGCCAGTTCATGCTCTGAGCCGTGTTGGGCGAGTCGGCGTCTTTGGGACCAAACATCATCAGCGTGGGCCACCACCAGCGGTTCAGGGCTTCCTGGGCCATTTCCTTCTGCACCGGCGTGCCTTCGCACAGCGTCTGCATGATTTCGAAGCCCTGGCGCTGGTGGAAGCTTTCTTCCTTGCACACCCGCACCATGGCCCGGGCGTAGGGGCCGTAGCTGGTGCGGCACAGCGGCACCTGGTTCAGAATGGCGGCGCCATCCACGAGCCAGCCCACGGTACCCATATCAGCCCACGAAAGAGTTGGGTAGTTGAAAATGCTGGAATACTTGGCTTTGCCTGAGTGCAGGTCGGCCAGCATTTGGTCCCGCGTAGTACCCAGGGTTTCGGCCGCCGAGTAGAGGTAGAGGCCGTGGCCGGCTTCGTCCTGCACTTTGCTTAGCAGAATGGACTTCCGCTTCAGCGACGGGGCGCGGGTAATCCAGTTGCCTTCGGGCAGCATCCCCACCAGCTCAGAGTGCGCGTGCTGGGAAATCTGCCGGATCAGCGTCTTACGGTACGCGTCGGGCATCCAGTCTTTGGGCTCAATGCTGATGTCCGCGTCAATGCGGGCCTGAAACTGCTCTTCGAGGTTGATTTCTACCGTTTCCATGCGCTTTCAACAATGTTTAACTAACATTCGTTAGTTAAAAGTAAGAAAAATATCGGGTTTCCATATCTACGGCTACTTCCCCTCCTTAGATAAGGAGGGGTTAGGGGAGGTTGAAACCGCAGAACGATAGTTAGAGCTAGAGTCAAAACTCGTTCAACACAACAACGATTCGCCACCCCGCCCTTCGGGCACCTACGCCGCTTGATGCGCGGAATTTGAAGGAAGGAGAGGAATTGTCGTTCTACTGGTCGAAATCCACTTTCACCTTCTCCGAAGTCGGGCGGGCCTGGCAGGACAGCACATAGCCTTTGGCCACTTCCTTGTCGGATAGGGAGTAGTTCACGTCCATTTCCACGGTGCCTTCCACCACCCGGCAGCGGCAGGTGCTGCACATGCCGTTTTTGCAGGAGTAGGGCGCGTCCACGCCGGTTTCGAGCAGGGCGTCCAGCACGGTGTTGCCATAGTACGACATTTCCAGGATGCGCGTCGTGCCATCGAGCTGCACGGTTACCTGGCTATGCTTGTCGTCTTCGCCCACGGGCCGCACCTTGGCGGGGCCGGACTGGGTTTTGCCGCTGCCCGCCGAGGTAAACATTTCGAAGTGAATCTTCTCCGGGGCCACCCCGGCATTGGTCAGGGCCGCTTTTACGCCCAGAATCATTTCTTCAGGGCCGCAGATAAAGCACTCGTCAATTTGGGCGGCGGGCAGGATTTTCTGTAGGAACAGCTCCGTTTTGGCCTGGTCGATGCGGCCGAAGAGCAGGTCGGTGGCACCCTGTTCCCGGCTCAGGACGTGGTACACGCTCAGACGGTTCAAAAACTTGTTCTTGAGCGCCTCGATGCCTTCCTTGAAGATGATGGAGTTGCGGCCCCGGTTGCCGTAAATCAGGGTTACCTGGCTATTCGGCTCGGTCAGCAGCACGGTTTTGATGATGCTGAACACCGGCGTAATGCCGCTGCCGGCCGCAACCATGACGTAGTGCTTGGCGTGCTCGGGGTGCAGCTCGGTGTAGAAATGGCCGGCCGGCGGCATTACGTCCAACTCTTCGCCTACTTTTAGGGAATCGACAGCCAATGACGAAAAGCGGCCTTCAGGTACTTTCTTGATGGCTACCTGCCACTCGTTTTCCAGCGGGCTGCTGCAAATGGAGTAGGAGCGGCGTAGTTCCTCGCCGTTGTGCTCACGCCGGAACGTGAGGTACTGGCCCTGGGTGAAACGAAACGTGTCGCGCAGCTCGGCGGGCACATCCAGCGACACAACTACCGCGTCGGGCGTTTCCTTGGTAATACGCTTGATGCGGACTTTATGAAATCGACTCATGTACTTCTAGTTGTCAGTTGTTGGTTGTCAGTTGTTAGGAGCAGGCGCCAGCACTAACTGACAACTGGCAACGAGCAACTGACAACGGCTTCACTTGGCCAAGCCATTCAGCAGGATGGTCATGATATTTTCTTCCAGCTCCTCGGCCGAAATGCCCCGGCCGGGGCGGTACCAGAGCTCCACCCAGCGTACAGCCGACAGAATCGTGAACAGCGCCACCGACACGTTGACGGGCTGAAACTCGCCGGCCGCAATACCTTGCTCAATGAGCTCGGCAAAGCCTTTTTCGTAGGTTTTGCGGGCGTCTTTGAACTGCTGCAGCTTGTCGTCGCTGAGGTATTTCCAGTCGTTGTTAGCCACCGATACGGCCGCGCCGTCCTCAATCATGAGCCGGATATGGAGCCGGATCAGGGCCTTGAGTTTGTCGACGTACGAGACGGGCAGCTGCTCAATTTCGTTGAGTTGGGAGATATAGGTGTTCGACACGTGAAAGCAGATGCTTTCCAGAATGTCGTCCTTGGAGCTGATGTGGTTGTACATGCTGGCCGCCTCCATGCCCACCTGGGAGCCCAGGTCGCGCATGGAAGTACCGCCGAATCCCTTGGCTTTGAAGAGCTTGGCGGCTTCTTCCAGGATAATCTGTCGTTTGTTGGTTTTGACTTTCTTAGCCATTCAGCATCAGGAAAAAGTAGGCAGACGGCGGGCTTGGCCGGTTTGGGTGGGTAAAGCTAGAAGAAGCCCCGAATTTCTGTGCGCCGGGCTCAGGCAAGATGACGCAGATCCTGCACCCGGCTGAGCTTGCCGCCCTCACTGCGCGGCAGCTGCCCGAAGCCCAGCAGCCGCACGTTCATGCTGAGCCCGATATTGTCCTTAATTTTCTTGGCAAACGCGCCCTGCAACGTGCGCAGGCACTCGTGCTGCTGCACGCTAGTTTCCGTTAGGGTGTCCAGCTCCAAGCGGCGCATCAGCTCCTCGCTGATTTCCACGCTCACTTCCACCTCGTCCATACTGCCGCGGCGCGAGGCCACCACTTGGTAGTAGGGGCTCACGTTGTCGAGCCCCTGGAGAATATCCTCAACCTGGGTGTGGAAGAAATTGACGCCCCGAATGATGAGCATATCGTCGGCCCGGCCCCGAATCGGGCCCATCTTGACATGGGTGCGGCTCCGCGACTCCGAATAATACAGGTTGGTAATGTCGTTGGTCCAGTAGCGCAGAATGGGCATGGCCTGCTTGGTAAGCGTGGTGAAAACCAGCACGCCCAGCTCGCCCTCGGCCACTGGCTCGCCGGTGTCCTTGTCCACGATTTCGGGGTAGAAATGGTCTTCCCAGATGTAGCTGCCCGTGCCCCGCTCGTTCACGTCTTCCTGGGCCACGCCCGGACCCATAATTTCGCTCAGCCCGTAAATATTGGTAGCCCGCACGCCCAGCCCGGTTTCCACCTGCTGCCGGATGGTGTCGGTCCATGGCTCGGCGCCCAGCACGGCGTGCTGCAAATTAATAGCGTCGAGCGGAATACCGCGCCGGTGCAGCTCCTCGGCCAGCACCTGGGCGTAGGAAGGCGTGGCGCAGATGATTTCGGGCTGAAAATCCTGGAGCAGCTGCAGCTGCCGGTCGGTGCCGCCGCCTGACACGGGAATGACGGTCAGGCCCAGCTTTTCGGCCCCGTAATGAATGCCCAGGCCACCCGTAAACAGGCCGTAGCCGTAGGCGTTCTGCATTTTCATGCCCGGCCGGCAGCCCGCCACGGCCAGGGAGCGGGCCACGACTTCGGCGAAAATATCCAGATCCTGGGCGGTGTAGCCCACTACGGTAGCCTTGCCGGTAGTGCCGCTGGAGCAGTGCAGGCGCGCTACTTCTGGTTGGGGCACGGCAAACAGGCCGAAGGGGTAGTTGTCGCGGAAGTCGGCCTTTTTGGTAAAGCCCAGCTTAGTCAGCTCTGCCAGGCCTCGGAAAGTGGACGGATGCACGCCCAGGGCGTCAAACTTGTGCTTGTAGAAGGGCACCCGCTCGTAGACGTACGCTACCTGGTGCTTGAGGCGGGTGTTCTGCAGCTCGCGCAGTTGGGCCAGCGGCATCCGTTCTATGTCGGGTTGGAAAAGCATAGGCAGCAGTTCAGAGGCGGGGATAGAGAAAGCCGGCTATTAAAAGTAGAATGATTAACTATCAAAAACAAACGTTTGTTAGTTTGCAGGCTGAAACCCAGCTTGCTGACTCAAGGGTTTGATGATGCAGCAGAGAAATGGCTGGGGCCAAAATTCAGTTGGAAGTAAGCCGACTACACTTTGCTAGCTGTGGCAGCAAAAGCGGCCGGCGCTTTCCCCGAGTGGAAATGCCGGCCGCTCTGTCCTGGTAAGCCTTGGCTGCCCGAAGCTGTGAAGCCTAGTGAAACGGCCGCTTCTTGACCATGCCGCCCTCAGCGTCGTCGATGCTGTGCTGAATTACAAACGCCTGCGGGTCGATGCGGCGAATTTCGGTGCGCAGCTGCGGCAGCTCCAGCCGCGTCACGACGGTAAACACGATGTCCATATCTAGGTCCTGGTCGCCGCGCTTGCCGTAGCCGCGCTTGCCCTGATAGAGCGTCACGCCCCGGCCCAGGGTGTTGGTAATGGCCTGGCGGATGGCCTCGCTCTGGCCCGAAATAATAGTGACGCCCGTGTACTGCTCAATGCCGTTGAGCAGGAAATCAAGGGTTTTGGAAGCCGCCACGTAGGTCAGGATGGAGTACATGGCCGTTTGAGCACCCAGCACGAAAGCCGCCACCCCGAAGATGAAGATATTCAGCACCAGAATTACGTCACTGACTTTGAGCAACGAGCTGTGCCGGTTGATGAGCAGTGCGGCTACCTCAGTACCATCGAGCACGGCCCCGCCGCGCATGGCAAACCCAATGCCGGCCCCGATAAACACGCCGCCGAATACGGCCGTCAGCAGCAGGTCCTTGGTCATGTCGGGGTAGGGTACCACGGCAATGCACAGGGCCAGGCCGGCAATGGCGGCGGCGCTTTTCAGGGCAAAGCCCAGCCCGATCTGACGGTAGCCCAGCACCACAAAGGGCAGGTTGATGATGAGCAGCAGCCAGGAAAGCGGCACATCCAAAGTGGCCGAAATGAGCATGGAAATGCCCGTCACGCCGCCATCAATGAAGTGGCTGGAGAGTAGGAAGCCCTTTAGGCCCATGCCGGCGCACAGAATGCCGAGCACGATGAGGCCCAGGTTTTTAATTTTTTCGAACAGGTTGCCGGAATCAGCAGCAGGAGGAGTGGGAGTAGCAGACATGGAAGGGGGAAGACGTTGGCGAAGCTGACGCAGAACGATGAGTTGCGGAATAAGCATAAGCAATTGAGGTTATGAGCAGGCGCGTCACTCAGCTTCCGCTGCCTGGCTTAGCTCCGAGGTAATCTTACGGCCGTGGCGGCGGTCTAGCCAGTTCATAATGGGCGTGGCCAGAATACCGTGCAAACTGATGGAAACCAGCATCGTGAAGCCTACAATAGCCCACAGCTGGCGGGCATGAGGAAAATCGGCTTTCTCCAGGGCAAAAGCCAAGTAAAAGATAGAGCCAATGCCCCGGATACCGAAAAAGGAAATAACCCCGCGCTCGGCTAGCGTCACGCGCGGGGAGCGGGCCAGTGTGAGCATGCCGCCGATGGGCCGGATAACGAGTAGCAGCAGTAGGCCCAGTAGCGCCCCGGCCCAGGTGAGCGGGGCCAGCAGCCCACGCATGATGGCCCCGCCAAACAAAATAAGAATGACGACGATGAACAGCCGCTCAAGCTGGTCGGTGAAGGCGTGCATGTGCTTGTGGTACTCGTGGCGCCGCTCGTGGCTGCGCAGCGTAATGGCGGCAATGAATACTGCCAGAAAGCCATAGCCGTGCAGCAGCTCGGTGATGCCGTAGGTGATGAGCGTAACGGCCAGCGCCACGAAGCCATAGGCTCCGGGTTTAATGCTGATGCGCTTAGGCAGGTTGAAAATGAGGTAGGCCAACCCTTTACCCGACAGAATTCCCAGGAGCAAAGCCGCGCCGGTGCGGTAAAAAAGGTCGAGCCAGAGCCAGTGGCCCAGCTTGGCCGACAGCGGCCCGGCCACTGGCAGCAAGGCCAGAGCCAGGTACACGAAAGGAAACGCTAGGCCGTCGTTCAGCCCGGCTTCGCCCGTGAGAGCAAAGCGCACGTTATCTTCGC
The DNA here is from genome assembly GCF_020447265.1 of Hymenobacter lucidus. Classification (GTDB taxonomy): domain Bacteria; phylum Bacteroidota; class Bacteroidia; order Cytophagales; family Hymenobacteraceae; genus Hymenobacter; species Hymenobacter lucidus. The sequence continues at coordinate 821,215 of NZ_JAJADR010000002.1, read as the reverse complement.
GGCCTTCGCCAGGGTCGCCCACCTGCACGTCGCCGGCCAGTACGGGGTCGGTGGGGGCCAGGGTGGCGGCCAGCAGCAAGGCGCTGGCCAGGGGCAGCCCCACCAGGGCCCAGCCCACCAGCGTGAGACTAGCAATGGTAAGCACCATGAGCACCAGCACCAGCAGCAGCGGCGTGCGCCAGGCCCGGAACGAAAACGGTCGGTCTATTTTCAGGCCCGTGCCGGTGAGAGCCACAATGACGCACAGCTCCGAGATGTGCGTGGCCAGGGCTTCGTGTTGAAACGGGTCGGTAGGTAAATCTAGGGGGAGGGCGTAGATGGCCATGCCCAGGCCTAGGTAAATGACGGGGTAAGACAGCGGGTACTTTTCCAGCAGCGACGGCAGCCAGGCCACACCCAGGATAGCCACCCCCAGAATTACCAGAGTAGTTGTGTAGAGAGGCATTGAAAGAAATTGAAACGCCGGGCAAAAGGGAGTCGCTCCGCACAAAGCGGAATGGCTGGCCGGCAATGAAAAAGAATTCCGACCATTGAAAAACGGTCGGCAAACAACCTATTGGCCGCAAGCTGAACAAACCGGTAAAATGCCAGCCAACCGGCTTTTTACTGTATACGCAGTTGATACACGGCCCGCGGCCAGCTACCTGCCCCTGAGTTCAGGGCGCGTTTGGCGACACGGAGGCGCGTAGCCAGTCGCGCAGCCAGGGCAGTACGGGCAAGGCAGACGGCACAGTATGGGTCCGCGCTACCTTGGCCCGGCTGCCTCGCAACTCATACCCTGGCTCCGGGGGCAGCAGGGCCACTCCGAGCAGACCAAGGCGAAGGTGCCCACAATCGGAAGCGGCGAAATACTCGTCCTGCCGGGCATCAGTTGCTACCGGCCAGGCCCGTTGGGCAACCAATGGGCTAGTGGGCCGGACTACCGCGGTGCGGGGAGTAGCCGCCGCGCATTGCGGCGCCCCCAGTAGCCAGCACAGCAACCCAGTGAGCAGGAAGGCACGAAGCCGAAGCGCTATGGAAGCCGGATTGGTCAAGAGAAAGGTGGAAGCAGGGAGTGAACGAGAGCAGAACTATAGTAACGCAGTTTTGGCGCAACAGTTGAAGCTACTTGCAAACGCAGCAGGCTGCTGCGCAACAGAGAAGCCCCAAAAAAGCCGGTTACGTCGTTTTGGTCAGGCCAGCGGCTGCTTGCTCCACTGACTTGGCTGTCAGCAAAGATTCTGGTCTGGCATAGGCTCCTACAGCAGAGCTTAGGGTCCGTATCTGAAGGGTTTCGGCGCCAATGGTCCTGAAACAGGCAGCCCCGGCAGCTAAGCAGCCGAAAGCCGGGGCAAAACAGAAAAGTCGGCCGAAGCCGACTTCAAAGGTAAAATAAGGGCCAACGATTACCGGCCGCCAGGCGCGTTGCCGCTGCATAAACAAGTCACGTAGCCGGCAAAGCGGCGGTCAGGCGGGTGCGCGGCTGCTCAGGCCAGCGTGGCCGTAGGCAGCCACACCGTGAACGTATTGCCCGCCGCATCCGACTCGGCCTGCAGCCGAAAGGCATGGAACTGCGCGATGGTGCGTACCAGCGCCAGACCCAGGCCGTAACCCTCGGCCGAATGCACGTTGGAAGCCCGTCGAAACCGCTCGAAGAGGTGGGGCAGGTGCTCGGCCGGAATGGGCTGGCCCGTGTTGAAAACCTGCAACCGGTAGGGCTGGCCGGACTGCTGCTGCCCCGTAAGGCGTATCCGGCCCCCGGTGTGGTTGTATTTCACCGCGTTGCTGAGCAGATTATAGAAGAAGGTGAACAGCAGACTGCCGTTGGCCGACGTTATCTGCGGGTCACCTTCCAAAGCCCATTCCACGGTCAGATTTTCGTCGGCAATCCGGTCTTCCAGTTCGGCCACTACCTCCTGCAGCATAGTGCGCACGTTCACCGTATCGTGGCGGGCGTACTGCTCGTTTTCGATGCGCGAAATCATCAGCAACGTGCGTAGCGTGGCCGTGAGGCGGTGCAGCGTCCGTTGGGAAGTCACGATTTGCTGCTCGGCTTCCTCGGGCAGGTTTTCGGCTTGCAGCATGTTCTCGAAGCGGTTTTGCAAAATGCTGACCGGCGTGAGTAGCTCGTGGGAGGCATTGGCAATAAACTCGCGCTCCTGCTCAAATACCAGCTTGATTTTCTGCAGCATCCGCCGGATGGTGGCATCCAGGTACTGGAAGTCAGAAGTGGTGGTGCGCAGCGGCGGCAGGGGAGGAGGCATGGGCCCCTGCACAGCCCGCAGCCGCGCTACAATCTCATCCACGGGCCGCAACAGGTAATTGATTACGCCCAGCTCGATGAGTAGCGTAGTCAGCACGGCGAAGATCAGGGCGTAGGCGGCCAGGGAGCGGAGCAGGGAATACACGTCCTCGACGGAAGCAATGCTCTTCCCGATTTCAACCACGTACGCTTGGCCCCGCAGCTGAAACGTGTGGCGCAGCACCCGAAAATCGACCAGCACGCCGTGCTGCTGCCGGGGCAGCGTGGCTACGGTATCGGGCTGGGCCTCGGTGGCGCGGCGCAGGTCAATGAATTCGTCCTGCAGCAAATCGTAGTGCACTTTCTGGTCGGGGTAAGACTCGTTCAGAAAGCTCTCAATGCCTACTTGCCCGATGCGGTGCATCACACGCTTCTGCTCGCTGCGCAGGCGCTCATCGGTGTGACGCAGGGCCAGCGTTTCCACAATCCAGGGCAGGGCTAGCAGCAGCACCGCCGCCATTAGGGCCTTGGAAAGGGTGGTGAGCAATACGAGCTTCTGCTGCAGCTTCACGCTTCCTGGGTGGGCTTGAAGCGGTAGCCGATGCCGCGCACGGTATCGACCCAGTCGCGGGTGTCGTAGGCAGCCAGCTTCTTACGGATGTTCTTGACGTGTACGTCGATGAAATTCGAGTCGTGGTCGTCCCGGTCACTGATCATATTGCCCCAGATATGCTCGCTGAGCTGCATGCGCGTGAGCACCCGGCCCCGGTGAAGCAGCAGGTAGTGCAGCAAATCGAATTCGCGGCGGGTGAGCACCACTTCCGCGCCGCCGTGCCGCAACGACCGTTCGCTGAGGTTGATAACAAAGCCGCCGAACGACAACGTATCCTGCGTCACGCCGTGCTTGCGCCGGGTAATGGCCTGCATCCGCGACTCCAGCTCCATGAGCGAGTAGGGCTTGGGTAAATAGTCATCGGCCCCCAGCTGCAGGCCGCTGATGCGGTCATCGACCGAGCCGCGGGCACTCAGAATGATGATGGACGCCTGGCTGTTGTGCTGCCGCCGAGCTTCGGCCAGCAGCTGCAGGCCGTCCCGGTCGGGCAGGCCCAGGTCGAGCAGCACGAAGTCATATTCGTTTACATAGAGCTTTTCGGAAGCCTCGGCACCGGTGCGGGCAAAGTCGCAGTGGTAGTGCTGGTGCTGCAGGTAGCGGGCCAGTTCTTGGGCCAGGGCGTTGTCGTCTTCAACTATCAGAACGTTCATAAAAAGCAGAATGAAACGGAACGGGTGGGATAGAAATCATAACCTTCGGCCCGGGTGAAGCGCGCAGGTTGGAAAGCAAGTCAAAATACGGCAGAAGTAAGCAGGCTGCAGGCTGAAGCCGATGAAATTTAAGCCAAGGCGCCGCCCCGGCCGCCGTACGGCCCGGTCGGGGCCAGCCAGCAGGAATGGCTGCATGGATTCAACGCCTCAAAATTCCGGGCCCGGCAGTGAAGGGAGTATGAAGAGGAAAGCAGGGCCGGCTTCTAGTTCCGGTGCGGCTTAAAGCGGCAGTTTGTGTTGTAGAAGCTTCGGTTTGTATAGCCCCGGCCGGGTAGCGGGCCGCCACCTTTGGGGCATCAGCCATTGTGCCTACTGCCACCGCCCGCAACCTTACCAACCCAACCATGTCCCTCACCAACTTTCGCACCTTGGGCCGCTCCGGCCTCATCGTCAGCCCGCTCACCTTGGGCACCATGACCTTTGGCACCCAGCGCTGGGGCTCCCCTGATGACGTTTCTCAAACCATCTTCAACGACTACGTGGACGCCGGCGGCAACTCCATCGACACGGCCGACGTGTATGCTGGCGGCCGGAGCGAGGAGCTGCTGGGCGGCTACGTGGCCAGCCGCCGCCTGCGCGACCAACTGGTGCTGGCCACTAAGTTTGGCTTCAATGCCCAGCCCGGCAACCCCAACGCCGGCGGCAACGGCCGCAAAAACATTCACCGGGCCCTCGAAGGCTCCCTGCGCCGCCTCCGCACCGACTACGTGGACCTCTACTGGCTGCACGTGTGGGACATGGTGACGCCCGCCGAGGAAGTGCTCCAAACGCTGGGCGACTTAGTGCGGGCGGGCAAAATCTGCTACTTCGGCTTCTCCGATATGCCCGCCTGGTACGCTGCCAAAGCCGCCACGCTGGCCGCGGCCCACGGCGTGCTCGGCCCCGTAGCTATGCAGGTCGAATACTCGTTGGTAGAGCGCGGCATCGAGTGGGAGTACGCGCCGGCCGCCCGGGAGTGTGGAATGGGAATTATGCCCTGGAGCCCGTTGGCGGCGGGCTTTCTGGCCGGCAAATACCAGCGCGACGGTGTGGGGGCTACTGGTGCGGGGCGGCTCACGGGCCCCAATCCGTTCGGCAACACGAAGTTTACGGACCACAACTGGCGGGTGCTGGACGTGCTGCGCACCGTGGCCGGGCAGGCTGAAAAGCCGTTGGCGCAGGTGGCTCTGGCCTGGGCGTCGGCCCAGCCCGGCATCACGTCGCCCATTATTGGCGCCAGCCGCCCCGAGCAGCTGCACGACAATCTGGCCTCGCTCGACGTGCGCCTCACCGCCGGGCAGCTCCAAACCCTGACCGAGGCCAGCGCCGTGGCCCCGGCCTTTCCCTACGGCATTTTCACGCCCGCCGTCAACCGCTCCATCTTCGGCGGGCATACCGTGCAGGGCTGGTAGTAGCGGGTGAGCCCCGTTTTGTGTTGCAGAAGCGCCGGTTTGTATAATCCCGCCCGGTGCTTGGGTTCTGACCTTTGCAGGGTAAAAAAACACCACCATACTCTTTACCAAACAGGAAATGAGCACAATCAAACAAGTACCGCTGGGCAGCCAGGGCCTCACGGTATCGGTAGAAGGGCTGGGCTGCATGGGCATGACCGGCGGCATCAACGGCATGAGCGTATACGGTGAGGCCGACGAAGCCGAAAGCCTGGCCACCCTGCACCGCGCCCTGGAGCTGGGCGTCACGATGCTCGACACAGCCGACCTCTATGGCCCCATGCTGAACGAGCGGCTGGTGGGCAAAGCCCTGGCCGGCCGGCGCGACCAGTACACGGTTGCCACTAAGTTCGGCTTCGAAGTAGATGACCAGGAAAACTGGACCGGCGGCTACAACGGCCGGCCCGAGTACGTGCGCAAGTCCATTGAACGCTCGTTGCGCAACCTGGGCACCGACTACGTGGACCTCTACTACCTGCACCGCCTCGACCCGGCCACACCCATCGAAGATACCGTTGGAGCCATGAGCCGCCTCGTAGAAGAAGGCAAGGTGCGCTACCTGGGCCTTTCGGAAGTGCCCGCCGATATCCTGCGCCGCGCCCACGCGGTGCATCCCATTTCAGCCCTCGAAACCGAGTATTCACTCTTCGACCGGCGCGTGGAAGACGAAGGTATCCTTGAGGCTGCCCGTGCTATGGGTATCGGCTTTGTGGCCTACTCGCCGCTGGGCCGGGGCTTCCTGTCCGGCGACATCAAAACGCCCGACGACTTCGAGGCCAACGACTCGCGCCGCTTTTTCCCGCGCTACCAGGGTGAGAATTTTTATAAAAACCTGGAGCTGGTAGAAAAGCTTAAAGCTCTGGCCCACACCAAAGGCGTAACGGCTGCCCAGCTGGCCCTAGCCTGGGTGCTGGCCCAAGACGTAGTGGTGATTCCCGGCACCAAGCGCCGCACCTACCTCGAAGCCAACGTAGCCGCTGCCAGCATTGTGCTCAGTGCCGCCGAGCTAGCCGAGCTGGCCGCCATTATGCCCGTCGGCAGCGCGGCCGGCGCAGCGTATCCGGCCGGTTTCTAGGTTTATTTGTTGTATTGGCTAGAAGCTTATTCCAGAACACTGTAAGTAACACGTCATTCCTCGACTTCGCTCGGAATGACGTGTTACTTACAGTGTTCTGGAATAACGCCGTGCTAAAGCCTGCCTTCCGCTTCTCATTTCTGCCATGAAACAGCCCGCCAAAGAATTCACGCTCCTGGCTTCCGTGTCGGAGTTTGCCCGGCACTTCGGATTTCCGCCGCCGACGCACCCGCTGCTCACCGTTGTGGACCTGAGCCAGCACCGCAACCCGCCGCCGACTGCGGGCCCGGCCTACCGGGAGCTGTACATCATTGCCCTGAAGAAAAACCTGAAGGGGCAGATTCAATACGGGCGCGGCGCTTACGACTTCAACGCCGGCGTGCTGGCCTTCTACGCCCCCGGCCAGCTCTGCGAAGCCACCGACTCGGTGGATATTTCAGAAATGAGCGGCTGGCTGCTGGCCTTCCACCCCGATTTGCTGCACAAGTACCCGTTGGGCAAGAAAATAGCCAGCTACGGCTTTTTCTCCTACCAGATCAGCGAGGCACTACACCTTTCCGAGCGGGAGGAGCTGGTGCTCGACGGCCTGTTTGGCAACATTCGCTACGAGTCCGGGCAGGGTATCGACGCCTTCAGTCAGGAGGTGCTCGTGTCGCAGCTGGAAGTGCTGCTCAGCTACGCCAACCGGTACTATCACCGGCAGTTTCTCACCCGTCGCCCCGCCGAGCACGATTTGCTCAGCCGCTTTGAGGAGTTGTTGGCGGCGTATTTTGCCCACAGCAACGAGCAGCCGCTGCCCACCGTGCAGCACTTCGCCGATGCCCTGCATGTGTCGCCGGCTTACTTGAGCGACATGCTGCGCACCCTCACGGGCCAGAACACGCAGCAGCATATTCACTATGGCCTGATTGAAAAAGCCAAGCAGCTGCTACTGTCTACTTCGCTGAGCATTAATGAAACGGCGTTTCAGCTCGGCTTCGAATATCCGCAGTATTTCACCCGCCTTTTCAAAAGCAAAACCGGCCTGACGCCCGCTGCCTTCCGCCTTTCGGCGCAGTAAAGGCGAGATATTGTATTCAACATAAAAAGCCCTTTACTACTGGCGTGGTAAGGGGCTTTGTATGTTGGCAAAACCAGCTGTGGGGCGCGTGCAGCCGGGGCAGCGCTACGGCACCGGTAGAAAACCGAAGCAGCGCTGCATCTTTGCGGCGTATCGTTGAGATGCAATTTCTGCCCCGCCGCAGAATTGCCCAACGCCAGAAGGCGAATATGCGTCTCTACCTTTCCACCACTTCCCCAACCCGCATGAGCACGGTAACCATCAACAGCCTTCAGGAACTAGAGCAATATGAAGGCCAGGAGCTGGGCGTCTCCGACTACCACACCATCACCCAAGAGCAGATCAACCAATTTGCCGCCGCCACCCTCGACTTTCAGTGGATTCATACCGAGCCCGAAAAAGCCCGGGCCGAGTCGCCCTTTGGTGCTACCATTGCCCACGGCTACCTCACCGTGTCGCTGCTGCCCTACCTCTGGACCCAGATTGTGCAGATTGAAAACCTGAAGATGCAGGTGAACTACGAAATCGAGAGCCTGCGCTTCAACCAGGCCGTGGCCGTCGATAGCGACGTACGGCTGCGGGCCAAGCTGCTGTCGGTGAAAGACCTGCGCGGTATTGCTAAGGCCCGCATCGAAGTGACAATGGAAGTGCGCGACGCGAAAAAGCCCGCTTACAGCGGCGTTATTACCTTTCTCTACCACTTTCAGTAACTCTTGCTTTCCGCACCGGGCGAGTAGCGCGAAGTTTGCAGCCCGCGTGGCAGAGTAGCCGTGGCCACTGGGCGCTGCCAGCCCTGCGCACTATAACCAGTGGGCCGACGGAGCGAAAGTTTGCGCTATAGTCAAGCCGGGTTTGAAAGGGCTAAGGCAACGGCCCCTGGCCGTTGCCTTAGTACGGGCTGGGTTCGGGAATGTGCCGGTTGTGGAACTACAACTCCGGTTGAGCTTTCGCGTACAGTCAGAGCTTCCCACCCCGACACCGCAGTCCTGCGCGGAAGTATCCTATTGCATGCTCAAATGGTTATTCTGCGGCGTCTGGGCCTTGTTGCTCGCGCCGCTTTCCGCTTCCGGCTACTCGGTGCTCACCCACCAGGCCAACATCGACTCGACCTGGAAGCGCTGCCTGGCGCCGCTGCTACAACGCCGCTACCCCGGCGCCACCGAAGAGCAGCTGCTCGAAGCCAAGTCCTACGCCTACGGCGGCTCCATCATTCAGGATATGGGCTTCTACCCCTTCGGTTCCACGCTTTTCACCAACCTGACCCACTACGTGCGCAGCGGCGACTTCGTGCGCAACCTGCTCGATGAGGCGAAGGACCGCAACGAGTACGCCTTTGCCCTGGGCGCGCTGGGCCACTACGCCGCCGACCTTAACGGCCACCCCGAAGGTACCAACAAGGCTATGCCGCTGGTGTACCCCGAGCTGGCCAAGCAGTACGGGGCCAACATTACCTACGTGGAAGCTCCCAAGCAGCACACCCAGCTGGAGTTTGCCTTCGACGTGGTGCAGGTGGCCGCCGGCCGCTACCGCACCAGCGACTATCAGCGCTACGTGGGCTTTCAGGTAAGCAAGCGGGTGCTGGAAACCGCGTTCAAGAAAACTTACGGCCTGGAGCTGGGACAGGTTATTTTCAACGTGGACCTGAGCATCGGCTCTTTCCGCTTTGCCGTGCGCCAGCTTATTCCGGTGGCTAGCCGCGCCGCCTGGCAGTCCCAGAAAAAGGAAATTCGGGAGCTAAGCCCCCGGGCCCGCCGCCGCGAATACGTGTACACGGAGAGTGAGCGGAAATTCCGCAAGCAATACGGCACCGCCTACGAGCACCCCGGCACCGGGGCGCGCATCCTGTCATATTTCGTGCGGGTGCTGCCCAAGATCGGGCCGCTGGCGCCGTTTGCTTTCCGGCCTCCCACTCCCGAGGCCCAGGAGCTGTTTAAGGCCAGCTTCCAGCAGGTAATCAAGAACTATTGCGTGCTGGTGGAGCAGGAGCCCAAGGATACCCTGGTAGCTGGCCGGCCTATTCCTAATGCCGACTTCGACACGGGCCATCAAACCAAAGCCGGCGAATATGCCCTGGCCGACGAAACCTATGGCGAGTGGGTGCGGCAGCTGGCCAAAGGCAAGTTTGAAGGCATCAGCGGGCCCCAGAAGCAAAACATCCTGGCCTTTTTTGGCACTGCGCCCAAAGAGCCCAAGGATGAAGAAGAAAAAGAAGCCGACAAGCGCAAGGAAACCCAGGAAGCCCTGCAGCAGCTGCGTACCACGGAGGTGAAGTAGACTAATTTTGAAAGCACAAAAAAGGCGCTCCGGTTCTTGTCCGCAGCGCCTTTTTTGTCAAGTAGACGGATAGACCTTGGGGTGTTACTTGGTTATTTGCCAGTGAGCCAGCGCACCGCTTCGCCCTCGTCCATGAATACTTTGACGTGGTAGGGCTGATGCGCGGCTAGTACGGTGGTGGTAGCGTCGCGGAATCCATTCTGGGTGCTGATGAATTGCCACAGCTCGGGCGAAACCAGCGAGGCCAGCCGCAACGGGGCCGTGGCTTCGCGCACCACAGCCGGCAGCCATTCGTGGGCCACCCACTGTGCTATTTCCGCCGTTGGATTAAGCCGGCGACGGTCCATGAGCCAGCAAAAGGAATTGTATGTGTGGGCCTTCGCCTGCAGGGCCCGATGGGCCGCCTGGAGGTCTTCCAAGGGCGCGTCACGCAGCCAGCGGGCGGTCAGAATATGCAAATCGGGGCGGTAGAGCAGGTCGAGTAGGGGCGAATCGGGGTAAGCGGGCATATAGGGCAGGAGTGACGGGGCAATGTGCCAAACAGTAACCTGAACAGTAGCAACAGGTTTTAACTATACAGCCATTCCATTGCCTGGCCTTCCTGCCCGAAAAGCCGGAGTTGGTAAGGCCGCTCAGCTGCCAGGCCAAATTGCAGATACTCTTTCTGCTGGGCGTCGGCATCGTACACGGCCAGGCGGGCCGGGGAGCAGAGCACGCCAATGCGCAGCCGCTCCGGGACCAGCGCGGCAGTGGCGGCGGGGTAAAATGTAGTGGTCGTCCACTGGCCCAGGGTGGGGTGGAGTTGGTCGCGGCGGCGCACATCGAGCAGCCAGCGGCCCGCGCTATGCTCCTGGGCGGCCGTTAGTAGGGCCTCATAGTCGGCCTGTAGCTGCGGCACCGGCGCATCGCCAAGCCAGCGGCCTACGAGCAGGTGCAGGTCGGGCCGGTACACAATGTCGCACAGGCCGGAAAGCGGGGAAGATTCGGAGGGCATACGGAGCGGAAAACAGGGGCCCGTAAGATACGCAGGCTCCTGCTGCCGCTCGGCCACCCGGTTATTGGCCCTGCTGCTGTACCAGGCCGCTGCTCAGGCGGCGCAGCACTATTTCGGCCTGCTTGGCCTGGAAGCGGATATCGAGCAGGCGTACTTCGGCGTCGAGCTGGGTGCGCTGGGCCTCGCGCAGCACGATGGGCGTGAGCAGTCCCAGGCGGTAGCGCTCCAGGGCAATAGCCACGTTTTCGCGGGCCAGCAGAATATTGGCTTCTTCGAGCTCCAGCAGCTGCAGGCGGTTCTGGTACTGCGCGTAGGCCTGCTCTGCCTCAGCTTCGAGTTGCAATTGGGTCTGGCTCAGCAGCAGCTGGCTCTGCTCTTCCCCGATGCGGGCGTTCTGCTCGAGCCGGCGGCGGTTGAAGCCGTCGAAGATGGGTACCGAAGCCACTATACCGTAGTTGAGGCCGTTGGTGGTGTTGGTGCTGGACGTCAGCTGGGTGCCGGCGAAGGCCGCATTGTTGATGTTGCGGTTTAGGGCGTAGCCGCTGGTGAGGCCAATCTGGGGAAAGCGCGAGGCCCGCACCAGCTTCCGGTCGTAGGTAGCTACTTCGGTGTTGAGCTTGGCTTGCTGCAGGCGCGGGTTGTTTTGCGCAATAGCCTGCACCACGGCATCCCGGTTCAGGTCGCGGGCTACCACGATGGAGTCGGCAGGTTGAAAGTCGAGGCGGGGGCTGCGGCCCAGGATGTTGTTCAGATTAATTTTGGCTGTGCTCAAGGCTTCCTGCTGCTGAATCAGGGCCGACTGGTCGGCGTTGTAGTCGACGCGGGCCGTCAGCACTTCCACTTTGGCACTCACGCCCACATCCACCCGGGCCTGAGTCAGGTCGATGCGGGCCTGTCCGATTTTCAAGGCTTCCTCAATCGACTTGATTTTGCCCGACTCGCGCACCACGGCAAAGTAGGCGCTGGTAATATCGGCTACGGTTTCCTCCAGCGTGGCACGGGTCAGCTGGCGCTGACTTTGCTCCAGGGTGCGGAGCCGGTCGTAGGCAATGAACATTCCGAAGCCGTCGAAAATAGTCCAGGTAGCGGCTACGTTGGCATTAAGCTGGTTGCTGGTACCGCCATTAACAACCCGGGCCGGCGTAGGATTACCGACGGAGTCGCGCGTGCCAAACTGCTGATTGATGTTGTTGCGGTTGAAGTTGCGGGTGACGTTGCCGTTCACCGTGGGCAGCTGGCCCGCGTTGCCGCGCGTGACGTTATTTTCGGCAATCTGTTCATCGGTGCGCGACAGGCGAATGTTGTAGTTGTTTTCCAGCCCAATCTGGATGGCCTCGGCCAGCGTAAGCGGCGCGGCCGGGGCCACGGTAGCGGGCTTAGCCGTCTGGGGTTTGGCCTCCGGCTTGCCGGCGGGCTGCCGCGGCATCAGCACTGGCTGTTGGGCCAGAGCCGGCACCGACAGCAACAACAGCAGTAACAGGATGTGTGGGTAATGGAAAAGACGGGCGGAAAACTGCATTCGGATAAGTTAAAGTAGGCCGTCACATTGAGCTTGCCGAAGTATCTCTGCTGCTTCGTGGCAACGGTGTTGATTACCATTGCGGAAGAGATGCTTCGGCAAGCTCAGTAGAACGGCCTTTCTGATTCTGACTACGCCGTTACGGCCTTTTTCTGGTTGGCTTCTTCCTGCTTTTTGCCGTGCTTTTTGGCCGTGGCGAAGTACGAGTACATCACGGGCACTACGTAAAGCGTGAGGCCGGTGGCGAAGAACAGCCCGCCCACTACTCCAATACCCATGGCGCGGCGGCTGAGGGCTCCCGCACCAGTAGCAATGGCAATGGGCAGAATGCCGAGAATGGCACACAGCGAGGTCATCAGAATGGGGCGGAAGCGGGCCGTGGCGCCCTCAATGAGGCCGGTCATGTAGTCCTTGCCGTTTTCGACCTGCTGGTTGGCAAACTCCACGATGAGGATACCGTTTTTGGTTACCAGTCCCACCAGCATGATAATGCCGATCTGGGAGAACAGGTTGAGCGTCTGATTGAAATACCATAGGCTGAGCAATGCGCCCGACAAAGCCAGCGGCACCGTTACCATGATGATGACCGGGTCGCGGAAGCTCTCAAACTGCGCGGCCAGCACCAGGTAAATCAGCACCAGAGCCAGGCCGAAGGCAAACACCAAGGACGAGGAGCTTTCCTGGAAGTCACGGGAGGCGCCCGACAGCTCGGTGGAGAAGGTTTCGTCCAGGTTTTTGTCGGCAATGCTTTGCATGGCGGCAATACCGTCGCCGAGGGTTTTGCCGGGCGCCAGCGAGGCCGAGAAAGTGGCCGAGTTGTAGCGGTTGAAACGGTAGAGCTGGGGCGGCGTGCTGCTTTCGGTCAGGTTAATGACGTTGTCGAGCTGCACGAGCGTGCCGTCGGTGCTTTTCACCGACAGCAGCCGCACGTCGAGCGGCTGGTTACGATCTTCGCGCGCCACCTGCCCGATAATCTGGTACTGCTTGCCTTCCCGGATAAAGTAGCCGAAGCGCTGCCCGCTCAGGCCCGACTGCAAGGTTTGCGAAATGCTTTGCACCGACACGCCCAGGCTCTGGGCTTTTTCCCGGTCGATGTTGACGCGCAGCTCGGGCTTGTTGAATTTCAGGTTCACATCCACGAACTGGAACGTGGGGTCCTGGCGGGCGGCATCCAGAAACTTGGGTACCGCGGCGCGCAGCTTCTCGAAGTCCTGGGTCTGGATAACGAACTGCACCGGCAGGCCACCTCCGCCGCCACCCCCGCCGCCTATACTCTGGTCCTGGGATACGGACGTGCGGGCGGCCGTGAGGCGTTTTACCCCGGCGGTAAGGCCGCTGGCAATCTGGTCCTGGGTGCGGGGACGCTGGTCGGCATCGAGGAGCAGCACGCGGGCCGTGCCCGAGTTGGAGCCGCCGCCGAAACCCGGCGAGGTTACGGCAAACACGCTGCTCAGACTTTTCTCGCCCACCGAGTCCATGGCCATCTTGGTAATCTGGGCCATGTAGGCATCCATGTACTCGAAAGACGCGCCTTCCGGGCCGGTAGCGTTAATATTGACGCGGCTGCGGTCTTCCACCGGGGCCAGCTCCGAGGGAATGACTTTCATGAAAAACCAGATGCCCACACCGGTACCGGCTACCACTACCCAGGCTAGCCAGCGGTTGCGCAGAAAGGTTTTGAGGCTGTCCTGGTAGCCGCCAATCATGCTCTCGAAAAAGGGCTCGGTCTTGCGGTAAAACCAGTTGTGCTTTTCCTCGCGCTTGAGCAGCAATGAGCACATCATGGGCGTGAGCGTGAGCGACACAAACGCGGAAATCAGCACCGAGCCGGCTACCACAATGCCAAACTCGCGGAACAGGCGGCCCGTGATACCCGTGAGAAACACCACCGGCAGAAACACGGCCGCCAGTACAATCGTGGTACTGATAACAGCCATCAGAATTTCCTCGGAGCCCTTAATGGCGGCCTCTTTCGGGTCTTCGCCTTCCTCGATGCGCGAATAGATGTTTTCCAGTACCACAATGGCATCATCCACCACGAGGCCGATGGCCAGCACGATGGCCAGCAGCGTGAGCACGTTAATGGAGAAGTCGAGCAGGTACATCACGAAGAAAATACCCACCAATGATACCGGAATGGCTACTACCGGAATAAGCGTGGAGCGCCAGTCGCGCAGAAACAGGAAGATGATAATGACCACCAGCACGAAGGCCTCGATGATAGTGTGCTCCACTTCCTCAATGGACTTACGGATAAACACCGAGTTGTCGAAGCCGGGCTTGAGTACCAGGTCTTTGGGCAAGTCTTTGCCGTAGAGCTCGATGCGCTTATTGAACTCGTCGGCAATGTCAATCTGGTTGGAGCCCGGCTGCGGAATAACGGCCAGGCCCACCATCGGCACGCCGTTCACCTTAAAGATGGTCTGGTCATTTTCGGGGTACAGCTCGGCATAGCCGATGTCGGAGAAGCGCACCAGCGACGATTCGTCCTTGCGGATAATCAGGTTGTTGAAATCCTGCACCGAGGTGAGGCGGCCCATGGTGCGCAGGGTAAGCTGGGTGTTCTGGCCCTGCACCGAGCCGCTGGGCAACTCCACGTTTTCGCGGGTCAGGGCGGCCTGCACGTCCACCGGGCTCACGCCCAGGGCCGAGAGCTTCACGGGGTCCATCCAGAGGCGCATCGAGTATTTCCGCTCGCCGTACACCCGCACCTCCGATACGCCCGGAATGGTTTGCAGGCGCTCTTTCAGGGTGTTGTTGGCGTAGTCGGTCAGTTCCAGCAGGGTCCGTTTGCTGGAGCTGAGGTAGGTCATTACAATGGGCTGCGAGTCGGCATTGGCCTTGCTCACGATGGGCGGGTCGATGTCGCGCGGGAGGCGGCCCTGGGCCCCGGAAACCTTGTCGCGCACGTCGTTGGCGGCGGTTTCCAGGTCGGCGTCGAGGTCAAACTCCACCGTAATCTGGGTGCGGCCGTCGCGCGAGTTCGAGGTCAGGTTTTTGATGCCGGCAATACCGTTGAGGGCTTCTTCGAGCGGCTCGGTTACCTGGCCCTGCATCACGTCGGCCGAGGCCCCGGTGTAGCTGGCCGACACGGTGATAATCGGCGGGTCAACGCTCGGATATTCCCGGATACTGAGGTAGCGAAACCCGATGACGCCGAAAATCACGATGACGAGGCTCATCACGATGGCGAGGACCGGGCGGTTTATACTGGTTGATGATAAGCTCATGGTATTTCACGCAATGTTTCGCAGTGCCTCACATTGAACGGCTTACCGCGAAATACGGCGAAACCCACTGCGCGGCACTGTGTGAAATCTATTTGGTGGCCTTCACGGCATCTCCCGGTTTCACCTGCAGAATGCCGGTGCGAATCACGGAATCCCCCACGGCCAGGCCGTCGGTAATCTGAATCACTTTGTCGGAGCGGATACCGATTTTGACTTTCTTCGGCACCATCTTCCCACCTTTTACAGTGTACACGCTGTAGCCGCTAGCCTCCGGAATCACCGATTCGGTGGGCACTTGCAGCGCGTCGGTCGATTCGCCGAGCTGCAGGTTCACTTTCACGAAAGCACCGGGGCGCAGCTCGTCGTTGGTATTGGCGTAGCGGGCGCGCACGGGCTGGGTGCGACTCACGGGGTCAATCTGCGGGTCGATGGCGTAGACCTTGGCGTCGTACTTTTTGTTGGTGCCTTCGTCCGTGATGCTGACCACGTCGCCAACCCGCACCTTGGAGGCAAAGCGGCCAGGTACGGCAAAGTCAATCTTAACCGGTCGCACGCGTGAAAGGGTCGTTATTTCAGTGCCGGGGCTTACGTAAGTGCCTACAGTAGCCGTGGTCAGGCCCAGCACCCCGTTGAACGGAGCCCGTACGTAGGCTTTGGCCAGTGAAGCCTGCAACGCCCGCAAGTCGGCCTGGGCCGTCTGGAGCTGGTTGTTGGCCTGCTCGTATTCCTGGGCGCTGATATATTCCTTGTCGAGCAAGGTGCGCTGGCGCTTTTCCTGGTCGCGGAACAGCTGGATGTTGTACTGTTGCTTGCGGATGGCGGCCTGCGCTTCGTCGGCATTAATGCTGAACAGCAGTTGCCCTTTGCTCACCGGCTGACCTTCCCGGATGTTGAGGCTGGTAATTTTGCCCGACAGCTCGCTCTTAATCACCACCGACTCATCGGCCATTACGGAGCCAGTAGCGGCTACTTCGTCGGAGAGGTTGGTGGGCTTCACCACATATACCTGCACGGGTAGTTTTTGGCCACCCCCTTTGCCGCCTGCCCCGCCGCCAGGGCCCCCTTTGCCACCGCCTCCGGCGGCGCCGCGGCCCCCGCCGCCACCTTTGGCATCGGCATTGGGCGAGGGAAAGTATTTGATCTTAACGAATACCAAAGCGGCAACAAGGGCCACAGCTATCAGAATCCACAACACCTTGCGCCCGGGGCGCGCCTCTGTTTCTACTGTTTCTTCTTCGTATTGCATGTATAAAGGGGTGTTTCCCAACTCAATCGATGCGGCCCCTGCTGGAGCCACTGACGTTCCACAACGACAGGCCGGCCCGAAGGGTTCGGGCAAATGCCGGGGCGTGGTTTGTCACAGGGGGTAAGACACAAAAAAAGCCTGCGGGTTGCAGGCTTTTTCTTTCAAGGGCCGCAGCCGCTACATGGCTTTGGCGTTTATCGAGCTCTTCGCCAGATTGTTAAGCAGAGTATCGGTAGCCTGCTCTTCCTGCAGCGTTTGGCGCAGCAACTCGGCGGCCTGGGAGTGGCCTAGGCGCTCGGCATAGTGGGCCGCCGTGCCGTAGCCGGCTATTTCGTAGTGTTCCACGCGTTGCGCGGCGGCAATTAGGGCGGCATCTTTTACCTCGTCGGTAGCATCTTCGGCAATGGTTTCCTTGCCCTCGGCCACCAAGCCCTGCATGGCTTTGCAGGTGTGGCCGTCCAGTTCCAGGTTCAGGCCGCGCCCGATTTGCTCGAGGCGGGCAAGCTGGTTCTTGGTTTCCTTCAGGTGGGTGTCGAAGGCTTGCTGCAGGCGTGGGTCACGGGCTTCCTTGGCCATATCGGGCAGGGCTTTGGTGAGCTGGGTTTCAGCGCTGTAAAGGTCTTTCAACTGCTCCTGAAACAGGTCATCGAGGCTTTTGAGTTTGTCGAACATAGCGGGTAGGGTTAGGTTGGGAGTGAAGGAATAGTGCTTTCCTGCGGGAGCAGGAGTACCCGTCTACGCGCCCCAACAGCAGTAGGTTCAGCTCGTGAAAACCACTGTTGAGCTTTGAATTGGCGGTATCCACCCGCGCATTTCCCCGTACTTTGACTCCATGAAGACGCCCAAAGAACCCACCGAAGCCCACCGTAACTTCTTCCGCGACGTGCACGACGTGGTGCGCCTGATTCCGGCCGGCCGCGTTACTACCTACGGTGCTATTGCCCACTACCTCGGTGCCCGGCACGGGGCCCGTATGGTGGGCTGGGCCATGATGGCGGCCCACCCGGCTGTGGGGCCGCAGGCCGTGCCGGCCTACCGCGTTGTAAACCGGCTGGGGCTGCTTACTGGTCGTCAGCACTTCGCCACACCCACGGCCATGCAGGAGTTTCTGGAAGCCGAGGGAATTCGGGTGGTCGACGACCAGGTGCAGGATTTCAAAACCCGATTCTGGGACCCCAGTGCCGAGCTGGTTTAGCGGCGCATCTTTTTCACGTAATAGTCGCCCTCCTTATTGGGCACGTATTCCAAAGAAGGCTTTTCGGCGTCGGTGCGGGCCTTTAGCTCCACGTACATCGTTTTGCCAAACACGGGAATGAAGGAATAACACCCAGACTCAGCACCGGCCAGGCAGAGCGAAATTTCCCGCGTTTTGCTGGTCCACGGAATCAGCACGAAGTCGTTGGCGGGCAGCGTCTGCAACTCCTGGCCGTTGAGCAGTACCGTGAGCGGCTTTTTGCTGCCGCCTGGCCGCCGGTACACCACTACCGAAGCCGTATCGTGCCGGGCCAGCTGGTCGAGGTAATCGAAGTCGGCAACGCGGCCGGTGGCCATGTCGAGCATATATTCCTGGGGCTCACCGTGCGTAGTAGCCGCCGCTACGGCGGCCCCGGCCAAGCCACCTACCACAGCCGCCGTGCTCATCGCGCCCGGGTCGGCGCTGGCCCAGCCGGTGAAGGTGAAATCGTCGCCGGCCCGCTTCAGGGGGTAGAAATGCTTTTGGCGCAATACGTACACCTGCTCCCCATCCGAAAAGCCCCATACGTCGCGCAAGGGCTGCGGACCGGTGGCCGTTGTTACCGAGGCTTCTACTTCTTCCGTAATGGGCCGGTTGCCGGCAACCGACTGCTCCACTTTCAGGCCGGGCGCGGCTTCGGGCTTGTTGTTGCGAAAGTCGAGAAAGGTGTAGTACACACCGGCGGGCCGGGAGGCCGCCGTCAGAATAGCATAGTCGTAGGGCAGGGACTTGCGGCCCCCGCGGTAGCGCACCTGCTCAGTGGTCAGAGCCGGGGCCAGGCTCAGGCGCTGCGCCCAGTCGATGGCGTTGAGCTGGGTGCAGGCCCGTTGCAGGCACGCCACGATGTTGTCGTCGTGGCGGCCGGTGGTTTCCAGGCCCTTACTTTCTTCCTGCTCAATGTAGCGCTGCACCACCTGGTAGCGGCCATCAGGCTGTTGGTACACAAAGTCGATATCCACGTCGGCGGTAGCCTTTTCCGAGGTTGCCTTGGTCTGCTCGCCGATGCGCAGCTCGTGCACGCGCATCAGCACGGGGCGGCTGCCGGGGCGGGGCGGCAGTTGCACCTGCAGCCAACCCCCAAGGCCGGCCGCCACGCCGCCCGCTAGATTGGCCGGAACCCGCACGTTGCCCATGCCCCGCTGCACCCACCCGATAATCTGGTGCTGCGCGCGTAAGTCGAGCACTTCGGTGATGTGAAAGGTGGGATTATCGACCACCAACTTCTGCTCCCGCAGGCTTACCTGGTATATTGGAGTTTGAGCGTGAGACTCACTGATGATGAAGCAAAGCAGGAGTAAAAGCCGAGGTTTCAAGGCAGTAGGGTAAGAAGTAAAGTCAAAGCTAAAAAGCCGGACGGAGTTTGCCAATAGCCCGACTATTACTGTCTTGTTGGGCTTAACAAATTAGTGGTTAGTGGCCCGGGCAAAAAAATACCCCTGACGAGCAGAGGCATTTCGGTAGAAAAGAAGGCTAATCGACCTACAGCACTGCCAGGCTGGGCCGGGTGGTAGCGTGGTCGGCCGCGGCCAGAATAGCGCCGCGCACTTCCTCGGGGTTGGCATTCTTGAGCAGGTAGCCGTGGGCGCCTTCGGTGTGCAGGCTATCAATGAGTTCGGGCTCGTCATGCATCGAGATGATGACCACCCGCACGCGGGGGTATTGGGCCCGCATCAGGCGCACAGTCTGCAAGCCATCCAGGGTGGGCATCTGCAAATCCATTAGCACTACGTCGGGTACAATGCCTTGGTCGAGGTGCTCCAGAAGCTCCTGGCCATCACCCGCTTCAAAGAGTACTTCCATATCAGGAAAGCCGCTAATGAGGGCACGCAGGCCCTTCCGAAACAGGATATGGTCGTCGACTACAGCTAAACGGATAGTAGGTGTGCTCATACAGAGGTAGTTAGGGCGGGCTTTTGATCGGCCGGAAGATACGGAATAGGGAAGGAAATCCAAACTTTGCTGCCCGCGCCCGGGGCCGAATCGTGGCGCAGGGTACCGTGCAGCACGGCTACGCGGCTGCGCAGGTTGGTGAGGCCCAGGCCCGAACGGGTACCTGGCGCGGGTGGCAGGTCGCCGGCGGCCGGGTCGAAACCCACGCCATTGTCGCGGTATTGGAGGGAAAGGTAGTCGGGGCCGAAGTCGACACTGACTTCGATGGTTTCGGCGTGGGCATGGCGCAGGCCGTTGCCCAGCAGCTCCTGCACCACCCGGAATACAATAAGCTCCCGTTTGGGGTCGAGGCGGCGGGGCTGGCCGCGCTGCTCGATGATAACGTGCGTAGGGCCATCGGCGGGCACGGTGCGGGCCAGCGCGTCGAGGGCAAAGGGTAAGCCGAATTTCTGGAGAGCAGCGGGCAGCAGGTTGCGTGAAATGCGCCTTACCTCACCAATGGCCTGATCGAGCAAGGCCGTAGCTTCCTCCGTAAGGTTGGGCTGGCCCAGGGTGCTCAGGTGCAGCTTGGCAATGGCTAGGGTAGTACCTACGCCATCGTGCAGGTCGGCAGCAATACGGCGGCGCTCATCCTCCTGGGCCAGCAGTGCTGCTTCCAGGGCCTGCTGCTGGGAGGCGTCGCGCACTTGGCGTAGCTGCTCCTGCTGCCGCAGCAGCCGCCGCTGGTAGCGCAGCACAAACCCGACGATACCCAGTGCCAGCAGCAGCAGCACCGGCGTGGCCAGCATCACCGGGAGGAGCCAGCTGTTCATGGCCGGGACTGGGAAGGCAGAGTACGACCTGCATACCAAAACGCCAAGGCAAATAACAGGTACTGAACCAGATTGACCATAGAATTAAGCGTATAAATCACCTGATGGCTCGCGTAGTCGGCGGGTGCAGAAAGCTTGTTGACGAACACATACAGCAATACAGTACCCGAAAAATACAAAACAACCGCGGTACTTACCAAAAAAAGTGGGTCTTGCTCCAGTCGGGTAATATGGAGCTCATTGAGCAGCTGCTCGAAATAGAGCAGGGCCAGCCCGATAAGCAGCGCGCTTTGCGCCACATGGGTGTAGGAGTTGACCTGCTGCAGTCCTTCCAGATACAGCGAGTCGAGGAAGGCGAAAACAGTAAAGCCCACGGCCGCGAATTGGATGAGCAGCCGGACGGCTGGTGACGAAAGGGTAAGGTAGTAGATGCGAAAAAACAGCAGCGTCTGGACCAGGGTAAAGAAGTGCCAGATACCGTAGCTCCAGGCTGGCCGGTACAGCTCTACCAGGCTCGAGGCTAATAGCACCAGCTCCGTAAATACCAGATAGACCGTCATCAGACGCATCGTTTTGGGCAGCCGTGGCCAGCGCCAGAAAGCCAGTCCCAGCGGCAGCAGCACCACCAGACTGGCCGTTTGCTCCAGGTATTCACAGAAGGTGAGAAGCCACGAAGGAATATGCATGCAAAACGTGGCAGAGGTGTGGGAGAAGGGGCGAAGGGCGAGAGAAAATTACAAAATCTCGCAGAAGTTTGGCAGGATTAGATGGGAAAATGAGCTGACTACTATAGGTAACCGTTGGGCCATCCCAGGGGCACATCAGCAGCTTCTATTTGTCGATTACCGTTCCAGAGTGCAATAGCCAGAAAGGTGTTGAATACAATCAGCAGAATAAACTGGATAATATACATCATCCAAATTAGGTCGGGCTGGTTCTGCAACTGGCCCTCCAGTACAAATACCATCAGCGTGCCGGCGTAGTAAAGGATAGAGCCCACACTAACCATAAACATAGAATCCTGGCCTAGGTCAATGTTGCGCAGCTCACGCAGGGTCTGCTCGAAATAGGCTACGGCTGCGCTGATAAGTAGAATGCTCTGCGCCACGTGGGTATACACATCCTGCGCGGCGCGAAAGTTGCCTCCGTTGAGATAGAGTAATTCGAAGAGGTAGATGCCGGTAAAGATGCCCAAAGCCGCCAGCAGAATCTGGCGGGCCCGCTCCGAGTGCAGGCAGCCGTAATAGGCCCAGCCGAGCAGCAGCGTTTCGCCAACGGTGGCCAGCTGCAGAAACAAAACATTGTTGTGCAGCACATGCCGGCCAAATTCGGCCAGGGCGCCGTTTAGTAGGCAGCCCGGAATCAGCACAAACCAGAATAAGGGCCGGTATACCGCCTGTAGGCTGCGCCAACGGTACAAGCCTACGCCCAACGGTATCAGGTAGGTAAGCAGGGCTACGACGTTGAACAGTTTGGCAAAACGTACCAGCTCCTCGCTATTCAAGGGTATTTATCATAAGAGCGGGTACTGACAAAGGGCGAGGCAGGGGAGGAGTGGGCTTCGCAGGCAATGAATCCAACTACGGAAACTGCGCAGTGGCTGGGTGCTGGGAGCAGCCGCCAGCAACACCGAGCCATGCTTTCGTGAAGCTGTCTTTCTCGGCGTAGCGTCTAGTTACTGGAGGCAGAGGAGGGTAAGGAGTGGCTAGGTACTGATCGGCCGGCATGACGAAGAGCAATAGCCAGTAGAATGTTGAACCCGATGAGTAAGATGGATTCAACAATGTACATAACCCATATTTGATTAGTTTGCTGCTGTTTGTGCATGGAATCTTCCAACACGAAGACCATTAGTGTGCCCGAGTAGTACAGCGTGACGCCAACACTGACCAGAAATACCGGGTCGCGCTCCAGCCGAATATTTCGCAGCTCTCGGAGTACCTGCTCAAAATAGACAAGAGCTGCTCCAACCAAAAGAATGCTCTGAGAAACACGCGTATATGTGCGGGCTCCATACAGCCCGTGCAGGTAGAATGACTCGAAGGAAGCCACTAGCACGAACAGCGCGACCCCTATCAGCAGCCACCGACGATTTCGCAGGGTATGAAATGCATGATAGTATACCCAGCTAAGGAAGAGTGTCTCGGTCCAGGCAATCAGGTAAATGAACAGGATGTTGCTGTGCCATACCTGCCGGCCAACTTCTGACAGAATATTTAGTGTCAGGCTGGTCAACAAGGCACCCAGTATAAAGCGCCGATGCTCCGGCAGTAAAGAAGGCCAACGCCAGATGCATACCAGCAAAGGCAATAAATAGCTGACTACTGACACCAGGTTCAGTTGTTTAGCTAAGCTAACCAGTTCAGTACTATCTAACGTTGGCATTCTAGAGTGCGGAGTAAGGCAGGCGTATTGCTTTTTACATCAGAGGGCTACTTGAAGCACAGCACGTAGGGCAGGCCGGCCCGGAGGCCAGCATGACTTTATCCGTAAGGTCGTTTTCATCCGCTTTTACGCCGACCAGGACAAAGCCCGGAGCACCGTTGTCATCTACAGCGTTATAGATGCGGATGCCCATGAATTCTGATCCACAGTCGTCTATCAGTTCTTTGAGCTTGTTTTTACCGAAAAACTGGCCATTGAATACCGGCTTAGAATCATCGGGCCATTCCCGATAATTATGCGTCATGCCTGCTGCTACTGTTTCGGTTACAATGGAGCCTTCGTTGCCATCGAATACTGACATACTGCGGTGTGGTTAGGAGGTATTAAAGAAAGATTTGAACAAATTTGTTCTCAAATAGAACATCCAAATATAGGGCAAACCGTAGCGGATGCAAGCAACCTAACTCTTTTCCTTAAACCCCGGCCGCTGCTAAAACGGCAGCTGACCAGTAGCCCGACCCTTGCCCGGTGGGCGGCTGGGACCAGTCGGCGGGGTAGGCGGGGGCAGCTCGGCTTCGTCCGTGGGGTCGTGGTCGTCTTCCTCTTCCAGGTTTTCAAACACCCGCTCAATGGCCGACTCCGCGTTGCGCAGCTTTTGCTTGCAGAGTCGAATCAGCTCGGCCGAACGGTGCACGCGGGCCGTCAGGTCGTCTACGTCAACGGTATCGGTTTCAAGGGCCCGCAGAATGGTTTCGAGCTCTTCAATGGCTTGGCGGTAGGTGGTATCGTTGGTCATGAGTGCGGGGCCGAATTGGCCGAACTATCGGAAGCGGATAAGGCCGGAGCCAGATGCGGGGTGCGGTCCGTAATCTGGGCGGCCAGCGTGAGGTGGGGCAACAGCAGCCGTACTTCGTCGCCGGGCTGCAGGGTAGTATCGGGTTGCGGCTGGTCGGTGATAAGCTGCACGTAGCCGTGGCGGGCCAGGGCAGCGGCATCGGGCAGCGGGGGCGTGCTGAGCTGGGCTAGCCGGAGCGTGGCCCGGTGCAAAAGTCGCTCGGCAGCCAGCTGCAGTTGGTAGCGGTGGCGCAGCAGCTGCTCGCGGCGGCGGCGGTGCAGGCGCCGAAACCGCTGGGCCAGCGCCCGGCCAAACGTGCGCAGCTGCTGTTGCTGCCGCACCAGGGCCCGGCGGGTGCTGCGGTGCAGCACGTGGCGGTGGCGGCTCAGGTGGCGCTGCTGCTGCTGCACCACCTGGCGCGGCACAGTAGCTGCTATTCGGATGCGCTGGTATAGCTCGGCGCGGTGGCCTTGCAGCTGCTCGCGTGCAGCCTGAAATACGTAGCGGCCCGCCTGCCCGAGCAGGTCGGCAGCCTCGTCGAGCTGCCGGGCGGCCAGTTCCCGAATCCGGTCGGCGTAGCCCGAAAATACCGCGTCGAGGCGGGCCAGGCGCTCGGCCAGAAAGGCGGCCACAGCCGTGGGCGTTTTCAGGGCCAGGTGCGCCGTCAGGTCTAGCACCGCTTCGTCGCGCTCGTGCCCGATACCCGTGAGTACCGGCAGCGGAAAAGCACCCACGGCGGCGGCCAGCCCGTAGTCGTCGAAGGCTAACAGGTCGGTTTTGGCCCCGCCACCCCGGATAATGACGACTACATCAAAAGCCGCCCGCTGCGCCCGGATGCCATCCAGCGCCGCCAGAATGCTGGCCGGCGACTCGGTGCCCTGCATCACAGCCGGAAACAGGGCCACGGCAAAGTCGTAGGGCGACTCGCCGAGCTGCTGCACGAAATCCTGGAAGCCGGCCGCCGTGGGCGACGAAATGACGGCCAAGCGCTGCGGGCCCAGCGGTAGGGGTAGCTTTTTCTGGCGCTCCAGCAGGCCTTTGGCTTCCAGCTTGCGCACGGTTTCGAGGCGCTGCCGGGCCAGGTCGCCCACGGTGTAGCTCGGGTCGATGGTCAATACGTCGAGGCTCAGCCCGTACTGCTCGTGAAACTTGACCTGCACCCGCAGCATCAGCTTGAGGCCCGGCCGCAGCTCTTGGCCGGTCTGGTCTAGGAAGGCCGGGGCCAGCTGCTGGTAGCGCTGGCTCCAGATGGTGGCCCGGGCCTGGGCTTTGAGTTGGGCCCCGCGGCCGGTAACGTGCTGGTCGGTGAGCACGAGGTAGCAGTGGCCGCCGTCGTGGCGGGGTAGGGTGAGGTCGGCAATTTCGGCTAGCACCCAGTAGGAGTCGGCAAAGCGGGTTTCCACGGCTTGGCGCACCCGCACCAGCAGCTCGGCCAGGGGCATAGCTACGGGCGGCAGGGCAGGAGCAAGGCCCGGTTCCGGACGACGATTAAACAGGGGCGGCATAGGGCAGCAAGGTACGAATTAGGGGCGCGGCAACCAGCGGGCAATAAGGCAACGGTTCGGCGGCATCCCGCATCTTTACCACGCCAGCCGGCTATGCAACCCGCAGGCCGAGCCAATGTTGGCGGTTTGGGACGAAAAGCCCGCCGCCGGCAAAAGAACAGCCCAGTGCCGTCAATGACCTTTTTCTTTTACCTTTCCAGCCAAACCCGCCTTTCTACTAACCTTTCCGCATGAAAAACAGAAACAAACTAACCCTGGCCGCCGTAGCTGCCGCTGGCCTGACTCTGGCTGGCTGCGCCACCAGCAATACCGCTGCCACTACCACCGCCCCGGCTGCCACTGCTGCTACAACGCCCGCCGAGGAGCCCGTAGTGAAAGGCGTGGGCCTGGACGTGGCTAACATCGATAAAACGGTGGCCCCCTGCGACAACTTCTTTCAGTATGCTTCGGGCAACTGGCTGAAAAACAATCCGATTCCGGAAGCCGAGGTAAGCTGGGGCAGCTTCAATGAGCTCTTCGACAAGAACAACGCCGTGCAGCGCCAGATTCTGGACGAAGCTGCCGCCAACCGCAATGCCGCCAAAGGCACGAACGAGCAGAAAGTAGGCGACTTCTACGCTTCCGCTATGGACTCGATGGCCATCGAAAAAGCCGGCATTGCGCCCCTAAAACCCGAGCTGGCCCGCATCGACGCTATTAAGGATCTGAAAGGACTGCAGGCCTCGCTGGGCCGACAGCAACTCATCGGCACCGGCTCGGTGTTCAATATGGGCGTGGGCCAGGACGAGAAAAACACCACCCAGTATGCCGTGCTGCTCTACCAGGGCGGCCTGCGCATGCCCGACCGGGACTACTACCTGCGCGATGATGCCCGCTCCAAGGCCATTCGCAGCGCCTACGTCACCTACATTACCAACACGTTTAAGCTGATGGGCGAAACGCCGGCCGTAGCCGCGAAGAATGCCGCTACCATCATGCGTCTGGAAACCCGCTTGGCCAAAGCCAGCAAAAGCCGCGTGGACCTGCGCGACCCCCAGGCCAACTACAACAAAATGACCGTGGCGGAACTGCAGAAGCAGTTTCCCAACGTGGGCTTTCCTACCCTGCTGGCCCAGCAGAACCTCTCGGCCGCCAAAACCATCATCGTGGGCCAGCCCGCTTTCGTGAAGGAAGCCAACGTGATGCTGAAGGCCGAGCCCATTGCCGACTGGAAAACCTATCTGCGCTGGCACCTGGTTAGCTCGGTGGCCAATGCCCTGCCCAAAGCCTACGTCGACGAAACCTTCAAGTACAACCAGCTGCTGACCGGCGCCAAGAAAATGCAGCCGCGCTGGAAGCGGATGCTGCGTTCGACGGACGCCGCCCTGGGCGAAGCTTTCGGCCAGGTGTACGTGGATAAGGCCTTCACACCGGAAGCCAAAGCCAAGGCCCTGGAGATGGTCAATAACCTGAAAGCTGCCTTTGCCGAGCACATTCAGAGTAACGAGTGGATGAGCGCCGCTACTAAGGCTGAGGCGCTGAAAAAGCTCAACGCCTTTACCGTTAAAATCGGCTACCCCGACAAGTGGAAGGACTATTCGGCCCTGAGCATCACCCGCGACTCTTACCTGCAAAACGTGCTGGCCTCGCGCATGTGGGCGGCCAACGACGAGAACAGCAAGTTCGGCAAGCCCATCGACCGGAACGAGTGGGGCATGA
The DNA here is from genome assembly GCF_020447265.1 of Hymenobacter lucidus. Lineage (GTDB taxonomy): Bacteria > Bacteroidota > Bacteroidia > Cytophagales > Hymenobacteraceae > Hymenobacter > Hymenobacter lucidus. The sequence continues at coordinate 794,484 of NZ_JAJADR010000002.1, read as the reverse complement.
CGCCGCCCACAGTGAATGCCTACTACAACCCGCCGATGAACGAAATCGTGTTTCCGGCCGGTATTCTGCAGCCGCCCTTCTACGACCCCAAGGCTGATGACGCGGTAAACTACGGGGGCATCGGGGCCGTAATCGGCCACGAAATGACCCACGGCTTCGACGACCAGGGCCGGCAGTACGACTCGGAAGGCAACCTGCGCGACTGGTGGACCAAGGAAGACGCCGACAAGTTTACCCAGCGGGCCGCGCTGGTAGGCAGCCAGTTCGACGCCTTCACGCCCCTTGATTCGGTGCACGTGAACGGCAAGCTCACGATGGGCGAAAATCTGGCCGACCTCGGCGGGCTCAACATTGCTTACACGGCCCTGCAAAAGACGCTGGCGGGCAAGCCCAAAACCAAGGTCGATGGCTTCACGCCCGAGCAGCGCTTCTTCCTGGCCTACGCCCAGATCTGGCGCACCAACCAGCGCCCCGAGGCCATTCGCCAGCAGGTACTCACCGACCCGCACTCTCCGGCCCAGTTCCGCACCAACGGGCCGCTGCAGAACATGCCCCAGTTCTTCGAGGCCTTTGGCTGCAAGGACGACGCCAAAATGGTACGCGCCACCGCCGAGCGGGCTAAGATCTGGTAGTCGCCGGATACCGGTTTGTTGTTTATTGAAAAGGAGGCTGACCTGGTGTCAGCCTCCTTTTTTTGTGCGTGCCGCACCGGTCCGGCCCTACTTTCTACCCCGTGCTTTATCTTGCGGCATGCAAAAAACGCTGTTCGCACCCTTGCTGGGTGCCTTGCTGCTCTGCGGGGCCTGCCAGTCTTCCTCCGATTCCAAGCAAGCTGCGCAGGAGCCGGCGGCTGCCGAAACCGAAGTGCCGCCGCCGCCGCCCTCCGAGCCGAAGTTCCGGGTAGATAACCCACTGGTGGGCGACGTGTACGTGGTGCGGTTTCAACCCCAGGGCACCACCAATACGCGCTATTTTTTCTACCACCTCTACCGCGTCACGCCCGACAGCGCCTACCTGCACCCGGCCCGCAAGGAAGCCGCCGACCCGGCCGCCGACCTGACCCAGCCCGACTTCCAGGCGTCGGATAAAATCATTGGCTACACCCGCGCCGAACTATCCGGCCTGCTGCAGCCCCAGGCCGGCGACGCACTCAAAACCCAGCTGGTAAACGTGCGGCGAGCGGTACAATCCGAGAAATAGCCAGCTGCTTACTTCAGCACATCAATCTTGATGTCGACGTCCTTGACGGGCCACTTATCGGGCGTGACGGGCTCGGCGGCAATTTTGTCGATTACCTCCAGACCCTCCACTACTTCCCCGAAAACGGTGTACTTGCCATCCAGGGAAGGGGCGCCGCCTACCGTGGCGTACACGCGCTGCTGCTCGGCCGTGAGTGGCCGGCCCGCCATGGCCTGCGACTGATCGGGCGTGAGTTTCTCGCCCTGCACTAGGTAAAAATCGGTGTTGGAAGACAGCTTGCCCGGGTTTTTTTCGTCGTCGAAGCGGGCCATGCCCAGGGCCCCGCGCTTATGAAAGTGTGCCGTGCTGATTTCGGGTGGCAAGTGGTAGGGCGTAATCCGAATGGTGCGGTGGTCGGAGCGGCCCCCCTGAATGGCAAAGCCATTAACCACCCGGTTGAAAACGGTTTCATCAAACACGCCTTTGCGGGCCAGCAGCAGGAAGTTGGCCTTGTGGATGGGCGTGTCATCGTAGAGGCGCACGCGCATGTCGCCGTGGCGGGTGTGCAGCACCAGCTCCGAGCCCGGGTACTGCTGCCCGTACTCCCGAAGCACACTCGCGGCGTTGGAATCGGCCAGCGTTACCAGGTCGGGGCCGGGCACCGGGGCGGGCGTGGCGGCGGCAGGGGCCTCAGTTACTGGCGGCGTCTGGTTGCAGCCGACTAGCCACAGGCCCGCCGTGAGCAGTGCGCCGCAGCGGGCCGCGGTAGGAAATAGGGGCCTGGGAAAAGATGCCATTGGAAGTAGAATGAGGGCGGAAGGAAAGGAGCGGGACGGTGCGGGGACGAATAAGGCGGTTGTTTCCTCTACGAGGGCAGTAACCCAAAAGTAAAGTATCGGGGGCACAAGCCATATTCCTGGCCAATGGCGGCTGATGCGTATTGCCGGCGGCGCGTGGGAATACCACCCGTGGCCAGACTGCGCTGTGGGCCTTACTGACGGGCTTTGCTCAGCATAATTTGCTGCTTCGAGCAGAATATGGCCTGCTTCATATTCACTTCACGCAACCGGCGCTTGGTTTGTGCGCTGAACCTGTGAAACCCTGTATGACCCGCCGCATTTTACCGCCAGTCTGCCTTACATTTCTGATGAAAAGAACATTCCTGCTCACTCTGCTGAGCTTGTGCAGCGTGCAATGCTTTACTAGCTGCGCCCACAAAGAAGAGGTTAAAGAAGAAAAAGTGAAATTCCTGGTCACTAGTCCGCTGCAGCAGGATACGACCATCACCAAGGAGTACGTCTCGCAGATTCACTCCATCCAGCACATTGAGGTGCGGGCCCTGGAAAAAGGCTATCTGCAGAAGATTTTCGTGGACGAGGGGCAGAGCATCGAGAAGGGGCAACTCATGTTCCAGATCATGCCCCTGCTGTACCAGGCCGAGCTGAAAAAAGCCGAGGCCGAGGCTAAATTCGTCAGCATCGAGTATCAGAATACCAAGAAGCTGGCCGATGGTAAAATCGTGTCGCCCAACGAACTGGCCCTCTCACAGGCGAAAGTAGAAAAGGCCAAAGCGGAGGTGTCGCTGGCTCAGACGCACCTGGGCTTCACCACCATCCGGGCGCCGTTCAGCGGCATCATGGACCACTTCCAGGCCCGGCTCGGTAGCCTCGTCGATGAGGGTGACCTGCTCACGACTCTCTCCGATAACAGCAAAATGTGGGTGTACTTCAATGTGCCCGAAGCCGAGTATCTGGCTTATAAAACCCACGTGCAGGCTGAGGATAAGCCGCACGTCAAGCTGCGCATGGCCAACAATGAGGAATTCGAGTATCCCGGCATTGTGCAAACCATCGAAGCCGACTTCAATAATGAAACCGGCAACATTGCCTTCCGGGCTACTTTCCCCAACCCTAAGGGGCTGCTGCGCAACGGCGAAACCGGCAGCGTGCTAATGACCGTGCCGCTGAAAAATGCCCTGATTGTACCCCAGAAAGCCACTTTTGAAGTGTTGGAAAAGAAATTCCTGTATGTGGTCGATAGCCACAACGTGGTGCATCAGCGCGAAGTGACCGTGGCCTCCGAAATGCCGGACCTCTACATCATCTCCTCTGGGCTGAAAGCGGGCGACAAAATCATGCTCGAAGGCATCCGCAAAGTGAAGGACGGCGACAAAATCGACTTCACCTACCAGGAGCCCAAGTCGGTCATTGCCCACCTGAAAGTGTACTCTGAATAGTTGTTGGCTGTTGGTTGTCAGTTGTTAGTGCGTTTTTATCCTAACAACTGACAACGAGCAACGGACAACTAAACTCATCCGATATGTTTAGTAGATTCCTTCGTCGCCCCGTGTTTGCCATCGTCATATCGGTGGTAATCATGTTCCTGGGCATGCTGGCTATCAAGACGCTGCCCACGTCTCAGTTTCCCGAGATTTCGCCGCCTATGGTGATGGTCAGCACGGCGTATCCAGGCGCCAGCGCCAAGGTGCTCACCGAATCGGTGCTTATTCCGCTGGAGCAGGCCATTAACGGCGTGCCCGGCATGAAGTACATGACCTCCGACGCCGTGTCGGCCGGGGAAGCCAACATCCAGATTGTCTTCAACCTGGGCACCGACCCCGAGCAGGCGGTAGTGAACGTAAACACCCGCATTGCCCAGATTCTGAACCGCCTGCCCACGCTGGTGCAGCGCGAGGGCGTGGTGGTAAACCGCGTGGTGCCCAACATGCTGATGTATGTGAACCTCTACAGCAAAGACAAGAATACCGACATGCGGTACCTCTTCAACTTTGCTGGGGTAAACATGCTGCCCGAAATTCAGCGCATCGATGGTATCGGGCGGGCCAGCATCCTGGGCTCCCGGCAGTATGCCATGCGCGTGTGGCTCAAGCCCGACCGAATGCGGGCCTACAACCTGTCGGTGGACGACGTGATGGAAGCCCTCAACGACCAGAGCGTGATTGGCTCCCCGGGCCGCATCGGCCGCTCCGATGGCAAGGAGGCCTCGGCGCTGGAGTACGTGCTGACCTACAAGGGCCGCTTCAACGACGTGGAGGAGTATAAGAACGTCATCATCAAGGCCAACTCCAACGGCGAAACCCTGCGCCTCAAGGACGTGGCAAACGTGGAGCTGGGCTCGGAATTCTACGACATCTACTCCAACCTCGACGGCTACCCTTCGGCCGCCATTATGCTCAAGCAAACCTACGGCTCTAATGCCTCCGACGTGATTAAAAGCGTGAAGGCCAAGCTGGAAGAGCTGAAGAAAACCATGCCGCCGGGCATGGATTACAAGATCAGCTACGACGTGTCGAACTTCCTCGACGCGTCCACCGAAAACGTAATTCACACCCTGCGCGACGCCTTTATTCTGGTGGCCATCGTGGTGTTCCTGTTCCTAGGCGACTGGCGCTCCACGCTCATCCCGATTATTGCCGTGCCGGTGTCGCTCGTGGGCGCCTTCATTGCCATGCAGGCCTTTGGGATGACCATCAACATGATTACCCTGTTTGCGCTGGTGCTGGCCATCGGCATCGTGGTCGACGATGCCATTGTGGTAGTGGAAGCGGTGCACGCCAAAATGGAGGAAAAGCACCTTTCGCCCTATGGCGCGGTGCGCGAAGTAGTAGGTGAAATCAGCGGGGCCATCATTGCCATTACCATCCTGATGACGGCCGTATTCGTGCCGGTGGCCTTTATGAGCGGTCCGGTGGGCATTTTCTACCGGCAGTTTTCCATTACGATGGCCTCATCCATTGTCATTTCCGGCATCGTGGCCCTGACGCTGACGCCGGTGCTCTGCGCCATGATTCTGAAGAACAACCACGGCCAGCCCCGCAAGAAAACGCCCATCAACCGCTTCATCGATTGGTTTAACCGCGGCTTCGAGCGCCTGACCGGCCACTACACCAACTTCCTGGAGAAGGTAGTCGACCGCCGCATCTTCACCTTCCTGATCCTGATTGCCTTCGGCGCGGGCATTTTCGGCATCTCGTCTACGTTGCCCACCGGCTTCATCCCGGCCGAGGATCAGGGCATGCTCTACGCCATTATCCAGACGCCGCCCGGCTCCACGCTGGAGCGCACCAACGCCTTGTCGCAGCAGCTTTCCAAGCTAGCCGAAAAGGTGCCCGGCATCGAAAGCATTTCGTCGCTGGCTGGTTACGAAGTACTTACCGAAGGCCGCGGCTCCAACGCCGGCACGCTGCTCATCAGCCTCAAGCCCTGGTCGGAGCGCAAGGAGTCGGTGCACGATATCGTGATGAGCCTGGAGGAAAAGGCCAAGGAAATTCCGGGCGCGACCATCGAATTCTTCGAGCCGCCGGCAGTGCCGGGCTACGGCGCGGCGGGTGGCTTCCAGCTGCAGCTGCTCGACAAAACCAGCACCGGCGACTATAAGGCGCTGGAAAAGGTGAACGAGGACTTTATGGCCGAGCTCAAAAAGCGCAAGGAACTAGCCGGGCTATTTACCTTCTTCTCGGCCAACTATCCGCAGTACGAGCTGCAGATCGACAACCAGCTGGCCATGCAGAAAGGCGTGAGCATTGGCAACGCCATGAACACGCTCAGCATCATGATCGGCTCGACCTACGAGCTGGGCTTCATCAAGTACCAGCGCTTTTTCAAAGTGTTTGTGCAAGCCTCGCCCGAGTACCGCCGCCTGCCCAAAGACGTGCTGGATATGTGGGTGAAAAACGACAAGGGCGAGATGGTGCCGCTGTCGGCCTTCATGAAGATCGTGAAAAGCCAGGGCGCCAACGAAATCAACCGCTACAATATGTATCCCACGGCCTCCATCCGCGGCGACGCGGCTGCCGGCTTCAGCTCGGGTGAAGCCATCAAGGCGGTGCAAGAAGTGGCGGCTAAAACCCTGCCCCGCGGCTACGATATCGACTGGGGCGGCCTGTCGAAAGATGAGGCAAGCCGCGGCAACGAGGCCATTTACATCTTCCTGGTGGTGCTGGCCTTCGTGTATCTGGTGCTGGCCGCGCAGTATGAAAGCTTTCTGCTGCCGCTGGCTGTTATTTTCTCCCTGCCGGCCGGCATTTTCGGCTCCTTTTTGCTGATCAAAACCCTGGGCCTAGCCAACAACATCTACGCCCAGGTAGGCCTGGTTATGCTGGTGGGGTTGCTGGGTAAAAACGCAGTGCTCATCGTGGAGTTTGCGGTGCAGAAGCACGAGGAGGGCATGAGCGTGCGGGCCGCGGCCATTGAAGGCGCCAAGGTGCGTTTCCGCCCCATTCTGATGACTTCCTTCGCCTTCATTGCCGGCCTGATTCCGTTGGTGCTGGCCCACGGCGCGGGTGCCATCGGCAACCGCACCATCGGTACCTCAGCCCTGGGCGGCATGCTGTTCGGTACCATTTTCGGCGTCATCATCGTGCCGGGCCTGTACTACATTTTTGGCACGCTGGCCGCCGGCCGCAAGCTCATCGGGGACGAGAATGAACACCCTCTGTCCGAATTCGAGCCCCACGTTATAGTTGAAGAAGTTGAGACTCATGCTTAAGAAACGCATTTATCAAAGCCTGAGCGCGGCTTGCCTGACGCTGGCCGTGGGTGCCTGCAAAGCCCCCACGCTGGTGCAGAAAACGGAGAGCCGCGCCGTGCCCGCCAGCTTCACCGGCAGCCCATCCACGGACTCGACCAACGTGACCCGGATGCCGTGGCAGGAGTTTTTCACCGACCCCAGCCTGGTGGCCCTCATCGATACGGCCCTACTGCGCAACCAGGAGCTAAATATCACGCGCCAGGAAATCGAAATTGCCCGCCAGGAAGTGCGGGCCCGCAAGGGCGAATATCTGCCCACGGTGGGCCTGGGCATTGGCGCGGGCGTTGAAAAAGCGGCCCGCTACACGCTGCCGGGGGCCACGGAGGAAAGTATCGACATCAAGCCCGCCCGCGCCACGCCCGACCCGCTAACCAACTTCCAAGTGGCCGCCCTGGCCAGCTGGGAAGTGGATATCTGGCACAAGCTGCGCAACGCCCGCCAGGCCGCCGCGGCGCGCTACCTAGCTTCGGTGGAAGGTAAAAACTTCACCGTGACTAATCTGGTAGCTGAAATTGCCAACTCGTACTACGAGCTGCTGGCCCTCGACAACCAGTTGGCCATCATCCGGCAAAACCTTGAAAATCAAAGCAACGCGCTGAAGGCGGTGCGCCTGCAAAAGGATGCGGCCCGGGTAACCGAGCTGGCCGTGCGCCGCTTCGAGGCGCAGGTGCACCACACCCAGGCCATTCAGTACGCCATTCAGCAGCGCATCACGGAAACGGAAAACCGCATCAACTTCTTGGCGGGTCGTTACCCGCAGCCGGTAGTGCGCAACGATGCTTCGTTCAATGACCTGGTGCCCAAAGCCATGCAGGCCGGCGTACCCGCCCAGCTGCTGCAAAACCGCCCCGACGTGCGGCAGGCCGAGCAGAATCTGGTGGCCGCCAAACTGGACGTGCAGGTGGCCCGGGCCAATTTCTACCCGTCGCTGCGCATCACCGGAGCCGTCGGCTCGGCCGCCTTCCAGCCCGGCCTATTGGCCACGCTGCCTGAGTCGGTGCTGCTGTCGGTAGCGGGTGATATGGCCGCGCCGCTCATCAACAAGAACGGCATTAAGGCCACGTACTACGGCGCCAACGCCCGCCAGACTCAGGCCGTGTACAACTACGAGCGGACGGTGCTCAATGCCTACGTGGAGGTGGCCAACCAACTGGCCAGCATCAGTAATCTGGCCAAGGCGTACGATGAGAAGTCTCGGGAAGTGGAAGCCCTGAATCAGTCGAGCACGATTTCCAGCAGCCTGTTCAACTCCGCCCGCGCCGACTACACCGAGGTGCTCTTCACCCAGCGCGACGCCCTGGAATCGAAGTTCGACCTGGTCGAAACCAAGATGCAGCAGCTCAACGCTACCGTGAATGTGTACCGGGCTCTGGGCGGCGGCTGGAAGTAGGAAGTGCGCTATCCGTGGGCCTGGGCATCTCCTGCGGTGCGGGCCAGCCAGGCGGTTTTGGCTATTTCGTACACGAAGTTGAGCCGGGTTGGCTCGCCGTAATAGGCCAGCTCCTGCTCGGCAACCTTGGTGGCGCCCAGCCGCTGAATGGCAATCTGGGAGCGGACGTTGCCGGCCCCGATGTGAAACCGCACCGTATCGACGTACTGAAACAGGTAGTCCAGCAGTAGTGCTTTTACCGCCTGGTTGATGCCCTGGCCCCAGTACTGCGTGCCGTAAAATGTGTAGCCGATCAGGATGCTGTTGTCCTGCGGGTCGTAGTCGTAGAGCCGAGTACTGCCCATGGTGGCGCCCGTGGCTTTATCTACTATCTTGAAGGCACCCCGGCTGAGCATCGCGCCCTCAAAAAAGGTGCTGAATACCTCTTTTTGCCAACGGTCCTTATTGGGGTGCTGCTCCCAGATTTTAGGGTCGGCGGCCACGGCGTATAAATCTACAAAGTCCGCCTGCTGCAAGGGGAGCAGGCGGACTTTGTCGTTTTCCAGGTGGGGTTGCAGGGAGAAGTCAGGCATGGCCAATGGCGCTAGTTCCAGCCGTCATTTTCCTTTTTCTCCTCCTTCTTTTTCTTCTCCTTCCGCTTGGTGCTGCCCTCGTCGGTTTTGGTTTTCACCTTCACCTTTTCCGGCTCCACAACCGGCGTAGTGGCGGGAGTAGGAGCGGGGGCAGCCGGCGCGGGCGTGTCTACGATGGCCGGGGCCATATCCTGGGCTGAGTTGATCTGATCGGCTTTTTCCACGGCTTTTTCCTTGTGGAAAGCCAGCAGCAAATCCTGGGTAATCAGCTCATTCTTGTCCCAGGCCTTGAGCTCCAGGGCCAGCTTCTCCTTTTCCTCCTTGCTCGGCTTTTTGCCCAACAGGTTATCCAGGTCGGGCTTGCCCGCGTCCTGCCAGGCCGAAAGCCACATCGAGGCTACCATTGTGGGCGCCTGCTTGAGGCGGTAGGCTACCTGCGCACCTACTTCCTTGTTGTAGGCATCGGCGAAGGCGTCGGAATAGGCGCGGCGGGTTTTTCCGTACTTGTGCGAGAAGGTGTACTTGGTTTCGTTGGTGAAAGTGCGCGTCACCTTTTCCTCCTTGTCGAAGGTGTCGCCCAGAAAGCCGTACGACTCCTGCACCACCGTCCAGATGGAGCGGAGCGGGTCTTTCAGGTACTCGGCCTTCTCGCTGTCGAGCTTCCAGTCGGCCAGGTGGCGCTCCGGTAGCTTCGATTCCCAGAGGCTGTGCATGCCGTGCTGGTTGGTAAGCTGCCCGTCGTAGTTTACGGTGGTGTGCAGCGGCACGTAGGCATCGGCTACGTAGTGGCCCAGCTCGGCCGAGAGGCGCACAATGGCCGCCGAATCACGCTGGCGGAAGGCCTGGGTCAATGATTCCTTGGTTTCGAGCACTACCCACGGCACGGTGCCGTACTTGCGCAGCGTATCGGCCGAATATTTGGCAATGGCTTTTTCCCAGAGCTTGGGCATGGCCCCGAACGGGTCGTCGCCAAAGTGGTCCATGTCGATGTAGTGCCGCGGGGCTTCTTTGGGGTCGTCGTCGCGCCGCTCATCGGGGGCGGTAGCCAGCCGCACGATTTCCGGCAGGTGCCGGTAGTAAAACCCCTGCATCGATTTGGGCAGGGTATACACGGCTATCTGGTTGATGGTGCGGTGGGCCAAAAAGCCCCAGCCCGACGAGAAAAACGGGCAGAGCAGCACCAGCGCCAACGTGAGTAAATGCTTTTTCATAGGAGAAAATGAAGCCCGGACAGAAGGCCCCGCGAAGGTCGGAATTTTGCACTGAAAAAGTATGGGTCAGTTATTAGTTGTTCGTTGTCAGTTGTTAGCTGTTGGGCAACGATTGTGCGTTATTGCCAGAGCCGGGCGTCGGGCCGGTTACTGGGGCCGGGCTCCGGCATTTACCTGGCCACGGGTAGCTGACTTGTACCTTCGCCCAATAACTGACAACGGACAACGAACAACTATCAACTATTCCATGACGCTCATATCCAAAAAGAAGATCCACTATACCATCAGCAAGGAGCTGCGCGCCTACCTGCACGAGTACGACCGGGAAAGCCGCCTGCCCGTGACATACCGCGACCTGCTGCGCTACAGTGGCTCATTTCCGCTGATGGACCGCAACGGCCGCGACACGCTCTGGCAAACCGTTTTTTATGAGCCCAGCACGCTGGTGGAGCTGTCGGCGGGGCTGGCCGAGGTGTATGCCCTGCTCCGCACCGACGGCGACCTATCGTTTACCGACCACCTGCTGGCCGACCGTATCGACTACTGTCAGTTTGGCAACAGTAACCCGTTTCGGGTGCGTATTGTGAACCAGCTCAACGACAACTACGACTATTTCTACGTGAAGCAGGCCGATGCCTCGCGCGTGTACGGCCTGGAGCTGGAGCATTTGCTCTCGCCAAACCGCATCAACTACCTCGTCTGCGGCGACTCGCTCATCGAGGAGCACATTGCCGGTATTCCCGGCGACGACTTCATTCGCGACCATCTCAAGCGGCCCCACCTGAATCAGGTGCGTATTGCCAAGGAGTTCGTTAAGTTCAACGAGCGGTGCTTTGCCCGCCTGCTCGGCGATATGCGGGCCTACAACTACGTCATCATTGCCACCCCCGACTTCGAGGATGAGCAGTACCGCGTGCGCTCCATCGACTTCGACCAGCAGAGTTACGAGGGCAAGAAAAACATGTACCTGCCCCAGTTTTTCAAGGACAACCGCAAGGTGGTGCAGATGTGCAGTCAGCTGCTCAAAACCGAAACCATCCGGCAGTACCAGGCCGAGGAACGCACCCTCATTGCCCGGCGCGTGCGCCTGGAGCGCTACCGCCTGAAGGCCCTGATGGATGTGATGCGGCGCGACGAAACCTCAACGCCCGAAAAAACCGCCCAGCTCAAGCAGCAGCTCAATCAGCACTACGCCACCACCGCCTTCGACCGGTGCCGCAGCATGGGCGACGTGGTACACCAAAACCTGAAAATGATGCTGCTGGCCCGTCCGCGCCCCGAATAACTGGCTTATTCGGTCAGCTTTTCCTGGTCGGGCGGGAACCGGTCGAGCAGTTCGCCCAGCTTGCGGTACACGAAATCCACGGCCTGCTGGCGCACGCTCTGGCAGCTGCCCTGAAATTCTTGCCGGTGCTCCTCGGCCCGGTTCTGGTAGAGAAACGTGAAAAACAGCGTGCCAGCGGGCTTTTCGTCGGTTTCGGAACCCCCGGCGGCGCACAGGCCCGTGACGGCCACGCACACGTCGGCCCCCAGCTTTTTGTGGAGGCCCATCACCATCTCATTCGTCACCTGCTGCGACTCGGCCGTGTATACATCCAGCGTTTGCCGGCTCACGCCCAGCAGCTTGTGCTTGGCCTCGGGATGATACGTAACGATAGAGCCCAACAGTACGCTGCTGGCGCCCTCGGCTTCTACCAGCCCCGAGGGCAACATGCCAGCCGTGCAGCTTTCGGCAAAAGCCAGGGTGAGCTTGTATTGGATAAAGCGTTTTACGAGAGCAGAAATTTCAGCTGGTTTCATAAAGAATAAAGGAGCCGTACCCGCTGCTATACTGGATTTTTGCCGTTAGGTTGGCCCCGCGCCGGTAAGCTCGACTATGATAATAGTGCAATAAGCTCGTCGGTAATGGCTTGCGGCAGGCCTGGCATAGTGCCTACTCGTCGGCCTAAAAACGTCAGGCCCGCCGCGTCACCGGGCAGGCCTGAAGCGAGGAGCTGCTCAGGAAATTTACTCCTGCCGGTACACCACGCCCTGCTTCATTACGAAGCGCACCCGTTGCATGACCTTGATATCCTGGGTCGGGTCGCCGTCCACGGCCACTACGTCGGCCAGCTTGCCGGCTTCCAGCGTGCCCAGATTGTCGCTCTGGCCCAGCAGCTCGGCCGCCGACGCGGTAGCGGCCCGTAGCGCCTCGTAGGCGGGCATGCCGGCTTCTACCATGTACTGAAACTCCAGCGCATTCACGCCGTGGCGGTACACGGAGGCATCGGTGCCAAACGCAATTTTCACCCCGGCCTTGTAGGCGCGGCCAAACGTGCCCTGCAGCTTGGGGCCAATGGCCAGGGCCTTGGGCGTCACCAGCGGCGGGTAGTAGTTCGGAATCCGGGCCGAGTCGGCCACCGACTTGCCGGCTGTGATAGTGGGCACGTACCAAGTCCCGAATTTCTTCATGAGCTTCATCGTCTCGTCGTCCATCAGCGTGCCGTGCTCAATGCTAACCACCCCGGCCCGGATGGCGCGCTTCATACCCTCGGCCCCGTGGGCGTGGCAGGCCACTTGCAGGCCCAAATCCCGCGCTGTTTCTACTACCGCCTTTATTTCGTCCTCGGTCATCTGGGCGCTGCTGCCGTCTTTGGCCACGCTGAGTACCCCGCCAGTGGAGGCTATCTTGATCAAATCGGAGCCGCGCTTGTACTGCTCGCGCACAGCCTGCCGGCACTGGTCGGGTCCGTTAGCCACCCCATCCACGGGGCCCGGCATGCCCATCAGATCCTGGCGGTAGCCGTTGGTGGGGTCCATGTGGCCGCCGGTGCCGGATATGGCTTTGCCCGCCGTAAAGATGCGCGGCCCCGTCACCTGCCCGCGGTTGATGGCGTTGCGCAAGGCCACATTCACGCCCGAACCGCCCAGGTCGCGCACCGTCGTGAAGCCGGCCAGCAGGGTTTTGCGGGCGTGGTCGAGCGAGCCGAACGCTACGTCGGCCGGGTTTTCGGTCAATTCCTTCAGAAAGCCATCCTTGCTGGTTTCGCCTTCCAGGTGCACGTGGCAGTCGATAAGGCCCGGTAGCACGGTCTTGTTTTTCAGGTCGATAACTACCTCCGTGCCGCTGCCGGCAGTGTAACCGCTCTGTACGGCCACTACCCGGCCTTTTTCTACCACGATAGTCATTTCGGTCTGGGTCTGGGCTTTGCCGGCGCGCATATCGAGCAGACGGCCGCAGTGCAGGTAGGTTTTCTGGGCAAAAGCCGAAGCCAGGGGCAGCACGCAGAACAAAGCCGCCAGGGCCGGGAGTCGAAATCGGGGCATAGGGAAGAGGTTAGCAGTGGGAGGGAAGCAGCCAAGGTACAACATAGATTTACGCTGCATGCCGCCTACATCCGCCGGATTCCGTACCTTGACGCCGGCCCTGCTTTCCTGGGGCCGGTATCCGCAACTAACTCCTATTTTCCCGCTTTCATGGCCACTCCCGAAGAATTCGAAGCCGCTGCTCAGCGCGCTCAGCAACTGCCTACCAAGCCCAACAACATGGTGCTGCTCCAGATGTATGCCCTCTACAAGCAAGCCTCCGAAGGCGACGTAACCGGCGACCGGCCCGGTGGCTTCGACTTCAAAGGCATTGCCAAATACGACGCCTGGGCCAGCCTCAGCGGCAAAAGTCAGGACGATGCCCGCCAGGAATACGTGGACCTGATCAATTCCCTCTTCCAAGGCGCATAAGTCTCGCCTTGCTGAGAAGAAAACGTGTCATTGCGAGGCGTGAGCCGAAGCAATCCGTCCTCTGCGCAGTACGTCCTGTCCTTTTACCAGAAAGCCCTTTCCCGCATACGCAGGAAAGGGCTTTTCACTTCAGGATACTCGGCACATTTCAGAGGACGGATTGCCGCGCTTCGCTCGCAATGACACGTCTTTCTGCAACGACAGGCTTTAGCTACATCTATACTTTAGGCGCGGGCAGGTCGAAGGCTTCGGCGTTGTGCTCGAAGTGGCCTTTGTGCGAACCGTCGCAAAAGGGCTTGTTTTTCGATAGGCCGCAGCGGCAGATGCTGATTCGCTCCCGGCCCGCCAGGCCGTAGGGCTGGCCCTGGGCGTCTACGAGTTCGAAGTCGCCCTCCACGCGGAGGGAGCCGTTGCTGAGGACGGTAAGTTTGGTAGCCATACGGGAAGAAAAATCGGGTGATGAAGAGATGGTGGGTAAGCGGAAGGCGTTAATCGAGACAATTTTTACCGGCGCACGAAAGGGGCGTGTAGGTAGCCGACAAGATGGTCCAGGCGTTGTTTTCGAACTTCCACATCAGCCAGTATTTGCCGATGATGCGGTTTTTAGCCTTGTCCTGGGTGTCGGTCCAGGCCTGGGCCCATTCGCCGGTTTCGTAGGCCAGCTGGCCCTGGTCGCTCAGCTCCACGTTCATGGTGCGGTTCATCCAGGTCACATCGGGGCGCTGGCGGAAGCGGCTGCGAAACCACTGGCGGGCCGCTGCTTCGCTGGTGCGGCTGCCAGTGGCCGTGCTCACCGTGATGCCGGGGTTAAACAAGCCGTATAGCGCCGTGGTGTCGCGGCTATTGAAGGCGCGGTTCCAGGTTTCACTGCGGGCCTTGATCAGCTCCAGATGCTTTTGCTTGAGAATCTGGCCCATGCTCAGGTGGCTGACCAGCACGCACATAGCCGCGCTTAGCAAGCCGCGGCGCGAAAGAAAAGTAGAAAAGCCCATACGGGAAACGAAAAGGAAAAAGCTCAAAGACTGCGCAATTACGCTAGTTCTTTGCGCATTACGTAGTCATTCATCCAATAAGGCCCGATGGCAATGTCTTCCTCGCGGTGACGCTGAAAGCCCAGACGCTCATAAAAGGAAATAGCGGGATTGTGGCGGTTGACGTTCAGCTCCAGAGTTTTACCGCCGATTTGCCGCACGGATTGCTCAGCGGCTTCAATCAAATTCTGGCCCAGACCCTGGCCCTGGTGGGAAGGCAGAATGTAGATTTTGTGCAGCTTAAACAGCTCGTCGCCGGCGGGCAGGCGCGAAAAAGACGCGTAGCCGGCCGGATGCCCGTCGGCGTAGAGCAGCAGGAAGGTGTGGCCTTCTTCGCTGATTTGGCGCTGGAGGGAAGTAGGCGTGTAAATCACGCGGTACATGTACTCGATTTGCTCCTTCGAAACGATGAAGCGGTACGTCGGCTCCCAGGTGGCTTCGGCCAACTGGATAATCGTCGGAATATCGGCCAGCGTGGCGGGCTGAATAGTAATTGCAGTAGGATTGGAAGCAGACATATGGTGCAAAAACGGCATTTTTTAGCGAAAAAACGAACCCCCGCCGCCTCAAACCACGTTTTGGGTCAGAAATTGCCAGTACGCATACGCGGGCCGCTTGGCCCGTCGTTTGACTTTCTTCGTCCTCTACCCCGTCCTATGAAACGATTCCTGCTTCCGATAACTCTGCTGGCCGCCGGCCTCAGCGGTACGCCGCTGGCTGCTACGGCTCAGCAAAAATCAACCCCGGCCAAGCAGCCCACCGCCTCCACCCCCTCGGCCATCGAGCGGGACCTGGATGTGTTCAGCGACTGGGTGAACGATAAGCTGGACCGCGCCGAAGTGGGCGTCAAGCGCGAATTGCCCCGCATCAAGGAGGACTTCGAGCGCCAGAGCAAGCGCCTCGATACGGCCATCGACAGCCTTTCGAACCAGAGCAAGCGCGAGTATTCGACCCAGAAGAAGCGCTACCAGAATTGGGAATCCAAGCAGGATAGCCTGGATGCAGCGGCTCGTAAGCCCGAAACGGCCAGTGCCGCTCAGCGCCGCCTGCTCAACGAAACCGTGACCATCAGTAAGGCCCGCGCCAACGAGCTGCCCGAACTCTACCTGCACCTGCTCGAAACCACCCGGGAGCAGCGCCGCGGCTGGACGCAGGCCGATTGGAGCGCCGCCAGT
The DNA here is from genome assembly GCF_020447265.1 of Hymenobacter lucidus. Lineage (GTDB taxonomy): Bacteria > Bacteroidota > Bacteroidia > Cytophagales > Hymenobacteraceae > Hymenobacter > Hymenobacter lucidus. Next base: position 778,659 of record NZ_JAJADR010000002.1, on the reverse strand, counting down.
ACCGTGCTGGAGCGCCTTAATGCCCGCTACGAGCAGGTGCGCGAGCAGCTGCCGCTGGAAGAGCGGGTCCGTATCCGGTCGTTACAAGCCGAGTTTCGCACCCTGGAAAAAGCCCGCGACGCGAAGGACCTGATGAAGGAGTAGTTAATTCTGAAGTTGAGTCCAACCAACCGGATAAGCTAAAGGGTGCCCGAGCGGGCACCCTTTTTTTGTTTCGTCTTTGCCTTTGTAGGAAGCCTTGTGCGCTAGGCCGCCGCGTGCTGCCGCCGCAGCCATTCCAGGGCGGTGCTTACATCGTAGAAAAGCTGAATGGGCAGGTGCTGCCCAACGTGCTCAGCAAACTCGACGCTGATAAACTGATTCTGCAGATCGGGGGAAAAAACGTAGGCAAAGGCCCGCAGGCCTTCTTCCATGGCCACCGGCAGCCATTCGTATTCCAGCCAGGGCAGGGCCTCCGACCAGTCGCCGGTGGAGTCGGTTTTGTCGTTGAGCAGCAGTGGACAGTGGTATTGCTGCTGAATGGGCCCGGCGGCCTTAGCTACTTTGATGACTTCGAGGCCTGTGAGGTTGCCAGTCCAGCGGATGTAGAGCAGCTGCTGGTCGGGGTAGTGACGAAAGGAGGCAATGAGCTGGCCGTGGTCGTCGACCACCGTTCCAAGTTCAAGATAAGACGTGGATAGGCTCGTCATAAAAGGGGAGGCGGGTAGGCAGGGCGGGAGTATGAAACGGGGCAGGAATAAGGGCCAAAGCGGCCCCAATAGGAACGTTAGATACTGAAAAACGAGCAAACAGCCAGCCGGGCGGTTGCCATAGTGGCCGGAAGTGCTAGACTATTAAGATACATTATTTTACATAGCAAAACCAGGATATTTTCGGGCCGCGTTTTGATGCGGGCGGTTGGCTGGTTTCCGCTACTTTTGTGGGCTCTTTTTTCGTTTCGCACCCCGCACCCCCGCTCATGCACATTGCAATCGTCGGCAACATTGGCGCCGGCAAAACCACGCTGGCTAACAAACTGGCGCATCATTTTAACTGGGAAGTATTCCTGGAGGATGTCGACCACAATCCTTATCTGAAGGATTTTTACGATGATATGCCGCGCTGGGCATTTCACCTGCAGGTTTATTTTCTGAACAGCCGCTTCCGCCAGACCCAGCACATCAAGAAGCTGCAGAGTGCCAGCAAGGGCGTTATCCAGGACCGCACGATTTATGAGGACGCCCACATTTTTGCGGCTAACCTGCACGAATCGGGATTGATGAGCGAGCGGGACTACCAGAACTATCTGGCCCTGTTCGAGTCGATGATCAGCATGGTAGACCCGCCGGACTTGCTGCTCTACCTCAAAGCCGACTTGCCCAAGCTCATTCAGCAAATCGACAAGCGCAACCGCGACTACGAGAACAACATCAAGATTGAGTACCTCAAAAACCTCAACGAGAATTACGAGCGGTGGATTAGCAACTATAAATTTGGCAAGCTGCTGATTGTGGATGTGAACAACCTCGACTACGTGAACAATCCCGAAGATCTGGGTATCATCATCGAGAAGATCAACAGCACCCTGTTCGGCCTGTTTTAGCGCCGAAGCAACTATCGAAAAGAATAAAAAAAGGCCCAATGACAGCTCAGCGGGCCTTTTTTATGCAATCTGGAATCCCAAACCAAATACCCCTGATTCCTACTGCTTAAGCCTCCGTCATGGCTTCGTTCAGGAACTGCACCCAGGGCTGGGCAGCCTGCCAGGCTGTGATGACGCGGTCCAAGAAATCGGGGCGCAGCACTTCCTCGTCGGAGAAGGAGCGCCACACGAAGAAGCTTTTCAGCCGTAGCCACTCGATGTCGGGGTCGGTGCGGTCGTAGCCTTTGGGGGCGGTGCGCAGGCTCTGGCTCAGGTCGAGGCCCGCGGGGAACTCGCGCAGCAGAGCCGCGTCCTGGCGTAGGGCGTGAAAGGTATCGGGCGAGTAGTGAATTTCCTGGCGGATGCGGGCCAGCTGGGCGGGCTCAGGCATCCAGCGGCCGGCGCCCACGTAGGTTTCGCCGCCGGGCTCGAGGGCTATGAAGTAGCCGGCCCACGGGCTGTGCCGGCCGCCGGGCTTCAGGCCCGAGCCCATGTGGCGCTTATAGGGCTCGTTGCTTTGCTGAAACCGGTCGTTTTTATTGATGCGGAACATCACATCCGAGGGCTTGAGGCCGGTGAGACCCAGCTCGAAGCTTTGGCCGCGCCGCAGCAGCTCGGCGGTCAGCTCGGTGAAAATGGCGCGGGCCTGGTGGTAGTCGGCGCGGTGGGCATCCATCCAAGACTTATGATTGTTGGCGGCCAGCTCGCGCAGAAACGTGAGAACGAAGTGTCTATCCATAGAGGAAGGCTAACACCAAAACCCGGAAAAAAGCGCCTTGGTGGGGAGAAATACCGCTGAAATAGCCGACAATTTGTCAAGCCGGCTGAATCACATATTTTTCTACCTTTGTCGCGGCCTATGCTGAGGCCCTCAACTCGCGCGCATTATGCGGCTGCTTCCCGGCGCGCGTCCTTTTAATTTCTGTTATCTCCTAAAGAAGACCTCGTGCAAACAGTCTACTTTACGGATCGTAGCGGCGTGGAGCAGAACGCGCTACAGTCCCTTCTCGCCTTCGAGGAAAAAGAAAACATCGGGCCAATTGCCGCTTTTCCCGATATCCACTACTGCTCCGAACGTTCCATTCCGGTAGGGGTGGCCTTTCAAACCACCGATGTTTTTTACCCGCTGGTAACGGGCAAGGATATGGGTTGCGGCGTGGCTTACCTGCGCATTCCCCGGCAGGAAGTATTACGCCCCTTCGACAAAGCCCGGCACTACCGCGCCCTGGAGCGGGAGGTGCACCGCATGACGGAAGAGGGCCTGGGCGGCGGCAACCACTTTCTGGCGCTGGAGTCCTCGGCCGACTATCTGTACCTCATCGTGCACACCGGCAGCCGCAACCTGGGCATTTATATGTACCAGCACAACTGCAGCCTGCTTGAGCAGCACAATCCTGGCCACGAGTGGCTGCCCATGGAAGTGGCCACGCCTGACTACCGCCAAGAGTACGAGCGGGTGCTGCGCTACGCGGCCGGTCGGCGTCGGGAATTTCTGGATAAAACCTATGACTTCCTGCGGCGCAACCAGTATGTGGCTGCTGGTACGCCCGTATTTGCCGACAGCTGCCACAACCTGCTGGAGTTTACCGCCGAGGGCGTCATTCACCGCAAGGGCAGTACGCAGCTAGTGGGCGAGGGCGAGGTCGTTATTCCGCTTTCCATGAGCCGGGGCTCCCTGATTGTGAAGCCCAACTGCTGGCATCCGGCGCTACAGCAGGCCCTCTGGAGCTGCGCGCACGGGGCTGGCCGCCGGTATAGCCGCACCGATACGCTCAAGTTCTGGCATTCGCTCAAGAAGGCGGAAAAGGACGCGTACCGTCAACGCTTTGCGGAGCTGCTGAACCGGCAGGGCGACTTCGACAGTAGCATTCTGCAGGAGTTCGACTTCGCCTACAAAGACTCGGCCGCGCTGCTGGCTAACCAGCCCCACCTGATCCGGTGCGACGAAACCCGGCCCATCGTGACGGTGAAATTTACCGGGGTGTAGCTGAGCGGCCGGTTGACCGGAAACGCGCGGTAAGCCAGCCTATTCGCCCGGACTGTAGAATGCTAAAACCGGTTCAAGAATTCAAAGGGCTGAATTGGCTCCTTGGGTTCTTGAACCGGTTTTAGCGTTGGCGCAGGGCCTGCGTATCGGGTGTGGGCTTGCGGTTATTCAGGGCCCAGTCGAAGGGCAGAAACTCGATGGTGGCCGTGGGTTCGATTTTGACAGTTGAGTAGCGGTTGAGGAAGGCAATCAGCTTGGGGCCTTCGCCAAACTCGGCGGCATACCAATCAAATAGGCTGGAGAGGCGCACGTTGGTGGCCGTAAGCTGGTTGAGGCCAGTGCGGTTGAGAAAGAGGCGGGCCTGGGCGTCGAGCTGCTGGTTGAGCAGGGCGCCGTCGTAGGCTTCGTTGAGCAGGGGTGGCGAAGAGGTGGCGGCGCACACGAGGGCGAAATGCACGCGCGCATCCTGAAACCGGGGCCGCAGAATCTCCTTTTCAATGGCGTTGAGCGAGTAGTTTTTGCCGCCTACGTTCACCGCATCCGCCTCCCAGGCCGACTTGTAGCCCTTGAGCACCTTCACCCGGATTTCGTTCATGCTGGCTACCGGGTAGTATTGCAGCACTGTGTAAATGGTGGCCGCGTTGTACACGTTCAGCCAGTAAGCTTCAATTTCTGCTTTCGACCACTTGGCTTCGTCGGGCGCCGTTTTGCGGATCGTCTGCAGGTACGCGTCGAGCTGTTCTTCATCTTCCAGAAAGCCTTCATAGTCGACCATTCCTTCCCGCGTCACGTGGCGGTGCAGCAGCTCGTTCCAGGGGGCGTGCAGGGCCTGGGCGGCCGGGCCGGGCGGCGTGGGCTGGGCAGCCAGCACGGGCAGGACACAAAACCAGGTCAGGAGTACCGAAAACCAGGTGGCAGCAAAGGAATTCTTCATGCGCAAAATAGGCGGCGGGGAGGGAAGGGCGGCAAAGACGGCAAAGAACAAAACGGAGCGGGCTGATGGGGCCGCCAACTGCCAGCAACTCAAAAAGTCGAAAGCAGCATAAGTTGAATTATTTACGGTTTCAATTGATTTTCAAAGCTAACGTGAATTTCCATAAGCAGCAAAAAGCACCGTTAACTTTTTGATAGCACAGAACTTGGCTCTAACCGGCCATGCTGGCGCAGTAGAATAAGGAACCCTTCTTACAGTCAGCAGCTCCACTTTCTTTAGGCCAAATGGCTACGAACGGTCAGTTCGTCGCCGAGGCGCAACACGCCGGTGCTCGGTCCGGTGGCGTTCTGCCCAAACATGACCTTGTTGCCCTGGGTGCGGTAGGTGGCTAAGGTGCGGAGCGGCTCGGCACTTTTTTGGGCAGTTTCCTGGTCGATGGTGGTGACGACGCACCGGCCGCAGGGCCGCACGCCCTGGAATGGCAGCCCGCCGATGTGAAAGTCGCGCCAGGTTTCTTCCTCGTAGGGCGTCCCGCCGCTGAACACCAGGTTGGGGCGGAAACGGTCCATGGGTACGGGCTGTGCCAGGCGCGCGTTCAGCTCCTGCAACGACGACTCGCCGATAACTAGAAACGGGTAGGCATCGGCGAAGCTTACATTGCCGGCTACCGCGCCGCCGTCGGTGCCGCGCATCACCATATCCGACATGTATACCAGTCGGCACACGCGGCCCAGGGCGTCGGTCAGCCAGGCATCGGCGGCGGGAGTACCGCGCCAGGCAAACACCATATCGTCCCAGATGGTGACGAACAACGTGCGCTCGGGCGTGGCTTCGAAGGGCACGTAGAGCGGTAGTAGCTCGGGGCGGCCGGTGTGGGTCAGCAGAAAGCCGTTGTAGGCCGGCAGCACTTTCAGCAGGGCCATTTCAGCTGTTTGGCGCTGGGTCATAAACTGATTCCGCTCGTCCACAATCAGCCAGCGCCGGTCGTGGCGCAGGCCGCGGGCCTCCACCACGGCTTCCGTAACGCGGATACCGCCCAGGGACTTGACGGGGTAAATGTAGAGGTCGGAGAGGATGAGAGGAGCGGCCATAGCCCAAAGGTAAGCAGCTAGGCAACGTAGGCGAAGCTCCGGTGGAAAGGCCGCGAAAAGTTCTTTCTTTACGGGCCTAGCATTGCCCTTCGGTTGCTCCATGTCTACTTCTGCTTCAGCCCCTTGCCTGAACTGCGGCCAGCCCGAGCTGACAGGAAACTATTGCCCGGCCTGCGGCCAGAAACGCCCGCACCGCCTCTCGGTGAGGCATGTGCTGCACGAAATAGTGCACAGCTTCACTCATGCCGACAGCACCATCGGGCGCTACATAATGCAGGTGCTGCTACAGCCCGGCCAAGTGGTGGCCGATTATCTGGCCGGCCGGCGCAAGCGCTACTTCAACCCGTTCCAGTTTCTGCTGCTGGTCGTGGGCTTTGCCGCCGCGGCTGCCGCGCTGCTGCATTACTACGACCTCACCGGCAACGAAATGCAGCAGCGCTACGCCAGCCACATGGCGGCGCTGCACGTGGCGCGGGTCGGTGAGTATTTTCGCTACGTGGGCAAGTACTATAATATCTGGTGGCTGCTACTGCTCTTGCCGATTTACTCGCTCTTTACCTGGCTCATATACCGGCCACGGGGCCTGAATTACGCCGAAAGCTTTTTCGTGCACGTCGTCATCGGCTCGGCGTTTCATCTGTATCTGCTGGCGCTATGGCTGGGTTTGTGGGCATTACAGATTAAGGTACAGGCCGTCAACAACATTGGCAACTCCCTGCAGGTGCTTATTATTCTGCTGTATCTGGTGCTGGTGAGCCGGCAGGCCCTGGGGCTGCGGTGGGTGGGCGCCATCTGGCGGGCTACGCTGGTGGTGGTGCTCAGCATCATGGCCAGCGTGGGGCTGAACTATGTGGCCTTTCACCTGTACGTGTTTCGCTGAGGCGGCCTTGCCACTACTCGTTTGACAAACAAAAGAGGCAACGACTTGCGCCGTTGCCTCTTTTTGTGGTTGTGTTTACCTCAGATTTATTGGCCCGAGCTGCTGCCTTTCTGGGTTTGCTGGGCGGCCAGCTGCACGGCTTTATACAGATTCACTACGCCGCCGGTGCTCGAAAGCTGGGTGAAGTCCACCGTTTTCTTGTCGCCGGGCTGTGGCACTTTGGTATGTACCGGCGCGGCCGACTGCATGATGATGCGCTTCAAATCAGTGGCCGTGAGCTGGGGGAAGTACGACTTGAGCACTGCTGCTACGCCGGCCACGGTGGGTGCGGCCATGCTGGTGCCGCTTTCATTGCCGTATTTGCTGCCGGGCATAGTGGAGTAAATGCCCACGCCGGGCGCGAAAACGTCGACTTTCTTGCCGTAGTTGGAGAAGTTGGCCGTCAGCTGGGCGTCGTTGGTGCTGCCCGAGGCGCCCACCGTAATAAAGTTGGGATAAGCCGTGCCAGTCAGCGGCGCTGGGGCTGGGTAGTGCGTCACCACGTCCACGTTCTTCGACTCGTTGCCGGCCGCGTGTACCAGCAGCACGCCCTTGGAGCCGGCGTAGCGAATGGCCTCTTCCACCGCGTCGCGGTGGGGCGAGTAGTACTTGCCGAAGCTCATGTTGATGATCTGGGCGCCATTATCCACGGCGTAGCGGATGGCATTGGCTACGTCCTTGTCGTGCTCGTCGCCATTGGGCACGGCCCGCACGCCCATCACGCGCACCGAAGAGCCGGCCACGCCCTGAATGCCGAGGCTATTGTCGCGGTCGGCAGCAATGATGCCGGCCACGTGGGTGCCATGCAGCGCATCGGGGCCGGTAATGTCGGGGTTGCCGTAATTGCGGTCCTTGGTATTGTCTTCGTCGTCGCCCACGATGGCGCGGGGCTTATAGGCCGGGTTGAGCGAGAAGTCGAGGTGCTTCTGGGTTTCCACCGTCCCTTCTTGCACCTGCTTTACTACGGCATCCATATCGGGCAGGCCCGACGATTTCAGGCTTTCGTAGAGCTGGGAAGTAAGACCAATAAGACGGGCATCGGGGTTCTTCACCGGTGGGCGGCGCAGCACAGCAGTATCGATGCGCTCTACGCCCAGCACCATTTTCAGCTGCTCATTGATGCTCGCCAGGTTTTCGGCCAACGGCTTGTATTCTTGCAGCTGCTCGGTTTCTTCCTTCACCTTCTCGGCGAAGTCCTTCTTCACTTTCTGATAAAGGTCGTACTCGGCCCGCTTGGCAGCCGGCACTGCCGTCCGGACTTTACCCTCGTACAGCGGCTTGAGCTTGGCAACCAGGCGGGTTTCCTCATACAGGTCCACGTCCACGTTGCGGCCGTCTTTGCCGCCCAGGAAATTCCAGCCGTGAATGTCGTCCACGTAGCCGTTCTTATCGTCGTCGATGCCGTTGCCCACGATTTCGCGCGGGTTTTTCCACAGCACCCGCTTCAGATCCTCGTGGGTGGTATCGATGCCGGCATCAATGACGGCCACGATGACGGGAGAGGCGGTGCGGGTTTTGAGCAGCTCATCGTAGGCGCGCTGGGTACTGATGCCCATTACCTTGTCCTTCTGCGGGTCGAGGTGCGTCCATTGCTGCACGGTAGCGGCCGGCGGCGGGGTAGGAGCCAATACACTTTGGGCGAAGGAAGCGGCCGGCAGCAGCAGCGCCAGCCCCAGAGAATTTAAAAACAAACGGGAAATGAAGCTCATGCGGCAATAGGTCGGGGAGAGATAGGAAAAGGCAAGATAGAACCACTGACGGCAATTGGCGGAAACCGTTGCCGCGCCGGTGGGTTTCAGTGCCAAACCATTATCGTACCGCTATATGTTCCCGCCACGGGCATATCCGGCCCGGCAGCCGTTCAACGCATAGGCCGGGGCATAGCTGGCGGAGTATTTTTCCTGGGCAACTTACTGGTAGCTGCCGCTTTCTGCTGAATAATGTTCCAGTTCCCAGCTCTGCTGCGGCCGAAAAATTTATCTTCCGGCCCGCCTTGACCCGTATGGGCCCTCCGCTACCCGTGAAAAACCTGCTGAAAAGCCTGCCGGTCCTGCTGCTGGCCGCCTGTTCCACCCCCGACCGTTCGCCCAGCCAGCCGCCCGAGGTCCCAGCCGCCTCCACCGTGCCGCCGCTGAACACGCCCAATTCAGACTCCTGTCACGCTTTTCTGCGGCAAACCATTCGTATTTCCTTTCGGGACCACTACGACGTGCGCAGCGACGGGGGCTACTTTTTCTACGCCCGTACCTACAGTCTTGATGCCGACATTGTCGCCAAGCTGGCCCCGCCCGACAGTGCCGACCCTGCTATTCGGCCAGCCGTTTTTCTCAACACGCCCCCGGCCGTGCTGCGCGAGTTCCGACAGCAGATCCTAACCTTGGATACCGCCGCACAACGCCGCTTTGCGTGGCAGCCGAAGCTGCTGGGGCAGTTCGTGTTTGTGCGCAGCACCGCCGATACGCTCAGCCCCGCCCGGGCCCGGCAGGTGCAATTCATCACCCCGGCCCAGCGCCAGGAAATCAGCGCGGCCATAGCCGAGTGGAACCGCGGGCCGCAGCAAGACCGCTTCGTGAGCTACGCCAGTCTGCCCCTGTTTTCGGCCAGTGGCCGCTACGTGCTTATCGTGCGCGGCCAGGCTCAGCAAAGCATCGGCTGGGACTCCATCTTTATCTACGAACGAACTGCCCAGGGCTGGAAAATCATCGACAGCGGCCAGATATCCACTATTTAAGCACCCGGCAGCCTCGGCTGCGCAGCTCTTGTGGTGCGGGCCGCCAGCCGAGCCAGCCCACGGGCAACGTGCCGGAGCGGCCCGCAAAACCGCTGGCCACCTGGCCTCCGGCTAAAATTCGCCTCGGCGCGAAACGGCTGTCTACTAACTTCACGGCCCTAATCCGGTTTGTTCGCTTATGCGCTTCTTTTCCTTTTCTGCTGCCCGTTACGCCACGGCTTTGCTGCTGGCCTGCGGCACCCTGCTGCCCGCCGCCCACGCCCAGGCTCCGAAAACCTACACCTCCTCGGAAATCCTGCTGGGCCTCAAAAAGCTCAACGTGCTGGGCTCGGTCATGTACATGGCCGCTCATCCCGACGATGAAAACACCCGCCTGATTGCCTACATGGCCAACGGCCGCCTGCTCGAAACCGGCTACCTGAGCTGCACCCGCGGCGACGGGGGCCAGAACCTCATTGGCCCCGAACTGCGCGAGCAGCTCGGCGTGATTCGTACCCAAGAGCTGCTGGCGGCCCGTCGCATCGACGGCGGCCGGCAGTTCTTTACCCGCGCCAACGACTTCGGCTTCTCCAAAACCGCCGAGGAAACCTTCACCATCTGGAACAAGGAGCAGGTGCTGGCCGATATGGTCTGGGTGATCCGGCAGCGCCGGCCCGACGTGCTCATCACCCGCTTCCCGCCCGACGCCCGCGCCGGCCACGGCCACCACACGGCCTCCGCCATTCTGGCCGCCGAAGCCTTCGACGCCGCCGGGGACTCCAAGCGTTTCCCCGAGCAGCTGCAGTACGTGCAGGTGTGGCAGCCCAAGCGCCTGTTCTGGAACACCGGCTCCTTTTTCGTGAAGCCCGGCGAAAACATGGACGGCTACCTTAAGCTCGATGCCGGCGGCTACAACCCGCTGCTGGGCCAGAGCTACGGCGAAATTGCCGCCCGCAGCCGCTCCCAGCACAAAAGCCAGGGATTCGGCTCGGCCGCCACCCGCGGCGAGGCGCTGGAGTACCTACAACAGGTAAAAGGCGACAAGGCCAACAAAGACCCCTTTGAAGGCATCGACCAAAGCTGGAACCGACTCAAGGATGGCGCGGCCGTGGGAAAGATGATTGACGAAGTGATTCGCAAGTATGACCCGGCTAATCCGTCGGCTAGTGTCGCCGGGCTGTTGGCCGTTAGGGAAAAAATGGCTGGCTGGGGGGGCATTTATGGAGCGAACCGAACCAAACAAGCCGATTACTTCTGGATAGAAACAAAACGCGAACAGCTCGAACAACTCATTCAGGCCTGCACGGGCTTATTCTTAGAAGCAACAGTTGCTGAGCCGAGTGTTGCGTCGGGGCAAACGTTGCCAATAACCATTACGGCTCTGAACCGCTCTTCGGTATCGGTGGGCGTAGTGAGTATCGGCGCCAACGGCTTCGGTACAGCTAACCCGGTAAATAAAGATTTGCTGGCCGGACAAACGCTAGCTCTGCCTCTGAATGTGCCGCTAAATGCCCAGGTGCCTGCCTCGCAGCCTTATTGGTTACGGGAGCCAGGTACGGTGGGTATGTACGCCGTGCCAGCTCAGATAATGATACCACAGGCGGAGCCAACTGCGGCTAACAAGGCACTACAGTCCACTGGGAAAGAAAATCAACGGGTCATTATTCAGCAGCAGCTAGTTGGCAATGCGGAAACACCGGGGTATCTGGCCGTTGAGGTGCAAGCCAAAGTGCAGGGCGAATATGTGACCTACACCGTCCCCGTCCAATACAAAAGCACCGACCCGGTAGAAGGGGAGAAGTACCGCCCGCTCACTGTAGTGCCACCCGTGGCCGTCAACATCGGCGGCCACGCCTACGTCTTCGCCGATAACTTGCCCAAAACCGTCCCCGTGACGTTGCGCGCCGGGAAGGCCGGCGTGAAAGGCACCCTGGCCCTCACGCTGCCCGCCGGCTGGAAAGCCGAGCCCGCCAGTATTCCCTTCGACCTCGCTGCCAAAGACGCCGAGCAAACCGTGCAGTTTCGGGTGCAGCCCGGCCCCGGCGCGGCCGAGGGCAAATCAGAGCTGCGGGCCGTGGCTACCGTGGACGGCCAGGCGTATTCGCGCGGCTACCAGGCCATCCAGTACAACCACATTCCGACCCAGACGCTGTTTCCTGAAGCCGTGGCCCCGCTCGTCAAGCTCGACCTCAAGCGTAAGGGCCAGGAAATCGGCTACCTCATGGGCGCCGGCGACGACGTGCCCGACGCGCTGCGCCAGATCGGCTACAACGTGACCCTGCTTAAGCCCGACGACCTCACCCCCGACTACCTCCGCCGCTTCGACGCGGTGGTGCTCGGCATCCGGGCCTACAACACCCTCGACCGGCTCAAAACCCTGCAGCCCAACTTGCTTAAGTACGTCGAAAATGGTGGCAACGTCATCGTCCAGTACACCGTCAACCGCGGCACCGTGCTGCCCGAAATCGGCCCGTACCCCATGAAGCTCAGCAACGACCGGGTCACCGTCGAAAATGCCCCCGTTACTTTCCTCAACCCCAAGCAGCCGCTACTGAATACGCCCAACAAAATCACCGCCAAGGACTTCGAAGGCTGGCAGCAGGAGCAGGGCCTCTACTACCCCAGCCAGTGGGATGCCAAATACCAGACGGTCATCAGCAGCCACGACCCCGGCGAGCCGGCCAAGGAAAGCGCCATCCTCGTGGCCGACTACGGCAAAGGTCACTACATCTACACCGGCCTTTCGCTTTTCCGCGAGCTGCCCGCCGGCGTCCCCGGCGCCTACCGCCTGCTCACCAATATGGTGTCATTGGGTAGATAAGACAGAAGCACAAATACATGGGATATAGTGCGCGCCGACTAACCTTGCGTTGGTATAAAGCAGAGTCCGAGTAGTTTCAGTTTTGATTGCGTACAAAAATGATGTTTGGTCATTCAAAAGCCATTTTCCTGATATAGGATCACTATTTTCAAATGATGCTGCCGAAATATATTATATCGAAATCAACTTTGTGCCTTTGCTGGTAATAATTTATCTCTTGATTTATGTAAGAAGGTGGCTGGTGTAAGTGTGTTTATTGAATAATTGTTTTCTGTGTTGTAATTTTTTAATAAACAGTTTCTTTCTTTGTTTGATGACAAAAAAAGAAACTGTTTATTATTTAAAAGGCTAGTTCTAGATGTATGACTCTAGCCGATAACACTCGTGCTAGACGATAAAAACTGCTTATGCGTTTTCTGAGTATTTGGCTAGTAATGTTTCTCTTATGTGGCTTTATGGCTGTCATGTTCTCGTTGGGACTTGCCAACGAGATACAAGTCAAGGAAATAGCGCAATCAGGAAAGCTTGTCGACGTTGATGTACTACGCGTTGCTGAACACAATCAAGGAAAACGGTATTTTTACTCCTTGCATTTCCTGTACCAACAGCAAGAATATACAGCGCAGATTGACCGGGAGTATAGGGCTTATGTGTAAAATCTGAAGTCTACGAAACGGCTTCATTTGTCCAAATATCCGACTGTATTTATTCAGCCGGGCATGAGTCAAAAAGGAGAGCTAATATCTAGCTTCATTCTCATCGGATTCATGGCTTTTGTAACAGTATATAGCTTGGTTAAATGGATTAGAATCAGCACATAAAGTTGTGCCCCTAATTAGCACTAACCGCCGCGCTCCATCTAACGGTGCTATAACACAGTATAACGGGCCGCTAATCGTGAAGTGAGCCGTGAGCTAGAACCCCATCGGGTACGGTAGCCTGCCTATTGATCCAAAAAGCCCTCTTCCGTGATAACAGAAGAGGGCTTTTTGTAAAAAGCATAGCCAACCACGAAACTCAACCAGAAGGAACAAACCACCAACTCATCCGGGTTTGCCCAGCGCAATAGCGTAGCTTCACCGCCACCCTCACGCCCATCCATGTTCCCTAGCCCCGCGCTACTCACACCCCGCCAGTTTCTGCGTCTCACGGCCGGGCTGTTGCCCGCCTGCCTGCTGCTCATCCTCTGGCTCGACCAGCCCCTGGCCCGCTTCATCCACCAGCACTGCGCTGCCTGGCAGCCCTTTTTCGGCAGCTTCACCGGTGCCGCTGAACTCATCTACGAAGCCACGCTTCGGGCCCGCCTGTTCAAAATCCCGGCCCTGTTTCTGGGATTGGGCATCAGTTACGTCGTGGGCCGGTGGCTGCTGAAGCTGCCGCAGGCCAATGTGTTTCTCGTGCTGCTGCTAGTTCACCTGGCCAGCGTGCCCACGTCCAACGTGCTCAAAGGTGTGCTAAACCGCCTGCGCCCCGCCGCCTTATTTAACCCTGGCTACCCCGGTTTGGGCTTCAACTACCCTCACCACCCGCACACAGGGTCTTTTCCCAGCGCCCATACCGCTACGTTCTTCAGCCTGTTTTTACCGTTAGTGCTGGCTTTCCCGCGCTTACGGCCCCTGCTGATCGTGCCCGTACTCATCGGCCTGGGCCGCCTGGTGCTCGATATGCACTACCTCTCCGATGTGCTGTTCTCCGTCTGGCTCGTCGTGCTCTTCACCTTTCTGGCCAGCCAACTCGCCCGGCTGCCCGCCATTGCCGGCCCCCAAGCAGCGCTGCCCCAAAATCAGCGTCTGTAAGTGGCAATAAGCAACGATTGACCCCGCCCACCCGATGTAGAGACGCATACTTGGGTCTCGTCGTTGAACGGCCCGCGCCTGAATAACCCCGTTACCAACACCGTCAGCAACGATTGAAACGCAAATACGCGTCTCCACACCCCATCAGCCTTCACCTGCCACCCGCCACATAGTGCCTACTGCCCGTCAGCCTTCACCTACCACCTGACAGATATCTGCTGCACTGTGCCACATAGCTCCTGCACTGCGTCAGACATCTCCTGCATGGCGCCAGATATCTGCCGCACTCCGCCACGTATCTCCTGCAAAGGATCAGCCTATTCCTGCACCCCGCCACACAGCTATCCGACAGCCTGAACCCAGTGCCTTTTTCGCGTTGACACTCGTCAGGCTCTCCCTCTCTCAGGGCGAGGGGGCAGGGGGAGGTTCCGCCGCCTCGCGCTATCTTGCCGTTCCAATCCGCCCACTAATTCAACCGCCCCTTGCCCGCCGCCCCCGAAACCGATAAACCCCCGCTGCTCGACTCCTGGCGGGCCTGGTATGCCCTGGTAATGGCTGCCCTGGCCGCCGAGCTGGTTTTGTTCCTGATCCTGACCCGCACCTTCGCATGAGTCTGCTCGACTGGCTCGTACTCGGCGGCACCCTGCTCTTCATCGTGGGCTACGGCACTTGGCGCACCCGGGGCAGCCACACCCTCGACGCCTACCTGCTCGGCAACCGGCAGGCTGGCTGGTGGGGCATCGGCCTGAGCATCATTGCCACCCAGGCCTCGGCCGTCACCTTCCTCAGCACCCCCGGCCAGGCCTACGACGACGGGATGCGCTTCATTCAGTTCTACTTCGGCCTGCCCCTGGCCATGGTGCTCATTGCCGCCGTGGCCGTGCCCATCTACCAGCGCCTCCAGGTATTTACGGCCTACGAATACCTCGAAACCCGCTTCGACCGCCGCACCCGCACCCTGGCCGCCGTGCTGTTTCTGGTGCAGCGCGGCCTGAGCAACGGCCTCTCGCTCTACGCGCCGGCGCTGGTACTATCGGCCATTCTGGGCTGGAACGTGAGTTTTACCGTCTGGCTTATTGGCGGGCTGATGATTAGCTATACTGTGGCCGGCGGCACCCGGGCCGTAGCCGTTACCCAGCAGTGGCAGGTGGCCGTCATCTTCACCGGCATGGTGGTGGCCGGCTACCTGCTGGTACATTACCTGCCTGCTGGTGTGGGCTTCACCGAAGCCGTACAGGTAGCCGGCTTCCACGGCAAGATGAACCTCATCGACTTCCACTTCGACCCCAAGGACCGCTACAATTTCTGGACCGGCATGACCGGCGGCCTGTTCCTGGCCCTCTCGTACTTCGGCACCGACCAAAGCCAGGTGCAGCGCTACCTATCCGGCCAAAGCACTACCGAAAGCCGCCTGGGCCTGCTCATGAACGGCCTCGTGAAAGTGCCCATGCAGTTCGGCATCCTGCTTATCGGGGTGCTGCTGTTCGTGTTCTACCAGTTCAACCAGCCCCCGCTCACCTTCAATATTCCCGTGCGCGAGCAAATTGCCCAAAGCCCCCAGTACGCCCGGGGGCTGCACGAGCTGGAGAAGCGCCAGACCACGCTGTTTCTGGCCCGGCGCGAAGCCACCACCGAGCTGGTAGAGGCCCTGCAAACCGAAAACGCAGTGCTGATTGCTGCCGCCCGCACCCACCTGCAAACTACTGAAGCGGCCACCCGCGGCCTGCGCACCGAAACTCAGACCTTCCTGCGGCAGGCAGCGCCCACCGCCGAAGCCAAGGACACGGACTACATCTTCCTCTCCTTCGTGCTGCGCTACATGCCCCACGGCCTCGTTGGCCTGCTGATTGCGGTAGTGCTCAGCGCCGCTATGAGCTCCGCCGCCGCCGGCCTCAACGCCCTGGCCAGCACCACCATCATTGACCTCTATAAACCCTCGCGCCCCCATCTGGGCGAGCTGCACTGCGTGCGGGCCTCGCGCTGGGCTACCATCGGCTGGGGCGTGCTGGGTATCGGCTTCGCCCTCTTCGCCGCCCGCCTCGAAAACCTGATTCAGGCCGTCAACATCCTGGGCTCCATCTTCTACGGCACCATTCTGGGTATATTCGTGGTGGCCTTTTTCATGAAGAATATCGGTAGCCGGGCCGTGTTCCGGGCCGCCATTGCTACCCAGCTGCTCATCTTCCTGCTCTTCTTCACCACCGATATTGCCTACCTCTGGTACAACATCATCGGCTGCGCCCTCGTGATGCTGCTGGCCCTGCTCAGCCAGAAAACCAGCCCCGAACCAGCCCGAGCCGTAGCCCGCCCGGTGTAGCAGGCCGCCGTGTCATTGCGAATCTATTGTCCTTGCGAGCAGCGCGAAGCAATCCGTCCTCTGAAATGTGTTGCGCTGCCTTCACTGACAAACCCGGACGCCGAAATGATGCAACGCGAAGTGGAACTTCGCGCTACAATAAAAAGCCCTTTACTCCGGCTGGAATAAAGGGCTTTCCGGTAAAAGGGAGCGTCTTACTGCGCAGAGGACGGATTGCCGCGCTTCGCCCGCAATGACAGGCGGAGCATTAGCACATCAGCACATTCCTCACATCAGCATATTACAACCTACTTGGCTTTCTTGGCCTGGGCAATCAGCTCGTCGTTCATCTTGGCGTAATCGGCGTTTTTAGCTTCTACGGCCAGCTTCTTCGACTGCTCGGCAGCCGTGGTGGCGCCTTTGTAGTCCTTCATCTTCATCCGGATTTTAGCCTCGGTGTGCACGTTCCAGAACTTGGCGTCCTTCTCGTTGGCCTTCTGAATCCAGCTCAACGCCTGCTTCAGGTCCTTGTCGTTGTCGTAGTAGTAGACGGCGGCGGCGGCGTAGTCGTTGGCCGTAGCCGCGGTGCCTTTCACCACTTTCTCGTCAATCTGGGCCATAACCTTCGTGTCTACGTCGGTCGTGATTTTAAACTTGGCGCTGGTCAGTTCCCACTGCATGTCTACGTTGGCGGTAGAAGGCGTGAGGTCCGAGAAATTGATGGTGAAGGTTTCCACCTTGTTGGCCAGCTTGGTGGACTTGGCCGAAATGCGGGCCACCTCATCAGCCGCCTTGAAGCCGTCGACGTCGGCGCCCTGCTTGGTGTTTTTGCTCAGCACCACCGTCCAGATGGTTTTGCCCGGAATGGTGTAGAGGCCATATTCGCCGGCCGGAATCTTCTTGCCTTCCAGCACCACGTCATCCGCAAACTTGATGGTGGTAGTCTGGTTGGCACCCGTGCGCCAGCGCTTGGCAAACGGCACGATGGCCTTGGAGGTAGAGTCGCCGAACACCAGGCGGCCTTTCACGCTGGGGCGCGAATAGGTGATGGTAACGTCGGTGAGGCCCACGCGCTGGGTAACGGTGCTTTTGGGGCTGGCGGCGGGCGTGGCAATCTGGGCCGAGGCCGCGCCGCTGAGCAGCAAGCCGCTTACGAGCAGAGTGGCCCCCAGGGCGCGCGAAGACTTCGGAAAGGAAGTAGAGAACATAGGAAAGGTGATTGTGGAGAAGTTGATGGGGTAAAAATAGCAAAACCCGCCGCATGGACGGGTTTGTACCGGCAGAAAATGCTAAAATAATTAGAAATTTATGCTAACTCAGTAGTCGGCGCCACGTCCTGCGCCACTAGCAGCCGTTCAATATCGGCGGCCGTAGCCGGGGGCTGCACTAGGCTCAGCTTCAGGTAATAGCAATGCTCTACGGAGGTGTAGAGCAACACCCAGCCTGGTACCTGCTGAATGCTGTAGAAGTCAGTCCAGCGGAAGAAGCGGGAGCGGCCGGCTTGCGTGACGGTAACGCCTTTCGGCTCGGCGGAAAAGCCGGTAGCCTGCTGCTTGTCGGGGAGTTGGCGGTAGGCCTGCCGGTATTTCCACCACTGATGAAGCAGGCCTAGTACTGTAGAAATGGCATACAGGATGAGCCACCCGACCAGCTGTTTGGGGCGTACCAGGGAGAACACCGTAAACAAAGCGGCCCCCACCAATACCCAGCGCCAGGCTTTCATTTTCCAGGACTCGGAGGCAACGGACTTAGAAGCTGGCTGCTCGGGGTAGCGCCGCCGCTGCTGCTCCTGGTGAATGGCTTGGTAGTCGGCAAACGAAACGGCGGCCGGCGCTACCTGGATGGGGGCAGAAAGGGTGGAGGTAGAAAGAGTCGGCAACTTAAAGCAATTATATAGAATACGGTTGCGGTTCCTGATCTGCGAGCAGAGTGACTCGGTGGATACCTTGGTTGCGCAACAGCTGAAACAGGCGTTTTACCCGCGCGGTTGATTGGCGTCGATCCACCCGAAGGTTGACATGCAAGGCGCTGCCGTATAGTGCGCGAGTCACAGAAATACTGGTAGCAATATATTCTGACAACTCATCATTCCCCAAAATGGACGGAATACCTGTGCTTATCTGCTGGCGTTCCTGTATAGAATCTGGAATCCACATGGGCAGTTGTCGGATATCCTGACTTAGAAATGGGGTATTTCGTTGCTCCCGAAGTTGGGCTGCAGAAAGCCGTATCTGATGCTTCTTAGCTATTTGCCGAACAATTGCCAGTTGCAGATCCTGCTCGCTTATAGTAATATAAGCTCGGCTTTTTGCGTCGATGGAAATAGTTAGGCTATAACCTTCTGGTAGGATACAGATATAATTACGCGTGGCAGTAGGCAATTGTAAATAAGGCTCTGCAAAAGGAGACTGAGGCCGGCCTATTGCCATATAGAATAAAACCAGAACAAACGCCATTGCAGCCGTACCGCTCATGCCGTGCGAATACATGATAGGGTGACGACGGACGTAAGGCAAAGTCTGCATAAGGCATAGAGGACATATTCGGCAAGTAAGATAACCGTTAGAAACAGAAAGGGCGAAGCAATGCTTCGCCCTTTCTACTCACAAATTGGCTGCGCTTAGCTCAGCTCAAACTGCAGCTTCAGCAGATTGGCGTACAGCCCGTTTTCACTGTTGCTGAGCTCGTCGTGGGTGCCCTGCTCCACGATACGGCCGCCGTCGATAACCAGAATCTTGTCGACTTTGCGGATGGTGCTCAGGCGGTGGGCAATGATGATGCTGGTGCGGTTCTGCATCAGCTCGTCCATGGCGCCCTGCACCAGCTTTTCGCTTTCCGAGTCGAGGGCCGAGGTGGCTTCGTCGAGGAGCAGGATGGCCGGGTTTTTCAGGATGGCGCGGGCAATGGCAATGCGCTGCCGCTGTCCGCCCGAGAGCTTCACTCCCCGCTCGCCCACCAGCGTGTCGAGGCCTTCGGGGAAGGAGGCAATGAACTGCCAGGCGTTGGCCTTGCGCGCCGCCGCCATGATTTCCTCGTCGGTGGCATCCAGCTTGCCATAGGCAATGTTCTCCCGGATGGAGCCGCCAAAGAGCAGCGTTTCCTGGGGCACGATGCCGATATGGCGGCGCAGCTCGGTGAGGTCGTAGAGCTGAATATCGCGCCCATCGACCAGGATTTTGCCGCCGCTCAGCTCGTAAAACTGCATCAGTAACTGCACAATGGTGCTTTTGCCCGCGCCCGAGGGGCCCACCAGCGCAATCTTCTCGCCGGCCTGAATGTCGAAGTCGATGTTTTTGAGCACCGGCAGATCGGGGCGGGTAGGGTAGCTGAAGGCCACGTTGCGGTACTCGATGTCGCCGCGCACCTGCAGCGGGGCGGTGCCGGCCACGCGGGGCCGGTGGGTGGGCTCGGAGGGCTCGTCGAGGATTTCCAGAATCCGCTCGGAGGCGCCCAGCGTGCTTTGCACCTTGCCATAGAGCTCACCCAGGCCGCCCACAGAAGCCCCGATAAAGATGGTGTAGAGCGCAAAGGAAGTCAGGTCGCCGATGGTCATCTGGCCGGCTGCTACCAGGGAAGCCGCCCGCCACAGCACCATAATGATGCCGCCAAACAAGCCAATAATGACAAACGACACGAAGCCGCCGCGGTAGAGGTTGCTGCGCAACGCGGCCTGCACGGTACGGGTGAGCGAGGCGCCGTAGCGGTTGGTTTCAAACTGCTCGTTGGTAAACGCCTTCACCGTGTTGATGCCCTGCAGGGTTTCTTCCACGATGACGTTCGTTTTGGCCAGCTCTTCCTGGGTCTGCTTGGCCAATACCCGGATTTTGCGGCCGAAAATCATGGCCACCACCACGATGGGCGGGAAGGTAAGCAGCATAAACAACGAGAGCTTCACCGACACCAGCATGATGAAGGTGATGCCTACTATCAGCGTGGTTACCTGCCGAAACAGCTCGGCCAGGGTCAGGGAAAACGAGTCCTGAATCATGGCCACATCCGACGTGATGCGGGAGGTGATGGCGCCCACGCGGTGCTTCTCGAAATAAGGAATGGGCAGCGTGACAAACTTGCGGTAGAGTGCCTGGCGAATGTCGCGCACGGTAAACTCACTGACCTGCGTAAACAGCCAGATGCGACCAAACGAAAAAGTGCCCTGCACCAGAATAACGGCAAACAGGCCCAGCGCAATCTGGTTGATGGTAATGACGTGGCCGTTGGGCAGCAGAAAAGGCTTGCCGTTGGCCGTGTCGGTGAGCTTGCCGATGACCCAGGGAAAGGCCATGGTCGTAGCGCTGGACAAGGCCAGCAGGATCATGCCGAAGACAAACTTAACGCGGTAGGGCAGCACGTAGCGGAAAATCCGCAGGCCGTGCTGAAAGCTCTCCTTGGTTATTTTCTTTTTGGGCACGTCCGGATCAAGGGTCGTGCCGCTGGTATTCATTCCACTTCTAGCCATTCTGGGTACTTAGTGCTTAGTACTTAGTGCTTAGTTGTTGGGCGTTGGTGCTTAGTTGAAAAGGTGCTGCATATTCAAATAGTAGCCGCAAACACCAATAACTAAGCACCAAGCACTAGGCACCAATTCCTAATTCTTACTCAAATTTCGTTTTGCCCTTTTCCACTTTCAGCGTGCTGGCGTCGCCAAACGGCACCGGCAGCTGCACCTGGATAGCTACGGGCTGGCCTTTGCGGGTGGCGGGCTTCCAGGCGGGCATGGTACCAAGCACGCGCAGGGCTTCGGCATCACACTCGGGGCTGAGCCTTTTGACCACGCTGGGGCTGCTCACGCGGCCATCAGTGTCGATGGTAAAAGCCGTTAGTACGCTGCCCGTAATCTTATTGACGCGCGCGGCCTCCGGATACTTTATCTGCTGCTGAAAAAACTCGCTCAGGGCCTGGGCCCCGCCCGGAAACTGCGGTGGCACGTCGGGCCGGTTGGCGGCGGGGCGGGCCTGGGCCTGCATCCGGCCGGGCTTCAGTACCGTGGGTGCCTTGGCCGGCTGCTGGGCCCGGGCCTGCAGGGCCAAACCTACGAGCAGGAAGATGAAGAGAAGATGTTTCATGGAAGAAAGCAACACGAGGAGAAACGGCCCGCACTAAACCCGCGCAGGCCCCACTCGGACCGCGCAAAGGTACGCAGGGAAACCCCAAGCGCCCGGGCTCTTCCTAAACACTATGCGCTAGGCAGGGTTCAATTCGGCAACGGGCTGGCGCGAAATGGCCAGCAGCCCCACGAAGGTGAGTAGGCCATTAACCAGCAAAATCTCAAACCCGAACTCGTAGCCGCCCAGCCAGGCCTTGGAGTTGGCGTTGAGAATGTAGCAGAACACGGGCGGCCAGACGCACATCCAGGGCACGTACTTGTCGAGGAGCTGGCGCCGGGTGAAGATGCCGAAGCTGAAGAGGCCCAGCAGCGGCCCGTAGGTGTAGCCGGCGGCTTTGAAGACGGCCGAAATCAAACTCTGGTCGTTCATGAGCCGAAAAATCAGGATGATGACAACCAGCACCACTGTGAACATGAGGTGGGTGCGCTGGCGCAATACGCGCTGCCGGTTTTCGGGGTAGTTGCCGATGGTCAGGAAATCGACGCAGAAGGAGGTGGTGAGGGCCGTCAGGGCCGAGTCGGCGGAGGAGTAGGTGACGGCAATGATGCCCAGGATGAAGACGATGCCGGCGAAGATGGAGAAGTGCTCGGTGGCCAGCAGCGGAAATACGTCGTCGCCGATGACCTTGCCGGCCGCGTTGACGGGTAGCGTAATGCCCTTGGCGGCGGCGTATTGGTAGAGCAGCACGCCCAAGGACAGGAACAGCACATTGACGGGTACCAGAATGAGGGCAAACCAGAACATGTTCTTCTGGGCATCCTTGAGGGAGCGGCAGCTCAGGTTTTTCTGCATCAAATCCTGGTCGAGGCCGGTCATGACGATGGTGATGAACATGCCGGAAATGAACTGCGTCCAGAACTTGCGCGAGTCGGTCCATTCCCAGAAAAACACCCGCGACATCTCCGACTGACTCACGGTCTGAATAACCTGTTTGAAGCCCAGGTTCAGCTCATTCGAAATCAGATACACTGAAATGCCCACCGAGGTGAGCATGGCCAGGGTCTGGAAAGTATCGGTCCAGAGAATGGTTTTCAGGCCGCCCCGGAAGGTGTAGAGGTAAATCAGCAGAATGCTCACGGCCACCGTCACGGCGAAGGGTACGCCCAGATCATCAAACACGGCCACCTGCAGCACGCCGGCTACCACGTAGAGGCGCAGGGCCGCCCCGATGGCCCGGGAAATAAGGAACAGCGCCGCGCCGGTCTTGTAGCTCCAGAAGCCGAAACGCTGCTCGAGGTAGGTGTAAATCGACACCAGATTGAGCCGGTAGTAGAGCGGCAGCAGCACCAGGCCGATAACAAGGTAGCCCACCAGATAGCCCATAACGACGGCCATGTAGCTCCAGGCTTTATCCTGCACCATGCCCGGCACCGAAATGAACGAGACGCCCGACAGCGAGGTGCCAATCATGGCGAAGGCCACCATGTACCAGGGCACGTTGCGGTTGGCCACGAAGAAGCTGGCGCTGGTAGCCTTGCGCGAGGTGAGCAGGGCAATGACGATAAGAATGGTGAAGTAGCCGGCAATCAGGCTCAGGATGAGGGTAGGGGACATACGGCGCGGGGAATGGGCGGGTAAAGATACTGTGCCCGGCGGGACTGCCGCAAAAAGTTGGGCCGGAGCCGGATGGTTAGTTGGATTTATTGGGGATGGTAGCCAGAGCCGGGCTAACGTACTGGCGGGGGGTAGATGGCGGGAAGGTCTCAGCTCGGCGGCGGCTAGGTGGCGGGTAGGATTTGGTACTATAGCAGGAATGGCACAGGCAATGTGCATAGCGCATGCTCACTCGGATTTTGTAGCCGGGTGGAGTTTTACATGGCTCATACCGAGTACCTTTACAGGTAATTATCGTCTCTACCCTTCTCGTTTTATGAAGAAACAACTACTTACCGCAGCCCTCGGCCTGTTTAGCCTGGGCGCCCTACACGCGCAGTCGGGGCCGGAAATGGCGGGGCGCCAGCTTTCGGAGCTACCGCGGGAGCTACGGCAGCTGCTGGCGAAAAAAGCCGTTGCGGTTGCTCCGGCCCGGCGCGCCACCACCGTGCGCAAGCCCGGTAAAAGTGCCATCTACAACTGGAACTACCTGGGCAACCAGTGGGCCACCACGGCCCGGGTCGAGGTGTTCAGCTACGATGCCAGCGGCCAGACGACACAGATTGTGGAGCAGGACTCGATTACGGGGCAGCTCCATAACCGCGTCAGCTGGACTTACAACGCGGCCGGCGCCCAGACGAGCAGCCTGAACGAAATCTGGAATAACGCGGCCTGGCAGAATCAGAGTCGCTCGCAGGATGCCTACAACAGCGCGGGGCTGCTGACCGAGCACTTGGAGCAGGTGTGGCAAAACGGCGCCTGGCAGAACCTGTTTCGGGCTACGGTGCAGTACGATGCTCACAACCGCTACCTGGCCTGGAGCAACGAGGAGTGGCGCAACAATGCCTGGGTAACGACCTACGGCGGCCGGGCAACGCGCACCTACAACGCGGCCGGCGCGGTAGTAGAAGAGCTGGAGAGCCTGCTGGATACGGCTACCGGTATCTACCAGCCCAATACCCGCTACCTCTACACGTACCCCAGCGCCAGCTCGCTGCTGGTTTCGGGGCAGGTGTCGCAGCGGTGGCAAAGCGGGGCCTACGTAAACCAGCAGCGCGTGAGCAACTTCGTGTATGACGCTCAGGACCGGGTTATCTCGTCGGAAGGCGAAGGGTGGATTAACGGTAGCTGGCAGCTGGAGAACCGCTTCACAACTACCTATCTGCCCAACGGCAGCTCGCAGGGCCTGTTTGAGCAGCGCCAGAACAACGCCTGGGTGGGCCTCTACCGCTATGCCCACAGCTACGACGAGTGGGGTAACGAGCTGGGCAACGTGTCGGAATCCTTTGCTAATAACGTCTGGACCATTGGCGAGGCCTACCGCTACCTGCTGCGCTACAACGCCGCCCACGACCTGCTGGCCAAAGTGCGGCAGAACTACAACACGACGAGCAAAGCCTACGAAAGCTCGCTCAAACACACCTATAGCGACTTCCAGAGCATTACGTTGGGCACGAAACCTACTGCCGCCCTGGCCGCTCAAACACAGCTCTACCCCAACCCCACCACGGGCGTGGCCACGCTGGAGCTGCCAAATCTGCCTGGCTCGGCCCCTATGCCGGTGGAGGTCGTCAACGGCCTGGGCCAGGTAGTGCAGCGCCTGACGCTGCCGCCGCACCAGAGCCAGGTCGCGCTGGATTTGAGTGCATTACCGACCGGTATTTACTCCGTGCAGCTACATACTGCCGTCGGATTGATTGTGAAAAAAGTAGTGCGCCAATAAGCTGTGAAGCAAGTTCTGGTGAAAGCAAAAGGCCCGCTCAGTTCAGTTGAGCGGGCCTTTTGCTTGTAGCAGATGCGGGCATTATTCCCACTCCGGCCAGTGCATTACCTCGCCCACGGCCGGCGCATGAAGCTCGCCACGCAGCATACCCCCGGCCGCAATTTCCTCGATGGTGCGAATCGGTTCGGAAGCCGGCTCGTCGCTCAGGTCGAAGGTGCCGTGGTGCATAGGCACCACGTGGCCGGCGCGCAGCACGTTGGCCGCTTTGGCCGCCTCGTGGGGGTTGGTGTGGCTCAGCTGCATCATAAACGCCGGCTTGTAGGCCCCGATGCCGACCAGGCAGATGTCAATAGGGCCAAACTGCCGCTCGATTTCCTCGAAGTGGCCGGCATAGGCGCTGTCGGCGGCAAAGTAGATGAGCTTGTCTTGAGTCCGGAGCAGAAAGCTGCCCCAGAGCACCTGATTCAAATCGTTTAGGCCGCGGCGGTGCCAGTGGGCGGCGGGCAGGTAGTAGATTCCCAGCGGCGCCTCGGGGCCGAGGTCATACTGTTGCCACCAGCCGGCTTCCTGCACCTGCAGCTGCGGCGCCATACCACGCAGCAGCGGCGCCATTCGCAGCGACGATAGCACCTGCATGTTCGGATTCTGGCGGGCCAGGAGCCGGATGGATTTGTCGTCGAGATGGTCGCGGTGGCCGTGGCTGAGCAGCAGCCAGTCGATGCCGGTGAGCTCCTCGGGGCGGCAGGGCAGGGCGTGGCGGCGCTTCAGAAATGTAGAGTCGAAGAGTAGCGGGTCGAAGAGCAGCGTTTTTCCGCTGGTGCGCAGCACGAAAGTGGCATGGCCCAGCCAGACCAATCCATCTTCCTGGCTTTGCAGAAACTCGGTGCAGCTTACCACTGCCGGCGTCCAGGTGTCGGCCTTCTTCTCTTCTTTCTGCGGGTTTTCGGTCAGGAATTTCCAGCGGAAAACGTTGCTGAAGCTGGGCGTGTAGAGCTCCTCGCCGTTGGCAAACTGGTTGCCGAACAGCTTGTTGCCAGCGTACTCGGGCTTTACGGTGCGGAGCTGTTCGTTGCGGAGGTAGGTAATGCGGGCGGCCATGCGGGCAGGAAAGTCAGGGTAACAGGGGAGCCAAAGAAACAGCAAAGCCCCGGAAAATTCCCGGGGCCTGAAGCTACTGCGCGTAACGGGCCGGAATCAATACCCAAACGGGCCGATGGAGAAAGGCGAATAGCCCGGGGCCGCGCCGTTGGAAACCCGCACGCCGCCCGACACCGTCATGTGCTCCGTTATCTTAAAGTCGGCCCGCATATTCACGCCCGAGCCCATGTTGTTGGTAAAGCCTGCGTAGGGGTTTACGCCGTTGCCAAACGTGGCCGGCGTCAGGTCTTTCCAGGCTGAGCCCACCAGCGTCACGCGCGGCGACAAGGCGTAGGCCCCGCCGCCCTGCACCACGTAGCGGTTCAGGCCCGAAACGCCAATGGTACGCGCCCCTTCCGGCGTGGTGGCCCCAATGCCGGGTACGATATGCATGTAAGTAACGCCGGCAAACACCGAAAACCGCTTGGTCAGCTGGTACGAAGCCAGGGGCGTGAGGTAGGAGGCCGAGCCAAACCGCCCCGCCGTAATAAAGCCCGCATTGACGCTATACGACGTGCGCGGCCCGATAATACCCAGCTTGGGCGCGGCATCGGCCGGCACGGGCTGGGTGGGCAGCGTGGCGGTTTGGGCGGCGGCGGTGCCGGCAAAACAAGCCGTCAACGCACTCAGAACAAAGGTAGAACGGAGCATAGCCAAAGGGAATGAGAGGTAGCGCATAGGTTGGTTCAACAAGATACGAAACGTGGCTACAGGAAAAAGAATACCACGGCCAGGTGCCCCGCCCAATTTCCTTTTCTAACCACGGCCTGCAGATATATACCGGTTGGGCTTCGTTTAGCAGGAACAGTTTTGGGCCGCCGAAGTTGCATCCTGGCTACTCAATTTACCGCGTTAGTCCGCCCGGCGCAGGCTGCGCCAAGCCTGCCAGGCCACGGCCGCCATGCAGGCTGCAAACCAGGCAAAGGGCAGCTCCAGCTGCAGCACCGACAGGCCGCCGCACACCAGCACCGTGGCAAAGCTGGCCAAGCCCTGTACCGCCTGGTTCAGCCCGAAAATTTCGCCCCGGTCGGCCTCGGTGGTGCGCTGGGCCAGCAAGCCTTCCAGTAAGCCCTGAATCAGGGAAATGGTGAGGCAGTCGATGGTGATGATGGCGTAGAGCAACGGCCGCGACGCGCCCACTACGCCGTAGCTGGCCAGCACGGGCACACTCGCCACGGCCAACCAGAAAATGGCTTTGCGCTGGTTGAGCCGGTCGGCTAGGTAGGTGTAGAAGATATAGTTGATGGCAATGCTTAGGGTGCCGAAAAACATGAAGAAGTACGACAGCGCCCGGGCATCCATACGCAGCGGACCCAGGCTGGCGAAGGGCACGAAGTAAAAATAGTAGCCCGTACTCATCGTGAGGGCCACCTGCATCAACACGATGGCGCGCAGCCCCCGGACGGGTGTATCCTTGCTTTTCAGCCGGCTCCAGATGGTCAGCACGTTTACCGAGCGGCTTAGCTCGGCCCGCAGCTCGGCGCCCCGCACGCCGGTGCGCTGGGCGTGGGTTTCGCGCAGCAGCAGGCTCAGCACCACGTTCAGGGCCGCCAGGGCCACGGCCATGCCTACCACGTAAGTGGCTTGCTGGCCGGGCGGCACGGCCAGCACCGTGAGCAGTGCCCCGGCCGCCATAGGGCCCAGCACAAAGCCCAGGGAGATAATAGCCCCCTCGATGCCCAGGTTTTTGAACAGGTCCTCTTTGGCCGAAATGTCGGTAATGGCCGAGCGCACGGTGGCATACATGCCGTTGGTGAGTCCGTCGCTGAGGCGGTTGGTGAAGTAGAGGCCGGCCCGCACGGGCAGCAGCAGGCAGTTGGCCAACAAAGTGCCCAGAGCTGCCACAATGAGAATGGGCCGGCGGCCGTAGCCATCGGAGAGCTTGCCCAGCACCGGCGCCGAAAACAGCTGCACGCCCAGAAACAGCGCCGTGCCCACCGAAAGCCACACCTGCGGCTGCCGCAGCCCGCGCACAAACTCCGGCATAATCGGCCCGATGGCCGCTCCCACGATGACGTCGAGCAGGATGATGGCGTAAATCAGCGGCAGGCGGGCGTCCCTGGGCATTAAACGGTGGGCGGCGGAAATAGCCGCGGCAGGGTGAAATTGGCTTTATTCTGTCAGAACTATAGTCAAATACCCGGAAAGCAGAAGGGACGCCAGCTCCTGGCGTCCCTTCTGCTTTTGTTGGCAAACAGCCGCTACTTGGCTTTCCCACCCAGCCAGTCGGCCCGGAATTTCTTCATGGCCTTGGTGACGGGGCGTTTCACGGTTTCGTAGGGTACTACTTCCAGCGTCGGGTCTTCGGCCAGCGTGACCTGGGCCGTGCGCAGGCCGCCGCGGGTGCGGTATTCCACTGGCAGCGCGTCGCCGGGCTTGTGGGTAGCTAGCAGATC
This sequence comes from Hymenobacter lucidus, assembly GCF_020447265.1. Lineage (GTDB taxonomy): Bacteria > Bacteroidota > Bacteroidia > Cytophagales > Hymenobacteraceae > Hymenobacter > Hymenobacter lucidus. The sequence continues at coordinate 750,530 of NZ_JAJADR010000002.1, read as the reverse complement.
CTGCACGGCTTTGGCGCTGCTCAGGCGCTGCCCGTCAATCTTCTGGAGCACGTCTTCCCGGTCGAGGCCAGCCTGGTAGAGCGGGCTGCCAATGAGGGTGCTGCCCAGCGTAGCGGTGCTGTCGGCGGGGTTGAAGGTGAGGCGGCCCACCAGGCTGGCCTGCCCAGCGCGGGCGCGGCGCACCAGCAGGCCGGCCGGGGCCAGCAGCTCCTCAAACTTGGGCAGCTCGTGGCCCAGAATGTGCTGGCGGAAAAACTGCCCCGCGAAGGCCGTATCCTTGCTCACTTCGCCCAGAATGCGCTGCAGATCGGCCAGGGTGTAGGGCTTGGCAGGAGCGTAGTTCTGCTGAGTTTTACCGTGCTGCTGCCACACGGCCCGCATGTAGGCGTCGAGGGTGGTTTTGTGTTGCTGACGCAGCATCATGTCCAGGGCCAGCGCGTTGGCTCCGCCGATGTAGTAGTAGGAGAGGTAGGTGTTACCCCGGTTGTTGGGGTCGATGGCGGCGGCGGCATCCACGAAGGGGGCCTGCTGGCTCATCTGCACCGGCGAGTAGCGGGCCGCGCCCGGCGAGTTCAGCATGGCGCCCACCAGGCCGCCCAGCGCTTCCTGGCAGTAGTCGGCATCGTTATAAATCCCGGCCCGGCGCAGCAGCAGCTCTCCGTAATACTGTGTGAAGCCCTCAGCAAACCAGAGCGAGTTACTCATGTTGGCCCGCTCAAAGTCGAAGGGCTCCAGGTCGCGGGGGCGGATGCGCTCCACGTTCCAGGCGTGGAAAAACTCGTGCGACACCGTGCCCAGGTTGTCGATGGCGCCGGGGCCACGCAGGGGGCGGTTGCTGGTAAGCGAGGTCGAGTTGCGGTGCTCCATGCCGTCGCCGCTGGTTTGGGGCAGGTAGTTGGCCACGAAGGTGTAGCGCCCGAAGTCATAGGCGGGCAACTCCCCGAAAACGGCGCCGGCTTCCTGCACGATTTTCTTGGTCCAGTCGACGTAGGTATCCAGCTCGGCATCGGTGCCCTCGTGTAGCACGCTCATTTCAATGGTCTGGCCTTGCTGCTGCCAGGAGCGCACTTTCTGCGGCCCCAAGGAGGTCGGGCTGTCCATCAGATATTGCAGATGCGGGGCGTAGTACGTGCCTTTGGCGGCGTCGGGGCGCAACTGGGTGGCTACCTGCCAGCCGGTGGGCGTGTCGAACTTCACCTCGGCCGGGCGCTGCTCCAGCCCCCGGGCAAAAGCCAGCGTGGCGGGCATATTCAGGTGAGCATGCCCGGCGTCGATGCCGGCGTAGGTGCCGTCGGTCCGGTCGCCAAACAGGGTGTAGGTGAAGCGCACCGTGCCATCGTGCCCGCTCACGTCCCAGCCGTAGGGGTCGGGCCGGCCGACAGCCAGGGTTTTGCCTTTCGAATCGGTGGCCTGTACGTCGTACACGTTCTTGGCAAATTCGTGCAGGGCATAGCGGCCCGGCGAGCTGCGGGCCATGCGCACCTGCAGCGGCCCGGCGGGCAACTCAGCAAATACGACGGTAACTCGGGCTTCGTGGTGAACGGCGTTGGGAAACGCAACGGTATACTGAACCGGGGCCTGGGCCAGCGCCCCGAAGGGCAGGGCCAGAGCCAGCAGGAGAGTGGCGGCGGATTTCCGCATAAATCAAGGAGAAACGAGGATGGACGCCTAAAAATAGGGCACCCCGGCGCTAGTTGGTTTTACCGCCGCTGTTTTTCCCGGGAATATGCGGGCAATGTGTTGTTTAATGATGTCATCCTGAGCAAAGCGAAGGATGAGAGACGATATCCCAAACGAAGCAGAATCAGCTTTAGTCAATCAACCAAACACGGCTGCTTCAACCATACCCCGGAAGAAAAGCTGCTGCTGGCGCACCTGCAGCCCAAAGGCGGCCAACTCTCGGTGCAGATCGGGCATGTTACGCCCGCTAATACCAGTGGTCAGGCTGAAAAACCGGTACATCAGCGTGAGTAGCACCCGCTGCCAGAGCGTTTGGGTGGGCCGGAAGTCGGCTAGGAGCCACGGCGCGGCCGGCCGGCGGGCCTGCTCCAGGCGGGCAAGAATGGCGCGCAGCCGGACGGGCTCAAACAGGTCGAGAAAGAAGAAGGTAATGATGGCGTCAAACGACTCGCCCGGCTGCAGCGCCTGCTCCGTACCCAGCCGAAACTCCACCTGGGCCGCATGCGTGGGGGAGCGTTGTAGCAGCGTTTCGCGCGACTTGGCTAGCATTACGGCCGAGGCTTCCAGGTACAGTACGCGGGCATCGGGGCGGCGCGCCAGCACTTCGCCCAGCACCCAGCCCGTGCCGCCCCCGATGATGAGCACCCGGCCCTGGCCGGCCGGCAGCCCGGCCAGGGCCGCCTGCTGAGCTTGCCGCAGGGCATTGCCAAACACCAGCCGGGCCAGCGGATCATAAAAAGCGGCTACCCGGTCGAAGCCGGTATCAGCAAGGGACATAAAACAAGGAAAAGCCAGGTAAAAATAAGGAGCGCAGCATGAGTTGCCGGTGAAGCAGTAGCCAGAAGGCGGGCCGTATCGTATGCAGCAAGGTTTACCATTCCTCCCAGGCCGCAATGACGAGTTATTTCCGCCGGATCATGGCCGGCTTCCTGCTATTCGTGGCGGAGTTTGCCCTAACGTTGGGTATTGGCGTAGTGGGCGTGGTGGGGTTTCTGGCACTGGGCCGCGAGGTTCTCGATCAGGATGCGGCCGTATTCGACGCCCGGGCTTTTCGCTGGGCGCACCGTCTGCTGGGCGACAACCAGAGCGGCTGGGTCGAGCAGGTTACTTTTCTGGCCTCACGCAACTTCATTACGGCCGTGGCGCTGCTGCTTATCGGCTACTTTCTCTTTCTTAGGCGGCACCGCTGGTACACGCTGTTGGTACCAGTGGTAGCCCTGGGTAGTATCACGCTGAATCTGGTGCTTAAGAACACCTACCAGCGTCCCCGGCCGCTGCTGCCCCTGGTGTCGGCTTCCGGGCTGAGCTTTCCCAGCGGCCACGCCATGATCAGCGCTTCGTTTTATGGCTTGCTGATCTACCTGGTAATGACACACGTGCGCCGGCAAAAAGTTCTGCGTTGGGTGCTTATTGTTCTACTCATTAGTCTGGTGCTGCTCATCGGCATCACCCGCGTGTACCTGCGGGTGCACTACGCCTCCGATGTGCTGGCGGGCTTCACCGCCGGCCTGGTTTGGCTACTGATTGCCATTCCGCTGCTGCAGCAAATTGAGAAAACCGTAAAAAATCGAACAAGATCATCGCCGCAATTGGCTGAAAAACAGCCTGAATAGCGTTTTGACGAAGATTTTTCATGTTTTTTTTCGCCCAATGCTTGATAAACTAAGACGAAGCCTTGTATCTTTGCATCGTTGAAAGGCACCCCGGAAGGGATTATGACTGACAACAAAGAGCTGCGCTTGTGGCGAAATTGGTAGACGCGCTGTCTTCAGGCGGCAGTTCCGCAAGGTGTGAGAGTTCGAGTCTCTCCGAGCGCACCACGAAAGCCGATCCGAAAGGATCGGCTTTTTTGTTTTCCGGTCTTTCCGGCTGTGCCACTCGTATTGCTGCTGCCGCTTGTAATCTGCTGGTATGAAAAACCTGGTCACGCGCCTGCTCACGCTGCTTACTTTCCTCGTGGTGGAAGTGGGTGTGCTGCTGCTGGTATTTCTGAGCGCCCTGGCGGCTTTTTTCTACCTCACGCGGGTTGTGTTCGTGCAGCACTCCCTGGTGCTCGACCAGGCCGCTTTCGACCTTATGGACCAGCTGCGGGCCGCCGCCCCCTGGCTCACGCCGTGGGTGCTGCGCGTCACGTTCTTTGCTTCAGCCCCGTTTCTGGTGGGCGTGGCCATCATAGGGCCGGCGCTGCTGGCGTGGCGGCAGCGCAAGCGCGAAGCCCTGGAAGTGTTCTGGGCCGTGGCCGGCGCGGCTATTCTCAACCAGATTTTCAAGACGCACTTTCACCGCCTGCGCCCCGATACGGCCCTGCTGCCGCAACTGGGCCTGAGCTTTCCCAGTGGCCACGCCATGATTGGTATGGCTTTCTACGGCTGCGTGGCGTGGTTGCTCTGGCGCCACGGCCGGCACCCGCTTTGGGCGGTAGCGCTGCTGCTCTGGGCCGTCGTTATCGGCCTCACCCGCATCTACCTGCACGTGCACTACGCCACCGATGTGCTGGCTGGCTTCACAGCTGGCCTGGGCTGGTTGGTGCTGCTCCGCTCCGGCCTGCATCTGTGGTGGCGGGAAAGCAATGTGCTTAGGGGGTAATGTGCTGATGTGCTAATCGTTTGTCATTGCGAGGAAGAATGACGAAGTAATCTGTCCTCTGCTAGTGACAAACGCCCTTTTACCAGAAAGCCCTTTCTCGTTGTGACGAGAAAGGGCTTTTCAGTTAGGGAAAGTCAGCACATTTCAGAGGACGGATTGCTTCGCTGTGCTCACAATAACAGGTTGAGATTAGCACATGAGCACATTACTCATTAGCACATTACAATTTTACTTTCACCCGCAGGGCAAGCAGGCCTTTTACGCCTTGCAGCTCTTCCAACTCCAACTCTTCCACCTCGGGCTCCAGCATGCCACGGTCCTGGAGGTAGTCGATGTACTCCATATATTCAGCAGCTTCGCGGAGCTGGGCGTATACCAGGGCAATTTTGCCGGGCTGGGTAAGCCGCTCCCCGGTGCCAAGCACGGTAGCTTTATCCACCCGCTTCTTGATGATTTCGTAGCGGATGTTGTACGCTCCGTCCACATCGAACTGCCGCTCATCCTGGCGGAAGCGGATGCTTAAGGGCTGGCCGTGAATGAGGATAAGCTGGGTGGTTTCGAGGGGCACGGCTAGGCGGGGCTGCAGGGCGGCCGTCAGGCGGGCTATTTCCACGGTTACCAGCAACTGCCACAAACGCAGGTTTTTCAGGAAAACCAGGTCGAAAGGCTTGTTCTCGACCAGCGAGGCACCCACGTAGATGTTATGCTCCACGCCGTCGGTTTTGAAACGCTGGAAGTAGTGCGGAAACATCAGCTGGGCCTTGGCTTCTTCCTCGTCGAGGTAGTCGCTCACCGTATCGTTGAGCAGCGTCACGCTCTGCTCAAAGGCCTTGCGGCGCTTGTACAGAATACCCAGCTCGGGGTCAATATTGCTCCAGTAGTGGGCAATGATGGGGCGCAGCTCGGGGGTATTGGTGCCCAGATACTCAAAAAGCGGCTCCACCTCGGCCTTTAGCGACTCGAAGATGCTGACCTCGTCGCCGGTCAGGATGCCTTGGCGCAGGCGGCGCAGGTTCTTGTTGACGTAGAACTTCAGCTCGTCCAGAATCGGCAACTGCTGGAAATCGGAGGCTTTTTTCAGCACTTTGTTAGCCAGCGTCAGGTGCTCAATCAGGTCACCCTGAATGGCTTCGTTGCGGGCCGTGCTGCTGCCCCGAATGTCGCTGGCGCCGTGCAATGGGTACACCTCGTGAAAGACAATATCCTCCATTTCGGCGCTTTTGTTGCCGTCCTCCAGCTTGTTGAGCAGGTTCAGAGCCGCATCCGTAAAGCGCCACTCCATAGTGGGGTGAATGGCCGTGAATTTCTCTTTAATGATAGATTGCACCCGGGTCTGGATTTCCTCCGAGTTGCGCTTTACAGCCACCGCAAACAGGGGCACAAACTGCGCCACCTGCTCAATGCAGAACTCGTCCAAGTCGCCGATATTGGGTGAGCCCAGTTCCAGCAAGCCCACCGTATCGTCGCCGTAGGGCAGCAGGGCCAGAATGGTGCTTTTGATGCCGATACCGAGAATCTGCTGGCGCAGGTCTTCGGGAATATCGGCCTGCTCCACGTTCTGCAGCACCAGGGGCTGGCGGTCCTGCAAGAGCTGGTTGTAGATGCGGCGGAAGCCCGAGCCGGCGTCCTGGTTGTTGAGCTGCTTGGTGAGGAAGCTGTGGTTGATTTTGCGGCCAAAATCCACGAAAGCCTGTTTTTTCTCGTCGTAGGCGGCAATACCGAGCTGCAGAAACGGCCGCCCGAAGAGCACCCGCAACTTTTCCTGAATCTGCTCGAGCCGGTCGGAGGCCTGCAGCACGTCGCGCTCCAGCAGGTCATACTTCAGCTCCGAAAGGATTTCCTGCTCCGTCACGTCCACCAGGTGCAGAATGTTGAAGCCTTCCAGCTCGAAACGCTCGGGCGGCAGCAGCTCATGCCAAAGGTCGGCGCGGTGCAGGTTGTGGCTTAGGTGCTCAATCTGTTCCGGGGTCAACTCGGGCTTTTCGCCCACCACGCGCACATCCACAAACGAGGAGTGGTAGCCCACGCCGTAGTGCCGGTAGGAACCGATATTGTAATCGGGCACGGTGAAGATGATAGTGCCCTGCAACGGCAGATAAACGCCGTAAATTTTGTCCAGAATAAGTTGGTACACCATGCGCGCCATGTAGATATCCATGGTGCGGGTGTCGAAATTGAGCGGCTGCTTAACGGTTTTGTTTTGGTTGAGCAGAATTTCCGCAAACTTGGGCGTGTGGTAAAAGCTCAGGCGCTGGAAAGGCGCCACGGCCCCGCTGATATCGGTTTGGAACGACGCGGGCGGGAACACAGCCATGAGCAGCGTTTCGACCAGGTCGCAGCTGCAATCCAGCACGCTCAGATCGGTGATGGCGCCCCGGCACCAAGGGGCATCGGCCACCTGCTCGCCGATGGAGCGGGCCAGCAGCGCTACGCCCGGGTTGGGGTCGTTTTCCCGAGCCTGCCAGTAGGCAATAATTGGCTCCAGACTAAGCGTCGTCTTGAAGGGAAAAGCCAGGGAGGAAGCGGGAGCCGCAGGGCGGACGGTAGGTTCTCGTAACATAAGTGCCGGTATAACAGCGCATCCCGGCGGATTGATTCACAATATGTCCGGAGCCTGCTCAAGCCTATACGTAAGCTACCGGGCTGGCAGTCGGGCCGGCTGTGCCCAGCTCCGAAAATTTAGCGCTTCAGCACCAGTGTTTGAGCGGGCAGGCCCGAAAAGTTGTATCGTATGGTATCGGGCTTGTTGTTCTTGAGCCCATTGGTAAGCTTGAAGGTTTTGACTGAATTCCGGTAGCAGGTGCAGCAGCCGCTGGCTTCGTCGAAAACGCCTTGTACCGATAAATTTGATATAATGAACGGCTTTGGGTCTTTCTCGCGGCGGGCCAGCCGAATAACGTAAGAATACGCATCGAAGCGGCGGCCACTACTGGTAAACGGCGTCGTGGGGCTCAGCACGATGGTATCCCGGAGCTGCGTGCGGGTACGGGTAATCAGAACGGAATCGGGGGCGGGCAGAACGGCGGTTTCGTTGGCACCGCGCACCGGAATACGGCGGATATAGATAGTGCGGAGCTCCCGGTAGAAAAAGCCCGTACCGCCCAGGGAATCGAGGCTGAATTTGAGGTACACGGCGTCGTCCGTGTTGTCGAGGCACACGCACTCGTTGTTGGCGCAGCAGGCCGAAATAGCCAGAGCTGAGCCGAGCAGAAGAAACCAGGTGAGCAGATTGCGTTGCATAGGAAGAGTAAAGGTAGCGCCCCAAACGCAAGATTGTGGTATCGGGGGCTAAAACGGGGTAAATCGGCGGTGCATAAAAAAAGCCAGCTCCCACGGGAGCTGGCTTTTATACGAACGAAGGGCCTGCCTTATTGCTTCACGAAGCGCTTGGTTTCGGCGCCCGAGCGGGTCGTGATTTTGTAGAAGTAGGTACCGGCCGGCAGGTCGCTGAGGTTGGTGCTGAGCGTGTGGCTGCCTTTTTCCTGCTGCTCATTCTGCAGCACGGGGCGCAGAGTGTTGCCGCGGCCATCCAGAATTTCGATGGTAACGGGGCCGGCTTTCTTCACCGAGTATTCCAGCTGATTGGTAGCTACGGCCGGGTTTGGATACACGTTCATGCCAGTAGCACCACCAGTGGCAGCTGCCGGGGCGGGGGCATTGGGGTCCAGCAGCAGGAACTTCGCGGGGCGGAAAAACTGGCCCATCGGGCCTTTGCCGTGGTGGCCCCCCAGGCGGTTTCCCCGACGCGGCTCGGCCAGCTCACCGGTGCTGGCGGGCTGCCCGGCCGGGGCATATTTAGCAGCAATAGCCTTGAGGTCGGCATTCCACTTGTCTTTTTGGGGCTGAATTTCCTGGGTGAGCTGGGCAAGCGGGGCCTCATACTTTTTGGCCATCAGCCCCACTTTCACCATGATTTCCCGGCTCTGGGAGTGCAACTCCTGCAACTGCTGCTTCTGGGCGTCGGTCGGGGCGGGGCGGGCTTCGGTGCTGCCGGCGGGCCGCAAACTTTCCCGCAGGGCTTTGCCGCGCAGGCGCAGGTCGCGGAGCTGGGTGCGGTAGGTGGCCAGCTGGGCTTTGTCGTCGGCGGCCAGTTGGGCTTCCAGCTTCTGGCGCTGCTGCCGCACTACGGGCAGCACGTTGGCCTGATAATAGGCGTGTACTTCTTTGCGGCCGGGCTTTTCGTCGTGGCGGCCTTTGGCCAGCGTGCCGAAGCCGATGAGCAGCGCAGCCAAAAGCAGGGTGCAGGATTTGAGCAGAGAGGTTTTCATAAGGCAGATGCAGGTAGCGTTGTTACTGATTTCCGGACCATAGATGCCCGCCGCGCGGCAACGTTTAATCAGCCAACGAAAAAAAACCGCCCCAACGTGTGCTGGAGCGGTTTTACTATAGTCAGAAGACGGAATTCGGTTTACTTAAACGTGTCTTTCGTGTCAATTACCTTCACCTCCGTTACGTTCAGCTTGTAGGTAGCCACCTGCGCGTCTTCGGCCACTACGGCCTTGGGCAGCCCTTCGCTCACCACTTTGGCGTAGCTCATGGGCGAGGCCGTGTTTTGCTTCAGCACATCGGCCAGGGGCTGAGCCTCGCTGTCGTCCGTTACGATGGTGACGTACATATTCTGGGTTTGCCAGTGCTTTTTGATGGCCCGGTTCACGTCGTCGAGCGTGAGCTTGGCCAGTTGCCCATCCAGCTCTTTGAGGTAGTCTTTGCGGCCGTAAAATTTCGAGTCGAGCAAGAAGCCGAGCTGCTTGGACGGCGTGGTGCCGTAGAGCTTCACGTAGGAGCGCAGAAAGGTGCGGGTGATGTCGAAGTCTTCCTTGCTCAGGCCATTCTTCACCAGGTTATCCATTTCGCGCACGGCCAGGCGCAGCGCAAACGGCGCATGGCCCACCGTGAGGGTGCCCAGCTCGGTAGGGTACTGCTTGCGCAGGCCTTCGGCAATCTGAACCGGGCGCAGCCAAAGGCTGGCATAGTTGGCGTGGCGCGGCACGCCGGGTACGGGCAGCATGTTCTGACCGCCGTTTTCGTACCACTCGATGTAGCTGTAGTCGCCGTAGTTCATCGAGCGGGTTGTCCGGATCTTGTCGTAGAGGCGGCCGTAGCTTTTGCGGTGTTCTCCCAGGTAGGAGTTGGCTACCATCAGCGCCGCAAAGTCGTCGGCGGCGCGGGTGGTCTGGATGGGGAAGCCCGCGTACACGGCCGAGCCCAGCGCGTCGGGCTTGCTGATGATTTCAACGTGAATGCCTTTGGGCGCGGCCACGGTCGGTACCACCGTTTTTACGGTGCTTTTGGGTAGCTTCTCCAAGTCGGCTTTCAGCTGCTTGGCAAACGCGGCCGGGTAGTTGCCGGCAATGCCAATGGTCAGGTTGTCTTGGCCGAAAGCAGCGGCATACTGCTTTTTCACGTCGGCCAGCGTGAGGCCTCGCACCCCGGCGGCCGTGCCGCGCGTCATGTGCTGAAAGCGGGTGCCGCGAAACAGCTGGTCTTCGAGGGCAAATTTGCTGTAGTCTTCATCCGACGAAGCCCGAATTACTTGCTCTACATAGTTGAGCTGGTTGGACTTAAGCCGGTCGAAGTCTTCCTGGGTGAAGCTGGGCGTCAGAATCAGGCCCTGCAGCACGGGGTAAAACTTGTCGATAAAGTCGCGGTGAAACTCGAAGGTGAATGTGGTGGCTTCCTTGTCGGTGGTGGCGTAGTAATTGGTGGCCATCGGATAGAGGAAGTCCTTGAGCTGGGCCGCCGTCATGGCCTTAGTACCGCCTTCAACCACGAGCTGGCTGGTAAGGTAGGTAAGGCCTTCCTTGCCCACCGGGTCGGCAGCGGAACCCGTACGAAACTGCAGCTTAACTACCACTTTCGAGGCGTTGGGCTGGCGCAGCTCCACTACGTCGGCGGCCTGCAGCGGGGCCACGGCGGCCGTGCCCAAAGCTGCGGCCAGCAGGAAGCGGGAAATAATATGTTTCATTAGAAGAGGTTGTTAGTTGGTTGTTGTCAGTTGTTAGTTTTTGGTCGTTATCATTTCTGAGTCAGGAGCCTGACAACTGATAACGACCAACTGACAACTAAAAAACGCTACTGAATGCCACCCGTGGCGTTGGGGCCAATGGTGCCCACGGTGAGATGCTCGGGCACGAAGTACTTGCGGGCGGCAGCCTGAATGTCGGCGGGCGTTACCTGGTCATACAACGCGTAGAAATTGTTCAAGCTCTGCGGGTTGCCGGTCAGCCAGATAAATTCGGCCAGGCCGTTGGCAATCTGGTCCGGCGAATCGAGGCCCATCAGGAAGCCGTACTTCAGCGCCGACTTGGTATCGGCGAGGCGCTTGGCATCAATGGGCTTGGTTTTGAGCTCCTCCAGGGCTTTGGTAATTTCCTCCTTCACGTAGGGCATATCGGCTGCTTTCACCACCGAGGCCCGCAACGAGAGCAGGTAAGGGTCGCGGGTGTAGTTGGGCGAGCCGCCCACGAAGCGCACTTTCTGCTCTTTCACCACCAGCTTCTGGTACAGTGGCGAGTTATCCGAAAACAGCATCGTAGTCAGAATATCCAGAGCGGGCAGGTCTTTGCTCTGGTCGTTGAAAGCCGGGGCCCGGTAGCTCAAACTCAGCAAGGGCGGGAAGTTGGCGTTCTGAATATGCACGTAGCGCGGGGCCGTCTGCTCGGGCTCGGGTGTAATTGCGGGCTGGTAGCTGCCGCGCTTCCACATGCTGAAATACTTATCGGCCAGCTGATTAACCTGCTCGGGCTTCACGTCGCCCACCACCAGCAGCGTGGTGTATTCGGGGCGGTAAAACCGGTCGAAGAACGAGAGGGAATACTGGTACTGATTGGGCATATCCACCACGTCCTTGAAAAAGCCCATGGTCGTGTGCTCATACGTGTGCTTGTCGAAGGCCGCGTCGGCTACTTTCTCATTGAGCTGGGTGTAGAGCGAGGCCGAGTTCTTGGTGTATTCGCCCTTCACGGCCCCGGCTTCGGCCTTGAAGTCGTGCTCGGAGTATTTCAGGTGCTGAAACCGGTCGGCCTCCACCTCAAACATCTTCTCCAGCATTGTCGCGTTGCCGGTCATGTGGTACACAGTGCGGTCCAACGACGTGTTGGCGTTGGCCGACGCACCCACCGACTTCAGCACCTGGTCGTACTGTTCCTTGGTGTACTTGTCGGTGCCCCGAAACATGACGTGCTCGAAGAAGTGCGCAAAGCCGGTATGGCCCGGTTCCACCTCGTCGCGCGAGCCGGCCCGCACCACCAGAAAAAAGGAAGCCAGCCCGGGTGAGTCGAAGGGTACGGTTACCACGTTCAGACCGTTGGCCAGCTGCTTTTGCTGCATGGGGTAGGGGAAAGCCGGGGCCGGGGCAGCGGATTTAGCGGCGGCCGGAGTGGCCTTTTGTTGCGCCTGGGCCAGGGGCGTCGCCAGAAGCCCGGCCGCTAACAGCCAGATCTGCACAGAGTGTTTCATGCAAGGAAAAAGAAGTGGGGGAACGGTAGCACGCCGTGCCGGCGCATCGTGCGCCAAAGGAACGGCCAGCCCCGTAAAGGTTGCACATAGAGGGCCAATTTTCAGCCGGCCGCATGCGGCCGAAAGCCAGAAAAACCGAGCAGGCAACACATGTGTGTTGCCTGCTCGGTTTCAGTCAGAAAAAACGCTTGCTTATTTGCCGGTGTCGGGAGTAACGGCCGGTGTCGCCGTCGAATCGGCGGGGGCCGGCTCCGGCGCGTCGGTGCTGATACCGGGCAACTCGCCGACGGTTACCACGCCGGCCGTTTTGGCCAGAATAAGCTGCTCGCGCAGCGCGGCCGCGTCGGCGGCCAGCTGGGGCCGGATTTCGTTTAGAGCCTCGCGCAATGCCTGCACGTCGGCCAGGCGCGGCGAGCCTTTCTGCGAGTAGCCGTAGTACATGGCTACCGTAATATTGGATTTGCCTTTGCCGGTGTAGGTGGCCAACACGTTGCCTTTCACATCGATAATCTGAACTTCGGCCTGCACGTTGCCGTGGAAAAACTCGGCCGGAATACCCAGGATGGTGGGCGTCATCAGGGTAGCCAGCTGAAAGATGTGCAGGCCGCGGCCCGTGCGCTGCAAGTCCGATTTGGTTAGCTGCAACTTCACCGAGCCGTAAGTAGTCGTGTCCTTGGCATCCATCAGGTTGCGCTCCAGCTCCAGCCGAAACAGCTTCTGGGCATCTTCGGGATTAGCTCCCGCCGAGGCCTGAAACACGTTGGCATCCACGCCCACGTCCAGCAGTGGCAGGCGTGTGGCTAGCGGAGCCGCTGGAATGGCAAACAGTGCCTTATTCATCGAGCGGCAACCAACCGAAAGAAGCAATAAACTAAACAAGGAAATCCGAACTAAACGCTTCATACAATTGGTGTTAGAGAGAATGGCGGGTTAGCTACTACGTAGCTTGTACCGCGAATTACACCAACAGGTTTACATAATCCTATAAATCGTCGCATGGTTATATTTTCTGTTCTCTGGATTATAGAAACAACAAAGGCAGGACTAGCGTCCTGCCTTTGTTGTTTCTATATATGTTAAATTTGATTTAGTGTACCGGCTGGGCCAGGCTGCTGTCGGCTTCGGCCAGCTCGGTAATGGGCGGAGCCACGTAATCGTCGATAAACTCGCCTTCCCAGCGGGCTACTACGGCCGTAGCCAGGCAGTTGCCGATTACGTTTACGGCCGTGCGGGCCATGTCCATCAGCGCATCGATACCCAGAATGATGAACACCGGCCACGAGGGCAGGTTGAACGATGCCACCGTGGCCAGCAGAATCACCAGGGACGCGCGCGGCACGCCGGCCACGCCCTTGCTGGTCAGCATCAGGGTAAACACCATTACCAGCTGCTGACCCAACGACAAGTCGATGCCGGCGGCCTGGGCCACGAAAACGGCGGCCAGCGACAGGTAGAGCGTGGTGCCGTCGAGGTTGAAGGAATAGCCCGTGGGCATTACGAAAGCCACTACACGGCGCGGCACTCCGATGCTTTCCATGGCTTCCATGGCCCGGGGCAAAGCTGCTTCCGAGGAAGTAGTGGCAAACGCAATGCTGACGGGCTCGGCAATGGCCTGAATGAAGCGCTTGAGTGGAATGCGGGCAATGAGGGCCACCGGCACCAGCACCAGCAGCAGGAAGGCGGCCAGGGCACCGTATAGCGTCAGCAGGAGCTTGAAGGCGTTCAGCAGGGGCGCAAAGCCCATTTTGCCTACCGTGTATGCCAGGGCCCCACCCACGCCGATAGGCGCGAAGAACATGACCACGTTGGTAAACTTAAACATTACCTCCGACAGGCTTTCGGCAAATTCCAGCATCGGGCGGCGGTGCTTGCCGTGCACCATGGCCAGGCCGATGGCGAAGATGATGGCGAAAACTACGACCTGCAGCACCTGGCCTTCGGCAATGGATTTGGCAATATTTTCGGGGAAGATGTGCAGAATGATATCCGAGGTAGTTTGCTCCACGGTCTGCAGCTTTTCGGCCGCTACATCCACCCCGGCCTGGCTGATGCCCACGCCGGCCTTGGTTAAGTTGATGGCGGCCAGGCCGATGAACAGCGCAAAGGTGGTGACGACTTCGAAGTACACCAAGGCCTTGATGCCCATCTTGCCCACCTGTTTGAGGTCGGCGTGGCCGGCAATACCTACCACGAGCGTGGCGAAGACCAGTGGCGCAATGATGGTTTTGACCAGGCGCAGGAATACGTCGCTGAGCACCTTCAGACTTTGGGCCTGCACCGGGAAGTCGTGTCCGATTTCGGCCCCGACAAACATGCTGACCACAATCCAGAACGTAATGGAGCGGCGCTGGGTGGCATACACTATCAACACGGCCAGGGCCAGCCAGCGGGCTATTGTGGGGGCGGCATCGGGCAGGCCACCAATGTTGTAGGCGTGCAAAACGGTGAGGGCCAGGGCTACCACCAGTAGCAGCAGAACCACGGGAACAATGCGGGAGAACTTCATGCGAAAGAAAATCGGAGGAGGAAATCGGCGGGAAACTCAGCAAAGATAGGTTTTTGGCTTTCGTGGCGGATTGCCCGTTTCAATCTTGTTTTTCGTACCTCTGTACAGTATCCCGCTTTAGCCTATCTGCCGTGCCGCTACCCTGGACTCTGGCCGCCTATGAGCTGCCGCTCCGCTTCACCTGGAAAATATCCCGCAACGCCTCCACCACCAAAACCAACCTGCTGGTGCGGGTGGGGGAGGGTGCCGCCTCGGGCTGGGGCGAGGCCGCGCCCAACGTGCGCTACGGCGAAACGCCGGAAGGGCTGACAGCCGAGTTTGAGGCGCTGGTGCGGGCCGGGCTAGGGGAGCTTACGCGGCTGCACGAGCTGGAGGAGTTTCTGGCCATGCACAACCCGGCCCACGCCCTGCGCTTTGCTCTGGAGTCGGCCTTCGTGCACCGGGCGGCGGCGCTGGCGGGGCAGTCGGTGGCGGCGTGGCTGGGCGTGGCCGCGCCCAGTGTGCCGGTAGCTACGGCCTTCACGCTGCCCATTATGGAGCCCGGCGCGGTGGCTGGTTTTGTGGCCGAGCAGCAGATGAGCCGATTTTCGGTGCTCAAAATCAAGGTCAACCAGGAAAGCGGCTTCGAGCTGCTGCGGGCTTTAACGCAGGCCCTGCCCGGTCGGGAGCTGATTATCGACGGCAACGAAGCCTGGACCGATGCCGACGCGCTGCTGGGGTTCCTGGAAAAGCTGCCGGCGCTGCCCGGCCTGCGCGTGCGCCTGCTGGAGCAGCCCATGCCCGCCACCTGCCCCGATGACTACCGCTACCTGCGCCGCCGTTCACCCTACCCGGTTTTCGCCGACGAATCGGTGACTGACACGGCCAACTTCACCGAAATTGCCGCCCAGTTTCACGGCGTAAATATGAAGCTGATGAAAGCCGGTGGCTACCTCAACGGCATCCGGCTACTACAACAAACCCGCGCCCACGGCCTGCAAACCATGATTGGTTGCATGGTCGAAACCTCGCTGGGTATCTGGTCGGCGTTGCAGCTCAGCCACCTGGCCGACGTCTGTGACCTCGACGGCTTCCTCATCCTGCGCGACGAGCCCTTCGGGCTGGTGCGGGAGCAGCACGGCCTGCTGACGGCCTTGCCCGTGTGTTGGAGTACGCTGCGGCCGGTGGTGGGCTGAGCTGGCCGCAGTTGTATTTTGCCCATTCGCTGGCTTGGCAACTAAAAGAAACGCCTATGAAAAAATATCTGCTCCTATTCTGCCTCTGTCTGCTTTCCGGAGTCACTCATTCCCAAACGGTACTCATCAAAGGCACGGCACTGGATTCCACCAAGGGGCGTAACCGGGTAACGGTGGTGCTGAACGATACGATAAATAAGTTCTTGGATTTGCCACAGCGTAACCCCGCTGATTATCGGTGGATTATAACTGATACTGTCTACAGAGTGCGGACCAAAGCCAACGGGGCGTTTAGCATACGGGCCCGGCTGCGCGACTCGCTCTATTTTGAATCCTTCGAGCATATTCCCCAGAAATACGCGGTGAAGGATTTGCTGAAGAGGAAGGCCATTAGCATCAGGCTACTACCCGAAGTGTGCCAGCCCTACGTGCCGTGCAAGGATACGCTGCCGAAGCATTTCGTTTTCGTTGGCGAGAAGGTGAAGGTGACCGTAGCCAAGCGCAAGTACTATTGCAACACTATTATGATGGATAGGGGCTATAACGCGCAGTACAAAGTCTTGCAGAACGTTGCCGGCGGCTTTCCCAGGGATACCATCCGGTTTGTGGCCTACGACCATTACGGCACTCCGGCCTTCAGCAAATACAGCCACGTACTCCTGTTTGTGAGTGAATACTGCCAGGAACTGGTGCATCAGAAATACCAATACTACAGTCTGTACAAAACGGCCGGCAACCAGTGGGCTGCTCCTTATTCAGCCTCCGATTACGCTGCCCTCGGTCCTGATTCTGGAATCAAGCCGGAAATAATAAAATTCCGGGAGCCAGTCGTAATAGATGTGTCGCAGGCTGCGCCGGAGTGGGTTAGCAAGACGTTTCCGGCGCCGTACTATAAAGTGGAAAACGGGAAAGCCACGGCCGTGTATGGCAACTATGTGAAGGAACTGGTGGAGATTAAAAAGCAGACGGTTTTAAAAGCGCGGGGCATCCGGTTGAAATAGAGTTGGCTGCCTGCCAACAAAAAAGCGCCACCCGCAATGGGTGGCGCTTTTTTGTTGATACTACAAGCAGTAGCCGATACAGAACGAAATCCTACTTTACCTGCTGCAACTGAGCGTCCAGCGCCTTGATCTGCTGGTCGAGCTGGCTCGTGTCGGTGGGGCGCTGGGTGCCGCTGCTAAGCAGGCTTATCTTGTCGTTGAGCAACTGAATTTTCTGGGCCATGAGCGTGATGCGGCTGTTGAGGCTGCTCAGGCGGGTTTCCATATCGGCCGTAGTCGGCGGCGAGTTACGGTCCACGTACTGCTCGTATTGCCCACCAGCCGGGGGGGCGGTGCCGGCCGAAGCGGCGGCGCTGCCGGGCGTGGCAAATACGATGTCGCCCTTCATCGTTACGTAGTCGCCTTCCTTCAGCGTGGTCTTCTTGCCCCCGGGCAGCTCCACAATACCGCTCTTATAGTTTACTTTCGTGCCGTTGGGCAGGGCCACGTTCTTGGTTAGAGGCTTGGTAGCCGAGCCCTGGCGCAGCACTACCTCGCCGTCGCGCATCAGAAACTGGTCGTTGCTGCCGGTTTCTACGGCTCCGGCTGGGCGAGCGGGCGTACCTTGGGCGGCAGCGCTAAGCGGGGCCGACAAGGCCAGTAACAGCAGGGCGGGGAGCAGGTGGCGATTCATGGCGCGGAGTTTGGTTGACAGGCTGAACTTACGCGTTTGCCCTGATTCGGTTCTGTCCAACCCCAGGAGGAAGAAAAAAGAAATTTGGGAACTGTGTTGCGACATTAAATGTATGTACATATATTTGCAACGTAATCCAGCCCCCGCTGAATGCACTACATGAAAATCGAAGACGAAATCAAGCAGCCCGTATTCCAGAGCGACTACCAGAAAGGGTATATCAACCTGGTGTACACGGCGGGCTGGCTGCAGCAGCAGCAACAGGCCGCGTTTCGGGAGTTCGATATTACGCTGCCCCAGTTCAACATTCTGCGCATCCTGCGGGGGCAGCATCCCAAGCCGGCCACCGTCAACTTGCTCATTGAGCGCATGCTCGACAAAACCAGCAACGCCTCGCGTATCGTGGACAAGCTGGAGGCCAAAAGCCTGGTGACGCGCACCGTGTGCCCCAGCAACCGCCGGGCCGTGGATATCCGCATCACCGATGCCGGCCTGGATCTGCTGCAGCGCATGGATGAGGGCGTGATGAAGCGGGAAAACGGCCTGCAGAACCTGACGGCCGAAGAGGCTGTGCAGCTCAATACTTTACTTGATAAAATCCGCGACTGACGTTTCTCAGTCAATCCCTTTTGCTTTTTCTTCACTTCATTTCAGTCATGAAAAAATTCGCTCTTTCCGCTCTGTTCGTTGCTTCTATCATGGCTGCTCCGGCCGTAGCCAAAGATCCTTCGGCTCCTAAGGTAGCTACCAGCACTAAGGCGGCTACGGTGTACAAAGTGCAGCCGCAGCTCAGCACCCTCGGTTGGGTAGGCAAAAAAGTAACGGGCCAGCATAGCGGCACTATGCAGTTTAAGAGCGGCGACGTAACCGTAAACGGTGACAAAATCACCGGCGGCACGTTCCTCGTGGACATGACCTCGCTGAAGGTAACCGACATCACCGATGCCGACACCAACGGCAAACTGGTAGGCCACCTGCGTTCCGACGACTTCTTCAGCATCGAGAAGAACCCCACCGCGACGTTCAAAATCACCAAGATTACGACTATCAAAGGTGCCGCGGCTGATGCCAACAATGCCACCATCACCGGCAACCTGACCATCAAGGGCATCACCAAGCCAATTACGTTCCCCGCTAAAATCGGCGTGAAAAACGGTGTGGCCGCCGCTTCCGGCACCGCTACCATCGACCGTACCCAGTTCGACATCAAATACGGCTCGAAATCGTTCTTTGAAAGCATTGGCGACAAAGCCATTGACAACGACTTCACCCTGAGCTTCAACGTTATTGCCAAGCAATAATCCGGCGCGGTACGGCTTCGTACTGCTGAGTATGAAAAGCCCGTCACAGCAATGTGGCGGGCTTTTTTTATTCTGTTTACTGCGGTGCCCGGCTCTGGCGGGTCAGCATCTGCTGCTGCAACGCTTTGGTAAGAGCCGGAGCGGGCTGGCGCACGGGCGGCGCGTTCAGGTCGCGCAGGTCGAAGCGGAGCCAGTAGGAGCCATCGGCGTAGGTATAGCGGCGGTTGTGGTCGGTATCGGGCTGCACTTCCACCAGCATCAGGCTGGTTTTGGGCAGCAGTAGGCGGGTTTGAAACCGAGTGCCGTCGGGCGTGAGCTGGCGCAGCTGCCGGCCGCTCCGGTCGGATACGAACAGGGCACTGGCATCATCGTCACCCTGCCGGCCGTCGGTATTGGTATCGGCCTTGATAATGGAATAAAACAGAAAGGGCCAGCGCACGTCGGGCTTCTTCTCGATATCTAGTTCTGTAATAACGAACCGGCCGTGAGGCAGCAATGGATATTCCTGCCGGGTTGATTTCTGTAGGAAAATCAGGTTGTAGCAGGTGCCCACCGCGAAGCTGGAGCTGGAGCTTTCGTCCGATTCATAGCTGGAAAACGAGCCGCTTTTTCCGCCCCGACCTTCGCCTTCCTGCGCTACCACCGAAATGGGCAGCAGGTAATAGTCGGTGCTGTCGAGGTTGATGGGCGTGTTGTAATGCACCCGAAACTCCCGGGCGGCAGCCCGAATAGCAGCGGTATCGGGAGCCGCCGTAGTGGTAGCGGGAGCAGCGCGGTTGGAGGGTGCGTCGGAGCAGCCAATGAGGCCGCTGAGCAATACGGTGGCGGAGAGCAGACGGAGCACAGGTATGAAGGCTATATTTTGCACAAGAAAGGCTTAATTAGTCACTGCCCGTTGGAAAACAGCCTACTGGCCGGCAGGCCCGGCGCAAGGCAGCTCATAAAAAAAGCTCCCGTCGCACACGGCAACGGGAGCTTTTGGGCTTTTCCGGAACGACCAAAGACGGTTTAGCGCTGACCACCGCCCGCGGGCAGCGACTGGGCCGGGGCGCCGGGCTCGGTAGCGGGCATGGGGCTGGCCGGGCGGGTAGTGGCGGCGCTATTGCGCAGCACTAGGTGCAGCGGGGCCACATTCACTTCCCGCAAGCTGATGATGCCGTACACGGTTTCGCCGGGCCGCAGCACTTTGTTGGTCAAATCGTGCTTCACCAGCTCCAGGCGCATATTCTTGTTGGCGCCGCTGGCTCCCAGCATGTTGCCGCCCGCAATGAAGGGGCCCGTAGGAATGAACGTGCCGCCCGTGGTGGTTTGCTGGCCGGTATACTGGTTGGTAGTCACCGTGCCGCCCACCTGAAAATTCAGCAGCAGATAAAGCAGATAGATGGCCACGCCCTGTTTCATATCGTTGGCCGCCTGCAGGGCCGGTACGGGCGCCACGGGCCGGTCGCCGAAGTACAGCTCCAGGTCGCGGGAAAAGTTCAGCTCCGCGTCCGTGTTGTTCTTAATGCTGACCGCCACGGTCTGGTAGCCGCGCTTGCGCTCCTTTTTCAGGTACTTCTTGTTGCCGCCGTGCAGGGATAAGGCCCCGTACTGGTAGCTGAATTCCACCGGGCTGTTGGGAGCCGTAGTCGAAGAATAACTGGTAATGGTGCTCGGGCGAATGGCCGTGTAGCTGCCAGCACAGCTAGTCGTTAGCAGCAAAGCGGCACCCGCCAGAATACGTGTAAATGATGTCTGCATAACAGAGAGAAAAGAGGGAAAAGATAGAATCATGGGACCGGGCAGTCCGGCCCAATCAACAAAACTATCCAATAGTTTCTCTCCCTGTACAGCATCATGGGCTTAAATAGCATATATCCAGCCCGCCCTTGGTTTTGTATAATTCCGGCCTGGGTAGCCGCGGGTGCTAGTCGGGTACAACCAGCTCCCGGGGCAGTTCGAAGCGCAGGTTGCGGCTTTTGCTGCGGCCGTGCAGCTGGCCCAGAAAGTCGTCGAGCTCAGACTTATATTCCAGCCACAGGTCTTCATGCAGGGCCGTGAGAACCAGCTGGGCGGTGCGGGCCGTGAGGCGGGCCGTACTCACGTAGAAGCCGTTGTAGGGCGAATCGAACTGGCCGGTGTAGTTGTCGAATATCAGGCGCAGCGCGTACAGGTTCAGGTCAATTTCCAGGCGCTTATCCTTGGTAATGCGCCGGGCGCGGGCCGTTTCCTTCACGGCTTTGCCCAGGGCCTTGTTCAGACTGCGGTTGAGCAGACGACCCGTCACGGCTACGTTAAAGAGCTCGTGAATCCGGTCCGACGTCTGCTCATACACCTGCTCCACCGTTACGTCGGGCAGCAGCTCAAAAACGAAGGTTTCGTAGAGCTCCGCGTCGCGGCGCACGGCCCGGAGCAGCAGCTTTTCCTTGTCGGCATCGGGCAGGCGTTTGAGGGCTTTTTTGAACTCGGCGGAGGGAACGGGCATGGGGGCAGGAGCGCAGGTTGGAACAAAAGACTATCAGGACAATACGCCCCCGGGGAAAAACGGGTGCTACGGAATTGCGTTTACTAACTTTTTTAGTACATTGCCTCGGCTAATGGGTTTAGTCTTGCTAAGCCGGCTCCTTATTTCGTCACCTACTATCTTCTTCATATGGCCTTACTCACCATTCAGGATGAAACTGTCGCGGGCGGCATCCTCAACCGTCTGGAGCTGGAAATTGCCCAGGAAATGCTCACCGTGCGGGAGCTGATTGCCCAGCGCGTGTACCAGGAAGTAGCGGCCTACAATAGCCGGCAGCAGGACATCTTCCAGGGCCTGGTGCAGCCCACCGAGTCGGAGCGGGTGCTGAACGGCTTTCGGCTGCTGCACAAAGCAAAGCCTATTGACACCGAAATCCAACTATATAAGGCCCTGGAAGGATTTCTGCAGAACAGCTACTTCGTGCTGGTCAACGACCGGCAGGTGGATAGCCTGGAAGAGGAAGTATGGCTCGGCAGCGGGGCCACGGCCAGCTTTATCAAGCTCACGCCGCTGGTGGGCGGCTGAGGCGGGCTACCTTCCGGCCGTTCTACAGCCCTGGCCCCGGGCCGCGCTATTTTCTCCCTCCGATTCTTGCTATGGCTACCAAGAGTGCAACGTATATTGCCAAAATGCAGAGTACCAGCGCCGAGGCCCTGGAAATGCAACCCGTTCTGCTGCAGTTGCTCACCGAGTTTGAGGCCCAAAACGGCTACTACTGGGAGCTGACCTTATCGGAGCTGACCGCCTACCAGCAAGTCAAAAGCCAGGATGCCGCCTACAAGGGCCGGCTGGTGCTGGCGGCAGCCGAGGCCCAGCCCGGCCTCTCGCACGACAGCAAAGCCCGGCACCTGCTCGATGCCCTGCTCAAAGTGCTGCTGCGTTCCACCATCGAGCTCAGCAACGCAGGGTTCGTGCGGCTGCTGGAGCTGTTCAACCTGGGCCAGCAGGCTACACCCGATACCGTTGTTGCCTCGCTCTATACCTATCCCGTGGTACCGGCCCTGACGCAGCTGGAAAAGCAAGCCAAAAAGCAGCCGCTAAACGAGGAACTGACCGCCTACCTGAAGGCGCTGCTGGCCAAGCTGGACGAGCAGTCCTCCTACGGCCCGCTGGTGAAAGTGCGGATAAAAATTCAGGACCTGCTGGGGCAAAGCGACCAGGAAGCCTTGCCCACGGTAGTTTTTTCCAACGATGATGCTTTCGGGCAGGCGCTGAACGAGTTTGTGGCCGAGCTGAACCCCGTTACGGCCCGGCTCTGGCTGCAGTTGTTGCAGCTCTGGCATAAAACCAGCGGGTCGCAGCCCACGGCCAAGTTCAAAAAGGAGGCGGTGGCCGCCATTGCCGCTATTGGCGAGGCAGCGGTGGCCGCGCAGTATGGGGCCTGGCTGCACGGCCTCTCCCAGCTGCCCGTCAAAAGCTACTCCCACGACGGCGAGCCCAATGCTTATTTCAACTCCTACCTGCTCACGCACTCCAACCTGAACACAGCTAAGGGCCTGGTCTGGACGAGTACATCGTTGCTCACGCCGGCTATGCTGGCGTCATTGGCCGAGCTGGCCCTGAAGAGCTACCGTAAGGTACCAGGGCAGGGGCCGGTGGCGCCCAGCCTGGGCAATGCCTGCGTGGTGGCGCTGGCCCAGGCCGGGCTGCCGGGCATTTCGCACCTTTCACGCCTGCGCCAGAAGGTGAAGCAAACCAGCACCCAGGCCCTGATTGGTAACCACATCGAAAAAGCCTCGGTGGCGCTGGGCGTTACGCCCGCCGAAATTGAGGACATGGCCGTGCCGGGTTTCGGGCTCATAGGTGGCCGCCTGGAGCTAACCTGCGGCGACTACCAAGCCGTGCTGGAACTGGCCGATGGCAAAGCGGAGCTGCACTGGTCGAAAGACGGCAAGGCGCTGAAATCGGTGCCGGCAGCCCTGAAGAAAACCCACGCCGCCGAGCTGAAAGAGCTAAAAAGCACCCAAACCCAGGTGCAGCAAAGCCTGACCGCCCAGCGCGAGCGGCTCGACCGTAGTTTTATCGAAGGCCGCCACTTGCCGCTGCCGTGGTTCTGGCAGTACTACTTCGAGCACGGGCTGCTGAGCTACCTCACCCGCCAGCTCATCTGGCGCTTTCACCACCCCGGCGGTTCTCATACCGACGCACTCTGGCTGCGCGACGCCTGGCGTGATGCCCAGGGGCAGCCTATGCCCGCGCCGACCGACGAGGCGCGGGTACAGCTCTGGCACCCGGTGCTGGCTTCAGCCGACGAAGTGCTGGCCTGGCGCAAGCTGCTGGAAGACGAGCAGCGCCGACAGCCGCTGAAGCAGGCCTTCCGGGAACTGTACCTGCTCACACCGCCCGAGGAGCGCACCGGCACGTACTCCAACCGCATGGCCGCCCACGTGCTGCGGCAGCACCAGTTCAACTCCCTCACCAAGCTGCGGGGCTGGCGCTACCGCCTCATGGGCGCCTACGACAAAGGCTACGAAACCGACTCGGCCACCCTGGAACTGCCCGCCCACGGCTTGGAGGCGCAGTTTTGGGTGAGCGAGGTGAATGCCGACGACGCCATGAACCCCACCGGCATCTGGAATTACATCAGCACCGACCAGGTCCGCTTCGTGAATGGCCACGGGGCGGTGCCGCTGCCGGAAGTGCCGCCGCTGGTTTTCTCGGAGGTGATGCGCGACGTGGACCTGTTTGTGGGCGTGGGCAGCGTGGGCAACGACCCGCAGTGGCGCGACAACGGCGGCCTGCCCGCCTACCGCAACTATTGGGAAAGCTACAGCTTCGGGGAACTGGGCGAAGTGGCCAAAAACCGCAAATTGGCCCTGGAACGGCTGGTGCCCCGCATGAAAATAGGGAAGGTGAGCGAAATAAAAGACAGGTTTCTGGTGGTGCGCGGCCAGCTGCGCACCTACAAGATTCACTTGGGCAGCGGCAACATCCTGATGGAGCCCAACGACCAGTACCTGTGCATCGTGCCCGACCGCTCGACCAAAGCCCCGGGCGCCACCGACGTGTTCCTGCCCTTCGAAGGCGACGCGGTGCTGTCCATTATCCTGAGCAAAGCCCTGCTGCTGATGAACGACGACAAGATTACCGACGAAACCATAAACCGGCAGATCAAGCAGTAGAAATTTCGCCTATTATCTTTCTTTATCTGTCATTCCGAGTATAGCGAAGCGGAACGAAGGACCTTTTTCCCCTGAGTGACAAGTCTGATTAGATGTGTAAAAGCCCTTTCCTGTCTGCGCGGGAAAGGGCTTTTTTACAATGGCAAAAGCCGTGGTGAGGCAGGCGAGGAAGGTCCTTTGCTTTGCTCAGGATGACAGGGTAAATAACACTCCTAAATCGGCTTCAAAACACGAAGCCGACCACCCCACGGGCCGAGAATAGCAGCGGGTTCAGGGCCGGGCCGGAGACTTTCTGCTTGAAGTCGTCGGCATAGTAGCGGCCCTGGCCCAGGCGGGCGGTGTAGGTGAGGTGCAGCCCGATAACGCAGCGCTTGAGCACCACGGCATCGAAGGGGTAGAACTCGTAGTGCGCGCCCAAAGCCAGGCCGGTGCTGCGGTAGTGCAGGGTGCGCGAGTAGGCAGGGCCGGTGAGCACACCGATGGCCGTAGTGCCGGTGTTCTGGGTTTTGTCGGTCAGGGTGATATCGGCCGAGCCGTAGGTGAGGCCCACGGTGGGCATGAAGCAGGTAGTAGCGGCCCGGTTGAACCAGGCGTAGCCCAGGTAATTGTTGACGTTGGACGAGCTAAGGGCCGTTTTGCGGTCGGCGGTTTCGCGCTTGGTTTCATACACCACGCCTTCCATACCCAGCACGAAGCGCTTGAAGCGGAAGCTGCCGCCACCGCCGTAGCTGAGCTGGTTTTCCGACACCTCGGGATATTCGGACGCCCGTAGCAGGTTGTTCAGCCCATCGTACTGCGCCGCCGCAAAACCCAGCCCGAAAAACGCCTGCCCGCTGAAGTTTTTGAACAACACCTCGTTGATGGCTACGGCCTTGATAAATGCCACCGAGTCGATGGCCACTTCCACCATGTCGCCCGAAACGGGACTGATGTGCCGGATGCGTACCGTGTCGGGTTGTGGCATCGTCGTCTGGGCCTGGCAGAAAGAGGGCGGCCCCAGTAACAGCAGCAACAGGCCGCCGGCCGCGAATAGCAAAGACTTCATGAGGCGGAACAAGGAGGTGGGAATGGCAGGAATAGAGGCAGATTAGCCACAAAGCGGCTTACAGATGCTCGTCGAAGTACTGGGTAATCTTGTTGTAGAGGTGTACCCGGTCTTTGCCGGCCACGTTGTGCGGGTGGCCCGGATACACGAAGTAGTCGAGCTGGATGCCCTGGTCGATGGCCTTTTTGAGGTAATCGAGGCTGTGCTGCCACACCACCACATCATCCACGGTGCCGTGAATGAGCAGCAGCTTACCCTGCAGTTTGTCGGCGTAGTTGAGCAGATTCGCGGTTTTGTAGCCTTCGGGATTTTCCTGGGGCGTGTCCATGTAGCGCTCCGTGTACATCACCTCGTACATCCGCCAGTCGATAACCGGGCCGCCGCCGATGCCCACCTTGAACGTGCCGGGGCTGCGCGTCATCATCGTAGTCGTCATGAAGCCGCCGAAGCTCCAGCCGTGGATTCCCAGCCGCGCCGCATCCACGTAGGGCAGGCTTTTGAGGTACTCCACACCCTTGAGCTGGTCCTGCATTTCGGCGGTGCCCAACTGCCGGAAGGTGGCCTGCTCAAATGCCCGGCCCCGGTTGCCGGAGCCCCGCGAGTCGATGGAAAATACCACGTAGCCTTTCTGGGCCATCAGCTGCATCCAGAGGTTGGAGCCGCTGAGCCAGCTGTTGGTTACCAGCTGCACGTGCGGGCCGCCGTAGAGGTATACCACGGTGGGGTATTTCTTGGCGGGATCGAAGTTGGGCGGCGTAATCACGCGGGCGTTCAGCGTGGTCTGGCCGTCGGCGGCGGGTACGGTTACCAGCTTGGTCTGGCCCAGGGCGTAGCCTTCCAGCGGGTTGGGGGCCGTAAATAGCGCCGGCCCGGCTTTGCCGTCGGCCACGCTCAGCGTGCGGATGAAGCGGGGCGTGGTGCTGCTGCTGAAGTTATCGAGTACGTATTTGCCCGAGGGGCTGAGCGTGCCGGTGTGCGTGCCCGCACCCTGCGAGATGCGCCGGATTTTGCCGCTCATACTTACCGCCTGAATCTGACGCTCCAGCCCGTTTTCGGCCGTAGCCGTGAAAACAGCCTCCTTGCCTTTCGGGTCGAAACCCAGCACGTCGGTTACCACAAAATTGCCCTTGGTGAGCTGGCGCAGCAGCTTGCCGCTGGTGGAGTAGAGGTAGAGGTGGTTATATCCGTCGCGCTGACTCTGCCAGACAAACTGATCGGAGTGGCCGGGCACGAACTGCAGCGGGTGCTGGGGCTCCACGTACTTGTCGTCTTTCTCCTCAAACAGCGTCTTGACGAAAGCGCCCGAGGCGGCGTCGTACTGCTTGAGTTGCATGACGTTCTGAGCCCGGTTCAGCACGGCTACGTAGATGAACTTCTCGTCGGGGCTCCAGCTGATGTTGGTCAGGTATTGCTCCCGGGGCTCCCCGGTTTGCAGAAACACGGTTTTGCGCGCATCCACGTCATACACGCCCACTGTTACCTCGTGGCTTTTGTCGCCGGCCATCGGGTACTTTATCGGGGTGGCCTGGGCCGGGGTGGGCAGCACCGTCACGATGGGGTAGTCGGTTACCATCGTCTGGTCCATGCGGTAGAAGGCCAGCTTTCGGCCCTGGGGGCTCCAGAACGTGCCTTTCGTGATACCGAATTCCGAGCGGTGCGCCGCCTGCCCGTTCACGATGGCCGGGTTGGTTTCCTGGGTCACGGCCTCGTTTTCGCGGCCCGCCAGGGAAATGTAGAGGTTCTGGGCCTTGGTGTAGGCCACGCGGGTTTTAGTGGGGTCCAGCTCCACGTTGTCGGCCTCAGTGGCGTAGCTCACCACTTTAGCCGCCTGGCCCGAGGCCACATCGTAGCGGTACACCTGGTTTTTGCTCGTCACCAGCAGCGTGGTAGCATTCAGCCACTGCACGGCCGGGAAGCTCTTGGCTTCGTCGGCCCCGGCGGCTTTCAGGGCGGTGCTGAGCTGAGTCAGCGGGACGGCGGGGGTGAGCTTATCGGTGCCGGCTGTGCCGCGCACCAGCTCATCCTGGCCGTTGGTGGCGCGCACGTAGGCGAATTCGTCGTTAGAGCCCGGCAGCCAGGTGAGCTGCCGCAGGTTCTGAGGTTGCAGGGCGCGGTTGAGGAAGGCGTCTTCCATGGTAAGCTGCTTCTGCTGAGCCTGAGCTGGCAGCTGCAGTACCAGCGCCAGCCCAACCAAGAGAGCCAGACGCGAAGGGAGGTGGAGCATAAAAAGGGAAATGGGAGGAAGGTTCAAGGCTGGAAATTACGCCGGATTTATGAAGAACTCCACCGCCCGCCCCGAATGATTCCGGCCCGCTGGCCGCCGTCCGTCTGCCCTTGCGCCGCCCGCTTCAGAATACCCCGGAGCCGGGAAACGATTCTGGCCGTAAGTGGGTTATACTAAGCCGATGAAGCTCGGTAAACGCGCTTTTTTACCCGTTTTTCCGTACTTTTGTGCCATGACCACCAAACCACAAATCGACTACGACGAGGACGTACTGCTGCTGGAGGAAACTATCGACGTGCGCGACCTAATCGTGTACAACGACGACGTTAATACCTTCGAGCACGTAATCCGGACGCTTATCGACGTGTGCGGCCACGAGCCGGAACAGGCCGAGCAATGCACCCTGCTGATTCATCATAAGGGCCAGTGCACCGTGAAGCACGGGGCCTATGAGGAGCTGGCCGACATGTGCACCGCCATCCACGACCGGGGCATTTCGGCCGACGTGTTGTAGGAAATGTGAGAAATGTGGTGAATGTGAAAAATGTGACGAATATGCTATCCGAATAGCCCAAAGTTTGGATAGCCTGTCGTCAACATTCTATCAGTACACTCCCATTACATTACCCACATTCAGCACATTACCCACATTCAACCACATTAATATTTAATGGAGTTTCCTTCCAAACTGATAGAAAACGCGGTAGGTGAGTTGGCCAAGCTGCCCGGTATCGGGCGCAAAACGGCGCTGCGCCTCACGCTGCACCTGCTCAAGGCCGAAACCGAGGCCACCAGCTCCCTAGCCGAGGCCCTGGCCAAGATGCGCTTCGAAATAACCTATTGCCAGACCTGCCACAATATCTCCGACACCGAGGAGTGCGGCATCTGCGCCAATAAGCTGCGCGACCATTCGATGGTGTGCGTCGTGTCGGATATCCGCGACGTAATTGCCATCGAAAACACGGGCCAGTACCAGGGTGTGTACCACGTACTGGGCGGCGTGATTTCGCCCATTGAGGGCATCGGCCCCTCCGACCTGCACATCGACACGCTGCTGACCCGCATTCCTGAGTCGGAAATCAAGGAAATCATCTTGGCCATTAGCCCCACGATGGAAGGCGACACCACGGCCTTTTTCCTGTCGCGCAAGCTGCGCGAGTTTCCCGACGTCAACATCAGTACCATTGCCCGCGGCATTCCGATGGGCGGCGAGTTGGAATATGCCGACGAAATCACGCTGGGCCGCTCCATCGTGGAGCGCACCCGGCAGGTGAAGCAATAAACTGCGGCCTTTGCGGCTCAGGCGAAGAGGAAGGCTCCCGGTGGGCCTTCCTCTTTTTTTGGCGGTTATCAGGCGGCCGCGCCGATGTAGTGCAGGCTGCCGGCCAGTTCCTCTATCAGCTTGGCGGCCTGTTTTTGGCAAATGCTCGACGGGTCGGCCAGCTGATCGAGCCAAGCATGTACACTCTCGGTAATAACCACCGGCGCATCCTGGGCCACGCCCGCGCGGTAGCCCGCCTCGCGCAGCGCCTGCCGGATGTCATCCTGAAAACGCCGAATGTCCTTTTCGCGCTTGAAGTTGTACTGGCCCAGGTTCAGGGTCTGGATTACGTGCCGCCGCGCCAGAAACGCCTGCCGGGCTTCCGGCGTGGTCAGTGTGGCCAGAGCCGCAGCCTCGCTCAGGGCCGTGCCCTGGCGCAACGCCACCTTGATACGCTCCTTGCTGCCCGACTGAATAGCCTGCTTCAGCTCGGCGAAGTAAGTAGGACAGTTGCTGCGCACAGTCTGCACCAGGGCGTTGAGCGTGGCGGTGTGCCGGGCCAGCCGCTCGGGGTGCTCGGTGGTGAGGCTGTGCCGCAGCGCCCGATACGCATCGAACGAGGGAATTTGGGCGGCTACCTGGCCTTCGAAAAAGAACAGGCCGCGAAACAGCTCTTCGCCCGTGTATTCGGCGGGCGTCAGGGTTGCGGGCTGGGGGTAAAAGGAATTCAGCAGGCCAAAGGGGCTGGCCACGCTCAGGGTTTTGGATGAGGTGATGGAGTATGCAGCGTTTGACATGGTGGTAATGGTTTAAAGGCGAAGAGGATAGAGGAAGGGGTAAGTCGTTGTTGCCCTACAAGCCTACCGGAATAATGGTAGAATAGCATGCCCGGTGGATACATACCCGTATTGTAGGGACCAATGGCGCCACTGGTGGGGCAAAGCCGCTGGCTCGGTGCGGTTTAGGCTGGCCACCCTGGGTTAAAAAGCCGGGATACACGTTTCCTGCGTAACTTTCGCCGCCCCGAACCCGCCGCCCCTCGTGCATTCCGTGAAGCTTTCCGTCGTTATCGTCAATTACAACGTCTGCTATTTTCTGGAGCAGGCCCTGTTGTCGGTGCGGCGGGCGGTGGAAAAGCTGGGCGCGCCGGCCGAGGTATTCGTCGTCGACAACAACTCCGTCGACGGTTCAGTGGCCATGGTGCGGGCGCGCTTCCCGGAGGTCATTTTGATTGAGAATAAGGATAATCCAGGCTTCAGCAAGGCCAACAACCAGGCGATGCGCGTGGCCCAGGGCGAGTATATTCTGCTCCTTAACCCTGATACGGTGGTGGAGGAAGACACCTTCCGGGCCTGCTGCGACTTCATGGATGCCTACCCCGACGGGGGCGGACTGGGCGTGAAAATGCTCGACGGCCAGGGTAAGTTTCTGCCCGAAAGCAAGCGGGGACTGCCCACGCCGGCGGTGGCCTTCTACAAGATTTTCGGGCTGGCCAGTTTGTTTCCGAAGTCGCGCACCTTTGGCCGCTACCACCTCGGCTACCTCGATAAAGACGAAACCCACGAAATAGAGGTGCTCAGCGGTGCCTTTATGCTGATGCGCCGCACCGCCCTCGACCAAGTCGGGCTGCTCGACGAAGACTACTTCATGTACGGCGAGGACATTGACCTCTCGTACCGCCTCACCCAGGGCGGCTGGAAAAACTACTATTTCCCCGGCACCCGCATCATTCACTACAAGGGCGAAAGTACTAAGCGCACGAGCGTCAACTACGTGTTCGTGTTCTACCGGGCTATGGTCATTTTTGCCCGCAAGCACTTTGCCCCCCAGCGCGCCGGCACGTTTTCGTTGCTGATAAACCTGGCCATCTGGTTGCGGGCCGGGCTGGCCGTGGCCCAGCGCCTGCTGGTACAGGCCGCACCCGTGCTGCTCGATGCGGGCCTGATTTACGCGGGCATGTACTTCCTGAAAAACTACTGGGAGCAAAACCACAAGTACGTCCGCACCGACTACCCGCCCGAGTTTATGCTCGTGGCCGTGCCCGCCTACATCGTGGTCTGGCTTACGTCGGCCTACTTCAGCGGGGCCTACGACCAGCCTCCCAAAACCGGGCGCATCGTGCGGGGTATTTTTCTGGGCACGGTGCTTATTTCGGCCTTTTCCAACTTCCTCGACGCCTACCGCTTTTCCAAAGCCCTCATCATCTTGGGCGGGGTCTGGAGCATTGCGGCCATGGTGGGGCGGCGGCTGGCGCTGCATTTCTACCGCTACCGCGACCTGCGCCTCAACGAGCGGCGGCAGAAAAACGTGGCCATCGTGGGCTCGGCTACCGAAAGCCGCCGGGTGCGCCAACTCCTGGAAACGGCCGCCGTGCAGGCCCGTATCATCGGCTACGTCACGCCCGATGTAGTCGCGCCCGACCCTCATGCCCCCATACCCTCATACCCTCATACCCCTACCGAAGACTCTTTGGGCGAGGTGCGGCAGCTCGACGATATTATCCGCATTTACGCGCTGGATGAGCTGATTTTCTGCGGCAAAGACCTGTCGGCCAGTCAGATTATTGCCCTCATGGTGGAGCTGCCCCAGCAGCCGCCGGTGGCCTACAAGATTCTGCCCGAAGACAGTGAGTACATTATCGGCAGCTCCTCGAAAGACGCCCCCGGCGACTACTACGCCCTCGATATTGCCCTGAACCTCTACCAGCCCCAGCACGCCCGCAACAAGCGCCTGCTCGACGTGCTGCTGAGCCTGGCCCTGCTGCTAAGTGCGCCGCTGCTTATCTGGCTGCAAAAGGAAAAAGCCGGCTTTCTGCGCAACTGCCTGCGCGTGCTCAGCGGCCGCTGCACCTGGGTGGGCCTGCGCCACGCCGTGGCCCCGCGCCGCACCGCCCGTGCTATTCTCTCGCCCGCCGATGCTGCCCACGCCAACACTTCCCTGCCCGAAGCCACCCGCCGCCGCCTCGAGCTGCTCTACGCCAAAGACTATGAGCCCTCCACGGATGTCAGCATCGTGCTACGCTGCCTGCGCGAACTGGGCCGGCAGGGGTAAAGGAGCATCAAAACCCAAACAATTCTGAGCAAACAATTTAAATTGTTTGCTCAGAATTGTTTGGGTTTTGATGCGGGCTCTTTCCGAGCGGAGAGGCTGAAAAGAACGTCCTTCCGAGCGAAGGCGAGGAATCTCGCTGGCTGAGTTTGTTGGAAAAAGAACAACATAAAAAGACGGCTATGCTTGATCTAGCGGCTGCTTAGCGAAGCATCTTTACCGCAATGGAAGACGAATGCCATTGCACGCGAGATTCCTCGGCTTCGCTTGGAAGGACGTTCTGTACCATTTCATAGACCTGTCGCACGCGCCTCACCTCCGGCCAATCCACTCGCAAATCCCTACTTTTGCGCCTCCCACCCCCAACCTGTTTTGTATGCTTAATTCCGCCGCCGTGCTTGCTCCTTCCATTTTATCCGACCGCATCAGTGCCTTGCAGGAGTCCCAGACGATTGCCATGGCCAAAAAAGCCCGCGAGCTGATGGCCCAGGGCATTGATGTGATTAATCTGAGCTTCGGCGAGCCGGACTTCGAAACGCCCGAATACATCCGGGAGGCGGCCAAGAAAGCCATGGATGCGGGCTACACCAAGTACACGCCCGTGCCCGGCTACCCCGATCTGCGCCAGGCCATTGCCGATAAATTGCAGCGCGAAAACCAGCTGGCCTACAAGCCCGAAAACATTGTGGTAAGCACCGGGGCCAAGCAGGCGCTGGCCAACGCCGTGATGAGTTTGGTAAATCCCGGCGACGAGGTTATCGTGTTTGCCCCCTATTGGGTGAGCTACGAGGAAATGGTACGCCTGGCCGAGGGCGTAACCGTGACGCTGCTGGGTACCCTCGAAAACGATTACAAAGTAACGGCCGCGCAGCTGGAAGCGGCCATTACGCCCCGCACCAAGCTCATCATGTACTCCTCGCCCTGCAACCCCACCGGCTCGGTGTTTACGCGCCAGGAGCTGAGCGGCATTGCCGAGGTAGTGGCCCGCCACCCACGCATTCACGTGCTGGCCGACGAGATTTACGAGTACATTAATTTTGTAGGGGAGCACGTCAGCCTGGCCCAGTTCGGCGATATCAAAGACCGGGTCATCACCGTCAATGGCTTCTCGAAGGGCTACGCCATGACGGGCTGGCGCGTGGGCTACCTGGCCGCCACCCGCGAAATTGCCGCCGCCTGCGAGAAAATGCAGAGCCAGATTACCTCCGGCACCTGCTCGGTAGCCCAGCGCGCGGCCCTGGCCGCGTTGCAGGGCGGCCGCACCTCGGCCGATACGATGGTGGAAGCTTACCGCCGCCGCCGCGACATGGTGCTAACCCAGGTGCAGGAAATTCCGGGCTTCAAAACGCCCACGCCCAGCGGCGCCTTCTACATCTTCCCCGACGTCAGCGCCTACTTCGGCCGCACCGCACCCGATGGCTCGCGCATCAGCACTGCCACCGATCTGGCCCTATACATGCTCAACGAGGGCCACGTAGCTGCCGTGACGGGCGAGGCCTTTGGCGCGCCTAACTGCATCCGCTTCAGCACCGCCGCCTCCGATGAAAAGCTGCGCGAGGCCTTCACTCGCATCAAAGCGTGCCTGGAAAAGCTGGGATAACCAAATATGTCATTGCGAGCAACGCGAAGCAATCCGTCCTCTGCGCAGTACGACACAGCCTTTTACCACAAAGCCTTTTCTCGTTGCGACGGGAAAGGGCTTTTTACATTGGCAAAGCCTTCAGTGGGGTAGGTGAGGAAGGTACTTCGCAGGGCTCAGGATGACAGCCGAAAAGACATGCTGCCCAGCTATCTGCCCATTCCGCCGCGCCTGTTTACCTTTGCGGCTTCCCTTTGAAACGCCCTGATGTCGACTGCTACTGCCCTGACCACTCTGCCCGCCATATTTGCTGCCTTCAACCGCCTGACCGTGCTCATCGTGGGCGACGTGATGATGGATGCCTACGTCTGGGGCAAGGTTGCGCGGATTTCGCCCGAAGCGCCGGTGCCGGTGGTGAATGTGAGCCGCACCGAACAGCGCCTGGGCGGGGCCGCCAACGTGGCCCTGAACGTGCAGGCCCTGGGCGCCACGCCGCTGCTGTGCGCCGTTATCGGTGAAGACACTGGCGGCGACCAGCTGCTGGAGCTGCTGCGCGACAAGGAGCTGTCGGCCGCCGGCATCGTCCGTAGCGCGTTTCGGCCCACGACCGTGAAGCAGCGCATTCTGGCCGCCGGGCAGCACCTGCTGCGCATCGACTCGGAGGTGGAAACCGACCTAAACGCCGACGAAGCCCGTCTGCTGCAGCAGCGCTACGAAAGCCTCATCGACCAGGCCGACGTGGTCATATTTGAGGACTACGATAAAGGCGTGCTCAGCGCAGGCAGCATAGCCTACTTCATTGACCTGGCCCGGCAGCGCGGCATTCCCACCGTCGTCGACCCCAAGAAAAAGAACTTCCTGGCCTACCAGCACTGCACCCTGTTCAAGCCCAATCTGAAAGAGCTGCGCGAGGGCCTCAAGCTGGAATTCGGCGACACCGCCGCCGACCAGCCCGAATTTGAAGCCGCCGTGCAGCGCCTGCGCGAAGTGCTGCAGCCCGAAATCGTGCTCGTCACCCTCTCGGAGCGCGGCGTCTTCAGCGAGTCGGAGCAGAGCGGGCGTAGCTACATTCCGGCCCACCTGCGCATGATTTCCGATGTCTCGGGTGCAGGCGACACCGTTATTAGCATTGCCGCCCTGTGCGTGGCCCTGGGCCTGGCGCCGCCGGTAATGGCCGCGCTGGCCAACCTCGGCGGCGGGCTGGTGTGCGAGCAGGTAGGCGTGGTGCCAATCGAAAAGCAGCGCCTGCTCGAAGAAGCACAGGAATCGGGGCTGGTGGTGGGGTAGGAGCGTAAAGACGTGTCATTGCGAGGCGTAGCCGAAGCAATCCGTCCTCTGAAACGTGCCGAGTTGTCTAATGTGAAAAGCCCTCAATCGATGCTTACGGTTGAGGGCTTTGTAATAAAAGAACGAGACGACCTGCGCAGAGGACGGATTGCTTCGCGTTGCTCGCAATGACAGAAGTAATACCGCGCAATGACAGGCGCAGGCTGACGCTTTAAATCTTGCCTTCCCGCGCCAGGGTGCTGAATTCCTTTACCGTATTCACGAACACGCGCACGTTATCCGGGTCGGTATCGGGGTAGACGCCGTGGCCGAGGTTGGCAATGTGGCCATGGGGGCCGAAGCGGCGCAGCATCTCGATGGTGGCCTGCTGCACCTGCTCCCGGGTGCCGTAGAGGGCGCAGGGGTCGAGGTTGCCCTGCAGAGTTTTGCCCGTGCCGATGGCCGCCCGCACCAGGCGCGGGTCTTCGTTCCAGTCGAGGCCGATGGTGCGGCAGTTGAAGTGGGCGAAGTCGGAGACGGCAAACCACGCGCCTTTGGCAAACACCGTGACGGGCACGCCGGCCGGCATGGCGTCGCAGATAGCGGCAATGTAGCGGGCCGAGAATTCACGGTAGTGGTCGGGGGGCAGAATACCGGCCCAGGAGTCGAATACCTGCACCAGGTTGGCGCCGGCTTCTACTTGGGCCTGCAGGTAGGCAATGGTGGTACGGGTAATCTTGTCGAGCAGCTCGTGGGCCAGCTCGGGGTTGGTGTACAGCATGCGCCGGGCCTTGCTGAAGGTCTTGGAGCCGTGGCCCTCCACCATGTAGGCCAGAATCGTCCAGGGCGCGCCGGCAAAGCCGATGAGTGGTACCCGGCCGTTCAACGCGCGCTTGGTCACGCGAATGGCTTCGAGTACGTAGCCCAAGTGCTCCTCAGGGTCGGCGATGCGCATGCGGGCCACATCCTGCGCCGACTTAATGGTTTCGGGAAACAGCGGGCCTTTGGCTTCTATCATTTCGTAGGTAAGGCCCATGGCTTCGGGCACTACCAGGATGTCGGAGAAGATGATGGCCGCATCCACATCCAGCGCATCTATAGGCTGAATCGTGACTTCGGCCGCCAGCTCCGGCGTTTCAACCAGCTCCTTGAAGCCGCTGAGCCGGCCGCGCAGGGCGCGGTACTCGGGCAGGATTCGGCCCGCCTGGCGCATCAGCCATACGGGGGTTCGTTCGGTTTCTTCGCCACGGGCGGCGCGGAGCAGGAGGTCGTTTTTCAGCATAGGAAGAGGGCGCAAAGGCCGGAAATCGGGCGCAAGTTACGGCCTGCCGCTCAGCAATGCTTGCGAGCAGGGTTTATTTCGTCTGTCATCCTGAGCAGAACGAAGTGCAGCGAAGAACCTTCCTCACTTATTCCACCACAGGTTTTATCAATGTGCAAAAGCCCTTTATCGTTGGTTCGATAAAGGGCTTTCTGGTAAAAAGGCGGGGTCATACTACGCAGTAGCCGCCTGCTTGTAGTGCACCGTGGGCAGGCCGCGGAGTCGCTCGGCGGCCCACTCGGGCGTGATGTCGCGCTGGGGGTTGGCCAGCATTTCATAGCCCACCATGAATTTGCGCACTGAGGCCGAGCGCAGCAGCGGCGGATAGAAGTGCATATGCAGATGCCAGCTTGTGTGCTCTTGACCGTCGGTAGGGCGCTGGTGCAGGCCGGCTGAGTAGGGGAAGGAAATCTGGAATAGGTTGTCGTAGCGGATGGTAATGTCGCGCAGAGCCTGGGCAAAGCTGTCCTTTTCGACGTCGGTCAACTGCTCGATGGACGAAACGTGGCGGCGGGGCAGTACCATCGTTTCGAAGGGCCACACGGCCCAGAAGGGTACCAGCGTCACGAAATGCTCGTTCTGGTACACCACCCGGGTTTGCTCCCTGAGCTCCAGGGCCAGGTAGTCGAGCAGCAGGCTGCAGCCGTGCTCCTCGAAGTAGGCCTGCTGCTGCACGGTTTCCTTGGCCGGGTCGGCGGGTACGGTGCGCTGGGCCCAGATCTGGCCGTGGGGGTGGGGATTCGAGCAGCCCATCATAAAGCCCTTGTTCTCGAAAATCTGCACATAGTTGATATCCTTGCGGGCCCCCAATTCCTGGTATTGCTCGGTCCACACATCCACCACGCGGCGGATGGCAGCCGGCTCCATTTCGGGCAGCGTCAGGTCGTGGCGGGGCGAAAAGCAGATAACGCGGGCCACCCCCGATTCGGCCTCGGCCCGCAGCAGTCCGCCCACGTTCACCGAGCCCGTAGGCACATCGGCCTGCAGGGCGGCAAAGTCGTTGTCGAATACGAAGGTGCTGTCGTAGCTGGGGTTCACAGCGCCGTTGGCGCGGGTGTTGCCGGGGCAGAGGTAGCAGGTCGGGTCGTAGGCCGGGCGCTCATCGGCTTCGGGCTCTTCCTGCTGGCCCTGCCAGGGGCGTTTAGAGCGGTGCGGCGACACCAGAATCCATTCGCCGGTGAGGGGATTGAAGCGGCGGTGCGAGTGTTCGGTGGTATCAAAAGCGGCCATAGCGGAGGTGGAATAAAGGCTTGAGGAAAGTAGAGGGCGTAGTAGACGTCATGCCGAGCGAAGCCGAGAAATTTCGCGTGCAATGGTAATCATATAGCACTGCAACGTCAGCACGCGTCATGTCGAACAGAGCGAGACATGACGCGTGCTGTTGTGGCTTTCTATTAAGACGTTCTACCACACCGCTCTGTTACGACGTTCTGCTACTCCTGAAACAGGGCTTTAATGGCCGTCGCCAGGAAATTAACGCCGATGGCCAGCGTCAGAAAGCCCATGATGCGGGCCAGGGCGGCCATGCCGGGCCGGCCCAGAAAGCGCGTGAGCCGGAGCGACGACATCAGGATGATATACGCGGCCAGGGCTACCAGTACAAAACCGAAGAAAATCAGGCCCATATCCAGGTACGTGAGCTTCTTGGTAAACAGGCCGATGCAGACGGCCATGGAGCCCGGCCCCGACAGCATGGGCATAGCCAGGGGCGTAAACGAAATATCTTCCTTGTGCATGCTTTCCTCCAGCGTCGCGTCCGATACCTTGGCCCGGTTGCCGCCCGGCGTAAGCAAATCGAAGGCCGAGCGCATCAGCAGAATACCCCCCGCAATGCGCAGATGGTGAATATTGATGCCGAAGAAGTTGAGCACGTATTGCCCCGCGAAAAACGATACCGACAGAATGGCGACCATATACAGGCAGGCCCGCAGCCCGATCTGGGCCCGGTGACCGGGCGAGTCGTCCTCGGTCAGCGTCAGGAACACGGGCATGGCTCCGAAGGGATTGACAACGGAAAACAGGGTGGTAAAGGTCGCAAGTAGTATTTCCATGTACCGGAGCAGGGAAGTGGAAGGCGGGTAAAGGTACGAGGGATTGAGTATCAGCAAACAGGTTAAAATGGTATGTTTGGAAACTGAACCACGGCGCTGCTACCGCGTACAAGCGCACGTAAGGCAATCCGCCCGCCTTTTTTTCTTCCTATTTGCATGACTACTGCTTCCCCCGCGGCTCCGGCCGCCGACGATTACCGTGACACGCCCCTGGTGGGCATTGTGATGGGTAGCCAGTCCGACCTGAAAATAATGAGTGCCGCGGCCGAGCTGCTGCGCCAGTTCGGTGTGCCCCACGAAATTACGCTGGTGTCGCCGCACCGCACGCCCTACCGCCTCATCGAGTACGGCGAAACGGCCCGCAAACGCGGCATGCGCGTCATTATTGCCGGTGGGGGCGGCGCGGCCCACCTGCCGGGTATGCTGGCCTCGTTCACCACACTGCCCGTAATTGGGGTGCCCATCAACTCCACTACCTCCATTCGCGGCCTCGA
Organism: Hymenobacter lucidus; assembly: GCF_020447265.1. Classification (GTDB taxonomy): domain Bacteria; phylum Bacteroidota; class Bacteroidia; order Cytophagales; family Hymenobacteraceae; genus Hymenobacter; species Hymenobacter lucidus. The sequence goes on along the minus strand of NZ_JAJADR010000002.1, from coordinate 712,236 downwards.
CTCGGTGCTCTCCATGCTGCAAATGCCGGCCGGCGTGCCCGTGGCTACCGTGGCCATCGACGGGGCTGCCAATGCCGCCGTACTGGCCACTCAGATGCTGGCCCTGAGCAACGCCCGCCTGGCCGATGTATTGGAAAAGTACCGTACTTCGCTCAAAGACAAAGTGATGCGCACTATTGAAGAGCTCCGGAAAGGCGGCTTCAGCGACGAATAGGTGAGATAGTGAAATAGTGAGTTGGTGAGTTTGCCGTCACTCTGCGCGGCCTGCGCCAGTAAAGCGTTTCCCTCGCCACTTCCCGCCCTCATACCTTCATACCTTCAACACAGTGCCCGACTTCGACGCCCCTCTTTGGATCCTAATTGCCCACGGACTCACGCTGCTGCTGGCTGTGGCCACGCTGGTAGCCACGCTGCTGCCGCTGCTACGTGAAACAGCTTGGTGGATCCGCATTTTCGACTTCCCCCGCCTGCAGATCGTAGCTATTGCCTTGCTGACTATCGGTGGGGCGTTGGCACTGGGCTGGCAAGAGCTGCCCGGCTATTGGGGTCTGGGGCTGATGGGGGCTTTGGGCGTGGCTGTCGTTTATCAGGCGTTTCGTATCGTGCCCTACACGCCCGTGGCCAGCAAGCAGATTGGCGATAGTACCCGCGCCGACGGCAAGCGTCACCTGAGCCTGGCCGTAATGAACGTACTGCAATACAACAAGCAGGGCGCCAAAGCACTGGCCGCACTCCAGGAAGTAGACCCCGATCTGATTATGGCTGTCGAGACGGACCAGTGGTGGTATGAGCAGCTGAAGCCCCTGGAAGAAACCCACCCCTACACCTGCCACGAGCCGCTCGACAATACCTACGGCCTGCTGTTTTTCTCGCGCCTGCCCCTGGATAAGTGCGAAATTAAGTATCTGCTTGATGATGATGTGCCTTCCCTGCACGGCCGTGTACAGCTGGCCGATGGCCAAACCTGGGTGCGCATTTACGGCCTACACCCCAAGCCTCCGGCCCCGGCCGAGTCCAAAACCAGTACGAAGCGCGACGCAGAGTTGCTGCTGGTGGGCAAGGAAATTGACCGTAAAGAGGAGCCCACCATTGTATTCGGCGACATGAACGACGTGGCCTGGTCCCATACTTCCGAGCTGTTCCGGCGCATCAGCGGCCTGCTCGACCCGCGCGTGGGCCGCGGCCTGCTGCCCACCTTCCATGCCGACCACTTGCTGCTGCGCTGGCCCCTTGACCACGTCTTCGTGTCGCCCGACTTTAAGGTGGACGAAATGCACCGTATGCCCTACGTAGGCTCCGACCATTTTCCCATCTATCTGAAGCTTAGCTACGAGCCCCAGGATAAGGCAGAACAGGAGGAAAACTGCGAGCAGGCCGACGTGGAGGATTTCCAGGAAGCCGAAGAAAAGATTCAGGAAGGGTTTGAGGAAGAAGACGAGGAGGAAGAAGAAGAAGCCACCAAGCCTGAGCCCAAGAAAGAGCTGACCACGTAGCCTTGGCCCTGGCTTTATAGCTCGTAGAGCCACGCCATTTGCCGCTGACTAATGGCCTTGGGCAGCAGCCGCATACCCGTGTTGCGCAGGGCAATAAGTAATGGGTTTTCCAGCTGTGCCATCTTGCCCAGCTGCCATGATGTAGTAACGATGCGGGTGGTGCGGGGCAGGCGCCGTTGCTCAAAGGCGCGGAATGCGGCAGTTAGATCAGCTTCAGCGGCTACGCACTCGGCCAGCACTGCAGCATCCTCCACGGCCTGGCCGGCCCCCTGGCCCATGTTGGGCGTAGTGGCATGGCCCGCGTCGCCGAGCAGCAGTACACGGCCGTAGGCCAGTTGCTTCAGCGGTGGCAAGTCCAGAATGTCGTTCCAAAGCAGGCTCTGATCCTGAGTTAGCTCAAGCAGCGCGGGAATGGGAGCAGGGAAATCGGCGAAAGTGCGCTGTAAATCGGCTACTCGGAAGCTTTGTAAATGCGTGTTACGGGACTCGGGGCTGTTGAGGCAGGCAAACCAATACACGCGGCCCCGGCCCACTGGCACGTACCCGAAGCGCCGCCCGCCGCTACCCCAGAACTCAAACGAGTCGCCGACCGGCAGCTGCAGGACGCTGGCATCGAGCACGGCCCGCCAGCAGGTGTAGCCCGCGTACCGGGGCAAAGACTCGGGCAGGAGTTGGCGGCGCACCTGCGAATGCAGCCCATCAGCGGCAATAAGGGCGTCGGCGGTAGCCTGCGTGCCGTCGGTAAAATAGACGGTTACTCCATCCGCCATTGTCTCAAAACGTTCGAAGCGGGAACCGAGCCGGACGGTGCCCGCGGGCAAACCTGCCAACAGCACCTGTTGCAGCGCGGCCCGGTGAATGCCCAGATTGTCGTAGCCTACCTGCCGGGCGAAAAACGCCGGGTCGGCTGCTTGCAGCAAGTTTCCCTGCCCGTCGCAGAGAGAAATCTGCGTGATGGGCGTACCCTGAGTTTGTACTGTTTCTTGCAGGCCCAGCCGGGCCAGGGCCCGCATAGCATTGGCGCCTAGCACCACGCCGGCGCCCACCTCGCGCAGCTCCGGCGCGGCTTCGTGTACGTGCACTGTGTGGCCTTGCCGCAGCAGTGCCTGGGCCGTGGTGAGGCCCCCAATACCAGCACCAATAAGGATGAAAGTTGCCATACGTAAGAAAAAGCACGCGGCTGGCTGTGCTACGGCCGGCCCACTCAGATATTCGGCGAAAGTATACAAGTCTGACGATATTCGGCGAATGGCCGAGCTAGGCTGAACCAGAATGACCGCCTTTCCCAGCTCGTCAGCAGTAGGTTGAAATCGGCCGCGGTGTAAAGCAAAAAGGCCGGAAGCAATATGCTTCCGGCCTTTTCTATGCGTTTTGCTGCGACAATTACTTGGCGCTGCCGTCTACTTCTTCGTAGTCTACGTCCGTCACGTTGTCGTGCGGCTGGCCTTGCTGGCCATTGCCACCCGGGGCTTGGCCTTCGCCACCGCCGGGGTAGCCCTGGGGCTGACCTTCGCCACCCTGAGCGTACATTTCCTGCGAAGCGGCCTGCCAGGCGGCGTTGATAGCCTCCATGGCGGTGTCAATCTGCGCGAGGTCTTTGCTCTCGTGGGCCTTTTTCAGGTCGGCAAGGGCATTTTCTACGGCCGTCTTGTTGCCGGCGCTCAGTTTGTCACCGTACTCTTTCAGCTGCTTTTCCGTCTGGAAAATCATCGAGTCGGCAGCGTTTACCTTCACGATACGCTCGGTTTCGGCTTTGTCGGCATCGGCGTTGGCGGCAGCTTCCTGGCGCATCCGCTCGATGTCGGCATCGGTGAGGCCCGAAGAGGCTTCGATGCGGATTTTCTGCTCTTTGCCCGTGCCTTTATCCTTGGCCGATACGTGCAGGATACCGTTGGCGTCAATGTCGAAGGTTACTTCGATCTGCGGAACGCCGCGGGGTGCTGGTGGAATCGAGTCGAGGTGGAAACGGCCGATGGTGCGGTTCTGCGAAGCCAATGGCCGCTCGCCCTGCAACACGTGGATTTCAACCGAAGGCTGCGAATCAGAAGCGGTGGAGAAGGTTTCCGACTTTTTAGTTGGAATCGTGGTATTGCTCTCGATGAGCTTGGTCATCACGCCGCCCATGGTTTCTATACCAAGGCTCAGCGGGGTTACGTCGAGCAGCAGCACGTCCTTCACTTCGCCGGTCAGTACGCCGCCTTGGATGGCTGCGCCGATAGCTACTACTTCGTCGGGGTTTACACCTTTCGAAGGCTTCTTGCCGAAGAACTTCTCTACTTCCTCCTGAATGCGGGGAATGCGGGTCGAACCACCTACCAGGATTACCTCGTCGATGTCGGAAGTGCTCAAACCGGCGTCTTGCAGAGCCTTTTTGCAAGGCTCCATCGAGCGGCGCACCAGCGAATCGGCGAGCTGCTCAAACTTGGCGCGGCTCAGCTTCACCACCAAGTGCTTGGGGCCCGAAGCGGTAGCCGTTACGTAGGGCAGATTGATTTCCGTCTCCGACGAGCTGGATAGCTCCACTTTGGCTTTCTCGGCGGCTTCCTTCAGGCGCTGGAGGGCCATCGGGTCTTTGCGCAGGTCGAGGCCTTCGTTTTCGCTGCTGAACTGGTCGGCCAGGAAGTTGATGATAACCTGGTCGAAGTCGTCGCCGCCGAGGTGGGTGTCACCATTGGTGCTCAGTACTTCGAATACACCGTCGCCGAGCTCCAGAATCGAGATGTCGAAGGTGCCACCGCCAAGGTCGTACACGGCAATCTTCTGGTCTTTATGCTTTTTATCGAGGCCGTAGGCTAGGGCAGCGGCCGTGGGCTCGTTGATGATGCGCTTCACGTCGAGGCCGGCAATGGCACCGGCTTCTTTGGTAGCCTGGCGCTGGGCGTCGTTGAAGTAAGCCGGAACCGTAATAACGGCTTCGGTTACCGTCTGGCCCAAGTATTCTTCGGCAGTCTGCTTCATTTTCTGCAGTACCATCGCCGAAATTTCCTGCGGCGTGTACTGCCGGTCGCCGATTTGGACGGCTACCGTGTTGTTGGAACCGCTCACCAGCTTGTACGAAATGTGCTTCGACTCTTCGGTTACTTCCGAGAAGCCGCGGCCCATGAAGCGCTTAATCGACTGGAGCGTGTTCTGGGGATTGGTAATGGCCTGACGCTTAGCCGGGTCACCGACTTTCCGCTCGCCTTTACCGTTGTCGAGGAACGCCACAATCGACGGAGTCGTGCGGCGGCCTTCGCTATTCGGAATCACCACCGGCTCGTTGCCTTCCATAACGGCCACGCACGAGTTGGTGGTGCCGAGGTCAATACCGATTATTTTTCCCATTGGATTGGTTGTATGTATGTGTTGGGGGTGTCTGGTTAAAGCTGCGATTTACTCGCTCCCGACCAATTACAAGCAGCGTACCAGCCCGAAAAAGGCGGTTTTTCTGTGACACATTGTCATTTTATCCGAGTTAGGTGGCCGGTTTTACGACGGACTGACTTTTATGGGAAACACCGCCGCCGGATTTCCTGCCAGCGGGGCAGATACTGGCTTGGTAGGAAAGCCTGCGTCTGTCATCCTATAAGGCGGGAAAAGATCTTGCTAGCTTCCATAATGAACCTCATTCAACGCGAAAAGCCCTTTGCCAGCGGAGCGGCAAAGGGCTTTTCGCGTTGGTAATAAACCTCAGTAGGGGTAAGAAAATTCTTTTATAGCGTCTTCAGAAACCCCGAAATCGTCGTTTCCCACTCCTGGGGGGACTTGTGCCAGTACGGCTCGTGGCCCACGCCGGGAAAGTCGCGGCGCTGCTTGGGGCCTTGCAGGGCGGCGTAAATAGCGTCGGTTTCGGCGCGGGTGACGCGCGGGTCGGCAGCGCCCCACATGAGCAGCGTGGGCGTGGTAATGTGCTGCGCAAATTGAGTAGCATCGAGGTTGAAGGCCCAGAAGCCGTTTTGTACGCCGCCCCAGAATACGAGCAGATTGGCCATCGGAAACGCCGGGACGTGCATGGAGCTAAAGCGGTTTTCAGCCGTTTGGAGCATGCTGCCGTAGGGGCACTCGATAATGTTTGCCGTGGGTTTGACGCCCAGTTCACTCTCAGCCCGCAGAATAGCTACGGCGCCCATTGAGGCGCCGTATAGAATAATTGGCCCCGTGGTTTGTTGGCGCAGAAAGGCAAAAGCCGCCGCCACGTCCGCCGACTCGCGGAAGCCCACTGTGGTCTGGAAACCTTCGGAGCCGCCGTTGCCGGCAAAATCGAGCAGTAGCACGGAGTAACCCAACTGGCGAAACACGCCCGCCTCGGTCAGCAGCTTCGATTTGTTGCTGGTGTAGCCGTGAAACAGCGCCACGGTACCCCGGGCCGATGCTACCGGACTGTACCAGGCTTCCAGCTTGCCATTCGGACTCGGAATCAAAACCGTTCGAAAAGCAAAGGCCGGCACCGCGTTGTTGCGCGGCTTGGGATTTTTGATGCCCGTAAGCAGCACCACAGCCTTATCCAGCGCCGAAAGCTGCTCGGGGTTCTCGGTGTGTAGGCCGGGCTCGTCGGTGAAGTGGGTGAAGCGCCAGGCGTGCAGAAAGGCCACGGCATTGACTGCCAGCAAACCCAGCAGCAACAGCCAGAGCAGCTTCCGCTTCACTAGCGGCCCGAGTTGCGGCCACCGCCGGCACTACGGTCGGGTCCGGCTTTGCGGCCCGCGCCGCCACCGGCCGGCTTGAAACCGCCTTTGCCCTTGGGCTTGTCGGCAGAGTCGCTGAAGCGGCCAGCTTTGCCGGCTGCGGCTGGTTTGCCCGCGCCAGTGGCTTTGCCTGCTGCCGGGCGGGCACCGGCGGGCCGGGTTCCAGCTGGTTTCGTTCCGGTGGGCCGGGGTGCACCGGCAGGCTTAGCAGCGGCGGCAGCATCCGTTTTTGAGCCTACAGTCCGCTCGCCGGGCATTTTGGTGGCCGAGTAGGCCGAGCGCAGCTTGGCGGCTTCGGCTTCGGTCAGCTCGCGCCACTGGCCGGGGGCCAGGCCCGCAATGGGCAGGTGGGCAATCTGGATGCGCACGAGGCGCAGGGTGGGGAAGCCCACGGCGGCCGTCATCTTGCGCACCTGCCGGTTCATGCCCTGCGAAATCGTGATTTTCAGCCACGAGGTAGGAATAGCAGCCCGGAAGCGCACGGGCTTGCTCCGCTCCCACATATCGGCGGGCGGCTCGGGCAGCAGTTCGGCTTCGGCGGGTGCGGTGTAGCTGGTTTTGATGTCGACGCCGCGGCGCAGGTTGGCCAGGGCTTCCTCGGTGGGCAGGCCTTCTACTTGCACCAGGTAGGTTTTTGGCACTTTGTAGCGGGGCTCCGAGAGACGGTGCTGCAGGCCCTTGTCGTCGGTGAGCAGCACGAGGCCCTCACTGTCGTAGTCGAGGCGGCCGACGGGGTAGACGCCGGGAACGGGCACGAAATCCTTGAGCGTAGCGCGGCCGTTCTCGTCGGTAAATTGGGTGAGAACTTCGAAGGGTTTGTTGACGAGAACGTAGCGCATCAGGGTAAAAACTTGGGGTAAGGGAAATCAGAAAAAAGGGCACCACACTTAGCGTGGCCCGAGCCGGTAACTTGGAATGAGCTGCACCACCTCGCCGCTGGGGTATACCACAAACTCGCCACTGTCGCGGCGGATGTCGCCGGCTTTGGTGTGCTCCTGGTAGGCGTGGCGCACAAAGGTACCAATCTGCGCGCCGCCTTGCGCTACTTTCGGTGCGGTGCCTGGTTTGGCGGTGGTGCTGTCCGCATTAAGTTGGGCAATGCCGGCCAGATACGCCACCGAATCCTGACGGGTGTAGGGCTTGGTTTCAAACGGGCCGGGGCGGTAGTAGTGCGGGTCGACGAGGCGGTTGCTCACATATTCGGCCACGGCGGCCTCGGCCTTCTTTTCGGGCGAGGAAGTGCAGGCAATGAGCAGGGAGGCGAGAAAGAAGAACCCGTATTTCATAGTAAAAGTAAAGAAAGGGTGTAACGCGAAGTTTCCCTTCGCGAGCCGTTGTTTACTAAGCACGACTGCCGTTCAACGACCCGCGAAGTGGAACTTCGTGTTACAGATTTAGATGCCGCCCGAATACTTGCGGGTAGCCCACTCGGCCGTAATCAGTGCCAGGAGCAGGAAAAACAGCCATTTCAGGTTAATCAGGTCCTTCAGATCCTCCTGGGTGTAGAGCACGGGCTTGGCGTTGGCCTTCTGAATATCCTGGGTAAGCTGGGCAAACTGGCCTGGGTAATACAGGCGCGAGCCGCTGCGACGGGCCAGTTGGTAGAGCAGGTTATGGTCGGCGCGGGCTTCGAGGGTTTCGAGCTGCTGCTCCTGCACTAACAATTCGCCTCGGTCTTGCTGGGGCTGGCCACCGAGCGTGGCGCTGGCCGAGTAGCGGTAGAGGCCGCCGGGCAGGGCACCCAGGTGCAGCGGGGCACCATCCTCGCTATTGGTAAAGCTGAAGGTGCGGGTTCGGTTCTGCTCATCCGTCAGGGCCAGCTTGATTTGCTGGCCGTAGATTCGCTCGAAAATAGTGTTGTAGGTTTCGGCCCCGAACGTCACGTCGTCGGCGGTGCTGAACGCGTCCTGGGTGGGGTATACGTCGAGGCGCTTCTTGTTGGCATTGGCCGTAAGCAGCTGCAGCGTCCGGATGATGAGCCGGTCATAGGCCTCGGGCCGGTCGTTGTGGTCGGCGGCTTCCTGCAGGCGCCACTGCCAGCTGCCGTCGGTGAGCAGTGTGGCCTGGCGCTGGGCTGGCACGCCCCCGAGCACCAGCAGCGGCTTGCGCGTTTTGAGCCGGCCCACCTGCTGGTACAACGCTACTTCGGCGCCGCCATTCACCCGCAAATCTCCAAAGGGCACGGCCGTGGGCGGATACGCCGCGAAACGCCGTAGCGCGTCTTCCTCGAAAGTGAAGCGCGAAAAAGCCGGGTTCAGTAGGGGCGTTACCTCGTCGGTCTGGGAGCCGCGGGGCGTAATGGTGAGGCCGGTTCCGAAGGAGTTGTAAGCGTTGAAATCGGACTGAGCCCCCACGATGTAGAAGGTCGGGATGCGGCGGCTTTTCACGGCCGCCAGCACCTCGGCGCCCACGCCACCCTGGGCGGGCAGCTGGTGCAGAATAGCCACGTCGTAGTTTTGGGCCGGCAGTGGCGTAATACCGGGCAGGTAGGTGGTCAGGGCGAAGTTGTCGTTTTGCTGAATGGCAGCGCGTAGGGCTTTCAGGTCGGGGTGGGGTGCGGCGCCGGCCAGCAGCACGCGCAGCTTGCCTTTTACCACTTCGAGGTAGGCACTTTTGCTGTTGTTGAGCGTCGTGAATTCGCCGGCTAGGGGCTGCACTACCACTTCGTAGCGGTGTTTGCCGGGCGCGTTGGCCGTGAGCAGAAAGGAGGTTTTCTGGCTGCGCCGGCTACCGGTGAGCGGCACGCGGCGGGTTTCGAGCACCCGACCGTTTTCGCGCAGCTGCACCGAAGCATCCCCGCTGCTAAAGCCGCTGTAGTCGATTTCGGCCTCAATCGGGAACCGGTTGCCGCTGAAGGCCACGCGGTTGTAGGTGAGTTGGGCCAGGCGCACGTCTTTCTTGGGCAGAGTGTCGCCCACGGCCACGCTGTAAATCGGGAACTGGAACTCGGAGTACACCGGGCTGCGGCCCTGATTCACGATGCCATCCGAGACGAGTACCACACCGGCCAGATTGCGCCCCTCGTAACTTTCCTCGATGCCGGTGAGCAGCCCATCAATATCAGAAGCGGGAGCCTGGAAGCGCAGGGAATCGGGCCGGGCCGGGCGGGTGCCGGAGCTGAGCGTACGGGTTTCGACCTCGAAGCCCTTGCCACGTAGCGCGGTAGCCAGCTGCGCGATGCCAGTTGTCGTCTGGCTTAGTACCGCCGGGGGCGTAAAGAGCCCCACCGACTGGGAGTTATCCACCGCCAGCACGATGGTGGGCTTTTCGGTGGTGGTGCTGGTCGTTTTGATGAAGGGCGAGAGCAGCAGAAAGCACAGAAAGCTCACCACCGTGAAGCGCAGGGCGGCCAGGGCGTAGTTTACCGGCTTGCTCCAGGGAGCTTTAGCCGAATACAACAGGGCCGCATAACCCGCGCCCACGGCCAGGCACAGCAGAATTAACCAGGGAGAAGCAGCGGTGGACAGCAAAGGCAGAGCGAAGAATTGAGCACTAAGAACCCCGAAGATAGCCGGGAAGTTGCTCCTTTGGGCCGGGAGATCAGCGCAAAGCAGTACTGCTGGCGAAATTACAGCTTCGGCAATGAATAGTGTTCCGTTAGTAATTGGGGTAATTTTGATTACTTGATATGAATGCTGTGGGTAAAGAAATACTTCTGATACTGGACTTAGACGAAACCCTGATTCACGCTTCTGCCAGAGAGCTGCGTCCCGATTTTGACTTCCAGCTATACCATTACTACGTCTACAAGCGGCCTTACTTGGATGGATTCATCCGCTACTGCGCGCAGCATTTCCGGCTCGCCGTGTGGTCGTCGGCCAGCGACGATTACGTGCAGCAAATAGTAAAAGAGATATTCCCGGCCGACATACAGCTAGAGTTTGTCTGGGGCAGAAGCCGCTGCACACCCGCTTTGGTACCCTACACCGACGAGTTTGGATTCTATAATCTCGATTACTCAAGCCAGTATGAATATGCCAAGCGGCTTAAGAAAGTGCGGCGGCTAGGGTATGATCTGCAACGGGTATTAATAGTTGATGATACGCCTTTCAAGGTGTTGAGCAACTATGGCAATGCCATTTACCCGGTGGCTTATACGGGCCAACTGGACGACAATGAACTGCTAAGCCTCACTAAATATCTGGCGACTTTGAAGGATGTAGTAAACGTCAGAACTATTGAAAAGCGGGGCTGGCAGAAGCTTGTTTAGCCATTGTGCAGCCCTACCGTACCGTCACTAACTCTTCACTCTCCAGCATCCGCACCGGGGAAATAACCTTTTCATCCAGCGGAATATTCTTGCCGTACCGCTCCCGCATCTTGGCCTGCACGGCTGGGTGGCTCAAATCAAACTCGCGCAGGGTCTGGAGCTGCCCGATTTCGCGGCCGGTGGCAGTTTTGTACATCTTCCAGAGCAGCTCCGAGCAGTAAATTCGCTCGTCGCTCCAGCCGAAATAGAGGTCGTAACTCTTGCCCTGGTACTGCCGGCCGGCGGCTTGCAGGCGCTCCAACACGGCGGGTGTCAGCACGGTTTCGGCGTCGCGCAGGCGCTTTACCACGAAGTGGCCGTATTTGCCCCGAGCTATCCACTTGGCCAATGACGTTTCACTTACCGGCTGCACGGCCTCGAACACACGCCACTCCCGACCCCGCCGAAACAGGATGCCGCAGTGGCTGTAGGGCGACTTGGTAGCCAGCTGAATGGCCTGGCTCTGCGCCGACTGCGAAGTCTGAAAAATAAGGTCGCCGTCGTGGAGGCGGGGCGCGGCGTCCGCAACTACCGTGGCAGCGTGGCGGCCGGCCTGCAGGCGCACGTAGCGGCGGTGCAGACGGGGGTAGGCCAGAAATGCCACCAGCAGCAATGGCAGCAGAAACAGCAGCAGGCGAGGCTTCATGAGAATGGGAATAACCTATCAAAAAGCACGTCATGCTGAGCTTGCCGAAGCAGCTCTCTCGCCAAAGTAATTTAGTTACTACTGCGGGAGAGCTGCTTCGGCAAGCTCAGCATGACGTGCTATTAGTGGTGATTTCGTCTGACCTTGGCTTCTTACGTCAGCATGCCGCCATCCACTTGCAGCACCTGGCCGCTGATGTAGCTGCTGTCGTCGGAGGCGAGGAAGGCGGTGGCTTTGGCCACGTCTTCGGGCGTGCCGCCGCGCTTGAGCGGAATGGCTTTGCGCCACTCTTCCACCACTTTCTGGTCCAGCTCGCCGGTCATTTCAGTTTCGATGAAGCCGGGGGCAATGGCGTTGCAGCGGATGTTGCGCGAGCCCAGCTCCAGGGCTACCGACTTGGTGAAGCCGATGATACCGGCTTTGGAAGCGGCGTAGTTGGCCTGGCCCGCGTTGCCCTTGATGCCTACTACCGAGGTCATGTTGATGATGCTGCCGGCTTTGGCGCGCATCATGGGCTTGGTGGCGGCCTTAGTCAGGTTGAATACCGACTTCAGGTTTACGGCCAGCACTTGGTCCCACTGCTGCTCGCTCATGCGCATCAGCAGGCCGTCCATGGTAATACCGGCGTTGTTGACAAGAATATCGAGCTTGCCGAACTCGGCTACCACGTCTTCCACCAGCTTTTCGGCCTGGGCGTAGTCGGAGGCATCGGAGCGGAAGCCTTTGATTTTGGTGCCGTGGGCGGCCAGCTCCTGTTCCAGCTGCTGGCCTTTCTCCACGCTGGAGAGGTAAGTAAATGCCACATTAGCCCCAAGCTGGGCGAAATACACCGCAATGGCGCGGCCAATTCCTTTGGAAGCACCCGTAATGAGGGCCACTTTTCCGTCGAGCAGTTTCGTCATGCGGCGAAGATAGGGTTCTAGTTGTTAGTTGCTAGTTGTCCGTTGTTAGTTTTTACGCAAAGCCAAGCGGTGGCTGTGGCATACGTAGCTAGTGGGTGCTGCGTCGGTAGAATGGCTTAAAACCAGGATTAAGTCCGCATCTTCGCCCTTGCTTCGTGGTGCCAAACAGCCGAACAACGAACAACCAGCAACTAACAACTGATTAAAATGCGCCACGTCGAAATCTGTATTCTGGGGGCCGGACCGGGCGGCGCTACGGCCGCGCTGCACCTAGCCAAGGCGGGCCAGCAAGTACTGCTCATCGACAAGGCCGTGTTTCCCCGCGACAAAATCTGCGGTGATGGTATGAGCGGCAAGGTTATCAGTGAGCTGCGCCGACTAGGCCCCGAGGTGCTCAGCCGCCTGTCGGCCTCGGCCGCGCAAATCCCATCCTGGGGCATCGACTTTTTCGCGCCTAATGGCCGCCGCCTCTCGGTACCGTTCAAGCCCAAGTATAATGCCGCTACCGATGCTCCCGCCGGCCACGTCATCAAGCGCCTCGACTTCGACGACTTTCTGGTGCGGGAAGCGCGGCAAAAGCCCGAAATCGAGCTGCTGGAAGGCGTCGATATTGCCCAGCACGAGCGCACCGCCGACGGCCGTTGGCTGCTGCGCACCGCTAGTGGTGAAGCGGTAGCCTCGGCCAACGTGCTGCTGGTAGCCAATGGGGCGCAGTCGGCCTTTGCCCGCCAGATCGGGGGGCGCATAATGGAGCCCGAGCACCATTGCGCCGGGGTGCGGGCCTACTACGAAGGCGTTACGGGCCTGAGCCCCGACAACTTCATCGAGCTGCACTTCATCAAGGACTTTCTGCCCGGCTACCTCTGGATTTTTCCTTTGCCCAACGGCCAGGCCAACGTGGGCGTGGGCATGCTGACCCAGGCGGTATCGGCCAAAAAAGTGAACCTGCGCGAGAAGCTAGCCGAAATGCTGGCCACCCACCCGGCCCTGCAGGAGCGGTTTGGCACGGCCACGCGTCTCACGCCGGTGCGGGGCTTCGGGCTGCCGCTGGGCTCGAAGCGCCGCGCCATTTCGGGAGAAGGGTACTTGCTGCTCGGCGACGCGGCCTCCCTTATCGACCCTTTCACCGGCGAAGGCATCAGCCACGCCATGGTGAGCGGGCGGCACGCGGCCGACTGGGCCACCCGCGCCCTGGCCGCCAACGATACCAGCGCCGCTTTCCTGAAGCAGTACGACGCGGCCGTATACCACCGCCTGGGCCAGGAACTGCGCCTGAGTTACTGGCTGCAGCGGCTGCTCCAGTTCCCGGCTCTGTTCAACTTCGTGGCCAACCGCGCCGCCAACAACGCCACACTAGCCGAAACCCTGTCCAGTATGTTCTTGGACCTGAATCTGCGCGAGCGGCTCCGCCAGCCGGGGTTTTATGTGAAGCTGTTGTTTGGGGGAAAATAGAGGATAGTTGTTTGTTGGTAGTTGATTGTTTTTTCGGTTGGCATCCTGAGCGAAATGGAGTGCAGCAGAGGACCTCCCTCACTTGGGTGACAAGATTCATTAAATGTGAAAAGCCCTTTCCCGCACGAGTAGGAAAAGGCTTTTTACGTTGGTAAAGCCTGCAGTGGGGTAGGCGAGGAAGGCCCTTTGCTCTGCGGACGTCAGATGAAGCAGGAGAGTCGAAAAATAATCACCAATCAGCAACCAATACCTATTCCTTTCCCGCGTAGCGACGCAGGCTTTTGGTGGCTTCGGGGTTTAGCTTGGCGGCTTTTTCCAGGTCCAGCTTGGCTTCCTTGGGCTTATTGATGGAGGAGTAGCTGATGCCGCGGTACTCCCAGGCATCGGCGTAGGCGCTGTCGAGGCCGATGGCCTTGCTGAAATCCGGAATGGCACCCTTGAAGTTGAAGAGCTGCATCTTAGCCGCGCCCCGGCCGAAAAAGGCCTCCTTATCGTCGGGACGGTATTTCAGGGCTTTGGAAAAGTCGCTGATGGCGGGCGTATATTCCTTGAGTTTAAGGCGTGTGAGGCCCCGGTTGTAGTAGGCTTCGGCGTTGGTAGGCTTCAGGCGCAGCACCGTGTTGTAGTCCGTCACGGCCTCGCGGTAGTCTTTCAGGTGGCTTTTGGCCTTGGCCCGCAACAGCAGCGCCTCGGCATCCTTGGGCTTGGCTTTCAGAGCCGCATCGGCCGTGCGGATATCGGCTTTGTAGTCCGCGTTGTTTTTGCGGGCCGCCGGCTCTACTATCGTCGGCGTGGGGGCCGTACTGGCCGTGGGGGTGGTAGCCACCGGCGCAGCCGTAGCGGCCGAGGCCTCCGTTACGGCCGAAGCCGTGGGCAGGCGCGCGGCCGAGGTTTCCGTAGACACAGCCCGGCGGGAGCCCGGCGTATCATTTTCGGCGGTGGAGGCGCACTGGGTGGTAAGCAGAACCGTAGCGGTACCGGCTACGAGGTGTAGTAGGATTTTCTTCATTTTATAAAAAGCAGACTGTCAGAACAAAACCCACCGCACGAACCTGGCCGGCAGCCCGGCATAAGTGGCGTAGGGCGTGCTCAGCGTGTAGACGTGAAGCAGGCGCAGAGGTTACCATTTTGCGCAAAAAAAGCGCCTGGCCGGCGGGGGCCGGGTGTGGCCGTGGGCACACAAGCAGCTGAGTAGGAAAGAGCCCGAAAAACAAGCCTGGCAGAAAGAGGTTTCCTCTGGGCAGAATGAATGAGCAAGGACAGCGGGCAGAGGTTAGAAAACCGGGCCCGGCAGAAAGCGGCGCATAGTGCGGCAAGACGGATTCGCTCCTTATCTTTACCCCACCATAGTGGGCCACGCAGGCTCAGTGGCAGATTCTTTTTAGTTGCAACAAGAAGAGGTGATTTTAACCTGACTTGCAGGTTAGTGCCAGCTCTTTCTAAAACCCAAACCAATATGGCATTGCAATACGACCTGGTCGTTATCGGCAGCGGCCCCGGAGGCTACGTAGCTGCTATCCGGGCTTCCCAGCTCGGCTTGAAAGTAGGCGTGGTAGAGCGCGAGTCGCTCGGCGGAATCTGCCTCAACTGGGGCTGCATTCCCACCAAAGCCCTGCTCAAAACGGCCCAGGTGTATGAGTACCTCCAGCACGCCCAGGACTACGGTCTGAAAGTGGGGGAGACTGGCTTCGACTTCGAAGCTGTTATCAAGCGCAGCCGCGGCGTGGCCGACGGCATGAGCAAGGGCATCAACTTCCTGTTCAAAAAGAATAAAATCGAAACCGTATCGGGTGTGGGCAAGCTGCTGGCTCCCGGCAAGGTGGAGGTGACCAAAGAAGACGGCTCGAAAGAAACCGTGGAAGCCAAGCACATCATTCTGGCTACCGGGGCCCGCTCGCGCGAGCTGCCCGCGTTGCCAATTGACGGCAAGAAAATCATCGGCTACCGCCAGGCCATGACGCTGCCCGCGCTGCCCAAGAAGATGGTAGTCGTGGGCTCGGGCGCTATCGGCGTCGAGTTTGCCTACTTCTACCGTACCATGGGCACGGAGGTAACGGTGGTGGAATACCTGCCCCGCATCGTGCCCGTGGAAGACGAGGAAGTGAGCCGGCAGATGGAGAAGTCCTTCAAGAAAATCGGCATCGAGGTAATGACGGCCGCTGAGGTAACCAAAGTGGACACCGCCGGCGCCGGCTGCAACGTAACCGTGAAAACGGCCAAGGGTGAGCAGCAGATTGCCTGCGACATCGTGCTTAGCGCCGCTGGCGTAGTCACGAACCTCGAAAACCTGGGCCTGGAAGAGTTGGGTATCAAGGTGGAGAAGGGCCGCGTCATCGTGGACGACTACTACCAGACGTCCGTGCCCGGCATCTACGCCATCGGCGACATCGTGCCCGGCCCCGCGCTGGCCCACGTAGCCTCGGCCGAAGGCATCATCTGCGTTGAGCAGATTACCGGCCACCACCCCGAGCCGCTCAACTACCAGAACATTCCCGGCTGCACCTACGCCCAGCCCGAAATTGCCAGCGTCGGCCTCACTGAGAAAGAAGCCCGCGACAAAGGCCTGGATATTCTGGTCGGCAAATTCCCCTTCTCGGCGTCGGGCAAGGCTTCGGCCGCCGGTGCCAAGGATGGCTTCGTGAAAGTCATCTTCGACAAGAAGTACGGCGAGTGGCTCGGTGCCCACATGATTGGCGCCAACGTAACCGAAATGATTGCCGAGGTAGTCGTAGCCCGCAAGCTCGAAACCACCGGCCACGAAATCATCAAGTCGGTGCACCCGCACCCCACCATGAGCGAGGCCATCATGGAAGCCGCTGCCGCTGCCTACGGCGAAGTAATTCACCTGTAATCTTTCGGATTGATTGAAAGAAAAAGCCTGGCTGAGTAAGCCAGGCTTTTTCTTTGTATAGTCACCTCAGTTCACCAACTGGTGAAACGGCTGTTGCCTAATAATGGCTTGGGCTTCCTGTGGCAAGAGGGCTTCGGTGTCGTAGTCATCTATGCCGAGGTTGTCCCCAAATACTTTCACCCGCCACTCTTCGGTGATTGATTGTACGGTCATAGGCCGCTACTTTCTGCTGGCATCATCGAACTCGCGCACCAGGTTGGCTTTCATCTGTTTCACGCTTCTGCGCATCATAAAATAGGGAATGCCAAACATGATGGCCGCGTGCAGCGCTACGAATGGCAGCATAAGCGCTACCTGCCGGCCCGTGCTGCTGGCCATCAGAAAGAAGCCGCCAACAAATAAGCAGTAGAAGATCAGCAAAAAGATAAAATACGGAATCATCATGCCGGAGAAGCCATTGACTTTCGTGGCAATAACCAGTAGCTGATCCTGCTGCGAAAAAGTGCCTTCGGCCAGAGCCAGACTCCTGGTTGTGTCGAAGAGCTTTCTTTTGCGCTTGAGCCTGAAGCCGGCTCCATCGACCGAACCTTTGAACTGGTTTTTACTCGCGGAAAAAATGTCGGCAATACCCGAGAACATGCCGATGTCAGCCTTGTCGACCGATTTCTGCAGCTTGCCGGCAAATTCAGCTTGCTCAATTTCCAGCTCAGCGGTGAAATAATCTACCAGCTTTAATTTTTGGAGAAATTCGGTCATCAGATTTGTAGACATTTACCTATGTGAAGGATTCTTGCTGCTGAGCATAAGGATGTAACAAGCTTTGGTAGCGCGAAAATGCGGCACTTATTTGGGCAGTGCTTCCACAGCTTCGGCCAGCGGCAGGGCCGGGTATTCCGCGCCGATGCGCTGGTCCAGCTCAGGTTTGTGGCTGCTGAAACGGGGCTGCATCGGCTGACTCAAATCCCAGGTGCCGACGTAGTGCAGCTGCCCCGGCTGCACTACGAAAATGTAGCGGGTGTCGGCCAGTGGGGGGCTGTTGCGGAGCTTGCGCACCTGCTCGAAGCCGTAGTTGTACTCGTACTGATACAAGGCATAGCGGCCCGGTGGCAGGGCTACGCAAAACTCGTTTTCCGGCCGGCTGCGCATCACGGGCTTCACCAGAATGCGCACTACTTTATGGGTCGTCAGGTTGTGCAGGCGCACGTACTGGCCCAGGCCGCCGCTGCTGAAGCCCAGCCGCTGTACAAAGCTGCCGTAAATCACGCCCTTATCAGCCGGCAGCGCCTTGCTGCCCGCCGACCAGCTGCGCGTGGGCAGCACAATGGCCGGACCGGGCGCCGCGTCGAGCGAGTCGGGCGCGAGTGGTTGCAGCTTATTGCTGATGCTGAAAGTAAGCGGCACGGTATACACCACCGATACGGGCCGGCCATTTTGGGTGCCTGGCTGCCACCGGATGGGCACCAGGCGGCGCAGCAGCCGCAAAGCCTCCGCGTCCAGATCAGGCCGTACTCCTTGCTTGACCACGATATTGGTCATGATGCCGGTAGGGTCGATGGTAAACGACAGGAATACTTTGCCCTGGGCTTGGTCGCGCAGGGCCAGGGGCGGGTAGCGCAGACTGTCGGTGAGCAACTCCATCATGCGCTGCTGCCCACCCGGAAACACCGGCATTGTTTCGGTGTAGGTATATTTTTTTGCCAAAGTGGTATCGGGCCGGGCCGGACTGGCGGCCGGTTTGGCTTGCCCAAAAGCAACAGTGGCGGTCAGGGAAATCAGCAGAAGCAGGCTGCCGCGTAACAAGAGCATAAAGCGAGAATTCGGAGGAGCTATAGATAAAATCTAGCTCCAAATTTACGCAAATAGCGCGGGCACTTGCTCCGAAGCTGTGCGTTACAGCAGCGGCTGCGCCGCACGCTCCAGCATCACCGTGGGCTTGTCGTGGTACGTGGTGCGGGCGTATTCGCGGTAGCCAAACTTCTCGGCCACGCGACGGGAAGCCTCGTTGTCGGGGTCCATAATGCAGACGGTGCGGGCGCCCCGGAAATGCGCGTCGCCCCAGGCCAGCACCGTTTCCACGGCTTCGGAGGCGTAGCCCCGGCCGTGAATGGCGGGGTCGAGTACCCAGCCGATTTCCGGGGCCCCATTGATGGCCGGTACGATGTCGCGCTTCCGATCCACGAAGCCGACGGAGCCGATAAAGCGGCCGGTGGCTTTTTCCTCCACCGCCCAGAAGCCGAAGCCCTGCAGCACCCAATGGCCCGCGCTGCGCAGAATCGTGGTCCAAGCTTCCTCTTCTACTACCGGCTTGCCGGTGAGGTAGCGGTAAAACTCTGGCTGCTGAAACATAGCCAGGAAAGCTGGCAGGTCGTCGGGCTTATAGCCGCGCAGCAGCAGGCGGGCCGTTTCCAGCACCGGCACCGGGTGGTAAGGAGTAGAGCTAGGCGTAGTCATGAGGCCGTCTATATAATACTAGTGCGATATTACGGATTAAATGAGAACGTCAATCCTGCACCGGCTCTAGTGGAATAGCGTCATCCGCGGGGGCCGGGGCTGCTTTGGGCTTGCGGCTCACCAGAAACACGCCGCCGAATATCAGCGCGGCCTGCAGGGCCCGCGCCCCGGTGAAATGGTCTTTGCCCAGACTCACGGCAATGAGCACCGCTAGAATGGGTTGCAGGTAAATATACACGCCCAGCAAAGCCGGCGAGGCGTATTTCAGCGCCCAGTTGTTGAGCAGATAAGCCAGAATCGTGAGGCAGACAATCATGTACACGATTTCGGCCCAGATGTAGAGCGGGAAGCTACTGTAGTCGGCGGCCAGCACGCCACGCCAGCCGAAGGGCACGGCCACGAAGGCCCCCACCAGGAAAATGCGGGCCAGTACCGTGAAGGGGTGGTATTTGCGCATCAGGGGCGTCACGAGCACCAAATACACCCCGAAAGCCGTGGCATTGAGCAGAATAAAGATGTTGCCCAGCGTGGCATTGGGGTACACGATATTGCCCGCCGTGCGGCTCAGAATAACGGTGGCCGCCCCGATGCCGCCCAGCACGATGCCCAGCACCCGCAGCAGGGTTATTTTCTCGCCCAGCAGCACGGCCGAGGCCACGACCACCACAATCGGGGCAATGGTTTGCAGCAGGGAGGCATTGATGGGCGAAGTGAAATTCAGGCCCGAAAAGAACAGCAGCTGGTTGCCGCCAATGCCGATAATGCCGCACAGAATTGCCCGGATATTGTCGGCGCGGCCCCGGATACGGTCTTTAGGGGCTACGAGCCGGCTGACGAGGGCAAAGAACAGCGCCGCGCCCAGAATCCGCAGCGTCACGATGCCGAAAGGGCCCATGTAGTGCGGCATCACGTCTTTGGAAAGGCTGTAGTTGGCGGCATAGATGACGGCCACGATAAACAAAGCGGCGTGGACGCGGAGAGAATTCTTCATGAGCGGCGAAGGTAGTAGCGCAAACTTTAGCTTTGCGGACCTTTGAGTGGTATTCGCGTATCAACAGGCCAGCCGAACGTTTTCCGGTGCCTACGCGTCCTTTTTATCCCGTACTTCTTTGCCCGGCCCGTAGCTTTTGCCGCGGGCCCGGCTGTTTCCTTTCCTATGGCTACTACCGGCTCCCTTTTCGACTCCGAACCTTCGGCCACGCCTACCCGGCCCGCCGCGGCGGCCAACGCGCCCCTGGCCGAGCGCCGCCGCCCCCGCACCCTCGACGAATACGCCGGCCAGCAGCACCTGGTGGGCCCCGACGGCGTGCTGCGGCGCTACCTGAATGCCAAGCGCCTACCGTCCCTGATCCTGTGGGGGCCGCCGGGCGTGGGCAAAACCACCCTGGCCCACCTGCTGGCCGAGGCTCTGGGTCAGCCCTTTGCGGCCCTCAGCGCCGTGAATGCCGGCGTAAAAGACGTGCGCGACGTGATAGAGCGGGCCCGTAAGCAGCGCGGCACGGTGCTGTTTATCGACGAAATTCACCGCTTCAGCAAGTCGCAGCAGGATGCGCTGCTGGGCGCCGTGGAGCAGGGCATCGTCACGCTCATTGGGGCTACCACCGAGAATCCGTCGTTCGAGGTGATTCCGGCCGTGCTCAGCCGGGCTCAGGTGTACGTGCTGGAGCCCCTGAGCAAGGAAGTGCTGACCGAGCTGGTAGACAAGGCCCTGGCGGAAGACGAGAAGTTACAGCAGAAAAAAGTGCGCGTGGCCGAGTATGGGGCGCTGCTCATGATTTCGGGTGGTGATGCGCGCAAGCTGCTCAACCTGCTCGAAATCGTGGTGGAATCGAGCCTGCCGGATGCTAAAACCGGCGAAATCGTCATCACCGATGCCGTGGTGCAGCAGCTGGCTCAGCAAAACCTGGCCCGCTACGACAAAGGCGGCGAAATGCACTACGACGTCATTTCGGCCTTTATTAAGAGTATACGCGGCTCCGACCCCAACGCGGCGCTCTACTATCTGGCCGTAATGCTCGAAGGCGGCGAAGACCCCAAGTTCATTGCCCGCCGCCTGCTCATTCTGGCTTCCGAAGACGTGGGCATGGCCAACCCCAACGCCCTGATGCTGGCCCAGAGCTGCTTCCAGGCCGTCACGGTTATCGGCATGCCCGAAGGCGACATTATTCTGGGCCAGACGGTGGTGTACCTGGCTACTTCGCCCAAGAGCAACGCCAGCTACAAGGCCATCCGGGCGGCCCGGGCCCTGGTGCGCCAGCAGGGCGTGCAGCCCGTGCCCATTCCGCTGCGCAACGCGCCCACCAAGCTCATGAAAGAGCTGGGCTACGGCGACGAGTACCAGTATTCGCACGACTACGCCGGCAACTTCGCCGCCCAGGAGTTCATGCCCGCCGCCCTGAGCGGCCAGCGCTTCTACGAGCCCGGCCACAATGCCCAAGAAACTAAGATTCAGGAGCGCCTAAAGCAGTGGTGGGGCCAGAAGTACGGGTATTAGGACAAAGTTGAACACCTTCTGAACGTCAGCATGCGAGATGCTGCGGCCCCGGCTTGATGCGCCCCATGCCTCGATATGACGTTTCGTTACTCACCAGCCTAAAATATTGGCGGGCCGCTTTCGTCAGTACTGCTACAGGCAACCCCGGCCCGGTTTTTCGCCTCTATGCAGGAGTGCCGAAAGCCTTCTACATTTGTTGACTATCCAACGCGCTATTCCTTTCCTTTTCCCATGAGACAGTTTTTGAAATACGTACTGGCCACCCTCACCGGGCTCGTCCTGTTTGGGTTCGTCACCTTCATCATCGGGCTGGGTATGCTGGTAGCCGCCGTCAGCGACGACGACAGCGTGACCGTGGCCAAGGATTCGGTGCTGGAGCTTAAGCTCGACAAGCCGATTGACGAGCGCGAAAGCCGCGAGTCGCTGGGGGCTTTGTTTAGCAGCCAGGCCGATAACATCGGGCTCGACAACATCAAGGCCAGCATCAAGCGGGCCAAGAACGACGGCGACATCAAGGGCATTTTCCTGAACGTGGAGCTGGTACAGGCCGGCCGCGCCTCACTGGAGGAAATCCGCGAGGCCCTGCTCGACTTCAAGAAGTCGGGCAAGTTTATCGTGTCCTACGCCGACGCGCAGTCGGAGGGTAGCTACTACCTGGCTTCGGTAGCCAACAAAATCTACCTCAATCCGCAGGGCACGCTCGAATTCAACGGGGCCAGCTCCGAGACGATGTACTACAAGAACCTGTTCGAGAAGGCCGGTATCGATGCCCAGATCTTCCGCGTGGGCTCGTTTAAAAGCGCCGTCGAGCCGTTTTTCCGCGACAGTATGTCGGACTCTGCCCGCCTGCAGACCTCCTCGTTCCTCAACTCGCTCAACGACTTCATGCTGGCCCACGTGGCCAAGTCGCGCAAGATTGACCCCGCCCGCCTCAAGGTCATCAACGACTCGACGCTGGTACACAACGCCGAGGATGCCAAGCGCTACGGCCTCGTGACCAACCTGGGCTACTACGACCAGGCCCTCGACTACATGAAGGGCAAAGTGGGCGTGGCCAAAGACAAAAAGCTCAGCCTCGTGGGCTTGTCGGACTACACCAAATCGGCCGATGATGACGACGAGAGCAGCAGCGACAACCGCATTGCCGTCATCTACGCCGAGGGCGACATCGTGACGGGTAAGGGCGGCAACGGCAGCATCGGCAGCACCCGCTTCGCTGAGGCCATCCGCCAGGCCCGCCTCGACGACAAGGTGAAGGCTGTGGTGCTGCGCGTGAATTCGCCCGGCGGCTCATCTTTGGCTTCTGACATCATTTATCGCGAAGTGGCCCTCACCAAACAGGTGAAGCCCATTATCTGCTCTATGTCGGACGTGGCGGCCTCGGGCGGCTACATGATTGCCATGGCCTGCGACACCATTGTGGCCCAGCCTAGCACTATTACCGGCAGCATTGGCGTGTTTGGGGTGTTGCCCAACATCGAGCCCCTGCTGCGCGACAAGCTCGGCATCACCACCGACCGGGTTACGACGGGCAAGTTCTCGGACTTTCCGACCATCACCCGGCCACTGTCGGCCTACGAGAAGCAGCAGTTTCAGAATGAGGTAAACCGCATCTACGCCGACTTCACCACCAAAGCCGCCCAGGGCCGCCACATGCCCGTCGAACGGCTGCGGCGCTTCGCTTCGGGCCGGGTATGGTCGGGCGCCGAAGCCAAGGAGCGGGGCCTCGTGGACGTGCTCGGCTCGTTTGATGATGCCCTGCGCATTGCGGCCCGCCGCGCCAACCTGGAGCCCAGCGACTATAAAATTCAGCGCCTGCCGCGCCAGAAGAATATGCTCGAAAACGTGTTCAGCGGCATCAGTGAAGAAGCCCGCATGCATTTCGTGCGCGAGGAAATGGGCCCGCTCTACCCCGTATACGAGCAGTACAAGAAGCTCTCGACCATGACCGGCGTGCAGGCCCGGCTGCCGTTTGAGCTGAACGTGCGGTAAGTATTCCGACTTCGGACGGTTCAAACAATTCTGGCCAAACAATTTAAATTGTTTGGCCAGAATTGTTTGAACCCCAAGTCAACCCCGCTCATTACAAACTCCTGGCGCAAGCACTACCTTGCGGCCCTAACAACACCTGCATGCAACAACTCCAAGAAGCCGCCGCCCATGTTCGTCAACGCATCGGCGACTTTCAGCCCGAATTTGGTATCATCCTCGGCACCGGCCTGGGCGCCCTGGTCCACGATATCGATATTGCCTTCACGCTGCCCTACGCCGATATTCCGCACTTCCCGGTTTCCACGGTCGAAAGCCACTCGGGCAATTTGCTGGCCGGTACGCTGGCCGGCCGCCGGGTGCTCGTTATGCAGGGGCGCTTTCACTATTACGAGGGCTACAGCATGCCGCAGGTGGTGTTTCCGGTGCGCGTAATGAAGCTGCTGGGCATTCAGAAGCTGTTTGTGAGCAATGCCAGCGGCGGCCTGAACCCCGACTACGACTACGGCGACCTGATGCTGATTGAGGACCACATCAACCTGCAGCCGACCAACCCGCTGGTGGGCCGCAACCTCGACGAATTGGGCCCGCGCTTTCCCGATATGCTGGAGCCCTACGACCACGCCCTGCTTACCCAGGCCCAGGACGCGGCCCAGGCTCTGGGCTTTGCCCACAAAGTGCGGCGCGGCGTGTACGCCAGCCTGCCCGGCCCCATGCTCGAAACGCCCGCCGAATACCGCTACCTGCGCACTATCGGGGCCGACGCGGTGGGCATGAGCACCGTGCCCGAGGTTATTGCCGCCGTACATGCGGGCCTGCCGGTGCTGGCCATTTCCGTCATCACCGATTTATGCTCGCCCGGTAAGCTCAAGCGCGTCGCCATTGCTGATATTCTGCGGGTAGCGGCCGAAGCTGAGCCCCGCCTCACGGCTTTGCTCAAAGCGGTGCTGGAGCGGCAATAGGTTTAGTTGTTAGTTGTTAGTTGTTAGTTGTTAGTTGTCGGTTGTTAGTAGGATTAAGCACCGCACTGACAACTGACAATTAACAACTGATAACAAACAACTATCACCGCACAATAACCTGCTTACGGTTATAGCTCAGAATCGTGAAGACGCCCACACCGCCCTCGACGGTGGAGCGCACGGCGGCGGGCTGGGCGAAGGGGTTGCCGTTGGCGTTCTGGGCATCATTCACCGACTGCAGAAACCGGTAGTAGGGCTGGTCGATGTGGTAGAGCGTGACCAGCAGCGTATCGTTGGTGGAATACCGGTAGCTGGTGCCCAGGGTCATGAGCTGCCCGTTAGTGAGGCGGTCATCGAGCTCGAAGTCGCGGTTGGGGTCCTTCGAAATGCTGTCCTTGTGAATCTGAAGGCGGTAGAAGTCGGCGGTGGCGGCCGGGTCCTGGAATTTCACCAGCAGGTAGGCCCGCCGCTCCTCGGTCGACTTATCGTTGAATTTCCAGCGGATGGAGTCAATCGGAACCAGAGCCGGCATAGTGGCCGTGCCCGTTACGTGGCGGCCCTGAGTGTCCTGCACGTCAAGCTTGAAGGTGTCACCGGGTTTGGCCACCAATGGATTTTTGCCTTTATGGGTAAAGAATTTCTGGGTCAGCGTATCGAGGCCGGGCGTAAAGCGGAAGGCTTCTTTCTGACCCGAGGGCAGCGTAAGTACCACCGATACGTCGGTGAGCAGAGTAGGAGTGGGGCTGCTCAGGTAGGGCACGGTTTCGCTCACCGTGAGGCGGGGCACCTGGCCGGGCTCCAGGTAGCACTCTACTACCAGCTGTGAGGGCACGGCGGGCAGCTCCACATCAATGTCTTTCTGCAGGTTGCAGCCCGTGAAAATCAAGCACAGCAGGCCCGCCACGGCACCGCACCGCAGGGATTTAAGAAGAGTATACGTCAAGGGAAGAAGGCAAGTCATAGATATAGGCCCCGCGAAAACACCGGAAAGGCTTAGAACTTAAAGTTATACGTCACCGAGGGAATAACCGGAAATAAAGAAACCTGCCGCGCCCGGAAATTGGTTACGTCACCGGTTTCCTTGTTACGCACCTGCTCGAAGTAGATGAAGTAGGGGTTGCGCCGGTTGTAGGCGTTATACACTGAGAAAGTCAGGTCCGACTCGCCGTGCTTGGGCCGCAGCTTGTACACCATGCCCAGGTCGATGCGGTGGTAGGAGGCCATGCGGTAGGTGTTGCGGTCGGGGTAAATCGGCACGGCTTCCACATCGTCGCCGAAAATGTCTTGGAGCAGAAAGCGGCCCGAGGGCAGTGTAGTAGGCGCGCCGGAGGTAAAGACGAATGAGGCAGTCAGGTTGATGCGCGTGTTGAGCTGGTGCAGCCCCACCACCGTGATGTTGTGCCGCCGGTCGTAGGTGGGGTAAAATACCTTGCCGTTGTTTACGCCGCTGCTGCCGCGCTGCACCGGAAACTGCCGCTGGGTCCAGGCCAGGGAATAACCTACCCAGCCCGTGGTGCGGCCCGCTTTCTTCTCCAGGTACAGCTCGTTGCCGTAGGCCCAGCCCTTGCCGAAGAGGAACTCCGCGTCGAGGTCGGAATTGCCGAACAGCTGGGCTCCGTCGCGGAAATCTACCTGGTTGCGGGCCCATTTGTAATACACCTCGTTGGTGAGCAGATATTTGCCCTGGCCCAGCAGGAAGCTCACGCCAGTTGCTACCTGCTGGGAGCGTTGGGGCTTCACGTTCAGGCGCGACGGGTACCAGATGTCGGTGGGCAGCGAGGCCCCCGAATTGCTGACCAGGTGCACATACTGGTACATCATGGCGTAGCTGGCCTTGAGCGAGGTTTTAGGTGTGAGTGAGTAGCGCAGCGCGCCCCGGGGCTCGAGGGCCGCAAACCGGTCGGTACCGCTCTGGAAGCCGGTGAGGCGCAGGCCGTAGTCGAACTGCAGCTTATCACTCACCTTGAAGTTGTCGGAGGCGTAGGCCGAGGCTTCCTGGCCGGTATACACTGTTTCGGAGCCGATATTCAGGCTGCCATCGGTACTGCTGGCCGACAGGCGGCCCACGTTGAAGCGGTGATTTGTGGCACTCACGCCGAGCTTGATGGTGTGCTTGTCGTTGAGCAGGTAGTCGAGGTCGGAGCGCACGGCGTAGTCGCGGATTTCCGACGACAGACTGAAGCCGAACTGGTCGAGTTTGTTGGCAATCTGATACTGGTAGCGCGTCGTCGAAACGGTGGTATTCAGAAACAGCTTGGGCGAAAAGGCGTGGCTCCAGCGCAACGAGCCCACAGTGTTGCCCCAGGTAAAGTCGAAGTTGAAGCCCCCGGTGCTGTTGAAGCCGAAAACGTCACGGCCGTAGTAACCGGTCAGGAAAAGCTGGTCTTTCTCGCCGAGTTTGTAGTTGGCCTTGGCGTTGAAATCGTAGAAATAGTAGTCGGGAATGGGGTTGTAATCCTCCGTATCCTCGTTGAGCTTGTTGATCTGGCGGGTAAACACGTCGAAATACGTGCGCCGGCCCGACAGCACAAACGAGCCTTTATCCTTTACAATGGGGCCTTCCACCGTCAGGCGCGACGAAATAAGGCCCAGCCCGCCACTCACGCCGAACTTCTGCGCATTACCGTCCCGGGTCTTTACATCCACCACCGACGAAAGCCGGCCACCGTACTGCGCCGGAAACCCGCCCTTGTAGAGGTCCACACTCTGGATAGCGTCGGAGTTAAATACCGAAAACAGCCCAAACAGGTGGGACGGGTTATACACCAGGGCATCATCCAGCAGAAACAAGTTCTGGTCGGCCGAGCCGCCGCGCACAAACAGTCCGCTGGTGCCTTCGCCACCGTTTTGCACGCCAGGCTTAAGCTGCAGCGTTTTCAACAAGTCCACTTCCCCAAACAGCGCCGGCAGCAGCTTGGCGTCGCGGGCGTTGAGGTGCTCTACACTCATTTGGGTGGTTTGGAGCTTCTGTTCCAGCGTGCCGGTGCCCTCAATCACGACCTCGCCCAGCTCGTTGCTGGCTTCGGGCAGGCTAAAAGAAAGGCGCTGCGACTTCACGAGGTTCAACTCCCGCGTCTGGCTCTGGTAGCCGATAAAGGAAATAGCCAACTGGTGGCGGCCCGCCGGCAAGGTCAGGGAATAAAAGCCCGCCGAATCGGCCGTGACGCCGGTACCGAGTGCGGGCACGGCCACCGAGGCCCCCGGCAACACGCTACGGTCGGCCGCCGAGCGCACGACGCCACTCAGAGTAAAGCGCTGTTGCGCATGGGCCAGCAGCGGCAACGCACTAAGGAATACGAAAAGGCTAAACTGAAGCGCGGAGAGGTATAAACGCATTGGGGCAAATAGAGACAGGCTAACGCAAAGGTAGTCAGCCTGGCTTGCCAAACGCCGGATTCCTGCGGATAGTTTACGGCTACTACCTGTTGCTGAGGGTACTACCGACAGCAGGCCGCCGCCGGTAGCAGCTTGGTCCTGTTTCCGCGTACTCCTACCAGCGGGATACTCCTGTATAGAGCCGGGAACAGGGGCAAGGGTTGCTTGCTACAGGTAAGATTGCACCGTCTGGCTCAGCTGCTGCGCGGGCACCACGCCCGACTGCCGCCATACCGGTTGGCCTTTGTGAAACAGAATCAGCGTGGGGATGCCCTGCACCCGAAACTGCTGGGCCACGGCCGGGTTGCGGTCCACGTCAATCTTGATGATTTTGAGTTTGCCCTGGTGCTGGGCCGCCACCTGTTCCAGAATCGGGGCCATCGTTTTGCAGGGCCCGCACCAGTCAGCATAAAAGTCGACCAGAACCGGCATTCCAGGGCTGTTGATTAGTTCACTGAATGATTTCTTGGGCATTGCTATTGGGTATTAGGTGGTCAGCTTCCAACGGCAGCCTGCACGGCCGCCGGTTTCATATACGCGCCCCGGCTGGTTTAAGGCATCAGCTAAACCAGAAAAAACCCGCTCCTGGCGACGCAGGAACGGGCTTTTTCGGAGTGCAAAAACTTCCCGCGCTAGCGCCGGTCGACCTGGGTAATATCGTTGCCTACCTCGGGGAACGTGAAGCGGCCCCCTACTACTTTCTTGCCGGCTACCTGGCATTCCCAGGTGTAGCGGCCGGGCGTGCCCTTAGCGGCCTCGCCTGCCTCGGTTTTGAAATAATCAGGGTCGGAAGGCTCCGACGGGAAAATAACGTCGATACCGTTCTGGCCTTTTTCAATCTGTTTAACCAGAACGTACGCCTTGCCGGTGCTCTGGTCGGTGACTACGAAGCGGGCCGAGTAGGTGCCCAACTGGCCAAACTTGTCCATGACTCCCATCTTAATGTAGGCGTCGGTTGAAACCAGCCAGGTCTGGGCATGGGAGGCTGTTGGAGTCAGTACCAACAAGGCCAGCACTAAGCCGGCTGCCCGGAGCAGATGTGAGAGGCGCAGTGAAGTGTTGTGAGTAAAGTCACTCATGGTGTGTAGGTAAAAAGGTTAGGAAGACAAGATTAAAAGAGAGAAGAAATAGGATTTTTAAGGGTTTCCCATCCCGTAATAGCAAGCATTGACAAGTTGTTAAAACATCCAAAATGTAGCCTGGCAGTGTACGTACTCCATCTCCGCAACCAAATATAGAATTAAATTGAATGCAGATGCAACATCTTTTTTTATTTCTCGTCGGTAGCCATTTATAAAAACTATGCCAAGTGGTGCAGCCCAACCGCTTGCTCCTCTTTTATTTATGTCTCGCCGATCTGCCAAGCAAATAAACTGGCCGGAGTCCCACCGGCTTGCGGCCAGTTCCGAGCCGCGCTGTGAGCTGTGCCAGCGGCAGGTAAGCACTGTGTCGCGGCATCATCTGGTGCCGCGCGAAGAAGGAGGGCGCTACGGGCCCACGGTAGCGCTTTGCCAGCCTTGCCACAGCACCGTGCATCTGCTGCTTACCAACCGGGAGCTGGCCCGCCGCTACGCCACGGTGGAGGCGCTGCAGCTGGCCCCTGAGCTGCAAAAATATCTGCACTGGGTGCGCCGCAGCCGGGTGGAGCATATTTCGAACCGGCGGCGAAAGTAGGAGCTATGAGCCCGGCCGCCTAGCTTTGGCGGCTGAAGGTCCCGCGCTATTGCTTCCGTTCGTATTTCTGCCATGTCGTACCGATTTGTCCCGTTTCAGGCGTTGCGCCGGCAGCCCACCATCGTCGTGGATAGCACGGCCAACGCGGCGGCCCTGGTGCTGGCCCACTGGCGGGGGGCGCCCACGCCGCTGCCCTTGCGCGACGATACCAGCGCCGGCTCGGTGCTGCGGGCCCTGCACGCGCCGGCCACGCCGGGCCTGGAAGCTACGGTCGTAACGGCCAATCATTTCGATGTGGACGGCTTCGTGGGCGTCTGGAGTATGCTCCACCCGGAGCTGGCCCTGCAACACGAGCCGCTGCTGCGCCTCACGGCCCTGCTCGGCGACTTCCGGGAGCTGGACTGGACGAATCCGGCCGCCGACCACGCACTGAAACTGGTGTGCTGGCTCAACGCCAAAGAAAAGGAGCTGTTCTACCCGCCCTTCGGTGCGCCGGTGCTGCGCCGCCGCGAAGACGAAGCCTCGGTAGAGAAGTTCGAGTGGTTTTTGCCCCGCTTCGCCGACGTGCTGCTTGATCCGGAAAGTGGCCGGGCGGCCTGGGAGCTGGAATACGAGCGGGTGCGCGGGGCGGCGGCCATCATGCAAAGCCCCGCTACGCAGCTCACGCGCTACCCCGAAATCGGCTTGGTGGTAATCCGTACGCCCGAGCCGCTGCCGTATTATGCTCTGTTCGGCCCCACGGCCGGTTTCGATATCGTGCTGAGTATCTACGACGAACAACGCTACGAACTGGAGTATAAATACACCACCTGGATTGATCTGGAGTCGCGGCCCACGCTGCCGCGGCTGCCACTGCAGGTGCTGGCCGAGCAGTTGAACGCCCGGGAGCAAAGCCCGCACCGCTGGACCTTCGACGGTATCACCGACACCGGGCCGCTGCTGCGCCTGGCAGGCAAAACGCTGCAGAAAGCCGAGCGCTACGCCGACCCCAACCAGCGGCCTATTCATGCCTCAGCTATTGCGCCGCAAGAGCTGGAGCAGTTGGTGGTAGCCTTTTTCCGGCAGGGTTACGCCCATATCCAGCCCCGGCGCTATTGGTCGTGGGCCGAAATCCGGGCGGCGGGTGGCTGAGGGTTTGACTCCTTGAAAGGCCTTGTTTACCAGAAGTGGCAGCCTACTCCAAGTCGACGCCGAAGCCTACGACACGCAGGGAGCTGACGCCGCCGGCCCCCTTGCGCACGTTGATCTGGGTGCTTACGCGCTCCTTGAGGGCTTCGACGTGGGAGATGATGCCGATGGTTTTGCCCGTGCCCTGCAGTGTTTCCAGGGCCGAAAGAGCTATTTCGAGCGTGTCGGGGTCGAGTGTGCCAAAGCCCTCGTCGATGAAGAGCGTGTCGATCTGGGTTTTGCGACCCGCCAGCTCGCTCAGGCCCAGGGCCAAAGCCAAACTTACCAGGAAGCTTTCCCCACCCGACAGTGAGTTCATCGAGCGGCTGTTGCCGGCCTGGTACTCATCCACGATCAGCAAATCGAGGTGCTCCTGCGGGTTGCGCATGATGCGGTAGCGGTCGGTGAGGCGGTGCAGGTGGCGGTTGGCCAGCTCCACGAGGCGGGCCAGGGTGAGGCCCTGGGCAAACTCGCTGAACTTCTTGCCGTCGGCCGAGCCGATGAGGTCAGCCAGCTGCCGCCAGCGCCGGGCTTCCTGCTGCTGCTTTTCGAGCTGCTGGGCCAAGGCGGCGTGCTGTTCCAGACCGCGGTGGTGGTCGAGGAGGCGCTGCTGGCGCTGGCCGAGCTGCTGGTTGAGCTGAGCCAGCTGCTCGCCCAGACTTTGCAGCTGCTGGCTCACGGTTTCGGCCGGCTCGGTGGTCAGGTTCCGCGTTTGTTCCTGCTGAAACTGCTGGGCGGCATCGGCCAGGTTTTGCTGGGTAACGGCTACGGCCTGCTCATGGGTCTGGAGCTGCTCGGCGAGGCGGCGTACTTCGGTATCGGGCAGGAGTAGGGTGCTGAGCGCGGCCGGGTCGGGGGCCAGGCCGGCGGTTTGCAGCTCAGCTACCAGCGCGGCGTGCTGCTGCTCGTGCTCCTGCTGCTGGCGGGCGGCTTCCTGCTGACTTTTGCGTAGGCTTTCGGTGGCTACCTGCAAAGCGGTTTCCCGCGTCTTCAGCATTTCGGCGGCTTTTTCCAGCTGCTGCGTGGCTTCCTCTATGGCCACAGCCAGCGTCCGGAGCGCCGCGGCTACGTTGGTGCCGGCAAACAGCTCGTGGCGCTCCTGCTTCAACTGCTGAATGGCCGCGTGTTTTTCCAGCAGCTCCTGCTTGTGCGCGCGCAGCTTGCTCTGCAGCCGCTCCCGTTCATCCTCGGTTTGCTGAAAAGCAGCGCTGATACCGCTCAACTCCTGCTCGGCTTTGTTGCGTTCCTGCTGCTTACGGCCAAATTCTACCGCCCGCTGGCTGGCCGATTCCATAATAGCCCGGCCGTTCTGCTCGGTAAACTCCAGCCCGAAGTTGCGCAGCATACTCACAATAACGCCCCGCACCGTGGGTGCGCGCTCCTCGGCGTCGCGGAGCAGCTCACTGAGCTGGCGCACATCCTGGGCGTGGGTTTCCTGCTGCTGGGCGGCGCTGGCCTGCTGACTGCTGGCCTGGGCCAGCTGTAGCTCTATGGCCGCGTGCTGCCGCGCCATGTCCTGCAGTTGCTTTACCAACGTCCGTACCTGCTCACCTACGCTCGGCTCCTCGCTTTCGGGCAGCAGCTGAATGGGCTCATCGAGGTCAGGCTCGGCGTCGCCGCTGGTTTGCTCCAGCATCGTGACGTAGGTATTGAGCCGGTTGAAGCGCGTGCCCAGGGCCCGTACCTGCTGGCCCAGCGCTTCTTCCCGGTCGGCGTCGCGCTGCACCGAGTCGTGGCTGATACCCAGCACGCCGGCCAGGTAGGGGTGCTCGAGCGCGCCGCACACGGGGCACGGCTCACCGGCCACCAGCAGCTGCCGGGTTTCGGTGTGCGAAAGAACGAGTTGCTGCATCTGCAGGCTGCGGCGCAAATCGTCCCAGTGCTGCTGCTGGGTTTGCTGCTCTTTCTGCAGGGCGGCTACCTGGTGGCGCAGGCGGCGCAGCCAGCGGTTGCGGTCCAGAATAGCGGCCTGCTGCTCGGCAGTCAGCTGCTGCTGCTGCTGCCGGGCGGCGGCGGCGGCCTGCTGATATTGGGCCACGGCGGCTTCAGCCTGCTGCTGGCGCTGCCGGATTTCCTGCAGCCGCTGGCGCAATTGGCCAAGCTCGGCGCTCAGGTGTTCCCAGTCCTGAATATTGGCCGACAGCTCGGGCAGTACCTGGGCCAGCTCGCTCACGTTGGCGTTCAGCTCCAGCCACTTACCAAGCTCCTTCAACTGAGCCTGGATTTCCCGCAGCCGGGTGCCAGCCTGCTCAGCGTTGGCTTTCAGCTGCTTGCAGTGCTCGTTGTTGGCGTCGTAGCTCTGCCGGTCCTTAAGTAGCTCGGCTTCCTTGAGTTGAACAACCGTATCGAGCTTTTCGGCGGCGCGCAGCATGGGTTCCTGCTGCTGCTGAGCAGCGTGGGCCGTGTCGCGGATTTGTTGGGCTTGCTGGCGGGCCAGACGGGCGGCTTCAAACTGCTCCTGCAGCCGGGGCAGCTGCTGGGTGAGCTGTTCGGCCTCGCGCTGCAGCCGCTGAATCTGGGTTTCGGTTTGCTGCAGCAGGGCCCAGGGCGTGCGGAAGGGCAGGGCCTGCTCGTGCTGGCTCACCCGCCGCCGGATCGGCGACAGAACTTCGGCTTCCTGGGCCAGGGAAAGCAGCCGCTGCTGGCCGTGCTGCTGGCGGGTAGTCAGCTCCTGCAGGCGCCGGAGCCAGCTTTGGGCCTCATTCAGGCGCTGCTGCTCGGCCGCGACGGTTGTAATCTGGTTTTGGTAACTAGTTACTTCCGTGTCCAGAAAAGCCACTTCCTCGGCACTGAGCAGCACCACACCGGCCAGGCCGGCCCGCAATACGTCTACCTGCTGGGCTTCCTGCTTGGCTTTGTCGAAGGCGGCGCGGGAAATGTCGGAGTACTTGCGCGTGTCGGTAATCTTCTCCAGCAGCTGGGCCCGCTCGCCGGGGCTCGACTTCAGAAACCGGGTGAATTCGCCCTGGGCCAGCAATACCGAGCGCAGAAACTGGCGGTATTCAAGGCCGCTGAGTTCGGCTACGCGGGCTGGCACCTTCATCTTGTAGGTTTCCAGAAATGGCCAAGTTTCCTCGCCATCGTCGGCAATCTGCCGCTCGCTCAGCTCCATTTTGGGCGGCTGCAGGTTGCCGCCCGGCTGCTTGCGGGCCCGGTACTGGCCCCACTTCGAGCGGTAGTGCTTGTCGTTGACCTGAAACTCTACTTCGGCCCAGCTTTCCCCCGTGCCGTGGCTCATCACCTGCTCGGGGCCGCTGCCGTCGTGGCGGGGCACCTGGCCGTAGAGGGCCAGCGTAATGGCGTCCAGAATGGTGGTTTTGCCCGCGCCGGTGGGGCCGGTAATGGCAAACAAACCCGCATCGGACAGGGGAGAAGCCGCAAAATCGACTTCGTGCTGCCCGCGCAGGGAGTTCAGGTTAAAAAAACGGACGCGGAGAATCTTCATTCAGAAAGCCTCAGGCTACGAGGAAAAAGCAGTGCCGACAGGCAAGGACAACAGGTACTTGTAAAGATAAAGCAGGATTAACGCCCGCGCCGCATCAGGCCCGGTCTTCGCGCATCCATTCCAGCAGCTCGTCAAAAGCGCCCAGCAGCTCGGAGCGGCTGGCTTCGGGCTCGTCTTCGAGGCGGCGCTCAAACACTTCCCGCTCCGTGAAGTCGTCGAGGCTGGGGGTGAGGGGCTCGGTATCGGCCTCGTCGCCTAGGGCTCGCAGCGTCACGAGCCGGAAGTGGCGGCGGGCCAGCACCTCGATGTGGTGCCGGTCGAGCTGCTCGATGGTTTTGAGCAGCTGCTCGGCTACTTCCAGCTGCGTCAGCTCCGAGCGAACTTCCACATCCACCCAGGCCGGCAGCAGAAAGCCCGTGTTGTCGTAGGCCACCAGGCTGGCAATAACTTCATCCAGCGCGCCATGAAACCGGGCCAGGCGGCGCGTGCCAGGTACCGGCAGAGCTTCCAGAGTTGCTAGCTTGCCTTCAGCGAAATCAAGCAGCAAGATTTCCTTGGGGTGGTCGACTTCCGAAAACGAGAGCGGGATGGGCGAGCCGCTGTAACGGATATGCTCCCGGCCGCCCACGCGCTGGGGCCGGTGCAAGTGGCCCAGCGCCACGTAGTCGAAAATGGTCGGGAAATGGTCGGCCGTGACTTGGCCCAGGTTGCCCACGTGAATCGTGCGCTCCGAATCGGAAGGGGCGGCTCCGGCGGCGTAGAGGTGGCCGGTAGCCAGCACCGGCAGGCCTAAGTCCTTGAGCTGCCACACCCGCTCTACGTCGGCCACGCGGGCGTAGTGGTCGGCAATGCCCTGCTTGATGCGGGCCTCGCGCTCCTCAGCCGACTCGCCCGGCACCGAGAGGCGCACGTCCCGGTCGCGCAGGAAAGGCACGGCGCACACCACCAGGCCAGGCTTACCGGCGGCATCGTCGAGCACCAGCACCTGGTCGTCGAAGCACTCGGGCACGCAGCCCACCACGTGCACGCGCAGGTGGCGCAGCAGCCGGGCCGGAGCGTTGAGCGTGGCCGGCGAGTCGTGGTTGCCGCCCACCACCACGATGTCGCGGCAGGCGGTGCCGCGCATGTTCAGCAGAAACGAGTAGTACAACTCCAACGCCTGGTTGGACGGCGAGCCGGTATCAAAAATGTCGCCGGCCACGACCAGCACTTCCACCCGCTGCTCGCGCACGACCTCGACCAGCCACTCCAGAAAGTAGCGGTGCTCGTCGGTCCGTTCGTGGCCGCTGATAAAGCGCTGGCCCAGGTGCCAATCGGCGGTATGTAGTGCGCGCATGGAATTATAAAACGTGAATGCCCTCCAATGTGATGGTGTACAGATTATTGGAGTTCTCAACAAAAGAGAATTGAGCTGTCAAATCACTCCACTCTCCATCGAGAGGAATGTCATATTCAACAGCGTATCCGTGTTGGGCAGGTGAATCATATTTGTAAAAGTAGACCTGCTCGTCCGTCAAATCCATTTTAGCAGGGTTGGTTACTACAGGCATTCTTTCATGCCAAGCGTAATCCATGAGCACCTCGTTCAAAAGCTCAGGAGTCCATGCAACGCTATTTTCGGGATGAATAGATCCGTCAATTCTGTTGCAGGCTTCAGCAAATTTCTCTTCAAAAAGTAAGGCAATCCATTCTCTGATGAAGAGAAGAATCTGATGCTTGATTTTTGAAGAATCGAACAGGTGCATTGCGAAAATAAAAATAGAGTGGTGAAATAGCCCTGCTTTGAAGGCTGTTTCACCACTCTACCAGTAAACAACTAAAGATTAGGCGTGTGTTGAAACGGGTTGAAACTCCGTAATGGCGTCGCTCAAATCTATGATCTGGGCACCGGGCAGCGCGGCTTCCAGGATGCTGCTGCCGGCCGCCGAGCGGTAGCCGCCGGCGCAATGCACCAGAATCGGCTTGGTGGTGGGTACTTCGTGGGCGCGCTCCCGCAGCTCGGGCAGCGGAATCACCAAGGCGTCGGCAAAGACGGGCTGCTTGGCCTCGGTGTAGTTGCGGATATCGACGATGGTAAATTCTTCGGGCCGTTCGCGCACGTGCTCCACGTCGGCTACCGGGCTGGTGGCGGGCAGGGCCGACGGGGTGAGCAGGGCGCCTTTGATGTTGCTTTCGTAGCCGATTTTAGCCGTTTTGCGAATCACGGTATCCAGCGCAATCTGGGAGTCGGCAATAAGGTAGAACGGCTCGTTGGGGCCTACGACCGAGCCCAGCCAGGTTTCAAACTTGCCGCCGTCCTGCAGATTGATGGCGCCGGGCAAATGGCCTTGCTTGAACTCAGCCTGCGGGCGCGTATCAATGATAACGACGCCGGCTGCCAGCAACGCATCGGGCTGCAGGCGCGGTACGGCCCGCACGCTGTCTTCGAAAGGCAGGGCCCCGACCTTGTTGAGCTGTACATCGTGGCCGAAGTACTTGGGCACGAAAGGCTGGTCTTCGAGGAGCACTTTCACGAATTCCTGCTCGCTCATGGGCTGCAGGGCGTAGTTGGTTTTGAGCTCCTTACCGATGGTGCTGTCGAGGTCGGTGCTGGTAGTTTTGCCGCAGAGGCTGCCGGGGCCATGGGCCGGGTATACCCGCGTGGTAGCGGGCAGGGTCATGAGCTTGGTGCGGGTGCTGTGGTACATCTGGGCCGCCAGCTCCTCGCGCTTATGGCCGCCCACCAGCTCGTTTTCGCGCAGGTCGGGCCGACCTACGTCGCCCACGAAGAGCGTGTCGCCGGTAAACACGGCGCGGGTCTGAGCCAGGTCGTCGATGAGCAAAATCGAGATGCTGTCGGGCGAGTGGCCGGGGGTGTTGAGGGCGTGCAGCTCGATGGTGCCCAGCGTTATCCGGTCGCCGTCGTCGAAGGGGCGGTGGGGGTAGCTGGCTTTCACCAGCTTACTGCAGTAAATAACGGCGTCGGTTTCCTGTGCTATTTCCAGGTGCGACGACACAAAATCAGCGTGCGGATGGGTTTCGATAACGGCCACAATGTTGGCCTCGTGCTCATCGGCGAAATCGTAATACTGCTGCGGGTCGCGGGCGGGGTCGATGATGGCGACCTGCCGGCCGCAGCGGATGGCGTAGCTGGCGTGGGCCAGGCCCTTGTCGTAGAATTGCTGAATCTGTACCGACGCGGTACTACTGGGAAGCGGACTCATGGGGTATAACGTTGGTGGACGCCGGGCCTCGAAAGGCAGGCGGATAGGTCAAATATAACAAACGGCTCCGGGAAATGTGGGGATAATCGGCCAAAGAAAAACCCCGGCCACCAGGGTCGGGGTTTTTGGCAACTGCTCAACGAGGCAGGGCTACAATTCGCTCTTCAGCTTCATTTTGCCGCCCTGGCCATGCTGCTGGCGCTTGGCCATGCGGTCGGCCTGCAGCTGCGAATACTTGGTAAACTGCTCGGCCGTCAGGATTTGCTTGAGCTGGGCATCGTTCTGCTCCTTGAGGGTTTTGAGTTCCTGGCCCATGCCTTTCCGGTCGGCGGCGGTGGCATATTTGCTGCGTACGGCTTCCATCTGGTGGGTGTTGGTGAGGGCCAGCTGCTGCACTCTGGCGGTTTGCTCGGTCGAGAGGCTCAGCTGCTGGGTGAGGTGCTTGGTCATCATTTCGGCGCGCTGCTCGGGCGTGGCCTGGGCCATGCGGCCACCGCGGTGGCGGGCAGCCGGGCCGGCCGGGGCAGTAGTTGAAGGCGCAGTTTGGGCCCAGGCGGTGGTGGTAGTCAGCGCGAGGGCAGTCAGGAAGGCAAAGGCGGTTTTCATCGGGGAGAAGTTAGGATACAGGTACGGCCGTTGGATGGGCGAGGGGCGCCAGGGTTTAAAGCCGCGTTATCGGAGCCAGGCAGTGCAACTATGCGGCGGGTCCGGGCTCTTTAGGGGCGAAATGCTGATTATCGCCTATATTCGGCTCCTGATACCGAAATTGACATTTCCATACCTCTCACC
Organism: Hymenobacter lucidus; assembly: GCF_020447265.1. Classification (GTDB taxonomy): domain Bacteria; phylum Bacteroidota; class Bacteroidia; order Cytophagales; family Hymenobacteraceae; genus Hymenobacter; species Hymenobacter lucidus. The sequence continues at coordinate 674,430 of NZ_JAJADR010000002.1, read as the reverse complement.
TTTCTTTCTTCTCTCTTTTCTATTGTATGGCAAACATTTTCGCCAAAAAACCACTGGCCCAGCTGCTGGGCGAGGCTAACTCCACCGGCCACGGCACGCTGAAACGCACGCTCGGGGCCGGCAACCTCGTCGCGCTGGGCGTGGGCGCCATCATTGGCGCGGGTCTGTTTGTGCGCACTGCCGCCGCCGCCGCCCAGGCTTCGGGCCCCGGCGTTACGCTGGCTTTCGTAGTGGCCGCCATCGGCTGCGTATTCGCGGGCCTGTGCTACGCCGAGTTTGCCGCTATGATTCCCATTGCCGGCTCGGCCTACACCTACGCCTACACCACCATGGGCGAGTTTGTGGCCTGGGTTATTGGCTGGGCACTGATTATGGAATACGCGCTGGGGGCCGCCACGGTGTCCATTGCCTGGAGCGAATACCTCAACAAGCTCCTGGAGGTCTTTGGCACCAGCATACCGTACAACCTGAGTCACTCGCCCTTCGAAAGTGCCGTAGTCAACGGCGTTACCGAGCACGGCCTGATTAACCTGCCCGCCCTGCTGATCATCGTGGCCCTTTCGCTGCTGCTGATCAAGGGTACACAGGAGTCGGCTATGTTCAACGCCGTAGTAGTGGTGTTAAAAGTGGCCATCGTGCTGGTTTTCATTGCTGTGGGCTGGCAGTTTATCAACCCCGCCAACCACACGCCCTACCTGATTCCGGAAAACGCCGAGCCCGTGAAAAACGCGGCTGGCACCGTGGTGCGCGAGTACACCGAGTGGAACAAGCACGGCTGGGGCGGTATCCTGGGCGGTGCGGCCATCGTGTTCTTTGCCTTTATCGGTTTCGACGCCGTGAGTACCGCGGCTCAGGAAGCTAAGAATCCCAAGCGCGACATGCCCATCGGTATCCTCGGCTCCTTGGCCGTCTGCACCGTGCTCTACATCCTGTTTGGCCACGTGCTGACGGGCGTTGCCAACTGGCGCGAGTTTGCCGACCCGGCCCTGGGTGGCGAGGCTTCCGTAACCTACGCCATCAAGGCGCACATGCCCGGCTACGAGTGGCTGAGCACTGCCGTAACGGTAGCTATTTTGTTGGGCTTCTCGTCGGTAATTCTGGTGATGCTGATGGGCCAGAGCCGCGTGTTCTTCTCGATGGCCAAGGATGGTCTGATGCCAAAAGCCTTTTCGGAGCTGCACCCGCGCTTCGGTACGCCTTATAAGTCAAACATTGCCCTGCTGATTTTCGTGGGCGGTTTCGCCGCTTTCGTGCCCGGCTCTTTGGCTGGTGATTTGACCTCGTTCGGTACGCTGCTGGCCTTCGTGCTGGTGTCGGCTGGCGTCTGGATCATGCGCCGCTCCGACCCCGAGCAGCACCGCCCGTTCCGCGCGCCCCTGTCGTCGCCCGTGTTTCCCTTCGTGCCCATCATGGGCATTCTGGTGTGCACACTGATGATTCTGGCCCTCGACGCCTTCACGCTGAAAGTGGCCATGGGCTGGATGGTGCTCGGCTTCATCGTGTATTTCCTCTACGGCAAGCGCAACTCCATGCTCCAGAAGGGCATCGTGGTGGTGCCCACCGAAATGGAAGAGCAAGCCTTCATCGAGCCCGACGTACATAACCGCTAGGTTTCAACGTATTCCACAAAAAAGCCCCGTCAGCATTGCGCTGGCGGGGCTTTTGTTTTTAGAACAGGTGCATAGAACAGTCATGCTGAGCGCAGCAACGCGGAGCCGAAGCATCTCTGCTGCGTTGCAAGAGCAATTAATCAGCATTCGGTAGAGATGCTTCGCTATGCTCTGCATGGCGCTCTTTCCCAGTCGAATAATGACGCCCTGTTACTTCTTGCTCTTGGCCGCCACTGCTGTTACCTCACTTTGAAGCTTGATGACCCGGTCACCGTTTTCCTGCACGATGATAAACGCTGGGTTGTCGGGCGTGCCGTTGCGGGTAATGTCGCTGCCCTTCAGCTTGCGCGTGACGGACTCTTTGTGGGTTTCTTCAATCTTGCCGGTGGCCGTACCGGTGCCGTATTTCCAGCTGACGAGGGTGCCTTTGCGCATGGTGGGAGTAGTTAGAGCGAGTAATACCTGAGGTACAGACTTTGAGGCCAAAATGTTGAGTTAACCCATAAATGCCACGCTTGATTGCGGATTTTTCAGTGGGAAAGCCCGAAAAGTGCGGGGCTGCCGCTACCTTTCCACCCCGACGCCTTATTCCTCATCTTCCACCATTCCTCGATGTCTATTTCTCTACGCCAGCTGGGGCTGGCCGGCGGCCTGCTGCTCACGGGCCTCACGGCTGTGGCCCAGCCCAGCACGTATCCGCGCAACGGCGTGTACGACCAGCGCCCTGGCCTGTATGCCTTCACCCACGCCACCATTTTCACCGACTATAAAACCCGCCTGACCGATGCCACGCTCGTTATCTGGGATGGTCGCGTGGAGGCTGTGGGCACCAATGTGAAAATTCCGGCCGGCGCCGTCATCACCGATTTGAAGGGCCGCTTCATTTACCCTGGCTTTGTGGATCTGTACGCCGGCTACGGGCTGCCCGAAGTGAAAGCGCCCGAGCGGCAGGGGCGGCGCAGCGGGCCGCAGTTTGACAGCCAGAAAGCCGGAGCCTACGACTGGAATCAGGCTATTCACCCCGAAACCAGTGCCGCCGAGCTATTTAAAGTCAACGAGGAGCAGGCCGACGTGTACCGCCGCCTGGGCTTCGGGGCGGTGCTCACCCAGCAGGCCGATGGTATTGCCCGCGGCACGGCCGCGCTGGTTACGCTGAACACGGCCCGCAAAGAGCAGGAAGTGGTACTGGCCGACCGCGCCGCCGCCGCGTTTTCCTTCGACAAAGGCACCAGCCCCCAGGATTACCCCAGCTCGTTGATGGGCAGTATTGCGCTGCTGCGCCAGACCTACCTCAACGCCGACTGGAACCAGCGCAACCCCACCAAGGAGCAAAACCTGTCCTTGCGGGCCTTCAACCAGCAGCGCCAGTTGCCCCAGATTTTTGAGGTGCGCGACAAGCAGTCGGCACTGCGGGCCGATAAGGTGGGCGACGAGTTTGGGGTGCAGTACATCCTGAAAGGCAACGGTGACGAGTACCAGCGCCTGGCCGATATCCAGGCTACCAAGGCTCCCATTATCGTCAGCCTCAACTTTCCTGATGCTTATAACGTGGACGACGTGTACGACGCGTCGCGCATTTCGCTGGAGGAGCTCAAGCACTGGGAAATGGCCCCAGCCAATGCGGCTATGCTGGCTAAAGCCGGCGTGCCCTTCGCGCTGTCGGCTGCCGACTTAAAAGACAAGAAGAAATTTTTGCCCAATCTGAAAAAGGCCATCCAACACGGCCTGAGCGAGGAGCAGGCCCTGCGTGCCCTCACGGCTACGCCCGCCGAACTGCTGAAGGCGCAGAACCAGGTGGGTAGCCTCAAAGCCGGTATGGTGGCCAATTTCCTGGTGTGCTCCAACCGCCTCTTTGCCGACGACAACGTGCTGCTTGACAACTGGGTGCAGGGCCAGCGCTACCAGCTCAGTACCGTGCCCACCGATTTCCGGGGAGTGTATACGCTTAAGCTGGCAACGGCAGAAAAAGTCCTGAAGAACGAGTTCAAGATTAGCGCTGATATGCGCCTGCTCATTCAAGGAAAGCCAGAAGCGCCGGAGCTGAAAATCGTGCAGGCTCCCGGTGATACGGCAAAAGGTAGCATATCCGTGAATGGAGAATTGGCGACCATCGTCTATAACCCGACGCCCAAAACCAAGGGTGCGGCCGTGCGGCTCAGCGGTTTCTACACGCCCGAAACCCGCCTGTTTCAGGGCGACGGGCAGCTGGCCGATGCTACGCCGGTGAAATGGAGCGCCCAGCGCCAGGAAGAAGCTACCCGCGCCGCCCGCCGCGACTCGGCTAAAGCACCGGAGCCGGTGCAGCTGGGGCAAGTACAATACCCGTTTGTGGCCTTTGGCCGGGCCCAGGTGCCCGCGCAGGAAACCGTGGTCATCAAGAATGCTACCGTATGGACCAGTGAGGCCGCCGGCAAGCTGGAAAACACCGACGTGCTGCTCCAGAATGGCAAAATCCAGAAGATTGGTAAAAACCTCGCGGTGCCCAAGGGCGGCCGCAGCATCGACGGTACCGGCAAGCACCTCACGCCGGGCATCATCGACGAGCACTCCCACATTGCCATCAGTGAGGGCGTAAACGAAGGCACCCAGGCCGTAACCAGCGAAGTGCGGGTCAGCGACGTGGTCGATGCCGAGGACGTGGACGTGTACCGCGACCTGGCCGGCGGGGTAGTGGCCTCACAGCTGCTGCACGGCTCGGCCAACCCCATCGGCGGGCAGTCGGCCCTGATAAAGCTGCGCTGGGGCATGACGGCCGAGCAGATGAAAATCGAGGGCGCGCCGGGCTTCATCAAGTTCGCCCTGGGCGAAAACGTGAAGCAAAGCAACTGGGGCGAATTGAATGTGCTGCGCTTCCCCCAGACCCGCATGGGTGTGGAGCAGGTGTTCGTGGATGCCTTTACCCGGGCCAAGGAATACGAGCAGGAGTGGAAAGCCTGGAACAAGCTGGGCAAAGGCAAGCAAAAGAAAGGCGAGGCCCCGCGCCGCGACCTGGAGCTGGAAGCCCTGGTGGAAATCCTGAACCAGCAACGCTTCATTACCTGCCACAGCTACGTGCAGAGCGAAATCAATATGCTGCTGAACGTGGCCAACCGGATGGGCTTCAAGGTCAACACCTTTACTCACATTCTGGAAGGTTACAAGGTGGCCGATAAGATGAAGGCCCACGGCGCCAACGCCAGTACGTTTTCCGACTGGTGGGCCTACAAGAACGAGGTGCGCGACGCCATTCCCTACAACGCAGCCATCATGCACGACGCGGGCCTGAACGTGGCCATCAACTCGGACGACGCTGAAATGAGCCGCCGCCTGAATCAGGAAGCCGCCAAAACGGTGAAGTACGGCGGCCTTTCTGAGGAAGAAGCCCTGAAACTGGTGACCATCAATCCGGCTAAAATGCTGCACCTCGACAAGAACATGGGCAGCATCAAGGAAGGCAAGGACGCCGACGTGGTGCTCTGGACCGACCATCCGCTGAGCATTTACGCTCACCCCGAGCGCACCTTCGTGGATGGCCGCCAGCTGTTCGACGTCGAATCGGATGCCCGCATGCGCCAGGAAGTGGAAAAGGAGCGGCTGCGCATCGTGCAGAAAATGCTGGATGCCAAAAAGGCCGGCGCGCCCACGCAGGGCGCTACGGCCAAGGCCAACAAGCACTTCCACTGCGACACGATGGGCGAAGACAAAGAGCTGGACAACTAGCCGGCCGCCAGACTATTAACGACATAACGCACATGAAGCATATTCTTCTTTCGCTCGGCCTGCTCACGACCACGCCGCTGCTGGCGCAGGTGCCCACTCCGGCCCCGGCCCAAAGCAAGCCCGTGCTGCTCGTGGGTGGTACGCTGCACGTTGGCAACGGCACCGTAGTGCCCGACGCCGCCGTGGCCTTCGACAAAGGCCGCATCACCTACGCCGGGGCCCAGGCGGGTTTCAGCCAAGACAAAGCCGCTTATGAAGTGGTGGACGTGAAAGGCCAGGAAATCTACCCCGGCCTGATCTTGCCCAACACTACCCTTGGCCTGACGGAAGTAGAAGCCATTCGGGCCACCGTGGACGAGCGGGAAGTAGGCACTCTGAACCCCAACGTGCGGGCATTGGTGGCCTATAATACCGATTCCGACATCATCCCGACGGTGCGCACCAACGGCGTGCTGCTGGCCCAGATAACGCCCCGCGGCGGCCTGCTCTCGGGCCAGAGCAGTGTAGTGCAGCTCGATGCCTGGAACTGGCAGGATGCGGTGGTAAAAGCCGATGACGGCCTGCACCTGAACTGGCCGCCGATGGTGCTCAAGCTCAACCCGACCGAAGACCAGATGGCGGTAGAAAAGCGCGAAAAAGCCCGGCAGCAGCAACTGCGTGACCTGGAGCAGCTGCTCTCGGAAGCCTCGGCCTACCGTGCGCTGCCCGCCGGCCGCCGCGAAAACCTGCGCCTTTCGTCGCTGAGCGGCTTGTTTGACGGCTCCAAAACCCTGTTCGTTCACGCCGACTACGGCAAGGAAATCATCGAAGGCGTGCGGTTTGCCAAGCGGCTGGGCGTGCAGAAGGTTACCGTCATCGGGGCCCGCGACGCCTGGATGATGCTCGACTTTCTTAAGCAGAACGACGTGGCCGTGGTGTTGTCACGCATTCACGCGCTGCCCCGCCGCTCCGGCGACGACTACGACCTGCCCTACAAGCTGCCCAGTCTGTTGCAGCAGGCCGGCGTGCGGTTCTGCCTCGACTATGAGGGCGACCAGGAAACGGCCGGTTCGCGCAATCTGGCCTTTATTGCCGGCACCGCTGCTGGCCACGGCCTCACCAAGGAGCAGGCCCTCACGGCCGTCACGCTCAGTTCGGCCCGCATCATGGGCCTCGATAAGGACTACGGCAGCCTGGAAGCCGGCAAAAGCGCCACGCTCGTTGTTAGCAGCGGTGACTTGCTGGACATGCGCACCAATAACGTGACGCGGGCCTTCATCGACGGCCGGGCTTTCAACCTGACCAACAAGCAAACCTATCTGAACCAGAAATTCCGCGGCAAGTATGGTATGAAGTAAGATCAACGAACCAATAGTCCGAAAAGGCCCTGCTTCCGACAAGCAGGGCCTTTTTGCGTTGAGAGCCGACGGAAGGCCAGATCAGGAGAGTGTACAACTTCTTGTCATTTTAGGTGCTATGGTTGTGCTTATTCTGCCCTTATTGGCTGCTGATTTACACGGAAAAGCCGTTGGCAGTGGCCTAGGTATATGTGAATTAAGGAGTTATAAACAGTAATATGCCAATATTGCTGCTTTTTGGAAAGCTGGTGGTATTTGTTTAAGTTTAAACTGTACTGATAGATGAAGCATTAAAAGTGCTCATCCGATGAAGTAAGTGTAGTTGGTTGGTAATGTGTTGCTAACACAGCCATTGTTGAGTGAGTCCTGTGTGTGAAGCTTTGGGTCATGGATAAAACTGTAACGGACGTTTCTACCATTTTCGTCTTAGTGGTCGACGACCATCCGTTGGTTATTGCGGGCATCAAAACCTTGTTGCAGCCCGAGGTTGACATTCAGATACTGGCCGAAACCGGTAGTGGCAATGAAGCCCTCCAGATTCTGGCGCGGCACCCCGAAATCGGCGTGGCCCTGCTCGATCTGAACATGCCGCACATGACGGGGGTGGAGCTGGCGCAGCTGATTCGGCAGCAACACCCGCACGTGCGCACCCTGATGCTCAGTACTTTCCAGGACCACGCCTCTGTGGCCGACGTGCTGGAAGCTGGTGGCTCGGGCTATCTGCTCAAGAGCACCAACCGGCAGGAGCTGAGTACGGCCATTCGGGCTGTAGCGGCCGGGCAGCGCTATTTCAGCCAGGAGGTAACAGCCACCATGATTCAAAGCATGGAAATACAGGCCGGGCAGGGCAAGCGCCGCGCAGAAGCAGCCGTTGAGCTGACAACCCGCGAATCGGAAATCCTGCAGCTCATCGCGCACGAGCATTCCAACCAACACATTGCTGAGCAGCTGTTCATTAGTGAAAGAACCGTGGAGTCGCACCGCAAAAACATCCTCACCAAAACCAAGTCCAAGTCTATTATCGGTCTGATTAAGTACGCCTTACGCAATAAATTGATTTCGTAAGGCCGACTGTGCGAGGAAAAGAATGTCGCTGCTAGTACCATGGCTGCTCTCAAACCCAAATGGTGAGTTTATCCGTGCTGGCACGGATAAAAAATTGCGGGTTGGTACGGACTAGATTATACTTAGAAAAAATATACCTTAGCATCATTCAATCGAATGATAATATCTTTATATTTGTTCAACAGGTATTTTAGTGAACTATTCAAATATTAATCTTCATTTTGTTTGCTTCTCTTGCTTTTCATTTCTCACTTGAAGTTTCTCCTCATTCCTTCTAACACCTAACTCAACACATCATGGCGTCCAAAATTCTATCCTTTATTTGCCACGTGCCCGAGATGATGCCCGGCGCTTACCCCACTGCTTCCATGCCTGCTAAATCAAGCCGGGCTGCTGAGCGGAAAACGGACTCTAAAGCTAGTGGCGGCCATTTCACGGCCATCTACGAAAACGAACGGTTCGTGCGTTTCAAGTACATCAACAACGACTGATTGCCAGCCTGCACGCATAATAGTGTCCTGCGGAAAGTGCCGGTGGTGCCCTGGCAATAGGGGCCGGTATCTTCCGCAGGCCGCCCGGGCCCGGTTCCCACCCCGGATTTCGCTTAACTTGCGCGCCTGTCCATCCGTTCTGCGTGCATGCCCCGTTCCTTCCGTAGCTTCCTGCTTCTCTCCTTATTGCTGCTGGCCGCGCCCCTGGCGGCCCAACAGCTCGGGTTTAGTCCCGATGAAAATGCCTGGTACGGTGTCGTTGCCCGCGGTAGCGGCCGTTCCCTGGATATTACCGGTTCGTCGGCGGAGGCAGGAACAGTTGCGGTCCAGTGGGAGTTTACGCACGCCCCGAGCCAGCAGTGGCGTTTTGTACGCATTACAGCAGGCGGGGAGTACTTTCGGCTGGAAGCCAAGCACAGCGGCAAATGCCTCACGGCCGAAAAGCCCGATGAAAACGCGCCGCTGGCTCAACGGCCCTGGACGGGCAGCTTTTATCAGCAGTGGAAACTGGTGCCGGCCGGGCCCATTGGCAGCTACGAGCTGGTAAACCGTGGTAACGACAAATGTGCCGCCGTCGCCTCTTCCGACAAGTTTAACGGAACACCCATCGTGGCGCAGCGCCCGGCCAACCGGGCTACGCAGCAGTGGCGGCTCTTTAAGCTTCGGCTCAACCTCGATGCCAGCCAACCCGGCTTTGGCCCGGCCCAGCCGCTCACGGCTCTGAACACTCCGGGCAATGAGCTGCAGCCGGTGCTGGCGCCCGATGGCAAAACGCTCTACCTGGCGCGCACCAAATACGCGGGCAATACCGAAGGCGTCACCGAATCGGGGGATATCTGGGTAAGCCAGTCGGCCGACGGGCAAACCTGGGCCCCGGCCGTGCGCCTCGATGCCTTGAACACGCGCCAGAACAACGGCGTGATGTCGGTGGTGGGGCCGCAGGGCGACCTGCTGCTGGTGCGAGGCCTGTATGAGCGCGACGGTAGCTTCCGGGACGAAGGCGTTTCGCTCGTTCCGCGGGCGGACAGCCCCAAAGGCAAAGCCAGCCGTGCCGGGTCTTTGGACATCATCAACTACTACTCGGCCGGGGCCGCGACGACCTTTTTCATGTCGGCCGACCAAAAGGTGCTGCTGCTTTCCCTGGAGCGCGGCGACTCGTTTGGCGGCAACGATCTGTACGTGAGTCAGCCCAAGGCCGACGGCGCGTGGAGTGAGCCCCTGAACCTGGGCGGCGTGCTGAACTCGCCCGGTTTTGAGTTTGCGCCCTGGCTGGCGCCGGATGGTCGCACCCTCTATTTCTCCTCGTATGGGCACGCCGGCTACGGCAGCGCCGATATTTTTGTGAGTACCCGCCAAGACGAAACCTGGACTAAGTGGAGTGAGCCCCGCAACCTGGGCCCAACCCTCAACGGCCCGGGTTTCGACGCGTACTTTATGCTCAGCGCCGATGGCAAGCAGGCCTACTACGCCGCTTCCCGCACGCCCAACGGCCCGGCCGACCTGTTTCGGACCAGCGCCAGCGGCGTGGCCCCCGCCGACACCGTGAAGCCTGTGCCTACCGCGCCCACTATTGCCCAGCGCGCCATGCTCACGGGCAAAGTGCTGGATGCCAAGACGCGGCAGCCAGTGAAGGCCGAAGTAAAAGCCATTCGCCTCGACAACGATATTGCCTTCAACGCTACCCTGCGCACGGATGCCAGCGGAACCTACCAGTTTTCATTGCCCGTGGGGCGCTACCGGCTGGCCGCGGGCAGCCCCGGTTTCCTGGCGGGTACCGACACCGTGCGCATCACGGCTTCGCTGACGCGAGAAATATTGCTGGTGCCGGCCGCGGTAGGGGCGAAGCTGGAGCTGCCCACGCTTATTTTCGCGCAGGGCAAGTTTACGTTGCTACCCGGTTCTTATGCCGAGCTGAACCGGCTAGCCCGCACCCTGACCGACAACCCCACCGTGGCCATTAGGCTGGAAGGCCACACCGATAACCAGGGCAACGCCGATTTGAACCAGAAGCTCTCGGAAGACCGGGTGCGGGAAGTGAGACGCTACCTCGTTACGCGCGGCATTGCGGAGGCGCGCATCACCACCATCGGCTTTGGGGGCAGCAAGCCCCGGGCCAGCAACGACAAGGAAGAAACCCGCAAGCTGAACCGGCGGGTCGAGTTTACGATAACCAAACAGTAGCTTTCCGCGAATAGCTACCGGGTTTGCCATTGCGTAAACCGTTTGTCTGACCTTCCCGCTTAGCCCGGTCCGCAATGAAAGCCACCATTCTTCGCCAGTTTGACCTACCGCAACTGCCCTCGGCCTCCGGAATCGAAATAGTAGGCAACACGGCCTACATCATCGGCGACGATGCCCCGTTTCTCTACAGCTTCGCGGCGCAGTCGTTGGCGCCCAATACGCCGCTGGCCCTGTTTGAAACCGCCCATTTCAGCTCGGGCCGCATCCCGAAGGACCGCAAACCAGACCTGGAATGCGTAGCTGCCATTACTGCTGCCACCGGCGAAACGGGCCTGCTGGTATTCGGCTCCGGGGCTACGGCGGCCCGGGAGCAGGGCTTCTGGGTGGCCTTGCCGGCCGGCCCTGGTACGGCCACGGTGCAGCCCGTTTCGCTGAGCCGGCTCTATACCGCCCTGCGCCAGATGCTGCCCGCGGGCGTGGTGCTCAACCTGGAGGCGGCTACCGCTACGGCCACCGAGCTGCTGCTGTTTCAGCGCACGGTGGGCTCGGAAGCCGGCAACATCGTGTTCCGCCTGCCACTGCTGCCCGCCCTGGATTGTATCCGGCAGCAGCGCGAAGTGCCGGCGTTTCAGCAGCAGCTTTATCAGCTGCCCGCCATTCAGGGCAAGGCGGCGGGATTTTCTGGGGCCTGCACGTTCCAGAACCAGGTCTTTATCACGGCTTCCGTCGAGGATACACTCGATGCCGTGGCCGATGGCGAGGTGCTGGGCAGCTTCGTGGGTATCCTGCCGGCCGAGCAAGGTGCGAATAAGCAGCCTCTGCTGGCTTTGGCGCACCTGGCGCTGCCCGATGGCAAGCCCTACCGGGGCAAAGTGGAAAGCGTGGTGGTGCGCCGGGCGCTGAGTGCCAACCGCTTCGAAGCCCTGCTCGTAACGGACGACGACGCGGGCGGTTCCACGGCGGTACTAGTCGAACTGGCTCTCGACTGACTCAGCGCGGCACTGATTGGCACAGCTGTAGCTACGCGCTCTTGGGGCGGCGCCAGATAAAGCCATCCAGCACGTAGTGGGTGGCCTGGGGAAGGGCGAGCAGCGGCACCAGCCAGGCCACCAGCGTCGGTTGGCTCACTTGCGGCAGGTGCTGAAACCAGCCGAACACGGTGCCGTGCTCCCGCCACACCAGCCCGTCCCAGAACCCTTCCTCGACGTAGGCCAGCACGAAAAGAAGCCCCAGAAATCCCGCCACGCCGTACTTCTGCAGACTGGATGTGGGCCCAGCCTTGCGGGAGCGGGCCGAAATGGACCGGCTAATCCAGATCAAAGCCAGATACGGAATACCATGCGACACTACGTTCAGCAAGGTGAAGGCCAGGTCGCCGTTGAAGTACACGATGCCGAAATACCAGGACAGCAAGGTGCCGGCCATTAGCAGGTTGCGGGGCGCGTTGAAGCTGCGGACTGTCAGCCACTGGCGAATTTCCTTGGCTACATACAACCCGATAAGCAGCGTGTAGAGCACCGTGGCTACCGCGCGGCCGATGGGCCAGTCGCGCTGCACAAAGTCGCCGTCGATAAACCAGTTGAAGTTGCGAGCCGCCGAGAAATGCCAGTAGAGCAGCGGATACAGCGTGGCATAGTAAATGAGGGCCGTGTCGAGCCAGCGGCCGGGCTGGGGCGGCTCGTGGCGGGCATACAGGCGCAGAAAGCCGTATTGCTGCCGGATGAAGTGAAATACGGCCAGGTAGGCCAGCACCCGCCAGAACACGAGGCCGCCGCCCAGCTGGTGCAGCGCCACGCCCGCCGCGTAGCAGCCCAAGGGCACCAGCCACAGCAGCCGCTGCTGCTCCCGGCGGCGCGCGGCGTCGAAATAGGTGCGGAACAGGGTGCTGTAGACGTGGGCCACATCAATGAGCACCACCAGCACCACCCAGCCCCAGAGCGGCATGCTGGCCGAGGCCTGAAACCGGGCCGGCAGCAGCAGCACCACCAGCAGTGCCAGAAAAGGCGGCGCCAACAGCCAGAGCCCATCAAAGCCGGCCGACCGAATCCAGGGCTGGGACTTGCTTACAGCCAGCTTGCTCATACGCCGCTCAGTATTTGCCGGGCTGCCCGGATGCCCTGGTAAAACCCTTCCTCGAAAATCGACATACCGCTCAGGTCCGTGTGGGCAAAAAAGAGCTTGTTGCGCAGCGGTAGCGCCATCTGCTGGCGTTCGGCGTGCCAGAGCGTGCCGGGCGCGGGCGCTACCATGCCATGGCCCCACACCCACACATCGGCCTGCTGCACCCGGGCTGTAATGCCGGTGTGGGCCTTTTCCAGCTCGGCCAGAATGCGTTGCAGCCACTCGTCGTAAGTGGTTTTGTAGGCCCGGCGGCGGGCTGCTTCGGGTGCTTCGTCCGTCAGGGGCCAGTAGTAGGTAATGACTTTCTGCTGGTTGCCGAGCTGCAGTTCCTGCTGGTTGGCATTCACGTAGCCCACCGAAGGGCTGCCATACAGCACGTTGTCCCAGCTTAGGGGCGCGCCGGGCCCCTGGGGCAGGCCGTCCACGGTCAGGTTGGCCACCACCCAGGGCGTGTGGTGCAGCGGCTGCCGGGGCTGAATAAGGCCCGGTACATCCTTCAGCAGCCGGCGCGTGACGAACTGCGGCGTGGCCAGCAGCACCTGGGGCGCGGTGATACGCAGGGTTTCGTGGGTGGCGGCATCGTAGGCCAGCACTTCCACGCCGGTCGGGGTTTCGTGCACGGCGTAGGCCAACGTGTGCGTCATGATGCCCTCTGCGGCCTGTTGGCGCAGGTTTTCCACCAGGAATCCGTTGCCCTGAGGCCAGGTCAGCACATCGGCGCTGGTGGCGTTGTGGGCCTGTCCTTTGCGCGCGGCGAAGTAGTGAATACCCGCCCAGGCTGAGGTTTGGGCCGCCGTGGTGCCGTAGTCGTCCTTACAGCAGTAGTCGAGATACCAGCGCAGGTAAGGTGAGGTAAAGCCCTGGCCGGTAAGGTAGTCGGCAAAAGTCAGCGCGTCGAGTTGGCGAAACTGCTCGTCGGTGGAAGAATGGTCCAGCGGAATCACGAAGGCGTCGAGCCCATCCTGGCCCTTGGCCTGGCGCATTTCCTCGATGAGGGCAAAAAACCGGGCTATCTGCTGCCGGTCGGCGGCGGGCACGCCCATTTCGGGCACAAGGCCGGTTTGCCAGTGGCCGTTGATGTGCAGGCGCTCCTCGGGGTCGAGGCAGAGGTGGTACTCGTTGTAAATCGGTTGGCCATCGGGGGCAAAGCCCGTAACGGTGCCGGCTTCGCGCAGAAATTCCAGCAATTCGTGGTTGCGCGGGTCGGGCACGGGCAGGTAGTGGGCGCCCCAGGGGTAGGCCGACACCCCATTGCGGCCGGCGGCCGAGTTGCCGCCTACCTGCTCATCGAGCTCCAGCAGCAGCACGTCGGGGCGGCCGTGGCGCTCCAGCCACCGCTTGGCCGATAAGCCCGCCACGCCGCCGCCCACGATGATAATGCCAGTCTGTATGGTACGACTGGGCGCCGGCAGCTTCGTCGGGTTCCAGAGCTTGTGGCCCGTGGCTTGGTTGGCCCCGCGCAAACTGCCGCGAATGTGCGCCCGCGCCGAGCCGGGCGCGCACGATTCGAGCAGGCCGGGGCTGAGCAGCAGCCCGGCCAGGCCCGCGCCGGTGCGGCCGAGGAACGCGCGACGGCCGGGCATAAACGGGCATTGCGGTAAGTTGGTGCCGGCCATAGCTAGTGGGTGTAGGGCCCCCAGTCGTCCTCGAAATAGCGCACCAGCACCTGGTTATTGAGCTGGTTGATTTCGGTGGGAACTTCGGCCATATCGGGCGGGAAGTGCAGCATTTCCTTCAGGGTGCCGGGCGTGAGGTAGCGCAGGCCCGCGGGCAGGGGGCCGTCGCCGCGCCAGTGGCCGTTGCGGCCGGCCAGCACGTAGCCCCACTCGCCGAAGGAAGGCACGTAGGTGTGGTAGGGAATGGTGTGAAACCCGGCGGCCTGCAGCGTGTGGCTAATGCACCAAAACGATTTTTGGGCCACGTAGGGCGAGGTGCTTTGCACCACCATCAGCCCATTCGGGGCCAACAGCTTATCGAGCTCCCGGTAAAACGAAGTGCTGTAGAGCTTGCCGATGGAGTAGTTAGAAGGATCGGGAAAGTCGATGACCAGCAAGTCGTAGCGGGTTGTGTCGCGGCGCACCCACTGGTAGGCGTCGCCGTTGATAACCTGCACTTTCGGCGAGAGTAAGGCTCCCTTGTTGAGGGCCAGCAGCATGGCATTGTGCTGAAACAGCGCCGTCATGCCCGCGTCGAGGTCGACGAGGCGGATGCTCTCCAGCTGCGGATATTTCAGCAGCTCGCGCACGGCCAGCCCGTCGCCGCCGCCCAGCACCAGCACACGCTTTGCCCGAGGCAGGGCCTGCATGGCGGGGTGCACCAGGGCCTCGTGGTAGCGGTACTCATCGGCCGAGCTGAACTGCAGGTTGCCGTTGAGGAACAGGCGCAACTCCCTATTATTACGAGTAAGCACAATGCGCTGGTAAACAGTGCTTTTGCTGTAAATCACCTGGTCCTGAAACGCCAGGGTTTCGGTGTAGCTCATGATGCGCTCGGCGTAGCCAAACCCCACGGCCAGCAGCACCAGGGCCACCACCATGATACCCGAGAAGCTGCGCCGGTAGGGGCGGGTTTCAGGAAAGCGGTAGAGCGCCACGGCGGCTACTACCACGTTCAGGGCCCCGAAAAACAGGGACGTGCGAATCAGGCCCAGCTGCGGCACCAGCACCAGCGGAAAGATAAGCGAAGCCAGCAGCGCCCCGATGTAGTCGAAGGTAAATACGCGCGAAACCAGGTCCTTGAACTCGTAGCGGTTTTCCAGAATCCGCATCAGCAGCGGTATTTCCAGGCCCACCAGAATGCCGGTGAGCCCCACCAGGGAATACAGAATCAGGCGGAAGGAACTGACGTACTCGAAGAGCACGAAGAGCAGCGGCGCCGAAAAACCGCCGACCAGCCCCACTAGAATTTCGAGCCGGATAAACCACTTCAGCAGGGCCCCATCGAGGTAGCGCGACAGCCAGGAGCCGATGCCCATCGAAAACAGGTAGGCCCCGATGATGGTGGAAAACTGCGTCACCGAGTCGCCGAGCAGGTAGGAGGCCAGCGTGCCGGCAATCAGCTCGTAAATCAGCCCGCAGGTGGCAATAACGAATACCGAGCCCAGCAGCAGCGCCGGCAGGTGGTCGGCACTGGTAGCGGCGGCGCGGCGGCCCCGGGCGGGTGGGGGCAGCACCGGCTCGTTACCCATGAATGGCCGCGCTGATAATAAGGGCTACCGACAACATAAAGGCCGCCGCCACGATGGCCAAGGCGTTGTTGTGCTCGTCCACGATTTCCTTCCAGAGCGTTTTGGGCGTGAGCTTGTCGATGATGACGAAGCTGATAACCAGAATCAGGATGCCAATAACGGAGTACACGATGGAGGCCGTAATCAGCTTGAGGTTGAGATATTCCATATAGTGAAGTTGCGAAGAGTGAAGTTGTGAAAGGTGAAATTGTGGGCTTATGGTGCGGCCGGAGGCCGTTGCGCAGCCAGAGCTTGGGGCAAGCAGCTCACAACTTCACCCTTTACAACTTCACCTATTTGTGAAAGTAAGTGGCCCGGCCGCCGTGGCTGCCGCCGGAGGTGCCGCCGGTGCCGTTGATGTTTTCCGTGGATTCGTTGTCGTCGCCGAGGAAGGCTAGGCCGTGCAGGCCGGCCCACACGTAGCCGCCAAAGGCCAGCAGCGCCAGGGCAGCATACACTCGGATTTTAGAGAGGTCGGGAAGGTTCATACTCGGGCGGCGGGGTTAGGTGAGTGGGCCGTAGTTGCTTTGTGCCCAGCGGGCTTGCTCGTGGTTGTAGCGCCGCCAGTAGAGCAGGCCGGGGTACACGAGTAGGGCCAGCCCAAACAGAAAGAAGTTGCCGGGCTGCCACGAATTCTCGGTTACGGTGAGCGAGAATCCTACGGGCCGGTTGTTTTCCGATACCGGGTACAGGTTCAGGTGGTAGCGGCCGGCGGGTATTTTGGTCAGGGTGGCATCAGCCTGCACGCTGCCTTCCGACCAGCTTTCCCCGCTTTCGACGCCGTGGTAGTACTCCATATTCTTAGTGAATTCGAAGCCCTGCCCGGTTTGCTCGTTTACCAGGCTTACCGGCAGCTCCAGCCAGCTGTTGTCAATTTCGGCCCGCAGGTTAATGTCCAGCACCGTGGAAGGCTCGGTAATCTCAAACGGCGACGATACCAGCACTTTTTCGGTTGAATCGGGGCGGAAGGAGGGCAGCGCCTGGCTTGCCCCGCTCACGAAGTGCTGACTGAGCAGCTGCCGCGAGGGCCGCAGCGAGGCCAGCACGATTTCGGTGAGCACCAGCAGGCCCAGCAGCAGCAGGGTGAACCGCCGCACCGCCGGCCACGAGTCGCCGCCCGGCGCGGGCTGAATGGCCCCCACAGTGTCGCGGTCGGGCAGCTGCGATATGGCTACGCCAAAGGCCCGGGCCACGGCGGCCGGCTCGATGTGCTCGGCCCGGTACCACTGGGGCTGTTGGCCCATGCCCGTTTCCTGCACCAGCATGTGGGGTGGGGCCACGTATTCGAACACATTCAGCCGCTCGTCGTCCAGAATATTCCAATCGAACTCGCCGCGGGCGTACAGAATACGGGGCTGGTACTTATTATAAAGAGCGTAGGCAATGTCGTTGTCCAACACGTAGCGTTGCGTGCGGGTTTTGCTCTGGGGCTCCTGCTGCTTGGAGCGCAGCTCGGCGGCGGGTTTGATAAACGTCCAATGGCCTTCGTAGAGGGCCAGCTGGGCGTAGCCGGCGGTGGGGTTGAAGAGCATAAACTCCTGCCAGCGGGCCGGCGAGCTTTTCTCTTTGCGCAGCATGTAGCCCGTCACGCGGTAGGGCAGGCCGTCGGGCATGGTGCCCAGGCTGCCCAGCGGCAGGCAGGGCGGCAGCCGCGGCACATCCTGAAACTGCCGCACCTTCAGGGCCGGACCCTGGGCAGGCTGGCTGAACAGCACATGGCACGCCGGACAGGCGAAGTGCGTGCTGTTTACCACGTCGTAGTAGGTGAGCTGCTCCTGGCAGGCCGGGCAGGCCAAGCGGGCTTCCATCGTTGTGGCCAGCCCGCTCATCGTTGCACCTCGGTTTTGCTCAGCTCGGTGGCTTCGAAGAAGCGCAGCGTGGCGGTGTAGAGCTGCCGGGCCGTGGCCGAGTTGTCGCGCTGGTAGTTCGACAGAAACACGTCGAAGGTCGCCTGCTCAAACTCGGGCCAGGTATGAATACTCAGGTGCGACTCGGTGAGGCCGACCACCGCCGTAAAGCTGCCATTGGGAAACGTGTGGTACACTTCGCCCACTTTTACGAGCTGTAAGTGGTTGATCTGCTGATCAAAAAAAGCCTGGCAGGCCGTGGCATCCGTCAGCAGAGCCGCCGAAGCCCGGAAGGTGGCCAGAATATGAAGCCCGGGAGTATAAGAATGCATTCCGTAGCGAACAGGTGAAATCAGGATAGCGCAACCGCTACAATAGTACACAGGCGCGGCCACACGCCCAACCGGCCGGCCGCTAGCGTAGCTGAAACAGGTCGTCGACGCCCAGCAGGCGGCGGCAGGTGAAGCCCTCGGCAAAGGCCACGTTGATGTACTTGCCACAGTCGCGGGCCTGGCCCTCGAGTATCTTCAGGAAGTCGGGCGAGGAAATGTAGGTCGAGGTCGGATCGTCGTAATCGGGGTGATAAAACTGGCTTTTAAACGCCGTAACGGCCTCCAGCTTCCGCTCCCAATACTCAGTAATGTCCACCACGATGTCGGGCTTCACGTAGGTGTTGTGAATTACCTGCAGCATCAAATCGGGCCGCCACGCGGGCTGAGGCTGGCCCTGCCACTGGGTTTCAATCTTGGGCAGGCCCGACAGAAACGCCGCGTCGTGCACCAGGTTGGCGGCCCGGCCGTGGTCGGGGTGGCGGTCCACGTTGGGATTAGTCAGGATAATGGAGGGCCGAAACCGGCGGATTACTTGAATAACCTGCAGCTGGTGCGCCTCGTCGTTGAGAAAGAATCCGTCGCGCATCCGCAGATTTTCGCGCACGTGCAGGCCCATGATACGGGCCGAGTCGGCGGCTTCCACATCGCGCAGCTCGGCCGAGCCGCGGGTGCCCAGCTCCCCCCGCGTCAGGTCGACCACGCCCACGCGCCGGCCCTTGGCTACGTGCTTCATCAGGGTGCCCGCGCAGCCTACTTCGGCATCGTCGGGGTGCGCGGCAATCATCAGGATATCGAGCTTCATACGCGGGGTAAGCGGTTCTAACTAAGAATAGCAGACGGCTAGTATACTCAAAAAAGCGCGCCGTTTGTCTGTTTGGGTGGTGTCAGCGACTACTAGTAGCCTGCTTTTGCCGCCGTTTCGACCTGGCTGGCCGGGGAGTTTTATGCTTGGTGGCAGCGGGCGTAAAGGCAGTGGGCCGGGCGGCCAGCACCTGCTCGGCGGCAATGCGCTGCAGGCTACTGGCCTCGGCCGGGGCAATGCCCAGCGCGGCGGCGGCCTGCTCGGCTGGGCCCAGCCGGCGCGGGTCGTAGCCGGTTATTTCGCCCAGCAACACGCAGGCATTCAGGTAGGCGCCCCAGGTGCTAGGGTGGTAGTGGTCGGGGCCCCACAAATCGACTTTATCGGCCTCGGGCGCGTAGGGGTTGCGCAGGGCCACGCCCGCCTCAATGGCCCGCAGCCAGGCGTCGCCGGCCGGGGCCACGCCCGCGAAACGGCCATTTTGCCGCGCTGCCTGGTAGTAGCCGCGGTGCAGGTCCTGGGCCATCGAGTCGATGGGCAGACCGGAATAGGCCTGGTTGGGCGGGTAAGTCTGGTCGGCGCGGGCCCAGGTTTGGTAGAAGTAGAGCCGGGCAGCGGGGTTGGCCTGGTGCACGGCCTGTTCGAGGCGGGTGGCGTAGTCGCGAAACACGGCGGGCTTGCCCTTGCGCGCCGTCGGCAGCGGCCACATGCTGTGCTCCTGCAGCACCACTGTGTGCCAGCGCGGCTGCCCGATGATGTAGAGGGCGCTGTCGTAGTGCATTTTCAGGGATTCGCCGTTGATGCACTCAAAATGCACGTCGTAGCGCAGGCCGGCCTGCTCGGTAAACTGCTTGAAAATGCCAGGAATACCACCCCAGGGGCCAATTTTCTGCTTTCCCACCTTTTCAATTGTGATGTTGGCGGCGTTGTAGCTAAAGGCCGGGTCGTAGCGGGCGTGGAAAAAGCTGTTGCCCACGAACAGAATCGTGTTGGGGGCCGGCTGCTGGGCCAGGCCAAGGGCTGGCAGGCTCAATAGCAGACTCAATACACCAGTTTTCACTATGCTGGTTGAAGGCCAGGAAATACGCATAAAAAGGAGGAAAGCTCAATAAAACCGCTCGTGACGGGTGCAGTGGTAGAAAATGGCAGCAGTAGGCTGGCTAAGCCGGTTCGTTGGGCAAGGCCGTAGCGGAGCTGTTCGGCCGCGCGGTCAGCTCCAGATCCGACTCAGCCACCAGGCGGCCTTGCACGGCCAGTTGGTGCCGCGCCTCATCAAATTCGCCCTCACTCTTGGCAATAACCAGCGTGGCCACGCCATTGCCGATGACGTTGGTAATGGCCCGCGCCTCGCTCATAAACCGGTCGACGCCCAGCAGCAGCGCCACGCCTTCCACCGGAATGATTTTGGTAGCAGCCAGCGTGGAAGCCAGCACAATAAAGCCCGACCCGGTAACGCCCGCCGCGCCCTTGCTGGTCAGCATCAGAATGCCGATAAGCGTCAGCTCCTGGGTCAGGGAAAGCTCGATACCGAAGGCCTGGGCCAGGAAAATGGCGGCAATGGACAGGTAGATGGACGTGCCATCGAGGTTGAAGGAGTAGCCCGTAGGAATCACCAGGCCGGCCACCGAGCGGGAGCAGCCGTAGCGCTCCAGCTTGTCGATCATGCGGGGCAAAGCCGACTCCGATGACGAAGTGCCCAGCACCAGCAGAATTTCCTCTTTGATAAAGCCCAGAAAGCGCCACAGGCTCAGCCCGTAATAGCGCATAATAGCGTTCAGAACCCCAAAAATGAATAGGAACATCGTCAGGTATACCACCAGCATCAGCTTGCCCAGCGGCAGCAGCGTGGCCAGCCCGTACTTGCCGATGGTGAAGGCCATGCCCCCGAACGCGCCCAATGGAGCCAGCTTCATGACCAGCCCCAGCACGGCAAACATGGCGTGCGACAACCGCTCAAAGGTCCCAATCAGGGGCTGGCTGTAGGAGACCGGAATGCGGCCCAGGGCCATACCAAAGAGCACCGCGAAGAGCAGCACCTGCAGCACGTCGCCCTCGGCAAACGCACCCACTACGCTGTGCGGCACTACGTGGGTGAAAAACTCCACCCAGTTCATTTCCCCAGCCTGGGCCGTGTATTTCGAGGCTTCGGCGGCCTGGGCGGCCGTTTGGGTGGCCACCGAGGCCCGGGCATCCACGCCCGCGCCGGGGTGGGTGAGGTTGGCCGCCGTGATGCCGATAACTAGGGCCAGCGTCGTTACGATTTCGAAGTAAAGCAGGGCCTTGCCGCCCACACGCCCCACCTTTTTCAAGTCGCCCATGCCCCCAATGCCCAGCACCACCGTCAGGAAGATGATGGGCGCGATGAGCATTTTAATCAGGTTGATAAACGTGTCGCCGATGGGCTTCAGGGCCGCGCCAAAGGCCGGAAACAGCGCCCCGACCGTAACGCCCAGCGCAATGGCCGTGAGTACCTGAAACGTGAGGTTGGAAGTGAGTTTTTTCATAGCGAGGTAGTGCGGCAGCTACCCAAAGGTATAGCCGTTGCGACTATTAGCTGGCCACCGGCGAAAACGGTGGCTTGGAAAAAGGGCTGGGTGGAGCTGGCAAGGAGGCTGCGCAGCGGGAAGCCTAGCTTTTTCATGGCACTGTTTATTTTTCCGGCTTTAGTTGTAATAATTATGGATTATATATATATTATCCGGGTTGATAACCGGATGTTACTGCTGCCAGCCACTCGTGCGTGGGGCAGCATGGCCGGGCTTCCGCTGGCAGCGGGTGACAAAGAAACAGGGCTCATTTACGTTCATTCTCATGAGAAACATTCTGGTTCCCACCGACTTTTCTCCCGCCGCGCACAACGCCTTTGAGGTAGCGTTGCGCCTGGCCCAGCGCACTGGCGGCCGCATCACGCTGTTGCACGTGGAAGAGCGTGGCGACACGCCCCACTTCAGCTCCTCTGGCGGCCGCATTGGGGGCGTCACGATGGAGGACGTGTTCATGCTTAAGTTTATGCAGAAAATTAAGCACCAGATGCACGAGCTGATGGCCGAGGGCCGCCGCATTGCCGAGGGCGTGCCGGTGCAGGATTTGCTGCGTACTTCCAGCGTCGTCAATTCTATCCTGGAGGTTATTGCCGAGCAGAAAATTGACCTGGTGGTGATGGGTGCGCAGGAACACAGCTCGTGGCAGCACTTTTTTGCGGGCTCCAATACCGAGAAGCTGGTGCGCCTGGCTCCGTGCCCGGTGCTCACCGTAAAACACCCCGAGCTGCAGTTCAACGTGCAGCACATCGTTTTTCCTTCCGACTTTTCCGCCGAGGCCGACCGGGCCGTGCCTGATCTGCAGCGGATTCAGGCCGTGTTTCCCGATGCCACGCTACACCTGCTCAAAGTGGTGCCCGACATCGACCAGTATGCCGAAGCAATGGCCCGGATTGAGGCCTTTGCCGAGCGCCACCACTTGGAGCACTGCGAGCCCGAGGTAATCGATGCAGCCGATGCGAGCGTGGGAATTCCGCTGTTTGCCCGGCAGGCCCACGCCGATCTGGTGGTGATGCCTACTCACGCCCACACCGGCCTGAGCCATTACCTACACCACAACGTGGCCGAAAATGTGGCCGTGCACGCCGCGCCGCCGGTACTTACTTTCCGGGTATAGCTCACCTAAGCTATTTGCCGACAAGCCGCCTGTTTCTGCGAACGGGCGGCTTGTCGTTTTTACTGCCCTACCAGCTGCAACAGGCATTATTATATTGAATCTGGGTAATAATCTATTTGCGTTTCATAATTATACTATTTGAATATATATTTGATCTTTCTGCTCTACATCCTGACCTATGCCAAAACACCTCTACACCTGTATTGCCACTTTTTGCCTTCTATTTCCGTTGCTGACTGCCGCGCAGGGGCGGCGCGCCGTCATCACCGCCAGTCAGTCGCACACGCTGGCCATCTACCCCGACGGCACCCTCTGGGCCTGGGGTGACAATAAATTCGGACAGCTCGGCATCGGCAACAAGCTCAGCGTGAGCAAGCCTGTACAAGTTGGTACCGACAACAGCTGGCTCACTGTCGTCACCGGGCCGGATCATACGCTGGCTATCCGCCAGGACGGCACGCTCTGGGCCTGGGGCAGCAATGCCAGCGGGCAGCTCGGTATCGGCACGCTGCCGGGGCGCTCGGCCACATTTGGCACCAGCCCTATGCAGGTAGGTAGTGAAACCGGCTGGGCGGCCGTGGCCGTGGGCACCAGCCACACGGTAGCGCTGCGCACCGACGGCAGCCTCTGGGCCTGGGGCGACAATAAATATGGGCAGCTCGGCAATGGCACCATGCACACCTACTATAGCCCCGTGCGCGTGGGCACTGGTACCACCTGGACCAAAATAGCGGCCGGCTCGGGCCATACCCTGGCCGTGCGGGCCGATGGTACCCTGTGGGCCTGGGGCAACAACGACAGCGGCCAGCTCGGCAACAACACCCAAGACAATTTCTCCGGCCCCTCGCAGGTCGATAAAAACACGAATTGGTCGGAGGTAGTGGCTGCTTCCGACCACACGCTGGCTTTGCGGACCGACGGCTCACTCTGGGGCTGGGGCAGCAACAAGAACGGCCAGCTCAGCAACGAAGTCACCAACAACAGCATCGTGCCGGTCCGGATTGCGCCGGGCACTACTTGGGCCCGCGTGGCTACCAGCGCCGGCCATTCGGTAGCGTTGGCCGCCAACGGCCCGCTCTGGTCGTGGGGCGAGAATGATTTTGGGCAGCTCGGCAACGGCAATACCGCCACTAACCTGGCGCCCACCCAGATTGGCAAGCCCAGCACCTGGAGCAGCGTGGCCGTGGGCTCGGAGCACACCGTGGCTCTGAATACCGATGGCAAACTCTGGGCCTGGGGCGACAACAGCGCCGGTCAGATTGGCTGCTCCGAATTGACCACGATTTCCGCCCCGGCACCCTACCAGGCCGGCGTTGCTGCCACGTGGGCCCGGGTGGTAGCGGGCACCGGCCACTCGCTGGGTTTGCGGCAGGATGGCACGCTTTGGGCCTGGGGCAACAACGAAAAAGGCCAGCTCGGCGACGGCACCACCACTAGCACCATCGAGCCCATCCGCATCGATACGGCTACTACCTGGGCCACGCTGGCCACGGCCAACCACACGCTGGCTCTGCGCCGCGACGGTACGCTCTGGGCCTGGGGCGACAATGGCAGCGGCCAGCTCGGCACCGGCAGCACTACGGCCAGCGCCAGTCCTGTCCGCATTGGCAGCGCCACCAACTGGGCCATGGTAGCGGCCGGCTCCAGCCATTCCATGGCCCTGCGCCAAGACGGTACGCTCTGGGGCTGGGGTTATAATGAGTACGGCGCCCTCGGCAACAACGGTACCACCAGCTCCCCGCTGCCAGTGCAGATTGATACCCTCAAAACCTGGGCAAAAGTAGCCGCCGGCTCCGACCATACCCTGGCCATCCGAACCGATGGTACGCTCTGGGCCTGGGGCAACAATGAGCACGGCCAGTTGGGCAACGGTGGCACAATGAAAAGCGTGGTACCGGTTCAGATTGGCAAAGAAGCCACCTGGGCCCTGGTTTCGGCCGGTGCCGGTCATTCCCTGGCCCTGCGCCAGGATGGCACGCTCTGGGCTTGGGGGCACAATGAGAAAGGACAGCTCGGCACCGGCACCGTCGTCAGCAGCCCGGTGCCGGTGCAGGTAGGTACCGCCACTACCTGGACGCGCATAGCAGCCGGGGCCACGCACTCGGCGGCCCTGCGCGCCAACGGCACGCTTTGGGCCTGGGGTGAGGGCACGGCCGGGCAGCTCGGCAGCACGTTTGGCAGCGCCATTGCCGGCAGCACCGTACCGCTCCAAATTAGCTTGGCCAAACCCTGCGCGGCTCTGGCCTCCGGCTGGAGCCACACCGTGGCTGTAGCTCAGGATGGCACGCTCTGGGGCTGGGGCGACAATGAGCACGGGCAGGTAGGCGCGTCGTACTTCACGGCCACGCCCATCCTGCTCAAAACCGAAGCTACACCCACGATGAATCTGGTGGCCAAAGTCA
Organism: Hymenobacter lucidus; assembly: GCF_020447265.1. Lineage (GTDB taxonomy): Bacteria > Bacteroidota > Bacteroidia > Cytophagales > Hymenobacteraceae > Hymenobacter > Hymenobacter lucidus. Next base: position 649,663 of record NZ_JAJADR010000002.1, on the reverse strand, counting down.
CCACGGCCAGCCCGCTGGCAGGCAGCGCGGCCACGGCTTCCGTAAAGGCTCCTGCCAAGCCCAGTCTCAAAGCGGCCCCCCGCAGCCGCTCCGCCCACCGCCGGTAGGCGCGAGCTGGTCGGGCGAACCGTAATTCACCCCGCCGGAGTTTGCCATCCTGAGCTGGCTTATTCATTACCCGTTGAATTTCCAGCATCCTCCCAACTACTTGCCATGCCAGCCTCTGATGCACTTAGCCGGGACGAAGTGAGGGTGCCGAATTCCTCGCGCGCTGCCTTCAGAACCGGGCGGAAGGTTGGCATCCTGCTGTTGCTGCAGCTGGCGGCGGCTCTTACGCTACCCTTTATCCTGTCGAAATCCATAACGGTTGGCTCGCCGGCTTTCCTGACGGCGGTGGCTGAGAACTTCTGGCGGGTTCGGGCGGCAGTGCTGCTTTCTTTCGTCGGCTCCGGGCTAACGGTTTATCTGGGCGTCGCGGCATTTCCGGTACTGCGGCGCTACAGTCTATCGGTGGCACTCTGGTTCCTAGCCGTTTGTGCGGTTAGCTGTACCCTGGATGTGGTGCAGGCCGGCACCATTCTGTCGATGCTGGCTATCAGCAAAGCCTTCGTTACCTCTGGGGCCACCGAGGCGGGGCTGTACCAGGTGGTGGGGGCAGCGGTGGCGGCCGCCCGGCGCTCGGCTCATATTACGCAGCTGGTGGCTATTGGTGCTTGGTTGCTGGTGTTCTACATTGGGCTGTTCCGCTTTCGGCTGGTGCCGCGTGGGTTGGCGGTGCTGGGGCTGCTGGGCGTCACGTCGCAGTTCATTGGCGTAACCCTGATGATGCTGCTGGGGTATCCCTCCATCGGGCCCATGGCCATGCCATTGCTGCCAATTCAGATAGGAGTGGCCGTGTGGCTGATGGTGAAAGGCTTCAACGACTATCCGCCCGCTGCGCCGGAAGCTGAGTAAGAGCAACAGGGTAGGAGGGGTTTGTAAATCAGTGGCTTGGCTGCTGTGCCGCCAGCCCCGACGTCGTGGCCGCGCCGGGCTGCGGCTAGTACTGCCGCTGCTAATTCAGCTTTACACCAAACCTTCGACCGTCTGCGGGAGTTGAAACAGCCGGCCGGCGCGTGCCGGCGCGTATTCAACCGTATACACCACTAGCGAATGGCCACCACACCCAAAAACTGGTTTATTACCGGCGTCAGCACCGGATTCGGCGCGGCCCTGGCCGAGCTGTTGCTCGAAAAAGGCGACAACGTAGCGGCTACCTTCCGCAAGCAGGAGCAGGCCGATGCCTTCACCCAAAAAGCCGGCGCCCACGGCCGGGGCTTCGTTGTAGAAGTAACCGACGAAGCTCAGGTGAAGCAGGGCGTTGCCGACGCCATTGCCCATTTCGGCCACCTCGACGTTATCGTCAACAACGCTGGCTACGGCTCGTTGGGCAGCATCGAGGAAATCGACGCGGCCGAAGTGCAGCGTCAGTTCGACGTCAACGTGTTCGGACCCCTGCACGTGCTGCGGGCCGTGCTGCCCCACCTGCGCGAGCGGCGCAGCGGCCACGTGCTCAACATCACCAGCATCGGCGGCCTGAAAACTTTCCCCGGCGTGGGCGTCTACAACGCCAGCAAGTTTGCCCTCGAAGCCATTGGCGAAAGTCTGGCCCAGCAGGTTGCGCCGCTCGGCATCAAGGTTACCAATATTGAGCCCAGCGGCTTCCGCACCGAGTGGGCCGGCAGCTCGGCTACCTTCGCCGTTACCAAGATTGACGACTACCAGGCCACGGTGGGCGAAAACCTGAAGGGCATCCAGAGCTACAGCGGCCGCCAGCCCGGCGACCCGGCCCGCGCCGCCCAGATTATGTACGACCTGGTACGCCAGGAAAACCCGCCCCTGCATCTGCCCCTAGGCAAAGCCGCCGTGAAAGGCGCCCGCGAGAAGTTTGCCGGCCTGGTGAAAGAGCTGGAAGAAGTGGCCGCCATCGGCGACTCTGCCGATTTTCCGCAGTAGCCTGGCCGCTGCCCGGCACTTCGGGGCTGAGGCACCTCAGCCCCGAAGTGCCGGCTCGTATTATCCCCAACGTTTGAAAAGATTCGGCCCACGGGCCGAATCTTTTTTGTGGTGCCTAAGCCAGCTGGTAAGCCGCTGGCTCACGCCCGCGCCGCGTCGCCAGTTGCTACTGCCCACTGTTCGTGGCTGGCTGGCAGCTAATTAAGCGTAGCGCTTCCGTTATCTTTGCCTTTCTACACTGCCCCACGCCTCCTGCACCTCTTCTGCCCAACGCTTCCTCTGTGCTTAAACGACTATGCCTGTTGCTCCTCTGTTTGTGTGCAGGTATGCCGCACGTAGTGGCCCAGCCTGCCACGGCCGAGGCAGCTCCTGCTCATCTCGACCTGGTGCGGGTGGGCTTGCTGCCAGACCGGAATTACTCCTGGGATAAAATCCGCACCGATACGTCCCTCGTGTTTGGCAAGGTCGATTCGCTGCGGCTAACGCAGGGCCGCCGGTTCTGGCTGAAGCTGCAAGCCGTGAACCACAGTGGCTACTCCGAAGCTGCCCAGCTGCGGATTCTGCCCAACCTCGACAACACGCTCTTGTACTTCGATGAGGATGCTCGGACCTGGCAAACCCGGCGGGCCGGTATAGCCGTGGCCACGGACAGTCAGCGCATCAAAGGGAGGCTAGCGCTCCGGTTGCCGGCCCGCGCCACCACCACGTTCTACGTACTGATAGACCTGGGCCAGCGGGCCGTGTTGCCGGCTGCCGCGCAGTTGCGGGTAGTGCTGGAAAAGGAAGCTGAAGCCCTCAGTACGGAACGGTTTTTCGGTACCGCCTGGGCCGTGTCGCTGGCCGTGCTGCTGTTGCTGCTGCTCACCAACGTGCACGCCTACGCCCGCTTTCAGGACCGCACTACCCTGTACTACATCTGCACGCAGGTGGGCGCGGTGCTGTACCTTACGGCGTTCCGGGGCTTTTTCAAGGTGTGGTTTCCCACTCCCATCTTTAGCCTGATAGTGGTGCCCAGCGGCCTGAGCTACGGCTACACCTTCAACAACGTGCTCATGCACGTAAGCGTGGTACTGCTGCTCCTCGGCTTCGTGCAGATGACCCGCTCGTACCTACCCACCCAGGCCCGCCTGCCGCGCCTGGATGCCGGGCTGCGCTACGCGCTGAGGGGCTACTGCGCCTTTACGCTGGTAGTGGGAGCAGTCAACTTGAGTGGCTTTTATCTGAACCAATACACCCTGCTATTCGATAACCTCCTGGTGCTCGGGGTAATAAGCCTGCTGCTGGTAACGACTATCGTGGCCTACCGGCAACGGCTGCCACTGGCCCGCACCTACCTGCTGGCCAACGTGCTGCCCATGTTGTGTATCCTGCTGGAGGCAATGTACCACGTGGTAGTTGGCGTCGATAACAATGGCAACCTGCTGCTGCCCGATCTGGCCATCGTGTCGCACGCGCTGTGCTTTTCGGCCGCCATCAGCATCCGCCTCCAGAACCTGCAGCGCACCTTGCTGACCACGGAGCAGGAGGCCCGCTACCTGGCCCTGGATATTCAGGAGAAGGAGCTGCGCAACCGGGAAATCGTGCTCAAAAACAGCCACATCCAGGCAGCGCTGCTCGAGCTGCAGCGGCAGCAGCAGGCCCGCGAGCAGCACACCCGGCAGCTCAGCGCCGACAACGAGCAGCATCAGACCGCCAACCAGGACCTGCGCGAGCAGCTGGAAGCCAACCAGCGCGAGCTGGCTTCCACCACCCTGTACGTAACCCAGAAAAACGTCCTGCTGGCCGAGCTCAAGCAGCAGATTCAGGAGCTGAATACCCAAAGCCCGGCCACCCAAACCGAGCTGTCGGGCATCAAGTCCATTCTGCAAACCAACCTGTACCTGGATGAAGACTGGAGCAAGTTCAAGCTGCACTTCGAGCAGGTGCACCCGCGCTTCTTCGAGGAGTTACAGGCCAAGTACCCGGCCCTGACCAAGCACGAGCAGCGGCTCTATTGCTACTTCCACATCAACCTGGCCACCAAGGAAATTGCGGCTTTGCTCAACATTGACCCGGCCAGCGTGCGGCGGGCCAAAACCCGGCTCTACAAGAAGATGGCTGCCGCCGGCGGGCCGCCGCTACTCCCCGATGCCGGGGCGCCAGCAAAAGAATAACGGCCCGGAGCCCCTGCACGGGGCGGAATCCGCGCACCTAACCCCGCAGGTGCTGCTGCAAGCCCCGCCCACCGAGGCCGACCCGGTCCAGGACTTTACCACCCGGGAGTTTGCGGCCGGCCAGTGGTAGGCCCCTGCTGAACCAGGCCCCGCGCCCGCAGCCGGCCCCCGGTGGGCGCGTAGCAAAAAGGCCGCCCCGGTACTCCGGGGCGGCCTTTTTTGGGACACTAGCGGCGGGCTAGCTGGTCAGGGTGGCGCGGTGGGCCGTGACCTTGGCAATGAAGTCCTCGATAAATGGCACCTGGATATCGACCAGGCCGCTCTCGGCCTCGGCCTCAAGGAGCACCTCGGGGCCCTGCTGGCCCTGGCGGGCCAGCAGCGTGTCGCGTCGGTCGGTGCTGGTGCGCAGTTCGTTGACTTGTTTGTCGCGGTTCTTGCCGGCGAGCAGGGTTGGAATCACCGGGGTCATGGCCGTGATGTAGGCATTCAGGGAGGCCAGCTCGGAGGTGTCGTTGGTAGCCGAGGTGGTCAGGTTACCGGTGCGGCGGCCGGTTTGGGCATCGTGGTAGGTAAGCAGGCCAAGCTTGGCGGTGGCGTAGGCCAGTACGGCGTCGCACTGGGCCCGGGTGGTGAGCAAATGCAGAGAGTAATCCATGAGAAACGTAGTGTTAAAAAGATAGAAGGAAATAACAATACCGCGTGAGTACCCGCCGGCTTCTAAAGCTACACTTCCTACTCCGAAAACTCACCCATAGCCGCCGTAAGTTCCTGGATTTCTGCGTCGAGGCCGGCCAGGCGGGCGCGGGCCAGGGCGGCGGCCGCCGGGGGCAAGGGGGGCGTGGTAGCGGCCAGGCGCAGGGCCAGCCCCTGGAGCCAGTGCGTGTCGCGGGCCGCGTCGGGAGTGGCCTGCGGGTAGGGCGGCAGCGGCCGGGCCGGGCCGCCGGGGGCCAGCCAGTCGGGCTGGGGTAGGGGAGCGGCCAGCAGCGGCCCCAGCACCCGCACGGCCCACTGGCGGCGCTGGTGCCGCTGCTGGCCGGGCTGGCGCTGCTGCCCTATCTGGTAGGCCAGGTCGGTGCGCAGCCACTGGCAGCGGGCCAGGCGCTGGCGCAGGGCGGCCAGGCCCTCGGCAGCCTCGGCCCGTTCGGCGGCGGGAGCCTCGTCGTCTGTGAAGGCCGGGGCCCCAGGGCCGTGGCCGTCGGGCGGGGGCAGCTGGCGGGCCAGCACTTGCAGGCGCTGATCAGGGCCGGGCCCGAGCTGCTTGCGGCCGGCCTCCACGCGGGCCAACTGTTGCTGGCTCACGCCCACGAAGGCGGCCAGCTCGACCTGGGTTAGGCCAAAGTGCCGACGCACGGCGGCGGCCAGGGTGTTGGAAGGATAGGCGCGGCGCGACATGGGCAGGTGGGGTGTTGGGTGTAAACAAATAAAAATAAATTCGATTACACCCAAGCCACATGGTAGCGGCTGGGTGTAATCGAATTTATTTTTATTTGTTTACACCCAGCCAGTTGCCCTTGTCAAAGGGCGGTACGTGGTGCGCGCCAACCCACAACGTGCTATAGCTTCTGTTTTCGGAGCGGCCAGCAACAATACAAAAAAAGCGTTCCGGCTTATCGCCGGAACGCTCTAGAAAATGGGGTGGGGCCCGGGCAGCCGGGTGGGGTTTACCCGCCAGAGGCTGCCTGGGGCCACTCAGAAGCTGAAGTCGCGCGGCTCCCCGGCCAGCTCCCGGCCGCGCAGAATAAACTTGGGCTGGTAGGTTTCTTCCTCGGCCCAGTTCACCTCGGCAAAGGGGGGACGCTTGCCGTATGTTTTTGGCCCCGTAAGGGGCAGGCCCAACGCGCGGTTTTGCTCCTCCTCCTGCCACACGTCGGTCAGCACCTCGGCCAGCTGGTGGCCCCAGGCCCGCATCCCGGCCGCGACCACCGCTTGCCGCCAGTCGGCGTGGGCGGCGATGGGCCAGGGGTGCGCCTGGTGTTCCAGCGCCTTCTCTATCCAGAGAGTGGCCTCAAATAGGTAGCCATGGCGGCGGCGCTCATCCTGGCGGCTGGCCTCGTACCAGCGCAGCAGGCGGGGCAAGTCGGCAGCATCTTCAAACTGCCGAAAATATGGGGTGAGGTCGTCGCGGTGCAGGAAGAGGGGGTGCCACGGCAGCGAGGCGGCCATGTCGCCGCGGGCCCGCTGAGCGGCCAGCTTCGCCTCTTTATCGGCTTCGGTAAGCCCGATGTAGTAGGCCTCTTTTTCGCCGCGCACATCGGGCAGCGTCAGCAGCAGGTTCTCGCCGGTGGCTTCGTTGTGATACTGATACCAGGCGGGCAGGGCGCGGTACGCCTGTTTCGTAGCGGCCTCATAGCCGTCGTCGCCATCCTCCTCATCGGCGGTGGCATGGTCGCCTCCTTCGGCAGTGCGCCGGAACTGGCGGTAGTTCTGCCAGGCACAGTTATGGTTGGGTACGTAGTGGTCGGAGCGCAGATACGACTCGTACAGGGCCACCTCGTCGGCCGTGACGGGCGGCAGCCACGGGCAATGGTCGATGTACTTTTCCCACTGCCGGAATTCCTCGGTGTGGCGCACGCCGGGGAGCGTAATCTGCTCAGCCCGCCAGCGGCACTGCAAATCGAATAGCTTTTTCTGCTGAATCTCCCACAGGTCGTGGGCCGCTGCCTCGCGAATCTCGACGAAGCGCGACCCTGCGTGCTTCAACAGAAACGGCCCTTTAATGAAAGCGGCGGCTTTGGCGCTGGCATAAAGGCTCACGACGAACGACTCACTTTGGGCGAGGTAGGGGGCCATGGCTTCTTTCAGAGCGGGATGGGCCCGCAGCTCGGCCGCAAACAGGCGTCCGAGCGCATCCAGGTCGGGCTTGGTCTGGGCCGCTTTAATGTAAGCGGCCCGGGCCTCGGGCGTGGTAGGCAACTCGGGTTCGGCCGCCGGGGAGTTCAACTCTTCCATATTCAATTCAAAGTAATAGGTAGCAGATAGTATCCTCCCAAAGTAGTAGTTATCCGGCAGAAATCAGGGCTGGCAGGAGTAGGGGGCAGCGGCAGTAGCCAGCAGTATAGGCGGCTTGTGCGCCCCGACAGCGGCAACTTAGGTGTTGGGTGGAGTGGGGAAGCTTGCGGCACGGCGTGGAAAGAAGAAAAATAAGCGCCTAGCAGCTAGTGGCTTACAAAAGCTGTCTACACTTTGTCTACGCTCCCTTTTAGGAAACAGCGTGGGGGCGGGGGCAAGTTTGTAGCCGCTGGGGCTGGTCGGCCACCACCCCAGCCTCCCGGGTTGCTCGGCCACCGCTCTAGCTGGAGCGGGTGGCCCACCGGCGCCAGAGGTTAGCCCTCGGTGCCGGTGGGCCGCAGGGCCTGGGCTCCTTCCTACTTCCTTTCTCCCCACCTATGCAACACCGCTACCTCCTCATGCCCCTGGCGGCCCTGCTGCTGGCTGCTGCCCCCGGTGCCCGGGCCCAGACCACGCCCGGCGGGGTGCGCATCGGCACGGCCGGTGCGCCCCATGCCGCCGCCATCCTCGACCTCGACGCCTCGGGCAAGGGCCTCCTCATTCCGCGCATGGACTCCCTCACGCGCACCAGCATCAGCGCGCCGCCCGATGGCCTTATGGTATTTCAGACCAACGGCCGGGCCGGTTTCTGGTACGCCATGAGCAGCACCTGGCTTTTCCTGCCCGACAAGGCCCGCAGCGGCAACGGCAGTACCACGACCGACAACCTGGGCAACCACGTCGCCACCCAGAACCTCAACCTGAACGGCAACAAACTGGTGGGCGGCACCACGGCCCGCGCCATCCGCGGCGGCCTCGCCCTCAACGGCAACGGCCTGCTCACCGTGGGTGCCCCCCGCGTGGCTGCCGACTCCACCAACCGCTACGGAGTGCGCCTAACCGATATTGACCAGGACGTAGTCATCACCTCCGACCAGGGCAAAGGCAACTCGACGCCCGCCGTTACCGGGGCCGGCGACCGGCTGATGTGGCTCTCGTACTATAGCGCCTTCCGGGCCGGCGGCGTCACCAGCGACCGGTGGAACGCTACGGCTGCGGGAAGCAGCAGCGTCGCTATCGGCAACTACTCGGCGGCCTTCGGCCTCGACAACCAGGCCAGCAGCCTCTACTCCACCGCCTTCGGCTGGAACAACCGGATGCGCAACAGTGAGGGCACGCTGGTCACGGGCAACAACAACGACATCGTGCAGTCCTTCTACGGGCTAGTAATGGGCGCGCGCAACTCTCCCAAAGGCTGGTACAACCTGATCGGCGGCTACCAGAACAAGGTCCTGGGGTCCACGCTCGCCAACTACTCCGCCGCCGCGGGCGCGTATGTCCCAAACTGGCCCCCGTCCCTGTCGTTCGGGCAGGGCTGCTACTCCCGCTCCAGTCGGGGCAACACCTACACCCTGGGCTACTACGCCCGCACCCGCGGCTACTACGGCAGCTTCGTTTTTGCCGACATGTCGCCGATACTTGACGGCTCGCCCTCCGACCGCCAGCAGGATTCGGTGTACAGCACCAACTACAACCAGTTTACGGCCCGCTTTGCCGGGGGCTACCGCCTCTTCACCACTGTGGCCACCCGCCCCGACCCTGCCGGAGTAACGGCCCTGGGTACGCCTATGGGCGTGGAGCTGACGCCCGGCAGCAACGCTTGGTCGGTGATTTCCGACTCCACCAAGAAAGAGCGGGTGGTACTGGCCGACGGCAACCGGTTCCTGGCCCGCATCAACCGCATGCGCCTGGGCTCCTGGAACTACCTCGGCCAGAGCCCCGACACCATGCGCCACTACGGCCCCATGGCCCAGGACTTCTACCAGGCCTTCGGCCACGACGGGGTGGGCCGCAGCGGCAATCAGACCAGCATCAACCAAGCCGACTTCGACGGGGTGAACCTCATTGCCATTCAGGCCCTTTACCGCCGCGTGCTGCTGCTAGAAACCGAAAACGCCCGCCAGCAGCAGCAGCTTCAGCAGCTGCGAACTGCTGCCCCGGCCGGCCCCGCTGCCACCCCGGCCGCCGAGCTGGCCGAACTACGCCACCAGCATGCTGCCCTGCAGGCTCGTGCTTCCCAGGCCGACGCCGACCACGCCGCCCTGCTGACGCTGCAGGCCCAGGTGGCCCGCCTGCTGGCCGAGCAGCCTACTGCTCACAAGTAAGTAGCTGCTCCGGCCCTACTGTTCTAGGCATTGGGAGCAGTAAAGAGGGCCTGCTGGCCAGGGGGGGGCACCTGGGCCATTGCTAGCCCTGATTCGCTGCTCCAGGCTTCTGAGGGTGGCCAAGCAGCTACTCAGAGCATTATTGGGTCAGCGCCTGGTAGCGGGCCAGAGCTTCGAGGCAGAAGCTGGTGGTCATTTCCTCGGAGCCCCAGCCCACTGCCTTCTTAGGCCCACCGTAGTAGAGCAGCCAGCGTGGCCAGTTGCCGGTAGGGAGTTGCGCCTGCAGAATGTAGCGCACGGCCGCTTCCAGCTCGGGAGGGCTGCTGCGCATATTCAGCAGGCTGCACACGGCCCAGGCCGTATCGGCCAGGGTTTCGCCGAGGCGGCCGTCGGGCTTGGCCTGGGCCAGAATGCGGGTGATGATAGGTTCCCGCAGCGGCTCGAGCTTGGTGATACCGACGTAGTAGTTGCGCGTGAAGAAGTAGTAGACGGCAAATGGGTCCCGGTACCATAGGTCGCAGTCGTGCTCCTGGTTTTCGGCAATGATGCGCAGCAGGTACCCAATGACGGGCTGGGTTTGGGGAACATCGCCCAGATAGTACAGCACGTTGGCATTCACCACGCCATCTACATCGTTGCGGTTAGCCTCTACTGCGCGCCAAAATACCAGACTCTGAATAGGCTGTAGCAGCTCCCGCACCGTTATCTGCCAGAAAGTGCGGCTGGGAATCCAGCGCAGCCGCATCACAAACCACGTGTAAAAAAGCCCCGCCTCGTTGCGGTTAACCATAAATAATGGCGCGTTGCTGGGCACCGGACAGTTGATGCCGCGGGCGCGCAACAGGGCCGAGGCGCAGGCCGTGTCGTCGGCATCAAGCGGGCAAATCCGGCGCAGCCAGTGATTGTTAGAGTAATGATTCCACAGCCCGCCATAGTTCATTTCATTGCGCACAAACCGCGTAACCTTCGTCAGCATTTCGTCGGCGAGTGGGTTTTCGGCCACGTGCAGCAAACAATGGCTCATGAGCAGCGTCGGAAACAGGGCGTTGTCGGCAGAAATCCAGGCCTGCATCGGACTATCACCCGCCGTGTAGGCCACAAACTGCCCGTCATGCAGCTGGCGCTGGTGCAGAAATGCTAAGGCCTGCTCTACTGCCTGATTGATAAGATGTTGCACTGCGTATAGTCAACAGCTTATGCGCCAGGAGTTCTGTGGCGTTAACCGGCACCAGAGCCCGAACCTGCCGGGCTGCTTCGGCCCCTATCTGCGGCCAGCGGCTGCGAGCTGCCCAGCTGCGTTCCAACGCTTCATTCAGGGCTTGAAAAGTGGAGCCGGCTGCCAGAAAGCCGGTTTTGTTGTCGTCCAGTAGCTCAGCAATACCGCCCGCATCGGCCGCAATAACCGGCCGGCCTGAGAGCATAGCCTCTACCATCACCAGAGGCAGGCCCTCGTAGCGGGAGGGAAGTAAAAGTGCGTGGTGTGTTTGCCAGACCTGGGCAATATCGGCCACGTGCCTAACGAAGCTAACCTGCGCCTCCAGCTCCAGAAAGCTGACCATGCCATGGATGGCTGCTTCGTCGGGGCCAGACCCATAGAATGTGAGGTGAACCGCCCGCTGCCGCCACTGGTCCTGGGCCAGTACCTGCAACAATACGTCCTGACCCTTGTCCGACAGAAACAAGCGGCCCACGCACGCCAGGCGGGTGATGCCATCGGTAGAGGCTGGCCAGGCTAGCTCACCCTGGAAAGGTACATTGTATGGATTCCGGACTACTTCGGCACCTGGCAGCACCAAGCCCAACTGCAGCTGCGTGAGCTCAAGATTGTGCTTCGACACAAAAAGGCTGCGCCGGGCGGCCTGATAAACCTGCTGCACCAACTGACGCTCAAACAGCTGCGGAACCGCCGAGTTGGTCGCTTTGTGGTAGAGCAGCACATAAGCGAATCCGGCGCGGCGGTACACGTCGGCAAATCGGTAGCCGTCGTAGTTAGAACCCTGGGAAATAAGCACCAGATCGGGTTGAAGCCTGCGTAATGCCCGCCGTAAAACGTTCATTACCAATGAGTCGCTAGTCGATTGCCGGCGTGAGGGCAGCAGGCGGTTGGTGAGGCGGCGTAGCAGTGAAACCGATGGCGCCAGCTCAGTAGTGCCCGCCCCCGCCGTCCGCAACCCTATCAACCGTGGGTGCTGAGCATGCACATTGGTTTTAAAAGTATGCACCGTATGCCCTGCCTGGGCCAGCAACAGGGCCGTGCCCGCCCAAAGTTCTTCACTGCCACCCCACTCGCCGGTGCAGGAACTGATAAATGCTATACGTAACGATTGAGTAGAACTAGGTACTGCTGAACGAGGCACGAAACAGGTAAAAATAAGGCGGCAAACAGGAAAACAGACGTAAGAATCAACGCAGGCGGTTAGCCTAAGCTGAACAGAAATAGTTTCAAATATACCTCCGCCTTACCGAATAACTTGCTTTAGTAACACTATAAAATCGATAAGCCCTATTCTACTAGCTATACGGCCGCTGTACAGTAGCTTGTGGCGTAAGGGGAGACACTCCAGATAAACTACTAATGGGCTGCTGAACCAACAGAAGGAAACTTGCGCAAACCAAAAAGCGGCCGGAGCACTATGCTCCGGCCGCTTTTTATTAAATCTGAAAATAGTAGCAGATACAGAATAATACGAGAGGGAATAAATATTTAAGCTGCTTGCCTCCCACCCGGAGGAAGTGCTGTCAATAATTTAGGTGCAAGTTTACCAGGCTTTGCCGCAGGAGCGGGCCGCTCTGCTCGAAGCGCAGTACGGCACCCCAACGGGGGGGCGGTAACTACAGCCCGAGCAGGCCGCCCAAATCATACAAATAGGGAAGGAGCATTGCCGGACTTTGGGCGGGGCGTAGCCGGCCGCAGCGACGCAGCGACGTACAGCAGGTAGCGTTTCAGCAAGTGTTTCATGGCTACAGAGTTTGCTTGAGTGATTTACTGGTGCAAAGGTGCCACTGCTATGTTACCTGAGTATTCTGCTTCCATCAAGAATAGATTATCGGTGCCGGCGCGGCGCCGTCGTTGTTGCTGGTCGATAGAAATTATGCTGGCCTGCTAGTTAAAGGCGTGGGCTAAAGCAGAAATAAGTGTATTATTAAGTTGCTTCCGTGGAACAGCAGGTAAGCCCGTATACCCATTGCCGGATAGTTTGCCCTATGTACTGCCGCCCCCGATGAAACACTTGCTCCTCAACTTCCGACTGCTGCTGACCGGATTTTTCCTGCTGGCGCTTTATCAGCCCATTCTGGGCCAAACGCCCGAACGCCGCACCAGCGTCGGCCTGCTGGTTAGTGGCCTGCAGTACAAGGGCGACTTCGGCTCCGATTTCTGGAAGACCGACAACATCAAAATTGCGCCCGGCCTGGCCATCAATCAGTACCTTTTTCGCGGCCTCGACCTCAATAGCCAGATATTCTACGGCGAGCTGACCGGACGACGCAATGCCAATAACTATTTTGCCACCACGCTGATCAACATCAATCTGGGCTTCAAGCTCAAGCTCAACAACGGCTGGGCGCTTAAGGAAAATGCGTTTTTTCAGCCCTACCTGCTGGCCTCCTCCGGCTGGACGTATACAAGCCAGGCGGTCCGGCGCGACAGTATCACCCGCCTCGATATCAACAAAGGCTATGTCGACCTGTTTACGGCGGCCGGTATCAACTTCCGGCTGGGCGGTGGCGTCAGCTTGTTTGTGCAAAGCGGTCAGCACTTGCCGCTCAATGCCAACCTCGACGGCACGGCTGAACTGGTGACGCCGCGGTGGGCCGACCGGTTTCTGCAGCATACCGTGGGCCTGACATTTAACATGGGCCAAGCTCTCGATATGGACGAGGACGGCGTGGCCGACCGACTCGATAAGTGCCCCGGCACGCCCCAGGGAGTGGCCGTAAACGAAAGCGGCTGCCCGCTGGATGGTGACCTAGACGGCGTACCCGACTACCTCGATGCCTGCGCCACTGAAGCCGGCTCGGCCGAGTCGCGCGGGTGCCCCGATAAAGACAACGACGGCGTAACCGACCAGGAAGACAGCTGCCCCGATGCCGCCGGCCCGCCCGAGCTGCGCGGCTGCCCCGACGCCGACAGCGACGGTATCACCGATGCGGAAGACAAATGCCCGGATACCACCGCCGGCACTACCGTCGATTTCACCGGCTGCCCCATCCCGAACGATTCGACGGCTGCTCCCGCTGCTACGCCCGCGCCTAATACTCCGGATTCGGATGGCGACGGCGTGCTCAATGCCCAGGACCGCTGCCCCAACAGTGCCGGCCCAGCCAGCAACGGCGGCTGCCCCGAAATTGTGAGTGCGGTGCGGCAGAAGCTGCGCGAAGCCACCAAATCCATCCGCTTCGAGCTGAACAAAGCGGTGCTGCTGCCCTCCTCGTATCCCACGCTCGATGCCATGGTGCCGGTGCTAGCCGAGTACCCCGACTATTCGCTGAGCATTGCCGGCCACACCGACAGTAAGGGGCCGGCGGCGTTCAACCTGGCTTTGTCGCGGGAAAGAGCCGCCGCTGCGCGTCGCTACCTGCTGGAGAAAGGAGTAGCAGAAAACCGCATCGACATGCGCGGCTACGGTGCGCGCCACCCCATTGCCAGCAATACCACCGAAGCCGGCCGCGCCCGTAACCGCCGCGTCGAGTTCGATCTGTTCGTGAGTTCCGGCCCGAATTCGGCTCAGGCAAAATATGGAGTGGAGCCCACAGCCGCCAGCCTGAAAGCAGCCGCAGTCAAAAAAGCTCCAGCTAAGAAAAAATTGCAGAAAGCCCCAGCCCGCAAACCGGCTGCGTCAAAAACGAAAGCTGCCCCGAAGTCCAAGTCTACCAAGGCGCCCGTTCGTCGTAAGGTCCAGTCTTGGTAGTAGGGTGGCAACGCTGGTGCTGCTTGTATTAGGCTTGCTGTTCACTTAGGTTAGAGAAAACAACCTTCTGCGCCGGGCGCTGCTGGCTAAACCACTTCGGGCTTCATAGCTGCCAGTAACTGCCGTACCTGTGCGGTTAGCGCGGCCGGGTCGTCAGTTTTCAGCAGCCGGGAATCCACGCCTACGCAGGTTGCGCCGGCCTGCATCCAGGCCGCTACGGCCTCCGGGGTGGGCTGAATGCCGCCGGTGACCATAAAGCGCACCTGCGGCAAGGGGCCGCGGACAGCTTTCAGGTAATCGGGGCCCAGCACGCTGGCAGGAAACAGCTTGGCAAAAGCTGCCCCCAATTGCTCGGCCTGGTAAATTTCGTTGAGCGTAGAAACGCCGGGCAGCCAAGCCAGGTCCTGCTGCTGGCACAGCCGGGCTACATCCGCTCCGATAATAGGCTGCACGATGTAGTCGGCGCCGGCCGCAATAAACCGCTCGGCTTCCTCTACCGTGTAAATAGTGCCAGCCCCGAGCAGCAGATCTGGGTACTCGGCCTCCACGAACTGCTGCAAGTCGGCGAAGATGTTAAAGGCATTGGGCCCGCGGTTGGTAAACTCGAAGAGCCGCACACCGCCTTCGTAACAGGCCTGTAGCACGCGCCGGGCATACGGGCCTTCGGAGTGGTAAAAAACGGGAATCAACGGGCTCAGCAATGCCTGAGTAACGGCATCGGCGCGGGTAAAACGGGCCATATAAATCGGAAGGGAAGAAATGAAATCAGTGGCACAGCGGGTGCAACCTCTGGGGTAGTACGGTTTCTTCACTCCGGATGGTTGAGTGGGGCGGGTTCAAAAAATCTAAACCAAGACACCAAAAAACATAAAAGCGGCCTTCCCGATTGCTCAGAAAGGCCGCTTTACGGCTGAGAAGTTTTCACCTTCCCAAAGTACCCGGAGCCGGAATCGAACCGGCATATCTCTCGATATCGGTGTTTGAGACCGACGCGTCTACCAGTTCCGCCATCCGGGCGTTTTCCGTTCCCACGACTCAGGAACGGGTTGCAAACTTAGCGAGACTTTCGTGAATACGCAACAAATACCGCTTTTTGAGATAATATGTGCGAATCTGCTGCAGGGCCTGGGGGCGCACGTCGGCGGGGAGGCCCTCATAGCCAGCCAGAACCGGCGCAATGCCCGCGTCGAGCGTGTCGGTCAGGGCCTGGGTTTCGTGCTCCACGCGCTGCACGGCTGCCGGGTCGGGCTCAAACTCCAGTTCCATCAGCTGCTCGTTGAGCTCCATTACCTCCATTAGAAAATCCGGGGGCAGCTCCTGCTTGCCTTCCTCCAATAGCCCGTGCCGGTGCAGGATGTAGGCCATGCGCTGGTCGGGGTCGGAGAGGGTGCGGTAGGCGTTGGTATTGCGCGTGGCCAGCTGTAATATCTCCTGCTGCCGCTCGGGCGCGGCCGTGGCGTGGAAGTCGGGGTGGTACTCGCGGCTGAGGGCGTAGTATTTGCTTTTCAGGGCGGCCGCGTCGGGCTGGAAGCTTTCGGGCAGGCCGTAGAATTCGAAGTAGTCGGTTGTCATTAGGTAGTGGGCAGGGAGGGGGTGGTAGGCTCCACACTGGCCGGGTATACGGAAAAAGCCAGGGGCGGGGCCGCAAACAGCGCCTTGGTAGCCGGCCACACCTGCCCAAACAGCGCCGAGTGGCGGTAAGCATCCAGGTCGGCGGCCGAGTCCCAGTGGCTGTGGGTGCAGTAGATGTTGGACGCGTCGGCATCCTGCCACAGTTCTAAGTGGCGGCAGCCGGGCATATTCCGGATTTGATTTTCCGAGTCCCGGAATATGGCCAGGAAATCGGCTACCCGTCCGGGCTGCAGCGTCAGGCGCACAATGCGAATCAGCATGAAATATAATGGGTTAAGACGGAAAAAGGCTTAGCTGACAGAATGACCTTAATTACTTAACATAATAAATAAACGATTAATAAAGCCTGTTTCCAGCTCAATAAACGGGTTTTTGCCGACAAAAGCCAACGGCTTAGCCTTCCGCCGGGAAGCGGATATCGACCTGTGAATCGAAGTAGAGACCCAGCAGCTCGGCAGCGTTGCCCTGGTTGACGCCGATGCACAGGCGGCCCTGGCTGTTGAAGATGCAGACTGCGTCACCAGGGTCGGCGGCCTGGAAGTGAGGGACAATGTCGCGCACGGTTTCGCGGGCGAAGTGAATGGTGCAGGGCCGGTTGCGGCCGATAACCTCCAGGGCCGTGCGGCTGATGTTGGTAATCAGGTTGCCGTAGTGGTCGACGTGGATGACGTGGCCGGTGATGCGGTTGTCCTGCAGGCGCAGCTGCCGGTTCAGAAGCTGGTAGGAGTCGGTGGCGGCGGGGCCGAGGTCGGTGAGCAGGCCGCCCTGGGCCAGATGCACGGCGGCCGGGGCCAGTATGTCGCGGGTAGGCGAGGAGGTAGACGGCGCGGGCAGCTTCACTATTTCATCGGCCTTGCCATCGGTGAGCAATGCCAGCAGGCCGTTGTTGGCCGCCACGAAATAATGGTCCTCGAAGAGCGCCGCCTGCCAGCTGCCCTTGCTGCCGCCGTGGTCGTTCACTCCGATGAGGTGCACCGTGCCCTTGGGAAAGTCTCGAAATACGGAATCGAGAACGTGAAGGGCGTGCGCGATGTTAAAGGGTTCGACAGCGTGGCTGATGTCCAGAACCGGTTGGGTGGGCGCCAGCTGCATAATCCGTGCTTTCACGGCGGCCACGTAATGGTCGCGGTAGCCAAAGTCGGACAGAAACGTAATCAGCCCCATGCCGGAATTTCTCAGTTATTCGTACTATTGTTTACCCTGCTTTAGGGGCGGCAAAAGTAGGCGATTTGGGCGGAACCAGCCGCCCTTTTGCCATCATCATTCTCTAACTCTCTCAGCTTAAAAGCAACTACAGTTTGGTCGAGAAAATCATCACGCTCGAAAACGTCTCTCTTGTCGAATTCCTTGGACCCGACAACCAGAACATCCGCCAGCTGGCCGCGGCCTTTCCCGGCAGCAAAATCATTTCGCGAGGCAACGAAATCAAGATTCAGGGACAGACGTCCGTAATTGCCAGGATCAACGAAATCCTGTCGTCCCTAATCGAGCATTATCACCAATTCGGACAAATCACCGACAAAACCGTTTCCCAGTACCTGGCCTCGGCTGACGACGAGCTGGAAGAGCGGCAGATTGCCATGACCTCGCCCGCCGACGTTATCGTGTTCGGGGCCAAGGGCGGCGTTATCAAGGCCAAAACGCCCAACCAGCAGAAGCTGGTGGATGCCGTCATGAAAAACGACCTGGTCTTTGCCCTCGGGCCGGCCGGTACCGGCAAAACCTACATTTCGGTGGCCCTGGCCGTGCGGGCGTTGAAAAATAAGGAGGTCAAGAAGATCATCATCTCCCGCCCGGTGGTAGAAGCCGGTGAAAGCCTGGGCTTTTTGCCGGGCGACATGAAGGAAAAGGTTGACCCGTATCTGCGCCCGATTTACGACGCGCTGGAAGACATGATTCCGCCGGAAAAGCTGAAGTTCTACCAGGAAAACAAGATCATCGAAATTGCCCCGCTGGCCTACATGCGCGGCCGTACGCTCAACAACGCCTTCGTGCTGCTCGACGAGGCCCAAAACACTACGCCTTCGCAGCTGAAGATGTTTCTGACCCGCATGGGCCCCATGGCGAAGGTGATGGTGAACGGTGACCGAAGCCAGATTGATTTGCCCACCAAGCAGAAATCAGGTTTGATGCAGGCCCTGGACATCCTCAAGGATGTGCGCGGCATCGGCTTCGTGGAAATGACGGCCGACGACGTGGTGCGCCACCGCCTGGTAAAGGAAATCGTGGTGGCCTACGACCGCCACGACATCAAGGAGCAGCGTGACCAGGCCAACCGGCCCGTGCGCGAGGCCCGGCCCTACCGCTCGGGCCCCATCCAGGCGCCCGACCCGGCCCGTCACCCCGACGCCCGCCCCGAGGATGACGGCATGAGTAACCTGCCCGTCAACCACGAGCAGCAGCTGTAAGCTGGCCGTTTCGAGTAGTAAAGAACGAACCACCTGCGTTGCGGGTGGTTCTTTTGTTTCCCGGCCGCTGGCCTTACTTTGTATGTCACTTACCTGCCTGCCCCCAGGCCTTGTCACTTATGATTACCGCTGAACCCGTTTCCGACCTGCGCGACCTTGACGCCGCCTTTACCATCCGTGAAACCGTATTCGTGCACGAGCAGGGCGTGCCCGCCGACGCCGAATACGACCTTCACGACCGGACCGATGCCCGCCACTACCTGGCCCGCGCCGCCGACGGCACGCCCTGCGGCGCCGCCCGCTGGCGCACCACTGAGAATGGGGTGAAACTAGAGCGGTTTGCCGTGCTCCAGGAGTTTCGCAACCAAGCCGTGGGCAGCGTGCTGCTGAAACGGGTGCTACTCGATGTGCAGCAGAAACACCCCGAAGCCACTGTGTACCTGAACGCCCAGCTGCGGGCCATTCCGTTCTACGAGCGGCACGGCTTCAGCAAAGTCGGGGACCAGTTTACGGAGTGCGACATTGAGCATTTTAAGATGGTGTGGAGCAAGCCGCAGGGCAATGCCTGAGGACCTGGCCAGCACCGTAAAGCGCGGGCTAACTACGTGGCTGCCAGTGGTGGACGCTTTCTTCCTGGTGCCGGTGTATGGCCTGAGCGCTCTAGCTGGCATTATTGGCCAGGTGCTGCTACTAGCTTTGACGGCTCACCAGATTATCAGGCGGGAAGGAGAGGTTGGCAAAACCACTGCGGCTACCTGGTTCTTTCTGCTGGCGGTTACTATTCTGATACCTCTGTCGGCAATGATGTGGCTTTTTCGCGACCTTGGGTTGTAACAGTTCCGCGTATCAGCAAGCGGGGCTACTAACTGCGGATTAGTTTGAGTATACTTGGTGCGTTAAGCATTATTGTTAGTTACTCTGCTATTCCGTTATGATACAATGGGCACCCTATGCCTTTGTACGCCTGTTTCTGGCCTTGGCCGCCGGCGTGCTGACCTACCTCTACTTCGGCGCTGAGTTACCGGATCTGCGCTGGGCGCTGGCGAGTCTCACGCTGCTGTTTATTGGAGTGCAAACCTGGGCCAACCGTCAGCCCACGCCCGGCCCAACGGATGCGGCGGGGCTGCTAGCTATGCTGTGCCTGTTCGTGGCCGGTCTCACGCTCACCCAGCAGGCCACCGAAAAGCGCCAGCCCCAGCACCTGAGCCAATTGAGCGGCCCCATCGAGTTCTACCGCGCCGTGGTAGACGACTATACCGTGGTGCGGCCCGCTACGTACGCTACCACCGTGCGCGTGTCGGCGGTGCGCATTGCGGGGCAGTGGCGGGTGGCGTTGGGTGGTATTCGGGTGTCGGTACCGCGCGACTCGGGCGTGGCCGCGCCCCGCTACGGCGACGTCTGGCTGGTGCGTGGCGGACCCGCGCCGGCTAAAGCCCCGCTCAACCCCGGCGAGTTTGACTACCGCCGCTACCTGGGCTACCACCAGGTGTATCACCAGCAGTTCATTCACGCCGACCAGTACCGCCTGCTGGACGTTCAGCCGCCGAGCTATCTGAAGGCCGTCAGTATGCGGGCGGCCCGGGTGCTGGATGGCGTTTTTAGACAGTACGTAAAGGAAAAACGGGAATATGCCCTGGCCTCGGCCCTGGTGCTGGGCATCAAGGATGAAGTGGATCAGGATACCAAGCAGGCCTACGCTAACACGGGCACGACGCATATCATGGCCGTTTCGGGCCTGCAGGTAGGGTTGCTCTTCACCCTCGTGACGGTTAGCCTGAAGCGGTTTTTTGGCGCCACGCCGGGCTTCCGGTTCTGGTCGGCGGGTGTGGGGCTGGCCGTCATCTGGAGCTATGCTTTTCTGACGGGCCTGTCGGCTTCAGTGCTGCGGGCGGCCGTCATGTTCAGCTTTATTATTGTGGCCAGGGCTACCGGCCGGCAGAGCAATATGTACAACACGCTGGCCGTAGCCGCCTTTTGCCTGCTCTGCTACGACCCGTATCTGCTGGCCGATGTGGGCTTTCAGCTCAGCTTTCTGGCTGTACTTAGTATCGTGTACCTCCAGCCCCAAATTGCCGCCTGGTTCGATTTCAAGGATAAAGCCGCCGACCGCATCCGCCCGTGGCAGCCGAAAGCGGTGCAGAAATCCTGGAAAGCGGCCGGTTGGGTGGCCGACTGGATATGGCAGGCTACGGCGCTGTCGTTGGCGGCGCAGGTGGCCACGTTCCCGCTGGGCTTGTTTTACTTTCATCAGTTTCCGCTCAGCTTTCTGGCCTCCAACCTGGTGGCCGTGCCCATTTCCTCGGTGGCGGTGTACGTGGGCATTGCCTTGCTGGCGGCCAAAGGGGTAGTAGCGTGCATCGGGTTGTTTGTGCCGGCTACGGTGCTGAACGTTCTCGACTGGCTGCCCCAAAGTATTGCCTGGGTTTTCGAGAAGATGATTCTTGCCTTCAACGAATACATCTTCTGGATTGGCCGCACCATGCCCGAGGCCCTCATCAAAAACGTGCACGTTACCCCACCCCAGGCCTGGCTTATTTTCGGTATCATCCTGGCGCTGCTCACGTTTGTGGCCGTCAAGCGGCTGCCGTGGTTGGGCGTGGCCTGCACGCTCATGGCCTTGCTTGCCGGTAGCCGCGTGTGGGCCGCCCGCGCCCTCACTACCAATGAAGAGCTGGTCATCTATAGTATTCCGCGCCGCTCGGTGTGCGGGTTCTGGCAGGGCGCGGCGGCTCATATCGTCACCGTCGATTCGCTGCCGCTCTCTGAAACCGAGCGTACCTACCGCATCGTGCCCGGCATTATTCAGCGCGAGGCCCGGCAGGTGGTTTACCACACCGGCTGGCAGCAGGCGCCCATGCCCACGGCTCAGCCCACGCCCCACGTAGCCGTAGCGGTGTGGCGCGGCATCCGGCTGGCTTTTGTAGCTGGCAAGGTGGATGATGCTAAGGCTGCCAGCCCCGTCGATGTAATTGTGCTGCGGCGCAATGCCTGGGTGAAACCCAATGAGTTAGCTCAGCTGTTCGGAAAAAAAGCGAAGGTTATTTTCGATTCCTCCTGCAAATCGTGGTACGTGCTGCGGCAAGATTCGCTGCTGCAAGCTGCTGGCTTTCAGACGCATGATGTTACCAGTAAAGGCGCGTTCATCATCCGGCCCCGCCCACTCACGGGCTCTACAGCCGCACTAGTCGAAACCGAATAGGCTCGTTACTCGCTATATAGTTTATTTAGAGCACCATTTTTGTTACGTTTGGTTTAAGCCCACTCGAACGCCATTCATGCGATACGCCGCTTACTTTCCTTGCGCATCGCTCTGCCTCTCACCGCCTTGCAACGACCCCGTCATGGATAATATGCCTACTCAGGAGCTAGAAGCTCTGCGTTACATCCGCTACGAAACGCGCGACGCCATCGGCTACATCACCCTCAACCGCCCCGACAAGCGCAATGCCCTCAGCTACGACGTGGTGTCGGAGCTGAAGGAGGCTTTCGAGTTTGCCGAAGAAGATGAGCTGTGCAAAGTCATCGTGCTGCGGGCCGAAGGAGCCGTATTCTGCGCCGGCGCCGACCTGGGCTACATTCAGGAGCTGCAGGGCTTTGGCTACACCGATAACCTGGCTGACTCGACGCATCTGATGCAGCTCTTTCACCAGATTTACACCCTCAAGAAGGTCGTTATCGGTGAAGTGCAGGGCCACGCGCTGGCCGGCGGCTGCGGGCTGGCCACTATCTGCGACTTTGCTTTTGCTGTGCCCGAGGCCAAGTTTGGCTACACCGAAGTGAAAATCGGCTTTTTGCCCGCCATTGTCAGCGTGTTTCTGGTGCGCAAGATAGGGGAGGCCCGCACCAAGCAGTTGCTGCTCACCGGCGACGTCATCTCGGCCCAGCTGGCCGCCGACTTTGGGCTGGTTAACTTTCTGGTGTCCAAAGAAGAGCTGGCCGAGCAGGTGTACCAGTTTGCCCGCCGCCTTTGCGTCGAAAACTCCGGGCAAAGCATGGAGCTGACCAAGGAAATGCTGGCCCGTATCCCCGAAATGCCCTTAGAAGACAGCCTGCGCTACGCCGCTCAGATGAATGCCGAAGCCCGCGGCTCCCTCGATTGCCGCCGCGGCATTGCCGCTTTTCTTAATAAGGAGAAAATCACCTGGGATAATTAAGCGCGTCGCGCTGTGTAAGCACCAGCTAAGAATCCGGGTAAAAACCTGAGCCGACTGATTTTGTAGAAATGTTCTGGCTGTGAAGTCAGAACATTTTTGCCTTTGTACTGCTTTGTCTTTCAAATAAGCAGAACTTCAACCCATTTCTAACCCACTCAACTTTCTCACATGACTACGCTGGCAGCCGTGGCCATCACGACGGCTACTTTTCTGGGAATGGAGTTTGTCGCGTGGTTTATGCACAAGTACGTGCTGCACGGCGCGCTGTGGTTTCTGCACCGCTCGCACCATGTGCGCCATCCGCACCACTTCGAGCGCAACGACTTCTTTTTTCTCTTCTACGGAGCCTTATCCATGGCCGGCATCATGTACGGCTCGGCCGAGAAGAGCTGGCCTTTCTGGGTCGGTATTGGCATTGCTGCCTATGGCACCGTGTATTTTTTCGTGCACGACGTGCTGATTCACGGGCGGCTGCGCTTCTGGCGCAAATCGGGGAATAAGTACCTACGGGCCCTGAATATGGCTCACAAGATGCACCACAAAACTACCGGCCGCGACGGTTCCGAGGAGTTTGGCATGCTTTGGGTGTCGCCCAAATACCTGGAGCTGGCTCGCCGCAAGGCAGCCCCGAGTCGGCCGCGCCGGAACGTATCCGCATCACCGAAATAGTAGAACAGGCACCGTGGGACAGTTTTCAATCAGCGACCTGGAAAGCATTTCCGGCATCAAGGCGCATACCATCCGGATGTGGGAGCAGCGCTACGGCATTCTGCAGCCCGTGCGCACCACTACCAACATTCGCACTTACTGCGACAATGACCTGCGACGGCTACTCAACGTAGCCACGCTGTGCGGCCAGGGCCACCGGATTTCGAAGGTGGCGCAGCTCACGGAGCAGGAGCTAGCCTCGGCCGTTATTTCCTGCTGCGAAGACCCCCACGACTACGCCCGCCAGATCAGCGCGCTGCTGGCCGCTACGCTGGAAATGGATGAGCCCCGGCTCAACAAGCTGCTGAACGGCGCCATCCGGCAATTAGGCTTCGAGGAAACGGTGATGCGCGTGGCTTACCCATTTCTGCAGCGCATCGGGGTGCTGTGGCAAACGGGCAGCATAAATCCAGCTCAGGAACACTTGGTCAGCAACCTGATCCGGCAGAAAATAGTGGCCGCCACCGACACCCTGACGCCGGTGTTACCGGGGGAGTCACGGCGCTGGGTGCTGTTTCTGCCCGAGGGCGAGCTACATGAGCTGGCGCTACTGTTTATGAACTACGCCTTGCGCGCCAGGGGGCACCATGTGCTGTACCTGGGCCAAAACATGCCGGAAAACGAGCTACAAGCTGTGTGCAAGGTGTATCAGCCGCATGCCATCGGCACTGTGCTAACGGCTGTGCCGGAGCGGTGCCAAGTGCAAAGCTATATCAATACCTTGGCCGAGCGGTGTGCCGATGCTACGCTGGTATTCTACGGTCCGCTGATGAGCTGCCAGAAACTGAGCTTGCCTGCTAATGCCGTGAATCCCCGACTGATGACCGACTTTCTAGCTTTTGCCGATGAGCTACAGCCGCAGGTATAGTAAAAAATTATGGCCTTTATAGCCCCACAAGCACGCAGCCCCAACAGGCTGCGTGCTTGTTTTCAGCCAGTTCCGGCTCGGAGTTTCAACGGGCGAAAACCGGGGTTTGACTTCCGAAACAGGAGGCAAGCCGAATTTATGGGGCAAAGGTCTGCTACCCATTAAGTGGTTCGTACCTTGGCCGGGTAATCAATGTACCGACATACGACTTAAGGCTAGTTAAGAAAAATTCTTATCTAGGCTGACCAATAGTCGAATCTTCCCGTATATTTGTTTAATCTTTTGCCACGAAAAGCTAAACAGTATGACCTCTTTGGAATTCACCGATCAAGTACAGAAGATTTCCTACTCCCTGAAGCCCGTGGCCATGAACCTGACCCGCGACGCGGACGATGCCAAGGACCTAGTGCAGGAAACCTTGCTCAAAGCCATGCTGAACAAGGACAAGTTTAAGACGGGCACCAACTTGAAGGCGTGGTTGTACACCATCATGCGCAACACCTTCATCAACAACTATAATAAGATTACCAAGCGCAATAGCAATATTGATAGCACCGAGTATTTCCAGTATTTCAACACCGACGAAAACTATATTACCCACAACGGGGCCACTTCCGACTTTGTGGTAACGGACATCAACGAGGCCATTGCTAGTCTTTCCGCTGATTACCGTACGCCGTTTATGATGTATTACATTGGCTATAAGTATCTTGAAATAGCCGAAAAGCTGCAGATTCCGATTGGTACGGTTAAAAACCGCATTCATATTGCCCGCAAAGAGCTTAAGGACGCTCTGAAGGTTTACGCCCCCGGCGTCTAGGGATAGGGAGAATACACAACGCCCGGGCGTAATGCGGGCCGCCGGTAGCGTAGCACTTGCTGCGCTGCCGGCGGCCCGTAATTTTTTTATAGGTCAAATAGATTAAAGCGCCGGGTGCTGGGCCGGGCCACCAGGCGGGTAGTGGCGCGGCGCGGGGATATTGCTTTGGCCGGTACCGCCGACAGTGGCTCCGAGTGAATGTACTGTTGCTTGATGCGCATATCACTGTCGGCAAATGGGCCCGTTTGGAAGGAGTAGAAGGTTAGCTCCGGCCGTTGCCCAACCGGCAGCATCCGCCACGACTCGCGGAAGTCCTGGTTGATGCGCTGTAGCTCCTCAAAGAATGCTGGGCTGGCACTTTCCGCGTCAAGATCCGCTATACTCTGGCCCTGGGCCAGTTCCATACAGATGCGCAGGCTCTTGTTGGCGGCTTCGTCTTCGGAGGTAAACATGGTGAAGGATTGCACCCGGCTAGCCAGAGCTGGGGTGCTCATGAGGGCTTCCTGCAAGTCGGCGGGGGCTATTTTGGAGCCGTAAAAGGCTACCGTCATGTCGGCGCGGCCGTAGTGGAGCAGCAGGGGCAACTCGCTGTAGCCGGGAGCAATATCATCGGGCGTCAGGCCACAGTCGGCCAGGATGCGCTTCAGCTCCGAAAACCGGATGACCTGGCCCCGGTCGTGGATGTTGTAGCGGATTTTGGGAGCCAGGTAGTAGGGGCGGCACAGCGTGACCAGCAACTCGCCAGCGGCGGTTTCCTCCAGGTAGAAGTCGGCGGGGTTGAACTGAAAGATGACGGGCGTGGCCCCGGGGTATTTCACGAGGCGGGCGGCCAGCTCGGGGCGGCTCAGCACGGCTTTGCGCAGGGCAATGGTGAAGTCGTTTTCACTGGAAATGTTCAGCTCCAGGTCGGAGGCCCCGAACGAGCCGTACACTTTCCGGATGCCTTTGGCCAGCAGGTAGTCGCGCATGGCTTCGCTCATGCCTTCGCCGCCGTAGATCATCGTTACGTTGTAGCTGCGCCAGTCGAGCGGGGCCGCATCCACGAGCTGCTTGAGAAACGGCGGGTAGCCCATGATAACGTAGTGCTGGTCGGGTCCGAAAGAGTGCAGCGTGTTGATGATTTTCTGCGCGTCGGGCCCCAACGATTTCATAACGGCCAGATCGGCAAATGACATGGTGATGTTGATGCCCGTGGCCCAGGGCCCCAGGGCAAAAGCGTTGATAAGGAAGTAGGGGCCGGGCCCGATGAGGTGGAACAGGCCGAATTCCAGCATCCGCTTGTTGGCCCGTCGCTCGGCCGTGCCCCGCACCCAGTTGGTGGGCACCCCGCTACTCCCCGACGACTCGTCGATGATGATGCCGTGGCCAGGCACCTTGCCGCCCAGGCACCGCTCGCCCAGTGAATACCGCTTCACGTAGTTTTCTTTGTCCATGATGGGCAATGAGCTCAGGTCGGGAATGAGGCCGTGCAGACGGGGTGAGCGGGTGTGATGGTCGCGCAGAAACTGCTGGTAAGCCGGGGCCTGCCGACGGGCCATCCAGAACACGGCCAGGGCTTTCATCTTGCCAATATTCCAGCGTACTGCCTCCATGTGCGGCAAAAACAGCAGCTTCATGGTGCCGTAATCTAGCTCTAGCGCCTTGCGCCACAGGCGCAGCACGTATACAACGAACAAAACGACGAGGGTTTTCATGAGCTTGAGTTAAATAAGGATATCGTTGACGGTCAGGCGTAGGCTGCGCGGGGGCTCCTGGCTATAGCCCAGGCGCACCAGCAGCCACATGGGTTCAGCCGAGGCCGGCTGTGCTATTCTCTGGCAAAATTTTTCGTAGGCCCCGGCATTGGTCACCACCGAGCCGAAAGGGTGCATATACAGATCGTGGCGGGTCATTTCGAGCCAGAGCTGCTGCAGCATCGTGCCGGCCTGCACCCAGTCGGCCCGTCCGCCGAAGGGGCCCTGCAGCCAGGCTACCGTGGTGGTGCCGTGCATGGAGTGCCGATACACCTTGCCTAACACCTGGCGTTTCCAGGCACTCTTGAACCGCTCACTATGAAAGAAGAAGTTGTGCATCAGCCGGCCCGGAAAGCCCATACAGTGGCTCCAGAGGCCATCTTTCCGCTCCCGCGCCTGCTCGGGGCTGGTGCGAATCCAGCGGGCCAGCTCGGTGCGAACCGGCACATCGTCGAGGTCGGTAAAAAGGGTTTCGCGGTTCAGATCCAGGATAAAATTCACCGTGGCGGGCTCAACGGTGAAGGTGAGCGTGTGCCCGTAAGCGGCGGCCAGCGCCGCCAGCCGTTGCTGCACCGCCACCGGAATCGGGCGGCTGCTGTAGTGCAGGCGGGAAGTTTTGCGCTGCCGGATCAGCTCCCGGTCCACGACAACGGCCGTTGGTGCGCCGGTAGTAGCAGTGAGCTGTAGCGTGGCGAAAAGCCGCAGCTCCCGGGCCGAGTAGCTCAGGCGGGTTTCCGGCTCGTGGTGGGCCGTGAGGTCAAAGCCTAGCGGCAGAGCGGCCACGCGCAGGCACTCGATGAACATGCCCAGCCCGGCAATGGTGAAGCGGGAGGTTGGGTCAGTATGGGGGAGCAGGCGGGCTGGGTCGTAGAAAACCTGCGCCTCGGTGGCCGACACCACTTTTACTTTCCAGGGCTGCACGTTGTGCGGGCTCGGCGACCAGCGGGCATACTCCAGCAGCTCACCCCAACGCTGCCGTGCGTCGGCCGGAGTGGCCGCCTGGGGCTTTCCGAATGCCGCCCAAGGCTGCAGCAGGACCGTAGCGGCTCCTAAAGACAAACTGCGCAGAAAGAGGCGGCGTTGCATATGCTGGTGAGTTGTCGGCGGAGTGAAGTAGAGGCCAAAGGCCGTTAGTGAAGGAAATGTGCAGACAATTGCAGCCAGATTAATACCAGTTTTGGATTTTGAGGGACTTTTGAATGTGGATTATTATCCTTGTTGCTTCTTGATTATTAAGTGTTTGATGTAAAATGAAGTAGACTTTTGCTGATGGCCAAACAACTGGAATTGCCGGCGGAAGTCTGCTGCCAAAAGCCGTTGGGCAAAACAAAGTCGGGAGTGGGTTTGTAGCTTG
Organism: Hymenobacter lucidus; assembly: GCF_020447265.1. Taxonomy (GTDB): domain Bacteria; phylum Bacteroidota; class Bacteroidia; order Cytophagales; family Hymenobacteraceae; genus Hymenobacter; species Hymenobacter lucidus. The sequence goes on along the minus strand of NZ_JAJADR010000002.1, from coordinate 621,775 downwards.
CTGCCAACTTCTCCCCGCACTATTGACTTCCCCTGCTGCTTCCCAACACGTCCTGGTCATCGGGGCGGGCTTTGCCGGCCTCTCGGCAGCCACTTCCCTGGCCCAGCGCGGCTACCGCGTCACGATTCTCGAAAAGAACGACGGCCCGGGCGGCCGGGCCCGGGTTTTTCAGGCCCAGGGCTTCACCTTCGACATGGGCCCGAGCTGGTACTGGATGCCCGAAGTGTTTGAACAATACTTTGCCCGCTTCGGCCGAAAAGTGTCCGACTACTACGAGTTGGTGCGCCTCGACCCCTCGTACCAGGTGATTTTTGGGGCAAACGATGCCGTGGATATTCCGGCGAAAATGGCCGAACTGCGTCAGCTCTTCGAGCACTACGAGCCAGGTAGCGCCGCTAGGCTCGACGAGTTTCTGCGGCAGGCGGCCTATAAGTACGAGGTCGGCATCAACAAATTCGTGCACATGCCCGGCCGCTCCCTGCTGGAGTTTGCCGACCCGCGCCTGCTCGTTGATGCCCTGCGCCTGGATGTGCTGCAGAGTATGCACAAGCACGTGCGCCGCTTTTTCAAGAATCCTAAGCTGCTCCAGCTGGTCGAGTTTCCGATTCTGTTTCTGGGCGCCACGTCCGAAAATACCCCGGCCCTGTATTCGCTCATGAACTACGCCGACCTCGCGCTGGGCACCTGGTACCCCAAAGGCGGCATGCACCAGATTGTGCGCGGTATGGTGCAACTGGCGCAGGAACAGGGCGTCACGCTCGAATACGGCCAGGAAGTGCAGCAGATAACGGTGGAAAACGGCCGTGCCACCGGCGTGCAAACGGCTGCTGGCTTCCGCCCGGCCGACGTCGTAATTGCCGGCGCCGATTACCACCACGCCGAGCAGCACCTGCTGCCGCCCCAGCACCGGCACTACGACGAGGCTTACTGGAACTCGCGCACCATGGCCCCGTCGTCGCTGCTGTTTTACCTGGGCATAAGCAAGCGCCTGCCCAAGCTGCGCCACCACAACCTGTTTTTCGACGAGGACTTCGAGCAGCACGCCCACGAGATTTACGAGCAGCCGCAGTGGCCCAGCAAGCCGCTGTTCTACGTTTCGGCCCCATCTCAGACCGACCCCACAGTGGCGCCCGAAGGCTGCGAAAATCTGTTTCTGCTCATGCCCGTGGCCCCCGACCTGGATGACCCCGAAGAAACCCGGGAGCGGTATTACCACCAGATGATGGACCGGTTGGAGCGCCACGTGGGCGAGAATATCCGTGACTTTGTAGTATACAAGCGCAGCTACGCCCACCGCGACTTCGTGGCCGACTACCACAGCTACAAGGGCAATGCCTACGGTCTGGCCAACACGCTGCGCCAAACGGCCATTCTGAAGCCCACGCTGAAAAGTAAAAAGGTTAGTAATCTGTATTTTACCGGTCAGCTTACGGTGCCGGGACCCGGCGTGCCCCCCTCGCTTATCTCGGGCCAGGTGGTGGCGAAGGAAGTCGAGAAAGAGAACCGGATTAAGAAGTAATAATTATGAATTGTGAGTTGAGAATTCTGAATTAAGAGTTGGCGCCTCTTCTAGGTCGATTCTCAATTCATACTTCATGACTCATAATTCTTAATTCAAAGAAACATGGACCACGTTGCCCTCTTCGATCAAACCAGTCTGGCGTGTAGCAAGCTGATTACCAAACGCTACAGCACGTCCTTCACGCTGGGCATCCGCACGCTCGACCCGCGCTTTCACCTGCCGGTGTACGCCGTGTATGGCTTCGTGCGCTGGGCCGATGAAATCGTGGACACCTTTCACGACTATGATAAAGCCGCGCTGTTTGCCGATTTCCGGCGGCAGACCGATGAGGCGCTGGCCGGCGGGCTGAGCTTGAACCCGGTGCTGCACTCCTTTCAGCTCATGGTGCGCCGCTACGGCATCGACCGGGAGTTTATCGACGCCTTCCTGAAGAGCATGGAAATGGACCTGGAAGACCGCAGCTACCACCAGTCGATGTACGAGGAGTACATTTACGGCTCGGCCGAAGTGGTGGGCCTCATGTGCCTGCGTATCTTCTGCGAAGGCGACGCGGCGCTTTTTGAGAAGCTCCAAGAGCCTGCCCGGCGGCTGGGGTCGGCCTTTCAGAAGGTGAATTTCCTGCGCGACATCCGCTCCGACTACGAGGAGCGGGGCCGCGTATATTTCCCCGGAGTGAGCTACGAGCGGTTTGATGACGCGGTGAAGCGCGAAATCGAGGCCGACATCCGGGCCGACTTCGAGGCGGGCTACGCTGGCATCGTGCAGCTGCCGCGGGCGGCGCGGCTGGGCGTGTACCTGGCCTACGTGTATTACCTCAAACTTTTTCACAAGATTCGGCAGCTGCCGGCGGCACGAATATTGGGTGAGCGGGTGCGCGTGCCCGACAACACGAAACTTTTGTTGCTCATGGGCTCGTACTTTCGCTACCGCCTTCGGGCCATCTGACCACGAACCCCGCCGTCTGTGAAGCGTATTCTGCTTTTCCTTTTTCCGCTTTTCTCCCTTATTTCCGCCGTGCCCGCCACTTCGCCCTACCACCTGCCTACCCTCCGCCGCCACTACGAGCAAGCCGCCGCCGACAAAGCCGCCGGTGAAAAGTTCTACAAGCTCATGGCCGACTACAACGATAAAGACGCCGTAGTGCTGGGCTACAAAGGTGCTGCCGAAGCCATTCGGGCCCGCGACGCGTCGATGTTCAACAAGCTTGGCTACGTGCAGGCCGCTAGCCGTACCTTCGACCAGGCCGTAGCTCTCGACCCCAACAACGCTGAAGTCCGCTTCCTGCGCTTCAGCGTCGAAACCAACCTGCCCGCGTTTTTGGGCCTGAGCCAGCACATCGACGAAGACCGGCAGCTGCTGGTGCAGACTCTACTGAAGCACCCTAAGTCGGGCCTTGATACCGAAGCCTTCGAAACTGTGCGGGGCTTTCTGGTGGGCCGCGGCCATGTGAGCGAGGCCGAAGCCCACCAGTTGGGTCGCATTGGCAGCTAAACTGCTCTAACCTTGGCTTTAACTAACGGAGCCGCGCTGCCCAACAGCGCGGCTCTTTTGTTCTAATCGAAATTTTTGTTTAACTTTTTATGGTGAAAAGTAAAACAAAAACGATTTTCATGAGTATTGGTAGCAGTAAACTAAATACCTATAAGATAGGTTAATGCCTTGGGTACAAGGTCGTGTTTGTGCCTAACTGCCGATTTTCATACCGCCTGTTTGCCGCATCAGCCAACAGGCCCGTAAAAACCGCTTCTGACTTGGATTGCGTACCTTCTGCTTCCGCCAAGCCTAACCACAACTTTCCGCCCGCTTCCTTGGTTTCCGAGCTATGCCGCACCACCTGAGCGTCCGTATTGATCCTAATTCCGGCTTCTGTTTCGGCGTCATCTATGCCATTCAGATGGCGGAAGATATCCTGGAAGAGCAGGGCTACCTGTATTGCCTCGGCGACATTGTGCACAACGACGAGGAAGTGGAGCGCCTCGAGCAGCGCGGCCTGCGCATCATCGATTACGACACCTTCGACCGGCTGCGCGACGAGAAAGTGCTGATCCGGGCCCACGGTGAGCCGCCCAGCACTTACCAAACCGCGCTGCAGAACGACTTGACGCTGATTGATGCCTCCTGCCCGGTGGTGCTGAAGCTGCAGAACCGCATCAAGACCAGCTACGACAAAAAGGAGCAGATATTCATCTACGGCAAGCACGGTCACGCTGAAGTACGTGGCCTGCTGGGCCAGACCAGCGGCAACGCCGTCGTGTTTGAAAGCCTCGACGAGTTGCTCAGCCACGAGTTGCCGGCCAACATTACCCTCTACAGCCAGACCACCAAGAGCACCGACAGCTTCTACCGCATCAAGGGCGAGCTGGAGCACCGGGGCTACGCCGTGAATGCCAACGACACGATTTGCCGGCAGGTGAGCAACCGCGACAAAGATCTGCGCAAATTCGCGGCCCAATACGACCAGATTGTCTTTGTGTCGGGCACCAAAAGCAGCAATGGTAAGGTGCTCTACCAGGTCTGTAAGGACACTAATCCCCGAACCCACTTTATTTCCAAGGTAGGGGAGCTGTGCGCCAGCCAGTTTCAGCCCGGGCAGTCGGTCGGCATCTGCGGCGCCACCAGCACGCCGATGTGGCTGATGGAAGACGTGCGCGACGCGCTGCTGGCCATGTGAGGGTAGGGGAGAAGTAAGGAAATTGTGAATTTTGCGGCCGTGCTGGCTGTTAGCCCGTTCCAAGTAGTTACACCGTATGCCGCTAACCCAAACGCAAAACCTATCCGCTTCTTCGTTGCCCGTCCGGGTGAAGCCGTTGCCGCTTGGCTACGCGGGAGTTGGTATTGCGCTGAGTATTTTGGGGCTCTGGGCACTGCTACTCACATTTCTGTTGGCTTTCTACCGGCCCGATTGGCACACGCCCTGGCCCTATCTGCTGGCGTTGGTCCAAACTCACCTCTATACCGGCCTGTTCATTACGGCCCACGATGCGATGCACGGTGTGGTAAGTGCCAACAAGCGGCTGAACAACAGAATCGGGGCGCTGGCCGCCTTTCTGTTTGCCTACAACTGGTACCCACGCCTGCTGCCCCGCCACCATCAGCACCACCAGCACGTAGCCACCGACGCTGACCCCGATTTTCACGACGGCCAGCACACGGGCTTTCTGCCCTGGCTGCTGCGCTTCGCCCTGAACTACGTAACGTGGTGGCAGATAGCCCTAATGGCGCTGACCTACAACCTACTGCAGCTGGCGTTTCCGGTGGCCAATATTATTGCTTTCTGGATGGTGCCGGCGGTGCTGGCTACCGTGCAGCTGTTTTTCTTTGGCACTTACCTGCCGCACCGGGGCGAGCATGCTGCCGACAATCCGCACAAGTCACGCACCCAGCTACGGCATCACCTGTGGGCATTTGTGAGTTGCTATTTCTTTGGCTACCACTACGAGCACCACGACCAGCCATATTTGCCGTGGTGGCGGCTGTGGCGCACCAAGGAAGCCGGGCAATAGGCTTGGGTAAGCTCAACGGTAACCTGAATAACCCGGATAAAACGATTTCACCGGTAAATTTAAACCTGGAATGTGACTATATTCAGGCAGCCCAACATAGTGTTGAGCTGCCTGAATCGTTATGACGCGTCTCTTTCGCCCCTGTGCGAAACCTCGGTCTTTTCTGATACTATTATTGGCTGCTTTGTTGCTGGCCACTTCCGTGCACGTCCCGGCCAGTGCAACCACGTTACCGCTAACTTTGGAAGTCTGGGAAGATGAAATTGCCCTGACCAACCGACCCGTTCCTCTCCATCCGGAGGCGCGGCTGCAGTATGGGCAACAGCTCCTGCACGAGGCTAAAACGGCCAAAGACTACCGCAGACAGGCTCTGGGCCACCGCATCATTGCCTCTGCTCACCAAGACTTGCACCACTACCTGCAGGCCGTGCAGCATTTCCGGGTGGCGCTGCGGTTGCACAGGCAACTGCGCAACACGCGCAATGCTACCGTGGATCAGCTGTATCTGGGTAGGGCGCTATTTAGTCAGGGCGACACCGGGCAGGCCTACCAGCAGTATCAGGCGGCTTTGAAGGGCTTCACCCAGCTGCGCCATCCGGCAGGGGTGGCCCGGGTGCAGGGCAGTTTAGGGCAGCTTTACGCTCAGCAACGTAAGTGGGGACAGGCCTTATCCAGCCAGGCCCGGGCTCTGGAACAGTGGCAGCATAGAGCCGATTCGGGGCAGGTGGCTGCTACACTCACTGCTATAGGTGCCGTTTATGCGCAGCAGCAGCAGTATAGCCGGGCTTTGTATTATTTGCACCAAGCCTTGCGGGCCGCCGCGCCCACCGATAGTTTGCCCCGGAGTGAAAGTCTGGCTGGTATCGGGCAAGTATACCTGAGTATTGGCAACGCGGAAGCGGCGCTGCGGAGCTTCAACCAAGCCGAGCATGTTTTCCCCCAGTCGGCTTCCGCGCTGCAGCATCTGCTCCTCTACCAGCGGATGGCTGCCGCCCACGACTCACTGGGAAGCTGGTTTTCGGCCGAGCAGGTATTGCGGCGCAGCCTACCCCTGGCCCGGAGCAGTGGTTCGAAGGCCCAACTAAGCGCCGTGTATCATGCGTTGGCCGATAATTACCGGCGCATGGGGCGCTACCGGCAGTCATTGGAAGCGTTGACGCGGTTTGCGGGCCTGCAAGACAGCGCATTTGCGGAAGAGCGTTTGGCTCAGGTTGCCGAGCTGCGCACCCGTTACGAAACCGAAAAAAAAGAGCGTGAAATTCAGCTGCTGATAAAGGACCGGCAGATTCAGGATGCCAAGCTTTACCGGCAGAAGCTTTTGCGTAATGCCCTGGCCACCGGGGCGCTGCTGTTGCTTGTGCTGGTGGGTGTGCTATACCGCGGCTGGAAACAGCAGGGGCGCGTCAATAAGCTCCTGGAACGGAAGAATGCCGCCATCAATCGGCAGAAGGAAGAGTTGGGCCGGCTCAATCGTACCAAGGACACGCTGTTTTCAGTTATTTCCCACGATCTGCGCAGCCCGCTCAGCTCGCTCTATTCGCTGCTTAGCTTAGTAAATATGGGGTCACTGCCGCCTGAGCGGCTGGCGCTGCACTCGGCGCGCCTCACTCGGGGGCTAAACAACACCCTACTACTGCTCGATAACCTGCTGAACTGGTCGGCGGCGCAGATGAAGGACGACAAGATCCGGCCCGAGAAACTGCGACTCGATGTGCTGGCGGAAGAAGCAGTGGCGCTGTTGCTGGGCGACGCGGAGCGTAAAAGTATTCTGCTGCTCAACCAGCTACCGGTGCCTACACCGGTGCGGGCCGATGTAAACATGATACGGCTGGTGCTGCGCAATCTGCTGGGCAATGCCATTAAGTTTACACCCGAAGGCGGCACCGTTACAGTAACCGCGACGCCTCGTGGTACGCTGTGGTCCGTGGCGGTTCACGATACCGGTATCGGTATTCAGGCCGCCGACCATGACAAGGTATTCGGCAAGGCCGGGCCGTTTTCCACACTGGGCACGGCCCGCGAGAAGGGTACCGGCCTGGGCCTGCAGCTGTGCCGGGATTTTGTGGAGCGCAACGGCGGACACCTCACGTTTATCAGCCTGCCGGGGCAGGGCACCACGTTTACATTTACACTGCCGGCCGCCGCGCCGCAGGCGGCCGATGCCCCGGAAGCCTACCTTACTGCGGCTGCTGCCGTCGAATAAGGGAGCGGTTCACAATACGCTCCGTCACCCGTTCCCGGTACGTTTGCCCCAGCGGCAGCGAGTGGCCGCCAACTTTTACTTCTAAGTTGCTGACGGCCTCAATCCGGGCTGTGTTGACCAGGTAGGAGCGGTGCGTACGCACAAACAGGCCGGGCGGCAGCTGCTCCTCAATATTCTTGAGGTTGACCAGCGTGAGGTGGGTGCGGCCATCGGCAGTGTTGATTTTGGTGAAATCCTTCAGGGCTTCTATATAAAGCACTTCACGGTAATGGAGGCGCACAAACTGGGCATCGGTGCGAATAAAGAACGAGCCCCAGCCCGAGAGAATATCCTGGTTGCCGTCATTCTCCGACATATTGGTGCGCAGAATGCCCGCAATCTTGTTCACGGCTTTCAGAAACCGGTCGAGCGAAATGGGTTTTAGCAGGAAGTCGATAACGTCCAGATTGAAGCCCTCCATGGCATATTGCGGATAGGACGTCATCAAAACCACCAGCGGCGGGTGCTGCAGGGACCGGACGAGGTCCAGGCCGCTGAGATGCGGCATGGTCACATCCGAGAACAAAACCTGCACGTCGTTGTGCATCAGGTAGCGGTGCGCGTCCAGGGGGTCGGTAAACGCGGCTTTCACATCCAGCACGTCGGTCATGGCCACATAGGCTTGCAGCAAATCCAGCACCAGCGGATCATCGTCGAGCAGCAAACAGCTAATCTTCATAGAGCACGAGTTTCAGATAGGGAGTGGGTGAATATAAAAAGTTTAAATTGATTTGTGCTATTAATTATAAGAAGAAATCAATATTCGACAAGTGAATTACCAGTTTCTATCTACTTTTAGTAGGGGTTGCTATACTTTAAGGCCTTAACTATAATGGGTTTAGATACCTTATAATCCGAATAGCGCCCTTCCTCTGTTCGAATGGTTCTGCTTGTTCTTTTTCCGCGCATGATTACTCCCGCTACCACACCTATCACTCATGAAGCGTTTTACTACTTCCCGTACGGCCCTGCCGCCCGTGGTTCTGGGGGTTGAACTGACCATTGCCAACCATCAAGGCCTGCGCAAGTCACTCCGCTCCGCATTTGGGCTCAATACCCGGGCTATCAACCTGCGCATCGACCCCAGCATGGATTTGATTTATCTGTGCGAAACTACGTTGCCCAATACGCTGCCCTGTCTCTCGAGCCTCACGCGGCCCGGCGTGGTGGCCGTTATTCTGCGCTCAGTGCGGCTGGAATGGCACCCCGAGCAGAACCACGCTATTGGGCGAGGCACGCCCACGCTAGCCGCGCTGGAAAGCGGCAACTGCTTTCTGACGGCCAACGGGCGCAAGGTTTCTATTGCCTCCTTTTCGAGCCGCCACGTACATCCCACTCGCATCGTAATGGAAGCCCAGGGCCACCCCAATCTTCTCGAATACCTGCGCGCCGACTCCTTTACCCTAGAAATATCGGGCACCAACCGCCGCCGCCTCACCCGGCCGCTGGCGTTCAGCGCAGTGCTGGAGTTCGACGTGCAGCTGGCACCAGGGGCCCAGGCCTGAGCTAAATAAGCCACTACTCTACTGAAGCATAAAACAGAAGAGCCTGCTTTGAGAAGCAGGCTCTTCTGTTAAGTCACATTACTGGGCCAATTCAGGCTTTAATGGCCGGTATCCGTATGCACGTTGTTGGTTTTCTTGCAGCAGTCAGGCAGCCGGTCGTAGGCGCGGGCGTCGGCGGTTTGCTCATCAGCATCATAGCCGGTGCGCTGTACGGCGGTGCGCAGGGTGGCGGGCGCCGTTTTATCGGGGCGGTACGATATGGTCAGCACTTGGCTAGGCACGTCGAGGATGGCTTGCTGCACGCCTTTTTCATAGGCCATAGCCTTTTCCAGACGGGCTTTGCACATATCACACACGGCCGAGGTCTTGATCTGGAGCTGCTCGGTGGCCGGCCCCTTGGCTTTTACTTTAGCAGTAGGAGCCGTTTGGGCAAAGGAGAGCTGGGTGGTGAGCAGCACCAGGGCCGTCAGCAGAATCGATTTGAAGGTCTTCATATGAGATGAGTGAGGGAAGCAGAAAAGAGAAATGCGCCAAAATTCCTGGCCCGGTGCCCCAGTAACAAAGAGCTTGCCGGAAGAATTGCCCGCGGTTAGTCAATTTTGAAGCGCAGCCCTGCGTAGGTGAGGCGGCCATATGTGGGGCCCCACACCATGGCGGCGTCGAAGTTGGGCCCGAAAGGTGCCGTAGCTCCTGCAATAGGGTCGGGCTGCCGGTAGTTGGTCAGGTTCTCGACTCCTACATACACTTCCAAGCGCTTGAAGGCCCGCGTTACTTGGGCGTTTAGCAGCGCATAGCGGGGTCCGTAGTTGAGCGTAGTGGCGCCGCTGCCGTGCTCGTGACCTGCGCCGCCGGGAGTGTGGGCTAGGGGGCGCTGGCCAAACCACTGCGCCGTCAGGTCGCCGCGCCACTTATCGAAGGCCGTAGCGTAGCCCAGGTTGGCAAACAGCCGGTGGCGGGGCGTCAGGGCCTTGGGCAGCAGCTCGCCGGAGTAAGTGGTGGCTACGTCGAGGTACTTATAGGCGGCCTTGGCCTGCAGGCCTTTCAGGGGCTCTACCTGCACTTCGGCCTGAAAGCTGCGCGAAAAAGAGCGGCCGTCCGGCTCCAGATTGCCGATCTGCAGCGCGTTGGCTGCTGAATACGCATCGGCAATTACCTGATTCTGAAACTCCGTATGGTAGTAGTCGGCCACGAACGTGGCCGGGTGGCCCGCCACGGTAAAGTACTGCGTAAAGCTGCCGCCCACGTTCCAGGCCCGCTCGGGCCGCAGGTTGTCAGCCACCAGAAACTCCCGGGAGCTGACCAGCATGCCCGAGTTTTCGGTAATGGGGTTGGCCGTCCGGAAGCCGGTGCCGGCGGCCAGGCGCAGTACCGTGTTGGCCAGCACGTCGTACTTCACGTTGAGGCGGGGCGTAAGTACCGGGCCGTAGAGGTTGTGGTGGTCGAAGCGCAGCCCACCCACTACGGTCAGGTTGCGTGCATTCTGGTAGGTATACTCGGCAAAGGCGCCGGGCACCCGCTCGTAGCGGTTGCGGTGCTGCCGGGCATAACGTTCTGCCGCCGTTTCCGTCGGATAAATATACCCGTCGCGGTACACCTCTTCGTAGTTGTCGTGCAGGTAACTCACACCCAGGCGGTAGGTATGGGCCGTGGTACCTAGCACGCTCTGAAACAGCAGCGTAGCCAACCCAGTGCGCTGGGTGCCGTCATAATTCCGGATCCCGTAGCGCGAGTCGAAGGCGTGGCTAGTGCCGCTGAGCAACAGACCCAGGCTTTGGTAGGGCCGGCCGGGCCAGGTGTACGATGTCTTGGAAAAGCCGGTGTAGCGGTTGGTACTCAGCGTGGTGCCGTAAAAGCCGCCCGGCTGATCCTCGCGGAAATCGACCTGCCCGCCCTGCCGGGTTTCGCGCAATGCACCCAGCCCCAGCTCACTTACGATGCCGTTGCCCGACTTGTACTTCCACTTGTTGAACAGGTTGTACTGCGTGGCCAGCGGTAAGTCCAGAAACCCATCCTTATTCCGGTCGACGCGGCGGCCGAGGTGGTCGGAGTGCAGCAGCAGCGCCGTACTTACCTTCTTGCTCACCGGTGTAGCCAGGTTCAGGTTCAGGTCGAATTTGCCCAAGTCGTTGCCGTAGGCGTTGAAGAGCAGCCGCTCAGTTTTGTCGGGCTCCTTCAGGCGCACGTTCACTTGACCCGCTATGCTTTCGTAGCCATTCACCACCGAGCCCATGCCCTTGATGATGTCGATGCCTTCAATCCAGGTGCCTGACAAATAGCTGAGCCGGTACGGGGTAGACAGGCCGCGCAGCGCCGGCAGGTTGTCGATGGTCAGCAGCGAATAGGCCCCGTCGAGGCCCAGCAGCTGAATCTGCTTGGCTCCGGATACGGCATCGGTGGTCGAAACCTCCACGGCGGCGTTAGTTTCGAAGCTTTCGGCCAAGTTGCAGCAGGCCGATTTGGTTAGGTCGCGGCTGGTAATGACTTGGGTGTTGGTGGGCGTGAGCGAAGAGTAGGCCGGGGCCCGTTCCTCAATCTTTACCTCGCCCAGCTCCACGGCGCGGCGCAGCGCGGTCCGCACAAACGAATAGTCGGTGGCCCCGATGGTGAGCGTATCGGACCTGTAACCCAGGGCGTTGATAATAAGGTGGCTGGCCGCTCCCCGGGCGGGCCGCACCAGCGTAAATTTGCCGCTGGCATCGGTGGTTGTGCCCGCATTGGCTACTTCCAGCCAGCGCACCACCGCGCCGGGCAGGGGCGAGGTAGCACTGGCATCGGTAACCTGGCCCTGCACGGGCGGAATGGCATCGGTTTGGGCAAAGGCCGCCCCGCTGCTTAGCACCAAGCCAAGTGCCACGGAAGCGCGTCGCCCTAAGAAAGGCTGCATAGTATCAGTAGGTTAGAATTCTTCTCGGAGAAAAACCGTAAAGGGTTGCCTTGCGCCACCAGAGTAGCGCCGGAAGAAATTCTAAACCTGCCAGGTACCCACGAAAACCAGCAGCATCCGCCCTGCCCGCAAGGGCGGCGAAGAGTCGCTGGCGTGCCAGGTTGCTCCCTGTGTTACAAGCCGGCCCGGCTGAAATAAGCCCCAGTCGGATGCCGGCGACCAAGCCGTCAGCACGGGCGGCAGGAGCTTGGCTTGGTCGGAAGTATGCGAAGCAGCTTCTAGCTTGTGGAAATGGGCCCCGAATTCGCAGCAGGATTTTTTTAGCTCGGCCTTGCCCGGCAACTGGTGTGAAGCCGCCAAGGCTGCTGCCGATGAAGCGGGCGGACACTTGTGTTGGGGGGCGCTGAAGATAATAGCCGCCGTGCTGCGCCCGCTGCTGCGGCAGGTGTGCGACTGCACCGTGAGCCCCACTGAAGTGGTGAGCACGAGCAGAGCCATAAAGCCGCTGAAGAGCCGATGGAGCAGGGGGCGTTTCACGTCTACAAAGATACAACACTGCCGCCAGAGCGTGGTTCAGAGGCCGGCAGCACAGGAGATAGAATAACCCGCAAAGTGGCTTGGATGGCGGGTAAACCTCGCCCTGAAACAGCCCGATAGCAGGACTGCCATTATGGCAAAGCGCATTTCCTGCTGCATTGATTGGCCTTGCCACGCTAACGTATGGAGAATAAAAACTGTCTTAAACGGCTTTAAAGCCCGTTTTTGCGTAGTGGTAGAAAATGGTAAATCGTGGTTGCCTTTTCCGGGGCATTGCGTACTTTTGCTATTATCCCATTCCCACGCCTGGTCGGCACCACTGGCAGCAATGAACCTTCTCTCCGGCGAATATGAGTGCAAGCTGGACCCGAAAGGGCGCCTGGTACTGCCCGCCAAGGTGAAGGCCAACCTACCGGAAGCCTCCGGCAACCAGCTCGTGCTGGTGCGCGGGTTTGAGCCTTGCCTGGTTTTGTATCCGCGCGAATCGTGGCGCGTGATTCACGACAAGGTTATGGCGCTGGATGAGTTCAATGAGGAGTACCGGCAGTTTCAGCGCAACTTCTTCCGCGGCATGACGGAAGTAGAGCTCGACAACATCGGCCGCTTCATGCTGCCCCGCACTATGCTGCGCTACTCTGGCATCGAGAAGGAAGCCATTATCGTGGGCCTCGGCAACCGCTGCGAAATCTGGGACCCCGAAAAGTACGACGAGTTCCTCATCAAAGATCAGCAGAGCTTCTCGAAGCTGGCCCAGAAATTTTTATCCACCGACGTACCGCCCGCCAGCGGCCCCCTTGCCGCATGAGCCCCGACTACCAGAACGATACCGACTACCACCGCCCCGTGATGCTGGCCGAGTGCCTCGAAGCCCTCGACCTGCGCCCCGACGGCCGCTACGTGGACGTAACCTTCGGCGGCGGTGGCCACTCGGCCCGCATGCTGGAGCGCCTAAGTTCCGGCCACCTCTACAGCTTCGACCAGGATGCCGATGCCGAACAGGAAGCGGCCCGCCTGGCCCGGCCCCAGTTCACCTTTATCCGGGCCAATTTCCGCGACCTGCACGCCGAGCTGGAGCAACGCGGCGTGTTGCCCGTCGATGGGCTGCTGGCCGATTTGGGTGTGTCGTCGCACCAGTTTGATACGCCCGAGCGCGGCTTCAGCACCCGCTTCGACGGCCCGCTGGACATGCGCATGGACCCCGAAGGGGAGCGTACGGCCGGCGACATTGTGAACGACTACGCCGAGGCCGAGCTGCACCGCATCTTTGGCATGTACGGCGAGGTAACCAACGCCCGCACGCTGGCCAAAACCCTGGTAGCCGCTCGCCGCGGGCAGGCAATCGACACGATTGGGGCGCTGAAAAAAGCCATGGCCCCCTGCATGCCCCGGGGCAAGGAAAACAAGTACCTGGCCCAGGTTTTTCAGGCGCTGCGCATCGAGGTGAACGATGAAATGGCCGCCCTGCAGGAAATGCTACTGCAAACGGCTCAGGTGCTGCGTCCCGGCGGCCGACTGGTGGTTATGTCGTACCACTCCCTGGAGGACCGGCTAGTAAAGAACTTTATGGCTAAGGGCAAATTCTTCGGCGAGGCCGAAAAAGACTTGTTCGGCCATACCAATACGCCCTTCGAGGTGCTCACGCGCAAACCCGTGGAAGCTACTGCCGAAGAGGTAGCCCTGAACAGCCGGGCCCGCTCGGCCAAGCTGCGCATCGCGGTGCGCCGCGACGAATGAACCGGAAACTGGCCGGGTTTTCGCCCCGCGCCGCCGCTTCAGTGCTGTTGACTTTCTAAGCAAAAACGCCAACCTCCTTTTCCTCTCCCGAGATTTTGGCTACCAATACCCTCAAACCCGTCGCTAATACGCCGCCCCGGGCCAACGTGCCCCGGGAGGTAGCACCGCCACCAGTGGTGCCCGAGCCCACGCCCGTGGCGGCCGAACCCGAACCTGCGCCCGCGCCACGACCTCCCAAGCGCGAAAAGGCTGCCCCGCGCAGTACCTGGAGCGTATTCACGCTGCTCGACCGCCTCACCAGCGTGGATAGCATTTTTCGCGAAGGTCTGCCCGTGCAGTACCTGCCGCACGTGCTGTTTGTGATGTTTCTGACGCTGGTTTACATCGGTAACACCCACTGGGGCTACCGCATGAACCGCAGTATTCAGAAGCTGAAGCTGGAAACCGAGGATTTGCGGGCCGACTACACCACCCTGAAATCGGACTACATGGAGGCCAGCAAGCAAAGCGAAGTGGCCCGTAAAGTGGCGGCTTACGGCCTGGTCGAAAGCTCATCGCCGCCGTTCCGCATCACCGTGCCCGCCGGCCGCCTCGATGAGGCCGAGCTGGAAGCCATGCCCGTGCTGACTGCCGATTCTCTAGCAGCGCTGTCGGCTGCCGACTCCCTGGCCTTGGCCGATTCGGTGAAGCCCGCCCGCCCGGCCCGCATGGTAGCGTCGGGTCATAGCTCGACCAGCCACGCCACGGCCGCGCGCCCTTCGACCCCGAAAAAAACTACCCGGAAACCAACAGCCGCCCGGTCGGCCGCTAAAAAGCCTACGACTAAAAAGCCGGTGGCAAAGAAGCCAGCAGCCAAAAAAACCACCAAACCTTCCAGTCAGAGCCATGAAAGGAAGCGTTAAGAAATCCATTGTTACCCGCGTACGGCTGGCGTTTCTGGGCGTCTGCCTGTTTTCGGCCGCCATTATGTGGAAAGTGTCGCGCATTCAGTTTAAAGAAGGCGACCGGTGGCGCGCCCTGGAACAGGAGCGGCGCATCGTGTACCAGCCGGTGTTTGCCACCCGCGGCAACATCTATTCCGATAACGAAAGCATTATGGCCACCTCGCTGCCCTTTTTCCGGGTGGCCTGGGACCCGAGCGTGGTTGATCGGAAAACCTTCGATAGTGGCGTCGATTCGCTGTCGTTGCTGCTGTCGCGCTTTTTTGGCGACCGGAGCCCCGAGGAATACCGGCGCAAGCTGAAGAACGCCAAGAACTCGAAAGCCCAGGTGCGCTACCTGCGGCTGAATTCGCGGCAGATCAACTACCAGGAAAAGAAGATGCTGGCCCAGTGGCCCATTTTCCGGGCGGGCAAAAACAAAGGCGGTGTGCTGTTCGAGAAGGTCGACAAGCGGTTCCGGCCCTTTGGTGGCCTGGCCCAGCGCACCATCGGCTTCCTGAACGAGGATAAAAACGGCGCGGGCCTGGAGTTTACCTACAACCGCCACCTGGCCGGCAAAGACGGCGAGGCGCTGTTTGAGCGTCTGCCCGGCGGCAACAAGCCCATCTACGACGGCACCGAAGTAAAGCCCCAGCCCGGCTATGACGTGAAAACCACGCTCGACATCAACCTGCAGGACGTGGCCGAAAATGCGCTTTACAAGTCGCTGGTCGACAACAGCGCCCAGTACGGCTGCGTGATTCTGATGGAAGTGCAGACTGGCGAAATCAAGGCCGTGGCCAACCTGGGCAAAGTGGCCGACGGCGTGTACCGCGAAGACTACAACTACGCCATTGCCGACCAGGGCCGCACCGAGCCGGGCTCGACCTTCAAGCTGGCCTCAATGATGGCCTTGCTGGAAGACAACAAGGATTTGTCGCTCGACGACACGGTGAATACCGGCCGCACCGGCTCGATGCGCATTGCTGGGGCCGTGAAAACCGACACCCACGCCTACGGCCGCCTGTCGGTGAAGCAGGTGATTGAGAATTCCTCCAACATCGGGGTGGCCAAGCTCATCAACGACCATTTCTCGCCCAATCCCAGCAAGTACACCGACTACCTCAAGAAGTTCGGGCTCGACAAGCCGCTGGGCTTCCAGATGGCAGGTGAGGCCCGGCCTTATATTAAAGACCCCACGGACCGCTCGTGGAGCCGTACCTCACTGAGTACCATGTGTATCGGCTACGAGCTGAAGTTGGCCCCACTCCAGACGCTGGCCTTCTACAACGCCATTGCCAATAACGGCGTGAAGGTGCAGCCCATGATTGTCAAGGAAATCAAGCAGGCTGACAAGGTGCTGGAGAGGTTCGAAACCAAGGTGCTGAACGAGCGAATCTGCTCGGAGGAAACGGTGGCCAAGCTGCGCGAAATGCTGGAAGGCGTGGTGCTGGCTGGCACCGCCCGCGCCATCCAAACGCCCGACTACACCATTGCGGGCAAAACCGGCACGGCCTGGAAGTTCAAAAACGGCCAGTATACCAAGCAGTACTCCACCAGCTTCTGCGGCTACTTTCCGGCCGATAATCCCAAGTACAGCTGCATCGTCGTGGTCGATTCGCCGAAGGGCGCCAATTGGTCGGGAGCCCAGGTAGCTGCCCCGATTTTCCGGGAAGTGGCCGACAAGGCTATGGCCCGCGACATGGCCAGTCAGCGCCCCTTGCTGGCCCGGGCGCCTTCTAATAAATCGAAAGTGCCGTATGTGCGGGCTGGCCTACAGGATGAACTGACGCTGGTGTGCCAGAAGCTGGGCGTGAGCAACCATTCGCAGGCCTCCGGCGACGACTGGGTGCGGGCCGACCGCGCCGACTCCAACGTGAATGCCGTAGACTGGAAACCCGTAGCCGTGCGCCCCGGCCGGGTACCCGACGTAACCGGCCTGACCCTGCGCGACGCCTTGTTTTTGCTCGAAAACCGGGGCCTACGCGTGAAAGCCCTGGGCACCGGCCGCGTGCGGCAGCAGTCCATTGCGGCGGGCAGCGGTATCCGGCGCGGCTCCGTTGTCACGCTGGAGCTGGTCCCCATTGGCAGTAAGTCGGGGGACGCGCCTAAGGCGCTGCCCGCCCCGGCGCCCACTCTGCTCACGGAGAACAAGCTTATTACCGCCGTCGACCAGGACGAGGCCAAGCGCATCAAGGCCCTGAAAGCCAAACGCCTGGAGCAGTACCGCATCAGCCAGCAGGCTGCCAAACGAGCCGAGGCCGGTAAACCCAAGGCCTAGCACCGCGTAGGCTGACCGGCTTCGACCGCCAAAACACAGAATCGAAACATCCCGAAAAAGCGGCTTGCCGGCCGCCCCACTTGCTTGACCAACGCCGATAACCATTTGCTTTCCTCTTTGCTCAGCGGCGTGGCCGTGCGCGCCCAGGCTGGTCCCGCCGACGTTACGGTAGCGGGCCTCACCTTGGATTCGCGCCAGGCCCGGCCGGGTACTATCTTCTTCGCGCTGCGCGGCGCCCAGACCGACGGCCACCAGTTCATTCCGAAGGCGGTGGAGCAGGGCGCGTCGGTAATCGTGTGCGAGGAGCTGCCCGCCGAAACTGCTGCCGACACTACATATATACAGGTGGCCGACAGCGCCGAGGCTATGGCTTATATGGCGGCGGCGTTTTACGGGCATCCGTCGCGGCAGCTCAAACTGGTGGGCATTACGGGTACCAACGGTAAAACCACTTGCGCCACGGTACTACACAAGCTGTTCCGGGAGCTGGGCTACCACGTAGGGCTGCTGAGCACGGTGCAGAACCAGATTGACGAGCAGGTAATTCCGGCCACCCACACCACGCCCGATGCCATCCGGCTGAACGAGTTGCTAGCCCAGATGGTGGCTGCCGGCTGCACCCACACCTTTATGGAGGTCAGCTCGCACGCGGTGGTGCAGCACCGCATTACGGGCTTGCAGTTTGCGGGCGGTGTGTTTACTAACCTCACCCACGACCACCTCGACTATCACGGCACCTTCGATAACTACCTGAAGGCCAAAAAGGGCTTTTTCGACGGCCTCGGCAAACAGGCGTTTGCCCTTACCAACGCCGACGACAAGCGCGGCCCGGTGATGCTGCAAAACACCGCCGCCCGCCGCGAAACCTACTCCCTGCGCGGCCCGGCCACGTATCGGGCGCGGCTCATTGAAAACGCCGTGCACGGTCTGCACCTCGATGTGGACGGCCGCGACGTGCAGTTCCGGCTGATTGGCGTGTTCAACGCCTACAACCTGCTGGCCGTGTACGGGGCGGCGGTGCTGCTGGGCGAGGAGCCGATGGAAGTGCTGACCACGCTGTCGGGCCTGACCTCGGCACCCGGCCGCTTCGAGCCCATTCTGGCCGAGAAGACGCGCATTACCGGAATCGTAGACTACGCCCACACGCCCGACGCGCTGGAAAACGTGCTCGACACCATTGCCGATATTCGCCAGCCCAGCCAGCAGGTAATTACGGTGGTGGGCTGCGGCGGCAACCGCGACGCGGCCAAGCGCCCCATTATGGCCAACCTGGCCTGCAAAGGCTCCAGCCGCGTGGTACTCACCTCCGACAACCCGCGCTTCGAAGACCCCAACGACATTCTGCAGCAGATGCAGGCCGGCGTGCAGCCCGCCGATCTGGGCAAAGTCCTGACCATTGCCGACCGGCGCGAAGCCATCAAAACGGCCGTGGCCCTGGCCCAGCCCGGCGACATTGTGCTGGTAGCCGGCAAAGGCCACGAAAACTACCAGGAAATCAAAGGCGTCAAGAATGATTTTGACGACAAGCAAGTGCTCCAGGAAATGTTTGACTTGCTGGGAAAATGAAAAAACACGTCATGCTAAGCGCCGCCGAAACATGACGACTACTAGAAAATCTGCAAAAACGCAACAGTTGCCCAACCCCAAAAAAGCCAAACCTTTGCAGCTTGGAATAACTCCACCGAAGACCCGCTGACCCCCGCGCCAATGCTTTATTACCTTTTTGACTTTCTCGACAAGCACTACAACCTGCCAGGCGCGGGCGTGTTCCAGTTTATCTCGTTTCGGGCGGCCATGGCCGTTATTACCTCGCTCATCATTGCCCAGCTCTTCGGCGCCCGCCTTATTCGGGTGCTGCAGATGAAGCAGGTAGGCGAAAGTATCCGGGATTTGGGCTTGGAAGGACAGATGGCCAAAAAAGGCACTCCCACCATGGGCGGCCTGATTATTCTGCTGGCCATTCTGGTGCCGGTGCTGCTATTTGCCAAGCTCGATAATATCTACATCGTGCTCATGCTGCTCAGCACCGTGTGGCTGGGCCTCATCGGCTTCTTGGACGACTACATCAAGGTGTTCCAGAAAAACAAGGAGGGCCTTAGTGGGCGCTTCAAGGTGCTGGGCCAGATCGGGCTGGGCATTACGGTGGGCTGGGTGCTGTTTTTCAGCAAGGACGTGACCGTGCGCCAGTATCTGCTGCCCAACGGCCAGCTCTCGGCCGTGGACGCCAGCACCGTGTACCAGGACGTGAAGCTGATGATTACGACCATTCCCTTCGCCAAAAACAACGAGCTCAACTACGGCAACCTGTTTGCCTACGCCGGCCCGTTTTTCAACGGCCTCTACAGCTTCCTCTACATTCCCATCGTGATTCTGATTATCACGGCCGTGAGCAACGGGGCCAACATCACCGACGGCCTCGACGGGCTGGCGGCCGGTACGTCGGCCATCATCGGCGTTACGCTGGCTATCCTGGCTTTCGTTAGCGGCAACGCGTTGCTGGCTGATTACCTGGATATTATGTTTATTCCCAACTCCGGGGAGCTGGTAATCTTCTGTACGGCCTTCGTGGGTGCCTGCATCGGCTTTTTGTGGTACAACAGCTACCCGGCCCAGGTTTTCATGGGCGACACCGGCTCGTTGGCCATTGGCGGTATCATTGCCGTGCTGGCCCTCATCATCCGCAAGGAGCTGCTGATTCCGGTGCTCTGCGGCGTATTTCTGATTGAAAACCTCTCGGTGATGGTGCAGGTGGGCTGGTTTAAGTACACCAAACGCAAGTACGGCGAGGGCCGCCGCCTGCTGCGCATGTCGCCTTTGCACCACCACTACCAGAAGCTAGGCTACCACGAATCCAAAATCGTGTCGCGCTTCTGGATTGTGGGCATCATGCTGGCCATCTTCACGCTCGTCACGCTCAAGCTGCGCTAACCTTTAAAACTCAGAAGTCAGAGCTTATACCTTAGACTTTTGGGACGGCACTCTTTCTTCTATCTGAGCTCTAAGCTCTGACTTCTGAGTTCTCACATACCATGTCTAAGAAAATCGTCATTCTCGGCGCTGCGGAAAGTGGAGTAGGGGCCGCGCTACTGGCGCAGGCTAAAGGCCACACCGTCTTCGTTTCGGACCAGAGCCCGATTCAGCCTTTATATAAGGAGAAGCTGACGGCGGCCGGTATCCGCTTCGAGGAAGGCAGCCACACGCTGGAAGAGATTCTGACGGCCGATGAAGTCGTGAAAAGCCCCGGCATTCCGGAAAAGGCTGCGGTCATTCAGGCCCTGCGCGACAAGCAGATTCCGGTCATTTCCGAAATCGAGCTGGCCGGGCGCTACACCCAGGCCAAGTGCGTGTGCATTACGGGCACCAACGGCAAAACCACCACCACGCTGCTCACCTACCACCTGCTGAAGGAAGCGGGCCTGAGCGTGGGCCTGGCCGGCAACGTGGGCTACAGCCTCGCCGAGCAGGTTATCGACGATAAATTCGACTACTACGTGCTGGAGCTCAGTAGCTTTCAGCTCGATGATACTTACGACTTCCGGCCCTGGGTGTCGGTGCTGCTCAACATCACGCCCGACCACCTCGACCGGTACGACTATTCGCTGGAGAAATACGCCCACGCCAAGCTGCGCATTGCCCGCAACCTGGACAGCAGCGGCTATTTCATCTACAACGCCGACGACGCGGTGATTCAGCAGGAGTTTACCTCCGTGTTCAGCGAGGCCAACCTGCTGCCCTTCAGCCTGCACCACCGCCCCGACTATCACCTGGCCGGCTACTACACCGCCGAAAACCGGCTCTGTACCAACCTGGCCCCCGGTATGGAAGGGCGGAGCATGGAAATCAGCACGGCCGGCTCGCCCCTCATCGGGCAGCACAACCGCCAGAACACGCTGGCCGCCGTGCTGTGCGCCCGGGTAGCGGGCTTGTCGGAGCAGCAGATTGAAAGCGGCCTGGCTACGTTCCGCAACGCCGACCACCGCCTGCAGCCCGTGGGCGAAATCAACGGCGCAACCTTCATCAATGACTCGAAGGCTACCAACGTGGAAGCGGCCTGGTATGCCCTCGACGGAATCCGTCAGCCCATTATCTGGATTGCCGGCGGCACCGACAAAGGCAACGACTACACCAGCCTGCTGCCCCTGGCCAAAAGCCGGGTAAAGGCTCTAATCTGTCTTGGCATCGACAATGAAAAGCTCAAAGCCAGCTTCGGCAGCATTGTGCCCCACCTCGAAGAAACGCAAAGCATGGCTACCGCCGTGCGCCGCGGCGCCGAGCTAGCCGCCCCCGGCGACGTAGTGCTGCTCTCTCCCTGCTGCGCCTCCTTCGACCTGTTCAAAAACTACGAAGACCGCGGCCGGCAGTTTGCAGCAGCGGTTGCCGACTTCGGTAATGAGGGTATGCGGGTGGGAGGGTAGAAGTTTGTCCTTCTCCTTACTCATTCATACCGCTACCTCCTGCCCTCATACCTGCTCACCCTCATTAACTTATCACATGGACCCGATCAAAACCTGGCTGCAGCGGAATCTGAAAGGTGACCCGATTCTGTGGGCCATTGTGATTCTGTTTTCGCTGATCAGCATTGCGGTGGTGTACTCGGCTACGGGCACGCTGGCGTACAAGAAGATGAGCGGCAACACCGAATACTTCCTCTTCAAGCACACCAGCCTGATTTTCGTGGGCCTGTTCTTCATGTGGCTGGCCCACCGCATCGACTACCGCTACTACTCGCGCCTGTCGCTCTACGCCCTGCTGATTTCGGTGCCGCTGCTGCTGTTTACCTTCTTCATGGGTTCCAACATCAACGAGGCCTCGCGCTGGCTCACCATTCCGGTTGTCAACCAGACCTTTCAGCCCTCTGACTTAGCCAAGCTGGCGTTGATTTCGCATCTGGCCAGCATGCTCAGCCGCCGGCAGCAGCACGTCAATGAGTTCAAAACCACGCTCTTGCCCGTAATGATCTGGGTGGGTATCATCTGCGGCCTGATCATCCTGACCAATGCCTCCACGGCGTTGCTGCTGTTTGCTACCTGCCTGTTGCTCATGTTCATTGGCCGCGTGCCGCTCAAGCAAATGGCCGTCATGGTGGCCATCGGAGCCGTGGTAGGCGGCATCGGGCTGGCCTCGGGGCAGCGTTTCAAAACGGTACAGTCGCGCATTGAAAACTTCACCGACAAAACCAAGCCGGTGCCTTTCCAGCTCGAGCACAGCTACATTGCCATTGCCACCGGCGGCATCACGGGCAAAGGCCCCGGCCAGAGCACCGAGCGTAACATCCTGCCCCACCCGTATTCCGACTTCATCTACGCCGTTATCATCGAGGAATACGGCCTGGCCGGCGGGGCTTTCGTGCTGTTCCTGTACCTGGCCTTTCTCTATCGGGGGCTGAAAACGGTGATGAATAGCTACGGGGCTTTCGGCGGGCTGCTCTCGGCGGGCCTGGCGTTTAGTTTGGTCTTGCAGGCCATGGTCAACATGGGCGTGGCCGTGGGCCTGGGCCCGATTACCGGCCTGCCGCTGCCACTGCTGAGCATGGGCGGCACCTCCCTGATTTTCACCGGTATCAGCATCGGCATTATCCTCAGCGTGAGCCGCGGGGAGCGGGAAATACGGCCCATGACCGGCGAGCCGGAGGATACCATCCGCATCCCGAAGAAAACCGCTTACGCTTAAATCAAGCGTGGAATTGTGAAAGGTGAAATTGTTAATCCATAACCTGCCATTTCGCTCTTCACAACTTCACCTTTCACAGTTTCACTACCAGTGCCCAAAACGACCCTCTATAGCGCCTCTTCTCAGCCCCCCCGGCCTTACCGCGTGATTATCAGCGGTGGGGGCACGGGCGGGCATATATTTCCGGCCGTGGCCATTGCCAACGAGCTGCGCCGCCGCCAGCCCGATGCCGAAATCCTGTTTGTGGGCGCCCACGGCCGCATGGAAATGACGCGCGTGCCCGAAGCTGGCTACCAGATTGTGGGCCTCGACATTGCCGGCCTGCAGCGCCGCCTCACGCCCCAGAATCTGCTGTTTCCGATGAAGGTGTTCCGCTCGGTGCGCAAGGCCGGCAAGCTGCTCGAAGAGTTCAAGCCCGATGCCGTAGTGGGCGTGGGCGGCTATGCCTCGGCGCCGGTGCTGCTGGCTGCCACTTCGCGTAATATTCCTAGTCTGATTCAGGAGCAGAATTCCTACGCGGGTCTGGTCAACAAGCTGCTCAGCCGCCGCGTCGACCGGATTTGCGTGGCCTACGACGGAATGGAGAAGTTCTTTCCCACCGATAAGCTCGTGCTGACCGGCAACCCCGTGCGCACCGAAATTACCAGCGGCAGCCGGGCAGAGGCCCTGCAGTTCTTCGGCCTCTCGCCCGAGAAAAAGACGCTGCTCGTCATCGGCGGCAGCCTCGGGGCCCGCACCCTGAATGAGGCCACGGCTGCCGCGCTGCCCCGCCTGCGCGAGGCCGGCATTCAGCTGCTCTGGCAAACCGGCAAGCTCTACTACCCCCAGGCCGCCGGCCAGATTCAGCCTTTCGCCGCCGACCACCTCCAGGCCCTGGAGTTTGTGCAGCGCATGGACCTAGCTTACGCCGCCGCCGATGTGGTTATCAGCCGCGCCGGGGCGTTGTCGGTGTCGGAGCTGTGCCTCACTGGCAAGCCTAGCATCTTGGTGCCTTCGCCCAACGTGGCCGAAGACCACCAAACCAAAAACGCTATGGCCCTGGTCAGCAAGAAAGCCGCGCTGCTGGTAACCGACGCTGAGGCTCCAGTCCAGCTTTACGACGAAGCCCTGCGCCTGCTTAGCAATCCTGACCAGCAACTCGAACTGAGCCGCAACCTCAGCCCGCTGGCGTTTCCGCACGCCACCGAAACCATCGTGGATGAACTTTTAGCCCTTGTAGCCCGCGTATGAATCCCGTAGCCGCATTTCCGAACGTCTATTTTCTGGGTATCGGTGGCATTGGCATGTCGGCCCTGGCGCGCTGGTTTCAGGCCAACGGTCACCGCGTGAGCGGCTACGACAAAACCGTGACGCCCCTGACTGAAGCTCTGACTTCCGAAGGCATCCGGATTCACTACGACGACGCGGTAACCAGCATTCCGGCTGAAGTGCGTGACAACCGCGCCCAGACGTTGGTAGTCCTCACGCCCGCCATTCCCAAAGACCACCAGGAATGGGCCTGGCTGCGGGAGCAGGGCTACGACATCCGCAAGCGCAGTCAGGTGCTGGGCTTGCTCACGGCCGGCCACTACACCATTGCCGTAGCCGGCACCCACGGCAAAACCACGACCAGTAGCATGGTAGCCCACCTGCTGCACCACGCGGGCGTCAACTGCTCGGCTTTTCTGGGCGGTATTGCCGTCAACCTGGGCTCCAACCTGCTGCTGGCCCAGCCCGGCGACCCGAATGCACCGGTAGTCGTCGAAGCCGATGAGTACGACCGGAGCTTCCTGACTCTGCACCCCGATATTGCCATCGTCACGAGCACTGATGCCGACCACCTCGACATCTATGGCAACAAAGAGGCGCTGGTCGAGTCGTTCCGGCAGTTTGTGGCCCAGATCAAGCCCGGCGGTACGCTCATTCTCAATCACACTGCCGACCAGAGCATTGCGGCTGCCGTAGCCGAAGGCGTGCGGGTGATTCGTTACGGCCTCTCACCCGAGCAGGGCCCGGAGCTCTACGCCGACCACATCACCGCCCAGGGCCACCAGTTCCGCTTCGACCTGCACGGCCCGCTCGGCGACGTGCCGCAGTTGCAACTGGCCGTGCCCGGCTACCACAATGTGGAAAACATGCTGGCCGCCTGCGTGGTTGCTCAGCTACAACTCGTAGGGCAGGAGCAGTTGAAAAGTGCCGTAGCGGCGTATCGAGGCGTAAAACGCCGATTCGAATTCATCATAACAGCGGGGGAGAAGGTATACGTGGACGACTATGCCCACCACCCGCGTGAAATAGAAGCCTTCCTTCGCTCGTTACGGGCCCTCTACCCCGGCAAGCGGCTGCGGGTCGTGTTTCAGCCCCACCTCTTCACCCGCACCCGCGACTTTGCCCCCGGCTTTGCCGAAAGCCTGAGCCTGGCCGATGAGGTGGTGATGCTGGCTATTTACCCGGCCCGGGAGCAGCCGCTGGAAGGCGTGACCTCCGAATTGATTTTGTCCCAAATAACGGCGCCCCAAAAGTCGTTGCAGACCAAAGAACAAGTCCTGGCCTCGGCGGCCATAGACGAGAATTTCGACGTATTAGCCACCGTCGGCGCTGGAGATATTGACCAGCTTGTTCCCCGGCTAAGGAATATTTTAGATATTCGCTGGAATGGAGTTGAAGCGTAAGGCCAATAATCTGATTTTCGCTACCGGGTGCCTTGTGCTGCTCTCGGCGTTGGCGGTGTTTGCCGGGGTCCGGCAGGCCAGCCGACCCGTGGGCAGCGTCATCGTGACCATCGGCAACGAATTCAACAACTACTTCATCAGTGAGCGGGAAGTAACGGCCCTGCTCACCCGCAACGGCGGCCAGCGCCTGGAAGGCGCCCACCCCGATGACCTCGACCTCAAGGCGCTGGAAGCACGCCTCAAGGCCCACAGCTTCGTGCGCGAGGCCCAAGTGTACCGCGACCTGGCCGGCAACCTGCACGCCGACGTGCGCCAGAACCGGCCCATTGCCCGTCTCATCCACGCCGATACCCGCCAGGATAGTTACCTCGATGCTGAGGGCAAGAAACTGCCGCTCTCGTCGTTGTTCACTGCCCGCGTGGTGCCCATTTCCCGGCTGGGTGGTGGGCCGCTCCAAGCTGGCTTTTTCCAAGATTCCACCGGGCGTCAGTATCTTGAGTTTTTGCGCTATATTGATGAACACCCGTTCTGGCGAGCCCAGGTAGCCGAGGTATTTATCGGCCCCAATGGCAAGGTTTCCTTTACTCAACAGGTAGGCGACCAACGAATAGAATTTGGCTTTCCGGAGAATATTTCGGAAAAATTTGCGAAACTGATGGTATTTTACCGTCAAATTCCTCCGGTCCTGGGCTGGGACACGTACCACCGTGTCAACGTTGAGTTCAAAGACCAGATCATCTGTGAATAAGGAATCCTTGCGTAAACGCCCGGAAACGGCGTTTTTTGCATCAGAAACACATAGCACCAACCGCACCCCACTCGTCCTTTCTCCCCATGCAAAACGATAAGATTGTAGTCGGCCTCGACATCGGCACCACCAAAATATGCGCCCTGGTAGGGCGTAAAAACGAGTTCGGCAAACTCGAAATTCTCGGCATGGGCAAAGCCGTGTCGGAAGGTGTGGTGCGCGGTATCGTGTCGAATATCGACAAGACGGTGGATGCTATCCGGAAAGCAATTCGGCAGGCCGAAGAACAGTCCGGAATCAATATTGGCGTCGTGAATGTGGGCATTGCCGGCCAGCACATCAAGAGCCTGCAGCACAACGGCAGCATCACCCGCAATTCGGCCGAAACTGAGATTACCGTCGACGATGTAAATCGGCTGACCAACGATATGTACCGGCTGGTAACCCCACCCGGCTCCGAAATCATCCACGTAATGCCCCAGGACTACAAGGTGGATTACGAGGAAGGCATTATGGACCCCGTGGGCATGTCGGGCGTGCGCCTGGAAGGCAACTTTCATATCATCACGGCCCAGAGCACGGCCATTAACAACATCAACAAGTGCGTCACCAAGGCAGGCCTGGAAATAGATAACCTGATTCTGGAGCCGCTCTCGTCGAGCATGTCGGTGCTGAGTGACGAGGAAAAGGAAGCCGGTGTAGCCCTGATTGACATCGGGGGCGGTACCACCGACCTGGCCATTTTCAAGGATGGTATTATTCGGCATGCCGCGGTATTGCCCTTCGGCGGCAACATCGTGACCAGCGACATCAAGCAGGGCTGCGCCGTAATGCAGAACCAGGCCGAGCAGCTGAAGGTGAAATTCGGTAAAGCCATTGCCGAGGAAGCTTCCGACTACGAAATCGTGAGCATCCCTGGCCTGCGCGACCGGGCTCCCAAGGAAATTTCGCTCAAGAATCTGGCCCACATCATCGAGGCCCGGATGGAAGAAATCATCGAGCTGGTGTACGCCGAGATTCAGCGCACGGGCCACGGCGATAAGCTGGCCGCCGGCATCGTGCTGACCGGTGGCGGCTCGCAGCTCCAGAACCTGGTGCAGCTCACGGAGTACGTTACGGGCCTTGATACGCGCATTGGCTACCCCAACGAGCACCTGGGCAAGAGCAAGATTGAGGCAGTGAAGTCGCCGATGTATGCAACTACCGTCGGCCTCGTGCTGTCGGGCTACCGCTCGATTGATGAGCGCATCAGCCG
This sequence comes from Hymenobacter lucidus, assembly GCF_020447265.1. Classification (GTDB taxonomy): domain Bacteria; phylum Bacteroidota; class Bacteroidia; order Cytophagales; family Hymenobacteraceae; genus Hymenobacter; species Hymenobacter lucidus. Next base: position 594,323 of record NZ_JAJADR010000002.1, on the reverse strand, counting down.
TTCGTACGAAGAAGAGGAAAACACGTATCGTCCGGTACCGGAGGTGCGGGCCGCTGCTCCGGTAGCGCCGCAGCCCACGCCCGCCCAGCCCGCGCCGCCGAAGAAGGCATCGGGAGCCGGTAAGTTCTTCCAGGACATCATCAGCCGCACCAAAGGGCTGTTGATTGATGATTTCGACGATAAGCAGTACTAAATCATTTACCATTTAACAATTATCAGTTGACCCTTCCGCCTGGCGAAAAGCCTGTAAGCGCAGAATAGTTGAGTGATAAATGATAGATGATAACTGTTAATTGAAGCAGACGACTCATGTATAAATTTGATATTCCAGCGCAATCCAACTCCATCATCAAGGTGATTGGCGTCGGTGGGGGCGGTTCCAATGCCGTGAACCACATGTTCAGCCAAGGCATAAAGGATGTGGAATTCGTGATTTGCAACACCGACAAGCAGGCACTGCACAGCAGCACCGTGCCCAACAAGCTGCAGATTGGCGTGGACCTGACCGAAGGCCTCGGGGCCGGCGCCAACCCCGAGCGGGGCAAGCAGGCCGCCATCGAAAGCCGGGAACAGATCCGCGAATTGCTCAGCAACGGCACCAAGATGGTGTTTATCACGGCCGGTATGGGCGGTGGTACGGGCACGGGCGCGGCTCCGGTTATTGCCAAAGTAGCTAAGGAGCTGGGCATTCTCACGGTGGGCATTGTCACGGCGCCGTTCCTGTTCGAGGGCAAGAAAAAGCGTCAGCAGGCCGAGCAGGGCATTAAGGAGCTCAGCGACAACTGCGACACGGTGCTGGTGATTCTTAACGATAAGCTGCGCGAAATCTTCGGTAACCTGCCGATTCGGGCCGCCTTCGCCAAAGCTGATAACGTGTTGAGCACCGCCGCCAAGTCGATTGCCGAAATTATCACGGTAACGAGCGAAGTCAACGTGGACTTTGAAGACGTGAAAACGGTGATGAAAGACTCGGGCGCGGCCGTAATGGGCAGCAGCATCACCGAAGGCGAAAACCGCGCCCGTCGCTCGGCGGAGGAGGCCTTGTCGTCACCGCTGCTGAACAACACCGACATTCACGGGGCCCAGAAAATTCTGCTCTCCATCATGTCGGGCGACCAAGCCGAGCTGGAAATGGATGAGCTGACCGAAATTACGGAGTACATCCAGAACAAGGCTGGTCAGGACGCCGAGGTTATCTTCGGCCACGGTATCGACTCCACGCTGGGTCAGAGCATCCGCGTGACGGTTATTGCCACCGGCTTTGCCCGCGACGCGCACAACATAAGCATGGCCTACGGGCTGGATAAGTCGGAGCCAGAGCCGGTTGCGGCGCCCGATCCGCAGATCAACATTTTCGACAAAGACCGGCAGGAAGCTCCCGCCGCGCCGTTTGTGCCGACTTTCAGCACCCCGGCGCCGGTAGCTGCTGCCCCGGAGCCGCCCAAGGTTACCTTCGACCTCGAAACGTCGCCCTACACGGGCTACGTACCGCCGGTAGCCGCGCCATCGACGCCGGCCCCGGAGCCCGTAGTCATTCAACAGGCTGCCCCGGTACAGCAACCGGCTCGTCCGTCGCTGGATGCCCGCGCTGAGGAGCGCCGCCGCCGCTTGGAAGGCCTGAGCAACGGGCTGACCAACGATGTTATTAAGGACCAGCTAGAGACGCCCGCGTATCTGCGGCGGCAGGTGAAGCTGGAAAACGTGGTGCCATCGAGCGAGCGGAATATCTCGCGCTTCAACCTCTCAGACGACAACGAGCTGCTAGGCGACAACCGCTTCCTGCACGACAACGTGGATTAGATTCGGAACTGCGCCAGTAGAAACCAAAACGCCACTCAGAAGCTTCTGAGTGGCGTTTTGGTTTCTATACCGGCAAGCGGCTACTCAGCCGTGGCTGTGGAGGTAGAGTCGGGGATAGAGGCATTCACTGGGTCAGCTGATTCGCGGTCGGGAGAAAGAGGCCGACGATGTGATGCCGTGGGGGAAGAGGTGGTGCTACAGGCCGAACAGAGAGCCAGCAGGGCAATGAGCAATTTACTTTTCATGATTTTAGGAGAGTGAGCTGCCGGGTTGGGCAGCAATACAAGCACTTCTGCACGGTAGCGTGCGGGCTAGTGCCGGGCCACTATACGCGCTGGCGCTCAGGAAGTTTGTCTAAAGCAACAGGACGGCAGGAAATACAGCTACCACCGTACTACCCAACTTCGGCTACGGCTTGAACGGATCCGAGAAGCGCTTGTCCTGAATAAAGGTAGAATCGGTGAGAGTGAGCAGGAAGGCAATGACCTGCTGTTTCTGAGTGGCCGTGAGGCTAAGCTGGGTACCGTTGCGTTTATTGCTGCTCGTGAGCATGTTAATATCCAGGTTGGGGCTGTCTTTGGCTACATGGTCGCTGTAGTGGTCGAGTACCTGGGCCAGGGTGGCAAAGCGGCCGTCGTGCATGTAAGGGGCTGTCAGGGCAATATTACGCAGGGTGGGAGCCCGAAACTTGCCCCGGTCGGCGGCAAGGCCGGTTACGCCGAAGCGGCCCAAATCGGCCGGGTTGGAGTCGAGGCCATTGTTGAAGAAACTGCTGGAAGCTCCGAGGGTGTAGTCGGTGGAGGTGAAGAGCCGGTTGCCTTCGTTGTGGCAGTGCATGCAGTCGGCCCCGGCCACGGGAATGGTGGGGTCGGGGTGGCTGGAAAACAGCACCTTACCCGCTATTTCCTGGCTGGTGAGCGGCCCTTCGTTGCGCAGGTACTTGTCGTACTTCGAATTCGACGAAATCAGGGTCCGCTCAAACTGGGCCAAGGCTTTGAGCACATTGGCCTCCGTAATGGTAGCCGAGCCGAAGGCGGCGCGGAAAAGCGGCGGGTACGTATCGGTTTGCTGCAGCTTGCCCACGCCGGCGGCCAGGGACTGGTGCAGCTCCACGGGGTTTTCGATGGGTTTCAGGGCCTGCGTTTCCAGGCTGATGGCCGCACCTTCCCAGTTCAGCGTGGGCTCCCATAGGATATTGGCCAGCGACATCGTGCCCCGGGGGTTGGGCACGCCATCTACGCCCAAAGCCAGGGCCCGCCCATCGGTGAAGGCCTTGCTTTGCTGGTGGCAGCTGCCGCACGACATGGTGTTGTTGCGCGAGAGTTTAGTTTCGTAGAACAGCATGCGTCCCAGGACCACGCCTTCCTGGGTCAGCGGGTTATCAGCCGGAATCTTAACATCCTGGGGAAAGCCTTTGGGCAGCACCAGTTGGTAGGGCGTAGTTACCACAGCAGATTCGCCCTCTTCTTCAGGTTCTGGCTTACAGGCAGTTATGAAGCCAATAAGAATGGCCGAAGCATAAAGCCAGGAACGTAGGCGAGTAGATGTAAGCACCCGGGAAAAGTAAGGGTAGAGAAAGTCCAATATATTGATTTCCGGCATAACACCGGTACCTGCGGCATTGGTTTCGGGCGGGCAAATTACCTTTACTCAGGTGGTTGAGTGTACCCCGGCCCTCAAGTAGCTTTGCGTACTTTTACCCCGGCCTTTTTCATTCAACGCTTGCTCTATGCCCTTCCGGCTGGCTGCCCGACTGGGGGCGGAATATCGTGTGCTGCTGCTCTTTAGCCTGCGCTGGCTGGGCATCAGCCTGGTAGTAGGCGCATTGGCCGGTACAGCTTCGGCCGGCTTTCTGGTGGCGCTGGACTGGGTTACCACTTGGCGGGAAGCCTACCCCTGGATACTGACCGCACTGCCGCTGGGTGGGCTGCTAGTAGGGCTACTATATCACTATCTGGGCCAGTCGGTGGAAGGCGGCAACAACCTACTGCTCGACGAGATACACCAGCCCCGGGCCAGGCTGCCCTTGCGTATGGTGCCGCTGGTGCTGCTCGGCACGCTGCTTACCCACCTGTTTGGCGGCTCGGCTGGGCGCGAGGGCACGGCCGTGCAGATGGGCGGAGCCTTGGCCGACCAGCTCACCCGGTGGCTGCGGCTGCACCGGCGGGAACGAAGACTGTTGCTTATTGCCGGTATCAGTGCCGGCTTCGCGTCGGTATTCGGTACGCCGCTGGCCGGGGCCGTCTTCGGCTTGGAAGTATTTCTGCTGGGCCGCCTGCGCTACGATGCCCTGTTGCCTAGCTTGCTGGCCGCCGTTTTTGCCGATTGGGTGACGCGCGCCTGGGGCGTGGGCCACACGGCCTACCCGCTGCTGGCGGCTCCCGCGCTGTCGGCGGCGGGGCTGGGCAGCGCGGCACTGGCCGGGGTGGCTTTTGGTCTGACGGCCAGGTTTTTTGCCGGGGCTACGCATTTTGTCAACAGCTGGTTTAAGCGCGTTATTGCCTTTCCGCCACTGCGGCCGATGATAGGCGGTGTGTTGGTGGCGCTGCTGGTATGGCTACTCGGCACCACTGACTACATTGGCCTGGGCATTCCCATCATCGTGCGCTCTTTTGCCGAGCCTCTGCCGGCCTACGCCTTTGCTCTGAAGATTCTGCTGACGGCCCTGACGCTGGGGGCGGGCTTCAAGGGCGGCGAAGTAACGCCGCTGTTCTTTATCGGGGCCGCTTTGGGCAATGCCTTGGCGCCGGGGCTGGCCCTGCCCATGCCGCTGCTGGCGGGTATGGGCTTCGTAGCCGTATTTGCCGGCGCGGCCAACACGCCTTTGGCCTGCATTCTGATGGCAATGGAGCTGTTTGGGCACGAGTGCGGCCTGTATGCGGGCCTGGCCTGCGGATTGAGCTACCTGTTTTCGGGCCATCGGGGCATTTACGGGTCGCAGGTAGTGGGCCAGAGCAAGCACGGGCTGTGGGCGCGGCAGCAGGGTCGGCGGCTGCGTGACCTTCCTTAGCCCGCCGGCCGTCGGCTTTTGAGCAGGTATTTGGTTTGCTTGAAGCTGTAGCCCAAAGCTATTACCATGCGTCCGGCGCTGGCAGGATGGTCGGTGGAGGCGGTGTAGAGTGGAAATTGGGCGCTAGTGTTAAGGGAGAAATTCTGGTAGTAAATATCCATGCCGGGGCCCAGCAGCGCTGCATTTATGGCGTGCTCGTGGGTAAGTTGGCCCTCCAGCATTTCGCCTCTGGTTTTCTCGTAGTAGAGCTGCGCCGACGGATAAATCTGCCACTTGTCGCCCAGCGCTACGCGGTAAAACAGGTTGGCAAAGCTGGCCGTACTGGGCGCCAGACTGTTTTCAAACCGGTTGCGGGTGGAGCGACGGTAGCTGGAGTTGAGGCTAAGCCCGAAGCTGCGGTAGCTGCCGATGTAGTTGGCGTACACGAAGCCGTCGGTGGTGCCGGTACCGGGCTGGTTAAGCATGGGGTAGCGCCGTCCGGCAGGGCTCTGCCGCTGAAAGTCGCCGGTGGGCAGCTTAACTCCACCCCCCACGATGAGCCGGCTCTGTACCCCGGCCGTTTCGATGGCCCGAATCAAATGGTAGCCCGCAAAAACCGTGACGTCGCCCAGGCCGGCGGTATTGAGCTTGCGGCCGTTACTTTGGGCGGTGTTCATTACATAGGGCACAAAGGCGTTCAGCTCCAGCCGCTGGGCCAGAAAATACTTGCCCCGTAGCTCCACCACGCGGTAGGCTTCATAGTCGGAAGCGTCGCCCTGGTGGTCGTGGCGGTAGCCGTCATCCTGGTTGGGGTGTGCCGGTACGAAGGGCTCCACGCCCTTGGGAAAGAACGACGGGCGCTGCCCGAATTGCTGGTAGCCGTTGAAAATCCGGTAGCGGTGCATCAGCGACACACCACTTTGGTTGTCGTAGGGCGTAATACCCATAAAGCAGCCGCAGATGTCGCAGGCTTGGGCAGACGGTAGCAGCAAGCCCACCAGGGCCAGCGTCAGATATATCTTTTTCATGGGAAATAAAGCGTAAAGCAGCCCGCCGGCCGCCGCCAGAAGGGCTGGCTAACGGCGTTCCGCCAGGCGCTTGTCGGTGAGAAACTGCTCGTCGGTGAGCGTGTGCAGAAAAGCCAACAGGTCGGTTTTCTGCTGGGCATTGAGTGGAATACCCAGCCGGCCGTCGGGCTGCCGCAGCAGTGGGTCGAGGGTGGGGGAGGCCATCACGCCGTGGTCGTAATGGTCGAGCACCTGCTCCAGCGTCTGGAACCGGCCGTCGTGCATGTAAGGCGCCGTGCGGGCAATGTTGTGCAATGTCGGCACCTTGAATTTGCCCCGGTCGGTGGCCCGCTGGGTGATGTGTGCCCGGCCCGAGTCGGCCGGGAAAGCTTGGTTCAGACCATTATTGCGGAACGAGTTATCCGTAAACAGGTCCGTAGCGTGGCAGGCTACGCACTTTTGCGCCACAATAGCTTCGCCCCGCAGTTCCTGGGCTGAGAGCGTGCCGCCGCTTTCGTGACGCACATAGTGGTCGTAGCGGGAGTTGGACGAGGTGAGGGCTGCCGTAAACTGCGCCAGCGCCTTGAGCAGTTGGTAGGAGTCGATGGGTTGGCTGCCAAAAACCTGGGCGAAGCGCTGCTGGTACGTGGCATCGGCGTTGAGCTTGCGCACCACGTTTTCCAGCGTTTCGCCCATTTCCACGGGGTTGGTGATGGGCGCGGCCGGCATGGTTTCGATGTGGTTGGCGCCGCCGTCCCACAAAAAGCTTTTTTGCCAGCGCAGGTTGTGCAGGGCCGGGCTGTTGCGCGTGCCCAGCAGTCCATCAATACCGTGGCTCACAGTGTGGCCATCGTGGCTGAAGGCGGCCGACTGCTGGTGACAACTGCCGCAGGAAATGGTGCCGTCGCGGGAGAGGCGCGGGTCGTAGAACAGGGTGCGGCCCAGCTCGAAGCCAAGTTGCGTAGGCGGGTTCTGGTCGAAGCCGTACACCGGGGCCGGAAAGTTGGCGGGCAGCACCGAGCCGGGTATCACCGCTTCGGGCGTTACCTCGGCCTCGGGCTGGCAGCCCGCCACTAGCAGTGCTGCCAGCCCGGTGGCCAGCAGCACTATGTGGGTGCGTTTCATCGTCGGCCGGCCTTAGTTGGCGTGGATATGGTCGATGCTGAACATGCCGGCCGCGTAGTTATTGGCCAGCTGTACTGCCGCCGCGCCCGGCATGTGAGCCGTAGCAAAGGTGGCAAACCGCACAGTGGTAGGCCCAGTCAGCAGCTTCATAACGTCGACTTTCATGTGAACTTCCGGCGTATGGTCGGGTCGCACCAGAATCTTGACGCCCGTTGGCAAGGCCGGCGACACGGTGCGCATGGCAATGTTGGGCTTCTTGAATCCGCCGATGTGGTAGGAGAACCCGCCAGCGTTAGCCTGGGGCGAGCGGCCTTCCAGCTTCATGAAGACATAGCCCGAGTCCCAGGTCCAGAACATGTCGCTCTGGGCCAGCGCGCCCTGCTGCGCCCCCGACATGTTGCGGGCACTGTCGACACCGATGGTGAAAGTGAGACCGGTGTAGTCGCCTACGGGAATATTCTTGAGGGCCAGCCGCTTGGAAGCCGCCTTGGTATCGTCAATCAGGTAGTAGCTCTCGGGCTGGGCATATTCAGTGCCGTCAGCTTTCTTCAGTTTGATGTTGGAGATGTAGTAGCGAAACACGCTCACCGAAAACTGGTCGCCGCTGGGAGTGGTGTAGTTGGGCGTGGCCGCATCGCGCACCAGGCTGCTGGTCCCCACCACGTGGTCCAGCTCAATATCCATTTCGCCCACCTGCGCTACCGGGTCCGGATCGGTATTTTTATTCTCACATCCCGTCAGGGAAACGGCCACGACAGCCAGGGCCAGAAAAAGGCTGGAAATTCTCATCGTCAGAAAAATCAGGAGGTAAAACCAAATGTGCGGATGCACACAGCCCTACTCGGAATGAGCAGCGCCTACGTTGCCACGAAACCACAAAAGCTTCGGGACAGCGGCGGAATTAGGCCTGATAAGAGGGAGGATGAAAAATGCCGTGGGTTGGCGTGAAGCAATACGGCGCGGCCAGCGTGCGGCCAAACTGTACCGGCAGGGGCGGCAGGGCAGCCGGCGTCGGTACCAGCGCCCGGAAGGGCAGCACGGCGTCGTACTTCACCTTGGCGAAGCCGCTGGCCGGGGCTTTGCTATCGGAGGCAGCGGCCTTACGGAGCTTTTTGGCCAGGTGGCACTTGCCGTTGCACTGCAGCCGGGGCTTGTCCTTATTCAAGCAGAAAAGCCGAGTGATGCGCTCCTTATGCATTTGGTAATCCACTACCACCAGCTCCCGACTAAACGTCTGGAGCAGAATCAGGGTGGTAAGCAGAAGAGCCAGAATGCGCGCCACGGCAGGAAAAAAAGGAAGGAACTGCGGCAAATATACAGGCCCGGGCAGGAATAACAGTTTATTTGTTGCCTGGCCCCATCGTGGTAGTATCAGGCAGCAACAAGCTGCTCGGCCTGCTCTTTCAGCAATTGTAGGTACAGCGAATTATCCAGCTCGCCGTTGCTGAGCAGGTACTGGTCGAGGCTAGGCAGGCGCACCCGGCTGGGCAGCACGGTAGTGCCTAGGTACATCAGAATGTCAGTTAGGTGGCTCAGGGCTAGAATGCCGCCTTGGGTGCCGGCGCTCAGACCTACTAACGCCGCCTTTTTGCCCCGGATGCCGCCGGGGTAGGGCAGACCGTCGATAAAGGCCTTGAGTACGCCCGGGATTGAGCAGTTGTATTCGGGCACAATAAAGACCAGCTTATCGGCCGCTTCGGCCTGCCGTACCACCTTATTGAAGGCCTCGTGCTTACCCAGATTGCCGTACAACGCGGAGGTGGTAAAATCAGCCGGCAAATCGGCCAGATCCAGAATCTGGTACTCGGCTCCCAGCTCTTCTAGCATAGCGGCGTAAATGTTGGCAATGCGACGGGCGCGGGAAGCGGGGCGGTTGGTACCGGCAACGATGGTAATCATGCAGTAAGAACAGGGGCGGAACAGAAGGATTCGCTCAGTAAGCCGCGAAGCCGGCAGAATGTTGGCCTTTCGGAATAAAAGATGAGCGGTATATAACGCAAAAGCGCGAAACGACGGGTCGTTTCGCGCTTTTATAGCAAGCGTCGGCGGGCGTTACGACAGGTTGTTCGACGTCGCCTTGGCCACCAGGAACTCGCGGTTCAGCATGGCAATGTTTTCCAGCGAAATGCCCACAGGGCACTCAGCAGCACACGAGCCAATGTTGGTGCAGGCTCCGAAACCTTCGATATCCATCTGAGCCACCATGTTTTCCACGCGGGTTTTGCGCTCCACATGGCCCTGGGGCAGCAGCGCAAGCTGCGACACCTTGGCCGACACGAACAGCATGGCCGAAGCATTTTTGCAGGCTGCCACGCAGGCACCGCAGCCGATACAGGTAGCGGCTTCAAAAGCCCGGTCAGCAATGTCCTTCGGAATTGGAATTTCGTTGCCGTCGGGGGCACCGCCGGTATTGATGCTCACGTAGCCGCCAGCCTGAATAATCCGGTCGAAGGCCGAGCGGTCCACGCTCAGGTCTTTGTTGACCGGGAAGGCATTGGCACGCCAGGGCTCGATGACGATGGTGTCGCCGTCGGAGAACTTGCGCATGTGCAGCTGGCAGGTAGTGGTGCCGGCTTCCGGGCCGTGGGCGCGGCCGTTGATGAATAGGTTGCACGAGCCGCAGATACCTTCGCGGCAGTCGTGGTCGAAAGCTACCGGGTCGTCGCCGCGGCGCAGCAGGTCTTCGTTGAGTACATCCAGCATTTCCAGGAACGACATTTCGGGCGAAATGTCCTTTACCTGGTAATCTACTATCTGACCCTGGGCGGTGCGGTTTTTCTGGCGCCACACCTTCAGGGTAAGATTCATTGGTTTGGCATTTGGGTTACTTCCAGCCATTGTATCGGGACTTTTGAATTTTGAGTTTTAAATGTTGAATGGGTACTATTTGAATAATGAAGGGCAGTGGAAAATCTTGTTCCGTATCGCCACTTCAGAATTCAACACTCAAAATTCAACATTACTTGTAGCTGCGCTGGGTGAGCTTCACGTTTTCGAATTCCAGGGGCTCCTTGTTCAGGATTTCTGGCTGGTTGTCGCCGGCGTACTGCCAGGCGGCCACATAGGCAAATTCGTCGTCGTTGCGCTTGGCTTCGCCTTCCTCGGTGGCATATTCCTCGCGGAAGTGGCCGCCGCAGCTTTCGTTACGGGCCAGGGCGTCGTCTACCATCAGCTCGCCCAGCTCCAGGAAGTCGGCCACGCGGCCAGCTTTTTCCAAGGCTTGGTTCAGTTCCTCATTGGTACCCACCAGCTTCAGGTCGCTCCAGAATTCTTTGCGCAGCTTCTGAATCTCGGCCTTGGCAAAGGTCAGACCTTTGGCGTTGCGGGCCATGCCGCAATATTCCCACATCAGATGGCCCAGGTGCTTGTGGAAGTCGTCGGGTGTGCGGGTGCCATTGATGGACAAGAACTTCTGAATCCGGGCACGTACATCGGCTTCTGCTTCAGCAAAGGCCGGGTGCTGGGTCGTAACGGGCGTAGGGGGCGTATTAGCCAGGTAATCACCAATGGTATAGGGAATTACGAAGTAGCCATCGGCCAAGCCCTGCATCAGGGCCGAAGCGCCGAGGCGGTTGGCACCGTGGTCGGAGAAATTGCACTCCCCGGTGGCGTAGAGGCCAGGAACCGAGGTTTGCAGGTTATAGTCTACCCACAGGCCGCCCATGGTATAGTGCACGGCGGGGTAGATGCGCATGGGCTGCTCGTAGGGGTTTTCGCCGGTAATCTTGGCGTACATATCGAACAGGTTGCCATACTTCTGGGCCACCGAATCAGCGCCGGTACGCTTGATGATGTCGGCAAAGTCGAGGTATACGGCCAGGCCGGTGCTGCCCACGCCGCGACCTTCGTCGCACATCTGCTTGGCGTTGCGCGAGGCTACGTCGCGGGGAACTAGGTTACCGAAGGCGGGGTATTTACGCTCCAGGAAGTAGTCACGCTCTTCCTCGGGAATGTCCTGCACCCGAATCTGGCCAGCCCGGAGGCGCTCAGCCATTTCCTTGGTAGCGGGCACCCACACGCGCCCGTCGTTGCGCAGCGACTCCGACATCAGCGTTAGCTTCGACTGGTAGTCGCCCGACACGGGAATGCAGGTGGGGTGAATCTGGGTGAAGCAGGGGTTGGCGAAATACGCGCCCTTCTTATGGGCCCGCCACGCGGCCGTGGCGTTGCAGTACATGGCGTTGGTGCTCAGGTAGAACACGTTGCCGTAGCCACCCGTAGCCAGCACCACGGCGTGGGCCGAGTGCTGCTCAATCTTGCCGTCAATCAGGTTGCGGGTGATGATGCCCCGGGCTTTGCCATCGACTACCACCACGTCCAGCATTTCGGAGCGGGTGTAGAGTTTCACTTTGCCATAAGCCACCTGCCGGCTCAGGGCCGAATAAGCACCCAGCAAAAGCTGCTGGCCGGTTTGGCCGCGGGCGTAGAACGTGCGACTCACCTGAGCCCCGCCGAAGGAGCGGTTGGCCAGTAGTCCGCCGTACTCGCGGGCAAATGGTACACCCTGAGCTACGCACTGGTCGATGATGTTGACCGATACCTGCGCCAAGCGGTACACGTTGGCTTCGCGGGCCCGGTAGTCACCGCCTTTGATGGTGTCGTAGAACAGACGGAACACCGAGTCACCGTCGTTCTGGTAGTTTTTGGCGGCATTGATACCACCCTGGGCGGCAATGGAGTGCGCGCGGCGGGGCGAATCGTGGTAGGTAAAGGCTTTTACGTTGTAGCCCAGCTCGGCCAGCGAAGCGGCGGCTGAAGCACCGGCTAGGCCGGTGCCAACTACGATGACGTCGTATTTCCGCTTGTTGGCGGGGTTAACGAGCTTCACGTTAAACTTATGCTTGTCCCACTTCTCGGCCAAGGGCCCCTCGGGAATTTTGGAATCCAGAATCATCGGAATGAACGAGGTTAGGAATTATTTAAAAAAGTAGAAGTACAGCGGCATCGAGGCGAAACCGGCGGCTATTACCACGGAGAAGGCGTAGCCCACAAACTTGATGGCCGGCGTATACTTGCGGTGGTTGATGCCCAGGGTCTGGAAGGCGCTGCGGAAACCATGAATCAGGTGGTACCCGAGGGCAATCTGGGCGGCTACGTACAGAATTACATACCAGAGCTGCTTGAAGGAAGTGGCTACCAGTGTGTAGAGGTCGTCGTTGTTGTTGATATCCGGGTCCAGCTCGCCGAAACGGGCGCGGTAGAAGAAGTTATACAGGTGAACCAGCAGGAAAATCAGGATAATGGTTCCCAGCAGGCCCATATTGCGCGACTGCCAAGGGCTGTTCTGCTCGGCGTGGTTGCTGGCGTAGCTGCCACCCCGGGCTTTTTTATTGCGCTGGGTCAGCACAATCGACTCGTAGATGTGGAAGCCGAAGCCCAGCACCAGCACCCATTCAATGGTCCGAATGACAGGGTTGGTGCCCATAAAGTGCGAGTAGACATTGAAGGCCTGCCCGCCATCATCCTTAAACAGCTGCAAGTTGCCGATGAGGTGAATGACCAAAAAGGAGCACAGAAACAGGCCGGTGATGGCCATAATAATCTTGCGGCCAATGCTACTGGAAAACGTTTTACTGATCCAACTCATAGGAGCTACTGGTGGTTTTGAAACGGTCGGTTGTATCGGTCAAAGGTACATGCGGGCCGTGTACTAAACAATCCGATTACGCGTTAACTGGGGTGGCGAATCAATCTGCGGCCAAAGCCGTTAGAGTAGATAATCTAAAGAGCAACCTTGCAGGCGGGATTTTTGTTAGGATTCTACCGGGGTTTTTGCGACCTTCTTTTCCTCTCAGCTTACTAAAGGACTTATTCTATGAACCTCTCTTTACCGCGTAGTGCCGGTAAGTGGGTATTGGTACTGATGGCTAGCGTGCTAAGCCTGCTGGGCCTGCACTCCACGGCCGAAGCCTCCCACATTCGGGCCGGAGATATTCAGGCAAAAAGCGACACGACCTATCCGTTTGGTGATAAGCGTAATAACCCGCGCCGGATCTTCTTCAAAATGATTCTCTATACTGACTTTGGGCAGACCAACGTGGACGAGCCTAAAGTCACCATTTTTTATGGCGACGGTACCAGCAGCGGGCTGCTGGGAATCGACCGTGCCAAGCAGGTCAGAGTAACGGAAGACACTTACCAGAACATCTACTACTTCGAGCATACTTATAATGCCGACCGCAGCTATGTAGTGAGCTACATCGGCGTAAACCGGAACATCGGGGTGCAGAACATGAGTGATTCGCAGAATCAGTCGTTCTACATTTCTACCCGCATCACTATTGATCCGGGCATCGGTATCAACCGCTCCCCGGTCCTGAATGCGCCGGCTATTGATAAAGCTTCCCGCAATCAGGTTTTTTTGCACAATCCGGCCGCTTCTGACGCCGATGGCGACTCTATTTCCTTTAAGCTCAGAATGAGCCAGCAGGCCGGAACTGTGGAGTCGGGGCTGAGTAACAACAACACTCCGCTTCCTAAAGTATGTACCGGCTTTGTATACCCCAATGAGGTGACGCCAGTGGGCGTAACGGTGCCCTACTTAACGGAGCCCGGGGGTAACCGGGCAACTTTTACCATTGACGCGAGAACCGGCCAGCTGGTCTGGAACGCCCCCAACCGACTGGGCGACTTCAACGTGGCCTTTGTGGTGGAGGAGTGGCGACGAACCGAATTTGGTGTTCGGCTAATTGGGGAAGTAATCCGGGATATGCAGATTGTGGTGCGGGGTACCAACAACCTGCGCCCAACCGTGACTATTCCTCAGGATATCTGCGTGGTGGCCGGGGTACAGGTGCGTAAAAAAGTAACTGCTACCGACCCGGACCGCAACCAGGTCGTGCTTTCTGCTTTTGGAGGTATTTTCGGCCGGCCGGTAGCTCCTGCTACGTTTGTGCAGAGTTCTTTCGGGCCGACGCCGGTAGCAGAGGGTATCTTCCGCTGGACGCCCGAATGCTCCGATATTGCCGCCCAGCCTTATTTGGTACTTTTTAAGGCCACCGACCGGCCCGCAACGGGTGAGACGGCCCTGATAGATGAGAAAGCCTGGCGCATCAAGGTGGTGGGACCCCGCCCCGAAAACGTGCGAGCCCAGCAGAGCCAGAGCAACGTACTGCTGACCTGGAACCGCTATGCGTGCCAGAATGCCAGCCGTCTGCTGATTTACCGCAAAGAAGGCCCCTCAACCTTCCCCAACGATACTTGCCAGACCGGAATTCCGGCCTCCTCGGGCTACGTGCAGATTGCCTCGCTTACCGATGTGACGCTGCAGTCGTACCTCGACAATGGCACAATTTCCCAGTTGCAGCGGGGCCGTACCTACTGCTACCGTATCTACGCGGAGTTTCCGCTACCAGCCGGTGGGGCTAGCCTGGCTTCGCTCGAAACCTGCGTAACGTTGGAAGGCCGTGCCGCTACGCTAACGAATGCCACCATCGACCGTACTGACCGTACCAATGGCCAGGTGACGGTGCGCTGGACTCAGCCCAGCGGGACTGGTGGCTTCCAGGCGCCTTTCGGCTACAACCTCTACCGGGGCCGGGGCCAGAATGCTACCCAGCTACAGTCGAAGCTGGTGAAAACCACGATGAACCTGACCGATACCGTATTCGTGGATCAGGGCCGCAACACGCTCGACAGCACGTTTACGTATCACCTTGAGTTCTTCCGCAAGGACCCAACGGGCGTGCCAGCTCCGCTCACCGAGAAGTCGGGCCCGGCTAGCACGGTGCGGTTAGCCGGTGAGCCGACGGCTGATGCGAAGCAGGTAAATCTGAGCTGGACCTTTACCGTGCCCTGGAAAAATACCGAGCCCGGTAAGTATACCGCCATCTACCGGCGTGACCCGAACAGCAGCGCTTTCGTGTTGCTCGACTCGGTGCAGCAGGCTACTTCCTACGTCGATACTGGGGCCAAACGGGCCTTGGTGCCGGGCGCGCAGTACGTGTACTACGTGCGCACTATCGGTACCTACAACGACCCGAAACTGCCCGCCCGCCTCAAGAACTTAAGCCAAGAGCTGACCGTGCTGCTGGTACCGGTGCCATGCCCGCCGGTAGTAACCATCAAAACCGACTGCGAAGCTCTCAAAACGCGGGTATTGGGCCGTCCGGGCTACTTCCCTGCCCCTGGCGAAACCTACACCAACGAGCTGAGCTGGGACCTGAATACTGCCAACCCCACGGGCTGTAGCACCGACATTGCCTATTACCGCATCTTCTTCCGTCGCGTTAACGAGACGAACTACACACTCATCGACTCGACACGCGGCCCAGAACGCACCTATTCGCACCGGGGCCTTGCCGAGCAGGCTGGCTGCTACAAAGTGCAGTCGGTGGGCGTGCTAGGTGGCCGCCGCAGCATGCTGAGTGAGGAGAAATGCGTGGATAACTGCATCGTATTTGAGATGCCGAACATCTTCACGCCTAATGGCGACGGTATCAACGACACGTTCCGGCCGCGGGTAGCTACGCCGTTGCGCAAAATCCGCTTCCAGGCCTTCAACCGCTGGGGTGTGAAAGTATTCGAGGGCGAAAATGACCCGAATATCAACTGGACTGGTATGGCTACGTCCGGTGAGCGGGGCAAAGGCGTGCAGGTACCCGATGGCGTATACTACTACACGGCCGAAGTGGAATTTGCTGATGCCAACTCCACCAAGATTACCTACAAAGGCTGGGTCGAAATAACCCATTGAGGTAGCTAAGCTGTAGAAGAAACCCGCTTTCAGCCATGAGAGCGGGTTTTTTTATTCCTGTATCTTGCCGCCCCAAAGTCAGCAACGCCTTTCTCTCTACCTCTTTCCCGCCTCAGTTTTCCCTTTGTATGAAAGCAGTTATTTTCCCCGGTCAGGGCAGCCAGTTTAGCGGCATGGGCCGCGAATTGTATGAGCAGCAGCCCGCCGCCCGCCAGCTCATGGACCAGGCCAACGAAATTCTGGGCTTTCGTCTGACCGACGTCATGTTCACCGGCTCCGACGACGACCTGCGCCAGACCAACGTAACCCAGCCCGCCATTTTTCTGCACTCAGTAGCTCTAGCCGCCACCCTGCCCGACCTGCGCCCCGACATGGTGGCTGGTCACTCGCTGGGCGAGTTTTCGGCACTGGTAGCGGCCAAAGTGCTCAAGTTTGAAGATGCCTTGCAGCTGGTAGCCCAGCGGGCCCAGGCCATGCAGGCCGCCTGTCAGGAGCAGCCCGGTACCATGGCGGCTATTCTCGGCCTCGACGACGAAACCACCGTGCGGATTTGTCAGGAAATCACGCAGGCAGGTAACGTGGTGGTAGCTGCCAACTTCAACTGCCCCGGCCAGCTGGTTATTTCCGGCTCCCAGCGTGGCATCGAGCTGGCCTGTGAGCAGCTAAAGGCCGCCGGGGCCAAACGTGCCCTGCCGCTGCCCGTAGGCGGCGCGTTTCACTCCCCGCTGATGCAGTCGGCGGAGGCCGCGCTGGCCCAAGCCATTGAGAAAACGCAGTTTTCGGCCGGGCTCTGCGCCGTATACCAGAACGTGGATGCCGTCCCACACCGCGACCCGGACGAAATCCGTCAGAACCTGGTGCGCCAACTTACCGCCCCGGTACGCTGGACGCAGAGCGTGCAGCGCATGGTAGCCGACGGCGCTACCGAGTTTGTAGAGTGCGGCCCCGGCAAAGTATTGCAGGGCCTCGTGAAGAAGATTGCACCGGAAGCTGCCGGTAGCTCGGCGGCGGTGTAGGTGCTACAGATACCAAATAAAAACACCCTGATGATTTCACTCATCGGGGTGTTTTTATTTGGTATTAGTTTACTCTTTATTTTTCTGTGGGCTTGGAACCGTGTATAAGTTCTGTAGGGTCGAAACCGTACATAAATTCATTTAGCTGGCCATTCGAACTTTTCAGTCCGAAAATATCCATTAACTCTTCAAAATACGTGCAAATTCTCTCCCTGTCTTCCGTGTCGGTCTCCAGGTAAACATCCTCGAATCGTTTGAGTGCTACACCTATTTTAACTTGGTATAACTCTTCATTTGGGGCATTGCTATTGGCTGCCTCGCGAAAATCATCCGCAGCCATATTTATCTTGGTTTCTAATACTGTTCTCAATTCTGGCGTAGAAATACCAGGATATGTGAAATTTGCTTCCTTAAGAAACTTATCTTTCTTTTTAAAGGCTTCGAGTTGATACATGATGTTTTGTGGCATTTTATCCGGTTTCAGTTCACAGGAGAGAAAAAGGAGAAATAATATTGCAAAGAATGAGTATTTGACAATACTGCGAGGTGTTGATTGGCTCATTGTCGGGTATCGGTAAAATCAATGCTTAATAGGCGTGAAAAATAAACTTTATATGAAGAAATGTAGTGCTAATAAACTATCGAGAAATATTATCTTTCCTATTACTAAAGTGGTCTTTTTCAGTGGCCCTTTTGGTCCATTAATGCGTTAAATGTAATAATCCTAAGCGCTTTGTGTCCAAATAATGTATAAGGATGCCATGCATATTCTCCCACGTAATAAAACTGACGTCTTCACACTTTAATCACCGCTAACTCGTCCCCACACGCCGCCAGCAATTCCGCCACTGTAGCTCCTGACTCCGGATGCACCACCGCCGCCGCAATTTCGGTCAGGGGCACCAGCGCGAAGCGGCGCTCCGGTAGGCGCGGGTGGGGCACCTGCAACTCGGGCGAATCCAGAACCAGGTCGTCGTAGAGCAGGATGTCCACGTCGAGGGTGCGGGCGTCCCAGCGGATACGCCTTTCACGGCCGGCCAGCTGCTCAGTGTGCAGGCAGGCGGCCAGCAGATCGGTGGGAGAGAGGCTAGTGGTCAACTGCACGGCCTGGTTCAGAAAGGCGGGCTGGTCGGTGAGGCCCCAGGCGGCAGTTTCGTAGAGGCCCGATACTGCCGTTACGGTGCCGGCGGTGGCGGCCAGCTGCTGCACGGCGGCTTGCAGGGTGGCCGCCCGGTCGCCGAGGTTGGAGCCGAGCAGGAGGTAAGCAGTAGGCATAAAGCGGGGCGAAAAGCCGGAGAACGATTTGCGTCTTATTTCTCAAACCCAAAAAATAAGACGCAAATCCTGGAGCATATTTTTTAGAATCTGAAAAATATGCTCCAAAAGTTAGTTGCGGCAGCGCCGTTACGAAGCCGGCAGGCTCCGGAAAAACGCAATGGTTTTGTCGGCTACGTGTTGGGCCAGCTCGGGCAGTTGATCTTCGTCCCAGGGGTGCTTGCCGCCGAACATATGGCCCGCGCCGGGCATTATTTCCAGCTCGGTATCGGGTTTCCAGCTTTTCAGGTCGTGGGCCATTTGCACGGGCAGAGTTTCGTCCTGGTTGCCGTGCACGATGAGCAGGGGCTGGTGGAGCTTTTCGCGCACGTTGCCGGGAATATCCAGCCGGGCCTGGTTGGCTTCGAAATCTTCCACGAGCTGATAATAGAGCGGCATGCGCTGGCCCGTGCGCATATTATCGATGTACTGCACGCCGTCCTGCTGCCAGCGCTGCATCACCTCGTCGGGCCAGCGCGGATTTACGCTGCTGATGGGCGCCCAGGCCGCTACGGCCCGCACGCGGGCGTCCTCGGCGGCTTTGAGCATCACGATGCCGCCGCCCCGGCTGTGGCCCGCCAGGTAAAGCCGGCTCAAATCAATCTCGGCGGCGGGCAGAATAGAAGTAGCCGAAGTGGTGAGGTAATCGAGCAGCGTGCCCAAGTCGTCGAGCTCCAGGCTGAAATTGTTGCTCCCGAAAGCTTCCATATCCTCCAGGTCGCCGGTGCCGCCGGGCACGATGCCGTTGTGCGACAAATTCAGCTTCACAAACACGAAGCCCTGGGCGGCAAAGTAATCGGCCAGCACGTTGAAATGGCCCCAGTCCTTGAACCCCTTGAAACCGTGCACGAATACCACCACCGGTTTGGGCTGCCCGGTGGGCAGAAAGCGGGCATCGGCCGCGAAGGGCCGGGAGTGGCGGGTGGAGGTGAGCAGAAACTCAACCGTGATGGGGAGGGCAGCAGTCATGGCATTAAGGGGTTAAGCAGCGAAAGTAGCGCGAACTTTGTAGTTCGCGTGGCCCGCGCCATGGCAATGGTTATCGTTCTATTACTTGAACTACAAAGTTCGCGCTACTGCAAAGTACGCGGCTAAAACTGTTGGGCGTAGCTATTGGTTAGGAAACCGCCGTGCGGCCCCGTATCATTGCAGCGCTTTGAGCTGCTGCGGTGGCCCCGAGCCGCTTTGAGTTGCTCAAGCCCTTGCATGAAAAGTACCCTGGATGTCATACAGGCCCCAATAGCGGCCGAAATGGAGGAATTTGAACGCAAATTCCGCGCGTCCATGCAAACCAAGGTCTTGCTGCTCGACAAAATCATGGGCTACATCGTGAAGCGCAAGGGCAAGCAGATCCGGCCCATGTTCGTGTTCTTCACGGCCAAAATCAGTGGCGGCGACCCGCTGCCCGAAGCTACCTTCCGCGGCGCGGCCCTCATCGAACTGTTGCACACGGCCACGCTGGTGCACGACGATGTAGTGGATGAATCCAACTACCGGCGTGGCTTTTTTTCCATTAATGCCCTCTGGAAAAACAAGATTGCCGTGCTCGTCGGCGACTATCTGTTGTCGCGCGGCATGGCCCTGGCCCTGGAAAACGACGATTTTGTGCTGCTCAAAATCGTGAACAACGCCGTGCGTGAGCTAAGCGAAGGGGAATTGCTGCAGATTGAAAAAGCCCGCCGCCTCGATATCACCGAGGATATCTACTTCGATATTATCCGCCAGAAAACGGCCTCCCTCATTGCCTCCTGCTGCGCCGTGGGTGCCGCCTCCACCGGCGCCGATAAAGATACCATTGAGCGGGCCCGGCTTTTCGGGGAGAAAGTAGGCATGGCGTTTCAGATCAAAGACGACCTGTTCGACTTCGGTACCGACGAAATCGGCAAGCCCGTGGGCATCGACATCAAGGAGAAAAAGATGACGCTGCCCCTGATTTATGCCTTGCAGCAGGCCGACTGGCTCACCAAGCGCCGCGTCATCTTCAACGTGAAAAACAACGAGGGCCGCCGCGACCGGGTGCAGGCAGTCATCGACTTCGTGAAAACCTCCGGCGGCCTTGATTATGCTATTACGGTCATGAAGCGCTACCGCGACGAGGCCCTGACCATCCTGCACACCTTCCCCGAGTCGCCCTCCCGCACCTCGCTCGAACAGCTGATCAACTACACGATTGAGCGGGAGAAGTAAGGAGGGAATGTGCTTAGGTGCTAATGTGGAGAATGTGCTGACTGAATGTAGGAAATGTGGGGTAATGTGAGAAATGTGGATAATGTGTCATTGCGAGCGAAGCGCGGCAATCCGTCCTCTGAAACGTGCTGAGTATCCTGAAAGGAAAAGCCCTTTATCGAACCACCGATAAAGGGCTTTTTGGCAAAAGACTGTGCCTACTGCGCGGAGGACGGATTGCCGCCGCTTAATGCGCGGAATGTGCCTCACAGTGACAAACGATTAGCACATCACTCATTAGCACATTAATAAGCCTATTTAGCCCGGGCGCGCAGGCGGAATTTGAAGGAGCCCGATACCGGCTTGGTGGCACCCGCTACACCGTTGACATATTCCTTCATCTGCATCTGGTACTGGCCTTTGATGTCGAAGATGGCGTAGATGCCCTCGTGCTTAATGTACTTCACCGACAGAATCTCATTGTAAGAGTTGTCGGCTTTGCCGGCCACGCTTACCAGGCGACTGGTGCTGCCTTCGGTGGTGGGCAACTTGTGCGACAACTCGAAAGCCCCCGTGTTGCTCAAATACTCGCCAATGGCATATTTGGCAATGTTGGCCGGTGCCACCAGGGCCGAGCTGTCGGCCAGATAGGTGAAGTAGAATGTGGAACTGGTAGAGCCGGACGTGGCCGAGGCGCTGGCAATTTTGGGGTTGGTATAGAGCGGCGAGAAGCTCAGATTCAGCTGTTCACAGTCGATGTGCCGCTCCCAATCGGGCGTTTTGAAGGCGAAGTGCAGGCTCTCGGACACGGTGGGCGCGGGGTCGTCTTCCTTGCCGCTTTCGAAGCATGAGGCCAGGCCCAGGGAAACGATGCCACCCAGCGCAAGCAGCGCCGGGCGACGGAAGTTGTACAATGAAATCATGCTGCAATAGGTATGAAGTGCGGAAATGAGTATTTAACGGGATGGTTGCGGCCGTTAGCAGGAGCCGACTAGTTCAAAGCAAGTTGGACGCCCGGTCGAAACGGGCGGACGTAGCGTGATACAAATCTGCTGGCTTCCCGGGCTGGCTACAATACCCACTTCTGGGTATTTTGAAGCGCACGAAAAAGCCCGACCAGCTTCCGGAGTAGGAGCTGATCGGGCTTTGGTATGGTTTGGCAGGGAGGCGTTTAGGCTTTTACCTGGTAAGCCACGCTTTCGGGCTTCACTTCCGAGACGTCGAACATGACGCCGTCGAAGGTGCTTTTCACGGTAATTTCGTGGGTCATGTCGCAGCCGGGGCACTTGATTTCTTCTTTCTCGTACTGGCCGTCGTCTTCGGTTGAGTTGGCCAGATGGTCGGGGGCCGGCACGCCGATCAGGTCAGTGAAGACCTCGGTCTGGCAGTGGTTGCACTCGAATTTGAGGCCCACGGTGCGGCCCTGCAACTCATCAAGGGGGGCCGGTGAGTTATTTTTTTGCTGAATCCACATAGGAAAGAGGGTTTGGTAGTTGGTTAGGAAGAGGGGCAAGGGAATCGAAAGCTGGGGCAGGCCCCACTGGCTGTACGAGGCCGTTTTGAAAAAGATAAGCCGGACCGCATGGCGCCTTGCCGCTGAGGTAGTTACTTTGAAACCAGACATTCGGTTACGCCTCCCTCTCATGGCTGATTCTGTTGCTTCCGCTTCTTCCGGGGCCGGGCCCTTGCCGCAGGTGCCCCGCTGGCAGTCGATGCTGCGCTCCTTCGCGCTGGCCAAAAACCCGCTGCCGGTACTGGAAGCTACCCTGGCCCGCTTCGGCGACACGGTGCGGCTCTACATTGGTGGCGTGCAGCCATCCATCCTGACCCAGGACCCGGGCCTGATGCAGCACATTCTGCAGAAAAACCACCGCAACTATGCCAAATCGAAGTTTACCCAAGGCTTTGCCCGCTACGTGGGCCACGGTCTGCTCACCAACGAAGGGCCCGACTGGCTGCGGCAGCGCCGCCTGATTCAGCCCGGCTTTCACCGGCAGCGCGTGGCCGGCCTCACCACCCTGATGCAGGAAATCATTGCCGAAACCCTGGCCCCACTTACGGCTGGGGCGGCGGCACAGGGCGGGGCCGTAACGGTGCAAACCCATGAGTTGATGACCCGGCTCACGTTCCGCATCATTGCCCGCTCGGTGTTCAGCTCCAATTTTGCCGTCGCCGAACTGGACCGCGTAGCCGGGCTCATCACCGAAATTCAGGCCTTCTATACCCGCACCATTCGCCAGCCGTACTTGAATGGCTGGTTTCGGCTGCGGGGCCGGTTCCGCTACCACGACCAGCTAACCCGCGAGCTGCGCGAGTTGCTGGGCGGCTACATAGCCCGGCGCCGCGCCGCCAACGAAGCACCCGGCACGCCCGCGCCGCCCGACGACCTGCTACAGATGCTGCTCGACGTGCGCTACGAAGACACCGGCCTGCCCATGACCGACCAGCAGGTGCTCGACGAAGCCTTGATTCTGCTCATTGCCGGCCACGAAACCAGCGCCAACGCCCTGACCTGGCTCCTGTACCTATTAGCTCAAAATCCCGCCGAGGCTGCCGCTATCCGGGCCGAAATGCTGGCCGTGCTGGCAGCTCGCGCGCCGGAGCAGGCCGCCGCACCTTTCGCCTTCGAGGAACTGCCCCAACTTAGCCGCGCCCTCTACGCCGTGCAGGAAGCCATGCGCCTGTATCCGCCCGCCTGGATGGTGGACCGCGTAGCCCTGGCCGATGACAACTACCAGGGCCTGCACATCCCGAAAGGCACCTTGTTTTCGCTCTATATCTACGGCCTGCACCACGCGCCCAAGTACTGGCAGCAGCCCACCGAGTTTCAGCCCGAGCGGTTTGCACCCACCCAGGGCTCGGTAACGTCCGGTGCGTATCTGCCTTTCGGCGGCGGCCCACGCCTGTGCATCGGGATGCAGTTTGCCCTCACCGAAATGCAGCTCGTGACGCTGGAGCTGCTGCGCCACTTCGCCGTAGAGCTGGTAGCAGGCCAGTCACCCGTACCCACCCAGCCGCTGATTACGCTGCGGCCGAAAGGAGATTTTGAGATAAGGCTGCGGCTGTTGTAGAGTTTGTGCCATTGCGAGTAGGCACGACGAAGCAATCCGTCCTCTGAAATGTAGAAAGCCCTCTTCATTGAAAAGCCCTTTCCCGTCGCAACGAGAAAGGGCTTTCTGGTAAAAGGATGGGTCATGCTGCGCAGAGGACGGATTGCCGTGCTTCGCAATGACAAACGATTAGCACATTAACCGCTACTCCTTCAGCAGCATATCTACCGTTTTATTGAAGTCTGCAATTTCTTCCTGGTAGTATTTGCCGGTTCCGGGGCCCGAGAAGCCGGTGTGAATCTTGCGCACCTCGCCTTTCTTGTCGAGGAAAATGGTGGTAGGGAAGGCCAGCACGCTCTGCAGCTGCGGCAATGATTTGGCGGCGGCGTCCTTGTCGGCAATGCCGGCCACGGCCAGGTCATAGCCCACATTCATGCGCTCCTTCATCTTGATGAGCTTTTTCGAGGCCAGCGTCTGGTCGGGGGTACGCTCGTAGCCCAGGCCGATGATTTCCACGCCGCGGCTCTTGTTCTTCTCGTACCAGGGAGCCAGGAAGTTGGTTTCGTCCATGCAGTTGGGGCACCACGAGCCCAGAATCTGCAGCACTACTACTTTGCCCTTGTACTTGGGGTCGGAAGGGGAGATGCTGCCGCCTTCGTAGACGTTGGGAAACTTGAAGTCGAGCTTTTTCTGGCCGGGCTTCATGCCGGTCAGGGAATTGGCGTCGGGCAGCTTGGCGTTGCTATCCAGCACGGCCGTCCAGGTTTCGTGGCCTTTCTTGCCGGAGTAGAAATGGCCGCTGAGGTTGTTGATGTTGCCGGGCTTGGCCAGCTTGGCATCAAACAGAAAGCCGTGGCTGCCATCGAAGGTCGAGAGCATGATATGCTCCCCGTCGGCCTTGAGCACGATGTTGCCGGCCAGGTAGCGGTAGTCGCCCGTAGTAGTAAGGAAGGTGCCGGTCAGCCCGTGGTTATTGGCCGGGTCCTGCTGAATAAGCCCCACGGCGGGGTAGGTTTCGCCATCGTCTCCCTTGAACTCGACGCGGAACGTGGCGCCCTGTACCAGGTCGCCGAACACGGGCGCCAGCTTGGATTCACCCCTGAACAGGTCCGCGCCAGCCGAGGCCTTGCTGGCCGCAAACGGCACCCGGTAGGGCTCTTTGCCGTCGTACTTCACCCAGGTGCCCTTGAGCTTATCGGCCCCATCGGCCCGCACCACCAGCGCCGCGTCGAATACGCCCAGGCGGATGGTGGTGGAGTCGCCGGCCGTACTGATTTCGTCGAGCTTGAGGCGCTCCTCGCCGTTGCGCAAGGTCACGGTGGGCTTGCCGCCATCCTGGGCTACGTCGAATAGAAACGGGATTTCCTGGCCCTGGGCCGAGAGCACGCCGCGCCAGGTACCGGCCGACAGTGTGCTGCTGCCCACCTCCATTAGGTCGCCACCACCGGCGGCGGTTTCAGGTTTCGAGTTCGGCTGGCAGGAACCCAGGAGTAGTGCCAGGCTGAGGCTGGCGGCCACGGGACGGAAAGAAGCAGGAAAGGACATACAAGTAGAAAAGATAATTCGGCCCAAAACTACCAACGGGCGTACTTGGTTTTAAAGATAGGTGGCCAAGATAAATTTTGGGCAGCGCAACGACTGCCACCTATATTTGCGTACCTGCTTGCAGGAGCCTTACCTATTTCACTTTTTCCCTTCTGACTATGGCGTTTGACTTAGAAATGATTCAGGCCGTGTATGCCGGTATGGGCCAGCGTATTGATGCTGCTCGTACCGCTGTTGGCCGCCCGCTCACGCTGACCGAGAAAATTCTGTACGCTCACTTGTATGGCGGTACTGTAACTCAGGCTTTTGAGCGGGGCGTTTCCTACGTCGATTTTGCCCCCGACCGTGTCGCAATGCAGGATGCCACCGCCCAGATGGCTCTGCTTCAGTTTATGCAGGCCGGCAAGCCCCAGGTGGCCGTGCCCAGCACCGTACACTGCGACCACCTCATCCAGGCCCGCGACGGTGCCAACGAGGATTTGGCCGTGGCCAACGACGAAAACCGCGAAGTCTATGATTTCCTGGCTTCGGTTTCCAATAAATACGGCATCGGCTTCTGGAAGCCCGGTGCCGGTATCATTCACCAGGTAGTGCTCGAAAACTACGCCTTCCCCGGCGGCATGATGATCGGCACTGACTCCCACACGCCCAACGCCGGCGGTCTGGGCATGATTGCCATCGGCGTTGGTGGCGCCGATGCCGTCGACGTAATGGCGGGCATGGCCTGGGAGCTGAAATTCCCGAAAGTAATCGGCGTGAAGCTGACCGGTAAGCTCTCGGGCTGGACCTCGGCCAAAGACGTAATCCTGAAAGTAGCCGGCATCCTGACCGTAAAGGGCGGCACCGGTGCTATTGTGGAATACTTCGGCGAAGGCGCCAACAACCTGTCAGCTACCGGCAAAGGCACCATCTGCAACATGGGCGCGGAAATCGGGGCTACCACCTCGGTCTTCAGCTACGATGAGAAGATGGGCGACTACCTGCGCGGAACCGAGCGGGCCGAAATTGCCGAAGCCGCCGCTGCCGTTGCGCACAACCTGCGCGCCGACGACGAGGTGTACGCCAACCCCGCCGCTTACTACGACCAGCTCATCGAAATCAACCTCTCCGAGCTGGAGCCCTACGTGAACGGCCCGTTCACGCCGGACGCCGCCTGGCCGATTTCGCAGTTTGCCGCCGCCGTAAAAGAGCACGGCTGGCCCGAGAAGCTGGAAGTAGGCCTGATCGGCTCGTGCACCAACTCCAGCTACGAGGACATCACCCGCGCCGCCAGCATTGCCAACCAGGCCGTCACCAAAGGCCTGACGGTAAACGCTGAATTCACCGTAACGCCCGGTTCGGAGCTGGTGCGCTACACCGTGGAGCGCGACGGTCTGCTCGACACCTTCGCCCAGATGGGCGGCGTGGTGCTAGCTAACGCCTGCGGTCCGTGCATCGGCCAGTGGGCCCGCCACACCGACGACCCCAAGCGTCGCAACTCGATTATCACCTCGTTCAACCGCAACTTCGCCAAGCGCAACGACGGCAACCCGAACACCCACGCTTTCGTGGCCTCGCCCGAAATCGTAACGGCCTTCGCCATTGCCGGTGATTTGACCTTTAACCCCCTCACCGACACGCTCACGACCAAAGACGGCCAGCAGGTGCGCTTTGATGAGCCCCAGGGCGTGGAAATGCCGCCCCAGGGCTACGCCGTGGAAGATGCCGGCTACCAGGCTCCCGCCGAAGACGGCACGGGCGTACAGGTCCTCGTGGATCCTACGTCGGACCGCCTGGAGCTGCTCGAGCCCTTCAAGCCGTGGGAAGGCACCGACCTGCTGGGTCTGCGCCTGCTCATCAAGGCCCAGGGCAAGTGCACCACCGACCATATTTCGATGGCCGGCCCGTGGCTGAAATACCGCGGCCACCTCGACAATATCTCGAACAACATGCTCATCGGCGCCACCAACGCCTTCAACGGGGAAGCCAACAAGGTGCGGGATTTCGTGGCCCAGGGTGACACCTACAACACGGTTCCGCAGGTGGCCCGCAACTACAAGTCGATGGGTATCGGCACGGTGGTTATCGGCGACGAGAACTACGGTGAAGGCTCCTCGCGCGAGCATGCCGCCATGGAGCCCCGCCACCTTGGCGTACGGGCGGTTATCGTGAAGAGCTTTGCTCGGATTCACGAAACCAACCTCAAAAAGCAGGGTATGCTGGGTCTGACTTTCGCCAACAAGGCCGACTACGACCTGATTGAGGAAGGCGACACCATCGACATCCTCGGCCTGACGTCGTTTGCTCCCGGTGTTCCGCTGCAGGCCCGCCTGCACCATACCGACGGCGACACGGACCTCATCTATCTGAACCACACCTACAACCAGGGTCAGATTGAGTGGTTTAAAGCCGGCTCGGCCCTGAACCTGATCCGCCTGAAAGAAGCCGGCTCGGCGCAGTTGTCGCAGAAGTAGGCTTCGCTTCAATGCAGAAGTAAAAACGGCCGCCCAGCTATTGGGCGGCCGTTTTGTTTTAAGGAATTCTCATGAAAGCAGAACTACAGCAGTATCTATCCGCCACTTTCGGAGCCGGTGACATCAGCCATGATTATGCGCTAGGCGGGCAGGTACATATTCGCTTCGAATTGGGCGGCGAGCTACCAAACGGCACTCAGCAACGGGTAGAGCAAGCAAGCCAACGCGCCGCTACTATTTTCCGGGAGACATTTACAAACTCCGACGCCGAACTTTGGGTGTTAATCTATGAGTATCAGGATGAGAGTTTTTACGGGGCCACCCGGGACTACCTGGAGCAGCAGTTTCCCGCTGCCGTATATGCCCGCTTTTACAATCAGCTGGAAATGGTTGATACTGGTAATGAGGCTGGCGAGGCAGTAGACCCGGACAATGCAGAACTAGCCAAAGACCAGATTCGGCTCATCATTGGGAAGGTCCGGCAGAAGGATATAGCCGTTGAAAATATCCTGCGGGGAATTGCCAATCTGGAAATGGGATTTAAGCCGGCTTTGGAGGAAAGGATATTCTTTATTGACCCGCAAACCAACCGAATCTTCTACATGTATGACGACCGGGGCTGCATAGTGGGAAGTAACGCGGCCGACACTATCAGGCCCTTGTACCAGCAGCACAACGAGTGGATAGTGGACTACCACCGCCCGGAGATTGACAAGTATTTCCGCTAAGTTTCGCCGCGGTTTGCCCGCTGCCATACCCGGAACTACTTTTCACTACGCTCCATGCTTATCCGCTTTGTTACGCTGCTACTCCTGTTTTTCTGTTGCAGCCCCGCCGCCTGGGCCCAGCGGCAATACCGCGTCGACGACTTTTCGAAGGCCTACTTCGGCAAAATATACCTGGCCGATACGGCGGAAGTATTCAGCCCGGGCTGGGTGGCTATTTACGACAAAAAAACCCGCAAGCAGGTGCTGAAGGTCACGTCGGATGAGTTGGCTTTGTTTACGCATAATGGCAAGGCGGAATCCAACGTGCTAGAGCTGCCCTACGGTGAGCAAAGCCTGATTATCAGCAACGACTTCAACTTCGACGGGCGACTGGATCTGGCCTTGCAAGACGGGCAAAATAGCTGCTACCACGGCCCCTCGTTTCAGGTGTATCTGGGCACAGCTACGGGCTTTGTGCCCAGTCCAGCTTTTACGGCCCTGGCCCAGGAATACTGCGGTATGTTCAGCACCGATGCCAAGGCCAAGCGCCTGAGCGTGATGACTAAGAGCGGCTGCTGCTGGCACGAGTGGTCGGAGTTTATCGTGCGCAACAACAAGCCGTTTCTGGTGCGGCGCGTTACTGATCAGATGACCCAGTACCCGTTTAGCGAGCATTCCGAGGAAGTGTGGAATGGCAGCCGCTACGTGGTGACGGCCAATACGCGGCAAATCATTCTGGACAGTCCGGATATTCGGATTATCTGCTCGTTTCAGGTGGCCGACAGTGATAAGCAGGTGATGCTTTTTACTACCGATGACACCCGGCTTTACTACGCGCTGCTGCGCAAAGACGACACGGTGGAGTTTGTCTTTCCCGGGCTCGACGTGGACCCTACCGAAGTGCCGTTTGCCTTGCGCCGCACCGGGCCAGATGTCAGCTTGGAGTTTTTCAATGGGCCGGCCGCCTACGTTATCAGCGAAACGGCCGCCGGCACCATGACGGTAACCGCCCGCTCCGGCGCCAAAACCGCGTGCTGACCGGTGCCGCAACGTCCAAAAAAGGTAGCTTACAGCCGCTGCTGACTGCCAAGCTCGAAAACCTCCAATAGCGCCTCTGCCGGGAGCGGCCACTCGGACGCCATTGGCCACCGGAAACAGGAGTAGGGGGGAGGCGTGCAACCTTTGCAGCTGGCTGCGGCTCTGGTAAATACGAGTTCCTGTCTTTCACTATATAGCTTCTTCGTATGAAACCACTGGCTTACTCCCCCGGATTCTTGCTGGTCCTAACGCTGCTTGGCGGCTGCAAGACCGAGTGCGAAATGGAGCCCTGCACCAGCACCCCGCTCCCGGTAAAAAGCCTGGAGGGTGAGTACGGCTGCCAGGATACCCGGCGCAACCTTACTATCAACCTGTCGGAAACGCACACGGTTATTCGCTCCCAGGTTGAATTCGACCAGCTAGTAAGCGGCCCCTGCCACCCCCTGATTGATTTTACGACCTATGATCTGGTCATCGGCAAGAAAGGGCTGTCGAGCGGCAACGCGGGCATCAACTACACCTTCCGGCGCGACTGTGTTACCAGCAAGCCCATGCTGCACGTCGAGTTTCGGCAGGGTCTGACCACCGAAGCGCCCAACATCACCTACCACGCCCTGGTGCCCAAGCTGAATCCCGGGGAGCAGATAGGAGTGGAAATAGACGTGAAATATCAGTAGTACAGAGGCTTTCTGTCGGCTGAAAGGCTGCTTTCCGCGCGGGAGGCAGCCTTTTTTGTGGCATCAGCTGTTTGGGTCTGAAAATCCAGAGCAGTTATGCTTCATCGGTTGCCTGCTTGTCGACACATCTTCACTGCCAAGGGTAATTGATTCCGCCGGCTGAAAATATGCTTTGTATTACAAAGTTCTTTGATATATGTTTGCTGTGCTTTACCACAACGTATCTTTCTGCTAAGTTCGTATGCGCAACCTGCTCAATCCCAAGTGGCTTCTGCTGCTCAACACGCTGCCACTGGTACTCCTGGCGGGGCTGTGCTACGGCCAGTTCACGGTTATTCAGAGCCTGCTGCCGCCCGCTAGCCTGGTGCTGTGGCAGCAGTTTGCGTTGGCCCTGGCGGGGCTAGGGCTGAGTACATTGACTTACGCCCTGGTGCAGCTGCGGCGCGGTCGGCCGGTAGAGTGGGTCTACAGCGCCCTGGCTCTGGTGGCCTACACCACCTTCGCGCTGCTCTATATCGGCCACGACTCGGAGATTGTGCCGTTTGCGGTGCCCCGTTGGATGGTGCCCACCGACCTGGCCATCTACGTCGTCACGTTTATCATGCCCACGCTGGCCCACGCCATGTTTGCGTTGGTAGTGCGACTCACGCCCGCCGACCGGTCGCACACGGCCGCTCTGAACTTTGCTCTGGCTTTTGCTGCACCGGCTGCCTTGTACGTGCTTATGTGGCTGCCTTCTACCATGCTGGAGCGGTTCGAGCGGTCGTGGGAGGGGCCGCTGCTGGCTGTTTTACTGATTAGCTGCTCGTTTTGCTTTCTGTTTTTCCTGGTGCGCGGGGCCTACATTCTGGCAATGCGGCGGGCCGAAGATGCCGAGCTGCACCTGCTCTGGAAGGTGCTGATCAGCCTGGTGCTACCAATGCTGGGCCTGCTAGTCAACAATGGTTTCTTGCTGGGCAACATGTTTGGCGGCTCCGGCAGCCACGACCGGGGCGTGTTTGGCAACTTCAACAGCCCGTGGTTTTACGCCCTGGCGGTGCTCAACGGCCTGCTGCTGTGCCTGCCCGACAGCCCCGACCGGTGGCGGCGGCTGGCGGTGTTTCTGGGGCGGAGCGTGCTGTTTGGCTACACGTTCTACTTTTTCATCGTCTTCCTGCCATTTTTGCCACTGTCCATTCTGGCCGTTATTCTCATCGGGGCCGGTTTTTTGATGCTGGCGCCGCTGCTGCTACTGGTGCTGCACGTGCACGAGTTGGCCGCTGATCTGGAGTTTTTGACAGGCTTTTTCGCCCGGCGCTGGTTGCGGGCCGGGTTGGTAGCCGGTGGGCTCACGCTGCCGCTTATCATCACGGGGCAATACCTGCATAACCGCTGGGTGTTGCACGAGGCGCTGGACTACCGCTACACGCCCGACTACACCCGGCGCTACCACCTCGACGAGCAGGCGCTGGCCCGTACTCTGAACGTCATCAAACAGCATAAGGAGCGCGCCAACGACTTTTCCTCCAGCCACGTGCCCTACCTGTCGATGTATTTTAACTGGCTGGTGCTCGACAACCTGACGCTGTCCGACGACAAGATTACGTCCCTAGAGCAGCTGTTTCTGGGTGCGGCCCAGGAGCCGGAGTACGAGCAGCCCCAGTGGCAGCGCTTCGCCGGCAACGAGCGGCCGGGCAATGCGTCCGGCCGCCCGGCCCTCACAAGCCTTACCACCCGCAGCCGCTACGATGCCCGGCAGCAGGCCTGGGTAAGCTGGCTCGATCTGACGGTGGCCAACACCGACGCCCGGCTGAGCAACGGCGAGTACAGCACCAGTTTGGAGCTGCCGGTCGGCTGCTGGGTCGGCGACTATTACCTCGACATCAATGGCCGGCGAGAACCGGGGGTTCTGGCCGAAAAACGCACGGCGGCCTGGGTTTACGCCCAGATTCTGAACGAAAACCAGAACCGGGACCCGGGCCTGCTCAGCTACCTTGATGCCCGCCACGTAAGCCTGCGCGTGTTTCCGGTGGCGGGGAACGTAGCCCGCACCACCGGCATTCAGCTGCTGCACAAGGAACCGGTGCGCCTGACGGTAGATGGCCGCACGGTGCTGCTCGGCGACTCCTCTGCTCAGCCCCTGGCCCGGCCCGTAGCCACGCCCGACCAGGCAGTGGTATACGTGAGTGCCGCCGCCAAAAAAGCCCTGCCGCTGGTGCAGCGTAAGCCTTATTATCATTTCCTGCTGGATGCGTCGGCTGGGCAGGGTAACGGCAAGGCGGCGTATGCGGCCCGCATCAACCGGCACTTTGCCCAGGAAGCCGCCACTGCGCAAGCCCGGTTTACGCTGGTAGATGCGTATGCCACGCCCGTAGCACCCACTGAAAAATGGCAGGAGCAACTCGCCAGGCACGAAAGCACGGGTGGCTTTTACTTGGATGGGGCGTTGCGCCAGCTGCTGTTTAAAGCCCGGCAAAGTTCTGCTGCTACCTATCCGCTGATTGCAGTGGTAACGGATAGCCTGCACAAGGCAATTCTGGGCCAAAACCTGGCGGAGCTGAGCAGTGCCTACCCCGAAACGGACCAGTTTTATGTGCTGGGTGCGGACGATAGTCTTGCTGTCCATTCGCTCCGCTCCAATAGCCGGGCTGGGCAAATGGCTACCTCACAGCCTGTGCTACCCGTGCCAGTGCGGGCCTGGCCCGATGTTGCCCACGTCCGGGCCTACCTGCCCGATGACGAATCGGCTGATATTGTGCTCAATGAGCAGCAGGTAGCGCTGCCGCAGCCGGGGGCGGGCACCAGCCGCTGGCAAATGGGCCTGCTGCTGCACGGCTACCAGCAATGGCAGGCTTTCCACCCCGAGGCTACCGACGAGCAGCGGGTTCCCTTTGTGCAGGCCAGCTTCCGGGCCGGCATTCTGACGCCCTTTACTGCTTATCTGGCCCTGGAAAACGAGGCCCAGAAAGCGGCCCTGCGCCGCAAGCAGGACGAAGTATTGAAAGCCAATACCGCTCTCGACCTAGATGAAAGCACTGAGCCAGCCGTGACGGAAGTGCCTATTGATGGTGGTGCTTCGCTGCTGCTGGCCGCGGGTGCCGCACTGGGTATTCGCCGCTTGCGCCGCCGGAAGCGGGCCGGCGTGAGCTGAGGAAAACGCCGCGTAGAGCCGCCTGCGCCTTATTGCGTAGCCAACTGCCCGGCCTGTTTTTCCCGCGGCTTCTGCACCAGATAATAGTAGAGCAGCACGAGCAGGCCGGTCAGGAAGGGAATGAGGGCCAGGTGCTTGCCCGTGAGGCTACCCCAGATCCGGACCGTATCGAAGCCCGCAAACTCACTGATCATCCAGTAGGAGTTGGCCGAAATCCAGAACACAATGGCCAGATTGTGGGCCAGCTCGGCTTTCATGTCGCGGGTGCGCCAGGTGATGACGATGGCAATGATGAGCGTGGGAAAAATCATGACCAACCCCAGGGGCTTCCAGAGCATGCACCAGCCGATGTCTTTGAGTAGCCAGAACAGGATGTGCATATTTTCCATGCGGCGGTAGGGGGCCGGAATGCTGTAAATCTGGTTGATAGGCTCGGGCATGCCGTAAAGAAAAGCAAGGCGGCTAAAAATCCAGCACGGTGCCGGGTAAATAAGGCGACCAGCCGGGCCGGAGCGGGCAAACCGGCCGCCGCAATAGCCAACGGCGGGTAGTGTGGGTAACAAAAAAGCCACCCGAATCGGGTGGCTAATGAAAAGGAGGGACGCTGGATACTAGTTGAGCCAGAGCTGGGCTACCGGCTCAAACCGTTGAAAGTTGAACGCGCCGTAGGGCCGCTCGGCATAAAAGCCCAGCACATGCACCTGTAGCTGACCGGTACGGGCATTGGGGCGGTACTGCACCGGGTACACCGCACCTGGTGCCGGCCAGTCACCGATATGGTCGGTGGGCCGACGGGAGGCATCAATGCAGCGAGCATACTGCTGCATGGGAAGAGGAAAAGGAAGATTGGCTTGCTTCGTTCTACGCATATCCAAAAATACGAATATTATTGCTAGACTAAAAATATTAGGTAGAAAAATACGATGAATTATAGGCATAATGATCCTCAATACTAGGATTAAAATAATATTAAAGGAAATAATAGAATGCGGTAAAAATCCGCCTAGGAACTGAATAACGAATTTTCATAAAAATATTACTAATTTGGTTAGCTGCAATAGGGGCTATATATACTAACTATTGATAATGAGCTATATAATGATCTACTTGCAAGCAGTCAGCATTGTGCCAATTGACTTTGCCAAAAGCTTCGGCCAAGGTTACTGGCTATATCCCAACAAGCTCAGAATTTTCCGTCACTACGGCCGCTAGTAGAGCCCCACGACTGCGTGGGTTGGCTGCCCCAATGGCTGTAAAAAGCTGCTCGTGTTGCGGTATTTAATTCCTGTGCCGATTCTGTTGGCTTTTTGGCATCCGAAATGGCTATAACACGTATCCAATAGTATTCTCCACCCTGATTGTCTGCCCTGTTATGAATACCACCGCACCATGCCTGTTTTCGGCTTTGCCCGTTGCCCTGCAGCGCCGCTTCGTCCAGTTTTTGCGTCAGGAGCTGGGCGATGACCAGAATACCACGATAGCCCCGGCCGATGAATGGCTGCAGGCGGCCTTGGTCATTGATCCAACGGTGCAGGTGCATCCGGCGCGGGGTACCTTCTGGATCCGGCGGGGCCGCAAAGCCCTGGAGAACATGGCCCGGCATTTTCTGGTAGTGCCCCGGCCCGTAGCTGAGTTGCTGGACCGCCACCAACTGCTGCGCGCCAACCCCGCCGACTACGGCCTGACTGATGAGGAATGGCTGGCCCTGGCCTTATAAAACGTTCTGCTGTACCCAAACAAAAAGAGGTCCTGACTTTCGGTCAGGACCTCTTTTTGTTTCCATTCTGAAGCTGTAGCAAGGCCAGGGCAATGCCAAACAGACTCGTCTGCTACTCTGGGCCCACTACCACCCGCCGCGACAGTACGCCCGCTGGCCCCGCTACCTGCAGCACGTAGATGCCGGCCGGCAGGGTGCGGACGTCAATCTGGCTGCCGGAACCTACTACGGCCTGCTGCCTGACCAGTTGTCCCAGCGTGGTGAGCAACGATAGTTGGGTATAGCCAGCGCCAGCCGGCAGCTCTACCCGCAGCTGCGTGCGGGCCGGATTGGGGTAAGCCTGCCACAAAAGCAGATTTTTGGCCGGTCGTGTGGGCAGTACCAGGTTATAACGGGCCTGAGCGGCATCGGCGGCCGTTTGCAGCGCCGCCAGCGTAGGAGCGCCCAGCACGGCAAACGCCACCACCACCGAGTCGCCGGGGGCCAGGCGTACCAGCTCGGCCCCCACCACCTGCGACACATCGGTACCGGAGTTGAAGCCTACCGAGCTCAGGCGGGCTTTATTGCTGAGGGTAAGGTACTTTTCGGCGCTGCTGAAACCGTCGCCGAGGCGCACGGCCGTGATGGTGGAGTTGTTGTTGATGGAATAGCACGTCGCCTTTCCGCCCCGCAGCAGCTTAACGCCGGCGTATACCATCGGATTTTCCCGGTCGTAGGCGTAGCCCAGGGTCCGCACCGAGTCCCAGTCAGCGGCGTTGCGGCCGGCCTCGGGCACCACGTCCCAGTCCATAAACAGACCGGCGTACAGGGGTTTGAGCGTGTCGGGCGTTATGTTTTTGAGCTGATACTCCACAATGGCGTAGTCACGGTCGGCGGGGGAGGCCCAGGCGTAGCCGCGCTGCCTGATGCGCACTCCCACGGTGCCGGTGCGCTTGGCACTGGGCAGGGAGTCCTGAAATATTCCCTGGGCTTCCTGGGTGGCCCGCAAGGGCTGGCGGCTAAGGGCTATCTGGCTCAGGGAGTAGAAATCCTGGTTGGCTTGATTCCGCTCGTTGCGCACCCGGTCGGCCACGCGGGTGGGCGAGGTGGCTACCATCAGGCCGCCTTCGTAGAGCAGCGGCGCGCCACCTTTGTAAGTCACGCTCTGGCCCAGGTCGGAGCCCAGTCCGTCGTAGCCCAGATTGCCCCGACTGGTGAGCGTGAGGTGCAGGTCACTGGCATCAAGCACCACGTAGTCGGGGTTGAGCGTAACTACCAAGAACTGGTCAGACTGATAGCCGTTGTCGGCTGTGAGGCGGTAGCGCAGCTCGGCCCGGGTGTTGATGGGCACCGCGCCGGCCACTACCAGCCGAAATGGCGCGGCCGAGTTGGTGGTACGGGCCAGCGTGGCCAGCGTGCCAGCTGCGAAAGTGCCCCGGCGTACGGTAAGGTAGGGGGAAAGCGAAGTAAGCGTAACGGTAAGATTCGACACTGGCTGCAGCAGATTTTGCAGCGTTACGGCCAACTGAAACGTGTCGTTGGGCTGGTAGGCCTGGCGGGCGGGCAGCAGCTGGCTGCTCAGAATACGGGCCTCGCGCCGGTCGGTCTGACTCACGGCGTGGTGCACGTTCAGGCGACCGGTGCCGAGCTTGCCGCGTAGCGTGGAGTTGCCGGGCAGCGTGTAAATGTCGTCGGCAGTCTGGCGCAATTGGGCCGCTACCTGCTCGGCGGTGAACTGCGGAAAGCGGGTGCGCACCAGTGCGGCGGCCCCGGCCACTAGGGGCGAGGCAAAAGAGGAACCGTTGACGGGGTAATAGTCGCTGTCGTTGTTGCCCAGAATCGTCAGCACCTGCTCGCCGGGCGCGCTCAGCGAAACGTGGCTGCTATACGTTGCCGGGCCCGACTTCTCGTCGTTCGGGGCCAGGGCCGCCACCGAAATGACGTGGTCGTAGCTGGCGGGGTAGAAGTCCAGCTCGGCGTTGGTGTTGCCGGCGGCGGCCACCACCACGGCATTGCGGTTGATGGTGGCGTAGGTAATAACGTCCTGCTCGAACTGGGAGCGGCTGCCGGGGCTGCCCCAGCTTACGTTGATGACCTGGCAGCCATGGTCGGCAGCGTACACAATGGCCTCGAAGCCGGCAAAGCTGCCGGTAGCCGTGTTGGGGTAAATCTTGAGCGGCAGGTACTTACACTTGAAGCCCACGCCGGCCAGGCCCACGCCGTTGTCGGGCTGGGCCACGGCGCAGCCGGTTACCAGAATGCCGTGCACGGGTTGAAACACGGCCATATTGATAGATGCGTCGTTGTCGTTGTCGGCCACGTCCCAGCCGCGGAAATTGTCCACGTAGCCGTCATTGTCGTTATCAAGGCCGTCGATGGGGTCGGCGTAGTTCTTCTTGAGCTGGTTGCGCAAATCCTCGTGGCTGTAGCGCGTGCCGGTGTCGGTGATGCCGATGACCACGCT
Organism: Hymenobacter lucidus; assembly: GCF_020447265.1. Lineage (GTDB taxonomy): Bacteria > Bacteroidota > Bacteroidia > Cytophagales > Hymenobacteraceae > Hymenobacter > Hymenobacter lucidus. Next base: position 557,451 of record NZ_JAJADR010000002.1, on the reverse strand, counting down.
CGTGTCGCCCTTGGTTACGTCCCAGGCGCGGTAGGCCTGAATGTTTTTCAGGTAAAACTGCCCGGCCGTGTTGGTCGAGTCGGCGAGCGGGTCGTTGGGCTGGTAGAGCGGGGGGCGGAAGTTCAGCGGCTCGGCGTATTCCAGCGCGCCGGTTTGCAGCAGCGCCCGGCAGGCTTTGGCCAGCGGCATATCGGCCTTCAGTTGAATCTGGTACACCAGCTGCAGATCCACGGAGCCGGGCAGCTCGGTGCTGGCGGGCAACGTGCGCGGGAATTTCTGGCGCAGCTTCGTGGCCCCGAGTTGCTCCAACACCCGTTGTAGGGCCGGAATAGCTACGTTGTCGGGTGCGGCCTGAGCTTTGAACTCGGGCTTGAGCTTAAAGACCAGCGTGCCCGGCAGCGGCTGGGTACCGGCCTCCTGGGCAAAACCGGAAAAAGTGGCGCCGAGCAGCCCCAGAAAAAGAACGAAACGTAGCAGTTGGGGCATAGCAGGCGGGGTAAACGGTTCCCGGTTAGGTACGTAAATTTAGTCCCGGGCAGGCGTACTTGTTGAGGTCGGCCCGCTACTTTTCGACTAACTCCGTTAAATACTCCGCCAACTCTTCTCCCGCTTCTTTCCCAAGCGCATATGCCCATTCCCACCCAGAAACACCAGGATACGCTCGATACCGCCATTCGGGCCCTGCACGGCCGCACATTTTTCGCCGCCTTCCCCGAAAACCCCTCGCCCGAAATCTATGGCCCCGATGCCGACCGGCTCGGCCACGAAGCCTTTGAGCGCCAGCGCCACCAGCGCTTCACCGAACTGCTCCAGACTGGTGCTGAGCAGTGGGTGGGCCAGGAAGAGTCGCCGTGGGAGCAACTGCCACTGGGCGTGCAGTATCCATATTTCGCGCCCGAAACCCTGGTGCAGCGCGCCCAGGCCAGCTTCAACCCCTGGCGCAAACTCAAGCCAGCGCAGCGGGCAGCCCTGCTCACCGAGGCCCTCGACGGTATTAAGGACCGGTTTTTCGAAATTGCCTACGCCACCATGCACACCACGGGCCAGGCGTTTATGATGGCCTTTCAGGCCAGCGGCCCCCATGCCGCCGACCGGGCCCTGGAAGCCATTGCCGCCGGCTACGAGGAGCAAACCCGCTTTCCGGAGGAAACCCGCTGGGAAAAGCCCATGGGCAAATACAACCTGGCGCTGCTCAAAACCTGGCGGGCCGTGCCTAAGGGTGTGGGGTTGGTTATCGGCTGCTCTACTTTCCCCACTTGGAACTCGGTGCCGGGCCTGTTTGCCTCCCTGGTTACCGGCAACCCGGTTATCGTGAAGCCCCACCCCAAAGCCGTGCTGCCCATTGCCATTATGGTGGCCGAGGTGCAGAAAGTGCTGGCCGGCTACGGCTTGGATGTAAATACCTGCCAGCTGGCCGTGGATGCCGACGACCGGCTGATTGCCAAAGACCTGGCCGAAAGCCCGGCCGTGAAGCTCATCGACTACACCGGCGGGTCCCAGTTTGGCGACTATATCGAAAGTCTGCCGGGCAAAACCGTGTTTACCGAGAAAACCGGCGTCAATTCCATTATCCTCGACAGCTGCGACGACCTGGACAAGGTGGCCCAGAACTTGGCGTTTTCGGTGAGCCTCTATTCAGGCCAGATGTGTACCGCGCCCCAGAACTTCTTTATTCCGGCCGGCGGCGTGCGCGTCGGCGACGAAGTAGTGCCCTACGAGGAAGTAGTGCAGAAGCTGGCTGCCGCCGTTACGAGCCTGGCTACCAACCCCAAAGCCGGCCCGCACGTGCTGGGGGCTATTCAGAGCGCCGCTACCCACGCCCGGGTGCAGCAGCTGACGCTGGATGGCGGCCGCAGCATTTTGCCCTATGGCACCGTGGCTCACCCCATTTTCCAGAATGCGCGCACTTGCTCGCCCAGCATTCATGAGGTAGATGCGGCCCGTATCGAGCAATTTAGCCAAGAGTTGTTTGGGCCGATTATGCTGGTCATCAAAACCCGCGACACCCAGGAAAGCATTCGGCTGGCGGCCCAGCTGGCCCGGGAGTACGGCGCCATCAGCTGCGGGGCCTATACCACCGACGCGCAGGTGAAAGAGCAGATAATGGATGAAATGAGCCTGGCTGGCACGCCCGTGAGCTTCAACCTGACCGGCGGCATCTACGTGAACCAGAACGCGGGCTTTTCCGACTTCCACGTAACGGGCGGCAACCCGGCCGGCAATGCCTCCTTCACCAACCCTGAATTTGTAATTAAGCGCTTCACCTGGGTGGGTTTCCGCGAGCCTGCCGCTTCCTAAAGCTTATCATCGATAAATAACAGCGCCCCGGCTGAGCAATTCAGGCGGGGCGCTGCTTGTTGGTACTAACGAGGCGGTGCTTAGCGGCCGGGGTTCTTGTCGAATTTGTAGTCTTTGGGAGCCGGTACCGTTTTGGCCTTGTAGGGGTTGCGGGAATTCAAATCGACGCCGAAACCGGGGCTGCGGTGCTTTTTGAACTTGGATTTGTCGTTGGTGCGACGGGGGCCACTGGTGGAAACGGCCTTGTATTTCTTCGGGTTGGCACCCTGGCTGACCGTATCCTGGGAGCAGGATGCGCCGGTAATGAGCAGGCTGCAGGCGAGCAATTGTACTAGTCTTTTCATGGAGAGGCACTGGAAAATGCCCCGGTCGGGAGTGTCGGGGCTTTGCCTGGTAGTATACTAAGAACGAGGGATAAAAGATACATAAGCCCTTGGGCTACTGAGGAGCTAACTTATACCCCCAGTCGGTTGAAAGGCCCGCATTTGCCCCGCCGCTTACAGGCTCAACAGCTCCCGGAACAGCACCGACTGCTTGCGCGACACTTCCACTTCGGGCCCTTCCCGTAGCTTTATCTTGAGCGTGTTACTAAACCAGGGCTCGATGCTCTCAATCCATTTCAGATTGATGATCTGCTGGCGGTTGGCCCGGAAAAATACTTTTGGGTCGAGGCGAGCCTCCAGGTGCTGCAGGGTACGCGGAATGAGCGGCCGGTGCTGCTCGAAGTAGATCTGGGTGTAGCTACCGCTGATTTCAAACAGTCGGATATCGGCCAACCGCACAAACCAGCACCGCTCCCCGTCCTTTACAAACACCTGATCCTGCATCGACAGCGGGGCAGGCGTAGCTTCTTCGGGCGGCATGGCGGGGGCCAGCCGCTGAGTGCCGGCCTTTTCCAGGGCCGCCGCCAGCCGGGCCTCACTGATGGGCTTGAGCAGATAATCCAGGGCGTTGACCTCGAAAGCCCGCAGCGCATACTCGTCGTAGGCCGTGGTGAAAATAACCTGCGGGGCCGCTTCCAGCGACGCTAGCAGCTCGAAGCCGGTTTCGCCGGGCATATGAATATCCAGAAACAGCAGCTCGGGCCGGAGCTGCTCGATCTGCTGGCGGGCTTCGGCCGCGTGCCGGGCTTCGCCCACAACGACTACTTCGGGGAAGGCCTGTAGCAGGTGGCGCAGCTCGGTGCGGGCCAGCCGCGAATCATCAACCAGAAGGGCATTCATAGCAAGCAGGGCAAGAAAATGAGCAGGATGGCGAAATAGGAAGGCGTTGGAAGCATTATGCGGAAACGGCTGCCAGCGCGGGCCGCAGGGCCGGGGACCCAGGCCCGGCCGGCAGCCGCAACTCGGCTACTACAGTGCCGGGCTCGGTAGCGCTGTTGGTGAGCTGCAGGCTGGCGGCGGGCCCAAACAGCAGCTGCAGCCGCTCCTGGGCATTGCGCAGGCCCACGCCTTCGTGGCCGGAGCGGGGCTGGTAGTGGCCGGTGTTGCGCACCGTTACGCGCAACTCCTGCTGGTCGAGGTGGGCTACTAGTTGAATCCGGCCGCCGTCGGGGTTTGGGGCAATTCCGTGTTTAATGGCATTTTCCACGAGCAATTGCAGCGTCATGGGTGGAATGGGCACGGCCAGGGCTTCGGGGGCCACGTCGAGCGAGTAGGCGAGGCGCTCCTCCAGCTGCATAGCTTCCAGGGCTAGGTAGTGCTCCACGATTTCCAGCTCCCGGGCCAGGGGCACCTGCTCGGTGCTGTTGAGCTGAATAGAGTAGCGCAGCAAGTCCGAGAGGTGAGTTATCATGTCGCGGGCCCGGGCGGGGTTTTCAATCACCAGCGCCCGGATGTTATTGAGCCCGTTGAACATGAAGTGCGGATTGATCTGAGCCTTGAGCATCCGCATTTCGGCCTCCTGCACGGCTGCCGTCAGCTTCCACTTATCCACCTCGGCCTGCTTATAGCCGTCGAGGTAGTGCAGGCCGAAGTAAAGCACCGACCAGAGCCAGAACACGAAGTTGGCGTAGCAGGAATAGAGCACCAGCATCAGCCAGCTGAACTCGCCCGGCGTGAAGACGCCCACGATGAACATCATGATGCCTGAAATGACGAACTGCGTGCCCAGCGCCAGCAGGAAGTTGACGACCAGCAGCCGGGGCACCACGGCTAATACCGGCAATCGCAGCCAGCCGCCCCGCCGAATGAGGCCGCGCAGCAGGTGCGAAGTGCCGATATTGAGGGCAACGATGAATACTTGCGACACGGCCAGCCCCGGCGTAAGCCGCCCGGTAGCCTTGAAAATGGTAATTCCCATCAGGGCGTACAGGCTCCAGCAGAGTAGCTGCAGCGTCCAGTAAAGCCGGGGGCGGGCGGTAATGATGGCCATAAGATGAGCAATATAGCGCCGTTCGGATATGGGTGGAGCCGCCTTGGGCATCCTGCACGAGAATGCCAGGCGGCAAAGCCCGTCATGCTGAGCCTGAGCCAAGCATGACGGGCTACATTTCTATTCTGCTCTGTACCGCCTACTTTTTAGCCACCGTGCTCTGCTTCAGAAACGCGTCGGCCTGGGCGAAAAACCACTGCTGGTCGTCGTACATCAGGAAGTGGCGGCCGGCCTGCGACATCTCAATGTGGTGCTGGGGCAGCTTGGCATATTGACTGGCAAAGATGGCGCGGGTGCTTTCCAGCGTCGAGCCGTACTGCTGGTAGGCCGCCCAGGCCCCGAGCACCAGCACCGGCTGCTGAATGCGGGCAATATCCTGGCGCAGGTCGGTGGTCATCAGGTCGTACATGGCCTGGGCCACGGTGGCCGCATCGGAGGCCAGGCCCCAGCGCGCCACCTGCGTCACGCGGGCTGTATCGGTTACCAGGCTGCTTACCATCTGCCGCTGGGTGGCCATCGTCATGCGGCCCTTGCTCATTTGTTGGTGCATGCCCTCAGCCATCGGCTTGGCGGCTTCCGCCGTCAGGCTCGGGTTTTGAATGGCGGCCATAAACGGCAGCGAATCGACGATAACCAGCGGGCCGACGGTTTCGGGTTGGGTGGCGCTCAGCCACAAAGCCATAAAGCCGCCCAAACTGTGGCCTATTATCACCGGCTTACTCATTTTCTGGGCCTTGATGTACACCAGCAGCTGGTCGCACACACCTTGCAGAAAGGCCGTGGTATTGGCCGTGGCCGGCTGCCCGCCAAACCCGGACAGCGACACTATATGGCACTGGTACTGTTTCTGGTAGTGGGCCACGGTTTCGTCCCACACCGCGCCGGGGCAGGTCAGGCCCGGAATCAGCAGCATGGGGCGGCCTTTGCCGGTTACTTTCACCGTGAAGCCGGGGTGGGCGGCGGCATCGTCGGCAATGAGGGCAGTAGCGCTGACCGGCGAAGCAGCGGCCAGGGCGGCGGTGAGCGGGGCAGCAGCCAGTAGCATGGCGGCCAGGGCGGGGCGGAGGGTAGCGGCGAAGTTCATAGAGCAGGAGTGAGGTTGGCGGTGAATGATGACTCAAACCTAGCGCTAGCCCCGGCCCCATGAAACAGGTTTTGGGCGAACGGTAAATAGGGCCGCTGACCAGCCGTAAACCCGGCCGAATGGTAACGCCCGCAACGCCGACGGCCCCGCCTCAAAGACTGAGACGGGGCCGCGTATAGTTAGCAAAACGTGCTTCTAGTTGCCTGTAGGCCGCTCCGAGCCCGAGGCTTCCGGGGCGCAGGTAGTAGAGCTTACTTTGCCGTTGGCATCAAACTGAATGCGGATGGGCTGGGTGTCGGTGGCGCTGCCAAACAGGTACGACCAGGTTTTGCCGCTGCCCTCGGCTGCATCTTCGCCGGTGGGCGCGCCCATAATGCCGCGCACCTGCTGCTCGCTCATCCCGACTTCCACTTTCACGCAGTTTTCGGCGTTTTGAAAGCTTTCCTGGGCAGTGCAGGCACTCAGCAGCAAGGCAGCCACCAGGGCCGCGAGCGGAAAAAAGTTCTTCATGGTAGGGGCTAAATGATATTGCGCAAGTCCTCACGCAGGGTGTCGATGCCCCGGCGGATTTCGTCCCAGGTGCTGCCGGGGCGCTCGGGTGCTTTGGCACTGGCGGGCCCAACCAGCTCGGCCAGCTTGGCCCGCTTCACTTCCAGGGCCGCAATGTGCTCGTGGTAGGTGTTTTCGGAGTTGGCCGCCGTGGCGTGGGTGCGGTTGCGCAGCGTCTTGATTTTGGCATCCAGCTCGTCGAGGGCCTGGTGCAGCTCGGCCTCGCTCAGATGCTGAGGCACGCGCATATTTTCGGGGTTGGGAGTAGACATGGTGGTGAAAGCTAGGCGGGGGCGTTGGAAAAGGTGGGGAAAAGAACCCTGAAATAATGTACTGCTTTTTGGCGGCAAAGGATACCGCAACCTCTGCCAACACAACGGCAACACAAGCATAACGGTAGCGTTACGGCCGGGCTTGAGCCAGGGCATAGCTTTGTATGTCTGCCAGATACCCCGCCCCGCCATGCGTCCACTGCTACTCGTGCTTTTCTCGTTTCTGCTGGCCACGGCTCCCACCGCCGCCCAAAGCCAGCTCGCGGCTGCGCTTTCCGACAGCGGCAGCAGCGTGCCCACTGGCAGTGCCCCGGCCGCCGCCCCGCTCGTGTACCACACGGCCGAGGAAATGCCCGGCTTTCCCGGCGGCGACGCCGCTTTTGCCAAGTTTCTGCGGGCCAAAATCAACTACCCGGCCGCCGCCCTCAACCACGGCGCGTCCGGCAAAGTCCACGTCAGCTTCGTCGTCGATGAGCAGGGCCACATCCTGGACCCCAAAGTGGTGAAAGGCCTCGGCTATGGCCTCGACGAAGAGGCCCTGCGCCTGGTGCGCATCATGCCCTGGTGGAACCCCGGCCGCATCGGCGGTCAGCCCGTGAAAGTGGCCTACACGTTGCCCATCGTGTTTCGGGCGCTGGAGTAGGTGGTGAAGTTGTCAGTTGTCAGTTGTTAGCGCTGTCATCCTGAGCCCCGCGAAGGACCTTCCTCCCTTGAGTGATAAGGGTGATTCAACGTACCAAAGCCCTCTACTACTTGCGTGGTAATTGGCTTTTTACATTGGCACTATCTGCGGTGGGGTAGGCGAGGGAAGGTTCTTCAACGCCGCTTGATGCTCGGAATGCTCCACTGCGTTCAGGATGACAGCTCTAACAACTGACAACCAACAACTAACAACTAAACTCCTTCGGTACGCCCAGCTCCCGGGCCAGGGGCGCGGCTCCGGATTGCCAGAGGCGTTGAAGGAGCGTTTGGATGGTTTCGGCCAGCTCCAGGTGGTAGTCGGCGTGGAGTTTCTCGGTTTGGCGTAGCGCGTCGTGGGTGCGCTTGGCCAGGTGTTGCAGCAAGGGCTGAGTGGGGCCGTGCAGCTTGGCTACTAATTGGGGCTGGTGCTCAAAGACGCGGTTGAGTAGGCGCAAGGTTAGTTCCACTTCCCCGAAGGCGTCCTCGGTAATCTTGGCGTGGTAGCCAATGCGGGCCTGTAGCTGACGCACGATAATGAGCAAATCGTTGGGCGTTTGGTGGTAGCCGCGCACCGGGTCGTCAATCTGGGTGCGGAGCTGGGCACGGCGGTCCTCCAGCGCGTCGGGGCCTTCGAGCAGGCGGTAGGCCAGCTGCTCGGTCAGCACCGCGTCCTGGGCCACGAGGCGGGCCAGGAGCTGGTCTTTTTCCTTTTGGGGTAAGTTGAAGAGGGCTTTGCGCAGGTCGGGGGAAAGGGCGGGCATAGGGAAGTCTGGGTCAGACTGGGAAACACGCAATAGCTACGCCGTGTGCCACCGCCGCGCCATTTTCCAGCTGCTTAGGGCTATAATTCCTAACAGGAATAGGATTGGAAGTTGCCACGCAGAGGAAGAGAAGGCTTCGCTCCGAGCTTGCTGCCAGCGCGTGAGCCAATTTTGCATCTGGCCTCCGAAAGAAGCGAGTGGCTTTTTGTCAATTACGTCGTAATAAGCAGTGCCACAACCAAATGGGACAGGAGCCTTGTTGGGGTAAAGAATACCATCAGCCAAAACTGGCGATTTGTAGACATTGGTAAAAGCATACAGTGTAACAGGCGTGTGGTGAATGTCCAGCAAATACGTTTCGGTAGCAGAATTTGCCCACTCCAATCCCTGAACCAGACTAGCGTAAGTGGCCTGCTTAGCAAAGCGTATCCGTATGCCTTTAGCGTGCATTGTATCTGTTTGCATTACCCGCATAGCTAATCGGGCTTCATTGGCAGTGGTCAGATCCTGCTCTAGTACTCCGGTAAAAGCAAAATCCTGCCAAGAGCGGAAATAGGGCAGCTGAGAATAACGCTCTAACCTTTCTGCAAAATTAGAAATACGCTCCGTCTCACCGATCTGAAGCCACTCGTGTATGCCAGATTGTGAGGAAACCTGAAAGAAGATATAATCGGACGTTGGCTTGGGCGGCACCGTAAGTTCCAGCATATACCGCGGCTCCAACGCCGGATACCAGGGCCGCAATGCCAGGCACCCCAGCAACAGCAGAAACCCCAGCGCCAGTAGGCTGGGCGGAAACAGCAGAGGCCGGTGGAAGCGGCGAACAGGATAAAGCAACATGGCCGGGCAGGAAAGTTAAGCCAACAAGTAACGCAGTAGAAGTGTGAATAGTAAAAAAACAGCACGTCATTCCGAGCGAAGCCGAGGAATCTCGCGTGGCGACGTTGGATTGCTACCACAACATCAGCACGCGAGATTCCTCAGCTTCGCTCGGAATGACGTTCCTTCTTCAATGGTTTACCCTTTCTTCGCCTTGCCTTTCTCCGCCGCTTTACCGCCCGCATAGGCCACGCGGTAAATTACGCCGTTCGAGTCGTCCGAAATCAGCAACGAGCCGTCGGTGTGCTGGGCAATGCCGCAGACGCGGCCGAACTGCTCCTTGTTGTTGTTCACGAGCCAGCCGGTTACAAAATCCTCGATGCCGGTGGCTTTTCCCTGGGCATCGTACTTCACGCGCACGATGCGGTAGCCCGAGGGCTGGGCGCGGTTCCAGGAGCCGTGCATGGTCACGAAGGCGTCGTTCTGGTATTCTTTCGGAAACTGCTGGCCCGTGTTGAACACCAGGCCCAGCGGGGCCGCGTGGGCGGCGTAGAGCTGCACGGGCTGCACGCTTTTGGCCGCGTACTGCTCGGGCGTCATGTCGGCGGGCTGGGGGTGGGGTGGAATCTTGCCGTCGGCGTACACGTAGGGCCAGCCGTAGTCACTGCCCTCCTTGATTTCGTTCAGCTCCTCACGCTGGTCTTCGTCGCCGAGCCAGTCGATGCCGTGGTCGAAGCCCCAGAGGGCCTTGGTAGCGGGGTGCCAGCCGAAGCCGATGGTGTTGCGCAGGCCTTTGGCAAACACCTTGCGGCCCGAGCCATCGGTATTCACCACCAGCAGCGTGGCCTGCTCCTTGTTGCGCTCGTCGCAGGCGTTGCAGGTGCTGCCCACCGACAAATACAGCTTGCCATCGGGCCCGAAGTTCAGGGTGCGGTTAGGATGCTGGCCGGCGTCGGGCAGGTCTTTATACAGCGTTTTCAGCTCCCCCAGCGTGCCGTCGGCCTTGATGTCGGCCACGAACAGCTCCCGAATAGCGCTGATGTAGAGCTTCCCGTTGCGCAGGGCCAAGCCGTGCAGGTCGGGGCGCTTAGCTACCTCTTTCATCATATCCGACTTGCCGTCCTTGTTCGTGTCGCGCAGCAGCATGACGGTGCCCTTGGTGCGGTCGGAGGCGTACACGTCGCCGTTGGGGGCTACGGCCAGCATGCGCGGGTTGCCGGTTTTCTCGGCGAATTTCGTGACGGTAAAACCCGCCGGGGCTTTGAGTTGGGCCACGTAGGCATCGGTGGCGTCTACCTTGCCGGGCTTGAAGACATTGACGGCAAAGCCGTCTTTTACGGTCTTCTCATAGTCGTTCTGGGCCTGGGCAGTCAGGGTAGAAAGCAGGGCCGCGGCGGTTAGATAGGGAAGAATTCGGGTAGTCATACAGTAGGAAGTTGAGCGAATAGAGCACTTCGGTTTACCGCCTGCACCGGGTTAGGGTTGCCGGCAGTAGCGCGAACTTTGTAGTTTGAGTGCCAGAACGACTTTAACAGCGCGGGCTACGCGAACTACAAAGTTCGCGCTACTGCCCCAGCGTGAAATCATACGCTACGCCCAGCCGGAAGCCGTGGTTGAACTCGAACACCGGCAAGCCGGAAGTTTCGTCATCGTCGGCGTGCTGGGTTATCTGGTTGAGGTAAAGCGCCTCCAGTCGGAAGTTGTCCTGCACCTGGTAGCCCAGGCCCGCCCCAATTCGGTTCTGGTTAAACACCTTGCTGGCATTACGGCCAAAGCTCAGAAACACCTCGTCAAAGGCTGTCAGGTACCATTCACCGTCGTCGAGGCGGGGGCCTTGCAGGGGCAGGGTAGCCGCGAGCTGGTAGCGGATACGGTTCTGGTACTCCCAGCTTTGCACGGCCCGGCCCCGGCCCTCGGCCAGCTGGCCCTGCCAGCGCTGCTCCAGGCGCACCCGCTGCTCCAGCCCGAGGCGGCCCAGGGTGTCGCTCAGCTGCACGTCCTGGTAGCTGCGGTGCTCGGGAAACGGCACGCCGGTAGCGGCGGTGGGGTAGGCACCGTAGGGGTGAGTAATCAGGTTGGTGTAGCCGGTGGCCACGCTCAGGCGGGGGAGCAGCTGGTAGGCCGCGCCCAGCCGGGCCAGCTGCTGCTGGGGCCGGCCAATAAAGTGGGTGCGCCGCCACTGGTACTCGGTGTGCAGCGTCCAGCGGCGGCCCAAACGATGGTCGCCCTCATACACCAGCCAGCCGAGGTGGTTACGGTCGGCCAAGCGGCTGGCTTGCCCGCAGGCGGCGAAAGAGCCCAGGCAAAAAAGAAAAGCCACACTGGGCTGGAGGAAAGGCATACTTGCTAGACGCAGCCCGACGGCCGGAGGTTATCCGGCTGGCCCTCGGGCGTTGCCTTCCACCAGCTCATTTCCGTAGTAGCCCGCCTTATACCGGGCGGGAGAGCGGCAGGCGAATGCGCACGTAGGCCCCATCCGAAGTGCCGGTTTCCATTACCCCACCCAGCAGCTCTACCCGGTCGTGGATGCTGCGCAGGCCCAGGCCGGTGCTGGCCGTTGGGCTTGGGGCGAAGCCGGGGCCGTTGTCTTCAGCGCGCAGCAGTACCCAGCCGGGCGTGGTTTCCAGCTCCTGGGCCATCCGGTAGAGTGCCAGCTGCAAAGCCGGGGATATCGGGCCAGCATCTTCGTCGAATAGCACCTGGCAGCGCAGGCTCAGTTGCGGAGAGCTCATCTTCCGGCTGATGTCCTGCAGCGCTGCCGCCAGGCCAAACTTTTCCAGCATCATGGGCACTAGCTCGTGAGAGAGAGTGCGCGTCTGGCGGATGGCTTCGGCCAGCAGCCGGTCGGCCTCCTGGCGGGCAGCTACCAACGACGGCAGGGTGTGCAGCGCCGGGGCGTGCAGCTGGTCGAGGCGTAGCTTGGTGGCAAAGAGCAACTGGCCAATACCGTTGTGCAGGCTTTCGGCCACGCGTTTGCGCTCGGCTTCCTGGGCCGCCTGCACGGCCTCAAACAAGGCCTGCTGCTGGCGCAAACTCAGGCGCAATTACTATTGCAACGTCAGCACGCGAGATGCTTCGGCTCTGCTTCATGCGCAGAATACTCTGCATGACGGCCCTTTTGCCTGTTCTCCATACAGCCCAGGGCGTTAGGCTCTGCAAAGGTCCGCATCGATAACTACAAGCCGCTCCGCGTTTATCCTCGATTTTCGCTCAGGAACTACGGTTTCTGGCCCCCGCGCCGCCCTCCCGGCTCGGACCTAACACGATTTCACCTAACACCATATCATGTTAGGTGAAATTATGTTAGGTTAGGCCTTACCTAACACCATTTCGGATGGGCTGAGAAATTGTTAGGTCTCGCCTGACCTGCCTTGCCATGAGCTATGCCCCGCTGCTGCGCGACGTGCGCGCCCATTTCGGTTTGTTGCAGGCCGACCTAGCCACCTGGCTGGGCATAAGCCGCTCGTTGCTGGCCTTAGTGGAAACGGGCCGGGAGGAGCTGCCCCGCCACGCCCGGCCCTGGCTGTTTCCCTGGCTCACGGCCCAGGCCCTGCCCGACGATGAAACGACCGTGCCGGCCCCGCCGCTCGCGCCCGCGCTGCTCCTGGCTAGTGCCGGGCCCGCCGCGGCCTTGGCCCGCCTGCGCGAGTGCGACTACCAGGTCCGGCGGCTGCACTTGCAGCACCTGGCCTTGCTGGGCACCCTGCGCACCGCCGCCCGCCGCCTGGCAGCCGCCCCGGTACTGCACGCGGCCCTACCCCCCGAAACGGCTGCCGAGCCGGTGGCCCTGGCCTTGCGCCGCCGCTGGCTGGCCCGCCTGCGCGAAGCCGCCACCGATGCCCTGCTCCCCGAAGCTGAGGCCGGGCCGGTGGTGGCCGCGCTGCTGGGTATGCGAGGGGAAGCCTACCGGCACGAGGGGGTGCTGCTGGAAGCCTGGCTGGCCGGAGGGAAGGGGTAACGGGGCGTGGGCGGGACGGCCGGGCGAGGATACGGCACTCACCGTAAGGTGGTATAAAAATAAATATGTATATACCTATTCTACGTGATTAATAGCTGCTTATATTTCTGTGGGGTGGCACTCCGCCACTCTGGTTTATTCCTCTTTTTTTCTTATCAGTACTATGGATTACCCTGTTCACCTGCTTATCTCCCGCGCCGAGTGTCTGCTGGTACTCGCCGAAACCCAGGCCGATATTGACCGGATGGAGTTCCGGATTACGGCCACGACCCGCTCGACTACCCTGCAAACCGGGGAGGCCACGGCCAACGTCAACGAAATCGACTCCCTGACCGAGCAGATTACGCCCCTGGAGGCGCGTATCGCCACGATGCTCGCCGGCCCGGCCCGTACCAAGGAGGAAGTGAAGCTGCGCGGCCTCAAACGCAAGCGCGAAGGGCTCCAGGACGAGCAGCTCGTCGGCCAGGGCGGCAGCGGGGCCTTCCGCCGGGCCCGGGAGCTAGATGCCGCCCAGCGCCAGCATACCGGCTACCTGGACTGCAAAGCCCAGGTGCAAGTCCGCCACGATGAGCTGTCTGCCTAACCTTATGCTATGCCTATGCAACAGCCTGCCCGGGAAACCGGGCAGGCTTTTTTGTGGGATGGGCAGGGGAAGACCTATGCCTGCTGCCACTGCCGAAACAGCCGCCCGCCCGAAACCAGGGCCAGCAGGAGCAGGGATGCCCAGGTGGTAGTTATTGAAAAGGGGGGTATGTCTTCAGTAACATGGGCCCAAATCGATGCCTCCTCTGGTGGCATTAGTTTGAAAGGAATAGTGCCAACTTCTGTACAGCTGTACAGGCGAGGTGCTAGGGTTGCAGTAGCTTGTTTGCCTGTGAAAGTACCGTAGCACTCGATTAGGGGCTGCTGCTGATACGTGGTGAAGGTATAGAGCGTGGTCGGCTCATGATGAATATCCAGCCAGTACTTATTCACGTCCGCATTATACAGCTGGTCCAAGGTCTGGATAAGGCTGGCGTAGGAGGCTTGCGGCCCAAAGCGGATACGTAATCCCCGGTCATGGTTTGGGGCGTGATGCAGTTGCCGGAGTATGGTCTGAGCTTGTTGCAGAGAAAAGTAGTCCTGCCAGACATTGCCGGTCAACAGGACCGTTTGCCAGGGGCGGAAATGCTCCAGCTTGCTTGGAGGCATGTACAAGTGTGGGTTTCCCTTCGCTAAAATAGGGTCTTGGTTTGGGAGCGGTGGGGCAACAGTAAGTGATACTACGTACTGCTCTCTCAGCCGCCCTGCCTGCTGCTCTATCACTCTACACCCCAGCAGCAACAGAAACGCCAGGGCCAGCAAGCCCGGTGGAAGCAGCAACTGGCGACGGTGGCGGCGAAGGGCGTACATGGGAAAAGTCGGAGACGGAAATAGCGGAACGCTCAGCTGCTAGCAGTCAAGATACACTAAGACGGGCATTATCAGCCTAAACATCCCGCCCGGTTTGCCGTTTGGATGCTCACTGACCTGACTTGTGCGTATGCGTCCCCGTTATTTACTGCTGTTTCCCCTCGGCTTGCTGACCTTGTCGGCCCGGGCCCAAACCCCCGCCCCGCCCGATACCACCCGCACCGTGAAGCTGCCCGAGGCTACCGTGGTGGGCTACGGCACCAATCTGCCCCTGCGGCGCACGGCGGCCGGCGTGGCCGTGCTGGATGCCGCGGGTATCGAGCGGTTCAACCAATCGTCGTTGGCCGCCGCCGTCAATACCCTGCCCGGCGTGCGGCTGGAGGAGCGGGCCACGGCCAGCTACCGCATCAGCGTGCGGGGCAGCACGCTTCGCTCGCCGTTTGGGGTGCGCAACGTGAAAGTATATTACCACGATATTCCCTTCACTGAGGCCAGCGGCAGCACTCCCTTCAACCTGCTCGACGCGGCCACCATCGGGCGCATCGAGGTGCTGAAAGGCCCCACGGCCAGCGTGTACGGGGCCGGCACCGGCGGGGCCATTCTGCTCTCAAACCGCCAGGCCGCGCCCGGCGAGTCGCGGGCCCAGGTGGGCTTCACGGCGGGCAGCTACGGGCTGCGGCGCTACTCGGCCACGGCCGAAACCAGCACCGCTGCCAGCAGCCTGCGGGCCCAGTACGCCCACCAAAGCCTGGACGGCTACCGTCAGAACAGCGCCGCCCTGCGCGACGTGCTCACCCTCGACGGCGAATTCCGGCCCTCCGAGAAGCGCACCGTAGCCGCCCACCTGCTCTACACCGACCTGAGCTACCAGCTACCCGGCGGCCTCACCCGGGCCCAGTTCGACCAGAACCCAAGGCAGGCCCGGCCGTCGGTGGTGAATGCGGCGGGCGTAGTAACCAACCCTGGCACGGTGGCCCAGCAGGCGGCTTACGCCTCGCGCACGGCGCTGCTGGGCTTGTCGCACGAGTACCGTTTCACGCCGGCCTTCACCAACAAAACCACGCTCTATACCTCTGGCACGGCCATTCGTACCCCATTCCTGGTCGACTATGAGCGCAACACGGCCCTGGGTTGGGGTGGGCGCACGGCTTTCACCTACCGCCTGCCGGTGGCCGGCCGCGCTCTGCGCCTGAGCGGGGGCGGGGAGTGGCAAAGCAGCTTCGAAAGCTCCCGCAACTACACCAACCGCGCCGGTACGCCCGGCCCGCTGCGCTACGACGACGAAATCCGGACCAGCACGGGCTTCGTGTTTGGGCAGGCTGAGCTGGAACTGCCGGCCGGCCTGCTGGCCACCGTGGGCGCCAGCTACAACCGCCTCGCCTACGACATCACCCGCCTGCCGGGCGGCACCATCACGCCCGGGGGCTACGAGGTAGAACGCCGCTTCGAGCCCGAAGTGTCGCCCCGGGTAGCCTTGCTCAAGGAAATTACCCCGCTGATTTCGGCTTACGCCAGCGTGAGCAGCGGCTTTTCGCCCCCCACCGAGGAAGAAATACGGCCCTCCGACGGCAGCCTCAACACGGCCCTGCAAGCCGAGCGCGGCACCAGCTACGAAGCGGGCCTGCGCGGCAAAGCCCTTAGCCAGCGGCTCACCTTCGATGTAGCCGCCTTCGACTTTCGGCTGCGCCAAACCATCGTGACGCGCACCACGGAGCAGGGCGCCCAACTGTTTGCCAACTCCGGCTCTACCCGCCAGCGCGGGGTGGAGGCGGCCGTGAGTGGCTGGCTCTGGCAACCTGCGGCCACGCCAACTGACGTGGCCGCCACGGCCGCCGGGCTGCGCCTGTGGGCCAGCTACGCCTACAACCATTTCCGCTTCCAGGACTATCAACAGAACGCCGACAACTACAGCGGCAACCGCCTCACCGGCACTGCCCCGCACACGCTCAGCGCCGGCCTCGATGCCACCACCAAGCCGGGCTTCTACCTGCACCCCACACTCAGCCATCAGGCCCGCCTGCCACTCAACGACGCCAACACCTTCTATGCGCCCGGCTACTGGACCTTTGCCGCCCGCACCGGCTGGCGCCGCACCCTGCTGGGCCACCTGGAGCTGGACGTATTTGCCGGCCTCGAAAACGCTACCAACCGCCACTACAGCCTCGGCCCCGACCTGAACGCCTTCGGCAACCGGTTCTACCAGCCCGCCCCCGCCCGCAATTTCTACGCCGGCACCACGGTAGGATGGAAGTGGTGATTTAGCGAATTAGTGAGTTAGTGAGTTTTTGTTTTTTTGTTTTTTTGCCGCCTACAATTACCTGTCATTGCGAGCCTGTGAAGAACCTTGCTCCAGTAAGTGACAAGCATCTTTCAACGCAAAAAGCCCTTTACCACCAATGTAGTAAAGGGCTTTTTGTATTCACTAAGCTTGATTGGGCCAGATGAGGACGCCTTTTGCTCTGTTTAGGATGGCAGAACATAAAACCCACTAACTCACTAGTTCGCTAAATCACACCTTCACCGCCTTGCCTTTCTTCGCGGCTTCGTAGATGGCCATGATATAGCGCACGTCCTTTAATCCTTCTTCGCCAGGCGTTTTGGGTGTTTTGTTGTCGCGCACGCACTCGGCCATGTGGTCCAGCTCGGCGGCAAACTGGTTGCCCTCCTTGATTTTGGGTTCTTGCTTGCCTTCGTCGCTGCCGATTTTCATCGTGTGCTCTTTGTAGTCGGAGAGCGGGTCGAGGTCGAGCCAGGCTTTGTCGCCGAAAGCCCGGCCGCGCTTTACCTCCGAGTAGCTGTAGGAGCTGGTGCAGGAAGCCAGCACGCCGCTGGGGAAGCGCAGGGTGAAGTGAATATTATCTTCCACTTCCTTGAAGCGCGGGTCTGATTTGTCGCTGAATTCCTGGGCCGTAATTTCCACTGGCTCTTCGCCGGTGAGGTAGCGGCAGGCATTGAGGGCGTAAATGCCGATATCCATTAAAGAGCCGCCACCGGCCAGCTTTTTCACCACCCGCCACGAGTCGGCCTTGTCTTCGGTGGGCTTTACGGGGCGGCCGTGGTCGGAGGTGATGGCGCGCAGCTTGCCCAACTCGCCCTTCCGGATTCGGTCCATGGCCTCCAGGTTGAAGGGCTCATAATGGGCCCGATAGGCAATCATGAGCTTCTTGTTGGCCTTTTTGCAGGCCGCAATCATCTTCTCACAATCTTCTACGGAAGTCGCCATGGGCTTTTCGCAGAGCACGTGCTTGCCGGCCTGGGCCGCGCGTATCGTGTACTCGGCGTGCATCGAGTTGGGCAGAATGATATAGACGATATCCACCTCCGGATTGTCCTTGATGGAATCGAAGTTCTCGTAGCTGTACACGCTCTTTTCGGCTACGCCGTATTCTTGGGCGAGCTTTTTGGCCTTGTCGGGCGTGCCGCTTACCAGGGCCGTAATGCGGGCATATTTACAGTCTTTGAAGTTGGGCATAATCTGCTCGGTGGCAAACTTGCCCAGGCCCACAATGGCAAAGCCGAGCTTGCCGGAATCCGCTGGTTTCATAGGGTCGGGTTGAGGTTGGGAAAAGGCCGCGCCCGGTCCGGCCACGGCGGCCAGGGCCGCGCCCACGCTGAGCTGTTGCAGAAAGCGGCGGCGCGAATCGGGAGTAGCAGGGCTGATGGGCATCGGTAGCGTAGTAGTTGGTAGCTGCTGACTGAACGGCCAACTACCGCTTTGCGTTACGCCCGGCTTCTCTTGTATCTTGGGCCTTTCATTTTACCCAGGCCCGTACGCTATGAACTCCGCCTTCACTATTGAGCCCCTCACTGAGGCCCACTACCCGGCCGTAGCGGCTATTTATGCCGCCGGCATTGCCACCGGCAACGCCACCTTCGCCACCGAAATACCCGCGTGGCCGGCCTGGAATGAAAGTCACCTGGCCGCTGCCCGTCTCGTGGCTGTGGCCGCCGATGGCACAGTAGCCGGCTGGGCGGCCCTCACGCCCGTGTCGGGCCGCTGCGTGTACCGCGGTGTGGCCGAAGTGAGCGTATATGTAAGCCCGACGCAGCAGGGCCAGGGCATCGGGCAGGCGCTGTTGCACCACCTGATTCAGGAGTCGGAAGCGCAGGGTATCTGGACGCTGCAATCGGGGATTCTGCGGGAAAACGAACCCAGCCTAGCCCTGCACCGGCGCTTCGGCTTCCGCGACGTGGGCATAAGGGAGCGGCTGGGCCAGCTGCACGGCCAGTGGCGCGACGTATGCCTGCTGGAGCGCCGCAGCCAGGTGGTAGGTGCCTAAATGCTACCCGGCCGTGGGCAGGGCCAGCACCGGCAGCCGGGAGTGGCGGATGAAGTGGGCCGTGATGCTGCGGTGAAACAGGCGGCCCAGAATGTTGTGGCGCCGCGCAATGAGCACCAGCAGGTCGGCGTGCACGGCCTGAGCGGCGTGCTCAATACCCTTGGCCACGTCCAGGTTCCGCGCCCCCCGGGTATGTACGGCATTTTCGGCTAGGTTGCCCAGCAGCCCCGATTGGCGCACCATGCTCAGCGCGCCCATGCAGGAGTCGTCGTCTTCGGGCTCGGCTACGTGTACCACCGTGAGGTGGGCCTGTAGAGCCTGCAACAGCGGGGCCACGGCAGCCGCCGGCGCAGCCAGCCGGAACTGGGCTCCATCAGCGGCTATGACAATACTTTGGGGCCGCTGGGGTAGAGTGCCCATTGGCACTACCAGCAGCGGATACTGCGTGGCTCGCAGCAAATCCAAAGAAGTTGTCGTCACCAGCTCGTCGGGCAGGTCTTCTACGTTAGGTTTGCCCAACACTACCAGTGCCGGCCGGTGCTGTTCCACCACTTCCAGAATGGCAGCCGTGGAGCGGCCGGCCGTCATGGCCGGAATAGTGGGCACAGTCAGATGGCGCAGCCGCTCGTCCAGGGCTACGGCTATTTCTCCCTCCGTGCGGTGTGGCACCCGGCCCGTGAAGGTTTCGGGGTCGAAGATAGAGTCGCGGTTGACGTGCAGCAGCACCAGTGGCATCTGCAGCTGGGCGGCCAGCGCGGCGGCATACTGCAGAGCGTCGTCGGCGGCGGGAGTGAAGTCGGTCAGGACTAGCAGGGGAGCAGACATACGGGCAGGTAGTTAACGATAAGGATACGCAGGATACCGCAGGAGCGTTAGGCTGCCGTTAAAGTAAGAGCTTATCCTGCCCTGGTTAGCAGCCTGCCACTCCAAGTGGGCCCGAGCGGCCCGCTCTATTTTATAGCTGAACCAACTTACTGTTCTTATAAGCCCAATCTGGTCCAGCCATTTTCAGCCACAGCCGCAGCTGGTGGAACAGGCGGCGGCCGGGGCGGTTTCCAGCGCGAAGGCCATGGGCTCGGTCGTCAGCACTTCGGTGGTGGCAATGGTAGTGGTCGTGGCAGCAGGAGCAATGCAGCACTGGCTGCTGTCCGCGCCGCCGGCCGCCTGGTCGTATTCGTGCTGGTAGCGCGGGTCGTTGAATTCGGCATCCTCGTGGAAATAATACACTTCCCATTCCGTGCCGTCGGGGTCGTTTACCCAGAATTTGTCCTGCTTGGCGTAGCAGCAGCTGGTGCCTACTTCCTCGCGCTGCACTAGGCCCAGGCTGCGGGCCACGTCCAGGCGCTGGTTGAGCTCGGCCAGGGTTTCGACCTGAAAGCCCAGGTGCCCGAAGTCACTGCGGACCCGCGCCGAATTCTCTACGAACGAGATAATCAGGGACGGCGAATCCAGCACGTATTTGGCGTAGCCAGTCCGGATTTTGGTAGCCGGCTGCCCGAAAAAGGCCGTGTAGAAGTTCACTGTGGCCGTGAGGTCAGCTACGTAGAGACTGACGTGCATGCGGGGAAAAACAGCATTGCTCATGATGAAAAAGGGAAAAGTGAGAAATGAAAAAACGAGTCAATCGGGTAGCAAACTGGTATTAGCAGGCACAGTCGAAGCCGGTAGTGGCCTCGGCGAAAAAGTCGGCAAACTGCGCCTGCACCCGGCGCAGCAGTTCCACGTTCAGGCAGTAGCACACGGTCAGCCCGTCGATGTCGCCCCGGATCAGGTCCAGCGCCTTGAGCTCCTGCAGGTGCTGCGACACGGTGGTGCGGCTCAGGGGTAGCTCGGCGGCTATGTCGCCCGAAATGCAGGATTTCTTGGCCGCCAGCAACTGAATGATGGCAATGCGGGCTGGGTGGGCCAGCGCTTTAGCCAGGCGCGCCAGCTCCTGCTGGGTAGGGGTGAAATCGGCAGTTTTGGCGTAGGTCATGCTGTGTCTTTGTAGTATGACGTAAACATACGACATAGTGTAATTCAAAGTCAATATTCTGACCAGTTATTTTTTTAGGGGCAACAAAAAAGCCGCCCAAACAATTGTCTGGCCGGCTTTTAGGAAATCTACTACCAATTCCCCGCATCCGTTATGAATGCTCAGGAACCAGCAAGCATCAAGGGTTCGATGCTTAGCGGTTGTTGTCGTCGATGGAGTTGTTCGACTCGATGATAATATTATCTACCGGGTCGCCGGTGGTGCCGGGGTTGGCACCGGGCGTCACAGTATCGTCCGGAATACCCATCGTTTCCTGCTCCAGCTGGGCCGACGTGTCCAGGGTGCCTTCCTCGTCGCGCTTGTAGTTGTAGAGCTCGTCGTGGTGCTTCTGCTGCTCGGGGCTCATCTTGGCGCCGTCGTTTTGGAGCTCATTTGAGGCAGCCGGTTGCTTGTTCTTATCCATAAAAAAACTGGTTGTGGCGTGAGAGAAGCGGCGGAGCCTAGTTCAGGGCGCTGTCATTGGGGTTTTCGGGGCTGTTACTGCGGTTGGCCGGCTCTTCGCTTTCCCAGTTGCGGGTACC
The DNA here is from genome assembly GCF_020447265.1 of Hymenobacter lucidus. Taxonomy (GTDB): domain Bacteria; phylum Bacteroidota; class Bacteroidia; order Cytophagales; family Hymenobacteraceae; genus Hymenobacter; species Hymenobacter lucidus. The sequence goes on along the minus strand of NZ_JAJADR010000002.1, from coordinate 536,428 downwards.
GCTGCCGTAGCGCGGGTCGTCTTCCTTATAAGCTTCGCGGCGCGTTTCGGCGTCGGCTTCCTGGGTGCTGACTACCGTGTCGGTAGCGCGGTTCTGGGGCGCGGCGCCTTTCTGGTCGGGCTCAGTTACGTTGGGGGCCGCTACGCCGCCGGGGTTGGTGCCGGCTGGGTGCGAGTATACATCAGAGCCAGTGGTTGGGGCGACGTTGATAGCTCCGCCAAATTCGCCGTAAGCGGGTGTGCCTGCGGGCGTCGAGGGTTTCATATCGGGGGCGGTGTTGGCGCGGGCGGCGCCTTCGCGCAGGTTTTCCGCGTCCTGGGTTTTGTCTTTGCGAAACTCGCTGAACTCGTCCGGATTATCGTTGCTGCCGTCGTTAGGATGGGTTTGCATGGCTGAAAGAAGAGTAAGGATGGATGGCACGAAGCCGTGCTCTGCGAGTATGTACGCAGCTTGCCCGCATTTGGCTACAGCCCCGCTTAAAATCCAACCTCAACTGTAGCCCTGCCTTCAGTGCGGCAGCTATAAAGCCGTACCCGCTAGCTTCTGCTGCGTATGCAGCCCAGCAACTGCCCCAATCCGTTTTCACTTAGTCTATGAAACCCACCATCACCCACAATCAGGAAGATCAGGCTTTTTACGCTACCCTGAGCGGCTACGAGGCCGAACTGGCTTACAGCCGGCCTACCGATACGGTTATCGACTTCACGCACACCTTCGTAGATGAAAACCTGCGCGGCAAGGGCGTGGGCGAAGCCTTAGCCGTGGAGGCCCTCGACTATGCCCGGGCCCAGCAGTTGCAAATCAAAACTAGTTGCTCATTTATGCGCAGCTACGTCGAACGCCACTCCGAGTACCAGGATTTGCGCGAGCAGCAGGAGTAGCTGGTTAGTTGTTTGTTATTTCGCTCGTAGCCAGTTGTCAGCGGCTGTTTCGGTGGGGAAGTGCCGAAACGCCAGCGCAGCTGGAGTTCCCAGGCTCACGGCCTGCGAAGCCAGGCGGGCCATCGGGTTGTCGCTTTCCACGATGGCGCAGTGGCTGTAGCCGGCTTCGCGCACGCAGCTCGGTATCCATTCCGTGCTCAGCCACTGTTGCACCGCCACCGGAATCAGGGGGCGCTGTTGGTGAATGCTCATCGTTTTGCCGGTTCGGAAATGCCGCATAGCCTGCTTCACCTGCTGGTAGGCAGCACGCAGTTCGGCCTCGGTGCCGCCCGTGCGCGTCCAGCGCAGGCGCAGGTAGCCCGCCGCGTCATAGCTCAGGTTGAGGACCGGATTAGAGAAATAAGTGGTTTCGCTGGGCGAGCTAGGAGACATACGGCAACGGGAAGATTTGTTGCTCACGCTGCAGGACGAAGAATATCGTTTCCCGGCTCAGACAACTGCGGTTTCACCTACAAAAATACGACGCAAACCCGAGACATAGGTACCAACATAGATTATTTACTGCCACCAGCACAGTGCTAGCACCTGAATAAAATCAGTTCGGCAGCCAGGTGCTAGTCTAAGAAGGCCTGACTCCGCAAGGAATCAGGCCTTCTTAGACTAGCACAAGCCGGTGCTTGTCAGCGCATAACTAGTGCTGCACTATGGCGCGGCTAGTGTACACCGTGCCCGCCAGGGCCACGCGCACCACGTAGAGGCCGGCCGGCAGGGCCTGCACGTTCAGTGTGGCTTCGGTAGCCGAGCCGCCCAAGGTCTGCTTCTGGCTTAGCACCTGCTGGCCCAGGCCGTTGAAAAGCGTAATGGTGGTTTCGGTGCGGGCTGCTAATTCGGGCAGGCGCACGTGCAGCAAGTTGGTGGTCGGCGTGGGGTACACTTCCAGCTTGTTGGTAACCACTGCAGGTTTGGTGCCCAGCGTAATGCAGGCCGAGGTGTGGCTGCCGATACCGGTGTATACATCTTTGCCGGCGGCCTGCCAGGTAGCCGCCGCCCGCGACCAGTTGGCATCACCCTTATCCACATTGCTGCGGCGCACCAGCGTGTTGTCGGTAGTAGTGCCACCGCCGGGAATTACCCAGCCGGTAGCTACCGGGCGCTGCCCGATAACACCGATTACGTCCAGCGTATCGGTGCCGTCGAAAAGGCCGATGGCGTCGTCGCCGTTGAAGAACGTCACGGCCGAGGCCAGGTCGTTCTGGGCCAGCACCGAGGGTACCGAGCCGGCATTGGCAATAACGAATACATCGCCGGGAGCAATGGTGCCGCTGAGTTCCTGCGAAACGGGCGTCGTTGAGCCGTTGGCAAACAGGTCGACGCGGATGCCGTCTAGGTCAACCGGGAACTGGGAAGGGTTATAGATTTCCAGCACTTTGGTGTTGCCGGTGCTGGCTTCCACGTATTCCGAGAAATACAGCCGGGTGCAGGGGCCGCTCGTCGGGGCCTGGTCATCGTTGGTAATGGTCAGGGTGTGGTTGAAGGGCGTAGCAGCTACGGCTCCGCTGGTGGGCGTACCCAGGCGCAGATATACCGTTTCACTGGCCTCGGGCGTCACATCACCATTGACGGTGATGGTCACGGGTAGCGTCTGGTTGGTTTGGCCGGCCGCGAAGGTCAGCGAGGTCGTGTTCAGGGTATAGTCGGCAGCGTCGGCGCTGGTAGAGGCGGCTACTATCGTCACGGGCACCGTAACGGCCGTAGTAGGCACCGTGCCGGTCAGCGTCACGTTTACGGTGTAGGTCTGGGTGCCGGTGTTGCCTTCCGAAATCGAGCCGCTGGCTGAGGCGAATTTCACCGTGGTTGGCTCGCCGTCGTCGTTGGTGATGGTGAGCGTGTGGGTAGCGGCGCTGCCGGTGCTGCTGCCGCTGCTGGGGTTGGTCAGCGTGAGGCGTACCGTTTCATCGACTTCGGGCTTGGTGTCGCCGTTTACCGTCACGGTAATCGTCTTGCTGGTTTCGCCGGCCGCGAAGGTCAGCGTCTGGGTCGAAAACGTGTAGTCTTCCGGGTTGATGGCCGTCGAGCTGGCGGCATCTACGGCTACCTGCACCGTAATGGTAGCGGTAGGAGCGGGGTCAACGGAAACGGTGATGGTGCTGGTGGTAGTACCGCTGTTGCCTTCAGCCACGGCAGTGCCTGCGGTAGCAAAGGCGAAGGTAGGCTGCACGATGAGGCCATAAGCGCGGGCTACCAGTTCGGGGTAGGCAATGTAGGGGTTGAAGTTGCCCTGGCTTTTAGCCACGCGGCGGTTCCGCTCCCGCTCGTGGGCGTCCACTGGGTCGGCCAGGTGCCAGCGGTAGAGCGTAGCCAGATCGGCCAGCCCGGTAATTACGTCTTTGCCAGCGTCAAACGTCTGACCCTGGTGCATGGTGTAAAAGTAGAAGGCGCAGCGGGCCACGTTGCCCTTGTGGTCTTCGCGGGGCTCAAACAGCGAGCCGCCGTCTTCGCTCCACTCGTCGAGGTTGCTCGTCGGAATCGTGCTTTGGCTGGTCGTATTGCGCATCCAGATCTGGGTCTGGTTGTCGGGCACATCCGCAAACATGTCGTTGCTGCGGTTCGAGTTCCACTGCGTGTAGGTCGGGAAAAGGTGGTGAATGTCGGACCGCATCCGGCTCACCTCGTCGAACCACGACTGGGGAATGGTGTGCTCACAGTTGATCAGGCCCACGCCACCGGTGCTGGTAGCCGCCGAGTCAATGGTTTTGGGCACCGAGTAGCCCGAGTACACGCACGTGAGCTGTCCGTTGAAGACGTCGACGTAGTTGTACATTTTGCCCCGGGCCCGGTCGTAGCCCAGGTCCACGCGCTTGCCGTCGTACCAGTTGGTACGCAGCCAGTCTTTCAGTGCTTGTCCCTGCAAATTGGAAGGCGGAGCCGGCGGCATCACCTGAGCCGTAGCGGCCATGCTCAAACTCATTGCAGCGGCCAAAACCCATGCGAAGAGGTGTTTCATGCTTAGTGTGAAAAAACAGGATGGAGAATAAGACAAATATCAGAAAATGATTCGGTAGACCAGCCGTAAATGCTATTCCTAGCTTGCGCCAAAATGGGAAAAGGCCCATGGAAGAATCCGTGGGCCTTTTTTTAGAAGATTATTATTCTGCTCTATTAGAAAAGTTTAATAAACTCCTGATAAGCAAACGTCCGGCATGAAGTTTTGATGAAGCGACTCTACTTGGTCGGCATCAATACCGTGTCGATTACGTGCGTGACGCCATTGCTGGAAATAACGTCGGCAATAGTCACGTTGGCTGTGCCGCCCTTGGCGTCGTGCAGCATCACTGAGCTGCCTTTTTTCATCACCGTCAGGGTTTCGCCTTCTACGGTGGTCAGCGTCTGGCCGTCCTGCAGGTCGGCGGCGGTGAGGCGGCCGGGCACTACGTGGTAGGTAAGAATGGTGCTGAGCTTCTGCTTGTTTTCGGGCATTACCAGCGTGTTTACAGTGCCGGCCGGTAGCTTATCGAAAGCCGCGTTGGTGGGCGCAAACACGGTGAAAGGTCCGGCGCCCTTTAGGGTTTCTACCAAGCCGCCGGCCTTCACGGCCGATACCAGCGTGGTGTGGTCGGTGGAGTTAACGGCATTATCGACGATGTCCTTATCGGGCGTCATCATGGCCCCGCCTACCAGTACGCCCTTCGTGGCTTTGTCCATGCCTGCGGTGGGCTTGGTTTTGGCCTTCATCTTGCTGCCGTCGTTGGCTTTGCCCTTCATTTTTACCTTGCCGTCGTCGGCCACTTTGGATTTGGCCATCACACCGTCCTCCTTGGTTTTCATCTTATCAGCGTCCGACTTGGTTTTGGCGGGTTGCTGGGCCAGGGCGGTAGCGGCGGTGCCGATGCTGAAAACGGCGGTCAGGGCCAGAGTGGGCAGGAAGTGCTTGATCATATTAGGGGAGAGGAAAAGTGAGATGCCCGATATACGCGCTGGTCGGCTGAATGGATTATCGGAGGGGTAATTTGGGGTGGAAGCGGGCCGCCTTAGCCCACCGGTCGGCAAGCAGCAAAGGGTTATTGTGGCAAATGACCCGGCTCGTGTGCCGGTGGCCGGCGTCGGTACGGGAACTGCCGTAGCGTGGTGGCCCGCTAGCCCCAGATCAAAACCAGAGTGCCCACAATAATAAGAGCCGCCCCGATACCAACCGGCAGCGTAAGCTTTTCGTCCAGCAACAGCACCGATAGTACAATTGCCAGGGCCACGCTCAGCTTGTCGACGGGCGCTACCTGCGACACGTTGCCCAGCTGCAGCGCCTTGAAGTAAAAGACCCACGACAAGCCCGTGGCAATGCCGGAAAGCCCGATAAAGAGCCAGTTACGCGTCGTTAGGGTGCTTATGTCGGTGTGGCTGCTCCGCGCCAGCACAATGCCCCAGGCCAGCACCAAAACCACAACGGTTCGGATAGCCGTGGCCAGGTCCGAATTCACGCCTTTGATACCCACTTTAGCCAGCACCGTAGTGAGAGCCGCAAAAGTGGCGGAGAGCAACGCATAAATCCACCACATAGATAATCAGCTATATACCAAAGGGTGCGCAATAGAGCGGCGGCGGGAACAATACGCACATACCAGAAGCAGGTTTGCCAGTTATTGAGCACTCGTAACCCCTGAAATTAATAGTCGTTAGCCGTCACAATTTTACATACTTGAGCCACTCTAAAATAAGGCTGGTAAGCTGTGTGACGCTCGAATGACCGATTAGCGGCAAGTGTTTAAGTGTGGCTGGATGTCACAACTGCCCATAAAGGGTCCTTTCTATCCGACGATAAGGCGGCAATCTTGGATGCGTTCTAACAGCCTGCCTCCACGGGCTTTGCATTAAACTGCCAGCAACCATGAAAGATACCTACCTGCACAGCCTCGGTTTTGTTCCCCTGACCCCCAGCTACAGCCTCTACCACACCAGCCGGGGCGGCGAAGAAGCGTACATTCCTGCCACCGATGCCCGTTATCAGCACATCTACACGGCTCAGGATGGCACGCATCTGTTCGTGTACTCATGGTTGCATGAGCCCGGCTACATGCTGACGACCTGCGAGAAAATATCCTCCATGGCCGATATAGTCGCTGAGCTACCCTCCGATGATCCGACCCAGCTGCAGCAGCAGATAGAAGTGTTTTTTACGTTGCACGGCGGCGTCACACTATCTATGCTAGAGGCAACCCAGGAAGGCCTACAGGAAAAACACCTCCGGCTGCCGGCCAGCGCCCGGGAGCAAGCAGCTTAATGCACGAAATACCCATTCTGAGCTACGAAAACAAACTTTTCCGGTAATCCTTTCTGTACCCTGAAAAGGCCCTGCGCTACTTGAGGCAGGGCCTTTTTAGTGTTCGTGGCAAAATTAGTTGGTGGTCCGGAGCCACTCGTAAGCAGTAGCTAAGTCATCGAATGTGACCACCATAGGGCGAGTGACAAACTGCATGGCCCGGTCCATCGATTTGCGGGCCCGCCAGTGCGGTGGATACACCCAGGCTACGTACCGCACTCCGCGTTGCGCCAGTTGGTCGTAGTAGTGCCCGCCTACCCAGGCGGCTCCCTTTTCCCAGTCGCTGGTGACCTGGCTGTTGTCGTTGAGCATCTTTTTACAAGGATAATCCTGTAAAAAACGCAGGATCAAGTCGCCACCCGAAATGGCCGATACTTCATTATGCTGGCCTTTCCACTCCACGTACAGCCACTGGTTGATGGCATCATGGGCAATAGACAAAGCAGCGGTATGATAAAGTACTTCCATCCAGGATAGACTACAGGCGAGTCTTCAATATACACAAACCCTTCGCTGAAAAGGAAACTTTGTAGCAGTGCTCGCACAAACGTTAGCGTGCAAAGCCCGGCTAGCCGACCAATAGTGCTGAGAGACACGGCGAAGCGAAGCCTAGTGCGCGGGCAGCACCGGGTTCAGGGGCGGTGGGGGCGTGGGGGCGGCGGACTCCGGTGCGTGCTCATCGAGACTCACTTCCTGGCGCGCGGCGAAGTACTGGGCTAAGGCTTTCTCGCCTACCAGCCAGAACACTACGGGCGTCACGATGATGTCGAGAAAGGTGGAAGAAAGCAGGCCGCCCAGGATAACGGTGGCTACAGGGTAAAGAATTTCCTTGCCCGGCGCATCCTTGGCCAGGGTAAGCGGCACCAGCGCCAGTGCGGCCACCAGGGCCGTCATCAGCACGGGTACCAGGCGCTCCAGCGAGCCGCGGATAATCATTTCCTTGCCAAATTTCTCGCCTTCGTGCTCTATCAGGTGGATGTAGTGCGAAATCATCATGATGCCGTTGCGCGAGGCAATGCCGGTGAGCGTGATAAAGCCCACGAGCGAGGCAATGCTGAACGTGCCGCCCGTGAGGAGCACCGCTACCACCGAGCCGATGAGAGCCAGCGGGATATTGAGCATTATTTGCCCCACCAGGTAGCTCGACTTAAAATGGGAATACAAGACCAGAAAGATACCGGCCAATGAAAACAGGCTCAGCCAGAGAATTTTCCGGGAAGCCGACTGCTGGCTCTCGAACTGGCCGCCGTAGGTGAGGTAGTAGCCCGCCGGTAGCGGCACCTGCTGGCTCACTTTCCGCTGAATTTCCTGCACCGTGGAGCCTAGGTCGCGCCCGGCCACGTTGAGCGAGAGGATGATGCGGCGCTGGGTGTTTTCGTGGTTGATGGTGTTGGGCCCAGGCTCGTAGAGGATTTCGGCCACCTGGCTCACCGGAATCAGGGTGCCGGCGGGTGTTTCAATGCGGGTCTGGCTAATGGCTGAAATATCGTTGCGCTGTGCTTCCGGGAGCTTCACCACGAGGTCGAACCGCTGCTGCCCGTTGAGTATCTGCGACACCACGGCCCCTTGAAACAGCGTTTCCAGGTCGCGCACTACTTCGCCCCGCTCCAGGCCATAGGCGCGCAAAGCCTCGTCGCGGGGCCGAATAAGCAGCTGCGGAATCTGGACCTGTTTTTCAACTTGCAGGTCGACCACGCCCGGTACAGAGGCGGCCACGGTGCGCACCTCATTGGCATAGCGGCGCAGTTCCAGCAGGTCGTTGCCAAACACTTTAATGGCTACCTGCGCCCGCACACCCGACAAGAGGTGGTCGAGGCGGTGGGAAATGGGCTGCCCGATGTTCACGTTCACGCCCGTAATCAGGCCGAGCTTCTGGCGCATGTCGGCCAAGATTTCGTCGCGGCTGCGCATGGCTTTGCCGGCCTTTTTCAGCTCGTCCTCCGTCTTGAAAGCCACCTCAATTTCGGAGTTGTTCACCGATTCGGCGTGCTCATCGAGCTCGGCCCGGCCGGTGCGGCGGGCGGTGTAGGCCACTTCCGGAATCTTGAGCATCTGCTGCTCGCCTAGCGTGCCCAGGCGGTTCGACTCGGTGAGGGAGGTGCCAGCCGGTGCCGAGAAATTGACCGTGAGTGAGCCTTCGTTGAAGGGCGGCAGAAATTCGGTACCGAAGAAAGGTACCAGGCCCGCGGCCAGCACGAAGAGCAGCGCCGTGGCAGTCAGAATACCTTTTGAGTGGGCCAGGCCCCAGGTCAGCAGGCGGGTATCCTTTTGCTTCAGCCAGCGCACCAAGCCCCCGTCGGTTTCGGGGTGGCTCATCTGCTTCATGCGGGGCAGCAGGTAGTAGCACAGCACCGGCGTGACTGTGAGCGAGACAAACAGCGAAGCCACAATGCTGGTGATGTAGGCAATGCCCAGGGGCGCGAAAATGCGGCCTTCCATGCCTTCGAGGGCAAACAGCGGCAAAAATACCAGCACTACAATGATGGTGGCGTACACAATGGAGTTGCGCACCTCAGAGCTGGCCGCGTAAATGACCTTGAGTGCCGGCTGTGGAGTGGTCCGCCGCCGGTTTTCGCGCAGGCGGCGGTACACATTTTCTACGTCCACGATGGCGTCGTCGACCAGCTCACCAATGGCAATGGCTAGTCCGCCCAGAGTCATGGTGTTGATGCTGATGCCGGCCAAGCGAAACACCAGGGCCGTGACCAGCAACGACAACGGAATAGCTACCAAGGAAATAAACGTGGTGCGCACATTCAGCAGAAAGGCAAACAGCACGATAACCACCAGGATGGCTCCGTCGCGCAGGGCTTCTTCCACGTTGCTAATGCTCGACTCAATGAACTCCGACTGCTTAAACAGGCGCGTATTCACCTGCACGTCGCGGGGCAGGGAGGGCTTGAGCTCGACTAGGGCTTTTTCCACGGCTTCGGTGAGGCCCACGGTGGCAGCGCCCGGCTGCTTTTCGATGCTCAGAATCACGGCGGGCTGACCGTTTACGCTGCCGTCGCCGCGCTTGAAACGGGCCCCAAACTCTACCCGGGCCACATCGGCTACGCGGATGGGCGACTGCGCGCGGTAGCCCACAATGATATTTTCGATATCGGCCACTGAGCGCAGGCGGCCCAGGTTGCGAATGAGTACCTCGGAGCCGTTACGGTCAAAGAAATTGCCGGTGGTATTCACATTGGAGCGGCGCAGGGCTTCTTCCACCTGGTTCACCGTCAGGTTGGTCGCATTGAGCCGGGGCATATCGAGTAGCACCTGGTACTGCCGGTTGTCGCCGCCGATGGGAATCACCTGGGCCACGCCGGGAATGCTAAGCAGGCGCTGGCGCACGGTGTAGTTGGCTAGGGTGCGCAGGTCGGCGGCGTTGGTTTGCGGCCCACCCGTGAGGCCAACGAGCATAATCTGGCCCATGACCGAGGAAATGGGGCCTAGTACCGGCGTAATACCCGTGGGCAGCTGCTCGGTGGTGGTTTGCAGCTTTTCGCTTACAATCTGGCGGGCGGTGAAAATGTCGGTGCCGTAGTCGAACTCCACGAACACCATGCCCAGCCCGATGGCCGAGTTGGAGCGCACCGCCGACACGCCCGTGGCGCCGTTCAGGGCAGTTTCCACGGGCAGCGTTACCAGGGCCTCCACTTCCTCCGGAGCCATGCCCGGCGCTTCCAGAAACACGGTAACACGGGGCCGGTCCAGGTCGGGCAGTACATCTACGGGGAGCTGCCGGGCCGTGTAGGAGCCGGCAATGAGCAGGCCCACGGCGAAGGCCAGCATCAGCAGGCGGTTTTGCAGAGCAAAGCGAATTATCTGGTCGAGCATGCCTATTGGTTCAGGTAGATGGACTTGAGCTGGTAGGTGCCCTGGGTCACAACCCGGTCGTTTTCATTGACTTGGCCCGGCTCCAGCACGGTTTGCTCGCCATTCACGGCGCCGGGCTGCACGTAGCGAATCCGGAAGTGCTCGGGCGCGGTATGCACAAATACCACCGGCTTACCGTTCAGGTCCGTCACGGCCGAGGTGGGCACCACCAGTTGCTTCCGGCCCCCGCCGCTCTGGCCCACTATCTGCACGTTCACGGCCTGGCCGGTGCGGTAGGTGCTGCCCTCGGCGGCGTTCAGCTCCAGAATCAGCTGGCGGGCCTGGTTCACGGGATTTACCACGTTGCTGAATACCACCAACCGGGCTTCGGCCCCGGGCTGGCCCTGCAGGCCTTCCACCCGAAACCGGGTGCCGGGCGTTACCTTGGCCAGGTCCTGGGCAAAGACCTGGGCTTCGATGCGCAGCTTGCCGGGGTTGATGACCCGGAACAGCTCGTCACCCTGATTTACCTGTTGCCCCACGGCCAGATTGAACACGTCCACGGTGCCGCTCACGGGCGAGGTGATGGTCGTGCGGCGTTGTTGGGCCTGCCCGTTGTAAATGCTGGCATTTTGGCGGGCCTGGCGCAGGCGCAGCTCGGCGGCTACCACGTCTTTGCGGGCGGCAATGTCGGCAATGCTTTGCAGGCGGTCGTAGTCCTGCTGGGCGGCGCGCAGCTCGGCCTGGGCGTTGGCCCGCTCGGTGCTCAGCCCGATTTGCTGGGTGGCATCCAGGGTTTGCTCCACAACGGCCAGCAGCTGCCCAGCCCGCACTTGCTGGCCTACCTGGGCCGCGAGGCGCACAATGCGGCCCGTTTGCGGCACCACAATGCGCCCTTCTCCACCCGCCGCCGCCGACACGGTACCGTAGAGCGTAGCTCGGCTGTAGGTAGCGGAATAAGCCGCCAGCGAGGTGCGTACCTGGAATAAAAACTGGCTTTCCTTGGGCAGAAGTACCTCATCGGGTGAGGCCATGCCGGTGCTGGCCGGGGCCGTGCCGCCGTGGTCTTCGCCGCCGTGGCCCAGCACCGTAGCGGGCGGTGGCAGCAGTAGCGTCAGCACGAAGCCGGCCGCCGCAGTAGCAATCAGTAATTTAGGCGCGGTTTTCATAGATGGCGGAAGCAGGGGTGGGGGAAACGGCGCGGCGCCGGCGCATGAGTAGCACGGTGAGCACAATACCGAGGGCAAAGGCCCCGACCAAGGCCAGAATAGTTTTCCAGGAGGAAAACAGCCCCGGTGCAGCTGTGGGCGGCAGTTCGGCTGCGGGCAGCTTTTCACCCACCCTGACGCCCTGCAGCAGCAGTAAGTCGGCCCGGGAGCCGGCCACGATGTTGAGGGCGAAACTGTAGGGCTGGTTAGCCGGAAACTCGCCCTCGACCAGGTAAACACCGGGTTCCTGCTCTGTTACGGCCCATTTCAGGTTCTTATCCTCAGGATTGGTGAGCGTGAGCTTGGCGCCGGTAACGGGCGCATTGGTAGCGTAGTCCGACAGAAACAGGCGCAGATGGGCCGGCTCGCCGCCTTCCAGGGGATCGTAGCGCAAGAGCACTTCGAACTTTTCCGACAGGGCTGCCACAGAAAAGGAGGTAGCCCCCGCTGGCGCGGCAGCATTGGCTGCGCCGTGGTCTTCGCCGCCGTGGGCCTGGGCTGGACCGCTGAGCAGGAGCAGGCCGAGCAGCAACATCAGAAGTTGGTTCATCTTATTCACCCCGCAGGTAGTTAAGTTCGATCAGGGCCTGACGGTAGTCGCGGATGGTGGTCAGGTAGGTGTTCTGAATGGTAAAAGCCTGGTTCAAGCTCTGAATCAACACCAGGTAGCTGATTTCGCCGGCCCGGAACAGGCGTTGCGACTGGCTGATAATGGCCCGCGACTGGGGCAGGCCGGTTTGCTCATAATAGCCCAGTGAGGCCGAGAACTTGCGGGTGTCGGCCAGGGCCTGCTGGTAGAGCGTGCTGAGCTCCAGGCGTTGCGTTTGCAGCTGGTAGCCAGCGGCTTGGGCGCGGGCGGTAGCGGCCTGCAGCTGGGCGCGGTAGGTCCAGAACCAGATGGGCACCGACACGCCAAACTGGAAGCGGTACCGCAGAGCCGAGTTGTCAAAGGCCTGGTTCTGGTAACCCACCGTCAGGGCCGGGGTGCGCCGGGCCCGCACCAGGCTGATGCCCGACTGACTCAATGCCACATTTTGCGCCGCCGCAGCCAGGGTGGGGCTGCGCATCAGAGCACTGCTATCCTCGGTGGGCAGGTCCGCAAGCAGGTTTGCGCCCGTCTGGGCCAGCTCGGGGCCGCTGCGGCGCAGGTCGGTGCTGGTAGCCAGGGCTTCAGTGGGCCGCCCCACCAGCAGTGCTAGTCGGCGCTGGGCGGCGCGCTGGTCGGCGGTGGCCTGCTGTAGCTGCACGGTTACTTGCCGGGCTTCCGCCTCGGTGCTCAGGCGCTGTAGCGACGTAACTTCGCCGGCCGCATACAGCCGCTCGGTGGCCAGGCGCAAGGCCCGAAAGAGGCTATCCTGGTAGGTGAGCTGGCGCACCTGAGCTTCGGCAAACTGCAAGCTTAGATACGCCAGGCGTGTGTCACGCAGCACCGTGGCCCGGCTTACGTCGCGGCCCCGCTCAGCCAGCGTAATACCGGCTTCGGCCACCTGGCGCTGGCGCCGGTACACATTGGGCAGGTCAATAGTCTGCACCACGCCCGGGGCCCACTTCTCGCCCGTGGGAGCCGAGAGCAGCACATCGGGGTTGGCCGGCGCAAACGAGCCCCGCTTGAGGGCGCGCTGCTCGGCAATTTCCTGCTCCGACTGCCGCAGCCGCGGGTGACGGCGCAATGCCTGCTGCTCGGCGCTGTCGAGCCGCACCACCTGCTGCTGGGCGTGTGCCGAGCCCACCAGCAGCAATAGGCAAAAACCAAGGGGCAAATACTTCATGAGGTCGGGAGTAAATCCGGGCCCGGCCGCCGTATCAGGGTCGGCCGGTTATACTTTCTTGACGAGCTCCATTTCGCAGACCGGGCACTTGCCGGGCTGGGTGCTGCGGCTGCCTTCGCAGCCCATGGGGCATTCATACACGGCGGCGCTGGGCTTGAGCTGACCGCCGTTTTTGGCCTGCCAAGCTTTAAACTGCTGGATTTCCTGCTGCTGGGCGTCAATCATTTTTTGCGCCATTTCCTTAAGTTTCGTGTCGCGGCCGTGGGCTAGTTCGGCCTTGGCCATATCGACGGCGCTCTGGTGGTGGGGCACCATCATTAGGGCAAAATCCTGGTCCACGTTGCCGGTGGCTTGGCCCATTTGCATCATGCCGTCCATGGAGGCTTTCATGGCTTTGGTGAATGGGTCGGTCGGGTTGGTGGGCTGGTAGTTGGTGGGCTGGTAGTTGGTGGGCGCTCCGTCGAGGCGGGTGGCAATGGCTTCGAGGGCCTTGATTTCCTGCTGCTGGTCGGCGCTGATTTTCTCGGCCATAGCCCGCAGCGTCGCGTCCTTGCCTTCTTTCAGCTCCAGCGTGGCCATATCCACGGCGCCCTGGTGGTGGGCCATCATCATGTGGGCAAAGTCGTGGTCGGTGTTGCCGGCGGGCTTAAAGGCATCCATGTCGCGCATCATGGTATGCATCACGGCCTGCATACCGGTAGCCGTGGCGTCGTGGTGCATCTGCCCGTGACCGGCCATAGCGTCGTGGTCATGGCCGACCGAGTCCGGGGCTGCGGCTGTTTCGGTGGTCGTGGTGGTCGTTTCAGTCGACTTGTTATCGGAGCAGCTGATCATCAGCAAAGTGCTGGATGCCAGGGCGTAGAGGAGGAATGTGGCGCGTTTCATGGCGTTGAATGGAGAAGGTTAAAGGGGAAAGGCGGGCTAGGCTTGCACGTTGATGGTAAAGTCGCCGGTGTGAATCTGGCCGCCGTGGTTGAACTGCAGGAAGACGCGGTAGAGGCCGGGCTTTTCGAAGCTGGTGTTGAAGCCGATGGCCGGGCCCTTGTCGGCCTGGTCGTTGGGATGCACGTGCAGGTAGCTTTCCGTATCCTGGCTGATAACCACCACGTGGCCCAGGGCGCCGAGGTAGTTGTCGAGGTCGGTGACGGGCTGGCCATCCTTCGTGATGTTGATTTTCATGCTCAGCAGCTGCCCCACGGTTAGGGGCTTATCGAAGGAGAGGCTGGCCTGGTAGCCATTTTTCTCCCACTGCATGTCGTCGTTCTTGAACTGCGCCGGGGTATAGGCCGGGCCCTGCACCGTAATGGGTTGGCGGCCGAGTTGATGGCCGCTGCCGGTGGGCGTGTAGTCCTGAAACAGCACATAGTTGCCACCCTTGGGGAAAGTGTACTGCACTTTATAGTCGCCGTCGGCGGTGTACTCGGGATGCTCGTGGTAAAACTGGCCCAGGTCCTTGGAGACGATGATGAGGTGAATCTTCTTCTCGTGCACCACCGCCAGCGGCACCGGTGCCGACTCGTTGCCGGTTTCGCGGGGCGTGAAGGCCAGCGTAGCGGGCTGGCCCGCCGTAAGCTGGGTGGGGGTGGCGGTGAAGTTCATCTGGTAGGTTTTGCTGTTGGCTACCTGGTCGTTGTGCTCCAGCTTCATGCCGCACTTAGGGCACTTTTCGCCCTCTTTTGTGCTGGTTACTTCAGGGTGCATGGGGCAGGCGTAGGTGTGCCCACCGGCGTGGTCGGCGGTACCGGTGGTGGGCGTCGTAACGGTATTGGCCGCGCTGTCCGACTCTGTTTCGGAAGAGCAGCTGGCAGCGGTAAGCAGGCTGGCAAGCGCCAGCAGGGAAAGCGGAAAACGGGACATAAACGCAGGAAATAGGGAGTTAAACAGGAGGCCCCGCCAGCAGGCCGGCGTTCCGGCGGGAGCGTAAGGCTTGCCACGGTGGCAGCCTCGGCCCGAGGGCAAAGGGCATGCAGCAGACGACGAACCGGCTTTCAACTGAGAAAGTGGATGCGGGCATGCTGGCAACAATGCTTCGTTGCTGGGCAGGAAACTCCAGGAAGAAAAGGGGAGGGGCGCACTGGGGCGCCGGGCGGATACGCAAACGCAAAGGCCCGCCCCGAACATAGCACAGCTATGCCGGGACGAGCCTTTGGCGCATCAATCTATCAGACCGTCAGGGACTGAATGAAAATCCGGATGTCAGGTATTTTGGGCGGCAGGTGCTTCCGCAGCACCAACACTACCGCGTGGGCCCGGTCCCACTGACCGGCAGCCGGCCGGAAAAAGAAGTCGTTGCTGGCTGGCAGCAGGGCCGGAGCTGGCGTGAGCAGGTGCTTTTCGCCGGGCGTCGTGAGCGACTTAAGAATAGAAGCCGAATTATCTTTGCAGCAGTTGTGCTTACCAGCCGACTGCGAGCCGTGCTGCTCGTGCGTCTGCTTGGCCTTGGCCGACTTCTGGGCGGCCATGCCGTGACTGTGGCAGCTGGGCCGCGTCGGCTTGCCTGCCGGGGCAATGGCTGCCAGCGCGGGGGTGAGGGTTGCGCACCAGCATTGACCCACAAACACGTTGACGAAGACGAGCAAGAAGCTCGTCGCCAGCAAACGGCGGAAAGGGAACAGGCTACGGAACATGACAGGCGCTACGGAACGGCAAAGCTAAGTTTCTGCGCAGAAAGTACGGGGACTGATTCTTTACTGCTATTCGCTGCTAAGAGTTCCGGCACGAGTGGCGGAACTGTGGCTATAAGGGAAGAAACTGCGCTGGCAGGCCAGGTTTAGCCATTAAGCACGGCATTAGCAGTTCGTATACAGAACCTGGGGCGGCAAAATTATGCAAGTGTGCAGCGGGATTATGTTAATGCCCTAGCGGGGCGGCTGTCAAATTATGCAAGTTTCCGGAAGGATTCCGTACCAACTCCGGCCCCGGCCCGCCGTTACTTTGTACTGTGCTTTCGGGCCTTGCCACTACGTTTTCTTCGCCCCGGCCGGCCCCGTTTCCTGTTACTATTATGCAACCGACAACTAAAACCGAAACTCTCGACATCGAAGGTATGACCTGTGCCTCGTGCGCGTCCTTCGTCGAAAAGTCCCTGACCCGCACCCCCGGCGTGCAGCGGGCCGTGGTCAACTTTGCTACCGAAAAAGCCACCATCGACTACCTGCCCACCGAGGCCAGCCCCGCCACGCTGAAAGAGGCCGTGGTGAAAGCCGGCTACGGCGTTACGGAGCGCGCCCCCGATACTTCCGCCGCCGACCGTCAGGCTGAGCTCGACCAGCAAAAGGCTCGGGCCTACCAAAAGCTCAAGCGCCGGTTTTGGGTGGCTGCGGCGCTGGCAGTGGTAATTATGCCGCTGAGCATGCTTATGCTGTGGCCCTCGATGATGCAGCGCGTGAACATGCTCTGGCTCAATTACGGTCTGCTGGTCCTTACCTTGCCCGTGCTGCTCTACAGTGGCCGCGAGTTTTATACCTCGGCCTGGAACGGGTTTAAGCATCGCGCCGCCAACATGGATACCCTCATTGCCGTGGGTACCGGCGCCGCTTTTTTGTATAGCGTAGCGGCTACGGTAGTGCCCGGCTGGTTTATGCGCCGCGGCCTGATGCCCGACGTGTACTACGATACCACCGCCACCATCATTGCCCTGATTCTGCTGGGTAAGGTGCTGGAGCTGCGGGCCAAAACCCAAACTTCAGCTGCCATCAAAGCTCTAATGGGCTTGCAAGCCAAAACTGCCCGGGTAGTACGCCCCGACGGGCAGGAGGTGGATGTGCCTATTGAACAGGTGCAGCTGCACGACGTCGTTGTAGTGCGCCCCGGCGAGAAAGTTGCCACCGACGGTATTATTGAGGAAGGCCACTCAGCCGTAGATGAAGCCATGCTCACCGGGGAAAGTCTGCCGGTAGAGAAAAAAGCTGGTGACCCGGTCTTTGGCGCCACGCTCAACAAAACCGGCTCCTTCCGCTTCCGCGTAACGAAAGTAGGAGCCGATACCATGCTGGCCCAGATTGTGAAGTTGGTGGAAGATGCCCAGGGCAGCCGGGCCCCCATTCAGCGGCTGGCCGACAAAGTCAGCGCCATTTTTGTGCCTACGGTAATCATTATTGCCATTCTCACCTTTGTGCTCTGGTTTGACTTGGCCCCGGTGGAAACCCGCCTGCCGCTGGCTTTGGTCAATTTCGTGGCCGTGCTCATCATTGCCTGCCCCTGCGCCCTGGGACTGGCCACGCCCACGGCCATCATGGTCAGCACTGGTAAAGGTGCCGAGCACGGGGTGCTCATTCGCAATGCCGAAGCCCTGGAAAAGGCCTATCAGGTAAACACCGTGCTGCTGGACAAAACCGGCACTATCACCCGCGGAGAGCCCACCGTAACCGACTTTGTGCCGGCCCCGGGGCAGGATGCTGCTCAGCTGCGGCAGCTCGTGGCCGCCGTGGAGCGGCAGAGTGAGCACCCGCTGGCCGAGGCTGTGGTGCGCTACGCCGACGAGCAGCAAACCCCGGCCCTTGCCGCAACAGGCTTTCAGGCAGTGGAAGGAAAAGGAGCCACAGCTACGGTGAACAGCCAGGCCGTACTCGTTGGTAACCTGCGTCTGCTCACGGAAGCCGGAATCAAGCTGGCACCGGCGCTGACGGAGCAGGCCGATATGCTATTGGCCCAGGCCAAAACGGTGCTGTACGTAGCCGTAGCCGGCCAGGCCGTGGGCGTAATCGGCGTTGCCGATACGGTGCGGGCAACGTCGGCCGCTGCCATCAGGCGGCTACAGGCACTGGGCATTGAGGTAGTGATGATGACGGGCGACAACCCCCAAACGGCCGCTGAGGTGGCCGGGCAGGTGGGGATCAAACGCTACTTTGCCGAAGTGCTGCCCCACGAAAAGGCCGGCAAAGTAAAGCAGCTCCAGGCCGAAGGCCGCACCGTGGCCATGGTCGGCGACGGTATTAACGACGCGCCGGCGCTGGCCCAGGCCGATATTGGCCTGGCAATGGGCGGTGGCACCGACGTGGCTATGGAAGCCGCCGGCATCACCCTTATGCGTTCCGATCTGCAGGGCGTCGTTACGGCCATCGACCTCTCGCGCCAGACCATCCGCACCATCCGGCAGAACCTGTTTTTCGCTTTTATCTACAACGTGCTGGGCATTCCAATTGCCGCCGGGCTGCTGTATCCCGTTTTCGGACTGCTGCTCTCGCCCATGCTTGCCGCCGGGGCCATGGCTCTGAGCTCGGTATCGGTGCTTACCAACTCGCTGCGCCTGCGCGGCTTTTCACCCGTTAAGAACTAGGGCTATGGATACCGCCGAAATCATCGTAACCCTGGCCGGTGTGGGTCTGGCTGGGTTTGTTATCTGGTACTTTTTCTTTTCGACCCGCCAGACGGCCAGTGCGGTTTCTACGTCCGGTGGGCTGCAGCAGGTCGATATTACCGTCAAGGGCGGCTACTCGCCCGATGTGATTGAAGTAGAGCGCGATAAGCCCGTGCAGCTGAGCTTTTACCGGGACGAGGAAAACTCCTGCTCCGAGGAGCTCCTTATTCCCGACTTTAGCATCCGGCGCGAGCTGCCGGCCTTCAAAACAACGTTGGTGGAGTTGCTGCCCCGGCAGGCGGGCACCTTCGCCTTCACCTGCGGTATGGGAATGTTGCGCGGCCGCCTGATCGTCAAATAAGCACTGTTGCCGGAATGCTGAACCTTCATTCCGGCTTTTAACGTCGATGCTGACGCTGGCCGCAATGTGCGTCATGCAGTACACAATGCAAACAGCTGAGCATGGCTGATATCCATGTGAGTGTCTATTCTTCGCTGGGGTTTTTGAGCTTGCTGAGTAGCGAGTACGCTCCTTCCGTGACGTACTGCACCTTCGTATCCGCTGCGCTGGCCCCCGGAATGAAGACTTCGCTGTAGCCGTCGGCCTGCTCGCCGCGGCGCACCTCCAGCATCCTGAACACCTGCTTGCCTTGGGTAGGACGCTCCTGGCGGAACACGTACTGCTTACCCTCGTAGTCCACCACGGCTTTGTCGGGCAGGGCAGCCGTGCGGCGGTTCGTGGTTTCGACTACGGCCCGCACGAACATGCCGGGGAGCAGAGCGGGGTCATTCTCCCGGTCGAGGTGGCCGTGCACGCGCACAGTGCGCTGCTGCTCGTCCAGGGCCCGGCTGATAAGGTAGACCGAGGCAGTGCGTTCCGAGCTACTATCGTTTGGCAGCGTGAAGCGGATGCGCTGGCCTTGCTTGAGCAGGGGCACGTCCTTTTCGAATACGGTCAGCTCTACGTGCAGGTGTTCGGGGTCTACGAGCTCAAACAGGGCGTCGGTGGGCGTCACGCTCTGGCCCACAGTCACGTTAACGGTTTTTACGAAAGCATCCTTGGGCGCGCGCAGTGTGGCTGTGCTCACGAAGGGCCGGCGGCCTACTGGCAAGCCGGCCAAGCGCAGTCGGGCCAGCTGTCCGGCGGCTTGGGCCTGCAGGGCGCTATAGTCTGCCTGGGCCCGCTGCAGGTTTTTGGCCGGGGCCACTTCCTCGCGCACCAGCTCCCGCTGGCGGTCCAGCTCAGCCCGGGCGAAGGTGAGCTGGCTTTGCGTTTCGAGGTAACTCTGCTGGAGCTGGATGAATTCGGGGTTGCGAATAGTAGCCAGCACCTGGCCCTTGCGCACCCGCGTGCCCTGCAGTAGCGAGGTACTCTCCACGATGCCGCCGAGCGGGGCGCTGACGGCTACCAGTTGGTCCGGGGGCACGTCGAGTACGCCATTGACTTTGAGGCCGGCTCCCAGCACCCGCTGGGTTAGCGGGCCGGTGCGCACGGCGGCCAGCTGCTGCTCGTCAGCGGTAAGCGTTACCTGGTCGGCTGGGGCAGCAGTGCTGTCAGCCGCGGCAATGGCAGAGGTATCGGCCGTTTCGGTGGCGGAGTCTTTGGGGTTGCAGCCAGTGCTGAGTAGCAAAGACAGAACGGCGAGCTTATACAACGTGATTTTCATGTAGAAACGGGCTCTAAAAGAGAAGGAAGGGCCGGCTATTCGCCGGTGCTTAGCAGGTAATCCAGCTCGATGACGCTTTGGTTGTGCTGGAGCAGGGCGTCGAGGTAATCGGTGCGCAGGCGCAGGGCCCGGTCAAGGTTGAGCAGGTACTCCGAGTAGCCGTTTTCACCAGCCTTGAAGGCTTTGGTGGCTACGCGGGTAATGACAGCGGCCTGAGGCAGGCCCGTCTGCTCGTAGAACTTCAGGCGCTGCTGCTGCTCAGCGTGTTGAATCAGCAGCTCGTCCACGCGACCTGCCAGTTCGGCCTGGTAGCGGCTGAGCCCTGTCTGGGCTACCTTCTCCTGCAGACGGGCAGCCTGAACCCGCGCCTTCTGTGGGCCCTGCACCAGCGGCACGGCCACCGTGGCCTGCACGCCCTGAAACCGGTCACCAGCCCCGTAGGTACGAGTAATGCCGTCTACAACCTGCGGGCCGATAATGGACTGGTTGAAGTAGCCCACGCTCAAGTCTGGTTTGCCCTGAGCCTGGGCCACCCGGGTTTCGGCTTGGGCTACGGCCACTTGCTGGCGGAGCACCTGGGCCAGCAGGCTGTGGGCAAATACGGTGGTGTCGCCGGGCGTTGGCACCAACTTCGGCGTTAGCGCCGTGAGCGTACTATCTGCCACCGTAACGGGCTGAGCGCGCTGCAGCAGGGCTTGCAGTTGGCGCACGGCCACTTGGTATTCGGTGCGGGCCCGGGCCAGCAGCGCGCGGGTTTCGCCCTGCTGCGTAAGAGCCGTGGTAACTTCCAGGCGGGCAGTTTCGCCCATTCGGAAGCGCAGCTGCGCGGCACGCACAAACCCAGTGTAGAGGCTGTCCTGGGCCCGCAGGGTGCGTAAGCGGTGGCGGGCGTGCACAGCAGCTTCGTACTGTAGCCGCACCTGGCGGCGCACGTCGGCGCGGGCCAGGGCTAGTTGCTGTTCCTTCGTGGCCACCTGCGCCTTGGCCAGAGCCGAGAGTGTGCGGTAGTAGCCCGGCCAGGCCAGCGGCTGGGTAATGGTGACTAGATTGTCATTCTTGATAGAGTTGTACTGCCCGTAGCTGGCCTGCATGGTGGTGCGGCCAATGTCGCGGGCGGCGCGCACACTGGCTTGCTGGGCTGCGAGTTGCTGCTGGGCCCCAAGCACGGTGCCGCTCTGGCTCAGCGCTGCGTCCACGGCCTGGGTGGCATTCAGCGCGCCATCGGCCGGCGTGCCGGGCTGCTGGGCCTGGGCCACCCCAGGGAGCAGCGACAAACCCAGTGCCAGTAGTAGGCCACTTGTTACTCCTAGTTGGGGTGCAGCTGCTCCCGCTTTTCGTTCGGCTCGCCGGGCCGTCCAGGTTTCTTCCAGATAGTAGAGTACCGGCAGCACCAGCAGTGTGAGCAGCGTGGCCGTGACCAGCCCGCCAATGACGACGGTGGCCAGGGGCTTTTGCACCTCGCCGCCGGCGGAACTGGACAGGGCCATCGGCAAAAAGCCCAGTGAAGCCACGGCGGCCGTCATCAGCACCGGGCGCAGGCGCACGTGGGTGCCTTCCAGAATGCGGGCCCGCAGGTTGGTCATGCCTTCTTCCTTAAGTTGGTTGAAATAGCCGATGAGCACGATGCCGTTGAGCACGGCCACCCCAAATAAGGCAATAAAGCCTACGCCGGCCGAGATACTAAACGGCATGCCCCGCAGCCACAACGCCAGCACCCCACCAATGGCTGACAGGGGAATGGCCGTGAAAATCATCACCGACTGGCTAATGGAGTTGAAGGTGGCGTAGAGCAGCAAAAAGATGAGCAGCAAGGCTATGGGTACAGCAATCAGCAGCCGGTCGCGGGCCGACTGCAGGTTTTCGAACTGACCGCCGTAGGTGGCGTAGTAGCCGGGCGCGAAAGTCACGCGCTGCTCTAGGCGCTGTTGCACTTCGTGCACCAAGCTTTCCACGTCGCGGCCGCGCACGTTGAAGCCCACGATGATGCGGCGCTTAGCGTCGTCGCGCTGAATCTGGCTGGGACCGGAAATGAGTTTCACCTTGGCTACCTGCTCCAGCGGAATCTGGCGGCCGTCGGGCGTGGCCACGAAGAGCTGGCGCAGGTTGCGGATGTCCTGGCGGTAGGTTGACTGCAGGCGCACCACGAGGTCGAAGCGGCGCTCCTGCTCGAACACCTGCCCCGCCACCTGCCCGGCAAAGGCCGTCTGAATCGTGCGGTTCACGTCCTTAACCGAAAGGCCGTACTGGGCCAGCTTGTCGCGGTCCAGCTGGGCCACAATCTGGGACTGGCCGGTGGCGCGTTCCACGTAGAGGTCAGTGGCCCCGGGCAGATTCTTGACGAGCTCCCCGATCTGGATGGCGTAGTCATCGAGTTGTTGTAAGTCTTCCCCGAAAATCTTGATGACCACATCCTGCTTAGCCCCGGAAATCAGCTCGTTGAAGCGCATCTGAATGGGCTGCTGGAAGCCGAACGTAACGCCGGGAATGCGGGTGAGCTGGGCCGACATCTTCTCGGCCAGCTCTTCGCGGCTGCCGGCCGAAGTCCATTCGTTCTTGTCCTTGAGCACGATAATCAAGTCGCAGGCCTCGGGAGGCATTGGGTCGGTAGGAATCTGGGCGGAACCTACCTTGGCCACCACCTCCTTGACTTCGGGGAAGTTCTGGAGCAGGATGCCGGCGGCCTGCTGGGCCTTCTCGGCCGTGTAGGTGATGGAGGAGCCGGGCAGCACGCGGGTTTCCACGGCGAAGTCGCCCTCTTCCAGCGTGGGAATGAACTCACCGCCCAGGGTACGGAACAACAGCACGGCGCCCAGCAGTAGGGCCAGTGCCGAGGCTAGAATCAGGGTTTTAGCACCCAGGGCCCAGGCTACCACGCCCTGGTAGCGCCGGGCCAGCCGGCCCAGAATCTTATCGGAGAAGCCGTGGCGGTCGGTACGCCGGCTCAGGGCCAGCGCCGACATCATCGGTACATAGGTGAGTGAGAGGATAAAAGCGCCCAGGATGGCAAAGGCCACGGTTTGGGCCATGGGCCGAAACATCTTGCCCTCAATGCCGCCCAGGGCCAGCAGCGGCAGGTACACAATCAGGATGATAATCTCACCAAATGCGGCCGAGGAGCGGATTTTGCTGGAAGCGTGGTATACTTCGTCGTCCATCTCGGGCCGGGTGAGCTCCCCGGTTTCGGCCGGGCGTTGGAGCGTAGCCACCCGGTGCACGATGGCCTCCACGATGATGACGGCCCCGTCGACAATCAGCCCAAAGTCGATAGCGCCGAGGCTGAGCAGGTTGCCCGAAACGCCAAACAGGCGCATCATGCCAATGGCGAAGAACATGGCCAGCGGAATGACCGAAGCCACCACGAGGCCCGCCCGCCAGTTGCCCAGAAACAGGACCAGCACGAAAATCACAATCAGGGCGCCCTCGGCCAAGTTCTTGGTCACGGTGCCGATGGCCTGGTCCACGAGCTTGGTGCGGTCCAGAAACGGTTCGATGACCACCCCTTCGGGCAGGGTTTTCTGGATGGTGGCCATACGCTCCTTCACAGCCTTGATGACGGCCGAGGAGTTGGCGCCCTTAAGCATGAGCACCAGGGCGCCCACCACTTCGCCTTCCTGGTTACGGGTCATCAGGCCGTAGCGCACGGAGTGGCCGAAGCGCACTTGGGCCACGTCGCGCACCAGCACCGGCACGCCGCCGGCGGGGGCCCGCACCACCATCCGGCCCACGTCTTCCAGGGAGCTGGCGAGGCCTTCGGAGCGGATGAAGTAAGCCGCTGGGTTCTTGTCGATGTAGGCCCCGCCGGTATTCTCGTTGTTCTGCTCCAGGGCGTTGTACACATCCGTGACGGTGACGCTCATGGAGCGCAGGCGCTCGGGGTCGAGGGCCACTTCGTATTCTTTCACGTAGCCGCCGAAGCTGCTCACATCGGCCACGCCGGGCGTGCCCAGCAGCTGCCGGCGCACCAGCCAGTCCTGCATTGTGCGTAACTCGGTGGCCGGGTATTTCTTTTCATAGCCTGGCTTGGCGTGTAGCACATACTGGTAGATTTCGCCCAGGCCGGTGGTGACGGGCGCCAACTCGGGCGTGCCGGTGCCGGGCGGAATCTGCCGCTCTGCGTCCTTCAGCCGCTCGGTGACCTGGTTGCGGGCCCAGTACACATCCACGTCGTCGGGAAAGACAATGGTGACAACCGAGAGGCCAAAGCGGGAGAAGGAGCGCACTTCCTCAATGCCCGGAATGGTAGCAATGGCCTGCTCAATGGGAAAGGTCACGAGTCGTTCCACATCGGGCGCGCCAAGCGAAGGAGTTTGGGTAATGACCTGCACCTGGTTATTAGTAATGTCGGGCACGGCATCGATGGGCAGGTGGGCCACCGAGTAGCTGCCCCAAGCCACCAGAGCCAGCGTGAGCAGGCCGATGAATAGCTTATGCGTAATGGAAAAATGAATGATGCGGTCAAGCATAGGGTGCTGAACGAGTAAAGAAAAACGGATAAAGAGGGGGTAGGGAGCCGGCAGTAACACGCAAAAAGGTCCGCGCCGGGCATGGCATAGCCATTCCAGCGCGAACCTTACGAGTTGCGGGTACTCAGATTACCAGGGAACCAATAAAGATTCGCAGGTCGGGAATTTTAGGTTTGAGGTGCTCAGGCGGCACCAGCACCACGGCTTGCTGCCGTTCCCAGGCCTGAAACGGCCGGAACAGCAAGATCTGCGCCGGGGGCAGGGCCAGCACGGCCGGCGCGCTATGGCCGCCCAGCAGCTTGAGTAGCGGGGTGAGGCCGGTGAGTTGCTGGTCATCATCACCCGTGCAGGCATGGTGCCCGTGGTGGGGATTGGACGAGTGCTGAGCTACCGGGGCGTGGTGGTCTTGTTCGTGGTCATCGTCCTGGTTGTCGTCATGGTCATCATCGTGGTGGTGATGCGCCTGGGGCATACTCGGCAGGTGCAGATGTACGGCTGCCGAGTAGCGTAGCAACTGCGCCAGCGCGGCCACCGGCCCCAACAGCGCGCTCAGGAAGACGACCAGCAGGGTCGTCGCCGTCAGGCGGAGGATGGAGCGGTGGAATCGAAACATAAGCCGGGGTAGAGCAGCAAAGGTAAAACTGTCCGGGAACTTCGCTTTCCCTTGTGAGTCGGTGCTTGTACGTAGGCCCGACCAGAGCAGCCAGGTGCTCCGCCGGTATTTGCCAGAGGTATGCCCCGGTAGTACATCCTTCTTTCCGCGGGCTTTGTTGGCTACGCAGTAGCAGGTACATAGTGTGTCCAATATACCGTCCGTAATGATGGGCTCCAAGATGACTACCGCCATCGACCTGAGCTCGTGGGCCGCCTTTGCTGGCTGCAGAACAGCGCGCCCTCATTGCCGGCAACTACCATGCTGGCGCACGAAGTCAACCCGTTTAGCAGAGCTCTACGGACTCACGCGCTGAAAGTGGTGGCCATACACAGCCACATGCCCTTCAACCAGCTACGCATACTCTTGCTGCACTGCTACAGTCTGCGCCGCCTGGTTGGTATGCCTGCGGGGCCTAGGAACGGCGGTATGAGATAAATCAGGCAGCTAGGAAATTTTCGACATGGACCATCGGAATCGAGAGGCGGAACTTGCTTCGGCATCTCACTCACGTTCCGCGCCTCGATTATGGACCTCACTCTGCTCATACTCACCGACTTTTTCCAGGCCGCCGACCGGGCCCTAGCCTACGCCAGTAATCTGGCCGGGCCATTAGGTGCCCAGCAAGTGCTGCTGAATGTATCCCGCGACTCGGTGCTGGACCCCGAACTATTTACTGGTCATCTGTCGAAACAGAGTCGGGCGGCGGCCAAGGCGCTACACAGTCTGGCTGACAATCTACCGGGGCCCGTGACGACGGAAGTAGGGCACGGCCGGGTGGCTTACGCCGTGGCCGATGCCATACGTCGTCACCAGCCGGCCCTGGTTGTGCTGGGCCGCTCCAACACAGAGGACACGCCCGACGAACTGGTGAGCACCACCGCCCTGGACCTGTTGCGCACCGCGCCCCAGCCCATGCTGGTGGTGCCTTACACCGTGCAGGCGGCCCGCCCACCGCGGCGGGTGCTGCTGGCCGTAGATGGCGAGGATTTCTCTCTGGGAGAGCACACCAGCCCCATGCGGCACCTGCTCAATGGGCTGCGCGCCAAGGTAACCGTGCTGCACCTCACGCAGGAAGAAAAGGTGGAGGAAGCAGAAGCTGAACTACTGAAGATTGTCCGCCGACTGGAGTTGACCAGTGGCTTAACCGAGCCCGTCCGCATCCTCAGCCGTGCCGCTCCCGACGCGGCCGAAGCCATTATAAGCGCCGCGCAGCCCACCAATTTTGATCTGGTGATTGTCATTGCCCGGCCGCGCAGCTTCCTGGGGCAGCTGTTTCACCGCAGCGTAACGGCCCAGGTGCTGCTGCATAGCGCCGTGCCGGTGTTGGTATTGCCCGCCCAGGAGTAGGCCCTTCCTTTCCACGGCAGCCGGTAGTGAATGACCACGCGTTTCCTCAACCCCTTACCAGAATGGAGTATCATATTGCCTCGGTGGCCGATACCGCCCGCGCCCTTGGCACCACGCCCGCCGGGCTGGACGCCGCCACGGCGCAGCAGCGGCTGGTGGAGCACGGCAAAAACGAGCTGGCCGATACTAAAAAGAAGACTGTTGGGCAACTGCTGCTCAATCAGTTCACGGATGTGATGATCCTGGTATTACTCACCGCGGCGGTTATTTCCGGGCTGGTAGGTGAGGCCAAGTCCGCCTACATCATTATCGCCATTGTCCTGCTCAATGCTCTGGTGGGGTTTCTGCAGGAGTACCGGGCCAGCAAGGCCCTGGAAGCCCTGCAGAAGATGGCCGCCCACCAGGCCCAGGTGCTGCGCGCGGGGCAGCCGCTCAAGGTTGCCGCCGCCGACCTAGTGCCCGGCGACGTGGTAGTGCTGGAAGCGGGCAACATCATCCCGGCCGATGTGCGCTTCGTGGATACCCACGCCTTGAAAGTCGATGAGTCGTCGTTGACGGGGGAAGCTACCAACGTGGAGAAAAGTCCGGATGCGCTACCCGCGGGTGCTTACCCGCTCGGTGACCGGGCGAACCTGGGCTACAAAGGCACGTTTGTAACCAACGGGCGGGCCACGGCCTACGTGGTAGCCACCGGCCAGCACACCGAGCTGGGTAAGATTGCGGCCCTGTTGCAAACCGCGGAAACGGCCACGCCCCTGCAGAAACGACTGGCCACTTTCGGCAAACGGTTGGCCGCCGGGGCCCTGGGCATCTGTGCGCTCTTCTTCCTGGCGGGCTGGCTGCGCGGCGAGCCGCTGCTGAACCTGCTGCTTGTAGCCATTTCCCTGGCCGTGGCAGCTATTCCGGAGGCCCTGCCGGCGGTAGTCACCGTGGCCCTGGCTCTGGGTGCCAAGCGACTGGTGCGCAGCCACGCCCTTATCCGTAAGCTGCCCGCCGTCGAAACGCTGGGCTCGGTCACCTACATCTGCACCGACAAAACCGGCACGCTCACGCTCAACAAGATGACCGTGCTCGACCTGTATGAGCCGGCTGCCGCTACGCCGCTGCTAGCGGAAGGCAACGGACTGCTGACGGCCATGGCCCTGAACCACGACGTAACCCGCGACGCGCAGGGCCAGTGGCTGGGCGACTCCACCGAGGTAGCCCTGGCCCAATATGCCGCCGATAAACAGTACGAGCGTACTGCGCTGGATGCCCGCTTTCCGCGCATCGGCGAGCTGCCTTTCGACTCGCAGCGCATGTGCATGAGCACGCTGCACCAAACCAGCCAGGGCGTGCTGTGCGTCACGAAGGGCGCGATGGGCGCTTTGTTCAAGCAGCTCCAGGACCCTAGCCAAATACCCTACCTGCAGCGGCGCGTAGATGCCATGGCGGCCCAGGGCTACCGGGTGCTGGGCTACGCGGCCAAGCTCCTGCCCGCGCTGCCCGCTACCCTTGACCCCGCCACGGTGGAATCCGGGCTTACTTTCCTCGGCTTTGCCAGTCTGATGGACCCGCCCCGCGACGAGGCCCGGCAGGCTGTGGCCGAATGCCGGGCCGCCGGCATTATCCCCGTCATGATTACCGGCGACCATAAGCTGACGGCCAAAGCCATTGCCGAAAGTCTGGGCATTCTTACCTCGGCCGAAGAGCTAGTGCTGACCGGCCCGGAGCTGGCGGCCTTGGATGAGCCGGCCTTTGCTGCCCTCGTGGAGCGGGTGCGGGTGTACGCCCGCGTCGACCCGGCCCAGAAGCTGCGCATCATTCGTGCGCTGCAGGCCCGCCACCACTTTGTGGCCATGACCGGCGACGGCGTGAACGATGCGCCAGCGCTTAAAAACGCCGATATCGGCATTGCCATGGGTATCAACGG
Organism: Hymenobacter lucidus; assembly: GCF_020447265.1. GTDB lineage: Bacteria > Bacteroidota > Bacteroidia > Cytophagales > Hymenobacteraceae > Hymenobacter > Hymenobacter lucidus. The sequence goes on along the minus strand of NZ_JAJADR010000002.1, from coordinate 508,112 downwards.
GACGGAAGTAGCCAAGGAGGCCGCCCACCTGATTCTGCTCGACGACAACTTTGCTACCATCGTGCAGGCCGTGCGGCACGGCCGCCGCATCTACGCCAACATTCTCAAGTTTATCCGCTACATCCTGTCCGGCAACGCGGGCGAAATCTGGGCCATCTTCCTGGCCCCGTTTTTCGGCCTGCCGATTCCCTTGCTGGCCATTCACATTCTGTGGGTTAACCTCATCAGTGACGGTCTGCCCGGTCTGGCGCTGGCCTACGAGCCGGCCGAGGCCAACACCATGCAGCGTCCGCCCATCAACCCCCGGCAGACCATTTTCGCCGACGGACTGGGCTGGTTTATCCTCTGGGTGGGCCTCTTGATTGGAGCTCTCACCCTGGGCACCCAGGCCTGGTCCCTGCGCAGCGGCGTGGCCCACTGGCAAACGATGACGTTTACCGTGCTCTGCCTCAGCCAGCTAGGCAACGTGCTGGCCATTCGCTCGGGCCGGGAATCGGTGTTTACCGTGGGCCTGCTCTCCAACAAACCCCTGCTCGGCGCGGTGGCCCTCACCGTGGCCTTGCAGCTGCTGGTCATCTACACGCCTTTCGGCAACGACTTATTCAGCACCCAGCCCCTGAGCTGGCGGGAATTGGGCATCACCCTGGCCATTTCCAGCGTGGTCTTCTGGGCCGTCGAGCTGCAAAAGCTTGTCAGCCGGCGTAGGAGCCAACCGGTGGTGACGCTCCCAGCCGTTATGGCTGGGGTGGCTTTGCCAATAAAAGCAGCCGTTTAAAATGGCCACGCCTGGGCTCGGTTTGACCTAGCGGGGGGCGGCGTACTTTGCGGCCGTCAGCCGTGAAAACCAGCGTGCGGCTGACGCTGCTTTCGCAGATGGCTGTTTCGTAGGTGATTACGTGTGTGCGGGCATTCACAAACCGGGCGGCCAGGCATACTTGCCGACTGGGGTAATAAGTAACCAGCGTGCGACGCACCGAAGCGGGCAGAGCGCTGAGCGACAGGGGCCGGCCGGTGGATTCCACGTCGCCGGTGGCGGTGAAGCGGGCAAATTGCTGGCCGGCGCCCTGGCTAAAGCTGACCTGGTAGAGCCCCTGCGTGCGGCGCCACTGCACCTGGGTGGCCAGCGGATACTGCTGTTGCAGGGCTACGAAGGCCAGCGGCGGCACCTGGGTGGGGCTCAGCAGCTGGGCTTGGCCGGGGCGGGCCAGCAGCAGCGCGGCGCCTAGCAAAAGGAGCGATTATCTGGTAAAGCACTAGCTTTGGTCTATGCCTAAGGAAATGTGTAAGTGCGGTCAATTCCTAGATATGGGTGCTATTCCCAATCCGAGTGAATGGCTGTTGATCTCAGATGTCGAATACGACCGCGACGCCGGGCAGGTAGACGCCGACACGCTCTATTCCAACATGAAGTCAATGCTGGTGTGCCCCCACTGTGGCCGCTTACTGGTGTACTGGCAAGGCTTTGGTGAAAAGTATACCGCCTATCGCTTGGAAGAATAGACCTATCCTGAACGGTTCAGCAAACCGGTGGTTTAAGCAAAGTAAGGTGTTCGAAAAAGAACTCTTTTCCGAACACTTTCAGCACCTAGTTGGAGACCCCGAAAAACAGCATTTTTGGGGCCTTTTATCGGCAAGTAATCCGAACACCTTACCTTGCGTAAACCACGGTTTCTTGCTGTTGCTTGTTTTGCTTGCGGCGGAACGCTCCGTCGCCTCCGAACCAGAGCCAGCGCAGAATCTGCTCCATGCGCGGCAAATGGCCTTCCAACTCGTGCCGGTACTCCTCCAAGCCGCAGGGCGATGTGCCAGGGGCAAGGGCCCCCAAGCCGACCTCTTTACCTGATAGCCCGGATAGTGTGGTTGCCATAGTCGGCCACATATACCAAGCCCGCCGCGTCCACGGCCACGACGGCGGGTCTATTGAAGCGGGCGGCTGCGCCCGTGCCGTCGAGGCTACCCGTACTGCCCGCCGTGCCGGCCAGCGTGCTCACCTCTGCTATGGTCGAACCATTGGCATCAGGCACCCGTCCAGTGGTCAGGTTCACCCAGGCGATGCCGTTATAGTAGTAGATGCCCTGGGTACCGTCGGTCTGGTACACCAGCAGGTCGGCCACGGGGCTGGCAATGGCAGCACGTTGGCTGGCCGTGAGGCGCGGGGGAAGCAAACCCTGGCTGGTACTGCTCACCTTGAGCGCGGCCGAGGTGGTGGGGGTAGTGGTGCCGATACCCACTGAACCGCCGGTTTGGGCCTGGGCCAGGAAGGGCAGGGTCAGCAGCAGTAGCACGCGGCCCCAGCGGGTGAAGAAGTTGGTCATACGCAAGCAATAAGCCCCGCAGCCTACCTAGCCAAGAGTAACGCAAGGTCGGCATAAAAACCATGTGGCACCATCGCATCAACCGATGGTGCCACTACCCAGCTTGCCCACGCCTGAACCGAAAATTTAGCGCTACCGCAGCAGGTGGCACAAAGTGCAGGGACGCTGGTATAAATTTTATCACCTGCCAGGTCGTAAGCGGCCCTTGCCGCAGGCAGATAAGGGTGCGAAAACGAAGCAAATCGGATAAATATGCCACTGAAACTGCCACTGACTAAATAAAAAAGGCCCTCACGATACTGTGAGGGCCTTTTTGGTGGTCGCGCTAGGAATCGAACCTAGATCAAGAGCTTCGGAAACTCTTATACTATCCGTTGTACGACGCGACCAATTCGAAGCAGATATGGGGCAAAAGTAGAGAGAAAAATACGCCCTGCCAAACCCAATCCGCATTTGTAAGTATCGCTGAGCGCAAAATCCTGATGCTGGCTGGCACAACCAAATAGGCTATTTGTCAGTTAAGACAGATACACAACCGATTACCCGCTAACCTAACACCTACCATGAAAAAGAACCTATATACGGCCGATGCCACGGCCACCGGCGGCCGTAGTGGCCACGTGCGCTCCTCCGACAGCGTTATTGATCTGAATATGTCGGTTCCGGAGGGCTTGGGTGGCAAGAAAGGAGCTACCAACCCCGAGCAACTTTTCGCCGCTGGCTATGCCTCTTGCTTTCAGCAGGCGCTGATTGTTATTGCCAATCGGGAAAACCAGACGCTTGACCCGGCCAGCACGGTGCAGTGCTCGGTAACCTTGTTTCAGGAAGGCGAGGGCTATGGCCTGAGCGCAGTGCTGGATGTGGATCTGAAGGGCATGGACCTGCAGACGGCTACCGACATAGTCAACAAGGCACACCAGATATGTCCTTACTCCGTGGGCACGCGCGGCAACATGGAAGTAGAGCTGAAAATAGCTGGACAGCCTGCTGCCGTAGCTGCCGATAACGCATAAGCCCAGCTCAGTAAGCCACAAAAAAGCCCCTGCTGATTTTCAGCAGGGGCTTTTTTATACGTCAGAAAGTCTCCAATTCAATAGGAGCGTCCACCTTCCTGAGATACCAGCTTGGTGGCTTCACCGCCCAAGAACTCCATCGGGCGCGGGTAGAACGTTGTTACCGAGTTAGTGTAACGCATGCGGCGAATGGGTGTGTCGCGCTGAAATACGGTAGGGCACTTGGCGCCCATGGGCACCAGCATCACCCCGCTGGGCTGGGTTTTGACGCCAAACCGGTTGTCAATTACGGTGTCGAAATAGTAGAGGTAGGGACCAACCCAGTTGAAATAGGTCTTGGCCCGGGTATTCGAGGCCGTTTCAATACGCAGCCGCGGGTCATTGGTGGCCAAAGCCTTCTGCAGCTCAATTACGTTGATCGGCTCGTTGTCCAGCAGGGGTACGGCGTCCCACTGGCCATCCAGCATGGCCCATTTCTGCTGGTCGCGCAGCCACACTTCCGTAACGGCATGGCCGGCACCTTCGCGACGGGTTTCGGCATCGGCCGTTTTGAGATACACCGCCCGCGCCGGCATGCCCATTGCCGTGAGGGCACCGCTGAGTACAATACTATATTCAATGCACTGAAAGTTGCTGCCCAGGTCGGCTTCTTTCAGAATCGACAGCGGGTCGGGCTTTTTGGCGCGTACGTGCCCATCGTGCACCCACCGGTTGTGCACCCAAGTGCAAAGCGTGCGGGCTTTTTCGAGGTCCGTAGTTTTGCCGGCCACAATATCGTTTAGCGCGTAGTTTTCCCGCAACGTCACCAGGTAGGGCTCATCGGCAGAGCTGTACTGAAACACGCAGGGCATAGGGTCGGGAGCAAGAGCAAACTCGAGGGGCTGGTCGGGGAGGGGCGACAAAAGCTGGGCCGCCGTAATGTAGGTGCTGCTTAGAACTGCAAACAGTGCAAATCCTGCAATTGCCTTATGAACCATGAGTAAATGTTTTGAGCAAGTAGGCAGTAGGTAAGAGAGTGGGAGAGGAAAGCTTGTAACGTGAATTAACTTCTTAGGTTTCTACAATACTATGTTGCAAGAATGATAATAATTCGTTATTAACTTGGCTATATCGTAGCACAAACCACATGATTATGTAGCATAAAAAAGTCCGCTCGAATTATCGAGCGGACTTTTTTCATTTCCGGCTAAGGAAATGAAGGTTGTCTAGGCCTGCTGCGAAGCCAGCACTTCCTTCACTTTCTGAGCGGCATCTTTCAGCAACACGGCCGAGAATACCTTCAGGCCGCTTTCGTCGATGATGCGGGCACCTTCCTCAGCATTGGTACCCTGCAAGCGCACGATGATGGGTACTTTGATGTCGCCGATGTTCTTGTAAGCTTCCACTACACCGTTGGCTACCCGGTCGCAACGCACGATACCGCCGAAGATGTTGATCAGGATGGCCTTCACGTTCGGGTCCTTCAGGATGATGCGGAAACCGGCTTCTACGGTCTGGGCATTGGCTCCACCCCCTACGTCGAGGAAGTTGGCCGGCTCGCCGCCGCTGAGCTTGATGATATCCATGGTAGCCATGGCCAGGCCGGCACCGTTCACCATGCAGCCCACGTTGCCGTCGAGCTTCACATAGTTCAGGTTCGAGGCCGAGGCTTCTACTTCCAACGGGTCTTCCTCGTTGGTGTCGCGCAGGGCTACGAAATCCTTGTGGCGGTACAGCGCGTTTTCGTCGAGGCTTACCTTGGCGTCAACAGCCAGGATTTTGTTGTCCGACGTCTTCAGCACAGGGTTGATTTCGAACATCGAGGAGTCGGTTTCGTCGTAGGCTTTGTACAGGGCCGTTACGAATTTCACCATCTCTTTGAAGGCCTCACCCTCAACGCCCAGGTTGAAGGCAATTTTGCGGGCCTGGAAGCCCTGCAGACCCACGCGCGGGTCGATAATTTCCTTGTGGATTTTCTCGGGGTGCGCCTCGGCTACTTCCTCAATGTCCATACCACCCTCAGTGGTGTAGATGATGACGTTTTTGCCGGAAGTACGGTCGAGCAGCACGCTCATGTAGTATTCCTTGGGCTCGGAAGCGCCGGGGTAGTACACGTCCTGGGCGATGAGCACCTTGTTGACCTTGCGGCCTTCGGCACCGGTTTGCTTGGTAACGAGCTGCATGCCGATGATCTGGCCGGCAATGTCTTTTACCTGCTCCAGGTTTTTGGCGAGTTTCACCCCGCCCCCTTTGCCGCGGCCACCCGCATGGATCTGGGCCTTAATCACATACCAGCTGGTGCCGGTTTGCTCAGTCAGCTTTTGGGCCGCCTCAACAGCTTCTTCAGCCGTGTCGGCCACGATGCCTTCCTGGATACGGACGCCGTAGCTTTTGAGGATTTCTTTACCCTGATACTCGTGAATGTTCATAGAGGGTCAGTTCAATGGGGGTTGACGGGGTGGTGTTCTACTAGGCCACGAAAGTAGGCATTATTCGCTGTCATTGCGAGTGACAGGAAGTAATCCGCCGGTTCGGACTTGAAAATCGTCTTTTTAACCCGCTGCCCGGCGGTTTGTTGGCAGTGTGAGCTTGGTAGTTCGCGTGGCGAAACGACAATCTTGCTGATACGCGCGCTATAGTTGCGCGCTGTTACTGCCCAAACCACTGGGCCATTACCTGCTCGGCAGGCTTGTGCTGGGGGGTGAAGTCGGCGTGGCGGCGGGCCGGGCCATCGGGTGCCAGGCCGGGGTACCATTTCCAGATGAAAAGGCCCTTAAACCAGCGCCGGGGCCAGAATGTCTCAAACAGCGCGGCGTAGCAGGCCGCCTGGGTCTGCTCGTCGGGCGTGATGAAAACGGCCGTGCGGTCGGGCCATTTCCAGGGCTCCACGGCGGCATCGGCGGTGTTTTTGTAGCCGGCCTCGGTAAACACCACCGGCTTCCGGAATTTCTTCTGCACCCGCTCAATGGCCGCACGGTACGGCTGCCAGGCCGCTAGCAACTCGGCTTTAGCGGGGCTGGCGTTTTTGCTCAGCGGGAAATACGCCTGAATGCCGATGAAGTCCAGCGCGTCCCAGAACCGGATTTGCTCAAACTCGCCGCTCCAGTTGGCTGCGTACGTCAGGGGGCCGTGGTACACCTGGCGCACCTCTTTAATAAGAGTGCGCCATTCCTGCTCGTGGCCCACCGTCTTTTCCAGCTCAGTACCGATGCAGAAGCCGCCCAGGTGGTTTTCCTCGGCCAGCCGTGCGTAGTGCAGAATAAAGGTAGAGTAGGCGGCAAACCAGGCCTGCCAATCGGCGGCACTCTGCATCTCGATGCTGCCGGGCCAGGCCCCGGGGCCACGCACCCAGAGGTGGGGCTTGAGTAGCGTCTGAATACCGCGCTTCTGGGCCAGCTGCGCCGTATGCACAATGCCATAGTCGGTTTCGCCCCAGTAGCCGCCGCGGCTGCGGCGCCGGGTGCCGGCCCCAGTGTGGAGCTGCACGGCGGGCTGAGTAGCATCGGTTTGCCAGCCAAACGGCGTTTGGACCAGCCACGTGACGTGGGCGCGGGTGAGGGGCTCTAGGTCAGCATCCGTTACGGAGTCGCCGGCTACCCAGCTCACGCCCCGAAACCGGCCATCGGCCAGCAGCTCGGACAGAGGGCGGGTCGGGGCAGTAACGGGTGGGAGCGGGGCCGGGGAGTGGGGCCATTGCCACCAGGCTGCGGCCACGGCCAGCAGCAGGCCCAGCGCGGCGGCGGGCCACACCCAGAGCCAGTGGCGCGAGGCAAAAGGAGCAACCATAGCGGGCGAGGCGCGAAGTGAGCGAAAAAGAAAATGGCTGTAGAAGCGGCACTGCCAGCGTTTTATCCGTAGCAGGGCCGTAAGCTGACGGCCAAACCGATGCTAATCTGCATTCGAAACCCGACAACTCCCTACATTCCGTAGATTTGTTTTTAATACGCGCTCATTCAATTCTGCTTTCCCTTGCTGCAGGCCATCAACGTTCGAAAGAAATACAACACGCTGGAAGTGCTCCGGGGCATCGATCTGACGATTGAGAAATCGGAAATCGTGTCCATCGTCGGCTCCTCGGGAGCTGGCAAAAGCACGCTGCTGCACATTCTGGGCACCCTCGACAATCCCGATTCGGGCGAGGTGCTCTTTGATGGAACCTCGGTAAACTCGCTGAGCCGCTCTAATCTGGCCAAGTTCCGCAACCGCCATATCGGCTTCATTTTCCAGTTTCACAACCTGCTGCCCGAGTTTACGGCCCTCGAAAACGTGTGCTTGCCGGCTTATCTGGCTGGCCGCTCGGAAAAGGAAACCCGGGTTCGGGCCCGCGAATTGCTCGGGATGCTGAACCTGGAGCGCCGCGCCGACCACAAGCCCTCCGAAATGAGCGGTGGCGAGCAGCAACGCACGGCCGTAGCCCGGGCCCTAATTAACTCGCCCGAAATCATCTTTGCCGACGAGCCCAGCGGCAACCTCGACTCCCAGAACGCCCAGGAACTGCACCAGATTTTCTTTCTGCTGCGCAAAGAACTGGGCCAGACCTTCGTGATTGTAACCCACAACGATCAGCTGGCCGAAATGGCCGACCGTAAGATTACAATGAAGGACGGCAACATCTGGGAAGGCTAATGCAACCCGCTGGGTAACCGGCTCATAATAATATCGTTAGAAGCTCTGCTGGACGTCGGTTCGGCAGAGCTTTTTTGTGGCCCTGGTTTTGGCAGGTGCTGCCTTAGTGTGTCGACTAAATAATTTAGCATAAGTTGGCCGGGCCAGGAACACATAGTATATGGCTTGCGTTTACTATTGTGCTAACGAGGTTGGAATGTGTGTATTTGAAAATACTTTGTAAGTATTTGATAATCAACAATAAAATTTACTAAAAAAGTGGTTGATTTTTGCACCAAAAACAGCGTACTTTAGTTTAGTAATAGAACAACAGAACGTACTACAGGACACTTATGGAAACCGCCATGAACGAAGCCACCAAAGCCCCTAAAACCCAGGTCAACAAGACCAAAATCGAGAGCTACGACATTTCGCGCTCCGATGAGACGTTGCACTTGGCCACGGACCTGGCCAAGTTCATCAAGGAGAATAAGCTTAGCACCACGGTGCAGGGCAAAGAGTTTGTGAACGTGGAAGGCTGGCAGTATGCCGGTGCGCGCCTGGGCATCGTGCCCATCGTGGACCACGTTATCAATGTGAGCACCGAAACTGAAATAAAGTATCAGGCCAAAGTGACGCTCTTCGACATGAAGTCGGGGCACACGGTGGGCGCGGGCTTTGCCATCTGCTCGAATAAGGAGCAGGGCAAGAAGTTTTACCAGGAGTTTGCTATCATGAGCATGGCTCAGACGCGCGCTATTGGTAAGGCTTACCGCAACATCCTGGCCTGGATTATCCGGGCGGCGGGCTACGAGCCCACCCCGGCTGAGGAAATGGAATACGGTGGCAACACGGCCGATGCGAAGGTGGTTGCCGCTCCTTCTGCTCCTCAGGAAGCTCCCGCCCCGGCAGTAGCTGCGGCCATGAAGGCCGTGCCTGCTGAGCCTGCTCAGGAAGCTGCCGCGCCGGCAGTAGCCTACGCTACGGCGTCGCAGAAAGAGGAAATCATTCGCTTGCTCAACCATCCGGTGATTACCCGTCAGGAAAAGACCAAGATGCTCTTGAACATCAACCGTCTGGATGAGGAGCGCGCCAACTCGGCTATTGCCAAGCTGAAAAAGGCTATCGACGACCGTGAAAACGGCGAGTCGGCTGCCGCCTAAGAGTTTATTCTTAGCTTATCTTTATTCGAAAGCCCGGTTCCATTTGGAACCGGGCTTTTTTGTGTCTGGCTGGTTCGGAATGAGGCGTGAGGCGACAGCGAGTACCCGTACTTCCGTTTCCCGCCCGGTGGCGCTACCTTCGCCTAATTACGCTACCATATTCTTACGCTTTGTCACAGCTGCCTACCGACGATATTCTGCTGGTGTTGCGCCAAACTTGGGGCCACACGGCATTTCGCCCCATGCAGGAAGATATTATCCGCTCGGTGCTGGCCGGGCAGGATACGCTGGCTTTGCTGCCCACCGGCGGCGGCAAGAGCATCTGCTTTCAGGTGCCGGCCCTGGCCCGCCCCGGCCTGTGCCTGGTTGTCTCGCCGCTGATTGCCCTGATGAAAGACCAGGTGGAAAACCTGCGCAAGCGCGGCATCAAGGCCGAAGCGGTGTACGCGGGCATGAGCCACACCGAAATCGACCAGACGCTGGACAACTGCGTGTACGGGCCGGTGAAGTTTCTCTACGTAAGCCCCGAGCGGCTGCTGACGGACATGTTTCAGGCCCGGGTGAAGAAGATGCGGGTGAGTTTGCTGGCCGTGGACGAGGCGCACTGCCTCTCGCAGTGGGGCTATGATTTCCGGCCGCCCTACCTGCGCATTGCTGAGCTGCGCGAAATGCTGCCCGACGTGCCCTGCATTGCCCTCACGGCCACCGCCACCGAGCAGGTGCGCCAGGACATTGTGGAAAAACTGCATTTTGGCCCTAACCACCGCGTTTTTCAGCAGAGCTTTGCCCGACCCAACCTGTCGTACTCGGTGCTGGCTACTGAAGACAAGCTCAAGCGGCTGCAGGAAGTGGTGCACGGCGTGGGAGCCGAGAAAACCAGCATCGTGTATGCCCGCACCCGCCGCCAAACTGAGGATACGGCGGCCTTTCTGCAGCAGGCCGGGGTGAAGGCCGCGCCCTACCACGCGGGCCTGCCCAGTGAGCAGCGCACCCGCACCCAGCAGGACTGGATGGCAAACCGCACCCGCTGCATCGTGGCCACCAACGCCTTTGGCATGGGCATCGACAAGCCCGACGTGCGCCTGGTAGTGCACCTCGACGCGCCCGATAATCTGGAAGCGTATTACCAGGAAGCCGGCCGGGCCGGGCGGGACGAGAAGTATGCCTTTGCTGTGCTGTTGCAGGGGCCTAACGATGCCGACGAACTGCGCCGGCGCACTCAGCAGGCCTTTCCGCCCCTCGATACCGTGCGGCGCGTGTACCAGGCGCTGGCTAACTTCTCGCGCACGGCCGTGGGCGGTGGCGAACTGGTGGCCTTCGACTTCGATCTGCAGCAATTTGCCGAAACCTACCGCATCAAGGCCCTGGACGCGCACAACAGCCTGCGGACCCTGGAGCGGGAAGGCTTCGTGCAGGTGAATGAAGCCGTGAACAACCCGGCTCGGGTGCACATTCCCATCGACCACACCGACCTGTACCGGTTTCAGGTGGCCAATGCCCAGCACGACCAGCTCATCAAAAGCCTGCTGCGCTTCAACGGTGGCGAATTGTTCGTGGGCTTCCAGCGAATTTCAGAAAACAGCCTGGCCCAGCACTTGAAAAAGAGCGTGCTGGACGTGCGCAAAATGCTCGTGTTTCTGCACCGCTCGGGCATTATTCAGTACCAGCCCAAGCACGAGTCGCCCCAGGCGCTGTTTACCACGGGCCGCCACGACGCAGCTAAGCTGCCACTGGACCAGAAGCGGCTCAACCAGGCCCGGGAGCTGGCCGTGCACAAAACTGAATCGGTAATCCGCTACGCCGACGGGGGGCGCTGCCGCCAGCAACTGCTGCTGGAGTACTTCGGCGAGCTGGATGCCGCACCCTGCAAAGTGTGCGACTATTGCCTGGCCCAGAAGAAAGCCCAACAGCCTGCCGCTCCGGTAGCTGGACTGCGCGAGCAGCTGCTGCGGATTCTAAAGGCCACCCCCCAAACGCCCCGCGAGGTGCTGGCCCATTTCGCGCCCGGGCAGTCTACGGCCGTTACCGAGCAGCTGCGGGAATTGGTGGAGCTGGGCGAGCTGCGCTACGCACCGGATGGGCGGCTGGGGTAGCGCACGAAAAAGCCGCCCCGGCTACCCTTGGTTTCAGGGGCAGCTGGGGCGGCTTTTTCATCGACAGACTTGCTGCGGCTACTTCTTCAGCAACTTGAGCAGTTCCTCGGCGGCCGGCTCCGAGGAGGCCGGGTTCTGGCCCGTAATCAGGTTGCCTTCCGTTACCACGTAGGGGACCCAGTCGGCGCCTTTGGAGTAATTGCCGCCGGTTGACTTCAGCATGTCTTCCACCAAGAAAGGCACGACGTCGGTGAGCTGCACGGCCTCTTCCTCGGTGTTGGTGAAGCCTGCTACCTTTTTGCCTTTCACCAGCGGCTCGCCGTTAGCGGCTTTTACGTGGCGCAGTACGCCGGGCGCGTGGCACACTGCCGCTACGGGCTTGCCGGCGGCGTAGAAGCTCTCAATCAGTGCAATAGACTTTTTGTCTTCGGCCAAATCCCACAGCGGACCGTGGCCGCCGGGGTAAAATACCGCGTCGTAGTCGGCGGCCGAAACCGTGGCGAGCTGCACCGTGTTGGCCAGGGCTTGCTGAGCCGCAGGGTCGGCTTTGAAGCGCTTGGTGGCGTCGGTCTGGGCGCTGGGGTCGTCGCTCTTCGGATCGAGGGGCGGTTGGCCACCGGCGGGCGAGGCCAGCGTCAGGGTTGCGCCGGCATCTTTGAAAACGTAGTAGGGAGCCGCAAATTCCTCCAGCCAGAAGCCGGTTTTGTGCCCGGTGTTGCCCAGCTGGTCGTGGGAGGTCAATACCATCAATATGTTCATCGTAGTCGAAATTAAGGTGAAAAAAGGCTGGAAACTTAGGCTAGCAGCCGGTAAAAGGTGGTTTTACGCTCGGCCAGTAGCGGCACTATCTGGCCCAGCACAATGCGCTTAAAGTCGGCTGTTTCGCGGTGCGCTATTTGCGCGTCCTGGTTCACATACTGCTCATAGATGAAGAAGCGCGCCGGCTCGTCAACCGCCTGGTGAGCTGTATATACCAGGTTGCCGGGCTCGTTGGCCCGTACGGCCGCTGCCGCTTCCAGCAACAGCTGGCGCACGGTTTCTACGTGGTCGGGTTGCACCAGCCACTCGGCCGCTACGCAATAAATGTCCGCTTGATTGGTCATGATAGGTGTTTTAGTGGGTTTGGGATAAGCTGCCTGAACGTCCTGTCGAGCCTTAGCGAGACATCTCGCGTGTCATGGGGAACAGATTACTCTAGCAACCTCAGCACGCAAGATGCCTCGGCAAGCTCGGAATGACGTGCTACTTTGTTTCCTGCGCAGCTTGGCTAGCTGACTTTTACCAGGGCCTTGCCAGTATTCTCGCCCTTGAACAGGCCCAGAAATGCCGCCGGAATCTGGTTGAAGCCTTCCGTAATGGTTTCCTCGGTTTGCAGCTTGCCCTGACCATACCACTCGGTAAGCTTTTGCACACCCTCGGGCCAGCGGCTGAGGTAGTCGCTTACGATAAAGCCTTGTAGCTTGCTGCTGGTTTTGAGCAGTTTGCCCTCCGGCCGCGGCCCCACGGGCGTTTCGGTGTCGTTATAGCTTGAAATCTGGCCGCAGAGCGCAATACGGGCGTGCTTGTTGAGCAAATCATACACCGCGTCGGTGATGGGGCCGCCCACGTTGTCGAAGTAGCAGTCGACACCCGCGGGGGCGGCGGCGGCCAGGGCTTCGGCAATGTTGGCGGTTTTGTAGTTGATGGCCTCGTCGAAGCCCAGCTGCCGCAGGTAGGCCACTTTCTCGTCGGAGCCGGCCGTGCCAATCACCCGAGCCCCCTGAATCTTGGCCAGCTGGCCCACAATCATGCCCACGGCCCCGGCCGCACCCGACACTACCACGGTTTCACCCGCTTTGGGCTGGCAGATATCGAGCAGACCGAAATAAGCCGTGAGGCCCGGCATGCCCAGCAAGCCCAGGAAGTAGCTCACCGGCGCCTTGTCGGCCGGTATGCGGTTCAGGCCTTTGCCATCCGACAGAATGAATTCCTGCCAGGGCAAGTTGCCGACTACCACGCTGCCCACCGGCAAAGCTTCATTCTGGCTTTCAATAACTTCGGCCACCACGCCGCCCGCAATAGGCTCGCCCACCACGAAGGGCGGCACGTAGGATTTGCCCTCGTTCATGCGGCCCCGCATGTAGGGGTCGACGGATACGTAGCGGGTTTTGAGCAGCACCTGGCCCGCGGCGGGAACAGCCAGATCCAGGGTGTCGAACTGAAACTGCTCGGCGGTAGGCAACCCCTGGGGGCGGCTGGCTAAGCGGATAACGTTGGTTTTCATAGCGGAAAAGGGAGAAAAGTGCAGCAACAAAAACGCCAGTCGGCCGGCACTTGCGCTGGCTGACTGGCGTGCAAAAAGAAACCTACGCGTTAGTCGTAGTCGTCAGGTTTACTTCAATGTTGCCTTTGGTAGCGCGCGAGTAGGGGCAAATGCCATGGGCGGCTTCTACCAGCTGCTCGGCCTGGCCCTGCTCCACACCGGGAATGTTCACGTGCAGGTCAGCCGAAATGCCGTAGCCACCGTCTTCTGCCTTGCCAAAGCCGATGAAGGCTTCCACCGTCACGCCATTCAGCTTCACTTGGGCCTGGCGGGCAGCTACGCCCAACGCGCCTTCGAAGCAGGCGGCATAGCCGGCGGCAAACAGCTGCTCGGGGTTGGTAGCGCCGGCTTTGCCGGGGCCACCCATTTCCTTCGGCGTGCTCAGGTCCACGGTCAGTACGTTGTTGTCGGTTGTAACTTGGCCGTCGCGGCCACCTTTGGCTTTGGCCTGAGCCGTGAAGATTTTTTCGATTTTCATCGGAGGAACAGAAAAAAGTTAGATAAAAAAGGCTTTCCTGGTCAGGTAAGCCGGGTTAGAAGTGTATTCAACTGGGTGCGCAGCTGCTCAAACTCGGTCACTGACATGCCCATATGCCCCAACAATTGCTCGGGGATGTGGCAGGCGGCCTTTTGCAGTTCCCGGCCGGCGGGCAAGAGGCCGATAATCACCGACCGTTCGTCGCGCGGGTCGCGGCGGCGGCTCAGCCACTGCTTTTGTTCCATGCGCTTGAGCAAGGGCGTGAGGGTGCCCGAGTCGAGAAGCAGCTTTTCGCCCAGCTCTTTCACCGTCAGCTCCTCATGCTCCCACAGCAGCAAAAACACCAGGTACTGCGGGTAAGTCAGGTCGAGAGCCTGCAGGTAAGGCTGGTAGGCCTTGGTTAGCATCCGCGACACGGCATACAGCGGAAAGCACAGCTGGTTTTCCAGCTTCAGCAGGTCTTCGGGAGAATGTTGGCTCGTGTTTTCCATTGTGTTGTGCAAGTATAACGGAGTTTGGTTGTGCAATGTTTAGTTGTGTGCAATTAAATATTGCATGTTTAGGCTAATAGGTTCACTGTGAGTGCTTAGTAAATGAAAAATAAAACGCCGGCCATCTGCAGCGCAGAAAGCCGGCGTTGGCAGTGCCCAGAGGCTGCTGCTTTATTGCTGCTGCTGATAGGCTGTGATACCGCCCAGCAGATTACGCACGTTTGAGAAGCCATGCTGGGTAAGCAGCGCCTTGGCTGTAGCCGAGCGGCCGCCGCCTTTGCAGTGCACAATGATTTCCTGGTCTTTCAGGTTTTCGAGTTCCTCAATTTTATCGGGTAGGGTGCCCAGAGGAATATTCTGACTGCCCTCAATGCGGGATTCTTCGTTTTCCCAGGTTTCGCGCACATCCAGAATCAGGGGTTTCTCGCCGGCAGATTGGCGTTGTTTTAGCTCTTGGGGGGTGATGTCGTTCATGAGGTAGGAGCAGGAAATAGAGTTCAACTGGCAATTGATTCGGCAACAATAGCCATTTCCAGCTGAAGAATAAGTGAAGTAAGGCTAAAACGCCAGCATCAGCCGCTTGGTTACCAGGCGGCCATCGGGCAGGGTGAGCTGCACCAGATACACGCCACCGGCCAGGGCCCGCAAGTCCAGCTCGGGCTGCCCCAGCTGCCCGACCGGCTGCGCCCAGACGGGGCGGCCCAGGGCATCGAGCACGGCAGCGCGGGCGTACCTGCCATCCACCCGCACCAGCCCGGAGCTGGGATTGGGGTAAAGCGAATACGCGGCGGCCGTTTGGGAGTCAGTGGTGGCCGTTACGGTCGAGTTGTTGGTCATCACGGCCCGCATAATGATGCTACCGGCCGGAGCGCCACCCACGGTGGAGTAGTCGAAAGAAGCGTTTTCCCAGACGCCGAAGGTGCTTTTCAGGAAGTAGCCGGCGGGTGGGGCATTGTTCAGATCCAGGGCGAAGGGCACCACCGAATTGCCGAAGGGGCCGTGGCCGTAGCCCAGGTAAAACGTGCCCGATACGGGTACCGGCGCGGCAAAGATGATGTCGATATAGCTTTGGCCGGCTGGTAGCGTAGCCGGAATCGTAATACTTTGGGTGGCCTTGGGCTGCGCGGCGGGCGTGCCGCTTTGGTCGTCCCACACGTTGGCCGTAATAACGCGGCCGGCCGCGGCCGGCAGGATCGGGTAGATGCGCAGGCTACGAACCTGGTCGGGCTTGTTGAGGTCGAAGCGGTAGGCGCGGTAGCGGGGCGCGCCGGTCGAAAACCGCTCGATGCTGAGCGTGGCTTCGGGTGTCCCGTCGTCGTAGGCATAGTAGTTTTTCAGCTCCGTAACCCGCGTAATGGTGTCGTTGCGCACGGTGGCGGAGGCCGCCGTTTCACCCGTCAACAGGTAAATGGAGTGGCGCAGCACCTTTTCCTCGGGCGTGAGCGGAATGGCCAGGGTGCGCGCATCTACGCTGATGGGCGTTTGGCGCGTGTGCGGGTCGAGCGACTTGCCGCCGGAAGCCGTGGTGGTCACCGTACCCGTGGGAAGCACCTGGAGGCGGCCAAACCAGTTGACGGGCGTGCCGGCCGGCCCCGGCCCCAGGTTGTTGACGGTGGTGCCAATAACGTCGTTCAACTCGTTGCTGGGCGTCGGGTTGGCGTTGTATTGCCACACCGGCATAGCCGTGTAGCGCTTTAGCAGGCTCCCCAGCGGACGGCTGGTGGCAATGTCGCGGTTGGTAGAGTCGGCGGCAGAGCGGTTACGGTCGAGGCGCACGTAGTCGATGCTCCAGGCATCGTCGCCATCCACGTTCGACTGGTTGCCGGACGAGTGAAACCGGAAGCGGAAACCCGCATGCAGGTAGCGCGCCTCGGTTACGGGAAACAGCAACTGCCGGAAGCCGGTACGCACGCCCTGGCTGCGCTGAATCCAGATTTGCCGCCAGCTGCCGGTATTATCCAGAAATTCAAGCTGTAGAAATATCTGGCGGGAGCTGCTGGCAGCCGTAGGCGCCGAGAAAATATTGCCCGCCTGCCAGAAATAGCTCAGGTACACGTTGTCGGCGGCACTCAGCCCGCTCAGGTCGATGGGCTGCGACGTGAGCGTGTCGGTGTCGCTGAAGAAGCTGCCGTAGGGTTGGCCGTTGCTTTTGAGCCCATCGAAGGTAACGGCGCCGCGAGAGGGTGGGGCCAGCACGAAGCGGTTGTTGACCAGTGTGCCGCCGCCCACGGCCCACCGCACCGCATTAGGCGCACCTTCGGGCTGAGTGGAGAAGTCGTCGAAGAAGGGCAGGGCCAGCACCGTGGGGCGGCCCACCGGCGCGGCCGTAACCGGCGTGATGGCCCGGCTGGGGTCGTTGGGCAGGGAGCCGGCCATCTGGGCCTGAACCGCCAGTGGGGAGAGGCCGGCGGCCAGCAGATAAGTAGATAAGAAGCGTAGGAAACGGGTCATAGAGGCAAGTTACGTAAGCCAAACGTGGTCGGCTGCCAGAATATTTCAGTATGCCGGCTGCCTGAACAAGAGTCAAGGCGGCGGTGGAGTTCAGCCGTTACGCAAAAGACCCTTCCGGAAGCTCCGAAAAGGTCTTTTGTAACTTATCATGACGGACAATGCGCGGCTAATTCACCGATTTGAGCGGGGCGTCGCCAGCAATCCAGAGGTCGACGAGCTGGCCCATGCGAATGGTGGCGCCGGGCGCGGGCACGGGGCGCTGCTTCACCACGGTGCCGTCGGTCTGGCCTTCTTCGGCGGGCTGGTAGAAGATTTCACCTACCTGCAGGCCCTGGCCCACGAGTAGGGTAGCAGCTTCATCCTGGGGCATGTTTACCACGTTGGGCACCGGGAATTCCTGGTTGCCCTGGCCGTCGCCTACCACCAGGTCTACACGGGTGCCTTTGGCAATGGGGGCGCCGGGCACAATTTCCTTGCCGCCCACCAGCTGCTTGAGCACCGCGTTCTGGGCCAGGTCGGGCACCAGCTTGATTTCGCCGACTACCAGATCATAGCTTTTCAGGATCATCTGGGCATTTTTCACCGAGCCGTCCACCAGCTTGGGCATCTTGATGACCGGCGGGTTTTTCATGCTCACCGAGATATAGATTTTGCGGTCTTCCTTCACCCGCTCACCGGGCGCGGGGTCCTGGGTGAGCACTGTGAAGGGCGCAATAGTGGGGTTGTAGCTGCTGTCGTCCACGAAGTAGCGCAGGTTCCGCTCGTCAAGGTAGTCTTCCAGGGCTTCCTGCTTCATGCCCGTAATTTTGGGCACCACAATGGTTTCGCCGTGGTTGGTGGTGATGGGCAGGTACACGAAGAAGAAGCCAAACAGCAGCAACGCCCCGGCCGCCCCAATCACCAGCAGGTGCTTTACAAGGTCGAGGGGCGTATCCGATTTGAGAAATGACATTGGGAGAAGAGGATGCTAAAATGGAAATAGCCGGAATTTTGAGCGAAAGGTAGGAGGTTGGAGTCAGAAGCTGCTAAGAAATTAGCAAGCTAACACCCCTCCTCAGATGAGGAGGGGTGCTCGAAGGGTGGGGTGGTTGAAACGGCAGAACAGTTTTAGAGCTACTACTAAATATCGTTCTGCCGTGGTCAACCACCCCTAGCCCCTCCTCATCTGAGGAGGGGAACTAGCTTAACTCTAGCTCTAGCCGGCGGCGGTCAGCTTGGCGTTGCGCTCCTTGCCGAATTCCAGGATCCGGTCGATGAAATCGTAGGGCGTGTAGCCGTTGAGGGCCGTTTGGTGGAAGATGCAGGTGGCGGGCGTCATGCCGGGCAGGGAGTTGACCTCGATGATGATAACCTCTACGGCGCCCGTTTCGCGCACCCGCACGAAGGCGTCGATGCGGGCGTACCCCTGGATGTTGAGCACTTCGGCCACGCGCTTGAGCTCGGCTTTCACCTCGTCGGAAATGCGCTGCCGCTCGGCTTTTTCCGGGGCGTAGCGGGCCGGCGTGATGTTCTGGCCTTCGCCAGCCAGGAATTTCTCTTCCAGACTCAGCACTTCGCCGCCGGCTAATGCTTCGGAAGCTTCAAACACCTCGATTTCCAGCTGTCCATCCGCTTGCCAGTGGGTGAGCAGGCCGCCCGTAACTTCGAGAAAATGCCGGGCCCCGTCGCGGCTGATGAGGGTTTCGACCAAAAAGGCGTCCTTCTGCGGGAATTCCTCCTTGAAGCCCAGATTCAGCACCGTAGCCGGCTCGGGCATGAGGTCTTCCTGGTCGCGGAAGATAAGCTGGGTAAAAGATTCCAGCTCCGCGCGGTTCTTGATTTTCTTCACGGCCGAGGAGCAGCCGTCGTCGGCGGGCTTGGCAATGAAGGGGTAGGCAAACTGCGTTTCCAGGCTGCGGTAGAAGCTTTCCGGGTCGGCCTGCCACTCCAGGCGGGCGGCCATGCGGTGCTCGGCTACCCGCAGGCCGGCTTCGCGCAGGCGGCGGTTCGTCTCAAACTTGTTGATGGTGATGCTGCTGCTTTCCACACCCGAGCCATTGTAGGGCAGTCCTAGCTTTTCCAGCTCCCGCTGCAGGGCACCATCCTCGCCGGGGCGGCCGTGCAGGGCAATAAAGACCTCATCCACCTCGTGGGCCAGCTCCTCAAACGAGAGGCGGCGCGGCTGGGCCGTGGCCTGCCCGGCGTAGGTGCTGGTAATGGCGCTGGCCTCGGTCCGAATCCGCTCCAGCACCGGGTGCTGGGCGTGGCCGGCCTCGGCGTACTCTATTTTCTCCCGGATGTCGTCGGCATTGTCTTTCAGCATCACGTTGATGGGCAGCACGTAGAGGCGGAATTCCTGGCTGTTGCCGGTCAGGAACACGGGCACCGGCTCATACTTGATGCTGGAACTGAGCTTCTCGTAGATATTCCGGCCGCTTTCCACCGAAATGTGGCGCTCCGAAGAGTAGCCACCCATAATAACGGCCACCTTGGTGCGGGTGCACTCCTCGTGCTGGCGCGAGGCCACGGCCTCGTCGAGCTGCCGCAGCAGCCCGGCCAGCCGCACCGGCTTCATGCCCCCGCGCCGCCGGGCGGCCAGGGAAGTCCGGATCAGGAAGGTGAGGAACTGCGACGGGTTCAGGCCAATTTCGGCGGCCTGGTGGAAGAAGAACGACGCGGGCAGCATACCCGAGGTGGTATTCGGGTCATTTAAGAAGATTTGGGTAGGAGGGTGGGAGGGTAGAAGGGTAGGAGTTGTTGGTTCTCCCTCTTGCCCTCTTACCCCCTTACCCTCATGCCCTTCTACAATGAACCCATCAATGCGGGCGTATACCTGGAAGCCGAAGGTGCGGAACATTTCCTCGCAGGCTTCCCGGATGCGCTGGATTTCGGCTTCGGGCAGGTCAATCGGGGTGATTTTGCGGCTCAGGCCGGGCAGGTATTTCGAGCGGTAGTCGAACATTTCCTCGCCCTTCACAATCTCGGTGGGCGGCAGCGCCAGCGGGTTGCCGCTGGGGTCTTCCACCACGATGCAGCTGAACTCGCGCCCGGCCACAAACGCTTCCACCAGCACCTGGGCCTCGCCGTCCACGTTGGTCAGCAGCACGGTTTCGGCCGTTGCAAAGGCCCCATCCAGGGCCTGCAGCAGTGCTTCAGGGTGGTAAACAGTTGTTTGTTGTTGGTTGTCAGTTGTCAGGCCGTTCTGATTTACTGCTTCACTAACAACTGACAACGAAGAACTAGCAACTACCACCGGCAGGCCGATACCGTCGCGGATATCGGTCAGGTGCTGCACCCAGGCAATCTTGTCTTGCTCGCCCAGCCGCTGCCATTCCTCTTTCGTTACGGTTTTGCGGAACAGGCTGCGTTCCACGGCGCGGGCAAACTGCTCGGCGTTGGCTTCGCGCAGAATGGAAATACCGATGCTGGAGCCCTGGCGCGGCGCTTTGAACACCAACGGCAAGCCCAATTCGCGCACCAGGTAGTCCAGGATGGCGGGCTGGCTGGCGGCCGTGTCCCACTCCTCGGCCGTCAGCACCCGGTACTCGGGCGTGGGCTTGTGCAGGGCTTTGAGCAGCTTTTTCTGGGCAATCTTATCAATGCCGAACGCCGAGGGCAAGATGCCGGAGCCGGAGTAGGGAATGCCGTACCATTCGAGTAGGCCCTGAATGGCCCCATCCTCGCCGCCGGGTCCGTGCAGGGCCAGGAAGGCAAAGTCCATCAGCTCAGGCAGCTCGTTGGGCGGCACGCGCCGGCCTACTTCGCCAATAATCGTATCCTGCTCCTCAGTGCTCAGCTCGCCCAGGCTTTCGAGGTACACCTGCAGCTTGTGTTGCGAGTCGGGCAGGGCCGATACGGGCGGATAAAAGTCGCGGATAGTGCCTTTGTAGATGTAGTGCCAGTCGAGCAAAATGAAGTTGCCGCGGCTGTCCACGAAGATGGGTACGGCCTGGAACAGGGATTTGTCCAGGTTATCATATACCGTGCGGCCGCCAGCAAAGGATATTTCCCGCTCACGCGACGGGCCGCCGAAGAAGATGCCTATTTTCATACGTAAAGCAAAGGTACGAGTCATTGGGGGATTGGCGAGTGCCGGGCCAGTAGCGCGAACTTTGTAGTTCGCGTGCCCCGCGCCGTCCGAATCGTTTCGGTACGCGAACTACAAAGTTCGCGCTACTATTGGCCAACGGCCTCAAGATGGCTCCCCCAAGCAGTTTTGACAGGCTAAAACTCCCGCGAGGTGTTCTCAAACCAGTTTCGGAATGTCAAAACAGGTTTGAAGTACTCTCCAAAGGTTTTTCCGCGGGAAATATGTCATTTGGAGAGTACCCCAACCCTGTTTTGAGCTGTAAGAAGCCCAGATTAGTACTCCCCAAATGACTTTCGGCGGGGAATAGGTCATTTGGTGAGCTTACCAAACCAGTTATTTCTTGCCGAAAGTCATTTGGAGAGTACTCCCAGCCTGTTTTGGCCCGCGAAAAGCCGTTTGGAGAAGATACCGGGGCGGTTTCTGCCGCAAATCCGGGCTGGGAGCCGCCACAACCCGCCGCCTCTGCTTACATTCGCCCGTAGTAAGACCTCTTCCAACCCTATTCTTTTCCATGAAAACTCTGGATCAGTACAACTTCGCCGGCAAGCGGGCCGTGGTGCGCGTCGATTTCAACGTGCCGCTCGACTCGGCCCTGCACATCACCGATGACACCCGCATCCGGATGGCCACGCCCACTATCAAGAAGATTCTGGCCGACGGTGGCGCCGTGGTGCTGCTCTCGCACATGGGCCGGCCCAAAGGTGGCCCCGACGAGAAAAACTCGCTCCGCAACCTCGTTTCACGCCTCGGGCAGGAGTACGGCACCCCCGTTAAGTTCGGCGGCGACGTTATCGGGCAGGAAGCGGCCCAGGCCGCGGCCGCGCTGCAGCCCGGCGAAATCCTGCTCCTCGACAACCTGCGTTTTCATGCCGAGGAAGAAAAAGGCGACGCGGCTTTTGCCGAAAAGCTTAGCCAACTCGGCGACGTGTACGTAAACGACGCCTTCGGGGCCGCGCACCGCAAGCACGCTTCCACGGCCGTTATGGCCCAGTATTTTACGCCCGAAAACCGCATTGCCGGCTACCTCATGCAGAGCGAGCTAGACAATGCCCACAAGGTGCTCACCAACCCCGAGCACCCCTTTACGGCCATCATGGGTGGGGCCAAGATTTCCGACAAAATCCTCATCATTGAGCAGCTGCTCGATAAAGTCGACTACCTGCTCATCGGTGGCGGCATGGCCTACACCTTTGCCGTGGCCCAGGGTGGCAGCATCGGCAGCTCCCTGCTCGAAGCCGATAAGGTAGAGCTGGCTGCCAGCCTCATCGAGAAAGCCAAAGCCAAAGGCGTGCAGCTGGTGCTGCCCGTGGATAGCATCATTGCCAACAAGTTTGCCAACGATGCCGACATCGACGTGGCCGGCAATCTGAGCATTCCCACCGGCTGGATGGGTCTCGACATCGGCCCCGAGTCGCGCGAAACCTTCGCCGACATCATCCGCCAGTCGAAAACCATCCTCTGGAACGGTCCGATGGGCGTGTTTGAGATGAGCAACTTCTCGGTGGGCACCGAGTTTGTGGCCCGCGCCATTGCCGATGCTACGGCCGCCGGCGCCTTCAGCCTCATCGGCGGCGGCGACTCGGCCGCGGCCGTCAACCAGATGGGCTTCACCGACCGGGTATCCTACATTTCGACCGGCGGCGGCGCGCTGCTGGAGTATATGGAAGGCAAAGAACTGCCCGGCGTAGCCGCTCTGGAAGGCCGTTAATCCCGTTTATTCCATAGAAAAGGCCCGCCGTAATGAGTACGGCGGGCCTTTTCTATGAAATAACAGTTCCTCTAATTCACGTACGGCGGCTCCAGCGTCTGGCCCATGCTGATGAGCGGCGCGGTGGGCACCTGCCCAGTCAGGCGCGTGGCCAGAGCACGGGCCTCGGCCTCACTCACCACGTCGAGATGCCGCAGCCAGTGCAGGCGCTGCAGCTGGGGCTCGATGATGCCCAGCGGATTGACAGCTGCGTAATGCTCCTTGAGGTAAGCCTTGCTGCGCTGTTCAAGGGCCTCGGCGAAGTTGTTCAGCTCGTTGCGCTGGCTGCTCCGGTCAGCCAGCTGGATAGAGGCGCGGGAGGTGCCCAGGTTGAAATGCCGCCACCAGTTGTTCTGGCCATAGAGGTAAACTGCCACCAGCAGAAGGCCCACGCCGAAGGCTACTGCCCACTCTGTATTGGTAATGCCCGCCACGTGCTTGCCGCTGTGCTGCAGGGCATAGGAAGCTAGCCAGAGAAAGGTTAGGGGCACCCATTTGAGCTGGGGCGTGCTGGTGGTGCGCTCCACGCGCACGGGCAGCACTTCCTCGTAGGGCATTTCAAATTCCAGAAGCTTGGTGCCGCGGCGGGTCCGCTCGCAGACGTATAGGCCGTGTGGCCGCAGGGCAAGCTGCGTAACGCGCGTGAGTTGACGTTGTTCGAAAAACATAGAACGATAATTCCGGCCTCGGGCCGGCCTAAAAAATCACCCGAAGGGCGAGGGAGAAAAGCAGAGGACAAAAATAGCGAGCATCACCCAGCCCAGCACCTTACGGCCCAAACTTAACGACCGCTCATCGGGCGCGGGCGGATGGAAGATGCCCATAAAGCGACCCAGCAGCAAGCCGAACACGAGCCAGCCGGGGTTGCCCTCAATGCCGGGCACGGCCAGCGTGAGTGCCAGCTGCGCCGCCACCACGCTCAGGCCCAGCAACACCGTACGCCGCTTGGTGGGCACCACCCGCCGAAACACCACGAACAGGTAGAGGGCATACGGCACGCCGCCGTAGAGCCAGGTTTCCCAGGAGCTATGCAGGGTAAAGATGCCCAGGCCCGCGTAAAAGATAAAGCTCACAAAGAACACCACCGACAGCCGGTTGAAGCGCTGAAAGCCCAGCAGGCCGTAGAGAATGTGGCCGCCGTCGAGCTGGCCGATGGGCAACAGGTTGAGCGCCGTGAAAAACAAGGCCAGCGACCCGGCCAGCAGCACCGGGTAGTGCATCAGCTCGTTGGGGTGGGGCAGGCGCGTGGGGTCGGCAAACCATTGTTCGAGCAGCTTGTACAGCAGCGGGTGGTTGAGCGTAAGGCCGCCCGCGCTGCCGTCATACACGTGCCGGGCGTAGTCGGCCCCGTAGGCGCGGTACTCCGGGTGAATCTGGAACACGTAGTCCCAGGGCGGCAGGTGGGTGAAGCCGTAGATGAGTACCGGCACGGCCACCAGAAAACCCGCCAGCGGTCCGGCCAAGCCGATATCGAAAAATTCCTTGCGGGAAAAGATGCGGTCCTTGATGCGGATAACCGCCCCGAAGGTGCCGATAGTATTGAAAAAGCCGGTGAAAAACGGAATGTAGTAGGGCAGCGTAGCCCGCACCTTGTAGTGGCGGGCCGTGAAGTAGTGCCCGAACTCGTGTACCGTAAGCACGCCTAGAAACGGCAGCGAAAACCAGAGCCCCCGCAGAATCTCGCGTTGCGTAAACCAGCCGGTGAGCCGGAAAAGTTCGCCTTGCAGTGCATCCTGCCGCACAAAAAAGGGACGCCCCGTTATCCACTCCGCCCCGGCCAGGGTGGTGGTCGTTAGGGTGATGAGAAACAGCAGCAGGTGCAGCGAATACACGCGCCAACGCGGCGGCTCGGGACGTTCGTACCGGTCAAAATCAATTTCCGCAGGGGCTTCGGGAGCAGGTGCGTCAGGCAGGGGAAGAGAAGGCACGGATGGCAGCGGGAAGGGCGTCGGTGAGCGTGAGGGGCGGGGCCAGAAACAGCGTGTGCAGTCCCAGCCGTTGGGCCGTTTCGATGTGCTGAAAACTATCCTCAATAAAAAGAGTTTCGGCCGCTTTCCAGTTCATTTCCCGTAGGGCATGCGCGAATATCTCCGGGCCAGGCTTGCGCAGGCCTACTTCCTGGGAATAGAACACCCGGTCGAGGCAGTCGGCAATGCCGTGGCGCAGCCCATACTGCGCCTGCAGCCGCCGGTTTATTTCCTGGATGTGAATCTGGTTGGTGTTGCTGAGCAGCGCCGTATGGTGACCCTGAGCGCGCAGTTCGGCAATAAAGGCCAGCCGCTCGGCCGGCACGTCGAGCAACATGGCGTTCCAGGCCGCATCCAGGGCCTCATCAGAGGCCTCGTGTAGGGCATAGTGCCGGCGCAGTCCCGCCCGAAATTCCGCCGGAGTCAGTCGGCCGGTTTCCAGCAGGTCAAACAGCTCGGCCTGGTTTTGCTGATTGAACTCGATGGTGCTATCCGCTTGGCTCAGTGTCCGCATGGCCTCCAGCGTCAGCTGGTAGTCGATGTTGATAATAACGCCTCCGAAATCGAAGAGCAGGTTGGGCTTTTTGCCAGTCATATAGTTGAGTACCACCGCTCAGCCCGCCACCCTAAGGACTGGCCGCCGACTGTCGCCATTTAAGAATTGGAAATCCGGCCGTAAACTTCGAAGTTTGCGCTGCCGAAACCAACTAACGACGGTTTTGAGCAGGGCCTATAGCTCAATCGGTTAGAGCAGCTGACTCATAATCAGCAGGTCACTGGTTCGATTCCAGTTGGGCCCACATATAGTGTTAAAAAAGCCTCTCCAAAACACCTGGAGAGGCTTTTTTAAGTTAAGTGGTAAAACATAGGTAAAACATTTGATCCCTATAGGGGACTACTCTACATCTGTATTTCATTTGCTCTACTTGATTCAGACTTTTTATATACCAATACAATGTCCATAAACGAGATTCGAACATTTGCTAATCAGTCGATCAAAAACAGATCGCTTCCGTTCTCATTAGAAATAATTTATCTAATTGATGAAGCGATTGTTAATAACAATACATTATCGCGTAACCCAGAAAGGTACCTCGCCGATAGAGATGAGGTAACAGGGTTTGTAACCGCAGGCTCTGGAGTAGACGAGTATCAGCTCGTCCAGAAATGTTATAACATTTCTGGACGAGCTTGAAACAACTGCGGTTCGAAACGGGCAAAGCATCGTGAATGCCTCTGCTTTCGGCGATGTACTAAAAAAGTTATGTCCATTACCTCCTATCTGCTGATGAGCCGAGAGATGAATGAAGATCAACGCAAGGCCTATGACTTGCCGCGGATGCTGCTAAGCAAATTATTTCTCTTAGTACAGCAATTATTGCCGTTTCGGTTACCCTAGCAGGCAACGAGTTAAAAAACGAGTCATCAGGCTTTATAATCACGACATGGATACTGTTCTTATTGGCTATCTTCTGCGGTATTTGGATGCTTCACGCTCTAACAAGGAACATAGCGAAATCGGATACGAATATATATAGCAAAAATGTAATTTTTCCATGGAGATTGCAAATAGTTTTCTTCATCTTGGCCTTGATAATGACAATAGTGGTGGGTAGAAAGTCGGTAAATCAGGATAAAAATAAAGACACATAAACAGAAAAAATCATAATCAAGACTAAATCAGCTGTTCACGAAAGCACAACTGATACCATCATTTACCAACATGAGTAGCAGTTTATCTGCAGCAGAAATTTCTCGCGTTGCTCCACTCTATCAGTAAGTCATCTAGCTTGATATGCGCCGCGTAGTCGCGCAGGTACTCCCGGCTAGTAAACGTCCGAGTCCGTAGCATCTCGTTTGTGTCCGGCATAGTACTCCTCGGCCAAGAAGATGCCCAGGTGGTAAATATTCCCCGCGTCCTTTTCCTCCCAGCGAGTGGTCAGAAAGGTGTCCTTGGCCCAAATCGCATTTAGATGCTCAAAGAAAGGAAAGTAAAGAAGGCGTTCTGGGTTATGAGCATCGCAATTCGACTACAGGAATATCAACATCAGCAGCAGAGGTAGAACGGAACCCAGTTCCACTAAAAAGCCCTTCTCATAATTGGGAAGGGCTTTTTTTATTTACTGACAATAGATGCGGTCTGAATGTATACAGAGAGTCTCGACTGCTTTATCGTTAGAATTAGGTTGCTATGCCTAAACTTCATGGTCTTCTCCAAATGAATTGCGCAGGTCGATGCGGTTTTCGTTGTGCAACTTGATGTTAGAGTGAGGAAAGCTAAAACGGTCAAGGTTTCGAGTTACCGCACTATATATGTCATGCTGCTTATGTGGGTCACTAATGGTTATGATCAAGCAGAATTCTTGAGCTAATTCTGCATTGCTCAACAATTGTTCAGCCGCGTAGTTGGCCAGTGACTTCAGTTGTAAATACCATTTCCGAGCAGATGGTAGTGAACGCATCCGATGCGCTTCAGTCATCTCGTGAAGATTAACGGCGTACTTTTTAACTGGGTGATACTTGAGCGACTCATCTCGGAGCTGGCGTTCAGATGAAAAGCCTGAGCTAGAGCGTCCCTTTCTGTAACGTGCTTGGTAATGGCTACTAAGCAGAACATTGTGAGGATTGTTGCGCCCATAAGGGTTACGAACAGTCGCTATTTCTAGGTCTCGTTCTTTGATTGAGTCATAAGTGCCCATAGACAGCATCACATCTGTCTGGCAATATTCTGGACCTTGAGTGCCATCTAAGTATGGGCTAGTAACCAGCGTTGCTACAATCTCACCGTAGAAGAGACCATTTTCGTCCACCAAGTTATCTGGATATGGGAAGTCCATAATATCAATGTACTTCCCTTTTTCAATGGTGTCACGAAGGACCAAGGTGATTTCGTGGGGAGCATTATACAAGATATTGTCAACGCTACTTGGCAGACCATAGCCCATCTGACGCAGGCGCTCCGTTTGATCCAGAGTTGCATGGCTTGTAGCTTCTGATCCAGCATTGCAGCAGCTAATATTGCTATACCTCTATCTGTTTCTTTATTTAACTCCGCAATCACTCTGTTGATTCGATCAAGCTTAAGTTGAAAGTCGGCCGTTGGTTGTTGGGTATGTGGGACAATAGGCTCCATGTGAAATTGGTTTTAGGTTATCCCAATCTACGCATCCGCTTCGGCCAATCATAGATCCTACAACGCCTCCCCTCGGCGTCGCCGCTGGCCTTGCCCAGATTCTCCAACTGCTTGCTGGCCGCCGCCTGCTCTTTGGTCTGGCCGCGCAGCTGCTCACGCAGGGCCGTGGCCTGCGTGGCATACTCCTCCTGCGACACCTTGCCGGCCTTATAGTCGGCCGTTAGGGCTTTCTGGCTGGCACGGGTGGCCTCAATATCGGTGGTCAGGCCGCGTTGCTGAACGCGCACCTTGTCCATCTCGGCCTTCAACTGCTCGCTGGAGAGACGAACTTCAAGTAAGAGCTTTTCTGTGGTATCCTGCGCCATACGGTAACCTACCACAAGCAAAAGGCCACGGCAACTGCCATGGCTTCAAAACGTCGCACAGATATGGTAAAACGTCACGGGATGTCATTAATCTTAGTCTGTATGCCTTTGCAAGGGAATCGCTTCTTCTGTTGAGGGAATAAAGCCCAGCTAAAATCTATAGGGTAGGGAAAGAAAAAAGCCCCGGCCAGATGGCCGGGGCTTCTTGTATCCTGACGGTAGATAAACGCTTACTCTTTGACAAACTTCTGTTTGTACTCTTGCTTACCATCAAAAACGGTCACGAAATACAGACCGGGAGCTAAGGATGCTACATCAACTTGTCCATTGCCTTGGTACCGGGCAGTGGTAAGAACACCGCGTACATCCGTGATTTTTACACTAACCAATTCGTGCGAACCGCCTACGGTCAGCGTCAATTGGCTGCTAGCCGGGTTGGGATACAGCTGGAGTGCCTGTTGCGTGGCTTTGGAAGCTTTCGAGCCGGTTGCTAAAACGTGGCCGCCATTCGTTCCTCTCGCGTCCGCATCGAAAATAAGAGTCCATTTCTGATTATCCGTATAGGCGAAATCCCACTGGTTTGCGACGGCCCCATCATTATAATAAACAGATGGCCCACCGCCTATCTCCAGCACCTTCTGAGTTAAGATGTTTTTGAGGTAGTAGGTATTGCAGGCGACAGGGCCAACACACGCGGGAACCAACTCCCATCGCTGGTCAAAATAACCCGTGTAAGGTTGTTGGGTTATTCTGGCTCCGTTATCATATGACTCCACTTCAAGGGCCAAGCCGCTATAACGGTTTACCATAACATACTCGCCTGCGTCTATGTAGTGCAAATACCACTGCTGATGGGCTAAGCCTACCGAGGTTGCTGGCGTAACATTGGTCCATTGATGGGCTTGTTTGCCTGCCACAGTGCTGGCATTGCCTATCTCCAGTACTTTATTGCTCGCCACGTTTTGCAGCTGGAATACTGTTGAGTCGTAGATTTGAGGTATCTCCTCCACGATCCATTGCTGACTGTAATTCCCTGCTATGTAGGTCCATTGATTGGCATACGTGCCAGCCGCCGTTTTTTGCGCAGGGGTACCTCCGATCTCCAGTACCTGATCTGTACTTGCAGTGGTGCCAAATATATAAATATTATCTACCCCTGACCCTGATCTGAAAAGCCATTGTTCCGATCTAGCTCCGCTCACGTATGGCCACTGATTTGCTTTCGCACCGGAGGGTTGGGGATAACCGCCGCCAATTTCCAGTGCTTGGCCACTGCCACGGTTAATGATTTGCCAATAGCGCCCATCATACTTAAACTGCCACTGCTGATTGGCCGTGCCTATGTAGGGCCATTGGTTTGCATAGGCGCCTTGGGTTAAGGGTACACCCGTGGCCCCTCCGATTTCAAGGACCATCCCGCTATGTCGATTCGTGAGTTTGTAGACTTTGCCCTCTTGAATTCGGAATTGTGCCTGAGCAACCGCGGGAAGCAGCAGCCATATGGCAATAGCCAGCAGAAGTGATGAGAGGTAGTTGTGTTGTTTCATACAGTGTATAGAAAGGTGAATTCAGGGCAAACTTACCCCTATTTCTTCCCAGAGCCATATGCATAATAAATTAATCATATATAGGTGCTTATGAACAACAACTTGTTCTTTCTCTACAATGCCGTCACAGGTAAATAATAGCTTCTATGTAGTATCCTGGGCCATACGGCAACCTACCGCACGAAAAAAGCCCTGGCAACTGCCAGGGCTTTGAAACGTCGCAAAATGTGAGAGTTGAGAGGATAGTAACCCAACGACTCTTTGCTATAGTAGGGAAATTGGTGCTACCTCCCCGGTTGACTATTGCCCTTCCAGAGGGTTGGAGATAGGTGCTGAGTCTCCTGAAATGGCAGTCGTTGAGTAGTTGTCAATGAAGAACTCATAATATCCGCTAGGCAAATAGTCGGGCTCGCCGCTTTTATTCAGGTTAACCTGCTGCTGGCCGCTATTCGCAAATGCTTGTGCTTGTGCTGTAGGTGGTACAGGTATATAAGGAGGCAGTATTGGAGTCAGCTCATAGAGCGTGTTAGATGACACGCTCTTTGCAAACGCACGTACTTTCGTGCTGGCGCTTCGGAATTTCGACGTATCCCAATTCAGTGTGTAACTCGTGATATAATTGCTGGTTAGGGACTGTACTGTAGGGTAAATTCCACCGGAAAGGTTCACAGGGTTAGGGTTTGCCGCAATAGTAACTGGTGCCGATACAGCATGAGTATAGGTAGCAGGATTCCCCGTCGTGCCAATCATCAACGATTCGTCATCCGATTCTGTCCGCACTGTCAATGTGTAGGCGCCTGGTGCCAAATGAATTGGAATCCAATACCCAGTCATGCCATAACGGCCGTCATTATTGCCGCTATCCCCCCATACAAGTCTTCCATGTCGGGCTACCAATACAAGTTGTGACCCTTGCCAAAATTCAAAGGTGCAGAATGACGCTAATTCCGTATGGGAGATAATGCCGGGGTAATAGCGCTGACCCGATTCAACATTGATGCTCATTAGTTGCCCCGCAACTGCGGTACCCAGAACCAACGCGTCGGCTTGTGTGGTCTCCGCAACAGGAGCCATACTGGGATTAACTGTATCTTCTTTAGAACATGAAGTAAACGATACAGCGCTACTTAGCAGTGCTGTTGCCATAATGGCTCTAGAAAAAGCGAAATTGATTTTCATACTTAATGAAACGACGTGGATTATGATTTGCGCTAAAGATAGACAGGCCAAGTAACACAACTTGTTTTTTGATCAGCCATTGCTTAGAACGTCAACCTCAACAACTCCACCGGCGTGGAGGCGTCCGCCTCTTCCCAGTTGTCGATTTTATTGCAGTAGAAGTGCGCGCCTTCCTTTTCCAGCCAGACAGGCACGAGCTGATCAAAGCCCAGCACGGCGAGGGCACTGAGCCGCACCGAGGGCTTGAGCACCAGGGGCCGGGCATACACGGCGCGCAGGTGCTGGTAGTAGGCCGGCAGGATGTCGGTGGCGAAGCTCAGGCCCGCAAACGTGCTGGTGCGCGGGCTGATGCTGACCGTGCTCGTGCCGTCAGTGAGCTTGACGCTGCGCGTGGCCGCACCCTGCACCACCAGCCGGGGCACCGGGCTGCGCTTGTCGTACTGCGGCTCCACCGAGGCGGTACCGAGGCGCAGCTAGTAGACGGGCAACAGTGGCAGCCCGCTCCCGGAAACGGCCGTGGCCGCCCAGGGTAGTACCAGCGCGTCGCGCTCAGGCTCCAGGGTCTTATCGGGGCAGGGCAGAAAGCCGTCCCCCAACTCCTTCGCCGCCTCCGGATTGGTGCTATCCTCTTTCCAGCGGAAGTAGTTGCGCTGCGCCACCCCGCTGAGGTGAAAGAAGCGCGGGGCCGGCCGGCCGACGTCGACGCGGGGCTGCCAGTCGGGGGCCGAGGGCAGCGCGGCGGCCAGCGCCGGCCTGGTGGGCGTGAAGCGCACTACACGGGTATAGGGGTCGGTCTGCTGGGTCAGGCCTCACAGGCCCACCAAGGCCTTCACAAAGTCCTTCTGGCTCCAGTCGGGCAGCAGCTCCTGCAGGCGCAGGGCACCGCCGGGCGGCAGCTCGGGCAGGATTTCCACCGAGAAGCTATCCAGTGGCAGCGTGTTGCCGGCCGACACGTACACGGCACCAGTAAAGGCGGTAAAGCCCCACTTGGATTCGAGGCCCACGAAGTTGGGCCCGCGGCTGAGCTTAAGGCGGATTTCAATTTCTTCACCTGGTTGCAGCAGCAGGCGGTTGAGCGTCACGCTGGCCGTCAGGTATTCCAGCGCCTGGCTGCTCTTGCGGCTCTCCATTAGCTGCCCACCGGCCAGCTCCGTGTTGCCCCGGTAGACAAAGAGCTGCGCCCGGCCCGTGCCGTAGGGCGACTCAATCACCACGTTGGTCGAGGCCGCCACGTTGACGTAGCAGACGAACGGCGCTTTCCAGCGGTAAGTCACCGGGCTGAATACGTCCTGCTGCGTGGGCGCCAGGTAGCCGTAGCGCGCGGCCGTGTAGTCATAGGGCACGGGTGAACACGCTTTCTTCCCGGCCCTCGTAGGCGTTGCCAAATTTGCGGTTCTTCTCACCGGTGTTGTCGATGCCGGCGACGAGCTTGGTAGCCGTGCGGATGTCCTGCCCGTAGCCAGGCAGCGCCGCCGTGGGCATCAGCAGCGCATCAAAGGCCGCCGGCATCGGCCCGGCCCACCGGTAGCCGGCCTCGCCGAAAATCTGCTCCCACACCCGGCGCACGTACACGCTGGGCAGTAACTCATCGTCGAAAACGTGCAGCGTGTTGCCCTCCAGCGGGCCACCCTTGCCCCGGTCGTAGAGGTCGTACACGTAGCCCTGCTGCCATTGGGTGTGCGCCGCACCTTTGGCAGCATCGGCCAGGGTCCAGGTGTGGGCGTAGCTTTCGGGAAACGTCAGCTCCCCCAGCTTTTTGCCCTCGATGGCCTCGTAGAAATTCTTGTTGCCGCCCAGCACCTGCGCCTCGAAGCCGTCACCGGCCTCGTGCTGCTCGATGACGACCACGGCATTAGGCAGCACCTCCTGCCCATTGGTTTCCAGCGTGCCCGGCAGGACTGCATAGGGCACATCCGAGAGGCTGATACCGGCCTGGGCCTGCTCCAGGGCGGCGCGTACCTCGGGCGTATCGGCCAGGGTCAGCGTGCTGGAATAGTCGGCCTGCACGCTGGCGGGCTTGAGTAAGTCATTGGCCTGCACGGTGAGGCCCACCCGCTGCCCATCAGCCAGGGGCAGGCGCTGCCCGTCTGCCAATACGAAGGAAGTAGCCATCAGATACGGGTCAGGGGGTTGCGCTGACTCAGCGTGATTTCCATGTCGAAGGTCAGGCGGGTATCGGACGAGGTGCGGCCCACGGGCGCGGCCGTGGCCAGCACTGGCGTCAGCGTGCCGGCGGCCGTCTGGATGTATACCTGCGGCGAATCCAGCAGCGTGGTCAGCGTGGCATGCTGGGCGGGCCTCAAGTCGCCTGCGCGTAGTAGCAGCTTATCGATGCCGGGGCGGCGCAGCAGCTGGGCCGGGCCCTGCTCGGGACGGAACACGGTGCCGGCCTCGGGGCTGGTGCTGGGGTCCTGGTCGCCGTCGAAGAGCCAGCCTTCCCAGTTGCCCAAATTCGATATCCATTTTAGATATACTCCATTTATAGGCAGGTAAGTATGGCGAATCTGCAAAGTATAGGGTTGCGTCAGATAATTCATTCAGCAACCTACCGCACAAAAAAACCACGGCAACCGCCGTGGCTTCATTCCGTCACGCAACAAGGGTAAAACGTCACGCAATTTGGCAGCAAGCACAAAAAAGCCCCGGCCAGTAGTTTGACCGGGGCTTTTTCGATGGTGAGTCAGCAGCGAACCGCCTATTGTCCAACTATGATTCTTTCCAAAGTGACAGTTTTTGCGGCAAAATCATCCAAGTAGAGCATATATGTGCCTGTTGGTAAATACTCAGGTTTGTTTGGTTGATTTAGTATGATGTTCTCTGTCCCATCATTGTAAATATATGATTGGGCAGATGTGGTCAATTGGTATGTAGTACCCGTCGTCTCATTTCGGGCAAATGAGCGCAGCGAATAGTTGGAAAATAGAGCTGAATTCCAAGTCAAAGGATACGAGAAGTAAAAGGGAACTGATGATGAGGGTGGGCCATCAGGTATTACCTCAAACCCTGGCGCTACTGTACTAGATTGTACCGTGATGCCAGTTGATAAGGAGTGAACATAGGTGGCTGGATTGCCTGTCGTTGCTATTGTAAGTGACTTATCAGCTGACTGCGTACGAATTACGAGCGTATACTGTCCCGCAGGCACCAGTAATGGAATGGCAAAGTCCACTCCATAATATCGGGCGTAGTTCCCTGCTGTATTATCCGCAATAAAGGTGGCGACATCACGCGCAACGAAAACGAGTCGCGATGGGGAAACGGGCGTCCTTGGTGTCCAGAACTCCAGCCGAACCTCATCAGCGACTTCTGTGTGTGACAGCGAAGCTCCATAAAAGAAGCCCCCTGAGTCATATCTAAAGTATGCTGTTTCTCCCTGCGTTGCGACTCCCTCAACTCGGAGGGCATTGGCCTGGGTGGTAACTGCTATCGGAGCCTCGACCGGAAAGGCATCCTGCTCCTTGGAGCAAGATGAGAATAGGGTAATGCTTCCCAGTAAAAGTCCGGAAAGGGGCATCTTCATACTAGTAAACAGATTGCTTTTCATGCACATGGGATAAAGTGAGCTGTAAACATATATAGTTATAGGCAGTAAATAGTAGAATACTCATAAGAGAAGCTCCCTTTCGGGTGTTTTTCGTCTCCCTCCTCACAGACAAAACCCCACCAGCCCGAAACGCCACGCAACCATACCAAAGCGTCACACACTTTGCGGGCTGGACACGAAAACGCCCCGACCGGGTGGGCCGAGGCGTTTGTAAGGGCAGCTACTTGATACCCCTGCTTTAGAGTGGTTGAATGTCGAGTCTGTCCACAATTGCTGTCGTGTTACCTTCTGCTTTCAGTCGAATTTTTTCGTACTCCACAACCGCCACAAAGTCCACGGTGTAGGTGCCGGGCACGCTCCAGCGCAGGTACATGATGGCGACATAGACAAAGTGGGTACACGACTGACTTTCAACGGTGCATCAATCCGTAAGTCTATAAGAGCTAGTTCATTGGAAGTAGAAAACTTGGATGTAAGTCTTGTGCAAGGCGTAGACCCCTGGACTTATGATAATTCCGAGCTGCGCAGGTAGGTAAAAGTAGCGTACTCAGGTTTTCTTGGTTATTGAGGAGCAGGCTTGCTGCCAGGAAATGAAAAGCCTTGACGGAAAGCCCAAGGCAACCTCAGCCGCAATTCCGCCCCCCTGATGTGTTGGCAGCCAGTCTGCCCCGGTTTTGAAACTTCGGTGGGTTTGCTTTGTCTTACAGGACATTCATTTGGCTGTGGTGCTCGTTCTGGACCGCCACGCGGGCAAAACTTTTATTGCCCGCGTGTTCAGCTTCTACTTTGCGTTTTGTAATCTATGGAATACCGTCAATTGGGGGCCTCCGGCCTACGCATTCCGGTGCTGAGCTTTGGCACCGCTACCTTTGGGGGGAGCAATGAGTTTTTCAAAGCCTGGGGCAGTACGCAGGTCAACGAGGCCCGTCACCTCATCGATATCTGTCTGGAAGCCGGCGTCAACCTCTTCGACACGGCCAATGGCTATTCCGACGGCATGGCCGAGGAAATTCTGGGTAAAACCCTGGAAGGCTGCCGCGCCGAAGTGCTCATTTCCACCAAAGCCACCTTTCCCACCGGCACCGGCCCAAACGACTACGGCTCCTCGCGCCAGCACCTTGTTAAAGCCTGCGACGACAGCCTGCGCCGCCTCGGCACCGACTATATCGACATCTACCACATGCACGGCTTCGACACGCACACGCCCGTGGACGAAACCCTGCGCACCCTCGACCAGCTGATCCAGAGCGGCAAGGTGCGCTACATTGCCTGCTCCAACTTTTCGGGCTGGCACCTGATGAAGTCCTTATCGGTGTCGGAGCGCCACGGCTGGGCGCGCTACGTGGGGCACCAAGCCTATTATTCGCTGGCCGCCCGGGAATTTGAGTGGGAGCTGCTGCCCCTGGGCCTCGACCAGGGCGTGGGCACCATTGTCTGGAGTCCGTTGTCGGCCGGTTTGCTCTCGGGCAAATTCCGGCGCGGCCAGCCCGTACCCGAAAGCAGCCGCCTGGCTCAGGGCGGCGGCCAGGGCCCGCAGGTCCCCGACGAGCTGCTCTTCCGCATCGTAGACGCGCTGGACGAAGTGGCAGCCGAAACCGGCAAAACCGTGGCCCAGGTGGCCCTTAACTGGCTGTTGCAGCGCCCTACGGTGGTCAACATCGTGGTGGGAGCCCGCAACGAGGAGCAGCTGCGCCAGAATCTGGCTGCTGTGGGCTGGAACCTGACTACCGAGCAGGTTGCCCGCCTTAACGCGGCCAGCGCCACCGAGCCTATTTATCCCTACTGGCACCAGCGCCGCTTCCCGATGCTGGGCCACACCGGTACCTGAGCAATAGCCGTCAAGCGGGCTACCTGACTTTAGTAGCCAAAAATAAAATGCCTCCTCAACCCGACTTTACCGGGTTGAGGAGGCATTTTATTTACTAAACGCGAAGATGCGTGAGGTTATTCGACCACCAAACGCTGGGCCGTAGCGCCAACGCGTACGGTATAGAGGCCGCGTGGCAGATCAGCTACGTTCAGCGCGGCCTGGGTGGCACGGGCCGGCAATTCCTGGCTGCGTACCTGGCGGCCCAGAGCATCGAGTACCACGATTTGCCGGGCCGTAGCGGTGGCTTCGGCTACCGTGAGCTGGGCACTGGCGCGGGTGGGGTTGGGTACCAGGGCAAAGTCGATGGCGGCGGCGCCTTTGGCAGTGCCCGTTACGGTGTTCGACATCGTGGCGCCAATCATCAGCGGGCCATAGCCATCGGCCGCCGCATCTATAAAGGAGCCGGTCAGGCGGTTGCCGCGCGAGAAGAACGAGCCGGTGCGGGT
Organism: Hymenobacter lucidus; assembly: GCF_020447265.1. Classification (GTDB taxonomy): domain Bacteria; phylum Bacteroidota; class Bacteroidia; order Cytophagales; family Hymenobacteraceae; genus Hymenobacter; species Hymenobacter lucidus. Next base: position 471,355 of record NZ_JAJADR010000002.1, on the reverse strand, counting down.
AGGACCTTCGCCCAGCAACCCAACCGGATAATGCTCAGTCGTGCCGGCCTGCTGGCTGATACCGACCAGAAAGTCGCCGGCGGGTATGGCTACCGGAGTAGAAAGCGTGAGGGTAACGGTGGTGCCCAGGTCGGCGGCACGCACGGTGTATACCGGCGTAACGTCCAGAACAGTCCCCGCGGAGTTCATTATCACGCCCTGAATGGGCTGGCCGGTAGAGTTGCTGCCCGTCGGAATGAAGTCGGTGACGGAGAGAATGGTAGTGGCCCGGGGCGCCGTGTAGAGCACGGCGGAAATGCCCTCACGCGTGCCAAAGCCATAATAGGTAGGCGTCTGTGTGAGCTGCAGCGGAGCGTAGTTGAAGGTGTTGGCCGTCAGCGTCTGGGTTTCGGTGCGCACATCCGAGTTGGCATACGCATCGGTTGGTACGCTTACGGTCACGCTGTTGGCACCCAGGCGGCTGCCACTAGTGTAGGCGGCAAACGTAACCGTGGTAGAAGCACCAGGGTCAAGGCGTCCGATGGTTTGCGTGTTGGTAAACGTGTTAATACCTGTTACATCTAGGCGCACCGGCTGGTTTACCAGCGTCTGGGTGCCCGCGTTGCGGATGCTGGCCCGCACCGTGTGGGGCGTGCCGATAGGCAGCTGCCCGATGGTGTACACGGCCTGCACGGCGAGGTCGGTGTCGATATTGGCCCGGAACCGGTAGGTGCGGCCGGCGTCGGGGCGCACCGAGCTGCGCACGTTGTGCGGATCGGCCGAGAAGTAGTAGTTGATCAGCTGATAGTTGTTGGCAATGAAGTTGGCCGCCGACCAGGCTGCCGTCGAGCCTTTATCGGCCATTACTACTTTGCCTGCCGCCGGGTCGGTGCCCTTGATGCCAATGGCTACCGTGCGGAAGGCATCGGGGCCCGCGCCCGCCGTGCTGGGGCCATACACGAAGTCAATCTGCCCGGTTGTTTCGTAGAGCTTCACCTGGAAGGAGAAGTTGTCGAGCTGGGTGCCGATAACCGCGGTATTGGTGGAGTTGGCCTGCTTGGGCTTGTCGCGCACGTTTTTCCACTGAATGGTGCAGATGCGGTTGGGCGCCGTGCCCGTGGTAGCCACGCGGTATTCGGTGCCGCCGCCGGTTGCGGCGGTCAGGTCGGTGGAGAAAGGCGCCAGAATGTTGTTGCTGCGCGTATCGGTGCTGGCAACGGGGCCCCCAGGAAAGGTGCCCGCAGCTTCCGTCTGGGCGTACGCATAGTACAGAAACGGGTCCGACAGCGGCGTGCTGCCCAGCTTAATAAAGCCGTTGGTGCTCAGGATAAAGGTAGACCAGGTGGCGCCGTTGTAGGGGAAGTTGAAACCGATGTTCTGCACGTCCGAGTTAGCGTCGTCGGAGTTGGCCGTGGTGATGGCCGTGCCCGTGGTGCCCAAGTCCTGGTAGGTGCCCGCCAGGTTTTGGGCGTTGCCGGCATCGTAGTTCAGCGTTTGGGCGGCGGCGGGCAGAGCGCCCAGCGCCAACAGGGCCGTTAGCAGGCCGGCGGCGGCTTTGCGGTACGAGGTTGGTGAGGGTTGGGCTCCGGAGCCCGGGGAGTAGGAGTGTGTCATTGAGTGCAGCAAGTGTGGTTATTGGGTTGCTTTGCCAGAAGCCGGAAAAGCCGGGATAAAGGTCCCCCGGCTGACCGCCGGGTACAATACCTACTTGTGGGTATTTTGCCGGGATTCACCGGCCGAAAATGCCGCCTGACTATCATCAGCTCGTCACCAGTTGGTTTGGAGCATCAGCGGCTGACAACAGTTATTGGCGACCAAGCCGCTTCTCACGGTTTAGCCCCAAAGCCAAAATGCCCGTAAACTGCCGGAATTAGATTTTCTTTGCCGTGCCTGTTCCCTGCTTATGCCCGAAAGTATTGCTTTGCTCCGCACCGTTGAGGTGACACGCTACGTCACGCCGCTGCGCGAAGGCGGCTCGTTGCCCGCCCTCGTCGAAGCCGACGATGGGTTTATGTACGTAGTCAAGTTTCGGGGCGCAGGGCAGGGAATCAAGGCCCTCATTGCCGAGCTGGTGGTAGGCGAGCTGGCCCGGGTGCTGGGCTTGCGCGTACCCGAGCTCGTGTTTTGCCAGCTCGACGAAGCCTTTGGCCGCTCGGAGCCCGACGAGGAAATCCAGGATTTGCTGCGGGCCAGCACCGGCCAGAATCTGGGGCTGCACTACCTAGGTGGCGCCATTACCTTCGACGCGCTGGTTACCACCATCGAGCCCCGGCTGGCCTCCCAGATTGTGTGGCTCGACGCCCTCACACTCAACGTAGACCGCACGGCCCGTAATACCAACCTGCTCATGTGGCACAAGGAATTATGGCTCATCGACCACGGCGCGGCCCTGTATGTGCACCACGCCGGCCCGGGCTGGGCCGCGCCGCGCCCCCGCCCGTTTCCGCAGGTGAAAGACCACGTGCTGCTGCCCCAGGCCAGCGAGTTGCGGGAAGTTGATGCCGAATATCGGGCGCAGCTGACGCCGGAAGTGCTGGCCGCCATCCTGGCCCTGGTGCCCGACGCCTGGTTGGAAGAAGCCGCCGCCGGCGACGCCACGGCCCAGGAGCAGCGCCAGAGCTACGTGCAGTTTCTGCTGCACCGCCTGGCCGCCTCAGAAAACTTTGTTCAGGAAGCCGAAGATGCCCGAAAAGTTCTTGTTTGAGTATGCCGTGCTGCGCGTGGTGCCCCGCGTGGAGCGCGAAGAATTCCTGAACGTCGGGGTTATTCTCTACTGCCGGGCCCAAAGCTTTCTGCAAACCCGCTGCACGCTGCCCGAAGCCCGCCTGCACGCCTTTGCCGGCACCGGCCTGGATATGGACGAACTGCGCCAGCGCCTGCAGGCCTTCGAGCAAATCTGCCGGGGCAAGCCCGAAGGTGGCACCATTGGCCGTTTGGCGCTGGCCGAGCGGTTCCGTTGGCTCACGGCCACCCGCAGCACCGTCGTGCAGACCTCGCCCACTCACCCCGGCCTCTGCGAAGACGCCGCCGCTACCCTGGAACGGCTTTACGCGCAGCTGGTGGAGTAGGAGGGAGTTCTCAGCCCGTCATTCCGAGCCCCGCGAGGAGTCTCGCAGGCAACGGTAACTCCTAGTGGCTGTCATCCTGAGCATTCCGCGCATGAAGCGGCGAGGAAGGACCTTTCTCACCTGAGTGAAGAACGCCGTGCAACGTAACCAAGCCCTTACCGTCAGCGCGGTTAGGCGCTTAGCCGCGTTGCTACAAGCTATAGTGAGGTCGGTGAGGAATATCCTTCGCAGGCCCAGGATAACAGGCAAAAAAACGGCTCTAAAACTCCAGCACCAGCACCAGCGCGTCGTTGCTCAGGGCTTCCAGCTCCACTTGCTCCACATCCCACAGGGCCAGGCCGTCTTTTTCGTGCAACAGCCGGCCTTCAACTTCGAATGCTCCGGCCAGCACGAAGGCGAAAAAGTGCGAACCGGTGCTTTTAAGCGTATAAAAGGCCTCTTGCCGGCCGCCAAACTGGCCCAGACTCAGCGAAAAGCCGGCGGCTTCCGGAGCTACGATTTCCACCAGCTTATTTTTCAGAAAACTGAAATCGAACGAGAACAGCTGCTGCCCGGCCGGGGTGGGGTGGGCCGTGAGCCAGACATGCAGGAAGCTGATCAGCTCGGTTTCGTAGAGGTTGGTAAAACACACCGTGCTTTGCGCCGGCAGCTGCAGCAGCTGCACTTCCTCGACCTGCACGGTAGCCACCACGCCGCCACCGGCCACGCCCACGGCCCCGGTGATGGGCACGATGAGCACCTGCGAGGCCCCGGCGGCCGTTAATTCCAGGCGGTGGCCGCCGGCCAGAGTTTCTTCGTTCAGGGCCCGTAGGCGGCCAAAGGGCTCCTTGAACTCCTGTTGGTAGGAGTCGAAGTTGAAGGTGCTGTAGCGCCGAAACCGGCCACTTTCGGTGAGGCCGCGCTGGTCGGCCAGGTACATCTTGCCGGGAGTCTGCCGTATCATTAGGCGCGGGTTTAGGCCGGGTTTTGCAGGGAATAAATAGTCAGGAATGGCTGGAGCTGAAACATGGTTGTCAGTACCTCGCCCTCAACTGCCGCCGGCCCGGGTGCCGACACCAGCAGCAGCGGGCCCACGGTGTCGTGCCAGAGTAGGGGCTCGGAAAAGAAGTTTACGGCCACTTGGTGCCGGCTTTTATAGAGCAGGTCGGAGTTGACGATTTCGAACTGGAACTGGCTGAACTTCAGAAACTGCCGGCCCAGATTATCCACCACATCGGGCACCAGCCCCGCGAGCTGCTGCAGATACCCGCGCACCGCTGCACTCACCAGAAAATGCAGCTGCTCTGCCCCCGGCGCGTACTGCAGCAGCTGCCCAAACGAGCGGTACTGCTGCTGTGGGTTGAAGGTCTGGGCCTGCAGCCGAAACTCGGTGTACGTATCCTCAAACACGAGCTTGTCCCAGGCCTTGCCCGAGCTGGCATCGATAATCTTGCGGTAGCACAATGTGATAGTGCGGGGCATTGGTGAAACAGTGATTTAGTGAGTTAGTGAATTGTTGTTCGGCTGGCGCAACTTGAATGACAACTCACTAAGTCGCTAAATCACTAAATCACCTCTACGCCGCTACGGCGAAGGAAATGACTAGCTCGAAGCCGGCGGAGGTGCTGCCCGTGACGGTGGCCAACTCTTGGGTTACCCCGTCGCTGAACACGTTGTCGGTGGCGTTGTAGGTGTAGCCGCTCAGGCCTTTGGTGTAACCGTTCACGGTGGCTACGGCCGAGTTGCTGCCTTCGGGAAAAGCAATCTGGGTGACTTTGAGCGAGGTGCCGCTGGCCGAGTAGATGTGCACGTGAATGTGGGTGGCACGGCCCGAATACCAGCCGGGAAAAATGCTGGTAAACGTCACTAGGCCGTTGGCATCGGTGGTCTGGCGGCCGCGCAGGAAGTGCACACCCGTGTAGTTGGTGCTTTGCATGCCGCTGCCACCGTACTCCGAATAGTTGCCCTCAGCGTCGCAGTGCCAGATATCAACCAAAGCCCCGGCCAGCGCGGCGCAGTTGTTGTTGCTGTTGGCAATCGTGATTTGGGCCGTCAGCTTGTGGCCCGCTTTGCCGTCGGTGATGTCGCTGCGCACATAGCTGGCCGGGGCTTTGGTGGGGAAGGGACCTTCGGTTTCGGTGGGCGCTACGGTGCAGTTGCCGGGCGTGCCGGTGCCGCCGGTGGTGCCCGAGGAGGTAGTGGGCATCGCGTCGTCTTTGCTACAGGCCGAAAGCAGGGCCGGCACAGAAGCGGCGCCTACCAACAGGCTCTTGAGGAAGTTCTTTCTTTCCATGACGGGGTCGGTTCGTGGTGAGTTGCTGAATTGGATAAGCGAATTTGTATTTATCCTTTTAGCGTCTCACCTGCCAATCGACTGTTCGGGCGTTTATACCGACGAATTCCGCATAACGTCCGCAAGCCAAATGCCGGCAGCTACGATGCACTACCCGTGTCTGCAGGCTCAGATGGTTATTCTGTAGTGAAGGGAGAAGTTGCATCCGCCGGTTGGCCGTTCTGGTTGCTGCATGGGCAGGCGGGTGAGCCGGGTAGTCAGCTGTTGTTCGTCTGGTAATATTCCGTGGGCTGGCACTGGCTGCGAAAGGCCCTCGAAGCGGTTTCGGCCGGCAAAAAGCCGGGTGATTCTCGCCGTAGTCGAGGAAACCCGGCAGCTGGTCGATTCTAAGTGGCACCTCCGAAGCCGCCAGCCCACCTTTGCCGCGCCCCGGCTACTGGCGCTGCTTCATGCGGCATTCACCAAGCCGGGCCGTACTTCCGGCTGATTCTTTCACCAGCTACCTTTTCCTTCCCTTCTGATGACAACTCCATTCTTCCTCTTTCTTGGCGACCTGGGCGGCAGCGAAATCATGCTCATCCTGGTCGTCATCCTGATCTTCTTCGGGGCCAAGCGCATTCCGGAGCTGGCCCGTGGCCTGGGCACGGGCATCCGGGAGTTCAAGGCTGCTACCAACGGCCTGCGCACCGAAATCGAAACGGCCGGCCAGCCCCAGCCCGCCGCGCCAGTGGCTCCGGTTACTGCACCGTTACAGCCGATTTCGTCGGTTGAGGTCACGGATACCCTGCCCGGAGCCGGCGCGTAGCTTACTGGGAAATAACCCAAATCTTAGCTGAACAAATCCAGTAGCTGCTCCCGGCTCAGCGACTTCACCAGCGCCGCATCGGTCCGGATCAGCTCGTGGGCCAGGGCCTGCTTGGCTTCCTGCAGCTGCATGATTTTCTCTTCCACGGTACCCGGACAGATAAGGCGCACGGCCACCACTTTGCGGGTCTGGCCGAGGCGGTGGCTGCGGTCAATGGCCTGGCTTTCCACGGCTGGGTTCCACCACGGGTCTACGAGGTACACGTAGTCAGCTTCGGTGAGGTTGAGGCCCGTGCCGCCGGCTTTCAGACTGATGAGAAACACGCGTACTGCGTCGTTTTGCTGAAAGTCGGCCACGGCGGCGGCGCGGTCCTTAGTCTGGCCGGTGAGGTAGGCGAAGGGAATAGCGCGGGCCTGCAGCTCCTGCCGCACCAGGTTCAGCATGCCCACAAACTGCGAGAAAACCAGGATTTTGTGGTAGGGCGCCTTGCTGCTGATTTCCTCCACCAGTGCCTCCAGCTTGGCCGACTCCCGGCCGTAATCGGCCTCGCCGGCCAGCAGCGCGGGCGAGTCGCAGATCTGACGCAGCATCGTGAGGCCCTTCAGAATATGGGCGCTGTCTCGGCGCGGCGTTTCTTCGTGCTCCCCCATCAGCCGGTCGCGAAATTCCTTTTTGCAAGCCTCGTACACCCGCCGCTGTTCGGGACCCATTTCGCAGTACAGTACCATTTCAGTTTTGTCGGGCAGTTCGCGGGCCACCTGGTTTTTGGTGCGCCGCAGCACAAACGGGCTGATTTTGCGTTGCAGCTCCCGCGCCCGTTGCTCGTTCTTAAACTTGTCGATGGGCGTGGCAAAGTACTCCCGGAAGTGCTGCTGGCTGCCCAGCAGGCCAGGGCAGGCAAACGACAACTGCCCGTAAATGTCGAAGGTGTTGTTTTCTACTGGCGTGCCCGTCAGCACCACACGGTTGCGGGCCTGTAGCAGCCGAGCCGCCTTGTAGCGCTGCGAATCGGGGTTTTTGATGGCTTGGGCCTCGTCCAGAAACACGTAGTTGAATGCATACTCGCGCAGCTGCCGGATATCCGACACCATCGTGTTATAGGTCGTCAGCACGATGTCGCAGGCCGCAAACTGCGCGGCCTCGGCGCGGCGCAGCGCCCCATGTAGCACGTGAATGCGCAGCGTGGGCGCAAATTTCGCCGCCTCGGCCTGCCAGTTGAACACCAGCGAAGTAGGCACCACCACCAGGTTGGCCGCCGACTGCCCCCGCTCTTTTTGCAGCAGAATAAAGGCCAGCACCTGAATGGTTTTGCCCAGGCCCATATCATCGGCCAGGCAGCCGCCGAAATGATACGTATCCAGGAAATTCAGCCAGCTCAGACCCTTCTGCTGGTACTCGCGCAGCGTGGCCTGTAGCGCCGCCGGCACCGCCACGGGCTCGATGCCGGCAAAATCGGCCACGGCGGCCTGGTAGGTAGCTAGGCGGGCCTGGGCCTGGGCGTCGAGCATTTCGGGGTCGTATAGCTCCCGAATCAGTCGGAAGTTGATGCTGGGCGTACGAATCCGGTCTTCCCCTACGTCGCCGGCAGCAAAGTATTCGGTAAACTTCTCCAGCCACTCCTGGGGTAGAATGCCGCGGGTGCCGTCGTCGAGGCGCACGTAGCGGCTCTGGCGGCGCACGGCCTGCTGCACCTGCTGCAAAGAAGCTTTCTGCCGGCCAAACCGCACCCCGAGAATGGTGTCGAACCAGTTCATTTCGCCCGTAACGCGCACCGTAACATTGGCCCGGTGCGGGTTTAGCTTGTTGTCTTTCAGCTGGTTGAAACCCAGAATACTGATCTGTTCGTGCTGCCAGTCTTCGAAGGCGGCCAGAAACCAGTCCTCATTGAGAAACAGCGTTTTGGGCACCGACAGCGCCTCGTACTGCAGCTGCTCCGCAAAGGCGGGGTAGTGTCGCAGCAGCGCCGTCAGGAAACGGCCCTCGGCCTCCGTGTCGCGCTCCAGCCGGAAGTCGCGGCCCAGCTCGTCGGTAGCCAGCAGCTGCCGCCGCGACAGTACCGACACTTCCCGGGTGCCGTAGCGCATCACGGGCAGCAGCTCCACATTCGGGCCGGCATCGGTAAGGTAAAGTCGCTTTTCGGGCACTTGGTCGAAGCTGCTGCCAGCCAGCTGCCGGGGCGTGGCGGGCCGCACGTGGGAGTAGCTGATGTGGAGCTTGTCTTCCAGATTGGCCAGCACGTCGCGCTGAAACTCGACAAACTTACGCTGGTGAATCAGGAGCGTATTATTCCGCTTGCGGAAAAACTCGATGACGCGCCACACCGCCAAGTCTTCCACCAGATACAGCAGCTCGCGCACCGCCACGAAATACTCGAACCGAATCGTCACGGTGGGCAGCTCCACGGGCTGGTCATCGAGCAGCAAGCGGCCGGCCACCTCGTAGAACTCGCCCTTCTGACTTACGTGTAGCCGCAAATCGGTAGGAGCAGCGCGCAGCCGCAGCGGCGTGAGGCTCGGCCCGGTCAGCTTCTCCGACACGCTGGGGTTGTGGGCGAAAAACGGCAGCCCGTCGGGGTTGCGTACCACGGCCCGCAGCGCCCGGATGGCCGCTACCGAGCGGGTGTCGTCGTAATTCTGCTGAAAGCGGGCCAAGCCGGTGTAAAACTTCAGCTGCTCGGCTTCGTCACTTTCGCCCAGGCAGTCCAGCGCGTTGAGCACCGTCACCGGGTTTTTTACCTTGCCCGCCGCCGTAAGGGCCGCCTCGGCCAGCTGCACGGTGAGGTGGCCGTAGTATTTGTGCTTACTGAATACCACCAGCCGCTGCGTGCCGGCCGGCGGCACTACCGGGCGCCGGTCGGGCAGCAGCTGGCGCATCAGCTCCTGCGTGGTGGCCTGCGTCACGGCATAGAGTCCGGCCGCGCGGGGCGTTACCAGTACGGCGGGGCGGTTGTAGGTCAGCTCAAAATGCGCGTCGAGGTCGGCTACATGCTCCAGACCATAGTCGTGGGCCGAGGCGCGCAGCAGGGAATGGCGCTGGCGCGGGTCGAAAAACACGCGCAGTTCGTTGCGCTGCAGAATGCTGAGCAGCACCAGGGCCTGGTGCTCACAGAGCGTCGCCGCGGGAGCCGCGCAGCCGCAGGTCAGTAGCACGCCCTGGGTTTGCTGCTCCACAGCCACCGTGGGAAAGTGCAGGCCGCTGCTCAGGGTGGCGCTACTGGTGAAGGTGCCGAAGTTCAGCGTCAGCGTCTGGGGCTGAATGGCCGTGAGGGCGCGGTGGTCGGGCGGGGGCAGCGCGGGGCCGTGGCGCTCCACGTCGGTGCTGGTCAGGGTGGAAATGGTGGCCGCCGGAAACAGGTAGTGGTGCGGGCCGGGCTCCGCGGACAACGGCATTTCCAACAGGTCAGGCATCTGGTTCTTGGCAGCGTACAGGCGGGCAAGATAGGGGAAAAGGTAGCAAAAAGCGGCCCTCCGCCCGGCCAACAAGCCGAACCAAGAGCCGCTTACGGGCCGCGTTTCAGACTTTGATTAGAGCCGGAGTAGCTTATAGGGCGCGCCCAGGCCCCGGTCTGTGCGCAGCTGCGCTAGGTAGAGGCCGGCGGGCTGGCTGCCGAGCTGCAGCTGGTATTGGTCGGTGCCGGCGGGCAGGGGCTGCGTGAGCACCAGGCGGCCCAGCGCGTCGCGCACTTCCACCGCGTGGGTGCCGGTGGGCAGGCTCAGCGTAAACTCACCGGCGGCGCTGGGATTAGGATAGGCACTGAGAATTGCGGCTGGCGCGGCCGGGGTGCTGGCCAGCACCCCGGCCAGGTTGGCCTGCCACATATCGGCCAGGGTAGAGGCATTCGACGAAGCCGTGTTGCCGCCCCACACGTAGAGCTGGTTGTTGCGAATGATAGCAGCGGCATTACGGCGCGGCGGCAGGTTGGAGGTGAATGTGCGTAGCTGCCCGGTGCGGGTGTTGTAGGCGGCCAGGTAGCTTTGGTTGGTAAAGTCGCCCACCATCCAGATCCACTCGCCCTGCACGGCCATAGCCTGGTTGGAAACCGTGGTAGGCAAAGTGGCGGCCAGCTGCCAGGTATTGGTGGCAATATCGTAGGCGTGAATCTGGGCCGAATTCACGAGGCCGTTGTAGCCGCCCACGGCGTAGAGTTTGCCGTTTACGGCCGCGCCATACGTTTGCCGGGCGTCCGGCATCGGGGCCAGATCGGTCCAGGCATTGGTAGCGGGGTTGAAAGCCCGGAGCTGATTAGTGAAAACGCCGCCGAGCAGCTGGCCCCCGAAGGCGTAAATCAGGCCGTTCCAGGCGGCGGTGCCCGTAGTAGCGGCCGGCGTAGAATTGGGAGTGGTGGTAGCCGGGCCGCCGTTCAGCGGAATGCTTTGCAGGGTCGTTACGGGCGTCAGGGCCGTGGGCGTTACGCCGCCCAGTACCACGAGCTTGCCCGTAGCCGGGTTGGGGTCGATGATAACGGCGCTGGCCCAGCGCTGCGGCGGGAGCGGCGCCGCGCCGAACACCTGGGTCCAGGAATTGGCGCTGATGGAGTACCGGAAAACCTCGCTGGTGAAAGCCGAAGCGGTGCCGCCACCGCCGGCCATGTAAAACCCGTCGTTATCCTGGGCGTAGCCCATGCCGTAGCGCCCGCCCGCCGGCAGCGCCGCCAGCGGCGTAAAAGTCAGTGTAGACTGGGCCGCGGCCGGCGAAAAGCTCAGCAGAACCAGTAGGCTGGTGTATAAGTGCTTCATAAAAGCATAAGAGGTGGTGGAATAGCACAATATATCATCCTTTCCGAATAGACCGGATAGCCTGCCGCAGAATGAAAAGCCCCGACCATACGTGGGCCAGGCCGTGGGTGGCAATTGGTAAGAGCAGGCGGCTACCAAGTAAAAATACCTGTTTTTGCAGCCCCCGTTTTTCTACCCGCTATTGCCCTGTGCTTATTGTGGTACTTTGTGCTATTCCTACGCCTCACTTGCGGCTTTTATCTATCCTCACTTCCACTGCTCACCGCTCATGAATAAAGTCGCTACCAAAGCCAACATTCTCATTACCAAAAACTTTGAGCGGCGCGCAGCGCGCTGGGCTTCCTACATCAGCAAAGCTAACAGCAAAGATTTGCAGCAATGCTTTCTGATACCCGGCCCCGCTGGCATCGAAAAGCGCCTGAACTACGTCAGCTTTTCGACCCTGCACCTCTCGTGGCTTATTTCGACGGTAGGTGTACGCCACATTCAAGTTCGTTTTCTGGTAGCGCCTCCCAGCAAAAAGGACCCCGGCAGCAAGGCGCGCTTCACGATGGCCCTCTACGCTACCGATGCGCTGGGAGCCCGCATTTCGGCTTACTACCTGCCCGTTGACGAAGACTATATCACTACCACCACGATCCTACCCGAGAAAAATTCGGAGGGCGAAGGCGACCCTAGTGACGATGCTGGCCAAGCCCCGCACGACCTGGTAAAATCTTGGGTTCATCACTGGACTTCGGCTCCCGAAATCAAGTCATCTATGTTTGCCAACAGCTACGGCCCGCTGCAGGGCTACACGTTTAGCTTGGACGATTTCCTGCAGGAGCTGTTTGAGGTCCAGCCTTTCTCCGACGAGCAGATGGTGCGCATTAGCTTCGGACTGCACGAGTATTACCCCGCCGTGCCTGTCAAGTCGGGCCGTATTCAAACCTTTGGGCTGGTCCTGCGCGTGTTTCCGGCTCCTAAGCCGACAACAACGGGTGCAAATTCGCGCAGCGAAGTCTACAATGTCCCTGAACAATCTGATGCGCCGTTCTTCGATCTTTCCACGCCCTGCCCACCCGGCTACTAATGCAGCCGGGGCGGCGTGCCGGTTTATCTATCTTTATGCCGTTGTAACTAACTTTTATGCCTCTTACGCTGCAGCAGCTGCTGATGCGCCTGACGCTGGTGCCGGTCATTGTGGCCGGCATCATCGGCTTTATGCGCTTCCGCCATCTGCCCCTGAATCTGCGCTACCTGGCCGGGCTGGTCTGGTTTATTCTGCCCATCGAGCTGGTCGGAATCGGGTTGATGCTCCTGCACCGCAACAACCTGTTCTTAATGCCAATTTATGCCGTGGGGGAATGCCTGCTGCTGGCGCTGGTGTACCGGCACACGCTGCACCTGGCCACCTTCACGCGTCTGGTGCCTTGGCTGGTGGGCGGCTTTGCGGCCTACGCCCTGGCCGACAGCCTGCTGGCCCCCGGCCTGACGCAGTTTCGGCCGGGTCAGCAGGTTATCCAAAGTATTCTGGTGCTGGGCTTCGTGGCGCTGTACTTCCGTAAGCTGCTCAACGAGTTGCGGGTCGAGCAGCCCACGCGTGAGCCCATGTTCTGGGTTTCTACCGGCCTGTTCGTTTATTCGCTGGGCTATTTGCAAATCGCCTTATTCAGTAATTATCTGCTGCGCTATTCCCTGCAGCTGAACATGAGTATCTGGGCCGTGCATTCGCTGTTGTATATCGTGCTGCACCTCTGTTTTGGTATTGCCTTATGGGTGCGCCCGCAGAAGTAGCCTTTGCGCAGCTGCTCTTCGGGGGCATTGCCTTTATGCTGCTGGCGGCCGGCTCGCTGGTAGTCTTTCTGGTGATTTACCAAAAGCGCCTGCTGCGCCAGCAGCTGCACCTGCGCATGGCCGAAGCAACTCACCAGCGGCAACTGCTGGCCGCCGTTATTGAAGCCCAGGAAGGGGAGCGGGAACGAATCGGGCGGGATTTGCACGATGGCATCGGCTCCACTATTTCCACGGCCAAGCTGCTGCTCAACCGGCTGGAAACCCTGCCGCCCACCGAAGATGCGGAAGCCCTGCTCCGGCTGATCCGCGAAATAATGAGTGCCGCCGTGCACGATGTGCGCAGTATTTCTCACAGTCTGTACCCGGCGGTGCTGGCCCGGTTCGGGCTGGCCGAAGCCCTGCAGCACCTGGTGGATGTAAGCAACGAAACCGGGCAGCTGCCCATCGTACTGGAGGTAGAATATGGTCAGCCGCTGCCCTTGGCGCAGGAGCTGGCCCTCTACCGCATCGGGCAAGAACTGGTGCATAATGCCTTAAAGCACGCCCAGGGTGCGACGCGCCTGCTGGTGCAGCTGCACCAGCAGGGGCCACTGCTCACGCTACTAGTGGAAGACAACGGCTGCGGCTTCCCGCCTGATTCGGCCCCGCCGGCCCGGGGAGCTGGCCTGCGCAGCATCGAGGTGCGCGTGCAGATGCTGCGCGGCCGCCTACATCGGCAGCCGGTTTCGGGCCAGGGCACGCGCATGATTATCGAGCTCGACGATTCAGATGCGTAGATAGTGTCGATTTTCGGTACTATTACACCTGATTCCTATAGCCTATCCGATATGCCAACTCTTGATTCACCGGTACAAATAGCGCTGCTCGACGACCACGCCTTGTTCCGGCAGGGCCTGCGCTACATTCTGCAATCATTGCCCTACGTGGAAAGTGTAGTGGAAGCCGCCACCTTCCCTGAGCTATTGAAGCACTGCCGTCAGCGCCTGCCCGAGGTACTGCTGCTGGATCTGCAGATGCCCGACGTGGATGGGCCCGAAGCCGCCCGGCAGCTGCTGGCCGAATTTCCCGATCTGAAGATCATCGTGCTGTCGATGTTTTCGGCCGATAAGTTTATTACCCAGATGATGAAGCTGGGCGTGCGTAGCTACCTGCCCAAGGATTCGGACCAGGAGCAGCTGCGCCAGGCCCTGGAAGACGTGCTGCTCACGGGGCACCACTACACCCCGGCCATTTCCCGGGCCCTGGTGCGGGCCGTGCAGCAGCCCACCCGCCAGCTGCCCTCGACGCTATCAACCCAGGTGCAGCTCACGCCCCGCGAGCTGGAAGTGCTGCGCCTGATCTGTACGGGCCAGAAAGCAGCCGAAATTGCCGACACGCTATTCCTGAGCCGCCGCACTGTGGAAGGCCACCGCCAGAAGCTGCTGGAAAAAACCGGTGCGCCTAACTCCGCTGGCTTAGTAGTATATGCTGCCCAACAGGGGCTGTTGTCTATTTAAGTCGGTCGAAAAGCAAAACCCCAGTGCCCCAGGCATGCTTCGCTGAGCATATCCGGGGCACTGGGGTTTTGCTTTTTTCGACACTTCTGCCGGCCTGGGCCTAGCCTTTCTTGGCCGGTGCCTTTTTTGCCGGCGTTTTCGCGGCTTTCGAGGTTGTCACCGGGAAGCCGCGTTCCTTCATCAGCGCGTCGATTTTCGGGTCGCGGCCCCGGAACTTGCGGTAGCCCTCGGCCGGGTCCACGGTATTACCCACCGAAAATACGTTCTGGGTCAGGCGCTGGCCCACGGCTTTGTCGTAGGCGCCGCCGGCTTCGGTGAAGGCCGAGTAGGCATCGGCCGCCAGCACCACCGACCACAGGTAGCTGTAGTAGCCGGCCGAGTAGCCATCGGAGGAGAAGACGTGCGAAAACTGCGGCGTGCGGTGGCGCATCACGATTTCGCGGGGCATGCCCATCTGGGTCAGGGTTTCGCGCTCAAACTTGTCAGCGTCAATCTTTTGGGCGCCGGCCAGATGCAGCTTCATGTCGATGAGGGCGCTGGCCAGAAACTCGGTGGTTTCGAAGCCCTGGTTGAAGGTCGATGCCTTTTCAATCCGGTCGACGAGAGTTTGCGGAATCGGCTTGCCGGTTTGGTAGTGCAGGGCAAATCGGTTGAGTACCTGGGGCGTGGGCAACCAGTTTTCGAGCAGCTGAGAAGGGAATTCCACGTAGTCGCGCACCACGCTGGTGCCCGAGAGGGTGGGGTAGGTCACGTTTGACGAAAGGCCGTGCAGGGCGTGGCCGAATTCGTGGAACAAGGTGGTGGCATCAGTCCAGGAAATGAGCGTGGGCTCCCCGTCCTTGCCTTTCACGAAGTTGGAGTTGTTCGACACGATGGTCGTCACGTTGCCGTCGAGGCGCTGCTGGTTGCGGTAGGCGTTCATCCAGGCCCCCGAGCGTTTGCCGGGCCGCGCATACGGATCGAAATACCACAGGCCCACGTGCTTGCCGCTGGTTTTGTCTTTCACTTCCCACACCTTCACGTCGGGGTGGTACACGGGTACGTTCGTCACGGGCGCAAACGAGAAGTTGAACAGCTCACCGGCCACCCAGAACATGCCTTCGCGCATTTTATCCAATTGCAGGTATTGCTTCACCTCGTTCTGGTCGAGGTCGTAGCGCTGCTTGCGCACCTTTTCGGCGTAGTAGCGGTAGTCCCAGGGCTCGATTTTGAAGTCGGCACCGGCACCTTCTTTTTTGGCCAGGGCCTGCATGTCGGCTACTTCCTCCTTGGCGCGGGCCACGGCCGGCGTCCACACCTGCTCCATCAAGGCCATAGCCGCTTCGGGCGTTTTGGCCATCGTGTTGTCGAGGCGCCAATGGGCGTGGGTGGCGTAGCCCAGCAGCTTAGCCCGCTCGGCCCGCAGCTGCAGTATTTCGCTGATAATGGCGTTGTTGTCGTGGGCCCCGCCGTTGTCGCCGCGGTTGTAGAACATGCGCCAGGCCTTTTCACGCAGCTTGCGCTGGTCGGAGTAAGTCAGGAAGGGCTCGATGCTGGAGCGGGTGTTGGTGATGACGCCGGCCGCGCCGCTAATCTTGCGACTGGCGGCGGCAGCGGCGGCATCTGCCTGTAGCGAAGCCGAGAGGCCGCCCAGGTCGGCGGGCGTTTTGAGCACCAGCACCGAGTCGGTTTCGTCGGCCAGCACGTTCTGGCTAAAGCGCGTGAAGAGACCAGCCAGCTGCTGGTTGATAGCCGACAGCCGGGTTTTGGCCGCCGCATCGAGCTTGGCCCCGGCCCGCACGAAGTTGTTGTAGTAAATCCAGGTGAGGCGCTGCTGCTCGGGCGTGAGCTTCTGCTTTTCGGGCGAGTTGTACACGGCCTCGATGCGCTTGAACAGGGGCGCGTTCTGGTTGATCTGGTCGGCAAAGGCGGCCATGCGCGGGGCCATCTCGCGCTGAATAGCCTGCACGTCGGGCGTGCTCAGGCTGCCCGACCAGATGCCGTACACGGTCTGAACCTCGTCGAGGCGCTGCCCGGCCCGCTCCAGGGCGGCAATGGTATTGTCGAAAGTAGGAGCGGCTTTATCGGTGGCAATGGACTGAATTTCGGCCAGATTCTGGGCCATGCCGGCTTCGAGAGCGGGCTTGAACTGCGGCACCGTCACCTTATCGAAGGGCGGCACACCGCCGTAGGGGACGGCCCAGGCGGCCAGCAATGGGTTGGCCGAATTGGCAGTAGCCGAGGCCGCAGTTTGTGCAAAACTCATGGTTGGATACGCAAAAGCCGCTAAACTCAGGGTGAGAAAGGTATTGGCCAGCAAGGTTCTACTGGAGGCACGTAGTTTGGACATGGACGGTGGGCCGGTGGCGGTTCATTGGAATTCGGAAGATAACACCGAAATGCGGTTTGGGTTGCGCGTGGGCCGGTGGGCCAACGTGGCGGCGCCGAAGTCTGCCGCCCGCACACACAACTTTGGCCGGGGTAAAACCTCCCGATGTCACTGGCAATACATAGTTATGTCACACCTGTGACATAACTATGTATTGCCAGCGCGCCAGTCCGGCCCCGCTTACCGACCTTTGCGCCATGCACACCCTCGAACAGCTGCGCGCCGGAACCCTGGCCGGCACTCACCGCCTCGACCTTTCCTGCGACCTGACCGAATTTCCCCGCGAGATTTTCGAGCTGGCCGATACGCTGGAAATCCTGAATCTGACCGGCAACAAGCTCTCTACACTACCCGCTGACCTGCCCCGGCTGCACCGGCTGCGCATCCTGTTTTGCTCCGATAATGAGTTTGAACAGGTGCCCGCCGTGCTGGGCCAGTGCGAGCAGCTGAGCATGGTGGGCTTCAAGGCCAACCGCATCCACACGCTGCCCGGCGCGGCCCTGCCGCCCCGCCTGCGCTGGCTGATTCTGACCGACAACCAGTTGCGCGAGTTACCGCCGGAAATCGGTAATTGCCGGCACTTGCAGAAGCTGATGCTGGCCGGCAACCAGCTGGAATCATTACCCGAAACCATGCGCAACTGCACCAGTCTGGAGCTGCTGCGCCTGGCCGCCAACCGCCTCCCGGAGCTGCCCGCTTGGCTGCTGGCACTGCCCCGCCTCACGTGGCTGGCCTACGCCGGCAACCCCTGCAGCCAGCCGGCCGAAGCCCGGGCCGAGGCCCAGCATCCCATCGGTATTATCAATTGGCAAAGCTTAGCGGTAGGCAAGTTGTTGGGTGAGGGCGCCTCGGGCGTGATTTCGCAGGCCCGCTGGCAGCCCGCAAGCGGCGCGGTGCGGGAAGTGGCCGTGAAAGTTTTTAAGGGCGCAGTAACCAGCGACGGACTGCCGCACAGTGAAATGGTGGCCTGCATCAGCGCCGGTGCCCACCCCAATCTGACCACGGTGGAAGGCAAACTAGGCGGGCATCCGGCCGGGGCCGAAGGGCTGGTACTGGAGCTGATTGACCCCGCTTTCTGCAACCTGGCCGGGCCGCCCAGCTTTGCTACCTGCACCCGCGACGTGTATGCCGAAGGCACCCACTTTAGCCTGGCCGCCGCCCTGCGCATTGCGAGCGGCATTGCCTCGGCGGCGGCTCACCTGCACCAGCAGGGCATCCTGCACGGCGACTTGTACGCCCACAACATCCTGGCCACTGCCACCGGCGACGCCCGGCTGAGCGACTTCGGGGCGGCCAGCTTTTTCGATGCGACGAATGAGGCTACGGCCCAGGGGTTGCAACGCCTGGAGGTGCGGGCTTTCGGCTGCCTGCTGGAAGAACTGCTGGATCATTGCGACGAAGCGGCTACCGCCACCGACGATTTTCGGCGGCTGCGCGGGTTGCAGCAGCGGTGCGTGGCGGATGCGGCGGCGCGGCCCCGGTTTGCGGAAATTCTGGCCGAACTGGCGTAGCGGTGGCAAGCCGGCCAGCTTTTGTGCGGCGGGCAGTGGGTTTCAAGTAGCTGATTGCCCTATCTTTGTGGCATGAACGCTCCTTTGTTTCAAATCGGTCAGGCCATTGTCTGCACCAACGACGACTTCACCCTGCTACTGGCCCAGAATCCGGCTATCCAGACGCCCAAGCGCGGGCCTATCTACACCGTGCGTGGCCTTTATGATACTCACAAGGGCTTTGGCATCACGGTGGCCGAAATCAACAATGCCGGGGTAGCACCGGGCTTTCCCGAGGCCAACTTCCACGAAAGCCGCTTTGCCGCCCTGCCCGACGTGGAGGAGCTGGACCTGGCTGAGCTGCTGGAAGAGACGGTGCCGGCTTCCTACTAAGCCAAGCGCGGCCGTAAGCAGCCAAAGGTGAATGACGGGAACAATCGGGCGGGAAATCTGCGTATGGGTAGGGTCAACTCTTAACCTGCAGGCCGCCGTTATGAAGCTTCCCGGATTAAAAATACGACCCAAGCGGGACGACGTCCCCGAAGATAACTACAGCAAATGGGGCTGGTACGCCATGGCCTTTCTCTCGGTGCTGTGGCTGCTCTATAACTTGTTGGATGGCAAATAGGAAGAGGTGTTTCCCCTGGTCCTGTCATTCTGGGCATTCCGCGAATTAAGCGGCGACGAAGGACCTTCCTCTGATAAGTGACAAACCCAATTCAACGCGAAAAAGCCCTTTACCGCTCCGGTGGTAAAGGGCTTTTTCGCGTTGGTACAAGCTACAGTGGGGTAGGTGAGGAGCCAGATGAAAGATGACAGGCGAAACCCAACCTTTCATATTAGAAACACACGCCTTTCCAAAGCCCCGACTGCCGCAGCGGCCGGGGCTTTTCGGGCTTACGGCTACCAGTTTTTGAGCGGTTATTAGCATACTGCTGAATAAAATTCGGGCCAGCCTGTAACCTTCCGCCGGCAGCACAGTGTCCACGCCCAGATAGCCACTCTCAACGCCTTTCTTCTGCCCGTCACCGGTGCGGGCCGCCTGATCTTCCGCTGCCGGCAGTAGCCGCTGCTCCCGTCTCACCCCTGCTCTTTCTGCTTCGTTTCGCGCCGTTTTTGCGGCTGCCTGGCGCCGCTTTGCCTTTTTTTTGCGCCGGGTGGCCGGCTGCTTCTCGATTCGGTTTTCCGCACCCCAACCACTCACACTATGTCTTTCACCCGTACGCTTTGCTTGTTGCTGCTGCTCTTGGCCTGGGTTGCCGGCCGGCCCGCTGCCTTTGCCCAAACTACCCCCATACCGACGGCCACGCCCGACGCCAAAGCGCCGGCCCCGAAAAAGCAGCTGCAGGCCGTGCGCATCACCGGGGCCATCAAGCTCGATGGCGTGCTCGATGAGGCCGCCTGGCAGCAGGCGCCCGTGGCTACCGACTTTGTGCAGCAGCGGCCCAACCCCGGCCAGCCCGAGCGGCACAAAACCGAGGTGCGCGTGCTCTACGACGATGCCAATCTCTACATCGGGGCCGTGATGCACGACTCGTCGCCGGACTCAATTCTGCGCGAAATGACGGCCCGGGACCAGTTTGGTAATTCCGACCTGTTCTGCATCTTCCTCGACACGTACCACGACCAGCTCAACGGCTACAACTTCGGCGTGACGCCGGCCGGGGTGCAGTACGATGCGCGCTACTCGCCGGCCGGCGGGGAGGACTTTAACTGGAATGCCGTCTGGGACGCCCGCACCACCCAGCGCGGCACCGACTGGTACGCCGAAATGCGGATTCCGTACTCAGCCATCCGCTTCAGCAAGGCGCCCGAGCAGCTCTGGGGCCTCAACTTTGCCCGGCAGCGCAAGTACGACAACGCTCAGTATTTCTGGAATGAGGTGAAGCCCGCCGTGAACGGCTTCGTAAACCAGTGGGGCGACCTGCGCGGCATCCGCGACGTGCAGCCGCCGCTGCGCCTTTCGCTCACGCCCTACATCAGCAGCTACGTGAACCACAACCCGCTGAACGCCGAGGGCACGCGCCGCACCACCACGAGCTTCAACGGCGGGGCCGACGTGAAGTGGGGCATCAATGAAAGCTTCACCTTGGATGCCACGTTGGTGCCGGACTTTGGGCAGGTGCAGAGCGACAATCAGGTGCTGAACCTGTCGCCGTTTGAGGTGCAGTTTGCCGAAAACCGCCAGTTCTTCACCGAGGGCACCGAGCTCTTCAGCAAGGGCAACTTGTTCTATTCGCGGCGGGTGGGCGCTACGCCCATCGGCTTTTACAACGTGAAGAAGGGCCAGCGCGAAAAGCTGGTGCGCAACCCCGCCGAAACTCAGTTGCTGAACGCCACCAAGGTATCGGGCCGCACGAAAAGCGGGCTGGGCATCGGCCTGTTCAACGCCGTGAGCAATGATATGTACGCCACCCTGCGCGACACCGAGACGGGGCAGGAGCGGGAAGTAGCCACCCAGCCTTTCAGCAACTACAGCATTGCGGTGCTCGACCAGAGTTTGAAAAACAACTCCTACGTCTCGCTTATCAACACCAACGTGACCCGCGCGGGCCGCACCTACGACGCCAACGTGACGGGTGGCCTGTTTCGCTTCAACGATAAGAAAAACGCCTACGCCCTGGATGGCAGTGTAGTGTACTCGCGGCGGCGCGGCAACGTGTTCGGGGAAGACACCCCGGTTGGCGACCAGGACGGCTACAAGTACGCGGTGGGCGTGGGCAAAATCAGCGGCAATTTCACCTGGGACGTGAACCACGGCATCGAGTCAGACTCGTACAATCCCAATGACCTGGGCATTTTGTTCGGCAATAACAACATCACCCAGCGCGTGGGCGTGGCCTACCGCAAGTTTCAGCCCTTCTGGAAGGTAAACAACATGGCCTTTTTCGGGCAGGTGGGCCACGCGCTGCTCTACAAGCCTACGCGCTACCAGAGCCTGTATTTTTATAACGGCTTCAACACCACCTTCACCAAAAGCTTCCTGCAGATTGGCTACGACCTGCAACACAACGCCCGCACCAACGACTTCTTCGAGCCCCGCACAAACCCGCTGGGCGAGTTCTACGTGCGCGTGCCGGCCAACACCGACTTCGTGGCTTTTCTCAACTCCGACACCCGCAAGCAGGTGGCCCTGGGCCTCAATGCCGGCGTGCAGTACTATGCCCAGGATGAGCGCCTAAGCCGGCCGCGCCGGGTGCGCTACAGCCTCGGGGCTTACCCGCGCTACCGCGTGAATAACCACCTCACCTTCCGCTACAGCCTCGACTGGAGCCGCAGCCGCAACCAGATCGGCTACGTAAACGGCGGCCTGAGCGAGGATGAGCCGCTCGACCAGCCGTTTATGGGCCAGGTGCTGCTGGGCCGGCGCGACGTGGCCACGGTGTCCAACGTGCTGCAAGCGGCCTACACCTTCACCAACCGTATGTCGCTCACGCTGCGCACCCGTCACTACACCAGCACCGTGCGCTACCAGGATTTCGTGACGCTAGCTCCCGGCGGCCAGGAAACGCCCGCCGACTACCAGCGCCACCGCGACAATACCTACAACGCCTTCAACGTGGACGCGGTGTACGCCTGGTGGTTTGCGCCCGGCTCCCAGATCAGCGTGGTCTGGAAAAATGCCAACAGCCCCGACGCGCAGGCCAACGAGTTTACGCCCCTCTACTTCCGCAACCTGAGCAACACCATCAATACGCCCCACAATAACTCCCTCTCGGTGAAGGTGCTGTATTACCTGGATTACCTGGCCTTTCGGCGGAAGCGGTAGGGGTTATTTACCGTGGGTCAATGCCAGTGCCTGACTGGTCTTGGCATCAAGAATAATTTCAAAAACGCCCCCTTCCCAGCCTTCCGGCAGCGTCCCGCTGATGTACCAGAACCCGTCAATCAGATAGGCTTCATAAGGCCGTTGCCGGCTGATATTATCCTTGCCATACACCTTGAAAAGCATAGACTCGGCTACTGTAATGGCCGTGGCTTTATCTGGTAGCAGAACCGCTTGAAACCCGGGTTTCTCCCGCAGCATCTGGCGCACTCTTTCATAAGCCGCGGCTTCTCCTGATACTGAGCGGCCCTTAAAATTCTGCCCGAAAGAATTGCAGCAAGTCAGTAGAATCAGGAATACGGCTGGGATAAAATACTTTGTCATCCAAGGGTAATTTCAATAGACCAAAGTAGCGCTAACTGGATAGTACGCGCTACTTTGGTCTATTATAAAGTGCTAGTCCTCCGTACCGTCGTCCCACCACACGCCGCTGCCGGGGCTGGTGGCCGGCACGTTGAGGCGGTTGTTATCCAGCTCGTTCTGAGGGTAGGGGAAGCGCCGGGGCGGGGCGCCTTCGGGGTTGTGCAAGGCCGGAATGCCGGTGCGGCGGTAGTCGTTGTAGGCCTCGATGGGCTGATACACGAAAAAGCTCAAGTACTTCTGGGTGATAATGTTGCTTAGCGTGAGGCCCGCCGCTCCCGGCGACACGCTGACTTGGGCCAGGTAGGCCGTAGCAGCGGCCGGGGGCACCAGCTGTTGGGCCAGAGCGGCAGCCACCGCCGCCTGATACGCCGTGTAGGCGGCAGTGCGGTTGCCGAGGCGCAGGTTGGCTTCGGCCTCAATGAATTTCAGCTCTGCGTACGTCATCAGTGGCAGGGGCGCGGTGGCGTTTACCAGCTGCGGCGAGGCCCGCGAATACAGCACGCTGCCCTGGTCGGTGAGGGCGGTGCCGTTGGGCGCGGCCACCCGCGTGCCGCCCGGAATAGTGTCGACGAGCAGGCCGCCGCGCGGGTCGTTGAGCGTCGTAAACAGGTCGTAGATGGTGGTGCTGACGGCCAGGTGACTCCGGTCGTTGCGCTCCTGGTACCAGGGGTTTTCGCCGATGGAAGCCGTGGTGAAGCGGGTGAAAATCCAGCCTTCGGTGGGGGCCGTGAAGCCCTGGGCGGCGGCAGCCAGGGCCCGGGTGGCCGAGCCGGCGGCGTCGCGCTTGCTGAGGCGGTTGGCGTAGCGGGCTTTCAGCGAATACGCCACCTTTTTCCACTGGGCCGGGTCACCATTGAAGAAGAAGTCGGTGTTGCCGGGCGTTGCCGCCGACGGCTTGTCCAGGTCCAGAATGGCCTCGTCGAGCAAGGTCTGCATGCTGGCGTACACCGATTCCTGGGTGTCGAAGGTGGGCTTCAGATTGCTGGCGCCCTGCAGGGCGTTGGTATTGGGCACGCGGCCAAACAGGTCGGTGGCAATGCCCAGCACGTAGGCTTTCAGGATTTTGGCAATGCCCACGTAGCGCCACGAGCCGGCCTCCGAGCCGATGCTGCCCTGGCGGATAATCGTGTCGACGTCCTTGAGGTTGGTGGCGTAGATGTTGCTCCAGTTGTTGTTGGTCACGTTCGACACAAAAGCGCCCGGGGCGCGCTTGTCGATTTGCTCGAACTGGGCGTGTACGCCGGTGGTATGCTCCACGAATACCGACGAGTACCAGGCCAGCTCGGTGCCCGAAATGCCAAAGGCGGCGTCGGTTTCCACTTGGGGCAGGAGCAGGCGCAGGCTGGCCGTTTCGGGCCGGTTGGGGTTGGTATCAATGTCGTCGAGCACGTCGTCGGAGCAGGCGGGAGCAGCCAGCAGTAACCCAGCCAGACCCAGCACGGCGAAGAATTGTTGCGTTTTCATGGCAGTAGTGCGGTTTGGGGTGAGTTAAAATGACACGCGTAGACTGGCACCGTAGCTGCGCGTCTGGGGCAGCGACACGTACTCGACGCCCTGCCCGTTGCCGGCCCCGCCCACGTTGGTTTCGGGGTCGAAGTTGGGGTAGTCGGTCCACAGGGCCAGGTTGCGGCCCGTGAGCGAAATACTGGCCGACTGCAGCACCTTGGTTTTCGTTACCAGCGCGGCGGGCAGCGTATAGCTCAGGGCAATTTCGCGCAGCCGCACAAAGTCGGTGCTGTACACGTGCGACTCGTCGATGGGGTCCAGCACGTTGCGCCAGTAGTTCTCGTCGCGCTGAATCACGATGTCGTTGGGCACGTAGCCCGTCACGGTGCCGCCGGCGTCCGTCACGGCCTTCACCCCGGGAAAGATGTAGTCCGACTCCCGGTCTTCGGTCTGGGCGTCAATGCCGTAGAGCTTGGCCAGCTTGGTATTGCCGGCGTAGGCCACACCGCCGCGCCGGATATCCACCTGCGCCGACAAAGCCAGGCCCTTCCACTCAATCGTGTTGCTGAGCCCCATGTCGTAGTTGGGCTGCACGTTGCCCAGCGGCCCCGAGTCGTCGGCCGCCGTGGGGTAGCCGTCCTCATCCACGATAATCTGGCCGTCGGGCGTGCGGGCGTAGCGCACCCCGAACAGAATGGGGTAGTTGGCCCCGGCCTGGGCCCGCACGTTGGGCGTGGTAAAGCCGCCGAGGAAGATGTTGTCCACGCCCTCGGCCAGGGCCAGCACCCGGTTGCGGTAGCTGGTAAAGTTGCCGCCCAGCGTCCAGACGATGGTTTTGGTTTGCACCGGCTTCACGGCCACGGTCAGCTCGTGGCCCTTGGTTTCGAGGGAGCCGGCATTGGTCAGGCGCGAAGTGTAGCCGGTCGAAAAGGCCGTCGGTACCTGGAAAATCTGGTTTTTTGACTTCTGAATGAAATAGGTGTAGTCGAACGTGACGCGGTTTTTCAGAAAGCGCAGATCAGTGCCGAATTCCAGCGTGTTGGTGTTCTGGGGCTTCAAATCGTTGGAGCGCAGAATGTCGCTCTGCGTGAGGGCTGCCACGCCGTTGAAGGGAAACACGATGCCGTCGGTGAGGTAGCCCGAGGCGCTGCCGCCGGGCAGGTAGATGTTGCGCGTGGAGTAGGGCGCGTCGGGCTGCTGGCCTACCTGGGCGTAGGAGCCGCGCAGCTTGGCAAACGAGATGATATTATCGGGCAGTTTCACGGCTTCCGTCAGCACCAGGCCCAGGCCGATGGAGGGGTAGAAAAAGGTGCGGTTGCCGCGGGGCAGGTTTGACACGTAGTCCTGGCGGGCCGAGCCGTTGAGGAACAGCAGCTCGCGCCACGACACGTTCACGTTGCCGTAAAAGCCCACCACGCGCCGCCGGTTGATGTTTTCGGCCGTGTTCTGGGTCACCGTGTTGTCGATGTTTTCCAGCCCGCCGATGGTCACGCCGTTGCCGATGAGCGTCTGGAGCCGGTCCCGGATGTCGTAGAACTCGTTGCCCACCAGCAGGATCAGACCAATGTCTTCCGTCACGTTTTTGTCGAAGGTGAGCGAGGCGTTGGAGTTGACCTGGTTCTGGGTGAAGGCGTAGTTGGTAATCTGTCCGCCGGCCGGCACTGGCGTGCGGCCCCCGGTATTGCCCGAGCCCAAATCGTAGAACTCGTGGCCCTCGGTGGTGAAGTAGTCCAGCCCCAGCCGGTAGTTGAAGGTCAGAAATTCGAGCGGCTTGTAGCTCACGTTGGTGTTGCCGAACACCCGGTGCGTGCGCTCATTGAAGCGGTTGTGGGCCAACGACCAGCGCGGGTTGTCAATGGCGGCGCGGTAGTGAATCTGGATGTTGGGGTTGGTCGGATCTTCGAACGGAATGCCCCACAAGTCGTAGCTGCGCGGCGCGTAGTACGTGGTAAACAGCGGGTTGGAAAGGTTGGAGCCGCCCGGCAGCTTGTCGATGTAGGTGTCGGCGTAGTTGGCCGAGGCCCCCACGCGCACCTTCTTGCCGATGGCGTAGTCGCCGGCTACCTTGGCGTTGTAGCGGTCCAGGCCGGTTTGAGGAATAATGCCTTTCTGCCGGGTGTAGGCCAGCCCAATGGCAAAATTGCCGTAGTCGCCGCCCCCAATGAGGTCCACGGCGTTGGTCAGGGTGTGGCCGGTCCGGAACAGCGGTTCGACGTTGTCGTACACCTTGCCCGGCACCAGCGGCTTGCCACCCTTGTCGAGCACCGTGGGGTCAAGCTCCGTTAAGCGTGGGCCCCACGACGTGGAGGTGTTCTGGCTGAAGGTGCCGCCCGTGCCCTGCGCATAGGTGCTTTGCAGATCCGGCAGCACCGACACCTTATCAAAGCTTACGTTGGTGCTGTAGCTGAGCACCGGCTTACGCTGGCCCTGGCCTTTTTTGGTGGTAATGACTACCACGCCGTTTGACGCGCGCAGCCCGTAGAGCGCCGTGGCCGCGCCGCCCTTCAGCACCGAAATCGACTCAATGTCCTCCGGGTTGATATCCAGGGCCCGGCTCGACTGGTCGGGGCCGCTCACCGCGCCCACCGTTGCGTTCAAAAAGCCCACCGCAAAGGCCGGGTTGCTTTCAATGGGCATTCCATCAACCACGTAGAGCGGCTGGTTGTTGTCGGTAAACGAGCGGCTGCCACGCACCGTAATCAGCGACGAAGCGCCGGGCATGCCGCTCGACTGCCGTACCACCACGCCGGCTACTTTGCCCTGCAGGGCGTTGGTCACGTTGGGCTGGCCCACGCGCGTCACGGCCTCGCCCGACACCTGCTGCACGGCGTAGGTCAGGGTTTTGGCCTCGCGCTCAATGCCGAAGGCCGTCACCACCACCTCGCCGAGCTGCTTGGTGTCGAGGGCCAGCCCCATGTTAACAACTGATTCGGTGCCGATGGATCGTTCCACCGACGCGTAGCCGATAGAGCTGAAAATGAGCGTGCCGCCCTCGGCGGGCACCGTAATAGTGTAGCTGCCGTCGGCGTTGGTGGAGGCCCCGTTGGTGGTGCCTTTCAGCAACACCGTCACGCCGGGCAGGCCCTGGCCGTTCTGGCGGTCCGTTACCCGGCCCGACACGGCGCGGCTCTGGGCTGCCACCTGGGCCAGGAGCGTCAGCATAAGCACGAAACTCAGCAGTAGGTTTTTTTTCATGGCTGTAGTGCGTTAGAAGAATAAGAGGAGGCGTAGCGAGTGGCACTGCCCCGTCGGGGCACGGGGTGGGGGCGAAGCAGCGGGCCCGCACTACCAGACGCGGTAGAGCAGCCCGCTACCCGCCGCCGAAAGCCGCCGCACTCACCTACAGCGGCTTTCTGGTTTCTCCGGGCTTGCAGCCCCGAACGAAATCTGGTTGATACAGGCCCGCTGCCTGACCAAGTGCCGGCACCGCGGACCGGCAGGAGAAGCGGGATGGAAAAGGCAGTGAAAACTGCTGGGGGAAATGCTCCTCGGCTTTGGCACCCGGGCGCAGGGCGCAGCGCGGAACAGGGGAAGCTAATCAGTCAAAAGAGGCCATAAGAAGCGGGGGAGGCGGTAATCCCGATAACAATTACCCTTTTGCCAGCACCGACACCCGGCTGAGTGGGAAATTCCGGTCGGGATTATCGAGGGCCTGCTGTCGAAACTCGCTGGGCGTAAGGCCGGTGGCAGCTTTAAAGGCTTTGTTGAACGACACTTTGTTGTTGAACCCCACCGCGTAGGCCACCTCGATAATGTAGAGCTGCCGGCGGGACATATTGCGCAGCAGCTCCTGGGCCTCGGCCACCCGCAGGCTGTTGACGTACTCAAAAAAATGCAGGCCAAGCTGCTCGTTGAGCACCTGCGACAGGTGGTGGCGGCTCAAGCCCAGGCGGTCGGCCAGGGTGTCGAGGCGCAGGTCGCTGCGGCGGTAGAGGTGTTCGGTTTGCATCAGCTCTTCCAGGCGCTGGGCCCAGTGCCGAGCCAGCTGCGGCGGCAACCCTGAATTCTGGTAGCGCGGCACGGGCATAGAGGTGGGCAGTGGCGCGGCAGACTCCGGGGTGGCGGTTTTTGGCCCGGGCGGCAGCCTTAGCTGGCCACGCAGAAACAGATAAGCCAGCGGGCCGAATAGCGCCACGAGCAGTGCCAGCAACCCCACTAGTGCAAAGCCGGCTGTCCATTGATCCAAGTTGGGCTCTTGCATAGCGTGAGTTGGTTTGGTGACTACCGCCGGCAACTAGCCGGACCCACAGGTGATGATGCCGACTTAAGCAAAAAGTAGCACGGCTTACCCAATAAAATTTTCAACCTCTTTTGCGTGGCTGTTTGGTAGCCAGTGGCTTACTGTGCTGCGGCCCGTGCTGCCAGCCCTGCCCGGGCCACAGCGCTTGCTGGTGGGAAAGTTGGAAAGTAGCACCGGTGCTTGTCCGCGAAAAGCGGGTTCGGTGGGAAATGCCTGCCAAGCCAGTACTTTGCGAAGCCAACGGGCCGCGTCGCCCGACGCGCGTCAATACTCCGCCCGCGCACCCGCCCCAATCCCCGCCATGAGCCTGGACCCAATTACGTTTCTGCAGCATACCGCCGACGCCGAAAAAACCGTCGTCTATACCCAAACGCCCGATGGCGACGAGCAGCCGCTGCCGGCCCTGCTCATTGCCCAAACCAACCGCCAGCGCCTATTCGTGACCCTGGAAGCGCGCCGCCGCTACGTCACCTATTCCTTTCTGGATGACTCCTCCGACGACATGGAGCTGGATTTTGTGCAGGACTACGAGGAAGTGGAAGCCCTGATGGAAGATGCGGGCCTTTTCGGCAGTCACGACGGCGAAGTGGGGATTTTATACCACAATCTGCTGTTTCTGCTGATGAATCCGTAAGAAGCGGCGCGGTGTAGGGACGCAACCAAGCTTCTTGTCGTTGAATGATTACACTCGCACGGCGCGGACCCTGAGACGCAAATATGCGCCTCTACATTGTTCAACAACCCGTACTGCATCCAAGCCCGGCTTCGAAGAACCCGCCATGCTCCGTTGGTCTGACATCCTGATTTTCGCCAAGTACAGCAACCCCGAGCCGCCCCGCCGCCTGCACAAAAACGAGGCCGAATGGGCCGCGCTGCTCACGCCTGCGCAGTACCGGGTATTGCGCCAGCAAGCCACCGAGCCGCCCTACCGCAATGCCTACTGCCGCAGCTATGAGCCCGGTCTGTACCTGTGCGCCGGCTGCGCCACCCCGCTTTTCGACTCCACCACGAAGTACCACGCCATATCGGGCTGGCCCAGCTTCACGCAACCGCTGAGCAAAAGTGCCATCTGCTACGCCTTCGATGAGGGCCACCACATGCAGCGCATCGAGGCCCGCTGCAACTGCTGCGGTGGGCACTTGGGCCACGTATTTCCGGACGGCCCCGCGCCCGGCGGCCTGCGCTACTGCATCAACTCGGAGAGTTTGGTGCGGGTGGATGAGTGACAGAATAAACAGCGCTAGCATGCTCCCGAAACGACCTCACTCCGCAGCGCCGGGCGACTTTTCTTTCGGATCAAACGGGCTGGGTACGACTGTCTGCTTGGCTGCCAGCACGTTCTTATCCACCACGTACTTATCGTAGATTTTGGGGTCAATCTTCTTGCGGTTGATAAAGAACAAGCCTGCGTTGAAGCCCCGGCGGCGCACCCACTCGTTTTCCACGAAAGCCACCAGTCGCTCGGCGAAATACGGCCCGGCCGCGGCGGCACCATACTGACCGGTGAAATACTGCGCCACCGGGGCTGGCTCCTTGATGAAGTCGGGGCGGCCTTTGCGCAGCGCATCCACGTCGCGCACCCAGCTACCGTTGATGATATTCATGGCGGGGTAGGGGGCCGGGTTGCCCCACATTACCTTTTTGCCCGGCCCGTTCACGTTGGCAAACCACGGGAAGTTGGCCATGATAAAGCCCGAGAAGTAAGCGTATTCCACCGGGTCGTATTTCCGCTCCCGGAACACCAGCGTTACTTCGCGCCGCTGCTGCCGCACCAGCCGCCGAAACTCCCGTCGAAACTGCGGGTCGGAAAAATACTGCTTGGCTTCGGCGAAGTCGTTGAATAGCAGCCACAGCCCGTTGTAGTGCACCGAGCCGTGCAGGTAGTTTACCACGTGGGGCATGCGGCGCTCCGGGCCGTGGGGTATTTCCGGCACCGCCGTCGACTTCTTGACCATATCGGCCAGAAAATTTCCTACTTTCTGCAGTATCACCTCATCGGCCTCGTAGCCGCTTTCCGGCCGGGAAGGGCTCCGAAACGCCACATTCTGGCCCCACACTGGCACCTGCGCCGTGGGCGTGAGGCCGGTGGCCCAGGGGTGGCTACGGGCCACCAGGCCGCTGCTAATCTTCTGCACGTGCCACAGCCGCAGCACGTGGTAGGCCCCGAACGTGTTGTGAATCACGTCACCCCGCACGATGTTGACCAGCCCCCGGATGTTGTAAGCCAGTGTGGCGAAAGGGCCACGGTGCGCGGGCGGCTGCACAGGCGGGGCGGACGAGCAGGGTTTCATAGGCGGCGGGCAGTAAAAAGAGTTACGGAAGTAGTAGTAGCGCCAAAGCGGCTGTCTGGCAGAGCTTGTTAAAGCAATTCTGCCGCAATACCAAACAGACGCGTTTTGGTAGCAAAGTTTCTTCGACTGTACTCAGCAGCACAGAAAGGAGGAATAGCAAGATAGCTAATTTGGTAATAGCGCCGCTACGCCATCATTCGCCTCCTGCCGCCTACTAGCGTACCGTCTTGCATTCCGCTTCGGCTATGATATATTGCTTCGTCGGAGCCGGCAAAACGGGCCGCGCCGACGAGCTACTTTGATTCTCTTGCCAGCCCATTTACTACCTCCACCTGGCTTCTATTCCTGGTTCCCGATTTTCCCTCACCGCAGGCATGAGCACCCGCTTCAATAACGTCCGGTATTACTTCTACTCCTTTATCTATGACCTGGCATTGCAGTGGTTTTACCGGCCCTTGGTGCGCCGGCTCATCGGGGCCGTGAATGCGCAGGCGGGGCAGCGGGTGCTGGAAATCGGGGTGGGCACCGGCATTACCATTCCCTTCTACACCGGCCACAAGCACGTCACGGGCATCGACTGCTCGTTGCCGATGCTGAATCTGGCCCGCAAAAAGGCCGCCCAACACCCGGCCGTGCGCATCGCGCTGCACCACGCCGCGGCCGAAGACTACAGCACGGCGGCCGGATTCGAGCAGGTGGTGTTTTGCAACTCGTTGTCGGTCATCGACGAGCCTGCGCAGGTACTGGGTGCTTACTACACGGGTTTGCCGCCGGGCGGCAGCCTCTACATTCTCAACCACTTCACGGCCGAGCACGGGCCGCTACGGCAGCTCGATAAACTGCTGACGCCGGTAGGCAAAACCCTGGGCTTCCGAAGCTTCTTTCCGCTGCTGCCGCTGCTGAGCCCCGAAATGCGGCCCGGCCTCACGGTACTGGCCGGCGGCTACTGGCGCATTGTGCGCATCACCAAACCCCTCATTGCCGCATGAAAAACCGGAAGCACCTGCTGCTCCATTGCCTGCTGCCGCTGCTGGTCAGCCTGGGTATCTACGTGCTGTTTCGGCCGCGTAATACCATCGTCAACGAGTTGCTGTTCCAGTTTATGACCACCAAGCCGCCTATGCTGCATCTGGCCTACTGCCGCTGGATTGTGCATAGCCTGCCGGGCGCGCTCTGGCTATATTCATTTCTGAGCTTCAGCGCCGTGCCTACCCGCCGCCTGCTGAGCCTCTTGCCGCTGGCTATGGCCTTGGGCATTGAGGTGGTGCAATACCTGCACATCACCGACGGCCGCTTCGACTGGCTCGACGTAGCCTTCTACCTCGGGGCCTGGCTGGTGTTCAGCGCCCGGCAGTGGGGGAGCCGCAGCCCGTTGCTGCCCGAGGCGCCCCGCCCGCGCCTGACGCTGCGCTACAAGTTTGCCTACGGGTTCTTCATCGGTATTGTCCTGCTTTCTGACGTCTGGTTTAAATGAGTAATTCGCCCGTAGTATCCATCATCATTCCCACCCTAAACGAGGCCGCTGGGTTGGGCCATTTGCTCACTTACATTGCCGCCCACGTAGGCGAGAACGTGACCTATGAAGTCGTAGTGTGCGACGGGGGCAGCCAGGATGGAACCGTGGCGCAGGCCCGGCACCACCACGCCCGCGTGGTGCAGGCAACGCGGCCCGGCCGGCCCGGGCAGCTCAACCTGGGCGCGGCGCAGGCAGCCGGTGAAATCCTGTATTTCCTGCACGCCGATACGCTGCCGCCGCCCGCCTTTGGCCAGCTCATCACCCACTACTACCAGCAGGGCTACCCCAGCGGCTGCTTCCGCCTGCAGTTCGACCACGGCCACTGGATTCTGCGCCTCAGCAGCTGGGCCTCGCGCTTCAATACCCGCAACTTCCAGTTTGGCGACCAAAGCCTCTACATCCAGAAAGCCCTGTTCCAGCAGTTGGGCGGCTTCGACGAGCAGCTGCTGCTGATGGAAGACGTGGAAATGGTGACCCGCATCAAGCGCCGCCACCGCTTCGTGCTCATGCCCCAGCGCGTGGTAACCTCCGCCCGCAAATACCTCGACCACGGCGTGGTGCGCACCGAAATGACCCATTTAGCCGTGCTGCTGCTCTACGTGGGCGGCCTGCGCCAAGCCCGCCTGGCCCGGGTGTATAAGCGGCTGCTGCGGAAGCACTAAGGTAGGTTCAGACTCAGACGTCGTGGCCTAAACCGTCATCCTGAGCATTACGCGCATGAAGCGGCGAGGCAGGTTCTTCATTTCGCTTCACTACACTCAGGATGACAGATGGAGTAAGTCCAAAATGTCAGCCGGAAAGCAGAACAGCCGCTGTAACTAACCAGCTCATTTCCTGCCATTTCCGAAGTATTCAGAACCGCCGTTCAGATGCAAGGCCGCTGTGTTGCGTATGTATACTCTGGTACTTTTACCGGCTTTCCGCGCAGCTTTTCTCATGGCCAAACCATCTTCCCTGCCCGCTTCTACAGATTTCTCCGGTTTCGTGCGGGTGCGCGGGGCCCGGGAGCACAACCTCAAAAACGTCGACCTGGAAATTCCGCGCGACGCGCTGGTGGTGTTTACCGGGGTGTCGGGTTCCGGCAAATCGTCGTTGGCTTTCGGTACGCTCTACGCCGAGGCCCAGCGCCGCTACCTCGAGTCGGTGTCGCCGTATGCGCGGCGGCTGTTTCACCAGATGGCCGTGCCCGAAGTTGATTCCATCGAAGGTTTACCGCCGGCCGTAGCCCTGCAGCAGCAGCGCGGTACGCCCACCACCCGCTCATCGGTGGGCTCGGTTACCACGCTCTCCAACCTGGTGCGCATGCTTTACTCGCGGGCCGGCGACTACCCCGCGGGGCAGGGCATCGTGTACGCCGAAGGATTTTCTCCCAATACGCCGGAAGGCGCCTGCCCGCAGTGCCACGGCCTGGGCCGCATCTACGAAGTAACCGAGCAAACCATGGTGCCCGACCCTACGCTTACCATCCGGGAGCGGGCCATTGCGGCCTGGCCCCAGGCTTGGGGCGGCCAGAACCAGCGCGACATCCTCGTGACGCTGGGCTATGACGTGGACACGCCCTGGCAGGAGTTGCCGCAGAAAGACCGGGACTGGATTCTGTTCACCGACGAGCAGCCCGTAGTGCCGGTGTACCCCGGCTATTCGCCCCAGGAAACCCAACGGGCTCTGAAACGCCGCGAGCCGCCGAATTACATGGGCACATTTACGGGCGTGAAGCGCCACGTGCTGCACACCTTCGCCACCACGCAAAGCCCGCTGATGAAGAAGCGCGTCCTGCAGTACATGCTCAGCACCGAGTGCCCGCTCTGCCAGGGCAAGCGCCTGCGCCCCGAGTCGCTGGCCGTGAAGTTTGCCGGCCTCGACATTGCCGATATGTCGCGCCTGCCGCTCAAGCGCGTGGTGGCCCTGCTGCGGCCCTTTGCCGACGGCACTGCCAAGCGCCAGGCCCACGACACGGCCCACCCCGAGCAGGCCATTGTAGCCCGGCGCATTGCCGAAGACTTGGTGGCCCGCCTGGCGGTACTGCTGGATCTGGGCCTGGGCTACCTAGCTCTGGAACGCAGCACGCCCACGTTGTCGCCGGGCGAGTTGCAGCGGTTGCGGCTGGCTACGCAGCTGTATTCCAATTTGTTCGGGGTAGTATATGTGCTTGATGAGCCTTCGGCGGGGCTGCATCCTTCCGATACCGAAGCCTTGCTCAAAGCTTTACACAGCCTGAAAGCGGCGGGCAACTCGCTGTTTGTGGTCGAGCACAATCTTGACGTAATCCGGCAGGCCGACTGGCTCGTGGACGTGGGCCCGGCCGCCGGCGAAAAGGGCGGCGAAGTGCTCTACAGCGGCACCCCAGCCGGCTTGAATGCGGTACTGGATTCGCAGACGCGCCGCTTTTTATTCGATGCTGCTGACAACGTAACGCCCCGTACCCCGCGTACTCCCGGCGGCTGGCTGCGGCTGGCTGGCGTCACGCGCAACAACCTTGATAACCTCAGCGTGGAGTTTCCGCTGGGCGTTTTCACCACCGTTACCGGCGTGTCGGGCTCGGGCAAATCGAGCCTGGTAAGCCAGGTGCTGGTGGAATTGGTGGCCAGGCAGCTGGGCCAGGATGTGACGGCCGAAGAGGAGGAAGCCGACCCGCTGGAGCGCGCCGCCCCGGCCACCACCGGCGGAAAAATCGTGGGCGGTATAGAGCACATCAAGCGGCTGGTGCGCGTGGATCAGAAGCCGATTGGCCGCACGCCGCGTTCCAACATGGCCACCTACACCGGTTTATTTGACCATGTGCGCAAGCTATTCGCGGCCACGCCGGCGGCCAAAAAGCGCCGCTACGATGCTGGCCGATTTTCATTCAACGTAGCCAAAGGCCGCTGCGAAAATTGCCAGGGCGAAGGTTCCGTGATGGTGGAGCTGCTGTTTTTGCCTAGCGTGTACGCACCCTGCCCGGTGTGCCACGGGGCCCGCTACAACGCCAAAACCCTGGAAATTACGTACCGCGACAAGAATATTGCCGAAGTGCTGGCTCTGAACGTGGACGACGCCTGGGACTTTTTTGCCGACGAGCCCACCGTGCAGCGCGCCCTCACGGTGCTGCGCGAAGTGGGCCTGGGCTACCTGCGCTTGGGCCAGCCCGCCACCGAGCTGTCGGGCGGGGAGGCCCAGCGCATCAAGC
Organism: Hymenobacter lucidus; assembly: GCF_020447265.1. GTDB lineage: Bacteria > Bacteroidota > Bacteroidia > Cytophagales > Hymenobacteraceae > Hymenobacter > Hymenobacter lucidus. Next base: position 436,517 of record NZ_JAJADR010000002.1, on the reverse strand, counting down.
TGGCCACTGAGCTGCAGCGGGCCCAGCGCGGCAACTCGCTCTACATCCTCGACGAGCCTACCACCGGCCTGCACCCCTCCGACGTGGAAAAGCTGCTCACCCAGCTCGACGGCCTAGTGGAAGCCGGCAACACGGTTATCGTAGTAGAGCACGACATGCGCGTGGTAGCTGCCTCCGACTGGGTGATGGACATTGGCCCCGGCGCCGGCGACGAAGGCGGGCAGGTAGTAGCAGCCGGCTCCCCGGCGAAAGTTGCCCGTATGAAGCAAAGCCGCACCGCGCCGCATCTGCAGCGGTTTTTGGACGGGGTAGGGTAGATGGGGCACCGCCCAGCTGGCGGCGGAGAATTAGAAATAAGGCTGGCACATGATAATACGCCCGGAAGTCGGCATCTTGTAGACCCGCTTTATCCTTCCAACTGCCTAATTTATGCCCTTACCACCCGCTGCGTCGGCGCTGCTGGCCGATACCGCTCTTTCCTTCGTGCCCGCCGATGGCATCGTGCTGGCGTCGGCCACGCCGGCCGCGGCCCGGTTTGCGCTGCTAAGCCCCGACTTTGGCCTGCTGCAGTTGGCCATGACCCAGGTGCTCAGCCTGCCTGCTAACCGCGCCGAGTTTGAGCACCGCTACGGTGATTTTGATGCATACCAGGCCGACCCGGCCATGGGGGCGGTGGATGAAATGCGCCGACAGGGTGCTGTTTTCGGCAATCCGGCTCTGTTGGCGGACGAGTTGAGCAAGTTTGGAGCCGCAGACAAACCCAGCCTGCTGTATGGGCAGCTGGTGTGGCTGGCCCACCAGGGCACGAAAACGGCCAACAAGTTTCGGTTTGCGCTGGAGTCGCTGCCCGACGACCTGACCGACACCACCGACCAGGCCAAGCGGCTGCGCATTCTGAAACGGGTGCTGACGGGCGAAAAGGGCCTTACCGTGGCTGCCCGCCAGATGGTCGCCGGTACCCGTACGCTGGCCGCCAGCCTGCTGCACTATCAGCCCCAGCTGCTGGCCGCCCAGAGTAGCCTGAGTGAATCCTTTGGCAAGAATACGTCCCTGTATAAGTCGGCGGCGGCCCTGAACCCCACTATGGCGGGCCAGCTGGCGGCGGTGCAGCAGCAAACCGCTGACCTCAATTCGCAATACACCACCCTGGCCACGGTGGGGGCCGCTGCCACAGCGCTGCTCTTCGTTGTTGTTCCCGTAGTTGGCATGCTGGTGGCCGCCGTCGGAGTGGGCACGATGCTGTTCGATCTGCAGCAGAGCGCCCTGCGGGGAGTAGACCAGCTGGAAGCGCAAGTGCGGGCTGCCAACGCCGAAACCTGGAAAAAAATGCAGCTGGTAGCCGATATCAACGCCCTGGAATCAGCCTTGCCGCCGCTACAAGCCCAATTTACCACCCTGCTCCAGAGCCTGGAAAGCCTGGCCGCAGCCTGGGAAGCTGCGGCCCGGCAGCTGGAGGCCATTGCGGATAGCACCACCGCTGCCGACCTGGCCGATGCGCCGGCCTACCTCCAGCGCCTGCAACTGGTAGCCGCGCAGCAGAAATGGATGCTGACGGCCCGGCTCACAACGGACTTCACGACTAATGCCTTTCTGCGCATAATCAGCCGCTAAAGCCACCCCGGTTTCTTCTCCGCTTTTCCCTGTATCTGCCCCGCTACCCTCTGCTTGTATTCTATGCCAAATCCTACCGATTCTGCCTCGTCGCTGGCTCCGCTCTCCGAGCAATTACTGGCTGCTCTGACCGATTGGAAGCCCCGCGCCCGGGCCGTGATGACCTACGCCAGCGGCCTGGAGTCCATTCCCACCCGTGGCCGGGAAATAGCAGAGCAGGGCATGATTATTCTGATGCCCGACCCGCTCCAGGATTTTCCGGTGGTGCGCACGGCCTTGCTCCGGGCCCAGGGCCGCACGCCGCAATACCTGGCGGGCAGCAGCAAGCTCTTCCACTGGGTAACCGATCTGCAGCAATTCAGTAGAGTGTTTGAAACCAACAGCGAGTATATCCTAGCCGTTTATGAGGAAATTGGCGAGCAGGATGTGCCTGCTGCCCATGAGCAGCAGCAGGTGATACAGTTGCTGCGGACCATCATTCAGGGGCTGCGCCACAATCTGACGCTGCTCGAAGCGGCCGACCAGGCCTACCTGGCCGCCGTGCCCCTGCTGGATGAAGACCAGCGCAGCTTGGGCGCGGAAGTGGCCGGTATGGCCGCCGCCACGGCCGCTTTTGAGGAATCGGTGCAGCGGCTGGTGCTGCGCTACACCCTGGACCCGGTGACGCGCGGCCTGGCCCCGCTGGCCCAGCGGGCCGGGCAACTGCAGACAGCTCAGATGCGCGGTACGCTCGGGGCGCTGCTGCGCATCGTGGAGAACTGCACGCTGGCCCACCAAGCCGTAGCTCGCCTGGCCGGCCAGCTCACTACCACGCTCAACAAGTTTCTGGCCGTGGAAGAAGCCTTCGTGTCCTCGTCCGGGGCCTCCTTCGTGGATCAGGAGCAGCAAGCCGAGTTTCGTCGGGCCAGTCGGCAGTGGCGCAGCATCAGCCAAGAGACGTTTCTGCTAATTATGCAGGCCTGATCCAGAGCCAATGCCAAAGCCGCTCGGTTCTGTAGGTGCAGCGCTCCGGCTGCGGCTGGCTAGCTGCCAGGGCGCCGGCAGCCGGTGGTTTTACTCGGCCTCAACCGCAAGCTGGACTATATCCACGGCGGCGAACCTGCGTACAGACTCCGGGTACTATCCGGGTTCGACACCTGCCAAGAAACAGCTTTGCTATGCTGCCACCTTTTGTAGAAGAGTTTTTTCGTAACCCGGCCACCGTGGGCTCTCTGGTGCCCAGCTCCCGGGAGCTGACAGACAAGGTAATGGCGCCCATCGACTTTGCCCAGGCCCACTGCATTGTGGAGTACGGCCCCGGTACGGGCGTTTTTACGGAGGTGCTGCTGGCCCGGCGACGCCCCGAAACGGTGCTTGTGCTCATCGAGGTCAGCCGCCGGTTTTGCCGGCTGTTGCAGGAGCGCTACGCGGCCCATGCCAACGTGCACGTCATTCATGGCTCAGCCGATAAAACAGGCGAGTATCTGCAGTCCCTAGGCATCCAGCAGGTCGATTACGTGGTGTGCGGGTTACCATTTTCGTCGCTGCCGCGGCGGCTGGGCTGGCGCATTTTGGCGCACACCCGGCAGCTGCTGGCCCCGGCCGGTCAGTTGATCCTGTTTCAGTATTCGCTGCAGAATATGAAGCTGTTCGGGAAGTTTTTCCGGTTGCGTGAGCAGGAGCACGTGCTCCTGAACCTGCCCCCAGCCTACGTGCTGCTGTTTGAGCCGACGGATGTGGAGACCAAAAGCCAGCCTTCAGCGGCTGGGCACTCAGCGAGTGGCGCGGTGGTTTAGTCCGCGTCGGTGGCCACGTGGTACCCGGGGTCTTCCAGAATGTTGACTTCGATAAGCGCCCCGGCGTTGCGTAGCAGTTGGCGGCAGTCGGGGCTGAGGTGGCGCAGGTGTAGGGTTTTGCCCACGCGCTGGTACCGCTCGGTGAGCTTGTTGAGCGCCTCAATACCCGACATATCGGCCACCCGGCTTTCCCGGAAATCAACCACGACCTGATCCGGGTCCTGGGTTACGTCGAACTTGTCGGTGAAAGCCTGTACCGAGCCGAAAAAGAGCGGGCCCATGATTTCGTAGTGTTTCGCACCGGCCGCATCCACGTACTTGCGGGCCCGGATGCGCTTGGCGTTTTCCCAGGCAAAGGCCAGCGCCGACACCACCACGCCCAGCAGCACGGCCAGGGCCAGGTTCTGTGAAATGGCCGTTACCAGCGTCACGAGCAGCATTACCAGCACATCGGTGAGCGGCATACGGCGCAGAATGCGCAGGCTGGCCCATTCGAAGGTGCCGATAACGACCATGAACATCACGCCCACCAGCGCGGCCAGTGGCAGCCGCTCAATCAGGCCCGAGCCGGCCACCACAAACAGCGCCAAGGCCCCGGCCGCCACCACGCCCGAAAGCCGCCCGCGCCCCCGCGACTCCAGGTTCACCATTGTTTGCCCGATCATGGCGCAGCCGCCCATGCCGCCCGTGAGGCCCGAGGCCACATTGGCCAAGCCCTGGGCCACGCAGTCCTGGTTGCCCCGGCCGCGGGTGCCGGTCATTTCATCCACCACCGTGAGTGTGAGCAGGCTTTCGGTGAGGCCCACCAGCGCCATGATGACGGCGTAGGGCAGCACGAGCACCAATGTGGCCCAACTCCAGGGCACCTGCGGCAGATGCAGCGTGGGTAGTCCGCCGGCAATGGAGGCAATATCGCCCACCGACTTGGTTTCGAGCCCACCCAAAATTACCAGCGCCGACACCACGATAATGGCCGTGAGCGAAGCCGGCACGGCCTTGGTGAGCTTCGGCAGTAAGTAGACGATGGTCATAGTAAGAGCCACCAATCCCAACATCAGCCATAACGCCGGGCCTGTCAGCCAGTGCGCGGCGCCGGCCGCGTCGCGCACTTTGAACTGCTCGAGTTGGGCCATGAAAATGATGAGGGCCAGGCCGTTGACGAAGCCATAGACTACTGGCTGCGGCACCAGCCGGATAAACTTGCCGAAGCGCAGCAGCCCGATGCCTATCTGGATTACGCCCATCAGCACCACGGCCACGAACAGATATTCGACGCCGTGCTGCACCACCAGACTCACGATAACCACCGCCACCGAGCCGGCCGCGCCCGAAATCATGCCGGGCCGACCCCCGAAAATACTGGTCACCAAGCAGATGATAAAAGCCGAGCCAATGCCCACCAGCGGGCTGATATGGGCCAGCAGGGCAAAGGCCACTACTTCGGGCACCAGAGCCAGAGCCGTAGTCAGCCCAGCCAGAACTTCATTTTTGACGTTGATTTTATACTGCGCCAGGTAGGGCACGAGTTGAAAGGCAGAAAGCATACGAAGCTGAGTAAACGGCAAAAGAAAAGCCGCACGCTTCCGGCGGGAAGCGGCGGCGTGGGGCATTCGGGCCAGTCCTCAGGGTGAGGTGAGTTTGAAAACAGCGGGGGAAAAGCAGGGCATGAGCAGCCGTAAAGATAAGTAGCATGGGCCAAAGCGCCAGTTATTGGGCGTGGCGGCTGTGTGGAGCACAAAAGCAGCATAAGCCGGCCGCTAGATGATAAGCAAAGGTCCCGGCTGGCATTGCTCACGGAGAAGCAACACCAGCCGGGACCAGCTTGGTACCCTGAATGCAGGAGCGACAAGCGTTACTCGACCTGCACCCGGATGGTGTTACGCCGCCCGGCGGCAGTGGTAGCTTCCACCACGTAGAGGCCCCCGCGCAAGTCCCGCAGCACCGAGGTCGGCTGGCCAGAAACTGCGGACCCGGTAGCTACCTGCCGGCCCAGTAGGTCGCGCACCACCAGCTGTAGGACTTGCCGCTCCCCGGGCAAATCAAGGGTGAAAAGGCCATCGGTTACCGGGTTCGGGTACGCCCGTAACGCGCCGGCCCCGGCCTGGGGCTGGCGCACCCCGGTGATGGTGCTCAGGTTGTCCTCCCCGGAAAACCAGACGCTGAACCAGTTGCGCGGCGTGCTGAAGCTGGCATCAGTATGGTAAATCAACAGGGCGGGCTGGGACGAATTCTCGCGGTAAAATGCCGTCTGGTATATATCCTGCCGCTGGCCCTGCTCCATCTGCAGGGCTTGCAGTATCAGCGGCGGAGCCAGGCGCCCATTCACATATGCGCTGTCGATTTCCTGGCGGTGCGTGCGCACCATGAGGGCCGGAAAGGCCGCGGAGCCTCCTGCGGGTTTGGGGAGTTGCAGCGTGCCGTACCCAACCACCTCATCGGTCTGGATAAAGGTGAAGCGCACCAGCCGGACCAGCGCCGTATTCAGTCCCAGCTCCTGCACTGTGGCTTCCAGAAAAATCCGGTCGTAGGATGAGCTTCGACGCAAGGTACTGGCCGTTAGCGGTAGAGGAGTGCGGTAAATGCTCTGGTCTACCGCCCGGGGCGGCAGCCGCAGCAAGTCTCCCGGGGCGTTATTGACCTGCCGGATAGGCCATTGCTGCTCTTGTAGCGAATACCCAATGCCCAGCAGACCCTGAGCCGTGAGGGCTTCGTATTGCTGGCCGGTAAAGCTGTGCCATAGGCCGTGGGCCGGGAAAGCGTAGCTCTGGGGGGAGGCGCCAGACAGCGCATAGCTGCGCGTGGGAGCGGCCAGGAAAGAGGTAGTGGCCGGAGGAACCTGGTAGAGCTGCTCCAGCATCAGCGAGTCGGCACTCAGGCCGCGGTAGTCCCACACGCGGCCGGGTCCGGGCTGGGGCGGCACGAAGTCGGGGTGGAGGGCGCCGTGCATGGGCCGGTACCGGTCGACGGCCGCGGGCGTGGCCGGAAAGTTGGCTTGCGTGAGCGTAATAGCGCCCGTTTGAGCTGTAGCCGTCGAGCCGGCCAGCAAGGCGCTAATCAGCACTGCGGGTAGTAAATACTGCATAGTCAGAATGGATAACGAACACAAATAAGGACAACGCCCTGTCGGCCTACGGCCGCATGACCATTTTTTGCATCTTGGCGTTGCGTGGGGCAGATACTTTATTCCGTATCTGGAAAACGATTTGCTTTCGGTTGGATATCAGGCAGCTTAATTGTCGCCGGCCGGTAATCTGGCGCGGGCTTAGTCGAAGATAATCGTCTTGTTGTGGTGCACGAAAACCCGTTCGGCAAACACCAGCTGCAGGGAGCGGGCCAGCACTATTTTCTCCACGTCGCGGCCGGCTTGGGCCATTTCGTGGGCGCTCTGGGTATGGTCGATGGGTATCACGCTCTGGGCAATGATGGGGCCTTGATCCAGCTGCTCGTTTACGAAGTGGGCCGTAGCCCCAATGATTTTGACACCCCGCGCGTAGGCCTGGGCGTAGGGACTGGCGCCCACGAAGGCGGGCAGAAACGAGTGGTGAATGTTGATGAGCCGGTTGGCATAGTGGGCCACAAACTCCGACGATAAAATCCGCATATACTTGGCCAGTACCACGAATTCGGGTTGGTAGCCGGCCAGCACCGCCAGTACTTCGGCCTCGTGGGCTTCCCGGCTTTTGCCCTCGTGACTGATGTGGTGAAACGGCAGCCCAAACTGCCGCGTCAGCTCGCCCAGCACCGCGTAGTTGCTGATGACACCCACGATGCGCGCATTCAGCTCGCCGAAGGCGTGGCGCACCAGCAGTTCACTAAGGCAGTGGTGCTCCTTGGTGGCCATCAGCACAATGGTTTTCTGCTGGTTGTTGCTCAGGCGAATATCGGCGGCGGCGGGCAGCGTGGTGCGCAACTCTTGCAGCAATGTTTCGGCCTCGAATTCCCCGGCAAACTCGGTGCGCATGAAAAAGCAGTTGTCGGCGCGCTCCACAAATTCCCCGTTGCGGATAATATTCAGGCCGTGGGCAAACAGCACGCCGGTGATTTTATACACGAGGCCCGGCGCATCGGGGCAGCGAATCAGCAAGATGTGAGACTGGGGCGAAGAAGCTGGCAGCACGGGGAAGAAGGCTAATAGAAGAACCGGGAAGCTGTAAATGTAACCGCCGCCGCTGGTTTGTCGCGCAATTTAGCCTGCCGCTGTGCCAATTTCTGGCTTCGGCTCCCGCCGTGCCAATGCGGGTTTGGCCGGCGAGTCGGAGTTTCTGCGTACCTAGTGGCTTACCGCCCGCCATTCCGGCCGGACGTCCCTTTTTTCGGGCTCTTTCCATGTCTTCTTTCTATCAGCCATCGGCCGAACTGCTGCTGGCGTTTGGCTTCAGCCGGTTTTCGGCCCCGCCCCGCCAAGCCCGCTACAGCCGCCCCAGCGAAAGGGGCCAGGAAACCATCGTGCTCTACGACGACGGCGAAATAACCCTGCTCGAAACCGTGGACACGCAGCTGCTCTACAGCTTCCAGGGCCGTGTGGCCTCCGAGGCCGAATTTCGGGTGCTGCTGCGCCAGGTCAACTGGCCGGCCGAAGTGGAAGGAGCCCGGTAGTACAGCTGACGACCACAACTGCTACCTTCAAAGTGAAGTATAGACAGGCAGCCGGCTTGGTTGAGTTGGCAAGTCGCTGAGTAAGCTCCTATGGATAATCTGAAGCGTAACAACGTCACCGTGTTGGGCACGGGCCAACAGACCATCGTATTTGTGCACGGGTTTGGCTGCAACCAGCACATGTGGCGGCTGGTTGCGCCGGCCTTCGAAAGCCGCTACCGGGTGGTACTGCTCGATTTGGTAGGAGCCGGCAACTCGGACCTGGCGGCCTACCACCCGGCGCACTACAGCACCCTGGCCGCCCACGCCGATGATGTGCTGGCCGTGCTGCGCGAGCTGGAGGTGGAGCAGGCTATCCTGGTGGGCCATTCCGTTGGGGCCATGATTGTGATGCTGGCGGCCCTGCGGGAGCCCGCGCGCGTTGCCCGGCTGGTTTTCGTGGCTCCTTCCCCGCGCTACCTCAATGATGTAGACTACCTGGGCGGCTTCGAGCCGGCCGACATCCAGGAGCTGCTCGACGCCATGGATGACAACTACCTGGGCTGGTCGGCGGGCATCACGCCCGTTATCATGGGCCACCCCGAGCGGCCCGAGCTAACCCAGGAGCTCAACAACAGCTTCTGCCGCACCGAGCCCAATATTGCCCGCCACTTTGCCCGCGTCACGTTTCTGTCCGACAACCGCGCCGACTTGCCCCAGCTGGACACACCCACCCTGATTTTGCAGTGCGCCCAGGATGCGCTGGCGCCCCGGGCCGTGGGCGACTACCTGCACCGGCAGCTGCCAGCCAGTACGTTGGTCGTTATCGAAACCACCGGGCACTGCCCGCACCTGAGCGCCCCACAGCCCACTATTGAGGCCATGAACCACTTTCTGGCTTCGGAGCCCGCCTAGCCGCATGAGTGCTGAGGAAAACGAGCCTGTGCCCGAGCTGGATCTGCGGCTGACGGAGGAAAACCCGGAGGAGCTCTACGAAAACGCGCCCTGCGGCTACTGCTCCTGCCTGCCCGATGGTACACTGGTCAGGCTCAACCAGACGCTGCTGAGCTGGTTGGGCTACTCCCGCCAGGAGCTGGTGGCGCGCCGCTGCCTGCAGGATCTGCTGAGCATGGGCGCGCGCCTGCACTACGAAACGCACTGCGCCCCACTGCTGCTGCTGCAGGACCAGGTGCGGGAGCTAAGCTACCAACTGCGCCGCCGCGACGGTACTACCGTGCCGGTGCTGATGAATGCCGTACTGCGGCGCGATGCCCAGGGCGAGCCGCTGGTCTTGCGCGTCACGCTGTTCGATATCACCGACCGGCGCAAGTATGAGCAGGAGCTGCTGCGGGCCAAAGCCGAGGCCGAAGAGCAGCGCGAACTGTTGACCGTGAAGAACGCCGAACTGCTGCGCATCAATGCTGAGCTGGATAACTTCGTGTACACGGCCTCCCACGACCTCAAGCAGCCGGTCAACAACATGGTAGGCCTGTTTGAGGAGCTGAAGCGCACCGTCACGTTTCACGACCCCGAAGCCGTAGGTATGATGGGTATGTTTGCGGATGCCCTTCAGCAGATACTCAACACCATCGAGGGCATGACCGACGTGGTGCAGCTCCAGCGGCAGCCCAATCAGGCCCCGGTGGAGGCTATGGATCTGCTCACCTTTACCAAAGATATCATTCGTAGCCTGCAAGCATCAGCCGCCGATTTCACCCTGGATTTTGCGGCTGCTTCCACGCTGCCGCTGCCGCGCACCAGTCTGCACAGCATCCTCTACAATCTGCTTAGCAATGCCCTGAAATATGCCGAACCCGGCCGGCGCCACCACGTGTGGGTCAGCACCACGCATGAGGCCGGCGGCCTGGTCCTCACCGTGCGCGACAATGGCCGGGGCATCGACCTGCACCGCTACGGGCAGGAAGTGTTCCAGCTGTTCCGGCGGTTTCACCCCGAAGTGGCTGGCTCGGGCCTGGGGCTCTACCTGGTCCGCCGCCTTGTGCAGCAGGCCGGGGGCCAGATAGAGGTAGACAGCACCGTGGGCCAGGGCTCGACGTTTCGGCTCTACTTTCCCGCTGCCTGAGCCTGCACAGCGGCAGCAGACCGGGCCGCAGGGAAGTAGCCGCCACCTACCGCGTGCGGTGCTATGCGGGAAAGTATTCTAAGTTTGCCCGCTATGAAATCTACTGTCGCCGATCTGCAATATCCCATTGGGCGGGCCGTGCTGCCCACCGCGCCGCTCACGCCCGCTGAGCGGGCCGAATACATCAACCAACTGGCGACGCTGCCCGCCCAGCTCACGGCGGCTGCCCGCCGGACCGGGGGCGTGCAACTCGAAAAGCCGTACCGCCCCGGCGGCTGGACGGGCCGGCAGGTGCTGCACCACGTAGCCGACGTGCACCTGAACTTTTACCTGCGCTTCCGCCTGGCCCTCACCGAAGACCACCCCACCATCCGGCCCTTCGACATGAACGCCTGGGCCGAGCTGCCCGACGTAGCCGCCACGCCCGTCACCGTGTCGCTGCAGCTGCTGGAGGCGCTGCACTCGCGCTGGGTTACGCTGCTCTGGCACCTCACCGAGGCGCAGTGGCAGCGCACATTTCACCACCCGCTCTACCAGCAGGATTATACCCTCGACCAGGCGCTGGTGCAATACAGCTGGCATGGCCGCCACCATATGGCCCATATCGAGCTGCTAAGCCAGGAGTAGCGGTGGCACTATTGCTTGATTTTGGAATGCTGAAAGGGTGTAGAGCCCCATACTTGCGTTTCCTCATCCGCACCATTGCAACAAAGTCGTTCAACGAGGAGCCGCAAGGTTGCGGCTCTACACCCTTTTGACTGCTTTTTAGCTGAGCTTTGACTTTAGTCCGGGCTACTATCCGGAGTGAAAAAGATTAGCCTCCGTATCTATTGGCGGCGATGCCGGCCACGCCGGGCTCCACGGCAAAGACGCTGCCACTGAGCGGGTACTCGGCGAGCTGGGCGGGGGAAAGATCCTGGCGGGCGGTGGTGATGAACAACGTGCGCAGGCCTGGGCCACCAAAGGCGCAGGAGCTGGTGTTAGGCGCCGGCACGGCAATGGCGCGGCACTTTTCACCGGTCAGCGGGTCGTAGCAAGCCACCTGCCCGCCACCCCACAGAGCAATCCAGAGCTGGCCCTCGGCATCCATCGTCATGCCGTCGGGCAGGCCATCAGCTTCCGGAATCCGGATGGCAACGCGGCCGTGGCTGATGTGACCGGTGGCGTGGTCGTAGTCGAAGGCCTGCACCGTGCGGGTGGGTGTGTCAATGTAATACATCGTTTGGTTGTCCGAAGACCAGGCCAAGCCGTTGGAAATCGTGATGCCGGTGAGCATAGTGTGCAGGCTACCGTCGGGGTCGAGGCGGTAGAGGGCGGCGCGGTGGGGCTGGTCGTTCATATCGAGCGTGCCCACCCAGAAGCGCCCGGCTGGGTCGCACTTGCCGTCGTTGAAGCGCAGGCCGGGCTCAGTCAGCGGGTTTACCAGCAGCGTCAGGGCCCCGGTTTCAGTGTTCATCCGGTGCAGGCCGCTTTGCAGTGCCACCAGCACCTGGCCCGGGCCCGCGGGCACCACCGTGCCCACCCGGGAGTGCGTGGGCAGCTGCCGAGCCTGGCCGGTGGCCGGGTCGAAAATGTGCAGGCTCCGGCCTTCGATATCCACCCAGTACAGCTTGTGCTCCTGCGGGTGCCAGATAGCGCCTTCGCCCAGTTGGGCCCGGGCTGGCAGCGCCACGCGCACGGCTGATTCGGTAACGGGTTGGTTTTGCATCTCAATTAGCTTTAGCGGGGGCCAACTTGCCGGTTTGTTGAGCGTGGTGCAGCACGGCGGCCTGCCCGCGCAGCGTCACTTCCTCCGCGCTCAGCACCGTTACCGACGCCACCCGGTCAGTAATGCCCAGCAGATCCAGGGCGGCTTCGTAGGATTGCACCAGGGCCGTTTCGCCGGCCAGCACCACCGCGCCGGTGAAGTCGGCGGGAAAGTCGCTCAGCTCGTAGCCGATGAGCAGGCCGCTGAGGTAGTAGAAGTTTTGGGGGCGGCTGAGCTTGTCGAACAGGTGGTTGGTGCGCACCAGAAAGCTGTTGTGGAGCAGGTTGTCGTGCCGGCTGGCTCGTACGCCTTTTTCGAAAGCCTCGGTGTGGGCCGGCATCCGGAAGTCGTCGGCTTTCTTCACGGCCGAGGCCAGAATGCTTTTGCCGGAAAGCAGGGCAAAAAACTCGCCTGTCATATAGGTTTTCAGCGCCGTGGCTTGGCCGTTGCGGATGCTGACGTGCTTGGCGTGGGTGCCCGGGTGCAGAAACAATTGCTCCTGCTCAGTGGCCCCCAACTCGCAGCCCACCAGCTGGGTTTCCTCGCCGCGCATCACGTCGTCATCCGTCTTTACGCCCGAAATCAGCAGCACCGGGTGGTTAAAATCCGGCGTAGCGGGTAGCAGTCGGGTGGCCAGGTCGGAGCCGTCGGTGGCGAAGGGCAGGGGCTTGTAGGGCAGCTCCAGCATGCCCACGGTGGAGGAGGCCATACCCGAAATAACGACCGGCACCCCAGCCAGCGGCCGGGCCGCCTGCTGCTCCAGTGCTTGGCAGTGCTTGCCCAGAATGTCGAGGTAAAATCCCAGCCGCTGCGTTTCCGGCCGGCCCGCTTGCTGCCACTGCGCAAACGTAGCCGCGTTGCCCTCTTCCGAGGTAGCCGTGGCCACCACCCGCAGCCCCGGCAGCTCCACCAGCTTCAGCCGAAACGACGAAGTGCCCCAGTCACAGCTCAGAAAGTGGGTTGGCTTGCTCATATGTTAGAAATACTGCCGGAGTTGGGAATAGGTTGAGCAAGTTGGGTCGTTGCCCTTTTTTCTCCTGTCAGCCTGAGCCCTGCGAAAGACCTTCCTTCCTTGAGTTACAAGCTCAGATCAACCTGAAAAAGCTCATTGCTACTAGCTTGGGGAAGGACTTTGTCACGTTGGCAGAAACCGCAGCGGGGTAGGTGAAGAAGGTACTTCGCAAGCTCAGGATGACAGACGAAATAGGATCAAGATGATAGGCTAAACAACGCCGGCTCCTTACCACTCGGCCACGCTGCCGTCGGGGTTGCGCCAGATGGGGTTCTTCCAGTCGTGGCCAATTTGGGCGCGTTGTATCACGTATTCTTCGTTGATTTCGATGCCCAGGCCTGGCCCGGTCGGGATGTTGGCGTAGCCGTTGTGATACTCAAATACGGTCGGGTCCACGAGGTAGTCAAGTAGGTCGTTGCCCACGTTGTAATGGATACCCAGGCTTTGCTCCTGAATGAAGGCGTTGTGGCAGGTGGCATCTACTTGCAGGCAGGCGGCCAGGGCAATAGGTCCCAGCGGGCAGTGGGGCGCGGCGGCCACGTCGAAAGCCTCGGCCATGCTGATGATTTTCTTGCACTCCGTAATGCCGCCGGCATGGCTCAGGTCGGGCTGAATAATGTCGGCGTAGCCATCAATGAGCAACTGCTTGAAGTCCCAGCGGGAAAACATCCTTTCGCCGGTGGCAATGGGAATGGACGTGTGGCGGGCAATTTCGCGCAGGGCTTCGTTGTTTTCGGCCAGCACCGGCTCCTCGATAAACATCGGCCGGAACGGCTCCAGCTCTTTGGTCAAAATCTTGGCCATCGGCTTGTGCACCCGCCCGTGAAAATCGACGCCGATGCCCAGGTATGGGTCAACGGCGCGCACGGCGGCAATGCGGGCCACGGCCGCGTCAATTTTGGCGTAGGAATCGATGTAGCCCATCTCGTCGGTGGCGTTCATCTTCACGGCCGTAAAGCCCTTGTCGACCATACCCTGGGCGGCCAGGCCCACGTCGTGGGGCCGGTCGCCACCAATCCAGGAATACACGCGCATCGTGTCGCGGGCTTTACCGCCGAGTAGCTCGTAGATCGGAGCGTTGAAAAATTTGCCCTTGATATCCCACAGCGCCTGGTCGATGCCAGCAATGGCGCTCATCAGAATGGGGCCGCCCCGGTAGAAGCCGCCCCGGTACATTACATTCCAGTGGTCTTCGATAGGGCGCGGGTCTTTGCCGATCAGGCTCTGCATCAACTCCCGCACGGCCGCCGCCACCGTGGCCGCGCGCCCCTCAATCACCGGTTCGCCCCAGCCCACAAGGCCTTCGTCGGTTTCAATCTTGAGAAACAGCCACCGCGGCGGCACCTGATACAGCTTGAAGCCGGTGATTTTCATAGTGAAGGGGAAAGGGTGTTCAGAGGGAAAAATAAGGCTGTCGTTGTTTTATCTGTCATCCTGAGCATACCGCGCTTCAAGGGGTGACAAAGAACCTTCCTCACTTAGGTGATTCAGTCAGTTCAACGGGACAAATCCTTTCGCTGCTAAGCCAGTAAAGGGCTTTTGTACGTTGGCAAAAGCTACTGTTGTGGGGTAGGTGAGGAAGGTCCTTTGTTCCGTTTCGCTGCACTCAGCATGACAGCCGAGAAAGAGCCTCCATACTCAGGAAATAGCCTGCACAAACTGCTGAGCCTTCTTGGTGAGCTGCCGCAGGTACTCTTCCGACACGGGCTGGCTGGTATCGACCAAGGAGCTGCCCAGCCCGAAGGCGGCGGCCCCGGCCTGCTGAAAGTCGCGGATGTTGTCGAGCTTCACGCCGCCGGTGGGCATGAGCGGAATAAAGGGCAGTGGGCCTTTGATATCCTTGAAATAGGCCGCGCCCAGCGACGCCGGAAACACCTTGATAATATCGGCCCCGTGCTCGTAGGCTGTCAGAATTTCGGTGGGGGTGAAGGCCCCCGGAATGCTGATGGCCCCGTAGCGCTTGGTTGTCTTTATCGTCTTCACGTTCAGGGTGGGCGAGATGATAAACCGAGCCCCGGCATTCAAAGCCAGGCGGGCCGTTTCGGGGTCGAGCACGGTACCGGCGCCCACCATCATTTCGTCGCCCAGGGCTTCGGCTACTTTCTCGATGCCCTGCAGGGCTTTGGGCGAGTTGATGGTAATTTCCACCGACCGGATACCGCCCGCGTGCAGGGCCCGCACGATGCTGACCAAATCGTCGGGGTTGGCGCCGCGAATGATGGAAACGAGCTTATGCTCGAGCAGATGGGATAAAACGGATGTTGTCATAGCGTAGCAGGGTAAGGAAGTTAGGAGCAGGGTGAGGTATGGTAACGCAACTGCGGCGGACCGCGTTGGTAAAGCCTAGCTTACAGGTCGTACATCCGGCTGGCCGTCAGCATGGGCGTCAGCTCGTACACCCGCACGCCGCCGGTCGGAATTTCCAGGGCTTCCACCTGGGCCACACTTAGGTGTTCGAGCTGCATGCGCAGGGCCCGCAACGTGTTGCCGTGCGATACTACAAGCACGTGCTTCCCTAGCCGCAGCTGGGGCGCAATTTCCTGCTCGTAGTATGCCACCACGCGCTGCTGGGTGTGGTGCAGGGTTTCGCCATCGGGTGGGGCGTCTTCGTAGCCGCGCCGCCACCGGTCTACTTGTGGCTGGCCGTAGCGCCGGATGGTTTCGGCTTTGTTGAGGCCCTGCAACGAGCCGTACATCCGCTCGCGCAGCGCATCGGCGGCGTGCACCGGCACCGTGGCCTGGTGCAGCTGCTCCAGAATCAGGGTCAGCGTCAGCTTCGAGCGCACCAGGGTGGAGCAGTAGGCTTGGTCGAAGTGAAAGTCGCGTAGCTTGGCCCCGGCTTGTCGGGCCTCGGCTTCACCCTGGGGCGTGAGGGCCACGTCGAGCCAGCCGGTAAACACATTGGCCAGATTGGCCACCGATTGGCCGTGGCGCACCAGCACAAGAAACCCCATAGCAGCGTTATTAAGAGAAGAGAAGCGCAATACTAGCCGGGCCGGATGAATACCCGGTGAAGCCCGCCGCCGTTGGGGTGTACGGTAGAGCTTGGCGCCGCGGCCACTATTGGGCCAGAGCCCAGCAGCCGTAGCCGGTTGTTTACTCTGGTTCGATTCTGTAGCTGCTGGTGAAATAAATGGCCGAGGTAATTCGGGTATCGTCTGGCGCAAGAACGACCTGATTGTCGGGAACAAAGCCGGGTCCGGGTTCCTTCGTAATTTTACCGCGCTGCTTACCAGCCACCACTCGCTTTTCAATAGCTTCTATTTTCGCATGAACGTTTCCACTTTCCTGGCCGCTGCCCTGCTTTCGGGTTGCGCCCTGCTCAGCAGCTGCGAGCAGCAACCTGCTACTACCACTGCCGCCCCGCCCGCCGCGGCTACCCCCTCCCCCGATTCCGCTGCTGCAACGGCCGCCCCGGCCGCTGCCGAAGCTGCCGTGTACGAGTGCCCCATGGGCTGCGAAGGCAGCCGCAGCACCCAGCCCGGCAAGTGCCCCGTCTGCGAAATGGACCTGGAAAAGAAAAGCTGAGCCGTCGCACTTTTCAGTTGCTCTGCAAAAGCCGCGGCCCCCGAATAATCTGACAGTACCTGTTGGATTATCCGGGGGCCGCGGCTTTATTTTTTACTCCATCACCACTACTCCATAGGCTGGTTTCGGACTGGGAGTCACTGCAAACGTTTGTGGAAACAACGCTGGTTGTATTATTTACAGGAATATAGAAGCCGCTATATAGGCTAAAAAGGCTTTTTTAGCGAATTTGCAGGTAGCCCAACGCGCTGCTAAGTATTTGCATAAGTGCGCCAAACCCATTACTTGCATCCGCTTAACAATTTCTTAACATGGAAGTCGAAACTTTGAAGTATCCCGCAGTTCGGAATTACGTGGCCGGGCAGTTTGTGGAAAGCAGTGCGCCGCGTAGCCTGGATGTGTTTAGCCCGTTGAGCGGAGCCGTTATTTCGACGGTGCCGCTGAGTGGCATGCCGGCCCTGAACCAGGCCGTGGAAGCTGCCAAAGCCGCCTTTCCGGCGTGGTCGGCCATGCCGGTGAAGGAGCGGGTTCAGATTTTCTACCGCTATAAAACCCTGTTAGAGCGCGACATGAAGCAGCTGGCCGACCTTGTGCAGGAGGAAAACGGCAAGACCTACGACGAGGCTCGCGCCGAAGTGGAAAAGGCCATCGAACTGACCGAGTTTGCCTGCTCCATGCCCCAGCTTATTCAGGGCGAGTTTCTGGAAGTGAGTAAGGGCGTGGAAGCCCGCGTGGAGCGTAAGCCTCTAGGTGTGGTAGCTAGCATTGCGCCCTTCAACTTTCCCAACATGGTGCCCCACTGGACGATTCCTAACGCGCTGGTTTTGGGCAATACCATGATTTTGAAACCTTCGGAAGTGGTGCCGCTCAGCGCCGGCCGCATTGCCGAGCTGCTTAAAGAAGCCGGCCTGCCTGATGGGGTACTCAACATCGTGCACGGCGACCGGGAAATTGTGGAATCCATCTGCGACCATCCCGATATTGAGGCCGTGTCGTTCGTGGGCTCCACGGCTATTGCCAAGGTAGTTTACATCCGGGCCACCAGCAACCTTAAGCGGTGCGTAGCGCTGGGCGGGGCCAAAAACCACCTGATGGTACTGCCCGACGCCCACCCCGAAATGACGGCTTCCAACGTGGCCGCTTCTATGTCGGGCTGCGCGGGGCAGCGCTGCATGGCCGGCTCCACGATGGTAGGCGTCGGCGCGGTGGATGGCATCGTGGCTAAAATTGTGGAGGAAGCCCGCAAGATCGTGCCCGGCCAGAACTTGGGCTCGGTTATCAGCAAGGAGGCCAAGGAGCGTATCGAAAAGCACATTACCGAGGCCGAAGCCGCCGGGGCCAAAGTGCTGCTCGACGGCCGCAACGCCCGCGTAGAAGGGCAGGAGGACGGCTACTACGTGGGAGCCACCGTGGTCGACTACGTGACGCCCGACATGCGCATTGCCCAGGAAGAAGTATTCGGTCCGGTGCTGGCCATCATGCGCACCAACACCCTCGATGAGGCTATTGCCATCGAAAATGCCAACCCATACGGCAATGCAGCGGCCGTATTTACCAGCAGCGGCAGCTCGGCCCGCTACGTCATGGACCACGCCAACGCCGGCATGATTGGCGTCAACATCGGCGTGCCGGTGCCCCGGGAGCCATTCTCCTTCGGCGGCTGGAACGACTCGAAGTTCGGGGCCTGTGACATCACCGGCAAAAGCTCCATCGAATTCTGGACCCAGCTCAAGAAAACCACTACTAAGTGGAATCCCGAGTCAAGGGTGAACTGGATGAGTTAGTGTATTTTAGAGCTACGGTTAGAAACTAGTTCCCCTCCTTTTTTCGAGGAGGGGTGCCCGAAGGGCGGGGTGGTTCAGGCATTGAACGAAATCTAGACTTAGAGCTAGATATTGTTTGATCAACTCACTCAAAACTTTCTAGCTCTAGCTAACCACCCCGCCCTTCGGGCACCCCTCCTTGAAAAAAGGAGGGAAACTAGTTTTCTAGAATAACTTTTGCCCCTTCTTCCTCCCAATGGAAACCTACACCGACACCGATAAAGACCAGATTCTTCACGATAACCTGGAGCACACGCTGTTTTCCTGGTCGAAACAGAGCGGGCTGAACCCGATAAACGCCGAGCGCGCCGAGGGCGTGTACCTCTACGACCGGGACGGCAAGCGCTACATCGACTTTTCGTCGCAGCTCATGAACGTCAACATCGGGCACGGCGACCAGCGCGTGACCGACGCCGTAGCCGCCCAGATGCGGGAGCTGAGCTACGTGTACCCGGGTATGATTACCAAGGCCCGCGGCGACCTGGGTAAGAAGCTGGCGGAAATTACGCCGGCCAACCTCACCAAAGCCTTCTTCACGCTGGGCGGAGCCGAGGCCATCGAAAACGCCATCAAGCTGGCCCGCGTTTACACCGGCCGCCATAAGATCGTGACGCTGTACCAGTCGTTTCACGGCGCCAGCTACGGGGCCATCAGCGCCGGCGGCGACCCGCGCAAGTTTGCCGTCGACAGCCAGGGCATGCCCGGCGTAGTCCACGTCGAGAATCCGTACTTCTACCGCTGCCCCTGGTACAGCTCCACGCCCGAAGAATGCGCCGAGCGCGCCGCCGCGGCCATGGAGCGCATCATTCAGTACGAAAACTCGGGTAGCGTCGCCGCCATTATTATGGAAGGCGAGTCGGGCACCTCGGGCTGCATCAAATACCCGCCCACCTACTGGCAGCGGGTGCGCGCCATCTGCGACAAGTACGGCATCCTGCTCGTGGCCGATGAGGTGATGAGCGGCTTTGGCCGCACCGGCAAGTGGTTCGGCTCCGACCACCACGGCGTGAAAGTAGACCTGATGTGTATGGCCAAGGGCATTACGGCCGGCTATCTGCCGCTGGGCGCGGTGATGGTGGACGAAGCCATTGCCAAGTCATTCGACGACAAGCCCCTACCACTAGGTCTCACGTACTCGGCTCACCCCGTATCGTGCGCCGCCGCCGTGGCCGTGCTCGATATTTATGAGCAGGATAATCTGCTCGAAAATACCGTGACTTTGGGCAAGCACCTCGATGCGCGCATGTGCGACATGATGGCCCAGCACCCGAGCATTGGCGACTGGCGCAACACAGGTTTGTTTGGCTGCGTGGAGCTGGTGAAAAACCGCGCTACCAAAGAACCTATGGCCCCCTGGAATGCTGCTCCCGCCCAGATGGAAATTATGAACAAGGTGGCAGCCAAAATCAAGGAGCTGGGCATGTACACCTTCGTGCGCTGGAACTACATTTTCATTGCCCCGCCGCTGAGCATTACCAAAGACGAACTCGACGAAGGACTGGACATTATTTCCCAGGCCATCAGCGTTGCCGACGAGTACGTGACGCAGTAAAGCCTGCTCTTGGCAAGTAGCACCAGCAAGTAGCGCCAACGTTGTAGTTCGTGTGCCGGAACGACCAGTATTCAGTCGTATCATTTTGGTATGTGAACTACACGTTGGCACTACTGGGTGCAGTGGTAGAAACAGGACGGAACCGCGCTACGGGCTGATTGGAAAATAGCCGCCAGAATCCGGTTCACAACTACCATTTCGGGACGAATGCCCGCCGGCTCAACCGGCTTTGGGACACTGTTTTCCCCGTGAAAAAATAACCCCATTGCCCGGCTTGCTTTTCGCGGCCGAAAAGCCTACTTTTTCAAACTGAACTTCTTTCACTTTTACCATCTGAATGGCGTCTTTGCTACTTAAAAATGGCCGTGTGGTGACGGCCGATTCCGACTCCGTGTGCGACGTGCTGGTGGAAGGGGAGACGATAGTGGCTATCGGCCGAAATCTGCCGGTGCAAGCCGACCAAACCATTGATGCCACGGGCAAGATTATCGTGCCTGGCGGCATCGATCCGCACGTGCATCTGGAGATGCCGTTTATGGGCACCTTCAGCTCCGATACCCACGAAACCGGCACCCGCGCCGCCCTGCACGGCGGTACCACCACGGTCATCGATTTTGTGCTGCAGAAGCAGGGCCACTCGCTGCGGGAGGCATTGACCGAGTGGCAGGGCCGCGCCACCGGCACGGCCGTCGGCGACTACAGCTTTCATATGGCCGTTACTGATTTCAACCCCGATACCAAGGAGGAAATCAAGGACATGATTGCTGAGGGCATTACCTCGTTTAAAACTTTTATGGCCTACAAGGGTGCGCTCATGATTGACGACGCGCAGATGGTGGGCCTGATGCAGGAAGTAAAAAAGCACGGCGGCCTGGTGACGGCCCACGCCACCAATGGCGACATGATTGACACGCTAATTGCTCAGCACCGCGCTCAGGGCAAGCTCACGCCGCTCTACCACTACTTGTCGCAGCCCGAAGTGACGGAGGCCGAAGC
This sequence comes from Hymenobacter lucidus, assembly GCF_020447265.1. GTDB lineage: Bacteria > Bacteroidota > Bacteroidia > Cytophagales > Hymenobacteraceae > Hymenobacter > Hymenobacter lucidus. The sequence continues at coordinate 415,815 of NZ_JAJADR010000002.1, read as the reverse complement.
CTCGGGCCGCTTCGCCGATATTGCCAACTATACCGGCGTCAATGCTTACATCGTGCACCTCACCTGCGAAGGTGCCCTGAACCAGGTACGCCGGGCCACGGAGCGTAACCAGCGCGTATTCGTCGAAACCTGCATTCAATACCTGGTGCTTGACGCCTCGCTGTACGAAGACGAGGTGAACGGGGCGAAAGTGGTAATGTCGCCGCCGCTGCGCGAGAAGAAAGACCAGGCCACGCTCTGGGCCGGTATCAACCAGGGGTTGGTGCAAGTAGTGGGCACCGACCACTGCCCCTTTATGTGGGAGCAGAAGCTGATGGGTAAGGACGACTTTTCAAAGATTCCCAACGGCCACCCGGCCATTGAGCACCGCATGGAGCTGCTGTTTTCGGAAGGCGTGACGACCGGCAAAATCAGCCTGCAGAAGTTCGTGGAAGTAACCAGCACCAACGCGGCCAAGATCTTCGGCATGTTTCCGCGCAAAGGCACCATCAGTATCGGCGCCGACGCCGACCTGGTGCTCTTCGACCCGGAGAAAAAGCATACCATTTCGGCCGATACCCACCACATGAACTGCGACTACTCGGCCTACGAAGGCTGGGAACTGACCGGCAAAATCGACACCGTAATTCTGCGGGGCCAGGTGGCCGTGCAGGCCGGCGAAACGAAAGTTGGCCGGGGCTACGGCCAATTTATCAAGCGCGGCAAAACGGCTTTTTAGAGCTAGAAATTAGAAGCTAGTTCCCCTCCTTTTTTCAAGGAGGGGTTAGAGGTGGTTCAATCGTCGTTTCGTTGAGCGACTTTCTAGCTCTAATTTTCTAGGCCTAGCAAACCACCCCGCTCTTCGGGCACCCCTCCTTGAAAAAAGGGGGGATTTTTTAGCTCTAGCCAACACGACAACACACACTCCCAAACCCTTTTCTCTTTCTTTTCCAATGCCAAGAATTATCAAATCCGGTCTGATCCAGATGAGCCTGCCGATGACGGAAGGCGAAGGCACCATTGCCGAAATCATGGAGGCCATGATCCAGAAACACATTCCGCTCATCGAGGAAGCCGGCCGCCAGGGCGTGCAGATTCTGTGCTTGCAGGAAATCTTCAACACGCCGTATTTCTGTCCCGGCCAAGACAAAGCCTGGTATGCCTCCGCCGAATCGGTGCCCGGCCCTACGACGGACCGCATGGCCGAGTACGCCAAGAAGTACAACATGGTGATGATTGTGCCCGTGTACGAGCGGGAGTCGGCCGGCTTCCTCTACAACACGGCCGCCGTTATCGACGCCGACGGCACCTACCTGGGCAAGTACCGCAAAAACCACATTCCGCACACTTCCGGCTTCTGGGAGAAGTTTTTCTTCAAGCCCGGCAACATGGGCTACCCCGTGTTTCAGACCAAGTACGCCAAAGTAGGCGTGTATATCTGCTACGACCGGCACTTCCCCGATGGGGCCCGAGTCCTGGGTTTGAACGGCGCGGAAATCGTGTACAACCCATCGGCTACCGTAGCCGGCCTGTCGCAGTACCTCTGGAAGCTGGAGCAGCCGGCTCACGCCGCCGCCAATGGCTACTTCATGGGCTGCATCAACCGAGTGGGTACCGAGAAGCCCTGGAATCTGGGCAAATTCTACGGCACGTCGTACTTCGTGGACCCGCGCGGCCAGATTCTGGCCCAGGCCTCGGAAGACAACGACGAGCTGTTGGTGGCCGAGTTCGACCTCGACATGATTGAGGAAGTGCGCAACACCTGGCAGTTCTTCCGCGACCGGCGCCCCGAGACCTACGACAAGCTGGTCGAATTATAATCGTATCTTACTAAGTGTTTGATTAGCAACGATTGGCGGTGAAATGCCAATCGTTGCTTGCACTTATAGTGCCTGGTAGGTAGCCTCCAACTGCCTGCCTCCTGACCTTTTCCCTTTTGCTTATAGCCCCACCGTTACCCTCTCCCTTTTTGTAACATGGCCGAGTACCAAACCCCTACTTCCGAGCCGGAATTCCACGCCAACTTTGCCCAGATCAAGCCCCGGATGAACAGTTCCGAGGCGCTGTTTGAAAGCTCCCGGTGCCTGTTCTGCTTTGATGCGCCCTGCATCAAGGCCTGCCCCTCCGGCATCGACATTCCGCAGTTTATCCGGCAGATAAACACGGGCAATACCACCGGTGCCGCCCGCACCATTTACGAGGCCAACTATTTCGGCAACGCCTGCGGCAAAGTGTGCCCCACCGAAGTGCTCTGCGAAGGGGCCTGCGTTTATAACCTGCAGGATGTGAAGCCCATCGAAATCGGGCGACTCCAGAGCTTCGCCACCCGTGAGGCCATTGAGCAAAACAAGCCGCTGATGGGCCCCGGCACCCCCAATGGCCGCAAAGTAGCCGTAATCGGCGCGGGTCCGGCCGGTATTTCGGCCGCCTGTGAACTGCGCAGTCTGGGCTACGAGGTTGATGTATTTGAGGCCAAATCCCAGCCTTCGGGCCTGACGGTGTACGGTGTGGCTCCCTACAAAATCACCAACGAGGAAGTGCTGGCCGAAATGGCGTACCTGGAAGGGCAGTTCGGCTTTCGGGTGCAGTACAACCAGCCCATTGCCTCGCGGCGGGAACTGGAGGCGCTGGAAGAATCATACGATGCTATTTTCCTGGGCGTGGGACTGGGCCAGACCAATGCGCTGCTGCTGCCCGGCGAAGAGCGCGCCAACTGCGTGGGCGCGGTAGAATTTATCGAGCAGCTGCGCATGCAGCACCACCGCACGGCCGTGGGCCGCAAGGTAATCGTGCTGGGCGGCGGCAACACGGCCATGGACGCCGCCTCGGAGTCGGCGCGCATGGGTGCTGAGGACGTGATTCTGGCCTACCGGCGCGGCAAGGAGGAAATGGGCGCGTACGACTTTGAGTACGACCTGGCTAAGGGCGTGGGCGTGAAGGGGCTGTTCAACGTGGCCCCGGTCGAAATTGTGGGCAACGGCAAGGTGGAAGGCGTGAAGTTTATCCGGACGGCCACCGTGAACGGACAGGTGCAGGCCGTGCCCGGCAGTGAGTTTGTGGAGGCCTGCGACATGGTGATAAAAGCCACTGGCCAGGCCAAGCAAACCCAGCTGCTGAGCTTGATTCCGGGCTTGCAGCTCGACAACAAAGGACGCATCGTGGCCGATGAGCGCACCGGGCAAACCACTAATCCCAAGTATTTTACTTCCGGTGATGCCCGCAACGGTGGGGCCGAAGTAGTAAACGCCTCGGCCGAAGCCAAAGCCACGGCCCGCGGTATTCACGCCTTTTTAAATGCTGGCTTGTAGTTGTTGGCTTTTCTAAAAGTCAGCCCACTAACAACCAACAATGAACAACCAACAACTAACCAATGCCAGATCTATCCATAAATTTTGCCGGTATTAAGTCGCCTAATCCGTTCTGGCTGGCTTCGGCGCCGCCCACCAACTCGGGCTATCAGGTGATGAAAGCCTTCGACGCGGGTTGGGGCGGCGCGGTGTGGAAAACCCTGGGCGTGCCCGTCGTGAACGTGTCGAGCCGCTACGGTGGCGTCAACTACCGGGACAAGCGCATGGTCGGCTTCAACAACATTGAGCTGATTTCGGATCGGCCCCTGAGCGACAACCTGCGCGAAATTGAGGAAGTGAAAAAGCGCTTCCCCAACCACGCCGTCATTGCCTCCCTGATGGTGCAGAGCCGGCAGGAGTGGCACGACATCGTGCGCGACGTGCAAAACGCCGGCTCCGACGGCATCGAGCTCAACTTCGGCTGCCCCCACGGCATGTGCGAGCGGGGCATGGGCTCGGCAGTAGGGCAGGAGCCGGAAGTGCTCCAGACCATTGTAGAGTGGGTGATGGAAGTGGCCAAGATTCCGGTCATCGTCAAGCTTACGCCCAACATCTCGGACATCACCGAGCCGGCCATGGCCGCCCGCCGCGGCGGGGCCGATGCTATTTCTCTCATCAACACGATTCAAAGCATCGTGGGCGTGGACCTAGACTTGTTTGCGCCCTATCCGATTGTGGATGGCAAGGGTTCGAATGGCGGCTACTGCGGTCCGGCCGTGAAGCCCATTGCCCTGAACATGGTGAAAAACTGCGCCCAGCACCCCGACGTGCAGCTCCCCATTTCGGGCATTGGCGGCATTGAGAACTGGCGCGACGCGGTGGAGCACATTCTGCTGGGCGCCAGCAGCGTGCAGGTGTGCACGGCGGCCATGCACTTCGGCTTCGGCATCATTCGGGAAATGACCAGCGGCCTGGAGCAGTACATGACTGAAAAGGGCTTCCACACGATATACGACATGGTGGGCAAGGCCCTGCCGAACGTGAAGCACTGGGAAGACCTGAACCTAAAGTACAAGGTAACGGCCGACATCAACGAGGAAAAGTGCATTGGCTGCCAGCTGTGCTACACGGCCTGCGAAGACGGTGCCCACCAAGCCATCCGGCTGCAGGAAGGCAGCCGCACGCCCGTCATTATCGAGGAAAACTGCGTGGGCTGCAACCTGTGCTCCTTAGTGTGCCCCGTAGAGGACTGCATCACGATGGAGCGCCGCGACGACGGCACCGAGCACCTCACCTGGAAAGAGCGGACGGAAGCCGGTACCATTCCCACCGAGTTCAACGATGAGCGCGCCGGGGGCCGCCACCACTGGGTGCCCGAGCCAGCCGCCGCGTTGGGCAAGGAAAAGCACAAAACCCTGCCCGGCAAAGCCCGGCAGTATGCTGCCGCCGATGCCGCAGCGCTGGAAGAGGCTTCGCCAACCAGAGCCGATTAGTACCACTTGCTAGGAGCTGTACGCCGGCAAATGGCGTAATGGGCCGTCTGTTGTCTGATTTTCAGACTGCAGGCGGCCCATTTTCTTTGCCTGCCGCTACCAGCACGAAACGTTGCCTACGCAACTGCAGTAGTGATTTAAGTAAATTTTTTATTGCGTAAGTACTAGTAAATGAGGGTCAAGCGAATAGGTTAAAATAAAAGTTATATTTATTATTGCTTAAATCACAAAATACGCTTTCTTTGCTAACGATACACTTCTACATACTCCACCTACTGTAGAGCTAATAATTTACTGGGTCCTCACAAACAGTAGTATATGGAACGGTACAGACACTATTCCGACGCGTCGCGCCTCGTGCTGCCGGTGGTTGACGTTCTCTTGATTTATGCTGCCTTCCGGCTGGCGGGCAAAATGATCTGGGGAACCTGGCAGTTCACGGGCTTCTACCCCTTTTGCTTCGTCATATTCGGCCTGCTCTGGTGGCTGCTATCGGGGCAGTTCGCCAACATCTACCGGGTCGATAGGCTAATTACCTATCCCGAGAAGCTGCTCTATCTGATGCGCACCTTCCTGCTGCACGCCAGTATCATGCTAGCCGTGATTCTGGCCCTGGAGCTGCACTGGCTGTCGTTGCGCTACATCTTCGGGGTCTACAGCTTCGCCGTAACGGGCGTGGTGGGGGCCCGGTTCCTGATAACGTTCTGCTACCGGGCCTACCATCGCCACATTGCCCGCCCGCACTCCCGCTTCGTGATTGTGGGCGCCGGCGACAGTGGGCAGGAGCTCTACCGCTTCCTGGAGTCGCACGACCCGATTGGCAACCAATTTCAGGGCTTTTTCGCCGATGAGCCTGTGGCCGACGGTCTGCGGCCCTACGTGCGCGGCCCACTGGCCGAGCTCAAAAACTACTGCCTGCGCACCACCGTCGACGAAATCTACTTCACGCTGCCCCTCGACCGGCACGAGCTGATTGAGGACCTCTCGCAGTTTGCCGACGACCATTTCCTCTCGTTCCGTATTGTGCCCGACTTCAGCGGTACCGTGCGCCGCGAAGTGAACGTGTACTTCTACGACCATATGCCCATTCTTACCATCCGGCACCAGCCCCTGGGCATTCGCACCAATCAGGTGCTGAAGCGGGTGTTTGATATTGTCTTCTCGCTCTCGGTTATTCTGCTGGCCTTTCCCTTCATTATGCCGGTGCTGGCTCTGCTCATCAAGCTCGATTCGCCGGGCCCCGTGTTCTTTAAGCAGATGCGGCCCGGCAAGCGCAACCACCTGTTTCCGTGCTACAAGCTGCGTACCATGACGGCCGACCACCGCCAAACTGAGCTGCAGGCCACCTTCGCCGACCCTCGGGTGACGCGCGTGGGCCGCTACCTGCGCAAGTACAACCTGGATGAGCTGCCGCAGTTCTTCAACGTGTTGCTCGGGCATATGTCGGTAGTGGGGCCCCGGCCCAATATGGTGTCGCAATTGGAGGAGTATTCCAAGCACATCCGCACCTACCAGATGCGCCACGCCGTGACGCCCGGCATCACGGGCTACGCCCAGGTGAACGGCTACCGGGGCGAAACCCGGGCCCCCCAGGCCATGCGCAAGCGGGTGGAGTACGACCTGAAATACATGGAAAATTGGTCGTTTGGGCTTGATATGAAGATTATTGGCCAAACGGTCTGGAATATGATACGCGGCGAGAAAAACGCCTACTGATTCTTTATCCTGCGGGCCTGCCCGAATTATGCCTTACGCTTGATATGTAGCCCCGGAAAAAGGGAAGGGGAGGAGGTGGTTTTGTCTGCTTGAACCTAACCAGAACGACCAGTAGAGCTGCCTCCACTTCTTCCCAAACCCGGTTTTGCCCACTGCCTCAACTGCCTGCCGCTATGCTGCCCAAACGCCTCGTTCTGGATTCGTGGATTTCAACCGGTACCCCGGCGGAGTTCGTGACGGCCATTCTGACGCTGGGAGCCGCCCGGTGCTCGGCCTACGTGTGCTGTGCCAATGTGCACATGCTGGTGGAAGCCCACCACCACGCCGATTTTCGCCGCATTCTGGATGAGGCCTCCATTGTAACGCCCGATGGTAGCCCGGTAGCCGCCGCCGTGGGTCTGTTCCATGGGCAGCCTCAGCAGCGCGTAGCCGGTATGGACTTGCTACCGGCCCTGCTCACGGAAGCCGCCCGGCGCGGACAGTCGGTGTATTTCTACGGTACCACCGAAACGGTGCTGGCAGCCATGGTGGCCCGGGCCCGGCGCGAGCTGCCTGACCTGAAAATTGCCGGCACCCACTCGCCGCCTTTCCGGCCCCTGACGCCCGAAGAAGATGCTGCCGAAGTAGCCGCCATCAACGCCGCCGACCCCGATTTGCTGTTTGTGGCCCTGGGCTGCCCCCGGCAGGAGCGCTGGATGGCCGCCCACCGTGGCCAGATTCGGAGCTGCATGCTGGGCGTAGGCCAGGCTTTCCCGGTATATGCGGGCCTGGAGCGCCGCCTGCCCACCTGGGCGCGCCGCCTATGGCTGGAGTGGGCCTACCGCCTGTATCTAGAACCCAAGCGGCTCTGGAAGCGCTACCTGCACACCAACACGCAGTTTGTATACCTGATTGGGCGGCGTGCACTGGCCTACATGGTTGGGCGGCCCCAGGTGCCGGTCGGGAGCGAATGATCCAACTTATATATCGGTAGAATACATCTATGCCAATAGCATAGGATGTATTATTATGGACAATAATTATTTACAATTGATTAATATAAAAAATAATTAATAAATATTATTGATAATATACCAATATGTTCTATATTTCATCATCTAAGGAATAGCGAGTAACCCAGGCGTTACCTAAGAGCTCGTCTTCTCTTCTCCTTTCTATTTCCAACCAGTATCCCCACACATATGAAAGCAGTAATACTTGCGGGCGGCTACGGCACCCGGATCAGCGAAGAAAGCGGCGTGCGGCCTAAGCCCATGGTGGAAATCGGCGGCAAGCCCATTCTGTGGCACATTATGAAGATATATGCCCACCACGGCATCCGCGACTTCGTGGTATGTTGCGGCTACAAAGGGCATATGATTAAGCAGTATTTCTCTGATTATTTCCTGCATAATTCCGATGTGACCTTTCGAATGGACCGCAACGAAATGCAGATTCACCGCAGCAATGCCGAGCCCTGGACGGTGACGCTGGTTGATACCGGCCAGGAAACGATGACCGGCGGCCGTTTGCGCCGGGTGCGCGAGCATCTCGACAACGAAACCTTCTGCCTGACCTACGGCGACGGGGTAGGCAACGTTGACATTCAGGCCGCCATTGAGCACCACCGCCAGGAAGGCGCGCTGGCCACGCTCACGGCCGTGCGCCAGCCGGGCCGTTTCGGGGTATTCTCGCTCGGCGACGAGTCGAGCCGCATTTCCAACTTTATGGAAAAGCCCGAAGGCGGCGAAACGCCCTGGATTAACGGGGGCTTCTTCGTGCTGGAACCTGCCGTGTTCGACTATATCGACAACGACGACACGGTGTGGGAAAAAGGCCCGCTGGAGCGTCTGGCCGCCGATGGAGCCCTGGCCGCCTACCGCCACACCGGTTTCTGGCAGCCCATGGATACCCTGCGCGACCGGAACATGCTGGAGGAAATGTGGAGCGCTGGCAAAGCCCAGTGGAAAGTGTGGGGCAACACCGTAGCGTCGCCCGCCCCCGACCCCGTGCTGACCGACATCATGACTTCGGCCGTGACGGCCCCGGCCGGCCAGCGCGTAGCCGCCGCTACGGTGCGCCCCAACGCCTAACACCCAATCCGCAAGAGGATTGAATGCCTTCCGCCCCGGCGCGGCTGGAATCCTATTGCCTTCACTTTCTCAACTCAACCTCTCGCTTTATGCAACGCATTCTGATTACGGGCAACATGGGCTACGTCGGGCCCGGCGTGGTGCGCCACCTGCGGCGCCAGTTTCCCAAGGCCGAGCTGATCGGCTACGACATGGGCTATTTCGCGCACTGCCTCACCGGGGCCCAGCGCCTGCCCGAGTCGCGCCTCGACCGGCAGCTATTCGGCGACGTGCGCCACCTACCCGACTCGCTCCTCCAGGAAGTAGACGCCGTGGTGCACCTGGCCGCCATTTCCAACGACCCGATGGGGCAGACCTACGAGGACGTGACCCTGGAAATAAACTACCGCGCCGGCATCTGGCTGGCCCGCCGGGCGAAGGCCGCTGGGGTGAAGTCATTCGTGTTTGCCAGCAGCTGCAGCATGTACGGCGCCGGGGGCGAAGGAGCCAAAACCGAGCAGTCGGAGCTGAACCCGCTGACGGCCTACGCCCGCTCCAAGGTGCTGAGCGAGCAGGAACTGGCCCCGCTGGCCGATGAGAGCTTCCGTATCACCTGCCTGCGCTTTGCCACCGCCTGCGGCTGGAGCGACCGGCTGCGGCTGGACTTGGTGGTGAATGACTTTGTGGCGGGAGCCGTGGCTACGGGCCGCATCAGCATCCTGAGCGACGGCTCGCCCTGGCGGCCCCTGATCCATGTGCAGGATATGGCCCGCGCCATTGAGTGGGCCATTGGCCGCCCGGCCGACTGCGGCGGCGTGTTTCTGGCCATCAATGCCGGCTCGGAGCAGTGGAACTACCAGGTGCGTGACTTGGCCGCCGCCATTGCCGACATCATTCCGGGCACGGAGGTGCAGCTGAACCCCGCCGCCCCGCCCGACAAACGCTCGTACCGCGTCGATTTCAGCCTGTTCCGCGAATTGGCGCCCAATCATCAGCCCCAGCGCACCCTCGTGGATACCATCGAGGAGCTGCGCGACGGCCTGATTGGAATGGGCTTCCGCGACCCGGAGTTCCGCTCGTCGCAGCTGATGCGCCTGCGGGTGCTCACCAATCTGCGCGAAACCGGCCAGCTTGACGAAAGCCTGGTATGGGCCACCGACAAGCCCGGTAAAGCAACTGAAAAAACAGCCGAACCCGTTGAGCTGGCCTTATCCTAACTGCTGACCGACCTATTCTTTCCATTTCTGCCACCGCTACACCTCTTTTCTTATGATCTTCACGGAGACTGAACTACCGGGCGCCTTTATTATTGATGTGGACCGCATGGCCGATGAGCGCGGCTTCTTTGCCCGCTCCTGGTGCGCCGACGAGTTTGCGGCCCACGGCATTCTGATGCCGCCGCTGCAGGCCAACGTATCCTCTAACCCAAAAAAAGGGACGCTGCGCGGCATGCACTTCCAGCTGCCGCCCCACGAGGAAACCAAGCTCGTGCGCTGCACCCAGGGCGCCATCTACGACGTCATCGTGGACCTGCGGGAAGAGTCGCCCACGTACGGGCAGTGGCTGGGCGTAGAGCTAACAGCGGCCAGCTTCCGGATGCTGTTTGTGCCCGGCCGCTTTGCCCACGGCTTCCTCACGCTCACCGACAACACCGACGTGTGCTACCAGGTATCGGCCAAATACGCGCCGGGCGCCGAGCGGGGCCTGCGCTGGAACGACCCGGCTATCAACATTCAGTGGCCTTTCGAGCCCAGCCTGATTTCCGAAAAGGACCGGAATCATCCTGATTTTCATCTTTTAGTACCCGAAATCCAAGTCGAAGCCAAGATGATGGACTAGCCGCCGGCCGGGCAGTGGTGCGCCGCTGCCCGGCCGCTGCCTGTTCGGGCTTTATTTCCCCAACCTTACCCGACACACACATATGATACTAGTAGACAAAGCGCTGGCCGAGCGGCAGCGCCTGGGCCAGCCTATCCGCGTGGGCATGGTAGGGGCCGGCTTCATGGCCAAGGGCGTGGCCCGGCAGATTTGCCGCTACGTGGCCGGCATGGAGCTGGTCGCCATTGCCAACCGCACCATCGACAAAGCCCGGCAGTGTTACGAGGAAGCCGGCACGCTGGCCCCGCGCGAAGTGGGCTCGGTGGCGCAGCTCGAAGCCTGCATTGCCCAGGGCCTGCCCGCCATTACCGACGACGCGCTGCTGCTGAGCCGGGCTGAGGGAATTGATGCTATTATTGAGGTGACCGGGGCCGTGGAGCACGGCGCGCACGTGGTGCTGGAGGCCATCCGGCACGGCAAGCACATCGTGCTGCTCAATGCCGAGCTGGATGGCACCGTGGGCCCGATTCTGAAGGTGTATGCCGACCGGGTCGGCGTCATCTACACCGTGGCCGACGGCGACCAGCCGGGCGTCACGCTCAACCTGGCCCGCTTCGTGAAGGGCATCGGGGTGAAGCCCGTGCTGTGCGGCAACATCAAGGGCCTGCACGACCCCTACCGCAACCCGACTACGCAGGAAGGCTTTGCCCGGCAATGGGGCCAGAATCCGAGCATGGTGACCAGCTTTGCCGACGGCAGCAAAATCAGCTTCGAGCAAGCCGTTATTGCCAATGCCCTCGGCATGAATGTGGCGCAGCGCGGCATGCTGGGCCCCACTGTAGCGCCTGGCACGCCCATTAGCAAGGCCGCCGAGTGGTATCCACAGGAGCTGCTGCTCGACGGCGGCCCTGGCATCGTAGACTACGTAGTGGGGGCCGAGCCGGGGCCCGGCGTATTTGTGCTGGGCACCATCGACGACCCGGTGCAGCAGCACTACCTCAAGCTGTATAAATTGGGCCCCGGGCCGCTCTACTGCTTCTATACGCCCTACCACCTCTGCCACTTCGAAACGCCGAGTACCGTGGCCCGCGCCGTGCTCTTCGGCGACGCCGCCCTGGCCCCGGCCGGCCGCATGCTGGTAGAAGTGGTAACGGCCGCCAAGGTTCCGCTGTTTGCTGGCCAGACGCTGGACGGCATCGGGCACTACCACACCTACGGGCTGGCCGAAAATGCCGCCGTGGCCGACCAGGAGCGGCTGCTGCCTATCGGCGTGGCCGAGGGCTGCATTCTGCGCCACAACGTGCCCAAAGACCAGGTGCTGACCTACGACGACGTGCTGCTGCCCAAAGGTCGCCTCATTGACCAGCTGCGCCAGGAGCAGGCCGCCTACTTTGGCCCAGCGGCGCCAGCCAAAGTAGCGGCTACGGCCGACGCCGCCGTAGCTGGGGAATAAGGCCAGGGAAGTTTTTGAACGTATTACAACAGCGGGGCCGCTCTTCATTTTGAGGAGCGGCCCCGCTGTTTCTGGGCCGGGGCAGCAAGGTTCTGTTGCTTGGGCAGGCCGCTGGGCGAATCAGCAGCTATACCGTATGCGGGAAGGATTTTTGCCATACGGTACAGATCTGAGGCTTATTTGAACAAAGCCAGCGGAATAAGCTCCAAAGCTGGAACCGACGCTAAGCAAAACTGCGAACTGGTGAACGGTAGCCCCGGCGGGGGCCGCATATCGGTAGTAAATAGGGCCGGCACAAGAAAAGCCCCAGCGGAGCGACACCTATCGTTGTACCGATTGTGCCGCCCCGCTGGGGCTTGGCTTTCCGCGCTGCTTAGAAGGCTGCCAGCGGTACCGTAGACTCGGATTGCACTGGCGTAGGAGTGGGCGGCGCGAGTATTATGGCAGGGGGTAGGGCTGGCTGCGGTGCCGGCGGCGGCCAGCCCTGCCGCGCCCGGCTCTGAATGAGCCGGCGGCTGGCCCATACCTCGCGCCAGTGCTGCCACACGTAGCGGTAGGCCGGCAACGAGCCCCGCTCAAATAGCAGCGAATAGCCCAAAATAGCCAGCTGCCGCGGAATGGCCCGCAGCAGAAATCCGGCCGCTTGTTGGCTGGGCGTATTTTTGATGAGCAGCAGCCATTGGTTTTTCACGGCGTCGGTTTTGATGGCCCCGGCCAGCCGGCGGCGCAGCCGCAGGTTGGCCGGCAGAAACTGCCGGGGGTGCAGGGCCCGGCAGCTGGGCTCAAACCAAGTGTGCCAGCCGTAGAGGTTGCCGCGCCAGGCTATGTCCCAGTCTTCCTTGTGGGCAAAGAAGCGGGGGTCGAAAAAGTGGCCTTCTACCCGTAGGTCATCAATAAAGCGGCGCCGAAACAGCGGCAGCGCCCCATCGGCCCCATCCACGTAGCCGGGCGTAAGGTTGGCCTCACTCACGCGCTGCCGGTGCAGCCGCAGCCGAAACCGGCCATCGGCCAGGGAGTCCATGCCGGCACTGTCGATGTAGGGGTCAGCCTCCCGGCTCTGCACTAGCAGCCCACACACCGTCCCGATTCGCTCATCGTGCTGCATGGCGGCCACAGCCTTGGCCAGGTAGTCGGGCTGCATTTCGATGTCGGGGTTTACCAGCAGCACGTAGTCGGAGCGGGTCCGGTCGAGGGCGTAGTTGTGGCCCCCGCAAAAGCCGGTATTCTCGCTGAGACGGTGCAGCTTCAGGCGGGCATCGGTGGCGGCCAGGGCCTCTACTCGGGCGCAGGTATCGTCGTGGGAAGCATTATCGACCACCCAAAACTCAAAGTCCTGGTAAGTCTGGGCCAGGGCGGAGCGCAGGCAGGCCTCCACAGAGTCGGCGCTGTTCCAGGAGACGAGGGAAAGCAGAACGGAAGGCATACGGAGCAGATGAAAAGTGAAAAGCCGCTGATAACGCCAGTTTTGTGCGTCAACGCGGCTGAAAATGGCTACGCCGGCACCGCCTCGGGCAGGGCCTGCTGCAGCGTGCGGCGCAGCACCTTGATATCTACCGTCAGGTCGTCGCGACGGTCAGCGTTGGCACTTTGGGCCGAGGCATCGTCGCGGCGGCTGATGAGAGGGTAGTGGGGCATGTCGAGGCGCGAAGTCAGGTCGAGGTAGTCGGCCACGATAAGGTTGCGGGGCAGAAACTCGATAAGCGGCGTACCCGGCTGGCAGAATACGATATTGACCAAACCGGCCCCCACCGGCCCTACCACGGCCCGAGCCCCGGAAAATAGCGCCACTTTTTCGCGCAGGCTCAGCTCGCTCAGCGCGTAGCTCTCAAAGCCATAGCCGGCCAGTAATTCCTCTACCTCCGCTTCATTCCGCACCTGGCGAAACGAGGCGTCGCGGCGTGTTACGTACACCAGCGAGCTGAACGGCCGGCTGCTACCCGAAGAGGGTGGCAGAAACGCCTGGCGCATAAACTCACCCACCCAGCGCGGGGCGTGCCGGCCACCGCCCCGTACCGAGGAAGTAACAACCAGCCGCTCGGCCCGTAGGTGAGTATTGCCTTGCACATCGATAATCTGCTCGTCCCGGATGCCTAGCTCTCGCAGGGTTTCCACGGCAAACCGGTGGTTCCGGTCGTAGATGAGAAAGTAGTCGATGGACTCCCAGAGGCCGGCTTCCTGCACCAGATGCAGGCGCGGCAGCGAGTCGAGCAGCCAGTGGTAGTAATTGCCGATGGCCGCGCCCCCGCCTGACAGCAAACTACATACCGTGCCCGCTATTTCGCGGGGCGGCTGAAAGTAGCTCTGGCGGAAAATCGGGTGTTCGGCCGGCGGGGCCAGGGCAAAGGTAGTGGGCGAAAATTGCAGCGACACGTCGCCTACCAGCTGGTTGTCGGCCGCTATGATGGCTACGCTGTTGATGTCATCGACGTTGATGCGGCCGTTTTCAAGTGTCAGCACAAACGCGGCGGGCATGTGTTCCTGCGCCGCTACCGGCTCATAATAGCTCGGGCCGCAGGTTTGAAACACTTCCGGTACCTGCAAATAGGATTCGTAGGCAGGATAGATTTCGGTGTAGGTAGCGCCGCTGGCGTTGGCGGCGAGCTGACGGCTGACGGCGTGGGTGCCCAACGGCCGCAGATGGCGGTGGTACGGAATAAGCTCCCGCAGCACACGGCCCGCGCGGCGCTGAGCTCGGGCAAGAAGGTCGTGCATGGTGGTAGGGACTAGGGGGCTAAACAGGGGAAACAAAGGCCGACATATCCGGAAATTCCGTCAGGCACAGTACCGTGGCTACCCGTGGGAAGGAAGAGGCGTGCCGCAGCTCCTGCTTCAGCGTTTCAAGGTTCACCAGCAGGTGCTCGCTCCAGGCTTCGCGGCGCGACTTGATGGGTCCCGCCACTGGCTCCGATACCAGAAACTGGTGCGACAGGCCCAGACGGTAGCAAAGCTCCGGGTATTCCATCACCGTAAAATGCTTCGGGAACATCTCGATAACAGGGGTGCCGACGGGCGCAAAAACCAGGTTGGCCAAACCCGCGCCGGTGGGCGCTACCACCATTTTGGCCCCGGCAAACAAGGCAATCTGCTGGGTAAAAGTGTAGTCGCTCAGTACATGCGACTCGAAGCCATACGGGGCCAGCATTTCTTCCACATGGTCCTCATTCAGCACGTGGCGGCCGGGAGCGTCGCGGCGGCTCAGGTACACGTAGGGGCTGAACTGCTGGGGCGCAGCAGCCGGTAGCAGGGCTTGGCGCAGAAAGTCGCAGGCCCACTCCGGGTTGTGCGTGCCCTGCCCGCGCACCGGCGAAGTTACCAGCAGGCGGTCGGCTACTAAGTGGCCGTGCGTGCTTACGTCGACGATCTGCTCGCTGCGGATACCCAGGGCCAGCAGCGAATCGACGACGAATTGCCGCTTTTTGTCGTAGATGAGAAAGTAGTCGATAGACTCCCAGAGGCCGGCTTCCTGCACCAGGTGCAGGCGGGGCAGCGAGTCAATCAGCCAGTGGTAGTAGTTGCCGGTAGCGGCGCCGCCACCCGACAGCAGGCTGCATACCGTGCCTCGCACCTGCACCGGCGCTTTAAACCAACGCTGCCCGAAAATGGTGTTGTCCTCGGGCCGCGCCAGGTCGGCACGGGCCACATCGTACTGAAAGGAAGCGTCGCCTACCAGCTTATTGTCAGCCGAAAGTACGGCTACGCTCAGCGTGTTGTCGGCCAGCAGGCGGCCTTGCTCCAGGGTAAGCACAAAGGCGGCGGGCTGCTTTTCCGTCCGATTGGGTTTGGCGTGCAGCCCGCCGTAGTCCGATATCTGGGCGTAGAGCTTGTCGGTGACGGGCCACTGGGAGAGATAGGCCGGGTAAATTTCCCGGTAAGTGGCCCCGCTGCCGGGGTGGGCCGCCAGCTGCTGACTGGAGCCATGTACGCCCACAGGACGAAAACGAAGATTATGCGGCACCAATTGCCGCAGTAAGCGACCAGCGCGGCGCTGAACACGGGGTAACAAGTCGCTCATGAGTGAGACGTTTGGGGTTAGGTTTCGAGTTCCAGTTCACGTTGCTGCGACGACTTCCGTACCCGCTCCATCAGGCGGGTTACCCGTTCACGCAGCACGTTTAGGTCCACTGTCAGGTTTTCGCGGCTGGCGTCGCCGTGGTTGTCGGCCAACTCGGGGCTTTCGCCAATGAGCCAATCGTAGGGCTTACCCAGGCGGGCACTCACCTCGCAGTAGTCGCCGAGGGCAAAGCTGCGGGGCAGCAGCTCCAGCAGGGGCGCTTCGATCGGCGCGAAGATGATGTTGGCCAGCCCGGCCCCGATGGGCGACACCACGGCTTTGGCCTGGCTGAAGAGCTCCACTTTTTCGGCGAAGCTGAGGTCCGACAAGGTGTAGGTCGTAAAGCCGAACTCGTCGCGGAGCATGGCTTCCACTTCGGCGGCCGGTAGCACCACCCGGGCCGGCGCATCGCGGCGCGAGATGTAGATATAGGGATTGAAGTCGCGGGTGCGGCGGGCGGGCAGAAATGTTTCGCGCAGAAAGCGGAATACCCAGTCGGGGGTGTGCACCCCCCGGCCGCGCACGGGCGAGGTGAGCACCAGCCGGTCGGCGCGCAGGTGGCGGTGAGTATTCACATCAAGCAGCCGCTCGGGCCCGATGCCCAGGGGCTCCAGCGTTTCGAGCATAAAGCGCAGGTTACGGTCGTATACCAGAAAGTAATCCACCGTATCGAGCAGGCCGGCTTCCTGCAGCAGGTGCAGGCGGGGCAGGGAGTCGACGAGCCAGTGGTAGTAGTTGCCCAGCGCGGCCCCGCCGCCCGAAAGCAGGCTGCACACCGTGCCCCGCACCCGGATTGGCTCGATGAAATAGCTTTGCCGGAAGATGTTGTTGTCGCGGGGCTGCACCGTGCGCCAGTCGCCGCGGGCATACTGAAACGACACGTCCCCGATGAGCTTATTATCGGCCGAAATGACGGCCACGCTGTTAAAATTGTCGGCGTAAATGCGGCCGTTGGCAACTTCCAGGGTGTAGGCGGCCGGTACTTCCTCGCGGTGCGGGTACTTGTCGTAGATGGGGCCGGCCTCGTACAACGCCGGGGGCATGTCGAGGGTAGAAGTGTAGGCCGGATATAGCTCCTGGTAGAAAACACCACTGTCTAACTGGTTGGCCAGCCCTTTGCCCGTAGGATGAATTCCGGTAGGGCGAAAGTGAGTATTAAATGGAATAAATTCCCGGAAGAGACGGCCAGCGCGTCTTCGTGCCCTGGTTAGCACATCATACATAAGAGTGGGAACGACAAATGTGTGGTTGTAGGAGTGAGTTAGGCCAGAGCCTGGAGCGGGGAGTACTGGACTGCCTGCCGCCAGTCGGCGGCGGCAATAACGGCGCGCAGGCCCTCGGTAAGCCCAATCTGGTGCTGCCAGCCCTGCGCGTGCAGGCGGCTCACGTCCAGTAGCTTGCGGGGAGTGCCGTCGGGGCGGGAGAAGTCGTAGATAATTTCGCCGGCATAGCCGGTCAGCTCGGCAATCAACTCGGCCAGTTCCTGAATGGTAATGTCGCGGCCGGTGCCCACGTTTAGGGGTAGCGCCTCGTTGTAGTGCAGCATTAGGTGCAGGCAGGCATCGGCCAGGTCGTCGACGTGCAGAAACTCCCGGCGCGGCGTGCCCGTGCCCCATATCGTGACGCGGGGCAGGCCCTGCTCGGCGGCTTCGCCAAACTTGCGCAGCATGGCCGGCAGCACGTGGGAATTGGCCAGGTCGTAGTTGTCGCCGGGGCCGTAGAGGTTGGTAGGCATCACCGAAATGAAGTTGCAGCCGTACTGCGCCCGGTAGGCCTCACAGAGCTTGAGGCCGGCAATTTTGGCAATGGCGTAGGGCTCGTTGGTGGGCTCCAGAGCCCCAGTCAGCAGGTATTCTTCCCGAATGGGCTGCGGGGCCAGCTTGGGGTAGATGCACGACGAGCCCAAAAACAGCAGCTTCCGAACCCCGTGCACCTGGCTCTGGTGCAGCACGTTGTTCTGAATCATCATGTTGTCATACAGAAAATCGGCGCGGTAGGTGTTGTTGGCGTGAATGCCGCCCACTTTGGCCGCGGCCAGCAGCACATATTCTGGCTGCTCGTCGGCAAAGAAGCCGGCCACCGCGGCCTGGTCGCGCAGGTCCAGCTCGGCCGACGTGCGCACCACCAGATTACTATACCCAGCCCGGCGCAAACGACGCACCAGGGCCGCCCCAACCATCCCCCGATGGCCGGCTACATATATTTTAGCGTGTTTATCCATTGCAAAAGGTGAATTTGTGAAGTGGTGAATTTGTGGATTTGGGAAGTGGCGAGATTGTGAGTTGTCGTTTGATCTGCACGGCTTGCGCTAGTAGAACAACTCACCATTTCATCACTTCACCACTTCACTTATTCATCATGGTACATCACCTGGTGGCCGGCTTCGAGCAGCACGGTGTCGCGGCGGAAGAGCTGCACATCGGCCTGCACCATGTCCCGGACGAGGGCCGGCAGGTCGTACTGCGGCTCCCAGCCCAGCTCGGTTTTGGCGCGGGTCGGGTCGCCAATCAGTAATTCTACTTCCGTAGGCCGGAAATAGGCGGGGTCCACGGCTACCACTACCTGGCCGGTCGGTACCTGGTAGTCGGGGTTGGTGCAGGCCGCCACGTAGCCCACTTCGTTTACACCCTCGCCCACGAAATTCAGCTCGATGCCTAGCTCGGCAAACGCCAGCAGCACGAAGTCGCGCACGGTGGTTGTCACGCCGGTGGCAATAACATAGTCGCGGGCTTCCTCCTGCTGCAGCATGCGCCACATGGCTTCCACGTAGTCGCGGGCGTGGCCCCAGTCGCGGCGGGCGTCCAGGTTGCCCAGGTATATTTTCTGCTGCAGATTCATGCCGATACGAGCTACGCCCCGCGTGATTTTGCGCGTCACGAAAGTCTCGCCCCGCATCGGCGACTCGTGGTTGAACAGAATGCCGTTGCAGGCATACATCCCGTAGGCTTCGCGGTAGTTTACCGTAATCCAGTAGCCATACAATTTGGCCACGGCGTAGGGCGAGCGGGGATAGAAGGGCGTGGCTTCCGACTGCGGTACCTGCTGCACCAGCCCGTAGAGCTCCGACGTGGAAGCCTGGTAAATGCGGGTTTTCTGCGTCAGGCCCAGAATGCGCACCGCTTCCAGCAGCCGCAAGGTGCCCAGCCCGTCCACGTCGGCCGTGTACTCGGGCGTGTCGAACGATACTTTCACGTGCGACATGGCCCCGAGGTTGTAAATCTCGTCGGGCTGCACTTCCTGCACGATGCGGATCAGGTTGGTGGCATCGGCCAGGTCGCCGTAGTGGAGCTTAAACCGCACGTTGGCTTCGTGCGGATCCTGGTAGAGGTGGTCAATCCGGTCGGTGTTGAACAGCGACGAGCGGCGTTTGATGCCGTGGACTTCGTATCCTTTGCTTAAGAGCAGCTCGGCCAGGTAAGAACCATCCTGACCGGTAATTCCGGTAATAAGTGCGCGCTTCATACGAACCTGAAAATAACGAGGTGAATCAGAGGGAACAGTTCAGTTCAGGGCAACCCTATATTTTGCCCGTATAGAACTTTAGTATCAAATTATTGCATTTAAAATGTTAAAAGCAATAGCATGGATAAAAATATTTATTTTAAATATCGGTAAAGTCAAATTAGGCGATTCGACCAAGTTCTTGTTGCAGCCTTGGGTTTGCCAGTAGCCGTGCCAGAGCAGCGGGCATAAACGACAAAAGCCTGACCCTCAGAGAGGATCAGGCTTTCGACTAGGATACGATTTGGCTCTAAGGCCGAACGTTACTTGCTGACCTGGATGCTTTTACCCGTCAGGGAACCTTCGGTGAAGCGCAGGAAGTAGTTGCCGGCGGGCAGGCTGCTTACGTTGAGCTTCTCGGTCGAAACACCTTTCTCGAAAGCAATGGCCGAGTTCTGCATTACGGCGCCGCTCTGGTTGAGGATGGCTACGCGCATCGTCTCGGTTTGGGCGGCGTTCAGCTCAATGCTCAGCTCGTTGGTCATGGGCGAAGGATACGCCGTTACGCTGCCAATCAGCGACGAAGAAGGCGTCAGGTTCTGGCGCGACTGAATCGAGGTAGCCGTGCCGGTGCTCTGTTTCCACACTTCTACGGCCGAAAGGTTGGCGTAGCCGCCCGAAGTCGATACGTTCAGGGTGCCGTCAGTAACGTTGGCCGTGAACGGACCTACTTTCTCCCACTTGCCAGCCGAGCCGCTATTGTAGCCCGAGCGCACCGTCTGGCCTTCTACGATGATGTTAAACGTCTCGGGGCTGTTGTCTTCCCACACGTAGAGATACACGTTATACGTACCGTTGGGCACGTTGCCCATGTTCAGGCCGGTCGTGTTGCCGTACACTGCCGAGCGAATCATGCTGGCGCGGGTAGCGTCGGTGGCCGGGTTCAGCGTCACGTTCTGGTTGGCGAAAGGCGTACCGATAACCTGTACTCCAGCGGCGCCGCTGCTGGCCTGCCAGGCGTTGCCGTCGAGCGTTACGGCCGGGCCGTTGATGTTGATAGCGCGGAAGAAAGTGGCCGTGGGGTTCACCACTACGGCATTCACCGTTACGGTAGCAGCACCAGAGTTGGTGGTAGCCCCGGCGTTGTCGGTAGCACGAGCCGTTAGGGTCAGGGTGCCAGCCGTAGCGGCCGTGTAGCTGAGCTGGTACGGGGCCGAGGTGTCCTCGCCGAGCTTGGTAGCGCCGTTGAAGAACTCTACTTTCGTTACCGTGCCATCGGCGTCAGCAGCCGTAGCCGCCAGGTTCAATACGGTGCCGGTCGTTACGCTCGAGTTGCCGGGTGCGGTCAGGCTCACGGTTGGAGCCACGTTGGTCGGGGTAGCGTTGCCAGCCCATACTTCGATACCCGAAAGGTTGGCGTAGCCGCCCGAAGTCGAGGCGTTCAGGGTGCCGTCAGTAACGTTGGCCGTGAACGGACCTACTTTCTCCCACTTGCCAGCCGAGCCGCTGTTGTAAGCTGAGCGCACTGTCTGGCCTTCTACCAGGATGTTGAACGTTTCGGGGCTGTTGTCTTCCCACAGGTAGAAGTATACCTGGTACGTGCCATTCGGAACTGCAATGGCAGCTCCCGTCGTGTTGCCGTACACCGACGACCGGATCATGGCGGCGCGGGTAGCGTCGGTAGCGGGCGTCAGCGTAATGTTCTGGTTGGCGAAGGGCGTACCGATGATCTGAACGCCGGCGGCACCGCTGCTGGCCTGCCAGGCGTTGCCGTCGAGGCTGATGGCGCTGCCGTTGATGTTGATACCCTTATAGAAGGAGCCAGCTACGGGCGGCTGTACTACGCCGGTTACGGTTACCGTAGCCGAGCCCGAGTTGGTGGTGGCCCCGGCGTTGTCGGTAGCACGGGCCGTTAGGGTCAGGGTGCCGGCCGTGGCGGCCGTGTAGCTGAGCTGGTAAGGAGCCGAGGTGTCTTCGCCGAGCTTGGTAGCGCCGTTGAAGAATTCCACTTTAGCAACTGAGCCATCGGCGTCAGCAGCCGTAGCGGCTAGGTTCAGCACGGTGCCGGTCGTTACGCTCGAATTGCCGGGCGAGGTCAGGCTTACCGTGGGTGCTACGTTCGGAGGAGTGCCGCCCCCACCGCCGTTGGTGTTCGGGCCAGTACCGATGGTGATGCCGTTCTGCTGGAGCTTGCTCACCCAGCGGGACCACTCGGCCTGTTCGGTTTGCAGGGTGATGGGGTTGGGCAGGTGCTGGGTGTTGGTGTGGATCTGGTAGCCGTAGTCGCCGTTGTCGTTGCGGTCGGGGTAGGGGTTGTTGGCGCCCCACTTGACCATGCCCATGGTGTTGTTGTCGACCACGTGGTTGCCGAAGACGGCCTGCTGGTAGAAGTTGAAGATGGCGATGCCGCAGTAGGTAGCGTTGAGCTTCTGGCCGTTGGGCAACAGGCCGCTGGTGACCATGCGGTTGTTGGTGTAGCGCACGTGGTGGCCACCGGCGATGTTCATGGCCGAGTTGCACGTGGACACAAACTGGTTGTTCGTGGCATCGAGGTAGCCCTGCTGCGAGTCGCCGGTGCCGTCGATGATCATGCCTGTGCCAGTGAAGGCGTTGCCGGTAGCGGGGTAGGGGTAGGCGCCCTGCACGTAGTTGTCGTGCACGTTCATGGGGCTGCTGGCTACCCCACCCGAGTTGTAGAAGTTAATGTTGTCCTCTACCAACGAGTTATTCGGCTCGTTTACTACTTGGTTCCAGGCTACTTCCACGTTGCCCAGGTTTTTTACCTGGTTGGCGCTCAGAAAGTTGCAAAATGTGCCGCCGCCGTTGCGGTAGCGGCCGTCGATGTTCTTGGCTATATTCCGACGCACTTTCAGCGTCTGGGCTGCCGAGCCGTCGCCGCTCCACTGGTAGATGGCGATGCCGGTCGTATGTTCGAAGTAGTTATTCTCGATAGTAACCGACTTGGCCGAGTTAATTTCGAGGAAGCGGCCGTGCCGCTCGTTGTCGATGCTTTGCTGCAAGCCGTAGCCACGGTTGTTGCGCACAATCACATTGTAGCCGCCGGAATTGCCGAGAATCAGGTCGCCGGCACCGGCCAGAATGCAGTTCTCAATGATTACCGGCTGAGTCGTCTGAATGGAGATACAGGGTACCCGCGAATCAGTGCTGCGGTAGTTGCCGGTGTAGGTACCACCCTGGGTGATAGTAATCGGACCGGAGTACGTCACATTGGGCGCTTGGCCCTGAGCCCGGAGTGACGCGGGAAAAAAAGATGAGACCAACAGCACGAGCGCCAACAGGGGCAGAAAGTGTGTACCAGAGGAGGCGTTCCGGTTGAAGAGGAACTTGGATCCAGAGGTGTTTTGCATTCTGTGTGTTCTTTAAATGGTAAACCCTATATAGGGATGCTGTGAAAAACCCGGCATAAGAACAAATTGTTTCATTTGCCGTAATTGTTTTTTTACAATTGCCTTGTGGAGCTTTCCAGCGCGCTTTCTCGGGCGATTCTGGCGTATGTCACGCCTTTGGCACCTGGCTTCACCTACTCCTTTACTTTCCGACCACGCGTATCGCCGGAGATAAAAAGAGAAGGCAAAGGCCCTAATAAGCATATTTAAGAGCTTTTATCAACTTCACAAGACCAACATCATCTAGCGGTGCTTCTCTTAAGTGCCGCAGTTCAACTCTTTTTTCGGTACAATCTAAAACGCCTTGTAAGAGGCTGTAAAGAGCACTTTGCAAAAAGTTAATCGGTTGAAGACTTGTAATAGTCCTAAATCCGATATCGAGGTTCAATGCAAATGTATAAAAATCATTTGTTATGCAAGACGCATGTCATAATAATGTATATTGTACTTAAATAAGATGTTCTTTAATTAACTATACTGTACTTTGCCTATATAGGCGGCTTGCGCGGTTTTAAGGCTAGTTGAATGGCTGTCAGGGCAATAAAAAAAGCACCCGGTAGGGGTGCTTTTTTTTATTGCGGCTTAACTTCCTGTTGCAGCCAGTCGGGAGCGGCTACAAATCAGGGCTTTGACTGGGTAATGGCTAGGGCAGCCTCCGCATCTGGCCCTAGCCGGATGTGCTGCTTCTCCAGTTTGGCATTCCAGCGGGTCCACTCGGCCTGCTCAGTCTGCAGGGTGATGGGGTTGGGCAGGTGCTGGGTGTTGGTGTGGATCTGGTAGCCGTAGTCGCCGTTGTCGTTGCGGTCGGGGTAGGGGTTGTTGGCGCCCCACTTGACCATGCCCATGGTGTTGTTGTCGACCACGTGGTTGCCGAAGACGGCCTGCTGGTAGAAGTTGAAGATGGCGATGCCGCAGTAGGTAGCGTTGAGCTTCTGGCCGTTGGGCAACAGGCCGCTGGTGACCATGCGGTTGTTGGTGTAGCGCACGTGGTGGCCACCGGCGATGTTCATGGCCGAGTTGCACGTGGACACAAACTGGTTGTTCGTGGCCTCAATATAGCCCGTGGCAGCCAGCTCCGAGGTGTTGGTGCCGTCGGTTATCATACCCGTGCCAGTGAATTTGGCGGCTGTTGCCGGGAATGGGTACGCGCCCTGAATGTAGTTGTCGTGCACCCGGATGGGGCTTTCGGCAGTGCCGGACGAGTCGTAGATGTTGATGTTGTCCTCTACCAGCGAGTTGTTGGGCTCGTTAATCACCTGGTTCCAGGCAATTTCGATGTTGCCCACGCCGTGCACCTGGTTGAGCGAGATGCAGGAAGCCGTGGTGCCGCCGCCGTCCCGGTAGCGGCTGTCGATGTTGCGCACCTTGTTGCGCAGAATTTTCAGTGTCTGGTTGGCCGAGCCGTCGCCGCTCCACTGGTACACGGCAATGCCGGTGGTTTGAATCAGCAGGTTGTTTTCCAGGCGCAGGTTGCGGGCCGAGTTGATTTCAATGAAGTGGCCCCGGCTGGTCTGGTCGCGGCTGGGGCGCAGGCCCTGCCCGGTGCAGTGCTCCACGGTCAGGTCGGCGCCGCCGTTGGGCACGTCTATCAAGTTGCCGGCCCCGCTTAGCTGGCAGCCCCGCAGCGTCACGGGCTCATTGGTCATGATGCGGATGCAGGGCACGGCCGAATCGGTGCTGCGGTAGGTGCCGGTATACACACCACCCTGACGAATGACCAGCGTGCCGACTTCGGTGGGGGCGGTGAGCTGGGAGCCGGGAAATAGCAGGCAGGTGCCGCTAAGCAGCCAGCCCACGCGCAGGGACAGAAGTGAAACCATAGCGGGGTGGGGCTGATTACTGATCCAGAAAAACCTGAAAGTCGTGCAAGGCTACTGCCTGCTCCGGCCGTTCGAGGTGGAGCAGCGGCACCTGGCCGTAGAAGGAGGCCCACATGGAGTAGGAGCTGGGCGGGCCCAGCACGTAGTCGCAGGCGGCCAGGGCGTAGAGGTCTTCCACGAAGTGGCCGGTGGCCGGCTGCACTTGCAGGCCGGTAAAGTCGGCCAGGTTCAGCTCCTCGTTGGAACACAGCAGAAATACCACCTGCTGCTGGGCGGGCAGCTGCTCTTTCAGGGCCCGCATAGCCCGGGCGTAAGTGGCATTGTCGTAGAAATACGCGCCGTTATTATAGGTAGCATAGTCGCCGCGCCGGATGTGCACGCCTACCACCACCTCGGCCGACTGGCGCAGGTGGCCAAGCAGCGTGGCTACGGCCGTGCGGTGGGGCGCAATAGGCGCAAAAAGCTGCCGTAGCAGCGCCCCGTGGCGCGAAAAGTTGCGCTTATCCCGAAACTGCCAGCCGTGGGCCAGCACTAGCCCGCGCCGGGCGGCGTCGAGGTAAGCGGGTTGGTTGAGGTCGTAGTCTTGGCCGGGCTGGTCGGTGAGCAGGGCGGGGCGGCGGGGCAGCAGGCGGCTGGCGCTTTGCAGCAGGCCAAAAGCGCGCGGGTGCTGCACCAGGTCCAGCATCCGGTCGAGGCGGGGCTGGCGGAAGGCGTGCAGCCGCACGGGCAGGCCACCGAAGTTGCCGGTGGCCGTGGCTTCGAAAAACGGGGCGTAGCCGCCAAAGCTCGGGTTGGCCAGCTCGTAGCCATACTCTGCCGCATTGGCCAGAAAGTGGGCAAACAGAAACAGGCGGTTGCCTAGCTGCCCGGTGCGTTTCACGAGAATAACCACGGCGAGAAAGAGTAGAAATACGTGAGCTAGAAGTTAAGAAAATCAAACTGCAAAAGCACGCGCTACAATGCCTGCAAAGCTGGCTAGGGCGCTTAAAAAGAGCCCGTATAGCTCAGGGCAAACCTGGAGCTGGACCTGACGCGCTGACCGCAGAATTAGCCGTGCAAGAAATAGCCGGTGAGGCGGCGAGCGTAGCCATTGAGCAGAAACAGCGGCACCAGGGGCGTGGGGCAGTTTTTGAGGGCGAAATGCGTGAAGTTGCGTAGGTTGCCGCCCCCGCGGATGCCGAACAGATGCTGGTAGTAGCCCTGTAGGCTGCGGTGGCGGCGGGTCTGTTCCTGGCCGCTTTCCTCGGGGTAGGTCAGCAGGTGGGCGTCGTAGTTGATATACACCGGGAAGCCGTGCCGCCGGGCCACGCTGGTAAAGTCGAAATCGGCCAGGTAGTGGGGCAGGCGCTTTTCATCGAAGAGGCCGATGGCGGCAAACACGGCGGCGGGAATGAGCAGCCCCCGGCCGGGCAGGTAGGTAACGGGGTGCAGGCCGTGGCGCTCCTCGGGCCCAAGCGTGGCCAGCAGGTCGCGGCGGGTGTGGGTCAGCCAGCTGAATACCTCGCCGCCGTACACGGGCTGGCGGGTGTGCACGTCCAGCTCCAGCGGGCCGAGCAGGGCCGTGGGCATCCGCTGGGCCCAGTGCAGCATCCGCTCCACAAAGTCGGGGGCGGCCACCACGTCGTTGTTGAGCGTCAGCACCCGGTCGGCGCCCTGTTGCAGGGCCCGCCGGATGCCGGCATTCACGCCGGCCGTCCAGAACAGCTGCCCGGTGCCTTCCACCACTTCCACCTCCGGAAACTGCCGGCGCAGCTGCTCCCCGGTGCCATCCGTCGAGCCATCATCGACGACGATAACGCGGAAATCGGGCTGGGTTTGCTCTTGCAAGGAGCGCAGGCAGGCCTCGGTGAAGGCCCAGCGGTTGAAAACGGGAATAACGATGAACAGCATGGCGACGGAAAACAACTGGTAAGGCGGTATCAGGGGCGGGAGTAGGTGAGGGGCGCGGCCGGCCGGGTTTCTTCCTCTGCGTCGGGGGCGTAGGGTGGGTCGAGGGGCACGGTGCCCTGCTCCCGAAACCACCGGGGCACGCTTTGCAGCAGGCGCCGGGTTTTGGCCGCTACCCGGCCGCTAATGAACTCGTGGAAGTATTGCTGGTCGCGGCGCTGGTCGCGCAGCACGGTGGGCGGGTGGCGTAGCGGAAAGGCAAACTGCGCGGCGGCCGGGCGGGCAAACTGCTCGTCGGCGGCCGTGGTGTGGGTGGCATCTTGGCCAAAGCCGATGTTGCAGACCAGGTTCTGGGCGGGCATAATAGTCAGGCCCGAATTGGCCGCCACGGCAAAGTGCCACTGATAATCCCAGATGCTGGGCGGGGCGGTGCTGCGGTGCAGGGCCCGGAAGCGTGGCAGCCAGTAGCGGCGCTCCAGTAAGGATGGATACAGATTGCCGAACAAACGGCGGCGGCCTAGCTCGGGCAGCAAACTCAGCTTGAAGTCGAAATGCTGCCAGGCACGCCGCCACGAGGCCCAGCCCCAGCTTTGCACCTGGCCCGAAAAGTAGTACGAATCGGCCTCGGCGGCCAGGGGGCGCAGGGCCTCGCGCGAGAAGTTGCAGCCGCCGATGTGCATCACGCGGGCATCGTGGCGGTAGCGGGCCAGCAGCTCGTGGCAGAAGCGGAAAAAGTGCGGGCCGGGCAGGCAGTCGTCTTCCAGAATGATACCCTCGGGCTCGTGCTCAAAAAACCAGCTGATAGCGGCGGCCGGGTTGCGCCCACAGCCCAGGTTGGTTTCCCGAAACAGAGTACGCACCTCGCAGGGCCAGTCGATGTGGTCGGTAACCAGGGCCCGCACCTGCGCACAGAGCACGGCCTCGCCGGCTCGGTCGGGGCGGGGGCCGTCGGCGGCTACGTAGAGCCGGTTGGGCCGGGCCTGCCGGATAGCCGCCAACACGCGCCGGGTCGAGTCGGGGCGGTTGAAGATGATGAACAGCACCGGCGTGGCGAGGCCGGTGGCAAAGTCAGACGGACGCATGGGCGGGGCGGGAAGGAGCGGTCGGAGTGGAAAAGAATGGCTCGGCGGCCGGGCTGGCCGGGCGAGGCGCGGGCGGCGCTACCGGCTCCAGGGCCGCTACTTCCACGGCGGCCATCGTGAAGCCGATAACGCCGAAGAAATAGAACGGCCAGTCGTAGGAAACGCCGTAGAGCAGCCCGCAGCCGGCGTAGGCCACCAGCGCAATGGTGTCGAGCGGCAGGGGCCGGGCCTGCTTCAGGCAGCGCACTACCAGCAGCACTATCGGGGCAATGGCCAGCAGCAGCCCCAGAAACCCGAAGTAAAAGAGCCGGTCGACGTAGAAGCTATGGAAGTGGTGGCCGGTATAGTTGGGCCACACCGGTGCCCCAGAAGTTTTGTCGAAAAACTGAATCGGCAGCTCAAAGCCTTTCAGGCGCATGCCGGCAATAGGGTATTCCCGAATGAAGGGCTCGTAGGCCTCGAACTGCTGAAGCCGCCAGCTGCCGGTGCCCTGGCTTTCACTGTTGGAAATATCCTCCACGTTGTTGTTGAGCTTCTTGAGCACATCCGGGTTGTTGAGTACCATGGTAAGCCCGCCGAGCAGGCCAAACAGCAGCGGCAGCGCCAGAATGGGCAGAAAGCGGCGCAGGCGCAGGGAAGTAGTGCTAGCCCGGGCCACTAGCAGCAGGTTCAGCAGTAGGGCCAGGCCCGTGCTGAGCCACACGGTGCGGTGCTGCAGAAAGATGATAACGCCCAGATCGGCAAAGAAATAGAACAGAAACAACCAGGAATTGCCGACTAGATAACGGTTCAGAAAATAGACGGCGGGCAGCACCAGCAGAAAGGCCGAGGTGGTATCGACGCCTCGCTCGTGGCCTAGAAAGCCGCCCAGCGTGAAGGTGGCCGGGTGGTAGAGAATAATATTGAGCACCACCATCACCGGCACGGCACTCATCACGAAGCCCAGCGGCGGAATGCCGTAGCGCCGGTAGTAGGCGTAGGCCCCAAACAGCACTAGGAACGGCGTGAGCTTGCCCAGCACGTGCGGATACACCATCCAGGTGCCCCAGTCGGCGTACGACTCCAGCACCAGCGCCGCCATGCTGAGCACGGCTAGGATCAGCCAGCGCCACATGCCCGGCGAAAACCAGCGCCACGACCGTACTATCAGCCACAGCGACAACCCCAGCAGCCCATAGTTGTAGAGGCGCAGGCCCGGGTCATCATCCACGTTGGTATAAAAGCGGGTGAAGGCCGAATCCGTGACCAGAATGGCGACCAGAATAAGCAGGTGACGGAAGCGTAGGCTCAGTTTCATGGCGCGGCAAAAGGCACAATATCAGATCAGAACGGGCTGGGGTTGGGGCTGCTCCCGGGCGGCGCGGTACACGGCGCGGGTACGCTCAGCGGCTTGCGTCCAGGTGAAGTCGGCCAGGCGCAGAGTGCCCAATTGGGTAAGCTGCCGGCGCAGCGCCGGCTCGCGCAGCAGCAGGTGCAGCTGCTGGGCCAAGTCGGCGGGCTGGTTGGGGTCGAAATAGAGTGCCGCATCCTGGGCCGTTTCCGGAAAGCACGAGGCATTGCTGAGCACCACGGGGCACTCTTGGGCAAAGGCTTCCAGAATCGGAAAGCCAAAGCCTTCGTAGTGCGACGGAAACACGAAGGCCGCCGCGCCGCAGTAGAGGCCGGCCAGCTCGGCTTCCTGCAGCAAGCCCGCAAACTGCACGTTGCCTGCCAGGCCCAACTCCTGCAGGCGGTCCTGCTCGGCTTCGGTGGGCTTGCCGCCGCCCGCGCACACCAGGCGCAGCTCATGCAGGCCCGGTTGCCGCACCAGCTGTGCCAGCGCCTGTAGCAGGCAGTCGAAATTCTTATAGCCCGAGCGGGTGCCCACGTACAATAGGTAGCCATCGGGCACCACTAAGCGGGCCGCCGGACCGGGCGTGAAGCCGTGGGGCACCACCGTCACCCGCTCGGGGCTCACGGGCAGCAGGCGCAGAATATCGGCCCGGGTATGCTCCGAAACAGCAATAATCTGGTTGGCCCGCTGCGCGATGCGCGTAATAATCTCAACGTTGGTTTGCGGATACTGCTCCGTAAAGAGCATTGGTATCATATCGTGCAGCGTGATGACCATGGGCTTGTCCTGCACCTCGTCGAGGAAGTAGGGGTCATCAATGAGCGTAGGGTGAAAGACGTCAAATTCGCCCCGGCGCAGGGCCCGGCGGCAAGCCAGGCGGTTGAGCTTCCACATAAAGGAGAAGCGCCCCCGGAATGACTGGCCCGGAAAAAAGCCTACATGGCTGGTATGCCGGCGGTCCTGGAGGTACACGTTGTTGGAAACTAAAACCGGCACGTGCGACTGCACATCCGGAGCTGCATGGTCGAGCAGGGCGCGGTAGTAGCGCGATACCCCGCCGACGTCCTGAACTGTAAAGGCCTGGTGGTCATAGAGAATGTTCATGCAAGGGAGAGGCAACATGCGTGGAGGAAAGGACAGGAGCGGGGGCAGCCTGGTGGGAAGGAGCGGCGGAACTGGTAAGCACTTCGTGGTAGAAGCCCAGGGTGTGGGCGGCCATGCGGGGCAGCGTGAAGCAGGCCGTGGCATGCGCGTATTGGCGGGAATGCAGCAAAGCGCGGCTGGCCGGATCGGCGAGCAGCTGATGGAGGTGGCGGGCCAGCACGGCCGGCTCGGTAGCGGGAGCAAACAACGCTTCGGGCGTGGCACCCAGTACTTCAGGCATGCCGCCGGTAGCGGGGGCCAGTACCGGCACGCCGGCCAGCACGGCCTCTACCAAAGCCAGTCCCAACGATTCGAGCCGGGCCGTGTGCACATATACTGTAGCCTGCCGCAAAAACGGCAGCACGGTAGGGTGGTAGCCCAGCAGCGCCACGTGGTCGGTTAAGTCATAATCGGCAATGAGTTGACGCAGGGCAGCTTCCTCGGGACCTTTGCCCACCAGGGCCACCACGAAGTCAGCGCGCAGGTGGCGCAGTTCCCGGGCCACCTCTATCAGGTAGCGCTGGTTTTTGTTGGCATCCAGAAAGCCCACGTTCAGCAGCACCGGCCGCCCGGCAAACAGCGGCTCCGCCGGCAACTCGGACGCGGAAGCCGGCAGCGGGCTGCCGCCGTAGACGCGGCGCGTGGTGCAGTCGTCGGGCAAGTACGGGCGGAAGCAGTTGAGCAGATAGTCGGAAACGCCAATGAAATACTGCGTCTGGGGCAGTAGCCAAGCATACCAGCGCCGAATAAACCGGGCGGGCCCACCCGTCAGCTGGTTGCGCCGGATAATTTCTTCGGCCGGATGCTCACTGGCGTGGCCCGTGACAACTACCGGAATTCGGCTTTGCAAAGCCAGGCGCACGGCCGCGCCGCTGCCCACGTCGTTGGCATTCACCAGGTCGTAGGCCACTGCACGCGGTACGGCCGCCCACAGCATGGCGAAGTACCACAGCTCGCGGGCTACTTCGGGGCCGGCCACCGTGGCTACCAGCCGCTGCAGGCCGCCCAGCACCCGGCGGCGTAGGCCCCGCACCGAGTTGGGCGTGATGATATCGACCCGGTGACCCTGCCGGCGCAGCTCCTCGGCCAGGGCCATGTAGTGCACCCGCACGCCGCAGGGCGCCTGCTCGCCCCAGTAGGAAGCAAACAGAATATTCATGGCAAGACGGGATTAGCGGCGGAAAAGTGGGCTTCGGGGCCATACACTGAGGGGTTCAGGAAGCGCACGTAGCGGGCCAGCAGTCGGCCCAATATTCCGGAATGGCTCTGCGGGTGGAGCCGGTCGAGGAAGGCGCACAGCTCCCGGCGCAGCCCAGGCAGCGGCACCAGCAGAATGAGCGTGCCCAGCACCAGCGCCCCGACGAGCAGCAGAATGATGAGGGCCACCACCGGCGGCAGGTGCAACGGGGCTAGGCCCAGCCGCACGCCGGCAAAGACCATGGCCACCACGGCCGCGTTGAAAATGCCCGGCACGTAAAGGCTCAGCAGCCGGCCGTAGGAAATGTCGAGGTCGTGGTGCAGCAAGCGCATAAACAGGCCGGC
This sequence comes from Hymenobacter lucidus, assembly GCF_020447265.1. Taxonomy (GTDB): domain Bacteria; phylum Bacteroidota; class Bacteroidia; order Cytophagales; family Hymenobacteraceae; genus Hymenobacter; species Hymenobacter lucidus. Next base: position 384,312 of record NZ_JAJADR010000002.1, on the reverse strand, counting down.
GTAGAGCAGCGCGCCAATGTTGAGGGCAAAGGCGTACCCGATAAGACCCCAGCCGTGCAGCAGCCAAAACAGCACCGGCAGCACCAGCAGGTATTGCAGAATGATAATGGTTTTTTCGCGCAGCCGGGCCCGGGCATCACTCACAATGCCGCCAAACATGGTAATCAGCATCAGGCCCGAAGTAAAGCTCATCACGCGCAGCAGCGGAATAGAGGCGTCCCACTTGGGCCCCAGTAGGCTGTATACCAGCTCGGGGGCAGCCACCAGCATGCCGGCAGCGGTGGGTAGAATCAGGGCCGCCACCAGCGTCACGCTCGACAGGTACACGTTGCGCATCCGGGCCTGGTCGGCCTGCACCTGACTGAAGGCCGGGAAAATCACCTTCGATACGCTCGTCGTGAGCATGTACATAGGCAGGGCCACCAGCATCCAGGCGCGGTTATAAATGCCCAGCATAGCCGTGCCCAGCACCCGCCCGATGATGAGCGTATCGAGCGAGCTGCCGATAAATTCCAGAAAGCTGATCAGGGAAATGCGGCTGCCGTAGTGCCACAGCGGCCGGTAATGCTCCCAGCTCAGCAACGGCAGCACCGAGTGGCGCGTCACGAGGTAGGCCAGCAGGCCCACCAGTAGTCCCTGCGCTACGCTGGCCGCCACCAGGCTCCACACGCCGTAGCCGCTCAGGGCCATCGTCACACCCACGCCCCCGTACGACACCACATAGGAACTGACTTCTACCAGGGCCAGGGTCCGGAACTGCATGGTGCGGCGCAGCAAACTCAGGGCCGTGGCCGAGAGGCCGGTGAGCAGCAAGCTGAAGGCCAGCACCTGGGCCACGGGCACCACTTCGGGCTCGTGAAAAACGTAGATGGAAAGTGGGGCCAACAGAATGAGCAGGCCGCCAAACACGATACCCAGCGCCACCGAAGCCGTGAAGGCGGCCCGGATATCTTCCTTGGTCAGGTCCTGCTTCTGGATAATGGCCTGCTCCATGCCCATCTGGGCAAAGTAGCCGCCGAAGCGGAGCACTACGTTGGCCAAAGCCACCACCCCAAAGGCGGCGGGGCTCAGCAGGCGGGCCATTACGGCGGTGTAGCCCACCTGCATAATAGCCGTGAGAATGGTAGCGGCCGTACTCCATTTCACTCCCTGCACCGTGGTCATGGTGAGGCTGCGGCGCGGCTGGGTGTCAGTCGAGGTAGACATCGGCAAGCGGAAAGAAGGGTAAGGATAGGAGCCGGACGACTACGGATGGCTGTAGGCGTAGGCGTTTTTCTTGTAGCGGTACTCGTAGGTTGTGGTAAAGTGCATATCGTTGATAATCATGTATAACTGCTTTACTTTCTTCTCGTCGTAGAGCTCATTGATCTGGCTCACCAAGCCCCGGTCGGTGTAGTTCTGACGCACCACATAGATGTTGGCGTCGAGGTGACGCACCAGCACGAAGAACTCGGCCACGTAGCCCACCGGCGGCGTATCGAGCAGCACGTAGTCGTACTGCTGGCGCAGCTCGCTCAGCAGGCTGTCCATGCGGGCACTTTCCAGCAGCTCGGTGGGGTTGGGCGGAATTGGTCCGCAGCAAATCACGTCGAGGTGGGGCACGCCGCTGCTCTGGCGGCAGTCGTCGAGGGTGCTCAGGCCCATCAAATAGGTCGAGAGGCCGTGCTCGGCATTGGTGTCGATGTTGAAGTAGCCGGCCACCGTAGGACGGCGCAGGTCGCACTCGAGCAGCAGCACTTTGCGGCCACTCTGGGCCATTTCGGCGGCCAGGTTTACCGTGCAGAAGGTTTTGCCCTCACCCGGCACCGACGACGTGACCCCGATGAGCTTCTTATCCAGGCCCGCCGAGAGATACTGCAGGTTCACCCGAATCGAGCGGAACGACTCGGCAATAGGGCCTTTCACTTCCTTGAGCATCGTGGCCTTGTCGGCCGTGGAGCCGTGGGCCACCACGCCCAGCAGCGGAATGTTGGTGATGCGCGACAAGTCCTCCTTGCTCTGAATGCGCCGGTTCGACTTATCCAGCAGCAGCACGATGCCCACCGGCAGCAGCAGCCCGGTTACGAGGCTGATGAGGGCCACCAGCGGGGGTTTGGGCTCGGAGGGGCCGCCGCCCACCATTTCGGTCTTGTCGATTACCTTTTTGTCGGTGGCGTTGGTGGCCAGGGCAATGGCGGCTTCCGAGCGTTTCTCCACCAGGAAGTTGTATTTCTTATCGTTAAAGTCGCTTTCCCCTTTTAAACGGGCCAGCTGCCGCTCGTTTTCGGGCATGGCGCTGATGGTGCCGCGTACCCGGCCCAGCTGCTGGTTCAGGTCGCGCAGGGCAATGTCGGTGGCGCGGGTCATGTTCACCAAGGTCTGAATTAACGACTGCTTGGCCGTGCGGATTCGCTCATCGAGCACCGTTACCAGTGGGTTGTTGGTGCTGGCATTCACGCCCAGGGCGGCGCGCTGGCTGTTCAGGTCGGTGAGCTGCATAATCAGGTTATTCACCACCGGATCCTCAATGCCCACGCTGCTCGGCGACACCATTTGGCTGGCGCCTTGGTTGGCACGCAGGTAGTTCAGCATATTGGCGTAGTATTTCCGGTTGGTGGCCACTTTGGCCTGCATGGCTTCCAACTCACTCAGCTGCCGGATGCCTTCCCCCGACTGCGCACCCACGTCGACCACGCCCCGCGACGAGCGGAAGTTGCTCAGCGCCGCGGCCGAGCGGCGCAGCGAGTCGGAGAGGTTGGCAATTTCCCCGTCCAGGAAAGCCACCGTCTTGGCGCCCGTAATGTTCTTTTCCCGCAGGTCATCTTCCACAAACACGGCCATCAGCGTATCCAGAAACTGAATCTGCTTAGCCGGCACCATGCCTTTGCTGCTCAGCTCCACAATGCGCGAGTCGTGGTCGATGGGCTTCACCGACAGGCCCGCCTGGTAGGCGGCCGTCATGGCGGACAGCGTGTTGAGGGTGAAGTAGTAATGCTCGTTGGCCTCACCCGTGGGAAAGTCGGGCTCGGGCTTGATAACGACCGTGAGCAGCGGGTGGCGCAGTGTGTCGCCGGCGGCCACGGTCTGGTCGATGTTCACGTCCAGCACTTCGCGCACCAGCTCACTGGTGGGCAGGCTGTAGAGCTGGCCCTGCTTGGCGTTGGCGTGCACCCGAAATTTGCCCTGGCCCGCGGGCTCCACGTAAATGCGTACTCCGGCTAGCTGCGGGGCCTTCAGGTTGGGCTCTACCCGGAAGGGCACCGTGCCGGCGGGCCGCTCGCGCACCTGCAGATCCTTCACCGTGTTCAGCCAGGAGCCGGGCGCCGCGTAATACGACACCGTGAAGGGCAGGCGCTCCACGGCCCGCCGCACCACGTCCACCGACTTGAGCAGGCCGATTTCGTCTTCCATCTTCACGCCCTTGTTCTGCACCTCCAGAATCTGGAGCAGCTCCTGGGCGCGCTTCGAGCCCGAGCTTTGGTTGCCCAGCAGCATCGTGGCCCGGAAATTATAGACGGGCGCCTTCAGCTGCAGGTACACGTAGCCCACGAAGCCGGCCAGCAGCACCGATACCAGGAACAGGGGCCACCGGTTGCGCAGCTTGAAAAATAAGGCGTGGAGGTCAATTTCGTCGGTTGAGGTAGGGCGTGTTTCCATTCTTGGTGTGGTTTCAAGCGTAAAGAGGTCGGGAAAACAATAGGCGAATAGGCTAAAACACTTTCAGGTAGCTCAGAATCAGCACCAGCGACGAAACGCCGGCAAACACGAGGCCCAGGTTGTTGGCATTGCCCCGGGCCGTGCGGGCCTTCAGCGGCTCCACGTACAGGGCATCGTTGGGGAGCAGGTAGTAGTATTTGGATTTGAGCAGGTTCGGGTCGGTCAGGTCGAGCAGCACCACTTCTGAGCCCGAAGCCGTCTGTCGGATCAGCTTCACGTTCTGGCGGTTACCGAATTCGGTCAGGTCGCCGGCCAGGCCCAGGCCTTCGAGCAGTGTGGCCTGGGCGTTGTAAATGAAGTAGCGGCCCGGGGCCTTCACCTCGCCGAGCACTGTTACTTTAAAGCTGAGCAGCTTCACCAGCACGTTGGCGTCGCGCACGTACTTGCTCACCTGCTGCTGCACCAGCGTCTGGGCCTGGTCGAGGGTGAGGCCTTCCACTTTCACCTTGCCCACGGTGGGCAGGTTGATGTTGCCGGCTTCATCCACGGAGTAGCCAGCCAGAAACAGGTTGCTCGGGTCGCCCGAAAACACGGCCCGCGTGTCGGTAATGTTGAAAATGTCGTTCAGGGCCGGCTGCACGCTCTGCACCCGGATGCTGAGCACGTCACTGGCCTGAATCCGGTAGACGAGCCGTTCGTTGGCCACGTTCATCGGGTTTTGGGTCGAATACTCCTTACCCTGCAGGTAAGGCAGCTGCTGCTGCGCCACACATCCACTAAGCCACCACACCGCAGTAAACAACACCACACGAATCAGACTGGTCAATTGGAAAGAGTGCATATGAATAAAGGCTAGGGTAGGGGGACGAGGGCGGCATTTCCTTCCTGTCAAAAAGCAGTCAAAAAGGAAACAGAACAGAACTTTCCGAGTAAACCCGGATATAGAAGATTTCCATAAACGTATTGTATTGATTCCACAAAGTCAAGTATAATTTAAATAATTCTCATAAATAATTGTACTGCATGATGATGCTTTTTAGCTCCCAATTTCAAGCTCTTCCGTAGCCGCGCTGAACATCTTACCTTGTTGCGCTGTAGTAGCTCAAATCCATTTGCATGAAAATTCTGCTGGTTGAAGATGAGCCCAAGGTGGCTTCGTTCCTGCACAAGGGCCTGACCGAACAAACCCACGCCGTGGACATTGCCACCGACGGCGTCACCGGCCTGCGCCTAGCCTTGAGCAACCCCTACGACCTGCTCATTCTCGACAACCTGCTGCCCGGCCTCAGCGGCCTCGACGTGTGCCGGCAGGTGCGGACCCAAAACTCGTCGGTGCCCATTCTGATGCTGACGGCCTTGGGCGAAACCGACGACAAAATCCGGGGCCTCGATGCCGGCGCCGACGACTACCTAGTGAAGCCCTTCGCCTTTCAGGAGCTGCTGGCCCGCATCCGGGCCCTGGTGCGCCGCCGCCACGAAGGCCCCACCGGCGACACCGTGCTGCGCCTCGTCGATCTTACCCTGGACCCCTCGCGCAAGCTCGTGCAGCGCGCCGGGCAGCCTATTCAGCTTACGGCCCGCGAGTTTGCCCTGCTCGAGTACCTGCTCCGCAACCAGGGCCGCGTTGTATCCCGGGTTGATATTCTAGAGCAAGTCTGGGAAACCAGCTTCGACACCGGCTCCAACGTCATCGACGTGTACATCAACTTTCTGCGCAAAAAAGTAGATAAGGACTTCACCCCCAAGCTCATCCACACGCTGGTGGGCATGGGCTACGTGATGCGCGAGGAGTAAAGCAGAACGTCATTCCGAGCGAAGCCGAGAAACCTCGCGGGCTGATGTTGTTTACCCGGTCATCCGGCATGCAGCGAAGCGGGGTGAAGGACCTTCCTTGCCTCAGTAACAAGCTTAAATCAATGCGAAAAGCCCTTTGCCGCGCCAGTGGTAAAGGGCTTTCTACGTTGGTATCGGGGGCAGTAGGGTAGGCGAGAAAGGTCCCTCGCAAAAGCTCAGCATGACAGAGTAAGCATGATATTCTTCTGTCAGCAGCGTCGTAAATTGCCGCCTTAAGCAAACGAAGCGTGCAGGCGGCAGAACACCGGAAAATCATTCACCTCGACATGGATGCCTTCTATGCCTCGGTGGAGCAGCGCGACAACCCGGCGCTACGCGGCCGGCCCGTGGCCGTGGGCGGCTCCCGGCAGCGGGGCGTGGTGGCGGCTGCCAGCTACGAGGCGCGGCAGTTTGGCGTCCGCTCGGCCATGGCTTCCGTAACGGCGCAGCGCAAGTGCCCCGAGCTGATTTTTGTGAAGCCCCGCTTTGAGGTATACAAGGCCATTTCGCGCCAGATCCGGGATATTTTCGCCGAGTACACGCCCCTCATCGAGCCCCTGTCGCTGGACGAGGCCTACCTCGACGTGACCCACAACCTGAAAAACGTGGCGTCGGCCACGCGGCTGGCCGAGGAAATCCGGGCGCGCATCCTGGCCGAAACCGGACTGACGGCCTCGGCAGGCATCTCCTACAATAAGTTTCTGGCCAAGCTGGCTTCCGACTACCGCAAGCCCAACGGCCAGTTCGTTATCAAGCCCGCCCAGGGCCTGGCCTTCGTCGAAACGCTGAGCGTAGGGCAGTTTCACGGTATCGGGCACGTTACGGCGGCCCGCCTCAACCAGCTAGGCATCTTCACCGGCCTCGACTTACGGCAGCAGTCGGAAGCCTTTCTGCGTCAGCACTTCGGCAAGGCCGGCGGCTACTACTACGCCATTGCCCGCGCCGAAGACCACCGCCCTGTGGTGCCCGACCGGCTCCGCAAGTCCATCGGCTCCGAAAACACCTTCGAGCATGACCTGCTGACCCACGAGGAACTGCTGGCCGGTCTGCAGCCCGAGCTGGACTCGGTGTGGGACTACTGCCAGCGTACCGAGGTGTGGGGCCGCACCATCACGGTGAAAGTGAAGTACGCCGACTTTCAGCAAATCACGCGCAGCCGCACCACGCTGGCGCCCATCAGCAGCAAGACGCTATTGGAGCAGGTGTGCCACGAGCTGCTGCTGCCGTTGCTGCCGCTACCCAAAGGAGTGCGGCTGCTGGGCGTATCGGTATCGAACCTGACCACGCCTGAAACCACGGCCGGGCAGCAGCTGATACTTATTTTTTAGCCTTTTTAGCGGCTGGCTTGCGCTTTTTGCCGGCGGCTTTGCGCCGCCCGGGCGTTACGGCTTGGCTCCGTTTGCGCTTCTGCCGCAGCGGGGCTAGGCGCTGCCGCTCCAGCTTCCGCTCGGCACGGTCGAGCAGGCGCTGGGGCATCCGCAGAATCAGCCGCTCGCGCACGTGCCGGGCCAGGCTGGAGAGCGGAATGGCGTGGGTGGTGCGCAGCAGCTGGTGAACTTCGGCCCGCCGCAGCTGGCTCACGCCCCGCAGCCCCCGGGCCAGCAGGAACTGCTTCACCTCGTCGAGCAGCAGCAGGGCCGCCAGCGGGGCCGGGGCTACGGTGGCGTTGTAGCGGGCTGCCCGGTACGGGCGCAGTTCCGTTTCGCAGGCTACCAGTACACCCACCCACTCGGGCAGCAGCGGCAAGAGCTTGAGCAGGTGCTTCTCGGTGACGATGAACGTGACGAAATCGTAGACCTCGGCGTAGCAGCGCAGCTGGTTGCTCACGCGCTGCAGCGTGTCGCCGTCGCCTTTCACCTCGTAGCCGTGCATAAAGTCGTCGGTGATGTGCACCACGTCGGCGCGGGTGGTGCCGGTGGGCAGCTCATCCACGTAGATGCCGCCGGTGAGCAGCGGGTAGAGCAAAGCGCGAATTTCCGGGTCGTTCATCGGGCGGCAGGGCAGGAGGCAGAGTGCAAAAGTAAGGTCCTCAGTTGGGTTGCGCCGCTATATAGGAAAGGGATTTGCTGGCTGTGGTCGGAAACAAAACATTGGTGCCGGCTGCTTCTTTCTACTTTTGTTGGCTACTTCCCGCTGCTGCCCCAAGCAAGAGCCGGCCGGCTTTTTCGACTTGCCAGGCTGGTACTGTGCCGCGGCTGGCCCTCACTTCTAATCTTGTTCTTCCGTGACCATCCGCACGCGCCTGGCTTTGCAGTTCTCCGCTATTCTGGCCGTTACGCTGCTCCTTTTTTCGCTGGTAATCTACTTCTTTACCTACCAGTCGCGGCGCAACTTCTTCACCGATAGTTTGTTTGCCCGGGCTCGTATTGTAGCCCACGTGTATCTAGATGGTACCAACCGCGCCGACGAAGACAGTCGGGCTTCTTACCGCCGCTACCTGCGCCAGTTTTACCGCACCCTGCCCGCTGAGGAAGTGCGGGTGTACGATGCCAGCAACCGGGTGGTGTTTCGGGAAGGTCAGCAAACCGGCAAACCCGTGCCCAGCAGCCTGCTGGCCGGGGTGCGGCAGGCCGGCAGCCTGGTGGAGCTGAATGCCGACCACAGCCAGACCGTCGGCCTGCTTTACCGCGACGCCCGCCGCGGCGACTTCGTGGTGGTGGCCTCGTCCGTGGATGCCGACAGCCAGGTGGAGCAACGCACGCTGCGCAATATTCTGGGCGGCGGCTTGCTCATTAGCTTTATAATTGTGGGCGTGGTAGGCTGGATTTTTGCCGGCCAGGCCCTGCGGCCCATGCAGCGCATTGTGCAGGAAGTCGATACCATCACCGCTTTCGACTTGCACCGCCGCCTTTCCCAGGCCGATGGGCAGGATGAGGTGTCGCACCTGGCCCAGCGCTTCAACAGCCTGCTCGACCGGCTCGAAACGGCCTTTGCCGGGCAGCGCACCTTCGTGCGCGACGCCTCCCACGAGCTGCGCACCCCGCTTACGGTACTCACCGGCGAGCTGGAAGTGGCCCTGCTGCAGGAGCGCAACCCCACCGAATACCGGCGCGTGCTGCAAAGCACCCTCGACGCGGCCCGTATGCTGACGGCTCTTACCAATGGCCTGCTGCAGATTGCCCGCGCCTCCGACGACCCCTCGCAGGTGCCTCTGGCCCTGGTGCGCCTCGATGAGCTGCTGCTACAGGCCCACGAAGAGGTGCTGCGCCGCCAGCCCACGTTCCGCATCGACCTGGAATTTGGCGAGCCAGCCGCCGACGGCGGAGCCTTTGAGGTGATGGGCAATGAGCCGCTGCTGCTCTCGGCTGTGCTTAATGTGCTGGAAAATGCCTGCAAGTTTTCCAAAGACACCCACCATCCCATCATGGCTATTCTGACCTGTGTGGGGCGGCAGGTGCAACTGCAGGTGGTCGATGAGGGGGTGGGCATGACCGAGGCCGACCGGCAGCAGGTGTTTGTGCCCTTCTTCCGGGCCGAAGCCATTCGAACCGTGCCCGGCCACGGCATCGGGCTGCCGCTCACGGCCAAGATTATGGCCTTGCACGGCGGTAGTATCCGCGTCGACAGTAAGTTGGGCGTGGGCACTCAGGTGACGCTACAGCTGCCGTTGGCCTCCGTCTGATCCTCAAACTCACGTTTTAATGTCCTTTTAATTCACTTTTAACGCGGTCTTAACTACGCAGGCCTAGTATTGCAGCATATCGTAGCGAACCTCTGTCCTGGTGGGCAGTCATTCTTCTGCCGTATGACTTCTTCTATGATCAAAACTGCCCCGGCACCCGCAGCCAATTCTGTTTCTTCCGCGCCTCCTTCATCGACACCACCGTCGGCTAACTATTTACACTCCCTGTCCAAGGACGCTCCTTCCGGCTTGGTTGTATTCCTGGTGGCGCTGCCGCTGTGCTTGGGTATTTCCCTGGCCTCGGGTGCGCCGCTGCTGTCGGGCATCATTGCCGGCATTGTGGGTGGAACAGTAGTGGCCTGGATGAGCGGCTCGCACCTGAGCGTGAGTGGTCCGGCCGCCGGCCTCACGGCCATTATGCTGTCGGCCATCAGCACCCTGGGCTCGTTTGAGGCCGTGCTGGCTGCTACGGTCGTGGCCGGCCTTATTCAGTTGGCGCTGGGCTTTGCCAAGGCCGGCATCATCGGTATGTACTTTCCCTCTTCGGTTATCAAAGGCATGCTGGCCGCTATTGGACTCATTCTGATTCTGAAGCAGATACCCCACTTCCTCGGGGCCGATACCGACTACTTCGAGGATATGTCTTTTCTGCAGTTCAACGGGCAAAATACCTTCAGCGCCATTGCCGCGGCCAGCAAGGCCATCAGCTGGGGCTCGGCCCTCATTGGTCTGGTGTCGTTGGCCGTGCTGATGATCTGGGAAAGCAAGCCGGTAAAGAGCATTGCGGCCCTCAAGCTGGTACCCGGAGCCCTGATTGTAGTAGTGCTGTCCATCGTGATGAACTTGGTGCTGAGTAGCGTAGCTCCCGATCTGCAGGTGCGGCCCGAGCACCTGGTGAAGCTGCCAAAAATATCGTCCCTTGGCGACCTGGCCGGCGTGCTGACCTTCCCTGACTGGTCGGCCCTGACCCGCGGCAGCACCTACGTAGTGGCTTTCACTATTGCCATCGTGGCTTCTATCGAAACGCTGCTCAGCGTGGAGGCCGTCGATAAGCTCGACCCGCACAAGCGCCACACGCCCCAAAACCGGGAGCTGAAGGCCCAGGGGGTAGGCAATCTGATCAGTGGTTTGCTCGGCGGTCTGCCGCTAACGGCCGTTATCGTCCGCAGCTCGGCCAACATCAACTCTGGTGCTCAAACCAAGATGTCGGCCTTCATTCACGGCCTGCTGCTGCTGGGTAGCCTGCTGTTTCTGGCTTCGGTACTGAATCTGATTCCGCTGTCGGCGTTGGCCGCCGTGCTGCTGATGGTGGGCTTTAAGCTAACCAAGCCGGCCCTCTACCGCTCGCAGTGGCGCTTGGGCTGGGAGCAATTTCTGCCTTTCATCGTTACGGTACTGGCTATTCTCTTCACCGATCTGCTCAAAGGCGTAGCAATAGGCTTGGCCCTGGGTATCTTCTACATTCTAAAGGCCAATCTGGAGTCGGCTTACTACTTCCACAGCGAGCCAACCCACGAGCCAGGCGTAATGCACCTAAAACTAAGTGAGCATGTTTCGTTCCTGAACAAAGCTAGTCTCGTAACTACTTTTGAGCGCCTGGCCCCCGGCACCAAAGTAATTCTTGACGGCACCGATTCTGAAGTCATCGACTACGACGTGCTGGAGGCCATCGAGAACTTCCGTCTCACGGCTGCTGAGCGCAACATAGAGCTGGAGTTGCGCGGCATTCCGCAAGTAGAAGTGCTAGGGCACTAGCCGCCTCTGTTCTCCAAATCTTATTTCGAATACCCCGCAAAATCCACCTGTTTCATGACACACAACCCCTCCGACGAATCGGCTGCCGCAATGGACCGCATCATGACCAACAACCGTAAATGGGTTGAGGAAAAGAAAGCGGCCGACCCTGAGTATTTCCATAAACTTGCCGAAGGTCAGAAGCCTCGTTACCTGTTCATTGGCTGCTCCGATTCGCGGGTGCCCGCCAGCGCCATTACCGGCACCGGCCCCGGCGAAATGTTCGTGCATCGCAACATTGCCAATCTGGTAGTACACTCCGATATGAACCTGCTGGCCGTACTGCAGTACGCCGTGGAGGTACTGGGTGTGAAAGACATCATGGTGGTGGGGCACTACGGCTGCGGTGGCGTGGCCGCGGCTGCTTCCAACAAGCAGTATGGCCTGATCGACAACTGGCTGACGCATATTAAAGACGTGGTGCGCCTGCACGAAACCGAATTCACGAGCATTACCGACAAGGAAAAGCAACTGCGGCGCCTGGTGGAGTTGAACGTTATTGAGCAGGTGCGTAACCTGACCAAAACCAACATCATCCAGAATGCCATGCAGAGTGTCGACCCGCCGCGTCTGCACGGCCTGGTGTACGACATCAACGACGGCGTGCTGCACGACCTCAAAGTGGAGGCCGATGATGCCCTCAACGAGTTTCAGCATATCTACGGCATCGAAGACGTTAAACACGCCGAGGAAGTAGCCGAAGATATCCAGGAAGGCAAGGTGTCGTAAAGTCGTCGGTAAACAACAAGTCGACGCGCAGAAGCGGCCAAGAAGAGGAACTGCTGCTGCACAAAGTCAGCTAAGAAGATCTGGCAGCCTGGCTGTCAGATGCCAGACTATCAATAGTCTATGTGTGGTTGAAAAGGCCGCAGCCCTTGGCTGCGGCCTTTTTTTGTGCTATGCCTACCGAACACAAATTGCCACTCACCGCCACTATTGCCCCGACTCCTGGCCCGCCACCGCGCCGGCTTTGCTGCCCGGGCCCACGCCGTACTGCCGCAATTCGGCCTCGATGCGCTGGTTCCACCGTTCCTGCGCCACGGTATCCTGGCCACCGTGGGTTTCGGCATCATACTGTTCCTGCAGCCGGTTCATTTCCTGAAAGGCCACCAGGTATTCGTACTGCAGGATGCTGTTATAGTCTTTCAGCGTGAGGCGCTCGGGCGTGAGGCGGCGCTTATACCGCTCGGCCACCAGCTTCACCAGGTCGAAGTGGCGCTGCTCGTGGTTGAGATTATACGCGTCGCGCACGGCTACCCACGACGAGCTGCGGACCACAAATACTTTCAGATTCAAATTGAGCTGTAGCACGCCTTGCACCACGCGGGGCTGCCCGGCGTAGGAAAAGCTGGGAAACACCGCTGCCGCATACTTGCCCGTCCGTGCCGGCGCCGTGAAGTCGGCCCAGGCCAGTGGCAGGGCAGGGTCGTAAAAAAGCGTGTCGGGCTCGGTCTGCTGCCGGTAGTCGGTGAAGCGCAGCCGCAGGCCGGTAGCCAGCTTCAGGCTAGTGGGGGCTTGCGTGGTTACCCAGCTGTGGCAGTAGCGCAGGGCCTCGGTCAGGGCCTGGCGCAGCGCGGGCTCCACCACGGCCGGCTGGTTTAAAGGGCGGCGGTAGCGGGCTGCGCCCCGGTAGTCGGTCAGGGCAATAGTTTCGCCCTCCCGCTGCCATTCCAGGGTCATTTTCAGAGCAATGCGGCCGTCTACCTGCGCGGGCTGGCCCGGCGCGGCTGTTTCCGTTACCCGGCACTCCTGCAGCCGAATGGTCAGGGGCCGGCGACTGGTGCCCCGGGGTAGGCTCTGGGCAATAAACTGCCGGATAGCCGCCATTCCGCCGCCCTGCAAATCGGTTGGGTGCACCGCCGCCGGCTGCCCGGGCCTGGTCGGTGGCATCAGTAACCAAGCCACAGCCCCGCGGCTGGGCCGCTCATCGATGATGCGGGCCACATAAAATTCTTTGCTCGGGAAAACGGTGGTAGCGGGCTGTAGTACTAGGTGCAAGCCGGTAGGCGCCGGCTGCGCCGCTGCTGGCAGCGGCCCGGAAAAAGCGGCCGACACAACGGAAAGAAAGCAGAATAGAAGCCGTAGTAGGCTTAATCGAAAAGGCATCATTGCCGCAGCGTATAGCGAAGATTCGGTCCCGGCAGTCGGGCTGGCACAGCACAGCCGGCCCCGGGAGTGGCTAGCCTTCAGACACCAAAGCCGCGCAAATAGTGTCGTGGAGCGGGGCCCATAAGCGTGAAGCACAACACTACCCCCGACCTGCTACGTAAGCCTAGGCTACAACTTGCCTGTTTCCCATGAAAGCCATTTACTTCGAACACTACGGCCCGGCCGAGGTGCTGCACTACGGCGAGCAGCCCACGCCCACGCCCCACGCCGACCAGATTCTGGTGCGCGTGCAGGCCAGCAGCGTCAATCCCGTCGACTGGAAAGTGCGGGCCGGCAACATGAAGCTGCTCACGGGCCAGAGCTTCCCCAAGATTCCGGGCCGCGACGTGGCCGGCACGGTAGCCGCCGTGGGCGAAAACGTGACACGCTTCCAGCCCGGCGACCGGGTCTATGGCATGCCCGACGGGGTGGGCGGGGCCAATGCCGAGTATGCCGTGCTGCCCCACGAGGCAGCGGCCTTTATTCCGGAAAAGCTGAGCTTCGCAGAAGCGGCAGCTGTGCCGCTCGGGGCCCTCACGGCCCTGCAGGCCCTGCGCGACAAGGGCCAGCTGCTCTCCGGCGACCGGGTCCTGATTAATGGGGCCTCGGGCGGGGTGGGCACATTTGCCGTGCAGCTGGCCAAGGCCCTCGGCGCGGGCGAGGTTACTGGCGTGTGCGGCCCCGACAATGCCGAGCTGGTGCGCAGCCTCGGCGCCGACCGGGTCCTGAACCACCACGACCAGGATTTCACCCAGGAGGCCAGCCGCTACGACCTCATTTTTGATGCCGTGGCTAAAAGCAGCTACTTGGCCAGCAAAAACGCCCTGCGCCGCAATGGCCGCTACGTAACCACCGCGCCCGAGCCCAAAGACGTGGCCGCCGGCGCCCTGGTGTCGGTGTTTTCCACCAAGAAGATGAGCATGTTGCTGGCTTCCAACAGGGGCACCGACATGGCCTTGATTTCGGCCTGGCTGCAGGCCGGCACCCTACGCCCCATCATCGACAAAACCTTTCCGCTGGCTGAAACCGCCGAAGCCCACCGCTACAGCGAGGCCGGCCGCGCCGCCGGTAAAATCGTGCTGACGGTGGAGTAAGAGAAGTTTTTCACAGCGCTGCCAGGGTTTCAGGAGCCCTGAAAGCAGATGACCGGAATAAAGCGAAGGTACACAAATGCAACTTAGTTGCATTTGTGTACCTTCGCTTTTGCTTTACCGCTGCTGCCCATGCCCAGGCGGCACAGCTGGCCCAAAAGACTGGACCCTGGCGACCTGCTCATTCCTTCTACTACTCATTAGTATCCGCGCAACTCATGGAAAACATAACTCAAACCGAGGTCTTGATTATTGGCGGCAGCTACGCCGGACTAGCCGCGGCTATGTCGCTGGGTCGGGCGCTGCGGCGTGTGGTAGTGCTGGATAGCGGCCAGCCCTGCAACCGCCAGACGCCGCACGCCCACAACTTCCTGACTCAGGACGGCGAAACCCCCGCCGCTATCCGGGAGCGGGGCCGCGCCCAGGTGCTGGCCTATCCCACGGTTACGTTTGTGGCGGAGCAGGCCGTGGCCGCCACCCGGCAGCCCACCGGCTTTGCCGTAACCACGGCGGCGGGCCACACCATTACGGCCCGCAAGCTCATTTTTGCCACGGGTGTGCGCGACCTGCTGCCCGCGCTGCCGGGCTTTGCCGAGTGCTGGGGTATTTCGGTGCTGCATTGCCCGTATTGCCACGGCTACGAAGTGCACGGGCAGCCGCTGGGCGTGCTGGGCAACGGCGAAATAGGCTTCGAGTTTGCCCGCCTCATTCGTCACTGGACGCCGCAGCTGACGCTCTTCACCAATGGCCCCGCCACCCTCACGGCCGAGCACACCCGGCAATTGCGAGCGGCCGGCATTAGGGTAGAAGAAGGCGAAATAACCCAGCTGGTGCACGAAAGCGGGCAGTTGCAACACCTCCGGCTGCGCGAGGGCCGCTCCATTGAACGCACCGCCCTGTTTGCCCGCGTGCCCTTCGAGCAGTCCAGTCCGCTGCCGGCCGCGCTGGGCTGCGCCCTCACCGAGCTGGGCCACCTGCAGGTAGATGAGATGCAGAAAACCAGCGTGGCGGGCATTTACGCGGCCGGCGACGCTACCACCCCCATGCGGGCCGTGGCAGCAGCCGTAGCGGCCGGCTCGAAAGCAGGAGCCATGCTGAACCACGAGCTGATTGCCGAGCGGGTGTGGTAAGGCCCCATAGCCTTGCCGGACGTGCAAAACCCCTTTCTCGTACCAACGGGAAAGAGGTTTTTGGTAAAAGGTAGTGTCGTACTGCGCAGAGGACGGATTGCTTCGTCGTCTCTCCTCGCAATGACACATTCAGCACATTCCCCGCATTAGCACCTGAGCACATTCAACCACATTAGCACATTAACTCAACTCGCTTCAGGCTTGGAAAAGGCAATCAGGATGGCGCCGCCGGCCATGAGGGCGGCACCCAGCAGCAGCTGCCAGGTTACTTTCTCCTTGAGAAACACCACGGCCAGCAGGATGGAAAAGACCAGGGAAATTTTGTCGAACGAGGACGTCTGGGAGGCCTGGCCCAGCTTCAGGGCCTGAAACGAGAGCAGCGACGAGACGCAGGTGATGATGCCCGCCGCCACCAAAAAGCCCCAGGTGCGGGCCTCGATGCCGGCCACGGTGGGCAAATGGCCCTGCCACGCCACCACGCCCCAGGCCACGATGATAATCAGGACCGACTGCACGGCAAAGGCCACGCTGGGCTCCACGTTCTTGATACCAACTTTCGATAGGGTAACGACTACAGCGGCCGACAGCGCGGCCAGCAACGAAAAGACAATCCACATAAAGAGCAGCCCGGAAGTGAAAAGAGTAAAACGATTCTCAGCTGTACGAGACGCGGGCCGGTGGCGGATAGTAGTTTATGATGGCAATACGGCTATATTTCCGTCCCGGCCCCGCGCCCGGAGTCCGGTTATCTATCCATTTTCTTTTATCCTTCTTTTATGTCCAAGTACAAATCCCGCTTTGCTAATTTCTTTCTGAACCTGCGCCTCAACCGCGCCGAGTTTGGCGAAATGGCCGGCTTCACGCTCCAGGCCCTGCGCCAAAGCCCCGAGGCGGCTACCACCTACAAACCCGTTATTCAGGATCTGGATGCGGCCCTGAGCGCCTACACCGCCGCCCACAGCGGGCAGCTTTCGGGCGAGGCCCAGGGTGCTACCATCACGGCGGCCCAGGCGCTGCTCGATTTCAAAGCCTACGTGAAGCGCGTGGAGCGCAAGCACGTCAATCCCAGTTTCGACGAGGGCTCGGCCGACCTCAAAGCCATTTTTCCTCAGGGCCGCGCCGCCCTCACGGGGAGCAGCCAGGAAAAGGCACTCGCCGCTTTCAGTGCCTTCCTCACGGCCCTCGATGCCCGCCCCGAAACCTTCCCGGCCGCCATTCGCACCGAGGGCCAGCAGGTATACCAACGCCTGAAAGCCGCCCTGGAGCAGGCCGACGGCGCCCAATCGGCCAACTCGGCCCAGCGCACCGACCTCCACGACGGCCGCGAAGCCACCGCCCGCCAGCTGTTCCGGGCCTACGCCCAGCTGCTGCTCAGCTACTACGAGCAGCCCCAGCGCGTAGCCGCCCACTTCGATCTGAGCAAGGCGCTCATTTCGAAAGCAGGTAAGAAAACACCCAAGACGCTACAGAACCTGCACCAATAAGTGCCAGGAAGCCTTTTAATAACAAAAAGCCCGTGGTACGCGCGTACCACGGGCTTTTTGCTGCCAAAATGGGCATAGTACGCGCGTACCACGACCTCCACTGCCCCAAATGCAGCGTGGTACGCGCGTACCACGGGCTTTTTGCTGTCAAAACGGACACGGTACGCGCGTACCACGGGCTTCGCGCCGTTGGGGTGGGCATGGTACGCGCGTACTGTCGGCTTTCGGGGAACGGGGAGGTGTTGGTACGCACGTACCGTGGGTTATGGGCGGGTGCGCAGCAACTCGGTGGGGTAGAGGTACTCCAGCTCTACGCCGTCGGACTCTAGGGTTACCGCCATGCTGGCGGCCGACAGGTAAACATACCGGGCCCTAAAATCAGGTAGTTTTACGCATAGGGCGGGGCGGCGCAGGCGTGATATTTGGGGGCCGCTGGTGGTGTAGTCCGGCGGGCTGTTCTATCCTTCACGCTTCCTGTTTTCCTCTGCGCTATGCCAACTCCTACCCCCGCCGCCCCGGCCACCGCCGACCTGTCGTACATTGACCCCGCCCTGACCCTGCTGCTGGCCGCGGCCTCGCTGGCGGCCTACAACGATTTCAGCACCGGCACCTTTGCCACGCCGGCGGGCTACCGGTTCCTGGCCCGCTTTCAGGGCTGGGATGGGGTTATCGGCTCCCTCGGCACCGCCGAAAAGTACGGCCTGATCTTTCAGTCGACAGCGCCTGGTACCAACCAGCTGCTCATTGCCTTCCGGGGCACCTCTTCGCACCTGGATATCTTCGAAGACGCCTTCCTCGACAAGCGGGCATTTGTGCCCGCCGCCAACGCCGCCCAGGTTCCCGCCTCGGTGCTGGTGGAGGCCGGCTTCTACGAGGTGTACTCCCTGGCCGGCACCATGCCCCAGTCGATGCAGCAGACGCTATTTGAGCTGCTCGATTCCCTCAAGCCCACCGAACTGCTCGTGACGGGCCACAGTCTGGGGGCCGCCCTGAGCCAGCTGTTTTCCCTCGACGTGGCCGTGTCGCGGCCCGGCCTCAAGGTCACCAACCTCAACTTTGCCAGTCCCCGCGTGGGCGACGCCGCCTGGGGCCAGCTCTGCGACACGCTGGGGGTAAGCGCCACCATTACCCGCGTCATCAACTACCACGATGCCGTGCCCGACTACCCGCTGGCAGACCTGGGCTACGTGTCGGTGGGGGCGCAGTTCCAGACGGCTTTCCGCGCCTACCATCTGCTGGAGGAGAATCCGCTGTCGAACCACAGCCTGGCCAACCTGCAAACCGTGCTGACCCATGCCCTGGCCCTCACGCCCCAGGTGTGGGCCGATGGCACCTTCACCGATGCCGAGTTTGGTATCTGGATGCAGAGCCTGGCCGTGCCGGCCCTAAGCCGGGGCGAGCTACTGGCCCGCCTGCAGGAAGTGTACGCCCTGGCCCACCCCGCGCCCCATGTGGCCCTGCCCACCCAGGTGCGCCGCGCCACCAACGGGCAGGTAGTGCCCCGTACGGCCGCGCCGGTTGGGTAGTATTCCGCATTTCGGGCCAGTCAGCACGATGTAGAGACGCATACTTGCGTCTCTACACCGTTGCTGATGTTACGGTGCTAATCCGTCGTTCAACGAGGAGACGCAAGTATGCGTCTCTACATGGTTCTGGCCATTTGCCCGCCAAGTAGCTGAGGCAGAAACGTTGCCGGTCCGGCCTGGCCCCTTTTGGGCGGGGCCGGACTTTTTTGCGCCGGCGGCAGGGCAGAAGCCCACCCTACAAACGACCTTTTCCCGGCGTATCTTTGTTGATTCCCTGCCGGCTCCGGCCAGCGAAATCAGCGTTAACCTCAGCGAGAATCTGTGATTGTTTGTATTGCCGAAAAGCCCAGCGTGGCCCGTGAAATTGCTCATGTACTGGGCGCCAGCCGCAAAATGGACGGCTACTTCGAGGGCAACGGCTACCAGGTAACCTGGACGTTCGGGCACTTCTGCCAGCTGCGTGAGCCCGAAGACTACCGCCCCGAGTGGAAGCGCTGGAGCATCCACGACTTGCCCATGATGCCCGAGCAATTTGGTATCAAGCTCATGCGCCGCGACGACGGGGTAGTGCGGCAGTTTACGGTCATCAAAAACCTGCTGGCCGCCGCCGATGAGGTCGTCAACTGCGGCGACGCCGGGCAGGAAGGGGAGGTGATTCAGCGCTGGGTGCTGATGGAAGCCAAGTACCGCAAGCCCTTCAAGCGCCTCTGGATTTCGTCGCTCACCGAGGAGGCCATCCGCCAGGGCTTCGCCAACCTGCGCGAGGGCTCGGAGTTCGACAACCTCTACCAGGCCGGCAAAAGCCGCGCCGCCGGTGACTGGCTCTTGGGCCTGAATGCCACGCGCTTATTCACCCTGAAATACGCCGCCGGCCAGAAGCAGGTGCTCAGCATCGGACGGGTGCAGACGCCCACGCTGGCCCTGCTGGTGGACCGCTACCACGAAATCCAGAACTTCCGGCCCGAGCCCTACTGGGTGCTGCGCACCGAGTACCGGGGCACGATGTTCAGCCACATTGCCCCGCTCAAGAAAGGTAAGGAAGACGACGAGCCCGACGAAAAAGCCCGCCTGAAGGCCCGCGGCTATTTTGTAAGCCAGGAAGAGGCCGATGCCGCCATGGCCGCCGTGAAAGACGCGCCCCTGACCGTGACGGGCGTCGAAATCAAGAAAGCCCTGGAGTCGCCGCCCTCGTTGTTTGATTTGACCTCGTTGCAGGTGCAGTGCAACAACCAGCTGGGTCTTTCGGCCGAGGATACGCTCAAAACGGTGCAGGCGCTCTACGAGAAGAAAGTGGTGAGCTACCCGCGCGTCGATACCACGTTTCTGCCCGACGACCAATACCCCAAAATAGCCGGCATCATGCAGGGGCTGGGCGCGTATCATAGCCTGACCCAGCCACTGCTGGCCGCCAAAATTAAGAAGAGCACCAAGGTCTTCAACAACAACAAAGTAACAGACCACCACGCCATCATTCCCACTGGGGCCAGCGCCGGTGGCCTGGGCGGCACCGAGCACAGCGTGTACGACATCATCGTGCGCCGCTTTCTGGCCGCGTTTTACCCCGACTGCGAGGTAAGCAACACCACCGTCACGGCCGAGGCCGCCGGGCATCCGTTCCGGGTGCGGGGCCGGCAGATTCTCAACCCCGGCTGGCGCATCGTGTATGGCGACCCGGCCGCCCAGCAGGCGCCCAGCACCGCCAAGCCCGGCGAGGGCGACGACGACGTGGTGAGCACCGTGCTGCCCTCGTTTGAGAAAGGCGAGAGTGGCCCCCACAAGCCCCGCCTCGACCAGAAAGTAACCCAGCCCCCGCGCGACTACACCGAGGCCATGCTGCTGCGGGGCATGGAAACGGCTGGCCGCAACATCGACGACGAGGAAATGCGGCAGGCCATGAAGGAAAACGGTATCGGGAGGCCTTCTACCCGCGCCGCCATCATCGAAACCTTGTTTAAGCGCGGCTACATCCGGCGGGAGAAAAAGCGCATCCTGCCCACGCACACCGGCGTCGAGCTGATTGGCCTGATCCGGAACCCCACGCTGAAGTCGGCCGAGCTGACGGGGCAGTGGGAGCGGAAGCTGCGCCAGATAGAAAGCGGCAACCTCGACTCGGGTTTGTTTCTGGATGAGCTGAAAATGCTGGTGCGTGAGATGGTGCAGGAAGTAAAGCAGGATGGTTCGCGCCGCTCCATTTCGGTGCCCGGTACCCTGATTTCGGGTGCCACGCCTGCCGCTTCGCTGCCCGTGAAGCCCGTGGCAGCCACGCCGGCCGTACCCGGCAGCCTCGGCGCGTGTCCGGCCTGCAAAGCGGGTCATATTCTGAAGGGCAAAACGGCATTTGGCTGCTCCCGCTTCCGGGAGAATTGCCAGTTCCGACTCCCGGCACAGTTTGAGGGCAAGAACCTGACCGACAAGCAGGCTTCGGCACTGCTGGCCAAGGGCCGCACGCCGGTTATCAAGGGCTACCTCGACGAGCTGGGCAACAAGTTCGACGCCGCCGTGCGCCTCACGCCCCAGCACGCGCTGGAGTTGGTGCGGGCCGCCGAAAGCAAGCCCACCACGGCTGCCGACCCCGGCCAGATTCCGTGCCCGGTGTGCAAGCTGGGCACCATGCTGCGCGGCAAAAGCGCCTGGGGCTGCTCCCGCTTCCGCGAAGACTGCCAGTTCCGGGCCCCTTTCGAGTGGGGCGGCAAAACCCTGACCGAAACCCAGATGAACCAGCTGCTGCGCAAAGGCAAAACGGGCGTCATCCGCGGCTTCGTGTCGGCGAAAACCGGCAACCGCTACGAGGCGGCCCTGCAGGTAGGCACGGAAGGACGGATTGAGCCGGTGTTTGATAACGGGTAATGAATAAGACTATAAGTGTCCGTCTGGTTATAGTTGCTGGTTGCTTTCTGATGAGCAGGGCGCATGGCCAAGCTATGCCAAGTAAAATAGACGTTGCCGCAACGGATGCCGAGGTGCAAGCCTTGGTTAATTCCGTTAATGAATACTACAAAACATTCACGGTTAGCTCTGCTTTGGTTTTTGAGGATAAGCGGGTGAGTAAGCAGTATCGCAAAGCGGGCGTAAAAGCATGGGCTAAGGCTGACTTCGACGGAAATGGCTATACCGATTTAATAGTAATTGGCCTCCATCACAAGCGTAGCAAAGTGCTATGTGTTCTAGATTCGGGCAACAATCAATTTTATGTTGAGCCATTTTCACGGCAGTTTCGTCGAGTAGCAGCAGTTCCTGAAATCAGCCTTGTAGGCTCTATGCCATTGCTGTCATATTACGATTTTGGCAAACCAGATTACAATGATAAGCGCTTAAAAGGTCGTCAGAACTTCGTTCTTACTCATCGGTTTGGCGGATTTATTGAGTATAATGCAAAACCACAGATTTATAATATCGAGAATATTGAGTATGAATCGTATTCTGTCTATCATACTTCAAGGCGAATAATCTTAAGTGTCGATTCGCTACGAAACGCAACTCATTCCTTTGAGGAATATAATATTTTAGATAAGGCTAATAAAGTATTTGAAAAGAGGCAGACAACGATTAATATCCAGGACTATCAGCAATTAGTCGGTCTGCTCAACTACCTGAATTTTCCAGTAATTAAGGAGAGCTATGAAATGTCTATTAACCATGTTCCGCATGGCTACTTGACTATTACCTACGATGGTGGAAAAGTTAAAAGAATAAGTGACGAAGGGCAGCAAGGAACCTTTGG
Source organism: Hymenobacter lucidus (assembly GCF_020447265.1). GTDB lineage: Bacteria > Bacteroidota > Bacteroidia > Cytophagales > Hymenobacteraceae > Hymenobacter > Hymenobacter lucidus. Next base: position 362,327 of record NZ_JAJADR010000002.1, on the reverse strand, counting down.
TTTGCAGCAGGTATATGTGCTGCTACATAAGCTGCGGCGTACCCAGTCATGGCAATTGATGCGTTAGAAATACTGGGCGCAACAACTTAACCTCTCCAATGGCCAAGAAACCACCGAAACCCCAGCCGCTGCCGCCACCCCCGGCTACGCCCGCTGCGTTGTTCAAGGCGCGCTTTCCGGGCTACGTGGTAGGGCTGCTGCCGATGCTGGGCATGCTGCTGCTGTTTCGCCAAACGGTGCCGCAGTGGGTGGCGCTACTCCTTACCACGGGCGGGCTGTACCTGTCCATTCTACTACAGCAGGCCGCCCGCAAACGGGTGCCCTACGACTTCCGTAACCCGGGCGAATGGCTGGCGCTGGGCATCTACGCCGCGCTAGTCGGAGCCTTTGTGTTGGGTATGCAATATTGGTAATGCTGGCAATCAACTCCGCTTGTCATGACTCCCCAACTCGGTAAATTCCTCGTGGCCGCCGGCTTGCTCCTCGTGGCCCTCGGTGCTTTTCTCTGGCTGGGCGGTGGCAGTCTGCTGGGCTGGTTTGGCCGCCTGCCCGGCGACATCCGCATCGAGCGGCCCGGCTTCCGGCTCTACGCCCCGCTGGCGTCGATGCTGCTGGTGAGCATCGTGCTGAGCTTGCTGCTCTGGCTGTGGCGGCGGCTAGGCTGAGGCAAATACCGGCTAATGGCGGGCACTAAGGCGGTATTGCAGCCGGAACAGGGCCTGCCGGTGCCGGCCAAAATTGGTGGCGGCGTAGGGTTCGAGCCACAAGCCGGTAGTGCCCAGCGGGAAGCTCGCACTCAGAAAGCCCATTGTCGAGCCCGTGTTGTGGTCCGATAAAGCTACGCCGCCCAGCACGGAGTGGTTCCAGTCGGAGCCCAGGCCCGAGCCGAGCGCAAAGCGACTGGTGAGGTTGCCCATTGCCAGCGGCCCGGTGCCCACATCAATCTGCCCGAACAGGCTACGCCGCACGCCAATCCAGAGCTTCACATCGGGCATGAAACTTACCGTGCGCAGATTAAGTGTCGCGTCTTTAGGTGCGGAATGGCCCAACTCGCCTACATGAAACCCCAGCCGCAGTCCGTAGCCAAACCCGCCGGGGCGGACCCGGTCCCGCTCCAGGTAGGGGTTGAAATCGAGCAGCAGGTGGCGCTGGCCGTCACTGGGGCTGGCCGTCGGGAAAGGGGCACCGGGTGTGAGGGGCTGCACGTTTACGTATTCGCGGCCAGCCCACACGCCCATGCCGTAGGTGGTGCGGCCGGGCCGGCGGCTGGGCTTGGTGTAGGCCACCTCGCCGCCCACGGCCTGGTAGCCGTGGTAGTAGCCTGCCCGTACAGGCTGTGGGGTAGAGCCGCTCGAGCAGCCGCCACTGCTCGCGTAGGTTACGTCCTCATCATAGCTGCCCGCCACGATGCCCGGGGTGAAGGAAAAATAAGTTCCCGACCGGGCCGAGTCGGCGGGTATCTGGCTGGTGAGCACCAGCACTATGCCGGCCAAGCAGAGCGGCAACACGGCGCGGTGTGGGTGGGCGGCGTGAGTCGTGAGGCCCAGCAGCAGCGCGTCCCCTTCCAGGGCCAGCACCGTCAGTAGGATGCCTTTTATCACTAGCACCTCGGGCCTGGTGAGGGCGTAGGGCCCCAGCCAGGCCGTGAGGGCCAGCAGCGCGGCCACGGCCAGCAGGTTGCGCACGGGGTTCTGCCCGGGAATGGTTTCGGTCTGCTGCGGGGTGCGGTCTGTGCGGGCCACCAGCCACGCCCACCAGCCCAGCGCCACTGGGGCCAGCACCAGCAGGGCCCACTGCACCTGCTTGAGTAGCAGGCCCCCGTGCAGCCGCAAAGCCGCGCCCACCTGCTCGCCGGCGGGGTCGCGCCAGAACTCGATGAAAAACCGGCCCGTGAGCAGCAGCCCCAGGTGAAGCAGGCGCCGGCTGCCGCCGGGCCAGGCGCGGTGCTGATTCAGCAGCAATACGGCCCCTACAGCCCCGGCCAGCAGCAAGGAGTAGAGCTGGGTAGGGTGAATGGGTAACGACTGCGCGGCCCCCACGGGAAGCAGGCCGCGGGAAGCCTGCCACATATAAGGCAGCGTGCCGGGCGGGTAGGTGATGCCCCAGCTGCCGGTAGTCAGCTCGCCGAAACAGCAGCCGGTAAGGGTGCAGCCCACGCACTGCACCATCAGGGCGGCGCACATAGGCAGCGTGAAGGCGTCGAATACGTGCCAGCTAAACCCGAACGGCCGGCGCAGGAGCAGCAGTGTAAGGGTGCCGGCCAGCGCCCCGCCCAGCACCGTGCGGGCTCCAGAACTGGGCCAGTGGCCGGTGTGCAGCAGCACCTGCCACTCGGCGGGGGAAAAGGCCAGCAGCTTGGTGCCCAGAATAAAGGTGAGCGTAGTACAGGCCAGCAGCACCAGCCAGGTGCGCATGGGGTAGCCGCGCCGGTGACCTTCCCACACCAGCAGCAGTAGATTCAGCACGAAGGCCAGCACATAGCACAACGTGTAGAAATCGTAGCCGGAACCGGCCGGTACGGCCCAGTACCACGCTGATAGGAGTAGAGGAGGGACCATAACTGCTGGAATAACCGGTAGGGCGGGCGCGCCAGAGCCAGGGAGCAGGTTGCGGGGCCGCCTAGCTAATATACACTATTTGGGCCTCAGTAACCAGCTGGGAATAGGCACGGCATTTCGAGCATTCTGCGAATAAAGCAGCGCCGAAGCATCTCTACTTCACTGGTAATCAGAGCCAGAGCAACGAAACTGTGGAGATGCCTCGACGCCACTGCGTTACGCTCAGCATAACGGGTTGGCTCGGCAACAGCAGCACGCGAGATGTCTCACGCTGTTCGACAGGACGTTCCAGTACTTACTGGCTACACCGGCACGCTCGGCGGGGCGGCCTTGGCCTCATCATATTGCACGATATTCTCGACCATGCCTTTGAAAATAACCGCGTGAAAGGGCACCAGGGAGTACCAATAGAGGCGGCCGGCCAGGCCCCGAGGCCGGAAGGCGGCCAGCTGCTCCAGGGTGTGGGTACCGTCGGCGTTGTCGAGAATGCGGAATTGTAGCCAGGCTTCGCCGGGGAGCTTCATTTCGGCGTAGAGCAGCAGCCGGCGGCCGGCGCGGTCGGCCACGAGCACGCGCCAGAAGTCGAGCGGGTCGCCGGGGCGCAGACTGGTGGGCGAGCGGCGGCCCCGGCGCAAACCCACGCCGCCCACGGCCTTGTCCATAAGCCCCCGGATGCGCCAGAGCCAGTCGACTTTATACCAGCCTCGTTGCCCGCCGATGCTCCAGATATTCTGCAATACTTCCTCGGGGGAGCGGCTGAAGCGTAGCTCCTGCCGGTCGGTGAGCATGCCGTGCTGCGGAATCTGCACGAAATCCATGTAGTTCTTTTCTATCACCCCGCTACTCACCGCGTCGCTCCAGCTGCTGATAACCTCGTTTTGCTCGATGCGGGTGAAAGCCAGGGCCAGGGCTTCGCGGTAACTCATGCACTGGTGGGGCAGTACCTGGGTAATGCTGCGTTTGAGGGCCACTACTGTGTCGTTGCGCAGGCTTTCCACCAAGCTCTGGGCCAATGAAAACGTGGTGCGTGTGACCAGAAAGAGCCACCACGACGACAGCCGCGGCGTGAGCACCGGCACCGTGACGATGTAGCGCCGGTAGCCCCGCTCGGCGGCTAGGCCCAGCAGCATTTCCTTGTAGGTCAGCACGTCGGGCCCGCCGATGTCAAAGGTTTCGCCCATACAATCGGGGTGGAGCAGCACGGCGGTGAGGTAGTGCATCACGTCGCGGATGCCGATGGGCTGGCAACGCGAGTTAAGCCAGCGCGGGGTAATCATGAGCGGCAGCTTCTCGACCAGGTCCCGGATAATCTCGAACGAAGCCGAGCCCGAGCCGATGATGATGCTGGCCCGTAGCACCGTAACGGCCGCGCGCTGGGCTTTGCGCAGCACCTTTTCCACGGCCTTGCGGGAGCGAAGGTGGGCCGACAGGTTCCGGTCGTTGGCAATACCGCTGAGGTAAATCACCTGCCGGGCAGTGGTGTGGTCGAGGTAGTCGGTGAAGTGGCGGGCCGACAGCTGCTCGGCCCGGAAGAAATCCTGGTCGTGGCCGCTCATGGAGTGCACCAGGTAGTAAGCCGCCTCAATGTCGCGGGGCAGGCTCTGCAGGGTTTCGGGTTGCAGCAGGTCGCCGGCGCACACCGTTACCTGAGCGCGCAGCCACTCGGGCAGCTCGAAGCGGCGCGGGTCGCGCACGAGGCACACTACCTCGTGGCCGGCTTCCACCAGCAGCGGCAGCAGGCGGCGGCCAATGTAGCCGTTGGCACCAGTGAGCAGGATTTTCATAGGGCAGGGCGGGGCTACGGGCGTGATACTGCTAAGTACAACCACTGGTGCCGGGTTTGGTTGCGGGGTAGCCACAGCGGGGCTTTCTGGCTACCTTCGTGGCTCTTTCTGGTTTATTCTCCTTCAGTATGCCCGCTTCTTTTTCCGCCCGTACCTGGCTTTGGTTGTTTGTACTGGCCCTGGGCGCGGGCCTGCTGCTGGTGCTGGGCAGCTGGGGCGTACTGGAAAGCAGCGAAGCCCGCTACGCCGAAATCGGCCGCGAAATGCTGGCCTCCGGCGACTGGCTGCACCCGCGGCTGCTGGGTATTCAGCACTTCCACAAACCCCCGGTTACGTATTGGCTCACGGCGGCCGGCCTGGCGCTGGCCGGCCCCACGGCGGTGGGAGCCCGGCTGTTGGCCGTGCTGGCCGTGCTGGCGCAGGTGGTGCTGGTGTATGGGCTGGGCAAGCTGCTTTTTGAGCAGGATAAGCGCTTTGCCCTGGCCGGCGCTATGCTCTACGGCACGCTGCCCGTGGTGCTCATTTCGGCCCTGAACCTCACCACGGATGCCTACCTGATGACCCTGGAGCTGGTGGCAGCCTACAGTATTCTGCGCTACCTACACGGGGGGGGCTGGCGCTGGTTCTATTTGTTCTGGCTGGGGCTGGGCCTGGCTTTTCTCACCAAAGGCCCGGTGGGCGCGGTGCTACCGCTGATGGTGGTCGTGGGGCATTATTTCCGCCAACGCCAGCCCCGGCGGCCTTTCACCTGGCATCACGCGGCGGGCGTGGTGTTGCTGCTAGTCATCGGGCTGAGCTGGTATGTATACCTGGCGGCTGAAAACCGGGAGTTCCTGGATTATTTTCTGCGCAAGCAAACGGCCGACCGGTTTGCCAATGCCGATGCCTTTAAGCGGGCCAAGCCGTGGTGGTTTTACCTGGTGCTGGTGCCCGTGGGCAGTTTGCCGTGGGTGGTGGCCCTGCTCACGCAGCTGGTGCGCACGCGCTGGGCCGAGGTGCCGCAGCAGTGGCGCAACGTGCTGGTGTTCTGGGTGCTGGTGCCGCTGGTGTTTTTCTCTTTGGCCAAATCTAAGCTGCTGCTTTACCTGCTGCCCATTTTTCCCGGCCTGGCGCTGCTCACGGTGTACTACCTGGGCCGGCTGACTGATGCCGTGCTTTACCGCTGGTACGTGGCCATGAGCGGGGTGCTGGGTTTGCTGCTGGCGGGCCTGTGCATGCTGCCGGCGCTGAGTGGCGCGCTGGGAATACCGCTGGAAATTACGCCCCTCACGTCTTTGTGGCCCGCCGCCGGTATCGTGGCGCTGGTGCTCCAGCAGCTGCTCTGGAACCAGGTGCGCGTGGCCCCGCGCCTGCTGGCTCTTACGGTCGTTTTTGCCCTCACGCTGCTGCTCACGGCCAAATCGGTGCTGCACCAGAACCAGCTGGCGGCCGGCAGCACGCGCCCTGTGGCCGCGTGGCTGCGCGCCCAGGGCCTCGACCAGCGCCGGGTGCTGGTCTACGACGAGCTGCTGCCGTCCCTGGCTTTTGAGCTCAATACCATGCCCGTCACGCTCGTGCACGACAACGACGATTTGAAGCGTGAAACCCAGTTTGAGGCCGACAGCAGCTGGCAAAAAGTGCTGGTAAACGTGAACGACTCTACCCAGCAGCGCTACCTGAAAAGCCTGCTGGCCCAGCACCCGGTATTGATTTCCAAAGGCGAGCTGGAAGATTTCCGGGCCTGGATGCTGCCCTACTTCCCGTTGCAGGAGCACCTCGGCCCCTGGGTTATCTACTATAGCGGCTGGCAGTAGGGTAGTGGGTGGTAATAAAAAAGAACGTCATTCCTCGGCTTCGCTCGGAATGACGTTCTTTTAGGCAAAAGCCCAGGACCTACCCCACGTACACCGCTTCGGCCTTTTCGCGCAGGTTATAATTCGACGCCATAACCTCGCCGTATGCGCCGGCCGAGCGAATCACGACCAGGTCGCCGCGACGGGTTTCGGGCAGGGCCACTTCGCGGCCAAAGGTGTCGGACGACTCGCAGATGGGCCCCACCACGTCGTAGAGCTGCTTGGAGCCGGTGCTGGTTAAGTTCTGAATCTGGTGGTAGCTGCCGTAGAGGGCCGGGCGGATCAGCTCGGTCATGCCCGCGTCGAGGATGGCGAAACTGGTTTGCTGACTGCGCTTTACGTAGAGTACCTTGCTCACCAAGGCCCCGCACTGGGCCACGATGGAGCGGCCCAGCTCGACGTGTACCTGCTGGCCGGGGCGGCGCACCAGGTGCTGCTCAAACATCCGGAAATAGGCCTCAAAATCGGGAATGGCCTGCGTGTCGGGGTTGTGGTAGTCGATGCCCAGGCCGCCGCCCAGGTTGAGGTGAGGCAGCTGGTGGCCCCGGCTTTCGAGCCAGGTTTGCACCTCGTTCAGCTTGCGGCTCAGCTCCCCGAATACGCTCAGGTTGGTAATCTGGGAGCCGATGTGGGTGTGCAGTCCTACCAATTCCAGCTGAGGCAGCGTAGCCAGTAAGTCCAGCACGGCGGCCAAATCGTTCAGGCCAATGCCGAACTTGTTGGCATCCAGACCCGTGGTGATGTAGTGGTGGGTGTGCGCGTCCACGTTGGGGTTGATGCGCAGCGCCACCCGCGTGCGGCGGCCCTGGGCGGCGGCCAGTTCGTTGAGCACCACCAGCTCCTCCACCGATTCGGCGTTGAAGCACCAGATATCGGCGGCCAGCGCCAGGTTTATTTCCGCATCCGACTTGCCCACGCCGGCAAAAACCACATCCTGGGGCGCAAAACCCGTATCAAGGGCGCGTTGCACCTCGGGGCCGCTTACGCAGTCGGCGCCCAGGCCGTGTTGGCGGATGCGTTCCAACAGGGGCGCGTTGGCATTGGCTTTCAGGGCGTAATGCACGTGAATGTCGCGCGGGCGGGCAGCCTGCTGCACAGCGGCCAAAGTACGGTCCAGCAAAGCCAGATCGTAAAGGTAAAAGGGCGTTGGCCGGGACGCGGCATCGGCCGGAAGGGAAAAGCTCATGTAGGGGGTACTAAATAACGAAAACAAAGGGGCGCAAGCCGGCTGCGCCACACTACGGCGCTACGGCCCGCTGCTGGAACAACCCCGCATTCAGGGCTTTCAACGCCTGCTCTTTGTAGCTGCTGTGAATCAGAATGCTGATGTTGTTGGGCGAGCCGCCGTAGGAAATCATGCGCAGCGGAATGTTCTTCAACGCATTAAACACCAGCCAGGCCGAGCCGTTGTTTTCCTGAATCAGGTTGCCAACCAGGCACACAATGGTTTGTTGCTCATCCACTTCCACGGCCCCGAAGTTGCGCAGCTCCTCCAGGATTTCGGCCAGGTGCGTCGCGTCGTCAATGGTGAGCGACACGGCCACTTCAGAGGTGGTAATCATGTCGATGGGCGTGCGGTAGCGCTCAAATACCTCGAATACGCTGCGCAAAAAGCCGTGGGCCAGCAGCATCCGGCTCGACTTGATCTTGATGGCCACCAGCCCGTCTTTGGCCGCCACAGCCTTGATGGCTTCGTCGCCGGTGTGGGTTGAAATCAGGGTGCCGGGCGCTTCGGGCTGCATTGTGTTCAGCAGCCGCACCGGAATGCCGTGCTTGGCGGCGGGCAGAATAGAGCTGGGGTGCAGAATCTTGGCCCCGAAATAGGCCAGCTCGGCGGCCTCGTCAAACGACAATTCCCGAATCGGGTAGGTGCCTTCTACCACCCGCGGGTCGTTGTTGTGCAGCCCGTCAATATCGGTCCAGATCTGGATTTCCTCGGCGTGGGCCGCCGCCCCGATCAGTGAGGCCGAGTAGTCGGAGCCGCCGCGCTTGAGGTTGTCGATGTCGCCGTTGGCATTGCGGCAGATGTAGCCCTGGGTGATAAACAGCTGCTGGCCGGCGTACGGGGCCAAGACCTGCGCCAGGTGCTGCTCGATGTAGTCGCCGTCGGGCTCGTCGTTTTTATCGAGGCGCATAAAGTCGAGGGCAGGCAGCAAAATGGCCTCTTCGCCCAGCACGCGGGTGTAGTAGCGGTGAAACAGCAAGGTGCTCAGCAGCTCGCCCTGAGCTAGAATCACCCGCTCGCCCGAGGCCGAAAGAGGGTGGCGCGTCAGGTTGAAGATGGTTTTAAACGAGGCGTCGAGGTGAGAAATGGCCTCGGTGGCAATTGCCGGGTCAGTGAGCAGCTCGCGGGCCACGATGAGGTAATGCTGGCGCAGGATTTCGGTTTGGTAAGTGGCCGCCGTGGTTTCGCCCTCGAAGAGCAGCTTGGCAATGTTGACCAGCGCGTTGGTCGTGCCCGACATGGCCGATAGGACGACGATGCGGGGCTCGGAGCCTTGGATAAGAGCGGGCAGGGCGCGCATACGCTCCGCTGAACCGACGGAGGTGCCGCCAAACTTGAGAACTTTCATCAGTGAAAAAACGGGTTAGCCAAAAAATGAACGGGGCGGAGAGAGTAGTACGGAAAGCACAAACAAAAAGCGCCGGTCTGGGAAGACCGGCGCTTGATGCTTATGGGAAAGAAAGCATGAAGAAGTGCGACGGTCAGGTCGAGGGCCGTTTGAAGCATTTCTTCAGCATCATGCGCTTAGCTGCCAGTGGCTTGGCCACGGCGCTACTGCCAGCCGAAGCCACCGAAAGTGCCGAAGAAAAACCGAAACAGGGAGTATTCATGGTCTGAAACAGCCGGGGGCTACGTGCCCTTAGCCGGGTTTAGGGTTGCAAGTACGGGCATGAAGCGGAAAGTATCGGCATGTGTGGGCTAAAAAAGTTTGCTAGCGGCGGCTAAAGCTAGTATTTGGTGGTCAGAGAATGCCATGTCGACCAGCAGGAAACATGACGTGCAGTCGTATTTTACCGGTCTCATTCTGTTCGTTATTTGTTGCTGCCAATGCCTGACTGGAAAGACCCGCAGTACCTGAAAACCGGCAGCCGCCGACAGCAGCGCGCCTACGCGGTATTGGCGGAGCTGAATATCTGGTCGGTGCTGCGCTGCTTCGACCCGGTGCTGGCCGGTACCATTCCGCTCGGCATCGACGGGCCGGGCAGCGACCTGGACCTTATCTGCGAAGTGTCGCCCGAGGCGCGCCCGGGATTTAGGGAGTTGCTGCAACGGCAGTACGGCCACCTGCCGAGTTTTCGACTGCGCCAGCACGTTATTGGCGGCCAAGAGTCGGTGGTGTGCAACTTTCGGTACGGCGGAGAGGTGCTGGAAATATTCGGCCAAGGCTTGCCCACCGCCCGCCAAAACGCTTACCGGCATATGCTGGTCGAATATGCCGTGTTGCAGGCTGGGGGAGAAACATGGCGCCGCGCCGTGCGGCAGCTCAAAGTGCAGGGCCTGAAAACGGAGCCGGCGTTTGCGCAGCTGTTGCAGCTGGCCGGCAACCCCTATGAGGCGCTGCTGGCGCTGGAAGGTAGATCAGCGGCCGAGCTTAGTGCCTGGATAGTCAGCAGAGGAGAGCTGCCAACCAGTGACTAGCAGCCCGCTTTACACTTAAAAAGCGTCGGAGCCGTTATCGATTCGGTCAATCAGCCAGCGGCCATCAGCACTGCGACTCATCTCAAAATTCAGCCCTTCCTGCCAGGCTTCGTGGCGCGGACCCCGGGCCTGTACCTGGGCGCGGTTGCCCTGGCGGCTTGTAACGGTAACAGTACCGACCTGCAAATCGGCCACCTTGGTATCGGGCTCCTGGGAGAGCATCAGCAGGTCGTGGTCGAAGCCGGCGGGAGGGCCGTCGTTCTGCGGGTGCAGGCGCAGCGTATCGTCGTAGCTACGGAAATACGCGCGCCACCCATCCAGATAGGCTGGGGAAACGGTGCCGCTACCGGCCACTTTCCGGAGCCAGTTCTCGGTGTCCGGAAAATCAACGGAGTAGAACTTGGTGCTGTCCAGCCCGTCGTCATTTAGCACCAGGCCGTTCGACAACTCTTTTTGGTGGGTGGCATACCAGCTCACAAACCGGCGGGCCGTGCGGGCCGGGCCGGCGGTATCGGCAGGAACCGTGGCGGCGGGCTTGGTAGCTGGCGCTGCCGGTAGCGTGGAGGCTTCCGGGGCGGTAGACGGGCTGTTGCAGCCAGCAGCCACCATCAGGGCCAGGTAGCAGAATCGGTTCATAAAACAGCGCATTAACAGTGGTCTTACCGCATCGGTTTAGGAATAACGGGCAGGCTTTCGTGGCCCTCGGCATCCACGGAAGCTACCCCGAAAATGTAGTTGTCCTTGCTGTGAGGCAGGTCGGCAGTGGTAGTCGCAACGGGGAAGCGCTGCTGCCACACCGGGGAGGCGGTTTCGCGCATTAGTACCACGTAGCCAGCCGGCTTTTCGCCTACTTTGGGCGCGTCCCACTTCAGTTCGGTGCGGTTGGTGAGCTTGGCCGTGAGTACGCCCACGTTGTCGGGCGAGGCGGGGGCCAGGGCCAAGCTGGCCATGGTAGCCAGATTCACGCCGGTATTCTTGCGCAGGTACTTGTAGTCCACAAACTCGGGCAGGTCGCCATACTGGATGCTGTTTTCGGTGCGCAAATCCTGGTGCTGGTGGTTGAAGTTCTCGTTGACTTCCGTGAAGCGCACCGCTGTAAAGCCCTGCTGGTTGAAGGGCGTATGGTCGCCGCCGCGCAGGAAACGGTCGGGGCGGTACTCAATCAGCACCCCGAAATCCGCCACGTACTGCTCACAGGCGGTTTTGACGTAGCGGGCCAGTTGGCGGCTGGGCGCGTCGTTTTCACTGCTCAGGGTGCGGCGCAGCTTGGCTTCGTCCGGGGTTTCGGTGGCCGGCACGCCCTCACTGAAAATACGCACGTGCTTATTGTCGGAAATTTCCGGGTCGAAGCCTTTCGAGTTGCCCACGATATCGTTGTTGAGCATCCCGGTCAGGTTCCAGCCTTCCTTTTTGGCCCGCTTGGCCAGGTGCGTCGAGCCGTAAAGGCCCTGCTCTTCGCCCTGCACGGCCACGAAAATCAGCGTGCAGGGGTACTGCTTCTGCGACATGATGCGGGCCATTTCCATTACCAGGGCCACGCCTGAGGCGTCGTCGTTGGCGCCGGGCGCGTCGGCCGTGGCGTTCATCACGTCGGTTACGCGCGAGTCGAGGTGGCCGCTGACGATGAACACGCGGGTATCGGTGGGGTCGGTGCCGGGCAGGGTGGCCATTACGTTGGCCATGATGACGGGCTTGTCGATGCGGCGGCCGTCGGGTTTCACCAGGAAGGTATCCTGCTCCACCTTCAGGCGGCCTCCGCTGGCCTTGGCATATTTGCGAAACTCACTTTCGACCCAGTTGCGGGCGGCTCCAATGCCGCGCTTTTTGCTCTTGGTGTCGCTCAGGGTGTGGCGGGTGCCGAATGACACCATTTTGCGGATGTCCTCTTCTAGATTCTTTGCTGAAACGGCTTCTACCATCTGCCTGATAGTCGGATCGGGAACTGGAGTGGGAGCCGCGGTTTGGGCAAAAACGAAGGCTGGCGAAAGGCTAGCCGACAGCAGCAGCGCGAAACGTAGATTCATGGAGCGGAAAGGCAAGGACAAGCAGAAAGTGCGAAATAGTCGCGGTAGAAAGTCAGTACGAAAAGTACGGCTCCGGTGCTTAAAAAAGGCGGACGGGCCGAAAACTTACACCACCGATACCACTACGCTGGCCGCGTTGCCGCCAAAGCCTGCCGCGTTGATTAGCACGCGCCGAATGGGGCGGGAGGGAGCGGGGGTGAGGTCGGTGGGGAAGGGTGGGGCGGGCCAGGCTTGGGTGGTCAGGATGTGGCAGGCAAAGTCGAGGCTGAGGGCAGCTGAGGCGCCCAGGGTGTGGCCCAGCTGCCATTTGTTGGAAACCAGGTCGGGCAGGGCGTCGCCGAATACGGCGCGCAGGGCCTGCCGCTCGGCGGCGTCGCCGGCGGGGGTGCCGGGGCTGTGCAGTACCACGGCATCCACCGTTTCCGGGGTGGTGCCGGCCGTGCGCAGGGCCTCGCGCATGGCGGTCTGGAAGTGCTGCCCGGCGGCGGAAAGCCCGGTTTTGCTGCCGATGGCCTCGAAGCCGAAGCCCACGCCTTCCAGGCAAAACACTGGCGACGAACTGGGCTGACTTTCCCGCTCGCGCAGCAGCGCTGCCCGGCTGACTTTTTCCAGGGCAAATACCGCCGCGCCCTCGCCCAGCACAAAGGTGGAGGGCTGGCCCGCGCCGGGGCGGCAGGGAAAATCGGGGGCGGCGAAGGGCGAGTAGATACCCAGCGCGTGCAGCTGGGCCAGGGTGAAATCGGTGAGCGGGGCCTCGGTGCCACCGGCCAGAAACCGTTCGGCCATGCCGGCGCGCAGCCAGGCCAGGGCATTGCCCAGGGCCTGAAACGCGCTGCTGCAGGTGCTGGAGTGGCTGAGCATCGCCCCACCTGTAGTGCCCGCGTCGTAGGCTACCCAGCTGGCCACGTTGCCCAGCGTAGTAAGCGGCGAGGCGGCCACGGGCACAGTGCCCTCAGCCAGGAATTCCGCGTGAAACTGCTCCAGGCGGCCCGTGGCCCCGCGCGAGGAGCCGATGCTGACGGCTAGGGTAGTTGTTGGTTGTTGGTTGTCAGTTGTTAGGTTGTTCTGACTGCTATCGGGGTGCGGGAGACTGCTGTCAGCCTGCAGGGAATGCCTGTCGCTCTGCAGGGGAAGGCTGTCGGCTTGCGGGAGGTTGCTGTCGGCTTGCGGGAGATGTCTGTCACCCTGCGGGCGGTTGCTGTCAGCTTGCGGGTGATGTCTGTCACTCTGCGGGAGAAGGGTGGCAGGGTGTGGGAGGTTGCTGTCAGCCTGCGGATGATACGTGGCGGGGTGCGGGAGCCAGCCGGCTGCGGCGGTGGCCTGGCGGGCGGCCAGCAGGGCCAGTAGCACGGTGCGGTCGAGGGAGCGGTAGGGGGCGTGGGTGCGGCGCAGGTGCTGGATGGCGTCCTCCACGGCGGGCGGCACGGTGCCCACGGCCAGCGGGCGGCCCTGGAGGTTGCGGTTTTGGAAGGAGGATTCCAACGGAGCCGGGCCGGCGGAGGCTGTGCCCAGGGCCGACACCCGGCCCCGGCCGCGAATGATAATCAGGTCGTCGGGGGCGGTGGGGTTAGTCATGCAGGATTTCGGGCAGGTGGGGCGCAGGCGTAAAGTCGAGGACCAGCTCCCGCATGCGGCGCAGCACGGTGTAGAGCAGGTTCAGGTCGTCATTGGTGGTGCAGTAGGGCGGCAGCAGGTACACCACGTTGCCTAGGGGGCGCAGAATAACGTGGTGGTCGAGGGCGAGCTGGTAGAAGGCGTCGCGCAGGCGACTGAAGTAGCTGGTGCCCTCGCCCGGGTCGTACTCCACGGCCAGGATGGTGCCCTGGTGGCGCACGGCCCGGATGCCGGGCTGGCCGTCAATTTCCTGCCGGAAAGCGGCGTGGGCTGCTTCAATTCGTTGGCGCTGGTGGGTGCATTCGTCGGCCCGCGTCAGCTCCAGGCTGGCCAGGGCGGCGGCGCAGGCCACGGGGTTGGCGGTGTAGGAATGGCCGTGGAAGAGGGCCCGCATCTTATCCTGGCTCAGAAACGCCTCGTAGATGGGCGCGGCGCAGGTGGTGAGGCCCATAGCCAGGGTGCCGCCGGTGAGGCCCTTGGAAAAGCACATGATGTCGGGCTGCTCGCTCAGCAATTCAGAAGCAAACAGCGGCCCGGTGCGGCCGAAGCCAGTCATGACCTCATCGGCAATGGCTAGCACGCCGTGCTGGTGGCAGCGGCGCAGCATTTCGCTCAGAACCCCGGGCTCGTACATGACCATGCCCGCCGTGCCCAGTACCAGCGGCTCGAAGATGAAGCCGGCCACGTCGGGGCGGGCCAGTAGGGCATCGAGCTGGGCGAGGGTGGCCGCTTCGTGGCCGGGGGTGGGTACGTCGAGAAACTCCACATCAAAGAGCAGGGGCCAGAAGGGCTGAGTGAAGGCCCCGCGGCTGCTCACGGCCATGGCCCCGAAGGTGTCGCCGTGGTAGGAGTTCTGAAAGCAGATAAAGGTGCGGCGCTCGGGCTGGCCCAGGTTGTGGAAGTATTGCAGCACCATTTTCAGGGCCACTTCCACGGCCGTCGAGCCGTTGTCGGAGTAAAATACCCGGGCCTGATTGGCGGGTAGCAGCGCCAGCAACTGCTCGGCCAGCTCCACGGCGCTGGGGTGGGTGAAGCCGGCAAACAGGACGTGCTCCAGGGTGCGGAGCTGCTCACTCACGCGGGCCGCAATGTGGGGGTGGGCGTGGCCGTGCAGGTTCACCCACCAGGAGGAAATACCGTCCAGATACGCCGTGCCGTCTTCCGCGTAGAGCCACGCGCCCTCGCCGCGCACGATGGGAATGGGGAGCGGGGCGGTTTGCATCTGGGTGTAGGGGTGCCAGACGACGGCGTGGTCACGCGCGGCCAGGGAAGTGCTGGTTACTATTGATTTCACTGTTCTCGTTGCTTGATATGCTGCCCGTGAAGGCTGATGGGGCGGCAAAGCTACAACCGGGCGGGTGGCCGTCGGTTCCCGCAGAAGTTGGCAGAGGGTTGCGCGGAGGTTGGCAGGGCTGTTCTGGCAAGCTCCTGCTTACAATCCGAACCAGGCCCGGAAGGCGGGGGCGTAGCGGCTTACAGTGGCCGGCGAAACCTCAGTTTCGGGCTGCACGCGGGGCATGATGGGTACGCCGGTATGCTGGCTGATGAAGTCTTCAGTGGCTGGGTTGGGTTCCCCGTTGAAGACCAGCCCGCGCACCGGCAGGCCGCGCTGGCGCAGGGCTTCGAGGGTGAGCAGCGTGTGGTTGATGCTGCCCAGGTAGTGCCGCGACACCACCACGACTTCCAACCCGAGGGGCGCAATCAAATCGGCCAGGAGCAGGCCCGGGGCCAGGGGCACGAGCAGGCCGCCCGCGCCTTCTACCACGAGGTGGTTAGTGGTAGCGGGCAGCTGAAAAGCTTCGGCAGCAATGGTAACCTGCTCGGCGGCAGCGGCTTTGTGGGGCGAGGCCGGCAGCTGCAAACGGTAGGCTTCGGGATGAAAAACGGACTGGCCGTTGCTGACCAGCCCGCGCACGGTGGCCGTGTCGGTGGTGGGCAGCAGGCCCGCCTGCACGGGCTTCCAGTAGTCGGCCCGCAGGGCTTCGGTGAGAATGGCGGCTACGAAGGTTTTGCCGACGTCGGTACCGATACCGGTGATGAAGAGTCGTTCCACGGATTATTGCTTGATTTTCAGTACGCCGGCGCCCGAAATGCTATTCCGGCTGGCTAGTCCAGTTCTGCCCGAGAAAATAAATCAGTGACTACCGCCGGGTCTTCGAGGGCTTCTTTGAAAGCAACAGCGAACTGCTTCAATGCTTCTTTGTCGGAGGAATAAGCACAGTACATGCTGCCTTCCGGGTCAAACTTTATTATGCCAACCAGGTGCGGCTGGCGCTCTGCCAAAAAAACGCTGGCCAGAGAAGCCCAGTCGTAGCCATTTCCTTCGAAGCCCTCCGCTTCCCTGGATTTGAAAACCTCATTTTTATACTCCCCAACAGTCAGACACACGGATGCACTAGCTTCCTGTTCCGACCAGAAGAAAGGGCTGATAATTTCCTGAAAAGCTTTATGAGTCATGCTGTGAACTTCTTAGCGGGGTGAAACGCAATACAATGCTTTTAGCTGGTTGTTTATGTTCCCTGGCGTAGTGTGAGCTATTCTGGTAGGGCGGCTTCGCCTGCTGTTGCCTGCCGTAGTACCTGGCCCAGTCCCTCGATTTCCGCCGCCGTATTGTACGAATGCAGAATAAGGCGCAGCCGCTCGGTACCGGCGGGCACGGTGGGCGCCACAATGGGCCGCAAATCGAAGCCGGCCCGCTGCACGGCCGCCGCCACGGCCCGCACCCGCTGCGGACTAGGCCGGGCGAGGAAAATAGGGTGAATAACGTGGCTGTCGGGACCCACGTGCAGACCCGGCACCGTTGCCAGCGTGCTTTTCAGCTGCTCCGACAGCGTGAAGAGCTGCCGCCGCTCGGCCTGCAGCGTGGGTAGTAGTGCGTAGGCCGCCATCAGCGCCGCCACCGACAGCGGGGCCAGGGCCGTAGTAAACATGAAGGGGCGGCTGGTATTGAGCAGAAAGTCGCGCAGCACGGCCGGGCCTACCACAGCCGCGCCCTGACTGCCCAGGGCTTTGCCGAAGGTGACGATGCGGGCCAGCACGTCGTTTTCGAGCCCGAGTTCCACAACCAGCCCTTCACCGTTCGGGCCGTAAATCCCGTTGGTATGTGCCTCATCGACGACCAGGTGCAGGCCGCGCGCTCCACAAAAGGCGGCCAGCTCCCGCAGCGGGGCCTGGTCGCCATCCATCGAGTAGAGGGCTTCCACGGCCACGAAAACTTCCCCGGTGGCCCGCGTCAGGCGCTTTTCCAGGTCGGCTAGGTCGTTGTGGCGGAAGCTGTAAGCAGTAGCAAAGCTGCTCCGGATGCCGTCCTTCACCGAGGCGTGACTGGCCGCGTCGTAGAGAATCGTGTCGCCGCGCCGGGGTACGGCCCCGAAGAAGCCCAGGTTGGCCGAGTAGCCCGAGTTGAAGAGCAGCGCCGCCTCGGCCCGGTGAAACTGCGCCAGCCGGGTTTCCAGGGCTTCGGTAGCCGCCGAGTTGCCCGTAAGCAGGCGGGAGCCGGTGCTGCCGGCCAGCAGCGCCGTATCGTGGGCGGCGGCCAGCACGGCCGCGTGCAGGGCTGGGGAGCGGGCCAAGCCCAGGTAGTCGTTCGAGCTGAAATCGACGCGGCCGGCCGGGGGCAGCGTGAGCAGGCGGCGGGTGCCCTCGGCCCCGCGCTGCGTGAGTTGCTGCGCGAGGCGAATGAGCAGCGGAGTGGAGTCCGGCGTCAAAGCAGGCGTCAGCGCTTAAACCTCGAAGCGGTTTACCGACAGCCACACGCTGCCGTCCTGCCCGAAGCTGCGGGCACTGATGACCATCCACTCGAAGTCCACTTCTACCCGGTCGCCGACGGCGGGTAGCACGCCGTGGCGCTGAAACACGAGGTTGATGGCCGAGCCGATTTTGTCTTCCAGCTCCCCAATCAGCTCCTGGGCCTGCAGGGGCTCGTGCTGCTGCCGCAGGGATTCGGCGTAGGTATGGTCGAGGTTGAGGTCGAAGGAAATCGTCATGGGGAGAGTAACTAAAGGGAAATAAAAGAACGTCATGCCGGGCTGGAGCCGCGGCATGACGTTCTGGTATCGGCAACGACGGTGCTATACCAGCTCCTTGCCCAGCACGGTGGCGCCTACGGGCACGTCTTTGAAGGCTTTGCGGGGCTTGAGGCCCAGCAGGTCGAACATCTGGCGGTCGGCGTCGAAGTCGGGGTTGGGGGTGGTCAGCAGCTTTTCGCCGGAGAAGATGGAGTTGGCACCGGCCAGAAAGCACAGGGCCTGCTCGCTGATGGGCATTTCCTGACGGCCGGCCGAGAGGCGTACCATTGTGCCGGGCATCAGGATGCGGGCCGTGGCAATCATGCGCAGCATTTCCCACACGCTCACGCGGGGCTGCTCGGCCAGGGGCGTGCCTTCCACGGGTACCAGGGCATTTACCGGCACGCTCTCGGGGTGGGCGGGCAGGGTGCAGAGCGTGTGCAGCATGGCCACGCGGTCCTCGTCGGTTTCGCCCAGGCCGATGATGCCGCCCGAGCACACCGAAATGCCGGCTTTGCGCACGTGCTCCAGCGTATTCAGCCGGTCGTCGTAGGTGCGGGTGGTGATGATTTCGGAGTAGTGCTCGGCGCTGGTGTCCAGGTTGTGGTTGTAGGCGTAGAGGCCAGCCTGCTTGAGGCGCTCGGCCTGGTACTCGTTGAGCATGCCCAGGGTGCAGCACACTTCCAGGCCCAGCTCATTCACCTGCTCTACCATACCCAATACCCGGTCGAAGTCGCGGTTGTCGCGGATTTCGCGCCAGGCGGCGCCCATGCAGAAGCGGGTCGAGCCCGAATCCTTGGCACGCTGGGCGGCGGCAATTACTTCGGCATCGGGCAGCAGCTTGTGGGCCTGCACGCCGGTGTGGTAGCGGGCGGCCTGGGGGCAATAAGCACAGTCTTCAGGGCAGCCGCCGGTTTTCACGCTCAGCAGGGTACAAACCTGCACTTCGCCGGTGGCCTGGTGCTGCTTGTGCACTTCGGCAGCTTGGGCTACCAGCTCCAGTACGGGCTGATAATAAATGGCTTTTACTTCGTCAAGGGTCCAGTCGGTACGGAGCATGGGGCGGGGAGTTCGGTTGGGGAAAGAAAGGGACAACAGCGGGCGGTAGGTAGGAGCAGCCCGCTTGAAAACTACGCTAACGGCCGCAAGTTACGCGAGAAGCCGATTATCCGGTCCCGGGGCCTGTTCTTAGCCCGCAAATCGGCTGGTGGAAAGCTGTGGCTGGTCGGGTCGCCGCACGTTGTCGGGCCCCGCCTAGCGGCGCCTGCATTGTCGTTGGGCCAGCGCAGAAGATCGTTCAGCCAGCAAAACCCGGCCATTCGCACAGAATGGGTGCGGCGTGCCTGCCGGTGGATATAGGTTTGTGGTTTCTGATCTACAGTACCCCACACCGAATGCAACAAATTTATCCAGTTCTGCTGGCCGCTACGCTTCTGCAAGCCGCGCCGCTGGCCGCTGCCCCGAACGGGGGCGGCACTACGCCCGCCACGGCCAAAGCCAAGGCGGCCGTTAAACGCAAACCCGCCACTAACGCCCCCGACCCGGTGGAAGCCACCATTGGCGGTGTGATTCTGACCCAAGCCGGCGACCCGCTGCCCGGGGCCACCATCTTCATCAAAGGTACCTTTATTGGCACCAGCACCGACCAGCTCGGCAAATTCAAGCTCAACGCCTCGTTCGACAACGGCCCGGTAGAGCTGCTAGTAGCCTACGTGGGCTACGAAACCCAGCTGGTACAGCTCAGCAAGCCCGACAACCTGCTCAGCGTAGTAATGGCCCCCAGTGCCACGCTGCTGAACGAAACCGTAGTATCGGCCTCGCGGGTGGAGGAAAGTATCCTGAGCGCCCCGGTAACGGTTGATAAGGTAGCCGCGCGGCAGATTGAGCGGATCAGTACGCCGGAAGTGCTGAGCGCCTTGGGCCAGCTGCCGGGGGTGGACGTGAATTCAGCCTCGATGCTGTTTACCAGCGTCAGCACTAGGGGCTTCAACACGGCCAAGAGTGAGCGGGTGATTCAGCTGGTGGACTACATGGACACGGCCCTGCCGAGCTTGAACCTGAGCCCGGGCAACCTGGTGGGCATTCCCGAGCTGGACATGGAAAGCATCGAGCTGATCCACGGCCCGGCCTCGGCCCTGTACGGGGCCAACGCGCTAAGCGGGGTGATTCTGTTCAACAGCAAGGACCCGTTTGTCTACGACGGGCTGAGTGTGCGCCTGCGTGGCGGCCAGCGCAGCCTGCTCGACGGACAGCTCCGCTACGCCAAAAAACTGGGCGATAAGTTTGCCATCAAGCTCAACGCCAGTGCTTTTCAAGCCAACGACTGGATTGCCAACAACCGGGCCGCTGCCAGCTTCTCCACCAACGCGGCTGAGTCGCCGCTGGGCTATGACGCGGTGAGCAGCTACGGCGAAATCAGCAACGTTTTCTCGCCCTTCCAGAATCGTCCCGCCACCCCAACCACGCCCGCCTACAAGGTAAACCCCGAGCTGTACGGCAAAACGGTGTACATGCCCGGCTTCACGGAGCAGGAGCTCATTGGCTCCGACCAGAAAACCAAATCCTACCGCGTGCAGGGTGCCGTGTCGTACCTCATTAAGGACGATTTGAAGCTGACCCTGGAAGCCAAGCGCGGGGTGGGTACCTCTACCTACCAAAACCAGAGCCGCTTCCGCATCAAGGGGTTGGGCACCAACCAGTACCGGGCCGAGCTGAAGAGCTCGAAGGGCTTTATCCGGGCTTACTCAACGGAAGACTTCACCGGCAGCAGCTACGAGCTGACCCAGCTCAGCGCCCAGATTCAGAACTCGCCCACCACCGAAGGCGGCACTACGAAGTACACCCAGCAGTATTTCTTCGTCTTCAACCAGGCCTACACCCAGGCCCGGGCGGCCAACATGAGCGTGGAAGCGGCCCAAATTGCGGCCAAAGCCGCCGCCGATGCCACCCAACTGAAAAGCTCGGACCCGCGCTTTGCTACCCTGCGCGACAAGATTTCCAACGACGACCAGCCCGGCCGCGGCGCGCAGCAGAACTTCAACTCGTTCCTGAACGACGTCAGCGCCCAGCGCAGCTTCAAGCTCTCCGAGGCCGGCACCGACCTGATTCTGGGCGGCGCTTACCGCGAATACCGGCTGGGCTCGGGCGGCAAGCTGTTTGCCGACACCGATGGCAGCCGCATCCGCAACTACGAGTACGGCGCCTACGGGCAGCTGACTCAGACCCTGCTCGACAGTCATCTTAAGCTGGCTCTGGCTGGCCGCGTCGACTTCTTCCAGAACTTCTCCCCGTCGTTCTCGCCCCGGGCTTCGGCCGTGTATTCCTTCGGGCCCGACAAGCAGCACAACTTCCGGGCCTCGTACGGGCAGGCTTTCCGCAGCCCGTCCCAGACCGACCAGTACCTGCGCTCTGACGTGAATACCTTTATTTTGCTGGGCAACCTCCACGGCTTCCAGGGCTATAGCTTCACCAATGCCGAGGGCAAGGCCTACACGCCCGGCACCTCGCTGGCCGGCTACGAGCTGACACTGGAGAAGCTGAAGCTGGAGCGCGTGAACACCGTGGAAGTAGGCTACAAAGGCGCCATCATCCCCAACGTGTACGTGGACGCCAGCTACTTCCGCTCGCGCTACAACGACTTCATCGGCGGCTCGGCCTTCGTGGGCAACGTGGATGGCACCCGCCCCACGGCGGCCCAGGTAAACGCAGCTATTCCGTCCAACTTCACTGACGCCAGTGCCTCGCCGGCCCGCATCATCTACGCTTCCCACAACAACCACCAGGAAGTGCGGACCCAGGGTGCCACGTTTGGCATTACTTACTATGCGCACAAGGCCTTTAACGTGGGCGGCAACTACTCGCTCAACGTGCTGGACCGCAGCAACCTGCCCGCTGGCTTCCGGACGTATTTCAACACGCCCAAGCACAAGTACAACTTCAACGTGGGCGGTACGGTGCTCAAGAACCTGAGCTACTCGGTGAACTACCGCTGGGCCCAGGGCCACCTGCAGGAGCTGCCCTTCGCCTCGGGCACCATCCGCGACTACAGCTCCACGGATGCCTACCTGGGCTACACCGTGCCCAAGATGGCTACCACCCTGCAGGCCGGCGTTTCGAACCTGTTCGACGCCAACAATACCCAGATCATCGGGGGCCCGCAAATCGGCCGGCTGGCTTTCTTAGGCGTGCTCGTCAACGTGAAGTAGCCCTGCCTACCCAATGGCTTGTACAGAAACGGCCCGCGTCAGTGACGCGGGCCGTTTTTTTGTGGGTACGAAGCCGGGTAGGTTTTACCGCTCGTTGAGGTTGCCAAACGGCGGTTCGGGCGTGGCAGGCGGCTCGTTGCCGCTGCCGACGAGGCGACTGTCGCGGGTGTTTTTCTGCACGGCAATGGCGGCAAACAGACTCAGCATAAAGGCCATGGCGTAGAAGCCTTTCTCGCTGAGCTCCAGGCGGGCGTTCCAGAGGCCCACGCTCAGCAGCAACACCGCCGAGAGGGTGGCAAACCAGCACAGGCCGTAGTAGATGTTGGTAACCGGGATGCCCTCGATTTGGTCGCGCACGGACTTTTGCAGACTCACGGCCGCAAACAGCCCGTAGAGCAGAATCGTGAAGTAGTAGCCCTTCTCATTCAGCTGCATCGTGGCGTTCCACAGGCCCACGTTGTAGGCTACCATACCGGCCAGCAGGGCCACCCAGGAGGCCCCGATAAATGCGTTGGAGGGTTTCTGACTCATTGCAAAAAGTGTAGAATGGATAGAAAGAATACGGGGCCTGACTCACCTGAGCGGCCGTTCAAACCTACTCATATAGTTGGTAGCCGCAACAGCATACGGGGTAGTAATTTGGGCAATATGGGACTTTACAAACGGAGAATTTTTGTTGGCGAAGATTCCTGAAAACCTGTCCTGGAGTACTTAAATGGATTAATGGCAACAAAAAAGTCCATTGGGGCCAACGCTCCAACGGACTTTTTGAATACTGCAAAATCTGAATTTATGGGGCCATGCCCGGCGCTAAATTGCGGGGAAACAGCCCGAATGAAGGCTACCGTTTGCCGCCCCGGCTGGTGGTGCGGCTGCTGCCCCGGCTGCCGGCGTTGCCTTTGGGGGCGCGGTTCAGGGTTTTGGCGGCGGGCCGGAGCTTGCCACCGGCTATGCTGGGCCGGGCGGCCTTGGCGGCCTGCTTCTTGGTCGGCTTCAGGGGCTTACCGTCGAAGAAGTCGGGGTCGGTGGGGGCTTTGAACTTGCTCTTGGCTTTGGGGAAAGCCGATTTGCCGGCGGCGGACTTACCGGCGGGCTTGGCGCCACCGGCGCGGGGGGCACGCGGGGCGCGGGCGGGCTGCTCAAAAGCTTCCTGCTCGGCCGTGCGGGGCCCTTTCACATCCCAGCCGAGCTGCTTGACGACCGGGGCGCGGCGCTTGGGCAGGGAGGCTTCCTTGGTGCCCGACGAATTCTTGGTCATCTCCAGGATGCCGGCCAGCTCCTTTTCGGTCAGCTCGCGCCAGTCGCCCACGCCCAGGCCCTTGAGGGTGATGTTCATAACCCGGATCCGCTCGAGCTGCACGACTTCGTAGCCGAAAGCCTCGCACATCTTGCGGATCTGGCGGTTCATGCCCTGAATGAGGGTGATGCGGAAGATGTAGTTGGTTTCCTTCTTCACCTCGCACTTCTGGGTCATGATGCCCATGATGGAGACGCCCTTGCTCATGCCCTCGATGAATTCGTCCCGGATGGGCTTATCGACCATCACGATGTACTCCTTCTCGTGCTTGTTGCCGGCGCGCAGGATCTTGTTGACGATGTCGCCGTTGGAAGTCAGCAGAATCAGGCCCTGGGAGTCTTTGTCGAGGCGGCCGATGGGGAAAATCCGCTCACTGTGCTTGATGTAGCGGATGATGTTGTCCTTGACGCTCGTTTCGGTGGTGCTGGTGATGCCCGGCGGCTTGTTGAAAGCAATGTAGATGGCGTCTTCGGGGGCGCGGGGCTCGATGAGGGCACCGTTGACGATGACCTTATCCTTGCTGCTGACCTGGGTACCGATGGTGGCGCGCTTGCCATTCACGAACACGGTGCCCGCTTCGATGTATTTGTCGGCCTCGCGGCGGGAGCAGACGCCGCTTTCACTGATGTATTTGTTGAGGCGCGTGGTTTCGGGACTGGGCATAAGGCAGGAGGCAGCAAAGCGTAACCGGCCCGCATACGGCGCGGACGGGGCCGCAAGTTACGCAGAACCGTGTTGGCAGGTGGGGCGCCTCACCCCCCGGCCCCCTCCGCCGCTTGATGCGCGGAATGAAAGAGGAGAGGGGGAGCCAGACGACGGCTAATAGTTCAGCAGAGTAGAGTTTCGCAATGGGCGCGTGGTGTTGCGGGTTGCTTGCAGGGTGTTTTGGATTAGGTACGGACTGTTTTGCATTGGTTGCAGGGTATTGCGGGTTGCTTAATAAGCTCCAGCGGAGCGGCATATCGGTAGTATATAGAAGCATAGCACAAGAAAAGCCCCCGCGGGGCGACACCTAATCGTTGGACCGATGGTGTCGCCCCGCGGGGGCTAGCGGGTAGGCTGGCGGCTTGGCTACAGGCTCTGCAAATAGGCTTCGGTGGCTTGGGCCAGGGTATCGGGGAGGGCGGTGTGGCGGCTGGCGGCCAGCTGCTGGGTTTGGCCGGTGGTGGCGCTGGTGTAGGCGCCCGAGTGCTGGTCGAAGCGCAGGCTGCCCTGCTCAAACTCGCGCTCCTCGGCCTGGGGCAGGGAGTTCATAGAAAGGAATTCGAGCTTGGTGATGGTGCGGGCGGCTTTGTCGAAAAGCAGCCAGTGGTAGAGCACGTCGGGGGACTGCTCGTCGGGCAAATCGAGGCGCTTGACTTCGATAATGCTGGTGGTGGCATTGTCGAGAAAGAAGAGGGTGCGGTAGGGGACGGGCATTGTGGTTGGAGGAAGGAAGTGGGGCCGGGGGTGGGCGTGTGCTGTAACTACTACTTAATACCTGTAAGCATTTGTCTCAACTCTTGAAACGCTCTATCCTTTTCAAGGATATTGATAGAATTAAATGTCTGTTCAGCAATACTCGAGTTAAGTATTTTAATCTTTTGTAGCATCGGAATGACATACTTTAGATAGTGTTCAAATTGCTGTGTAATATCTGAGTATGAATTGGCTAGTTTATAACCCGATTTTCCAGAGTGACTTATTACAAATACTCCTTCATATCTTAAGCTTCTAGCTATATTTCTTGTTCTTTCATCAGATGCATTGTTTGAAAAATTAGATAGGTAATTAGTTATGTCATATGTGAGGACAAGCCTGTTTGGGCTTACTCTGTGGTTTAATATTAAATATTCAAGCATTCTAGCCTCTTCGGGATTGTCTTTGCGCCGCGCAATAATCAGGTGCTCTTTTGCTATGCGGAGTGTAATTTCTGATATTTGCGGATCTAGTTCATTGTATTTAAATAGTTGGGGGTCATCTTCAGTAGATTGAAATGGAAAAAAGTCAACACTCATTCTAGTGTGAAGAATGTCAAATATTTCTTGTGCTCTAGGATGTGTATGACTGGTGCAAAATATTTTTCCTATCGATCCACAAAGAATATCAGCAAGCTGAATCAGCTTCTCTTTTTCAATGTCGTCAGATATAAAAAAAGAATCTATCTTGATGAAAGAGCGAAGGTGATATGCTGTTATTTCTTATGTGAGCTTGTAATTCAAACTGAAAGTCCTCGCCTACTTTGTCTGCCCATATTGAAAATGATTCATACTTGTCATTGTATTTTTTGACGAAGAAATTTTGAAAGTATTTATAAAATATTCTTTTGTGTTTTAATCCTTGTGCTTCTGCTAATTTTGATTTGTCAACTACTAATACATCTATAGTGAAATCTAGATTTTCAACAAGCTGCGACAGGATTCGGATTCTTCTGTCAAAGAGTTTTTCGCCAATATTTTTAGACTTTATGTCACTGCCAAGGTTATGATCTTTTGCTACCTTTTTTCTAAGGTCCTCGGCTTTTTGCTTGTCATTACTGTTTATTATGATTGAGCAATATACGAAATGTGAAAATGTTCCTGGTTTGTCAATGTTGAGTGCAGTATTTCCAAACTCATCAACATATATGTTTGCGTTTTGTGCACTCATGATTTCTTTCTGCTATAGTGTGTTGAGTTACTCCTGTCAAACATCTCTTACAAAGCCACTTTCTTCTCGCCCTTATCTACGGCCAGAATGAACTTGGTGAGGCCAGCCATGTAGGTTTGCTGGTCGTCGTACATGCTCATGTGGCTGCCTTCGGGGCAGATGAGGGCGGTGCCGTGCTGCACCTTTTGGGCCACCATGCGCATGTGCTCGGGGTCCATGGTATCATGTTTGCCGCCGATGCTGAGGACCGGCACCGAGAGCTGGGACAGGTCGGCAACCCGGTCCCAGGTGGTGAGCTTGCCGGAGATGCCAAATTCGCTGGGGCCCTGCATGGTGACGTAGAGCGAGGAGTTCATCTTGCTCATCGAGCGGGTCACGGGCTCGGGGTTGGGCACGATGCGACACAGGTGCTGGGCGTAGAAGTTGGGTTCGAGCAGCTGCATGTAGCGCGGATTGCTGAAGTCTTTCCTGGCCTCAATTTGACGGATTTCGGCCAGCACTTCGGGCTTCATCTGCTTGGCCAGCACCTCGTCGGCGTAGCGGCCGTAGTCGGGGCAGCTCATCATCATGTTGGAGATAATGAGGCCCTTGAGGTTTTGCTGGTACTTGAAGGCGTATTCGGCGGCCAGGATGCCGCCCCAGGAGTGGCCCAACAGGTAGAAGTTATTCTTATCGAGTTTGAGGGCCTGGCGCACCTGCTCCACTTCCTCCACGTAGCGCGGCAGGCTCCACATGGCGGTGTCCTTGGGGTTGTCGGAGTTGCCGCAGCCGAGCTGGTCGTAGTAGATAAACTCGATGCCTTCCTGGGGCAGGAAGCTTTCCATGCACTCGAAATACTCGTGGGTCGCGCCGGGTCCGCCGTTGAGCAGCAGTACTTTGATACGGGGGTTATTGCCGACGCGCTTGGTCCAGACGTTGAACTTGCCCTTGGGTGTGGTAATGGGAATAACCTGCACGCCGCCGTCCTGCACGCCGGTTTCCTGGCTCTGGAAGTAGGTGGCCGGCGTGGTGGTGGCAGCGGGAGCGTCCTGAGTTTGCTGGGTGCAGGCAGCGGTGCCGAGGCCAGCCAACAGCAGGGCCGGGGCGAAAAGCTTTTTCAGCATGAGCGTGGGAAGGAGGGAGTTTAGGAGGGTAAGGGGTAGGAGGGTAGGCGGGGAAAACAGAGCAGCATTCCGCGCTTGCCGGGAAGTTAAACCTACCGATAAATCCGGCCTTACCCAAGGTAGTTGGACTTACCCGGCTACGGCGGGGGCCACGGCCCGCCGCTCGGCGGCCAGGGGAAAGAAGCCCGCCACTTCCCGCACCTCCCCGGCCGCCAGACTGCCCAGCTCGATGCCGCCGATGCGCACCCGCACCAGGCGCAGGGTAGGAAAGCCCACAGCGGCCGTCATCTTGCGCACCTGCCGGAACTTGCCCTCGGTCACGATGATGGACACCCAGCTGGTGGGCCCGTGCCGGTCGTCGCGGATTTTGCGGCCCCGGTCGCCAAACGTGGGGGCGTTTTCGAGGCGGAAGGCCTGGCAGGGCAGGGTCTGGTACTTCTCGCCGTGCAGCCCGATTTCGACGCCTTGCTGCATCTGGGCCACGGCTTCGTCGGTAATGAGGCCGTCGACCTGGGCGTAGTATTCCTTTTCCACCTTTTTGTCGCGCACCCGCTCACTTACTTTGCCGTCGGTGGTGAGCAGCAGCAGGCCTTCACTGGCTTCGTCGAGGCGGCCGATGGACATGGTGCCGGCCGGGAAGTCGTGGAGCAGGCCCAGCAGCTTTTTCTTTTTCAGCTCGCACACAAACTGGCTCATGTAACCCCAGGGCTTATGCACCATAAAGTGGCGGTGGGTTATTTCGGCTGCGGCGGCTTCGGGTTCGGGGTGTTCTTCAAACATGGTACTGGTAAAGGAGTAAGCGCGCCAGTAGCGCGAACTTTGTAGTTCGCGTGCCCCACGCCGATAAAACGATTGTCGTTCTGGTACGCGAACTACAAAGTTCGCGCTACGGGGCTACTTTTCCTCGGCTAGCCACTGCATGGCCTGGTACTGGCCGGGGCCTACGAACAGACGCAGGATTTCGTCGGTGATGTTGAGGCCGTTGGCGCTGTTGGTGAGGAAGAGCAGGGTTTCCTTGGTGTCGGGAAAGGTCATGAAGAAGCCGCGGAAGTCGCCGTTGTCGCCCCAGTGCCACTGGGCAGGGCCGTGGCTGGTGGTAGCCAGGCCCACACCCCAGGCCCAGGCAATATTGGCATCGGTAGCGGTGACGGGCGTGGTGCAGCGGGTAGCGGCAGTGGCGGGCGTAGTGAGCAGCTTGGCCGTGGCGGGTTTCAGGCCTCGGCCGCTCATCAGTGCTTGCAGAAACCGGCTGTAGTCGGCCGCATTCGTGAGCAGGCTAAAGCCGCCGTTGGGCTCCGTGAACTGCTTGATTTCGGTGGGCTTACCGGCTTTGTCGTGGCCGAAAGCGGCGTTGGCGGCAAAACGTGCCTGCCAGATAAAGCTGCTGCCGGGCATTTTCAGCGGCCCGAATACTTCCCGTTGTGCCAGCTGCTCCAGCGTTTGGCCGGTGATGTGCTCCAGGGTGCGCTGCAGCCACACGTAGCCTTCGCCCGAGTAGCTCCAGCAGCTATCGGGCGCAAAATTCAGGGTGAGCTTCGAGGTTTTCCAGCTTTCGGCCAGCGGGTAGCCGGCCCAGTTGGGCAGGCCGGTGGTGTGGCCCAGCACCATGCGCGCCGTGATGGTAGCGGCCCGGGGCTCTTGCGCAAGGCGAGGATACGGGGCATACGTCAGCAGGGGCTTGTCGAGGTCGAGTTGGCCTTGGTCTACCAGGCGTAGGGCGGTGTAGGCCAGCACTACTTTGCCCAGCGAAGCGGCCTGGAAGGTAGTAGTGGCTGCCACGGCCTGTTGGGTGCCGGCCTTGCGCAAACCCAGGCTGTACTGCTTGGTTTCGCCCTTTTTGGTATACACCAGCTGCATGCCAGTGACGTTTTCCTTGTTGAGCAGGGCTTGCAATTCGGCTTGTTGGGCCAGGCTGTTGAACCCCAGGAAAAGCAGCAGGCAGGTGAGCAATACTTTCATACTGAGGGAAGAAGGCAGTGGGATAAGGAGCGTAGTTAACATGTGTTGGTCAGGGCAGCTGGCTGCTGAGCCACAGGGCTTGCCCAAACAAAAATAGCTCGGCCACGCGCTGGGCCAGGCCGCGAAGCGGAAAATCCGGAAAAGAGGTGGCCACCACGCAGCCGCCCAGCACGGCCAGCTGCGCCTGCGGGCCAATGGTTTCATGCAGGAAGAGCCCGTTTTGCGCCTGGTACAGAAAATAGATGCCGCCAACGTATTCCAGGGC
The DNA here is from genome assembly GCF_020447265.1 of Hymenobacter lucidus. GTDB lineage: Bacteria > Bacteroidota > Bacteroidia > Cytophagales > Hymenobacteraceae > Hymenobacter > Hymenobacter lucidus. Next base: position 333,408 of record NZ_JAJADR010000002.1, on the reverse strand, counting down.
CCCGCCCAGGTTGTGTATTGCCTGCCGGAGCGAGCCACTGGAGGGGGAGCCGGGGTCGCAGGGAAACACAGCCGCTACCACATAGCCGGCACCCAGGCACAGGAGCAAGCCGTGCAGGGCCTGGGTATCGGCGCAGCAGGTGGCCAGCAGTAGCAGGCCCGCACCCACCGGAAAAAACACCCCCCAGCTGACGGCTCTTTGGTGACGCGCCCCCGCTTCGCCCAGCTCACTGATGGTATGGCGCAGCTGGGAGTAGCCGGACCGCCGGAAGCCGAAGTAAGCAATGCCAAGAAGCAGATAAGCCGAAAGCGCAGCCAGCAGAATAAAGAGCATCGGTCGAACAGATATCAGCTATACAATGAAAATCTGAATAGCGTCGGGCACTGGCTGAAACCAAGCGCGGGCCGCCCCAACCGGAGCGGCCCGCGTCTGTACGTTGCTGGTCGGCCACAAAATTCGAGGAATCCGTGGTCTAGCCCAGCGTGTGGTACACGGCCTGCACGTCGTCGTCCTCTTCGAACTTCTCAATCAGGTTCATTACCTCTTCCAGCTGCTCGCCGTCGAGGCTCACAGTAGTGTTGGGCACACGCTGCAGATTCGCCGACACCACGTTGAGGTGCTTTTCTTCCAGGGCTTTCTGCATCTGGCCGAAGTCGGTGAAGGCGGTTTCTACCACGATGAAGTCCTTTACTGCGCCGTGCTCATCTTCTTCCTGGTCGGCATACACGTCCTCAGCGCCGGCGTCAATGAGCTCCAGCTCCAGCTCGTCGAGGTCGAGGCCTTCGGCGGCGAGGCGGAACACGCCCTTGCGGGTGAAAGTGTAGTCACTGGAGCCAGCGGTGCCTAAGGCGCCGTTGCCCCGGTTGAAGTACATGCGCACGTTGGCTACGGTGCGGGTCGGGTTGTCGGTAGCGGTTTCGATGACTACGGCCACGCCGTGGGGCGCGTAGCCCTCGTACACCACTTCCTGGTAGTCTTTTTCCTCCTTGCTGCTAGCCCGTTTGATGGCGGCTTCCACGCGGTCCTTGGGCATGTTTACGCCCTTGGCGTTCTGCATGGCCGTGCGCAGGCGGGAGTTGGCATCGGGATTGGTGCCACCTTCCTTCACGGCCATCACGATTTCGCGGCCGATGCGGGTAAAGTCCTTGGACATCTTGTCCCAGCGCTTCATCTTCCGGCCTTTGCGGAATTCAAATGCTCTTCCCATTTATGTGAATTAGTGAAATGGTGATGTAGTGAGTGGGGTTAGGCGGGCCGAAGCCCGGAAAGGGGCGGCAAGTTAGCAGAAAGGCCGGCGGGGCGCAATTGGTGGTTACGCTATATCCGGTAGGGCTGGCCCGCGCAACGCGGTACCTGTTGCCGAAGCACTATTGGAGGCGGACGAAGTTCTGGATGTAGTTCTTTTGATCCAGGTTAGCCACCACTATCGTGTCGGCAGTGTGCCGAATCAATTTAAAGTGGTGGCCGGCCGCTGTAAAAAGGCTATCGTCGGAAAAGCTCCATTTGCCCTCGTTAGGAAAATCTCCCTCAAGATTAAAGGGCTCTTTCAGGCGGTTCTCCACCACATCGAAAGCCAGCCACGTCCCGTCCTCAAGAAATCTGGTGCAGCTTAAGTATTGCTCTCTTTTTATTTTCTCTCCCTTACGAGGGTGTGAAATATAACCCCAGCAGTTCCGGTCACTTGTTAAGACCGTCTCAAAAGCGCTTCTCTTCTCAGTACAGGCGGAGCTAAGCAATAGCAGGAGTAGTAAATAAGTAGATCTGGTCATTACCGATAGGGTAAATTCAAGTACTGACTAGTTGCCGGAAAATCTCAATCGGCCCGCAGCGTGTAGATGCCCTGGTTGCCGGTGGGGTAGCCGATGAGGGTGAGCGTGAGGGTGCGGGCCTTGGGCTGAAACCGGAACGAGCCCTGGTCGGTGCGGGCCTGGCCTTTGCTGTCGGTGTAGCTGAACGTGATTTGGTCGCCGGAAAAGGTGAAGCGGCCGTCCTGGCTGAAGTTCATCACGCCGCCGTTGCCCGAGAGCTGCAGCCGTTTCTGGTAAGTGCCGTCGGGGTGCAGCGTGAGGGTGCCGCCCACGCCCTGGGCCGCCATGGGCTTGGCGCTGGTGCCCTTGTCGAGCACCGAGTAGGAGAGGTAGGTGTAGGACGTGAAAAACGAGGGTGCCACCACCGCAGGCTTGGCGGCGGGGCGCTGCTGGGCGGCTACGGGAGCCGCCCCGAGGAGAAGCAGCGCAGTTGCTAAAGCGAGAAAACGACAGATCATACGGCAAGCTACGAGAAAACCCGTTGGCGAAAAGCGGCCGTCTTTGGCGCCGGCGCCGGGCTTCAGCGCACTACTTCTACCCAGCCCTTCAGCCGCTCGTTGGTGGTGAGGTGGCGCAGCTGATAGTAATACACGCCGGCCGGCTGGTTGTCGGCCTGCCAATCGTTCTGGTAGCCTACCTGCTCATAAACGGCGCGGCCCCAGCGGTTATACACCGTAATGGCCCAGTGGCCGGCTTCGTAGCCCGTCAGCACAAACCGCTGGTTGGCGTCGTCGCCGTTGGGCGTAATGATGTTGGGCAGCGTGCAGGTGCCGGACGGGGGCGCTACCACAATGGAGTCGAGGGCTGCACAGCCGGCTTCCGACTCGAAGCGGACCCGATACAGGCCGGGCGCCGTAATACGGCGTACCGGCTCGGTAGTAGGCGAATCGGCCCAGTGAAAGGTGCCGGGCGTAGTGGCTTCCGCCGTCAGTACCACTTCCCTTTCGCCGCAGGCAAAGCTACCGGTAGAATTCTCGGCCCGGAGCCGAAACGACACGTTTGGTGGCACAGATACCGTCAGCCGCTGGCTTTGCCGGGTACCATTGGTGAACTCCACTACCACCAGCAGCTCCCGGCTGCCGGGCTGCGTGAATACGGGCGCAATAGCCAGTCCCGAGTATACGGTAGCATCGGGTGCAAACGTCCAGGTAACCCGACTGATGGTGCGCTGCGGGTCGCGGCCCACCACCCGGAAAGAGGAGGGCGAGCCTACGCAGCCCGGCGCGCTAACTATCCGAAACGCTTCTTCTACCTCGGGGGTGGCCAGTACCGGATTGAGTCGGTAGTTGGGCAGCCCATATTGCGAGCAGGGCGGCATTGTGCTGTTGGGGTCAACGTAGGCGTTGAGCCGCTGGCCGCGGAAAAGAAAGCGCGCCCCCAACACCTGGTTGGGGTTTTCGATGACACTCAGCGCGGACTCGTACAGGGCCGCTATGTAAATACGGCCATCCGACCCGCGCAGAAAATCACCGATGGGCCGCTCAATACTGCCGAGCCGGCGCCGGGAAGCCCGCACCGCCGCCGGTGAGCCGGCCAGCAGATCGAACTGCAGAATATTGGGCCCTTCGTGGGTATAGAGCAGCGTGCCATCGGCCGAAAACTCTGCCCCTACCATGCGACCCTGCAGAATAGGAGTGTTGGCAGCCGGCGCCGTTACGACCACCCCGTTGCTTAGCTGGCCGGTAGCGACATCGAAATCAAACAGCTCCAAACCACCCATGAGGCGGGTAACCGCCAGGCGCCGGCCATCGGGCGAAAAACGCATAATCCCGGTTTCAGCCGTAGTGACAGAGGTAAAAACAGCCCCCACGGCGCTAATAACCGGCGTGGCAGCTAGGCCGGCTTTGGTTAGCGAGTAGGCATAAAATTCGTTGGTGTTGAAGCCATGCACCACAATCCAGTAGTCGTGGCCATTGGGTTGTGGAATGGCGGCCAGATGCTCGGTCGGCAGCTTGCCGCCGGGTAGCGCAATCGGCTGGTTTTTCTGCGTTACGGCTCCCATTCCATTTTGCAGGCCCATATGCAGCAGGGAGTAGCGCAGGCCGGCCTTCAGGTTGTGCTCTTTGTCGTCGAGGGTGAAAATGTAGTATTCCTGACTAGAATCCACGGCCCGCACAATCAGCGCGCCCTGGCTGGACGAGGTGCTGCCGCCCAGCGCCGTGCCATTGGCCATGAGCGTGTGCTGCCGGGTCCAGACGGAGGTGGCATCGGTATAGAAAAGCAGGTTGCCACTGGCATCGGCTACGGAAGCACAAGCCTCGAAGCTTTCGATGGCGCTGACCAGGTAAGTGGGTACGGCCGAGCCCTTTTGAAATTTTAACCCCGCTCGCAGTCCGAAGCACCATACGTCATTTTCTCCCTGCGCCCGCACGGTAAAGCCGGATGTGAGGGCCAGGAGCAGGCCCAGCAGTAGTACATATTTCTTCATGCTAACGATTTACTGGATACCACTGTAACTTCTTATTTCGGCTTCTGCCCGCCCTGGCCAGCCAGGCCTGGAATTACGCGGGCCAAGCGGCCTTGCTCCACAACTACATACCTTCACCGGTAAGTTATACAAGAAAAAATATGCCCACGTTTCTCCGCGAATTAATCCGCCCCGCCGCCGAGCTGCCCGAGGCCGATGTCTGCCTGGTCGGTTTGCCCCTCGATTTCGGGACCGTGCTCGAAGGCGGCCGGGCCGGGGCCGTACACGCCCCCGACGCCCTGCGCCGGGAGTTGCGCCGCTACCACAAAACCTACAACCTGGAGCACAACGTGGACCTTTCCGCGCTGCGCATCGCCGATGCCGGCAACCTCGCCCTCAGCCACCCCGACCACGCCGTCAACCACGACACCATCCGCCGCCGCCTGGCCGAGCTACTCCGACAGTACCCGCAGGTAGTAGTGCTGGGCGGCAGCCACGACGGCACCTACAGCACCGTGCGTGGGCTGTTTGAGGCCACGGGCGGGCAGCCGGTGGGCGGCATCAACCTCGATGCCCATGCCGACGTGAAAGACAAGCCCGGCCTCATCAGCAGCGGTACGCCGTTTGGCAAGCTGCTGCGCGAAAAGGTGCTGGCTGGGGCACACTTCAGCGAAATCGGGCTGCACTCCAACCTCAATACCAAGGAGGATATCGACTTTCTGCACCAGCAGCAGGCCACCATCGTGCCGCTGACCCACATGCAGCAGGATGGCATGCCGCTGTTTATGGAGCGCGCCCTGCACCGCGCGGCCAGCGCCGGGGCAGCCTTCGTGAGCTTTGATATTGACGGTTGCGCTGAAGCCTACGCCCCGGCCGTATCGGCGCCCAGCGCCGATGGCTTCACGCCGCGCCAGGCCGTGGAAGCCGCTTTTCTGGCCGGCCGCCACGAGGCCGTGCGGCTGTTTGAGCTGGTAGAGCTCAACCCCAACTTCGACCGCGACAACCAGACGGCCCGGCTCGGCGCTACCATCATTACGGCTTTCCTGACGGGGCTGGCGAAAAGATTGGCTAGTAAATAAGTAGTTGTAAATAAGGTTTTTGCAATTTGGAAAGGAGTTTTGCTGCAAAAGAAGTACGAAATATTTCGTGATATGTACGAAAATGTTCGTTGTTTGTGCAGCGGTTGGCGCTTCGGGCGTGTCCATTCGAAAAACCACTTCTCACCTTCCTATTCTACCATGAAAAACCTGCTTACTGCTTTCGTGCTTTGCGCCAGCGCCCTGACGGCGGTGGCCCAGTCGGTGCCGGCCTTCACCTCGACCTGCGAGGAGGGCAATAACAAGTACAATAACCGCCGGCAGTACTGCGAAACCCGGGACCTGGTGCTGGCCGCGCCCAAAACCGGGCCCCTGACGGTGAACGGGCAGCGCAACGGCGGCATCTCGGTGAAAAGCTGGGCTGGCTCCGACGTGCGGGTGCGGGCCCGGGTGCAGGTGTGGGGCGAGGATGAGGCCGCCGCCAAGGCCCGCGTGGGCAGCATCCAGATTTTGACGGCCGACAACACGCTGCAGGCCAGCAGCCCCGGCGACGACAACGGCTGGGCAGTGAGCTACGAGCTTTTTGTGCCCGAAAAAATGGCCCTCGACCTGAAAACCCATAACGGTGGCATTAGTCTGCACGATGTGCGCGGCCCGGTCACGTTCGAGGCTCAGAACGGTGGCATCAGCATTTCGGGCTCGGGCGGCGACGTGCGGGGCCGCACCCAGAACGGCGGGTTAAGCATCACGCTGGCCGGCAAAAAGTGGGACGGCAAAGGCCTCGACGTAACGACCCGCAACGGCGGCATCTCCTGGAAGCTGCCCGCCGACTACTCGGCCCAGCTGTATTGCAGCACCCAGCACGGCGCCGTCGACACCGATTTCGGGACGTCGGTACAGGGTAAAATCGGCCGGGAAATAGCCGTGAACCTGGGCAAAGGCGGCGCGTCGGTGAAGGCCGTAACGACCAACGGCGGCATTTCCATCCGGCGGGCCAAGTAAAAACGGTCCGGATTTTTACTTCGGCCAGGCAACGGTTGGCCGCGTCGGGGCTTCTACCATGTACGCTGCCGGCCGGTCCGGAAGGCTGTCAACTAGTTTCCCACTTTTCATTTTCTGAGCTATGAAATCTTTCACTACCACCTTGCTGCTGGCCCTTACTTCTGCCGCGGCCTTTGCCCAAACTGCCCCCGCTTTTACCTCGAGCTGCAAGGAAGGCGCCACCTACACCAGCCCCAACAGCACCAAGCGCTACTGCGAAACCCGCGACCTGACTATGGCCAGCCCTGGCAGCGCTACGCTCTCCATCGACGGGCAGGCCAACGGCGGAATTTCGGTGAAAGGCTGGGACGGTAATCAGGTGATGGTGCGGGCCAAGGTGAGTACCTGGGCCGCCACCGACGAGCAGGCCGGCCAACTGGCTAAAAAGGTGACGGTGAAGTCGGCCGGCAACACGCTGCGCGCCGATGGCCCCACCCAGGGCAACGAAGGCTGGGCGGTGAGCTACGAGGTGTTTGTGCCCCGCAAAACGGCCCTGGCCCTGCACACCGTCAACGGCGGCATTAGCCTCAAGGACCTGAATTCGGCCATTAAGTTCGACGCCGTGAACGGGGGCGTGAAGCTGGACAACGTAGCCGGCAACGTGAAAGGCCACACCGTAAATGGTGGCCTGAACATCAAGCTGGCCGGCACCAAGTGGGAAGGCGAGGGCCTCGACGTGGAAACCACCAACGGCGGCATCACCTGGGATTTGCCCAAAAACTACTCGGCTAAGCTGTTTACCAGTACCACCATCGGCTCCATCAAAGCCGATAACCTGCCCATCACCAAGTCGGGCATGATGCACAAGGAAATTACGGCCAGCCTGGGTCAGGGCGGCGCCCCGGTAAAAGCGGTAACCACCAACGGCGGCATCAAAGTAAATCAGCAGTAGGTGTGCGGTGGTAGCAGAAGAACGGTCATGCAGAATGGGCTGATGTTGTTTTAACCTGTCATCATGAGCCTGCGAAGGATCTATCTCTGATAAGTGGCAAACCCACTTCAACGTGAAAAAGCCCTTTACCGCGCCGGTGGTAAAGGGCTTTTTCGCGTTGGTACCACCTACAGTGGGGTAGGTGAGGAAGGCCCTTCGCTCTGCTCAGGATGACCGACGGTGCAGGAGCTTAACTACCCTGCCGCCTGCTTTAAGCAGCCAAATCACCCCAGCCGGCAACTATTTCGCGGCAATTCGGCTTGTGGGCAATAAGGCCGCTACCTTACGCCTCTTTCCCCGCTTTTTCGCATGAAAACCGCATTTCTAGCCGTGCTATTGAGCCTGGTGGCCTACTCGTCGCGGGCCCAGACGGCGCCCGTCTTCACTACCACCTGCGGCGACGGCACCTTCACGAGCAGCAGCAGCAAGCGCTACTGCGAAACCCGCGACAAAATTCTACCCGCGCCGGCCGGTCAGGGCATCACCATCGACGGGCGCTCCAACGGCGGCATCACCGTGAAGGGCTGGGACGGCAAGGACGTGCGGGTGCGGGCCAAGATTCTGGCTTGGGGCAAAAACGAGGCGGAAGCGCAACAGCTGGGCAAGAGCATCACCATTCAGGCCAAAGACTACACCCTGCGCGCCGAAAGCTCGGCTGAGGGTGAGCTGGGCTGGGCCGTGAGCTACGAGATATTCGTGCCCCGCGCCATGGCTCTCACGCTGCGCACTCTTAACGGCGGCATCAACCTGAGCGACCTGACCGGCGCCGTAACGTTCGAAGCCGCCAACGGCGGTATTTCCCTGGTTAACGTGGGCGGCAGCGTGAAGGGCCGCACCGTGAATGGCGGCGTCAAAATCAAGCTCAGCGGCCCCAAATGGGTGGGCGAGGGCCTCGACGTGACGACCCAGAACGGCAGCATCACCTGGGATTTGCCCAAAAACTACTCCGCTCGCCTGTTTGCCGCCACCACCGTGGGCTCCATCAGCGCCGGTAAGCTGCCCGTCACCAGCTCCGAAACCCTGCAGAAAGTAGTAACGGCTACCCTGGGCCAGGGCGGTGCCCCCCTGAAAGCCGTAACCACCAAAGGCAGCATCAAGCTCACGCAGCTATAGGGTGGTAGTGCCTTATATCCTTAGCTGATTGTTGCTTCGTCTGTCATCCTGAGCTTGCGAAGGACCTTCCTCGCCTAAGTGACAAGCCTCATTAAATGCATAAAGCCCTTTCCCAGCGCATGGAAAAGGGCTTTATACTTTGGCACGAACTATAGTGGGGTAGGAGAGGAAGGTCCTTCGCAAGCTCAGGATAACAGATGGAACAATGACAAACGACAAAAGACGCGTAGATTCCGGTTCCTCACGCTAGACAACCAGCTAGTCGCCGACGCCACCCTTGCGCCACTCGGGGCGGCTGGGGCCGGGGCCCACGATGGTACCGTCGGGCTGCTCGCCGTAGCCGGTTTCGTACTCATCCGCAGGGGCGGCGTGTTTGCGGCGGGCGTGGCGCTTCTTGTGCTTTTTCTTACCGGAAAGCAGCGCCACGGCCGTAATGGCCAGCCCAACGCCCGCGCCAATCATAGCCAGCTTGGCCGGCAGCGTGTCGACGGCGGCCTGGGGTACGTACTGCACGCCGGTTTCGTCGATGCGGGCTGGGTCCTGCACATAGCGGCCGTGCGTGGGCATCGGGAAGTTAGCGGCCAGCGCCGAGAGGCCTTCTGTGGCCTCGGCGCCCTGCATGGCCGGGCCGTGGCCACAGCCGATGTACTCGGGCCGCAATGCCGCCAGCTTCTGCACCGACTCGCGCACCTGCTCCCAGTTGTAGTTGAACGGGGCGCCAGCCACGCTGATGCACGGCAGTTGCAGCAGCAATGCCGGCACCGACTCGTGGTTGGCCGTAGCAAAGGCATCGGCTCCGAGCAGGGTGCGGTCCTTCTCGCGGAACAAGGCAATCTGGCCCGGCGCGTGGCCCGGCACGTGCAGCCACTGCCAGTCGGGCAGAAAGGGTGGGTCGGTATCGTTGGCGGGCAGGGCCTGCACTACATCAGTAAGCTGGAACGACTGGGGCGGGAAAAACCGCGCCACGAAGGCCAGCGTGCCGCCGTGCTGCACGGTGGGGTCGGCGGGCGGATACACGGCTTTACCGGTCAGAAAGGGCATTTCCAGGGGGTGGGCCAGCACCGGCACCTTCCAGTGCTCGGCCAGCTCCCGGGCGTTGCCGGCGTGGTCCATGTGGCCGTGGGTCAGGATGATGGCCTCGGGATGGGTGCCGGGGTAGAACAGCTTGTCGGCGGCAGCAATGACGTCCTTGGCCGCGCCCGGCAACCCCGTATCCACCAGTACCCACTCGCCCGAGCGGCCGGTTTCGACGAAATACAGATTGACAAAGCGTTGAATAGTGAGCTGGTGAACACCAGGGGCTACTTGTTTCATAGGATCAGCAAATTGATTGGACGGAAAAAGGATTACGCATAATTCCGGCCGGAGGATAGACTTGTTGGCTTTTACGGTGCAAAAAGCAGGCTTTCGGCAGTGCTGCTAGGGTGCAGTTGCCAAGTCGGGCTTCGGGCGCCAACATAAAAAAGCCTCCCGTGAAACGAGAGGCTTTTTGCAAACCTAAGGTGTCGTGAGGGCTATTGGCCGCCAGTTGTGCCGCCGCCCGTAGAGCCGGTACCACCTGCCGTGCTGCCGCCCGCCGTGGAGCCCGTGCCGCCGGCGGTGTTGCCGCCAGTAGTAGAGCCACCAGCCGTGCTGCCACCTGCCGTGGAGCCACTGCCACCCATATCGCTGCCCGAAGTACTGCCGCCGGCCGTGCTGCCGGTAGTGCCGCCAGTGCTGCCCGAAGTGCTGGTGCCAGACGTGGTGCCGGTGGCCGTACCCGCCGTGGTGCCGCCCACGCCGCCGCTCATTGTGGTGTCGCCGCTCATGTCAGAATTAGCGCCCATGTCGGAAGTGGAGGCATCAGAAGAGGTGCCTTCGGTGCCTGAGCCGCTGGTGGAGCCCCCGGTGCTACCTTCCTGGTTATTGCCGCCGCAGGAGGCAAACGTAAACGAGGCCGCCGCCAGGGCGAAAAACAAGGTCTTTTTCATGATAGAATAAAGTGTTTGGTGAGGTAGATTGGAATGCTCGATACATCGGAAAGAGGTATCGGAAGCTTTATACTGATTTCTTACCCTTGGTAACCTGATTTTTATAAAAATATTTTGATAATATGTGATTAAGCTCATCTATAAGTAGGTTGATTAAGACTATTCTAATGTTCAGCTTAACGTAGCCCAGCTGCTGAGCTATCAGTATTATCAAGCTCAACGTTAGGCCAGCAGCCCAGCATAACTAGCGGTGGACCGGTAGCGGGCCGGGCGGGCGGGGTGCAAAATCCTGCCGGCTCCCGCCTCGAAAACGCTATATTCGCCGCTCCACCCACCTTCCCAAACCGCTACTCTGCCATGTCTCAGCAGCCCGCCGCCCCCGCTCCCCTCGATACGCCCGAGCTCAACCTCGAAGCCAACAGCCAATCCGATAAAACGCCCGCCCCGGTAGTGTCCGCGCCCAAAACCAACGGTCCGGGCCGCCCGATGTACTACGAGTACAAGCCCGAGGAAACCGTACGCGCCATGCACGGCTCCACACTGCGCTGCAAAACCTGGGAAGCCGAAGCGGCCCTGCGGATGCTGGAAAACAACCTCGACCCAGCCGTGAGCCTGGTCTACGACGAGCTGATTGTGTACGGCGGCGCCGGCCGCGCTGCCCGCAACTGGAAGGAGTACCAGACCATCGTCAAGACGCTCAAAAACCTGGAGCCCGACGAAACCATGCTCGTGCAGAGCGGCAAGGCCGTGGGCGTGCTACGCACCTGGGCCCACGCCCCGCGGGTACTCATTGCCAACTCGAACATTGTGCCCGCCTGGAGCACCCAGGAGTATTTCGACGAGCTCGACAAGCTGGGCCTGATGATGTACGGGCAGATGACGGCCGGCTCCTGGATTTACATTGCCACCCAAGGCATCCTGCAGGGCACCTACGAAACCTTCGCCGCCGTGGCCGACAAGCACTTCGGCGGCACGTTGCGCGGCACGATTACCGTTACGGCGGGCCTGGGCGGCATGAGCGGGGCCCAGCCGCTGTCGGTGACGATGAACGACGGGGTGTGCCTGGTTATCGAGCCCATCGACGAGCGGGTAAAGCAAAAGGTGCGCGAAGGCTACCTCGACGCCCAGGCCCGCGACCTGGACCACGCCCTGCAAATCTGCACGCAGTCCAAAGACGACGGCATCGGCTGGTCGGTGGGCCTCACCGGCAACGCCGCCACCGTGCTGCCCGAGCTGCTGGCCCGGGGCTTTAAGGTGGATATCGTAACCGACCAGACTTCGGCCCACGACCTGATGGACTACATTCCCGAAGGCGACATTCACGAGGTGCTGACCCTGCGCGCCACTGACCCGGCCGAGTTCAAGCGCCAGGCCTTGGCTTCCATTATGAAGCACTGCCAGGCCATCATTGATATGCAGGCCGGCGGGGCCGTGGCCCTCGACTACGGCAACAACCTGCGCGGACAGGCCGAAAAAGGTGGCCTGAAGGTGCGCGACGACAACGGCCAGTTTCTTTACCCCGGCTTCGTGCCCGGCTACATCCGTCCTCTGTTCTGCGAGGGCAAAGGTCCGTTCCGCTGGGCGGCCCTCAGTGGCGACCCAGCCGACATTCTGCGCATCGACCGGGCCCTGCTCGAAACCTTTCCCGACAACAAGATGCTGGCCCGCTGGATTGAGAAGGCCCAGGCCAAGGTGCCCTTCATCGGCCTGCCGGCCCGCGTGTGCTGGCTGGGCTACGGCGAGCGGGAAAAGTTTGGCCTGGTCATCAACGACCTCGTGGCCCGGGGCGAAGTTTCTGCCCCCATCGTCATCGGCCGCGACCATCTCGACTGCGGCTCGGTGGCCTCGCCCAACCGCGAAACCGAAGGTATGAAAGACGGCTCCGACGCCGTGGCCGACTGGCCCCTGCTCAACGCCCTGGCCAACACCGCCAGCGGTGCCGACTGGGTAAGCCTGCACAACGGCGGCGGCGTGGGCATCGGCAACTCGACCCACTCCGGCATGGTGATAGTAGCCACCGGAACCCCCGAAAAAGCTGAGCGCCTCAAGCGGGTACTCACCACCGACCCCGGCATGGGCGTCTTCCGTCACGCCGACGCGGGCTACGAGCTGGCCCAGCAAGTGGCCGATGAGCGTGGGGTAAAGATTCCGGGCCGGGAGTAATCAGCAGGGGCGGGGCATGCTTCGTAAGTTTGCCCCGCCCTTTTTATGCATTGATTTCTTGTATTTACCACCTTATTAATCCTTGTGAAATACCTTTTCCTGGCTTCCGCACTGCTGTGCCTGGCCGCCTGCCAAAGCAACTCCGGCACCGACGTAACCACTACCGAACCTGCCACGCCGGCCCAGAATACCACTGAGAAAACTCAGGCCGCATCAGCCACTGCCGAGACGGCCAACCCGGAGTACATCGAGGCGAACATGATTATCGTCAATGGGAAGGCGCGGGACGAGCTGAGCACCAAGCTGCTCACCAGCCAGCTGGGCCGCCCCGACAGCATTGCCAAGGGCGCAGTAGAGTGCGGCGGCGAGCTGGAAACCGCCGACAACAGCAACGGCGACTTCTGGTACTATGGCAACACCCGCTACGAGGTGGCCGGCAACCAGGCCATCCTCGCCAGCTTCGACGTGACGACGGGCAAATTCCAGGGAAAGGTGGGCCAGCTCGTGCTCAACCAAAACACCACCCTGGAGGACGTCCGCCGCTACTACCCGGTATCGGCCAAGGAAGCCGACGTGCCCTCTACCAGCCAGCCAGGGGAGGTAATGAATTTGCAGTACTCCTACAAAGGAGCCCCCACGGAAGGATCCTTAAGCCTGATATTCAAGAAGGGCAAGCTGCAGGAAGTGGAGTTTTTCTTCCCTTGCTAACTGCGTGCTTATCATCCCGGATAGAAGTACCTTCCGCCACGCCGACGTGGGCTACGAAAATACTCAACTTAATCTAGTCACTGGAATTGTATTATAAAGTACAAAATAGCTTTGTGATGTTGCGAAATAATGCGGCTATGGGTAACAAATACTGCTAATAATTTTGATAAACGCAAATGCAAGGCCTGCACATATTTCTTGATACTTCAGTATTGTATAAAGATCCTTTTTTCAAGGGAAGCTTTTCTAGTAACATTCTTTCTCTAGCAAGAATTAAGAGTTCTAAAATTTTCCTTTATATGTCAAGGATAGTTCTGGATGAGCTTATTAGGAATTATGAAAAAATAATTAAGGGTGAAAATGATAAATTAGAAAAGATATTATATGATGCAAAGAATTATAACTTCAGTATGTCATCTAATATTATTATTGATATAACTGTATCTGTTGAAGGCCTGAAAAGATTCTATCAAAACTTATACAATGAAGGTGTTTTAGAGATTTTGCATCATGATAACTCTCTGCTGCCTGAGATAGTTCGCAGAGCTGTGGGTAGGGTAAAGCCATTTGCTGATAACAAAAATGAATTAAAAGATGCATTAAATTGGCTTGTGTATTCTGCATTCGTGGAAGAATATGAGCTAAACAATTGTTACTTTATGACAGATAATGTGAATGATTTTTGTGATCTTGAAAAATTGAAAAAAGGAAATTGGGAAATTCATGCTGATCTGCTTTCTGATACGAAAAGACTTGAGATTTGCCGTTCTTTCAAAGAATTAGTTCAGAAAGATGAGTTGATGATAACCGAGCGTTCTTCTGTTTTTAAAAAATGGTTAAATTATCAAGACTTTGATAGTTGGTTTATTTTTGATATAATACAAAATTTGTTAGGTGAAGATATAAAGATAGAGGTAAAGAATAAATTTAAATACTACGACCTAAATTATATATTTGATCTTGATTATGATGCAAAAGGTTTTATTTCATTTGATGATAAATTTCACATGTATAATTTAATGGGCATTCAAGTTGATATTATGGACGAAGAGTGTGTGATTTCTGGGATTTTGAGTATATCATGTGATGCTGAGGGGTATGGATACTCCGCTGATAGTGAAATAGAGAATGAATATATGTTGATTGGTGAGAAGGAATTGAATATGAAGATAGGGTTTTCATTTAGCTATGATATAGATGAAAAGCCTTATAATTTTAGTGTTGATTCTATCGAGGTATTAAAATGATTTTAGTGAATGTTACACTTCCACTGCCTCACTAGTAGCCCTCACCAACGCCGCCCGAGGAAACTCCGGCGGCGTTGGTCGTTCTAAGAGGGACCAGCTATAACTACCGGACCCAGCCCCCCGAGAAACTTTGGATATCCCGCTACAACTGTCCCAGACCCTCCCAGAAACTTCTGATACCCTTCCAGACCTCTGGAACACCTCCTGAAGTTTCCCGAAATACCATCCAGAACTCTGGAAGACCGACCTAGAAACTCAGGGGCACCTTCCAGAACTCTGGAAACCCTACCTGGAAACTTAGAAGGCATCTACAGAACTCTGAAAGGCACACCGGGAAACCTGGGAGGCATTTACAGACTTCTGGAAGACAACCAGACGTTTATAGATAGGATTTGCAGAATATTCTGGGTAGCTAGGAGGATCTTTAACCTTCACTTTATTAGCCATCTATGTTAGCGTTTGACAGAATTTTTGATGACTGGTTTGCCGACGACGCCATCAGCTCCCAGGACCTGGAGGCGGGCACGCGGGACCACCTGGAGCGGCTGCGGCAGGACAACGACCAGGGCCGCTTCGACGCCTTGGTTACGGCCACCGAGGCCCGCTACGAGGCCTACTTCGGGCAGCGCAGCCAGGCGGGCACGGCCAGCAGCACGGGCAAAAGCAGCACCCTCACGCTGAGCACCGCCCGCGAGGCGATGGTGCAGTGGCTCGTGGGCTCCGGCCGCGACTACGTCGACTACAAGCTCAAGGACAAAGCCCAGCGCCTGCGCTTCTTCCCGAAGGGCGCCAACGAGTACCACCAGGCCGACCAGCCTGCCTGGCCCGGTCTGCTGGAGCGTTTCGATACGGCCCTGGCCGAAGTGGGGCAGGGGTTCGAGGCCGACTTTAAGACTACTTACACTCAGCACCGCGATGCGCTGCTGGCCGCCCTCACCACCCAAACCGGGCAGAAGAAGGCGCAGGCCGACGCCCGCGTGGGCTCCCGCGCCGAGCGCGACCTGCTCACCCGGCAGCTCTCGCGCAACGCCCGCCAGCTGGGCCTCACCTTCGACGAGCAGCCCGGGCAGGCCGCCACGTACTTCGAAAAGAAGTACTTCAACCAGCACCGCGCTGCTGCCCCCGCCACTGAAGCCAAGCCGGCCCCGCTGGGGCAAAACTAACCCGCCCGCCCTGGTGTCGCGCCTCATTCTATACCTAGTGCAGCTATCCGGCGCCCGGTTTCCCGTAGGGGAGGCCGGGCGTTTTTGTTGGGTGAACCACTGCCGCTTACCGAGCTGCTCTCCAGTTTGAAAAAGCAAAACCGCGCCACCGCTGTTTAACCACCTGCAACGGCACAGCGCCGGGGCACAAACTAACCTTACCCAACTATGAACATCGGAATCATCGGGGCCGGCCACATCGGCAGCGCCCTCGCCGTGCGGCTCACCAGCCTCGGCCATACCGTTTACATTGCCAACTCCCGCGGCCCCGAGACGCTGCAGGACCTGGCCCAGAAAACCGGCGCTACGCCCGTCACGGCCCAGGAAGCCGCCCAACGCGGCACCGACCTCCTCGTGGTGACCATCCCGCTGGAGAAAATCCCCGACCTACCGAAAGACTTGTTCGCAGGGGTAGCTCCCAAAGTGCCCATCATCGACACAAGCAACTACTACCCGCTGCTGCGCGACGGCCACATCCCCGAGCTGGAAACCGGCGACCTGACCGAAAGCGGCTGGGTGCAGCAGCACTTGGGCCGCCCCGTGGTGAAGGTGTTCAACAACATCTTCGCTGCCAACCTCCAGAACAACGGCCAGCCTGCCGGCACGCCCGGCCGCATTGCCCTGCCCGTGGCCTCCGACGATGCCGCGGCCAAGCAAAAAGTAATGGCCCTGGTGGAAGAGCTGGGCTTCGACGCCCTGGACGGCGGCACGATGCGCGAGTCGTGGCGGCAGCAGCCCGGCGGCCCCATTTACTGCAACGATTTGCCGGCCGACCAAGTGAAACAGCACCTGGCTAGCCTGGGCACCGAGCGCACGGAAGCCCAGCACGCCGAGTTCCTGGCCAACCAGGCCCAGCAGGAGCAGGCTCTGCAAGCCCAGGGCGTGAAGCTAAAATAGCCACAGGGCTGAAGTAGCTGCCGGCCAAATAACCGGCCAACCAGTATGTAGTGCAAAGCGCCGCCCCGGGAAACCGGGGCGGCGCTTTTCGTTTTACGCGGACAGAGTGACCTACTATTCCCAATCACCACTATTTTTAGCCCGCTACCATCAACTTCCATGCTATGAAACCCGAACTCCAGGACCTGCCCCTCGTCGACAACAGCGGCAGCCACCGCTTCGAGCTGACCGTGAACTACGCCACGGCCTTTATGGAATACGGCGACCGGGAAGGTGCCCTGGCCCTGTTTCACACCGAAGTGCCGGGGCAGCTGGAAGGGCAGGGGGTAGGCACGGCCCTGGTAGAAAAAGTGCTGGCCGAAGTAGAGCGGCGCGGGCAGCCGCTGATTCCGTTGTGCCCCTTCGTGACCAGCTACCTGAAGCGCCACTCGGAGTGGCAGCGGCTGGTGGCGCCGGCGTATCAGCGCTGGTTTCAGCCGGCCCCGTAGCAGGAGCGCGTGGCTTTTCCGGTCGCCTACAGTTTCTCGCCGCAGCGCCAGCAGTATTCGGCGTCGTTGCGGTGGTCCTGGGCCTGGCACACGTGGCACACTACCTGCTTGTAGGTAGGCCGGCCGGCGGCGGGCAGCGCCATCTGGGCCGATACGATGCCGGTGGGCACGGCAATGATGGCGTAGCCCATAATCATCAGCACCGAGGCCAGCGTCTGGCCCAGCACTGTGGCCGGGGAGATGTCGCCGTAGCCCACGGTGGTCATGGTTACGATGGCCCAGTAAATGCTTTTCGGGATGCTGGTGAAGCCATTCTGGCCGCCTTCCACTACGTACATCAGCGTGCCTACTACTACGGCCAGCGTGATGACGGAGCTTAGAAATACCAGAATCTTGAAGCGGCTGGCCTTGAGGGCGCTCAGGATAAACTCACCTTCGCCAATGAACTGCCCCAGCTTGAAGATGCGGAACACCCGCAGCAGCCGCAGCGTGCGAATAACGAGCAGGTAGCGGCTGCCGGCCAGCACCAGGGCCGCCAGCGTGGGCACGATGGCCAGAAAGTCGATGATGCCCAGCCAGCTCAGGGCGTAGTTCAGGGGCCGGCGCACCACCAGCAGGCGCATCAGGTATTCGAGCAGAAACAGGCCGGTAAAAAACCACTCTACCGCCCGCAGCCCCGGCCCGTAGCGGGCACTGATGCTGGTCACGCTTTCCAGCATGACGGCCAGCACGCTCAGCACAATGGCCACCAGCAGGGCAATATCGAAGAGCTGCCCGGCCCGGGTGTCCGACTCGAAGATGACGCGGTAAGCCTTTTGTTGCCAGGAAGAAGCGTTGGCGCGGGGGCGAATATCCATAGAGAAGCAGGGGCCGGTCGGGCTTTGCCGGGGCCGGTGGTGTAGGTCGGGCTTACGCAAACCAGCCGTTGCGAGATGAGCCTGCTTGAGGGGGCTGCCTGCCCAGCATGCACTGCCCGGCTGGCTGACGCCCTGGCAAGCCCGGCCGCTTTTGTGCTGGAATTGCTTATTTCGCAGCTGCCAGGCGGCATTGGCTGCCGGGCGAGTGCCACGCTCTATTGGTCTTCCTCCCATTGCTTTTCTCTGCCATGAAGCAGCTGTTTTCCGAACGCCTGGCCGCTGCCAGCCTACTGGTTATTTTCGTCCTGATCCTGCTCTTTCACGGCTTGGTTATCACGGGCGTCATTCCCTTCGGCGTCGTGTGG
The DNA here is from genome assembly GCF_020447265.1 of Hymenobacter lucidus. Lineage (GTDB taxonomy): Bacteria > Bacteroidota > Bacteroidia > Cytophagales > Hymenobacteraceae > Hymenobacter > Hymenobacter lucidus. Next base: position 315,174 of record NZ_JAJADR010000002.1, on the reverse strand, counting down.
GGCGGGCGGCTGCAAACCCACGCGCAGATGCTGGCTTTCGAAACCGTATCCATAGCCCTGAACGCGCTGATGCTGGCAGTGGTAGCCGTGTGGGCGGGCTACTGGAAGGTGAGCGTCAGCTCCCGGGTACTGCGGGTAGCGCTCTGGCTGATGGTGGGCCTATTTGGGCTGAATACGGTGGGTAACCTATTCTCGACCAATGTCACGGAAAAGGCTGTCTTCACCCCGCTGACGCTGCTATTGGCGCTTTTGAGCCTGCGTCTGGCCCTTGGTGCCCGGCCCGCACCACCAGTTGCCCAGCCTTAAGTGTCCTTCACGGCTTACTGCTACACATATATACTGCGCGTGGGTCCGGGGCCGTTGAGGATTACCTCCCGGTGCTTGTTTGCCGCGGTTGGTTTGCCTATCTATCGTTGTACTGCTTAGTTACCCCGCCTGCCATGCTGAATAAACTACTTCTGGTGCTGGTCAGCTTGGCTACGGCCACCGCGGCTACTGCCCAAACTGACTGCGCCCGGCCGGTGGTGAAGCTGCTGAGCAAAAATGCGGAAATACCAGCTGCGGGCAGCGCCTTCGTGCCGCTCGTTACGTTGCGGGTAGCAGCGGCGGCGGGGTGTCCGGAGCAGCCCTACCGGTTCCGAAATGCCGAGCTGACGCTGATCCGACGCGGCCGCCCGGCCCTGCCTACACTGGTCGTGAGCCAGCCCAACGTAGACCTGCGGGCCTTGGCGAGCAGCATCCAGCCCGGTGACCAGATCTACGTGTTTATTGCCTACCAGAACTTGGCGGTGGTAGGTGCTGATGGCACCCCGCAGCCTTACGCGCCGCCCAAGCCCAGCTCCGGCGCGGTGGATATCCGCACCCCCGACTCGAAGGGCATCAGCTTTCGGTGGCAGCTGGCGCCGAAGTAGCGTACTGGATAGCGCCGTCCCGCTTTCATTCTGCCGCTGCTATCCTTCATACAGCCAACCATACAACCAGCCCGATGCCGACCAACATAGCCGACTTGAGCTGGGAAGTTCTTAAAAAGCACGTCTACCGCTCCGATGGCTCCTTGCCCGACGTCATCGTGCTGGATACGAACCGGGACGATTGGCGCCGCTGGGTTGATTTTGTGCAGGCCAATTACCCGGTCCGGTTTCTATATCGGGGTGATGAGGAGCCGTTGGAACAGGAAAAGATTGACCTGGCGGCCGTATTTACCTATTGGGACAATGACTTGCCGGGTAATGCCCCTTTTGCCTACGTAACCATTGGCCGTATCCAGTTCAACTGCTTTTTTCTCAGCGACGATACTATCGACTGCGACATTGACCCCCGGGAAATAAAGGAGCAGGACGACCATGCGCAGCTGCTGCATTTCCTGACCAGCGTGGCTGCGTTGTTGGGCAAGAAAATAGTGGTGGTAGAGGAAGGCGCGCAGTTTGTAGCCGGCAGCCCGCTCAATCGAGAGCCGCTGTTCACCGTCGACCAGTATGGAGCAACCGTTACCGTTAATGCCTGGTGACAAAAGGATGGCCATTAGCAGCCCGGTGGCTTTGAGATTCGGGTACAGAGTAGCTCACTTGCGGCTGTAGTCGTAATCGGGCGTACATCTTACTTTTCGGGCTTCCCCAGATTTCTCCCAAAGCCTATGTTCCCTACCTCGAGGCCGGTTGTGCTGCTGCCTTATCAGCCGGGCTGGGTGGCCGAGTACGAGGCTATGGCACAGCGCATCCGGGCGCTGGCGGGCCCGGCTGTGGTGCGCATCGACCATATCGGGTCCACGGCGGTGCCCGGCCTCAGCGCCAAGGACGTCATCGACCTGCAGCTGACCGTGGCTGACTTGGCCGCGGTGGCCGACCTCACGCAGCCGCTCTGGCAGGCTGGTTTCCGGCAGGCCGAGGCGTTTCAGTACGACGAGTTTCATTACCTGCCCGCTGCGGATGTGGAGCAGCGCAAGCTCTATATGCGCGAGCCGGCGGGGGAGCGGCGCACTCATATACACATCCGGGAGGCGGGGCGCTTCAATGCGCGCTACGCCCTGCTGTTCCGCGACTACCTGCGGGCCAATGACCGTGCCCGGGCTGAGTATGCGCTGGCCAAGCACCGCGCCGCCACCCTCTTCCCCAACAGCATCGACGGCTACCTGTTTCTGAAAGAGCCCGTGTTTCACCTCATCTATGAAGCGGCGAGTCTCTGGGCCGACAAAGTCGGCTGGCAGCTGCCAGCCGACTTCCAGTAGCTCCCTGAGTAGCTCCCTGAATGCTTCCGCCGCCATTGGCGGCAGCAAGTAAAGCGGGCTAGGCGTTGTCTTTGGCGGCCAGCACCTGCCGCACGGGCGTCCACTGGATGCCGTCGTAGCGCCCGTTGTCCAGCGGCTCGGTCAGCTTGGCCTGCCCGCTGAGCATGTTGTGCAGGTACTGCATGCCCTGCCAGGGCGGAAATACTTCGTTCTTGGCGGGCATCAGGGTGCGCGTCACCTTAATCATGGTGCCCAGAAAGCCCAGGCTACCCACCCGGAATAGCTTGAAATCCTGACCCGTAGCGGCCTGGGCGGCGGCCTGCAGGCCCCGAATGCTAGCTACTTCGCCGGCCACGCGCAGGTAGCGGGGCGTGGTAGCATCAAGAGCAGCGGCAGCGGTGTACTCGGCCGTGTTTACCATCGTGGTAAAGTCCAGAGGCTGGTCGGCGTCGCCCCAGTAAGCCACCCGCTTTGGCCCCTGCAGCACCACTGGAGCCTGGCCCTTGAGCAGTTCCGTAAACATGCCGTTGAGGATGGAAGTAGCCCGGATGGGGGCTTTATCGAGCCGGCGCTGAAACTCCCGGCGCAGGTCGAAGTTACGGTTGGAGCCTTCGGGCAGCCGGGTGAAGTCGGCCGAAAAGTCGGAAGGAATGAAGCGGGGCACGCCGGCCGCAATGGCCGCTTCGAGCAGCTGGGTCTGGGCATCCACAATCACCGGCCGCAGCCCCGACAGGGCCGATACCACGCAGCTGGCGCCGGCGCAGGCTTGGGTAAGGGCTGCCGCGTCGTTGTAATCTACGCTTACTACTTCCACGCCCTGCAGCCGCAGCGAGTCGGCCTCGGCGGTGGTGCTGGCGGCCGAACGCACCAGGGCCCGCACGGCCGCGCCACGCCGGCGCAGGTGGTGGGCAATGAGCAGGCCAAGGGCCCCGGTAGCGCCGGCCAGCACAATGGTGGCGGGTTCGGTAAGGCTGCCGGTGGGAGAAGTAGCGGTATTTTCTGCTGATTGGGGAATCATAAACCTGGCTTGGGTGGAATTCAGAAGGGGCTGGTGGGTGCTGGCACAAAAGCCGGCCGCGCCCGGCACTGACTAATCCGCGGCTAGCTCAAATGTTTCGCCGTCGGCCAAGTCGTAGCGGATCAGGCCGGCCTGCCGGTCCCAGTAGAAAGCCCGTACCGGCCCGGTGCCGTAGTGCGTGGCGTTTTGCCCGTCCTGAAAAAAATAGGCCCTTGGGTACACTTGGCCGGTGGTCGTCAGGGTGCAGGAGCGTTGCTGCAGCTTCGAGGTGGGCTGGCCTTCCTCGGCGGCTGTGCCGCACTCTACCCCCGCCATGCTGAAGGTAAGGTAGCCCGGCCGGTCGGGGTTGTTTTTGCGCATCGTCACCAGAAAATACGGGTTCCGGGCGTTGTACACGGTGGCAGACTGCAAGATAATCTGGGAGAAGATGGGCTGGTAATTGCCCGACTCCAGCCGGTTGCAGTCCGTATTCTCATGCCATTCTTTAGGCGGCAGCATCGTCAGGGTGTTGGTGCGGCCCCGGTTACTGCGAAAGGTGATTTTCTCGCCCGGCTGGTAGGCGGCCAGCCAAGCCCGCTCGGGCGGCGAGAGGATTATTTCCTGGCAGGGGCCACAGCCGGCCAGCAGCAGCGGTAGAAACGACAGAAGCTTTTTCATGCGGAGCGCCGGCAAAGGTTTGCTGTTCCTTTTGCCGAAGCCTTCATACGCAGCCCAACGGTGCCGGGTCGGAAAAGGGCCGTGCTCAGAAGGTTGTAGCCACACCTAACCAGCTGGGTTGACCATTCAGACCGCTACCGGCGCGCTAGGCACTTTTGTAGAAGCGGATCAGTTCCCGGACCTGATTGAGAAACTGGGCGTCTTCGGAGAGACGAGCAATGTCGGCGGCCGTCTGGCGGGCCAGGGCTTCGTGGTCGCGGCTGTTCTGGCGGGTCAGTTCCTCCTGGCGGCCATCGAGCCGGTCGAGCTGCAGGCGCAGGTGGGCCACCTCCTGGGTCTGGCTGTGGGCCCAGGAGGTAGGCTCACTCACGTCCAGCATAGTGCGCAGGTCGCGCAGCTTGGTTTCCGCATCCAGCATTCGGCTGCGCAGCTCCACCACGTCTTCCCGCGGATAGTGAATCTGGTGCGTCATGGCCTGCAGACGGCGGCTCAGGTGCTCGTAAGCCCGCTGGGCCGGCCTGGCAAAGGTGAGCAGCAGCGCGGCCACCGAGGCAGCGTAGCCCACCACTGTAAGCTGATAGTAAGCCAGCAGGTAGAGCGTGAGGGCCGTGAGCAGGTGCAACCCAATGGCCAGCCACAAAAAGCGCTGGGCCAGGCGCCGGGCAAAGGCCACGGTTTCCTCGCTCACCGCAATGCCATGCTCGCGCGACTGGCGGGCTTCTTCCAGCACATCCTTGGCCGCAAAGTGCGTGTTCCAGGGTAATACTACCACCGCGGCCAGCCACCAAAAGATACCAATGCCGATAATCCAGTCGACGAGCGTGCCCGTGGTGAGGTGAAGCAGGTGCAGGCCGGTGAAGATGAGTAAGACCAGCAGGGTAACGGCCGTCAGAGTCGCCAGAAAATTACGCATAACAACGGGATGGGGTCAGGCTGTGCCACGGCGCACAGCGCGGACAAATATACCCGTTGGATTATATAGCGCTTGGTTTAATTCGGCAGCGTTTTGTACCGCCGCCCGGCGCCAGGTCGCCGGGTTTCTACGGGTCCCGGGCAGCGCCGCCAGCACCGAATGGCCATCCGGCTGGCTTTGTATAAAAAACAATGGGCCGGCGGAAGCAAGTCCACCGGCCCCGTTGGGATTCATCACCAAGGCGTCAGTCCGGTTTCAGCGGTGGGCCGGTGTAGTGAATGTCGTGCTTGACGCCCAAAGCCTTGCGGGTGTCCATCGGTAGTTCGCCCGAGGTGCGGAAATACTCCTCCAGCGTGCCGGCCGGCTGGTGCATCACGATGAGGCGGGCCGTGCCTTCACTGGTTTTTACGAAGGCGTGCTGCATTCCCCGGGGCACCAGCAGTGAGTCGCCGGCCTGCAGGCGCATCATTTCTTCCCCCGCCTGAAACTTGAATTCGCCCTCTACCACGTAAAACCATTCCTCGCAATTCTTGTGGAAATGCAGGAAGGGCCCCACTTTCTCATGGCGGAGCGTGTCGAAAATCACGCAACGGCCCCCCGTATCCTGCCCCGAAACCTTAACGGTGAAGGTCGCATCCAGAAACCGGAAGGGCTTGTTGGAGCGGTCCTGCTTGCTGCGCACCAGCACGGCTTTGCCGGTTAGCTCATCGGCCGCAGCGGGCTCCAGTGGGCCGGCCCACCAAGGCAGGGCGTAGGCCGCGGGGGCCAGCAGGGGCAGGTGAAGGAAGGCGCGTCGTTGCATAGTGAAGTCATATAGTGTATTATAAATATATAAACTAAGTAGCTGATAAAAGCGTGTTTGCTTTGTTTGGGCAGCGCATCCTCCGTTGGACCAACCAGACAGCGTCCGACTTGCCTTAGCCGGGGGCGCCGGCGCGGTTGTCATCGTTGTCGAGTAGTATCCGCGTGCGGGGCAGGCTGGCCGGGTAGTGCTGCTGCAGAAACGTGACCAGCTGCTCGCGCACGGCGCAGCGCAGCTCCCATACCGAGCCCGCGTCGGCGGCGCTGACCAGGGCCCGCAGCTCCAGAGTGCGTTCCTTGGCATCGGTTACGTGCAGCACGCACACGCGCTTATCCCAGAGCGGGTGGGCCTCCAGAATGCGCCGCAGCTCGGTGCGCACGGCTTCCACGGGCACGGTGTAGTCGGTTTGCAGAAACACAGTGCCAGTGAGGCGGGCACTGGTGCGGGTCCAGTTCTGGAAGGGCTTTTCGATGAAATAATTGAGCGGCAGTACCAACCGCCTTTCGTCCCAGATGCTGAGTACGACGTAGGTAAAGGTGATTTCCTCGACCCGGCCCCACTCGCCCTCCACCACCAGCACGTCGTCGATGCGGATGGGCTGGGTGAAGGCAATCTGGAAGCCGGCCAGCAGGTTGCTGATAGAGCGCTGGGCGGCAAAGCCTACAATGACGCTGGCAATACCGGCCGAGGTGAGCAGGCCCGTGCCCAGGCGCCGCACTGTTTCGAAGCTCATCAGCACCAGGCCCACCGCCACGAACAAAATCAGGCTGACGGCCAGCTTCTTGACGAACTGGAGCTGGGTGAAGAGCTTGCGCACCCGCAGGTTGTTGTCGGAGCCCAGCTGGTAGCGCCGCAGTACCAGGTCCTGGAGCACGTCCACGGTTTTGACCAAGCCCCAGGCAAAGGTGAGCACCAGGGCAATTTCGACCACGCGGCGTAGCACCTCAAATGGCTTGGGCGGCAGCGGCACCAGCGGCAGCAGCAGCGACACGGCCAGCACCGGAAAAAACCAGGCGCTGGCCTGGCTCAGGTGCTCGTTTACGGAACGGGCCAGCGTCGAGTCTTCGCGCCGACCAAAGGCCCGCAGCACGCCAAAAACCACGTATTTCAGCACCAGGCCGAGAATCAGCCCGCCCAGCAGAATACCCAGGGCAGCGAAAATCTCAGGAAAATGGGAGAGTAGGTGAGTGACTTGTTGCTGCATGATAGGAGCGGGGCCGGCGTGGTAGGTGCGGCCCGGGTGAGAGGTGTACCCATGCCGGCGGCGAAAGGTTAGCTACAGGTCGGCCCCACCGGTCCAGCTTGTATTCCGGGCGCTGAATGGGTACATTAATTCTGGCGGCTCTCGGTACCACCTGCCGGCCGGCTGTTGGAAGCAGGAAATTCCGTTGTGAACTATGCACCATATCGTCTATCAAAGCACGGCCGTGGGCGTGCCCACTACCGCCGATTTGCGGGTGCTGCTGCGGCAGTCGCGCACCAAAAACTACCGGCTTTCCATTACCGGGCTGCTCCTCTACGGCAATGGTAGCTTCATGCAGGTGCTGGAAGGCGAGGCTGCTACCGTGCAACAGGTGTACGCCACCATCCAGCACGACTACCGCCACACGCGCGTCACCACGCTGGCCGACGGGCCGGTGGCGGGCCGGGTCTTTGCCGACTGGTCGATGGGGTTTCAGATGCTGTCGGAGCAAGATTTCGTGCGCCTCACGGGCTACATCGACCCGTACCGCACCAATTTTCTGGATGCCCAGCGTCCCGCCATCGACGAGGAAATGCTGTTTCTGCTCAAGTCTTTCGTGGTGAATGACGGCTACCAGCTTTGAGCCGGGTGGGAGCATAGCCTGGGCTGTTTGGGCCGCAAAGGCCGGGCTCAGGCAGTGGCGTTCCAATGGTAAATACCGCCTGGCCTTTGCCTCCGATGCTGACTTCCGGCGCTGGCTTGCGTATCGGTAGCATGAACTATTGGCTGCTACTACTTATTCCGCTGGCGCTGGCTGGCTTTATCGGCTTCTGGTGCCTGGTCGTGAAGCTGGTTGCACTGATGGGCTGGCAGAAGCTGGCCAACCATTTTCAGACCGCTAGCCGGCCGCCGGGTTCCTGGTTTGGGTTGGGACAAGCCTATATCGGGTCGATGAAGTACCAGAGCGTACTCGAAGCGGCGGCCACGCCGGCGGGACTGGCTCTGGCCTCGGGCTTCCCATTTGGCACTGGGCACCCGCCGCTGCTCATTCCGTGGGACGCGCTGGAGCCGGTAGAGGGCGAAAAAATGCTGTGGCTGACCTCCTATACCACCCACATCCGCACTGGCGACTCGGGTACCACCCGGTTCAGCTTCACCAGCCCCGAGCTGGCCGCCGCCATCCGGCCCTGGCTGCCGGTGGCCGAGCCGCGCTAAGGACTGGTTTCAGTAGCAATGACGGGGCCGCAACTAGCTGGGCCCGGACTGGATGACTGCGCTAAATGCGTTATTTTGACTGCTCCCAACGCCTTTCTTGCCATGAGCCCCACCGCCAGCCGCCCCGCGTCCCGCCACCTGCTGCGGGCCATAGCCACTACCGCCCTGGTAGCCGGCACGCTCGATATTGTGGCCGCCTGCACCCAGTTTGCGCTGACGACCGGCAAGAGTCCGGTCATTGTGCTGCAGTTTGTCGCCAGCGGCGTGTTTGGCAAAGCGGCCTTCACGGGCGGACCGGCAATGGCGGTGTGGGGTCTGCTGCTGCATTTTCTCATTGCTACCATCTTCACCGTGGCCTATTTCTGGCTCTATCCGCGCCTGCCGTGGCTGGGCCGGCACCCGGTAGCGGCCGGGCTGGGCTACGGCGTAGTTGTGTGGCTGATAATGAACCGAATGGTCGTACCCTTGTCCGGCGTGGCACCCCAGCCCTTCATACCGCTCAAAGCGCTGATGGCGGCTGCCATTCTGATGCTGTGCATCGGCCTGCCCATTGCCCTGCTTACGGCCCGCTACTACAACTCCCGCCGCTGAAATTTGGCTGCTATTTGCTCGTAATGAAATACGCCTTCGTCCTGTTTACTAGCTTATTAGCTGGTAGTTGCTCGCCCGGCTACCAGCATTCGATGCCTCTTGCGCCTACTGCTGCCCCGGCCGCTATTCGTATCGAGGCGCTCAGTTTGTTTGACACCACCCGCCGCCGGCCGGTGCCAGTGCTGCTCTACGGGCCCGTGACTGGCCGGCGGCGGCTGGCCCTGCTCAGCCACGGCTACGGCGGCCACAACTCAGATTACTCCTTTCTGGCCCGCCAGTTGGGGGCTCACGGCTATCTGGTGGCTAGTATTCAGCACGAGCTGCCCACCGACGAGCCCATTGCCACCGCCGGCAACCTGCGCGAAACCCGCCGGCCCAACTGGGCGCGAGGCGTGCAGAATATGCTCTTTGTGCGCCAGCAGTTGCAGCAACTCTATCCCCGGCTCGATACCGGCCACTTGCTGTTGCTGGGCCATTCCAACGGCGGCGACATGGCCGTACTCTTTGCCCACGAACACCCGGCACTGGTCGATAAGCTCATCTCGCTCGACCACCGCCGCATGCCGCTGCCGCGCGTCCGGCAGCCGCGCATCCTCACCATCCGCTCCAGCGACCAGCTCGCCGACCCAGGCGTACTGCCTGGGCCGGAAGAGCAGAAAGGTTTGGGAATAAGCATCGTGCAGCTGCCTGCTACCCTCCACAACGATATGTGGGATGGGGCCACCAAGGCGCAGCAGCAGGAAATAACCGCGGCAATTGCGGCCTTCCTGCGCCGCTGAGCGGCCTGGCTAGTTGGTTGATAATAGTAAATACTCCGGCCAACCCTACTGTTGAGTTACCCGTTTCAGCCTCATATTTTTCTCCTCCCTATGAAGCTGTTCTCACCCTTGCTGCTCTCCGGAGCGCTGCTGCTCACTGCTGCTCCCGCCGCCACCGCCCAGCAAGCTCCCAACTCGCCTTACCGCACCCGCTTTGCCGTCGATGGTCCCATTACTATGGGCCTGGGTGCTCTCAGCGGAGTAGGGCTGTACCTGGTGCAGCAAAAGAACGGACCTACGGAAGCCGAGCTGGCGGCTCTCAACAAGAATGATGTGCCCAAATTCGACCGGTTCGTGGCCGGCAACTACAGTGAGCGGGCCCAGCTGGCCGGCGACCTGATGTGCTATGGCTCCCTGGCGGCGGCTCCCGGCCTGCTGGCCCTGAACCCCAACGCCCGGGGCCGCTACGGGCAGGTGCTGGGTCTGTACCTCGAAACGATGGCTACCACCGCCGCCGTCTTCACCATGACGGTGGGCACCGTGCACCGGCTGCGGCCTTTTACCTACGGCCCCGGCGGCTCACCCTCGGAGCGTAGCAGCAAGATTGCCACCAACTCCTTCTTTGCCGGCCACACAGCCCACACGGCTACCGCCACGTTTTTCGCCGCCAAGGTATTTCACGATTTCAACCCCGACTCGCGCGCCGAGCCCTTCGTATGGGGCGCGGCGGCTGTGCTGCCCGCCGCTGTGGCCTATTCGCGGATGAAAGCCGGCAAGCACTTCCTCTCCGACAACCTCGTAGGCTACGCTCTAGGGGCTACTGTGGGTGTGGTCGTGCCGCAGCTGCACAAGTCGGGCCGCCGCACAGGCTATTCCTTCTCGCCGCTGCAGGGAGTGAATGTGAATGGCTATTCCTACGGCGGATTGCTTATAACCAAGCAGTTGTAGTATAAGCCGGGCGCTGGCCTGCTAAGCGGGTGGCGCAAAAGGCCGGTGAAAAAAGCCGGGCAACTATCCGTGCTTTTATCAACCTTGGCAGCTGATTCAATCCGCTGCTTATGCCCCTGGTTTCTCCGTTGCCGGCCCGCGTGGCGGCTGCCCGCGTACCCGCTATCGACCTGGTGCGGGGCCTGGTCATGGTTATCATGGCCCTCGACCACGTGCGCGAATTCTGGAGTCCGACGCCCGTGCGGCCCGAGGATATAGCGCAGACTTCGATACTGCTGTTCTTCTCGCGCTGGATTACCCATTTCTGCGCCCCAACCTTTGTGTTGCTGGCCGGAGTCAGTATTTTTCTCTACCAGCAGAAGCAGCCCAACCGGCGGCGTGTCAGCTGGTTTCTGCTCACGCGCGGTCTGTGGCTGGTGGCCCTGGAGCTGCTCGTCATCAGTCCCATACTGCAGTGGAGCTACCAAATGATTCTGCTGCAGGTAATCTGGGCCGTGGGCTGGGGCATGGTACTGCTGGCCGGGCTGCTGTGGCTGCCGCGCTGGCTGCTGGGCGTGCTGGCCTTTGGTATGCTGGCCGGCCAGCACCTGCTGCTGCCCGGCTTCGAAACCACTACCCCGGCTACCGTAGCGCTGGGGCTTTTCTACCACACCCCTTTTCTGATTCCACCCAGCGGCTTACCGGCTTTTCTGATGGCCTATACCATCGGGCCCTGGGCGGCGGTGCTGGCGGCCGGTTACTGGCTGGGGCCCTGGTTTTTGCTGCCGCCTCCCGAGCGTACGCGCCGCCTGCGCCTGGCCGGAGTGGGCTTGCTGCTGGGGTTTGTGGTGCTGCGCGCTACCAACTGGTACGGCGACCCGGCCCCCTGGAGCCCACAGGTACGCGGACTGGCCTACAGTGTATTATCGTTTTTGAACGTGGCGAAATATCCACCGTCGTTACTGTTTCTGAGCCTCACACTGGGTACGGCCCTGCTGCTGCTCAGCAGCCCGCTGGGGGCGGCGCAAAACCGGTTGAGCGAGGTGCTGCGCACGTTTGGCCGGGTGCCGTTCTTCTACTACCTGCTCCACTTGCTGCTCATCAGTGCCAGCGCCTTGCTGTGGACATACTGGCAGTTTGGGCAGCCGGTGAATCTGGGTTTTCTCAACCCTAAAGAATGGCCCGCCGCTTACCAGCCGAGCCTGTTGCGAGCCTATGTTGTCTGGCTGCTGGTGGTGGTAGCCTTATATTGGCCCTGCCGCTGGTACCAGCGCTTCAAGCAGCGCCATGCCTACTGGTGGCTGTCGTATCTGTAACCCGCGGGTGAGGCGCTGGTCAGGAGGAGGGGCTGCCGGAGCTCTCGTTCACAACGAAATGAGGTGCCGCTATGCACCTGAAATCGAAGCCAATGTATGTCACATTTGCCAGAGGTTTCTTCTGGGAAGCGGTGCACAAGACCAGCGCAAAATTTACCTTTTCCACAATTCAATCGTCGAGCTGCTGAATTATAGCTAAGTATTTATTTAATTTATACTATATATAATTATTATATATTGTTCCTTTTGTTGGTGAAGGTTTGGGGGCATCTTTGGTAAGTACTCATCCATTCCTACCCTTTCCAACCAACTCACATGAAAACACTTACCACCTCCCTGCTGTGGGCGGCCCTCGCGGCCGCGTCGCTCACTGCCTGCCAGAAAGAGCAGCAAAACCTGCCCGAGCCCGTAGCTCAGGACGGCAATGCCCGGGGCCTCAATCCGCTGACCCAGATGGGCAATGCCCGGATTCAGGGCCAGCTCGACTCCACCATTGCTTTCGGCAACTCCAATCCGGCTCTGAACCTGAAGCTGGTGTCGTACTCGTTTCGGGCCCGGCTGGATAAAGCGGCCGACGTGGCTGCCGCCAAAGCCCGCATTCTGGATGCCGGTAGCGTAATTCCGGTCTATAATCGCGCCGAAGATGCTCTGAAAGCCAATAGGACGCCCTCGTTTGAGCTCCTGACGCTGCAGGAAAGCACCGCGGCCAGCAAGCAGAACACGACGGCCATTGGCACCGTGGCCGATGCGCGCACCGGCATCAGCAGCTACCTCGATAAAATGGTGCAGCCGGGACAGGGGCAGGCAGAGCTGGTGTGGGAGCGGAACGGGAAGCGCTTTACCTCGTTGTGCCTCTACAACGAAAAAGGCCTGATCTACGACAACATCCTGGCCAACGTCTTCACCATCGACAACCAGCTGAAAAGCGCCGCAGCCGGTGAGCAGGCCAAAGTAACTGCTTCAGCCTTTACGGCTACTGTGCTCAGCTTCGACATCAAGTGGGTGTGGGGTGGCCAGCGCGGCCACATCACCGTGAAACACAGTATTCTGTATGAGAGCGGCAGAATCACGACCAACTCCGGCACGGCTACGGCCTGGATGTCAGTGGGCTCGGCCGATGCCCGGCAGCGTCGCTACGTACTGCGCAACACCTATGCCCAGCTCACCTGGGCCTACGGCTGGGCCACCCCCACGGGCAGCTTCAGCTTCTCCTACGATGGCAGCCCGGTGAAAATCAGTGCGTCGGTATCCGGCGTCGGCTCGAAAGGACAGGGCGAAGGTATTCACACTATTTACCTGTAGCCGGTAGAGTAGCGGCTGCAATCCGTTAACTACGTCAGCATCTCCCGGTGAAGGCTAACGCGTCTTTGCCGGGAGGTGTCTGCGTTTTAGGGTAAGGGTATAATTGGGCCAATAGCCGCATTGCCCGGCAGCCCTATATTCGCCTACTTGCGCCTTCACTCACTGCCCCGCGCTATGCAGTCTGCTTCCACCGTGTTTCTCGTGCGGCCCGTCCGCTTTGCCTTTAATGCCGAAACGGCGGCCTCTAACCACTTTCAGCAGGCCATAGCCGGCCTCTCGGATGCGGAGGTGCAGGAAAAAGCCTTTGCCGAATTCGACAACTTAGCTGCTACGCTGCGCGGCAAGGGCATGCAAGTGCTGGTATTCGACGACACGCCGGAGCCGGCCAAGCCCGACGCGGTATTTCCTAACAACTGGGGCACGTTTCATCCCGATGGCCGCGTGCTGCTTTACCCCATGTGTGCGCCCAACCGCCGCGCCGAGCGGCGGCCCGATATTCTGGCCCAGCTCAGCCAGCAGTTTGCCCTCACCGAAGTCGTAGATTTGTCGCACTACGAAGCGCAGAATCGGTTTCTGGAAGGCACCGGCAGCATCATCTTCGACCATCTGCACCGCGTGGCCTACGCCTGCGTATCGGCCCGCACCGATGCGGGACTGTTTGCCGACGTGGCGGCGCAGCTAGGCTACCGCCCGGTGGCTTTTCACTCCTACGACCAGCAGGGGCAGGAAATTTACCATACTAATGTGATGATGTGCGTGGGCGCTCGGTTTGCGGTAGTATGCCTGGAAAGCATAACGAATGCCACCGAGCAGGCCGCCGTAACGGAGTCGCTGGAAAGCACGGGTCACGAAATCGTGCCTATTTCGCTGGCGCAGGTGGCGCGCTTTGCCGGCAATATGCTCACGCTGCAGCCCGCCGCTGGCGCCAGAGAGCTGCTGGCAATGTCACAGAGTGCCTTCGAGGCCCTCATGCCGGCGCAGCGCGCCACGCTCGGCCAATACTGCGAACTGGTGCCGCTGCCCATTCCCACCATCGAAACTATTGGGGGCGGTAGTGCACGGTGTATGCTGGCAGAAGTGTTTTTGCCGGTGAAGCAGTAAGTTTTAGCACTCAGTGGCCAGCTAGCCAATCCTGGGCGGCCTGCTCGTCCACGAAGATCCGGGCGCGGTAGGCCAGGCCCTCGTAAAAATCGGGGGCTGGCACGTCGCCCAGTGCTTCCATTTCGGCCAGCAGCGTCGGCGACACGAGGTAGGCTAGGTAAGTGAGGGAGCCGGCCTGGTCGCCGGGCTGGGGGAAAAATGTGGTAAGCAGCCGGGGGCGGTAGGTGGCGTCGCGGCGCAGGTCGATGAGCCAGTGCTGGCAGCCGTAGTGGCCGGCTGCTTCCAGCATTACGGAGTAAGCTTCCTGAATTTCGGTGGTATCCAGGGGGCGCAGGATGCGGTTGATGATAAAGCAGACGTCATCCCGGTAGCTCAGGTTCTGATACTCGCGGGCTGGTAAGGTGTGGTACATAGGGCAACGAAGATATTAATAGTTGCTTACGGCTAGGGTTGAGCTTGGTTTGGCGGCTTCCTGCTTCTTTCTGCCTGTTTTCTGCCTATTTTCGATTCTATTCTGCCCGTTTACCCACCCGCGCTATGTCTACCGCTCCCGATTACCTCGCCCTGAACCGGGCCCTGTGGAATGCCCGCACCGGCCTGCACCTCACGTCGGAGTTCTACGCCGTGGAGGCGTTTAAAGCCGGCAAATCGTCTTTAAACGGCATCGAGCTGGCGCTATTGGGCGACGTGGCCGGCCAGCGTGTGCTGCATTTGCAATGCCATTTCGGGCAGGATAGCCTTTCCCTAGCCCGGCTCGGGGCTGTAGTGACGGGCGTCGATTTATCGGATGCTGCCATTGCGGCGGCCCGCGGGCTGAGTGCCGAGCTGGGCGTGCCGGCCGAGTTCATCTGCTGCGACGTGCACGACTTGCCCCTCTATCTGCCCGGAGCGCAGTTCGACGTGGTGTATATGAGCTACGGCGTGCTGAACTGGTGGCCCGACCTGGCGCCTTGGGCCGCGCTGGTGCAGCGCTACCTGCGGCCCGGCGGCCGGCTGGTACTGGTCGAGTTTCACCCGGTGGTCTGGATGTTCGACAACGATTTTCAGCGCCTGGAATACAGCTATTTCAACACTGGCCCCATTGAGGAAACCGAGGTGGGCACTTACGCCGACCAGGACGCAGACATCACGCACCAGTCCGTTACCTGGAATCATAGCTTGAGCGAGGTTATCGGCAGCCTACTGACGGCGGGCCTGCAACTCACCCATTTCGCCGAGTACGACTATTCGCCCTACAACTGCTTTGCCCACACCGTAGCCCAGCCCGACGGCACCTTTCGCATCGGTCCGCTCGGCGACCAGGCCCCGCTGGTGTACTCGGTGGTAGCCGTGAAGCCGTAGCCCGGGGTTGGGGTTTTGCTACGTTTTTTATAGAATCATCATTCCGAGCATTTTGCGCTTCAAGCAGAGTCCGAAGCATTTCGCGTGCTGATGTGGTTTCAGCTGTCATCCTGAGTGTAGCGCAGCGGAATGAAGGACCTTCCTCTGATAAGTATCAACCGTTCTTCCACATGAAAAAGCCCTTTGCCACCTGCGCGGTAAAGGGCTTTTTCATGTTGGCAAAAACTATAATGGGGTAGGCGGGGAAGGTTCTTCGCTTTACTCAGGATGGTAGCAGAAACAACGCAACCATCGACAAACCAATCGGCTACTTGCTGGCTACCGTCTCCTCGTCGGCCAGGCCCAGCACGGTGCTGGTGTGGCTGCGAATCTGGTGGAGCAGTTTGGGGTTGTCGTTGAGCTTCTGGCCGAAGGAGGGTATCATTTCCTTGAACCGCGCCTGCCACTCCGGTGACGCGCCCTGCGCCTTGAAGCACTTCTGGATGAGGCTGACCATGATGGAAACGGCCGTGGAAGCGCCCGGCGAAGCACCCAGCAGCGCCGCAATGGAGCCATCGGCGGCACTCACGACTTCGGTGCCGAACTCGAGCACGCCGCCTTCCTTCGCGTCTTTTTTAATGACCTGCACGCGCTGGCCGGCAATTTCGAGCTGCCAGTCTTCGGGCCGGGCGTTGGGCAGGTACTCCTTCAGCGCCGCCAGCCGGTCTTCGGGCGACTGGCGCACCTGATTGATGAGGTAGCGGGTGAGGGGAATGTTTTTGAGGCCGGCAATAATCATGGGGCGCAGGTTGCCGGCCCGGATGGAGGCGGGCAAATCGAGGAACGAGCCTTTTTTCAGGAACTTGGTGCTGAAGCCCGCGTAGGGGCCAAAGAGCAGCTCCCGCTTGCCGTTAATCATGCGCGAATCGAGGTGGGGCACCGACATAGGCGGCGAGCCGACGGCCGCTTTGCCGTACACCTTGGCCTCGTGCCGCTCAATAACGGCGGGGTTGACGCACTTCAGCCACTGGCCGCTCACGGGGAATCCGCCGAAGCCGTAGCCCTCCGGAATATCCGATTTTTCGAGCAGGGTAAGGGAGCCGCCGCCCGCGCCGATAAACACGAACCGGGCATTTACTTTCCGGGTCTGGCCGGTGAGGCGGTCGGTGGCTTTCACGCGCCACGAGCCATCTTCCTTACGCTTGAGCTTTTCTACTTCGTGGTTGAAGTGAAACGTAACGCCGGGCTTTTCCTGCAGCAGATAGAACATGCCGCGGGTGAGGGAGCCGAAATTCACGTCGGTACCCAGGTTCATATTGGTAGCGGCCACCGACTGGCTGGCGTCGCGGCCTTCCATCACCAGCGGAATCCACTGCTCAATCTGCTGCCGGTCTTCGGAGAATTCCATACCCTGAAACAGGGGCGACTGGACGAGGGCGGCGTGGCGCTTGCGCAGGTATTCCACGTTTTGCTCGCCCCACACGAAGCTCATGTGCGGAATGTGGTTAATAAAGCGCTGCAGCTCTTTAACGGCGTATTTCTCGGCCAGAAATGCCCAGAACTGCTTGGAAACTTCAAACGATTCGGCAATGCCGATGGCTTTGCTGATGTCGATGCTGCCGTCGGGCCGCTCGGGCGTGTAGTTCAGCTCGCAGAAGGCCGAGTGGCCGGTACCAGCGTTGTTCCAGGCGTCGGAGCTTTCGGCGGCCGCCACGTCGAGGCGCTCCAGCACGGTAATGGTCAGGTCGGGTTGCAACTCCTTGAGCATGATGCCCAACGTGGCACTCATGATGCCCGCGCCGATGAGGACAACGTCGACGGTGCTTTCGGAAGAGTTATCGGTAGTGTTCATAACGTAGCGTCGCGGAAAAGTGGGCGAAGGTAGTGCCTACGTCGAAAAGCGGAAAAAGGGTCTTTTGTTGGGAGCTTAGCGCAAAAAACCGTGCGGCAAGCTCAACAGGCCGGTTTGGCCGCGCCTACTGGCCTGCTGCATGGCCGGACGTAGGGCTGCAGTCGAAGAACAGGCATTCGGGCCTTTTCACCGGATAAAATTGTGCCCCAGCACGCGGTAAATCAACAAAACGGCTGAGTTGCCGGTATAAGCAGCAGGCCTTTCTACTCCCCATGCTCGACGCTACTCCTATGAACCTAGCCAACAATACTGTATTGATTACCGGCGGTGCCTCAGGCATCGGGTTGGCTCTGGCCGAGCGTTTCGTGCGAGCTGGCAGTGAGGTTATCGTGGTGGGCCGGCGCGCCGACAAGCTCCGGGAAGCCCAGGCCAAGTTGCCCGGCCTGCACACCCGCGTGTGCGACGTGGCCTCAGCCGCCGACCGGAAAAGCCTGCTGAAATGGGTGAAAAGCGAGTTTCCGCGGGTGAACGTACTGCTCAACAACGCCGGCATCCAAAACCGGCTGCCGCTGGCCGACGACACCGAGGACTGGGAAGCGCGGCGGCAGGAAATCGTCATTAATCTGGAGGCGCCGATTCATCTGGCCATGCTCTTTATTCCGCATCTGCGCGAGCAGCCCAACCCTGCCATTATCAACGTCACGTCGGGGTTGTCGTTTGCACCGGCCGCGTTTGCGCCTATCTACAGCGCCACCAAGGCTGCGCTGCATTCTTTTACGCTCTCGTTGCGCCACCAGCTGGCAGCTACGGGTATTCAGGTGCTCGAAATCGTACCGCCGGCCGTGAATACCGACCTCGGCGGGGCCGGTCTGCACACGTTCGGAGTGCCCGTCGATGCCTTCGCCGACTCGATTATGGAGCGCCTGGCCAATGGGGAGCAGGAAGTCGGCTACGGCACGTCGGAAGAAGCGCGACTGGCTTCGCGGGCCGAGCTGGACGCGCGTTTCCGGCTGATTAACACCCGCTAGAAGTTCGGTTATTTCACATCCACCAGCAGCCCCAGAAAAGCCAGCCGGCCGATTTGCGGGCCCCCGATGATTTGGATGTTATTGCTGTTCAGTAGGTTCGAAACGCCGGCCTGTAGCGTGGTGCCGAGCTTGGGTAGCGCGTAACTCAGATAAGCGTCGAGGGAGCTGTAGCTGCCAATGGAGCCGCTGGCAAAGGGCATTTCCTGGCGGTGGCTCTGGGCCCAACGGTAGTTTACGGCGTAGGTCAGGTTTTGGGCCGCTACGCCGTTGGCACCCATGTTATACTTGTGCTTGGGCGTGTTGAAAAACGTCTGAAATCCGGCTGGTAAATTGCGGCGGTCCAATACGTTGAGCGAGTAGTTGCCGTTCAGATTCAGCGCTTTGTGGAGCTTGTAGGCCAAGCCCAGCGTGGCCCCTTGAGTGCGCACGAGCTGGGCGTTGTTGTACCAGGTGAAGATAAAGCGCGTGGGTTTGGCGCGGTCGGAGAGGGCGGGCAGGCCTTCATCAAGCTGCTGCTGACTGGGGCGGCTACCGTCCACGTTGCCCGCAAAAGCCCGGCCGCCCACGAAGTCGGTATACACACTGCGGAAGTAGCTCACGTCGGCATATAGCTTGGGCAGTAGCATGCCTTTGTAGCCCACTTCCACCGTTTTGGCATGTTCCAGGGCGAGTTTGGGCAGGGTGATTTCGAAAGCGGAAAGCGGAATGCCGGGCGTACCGTAGGGGCGGCCCTGGGCGTCGTTGAAAGCATAGCCCCGAAAGCCGTTGCCAATGTTGCCGAGCACGATAAACGAGGTGACGTCGGAGTGGCCGTATTGCTCGAGCTGCGAGGGGCTGCGGTAAGCACCGCTGTAGCTGGCCCGGAAGTTATGGCGCTGGTCGGGCCCAAAGGAATACACGGCCGAAGCCCGCGGCGAGAGGGCCGGGGAGAAATTGCGGAAGTAGTCGGCGCGGCCGGCCAGGGCCAGCTTCAGGTGCTGGCGCAGCAGCGTCTGAGTGAGCTGCCCGTAGGCCCCAAACTCGTAGTTGCGGATGCGGCTGCCGTCAGTGTCCGCAAACAACTTGCCGTCCGAGCCCAGTCGGTATTCGCGGTAGGCGCCGCCTAGAATCAGGTCGGTGCCGAAGTCGGACACCCGGAAGCTGCGCTGGGCGCTGATGTCGTTCAGAAATGAGTTGAAGCGCTGCTGGGCCCCACGGCCGGGCACGTCGTCAGCAATGATTTGGCGGCGTAGCTCCGCGAAGCGCGGGTCGGAGCTTTTCAGCTGGGTGGCATTGGCGGCCTGCTGAGCCACCCGCAGCGCCTGTTCCCGCGTGGCACCCGGCTGCTGAATGGCTTGGGTGTAGGCTGAGTTATACGTGCTGAAATAAACCTGGGCATAGCTCAGCGGCCCATAGGGCGAAGTTTCCTGGGCCGTAGAGCGCAGCAGCAGGGCGCTAAGCTGGGCCAGTTCGTAGCTGCTGCCGGTGAAGTCCTCGGTAGAATACAGGCGCACGAAACCCTTGGCACCCTTCAGCTCGGCCCGGTACTGGCTGGTGCCCAAGCCTCGCACCCGAAAGCGGCTGATATTCTGGTAGGTAGAGGTGCCGGTGGCGCGCTTGGCTTCCAGCGTCAGCTGCAGATTGTCTTTGATAAGGTAGGAAACCGCGCCCTGCATGCGGTAGGAGCGAGTCGTATTGTCGCCGTCCACCAGCTCTTGCTCCGTGAAGCCAGGCATGTACACCGTTTTGCCGTACAAATCGGGGTGGGTGCCGCCAGGCAGTTGCTGACTGGCGGCGGGGCTGAATTGAAAGCTAAGCTCTCCGGAGCGGTTCACCGCGTCGTAGCCCAGCGGCGAGCCTTGCGGGTTCAGCGAGAAGCTGGCCGCCTCGTAGTTGCTGGCCGTCCAGTCGGTAGCCTGCATGCCGCTGAGGTTGATTTTTACCGCCAGTTTTTTGCCCAGTTTTTTGGCGTAGCGGAGCTGTCCGTCGAGCAGGCTGCGCTGGCCGCCGCGCAGGCGCACACTCAGCCCGTCGTAGACAAACGGGTCCTTGCTGTTGAACAGAATCACCCCGCTCAGCGCGTTGGCCCCGTACAGGGCCGAGGCCGGGCCGTGGATCAGCTCGATGCTTTCCATGTCCAGCTCGGGAATGCCCACCAGGTTGCCCGGGCTCAGGTTCAAGCTCGGCAGGGCCGTGTCCATGTAGTCCACCAGCTGAATCACCCGCTCACTCTTGGCCGTGTTGAAGCCCCTAGTGCTGACGCTGGTAAACAGCATCGAGGCCGAATTCACGTCCACCCCCGGCAGCTGGCCCAAGGCACTCAGCACTTCCGGCGTGCTGATCCGTTCAATCTGGGCGGTGGTTACTTTGTCGATGGTGAAGGAAGTGCGCAGGATATTTTCCTCCACCCGCGAAGCCGACATTACCGTGGCATTGCCGGCCGTGGCGCTGGGCACCAGGTTGATGACCAGCGTATGGTCGGCCTCGGTGAGCGTGATTTCCTGGCTATCGTAGCCCACAAACGCTATGACAAGGGTAATAGGGCCCTTTTCCAGCTGCACGTTCAAGTGAAATTGGCCCAGCTGGTTGGTGCTGGTGCCCACGAAAGAGCCTTTTACGAAGACTGTGGCCCCCGGTACCGGCTCCCCGGCATCGTTCAGAACGGTACCGCCCACCGCATCAGCAGTAGGCTGCTCTATGGGTGTAGTAATTGGATGTTTGGGAGAGTTGATGGCAGCTTTAGCCCTGCCGGGCGGTGCAGCAGCAGTTGGCGCGGCGCTGGTAAGCAGCGCGGCGGCAAATAGAAAGTAAAAATGTTGCATGCACTGGGTGTGGTAATTCGGGAGCGGGCTAATCTCAAAGCTAGGTGAGATTAAGAGAATCTCAAAGCTACTCTATCAACGGAAGTTTCACGGTATTATTCGGTGAAACCCACGGGGCTGTCCGGCAATGGCACCACGCCAACGGCCAACCTATTTCCGATAGTTTGACGTTGCGGCAGATTTTAATTAATAGTATAATTCGAATATAGTATGCCTCCAGCGCTTAGCCGGCAAAAGGGAAAGTGTGTAGCCACTCCCAGGGACCGTTGCGGTAGGCCCAGAGCTGCAGCCCGGTGCCGGTGGTATCGAAAGGCTCGAAGGTAGCTGACAGCTCCTCGTACAGTGCTTTGGCAACTCCAGGCCGCACCTTGTTCTGAACAGTAATGTGGGGGCGGCGCTTCTGCTGATCCTGGGGCGTTAGCCAAGGCCACCACTGCTGCTGCAACTCCCGGTGCAGGGCTTCCAGCGCCTCACTGCCGATTTTATACGCCACGCCCTGCCCCAGAAACTGCAGGCCCGAAACCTGCAGCGGCATGGGCGTCCGAGCCTGCACCACGGTGCTCAGCGCATCGGCAATGGCCTGCTGCTCAGTGCCGGGCAAATGATGAAACAGCGTGAGGTGGGCCGCCAGATAATTGCGCTCCGGCGGAAAGTGCCGCTGCCGCAGCTCATTGAAAAGCGCGCTGGCCGGCTCGGCCAAGCCCAGCGTCAGAATCAGCGGCGCATCTACGGCCGCGAGGGGAGGAGCCATGCGCGCTACTGGTTGCCGAGCAGCTCGGCGCTTTGAATAATGTGGCCGCCAAGCTGCCGCAGGTCGGCTTTGGCTTGTTCGAATCCTTCGGCCGAAATAGCACGGGTGGCATCCTCAATCAGAAACGTTTCGAAGCCTTCCTGCAGCGCATCCTTGGCCGTGAAGTACACGCAGTAGTCGGCAGCCAAGCCGGCCACGTACACCTGCCGGATACCCCGGCCGCGCAGGTAATCGGCCAGCCCTGTGGCCTTGCGGTGGCCGTTGTCATAAAAGCCGCTGTAGCTGTCGATTTCCGGATCGGTGCCTTTACGGAAGATGGTTTCGATGCGGTTGGAGTGCAGCTCGGCCGACAGCCCGGCCCCGGCCGAGCCTTGTACGCAGTGCACCGGCCACAGCACCTGGGGCAGCCCATTGAGGTCAATCTGCTCAAAGGGCTGCCGCCCGGCGTGGTTGGCCGCGAAGCTTTTGTGATTCTGCGGGTGCCAGTCCTGGGTAGCTACTACCAGCTCGAAATGGGGCTGCAGAGCATTGGCCAGCGGCAGCACGGCGTCGCCTTCGGGCACGGCCAGACTGCCGCCGGGCAGGAAATCGGGTTGAATATCAATCAGCAGCAGTGCTTTCATGCGGAGGGAAATAACGGTGGATACATGCCACGTCCGAGGCCTGGCTACCGCTGGTCAGGGTTTCGGTTTGGGCGCGGCAGGAGTAAGAACTTCGGCCACTAAACGCCAGCCGCGGGCTTCCTGTTGCCATACGTGCAGGTAGCCGCCCTGGTCGGCGGGCGTTTGGGGCGCAAGATACGTGCCGTAGGTGTAGGCAAAGTCGCCGGCCCCAGACAGGCCCTGGCCCCGCACGGTAAAGCGGCGGGCGGGGTCGGTGGCCAGCACCGGGGCAATGGCGCTGGGCGTAGTCAGGGGCGGGTGGGTTTCGCGCAGCAGCCGGGCCTGGGCGCTCAATAGCCCGGCGTAACCCTTGCCAGCTCCCAACTGCTGCACGGCGGCCGAAAGCTGCTCATCCAGTGGCGGCAGGGACTTAGGCCGGGCCTTAGCTGGCGCCGTTGACGCCGTAACTACCTGTGTGGGCAGCTCCACAGTGGCCGGCGCCGGGTGCGATACGCCCACATCGACCAGGAACCGGAATGAGCCGTCGGGCTGGCGGCCCCAGATGGTGAAAAACTGCCCGTGGGCCATGCGTTGGCCATTGGGCTGCTCAATATACCAGGGTCCGGTGGTGTAACCCAGTTCGCCAGAGCCCGCCATACTGGCAAAGGCCGGGGCCCAGCGCAGTTTCGGGGCGTTGGGCTGCTCGGGGCGCTTTTGCCAGCCGGGTTTGCCCAGCTCCGGCTGGCCATTGTTGAACATAATGGCCGAATCGGCCATGCTGGCCAGAAACGCCTGCCGGGTGGTGGTTTGCAGCGCAGCCTGGGCAAAGGCCCGTTCGGCGGCCACCATCTGCTCCAGCGGCTGCTGGGCGTGGGCGTTCAGAGTGGTGCTCAGAATAGCAAGCAGGAAGCCGGAACGAAGAAGTGCTTTCATCGGGGCAGGGTAGAAGGTAGTAGACGAGTGGAAAGAAGCGGACCGCAATTGATAGACGCACCGGGTTACCCCAATAGATGCCTTGCCCCGAAAAATTCCACAGGTCTACGGTGCAAAAGATGGGGTGAGGCCACCCGATAAGATTGTGACGAGTAGGTAAGTAATGGCAAAACTAACTGATGGTCGAAGGTGGCCACGGGCATCTCTCGGGGTAATGTGGTTAGTTTAGCGCCGTGGCCCGTCAGCATACCGGGCTGCTTTCCACCCGTGGCTTATTCCCTGCTCATCCGCAACTGCGGCCAACTGCTCACCCTCAGCGGCGGCTCCACTGCTCGGCCCCTCACCGGCTCCGAGCTGTCGGACTGGCTGGTGCTGGAAAACGCCTTCGTCGCCTGCGAAAACGACCGAATCGTGGCCCTGGGCATTATGACCGAGCTGGATGAGACGCAGGTGACGTCCGCAACCCGGGTGCTCGACGTGCAGGGCCGGGTGGTGATGCCGGGCCTGGTGGAGTGCCACACCCACCTGGTATTTGCCGGCAACCGCGCCCACGAGTTTCAGCGCAAGCTGCAGGGCGAGTCCTACCTCGATATTCTGGCCTCGGGCGGTGGTATTCTGAGCACTGTGCGCGCCACGCGGGCCGCTCCGGAAGCCGAGCTGCTGGCCAACGCTCTGCGCCACCTCCACGATTTTCGCCGCTACGGCATTACGACGGTAGAGGCCAAGAGCGGCTACGGCCTGGATAAGGAAACCGAGCTGCGCCTGGTGCGTGTGGCCCGCGAGGCCGGCCGCCGGCAGCCCGTGCGCGTGGTGCCCACGTTTTTGGGGGCTCACGTAGTTCCGCCCGAGTACAAGGGCCGCCCCGCCGACTACCTCGATTTTCTGGCCGCCGAAGTGCTGCCCGCCTTGCAGGGCGAGGCCGATTTTGTGGATATCTTCTGTGAGAAAGGCGCCTTTAGCGTGGCCGATTCGCGGCGCTACCTCCAGCAGGCGCAGGTGCTGGGCTTTGGCCTGAAAATCCACGCCGAACAGCTCCACGACCTGGGCGGCTGCGCTATGGCTGCCGAGCTGGGTGCCGCCAGCGTCGACCACTGCGACTACCTTAATGCGGCCGATGCGGCGCAAGTAGCGGCCACGGGGCAGACGGTGGCCGTGCTACTGCCGCTGGTGCCGTTGTTTCTGCGCCAGGAGAAGTATGCGCCCGGTCGCCAGCTTATCGCGCAGGGTGTGCCCGTGGCCGTCAGCACCGACTTCAACCCCGGCTCCTGCCCGAGTAAAAACCTGTGGCTGGCTTTGTCGTTGGCCTGCCTGAAAATGGGCTTTACACCCAAGGAAGCCATTGCTGCCGGCACCCTCAACGCGGCCTGGGCCCTGAACCTAGCCGCCGAAATTGGCAGTCTGGAAGTAGGAAAGCAGGCCGACATCATCGTGCTCGACGTGCGCGACTACCAGGAAATACCCTACTGGCTGGGCGAGAATCCGGTGCAAGAGGTAGTTATCGGCGGGCAGGTGCAGGATATCGGTACCCATTAAAGCAAAAACGGCCGCCACTGGCCGCCGTTTTTGAATAACGTAAAGCAGAAGAACTACTGGATAAGTGATAGGAGCTATAAACTGTAAGCGGTTTACAGACGATTTAAATCGTCGACCATAGCGGCCGAGGTTGTTTCCTTGAGCTCTGGGGCGAAGGGCACGCCCGCCTGCACGGTACCATCCTGGCGGCCATAGTACAGCTTGGAGCCAACCGTACGGATAACGACGACGCTGACCGGTGTGCCAACGGGCACATTGCCGGCGCTAAAAGTGCCTGGTGCCTTGAAGTCGCACATCCGGATGGAGCCGTTGAAGGTCCGGAATACGGCAAAGACCATCGTGTTAGTAGCGGGGTTGATGTCGGTACCAGTTACGGTGGCCGTAATCTTGGTTTGCGGGTTAGGATCGGTGTAGAACTTGTCGCAGTTGAACCAGCTAACACCCGAGTTGTACAGCACACTGCTGACGGTGATTGTATTGCCGCCGGCACTAGGCACCAAGCTGGAGCCCGGGTCGTTGTTCAGGCTCCAATCGAAGCAGCTGTTGCCGCTGCCGCCCGAACCTACAAACAGCGTCATGCCGGCAGTAGAGGAGAGGTTGGCCGGGTTGCGGGTTTGCAGCATGATGGACGCGCCCGGAGCCATATTGATGGTCGAATCCTGGCCGGTACTCAGAAATACTTCGCCCGCCGACTCCAGCAGCCGCCCTCCGGAAACGGTTGGCATGCTGCTCAGAACCATGTCGGCCCGGCTGAAAATCTCGCGAAACTCCAGCTGGAGCGGCGCCTGCAAGGGCTGCCCATTTTTAACAAAGGCATTGGCCGGAATGGAAATAACGGTGCCCTTGCTGCCGGTAAACTTATTGGCCTGACCCGGAACGTAGGTGATTTTCTGGACGGGAGCCCCCAGCTGCGCATACAGCTGCTGTAGCGAAGCGGGCGTAGTGGGGGTGGGGCCGGGCGTAGTTCCGTCTTCGCAGATAACAGTGCCGGAATCAAACTGGCAGGCCGAAAGCAGGCTGGCTAAGGCCAGCAGGGAAGCAAGCAAAAAACGATTCATCAGAAAGTGTCGGTTGAGTAGCTAATAAGAATACAAGTGGCGCTAGTGCTTGCGCGGGTCGAGGTCCCAGCTGTAGCCGGCCTGCACCCCCAGGCCCCAGGGGCGGCGGGCGGCGCGGCCACTGGCCGGAGTAGCCAGGGAGTTCAGGAAAATTTGACCCTGCGGCCGAATGGTGAGCCACTGGCCCAGCGCAAACTGGTAGCTGGCAAAAGCCCCCCCGGTAAGCAGCAGATTGGTGCGGGTAAAGGGCATTTCCTCGGGCACACTCGGCCATTGTACCTGCTTGCAGTTACAGGCCGAGCCCTCAGTCGTTTGGGCGCCGGCCAGGAAGGCCAGCGTGCCGCCGCCCAGCACTCCGTAGCGCCAGCGCGGGCCGCCACGCAGCGTAAGCTGGGCCTGCATCGGCACCGTCAGAAACCGGTACACGTCCCGAAAATCCTTGTTGATAGCACTTTCCTGCGAGGTTTTCTGGAGCTGGTAGCGCAGTGCGGTGGCATACTCGGTGTAGCCCAGGCCGGCGGAAACGGCCAGCTGCCGGGAGAGGGCATAGGTTGCCGTTGCCTGCCCGCTGAAGCCCAGACTGGGGCGTTCCAGCTTTTCGAGCTGCGTAGGTGAGCCGCCCAGAGCCCGGTAGGTGAGGGCCGAGCCCAGTAGCAGCTGCCCGCTCCAGTTGCGCAGGCGCAGCTCGCGGCGGGACGGGCGCTTGTTGGGCCGCCGACGTGTGGTGCGTACCTCCGGTTCCTCAGGTTCGGGGGCGGCGGTAATCAACATCCGCAGCTCCAGTGGTGCGTTGCTGATGTTGGGCTGCCGAGCCCGTTTGCCGTTCAGGGCAGAAGCTTCGGCAGTGCCCGACTCACCATCTAGGAAGCCCGTTGCTTTGGTGCCTGAAGCGTGGCTGCTCACCGCCCGGCCGTGGCCCGCCCGGCGGCTGCCGTTGCCAAGAGTGCTGCTCGTGCCAGTGGCGCTATAGCTACGGGAAGGCCTGCTGATACGACCTAGCGTTTCGGAGGAGCGGCGGCTGGCACCTAGGCGCGGCATACGGGTGCGGGATGAGGTGCCGCTGGCCAGCATGCCGGTAGCCCAACTGGTTTTGCGCCGTCCCCTGCGGTTGGCGGCTGTGGTTGCTGTTGAATAGCCAGCCTCCGTTTCAGCTTCCGCCTCGGTTTCGGCTGCTCCACCAGTTGCACGGTCCAACGAGCGTTTGGTAGAAGCCGGCGCGCCCGCCAGTAGTAGTCGGGAAGTACCGTACCGGCCGGCGGCTTTACGGGCTCTTTCAACGGGTGCCGTAAGGCTGGCATGGGCGGCGGCTGATGCCGTTGCGGCCGGCACCGCTGTGGTAGTGCCCCTGGCAGCGGCAGCGGTAGCCGGCGTCGATGCTAAGGCGGGGGAGGCTACGCCTGGTTCGGAGATGCCCGTAGCTGCCCGCCGCTCGGTAGTAGCCGCTACGAAGCGCCCACCGGGCCGGGCCGTTGGCTCGGTGCTGAAGAACGGCCGCAGCTGGCCCGTGCCCACCGTGAGGCCCACCAGCACAGTGCCCAGGAAAAGCAACAAGAGTACAGGCCGGCGGCGCTTACGCTTGGGCAGCTGCTCCTGAATGCCTGCCCACACCGTTTCGGGTGGCGCACTGCCGTAGCCCTCCAGCTTGCGGCGTAGGTCGTGGTAGAGTTTTTCCGATTCGAAATCAGTCATGGTAGTGAGGAGTAGGAGTATGAGCCTGTTGCTGCAGGCGTTCTTCCAGATAGCGGCGGGCCCGGGAGAGCTGCGACTTGCTGGTGCCTTCCGAAATACCCAGCAGCTCGCCGATTTCGGCGTGTGTGTAGCCTTCGATGGCGTAGAGGTTGAGAACTGTGCGGTAGCCGGCCGGCAGGGTATTAATCAGCTGCACCACATCATCGGCCGAAAGCTGGTCGAAGGGGGTGCCGTCGGGATGGTGCACCTCGGCCGCTTCTTCCGTATTGAGATGCAGGCCTCGCTGCTGGTGCTGCTGCCACAGGTTGAGGGACGTAGTCACGGCAATGCGCCGGGCCCAGGCCTCGAAAGGCCCTTGGTGCCGAAATTGGTCGAGCCGGGTAAATATTTTCACGAACGTGAGCTGCAGCGCATCCTCCGCCTCGGCTCGGGAGGGGCAGTAGCGCAGACATACGCCCATGAGCTGATAGCCCAGTCGCTCGTAGAGGGCCCGCTGCGCCGCTGGCCGGCCCCGGCGGCAACCTTCCACGAGTGCGTCAATAGATTCGGCCATAGGCGGAGGAGGCAGATAAACAAGTAAGAATAACCGGACACGTTAACGTTCTAAGCCCATGACCAGCCCGCCCGCCGCAGGGTTGCGCCGGGGTAAAAATAATTTCCGTGGTTGCCGCCGCCAGCAAAAACGGCTGTTTCGGCAGCCCACAAGCTACGGCGCATCCGGTTCTTCCTGTACCTTTAGCCCTCTGTTTTTTTCTGCCTGCTATGCTACTCCCACTCTACCAGATTGACGCGTTTACCGACCGGGTTTTTGCCGGCAACCCCGCCGCTGTGTGCCCGCTCACCGCGTGGCTGCCGGCCGCCACCATGCAAGCCATTGCAGCCGAGAATAACCTGGCCGAAACGGCCTTTTTCGTGCTCAAAGAAGGCGCCGACTACGACATCCGCTGGTTTACGCCCACTGCCGAAATTGACCTCTGCGGCCACGCTACCCTGGCCTCGGCCCACGTGCTGTTTCGCCACCTCAACTTTCAGGGCGAGGAAATTACCTTTCACTCCAAGAGCGGACCGCTGCGGGTACGCCACGCTGCCGACGGCCGCTTCACCCTCGACTTTCCCTCGCGCCCGCCCCAGCCGCTAACTCAGCACCCCACCGGCCTGCTCGATGCCCTGCGCGCCACGCCCCTCGAAGTGCTGGCCTCCCGCGACCTGGTCACGCTCTTTGCCTCCGAGGCCGAAGTGCTGGCCCTGCACCCCGATATGGCCAAAATAGCGGCCCTGGAGTACGTGGGCGTTATTGCCACCGCGCCCGGTACTAATGGCATCGACTTCGTGTCGCGCTTTTTCGCGCCCCGCGTGGGCGTGCCCGAAGACCCCGTTACCGGCTCGGCCCATGCTTCCCTGATTCCGTTCTGGGCCGCGCGCCTGGGTAAAAACGAGCTGCGCGCCCGCCAGGTGTCGGCCCGGGGCGGCGACTTATGGTGCGAGCTGCGCGCCGACCGGGCCCTGATGAGCGGCTACGCCGTGACGTATCTGAAGGGCGTAATTGAGCTGGGCCAGGCGTGAAGCCGCACTCCGGATTGCAGGCGGTGCTGCGCTACGGCCTAGCCGCGGTATGGCTGGCTAACGGCCTGCTGTGCAAGGTGCTGCACCTGGTGCCCCGGCACGAGGCCATTGTGGCCCGCATCCTGGGGCCAACCTACGCCGCGCCGCTTACTCGGCTCATTGGCGTAGCTGAAATAGGTATGGCTATCTGGGTACTGAGTGGGCGCTGGCTCCGGCTGAGCGTGGCGGCGCAGATTCTGCTGGTGCTGAGCATGAACGTGCTGGAGTTTGCCCTGGCCGCCGACCTGCTTTTGTGGCAGCAGCTCAACATCGTTTTTGCCGCCTTATTTGCGCTGCTGCTGTACTATTACGGCTTTGTGCTGAGTTCTTCCTCCCAACCCACCTCCTAAAAATGGCGGCCTGGCTTGCTTCCCATCCGTTTGCCGTCGAGGCCCTGCTGGGCCGCACCACCGTGCTGACCTTCGCCGTGCCCGTGGCCGAGCTGCAGCCCCTGCTTCCGGAGTGCCTCACCCTCGATACCCTCGACGACACCTGGGGCTTCGTGGCCGTGGCCCTTGTGCAGACCCGGCAGCTGCGGCCCCGGGGCCTGCCCGCCTGGCTGGGCCACGACTTCTTCCTGATCGGCTACCGGGTGTTTGTGCGCTACACCACGGCGGCCGGCAAGCGGCTGCGCGGCCTCTACATTCTGCAATCCGATACCGATAAGCGGAAAATGCAGTGGCTGGGCAACCTGTTTACTAGCTACGGCTACCGCACCATCGATATTGAGCATACTGCTACACAAGGTCAGCTCACGTTTCAGTCGCGGAAAGCCGGGCTGGATATCCGGGTGGCCATGCTGGAGCAGGAACCCGGGCTACCGGCCGGGTCGCCGTTTGCCAGCTGGGCGCAGGCCCGGCGGTTTGCTGGTCCGCTGCCGTTCACCTTTTCCTACAATGCTGGCGCGCGTCGGGTTACCATTGTGGAAGGCGTGCGTGAGGAGTGGCGGCCCCGTCCGGTGCAGGTGGAGGCGGCTACCGTCGGCTTTATCAGCGGGCTGGGCCTGAAGGAGTGCCGGCTCGCCAGCGCCTTCACGATGACCGACATTCCTTACCACTGGCAGAAAGGTCGCACGGAGCAATGGTCGGCATGAGAAAACCCCTGGAAGGCGTCTGGAACGTAGTGCGGTTCAACTGGCATTTCTACGGCTTGGCGGCCGGAGCTCTGCTGGTGCTGGCCGCCGTAGCCGCTGGCCGCCCCGCCTGGCGGCCTTACTGCCTGCTGCTGATGCTGCTGGCGGGCGGTCCTCTGCTGGTATCCTTGTTGGTGTCGTACTACGTCTACGACCGTTCGGCGCTTTACAAGCTCAGTTGGCTGCCGGCCCAGCTACCCGCCGGGGCCCAGCTCGTGAACATTCACGCTGGCTTCGATGAAACCAGCAGTCTGCTGCAGCAGCGCTTTGCCCCGGTTCCGCTGCGGGTGTTCGACTTCTACGACCCCGCGCTTCACACCGAGGTTTCTATCAGAAGGGCCCGGGCCGCTTACCCGGCCTTTCCTGGTACGCAGCCCGCTACTCCGGCCGCGCTGCCGCTGCCCGCCGCCAGCATCAGCTACGTGTTTGTGCTGCTGGCAGCCCACGAAATCCGGAGCGAGGAGCAGCGGGTGGTTTTTTTCCGGGAGCTGCGGCGGGTACTGGCCCCGGGTGGGCGCGTGGTGGTGGTAGAGCACCTGCGCGACGCGGCCAACTTCTGGGCTTACACCATCGGGTTTCTGCACTTTTATTCCCGTTCCACCTGGCTTCGCGCATTTGGGGCGGCCGGCCTGACGCTCGTGCAGGAAAAGAAAATTACGCCCTTCGTATCCGCCTTTATCCTGGCCCATGATGGAGCAGCAACTTAAAATCGTGGGAGTGCTGCTGGTGGGACTAGCGCTGCTGCACGCTGGCTTTCCGCGCTACTTCAACTGGGCCGGGGAGCTGAAGCCGCTCAGCCTTATCAACCGGCAGATGGTGTACGTCCACACGCTGTTCATTGCGCTGGTGGTGCTGCTGATGGGCCTGCTGTGCCTGGGCAGCGCCCCCGACCTTGTGCACACACGTCTGGGCCGGGTGGTAGCTCTGGGCCTGGGCTGCTTCTGGCTGGCCCGGCTGGTGGTGCAGCTGGTGGGCTACTCGGCCGAGCTCTGGCGGGGCAAGCGGTTCGAAACCACCGTCCACATTGCTTTCGTTGGGCTCTGGGCCTATTTGACGGGGATTTTCTTCGCCGTTTACTGGCTGTAATTCCTAGCTTTAAGCCACCTGCTACTTCCTCACTTATTCCCCGCTTTTTCGGCTATGCGCTATTCCGGTGCCAAATGGGTATGTATTGCTTGCTTTTGCTGCCTCTCGTTCGGGGCTGCTGCCCAGTCGGCGGCCAATGAAGACGTAAAAGCCCTGATCAGACAGGGCGTGGTGCTGCACGATGCGGGCAAGTACGACGAGGCCGTGCTACGCTACAAGCAGGCTCTGAAGCTGGAGCCGGACAACGCCACGGCCCAGTACGAGCTGGCCATGACCTACGGCAACCTCGGCCGCCACGAAGAAGTGGTGGAGATATGCAAAAAGCTGCTGAAAAATGAAGGCGCCAATGACAATGTCTACATCACCTATGGCACCGCCCTGGATGATCTGAAAAAGCCTCAGGAAGCCATTCGTATCTATCAGGCCGGGCTAAAGAAATTCCCGGAAAGCGGGTTGCTCTACTACAACCTTGGCGTAACGCAGGCCAGTCAGCAGCGCTACGACGAGGCCATTGGAAGTATGCAGCAGGCGGCGCGCAAAAATCCCCGGCACGCCAGCGCCCACCGCATGCTGGCGCTGCTCATGGCGCAGCAGAACCGGGTAGCCTCCGTCTTCTCGTTGGTGCGCTTTCTGCAGCTGGAGCCGCAGGGCAAGCGGGCCGCGGGCGGCTTGGAAATGCTGGACAAGCTGATGGGTAAAGGCGTGACAAAAACGGGTGAAAATGCCGTGACCCTGAGCATGACCCCGGCCATGCTCAAACAGGTGAACGGCAAGAAGAACCAGCCCGACAACTTCGGCCGGGCCGACATGCTGCTCACCATGGACTCAGCCCTCGACTACGACGAAAAAAACAAAGACAAATCGACGACGGAGCGGCTGAGTGAAAAGCTTACGTCACTGTTTGAAGGCCTGGAAGAGCAGAAACTGGAGGGCCATCCGGGCTTTGCCTGGAACTACTACGTGCCCTACTTCCTCACCCTTAAAAAAGCCGGCTACCTGCCCACGCTGGTCCACCTGATTCAGGCCGCTCGCCCCGACGCCCCCGAGTGCCAGCAGTGGCTGGAGCAGCACCCGAGCGAGGTAAAGGAGCTGCAGGAATGGGCCGCCGCCTATAACTGGTGAAGGGCAATGTGCTCAGGTGGTTGAATGTGCTAAATGTGGGGAATGTGTCATTGCGGGGCGCAGCCGTGGCATCAGCAAGACAGCGCAGCTAATCCGTCCTCTGAAATGTGCTAAGTATTATTAATTGAAAAGCCCTTTCCAGAACGTTCTGGAAAGGGCTTTCTGATAAAAGGATGTTTGTCACTAGCAGAGGACAGATTGCTTCGTCCTTCGTCCTCGCAATGACACGGGTTTAACACATTTTCCACATTCCCCATATTTAGCACATTCAACCACCTGAGCACATTACCCCACCACCTACTTCGCCTTCGCCTTGGCCGGGGCTTTCTTGGTGCCGGTGGCGCTGCTCATCCGGTCGGGGTTGTCGGTCAGGAATTTGTCCCAGCTCTTGGTGCCGGCCTTCACGTTGTTGCCTTTCTGGTAGTGGTGGCACATGGCCACGGCCAGCGCGTCGGTGGCGTCTAAGAACTTGGGCGCTTCCTCGATGGGCGGCAGCTTCAGGGTCTGGCGCAGCATTTTGGCTACCTGCTCCTTGCTGGCCGAGCCCGAGCCTGTCACGGCCTGCTTCACCTTGGTGGGCGCGTATTCGACGTACGGAATCTGGCGGGAAAGGCAGGCCGCAATGGCCACGCCCTGCGCCCGGCCCAGCTTGAGCATACTCTGCACGTTGACGCCAAAAAACGGGGCTTCGATGGCCAGCTCGTCGGGCAGGTACTCGTCGATGAGCTCCAGCATCCGCTCGAATATCTTCTTGAGCTTGAGGGCGTGGTTAGTGCCCAGCTTTTTCATATCGATTACGTCGTAGCAGATAACCTGCACGCGGGAGCCCTGCACCTCAATCACGGCGTAGCCCATAATCTGGGTGCCGGGGTCGACGCCCATGATAATCTTGGGCAGCAAATCGACGGAAGAAGAAGAGGAGGGAAGACGCATAAGCCAGAAAGCGCGGGGACGATAAGTAAAGTAGGACTTCGGTTGATTTTCGTCGGTAACTTGCCGAGGCCAACCAATGCGCCGCCGTTTTGCCCCCACCCAACTTACAAAACTACGTCCAAAAGCCCGAACCACCCGCCTCGCGCCGGCGCTGGCTCGTCATTGGCGGCAAGCTGCTCATCACCGGCCTCACGCTGGGGCTGCTCTACCACTCCGTATTTGCCGACGCGGCCACGGCGGCGGCCTGGCGGCAGCTGCTGGCCTCGTCGCTGGGCGGGGCGGGCCGGGGGCCGGTGCTGGCTGCGCTGGCCCTGGTGCCCGTGAATTGGGGCCTGGAGGCCTGGAAGTGGTGGCGACTGGCCCGGCACCTGGAGCCCGTCTCGTTCCGGCGCTGCTTCCGGGCGGTGCTCGTGGGCCTCACCCTGGGCTTCGTGACGCCCAACCGCGTGGGCGACTACGCCGGCCGCATCATGGAGCTCAAAAGCCGCCGCCTCGATGCCTTGGGCGCGGTGTTTCTGGGGCGCTACTGCCAGCTGGTGGCTACCGTGGTGGCTGGCACGGCGGGCCTGCTCTACTTCTTGCTCACGTTTTACCTGCAAGGCTACCCCTCGGCCGGCTTGGGCCTGGTAGTGGCCGCGTTGCTGCTGAATGCGGGCGTAATACTGCCTTTGTACCGCTCCCGGCTGCTGCTCTCGGCCCTCACGGTCATCAAGCCGTTGCGGCGGTTCCGGCGGTTTCTGGCCGTGATGCCCACCTACCCGGCCCGCGCCCTGCACGCGGTGCTGGCTATTTCGATGCTGCGCTACGCCGTGTTCTGCCTGCAGTTCGGGCTGCTGCTCTGGGCCTACGGGGCCTCCCCACCCATCGGGCCGGGGCTGGCCGCCATTGCCGGCACCTTCCTGATTAAGTCCCTGGTGCCTTCCCTCAATGCCCTGGCCGACGTGGGCGTGCGGGAGCTGTCGGCCACCCACCTGTTTGGCTTGCTGCGCGAGCCGCCCATCAAGGTGCTGAGCGCCAGCCTGAGCTTGTGGGTGCTCAACATTGCCCTGCCCAGCGCGGCCGGCTTGCTGTTTGTGCTGCGCCTGAAGGTATTCCGCAAAAAGGACCTGGCCGCCAAATCCCCCGCCGATGGGTAGCCTGGGCCCGGGGCTGGCCCTGCTGGTATTGCCCGCGCTGTATGCTGCCCTGATGGTAACCCTGCGCCGGGCCTGGCAGCAGCTGCCCACGGTTGCTTCCGCCGCAACCCCGACTGGAACGAAGCCGCTGTTTTCCGTTCTTGTGGCGGCCCGCAACGAAGCCCACAGCCTGCCCCACCTGCTGACCGATTTGTGCCGCCAAAGCCTCGAGTCCGGCACGTTCGAAGTCATCATCGTCGATGACCATTCCACCGATGCCACGGCTGAAATTGTCGAAGCGGCGGTGGCGGGCAGCCCGTTTCCGCTGCAGTTGGTGCGCCTCAGCCAGCAGCCGGCAGGAGCTACCGGCAAAAAAGCCGCTCTGCAGGCAGCCTTGGGGCTGGCCCGCGCGCCCTGGGTGGTCTGCACCGATGCCGACTGCCGCTTCGGCCCCGACTGGCTCGGGAGCTACGCCGCCGTAGTAGCCACCGATGCCACCGTGCGCTTCATCAGCGGCCCGGTGCTGCTTACGGGCCCGGCCACCGCGCTGCAGCACCTCATGGGTCTCGAATTTGCGGGGCTGGTAGGAGTGGGGGCCGCCAGCATCGGCCGGCAAAGCCCTACCATGTGCAACGGGGCCAACCTGGCCTACCAGCGCGCTGCCTTTGCCGCCGTGCAGGGCTTCGCCGGCAATGAGCACCTGGCCAGCGGCGACGACGAATTCCTGCTCCACAAGCTGCACGCCGCCTTTCCCGGCAGCATCCGGTTTCTAAAAAGCCCGGCCGCTATTGTCAACACGGCAGCGCCGGCTACGCTGGGGGCCTTGCTCACGCAACGGGTGCGCTGGGCCAGCAAGTGGCGGCACTACCAGCACCCGGCCTCTCAGCAGCTGGCCCTGCTGGTGCTGGGGGCCAATATGGCGCTGTTCCTTGGGGTAGCATTTGCCGGCTTCCGGCCCTCGCTCTGGCCCTGGGTGCTAGCCGCCTGGGCGCTGAAGCTAGGGGCGGATATCTGGTTCCTGGGGCCGGTGCTGCAGTTTCTGGGGCGGCCCTGGTGGCTGCGTTGGGTAGCGGTGCTGCAGCTGCTCTACGCGCCTTATGCCCTGGCCACCGGCCTGCTGGGGCTGCGTGGGCGGTACGAGTGGAAGGGGCGGAGACAGGGGTAATTGCTGTTCTATCACGGCTAGTCTCAGCCCGCTAACGCGCCCGCCAGAACAATCGGCCCTTCCGGCGCGGTAGGTTCGCTTCGCAGACGCGCGCCGGCAGGAGGGTAACAAGCTGTTTGAATTTCGACTGGCTTTGTTACCTGCTGGGTAACAAAGCTATAGTCAAGCATATTTATTTGTTACCCAGGTGGTAACAAACGTTCCTGCTATCTTGATCATTTGTTACCACCTGGGTAACAAAACGACTTTGTCTTATCCCTCAATTGTTACCCTACTGTTTATGCCACGCCGTTCCCAGTATTCCGACACCTTATCATTTAGCGTGCGGCAGCACTTTGCCCTTACCCAGACCGAACTGGCCCGCTTCGTAGGCGTAAGCCGCTCCATGCTAGCGGCCGTTGAAGCGGGCCGTAAGGAGCTGGGGCAGACCGCCACCTACCGCTTGTTGCTGCTGGGCCACCACCTGCCGCCTCCCGAAGGGCACGGGGCGGCCCGCCCGTCGTTCGGGACCGTTGCGGCCGAAGACGGCCCGCCCGCACTGGCTGCCGACGAGAAAGACCGGCTCCGGCTCCGCCTCAAGCAGGTGCGCGTGGGCATTCTGACGGCGCGAGCAGCTCTGGAGCAGCGGGGGCTGCTGGCGCAAGGGGTAGCGCACCGGCACTGGGCGCTGGCTGAGTTGCGTACCGTGCTGACCGCCCCCGCGCCGTCCTTCTGGCCCGGCCCGCCCCCTGATACGATTCAGGCCCTGCGCTGGCTCGATGAACTGGCCCATGATACGGCCTTCGCTCCGGTATGCCTCAGCGCTGCCGAGCATACCCTGCGCCTGGCCCACCTGCGCGGCCTTGAAGCCGAGCTACTAGTATTGGAAGCAGCCTGGGGTGCGGAGTAAGCAGCTGAATTGTCTGAATAGCCGCCGCCAAACCGCCCCGCATTTCCCTTTCCGGTCTCCCGGAGCTACATTTGTTACCTCCACCTACCACCGCGCCCTACCTCCCGTGACCGACACCGAATACGATATCATCGACGAGCTGTACTTCGTGACACCCTTCCGCACCCTGCTCGAAAAAACCGGGCTGCCCGTGCTGGAGCTGGAAAACCACCTGCGCCTGCTGCTCGAGCAGGACTACGTGAAGTGCTTCTACCCCGACCCCGATACTGAGCTGGCCTACGAAACCACTTCCTTTGGAGCCCTGGCCCGCGACTGCTACTTCCTGGCTACCAAGCCCGGCCTGCTGGCCCACAACACTCGGTAGGGTGGCCGCCTCAGCCCCGATATATACCCCGGCCGCCGCGCCGCCGGCCCGGCCCCCTGGCTACTACGTGCGGCAGCGGCTGCTCCAAAACCGTCCCGCTATGCTGGGCCTGGGCTTCATCGTGCTCTGCACCCTGGTGGCCCTGCTTGGCTACTGGGTGCTACCCGACAACTCGCCCGACGCCAACAACAGCATTGTGCAGCTGCAAAAGCAGCCGCCGGGTTTGCAGGTGCAGCTGCTGCGCATCCCGCTGCCCGATTCCTCTTACCAGGCCACCAGTTTTTTGGGCACCTGGCTCCGGGGCAAAACCCCGGAGTTCCGGGAAATCCCCATTGCTACGGGTAGCGTGGCGCATATGAAATACGACTCGGTGGCCTTCCGCCCCTGGACGGCTCCCGATGCCCCACGCGCTGCTTACCAAAGTATTTCCATCAACCCTAAGTATGAAGACCCCCATACCCGCACCTACTGGCTGGGCACCGACAAAGCCGGGCGCGACACGCTGAGCCGCCTGTTGCTGGGCACCCGTATTTCGCTGGGTATCGGGCTGGTGGCGGTGCTCATTTCCCTGGCCCTGGGCATGCTCATCGGGGCGGTGGCCGGCTACGTGGGCGGCTGGGTCGATTCGCTGCTGATGGGCGTGATGACCGTGGTGTGGAGCATTCCGGGCATCATGCTCGTCATTGCCATTTCCCTAGCCCTCGACAGCAAAGGTGTCTGGACGTCGTTTGTGGCCGTGGGCCTGACGATGTGGGTCGACGTGGCCCGGGTAGTGCGGGGACAGATGCTGAGCCTGCGCGAGAAAACCTTCGTGGAAGCCGGCCGGGTGCTGGGGTTGCCCCAGGGCCGCCTCATTGCCCGCCACCTGTTGCCTAACATGACCGGCCCGCTCATCGTCATTGCCACCAGTAACTTTGCGGCAGCTATTCTGCTCGAAGCCGGCCTGAGCTTTCTGGGCCTGGGCGTGCAGCCGCCAGCTCCCTCGTGGGGCCTGATGGTGAACGAAGGATTCCAACTGCTGGGCACCCAGGCCGGGCTCTGGCTCACGCTGCTGCCCGGCCTGGCCATCAGCTTGCTGGTGCTCAGCTTCAACCTGCTCGGCAACGGCCTGCGTGACGCCTACGATCCTAAAACCCCACTTGGGTTTTAGTTGTCAGTTGTTTTAAGTTGTTAGTTGCTACTTGTCAGTTGTTAGGCCGATTTATTGACTAACAACCAGCAACTAACAACTGCCAACTAACAACTGACAACCAACAACTAACAACTAAAAACCGATGCCTGATTCGACCAACGTGCACCCGGATGTTCTGAGCCTGCGCAAAGTGCTGCTGCTGAAAAAGCAGGAGCTGAGCGCCCTGCTGGAAATCACCCAGGCCATCAACCAGGATACGACGGAGGACACGCTTTACAAGATCTTCCAGTTTACGCTGCTCGGCCAGTTGAACATCCGGCGCATCGTGCTCTACATCAAGGAAGAGCGGCACTGGCAGTGCGTGGTGTCGTTCGGCTTTCAGCTGGCCGATTTCCGCAAGATTGAGCTGCCCGACGAAATCATCGACAACTGCGTAGCCGGGCCGTATCCCGTGGCCAGCCTGCCTCTGGGGCCCGAGTGGCAGAAGCTCGAAACCATCATTCCGGTGGGCCAGCAGGATGCCGTGCGGGCCTACGTGATGATTGGCAACGTGCAGGAAGACTACGCCAATGAGGAAGCCAATAAGTTCCTGGAAACGCTGAGCAACATTCTGGTGGGTGCCATCGAAAACCGCCGCCTGAATCGGCAGCGGATTTCGGCCGCCGCCATGCGCAAGGAAATCGAAATTGCCCAGGAAGTGCAGAACCTGCTTTTCCCCAGCAAGCTGCCCAACGATGCCCAGGTGGCGGTGCACGCCAGTTACGTGCCCCACACGGCCATCGGCGGCGACTATTACGACGTGGTCAGCATCGACAAGGACCGGTTTCTGTTCTGCGTGGCCGACGTGAGTGGCAAGGGCGTGCCAGCCTCGCTGCTGATGTCGAACTTCCAGGCCGGCCTGCGCACGTTGCTGCGCCAGAACGTGGACCTGGCCACCATCGTGCACGAGCTGAACCACCTGCTGTTTCGCAACTCAGGCGGGGAGAAGTTCATCACCGTGTTCTTTGGCATTTACAACCGCGCCACCCGCCACCTGCAATATGTGAATGCGGGCCACAACGACCCGATTCTGCTGCCCGACCACGGCCCGATTCAGTACCTCAAGGATGGCACCGTGATGCTGGGCATCATGGAAAAGCTGCCGATGCTGACCGTGGGCGAAACCGAAATTCCGCCGCACTCCCTGCTGCTCAGCTACACCGACGGCCTCACCGAGGTGTTCGATGCCAGCGGGGCCGAGTACGGCGAGGAAGGCCTCATCAGCCTCATGCGGCGCAACCGCTACCTGCCGCTCCCGAAGCTGCACCAGGAAATGCTGCGCGAAATCGAAGCCTTCAGCACCACCAAAAACCAGTTTGCCGACGACGTCACAATTCTGAGCTGCCGGTTTAAATAAGGGTAATGTGCTCAGGTGCTAATGTGAAGAATGTGCTGAGTGTGCTTCACTGAAAAGCCCTTTACTACCGCGTGTACGTGTAGTAAAGGGCTTTCTGGTAAAAAGGCGTGTCGTACTGCGCAGAGGACGGATTGCTTCGCGCTGCTCGCAATGACATATTACTCCCATTAAGCATTAGCACATCAGCACATTCCCCACATTAGCACATTAAACCCTCTCTTCCTCAATCCAGCCCTCGGCGCGCATAAGGATGGCCAGGGCGATGTAGAAGAACGAGCCGACTTTGTCGACCTCGACCAACTCGTTGAGCAGCAGGTGGAAGATGATGACTACCAGGGAAAGGCCTGCGGCCAGCACCACGCGTCGGTTTTGGGCCGAGCGGCTGCGGTGGTACATATTCTCCATCAGCACCAGGGCCGTGCCAAACAGGCTGACGAAGAGCAGAAACCCTGGGAAGCCCTGCTCGGCCAGCTGCAGCAGAAAGTAGTTGTGGGTCGTCGACTTTTCCGGGTTGTCGCTCACGTAGGTCCGGAAGCTCTTGACGGTGTAGTGCTTGTATTCGGGGTAGAAGGTGCTCGGGCCGCTGCCGGTCACGGGCTTCTCGCTGATCATGCGGGCCGCCGCCACCCAGCGGTACACCCGCTCCATGCCCGATACGTCCTGCAGCTTGTAGGTAGCCTCCAGGTGCTTCTCGAAGTTATGCCCGTTGAAGATGGTCTTCTCGAAGTCGGGGGCATAGAGCATGTAGTTATTCTGGTGCATGAAATAGAAGGCCGCGCTGCCCGCCGCAATGGCGGCTCCGGCCAGAATAAGCCGGGTAAGGCGCAGGCGCATGGCCAGATAAAAAAGCCCGGCCAGCGGCAACGACGCCATAGAAGCCCGGGTGTAGGATAGCACCACGCCGAAGAGCAGCACGCCCAGCCCAATGCGCCACAGCAGCTTCTTGGTAGCATTAGGCGTGTCGCGGGCGGCAAAGTAGGCGTAGGGAATCAGCAGCGCCATCACCGTGGCGTAGATAACGTGGTTGATGTAAAACGGCTGAATGGCCCAGTTGATGGAGTCGAACCGGAAGCCCTTGGTGGCGTGCCGGGCGGCCGTGTAGAGCACGCTCAGCGAGGCCCCGGCCACGTAAAAGCTTACCACCCGCCACACATCGGCCGGCCGCCGCACGAT
This sequence comes from Hymenobacter lucidus, assembly GCF_020447265.1. Taxonomy (GTDB): domain Bacteria; phylum Bacteroidota; class Bacteroidia; order Cytophagales; family Hymenobacteraceae; genus Hymenobacter; species Hymenobacter lucidus. The sequence continues at coordinate 274,491 of NZ_JAJADR010000002.1, read as the reverse complement.
GGAGGCCGTCACGAATACAAACGGTACGATATACCAGGTTTTGGCCAGCAGGTACTTCACCGATTTCACGGTGTTCACCGAAAACAGCATCGACACCGATGACCAGAGCAACGCCAGAGCCATGATAATAACCAGCGGGTGCCGCCAGATGCGGGCCGGCACCTCGGTGCGGCCCAGCAGCACGCTCACCCCGAAGCAGCCCAGCAGAATCAGCATCAGCGGCTCGGAGGGTACGTCCATGCTCAGGCCGCCGGGCAGCGGTATTTCCCGCGAGAAGGCCAGCGTGGTCAGCAGCAAGTAGTACACCCAGCGCCAGTCGACGAGCAGTACCACCACCCCCAGCAGGGCAAAGGGCAGCGCCAGCCACAGCGGGGCCTGTAGCAGCGCCGCCGCCGCGCCACTGCCCAGCAGCAGCACAATGAAGACCACGTACAGGCGCTGGGCCGGATCTTGGGGGCGCAGGCGGGCCAGCAGAGAAGCAGCAGCGGCCATCAGAGCGGGTTTAATACTGCGGCTCGGTGCCGGGGCGGCCTACGCTCAGGTTGCCGCGGTAGAGCTCGAGCAGAGTAATGAAGATAATGGACAAGGCCAGCGTAACAACTACCGACGAGACGACGATGAGCCAGCGCACGGGCTTGGTTTTCTTGGTGGCCGGAAACGCCTTCTGCACCACGTAAATCGAGGAAATCTTGCCGCTGATACCCAGTTTGGCCGTTTCGTAGGCGTTGCGGGCCCCGATGAGGCGGCCCTGAATATCGGCGAAGCGGGCGTAGGTGGTGGCCATCAGGTCGGTGCCCTTCACGTAGCTTTCCAGGTTGAGGTGGTTGCCGCCCTCGGCCTTGGTGAGGCCGCGCAGGGCCTTGCGCAGGCCGGCCGCTTTGTTGCTGTTGCCTTCGCCTTCGGCCTGGCGGAGCTTGGTTTCGGTTTCAATAATGGCCCGGCCCAGGTAGCGCGACTCATTCTCCATGCCGTAGATGCCGTAGCGGCGGCGGCCCGCCAGCAGGCTGTCGTGGGCGGCCTGGTACTCACGCTCCAGAAACTCCTTGCGGCCCTGGTAAAGCGAAATAATCGTGCGCCGGTTTTCGAAGGTCAGCTGCTGGTTGATGGAGTCGATGGCCTGCACAATGGCGTTGGTTACCTTGGCCGCCAGGGCTTTGTCGCGGTCCAGAAAGTTGACTTCAATAGCGTCCCGGTCGTTGTGCACGATGGTGAAGTTGCTGTTGAACTCGTCCAGGGCAGCCTGGTCGGCCGCGTCGGTTCCCTCGCCGCCGGTTTCGTAGTGCTCGTGCAGGTCGAAGCGTTTGATCATCAGCTCGGCCAGTGTCTGCGACTCGCCAATGGTGATGACCCGGTCCAGGTCTTCGGCCCGGCCGCCCAGCTCCAGCTTGCCGCCATCCGTCACAATCCGGTCGGGGTCGGTGGTATTGGGGTTGGTGGGGTAAAAGACGGCCGTCGACTTATAGATGTTGGGCATCGAAAGGCTGACGACCACGCTGATAATGAGGGCCAGGCCCACAGCCGCGGCAACTAGATATTTCCACCGGTTGACAACGGGCCACAGGCCCAGTAGCGAATAAGAGCGGGATGACATGCAGAGGGTAAAAGGACAACGGACGCAGTTTCAGCCGGTTTTCGGCGCACTACATTGGGGAGCAAAGCTACTTCAAATTCCGCGCATTGAATAGGCCTATCGGCGCTTCCCGCCCCGAAAGCCGCTAGCCGGAGCCCCACGCCGTTTTGACCCAACGTGCGTGACGCAAGACTGGCGGAAGAAGCCGGTGCTGGTCTGGCCGCGTAATTAATGAGGGGTGCCCACGGTTTTTACTTAATTTTGGCCCCCATTCAGGCCCCGGCAGTATCAAAAAGTTTTTCGGAAATATCAGCTTCGTCGTTTTGCTCAACCTGCTGGTGAAGCCAGGCTGGGTGATGGTCGAAAGCTTGGTGCAGGACCGGCTGGGCCACGCGGCCTTTGGCACGTTCACAGCCATCTTCAACTGGACGCTCATCGTGGCATCGGTGTCGGATTTGGGTACTACTCAGCTCACTACCAAGCGAGTAGCGGCGGCTCCGGAGTTTCTGAACGAGTATTTTCCCACGCTGCTGCCACTGAAAGGCTGGCTCTCGGTGCTGTTTCTGGGCATTATGGTGGGCACTGGCTGGCTGCTGGGCTACCACGGCCACACGCTCACGCTGCTGGCCCTCACCGGCGCCTCGCTGCTCGTTACCCAGTACACCCAGTTTCTGCGCGGCACGCTGCAGGCCCACCAGCGCTTCAATACCGACGCGCTGCTCTCGGTGCTGGAAAAGGCGCTGCTGCTGGTCTTTGTGCTGGCCCTCATTCCAGTGGGCATCACCCTCGACCGTTACGTGGGGGCCCGGGCCGTGGCCGTGCTCTTCACCTTCGTGGTGCTCTACGCGCTGGTGACGCGGCTGTATGGGCGGGTGCGCTTCCGGCTGAAGTGGGAGCATGCCCGCGGGCTGCTGAAAGCCAGCCTGCCGCTGGCCCTCATTACGCTGGTGTATGGTCTCAACGAGCGGGTGGATATGCTGATGCTGGAGCGGCTGGCCTCGCCGGCCGAGGCGGGCTACTACGCGGCGGCCTACCGCTGGGTCGATGCTATTATGATGTACCTCTGGACAGTGTTGCCGCTGTTTTTTGCCAAGTTTGCCTTTGCCACCGGCAAGCGCGAGGAGCAGCGGGAACTGCTCTGGTTTGGGCAGCGGGTCGTCACGGTGCCGCTGCTGTTTGTGTGCGCCTTCGTGCTGTTTCGGGGCGAAGTGCTGTTCTTTCAGCTTGTCCACAGCACGCCCCAGGAACTGGGCCGCATGACGCTGAGTTTGAAGATTCTGTTCGTCAACGTGCTGGTGCACGCCTTTTTTGCCATCTATAGCACGCTGCTCACCAGCACCAACCAGGAAAAGCCGGTGAGCTGGCTCGTGGCGGGCAGCATCGCGCTGAACGTAGTGCTCAACCTCTTCCTGTTGCCGCGCTACGGAGCCGTAGCCGCTGCCCTGAACACCTTATTATGCGTTGTGTTCGTGTCGGGCGGCTACTTGTGGCTGGTGCAGCGCCGGGCCGGAGTAGCTATTCCCTGGGCTACCATTGCGCAACTGCTGCTGGCTTTCGGACTGCTCTGCGGCGTGTTCTGGGGCCTGCGGCTGTGGCTCAACCAGTGGCTGCTGGAAGCGGTGGGAGCGGGGCTGGCCTTCGTCGGTATTCTGTTTGCCACCGGCATTGTACGAATTGCCGAGCTCAAAGCCCTGCGCCGCTGAGGTCCGTATACTCCGGCAAGTTTTTCAAAAATCGGTCATCTTAGCGCCTCCGAAACCCGCACTCGTTGAATATTGCCGTTAACGTCCGCTTCCTGCTGCCCGGCGACAAACTCGAAGGCATTGGCCGCTTCACCTACGAAACGCTCAGTCGTCTCGTCCGCCAGCACCCCGAGCATACTTTCCACTTCCTCTTCGACCGCGCCTACGACCAGCGCTACCTCTTCGCCGACAATGTAGTGCCCCACGTGCTGCTGCCCCCGGCCCGCCACCCGTTTTTGTTCGTGGCCTGGTTTGAGGGCGCCGTGGCCGCCTGGCTGACAAAGAACCGGCCGGCCGTGTTCCTGAGTCCCGACGGCTTCACTACGCTGCGCACCCGGGTGCCGCGCATCACCGTCATTCACGACCTGGCCTTCGAGCATTTCCCGCAGGATGTGGATTGGCTGCAGCGCAAGTACTACCACTATTTCACCCCGAAGTTCGTGCGCGCCTCGGCCCGAATCCTGGCCGTATCGGAGGCTACGAAACAGGATTTGGTACAGACCTACGGCACCAGCGCCGATAAAATCCGGGTGGTATATAATGCGGCTGATGCCCACTTCCGGCCTTTGCCCGCCGCCGACCAGCAGGACGTGCGGGACCGGTTCAGCGCTGGCAAGCCCTACTTTCTGTTTGTGGGGGCCCTGCAGCCGCGCAAAAACCTGGTAAACCTGCTGCGGGCCTTCGATGAGTTCAAAACCCGCACGGGCTCGGCCGCCAAGCTGCTTATTGTGGGCCGCACGGCCTGGAAAGCCGGCCCGATGTTCGATGCTTACCAGCAAATGCAGCACCGCGGGGCCGTGCACCTTACCGGCCGCGTGTCGGATGTGGAGCTGGTGCAGCTCTACGCGGCGGCTTTGAGCACGGTGTACGTGCCGTATTTCGAGGGTTTCGGCATTCCTATCATTGAGGCCCAGGCCTGCGCCTCGCCGGTGCTTACCTCCAATTGCAGCTCCATGCCCGAGGTGGCCGGCGGCGCGGCCCTGCTCGCCGACCCCTTGTCGGTAGCTTCCATTGCCGACGGCCTTACCCGCCTCGAAGCCGAACCGGAGCTGCGGCAGGAGTTGGTGCGCAAAGGCCTGGAAAACGTGCACCGCTTCTCCTGGGTGCGTAGCGCGGAGCAAATCTGGCAGAATATTGTTGAGGTAACAACCCGGTAAAAGCCCGCCCAACAACTCACCATTTAACCAACTCACAACTTCACCTGATGCACCTTCACCGTTTGCCCGAAGCAATGCACCGTTGGCTGCCCAATACCATCTGGCGCGGCCCGCACGCGGCGGAGAGTGAGCAGCAAACACTGTATCTGACCTTCGACGACGGCCCGATTCCGGAGGAGACGCCCTGGGTGCTGGAGCAACTGGCCGCGTATAATGCCAAGGCGCTGTTTTTCTGCGTCGGCGACAATCTGGAGCGCCACCCCGATATTGCCCGCGCCGCCCTGGCAGCCGGCCACCAACTCGGCAACCATACGCACCACCACCTCAGCGGCTGGACTACGCCGGCCGAGGTATATTACGAGGATATTGCCCGCTGCCAGGCGGCCCTCGACGCCCTGCTGCCCGCTGCCGCGCCCCGGTTTTTTCGCCCGCCTTACGGCCGCCTCACCCCGGGCCTGAACCGCCAACTGGAACCGCGCTACCGCATCGTGATGTGGGACTTGCTTACCTGCGACTACGACCGGGACTATGCCTCCGAAAAGTGCCTGCGCGATGCGCTGCGCCTCACGCGGCCCGGCTCGGTGGTTGTGTTTCACGACAGCCTGAAGGCCAGCCGCAACATGCGCTACGTGCTGCCGCGCTACCTGGCGCATTTCGCCGAGCGGGGCTTCCGGTTTGAGCTGTTGTAAGACCTCATGCTATTTTTTCTCACCGGCTATTTTGCGCTCTGGTTTCTAGTGCTAGCAACCTGCACGCTGCTGTTCTGGCTACGGAAGCGGCCCGTGCCAGACGCACTGTCTCAGCCCTGGCCCCGGGTCAGTATCCTCATTGCGGCCCGCAACGAGGAAGCCGCCATTGCCCGCTGCCTCACCGCCATTCGTCAGCTCAGTTACCCCGCCCACTTAGTAGAAGTACTGCTCGGCGACGACGCCTCCACCGACCAGACCCGTGCTGTAGCCGAACGTACTATGCAGGGCTACGCGGGGCGTTTCCAGTGCCTCACCATCACCGAGCAGCTGGGCACGGCCCGGGGCAAAGCCAACGTGCTGGCCCACCTGGCCCGGGTGGCCACGTCCGATTATTTCTTTATTACCGATGCCGATATTGCCGTGGCGCCCGGCTGGATTCAGGCCATGCTGCCCTTCGCCGGGCCCAAAGTAGGTACCGTCACGGGCCTCACCGTGGTGCGCGGCCCCCGCCTGTTCGACCAGCTCCAGGGCCTCGACTGGCTCCAGTCGCTGGGTTTGGTGCAGGTCGTGTCGGATCAGGGGCGGCCCGTGACGGCTATGGGCAACAATATGCTCGTGACGCGGGCTGCCTACGAGGTCACGGGCGGCTACGAGGCGCTGCCGTTTTCCGTCACCGAAGATTTTGAGCTGTTTAAGGCCGTGCTGGCGAAGGGCTTCACGTTTCGCAACGTATTCCGGCCCGAAGTGCTGGCCTATTCGCTGCCCATCGGTACGCCGCTGCGGCTACTGCACCAGCGCCGGCGCTGGCTGCGCGGGGTGGAAGCCCTGCCGGGGTGGCTGCAAAGCGGCCTGTTGTTTTATGCCATGTTTTACCCGCTGCTGCTGGTGCTGGTCTGGGCAGCCGGGCCGCTGGCAGCGCTAGCAGTGCTGGGAGTCAAGATGCTGCTACAAGGCTTGCTGGCCTGGGGCTGCTACCGCCGGGCTGGCCTGCGCATGCCTTGGCACCTGCTGCCCGCCTTTGAGCTCTACACTGTAGCTCTCACCGTGAGTCTGAGCGTATTCCGGCTGCTGCCCGTTGCCTTCGACTGGAAGGGTCGACTCTATAAATGAGTAACTACTAATACACAATGAGCAAATAGGATAGAGGAATCGGCTTATATGATACTCAATAGCCTAACAATCATCAACCAACAACGAACCCATGCAACTCACCGATTCGCACGCCCATATTTATTCCGAGCAGTTTAAAACCGACCGCGACGAAGCCCTGCACCGTGCCTACGAGGCTGGCGTCACCACCATCGTGATGCCCAACATCGACCACACCAGCATCGACGGGATGCTCGAAACCGAGGCCCGCTTTCCGCAGCAGTGCTTTGCCATGATGGGGCTGCATCCGTGCTCGGTGGGCAAGGATTTCGAGCGGGAGCTGTACTTGGTGGAAGAGTGGCTCGGCAAGCGGCCCTTCGCGGCAGTGGGGGAGTGCGGCATCGATTTATACTGGGATAAAACCACTCTGGCCCAGCAGCAGGAAGCCCTGCGGGTGCAGGTGGCCCTGGCCAAAAAGCACAACTTACCGCTCGTGCTCCACACCCGTGATGCTTTCCAGGAAACGGCCGACATCATCGAAGCAGCCCAGGATGGCACGCTACGCGGTGTATTTCACTGCTTTTCGGGTACCCCGGAAGAAGCTGAGCGGGTACTGCGGCTGGGCTTCAAGCTGGGCATTGGGGGCGTGGCTACTTTCAAAAACGGCGGGGCCGACAAGTTTCTGCCCACCATTGCCCTGGAGCACCTGCTGCTCGAAACCGACTGCCCCTACCTGGCTCCCGTGCCCCACCGTGGCAAGCGCAATGAGCCGTCCTACCTGCCCCTCATAGCGCGCCGCGTAGCCGAGCTGCTGGGCAAAAGCCCCGAGGAAATTGCCGAGGCTACCACTCAAAACGCCAAGGCGCTGTTCGCGCTGTGAAATGGTGATTTAGCGACTCGGTGAGTTGTCGTTCTAATTGCGAGATATGCGCCATTTGCGCCTGCGCCACCAGCCCATCAAACTCACTAACTGCCTAACTCACTAACTCACCGCTCCCATGAACCTTCCCGCTACGCTGCCTCTCATTGATATCAAGCCAATTGGGCCCGACACCCGGCCGGCAAGTTCGGTGCTGGTTATCTACACGGGTGGTACCGTGGGCATGGAGTACAACAAGCGCGGCGAGCTGGTGCCCATGAAGTTTGAGCAGATCCGGAAGAAAATGCCCGAGCTGCGCCAGCTCAACATGAACCTCTCGGTGCTGAGTTTGCCCGAGCCCATTGACTCCTCCAACGTCACGGCCGCCGACTGGCTGGGGCTGGCCGCGCTTATCAAGGAAAACTACGCCCACTACGACGGCTTCGTGGTATTACATGGCACCGATACCATGGCCTATTCGGCCGCTGCCCTCAGCTACCTGCTCGAAAACCTGGGCAAAACGGTGGTCTTTACCGGCTCTCAGGTGCCGGTGGGCCGTATCCGCACCGATGCCCGCCGCAATCTGATTACGGCCCTCGATATTGCCGTGGCCCGGCACTCGACGGCCGGTACCGTGCGCGTGCCCGAAGTCTGCGTATTCTTCAACGACCTGCTGATCCGGGGCAACCGGGCCAAGAAGGTAGAAAGCCAGCAGTACAATGCCTTCCGCAGCGAGAATTACCCGCCCCTGGCCCGGGCCGGCATCGAAGTCGAGTTTAACGACCCGCAGATGCGCCACCTGCCCTCCGCGCCCCTGCACGTGCACCAGCACCTCGACGACCGGGTGGTAATTCTCAAGCTGTTTCCCGGCATTACCGAGCAGGTAGTACGGGCTGTGCTGGAAGTAGAAGGCCTGCGCGGGTGCGTGCTCGAAACTTACGGCTCGGGTAATGCGCCTACTGCGCCCTGGTTTTTAAATTGCCTGCGTGATGCCCAGACGCGAGGCGTTTACATCCTCAACGTAAGCCAATGTGAAGAGGGCCGCGTGATTCAGGGTCAGTACGAAACCAGCTCCCAACTCACTGATCTGGGCGTCATTGGCGGCGAGGACATTACTGCTGAAGCCGCCATTACCAAGCTCATGTTTGTGCTTGGCCTGAACCGCAGCCCCCAGGAAACGGCCCACCTGCTCACCCAGGACCTGCGTGGCGAAATCAGTTTGGGCTAGTCAGAATGGCTCCGAGCTTGCGTTTGCGGAAAAAGGGCCGTTACTTTGCACCCGATTACTGACCCAGAGAGGTGTCCGAGTGGTCGAAGGAGCACGCCTGGAAAGTGTGTATGGCTCAAAAGGTCATCGTGGGTTCGAATCCCATCCTCTCTGCATAAAACCCCGTTTGCATCACGCAGGCGGGGTTTTTGCTTTTATTTCGATAAATACCTAGCTTATCAGCATACCAAAGCCACCACCCGACACTTGGCGGTGGCTTTATGCCCCAATAGCGGCTTCCAGATAGAATACTTGCCATAAATAGGTGTTAAAAAGAACTGAACGACTAGATTGCACTCCTGACATACAACCGAGGGCGGGGCAGTAAGCCGGCACATTGGGAAGAAGTTGTCAGTAGGCCACAAAGTGCCGGGCGCGAAAAGGACGCTGCTTGTGCCCTTAATCCTCTTATTTGGCGATAGTTGTGACTGAGCGCTACTCCATTAAGCCATCTGGTAACTGGGAGACGGACTTGCGGCTGTTGCTGCAGGCTTTCGATGCCGTGCTGGTGCTCGATCAGCAGGGACACGTGCTATGGAGCAACCAGGGCTGCACCGAGCTGACCGGCTATGAGCCCGCAGAGTTGCAGCGCCAACCGCCCTGGCTACTACTACGGGGCACGGGTGCGGGCAAAGTCGCGCCGGCCTATCTGCAGCGGCAGCTTTTGGCGCAGGCACCCTTCCGCTACGAGGCCCTAGTGCCCCACCAAACGGCCAATCCACGCTGGCTCCGCATAAAAGTGCAGCCACTGCCCAACGCGGCCGGTGAGGCGCCGCAGTTTGTGGCCCTGCTGGAAGATATTGCCGAGTGGAAAGCCACCCAGCAGGCGTTGGGCGAAAGCGACCAGCGGTTTCGCTACCTCACCGAACACGTGCCCGGTGTATTGTTTCAGTGGCGCGAAAACCACAGCCAGCCTTCAGGCCTGCTCTACATCAGCCCCCGGCTGCACGAGCTCTTCGGCATCGACCCCGACTCGACGCAGCCGGCCATCGATTTTATTCATCCCCAGGACCGGCATCAGTGGCGGCTTGCCATGCAGCAGGCGCGCGACAATGGCACTACCTGGTCGTTTGAGGGCCGGCTCCAAGTACCTGGTCAACCCGTGCGCTGGTGCCGCGGTAATGCTGTAAGGTCGGTTACTGACGCGGACGGCAGCTTATTTAGTGGTATACTGGTTGATATCACGGCTCTAAAGCTGGCCGAACAGGCCGAACAGGCCAATGAGCAGCGCTGGCGGCTGGCCATGGAGCGGTTTGGCGACGGGGCCTGGGAGTTCAACTATCAAACCGAAGAGGAGTATTTTTCGGCGGCCTACCGCGCCATGCTGGGCTATACCGACGAAGAGTTTGCCCGCGAGCCGCAATCTTGGCTCGGTCACGTCCATCCCGATGATATCGTGGGCAGCCAGCAGGCTTCCGATGCGTATCTGCGCGGTGAGGTACCAATTTATTCCATCGAGCGCCGGCTGCGCTGCAAGGATGGCGTCTATAAGTGGGTGCTCACTCGAGGGTTAGTTACAAAAGTCGATGCGCAAGGCAAGCCCCTGATTATGACCGGGGTGCACACCGATATTTCAGCCATTAAAGAGGCCAACGTGGCCGTGGAAGCCTCCCGGCTGCGGCTTTCCACTACCATTGCCAACTTTCAGGAGGGAATTCTGCTGGAGGACGAGCATCGGCAGGTGGTGCTGGCCAACGAAGCCATCTGCCAGCTGTTCAATATCAGTATCTCGCCCCTTGAGCTAGTGGGGTTGGATGCCCGGCGGTTTGGCCGTCAGGCCAAAAACCGGTTCCGGGACGAGGAAAACTTTATGGCCCGCTACGAGGAAATCGTGCGGAAGCGGGAATTGCTGACCGGTGAGATATTCGCCATGCAGGACGGCCGTATTCTGGCCTGTGACTTCGTCCCGATTAGGGTAAACGAAACCTACATCGGCTGTCTGTGGAAATTTCAGGACGTAACAGTCCGGCAAAACAGCGAAGAGGCCCTGCGTCGCCGTGAGGAGAAATACCGCAGTATCATCGAGAACATGCGCCTGGGCCTGGTCGAGCGGGACTTGCAGGGCCGCATCACCTACGTCAACCAGGCCTTTTGCGACATCACCGAGTTTGAGGCCGGGGAGTTCCTCCATCGGGATGCCATGCAGCAAGTGCTCAGCGACGTAGACCAGGAGTGGCTGGCCGAAAAGGACGACAACCGTAGCAGAGGCGTTTCCGATACCTACGAGCTGGTTATTACCACCAAAAGTGGCCGCCGCAAATGGGCCCTTATCAGCCGGGCCCCGGTCTACAACGATGCCCGTCAGCTATACGGCTCCATCAGCATCATTCTGGATATCACGCATCAGAAAGAGCTGGAGCTTAACCTGCGCGCGGCCAAAGACTACGCCGAAGAGTCGGCCCGCAGCAAGGAGCAGTTTCTGGCCAACATGAGCCACGAAATCCGCACGCCCATGAATGCCATTCTGGGCATGGGGCAGCTGCTGGCCAAAACGTCTCTGAGCCCCGAGCAGCAGAATTACCTGCACGCCATTGCGACTTCTGGCGAAAACCTGTTGGTTATTATCAACGACATCCTGGACCTTTCCAAGCTCAGCGCCAGCCAGCTGGTTATCGAGCGGATCGGCTTCAGCTTGCCTGTACTGCTGGAGCAGGTCGAGAAGAGTCTGTACTTCAAGGCCGAGGAGAAAGGCCTGCGCTTTCTGGTGACCGCCGATGCACAACTGCCCGAAGTAGTGCTTGGCGACCCGTACCGCATCACGCAGGTACTGCTGAATCTGGCCGGCAACGCCATCAAGTTTACCGAGAAAGGGCAGGTATCGGTGGCCTGCGAGCTGGTGGGGCAGGAGCAGGGGCAGGTAGAGCTGCGCTTCACGGTGGCCGATACGGGCATCGGCATCGATGCCGAATTCCTGGTCGATATCTTTAAAGAGTTTAGCCAGGAAGATTCCTCCGTCACCCGCAAGTTTGGCGGCACCGGCCTGGGCCTGAGCATTAGCCGCAGCCTGGTAAACCTGATGGGCGGCGAAATCGAAATTGTGAGCGAGAAGAACGAGGGTACCCGCAGTTCTTTCGTGCTGCGCCTGCCCATCGGCTCCGACCAGGATATGCCCTACCGGACGGCCGTAACGACCGAGGCCCGGGAGCGGCTACGGGGCAAACGCGTATTGCTTACCGAAGACAATACGTTCAACCGCCAGATTGCCAAAGGTTTCCTGCAAAACGCGGCGCTGGTCGTTACTGAAGCCGAAAATGGAGCCGTGGCCGTGGAGCTGGTTCGACAGCAGGACTTCGACGTGATTTTGATGGATGTGCAGATGCCCGTCATGAACGGGCTGGAAGCCACGGCCCGCATCCGGGAAGAACTGGCCCTGCCCACGCCCATCATTGCCCTGACGGCCAACGCCATTAAGGGTGAGCGGGAAAAATGCCTGGATGCCGGCATGAACGACTACCTAGCCAAGCCGTTTCAGGAAGACGACCTGCTGAAAGTCATTAGCTACTGGACGCTGGGCGAGCGGTTGACTGAAGTGGTGGCCGCACCACTAGCGGCCGCGCCAGCTTCGGGTACCGCCTTCTATAATCTGGGCATAATCCAGCAAATCGGCCACGGCGACCCCGATTTCACGGTTCTGATGCTAGAGTCGTTTCTGGAAAGCGGAGAGGAGTCAATTCGGGAGCTGCGCACCGCCGGGCACACCCAGGATGTGCCGCTGCTGCGGGCCACTACCCACAAGCTAAAGCCCAGCCTGGAGCATCTGCAGGTGCACCAGCTGCTGCCCGCCGTGCAGCAGCTGGATACCTGGTCTGGTCCGTTTGAGCCACTACTCCTCGAGCCAGTGCTGGAACAGGTGATTCAGGGTCTGGAAAAGCTGAACGAATGCCTGACGCAGGAGCTGCAGAAGGCCCGCCAGGATGTAGGCTCGTCCTGAATCAGCCACGGTTCGGTTGGGCTGGCAAGGACTCCGATAGGGCGCAGGCTGGCTACCATAGTTGGAGCTTACGGGTAGCCGCTAAGTGCTGGTTGCAGGCGGTAGCAAGCAGGAATAGTAGGGGAGCCGCCGCAAATAATTTGTTGGTTATTTGTTGTGATTTCATTACACTTACTCACTATTTCCGGAATGGCTCCCCTGAGTTTTTGCTCGAAGAGCGAAAAAACGCCCTCAACGGCCTCAAAACGAACTTTCTAAGCACGCGCTTTTTTTTTGCTCTTCTACACAAACGATTGTGAAATCCTTTTTTAGCACAAACGATTGTGTTGCTTTCTCTCCAATTCCCACATTCATTTTTTATGAAAAAGCCTGTACCAAAAATGGGTCGGATTACCCTTCCGGCTTTGCTTTGCTGCCTGCCTTTGCAGTCGGCACTGGCAGCTGCGGCCCCCGTGCCTGCCACAGCCAGCCACCCTGTAACCGTCGCGGCTGATGTAACCGTTAGCGGCCGGGTCGTTGACGGGAAAGGGGCCGCACTGCCCGGCGTGACGGTGCTGGTGAAAGGCACTACCAACGGGGCCTCGACCAACGCGGACGGCACGTTCACCATTTCCGCGCCGGTAGGTGGTACCTTAGTATTCAGCTATGTAGGCTATGTACGCCGGGAAATAGCCGTTACTGAGGCAACCACCACGCTGGAAGTGGCTCTGGCGGAAGACATGAAAGCCCTGAGCGAAGTAGTGGTGGTAGGCTACCTGCAGCAAGACCGACAGAACGTAACCAGTGCCGTCAGTAGCCTCGACGTCCGGGAAACCACCAAAGCTCCCGTACCTACGTTGGCGCAATCAATTCAGGGCCGTACACCAGGCGTGCAGGTAGAGGGCTCCGGTGCCCCAGGCGCCGTACCCAATATCGTTATTCGCGGCGTGGGCAGCCTAGCTTTGACCAGCCAGCCGCTGTATGTAATCGACGGGCTATGGACGGATAATATCCGTGATTTGAGCCCCAACGATATCGAATCGGCCACGGTGCTGAAAGACGCTTCTTCGACGGCCATCTACGGGTCGCGAGGGGCCAACGGAGTAATTCTGATTACGACCAAGCGCGGCGCGGCTGGAGAGCCCAGGATCAGCTTTAACGGGTATTCCGGGGTTGAAAGCATCTACAAAAAATATGATCTGACCAACCACAGCGAGTGGGCAGATCGGAGTGCCGTGGCCTATAACAACGCCGGTGTGCCCGTGTTGCCCGGGGCCGACAAGGCTGGCGGCACCTTTACCAACGCCGTGGATACGGACTGGCAAAAGGAGTTCTTCCAGACCGGCCGGGTGCAGGATTATAACCTGTCGTTTTCGGGGGGGACGCAGGCCGAGAAAAATGCTAGCAACTTCCTGATTTCCGCGGGCTACTTCAACCAAGAAGGCGTGGTGCAGGGCCCCAAGTTTGAGCGCTACAGCGTGCGCCTTAATTCGGGCCTGCGGCGCGGCCGCCTGAAGCTGGGTCAGAGTGCCCTGCTGACGCACGTCAATACGACGCTGCTTAACAATGTGGCTTTCGTGGACGTGCTGACTATGCTGCCCGGTATTCCCGTGTATGACCCCACCACGGTAAGCGGCTTCGGCTACGGCAGCGCCGCCTTGTTCAACTACTCGGTGAACCCCGTGGGCGCCCAGCAGATTTTAAACCGGACCCAGAAGAATGACCGGCTGCAGGGCAGTGCCAACGCGGAATTTGCGTTTTTCGACTTTCTCTCGTACCGCCTGAACCTGGGCCTGGAAATGCACCTGTTTGCCGACAAGGACGCTCGCAAGGAAGGCAGCATCCGGCTGGGTGACCCGGTGCAGGGGCAAACCTACCTGGCCGAAAACCGCGGTACCCAGCGCACGTTGCTGGTCGAGAATACGCTGAACTTTAACAAGCGCTTCGGCAATCACAACGTGAATGTGGTGCTGGGCTACTCCGAGCAGACGTATAATGCCGACAATACCTCTGGCCGTAGCACTGGCTTTCAATCGGTGCCCCAGTACTACTTTGTGCTCAACGCCGCTACCCTGGCCAGCAGCGCCACGGTGGGCGGCCTCATGGACGACTGGGCCAAGCGCTCCTACTTTTCTCAAGCCAGCTACGACTACGATAACCGTTACCTGCTCACGGCCAGCTTTCGGCGCGATGGGTCGTCGCGCTTCGACCGGAACCGGCAGTACGGCAACTTCGGCGCGGCCTCCGTGGGCTGGCGAGTGAGTGAGGAGCAGTTTTTCAAAGATGCCTTGCCCAAAGTAAGTAACCTGAAGCTGCGGGCCAGCTACGGCGTCAACGGCAACGATAACCTGCCCGGCTCTTACCTGTACCAGGCCACGGTAAACCAGAACGTGAATTACGTGTACGGTTCGGGTCAGGTCATCACCAACGGCGCCATTCAGATCGGGTTGGAAAGCAAGGACATCCGCTGGGAAGAGCGCTACACCACCGATGTGGGCCTGGACCTGGGGCTGCTCGACAACCGCCTGACGCTGGCGGCCGACTATTATGTATCGAACACCAAGAACGCGCTGGTAAATCCGCCTTTACCTACCTACCTGGGTAGCTACAACGCCGCGCCCTACACCAATCTGGGCGAAATTCAGAATAAGGGCTTCGAGCTGGCCTTGGGCTACCATGACAACCGTAAGGATTTCACCTATGGGGCCGATTTGTCTTTGTCGACCATTAAAAATGAAGTGTTGGCGCTGTCGGAGCTGCAGCCCAACATTCCCGGCGCGCTCAACCTGACGCGCACCACGGTAGGGCAGCCCATCAGCCGCCTGTTCCTGATTCCGATGTTGGGTATTTTTCAGTCGCAGAGTGAAATTGACAATTATAAAAACTCGGACGGCAAAGTGATTCAGCCCACCGCCAAGCCTGGCGACGTGAAGTACGAGGACGTGGACGGTGACGGCGTGATCAATACCGACTTGGACCGCCGCTTTGTGGGCAATCCGTTTCCGGACTTACAATTTGGGCTGAATCTGACTGCCGCTTACAAAGGCTTCGACATCAGCGTGTTCCTGCAGGGAGTGACCGGTAATGAAGTCTTTAATTCAACCCGCGCCTCGTTGGATAATCTGGAGGGCGGCAGCAACTTCCGCCGCGACATTGAGCCCTGGACCGAGCAAAACCACTCGACTACCACGCCACGCCTGGTGCAGGGCGGTAGCAACGGCATGAATACGCTACGCCAGACCACTCGCTGGGTGGAAGATGGCAGCTACCTGCGTCTGCGCAACATCCAGCTGGGATACACCCTGCCCAAAACCCTGAGCAACTATGTGCCCGGTCTGGGCAGCGTGCGGGTGTACGTCACGGGCCGCAACGTCTTCACCTTGACGAAATACACCGGTTTCGACCCTGAAACGCCGGGTGTCGGCACCTTTGGCCGGGGTGTGGATGATGGCAGCTACCCCAACGTGCGGGCCTTTACCGGGGGCGTGCAGGTAAATTTCTAAACCCGGCCGGGCCACATGCGCGGCCTTTCTTCCCAACGTTTGCTCTACTTCCATGAAACTCCATAAAATTTCCACTGTTCTGCTGGCCGGCAGCCTCTTATTTGGCACCGGCAGCTGCCAAGATGACCTACTCGATAAGGTAAACCCGAACGAGCCCAGCACCGGGCAGTTCTGGAAAAGCCAGGACGATGCCGTGCGGGCCGTTACGGCCATGTACTCCGGCCTGCAGTATATCGGTACGTACAGCCAGCGGTGGCACTTCGCTACCATTCCTCGCTCGGACGAGGGCTTTAGCCAGAGCCCCTACGTAGAACTGGCCCAGTACACCCGCTTTGTGCAGGCCAATACCACGTTTGAGTACTCCTACTTCATGTGGATTGACTTCTACCGGACAATTTTTCGCTGCAACCAGATCATTGCCCGGGTACCCGACATCAGCATGGACGAGACGCTGAAAAAGAGGCTGCTGGCCGAAGCCCACTACGTGCGCGCGCTGTGCTATTTCGATATGTCGATGACCTTTGGCAACGTGCCCCTGAACCTAGTGGTAGCCGACGCCGCCACCCGCGTGCCCCAGGGTACGGTGGAGTCAGTGCAGGCCCAGGTAATCACCGACCTGCTGGCCGCTAAGGCAGACTTGCCCCTCACTTACGGCGCCAATGAGAAAGGGCACGCTACCAAAGGGGCCGCTACGGCGCTGCTGGGGCGCGTTTACATGCTGCAGCGCAAATGGACGGAAGCCTCCGCCCAACTCGCTGAGGTCATCAGCTCCAAGCAGTATTCCCTGATGCCCGATTATGTGGATAATTTTACAATGGCTAATGAGAACAACAGCGAGTCGTTGTTTGAGGTCCAGTTTTCGGATGCTTCCATCACGGGTGGGCAGGACTTTGCCGGCGCGGCCGAAGGCAACGAGCGGGCACAGTTCTTTGCTCCCAACGGTATCGGCTACGCCGACGTGGAGGCCCGGCGCTGGGTATTCGATGAGTTTCGGGATTCCACTGCGGCCTTCGCGCCCGGCAGCAGCACGCGCCATCTGATAGACCCTCGCCGTGATGCCACGCTGTTTAGCGCCGTGGGCACACCGGTGGTGTACGGGCAGCCTTTCGGCGTGGGGGGGCTGAATCTGAACCCGAGCCGCTATTTCTGGCGCAAGTACCAGAATGACCGTACCCGCAACTTCGAGAACTTCTTCTCTGGCATCAATATCCGTCTGATTCGCTACTCAGACGTGCTTCTGATGCAGGCCGAGGCCCTCAACGAGTTGAACCGGCCCGCCGATGCTGCTGCCCTGGTAAATGAAGTCCGCACCCGTGCTGGTCTGAACCCGATTGCCACCACGCTCAGCAAAGAGCAGATGGTGACCCAGATTCGCCACGAGCGGGTTACGGAACTGTCGGGGGAAGGGGTACGCTGGTACGATATCAACCGCTACCGCCTGCTGGATGACCAAGCTGGAATCAATGAGCTGAAGACCCGCGACGCCGATTTCAACACCTTCGTGCTGGGCAAGTCCAAGCTGCTGCCCATTCCGCAGACCGACATCGATATTGACCGTAACATCAAGCAGAATCCTGGCTACTAAGCTCTGTTCGTGTTAATCCGCCAACAGCCGTTCCGGCCCCGCCAGAGCGGCTGTTTGGTCTTCAACGCCTTTCCTTCCCACCCGCGCCTCTGTTCCCACCCATGAAAATAGTTTCCCACGTGGCGTATGGGCCACTGCTCTGGCTGCTGCTGGCCGGCACCGCCTGCCAGAAAAGCAAGACCGCGCCTTTCGTGCCACCGGTAGTACCGCCCACTACCACGGCCACCACCTTTCAGAACCCGCTGATGAACTCCGGACCGGACCCGTGGGTATACCAGAAAGACGGATTCTACTACTATATGCACACGCTCAACGACCGGCTGGTAATCTGGAAGACGGAGAAAATGTCGGACCTGCGCACGGCTCCCAGCAAGGTAGTATGGCAGCCGCCAGCGGCGGGTAATGCCTCGGGAAACCTCTGGGCGCCGGAGCTTTACTTCCTGGACGGCAAGTGGTATATCTACTACTCGGCCGGCCCGGCTGGTACCGATTTAGGCCGGCAGCGCACCTGGGTGCTGGAAAATGAAGCCGCCGACCCTACCACGGGCACGTGGGTGGATAAAGGCCGTTTGTTTAGTGCCGCGGCCGACTACTGGGCCATCGACGGCACCGTGCTGGAGCAGAACGGCAACCGCTACTTCATCTGGTCGGGTCACAATGGAGTGGATGCTGTGCAGCGCCTCTATATCTCGCGAATGAGTAACCCCTGGACGCTGACTGGCCCGCGCACAGAACTTTCCCACCCTGAATACAGCTGGGAAAATGTGGGCCCGCCCTTTGTAAACGAAGGTCCCGAAATCCTTAAGCACGACGGCAAAACCTTTTTGGTGTACTCGGCCAGCTTCTGCGGTGCCGACCAGTACTCGCTGGGCTTGCTTACGGCCAGCAACACCGCCGACCCCATGCTACCGGCTTCCTGGACCAAGTCGGCCCAACCGGTTTTCTCCCAAAACCCCGCTGGCCGGGCCTATGCTACCGGCCACAACTCCTTTTTCAAGTCGAAGAACGGTAAAGAGGATTGGATTCTGTACCACGCCAACTCTAACCCTAACGAGGGTTGCGTGGAGAAGCGCAACCCACGCATGCAGAAGTTTGCCTGGAACGCCGATGGCACTCCCAACTTCGGCGTGCCGGTAGCTATTAATACTCCGCTTACCAAGCCCAGCGGCGAATAGTTAGCCCTCGGTGCTGGAATCCCTTCACTGCTAATCTCTAATACCCATGTTTTTCTCTCTACTGCTTACTTCCCGCTCTGCCTGGCTGGCTGCTCCAAACAGGCCGCGCCGGATTGTGTTTTTGGCGCTGCTGCTCTGGGCGCTGACCAGCACCGGTACCTACGCTCTGCAGGGCCAAACCGGCATCCACGACCCTTCCACTATTGTGAAAGAAGGTAATAAGTACTGGATTTTCGGCACCGGCCAGGGCATCTACAGCATGTATTCCACCGACCTTATTAACTGGACGGCCGGGCCACAGCCGGTATTTGCCAACAATGCTATTCCCAGCTGGATCAACACCAAAGTGCCCGGCTTCGCGGGCAACTTCTGGGCGCCGGAGTGTATTTTCATGAATGGCAAGTATTACCTCTACTATTCCTGCTCCACGTTCGGCTCCAAGGTATCGGCCATCGGGCTGGCTACCAACCTCACGCTGGACCCGACCAGCCCGAGTTATCGCTGGGTCGACGAGGGGGAGGTAATATCCTCCAACGCCAGCAGCAGTACCAATGCCATTGACCCGGCCGTATTCAAGGACACTAACAGCGATGTATGGTTTACTTACGGCTCCTTTTTTGGTGGTATCCGCATGCTGCAACTCAATACAGCCACCGGCAAGCCCCTGAATACTACCGGCTACACCGTCGCTAACGGTGGGGTGGAAGCTGCTTATCTAACTAAACATGGCAGCTTCTACTATCTGTTTATCAACCGTGGTGCATGTTGCCAGGGCGTCAACAGTTCTTACTATATCCAAGTAGGCCGGTCGACGTCGCCCAGCGGGCCGTTTCTGGATCAGAATGGAGTAAATCTGAACAACAATGGGGGTACAGTTCTGCTGAATGTATCGGGCCGCTTCGTAGGACCAGGCCACACAGGAATTTACGAAGAAGGTGGCGTAAGCTATTTTTCCCACCATTATTATGATAGCGACGATAATGGCGCGCCTAAATTGGGCTTGGCTAAGCTGACATGGAACGCCACCGGCTGGCCCGTCGTCAGCCGCGACTGGGTGACGCCGGGCCGCTACGAAATCAAGAGTCAGAGCAGTAACCTCGTGTGGGATGCCTGGGGCTGCACCGGCGTGGCGGGCCAGATGATAGCACAGGGCACCCCCGCCGGCCTCGACTGCCAGCGCTGGGACGTTACGGCCCTAGGCAACGGCGAATACAAGATTACCAACGCCCTGGGTGGCCTGGCCGCTGATGTGGCGGGCTGCTCGGCCGCGGCCGGTGCCCGATTGCAACTGGGTGCTTACAGCGGCACGAGTTGCCAGAAATTCCGCATCGACCGGGCCAATGATGGCAGCCTGGTGCTGGCTTCAGCCAATGGCAATAGGGTAGTGGAGGTGCCCAACAACTCGGCCACGGCCGGGCAGCAGCTGGGCTTGTGGGACTACAACGGCTGCGCCTGCCAGCACTGGCTGCTCACCATCAACGGCGTGTTGGCCACTACGGCCGGCAGCAAACTGACTGGTGTGAGCGTGTACCCGGTGCCAGCTACGCGGGCCGGCTTCACGGTAGCGCTGGGCGGCCCGCCCGCTGCCGAAGCCACGCTGGTGGAGGTGTACGACGTGCGCGGGCAGCAAGTGCACCGGCAGGAGTTCGGCCGGCAGCTCACCACGCTGGCAGTAGAAGCGGCCCTGAAGCCGGGTGTGTACCTAGTGCGGGTGAGCCGGAAGACTGGCACCGCTACACAAAAGTTGGTGATTCAATAAAGCGCAATTGGGAGGTGGAGAAGCCGATTTTGGGGCTGCTCCACCTCTTTTTTGTAAATAATCTACACAAACGATTGTGCAAATTCAAAAGCTTTTTTTACTTTACACACCAGTTCAGTCGGCATAGCTGCTCCGAAAACCAGTAACGTATTCGGGAGGTAACATGCAACAGCCTGAATTACAGAAAAATAAAGATATTGCTGAGTTACACAATCTATTGTCTGTAGTTGTGTGCTGCCGCTTACAAGTCTCCGTTCCGCTGCTTCCCCAAATTCTCACCTCCTTCGCCATGCTACATTCTTATCGTCCTGCCTTGCTGACCAGCCGCCTGCTGGGCTTGGCCGGCTTCCTGGCCCTGGCCAGCTGCAATCAGTCGGCCCCAACGGAACAGGCTGCCACCACTTCGGCCGCCACAGCCGACTCGACGCAGACGGCCGCTCCTGGTGCTGCTCCGGTGGGGGCCTCGTTTGGCAAAACCACCGATGGCACCGAGGTGCAGCTCTACACTCTTACCAACGCCCACGGCCTGAAAGTGAGCATCACCAACTACGGCGGCACTATCACCAGCCTGCTCGTGCCCGATAAGGATGGCCAGCTGGGCGACATCGTGCTGGGCTTCGACAACGTGAGCGGCTACCAGAGCCCGGAATACCTCAAGTCGGGCCCGTACTTCGGGGCCTTGATTGGCCGCTACGGCAACCGGATTGCTAAGGGCAAGTTTACCCTCGACGGAAAAGAATACACGCTGGCTAAGAACAACGGCGAAAATCACCTACACGGTGGTAAGAAGGGCTTCGACAAGGTGGTGTGGCAGGCCGAACCCGGCACTTCCGCCGACGGGCAGACGCTCACACTCATCTACTTGAGCAAGGACGGCGAGGAAGGCTACCCCGGCAATCTGAACGTGACGGTCGTGTACACACTCACCAACGACGATGCGCTGAAAATCGACTACTCGGCCACGACCGACAAGGCTACGCCTGTTAACCTCACCAACCACGCCTACTTCAACCTGAGCGGGAGCAAAGACGTGCTGGGCCACCAGGTAACTATTCCGGCCGACCGCTACAACGTGGTGGATGCCGGCCTGATTCCAACCGGGGAACTGCGCCCCGTCAAGGGCACCCCCTTCGACTTTACCGCGCCCCACACCATCGGGGAGCGAATTGCCCAGGTGCCCGGCGGCTACGACCACAATTGGTTGCTGAACCAGACCACTGGTATGCACGCCGCGGCTACCGTGTATGAGCCCACCACCGGCCGCACAATGGCAGTAACGACCACCGAGCCCGGCCTGCAGTTCTACACCGGCAACTTCCTCGACGGTACCCTCACGGGCAAAGGCGGTACCGTATACGGCAAGCATGCAGGCTTCTGCATGGAAACCCAGCATTTCCCCGACTCGCCCAACCAGCCCAAGTTCCCGACCACCACGCTCCAGCCCGGCCAGACCCTGCAGTCGACCACGGCGTACACCTTTGGCGTGCGCAAATAAGTGAAATGGTGATGTAGCGACTTAGTGAGTTTGATGTTCGATAGGAGCTATTGGCGCCATCAGAACGACAACTCCTTACGTCGCTAAATCATTAACTCACTAACTCACCATTTTACTAACTCACCGCTTTTCTGTGGAAACTACCACCCCAACCGACGCTTACGTTATTGGTATTGACTACGGCACTGACTCGGTGCGGGCCCTGCTGGTGAATGCCCGCACCGGGGCCGAAGTGGCCCAGGCCGTGCATCCCTACGCCCGCTGGAAAACCCAGCAGTACTGCAACGCGGCCAAAAACCAGTTTCGCCAGCACCCGCTCGACCATATCGAAGGCCTCGAAGCCACCGTGCGGCAAGTAGCCAGCCACGTGCCGGCCGAGCAGATTGTGGGCCTGGCCGTGGATACCACTGGCTCGACGCCCGGCCCCGTGAACGAGCAGGGTGTGGCTTTGGCCTTGCTGCCCGAATTCGCGGAAAACCCCAACGCCATGTTCGTGCTCTGGAAAGACCACACGGCCCTGGCCGAAGCGGCCGAAATCAACCAGAAGGCCCGCAGCTGGGGCGGCGAAGACTACACCAAATTCGAAGGTGGCATTTACTCCTCGGAATGGTTCTGGGCCAAGATTATCCACGTCACGCGCGAGGACGAGGCGGTGGCCCAGGCTGCGTACTCCTGGATGGAGCACTGCGACTGGCTCACGCTGCTGCTCACCGGCACCGACCTGCACGACTTCAAGCGCAGCCGCTGCGCTGCCGGCCATAAGGCCATGTGGCACGAAAGCTGGGGCGGCTTGCCCCTGGAGCAGTTCTTGGTGGAGCTGGAGCCCAAAATAACCCTGCTGCGTGGCCGCCTCTACCAGCAAACGTTTACCGCCGATGAAGTGGCTGGCCACCTCTCCGAAGAGTGGGCCACGCGGCTGGGCCTGACGACCAAAACCGTCGTGGCCGTGGGCTCGTTCGATGCCCACGCGGGAGCCGTAGCCGGCGAAATTGAAGCCTACTCGATGGTGAAAGTAATGGGCACCAGCACCTGCGACATCGTGGTAGCCCCCATGAACGAAGTAGGCGAGAAGCTTGTGCCGGGCATCTGCGGGCAGGTTGATGGCTCGGTGATTCCGGGCATGCTGGGGCTGGAAGCCGGGCAGTCGGCCGTGGGTGACTTGCTGGCCTGGTTCCGGCAGATGCTGGAGTGGCCGCTGAATACGATGCTGGCTTCATCCAAAGTGCTGAGCCCCGAGCAGCAACAGGCGCTGCGCCAGGAAATGAGCGACAATATCATGGTGGAGCTCAACAAAGCCGCCGCCGCCGTCGACCCCGAGGAGTCGCAGGTGCTGGCCCTCGACTGGGTGAACGGCCGCCGCACGCCCGACGCCAACCAGGCCCTGAAAGGTGCCATCATGAACCTGACGATGGGCACCTCGGCCCCGCAGGTGTTCCGGGCGCTGGTGGAGTCCATTTGCTACGGCTCCCGGCAGATTGTGGAGCGCTTCGAGCAGAATGGCATTCCCATCAAGCAGGTAATCGGGCTGGGCGGGGTGGCCAAGAAGTCGGCCTTTATGATGCAAACCCTGGCCGACGTACTCAACCGTCCCATTAAAGTAGCCGAATCAGACCAGGCGCCGGCCTTGGGCTCGGCCATGTACGCGGCTGTGGCCGCCGGCATTCATGCTGATGTAGTAACGGCCCAAAAGGCTATGGGCAACGGCTTTGCCGAAACCTACGAGCCCAACCCGGCCCGCGTGGCCGACTACCAGCGCCGCTACGAGCAATATCAGGCCTTTGGGCAGTATGTAGAACAGGCCACCGAGTTGCGCGGCGGCGAAGTAGCCGAAACCGAATTGGTAAGCCACGCATGAGCCAGTATCAAGAACTTAAACAGGCCTGCTACGAGGCCAATATGCAGCTGCCCCAACTCGGGCTGGTGCTCTTTACCTTCGGCAATGCCAGCGTAGTAGACCGGCAGAACCGCGTCTTTGCCATCAAGCCCAGCGGGGTGGCCTACGCCACACTCCGGCCCGAGGACATCGTCATTGTCGACTTCTCGGGCAAGACGGTGGAAGGGGAGAAGCGGCCTTCGTCGGATACCAAAACCCACGCCGTGCTGTATGCACACTGGGAGCATATCGGGGGCATCGTGCACACCCATAGCACCTACGCCACGGCCTGGGCCCAGGCTCAGCTCGACATTCCGATACTGGGCACTACCCACGCCGACCACCTCACAGCCGACATCCCGTGCGCGCCACCGATGGACGACCAGATGATTGCCGGCGACTACGAGCACCAGACCGGCTGGCAGATCATCAACGAGTTTCAGCGCCGCGGCCTCTCGCCCGAGGAAGTGGAAATGGTGCTGCTCAGCAACCACGCGCCCTTTACCTGGGGCAAAACCGTGGACAAAGCCGTGTACCACAGCGCGGTGCTCGAAGAAGTGGCCCGCATGGCCTACCTCAGCTGCACCCTACGCCCCGACGTACCCCGCCTCAAAGACGCCCTGATCCGGAAGCACTACGAGCGTAAACACGGCATCCACTCTTACTACGGCCAGAGCTAAAACCCGCGCGGCGGCCTGCTGCAACAGGCTGCTGCGCCTTTACCAATTTCACGAATTCCCTAACGCTTACCACCCGCCGGTCCGGAGCTGCCCGCACATTATCGTTTGTGTTGCTCTTCACCCGACTCATTTCACCCATGCTAGACATTTCCACCTACGAAGCCTGGTTTATCACCGGCAGCCAGCACCTTTACGGCCCCGAAACACTGGAGCAGGTAGCCCAGCACTCCCAGCAGATTGCCGAGGCCCTGGGCTCGGCGCTGCCGATTAAAATCGTTTATAAAGAGGTGCTGACCGGCCCCGAGGCCATTACCAAGCTAGTTCAGGAGGCCAATACCACCGCTAATTGCGTGGGCCTGATTGCCTGGATGCACACCTTCTCGCCGGCCAAAATGTGGATCAACGGCCTGAAGATTCTGCAGAAGCCCCTGGCCCACCTGCATACCCAGTTCAACCGCGACATTCCCTGGGGCGACATCGACATGGACTTCATGAACACCAACCAGTCGGCGCACGGCGACCGGGAGTTTGGCTTCATCGGGGCCCGCTTAAAGCTGAAGCGTAAAGTCGTAGTCGGCCACTGGCAGAGTGCCGATGTGCACGAGCGGCTCAGCATCTGGGCCCGCGCGGCCTGCGCCTGGGCCGACTGGCAAGGTGCCCGTATCGTGCGCTTCGGCGACAATATGCGCTACGTGGCCGTGACGGAAGGCGACAAAGTAGAGGCCGAGCTCAAGTTTGGCTACTCGGTAAATACCTATGGCATCGGAGATTTGGTAGCCGTGATAAACGCCGCCACCGACGAGCAGGTAAACGCGTTGCTGGCCACCTACGAGCAGGAATACGAGCTGGCTGACTCCCTGAAGGAAGGCGGGGCGCAGCGCGAATCGTTGCGTGAGGCAGCCAAGATTGAAGTTGGGATGCGCCAGTTTTTGCAGGACACGAAGGCCATCGGCTTCACCGATACTTTTGAGGATTTGCACGGCATGGCCCAGCTGCCCGGCATTGCTACCCAGCGCCTGATGGCCGAGGGCTACGGCTTCGGCGGCGAGGGCGACTGGAAAACCTCGGCCCTGGTGCGGGCCATGAAGGTGATGGGCGCGGGCCTGCCCGGCGGCAACTCCTTTATGGAAGACTACACCTACCACTTCCAGCCCGGCAACGAGCAGGTACTGGGCTCCCACATGCTCGAAATCTGCCCCAGCATTGCCGAGGGCAAAGCCCGGGTAGAAGTGCATCCGCTGGGCATCGGCGGCAAGGCCGACCCGGCCCGCCTGGTGTTCAACTGCCCCGCCGGCCCGGCCCTGAATGCCACCATCGTGGACCTCGGCCACCGTTTCCGCCTGGTCGTAAACGAAGTGGAAGCCGTAGCGCCCGAGCAGGACTTGCCCAAGCTGCCCGTGGCCCGGGTGCTCTGGAAAGTGAAGCCCAGCCTGAGTGTAGGCGCGGCCGCCTGGATCCTGGCCGGCGGCGCCCACCACACCGGCTACAGCCAGAACCTGACGGCCGAGTACCTCGAAGACTTCGCCGAAATGGCTGGCATCGAGTACCTCATCATCGACGACGAAACCAAGCTGCGCACCTTTAAAAACGAGCTGCGCTACAACGAGGTGGCTTTCAGCGGCCGGTAAAAATTCTTTGCTGCGCTACGCCTTACCCCCTGACCCCCTCTCCGAAAAGGAAAGGGGACACCGGTTTTGCGCGGACGACTGGCACCCCTCTCCTTTTTGGAGAGGGGCCGGGGGTGAGGCGCAACGTAGCGCAGCAAAAACGACCAACCAATTCCCGCTTCCTCCCACCTCCAAAATTCCCGCCCACCACATGCGTAATAACCTTACTACGCTCGATCTGCTGGTCTTTTTCGTGTACCTGATCGGGGTTTCGGCCTACGGTTTTTACATCTACAAGAGCAAGCAAAAGGCCGAGCAAAGCACCAAAGACTACTTTCTGGCCGAAGGCTCGCTCACGTGGTGGGCCATTGGGGCGAGTATGATTGCCTCGAATATCTCGGCCGAGCAGTTCATTGGCATGTCGGGCTCGGGTTTCAAAGTGGGCGTGGCCGTGGCGGCCTACGAGTGGGTGGCGGCCGTGGTGCTCATCATCGTGGCCGTGTTCTTCATGCCGGTATATCTGAAGAACCACATCTTCACGATGCCCCAGTTTCTGGAGCAGCGCTACAACTCGGCGCTCAGCCTGATTATGAGCATTTTCTGGCTGTTTCTCTACGTGCTGGTCAACCTCACGTCGATTCTCTACCTCGGCGCGCTGGCGCTCAGCAACCTCATTGGCGGCGACAGTTTCCACCTTATCATCGTGCTGCTGGCCATTTTCTCGCTGCTCATTTCCATCGGGGGTATGAAAGTGGTGGGCTACACCGACGTGGTGCAGGTAGTGGTGCTGGTGGTAGGCGGCCTGGTGACTACCTACATTGCCCTCACGCTGGTCAGTGACAAGTTTGGCCTCGGGGGCGGGGCTTTGGCGGGTTTTAATGCCCTGATGGAAAAGGCACCCGACCATTTCCACATGATTTTTGACAAGCCCACTAGCAATACGCCGCAGGTGGAAGTGGATAAATACCTGGCTTTGCCCGGCATTGCCATGTACTTCGCCGGCCAATGGATTGTGAACCTGAACTACTGGGGCTGCAACCAGTACATTACTCAGCGCGCCCTAGGGGCCGATTTGCACACGGCCCGCACCGGCATTCTGTTTGCCGGCCTGCTCAAGCTCATGATGCCAGTAATTGTGATGCTGCCCGGCATTGCGGCCTACGTGCTCTATAAAAACGGCTCGTTGCAGGCCGAAATGTCGAGCACCGGCGCCTTCAACTCCGACAACGCCTACTCAGCCATTCTCACGTTCCTGCCCAACGGGCTCAAAGGCCTGAGCATGGCTGCCCTTACGGCGGCCATCGTGGCCTCGCTGGCGGGCAAGGTCAACTCGATTTCGACCATTTTCACCCTCGACATCTACAAGCGCTACCTCAACCCCGCCGCTACCGAGAAAAAGCAGGTGTGGGTGGGCCGCCTCACCATTCTGGCGGCCGTGGTGCTGAGCGTGGCCTTCACCTGGAAGGATTTGCTGGGCATCGGCGGGGAAGGTGGGTTCCAGTTTATTCAGAAGTACACCGGCTTTATTTCGCCCGGCATTCTGGCCGTGTTCCTGCTGGGCATGTTCTGGAAGCGCACCACGGCTCAGGCCGGCATCGTGGGCATTCTGGCCGGCTTCGCGCTGTCGGTGTTCTTCAACAACTATGCGCCCTCCGTGCTGGGCCCCGAAACGCTGCTGTACACGGCTTTCCGCAACAGTGCCGGCGTGTATGAAATTCCCTTCCTGATCTGTATGGGCCTCTCGTTTGCCATTACGATGGTGCTGATGGTGACGGTGAGCCTGGCCGGGCCGGTACTCAACCCCCGCGCCATTGCCTTGCCCGCCGGCATGTTCCGCGTCAGCACCCAAACCATGTCGCTCATCGTGGTAACCATGCTGCTGCTCACGGCTCTGTACGTGAAGTTCTGGTAGCGGCCGGATACTCTAACCGTCTTTTTGAGCTGCTGAAAAACCAGCGTTTTGCCGAAGCTTACCCGCTACGGCTGATTCCACCAAAACGGGGGCGTGATTCATCTTCACGGCCCCGTTTTGATTTTCCGCCCCCGAATTCTCGCTCTATGTCTCTCCAACCCAATTCCCACAACCATGAAAACTCCACTACCTACTTCTCCGGCTCCCGGCCGGGTCCGCCACTTGCTGGGCCACTGCGCTAAGCTGCGCTGGCTGCTGCTGGCTTTCACGCTGCTCACGCTTAGCCCCCGGGCCCAGGCCCTGCAGGGCAACGACAACTGCCACGACCCATCCAGTATCATCAGAGACGGCAACAAATACTGGATTTTCACCACCGGGCGCGACATATACGCCATGTATTCCTACGACCTGGTGAAGTGGGAATCGGGGCCGCGCACGGTGTTCAACGGCTTCCGCCCCGCTTGGATTGCGGCCAAAGCCCCCAACTTCCAGGGCGACTACTGGGCGCCGGAATGCATCTTCCGCAACGGTAAATACTACCTCTATTACTCCCTGACCGACGCCTTCGGTCAGAACATTTCGGCCATCGGGCTGGCTACCAATGTCACGCTCGACCCGGCCAACCCCAACTACAACTGGGTGGACCAGGGCGAGGTGATTTCCAGCTCGGCCAGTAGCGCCTACAACGCCATTGACCCGGCTCTGATAACCGACGCCAGCGGCGGGCTGTGGATGACGTTCGGCTCCTTTTTCAAGGGCATCGGCCTCATCAAGCTGGATGGCACCACCGGCAAACGCTCGGGCACGAGCTTCAGCTGGCTGGCCGGCAACGTGGCCGCCGACGGCGTCACGCGCAATACCAGCGGCAACGAGGCACCCTTCATCGTGCGCAATGGCAGCTACTACTACCTGTTCATCAACAAGGGCCTGTGCTGCAAGGGCGCCGGCAGCACTTACTACATTCAGGTGGGCCGCGCCACCAGCGTCACCGGGCCCTACCTGGATAGGAGTGGGGTAGACCTGAATCGTAATGGCGGCACTACGCTCTTGGCTACTAAAGGCAACTACGTGGGGCCTGGGCACGTGGGCCTGTTCCAGGAAAACGGCGCCAACTACTTCACCCACCACTACTACGACAGCAACCAGAACGGCCGGGCCCGCCTGAGCGTGGGCAATATGGGCTGGGAGGCCTCGGGCTGGCCCTTCCTCACCCGCGACTGGCTGGCCGCGGGCCGCTACACGCTCACCAACCAGAGCAGCAACCTGGTCTGGGATGCCTGGGGCTGCACCGGCGCCTCGGGCCAGATGATTGCCCAGGGCCCCGCCGCCGGCCTCAACTGCCAGCAGTGGAACCTGACGCCCGACGGCAACGGTGAGTACAAAATAACCTCGGCCGTGGGCGCCGGGCTGGCTGCCGACGTAACCGGCAATAACCCCAACAACGGCGCCAAGCTGGCCCTCTACGCCTACAGCGGGGCCGCCAATCAGCGCTTTAAAGTGGAGCGCACCAACGGTGGCCGCTACGTGCTGTCGTCGGTGAACGGGGGGCGGGTGGTGGAAGTGCCAGCCTGCGCTACCGCCGCCGGCGTGCAGCTGGCCTTATACGACTACCTGGGCAATGCCTGCCAGCAGTGGGGCATTGCGCCGGCTACGGCCGCTCGGGCATTAGCCACGCAACTGATGGCCAACGAGCAGTTCAGCGTGTATCCCAACCCCGTTGCGCAGGGCCGCTTCGTGGTGAAGCTGAGCCCAGCCATGGCAGCTGCACCCGTTACCCTGACGCTCTCCGACACGCAGGGCCGCCGCGTGTACTCGCGCACCAGTACCGGCGCGGCCGCCGTGGCAGTAGAAGCTACGGTGGGGGCGGGGCTGTACCTGCTCCAGGTCAGTGGTGTACAGGGCACTTTTAGCCAGAAAGTAGTAGTGCAGTAACCGGCCCAAAGCAGCGGTGGCCGCCACCGGGCCACCGCTGCTTCCCAGGCAATGTCCCGTGTGCTGTTGCTCTGTCGATAAATCCTCGCCTTCAGCTGCTTACTCCCATAATGCCCGGCTCCACCGAATTTCAGTGGCCAAGAAATAAGCCAGAACGTCAGTTTCCTTCCTTAAACACAGGAAGAAAGCTAGTCTTCTAGCCCTAGCTTTTACCTTTTGCCTCTCGTCATTGCTATGAAACACTTACTGACTTCCTTTTTAGCCGCCGGACTGCTCACGGCGCCCGCGCTGGCGCAGTCCGTCAAACGCTCGGACTACCCGATTCAGGCCGTGTCGTTTACCCGGGTAAAGCTGGCCGACTCCTTCTGGTTGCCGCGGCTCAAAACCAACACCGACGTCACGATTCCGGCTTCGTTTCAGCGCTGCGAGGCCACCAATCGGGTGAAGAACTTCGAAATGGCGGCGGCCCGGCAGGGCAAGTTTGCCACCATCTTTCCCTTCGACGACACCGACATCTACAAGACTATTGAAGGCGCTTCCTACTCGCTCAAGCTCTACCCTGATGAAAAGCTGGACCAGTACATGGACGTGCTGATTGGGAAGGTAGCGGCGGCCCAGGAGCCCGACGGCTACCTTTACACGGCCCGCACCATCGACCCGGCCCACCCGCACAACTGGGCCGGCAAGGAGCGGTGGGAAAAGGAGCGGGAACTGAGCCATGAACTCTACAATTCGGGCCACCTCTACGAAGCCGCCGTGGCCCACTACGAAGCCACCGGCAAGAAAACCCTGCTCAATATTGCCCTGAAAAATGCCGATCTGGTGTGCTCGGTATTCGGGCCAGGCAAGCGGGCCGTGGCCCCGGGCCACGAAATCGTGGAAATGGGCCTCGTGAAGCTCTACCGCGTTACGGGCAAGCCCGAATACCTGAGTACTGCCCGGTTCTTTATCGACCAGCGCGGCCACTACCAGGGCTACGACCCCAAGAGCCCCGACGCCTGGCGCAACGGCTCTTATTGGCAGGACCACAAGCCCGTAGTGGACCAAAAAGAGGCCGTTGGGCACGCCGTGCGGGCCGAATACCTGTACTCGGCTATGGCCGACGTGGCCGCCCTCACCGGCGACCAAAAGCTGCTGGCCGCCGTGGATACCATCTGGCAGAACATGGTGAGCCGGAAGCTCTACGTGACGGGCGGCACCGGCGCGGTGCCGGGCGGGGAGCGGTTTGGCGGCAACTACGAGCTGCCCAACACCACGGCCTACAACGAAACCTGCGCCGCGGTGGCCAACGTGTACTGGAATCAGCGCATGTTTCTGCTCCACGGCGAGGCGAAATACGTGGATGTGCTGGAAAAAGTGCTGTACAACGGCCTGATTTCGGGCGTGGGCCTCGACGGCAAAACGTTCTTTTACTCCAACGCCATGCAGATCCGCAGCAGTGCCAGCTTCCCCCAAACCGAGCCTCAGCGCGCCGGCTGGTTCGACTGCTCGTGCTGCCCAACCAACCTGGCCCGCCTCATGCCTTCGTTGCCCGGCTACGTGTACGCCCAGAAAGGCAACGACGTGTACGCCAACCTGTTTATCAGCGGCACTACAGAGCTGACGGTCAATAAAAAGGTCGTCCGCATCACCCAGCAAAACAACTACCCCTGGCAGGGTGACCTGAAATTCACCGTTAGCCCGGCCACCGCTACCGATTTCAACCTGCTGGTGCGCCTGCCCGGCTGGGCCCTGGGCGAGGCCGTGCCGTCGGATCTGTACCGCTTTGCCGCGCCTGTTCAGGAGCAGGTCAGCATCAACGTAAACGGCAAGCCCGTGACCTATACCACCCGCAACGGCTACGCGGTGCTGGCCCGTAAGTGGAGCAAAAACGACGTGGTAGAGGTACGGCTGCCCATGGACGTGCGGCAGGTGCAGGCCCATACCAGCGTGCAGGACAACCTGGGCAAAGTAGCGCTGCAGCGCGGCCCGGTGGTGTATTGCGCCGAGTGGAAAGACAATAATGGCAAAGCCTCTAACCTGCTCGTGCCGGCCGCTACCACCTTCACTACCCGCTTCCAGCCCGAAATGCTCAACGGCATCATGCAGCTCCAGGCCACCGTGCCCGCGGTGCAGATTGACGCGGCCAATTCGAGTATCAGTACCACTCGCCAGACGCTCACGGCCATTCCCTACTACGCCTGGGCTAACCGCGGCAAGGGCGAAATGACCGTCTGGTTTCCCCAGCAACTCACCGATGTAGAGCTGATTTCGCGCAAAGCGCCGGAAGTGACGGTAGGAAAATAATTTCTTCGGCCTCAGCAAAAAAGCCCGGCGGTACAGATACCGCCGGGCTTTTTTGCTGGTAAAACAAACTCAGCTTCCATTCAGGGCTGCACCATGGGCCAGTCGGCCGCGTCCCAACTCAGATTTTCAATCCGCAACTTAGCGTGGCCTTTGTCGGCAGCATCGTAGCCGTGAAAAACCAGGAAATCCGCGTTATCAAAGCTGTAGACAGAATTGTGGCCCAGACCAAACCAATTTTTGTCGCCGGCTAATACCTGCGTGCCGCCGCCCTGGTCGAGAGCTATGCCAGCCTTATCGACGTAGGGGCCGGTGAGGTTTTTGGCGCGGCCCACCATTATTTTGTAGGTGCTCTGGGGGCCCCGGCAGCAGTAGTCGAACGAGGTAAACAGGTAGTAATAGCCGTTTTTGCGGAAGATGAACGGCGCCTCAATGGCGGCGTCGCCGGGCAGTGAGTCGTTGAGCTGCGGGTTGCGGGGCCGGCGGGCCACCGTGCGCCACTGCTCGGGCTGGGCCGGGGCCGTCAGGTCGGGCCGCAGCTTGACGAGCTTGATGCCTTCCCAGAACGAGCCGAACGTGAGCCAGGGTGTGCCCGCCTCGTCCCGAATCAGGTTGGGGTCAATGGCGTTCCACATATCCCGCCCCGGCACCGACTGCACTACCCGGCCGTGGTCAATCCATTTAAAGTCCTTGGCGCTCGGGTCCAGGGTTTTGTTGGTGGCCAGGCCGATGCAGGAGGTGTTTTTGCCGAAGGCCGAAACTGAGTAGAACAGGTAATAGGTGCCGTTGTGAAAGGAAATATCGGGGGCCCAGATGTGGTTTTTGAAGCCCGGCACTGCCTGCGCCGCCCAGGCCGGCGCCGTGGCGAAAACAGGCTTCTCCGGCGTCCAGCTCTTACGGTCCTTCGACGACCACACCGCAATGCCCGGCCCGGTGCAGAACATATAGTAGGTGCCGTTGTGCCGCGCCATTACCGGGTCGTGAGCCGGAATCAAGGCCGGGGCATTTTGGGCATGGCCGCGTAAGCTGGCCAGAAGCAGAAATACGGCCCAAAGCGGGTTCAGAAAGGAAAAGCGCATAGCAGGAGGGAGGAGCTGATACAGGGAAAAAAGGTCGTGCAGGGGCGCAAGCAGCAGCATCTCGCGGGCTGCCGTTGCAGTCAGCATTGTTTTGCTTACCACTGCCCGCGAGATGCTGCGACTCCGCTTCGCTCACGCTCGGAATGACATTTTTTAGCAGGCGGTTACTTCGCCGGCTTCACGCCTTCGGTGGTCATCTGCACCCGTTTCATCGTGCCGTCCTTGTTATAGTAGAGGTAGTCGATGCAGACGGAGCGGCGGAACGAGCCGCCGTCGGTGGGGATGCTGCCGTTGTGGTAGATGAAGTAGGGCCGGCCCTTGAACTCGATAATCGACTGGTGGTTGGTGTTGGAATTGCCGGCCACCTCGTTCAGCAGGCCCTTAAATTCCCACGGGCCTTCCGGGCTGCGGCTCATGGCGTAGGCTATTTTTTCCGGAAACTGGTAGGCGTAGCTCAGGTAGTACCAACCATTGGCCTTGTGCAGCCAGGGCGCTTCGGTGAAGCCGGGCAGGGTCGTAATCTGGTTGATGGGCCCGTCGAGTTCGGTCATGTTGGGCTTGAGCTTGGCCCAGTAGCAAATCGTATTGCCCCAGTACAGATACGCCTGGCCCTTGCCGTCGATGAACACGGTGGGGTCAATATCGTCCCAGCTGATCTTGGCCTGGGTGGTCATGTCGTTGGTAATCAGGGCCGAGCCCCGCGCGTCTTTGAAAGGCCCGGTGGGACTATCGGCCACGGCCACGCCGATACTTTTGCCCGGAATGGTGCCGTGCTCCACGGCCGCGTACAAATAGAACTTGCCATTACGCTCAATCACTTGGGAGGCCCAGGCATCGGCCTTGGCCCAGGCAAAGGCCTTGACGCTCAGCGGTGAGGGGTGCTCTTGCCAGCTCACCATGTCGGTTGAAGAATAGCAGAGCCACTCGTTCATCACGTAGCGTTCCTGCCGGGCTGGGGCTTCGTCGTGGCCGGCGTAGAGGTACACCGTGCCGTTGTAAACCAACGCGGCGGGGTCGGCGGTGTATTTGTCCTTGATGATGGGGTTGGCGGCTACTGGCACCGGTGCGGCCTGGCCCCGCGCTACCTGCGGGGCCAGGGTAGGAGCCGCCGCGAGCAGCAGACCAGTGAGCAGCGGGCGGAAAGCGGACCTTGGATTCGTTTTCATAGCGGTACGAATCAACGCTTAGCGCTTGCCAGGAATGCGCAGCACCGTGAAGGAGTGCGGGGCCAGCGTGTAGGTTACACTGGCCGAACCCACCTTGAACGACTCATCTTTGGGCGCCACGTTCAGCGGCTGATCCAGGGTATTTACGGCATTCAAGTCGTTGCTGGCCAGTACGGTAGCTTTACCGGTTTTGCCCAGCTTTTTCACGCCCTGCAGGTTGATGCTTACTGGCCGCGCCTCGGTAGAGTAGTTCACCAGCTTCACGATGATTTCGCCGGTTTTGTCGTCGGCTACGGCGCTGCTAAACAGGTTGTCATGGCCGTTTTTGGCATTTTCGCCGCGCTGCACCGGCAGCATGGTGGTGCCGGGGTTGGTGGAATACATTTTTTGCACGTAGTAGTTGGGCGTGCCGTAGGAGCGCAGGTTGTCAAACCAGATCATGTCGGGCGTCCACTGCCAGGCGTCCACATGGGCGAAGAGCGGGGCGTAGGAGGCCATAATTACCTTGTCGGCGTTGCGCTCCAGGCCCGTCATGAAGGCCGCTTCCGAAATGGCGCAGTCCCAGCTGTTCTTGTTGTCGGGGCTGCCGATGGCCACGCTCTGGGCGGCATACTCGCCGGCGAAGATCTTGGTGCCGGTGGTCGGGTAGTTGTCGTAGCGGCCCACGTTCTGCCGAAACCACTCGGGCTTGGCGTAGTAGTGCTCGTCGATTACCTCGGCCTTCAGCTCGCGCAGCCGCTGGCTGGCCTTGTCAAACAGCTCCCCGTCGGGGCTCGGGCCGGCGCTGCTCACGATGTTGATACCGGGGTACTTGGCTTTCACGGCCTTCATAAACGGCTCGTAGCGCTCCAGATACTGCGGGCCCCACTGCTCGTTGCCGATACCGATAAACTTGAGGTTGAAGGGCGCGGCGTGGCCCATGGCTACGCGTTTGGCGCCCCAGGGGCTACTGGCCGGACCGTTGGCAAACTCAATCAGATCCAGCGCGTCCTGAATAAAGGTTTCCAGCGTCGGGTCATCGTCGGCGTGGTTGTGGCCACTCGGGGCCGTGGGCGCACTCGGTCCGCCGGCCGTGCTGCCGGTAAACGGGGCCAGCTCAGCCGAGTTGAACTGGCAGGCCATGCCCACGTTCAGAATCGGGACGGGCTCAGCCCCGATGTCCTCGGAAAGCTGGAAATACTCGAAGAAGCCCAGGCCAAATGATTGGTAGTAGTCGGGCGTTGAGCGGTGCTTAAACTCCATGTTCCAGCGGTTGACCAGCGGCACGCGGGTGGCCACGTCGCCGATGGTTTCCTTCCACTGGTAGCGCTCGGTCAGGTTGCGGCCCTCCACGATGCAGCCGCCAGGAAAGCGCAGGAAGCCCGGGTTCATATCTTTAAGCAGCTGCACTAGGTCGGTGCGCAGGCCGTTTTCGCGCTTGTTCCAGGTGTCTTTCGGAAACAAACTCACCACGTCCAGATCCAGGGTGCCGGTGCCTTCCATCGTGAGCTTGAGGCGGGCCCGGGGCGCCGTGCCCGATGCTTTAAGCACGGCCGTATACTTTTTCCATTCGCCGGTGAGGCCCGTAATTTTGGTCTGGGCCAGCACCCGGCCCGAGCCGGCCGCTTCGGGGCCCGCCCCGCGCTGGCCATCCTCTTCCAAGGTCACGTTCAGGCCGCTCACGCTGCCCGGTCCGCGCCGCAGATACACCGAAAACGTGTATTCGGCGCTCTGCTTGATGCCCATGCCCCGGAAGCCTTCATTAATAAAGCCCGCGTCGGGGCTGGCCGTGGCGGCCGTCATGCGCAGAAAGTGGCGGTTGGTGGCGCTAATCGGCTGCTGGCCCGACACGGTGTAAGTCGACAGCGCCGCCGCGCCCCGGATGCCGCGCCAGCCGAGCAGGTGCTCGTCGAGTTCAAACGACTTGTTTTTGACCAGCTCGGGGTACAGCCCGCCGTCGGCGGCGAAGTTGATGTCCTCAAAAAACAAGCCGTACATCGTTTTGGCGATGGGTGCGCCGGGCTTGTTGACCTGCACCGTGAGGGTATTGGCGGCCGTGGGCTTGGTGGGCTGGGCCAGGGCCGGAGCGAGGCTGAGGGTGCTGCACAAGGTGAGGCCACTGGCCAACTGCGCAAATCGGGTGGGAAGGAAGGTGGGCATATGGAGAGTTGAAATGACGAAGCGCGGAGTAGCAGCTGTCTGCGTCGGGAGTGCCTGGGCCGCTTTTTAAGGCTGCCGTCGCCGGGTTGGTGAGAAATACCGGGTTTTAATAGGCACAATCGATTGTGTAAAGTAATAAGAAATTCACAACATCGGCTGCCTGTCCGGCAAAATTT
Source organism: Hymenobacter lucidus (assembly GCF_020447265.1). Taxonomy (GTDB): domain Bacteria; phylum Bacteroidota; class Bacteroidia; order Cytophagales; family Hymenobacteraceae; genus Hymenobacter; species Hymenobacter lucidus. Next base: position 237,844 of record NZ_JAJADR010000002.1, on the reverse strand, counting down.
CGTGCGAAGTGCTGCTTGAAGCTTCAATGGCCACTACCGGCATGCTGGCCTCGACAAGCTCAACAACGCACGAAACAGGCCGTTTCATTATGATGGATAACAGATAATACTATCTTTACACAAAGCATTGTGTAGTATCTCCCCTTTATGGCTCCCCGAAAAAAACAAGCCCCCGAACCAACTACCACCAGCCCCGTATCGATGGCCGACCTGGCCCGGGAGCTGGGTGTGTCGATGACGACCATTTCCCGGGCCTTGAGCGACCATCACAGTATCGGACCGGCCATGAAGCAGCGGGTGCTCAAGCTGGCCAAAAAGTACAACTACCAGCCCAACCGCCTGGCCTCAGCGTTGCGCAAGGGCAAAAGCCAGCTTATCGGCATTATCGTGCCCTACATTGAGGGCCGCTTTTTTCCCTCGGTAGTCCACGGCATCGAAACGGCCGCCAGCAAGGCCGGCTACAACGTCATCATCTGCCAGTCGAACGAAGACGTGGCCCAGGAGCGGCGCAACCTCGAAATCCTGCTTAGCGCCCAGGTAGCGGGTATTCTGGTGTCGTTGTCGCGCACCACGCTCGATTTTCGCCACTTCGAGAAAGTGCGCAGCCGGGGCCTGCCCCTGGTGTTTTTCGACCGTATCGTGGAGGGCGACAAAGTGAATGCCGTAGTGCTCGACGACCAGGAAGGCGGCTACGTTTCCACACGCCACCTGCTGAGTCAGGGCTGCCGCCGCATTGCCCACCTGGCTGGCCCCCAGCACCTGAACATCTACAAAAACCGCCGCCAGGGCTACCTCGATGCGCTGGCTGAAGCCGGAATTCCCCTCGACGAAGCCCTGATTCATTACTCCGACATGAACCAGGAGCAGGGAATTGCGGCCATGCGCGAGTTGCTGTCTTTGCCCGAGCCGCCCGACGCCGTGTTTGCCGCCGGCGACTACAGCGCGCTGGGCGCCATGCAGGAAGCGCGCCGCCAGGGTCTCACTGTGCCCGATGATATTGCCATTACCGGCTTCAGCAACGAGGCCTTTACGCTCATCGCCGAGCCGGCCATGACTTCCATCGACCAACGTTGCGAGGAAATGGGTCAGGCGGCCGTGCGGCTGCTGCTGGAGGTAATTGATGCCGACGGCGCGCCTTTTACGCCCCGGCAGGTGGCCCTGCGTCCCGAGCTGCTAGTGCGCAACTCCTCCCTGCGGCAGCCCGAAGCCCGGCTGCCGGCCGGCAAACTGGTTAGCTCTTTTACGCCGTAGCGGCTTCCCTTGTGCCCTGCTTTCTGCCCCCCGCTCCGACCCAACCAAAAATTCCTGCCCATGAGAAAAGTATTCCTTTTGCTGTGGCTGTTATTGGCTGCCAACGGCACATTTGCCCAGAAAAGCAAAGTCAAGCTGAAGGGCGCGGGGGCGGTGGAAGCCGCCGCGGTGTGGCCGGCCGCCAAGGCCCAGGCTTGGTACAAAGCCCACCCCTGGATCAGCGGGGCCAACTTCGCGCCCAGCACGGCCATCAACCAGCTCGAAATGTGGCAGGCCGCCACCTTCGACCCCGCCACCATCGACCGGGAGCTGGGCCTAGCCGAGGGCATCGGCTTTAACACCATGCGTGTGTTTCTGCACAGCCTGGCCTGGCAGCAGGACTCCCAGGGCTTCAAAAAGCGGGTGCGCGACTACCTGGCCTTATCCGACAAACACCATATCCAGACCATTTTCGTCTTTTTCGATGACTGCTGGAACAAGGAGCCCAAGGCTGGCCTGCAGCCCGCGCCGAAACCCGGCATCCACAACTCGGGCTGGGTGCAGGACCCCGGCGACCCAGCCTCCCGCGACTCAGCCACGTTTGTACAGCTCAAGCCCTACGTGCAAGACGTATTGCGCGAATTCAGCCACGACCCGCGCATCCTGTTCTGGGACTTGTTTAACGAGCCCGGCAACTCGGGCAAGCGCACGGCCTCGCTGCCGCTGCTGCGCAACGTGTTTGCCTGGGCCCGCGAGGTGCGCCCCGACCAGCCCCTGAGCGTGGGCCTCTGGGCCTGGGATTTTGCTGAGCTCAACGCCGTGCAGATCCGCAACTCCGACATTATCACCTACCACAACTACGAGGACGAGGCCTGGCACCTGCGCGTAGTGCAGTTGCTCAAAACCTACGGCCGCCCGCTGATTTGCACCGAATACATGGCCCGGCCCCGCAACTCGCGCTTTGCCACCATCATGCCCATGCTCCGGCGCGAAAATGTGGGGGCCATCAATTGGGGCTTCGTGGCGGGCAAAACCAACACCAAGTATGCCTGGGACACCCCGCTGGCCGATGGAAGTGAGCCAGTGGAGTGGTTCCACGAGGTGTTCCGGCCCGATGGCACGCCCTACCGCCAAGACGAGGTAGACCTGATTCGGAAGCTGAACGGCAAGTAGCAGCTATGGGTACCTGGCTTCGTTGGTCGCTACTATTGCTGCTCCTGAGTCTGGTGGCTGGCTCCGCACCGGCCCAAATGGCTGCGCCGGCAACGGCAACTTTCACCAACCCGCTGCTGCCCGCCGGGGCCGACCCGTGGACTGTTTACCACAAGGGCTATTACTACTACACCCACACCACCGGCATCAACATCACGCTCTGGAAAACCAAGTCCCTAACGCAGCTGGCAACGGTGCCCGGCCAAGTCGTGTGGACGCCGCCGGCCGCTGGGCCCAATTCGCGCGACATCTGGGCCCCGGAGCTGCATTTCATCGGGGGAAAGTGGTACCTCTACTATGCCGCTGACGCCGGTACCAACCAAACCCACCGCCTCTGGGTGCTCGAAAACAGCGCGGCCGACCCCACGCAGGGCACTTGGGTGAGCAAGGGCCAGCTTACCGATGAAACAAACAAATGGGCCATCGACGGCTCGGTATTCGAAGACCAGGGACGGCTCTACCTGCTGTGGTCAGGGTGGGAGGGCGACACCAATGGGCGGCAGTGCATCTACATTGCCCGCCTGCAAAACCCCTGGACGGTAGCCGGGCCGCGCAGCAAGATTTCGACGCCGGTGTACTACTGGGAGCGGGATGGCGACCTGCACGACCCCCAGAACCCGCCCCACGTGGATGTGAACGAAGGCCCGCAAATCCTGCGCCGCGGCAACCGGCTGTTTCTGGTGTACTCGGCCAGCGGCTGCTGGACCGATTCCTACGCTCTGGGCATGCTCTCGGCCACCGCCGGCACCGACCTACTGCAGCCGGGCGCCTGGGCCAAGTCGCCGGTGCCGGTGTTTCGGCAGGATACCGCGGCGGGCGTGTACGCGCCGGGCCACAACTCCTTCTTTACTTCGCCCGACGGCCGCCAAAGCTGGATTCTCTACCACGCCAACAGTCAGCCCGACCAAGGCTGCGGCAACCGACGCAGCCCCCGCATGCAGCCCTTCACCTGGCACCCCGACGGCACTCCCAACTTTGGCCCGCCCCAGCCCGCCGGCAAGCCGCTGCCCCGGCCCTCGGGCGAGTAGAAGCGGTGTAACTCGGAATAACGTCTGGGCGTCATTCCGAGCATTCTGCGCTTCAAGCAGAGTCCGAGGAATCTTGCGTGCTGACGTTGTTGATTATTGTTGGAAAGGAACGTCATGCTAAACTGGCCGAAGCATTTCTACCACAATAGTATATGATTGGCATTGCCCGCGAAATGCTTCAGCTCCGCCTCTGGATGACGGTCTAAAATCAAAAAAACTGGCAACCTGCCCTCATTATTCACCTTTCAGCCTTCCCCGCCGTGACAAACTTCTCAGGTATTCGTGTGAAAATTCTGGTGGCGCTGAGCGCCGGAGCGAGTCTGCTAGCCGGCTGCCAGCGCCCGACGGCCACTACCACTACTGCTACTGCAACCCGCGCCAGTGAGGCAGCCGCAGCAGTAAATTTGCCCAATCCCGTGCTGCCCGGCGACTTTCCCGACCCCTCGGTGGCCAAAGTAGGCAACACGTACTGGGCCACGGCCACGTCGTCAAACTGGGGCCCGGCCTTTCCGCTGCTCAAGTCGACGAACCTGAAGAACTGGGAGCTGGTGGGGCACGTGTTTCCGGAGGGCCCGCCGGCCTGGGCCGACTATTACTTCTGGGCCCCGGAAATCAGCCAGGAAGAAGGCAAAACCTACATCTTCTACACGGCCCACAAGCGCGGCGGCAACTTGGCCGTGGGCGTGGCCAGCGCCGCCCGGCCCGAAGGCCCCTACACCGACCACGGCCCGCTCGTGGGCCAGCCCGTCGGCTCGATTGACGGCTTCCCGATGCGCGACGAAAATGGCCAGCTATACCTGATCTGGAAGGAAGACGGCAACAGCGTGCAGCAGCCTACGCCCATCTGGGCCCAGCGCCTGAACGACGCGCGCACGGCGCTGGTAGGGGAGAAGCAGGAGCTGTTTCGCAACGACCCCGCCACTTGGGAAGGCAACCTGGTGGAAGGCGTGTCGATGGTGCGCCACGGCGGCTATTTCTACGCCTTTTATGCCGGCAACGGCTGCTGCGGCCGCGGCTGCACCTACGCCACCGGCGTGGCCCGGGCCAAAAACCTGCTGGGACCCTGGGAGAAATTCGCGCAGAACCCGGTGCTGGTCAACAACGACACCTGGAAGTGCCCCGGCCACGGCACGGCCCTAGAGCATGAGGGCCGCTGGTATTTGCTGCACCACGCCTATCAGGCTGGCAGCCAGGAATTCGTAGGCCGGCAGGGCGTGCTCAGCGAATTCACCTGGACCGATTCCGGCTGGCCCGCCTTCCGGGGCGGCAGCACGCCCGTTGCCGCCGAAGCCGCGCCGCCGCGCCGCTTCACCGATGAGTTCGAGGGTAAAACTCTGCTGCCTACCTGGCAGTGGCCTATCGAGCAGCGGCCGGTGTTTACGCTCACGGCCGGCCGCCTACAGCTCTCGGCCCGCCCCGACCACGCCGGCGCAGCCCTGGGCCAGAGCACCACCACGCCCGCCTACACTGCTACTACCACGCTGCTCAACCCGGCCGCCCTGCCCACCGGCAGCCGGGCCGGACTGGCTGCCCACGGCGACCCGGACAACGTGCTGGCCCTGCTCACCGATGGCAAAAAGCTCTTTCTAACCAAAACCGAAAAAGGCCAGGCCACCGTGCTGGCCGAAGCGCCACTGCCGGCCTCTAAGCAGTCGGTACAGCTGCGCCTACAGGCTCGGGAAGGCAGCCAGTTTACGTTTGCCTGGAGCGCCAACGGTACCAGCTGGCAAAACCTGCCGGCCGGTGGCACGGCCGTCGATGGGCGCTTCCTGCCGCCCTGGGACCGGGGTATTCGGGCGGGGCTGCTGGTGCAGGGCCCGGCCACGGCCAGTGCCAGCTTCGAGAGTTTCAGCCTCCTGCCCCAGCCGTAGCCGGCAGGAGAAAGTGGCGGACGAATGCAGCCAGTAGGGTAAACTGCACTGGCTGGTCGAGCAACAGAGCGTGAAAAATATGGCTAACTGCCTATTTATTCTAGCTTTAAGGACCAAAACGCGCCATTGGGTCTTGGCTGGCTTCGGCGTTGCTCCAGCTTCTGAGGTGCGGGGCTGTTTGGCAGCTGCTCCACTTCGCTTCTTTCCATCTTTTGCCTCTCAACGTACCGGTATGAATACGTCTACTTCCAGCGCCACCCTCACCGCCGCCGACCCAGGCTTGAGCAGTGAAGATCTGGCCCCGATTGAGCTTGCGCAGCGCAGCTGGGGCACCGGCAACTACGCGGCCCTCTGGATCAGTATGAGCCTGTGCATTCCGACTTACATGCTGGCCAGCTCCCTTATCGAAGGCGGTATGAACTGGTGGCAGGCCTTGCTGACTATTTTCCTGGGCAACACCATTGTGCTGCTACCCATGCTGCTCAATGGGCGGGCCGGAACCAAGTACGGTATTCCGTTTCCGGTGCTGGCCCGGGCCAGTTTCGGAGTGCGTGGGGCCAATATTCCGGCCTTGCTGCGTGCCCTTATTGCCTGCGGTTGGTTTGGCATCCAAACCTGGATTGGTGGCTTTGCGCTGTACCAGATGAGCGTGCTGTGGGTGCCTTCCCTGGCCACGCTGCCGGCCGTGTTTCCCGCGTCCTGGGGCCTGGCAACGGGGCCAGCCATCCTGTTCTTCATATTCTGGCTGCTCAATATGTACGTGGTGTATCTGGGCGTCGAAAGCATCCGGAAGCTGTTGGTGTTCAAGGCGTTTTTTCTGCCGGTAGCAGCTCTGGCACTGCTGTGGTGGGCTATTTCGGCCGGCAACGGGTTGGGCCCGATTCTGGCGCAGCCCGCCAAGTTCACGAGCAGCGCCGCGTTCTGGGCGTTTTTCTTTCCCTCCCTCACCGGCATGGTGGGTTTCTGGGCCACTCTCTCGCTCAACATTCCCGACTTCACGCGCTATGCTACCAGCCAGCGGGCCCAACTGCTGGGGCAGGCCCTGGGGCTGCCCACGTCCATGACGGTTTTTTCCTTCGTGGGCGTGGTCGTCACGTCGGCTACGTTTGTCATCTACGGCAAAACCATCTGGGACCCGGTGGTGCTGGCCGGTAAGTTCGATAGCAAAGTACTGGTGAGCGTGGCTATGCTGGCCGTGGCCCTGAGTACGCTGGCTACCAACATTGCCGCCAACATCGTGAGCCCCGCCAACGACTTTGCCAACGTGGCCCCGGAGCGGATTTCATTTAAAACCGGTGGCTACATCACCGGCGTCATTGGCCTGCTGATTTTCCCCTGGAAGCTCATTGCCGACCCCTCAGGCTTCATCTTTACCTGGCTCGTGGGCTACTCGGGCCTGCTCGGGCCCATCGGTGGCATCATGCTGGCCGATTATTACCTGCTGCGCAAAGAGCACCTCGACGTGCCCGAGCTGTACCAGTACCACGGCCAGTATGCTTACCGCAACGGCTACAATATGCGCGCTGTCGTGGCCCTTATCATCGGCATTCTGCCCAACATCCCGGGCTTTCTGGCCGCCATCGGCGCCGTCGACAAGCAGACGCTCTGGCCCGCGCTGGTGGCCATCTACGATTACGCCTGGTTTGTGGGCTTCTTCGTGTCAGGCGGTATTTATATGCTGCTCATGGCCCAGGAACAGCGGGCCCCGGCCAGTGAGATGGTGAAATTGTGAGATAGTGAGTTTGACGTTCAACGGCCCGCGTCATTGCGAGCAACGCGAAGCAATCCGTCCTCTGCGCAGGTAGGCACGTCCTGTTGCCAAAAAGCCCTTTACTACCGCGGTAGTAAAGGGCTTTTTCGCTTGCCTGCGTATCGTTTCCCGACTGCCCCGTGTTCTTCAGGAGCAGCCATGAAAACTGTGATAGGTCCTCGTGAAAAGCGTGAAATATCCCTCACAGTCGTGACAGGCGCCCCGCGCTTTTCACGAGGACCTGTCACAGTCGTGACAGGTACGCCGTCCTTTTCACGAGTACTTGCCACGACTGTGACAGGTGCCCCGCGCTTTTCGGGAGTGCCTGTCACAGTCGTGGCAGATGCTCCGCTCTTTGCCCGGGTGCCCGCCACGGTTGTGTGGGCCTGAATACTGTCGGCCCGCCTGTTGAGGCTTCGTCGAATAGCCTGCGCATGACGAAGCAGGATGGCGGGGAAAACTAAAGAGAAAGCCCCACGCTACTTCGCGTCAGGGGCCAGCCGGATGTAGCTTAGCTCACTGATAACCAGCCCGGCTTCAGATTTTATCTTGATGCTGCTGAGCGTCTGCGTCGGGAAAAAGAGTTCCGTGAGGGCCGTCAGGCCGTTGTCGGCGAATACTTCTACCGAGCTGGCATCGACGAGCAGCGTGAGGTCGGCGGCGGGAGTGGTGGCGCGGCGGGGGCCGGGGTGGCGGCCCGCGAATGTGGAGCTGAAGCCAGCCAGCCCGGCTTTGCTGCGGTCGACGTAGTATTCGTTGGCTTTCTTATCGTAGCCGATGACCAGCTCTTCGCCCTTGGTATTGGCCAGCACTAGGGCAAAATCGGTGAGCTGCCGGGTGCTGAGCTTCAGCTGGAATTTGTCGCCGAGGCCGGACAGCTTGCCGCTTAGGTCCAGCTCTTTGCTTACGGTCAGGTTTTGCAGCGTTACGCCGCCGGGCTGCATCAGTTGCGCTACTTCCTTCACTGGCTGCGAAGTCAGAAACACCTCCTGGCCGACTTTGCGCAGGGCCAGCTCCCGGGGCACGGTCATGGCGTTGCGCCAGGGCGAGGTGGGCACCTGGTTGGCGTATTCCCAGTTGCTCATCCAGCCCTGGAAGATGCGGCGCGGGCCGGTGCCGGCGTAAGTCACGCCGGCGTAGTTGTCCTTGCCGTAGTCTACCCACCGGGTTTGGGTGCTGGCAGGCGTAAACTTTTTACCGTCAAACTGCCCGATAAAGTACTGCGTGGCCGAGCCGCCGTTGGGCCCGCCGGGGTTGATGCTGACCAGCAATACCCACTGCTGCTTGCCGTCGAGGGTGAGCGGAAACAGGTCGGGACATTCCCACACGCCGCCGTGGGCGCCGAGCTTCTCACCAAACTCACTTTCCTTGGTCCAGTTTTTTAGGTTGGGCGAGGAGTAAAACGTAATCCGGTCTTTGGTGGCCAGGGTCATAATCCACTTCTTAGCCACGGTGTTCCAGCTCACTTTCGGGTCCCGGAAATCCTGGATGCCGGGGTTGGGCAGTACGGGGTTGCCGGCGTATTTCGTCCAGGTCTGGCCCTCGTCGAGGCTGTAGGCCAGGCTTTGGTACTGGTGCTTGTTGGTTTTTTTCTTTTCCTCCGGGTCGTTGTGGTGGGTGAAGATGGCCACCATGGCATTCTTGCCGAAGCCCGCCGTGTTGTTCTCATCGATGACAGCGCTGCCCGAGAAAATCCAGCCCAGCTTATCGGGAAACAGCGCAATGGGCTGCTCCTGCCAATGCACCAGGTCTTTGCTGGTGGCGTGGCCCCAGTGCATCGGGCCCCACACCATAGCTTCGGGGTAGTGCTGGAAAAAGAGGTGGTAGGTGCCCTTATAGTACACCATGCCGTTGGGGTCGTTCATCCACATTTTGGCCGGCGAGAAGTGGTAGCTCGGCCGGTACTGCGGCGTGGCCGGCGGCAGGGGCGCGGCCGTCTGGGCCTGGCTTAGCTGCGCCACCAACGACAGGGAAAGGGCCAGCAGGAAGGATTTTTTCATGGGCGGAATAAGAAAGGTCGGTTGTTTAAAAGCACGCCAGATAGAGCAGCCCGTTCCGGATGTAGCTACGAAACGTGCTGTGCGGCCAGTAGCGCGTGTACCTCGGCCTCGGTGAAGGCGGGCGTGGCCCCGAGGTGGGTGGCTACCAGCGCGCCGGTGGCACAGGCAAAGCGCAGGCATTCGCCCGGCTCCTGCCCGGCCAGCCAGCCCTTTAGCAGGGCGGCCAGGAATGAGTCGCCGCTGCCGATGGTATCTTTCACCTGCACCGGCACGCCGGGGGCGCGGTAGAGCTGGTTGTTGGTCCAGAGCAGGGCCCCATCGGCCCCGCAGGTAACGCACACGGCCTGCAGTCCGAAGCGGGTGGCCAGCCACTGCATGGCGGCGGCCTTGTCGGTTTCGTGGCCAAACCAGCTCATGATTTCGGCCAGCTCGTGGTGGTTCATCTTCACCAGATCGGCCTTGCCGAGCAGGTATTTCACCACTTCCTTGGAGTAGTGCGGCGGGCGCATATTCACGTCGAATACCCGGAAGCGGGCATGCTCCAGCAGGCGGTAGAGCGTTTCGCGGGTGGCCGGGCTGCGGGCCGAGAGGCTCCCGTACACGAACATGGCGGCTTGCTCCACCAGCGCGTCGAGGGTGGCCTCGTGCTGCACGTAGTCCCAGGCTACGGGGTGCACTATCTTGTAGGTTACCTCGTTGGCGTCGTCCACGTTGGCTTTTACCACCCCGGTGAGGTGGGTTTTGCCGCGCTGCACGTAGTCGGTGCCCAGGCCTTTGCTGGCTACGAAGTCGAGTAGCTCGGTGCCCAGCTCGTCATCACCGACGCGGCTGATAAGCCGGGCCGGCACACCCAGTTGGTGCAGGTGCACGGCCACGTTGAAGGGCGCCCCGCCGGGCTGCCGGCCGGTGGGCAGCACGTCCCAGAGTATTTCGCCGAAGCAGACTATGTTTTTAGACATGAGAACGTAGAGTTAGGAGAACGTCATGCTGAGCTTGTCGAAGCATCTCTACCACAGTGCTACTTAATTACTGTGGCAACGAAGCGTTAAAGATGCTTCGACAAGCTCAGCATGACGGACTGGCTAGATTTAATGCACAACGAGCGTTTTTTCCAACTGCTCCAAGCTGGTGCCTTTGGTTTCGGGCATGAAGCGCCACACGAAAATCAGCTGCAGCACCATCATCGAGCAGAAAAACAGAAAGGTGTGGCCGCCGCCGAGCTTCTCGGCGAAGTAGGGGAAAGCAAAGGCAATAATGGCGGCCAGCACCCAGTGGGTAGAGGAGCCTAGCGCCTGGCCCTTGGCCCGCACCGTGTTGGGGAAAATTTCGGAGATGAACACCCAGATAACGGCCCCCTGCGAAAAGGCGAAAAAGGCAATGTAGACGAAGAGCAGCACCGGTACCAGCATGCCATTCAGCTCGCTGAAATCCTGGGAGTAAAAGGAGCGGGCCACCAGGCCTAGCGTGGCAATGAGGCCGAAGGAGCCGATAAGCATGAGCTTGCGGCGGCCAAACCGGTCGATGAAGTTCATGGCCAGCAGCGTGAAGAGAAAGTTGACCAGCCCGATACCGGCCGACGAGAGCAGGGCCGAGCCTTTGCCCAGGCCGGTCATTTCGAAGATGCGCGGGGCATAGTAGATAATGGCGTTGATGCCCGAAACCTGGTTGAACACCGCAAACAGCACCGCCAGCAGCACCGGCGTGCGGTACTGGCGCGCAAACAGCGACTCGCCACCGGCCGCTTCGTCGGCCGCGTTGCTGGTCAGGATGGTGGTTACCTCGGCGTCGGCAGTATCGGGGCTGATGCGGTGCATGATGGCGCGGCCTTCCTCCACGCGGCCCTGGCCCAGCAGCCAGCGCGGACTTTCGGGCACCCGGAACAGCAGCAGGAAAAACGCCAGGGCCGGGAAGGCCTGCACGCCCAGCATCCAGCGCCAGTCATTTTCGCCTACGCCGGTCAGCAGGTAGTTAGAAAGGTAGGCCGTCAGAATGCCGAACACGATGTTGAACTGAAACATAGCCACCATCCGGCCCCGCTTGGCGGCTGGCGAGACTTCAGAAATGTAGAGCGGGGCCGTCACCGACGAGGCGCCTACGCCCAGCCCGCCCAGAAACCGGAAAAGCATGAACAGAATCCAGTTCGACGTCACGGCCGCGCCCACCGCCGATACTAGGTAGAGCACGGCAATGCCGATGAGCGTCTGGCGGCGGCCAAATTTATCCGAAGGAATACCGCCGAAAATAGCTCCGAACACGGTGCCAATTAGGGCAATGGCAATGGTGAAGCCGTGCTCCACGGCGCTCAGCTGCCAGAGCTGCTGAATGGCCTTCTCGGCTCCGGAAATTACGGCCGTATCGAAGCCGAAGAGGAAGCCCCCCAGCGCCACGACCAAGGACCAGAAAAAGACGTTGCTGTTTTTCATTAGAAATGTAATTCGTTGCCGTGCGCCTCACCCCCTAGCCCCCTCTCCGAAAAGGAGAGGGGGAACTAGCTAGTTGTTAGAGCTAGTCTGGTAGGTGCGGAACTGAAAAGAATAAGACTAAAAGCTAGTTCCCCTCTCCTTTTTCGGAGAGGGGCTAGGGGTGAGGCGAACTACCAGCCCGGATTCTGCTTGTAGACGCCTTTGCTGAAGTTGATCTGGTTGAGCGGAATGGGCAGGTATTCGTCGCGGCCCTTGGTGAAGCGGGCGTCGCGCAGGTACTGGCGCTTGGCTTTTTCCTTGTCGAAGTAAGCGTTCAGGTAGTCGCCGGCAATGCCCCAGCGCACCAGGTCGAAGAAGCGGAAGCCTTCCATGGCAAACTCCATCCGCCGCTCGTAGCGCAGGGCCTGGCGGGCGTAGTCCTGGGTCCAGTTGGCAGCCGGGTATTCGCCGATGAGGTAGTTGGAAATGCCGGCGCCGGCGGCGTTTTTGAGGCGGGCGGTGCTTTTCTGAGCCCGCGCCCTGATCTGGTTGATGAGGGGCCGGGCTTCGGCGGCGCGGTTGAGCTCAATCAGGGCCTCGGCCTTCCAGAGCAGCACGTCGGCCAGCCGGATCAGCGCCCAGTTTTTGGAGGAGCTCATAAACGGCGGCGTTTTCTGAAAGCTCGGGTCGGAGGGCAGCACGTTTTCCTTCATCGACATATACACGCCGTAGGTGTTCTGGTCGCGCAGCCAGGAAGTTTCAAACACGAACGTGGGCGCGTACTTGTAGGGATGGCTCGGAATGGCTACCGTGTGGTCGAGGCGCGGGTCCACGGTGTTGTTCTGGAAGTCGGCCGGGGTGGTCAGGTCCGCGTTGTTGAAGGTGGCAAACAGCGGCAGACCCTGCGCGTCGGTCTTGAAGGCGTTGACCAGGTTCTGGCTGGGCTGGTGAAAGCCGCAGCAGCCGTAGTCGGGGTTCATGGGGTAGCTCAGCTCGTTGCCGCGTTGGGTGCGGCCCTTGGGCGTGCCGTCGTTGCGCGAAAACTGGATGGCAAACACCGACTCCGAGCCATTGTCGCCTGCAGTCAGGAAGTTGGTGGCAAAGTCGGGGTGCAGCGCGTGCTTCGGAATTACCTGGTCGCAGAGCGTTACCACTTCCTGCAGCCTGGCCGCGTCGATGCTGGTTACCGCGTGGGCGTCGTTCTGCACGTAGGCCTGGTAGAGCAGGGTTTTGGCCAGGTAAGCCCGGGCCGCCGCCTTATTGGCCCGCCCAATTTCGGGCTGGTTATCGGGCAGGTTGGCCACGGCAAAGCGGAAGTCGTCGGCCAGCTTGGTCCACAGCTCGTCGTTGCTCAGCGCCACGTTCGAAACAGTAGCGTACTGGTCGGTGGGCACGGTTTCGTCGATGTAGGGCACGCGCTTAAACAACTCCTTGAGCAGGAAATAGTAGTGCCCGCGCAGGAAGCGTACCTCGCCCTGACGCACGGCCTTGGTGGGCATAGCCGTGGCATCCACGGCGTTGAGGCGGCGTAGCGCGTCGTTGCAGCGCGAAATGCCGATGTAAATCAGAAACCACAGCTCGTCGGTGTTGCCCACGTCGACGCGGTTGAAGGTAAAGGTTTCGTAGAAGTGAAACGCGTCCACGTCGGCCGTGCCGTTGCCGCCCTTGTAGGCGTCGCCGCCGCGCACGTTGCCGTAGGGCCACATGCTGGTGTAGGGGGCGCGGTACACGTCGTTGCCGAGCTGGGAGTAAGCGGCAATAACCTGCTTGTCGATGTTGGCCGGCGAGTTGAGCTGCTCGTCGCTCAACGCCCCGATGGGCTGCACGTCGAGAAAGTCCTTATCGTTGCAGCTCACTGAGAGGCCAAGCAGCGAAAGCGCCAGAATGCTGGATTTGAAGAATTTCATGGGAATTGGAGACTAGCGCGTGGTTAGAAGGAAACGTTGAGGCCGGCGGTGAAAATGCGCGGAATCGGGTACTGGTAGTTGGTTACTTCGGGGTCGGCGCCGGTGAACTCCTTACTCTTGATGGTGAAGAAGTTCTGGCCTTGCACATATACCCGCACGCCCTGCAGCTTGTAGCGGCCGGTGAGGCTGGCCGGCACCGTGTAGCCCAACTGCAGGTTGCGCAGCTTTAGGTAGGAGGAGTTTTCGATGAAGTAGGTAGAGGCGCGGCCTTCGTTGTTGGTGTTCAGCAGCGTAGCGGCCGGAATGGTGGAGCCGGAATTGGTGGGCGTCCAGGCGTCGAGCAGGCGGGTGCCCCAGTTTTCATTGGAGGCAATGGAGGCAAAGTCGGTGCGGAACTTGGCGTTGTTGAAGGAGTAGATGCCCTGCACGCCCTGCAGGAAAATCTGCAGATCGAAGCCCTTGAAGCCCGCGCCCAGGTTGAGGCCGTAGCTGAAATCGGGCACGCCTTCCGTAATCCAGGTCTGGTCGAAGTTGTCGACTTTGCCGTCGTTGTTGAGGTCTTTGTAGCGGATGCGGCCGGGCGCCGCGCCAGTTTGCGTGGCGTGAGCGGCCACCTCACCCTCGTTCTGATAAAGCCCGTCGGCCACGTAGCCATACACGGCATTGATGGAGTGGCCCAGGCGGGTAACGTCCTGTCCGTTGCCGCCGTAAGCGTTGATTACCTCGGCGGGCAGAAACGTCAGCTCGTTGCGGTAGGTCGAGAGGTTGCCGGTGATGCTGTAGGTCAGCCCGTTTTTCAGCTCGCTCTGGTAGCCGAGCAGAAACTCCCAGCCTCTGTTTTGGATGGAGGCCCCGTTCACGAATTGGTCACCACCTTCGCCTACCACGGCCAGGTAGGGCAGGTTCACCAGAATGTCCTTGCTATCCTTCACGAAGTAGTCTACCGAGCCCGACAGCTTGTTGTCGAGCAGGCCGAAGTCGACGCCCAAGTTGGTCTGGGTGGTGGTTTCCCACTTCAGGCCGGGGTTGGGCCGCTGAAAGCGCCGGTAGCCCGAGGGCAGGTTGGTGTCGTTGCCGTAGATGTCGTAGGCCGTGCCCCGGTCATACTCGAAGTTGGGGTCGATGGTGCCCAGCAGGCTCTGGTAGAGGCCCCGGGAGGCGAAGTTGGCAATGTCCTGGTTGCCGGTCTGGCCCCAGCCGGCGCGCAGCTTCAGGTCGGAGAAGGTGGGTACGGTGTTTTTTACGAAGGTTTCCTCGCTTAGCCGCCAGCCGCCCGACACCGCCGGAAACACGCCGAAGCGGTTGTCCTGGCCGAAGCGCGAGGAACCGTCGCGCCGCAAGGTGCCCGAGAGCAGGTACTTATCGGCGAAGGAGTAGTTGATCTTGCCGAACGTGGACGCCAGCCGGTAGGCCGTAGCCCCGCCGCCGTTGTCCTTGTTGGCCGCGCCCCCGTCGAGGTAGGCGTAGTCGGGGTCTTCGCTGGCGAAGTTGGTGCGCGAGGCGTAGCTGCTCTCGTCGTAGTAGCTGATGCGCTCAGCGCCGACTAGAAAGTCGAGCTGGTGCTTGTCGGCCAGCAGCAGGTTGTAGCTCAGCGTGTTCTGCCACACCCAGTTGCCCCAGAACCGCTCGTTGTTGGTCACCCGGTTGTTCTGCTCCGACAAAAAGCCGGCCTTGTAGGTCTTGTAAATCTGGCGAAACCGGTAGATGCTGTAGTCGATGCCGAAGCTGCTGCGCAGGTGCAGGCCCTTGATGATTTCGGCGTCGGCAAAGACGTTGCCGAAGGCCCGGCCGGTGTTCGAGCGGTTCTGCTGGTTGTCAGCCAGCAGGCGCAGCGGGTTGTCCCGGTCACTCATACCGGCCACCGGCCCGCCCCAGCCCACGCCGTCTACAGTATGCACCGGCACGATGCTGGGCAGCTGCGTGGTCCGGTCGCGCACCAGGTTCAGGTCAAACTCGGCCCGCTCCGACTTCACCAGGGTCAGGTTTTCGCCCACTTTCAGCTTGCCGTCCAGGAAGTTATAGTCCGAGTTGAGGCGGGCCGTCATCCGGTCGAAGCCCGAATATTTGAGCGTGCCCGTGTTCTGGTAGTAGTTCACCGAAAACAGCGCCCCGCCCCGTTCCCCGCCGCTGCTCACGTCCAGGTTGTAGCTCTGAATCAGGGCGTTCTGCTGGGTTTCCTTGAACCAGTCAGTGTCGGCGGCCCGCATAGTTTTCTCCGCGTCGATAAACTCGGTGGTGCCCACGCCGTCCAGCACCGGCCGCCCATCGGGGCCTAAATGGCTCTGGAAAGTGTAGTAAGGCAGCGCGGGCGTGCCGCCGTCGTTGGTTTTGGCCTGCCAATACACGCGGCCGTAGTCCAGGGTGTTGAGTAGCTCGATGTTAGGCCCCGGCTTCTGCACCGTGAAGAAGGTCGAGAAATTAACCCGGGTGGCGCCTTTCTTGGCCTTTTTGGTCGTGATGATAATCACCCCGTTGCCGGCCCGGGAACCGTAGATGCTGGCCGCCGAGGCATCCTTGAGCACCTGAATACTCTCGATGTCGTTTTGGTTGATCTGGTTGATGCCTTCCTTGGTCGGGATGCCGTCGATAACGTAGAGCGGGTCGTTGTTGCCGAGCGTACCGATACCGCGAATCCGGACGGTAGCCGCGCTGCCTGGGGCGCCGTCGGTCGTAATCTGCACGCCCGGCACGCGACCCTGCAGGTTGCGGGTCACGTCGTTGGAAGCCATATCCTTGATTTCGTCGGTTTTGATGACGGCCACCGCGCCGGTTAGGTCGGCCTTGCGCTGCACTTGGTAGCCGGTCACGACTACTTCATCCAGCGCCTTGGCGTCGGGCAGCAGCCGGATGCTGAGGTCGGTGCGGCCGGCCACGGCTACTTCCTGGGTCAGAAAGCCCACCGACGAAACCACCAGTGTGGCACCGTCGGGCACGGTGAGGGTAAACCGGCCATCGGGGTCGGTAGAAATGCCGTTGGTGGTGCCCTTTACTACTACCGTCACGCCGGGCATTCCTTCGCCTTTCTCATCCGTTACGCGGCCACTGATCTTGGTATCGGCCAGTTGGCGGGCGCTGATTTCAGCGGCGGCGGCGGCGGCCTGTGCTGGCTCAACAGCGGCCAGCGGCAGGGTCGTGAGCAGCGTCGCGGCCATGGCCCGGCGCAGGGTTGGTACTCGTTGTTTCATGGGAGTTGGTGGGTTAGGAGCGAATAGAAAGGCGCGGGCCCGGCGGGAGAGTGGCCAGGCTGCAAACGTTTGCAATGGCGGGCCGGCAGCGGGGCTACATGAGTTAGTCTGCCCACGGCCTCCCCGGATTGCTGCTCAAAGGTGGCGGGCAAACGGCCGGTGGCGCGTACTCTATTCGTTCAAATAGTTAAAGAATTGATTCATAACCTGCTTTGATCGTAAGGTGTTGTTTATAAGAATTTTGTATATAAAAATAGCCGGGCTGTATTGGCCCGGCTTTCAGTATTGATACCTGATTTCAAGAAATGATACATGGGTCTAAGGCCAGCATATGGAGCCTTGAGCTAAAAACTAAAAAGCTTGTTCCCCTCCTCATCTGAGAAGGCGAACAAGCTTTTAGCTTCAGGGCTTTCCCTTATCCGGCAGTAGTATGCAGCGCCCGGAACTCGGAGGGCGACACCTGGTAGCGGGCCTTGAAACTGGTCGAGAAATAGGAAGGGGAGGAGAAGCCCAATTGGTAGGCTACTTCGGCAATGGTCAGCTCGTCGTCGAGCAGCAGCTGGCGGGCCTTAGTAAGCCGGATGCCCTGAATGAAATCGGTGACACCCGTGCCCAGCACGGCCTTCACTTTGCGGTAGAGCTGCACCCGCGAAATACCCAGGCTGCGGCCAATATCCTCCACGCTCAGCTCCGAGCGACTCAGGTTGGCTTCCACAATAGCCGTGAGGTCGGCCAGGAACTTTTGGTCCACGCGTTGCGGGGCCACCGTGGCCGTGTCCACACTCAGCTGGCGGCGGAAATGCTCCCGCTGCCGGGCGCGGTTGGCCAGCAGGGTACGCACGCTCTCCAGCAGAAAGGCCGGGTTGAAGGGCTTGGTCAAATACAGGTCGGCCCCGGTTTGCACGCCTTCTACCTGCTGCTCGGGCGCACTGCGGGCCGTGAGCAGCACTACCGGAATGTGCGAGGTGCGCCAATCTTCCTTGAGCTGGGCCACCACGGCCAGCCCGCTGATGCCCGGCAGCATTACGTCGCAGATGATAAGATCGGGAATGGCTTCGGCGGCCATTCGCAGCCCGTTTTCCCCATCGGCGGCCGTACTCACCTGAAAATGGGGCCGTAGCTTCTGCACCAGAAAGGCGTTGACGTCGGGGTTGTCCTCAATAACGAGCACCAGCGCCTCGCTGCTGGCTACCGGCCCGGTGTCGAATGAATCGGCAGCGGCCAGGGGCTGAGTACCCACGGCGTCCTCGTCAATAGCAAAGGCGGCCGAAGGCAGCACCGGCCCGGCTGCCTGCGTGGTAAGGGCCTGCGGCAGCACCTCCGGCAGCGTGACCACAAACGTGCTGCCCTGCCCTGGCTGACTCGTGAACGTAAGCTGCCCCTGGTGCAGACGGGTGAGGCCCAGCGCCAGCGCCAGTCCCATGCCCGAGCCCTTGGCTACCGACTGCTGCCCTTGGTAAAACCACTCAAAGATGTGGGCCTTGTCGGCTTCCGAAATGCCGGCCCCGGTGTCTTCCACGCTCACCCGCACCGTGTGCTCGGCTGGCACGCGCTGAATGCTGACGGTAATCTGGCCCCGGTCGGGCGTAAACTTGAGGGCGTTGCTGAGTAGGTTGAAAAACACCTTATCCAGAATATTGCCGTCGAACCAGATTAGGATGCCGGGCTCGGCGGGTAAAAAGCGCAGACTGATGCCGCGCTGCCGGGCGGGCCGCTCAAACACGTCCATGATTTCGCGCACGAAAGCCACTAAGTTGCCCTCGGCGGCCCGCACCGGCATCTTGCCCACGTCAATCTTGCGAAAATCCATGAGCTGATTTACCAGTTGCAGCAGGCGCTGGGCGTTGCGCCGGATTAAGCCCAGGTCGTGGCGCTGGGCCGGGGGGAGGGAGGGGCCGCTGCTCAGCATTTCCTCCACCGGCCCCAGAATAAGCGTGAGTGGGGTGCGCAGCTCGTGCGAGAAGTTGGTGAAGAAGCGCAGCTTGGCCTCGGTTTCCACTTTGGCCCGCTCCGCGAATTCCTGGATCTGGTTGCGTTGCGAGAGTATCTCCCGGTTCTGCTCGCCCAACTGCCGGTTGATGCGGCGGTTGGCCCGAAACGCCCGCCATACCAGCAGCCCCAAACCGGCCGCGCCCAGCAGCGCCGCCGCCAGCACATACAGCACCGTTTGCTGACTGGCATAGGTGTCGCGCTGCTGCTGCAAGAGCTGCTGCTGCCGCTGAATATCCTGCTGCTGTCCGGCCAGCTTCTCGGTTTGCAGCTTCATGGTCAGCACATTGGTCGAGTCGATAACCATGGTGCTGAGCGTATTTTCCTTGGCGTAGGCTTCCTTGCGCAGAATCTTCATGGCCACCCGGATGGCTTCTTCCCCGCCCGGCGGATACAGCAGCGTGGCGCTCAGAATACCGTCTTCCACGAACTGAATACCCCCGTGCGGCCCCGACAGCCCATCCACCCCAATCACCCGAATACGGTGGTCGAGGCCCAACTGCTTACACACTTGGTAAGCGCCCAGCGCCATCCGGTCATTATGCGCAAAAATTAGATCAACTTCCGGGTGCCGGCGCAGCAGAGCGGGCAGGTGCTGTATTACCGAGGGCCGCTTCCAGTCGCCGTGCAGCTGGGCAGCAAGCTGCACGCCGGGGTAGGCGGCCAGAGCTTGTACAAAGCCCTGGTGCCGGTCGACGGCCGGGGACGCTCCGGGGGCGCCCAGCACCTCCAGCACCTGGCCCCGGCCCCGCAGCAAGCTGCCCACGTAGTTGCCGGCGGCCTGGCCCACTTCCAGGTTGTTGCCGCCTACGTAGGCCGTATAAAGTTTGGATGTGGTGCGCCGGTCCAGAATTATCACCGGGATGCCCCGGTTGAAAGCTTCCTCGACAATAGGTGTAATCGGCTCAGCCTCATTGGCTGATACAATCAGCAAATCGATTTTCTCGCGCAAAAACTCCCGGATTTGCTGGCGTTGCAGGCGACTGTCGTCGTGGGCGTCCTTCATCCGGAAGCTCACTTCAGGGTAAAAGCTCAACTCCTTTTTCATGCCCGCCAGCATGGCCTGACGCCAAGCGTCGCCCATTGTGCACTGTGAGAAGCCAATGCGGTAAGTGGGCGCCGGCTCCGCTGGTTGGCAGCTATGCAGCAGCAAAGCCAGCGCCAATAACATACTAAAGCATCCGCCCCATTGCTGGCTGCCGGAAAGCCACTTCCGTCGAAACAAGTTGGGCCATACGGAGCGGAGTAAAGTCATGCTGGCATTGAAAAAGCAGAGGATCTGTCAAAGCTAAAAAAGCCTGCCGGGCTTTGCACTTTCCGGCCTAAATAATGGTGGCGCTTTGCCTGCCCATCAGCGACGGGCCGAATCCGCTTAGGAATCGGTTTATTTAGTGCCACACGATAACAGCGGCAGTCGATTTATCTGTTGTGCGTGGCAAACTAAAGTACAGGAGCTAGTTTCAAAGTGGCTGAAATCTGGTTTCCGGAATCGTTTGTTATTTTCCTTGTTTCAGAACAATTGTCTGATAGTCAATTTAATATCAAAAAGGTGAGTAAGCACTTACTAAAAAATTTTGGCATTATAGTGCGGGTATAAAATTCATGTAGTAATATTGTCTCAGTCAACAGCCAGCTAATCCCCCCGGCTGGCTGATGACTACAAAATTCCCACGCCCTGTTTACCAGATGAAGCCCCACCCCATCTGGCAATAACTACTGAGAAATCAACCGGCTCTCCCACTCAGCAAGTTGACCCATCGGTATCCCAAAATCTATAGTCGGCCGAATCGGTTTCCCACCGGTTCGGCCGGTTTGTTTTCGACCGGTTCGTTCCGCCAGGGCACAAGTCGTTGGGAAACACCGTCGCGACGCAGAAACTAAGGTGCCGCACAGAATGCCGCCACGGACGCATATGGCCGGCTTACCGGATGATAGTCTTCATGCGCTCGGAAGGCTTGGCTAGAGCAACTTTGGTCACAATGGCTGGCACCGAAACAGAAAGCTGACCATTATGGCTACTGGCGCAGCTAACTAGATAAACAGGTTAAATGCTACTGCCCCAAGCCGCGCAACTGGTACTGGTTTGCGCAAAGCAAAGGGCACAAAAAAAGGCGCCCCACCCGGAACGCCCTTTCAATGAATCGTAACCGGCGAAAATTCCCACCCAACGCCGGTCCGATCCTTTATCGTAAGCTGCTAATAAGTCCCACTAAATGGACAACTCATTCTCAGTGCTTTATCTTCGTTATTGCTTCCCTGATATGTATCGGCCTCCATTCGAGGCCCGGCATTCAACCAGATTAAGTGTCAAGGCAGCGGTGTTATTGCGCCTTGTTCTATAATACTAAGGTAGGGCAAGGACCGGCCAGTTTCCACTACTATTTTTGCCAATAATGATACTGTATTGACCACGTTTACGGAAGCTTGTCCCTGTATCTTGGTATTATAGCACTAGCTAGCCGCGAAACTGCAATTTTGAACCAACAAAGCTCTTGATGGAAGATTGTGCCGGCTCATGCAGTGCGCAAAAGTAGAGCAACGCGTTGCGCTGGCATCGAGCAAAATGCTTCAGCTTACCGCAGCGGCAAGTCGAGCTGCGGTACTCCTATATATAAGAGTATATAATAGCGTTACAACAAATCAACAGAGGACCGCGCTAAAGCTAGTGTTGCTAACAGGCAAAACTATCTGAAATCAGGTGGGCAGGGGCGGAGCGGGCAGGGGCATCCAGTGCGTAACGCCTTTCACGTATCGGTCGACGCCGTGCGGGTCGGGCATCACGAACATGTGGGCCGACTTGGACGCATTGGACGGTTTGTAAGTGGCAACCGTTATTTCCAGCCACGAGGACGGCACATATACCAACACCTGCTGATTGGGTTGGGGGAGTACCAGCGCGCGGGCAATCCAGGGGGAAATGGTGGCAGATGGCATACACTTCCTTGCGAGGGTGAGGGGCAAAATTACGTAAGGACGGCCAGAGTAGGGGCACTGCCGGAAAATCAGCCCGCAAAAAGGCCCTGACCAGTTGGTCAGGGCCTTTTTTATCTTTCAGTAGAGTAGTCGATATTAGCTTTTGGCTTTCAGCTTCTCTTTGCCTTTGCCGTGCTTCTGCATTTTTTCTTCGCGCAGCTGGGCATATTTGGCAGCTTGGTCGGCGCTGAGCACCTGCCGGAGCTGGGTTTCGAACCGGTCCCGCAGAACCTTCATTTCCTGGCGCTTGGCCGGGTTCTTATGATCAGTGCCGTATTTGGCTTTAGCCGCCTGCTGTTCCTGTTGGTAGGCTAGGTTTAGTTGGCGTACGCGCTGAGCCTGGTCGGTGGAAAGGGCCAGCTTTTGGGTCAGCTGCCGGGTGAAGTGGTCGGCCTGCTGCTCCGGGGTTTTGGGAGTATGCTTAGCTTTGCTGGCTTCGGTTTTCACCTTGGCTTTTTTCAACGGGGCCTGGGCCGAAGTAGCACCGGCAGATAGAGAAAAGGTAGCGAGCAAAAGGAGGAGCTTATTCATGGTAGCGAGAGTAAGTTTCAGGAAAGAAAGGACGCATGCTAGCTGCCGGAGTGGCTGCCGAAAGCTCTTTTGCAACTTAGGTGCCAACCTTTGCAGTGAGTAAGGCCGGTATATAGGCAGACGCCGAAGAATCAGAGATTATTAAAACGAGGTTAAAAAAAACTAGGTCGTACGGCCGACTTTGCGGTATTTTTGTCGTTGTCACTCCCCGCGCCGGCGCCTTGAAGCAGCTTACTTCTCTTGTGCTTTTGTTGCTGTTCCTCTACAACACGGTAGGGTTCTATCCGGCATACACGTGGCGGCAGCACCAGTTTCGGCGGGAGGCCGAGCACCAGCGCCGCGCCCAACTACCCGATGCAGCCCTGACCCGCGTACAGGTAGCCCGCACACCGCTGGCCGGTGCTGAACTGCAGTGGCAGGAAGCCAACGAGTTCCGGTGGCGCGGCCAACTCTACGACGTGGTGCGGCAGCGGGCCGATGCCGACAGTATCACCTATTTCTGCTGGCACGACCAAGGCGAGGAAAAGCTGCTGGCGGGCCTGCAAAAGCACCTCGACCAGCTCACGCACCCCGACCAGTCGGCGGGTAAAACGGCCCGTAAGCTGTTCGACCACCTGTTCAAGCTGGCCTTTTTCCCTGTTTCCGCTCCCGACGTGGCAGTAACGGTGCGGCCGATGGCCAACCGCTCTTACCACCACCTGGAGGCGGCGCTGCTGACATGGCCGGCTACAATAGTGCTGCCCCCGCCAGAAAGCTGGCTAGCCATTTCCTGACCTAGTCTTTCTGCTGGCATTGTGCAACTGCTGAAACCCAGCAGGCACTGCCTTGTATGCCTGCGGCAAAGGACTGATACGCCCCAGAACTGAGTCTGAGCGGCTTTTGGCGGCTTAAGCTGCCGTGGCTTTTTGCCCATAATCAAGATGAGTAACCCGCCGGCCGTAGCCGCGCCGGGTGCCAACCCATAGGCCCTTGCGGGCCGCAACCTATTCGCATTTCATGAAATCAATTGTATCCGGGGTGCTCCTGCTGTGGGGCTCACTCTTCTTTTGCACGGGCGCCATGGCCCAATTCACCACTGCCGGCACCGTAGTCGACCAGCAGACGCGCCAGCCGCTGGTGGGCGCCGTGGTAGCCGCCAGCTCGGCCACCGCCGCTACTACCGACAAGGACGGCCGCTTTCAGCTGACTTCCAGCGAGGAGTTGCGCACGGTGAAAGTGCAGTATTTGGGCTATGTAGCCCAGAATGTGCCCATTAAAGCGGGCAGTGCTGCCCCGCTGACCATTGCCCTGGAGCCTTCCAACACGGGCCTGAGCGAAGTGCAGGTGGTGGGCTACGCTAACGAGAAAAAGCTACTCGAAACGCCTATTGCGCTCAGCATCGTGACCGAGAAGGACCTGCAGCGCAACAACACCATCTTCCTGCAGAACACCCTGAACCAAGTGCCCGGCGTGCGGATGAACGTACGCAGCGCGGCCTCCCAGTCGAACCTGGTGATTCGCGGTATCGGCAGCACCTACGGGCGCTTCAGCATCCGGGGGATCAAGCTGTATCAGAACGGCATACCGCTGTCGGAAGCCGATGGTACAACTTCGCTCGACGACCTGGACTACACGACCCTGGGCCGCATCGACGTGATTAAAGGTCCGGCTTCGAGCATCTACGGCGCTACATTGGGCGGCGTGGTGTCGTTCCAGACGCGCAAGGCTGCTCCCGGCACCAGCATCAATCTGGGCACCACCGTGGGCAAATACGGCCTGTTTCGGACTAACACTGGCTTTGGCATCGGTACCGATAAAGTGAACCTGCTGGTGAATTACGGCCACCAGGAAACCCGCGGTTTCCGCGACGACCACTCCAACAGCCGCAAGGACTTCGTGACCGTGGCCGGCGACTTCTACGTGAGCGAAAAGCAAACTGTGAGCGTGCTGGGTACTTATACCAACCAGCACGACAACTACGCCGGCGAGCTGGACAGCACCGATTTCTTCACCAACTACACCAAGCTGGCCCCGGCCTACAAGCTCAAGGACGTGGGCGTGGACGCGGAAATCACCCGCCTGGGCCTCACGCACACCTACCGCTTCACCAGCAACTTCGCGAATACCACCAGCCTGTTTATGGGCACCTCGTATTCGCTGAGCCCTTCGGAGCCGAGCTTTACCCACACCCAACGCGGCAAACGCGGCGTACGCAGCGTATTTACCTACGCCCCGCAGCTGGGCAGCGTGCAGACGCGCTTTGCCCTGGGCACCGAGTACCTCTCAAACCAGGACAACAACAAGCGCTACGCCATTTCGGCCGCCGGCGTCTCCGGCGCCCTCACTGCCGACCAGGAAGTGCGCTCTACCCAGCTGAACACGTTTGCCCAGGCCGAAGCTTCTATTACCGAGCACACCACCCTGACGGTGGGCGCCAGTTACAACGTGGTGAGCTACGATATTCAGGACCTGCTGTTCCGTGCCAATCCGCAGTTGAGCCTGACCGGCTACCGCCAGTTTAAGCCCACCGTAACGCCCCGCGCGGCGCTGATTCACACCTTTAACGACCAGTTTTCGGTGTTTGCGCAATACAGTTCTGGTTTCTCGCCGCCTACCAGCGCCCAGATTTCCCTGTCGAACGGCCCGATTAACCCCAACTTGAAGCCCGAAACCAACGACAACTTCGAGTTGGGCTCGCGCGGTACTTTGCTGGGCAACAAGCTGAACTACGACGTGACGCTGTTCCGGATGAAGGTGAAAAACGGCCTCGTGCAGCAGATCAATGCCGACAAGGTGACCTACTTCGTCAACTCCGGCGCCTCGGAATACCAAGGTGTGGAAGTGGCGCTGTCGGGCAACTTGGTGGATGCCGAAAAAGCCGGCGTGCTGACCCAGGTGCGGCCCTTCGTGAGCTACAGCTACACCGATGCCGAGTTCAAAGACTACAAGGCCACGACTGGCGACTTCGCCGGCAAGCAGGTGACGGGCTCGTTTAAAAACCTGTTTACGGGTGGCCTCGACCTCGAAACCAAGCCCGGTCTCTACCTGAATCTGACCGCGCAATACACGGATAAAAGCCCGATGTCGGACAGCAACAACCGCTTCTCGAAGGCTTACTGGCTGCTCAACAGCAAAGTAGGCGCCCGCGGTAAAGTAGCCGGCCACCTGAGCTACGACGTGTTTGCCGGCCTCGACAACATCACCGATGAGCGGTACGCCGTGTCCATTGCCCTGAACCAGACTACGCCCGTTGGCAAGCCCACGTTCTTCAACCCCGGCATGCCCCGCAACTGGTATAGCGGTGCCAATCTGAGCTATACTTTCTAAACAAACAGAGAGTGTCCTGCTGAGCTTGTCGAAGCATCTCTCCCGTCATGGTAGTGTATTTCACTAGCACAGGAGAGATGCTTCGACAAGCTCAGCAGGACGGTCTTATGCCATTCAATCAATGAAAAAAGCCCTGTACGCAACTCTGCTGCTGGCCTCAGTGGCCTGCAACCGGTTTGGCAACGACGATAAAACCGCCAATGACGCGCCCGGCAAGGAGCGCATCGTGTCGGTATCGAAGCAGCTGACGGAAATGATTTTTGCCCTCGGCGCAGGCGACAAGCTCGTGGGCGTTGACCTGAGCAGCACCTATCCGGCCGCCGCCAAAAAGCTGCCCACGGTGGGCTACCACCGCCTGCTCAACTCCGAAGGCATTGTGTCGCTGAAGCCCACGGTGGTGTATTCCGACGGCAACGTGGCCCCGGTGGCCGTGATGACGCAACTCCAGAAAGTGGGTATTCCAATTAAAGAGTTCAAGCAAACCAAGACCATCGAAGAAGCATGCCAGCTGTTGCAGCAGCTCGGCGACGGGTTCGGCCGGCGCGCCCAAGCCGATAGCCTGGCTAAGCAGCTGACGGCCGATATGGCCACGGCCGCTGCCAAGCGCCAGGAGTTTGGGGGCAAGCCGGTGAAGGTCGTTATCATTCACTACGGCCTGCAAAAGAACATTTACCTGGCCATGGGCCAGAAAAGCACCGGCACCCAGATGCTGGAATGGGCCGGCGGCGTGAATTCCATCGACGCCACCGAAGGCATGAAGCCCATCAGCCCCGAGCTGATTGCCGCCGCCCAGCCCGACGTGATTCTGGCTACCGACTTCGGCTACGACCGAATGGGCGGGCTGGAAAAGTTTAAGACCCTGCCCGGCGTGGCCCTCACGCCGGCCGCCAAAAACAACCGCATCTACCGCGTGGAGGAGCACGATATGGTGTACCTGGGGCCGCGCACGGGACAGAATGTGCTCAAGCTGATGGAGCTCATTCACCAAGCTCCGGCCGCGCTGTGAGGCTGTCGGCGGGCCGGGTGCGGCTGTATTTCGGGCTGCTGTTGGCGGCGCTGCTGGTTAGCATCATCGTGTCGGCCCGGCTGGGCGCGGTGGTGCTCACCTTCGGCGAAATCGGGGGCTACCTGGCGCAGAGCGTAGGGCTGGCGCCGGCCTCGGCCGACCCCGTGGCGGCCCTGCACGAGGGCGTGTTTTTCCAGATCCGGCTGCCGCGGGTGTTGCTGTGCGCGGTGGTGGGCGCGGCGCTGGCCGTGTCAGGCACCCTGATGCAGGCGTTGTTTCGCAACCCCATCGTGGAGCCCGGCCTGATTGGTACCTCGGCCGGGGCAGCGCTGGGGGCAGCCGTCATCTTCGTGCTGGGCGCGTCGATGAGTTGGGTAAACGCCACGTTTCTGGGCAATTTTGTGCTGCCGGCCGCCGCGTTTGTGGGCGCCCTGGCCGCTACGGGCCTCGTCTACCGCCTTTCGCGGGTACAGGGCCGCGTTACGGTGGCCTCCATGCTGCTGGCCGGCATTGCCGTGAATGCCCTGGCAGCCGGCGGCACCGGGTTTCTGGCCTACATTGCCCGCGACCCGCAGGCCCGCTCCATTACCTTCTGGAATCTGGGCAGCTTCAGCAGCGCCGACTGGCCCTCGTTTTACCTGGTGCTGACCGTGACGGTGCTGGGCGTGGTCCTGGCTTTGCGGTTTGCCAAGGCCCTGAACGCCCTGCAACTGGGCGAGAATGAGGCGCAGTACTTAGGAGTGAACGTGCGGCAGCTCCAAACCCGGATTCTGCTGCTCAACACGCTACTGGTAGCCGTGGCTACCTCCACCGTGGGCGTCATCGGCTTCGTAGGGCTGGTGGTGCCCCACCTGCTGCGGCTGCTGCGCCTAGCCGACAACCGCCAGCTGCTGCTGGGCTCCAGCCTGCTGGGTGCCGTGCTGATGATTATTTCCGATACGGTGGCCCGCACCATCATTGCCCCGGCCGAGCTGCCCATTGGTGTGCTCACGGCCTTTATCGGGGCACCGGTGTTTCTCTGGATGCTTTCCCACTACCGAAACCTCAACCAGCGGGGCGGATTTTATGCTTAAGGCCGAGAATGTCAGCTTCCGGGTGCAGGACAAAACGCTGCTGCACGATGCCTCAGTGGAGTGCCGACCCGGCGAGTTTACGGTGCTCATGGGGCCCAACGGGGCGGGCAAAACCACGCTGCTGCGCCTGCTGGCCGGGTTATATCAGCCCTCGGCCGGGCGGGTGCTCTACCACGACCAGCCGCTGAGCTCCTTTTCGGCTACTGAATTGGCGAAGTCGCGGGCGGTATTGTCGCAGGAAATCCAGCTGGCCTTCCCGCTCAGCGTGGCCGATGTGGTGCTGATGGGACGCTACCCGCATTTTCAGCGCAGCCCCTCGGCCCACGACCGTGCCATCTGTGCCCAAACCCTGGCCGAGCTGGGCATGAGTCACTTCGCCGACCGCGACTATTCCACGCTGTCGGGCGGGGAGGCCCAGAAGGTGCAGATGGCCC
Organism: Hymenobacter lucidus; assembly: GCF_020447265.1. Lineage (GTDB taxonomy): Bacteria > Bacteroidota > Bacteroidia > Cytophagales > Hymenobacteraceae > Hymenobacter > Hymenobacter lucidus. The sequence continues at coordinate 209,947 of NZ_JAJADR010000002.1, read as the reverse complement.
GCGTACTGGCCCAGATCTGGGAGACGCCGCCCCAGGGCCACCGTGTGCTGCTGCTCGACGAGCCGGTTTCCAGCCTCGATTTGCGCTACCAGCACCAGCTGCTGCAGCTGGCCCGCGACTTTTCCCGTCAGCAGGCTATTGTCGTAGCCGTGCTGCACGACATTAACCTGGCCCTGGCCTACGCCGATAAAATCGTGTTTATCAAGGAGGGCCAGATTTATGACACGCTGCCCAATCCTGACGAGCTGACGGCCGAAATGCTGGAAGAAGTATTTGACCTGGCCATGTGCGTCATTACCAACCCACTCACGCAAAGGCCTTTGGTAATACACGCCTCGGCCGATATGCGCTGAAGGTGAGCGGATAGGAGAGAAGGGACGCGGCAACCGGCTGCGTCCCTTTTTTGCGTTTCTGGCACTGCTGGCTTAGGCCCTCAATTCGGCACTGAGGCAACCTCAACCATAGCTGCCCGTACACCACAGGTTGCCAAAACCGACTCGGCGCGCGGGCAGAAATTCCGGCAGGCACAGAACCGGAAGCCCTGCCACCGGTTTGCATTATACGAAACTGCCCCGCCCGGCCGCTTCAGGCAAGCGGCTCTTTGCTGCCTGGGCTCGGGCGTTCCGTCGGCCCGGAGCCGGTTTATTACATTGGTTAGGTCACCTGAATTTGCTACTGCCATGAGTGAAGATTTTCCCACTGATTTCGCTGCTCCGTCGTCCGGCTCCGCGCCGCAGGATGGCACGCGCCGCTCCTTTATGAAGCAGGCCGGCGGCTTGCTGGGCCTGGCTTTGGCCCCGCCGCTGCTAAGCCAGGCCGAGCGGCTCACGGCTTTCTCCAAAACGGTGGAAGGCGTCACGACCCTGCAGCTCAAGGTAAACGGCACCGTGCGCAGCCTGCAGGCCGAGCCACGCGTAAGTCTGCTCGACGCCTTGCGCGAATACCTCGACCTGACCGGCACCAAGAAAGGCTGCGACCATGGCCAATGCGGGGCCTGCACGGTGCTCGTCGATGGCCGCCGCATCAATAGTTGTCTGAGCCTGGCCGTGATGAACCAGGGCAAGGAAATTACCACCATCGAGGGCCTGATGAAAGGGGAGGAGCTGCACCCGATGCAGGAAGCCTTCCTCAAGCACGACGGTTTCCAGTGCGGCTACTGCACCCCGGGCCAAATCATGAGCGGGGTGGCCTGCGTGAAAGAAGGCCACGCCACTACCGACGACCAGTGCCGGGAGTGGATGAGTGGCAACCTCTGCCGCTGTGGCGCCTACCCCAATATTGTGGCCGCCGTGCGCGAAGTGGCAGGCAAAGCCTAGTGGTGAAATAGTGAACTGGTGAGTTGTCGTTCAATTCGCGCTTTATGCGCAAAACACGCCGCCGGAACATCAAAATCACTATTTCACTAGCTCACTATTTCACTACTGACAAGATGAATAACTTCAGCTACACCCAGGCCGCCACGGCCAAGGAAGCCACCGGTATTCGCAAGGACAAAGCGGATGCGGCCTACATTGCGGGCGGCACCACGCTGCTGGATTTGATGAAGGCCCACTTGGAAGAGCATTCCCAGCTGGTCGATATCAACGCGCTGCCATTTCGGGGTATCGAACAAACCAAGGACGGGCTGCGCATCGGGGCCATGGAGCGCATGAGCGACGTGGGCGAAAACGCGCTGGTGCTGCAGCAGTACCCGGCCGTGTCGGAGTCGCTGCTGCTGGCGGCCTCGCCCCAGCTGCGCAATATGGCCAGCATTGGGGGCAACATGCTGCAGCGCACCCGCTGCGGCTACTTCCGCGACGCGGCTTTCCCCTGCAACAAGCGCGTGCCCGGCTCGGGCTGCCCCGCTATTGCCGGCGACAACCACAACCTGGCTATCCTGGGTACGTCGGATGCCTGCATTGCCACCGCGTACCCCGGCGACTTATCGGTGGCCCTGGCCGCTTTCGACGCCGTATTGACCCTGGAGAATGCCAAGGGCAAGCAGCGGCGGGTGCCCGTTACGGAGTTTTACCTGCTGCCGGGCAAAACGCCCCAAAAGGAAACTGTGCTCGAACCCGGCGAGCTGATTGTGGCCGTGACCATTCCGGCGGCTCCGCACGCGCAGCGCTCCACCTACCTCAAGGTGCGGGAGCGGAGCAGCTACGCCTACGCCCTGGCCTCGGCCGCCGTGGGCCTCGACGTGCAGGCCGGCACCATCCGCTCGGCCCGCGTGGCCCTGGGCGGGGTGGGCGCCCAGCCCTGGCGGAGCAGCGAAGCCGAAAAGGTGCTGACCGGCGCCCCGGCCACCGAAGCCACTTTCCGGGCCGCCGCCGCCGCTGCCTTGCGCGGCGCCCAGCCTTACAAGGAAAACGCCTTTAAAGTAGAGCTGGCCCAGAACACGCTGGTGCAGGCTCTGCTGAAAGTAGCCGGGTAAGCAGCCAACCGAAGCCCGTCATGCAAAGCCGGAGGTGAAACATCCGCGTGCTGACGTTGAATTACTAATCCTGAGTCAGCACGCGAGATGCTTCGCGGCACTCTGCACGACGTTCAATTATGGATACCGCAGAACCAAGCTTCTTTGAAACCAATCCCAAGGCCGGCTCGGTAGGGCAGCCGCTCAGCCGCGTAGACGGTCGGGATAAGGTAACCGGCAAGGCCCGCTACTCAGCTGAGTACAATAGCCTGCCGGGCCTGGTACACGCCGTGCTCAAAACCAGTGACGTAGCCAAAGGGCGCATCACGGGCTTCGATACCAGCGCCGCGCTGAAGCAGCCCGGGGTACTGGCTATTCTCACCCACCAGAACCTGCCCAAGCTGGCCAAAACGCCCAATGACCCGGAAGGCAAGAAGGCCATCGGCGCGCCCATGGGCTTTCTGCCCCTCACTTCCGACCAGATTCACTATGCCGGCCAGCCCGTGGCCGTGGTGGTGGCCGATACGCTGGAGCGCGCCCAGTATGCCGCTGCATTGGTGCGGGTGCAGGTCACGGCCGAGAAGCCGCTGGCTTCCTACGAAGACCCGCAAGCCAAGCTGTTTGACCCCGAAAAGGTGCAGGACGGTAAAACCCCGGGGCATACCGTGCGCGGCAACCCGCAGGCGGCCTTCGCGGCGGCCCCGGTGCAGCTCACCCACAAGTACGACCACGCCATCAACCACCACAACCCGATGGAGCCCGGCTCGACCACGGCCCACTGGGAAGCCGCCGACCGGCTCACGGTTTACGAATCGACGCAGGGCGTGACGCGCACCCAGAAGGCGCTGAGCACGATGCTGGGCCTGGCCGCCGAGCAGGTGCGGGTCGTGACCAAGTACATCGGCGGCGGCTTCGGCTGCAAAGGCTCCACCTGGCCCCACACCATTCTCACGGTGCAGGCGGCCAAAGCGGTGGGCCGGCCGGTGAAGCTGGCCCTCACCCGCCAGCAGCAGTTTACCAGCATGGGCCACCGCGAAGACCAGACCCAGACGCTGAAAGTAGGCGCCAGCAAAGACGGCAAGCTCCTGGCCCTGATTCACGAGAAGACCTCGACGACTTCGCTCTGGGACAACTACGCCGAGCCCAACAGCCGCATTATCAACCTGCTCTATGCTTGCCCGGCCTTCGAGTCGTCGTACCAGCTGGCCCGGGCCAACGTAATGACTTCCACCTTTACCCGGGCTCCCGGTGAAGCGCCCGGCTCGTTTGCCATCGAGTGCTCCATGGATGACCTGGCCTATCAGCTCGGTATCGACCCGCTGGAAATCCGGCTGCGCAACCACGCCGACAAGGACCCCACCAACGGCAAGCCCTGGAGCAGCAAAAGCCTGAAGCAGTGCTACGCCCGCGGGGCGGAGCTGTTTGGCTGGAGCAAGCGCAACCCCAAAAATGGCCAGACCCGCGACGGACGGCTGCTGGTGGGCTGGGGCATGGCCACGGCCAGCTACCCGGTGCACAACAACCAGGGCACGGCCCGGGTGCGCCTCTACGCCGATGGCCACGCCCTGGTGCAAACCGGCGCCACCGACCTGGGCACCGGTACCTACACCGTAATGACTCAGGTAGCCGCCGACTCGCTCTGGCTCACGCCCGACAAGGTGCGCTTCGAGCTCGGCGACACCAAGCTGCCCACGGCCCCCAACTCGGGCGGTTCGGTGGCGGCCGGCACCGTGTCGTCGTCTATTTATATGGCAGCCCAGGAGGTGTGGCAGAAGCTCATTAAGCTGGCCGTCAAGGACCCAAAGTCGCCGCTGTACCGGGCCCAGGTGGCTGAAGTGATGGTAGACAACGGCCGCTTGATGCTAAAAGCCAACAAAAGCAAAGGCGAGGACTTTGCGGCCCTGATGAAGCGCAACGAAATGGCTGACGTCGAGGGCAACGGCAACGGCAAGTACGGGGCCGGCTACGAATCGGGTTTGGCACCCGGCCCAGCCAGCTCCGGCCACCAGGACGACCAGGCCGGGCACTCCATGCACTCGTTTGGGGCCCATTTCTGCGAGGTGAAAGTAGACCCCGAGCTGGGTACCGTGCGCGTCACGCGCTGGGTGAGCGTGCACGCGGCCGGCCGCATTCTGAACGCCAAGACGGCCCGCTCCCAGATTATCGGCGGCAGCATCTTCGGCATCGGGGCGGCCCTGATGGAGGCTACCTCCCGCGACCCGAATTACGCCCGCTACACCAACGCCAGCCTGGCCGACTACCACATTCCCGTCAACGCCGACATTCCCGCCATGACCGTGGAGTTCATCGACGAGCACGACCCCTATATCAACGCCATGGGCGTGAAGGGCATCGGCGAAATATCGATGGTCGGTGTATCCGCCGCCGTGGCCAACGCCGTCTTTCACGCCACCGGCAAGCGCGTCCGCAGCCTACCCATTACGCCCGATAAGATTCTGGCCGCGAAGGAAGTGCAGGTGTAAAGTGAAGGTTAGCACAAAGGCTAGGAGTAAATGCGGGTCGAGTTCCCCTCCTTTTTTCAAGGAGGGGTGCCCGAAGGGCGGGGTGGTTTAATCGTTGTTTAGTTGTTTGGAAGACCGTCATTCCGAGCATTCTGCGCTTCAAGCAGAATCCGAGGAATCTCGCGTGGCATCGTTGAGTTAGTAAGCAAACGTCAGCACGCGAGATGTCTCACTCTGGTCGACATGACGTGCTGATAAATAACTAAACAACGCCGAATCACCCCGGCCTTCGGCCACCCCTCCTTGAAAAAAGGAGGGGAACTCGGCCAGGACCCAATCCTACTCTTATACTCCAAATCCGCATCTGCCGCGCCATTATTGCGTATTGCTTACCACTATGACTGAACTTCAGCGCCTACTTATTGCCTACGACGAGCACCGTGCCGCCGGCCGTGCCTGCGCCCTGGCCTCGGTGGTGGACGTGGCTGGCTCGGCCTACCGCCGGCCCGGGGCCCGCATGCTGGTAACCGAAGACGGGCAGCTTACGGGCGCCATCAGCGGGGGCTGCCTCGAAGGCGACGCCCGTCGCCGGGCCCGCCAGACCATCCAGCAGGGCCGCCCCACCGTGGTTACCTACGACTCTACCGACCCCGACGACGACCTGCAGTTTGGGGCGGCGCTGGGCTGCCAGGGCATCGTGCAAATCTTGCTCGAGCCCCTCGATTTTCAGAACCCCGACAACCCGCTGGAACTACTGCGACGCTGGGCCGAAGGCGTGGAAGCCCCCGCCGTGGTAGCCACCGTGTTCGGCATGGCTGGCACCAATGCCGCCGCCCAGATGGGCCAGCGCCTGCTGCTCACGGCCGACGATGGACAAACCCAGGGCAACCTGACGGCTGACTCGGAGCTGTACGACGCTATTCTGGCCGATGCCCGCGCTGCGCTGCGGGCCGGGCAGCCCGCCACCCGCCACTACCCGGCCGGTGCGGGCATGGTGCGGGTGTGCCTCGAAATACTGCGGCCCCCGGTGCGCCTCACCGTGTATGGTGCCGGCAATGACGTGCAGCCCCTGGTGCGCTTGGCCGCCGGCCTCGGCTGGCGGGTGCGGGTGCAGGATGGTCGCCCCGCCCAGGCCCAGGCCCAGCGCTTCCCCGAAGCCGAAGCCGTGCGCGTAGTGCCCCTGGCCCAGGTTTCGGCCGAACCGTATGATGGCAGCTTTGCCCTGCTCATGACCCACAACTACTACTACGACCTGGAGGTATTGCGCCACCTGCTGCCCGCGCCCGGCCGCTATATCGGGCTGCTGGGGCCGCGCAAGAAGTATGAGCGGCTACTGGACGACCTGCGCAAGGACGTGCCCGATGCCGCCCAGCAACTCGCCGGCCGCCTGCACAGCCCCATTGGTTTGAACCTGGGCGGCGAAACGCCCGAGGAAATTGCCCTCTCTATCGTGGCCGAGATTCAGGCGGTGCTGGCCGGCCGCCCTGCCGGTTTCCTGCGCGACTCGCCCCACCCGATTCATCCGCCGTTGCGGGCCGATGGGCCGTTGGTAGCCGACAACCAAACCAGCGCCGCGTGTGAGCTCTAATGCCCTGCTGCTGCTGGCCGCCGGCTCCTCGTCGCGCCTCGGCCAGCCCAAGCAGCTCCTGCTGTACGAAGGCCAGACCCTGCTGCGCCGCGCCGCTACCACGGCCGTAGCCGCTGCGGCCGGCGGGTCGGTGGTGGTGGTAACCGGGGCCTTGCACGACGAGTTGCTGCCTGAGCTGGCCGGCCTGGCGCTGCAGGTGGTGCGCTGCCCGGAGTGGGAGCGGGGCATGGGTGCGTCGCTGAAAACGGGGCTGGCCGTCCTGGAAGCCGCCGGACCGGCGCTGGCCGTTACCGTGCTGCTCTGCGACCAGCCCCACGTAACGCCCGCACTGTTGGCGCAGCTGTACCAAACCCACGCCGCCACGGGGCTGCCCATCGTGGCCTCAGAGTATGCCGGGGTGCGGGGCGTGCCGGTGCTGTTTGCCGGGGCCGCGCTGCCCTTGCTGCGCCTGCTGCCCGACGCGGCCGGGGCCGCCCAGCTGCTGCGGCAGCACCCGGCGCTGGTGGCCGCCGTGCCTTTTCCCCTCGGGGCCGTGGATGTAGATACGCCCGCCCAATATGCCGCCCTGCTGGCTGCGGGGGAGAGAGGGTAGTAGCGCCGCCAGCACGATGTAGAGACGCATAGTTGCGTCTCGTCGTTGAACGACTGGAATGCACCATTGTGCATACACGCACACACCAACGGCGCGGACGACGAGACGCAACTATGCGTCTCTACATCGTTCTTATAGGCGCTGTTATATTGAAATTATTTCAAAATACCCATGCTTTATATAGTAAATCAATAATGAATCCCGCTATCTTATTGCCTCATCTTTAACCCATTGTTGTATGCCTATCGAATATACCTTGTCGGAACGCGGCAAGCCGGGCGCGCCGGATACGGCGGCCAAGAAGTTTTATGCCACCGCCAAAAGCACCGGCGAGACTACTGTGCGCGGCATTGCGGAGCGTATCAGCTCCATTTCTACGGTCAGCACCGTGGATGTAATGGCCGTAATGGAGGCCTTCTTTCAAACCGTACCCCAGGAATTGGCTGAGGGCCGCATCGTGCGCTTCGGCGACTTCGGCTCTTTCCGCACCACCCTGCGCGGGGGCGGGGCCGATACGGAAAAGGAATTCAATAGCAGCCTCATCACCGATGTGAACGTGAGTTTCACGCCCGGCCGTCTTTTCGACCAGCATATGCAGGGGGCTTTGCTCCGGCGCGTTGAGAAGTAGCCGAGCAAAATCCGCCGGGATTTTACCTGAAATCCCGGCGGATTTTCTACCAACTCCGCCGGGACTTTCTTTCCTTGATCCGTGAGCCTGCCCTTACCGGCCGGCTCACGTTGGTTTGGAGCCCCTGGCAGGCCCGCCGCCGGGGCTTGCGGCTCCGGTACTACCGGCGTAGCTTTACCAGGTTCTTATCCTTGTGTATAGCCTTGCTACTGGTGGTTACGTCTCAAAAAGTTGCCCGTTTTATCCTTGTTGCCCTCAGTGGCCTGGCCCTGGGTAGCTGCGAAAAGAAGGAAGAAGAAGCCCCGGTTCCGCCACCGCCGCCCACTCCCAAGTACACGCTGGAAGTACTAAAAGGCAACAAGCAGGTCGATACCATCGGGCATGTTGCCCACGACAGCGTGGTGGTGCGCTTTCGGCTGGGGGGCAAGCCGCTGCGCTACCACCGGGTGCGCTTCGAAGCCGGGGCCTGCGACGCCGCCTCGCCCATCATTTCCGAAATCGGTACCAGTCGGGCCGGGCGGGGTGGGGGGCTGTGGCACCTCACCAGCCAGGAGGGCCAGCAGCGAATGCGAATCCTGGCCTACGACTCGCTGGGCGCGGTCCGTATCGACACCTTCGTGACGGCCACGGCCGTGCGGCCCACCCGGGGCTGGCACCCGGCCGCCTGCCTGCCCAGCCCGGCCCTGTCGTTCTACCAATACCCCACCGGCCGCCTGCTGGCCGGCCTGGCCCACAACTACCCGCACTACTCCGACGACAACGGGCAGACCTGGCAGCCGCTGCCGTTCGTGGCCCGCAACTCCAGTATCTACAAGATTATGCCCGCCGGGCCCAATGAGCTGCTGGTGTGGGCTTCCACGCCCCAGAGCTTCGACCGGGAAATCTATTATTCGGCCGACAACGGCCAGACCTGGCAAATGCGCCGCCGGGGCACGCCCGCGCCCGGCCAGGAATACGGGGCTGTACACTACACCCGGGCCGGGCGGCTACTGGTGGGCGCTTCCTACGACGGGCTGTTTTACTCGGATGACAAGGGCTTGAGCTGGACGAAAGCCCCGATGCCGGTAGGCGCCTTTAACGTGGCTCCGTTCCACCACCTGACCGAAGACGCCGAGGGCCGGCTGTATGTGTTCGACTTCAACTCCCGTCTCTACCGCTCCACTACCGGCGGCACGAGCTGGGAGCTGCTGGGCGTGCCCTCCGACCGGGGCACCGACCTGCTGGCCGACCCCGCCACCGGCGCCCTGTACCTGACCACGGGCTACGGGGACATTTTCCGCTCCGCTACCCAGGGCAGCAGCTGGCAGCGGGTGTACCAGGCGCCGGAAGGAACGAGCAATTCTCGCGTCATTTACTCCATCTTCAAAGCGGGCGGTGCTTTCTACTTCACCCAGGGCGGGCCCGGCCTGGTACGCACCCCCGATTTTCAGTCGTTTACTTACCCCACGCGCTTTGCCAACGGCGCGGCCTGGGGCGGGCGGAGCGAGTACGCCAGCTTCGTGACGGCCAGCGGGGCCCTGCTCACGGGTGGCTACCGGGGCGGCTACCTGCCCGATGCCACCTTCTACAACCTGCGTCCGTAGGCCTGCGCTGGGCAAGCTCGGCAACGGCAACGCGGAATTCCCGTTATCTTGCCCAGCACCACACGCCAACCACGCCCTTTTATGACGACCGTTTCTACTGCTCCGGCCGCCGCGCCCGATGCTTCCTTCTCGGATATTCCCAAGGACAACAAGCGCATCACCCGCGGCTGGACCTTCTACGACTGGGCCAACTCGGTGTATCCGCTGGTCATTACCAGCTCCATCTTCCCCATTTACTGGGGCGCAATGGTCAAGCAGGTCACCGGCACCGACAGCGGCAAGAGCCCCGTCGACTTCCTGGGGTTCCAGGTGCCGGGCTCCTCGCTGCTGACTTATGCCATATCAGCCGCCTTCCTGCTCATTGCCCTTATCAGCCCGTTCCTGACGTCGCTGGCCGACTTCTCGGGCCGTAAGAAGCTCTTTATGCAGATCTTCTGCTACCTGGGGTCACTGTCGTGCGCGGCGCTGTTCTTCTTCACCCCCGACACCTTCACGGCCAGCACCTTCATCTTTATTTCGGCCACGGTGGGCTTTTCGGGTTCCATCGTGTTCTACAACTCCTACTTGCCGCTGATTTCGTCGGAGGAGAAGTTCGATTCACTTTCGGCCCGGGGCTTTTCGATGGGCTACATCGGCTCGGTGCTGCTGCTCGTTATCTGCCTGGGCCTGATTATGGGCCACGAAACGCTGGGCCTGGAGGAAGGTTTTGCCACCCGCCTAGCCTTTCTGCTCACCGGTATATGGTGGGCCGGCTTCGCCCAGATTCCCTTCTTCACCCTGCCCGCCGACCCGGGCCGCCCCGCCGGCTCGGCCGACGAAGGGGGCTGGCTGCTCAACGGCTTTCGGGAGCTGGGCAAAGTTTGGGACCAGCTCAAGCACCTGCCCAACCTGAAGCGCTTCCTGCTGGCCTACTTCACCTACAATATGGGCGTGCAGACGGTGATGTACGTGGCCACCATCTTCGGCGACGAGGAGCTGAAGCTGGAAAGCTCGGCCCTGATTATGACCATTCTGCTGCTCCAGCTCGTGGGTATTCTGGGGGCGTGGCTCTTTTCCAAGCTCTCGGAGCGCATCGGCAACACCCGGGCCCTGAGCTGGTCGGTGTTCATCTGGATGCTAATCTGCGTGGCCGGCTACTACGTGCAGGCCGGCTGGAGCTTCTACGCGCTGGCCTCGGTTATCGGCCTCACGATGGGTGCCATCCAGAGTTTGTCGCGTAGCACCTACTCCAAAATTATGCCCGAGAATACGCCCAACACGGCCGCCTTCTTCAGCTTCTTCGACGTGACCGAGAAGCTCAGCATCGTGATTGGCACGGCCGTATTCGGCGTCATTGCCCAGATTACGGGCTCCATGCGCAACAGCATTCTGTCGCTCATCGTGTTCTTCGTGCTGGGGCTACTGTTTCTGCTCACGCTGCGCGGCAAGAAGCTGCGCGACGAGCCCCACGGCGGCCCCGATACCCTGGCACCCCCGCCGGCCACGCCCAATATCGGCATGCCGGCTACTGTCAAGTAACCACCGCTGCTTAGCTACCAAAAGCCCCACCCGTCCGCGGGGCTTTTGCGTGTGACAGTAGGCCAGGGCCATAACTTTTAGCGGGAGTTCCGCTTATAAACTCAGTCTCACACTTCCACCTTTTCCTCTCTCTATGTCTGGTACCTCCACCCAACCTACCCTGCAAGCTGCCTTGAGCCAGGAACTGAAGCGGGAGCTGCAACTCACCCGCCGCTTGCTGGAGCGGGTGCCCACTGAGCAGTTCGGCTGGCAGCCCCACCCTAAGTCGATGAAGCTGGGCACCCTGGCCTCGCATATGGCCAACCTGGTGGGCTTCCTGCAAATGTCGCTGCAGGGCCCCGAGACCGACATGCTTACCCGGCAGGCCCCTCCGTCGCCGACGGATACCGACGAAGTGCTGCGCCGCTTCGACGTGAATGCCGAAAACATCCACCAAGCCCTGGCCGACGTGGACGACGCCACTTTCCACGAAATCTGGACGATGCGCCGCGGCGAGCAGACCCTTATGCAGCTGCCCCGCGCCGCCGTGGCCCGCACCCTGGTGCTCAACCACCTGATTCACCACCGCGGCCAGCTTAGCGTTTACCTGCGCCTGCTCGATATTCCTGTGCCCGCCATCTACGGCAGCTCCGCCGACGAAGGCCCCGCGAAGTAATGTGCTCAGGTGCTAATGTGGGTTAATGTGCTGATGTAGACCTCGTGTCATTGCGAGGAAGAATGACATTCCGCGCTTCAAGCGGCGTCAATCCGTCCTCTGCGCAGTACGCCCCGCCCTTTTACCAGAAAGCCCTTTTCCGTTGCGACGGAAAAGGGCTTTCTGTATGGTGCAAGGTTAGGCTAGGTGACCAATGGCACCTAGCTGCTGTGCCTGCCACAACAGGGTAGTGGCCGCTGTACTGGAAGGTATTTCGATCCGCAAAGACGTTCCGGCAAGGAGCTGATCGGCTGCCTCCTTAGCTTCTTTCAATCTATAGCCAGCTGCCATCAAGAGCTTAGTGAAGGCTACGAATTGAAAACCGTACTCCCAGCCAGTGAAGTGAACTGCTGCCACGGTTATTTGCGCTGATACAATTTCTCACCCGCAATCCACGTCTGCTGCACCTGGGCACCGCGCAGCTCGGCGGCAGGGGCTTTGAGCAGGTCCTTATCCAGCACCACGAAGTCGGCGGCCATGCCGGGCTTAATGCTGCCTTTCTGTTTGTCCTCGAAGGCGGCGTAGGCAGCCCAGGTGGTCATGCCGCGCAGGGCATTGGGGCGGCTCAGCGCGTTTTCCATCTGGAAGCCGCCGTTGGGGTAGTTCTTGGCGTCCTGCCGGGCCACGGCCGAGTGGAAGCCGAAAAGCGGGTTAATATCCTCCACCGGAAAGTCGGAGCCGATGGCCACCTGCCCGTACTGCTTGCGTAGCTCCTCGTAGGCGTAGGCAGTTTTCAGGCGGGACGCGCCCAGCCGCTCACCGGCCCAGTACATATCGGAAGTAGCGTGGGTGGGCTGCACCGAGGGCACGATACCGAACTGCCCGAACTTAGGCATATCGGCCGGGGTAATGACCTGGGCGTGCTCGATGCGCCAGCGCCGGTCTTTGCGGCCCTGCAACGCCTCCCCGTAGATGTTGAGAATGATGCGGTTGGCCGAGTCGCCGATGGCGTGGGTATTCATCTGAAACTTGCTGGCCGCAAGTTCCTTGGCCAGCGCCCGGTATTCCTTCTCGGTGGAGAGCAGAAAACCGGTTTCCTTGGGTCGGTCGGCATACGGCTCTACCAGGCAGGCCCCGCGCGAGCCCAAAGCCCCGTCGGCGTACACCTTAAAGGAATTGACGGTGAGGCGGTCCTGAAACACAGGGCCGTTCTTCAGGTAGAAATCCTTGTTGGCAGCCGTGGGATTGAGCATGGCGTAGAGGCGCAGCTTGAGTTTGCTCTGCTTCTGTAAGGCTTCCAGCCGGTCGATGTTGGACTTGTCGAGGCCGGCATCGGCGAGGCTGGTGAGGCCCACGGCCAAGCACAGCTGCTGGGCTTGGAGCAGCAAGGTATTGGCCTCGTCGGCGGTTGGCTCGGGTATCTTGCCCGAAACCAGGTCCACGGCGTTGTCCACGAGCAGGCCCGTGAGCTGTCCGTTAGCTGCCTTGGTAATGGTGCCGCCGCTGATGGGTGTAGCCGCCGTTACGCCGGCCATATCCAGCGCCTTTTGGTTGACCAGCGCCGCGTGGCCATCCACGCGGATGATGAAGACCGGCACGTTGGGAAAGAGCTTATCCAGCGCGTCTTTGGTCGGAAACTGCTTGTCGGCCCAGTCGTTCTGGTCCCAGCCCCGGCCCGTAACCCAGGCCGCCTGCGGAAACTGTTGCCGGTGCTGCTGCAGCTTCTGCACTACCTCGTCCCAGGAAGTAGTACCTACCAGATCGGCGTCGCGCAGGCCTAGAGCGTAGCGGTAGAAGTGGCAGTGGGCATCGTAGAAGCCTGGATATACAAAGCGGCCCTGAGCATCTACTTCCTGCTTGGCCTCAAACTGCTGGCGCAGCTCAGCTGCCGGCCCCACGGCCACAAACTTCCCGTCGCGCACGGCAAAGGCCTGGGTCTGGGAAAAGGTGGAATCGACGGTGTAGACCGTGGCATTGTAGACGAGCAGGTCGGCGGGCTGACGGGTGGTGCAGGCCGCAAAGCCCAGCAGCGGCAACAGCAAAAAGGAACGCAGGAGTGGAGTCATGCGGCGAAGGTACATACGCGCCGCGTTTTGCGCCGTGCGTAGTTAGCGCGCCACAGTTTCGAGCTGCTGGCAGTGCTGCAGCCACGCCAGGGCAGGCTCGGGCTCCGTAAACCGCTCGTTGCGGTAGGGACGGCCGTCGTAGTAATGAGCGTCGGGCACGCGGCCATCGGAAAGGTCGCCGGCCAGGTGGTGGGGCAACATCAGAAAGGCCAGGTAGGTAGTGCGCTTCAGACGCGGCTGCACCAGAGGCAGAAACTCGTTCAGGGTCCAGAGAATGTCGGCTGAGTCGATGCCGGCGCGGCGGCGCACATCCAGCAGCCAAAACCGGCAGTCGTGGGCTACGGCCTGCTCGAGCAGGGCGTGGTAGCCCCGGTGCAGCTCAAAGGGCATCACGCCGCGCAGCCAGTTGGCCACGAGTACCTGCCGGTCGGCATCGTAGGTGATTTCCAAATAAGCAGTAGAAAACAAAGACATAAGCAGAACGGCAGAGTGTGGTAGCGAAAGGTCGGAATCCAGGTTTGAGGCCGCAGGATACGAAAAATCCCCGGTACCTTAGGCGGCACCGGGGATTTGTTGCGGAGTTAGTTCCGCCTATAACCACGTATGTAGCAACACCTTTTGCTACTCAAAGCGCATGTGCTTCACCGATTCGCCCGAGTTTTGCAGCTCAATCAGCGAGTCGATGCCAATCTGCAAATGCGAGGTTACGTAGTCGGTGGTTACCTTTTTGTCGCTTTCCGACGTCTTCACGCCCTCGGGCGTCATCGGGTTGTCGCTCACGAGCAGCAGCGCGCCGTGCGGAATCTCATTCACAAAGCCCACCGTGAAAATAGTGGCCGTTTCCATATCCACGGCCATAGCCCGGATCTGGCGCAGGTAGTCCTTGAAGTTCTCGTCGTGCTCCCACACGCGGCGGTTGGTGGTATACACCGTGCCGGTCCAGTAGTCCTTTTCGTGCTTCTTGATCATGCTGCTCACCGCCCGCTGCAGGCGGAAGGAGGGCAGAGCCGGAATTTCGGCCGGCAGGTAGTCATCGGAAGTACCTTCGCCCCGGATGGCGGCAATGGGCAGGATCAGGTCGCCGAGCTTGGTCTTGTTTTTCAGGCCGCCGCACTTGCCCAGAAACAGGGCCGCCTTAGGCTTAATGGCGCCCAGCAAGTCCATCACGGTAGCGGCCATGGGCGAGCCCATGCCGAAGTTGATGATGGTAATGTTGTTGGCCGTAGCCGTTTGCATGGGCTTGTCGATACCCCGGATTTCGACGCCGAACTGCTCGGCGAACATTGTTACGTAGTTGATGAAGTTGGTCAGCAGAATGTACTGGCCAAACTCGTTCAGGGGGACGCCCGTGTAGCGGGGCAGCCAGTTCTCGACAATGTCGGCTTTGGTTTTCATAAGGTGAGTTGGTGAGTTAGTGATTTAGTGAGTAAGTGGTTTGGCGGGGTGTGGAAATAATGGGCTGTGGCACAGCAAGCACACTAAATCACTAAGTCGCTAAATCACCGGGTGGGGTACAAAAAAACCGTCGAACAAGTGTACGACGGTACCCGGATGAAAAGCAGTAGCAGAGGCTCCGGGCCGTACCTTTGTAGGTGATGCAAGAACTGAACCTGCCGCCTTTCGAATACAAAGTTACCCAATCCGGCGAAAATTTGCTAATCTGGGATATCCTGCGCCGCAAACAGGTGGTGCTGACGCCCGAAGAATGGGTGCGCCAGCACGTAGTCCACTATCTGATTGACCATCTGGGCTATCCGAAGGGGCTGCTGAGCCTGGAGCGGGGCCACGCCTACAACCAGCGCCAGAAGCGCACCGACATCTGCGCCTTCGATGCCAGCGGGAAGCCCCTGCTGCTGGTAGAGTGCAAGCGGCCCTCGGTGCCCATTACGGCGGCCACGGCCCACCAGGCTGCTACCTACAACCTGACTATTGGCGCACCTCTGCTGCTGCTTACCAACGGGCTGCAGCACCACTGCTGGCGGGTAAACTTTGCCGAGCGCACCAATGAGCGGCTCAGCCAAATACCGCCTTACGCAGCTTTATTACCCGATTGAGAAGTTTTGTAATGCAGGGTAGACAGTAAAGACAAGCTGGGCTGTGTTTGCTTAATTTATTTAATATATTGTTTTTAAAATGCAATGACTGGCCGTGTCAATTTCCACTTTGGCAGCCAGCAGTTGCCGTGGTAAGCACGATGTGGCCCGGCTGTGTATACCCGGAAAACAGCGCCAACTGAACTCAAAGCTCTCATCTGTATGGGTATGATACCTCCTGATAATTCGTCGGCAGAAGCCACCAAGGCCTGGGTGGAGCGCGAACTGCACCTGCCCGTTATTTTCGACGCTATTGCCGACGTGACGTTTGTGCTCAGCGTAGAATCTGATGGTCGTTACCGGTTCATTTTTGTGAACAAAGCATTTCGCACTACCACGGGGCTGCCGGTGGAAAAAGTGGTAGGCAGCTACGTCCAGGATATTATTCCCGAGCCTTCTCTGAGCTTGGTGCTGCAGAAATACCAGGAAGCAATTAAGACTCGGCAGCGGGTGGCATGGGTAGAGGTTTCAGATTATCCTACCGGCCGGGTGACGGGGGAAGTCAGTGTAATGCCCGTGCTCGACGAGGCTGGCAACTGCCGCCAGCTGGTGGGCGTGGTGCACGACCTGACGGCCCAGAAAAGAGCAGAAGAGGAGCTGCGCATCAGCAACGAGCGATTTCACTACGCCCTGAAAGCCACTACCGACGCCCTCTACGACTGGAATGTAGCAGCCGACACATTGTACTGGGGTGAAGGGTTTGAGGCGCTGTTTGGCCACCGGCTAGAGCAAAACCCCGCGCCCTTTGCCACCTGGGCCGACAATGTACACCCCGACGATAAAGACCACTGCGTGGCGGGCCTGCGGCGGGTGGCCTACGAGTCGCGGGGCTCGTTCTGGCAGGAAGAATACCGCTTCGTGCGGGCTGATGGCTCCAGCGCGGTGGTCTTCGACCGGGGCTACATTCTGCGCGACGCCCAGGGCCAGCCGGTACGTATGATTGGGGCCATGCAGGATATTACGGCTCGCAAAGCTGCCGAGCAGCAGCAGCGGCTACTGGCCGAGCAGCTGGTGCGCCAGAATGCCTACCTACAGCAGTGTGCCTACATCATTTCCCACAATCTAAGGGCCCCACTGGCCAATGCGCTGGGCTTTGCCGATTTGCTGACCCGCGTTGACAAGGAGTCGGAGGTGTTTGCCACGTCGCTCAAAAACCTGCGCACCAGCGTAACTCGTCTTGATGATGTACTAACGGATGTCAACACGATTCTGGCTATCCGCAACCAGCCCGACGATACCCATTCTGAGGCAGTGGCCGTGGCCGAAGTATGTCAGCAGGCGGTGGCCCACGCCCAGCCGGAGTTGACGGCCTGCGGAGGCCAGGTAACATGCGTTATTCCCGCCGGGCTGCGTATTGCCGGTAGTCGGGTGTACCTGCACAGTATCTTCGACAATCTGCTGGCTAACGCCATAAAATACCGCTCAACGGCCCGTACGTTGCGAGTTACTATTACGGCCCAAGCCGACCCGCAGCGGGGCGTTACCATCGTCTTCCGCGACAATGGCTCGGGCTTCGACCAAGAGGGAGCGGGCAAGGATGTCTTTCAGCTATACCGCCGCTTTCACCCCGACCAGCAAGGGCGCGGCATTGGGTTGTTTCTGGTAAAAGCCCACGTAGAATCCATGCACGGGCAGATCAGTGTGCGAAGCCAAGTGGACGAGGGAACCGAATTTATTCTCTATTTTGGTCAACATGCCCATGAAAACCTACCTGATTGACGACGACGACCTCGGGGTGTACCTCACCGAGCAGCTGTTGCGGGCAGAAGGGTTTTCGAATTCCATCTGCACCTTCCAGTCGGCCAAGGAAGCCCTGGAAACCCTGGTCAATGAAAAGGACCGGGAGCTGCCCAGCGTCGTATTTCTGGACCTGAATATGCCCAGCATGAACGGCTGGCAGTTTCTGGATGCGCTGGCTCCATACGAGGATGAGCTGCTGGGCCGCTGCCACATCTACATTCTCACCTCGTCGTTGGCGCTGGCCGATCTGGAGAAATCCAGGGAGTACGACCTGGTTTCGGGACTGATTCACAAGCCCATCGACAGTGAGGAAATCCGGGCCATTCAGTCGCAGATGGTGGATGATATGGCCGACGAGTAGCCATCCTGCTCTGGGCTAATGCTTGTAGAGCGAGTTGTCGAGCAGGCCGTTGGTGAAGAGCTGCAGGCAAGCCTTGAGTTCGTCGCCGTACTGTTTTAGCTTCCGCGGGTCGGGGTTTTTGAGTGGTTCGGCCGGCATGCTGTGCGTCTGGTAGGGGTAGAGCCGCAACTGGTTGGTAGCCGTCAGTTCGGTCACGAAGTCCTGATGCACCAGAAAGTGGGAGTTGTCGCGCAGGAAGATAGCCCGGCCGGTGGTGGTGCTATCGAACACGGAATAGCCGAAGGGCAGCAGTGGCGCATCGGCCGCGAAACCCAGATAATCGACGACGGACGCCGTTACGTCGGCCTGCTGGGTGATGCGGTGCACATCGGCGGCGGGCAGCGCCCGGCCGGGGTGGAAAAGCAGCAGCGGTGTTTTGAAACTGCCCAGCACGTTCTGGTACTCGGGCCGCAGGGTTTGGGAGGTGTGGTCGGCCAGCAGGATAAACAGCGTGCGGCCGTACCAGGGCTGTTTGGCGGCCTCTTTGAAAAACTGGCGTAGCGCGAAGTCGGTATACCCAATAGAGGCGTGAATAGGCAGTTGACCAGGCGCAAATTTACCCTTGTACTTGGCCGGCACCGGAAAGGGCTCGTGCGAAGTGAGGGTGAAGACGGTGGACAGAAACGGCTCCTTCTGCTGGCCTAGCTGGTGGGCAAAATAGCGCAGGTAGGGCTCGTCGAAAATGCCCCAATGCCCGTCGTAGTCCGGGCTTTTGGCGCCGCCGGGGTATTCGTTTAGGCCGTAGTAGCGCTGCATGCCGGCAATACCGCTGAAGGTGTTGAAGCCCATCGTGCCATTTTCCGCGCCGTGAAATACCGATGTGGCGTAGCCGTGGTGGCTTAGTAGCTCACCCAGACCGTGCAGCTCGTCGGTCTGGAAATTGGAGGTGATAAAGGGGCTTTCCATCAGGCCCGGCAGCCCGGCCAACACCGCCGGCAACGACTCGATGGAGCGGCGGCCGTTGGCATAATGGTCGCGGAAGAGCAGCCCCTGCGTGGCCAGCGAATCGAAAAAGGGCGTGTAGCCTTTGCCCCCGTTTTCGATGCCGTTGTACTCCGAGGCAAAGCTCTCAACGAGCAGAATCACCACGTTGTCGCGGGGCGCGCCGGGCCGGGGCGCGGGCTTGTGGATGGCCAGAGCCGTGCGCAGCGCGGCGGGCGAGGTGAAGTAGTGCCGCCGTTCTACCGGCCGGTAACCAAAGCTTTTCTGGAAGGTGAAGGTACTGTTTAGCACCACGTGGCCCAGAATCGGGGGCGTCTGCATAAAGGCGTGACCGGTGCGCAAAGGCTTGAGCTGCAGCCCGCCCCGAATGCCGAGTACCGTGAGAATAGCCAGCCCCACAATTTCCAGCGCGTACCGGGCAAAGCGCCGGATGGTACGCGGCTCTTGGGTGTAATAAGCAGCATCCTGAGCCGTGGGCATGGGGTAGAAATACCACAGCAGCCCAAACAGCACGCCGAAGGGAATCAGCAAAAACCAGTAGTGGCCCACCAGTTGCCCGGCCTGCCGCTCAATGTCGCCGGTGATGGTAAACAGCTCGTCGCTGGTGCGCCGCCCAATGAACTTGAAATACTCGCTGTCGATGATGTTGATAGCCAGCGCCGGGGCATTGAACACGAGGTATACGCCGCGCAGAAACCGTTGCCAGCCTAGACCGAAAGCCGGCACCAACGAGAGCAGCAGGAATAGTACGTTTTGCAGCAGAATGGCCGAGATATCGAAGCGGAAGCCGTGCCCAAACGCCAACACTACCTGCGTGAAATCAGCCTCCTGAAACGCCGCCCGATTGGCCAGGAAAAAACCGGCGCGCAGGCACAGGTAAGCACCCATCAGCAGCAACAGGCGGCGCAGCAGCAAACGCAACAACGGGGGAATCATGCGGGCGAAAAAGCGTTAGTCCTGACTCGGCTTGAGGTGAATGCGCTGCCCGCTGGGCAGGTCCTTGATCTGGCGGTAGAAATCGGCCAGCCACGCCAGCCGCTCGGCCACCGACTGGGGCTTCACGCGCGGCTTCTGGTCGGTAGCGGCAATGCAGAGCGGCGGGTACAAACTTAGCAGCTCGCCGGGCTGCAAGGCCCCGCCCCGCTGCTGAAACCCGCGTAGCGGCTCCATACCCAGCGCATCGAGCGGAAACTTCTCGACCCCAAACAGAAAGTGCTTGAAGTCGACTTCCAGATCAGCTAGCTCACCGGTTTCAGTGTCGAGAAACAGTACCGCGTCGCCGCGCAAGAGGAACTGGTTGCCCACGCAGTCCTGGGCAAAGGGAATATCGGTTTCCTGCACCTCGTCGTAGGTGCGCCAGAAGGCCGCGTCGCCCTGCCAGGCCGCGTGCAAAGAGTGCCAAGCCGGCTCACTCACGCAGCCCCGGATGTGGAGCCCGCCGAAGTAGGCCACCACGCCATTTTGCTCGCGCAAAAACGCCTGTAAATAGGAGGGAAGGCGGGCAAAGCTGACGAGGTCGGTCAGCTCGCCGCCGGTATACAAAATTCCTTTCATGGAGTCCGTTACAAAAAAGCCTTCCCGACGGTCAGGTCGGGAAGGCTTTTTCAACTTGAGAATGAGCTTAAGCGTGGGCCGCTTCCAGCACCGAATCCACGCTTACCAGCGGCAGATTCCAGGCATCGGCTACGCCTTTGTACACTACTTCGCCGTGCACCACGTTCAGGCCGAGGCGCAGGGCCTCGTCGCGGCGGCAGGCTTCCTGCCAGCCCAGGTTGGCCAGCTTCACGGCGTAGGGCAGCGTGGCATTGGTCAGGGCCAGGGTAGAGGTATAAGGCACGGCACCCGGCATGTTGGCCACGCAGTAGTGTACTACGTCGTCGATGATGAAGGTCGGGTTTTCGTGGGTGGTCGGCTTGCAGGTTTCGATGCAGCCACCCTGGTCTACCGCTACGTCCACGACTACCGTGCCGGGGCGCATGGTCTTGAGCATGTCGCGGGTGATGAGGTGGGGCGCTTTGGCACCGGGAATCAGCACGGCGCCCACGATGAGGTCGGCGGTTTTGATGGCTTCGCGGATGTTGTATTCGTTCGAGTACTGCGTTACCACGTTCTTGGGCATGAAGTCGTCGAGCTCACGCAGGCGGTTCAGGCTGATATCCATGATGGTAACCTGGGCACCGAGGCCGGCAGCAATTTTAGCCGCCTGCGTACCAACGATACCGGCGCCGAGCACCAGCACGTGGGCGGGCTTCACGCCGGGCACGCCGCCGAGCAGAATGCCACGGCCTTTCAGTGGCTTCTCCAGGTATTTAGCACCTTCCTGCGGAGCCATGCGGCCGGCCACTTCGCTCATCGGAATGAGCAGGGGCAGGGCGCGCGAGGGCAGCTCCACGGTTTCGTAGGCAAGGCACACAGCCTTGCGCTCAATCATAGCGTGGGTCAGCTCTTCGCCGCTGGCAAAGTGGAAGTAGGTGAAGAGCAGCTGGTTTTCCTTGATGAGGGGATATTCCGAGGCAATCGGCTCCTTCACCTTCACAATCATTTCGGCTTTGGCATACACATCCTCAATGGTAGGGAGGATGGTAGCGCCGGCCTGCTCGTACTCAGCATCAGCGAAACCGCTGCCTTCGCCGGCCGTGGCCTGCACATACACGTCGTGACCGTGCTTGCGGAATTCGGCAATGCCAGCTGGGGTGAGGCCAACGCGGTTTTCGTTGTTTTTGATTTCTTTCGGTACGCCGATGATCATGGCAGAAACTAAGAGGTGGAGGTGGGGAGAGATACTAGCTGAAAACGGCCGCAAAGATACAAAGAGAAGCCGGCTTCGTGGGTGTAAAATGCGGCTATTGACAAGGAAGGTTCCAGCGGGTTGCAGCTATTCTGTTCGCTAAGAGTTTTTCACGCCTGTCAGCCTGAGAGGAAAGGCATAGAGTGAAGGACCTTCCTCATCTGAGTGACAAAGCTTATTAAACACGAAAAAGCCCTTCACCAGCGGCTGGTAAAGGGCTTTCGTATGTTGACAGAAACGTCAGTGGGGTAGGAGAGGAAGTCCTTCGCAAGGGCGTACGCCAGATGAAGAATGACAGACGAAATAGGGCCTATTTAAAAGGAACGGCCACGCCGCTCTCCTTCACCATGCTGGCCGCGTTCAGGTCGCGCACCACATTGGCCGTCAAAGTCAGCTTAGTGTCGCCGTTCAGGTCGTTGGAGCTGATGGTCACCACGTCGCTCATTTTACCCACCTGGCGCTGGGCGTAAATCAGCTCTACCACGCTGCTCTGGCCGGGCTTGATGGGCGTGGGGGTGGCTTTGTAGCCCACGCAGTTGCAGGTCGAGGATAGCATACCCAGCACCAGATCCTGCTTGCCGGTATTCTTCACCGTGAAGCGCACCACCGGCTGCTGGCCGGCTTCCATCTTGCCGAAGTCGTGGCTGGTGCGGTCCAGCACCACGCGGGGCGACTGGGCCAGCTGGGCCGGCGTCAGCGTCGACTTCACTTCATCCTTGTTCAGCACATTGCCCTTGATGGTGAGTACCGCGCTGGGCGTGGTGGCATTGCTGGTTACCGTCACGGTTTTGTTGAAAATACCGGGGCGGCCCGAGCTGCTGTACATGGCCTTAATGATGCCGTTCTTGCCGGGCATTACTGGGGTTTTGGTCCAGTCGGGGGTGGTGCAGCCGCAGCTGGCCTGCACGTTGGCAATGATGATGGGCTGGTTGCCAGTGTTCTTGAACTTGAACTCGTGCGTGGCCATGGTGCCCTCGGCCACGTTGCCGAAGTCGTGGAGCTCTTTCTCGAACGTCATGACGCCCTGGGCGCGCGCGCCGAGCTGCGCTAAGCCCAGCACGAGGGCCAGGAAAAGGGAGGCAAGGTTTTTCATAAGCGGTAGATAAGGAATTAGCAAGACACAAACAGACAGCCCCACAGGCGCCTGCAACCCAAAGATAGACAAAAACCTGCCCCATCCGTACCCGTGCGGGAAACCCGCTTCGTGAAAGCTGCCGCCCAAATCCGTACTTTTGGGCGCTGCTTCGGTAGTCACCCGTTCCCACCCCGCTTTTTTGCCCTATACTTCCCGCCTACTTTCCCGTTGATATGCCCACTGCTGAACCTCTCGTAGCGGCTGCTGCCGCCCTTAGCAAAGAAGAATTGCTCCGCGACTACCGGCTGGGCTGGGAAAGCCGGCAGGCCTCCCTGGCCGGCCGTAAGGAAGTATTCATGGGCAAGGCCAAATTCGGCATTTTCGGCGACGGCAAAGAGCTGCCCCAGCTGGCCATGGCCCGCGCCTTCCAGCCCGGCGACTTCCGCGCCGGCTACTACCGCGACCAGACGTTCATGTTTGCTGCCGGTGAGCTGACCCTGCAGCAGT
The DNA here is from genome assembly GCF_020447265.1 of Hymenobacter lucidus. GTDB lineage: Bacteria > Bacteroidota > Bacteroidia > Cytophagales > Hymenobacteraceae > Hymenobacter > Hymenobacter lucidus. The sequence continues at coordinate 186,939 of NZ_JAJADR010000002.1, read as the reverse complement.
ACTTTGCCCAGCTCTACGCCAACCCCGACGTGGAAGCGGAGCCCGCCACCGCCGGCCGCGCCATGAACGGCCACTTCGCCACCCGTTTGCTGGACGAAGACGGCAACTTCAAAAACCTGGCGGAGCTGAAAAACTCCTCGGCCGACGTCTCGCCGACGGCGGCCCAGATGCCCCGCCTAGTAGGCCTGGCCTACGCCTCCAAGCTCTACCGCCAAAACCCTGAGCTGCACGAATTGACGCAGTTTTCGGTGAATGGTAACGAAGTGGCTTTCGGTACTATCGGCAACGCCAGCACCTCGGAAGGCATGTTCTTTGAGGCCATCAACGCCGCCGGCGTGCTCCAGATTCCGATGCTGGTGAGCGTGTGGGACGACCACTACGGCATTTCGGTACCCGCCGAGTACCAAACCACCAAGCAAAGCATCAGCGAGATTCTGGCCGGCTTCCAGCGCAACGCGCCGGGCGAGCAGGGCTTCGAGATTTTCGTGGTCAAAGGCTGGGACTACCCGGCTTTGGTTGATACCTACCTGCGGGCCGCCGAGGTGTGCCGCCGCGAGCATGTGCCGGTGCTCATTCACGTGACCGAAGTTACCCAGCCCCAGGGCCATTCCACTTCCGGCTCTCACGAGCGCTACAAGAGCAAGGAGCGCCTGGGCTGGGAAGAAGAGCACGACTGCCTGCGCAAGATGCGCGAGTGGCTGCTGGCCGAGGGACACGCCACCGCCGAGGAGCTCGACCAGATTGAGAACGAAACCAAGGATGTGGTGAAAAAGGCCCGCGTGGCCGCCTGGGATTCGTTCTTCAACCCCATCAAGCAGGAGCGCGACGAAGCCGTGGCGCTGCTGGAAAAGCTGGTGGCCGAAACCGGCAAGGAAAACAGCCTCCACGACATGGTGGAGCAGCTGCGCCACAACCCGACGCCCATCCGGGCCGACATCGTGCGCACCGTGCGCCGGGCTCTGCGCTTCGTGCGCGACCTGCGCCGCAGCAGTGCCCGTCAGGAGTTAAAGGACTACCTGGAGCAGGCCCTGGCCGAAAACGCCGACCGCTACAACTCCTACCTCTACAGCCAGAGCGAGCAGGCGGCCTTGAATATTGAAGTGGTGCCCGCTAAGTTTGCGGCCGATGCGCCCCAGGTCGACGGGCGGGAAGTACTGCAGGCCTGCTTTGAGGCCAACTTCCGCCGCGACCCGGCTATCTTCGCCATTGGCGAGGACGTGGGCAAAATCGGGGACGTGAACCAGGCCTTTGCCGGCTTGCAGGACAAGTTTGGCGAGCTGCGCGTCACGGATACCGGTATCCGGGAATGCACCATTATCGGGCAGGGCATTGGGGCGGCGCTGCGCGGCCTGCGGCCCATCACCGAAATTCAGTACCTCGACTACCTGCTCTACGCCATCCAGATCTTGAGCGACGACGTGGCCTGCCTGCAATACCGCACCAAGGGCGGGCAGAAAGCCCCGCTTATCGTGCGCACCCGCGGCCACCGGCTCGAAGGCGTGTGGCACTCGGGCTCACCCATCGGCATGATTCTGGGCAGCATCCGGGGTATGCACGTGCTGGTACCGCGCGACATGACGCAGGCGGCCGGCTTCTACAACACGCTGCTGCGCTCCGACGAGCCTGCGCTGGTCATTGAGTGCCTGAACGGCTACCGCCTCAAGGAGCGGATTCCGCAGAACGTGGGCGAGTTTACCGTACCGTTGGGCATGCCCGAAATCTTGCAGAAAGGTGACGATGTTACGATTGTTACTTACGGCTCGATGTGCCGCATTGTGCAGGACGCGGCCCGGCAGTTGGCCGAAGTAGGTATTTCGGTGGAGGTAATCGACGTGCAGTCGTTGCTGCCCTTCGACATCGAGCACATCATTGCCGACAGCCTGCGCAAAACCAACCGCGTACTGTTTGCCGACGAAGACGTGCCCGGCGGAGCTACAGCTTACATGCTGCAGCATGTGCTGGATGAGCAACAGGCCTACCGCTTCCTCGATTCGCAGCCCCGCTGCCTGGCCGCCCAGCCCCACCGCCCGCCCTACGGCTCCGACGGCGACTACTTCAGCAAGCCCAACGCCGAAGACGTGTTCGACGCCGTGTATGAGCTCATGAACGAGGCCGACCCCAAGCGCTTCCCGGCCATTTATTAAGGCTGCAAAAGCAAAAGCCGGCCGGATGCTGCTGCATCCGGCCGGCTTTTGTATAACCTGGCTCCCGCACTTAGCGCGGCTTTACAATGTAGCTGGCCGTGGTAATTTTGTTGCTCTCGTTCAGGGCCCGGTCCATGATGCTGACCTCAAAACGGACTTCATCACCCGGGCGGAAGGGGCTGCCCAGGAAGAAAGGCGTGGTCAGCGTGAGGGTGCCTTTTAGCGGACCTGGTTTGGCATCGGCGCTAAACAGCGGGGGGAAACGGCTGTTATACTCGCTCGTGCTACCTGTGGCTACGGCTTGAAACGCACCATTGGGGTCAGTGCGTTTATAAGGCGTGATGAAGTAGTTGTGCGTGTTGCGGTTGTAAGAGCCGTCTGGATTAGTTGGCTGATAAGGCGCGTCCTTATCACCGTTTATCGAAAGGCCTAGGTCACCGTCGCCATCGGTAAAGTTAATCGTGAGCCGCACGGTATCGACGGGGGTGTAGCCGGTGCCGAAGTCGTAGCGGTCCACCACGATTTCCTTGAACTCGATGCGGGGTGAGGTGGGATATTCCGGGGCCTCCAGGCAGGAAGTCAGCAGCCCACTCAGGCCCAGCAGAGCCGCGGCAGTGCCAATTTTCAGAGTACGAAACATGGTCATAGAATGCAGCAATAGAGGTCGTAAACGGGGGGCGCACCCAGGATCGGAAGGTACAACTTCTCAACGAAGAGCTGCCGCATTTGTTATACTAATTCGCTAACCACGCTGCCTGCCAATGAGTTTCCGCGACGCGTTTCTATCCGAGCTTTCCACCGTTTCTGCTGCCACGTTTGAGGCGTTGGCCTTGCGCCTGTTCCGGCACCAGGCCTGGCACTGCCCGCCCTACCGCGCGTGGCTGCACCACCTGGGCCGCCAGCCCGAGACCATCAGCCGGCTCACCGATATTCCGTTTCTGCCCATCGAGTTCTTCAAAACCCACGAGGTGCGTACCGAACCCGCGGATTGGGAGTCGCAGGAAGTGTTTCTGAGCAGCGGCACCACTCAGCAGCAGCGCAGCCGCCACCTCGTGCGCGACCCACAGCTCTACCGCCGCAACGCGGCCCGCATCTTCGAGCAGGTATATGGTAGTCCGCTCACGAGCTGGACGTTTCTGGCGCTATTGCCCTCGTACCTGGAGCAGGGGCAGTCGTCGTTGGTAGCTATGGTCGATTATTTTGCCCAGGAGTCGGGGCAAAGCCAGCCCGCCTTTTTCCTCCACGACCACGCCGCGCTGCTGCGCGCTCTGGCCGAGGCTAAGCAGGATACGACGCGCCGCGTGATGCTTATCGGGGTTTCCTATGCGCTGCTCGACTTAGCGGCTGAATATGGCCCCGCCCCGGAGCTACAAGACCTCACCGTGCTCGAAACCGGGGGCATGAAGGGGCGCCGCCGCGAAATGATTCGGGAAGAGCTGCACGCTGAGCTACAGCAGGCATTCGGCCCCGACGGCATTCATTCCGAATACGGCATGACTGAGCTGCTCTCCCAGGCTTACAGCCTTGGCAACGGCCGTTTCCACTGCCCCGCGCCGCTGCGCATCCTGCTGCGCGACCCCGCCGACCCGTTTGCCGTTTCTACTACCCGCCCCGACGGCGCCATCAACGTCATCGACTTAGCCAATATCGATTCCTGCGCCTTTATCGAAACCAAAGACCTGGCCCGGCAATACCCTGACGGCTCATTTGAGGTGCTGGGCCGCATGGACAACTCGGATGTGCGCGGGTGTAATCAGATGGCCGGATAGAAAACGTCTGTCTTTGCGAGGCGCGAAGCCATCCGTCCGCTGAAATGTACTCAGCGTCCTAAAGTGGAAAGCCCTTTCCCGCACGAGCAGGAAAGGGCTTTCTGGTAAAAGAGTGTGACTACCTCCGCAGAGGACTGATGGCCACGGCTGCACCTCGCAACGACAGGCACTTACTTGCCGGCAAATGCTTTGGCATCGGCTTCCGTAATGGTGTCGTCGCTCATGATAATGAGGCGCTCTACCACGTTGCGCAGCTCGCGGATGTTGCCGCGCCAGTCGAGGCCTTTAAGGTACTCCAGGGCCTTGGCGTCGATGTTCTTGGGTTTGTCGCCGTAGTCGCGGGCAATATCCTGGAGGAAACGCTGCACCAGGTCGCCGATGTCGTCGCGCCGGTCGTTGAGGGCCGGTACTTTAATCAGGATAACGGAGAGGCGGTGGTAGAGGTCTTCCCGGAAGTTACGCTCGGCTATTTCCTGCTGCAGGTCCTTGTTGGTGGCGGCAATGACGCGCACGTTCACCGAAATTTCCTTCTCGCCGCCCACCCGGGTAATCTTGCTTTCCTGCAAAGCCCGCAGCACCTTGGCCTGGGCCGAGAGGCTCATATCCCCGATTTCGTCCAGAAACAGCGTGCCGCCGTCGGCCTGCTCAAACTTGCCGATGCGTTGCTTCACGGCCGACGTGAACGAGCCTTTCTCGTGCCCAAACAGCTCCGATTCGATCAGCTCGGAGGGAATGGCGGCGCAGTTGACCTCAATCAGGGGGCCGTTGGCGCGGTTGCTGAGCTCGTGCAGGTTGCGGGCTACCATTTCCTTGCCCGCCCCATTAGGGCCCGTAATAAGTACGCGGGCGTCGGTGGGGGCTACTTTGGCAATCTGCTTGCGCACGGCTTCGAGCTCGGCCGAGGAGCCAATCATTTCCGAGCTTTTAGCAATCTTCTTCTTGAGCGTCTTGGTCTCAGTCACGAGCTTGGTGCGGTCCAGGGCGTTGCGCACCGTTACGAGCAGGCGGTTCAGGTCCGGTGGCTTCTGGATGAAGTCAAAGGCGCCCTTCTTGGTGGCGTCCACGGCCGTATCGATGTTGCCGTGGGCCGATACCATGATGAAGGCGGCATCCGGGGCCGCAATCTGGGCCCGCTCCAGCACCTCGATGCCGTCCATCTTGGGCATCTTGATGTCGCAGAGTACCACGTCATACTTGTTCTTGATGAGCATATCGAGGCCGGTGGGGCCGTCCTCGGCCTGGTCGACGGTGTAGCTCTCGTATTCCAGAATCTCCTTTAGAGTATTCCGGATGGCCTTTTCGTCGTCAATAATCAGGATTCTGGGCATAGGGTTGCAAAAGGTATGGGGAGCGAATGTAACGAAAAGAGTGAGCCGGGCAGTGTACACCTACGCGAAAAACCAGGGCAAGGCGCACAGGGGGCCTTCGAAACGCTAGGGCCGCAAGTGCCGGTAGGCCCCGGCAGTAGGAAGTGGCACTGCCGCAAATACGTACAAGCAACTTCCGGCGGAATGTGCCCTGCCACAAGTGAGTTTGCTCTACTACCAATAGGAAGTAGCTTGTACGCAACTACGTATGCTCAACTTCCTATTTGAATGCGCCTGTACACGAATGCGTAAGAGCAACTTCCCATCGGAAATTGCCCCTACGTATTCGCGGCAGCGCGACTTCCCCTGGAAACTTGCTGCCGGCGCGGAAGCTAAACGCAAAACGGCCGCCGCACCCGAAGCTGCGGCGGCCGTTTGTAGAGCCGGTGATGAGTCTGTAAGCCGGGTTTTGTCCGCCCCTGCAAGCAGAAGCGGCCCCACCATTTATCTAGGCCAGTCCTCGCGGAAAGGCTCCATCAACCTACCCGCTGGCGCCGGACGAGCCGCCCGGTGCAAGGCCTTGCGGCCCTGCGTACCAGCTTATTTGGTCTTTCAACCCCTGAGGTTTACCCAGCCGGCATGGTTGCCCAGCCGCTGGTGCGCTCTTACCGCACCTTTTCACCCTTACCAGATGTGATTTAGTGAATTGGTGATTTAGTGAATTTTCTGTTCGGCTTGCGCCAATTGAACGACAACTCACTGATTCGCTAAATCACTAACTCACCGCCTGGCGGTATTTTTCTGTGGCACTGGCTGTCCTGGTTTACTTTACGCTTACCAGTCCTTCCCGTTAGGAAGCAGGGTGCTCTGCGTTGCCCGGACTTTCCTCGTCGCCGGAGTTGCCCCCTTTGCCGCGGTGGGGCGACCCATCACTGGGGCAAAGGTACGCCGACGAATCGGAAAGTGCGGCGCCGGAGCAGAATAGGTTGGCAAGGGGGTGCGCACCCAGGAAAGCAGGTAGCCTGATTGAAAGTATTTGAGGTTGGGTAGGAATATGCGGCAGCACGATGAATGATCTTAATATATGACTTTAATTATTAACAAGATCTTATTCAAACATAAGTAACACTTTGAGATTGTGAGCTAAAGGCCGTAAATGCTGGTCTAAATGTTAGGTAAAAGAGTGTTTTGTTGTCATAATATCAACCAACAAATGAATTCTTTGTGACTACAGCTGGTTTGCCCCGTACACAGCACTAGTACCAGTATCGGTGAGTAAATATAATTTACGCGGGTTGGCTCCTGTAGCCGGCCCGGATTCGGTGCGGTGCTGTCGGTTCTTTTCTCTTCCACCTTTACCCCAGTAGAATGCAGAAGAAACAACACAATGCTCGGTTTGCCTGGTTATTGAGTGCCTCGGCAATTGCGGCCAGCACGATGTTCACCGCTTGCTCCGAAGAGAGCGTGCAACCGTCTGACCCAGGAGTAGCCCAAGCTAGTAATGAAGCGAAATCGGATGAAGGCGTTATACCGGGGCAGTACATCGTCGTGCTGAAGGATGGGGCAGTTGAAACCAGCACCGGCGACTCCTACACCGAAAAAGTAAAGAAGGTAAAAGAAGTGGGCCAGGGCATTCTGAAGTCGCGCGGGGCGCGGGCTGAAGCCCTGGGCTTTGCCTACGGCCATACCCTGAAAGGCTTCTCAGCCGCCCTGAGTGCCGCTGAGGCCAGTGCGCTACGCGCCGATGCCCGGGTAGCGTACGTAGAGCAGGACCGCGTTATTTCGCTGGGCAAGCCCTCAGGCGGCGGCTCTACCCAACCCGGCCAGGTTACGCCCTACGGCATTGCCCGGGTAGGCACGGGTGACGGCACCGGCAAAACGGCTTGGATTATCGACACCGGCATCGACCTGACCCACCCCGACCTGAACGTGGACGCCACCCGCAGCAAGTCGTTCCTGACCAGCGGCGCCGATTACCTCTCGCCCAACGATGGCAACGGCCACGGCACGCACGTAGCCGGTACCATTGCGGCCATCAACAATTCTATTGGCGTAGTGGGGGTAGCTGCCAATGCCACCGTGGTGGCAGTGCGCGTGCTGAATTCACGGGGCAGCGGCTCCAACTCGGGCGTAATTGCCGGCGTCGATTATGTGGGTGCCACCGGTAAGGCTGGTGACGTGGCCAACATGAGCTTGGGCGGCGGTATTTCGCAGGCCCTGGATGACGCCGTGCTGCGGGCCTCCTCGGGCGGGGTGCTCTTCGCCCTAGCCGCCGGCAACGAAACCGACGATGCCAACAACCACTCGCCGGCCCGCGTGAATGGCCCGAACATCTTCACCATCTCGGCCATGAATAACACTGATTCGTGGGCTTCCTTTTCCAACTACGGCACACCGGTAGACTACTGCATGCCCGGTGTCAACATTCAGTCGACCTGGATGAGCGGGGGCTACAACACCATCAGCGGTACTTCCATGGCCACGCCCCACATGGCGGGCGTATTGCTGCTGCGCGGCAAGAGCTTCACGACCAGCGGCACCGTCAAAAATGACCCGGATGGCAATCCTGACCTGATTGCTCATTTGTAAGCGGAATGCTTGAGGTACAGTAAAAAGGCCCACCTGCTAGCAGGTGGGCCTTTTTACTGTACCTCAGCCGGTAGTCTATGGCTGCACCAACAGGCGGGCCGTCTGGGCCGGGTGGGTGGCACTGGTTACGCGCACTACGTAAGTGCCGGCCGGCAAATCCTGCACTGAAATAGCAGTACGGGCGGTTTGCGCAGGAATAGTCCGCATAAGTTGGCCGCTGGCATTATAGACGGACACCGTGCGGGGCGCAGCCGTGGTAAAGGTCAGCGTAGTGATGGTAGCTGCCGGGTTGGGGTGCAGGCTTAATTGGTCTGCCGGCGCAACGGTAACCGCAGCCGCCAAGCCCGGCGGAGCCGTAGTTATGCGGTAGCGCGGAAAACTATCCAACTCGGCGAGGTAAAACCGGCGCAGGAGCCGGGCATCAAAGCGCAGCCGGATACTGTCGTCGCTGAGGCTGCGGTAGCGCGCCAGATCTGCAAAGTTGCCGTGCTGCACCAGTGTCGATAAGTCTTCCATCTGCTTATAGCCGGTAGCCAAGCCCTGCACTTGGTTTCGGTGCACACGGAAGGCATGCACCCAGCACCCCGATTTAAGGTCTTCGACGGCATAATACAGGCCGCGCCGGTAGAAGATGCGCGCATCAAGCAGTACCGTGCTGTCGTCGGTATTAGTAATAAGGGTGGAGCCGCTGGCTGGGTCAGACTGCAACCGTAACTGCAGCGTGTCTCTGGCTACAAGAGTGAGTTCATGCCCCAGTTCTTTGGCTAGATTTACGGGCCGGACAATGGAAAACGTATCGAAGCGGGCAGCCGGACCATCGCAGCTGCTGAGTAGGAAGCCAAAACCAAGGAAGAGCAGCAGGTAGCGCATAGCAGCAGGCATTAATACCTTTCTGTATCCGGGGATGGGCTGAATGGTAACCCAGACTATGAGAAGGCTACTGCAAAAGCGCTGTGTGGGGCAAAACCGAACAGGGCTTTGCCCAGCTTACTTGGCTTCCCACACGTTGTTCTTCTTGTCGTTATCGGGCGTGTAGGTGTGGCCCAGCACCACTTTCTTTACTGCTTTGCCACCGGTCAGCGGCACGGTTACGGTTTTGCTGCCGTCCTGCCACACGGCAATGGTGCGGTGCAGTTTCTGGGTGGAGTTGTCGGCGAAGGTGACCAGCAAATCGACAGGCATGGGCTTGGTGCCTTTGGCTTCCACGATGATGCCCTGCGGCGTCACGCTCTGGATGGCCTGGTCGGGGTAGCCGTTGTCGAAAAACCAGCGCTGCCAGAACCAGTTCAAGTTTTGGCCCGCGCCTTCGTTCATCGAGTTGAAGAAGTCGTAGGGCATCGGGTGCTTGCCGTTCCAGTTGCGGATGTAGGTGTGCAGGGCCTTGGTAAACAGCTCGTCGCCCAGCAGGTCGCGTACGTAGTAGTAGCCCATGGCGGGCTTGGGGTAGGAATTGAGGAAGAAGGGCGTGCCGTTTTGCTGGGTGGTAAGCGTGATGATGGGCAGGTCGTTTTCCGAATCGGCGGCGCGGGCGTAGGGTTCTACGCCGTACTCATCCACTAGCTTGGGCTCGATGATGTTGCTGATGATCCACTCGCCGATGGTGGCCCAGCCCTCGTCCATCCAGGCGTACTTGGTTTCGTTGATGCCCATGTAGAAGGGGAACATCGTGTGGAAAATCTCGTGGTCGGTGAGGGTAATGGCGTCCTCGCGGGTTTCGACGGGGTTGTCATTCACCATCATTGGGTACTCCATTTGGTCGAGACCGTCGAAAATCGTTTCGTGGGCGTAGGGAAAGGGCCATTTCGGAAACGAGTAGCTCATGGCTTCCACCGTGCGCCGCGCGAAGTGAACCACCTCTTTGTAGTCCTTGTGCTTGGTGTTGTAGACGGCATCCACGCGGGTGCGGCGCTTGGTGGCCGGGTCTACCACGAGGCTGGTGCTTTGCCACACGTAGTGGTCGGCGGTGGCGAATACGAAGTCCGTCACGTTGCGGGCCTCAAACTGCCAAGTGTTCCGGTCGTTGGCGGCCGTAATGTCGCCGCGCTTCAGGTCATTTTCGTCGATGATGCTGACCACGGCGTCCTTCTGCTCGGCGTCGGCGAGGCGCTTGGCGTACTTTTTCGTGAAAACTTTATCCGCATTCTTTAAATCACCGGTGGCCCACACTACAAAGTTGCGCGGCACGGTGATAGAAGCCTTGAAGTTGCAGAAGTCGTTGTAGAACTCCTGGCTACCGTTGTAAGCAAAGCGGTTCCAGCCGTCGATGTCGTCGTAGACGGCAATGCGGGGGAAGAAGTAAGCCACAAAAGCCGCGCCTTCCTCGATTTCACCGGTCCGCATGTGCGAGCCTTTGTTGAGGGTGTAGGAATAGGTAGCCACCACCCGGGCCGTTTGCCGGGGACCAATACCCTTCACCGGCACCGACATATTGGTGGCCGTGATGCGCAGCTTGCTTACATCCAGGGCCTGCCCGTCGATGCTCAGCGCCGAAATCTTTACGCCCTCGTTGATATCCTCGGGCTTGAAGTTGGCGCTACGCTCGGCACCTTTCTGGTAGAGGTTGGGGTAGAGCTTAAACCAGAGCTGGCGCAGCGAATCGGGGCTGTTGTTGGTATAGCTAATGCTGACGGTGCCAGCTACCAGGCGGGTTTTAGGTTCGAAGCTGACGTTGATATCGTAGTCGGCCGTGTTCTGCCAGTAGTTGGGGCCAGGCTGGCCGTTCTGGGCGCGGGTACCCTGCGCGTAGGTCTTTTGCAGGTTCAGCGGAATTGGCAGGGGCTGCTGGGCCAGGGCCACGGTACACAGCAGAAACAGGCAGGCCGTGGCCAGCAGTTGAGGAAACTTGGGGCGCATAGGAAAGCAGAGGATTTCTGCAAAGTAACAAGGATAGCGGCGAGGCTGCGTGCGTGCCCGACAAAGGCCGTGCTTTGTGGCCAACGCCGCTGGCGGGCGGTGGCTGGTAAGCAGTGGAACAGGCCGTAAAAACCTGTAACAATTTAGGCTGAAACAAAAAGAAATTGTTACGGCCTGAATTGTTACAGACTTAGGGGAACCAGGAGGGTAGATGCTTACTTCGGGCTAACTATTGGCAACAAGCTCGCCGGCTACTACCAGGTTTTCAGCCTTTAATACTTTTTCGCCGCTCCAGCGGTAGGCCACTAGCTCGCCGCCCCGGGCCACACTATAATCGAGGCACACAGCATGGGGGCGCAGAATCTGGGGGGTGCCGCGCAGCCAGTAGTGGCCGAAAAAGACCGGCGTTTCCTCGGCGTAGTGGTAGGCATCGGGTAGGGCGGCATGGTCCACGGGGTGGGGGTCGAGGGCCGGAATGCTTTCCAGGTAATAGTCGGCGTAGGTGCAGCTCTGGGGGTTGCACCACCAGCGCACCCGCATTTTGTTCCGCTCGTTCTGGTCTTTGTCGTGGAAGCTCAGGCCGGGCGGCAGCGTGATTTCCTTGCCTTTCAGGGTTTCCTCGATGGCGTGGTACTCGGGCGTGCTGCGGTCGGTGGCGCGCAGCAGCACGGCGTCGGTAAGGCAGCCGTTCACCAGCACACTGCTCAGAAAATCGATGTGGCGCGGGTCCCAGCAGGCGTGGACTACGCGCAGGTCGACCAGATCCAGAAACAGCGGCAGGGTCTTAAACCACTGAATATAGTCGTGCCACTCGGCGAATAACTCGCGGCCGTTGAATTCCTCAATAGTGCGCAGATGCTGCAGAATATTGCGCGGCATGTGGGGCCGCAGGTGGCCCCCCTGGGGATGCTTTTCATAGAAGGCAATGGCGTTATACTCGTGGTTGCCCATCACGGCCCGAGCCGCGCCGCCGTCTACCATTGCCCGCACGATTTGCAGCGTTTCCCGGATTTTAGGGCCGCGGTCCACAAAGTCGCCCACGAAGATAACCTGGCGGGCAGGGTGGCGGTACACGCCGTTGTGCGGGGCGTAGCCGAGCTTGGCCAGCAGTTGACACAGCTCGTCGGCATGGCCGTGAATGTCACCGATAAGGTCGTACATGATGCAGTGGAATGCGTAAAAAATTGGCTGTCATCCTGAGCTTGCGAAGGACCTTCCTCACCATAGTGACAAGCGTGATTCAACGCGAAAAGCCCTCGGCCGCTTCACGATAAAGAACTTGACTATGTTGGCACAAGCTGCAGTGAGTAGGTGGGAGGAAGGTCCTTCGCAGGCTCAGGATGACAGTTTAAATAACGACGAAGTTTTGCTACACTTCCGCCCGTACCTGCTCCAGAATCTTGCGCCAGTACTTCAGATACAGCATATGGCCTTCGCCGGGCAGCATGTGCAGCGTGGCGTGGGGCAGGCGAGAGGCCAGGTATTTAATGGGGGCCGGGTGCCAGATAAAATCGTCGGTGCCGTGCCAGATGGTAGTGGGGGTGGTGATGGCGGCCAGCCGGAACTGCGGGGGGCGGCACAGGGCCTGGCCGTCGTAGTACACGCCCTGGCCCCGGTGGCTAAAGCCGTGCTGGGCCGCGTCGCGCAGCACGATGCGCGAGACGGGGTTGTTGGCTTCTTCCTGTTCGGCGGGGCCCAGCATGTTCATGAACTTGTCGATCATGCGGTCCGGCTCCAGGGTCCATTGCCGGCTGAGGCGGCGGGCCAGGGGCTGGGCCAGCCAGGCGCCGTAGTCGTTGAGAAACTTAATGGTTTTCCAGCGCGGCGGCAGGGCTTTGTAGGTTTCGGGCTCACCCAGCGGCAGGCAGGTATTGAGCAGATGCAGAGCTGCCACCCGAGCCGGATACAGCGCCGCGTGGGCCTGGGCATACAGCCCGCCCGCCGACCAGCCCAGCACGACCATCGGCGCCGTTACCTGTAGCGCATCGAGGGCAAAAACCACATCCGCCGCAAACGACTCCAGGGTCATGGCTCGGTGCACGTCGGAGCGGCCCACGCCGGGCCGGTTGGGAGCCAGAATCTGCAGGCCCAACTGCTGGAGCAGCTCCGCATTGGGCGGAATGCTCAGGCCCGACGAGGCATAGCCGTGGTGGAATACCGCCGCCGGATGCGTCGGGTCGCCGTACCGCAGCAGCTCCAATTGGCGCTGGTCGGGCAGGGCAACGAGGACGGATTGGGCAAAAACGGCGGGCATAATAGGCTACTTGAAAAGCAAAAAAACGTCTGTCATCCTAAGCTTGGGAAGGACCTTATCACGTTAGCACGACCATCGTTGTTACGACTCGCTCTTACCCAATAAGGTCCTTCGCTGGGCTCAGGATGACAGACGAAAAGAAGAAGGACTATGTTTACTTCAGCCGAACCAGCGTGGCGCCGTAGCCGAACTTCTCCTTCTGCGAGTCTTCGAAAAACTTGATGTCCTTGTTGCGGCTCAGCAGCTTGTGCAGCTCTTTGCGCAGCGTGCCGTTACCGGAGCCGTGGATGTAGATGATTTCGTGCATGTTGGTAGCCAAGGCGCGACTCAGCGTGTCTTCGAAGGCTTCGAGCTGCAGCTTCAGAATGGCCGTGTTGCTCAGAGCTGGCTCGGCTTTGGCCGCTTCGGGGTCCAGAGCTTCCAGGTGCAGGTCTACCTCGTGGGGTGGGGCCACCAGGGCTTTAGCGGGCTCGGGCGCCGGGGCCACGGCGGCGGGCTTGGCAGGCGCGTTGCCGCTGAGTTGCTGTTGCAGGGTTTCGGCCAGCTTCTCGGGGGCCACGGCTACCGGCACGGGGGGCTTTTCGTCGAGCTGAAACAGGTAGGCTTCGCGCTGCAGTACCGGCACGTTGGCCTGGCGGCTGGTGTAGAAGCTATTGGCCTTGAACTGCACGCGCTTGGTGAGCAGCTCATAGGCGGTGGTATCGTTCAGCAAATGGGGCAGCAGCTGCACAACCGGCGCAGGCCACTTGTCGAAATCCTTCAGGTGCCAGTGGCCCAGGGCCGCACTCACCGATTTAGCCTTGAGTTTGTCGGCGTAGAGGGCCCGGTACTGGCCCGCCAGCTCTTCGCCGTAGGTAAAGAGTACGTCGCGCTCGGTGTGGTTGATGATGTGCAGGGCCAGCAGCTCCGGCGACTGGTGCGTAAGGGCCAGATACAGGCCTTTTTGTACCGGCGGGGTTTTGGGCGTAGGCGGCGCTTCGGGGCCTACCACTTTCTTGGCCGGGGCGGCCGGAGTGGTTACGCCGGCCGCTTTAGCGGCGCGGGCGGCCTGCACCGCGCCGTTGGCAGCCATCTTTTTTTCGGCGGCTACGGCACTGGCACTCAGGCCAAAGGTTTTGGTTTCTTCGGCGGCTACCACTACCACTTCGCGGCGCAGTACCGGAATGGTGAAGTCATTATCGATGGCCACTTCCACGAGGTCGTTATCAAGCAGGCGGGTGATGATGCCTTCTTCACGGCCGGTCAGTAAACGGACCCGGTCTCCTACGTTCATATTGCAAAGGTTAAGTGCTGGTTGTTGGTGCGGGCCGAATGCGCAAACATTCGGCCGGAGCGAGGCTGCAAGGTACGCAGAATCGGCCCCGCCACCTTTTACGGCAGTTGGCAGCAGCGAGGCAGGAGAAAGTTTGGTTGAAAATTCGCGCCATTGGCAGAACTATACGCAAAGCCCGAAACTGTCTTAACAACCAACAACCAACAACCAACAACCAACAACCAACAACCAACAACCAACAACCAACAACCAACAACTAATAATACAGCCCGTGCAGCACCAGACCGCGCCGGGAGTTGTATTCCAACGCCGGGGCGGGCAAATGGAAAATGCTGGCTACGTAGAACACCCGTTTCAGCAGCTTGCTGTGCGTGGGAATGCGGCGCAGGTTCACGTCCAGACTCAGGTAGTATTGCCGGTAGGCGCGCAGGCCCAGGACGGCGTTGGCGTCGGGGTCGTTGAATACCATTTGCTGCGCTCCGTAGCCCACGGCCGGCTGCAGCCACTTCGGCCACCGGCTTTCGGGTTTGAGCCAGGCGGCCAGGTCGGCGCAGAGCCAGTAAGTCTGGCCGTTATAATCCTTCAAATGCTGCTCGGCCAGAGACTTGCCCAGCACGTTGGGCCGCATTTTGGCGTAGGAAGTGGTATGGAACGAGTATTTGGGCATCAGCCGCACCTCCTGCCAGGCCAGCTGCTGCCCGATAAGCGCGGCCGAGCCCAGAAAGTTGGCTGCCAAATCGGTGGCCGAAGCGCCGTAGGCCGGGTCGCGGCCATCGAGCAGCTCGATGGGGCTTTGCAGCAGGAAGCCCACAAAACCGCCGTACCAGGTGGCGGTGCGGTCGGGCACCCGCGCCCAGCGCAGCATATCCACCGCGCCCCGGCTTTCGTGAAACGCGCCCCAGAAATGGCCCACTTTGTCCATCTGTTTCCACTCCTGTAGGTCGTTGAACCAGTGGAAGTCGCTGCGCGGACCCGTGTACCAGCCCTGGTCGAGCAGATACAGCAGCCCGGTGTAGGTAACGGCCAGCCCACCGGCCAGAATTGGCAGGCGGCGCGGGCTCCAGCCCGAATCGGGCGGGGCGGCAGCGGGCAAAGACGCGGGACGGGGCAGAGGTGTAGTGAGAACTACCGTATCCGCTGGGACCGGAGCGGCCGGCTGCTGCGCCTGGCTTACCGGCGCGGCGCTTAGCAGCAGGCCGCCGATGAGCAACCAAAAGCGGAAAAAAGCAGCAAACGAACGGGTAGAATCACGCATTAAGCAAGGCAGCCCGGCCGTAGGAGCGGGGCGGCAAAGCTACGAACAAAAGCCGCGCCCGGATGCCTCCGGGCTTCGGGGTGAGTATAATTGGAAAGCGTTTTGACTACGGCATTATCGTGTTTAACTTGCGTAATATTTTCATCTTTCCTGAACTCCAAAACTTCCACTAATTCCCACGCTCTCAATGAGAATACTTCGACTAATGCTGGGGCTGCTGTTGCTCCTGGCCGGCGGAATCACGACGGCGCAAGCCCAGGTGGTAACCACGCAGCCAACTTTCTTCCGCGACACGGATCAAGTGACGCTCACCTTCGATGCCACCCAAGGCAACGGCGCGCTGGCCGGCTTCACTGGCCCGGTGTATATCTGGACCGGCGTTATCACCGACAAGAGCACGTCCAACTCCGACTGGAAGTACGTGAAGAGCCCTTCGTTCAACACGCCCGACCCGGCCGCGTTGCTGACGCGTAGCACCACCAACCCGAACCTCTACACCCTCACTTTCACGCCACGCACGTTCTACGGTGTGCCCGCTACCGACCAGATTCTGAAGCTGGCCATGATTTTCAAGAGCGGCGACGGAGCCGTAGTAGGCCGCGCCACCGGTGGCGGCGACATTTTCGTGGACGTCACGCAGGGCTCCAACCTGTCGGTGCGCATCACGGCCCCGGTAGCACCCGGCGGCGGCAACCCGCTGTTCGTGAATGCCGGCACCCAGCTCAGCGTGAGCGGCACGGCTTCGGCGGCCTCTACCATGGCGCTGTATCTGAATAAGACGCTGGTAACCCAGCAGGCCAATACCACTACGCTGAGCGGCACTGTAACGGCGGCCCAGGCTGGCCGCAACGTCATCCGCCTCTCGGCTACCAGCGGTGCCACCACCGTTTCCGACTCGCTCGTCTTTGTTATCCGGCCCACGGTTACGGTAGCGGCGCTGCCCGCCGGGGCCAAAGACGGTATTACCTACCTCAACGGTGGCACTTCAGTAATTCTGAAGCTGACGGCCCCGAGCAAGCAGTTTGCCTACGTGCTGGGCGAGTTCAACAACTTCCAGCCCACGGAAGCGGGCTACATGAATAAGACGCCCGACGGCAACAACTGGTGGATTCAGCTCAACGGCCTCACGCCCGGCCAGGAATACGCCTACCAGTACCTCGTAGACGGCAACCTGCGCGTAGCCGACCCATACTCGGAAAAGGTGCTGGACCCCAGCAACGACCGGTTCATTCCGGCCGTAACCTATCCCAACCTGAAAGCCTACCCCACGGGCCTGACGACCGGCATCGTATCGGTGCTGCAAACCAACCAGACCGCCTACCAGTGGCAGACGACCACCTTCAACCGGCCGGCCCGCACCGATATGGTGGTGTATGAGCTGCACCTGCGCGACTTCCTGGCTCGCCACGACTACGCCACCCTGCGCGACACGCTCAATTACCTGCAGCGCCTGGGCATTAATACCGTGGAGCTGATGCCTATCAACGAGTTTGAGGGCAACGAAAGCTGGGGCTACAACCCCTCGTTCTACTTTGCGCCCGACAAATACTACGGCACCAAAAACGAGCTGAAGCGCCTCATCGACGAGTGCCACCGTCGCGGTATGGCTGTAGTGCTCGATATGGTACTGAACCACTCTTTTGGCCAGTCGCCGATGGTGCAGCTGTACTTCCAGAACGATAAGCCCGCTGCCAACAGTCCCTGGTTTAACGCCGACGCCACGCACCCCTTCAACGTGGGCTACGATTTCAACCACGAAAGTCCCTTCACCAAGTACTTCTCGAAGCGCGTGATGGAGTTCTGGCTGCAGGAATACAAAGTCGACGGCTACCGTTTTGACCTTTCCAAGGGCTTTACCCAGCGCAACAACCCCAACGACGTGGGCGCGTGGGGTGCCTTCGACCAGTCGCGCATCGACATCTGGAAGGACTACTATGACTTCATGAAGACCGTGGACCCGAACGTCTACTGCATCCTGGAGCACTTCGCCGACAACTCCGAGGAGAAAGTGCTGGCCGACTACGGCATGATGCTGTGGGGCAACCTGACCCACAACTACAACGAGGCCACCATGGGCTACGTGAGCACCTCCGACTTTAGCTGGGGCTATTTCGGGGCCCGTGGCTGGCTGAATCCGAACGTGGTGACTTACATGGAAAGCCACGACGAGGAGCGGTTGATGTTCAAGAACATCACCTACGGCAACCAGGCCAACCCCGCCCACAACGTGCGCGACATCAACGTGGCCCTGGCCCGCAACGAAGCCGCCGCCGCCTTCTTCTTCACCGTACCCGGCCCCAAGATGATCTGGCAGTTTGGCGAAGTTGGCTACGACGTGAGCATCGATGAAAACGGCCGCGTGGGCAACAAGCCAATTAAGTGGGAGTATTACCAGAACCCCAACCGCCGCAAACTGTACAACACCTACCGGGAGCTGATTGCGCTGAAGAAAACCCAGTCCGTGTTCAAAACCGGTACCTACACTCAGCAGCTGAGCGGCGCGACCAAGTCGATTCACCTCTCCGATGCCAACCTGAAAGTGACGGTAATCGGCAACTTTGATGTGACGGCCCAGTCTATCAACCCCGAGTTTCAGCAAACCGGCAAGTGGTACAACTACCTCACCGGCGACTCTATCACCGTCAGCAGCGCTACGGCACCTATTTCGCTGCAGCCCGGCCAGTACGCGGTGTACACCTCGCGCCTGATTAAAAAGGCCGTGGTATTGGGCACCAAAGCCCGCGCCACCGACGCCCTGCGCCTAAGCGCCGCCCCGAACCCCACCGGCAGCAGCGCCCAGCTCCATTACGAGCTGAAGACGCCCGCCACTGTAACCGTAACGGTGCAAAACCTGCTGGGTGCCACCGTGCGCACCGTAAAAGCCGGCGCCAAGCAGCCTGTGGGCTCCTACCAGCTCACGCTGCCCGTGCAGGACCTGGCCAACGGCGTCTACCTCATTCGCCTGAGCACCGGCGAGCTGCACCAGACCACCCGCCTGGTAGTGCAGCACTAATCAGGTCTTAGCGCCTGGCATCAAGCAGGCAAGGCCAAAAAGAAAGGGACGATTCTGTACAGAATCGTCCCTTTCTTTTTGGCCTTTTGCGAAGCAAATCGAGTGCCTCCTAAGCCCTAATAAACTATTTCGCTTCCTGCTCGTGGTAGGTTACTAGGTCATCGATGGGGGAGCGGATGATTTTGCCGACTTCCATGCCGTGGATACGGGCCACCTGGGCCAGCGCGTCGCGGAAGTTGTAGGCCACTGAGCCCACGCAGTTGAAGGTGTAGTCCTGGTAGTTGGGGTAGTGCAGCACGATGTTCTCGAAGAACGTCTCGAAGCCCTGGAGCACAATTTCGCGGCAGTAGCTGATGTTGTTGTGGTCGTAGGCAAACTTGCCGAAGCTGGCCAGAAACCGGTTGGGCAGGGGCTGGTTGTAGAGCCGGTCCAGGATATCCTCGCGGGTGAGGTTGAATTCCTCCCGGAAAATATCCTGCAGGCCGTCGGGCAGCAGGCCGCGCAGGTAGTCGCGCATCAGGCGCTTGCCAATAAACGAGCCGCTGCCTTCGTCGCCGAGGAAATACCCGAGTGAATCGACGTTGTAGATGATTTTCTCGCCGTCGTATAAGCAGGAGTTGGTGCCCGTGCCCAGAATGGCCGCGAAGCCCGGCTTGCGGCCCAACAGCGCCCGTGCCGACGCCAGCAGGTCGTGGTCAACGATGACGTTGGCATTAGGGAAAATCTGCCGCATGGCCTGGGCAATGACGTCGGCTTTCTTCGACGAGGAAACGCCGGCACCGTAGTAAAACACTTCCCGTACTTCATCCCGTGCCAGGGTTTCCGGCAGGTTTTTGTCGAGCGAAGCGGCAATTTCGGCCGTTTTGATGAAGTCGGGGTTGTAGCCTTCAGTGTTGAAGTACACCCGGTTGCCAGTCTCGTCGAGCTGACACCAGCTGCTCTTGGTCGAGCCGCCGTCGGCAATGAGGATCATACGGTAGGTAATAAAGTAGTGAAGAGAAAGGCCGAAAAAGGCAGCTGAGAGACTGCCCAACCCGAATTACCGGGCCTGTGAGTACCGCTATACTTACCGCGGCAAATAGCTTGCGGCCGAAGGTCGGCAGTATGCTATTTGGTTGCGAAGCTAGCACGTTCGCCGAAACGTAGCACATTGCCGCAGTACTTTATCCGAATATTAGGATAGTGCCGACGGCGCTGAATTCGGTAGAAAATCGTTAAAAACTAGATTATAAGCCAGATAGCCAGCATTGGGAAAGTTGATTTTTGGGGAATAGTAAGTAATAACTCACGCCTATTTTATTTTATAATTTGCGTAGTATATTTACTTCCGACTACCTGCTGCAGGGCTCTGAGCGGGTAAGCTCAACCGCGTTTTTTCACCCATTACCCAATTCTCACCAACTCCTATGAAGAAAATTTTTACTCTCGCAACCTTAGGGCTGCTGTCGGCTACCGCTTTTGAAGCCCAGGCTCAAATTACCGTTGACGGCGTTGTGGACGCTGCTGAAATCGGAGCTGCTAACACGGGCCGCTACTCGCTGCTGGGCCGCTTTAACACGCCGCACATCGAGAATGGTGGCTTCGGCAACTGGGGCCTGCTGAGCATGTATGCTGCCAACAGCAGCTCCAAGCTTTACGTGTTCGTGGCCGGCACGATGCAGAACTCTGGCAACGGCTTCCAACTCTATATGGACCTGCCCAACGTATCGGGCGTACCGGCCGGCACGGCCCTGCCAACCATTACCGGCACCAGCACCACGGCCCAGACCATGTTTGAGGTGAAAGGCTCAGACCCAGGAGTGGCAGGCACGAAAATGGACCAGGAAGTGGATATGGCGCTGGCCCTCAAAGGCGACGCCGCTGCTTATATTCCCCAGGCCTTGGTATTCACGTCGGCCACCGCTGGCACCACCACCACGCTTGCGCCCAACATTCCCGTAACCGGCGCGGCTACGGCTATTACGGCTCCTACGGGTGCTTTCACCCGTTTTGCCAACGCCCGCATGGCTTACCGCAACTCGGTTAGCGGTAGCTTGGTAGCTAACTTCCCGGCCACCAACCCTGGTGCTGGCAACCCTGGCAATACGGCCACCAACCCCGGCAGCGCCGGTTCCTACGGCTGGGAAATTGAGCTGGACCGCACGGCGCTGGGCCTGCCTTCGGGAGCCAGTATCATTCGCCTGATGTCGGGCTACGTGGCCAACGGCGGCTACTGGTCGTCGGATGTAATTCCGGAAATCACCGGCAACGGCAATACCAACCTCGAAAACCGTCCCGACTTTACGACCAAAGCCGGTACCCAGTCGGCTACCGTGAACGTGGTAGTACTCAGCAGCCGTAGCGCCGCCGATGCCGCCGTGGCCATGAGCGTATTCCCGAACCCCACCGCCGGCAGTGCCACGGTAACCTACCAGGTGCTGAGCAAAAACCAGCCGGTAACCGTGACCCTGACCGATCTGATGGGCCGCACCGTGCGCACGCTCCAGGATGGCATCAAGCCAGCCGGTTTCCACAATGCTACGGTAAGCTCACAGGACGTATCGGCCGGCACCTACATGGTAAAAGTGCAGGTTGGCGACCTTACTTCTACTCGCAAAGTAGTACTGCTGTAATTATAGCCTTCACCAAACTGAAAAGCCCGCTGCTCAGCAGCGGGCTTTTTTTTGTGGGTTGTTGTGGCCCGCACTGTACTCGGCTGCCGTAAACTAGTAAGCAGTGGTTACTGACTTCACGAGTCGATGGTATTGGGTTATTGCTCCTATACAGATGTGATTTTGGAGCAGGCTAAGCGGCCAGTGGCGTCCCGGTTACGGTACTGCAGGCGGCATAACGGCGCAGCCGCCAAGAGCCAAGATTCGTGCATAGACTGGGCCAATGGCCACTTTGCTTGCTCAGCCAACTGCTTTACGGCGGGCGTAGTACATGCCGCACCAAGCAGAGCAGTTCTGCCATAATCAGACGTGGATTGATTGACTTTGAATCATACCAAAGCAGGTCTGGGAGAGGCCGTGTGGCCAGTAGCTGGAGCATAAGCTACAAAGTGGCTACCACACAACGACACCGAAACGGCACTAAACAAAAAGAAAAAGGCCACTGAATTTCAGCGGCCTTTTTCCTGTGTACTAAACTTGAATCAAGCTTAGTTCTTCTTGATCGTGTAAGTGGGCTTCGGAGTAGCGTTGTAGTCCAGCGTAATGGTGTAGTTACCAGCTTCAGCAAGTTTGATGTCACCGCCGCTTGCTTTTAGAGGACCATCTTTGGCTGGAGAACCATTAGGGCCTTCATCACCCAGGTTAACGGTCCAAGCCTTATTGGCACGGAACTTAAAAAGGTCGGCTTTCAAATCCGTAGTCAGCGTCCAGACTTTCTTGTCGTAGTCGTAGTCCATTACCACATCGGTGTCCCACCCTTTGCCGGCTGGGCCAATCAGACCCCATACCAGAGCCGGCAATTCGCGCGACTCGTAGGGAGTGCCGCTCAACGAGGTCAGGGCGGTGGTATACGGGGCTACGTTGGCAGAATACGAAGACTTCAGGCGCACATCGAGTTGGGCGGGCTGGCCGATGGGGAAGCCCAGGTCTTTAAAAAGGGCATTCACTTCCGACACGGTAAAGGCCTTACGCACAACACCGCTGGCGTCAACGTCCTTGGTGGTGGCGAAGTTGGTGCCTTTCTTGGCAAATTGCAGCGTGTAGGTCATCGTGGCCGGGAAGCCGGCTTCGCTGAAGGTCAGCGTGATGGGCGTCCAGCTGTAGGTTACGGCTACTTTGTCGGCGTCTTCTTTCTTCAGATCAACTGCCGTGGCGGAGGCCGTCAGGACAGGGGCGGAGCCGGGTTCTGCCGTCACCTTGACCTCGTCCTTCTCGCAAGAAGACATCAGGACCACGGCAGCGCATAGACCGACAATTCGGGTAAGCCAGTTTTTCATGGGAATTTTTATGAGTTAGGTGATTCTAAAGCGGCGGGAACCTGCAGGAAGTTCCCGCCGCCGAAAAACGCTTGGGTTAGTAGCCCGTGTTCTGGGTCAGGTTGGGGTTAGCCACCAGATCCGTCGACGGAATCGGGAATACGTTCAGGTTTTCCGAAACAGAACGACCTTCCTTTACACCACCTTTCCAGGGCCAGATGTAGGCGGCCGTGGTGAACTTCTTGAAGCGGATCAGGTCGGTACGACGGTGGCCTTCCCAGTGCAGCTCGCGGCCGCGCTCATCCAGAATAAAGTCCAGGGTCAGCTGCGAAGCGGTGATGTCGCCGCCGTTGCCAACGAAGGCCCGGTTGCGCAGGGCATTCACGTAGCTCAAGGCTTGCGTAGTAGTTCCGCCCGTGCCGCCACGCAGCACAGCTTCGGCATACATTAGGTACGCATCAGCCAAGCGGAACATGGGGAAGTCGGTGTCGGGGAAGACCAGGTCTTTGCCCACGGCACCATCCGATTTCACATTCTTGAACTTAACAACGCCCAGTCCGTCCTTAAACTCGGTCAGGTTGTCGATTTCCAGTTTTTGACCCTTGGTAAAGAACCGGCCCCGGCGGTCAGCAGCCGTATCGGGGAAGAGGTTGAACAGAGCACGCGTGGTGCGCGTACCGCCCCAGCCGCCATCAACGCCGAAAGCAGCGGCCGGCATGTCGCCGCCCACACTGGCGTGGATGATGAAGGTGGTGCCGCCATAGCCTTTCGTCGATATGCCGTCGAAAGCTACCGGGAAGATAATCTCGGGCGACGTGTTGTTGTCGGCCAGGAAGTTGCGGCCATAAGCCGACGACTTCGCCGTAGCGGTGGTCTGCAGCGCGTAGCCAGCGCCGATAACCTTGCTGGAATACGTTACCGCATCGGTGTAGCGGGGCGTGCCCGTATACACTTCCGCGTTCAGGTACAGCTTAGCCAGCAGCATCCAGGCGGCGGCCTGGTCTACGCGAGCATACTCGTTTTGGCGGGCACCCACCAACTCGGTTTCAATGGCTTTCAGCTCCGACTCGACGTAGGCGAACAAATCGGCACGCGAAATCTGACGGGGTGTGAAGGCGCCGATCTGGTCGTTCTCGTCGGCAAAAGGCGACTTACCGAACAGGTCCAGCGCGTGGTAGTAGCTCAGGGCGCGCAGGAAGCGAGCCTCAGCGCGATACTTCTTGATGTTCTCCAGATTGGCACCGGTGATGTTGCGGCTGCTGAGCTTGTCATCCTTGGTTTCGCGGATGTACTCGTTGCAGGCAGCAATCTGGTAGAAGATGCGGTTGTACATCGACCGGATGAACGGGTTGTTAGCCGTCCAGTTCATCAGGTGGTAGTCCTGCAGGCCATCGTCGCCCCAGGCAATAACGGCCTCGTCGGTGGGCAGCTCCTGAATCGACCAGTACTGGCGGATATAGTTGGAGAAGCCTTCATCTACACCCGACAGGTCGGGCTTGCCCGAAGGGCCGGTCTGGCCACTCAGGGCTAGGCCCGCGTAGAGCTTGGCCAGGATAGGCTTGTAGTTGGCCGGATCAGAATATACTACGTCGGAGGTAACTTCATTAAACGGGTCACGGTCGAGGTCTCCTACGCAGGAAGTCGTCGCAGCGCCGAGTAGAGAGCCGGCAACCGCTAGGGTCGCAAAGCGTCTTACAAAGGTCTTTTTCATTTTTTTGCAGTACGTACGTACGATTTAGAAACCTAGATTGAGACCCACCGTGAAGGTGCGGGGGCGGGGGTAGAAGTTATTGTCGATACCATTCGAAATCTCCGGATCAAGGCCCGAGTACTTCGTGATGGTAAAGATATTCTGCACCGCGGCCGTTATCCGGATACTTGGCTTGCTGTCGGCGGCGCTACGCAGGTTGTAACCCAGCGTCACGTTGTCCATGCGCAGGAACGAGGCATTCTCGATGTAGTAATCAGAGAACAGCTGGTAAGCGCGGAAGTTGGAGTTGTTGAAGTCGGGGGTAAGGTTCTGCAGGAAGCCGTTGGTGGAAATACCCGTGAGGGCAGCCTGCTGCGAGTTGATGTTGTTATACACGTAGTTGCCCAGGTTGGCACGCAGCGTGAAAGCCAGGTCCAGCTTCTTGTAGGTAGCGTTGGAGCCGAAGCCCAGCGTTACTTTCGGCGCGGGCGACTTGTAGCGGTACCGGTCGTCGATGGTGCTCTTGCCGTCGCCGTTCAGATCAGCGTACAGGCCTTCGATTGGCCGGCCATTGGCGTCATACACCTGCTTCTGCACGTAGAACGAGTTGGCTGGGTAACCTACCGAGTTCACCTGAATGTTGTTGCCAACACCCCCACCGATGCCACCCACGGCGTAGCCCTGGAAGCCGGGCAGGGATTTGCCCAGATCCGTAATTTCGTTCTCGTTGTAAGTAGCGTTGAAGTTCAGGTTCAGGTTCAGGTCGCTAGTGCGCACGGCATTGGTAATCAGCGAAAACTCGATACCCTTGTTTTCGAGGCTGCCAATGTTGTAGGCAAACTCGTTGGTCAGGTTCGTGAGGGCCGCTGGGGCAATCTTAGCCAGCAGGTCGTCTGAGCGACGCAGGTATACGTCGATGGTACCGGTGATGCGGTTGTCCAAGAAGCCGTAGTCGATACCAGCGTTGTAGGTCGTGGTTTCTTCCCACTTCAGCGACTGGTTGTAGCCTTCAGCGCGCAGCGTGTTCTGGAACGCGGTGCCAAACTGGTAGGAAGCCGAGTTTTCGCCGTAGGTGTAGCGGCCCAGGAAGGGGTAGTTGCCCACGATGCTCTCGATATCCTGCTGACCCGTAACGCCGTAGCCTACGCGCAGTTTCA
This sequence comes from Hymenobacter lucidus, assembly GCF_020447265.1. GTDB lineage: Bacteria > Bacteroidota > Bacteroidia > Cytophagales > Hymenobacteraceae > Hymenobacter > Hymenobacter lucidus. The sequence goes on along the minus strand of NZ_JAJADR010000002.1, from coordinate 161,728 downwards.
AGTCGGAGAACAGGCTAGAGCTTTTCAGGAAGTCTTCTTCCTTGATGCGCCAGGCCAGACCAACGGCGGGGAAGAGGCCAAACTGCTCCCCTTCGATGAAGCGCGACGAGCCGTCGTTACGAAGCGTAGCTGTCAGCGAGTAGCGGTCCTTAAAGTTGTAGTTCAGACGACCGAAGAACGAAACCAGCGTGTACTGAGTCTTGAAGGGGAAAGCGGGCTTGATAACCGTGCCATCGGCCGAGGCCTGGTACGAGTCCAGGGGCTGGTCGCGGATAAAGTCCTGGTAAGAATAACCGCCCAATACCGTTACGCGGCTTTCGCCAAACTGCTTGGCATACTCCAGGTAGAAGTCCAGAAGCTTGTTGTCCTTCTTCTGGGAGTAGATGTTGTTGGCACCTTTGTTGGCGAATTCGATGGCAGCAAAAGCGGGCACGTTGGTCGAGCCGTTGCTGCGCAGCATGTCGTAGCCCAGGTTCAGGTTGGCCCGCAGCTCGGGCAGGAAGTGGAATTTGTAGTCGAACTGGATGTTACCGATGCCGCGCTTAGCGGTGCTGCGGTCACGCTTCTGGTTCAGCTGGGCAATCGGGTTCTTCGTGCCGTTGGGGTTCAGGGTTTTGTCACCGTTGAGCCACTCGAAGTAGCCACCGAAACGGGTGTCGTCGCCGCTCAGAATAGATTGAGTTGGGTCGAAGCGGGCGGCATTGCCGATAGCAGCGGCATCGGCGAAGGTGTTGTCTACCCAGCTGCCTTTGGCGTTGATATCGATGCGCAGGTGGTTGTCGAGCAGCATCGGCGAGATGCTGATAGAGCCCGTGTTACGGTTCAGCTTGTTGGTCAGCAGAATACCTTGCTGAACCGTGTTGCCCACCGAAGCGCGGATAGGCACCGGACCAACCGAGCCAATCAGGCTCAGGTTGTTGTCGAAGGTGGTAGCAGTGCGGAAGATTTCTTCCTGCCAGTTGGTGTTGCTGTTGCCGAGCAGCGCCTTTTGGGAGGCGGTGCCGTACGTATTTACTACGTTGCGGAACTCATCGGTCGAGAGGACGTCGATAGTCTTGGTTTTCTTCGAAATGGAAGCCTGCGAGTTGAAATTCACGCGCAGCTTTTCGCCCGAAAGGCCTTTCTTGGTCGTAATCAGGATAACACCGTTGGAAGCGCGCGAACCGTAAATGGCGGTAGCCGAGGCATCTTTCAGCACGGTGAACGTCTCGATGTCGTTGGGGTTCACCAGCGTGAGGGGGTTCGAAACGCCTTTGTTCTCGGAGTTATCAACTGGTACACCGTCGATTACGATCAGCGGGTCGTTGTTGGCGTTCAGCGACGAGCCACCGCGGATGCGGATCTGAGAAGCCGAGCCGGGAGCACCGCCACCGGGGGTGATTTGCACGCCCGCTACTTTGCCTTGGATCAGCTGCTCGGGGTTGGTTACCTGGCCCTGCACAAACTGCTTTTCCGACACGGTAGCAATGGAGCCGGTTACGTCCTGGCGGCGCTGCGTACCGTAGCCTACTACTACGGCCTCGCTCAGCAGGGTCGTGTTTTCGGCCAGCGCCAGGTCGCCCAGCGTGGTCGTCTGGCCGGCCGTTACGGTGATGGGCTGCCGCTTGGTGTTGTAGCCCACGAATGAGCTTACCAGCGTTTGGGCACCAGCCGGCACGTTCTGAATCAGGTACGTGCCATCGGCATTGGTTGAGCTTCCCAGCGTAGTGCCTTCAATCAGAACAGTCGCACCGGGTACCCCTTGGCTCTTTTCGTCCAGGATCCGGCCGCTCACGGCGCCAGTCTGGGCGAATGCACCGGTAAATCCGGTACAAACGAAGAGTAGCAGAAACAGTAGTTTCGCTAGGTAAGTGTGTTTCATTGAGAATGGGTTAGGAGAGGGAATTTTTTAGCTGGCCAGGCCAGTGAGTGGGAGGTTACCATGCGGAAACAGACCTCGACTAAATTGAAACCTACGGAACTCAATTTAATCTAGTTTTGCCTCGGCGCAGTATCTTCTTTCTCGTTAATAAACTACGCAAGATAAAGTTTTGAAAACCATAAATACAATACGTGTTAACGGACCTCTTAAAATAGTTTTCAGACTATTTTTAGTGCAAAGGTTTGCACAAGCCTAAATGGCATCTATACCCGCATTTATTTGGCCCAACAAGGTAAAATGAGCCCGATTCATTTTCTCTTGTCCCGAAAGAAATACTGTAATCAGTGAGTGGGTCTTCACCAACTGAGCTAAAAACAGTCGAAAGTGACGGGTCAACAACCTTGGATTTGTCCTATACTATCAGGCGGCCTGTTGATGGGCCAGGAGCTGCGTTTGTAAGTGGACAATTCCTCAATTCCGAGTTGAGGCTGAATCCAATTCAGCCAGGATAATTTTTTGTGTTTTCCAGCCGCTAGGCTAGTTGCAAGTCAGTGAGGCTTTTAGGCATATGAAGCAGGGGCAAGAGCAGGAAAGAAGCTGGTTTGGAGGGATATTTCCGGTACTTTTAATCTATGAAATCCCACCTCACTCTACTGCTGCTGCTGGCTTCTCTGGTGGCCCGCGCCCAGGTCACGTTCAAGCTCACCAACGTGCCCGCCAACACACCCGCCACGGCCACGCTGTATATGGCCGGCTCCTTCAACAGCTGGAACCCCGGCAGCGCCGCCCACGCCCTGACTAAAAACGCCGACGGCACCTACCAGATTACGCTGCCGCAAACCACGGGCACGATTGAGTATAAGTTTACCCGCGGCGCCTGGGCCAGCGTGGAAACCAACGCCACCAACGGCTCGGTGCCCAACCGTAGCTACACCTTCGGCACCGGTCCGGCTACCGTGAGCCACACCGTACTGAACTGGGAAGACTTGGCGGGTGGCAGTAGCTGCACCTCCTCGGCGCTGAGCCCCAACGTGCGGGTAATGAGCACTACCTTCCAGATTCCGCAGCTGGGGCGCACGCGCCGGGTGTGGCTGTATCTGCCCAACGATTACGCCACCAGCACCAAGCGCTACCCCGTGCTCTACATGCACGACGGCCAGAACGTGTTCGACAATTGCACCAGCTTCTCGGGCGAGTGGGGCGTGGACGAAACCTTGAGCCAGCTCCAGCAGCAGGGCCTCGATGCTACCGGCTGCATCGTGGTAGCCGTCGACAACGACGGCGGGCAGCGCCTAAACGAGTACTCACCCTGGAATAACCCCCAGTACGGCGGTGGCCAGGGTGACCTGTACGCCGACTTTATGGCCCAGACGCTGAAACCCTATATTGATACCAACTACCGCACCCTCACCGGCCGGGAGTACACCAGCATTGCCGGCAGCAGCATGGGCGGCCTGATTTCGGTGTATGCTGCTCTGAAGTACCCAACTGTGTATGGCAAAGTGGGCGTGTTTTCGCCGGCTTTCTGGTTTGCCGAGCAGCAGCTGTTTCAGTACGTAGCGCAGCACCCGGCCCAGCCCGACACGCGCTTTTACTTCGTGAGCGGTACTCAGGAAAGCCAGACGATGGTGCCCCTGATGCAGCAGATGCGCGACGCGCTGCAGGCCGGCGGCGTACCGGCTACCAACCTGAGCTTTAACGCTCGTGCCGATGGCCAGCACGCCGAGTGGTTCTGGAAGCGCGAGTTTTCGGCTGCCTACCAGTGGCTGATGGCCCCGGCTACCGTAACGGCCGCCAAAAACCCGCAAACTGCTCTGGCCTTTAGTGCTTACCCGGTGCCGGCCAAAGACGCCGTGACGGTGCAGCTGCCCGAAACCGTGAAAGAGGCCCGGTTGGAAGTACTGGATTCCACAGGCCGCATTATCCTGAAAAGCAAAGTACACGGCGGCCAGAAGGTGGACGTAAGCCGGCTGGCGAAAGGCACGTACTTCATGCGTCTCTCAGCCGGTAAGCAGTCGGGTAGCCAGGCGCTTATCAAGGAATAAGACTGACAAAGAATTGGCTAATTTACTGCAAAGTTCGTGGGTTTGGTGGTTGTCGCTTGCGGATTCGGCAGCAGAAAAAGCAGAAACTTGTTGGCCGCTCCCGAAACCCCGTCTATCTTTGCAGCGTTAGCACCCCACAACAAGCCGGACTAACAACTTCGATAATGACCTTTCAGGTAACGCAGCAAGCATGGTGGTGGCCTCTCCGAAACTCCGGACGGGAAAACCTGTGCGTGCGGTAAGGTCATAGCCACTCCAGTAGCAACCTCGCATTAAACACATAAAGGAAAGCCCGGCCGCCCGCCGGGCTTTTTTGTTTTCGCCCGGGTCGGTTTTGCCGCTTTTTCACCGCTCAACTTCAACCCGCCGTCCGCGGCCCCGCCGATGAACTCCGTTTCCCTCAAAACCCGCCACGTGCGCCTGCTCGCCGATACCGTGACGCCCGTGGGCCTGTATCTGCGCCTGCGCGACCAGTACACCAACTGCCTGCTGCTGGAAAGCTCCGACTACCACGGCCAGCAAAACGCCTTTAGCTACCTGGCCTTCGAGCCGCTAGCCCGCTTCGAGGTGAGCCGGGGCGAGCTGCGCCAGACCCTGACCGACGGTACCATAACCACCGAAACCCTGGCCGCGCCCCGCCTGGCCCTCACGCGCCTCCAGGAGTTTGCTGACTCGTTTAAGGCCGAGAAATCGGAGTTCGACTTCATCACTGGCGGCTTGTTTGGCTACATCGGCTACGAGGGCGTGCAGTATTTCGAAGACCTCACGCTAAACGCCGAAAAGGTGGCGGCGGGCCAGATTCCGGATATCATCTACGGCACCTACCGCTACGTTATTGCCATCAACCACTTCCGCAACGAGCTGTTCGTATTTGAGCACACGTTGGCCGACGAGCCCACCGACCACGCCGGGCTGAGTAAGCTGGTAAACCTGATCCGGAATCCGAGCTTGCCCGAGTTTGGCTTTGGGCTGGTAGGCGAGGAACAAACCAACCAGACCGACGCCGAATTCCTGACCCGCTTGGCGGCCGGGCAGCAGCACTGCCGCCGCGGCGACGTATTCCAGATCGTGCTGTCGCGCCGCTTCCAGCAGGGGTTTGTGGGCGACGAGTTCAACGTGTACCGGGCGCTGCGCTCGGTCAATCCGTCGCCGTACCTGTTCTATTTCGACTACGGCAGCTTCAAAATCTTCGGCTCCTCGCCCGAAACCCAGTTGCTCATTAAGGGGCGCGAGGCCAGCCTGTTCCCCATTGCCGGCACCTTCCGGCGCACCGGCCACGATGCCCAGGACGCCGAACTGGCTCAGCAGCTGGCCGCCGACCCCAAAGAAAACGCCGAGCACGTGATGCTGGTTGACCTGGCCCGCAACGACCTAGCCCGCCACGGCGACAACGTGCGGGTGAAAACCTTCCGCGAAATCCAGTTCTATTCCCACGTCATTCACCTTGTGAGTGAGGTAAACGCCACGCTGGCTCCCGAGGCAGCTTCGCTGCAGGTAGTAGCCGATACATTTCCGGCCGGTACGCTCTCGGGCGCGCCCAAGCACCGGGCCATGCAGCTCATCGACCAGCTCGAGCCCACCGGGCGCGGCTACTACGGCGGCTGCCTCGGCCACCTGGGCTTCAACGGCGACTTCAACCACGCCATCATGATCCGCTCGTTTCTGAGCACCGGCAACCAGCTCTACTACCAGGCTGGGGCCGGCGTGGTAGCCGCTTCCGACATCAACTCCGAACTGAACGAGGTGCACCACAAGCTGGCCGCGCTGCGCAAAGCCCTGGAAGCCGCCGAAGCAGTAGGCGAGAAGCTCACGGCGGCGGTTTAATAGAGTTAAACAGAACGTCATGTCGAACATGCTGCGCTTCAAGCAGAGAAGAGACATGACCCAAGAAAAACAACCATGAAAATCCTGGTTCTCGATAATTACGATTCCTTCACCTACAACCTCGTGCAGGTGCTGCGCGAGCTGGGTTACGGAGCCAGCACTACAGTGGTGCGCAACGACAAAATCGCCCTCGACGACATTGAGCAGTACGATGCCATCCTGTTGTCGCCGGGGCCGGGCGTGCCCTCGGAGGCCGGGCTGATGCCCGCGGTGATTCGGCGCTACGCGCCTACCAAGCGCATGCTGGGCGTGTGCCTGGGCCACCAAGGCATTGCCGAGTCGTTTGGCGGGCAGCTCTACAACCTGCCGGCCGTGCTGCATGGCATTGCCACCGACGCCGACATCGTGGCCGGCGACGACCGGCTGTTCCAAGGCCTGCCCGCGCGGTTTAAAGTCGGCCGCTACCACTCCTGGGTCGTGACGCCCGAAGGCTTCCCGGAGGCGCTGGAAGTAACTGCACGCGACCTGAACGGCCAGATTCTGGCCTTTCGGCACCGGGAGTACGACGTGCGCGGCGTGCAGTTCCACCCCGAATCCATTCTGACCGAGCACGGCCACCAGATGCTGCGCAACTGGCTCCAAGGCGAGTAGCAGCACGATAATCCAGCACAACAATTCCCCTGCTTGAACAAAGGAGGGGACTGGTATTCCCTCTCAAATTCCTTCCGTTGAAAAAGTTTCTCACCACCCTTTTCGAGCAGCAGACCCTAACCCACGCCGAAGCCCACGAGGCCTTGTCGCAGCTGGGGCAGGGGGCGGCCAACCCGGCCGAAACGGCGGCTTTCATGTCGGTGTACCGAATGCGGCCCATTACAGTACCCGAGCTGGCCGGCTTCCGCGACGCGCTGCTCGACCTCTGCCGCGACCCGCAGCTGGGCACCCGCGAAGTGCTCGACATTGTGGGCACCGGGGGCGACGGCAAAGACACCTTCAATATCTCCACGCTGGCTTGCTTCGTGGTGGCCGGGGCCGGCTATAAGGTGGCCAAGCACGGCAACATCGGCGTGTCGAGCATCTGCGGTTCGTCCAACATCCTGGCTCATTTCGGCTACGACTTCGAGGCGTCGTCGGATACCCTACGGCGGCAGCTGGATGAGGCCAACATCTGCTTTCTGCACGCGCCAGCGTTTCACCCGGCTATGCGCCACGCCGGGCCGGTGCGGCGCGAGCTAGGCGTACGCACCTTTTTCAATATTCTGGGGCCATTGGTAAATCCCGCGCGGCCCAACGCCCAGCTGGCCGGCGTGTTTAGCCTGGAGCTGTTGCGCCTCTACAACTATCTGTTTCAGCAAACCAACACCCGCTATGCCGTGGTGCACGCCTTGGATGGCTACGATGAGTTGAGCTTAACCGGTGCGGCCAAGGTTACTTCGGCGCGGGGTGAGGAGTTTTTCACCGCCGAGGATATTGGCCTAACCACCTACGCGCCCACCGAGCTGGCTGGCGGAAGCACCGTGGTCGAGTCGGCGGCGCTGTTTCTGGGCGTGCTGGAGGGCCGCGCCACCGCCGCCCAGCGCGACGTGGTAACGGCCAACGCCGCCCTGGGCCTGCAATGCGTGCAGCCCGCGCTGACTTTTGCCGAGGCCCTGGCCGAAGCCCGCGAGTCGCTCGATTCGGGCCGGGCGCGGCAGGCCTTTGGTAAGCTGCTGGGGAAATAGGGAATAGCTTTTCGAGGGGTCAAAAGCTATTCCCTACACTTCAACGGCGCACTCCTTCGCTTAAAATACTGCCGCTGAGGGCCTTTTTGCCAACTCAACGGTTCTACTTTCTCTCGCTTCAACTTTGGCCGGCTAAGCCCCGGCACTCCTTCTCTATATGAGTACTTCCCCCACAACCGGCACCATTCTCGACAAAATTGTGGCCCACAAGCGCCGCGAGGTAGCCGAGCGCCAGAGCCTGGTGCCCGCCAAGCTGCTCGAGCGCAGCCTGTATTTCCATAACCAGCCCCTGTCGCTGCGCAAATACCTGCTGCGCGACGACTTGAGCGGCATCATCGCTGAGTTTAAGCGCAAGTCGCCGAGCCAAGGCTGGATCAACCAGCACGCGCCGGTGGAGCGCACCACGCTGGGCTACATGCAGGCCGGGGCCTCGGCCTTATCGGTGCTGACAGACGCGGAGTTTTTCGGCGGCAAGAACGAGGACCTGACCATTGCCCGGCGCTTCAACTACTGCCCCATTCTGCGTAAAGACTTTGTGGTGGACGAGTACCAGATTCTGGAAGCCAAAAGCATCGGGGCCGACGCCGTGCTGCTGATTGCGGCCGTGCTGACGGCCGAGGAAGTATTGCGCTTCGGCCAACTGGCCCGCAGTCTGGGCCTGGAAGTGCTGCTCGAAGTACACAACGCCGAGGAGCTGACCCGCACGCTGCACCCTGACGCGGTGAACCTGGTGGGCGTGAACAACCGCAACCTGCACGATTTCAGCGTGAGCCTGGAAACCTCGAAACAGTTGGCCGAACAGATTCCAGCGGAGTTCGTGAAAGTGACGGAAAGCGGCCTGACCTCGGCTGCCGACATTGGGGCGCTACGGGCTGTGGGTTACCGGGGCTTCCTCATCGGCGAGGCCTTTATGCGCAGCGGCCGGCCCGAAAAAGCCTGCTACAGCCTGGTGCAGGAGCTGCACGCCACCGAGCCGATTACGCTGATTTAAATCCTTGCGCAATGACCACGCCCGCGCCCAATTCTTCCCGCAAGCCTGCCGCCCCACTCTTTATAAAGGTGTGCGGGATGCGGGAACCAGCCAATATTGCGGCGGTGGCAGCGCTGCAGCCGGATTTTCTGGGTTTCATCTTTTACCCAAAATCGAAGCGGTTTGTGGCTGATGGGCTGGATGCTGCGCTGCTGCAACGCCTGCCTGCCGGCTGCCGGAAAGTGGGCGTGTTCGTGAACGAAACCACAGCCGTTATCAAAGAGCAGGTAGTGCGGTTCGGCTTCGAGCTGGTGCAGCTGCACGGCCACGAAACCCCGCAGCAGTGCGCCGAGCTACAGGCGGCGGGCATTCGGGTTATCAAGGCCTTTGCGTTGGATTCGGCCTTTGATTTCGATACGCTGACCCCTTACGTGCCTTACTGCGCCTTCTTTCTCTTCGACACAAAAGGCGAGCAGCCCGGCGGCAACGGTACCACCTTCGACTGGCAGCTGCTGCGCGACTACCCACTGCCCACGCCCTATTTCCTGGCTGGCGGCCTGGGCGAGCAGCACGCCCAAACTCTGAAGACGCTGCACTTGCCCGGCCTCTACGCCGTGGATCTGAACAGCGGCTTTGAAACCACACCCGGTCTGAAAGACGCCCCTAAGCTGGCCCAAATGCTGGCCCGGCTGCGTTCCTGAACTGTACTATCACCGCATAAACCTGCGTGAACCCCCAACTCATGACTTCCAACTTCCAACCCAACGCCCGCGGTTACTACGGCGAATTCGGCGGAGCTTTCATCCCCGAAATGCTCTATCCCAACGTGGAAGAGCTGCGCGAGCAATACCTCACCATCCTGGCCGACCCGGAGTTTCAGGCTGAATACCAGCTCCTGCTGCGCGACTACGTGGGCCGGCCCACACCGCTGTTTGAGGCCAAACGGCTGTCGGCGCGCTACAACACGCGCATTTACCTCAAGCGCGAAGACCTCTGCCACACCGGCGCCCACAAAGTAAACAACACCGTGGGCCAGATTCTGCTGGCCAAGCGACTGGGCAAAACCCGCATCATTGCCGAAACCGGCGCGGGCCAGCACGGCGTGGCTACGGCCACTGTCTGCGCCCTGATGGGCATGGAGTGCATCGTGTACATGGGCAAAACCGACACCGAGCGCCAAAAGCCCAACGTGGAGCGCATGCGCCTGCTGGGGGCCAAGGTGGTGGCCGTTACCAGCGGCAGCCAAACGCTAAAAGACGCCACCAACGAGGCCATCCGCGACTGGATCGGCAACCCCGTCGATACGCACTATATCATCGGCTCGGTAGTAGGCCCGCACCCGTACCCCGATCTGGTGGCGCGGCTGCAGTCCATCATCAGCGAGGAGATGCGTAAGCAGCTGCTGGAAAAGGTTGGCCGCGAATTGCCCGATTACGTGGTGGCCTGCGTGGGCGGCGGCTCCAACGCGGCCGGGGCATTCTACCACTTCCTCGACGAGCCCTCGGTGCAGCTGGTGGCCGTGGAAGCGGCCGGGCATGGCATTCACTCCGGGCACTCGGCCGCTACCTCGGTGCTGGGTACGCCAGGCATCATTCACGGCAGCCGCACGCTGCTCATGCAGGATGAGCACGGGCAGATAACCGAGCCCTATTCCATTTCGGCCGGCCTCGACTATCCCGGTATCGGGCCGCTGCATGCTTACCTGGGCGCCTCGGGCCGGGCCCGATTTATCAGTATTGAGGACGAGCAGGCGCTGACCGCGGTAGCTGAATGCAGCCGGTTGGAAGGCATCATTCCGGCCCTGGAAACGGCACACGCCCTGGCCGCGCTGGGGCAGCTGGGCGCCGGCCCCGACGATGTGGTGGTCATCAACCTTTCCGGCCGCGGCGACAAAGACCTAGAAACCTACATGAAGTACGCCGATAAGCTTAAGTAATATGCAAAACCGCATCCAGCAGGCCTTTGCGCGCAAAGGCCAGAACCTGCTCAACGTGTACTTCACGGCCGGCTACCCCAGCCTGCACGACACCGTGCCGCTGATTGAAGCCCTCACCGAAGCCGGCGCCGACCTGATTGAAATCGGGATGCCGTTTTCCGACCCTTTGGCCGATGGCCCCGTGATTCAGCAGAGCAGCTCGGTGGCGCTGGCCAATGGCATGAGCCTCTACGTGCTGTTTGAACAACTCCGGGAAATCCGCACGAAAGTACCCGATACGCCGCTGCTGCTGATGGGCTACCTGAATCCAATCATGCAGTTTGGCATGGAGAAGTTCTGCCAGGCCGCCGCCGAAGCCGGCGTCGATGGCCTGATTCTACCCGACCTGCCGCTGGTAGAGTACGAGGAGCAATACCAGCCCATTTTCAAAAAGTACGGCCTGCAGCCCGTATTCCTGATAACGCCCCAGACCGCGCCGGCCCGCATCCGTCACATGGATACGCTTACCGACGCTTTTCTGTACCTGGTATCGGGGCCGGGCACTACGGGCGGGGCCAACACCCAGGCCGAGGGTGTGCAGGAAGCCTACTTTGAGCGAATTGCCGCCATGAACCTGCGTAACCCCCGCCTCATCGGCTTTGGTATCGGCGACAAAAGCTCCTTCCAACATGCCGCCTCCCACGCGCATGGCGCCATTATCGGCTCAGCGTTTATCCGGGCGCTGGAAGACGCGCCCGATGCGCCGGCCGCCGCCAAACGCTTTGTAGCCTCCATTCTCAACTGATTTTTCCCTGTCTGGCATCTTTCGCTGCGCTCAGGATAACAGGATAGAAATAACTCCCACCGCATGATCATTCAACTCGAAAAGAACATTTCGGCCGAGCAAAAGGCCGACATCATTGCCCGCGTCCAAGACGCTAAATTCAAAGTAACCGAAGTCGATACCCAGCGCGCCAGCTACCTGGTGGGCACCGGCAAGGCCGAAGTGGACCTGCGCACCCTGGGCCAGTTGCCCGGCATTTTGGACATTCACCGCGTGTCGGACGACTATAAGCTGGTGAGCCGCAAGTGGCGTGTGCGCCCCACCGTCCTCGACCTCGGCGACGGAGTTCGTATTGGGGAAGGCTCGTTGAGCATTGCGGCTGGGCCGTGCAGCATTGAGAGTGAGGCCCAGATGGAGAAAATCATGCAGCACCTCGTGGAAAACGACGTGCGCCTGATGCGCGGCGGGGTGTTCAAGCCCCGCTCGTCGCCCTACTCGTTCCGGGGCCTGGGCATGGATGGCCTAAAGCTGTTTCACCAGATGGCCCGCGCCCACGGCATCAAAATCGTGACCGAGGTAATGCAGGTGTCGCAGGTGGAGGAGATGCACGACTACGTGGACGTGTTCCAGGTGGGGGCCCGCAACACCCAGAACTTCAACCTGCTCGACGCGCTGGGTGGCGTGGACAAGCCGGTGATGATCAAGCGCGGCATTTCGGGCACCATTGAGGAGCTGCTTTCGTCGGCTGAGTACGTGTTTTCGGGAGGCAATGAAAAGCTGATTCTCTGCGAAAGGGGCATCCGTACCTTCGAAACGGCCTCGCGTAATACCCTGGACCTTAATGCAGTGCCCATTCTCAAGGAAAAAACCCACCTGCCCGTGGTAGTTGATCCGTCGCACGGCATTGGCATCCGGGAGTACGTGGCGCCCATGGCGCTGGCCGGCGTCATGGCCGGGGCCGACGGCATCATCTACGAGGCCCACGAGAAGCCTGAAGAAGCCGCCTCCGACGGGCAACAGACGCTCAACTTCACCGAATCGGCCCGGCTGATTAAAAACCTGCGCAAAGTGTACGCCCTGCGCCAGGAACTGGAGTAGGGTTAATTGTCCGTTGTTAGTTGTCAGTTGTTCGGGTTGATGCCACTACCTTTCTCGCGTGACTTAAAATCCTGGCAACGAACAACTAACAACGGACAACTAAAAAATAACCCATGCCCTTCACCTTTAGCGCCTACAGTGGGTTGCTGCTGCCGTTCTTCGTGCAGGGCGTGGTGGTGAGCGTGGTGCTGCTGCTACGGAGCCGCCGCCTCGGTACGGCTGCCGATGTCTGGCTGGCCCTGCTACTGGTGCTGCACACGTTGCGGCTGGCCCAATGGATGCTGGGCTTCGCGGGCTGGTACGACTCACACGATGCCTGCTCGACGTTCATGTTCTATTTCCCGTTCAGCAACTGGCTGGCGGTAGGGCCGGCGCTATGCTTTTATTTCCGCAGTCTGACCAACCAGGAGTTTCGGTTTGAGCGGCGGCACTGGCGACATTTTGCGCCGGTGCTGCTGTTTCTGGCCGGGCACCTGGTTGTTTTTTTGTACGACATCCTCTGGTGGCACGGCCTGCGCGGGCAGCCCTTGCCGGCTCACTTCGGTACCAAAGGCCCATTGGCGGCCCAGCTGGAGCAGCTGCCGCTGAGCTATGTCGTCGACGTGGCCAGCTACCTGTCGGTTGGCATCTACGCCGGCCGCACCCTGCGCGAATACCGCGCCTACGCCCATTACCTCAACGACAACTTTTCCGACACCGACCAGATTCGGTTTCGGTGGCTGCGCAACGTGCTGGTGGCGGTGCTTGTCGGCACGGGCGTCATGCTGACTTTCGGCCTGATTAACACCTTCGTTAGCCCGCTCAGCTACTACCAGGCCTGGTACGATTACCTCTTTACGGGCCTGCTGATTTACTACCTGAGCATTGCTGGCTTACTCACCGGCCACCGCCTGGCGGGCTTGCACTTTGAGCCCGTGGCCGAACCCACCGCCGCTGAGCCGGTACGGGCGGCGCCTGATATGTTGGTTTCGGCGCCGGCTTCCCTGGTGGCTCCCGGCGTTGCGCCAGCAGTGGCCGAGGCAAGACTACCGGTACCCGATGCCGAACTGAGCCGCTGGACCACCCGCCTGCTGAACCACATGACCACGGCCCGGCCCTACTTAGCACCCGAGCTGACCCTGGGCCAATTGGCCGGCCAGCTGCAAACCAACACCTCGTGGTTGTCGCGCGTCATCAACGCGGGCTGCGGGCTCAATTTCAACGACTTCATCAATGAGTACCGGGTGCGCGAAGCCGAGCAGCGCCTGCGCGACCCACGCTTCCGGCACTACACCCTGCTGGCCGTGGCCCTGGAAGCCGGCTTCAACTCCAAATCGACGTTTAACCGCGTATTTAAGAAGCTGCGGGGCATTACCCCCGGCGAGGCGGCGCGCCAGGAGTAGGGGCGGCGGTAATGCCGGATTATAAGTTGGGACGTCCCAGGCCGTAAATCGGGGCGCTGGGGAGAGCAGCAGAGGTTTCCTTTGGGTCGTTGTTTCACCTCAATCCCCACTGGTATGCTTACCTCAACTTTCCGGCGGCCCGCAGCGGCGCTGGGCCTGCTGCTCGGCCTGGGCGGCACGCTGGCTTTCCACCGGGCCGGCCTCCATTCCGACTTACTCATTGAGCCCGGCAAACAGTTCGTGCTCGGCGGTGGGCAACCCGGCTCCTTCCGGGTCGCGGCCCGCAACGTGGGCAAAGTCGCCGTTGAGTTCAAGGAGCGGCCCCGCGGCGGGGGCAGCTTCGGCCGGGCCACGCTACAGCCCGGGCAAACGGCCACGCTGCGTTACTTGCCGGGCTCGTCGGCGGTGCTGCTCAATTCCTCGGCTCAGCTGGCCAACGTGAAGCTGCACGTTACCGGCGAAACCAGCGGCCTGGGTATGAACTACGAACCCACTGGTAAGCTTTAAGCGCGGCAAGTCATGAAAAAGCACCTTTTTTCTGCTTCGTCCCTGGGTTTCCGCGCCGCCGATGCGGCCCTGCTGCTGTTTCGGCTGCACCTTGGTCTTTCCATTGCCATCGGGGCCGGCTGGGCCAAGCTGGTGCAGCTCACCTCAGCCACCGAAATGAGTAAGTTGCTCAGCGGGCAAGCCGTGGCCGGGCCGCCCGACTGGTTTGTGCAGCAGGTGGCGGAACTGGGCTTCACCTTTCCCTCGCCCTACCTGTGGGCGTCGTTGGCCGTGTGGGGCGAGCTAGTGGGCGGCCTGCTTATTGCGCTGGGCCTATTCACCCGCCTGAGCGCCGTGCAGCTGGCCGTGCAGTTTTTCGTTATTGCTTTTCTCTGGTTCGATGCCCCCGCGCCCCTGCTGGGCATGTACAATCAGCAGCTCCTGTTCTGGGCCTTCGTGCTGGTTGCGGTGGTGGGTCCGGGGCGCTACTCCTTCGACTATTGGCTGATGCACGCTGCTCCGCGCCGCCCGCTTTCCGGGGTTCCGCAGGTAGCAGCACTGGCTTCTCTGGCGCTATTGCTCCTAGCTAGTGCCCCCGCAGTGGCCCAAGCTGGCCCTAACACCGTCACGATGCCGGAACTGGAGCTGCTGGCCCGGCCGTGGCCCCAAGGCACCCTAACCTACCTCGACTACCGCTCCAACCACCTCGTAACGCTGCCAACCCGGCTCATCGGGCAGCAGACGGCCCCTCAAGAGCTGACGCTGAGTTTCACCTACCAGGAACCCAACGGCCAGCAGGTGCAGGGTGCTGATCAAGTATTGGTGGCCGCAGATGGCGCTACCGTTACCTGGGACCAGCTCCCAATGCAGGTGACCAGCAAAACCATGTTGCCCGACCATACGCTGCAATTAGTACTGGAAGGCCTGGGGCAAGACAACGACAAGCCCTGTCTGATTCGCCGTACTGTTTTACTTAATGAAGCACAGGTTTCTGTGCGTAAGGAAGTTAAATACGACGGCGCGGCTGTGTTTATCATCCGCAATTCCTACCAGTTCAAAATATGAGCTGCCCGGTTCTGGCTGAGGGGCTAGACTAGAAGTTTTAGGTGTTAATGAATGTTGTTGCCTTCTAATTTTAGGGGTATAAGGAGGTGATTTAATGTTATTTTGCAATTATGGGTGTGTTTTAAAGGGTGTATTTTTATAAATACGGTGCAGTTTGTTGAAATAGGCTATAAAAAAATATGGGGTAAAGGATACAACTTATTTGTATCCTTCTATATATTTGCAACCAGTATGATGAACCAAACCGCGAAATGCTTCTGCCTAAATATTCGTCCCGTGATGGACGGAGTCGGGCCATTTTGCCGGTACGGAAGCTAGAAGCACATGCTACTAACCCTCTGAAAATCGTCAAAGGCCCGACTCCTACCAGGAGCCGGGCTTTTTTTATGCCTCACGTCATGGTAACACAGCACTACGACCGGTACACCCCCCAGGACCATTTGGTTTGGAAGGTATTGTTTGACCGCCAAACGGCGCTGCTGCACAAGCGGGCCGCTTCGGCTTTTGCGCAGGGCCTCGAAAAGGCCGGCCTGCACCGCCACGCCATTCCCCATTTTGAGGAAGTGAGCAAGCGTCTGCAAAAAGCCACCGGCTGGCAGCTGGAGCCCGTCAACGGTATGCTCGACGATGCTACCTTCTTCGGCCTGCTGGCCGAGCGTAAGTTTCCGGCTACCGTCTGGATTCGCTCCATGCAGCAGTTCGACTTTATCGAGGAGCCCGACTTGTTTCACGGCGTGTTTGGGCATGTGCCGCTGCTGATGAACCAGGCCTTCGCCGATTTTCTGCACTTTCTGGGCCGGGTAGCTGCTCAGCATCTGCACGATGCCGAGGCTATGGCCCGCATGGAGCGGCTCTACGGCTTCACGGTGCAGTTCGGGTTGGTGCAGGAAAATGGGGCCACCCGCATGTTCGGGGCCGGTTTGCTGTCATCGTCGGGCGAAATTCACCATTGCGTAGCCGACGAAAGCAACCGACGGCCCTATGACCTGGCCACCGTGCTGCGCACACCGTACAGCGAAGCGCATTTGCAGGAGCAGTATTTCGTCCTCAACGGCTGGGAGCAGCTCACTGAAAGTGTAGCCGAACTGGCCGCAATGCTGTCGGCAGGCTGGGAGCTGCAGCCAGCCTAAGGATTAATCTATTGATACGGCATAAAAAAAGCCTGCTCCCGAAATCAGGAGCAGGCTTTTTTATGCTTTGCCGTCAACTGCCAGTCATGATCTGGCAGTGCCGGTTAGCCTTTCAGCTTGAAGTTCTTACGCAGGTAGTCCACGACCAGCGTGTGGGCCTGGGCGGCAAATTCCTTACTGTACTTTGGGTTGGAAGGGTTGGCAAAAGCGTGGTCGGCATCGTAGTTAACGACTGTAACCTTCTTTTTGGCGACAGCCATATCCTTCCGAAACTGGCCTACTACCTCCTGGTTGATCCACTTATCCTGCGTGGCAAAAATGCCCAGCACGTCGGTATTCAACGTTTTGAGTTTAGCCACGTCCTTTTCGGGCATGCCGTAGTACATCACGCAGCCCACGGCTTTGGGGCCTGCTAGCAGGGCCGTTTGCAACGACCAACCGCCGCCGAAGCACCAACCCACTGATGATACCTTGGCATTGGGGCCGGCGTAGAGCAGTACGCCTTTGATGATGGCCTCGGCCCGCTCATTTTTCACGGCCTGCATCAGTTTGCCGGCTTCATCGGCGGTGGTGGCTACTTGGCCGTCATAGAGGTCGAGGGCAATGATGTTGACGCCTTTCAGCTCTTTGGCGTAAGTAGCGGCTTCCTTCCTGATGTAGTCGTTCAGACCCCACCACTCGTGAATCACAAACAGGTACTTGTCGGAGCGCACGTTGCTCTTGATTTCAAAGGCTTTAGCTGTCTGCCCATCGGTGGTTTTGAACTCAATTGTTTCGCCCAAGCCCTCGTAGGAGTAGGGTAGCGGGGCGTCGTGGCCGCCCGAGAAATCTTCGTTGGTCGCCAGCATGGCAAAGGCTTCGGTAGCATTGGCGCCGGCCGTGGGGCGCGAGCAGCACGTCATTTTGGGCGCCGGAGCGGCAGCCGGGGCCTGGGCCGAGGCCATAGATACCACGCTGAGTAAGGCAGCGCACAGAGTCCAGATTCTTTTCATGGAACGGTAGGAGGGAGTGTGGTTGGAAAAGGGAAAAACGGCTTCCCGAAGTCAGAAACCTCGAAAAGCCGTGGTTGGAAGCTACAACTGCCCGTTTTGGAAATAGTTTCAGCCTTGATTAGCCGGCGGCAAACCAGTCTGCACCGAGGCCTGCAACTCCGTGAGCAGCGCGTACAGGCCCACGTAAGTTCGGTTGAGATAGATGAAATGCTCGGAGCCCCGTGGCTCCCGCTGCTGGCGCAGCTCGGGCTCCTGCAGTAGGTCGTCGCCGAGGCGGTAGAGGGCCGCCATATACTCCGGGTCGCCGAAGTCGAAGGTAGCCTGGCGAAACGGGCGGCCCACCAGCTCCAGCGACGTAAGCATGGTGCGCAGGTAAAAGGCGCGCCGCGCGGCTGTATCCTCGGGGCGCAACACGCCGGCCTGGGTGAGTAGCTCGGCGAGGCGGGCTTCATCGGCCAGCGTGTCGGGGCGGAGCAGGGCGGTAAACAGCTCGTACACGTCGGCCGGAATTTCTTTCACGCAGCCAAAGTCCAGCACGCCCACGGTGCCGCCACCTTCTTCCCGCAGCAGAAAGTTGCCGGGGTGGGGGTCGGCGTGTACGCGGTGCAGGGTGTGCAGCTGGAAGCTGTAGAAGTCCCACAAAGCTTGGCCCAGTTGGTTGCGCACGGCCTGGGTTGGGTTGGTAGCCAGAAACTCCTTGAGGTGCTGCCCAGCCAGCCAGTCCATCGTCAGCACCCGGCCCGACGAAAGCTCGGGGTAATAGCTTGGGAACTCCAGATGCTGCAGATGGGCGCACTCGGCGGCTATTTCGGTGCCGCGCTGCAGTTCCAGCCCATAGTTGGTTTCCTCCAGCAGCCGTGCTTCCACTTCCTCTAGATAAGGCCGCACCTGGGCTTCGCTCAGGCCCATTACCCGCAAAGCAATGGGCTTCACCAGCCGGATATCGGAGCGGATACTGTCGGCCACGCCAGGGTACTGCACCTTCACGGCCAGCGCCAAGTCGTTTTTGCGGGCCCGGTGCACCTGCCCGATGCTGGCTGCCTGCCGGGCATTGGGGTCAAACTCGTCGAAGAGCTCGAAGGGGGAGCGGCCAAAAGAATCCCGGAAAACCTTGGTTACCAGCGGCCCCGACAACGGCGGGCTTTGGTACTGAGCCTGGGCAAACTGGTCGGCGTAGGCGGTGGGCAGCAGATTTTTCTCCATGGCCAGCATCTGGGCCACCTTCAGCACCGAGCCTTTCATTTCGCTCAGGGCGCCATATAGCTCTGCCGCATTGGCCGCGTGCAGTTCATCGGTTTCACTGGTGCCGCCGGCGGCGCGCCGGGCGTAGTGCTTCACGTAGTTGGCGCCGACTTTCAGACCGGTTTTGGCAAAGCGGGCAGCCCGCGCCACTTTGGTAGTGGGCAGCGAGGCCAGCTGCCGGCTGTCGGTGGGCTCGTCGGGCGGGGTGCTGGGCTTACTGGTGTCGTCAGTCATTAGCGGCGGTGTACCAGAAAGCGGGCCAGGTCCAGGGCCGAGTCGAGCGTGTTGCGGCCTACTAGGTCGAAGCTCAGCGTCACGGCTTTTTCCACGGCGGCATCGGTGCGCTCAAAGTTCAGCGAGTCGTCTTTGGCAAAGAAACCCAGCACAAACAGGGCCTGCTGCCAGAATAGCCGCGGATACTGATCCTGTACCAAGGGCCGCACGGCCACTTCCTCGGTGCGCTTGCCTTCCTGCAGAATGTCCTGCACGAACTGCTCGAAATCCTGGCGGAAATCGTCGAGCACGCGGGGCGTGAGGCCGGGCATGCGGTGCAGGGAGCGGTGCAGTGAGTTCAGGGCGTAGCTGCGGTTCTGCTTCAGCAACTCCAGCAGGGTGTAGTAAAACCCCAGCAGCTTTTCGCGGGCCCCGTATTGCTCCCACACCGGCTCGGTGGCGGCGCGCTGCCGGGCTTCCCGCGCAAAGTCGGCCCAGATTTCACGGTCAATAGCGTCGAAATTGGCGTAGAATCGGTAAAACTCCGCCTCCGGAATGCTGAGCTTACTGGTCAGCTTAAACACCGACGCGGGTGGTGTGCCCTTGCGTAGCACGTAGTCGAGGTAAGCTTGTTTGATGCGGTCCTTGTCCATGCTGCTATAACCGTGTTCGGGCCTGTAAGTTGCTGTTGCGGCAGATTAATTGCCGCGTACCGGGGCGCTATTCACTGGCCCGATACGCTGCCCGGAAGGTAGTAATGGCCCGCTCCCGCGCAAACTTGTGGTCAACAATGGGCTTGGGGTATTCGCAGGTGCCAAACTCGGGCAGCCATTGCCAGGCGTAGGAAAAGTCGGCGTCGTAGCGTTCCTGCTGGCTCTGGGGGCTGTACACCCGAAACCAGGGCGCGGCCACCACGCCGGTGCCGGCCATCCACTGCCAGTTGCCCACGTTCTGGGCCAGATCGTAGTCGAGCAGCTTGTCGGCAAAATACTGCTCCCCCCAGCGCCAGTCGATGAGCAGGTGCTTCACCAGAAAGCCGGCCGCCGCAATCCGGACGCGGTTGGGCAGATAGCCGGTCTGGTTCAGCTCCCGCATGCCGGCGTCTACCAGCGGGTAGCCCGTGCGCCCTTCGCACCAGGCCCGGAACTCCGCCTCGTTGTTGCGGTAGGGCACTTGGCGCAGGCGCGGGTCGTAGCTTTGGGTGGCCGTGAAGGGAAAGTGCCAGAGCAGCATCATGAAATAGTCGCGCCAGATCAGCTCGTTGAGCAGCTTCGGGTTCAGCGCCCGGGCCTGCCGCATCAGTTCCCGCACGCTCAGCGTACCAAAGCGCAGCTGCACCGAGCGGCGCGTGCTGCTGTTGGCCAGGCCGGGTTTGTCGCGGGTGTTGTGGTAGTTGAGTACCAGCTCTTCCGCCGGCAGCTCGGCGGCGGGCACGTACTGCTCGTAGCGTTCAAAGCCCATCTGTTCCAGCGTGGGCCGGGCCGGGGCTTCAGCGAGTTGCCGCAGGTTTTCGGCCCGGAATAAGTCCCGGGACGGATACGGCAGCAGGTGCTCATCGTGCAGCGCGGCCAGCCAGGCCTTGCTGTAGGCCCCGAATACTTTGGCCGGCTTCCCCGATTTGCCCAGCAGCTCGTCTTTGGCAAAAATCACCTGGTCCTTGTAGCTGCGAAACGTCGCGCCGTGTGCCCGGGCCACGGCCGCTACGGCTGCGTCGCGGCCGGTGGCGTAGGGCTCGTAGTCTTCGTTGGTATACACGGCAGCCACGTCGTAGGCTTGCAGCAACTGCTCAAAAACTTCCACGGGCCGGCCGTAAACTGCTAGCAACGTGCCGCCGGCCTGCTCCGTTTGCCGGGCCAGCCGCTCTACCTCATTATAAATGAAAGTGACGCGGGCGTCGCGGCGGCTGGGCAGCTGGTCCAGGATTTCCTGGTCGTAGATAAAGAGCGGCACCACCGGGTAGCCGGTTTGCAGGGCGGCCGTCAGCCCCGCGTTGTCATGCTGCCGCAGGTCGCGCCGGTGCCAGAACAGAACGATTTTCATGGCGTCATTTAGTTGTTGGTTGCTGATTGTCAGTTGTCGATTGTTAGGATGTACGTTCAAGACAACCAACAATCAGCAACCAACAACCCCAAAGGCTACTTCAGATTCGATAGGCCGCCACTGACGGGCATCACCTGCCCGGTAATGAAGCCGCTGTGGTCGGAGAGCAGGAAACTGGCCATGTACGCCAGGTCTTTAGGCTGGCCGATGCGCTGCAGCGGGTGGCGCTTGGCTCCGGCTTCCATCTTTTCGGGCGTGTTGAGCAAGGAAGCGGCCAGGGGCGTATCCGTCAAAGATGGGGCAATGGCATTCACGCGGATGTTGCTGGCGGCGTATTCGGCGGCCAGGGCGCGGGTAAGGCCTTCCACGGCGGCTTTGGCCGTGGCAATGCTGGTGTGGAAGCTCATGCCGGTAGTAGCGGCCACGGTGCTGAATAGTACCACCGACGCGCCTTCAGCCTTTTTCAGCCGCTTCATCGTGGCTTGCAAAATCTGCACGGCACCCAGCACATTCAGCTCGAAGTCGGAGCGGAAATCGTCCAGCGGAATTCGCTCGAAGGGCCGCAGCTTGATGCTGCCGGGGCAATACACCACGCCGTGTAATACGTCCGGCAGCTGGGCCAGCGCCTCGGCCGCCAGCGGCTGGGTGGCATCGGCGGCTATGTGCGTGGTGCCTAGCTCGGCCAGCTCCGGCGACAGGTGGCGGGACATGGTAAAGAGCTTGGCGCCAAGGCCGTGCAGCAGCCGGGTGGTAGCCAGGCCGATGCCGGACGAGGCGCCGACAAGCAAAATATTCTTTTGGGCAAAATCCATAGGGTGGGCAATTGTCGAGGTTGTGAACTGACAACTGACCCGACTGCCCAAGGTTTATATATTGTAACCTTAATGCCGGGAATAACGAATGTTTGTTTGCGAATTATAGCAATTAGCAAAAATTCGCTGCAGAATTCTGGGTTTCGCCTGCCTTTTTCCTAGCTTTCGGCTCTCAACGCTTTCGTCACCGCCAAAACTGCTTTCCTGTCGATATGAACATCCGCAAACTGCTGGTCGCCAACCGCGGCGAAATTGCCATCCGGGTATTACGGGCCGCCACCGAGCTGGGCATTCCCACGGTAGCCATTTATACCTACGAGGACCGCTACTCGCTGCACCGCTATAAGGCCGATGAGGCCTACCAGATCGGCCGCGACGACGACCCGCTGAAGCCCTACCTCGACATCGAAGGCATTTTGCGAGTGGCCAAGGAAAACGGCGTCGATGCGATTCACCCCGGCTACGGCTTTCTGTCGGAAAACGCCACGCTGGCCCGGCGCTGCGGCGAAGAAGGCATCATCTTCGTGGGCCCGCGCCCCGAGGTGATGGAAGCCCTCGGCGACAAAGTAGCCGCCAAGAAGGTGGCCGTGCAGTGCCAGGTGCCCATCATCGAGAGCAGCATCGACGACCTCAACGACTTCGAAACGGCCCAGCGCGAAGCCAACCGCATCGGCTACCCCGTGATGCTGAAAGCCGCCAGCGGCGGCGGCGGTCGGGGCATGCGCGTCATCCGCGACGATGAGCAGCTGGAGCGCGGCTTTTTCGAGGCCCGCAATGAGGCCCTGAAGGCCTTCGGCGACGATACGGTGTTCCTGGAAAAGTTTGTCGAAAACCCCAAGCACATCGAGGTGCAGCTCGTGGCCGACACCCACGGCAACATCGTGCACTTGTATGAGCGCGACTGCTCGGTGCAGCGCCGCTACCAGAAAGTGGTGGAAGTAGCGCCCTCGCTGAATCTGCCCGACCACATGCGCCACCTCTTATATGAGTACGCGCTGCGCTTGGGCCGGGCCGTGAACTACAACAACGTGGGCACCGTCGAGTTTCTGGTGAACCCCGAAATGGACCGAATTTACTTTATCGAGGTAAATCCGCGCATCCAGGTAGAGCACACGGTTACGGAAATGATTACCGGCATTGATTTGATTAAAACCCAGATCTACATTGCCGACGGGGCCCGCCTCACCGACCCCGAAATCGGGCTGGAAGTAGGCGGCCGGCCTATGAAGAACGGCTACGCCATTCAGTGCCGCATTACCACCGAAGACCCCGAAAACGACTTCAAGCCCGACTACGGCACCATCGTGGCCTACCGCTCGGCCGGGGGCTTCGGCATCCGCTTAGATCAGGGCTCGGTGTACCAGGGCGCCAAGATTTCGCCGTTTTTCGACTCGCTGCTGGTCAAGGTGTCGGCCCACGCGCCCACGCTGGAAGGCGCCGCTTCCAAGATGGCCCGCACCCTCGACGAGTTCCGGATTCGGGGGGTGCGGACCAATATCCAGTTTCTGCAGAACATCATTGCCAACCCCACGTTCGTGAGCGGGCAGGCCAACGTAGACTTCATCAAGGACCACCCCGAGCTGTTCAAGTTCAAGGCGCGGCAGGATCGGGGCACGAAGATTCTGGGCTTCGTCGGCGACATTATCGTGAACGGCAACCCGGACGTGAAGGGCCTAATTGACCCCAAAAAGGAGCTGCGCAAGCCTATCCTACCCAAATTTGACCCTGATGCCGACTACCAGCCCGGCACCAAGAACAAGCTCACCGAACTGGGCCCCGAAGGCTTTGCCAAGTGGCTGCGCGAGGATCCGCTGATTCACTACACCGACACCACCTTCCGCGACGCCCACCAAAGCCTGCTGGCTACCCGCATGCGCACCTTCGACATGCTGAAGGTGGCCGAGCGCTACGCCAAAATGCACCCCCAGACCTTCTCAATGGAAGTGTGGGGCGGCGCTACCTTCGACGTGGCTTTGCGCTTTCTGCACGAAGACCCCTGGGAGCGGCTGGCCAAAATCCGGGCAGCCGTGCCCAATATCCTGCTCCAGATGCTGATTCGCGGCGCCAACGGCGTGGGCTACAAGGCCTATCCGGACAACCTCACCGAGCGGTTTGTGCAGCAGGCCTGGGAAACCGGCGTCGACGTGTTCCGCATCTTCGACTCGCTGAACTGGATGCCGGGCATGGAGTCGTGCATCAACTTCGTGCGCAAGAAAACCAAGGGCCTCGCCGAAGCCAGCATCTGCTACACCGGCGACATTCTGGATGCCCGGCGCAACCAGAAATACTCGCTCGACTACTACCTGCGCCTGGCCAAGCAGGTGGAAGATGCCGGAGCCCACATCCTGTGCATCAAGGACATGGCCGGCCTGCTGAAACCCTACGCGGCCACCGAGCTGATTACGGCCCTACGCGACACAGTCAAGATTCCGATTCACCTGCACACTCATGACACCTCGTCGTTGCAGCCGGCCACCTATCTGAAGGCCGTGGAAGCGGGAGCCGACGTTATTGACGTGGCGCTGGGCTCGTTGTCGGGCCTTACCTCGCAGCCCAACTTTAACTCGGTGGTGGAAATGTTCCGGGGCACGCCGCGCCACCGCGAATTCAACCAGGAAAGCCTCAACGACTTCTCCAACTACTGGGAAACCGTGCGTGAGTACTACTACCCATTCGAGTCGGGCCTCAAGGCTGGCACCTCGGAGGTATTCCAGCACGAAATTCCCGGCGGGCAGTATTCCAACCTGCGCCCCCAGGCAGCCGCGCTGGGCCTCGGCGACAAGTTCGAGCAGGTGAAAAAGACCTTTGCCGACGTGAATGCCATGTTCGGTGATATTGTGAAAGTTACGCCTTCGTCGAAAGTCGTTGGCGACATGGCCTTGTTCATGGTATCGAACAACCTGAGCACCAGTGATGTGCTCGAAAAGGGTCAGACGCTGAGCTTCCCCGAATCGGTGCAAAGCCTGTTCCGCGGCGACATCGGGCAACCCGAGGGCGGCTGGCCTAAAGAGCTGCAGAAACTGATTCTCAAGGACGAAAAGCCTTTCACCGACCGGCCCAACGAGCACCTCAAGCCCATCGACTTCAAGAAGGAGTGGAAGCAGTTTGAGGAGAAGTTTGGGGCGGGCGTCAAGTTCACCGATTTGCTCTCGTATCTGCTCTATCCCAAGGTATTCGAGCAGTACTGGGCCCATTTTCAGCAGTTCGGCGACGTATCGTTGGTGCCTACCCGCGTATTTTTCTACGGCCTCAAGCCCGGCGAGGAAACCATTATCGACATTGCCCGCGGTAAATCCGTCATTGTGAAGCTGCGCTCGGTAGGGGAGGTCAACGACGACGGCTGCCGCACTATCTTCTTCTCCTTCAACGGCCAGACCCGCAACCTGGAAGTGCGCGACCGGTCGGTGGAAGTGAAAACGGTGCGCAACCAGAAAATCGACAAGGCCAACCCGCGGCAGGTAGGCGCCCCGCTGCAGGGTATGCTCTCGAAAGTGCTGGTCGAAAACGGTCAGCAGGTGAAGCGCAACGCGCCGCTGTTCATCATCGAGGCCATGAAAATGGAAACCACCATCACCGCTCCCGACGACACTACGGTGCAGGGAGTGCAGCTTTCCGAAGGCACCCTGGTAAACGCCGACGACCTGGTGCTGACACTGGGGTAATTCAGCTAAGCAAGCAAAAAGGCCGGGACGATGCATCGTTCCGGCCTTTTTGCTTGCTTAGCTGAATTCTGCGGAATGTTTAATGTAGGTACACCGCGTGCAGCACGGCCGCCGGCCCGGTGGCTACCTCTGGGTACAGCCGCAACGTGTCACCGCTAATCTGGTAGGTGCGGGTATTGGCTAGAGCGGCCAAAAAGCCGGTTTCCGTGGTGTTGGCCGCCGCATCGAGGCAGGCCATGCGCGTAGATGCCAGTGGCCCGAAGCGCAACTGCCCGGCGGCTGGCAGATCAAACTTGCCCAGAAACCGGTTGCAGCCGCTGTGGCCTTCGGCCTGCTGCTCATTACCGCGCAGTAGCACATACACTTCACCGTTGGCTGGCGTAGCTACCGGTTGCCCATTAAGCTGGCGCAATACCCAGCGCGTATTGCGCAGCTCGGCCAGGGGCGTGGTAATTGCCTGCGCAGCGGGCGGGGCAGTTGGTGAAGTAGTCTGGCAGCTTGCCAATAGGAGCGCGCAGAAGGCGCCGACAGCAAGAAAGGAGGTGCGAATCATGAAAAAGAAAGATAAATGCCGCTTAAACGAGTGGCTACGACAGAAAAAATGTGGAAATGCTGCCAGAATTTTATTGAAGACTTTTCAAAAGGCTTAATTTGCGTTATGCAAAAATTCCCTCCCATCGTCTTATTTCTTTTACTGGTTTCATCCACGCTGCTTGCTCAAAAAAAGACCCCCTCGGCAACTACCACGCCAGGCGTATCGGCCGCTACGGTAGAGCGGGTGGCGCGAGCCCTGGCCGCCGACGATATGGAGGGCCGGGCTTCTACCCAACCGGGCGGCCTGAAAGCCGCCCAATTTTTGGCCGCCGAGTTCCAGCGCCTCGGCTTGGGGTCGTTGCCGGGCATTACGGGCTACGAGCAGGTTTTTCCGGTGTACGAAACCAAAACGGCCGCTTTGTATGTAACTATCAACGGCACAAACATACCACCGGATAAGGCTCTGTTGGTGTCGGGGCAAGCTCATCTGAACTGGACCGACACGGATGACCCCGCCGCCCGCGTGATGGTGCTGGGGCCACAGCCGCTGCCCGCCCAGATCTACCGTCAGATTCTGGAGCCCACCGAAAACCTGATTGTTATTCTGGATCCTACCCACGCGGCCGAGTTTCAGCGGCTGGTAGGCTACACCAAAAAAGGCCGGGTGCAGCCCGATAAGCCGGGGCCGTATTCCTGCGTAGCCGTGCTGACGACGACTCCCAACGCGGCCATCAAGTTTCGGGTGGCGGCTAACACTACCGTGCGGCCCATTGAGATTCGCAACGTCGTGGCCGTGCTGCCGGGCCACGACCCGGCCAAGGCCGCCGAAATGGTCGTTTTCTCTTCCCACTACGACCATCTGGGCCTGCTGGAGCCCACTAGTGGCGACAATGTAGCCAACGGGGCCGACGATGACGCCAGCGGCACTACGGCCGTGGTTGCGCTGGCCGAATACTTCAAAAAGAAGAACGACAACGCCCGCACACTGGTATTTGCGGCCTTTACGGCCGAGGAAATCGGTGGTTTTGGCTCTCAGTACTTTTCCCGCCAGCTCGATGCCAAGCAGATTACGGCCATGTTTAACATCGAAATGATTGGCAAACAGGCCAAATTCGGCCCGAACACCGCCTTCATTACCGGCTTCGACAAATCGGACTTCGGCAAGCTGCTCCAGCGCAACCTCACCGGCACGCCCTTCCGCTTCGAGCCCGACCCATACCCCGAGCAAAACCTGTTCTACCGCTCCGACAACGCCACCCTGGCCCGGCTGGGCGTGCCGGCCCACACCATCAGCACCGACCAGATTCCGACGGATAAGCTCTACCACACCGTTGATGATGAGATTGAAACGCTGGACCTGGCCAACATGACGGCGGTTATCACCGCCATTGCCCGCAGTTCCACCGGTATCGTGGCCGGCCAGCAAACCCCCACGCGCATCAGCCCAGAGGCTGTTAGCCAGCGCCCATAAAGCTCGTCTTTTACTGCAAAGCAAAGCCCTGACCACCGCGAGTGGTCAGGGCTTTGCTTTGCAGTAATAGCAATAGGAGAGAGTTGGATACCAAATAGCAGTCAGGATGTGAAAGGACTATAGCTTGCGAATAGACAGAGCCGAGTTGGGCAAAGTGCGAGCTGGCGGTGGACCCACGGCCCGCACCAGCCGCTCGAGGGCCTGGAGCCGGTCGGCCTGCAGGTTGTTTTGCTCTACCAAGCGGCTGTAGGCATCGGTCAGCAGTTGGACTTGCTCCTTTAGCTCGTCTACTTCTAGTGCCCCCGCATAGCGTGGGTCGGGTAGCTCCGGGTCACTAAGACCGTTTATGGGCCGGTATTGGGCATTAATGATGGTTTGGCCCCGGGCTTCGGAGTAAGTCAGCACTGCGAAAAGAAGACCAAAGACGGATGTGTAGTATTTTTTCATACGCGGAATAGCTACGAGTGTAGTATAAGACAAGTATAAATAAATCTTTCATTAGTACCAAAATAAAAAGCGTAAAGAATTTACCCATTCCTCCGGGAGGATGAGCAGATTCTTTACGCTAGCAAATGTCTGTTTAGCGGGGCAGCCGAATGCTCAATCCACCACCGAGCGTGGTGCCGCTCGTGGTGCCCGACAATGTTCGGCCCGCCGTTACATCGAGGCGCAGACCCGGCCATGGGCGCCAATATAGGCCCGACGTAACGCCCGGCGCGAGCTTAGCCTGCTGCTGCCAGGTAGCGTAGGTTTCGGCGAAAAAACCGAAGGAATTGCCCAGTGGGCCGTTCAGCGCCAGAGTGCCCAGATAGGTGCCGCGCTTGGTATCGGCGGCCTTGAAGCCGCGCTGCCGGAAGCCGAAGTTGGCTTCCAGGCCAAATCGTTCCCCAATTTGCTGTGATACCAGCAGGCGGGCGGCCGGCTCATAGGCCGTCGTCTGAAACGATTTGTCGCCGTTGCGCAGCGTCATTTCCGCCAGCACTACCACTTGAGAGCGAGTGTTGGGGTTGGAGGATGCCAGAAATTTCGCCCCAACCGTCATGGGCATCAGTCCGCTGGGCCGTAGCACTTCCGTACTGCCGGGCTCCACAGCTGTGCCGGTCATAGGCAGCGGGGCCAAGTAGCCCTGGGACACGCGCAGTTCGATGTTGTTGAAAAAACCTACCCGCAACAGACCCGTGCTCAGGTTCCGGCTAGCAGCGCTGCCGGGACTAAATGGGTCGGGCTGGCTGCTGACGCCGGCTTCCAGCTGGAATTGCCCGGGGTTCAGCATGTTGGTGGTGATGGTCTGACCTGGCCGGTCGGGGCGAATGTTGCGCACAAAGGGCGTGTCTTCGTTGCCGATAGTGGGGTCAGTGGTCTGGGCCAGGGTGCGGGCGGAGCCGACGAGCAACAGCCCGGCGGTAGTCAGCAGAGTGGTCTTACGCATTCCTTCTGACACCGGCCGGCGGTTTATAGTTCGGCTAAAGTGCCAAAGCCCCGTTTAAACGCAATTTCTCAGCGCAGGTTGCAATTAATTTCCCTTTTCGCTTGAACAATACTCGGCATGCAGCGTATTTTGCAGAGCCGAAACCGAGGAGTTAATTCTAATTAGCCCTGGCAAAAGCGGCAAAAACTGGCCGGAACCGCCGCGTCTGACGAGACGCGCGGCCGAGGCCTGGCATTTCCTTCGTTCTCATCAGTCTGCCTAACTATTCGCCCATGTCCGCTTCCGTACCCTGACTTTGGTCCGGCCGGCCTGCGCTATTCGTCTTCGTAGTCGAGGCCCAGGAGCTGGTTGAGCGCCTGCTGAATCTCACTGGCCGCGTGCATCTGCCCGGCCCGGCGACTCACCTGCAGGCCGCGGCGGTAAACCTTTTCCGCCGCTTCCGGATTTTCTAAGAACTCCAGCATCTTGCCCGCGTGGTAGTACGTACCTACGTAGTCAGGGTGCTCATCCAGAAGTTTCTGGTAATACTCCATTGCCCGTTGGGGCTCCGCCGTCCGATATTCAGTAGCCAGGGCGTAGATGATGAACGGGTCGTTCGGGTCTTCGTTATAAAAGGTCAGCAGCTGCTGCAGGCGGGTCGGCGTGGTATCCATTGGGAGGGAGTTTTCTGTATCTTCGCCCGAAATTAGGGGCTTTCCCGTAGTTTATCTCCCATCCACAAGCAGCCGTAGATGAAGTTTCTCGTTTGCATCAGCAACGTTCCCGACACGACCACCAAAATTGCCTTCACGCCCGATAACAAGGAGTTCAACAAGGCAGGGGTGCAATTCGTGATTAATCCCTGGGATGAATATGCCCTCACCCGTGCCATTGAGCTCAAAGAAGCCCAGGGCAGCGGCACTGTTACCGTCCTCAACGTGGGCGAAGCCGACACCGAACCCAATATCCGCAAGGCTCTGGCCATCGGGGCCGACGACGCCATCCGCGTGAATGCCGCTCCGAAGGATGCTTATTTCGTGGCCCAGCAGATTGCTGCGGTTGCTAAAGAAGGTGCCTACGACGTGATTCTGATGGGCAAGGAAAGCATTGACTACAATGGCTTTCAGGTGCACGGCATGGTGGGCGAAATGCTCGGCATCCCGACAGTGGCCCCGGCCATGAAGCTCGATATGAGCGGCAGCACGGCTACGCTAGAGCGCGAAATTGAAGGCGGCAAGGAAATCGTGGAAGTTTCGGCGCCTTTCGTGGCCTCGTGCCAGCAGCCCATGTGCGAGCCCCGCATTCCGAACATGCGTGGCATCATGACGGCCCGCACCAAGCCGCTGAAAGTGGTGGAAGCCGTGGGCGAAGGTGCCCGCACTTCGGTAGCCGAGTACGCACTGCCGCCCAAGAAGCAGGGCGTGAAGCTCATCCCCGCCGAGTCGGCCGGTGATTTGATCAAGCTGCTCCGTAACGAAGCCAAGGTGATTTAATTGGTTTTTGGTTGTTGGTTTTCTGTTTTTGGCTTAAGCCGAAACAGCACAAAACCAACTCGTTGAACCCCAAATAACCAAAAACCAAACTCAAAAAACCAAAGAAATGTCCGTTCTAGTTGTAGTTGAATGTGATGGTGGCGAGGTAAAAAAATCGTCGCTGGAAGTGGCTTCGTACGGAAGCCAGGTAGCGCAGATGCTTGGCACCACGGCTACGGCCGTGGCCGTGGGCGAGGCTACCGAAGCCAATCTGGCCAAGCTCGGTGAGCAGGGCATCAGCAAGGTATTGTACGACGCGGAGCCTCGCTTGAAGGATTTCGTAAACAGCGCCTACACCAAGCTGATTGCCGCCGCGGTGGAAAAGGAAAGCTCGGCAGTAATCGTGCTGGCCAATTCCAACATCGGGGCCTCGGTGGGCTCGCGCCTGTCGGTGCGGCTGAAGGCCAGCCTGGCGACCAACGTAGTAGAGCTGCCCAAAAACGATGGTGGCAGCTTCACGGTGAAGCGCGGTGCCTTCTCGGGCAAAGCCTTTGCCGACGTGGTACTGACCGGCGACCGGAAAATTCTGGCCGTGAAGAAGAACTCGATTGAGGCTTCGCACGAAGCCGGCAAAACCGCCCAGGTTGAGTCGTTCTCGGCTGGCCTATCGGACGCCGACTTCACCGACGCGCCCAAACAGGTAGTAATGCAGGATCAGGCCGGCGGCATTCTGCTGCCCGAGGCTGACCGCGTAGTATCGGGTGGCCGGGGCATGAAAGGCCCCGAAAACTGGCACCTGATTGAGGACCTGGCCAAAGCCTTGGGTGCGGCTACGGCCTGCTCTAAGCCCGTGTCGGACGTAGACTGGCGCCCTCACCACGAGCACGTGGGCCAGACGGGCATCACTGTGTCGCCGAACCTGTACATTGCCTGCGGCATTTCGGGCGCTATTCAGCACCTGGCCGGGGTAAACTCCTCGAAAGTGATTGTCGTAATCAACAAAGATCCGGAGGCGCCGTTCTTTAAAGCTGCCGACTACGGCATCGTTGGGGACGTTTTCGACGTATTGCCCAAACTCACCCAGGCCGTAAAGGAATTGAATTAGGGTCTTGGGGTCTTGGGTTTCAGAACCGGGAAAGACTAGCTTTGCCGCTCTGAATACGCGTCCAAGACCCCAAGCTCCCAAGACCCTAAGCTCCTAGATACCTTGAAAAAAATACAGCTCGAAATTCTGGGCCTCTCGTCCAGCCAGTCACAGTCCGGCTCTTTCGCCCTGATTCTGGGTGAGAAAACCGGTAACCGTCGCCTGCCAATCATCATTGGTATGTTCGAGGCTCAGAGTATTGCCATTCAGATTGAGAAAATCAATCCGAACCGGCCGCTCACGCACGACTTGTTCAAGTCGTTTGCCGAGCATGTGCACGTAGCAGTGCTGGAAGTGTTGATTTCCGATTTGAAGGAAGGCGTATTCTACTCGAAGATTGTGTGCACCGACGGCGCCACAACCTTCGAACTGGACGCCCGCCCCAGCGACGCCATTGCCATCGGCCTGCGCTTCGGCGTCCCGATTTTCACCGTGGAAAGCGTGCTGAGCGAAGCCGGTATCATCCTAAGTGATTTGGATGAAAATACCGACGAGGATGCCGACGACGACGATGAGGACGAGGATGACGACACCTCCGGCACGCCCAAGCCGGAGCCCACGCCCCGGGACCCCAGCGGCCAGGTTTCTCTCAAGGAACTTGAGACTATGCTGAGTCAGGCACTGGCGAATGAGGACTATGAAAAAGCCGCCAAAATCCGTGATGAGCTGAATAAACGTAACGCGTAAAACGGCTTTTTAGATTGCAAAAAAGGCTTCTCTGTTATGGAGGAGCCTTTTTTGCATTTGAAGGTTGTTGCCGTCCGTCATCCTGAACTTGCGCAGGATCTTCTTCTCCTTATAACTCAGTAGAGAAAGGTCCTGCGCAAGTTCAGGATGACAGACGGCAACAACGATGACAGGCACAACACACGCACAGGGAAAATCACTGTTGCCCAGCCGCCGACTACCTTTTAGTACCTTGCGGGCTGCAACCAAACTGCTCCTGATGGAAACTTCCACTACCCCGGACCTGCGCTACCCGATTGGCCACGCCACGCTGCCCGATGGGCCGCTAAGCCCGGGTCAGCGCCTCGCCCTGATTGCCCGAATTGCCGTACTGCCCGACCAGATTCGGGCGGCCGTGGCGGGCCTCACGCCCGCCCAGCTCGATACGCCCTACCGCCCCGGCGGCTGGACGGTGCGCCAGGTGCTGCACCACTTGCCCGATTCGCACCTGAATTCCTACGTGCGCTTTAAGCTTGCTCTAACGGAGGAAAATCCCACCATCAGCCCCTACGACGAGCAGGCCTGGGCCGAACTGCCCGACGTGCAGGCTACGCCTGTGGCCGTGTCGTTGGCACTGCTTGAGTCGCTGCATATCCGCTGGACGATTCTGCTGCGGCAACTCACCGATGCGCAGTGGCTGCGCACGTTCTACCACCCCGGCAGCCAGCGCAACTTCACCCTCGACGCGGCTCTGACCATGTATGCCTGGCACGGGCAGCACCACCTGGCCCATATTACCCAGCTCCGGCAGCGGGCCGGGTTTTAAGGCCCGCCAGAAATTCACTGCGTAAAAAAGCCCCGCTAGCAGCTGCCGGCGGGGCTTTTTGATTCTGGAACCTGAAAGCTAAATATTATAGGCTTCGTCGGAAGTGGCGGCAGCCAGGCCACCTTCGGTTTCCTCATCCACTTTCTTGGCGGCCCGCACCAGGCTGCTGCTGAAGATGAATTCCTTGAGCTCGGGCACGGTGGTGTTCAGAATTTCGTCCTTGTTGCCGTCCCAGAGCTTCTGGCCTTTGTGGAGGTAGATGATATGGTCCCCGATTTCGACCACCGAGTTCATGTCGTGGGTGATGACGACGGTGGTGATGCCGTACTCGTGGGTGATTTCGTAGATAAGCTCGTCAATCTTGATGCTGGTAGCAGGGTCGAGGCCGGAGTTGGGCTCGTCGCAGAAGAGGTAGGTGCAGTTGGGCGCAATGGCGCGGGCAATGCCGACGCGCTTTTTCATGCCGCCCGATATTTCGGAGGGCATCTTGGTACCGGCATTTTCCAGGCCCACGCGCTTGAGGCAGAATTCGACCCGGTCGCGCCGCTCTTCCTTGCTCATCTCGGGCGTGAGCATCTTGAGCGGAAATTCGGTGTTTTCGTACACCGTCATCGAGTCGAACAGCGCGCCGCCCTGAAACAGCATCCCGATTTTGCGCCGGATTTCCTGCTTGATGTCCACCTTATTGTTGGTAAACACCAGCCCGTCGAAGGTGATGCTGCCTAGGTCGGGCTTCATCAGACCCACGATGCACTGCAGCAGCACGCTTTTGCCGGTGCCCGAGCCGCCGAGCAGCAGGTTACACTTCCCCGTCTCAAACGTGCAGGTGATGCCCTTCAGCACCGGGTTGCCATTGAAGGACTTCTGGATGTTATGAACTTCAATCATGCTAATGTGCTGATTTGCTAATGTGTTTGAATGTGCTAATGATGTGCTGCTGTAGTACCGAACAAGAAAGCTGGTTTAGCACATGAGCACATTAATCATTAGCACATTACAAGAGTACTGCCGCCAGCACGTAGTCGGCCAGCAGGATGGCAATAATGGAATTGGTAACGGCGCCGGTGCTGGCCGCACCTACTTCCAGTGCGCCGCCTTTGGTGTAATAGCCTTTATAGGAAGAAATAGCCGACACCAGAAAGGCAAATACCACCGATTTAATCAACGCAAAAACGATGTTGTAGGGCACAAAGTCGGTACGAATGCCTTCCACGTACTCTTGGGCCGACATGGCTCCGGACAGCGTGCCGGCTAAGTAGCCACCCGTAATGGACAGCACCATGGCCAGCACCACTAGCAGCGGAAACATGAGCATGGCGGCCACGATTTTGGGCAGCACCAGATAGGAGGCCGAGTTGATGCCCATTACCTCCAGTGCATCGACCTGCTCGGTGATGCGCATCGTGCCCAGGCCGCCGGCAATGCTGGAGCCAACTTTGCCGGCCAACACGATGCTGGTAATGGTGGGGGCCAGTTCCAGAATCGTCATTTCGCGCACCATAAAGCCGATAGTGGACTTTGGGATGAGCGGATTGACGAGGTTGTAGGCAATCTGAACGCAGGTAACGGCCCCAATAAAGGCGGAGACGATGGCAACGATAAACACGGAATCGATGCCGATGAGGATGGCTTCGTCGAGGGTACGCTGCCAGAGCGTGCCCAGCCTTTCCTTCCGAACCAGCATGCTTTGCATGAAGATCAGGAATTCACCGAAGGTTTTGACCATAAAAAGAGGAGGAGAAAGGATAAAAGCTCAAACTTGCGCCGTGGCCGCAAAGGGCCAACGTTCAGCTCGGAGCCAGCAACCCATACGTAAAAACCAAAACGTCAATCAAAGGAATGCAAAAATATATCGTTGTCACGGGTGGAACGAAAGGAATTGGCCGCGCCCTGGTGGAGCGCTTCGCGCGGGCGGGCTTTGGCGTCATCACCTGTGCCCGCTCGGCCTCGGACTTGGCCACCCTTATAACCGCTGTGCAGCAGGATGTTCCCGGGGCGGTGCTGCATACGCTGCCCGCCGATTTGAGCCGCCCCGAAGAAACCCGGCGCTTCACCGATTTTGTGCTGGGCCTGGGTGTGGCTATCGACGTGCTGGTGAATAATACCGGCGCGTTTGTGCCCGGTCGGCTGCAGGACGAGCCCGCCGACGGCTCGCAGCTGCGCCAGATGATAGACGTGAACCTCTACAGCGCCTACGACGTGACCCGGGCCCTGCTGCCGGGAATGATTGGGCGGCGCGAGGGCCATATTTTCAATATGTGCTCTACGGCCAGCATCATGGCTTACCCCAACGGGGGCTCCTACAGCATCGCTAAGTTTGCCCTGCTGGGCTTCACCAAAGGACTGCGCGAAGAGTTGAAAGAGCACAACCTGCGCGTGACGGCCATCTTGCCCGGGGCCACGCTCACGGCCAGCTGGGAAGGCATGGACTTGCCTGCCGAGCGGTTCATCAAAGCCGAAGACGTAGCCGAAGCCGTATTCGGGGCCTATTCCCTCTCACCGCAGGCCGTCATCGAGGAGCTGCTGATTCGCCCGCAGCTCGGCGACCTGTAAGTCATTTATCATTTATCAGGCAGACTGCCGTTTGGGTGATAAATGGTAAAGGATTAATGAATCAGTTGGGTAGGACTTTGCCTTTGCCGGTTACGTTGATATCGGTTTGGCTGGGCTTGCCTTGGTAGAAGAGTGTGCCGGCGCCGGCGTTGGTGCCACCCAGAAAATCGGTGGCCGTAACGTAGGCGTCGCCGTTGCTGTCGTGGTTGAAGCGGAAGTAGCAGCGCTTGGTTTGCAAACCGCTGGCCCGGAGTGTACCGCTGCCGCCCACTACCATCGTAAACTCGTCGGCGCGGCCGCGCAGGGCAATGTCGCCCAACTCGTACATATCCAGGTTCACGTATTCACTGCTGATGTCGAGGTCGAAATTGCCGGCGCCTACGAGGTGGCAGAACAGCGTATCGGCCCGGAAGCTGCCAGCAGTACGGATGTTGCCTTGGCCGCGCAGAAATACGTCGTGGAGGCGGGGTAGGTGTATTGTCACTTCGCGGGGCGTGTCGTAGGTGCGCACCCAGTTGCAGCGGCTGGTATTGTGAATTACCAAGGCCCCGTTTTCGACCCGCAGTTCAATATCTTCCTGCAGGTTCTTGCCGGCCCGCACCTCGGCATAGGTTTCCGCGTCCTGCACCAACGTTACGTCCACGTTGTCGTAGGCCAGTATTACCTGAAAGGCTTCTAAGTCGCGCCGCTCGGTCACGACCTTACCGGTGCTTTTCAGGCAGTCCATTTCGTGGCCGTCGCCGCAGCCGGCAAACAGGGCGGCGGAGGCTACCAATGCGGCGCCAACACTAAAAACCCGCGAGGTGCGCTTAACTTGCAGCCAAATGGTACTTCGAAACATCTCTACGCTATGAACCCGGCGGGCAAGGTAACGAATCTGCCGGGCGGCCGCAAAGGTAGCAACCTGGTACCGACTGAGTATCCTGGCATGGCTTCGTTGTGCCTTCAGGCAATGACATCCGCCACGGCAGCAGTTTTGACACGTTTAATCTATGGTTGAAATACAGCAGCTCAGCAAGGTATTCGGAACGCAGACGGCCGTGAATGACATTTCATTCTCGGTGGGCAAAGGCGAAATTCTGGGCTTTCTGGGGCCCAACGGGGCGGGCAAATCCACGACGATGAAGATTGCCACGGGCTACCTGCCGCCCACCCACGGCACGGTGAAGCTGGACGGCTTCGACGTGCAGACCGACGCGCTGGAAGTGCGCCGCCGCGTGGGTTACCTGCCCGAGCACAACCCGCTCTACCTGGATATGTACGTGCACGAGTACCTCGAATTCATCGGCTCGGTGCACGGCCTCAAGGGCCAGCCGCGCCGCACCCGCGTGCAGCAGATGGTGGATAGGGTAGGGCTGGGCCGGGAGCAGAACAAGCTGATCGGGGCCTTGTCGAAAGGCTACCGGCAGCGTGTGGGCCTGGCCCAGGCCCTGATTCACGACCCGGGCGTACTCATTCTCGACGAGCCTACCACCGGCCTCGACCCCAACCAGATTGGCGAAATCCGAACCCTAATCCGGGAGCTGGGCCAAGACAAGACCGTTATTTTCAGCACCCACATTCTGCCCGAAGTCACGGCCCTATGCAGCCGGGTAGTTATCATCAACCGCGGGCAGCTCGTGGCCGACTCACCCGTATCGGAGCTGGGCGGCAAAGCGGCGGGGGAGACGGTTATTCACGCCGAGTTCGAGCAGCCCATTGACGTGGCGTCGCTACGGGCCTTACCCGGTATTCTGGGCGTGGAGGTCGAAGCCGGCAACCGCTACCGCATCCGGGCCGCGGCAGGCCCGGATATGCGTGGGGCCATTTCGCGCCTGGCAGCTCAGCAGGACTGGATACTGCTGGGCCTGCGCCAGGAAGAACAGTCGCTGGAGCAGGTGTTTCAGTCGTTGACGAAATGAGCCGCACCACGAGCTACAGAACGTCCTGCTGAGCTTGCCGAAGCATCTCTATCGCAGTGCTTGCTATTCAATTAGTATTGCAATGAAGCGGTAGAGATGCTTCGGCAAGCTTAGCATGACAGACGAATTTTGCAATCTATTCCGCAACCGATGTTTGCCATCCTTCGCAAAGAATTCAACGCCTTCCTCAGCTCGCCGGTAGCCTACATGGTTATCGGGGTGTTTCTGGTGGCTACCGGCCTGTTCGTGTGGGTGTTTCCCGACAGCTCGGTGCTAGAATACGGCTATGCTGACCTGCAGACGCTCTTCAACATGGCCCCCTGGATTTTCCTGTTCCTGATTCCGGCCATTACCATGCGCACATTTGCCGAGGAGAAAAAGGCTGGCACCATCGAGCTGCTGCTCACCCGCCCGCTCACCGACGGGCAGATTATCGGCGGCAAGTACCTGGCCTGCTTGCTGCTGGCTTTGCTGGCTCTGGTGCCCACGCTACTCTATTACTACTCGGTATATCAGCTCGGCAACCCCGCCGGCAACATCGACTCGGCTGCTACCGTGGGCTCCTATATCGGGCTGGCGCTGCTGGCAGCGGTGTTTGCGGCCATCGGCATCTTCGCCTCCGCCATTACCCGCGACCAGATTATTGCCTTTCTGGTGGCCGTCGTCGGCTGCTTTCTGGTGTACTCGGGTTTCGATTCGTTGGCCTCAGTTTTCGACGGGGGCCTGGCCTACTACATCGGCCAGCTTGGCATTGCGGCCCACTACCGCGACATCAGCAAAGGCCTCATCGACTCCCGCGACCTGCTCTACTTTCTCAGCCTCATTGCCGGCCTGCTGCTGGCCACTCGTCTGGTACTGCAAAGCCGCAACTGGTAACCAAATAAAAACTAGTTCCCCTCCTCAGATGATGTTATGCATCAAGCAAGCAGGCGCTAGGGGTGGTTGACCTCGTCAGAACGATTTTAGAGCTAGTACTAAAGAGTCGTTCAACGCAAGGTCAACTACCCCCAACCCCTCCTCATCTGAGTAGGGAGCTTTTAGCTCTAACATAGCTGCCACTCTATGGCTTCTGATACGCCCGAAACTTCTGCTCCCGTCACTTCCCGCAAGCGCCGCGACCTGCTCCGCTTCGGGGCCGTCATTGGGGGGCTGCTGCTGCTCAACTTCCTGGCCCAGCAGTTCTTTTTCCGCCTCGACCTGACCCAGGAAAAGCGCTACACCATGGCCCCGGCCACCAAGCAGCTGCTCTCAACCCTGAAGCAGCCCGTGACGGTGACCGTGTACCTGGACGGCGACTTCCCGCCCGGCTTCCGCCGGTTGCAGCAGTCGGTGCGCGAAACCCTGAACGAAATGCAGGTGTATGGCGGCGCCAACCTGCACTACGTATTCGTGGACCCCTCGGCGGCCGGCACCGAAAAGGCCCGCAACGAGTATTATGCCTCGCTCATCAAGAAAGGCTTACGGCCGACGAACCTCGGGGCCAACGAAGGCGGCAAGCGGGTTGAGAAAATCATCTTTCCCTGGGCCACGGTAGCCGCCGGCGGCAAAGAGGAGCAGGTGCTGCTGCTGCGCGGCAACCAGGCGGCCCCCTCCGATGTGCGTCTCAATCAAAGTATCGAGGGCCTCGAATACGAGTTGGCCAGCGCCGTGCGCAAGCTGAGCCCCGGCCAGCGGAAGCGCATCGGCGTGCTCGAAGGCCACGGTGAATTGAGTAACGCCGAAGCCGGCGACATCATCGGCTCGTTGCAGCAGTACTACGACGTGTTCCGGGTGGATTTGCGCAAAACCCGGCCCCAGGATCTGCGCACGCTCAGCGCTATCATCGTGGCTAAGCCCGCCACGGCCTACACCGAGCCCGAGAAGTTCAAGCTCGACCAGTTCATTACCCACGGCGGCAGCGCGCTGTTTTTCGTGGATGCCATGCGCGTGAACCTCGATAGCGCCAACCGCGGCGGCATGCTCTCTTTCCCGCTCGATCTGAACCTGGAAGACCAGCTCTTCAAGTATGGCGTGCGCATCAACCCCGACCTGCTGCTCGACCTCAACTCGGGCGTCATTCCGCTCGTGACGGGCACCGAGGGCGACAAACCCAAGGTGGAGCCGATGCCCTGGCAGTTTTACCCGCTCATCAACTCCTTCAGCAAGCACCCTATTACCCGCAACCTCGACGCGGTGTACACTAAGTTCGTGAGCACCATTGATACGGTGAAGGCCAACGGCATCCGCAAAACGCCGCTCATGTTTACCTCGCGCTACACCCGCGTGCTGCCCGCGCCGGTGCCCATCAACTTCAACGACGCCCGCCTGGAGCCCAATCAGAAGCTTTATAAGGAAAGCTTTAAGCCCGTAGGTTACCTGCTCGAAGGCCAGTTTCAGTCGCTCTACGCCAACCGGGCCGAGCCCGGCACCAGTAACTTCCAGCCCAATACTGCGCCCGGCCTCAAGCCCTCCAAAGTGCTGGTTGTCTCCGACGGCGACTTTATCCGCTCCGAGCTGGACCCCAAAACAGGCAACCCCTACCGCTTGGGCTTCGACCGCCTCGCCAACACCGAATTTGCCAACCGCGAGCTGGTATTGAACGCCGTAGACTATATGCTTGACGAAAGCGGCCTGATTACCGTGCGCGGCAAGCAAATCACGCTGCGCCCCCTCGACAAGCTCAAGGTAATTGAGCAGAAAAGCCGCTGGCAGCTCCTGAACCTGGTGGCTCCGTTGGTGCTGCTGGGCGCATTCGGGGCCGTGCGGGCCTGGCGGCGCAAGCGGCGGTATGCGTCGTTTTAGCGCAAAAGGATGGTAAGGCTGGTCAAGGTTATACTCATTCTGGCCCCGTTGGCGGCGGCCGGGCAGGGCAGGAGCAAAGCGCTAAGCCAAAGTGCGACACTCATTGACCGGCAGGGCCGGGTATGGGAAGCCGCTCAACCCGGCCTGCGCCTGCGGGAGGGAGGCCGCTCAACCCTCTTTACCACGCAGAATGGGCTCAGCAACGACACCGTTACGGCCCTCGCCCAGGATGCCAGCGGGCAGGTGTGGGTAGGCACCCGCGAAGGACTGCTGGTGTATGAAGGCCCCGGCTTTCGGGAAATTACCTATGCCCAGGGGCTGCCCAGCAAGCGTATTACGGCGCTGTATCAGTCAGCGGCCGGGCCCCTCTGGATTGGCACCCCGGCCGGCGCGCTACGCTACGCCGACCGGCAGCTGACGCGGTTGCCCGCGCTGGCTGGCAGTGCCGTGCGGACTATCGGGGAGGATGCTCACCACTGGGTTTTTGTCACGAATCAGGGAATCCGGCGCTTGCCGAAGGAGCAGCCCGTCAGCTGGCAGTGGCTGGGCTGGGCGGCGGCCGGGTGCGTGGTGCTGGGCGGCGGCCTGTGGGGCGGCCGGCAGCTGCGGCGGGGGCAGCACGTGCGGTTGCGCCTGGCCCAAACCGAGCAGCAGGCCCTACTGGCCCAGATGAACCCCCACTTCGTGTTCAACTCGCTGCAATCCATTCAGAAGTATATTCTGCAGCACGAACAGCAGGCTGCCCATCACTACCTGGCCCGTTTTGGCGGCCTGATGCGGCTGATTCTGGAACAGTCGCGCCAGCCGCTGCTCACCGTGCGCACCGAGCTGAGCCTGCTCCGCACCTATTTGGAGCTGGAGGCCCTGCGCTTCGAGCAGCAGTTTACCT
Source organism: Hymenobacter lucidus (assembly GCF_020447265.1). Taxonomy (GTDB): domain Bacteria; phylum Bacteroidota; class Bacteroidia; order Cytophagales; family Hymenobacteraceae; genus Hymenobacter; species Hymenobacter lucidus. The sequence goes on along the minus strand of NZ_JAJADR010000002.1, from coordinate 120,844 downwards.
ACACCGTAACGGCCGACGATACGCTGCTGGAAGAGGAAATTCCGGCCATGCTGCTGCATCCCTTCGTGGAAAACGCTGTGTGGCACGGCCTGGCCCACCACACCGGCCAAGGCCACGTGGCGGTGCGCCTGAGTGGGGAAGGGGCTTACCTGGTGGCGGTGGTGGAAGACAACGGCGTGGGGCGGGAGCGGGCCGCCGGCCAGAGTGGTACCCACGCTGGCTTTCCGTCCCGGGGGATGGCCATTGTGCAGGAGCGCGTGGCCCTGCTGAACCGGCAGGCCCGCCGGCCCATTTCCATCGAAATCATTGACTTGGGCGGGCCCGGCAGCACTGCCCAGGGTACCCGCGTGGTGGTACGCATTCCCCGGCAGCACGCCTAAAGCTGCACAAGCATAACGGCCGGCTTGGGGCTGCTATTGGCTTTTGCTATATAGTCTGGCTTACCTTGCCGCCAACTCTGCTACTACCAGCCCGACTACGCCCGTGACCCGCACCATTCTTATCGACGACGAAACCAACACCAGGGCTGCGCTACGGGCTTTGCTGGAGCATTATTGCCCCGACGTGACGATAATCGGGGAGGCAGCTTCGGCTGAGGAGGGCCTGCAGCTGCTGCGCGAGCAAACTCCTGATCTGCTGTTTCTGGACGTGGAAATGCCCCTGGGCTCGGGCTTCGACTTGCTCGACATGCTGGGCAGTGCCTCGTTCGACATCATCTTCACCACCGCCCACGACCGGTATGCCCTGCGCGCCATCAAGTTCTGCGCCCTCGACTACCTGCTCAAGCCCGTGGGCGTGGCCGACCTGCGCGAAGCCGTAGCCAAAGCCCAGCGCCAGCAAGCCCCGGTAGCCGCCCAACTGCACACCTTCTACGACAACATGCGGGAGCGAAACGGCTTGACTGGCAAAGTGGTGCTGCCTACCATGCAGGGTTTTGAGGTGGTAGAAGTAGCCCGCGTAGTGCGCTGCCAGTCCGACGACAACTACACGCTCTTCGTGCTCGAAGGCAAGGAACGGATTCTGGTTAGCCGCACGCTCAAGGAATACGAGGAGCTGTTCACCGACTACGGCTTTATCCGCATTCACCAGTCGCACCTGATCAACGCGGCCCACGTGAAGCGCTACATCAAGGGCAGCGGGGGCTACGTGCAGCTCACCGACGACTCGATTATTGAGGTTTCGCGCCGTAAGAAGGAGGAGCTGATGAAGCGGTTCGGGGCGTGAGTAGTAGCGCGAACTGTGTAGTTCGCGTGGCCTGCGCCGTTGCAAGCAACAATTGTCGTTCAGGCCCGCGAACTACACAGTTCGCGCTACTGCTTCGGGTAGCTTCTAAGCCAAGCCAACCGGATTCCGGCCCGCGGCTACCACTTACTCATTCTGGGTTGCCGAGTGCGCATAAGAAAGGCATGTTTACGGCACCAAACCGCGTGGCAGGCGCCACGACACCGCTCCTAAACTCCTTTCAGCATGGACCTAATCATCAAAAACCTGTCGAAGACCTACCCCAACGGGGTCAAGGCCCTCGACAACGTGAGCCTGACTATCCCGCAGGGCATGTTTGGCCTGCTGGGCCCCAACGGCGCCGGCAAAAGCTCATTGATGCGCACCATTGCTACCCTACAAGCGCCCGACAGCGGCAGCATCCACCTCGATGCCATTGATGCGCTAGAGGATAAAATGGCCCTGCGCCGGGTGCTGGGCTACCTGCCCCAGGAGTTTGGGGTGTACCCCCGGGTGTCGGCCGAGGACTTGCTTGACCATATGGCCGTGGTGAAAGGCATCGTGAACCGTGGGGAGCGGCGCGAAACGGTAAAGGCCCTGCTGGAGCAAACCAACCTCTACGAAGTGCGCAAGCGCAGCATCAGCACGTTTTCGGGCGGCATGAAACAGCGCTTCGGCATTGCCCAGGCCCTCATCGGCCAGCCCCTGCTCATCATTGTGGATGAGCCCACCGCCGGCCTCGACCCCGGGGAGCGGAACCGGTTTTACAACCTGCTGAGCGAAATCGGGGAAAACATCATCGTGATTCTAAGCACCCACATCGTGGACGACGTGCGGGAGCTGTGCCGCAACATGGCCATCATCAACGAGGGCCGGGTGCTGTTTGCCGGCCGCCCCCAGGCCGCCATGCACGAGCTCAGGGGCCGCATCTGGGAACGAACCATCGAGAAGGCCGAGCTGGCCGAATACCAGCAGCAGTACCGCGTGATTTCGACCAAGCTGCTGGCCGGGCAGCCCCTGCTGCACGTGGAAGGCGAAGCGCTGGAAGCGGCCGGATTCCAGGCCGTAGAGCCTAGTTTGGAAGACGTGTTTTTCTCCACCATCCAGGGAAAAAACCAAGCCGTGCAGTCCGTATCCGTTCCTGCCTAAGCCCGCCCGCTCATGTTTACCGCCTTTCTCCGCTTCGAGCTGGCCACCTGGCGCAAGCAGCCGCTCAGCTACATCTTCCTGGCCGTCACGTTCGGCCTCACGTTTTTGGCCATGCTGTGGCCCAACCTGCAAATGGGCCAGGACTTGCGCAACCTGCACGTCAACGCACCCTTTGCCATCCTGAGCCGGGCCGCAGCCATGACCATGCTCTGCCTGCTCTTCATTACGGCCATCATGGCCAGCACCGCCACCCGCGACTCGGGCTCGGGCTACGCGCCGGTGCTCTACGCCGCGCCGCTCGAAAAAGGAGGTTACCTCTGGGGCCGCTTTGCCGGCGGCGTGCTGGTGGCGGTGCTGGCTTTGGTGGGGCTGCTGCTGGCTATTTTACTGGGTACGCTACTCAACGAGCCGGCCCGAGTGGGCGCGTTTCAGCTGGTGCCTTATGTGCAGGCTGTTGGGCTCTTCATCGTGCCCAACGTGGTGCTGGCCGGAGCCATCATCTACTGCCTCACGGTGCTTACCCGCAATACGGTGTACGCCTTTATTGCTGCCCTGGGGCTGATGGTGGGCTTTCTGCTGGTAGGCTTGCTGACGCCCAACCTCGACACACCCGCCAGCGTGCTGCTGCTCGACCCCTTCGGCCTGCGCACCCTCAGCTCCCTGACCAAGTACTGGACGGTAGCCGAGAAAAACACCGCCGTGCTAGATTTCGCCGGTCCGCTGCTTACCAACCGCCTCGTGTGGCTGGGCATTGCCGGCGCCCTGATGGGCCTCACCCACGGCGTGTTTTCTTTCACCACTTCTACCGGCAAAGTCAAAAAGCAGCGCCTGACCGAGCCCGCGGCTCCGGTGCGCCGCGCCGCGCCAACGCCCCGGCCGCAGGTGCAGCCCCGCCACGACCGGGGCGCCGCCCTGGTGCAGCTCACCCAGCAGGCCCGGCTCGACTTGCTGGGTATTTTGAAAAGCGTGCCGTTCTGGATAATTCTCGGGCTGGGCGTCATCAACCTGCTCAGCATTGCGGCCACGGCCTCGGAGCGGGAGGGCGGCCACTTCTACCCGGTCACCTACACCATGCTCGACCTGATAAACGGTACCTATGGCACGTTCGTCATTGCCGTGCTGGTGTACTACGGCGGGGCGCTGGTGTGGAAAGAGCAGGACGCCCGCCTCGACGGTATCCTCGATGCGTCGGCCCGGCCGTCGTGGGTACCCTACACGGCCAAGCTGCTGACGCTGGTCTTCGTGGCGGCCTTGCTCACGAGCGTGGGCTTGCTGGTGTGCGTGGCGGCCCAGGCTTTGCAGGGCTACACCCATTTTGAGTGGAGCCTCTACGGCCAGGCCGTGTTCGGCATCGAGTTTACCCGCTACGTGATGGTGGCCGTGGGCACGGTGTTTCTGCACGTGCTGCTGCGCAACAAGTTCCTGGCCTATGGCCTCACCGTGGCCATTATCCTGTTTGAAGCCATCAGTGGCGCGGCCCTCGACTGGAACAACAACCTCTTCCGCTTCGCCGACACGCCCGCCTTTACTTACTCCGACATGAACGGCTTCGGGCCCTTCGCGGCGGCCATCGTGTGGTTTAAGCTCTACTGGGCCGCCTTTTGCGTGCTGTTGGTGGCCCTCACCGCCGGGCTGTGGGTACGGGGCCGGGCCGTGGGCGGGGCTTTTAGCGCCGCGCAGCTGCGGCAGTCGTTTACCCCCGCGCTGCGGGCCGTGGCCGCCACCGGCCTGCTGGCCTGGGTGGGCCTGGGCACCTGGATCTACTACAACATCGACGTGCGCAACGACTACACCACCGAGCACGAGGAGCAAAGCCTGGCGGCCGACTACGAAAAGCGCTACAAGCGCTACGAGCATGCCCCCCAGCCCCGCGTCACGGCCGTGAATCTGCAAATCGACCTCACGCCCGAGGCCCGGGCCGTGCAGGTGAAGGGCCAGCTCACGCTGACTAATAAAACCGGCCTTCCGCTCGATACTCTGCGTGTGTCCTACGGCAGCTACCTGGAAGATTTTCAGTTCCGCATTCCCGGCGGCCGGCCCGTGCTCAACGACCAGCGCCTGGGCTTCCGCAGCTTCGTGTTGCAGCCCGCCCTGGCCCCCGGCGACTCGCTGGTGCTCGGCTACTCGGCCAGCTACCGGGCCCGGGGCTTCGAAAACAAAGTTTCCCGGCCTCTGATTAATGGCAACGGCACTTTCCTCAACAACTTCGAGCTGGCGCCCACCATCGGCTACACCCGCAACCTGGAGCTGGAAAGCGCCCCCGACCGCGCCAAGTTTGGCCTGCCCGAGCGGCCCCGCATGGCCCCGCAAACCGACTCGGCCGCCTACGCCAATACCTATATTTCGACCGACGCCGACCGGCTGCGCTTCGAAGCCACGCTCAGCACCAGTCCCGACCAGATTGCTGTGGCCCCCGGCTCCTTGGTTAAGGAATGGCAGCAACACGGCCGCCGCTACTTTCACTACCGCCTGGCCGCGCCGGTGCTCAACTTCTACTCCATCACCTCGGCCCGCTATAAAGTGCGGCGTGAGCGGCAGAACGGCGTCGACCTGGAAATCTATTACCACCCCGGCCACCCCTACAACCTGGACCGCATGATGCGCTCCATGCGCGCCTCCCTGGCTTACTACGGCCAGCAGTTTGGTGCCTACTCTCAGCAGCAGGCTCGTATCATCGAGTTTCCGCGCTACCAGAAGTTTGCCCAGGCCTTTCCCGGCACCATGCCCTACTCCGAAGGCCTCGGCTTCATTGCCCAAACCAGCCCCGACGACCACGACGTAGACCGCACTTACCGCGTAGTAGCCCACGAAATGGCGCACCAGTGGTGGGCGCACCAAGTAGTGGGCGCGGCTGTGCAGGGCGCCACATTTATGTCCGAATCGGTGTCCGAATACCTCTCGACCGTGATGCTGGAACGCCAGTACGGGGCAGCTAAGGTGCTTACCATGCGTCGCTACGCCCTCGACTATTACCTGCGCGGCCGGGCCAGCGAGAAGGTGCGCGAGCTGCCCTTGCTCTACAACGAAGACCAGCCCCATATTCACTACGCCAAAGGCTCGGTGGCGCTGTATGCGCTGCGCAGCTACCTGGGCGAAAAACACCTCCACGGCGCCCTCGGCCAGTTTATGCGCGACTACCAGGGCCGCCCGGCGCCGTACCCTACCTCCGACGACCTCTACGGCTACATTCTGCGTGCCGCCCCCGATTCGCTGCGGTACTTCGTGGCCGACCAACTCAAACGCATCACCTTGTATGACAACCAGGTGCAGGAAGTGGCTTACCAGCGCCTGCCCGACGGCCGCTACCAGGCCATTATCCGGCTGGAGGCTCACAAGCGCTATGCCGATGCCCTAGGCAAGGAAACCGAAGCCCCCCTGCACGACTACCTCGACCTAGCTCTGTACGGGGCCCACAACAAAGTGCTGGCCCGCCAACGCCTGCTGGTTACCAATGCCCGCAAAGTAGTGCGCCTCACCGTGGCTGAGCCGCCCGTCAAAGCCGTCATCGACCCCGACTACCTGCTCATCGACCGGCGGCCCGAAGACAACACCCACGCCGCCATCCAGATCAACTAGGTGTACAAGCTCCGGCGGGCTCTTGTTACAATGCCCCGGATTCCGGCCAGTTCGACCAGTGCGTGTTGGGCGGCAGCGTGGGGCGGTAGTGCTGCACGTCGCCGGTGGTCAGCACCCGGGCCAGCTGCGGCCATGTTTCGTAGCTGCTCGGACGGCTGCTGTTCCACTCTTGCTGGTCCTGGCGGTTGAGCAGCGTTTCCTGCCGGCGTATCGTGGTAGTCAAGTCCTCCAGACTCATGTCGGGTAAGCCACCATTGCGGATAGTAAGCGCGAAGGCCTGCACAATTTCCATATCCGACAGCACCTTGGGTGGGCTCACCGTGAAGTCCTTGTGGTGCCATTCATCAAGCACGAGAATCTTGCTCAAGTGGGCCGGAATAGACTTATACAGTTCCGCATCTGTGGCCCGAAACAAATCCTGCCGCTCGGTAATCAGCATGCGCCCCAATTCATCAAGCTCGATGCGGCCCGGCTCAAACTCCATCAGCTCAATGCCTAATCGGGCGTACTCTTCCTTCGGATATTGCACCCGTACGGGTACGCCGCGCACCAGCAGCGTAGTAGCCGCCGGGCTCAAAGCCTCCTCCGGAGTAGCCTCCCGGAAAGAGTCCTCGTCGATGGGATATACTGTGTAGGTGTTGGTGTGGCGGTTGTTGTACTCTTCCAGGTTGATCAGGCAGTTGCCATAATAATAGATATTAAGCTCAATAAAGCCGCCCCGGGGAGGAAAACTGAGAATCTCGGCTGCAATGGCCCATTCGTTTTCACTGCGAAACAGGTTCAGCCGGGTATCAATAAGATAATTGTAGGGATGATTGAGCGGAATGAAGTGGCAATAGTAGCCATCATTAGCATGGTCGAGGGTACGGAGTATTTCTTGTTCTGAAAGCATCGGGTTGGGATAAAACGCGGCTTTTGGGTGGGAGTACAAGTCTATGTAATTACCAGAACAGTAATAGTTAACCAGCCGGAGCCGCCGGCAGCTTCTCCACCAGCTCCCGCAGCACCTCGGCTTCCCGCTCCAGCCCGGCAATGCGCGCTTCCAGCAGCTTCTGGGGTCCGGCGCCGTAGGTATCCAGCAGGGCACTCATGGCCTCGCCTTCCAGCAGGGCTAGCCAGGTTTTTTCCAGCGCTGGGTTGCGCACTTCGCCCGTCCAAGCCCACAGAGCTGGTAATACCGCCAACCGGGTTTCATAGGCTTCGACTATAGTTCGCATCATCTCCACTTTCCGCCGCAACCGGGCCGCGTGGTGCTCACAGTACCGGATGCGCTTAAGCAGCGGCTTTTGCTCGGGTAATGGTATAGGCAGGGGAGGAGGGGCCGGGCGGTTGCCGGCGGGGTCAAATACCTGCCCGTGCAGGGCCAGCAGCAGGCGGGCCAGCTGCACCCCGGCCGCGTAAGGCAAGGGCTGATGGTCGCGCTCGGCCAGGGCCAGGCTGGCCCGCGGGATGCCAAGCCAGTTGGCCAGGCGCTCCTGGGTCAGACTCAGGCGGGTACGGATGTATTGCGACATGGCATTTACAGGAAGGCTTCAAACTACAAACAATTCTGAGCAAACAATTTAAATTGTTTGCTCAGAATTGTTTGGTCTATGCTGCTTCCCTTCAATTCCCCCAAAACCGCTAGCTTGGCAGTCCTATGGCGGCTTCCCTTCGCAACCAGTACCAGACGGCCACTTCCTCCCCAGAGCTGGTGTATTTCCGGCAGGCTACCTGGCGGCTCTACCAGCCCGTGGCTTCCGTTTTGTGGCAGGCGTTTGGGCAGGAGCACCGGCTGCGGCCAGGCCTCACCTTCACTCCCTTTGCCAATGCGGTGCGCTGCAACGCCCACTGCGCCTTTTGCTCGGAGGAGCTCGTGCGCCATGAGGGCCACCAGCTTACGGCCAAGCGCCTGATTGACGACTATCCGGCCTACTTTCAGCGTCTGCGCGCGGTGTTGCTCCCTTTTCGGGGCTTTGCGCTGGGCCTGAGCTTGTCGGGACTGGAGGCTACGGCCGAGCCGCGCTGGCTACGCGGGCTGCTGGCCTGCCTTAGTGGGCTGGAAGCCGAGGGCGTTGTTTTCGATGAGAAGGTGCTCTATACCAACGGCAGCGGCCTGGCTACCGAGCCCAGCCTCGTGCCAGCCCTGCACGGCTTCGGCCTGAGCCGGCTCGAACTCTCCCGCTGCCACGATGATGAGGACGTGAACCAGCGCATCATGCGCTTCAACCGCAACCAGCCCATCTGGCGCAACGCCGTGTACGAGGCCACCGTGCGCGGGCTACACGAGCAGCTGGCCGTGAAAAACTCCTGCATCCTGACCCAGACTGGCATTGCTACCCTCTCCGATGTGGAACGCTACCTGGCCTGGGCCCGTGGGATGGGCGTGCGCCAAGTGGTATTTCGGGAGCTGAGCCGCCTGGAGGGCAGCTACCTGCCCAACGTGTTTACCGACTGGATTGAGCTGAACCGGGTACCCATCGAACCCCTGCTGACGGCCGTGGCGCCCACGCTGGAAGCCATCCGGCCCGGCTGGCAGTACGCGGGCAGCACTTTCGGCTACTATTATTACAACGAGCATTTCCGCTGGCAGGACTTAGAAGTCATCTTCGAAACCAGCAGCTACCCGGCCCTGCAGGCGGCTAATGCCACCGGCGTGCTGCAAAAGCTGATTCTGCACTCCGATGGCACCCTTTCCGGCGACTGGGACCCCGACAGTCGGGTGCTCAGCCGGGTGCCCGCGCCCTCACTCGACTACTACCCCTCGGCATGAGTCCCGAACATGAGCAGCTCTACCGCCACACGCTGCACGAGCTGGTAGCGGCCGGGGTCGAGTTCTGCGTTATCGGCTCCCTGGCGGTGCGTTGGCAGTGCTCCACGTTGGCCCGGTGGCCCGCCCACGACTGCGACCTGCTCTTGCCCTTCGAGGTGCCGGTGCTGGAGGCCGCCGTGCGCCACTTGCAGGCCGTAGGCTGGGAAATAAAACTTTGGCAAGAGCCCGTAGCGCTGCCCCTGACTCAGGCGCAGTTGCAGGGCAAGTATTACCTGCGCGCCCGGCGGCAGGAGGCTATCCTCGACTTGTGCTACGAAAACGAATTCCGGCCCTGGGCCGAGTTTGCGGCCGGGCGGCACTGGCACCAGGGCCTGCCGCTGGCTACACTGGAGCACCTGCTCGACCAGTGTGCCCGGCGCAACCGGCCCGCCGACCAGGAAATGCTGCGCCAGTACCGGGCTAGTTTGCCGCTGGGGCCGGGCTAGTAGCGAATCTTCTGGTCGGTGACGAAGGAAGCCAGCAGCTCGCGCAGGGAGGCCGAGTCGGTTTGGACAACGGCAGCTGGGTAGGAGGGAGCTGCTGGGTCGAGGTAGCCCGTGAGGTAGGCAAAGTCCTTGGGGTGCACTGCCCGGAAGCCCATGGACCACTGCGCGAAGTTGCGCTCCTGCACGGGCCCGTCGGCCAGCTTGGTTACGTCGTAGTGGCGCAGGTCCTGCTCGATGCGGCCGAAGATATATTCCACCTCATCCTCGGGTCCTTCCAGCACCTGAATGATGTTCGAGTCGCAGTAGAGCAGCACGCCGGTCAGGTCGTGACTGTGGTTCCAGGCGCGGGCCTGCACCAGCAGCGCCTCCAGCTCGGCCTCACTCATTGGGGCCGTTACATTGCTTTGGTAAACCAGGTGGTAGAGCGGGGCAGCAGGCATGGTGCAAATTCAAATGGGCGTAGTCCAAGTAAGTAAAAAGCTTTCGGGCGGGTATGCAATGGCTGAGCTGGAATAAAATACGCCCGGCTGGGGTCGTTAGCACTCCTGTGAGGGGTGCAAAGCCGCTATATTGCCTGCAAAGCCGCCCGCGTCGGCACTAGAAAACCCCGCTTGGGTTTCCTATCTTTGTCGTCTTCCAAAAAACGCCAGCCAACCCCGCCTATATGAAGTTTATCGTATCGTCTTCCGCCTTGCTCAAGCAGCTCCAGAGCATTAACGGCGTGGTGACCAACAACCCCGTGGTGCCGATTCTGGAGAACTTTCTCTTCGAAATCGAGGATGGCAAGCTGACGATTACGGCCTCCGACCTGGAGACCAGCATGATTACCGAGCTGCCCGTGGAAGCCCGCGAGAGTGGCCGCATTGCCGCTCCCGCCCGCATCCTGCTCGATACGCTGAAGAACCTGCCCGACCAGCCTGTGACTTTCACCCTGGACGAGGAAACCTACACCATCGAAATTGCCTCGGCCAACGGCCGCTACAAGCTGGCCGGCGAAAACGCCACCGACTTTCCCCGCGTGCCCGTGGTGAAAGGCTCGGCTCCGATTGAGATGCCCTCCTCGTCGTTGTCGCGCGCCATCAACAAGACCATCTTCGCCGTGAGCACCGACGAGCTGCGCCCGGCCATGACCGGCATTCTGGTGCAGCTGGCCGACGCCCAGGTAACCTTCGTAGCCACCGACGGCCACCGCCTGCTGCGCTACCGCCGCTCCGACGTGGGCGCGGGCCAGACGGCCAACCTGATTGTGCCGCGCAAGGCTTTTAATCTACTGAAAGGTGCTCTGCCCTCCGAGGCAACTACCGTGCGCGTCGAGTTCAACAATTCCAATGCCTTCTTCAGCTTCAATCAGATGCGCCTCGTGTGCCGCCTGATTGATGAGCGCTACCCCGATTACGAGAACGTAATTCCGGTGAGCAACCCCAACAAGCTCATCATCAGCCGCGCCGAGCTGCTCAACTCGGTGAAGCGCATCATGATCTACTCGAATAAAACCACCCACCAGGTACGCCTGCGTCTGGCTGGTTCCGAGCTGACCATCTCGGCCGAAGACCTCGACTTCAGCAATGAAGCCAACGAGCGGCTGGCCTGCCAGTACGAAGGCGAAGACATGGAAATCGGCTTCAACGCCCGCTTCCTGGCCGAAATGCTCTCCAACATCGACTCCGAGGAAATCACCCTGGAGCTGAGCACGCCCAACCGCGCCGGCCTGCTCATGCCAACAGTAGCCGACGACAACGAAAGCATCCTGATGCTGGTGATGCCAGTGATGCTGAACAACTACGTTTAAACTTTAATGTGCGAATGTGATTAAATGTGCTGATGTGCTAATGACCAAACGGCTCCATTAGCGCGTCAGCACATTTTCTCATTTAGCACATTCTGCACATTTCTCACATTAGCACATTAGAATGAAGAAGTCTGAAATCCGCTTCAGCATTGCCCTCGACGACCAGAAAGTACCCGAGGCCATCAGCTGGACGGCCACCGACGCGGGCCCCGATATTCACTTTGCCAAGGCCATCAACATTGCCCTCTGGGACCGGGATGAGCGGGGCACGATGAAAATTGACCTCTGGACCAAGGAAATGCCCGTCGACGAAATGAAGCGCTTCTGCGTGGACACGATGGGCGCTATGGCCGAAAGCATCGTAACGGCCACCAGTGACACGGAAATGGCCACCAAAATGCGCAACCTCTGCCGCGAACTGACCGACTACCTCAACAAGCAGGAAGCCGAGCAGCGCTAGTACGATGCTGAGGCGCATAGTTGCGTCTCAATCGTTGCTGACGTTATTTTAGTTGTGGCCTTCGGTCGTTCAACGATGCGGCGCAAGTATGCGTCTCTACATTGTTCTGATATACAGAAAAGCCCCGCCGGAATCGTCCGACGGGGCTTTTTCTATATACAATAAGCAACTGCTAACGGGAAGCTTCGGGGCTGGCCGTACGGGCCGGACCGATGGTAGTACCGCGGCTGCTGGCTGGCAGCGGGCTTTGTACCGAGCGCACGAAGACGGCGTTGGTCAGCTTTGCGTAATCTTTGTCGTACTTATAGAAATCCTCGCGGGAATCGTAGTAGGCGCTGTACTGCGAGGTACTCAGTACCGTGCGCAGTTCCTTGTCACGCTCCCGACACACAAGCCCGCATTGCTCGTCGATGAGCTTGGGGTTGCCGGCATTCTTCTGCTCAATGGCCGCCATCTTGGCTACCTTATCCTCGTTGATAGCGCGCAGGCGCGTCGACTGGTAGCCGTTCAGGCGCAGGTCGCGGGCCATCTGGTCGGAGAGGCGCTTGGCGCGCTCCTGCACCGGGTTCAGACGGGGCGTGGCCTTGGTTTTATCCTGGGGCTGCACAATGGAAGGCTTCTGTTGAGCCTGCGCGCCCAGCGTAGCAGCCAGAATCAGCGCGGCGGTGGCAAGTTGGTTTCTCATAATATAGAAGCGTTTTAGGGCGAATGGAAAACTGCCGGTAGCTGAAAAGAACGCCTCAGCAGCCAGCAGTTGTCATTAACTAACGAAAAACTGTGCCAGGGAGTTCGTGTAAGTTTTAGGCGCTACTGTAAGAGGCAGGGGAAAGAGCGTGAGAAATGCCTCCTTGCGAGGCGCAGCCGCGACCATCCGTCCTCTGCAATGGCTGAATGTGCTGAAGCCAAAAGCCCTTTACTACCGCGTGTAGTAAAGGGCTTTTTGGTAAAAGCGCGTTTGCCACTGTGTAGCGGACGGATTGCTTCGGCTTACGCCTCGCAATGACACGAGTTTAGCACATCAGCCATTAATCATTAGCACATTAGCCCACATTACCAGTTGTTTTTCCACATCATCGACTCCACCGGCTTGTCGGTGCGGTCGTTGTACTTGGCGTTGGCTTTGCGGTTGTAGAAGGTCGTCACGTCGCCCTGCACGGCGAAGTAAATGAGCTGGCCGATAGGCATACCGGGGTACACGCGCACCTGCTGGGTTACGGAAATTTCCAGGGTCCAGGTGTTGCAGAAGCCTACGTCGCCCTTGCCGGCGGTGGCGTGAATATCGATGCCCAGGCGGCCCACGCTCGATTTGCCTTCCAGGAACGGTACCTGCGCGTGGCTTTCGGTGTATTCTTCCGTGACGCCCAAATAGAGCACCCCGGGCTGCAGCACGAAGCCTTCCTCGGCCGACATTTCAAATACGTCGATTTCGTTGTGCTTACGGGCATCCAGCACCGTGTCGCGGTAGGTGGCCAGGTAGCGGCCCAGGTGCACATCGTAGGAGTTGGTGCCCAGGCAGGCCGGGTCGTAGGGCTCAATGACGATGTTGCCGCGCTCAATCTCGGCCAGAATCTGCTGATCGGTAAGAATCATGGAAGGGGTGTTAATTGTCAGTTGTTCGTTGCTAGTTGTTAGGTATTGGTTTCCATAAGTAGCAAGGTGCTCTCCCTGACTAACAACTGACAACCAACAACTAACAACTACCCCTACTCCGGGTCGTCCTCGTCGCCGTAGCGGTCTTCGGGCAAGGCGTTGGTGGAACGCTTGCGGGGGCGGCTGGCATCGGGCTGGCGCTCTTCCAGCTCCTCGGCCAAGCCATCGAGGCGGGCGCGTAAGTCGGGCAGCACCGTGGTGATGATGTAGAACAGCAGCAGGGTAGCCGTAACCGCGAAGAGCAGCGTCAGGTAGTCGACCCAGTCGTGGCGCACGGCTACGTCGAGGGCGCGGTTGTTGGGAGTGGGCGAGGTAAGGGCGGTGGAGCTGAGGGTTTCGGGCTGGGGCGCGGGGTCTTCGGCCACGGCGGGCGTAGCCGGGGCGGCGTCGGCATCGGCGGGGGGCACGGCGGCCTCATCCACGGCCACATCTTCCGGATTGGGGTCTTCGGAGGCGTTGAACTGCGCGGAGGCTTGCTTAATGACGCGCTGCAGGGAGCGAATCAGGGCCACCCGCTCGTCGCGGGGGAGCACCCGGATAAAGAACTCGAAGTTCTTGTCAATCAGGAGTGTGTTGAGCTGCTTGTCGAACTCGGCCAGATCGGTGCGACCTTTGCCGAAGCGGTTTTTGAAGCGCTCCGCCACGTCGTTGTAGTTCAGAAACAGCTTCCGCAGGTTGGCGTTGCCGCCAAAGCCGTCGAATTCCTTGCGGGCCTTGTGGCTGCGCAGCGTCACGGGGAACTTGTTGCGGGTAAACGACTTGTCGTAGACCGTTTCCATCGTCCGGAAATTCAGCTCGTCCACGGTACGGTCGAACAGGCGCTTGTTGGCTACGGCGGGTGCTTCTACCTGGGCCTGCAGGGAGCCCAGGGTGGCTACGAGCACGAAAACAAGGGAGAATAGGAGGCGAAATTGGCGCATAGCAGCAAGGCAGATTGGCCGCAAAGGTAACCAGTTGCCGTCGTGGTTCAGAAAAGGAGTGAAAAAACTGTGTTTCCACCTGTCATGCTGAATGCAGTGAAGTACCTTCTTCACCTTAATGAGCAGCCCCATTAAACGTACAAAAGCCCTCTACTACCGCAGCAGTAAAGGGCTTCGTTACATTGGTAAAACCCTCAGTGGGGTAGGCCAGAAGGCCCTTCGCGCTGCTCAGGATGACAGAAAATGAGCTTACAACCCGTGGGCTTCGCGCATCGACTCGCGGCAGGCGGTCAGGTACTGGTCGACCAGCTCGTCGGTAATGGCCGTGGACACGAACAGGGCCTCGTACTGGGCCGGGGCCAGGTAGATGCCGCGGTGCAGCATGGCGCGGAAGTAGCGGCCGAAGGCTTCGGTGTCGGAGGTTTTGGCGTCTTCCAGGTTGTGTACCGGCTTATCGGTAAAGAACACGCTGAACATGGAGCCCACCTGGTTCACGGTGTAGTTCAGGCCCAGCTCGGCGGCAATCTGGCGGGTGCCGTTGGCAATGCGGGTGGTGATGCGCTCCAGCTCGGTGTAGAGCTCGGGGTGCTCCTGCAGGTAGGTGAGCTGGGCAATGCCAGCGGCGGTGGCAATGGGGTTGCCGGAGAGCGTGCCGGCCTGGTAGACCTTGCCGGCCGGGGCCACGCAGTCCATGATATCCTGGCGGCCGCCGTAGGCCCCCACGGGCATACCGCCACCGATGATTTTGCCCAGCGTGGTCATGTCGGGCGTGATGCCGAAAAGCTCCTGCGCGCCGCCGCGGGCCAGACGGAAGCCGGTCATGACCTCGTCGAAAATGAGCACGATACCGTGCTCGGTGCACAGCTCGCGCAGGCCCTGCAGGTAACCTTCGGCCGGGGCCACGAGGCCCATATTGCCCACTACGGGCTCCAGAATGAGGGCCGCTACCTGGTCTTTATTGGCTTCGACGGCCGCGCGGGTGGCAGCCAAGTCGTTGTAGGCCACCGTGATGGTGTCTTGGGCTACGCCTTCGGTGACGCCGGGCGAATCGGGGGTGCCCAGGGTGAGGGCGCCGGAGCCAGCCGCAATCAGGAACGAGTCGCCGTGGCCGTGGTAACAGCCTTCAAACTTGATAATCTTGTTGCGCCCCGTGTAGCCGCGGGCCACCCGGATGGCCGACATGCAGGCCTCGGTGCCGGAATTTACCAGCCGTACTTTTTCGATGCTGGGCACCATCTTCTTAATCAGCTCGGCCATTTCCACCTCGCGGCGGGTGGGCGCGCCAAACGACAGCGAAGCCGGAATAGCCTGCTGCACGGCCTCCAGCACCACTTCCGGCGCGTGACCCAGAATCATCGGGCCCCAGGAGTTGATGAAGTCCATGTAGCGGTTGCCATCCACGTCGGTCAGCCACGCGCCCTTGGCCGACTGCATGAACACGGGGTGGCCGCCCACGGCCCGGAAGGCCCGCACCGGCGAGTTGACGCCGCCGGGAATATGGTCTTTGGCCCGGGTAAACAGCGCGTCGGAAGTAGAGAGGTTGAGGTCGGAAGAAGCAGGCATAGGAAAGAAAAAGAAGGGGAGGGAAGGAATAGAGAAGAACGTCATGCTGAGCGAAGTCGAAGCATCTCTACCGCAATAGTATTCAATTAGCAGTGCAACGAAGCGGTAGAGATGCTTCGACTTCGCTCAGCATGACGTTCTGGAGGAGGTGCTTATTGACAAACCTAGCGGATGCCCACCGGGTTCTGCACCTCTATTTCCAGTCGTTCGAGCTTGGTGAAGGGCACGTATTGGTTGTCGTGGGCGCCGCTGGGGTAGCCGATGCCCTGAAACACCGCGCCGGAAACTGGGCCGGAAGCGGCCAAGTTTTGCTGGAAGCCGGGGCCGTGCTGGTGCAGCTGGGAAGCAAAGTAGTAGAGCAGCTCGAAGCCGGTGAAGGCGAATACCGAGGGCGGCAGGTTCTGGCGCTGGAGGTAAAGCTGGCGGAAGCGCCGCACGCCGGGCAGGGTTTTGTCCAGGTATTTGGGATGAATGAAGAACACGTCGCGCGAGTCGAGCTGGCCCAGGCTGATGCGGTTGTTTTCCAGCCACGAGGCGTAGGTGAGCAGCGGCACCCGGGCACCTTGGCTCTGCATCACGCCCAGCGTGTAGGGCCCGGACTTGCGGTGGTCGGAGGCTACCACAAGGTGGCCCACGGTTTTCAGGTCGAGGCCCGCGAAGCCGCTGCCGATGGATTCGTCCACGTCGGAATTGATGCGCCGCAGCTGGAGTACTTTGCCACCGAGGGCTTCGTAGGCCGTTTTGTAAGCTTGGCCAAACGCGGCTTCGTCCTTGGTGTCTTCGTAGAGCACCACGGCCGTGCGGCTGGTAAAGCGGCCAATGGCAAACTGCGCCGCCTGCTTAGCCTGCGTTACGGTGCTGGGCTCGAAGAGGTAGTGCCAGCCGTTGTCTAGCACTAGGTCGGCATCCTGGGAGAGGGGGTTGATACAGATAATCTGCTTCTGCTGGGCGTAGCGGGCCAGAATCTTGCTGCCCGACTTATACACTGGCCCGATAATCATGTCCATCGAAGCCAGCTCGGGCAGGGCCAGCACCTGCTTAAGCTGCAGCGTGTCGGCACCGGTATCGTAGGAGTAGAGCTGTACGGGTCGGCCTTCGCGCTGCAGCGAATCCTGGGCGAGGCGCATGCCGGCGTAGAGGTCGGTAACGAACTGATTTTTGCGCTGCTTTTCCCAGCTCGGGTCGTCAAACTCGAAGGGCAGGAGCACGGCCACGTTGTAGCTGCTTTTCTTCTGGGCCTTGGGCCGAGGCGTATAGCGGGTCCGGTCGAGGCTGAGCTGGGTAACGAGCTGGTCGAGGGTGGCTTTGTCGGCCTCGGTATACCAACCGCCAGTCACGAGCTTATCGGCATAGGCCCGGCCCACGGCGGCATCCTGGGGGTAGCGCGTCAGCAGGGCCTGAAACACCAGCTTGTCCTTCACGCGCGGCAGGTACACCGCTTTCATGGCTTCCTGCTCGGTGGTGAGGCGGCCGGCGGGCAGCTGGGCCAGCATTTTCAGGGCGTTATCGGCTTCACCCAATTCGAAGGAAATCTGGGCCTGCAGGAAAAACGCCTCAGCCATGTTCGGCCAGGTAGGATACTCATTGCGCAGCAGGTTCAGCATCTGCTCGGCCTCGGCCCATTTCTTGGCGCGGGTGGCGGCTACGGCATATAAGTAGGCGGCTTCGGGGGCACGGTCAAACTTAGCGGCGGGCGGGGTGAGGGTCTCCAGCTCCTGCATGGCCAGGTCGTAGCGGGTCTGGGTTATCAGGATTTTGCCGTTCTGGTAGCGCACGTTCGGGTCCGAGGAGCCCATATTAGCCGGCAGCGGCGGACCAGTTGGCTTGGGCGGTGTGGCCGGCTTGGGCGCTACCGTGGCAGAAGAGGCTGGTTTGGCCGGCGTGGTGCCGGCAGCGGCCGGCTTGGTGGTGCCCGTGGTAGCAGGTTTGGCAACGCCAGCAGCGGGCGTGACTTTGGGTGTAGTTGCCGCTTTGGGAGTCGCGGCCCCGGTTTTGGGAGGAGTCAGGACCGTTTTGCCGGGTGCCACCGCTGGGGCAGCGGTAGTTTTGGTCGGGGCCGCTACTGGCTTTTTCGCCGCCGGCGTACTAGCCGGCTTGGTTGCCGGAGTGGCCGGTTTGGTCGTGGACTGTTGCGCCAGGGCAACCGTGGGAGCAAAAGTCAGCAGCGTAGCTGCGAGCCGAAGAGCAAAGAAATGCCTCATAGCCGAGGGCCGGGGAGTTTGGTTTAAAACGGGAGAAGCCCGGCCCAGGGCCTGCGGCTGCATTCGGGCAAAGGTACGCAGGATCGGCGGGGAAGATATGGGGAACGGCTGCCGGTCCGGCTGCTTCCCAACCAGAATGTAGAAACAAGCTCGGCCGGGGGTACGCCACTACCGGCCAGTGCTATCAGAAGTTCGCCTGCCGCAAGGCCAGCTGATCGAGCAGTTGGAACAAAAACGCCTGCCCGGCCGCCAGCTCAACTGCTTGCTGGTGTACAAGGTCAGCGGGCTGCACCCAGGCTCCTGGCACCAACTCGTGGCCATCGTGGTGCAGCATGGCGTGTAGCAGCTCGGGCGTCAGCTCAGGGTGAAACTGCAGGCCCACGAGCCGGCCATCGGCCACAAATGCCTGCTGGGCACAGGCTGCCGACGAAGCCAACGCCATGGCCCCAACGGGTAGGGTAAACGTGTCGGCGTGCCAGTGCAGCACGGTAAGCGGGCCGGTGAGGTGCCCGAAAAGCGGGTGGGTCGCCGCCGCGGGCGTGGGATGGATGGGCCAAAAGCCGATTTCAGGTACGGGGTTAGGGTACACGTCGGCGCCCAGAGCCTCGGCCAGCAGCTGCGCCCCCAGGCAGATGCCCAGCACGATTTTGCCGCTTTCAATGGTGGCCTTGATAAACTCCTTTTCGGGTTTCAGCCACGGATACCGGTCTTCTTCCCGCACGCCCATGGCCCCACCCAGAATCAGGAGCCAGTCGAACCCAGTCAGGGGCGGAAACTGCGGCTGTGGCTCGTAGAGTCGGGTGTACGACCAGCAATGGTCGTGCCGGGCGGCCCATTCCAGAATGGTGCCGGGCGTTTCGAAAGCGGCGTGCTGCAGGCAGTGAATGCGCATGGCTACCGCAGGTCGGCGTGTTCCAGATACACACTGCGAGTTACCGTCAGCTGCTGCTCCGCCAGCTTCGGCTGGGCCTTGATATTGATGACGTGCCCTGGTTTGAGGGGGCGCCGGGCGGCCTTGGCGGGCACAATCTGCAGGAGCGGGGGCGCCTTTCTGATACCAACGTAGCTCGGTACCTGCAGGGCCACTACCTGGTCGAAATCGGGCTGGCGGGCAATGCGGTGGATGGCAAACATCAGCGGCTCTTCCCCGATGATGAGCAGAGCCGGCTTAGCCATGCGCCGCGCTTCCAGCTTTTCAGCGTACAACACTTGCCGGATCTGGACCGTGACGTGGCGGGCAATGGCCGTGCCGCCCCGCTCAAAATGCCCCCGGTAGAGCGTAGCCCGGAACGGCCGGGGCTGGCGGAGCATGTCGGGGAGCACAAACGGCTCGGGCTCCAGGGTATACACGGTTTCGCCGGGAAATTGCTGCTGGCTGCTTTTGTAGGCCGCTTTAGTTGAGTCGCTGAGCGTCAGCTCCAGCAGCACCTGGTAGTGGTGCGGGCTGCGAAACATGGGCAGATGGGAAGCATAAACGCGGTGGTTGCCAAAAACCAGCATGCCATGCACCCCGGGCTGGTCGGGGCCGGCGGTGGGGGCGGAGTGGTGCTGGGACTGGGCCAATAAACTGGCTAGGAAGAGAAAGGAGGCGAGCAGTAAGCGTCGCCAAACCCGCAGTGGGGTATCAAGCATTTGTCAGCGGACAAAAAAGGGGATTGCCAATACGCGGCACCGGGGCAAAGATAAGGGAATGGGGTAAACCAAGGCCGGCGTGGGCGGCATACCCGAATTGATGAGCTGCAAGGATGGGAACTGCCGGGAAAGCTGTTTCTTGCCTCAATATTCAATATTCCTAATGGCTCTTCCCTCTTTGCAACGTGTCGTTGCCGAGGCCGCCCGCGTGGTGCGCCGCTTTCCCCTTACCCTGCTGAGTAGCCTGGTGCTGTGCGTGGTCGGTATTTATTGGCAGCGCCTCAGCTCCGAGGAAGAAA
This sequence comes from Hymenobacter lucidus, assembly GCF_020447265.1. Taxonomy (GTDB): domain Bacteria; phylum Bacteroidota; class Bacteroidia; order Cytophagales; family Hymenobacteraceae; genus Hymenobacter; species Hymenobacter lucidus. The sequence goes on along the minus strand of NZ_JAJADR010000002.1, from coordinate 101,147 downwards.
AAGAGCTGGCCTGGCTATTTCCGGTGGTGTCGGCGGCCGGGCTGGGCCTCGCGCTTACCTTGTGCGTCGCTCTGGCCGCCGAGCGTTACCGCTGGCCGCGCTGGGCCGCGCTGGCGGGGCAGGCCGCGGCCCTGGCTTTGCTGGCGCTGTGGTACGCCGTCTGCCCCGCCGAGCCCGATACCGTCTGGAGCCTGCGCCTGCTGCTGTTGCTGTTGGCGCTGCACCTGCTGGTAGCCGCGGTGCCGTATCTGCCCGAACTGCGCCGCCAGGCCGATACGCCCGGTTTCTGGCGCTACAACGAAACCCTGTTTCTGCGCATTCTCACGGCCGGCCTCTACTCGGGCGTGCTGTATGCGGGGTGCGCGCTGGCCATGCTGGCGGTGGAGAATCTGTTTGATATTAAGCTGGGCGAGCATAGCTACGAGCACCTGTTCACGGTACTAGGCACGGTGTTCAATACCTGGTTTTTCCTGGCCGGCGTGCCCGCCGATTTTGCCGCTTTGGAGCAGGAAGCGCCCTACCCAAAGGGACTGAAGATGTTTACCCAATTTGTGCTGCTGCCCCTGGTGGTGCTCTATCTGGGCATTTTGTATGCCTATCTGGGCCGCATTCTGGGGCAGTGGCAGCTGCCCAAAGGATGGGTGTCGTTGTTAGTATTGGCCTTTTCGGTGGCCGGCATCTTCGCCCTGCTTTTGATTCACCCCATCCGCCACGCGGCCGAAAATACCTGGATTCGCACCTTCGCGCGCTGGTTTTACCGGGCCCTATTTCCGCTGCTGGGCTTGCTGGCCGTAGCCATCGGTACCCGGGTGCGGCAGTACGGCCTCACCGAAGAACGCTATTTCGTGCTGATTCTGGCCGGGTGGCTGGCCCTGGTAGCCATTTATTTCCTGATGCGCCGCGGCCAGGGCATCATCTGGATTCCGGCTTCCCTGGCCCTGGTGGCGCTGGTAGCCGCCGGCGGACCCTGGGGTGCCTTCGCCATATCGGAGCGCAGCCAGCTGGGGCAGCTGCGGGAACTGATGGCGCAGTACCCGCGGCTCCGCAACGGCAAGCTGGACAGCGCCGCGCAGCGGGTGCCCAATATGTCGCGGCCCACCAAGCAGCGCATCAGCTCCATCTTCGAGTATTTCAGTAAGCGTAATGCCCTAGAGCGTCTGCAGCCCTACTTCACTGCCAGCCTGGCCCCGCCCGATTCGTTGCAGCAGTTGCGTAGCTGGCAACAGCGGGACTGGGCTACCGACCGGCTCGCGGGCCTGAGCGGTATTCCGATCTACAATCCCTACAATCTGAACGAGTCCAAAGAGCTGTCGGTCCGATTTCACACCGGGCGGCCCGAGTTTCAGAAGCTGGGTGGGGGGCGCTACTGGCTGTCGTCCATCAGCTCGTATAGCTATAATGAGCACGACCTAAACCTGGAGATAACGGCTCAGGAAGGCATATTCCGGGTGCGCACCGAAAACCAGGGGCACGACCTGTGGCTGGAACAGCAGCGCGCCGATGGCACCTGGCAGCGGCAGCTGAGCGTCGATTTGGGCACCGTGGCCGATTCGCTGGCTCGCGTGCACGGCCGCAACCGGCAGCAATGGGTGGAAGTACCCAACCCCACCCTGACGCTACGCGCTACGACGCCCAGGGCCAGTCTCACCGTATTCCTGCAGGAAATAATGCGCCGTCAGCGGCAGGATACTGCATCCTACGATATTGAGGGGCAAGCCTTGCTGGAGTTGCGCCCTTAAGACTGGGGCCGTTGCAGGTGCCGACTAGTGCGCCTGCGCCCCGGTGCGCAAGCCGTAGAACAGATACAGCAGAAACACCGCACTGCCGGCCAGCAGGCCAAATAACACCCAGCGCAGGGTGTAGCCCAGCGGCGAAGCGGCAGCCGGGCGCTGCAAGCCCGGCCAGGCCAGCCACAAGCTGATAAGGGCAACAATTAGGGCGAAAAACAGCATAAAAGCGTATTTATAAAGTTGGAACAAAAGTAAGAGCAGCAGCGGCGGAAAAAGCACAGCGCCCCAATACAGCAAAAGCCGCTTCGGGTAACCGAAGCGGCTTTTGCGCTAAAAAAACAGGAAAACAATCGTCTGCAAAATCCGCCGAATCCTTGGTTCAGGCATTATTCCCACTCAATCGTGGCCGGCGGCTTGGAGCTGATGTCGTACACTACGCGGTTGATGCCGCGCACCTGGTTGATAATTTTGTTGGACACGTGGGCCAGGAAATCGTAGGGGAGGTGGGCCCAGTCGGCCGTCATGCCATCCACGCTGGTCACGGCGCGCAGGGCTACTACTTGCTCGTAGGTCCGCTCGTCGCCCATCACGCCCACACTCTGGATGGGCAGCAGCATCACGCCGGCCTGCCATACCTGCTCATAGAGGCCGAATTCGCGCAGGCCGTCGATGAAAATAGCGTCAGCGCGCTGCAGCAGGTCTACTTTGTGGGGCGTGATGTCGCCCAGAATGCGGATGCCCAGGCCGGGGCCGGGGAAAGGGTGACGGTGCAGAATGTTGTGGGGCAAGGCTAGCGCATCGCCCACTTGCCGTACCTCGTCCTTGAACAAGGCCCGCAGCGGCTCCACGATTTTTAGGTTCATCTTCTCCGGCAGCCCGCCCACGTTGTGGTGGCTCTTGATGGTCACGGCCGGCCCTTTCACCGACACCGACTCGATGACATCCGGATAAATGGTGCCCTGAGCCAACCAGCGGGCTCCTTCCACCTTCTGGGCTTCCTGGTCGAATATCTCGATGAAGGTGCGCCCGATGGCCTTGCGCTTCAGCTCCGGGTCGGAGATGCCGGCCAGGGCCGCGTAGAACTCCCGGGAAGCATCCACGCCGCGCACGTTCAGGCCCAGGTCCTTATAAGAGTGCAGCACGCTCTCGTACTCGTCTTTGCGCAGCAGCCCGTTGTTCACGAAAATACCGTGCAAGCGCGGCCCGATGGCCCGGTGCAGCAGCAGCGCCGCCACACTCGAATCGACGCCGCCCGAAAGGCCCAGAATAACCTTGTCGTCGGGGCCAATGGTGTTTTGCAAAGCCAGCACCATACTATCCACGAAGTGTTCGGGAGTCCAGCTTTGGTCGCAGCCGCAGATATCCACTACGAAGTTGCGCATCAGCAGCTTGCCCTCCGTAGAGTGCGTTACCTCGGGGTGAAACTGGATGCCGTAGGTGGGTTGGCCCTGCACGCGGTAGGCGGCTACGGCCACTTCCGGGGTGCTAGCAATAATGTCGAAGCCGTTGGGCAGTGTCTGAATCGTGTCGCCGTGCGACATCCACACCTGCGAGCCGCTGGTCAGCTCGCGCATCAGCGGGTTGCTGTCGTCGAGGTGGCTGAGGCGGGCGCGGCCGTATTCGCGGATGGTAGCGGGCAGCACTTCGCCACCATTTTGCTGGGCCAGCAGCTGGGCCCCGTAGCACACGCCCAGCACCGGCACGCGGCCCAGGTAGCGGCTCAAATCGGGGTTGGGCGCCTCCGGGTCGCGCACCGAGCAGGGCGAGCCCGAAAGCACAACGCCCCGGATGTCCTCAGTGAGGTCCGGGGCGCTGGTATAGGGGTGAATCTCGCAGTAGACGTTCAATTCCCGGATGCGCCGGGCAATGAGCTGCGTGTACTGGGAGCCAAAATCGAGAATCAGAATTTGTTGAGGCATGGGCAAAGGTAAGGAGCACTAGCACGCGAGCAAAGCCCTGCCGTGTTATCCTTTGCCGGGAGTATCATCAGCCGGTCGGCGGCAATTCATGTCACAAACGCCGGGTAATAGGCATGGTTCGAGTGCTCAGTTAAGCAAACGGGCAGACTTTAATAGGTTTTTTCCTATGTAATAAAGGGTATTGTTACAATCACAGCTAGCAGCGTTTGCGCCTTTCACAATGGTGGTAACCAGCGCATCTTTGACGGGAATCCACTAACGCCTTTTGTCATGAACCACGTTTCACGCTTATTCAGCCTGTTTTGCCTGCTTGGTTCCGCTGCGGCGGTACAGGCTCAATCCACGCCGGCGGCCTCGGGTACAGCGACGCCGGTAAGCCAGCACGCTTCGACTGCCTCGCCCTATACCAAGCCTGCTGAAGAGGTCACAACCACATCCGAAACCACCGCTCTCGATTCCCCAGCAGCGGTTGCCACCACAGCCACCGAGGCGCGGCAGGTTGTTGCTACCGTTACCGTGAAAGGCAAAGTGCTCGACGAAGAAAACAAGCCAATGGCCGGGGTGGTGGTCTATATAAAGGATGCGCCCGTGAAGGATGCCTCTTCCATTGCTACTACCGATGCCAACGGTGAATACAGCCTGGAAGCCCCGGCCGGCGTCAATACGCTGACTTTCAGCTACGCCGGCTACCAGGATCAGCAGCTCAGCGCCAGCAACTTTCTGCCCACGGCCGTGCAGCTGCTACCGGCCAGCAACAAAAAGAAGCTGGACCGTATCAGCCGCCGCTAAGCCAGCTGCGCCCCAGATAAGGCTAGGCAGCAATGCGTCAAGGTCCTAAAAAAAGCCCCCGGCTATATCAGTCGGGGGCTTTCTAGCGTTTAGTATATGCGGCGGAAAATGAATTTTTGCTACTTCCTGTGTGTATAATTCAAATCCTTCCGTATAAGAGCGTCATTTGCCCGCCGAAAGCCTGGCCGGTAGATAGTTTTTCATTTTACCCCATCTGGATGAAACACTTGACCCTTTCTGTGTGCAGCGCCGCCTGCCTCTTTCTTCCATTAGTAGGAATGGCCCAATCGGCCCCCAAATCAGCGGCAACCCGGCCAAAGGCCGGGGCTGAGCAAATAGCAGTGCTGGCCCCCGCACCCAGTGCAGCTGCGGCCCCCAAAAAAGCAGTGGCAGCCAAACCCGTCGTCAAAACCCTGACTGGCTATGTACTCAACGAAGAAGGAGAGCCGCTGGCCGGCGCCACCATCATTTCCGAGAAAGGCGAAGTCATTACTACCAATGCCGACGGGCAATTCATGATTCAGTCGGTGGCGGCTACGCCGGTGCTGCGGGCCAGCTACGCGGGCTACCAGGAACTGCAGCTGCCCATCAACACAATGCAGCCCACTACCTTCCGCCTCGACCCGATTGAGAATTACGAGCGGCAGCTCAAGAAGCAAAGCAAGGCGGCCAACAAGGCCTGGAAGCACTAGAGTGGGGCTTATTTAAAAATAAAGCCCCTGATACTCTGCACATAAATGGCGTTAAGACAAAAATCTTAGCGCCATTTGTGCGTGCGGCTCAATAAGGCTCGTATATTTGTACCGGCGAGTCAGAACGACCAGCTCCTGCTGAACTCCCCCAGGACCGGAAGGTAGCAAGGGTAAGTGGTTGAGCGGTGCGATTTTGGCTCGCTATTTTTTTGTCCTGTCCCCAACGCTTCCCCGCGCCGCATTTGCCGGCAAACGGTTAGCTTTGGGGCATTCTTTTTTAACCCAATTCCCGCATGAAATTCTTCATTGACACCGCCAACCTCAAGGATATCCAGGAAGCAGTTGACCTGGGCGTATTGGACGGCGTAACCACCAATCCGTCGCTGATGGCCAAAGAAGGCATCAAAGGCGTCGACAACGTAATGGCCCACTACAAGCAGATATGCGAAATCGTGGATGGCGACGTATCGGCCGAGGTTATTGCCGTGGATTTTGAGGAAATGGTGCGGGAAGGGGAGATGCTGGCCGATCTGCACCCGAACATCGTGGTGAAAGTGCCCATGACCCGCGACGGGGTAAAGGCCATCAAGTATTTCTCCGAAAAAGGCATCAAAACCAACTGCACGCTGATTTTCTCGGCCGGGCAGGCCCTACTGGCCGCCAAAGCCGGTGCTACCTACGTGTCGCCCTTCGTGGGCCGCCTCGACGATATCGGGCACGACGGCCTGGTGCTGGTGCAGCAGATTGTGGATATTTTCAGCAACTACGGCTACCCCACGCAGGTGCTGGCCGCCTCGGTGCGCCACGTACCCCACTTGATTCAGTGTGCCGAAATCGGGGCTGATGTGGTAACCTGCCCGCTCAACGTCATTACCGGTCTGCTCAAGCACCCGCTCACCGACGCCGGCCTGGCTACATTCCTGGCTGACCACAAAAAAGTTAATAGCTAATTGTTGCTTGCTGATTGTTGATTGTTTTTGCTTTCAACATCCGGCAATTAACAATCAACAATCAGCAAACACTATGTACATCATCAAGGTAAAGGGCAAGGCCAAGATTCCGGATTACATTCAGCTGCGCGATGAGAACTTCGTGCTCATCGCCTATTTCCGGGCCGACCGGCCGCTGAAGGATCTGCACCGCTACGGGCTGGAGGGCAAGGAAGCACCCTTGGCCGCCGTCATCGAAGGCCTCACCTTCGGCAAGCTGCAGAAGCTGGAGCTTGCCTAATTATCCATCCCGTTACGGCTCCTCTCTGTTTGAAGCGTGGATTGGTCGGCATGACGTTCTATCTTGGATGCCGTTCAGTTACGCTCCAACCCTTTTTTCAACAGCATGCCTACCTCATCAGCGCCGGTAATTGAGCTGCACGACGTGTACGTGATGCAGGACGTGAATACGATTCTGCAGAAAGTCTCCTTTACCCTCGATAAGGGCGAGTTTGCGTATCTGGTAGGCCGCACCGGCTCGGGCAAAAGCTCGTTGCTGAAAACGCTGTACGCCGATCTGCCGATGGGCGGCGGTGTGGGCACCGTGGCGGGCTACGGCCTGCAGAAGCTCGACTCGGGCAAAGTGCCTTACATGCGCCGCAAGCTGGGCATCATCTTCCAGGATTTCCAGCTACTCTTTGACCGCTCGGTGGCCGAAAACCTGCTCTTTGTACTCAAGGCCACCGGTTGGAGCGGCAAGGCCAAGATTCAGCAGCGCATTTCCGAGGTACTGATGCGCGTGGGTTTGTCGGGCTCGGCCAGCAAGATGCCCCACCAGCTTTCCGGCGGCGAGCAGCAGCGTGTCGTCATTGCCCGCGCATTGCTCAATGAGCCGGTATTGCTGCTGGCCGATGAGCCCACCGGTAACCTCGACCCCGACGTGGCCGACAGCATCATGCGGCTATTCATCGAAATCAACAACGCCGGTACCGCTGTGCTTATGGCCACGCACAACTACCAGATCATCCGGCAGTATCCGAAGCGGATTCTTAAGTGCGAGAATGGTCAACTGCTTGATTCGGCCCGCGTGAACGTCTCGTTGACCGAATAAACGCTATGCCTGCGCCCGGCCTTTCGGTCTTGATTCCGGTATACAACCGCGACGTAACAACGCTCGTCTGCAACCTGCTGGAGCAGCTGCCCGACTGGGGCGGCCCGGTTGAAATCGTCTGCTTGGATGATGCCTCGACGCCGGAGTTCCGGGAACTGAACCGGCTGGTGAGCGTACTGCCCGCCGTGCGCTACCAGGAGCTGCCGCGCAACGTGGGCCGCTCCAGCATCCGCAACCAACTGGCCGCCGCCGCGCTGTATCCGTGGCTGCTGCTGCTCGACAACGACAGTCTGCTGCCCGACGACCAGTTTCTGGCCCGCTACGCCCAGGCCCGCACCCTGGCACCGGTGCTGGTGGGCGGCACCACTTACGACCCCACGCCGCCCGCCGATATCAGTCTGCAGTTGCGCTGGCACTACGGCCGGGAGCGGGAGGCACGCCGGGCTCAGCAGCGGCAACAGGCCCCGCACGCCCAACTCACCCTGAATAACATGCTGATTGAGGCCGCCGTGTTTCAGCGCTTCGGCCTCGACGAAAGCCTGACCCGCTACGGTCATGAAGACACCAAGTTCGGCTGGCTACTGCGGCAGGCCCAAGTGCCAGTGCGTCATATTGACAACCCCGTGCTGCACGACGGCTTGGAACCGGCCGCCCTGTTTCTGGAAAAGTCCCACGCCGCCGTGCGCAACCTGGCCTTGCTTTACCGCCACGAAAACCTGGGCACCGATACCCGACTGCTGCGGCTGGCCCTGCGGGTGCGGCACACCAAGCTCTGCCAGCCCACCCAAGCCCTGCTGCACCTGTTGCTGCCTGCGCTGCGCCGCAATCTGCTCTCCGCCCGGCCCGACCTGCGTCGCCTCGATCTGCTCAAGCTTTACTGGCTACTGCAGGAGCTAGGTCAGCCAATAAACGACAACAAAAAAGGCCGCCAGACATAGTCCGGCGGCCTTTTTACTATGCGTGTAGCACTTAGTCGTTGTCGGTGTTTTTTACTTCCGACTTCACTTCCTTGTAGCCTTCTTTGGTTTTCTCGCCTACTTTCTTGGCGGCGTTACCGATTTTCTGGCCTACCGTTTTGCCAGCATCCTTCACGTCGGAGGCGGTATTGGTGGCGGCGGTGCCCACAGCTTGCCGCTCGTCGCGGGTTTCTACTTCGGCATTTTTAGCGCCTCCTTCTACGGCATCAGCTCCCTGGGCCACGCGGGCCTCGGCTTTGTCATACGACTTGAAGGCGGCGTATTTCAGCTTTTCCTTGGCAATTTCGGCCCGGTCGGCGGTGCTTACATCCTTCTTGATCTGGTCGTAACGCTCGTCCAGAGCTTTCCAGTCGGCATTCACGTCGCGCCAGTCTTCGATGCCGTAGCGGTTTTCGTTTTGCTTGATCTGGGCCGTGAAGGCTTCATACGTGCCGCGGATGTTGGCTGCCGTCAGCGCGCCGTATTTGTCGCCGGCCAGCTGGTAGTAGCGGGTGCCGCTGCCGGCGGTGCCGGTAGTGGTACCGGCTACGGTGTTCGGCCGGTTTTTCCAGGCCATGTCGCGCTTGTCGTAGGCCGTGGTGTAGCGGGTGCGCAACTGCTCAATTTCCTGGCGGCGCGTGTCATCGTATTGGTCAGCGTACTTATCGACAGCGGCAACTTTCGAGTCAAACTCGGTTTTCATTTCGCCGGTTTCCCGCTCGTAGTCGGCCTCCAGCTGGTCGCCTACGTTGTCGGCCTTGGTTTCGGCGTTAGTCACGAAGGTCTTGAAGTCTTCGTAAGCCTGGTCGCTTTCCTGCGAAACCTCTTTCTTATCGGCCTGGGAGCAGCTGGTTTGGGTGAGCGTAGTGCCGCCCAGCAACATAAAAGCAGCCAGCGTGTGTATGGTGAGACTTTTCTTGAACATGGTGTGAACGGTTGGTGGGGAGAAGTTGAGGGGAGAATATAGCCGGCTTGTAATACAGCCGTCTGGCCCGCTTAACGCAGGCTTTTCGGTTCAGGTTGCGCCGGCCCACAAGTCGGCTGGTTTGCCGGGGGCGTTTATCTTTGACGAAAACCCACTCGCCTTGCCGCCTTCCCCAACCTCCACCGTTTCTACCGCGCCCGTCCAACTGCTGGACCTGGCGGCCCAGCACGCCCCTATTCAGCCGGAAATTGAGGCGGCCATCCAGCAGGTGCTGCGCGAGGCGGCCTTTATTCAGGGGCCGGCCGTGGGCGAATTTGCCCGGGAATTGGGCGACTACCTCGGCCAAACCCAAGTAATTCCCTGCGGCAACGGCACCGACGCGCTGCAGCTGGCCCTGATGAGCTTGCGGCTGCCGGCCGGTAGTGAGGTTATTGTGCCCGCCTTCACCTATGTGGCTACCATGGAAGCCGTGGCCGTGCTGGGCTTGCGCCCCGTATGCGCCGAGGTGCTGCCCGATACCTTCGGCCTCGACCCGGCGGCGGTGGAAGCAGCTATTACGCCCCGCACCGGCGCTATCATCGTCGTGCACCTGTTCGGGCAGTGTGCCGATCTGGCGGCCCTCACCCGCATTGCCCGGCAGCACCGCCTGGCCCTTATCGAAGACAATGCCCAGGCCATCGGGGCTACGTTTCAGCTTGCGGCGGGCGAGACGCCAGTATTCGCCGGCACGGTGGGCGAAGTGGGCACCACGTCGTTTTTCCCGTCCAAAAACCTGGGGGCTCTCGGCGACGGTGGGGCGCTGTTTACCCGCGACGAAGCCCGGGCCACCTACCTGCGCCAGCTCGCCAACCACGGCCAGACCCGCAAATACTACCACGAGCACATCGGCCTCAATTCCCGCCTCGACACGCTGCAGGCCGCCGTGCTGCGCGTGAAGCTGCGCCAGCTGCCCGCTTGGACGGCCGCCCGCCAGCGTGTCGCGGCCCACTACGACGCGGCCCTGACTGGCCTGCCGGGCTTGTACATTCCCACCCGAGACCCGCGCAGCACCCACGTTTTTCACCAGTATACCGTCACGGTAGCCGTCGAAAAGCGCGACCAGCTGCAGGCGTTTCTGCGGGAGCGGGGCGTGCCCAGCGTAGTGTATTACCCCGTGCCTACGCATTTGCAGCCCGCTTATCAGTATCTGGGGTACCAGCCGGGACAGTTTCCGGTGGCCGAAACGCTCTGTGGCACGGTGCTGTCATTGCCCATTCACCCCACGCTTACGGAGGCACAAATGGCGTATGTCAGTGCCACAGTAAGCGACTTTTGCCGCGTGAGCTGAGATTTTGCCAGGCTCCCGTTTTATTTTTCGGAGGGTCTGCGCTTCAGGTAGTTGCGGTGGGGCAAAGGCGTTTCATCAGCCCGATAAACATTTTAAAACCCAACCCACAGGCTCAATGCTCCAGGGTAGGGGCGCAACGTCCTAAGGCATAGTCCCAACCTCTCAAGACTTCGCCTCAATCGTCCAAGGGTGCGCCACGATGCTCCAAGCCTCCGCCTCAATCGTCTAAGCTTCCGCCGCAGTACTCTAAGGCATGGACGCAATGCTCCAAGCCTCCGCCGCGGTGCTCTAAGCCTTAGCCTCAGTGCTCCAAGGTATAGCCGCAACCATTTAAGGTATAAATTCAGTATTCCGGCGGTAGTGCGGCCTTTTACGGTCTGGCTATAAAGCGGCGCGGCCCCGGCTGATATTCGTTAGTTTTGCCTGGTCCGCTTGTGTATTCCCAGTTGCCGGCTTACCTCCTTCGCAAAACTCTTCCCGTTGTCTGATCTGTTACCCGCCGTCCGCTTTGCCATCTGTGGCACCGGCCACATCGGTCGTCGCCACGCTACTTTCGTGCAGCACCACCCCGGCGCCCAATTAGTAGCCCTCATCGACAGCCGGCCGGAGCTGGCTGCTTCCCTGGCCCCCGAGTTTCCCGGCGTACCATTCTTCACCTCCCTCGACAACTACCTCGCCCACGGCCCCACCGCCGATGTGCTCACCGTAGCCACACCCAACAATCTGCACGCGCCCCAGGCCATTGCCGGGCTGCGGCACGGCCTGCACGTGGTGGTCGAGAAGCCCATTGCCCTGCGCAAAACCGACGCGGAAGCCATTGTCCACACCGCTTTGCAAACCGGCCGGCTGGTCTTCGGGGTGATGCAGAATCGTTATTCGCCGCCCGCCGCCTGGCTCAAACAGGTCTACGAGCAGGGCCACCTGGGCCAGATTTACCTGCTCCAGCTCAACTGCTTCTGGAACCGCGATGCGCGCTATTACAAAGCCGGCGGCTGGAAAGGCACCCAGGCCCAGGACGGCGGCACGCTCTTCACCCAATTCAGCCACTTCGTCGATCTGCTCTACTGGGTTTTCGGCGACATTACCAACATATCGGCCCGCTTCCGCGACTTCAACCACCAGGGCATCACTGAGTTCGAAGATAGCGGCCTGGTTACTTTCGACCTGGTGCGGGGCGGTAGCGGCACGCTGCACTACAGCACCGCCGTCTGGGACCGAAACCTGGAAAGCAGCCTCACCGTGGTAGCCGAGCACGGCAGCCTGCGCATCGGCGGCCAGTATATGGACAAGGTAGAATACTGCCACCTGCGCGACTACACGCTGCCTACGCTGCCGCCCACCAACCCCGCCAACGACTACGGCCCCTACCAGGGCAGCGCCGCTAACCACGTCCAGGTCATCGAAAACGTGGTAGATACCGTGCAAAAACGCAGCACTGCCACCACCAACGCCCTCGAAGGGCTGAAAGTGGTAGAAATCATCGAGCGAATCTACAGCTTGAAATAGCCCGTGCCAGGGTCGGGCGTTTGTGCTACCAGCACGGTGTAGTCTCCTCGTTGAACGACAACCATTGCAACATCAGCAACGATTGAGACGCAAGGTTGCGTCTCTACACCGTTCAAACACTACAAAAAAGCGCTCCGCTGCTAGCAACGGGGCGCTTTTTTGTAGCTAAAAACACCGGTAATTTACTCCGCCAGCTTCAGCTTGATCCAGTCAAGAATGGTTTGCTGCACCAAGGGCGAAAGTACCGGCCGGGGCACGCCGCCCATCAAGGGCCACTCCGTAACGGGGGCCTGAAACTGGTGGTTGATACCACCCAAGCGGCGGGCATCTACGCGCTTATTGCCCTTTGATTTCAGCCCTTTTTCGAGCAGCGCCAGGTTGCTCACGTTCACCTTGTCGTCGTCGGTTCCGTGCATCAGCAGTACGGCGCCTTTCACTTTGCCCAGCTCCGGCTGCGGGTCGAAATCGAGGTAGTAGCGGTACCAGCGGCTGGTCATCAGAGCCGTACGGGCCTGCACCTTCGTGGGGTCGATGCCGGGGTTCGACTGGCTCATCATATTGCTCACGATGGCCTGGGCCTGGGCGTTGTCGGCCGTCTGGCGAATCACTTCCAGCAGGGCTTTTTGCTGCTTGGCAATGGCTTCCTGCCGCTTCTTGTCATCAGCGCGCTGGCGCATCTGCTGCTGGGCAATGTAGGTTTCGACCTGCGCGGCATTGGCGCCCTTAGCGCGCATCTCGTCAATTTTCTCGCCCATCACCTGCTGATTCTGCAGCAGCTTCTTTACCTGCGCCTCCTGGGCCGTGTCAGCCTCGCCGGCTTTTAGAAAGCCCACCGGCTGCTGGCTGAGCACTTCGTTGCCGCCGGCTCCTGAGGCTGCCATCGTTACCACAAAGGCGGGTGGCAGGGGCTGGGCGGCGGCCAGCAACGCCACGTTGCCACCTTCGCCGTGCCCAATCAGGCCCAGCTTGCCGAAGTCGATGAGCGGACGGGTCCGCAGAAAGTTCAGGCTGATCTGGGCGTCGCGCACCCGGTCGGCAGTAGTAGCCGTCGTACAGTCGCCACCCGACTGACCCACGCCCCGGTCGTCGAGGCGCAGTACGGCAATGCCGTACCGGGTCAGGAAATCGGCCAGGGCGCCAAACATCCGGTAGTCGCCCTGGGCCGCGTCGCGGTCCTGCGGGCCCATATCCGAAAGCAGCACCACCCCGGGAAACGGCCCTTCGCCGGGCGGAATCGTGAGGGTGCCGCTCAGGCGGATGTTGTCCTGAGAGTTGGAAAAAGCCACTTCCTCCACCCGGTAGGGCGGCGGAAACTTGAAGTTTTTGGAAGGACCGGCCTTGGGCGAAAACTTCAGCGCCAACGGAGCTTTAAACGTCTGAAACTGCCACTGGCCGGCCAGTTGCTGCCCGTCGGCGGAGCGCTGGCTAATAAAGCGGCACCCCAGCTCGTCGGACACAAATAGCAGCGTGTCGTTGCGCTGCTCCACGTTCATAATAGCGTGGCTGATGCGCTGGGCCGGCACGTCGAGCACGGCAAAATGGCCACCGCCCGCCAAATCGGTAATGGTAAGGATAACGGGCAGACTGCCACCGGGCAGGGCCAGCTCGCCTTTCCACTGGCCTTCGAGCACCACTTTAGCGGCAGCGGGCTTAGCCGGCGCGGCAGCGGCCGGAGCTGGTACTTCAGCCGGCGTGGTGGTAGCCGGGGTAGTGGCGGCCGGGGCTACCGGCGTGGGCTGATCCTGGGCGCTGGCCGCCAGCGGAATCAGCGGTAGAAGAAACCAGCTCCACAGAAAGCCGGCAAAAACATTCTTCATACAGAGAAAATAAGCATGGGCTCAACGCTTTAGCATAAAGCGCGACCCGGATGACAATAGGGTGTAAGCAGAGCAGGAAAGTAGGAACAAACTGACTCAGCCAACAAACCTAGGGAGCTGAACCTGTGAATTCTAGCCCCAAAAGTATGAATTTTAAGTCGGTTTATAACTTCGGTAGCAAAACCCGGTCAACGACGTGTACGACGCCGTTGGTGCACTGAATATCGGGAATGACCAGATTGGCGTTGTTGGTGCCGTTGCCTTCGCCCTTCACCGGCAGCAGGCCGTTGGCAAAGGTGCCGAAGGTGAGGCTGCCGCCACCCAGCGTGGGTAGCGCGGCATTATCGGGCAGCTCCGATGTGAACTGGGTTAGCTTGCCACCCTGTATGCCCAGCAGCACGTGGTTGAGCAGCACTGCTGTAAGCGTAGCTTTGGCATTGGGCAGCTTTTCGAGGTCTTTGGGCTCGTTGAGCTGAATGCCGAACTGCTGGTACAAATCCTTGAATGCCTGATCGGTAGGGGCAAAAACCGTGAGCTGGGGGCTGCCTTCCGACAGCGCGCCGGCCAGGCCGCAATACACCACGGCATACACCAGGTACTGCAACTCGGGCTTCACAAACACTTTGGACGTGCTGAGAGCAATGGCCGAGTTGACCACGTCGGCTCCGGTAGCCAGCAGCACTTTATCCACCACGTGTACCGTACCGTTAGATGCCTTCACATCGGTGGCCAGAATGCGGGAACCGTTGACGTAGCGGGCGTTATTGCGGCTCACGATGCGGCGCACCGGCCCCAGCGCCGAGCCCGACGAGGTGCCGGCCACCAGCGAATTGCCCGAGAGTGTACCGCCAGCCACGTGGTAGAACAGCGTGCTGGTCAGGAAGCTGGTTTGCAGGGCCTGCAGGTCGGTGGCCTGCCGCAGGCCTAGCCGGGCGAAGGCCGCGTTGTTGGGCGCAAAAACGGTGTAGTTGCCCTGCGGGTCATTCGGGTTGCGGTTCGACAGAATTTCGACCACGCCTCCGCGAATGGCGGCTTCTTCGAGCACGCTAAAATCATTGTTGGACACCGCAATGCCAGCAATAGAAGGATCAGACTCCGTGTCTTTGGCGCAACCACTGAGTAGGAGTGCGCCGAGTGACAGGCCGGCAAACAGAGAGCGTAAAGGGTGTTTCATGGGCAACAGGAGTGATGCAGAGGCAGAGTTGAGGCCAGAGGCGGCATACAAACGAGTCAATTCGAGAACCGGATTTCTCTTTATGAGACTTTGTGAAAAAAATCCCGCAAAGAGAAAACCAGATTTGGATACTACCCGTAGGTCTGGCGCTTCCGGAGGCTGAACAATAGCAGGATGGTATTGTTTTCCCGGCACTTCGCCTCCCAGGCGCCCGACCTCACACTACCTTTTTCTGCTTGTATGCAACACTCTTACGCGTTTTCATTTCTTGTTTCGGCCGCCTTGCTGCTGGGCACTCAAGTCCGGGCTCAGAGCCTGGTGAGCGGCTTTATGGTAGGCAAGGGGCACGGTTCCGTATCGTTTACGGGCACGGCCGAGCGGTATAAAAGCGTGTTTCTGGTGCCGGAAAAGGTGGACGAGGTGCCGGTGTTCCAGGAAATTCGAGTTTCGTCGGTAAGCGTGTATACCACCTATGGCATCAGCGACAAAATAGAAGCCGTGGTGAGTTTGCCTTACATCAGTTCTGAGGGCAAAGGCAACGGCCAAGGCTATACTAACTCCCGCAGCGGCCTACAGGATGTTTCGGGGCTGCTCAAGTTCAAGGCCTTTTCCACCACCATCGGCTATAGTGTGCTCGATCTACTGGGCGTGGTGGGCGTGAGCACACCGGCCAGCAACTACCAGTCGAACAAAGGTCTGGAGTACATTATTGCTATTGGCAACGGCGCTACCAAGTATAATACGCTCGGCATTGCCCACCTTAAAACTCCGTCGGGCGTGTTCATTACGGGGCAGGCGGGCTACAGCCTGCGCACCAACCGCGTACCCAACGCATTCATTGCCGATGCCAAGGTGGGTTACGCCGGCCTGAAGCTCTACACTGAAGCCTGGGCCTCATTTCAGCAGTCGAGCAACAAAGGCACCGACATTCTGCAGCCCGGCTTCGACTTGTATTTCCCGGCTACGCGGGTCAATTTCGCCCGTATCGGGGCCAGCGTGTTCCGGCCCATTGCCAAGGGCGTGGGTGTGGTGCTGGGCGCCAGCCAGTACGTTTCGGGCCGCAACCTGGGCAAATCGACGGCCCTGTCGGCGGGCATTTCCTACAACTATTAGTAGTAGCGCGAACTGTGTAGTTCGTGTGCCAGAACGACTCAAATGGCGTGGAGACGCGAACTACACAGTTCGCGCTACTATAGCCACTGCAAGCCCGCTTTAGCTACCTTCGGGGCATGACCTCTTACGAGCAGCAGGCCCACCGGGAACTAGTAGCGTGGCAGCAGCAGATGCAGCGGGCCCCGTCGTATCTGAACCGCTTCACGCGGCAGCTGCAGGTGCGGCTCAATAATCTGCTGCCCGAAAAGGTGCACCAGGCCATTACGGTGGCCATTCGGGAGATGGTGCGCGGCGTGCTGCTGGGCTCCCGCTATACTACGCGCAGCCCGCTGCTGGTAGGCACGCTGGAAGAGCGGGAAATGGCCGTGCGCACCCGCGTGAAATACTACCGCAACACAGCTTCCGCCGAAGGAGCCGTAACGGGCGCGGGCGGCTTTCTGCTGGGCCTGGCCGATTTTCCGCTACTGCTCGGCATCAAGCTCAAACTGCTCTTCGACATTGCGGCCCTCTACGGCTTCGACGGGCACGACTACACCGAGCGGCTCTATCTGCTGCACATCTTTCAGTTGGCCTTTTCGAGCCAGCACAGCCGCAACGAGGTGTACCAACGCGTGGCTACCTGGGAAAACTACCGCCACACGCTACCCCTCGACCCGAAGGGATTTGACTGGCGCACTTTTCAACAGGAGTACCGCGACTATATCGACTTGGCCAAAATGGCCCAGCTCGTGCCCGTCATCGGGGCGGCGGTGGGGGCGGTGGCCAACTACAAGCTGCTGGAGCAACTCGGCGAAACGGCCCGCAACTGCTACCGGATGCGCCTCGGGCTCGACGCGGTGGCGTAGCGGTGCTTCACGACGGCTTTGGCGGCATTGCGCACCACGTTGGGGCCCTTGCGGCGGTACTGGTAGAAGATGCCCGAGTCCATGGCCGTCCAGAAGCAGGCGCGCTGCCCGCAGTACTTCAGGCCGTTATTGGCCCAGGTGTTGCAGGTGAAGAGGAAGCTGTAGGTGCGCTGCGCCTCGTAAAACGCGTCGTGCTGCCCGTAGCTGTGGCCTTCGATGTGCTGAATATTGCCCTGCGCGTTGTGGTCGAAGCTGGTCTTGATGTAGTCGATAAGGCGGGCGTACTCGGCCTCGCTGATGCGGATTTTCACGCACGACTCTGACTCGCGCATCGAGCGGTGAAACGTGACGTGCATGGCCGAGGAGCTCAGATGGAACATGGCCTTGAAGGCCGTGCTGGGCTTGAGCTCGGCCCAGGTGGGCGTGTCGAGGTAGAAGCCCTTGTCGCCCCAGCCGAAGCCCACGTACTCAGCCGACGCGTCGGCGGCTGGTGTATCCGAGAACTTCACCAGCTGACTCCAGTCGATGTACTTGGTGCGCACCGGCGTCACGATGTCGGTATGCACCCCGTTGGAGAGGATGTAGATATCGACGTCTTCGGCCGGGTCGGCATCTTCCGCGTTGACCGGAATCCGGGACAAAAGGAAGGAGGAGGCCACGTACAGGCCCACGATACCGACCAGGGAACCGGCGGCGTAACCGGTTATTTTCAACGTCTTCTTTACGGCTGGATGCATGCAATGAGGTTGGGCGGGCCGAGGAAAAGCCCCATTGCTACGTGGCTTTTCCTCGACCCGCCGACAGAAGCTATTTGACTTTCTTGAGCGCCATGCCCGACAGGGTGGGCAACGTGGCGGTGCTGGCAACTACTGTTTTTCCGGTCAATAAGTTGAGCCAGGAGCCTTTTTCCGGCAAGGTAAATTGCTGAGGGCTGCCTTCCAGGTTGAACAGTACTACGATACGCTCCTGGACGGCGGTGCGCTGGTAGGCCAGAGTTTGGCCCTTGGTGGGTAAGAACGTCAACTCGCCGGTTTGCAGCACGGGGTTGCCGTTGCGCAGGTGGGCCAGCTGCCGGTAGTAGGCGTAGTGGGCGGCATTATAGCCCACTGGGTCGAAGGTAGACGTGGTAGTGGGCTGGAAATTGGTGCGGGTTTCGGGCTCAAACGTGAGGCCCGGCCACCAGAGCGGCTTGCGGCAGTCGGGGTCGTCGGCACCCCACATACCCAGCTCATCGCCGTTCCAGATCTGGGGCGCGCCGATGCTGGTAAACTGGTGGAGCAGGTAGAGCTTCACGCGCTGGTACGTTTCGGGGTCGGGCTTGCCGGTCTTGTAATTCGGGTCGTCGCCGGGGGTAGCTTTGTACTTATACTGGCCCGGGTTGTAGAAGCAGGTGAGGAGCCGGGGCGCGTCGTGAGTAGAGGCCACGTTCATCATGGCGTAGCGGAAGGGCTTGCCCAGGCGGTTCCACTGAAACTGCAGCGAGTCGATGAGTTGCGGACCGGTGAGCGGGGCCTTGACGGCGGCAAAAAAGCTGCGCGCCGGGCGGTAGGCCTGGTAAAACATGACTCCATCGAATACGTCGCCGCTGGTGTAGGGCACCGGGTTCATGAGCTTGTCGGGCCAGGTTTCCCACCAGATTTCCCCCACCAGATAAGCCTCGGGCTTCACCGACTTGACGAAGGTGCGGTACTTCCGCCAGAAGCCCATCGGTACCTGGTCGGCCACGTCGAGGCGGTAGCCGTCGATACCCTGGGCCGCGTTGCCGTCGGGAGCTAGCCACCGCTTCGTGACGGCGAAGATGTGGGCCTGGGCGCCGGAGTTCAGCTCGCCCTCGTAAGGCTTGCCGGCCTTGCGGGGTGTGGTAATGTCGACCTTCTTAATCTCGGGCAGGCTTTTGAGCCCCACCCAGCCGTTGTAGTCAAACTCGTTGGCGGCCGTCTTGGGGTCGTCGAAGCGGGTAATGTCGTACCAGTCCTTGAAAGCCGACTGCTGCTGCTTCCGCACAATATCCTGCCAAGCCCAGAACTCGACGCCGGTGTGGTTCCAGGAGTAGTCGAGCACCACGCGCATATTGCGCTTGTGGGCTTCGGCCACCAGCTTCAGAAAGAGCCGGTCGGCGCTGGTCCACTTCCAGCTGGCCGGGTCGTTGGGGTTTTCGGAGGCAATGAGCTTGTTGTCGCCCACTGGGTCGGGCCCGAAGGTGACGTCGACGTGGTGGTAGCTGCGGGCGTCGTACTTATGCAGGGAGGGCGCGTCGTTGATGGGGTTCAGATAGAGCGCCGTAACGCCCAGCTCTCGCAGGTAGTCGAGCTTATCGAGCACGCCCTGCAAATCACCGCCGAAGCGGCGCAACGAGCGGGTATCGTTGAAGTTGAGCTTGGCGGCCGTGGCCCAGGGCTCGGGCTGGTACCAGTTGTGCGTCCAGGGCGTGATGCTCCAGCCGGCGGGCACCGTGAAGCTGCCGCGCATGTTTTCTGGCTTAGGGTCGTTGCTGGGGTCGCCATTGGCAAAGCGCTCCACAAAAATCTGGTACCACACCACCTTCTGCGCCCAAGCCGGGGGCAGGGCCGTGGCGGACTTAGGGGCCGGTTGGGCCGGGGCCGGTAATTGGCTGCCAAAAGCCAGCAGCAGGCACAGTAAGGTCTTTCTCATGAGCGCGGGAAGGAGGGAGCGGGCAGTCAAAATAACACAATCGGGCCGTAGCAAGCTCTAACAACGCCGCAACCTATTCCGGACCCGTCGGACCCTGCCCGGCGTGGCTGGCGCGCTTCCCGGCTCAATTTGCGGCTCCCGTTGCAAATGCGGCCCGGCCCGGTTTACCTTTGCACCATCAATTCTTTATTGCCCAAAGGATTGTTTTTATACAGAGGCGCTGAGAGACAGGCTCGATGAAGCGTCGGCAACCCCCGGTGATGAACCGGAACGGTGCCAAGTCCTGCTCATATAAAAACAAGTTGCCGTGGATTGCTTCCCTGCCCAGCCCGTTCGAGTTTTTGCCACCGTTGTTTCGTCTGCGCCCCTGGGCCAGGCGCCGGGGTGTTGTTGCTGTTGTTGAAGTAGCGGGCTTTAGGCCCAATTACGTGTGTTGCGCGGCGTAGAATAGCCGGCAGCGCGGGCCGGTAGGCCATTCCCTTTTCCTCTTTCTTCTCATTTCTGGTCGTTGTCGGGCCCGGCGCAGCGCGTGGGGGTGGCCGGCTGTTGCAGCAGCCGGCTCCCGGCCGCGGCCAGAATCCTTTTTCTCGCCTGAGCACGCCGTGGCGTGTTCCTACCTATTCGTATGCTTAAAAAATCACTGGAGCTGCTTCGCTTAGAAGCGGCCGAAACCGGAACGGGCACCCTCAAGCGGAGCCTGGGCGGCTTTAGCCTCATTGCCATCGGCATTGGCGTCATCATCGGGGCGGGCTTGTTCTCGCTCACCGGCATTGCCGCCGCCAACAACGCCGGCCCGGCCGTCACGCTTTCCTTCCTGGTGGCCGCCGTGGGCTGCGCCTTCTCCGCGTTGTGCTACGCCGAGTTTGCCTCTATGGTGCCCGTGGCCGGCTCGGCCTACACCTATTCCTACGCCACCATGGGCGAGCTGTTTGCCTGGATTATCGGCTGGGACCTCATCCTCGAGTACTCCGTGGGGGCCGCTACGGTGGCCATCAGCTGGTCGCAGTACCTGGTGCGGGTGCTCGACAAGTTCAACCTGCACATTCCGCCCCAGCTGGTGATGTCGCCGTTTGAAAAGGCCACCCTGGCCGACGGCGCGGTGGTATCGGGCATAGTGAACGTGCCGGCCATGCTCATCGTGCTGGCTATTACGGCCATCATCATCCGGGGCACCTCAGGCTCGGCCTGGTTCAATGCGCTGGTGGTGACGCTGAAGGTGGCCGTGGTGCTGGTCTTCATTGCCCTGGGCTGGCAATACATTGATCCGGCCAACTACCAACCCTACATTCCGCAGAACACCGGCACTTTCGGCGAGTTTGGCCTGAGCGGTATCCTGCGCGGGGCGGGCGTGGTATTCTTCGTTTTTATCGGCTTCGATATTGTGGCCACCATGGCCCAGGAAACCAAGAATCCGCAGAAGAATATGCCCATCGGCATCATCGGCTCATTGCTGGTGTGTACGGTGTTGTTTGTGCTCTTCGGCCACGTGCTTACCGGGGTAGCCAACTACAAGGAGTTTAAAGACAGCGCCGCGCCGGTGGCCATTGCCATCGAGAAAACGCCCTACGGCTGGCTCAGCTCGGCCATCATCATTGCCATTCTTATCGGCTACACCTCCGTCATCCTGGTTGATTTGATGGGCCAGAGCCGGGTGTTTTTCTCCATGTCGAAAGACGGGCTGCTGCCCAAGATCTTCGCCGAAGTTCACCCCATCTTTCGCACGCCCCACAAGTCCAACCTGCTGTTGGGCGCCTTTATCAGCCTGTTTGCGGGCTTCGTGCCCATTTCCGTGGTGGGCGAAATGACGAGCATCGGTACCCTGCTGGCCTTCGTGATGGTGTGCCTGGGCATTCTGATCATGCGAAAGAAGGAGCCTAACGCCCCGCGCGGCTTTCGCACGCCCTGGGTACCGGTGGTGCCCATCCTGGGCATCGTCACCTGCCTGCTGATGATGGTATCGTTGCCCCTCGACACCTGGCTGCGGCTCTTCGTGTGGCTCGCCATCGGCCTGGCCATCTATTATGGCTACGGCAAGAAGCACAGCAAGCTGCGGCAGGCCCAGGCGGCCGAATAATTGGCTCCAGAGTATTGTAAAAGCCCTTGGCACCCATCCTGCACCAGTGCAGAGTAAGTGTCAAGGGCTTTTTACTGGCTCTACACCGGTGCAAGATGATTGTCAGGAACCCTTTAGTATCTCTGCACCGGTGCAGAGCCTATCCAAAGCCGACTGCATTTGTTCTGCACCGGTGCAGAACAAATGCAATGCACCTTGGAGACTATCTGCACCGGTGCAGGCAAGGCACATAGCTATATGTGCTGAACCTTCACTTGGGATGAGTGTCTAAGAACGGGTAGAGACGCATGATGGCGTCCCAAGTGTTGCTGCTGTGGCAACGGGTATCGTTCGACGAAGAGACGCGAAGGGTCACGCCACTACACCTTAGCGGCGCAGCAGCTTCTTCAGCAGGGGCTGGGCTTCGGGCACCAGGCCCAGCAGCAGCAAGGTACCGCCATACAAAGCCGTGAGCACCGTGCCGCGCATGAGCATGGTGAGCAGCTTGGAGGGCAGAGCCGGCAGCAACCACACCAGCAGGCCCGAGCCGGCCGCCACGGCCAGCACCACCGGAATGCGCCAGGTGAAGGGCTGCAGCCGGTAGCTGTACCACACAAACCAGGTGCGGGCCGTGTTGATGCCCACAATGGCAATAAGCGTGGCCAGGGCCGAGCCGGTGAGGCCCAGCACCGGGATGAGCAGGCGGTTGAGCAGCACCGTAATGGCGGCCAGCGAAAGGTTGAAGATCAAATCGAAGCGGTAGCGGGGCGAGGTGACAACGATGAGGCCGTTGACGCCGGTGATGCCGTCGAACAAGCGGCCGGCCAGCAGCAGCAGCACCGCCGTGGTGCCCGTGGCGTACACCGGGTTTTTGATGAGGGAGTAGATAAAGTCAAGGTTGAGCCCGATACCCAGGGCCAGGTAGCAGCCCAGAATGGTGTTGAGCCGGGTCGTGTCGCGGTAGAAGTCGGCCATGCGGAGCAGGTCCTGGTCTTTCCAGTACTGGGCCAGCAGCGGAAAGGCAATCTTGTTGAGCGAGCGGGCCGGTATGGTCAGGGCCGTGCTGATGTTGTAAGCAATGCCGTAGATGCCCGCCGCTGCCAGGCTGATCTGGGCGCTGACCATCCACGAATCGATAAAGCCCAGGATGCTGCCCGACAGGCTAGAAAGCAGCGCGAAGCCGCCGAAGCGCACGATTTCACTGACCGGCCGTACTCGCAGCGCCGCCAGCGTCGGCCGCAGGTGCAGCTCCCCGATAAAGGCCAGGTACCCCGTGAGCAACAACGATATAGCTCCGTAGAGCCCGATGTAGCCCAGCACAAACTCCTGAAAGGTGAGCACGCCCTTGCCGTAGAGCACGGCCAGCCCCGCAATGAGCACCCGCAGCACTATGTCCTGCAGAAACGAGGAAAACGCGGTGTGGTAGAGCCCCTTGAGGTAGGCATCCTGCAGCGAATAGAGCAGCGTAAAGAAGGCCAGCAGCGTGCCCCAGGCGTAGTACGGCTGCAGCAGGCCTACATCGTGGGGCTTGTACTGGGCCAGAATCAGCGGTTTACCCACCAAGTATACTGCCGTAATCAGGGCGAAGCCCAGCATGGGCACTCCCAGCAGAAACGGCAGAAACCCGTGGTGCCCGGCCTCGCGGTTGCGGAAATACGGAAAGAACCGGATGCCTACGC
This sequence comes from Hymenobacter lucidus, assembly GCF_020447265.1. Taxonomy (GTDB): domain Bacteria; phylum Bacteroidota; class Bacteroidia; order Cytophagales; family Hymenobacteraceae; genus Hymenobacter; species Hymenobacter lucidus. The sequence continues at coordinate 77,930 of NZ_JAJADR010000002.1, read as the reverse complement.
TGGCAAAGCCAAAAGCCGCAAACTGCGCGTACACCGTGGCAATAGACACGAGCAGCGTAGTAAGGCCCAGCTGGGCCGGGGCCAGCAGTGTAGGCAGCACAAAGGCCGTATTGACAAAGCCCAGAGCCAGCCCGAGGTAAGAAATAACCGTATTACGCAGCCCCTGCCGCTGAACGATACCCAAATGGTGAAGTTGTGAAAGGTGAAGTTGTGAGTTTTTGCCCAGCGTGTCATTGCGAGGCGACACGCTTCTTTCGCAGCACGCTAGCTCATCGTTACGCAAATATCAGTGCCATTCACGAAAGCCGCCCGGCGGCTGCGAAGGTACTCCATGAGGGCGTGGAACTGCTGCGGGCCGTTGTGCTGGTTGGCCGGGTCGAAGTTCTCGTTATGCCAGAGCACCGTGCACACCCCCCCGAACCGCTCGATTTCCTCGAACATAGGCCGCAGAGCCGGCAGCACTTTGTCGGGGGCCAGCTGCAGGTAGTTGGGATGGTACAGCGTGGCGTCCATCACGTTGAGCGGGATTTCGAGGAAGGTGCAGGGCTTGCCGGCAGCAAAGTTGAACGGGTGGAAAGGCCGGCAGTAAGAGTTGCGGAAGCCGTAGTGCTCGGCAAAACCAAGCGTGGAGTCGTAGGCAAAGAGGAGCGTATCGAGGATGAAAGGCGTAACGCGGGGCTCCCAACCCAGGTAGTGAAACCGGATACCGTCAACCGGGCCCCGGGTGCAGTCCTGCATGCGGTGCTGCTCAGCTTTCAGGTTACTGCCTTCCCGCGCCCGTCCGATACTGCCGTGCAGCCCCACTTCCGAGTTGCCGATGGCCGCCGCAATGCGGGGCCAGGCTTTTGCTACCGCGTAGTCGGCGTTGGGCGTGCCGTTGGCCCCCGGTCGGTGTTCAGGGAGGAAGAAGAACGTGCTTTTCGCGCCGTAGCCGGCCACCGTCTGCTGCACCCGGGCCAGGTTGTCCCAGGCATCGGGCCGGGTGAGGTGCTGCCAGAGCTGCCGCGAGAAGCCCAGCAGGTGGCCGGCTTTGAGAGCCTGCTTGGCTGGCTGTTTCCAGGCGCTGTGCAGGTTGTCGATGTCGTGGGTGACGAAGGCGGCGAAGGGTGCACCGGCCCAGCCTTTGGGTGTCAATGCTTGCCCAGAGACGTGCTCCACGGCGGTTTTGAGCACGTCGAAGTAGTAGTTCACCACCGGCACCGTTACGAAGCCATAGCGGTGCTGCACGCTGGCCGCGTAGGGGAAGCGCCCATGACGGTCACGCTCCTCGGAAAAGAACTCCTGCCAACCGCTGAGCAGGTAAAAAGCCGCCGCAACAATGTCGGCGTGGATAATAGCCCGGCCTGCCGGCAGCAGTTCCAGCAGGGAGTTCTCGGGGGCTGCATCGAAGAAGAACGGTAGCCGCTGGCCCCGGTAGTCGCGGTAAGCAGGCGCGGACGGGTAGGGGTGGGTTTGTTCGAAGAATTGTCCGGCCCCGTCGGCTATCCGCACCTGTGCTTCCTCGTAGCCAATCGATACGGCGGGCACGTTGGTATATGCCTCCCGGAAGTGGCGCAGTACGTAGGCCAGGCGGGTTTCGGCAGTAATAATGGGCGCAAGGACAGGGAGTGGTGGCAGCATGAGGGCAAAGTAACGTTCTGGCAGCGGTTCCCGCAGCGGAGCGCAGAGGGGTACACAGAGCTGTTCAGCCGTCGAGCCACTCGGCTAGCAGGCGCACGGCCCGCTGCTGGCTGTGGCCTTCGTCGGCGGTGCCCAGCGTGGCGTTGTAGTAGGTGGCGCGCTGGTAGAGGTCGAGCGGCTTGTGCTGCTGGTAGCGCCCGAGCAGCGCGGCCAGTTCGGGCAGCGTGTCGGCCGGCTCCGAGAGGCCGTGGGCCACGTAGCCGTAGTAGTCGTGGGCCACGCCATGGGTACCAAAGCGGTAGTAGAAGCTGGCCACGTTTAGCAGCACGGCCTCTAGGTGGGTGCTGGTATCGGCTGCTACCAAAGCATCCTGCTGGCGCAGAAACTCAAACACGTTCTGCTGCCGGGCATCGGAGAAAAGCAGCTGTGGGTGCTGCCGGGCCAGAAACGAGAAGTCGCGCCGGTCGGAGGGGTGGGGGCGCAGCGTGAAGGTGAGCGTGGGATACGCGGGCAACAAGTAGGCCAGCGCGGCGGCTACGGCTTCGGTTTCGTCGAGCGTATTGATGGCCAGGCCCACGCGCCGCACCGCCGGATTTTGGTTCTTGTCGCGCAGAAACGCATCGGCTTTGGGCATTCCTACCAGCTCCACCCGGCCCTGCACCGGGCCGCACTGCCGGTACTTGTCCAGCGCATCCTGGCCTTCGAGCAAGCTTAGGTCAAAGCTCAGGGGGGGGAAGTTGGTGCTTACGCTGGCGTGCTGCACGTAGGCCGTGGGCACCCCGGCGGCGCGGGCCGCCAGCAGCAGAGCCCGGCTGTCGTCGTTGTGGTCGTTGGCAAATACGATGGCGCGGGGCCGGTAGTGCCGCAACGCCTGCCCGTACACCTCAAAGTAGCCGATGGCGTTGAAAATCAAATCGAAAAAGCGCCACGCCCGGCTACCCTCAGTTTTCCGCAGGCCCAGCAACACCAGCGGAAACTGCCAGTAATAGAGCAGTTTTCCCCGCAGCGAAAGGCGGTTTACGGCCCCGTTGTAACGCCCGATTTCCTTGCTTTGTCCGGCCACCAGCACGCTGCCGGGTAGCGCCTCCCGGATGAAATACAAGGCCTCGTAGTTGTTCTGACTCACCACGTACAGCCACACCGCGCCGCGCAGCTGCTCGGGGTTGCGAATGGGCCGGAACACGTTGCCCACTAGCCGCACAGCTGCGTACCCGAGTACCTTCAGCAGGCGGCGCAGCGGACTAGGGGGCGAAATAGAAGCTAGCAAATGCGCCGGAAACGAGGCGAAATGGCTGGTAAGCCGCGCATACAGGATATCCTGAAAACGCTCGGTGAGCTGTTGCACTAAAGACGAATACGACTGGCCATGCGCTGCCACTGCCTAGCCGATGTGTCGAATTAGCATAAACGCCTCCGCAAACGGCTGCCCAATGACCACGCCCCAGCGCTGGGCCTGAATGCGCAGCGCTTCGGGGGAGCGGGGGTGCGGATAGGCACGCTTCTCAAACTCGTAGGCTTCCATGCCCGCAATCTTGGCCTGGACATCTTCTTCCGAAACCGCCAGAAAAAAATTAGGCAGAAACGGGTTGGGGTAATTGGCCGCCTGCCACTCAGTGGAAGAAGGCGTTTCGCAGGCAATGATGGTGCGCATTGGCTCGCCGGGCAGCGGACGGGTGCCCGTAATAACGGCCTCAAATGTACGCCGGTGGTCGATATTGGTGTCGCCGCCGTGGTGGGTGAAGATAATATCGGGCTGAAACGCTTCTTTCTCCTGCTCCACCACCTTTACCAGATCCAGCAGATCCACGGAGTCAAAGCGGTTGTCGGCGAAGTCGTAGATGCCGGTAGACGAGTAGCCGATGGCCTCGGCGGCCCGCTGAATGTTGCCGCGGTGCACGGCCAGCTCAGCGGCCCATTTCTCCGCGTCGCGCACGGCGCTGCGAGACGTGATGCCCTCACCCAGAATCACGGCGCGGGCCGTGCAGCCCTGCTGGCGCACGAGGCGGTGAACAGTGGCCCCCAGGCCTAGCAGTTCGTCGTCGGGGTGGGCTACTACTACCAGTATCTTTTTGTTACTCCACTCCATCGGTATCGGGGGAAAAGGCCAGCAGGCGGCGGTACTCTTCGGGCAGAATAGAAGAGAAGGCCTGACCGGTGTAGAACTTGATGCCCCGGCGTCGCAGAAAGTCCCGGAAATCTTCCTCTACGGCGGTGAATGAGCCCTGCACTTTCATCGTGTCGAGGTTGAAAACTACCTCGTTGCAGCGCAGCTCGGCAGTGGCAGGCTTGTACGAAATCCGCACGGCCAGCTCTTTGTAGGCGGCCAGCTTTTCGTAATCTTCCACGATGCGCCGCACCAGCTGCTCGTTGCGGGCTGGATCGTGGCTGGGGTACATATTCTCCCGGATAATCCGGACCGGAATACCGCCGGCCAGGCAGCCATCGGGCAGGTCTTTGTTGATGAGCGAGTTGGTGCCAATCACCACATTGTTGCCGATGCGGCGGTTGGGCAGCACCGTCGATTTGGCCGGCAGCCACACTTTGTCGCCGATGTGCACGGGGCCAAAATCAGCCGGGAAGCCTTCCAGAATCGGCAGGTAGGAGCCGTGGGTCCACACCGCTACGTCTTCCCCGATGCCGACGTACTCCCCGATGTGGATGGCGTGATTCACGTTGAGCGTAATCCGGGCGCAGATCATGGAATAGGAACCCACGCGCAGGTGGGCATCCTCGCTGAACTTGCCACCGTGGCCCACTACCACGTTCGAATCCCAGTAGACGTACTCGCCCACGTGAATCGTGCGGGCCGTCAGGTTGTTGGCATTGCCGAAGATGGTCAGGTTGCCGATCTGCAGCTCCTGGCCCACCAGAAACACGTTGTTCGCGCCCAGCGTCACATTGTCGCCGATAACGCACGAGGTGGCGCGAATGGTGGTGTTGGGGCCGATGCGGAAGTTGCTGCCAATCGAAAGCGTGTCGGCAATGATATAGCTGCCGTTGTCGAATTTCCGGATTTCCATGTCGTGAAGGTAGTAAATCAGTCAGGGTCGCGGCGCGGGCTACAGGACATCCCAGGTAAGGGCCGTGCCACGCCGGATAGCTTGGCGTACCGGGTGGCCCAGCACCTCCGGCAAGTGGTGCGGGGCCAAGCCGTGCCCGGGCCGAATCACGCGGATATTGTCCGCCGTCAGCACGTCGCCGGCCGCCAAGTCTTCCACCACATAAATAGAGCGGCGGAAACCCAGCGACTTTTGCTCGGCGGCCGTAGGCCCGTAAAACACACTGCCGATTGCCTGCTGGGCCTGCCGGCACTCCTGCACCAGGCGCGCCATTTCGTCGGGCTCCATCGAAAACGACGAATCGGGCCCGCCATCGGCGCGGCGCATCGTGAGGTGCTTCTCAATAACGGTGGCCCCGAGTACCGTAGCCGCCACGCTCACGCCGGTGCCCATCGTGTGGTCGGAAAGGCCAACGTGGCAGCCGAACATGGCCTGCAGGTGGGGAATAGTGGCCAGATTGGTGTTGTGGGGCAGCGCCGGGTAGGTACTGGTGCATTTGAGCAGCACCAGTTGGTCGTTACCTTCCTCTTCGCGTACGATGCGCACCATCCGCTCTAGATCGGCCAAGCTAGCCATACCGGTAGAAATAATAACGGGCTTGCCGGTGCGGGCGGCCCGCCGGATCAAATCGGGCCAGTTGTTCTCAAACGAGGCAATCTTGTAGGCCGGGCAGTTCAGGCTTTCCAGGAAATCAATGGCTTCTACCGAAAACGGTGAGCTGAAACCAACCATGCCCCGCTCGGCGGCACGGGCAAAAATGGGCGCGTGCCACTCAAACGGCGTGTGGTTGGTGGTGTACAGCTCGTAAAGTGACTGGCCTTCCCAGTCGTCGTTGGCGCCGCGCACAATGAAATCGGGCTCCCGACTGTCGAGGGTGAGCATATCGGGCGTGCTGGTCTGGATTTTCAGGCCCTGGCAACCCGCATCGGCAGCGGCATCCACAATAGCAAGCGCCTTTTCCAGCGACTGGCCGTGGTTACCCGACATTTCGGCAATGATAAAGGGGAGGTGTCCGGGGCCAATCTGGTGGCCGCCCAAAAGGATATTCTGCATGGTATTCATCAGGAAACGGCAGGAGCTACCTCCAGCCGAAATACTTCATAGGTTTCATTGTGCAGCCGCAGGGCCGCCAATTGAGCAAACCCCAGGCGTTGAAACACACGGCAGGAGGGAAGGTTGCCGGCCTTTACCTGCCCCACCAGCGCCCAGGCACTGGGTTTGTCGCGGCGCAGCTGGCCCAGGGCCCGCCGCAGTATAGCCAGCCCCAAGCCTTGTCCCCGGAAGGCTGAATCGACGGAGTAGTCGATGGTGCCTTCGGAGCCAGTGAATTCAATGCGTACCTGCCCAACCGGGGTGCCGGCGCGCTCAAAAATATACAGAAATGAGTCCGCATCGACCAGACGGCGCGCAAACCAGTCCAGATGGTTGGACCAGGCAATGAGCTCCGGTTGAATGGCATTGCGGCGCACGTCGGGGTCGTTGGCCCAGGTGAAATACTGGTGCGCGTCGGTGGCCTCAGCCCGGCGTACCGTAAGCTGATAGGCCGCGTGCAGGGCCGTGAATACCTCCCGGAAGCGCGGCCCGGTTTTGCCGTCGAATACCTGCCACTGACGTTGCTGCAGCTGCTGGGCAAGGCAGGGGAGCTGCGTTTCAGATATGGCTGCCAAATCCGAATACGGCAAGGCCAGCCCCGCCCCGGTTAGATATGCCAGCAGCAGGCGTTGATTATCAGCAATGGGGTGCAACAGCAGCAGTCCGCCCACGGCGCAGCACTCGTAGGCCACCCCACTGGGCGGGCAGACGTGAATGCCGCACCGGCGCAGCAGCGCGGCCATAGCCTCGGCCGAAATGGCGTGGTGCAGCGTAATCCGACTTATCGACTGTGCCTGCGTTGCAAGCTCGGTCTGGTGCGGATACGCTGCTCCCGTGACCACCTCAATAGCCTTGGCCGGAAAACGCTGCCGTAGCTCGCGCAGTAGCCGCAGCGTGTGATTTTCCGGATCAGCCCCGCCCATATTCAGGAAAATTCGGTCGGTGTCGGGGGCAGCAACGGGCTGGCGGGCGGCCGGCTGAAACACCCGGCGCAGCAGGGCATACTGGGGTCCCAGGCACAAGGCGGCCCCGGGCACTACCTTATCGGCATACGCTTCGGGGCCAACTCCGCCCGCATGGTTGATAACCACATCGGCCCAGAGTGGCTGGGCCAGCAGGTCGTCGAGGCAGACGACCGGCCGGGCCTGGCGCCAGAAAATATGGGCGTAGGCCGGGCCGAAATGGTAGCCATCCAGCACCAGGATATCGGTAGGCCGCATTTGCCGCAGCAGCCACTGAGCTTCCTGTTCCGGCTGCTCAAATACCGGCACCGACCAGATAGCAGAACACAACGGCTGGATTTGTTGCTGCCCGCTTACGTCCATGTCTTGAATAGCAAAAACGCAGTCGAAACCGGGCTGCAGCATATCGGCCAGTGCCAAACAGCGCACGACGTGGCCCAACCCAATTGTGGCGTTGCCATCGACCCGAAAAACCACTCGAGAAGCAGAGGTAGGCATCACGCTTTCTTTTGCTCAATGTGGGCATTCAGCGCCACCAACTCAGGGTGAGCGGCCAGCAAGTCGAGCAACTCGGTAGTAGTCAGCTGGTGAGCTTGGTACTGCTCAATCAGCACCCGAACCAGCTCAAAATCTTCGGCCGTGTCCACCGTCAGGCGGTAGTTGCTGCGGTCGGTTGGGTGAGTGATGTGCTGGAAGCGCACGGTGCCGGAGCGGTTCTGGTGAATGTAGGGCGTGACGTGCTCCCGGTCGGAGAGCAGGGTGGAGTTGTGAAAGGCTTCAGCGAGCAGCTCCCGGGAAAATACTTCGAAGTCCAGCCCCCGGGGAAACGTGCGCTCCAGCACATTCGACAGGTACAGACGCGAATCGGCCTGCTTGATGTACTCGGCCACACCCTGCCCGATAAGCGCGCCGTCAAGCAGCGGACAGTCGGAAGTGACGCGCACGATGATATCCAACTCGTGTTGCTCCACGCATTGCCAATAGCGGCTCAGCACATCATCCTCACTGCCCCGCACGCAGGGAATGGCCTGGGTAGTGGCAAAATCGGCCAGCGAGTTGTCCGCCGTATTGGTCGTAATGGCCAGATACAGCGGCAAACCAGCAGTGCGCAGGCGAGCTAGGTGATAGTGCAGCATGGGCCGGCCACCGATAGGCAGAAGTACCTTGCCCGGCAGGCGAGTGCTGGTCATGCGGGCCTGGGAAATGATGCCTACGCGGGGCAAAGAAGGAAATGCGGCCATGTACTTACTCCCCAATAAACTCCCGGATGCAGCCGATTACGTACTGTTGCTGCTCGTCGGTCAGGCTCGGAAACAGCGGAATACTCAGACAGTGCGCGTAATAAGCTTCCGCCAGCGGGAAAGCGCCGGCCTGCCAGCCCAGCTCCTGGTAATAAGGCATGGTGTGTACCGGAATGTAGTGCACTTGGGCAAACACCTGCTTTTCCCGCAGAAAATCGTATAGCCCTTTGCGGTCAGCTACCTGAATGACGTATAGATGATAGGCATGGCCCGGCGCGCCGGCCAGGGGCCGCACCTGAGATATTCCGGCAAACGCCTCGTCATAACGGGCGGCCAGCTGGCGACGGCGCGCTAGGCCTGTATCGGCCCGCTCCAGTTGGCTGATACCCAAGGCAGTGAGCATATCGGGCATCCGGTAGTTGTAGCCCAGGGTTTGCATTTCCATATACCAGCCGCCGTGGTTGCGGTGCATCTTGGCCGGGTCCTTCGTAATGCCGTGGGTACGCAGCATCAGGAGCTTGTCGTAAAGGTCGGCGCGGTTGGTGGTTATCATCCCGCCTTCGCCGGTGGCAATGTGCTTGACGGGGTGGAAGGAGAAAATAGCTAAGTCAGCAAACTGGCCGTTGCCGCAGCGCTGCTCCCGGCCCTGCGAATCGGTGAAAAAACCGCCTGGGGCGTGGCAGGCATCTTCAATTATCCAGAGGCCAAACTCATCGGCTAAGGCCCGCGCCTGTTCCAGATCAACAGCCAGGCCGGCAAAGTCAACGGGAATCAGGCCGTGGAAATAGCCTTTGGGGTGAGCCTCCAGCAACTGCCGCACCTGTTGCAAGTCAATCAGGCCGGTCAGTGGGTCGATGTCGGCAAAATGCACTTCGCCGCCGCAGTAGAGTACGCAGTTGGCCGAAGCGGCAAACGTAATGGGCGTGGTAATTACCCGCTGGCCGGGTGCTACGCCCAGTGCCAGGGCGCACAGGTGCAGGGCGGCCGTGCCATTGGCCACGGCCACGGCATACTGCACCCCGATATAGTCGGCGAACTTATGCTCAAACTCTGCCACCTTCGGGCCCTGGGTCAGGAAGTCGGAAAGCAGCGTTTCGGTGACGGCCTGGATATCGGCTTCGGTAATGTGCTGACGGCCGTAGGGAATGGGAAGCATAGATACTGGAAAGGGGCAAAGCACGCAAAGTTCTAAAAACGCAGGCAACTGGCAAGGTTGACTACAAAAACCGGTACCTTTGGTTTGGTACGTCCGTCGCTTGGAGTAAGCGGCGGAATTGTTTTTACCAACTCTATATCTACACCTGTTGCCGCGCGTCTATGAAGAGTATCTACAAAGGAACACTATTGTTTCTGGGTTGGCTGTTTTGTGCCTTATTCCCCATTTTCCAGGCCCAGGCCCAACGGGAGGCCAACAACTGGTACTTTGGCAACCAAGCCGGCGTCAGCTTTGCTACGGGCAGCCCGGTGGCGGTGACCAATGGCGCCATGACCTCGTACGAAGGCAGTGCTTCCATTTCTAATGCTGCTGGTCAACTGCTGCTCTATAGCAACAGTGAGCAGGTCTGGGATGCCAACCACCAGGTAATGCCGAACGGCAGCAACCTGGGCGGCCAGAACTCCGCCACGCAAGGTGCCCTTATTCTGCGGGCCCCGGGCAGTACTTCGCTTTATTACGTTTTCACCGTCGATGCCATCGACAATAATCTAGTCGGCGGGCTGCGCTACTCCATCATAGATATGACGCTACGCGGCGGCTTGGGCGACGTAACCGCCACCAAATCGGTGCGGCTGCCGACTCCTACGCTGGCGGGTAAAGTCACGGAAAAGCTGACGGCAGCCCTGCATTCCAATGGAAGTGACTACTGGATTGTAGTGCATGGCTGGCAGTCCAACAGCTTCTACAGCTTCCTGCTTTCTTCGTCAGGCATTAGCACTACGCCGGTAGTTAGTGCCGTTGGGCCTGTGCACCAAGGGGGAGGCAGCTTCTTTGGGGCTGCCAATGCCGTCGGCTACATGCGGATTTCGCCGAACGGCTCCAAGCTGGCCCTGGCGTTGCGCGATTCGCAATTTGAGCTCTATGATTTCAACAAGGCTACTGGTTCCGTCTCCAACTACATTGGGCTATTGGGAACCAGTACGTTCTACTATGGAGTAGAATTTTCGCCCGATAACAGTCGCCTGTACACCAGCATGTATGCTGACGGAGCTACCAGCAGCACGATTTACCAGTACAACCTGCTGGCTGGCTCCGGAGCGGCTATTCAGAATTCCCGGCAAACAGTTGGGTTCGTCAATGGCTTGGCTGCGGCATTGCAGAATGGTCCTGATGGCAAAATATACGTGTCGGCTTTGAATAAGGCCTATCTGAGCTCTATTGCGCAGCCCAATGCACTGGGCTCCGCTTGTAATTTCCGGGAGGGTACAGTAGCGCTGGGTGCAAAGCTGAGTCAGAATGGCCTGCCCAACTTCCCCAATGCCTTTGCCTTCGTGGCCAACGAATGGACCGGCGCGGTAAGCACCACCTATACCGATGCGGCCAACTGGAGTGCGGGCTACGTTCCTGGCGCCACCGACGACGTTGTTATCAAGGCCACGGCCATTCGGATGCCGGTACTGACGGCTTCTACCTCCGCTTCAGCTCACACCTTCACCGTGGCCAGCGGCGCTTCGATGACCGTGGACGGGACGTTCTTCCTGGGCGGTGACCTGATAAACCAAGGTACTTTCAACGGTGACGGGGAATTGCAGATTGTGGAAGCCGGTGCGCATAGTATCGGCGGCAGCCTGCTCAGTATCCGCAACCTGACGCTTACCAATGGTGCCGTTACCACCCTCACCGGCCCAGCGCAGTTGAGCGGCGTGCTGGCCCTGAGCGAAAACCTGACCACCAACGGCAATACTCTAACGCTGCTTTCCAACGCCGCTGGCACGGCCATGGTCGTCAACTACGGCCCGTGGGCAGTGAACGGGGCTGTGACGGTGCAGCGCTACATTGCACCCGGCCTGAATGGGGGCCTGGGCTACCGGCACTATTCGGCGCCGGTGAGCAATACCACGCTGGCCGATCTGACAACGGCCGGCTTCTCGCCGGTATTCAATACCGATTATAACACGGCCGCCGAGCCGGGTACGGTGACGCCGTTTCCCACAGTCTTTGGCTACAGCCAGCAGCGGCTGGCCACGGCCAGCGCCGCCAATGGTGGCTTCAACGCCGGCTGGTTTTCGCCCGGCGCGGCCACCGAAGCCATGACGCCCGGTGTGGGTTACACCGTGAATCTGGACGCGGCCAACCTAGTTGACTTCGTGGGCACGCTCAACAACGGCAGCATCACGCGGGGCGGCCTCACGCGCACCGCCGATGCTGAGGGCGGTTGGCACCTGCTGGGCAACCCGTATCCGGCTCCCATCGACTGGAATCTGGCTTTTGGCGGCGCGGCCAACCTGCTGAACTCCGTGTACGTGTTCAAATCCTCGGGGCAGTATGATGGCAGCTACGCCAGCTACGTCAATGGCGTGGGCAGTGCCCGCTACATTGCCGCGGGCCAGGGCTTCTTTGTGCGCGCCCCCCTGGTCGGGGCCACCGGCAGCCTGACGTTTTCCAACAGCGCCCGCCTGACGTCCTACTTGAATCCCGATTTCAACCGGGCCACTACCACAGAAACCCGGCCGCTGGTGCAGCTGGATCTGGTGGGCGGCCAGCGGCACGACGCGGCCTACGTGTATTTCGAGCGAGGCGCCACCGGCGACTTCGATGCCGCCTTCGACGCCTACAAAATCACGACCGGGGAAGTGGCGGCGCTAGCCGTGCACAATGGGGCCGAGCCGCTGTCCATCAGCGGGCTGCCCAACACGCTGGCTTCCGGCGCTACCGTAACGGTGCCGCTGTCGGTGTACACGCCTCAGGCCGGTACCTACACGCTGGAAGCCGCGCAGCTCCTGAACCTGCCCACCGGCACCGTGGCCTACCTGCGCGACGCGCAAACCGGCACACTGGTGAATCTGGAGCGGCAGCCTTCCTACGCCTTTAGCAGCGGGGCCGGACTCTACAGCACCACCCGCTTTGCCCTGGTATTCGGCCCGGCCCAGGTGCTGAGCAGCGCCACCGCCCGTCTTAGTGAGCAACTGACCCTATTCCCCAATCCGGCCCAAGCTCAAGTAACCCTGACATTGCCCGAGGTCATGCGCCAGCAGGCCGTAACCATAGCCGTTGTCAACACGCTGGGCCAAACGGTGCTGCGCCACACGCTGACCACCGCCCGGAATTCTAGCGCGCCGGTGGTGCTGCCCCTGTCGGGCTTAGCCAAGGGAGTGTACATGGTGCAGTTGAGCAGTGCTGCCGGTACGGCGGCCAAAAAGTTGGTGATAAACTAAAAGCCTGATTTCAGTCTACAAAAAAGGGCTCCGCAGTACTGCGGAGCCCTTTTTTGTAGACTGAAATAAAAGGTCGATGAGATTCTTAGGCCTCAAAGTCGGCGTCGACGTGCAGGCGGATTTCCTCTCGTATCTGCTCGGCCGTGAGCCACTCCTGATTGTTGGCCGAATCGTAGTAAAAGCCGTCGGGCACCCGCTTGCCATTGAAATGCCGGATAAACTCCTCCACGTCCCAGCGCGGGGTGAAGGGTAGAATCACGTAGTACTTGGCTAGCTCCACGGTGCTCAGCGCGTCAGTTTCGGTTATCATGGCCTCGTGCAGCTTCTCGCCGGGCCGGATGCCCACGATTTCCTGCTTGCACCGCGGCCCGATGGCTTCGGCCACTTCCGTAATCTTGTAGGAAGGAATCTTGGGTACGAATATTTCGCCGCCCCAGGCGTGCTCCAGCGCATACAGCACGAGGTCCACGCCCTGCTCCAGCGAGATGTTGAAGCGAGTCATGTCGGGGTGGGTGATGGGCAGTACGCCGGTGTGGCGGCGCTGCAGGAAAAACGGCACCACTGAGCCCCGGGAGCCAATTACGTTGCCGTAGCGTACCACTGAAAAGCGCAGGTCGCGCGAACCTTTCATGTTGTTGGCGGCCACGAAGAGCTTATCCGAGCAGAGCTTGGTGGCGCCGTACAGGTTGATAGGTGCGGCGGCCTTGTCGGTGCTCAACGCCACTACGTGCTTCACGCCCGAGTCGAGGGCGGCGTTGATGACGTTTTCGGCGCCGAAGATGTTGGTCTTGATGCACTCCATCGGGTTGTACTCGGCGGCGGGCACCTGCTTGAGGGCCGCGGCGTGCACAATCACGTCGATGCCTTCGCAGGCGCGCTTGAGCCGCTCACCGTCGCGCACATCGCCAATGAAGTAGCGGATGGCGGGGTATTTATCGTGTGGAAACACCTGCGACATCTCGTACTGCTTCAGCTCGTCGCGTGAGTACACCACTAGGCGCTTCACCTGCGGAAACTTCTCGAAGACCGTTTGCACGAATTTTTTGCCGAAAGAACCGGTACCACCCGTTACCAGGATGGATTTATGATTTAAGTCGAGGCTCATAAGTAGAGGAAAGCCGTGGCGCCCGGCGGGCGAAAGGAGGGCAAAAGTAGGCATTCCCGCCCTAGCTTCCGTACTTTTGTGCGCTGTCGGCTTTTTTACGGTCGTCATGCTTCATCTGGCGCCCGCGCAGTCGAAGACTCTCTACCGCTTCGTTGCAATACCTTATTAGTTACCACTGCGGTAGAGATGCTTCGTCCCTCAGCATGACCAACGATTTCACCTTCCCCGAACCCATCAAAGTCGTCATCTGGGACCTGGACGATACTTTCTGGCGCGGCACGCTCTCGGAAGGCGCGGTAGAGGCGCTGGCCGAAAACCTGGCGCTGGTGCGCGACACCGCCGCCCGGGGCATCGTGCACACCATCGTTTCCAAGAACGACTTCGCTCCGGCCGAGGCCAAGCTCATCGAGCTGGGTATCCGCGACCTGTTCGTGTTTCCCCAAATCAGCTGGCAGCCCAAAGGTCCTATTATCAAGGAGTTGCTGGAGAAAATGCAGCTACGGGCTCCCAATGCGCTGTTCCTCGACGACAACCCCATCAACCGGGCTGAGGCGCAGTTCTACAACCCCAAGCTGCAAGTGGCCGACCCCGCCGAGCTAACCCAGCTGGCCCCGCTGTTGCGCGCCAGCGGCAAGCCCGACCCCACTCTCAGCCGCCTGGAGCAGTATAAATTGCTGGAGCGCCAGCAGGAAGCCCGCTCCGGCTACCAGGATAACCTGGCCTTTCTGCGCGACTCCCAGGTGCGGATCCAGTTCCAGGAAGGCGCGGCCTTATTGCCCGACCTCGACCGGGTGGAGGAGCTCATCAACCGCTCCAACCAGTTGAATTTTACCAAGCAGCGCGTCACGAAGGAAAGCCTGCGGGCCGACGTGCAGAACCCAAGGCAGCGCTGGGGCGCCGTGCGGGTGCAGGACCGGTTCGGCGACTACGGCCTGGTGGGCGTGTACGGCGTGGATCTGGCGCAAAACCGGCTGACGCAGCTTGTTTTCTCCTGCCGCATTTTGCACCTGGGCGTCGAGCAGTTTACCTACGCCCAGCTGGGCTTTCCGGCCCTGGCTGTGCAGGGCGACGTAGCCACCGAGCTCAACCAGCACGACCGGCCTGACTGGATTACCGTCGAAACCACGGAAGCTGCTGAAGCTTCCGTAACGAATAAGTTAACCGCTAAACCCGCGGCCGGCCGGCTGCGGGTGCTGCTCAAAGGCGGCTGTGACCTGGGGCAGCTCACGCCGTTTTTACAGGCCTACGAGTTGGCAGTAGACGAGGAGTTCAACTTTAACAACGAAAACCAGATTCCGGTGCACATGGAGCACACCGCGCTGCTGCGCCAGGGCCGGGAGCTGCCGGAAAGTGAGAAGCAGCGCCTGGCACTCAGTCTGCCATTTTTTGGCCGCGAGGCTTTCGACACCAGGCTCTGGGGCGCCGGTTTCGATGTGCTGGTGTACAGCCCCCTGATGGACTACACCCAGGAGCTGTACCGCGAAAAAGCCACGGGCGCTGAAATTCCCTTCGGCGGCTACCAGAACCTGACCACGGCCGAGCCGGCTGCACAAGCTGCCAAGTATAGCCAACGTCGTTTCCAGGGGATGGATGAAGCTTTTCTACGCCGGTTTCAGCAGGAATTTAGTTTCGAGGGCCAGATTACCCCCGCTCGATTTAAGGACAACCTGCGCTGGCTGCGCCAACAGGTGCCCGCCACCGTTCCAATTTTCTTCCTCAACGGCGCGGAAATTGACATACCCGGCTCCGGTGAAACCGGGGCGCTGCAGCGGCACCAGGTCATGAACCAGGCACTAGCCGACTTCGTGGCTGCGGCCGAAAACTGCTTTGTCATCGACGTGCGCGACTTCGTGCAAACCCCCGCCGATGTGACCAACAACCTGCGCCACTACCAGCGCCAGCACTACCGCACCCTGGCCCAGCGTACGGCCGAGGCCATCGGGCAGTGGCAGGGCCGGCAGCTGGCCCGCTCCGCCTGGGTCGATTTGCGCGCCGAAGTTGCCAGCCGCGTGCCGGCCAAGCTCAAAGGGCTGTTGGGCAAGCTGCGCAAGTAGTTCATAACGTGTTGCTTGTGCTTGCGGTCTGGTGCGTCGTGTTTATCTGGCGATAAGCTGCACCAGCTGCTGCGTCAGGGCGCGGCGCGAGTAGCGG
This sequence comes from Hymenobacter lucidus, assembly GCF_020447265.1. Lineage (GTDB taxonomy): Bacteria > Bacteroidota > Bacteroidia > Cytophagales > Hymenobacteraceae > Hymenobacter > Hymenobacter lucidus. The sequence goes on along the minus strand of NZ_JAJADR010000002.1, from coordinate 62,329 downwards.
GTGTGGCTGAGGGCCGGCAAGTCCAGGTTAGAGTTTTGCTGCCACTGGGCGGCTAGTTCCTCCAGGTAGTCCAGCATGGTTTCGTAGGCATCGTAGGCGTAGGCATGGCCGGCGCTGCATTCCTGCAGCAGGTTGTCGGCGTCCGAGCCCACGGGACCAATGCAGATAATGGGCTTATTGGCCGCCAGATACTCGAACACCTTGCCCGGTAAAATCCCGAAATTGTGGTCTACATCGGGAATAGCCATCAGCAGTACCGAGGCCCGCAGCAGGTAGCGCACCGACTCGTCGTGCGGCACGAAGGCAACCAGCTCGGTGCGGCTAGCCAAGCCGGCGGCGGCAATCTGGGCCTGCACGCCCGCCGATACCTTGCCCACGAAGCGTAGCCGCAGCGGCACCGTGGGGTGGCGCCGGGCGCATTCGGCGCAGGCCCGCAGGAACTCCTCTATATGGTAGGTTTCCGAAATAGTGCCGGTGTGCGTTATCAGCAGCGCATCGACGGGTGGAGCAGAAGGCATCTGGAAGTCACTCTCGTCGTAGCCGTTCGGAATGACGTGGAATTTACTGGCCGTCAGCGCCGGCGACTTGCCCAGCAGCAGCCGCTTGGTGTCGGGGCTGGTAGTTAGCACTTCGTCGGCCTGTTCCAACACCTGGCGCTCGTAGCGGGCATCGAGCCAGCGGGCAAAGCGGGTTTTGTTGAGCTCCTTGGTGTAGTAGATATCCGTCCAAGGGTCGCGCATATCAGCCAGCCAGCGCAGACCGTGGCGTTTTTTCAGGGCCAGCCCGATGAGCTGGGTCGAGTGGGGCGGCGAGCTGGTGAGCACCGCATCGAAGGTTTCACCCTGCGCAATCAGCTCATCCACAGCCCGCAGCACGTGGCTGTTCCAGCCCCGGCGTGGGTCGGGAATAAACAGGTTGCCGCGCACGAATTTGAAAAACTGCTGCTGTAGGCTGGTTTTGCTTTCGTTGGCGAAGCCGCCGTAAGGAATCTGCTGCCGGCCGGTGAGCTTTTTGTAGCTTCCAAACGGCTCGGAAGTGCCCGTGCGAATGACGCGCACCCCGGCCGGAATTTCGGCTGCCAACGACTCGTCGAGCACCGGGTACGCGCCTTTTTCGGGGTCCACGGTAATGACGGTGCACTCTACACCAAGGCCGGGCAGGTGCTTCACGAACTTGAGCGTCCGCTGCACGCCGGCCCCCCCGGAAGGCGGCCAGTAATACGTAATGACGAGCAGGCGCATAGGGCAGAAGGGGCAGATTTGGGCGGTTTCGGAGCGCGAAGGTAAGCACCTATCGGCTTTTGGGGTTTTCTGGCTAATTTTGGGGAGCGAAGCGGCGACGATTCGCGTACCTTGTCTGTTAGGGCAAAGGCGAAACTCACCCGGCCCGTCCATTTTTTCGGCGGTGTGCAGCGGTTGAAACTTGCTTTTTGTCGTTTCCATCTTGCTGAAAAACAGCGTGCTGCCAAAGCCTTGTAGCTTGGCCGCCGCCTCATTCCCCACGCAACCAAGCAGCACATCTACCGATGTTCGATAATTTAAGTACCAAGCTCGACAAAGCCTTCAAAACCCTCAAAGGCCAGGGCAGCATCACCGAAATCAACGTTGCGGCGACCATCAAGGAAATCCGCCGCGCCCTCGTCGATGCCGACGTGAACTACAAGGTGGCCAAGGAAGTCACCGACAAGATTAAGGACGAGGCCATGGGCCGCGACGTGCTGACGACGGTTTCGCCGGGCCAGCTGATGACCAAAATCGTGTACGACGAGCTCACCCAGCTCATGGGCGGCACGAAGGAAGACGTGGTGCTGAAAGGCGACCCGGCCGTGATTCTGCTCTCGGGCTTGCAGGGCTCGGGCAAAACTACTTTCGCCGGTAAGCTCGCCACGTTCATCAAGAAGCAAAACCGCACGGTGCTGCTCGTGGCCTGCGACATCTACCGTCCTGCCGCTATCGACCAGCTGAAAGTGCTGGGCGAGCAGGTGGGCGTGGAAGTGTATTCGGAGCCGGAAAACAAGAATCCGGTCGAGATTTCGCAGAATGCCATTGCCTACGCCAAGAAAAACAACAAGAAAGTAGTCATCATCGACACCGCCGGCCGCCTGGCCGTGGATGAGCAGATGATGCGCGAAATCGAGCAGGTAAAGCGCGCCATCAACCCCTCCGAAACTTTGTTCGTGGTGGATGCCATGACGGGTCAGGATGCGGTGAATACGGCCAAAACCTTCAACGACCGGCTGAACTTCGACGGCGTGGTGCTCACCAAGCTCGACGGTGACGCCCGCGGCGGCGCGGCCCTCTCGATTCGGGCCGTGGTCGAAAAGCCCATCAAGTTCATCTCCACGGGTGAAAAGATGGAAGCCCTCGACATGTTCTATCCCGACCGGATGGCACAGCGGATTCTGGGCATGGGCGACGTTATTTCGCTCGTGGAGCGCGCCCAGCAGCAGTTCGACGAGGATGAAGCTAAGCGCATCAACCAGAAGATTCGCAAAAACCAGTTCAACTTCGACGACTTCCTCTCCCAACTGGAGCAGATCAAGAAGATGGGCAACCTGAAGGACCTGGTGGGCATGATTCCGGGCATGAGCAAGGCCATCAAGGACGTGGACATCGATGACGACGCCTTCAAGCCCATTGAGGCCATCATCAAGAGCATGACCCCGCAGGAGCGCGCCCAGCCCGAAGTGCTGAACGGCTCCCGCCGCCGCCGCCTGGCCAAAGGCAGCGGCACCGATATTCAGCAGGTAAACAACCTGATGAAGCAGTTTGAGGACATGCGCAAGGTGATGCGCACCATGAACAAGATGAGCTCCACCAAGGGTGGCATGCAGCAAATGGCCAAAATGATGGGTATGCGCGGCAAATAACTTCTTTTGAACAAGCAAAAGCCCCGAGTCATGCAGATGGCCCGGGGCTTTTGCTTTGCAGCAACGGTCGACGTTTTAACAGTGCCCACACGTATGCGTGCGGGTAATTAAGAGCTGGCAACAGGCAACAGGAAGCTATTTACGCGGCTTATAGCCCAAGCAGTACCTTCTGGCCTTTGCCCACCGCGTGGCCGGCTGCATCGGTAGCCCGCAGGAAATATAGGCCGGGTGCCAGGCTGCTGACGTTGAGCTGCACTGCCCGCCGCATGCGCTGCCGTAGCACTGTGCGGCCCTGCTGATCCGTCAACTGCAACTGCAAATCCTCCTGGTCGGCCGGCCCGGAGTAGGAAACCTGGAGAAAGTCGTGGGCCGGGTTGGGGGCTACCGTCAGTGCTGCCCGGGCGGGGCTGGCTGCCAGCGCCACGACGGGCGAATACGTGAATTTGCCGTCCGTATCCAGCTGTTTTAATCGATAGTACGCTGGCCCGGCGGGAGCGGCTTCGTCCACAAACTGGTAGCGCCGGGTGGTGGTGGAATTAATGTTGCCCGCTACGAAGCCAATTTCCCGGAAACCGGTTTCCGGCGCAATGCGGCGCTCCACGACAAAGCCGCGGTTGTTGTGCTCCGAAGCGGTTTTCCAGGCCAGCTGCACGGTGTTTTCCTGCCGCATACCGGTAAAAGCGGTCAGCTCGACGGGCAGCACATTACCATTCGGTACGGCCACGCTCACCCGGAAGTCGGTGGCCTGCGTGAGCGTAATGCTGAGCTGTTGGGTAGTGGCATCGTAGCGGAAGGCGGCCACGCCGGCACCCGTGACGGCCGTGGGCGCACTGCTAAGCGCCACGGTGAGCGTAGTAGCGCGGCTGATATAGCCGGCGTAGGCGGTGGCATCGGTGCGCTGCCAGGCCACGGTGGCCCGCCGGGCCGATTGGAGGACGGTTAAGTTTCCGTAGCGCAACGTAGTGCCTTGTTCCAGGAAAAGCTGAGCGAAATTGCCGGCCAGGTCCGTTGAGTAAAAGTTAACCAATCCATCGGCCTGCACAGCTTGCGGGAGCAGGCTGCCGGTATCAGTCGTCAGCACGGTATCGGCCTGGGCAAAGGCGACGTCCCGGAAGTCGGTAGTAGCGGCCAGGGCGGCAGTAGAGGCGGTGCTGGTGGTGGTAATAACCGGGGCATCGGCCGTAAAGGGGTAGAGGGCCGCCAGAAACTGCGTTTGGGCCGCGCCGCTTTTGCGCACAAGCAGCGTGGTGTGCTTCTCCGACACGTTGTAGGTCAGCTCGTGGCGGTTGGTGGCTTTGGCGTAGGTGCTGGCCCCGCCGGTGGCCGTTACGTGGGCCTGCAGCGCCGCCCCGTTTTTCCGCCAGATTCCCTCGTGGCCGGTCAGTATATCGGTGAAGCTGCCGGTGGCGGCCGGGCCATTTTCGAGGCCGTAGCCGTGCAGCTGCCAGGTATACGTGTGGGCCGCGCTGGCCCGCACGAAGTCGGCTAGCAGGAAGTAGCGGTTGCGGACAAAAAGCGTTTTGCGCGTGATGCTGGCCGTTTGGTACGTCGTCTGCACTTCGCCGTAGGTGAGCTGGCCAGTCTGGAAAGCATTGCGAATAGTGGCCGGCGCATCGTTGGGCGCGCCGGGCGTACCAATGGCGGGGCCGGCATTATCCACCAGCAGCATATTGTGGTTGGTAGCCTGGCCCAGCGAGTCGCGGCGGCCGTAGCTGAGGTAGCCCGGGTCGAGGGCCAGCAGCTGACCGTGAGCATAGAGCTGAAAGCTGCCGGCATCGGCCTGGCTGTGGCCGCCCGAGTTGGTATGGGCCGTGCCGCTTTTGCCGTACACGTGCAGGTAGCTGGCCAGGGAGTCGTTGCCGGAGCGGAAAATCAGGTTGCCGCTCTGAGGCAGAGCCGTCAGTGCGGGCAGGGTGGTAGCGGTAGGCAGTAGGTTGGCCGCCAGGTATGCAGCCCGCATGTCCACCGTGGCGTCGCGCAGCTGGGCCGAGAGGGAGTTGAGCTGCCGGCTCGACAAGTTGCGTAAATACAGTGGCTTCACGTAGCGGCTTTTGCCAGTGAGGGCCAACTCGGGCATGGCCATGTCCACATAGGAATCTTCGAGGGCGGGCAGGCGGCCGTCGGGTAGCAGAATGGCCGTAATCCAGTCGTAAAGCTGGTCATAGCGCGGGTCGAAATAGGGGTTGCGGATGCCGCGCGTGGTCCCGCCGAAGTTGTAATTCAAGGTGGTATCGGGTAGGAAATTGCCCATTGCCCGGAAAAACGGCAGACAGTTCAGAAACGCGTATTTGAAATAGTAGGGCCCTTCGGCATAGCCCGCCACGGCCGTCGGGTCCGACTGCCGCTGGGCGTCCTGCCACAGTACGTTGTCGATATTGAACAGGCCGTGGTTGATCCAGGAAGTGGGCCGTCGGCTGACGTAAGTGGCGCTGCCCACGTCGTTGAGCACCACGGCCGCCATACCCAGTGCGGCGGCCGTCATCAGCGTGTGGTTGTTCTTGACCTGCTTGTAAAACTCATAGCTCAGAAACGAAACCGGCTTAAACGGCTTCACCGATTGCGAATCGAGGTGGCCGGCAAACTCCTGCAGCCGGCGCTTGCCCAGGGCCAGGGAGTTGTCGGTTTCGCCGGCACCGCGCAGCAGGTCGTAGGCTATCAGATAGTCAATCAGTTCTTTGGAACGCCACTGCCACTCGTTGTAGGAGGACGGATTGCTCAGTGTGGCAAACACTTCTACGTTGGTGTTGATACTTTCGAGTAGCGTTTTGGTAGTGGCAATCAGGGCCGCTTTTTCCTCGGTGGGCAAAGGACTAAGTGCGCCGTCAGCCGATTTACGCTCCAGCAGCACCACGAAAGCCGCGTTTTTGGCAAAAGTGGCCCGGGCCCGGCGGCCATCGGCAGAGGTATTGTCGGCAGCAGGCGCGGCTTCGACGCTCTGATAGAGGCCGGCGTACAGGGCCTGGGTTGCGGGCCGGAGCAGCGCCGCCTGCACCTGCGGAATAGCGGCGGCCTTTAGCAACGTGCGTGGGTACGACAGGTCGGCCCCCGGCGGGTACCAGCTGCCGGTTTGGGCCGCGGCGCTGTGAAGCAGGAAGAATAAAAGAAATAGGGTAGTGGATAGCTGTTTCAAAAGCGACGCTACAATTGTGACTATAGCAACCAGCAAGGCTTTTCAAAGCCCATAAATGCTGGTTAGATAATATTTTAGCGTCGCGAATAGTTTCGCACTGTTAGGGTAATAAATAGTGATTTTCCAAGTCGAGCTGCTCCGCCTACTTCGTGGAGGGCATTACGTTGCCAGCCGAGTCGGCAAAATACACGGCCGTTACTTCCTCCTTGTTGCCGGGGCTACGCTCCAGCTCGAACGTATATTCCACGGTGTAGCCGCTGCGGTTGCGGCCCTCGGCGTCTTCCTGGTGGCCGCTGTGGGCTTCCGAGTGAATGGGCTTTACGCTGCTGCCCACCTGCTTTTGCACGTATTGCTCCACGGCCGCAATGGCCTTCTGCTCTTCGGGCGTGGTAGCGCAGGCGGCCAGCAGCAAACTCGCGGCAGCAATCAAAAAGGAGTGTTTCATAGCCCTGAATATAGCAAAAGGCCCCCGGGGAGGCCTTTTGTGAGGAAAAATATACTGCGAGAAGCTTAATATTCAGTTTTGCCTTCCTTGCTTTCCCAGGCCCGGAAACCGGCCAGCGCCTCGTCGCGCAGTAGCTGGGTCATCGGCAGCTGACGCTCGGTCATGGGGCGGTCCAGCTCTTCGTAGATAAACTGGTCGTCGAAGCCGATGGAGGCGGCGTCCTGCTTGGTGTTGCCGTAGAACACGCGGCGCGGCCGGGCCCAATAAATAGCGCCCAGGCACATGGGGCAAGGCTCACAGCTGGTATATAGGTCGCAGTCGTCGAGCTGGAAGGTGCCCAGGGCGGCGCAGGCCTTGCGAATGGCATCGACCTCGGCGTGGCAGGTGGGGTCGTTGGTGCTGGTCACCTGGTTGAAGCCGTGGGCAATGATGCGGCCGTCTTTGACCACCACGGCACCGAACGGACCACCGTGGCCGGCTTGCATTTTTTCAATTGAAAGGCGAATGGCTTCGCGCATGAATTCGTCGCGGGGAGCTTCCATAGGAGAGGAGAGTAGGAGGGAAAAGCCCGCAAGGTACGACCAATGGGCCGCTTTAATCAATAACTTAGCGGGCCGCACTTGGATAAGACAAAGTATCCAAAAAATAATATAACCCATTTTCTCCGTTTCTGTTAGCTTGAGAAGCAACCTAATCAGTTGGTAACACGAATAGCTGAAGAGGTATCTTCACACCAGGCCTTTTTCATTCACCTTAACCCCTTTATCATGCGTAAACACGTTACCCTTTTTTTAACCGGCTTACTGCTGCTTGCCTCGGGCATAGTACGAGCCGACCACCTGCGGGCACATCTGCTGCTGTCGGCCAAGTTGGAAGGTGCTCAGGAAGTACCGGCCGTTACGACTTCGGCCAAAGGCGTGGCCAGCTTCACGATTAACCCTACGCGGGATACGCTCTTCATTACGGCCTCCTTTACCGGCCTGAGCGGCCCTATCACCGGGGCACACGTACACCTGGGGGCGCGGGGCATTGCCGGGCCTATCGTTACCAGCTTGGAGCCGATGCTGAGAGGCAACCGCATGCAGGGCTTCCTGACCGGAGCTAACTTCGACGTGGCCAAACGGCGCAAATACCTGCTCGGTGGCTATTACATCAACGTGCACACGGCAGCCAATCCAAATGGGGAAATCCGGGGCCAGATTGAGCTGGAGAAAGACTATGCCTACATCACGCAGTTGGGCGGTGCTACTGCCGTGCCCGCCGTTACGACTACGGCTTCGGGCTTCGGTGTATTTTCCCTGTCGCAGGATAAAACCAAAATCAAGTTTCAAACCGTTGTGCGAGGCCTGAGCGGCGCTGCTACCGCTTTCGAGCTGCGCAATGCCACGGCTACTACGGCCGGCACCTCCGTGCTGAGCCTGACTTCTTTCCGTGACCCCAACAACCCGAACGTTATCAGCGGCGAAATTGCAGTGACGCCAACGCTACTTACCGCTTTTGAAGCCGGTACGCTGTATGTCAACGTAGTAACGGCGGCCAATGCCGGGGGCGAAATTCGCGGCCGGGTCTTCCAGGACCGGGCTTATATCAACTTCGATGCCCGCCTTGACAGCGCCCAGGTAATTGGGGGACGTTTTTCGCCGGCCAAAGGCATTGCCGTGCTCCGGCTCAGCCCCACGCTCGATTCCATGTTCGTGTTTGCCACTTACTCAGGCCTGACTGGGCCCGTAACGTCGGCTTTGCTGTATTCTTCGCCGGTAGGGCAGGCCAATACGCCCGCTTTGCAGGCTACCAACGAACTGGTTAGCCTGATTCAGAATGACTTTCTGGGAGTGCTGTTTACCGGTCTGAATGCTGGTAACGGGGCGCTGAGCCGCAACTTACTGGCGGGCAACATCAACCTGCAACTGGCTACGGCCGCCCGGCCCAACGGCGAAATTCGGGGCCAGGTATACCGGCTGGCGCGTGAGGGCTACACTTTCGCTATGGGCGGAAATCAGGAAAAGCCAACTCCCGTCAGCTCGCCCGGTTACGGCTCCGGCCTGGTATCCATCGACCGTGACCAGAGCAACGCGCACTTTATGCTGTCGTGGGGTGGCCTTACGGGTCCGGCCCAGGCTGGGCACTTCCATACCGGCCTCATTACGCAGGCAGGCCCGGTTGTATTCGAGCTTACCCCGTTCTTCGACAACACTACCGCCCCCAGCAATGCAGAAGGCTACTGGCAGGCTACCGGCAACGGTGCTCCTAACGCCGCCCGGCCCTTCACGGCCCGCCGCTCCCTGCAGTTCCGCCGCGACAGTATGTATGTGAATCTGCATACGGCGCAGTTTCCCGGTGGCGAAATTCGGGGGCAGGTGCTGCGTGGCGCCAAGGACCTGAGCTTCGTGCTGAGCACTTCCTCCATCGTTAAAGCCGAAACGTTTGCCGCGTATCCGAATCCTTTCCAGGATGCCTTTACACTGACTTTCGATGCCCGCTCTATGGGCACCGGCACCGTACAGATTGCTGATCTGGTAGGGCGCACTGTGTTAAATGCTCCGATTCAAATCCGCTCGGGTGCCAACCGTACCCAGTTGAATGTGCCGCAGCTGAACGCCGGCGTATACCTGGTGACGCTCGAAGTTGGAGGCGCCAAAACCATCACCCGCATCCTGAAACAGTAAAGGCCACCTTTGGCCTGCACGCTCTGTAAATGATATCAGCAACCTACACCTACCCTTACGGAAGCACTATAGCATTGCGGCGCCATTGAGACTAAATCGTCTCAAAATTTAGCTTGTTGGCGAAAAACCTAAAAAGGTTGCTTGTTGGCAGAAAATAAATGGATCCTGGCACACGAATTGCTAAATGAATTTCGAAAGAATAGTTTTTTAGGTGTTTTGGTTGTGGAAAAGGGGACGTCGTATCGGCGTCCTTTTTTTATGCCTTATAGCCAGTGAATTATGTGTGTACTGCCTGCCTGCTTAGGTCATTCATCGGGCTTGGTTGGTTATTCCTGGCTCAGCCTGTTCTTTTGCTTCCCAGACTCTTTATCGGGTTCTGATACGCATTGCTTACTTTTCCTTGTATGGATTCATTACCGAACCGCTTTCAGGCTGCCTTGGAAAAGTTTGACGCCGCCAATGCCCAGGACCCCAACCAAGAAACGGATACCGCCGGCCGCCATTGGCCCAAGGAGCTGCTCTACAGCCACCGCATGAGTGCCTGCCTGGCCCGCGTAGCCCCCGAAGCCCCCGAAACCCTGCAGCTGGCGGCCCGCGGCCAGCACCTCTGTCGCTGGGCCATTCCGCGCCACGACTTTCCGATGGACCGCGCGGGCTACCACCAGTGGCGCAATACGCTCAAGAAATACCACGCCGAAGTGGCCGGTCGGCTTTTAACCGAAGTGGGCTACGACGAAGCTACCATTACCCGGGTGCAGGCCCTAGTGCAAAAGCAACAGCTTGCGCACGACACAGAGGTGCAGCTGCTAGAAGATGTGGTTTGCCTGGTATTTCTGGAATACTACTTTCTGGATTTTGCCCGGCAGCACCCCGAAGAGAAAGTTATTGACATTGTGCAGAAAACCTGGCGCAAAATGACTCCGCAGGGCCATGCCCTGGCCCTGGAGCTTGCCTTGCCGGCAGAGGCACAAGCTCTGGTGGCCAAAGCGTTGGCCTAAGCTGAGCCTGCCATCGGCACGGTATGGCCCAGGCCTACCACCCCCCCGATAACAATCAGGGCCGGATAGGTAATCTGCTGGCTGGCTACCAGCGCCGGCAAGTGGCGCACCGGCCCAACGGCTAGCTTGCGCTGCGGCAAGGTAAGATGTTGTACTACGGCGGCCGGTGTGTCGCCTTTGCCCATTTCGCAGTAGGCGGCGGCAATTTCGGCGGCTTTTTTCAGGCCCATATAAATCACCACGGTGGAGTTGCTCTGCATGGCCAGGCGTAGGTCTACCGACAAGGAGCCGTCCTTTTTGGTGCCCGTGACCATCCAAACACCTTCACTCACGATGCGGTGGGTGAGGGGAATGTCTTCGGAGCCCAGGGCCTGCATGCTTGAAATGCCCGGAATGTAGTGCGTCGCAATGCCGTGGGCCCGGGCAAACAGGATTTCTTCGAAGCCGCGCCCGAAGATGAATGGGTCACCGCCCTTGAGGCGGATGACGCGGCCCCGAGCCCGGGTTTTTTCCAGAATCAACTCGTGAATGGTTTCCTGGGGCGTGTAGTCGCCGTAGGGCTTTTTGCCCACATACAGGCACTCACAGCCGGCCGGGGCCAGAGCCAGCAGCTCCTGATTGGCCAGGTTGTCGTAGAGAATGACGGCGGCGGTTTGCAGTATGCGGTAAGCCTTGAGCGTGAGCAGCTCCGGGTCGCCGGGGCCGGCTCCCACCACGTATAGCTCCGGCACCACGCCAATGGGTTTTTCCTGCCTGCTACTCAAGGGGTTGATCTTTGAGGGCAGGAGAAGAAAGCAGGGCCTGCACCTGCACGGCGGCCAGGGCCCCGGCGGCCAGCAAGGCGCCCAGGGCCAGGCGGCGCCAGCGGCGCGTGGCTGGTACTTCGAAGCTGGGGCCGCCGGCCAGTCCGGCCGTTACTTCGTTTAGGGTGCGGACCTTGGTGGCAAAGTCGCCGGCGAGCTGCTGCCGGATGGCGGGCATCTTCTGCAGCACCGCGTCGAGCTCGTCGGGCAGGGCTTCTTCCAGCACGGCCCGCACCCGCTTGGCCACCGTGGGCGACTGGCCATTGGTGGAAACCGCAATTTTCAGCGCCCCTTTCTGCACCACCGATGACAAGTAAAAGTCGCACAGCGGGGGCGTGTCAGCCACGTTTACCAGCAGGCGGCGGCTCCGGGCGGCTTGTTTAATGCGGGCGTGCAGGGCCGGGTCGTCGGTGGCGGCAAACACGATGTCGGCTTCGTCGAGCAGGGCATCGGTGTAGGGCTCTTCGCGCAGCTGCACCGTTGGGAAGCGTGCGGCCAGCTCCCGCAGCGCGGGCAGAAAGGTGATGCTAACGACTGTGACGGCTGTGGCCGGGCTGCTGCGCACTATAGCGGTGAGCTTTTCCAGGCCCACATTACCGCCGCCCACGAGCAGCACCCGCAGCTGCTCCAGCTTGAGAAATACTGGAAAAAGAGGATTGACAATGGGTGGGGGAAGCATGGATAAAGGATTGGTAAAAAATCAAAGGGAAAAGGCTGTAAGCCGAACTGTTTACGTCGCCGCGCCAACGAAGCTCAACTCTGCGGCTACTGGCTCTTCCCAGAGCTCAAACGCTGCTGCCGGCGCTTCACAGGTCGGGCAGTGGTAGTCGGGCAGGGCGGCCCAGGGCGTGCCCGGCGCCACGCCTTGGCTGGCGTCCCCATACACCGGGTCGTAAACCGTTAGGCAACGGCGGCAACGCGGTAGGGGCTCAGCAGCTGGCAGCGGGTTTTCAGCCGGAGGCAGCGCGGCTGCCGCAGTTTCCGGCCGGGTTTCGGACCCGAGCTGGGCGTAGAACTGGTGGCAAAGCTCAGCCAGATACCAGCCCAGCATATCGGGGCGCACTTGTTGGCGGAACAGCACAAAGTCGCGGGAATTGGGGTTGAAGTCGCGGGTGTGCAGGATTTCGTACTGCTCGGCTCCGTTTCGCCCCGGTTGGGTGCGGATAATGATGGAGCCGAAAAGGCCGGTTTGGGGCCGGGTTTTGATGGCAAAGCAGAGCTGGTAGGTGCGCACGTCTTCCTCGTGGAGGTAGCGCACCAGTTCATGCTTGAGGGCCAGGCCGGGAGGGCAATTATCCTCGATTTGCCAGTTTAGCTCGTTGGCCGCGTGCCGCACATTGATGCGGTGGCGGCAGAGCACGGCGTCCCACTGCGGCCTGTTGGTCGGAGTAATTCCTTTTATAATCAACGACTTCCAGGGGGTGGTGCAGAGCTGGCCCACGCGCGTGAGCAAGCACACGCGGCCCAGATCCTGCAGGAAAGCCACCGAAAACTGCTCATTGCGCCGGTAAATACCCAGCCACAAGTGTTGCCCGCTGCGGTTGAAACCCTCGTAGTACGGCAGCATAAAGGGTGGCAGCGCCAGCGGCCCGGCGGTTACCCGTGGCCCCAGCGGCTGGGCCGGGCTGACTTGGGCGTAGAGCCGCGCGCCGGCCGTAGCCAGGTCGGTGGCAAACTGCCCGGCCGCGGCTAGCAGAACCCGCTCTAGGGCCGCACTCAGCACCGGCACGTCCTCGGAATACACCAGGTGTGGCCAGGCGTAAAGGTGACCGGAGCGGGGAAAGCGCACGTGCAAGTGCCAGTAGTTGCTGGTTTCGGCGGCAATGAAATTCAGGTGGCCGGTAAAAAATGGCACGAACGTCTGCCGGCTGTCAACCAGGTTTATTTTCAGCCGGGGCCGGTAGTCGAACAAATCCAGGATGTCCTTGTACACGCCTTCCCGCAGCCAGGCCGCATTGTAGAATACATCCTCACCCACGTAGGAACTCACGATGTTGGGATGGGCTTCCGGGTCGGGCTCGGCCAGCACCCCAGCCGCGGCCAGTGCCTGCAGCAGGGCACGGCGCCGGGTTGGTTCCACGGTGAGCAGCAGCTGCTGGCGGTGCCCCAACTGTACCTGCTCGATGCCGGCGGCCTCGGCCGCTGCCAACACGGCCAGCAGGTCGCCAGCCGGCACGATGCCGCCGGGCAGGTTTACGGCTACCAGAGAAGAGGAGGAATCGGGTGAGGTCATGGAAGTTGGGCGATTCAAGTAGTGGCGGGCACCAGAGCGGCCAGCTCGGCGGCCAGAATTTGTTGCACCTCGGGCCGGCAGGAGCCGCAGCCGGTGCCCGCGCCGGTGGTGGCGCACAGCTCCTTTAGCGTTTCGCAGCCAGCCCCAATGGCCTGGCGCAGATTGTCCTGGCCCACGTTGTTACAGCTGCACACCAGCTTGCCCAGCACCAATGGCGCAGGGCGGCCACTGCGCAGCAGCTGCAGGCGTTTGTCGTTAAGCTCGGTTTTGCCCTCAATCAGCGCCCGGAACTCCTGAAACTCGGTTTTGTCGCCGATGAGAATGGCGCCCACCAGCCGGTCGTGGTGCACAATACATTTTTTATAGTAGCGCCGGGCCTTGTCGATAAAGGTGATTTCCTCGTAGCTGTCATCTCCGGCGGGGCACTCGGGCAGGCCAATGCTGCACAAATCAAAGCCGTGAATCTTGATGATGTTCATAAAGGTGCTGCCCCGGTAAAGGCTGCCTACGTCGCCGCTCAGGTAGCGGGCCACCACGGCAGCCTGCTGCTCGGCCGCAGCCGTGATGCCGTAGAGCGTGCCTTCGAACTCGGCAATTTCGCCCAGGGCAAACACGCTCGGGTCGGAGGTTTGCAGCCGCTCGTTTACCACCACGCCGCGGCGGCACTCCAGGCCGCACTCCCGGGCCAGCTCCAGGTTGGGCACCGTGCCAATGGCCAGCAGCAGCGCGTCGCAGTCGAGGCGCCGGCCGCTTTTCAGGCCCACACCGGTTAGGCGCGTGCGGCCATAGAACAGTTCCACCTCGTCGTTGAAGTACAGTTCGCAGCCCTGGTCCACCATTTCTTCCTGCAGCAACTGGCTACCCAGAGCATCGAGCTGCCGGTCCAGAAAGCGGGAAATGCGCTGAATGATGGACACCCGCACGCCAGTTTCGCGCAACGACGCCGCCATTTCCAACCCCAGCAGTCCGCCACCCACAATCACGACGTGGGCATTTTGGGCGGGTAGGTGGGACTTAAACGAATCCGCGTCGGGGCGGCTGCGCATGGTGAAGATACCGGGCAGGGCGGGCACATTGCGCGGCACGGCCGCCCGGCTGCCGGTAGCCAGCAGCAGCACGTCGTAGTCGGTGCGCTGCCCGCGGGAGTCCACCACGTACTTCTCGACCCGATTCACTTCTTCCACGCTCACACCCCGGCGCAGCTCGATATGGTAGTCCGGCTCCTCGTCGTCGCGCATTTTTACCAGCTGCTCCCAGTGCTGGTGGCCGCTGATGTAGTCGGGCAGCATCACGCGGTTGTAGAACGGAGAATTTTCCTTGCTGAAAATGGTGATACTGTCGTCCTGGTTCAGCTCCCGGTAGGCCTGCACGAAGCCAAAGGCGCCGGCGCCGGCGCCTACCACCACGATGCGCTGCCGGGGCTTGCAGTATTTAGTCAGCTGCACGGCGCAGAACTTGAAGTCGGGCTCCTTGGAAACGGGGTCCACGGCGCCGGAAGTCACGTTGTTGGCGCGGTGCAGGTCGGAGCCTAGCAGCTTGCCCCAGTGCATGGGCAAAAACACCACACCCGGCCGGATGCCCGCACTCAGCCGCGCGGCCACCCGTACCTCACCCCGCCGCGAGCTGACCGTCACCAAGTCGCCCTCGGCCACCTGCAGCGCCGCCGCATCCTGCGGGTTCAGCTCGATGAAAGCCTGGGGAATATGCTGGCGCAGCTTACTGACTTTGCCCGTCTTGGTCATTGTGTGCCACTGGTCCCGGATGCGGCCAGTAGTCAGGATAAAGGGGAAATCCTCGTCGGGCATTTCACTGCGCCCGGCCACGGCCACCGGGTGAATCCGGGCCCGGCCCGAGGGCGTGTAAAACTGTCGGTCGGTGAACAAGCGGGGTGTACCGGTGGTGGCGGCGCCAGCTTGGTAGGGCCACTGTACCGAGCCGCGCTGGCGCAGCACCTCGTAGGTCAGGCCCGAAATGTCCAGCGTAGTGCCGGCCGTCAGACGGGTGTGTTCCTGGTAAATAGCCTCGGTTGTCGGGAAGTCGAAGCCGGCAAAACCCATCTTTTGGGCGAAGCGGCAGATAATTTCGGCATCGGGTAGGGCTTCGCCGGGCGCGGCCACTACCCGGGGCAGGTAGCTGATGCGCCGCTCAGAGTTAGTCATGGTGCCTTCCTTCTCGGCCCAGGCCGCGGCGGGCAGGATGACGTCGGCGTAGGCTAGGGTTTCGGGCTTGGAGCTGATGTCCTGCACCACCACGAACCTGGCTTTGGCCAGGGCTGCCTCGGCCTGGCGCACGTTGGGCAGGCTGGTTAGGGGGTTGGTGCAAATAATCCAGATGGCCTTGAGCCGGCCGTCTTCCAGGGCTTCAAACATTTCGGTGGCCGTGAAGCCGGGCTTCTCGGAAAGTGGCCCACTGCCCCAGAACTGCTGCACTTCGGCCCGGTGCGCGGGGTCGGCCAGGTTGCGGTGAGCGGGCAGCAGGTTGCTCAAGCCACCGACTTCCCGCCCGCCCATGGCGTTGGGCTGGCCAGTGAGAGACAGTGGCCCCGCGCCGGGTTTGCCGATCTGGCCCGTTAGCAGGTGCAGGTTCAGCAAGCTCAGGTTTTTGTCGACGCCCACAGCGCTCTGGTTCAGGCCCATGGTCCACATCGACAGAAACGCTTGGGCCGAGCCGATGTAGCCGGCCGCCAACCGAATATCGGCCTCGGCCACCCCGCACAGCCGGGCCGACTCGGCCACGGTGCGTTCCAGGATGATGGCGCGGTAAGCTTCAAAACCCTCGGCGTGCTGCTCGATAAAGGTCATATCCAGGTCGCCATTTTCGAGCAGCACCCGGGCCAGGGCCTGGTGCAGTACTACGTCGGTGCCGGGGATGAGCTGCAAATGCACGTCGGCCAGGGCGCAGGTGTCCGTCACGCGCGGGTCCACGACGATGATTTTGGTGGCCGGATTGGCTGCTTTGTGAGCTTCCACCCGGCGCCACAGAATAGGGTGACACCAGGCTGGGTTGGCCCCGGTGACCAGCAGGCAGTCGGCCAGCTCGATGTCGTCGTAGCACACCGGCACGCTGTCTTCGCCCAGAGCCATTTTGTAGCCCACCACCGCGCTGCTCATGCACAGGCGGGAATTGGTGTCGAGGTTATTCGAGCCGATGAAGCCCTTCATCAGCTTGTTGATGACGTAATACTCTTCGGTCAGGCACTGCCCGGAGGCGTAGAAAGCCACCGAATCGGGGCCGTACTGCTCAATGAAGGTTTTGAACACGGCGGCCGTGCGCTCCAGGGCTTCGTCCCAGCTCACGCGCTGCCGCGGGCGACTTTTGCTGTAGCGCATCTGCGGAAACAGCAGCCGGTCAGTCCGGTCATTAACGGTGTACTGCAGATTCAGGCCCTTGCTGCACAGCGCCCCGCGGTTCACGGGGTAGTCGGGGTTGCCCGTCACGGTCACGTCGCCGTTCTTTTCCGGCCTGACTAGTACCCCGCAGCCGACGCCGCAGTAGCAACAAGTGGAAGGGACGGCGGGGGAAGTCAGGGCCATAGCTACCGGGGAGTGAGTCAGAAAAACCGTTGGCCTACGCGCCGGCCAGCGTCAGCGGGGCTTCGGCAGTAGTTTCGGGTGCCGCTTCCCCTATTTCCCGGCGCACCAGGCGCACGAGCAGCACCAGGCCGCCCACGGCCGCCACCCCGATACCGATGTACAGGAAAGCTGTGCTGTAGCTAATGGAGGCCGATTTGAACAGGAACCCGACCAGCATGGCACCCAGGTTGCCGCCCGCGCCCACCACGCCGCTCACGCTGCCCAGGGCCTGCTTGTTCACAAAGGGCACAATGGAATAGGTGCAGCCGTTAGCCATTTTCAAAAACAGGGCAAACCCCAGCATGGCGGCAATGGCCAGCGGCAAACTCGGGGCTAAGGCAAACAAGGCAATGCCCACACCTTCGAGCACCAGCAGCCCGCTCAGCAGCAGCCATTTGCCCTGCATACCGTAGGCTCGCCCGGCCTGGTCGCTTACCCAGCCGCCCAGGCCGCGGGCGAAGATGTTCATGAACCCGAAGATGCCGGCCAGCAGCCCGGCCATAACCAGCGTGGCCCCAAAATGGTCGACAAAGTAGACGGCGGCCACGTTGTCGATGGTGATTTCGATGCCGAAGCAGGCGCCGTAGGCTAGGGCCAGCACCCAAGTCCGGGAGTCGCGCAAAGCCAGCAGGAATGTGCCTTTAGGCTTCACCGCCGACTCGCGCGGAATATTGGCGTAGTTGCCGCGAGGCGTATCCTGGGTGTATTTGTAGTAGAGCCAGGCCATTACGAGCAGAACAATGCCGGGCACCACCATAGCCGGGCGCCAGGAATTAGCTTTGTCCACGTACCCCAGCGACACGAAAGCAGCGGCCACCAGGGGCATTACCATATTGGCAATACCGCCGCCGAGGTTGCCCCAGCCGCCAGCTACGGCGTTGGCCGTGCCCACCACGTTGGGCGCAAACATCATCGAGGTATGAAACTGGGTAATGACGAAAGACGCCCCAATGATGCCGATGGCGAGGCGAAACAGCAGGAAGCTTTGGTAGCTGTTGCTCAACCCGATAAGCATCACCGGTAGGGCGCCCACTACGAGCAGCAGGGTGTAGGTCAGCCGCGGCCCGAGCGTGTCGCAGAGCTTGCCGATAACCAAGCGGGCCAGAATCGTAGCCGACACCGAGGCAATGACAATGTTGCCGATCTGGCCTTTGTCGAGGTGGAGCTGGTCGCGCACCAGGGGCATGAGGGGCGCAATGCCAAACCAGCCGAAAAAGCAGAAGAAAAATGTGAGCCAGGTCAGGTGAAACGTGCGCATCTGCACGCCTTTCCCGGAGAAAATAGCGAGCTTATCCAGCGGCCGGGCACTCAGTGATTCTTCCATGTCGACGGGGTTTGGAGGTGAAGTTGACAGCGCGTAGTAGCGCGGGAGGCGCGCTTAGTTTTTGAACAGGACGGGCTTGAAGGTGAGCATGGCCCAGGCCCACTGGTTGTGCGGCTGCCCGGCGCGCCCTTTCAGCGCATCGAGCGAGGCCGTGGCCAGCAAGTGCGAATAGCCCAGCTTGAGGTTAAAGTCCGGACTCACGTTGGTACTGAGCTGCACATCCAGCTCCTCGCCGAGCCGGCTGCTCAGTGCCTGCTCCGTCGTACCCGGCGCATACACCGCGGCGGCCGCCTCGAAGTGGTGCAGATGTGCCAGCAGACTGGTTTTGGACGCCAGCTTGAAATTGGTTTTCAAGTAGAAGTCCACCAAGCCGGCCGTCCGGCCATTCTGCCCGTGGTTGTTGCCCACGTAGAAGTAGTCCATGTGGCCGTAAAAGGCGTGGTTGGTGCCGTAGAGCGGCACAAAAGCCTGGTTGCGGGAGTCGGTAGCATCAGAGCCCGACAGATAATCCAGGCCCAGGGTGAGCGGAGTGAACTTGGTAGCCAGCGTCACGCTGCCTGCCGCCAGGTAGGCCTGCACGGCCCGGCCGGTGGCATCGTAGCCGGTTTGGTAGTACGCTTCCGCCGTCAGGGTGGCCCGGCCGGCGGTAGCCTCGCCACTCAGGCCGTAGGTTTGCCGGTAATAGGTGGTCGAATCGGGACGCTGCCGGCCGTCGTTGAAAAACAGGGCCGAAAGCTTGCCGCGGGTCCAGTCTTTGTGCAGCCACAGGTACTCCATTGATTTGTAGTTGTCCACGCCACCGTAGTAGGTGTCGGAGAGCTTGGCGGGCTCCGGGGAAAACGACTGGTTGAATCCCGCCCCGCCGTGCACGGCGAAGCCTGAGCTATCGGCATACAGGAGCTTCAGTGCGTCGTGGCTGCGACCCTGCTGGGCCCAGTCGAGCCCACCCAGAAACCGGGCGTTGTCGTAGTCGAGCACCTGCCGCCCCACCCGCACGGCCAACCGGGAGCTTAACCGGTACTGCCCGTAGGCTTCGAACACGTTGAACAGGTTGGGGTCTGATTTATACACCTGGCTGGTGCTGCCCCAGATGCGCACGTCCTGCACCGACAGCCGCACGCTTACCTTCTCACGGCCATAATCCAGGTTGAGGCGGGAGCGTTGCTCGACGAAGAAAGCCGGCTTTTCGCGGGGCGTGTTCACCGTCCGGAACCCGTCGCGCAGCTCGGTCCGCGGCCGGATTTCCGCCGACACCACCACTTGCCCCACCGCCACCGGGCCGGGCAGCAGCGCCACCACCAACGCTACCCAAGAAAGTCTATTCGCAGTACAGTTCTCGGGCATACTAAGTGGTTAGCGGTGAGTAGGCAATGAATTCAGTAGCAGTTGTCTTACCCAGCTTCCAGGCCAATGAACACCAGGCCATTTTCGACCTTAATCGGGTAGGTCCGGATGCTGCACTCGTCGCCGTTCAGGCACTCACCCGTGAGCAGGGAAAAGGTGCGCTTGTGAAACGGACAGGCAACTTTGGGCTCACAGGCCTCGCCGGTGCTGCCAATCATGCCCCGGGCCAGGGCCATCTGCTGCTTGTGCGGGCACAGGTTCTGGGTGGCGTACCACTCGCCGCGGCGGGCAAAGTTGAAAATGGCAATCTGCTCGCCTTCCACCAGGGCGCAGGCCCCGCCGTCGACCGGAATGTCGGCGGCCTGGCACACGGCCACCCACGCTACGTCAATAACAGTTTCCATCGTTTCTGGGTCTGTTGAAAAGAATTTGGGCGGCGAATGAGCAGTGCTGCAACACCACCCACCGCGCCCGTTTTGCTCGTTGGTATTCCATGCTGCCCCAGGCTAGGGCAGCTACGGCTCAGGTCTTGGAAAATGCTTTTTGGACGCTTTACCATGCTTTCACAATCTTCTGGCCCCGCACTGGCTCAAACTCAATCGAGGGGTCTTTAAGCGTGGGCGCATTCACGAAGTGGGTGAACTGCCGGCGCAGCTCGGGGTTTTCGACCACCTCGCGCCACTCGCAGTGGTAGTTCTGAATGAGCAGGGCCATTTCCGCTTCCAGCTCGGCGCAGATGCCCAGACTGTCGTTGATGACCACGTTTTTGAGGTAGGCCAGGCCGCCCTCCAGCTTGTTGAGCCAGGTAGCGGTGCGCATCAGTGGGTCGGCGGTTTTGATGTAGAACATCAGGAACCGGTCGAGGTAGCGCACCAGGGTTTCCTTGTCCACGTCGGTAGCCAAGAGCTGGGCGTGCTGGGGCTTGGCGCCGCCGTTGCCGCACACGTACAGGTTCCAGCCTTTCTCGGTGGCAATGATGCCGAAGTCCTTGGCCTGGGCCTCGGCGCACTCCCGCACGCAGCCGCTCACCCCGCTTTTGAGCTTGTGGGGGGAGCGGATGCCCTTGTAGCGGTTCTCGATTTCGATGGCCAACGACACGCTGTCGTGCAGCCCAAACCGGCACCAGGTGCTGCCCACGCAGCTCTTCACCGTCCGCAACGACTTGCCGTAGGCGTGTCCGCTCTCGAAGCCGGCGTTGATGAGCTCCTCCCAGATATCGGGCAAGTCGCTCACGTGGGCCCCGAACATGTCGATGCGCTGCCCGCCGGTAATCTTGGTGTAGAGCCCGTACTTCTGGGCCACGTGCCCGATGACCATGAGCTGCTCGGGCGTTACTTCGCCGGCCGCAATGCGCGGTACCACTGAGTAAGAGCCGCCCTTCTGGATGTTGGCCAAATACCGGTCGTTGGTATCCTGAATGGTGTTTTGCTTGATAATCAGATCATTCCATAGGCCCGACAGGATACTGCCGATGGCGGGCTTGCAGGTTTCGCACCCGTCGCCCTTGCCGAAGTGGTCCAGCGCCGCGTCGTAGGTGCGGATGTCGTTGATTTTGAGCAGGTCGAACAGCTCCTGGCGGGAGTAGTCGAAATGCTCGCACAGTACGTTCTTGATGTAAGCGCCCTGGGCCTTGAGCGTACCCTGAATCAAGTCCTTGACTATGGGTACGCAGCCCCCGCAACCGGTGCCGGCTTTGTTGCACTTCTTCATGCCCTCCACCGTCGTGACGCCCAGCTCGGTGACGGCCCCGCAGATAGCGCCTTTGGTAACGGCCTCGCAGGAGCAAACCAGGGCCTCATCGGGTAAGCTCAGCACGCCCGCACCTTCATTGGCTTCGCCCCCGCGGGCTCCCAAAATCAGGTCTTCGGGGTGGGGCGGCAGCACGATTTTGTTGTTGACGGTCTGCAGCAGCAGGTTATAAGCCTCCGCGTCGCCGATGAGCACGCCGCCCAACAGGTATTTGCCGTCGGGGCTGATGTTGATGCGCTTATACACACCGCTATGGGCATCCTCAAACACGATAGAGCGACTGTGGGGCTCGGCAATGAATGGGTCGCCGAAGCTGGCCACGTCCACGCCGATAAGCTTGAGCTTACTGCTCATGTCGTAGCCCGTAAAGGCGCGGGCCCCCTGGGTCAGCTGGCTGGCAACAACCTCGGCCATATCGTAGCCGGGAGCCACCAGACCGTAGATCATGCCCCCGTGCAGGGCGCACTCCCCGATGGCAAAAATGCGCGGGTCGCTGGTTTGCATTTCATCATTGACCACGATGCCGCCGCGCAGACCTACTTCCAGGCCGGCCAGTTTGGCCAACTCGTCGCGGGGCCGGATGCCGGCTGATATTACCAGCATGTCGACCTCCAGCACGGAGCCGTCGCCGAAGTGCAGCGCGTTTATTTTATCCTCGCCGCCGATGCTGGCGGTGGCCTTACTCAGGTGAATAGTCAGACCGAGGGCTTCGAGCTTGGTTTGCAGCATCTGGCTGCCGGCCGCGTCAATCTGCCGGGGCATCAGGCGGGGGGCAAACTCAATAACGTGGGTTTCGGGCACGCCCAGATCAAGCAGGGCTTTGGCCGCCTCCAGTCCCAACAAGCCGCCCCCGAGCACGGCGCCCCGCTTGGCGGTAGCCGCGTAAGCCTTGATTTCCTCCAGGTCCTCGATGGTGCGGTACACCATGACGCCAGCTTTTTCCACGCCGGGAATGTCGGGTACGAAGGCCGAGGAGCCGGTGGCCAGCACCAGATAATCGTAGGGCTGCACTAAGCCGCTGCGGGCGTGTACCGTTTGGCTGACCCGGTCAATTTCTTGTACCGCGTCGCCCAGATGCAGGGTGATGTGCTGGTCGTGGTACCACTGCAGGGGAGCCATCAGCAGGTCGTCGGCCGTCTTGCCCGCGAAGTATTCGCTCAGATGGACCCGGTCGTAGGCCACGCGGGGCTCTTCGCCGAAAACAACCAGATTGAAGGCCGGGGTTTTGGCGAGGAGCTTCTCGCAAAACTTATAGCCAACCATGCCATTGCCAATGACAACGACGGTAGGAACGGGCTGCGGTACCATACGACCAACGGGGTTAGGAGGACATCATCAGACAGGCTAAAAAGTGGGTGGGGCAGAAAGAGCGGGAAGCATCAGATAAACTAAATTAAAAATGATGCTATTCTGACAATACGCCTTTTGTTAAAGGGGGTAATTGCCTGTGTTATTGCAATTGTAGTCATAAACACCCTGAGTTCAAAGGTATGTCTGCAATATTTAGTGATTTTTAACTGAAAAGCACCTTGTTTACAAGGGTGTGCTGTTTGCTATTATCAGGCCTTGTCAATGGCAGGAAAGTAAAGACGTACCAAGATGTACGAATGCTTCGGGACAGGGACAGAGTAGGTTGTTTGCTGGCGCTACTGTTTCCGGTACGTCTCAAATTTGCGGCTGGCCCCGGCGGGCACTTGCGCTTAAATCAGCGCTACCGGCTGCACGTTCGCCTCGATTCTGGGCATCGGGTCGAGGAGAAGCTCCAGTTACTTTCCTTGGGCAGCACCTTTCACGGGCACAGAAGTCCGAAGGCCCGCATTTTCCCATCCCGGCCTTTGAGTTGACACTAAATGTGCAGCCGGGTGTAACCCGCTGTGAAGTAGAAGTTCGTCGGGCCTGGCGTAGCGTCTGGTAACGCTATTCACCTAAATTTGCCAGCGGGGTCAACAACGGGGCCGTCAGAGCCGGCTGCTACCCGGTGCAACGTGTGCCCTTATACGCTATTGAAAGCCTTCTATGAGAAAACTTTTACTTCTATCCTGTGTGCTGGCGACGTTTACTACGGCTAGTGCCCAGCTCCGCAACTTCCGCCTCGAGCGTATGCTTGGCACGCCGGTAGACTTCCCGCAGGACATTCAGGTGAGCTCAGCCGGCGTTGTACACGTGCTGGACCGGGTGGGGTTGGTGAAGCTCGATGCCACGGGGCGCTACCAGCAAACCATTCCGCTCCGTTCGGCTACGCGCACCCCCGACTACCGTGCCCTGGCCCTGGATGGGCAGAGCAACGTCTTTGTCGTAAACCGGGCGCAGTCGTTTGTGCGCAAGTACAGCCCCGCCGGTGATTCGCTCACGCAAATCGGCCAGGCCGGCACGGCGGTGGGGCAGTTTCAGCAGCCCGAGGGAATAACTGTAGACGCGGCCGGTAACATTTACGTGGCCGATACCGGCAACAACCGCCTGCAAAAGCTGAATGCCAGCGGGCAGGTGCAGTGGGTGTATGCCCCCGGCGGAACTCAGGCCCTGGTGCAGCCGTCGGATGTAAAAGTCGCTCCCGATGGCAGCGTGTACGTGTTAAACAAGAACTATACTGCCGTCAAGCTGAACGCGGCCGGGCAACTGCTCAGTACCGTATCATTGCGCTTCACGGGGTCGGTAAATGACCAGACGATAGGGCTTGAAATCGACGCGGCGGGTAACCTCTACGTCGTCAGCTCGCGGCTGACTGCCGTGCAGCGCTACGATGCCCAAGGGGTGCATTTAGGGGCTTTTGGCAGTGGTAGCGGCTCATTCAACGGCACGCACGCGGCTCTGGCCCTCGATGGCACCGGCTACGTGTACGCCCTGGATGCCTCCGACCGGGAGCAAAGCATCAGTACCATTCGCAAGCTGAGTTCTACTGGCGCTCAGCTGGGAAAATGGGGCAACGAAAGTGTATTCGGCGGCCGAATGCGGCAGGACGAGGCCGGTAACATCTATTATCTCGACCAGAAACAGCCCCGCATTGTCAAGATTAACCCCGCCGGCCAGCAAGTAGCCACCTTTGGTACCGCTGGGCAGGGTGATGGGCAATTCGGGATGCTCACCAGCTTTGCCGTCGACTTGTACGGCAACGTGTATGGGCTAGAAGGCCAGGGCTACCCACCCCGCGTGCAGAAGTTTGACCCGCAGGGCCGCTTTATCAGTAAAATTGCGCTGCCCAACCCCCAGACCAACTCCAACGGCTACTGGCCCACCGACCTGGCCGTGGATGCCGGCGGTAACGTGTACGTGCTCGATTATTACAGCGCAGTCCGCAAATACAATGCGCAAGGGCAGATGGTGCAGATGATTGGGGCGGGGGGAAGTGGCAGTGGGCCCGGTCCCGGCCAGTTCTACGCGCCGCGCGGGGTGGTGCTGGATTACCGCGGCAACATCTATGTATCGGACGGCGCGGGTAGCCGCGTGCAAAAGTTCAACCCTGCCGGGCAGGTTGTCCGCGAGTTTCTCTCGATGTTTCCTCCTTCGTTTCAGGGTTCCCCTTCGTTGTCGCCCGGGGATGCGGGCCTGGCCGTAGATGGAGCCGGCAACGTGTACGCCAGCGTTGGTAAGGACAATTACGTCACCATGTTTGAGGGCAATAGTACCCGGCAGGTGAAACTGGTAGTGGGGGCTAGCCCTTCGGTCATTACCGTCAATCAAAGCGGCACCCGGCTGACGACTGCCCGGTGGGCCCATGATGTGCTGCGGTTTTACAGCCCTACCAACCGCCCCCCCGAAAACCTGCTTACTGGCAAAGTATTCAATGATCTGAACAACGACTGCGTGCAGCAATCCAACGAGCCAGCCATGCCGAACATGGTGGTAGTGGCCGAGCCGGGTAGCGCTTACGCTCTTACCGACGACAACGGCAACTACTCGTTAGCTCTGGATACCGGGGCCTATACCGTGCAGCAACTGCTGCCCCCGCCCCAGACCGGCCGGGTAATAGAGGAGTTGTGCGCCGGCCCGGCCGCGGTTTCTTTCCACTCGTACGGCAACGCGGCAAGTGGCCCCGATTTTGGGAATCAGGTCAGCACCGCGCCGCATCTGACGGTAAGCGTGGCTTCGAACCGGCGGCGGCGCTGCTTCCAGAATACTACGGCCGTCAGCTACGCCAACACCGGCTTTGCCGCCGTGCCAAATGCTACTGTGACGGTAGCCCTGCCCCCGGAAGTCATCTTCGTGCGGGCCGATATGCCGCACACCCTGGATGCGGCGGGCAATTACGTATTTCGGGTGGGGGCACTGCAGCCCAACCAGCGCGGCACTATCACCATCCAAGACTCGGTGGTGTGCGGCAATCCGGCTCTGCGTGGCCTGACCGTATGCACCCGCGCCTGGATCCGGCCCGTGAATACCTACCCAGTACCTTCGGGCTGGAACCGGGCATCTATGGCCGTTAGGGGACAGGTAACGGGCAGCAGCCAGGTGCGCTTCGTGGTACGCAACCAGGGTAGCGGGGCCACTACGGATAGCCTGGGGCTGCGTATTTTTCAGGATGCCGAATTGGCGATGATGCGCAATATTTCCCTGGCCGCGGGCGACAGTGTAGTGTTGCGCTGGACTGCTGCCGGGCCGGTAGTGCGGGTAGAAGCCGACCAGCCGGCCAATCATCCGTACGGTCCGATGGCGAGTGCTACCGTAGAACTGGCCGCCTTGCGTACCAACAGCCTGCCCAGCACGGCTATGGAATCCATGTCGCCCGGCGACCCGGAACCAGAGGTAGCGGAAGACTGCCAGCCAATTCTCGACTCGTACGACCCCAACGACAAGCGGGTGGTGCCGCAGGGGCGCACTGCCCAGCACTATACGCCCACCACAGAGGCGCTGCGGTATCAGATTCGCTTCCAGAATACGGGCAACGACGTGGCCTACCAGGTGGCTGTGGTCGATACGCTTTCTGCCGACCTCGACCTCCGTACGCTGCAGGTTGGCGCGGTGTCGCATCCCTATCGGATGACCATTTCCGGTCGGCAGCGCCCGATTGTCACCTTCACGTTCCCCAACATCATGCTGCCCGACAGTGCCAGCAACCCGGCGGGCAGCAATGGCTTTGTGCAGTTTAGCATCAAGCCCAAAGCGGCCTTGCCCGCCCGTACCCGCATCGACAACTTCGCCGACATTTACTTTGATTACAACGAGCCCGTCCGGACCGACACTACCACCAACCGCATCTATGACATGCCGCTGAACGTGGTGCCGGCCGTAGCCCTCAGTTACCCGGAGGTGTTGGCCTCGCCCACCATTACTGCCCTCGCACCAGCTCAAGGCCGTTTCGGAACTCTGGTTACGCTCACGGGCAGCAAATTTTCCCCAACTCCCACGAGCAACCGTGTCATGTTCAACGGCGTAGCGGCGTCCGTGCAAAGTGCTACCGCTACCACCCTCACGGTGCGGGTACCGGCCGGCGCCACCACCGGCACGCTTACGCTGACGACAACCGACGGCGGGACGCGCAGCAGTAGCTTCACCGTGTTTCAACCGCCTACGCTCACCAGCGTGACGCCGGGAGAGGGGCAGCCGGGTGCCGCCGTGACCTTGACCGGTACCCACTTCTCAGCTTTAACGGCGCAGGACACCGTCACCTTCAACGGAATTCCGGCCCGGGTACTTCAGGCTACCACCAGCGGCCTGCAGGTAGAAGTGCCTACGGGCGCCACTCTCGGCAAAATCAGAATACGAACCTTGGGCGGACAGGTGGAAAGCGCGCAGTCCTTTATGGTCTGGTATCCGCCTACCATCAGCAGCACCCTGCCGGGGCGGGCCCATACCGGCGCTACCGTAGCCTTGACCGGGACGCACTTTGCCGACGCACTTGCGCGGAATGTAGTTACGTTTGGGGGCGGGCAAGTTGGGCAAGTGCTTCAGGCGTCGGCCACCCGCCTGGTGGTGAAGGTGCCCACGGCCGCGCAAACCGGGCCCGTTCAGGTGCAAACGCCCGGCGGCCAGACCACTACGGCGACGAGCCTGGTAGTTATTCCGGCGCCGGTTATTACCAGCTTTAGCCCGGCGCACGGCCCCGTTGGTACAGCCGTTACCATCATTGGGCGCAACTTCCGGGAAGAAGGCCTGAATGACACCATTCTGTTTGGAGGGCTTACTGCCCGCGTTGTACGAGCTACTGCTACCAGCGCGGAAGTAGTCGTGCCCCGGGGGGCCAGCACGGGCACCCTGACGGCGGCGGGTGCCGGCGGCCGAGGGCAGTCGGGAGAAGTGTTCAGCGTAAGTGCCCTGCCGCTAAACGAGGCGGTTGCGGTGTATCCAAACCCCACGCACGACAAAGTGACCATCAGCTGGCGGCAGGCCGACTTTGTCGTTCAGCAGGTGCGCATTTACAACACCATCGGTGGTCTGGTGGCCACGGAAGTGGTATCCTCGGCAACCTCAGACGAGCTAACCATACCATTAACGCACTGCCGGGCCGGCGTTTACGTAGCAGTTATCGATACACCTGCCGGCAGGGTGGTAAAACGCATTACCCTGCTGTGAAAATAAAGCCGCATCCCGCCGTTGGTGCGGGTCTGTTGCTGCAAGTCAGGCGCAAAACTCGTAGCGGTCCGCCAAGACCGTCCGCTTCAGTGGACGGTCTTGGCGGACCGCTACGCTGTAGCTGCCGCCCCCAAATCTGGGAAGCGGTACCCCAGTAAGGGCCGGTGGTAGCATCTCTGGATACTATATTTTCCGCTGTTACCTATGCTTGGCCATTCACTATTAAAGGTGTCAATCGGGCAATATTACGGCCTTTCACCCCTTGAGAATTGAGAGCAGAAAGCAGCTTGTTTGCCCAAAAGGGCAAGGCAGGAGAATAATCGGGTGTCTTAACTTTGAAACTCAAAGTTCTTTTATTTACCTTGCCAATGCTTCGCCGGGCGGGCTTCGGCTGCTGCCGAGCCCGCCCGCTGAGGTACACCAACTGCACCATACTGGCCTTTGGCAAGCCCATTCATCCTTCTTCTTTACTTCTCTGCGCGATGAAAGACGAAATCTTAGCCCATCTCAACGACCCCCGGCAACTGGAGCGGTTGTACCAGGCCGACAAGCGCACGTTTAAGCGCGCGTTCAATGCGTTGTACCCCGAGCTGGGAAACCAGGTACTGGCCGGGTATTGGAAGGAGCGGCTCAGCTTTGCCGGCCAGGATATTTCCTGGGGCAGCGGCAAAGACTTGCTGTTTGTGCTGCTGGCTTCGCTGCTGGCGGGCGGCATTGCTAAGCTGCCAATGTTGCTGGCACTGGACGAAAACGTCTTCTATCCGCGCAACATAGGCTTCATCCTGTTCCCGATGCTGACCGCCTTTTTTGCCTGGAAGAATAACCTGGACAAAGGCAAAACAGCGCTTGTCGTTGGGGCAATTCTGCTGGGAGCGGTGTACATCAATTCGCTGCCGCTGGCCGAGAACAGCGACACCTTGATTTTAGCGTGCCTGCATCTGCTCTTATTTCTGTGGTCGATACTAGGCTTTGCTTTCGTGGGCGAGGCGCGCAACAACGTGGACAAGCGGCTGGACTTTTTGCGCTACAACGGCGACTTGGTCGTCATGACCGCGCTGATTCTGCTGGCGGGCGGCATCATGACCGGGCTTACCATCGGGCTGTTTTCCCTGATTGGGTTCCGGATTGAAAAATTCTACGTCGACTATGTGGTGACGTTTGGGCTGCCCGCCGCCCCCATTGCGGCTACCTTCCTCACTCAAACTAATCCGCAGCTGGTAGGCAGAGTGTCGCCGGTCATTGCCAAAATCTTCAGCCCCCTGGTATTAGTCATGCTGATTATTTACCTGGCAGCCATGGTATATTCCGGCAAAGACCCCTACAACGACCGGGAGTTTCTGCTGCTCTTCAATGGGTTGCTGATTGGCGTAATGGCCATCATTTTCTTTTCCATTGCCGAAACGTCCCAGGCTACCAAAAGCCGGGCGGAGCTGTGGGTGCTTTTGCTGCTGTCGGCCGTGACCATTGTGGTAAACAGCATTGCTCTGTCGGCCATCGTGTTCCGAATTGCCGAATGGGGAATTACGTCCAACCGGGCGGCTGTTTTGGGCGGCAATGTGCTGATGCTGCTGCACCTGTTGCTGGTAACGGCGCAGCTCTTCCGCGTGCTATTCCGCCAGGCCGACACCGCCTACGTCGGCAAGGCTATTGCCACTTTCCTGCCCGTGTATTGCTTCTGGACCAGTATCGTAACCTTTCTGTTTCCGCTGCTATTCAGCTTTAAGTAACAACTGCTCCGGTCAGTAGCAGCCTGCAAATACCAGGCAAAGCCGCATTCTGAACCCAAGTGCTGGGTGCTGGCCCGTGCCGGCGGTGGCTCAGCAATCCTGCCGCAGTTTTGGGGCGCTACGCTGGCGCAACCTTCTATTTCTCTCTTACTCACTACCTGAACCGGAATGGAATTACGGATTCGCCACGTCTCCAAGCGCTATGCCAACGGCGTGCAGGCCCTGAAGGACATTACCCTTACCGTTCCGGCGGGCATGTACGGCCTGCTCGGGCCCAACGGTGCCGGCAAGTCTACGCTCATGCGCACCCTGGCCACCCTACAGGAGCCAGACAGCGGCAGCATTCAGCTCGGGGAACTCGACGTGCTCCAGCAGCCGGATGCCGTGCGCCAGACTCTGGGCTACCTGCCGCAGGAGTTCGGGGTGTATCCTAAGGCCAGGGCCGAGGATATGCTGAATTACTTTGCCATCCTGAAGGGCATCACCGGCCGGCGTGCCCGCCAGCAGGTCGTGGAAGGGCTGCTTCGGCAAACCAACCTGTGGGACGTGCGCCGGCAGCAATTGGGCGGCTTTTCCGGGGGCATGCGCCAGCGCTTTGGGGTAGCCGTGGCGCTGCTGGGCCAGCCCCGGCTGCTGATTGTAGACGAACCCACGGCGGGGCTGGATCCAGCCGAGCGGGTGCGTTTCTTGAATCTGCTCAGCGAGTTGGGCGAGAATAGCGTGGTGCTGCTCTCCACCCACATTGTGCAGGACGTAGCCGAGCTGTGTACCCGCATGGCCATTATCAACCAGGGACAAATACTGCTTGAAGCCGAGCCACTCCGGGCCGTGGCCGACCTGCAGGGCCGCATCTGGCGCCGCCTGATAGATAAGACTGCTTTACCCCGGCTGGAGCAGGAACACCGCGTCATTTCCACTAGGCTGCTGAGTGGGCGCACGCTCGTACACGTCTACAGTGAGCAGGCGCCCGACCCCGGATTTGAAGCGGTGGAGGCCGATCTGGAGGATGTGTATTTCAGCACCATGGCCGGCCATTACGGGCCCGCAGTTGCGCAACCGGAGCAAGCGGCACGGATATGAAGCTCTGGACGATTTTCCGCTTTGAGTTTGCCTACCAGATACGTCGGCCCTGGCCCTGGCTGTTTGTCGTTATCCTGCTCGCCCTCGATTTCCTGATGGGCCGGGACGGCTCATTGTCCGAGATGCTGTACGCCGACTTTTTTGTCAACTCGCCGTTTGCCGTTGCCAAAACCACCGTTTTTGGCTCCCTAATCTGGCTGGTGATGGCCGCCGCCATTGCCGGCGAGGCTGCCGCGCGGGATGTGGCCACGGGTATGCACCCGCTAACCTATACCACCCCGGTGAGCAAGGGCAGCTACCTGGCCGGACGCTTCCTGGCGGCCTTTGCCCTTAACGCGCTGCTGCTGCTGGCCGTGCAGGCGGGTATCCTGCTGAGTATTTATTTGCCCGGCGTGGATGCCGCCTTGCTGGGTCCGTTCCGGCCGGCGGCCTTTCTGACCGCCTACGCCTTTATTTCCCTGCCCAATGCCTTGGTCGCCACCGCCATTCAGTTCGGATTGGCCTTGCGCAGCGGGCGGCCCATGGCCGGCTATTTCGGCAGCTTTCTGCTGGTTTTTATGGGGTTCTTCGTCGCCTCGCTGCTGCTGTTCAAGAGCAGTCTGGGTACGCTTCTGGACCCTATCGGCATCCGCTTTGTCGTCGAAGATATGGCCCATTCGTGGACCCCAATCGAGCAGAACCGACGCCTGCTGGCCCTGGAAGGTGCCATCCTTTCCAACCGCCTGCTGTGGCTCGGTCTGGCGTTGCTGGCGCTTGCCCTCACGTACCGGGGCTTTCGTTTCGCCCACCGCCCCGATCGGGGTGGGTGGAAGCGCGTCAGGCAGTTTTTCGCTCGGCGGCGAGAAGCTCAGCAGAGCGCTACTGACGGTGGGGCAATGGCTGCACCGCGCAAAAACAATAACCACAGTGTGGCGCCGAACCTGACCCTTGCTGGTGCCTGGGGCTCCCGTCCGTTTGGTATGGCTACTCACGCCCAGCAGATACTGGCTGTGGCCTGGGACTCGTTCCGGGCCCTGGCCACGAGCTGGGCCGGACTGGTGCTGCTGGTTGGCATTCCCTTGCTGAGTGTGCCCGTGGTGCTCGATCAAATGCAGGTCAACGGCGTGGCGCTGGTGCCCACTACGGCGCTCGTGCTGGCTGAGCTCACTGGCTCGCTGGCCGATGAGCTCAGCCGCTGGGTCATTATTCCCTTCCTCATCGTGTATTTTGCCGGGGAGCTGGTGTGGCGGGAGCGGGATGCGCGGCTGGGTGAGATTTCCAGTGCCCTACCCGGCTCGGAATGGGCGCCCTTGCTGGGCAAGTTCCTGGCCCTGGCTCTGCTGCTGGTTTTGTTTCTGGGGTTGCTGGCCACGGCCGGAATGGCCGCGCAGGCTATCCAGGGCTATTACCACGTGGAGCCCGGACTCTATTTGAAAGTGCTATTCGGGTTACAGCTGACCGACTACCTGCTCTTTGCCCTGCTTGCCCTGGCTGTGCACGTAGTGGTAGACCAAAAGTACGTTGGCCATCTGGTGGCTATTCTGGCCTTCGTTTTCATTGCCCTGGCCAGCTTATTTGGCATCGAGCACAACCTGCTCATTTACGGTGCCGGCCCGGGCTGGTCTTACTCCGATATGCGCGGCTTCGGTCCTGCTCTTGGGCCGTGGCTGTGGTTTAAGCTCTACTGGGTTGCCTGGGCCCTGCTGCTGGCTGTGGTAGCCCGCCTGTTCTGGGTGCGCGGCCGGGAGCAGGGCCCCGGCGCCCGGCTGCAGGTGGCGCGGAGGCGCTTCAAGCGTACCACGGCCGTGGTAGCCGCAGTGGCGCTGAGCGGTATTCTTATCCTGGGCGGGTTTATCTTTTACAATACCAATGTGCTGCACCCTTACCGCACCGCCGCCCAGCTAAAGCAGCGGCAGGCAACCTACGAGCAGCGCTACGCCCGCTACGCGGCCACCCCGCAACCCCAACTGACGGACGTGAAGCTGCGCGTCGAAATCTACCCCGAGCGGCGCGCCGTGGCGGTGCGGGGCACCTACTGCCTCGTGAACCGCACGGCCGTGGCCATCGACTCCATTCACCTGGCCACCGACCCCGACAGCGAAGCCAGAGTTGACCTGCGGTTTGACCGGCCGGCTACCCGCGTGCTCACCGACGCCGCGCTGGGCCACCACATCTACACTCTGCCACAGCCGCTGCAGCCCGGCGACTCGCTGCAGCTCATCTTCCGGGCCCACGTCGAGTCCCGTGGCTTCCGTGAGAGTGGAGCCGGTACTTCAGTAGTAGCCAATGGAACTTCCTTTTCCAACAGCTGGCTGCCCACAATCGGCTACCAACCAAGCCGGGAGCTGAGCAGCACCGGCGACCGGCGCACGCACGGCCTGGCCCCGCGCCCACTTATGCCCTCTGTCTACGACGTGGCCGTACGGCAGCCCCGTGGTGCTGGAGTATCGTTTGATGCGGTGGTGGGCACGGCCCAAAATCAGGTGGCAATAGCCCCCGGGGCGCTGCGCCGGACCTGGGCCGCCGGTGGCCGCCGCTATTTTCACTACGTGTCCGATGGCTTCATTGGAGGCGAGTGGGCTTTTTTCTCGGCTGCCTACGCCGTACACGAAGCCCAGTGGCAGGATTCGTCGGCCGGAGCGGGGTGCCGCGTCGCTATTCATATCTTTCATCACCCGGCCCACACGGCGCACCTGAGCCGCATGGTTCGCAGTATCAAAGCCTCGCTGGCTTACTACACCCGGCAATTTGGTCCTTACCGGCATAGCTACCTCAACATCATCGAGGTGGCCGGCAATGGCACGGGTCTGCACGCCGAAGCCAGCAGCATCACGCACCCGGAGGGCTTCACGTTGTGGCAACCCAAGGAAGAAGAAGGTAGCCTGGACCTGCCCTACGCGGTAGTGGCCCACGAAATGGCCCACCAGTGGACGGTGCCTTATGCCCGGGTAGAAGGAGCCCCGGTAATGTCTGAGAGTTTGGCCTGGTACTATGGAATAAAGGCGGTGGAGCACAGCCGGGGGCCGGAGCAGCGCCGACGGTTACTGAGCTTCATGCACCAGCCGCATCCGTACCCGGCCATTCGCCGGGGAGAGCCGCTGCTGCGGGGCCTCGACCCGTACCTGGCTTACCGGCGCGGGCCTTTTGCGTTGTATGCCCTGAGCGAGTACATCGGCGAGGCGCGGGTCAACCGGGCGCTGCGCCGCCTGCTGGAGCGGCACCGGCTGCCGGCCGCGCCCCTGGCCACCACCCTGGACCTGTACCGCGAGCTGCAAGCCGAAACCCCGGATTCCCTGCAGTATCTGCTCCACGATTTGGTTGAGGTCAATACCTACTGGGAACTCAAAACCGAGCAAGCTACGGCCACCCCAACCAAGGCTGGCCAATGGCAGGTAACGCTCCGGATAAAGGCCCACAAGGTGGTGCTGGACAGCGCCGGCATCAAGCACGAAATACCCATGCACGACTGGGTCGACGTCGGTGTTATGGCGCCCCGCGTGCCGGGGCAGCCGGCCGGCACGCCGCTGTACCTGCGCCGGCACCGCATCCGCTCCGGCAAGCAAACTATTACCGTTACGGTACCCCGGCAGCCTAGTCAGGCTGGCCTCGACCCAAACCGGCTGCTGATTGATTTGCAGCCCGAGGACAATGAACGAAATGTGACGCTGGAAAAATGACTTTTTACACTGAGCCGGCCCCGTATGCCTCAGGCTGATAAGAAGGCGGTAAGCTCCCCGGCATACGTGAGCGTGAGCTGGTGCATGGCCCGGGTACAGGCAACATAAAGCATGCTCTTATCGACCTCCGTTTTGTAGGTGCGGGCGGAAGCAAAGGGCACAATGACCTCATCAAATTCCAGGCCCTTCGCCAGATGGGCAGTGGTGATGATGATGCCTTCCTTGAAGGTCGTGGACTCGGCCGTGAGCAAATGCACGCCGGGCGCCTGCAGCGCCTCATAGGCCTCAGTAGCCTGCCGCTGGGTTTTGCAGATGATTCCCAGGGAATGATTTGCCGAGCTTTTAAAGGCCGTCATCAGTTCCCGGACAGCTGCCAGCTCCTCGCTTTTACTGCCAAAGCGCGCTACAACGGGCTCCGGGCCGTGCCGCTCCAGCGGAATAATGTCGGGATTGGGCGTAATCCGCTGCGCAAAGGCGGTAATCTCAACCGTGGAGCGGTAGCTGCGGTAGAGCCGGACTATATCGGCCTGCGGAAATACCCGCTCAATGGTTTCGGCCGAGGAAGCACTGTAGGGGTTCACTGTCTGGCTCACATCGCCCAGGATGGTTTTGCGGCACAAAAACAGGCGCGACAGCACGGCGTACTGCACCGGGGTGTAATCCTGCATTTCGTCTATGAGTAGGTGCTTGACCTGCTCATAGGCCGTGATACCCTCTAGGCGGAGCCGCAGGTAAATTAGGGCAAATACATCCGCGTATTCCAGGGTTAGGCGGTGGTCGAGCTTCAGCAGCTCGGGCCGGCCGATCCAGCCGTAAAAATCCCGGTAGAGGTCCAGCACATTGTGGAGCTTGAGCATGCGCGGAATGGCTTCCCCGATGGTCGCTTTTTCCTGCCCGGTCAGCTTGCGGCCGGCAGCATCCCGCACGTAGGCCCTGACGTCATTGGCAACCAGGGCAAAGCGTTTCAGCAGCGGAACCCGGTGGTAGGTCCTGAACTTCTGCTGAATAACCGCGGCGGCAACAACGGTTTTGCCAACCCGCAGATCGGTAATAGTGAGGTAGTTATTCTCGATATGGAGCAAGTATTGGTTTAGCTTGCTCAGGAATTCAAACGAGGATTTGAACTGAATACGCTCGATAAAGGCCGGGTTGTGGTGCTCCAGCAAGGCCGATACCTGCTCGAAAAAGGTCTGAAACGGGTAGCGGTTTTCGAGCAGGTCGGCGGCCAGCTCTTCCATGCCCATCTCGGGCAGGTGCTCTTCCCCCAGCTCGGGCAAAACGTTCGAGATGTAATCGGCGAAGA
This sequence comes from Hymenobacter lucidus, assembly GCF_020447265.1. Classification (GTDB taxonomy): domain Bacteria; phylum Bacteroidota; class Bacteroidia; order Cytophagales; family Hymenobacteraceae; genus Hymenobacter; species Hymenobacter lucidus. Next base: position 26,923 of record NZ_JAJADR010000002.1, on the reverse strand, counting down.
CCTTGTTGGGCGAAATAATGAGAATATCCTTGGCAGCGATAGTTTCCCGGTAGCGATACAGCAGGAACGCAATCCGATGCAGGGCAATCGACGTTTTGCCGGAGCCGGCCACGCCCTGAATGACCATCACCGGCGCGGTTTCATTGCGAATCACCGCGTTCTGGTCGCGCTGAATGGTCGCGACGATGTTCTTCATCTTGTCGTCGGACGATTTGGCCAGCTCTCGCTGCAGCACGTCGTCGTGAATGTTGACGCCGTTTTCAATCATGAACTCCAGGTGACCGTCCCGGATTTTGTACTGCCGCTTTAGCCCGATGCTGCCCCGAATGGTACCGGAAGGAGTGGAGTAGGAGGCTTCCCCCAGCTCAAAGTCGTAAAACATGGAGGAAATGGGAGCCCGCCAGTCGTAGATGAGGTTTTGGCGCTGCCGCTCGTCCAAGAACGAATGCACGCCGATGTAAATCGGTGATACTACTTTATTGGGCGTGACGAAATCGATACGGCCAAAATAGGGGGACTGCGCCAGCTTGAGCAGCTTGCGTTTCCGGGATACGGCAGCTTCGCCCGTAAATGCCATGCGGTTGATGGACTGGCCGGCGGCCACCATATCGGCGTCATCCATGCCGGACTGGTGCTCGTGGATATACTCCTTTTTCTGCCGGAGCTCGTCGGAAAACTGCCTGACGGCGTCATCCACGCGCTTGACGGCGAGCGTGAGTTTCTCCTTAATCTCCTCCAGATATTCTCTTTCTTCTGATTCCGTTGCGTTCATCCCGTGCTGCCCTTGAAAAATGGACCTCAAAGGTGCCATCAAAATCCGGTCGGTAGAAGCGTTTGGCCGGTTTTATTAGGCGCATGGCTTCCCCGCGGCCCGGCCGGATACGAAATGAAAGGGCTAATGAGCTCCTGACCGGGCCGTAGCCTACTTGGGCAGCGCTGGGTCTTGCTGAGGAGAAAGTGGCCAAAGTAGAGGTAATGCCGGTGCCCATGTTGCGCAGCCGGCGCGTCTCTCAATACCGGTGGAAATGATGCGCTTAACCGCCTGCATCCTTCCCCGGGTTTTGGTTTCTATTGCGCTATACACTACCCAGTGCAAAGGTAAATCGTGTTCCAGGCCATTGGCCCTGGTCCGTCGATGCGGGTGGCGGGGAGGCGACTTTTTTAGCACCGCCCGGTAACCTTTTTTACTAACGTCGGTGTCCGCGTTTGACTGGTGCCGCTGCTGGTAAGTCCAGCCACCAGATCTGCCCTATTTCCGCTCTTTTAGCTGCCTCTCCCATGAAACACTTTTCCTTTCTTCTGCTCTTTGGTTGGGTTTTGTTGCTGGCCTACCCAGGCCGGGCGCAACAGGGGTCGTTGCTTACCGGCACGATTAAAGACGAAAAAGGCGCGGTAGTGGGGTTTACCACCGTGGCCGTGCTGAAAGCGCCGGCCACGACCAGCGTGACGGGCACGGTGGCCGACGCAAATGGTCGGTTTCAGCTTCAGGCTCCCACGGCGGGCACGTACCGGTTGCGCCTGAGCGCGGTGGGCTACCTGCCGAAGGAAACCGCGTTTGAGCTCAGCCCCACGACGCCCGGCCATGATTTTGGCGTACTCACGCTGCAGGTCGATGCCAAGCAATTGGCGGAAGTAAACGTGGTAGGGCTGCGGCCAACTATTGTGCAGGAGGCCGACCGGATGGTGGTGACGGTAGAAGGCACGGCCATGGCGGCCGGCAACACGGCCTTCGACGTGCTGGTGAAGTCGCCGGGCGTGTTTGTGGACCAGGACGGCAACATTCAGCTCAACGGCAAAAGTGGGGTGACGGTGATGCTCGATGGCCGGCTGACGTACCTGTCGGCCCGGGAGCTGCGCAGTATGCTGGAAGGCATGCCGGCGGCCAATCTGAAAAACATCGAAATTATTACCAATCCCCCGGCCAAATATGATGCGGAAGGCACCTCGGGCATTCTCAACCTCAACTTAAAGCAGAACACCCAGCGGGGACTCAACGGGAGCGTATACGCCAGCAGCAATTACAACTTTCAGCAGTTGGGGCACACCTACGGCGCCAGCCTGAATGCCAAACAGGAAAAGTGGAGCGGCTTCCTCACCCTCGACGCTTCCCGCCGAGTGGGTGGCCGCGACGCCACCTTTACGCGGGTGTTTTATGCCGAGCAGCGCACCACGTATTTCGAGCAGCAGGCTACCGGCAATTTCGTTTCCAAGAGCCCTCCGGTAGTACGCCTGGGCGCCGACTACAACCTGAGCAAGCGTCACAGTGTGGGGTTTATGGCCGGCTATACCTTCCGCAAAGGCGAATCGGACTTCCTAACCGATACCTACCTGGGCTCGTCGCCGCAGGAGCCGAGCCGCTACATCGACGCGGATAATTTCAGTCGCACCACATACCGGAATTTCACCGGCAACCTCCACTACAACGGCCAGCTCGACACGGCCGGCACCACGCTCACCGCCGACCTGGACCTGGTCCGGATTGACAACCAAGGACAGGCTGACTTCTACAACCTCTTCACCGACCTCAGTACTGACCAGCTCACCCGGAACGTGGAGTATACCAACACCGGCTCGGAGCTGAGCATCTACGCGGGCAAAGTTGATTTTACCCGGCCGCTGGCCGCCGGCCACAAGCTAGAAGCCGGCGTGAAAGTGAGCCAGGTAACGGCCGATAATGACTCCCGATTTTATTTCAACAACGGGGTCCTGGTGCTCGACCCACTGCGCACGAACTACTTTATCTACCGCGAAAATATTCAGGCCGCGTATCTGAACTGGAGTGGCAAGGCTACCGAGCAACTCAAGCTGCAAGCCGGCCTGCGCCTGGAAAACACCCATTCGCTGGGCGAATCCTACACCACGGGGCAGGCCACCCGGCGCCGGTACCTGAACCTGTTTCCGAGCGTGTTTGCCCAGCAGCAAATCACGAAGGACTACGAGCTTGGCTTTAGCTACAGCCGGCGCCTGAACCGCCCGAACTACGGTAGCCTAAACCCGTTCCGCTTCTACCGCGACCCATACACCTACGAGGAGGGTAACCCGTATCTGCGGCCGCAGTACACGCAGGCCTTCCGCCTGACGCATACCCTGCGCAAGGTTTACAGCCTGGCTTTCAACTACGACTACCAGACCGCCGTTATTTCGGAAGTGCCTATTCTGGATGTGGAAGCGGCCACCACTAAGTATACCACCGATAACCTCGATACCGGCCACATCCTGGGCCTAACGGCCGTAGCACCCTACAAGCTGGCTAAATGGTGGGATACCCAGAATACCGCGGTGGTATCATACCGCAAGTTCAGCACCAACGCCACCAACGGCTTTTTGACCAACGAGCAGCTCTACTACATGCTGCAATCCAACCACACGTTGCTATTGCCCTCGAAAGTACGGCTGGAAATTGAGGCGCGGTATCTGGGCCCCACGGCATCGGGGCTCTACCAGATTAAACCCATGCACTGGGTGGGCCTGGCCCTGAAACGGAGCTTTCTACAGGAAAAGCTCGACGTGAGCATGAACGTGAATGACCTCTTTAAAGGCTACCGGTACCGGTTCAGCACCAACATCAATGGCAACGTGAATGAGTTCAACCAGTACTTCCGCTTCCGCAGCGTGGGCCTGACACTGCGCTATAACTTCAGCAAAGGTGGCAAGGTGGAAACCAAGCGGCGCAATACCAACCTGGAAGAAGTAAACCGGGCGGGGTAGTCACACGGTGGTTACTAGCGGTAGAGCAACGATTGCCAATGATTCAGCAACTTGGCCCAATCTGGGCAAAAGCAATATGGGGTTAAGTGCGAATTATTTGTTTGGTAAGAAAATCCAAGTACTTTTGGAGAGCTATATAAGATAAAGAATGCCCGTTGAAATACAGTGTTTATAACCTGATATCCTGGTTTTATGTTACTTATAGACTAATATCTTAGAAATATACCCCCCAAGAACACCGTACTACGCCATACCCCGTAAGAGCTAAGCAAAGCGCTCGGCAACGACTCGTATCCTTTGGAGTAGGATAATTACTAGTACTACAGGCAGTAGTTGAAATAGTTATACAATGCGTAGTATTCTGTCGTCTTCCAGCCACAAATAATAAGGCGCCCTGTACAGTTGGCTAATAGCTGATATATACTCACGTAGATACCATGCTTGCTGCGGCTGAAATTATACGTTAAACAGCGCGCTGCAGAGTCAGTTGCTGGGCATTAGGGCTTTAATGAAGAGCAAATTAGCCAGATAATAAAGTGTAATAATAGCGGCTGAATGGGCCGCTTTATTAAGCCGAGAATTTGCAATGAATAATTCTATTACCTGCTGGTATGCAGCAGTAGCTCTTGGCAGGCCGGATATCTATATTAAGTAACCATTATGAAACTAGAGTGGAATATAATTAACTGCTTAGCAACACATTCAATTGATTTTCCGGACAAGCCAGCTTTCGTCTTTCTAGAAGATGGAGAGGGGCAGGAAAGGGTTGTTAGCTTCTCCCAGCTATTTACCCGGGTTCAGCAGCTCGGTTCCGACTTACTCAACCGGCACCCGCAAGGAAAAAGAGCCCTGCTGGTTTACCAGGATGCGGTTGAATTCACGGTTTCTTTCCTGGCCTGCCAGTATGCGGGCGTTACTGCTGTGCCTGTATTTCTGGCAAAAGGCAGCAAGCAGCTGGCCCGCTTTACAAACCTGATGCAGGACGCGCAAGCCAGTGCAATTCTGACGGGCGCGCAACTGGAAGCCCAGATCAGACAGGGCCTGCCGGAATTTATCAACGCCCAGGCCATCGTGCTCATTACTACCGATTCCGTGGTTGCGTCAACGATTCAGCCGCCGGTGCCCGCGGGCGAGGCCGGTGCTGTAGCCTTTCTGCAATATACTTCGGGCTCGACTGGTAAGCCCAAAGGCGTGGTGGTGACCAGTGCAAATCTGATGCACAACCAACTGCTAATTAAAAACACGTTTGGGTGTGATGAGCAGTCGGTGATTTTTTCCTGGCTGCCGTTTCACCACGATATGGGCCTAATCGGCAATATTCTGCACACCATTTATGTGGGGTGCACTTGCGTGTTGATGTCGCCCTACCATTTTATCCAAATGCCGTTGCGCTGGCTCAAAGGCATTGCCAAATACAAGGCTACGCACAGTGGCGGGCCTAATTTTGCCTACGACCATTGCGTCAGCAAAATTCCTCCGGAAGAAATAGCCCGCCTCGACCTCTCATCCTGGAAAGTAGCTTACAACGGGGCCGAACCGGTACGAGTAGACACTATTCAACGCTTCTGCTCCACTTTTGCTGCGGCCGGGTTTAGCAGCGCGGCTTTTTATCCGTGCTACGGGCTGGCCGAAGCTACTCTGCTCGTAGCCGGTAGTAAAGCCACTCAGGAACCGGAGCCGTTATTTATAAAGAAGGAAAAAAACGGTATCCTGCTCGCTGATAAAAACGACTTGTCGGCCAAAGCCGTGGTCAGCTCCGGGCAGGTAGCCGAGGGAATGGCCCTGCGAGTTCTAGCCCTGAATACCGGGCGGGAATGTGGGGAGCTGGAAGAGGGCGAAATCTGTATTGCCGGCGACAGTGTTAGCAGCGGCTACTGGGCCAAAAATAACGCAGAATACTTTGTGGACGTGCAGGGTCAGCGGTTTTTGCGCACCGGCGACTTAGGCTTTCTGTACCAAGGGCAGCTGTATGTGCACGGCCGGCTAAAGGAAATGCTCATCTTCCGCGGCGAGAATTTATATCCGTATGATATCGAGCAAAGCGTGGCGCAAAGTCATCCGGCACTCGAAAATAACGGAGTATCCGTTTTCGCCTATTCCCCGGCGGCCGGCGCCGAGGATGAAGTGGTAATTGTGGCCGAAGTCAGGCGCACATCCATGCCGGGGCTGGATGGCGCTGCCGTTATTGCCGCCATCGAAAAGGCCGTGAGCGGCACCTTTGGCATTCAGGCCTACGATATCGTGCTGACCACGGTGCTGGGTATTCCCCGTACTACCAGCGGCAAGCTGCAGCGGGTGCGGTGCCAGGATATCTACCGCCAGCAGGGCTTTCAGGTACTTGAGTCGAAGCGGGGGCTGGCCAAAAGCCGGGTGGAGCAGGAGCCCGATATGGTGCTGCGCCAGGCCGTGCTGGAGAATGGTAATTACGCCACAATTAAAAGCTACCTGCTGGATTTAATTGCTGCCAAAACTGGCACGCCCCAGGTCACTAGCTCGGGCGACGATTTGGAGCTGACCGAAATGGGCATTGACTCGGTACGCGCAATGGAGCTGCTAAATACCATCAGCCGCGACCTGAGCATTAATATGGATGCGTCGAAAGTATTTCAGGATAATACATTATTAGGATTGGTAACAGCCATAGAAAGCATGCTGTGGCTGAAAAGTGGACAAAATTCCGGAAAGAGCCTTATTATATGAGTAGCCTAGAAATTATAACCGAGCTAAAGAAAAACCAGGTTGTGCCGCGCTTGGAAGGCGACCAACTGCGGCTGGTGGGCGAGACAAAAAACCTGACCCAGGAATTCATTGAGCGCATAAAAGCCGGCAAAAATGAGCTGATTGCTTTTCTGAAAAACTCGATGGATTCCGTGGCGTTTGCGCCTATTCTGGGCGTTGAGAAGCAGCCGCATTACCCAGCCTCCAACGCCCAGCGGCGGCTGTGGGTACTCAGTCAGTTTGAGGGTGGCACGGCGGCCTATAATATCGTCACCAGCCTGCATCTGAAAGGCACCGTTATTCGGGAAAATCTGAACCGCGCTTTTCAGGCCTGCGTGCAGCGGCACGAGAGTTTGCGCACGGTATTTCGGGAGGTAGATGGGGAGCTGCGGCAGGTAATTCTCGACGAGCTGCCCTTTGCACTTGAATACGAGGATTTGTCGGAGTCCTCCGACGTAAAAGCCTACCTCGAATCGGAGGCGGAGCTGGCCGCCAATTGGGTTTTCGACCTGGAAAAGGGCCCGCTCATTCGGGTAAAGCTGCTGCGGCTGCCAGCGCAGGCCGGCTACGCCCTGATCTTCGCGGTGCATCACATTATTAGCGACGGTTGGTCGATTGGGCTGATGGTAGCAGAGGTGCTGCGTTATTATGCGGAGCTCGGCAAAAATAACGGGCCGGTGCCGGTTGCTGCCCCGTTGCGCATTCAGTACAAAGACTACACGCAGTGGCTGTTGCAGCGTATTAATGGTGCGCGCGGCACCGAGGCCCATAGCTTCTGGAAAAGCCAGTTTCAGACCAGCCCGGCGCCCCTGAATTTGCCGGCCGACTACGCCCGGCCCGCCATAAAAACCTTCGATGGCGGCCTGTCCAAGTTTTATCCGGCGCCGGCGCAGTACGACCAGATCCTGGCTTTTTGCAAGCAAAACCAGGTTACGCCCTTCGCGTTCTTTCGCTCGGCGCTGCACATTCTGCTGTTCAAATTATCGGGTCAGAAAGACACCGTTATTGGTACGCCGGTGTCGGGGCGCAACCATTTCGACCTTGAAAATCAGGTTGGCCTCTACGTCAATACCCTGCCGTTACGGGCCGAGCTGAGTGGCGAATATTCTTTCCTGGAGTTTCTGCAAAAAGTGTCGGAGCATTCCGTGCGGTCCTTCGAATTTCAGGATTATCCCTTCGATAAAATCATCGAGGATCAGGACATCCGGCGGGATACGGGGCGCAGTCCGCTGTTCGATGTGATGATGGTGCTGCAGAGCGCCTCCACCGGCTACGGCAGCATCGATTCCAACAAGCAGATAGGGTTCGAAATAGGTTTGCTCGATACGTATCTGTATTCGGCCGGCCAGAGCAGTGAGGAGCGCCGGCCATCCAAATTTGACTTGACGTTTAATTTCGACTTCGAGCCGGGCGGCAAGTTTTACCTGGAAATTGAGTACTCGGCCAAGCTGTTCAGCAAGGCGCGAATAGCCCGGTTTTTCGAGGCCTACACCCATATTATTTCGCAGGTTCTCGCTGCGCCCGAGCAGCCGCTAAGCGCCATTGAGCTGGCCACAACGGCCGAAAAGCACCGGATTTTAACGGCCTTTAACCAACCGATTGGGGAAATAACGGAAGCCAGCATTCAGGAATTATTGGCCGAGTCGTTTGTGCACTATGCGCAGCACCCGGCTATTCTGACCAAGGACACTACGATATCATACGCGCAGCTGGCCCGCCGCTCCGACCAGATTGCGGCTTACCTGTCGTCTATTTTAACGGGCAGCAGCACGCGCTTTGTGGGGCTGTTGATGGGTCGCTCGGAGTGGATTATCAGCAGCATCCTGGGCATCATGAAGGCCGGCGCGGCTTATGTCCCAATTGATACCAAATACCCGGCTTCACGGGTGGAATATATTATTACCGATGCCCAACTGCCCCTGTTGATTGTAGATGAAACCGGGCTGGACATGGTGCCCGAAGGCTATACCGGTCGTATCATCCACCTCGAAGAACTGCGGCAGCTGCCCAAAACCACCGCTACTGCTGCCCCTTCCGGCGAGGATCTGCGGGAGCAAACGGCCTATTTGATTTACACGTCCGGCTCGACGGGTAAACCCAAAGGCGTAGAAATATGCCACCGCAACACCATTGCCTTTCTGAAATGGGCGGCCGAGGAATTTGCGCACACACCGTTCGACGTGCTGTATGCCGCCACGTCCTACTGCTTCGATCTGTCGGTGTTCGAGTTCTTCTTTCCGCTGCTGCAGGGCAAGACCATCCGCCTGCTGGACTCGGCTCTGGAAATCCCTGAGTTTGTGGACCAGGACGAGAAAATCCTGCTCAATACGGTACCGTCGGTTGTGCGCAACCTGCTCGACCAGAAAATCAGCTGGCGCAACGTAGTGGCCCTCAACATGGCGGGGGAGCCGATTCCGAAACGAATCAAAACCGAGCTGGACTTTGCCCGCATCGAAACCCGCAACCTGTACGGCCCCACCGAGGATACGACCTACAGCACCATTTACCGCTTCGAAGCCGACGATTATCCGTTCATCCCGATAGGCCGGGCCGTGGGCTACACGCAGCTTTACATTCTGGATGAATACCGCAACCTGGTGCCGGAAGGCGTGGAGGGCGAAATATACCTGAGCGGACTTTCCGTGGCCAAAGGCTACTTCAACAAGCCTGAGCTGACCGCCGAGCGGTTTCTGGCCAACCCGTGGGTGCCCGGTCTGACGATGTACCGCACCGGCGACGTGGGCAAGTGGCTGCCCGATGGCATGGTGGAGTTTATTGGGCGCAAAGACGACCAGGTGAAAGTGCGCGGCTACCGCATCGAACTGGGCGAAATTCAGTATCAGTTGGAGCTGCACCCGCAGGTGGCTACGGCCGTGGTAATGGTGCGCGAAATGGCCGGTGAGCATCAGATTGTGGCCTACTGGATGGGCGACGACAGCCTGAGCAGCGCGGCCCTGAAAGAGTATCTGGGTAGTCGGCTGCCGGCCTACATGGTGCCGGCCTACTGGGTAGCCCTGGACGAAATTCCGCTGAACAGCAATGGCAAAGTAGACAAAGCCCAGCTGCCCGACCCCATAGCCGGCCTAGTGGAGGCCAGCAGCATCGTGCCGCCCGCCAACGAGGAGCAACGCCGCCTGCTGGCCATCTGGCAGGAAGTGCTGCACGCGCCCACGTTGGGTATCACCCAGAACTTCTTCGAAATGGGCGGCGACAGTCTGAAAGCTACCCGGCTTCGGTCTTTGATTTTGAGGGAATTCGGCAAAAAGCTGACCCTCAACGAAGTGTTTACGTCCCTGACTATCGAGGCGCAGGCGGGCATCATTGCCGCCAAAGCGCCGGCCGCCACTGCCGTAATTCAGCTGGCGGAAGCTCGGCCCTATTACCCGATTTCCTTCTCCCAGGAGAGGCTGTGGGTGCTGACCGGGTTTGAGGAAGCTTCTACGGCCTACCATATGCCCGCCGCTTTCCGGGTGCGGGGCCAACTGGATTTGCTCAAGCTCGAACAAGCATTCCGGCAGGTAATAGCGCGCCACGAAAGTCTGCGCACCGTTTTCGACGAGCGCGAGGGCCAGCCGGTGCAGGTAATTCTGCCCGCGGCGGCGTCTGCGTTTTCGATTGAGGAAATCCGGCTTGACCGGGCCATGACACCAAAGGAGGAAGAAGCGTTTCTGCACGGCAAATGGCAGCAGAGCTTCGACCTTGCCAAAGGCCCGCTGCTCAGCTGCTTCCTGCTCACTACCCGCAGCGGGCAGCTGCTCTCGTTCCACATGCACCACCTGATCAGCGACGGATGGTCGGTGGTGGTGCTGTACAAGCATGTGGTGGCAGCTTATCAGAACCTAGTGACGGGTGGAAATGGCGCACTGCCGCCCCTAGAGCTGCAATACAAGGATTATGCGGTGTGGCAGCGCGGCCAGCTCACCGGTGAGCGGCTCGGTGAATACAGTGCCTTCTGGCAAAATGCCTTTGCTGATGCGGTACCCACCTTGGAGCTGCCCACCGATTTTCACCGGCCGGAGCTCAAAACCTACCAGGGCTCGGTGCATTCGTTCCAATTTTCGCCCGCTGCTTCCCGCAGCATCCGGCAGGTGGCGGCCCAGGCCGGCGTCACGCTGTTCACGACCCTGATGACGGGGGTGAAAGTGCTGCTGAAAAAATACGCCAACCAAAACGACATCGTGGTAGGTACGCCTGTGGCGGGCCGCGAGCAGCACCAGCTGCAGGACCAGATTGGCTTTTACGTCAACACGCTGCCCATCCGGACCCAGCTGGCCGGCGAAGCCAGCTTCGAGGTCCTGCTGCGGCAGGAAAGGGAGGCTATTCTGCAGGCATTTGAGTTCCAAGCGTATCCTTTCGAGTTGCTGGTCGAAAGCCTGGGCCTGAAGCGGAATCTGTCCCGCTCACCGCTGTTCGACGTGATGGTGGTGCTGCAGAATATCGACGAGCGGCCCCACAGCAGCAAGTGGCAGGTGCTGCCCGGTCTGCAGTTCGAGCCGCTGCCGCTGCCCAGCGGCACGGCTAAATACGATCTGACCTTTACGTTCGAAGAAACCCCGGCAGGCTTGGCGCTCGGAGTAGAATACAACACCAGCCTGTTCCGGAAAGACACGGTAGAGCGCCTGACGGCCCACCTCAGCCGACTGTTTGCGCAGGTGGCCGCCCAGCCGGCCATTGCCGTGAAGGACATCAGCCTGCTCGATGCCGGCGAGGTGGCGCTGCTGGCCTCCAAGGCCGACCAGACCCAGGTGCGCTACGACCAGACTGCTACCATCGTGAGCCTCTTCGCCCGGGCCGTGCAGGCCTACCCCGACCGCACGGCCCTGGTGGTCGGCGAGCAGCAGCTCAGCTTCCGCGACCTGGATATGCGTAGCGGACAATTGGCTCGCCAACTGGTGCAGGAGCACGGCGTACAGCCCCAGGACCTCGTGGTACTGCATTTCAGCCGCAGCGAATGGATGATAGTGGCTATTCTGGCGGTGCTGAAGGCCGGCGCCGCCTACGTGCCCGTCGACCCCGACTATCCGGCGGCCCGCATCAACTACATCCTCGAAGACAGTGCCAGCCGCCTTGTATTGCATGACACCGAGCCCCGGGCCGACGTGCGGGAGCAATGGGCCGATAGAGTGTTCATCGACGTTACCTCGCTCGACTATTCCGGCGCAGCGTATTGCGCCGCTGTGCAGCCCCACGACCTGGCCTACGTGATTTACACGTCGGGCACCACCGGCCTGCCCAAGGGCGTGCTGATCGAGCACGAAAACGTGACGCGGCTGCTTTTCAACGAGCAGGATCTGTTCGATTTCACGCCCGACGACCGGTGGTCACTGTTTCATTCCTACTGTTTCGACTTTTCCGTCTGGGAAATGTACGGGGCTCTGCTCAAGGCGGGTACGGTAGTGATGGTGCCCAAGGAAATAGCCCAGGACAGCACGGCTTTCTACGACTTTCTGCATCAGCAGCGCATCACGGTACTGAATCAGACGCCCACGGCCTTCCGCAGCCTGGTACAAACGAACCAGGCCCGGCTAACCCAGCTGCCACTGCCGGTGCGTTACCTCATCTTCGGGGGCGAGGCACTGATGCCGGCCATTCTGCGCGAATGGCACCAGGCTTTCCCGGCCTGCCGCATTGTCAACATGTACGGCATCACCGAAACGACTGTGCACGTGACCTACAAGGAAATTACGCTGGAGGAAATAGATGCCAACCGCAGCAACGTGGGGCTGCCGATTCCGACCTTGAGCTGCTACATTCTGGATCAGGACCTGCAGCAGGTGCCGGTGGGCGTTATCGGGGAGCTGTGCGTGGGTGGAGCCGGCGTGGCCCGGGGCTACCTCAACAAGCCCGAGCTAACCGAGCAGCGCTTTATCAACAACCCCTCGGGTCCCGGCAAACTCTACCGCTCGGGCGATTACGCCCGCATTCTGCCCTCCGGCGACATCGAGTACATCGGCCGCAAGGATGACCAGGTCAAGATTCGGGGGCACCGTATTGAGTTGGCCGAAGTCGAAAAAACCATTGCCAGCCAGCCGGGCGTAACCGACGCGGTGGTGCTGCCCACCAAAAACTCGGGCGGGGAAGTGGAGCTGGCCGCCTATTTCATTCACGACGACGACACAAATCCGACCCGGCTGCGGCAGCAGTTGAAGGAGTTGCTGCCGGCCTATATGGTGCCCGCTTTCTTGATTGCTGTGCCGGCTTTCCCGCTCAACTCAAATGGCAAGCTGGACAAAACGGCGCTGCCAAAGCCCGAAGAAGCCGCCCAAAGCCTGGCCGAGCCCGTGCCGTACCGCAATGACATCGACCAGCAGATCATCACGATTTGGGAAGAGGTGCTGGAGCGCAACAACATCGGTATTCAGGATAATTTCTTTGACTTAGGCGGCCATAGCCTGAAAGCAACCCGCGTCATTTCCCGCATCCACGAGGTGTACGGCGTGAAAATCGACCTGAAAAACCTGTTCATTGATCCAACTATCGAGCACCTCTCCAACTATGTTGAAATGGTGAAGTGGATGGAAGCCGGGAGTGAAGTGGTGGTCGAGGGTGAAGACGAAATAATCCTATAGTTAGCAAGCTGTACCAGATATAAAGCATGAAAGACGTATTAGATATTCTATCGAATTGCCGCCAGAAAGGCATTAGCATTGCCCTCGACGATTCTGGGGAAAATATCAAGCTGAGCGGCAACGTGAAAACCCTCGGCCTGGCGGAGCGCGACCAGCTGCGGCAGCATAAGGAAGATATTATCAGCCTGTTGAAAAAGTCGCTGGAGGCCGCTTACGCCGGTATTCCGGCCGTACCGACTCAGGAATTCTACCCGCTGTCGGCGGCCCAGCTGCGCCTGTGGGTTATCAGCCAGTTTCAGGAAGGCAACGTGGCCTACAACATTCCGGGCGCCTATGTATTCGAAGGCAATGTAGACGAGGCCAGCCTGCAGGCGGCTTTCCAGACGCTGGTGGCGCGCCACGAAATTCTGCGGACAGTTTTCCGGGAAGACGAAAACGGGGATATCCGGCAGAGCGTGCTGTCGGCCGAAGAAACCGGCTTCAGCATTACGCGCCGCGACCTGCGCGCGGCCCCGTCCCAAACCGTGGCGTTGAACCAGGCCGTGCAGCAGGATTGCCTCACGCCCTTTGATTTGGCGGCCGGTCCGCTGCTGCGCGTTACGCTCTATCAGCTCGAAGATCATAAGTGGCTGCTGACCTATGTACTGCACCACATTATCTGCGACGGGTGGTCGATGAACGTCATCCTGCAGGAGTTGTTGACCCTCTACTACGCCCATACCCGGGGTGAGCAAAACCCGCTGCCTGCGCTGGGCATTCACTACAAAGAATACGCGGCCTGGCAACAGCAGCAACTTGGCGCGCCAGGCATGCAGGAGCACCGCGCCTACTGGCTGCAGCAGTTCGAAGGCAGCCTGCCGCTGCTGGAGCTGCCCACCGACCGGCCTCGTCCGGTGCTGAAAACGTACCAGGGCGGTGCGGTAACGACCCCGCTCGGGGCCGCCATTATCGAGCCGCTGAAAAAAGTATGTGAGCAGGAGGGAAGCACCCTATTTATGGGGCTGCTGGCCGGCGTCAAGGCCCTGCTCTACCGCTATACCAACCAGCGGGATATTATCGTCGGAATTCCCATTGCTGGCCGCCAGCATGCCGATCTGGAACAACAGATTGGCTTGTACGTCAATACCTTGGCGCTGCGTACCCGGTTCGAAGCCGAGGATGGTTTCCGGCAGTTGGTACGGCAGGTGAAGCACATAACCCTGGGTGCCTACGAGCACCAGGATTTTCCCTTCGATGAGCTCGTAGAAGGCCTGCAGCTACCCCGCAACGGGAGTCGCAATGCCTTGTTCGACGTGATGGTGGTGCTGCAGGACAACGAAGGGCAGGGAGCTGAACGGACGGTGGACGAGTTGACTATCCGGGGCTACGACAAGCTGGAAGACCACACCAGCAAGTTTGACCTCACCTTCAACTTCGTGGAGCAAGAGGGAGAGCTGCACCTGCGCGTAGAGTACAACACCGATCTGTATGACCACGCCACGGCCATCCGTATCGGTGAGCATTTCAAGCAACTGCTCCAGACTGCCATAGCCGCGCCGGAGCAGCCGGTGCTGGAGCTGGACTACCTAAGTGAGCAGGAAAAGCAGACGCTGCTGGTCGATTTCAACGCTACTGCCACGGCCTATCCGAAGCACCAAACCATTACCGAGCTCTTCGAGGAGCAGGCCGCCCACCACCCAACACAAGTGGCGCTGGTGTATCAGGATCAGCAGCTGACTTACCAGCAGGTGGAGGAGCAGGCCAATCAGCTGGCGCACTACCTGCGTACCGAATACGCGCTGAAACCCAATGCCCTGGTGGGCCTGCGGCTGGAGCGAAGCGCGTGGTGGGCAATTGCCACGCTGGGTATTCTCAAAGCCGGTGCCGCCTACGTGCCCATCGATGCTGACTATCCGGCGGAGCGCGTTGAGTATATGCTGGCCGACAGCGGCTGCGCCCTCGTGCTGGATGAGGCCGAGCTAACCCGCTTCCTGCAGCGGCAGACTGCGTATCCGGTGCAGCCGCCGGCACCGCAGCACCAGGCTACCGACCTAGCGTATGTGATGTACACTTCCGGCTCCACGGGCCGGCCCAAAGGCGTGCTCGTCGAGCACCGGAATGTGGTGCGGCTGGTAAAAGATACCAACTACATTACCTTCGGCCCCAACGACCAGCTGCTGCAAACCGGCTCGTTGTCGTTCGATGCCACCACGTTCGAGCTGTGGGGTATGCTGCTCAACGGTGGCACCCTGCATCTGCTGCCCCAGGAGCAGCTCCTGGACCCCGCTCAGCTGAAGCAGTACCTTGTGGAGCAGCGCATCACTATGGCGTGGTTTACCGCTTCCTGGTTCAACCAGCTCGTCGATATTGACCCTGCCATCTTCAGCCAGCTCAACTATGCGTTGGTAGGCGGCGACAAACTTTCCCCCAAGCACATCAATGCCGTGCGGGCTGCTTACCCAGGTCTGCGCATCATCAACGGCTACGGCCCCACTGAAAATACCACCTTCTCGCTCTGCTACCCCATCGACGAAACCTGGGAGCAGGCTATTCCCATCGGCAAGCCTATTGCCAACAGCACGGCCTACGTACTCGATAGTCGCCGGCAGCTCGTTGGTATCGGCGTGCCGGGCGAAGTGTACGTGGGCGGTGCCGGCGTGGCGCGTGGCTACCTGAACCAGGCCGCGCTTACGGCGGAGCGCTTCGTGGCCGACGCCTTCAGCGACGAAGCCGGCGCCCGGCTCTACCGCACCGGCGACCTGGGCCGCTGGCTGCCTACGGGTAATATGGAATTTCTGGGCCGTAAAGACGAGCAAGTAAAGCTGCGCGGCTACCGTATCGAGCTGGGTGAAATAGAAAACGTGCTGCAAAGCCACCCGCAGATAGATTCGGCGGTAGTGCTGGTGAAAACGGTGGCAGGCGAGCAGAGCCTGTGGGCCTATGTGGTCAGTCACCAGGAGCTTGCTCTGGAGCCGCTGCGAGCCTACCTAAGCGAACAGCTGCCGGCCTACATGCTGCCCCAGGCCTACGTGCAGCTGCCGGCCCTACCTCTGACGTCGAACGGGAAAGTAGACCGCCAACAGTTGCTCCAGCTGCCGGGCGAAGTGCTGGCCGCCGGGGTAGTCTACCAGGCGCCGCGCAACGCAGTAGAAGCCGCGCTGGCCGAAATCTGGGCCGAAATACTGGGCAAGGAGCAAATCGGCGTAAAGGACAACTTCTTCGACCTGGGCGGGCACAGCCTCAAGGCCATGCGCCTCATCAACCAGGTGCGTCAGCATTTCGCCGTCAAGCTCGACCTGAAGAAAATCTTCACCCACGCCGTGCTGGAGCAGCAGGCCTTACTCATTAGCGCCGCCGACCAGGCTACGTACACCAGCATTCAGCCGGCCCCGGCCAAGGAGTACTACGCGCTGTCGTCGGCCCAGAAGCGGGTGTATTTCCTGCAGGAGCTGGCCCCCGAAAGCACCAGCTACAACATGCCGCTGGTAACCTACCTGGGCCGCACCGTCGACAAGAAAAAGCTGGTCTCGGCCCTCACGCAGCTCATCGAGCGGCACGACAGCCTACGTACTTCCTTCATCAAGGTGCAGGGCGTAGCCAGCCAGCGGGTGCATGCCCAGGTGCCTTTTGTGCTGGATGAGCACGAGTGCGCCCCCGAGGAGCTGGAGGCCTATCTGCAAGCCTACCTGCGGGCTTTCGACCTGACGCAGGCGCCACTGCTGCGCTCCTCGCTGATTAACATACAGGGCCTGGGCTACGCCTGGGTGGTCGATATTCACCACATCATTTCCGACGGTACTTCGCAGGAAGTCTTGATCAGTGACTTCTTTCAGCTCTATCAGGGCCAGCAGCTGCCGCCGCTGCCGCTGCAATACCGTGACTTTTCCGAATGGCAGAACGAGCAGCTGGAAAGCGGCCAGTTTGAGGCTCAGAAGGAGTATTGGCTTTCCGAATTCGCCGGTAGCCTGCCCAAGCTCAACTTCCCGTCGGACCGGGCCCGGCCCGCGCACTTCAGCTTCGAAGGCTCCAGCTACCAGTTTTTGCTGGGCCCCGAGCTGACGCAGCAGGTGCGGCGCTTTGGCCAGCAGCACCAGGGTACGCTCCAAATGAGCTTGCTGGCGGCCCTGAACGTGGTGCTACACCTCTATACCGGCCAGGAAGACCTCGTGGTGGGCTGCGGTATTGCCGGCCGCCGCCACCCCGACCTGGACCGTATCGTGGGTATGTTCGTCAATACCCTGGCCATCCGCAACCAGCCGATGGGCAGCAAAACGTTTGTTGATTTCTACCGGGAAGTGGCTTCCCAGTGTTTGGTGGCCTACGATAATCAGGATATCCAGTTCGAAAACCTGGTCGACTGGCTCAAGGTGGAGCGCGACCCGGCCCGCAACCCGGTTTTCGACGTATCGATGGTGGTGCAGAACTTTGCCACCTCCACCGCCGACAAATCCATCCTGCTGGCCGGCAACGAGTTCGAGAGCGTGCAGGCCGACATCCTCTCGCGCTGGAAGGGCCCCGAAACGGCCAAGTTCGACATGACCTGGTTTGTGACCGAGCAGCAGGATGATATTGCCATCAACCTGGAATACTACTCGGCCATTTACGATCTGGCCACTATCCAGCGGCTGGTTGAGCATTTCAAGACCGTATTGCAGCAGGCCCTCAGCCAGCCCGCTACGCTGCTGTCGGCTATTAAAATGGTAAGCGCCGACGAGGAGCAGCAGCTTTTGCAGCGCTACGTTACGGCACCGGCCTCGTTCCAAGGCTCCGCTGCTACGCTCCACGACGTTTTCGCCGAGCAAAGCCGGCTGTATCCGGATCAGGTGGCGGCCGTCGATGAAAGTGGCTCCTTCACGTATCGGCAGCTCAACGAGCGGTCCGACCAACTGGCCAATTTCCTCACCGAGAGTCTCCATCTGGCCCCGGAAAGTCGCGTAGGTGTGCTACAGTCCCGCAACGCCGATTTGCTCGTGTCCATTCTGGGTATTCTCAAAGCCGGCGGTGCCTACGTGCCCCTCGACAGCAACTACCCCGAAGAGCGGCTGCTATTTATGCTCGAAGATGCCGGCATTGAGGTGCTGCTCACCGAGAAAGACCAGATTGAGTTTGCCAACCGGCTGCAGTGGCGGCTAACCCCACTCAAATCGTTGATCTGCATCGACTCGGCCGACCTCTACAACGAACGGGGGCTGCTGCGCAACGACCTGATGCGCAAAGACCTGTGGGACCATGTGGGCACCACCGCCACCGATGCTATTTCGGGCGGCGGCTGGATGAGCTCCTACACCGGCGCCTACCTGAGTGAGGAGGAAATGCAGGAATACAGCGAAAATGCATTCCTCAAGCTCAAGCCCCACCTGCACGCCGGCATGAAAGTGCTGGAAATTGGGTGCGCCTCGGGCCTCACTATGTTCCAAATTGCGCCCCACGTGGGCGCCTACCACGGCACCGATCTGTCGTCGTCCATTTTGGCCAATACCCAGCAGGAGGTCGATGCGAAAGGCTACCGCCACATTACCCTGTCGTGCC
The DNA here is from genome assembly GCF_020447265.1 of Hymenobacter lucidus. Taxonomy (GTDB): domain Bacteria; phylum Bacteroidota; class Bacteroidia; order Cytophagales; family Hymenobacteraceae; genus Hymenobacter; species Hymenobacter lucidus. Next base: position 8,420 of record NZ_JAJADR010000002.1, on the reverse strand, counting down.
TGCCGGCCCACGAAATAGATCAGCTCGACGACAGCGGCTTCGATCTGGTCATCATCAACAGCGTAATTCAGAGCTTCGACGGACACAACTACCTGCGTCGGGTGCTGACCAAGGTCATCGACAAGATGAACCCCACCGGATTGCTTTTCCTGGGCGACATCATGGACGAAGACCGGCGCCTGGACCTCATCAGCAGCCTCACCGAGTTTGCCCGGGAGCACGCCGCCGAGGGCTACCGCACCAAAACCGACCTGTCGGCCGAGCTGTTCGTTTCCCGGGCTTACCTCGATGACCTGATTGCCGACCAGATCGGCATTGCCGCCATCAGCTACACCGATAAGATTTACACGATTGCCAACGAGCTAACCGATTTCCGCTACGATGCCCTCATGCGCATCGACCGGAATCAGACCTCGGGCAACCTCGTCAAGCACAAGCAGCAGTTTGACCTGGGCCATATCCGGCGCTACGCCGGCACGCTGGCCCCAACTCTTGTCGAGTCCACTAGCCTGGCCTACATTATCTACACTTCGGGCTCCACAGGTAAGCCCAAAGGCGTCATGATTGAGCATCGCAACATCGTTTCGTTCCTGGGCAGCTGCCGGGCGCGGTTCCTGCACGGGCAAACCATCAGTTTGCCCGCGGTGGCCTCCTACGCCTTCGATATTTCCCTGTTTCAGCTGTTTTTCCCGTGTCTCTCCGGCGGCACCGTGCTGCTGCTGCCCGATGCGTCGGTGAAAGATATTCCGGCGCTGGCTGAGCAGCTCAAGGGTGTCAATTCCTTCGACTCAGTGCCGGCCCTGGCTTCGCAGGTCGTAAACCACATCCGCACGACCAGCTCCGCCGGCGACTACCTGGCCCTGACGGACCTGTTTATCGGCGGCGACGCGGTGCCCACCCATGTGCTGGAAGGCATGCGCGAGTTGTTTCCCAACGCCCGTATCAACGTGATGTATGGCCCCACCGAAACTTCGGTTTTCGTCTCCATCATGCAGTATTCGAAGGATGAGCACTCGTTCCGGGGTACGGTCATTGGCACGCCCAACCAGAATGCGGCCATCTATATCACCAACGAGCAGCAGCACCTGTTGCCGGTGGGCGTTATCGGCGAAATCTGCATTGGCGGGGCTGGCGTGGCCCGTGGCTACCTCAACCAGCCGGCCCTGACAGCCGAAAAGTTTGTGGCCGATCCGTTCCGGGCAGGCGAGCGGCTCTACCGCACCGGCGACCTGGGCCGCTGGCTGGCTAATGGCACCGTGGAGTTTATGGGGCGCAAAGATGACCAGGTCAAAATCCGGGGCTACCGCATTGAGCTCGGGGAAATCGAAAATGCCATCCGCCGCTACCCGGCCGTGCAGGCGGCCGCCGTGCTGGCCAAAATCAACCGCAGCGGCGACAATGAGCTGGTGGCGTACCTGGTAAGCAGCGCGCCCATTACCACCTCCGACATTCGCACTCACCTGGGCAAAACCCTGCCGACCTACATGGTGCCCAGCCAGTTTGTGTCGCTCGACCATCTGCCCCTAACCGTAAACGGGAAGGTAGACCGCAAAAAGCTGCCCGATCCGGAAGGGCTGGGGCTGGAAAGCGGCGTAACGTACGTGGCGCCCCGCAACGAAACCGAGGAGAAGCTACAGCTGATTTGGCAAGAGCTACTGGGCAAGGAAAGCATTGGGATGAAGGATAATTTCTTCGACCTGGGCGGGCACAGCCTCAAGGCCACCCGCCTCAGCAGCCAGGTGCATAAGGTGTTTGAAGCCAAGGTGGAGCTAAAAGACTTGTTTGCCAATCCTATTCTGGAAGATCAGGCGCAGCTGATTCGCCGGGCGGCTACGGCGGCTTTCAGCGTTATTCCGCAAGCCGGGCCGCAGCCCAGCTACCAGCTGTCCTCGTCGCAGTACCGCCTCTGGATTACGTCGCAGCTCGAAGAAGGCAGCGGTACCTACAATATGCCGGCCGCCTACGTGTTTGAAGGTTCTCTCAATCAGGATGCCCTGGAACGCTCGCTCCAGACTTTGTTGGAGCGTCACGAAATCCTGCGCACGGTATTCCGGGAAGACGAGGATGGCGACGTCCGGCAGTTTATCAACCCGATTGATGCCCACGGCTTCTGCCTGACCTACCCCGACCTGCGTGGGGCCGACGAAACGGAAATAACGGAGCTGGTGCAGGCTGAATTTCAGCAGCCCTTTGATCTGGAAGCTGGCCCGCTGCTGCGCGGTAGCCTGGTGCAGATAGAAGAGCAGATGTGGGTCTTCGTGTACGTGATGCACCATATCATCAGCGACGGCTGGTCGATGGAGGTCCTGATTCGGGAGCTGCTGCAGCTCTACGGCGCCTACGCCCAAAATCAACCGGCCCAGCTGCCCACGCTGCGCATTCAGTACAAGGATTTTGCCGCCTGGCAGCAGCAGCAGTTGCAGGCAGCCGATGTTCAAACGCACCGCGCCTACTGGCTGGAGCAGTTCGAAGGGCCGTTGCCCGTAGCACAGCTCCCCACCGATAAGCCCCGCCCCGAGTACAAGTCTTACGAAGGTGCCACAATAGAAAAGGTGCTACCCGCCGAGCTGAGCAAAGGATTTAAAGCCGTGAGCCGCGAGCAGGGTGCTACCTTGTTTATGGGCCTGCTGGCTGCTGTCAATACGTTGCTCTTTCATTACAATCGTCAGGAAGATAGCATCATCGGCAGCCCCATTGCCGGCCGGCAGCACCCCGAGCTGGAAAACCAGATTGGCTTTTATCTAAATATGCTGCCCCTGCGAACCAGATTCAGCGGAGAAAATAGCTTCCGGGAGCTGTTGGAAAACATAAAAGTCGTAACATTGGGGGCCTATGAGCATCAGGCGTATCCTTTCAACGAACTGGTAGGGGAGCTAAACCTGCGCCGGGACCTGAGTCGAAACGTATTGATGGACGTGACGGTCGTACTACAGAATACGGCCGATGGCCCGGTGGAAGCGCCGGACAACTTAGTTGGATTAAAAATTACGGGCTACGAAAAAAGTCAGAGCCTGACAAGTGAATTTGATATATCTTTCGACTTCGAAGAGGCCGATGATACGATCAAGGCAAAAATTATCTATAATACCGCATTATTTAAGCATACCACTATCCTTCGCTTAGCTGACCATCTGGAATATCTGCTGGCAGCTATCGTTACTAATCCTGCTATGACTATTACACAACTTGGGCACTTAGCCTACACGCAAGCTAATTTACTGTCGCCACCCCCCAGCACGCTCGTCTATTCTGCCCCTTCCGAGGAAGAATTGATTAACGACCTGGACCTGTAGGTTCGGTCGGCACTCCCTGTTTCTTATTGGTCGTCACAACCATTTTGCTACCGTTGGTCGGCTTGCTGCCGCCCGGCTGCGCTATTCTGTAACAAAACCACGGTGCTTTTTGCACTAAGCCTGGAAAAGGCACCGTGGAGTATTTTATTCCGGGCCATGTCCCTGGCTTCACTATAGGAGTCATTTTTAAAAATATAAATATATGTATATACTTGAATTGAGCCTGGAGGAGAACGAGCAGCTAGATGCTCTGCTGCGCATGCTGATGGAGAAGTACAGCTTGCCCTGTGAAGAAGCCTTCCTGCTACGGGTGCGTGCCTACGCCGCCCAGTTGCCCCAGCGCATTCTGCATAGTCTGAGTGAATTCAAATATCGGGAAAATCATAATGGAACCTTGGTGCTCCGCGGTTTTCATATCGACGATTCCGGCATCGGGGAAACGCCAGCCGCGACCAGCAAGGAAATCGACGAGGGCTCGGCTCGGCGCGAAGGTTTCATGCTGATGCTGCTGATTTCGCAGATCGGGGATGCCTTCGGCTGGAGCTGCCAGCGCGACGGGGCCCTGATCAACAATATTCTCCCGCTTAAATCGCACGAGAAGGAACAGCTCAGCACGGGCAGCATGATTGACCTCGACTGGCACACGGAAGAGGCCTTTCACCCGTTCCGGGCCGATTATCTGGCCTTAATGTGCCTGCGCAATATCGAACAGATTCCCACCGTCATCGGCTCGATACAGGATATCAACCTGGATGAGGAAACGAAGAAGCTCCTGTTTGAGCCGCGTTACCTGTTTCAGATGGATAAGAATTTCGAGAACGAGCATCTGAAAAGCACGCTGCCGCAATCGGTGCTATTCGGGGATGCCACCGCACCGTACGTCAAGATAGACCCTTCGTTTATGCAGGCCGTGCCGGGCGATGAGCAGGCCGGGGAAGCGTTGCGCCAAATCACGCTGGAGTTCAAAAAATCCCTCTATGAACTGGTGCTGCAGCAGGGCGACGTGGTCTTTTTGGATAATTACCGGGTAGTGCACGGCCGCAAAGCCTTTCCGCCGCGCTTCGATGGCACCGACCGGTGGCTGAAACGGGTGAATATCACGTCCGACCTCCGCAAATCACGCGTGCTGCGCCAGCACCACGGTTCCCGAGTGATTGTAATAAACTAAGCCAGTATGTCCAGGATTGAATTCGGTGCCGTGAATTATTGGGTAGACTATCTCCAGGATGCCAAAGCGCTCCGTCTGCCAAGCGTGGCCGAGCCGGCTGCTGCCGAGCTACGCACGGTGAGCCTGCCCGTGGGGCCCGCCGATATGGCGGCCATCCGGAAAATAGCCGGCGACAAAGATCTGAACGTGCTCAAGCTTTTTCTGAGCGGGCTGGCCACGGTACTCTGGAAATACTCCTATCAGGATGAGCTGCTGGTGGCATTGCCGCCGCTGGCCTTGCCCGGCACTGACGTTGCGCAGAGCGGCACGCTCTATTGCCGGCTGCACCTGAACGGAGAAACTCTAACCCACGAGCTGCTCGGCCAAGTGCACGAAGCGCTGAATGCGGCCCACAAAAACCGGCAGTATGACGAAGCGGCTCTACAACGGGAGTACGCGCGCCGCAATGGCAGCTTAGCTCCATTGCAAGGCGTTGGCTTTACCTATTCGCGACTACACGAGCCAGGCCCTTGGTTGGCGGAGCAAGAGCTGCTTTTTGAGGTAGTAGAGGAAGCGGAAACCTTCGTGAGAATAAGCTGCCGGGCTACTGCCTATCCGACGGCCATGCTCCAGGATATGGCAGAAAGCTTGCTTCAGGTGGTAGCGGGTATTGCGCAGAATAAGAACAAAACCCTGGCGGCCTGTGATAGTATTCCGCCGCATAAAGTAACAACGTGGAGTGCGCGGTTTGAGAATAATACGCGCAGCTACCCGCAGGATGTAACGGTAATAGACCTGTTTGGGCAGGCGGTAGCGCATGAGCCGCAAAAAGCCGCGCTGGTGTATGGCGAAACCGTGCTGACGTATGCGGAGCTGGCGGCGCAATCCGAAAAAATAGCGGCGCTGGTAACCGCTGAAACCGGTGGCACCGGGGCCTTGGTGGGCGTGCTGATGGACCGCTCGGCGCTGCTGGTAGCTACCATTACAGGTATTCTGCGGGCCGGGGCTGCCTATGTGCCCATCGACAAGGAGTATCCGGCGGAGCGCGTGCGGGATATTGTGGCCGATGCAAATCTGACCCTCATCTTGACCGATGGAAATGATTCGGCTATTGACCTGCCCGGCTGCCGGCTGGTAAACCCGGCCACGGCCGAGTTGCCCACGAGCCAGCTTGAGCTTGCCCGGCCGCGGCCCTCAGACCTGGCCTACGTCATCTACTCGTCTGGTACTACCGGCAAGCCCAAGGGTATTATGATTGAGCACGCGGCCATCATGAACCTGCTGTTCTGGTACAATGAGCGGTATACTATTACCGCCGATACCCGCATTGTGCAGCTCACAAAGAGCGTAATCGACATTGCTTTCCAGGAAATTTACTCGGCCCTCATAAATGGCCTCACGCTGTATATCCCGCTCAAGGAAGAAAGCCAGGATAAAGACACTTTCCTGGCCTACCTGCGCAAATACCAGATCAATTTTATTCAGGTAATACCGGACGTCCTCGCCGAGTATTTTCTGGACACTCCCAAGCTTGATTTCCTGGAGTACCTGCTCTGCGGCGGCGACCGGCTGACCGAGCCGCTGAAGGACGCCATTGTGGCCAAGGGCTACACGTTGTTCAACGTGTATGGGCAAACCGAAACAGCCATCGATACGGTCGGCGCGGTGTGCCAGGCCGGTACGGCTACCCGCTTCGATGAATTTGTGCCCAACTACGATCTGCTGATTGTGGACGAGTATGGCATGCTGTGCCCCGATTTTCTGACGGGTGAAATCTGCACGGGCGGTATCGGGCTGGCCCGTGGCTACCTCAACCAGCCTGCTCTGACGGCCGATAAGTTTGTGGCGCACCCGTTGAAACCCGGGCAGCGCATCTACCGCACCGGCGACCGGGCCCGCCGTCTGCCCGATGGCAGTATTGAGCTGATGGGCCGACAGGATAACCAATTGAAAATAAGAGGCCAGCGCGTTGAGCTTAGCGAAATTGAATTTGTGCTGCACGAGCATGCGCACGTAGCCGATGCAGTGCTGAAAATCAGCGAATCGGGGGACGAGAAGCAGATTCACGCTTTCTTGGTGGCCAATTCTGCCAGCCAGGAAGCCGGCAGCAGTGCCGGGGAGTTTGTGGCCGCCATTCACAGCTACCTGCTGGGCAAGCTGCCTTCTTACATGATTCCGGCCCGATATCATGTGCTGGGCAAGCTGCCGCTGACGGCGAATGGCAAAGTCGATAAAAAGAAGCTCTCGACCTCCGACAGCGGCTGGACGCCCGGAGCCCAGGAATACGTAGGGCCGCGCAACGAGACGGAGGCTACCCTTATCGAACTGTGGCAACAATTGCTGGGCCGCGAAAGAATAGGTGTGAAGGATAACTTCTTCGACCTGGGCGGGCACAGCCTCAAGGCCATGCGCCTGATCAGTCAGATCCGCAAAGCCTTTGAGGTGAAGGTGGAACTCAAAAAGCTCTTCACTTTTCCGGTACTGGAAGATCAGGCCCGCATGATCAGTGACACGGTGCAAAGTGCCTACAAAAGTTTATTGCCCGCCCCTGTGCAGCCCAGCTACCCGCTTTCTTCCTCGCAGCAGCGCGTGTGGGTGCTCAGCCAGTTTGAGCAGGGCAATGCGGCGCACAACATGCCGGGCGTGTACCTGTTCGAAGAATTCGACCTGCCGGCGCTGGAACAGTCTTTCCGCACGCTGCTGGAGCGCCACGAGATTCTGCGAACTGTATTTCGCGAGAATGAGCAGGCCGAAATCCGGCAGTATGTTCTGCCCGCCGCCGAAGCCGGATTCCAGGTAACGTACCAGGATTTGCGCCAGGAAAATGAGTCCGGCGAGTACCTGAAAAGCCTGGTGCAGGAAGTGGCCACCCGCCCTTTCGACCTCGTAACAGGCCCGTTGATTCGGGCCGCCGTGTATCAGATTGCCGATGCGCAGTGGGTGCTGGTTTTCGTGATGCACCACATTATTAGCGACGGCTGGTCGATGGAAATTCTGACCACTGAGCTCAAGCAGGTGTTTCAGGCCAATCTGCGGGGCGAGTCGGTGCAGCTGGCGCCGTTGCCTATTCAGTACAAAGACTACGCAGTGTGGCAGCGCGAACTGCTGAGTCAGGGCGCTTTTGAGCCGCACAAAGCCTACTGGCTCGGGCAGATGCAAGGCGAGCTGCCTACTCTGGAGCTGCCCGCCAGCAAGCCCCGGCCCGCCGTGAAAACCTACAACGGCGCTATGCTCACCAAGCCGATCAGCGCCGCGACTACCCAAAAAATACGGGCGCTGGCGCAGCAGGAGGGAAGCACCCTGTTTATGGGCCTGTTGGCCGCCGTGAATGCCTTGCTGTACCGCTACACCAGCCAGGAAGACATCATCATCGGTACGCCTATTGCTGGCCGCGAGCACGCCGACCTGGAAAACCAGATTGGTTTTTACCTCAACACGCTGGCCCTGCGCAGCCGCTTCAGCGGCAATGATTCCTTCCGGAACCTTCTGGCGCAAACCCGGCAGATTACACTGGACGCCTACGAGCACCAGGCTTACCCGTTTGACGAGCTGATTGAAGCCCTGCAGCTGCCCCGTAACATGAGCCGAAGTGCCTTGTTCGACGTGATGCTGATTCTGCAGAACACCGAGCTGCATACCGCCGCGGCCCGACCCGACGACGTGAAAATCAGTGCCTATGCCGGCGGTGAGCACCAGTTCAGCAAGTTCGACCTGATCTTCAACTTCACCGAGGTTGGGGAAGCCCTGGAGGTAGGTATCGAATACAACCCGGATATTCTGGAAGCTCCGCTGGTGACCCAACTAGGAGACCACCTGGTGCAGCTCCTCGATGCCGTGCTACAGTCACCCGACCAGCCTATTGGCGAGGTAGCCTATCTGAGTGCGTTGGAGCAGGTGCAGCAGCTGGAGGCCTTCAACGCCACGGCCGCCGCCTACGATACGACCCAGACGCTGGTGGGTCTGTTCGAGGCCCAGGTGCA
>NZ_JAJADR010000023.1 GCF_020447265.1 Hymenobacter lucidus | reverse complement strand
TCGGTTACACTCTGCAAGCAGAGCATAAATGCTTTGTTTTCTTTCTTACTCGTTATTCCTACGTCAAAGAACTTATGCTCTCCTGTTGAGAGCAAAGTAGAAGCCGGTTGTCGCCAATCGTACTTCTATAGTATGTGTATTCTCACCGAAACGACCCAGTTGGCCGGTTTCTGTTGGTGGAGAATAACGGATTCGAACCGTTGACCCCCTGCGTGCAAGGCAGGTGCTCTAGCCAGCTGAGCTAATCCCCCATTTTCGTGTCCAATTGGCATCCCCAACTGTTGACAGTGGGCCTGCCTGGACTCGAACCAGGGACCTCTACATTATCAGTGTAGCGCTCTAACCACCTGAGCTACAAGCCCGGTTCCTACTCGGTCACCCGAATAGCTCCGATAAAAACGTTGAATAGTGGAAATGACCAACAGTTGCTTCTTTGTGAACGAGGCACTCACTCACGAGTCGGACCGCTCCAGAAAGGAGGTGATCCAGCCGCACCTTCCGGTACGGCTACCTTG
>NZ_JAJADR010000022.1 GCF_020447265.1 Hymenobacter lucidus | reverse complement strand
GCCCTGGGCGACGCGGCCCTGGACGTGAGCCGCACGGTGGGCTGGTTTACCACTACCTACCCCGTCGTGCTCGACCTGCGCCACGGGCCCCAACAGCGCCAGCGGCAGTTGGTGGAAGTGAAGGAGACGCTGCACCGGGTGCCCAACAAGGGCCTGGGCTACGGCGTGCTCACCTACTTAGCCGGCCGAAAAGAGGTGGCTGGTCCTCCCGCCGAACTGACCTTTAACTACCTGGGCGACTTTGGCGCGGTGCCGGGCGGGGGAGAAGCGGCAGGCGCCGCAGCTCCGTTCACTTTTAGTGAAGAGAGTTCGGGCCGCGAGGTGAGCCCGCAGCACGGGCGCACCAGCCTGCTGGACGTTTCGGGCCTGGTCGTGGGCGGACAGCTGAGCCTGATGGTGAGCTACGACGCGGGCCGCTTCTCGGCGGCCACCATGCAGCAGCTGATGACGGCCTACGCCCAGGAGCTGGAAGCATTGCTCGACGAGTTGGCCCAAGAACACACCGCTCAACTCACCCCCGTCGACCTCACCTTTAAGGGACTCAGCATAGAACAATTACAACAGCTAAACGAAATGTTATGAAAATTGAAGATGTTTATTCATTAAGCCCACTACAACAGGGATTATACTATCATTGGCTGAGCTCACCCGAAGCCTATTTCGAGCAGATTACTTACCGTCTGGAAGGGGAGCTGAACGTGGATGCGCTCCAGAAAAGCTACCAGGCCCTGATGGCGCGCCACGCCGTATTGCGCACTTGCTTTACCCCCAATTTCGGCGAAGAAGTGCTACAGGTGGTGCAAAAGGAAGCGCCGGTAGCCTTCACTTATTTGGATGTATCCAATAAAGAGGATTTCTCACTGGCAGCCTTTAAGGAAGCTGACCGGCAGAAGGGCTTCAACCTGCATAAAGGCTCGCAGATGCGCCTAACGGTGCTGGCCCTGGGCCAGCACACGCACGAGTTTATCTGGAGCCACCACCACATCCTGATGGATGGCTGGTGCAGCGGTTTGCTGATCCGGGACTATTTTGAGATATACCACAGCATCGTGCAGGTGCGGCTGCCGCAGCTCACGAAGGTTCATCCGTATTCCAACTACATCAAGTGGCTGCTAGCCCGCGACAAAGAGGCTTCGCTGCAGTATTGGAACCAGTATTTGCAGGGCTATGACACCATTAGTTCCCTGCCCAAAGCCACGACCACGCCGGAGGCTGGCTACGACGTAAAACAAAAGGCGTTTGCCCTGGAGCCGTCCGTTCGGCAAGGCCTGAAAAGTCTGTGCGAAGAGCTAGCCATTACCGAGAATAGCTTCATTCAGGCGGTATGGGGTATGCTGCTGAGCAAATACAACAATACCACCGACGTTGTATTCGGCGGCGTGGTATCGGGCCGGCCGGCCGAGATAGAGGGCATTGAGGAGATGATCGGCTTGTTCATCAACACCATTCCCGTGCGTATCCGCGCCCCACACGACATGAGCGTGCGGGAGCTGCTGAAGCAGGTGCAGCAGGAGTCCATTGAAGCAATTGCTCACCACTACACCCAGCTCTCGACCATCCAGACCAACAGCGAGCTGGGCCGGGGCCTGTTTGATCATGTGCTGGTGTTCGAGAATTTTCCGCTGCAGGAAATGGTGCAGCAGGGCATGGATGCCCAGGGCGGCGGCGAGCAGCTTTCCCTGCTAGCCTCCAGCAGCCACGACCAAACCAACTACGATTTCACCCTGATGCTAATGCCGGGGGAAGTCTTCCATATCGTGTTCAACTACAACGGGCACGTCTATACCGATGAGCTGCTAACGCGCCTGCAGGACCACTTCACCCGTCTCATTGCGCAGGTAATAGAAAATCCATTCGTATCCATCGGTGCGGTAGAGTACCTGAGTGTGGAGGAGCGGGAGGAGTTGCTGGTGGGCTTCCAGGGCGAAGCCCTGCCCGGGGGGGATGCTATGGCGGCCGGGGCCG
>NZ_JAJADR010000021.1 GCF_020447265.1 Hymenobacter lucidus | reverse complement strand
GGAGGAGCGGGAGGAGTTGCTGGTGGGCTTCCAGGGCGAAGCCCTGCCCGGGGGGGATGCTATGGCGGCCGGGGCCGAGGCCGGGACGGTGCTGGACTTGCTGGCCGCGCAGGTGGCGACCCAGCCGACGCGGGCGGCGGTGGTGACGGCCAGCGGCACGCTCAGCTACGCCGCGCTGGAGGCCCGGGCCAACCAGCTGGCCCACGCCCTGCAGCGCGACTACGGCCTGCGCCCGGGCCAGCTCGTGGGCCTGCTGGCCGAGCGCGGCCCACAGGCCCTGATCGGCGTGTGGGCCATCCTCAAGGCCGGCGGGGCCTACGTGCCGCTCGACCCGGACTACCCGGCCGCCCGCCGCCAGTTTCTGCTCTCCGACGCGGCCCCGGCCGTGCTGCTGACCCAGACCGACTACCTCTTCGAGCTGGGCGACTACGCCGGAGCCGTCTTCGCCCTGGACGTGCAGCTCGACGAGCTCGACACGCCCCCCACCGCGCCCGTGCTTGCCCCGGCGCTGGGGGCGCAGAGCCCGGCCTACGTGATTTACACCTCCGGCTCGACCGGCCAGCCCAAGGGCGTGCTGGTCACCCACGGCAATTTGCTGCACGCCACCCGGGCGCGGCTGGCTACCTACAGCGGGGTGGAGGCTTTTCTGCTGCTCTCCTCGCTGGCCTTCGACAGCTCGGTGGCCGGTCTCTTCGGCACGCTCGGCGCCGGCGGCACGCTGCTGCTGCCCCCGGCGGCGGCCCTGGGCGACGTGCCCTCCCTGGCCCAGTGGGCCCGCCAGCAGGGCGTCACGCACCTGCTCACCGTGCCCTCGTATTACCAGCTGCTGCTGGCCGAGTTTGCCCAGGTGCCCAATGCCCTGCGCCAGGTCATCGTGGCCGGCGAGGCCTGCCCGCTGAGCCTGGTCGAGCGCCACCAGCAGGCCCCGGCCCTGCAGCAGTGCACCCTCTTCAACGAGTACGGCCCGACCGAGGCCACGGTCTGGAGCACGGTGCACGCCTACGGGCGGGACGAGCCCGTGCGCGCCACCATCGGCCGGCCCATCGCCGGCACCCAGGTGCTCGTGCTCGACGCGGCCCGGCGCCTGGTGCCCGTGGGCGTGGCCGGCGAGCTGTGCGTAGCCGGCCCAGGCCTGGCCCAGGGCTACTTGCACCAGCCCGAACTCACAGCCGACAAATTCGTGGCCCATCCCTTTGCCCCCGGCCAGCGCCTCTACCGCACCGGCGACGTGGCCCGCTGGCAGGCCCAGGGCACGCTCGAGTTCCTGGGCCGGGGCGACCACCAGGTCAAGATCCGCGGCTACCGCCTCGAGCTGGGCGAAGTGGAGCGGGCCCTGCTCACCCACCCGCAGCTGGTCGAGACGGTGGTCGTGGCCCGGCCCGGGGCCGGGGAGGCCAGCAGCCTGGAACTGGTGGCCTACGTGGTCAGCCCCGCTGGCGTCGAGCTCACGGCCGGCGAGCTGCAGGCGTATCTGAGCCAGCGGCTGCCGGCCCACGCCGTGCCGGCCCAGTTTGTGGCCCTGGCCCAGCTGCCGCGCACGGTGCACGGCAAGGTGGACGCGGGCCAGCTGCCCGACCCGCAGGCCCAGCGCCTGGGCACGGGCGTGGCCTACCAGGCGGCCCGCACGGCGGTTGAGGCCCTGCTCGTGGGCATCTACGAGCAGGTGCTGGGCCGCACGCCCATCGGCATCGAGGAAGACTTCTTTGCCCTGGGCGGGGACTCGATCAAGTCCATCCAGATCGTCTCGCGCCTGCGCCAGGGCGGCTACGCGGTGGCCATCCAGGATATTTTGCTCTACCCGCGCATTGCTGCCCTGGCCGCGCGGGTGCAGCCGGTGAGCCGGCAGAGCGAGCAGGGCCTGATTACCGGGCCCGTGCCGCTGGGCCCGATCCAGCACTGGTTCTTCGGGCTGCACTTGGCCGCGCCGCACCACTTCAACCAGTCGGTGCTGCTGCGCAGCCGCGGGCCGGTGGTGGAGAAGGGGCTCAGAGCCAGCCTGGACCAGCTGGTGCTGCACCACGATGCGCTGCGCACGGTCTTCGCGCAAGAGGCGGAAACCGGGCAATGGCAGCAGCAGACGCGGGGCAAGGAGCAGGGCTACGGCTGGCAGGTGCTGCCCTATGAGGCGGCCAGCTTCGCGGCGGAATGTGACCGGATCCAGGCCAGCCTGGATTTGGGCACGGGCCCGCTGCTGCAGGCGGCCCTGTTCCGGGACCCGGCCGGGCAGCAGGACCGGTTGTTGCTGGTCTGTCATCATTTGGTCATCGACGGGGTGTCGTGGCGCGTGGTGCTGGAGGACTTGAGCACGCTCTACGGGCAGTACCGGCAGGGCGTGGCGCTGAGCTTGCCGGCCAAGACGGATGCGTTTCAGTACTGGCAGCAGCAGCAGCAGGCCTATGCCCAGAGCTCGGCCCTGGCCCAGCAACTACCCTACTGGCAACACGT
>NZ_JAJADR010000020.1 GCF_020447265.1 Hymenobacter lucidus | reverse complement strand
AACCCGGTGCCGGTGAATCAGGCCACGGACTTGGCCTATGTCATCTACACCTCCGGCTCCACTGGAAACCCCAAGGGCTGTATGCTGCAGCACCAGGGCGTCGTCAACCGGATTGACTGGATGTGGCACCACTACGGGTTCAGCTCCCAGGATGTAATTCTGCAGAAAACCACGTACTCCTTCGACGTATCGGTGTGGGAGTTGTTTTTGCCGCTGTGCTGGGGGGCGCCCATGGTACTTTGCCAGAAAGAGGATGTCGCCTCACCCGAGCGGATTGCGGCCCTTATCGAGCGTCACGGCGTCACCTGCTTGCACTTCGTGCCCAGCTTGCTGTCGATTTTCATGGCCGAGCTATTCGACGACAGCCGCGTAGCCACCCGGCTGGCCAGTCTGCAGAAGGTGTTTACCAGCGGGGAGGCTTTGCCCCTGAAAACTGTCCGGAAATGGTACGACGTGCTCGATACACCCCTCCACAACCTCTACGGCCCCACCGAAGCCTCCGTGGACGTGACGTACTATACCACTTCCCGGTACGACAGCCTTATTCCCATCGGGCGGCCCATCTGGAACACGCAGATGTATATCGTCGGCCCGAAAAATGAGCTGCTGCCCTTGGGCGTGGCCGGGGAAATCTGCATCGGGGGCGACGGACTCGCCCGGGGCTACCTCAACCGCCCGGAGCTGACGGCCGAAAAGTTCGTGGCCAACCCGTTCCGGGCCGGGGAGCGGATGTACCGCACCGGCGACCTGGGCCGCTGGCTGCCCGATGGTAACATCGAGTATCTGGGCCGCAACGATACCCAGGTGAAAGTCCGCGGCCTGCGCATCGAATTGGGCGAAATCGAAACGGCCTTGCAGCAACTGGATACTATCGACGCGGCCGTGGTACTGGCCAAGGCCAATAAAGCGGGCGAAAAGGAACTGGTGGCCTACCTGTTGTCAGCCACCGAACTGGTCGTAGCCGATATCCGGGCGGGGTTGAGCAAAAGCCTGCCGGCCTACATGTTGCCCAACCATTTTGTGCGGGTAGCCCAGTGGCCCCTCACGCCCAGCGGCAAAATAGACCGGAAGCTGCTGCCCGCGCCCGAAAGCAGCAGTCTGGCCGGCGGCGCCGAATACATGGCGCCCCGCACCGAGCTAGAAACCAAGCTGGTGCTCATCTGGGAAGAGCTACTCGGTAAGGAAAAAATCGGAGTGCGCGACGACTTCTTCGAGCTGGGCGGGCACAGCCTGAAAATCATGCAGCTGCTTTCCCGCATCAACACCGCGTTTCAGGTGCGCATCAGCATTCAGGATGTATTTACCGAGCCTACTATCGAAAACCTGGCCAGCCATATCGATTTCATTCTCAGCCAGAATACCCACAAGCAGAATAAAGAAGCCCTAATTGAGATAGAACTATGAAACAATTATTGAGCAGGATAAAAGACAACGATATTTTATTGGAGGTAGTAGACGGCAAGCTTAAAATATTTGCCAAGAATGCTACCCCAAACCCTGAATTAATCAGTGAAATACGGGCCCGCAAAGAAGAGCTGCTGCACTTCCTGTCGGGGCGCGACCAAGCTGCTTTTACCGAGTCGTTTCAGGCCACAATTCCGGTCATTCCCGTGGCCGAAGACTACGCCTTGTCGTCGTCGCAGAAAATGCTCTGGATTGTCAGTCAGTTCGAGCAGGCCAATATCGGCTACAACATTCCCGGCGTGCACGTATTCGAGGGCAACCTCGACTACGAGGCCTTCTCCGCCGCCCTGCAGGCCATTGTGGACCGCCACGAAAACCTGCGGACCGTTTTTCGGGAAAATGCCGAAGGCGAGGTGCGCCAGGTAGTTCTGCCCAGCGCCAGCCTGCCGGTAGCAGTGCCCTGCAACGACCTGCGCAACGCCGCCGACCAAGAGCAGCAGGTAAAAGCTCTGGTTAGCCAGCACGCCCTAACGCCTTTTGACCTCGTTAATGGCCCCTTGCTGCACGCCCGCCTGATTCAGATTGAGGATCATAAATGGGTGTTCAGCTACGTGCTACACCACATCATTAGTGATGGGTGGTCGATGGACATCCTGATGAAGGAGCTGCTGCTCTTTTACAATGCTTACACCACGGGCCAAACCCCGCCCGTGGCCCCGTTGCGCATTCAATACAAAGATTACACGGCCTGGCAGCAGCAACAGCTGCAGGGCGAGTCGTTGCAGGCCCACAAAGACTACTGGCTAAAGCAGTTCGAGGGCGAATTGCCCATTCTGGCGCTGCCTTCCGATAAGCCCCGGCCGGCGGTGAAAACCTACAGCGGCGCCGACATCAGCGGGCGGCTTGGTGCGGGCATTACCAAAGATCTGAAGGCGCTTTGCCAGCAGCAGGGCGCTACCTTATTTATGGGGTTGATGGCCGCCGTCAATGCGCTGCTCTACCGCTACACCGGCCAGAATGATATCGTTATTGGCAGTCCCATTGCCGGCCGGGCTCACGCTGATCTGGAAGACCAGATTGGGTTTTACGTCAATACCCTGGCCTTTCGCAGCCGCTTCAAGGGCGAAGACAGCTTCGTAGCCTTGCTCGACCACGTAAAGCAGGTAACGCTGGGCGCTTATGAGCACCAGATTTATCCTTTTGGCGAGCTGGTAGAAGCCCTGCAGTTACAGCGCGACATGAGCCGCAACCCGCTCTTCGACGTGCAGGTAACGCTGGGCCATAGTCAGGGCCAAGGAACCGGAGCCGCCACTCAGCTCGGCGACCTGAAAGTAAGTACCTACGCCGATGACCAGCTGCAAACTAGCCGTTTCGATATTGTATTCAATTTCGCGGAGCAGGGTGACGAATTGCTGACGGGCATTCTCTACAACCCTGATGTGTACGGACCGGAAACCATCCTCCGCTTGGGCCAGCACTTGGAGCAGCTGCTGACGGCCATCGTCGCCGACCCGCAACTGCCGATCGGTGCGGTAGAGTACCTGAGTGCGGAGGAGCGGGAGGAGTTGCTGGTGGGCTTCCAGGGCGAAGCCCTGCCCGGGGGGGATGCTATGGCGGCCGGGGCCG
>NZ_JAJADR010000001.1 GCF_020447265.1 Hymenobacter lucidus | reverse complement strand
CCAAACGGGCTCCGAAAAAAAGTTTTTCGAAGAGAAGTCTTGGCCGCCTCCGGTTGAAGCGGGCTGCAAAGGTAAGATCCGCGGCCTGACTTTTCCAACCCTACGTTCAACTTTTTTCTCAGCTGCTGCTGCCGACTGTGCCCCGAATCCGTTCGATTTGGGAGTGCAAAAGTGGGGCTTGGCCCGCTCATTTCCAAACCCGCTCCCCTTCTTTTTCGTTGAAGGCCCGCTTGGCCACCACCGACCGTTGGCTAGTACGCTGAGGTGTAACCCGTTGTCAATAACTTTTGGTTCATGAGAGGTAGAATATTTTTAGGAGCTTTGCCATTAGGCTTTGAAAAGGGCTTCCAATAAGAAGAGCGAGGCAGAGAAAATCCTTTCTTTCTACCTCGCTCTTCTTAATGTGCCAATAAGTTCATTTATCCCATATGTAGGGTACTGACGCGGTCAGGGCCGACGCTAACGATGCTGATGGGAACCTCTAATTGCTCCTCTAGAAAGCTGACGTAGTCCTTCAATTCTTTGGGTAGACTTCCAGCAGAATCTATTTGCTGGAGATTTACTTTCCAACCTGGTAGACTAGTGTACACTGGCTTCATAGTCTGCAAGTCACTGAGGTCAGGAAGTTGGTTGGTCTCCTCCCCTTCTGGGTTCCGATAATGGGTGCAGATTTGAATTTCGTCAAACTCGTCTAGCACATCGGCTTTCATAAGGTGAATTTCGGTGACCCCATTTAGCATAATGCTGTAGCGTAACGCCGGAAGATCAATCCAGCCGCAACGGCGGGGACGACCGGTAGTAGCCCCGAACTCGCGGCCGGCGGCCCGAATTTGCTCGCCTACCTCGTCGTGCAGTTCCGTTGGGAAGGGGCCGCTGCCTACGCGAGTGCAGTAGGCTTTGCTGATACCATATACTTTATCGATGTGGCGGGGCGCGATGCCGAGGCCAGTGCAGGCACCGGCCACGATAGTGCTGGAGGACGTTACGAACGGGTACGTTCCAAAATCAACATCTAATAAGGACCCTTGGGCACCTTCGGCCAAAATCTTCTTGCCCTGCCGCAGCAAATCGTTTAGCAGATACTCGGTGTCGGCCAGCTGCAGGGTACGCAGGAAGTCGACAGCAGAGAAAAAGTCGGCTTCGGCCTGCTCAATTTCAAGGGTCTGACCGTGGAAACTAGCCAGCGTAGCGTGGCGGGCCACCGCTTCATTGTAGCGCTGCTGGAAGTCGGTGGCAAGGATGTCGCCGACGCGCAAACCAGTGCGGCCGATTTTGTCTTGGTAGGTGGGGCCGATACCCTTTAAGGTGGAGCCAATTTTACCACCACCGCGAGCTTCTTCCAAAATACGGTCGAGGGCACGGTGGGAAGGCAGAATGAGCTGAGCCTTTTTAGAGATGTGCAGATTCTTAGCCCAGTCTACGCCCCGGTCGGTGAGTTTCTGGAGCTCAACGCGGAATACAACCGGGTCGAGAACCACGCCGTTGCCGACGACATTGATAATATGCGGGTGAAAAATTCCGGACGGAACCTGGTGCAGCACGTGCTTTATTCCGTCGAAAGTGAGGGTATGGCCGGCGTTGGGACCTCCCTGGAAGCGGGCTACCACATCGTAGGTAGGCGCTAGTACATCAACAATCTTTCCTTTCCCTTCGTCGCCCCACTGTAGGCCTACAAGTACATCAACGGGCATTAGCTAGCGGATTTGAGGACTTCGGCCGCGGCCGATTCATTTTCAGCAATAGTAAAAATGGCATTGAGCTTCGTCAGGGCCAGCATTTTGCGGGGGTGGTCGGCAGGGTTAATAAGCACCAATTCGCCACCACGGCTGCGGAACTTGGTCAGCAGCGACACCAGAACCCCGATACCGGTGCTGTTGATGTAGCGGATGCCCGACAGATCGACGGCGCAGAGCATTACGGATTCTCCCAGGTGGTCGTCGACGGACTGTAGGAGTTGTTGGGTGTCGGGGCTGCCGATCAGGTCGCCGGAAAGGCGCACGTGTAGGATGCCGTTGCTTACGGTAGATTCAGTTTTCATTCGCTGGCTGCGCGGGCGGCTGCTTTAGCGCGGCAGTCGCCACAAACGCCGTATAGGTTTAAAGAGTGATGCAAGATATGGAAATTCAAAAGGTCGCCGACCATCGTCTGGATGCCATGAATGCGCGGGTCACAGAACTCGACGACTTTGTGGCACTCGGTACAGATGACGTGGTCGTGCTGACGGTAGCCGTAGGATTTTTCGTACTGAGCGAGGTTGCGGCCAAACTGGTGCTTACTGACCAAGCCGTGCTCCACGAGCAAGTCGAGGGTATTGTAGACGGTAGCGCGGCTGACCTGCAGACCTTGCTCCTTCATGCCCGCATACAGCTCTTCCACGTCGAAGTGGCCGGTACGGGAGTATATTTCTTCCAGAATGGCATACCGCTCGGAAGTTTTGCGCAACCCCTTATTTTCAAGGTAGGCGGTAAAGATCTTCTTTACTTCCTCAAACTTCTCTTTGTCCAACATTATGTGACCTTATATATAAGGAGTGGTAAAAGTAGCAAAAGCAATGTATTTCCAAGAGGAACAACCAGCAGTACCGTACATGGTTCGCCAATGAATTTGCCTCTCACCTCCTTTTGTACTGCTTAAGACTTTTTAAACTTTCTAGGACCTAAGAAGCAAAACGCTCGACCAGCAGCACGCCATTTACTTTCGAGAGCCGGTGAATCATCTTGTTGAGGTGGTCTGTGTCGTTGACGAAAACCATAATCTGGCCCTCAAAGAAACCGTCGTTGGAGTCGATGGTGATGGAGCGCATGTTCACCTTCAGGCTGTTGGAAATGATGCGCGTCACGTCGTTTACCAGCCCGACCCGGTCGGAGCCCTTGATGCGGATACCGGCCAGAAAGGCTAGTTCTAGCTGATCGGTCCACTTGGCGCGCACGATGCGGTTGCCGTAGTTGGACATCATTTCTACGGCTTTGGGGCAGGACGTGCGGTGAATGACGATGCCCTGGTCGGTTTCAAAGCCGAACACGTCGTCGCCGGGAATCGGGTTGCAGCAGGGCGCGATGGTGTAGTCGAACTTCTGGGTTTGCTCCCCAATAACGAGCATATCGGCCCGCACGCCCCGGATTTTCTGCACTTCCTGATCGAAGGCCTTGGGCGCGAGAATGGACGGACTACGTGGCGCGTCACTGGCCGGATCGAATAGATTTTCCTTGATTTCGCGCCCGTCGAGCTGGCCTATGGCAATGCGGTAGAACAGATCCTGGGGGTTGTACATATTAAAATGTGCCAACAGTCGGTTCAGGTTGTCCTGGTTGTTTTCGATGCCGAGCAGCTCCAGCCGCTTTTCCACGATGAAGCGGCCATCTTCAGCCTTGTTGCGCTTATCGTCGCGCAGCCAATCCTTTATCTTACTGCGGGCCTTGGAGGTAATGACGTATTGCAGCCATTCCTCGGTGGGCCGCTGCTTCTGCGAGGTTAGAATTTCGACCTGGTCGCCGTTGCGGAGCTGGTAGCTGAGCGGCTCCAGCTTCTGGTTGACCTTTGCCCCGAGGCACTGCAGCCCGATGTGCGTATGAATTTCGAAGGCGAAGTCCAGGGCCGTGGCTTTATCGGGCAGAATGACCAGCTTGCCCTTGGGCGTAAAGGCGTAGACCTCTTTCACGAACAGGTTCTGGCGAAACTCATCCATAAACTCCAGGGCGCTGGAGTTATTGGTTTCGAGCATTTCGCGCACTTTGGCAATCCAGGCTTCAAGCGTCGATTCGGGCTGTACTGAGCCCGTGTCCTTATATTTCCAGTGGGCCGCGTAGCCTTTCTCGGCAATATCGTCCATGCGGCGACTACGAATCTGGACTTCAACCCACTGGCCCGTGCGCGACATGACGGTGGTGTGCAGGCTCTCGTAGCCGTTGGCTTTGGGCGTGCTCACCCAGTCGCGCAGCCGGTCGGGGTTGGGCTGATAGAAATCGGTGACGATGCTGTACACCTGCCAGCAGGCGGCTTTTTCCTGCTCCTGGGGCACATCGAGAATGACGCGGATGGCAAACAGGTCATAGACTTCATCGAAGGTCACGTTCTGCTTGCGCATTTTGCGCAGGATGGAATAGATGCTTTTGGGCCGGCCTTTGATTTCGAAGCCGAAGCCCTGAGCCTTCAGTTCCTCATCAATCGGCGTCACGAAGTCCTTGATAAAGCGGTTGCGCGCCCCCCGGCTCTGCCGCACCTTATTAGTAAGGTCGTTGTAAACTTCGGTGTCGGTGTACTTCAGATACAGATCCTCCAGCTCGCTCTTGATGGCGTAGAGGCCCAGGCGGTGGGCCAGCGGAGCATAGAGGTAAATGGTTTCGGAAGCAATCTTGAGTTGCTTATGGCGCGGCATCGAGTCGAGCGTGCGCATGTTGTGCAGGCGGTCGGCAATCTTGATCAGAATGACGCGCACGTCTTCCGACAAGGTGAGCAGCATCTTGCGGAAGTTCTCGGCTTGCTCACTGGTACCGTATTCAAAGACGCCGGAAATCTTGGTCAGGCCGTCCACAATCTGGGCCACGCGGGGCCCGAATTCGCGCTCCACGTCCGAAATTTCCCAGGGCGTGTCCTCCACCACGTCGTGTAGCAGGGCGGCCACAATGCTGGTGGTACCCAGCCCGATTTCCTCCACCGCAATCTGAGCCACGGCCAGCGGGTGCAGAATGTAGGGCTCCCCGGATTTGCGGCGCATCTCCTTATGAGCTTCCAATGAGGTGTTGAAGGCCTTTTTGATGAGCTTGGCGTCGTTGCCGGAAAGGTAGGGTTTGGCAGTACGGAGCAGGCGCCGGTAGTGCCGTAGAATCTCGTTGCGTTCTACTTCGGGGTCAATCAGAGTGGCCATGTATGCGGGGTGAAGCCGGAAGCTTCGGAGTTTACTACGCTTACGAAAGTACGAAGGGGCCGGCGGGTTTTTCGCCAATGCTGGATTTATAACACGGCAGAGCTGAAAATCCTTACGGGTTGGGTTCAGCTACAAGCATCCGTCATTGCTTGCGCTGCTCGGAACGACGTTCTGGCTGTAATATAAAGCATTGATTTTCCATATTTTAGCCCTTTCAGCACACCCTTTCCTCCTACTTTCTATTCCGATTTTGGCTCCCGATTTGAATATTCGGGATGCTTGCGTAGCTTTGCGCCCCCAAGGCAAGAGGCCGAGGAACCGCGGATGTGGCGAAATTGGTAGACGTGCCAGACTTAGGATCTGGTGCCGCAAGGCGTGTGGGTTCGAGTCCCTCCATCCGCACATAGTAATTTTTAACAGAGTACCTGAGCCCTCAACCCACCCGTTGGGGGTTTCTTTTTCGCCCGCCTTCCGATTCGTTTACTTTAACCGACGACCCCGTTTTGAATATCTCCTTCGACAAAAACGACGATCAGCTTAGTGCCATCCTGACAGTACACCTGACGGAAGCTGACTACTCGCCCGCCGTGGACGAGAAGCTGAAAGAATACAGCAAAAAGGCACAAATCAAAGGGTTCCGCCCCGGCAAAGTGCCAGTGGGTCTGGTTCGGAAGATGTACGGCAAAGGCATTCTGGGCGAGGAAATCAACAGCCTGCTTGGCAAAGCCGTGGACGGCTACATTAAGGAAAACAACATCAAGATCCTCGGTGAGCCCCTGCCCCTGCCCAGCGAAGTAAATTTTGACACCGATAAGGATTTCGACTTTCAGTTTGAGCTGGGCCTGTTGCCCGACTTCGAGCTGCCCGCCGACCAATCCATCACCATCGACCGTCATCAGGTGTCGGTTGACGACGCGACGCTGGAAGAAACCTACGACCAGATTGGCCGTCAGTTTGGCGAAAGCACCAACCCCGAGGTTTCGGAAGCCGGTGACTACCTGTACGGTAAGCTCAAGAAAGGCGACGACGAGGCTACCGAGCGTCCCGTGCTGCTGCCCATCAATAAGGTGAAGAACGGTGCTGACAAATTCATCGGCGTGAAGCCCGGCGACGTGCTGACCTTCGACCTGGCCGATGCCTTCGCCGGCAACGCCAACGACATTGCCAGCTTCTCGGGCCTTTCCAAGGAAGAGGCGGCTAACGTAAGCGGCGAGTACACGCTAAGCGTGGAGAAAATCAACCGCACCACTAAGCCCGAGCACGACCAGGAGCTGTTCGATAAGGTTTTCGGCAAAGACATCGTGACTTCGAAAGAGGAGTTCGACGAGAAAGTACGCGCCACGGTGCAGGAGAACTACGACCGGGAGGCTGAAAACCTGGTAAATCGTCAGATCATCGACAAGATGGTGGACGCTACCACGGTGCAGATTCCAACCGAGTTCTTCAAGAAGTGGTTAGTGCGCGCCAATGCCGGCAAGCTGACCGCCGAGCAGGTGGAAGAGCACTACGCCGACTACGAGCGGGAGCTGAAGTGGTCCATGATCCGCAACAAAGTGGTTGAGGAGCAGGAGCTGAAGGTGTCGAACGACGAGATTGTAGAGCGCACCATGCAGAAGATTATGGGCCAGTTCAACCTGCCCGAAATCAGCGAGGAACTGCAGGAGTCGGTACGCGGCTTCGCCGACAACTTCCTGCGGCAGGAGAACGGCAAGAACTACGTGAACGAGTACGAAGCCATTCTGGCAGAGAAAGTCATCGAAAACCTGCGCGGCAAAGTTGTTGTTAATGACAACCCGATTTCGGCCGAGGACTTCCGGACTCAGGGTGCAAGCTAAGCCTTAGCCAGCATCTTGGTTTTGTAACCAACAAAAAAGCCCTTACTTGCCAGTCAGGGCTTTTTTGTTGCCCGACGGGTTCTGTTTCTAATCTTCTCTACCCTACATTTTTCCCATGCTGAATAAACAAGAGTTCCGCAAATTTGCCGTCAAAGGACAGGGCCTCAGCGGTCTGGGCGTGGATCAGTACCTGAACCACGTGGAAGGCCAGGTGCGCTCGGGCATGATGCTGCCCACGGGTATGACCCGCTCGGTGATTGAGGAACGCCCCACGCGCTTCGCCGAAATCGACGTATTCTCCCGCCTCATCATGGACCGTATCGTGTTCCTGGGCACGCCGGTTGACGACTATATCGCCAACATCATCACCGCTCAGCTGCTCTTCCTGGAGTCGGCCGATGCCAAGAAGGACATTCTGCTCTACATCAACTCGCCCGGTGGCTCGGTATATGCCGGCCTAGGTATTTACGACACGATGCAGTACGTGGGTCCCGATGTGGCCACCATCTGCACCGGCTTGGCGGCCTCGATGGGCGCTGTGCTGCTAGCCGGTGGTGCCAAAGACAAACGCTCCGCCCTGCCCCACGCCCGCGTCATGATTCACCAGCCCTCGGGTGGTGCGCAGGGCCAGTCGACGGACATTGAAATCACGGCTCGTGAGATTCTCAAGCTGAAGAAAGAGCTGTACGACATTCTGGCCAAGCACAGCGGCAAAACCTACCAGGAAATCTACGACAACTCGGAGCGTGACTACTGGATGCGTGCCGACGAAGCCAAAGAGTACGGCCTGATTGACGAAGTGCTGGAAAAGAAGACGGCGTAAGCTGTTCTTGCTCCTTCAGAATGTCATGTCGAGCATTCTGCGTTTCAAGCAGAGACGAGACATCTCGCGTGCTGACGTCGCCAAAGTAATTTGATTACTACTGCACGCAAGATTCCTTAGCTGGGCCTCGGAATGACGTTCTATGTCAGCCTTGACAAACACTAAAAAGCCCGCTTTCGGTTGACAACCCGAGGGCGGGCTTTTGGTTCTTTTAAGTAGAGGCCCAACAGTTAGCAACTTTTTTTGCTGCGCTCGGCGTTTGCGTTTTCGTACCTTTGAGGTAGCCTTATTCCAAACGAGGCTTCCTACCTATCCTGAGAGTCCTAGCAATGGCAGATATAACGTGCTCCTTCTGCGGTAAGAGCAAAAAAGATGTCTCGGTCATGATTTCCGGCATCAACGCGCACATCTGTGAGCGGTGCGTGGGTCAGGCCCAGCAGATACTGAACGAGGAGAACAAGATCCGCTCGAACTCCAAGACGCCCAAGTTTAACCTGGTGAAACCCCGGGAAATGAAGGAATATCTGGACCAGTACGTGGTGGGCCAGGATGAGGCCAAAAAGGTAATGTCGGTGGCGGTATACAACCACTACAAGCGCCTGATGCAGCCCAAAACCGCTGGCAAGGACGAAGTGACGATTGAAAAGTCGAACATCATCATGGTGGGCGAAACCGGCACGGGCAAAACCTTCCTGGCCAAAATGCTGGCCAACATCCTGCAGGTGCCTTTCTGCATTGCCGACGCCACCGTGCTAACCGAGGCCGGCTACGTGGGCGAAGACGTGGAAAGCATCCTGACCCGCCTGTTGCAAGCCGCCGACTACAACGTGGAAGCCGCCGAGCGGGGCATCGTGTACATCGACGAGGTGGATAAAATTGCCCGCAAGAGCGACAACCCCAGCATCACGCGCGACGTGAGCGGCGAGGGTGTGCAGCAGGCCATGCTGAAGCTGCTCGAAGGCACCACAGTAAACGTGCCGCCCCACGGTGGCCGCAAGCACCCCGAGCAGAAGATGATTACGGTGAACACCGAGAATATCCTCTTCATCTGCGGTGGCGCATTCGTGGGTATCGACCGGATCATCAAGAGCCGCCTGAACACGAAGCCCATGGGCTTTGCCAAGACGCAGCTGTCGGAAAAAGTTGATACCAATAACTTCCTGCGCTACATCACGGCCGTGGATCTGAAGGCTTTTGGTTTGATTCCGGAGCTGATTGGCCGCCTACCAGTGCTTACCCACCTCAACCCACTCGACCACGCCACGCTGCGCAAAATCCTGACTGAGCCGAAAAACTCGATTGTGAAGCAGTATGGCCGCCTGTTTGAGATGGAAAACATCGAGCTAACCTTCACCGAGGAAGCCCTGGAGTATATTGTAGTGAAAGCCGACGAGTACCGCCTGGGTGCCCGTGGCCTGCGCAGCATCTGCGAGAGCATCATGACCGACGCCATGTTTGACATGCCCTCGGACACCGATGCTAAGGAGCTGATTATCGACTTGGACTACGCCCAGAGTAAGTTTGAGAAGTCGCCGCTGAAGCAGCTGCGTGCGGCCTAAATACGACTACGATTACAAGAGAAAAGCCCCGGCAGGATGTCCTGCCGGGGCTTTTCTCTTGTAATCGTAGTCGTAGAATTTACGGATTTCAATCTATCATCACCAAAGCCACTGGGCTCGGACGAGAATTTCTCTATTCCTACTTCTTTAAATAACCCACCATCAACTCTGCTGCTTTCTTGGCGGCGTTGTTGCGGCCCAGCTTTTCCTGCAGTTCAGCGTAGCCGGCCTTTTGCCGGGCAATGAAATCCTCATCCTGCAGCACCTTTTTGAGCTCCGTCACGAGGTTGCGGGAATTAAATTCGCCCTGGATGAGCTCCTTTACCACTTCCTTACCGGCAATAAGGTTGACCAACGAAATGTAGGGCACCTTGATAACAGCCTTGCCAATGGCATAGGAAACGGCACTGGTGCGGTAGCACACTACCTGGGGCACATTGAATAGGGCCGTTTCCAGCGTGGCAGTGCCGCTGGTGACCAGGGCGGCCTTGGCGTGGGTGAGAAGGTCGTAGGTTTGGTCGAAGACGATGCGGACGTTGTTGCGCTCGAAGTTGGCGTAGTAATTCCGGTCGAGGTTGGTAACGCCGGCAACAACGAACTGGTAATCCAGAAACGGCGGGATGATGGCCGTCATTTCGTAGAGCATCTCCTCAATTTCCTGCTTGCGGGAGCCGGGCAGCACCGCAATGATAGGCCGCTGAGGGTCGAGGTTGTTGCGCTGGTAGAAATCGGCGGAAGGTACATGCTCGGCAATGGCATCCACGGTAGGGTTGCCGATGTAATCTACCTTGTAGTCGAAGCGCTGGTAGAACTCGGCCTCGAAGGGCAGAATGACGAACATCTTGTCTACCAGGGCCTTCACCTGGTGCACGCGGCCCTGATTCCAGGCCCAGATTTTGGGTGAAATGTAGTAGAACACCTTGAAGCCCTGCTCTTTGGCAAACTTGGCCACCCGCATGTTGAAGCCGGCGTAATCCACCAGAATGACTACGTCGGGCTGGTAGGCCTGAATGTCGCGCTGGCACTCCTTGAGGTAGCCCCGGAACTTGAGGATGCTGGTAGCTGCTTCCCAGAAGCCCATAATGGCCATTTCCTGGTAGTGGTGCACGAGCGTGCCGCCCTGGGCCTGCATCATGTCGCCGCCCCAGCCGCGAAACTCGGCTTCGGGGTCCTGCTGGCGCAGCTCGCGCATGAGGTGGGAAGCGTGGAAGTCGCCGGAACGCTCACCAGCAATCAGGTAGTATTTCATTCAATTGAAATGCGGCTGATTAAAGCCTATCTGGAAATTATTACGTCATGCTGAGCGAAGCCGAAGCATCTCTACTGCACTGGTAATCAGAGTTACTTTGGCGGTAGAGATGCTTCGGCTTCGCTCAGCATGACACTACCAGGTTTGGCATTCTACTCCCCGTAGTATTCCACGAAATTGCGGGGAGTTTCGTAGAGCTTGATGCAGTGCAGCTTGGCTGTGGAGATTTTGGAAACCTCGCGGTTCAGGATTTCCCAGAATGCTACGACGAGGTTTTCGGTACTGGCCAGCTGGCCGGCCATGAAGGGTACGTCGAGGTTAAGGTTTTTGTGGTCGACCTGGTCCACAACATGCTCCCGGATGAGGGTGCTGAGCTGCTTAAGGTCGATGACGAAGCCGGTTTCCGGATCGGGCTGGCCTTTCACAGTTACGATGAGGTCGTAGTTGTGGCCGTGCCAGTTGGTGTTGGCACAGGGCCCAAACACTTCTTTATTGCGCTCCTCGGTCCAAGAAGGGTTATAGAGCTTGTGAGCGGCGTTGAAATGCTCCTGCCGGCTGACGTAAATCATTCGTTGCGGTACTGAGGTGTGGAAGGGGTGGCTGTTGCTTGTTGCTGGCTGATTGTTGAAAACGGTGGCTTTTGACCACTGAATGCCCCAACAACTCCCCGATTAAAGCGCCACGCGCTTTTTGCGCAGCAAATATACGAAGAACGGTACGCCGAATAAGGCCGTGATAAGGCCCACGGGCAAGCCGGCCGGCGGGTAGAGCAGACGGGCCAGCAAGTCGCAGCCCAGCAGGAAGTCGGCCCCGAGCAGAGCGCAGAACAGCAGATTGGCCCGGCCCGTAACGCCCAGCAGCCAGCGCGTGAGGTGGGGCACCATGAGGCCAACGAAGCCTACCGGCCCGCAAAGCGCTACCACACAGCCCGTAAGCGCGGCGGCCATGACCACCAGAATCCAGCGGGTGCGGGCCACGTGTACGCCCAGCGTTTGGGCCCGCTCTTCGCCCAGGAGCAGCACGTTGAGGTCTTTTTGCAGGAAAACCAGCAGCACCAGCGCCACCGCTACGGCCCCGGCCGGGTAGGGCAGCACGTCCCAACCGGCCCGCTCGAAGCTGCCCATGGCCCAGAACACCACCGTGCGCAGCTGGCCTTCGGAGCTGGACAGAAAAGACAGCAACCCGCCCAGCGCTGCCGTGAGCGAGCTGATGGCCACGCCCGAAAGCAGCAGCTGCCCCGGAATGAGTTGCCCGCGCTGACTGCCCAACGCCACCACGAGCAGCGTAGTGAGCAGCGCGCCGGCCAAGGCAGCCAGCGGTGGCAGGTAGATGCCGGCCACGGTGAGGTTAGTAAGCAGCGAAAAGCAGAGAATAGCCCCCAGCGAAGCACCCGAGGCCGTGCCCAGCAAATACGGGTCAGCCAGAGAATTATTGACCATGGCCTGCATTAGATAGCCGCTGAGGGCCAGCCCCGCACCAGCCAGCAGCGCCATAACGATGCGCGGCAGCCGCAGCTCGACCAACGCCAGCTGGGTCGGTTCCTGGGGATTGTAGTGCAGCAGCGTGCGGCCGATGAAGGCATAATCGGTGGCGAAGCTGCCGATGCGCAGGCCCAGCACAACCAGCACGGCCATCAGCACGAGGCTGGCCAGAATCCAGGGCGCGGCGTGGCGGCTCATGGGGTGCGCAGCAGGCGTTGCAGCTCCCGCACCGACTCGGCCACCCGCGGGCTGGGCCGTTCCATCAGGTCGCCAGTGATGCCGTAGACGCGGCGGGTCTGGTAGGCTTTTATCCGTTTTAGCTCGGGGTAGCTTTTGAAGAAGGTGCTATCCAGCTTGCCGAAGCTGCCACCGATGAGCACGTCGGGGTT
The DNA here is from genome assembly GCF_020447265.1 of Hymenobacter lucidus. GTDB lineage: Bacteria > Bacteroidota > Bacteroidia > Cytophagales > Hymenobacteraceae > Hymenobacter > Hymenobacter lucidus. The sequence continues at coordinate 1,621,063 of NZ_JAJADR010000001.1, read as the reverse complement.
AAGCTTCAGGATATACTCGCGGGTCAGGGCCGGGTAAGGCTGGGCGAAATGCTCGGTTACGGCGTTCTGGCCCCCAGCCAGGCGAATTCGGTCGGTGAAGAGCGTATTCTCGCCGTAGACATAAATCGGATCTTGCCAGGTAATGGCCAGTACGCGGGGCCGCACCGGGGCAGGTGCGACGCTTTGTTCCAGACTTTTCAACTCGGTGGCCAACGAATCAACCAGGTATTTGGCCTGCGGGGCGCGGCCGAGCAGGCGGCCCAGGTCGGTGAGGCCGCGCAGGATGTCGGTTACTTTCGAGTAGCGCTGGCAATACACCGGGATACCGAGCTTTTCGAGGCGGGCAATGTCATCGAGCGAAGTAATGCCTTCCACGGTAAACACTACATCGGGATGCAGGGCCACGAGGCCTTCCAGATCAAGCGGGTAGCTGCTGATGACAGGCTTGCGCAGGACCGCCTTCGGATAGTCGCACACCTGGGTGCGGGCCACGATGGTGGCCGTATCGGCCACGGCGTAGAGCATTTCCGTCATCGACGCAGCCAAAGACATAATGCGGCGCGGCCGGGCCGGAATAGTGAGCTGATGGCCAAGGTCGTCGGTGACCTGCTGCGGGGCGACAGTAACTGCCACCACCGATTTATCATTGGACTGGCAGCCGGCAACAAGCAGCAATGTGAGCAACAGCAGCACCGACAGCGGAAACGGGAAACGCATCATGGACCAAAGGTAGCAGCGGCGGCGGTTGTAGAGACGCATATTTGCGTCTCGTCGTTGCGGAGGCTGTTAGTCAGGGCCGGTGTAGTAGTAGTTGTTCAACGATAAGGCGCAAATATGCGTCTCTACACCAGGGCGGCACCCACGCGGCCCGCCGTTTTTCCCTACTTTTGGCCAAAATATCAGCTCTATGATTGTTGTCACCGGAGCGGCCGGCTTTATTGCCAGCTGCCTTGTTACCCGCCTGAATGCCGCCAATTTCAACGATATCGTGGTGGTGGATAATTTCGCCGTGGAGCGGAAACTGGCCAACCTGAAAGGCAAGCGCCTGCGCGAATACGTGGACCGCAATGAGTTTTTCGACTGGCTCGACAAAAACCACGAAGAGGTGGAATTCATTTTCCACCTTGGGGCCCGCACCGATACTACTGAGCAGGACAAGGCCATTTTCGACCTGCTCAACGTGGAGTATTCGCAGAAAATGTGGCGGGCCTGCTGCCAGTATCAATTGCCGCTGGTGTACGCCTCGTCGGCCGCTACTTACGGCTCAGGCACACTGGGCTACTCCGACGACGACGCATTGCTGCCCCTGCTGAAGCCCCTGAACCCCTACGGCGACTCGAAGAACGACTTCGACAACTGGGCCGTGCAGCAGGAAGAAAAGCCGTTTTTCTGGGCCGGGCTGAAGTTTTTCAACGTGTACGGGCCCAACGAATACCACAAGGGCCGCATGGCCTCGGTGATTCTGCACGCCTTCGAGCAGATCCGGCAGACGGGCTCCATGACGCTGTTCCGCTCCCACAACCCCGACTACGCCGACGGGGAGCAGCAGCGCGACTTCGTGTATGTGAAGGACTTGGTGGAAGTGTGCTTCTTCCTGATGCAGAACCGCCAGCACTCGGGCATCTACAACCTGGGCACTGGCGAGGCCCGCACCTTCCTGGACCTGACGCTCAACACCTTCAAAGCCCTGGACCGCCCTGCTGACATCCGCTTCCGCGACACGCCCGAGGACATTCGCGACACGTATCAATACTTTACCCAGGCCGATATGAGCAAGCTGCGCAGCATTGGCTACACGCTGCCCTTTACCCGGCTCGAAGACGGCATCGACGACTACGTGCGCAACTATCTGGTACCGGGTAAGTATCTGTAAACTGCCAATTGGAGCGAAGCTACCCTGTTTTTTCCGTCATTCCCGCCGCCCGGCCATATGTAGTTACGGCCGGGCGGCTTGTTTTTACCGGCTGGTATTTCGCGGTGAAATCCGGGCTTATTTTTCAGAACGGATTTTTTCGCGCATTTTCTCCCCGCATTCCGCTCCGCTCCTACCCCACAACCAGCCACGGTGTCAAGACGAACCATTACGATTCTGGGCGGAGGCTTCTCCGGCTCTATGCTACTGGTGCAGCTGGCCCGCCTGGCGGGTGGCCCCTACGCCTTGGATGTACACCTAGTAGAGCCGCGGGCCGTGCCGGGGCCGGGGCTGGCCTATTCGGCTCGGCGCAAAGAGTACCTGCTCAACGTGCGGGCACCGTTTCTGAGCGCCTTTCCGCAGGAGCCCAACCACTTCATTGAGTGGCTGCAAACCACCAAAGCTCCCGTGTGTGAAGGCGGTTTCTGCTCCCGGCAGACGTATGGCCGGTATCTGCAGCAACTCACCGAAAGCGTACTGGCCTGGCCCTCGGCCAACGGGATGCGCTTTTTCTGCCACCACCAGAAAGCCGTAACTGCCACGCTCGGGCCCGATGGCGCCACGGCTACGGTGCGCCTGGCCGATGGGCACGAAATCCGGAGTGAGCAGGTGGTGCTGGCGCTGGGCAACTTTCCACCGGCCCCGAATCTGACGCTGAGCCCGCACATAAGAGCCCACGCCGGCTACCACAGCAACCCCTGGGGCCCGACGGCGCTGCAGAATATTGCCCCTGACCACTCGGTGCTGCTCATCGGCTCGGGGCTGACGGCAGTGGACGTGCTACTGGGCCTGGCCGCCGATGGCCACCACGGCCCTGTGACGGTGGTAGCCCGCAATGGCCGCTGGCCCACGGTGCATGGTCCGCTGGGCCGTACTTACCCCAGCTTCTACGCTACCGAGCTGGCTGGCCTGAACACCGTGGCGGAAGTGGTGCGCGTGGTGCGGCAACATGTGCGGCAGGCCACCGCCCAGGGCCTCGATTGGCGGCCAGTTATTGATTCGCTACGGCCGGATCTGGGGCGCATCTGGCAAGCATGGCCCCTGACGGAGCAGGCCCGTTTTCTGCGGCACGTAGCCTCTATCTGGTCGGTGGTGCGGCACCGGAGCCCGCCCCAAAACACAGCGGCGGTGCAGACAATGCTGGACGCGGGCATTGTGCGGCTGCAATTGGGCAGGGTGCAGACCATTCGGGCTGTGGGGCCGGATATGGAGGTGACGCTGAGCCACCGGGGGCAGCAACAGGCCCTGAAGGTACAGCACGTTATTTCCTGCACCGGCCCGCTGCTCGATTACAGCCGCGTAACCGACCCGCTGGTGCAAAGCCTGCGCAATGCGGGTCACCTAGTGCCGGATGCTCTGCGGCTGGGCATTATAACGGATGCCAACGGGGCATTGCTCGATGCTCAAGGCCAGGCGTCTCCCGTATTTTTTACCCTAGGACCCAGCCGGCGGCCGGCATATTTTGAGTCGACGGCTGTGCCCGAGCTGCGGCAGCAGGCGGTAGAACTGGCCGAGATGCTGGGCCGGCAGGCAGCAGGCGCAGAGCAGGCTACCGGGTAAAGGGAATAGGCAGACAGCAAAACAGCCGGCCGCGGTAGCGCAGCCGGCTGTTTTTATAGTCGTAATACAGGTAGCAGACTTAAGCAGCCTGTTCCCGTTGGGTCAACTCTGACTGCTCGGAGGCGGCGTAAAAAGGCAGCACGGTGGCCGGCTTAGCTTCGCCCGCCATGGCGCGGGTATCGTCGGCGTGCCGGCGCAGGGCGCGCATGAGCAGATACTTGTATTTTTCCGCGTCGGCCAGAGCCTGCTCAATGGCCTGTACCGCATCGGCGTAGGCCACTACGGGCTGCAGCTCGCGACGGGGGCGGCGGGCTTCAAATACGTGATTATCTAGGTATTCGGCGGGGTTTTTCATCGTTTCGGGCAGCTTTATAATCGTGGTTCTCTTGGCTGCAGAAATAACAAAACCCTGGCCTGTATCATTCCCAAAATACTTGGCAATTACTAGATTATTACCATAATTTACGACCTGATTTGCAGCACGATTTTGCCAAATTGCTGGCCCTGCTCCATACGGCGCATGGCCGCTTCGCCCTCGGCCAGCGGGAACACCTGATCCACAGCCGGCACCAGTTGGTGCTGCTCGAAAAAGCTAACCATGGCGGCAAAGTCCTGCTCGGTGCCCATCGTGGAGCCCAGAATCGAAAGCTGCTTCCAGAATACCTTGGCTGGCGGCAGCTGCGGAATAGCGCCCAACGTGCCCCCGTAAAACACGATGCGCCCCCCGGGCGCGGCAGCATCCAGCAGGGCCTCGAAACCGGCTCCCGCCGCGCTGTCGATGATAACGTCGAAAGGCCCACCGGCCTGCTTTATCAGCTCCGGAGCCCACTTTTCTGCCTTGTAGTCGGCTCCGCCTTTGGCCCCCAGTTCCCGGGCCCGCGCCAGCTTATCGGCCGAGCCGGACGTGACCCAGACTTCGGCCCCGATGGCAACGGCCATTTGCAGGGCTAGCAGCGCCACGCCGCCCCCGATACCGGTGATGAGCACCCGCTCGCCGGGCTGCAGCCGGGCCCGGGTGAAGGCCGCCCGGTAGGCCGTGACGCCCCCCAGCGGCAGCGCCGCCGCCTGTTCGAACGACAGGTAAGCTGGCAGCGCGTGTACGTAGCGGGCTTCTACGCTCACATATTCAGCAAAGGTACCCTGGTGGGGCAGCCCCAGAATGGTGAAGCTGCGGGCCTGGGCGTTGGGGTTGTCGCCCCAGTTGTGGCCGGGATTAATCAGCACCGGCTGGCCGAGCAGGGCTGCATCGGCACCCTCACCAATAGCCGTAACGATGCCGGCCCCATCGGAGCCCAGGATACAGGGAAACTGCAGGCCGGCATATTGGCCCTTCTGAATCCAAACGTCGCGGTGGTTGAGGGCCGCCGCGTGCAGTTGCACCAGTACCTGGCCGGGGCCGGGTGTGGGCGTGGGTATTTCCTGAAGGCGGAGCGGCTCGTGGATGCCGTTGAGTTGGAGAGCTTGCATGGAGGGAATTGGAAGTAGAAGAGAGCGGAGAACATGAAAAAGCCACCGGCGGCACACAGCCGGTGGCAAAAATAGCGGCAGTCAATTAGAAATACGGAGCCGGTGCCAGCAGCGGGGCCAGAAATCAGGCCAGGAAACGCTGCCGTAGCTCGGGCGTGGGCAGCATGCAGGCTTCACTCTGGCCAAACCACCGGTAGCGGTTCCGGGCCACGAAGCGGTAGGCAGCGTCGCGCAGAAACCTGGGCAGCAAAATAAACGCGTAGAGCAGCTGCCAGCCGCTGCCCAGCTGCCGCGCAATGTGCAGTACGGCCGTAGAGTGGGTAAAAACTCGTTTTTCGTGCACCAGCATTACGGTCTCGGGGCCCGCGGCGCCCAGCACGATGTTATGCTCGGCCAGCAATGCCTGCCCGGCCGCCGACTGCAGGGAAGCAAACCGAAAATGGCCAGTAGTGTCGCGCTGAATAACGAATTGCACAAACCCGTTACAGAGGTTGCAGACGCCGTCAAAGAGAATAGTGGCGGATGGAGCAGACATGATATGTACGTTTGAACCCGAGTGATAGTGAACAACAACGTAACTGAGCAAAAGTAAGCCACTGCCAAATACTGCCGGCAGCCTGGGCTGCTAAATGACTTCTGCCTGATTTCTTGCTTTCTGGCAGCAGGCCCATAGGCTGGTGGAGCCTTATACCACCCGTATTTATCCAGGAAATTACGTATTTATTCCTATCAAAAAGTGTAGTTACAGCTTCATAATCAACCGTATAGCAAGGGCACATTTGATATTCCTTCTTCCCCAAACCCAATTACTATGTCTAAATCCCAAATAACCATGCTGGCCGTTTTCTGTGGGAGTATGCTAACCCTGGCTTCCTGCGGCGATAATAACGGCAGCGGTACGGCCGAAAATGGCGGTGGCTCCAGTCTGGCAACTGAAAAGGCCACCAGCACCAATGATGAGGCAATGAGTTCGGACACCAGCGGTATGAGTAGCAGCGCGGCGGATTCTGCCGGCAGCATGAGCACACCCTCCGGCGGTACTACATCCAGCCAATAGCATTTCGGCGGGAGGATGCCGGCATAGCACACTGCCTTTGGCAGTGATGTCCGGGCAATGTGACTCGGGCCCTGCGCTACTGGTTTACCGATGCGCGGGTAAACAGGCTCTTCCTGACTTTGCTTTTCCTTTTCACTTCCACTCCAATCATCCTACTTCCTATGAAAAAGAACAAGTTAGCTCCCTGGACCCTGCTGCTGACAGCAGCTCTCTTTGGCAGCAATCTGGCCATGACTGGCTGCAACGCCAGCAAAAGTGGCACCGGCAGTACCGGCAGCTCCACCAGCGGTTCTACTAGTGGCTCGATGAGTACCGACATGAACAGCAGCTCGACCAGCGGTTCTACCAGTGGCTCGATGAGCACAGACATGAACAGCACCACCAGCGGTACTACCACTTCGGGCACGACGACCTCCGGTACTACTACTAGTGGCACGACAACCTATGGCTCTACTTCGGGTTCCACATCCGGCTCTACTTCGGGCTCCACGTCCGGCTCAATGACTAGTGGCTCTACCTCGGGCTCGATGACCAGCGGCACCACTTCCGGCACCTATGGTACTACGTCGGGTAGCACCACGACCAGTGGTTCCACCACAACTGCGGGCTCCACCACAACTTCTGGCTCTACTTCCGGCTCGATGACCAGCGGCTCTACGTCGGGCTCTACGTCGGGTAGTACCTCGGGCTCCACGTCCGGCTCTACTTCGGGCAGCACCACGAGCTCTACCTCCGGACGCTCTACCAGCGGCACTACCAGTGGCCGCACTACTTCCGGCCGTACCACCAGCGGCACTACTTCCGGCCGCACCACTAGCGGTACTACCTCCGGCCGCACCACCACGGGCACCACTACCTCGGGCAGCACGTCGGGCAGCACAACCCGCTAGTGGCTATCCGCGTCTAACCCAGGCCCCACTGCGTAAGGGCGAAAAGGCTTGCTTCCGGATCCGGAGCAGGTTTTTTCGCCTTTTCTGTTTCACTTTCAACCCCGGCGCGGGAATCTATGCCCCCACTTCTTGCTCTGCTCCGCCGTCCGTTTGTTCTCGATTTGCGCGCCCTGGCCCTCATGCGTATGGGCGTAGCGGCTGTTATTCTGCTCGATATCGGAATTCGGGCTACCGACCTGGAAGCGCACTACTCCAATATGGGCGTGCTGCCGCTGCACGTGCTGTATCAGTATTGCTGGACGCCCTACCAGGTTTCGTTGCACGCGGCCAGCGGCTTGTGGCAAGTGCAGGCCGTTCTTTTTCTGCTCGAAGCCCTGGCCGCTGCCGCCCTGCTGGTGGGCTACCACACCCGGCTGGCTACGCTCGGCACCTGGCTGCTGCTGGTATCGGTGCAGAACCGCAACCCGCTCATCGGGCAGGGTGGCGACGATTTGCTGCGTATGCTGTTGTTCTGGGCCTTGTTTCTGCCCTGGGGCCGCCTGTATTCCGTAGATGCCCGCGGCCAGGAGCCACCCGCTAAGTTGACGTATTTCAGCGCCGCCACCGTGGCCTACATCGTCCAGATTGCGCTGGTGTACTGGTGCACGGCCCTGTTGAAAAGCGCCCCGGAATGGACCACCGAAGGCACGGCCATCTACTACGCGCTCAGCCTCGACCAAGTGACACTGCCGGCTGGTAAGCTGCTCTACCCCTACGGTACGTTGCTGCACTGGCTCACCTTTGCCACTTACTACACCGAACTGTTGCTGCCGTTTGTGCTCTTTATTCCTTTTCGGGTTACGTGGTGGCGGCTGCTGTTTGTGGGCGTGATGTACACCTTTCACCTCGGCATCAGCGTCACGCTGTTCGTAGGGCTGTTTTTCCTGATCAACATGGCCTCGGTGCTAGCCCTCCTGCCCCCGGTGGCCATGAACTGGCTGGATAAGCGCCTGGCCCTGGGCCGGCAGCGGCTGGAGCCACGGTTTGAGGCGCGTTTTGCCCGACTCCAGCCCCACTTGAGCCGCCTGCGGGTGCCGGTACGGGTACACTTTGAGCACAGCTTTGCCATTACGGAGCGCACCCGGCAGCTGCTGCATGGCCTGCGCAACACGGTGGTAGCGGTGCTGCTGGGCTACGTATGCTGGTGGAACTTAGACAGCGTAAACCAACCCTCGCTGTATATGTCGCAGCCGCTGCGCTGGTTTGGCTACCTCTTTCGCGTCGACCAACACTGGAGCATGTTTGCGCCGGCCGTTTTCAAGGACGACGGCTGGTTTATTCTGGACGGTACTACCACCCAGGGCCAGCACTTCGACCTAAACCGTGACGGCCAGCCGACGAACTACGCCAAGCCTGCTTCAGTGGTGGCGCTGTTCAAAAATGACCGGTGGCGCAAATACACCGAGAACTACTTGTTCGTGAACAACGAATACATGCGGCCTTACTACTGCAACTACCTGCTGCGCATCTGGCATGAAAACCCAGCTAACCCGCCGCTGCAACGACTGGAAGTTGTTTACATGAAGGAAGTTTCCCAACCCAACTACCAGGTTGCCAAGCCAGTGCGCGAAGTGCTGTGTGCCTGTGAGCCGGAACGCCCCGCTGCTCCTGCCCCGGCGGCCGTGGCCGACACGCTCCGATAAGCTCTGGCATCTTTATCCTACTGCTGACAAATGCGTAAGCAGCAAATGCTTCCCAGCGGTTTTTGACCGCGACGCTTCGATTCTATTCTTCCACTCCAACCCCACCTCAACCGTATGCTAAACACTGCAAACCGCGCCAATACGCCCGCGCTTCAGGCTGTAGTGCCTGGAGTCTGGGGGCTGCGCAACGTTTTTGTGAACCTGTACTTCGTGCGCGACACCTCCTCCCCGCTTGAGCCCTGGGTGCTGGTGGATGCGGGCCTGCCGGGCTCGGCGGCTAAGATCAAACAAAACGCCGAGACGATTTTTGGGGCCAACAATCCGCCCTCGGCCATTATTCTCACCCACGGCCATTTCGACCACGTCGGGGCGCTGCACACCCTGGCCGAAGAGTGGGATATACCCGTGTATGCCCACCCGCTGGAGCTGCCTTACCTCACCGGTCGCTCGTCGTATCCGCCGCCAGACCCCACAGTGGGAGGTGGCGCCATGGCGGCTATGTCGTTTCTGTACCCCAAAAAGCCCATCGACCTGGGCTCCCGCGTGCAGCCGCTGCCTATTAACGGCACGGTGCCGTTTCTGTCGGAATGGCGCTGGGTGCACACGCCGGGCCACACGCCGGGCCACGTCTCCTTTTTCCGCGAATATGACCGGACCCTGCTCAGCGGCGACGCTTTCGTGACGGTGAAGCAGGAATCAGGCTCGGAGGTGTGGGAGCAGCGCCAGGAAGTGCACGGGCCGCCCGCCTACTTCACCCCCGACTGGCCCCAGGCCCGGGCCTCGGTAGAAAAGCTGGCCGCCCTCGAACCCCAGATTGCCGCCACCGGCCACGGCATTCCGATGCACGGTGAAGAACTGCGCCGACAGTTGCACGAGCTAGCTGCGCACTTCGACCAGCAGGCCGTGCCCGCGCAGGGCCGCTATGTAGGCCACCCGGCCGTAGCCGACGAAACCGGCGTAATATCGGTGCCACCGCCCACGGAAAGCCCGCTGCCGAAGTGGGTTATCGGCGCGGCCCTGGTAGGCGGAATCGGGTACTTGCTGCTGCGCGACAAAAAGCAGTTTGCCCACCGAAGCCACCACCAGCACTCGGAACGCTACGCCCGCCGCCACCGCGACTCCTACGAGTTCTGATAACCGCAACTCAGGCTAATTTTTCAGCCTTCGTGCAGAACGGGAGCAGTACAGCCAATCGGCCGTGCTGCTCCCGTATTAGTTTCAGCCGCTTAACCAGGAAGCAGGTCGCAGTACCAGAAGCCAGCTTCGCCCGTGCCGCCAGGAGCCGGGTAGGTGCGGCGCACGGTTTCGCCCCGCGTAAAGGCAATGGGCTGGCCGAAATAAGGTGCTTCGAACACGAAGCTGTGGTACTCGCCGTTTTCGCCGCAGGGGTCGACGCCGGAGGGCAAGTCGCGTAGGAAATCCTCGTCGAGCAGGCGGCCGCAGAAGCTTTTATCGAGCAGCTGCTCATTCACGCACACTACTACAGCCCGGAAGCCCAGGGCTAGGTATTCGCGCAGAATATCAGGGCTGGTGCGCTGCCACAGCGGAAATATGGCCTGCATACCCACTCTGGCCAGCTGCTCTTCGCGGTAGCGGCGCAGGTCTTCCAGAAAAATATCCCCGAAAATGGAATGCCGGATGCCCTGGGCCTGCAGCGGGGCCAGTGTGGCGCGCATCTGCTGCTCATACTCGGCCATATCGGGGCTTTCGGGCAGTTCCAGCCTGGTCAGGGGCAGGCCAAGCTGCCGGGCCTGCTCCTCAAGCAGCGCCACCCGCACGCCGTGCATCGACACGCGCTGGTAATGGCTGTTTACGCTGGTGAGCAGGTGCTGCACGGCGTAGCGGGGGTCGCGCAGAGCGTGGTAGAGCGCCAGGGCCGAGTCTTTGCCCCCGCTCCAGTTCATCAGAGCTGGAATAGACATGACGACAAAGCTACGGGTTCGGCGCAGGTAGCCGGAGCATAGTTGCCGATGTTGGTGCAAATGGCCAGTTGGCGGCGCAATACTTCGGCTGTTGCGGGTCGGTTTTGCGTATAGGAGCTTCCAACGCTATTCCATCTTCCAAACACCCGAAATATGAAACTGACCCAACGCTTTGTGCTGGCGGCTGCGCTGAGCACCGCGGCGGCCCTCTCCACCGCCTGCGACCGGGACCGGACGCCCGGTCAAGATCACCAGAACGTCAACGACTTCTCGACGGCCCCACCCGCCCGCACCATCGAAACCGATATGGACAGCGTGAACAACCAACAGAACGTGCAGCCCCCGACCGGCGAAGGCTCGGCTCCTGACCAGATGCAGTCGGCCGATAAAGGGCAGGCAGCAGCGCCGGGCGGCAGCAATGCTACGTCTACCCAAACGGCATCGGGCCAGGCTGCTTCCGTGGATAAAGCCTCGACAAATAATACTTCAGGCTCTACAACCTCTGGCACTACGGGCACAACAGGTGGCTCAACTACGGGCTCTACTACCCAGAACCAGTAGTCAGCAGTCCTCTGCATTAATGCAAAAGCCCCGTTGCCAGTTGGCAGCGGGGCTTTTTTGTGCGTAGTAGCTGCTACTAAAACAGCGACTTGTAGCCCGGGTGGTAAGACGGCTTGGTAGGCAGGTGGCGCGGTACGTAGGCGTCGCGGCGGGGCGCACGGCCGGGCGTATGGCCCGCTATCCGGCTGCTGCTCAATACTGTGGCATCTTCGAGCAGTGCCCATACTGTATCGGGCAGCTCAGTTTGCTTGCCCAACTCTTTGCGCAGGTAAAAGCTGCCGTAGGTGCCTGCTACAGCCGCCAGGCCGCCTAGCAGGCTGCCCCCGAGCCAACTGCGACGCTTGGCCTTGTACACCATGCCGCCCATTAGGGCACCCGACAGAATGCGGCCCAGCAGCACGGGTGGAGCAATCCGGTCGGGAGTACCGGGCAGCTTATCGGCCACTATTTCACCAGCGGCCAGCACCTTCAGGCTCGTGGCTGCCGCCCCCGACTGCAGCAGCCGGAAAGGCGAAGCAGCAATGGCCTCGGAGCGGTGCTTAGAAAAGGAGTGGCTCAGAAAGGCCAGCGGGGCCATGCTGCGCATACCGGCCAGCGTGCCCAGGCTCAGGGTTTGCCAAAAAGGAGTTGCCATAAACAGAATAGAGTAGAAATGTGAGGCGAAAGAAGGAGCTTTTTAAACGCAGCCCACGGTCGGGCGTTGACTTCTGCCCCACATTGCTGCCCTATTTCGGCTGGGGCCCCTGCCCGGGGCGGGCGTAGGCAAACGAAGCCAGCGGAGTAGCCTCATGGTAGCCATCGAGTCCGGAAATACAGACGGCCCCGGCGCGCTGCAAATCAAGGGTGCCGTCGGCATTCAGCACTTCCTGGGGCAGATAGATATGCTCGACGGTGCCTACCAGCAGCACCGTACCATTATGAATCGGTAGCTCCTCGCGCAGACGCAAACCTAGCCCAATACGGCTTTCGGCCACGTAGGGCGCGGGAAAATCGTCGCGGTAGGCGGGCGTGAAGCCACACTGCTCAAACTCGGATTCGTCGGGGCCAAAGTCGGCGGAGGTGTAGTGGGCGGCGGCCACGAAGTCGTGGTGCACGTGGTTGATGGTGTAGCAGCCCGTTGCCTTGATGTTCTGGTAGGAGTGGCGCGGCACGGTGGCCGGGCGCGTCACGATGCCGAGCACGGCCGGCGCCGAGCCCAGGTGAATGACGGAGCTAAAGATGGCCAGGTTGGTAGCACCAGCCGCCGAGGCCGTGCCGATGAGGTTGGCGGGCTTGTAGCCGGTAATGGAGTTGATCAGGTTTAGGCGGTAAATCTTGTCGAGGTCGGCAATGTCGGCGGCGGTGAGGTGGCGCATAAGCAGGGGGCTGGGTGTGGTGCAATGACCGGCCGAGAGGCTTTTTGTTCAGTTCACCGCCGGAAAACAACCGGCCAGCAGCCCAAACCGTTGGCTTCCGCACCTACGCGCCACTACCCAAAGCCACGGAAGCGGCTGGCGACCAAAAAAAGGGGAGCCGTAGCGGCTCCCCTTTCTCGTAACGGCTGTTACCGTATTTCTACTTCTCGCCAAATGCCCAGTCGTCCATCTTGCGCTCCAGCACCGAGAGCGGCATTACGCCATCCTTCAGCAATTCATCGTGGAAGTGGCTCAGGTTGAAATGCTCCCCATTCTGGCGCGGATACTTTTCGCGCAACTTGCCGGCGGCGCCGGCGGCCAGCTGCTTCTGGTACTTCTCGCGCAGCTCCCGAATCTTGAGGGCGCCGATTTTGTAGCTCAGCGCCTGGCCCGGAATAGCCATGTACCGCTCAATTTCGGCCGTAGCGCCCTGCTCATTGATGGCCTCGTTGTCCATCATATACTTGATAGCCTGCTCCCGGGTCATGTTTTTGGTGTGCATACCCACATCCACTACGAGACGAATAGCGCGGTGAATTTCGTCGCCTAGCGCGCCCATGTACTGATAAGGGTCGGAATAGAGGCCCAGCTCTTTGCCCAAACTTTCGGTATACAGCGCCCAGCCCTCACCCATGGCACCGTACCAGGCAAAGCGACGGAATTTGGGCAGCTGCTCATTTTCCTGCTGCAACGACACCTGGTAGTGGTGGCCCGGAATGGCCTCGTGCAGAAACAGCGACTCCATGCCCGAAGTCGTGTTGAAGGTGGTGGCATCCAGAATCGGGATGTAGAAAATGCCGGGGCGCGAGCCGTCGGGCGTGCCCTGGTTGTATTCGGCCGAGGCCGAAGCGGCCCGGAACGCCTCGGTCTGGTGAATCTCGAAGCCGGTTTTGGGCGTGCGCCCAAACATCTTTTTCAGGTTCGGGTCAATCTTGGCCTGAATGGCGTGGAAGGCCGCCAGCACTTCGGCCGGCGTCTTGTAGGGCATGAATTTCTTATCGGTTTTCAGGTACTGGAAGAAGGCCGGCAGGTCGCCCTTAAAGCCCGTCTGGGTTTTCACCCGCTCCATTTCCGACCGGATACGCTTCACTTCGGCTAGGCCAGTCTGGTATATTTCCTCCGGCGTCTTGTCGGTTGTCGTCCAGTATTTCACCAGAAACTTGTACTGGGCCGCGCCGTTGGGCAAGGCGCTGATGCCGGTGCTGGGGCGGGCTTTGGGCAGATATTCAGTTTCGAGGAAGTCAGCCAGCTTCTGGTACGTTGGCGACAATTCCTTGAGAATAGCTTCCTGGTAGGCCGAGGAAATCCGCTTCCGGTCGGCGGTGCTGAACTCCTTCGGAAACTCGTTGACGGGGCCGTAGAACAGCGACTTGGCGGCATCGGTTACCACCAGGCCCCGCATCTGCGGAATCATCTTTTCCACCAGCGTTTTGGGCAGCACCACGTCGGCTTTCATGCCCTGGCGGAAGTTGCTGATGGCCGAATCGGCCCAGGCCGGAAAGCCGTGCACGCGACCCAGCCAGTTGTCGTAGTCCTGCGGGGTTTTGAATGGTTGCGCACCCGAGCCCGAGCCAAACTGCCCGAGCGAAATGGGTAGCCCGCCAAACTGGCTGAAGGGAATCATCCAGTTGCCGGGGTAGTCGCCGCCCACCACAATGCCCAGCTTGAGGCCGTCGAGCCGCGTTTGCAGGTCGTACTGGAAGATGTCGTAGCTGATCTTGTCGTTTTCGGACAGCGTGGCGCGGTCGAACTTAGCGAGCTGGGTGAGGTAGCGCTGGTAGAACTCCTGCAAGCCGGTGCGGAAGGCCTTGGTCTGGTCGTTGGGCAGTTGGTCGTTGTAGCGGTTGTCGCCCTGGGCCGTGGCCTGCAGCGGAAACAGTTTGGCCTGCTCTTCCCAGTAGTTGGTAAACAAAGTAGGCAGGTCTTTCACGTCGGCGGTACCGGTTTCCGTGGTCGAGTTGTTGTCGGCGGTTTTCTGCTGGTTGCAGGCCGCCAGCAGCGCACAGGCGAGCAGGCCGCCCAGGGCAAGTTTTTTCATTCGGAATGAATGTGGAGTGGTTGGGGTGGGAAGGTAAAGCGTTTGGCCCAAAAAGACGCAACCGTGCCCCGAAAGCTGCGGCCGGGCAGTTGGTTCGGCTGTCATCCTGAGCAACGCGCAGGACCTTCCTCGCCTACCCCACTGCGGCTTGTATCAACGTGATAAGGCCCTTTACTGCTCGCGTGGTAAAGAGCTTTGTCGCGTTGAATAACAATTATCACTCAGGTGAGGTAGGTCCTTCGCTGCACTCAGGATGACAGACGGAGGAAATACTCGAACGACAGACGTGGGGAAATAACAGCTACGGGAAACCCCAAAGCCATTTGTCAGTTATAGAACCCAATCATTCATCACAACCAAGTACGCTATGGAATCAATAGCCGGAAAGAATGCCCTGGTTACGGGCGCGGGCAAGGGAATCGGACGGGCCGTGGCACTGGCCCTGGCCGCTGAAGGCGTGAGCGTGGCCCTGCTGGCCCGCAACGAAAGCCAGCTGCAGGAAGTAGCCCGCGAAATTGAGGCCTTGGGCGGCAAAGCCGTGGTAGTAGCCGCCGACGTAGCCGACCGCGCCGCCGTAGAAGCCGCCGTAGCGCAGGCCCTCACCGGCCTGGGCAGCATCGACATTCTGATCAACAACGCCGGCATCGGCACCTTTGCCAAGCTCGTGGACATGGACCCGGCCGAGTGGGAGCATATTATTCAGGTAAACCTGCTGGGCACCTACTACACCACCCGCGCGGTGCTGCCCCAGATGCTGGAGCGCCAGAGCGGCGACATTATCAACATTGCCTCCACGGCCGGCCAGCGCGGCGCGGCCACGACCAGTGCCTACAGCGCCTCCAAATTCGCCATTCTGGGCCTCACCGAGTCGTTGATGCAGGAGGTGCGCAAGCAGAACATCCGAGTATCGGCCCTCACGCCCAGCACCGTGGCTACCGAGCTGGCCATCAGCAACAACCTCACCGACGGCAACCCCGACAAGGTGATGCAGCCCGACGACCTGGCCGAGTTCATCGTTTCCCAGCTCAAGCTCAACCGCCGCATCTTCATCAAGGAAGCCGGCATGTGGAGCACCAACCCATAGTGACCGTAGCGCGAACTTTATAGTTCGCGTGGCTAAACCACAATCGTTGGAACGGCTCTAACGGCGCGGACCACGCGAACTACAAAGTTTGCGCTACTAAAAAGGCCCCGGACGTGACGTCCGGGGCCTTTTTGTTATACTGAGAAACCAGCGTTACTACTTTATAATCCGGCCGTTTTTGTCGAGGCGCACGTCAGCCTTCGGGGCGGCTTTGGGCACCATCGTGCCGAAAGCGCCTTTCTTCTCGAACGACTGAATAACCTCGTCTTCCACCGGGGTGCGCTTCACCACGGGGTTGTTGGCCCAGAATTCGGGGTCGTACTTGATGCTCTTGATGGCCTGCAAGTCCCGGTCGTCCACGCTCACGCGGGCGTAGGGGATGCTGGTGGGCGTGGTGCTGGTGTCGTAGAAAAAGGTGAACGACGAGACGGTGAGCGGCGTGGCGGGTTTGCCAGGCGTGGTCAGCTCAGCGGCCAGATTCACCTTGATATATTCGATTGGAGCCACGGCATCCTCGGTGTTCTGGAACGACATTTCGATGTCGAGCTTGGTGTTGCGGAACTTCTGGTTGATGTTGGTGGTGGTGGCCGTGAAGTTGGGCGTGCTCATGCGGTAGCGCACCACTTTGTAGCTGTCCACGTCGATCCAAACGGTGCCTTTGGCCTTGTATTTAGTCAGCTCGGGGCGGGTTTCAAAATCGATTTCGGCAATGCCGCCCTTGGTGCTGTCGGGGCCGGCTACCACGCCTTTCAGCTCCAGCAGGTAGTTTTTCACGGCATTGGGGCTCAGCAAGGCCAATGATTTGGTGGTGTCGGCGCGGGCATCAAACAGGCCGTAGGACTTGGTGTAGAGCGAGAAGTTGCTGAAGCTGGTGATGCTTTGCTTGGCCGCGTAGCGCCCCTGGGCAATGGCCGTGCCCTCGATGCGGGCCGTGCTCGACTTCACGTCCCACACCACTTCCTGCAGCTCCGTTGGGTCGCCATCGATGCGGGTGGTTTGGCGGTAGAAAGCTTTACCGTAGAACTTGCGGCTGTTGCTGCTCTGCAGCTGGCGAAAGGCCCGATCGACGAGGCGAAAGGCGTAGCTACCGATTTTCACCTCGGGCAGCGTCACGTTGGCTGGCGCCAGAGATACGCGCAGCAGCTCAGCGTTGGTAGTTACGCGCAGCGTATCGCGCACGTGGCCCAGCTCCGAAATCAGCAGCGTGATGGGCAGCTTCGGCACCCGCAGGCTGAATTCGCCCTCGGTATTGGTGGTGGTGCCCAGCGTGGTGCCCGGCACCGATACGCTGGCAAACGGCAGCGCCTGGTTGGTTTCCTTATCGAGTACGATGCCGCGCAGCTGCTGGGCCTGGGCGAAGTGCGCAAACAGCAGCGCCAGCAGGAGCAGGAAAGCCGGCCGAAAGCGCGACCGGGCGGCGGAAGAAACGGAAGAAGCAGCGGAAGTCATCAAAACAGCAGGATTGGTAAATGAAGGGAAAGCCCCGGCTCTGTAAACGGCCGACGCACCGACGAGCGTATGCCCCGTGCAAAAGTAGGACCGCTCTGGTTGTAGACCGGGAAAGTTTTACGGGATAATTCAAAAGACCTTGGTAAGAGCCAATACGCTGCAAGTGGTGGAAAGGAACGGTAGGCCAACGAAGCCTTTCTCACAACTTAACGCAGGCTTTACACTACTGCAACCACGCAAACCGCATCTTTGCGGGATGAAAAAACACCTGCCGTTTCTTTTCGGGACCCTACTCTTGCTGAGGTGCCCGGCCCAGGCTCAGCAGCCTAAAGACCTGACGCTGGCCTTCGGCTCCTGCAACAAGGTGGAGCTGCCCCAGCCGCTCTGGGACGATATTGCCCGCGACAAACCCAACGTCTGGATCTGGCTCGGCGACAACGTGTACGGCGACACCAACGACATGCAGGTGCTCAAGGGCAAGTACGACGCCCAACTCAATCTGCCCGGCTACCGGCAGTTTCGCCAGCAGGTACCCACCATCATCGGCACCTGGGACGACCACGACTACGGCCGCAACGACGCGGGCAAGGAGTACCCGTTCAAAAAGCAGAGTCAGCAGTTGGCCCTCGACTTTCTGGGGGAGCCCAAAAACAGCCCGCGCCGCCAGCAGGAAGGCATCTATGCTTCTTATACTTACATGGCCGGCACCAAAAAAGTGAAGGTTATTCTGCTCGATGACCGCTACTTCCAGGATGAGCTGGAGCGTGGCATCATCGACCGGGCCTACGTGCCCAACCCCACAGGCGACATTCTGGGCGAGGCCCAATGGCAGTGGCTGAGCCGCCAGCTCACCGGCTCCGATGCCGACGTGCACATCATCGGCTCGGGCATCCAGTTTCTGCCCAGCCAGCACCCCTACGAGAAATGGGCCAACTTCCCGGCCGCCCGCAAGCGCCTGCTCGATTTGCTGATAGCCAGCCGGGCCAAGGGCGTACTGCTCATCAGCGGCGACCGGCACATCGGCGAAATGTCGAAGATTACGCTGGCCGGCCAGAAGCAGCCGATTTACGAAATCACCTCTAGCGGCCTCACCCACGTTGACCCGCGCATCGTGGACGAGCCCAACCAGTACCGCGTGGGGCCGCGCGTCAATCAGCAACACTACGGCCTGCTGCGCTTCCGCCAGAAAGGCAAGAAGCTGTTGGTAACGGCCTTTCTGAAGGGGGATAATGGCAAGGAGCTATACCGCCAGGAAATTGAGATGCAGTAATGCATTAAAACCATTGCCCACAGAAAAGCCCGCCGGTGCCAATGCGCCGACGGGCTTTTCGCTTCAGAGTGGACTGTCTGGTTTCAGCCCCGCGGCCGAATAGGTAGTCCTTTATTCCTTGACCAGCCGGTGAGTGGCTACCTGCCCATTGCTGACGATGCGCACCAGGTACACGCCCGGCTTCAGCCCGGCTACCGGCAACGCTACCTGCTGGCCCGCCGCAGTTCCCCTGATGCTGCGGCTACTCACTTCGTGGCCCTGAGCGTCGAGAATAGTGAGCTGCACGAGGCCGGTGGCGGCCGGTACCATTACCGCTAGCTGACTCTGGGCCGGGTTGGGAAACAGGGCCGCTTCCGGCTGGGCCGTGCGGGCCCCCGTAGTGGCTTTCGAGAAGCTCCACCAGTTGATATTGTAGCCCCCGGCCGGTACACCCAGGGCAATATCCTGCCGGCCGGCCGGCAGCGTTACGGTGTGCGAAATGGTCGTCCAGGTTTGCCAGCCGCCGGTAGCCGGCACGGTCACGGAGCCGCGTAAGGTGGTGCCCGAGTTCTGCTCCACCCGGATAGTGCCGCCCCCGCCGGGACTGGCCACCCGGTACTGAATCAGGTAGCTGCCGGCTTCGGGAATGGTAACGGTGTAGGCCATCCAGTCGCCGGCATCGAGCCAGCCCACATTCAGGCCCCCGCCGGTGTCGGTAGTCGTTTCGGTTTGCACGCCGGCCGCCGTGTGGGAGCTTTCGGCCTGCACGAGGGTGCCGGTAGCCGGTGGTGGCGTAGTGCCGCCCCCACCACCGCCCGTCACGGTACCGTTCCAGCTCTGAATGTAGCCTTTCACCAAGGCCCCCGATTGTGTCAGGTAGCTATCTGACCAGGGCGCGGTGGGGCTGGTGCCGGGCACGAGGGCAGAAGCCGACTCGGCTTTATCGTTCAGGGCCCAGTTCAGGTGGCTGATGCCGTTCTGCTTCAGAAAATTCATCCATTCCTGGGTGGAAGCTGCGTCCACGTAGCCATTGCCCGAGGCCTCGGTGGTACCGTATTCCGTCACCAGCAGGGCCACGCCCCGGTTCAGGGCCGTCTGGGCTTTGTCGCGCAGGCTTTGCTTGTGGGAGGCCGCGTAAAAGTGCAGGGTGTAGGCAATGTTGGGGTAGCTGGTAATGGGGTTGCTGGCCGCCACATCCACATCCTGCGACCAGGTCGGGGTGCCCACTACAATCAGGTTATCGGGGTCAATGGCGCGAATGGCCCCGGCTACGGCTTCGGCGTAGGGCTTGATGGTGCCGGTCCAGGACACCTGCAGGGGCTCGTTGTACACCTCGTAGATGACGTTGGGCGTATTGCCGTAGGTGCGGGCCATATCCTGGAAAAAAGCAATGGCCTGGGGCTGGTAGCTCTCGGCGTGGTGCGAGTGCCAGTCGATGATAACGTAGAGGCCCTGGGCAATGCAGGCTTCTATTACCGCCTTGATTTTCTGTCGGTTGCCGACCGGGTTACCGATGTAGCCACCACCGTCTTCAACGCCCATGGCCACGCGCACGATTTTGGCGTTCCAGTTATTGCGGAGCCAGTTCACCACGTTGGCGTTGTAGTATTTCTCGCCACCCCAGCCGTCGTTGCTCCAGAATAGGCTGTTGCCAGCCAGGCTCACCGGCACGTTGTTTTTGTCGACTACTTTATTGCCGGCTACTTTCAGCAGACCGTATTGCTGCACCGGCGTCTGGGTTTGGGCGGCGGCCTCCAGGCTGAACGTGGCAGCCAGCGCCAGTACTACGCCCTTCGTCCAGGCGCGCAGCGGGTTGGTTGTGTTTGAGGTTTTCATAGCAAAAAGGAATGGGATAAGAAAATGGGTGCAAAGCCCTAGAGGAGCCGCCCTGCGCTGGTAGTTCCGGACCTAACAGCGCAGGGCAGTGCCCGGCGGGCAAGTGGCCGCAATGCCACCCGCACGGCAATAGAAACAGGCGCACCACGTCAGCCGCCCGGTGTTGGGGGCATTGGTGGCACAGTAGCAATAGGTTGGGGAGCCGGCCGGTGGCTTGTTCTCAGGGAGCAAAGGCAGGCCGGGCGGTAGAAACGGAGGCGGGTAACGAGGGCCGGTGCGGGCCCGCGTATCAAGCGGCGGCTCAGGGGCAGCCGCTGCAGCTGCGGTTGGGAAGCGGGCCGCCGGATGACCGGCGGCAACGCCTGAAAGCCAGGAGCTCTTACTGGCGTCGGCCTTAACGGTAAAAGCCAAGCGCATCAGAAGAATCCTGTTCCTGCAATACTACGGCACGATTTATAAAAGCGTTGATAAATAGTAGCCGAAACGCATATTTATAAAATACTTTATATCAATTATTTACAAGTCAATACTACGCCAGCACCTTTGCCTGTCTTATAACTTTGCTCGGAAACACCACCAGCCCACCGGTGTGGCGGGTACCATGGCAGCCCAGGCAGCACTTTCCTTTCCGGGCCCGGCCTCGGCCCAAGCCGCGTATTGTCTTAAATTCGCCTCTCAACTCATCTGCGCCCTATCTTGTCTTTCGCCCGCCTATTTCCGTTTCTGTGGCTGCTGCTGATTTTGCTGAGCCCCGTCGATACCCTGGCCCAGCGCCGCAAAAAGCAGTCGGCCAAAAAGAAAACCACCCAGACCACCACCCGGCGCGGCAAGCAAAGCGCCGCCGCCCGCCGGCGCCAGGAAATTCTGGATTACCGGGAAGCCCAGGCCGCGGCCGCCCGCGCCAAAGCCCGCCAAGCCGCGGCCAAGGCTTCAACAGCAGCTATTGCCTCGAAGGCGACTTCCGCGCCGGCCAAAGCCGCCCGCCCGCGCGGCGTGCAGCCGGTACCGTTTGCCGCCCAGCTGGCCTCATCGCGCTGGGTCGATTCGGTGATGAAGACCCTCACGCCCGACCAGCGCGTGGCCCAGCTCTTTATGGTGGCCGCCTACTCCAACCGTAAGCGCATCGACGAAGACTCCATTTCAACCCTGATTCAGCAGTACGGCATCGGCGGGCTCATCTTTTTCCAGGGCGGGCCGGTGCGCCAGAGCCGCCTGCTAAACCGCTACCAGAGCCAGAGCAAAGTGCCGCTGCTGGTGGCCCTCGACGGTGAGTGGGGCGCGGGCATGCGCCTGGATAGCGTGGTGAAGTTTCCGTTTCAGATGAGCATGGGCGGCATCCGCGACAACCAGCTGCTCTACGACATGGGCCGCGAAATTGCCACGCAGTTCAAGCGCCTGGGCATGCACGTCAACTTTGCGCCGGTAGTGGATGTGAACAACAACGCGGCCAACCCCGTCATCGGCTTCCGGAGCTGGGGCGAGCAGCGCGAAAACGTGACCGAGAAAAGCTACCTGTATATGCGCGGCATGCAGGACGCGGGCGTGCTGGCCGTAGCCAAGCACTTTCCCGGCCACGGCGACACCGACACCGACTCCCACCTGGCCCTGCCCCTGGTGCGCGTAGATAGGCGCCGCCTCGATACGCTGGAGCTGTTTCCGTTCCGGGACTTGATGCGGCGCGGCCTGGGCGGCATCATGATTGCCCACCTCAACATTCCGGCCCTCGACAGCACCGGCATGCCCAGCACCTTGTCAAAACCTATTGTGACGGGCATGGTGAAGCAGCAGCTGGGTTTTCAGGGCGTGATATTTACCGATGCCATGAACATGAAGGGCGTCATCAGCAAGTACCCACCCGGCGAGGCCGACCTGCGGGCGTTGGTGGCCGGCAACGACATTCTGGAGTTTTCCAAAAACATTCCCCTGGCCCTGCAGATGGTGCGCGCCGCCATCAATGCTGGCCAGTTGAAGCAGGAAGACATTGACGCCCGCTGCCGCAAGGTGCTGGCCCTGAAACAGTGGGCCGGCCTGGATAAATACCGCCCCATCGAGCTGCGCAACCTCTACCAGGACCTCAATCCGGTGCACGCCCAGGCCCTGAGTCAGAAGCTCTCGGCCCTGAGCGTCACGCTGCTGCGCAACCAGAAAAACGTGCTGCCTCTGCAGCGCCTCGACACGCTGCGGCTGGCCACGCTCACCATCGGCACCAAAGACACCACCGACTTTCAGCGTCTCACCGCCGACTACGCCGCCGTGGACCACTACTGGCTGAGCGCCACCGCCACCCTCGACGAGCTGACGCAGATGCGGGCCGCGCTGAAACGCTACAACACGCTGCTCATCGGGGTCAATAATCTGGGCCGGCTGCCGGCTACCAGCTTCGGCGTGACGCCCGAAACCAACCTACTGCTGCGCGAGCTGACCAGCGCCAAGCAGCGCGTTGTCGTCAGCGTGTTTGGTAATGCTTATGCCGTGGCTAAAATCCGGGACCTAGACCGCGCCGACGCGGTGCTGCTGGCCTACCAGGAAAGCAAAAACGCCCAGGAAACCGTAGCCCAGGTGATTTTCGGCGGCCTCGGTGCTACCGGCCAGCTTCCCGTCACGGTTACCGACAAGTACAGCCGGGGCTTTGGGCTGACTACCGCTGGCGGTCTGCGGCTGGGCTACGGCTTCCCCGAAGATGTGAACATGAGCAACACCCTCGAAGCCCGCGTCGACTCTATCGTGGCCCAGGCTATGGCGGCCCGCGCCATGCCCGGCTGCGAGGTGCTCATTGCCCGCAAGGGTACGGTGGTGCTGCGCAAAAGCTACGGCACCCACAGCTTCGCTGATGCACCCGCCCAGGCCGGCCGGCCCAGTCGCGCCGTGCGCAACACCGACCTCTACGACCTGGCTTCGCTCACCAAAGTATCGGCCGCCGTTCCGGCCCTGATGAAGCTGCAGGAACAGGGCAAGTTCAGCCCCGACAAAACCCTGGGCGACTGTTTCCCCGAGTTCCAGGGCACCAACAAGCAGGATCTGAAGCTGCGCGACGTGCTGGCCCACCAGGCCCGCCTCAAGGCCTGGATTCCGTTCTGGCAGGGCTACACCCAGCCCAAAGGCTTTTTTGCCCGGCTCTTCGCGGGCTTCGCCAAACCCGACCCCAACCGCAAGCTGGCCCCTGACGCCAAACTCAGCCGCCGCTTTTTCCGCCCCGACTCGTCGGCCCGCTTCCCGCTGCAAGTGGCCACCCGGCTCTGGGGCCGCAAGGATTTGCCCCAGCTGCTGGTAAAGCAGATTGGCGAGTCGCCGCTGAATGAGAAGCCGGGCTACGTGTATTCCGATCTGTCGTTTTACCTCTATCCGCTGCTCGTGAAGCAGGTCACTGGCAAGCCTTTCGACCAGTTTCTGCGCGAGGAAATCTACGGGCCGCTGGGCGCTACCACGCTCGGCTTCAACCCCACCCGCCGCTTCTCGCGCAGTCGTATTGCCCCCACCGAGTACGATTCGCTGTTTCGGCAGCAGCAGCTGCACGGTACCGTGCACGACGAAGGCGCGGCCCTGCTCGGCGGCCTTTCCGGCCACGCTGGCCTCTTCGGCAATGCCAACGACCTAGCCAAGCTGGTGCAAACCTACGCCTGGCAGGGCAAGTACGGCGGCCAGCAAATCCTGAAGCCCGAAATCCTGGCCGACTACACGCGCTGTCAGTTCTGCGAGCAGGGCAACCGCCGCGCCCTGGGCTTCGACCGGCAGGCCGCCAAACCTGCCGGCAATACCGCCCACGACGCCTCCCAAAGCAGCTTCGGCCACTCGGGCTTCACCGGCACCTTCTTCTGGGTCGACCCGGAGCAGGAGCTGATCTACGTGTTTCTCTCCAACCGCGTAAACCCGACCCGGCGCAACAACAAGCTCGGCGAACTGAACGTGCGCACCCAGATTCTGCAGGTAGCCCTAGAAAGCATCCGGAAGGCGCAGACCCAGCCGGTGGAGACGACCGTGGAGGAGTAGAAGTATTTTTTATAGAAGCGGAGTTGCAACTGTTCGGGGCCCAGTGGGCTCTTCAGCTTTGGAAAACTCCCATCCGAACTTATTGACGACTATGCTTCATCCCATCCGCCTTAATATTATCCTGCCGTTTGCCTTGCTGGCTACAGTGCTGCTTTCGGGCTGCGAAAAAGACCCCGAGGAATATAGGCTCTCGGCCGAGCAGCTAGCTTGGCAGCCGTACCACGCCAACGACGTGCTGCGCTTCGGCCACGCCAAGGACGGCAAAGTGCGCACCTACCGCGTAACGGAGGTGCAGGACCAAATGGAGAAGCAAAACACCGGCATCAACTGGACGCCTTTTCCATCCCGGGAACTCATAGCGCAACAAGTTAAGGTGCTGGCCCTGCGCACCGATTCCACGGCCCAGCCCCAGACTGTGCTCAACCTGGAGCTCTACTACGACGGCAGCGAGGCGAAAGTGGTGCTGCTTGCCGAGGTCGAGTGGGAAACATTTTACCCGGCCGCCCGCCTGCCAATTGACTCGGTCAATGCGGGTGTTGCCCTGGGCACCACCTTTACTCCAGGTATCGAGTTTCTGCCGACCATTACCCTTGGGCCAGCTACTTATTCGCAGGTTATTCGCGCCCAAAACCAGTATCCGACTGCTACTCTGCCCGGTCTCAAGCTGGTGCGCCAACTGTATTATGCCAAAAACAAAGGCGTAGTGGCCTTTGAAGAAGACGGCACCGGCCTTTGGTACCGACTGCCGTAAGCTCTGCCTCTTCGTTCTTGCGAGGAGGCACGCAGCAATCCGTCCTCTACGCAGGTAGTTCCGCCTTTCACTAGCAAGCCCTTTATTCCAACTGGAGTAAAGGGCTTTTCATTTAAGACAGCTTTCTACATTTCAGCAGACGGATTGCTTCGTGTCTCCTCACAATACATATTTCCCACATGCAACCACATTCTCCACATTAGCACATCAGCACATTAACTAGTAGCTTAAAGCCCCGACCTAACCCCACCAGAACAGCATGCTAGGACTAATGATGAACGAGCCCCTGCGCATTGCCGGGCTTTTGCAGCACGCCGCCAAGTGGCACGCCGATACCGAAATCGTGACGCGCCTCGTTGAGGGCGGCTTCCACCGCTACACTTACCACGCCGCCCATCTGCGGGCCAAGCAGCTGGCCAACTCCCTGCGGGAGCTGGGCGTGCAAAGCGGGGACCGAATTGGGACGCTAGCCTGGAACACGCACCGCCACTTCGAGCTGTACTATGGTGTCTCGGGCATCGGGGCCGTGTGCCATACCATCAACCCGCGCCTGTTTGCCGAGCAGCTCATCTACATTATCAACCACGCCGCCGACCGGTTCATCTTCTTCGACCTGACCTTTCTGCCGCTGGTGGAAAAGCTGGCCCCGCACTGCCCCAAAGTGGAAGGCTGGGTGCTACTCACCGACCGCGCCCACATGCCCGAGACTAGCCAGCTGCCCGATATCCGCTGCTACGAAGACCTGCTGGCTGCCCAGAGCGCCGAGTTTGAGTGGCCTTACTTCGACGAAAACACCGCCTCCTCGCTCTGCTACACTTCCGGCACCACCGACCAGCCCAAAGGGGTGCTCTACTCCCACCGCTCCACAGTGCTGCACAGCTACGCCGCGGCCCTGCCCGACTGCTTCAACTGCTCGGCCCGGGACGTGATACTGCCCGTGGTGCCCATGTTCCACGTCAACGCCTGGGGTATTCCGTACCTGGCCCCAATGATTGGCTGCAAGCTGGTGCTGCCCGGCCCCGGCCTTGATGCGGCCAGCTTGTTTGAGCTCTTCGAAAATGAGGGCGTGACCTTCTCGGCCGGCGTGCCCACTATCTGGTTTGGCCTGCTCACCTTCATGCGGGAGAAAAAAGCTCGTTTCCGCACCCTGACGCAAATGATTGTGGGTGGCGCCTCCTGCCCGCCAGCCCTGCTCCGGGCCTTCGATGAGGAGCTGGGTGTCACCATCCGCCACGCCTGGGGCATGAGCGAAACCTCGCCCCTGGGCACCGTGAACACGCCCAAGAGCAACCAGCTGCGGCTGAGCCCCGACGAGCAGTTTGCCATCAGTACCAAGCAGGGCCGCAGCATATTCGGCATCAATATGAAGATAGTGGACGGCGAGGGCCGGGAGCTGCCCCACGACGGTGCGGCCTTCGGCGACCTACTGGTGCGCGGCCCCTTCGTGGCCGGCGGCTACTACGAGTCCGACAACCGCACGCAGTTTACCGCCGACGGCTGGTTCCTGACCGGCGACGTGGCTACCATCGACCCCGACGGCTTCATGAACATTACTGACCGCTCGAAGGACGTCATCAAGTCGGGCGGCGAGTGGATCAGCTCTATTGACCTCGAAAACCTGGCCGTAGCTCACCCCGGCGTGGCCGAAGCCGCCGTTATTGGCCTGCCCCACCCCAAATGGAGCGAAAGGCCGCTGCTGGTAGTGGTACGCAAGCCCGGCACCGAGGTCGACAAGCAGGAGCTGCTCGATTTCTTCGAGGGCAAAGTGGCGCACTGGTGGAAGCCCGACGCGGTGGAATTCGTGGAGCAACTGCCCCACACGGCCACCGGCAAGCTGCTCAAAACCAAGCTCCGCCAGGACTTTACCGGCTACGAGTTTCCGCCGGTGCAATAGGCTGAAACGCCAACAGGCCCGGGGTGCAGTACCGGGCCTTTTGCCTTTTTAGAAGCGTTCCGGCCGTAAGCTGGAACGCTTTTTTAGTATCGTTGGCAACCTCTCAACAACGGAAGGTCTAGCTCGGTGAGCGGCGCCCTCCGCTCTTTCAATGAAAACCGCTGCTTGCTTGAATGCAGCTCCATACCTTGCGGCCCCGCTGGTATCTCATCTTGCCCGTCCCTTTTGAACCCACCCCGGCCGAAACCAGCACTGACTAGCCAGAAAGGCCCGGCTCCCGCACCATGACCATACTCTTGAGTTGCCTGTTGTTTTTCAACCTCCTGTGTTTCCTGCTCTTCGCCTTAGATAAACGCAAAGCCCAACGGGGCCAGCGGCGCATTGCCGAAAAAACGCTGCACCTCGCTACGCTGCCCGGCGCGGCGCCCGGCGCGTGGGCAGCTATTTTGCTGCTCCACCACAAAAACCGCAAAGCCGCTTTCTGGGGCGTTACCCTGGTGCTGACGCTGCTGCAAGGCGTGGTACTCTATTTCACGTTGCCCTATTTTCAGGCGCAGTTGTAGTCGTGTCAAACGGCTGCATGCGGGGAGCTGCACCCTGCGCAAGTCAAGCAATGACTACTCTTGGCCTTTCATCTTGGCCTCAATGGCCCGCTGCAGCTCGGGCAGGTTTTCCTGCACCCGGCGCTGGCCCAGCTCCATGCCGGCCTGCATCAGAAACGCCTGGCGGGTCACGAATTTCTGCCCCACGGGTGTTTCGTAAAACTTGGTCAGGTCTTTTAGCTCTTTCTCTGTAAACTCCTTGGCGTAGAGGCTAATCATGTCTTCCTTGAGCGACGTCCAGCTCATGTACTTGGCCATGAAGGCCCGCATTTCCGGCTCCACAGCCTTCATTTCGGGCCGCTGCTTTATTTGCATCGTCATCATCTGGTCCATGGCCGACCCCAGGGTTTTTTCTACCTGCATCGTGTTCAGGAAGGTTTCGGCGGCCTTGCGCTGGGCTGGGGTGCTGGTGCTGGTGGCGGCAGGTGCCGGGGTTTGGGCCTGCACGGCAGCGGGTATAGTGAGCAGCGCGGCAGCCACTAGGGAAGTAAGGAAAGTACGCACGGATAGTAAGCTAATGCAGAGCACGCAGCGGATGGCCGGCCGGCCCGGCCGCGTGGTTCCGGTGAAGAAATAGGGTTCGATATCCGTGGTAACTCAGGACGGCTTACCAGCCGCAACAGGCCTGCTTACCCCTCATTCTACAGATGGGGGCAAGATACTACTTCCCGCTTGTTTCTGCCTTCGCCAGTTCCCCCTCTTGGCCGGTAAAATGCCATTGCGCACCTTGCTCGCAGCGGAGAAGCAGCCGGTAGTATCGGCTGGGCTAATTGGATATTTTGACCATACTACTTCTAGTCTGCCTCTATACTGCTTCTAGACTTCCTCTAGACTTTGACCAACCAAGGCCTACGAACGTTGGTTGCTTCAATAGGACAAAACCTATAGTTCTTCCGGTGGCTTCGCTACGGCCCAGCCTCCCGGCAACCCCGACTGCAGGATATAGCTCTGGCTGGTCAGGTTGCCGGGGCGGTCCTGGGCTTCTACCTCGATGCGGGTGCCGGGCCAGTCGGTGCTTGCTACGGCGGCTTGAAACAGCCAGCTGCCACCAGGCTCAGGCGTGGCGGGGCCTTGCGCCATCAGGGCGCCGGTAGCGGCGTAGAGGCGGACCTGCACGGCCGTAACGGCAAAATTATCGGTAGCCCAAATGCGGATTGAGTCGCCAGCCTGGCCGTGGTAGTTGCTCAGGTCGGTAGCCGTAATAACCGGCCCCCGCATGAAATCGGAAATGGCGACGGTCCGGGCGCTGGTCTTCCTGACGGTGATACCAGTGGTGTACAACGCCTTAGCGGCCGGATCCTGCATCTGGCCGCTTACCTGGCGAATGGTGATGTTGCCCAGCTTGCCACTGAGGCCGCTTAAGAGACTGTTATGGGTGACGCGTGCCATGCTACCTGGGAGTTAGGATACCGGGGTAAGAACCAACTATCCAGGCACAATGGCAAGGACAGTCTGCCTCAGACCTTTATAATAATGCGCCGCTCATACATCAGCCACAGCACGCCCAGCCAGATGAGCACGCAGGCCAGGCCGCCGGCCAGGGAAGCCAGGTATGGGCCGGGGAAGAAAGGCACAAACAGCGTGTCGTAGAGCCACTGCTTCATGTTGGTAACGCCCGCGCTGGTAGTTACCGGCCACTTGTTGAGGCCCCGGGCAATGAGGCCCGAGAGGAAAAACACGGTAATGGCGTTGACGCCATACACAACAAAGGGCTTAATGCCGCGCCGGTAGCCCTGCACGTCGCAGAGCCAGTAGAGAGCAGCCAAGCCCATAGCCGCAATGCCGCCGGTGTAGAGCACATAGGAGCTGGTCCACAGGCTTTTGTTGAGCGGCAGCCAGCTGCTCCACACCAGGCCCAGTACCACGGCCCCGCCGCCGGCCACAAACAGCCAGGCCACTTTGGCGGCGGCTTCCAGGCTCGTTTTGCGCAGCTGCTGCCCGGCCAGCAAGCCCATAATGCCGGTGCCCACGGCGGGCAGGCTGCTCAGCAGGCCTTCCGGGTCCCAGGTTTTGCTGATTTTCCAGAGGTGAGCCTCCCCCAGCAGCAGCCGGTCGAGCCAGGCGCCCAAGTTGGTGGCCGGCTCCAGGTTGGCTGCCCCGATACCCGGCACCGGTACCAGCTGCAGCAGCACGTTGTAGCCCACCAGAATAATGGTCAGCAGCCACGCCTGCTGCCGCGCGGTGGTTTTGAGAAATAGCGCCCCGCACACCAGAAACACCAGCGCAATGCGGGCTAGCACCCCCGGAATGCGCACCGTGGCCAAGTCCCACTGCAGAAACAGCGCCGCAAACAGCCCCAGTCCAAACAGCACCGCCGCCCGCCGTGCAATACGCCCCAGCAGTGGCCCGTGGGGCTGCGTGCGCCGGGCCGAATCGAGGGCGTAGACGATGGAAACGCCCACGATGAACAGGAAGAAGGGAAAGATGAGGTCGGCCAGGGTGCAGCCGTGCCACTCGGCGTGTTCCAGCGGCGCGTAAATGTGGCCCCAGTCGCCGGGGTTGTTTACCAGTACCATGGCCATAACGGTGAGGCCCCGAAACACGTCGAGCGACACCAAGCGGGTGGGCAGTAATGGCAGCGGTTCGGCAGAAGGAACGGTGAGGCGGGGCATAGGGAGAGGCGGCGGTTTTACCAAAGATAGGGAAAGGCCGCAGCGGCCCGTAGCGCGAACTGCGTAGCTCGCGTAGCCTGGGCCGTCAGGTCGTTCTGGCCCGCCAACTGCCAAATTCGCGTTACTGTGCTCCTGCCACCCAATACCTGGGGCCGGCATCCTGCACACCTTTTCGGCGGCTTGCTTGTTACTACCGCGCGGCCCCATTTCCGGCGGCACGCATGGGCTTCGGTGCCAACCTCGTACTTTTGAACTTCCCATGGCAACTCCCGACCATATTGCCCTCACGCTGGCCCGCCACGGGCTGCGCCATACGCCCATGCGCCGTGCCGTGCTGGCCGTGCTGTTCAGCAAGTCGTTTGCCTTGTCGAGCAACGACATTGAGCAGGCGCTGGAAGCCGATACCGACCGGATTACGCTTTACCGCACCCTGCGCACCTTCGAGCAGAAGGGCGTTATTCACCGGGTACTCGACAGCTCCGACGTTATCCGCTTTGCTGCCTGCGCCGCCACCTGCACCGAGCAGGCCCACGCCGACGACCACGTCCACTTCAAGTGCTCGGTGTGCCAGCACACCTACTGCCTCAACCAGGTGGCCATTCCGGTGGTGCAGCTGCCCGGCGGCTTCCAGGCCACCCACCGCGACTACCTCATGTCGGGCGTGTGCCAGCAGTGCCACACCCAGTGAAGTGGTGATTTGATGATTCAGTGATAGTTCTTTTGGAACTGGCTGATTCCGCCATACAGAAAAGGCCCGTCCGGAACTCCGGACGGGCCTTTTGCTTGCTACTTCCCTCTTAGCGGTAGTTCGGGTTCTGCAGGAATTCACTCTTATTGGTAATGGCGTCGAGCTGGCGCTGCGGAATGGGGCGCACCGCGTGGTAGGGCTGAATGCTGGCCCCGGCCTCGGGGTTATTGGCCTTCACCCGGTCGATGAGCTTGTTGGTACGCTTCAGGTCAAACCAGCGCAGCTGCTCGCCGGCCAGCTCCCGGGCCCGCTCGTCTAGAATAAAGTCCAGAGTAACGTCGGAGGCGCTGATGCGCATATCGGCCACCTTGCCGGGCAGCGCCGCCCGCTCCCGCACCGCGTTGATCTGCTTGACGGCGTCATCCGTCTTGCCCAGCTTGAAGTTGGCTTCGGCGGCCATCAGGTACACGTCGGCCAGCCGGATTACGTAGGCATCCCGGGCACTTTGCTCCTCCTGAATCGTGGGGCGCGTCGGGTCGTCGAATTTGCGCAGGCACACGTACTGCAGGCGGTTTTTGCCGGTGCCGTTGGCGTTGTAGATGTCGTTGACGTCATACACACGGTACTTCTTGGCGTTGCGCACGGCCGTAGACACCACTTTCTTGGTAGCCAGAATGGCCGTGTCGCCCACGGCCAGGGGCTTGGTGCCGGTGGTTACGGCCGTGTTGGCCAGCCACACCGTGCGGAAGGAAGCAGCGTAGCGCGAGTCCTTGGTTTCGTCGAACAGATTGAGCAGAAACTTGCTGGGCATGAAGCGGTTGAAGGGCCGGCCGTTGGCAATGTCGCGGGTCATGCCGGGCTGGTCGTCGTACTTCATCATCCACATCAGGTGGCCATTGTTGCCGCCGCGCGGGTGGCCGTCGGGGTAGAGGCCCGCGTCTACCCGGTCGTTCAAGGTCAGGTCTTTGGAGTAGTTCACGGCCCACACGATTTCCTTGTTTTCCAGGTTGGTCATCGACCACAAGTCGGCGTAGCGGGGCTGCAACGAGAAGCCGTAGCTCGAAATCACCTTCTGGGCCAGCGTGGCGGCTTCCTGGTTGTTGCCCCGGGTGAGGTACATGCGCACCAGAAACGCCTCGGCGGCGGGCTTGGTCACGCGGCCGTAGTCGGTGGTGGTGGTGGGCAGGTTGGCTACGGCAATCGTCAGATCCTCGAAAATCTGCTTGTAGAACTCATCCACCGGGGTGCGGTTGGCAGTTTTGTCGGCGCCCAGGGTTTCGGCCGTTGTGAAGTGCACACCGCCCCAGCTTTCCACGATGTGCCAGTAGTAAAAGGCCCGCAGGAAGCGCAGTTCGCCTTCCCGGGTTTTCTTCAGCGCATCGCTCATGCCGCTCTGCCCCACGCGGCTGATGCCGGCGTTGCAAACGTTGATGCCGATGTAGAGCTTGCTCCAGAGCGACTCCACGGCCCGCGAGCTGGACTGCAGCGTGGTGTACTCGGTCAGGTCAGGGTTTACGTCGCCGGCGCCGCGCAACCACAGGTCGGTACCCATTTCCGACATGCTGTAGCCATCCTCCTTGCCGTACCACCAGCGGGTGTAGGAATACGCGGCATTCACCAGGTTGTCGAACCCAGCTGGCGTGGTGTATACCGAGTCGGGCGTGAGGCCCGAGGGGTTGTATTCTTCCAGCTGCTTTTCGCAGGAAGTAAGACCCGCCAGCGCTACGGCCGTCAGGGCAACATATATTTTCTTCGAGAATTTCATGGGAGCTTTATTAGTTGTTAGTTGCTCGTTGTCAGTTGTTAGTTGCCGGTTGTTACTGTTTGTAGTTAGCAGTTGACTCCGAAAGTCCAAACGCCCAACTAGAACCACTAACAACTGACAACCAACAACTAACAACTAAAAACCAAGGTTGATACCGGCCAGCACGACGCGCGGAATGGGCGTGGTGATGGGGCCGCCCCGCTCGGGGTCGTAGTTGTCGATTTTGCTGACGGTCACCAGGTTTTTGCCCTGGATGTAGATGCGGGCCGAGCCCAGACCGATTTTTTCCAGCAGCCCGGCAGGCAGGTTGTAGCCCAAGGTCACGCCGCGCAGCTTGGCAAACGAGCCGTCGCGGTATTGCAGCGTGGTGCCGTAGAGGCTGTTCTGCATCGTCGATTTCGACAGCGAGGCGTCAGGACGGGGGTAGTCGTTGCTCGGGTTTTCGGGGGTCCAGTAGTTTTGCACCGAGCTGTTTTCGATGCCCTGCGGGTCGAAAATCTGGGCGTACTCGTAGTTGATCATCTGGCCGATGCGGGCAAACACCTGGAACGAGAGGTCGATGCCTTTGTAGGCGAAGTCGCTGTTGAAGCTGCCGCTCCACTTGGGCACCGCGGCACCCAGCACGCGCCGGTCGTAGGCGGCGCTAATCTTGCCGTCCGGTACGCCGTTGGGGCCCGAAATGTCCTTCACCTTGATCTGGCCGGGCTTCTGGCCGTAGAGCTTGGCTTCGTCGACTTCGCTGGTCTGCCAGATGCCTACTTTCTCGTAGTCGTAGAACACGCGCACGGGGTAGCCCACGAAGCGGTTGTTTACCAGGTCATCGGAGCCACCCAGCTCCAGGATTTCTTCCTTGTTCTTAAACCAGGTCAAACCCACATTCCAGCGGAAATCCGGGGTTTCGACGGCCAGGGCATTGATGCCGACTTCCACGCCGCGGTTGCGGGTTTTGCCGATGTTCTCGATGATGTTACCGCGACCCGTAGTCGAGGGCAGGAAGTTGTCGAGCAGCAGGTCGCTGGTTTTGGTTTCGTACACGTCGATGGAGCCCGTCACGCGGTTCTGGATCAGGCCGAAGTCGAGGCCTACGTTCTTGGTAAGCGAAATTTCCCAGCCCAGGTCGGTGTTGCCCACGCGCTTATCGAAGCCGTAGCCCGAGGCGCTGGTTTCGCCGAAGCCGAAGGGAATACGCGTCAGCACGCTCTGCGACGAGTACGGGGCCACGTCGTAGTTGCCGGCGCGGCCGTAGCTCACGCGCAGCTTCAGGTCGGTGATGGGCGTGAGGCCTTTCATGAACTCCTCGTCGATGATACGCCAGGCCACGGCGGCCGAGGGAAAGAAGGCCGCCTTGTTGCCGGTGTAGAGCTTGGACGAGCCGTCTTCGCGGGCCGTGAGCGTGAGCAGGTAGCGGCTCTTGTAGCCGTACTGCACGCGCCCCGTGAGGGAGAGCAGCTTGCTGCGGGTCAGGTTGGTGTAGGGCGAAACCACCTGCGAGGCGTTGGCCAGGGCGTAGTATTGCTGGTAGGGCACTGGCACGCCGCGGCCCTGGGCCAGGGAGTTTTCCTGATTGAAGGTAAGCAGCGAGGTGACGCCCGTTACGTTAACGGAATGGTCGCCGAAGGTTTTGCTGTAGTTCAGGATGTTTTCCCAGCTCCAGTTGGTTTCGAAGCCCGTGCCGTAGGAAGCCTGGTTGATCTGGCCGTTGCGGTCAATAGAATACTGCCCCAGATAGATACCGGTGCGGTCGTTGGACAGCGTGAGGCCCACGTTCGAGCGAAAGTTCAGGCTGGGCAGAATCTGGTAGCTGAGGTAGGCCGTCGAGAAGGTGCGGGTGCGGCGGGTGTTGTTGGCGTAGGCATCCGGCTGCTCGTCGGCCAGGGGGTTGAGAAAGGCCGCGTTGTTGGGGTAGTTCACGAAGCCGCCGTTGGCATCGTAGGGCGTGAAGAGCGGGTTAATCTTGTTGGCCAGGTTGGTTGGGTCGCGGCGGGCATCGAGGTTATAATAAGTCAGCTGGTTTTGCAGCCCGATGCGCACCTTGTCGTTGATGGCCTGGTCGATGTTGGCCCGGAAGGAGTAGCGGTTCAAATCGTCGTTGCGGAACAAACCCTGCTCATTGTAGTAGTCGGCCGAGAGGTAGAACTTGGTTTTCTCCGAGCCGCCCGATACACCGATTTGGTGCTCCTGCTGCACGCCGTTGCGCAGCAATAGGTCGGCCCAGTTTGTGGAGGTGCCGTTGGCAATGGCCTGCAGCTCCAGGGGCGTAAAGATCTTGGCGTCGTCGGCGGTGCCGGTCCAGTTGCCGGTGGTGCGGTTGGCCTCGCGCTTCTGGGCTACGTACTGTGCGCCGTTGTTCACTTTGGGGTAAAAGGCTACGTCGGTTTGCCCGTAGTAGGAGTTGAAGCTCACCTTCGTTTTGCCGGCGCTGCCTTTCTTGGTCGTCACGATGATAACGCCGTTGGCGCCCCGGGCCCCGTAAATGGCGGTGGAAGCTGCGTCTTTCAGCACTTCCATAGCCTGAATGTCGTTCGGGTTGATATCCTGAATCGAGTTATACTGCACACCGTCCACAATAAAGAGCGGACCGTTGCTGGCCAGAATGGAGCGGTTGCCGCGCACGGCAATATTGACGGCCGCCCCAGCCGAGCCGCCGGCGCTGGTAATATCCACGCCGGGCAGGCGGCCCTGCAGGGTTTCCATCACGTTGGCGGCGGGCACCTTCTTCAGGTCTTCTTCTTTCACCGACACGATAGAGCCGGTCACGTCGCTCTTTTTCACCTCGCCGTAGCCGATTACCACGACTTCGTCCAGGGCTTTCTGGTCGGTTTTGAGCCGCACCTTCACCGCGCCGTCGGAGCCGACCGTTACGGTGCTGGCCAGGTAGCCCACGTAGCTGAACACGAGCGTGGGCTCGGTGCCGGCGGGTACGCTCAGTGAGAAATTGCCGCTGGCATCGGTGCCAGTACCAATGGTGGTTCCTTTCACAACGACCGTGACGCCCGGCAAACCCTGCCCGTTGGCGTCGTCGAGGACCTGGCCCGTCAGCTGGCGGGCTTGCTGGGCCCAGGCCTGCCCGGCCAGGCCACACAGCAGCGCGAGGAGTAGTAACCAGTTTTTCATGATGTGGGAAGTAAAGTGGGAATTTGATTTGTCGAAGAACCGGCGGCCAACGGCGGCAGAACGCACGCGGTTGCACTCTCATAAGGTTGCGCTAATCACCAGGAAACGACAGAAGGTGAGCGAATTAATTTATGCAAACGTTGTCGGGAACGTTGCCAAATGCCGTTTTCGAAACAAAGGATGAGTAATTACTCACTCGCAGCCGGATTTTCTTGACCGCCGAGCTGTCTTACCAACCCAGCAGGGCTTATATAATAATTGTACTATATAAATATCCGACCTTATTGAGCCTACCGGCTCCCAAGTCAGAGTGTGCATTCAGAACGCCGCGTCGCGCGTGCTGACATTGCTTGTTCTGTCATCTTGTATTCTGCGCATCGAGCGGCGTGACCTTCCCTACCTAAGTGATAGGGTTAATTATATACCCAAAGCCCTTTACCACCGGCGCGGTAAAGGGCTTTTCAAATTGATACAGACTGTAGTAAGTCAGGTGACGAGGTCCTTCGGCACGGCACAGTCACTCGGCACAGCCGAGCGACTGAGGTGTTAAAACACCCAGCGCACAAACGCCTCGATGCCCTCATACTCCGGCAAACCCAGCTGGTCATAAATCCTGGCCGTGGTGCGGTTGCGGGCTTCGCTACGCTGCCAGAACTCGCGCTGGTCGGCGCCCGGGAACAGCGGCCGGTCTTTCTGCGACTGGTGCTTGAAGATGGCCCGGCGCTTACGCGTCAGCTCCTCGGGGCTCAGGGGCACGGCCATTTCAATCTGGTCGATGTCCCACTCCTGCCAGGCCCCGCGGTAGAGCCACACCCAGCAGTCGGCCAGCCAGTCGGTGTTGGTTTCCTTCAGGCGACGCACAGCCTCGAAAATGGCCGCTAAGCACACCCGGTGCGTGCCGTGCGGGTCGCTCAGGTCGCCGGCGGCATAAATCTGCTGGGGCCGGATCTGGTTGAGCAGCTCCATCGTGAGGCGAATGTCTTCCTCGCCGATGGGCTTTTTGCGCACTCGCCCGGTTTCGTAAAACGGCAAATCCATGAAGTGGGCGTTGTCGTCGGGGATGCCGGCGTAGCGGCAGGCAGCCTTGGCCTCGCCCCGCCGGATCAAGCCCTTGATCTGCTGCACCTCCGGCGAATCGACTTGGCCGGGCGCTTTGTTTTTGAGGAATTCGGCCACCCGCTGGTAGAGGTTTTCAGCCGGCTGCTCATCGAGCCGGAAAGCCTCGTCGTAGTCGGCCACGAACTCGGCAAAGCGCAGCGTTTCGTCATCAAACACGGCAATGTTGCCCGAGGTCTGATACGCCACGTGTACCTCGTGGCCCTGATCCACGAGGCGCAGCAGCGTGCCGCCCATGGATATTACGTCGTCGTCGGGGTGGGGCGAGAAGATGAGCACGCGCTTCGGGAACGGCTCGGCCCGCTCGGGGCGGTGGGTGTCGTCGGCGTCGGGCTTGCCGCCGGGCCAGCCCGTAATGGTGTGCTGGAGCTGGTTGAACACCCGAATATTGATACTGTAGGCCCGGCCCGACTCGGCTAGTAAATCCGAGAGGCCGTTTTCGTTGTAGTCTTCGTCGGTGAGCTTGAGTATGGGCTTTTCGAGGCGGCGCGCCAGCCACGTCACGGCCTTGCGCACCACTGCTTCATCCTGCCAGCGGCAAGGCACGCCGGCCAGCCAGGGTGTTTTGCGCTCGGTCAGCTCGGCCCCGGCGGCTTCGTCGAGCACCACGTCTACACGCGGGTGCTTCTGCAGATACGTAGCCGGCACTGAGTCGCTGGGCTCCCCTTCCACCATGCGCTTTATCACGGCGGCTTTGCCCTCGCCCCAGGCCAGCAGCACAATGTGGCGGGCTTCCAGAATAGTGCCCACGCCCATTGTCAGGGCCCGGCGCGGCACGTTTTCCTCCCCGTAGAAGTCACTGGCGGCGTCGGTGCGGGTGATGTGGTCGAGCGTTATCAGGCGAGTGCGCGACTGGGGCCCCGAGCCTGGCTCGTTGAAGCCGATGTGGCCGGTGCGCCCGATGCCCAGCAGCTGCAAGTCGATGCCGCCGGCTTCGCGGATCTGCTCCTCGTAGCGTCGGCAAAACTCGGCTACCTGCTCCTGGGGCAGCGTACCGTCGGGAATGTGCACGTTTTCGGGCCGGATATCGACGTGGTCGAACAGGTACTCGTGCATAAAGCGCACGTAGCTCTGTAGCGAGTCGGGCGGCATGGGATAATACTCGTCGAGGTTGAAGCTGACCACATTCTGAAAGCTGAGGCCTTCCTCGCGGTGCAGGCGCACCAGTTCCTCATACACTCGCGTCGGCGACGAGCCGGTGGCCAGCCCGAGCACGGCGGTGCGCCCCTCGGCTTGCCGAATCCGAATCAGCTCGGCCATGGTGCGGGCCACGGCTACGGAAGCTACTTCCGAATCGGGGTGGATGGCAACGGACAGGGCGGGCGGCGGGCTGGCAGGAGTCATGAGGGACTGGGTGAGAGTGACTGGGAGTGGCAAAAAAAGGTAGTGGGTAACTATTACGGGGTAGCTGTAAATAGCCAGGAACTTGGCTCCGTCCTACTGCCGCTGAAAATACTCAAAATATCCTATATAGTTTTCAGTGGACAATATTCTTCCTTTCTTCGACTTAGCGAAGGAATTTTATCGATAAAAAGGATAACTTCTGCCGTATTAGCACCTGATTTCAACTTTCAGCCCCGAATTTCTCCATGGAAATCGTTCTGCTCTGTTGTTCGTCTTTGGTTTCCTAACTGGCTTTTCTCCTACCGGAGCCCGACCGACTAAACCCGGTGGGCTCCGGTTTTGCTTTTTCCGCTTCCCTGTTCCTTTTCTCACCTTCTTTCCTCTCTCACATGACCAAACTTTTATGGCTTCTGCTCGCGCTGGGAGTGCTGCTTGCCCCCGGCAGCTATGCCCAAACCGGCCCGCCGCGCACCGTTTCGGGCGTGGTAGCCGATACCAAAGGTAGCCCGCTGCCCGGCGTAACGGTGCTCGTGAAGGGCACCAGCAACGGGGCCAGCACCGGCGCCGACGGCCGTTACTCGGTGCAGGCCGCGCCCGGTAGCACGCTCACCTTCAGCTTTATCGGCTTCACTACCCAGGAGCGCGCTGTGGGCGCCGACGGTTCTATTGACATCAGCCTGGCCGAAAACACAACCAGCTTGAATGACGTGGTGGTAACGGCTTACGGCATCAAGCAGGAACGCCGCCAGATCAACTACGCGGCCCAGGAAGTGAAGGCCAAAGACATCATCGAGTCGCGGCAAACCAACATCGTGAATGCCTTGCAGGGCAAGGTGGCCGGCGTGCAGATTACCAGCGCCGGCGGTGCCCCCGGCGAAGGTTCGGCCATCGTGATTCGGGGTGGCAACTCGCTCGACGGCGACAACCAACCCTTGTTCGTTATCGACGGCATCATCATGGACAACTCCTCTTTCGTGGAATCTACCTCGCCCGGGGGCGGCTCGGCTTTTAATGGGCAGCTGGGCCGTAGCTCGGTAAGCCAGAACCGCGCCGGCGACCTGAACCCCGAGGATATTGCCTCGATGACGGTGCTGAAGGGTCCGGCCGCCGCCGCGCTCTACGGCCTGCGCGCCGCCAACGGGGCCGTGATTATCACGACCAAGAAAGGCACCGCCGGCCGCACCAACATCAACTACCGCACGCAGTTTTCGGTGGATGAGGTAAACCGCCTGCCCAAGCTCCAGGACCAGTATAAGCAGGGCGCCAACGGCGTATTCGACGCTACCACCCGCGGCTCGTGGGGGCCACGCTTTGCCGAGGGCGAAGCCGTGTACGATAACCTGGGCAACCTCTTCGGTAAGGGCACCGCCTGGCAGCACTACCTCACCATGTCGGGCGGCGGCGACAAAGCCACATTCCTGGTATCGGCCTCGCGGCTCGACCAGAAGGGCGTAGTGCCCAATACCTTGTATGATAAGTCGACGGTGCGGGCCTCAGGCACGGTGCAGTTTTCGCCCAAGTTCAGCGGTTCGGCCTCGGCCCAGTATCTGAACAGCGGCGGCCAGTCGCCGTTTCAGGGCGGCGGCTTGTTTGGTACCGGTCTGAATCCCAGCGGCTTCTTTACCAGCCTGCTCAACTGGCCCCGCAACGACGACGCCCGCAACTACCTCAATCCCGACGGTACCCGCCGCCGCTTGCTGGGCGCGGCCACCTCGGCCGGTGACCCTGACAACCCTTACTTCACCATTTACCGCAACCCCCAGACCACGCGCACCAACCGCATGATCGGCAACGCGCAGGTCACGTTTGAGGCCTTCAAATGGGCCTCGGTGAGCTACAACATCGGCACCGACTTCTACGCCCAGAAAGACCGCTCAGTGCGGGCCGTGGGCACGTCGCAGCCCAGCAACCAGGACGGCGGCATTTCGGAAACCACCATTTTCAACCGCCTGCTGACCTCCAACTTCCTGGTCAGCCTCAACCACAAGTTCTCGGACAACATCGGCACCTCGCTCGTTCTGGGTAACACCGTGGAAATGAGCCGCAACGAAGCCACCGACAACATCGGCCTGATTTTCCAGAACCCGGACTTTGTCAGCATCAACAACACGGTAAACCGCAACACGCTGGTAACCAACCGTGACCGGCGCCTTATCGGCAACTTTGCCCGCCTGAACCTGGATTTGTTTCAGCAGGTGACACTGGAGCTGAACGGCCGCGTGGATATGTCGTCGACGCTGCCCCGGCCCAATAAGAACAAGAACTACGGCAAGGCTTTCGGCTACGGCTCGGCGGCCGTGGGCTGGGAATTTACCCGCACCCTGGGTATGGATCAGAACCCGATTCTGAACTACGGCAAGGTGCGCGGCTCGGTGGCCGTGGTGGGCAAAGACACGGGTCCCTACCGCGTCGATTCGCCCCTGGCCCAGAGCACTTACATCGGCGGCGGCTTCCGCAACGGCTTCTTCGGCTCCAACCGCCTGCTCAAGCCCGAGCAAACCCGCTCGGTGGAAGCTGGCCTCGACCTGCAGTTTCTGCAGAACCGCCTGACCCTAGACGCGGCCGTGTACTACCAGGAAACCCGCGACCAGCTCATTGCGCCCCGCGTGAGCCAGGCCACGGCTTTCATTTTCCAGTATATCAACGGCGGCAAGGTCGAAAACAAGGGCTTCGAGCTGTCCCTGACCGGTACGCCCCTCAAGTCGTCGAAGGGCCTGACCTGGGACGTTATTGCCAACTTCACCCTGAACCGCAACCGCGCCATCGAGCTGCCCAGCTTCCTGACCGAAGTGTACCAGTCCGACGCCTTCGTAATTGATTGGGCCCGGGGCGGGGCGTTTCCCGGCAAGCCCATTTCCTCCATCAGCGCCGTGGATTTCAAGCGCGCCCCCGACGGGCAGGTGCTCATCGACGCCTCCGGCTACCCCATCGTGAATACCGGCGTGTTTGAGTACGCCGGCAACCGCGCCCCCGACTACACGGTGCAGCTCACCAACTCCTTCGGCTACAAAGGCTTGAATCTGAGCTTTCTGCTCGACTTCCGCCAGGGCGGCGACGTGGTGAACGGCAACGACTGGTTTGCTACCAAAACCGGCATCAGTGAGCGGACCCTGGACCGCTACAAGCAGGTCGTTTTCGACGGGGTGCTGGCCAATGCCGCCGCCAACGGTCCGCTGCTGAACTCCGACGGCGGCTACGTGCGCAACACCAAGCCCGCCGAGCTGACCCAGGGCTACTACCAGAACGTGCTGACCGGTACGGCGGCCTCGTTCGTGGAAGACGCCTCCTGGAGCCGCCTGCGCTACGTGACCTTGAGCTACGCGCTGCCCGCTTCGCTGCTGGGCAAATCGTTTGTGCGCGGCGTGGAACTGAGCGTAACGGGCCGCAACCTGGTGCTGCTGACCAACTACTCCGGCGTAGACCCCGAAACGGCCGCGGCCGGCGCGGGCGTGCGGGGCGGCGGCTCCTCGGGCTTCGACTACGGCAGCGTGCCTGCCACGCGCGGCGTGGACATGGGCCTGCGGGTAAATTTCTAAACGGTGAAGCCGGGAAATGGTGACGTTGTGCCTTTAAAGCGGGGCCATTTCCAGCAGCCTAACAAGCAGACAATCAAGATGAAAAAATATATCCTTTTCCTGGGTTTGGCCCTGAGTGGTGCGGTGCTGCCCTCGTGCGAGTCGTTTCTCGACGTGAATACCGACCCCAACAACCCGATTACCTCGTCGCCGAACTTCCTGCTGCCCGGCATTATTTCCAACGGCATTCAGCAGCAGATGTTTACGTCCATTACCACGGCGTATATCACCCAGTATGCGGTGCGCAAAACGCCGGGCAACCTTACCGACCAGTTTGTGCTTACCAACGGCAACAGCACCAACACCTTCAACTACGCCTACTTCTACTCGGGCGGCAACGTGCCCACGATGATTGCCGCCGCCGAGCAGGAAAAGTCGCCGTACTACGTGGGGGCAGGCAAGATTATCCTGGCCATGGACCTGGCCCACGCCACCGATATGCTGGGCGACCTGCCCTACTCCGAAGCTTTTAAGGGCGCCGAAAACTACACACCCAAGTACGACCCACAAGAGCAGATTTATGCCACCGTGCAGACGTTGCTCGACGAGGGTATTGCGCTGATGAAGACGCCCGCCACCGACAACTTCCGGCCTCTATATGTGAGCGTACCCAGCCCCAGCGGCGACATTCTCTACCGCGGCGACACCGACAAGTGGATTCGTTTTGCCAATGCCCTCAAGGCCCGGCAGCTCAACCACCTCACCAAGAAAGCCAGTTACGACCCGGCCCAGGTGCTGCAGCTGGTCAGTGCCAGCTTCCGCAACTCGGCCGACGACGCCCAGATTCAGTTTCAGGTAGCCGTGGCGCCGCTGGCGGGTACTACCAACATCTACGGCGTTACGCGGTCCAACTTCGGCACCTCCACCTTTTCCAACAACATCATTAAGTACCTGAACGGCACGGTAGTGGGAGCCGCTTTTCCGGGCGTAGCCGACCCGCGCCTGCCCATCATGATTGCCAACAGCAGCAGCGGCACCGACCCCGGCGTACTCACTACGTCTCCCAACCTGATTAATGGCGTGGCCGACTTCTACAACGGCTGGTATGCCCGCGACCTAGGCATTTTCGAGGTCATTACCTTTCACGAGCTGAAGTTCATTGAAGCCGAAGCTGCCTTCAAGGCCGGCGACAAAACCCGGGCCCTGACGGCTTACCGGGCTGGTATCCGGGCGCACATGGCCAAAATCGGGGTGGGCGGCACATTTGCCAACCCGGCCGTGACGTTTCCTACCATCACCACAGCCCAGATTGACGCCTACCTCGCCAGCGCGGCCGTAGCCCAGACCGAGGCCCAGCTGACCATCAAGAACATTATGGAGCAGA
Source organism: Hymenobacter lucidus (assembly GCF_020447265.1). Lineage (GTDB taxonomy): Bacteria > Bacteroidota > Bacteroidia > Cytophagales > Hymenobacteraceae > Hymenobacter > Hymenobacter lucidus. The sequence continues at coordinate 1,578,190 of NZ_JAJADR010000001.1, read as the reverse complement.
AGTACATTGCCATGTTCCTGAACCCGGAGTCGTGGTCGGATCTGCGGCGCTACGACTTCGACCCTACCATTTACCCCAACCTGAAATACCCCGTGGGTGCCCCCAACGGCTTGGGCGGCAAGTGGCCGCGGCGGATGCTGCCGGGCGCTACCGAGGTGATGTACAACCCGCAGGCCGTGGCCGCCCTCGGTGCCAGTGCCCCCGACTACATCACCCGGCCGCTGTGGTGGGACATGCCTTAGGGCCACCCCTGTTGTGCGTTTTGTCCCAGTATTTCACTCCCTGACTTTCTCCTTATGTTCTATACTTTTCTCCGCCGCACGCTGCTGCTGGCACTGCTCGGGCCGGCGCTGGCTGCCTGCGACACCGAGTTGGAAAAACCTTACCAGGAAGTAGGCGGCCAGATTCCAACTTTCCTGGCTAACAGCCTGAACACGACCACCAAGTATGCCACCGGCGAAATCGTGAGCTTTGAGCTGCGCTTTGCCCAGCAAACCGCGCCCATCCGCGAAATCCGGATTCTGCAGAAAATAGAGCCGGGCCGCGACTCGACTTTGGTGCAGACCATACCCTACCGCGCCGCTTATTCGCGCATCAACCGGGCCGATACGCTGCTAGTAAACTACGTGGTGCCGGCCGGCGTGAACAAGGCCAACGTGCGCGTAGATGCCGTGGTAGTGGCCGACAACGGCCAGAGCAAGGTGCGCAGCTTCAGCTTCCGCCTGGCTGAACCCACTCCAACCATCACCATAGATGCGCCGACCAACGTAACCGCTCCGTCCGACGCGGCCCGCGCGCCCGGCGACGTGGTGCGCTTTCCGGTGCGCCTGAACGTGGGCGGCATCAACACGGCCGCGGCCATTACCACCGCCGGCACGCTCTACAAGGACATCGACAGCCTGATAACCTACGTGAAGGTGGGCACCCAGGCCGAGCGGCGCGTGGCCCGACAGCGGGTGCCAGTGGGCACCGGTGCGCAAACGGGTGGCACCGTAGGACTAAATGTGGACGTGACGCTCCCTGCCGGCAGCAGCGGGCAGCCGCTGGTGTACCGCTTCGAGGTGAAGTCGCGCTTCCAGGATAAGCCCACGCTGCCCGCCCCGGCCGGGGCGCCCAGCATCCGGAGCAGCAGTGCCACGGCGGCCGCTATTACGCCTACCACGCCTACTGCTTTGGCCGCCGTGCGCAGCGCCACGCTCGTCTTCAGCGGCACCGCTGGCGGCGACCAGGCCGCCTACGACCTGACAAATTTTACTACAGTGCCCGCCGGCGACCTGCCCGCTTCAAAAGATGTAAGCATTAGCAGCATTGCTACCAACGCCGTGCAGCTCAAGCCGCTGAATGCCACCAAATTTGTGCGCTCCACGGCGGCGGTGTACGCGGCGGCCACGCTCAACAGCATCCGGCAGGCTTACCAGACGGCCACCAGCGCCCAGGTAGTGCAGCTCGACAATGTGGTGGTAGGCGACGTGGTCATTGCCCGCCTGCGCAACGCCGATCAGTACGTCATCTTCACCGTCACCGGCATCAGCCGCACCGCTGCCAGCGTCACGCTCACGCTGGATATTAAGGCACTGTAGCGGCGGCGCTTACTTAGGTTGTAAAAAAGCTCCGGCCAGTTGGCCGGAGCTTTTTTTGTGCTGTCGATGGTACTGCCGAGGTAGGCTGCCAACGGAACTGAGCAGTAGCAACCTGGCCTGCAATGGCCTCGTTACGGCTGAAACCAACTATCCTGACTGCCCCCGCTATGCTCAAGCTCCTTGCCACGCTGGCCTTGCTGCTGGCAGCCACCACGGCCCAGGCCTGCGCGGTGTGCCGGCCCAGGGTCGAGGCCGCCATCCATGCCCCGGACTATACAGATACCCTGCTGCTGTTGCTGCTGCCGGTGGCGCTGCTGGTGGGTGGGGTGCTGTTGCTATTTTTCTCGCCTACGCTGTTCTCATGGAAGCCAACTCCTCCCCGCTCCACCGTGGCCCCTTGATTGCGGCCGGCATCCTGCTGGGGGCCGGGCTGGGCGGCTTCGTCGACGGCATCGTGCTGCACCAGATTTTGCAGTGGCACAATATGCTTTCCGGTAAGCTTCCGCCCAACAACCTCATTGATGCCAAGGTAAATATGTACTGGGACGGAGTATTTCATGCTGCCGTGTGGGTGATGACGGCCCTGGGGCTGCGCCTGCTATGGGCCGTGGGCCACCGCCGGGATGTGCCGTGGTCAGGCCGCACCTTTTTCGGCTCCCTGCTCATCGGCTGGGGGTTATTCAACGTCATTGAAGGCATCATCGACCACGAAATACTGGGCCTGCACCACGTTTACGAGTATACTATCCGCCACCTGCCGGCCGATCTGGCTTTTCTCGGGTTTGGCTTGCTGCTGCTATTGGCCGGCTGGGCGCTGGTGCGGGCCGGGCGCACCGATACTACGCCCGCTGCTGCTTCGCACTAGGCCGTTTTCATTGCTACAAGAAGGCTGAAAAGCTTACTTCTTGCCAAACAGTCGGGCGAAGAAGCCGCGCTTTTTGGTCTTGGTTTTCACCTTCGTCACGGCGGCCGTTTCGGGCTGCACTACGGCGGGCCGGGTTGGCGGCAATGGCCTGGTAGCCGCCACTGGCGGCGCGGCAGCTACCGGAGCCGCAGACACCGGGGCCTGGGCCACGATAACCTCGGCGGCTTTGCCCTGGGTGCTTACCCGCACGGGGGTGCTTTCGTTGTGCAGCCGGTCGACGGCGGTAATGTAGTAGGCGTAGTCGGTGCCGGGGGCGGCGCTGGTATCCACTAGTACCGACGAAGCGTTGGGGCGGCTCTGCACCAGAGCCAGAATATTGCGCGGGTCGTCGGGCGTGGGCTCCTGGCCTTTGGTGAAGCGGTAGACCACAAAGTAGCGGGCCACGTCGCCATCGGCTGCGGCGGGGCCGGGCTGCCAGGTGAGGGTAATGGCCGGCGCGGCGCGGGTCAGCACCAGGTTCTGGGCTGGGCGGGGCGGCACGGCGTCGAGCCAGGGCATGGTGGGCACCAGGGCCGGGTAGCGGAACAGGTTCTGGCGGAGCGAGTCGCGGGTGTGCAGCGGGTTCGACATCAGGGAGCGGGCACTGAAAAACACGCTGCCGCTGACGTCGGTGGGGTACGAGCGGTTGAGGCGCACCTGCCGGGGTAGCTCGCGGGGGTTGCGCCAGGTGGTGTCAGAGCGGGTGTTTTCCAGCATCCGGTAGGCGCCCTGCCCAATGTAGAGGTGACGGCCGAAGTGGTTACGCGTCCACCATTCAAGCAAGGTAGCGTAGGGCACTAGCTTAAAATTGGTGCTCCAGTAGAGCTGGGGCACGATGTAGTCGATCCAGCCTTCCTGCAGCCACAGGCGCGAGTCGGCGTAGAGGTTGGCGTAGCTGGGCTGCCCGGCGCGGGTGTCGGAGCCGTCGGGGTGGGCGCTCTTGTTCATCCAAACGCCGAAGGGCGAAATGCCGAACTTCACCCAGCGCTTGGTATCCTGAATCGTGTCGTGGAGGCCCTCAATGAGCTTGTTCACGTTTTGGCGGCGCCAGTCGGCCAGGCTCAGCTTGTCGGCATTATAGAGCTGAAAAGCCGCGTCATCCTGGATTTTCAGGCCGGGCTCGGGATAGGGGTAGAAGTAGTCGTCGAAATGCACCCCGTCGATGTCGTAGCGCCGCACCACGTCCAGGATAACCCGGGTGATGTAGCTGCGCACCTCGGGCAGACCGGGGTTGAAGAGCAGCTTGCCGCCGAAGCGCAAAAACCACTCGGGGTGCTGCTTAAACGGATGGTTGGGGGCCAGGCGGCGCGTCACGGAGTCCATACTGGCCCGGTAGGGGTTAAACCAGGCGTGAAACTCCATGCCCCGGGCGTGGGCCTCGTCAATCAGAAACGGGAGCGGGTCGTAGGCCGGGCCAGGGGCTTTGCCCTGCTGCCCGGTGAGCCACTTGCTCCAGGGCTCCAGCTCGCTCTGGTAAAAGGCGTCGGCGGCGGGCCGCACCTGCACAAACACCGCATTGATGCCGTTGCGCTGCTGCACGTCCAGAATGCGGCGGTACTCGCGGCGCTGCTGCTCGGGCGTGAGCGTGCGGCTGCTGGGCCAGTCGATGTTTTCCACCGTTGCAATCCAGACGCCGCGCAGCTCCCGCTTCGGCGGTCCATCCTGAGCCAGAACCGCCCGGGTGAAGCTGAACAGGAATAGCAGCGAAAAAATCCAAAAACCAAGAGGGCGGGCAGCCGGGAACAATCGAAACATCAGCACAGAAACGGAGAAAACGTCCGCAAATTACGCACTGGCCCGCCGGGTTTTGCGGAAGCTCGCCCAAAATCAGCCCTTACTGCTGGATGAAGGCTGGCTAAAAATGCAAAAATGCTGCCCTGGCTTTCTATATAGCCCAGGCAGCATTTTCACAGAACTTAATCGACTACACAGCTGAAGCGGCCCCTAATTGTGGTTTTGGCGGGTGTCGGATTCGTCTTTGTTGCCGCCTTCCATGCCGTTAGTCTGACTGGCGTCGCCGTAGTCGCCCCGGATACCGTCGCCGTTGCCCATGTTGCTCTGGGTGCTGGTAGTGTTGTTCTGGGCGTCGTCGGCTTTCTGAGCGGCGGCCTGCGCTTCATTTTTGGAAGTGCCGTCCTGGCCGTGGCTGGTGGTGCTTACGCGCTGAGCACCGCTGTCTTCAGAAGAGGTGCCGGCATTATTGGGTTGGTTTGCCATGAGGGTGGTTGGTGGTTGATTAGTAGTTGATTGTTAATTTTTCTGGCTGTTAGTTGATTAGGCAGAACAACCTATGAGCAGCTACAGCTGCGGTACTTGCCCGGTTTCACCGCCCGATACGCCGGTGCCGCTGGAAATGGTGCTGCCGCCCACGTCGCCGTCGGCCGCGTTGCCGGGCTGGTCGTAGTTGGGGCCGGTACTCACGCGCCGGCCTTTTATTGCGTGGCCGCCGGCGGTGCCGCCGCTGCCGGAGTTGTCGTCGCCGTTGTTGCCCCGCAGCGCGTCGGTGCCGGGGGCCTGCCGGCCTTCGGGCTGGCGCTGCTCCGACTGGGAAGTGGTGGCCTGCTGAATGTTGCGGCCGTCAGTGGGAATTTCCTCAGGATCTTGCATAAGAATCAGGTGCTGGGTTAGGAAGCCGCAGCCGGCCGGCTACGTGCTGCTATGCTATACGCCGGGCGGGTGGGCTGGTTTAATAATTCCCAGTGGTTTTGCCCGCGGTTTTCCCCAACTTACGGATTGATACTGGCCTTATTGTTCTGCTTTCTTCATGTCTGCCCCCGTTTCTTCCAACGCTGATTTTCTGCTTTCCAAATCGGAGGCCGAGCTGCTCTACCTGGTTCAAAACCCGACGTACTACCACTCCGAGCTAGTAAACGCGGCCCGCAAGGAGCTACACCGGCGGGGCGTGACTATTTCCTACCCCGTAGCCGCCAACCCAGCCCAGCTCCCGCTGGTTGATACCGCCTACGACGAGGAAGCACCCACCCGGCACTGGCTGGCCCCGGCCATCGGGGTGGGCCTCGTGGTAGTGGCCGCCGGCTTTTTTCTGTGGCCTTCGGGAGCCAAAAAGCCTGCCCAGGCAGTAGCACCAGCCAAACCCGCCGAGCTGGTATCGGTGGCCACCCACCAGATGCCCTCCTTCGATTCACTGACCACGGCCCAGCTGAAGAAGATGCCGGCCACGCTGCCTGCCGCCGAGCGGGCCGACACCGCTGCCCAGCGCAAGTTTCTGCTGCTGGCCCGCCGTTTCTGGGAGGCTGAAAACCCCTCGAACTACCTGTTCGACCAGGTCGTAGCCGACCAGCTCGACGCCACCTTTCCCGGCCAGGCCGATATGACGCTCGATAAGTGGCACCGCCTGACCAGCGTACTAGTGTACGACCACCGCCTACGGCCTACCATGTCGCGGCAGCTCCAGCAAATGTCGCGCGTGGCCATTACTCGCATCAACACCCTGGAGGCGCAGCGGGATGCCTACAAGGTAGGTGCGGCGGTGCTGACGGAGTATTCGATGCTCATGAACGACTCCATTTTGTACATGCGCCAGGGGTTGCTGGGCGTGCCAGTGGGGCAGCGCATTAAGCCCGGCACCGTTACCAAGGCCCGCCAGCCCAAAGCAGCCCCGGCCGTAGCTCAGCAGCTGCAGCTGCCCCCCACCCGCCCGGGCCACAATCCGCTCTACGTGCTGGATGGCGAGTTGCTGGCCAGCGACCCGCAAACCGGCGACGCGCCGGAAAAAGTAGCCCGCCTCCACCCCGATTCCATTGCCCGCGTGCTGGTAGTGAATGGCAAAGCCGCCGTTGCTGCCTTCGGTCCCCGGGCGCATTCGGGCGCGGTGGTCGTAACGACCAAGCGCGCCGCGGCGGCTTCCCGGGAATAAGGCCGGCAACAAACTTTTCCGGCGCTGCCGGCTTTTACTCCGACCATGGCAACCGGCCCTACCCTACCTGAGTTATTTGCCCAAAAGACGGACGCCGAGCTGCTCTATCTGGCCCAGAATGCCCGCCGCTACCCACCCGCGCTGGGCGAGGCTGCCGTGCGCGAGCTACAGCAGCGTGGCTTGGTGCCCACGGCCGAGCAGCTAACCCCGGCCGCTGCCCCGCCCCCGGTAGCCGTACCGGCCGAGCAGCCCTGGTACCGCGTGGCCGCCGATGCGCTGGGGCAGCTTTTCCGACCTTCCGCCACCTACTTCGTAACGCCCCTACTGCTGGCGCTCAACGTGCTGGTGTTTGGCCTCATGGTACAGGCCGGGGCCGACGTATTTCAGCCCCAAGCGGCTATGCTGGTGGCCTGGGGTTCCAACTTTTCGCCGCTCACACTGCACGGCCAGCCCTGGCGCCTGCTCACTAGCTGCTTTTTGCACGGCGGGCTAGCACATTTGCTGCTCAATTCCCTGGCCCTGCTGTTTCTGGGGCGGCTCACCGAGTCGCTAATCGGGCCGGGCCGGCTGCTGCTGGTTTATCTACTCAGCGGCGTGGGGGGCAGTTTGCTGAGCTTGTGGTGGCACGCGCCGGGCGTTAATTCAGTGGGAGCTTCCGGGGCCATTTTCGGGCTCTACGGACTGCTGCTGGCCCTGGCCGTGACGGGAGCCGTGCCTTTGAGCCGGCAGCAGCGCTTCGGCTTGTTCTGGCTTATTCTGCTGCTCGTGCCCAGTCAGCTGCAGGCAGGCCTGCAAGGCACGGGCTCTACAGATAATGCTGCGCACATCGGCGGGCTGTTGGCGGGCAGCTTTCTGGGGCTGCTCTACGCGGTGTTTCAGCGCAGAGCCTAACCCCACCGATAGGATCGCATAAAGATGTGATTGGACTAAGCACCTTTCACCTTGTACCTTTGGAGCGCTGGCAACCCTATTGCCAGCTTAGGCATCTCTGATAAAAACCTTACCTCCACAGCTATGAAAAAAACACTTGTACGCCTCTGCCTCACGGCCCTGACCACCGCCGTGTCCTTGTCGGCCACCGCTCAGACGTTGCCCAACGGCACGCTCGAAACCTGGCAAACCCGCGGTACCGCCCTGGCCCCCACTAGCTGGTTTACCTTCGACGATGTGCTGGCCAATTCGGGCTTTCCGTTTCCGGTGAGCACTACCAGCCAGACCATCGACAAGCATGGCGGTACGTATGCGGCCCTGCTAGAAAACAAATCCAACCCAATATTTGGCTTCACGTTTCCCGGCATTCTGGGCCTCGGCGCCGGTGCTACCATCGATTCGGAGTTTCCGGGCGGCATTCCCTTTACCGGCCGGCCGGCCAATATGCAATTCTACTATAAGCTTACCGGGGCCGCCGCCGCTACTGAAATGGCCGGGGCCCAGATAATTCTGACGAAGTGGAACGGCACCGAGACTACCGTAATAGCCGCCGGCGCCGATGAGTTGGCTCCCGCCAGCACGTATACGCTGCGCACAATTCCACTGCAGTACGCCTCATCTGCCACCCCCGATTCCATCCGCATTGTATTTATTTCCAGCACCAACGACGCGCCGACCGTCGGCACCAGTCTCTATATCGATGATGTGGTACTAAGCGGCACGGCTACTCCTACCCTCGATGCGGCCCGCAATGCGGCCGTTACGGTGTACCCCAACCCCAGCGCTGATGGCCTGTTTATGCTCTCCACTTCCCGGGAAGCTAACTGGGTGCGCGCCGCCTACACCGTGGCCGATATGACGGGCCGCATCATCGTGCGCCAGCCGGCCGCGCCGGCCAACGCAAGTGGCTTGCGCACCGTAGATTTGCGGGGCCAGCGGGCCGGCGTCTACACCCTGCGCCTCGACACGCCCGACGGCCCGGTAATTCACAAACTCTTGATTCCGTGACCGATCCTACCACTCCCACCGGGGATTCTGCTGACCGCCCTTCGCGCTGGCGCCGCTTTTCGGCCGCCGCGCGAAGGGCGGCTTCGCTTCCGGTGCAGGGCTTCGATTATCTGTACCAGGCCGGCCAGGCCTACCGGCACTTTACCCTGCCCATTCTCAACGGGGCCATCGGCGACCAGCTGGCTGAGCGCCACGACTACCGGGCTATCCAGCTAAGTTTCCGCCAGCTCGGGGCCGATGTGGCCGTGGCCGACCTGCCCCTGACCGCTCCGCCCCTGACTACGGTGGTCTTTCTGCACGGGCTGATGGGCGACGAGATGATCTGGCAGGCGGGCTCGCCCGATACGCCGCGCTACGGCCCGCTCCTGCAGCGTGAGGCCGGGGTACGCTGCCTCTACGTGCGCTACAACAGCGGCCTGCACATTTCTCAAAATGGCCAGCTACTGTCCCAACTACTTACCGAGCTGGTAGAAACCCATGCGGAAGCCGTGGGCGAGCTGGTGTTGGTGGGCCACTCCATGGGCGGCCTCGTAATTCGCAGCGCCGGCTACTACGGCACGCACGGCCCGGCAACGCCCGCCAGCTGGTTGAGCCGGCTCCGGTCGGTGTTTTTGCTGGGCGTGCCCAACGATGGGTCGTTTCTAGAGCAGAACAGCCACCTCACGTCCGTAATGCTGCGCAAAATCAACGTGGCCCCGACGCGCTTCCTAAGCCGGGCCATGGACCAGCGTAGCAACGGCATCAAGGACCTACGCCACGCCCTGCTTGTGGACCAGGACTGGCAGGACCCGCACGCCGATGACGTACTGATGCCGCCTCGCACGGTGGTGCCGCCTCTACCCGGTGTGCAATACCATGTGCTGGTGGGCTCACTGCTCAAAACGGCCGGTTCGGCGCTCCATCACTATTTCGGCGACGGGCTGGTAGGAGCCGGCAGCGCCGTTGGCCGCATTTTCGGCGACCCAGCCCTGCCACCTGACTCCCAGGTGCATACCCGCGTATTCGCGCAGCAAAGCCACGCGGGGCTGCTTTCCAACCCGGAAGTATACCAATACCTGCGCGACCATCTATAATCAGCAGGTTATTGGCGGGCTACTGCGCAGGCCACAAAAAAAGAACCCGGCTAAAATAGCCGGGTTCTTTTTTTAAATAACGATAATGATAAAATAATAAACAGAACAGATAATCATCAACATAAAATAAAAATACTGCTAACCCCTTTAGCTTAAATAACGCATTGTCATAAAATAATTTACCTGTTAATAAAAATTCATTATGAAATAACTATCAAACCAAAACAACCCCTTGTAATATTCCCTTTTGCGATTCTGATGATACAAACATAGAGTAGTCAGCGGCGGCTTAAAAATACATTACACCAATCCTCCCTTTCGAAGTACCAACAGCCCTAAACATCTTGTTTGGGCTTATAATCAATAAAATGGCACAGGCTTCTGCTATAGCTATTCACAGCAGACACTTAGCACAGCACCACTGGTCACCAACATAATTTATATGACCAATGAATTACTGCAACTGATAGCAACCAGCCGCAACAATCATCGTCTGCCATAAATTACAGACAGCTACTAACACAAAAAACTACTTGACACAGCAAAGGAAAAAGCCGACCCGATTTTTACGCCGGGCCGGCTTTTTCATAATCTAGAGGATCGAATAAAATAACTATCTAATCAGATAATAATAAGTACCCTTTTACCCCTTATCCCGTTTTTCACCTGATCAACTACCGGGTTGCGCGTCTGCTGCTGGCTAATGTATGGAGTGCTCTGACGCGAAAGCTGAGACGCAAACGCCTTTGGTTGCCGGGCTGCTGTTGGGATGACACAAACGTACCTCAACCCGTCAGTTGGCTGAAATTTGTTACACCAACACCCATTTTGCCGGGACCAACACCTGCATTTCTTGCAGCTGCCCCTACAACGAGCACAAAAAAAGCCCCTCTGCCGGGCGGCAAAGGGGCTTCGGGCAAAACTGCAGCCGTAACCTTAGCTGGCTTTTTCAACGTTGGCGGCAATAGCCACCGTGGTAAATGAACTGGGCACCACCAGCTCGGGCAGCGTCAGGCCAGTATCGGTGGTAGCCTCAGCCAAGGTGCCGCCCCCCCCATCGACGGTGGCCTGGCCCGGGCCGAAGCTCAGCCCGTGGAGCACGATGCGGTAGGTGGTGAAGGACGGCTGGTAGTCGCCTTCGATGGCCTGGGTGAGCGTGAGGCTGGTGGGCGTGCCGGCCACGGTGAAGCGGCGCGTGGTGCTCTGGCCCTGCTGGTAGCCGTAGCCTTCGCCACCGTCGTCGTACACCACGCTGCTTTCGGTGCCATTCTTATAATAGACGTGCAGCGTCAGCTCTTCCACAGTTTTCTCGCCTACGTATTGCATCAGCGGGTACATCGGAATAACGGCGCCGGCTTTCACGAACAGCGGAATCCGGTCGAGCGGGGCGCTGGCCCACACTTCGGCCCCGCCGGCCTTGGCTTCGTCGGTCCAGTAGTAGAACCAGTCGCCGCGGGGCAAATACATCCAGCGGCCGTCGGCGCCGGCCTGGGTAATGGGGCACACCAGCAGATGGTCGCCGAGGCTGAACTCGGCCATGCGCAGGTAGGTTTCCGTGTCGTTTTGGTCGAGGAAGGTGAGGGGGCGCAGCACCGGCGTGCCCTGCTCCACATACTGCCAGAAGGTGGTGTACATGTAGGGCAGCAGGCGGTAGCGTAGCTCGATGAAGCCGCGGGCCAGGTCGAGGTACTGCTCGCCGAAGCTCCAGGGCTCCTGGTCGCCATGGTCGCCGGAGCTGTGGGTGCGGAAAAACGGGTGAAAGGCAGCCAGCGCCACCCAGCGCACGTACAGCTCGCCGTCGGGCGTATCAATAAAGCCGCCCACATCGGAGCCGATAAAGCTAAAGCCCGAGATGCTCAGGCGCTGGCACTGAATGTTGGCCAGCCACAGGTGCTCCCAGCTGGCAATGTTGTCGCCGGTCCAGGCCGAGGAGTAGCGCTGCCCGCCGGCGTAGGTGCTGCGGGTGATGGTAAAGGGCCGGTTGGGGTAGCTGAACTGCTTCACGCCGGCCGCCGTGGCCCGGGCCATCTGCATACCGTAGATGTTGTGGGCCTTTTTGTGGGAGGCTGAGTGCCCGTCGTAGCTGAAGCGCACGTCGTCGGGAAAAGTACCCTTCTCGAACACGGCCGGCTCGTTCATGTCGTTCCACACGCCCCGCACGCCGTCTTCCGCAATCAGCCCTTTGAACAGGCCGGCCCACCAGTCGCGCACGTCGGGGCGGGTGAAGTCGGGAAAATTGCACAGACCGGGCCACACTGAGCCTTTCATCAGGGGGCCGTCGGCGCGGCGGCAGAAGTAGTCGTTGGCCAGCGCCTCGGTGTACACGCTGTACTGCGGGTCAATCTTGATGCCGGGGTCAATGATGACGATGGTTTTGAAGCCATCCTCGGCCAGCTCCCGCACCATCTTTTTGGGGTCGGGGAAGTGGGTGGGGCTCCAGGTAAAGCACCGGTAGCCATCCATGTAGTCGATATCCAGATACAGCGCGTCGCAGGGGATTTTCCGGTCACGGAACCCCTTGGCAATGTCACGGAAGTTGCTTTCGGGGAAATAGCTCCACTTGCACTGGTGGTAGCCCAAAGCCCACATCGGCGGCATTTCGGGCGGGCAGGTGAGGCGGGTATATTCCTGGGTTACTTCCAGCAGGCTGGGGCCGTAGATGAAGTAGTAGTTCATCTCGCCGCCCATGGCCCAGAAGCTGGTCACGTCGGCCCGCTCGGCAGCAAAGTCGAACGAGGCTTTAAAGGTGTTATCGAAGAAGATGCCGTGGGCCGTTTTCTGCTGCAACTCCAGGTAAAACGGGATATTCTTGTAGAGCGGGTCGCTGCCTTTGGTGTAGCCGTAGGTGTCGGTGCCCCAGTTGGTGAAGCGCTTGCCGCGCAGGTTCATGTTGTCGGGCTTGTCGCCGAGGCCGTAGTAGTGCACGCCGCTCTGCACCTGCTTGCTCATCTTGACGATGTCGTTGCCGGTTTCGTAGTCGTATTCCCAGTGGAAGCCCTTTTCGTCGCTGCTGAGCACGTTGCCCGAGCGGTCGAGCACCCGCACGCGCAGGTTTTCCTTGGCCAGGGTGCAAATCAGGCGGTCGGTGGTGATGCGGTAGTGGTCGGGCTTCTCGCGAAACTCCAGAAACTCAACGGCCGGCCGGGGCTGGTCGGCGGGCACGGCATAGCTGAAATCGGCGGCAAAGCCCACCTCGGTAGCGTAACGGAAACGCAGTATCTTGTCGGTAATGACCTGCACGCTCAGCTGCACACCATTGTCGCAGGTCAGCAGGAAATCATTGCCCTGCTGCACGCAGGAAAGCACCTGGCCGGGGAAGAATTCCTGCTTCCCACGGGCGGCCAGGTCATTGACCATGTAGTTGTTTTCCTGAATCGTATCGGCCATCGGGTGTGTATTCGAGGAGAAGAAATAGCGCAAAAAAAATCCGGCCCGGCCGGAAGCAATGCAATTTAAGCCTGCAAGGTAAAAACGATTCCCGCGAATTTTGCCTAACATTAGCTTCCCAAGGCCTGAAACCCCAACAGGACCGTATCCGGGCCCTTTTTCTTTCGCTTCTCTTTTCGCCGTTACGCATTGATTCTTATGGAAAGTCATCCTCTCAAGGTATTACTGCTGGGCTGGGATGACTCGGCCCAGGGTGCCGAACCTACCGCCGCGCCGGCCCTGGATGTCTCCCGCCGCTTAGCCGCTTTTACCCCCGTTTCCGTCATCGTGCCCCGCCTGCCCGAAGCCTCCGCGCTAACGGCCACCGACCAGATTCTGAGCCTCAACACGCTGAGCAACGAGCAGCTAGCAGCCGCCACGGCCCGCCCCGCAGGGCTGCCCGGCACGTGGCAGGCCCCAGCCGCTCCCTATACCGGCTCCGGCACGCACGAGGCCGATAACCAAACGATAGTAGCGGAATATCCCGTAGCTGCCACCAGCAGCCCGACCGCTACGCCGAGCATAGCCTCCCCGACTACTGCTCAGGAGCCCCAGACGCTACTCAACTCGGACGAATTTGCCGTGGCCACCGCCGAAATGGGGACCGATGAGGCCGAAGCGCTGAGCCAGCCCCAGAACGACCTGACGCTGGACTCTGGGGTTTTGGAGAATACTTCTCCGGCCGCGCCGGCACCTATGTCGGCCAAGGATGCGGCCGGGCAAGCTTCTTTTATTCAGGCCCTGCAGGCGCTGGACGGAGTGGAAGGCGGCGACTTGAACTTTCGGGTGATTCAATACGCCCGGTTTGCTACGCCGATGGCCGTGAGCCAGCCCTTTGGGGTGATATATGCCGCTGCCTGGCCCGCCTGGCTGGCTGCCCTCGAAATCAGGCAGATGACGGGCTGCCCGTTGGTGCTGCACGTGCAGTCGTTGGCCGCCGACCGCGACTCGCCCGCCGACCGGGGCTGGATCCTGGAGCTGGAACGCTTAACTTTGCGCCGGGCCGAGCTGATTCTGGCCAACACGGAGGCGCTGGCCCAGCGCCTGACTTCCTTTTATTCTCTTCCTGCGGCCCGCATTCGGGTGGTTGCTGCCACCGACACCGCCGCCATCAACGAGGCCCTGACCAGCGTAGCTTCCCGCTCCTAGCCGGTCTGCGGCCCGCTTTTTTCTTTTTTCATGTCCGATTCCTTTGAACAGCGCTTTACCGGTACCCTCGAACTCGACGACACCGATGGCGGCGTGCAGCTGCTGATTCCCTTCGAGCCTACCGAGGCTTTTCACCAGAAGCCGCCGTTTCATGTGCGCGGCACCCTCGACGGCTTCCCATTCCGCCTCACCCTGGTGCAGAACAAGGATGGGGAATACATGCTGCCCGTGGGCAAGCAGATTCGCCGGGCCATCGACAAAACCTGGGGCCTGCCGGTCGACGTCATCATCCAACTCGATACTGAGGAAGCCTCCTTCGAGCTGCCCCAGGACCTGGAGCGGGCGTTGTCGCAGTCAGGTTTCCGCCCCAAGTTCGACCAGCTGCCCTACCCCTACCGCCGCGAGTATGTGCAGTGGATAGAGCGGGCCAAGAAGCCCGAAACCCGGATGCGCCGCATTAAGGAATCCATTGAGCTGATCAGCGCGGGTAAAAAGCTCGACTAACTATTAAGGTAGCCGATATGACTCTCGTTCATTCTTCGGAAGCCCAACTGAAAACAGCTGGGGGCGGCGGCTGTTTCCGTACTTCACCGCTGGATGTGCCCTTTGTGTTTGGTATCAAAGGCTAGGTGCGTGTGCACAGCACAATGGATAGCTAAGCGTTTCAGTTGAACCTAGCCCGGATGGATAGCCATTACCTGCTGCTGGTGCACAAGGCTACCCGGGAGGCCATCGGCAAGTAGCCCGGCGACTTGGTCTAGCGTAACGCTCAGCCAAGATACAACCGAGTGGACCGTACAAGTGTGCGAGGAGCTGGCCGAAGTCATGACTGCGGTGAGTGGCGCTCACGCCACGTTAGGCATGTTGGCCTACACCTACGGCAGGAATACGCATGCTGGCTTACGGAAGCAAAAGATTCGAAACCAGCATCCACCAGCTGAAAAAGTGACAAATACTGCTAGCCGTACAATCCAAGCTTTAAACAAAAGCTATAAAAACGGCCGGCCTTCCATTTCCTCATAGCATATTTTAGTTAATATAAAAACAAAGCAGTTGTAATTACCAGGTTATTTAATACATAGATTGCGCCTACTATAGCCTATCTGAGTAATAGGTATAACCGCTCTACTACTTACACTCCTCTTGCAGCTGTCTGTTTCGAAAACGAGACGGATAATCCTATTTCAGTTTTGAAAAAAATTGTCATTTATCGCCTGATGCCAATTCGGTATTGGGGAAAAGGAGCTGTATGCACAACGAGTACACCAAAAGTATTAGGACAGTACGTGTTCTAAAAAAGAATTTCTTTAGTAATACTACAACTCGAAGTTTAAGTTTACTATCCCTGCTTTTTTTGGGAGTTGGCACTACCCCGATTCTTGCTCAGCAAGAGGTTTCGGTTGATCAGTTTACGGGTACTGCCCACGTAACAATTCCTATTGCTACTCCCGAGATTAAGGGGCTGACAATGCCTGTTATTCTTTCTCATGCTGCTAGCGGCGTGAAAGTAGATAACAGAGGAGGATTGGTGGGGGTCAACTGGTCCTTGGCAGGGTTACCCACTATTAACCGGGTAGTCCGGGGCTTACCCGACGACTTCCGGCCGGATGCTAGCGTCCAAACGAAGCGGTATGGCTGGTTGAGTGCCGAAGCGCAAGCCCAACCGCGTAAAGATGCTTTAGCAAACTTTACGGACTATACCTATCCGTTGGATAAGACGGTTTGCACTACGGCTGCTGAAGGGCAAGCCAAGGCACTAATCAGCCTATTGGAACAGCCTTCTGGTACGAATAACCCGGCAACAATGTACGACTCCGAACCGGATGTTTTTTCTTATTCCGTACCGGGGCACTCCGGCCATTTCGTGTTCGATGCGACTGGCGCTGCTCGCACCATCCCTTATGATCCGATTATGCTTACGCAAGCGCGAGGCTATGCGGAAGATGGCGCTAGCTATATTAATAAATTCGTTCTTAAAACGCCTGAAGGAATGGAATATCAATTTGATGTTCCAACCGTGACCCGAAAGGCCAGTATGGAACAAACTGCTACTCCCAGCTACTTTGCCCGCGAGTACTATTATTACAAAGACCAAAATGGGTATAACAGAACTTGTTTTGGTGTAACATTTGCCACTCAATGGAATGCTTCTCGAATAAGCAATCCACAATCCGAAAGCATTTATCTCACCTACAGAACGACTCCTGACCAGTCGGAAGTATCCTTGCAAAATAATTCTTTTGGTTATTTTGACTCAGCTAATCCCTACGAACTTCATAAGGACTATACTTGGCTGATAGAGCGTAACAAGCAAATTCTAACGGAGATTACTACACCTACTTTATCCATCGTTTTGGATAATAATCCAGAACAAGATGGTGATGGCTATTATCTAAACCGTATTACTATTTCTTCTTTACTGAGAAGCACCGATAATTTAGTAAAACAAATATTCTTTAGTTACACGGAAGTACGCCCAACGGACCGATCAACTCAAGGTGACTGGAAAGATCAGGACTCTCATCTAATTGAGACCTCTTCTTCTCTAACCAAGCGTCGGTTCTTGACCAACGTCAAGATCCAGCCAATCTGCGGACTGCCGGCTAACTATTACTTCACGTACCATCGCATAAACCCAGTTACCGCCATTGCCGCTATTCCGCCTCCGCGGTGCTTGGAGCGTGACCTCTGGGGCTATATACGGGTGGATTTCGAAGCCTCGATTGAACCGCAAATATACGGGTACCCAGGGCCGCAAGGCGGCCCCACTGACCTTTCCGCCCAAGTGCATCCGAACGCGCCCTACCGCCTATTTCCGTTGCCCAACACTGGCAGCCGCCCCGGGGAGTTTCAACTGAACGGCGGCGACAGAAGGCCCGCCGGCACAGAGCAGCCCCCGTGGAAATCGAATGGCTGGCCTGACCCCACCGGTAGTGGTCAGGGCAATTTCTTCGAGGAGTCTACGCTGCTGGGCACCTTAACGGAAGTGCGGCTGCCTAGTGGCGGCAAGATCAAGCTGGAATACGAGCCCCACCGCTTCTACGACCCGGTAGCGCAGGCCTCCAGCTGGAATGGCACGCTGCCCTACTATGGCCCCGGCACCCGCATCAAAACCGTGAGCTGGACCGACAACGCAGCTAACGCCAACGCCATCTGGCAGAAACGAAACTATAGTTACACCCAAACCAGCGGCGAGTCGAGTGGCCGCTTGCTGCGGATGCCCTGCTTTGCCTTGCAGGTACCGCCAGCCAGCGCAACTCCAACCAACCTTTGGGCGGCGGCCACCATCCGCTTTAATGAGGATATCAACATTGATGCGTTTGAAGACCGGCCGCTGGGCTACGGCCGCGTTACGGAGTCTGTTTCGGGTCGGGGCAGTAGCGTCACGACTTTCTCCCTAACTGGTTTGGGCATTGCCGATGAAAGCAGCAATCTGGCAAGCGCCATGGCTCCCGCCTGGCAACGAACCGTGATAGGGCTAGCTCGCATGGCAGCAGGCTGCACTACCCCGAACGCGCCCTATTCCCCTGGCTACGATGGTTATCCGCTAGCCCCGAGTAGCAGCTTGCATTTTGCCCGGGGCCTCCCGCTAAAAGTGACCCACTACGCCGAGCCAGTAGGGACAGCGGCTCCCGTACTGGTAAAGGCCCTCGACTATAACTACGCATTCCGGGATTTACGACCCGCCTCCTCTGCTTGGGTTATGGGCTTCACTTACGACCAGATAGGCTCAGCCTCGCCAGCTGTGTATGCCTGCGCCCGCTACCAGTTGCTTACAGATTGTCAGATTGCCTTAGTTGGCGAAACCCAGACTACCTACAACCAGGAGCTGACCAGTGCCGCTGTATCGTCGCTCACACGCTATGGCTACAATGCCCAGGGCCTGTTGACAACACTGGTACGCACGGGCAGCAATGGGCGCACGTATCGCACCCGTTACAAGCACGCCGCCGATTATGCTTTACCCCCCTCCAGCTCTTCCAACTTATCGGCTGGTATCCAGCCTTTGGTAAAGCGCTACTATGATGAAAAGATAACGGGCGACGTAATTGAAACCATTGAGGAGGTTATCACCGTCAACACCAGCATGGTTCGCCAGGTACAGTTGCTGGGTGTAACCCTGAATACATACCGTATGGAAGCCGGCACCTATAGCCAAATGAGCCGGCCTTATCAGGTACTTGCCTGGCAACCAGCCACCCCGCAGACGTATGCAGACTCTGCCAGAGCGGTTGTTGAAAATGGTACCTGGCAATGGAAATATGACGTTGCGCATTTGCGCCCCGAGCTAGCCATTGAAGAAGTAAATGACAAACACGCGCCTGTTTCCGTCAATAAAAAAGC
The DNA here is from genome assembly GCF_020447265.1 of Hymenobacter lucidus. Taxonomy (GTDB): domain Bacteria; phylum Bacteroidota; class Bacteroidia; order Cytophagales; family Hymenobacteraceae; genus Hymenobacter; species Hymenobacter lucidus. Next base: position 1,559,899 of record NZ_JAJADR010000001.1, on the reverse strand, counting down.
GGGCCAGCTCATCAGTGGCGTACACTTAGGCTACCAAGGCAACTTGCCGGCACTGCAACTCCAGCATGCGTATGCTTCGGAGGCCCGGTTCTCAGACTTCGAGTCGACTTTACCCTGGCAATGGCAGATCAACCCGGCAAATACGGAACCGGGCGCATCGGCTGCTCGCACTGGCAGCAAAGGGCTGCTTATGGGCTCCGGAGTAACGCTGAAAGCCTCCCTGCCAATGCCGGCTAGCACGACCAGCCTGCCAACCTACCGCTTGAGCCTATGGGTGAAGTCGCCTTCGGCGGGCAATCTGGTGGTGCAGGTGATTACCACCAGCTCTAGCGCTGTGTTTTCCACCAAATCAGTGGCAGTTACGGCTTCTGCTTCCGAGTGGCAGCACGTGCAACTAGCCATGACGCTGCCGTCGGCTAACCGCCAGAACTACTCTGTAGTGCTAAGCAGCGACGGCCCCGCTTTTAAAGTCGATGATGTGCTGCTGCTGCCTACCGCCGCTATTGCTCAAAGCATGACTTATGACATTCGTTTGGGCAAAACCTCCGAAACGAATGACCGCGGCGAAACCACCTTCTATGAATACGCCGGTTCCGGTAAGCTGACTTTGGTTCGTAACCATCGGGGGCATATCGTGCGCCAGTTTGATCGACAGGCGCTGGGCCAGGCCGAGGAAGACCTGGTGGATTTTTCCACCGAAGGAGTATGGGAATCAGGACGGCCTATCCAATTTACTTCCACCTACAACTGCGCGAATTCCATCAGCTACGTGTGGAGTTTTGGCTCGACGGCGGCGGTAGTTTCAGACGTGAATGCGGCGACTCCGACCTGCACTTTCCCTGTGGTGGCTACCGTGCAGAATTACACGGTTACGTTGCAGATTACTACTCCAACAGGCGTACGCTCCAAGTCGAAAGTCATCAGTATAGCACCGCCCCCGCCGCGTATTACAAGCTTCTGTATGAACGGGGTTACGCAATATGATTTGTGCGGCAATAACCACGCTACTGAAAGCTGCTTAGGCCGCAGCTTGCCGCCTAATAACCAGACAGAATATTGCGTGACGCTTAGTGAGCCCTATACAATTAATAGTGGCAGTGGTATTGTGGCGGAAGTTGATTGGGTCATTTATACTCATAATGGAACCACTTGGGTTCTTGACACTAGCCTACCCGAGAATTACATAGTAAATGGCAGCAATTCTACCACTAGCTCTGTATTGGTTTTACGCAATGGCGTCCGTCGCTTTCGGGTACAATGCCGGCTTAGAAATTCCCCACAAGTAATTTCAGCGCCGCTAGAAGTAGGTCATTTCCAAAGCTCATATCCTTGTCAATGAAAACAATCTTACCTACTAGCGAAATGACTAACGTGCGGGCTATGCAGTCATACCTTCAGTACATCTTTTTTGTAACCCTATTCACACTTCAGCTGCTACCAGGTCATTCCTTTGGACAAAACAGGTCCTTTCCTGCTGCAACCAGCATATACATCACGCTTGCTGACGACACCCCTATAGCCGGGCCGATTGCCTTGTCAACGGGCCTTACCCTAAAAGCACATGGCACTTATGGTGTTTGGAGCCGAAACGGCATTGCACTAGCAAATAACTACAGTTCGACTTTAACTATAACTCAGCCCGGGATATACACTGCCACTACCAGCTATGACACTTATAATCACATCCTTAAGAAGCAGGTAACCTCTTTTATTAGTGCGCAAGACATTGTTGTATACGATGGCAGCACCGTTAATGGAATGCCTCTTTCGTTCAGCAAGGAAACTACCGTATTGAAGCGGGGACTATTGCTGGGAGCCGACTTAGCCACACTCGCCATAGCCGAGAAAAACCAGCAGGTAACATACTGGGACGGACTGGGAAGAGCCGAACAAAAAATCCAGATAGAGGGCTCACCTGCCAAGCAGGATCTGGTTAGCTTCCAGCAGTATGACCAGTTTGGTGGCACTCCCCGCAGCTATCTGCCATATGCTAAGACGGCAACCGCTGCCTCGGCCCCGTATCATACTGACGCGGCAAACGAACAGAACGACTTCTATGATTTGGGAGCTCCCCGGGTAGCGGCAGATTTGCAGCCTTACTCAACGGCTACTGTTGAAGCATCACCGTTGGCCCGCGTTCAGCAGGCGACCCAGGCTGGTACCGACCGGGCAGGTCATCCCAATAAAATCTCTTACCAGACGAACCAGAGCAATGACCTTGTTCGGCGCTGGACCGGCTTGGATGGCTCTTCCTTTTATACCTCTAACTCGCTGTTTAAGCACGTACAAACGGATGCAGATGGCCGGCGTACCGAAACCTACCTCGACCTTAATGAACGCGTAATTCTGCAGCGCAGGATTATGGCAGAAACAGGCCGAAAGCTTGATACCTACACCGTGTATGACGATGCCGGGCGCACCCTGTACACCATTCCTCCGGGAGCCGTTGAGCGTCTGCCAGCTTCGGGTATTATTTTGGACAACACCTTCAAAAACCGCTGGCTCTATCAATACAGCTACGACGATATTGGTCGGGTAATAACGCGTCAGATGCCGGGTGCCAAGGCAATTCACATTGTATACGACAAGTTGGACCGGCCGATTCTGGTGCAGGATGGCAACCGCAGAACGACAAACTCCTGGTACTTCACCAAGTATAATGCGCAAGGCCGCGCCGTTATTGAGGGCCTCTACACCGATAATACTAGTACGCAGCGCACGCAGCTACAAGCCTTGGCGGATGCCTGGACTGGCGGCTCGGCTGAAGACCGATTACCTGCCACACCCTACACGACTTACACCACCAATCAGACATTCCCAGAGATTACGGCAAGCAACGGTACTATTCTGTCGCGCTCGTTTTTCGATGACTATGACCTGGATGCCAATGATCAGCCCGACTATCAGTATCAAACCCAGGTGTTGGGCCCGAATGTAGTACAGCCAGAACCGTCAGCACGCACACGTGGGCGGTTGACGGTAACTCATAAGCGCATCGTACTTGAAAACAACTCGGGAACGCCACAGTACGGCGGCTGGCTCGTCTCGGTCCTGTTTTATGATGACTACGGCAACCTGATTCAGAAGCAGGGCAACAACCACCTGAATGTAGCTACTACATTGTCGGATATTACCACGATGGTGTACCGGGAGCAAGGCTTTGTACCCCAGCTTTTATTTACGCACAAAAAGCAGGTAGCGCCCACCGGAACCGTCGTTATTCGCAACCGATTTGGCTATGACCACGCCGGCCGTTTAGTGGATGCCTGGCAGCAAAACGAGCTGAACTCGCAGAAGCAGCCAGAAATTCTTTTAGCGCACCATGTCTACAATGAGTTGGGTCAGGAAGTCGAGAAAAACCTGCACAGCCGCGACAACGGGGTTTCTTTTCTGCAATCAGAGGATTTCAGCTACAATATCAACGGCCAGCTTACGGCTATCAACAACAGCGCCCTAACCTCGGGCAGTGCCAGCTACGATGATGCCAACGATGTGTTCGGTATGGAACTGCTCCGGGAACAGACCGAAGAAGGCCTGTATAACACGGCCCGCTACGATGGTGGAATATCGGCCGTAAAATGGCACTCACGCAATACGGCCCAACAAAACCAGCCCGAGCGGGAACGGGCTTATACCTTCGATTACGATGGCTTGGGTAGGTTGCGCAACGCCGATTATCAGGCGAAAGAAGCCGGCTTTTGGGGAGTAGAGACAGGTGCATATGACGAGCGCAACATTACCTACGATGCCAACGGCAACATCCTGACCCTGAAGCGCTACTCGCAGGACAACGGTACCACGACACCACGCCTCATCGATGATCTGACCTACAACTACAACCTGCTCTCGACCAACGGCGGCAACCAGCTGCGCAGCGTTACCGATACTGGTGACCCTAACAGTGGTTTCCGGGACGCGGGCACTCTCAACAATGAATACCAGATAGATGACAATGGTAACATCAGGCGCGACGATAATAAGGGCGTTGATTACACGTATAACGTCCTAAACAAAGTTGACAGACAGCAGAACAGTCCTACCCAAAGCATCACCTACCACTACAGCGCGGAAGGCGTGGTGCTACGGCGTACGGTGAGCGGGCTGCTGGAAAACCGCGCGACAATAACCAGAACCTTCGATTACGTTGATGGCTTTGCCTACGAGTCGGTGGGTAGCTCCGCTCCCCTGCTCGCCTCGGTGCCCACTACGGAGGGTAGGGTGCTGCTGCTACCCGACGACCCTACCAAATTCGTATATGAATATCATCTGCGCGACCATTTAGGCAACCTGCGCGTGGCTTTCCGCGCACAAAGCAAAACGGAAGATTTGCATCTGGCTTTTGAAGGCCAGCCAACTCCTACTGAAGAAGGCGCCTATCCAAAGTTTCAGGGCGTAGCGGCTTCGCGCGTAGCGGGCACCTCTTATCATGCCGGCAGCACCACGCCCGGAACCTACGCGGGGGCTGTATCGGCAACCCAGGCCGGGCCCCATACCCGCATTCCGGTGGCGCACGGCGACCATCTGAAGCTACGGGTGTACTATCAGACGCCGAACGGACCGCAGTACCCACTGGCCCCGGCCGAACCGATGACGATGGTACGCAAGGCTCCTTTGCTGGCAGTGGCTCCGCTGATTGGGCCGCCGCGCATTGCCGAGGCAGAGCACTCCCGCCCGCAACCAACGTTGGGCGTGCAGCTAAACGTGCTCGGGTTATTAGGTAGCCTTCGCAAACAGGCTGTCGTTGCGGAATCGATGGCGCCGGCGGGGCCGATCCTGCCTCCTCAGCAGCGCTATGCCTACTTGGCCTGGACGTTGTATGACGACAAAGATCAGCCGGTATCCTCGGGGCGGCAGAATGCCTCGGCTTACTTCGACAATGCTTGGCGGCCGCTGGAAAAAGTACTGGATATTCAGCTGCCCGACGCCGGAACTAAGAACGGCTACCTGAAGGTACAGTTGCTGAACGATGGCACCCAGTCAGTATTCTTTGACTCCCTGACCATCCGCCACCCCAAAGACGAGCTGCTCATCTCCCAGGAAAACCACTATTATCCGTTTGGCCTAAACCTCAGCGGCGTAGCGGTAAACACCCAGCCCGGCGAAAAAATCAGCAAAAACCAGTTTAACGGCGGCTCCCAACTGCAAGATGAATTACTCGGCGAACAGGCTACGTACAGCACATTCTTCCGCACCTACGACCCCTTACTCGGTCGCTTCCAAGGAATTGACAGTAAAGCTTCCAGCTTCGCTGATGTATCGCCCTACCAATTTGCGCTGAATGACCCAATCAATCTGAACGACCCGAACGGTGATGAAGCTACCGTGTATATCAACGGCCGCCCCGCCAACCCACGCAACGTATATGGTCAGCGCGTAGTAGACGACTACACGGGAGCCAGCTGGATGAACTACCAAGAAGGAGTAACCGTAATGGGTGGCCCCTCTCTACCAATTGCTGAGATAATGGCGCAAATGCGCCAGATAGGACTCGTAGGGAAATATAATGCAAATGGCAGCTATAGCTTTCCTATCTACACATGGCATGTACTAGACTCAAAGAGAAGTGAGTCTACTGGAAAGACTTACATGGCTGGGTACTCCTTTAGGTCGGGTACCCTTACTTTAAAAGGCACTCCTTATAGTTTAAATTTTTATGGGGAATTTTCGGGAAAAATAAGCCTAGGACCTCAAATTGGGGCAGATCTTTCCAAAGAACTAAGTGCAGAGATAATAGGTGGCGCTTGGAATATGGCTTCTTTCAGCTACAATTCACGTGAAGACAATAGACCAAAAGTAGATGGTGTTCTTATAAATAAACTTTTGGGACAACCTGATAAATCAAAGGTAGATTTTGGAGTAGGAGCTGCGTTTTTAGGACTTGGATATTCCTTTGGCCTAGAGGGAGTTGAAAATGGACAAGGCATAATCAAGCCAGACTCCTATACCAATACCCTTAATTTACCGACTGGAATCCCCTTTATAAATTATTACTTTGAAGGCAAAACTTCACTCCAAGACAACAGCACCATATATAATGTTGGAATTGAAGTTTCTGGAAGCGCTAGAGCAATTTTAGGTGCTGAGATAAAGGCAAGAGTTGGCGTATCAACCGCTCGTGATACAAGACCTCATTAAAATCTTTTTTTCGAATGAGAAATTTCCTAGGTATTGTTGCAGGAATTGCACATGTATTTGCCCTTGGCATTATCATTGGTATGATATTAGCAAAATCAGCAAAGTATATTTTAAATGAAAATGAATTGGATAATCCGAATTTAAAGAATATCAAAATTCTCTTTACGATTTTTGACAAATTCAAACCGATATATATTATCATTATATTATTCATTCTGGCGATAGTAGATATATTCTTTTATGATTATCTATTCGAATTAAAAAAATAATCATCAAGTCTTATACACCTAGACTAAAAGAAAAAATTGTTACCACCTTTGTTACGCCCACTAAGGCACCGTACTAACTATAAAAGCGAATGCTGTTGATAATTATCAACAGCATTCGCTTTTATAGTTAGTACGGGTTTGCAGTGCTATACCAACTAATGTTTTTGGTTGGTATAGAAGTTATAAGCTCAACCTACTCTCATCAAAACTAAAACCGTGCGGTTCGTTACGTACAGGCTCAGCTTGTTGACCTCATCTTCCCGGAAGGTTTCGTAGATAAGGGAGTCGTCCACGCGCTGAAAGCCGCCGAACTGGGCCGCGTCGGAGGTGAGGATGATGCGGTAGCGGCCGGGCTGGGGCACGAAGAAGCGGTAGTCGAAGATGCTGGCCGTGACGTGGAAGTTGAAGATGAAAATCAGGCCGCCCCGCTCGAAGATGAGCACCTGGTTGTTGTTATCCTGATTGAGTTCCTTGGCCGGGGCGGCCGAAAGCAGGCGGCGCTGCCGGGCCGTGGTTATCATGGCCTTGTCGAAGGCCTGCAGGTACTGGTATTTCAGCTCGGGGTTGTCGGGCAGGCTCCACTGCCGGCGGGCGTGCTGGTAGCTCCAGTCGTTGCCCTGGCGCGGGAAATCGACCCACTCGGGGTGGCCGAACTCGTTACCGATAAAGTTGAGGTAAGCCTCGCCGCCCAACGCCAGCGTGAGCAGCCGGATCATCTTGTGCAGGGCCAGCCCCCGGGCTACGATGTCGCTCGGGTCGTCGCGGTGCATGTGCTCGTAGATGGCCGCGTCCAGGAGCCAGTGCGAGAGGGTTTTGTCGCCCACCAGGGCCTGGTCGTGACTTTCGGCGTAGGCTACGGTTTTCTCGCCGAGGCGGCGGTTGGTGAGCGTGTACCACACCTCGCCCAGGCTCCAGTCTTCGTCGCGCTTGTGCTTGAGCTGCTTGATCCAGAAGTCGGGAATGCCCATGCCCAGGCGGTAGTCGAAGCCGATACCACCCTCGGCAATGGGTCGACACAGGCCGGGCATGCCGCTCATGTCTTCGGCAATGAGCAGGGCGCCGCGCTTCATTTCGTGGATGAGCGTGGTGGCTAGTTGCAGGTAAAGCACTGCATCCTCGTCCACCTCGGGCCCGAAATACTGGTCGTAGCTACCAAAGGCCACCCCCTCGCCGTGGTGGTGATAGAGCATGCTCGTGACGCCATCGAAGCGGAAGCCGTCGAAGTGAAACTCTTCGAGCCAGTAGCGCAGGTTACTCAATAAGAACTGCTGCACTTCGGGCTTGCTGTAGTCAAACAGCTTGGAGTCCCAGCCGGGGTGGTTGCCCCGCTCACCCTCGTGGAAATATTGCCCGCCCGAGCCGTCGAAGTTGGCCAGGCCCTCGGCTTCGTTTTTCACGGCGTGCGAGTGCACTACGTCGAGCAGCACGGCAATGCCCCGGTTGTGGGCCTCGTTTATCAGGTGCTTCAGGTCTTCGGGCGTGCCGAAGCGCGAGGACGCGGCAAAGAAATTGGCGACGTGGTAGCCGAAGGAGCCGTAGTATGGGTGCTCCATGATGGCCATCAGCTGAATGCAGTTGTAGCCTAGCTCCTGCACCCGGGGCAGCACTTTTTCGGCAAATTCGAGGTAGGTGCCCAGCCGGTGCTCCTCGGTAGCCATGCCCACATGAGCCTCGTAAATGAACGGCTCCCGCACATAATTCTGAATCCGGAATTTCTGGTCGGTCCAGGTAAAAGGGGCTTCGGGCCGCCACACCTGAGCCGCGAAGTCCTTAGTATCCTCATCCTGCACTACGCGGCGCACGGTGGCTGGCAGCCGGTCCTGGCCCCGCATGGTATTGGCCACGTGCACCTTGTAGCGGCTGCCGTGGGTGAGGCGGCCGGCGTAGTCCTTATCGGCCAGAAACACTTCCCACACGCCGTCGGGGCCTTGTTGCAGGGGCGTCGCACCCCGGTCCCAGCTGTTGAAGTCGCCGGTGAGCGACAGATACGTAGCGGCCGGGGCCCATTCCCGGAACCAGTAGCCGCGGCGGCGGCCGTCGTAGGTGAGGCCCAGGCGCTGGTGGGCGGTGGCAAATTTGGCCAACGAGCCGTACTGGCTGGTGATATCGGCCAGGCGCTGTTCCAGGCGCTGCTGGCGGGCCTGCAACACGGGTTCATAGGGCGCCAGCCACGGGTCGTTTTGTACCAGGGGCAAGGTGGGCGTAGCGGCGGTAGTCAGCGAAGAGGTTTCCATAGCAACGAGGGAGAGTTAGGCCAAAACTACGATTCCCGGCGCAGTAGCAGTCGGGTTTCGCAAGGTAGCACTACGCACGGCCGGTTTCAATGCACGAGCCAGCCGAGGACTCTCCACACCCCACCGGCCCCACCGGCCCGCAGCGGGAAGGTTGCCGGCCGGTGGGGGTGTAAACAAATTTTTTTTTAATTGTTTACACCCCCGGTAGACCATCCGACCTGGGTGTAAACAAAATTTTTTTTAACTGTTTACACCCCGTTGGCAACCCCGGGTCCACGAAGGCATTTTCACTTACGCGTGTGCGCCGCCGTGGCCGCTTCACTTATCTTCACCACATGATGCATACTCGCCTTTCCCTACTGGCGCTGGCCGCGCTGCTTGCCTGCACCCGCACGACGGCCCCTACTTCGGCCGTCACTACTCCTGCCGTAACGCCCAGCCCGGCGGCAGCTACCGGTTCACCGACCACTGCTGCCGGGCTGGGCGTTACGGCAGCCAATGCCATGGTGGTGTCGGCCCACCCCGAGGCCTCGCGCATTGGGCTCGACATTCTGCGCAAGGGCGGCAACGCTTACGATGCGGCCGTGGCTGTGCAGTTTGCGCTGGCCGTGGCGTTACCGGTAGCCGGCAACATCGGCGGGGGCGGCTTTCTGCTCTACCGTAGTGCCGATAAGCAGGAAGGCGCGCTGGATTTTCGGGAAACGGCCCCGGCCGCGGCTTCCCGGGATATGTACCTCGACAAGCAGGGCAACGTGGTGCCCAACCTGAGCACGGCGGGCCACCTGGCCGTGGGCGTGCCCGGTACCGTGGCCGGTATGGTGGCGTTGCACCAGAAGCTGGGCAAGCTCACCTGGGCCGAACTGGTGCAGCCCGCCGTAAATCTGGCCGCGCACGGCCTAGCCCTCACGGCCAAGGAAGCGGCGGGACTGAACAGCACCCGGGCGGTGTTTGTGAAATATAACCCCGGCAAGCCGCTGGCCTACCTGGCTCCCGGCAACGGCACCTGGCAACCCGGCGACACCATCCGCTACCCCGAGCTGGCCGCCACCCTGAGCCGCATTCGGGACCAGGGCCGGGCCGGGTTTTATGAGGGTCGTACCGCCGATCTGCTCACGGCTGAGATGAAGCGCGGTAAGGGCCTTGTTACGAAGCAGGATCTGAAGAAGTACGAGCCGAAGTGGCGAGCACCGCTGCACGGGCAGTACCGGGGCTACGAAATCACCACGTTTCCGCCGCCCAGCAGCGGCGGGGTGGCCTTGCTCCAGATGCTGCAGATGCTGGAGCCCTTCGACCTGGGCAAAGCCGGCTGGCACTCCCCTACCGGCGTCCACCTTATTACCGAGGCCCAGCGGCGCGTGTACGCCGACCGCGCCACCTACCTCGGCGACCCGGACTTTGGCCGGGTGCCGGTGACGCAGCTGCTCGACAAAAGCTACAACGCGCAGCGCATGACCACTATTCAGCCCCACCGGGCCACGCCCAGCGCCAGCGTAACGGCCGGCCCCGGCCTGCCGGCCTACGAGAGTGACCAGACCACCCACTACAGCATCGTGGATGCCCAAGGCAACGCGGTAAGCTGCACGACCACGCTCAACGGCGCCTACGGCAGCAAGGTGGTAGTGGCCGGGGCGGGGTTTCTGCTCAATAATGAAATGGACGACTTCTCGGCCAAAGCCGGCGTGCCCAATGCCTACGGACTAGTGGGCGGCACAGCCAACGCCATCCGGCCCGGCAAGCGGATGCTGTCCTCGATGACGCCCGCCATTCTGACCCGTAACGGCAAGCTGCAGATGGTGGTAGGCACGCCCGGCGGCAGCACCATTATTACGAGCGTATTGCAAACCATTCTGCACGTCATCGACTACGATATGACTCTGCAACAGGCTGTGGCCGCCCCGCGCCTGCACCATCAGTGGCTCCCCGACCAGATTGACGCCGAACAAGATGCCCTAACGCCCGCCGCGGCCGACTCGCTGCGCCAGCGTGGCTACCGCATCAACCCGCGCGGGGCGTGGGGCCGCGTCGATGCCATCCGCATCCTGCCCGACAACCGTCTCGAAGGCGGCGCCGACCCCCGCGGCGACGATACGGCGGTGGGGTATTAGTGGTGAAATTGTGGAAGGTGCAGTTGTGAAATGTGTCATTGCGAGGCACGAAGCAATCCGTCCTCCGCACAGTACGGTACACTCTTTTACCAGAAAGCCCTTTCTCGTTGGTACGGGAAAGGGCTTTTCACATTAGAAGGCTCAGCACATTTCAGAAGACGCATTGACGCCGCTTGAAACGCGGAATGGCTTACGCCTCGCAAGGGCACAAATTCACTATTTCACAACTTCACTTACACTCGGGGGCCGATGTAGCTTTTCAGGTTGCCGGAGGCCATAATCAGAAGCTGGCCGAGGTGGCGGAGCTGGTCGCCGATGCCGTTGTGCAGGTGGTTGCCGGCCAGGTCGTGGGTGTTGCTGGCGGCTTTGGAAGCCTGCTCGCCCAGGTGCTGGAGCAGGGCGCTCAGGCCGGCCCGGTCGCCGTTCTGGACGTAGCCTTTGAGCTGGCCCAGGTCGGCGGCGGCGGTATGCAGCACGGCGCTGTGGGAGTTCTGCAGTTGCGGGGTCCAGCTGTCGATAATGGGCAGCAGGCCACTGGGGTCGTGGGCGAAGGTGTGATTGTTGAACAGGTCGCCCAGGGCGAGGTTGGTCGAATAGAGGTGGTCGTTGAGGTTGTCGGAGGAAAGGGCCATGGTCGTAGGAATTGGGGGTTGAGCTTTGCTGTACGGGTGGCGCGGGCGGGTCGTTGCGGGCCGGGAGTTGGCGGCGGGGCCCTATCTTGGCGGCCCATTCCGTTCTGCCGCTATGCTTCCCCGATTCTGCCGCGCCCTGCTCCTGCTTTGGCTGTCCGTTGCCGCCGTGCCCACCCGAGCCCAGCGCGCCAGCGGCGGCCCACCTACGCAAGACCCGTTTGCGCGGCACGAGGTGGCGGGCGCTACGCGCGGCATTGGCAACTACCGCAGCCATTCGTACCAGAAAGGTATTCTGACCATCAACAGCACCAGCGGCGGCACCCTGCGCATCCGGCCCTGGGCCGAGGGCGTGGTGCGGGTAGAATACTTCCCGGCGGGCCAGCCAGTGGGCGAAATTCCGTCGGTGAGTGTGGTGCAAAAGCAGCCGTGGCCCCCAGAGCGGCTCAGCTGCAACCCCGGCTGCGACGGGCCACCACCCGCGGCTACGCTGGCCCAATACGGCAAGGACTTCTGCGCCGGAATCCGGGTATTTTCAACGAAAATCACCTGGCAGGCAGCTTGTCCCGGCGAAATCGTAATTCAGAAAAATCCGCTCCGCGTCAGCTACCAGCGCGGCCCCGAAACAATGGTTGCCGAAGCCGCCGGGCCATTTCAGGAGCTGGCGACGGGCCAGGAAACGCCGGGCGGCATGGGCGTTTCGTTTCGCCTCGCGCCCGATGAGCACCTCTACGGCACCGGCTCCCGCGCCCTGCCCCTGGATAGGCGCGGCCGCCGGCTCAGGCTCTACAACGAGGCCCACTACGGCTACCAGAACGGCGAGGCCACGCTGAACGTGAGCCTGCCCACGGTAATGAGCAGCCGGGGCTATATGCTGTTTTTCGACAACCACGCACCCGGCACGCTCGATTTGGGGGCTACCGAAAAAAACACGCTCGAATACCGGGGCGAAGGGCTGGAAAACCTGGCCTACTTCATTGTGGCCGGCCAGTCGTACGCCGAAATTCTGGACCGCTACACTACCCTCACGGGCAAGCAGCCGCTGCCGCCGCGCTGGGGGCTGGGCCTCATTCAGAGCCGCTTCGGCTACCAGTCGGAGCAGGAAATGTACCAGGTGGCCGGCCGCATGCGCCGGGCCGGTTTCCCGCTCGATGCGCTGGTGCTCGACCTCTACTGGTTTGGCGGCACCACCCGGCAGGGCGACTTTAGCTGGCAGCCCCGGCAGTTTCCCGACCCCAAGCGCATGATGCGCCGCCTCGACTCGGCCGGCGTCAAAACCATCCTGATTTCGGAGCCTTACGTAATGCGCGCCTCCCGCAACGACTCGCTGGTGCGGGCGCAACAGCTGGTGGGGCGCGACTTCAAGGGCCAGCCCTACACCGTCGAATCGTTCTGGGCGGGGCCAGCCACGCTGCTCGATATGGACCGGCCCACCACCCGCCAGTGGCTCTGGCAGCAGTACAATAGGCTGAAGCAGGACGGCGTGGGCGGCTGGTGGAGCGACCTGGGCGAGCCCGAAAACCAGCCCGCCGACATGCTCTACGACGGCGGCCCCACCCGCCGCATTCACAACGCCTACGGGCAGGCCTGGGCCAGCATCCTGCGGGAAGGCTACGCGCAGCAGTACCCGCAGCAGCGGCTGTTCAACCTGGCGCGCTCGGGCTGGGCGGGCATGCAGCGCAACAGCGTATTTCCGTGGTCGGGGGATGTAAGCCGCTCGTGGTCGGGGTTGCAGGCGCAGGTACCCATTATGCTGAGCATGGGTCTGGGCGGCGTGGGCTACATGCACTCCGACGCGGGCGGCTTCGCGGGCTCCAACATGGATGCCGAGCTGTACACGCGCTGGCTCCAGCTGGCCAGCTTGGGCCCGATATTCCGGCCCCACGGCGTGGTGGCCCCGGAGCCCTACCACTACCCCGAGCCTTACCAGAACAGCGTGCGCGACTACGCCCGCCTGCGCTACCAGCTGCTGCCCTACCTCTACACCCTGGCCTGGGAAAACGCTCAGACCGGCACCCCGCTGACCCGGCCCATGAACTACGGCGAAACCCGCCTTGACCCCCAGTCGGTACTGGCCTTGCTTTCCCCGGAAGAGGAAGCACAAAATCGGGACTCGGCCCTGCCGCTCGTGTCTACCTGGAACTGGAACACCAAGGCCTACACCGCCTGGGGTGCCGAGCGGCTAGCGAACCGGCAAGCCAAGGCTTTTGCGGCCAATAATTCGCCGGCCCTGCTCAACGTCAACGACCAGTATCTGCTGGGGCCCAACCTGCTGGTGGCCCCAGTGGTGCAGCCCGGGCAGCGGCGGCGCAACGTGGTGCTGCCCCCCGGCCGCTGGCTCGACTTCTATTCTCAGCAGGCCTTCGAGGGCAACCAGACCATTGGCCTACCTGCCCCGCTGGCCCGGGTTCCGCTGCTGGTGCGGGCCGGTGCTTTCCTGCCAATGGCTCCTTACGTAACCTCCACGGCCCGCTACCGCACCGATACGCTCAACGTGCGCTACTACGCCGACCCGACGGTGCTCGAGTCAAGCTTCACGCTGTATGACGACGATGGCAAGTCGGCCGGAGCTATCCGGAGCGGTACTTTCGACCTGATTTCCTTTACCGGCAAGCTTACGGCCGGGCTGGCGAAAATCCAGATTCGGCTAAGCGGCAATGGTTACCCCACGGCCCCGGCCTGGCGTACTATTAACCTGGAAATACCGCGCGTGAAGGCTGCCCCCACGGCCGTTATAATAGATGAGCAAACCGTACCGGCCACCGACTGGCAATACGAGCCTGCCCACCAGATGCTGCGTCTGCGCTGCCTGTTGAGTGAAAAGGACGTCACTATCCTGGTGCGGAGCCTTCAGCTTGATGCTACCGTTACCAGCACCGCCACCCCCGAAGTCCTGACCCTGGAAGCGCCTGGCAGCCGGCAGTTCAGCACCGGCACTGAGCTGCGCTATACCCTGCACACGCCCGGTAGCTACCCGCTCCTGATCCGAAACTCGCGGGGTGAAACAGTACGCACCTTTCCGCAACCACTGCAAAGTGCCGGCCTACACACCGTAGCCTGGAACGGCACCGATGCCCAAGGCCGGTCGTTGCCCAACGGCGTGTATACCGCCGAAATGCACGGCCAGCACCAGCGGCTGGTGCTGCTGCGGGAGTAAACAAGGCAGGTGGCCTGCTTCAGTCTGTCACCCTGCAGGACGTTCTACTTTCGGGTCTTACCGCACCATCAAAACCGGCGCAGGCGCTTTTTGCTCAGCTCGTAGCTGATAATGGCGGGCACGTAGAACGTAATATCGGCCAGGATTTTCGCCAGCAGAATACCGCCGCTCAGGCTGCCCAAGGCCCTGGGCAGGTAATACATCAGGGCCGGGCGAATCAGCAGGCTGTCGAATACCTCGGCCAGGCCGAATTCCACGACCAACGCCCGCAGGTTGCGCAGCAGCGTGCGGCCGGTGTAGGCCAGGCCGGCCGCATGGCGCTGCCGGCGCGTCTGCCAGATATCCAGGGTCAGAATATAGCCGAAGTAGGCCACGTTGCCGGCCCAGGTGCCGGCCAGGGCCGTGGCGGCGTAGCTGCGAGTCAGTCGGAAGGTGAGCCAGGCCGCACTGAGCGTGGCCAGAATCGACAGTACTTCGGCCGGACCGTAGCGCCGCAGCCACTCTCGCACCCGCGCCTTCATAGGGGGCTTAGTTGGGCAGCAGGGCCAGGTCCTGCAGAATCAGCTCAGCAATGGCCTGGCGGCCGGCTATAAATTTTTCGTCGGCGGGCTTACCATCTTTGGGCTCGGCATTCAGGGCAAACATGTACACGTTGCCGCCCTGTTCGAGCCAGCCCACAAACCAGCCATTGGTGAGCTTGGCGCGCTGGGTGTAGCCGCTGGTGCCGTAGAGCTTGTAGTGGGGCGTGGCTTTGAGCAGAAACAGCGACTTGGTCAGGGACTGGTGCTGAATGGCAGGGGGCAGCTTTTCCTCGTAGAGCAAGCGCAGGAAGTTCACCATCTGAAACTGGGAGATGCGCGAAACTCCGCCCTGCCAGAACGTGTGCAGCACTTCGGGCGTCACCACCATTTGGCCAAATTTGAGCTTGAGCAGCTGCTGCTGGTAGCGGCGCACACCTACTTCCTGGGCTATCTGCTGCATGCACGGCTGGCAGTCGGTGCGCAGGGCCTGGCGCAGGCGCAAATTCCGGTTCCAGGCTTCGTTCTCCCGCTTCTCCCGGTCCCAGACGAATACGTGGCTGGTATCGGCCAGTACGCCGGTTTCGAGGCCAATGAGGATGTTGGGAATGGCGAAGGTGGCGCCGGGCAGAAACCCCTGGCTGCAGCGGGCCACGTCGTAGGCCGTGAAGTGGTTGGTTTTCTGATCGTAGAGTAGAAACGAGCCCCGCAGGCCGTAGCTGTCGAAGTGTTTCTTGAAGTCGCGCTCGGTGAGGGCCTGGCCGCTGGCACTGAGCCGGACGACGAGTAACAAAAAAAGGAGGGCCAGAACGCGCATCGGGCAAAAGCTAAAGGTTGGGGTACGGTGACAGAAGAAGCGCCGTGGCAAGGTCTGTGCCCAAAGATGGCGAATCCCGGATTGGGGCGAAAAGAATGGCCCGGGCCCTACTCTCACCGCTGCCCGGCTACGGCTGCCGCGCTACGGTCTGCTTTTCCCAGGGGTAAATTTCCATCGTGAGGCTGCCGGCCTGCACGGCGGGGTCGGCGGCGGTGAGCTGCCGGGCCTGCTCGTAGCTGTCGGCGCTGAGGATGTACATGCCGCCGAGGGCACTGTTGGCGCCGGGGCAGCGGCCGGCCAGCCTGAGGCGGCCTTCCTTGGTGAGCTGCTGCAGATGCGCCGCGTGTCCGGCCCGGATGGTGGCTACGGTTTCCACGTCTTGCTGCTGTTTAACGGCATTTTTCAGCAGCACCAGGTAATAGGTTTTGGCGGGCGGGGCTGCCGCTTTCCGGCTTTTAACCGATGACTGGGCCGCTACCGGCGTAGAGCCAAGTAAAAGCAGCAGGGCGGGCAACAGAAGCACACGTTTTGTCATGAGAAGGCGCGCAAAGGCGGGACAGTCCGGATAAACTGTACGGAAAAATGCCATTCGAGTGGCGCAAATGGCATTAATTTGGGCTTCCCGCAGGATCAGCCCCAGGCCAGATTCCTATTTTTACCACTGATAATAAATGCGTTACGCCCCTACGAGCAGCTCCTGAGAAACAATTTAAAAATACAGCAGTAGTACTACGCCGCTGCCGCTGTAGGCCGCTCCTGGCTGATACCTCAACTCTTAACTTTCCTGCTCTATGGCTTCCCAACGCACTTTAGGCCGCTCCGACCTGCACATTACGCCGCTCGTGCTCGGCGGCAACGTTTTCGGCTGGACTGCCGACCAAGCCACTTCCTTCCGCATCCTGGACGCTTTCGTGGCCGGCGGCGGCAATGCCATTGATACCGCCGACGGCTATTCGGTATGGGTGCCCGGCCACGTGGGTGGTGAGTCGGAAACCATCATCGGCCACTGGCTGAAGCAGCGCGGCCGCCGCGACGACGTCATTATTGCCACCAAAGTGGGCTGGGAAGTGGATGCCCAGAACAAGGGCCTGGCCAAAGACTACATTCTGCGGGCCGTGGAAGGCTCGCTCAAGCGCCTCCAGACTGATTACATCGACTTGTACCAGTCGCACAAAGACGACCCAACAGTGCCGGTAGAAGAAACCCTAGAAGCCTACGCCCAACTGGTGCAAGCCGGCAAGGTGCGCGTTATCGGGGCCAGCAACTTCACGGCCGAGCGGCTGCGCGAGTCGCTCCAGGCCAGTGAACGGCACGGCCTGCCGCGCTATGAAACCCTGCAGCCGCTCTACAACCTCTACGACCGCGCCGACTTTGAGCAAAACCTGCTGCCGCTGGTACAAGAGCAGCATATTGGCGTAATTCCCTACTACGGACTGGCCGCGGGCTTCCTCACGGGCAAGTACCGCTCGGAAGCAGATCTGAAGAAAAGCGCCCGGGGCGGTGGCGTAGGCCAGAAATACCTCAACGACAAAGGCCTGCGCATACTGGCCGGCCTCGACGCGGTGGCGGCCCGCCATCAGGCCACGCCCGCCCAGGTGGCCCTGGCCTGGATACTGGCCCAGCCCGGCCTGACGGCCCCCATTGCCAGCGCCACCAGCCCCGAGCAGGTAACCGAACTGTTGCAGGCCACCGAGCTGCAACTCAGCCCCGACGACCTGACGCAGCTGAATGAAGCCAGCGCCTAGCCTGGCGGCTATTCTACGGACAACAGGAGTTGACTCAGCGGTGAGTCAACTCCTTTTTTGTTGGCCTGCATGGTTAAAACTGACTTACCAGACGGCCAGCCACCCATTCTGTGCGTAGGAAAAAAGGCGAGCTTTTCTCCAAAACCAACGTGCGTTTGTCATGCCTAAAATAGAATCATCTGCCCTGGCCTTTTTGGCCCTGCGCTGCCCGCGCTGCCACGAAGGGCCGTTATTTACGTACCCGGCCCTGAGCACTAAGTTTGCCCGCATGCCCGACAACTGCCCCGTGTGCGGGCAGGCCTACGAGCCCGAGCCGGGCTTCTACTGGGGCGCCATGTTTGTGAGCTACGGCTTCTCGGTAGCCATTTTCGCCATCAGTGGGGTGCTGTGCTACTACCTGCTCGGCGACCCGGCCGTGTGGGTGTATGTGCTGACGGTAGCCGTAGCCAGCATTCTGCTTATGCCGCTGGTATTTCGGTATTCGCGGGCCATTATGCTGTATCTGTTCGGCGGGGTGCGCTACAATCCCACTGCCACCCGGCACACCTCAACAAACTCCGGCTCGGCTTACCATTCCTGAGGTCGGCAGTACGATGTAGAGCCGCATATTTGCGGCTCTCCGGCGGCGCCGTTCGACCAATCGTCAACTGAGGAGACGTAAGGTTGCGGCTCTACATCGGTCAATTCCCGCCGGGTTTCGGGTGAAAAACGTTACTTGCCGGTATGCTCCACCGCACTCTTCCCGCCCTGCTGAGCCTGGGCCTGCTGGCCGCCGGCTGCACTTCCGGTTCTACCGAAAAGGCTGCCCCTCCCTGCGCCGCTATTCCGGCCGCCTACTCCGTGAAGCACCCGGCGTGGGCCGCCAACGCCAGCATCTACGAGGTTAACATCCGACAATACACCCCCGAGGGCACCTTTAAAGCTTTCGAGGCGCAGCTGCCGCGTTTGCAGAAGATGGGCGTGGGAATCCTCTGGATTATGCCCATTCAGCCGATCGGAAAGCAAAACCGCAAGGGCAAGCTGGGCAGCGCCTACTCCATCCGGGACTACCGCGCCGTAAACCCCGACATGGGCACCCTGGCCGACTTTCAGCACTTGGTAGCCGAGGCGCATAAGCTGGGGATGCACGTTATTCTGGATTGGGTGGCCAACCACAGCAGCTGGGATAGTAAGCTGGCCAAAGAGCACCCCGACTGGTTTACCAAAAACGAGCAAGGTGGCTTCCGGCCGCCGGTAGCCGATTGGCAGGACGTCATCGACCTCGACTATAGCAAGCCCGAATTGCAGCACTACATGCGGGAAAGCATGGCCTACTGGGTGCGCGAAGCTGACCTCGACGGCTTCCGCTGCGACGTGGCCGGCTTGGTGCCCACGCCGTTCTGGGAGGAAACCCGCGCCGCGCTGGAGAAGATCAAGCCGGTATTTATGCTGGCCGAGTGGGACGAGCTGTTTCCGCCCACGTTCCTGAGGCCCGGCGAGTTTGACCCCAACACCCACCTGCTGGAAAAAGCCTTCGACATGACCTACGGCCTGCGCCTGCACGACGTGCTCGACAGCGTGGCCCGCCACCAGCGCCCCGCCCACGACATCAACGCCTACCTGGCCCGGGAGCGGCGCATGTACCCGCCAAGCGTGTATTTGATGAACTTCACCACCAGCCACGACATCAACAGCTGGGACGGCAGCGAGTATGAGCGCCTGGGCCCTAACGTGCGCCCGATGGCCGTATTGGCTGCTATGCTGCCTGGCATGCCGATGGTGTATACCGGCCAGGAAGCGGCCCTGAAAAAGCGCCTCGCCTTCTTCGACAAAGACACAATTGAGTGGAATAGCTACCCGCTGGAAGACTTTTACACCAAGCTACTCACCCTCAAAAGACAGCACCCGGCCCTGCTCAACGGCGACCCGTGCAGCCAACTGCAAACCCTGGCCCCCACCGATTCGGCCAACGTGTATGCCTTTATGCGCCGCAAGGGTGAAGCCGCTGTGCTGGTAGCCGTGAACGTAGCCGCCAAGCCCCGGCCACTGCAGCTGGCCGGTGTGCTAGAAGGCGGCTACCGAGAAATCTTCACCGGCAAAATGCAGCGGTTGGATGCCGATACGAAGCTAGCTTTGCCGCCACACGGGTACGTGGTGTATGAGTTGGTGAAATAGTGAAGTGGTGAGGTTGTGCAGCGTGTCAATGTGAGCAAAGTGCGGCAATCCATCAGCTGAAGTGTGCCGAGCTTTCTTAATATGAAAAGCTCATGCTGTAACGCGACGTTCCGCTGCGCAAGTTGTCCGCGCCGCAGCAACGCCAATCGTTTAATGTCTCGCAAAGTGGAACTGCGCGTTGCAAGCAAAAGCCCTTTCCTGCCGCGGTAGGAAAGGGCTTTGTGGTAAAAGGACGGGACGACCTGCGCAGAGGACGGATTGCCACGGCTGCGCCTTGCAAGAACACGTTGGGCATTCGCACATCAGCACATTACCCCTAGTTCTGCCACTGGCCGAACTTGCCGCGGCGGTAGTCGTCGTAGGCCTGGTGAATCTCCTCTTCCGTATTCATCACGAAGGGGCCCTGAGCTACCACGGGCTCGTCGAAGGGCTGGGCATGGCCGAAGAGCAGCACGCTGTCGGGGCCGGCCTCGATGCGCAGCGCGGTGCCGTCGTTGTTGAACTCCACCAGATTCAGAGCCTCCACGGCCTGGCCATTGACGGTAAGCTGGCCGCGGATGATGTAGAAAAAGATGTTGTGGGCCGCCGGCACGTCGATGGTAAGGGCGCCGCCGGGCTGGAAGAAAATCGTATTCAGGTATACCTCCGACAGGGTTTCGAAAGCAGGCTTATGGCCGTCCCACTCCCCGGCAATCAGGTTGACCATGACGCGGCCTTCGTCGAGCGAGAGGCTGGGAATATCCTGCTTCTGCAAACCGATGTAACGCGGCTCGGTCATTTTGAGGCGGGCCGGCAAGTTCAGCCAGAGCTGCAGAATCTCCAGGTCGCCGCCGTGCTGCTTGAACTCCGAGGACGACACCTCAGCGTGAATCAGGCCCCGGCCGGCCGTCATCCACTGCACGCCGCCAGCGGTAATTACGCTTTCGTGGCCGCCGCTGTCCTTGTGCATAATGTCGCCCTCTAGAATAAAGGTGACGGTTTCCATGCCCCGGTGCGGGTGCGGGCCAAAGGGCAGGCCATTGTTGCGGGGCTTGTAGGTTTGGGGGCCGTGGTGGTTTAGAAACAGGAACGGGTCGACCTGCTCCAGGGTGCGTGAGGGCAGCGGCGAATAGGTTATCAGGTCGGCAATGGGCGAGTAGGCGGCGCGGTGGATTTTCTTGATGGTACGCATGAGTGGGGAAGGTCAGGGGTGCAGGCAGGTAAACCGGCTCGGGGCCGTTTTGTGAGGCAAGCGGCGCAAAACGCGACTTTGGCGTACGCACTCCGGCCGCCGGAAGATGCCCGCATTACCGGAGGCAGCCACCCAAGCAACCCTTTTCCGTTGAGCTTCGTTAGAGGCAACTCGAAAGCGGCTTTCCCACCAAGCCCGCTTATGGTTCAACGAAACTATTGCTCCCATGAAGAAGCTCCTTGTTTTCGCCGCCTTGTTCGCCACGGGTGCATATTCGGCCCAGGCTCAGTCGAGCACGACTACCACCACGAAGCAAACCACCGTGACGCCTGCTACCCCGGCTACCCCCGCCACGCCGGCTGCTGCACCCGTTATGGCCGCTCCTGCCACTACCACCGTCGAGTCGACGACCACGACGGTAGACCCGGCCACTACCACCACGGTAGTACAGAGCCCACCGGCGTCAACCATCCCCAATGATGCAAAGGTGAAGGACAAACGCAAAAAGACTAAAATCAAGCCGAAAGACTAAGTTCTGACTTGTTCTTTCGACGAGTAAAAAGCCCGGCCGCAACTATCTGCGGCCGGGCTTTTTACTGTTTATTAAAACCCGGCCAACACCGGACTTCACCTATTGGCGCTACTTACTTAGCCGCCATTTTCACGGGGTTATTAGCCGCCGCCCGCGCGTCTACCACAGTATTATGACCGGCCGTCAGCAGCCACTTGCCTTGGCGTTTCACCAGTACCAGCGTTACTAAGTCCTGGTCGTCGCCCATTTTGTTGGTGCCCCGGTTCACGCCGTCGGGCGGGTAGTAGGCCCCCACGCTGCAGTACTGGTTGGCCACTACCACATCCGGCGTGATGGCGCGCAGGGTGAGGGCTCCGGGCTTGAATGTAACACCTTTGAAAATTGCGTCGAAAATGGCCTGGTGAGCCTGCTGCACCTGCGGGCGGCCCTGCCACCACATACCCACAATGTTTACCCAGCTCACGTCGTCGGTGGTGTAGGTGGCCATATCGGCGAACTGGTGAGCGTTCCAATTGGTCATCATACGGCTTACGAGGGTGCGCACGGCGGCCTCATCAGCCGCGGGCAAGGGCGGGGCGGCTGTGGTTTGGGCCACACTAAGCTGGGAGGCCAGCAGGCCGGCCAGGCTGAAGAGCAAGAGCTTTTTCATAGCGGAGAAAGGAGGTTGGTGATAGGGCAAACCTACCCTGCCGGGCCCCGCTCCTGGTAGTAAAAAACCGACATAATAAGCCGGATACGCTTCACGGGCGGGCTAAAGCAGCGTAGGCCGTTTCAGCCGCCAGCAGCACGGGTGGCGTCACGCCGGCAAACTCCTTGAAGTCGCGCACCAGATGCCGGTAATCGTAGTAGCCACAGCGCACGGCCACGCTCAGCCAGTCGAGCTCGGGGTGCTGTTCTTTCAGCCGAAAAGCCTGGTCGAAGCGCACGATGCGGGCGTAGAGCTTGGGCGCCAGGCCGACTCGCTCGAAAAAATGCCGTTCAAACTGCCGGGCACTCAGGCAGGCATCGGCGGCCAGCGCGTCGAGCGAATCGGAGGCGCGACCCGCCGACAGCAGCAGCGGCAGCAGCCGGTCAACGGGCCGCATGGGCCGCTGCACCCGCCGCAGAGCCCGCAGCAAGTAGTTTTCTAGTAGTTCCAGCATCGTGGAGTAGCTGGTGGTTTCGGCCAGTCGGTCTTCCACTTCCGCCACAGCGGGCCCCAGCAACGCGCGGGCTTCCACCGAAAAGTCGAGCAGTTCCTTTACCGGCACGCCCAGCAGCCGGTGCAGCCCGCCCGGCCAGAACGCCGCGCACACCACGAGGTGGTCGGGGGCAAAATGCAGGTCGATGCGCGACACCTGCGGCCCCACCACAATGCTGCGTGGCAACAGCAGGTCCCGATTCTCGCCGTAATGAAACATGCGCATGGCATCCCGCGGGTAAAAGTACAGGCACTGCTGCGGGGCAGGCGGCATGGGTTTCACGGCCCGGTGCAGCTGCCGTTGGTCGTGGCGGGTGTGCAGCAGAAAATAGTACTGCACAAAAGGGCGCAGCGGCTCGGCGGGCAAAACAAAGCGGACGACCATCTTCTATAAGGCTTTGATATACAGGAAATCTAATAAAACTACGTAAAGCAGCATGCCTTCAACTGCGGCATCGTGCTGCGGCCAATAAGCTGAACACTAGCGCCCCAAACTGCGTTAGCAACAGCAACTATACCCCGGCCTATGCTGCTTGCTGCTGATATTCAACCCTTCGACTGGCAGCGCGTGCTGTTTTCGGAAGACGCTCCGCCCCTGTTTCTGCTGGAAGTGGCCCTGCGCTGCGTCGTTACCTATCTGATGATTATTGGGGCCCTGCGCGTAACGGGCCGGCGCGGGGTTCGGCAGCTGTCCATCTTCGAGCTGAGCATCATTTTGGCCCTGGGCTCGGCCGCCGGCGACGCCATGCTCTACGACGATACGCCGCTGCTGCACGCGGCCGTGGTGTTTGCGGTGGTATCGGGCATGTATCTGCTTTTCAACTGGCTTACCGAGAAATTCCCCAAGTTCTCCGACTGGCTCGAAGGCAAGCCCGTGCTGCTGGTCGAGGACGGTCGGATTTGTATTGAGCAGTTTCGACAGCAGAACCTGACCCAGAAAGAACTGTTTGGGGAGTTGCGCCAGATGCAGGTAGAGCACCTGGGCCAGGTGCGCCGGGCCTACATCGAAGCCACCGGCGACATCAGCATCTACTTTTTTTCTGATGAGGACGTGCGCCCCGGCTTGCCTATCTGGCCCGAGCGGCTGGAGCAGCTGCACCGCCGCGTGCCGGAAGCCGACCACTATGCCTGCTGCACCTGCGGCCAGGTGCAGGAGCTGCCCAAAGGCGGCGTAGCCCAGTGCCCGGTGTGCCAGGACGACCAGTGGATTCCGGCCGGCGACGAAAAGCGGATAAGCTAAATTTCGTTGCTTTGCCCGGCCCTTCGTCGGGGTTTGTTTCTTTCCGCCGCCTATGCTTCCGCTGCTGCACGTTCACCACATTGCCATCATTGCCTCCAACTACACCGTGTCGAAACACTTCTACACCGAAGTGCTCGGCCTAGGCATTATCCGGGAAGTGTACCGTGCCGAGCGAGACTCCTATAAGCTGGACCTGGCGCTGCACGGGCACTACGTCATCGAGCTGTTTTCTTTCCCTGGCCCACCACCGCGCCCCACGCATCCCGAAGCCGCCGGCCTGCGCCACCTGGCTTTCGCCGTCTCCGACCTGGATGCCGCCGTGGTCTGGCTCATGCAGCACGCGGTGGCTTCGGAGCCCATCCGCACCGATGAGTTTACGGGCCGCCGCTTCACTTTTGTTCAGGACCCCGATGGGCTGCCAGTAGAGTTCTACGAAAGCTGAGTTTCTGTACGAAAAAACAAGCTCTTCATCGCGCAGGCTCTCTACTCAATAAGCAGCTTACAGTAGCTGTAGCGGCGGCTGGCGGGAAGCTCCTGGCCGGTGGCCGAGTAGTTTGCCCGCTTGAGGTAAAGCAGCGTGGGCGAGGCCCAGAAAATTTCTTCCGGCTCCCAGGCAGTGGGCCGAAGTTCCCAGGTGGACTGCAGCACCCCGTTTTTAAGCTGAAACAGCTGCACAATATTCGGCTGGCCACCACTGTACTCAAGCCCCTGGCAGATACTGACGAGGCGGTTCTGGTCGGGGGCATATAAGGGCTTGCCCCACAGCGTGAGGCGGCGGCCGTCGGGCCCGATGAGCAGCCACTGGGTGGTTTCGTAGTAGGCAGCCTCCACTAGGTGCCGCTTGAAGTGCGATAGGTAGCCGTGGTAAGTGTAAATGGTGGTTTCACCTTCGGAGTGGCCCTGGTTTACCTCCGCTTCGCCAACAATCATATCCTGCAACACGACGGGCCCGGTGCTGGTCGGAATGCTGAGGCGGCGGCCCTGCTTGCGCACCGGAAACGTGACAACCGTGCGGCCCGGCCGCGCCGCCTTGCGGGCCTGCTGGTATTCGGCGGCCGTTACCTGCTGCACCACCACGCCGCCGGCCGTGGCAACAAGCGGCGCGGCAGTACTCAGCAGCAACACAAGCAAAAGGCGGAAACAGGCAGACACGAATCAGGACAGGCAACAGGTGATAGACAAGCTAAGATACAGTCGCTACGGCTATTTATTGACATAACCAGCCGACGCCGAAATCCTCCATTGGCTACAGCTCCAGCAACCGGAACCCCAGGCCCACCCGAAAAACCTGCGTGTACGCTTCTCCCGTGCTGCCCAGCTCACTTCTGCGGTAGTTGGTCAGCCCATAGGAATAGCCCACCGACAGGGAAGTGCGCTGGTGGTGAGCCGTCAGGTTGGCCCGGAAGCGGATATCTACTTCGGGATGGTCGTGGCCACGGCTGCTGGTGTAGCGGGCTCCGGTAGGGCTTAGCGCCTCCCCTTTCTCCTCGCTGTGCAGCAGCAGCCCCATTTCCGGGCCCGCCGTCAGGTCCAACGCCACGCCAGGCAGCTCGAAACGGTGGCCCCCAAACGGATGCACGCTGACAAAGGAGTTGGTAAGGATACTTTTGCCATCCGTGGCAATGACCTGATTGGACCGGTTAACCACGCTAACAATCTGCACGCGGCTACGCAATACCTCATAGCCGGCCTGCACACCCACCAGGTTTTCACCTTCGGTGAGGCGCTGGGCCTGCCCCGCCACCCCGTAGGAAAAGGCAGGTCGGGAGCCGTAGATGTTGTTGGTATACGGTCCTTCCCCCATCATGGGGGCAATAATAAAGGAGCTACCGGCAGCCGAGGAGCCCCGGAAACTGGCCGCACCCGAAGTGAGGTGAAACGAAACCTCCGTCTGCTGGCCGTAGCTGAGGTGGGCGGCCAGGGCACCAAGGAAAAATAGCGTACACTTCTTCATAACAACTACTGAGGGCTAAGGTATTTTGAGGATGAGCCACCAAGCTGAGCAAAGGTTGTAAACTTCCGGCAAGAATTTTCCCAGCCCGAATGGCTTTTGTGCCCGATATTACCGCCACTATGCCCAAACCGAACACCCCGTTGCCCTACCTCATCATCGACTTCGACAGTACCTTCACCCAGGTGGAAGGTCTCGATGAGTTGGCCGATATTGCCTTGCAGGGCCACCCCGACCGCGAAAAAGTAGTCGGCGACATCCGGGCCCTCACCGACCGGGGCATGAGCGGCAGCCTGAGCTTCTCGGAGTCGTTGAAGCAGCGGCTGGCCCTGCTGCCGGCTCGGCGCGAGCATTTGCCGCTGCTGGTGCAGCAGCTCAAGGGCAAGGTGTCGGAGAGTATCGTGCGCAACCGGGGCTTCTTCGAGCAGTTTCCGGGCCGCATCTACATCGTGAGCAGCGGCTTCCGCGAGTTTATCGAGCCCGTCGTAGCCGACTTCGGCATCGACGCCGACCATGTGCTGGCCAACACCTTCACCTTCGACGAGACGGGCCGCATCACCGGCTTCGACCCCAACAACGTGCTGAGCCGCGACGGGGGCAAGATTCTGCAGCTGCGGGAGCTGGATCTGAGCGGCGACGTGTACGTGCTCGGCGACGGCTACACCGACTACCAGATTCGCGAGGCAGGCCTGGCCAACCGCTTTTACGCCTTTACCGAAAACGTGAGCCGCGCCGCCGTAGTGGCCCGCGCCGATGAAGTTCTTCCCTCTTTCGACGAGTTTCTCTACCAGAATAAGCTACCCATGACCCTGAGCTACCCCAAAAACCGCATCAAAGTATTGCTGCTCGAAAACCCCGACGTGCGGGCCGCCGAGCTGTTCCGGGCCGAAGGCTACCAAGTGGATACCGTGCCCGGTGGCCTCGACGAAGACGAGCTGATGGAGCGCATCGAGGGCGTGAGCATCCTGGGCATCCGGAGCAAAACCCAGGTAACGGCCCGGGTGCTGGAAAAAGCCAACCGCCTGATTGCCATCGGCGCCTTCTGCATCGGCACCAACCAGATTGACCTCCCCGAAGCCATGAAGCGCGGCGTGGCCGTGTTTAATGCCCCGTTCAGCAACACCCGCTCGGTGGTGGAGCTGGCTTTGGGCGAAATCATCGTGCTGGCCCGCCGCATTCCGGAGAAAAACCCCAAGATGCACCTGGGCGAGTGGGATAAGTCGGCGAAGGGCGCGTTTGAAATCCGGGGCAAGAAGCTCGGCATCGTGGGCTACGGCAACATCGGCAGCCAGCTTTCGGTGGTGGCCGAGGCCGTAGGAATGCAGGTGCTCTACTACGACGTGGCCGAAAAGCTGCAGCTGGGCAACGCCGTGCGCTGCCGCACCCTGGAAGAGCTGCTCCAGCAGGCCGACGTCGTCACGTTGCACATCGACGGCCGGCGGGAAAACGAGAACTTCATCGGGGCCCGCGAACTGGCCTTGATGAAGCCCGGCGCCTTGTTCCTCAACAACGCCCGTGGCCACGTAGTAGATGTGCCGGCCCTGGCCGCCGCCCTGCGCAGCGGCCACCTCGGCGGCGCGGCCGTGGATGTGTTTCCCTACGAGCCCAAAACCAACAGCGAAAGTTTCGAAAACGAACTGCGCGGCCTGCCCAACGTGCTGCTCACGCCCCACATCGGCGGTAGCACGGCCGAGGCCCAGCGCAACATTGCCGAGTTTGTGCCGGAGCGCATCATGCAGTACGTAAATACCGGCAACACCCAGCAGAGCGTCAACTTCCCCAACATTCAGCTGCCCATTCAGCAAGCCCACCGCCTCATCCACATTCACGCCAACGTGCCCGGCGTGCTGGCCCGCATCAACAACGTGTTGGCCGAGCACCACGTCAACATCCTGGGCCAGTACCTGAAAACCAACGAGCACATCGGCTACGTCATCACCGATATCAACCAGGAATACGACCAGGAAGTAATTCAGGCCCTGCGCGAGGTAGAGCACACAATTAAGTTTCGGGTACTGTATTAAGCCAAGCAGAAAAAGCAAGAAGAATGAACGTCATGCTGAGCCTGTCGAAGCATCTCTACCGCCAAAGCAATCTGATTACCAGTGCAGTAGAGATGCTTCAACAGGCTCGACATGACTGTTCCATTAGTGGTGAAAAACGTTCCAGATAAGACAACACATCAGCCCTCATCAGCTCTACCTTTGTCTAGGTAGTCACCACACAAACACAAAACGGGCGGCCCCATCTGGAGCCGCCCGTTTGTATTCAGTCACATCAAAAATGCTTAGTTGCCGTTCGGGTTGGCCGCCGCGTCCGGAATTACCGCCTTCGGGCTGCGCAGCTGCAATGATTCGCGGGTTGTGACGGTGCCTACGGTCATGCGCAGGTTGTAGTCGCCGGTGGGCAGGCCAGTGAAGTCCAGAGTTTGGTGGTGGGTTCCGGCGGGCTGCTTGCGGTAGTCGGATACGCGCACCGGGGCGCCGCTCTGGTTGTAGAGCACCCAGCCCATCGGCATTTCCTCGGGCAGCTCGTAGCGTAGCTGCACCACGCCGTTGCTGGGGTTGGGGTAGAGGCTCATTTTGTGGGCTCCTATACCAGCCCGGTTGCCGGCCATAGCCACGGGAGTCGGCTCCTGGGCTTGCACCGGTTGTAATTTCCACATCTGGTTTTCGCGGCCGTTGTCACGCCACTGCTTTATTTCGCCAGCGGCGGCATCAGCCGAGTCGCGGGCCGTCAAAGCTTTTTTGCTGTGCTTGGCCACCAGCTTATAGTAGCCTTCCTGCTCGGCCGGCTCGATGCGCCATACCTGGTTGTTGCCGCTGTAGTAGGGCCACAAATCCAGGTCGGCGCCGTTGGAGGTAGAGCTGCCCAGCACTTCCAGCACGCGGTTGTTGCCGGGCACCACGAGGCGGTAGTACCCGTCGCTCAGGCTTTCGATGCGCCACTGCGGGGCTGTGCTGCGGGCCGCGGCCGGCGTGCCTGGTACTGCGGCGGCACCCACGGCCTCGGGCTGGTAGGCGTGGGTATTGGGCCGATAGGGGTCTACCACTTCCAGAGGCTTGCCGGTGGTGCGCGAGGTCAGCACGTATACGCCGGGCGCAATGGGCGGCGGATTTTCCTTATTGGCTTTGGCTGTTTCTGCTGCCGCTTTGGCCGCTGCTTTATCGGCTTTCACTTTAGCTTCGGCTACGGCCTTGGCTTCGGCTTTGGCCTTGGCATCGGCTACGGCCTGGGCTTTGGCTTCGACAGCAGCGGCGGCCTTGGCGGCTCTGGCGGCCTTGGCTTCCTCGGTTTCGGCGGCGGGCACTTTGGCTACGGGCTTAGCCGGCGCGGCGGCTTTGGCTACGGCCGGCTTAGGTTCCGGCTTCACGGGCGCTTTGGCCGGGGCGGGCTTGGGCGTGGGCTTCACGGCCGCTTTGGCCACTACGGGTGGGGTGGAGCCCGGCGGGTCGGGGGTGGTAGGCGAGCCGAGCGGATACAGACTGCTGCTGGGTATCAGCTGAGGGCTTTGACCGGGCGGGGCCCACATCAGCTGAAACTGGGCGTCGCCTTCGCCTTCGGCAAACTCAATCTTGATGGTGGTTTTCTCGCCGGCCGCCAACCCAACGCCACTGCTCTGGGCACCGCTTTTGCTGCCGTTGAAGGTGTCGATAATCTTTTTACCGTTTACCCACACCCGTACTTCGTCGTTGGTTTTGGCCACGAAACGGTAGCTGCCCGTGGAGGCTGCCGCTACCAAGCCTTCCCAGCGGGCCGAGAAATTGTCGTTGGGTAGGCCCGGGCCGGGTGAGCCCTGCCCCCAGTTGAAGTCGATGGCCGGATCGACGCGGCGCAGTACCGTAGCCCCGGCCAGTGAGCCACTGGCGAAGTAGCTGCCCGTGAGGCCAGTACCGGCATTTTGCACCGGCAGGGCCACCGGCGCCAGACCAGTAGGGCCGGTACGCGGAGAAGTAGCGGCGGCGGGAAGTGCCAGGGTAGTTGCACCAGCACTAAGACCGGCCACCAGCGAGTAGAGGAGCAAGCAACGCACAGCAGAAAAATTTAAGGTGATACCAGGTAGAAAACCAACAGAACGACTCATCGGACTATTAGTCAATAGTGAATGCAGGCCTGAATCTACCGATTATCGCCCATCCATCCCAGCACAACCGTAGTTGACGCTGATTTTCAACGCATTATTATAACAGACACTTTACCTCCGGCTTGTCGTTCCCTAACCGCCGCTATTGTGGCAACCTCAATTTGTACTACTCCGAAACGGCGGCGCCTGCTCGTGCTGCCCCGTAAAGAAGCAGCATGAGCAGGCGGCCGTTGGGTGGTAGCGCGGAACTAGCGGCGGCTTACGCGCTGCATCGTCGTGCCACTGGCAGTGGTCAGGCGTACAATGTATAAGCCGGGCGTCAAAGCGGGCAGGTTGGTGAGCTGCTGGGGCACGGCGCTCAGCTGCAGCTGACCAGCGTACAATACTTGGCCGGTGAGCGTAGCCAGCTCCAGATGGGCAGCCTGCGGTTCCGAGCCGGCGGGCAGCACCACGTACAGGCTTTCCGTAAAGGGGTTCGGATAAGCCGAAGCCGTTTGGGAGCGGGTCGAGGCAGCCGAAGCAGTGGTCCGGGTCAGCGTCACGACCGGCGAGTAGGCCGTGGTGCCATCCTGGTCTACCTGCCGCAGACGGTAATAAAGCGTCGTGCTGGTTTGCGTATTGGCTGTCGCATCCAAGTAGCTGTAGGCGTGAGCAGCATTGGTAGTGCCGGCTGCGGTCAGGGTGCTGATGTCGGCAAACGTGCGGCCGTCGGCAGAACGCTCTACCACGAAAGCGGCACTATGCAACTCCGAGGCCGTAACCCAGCGCAAAGTGGCGCCGGCCGTAGCGAGCTGGCCGGTGAAGGAGGTAAGTACCACCGGGAGCGGCGTGGCCGTGCTGGCCGACTGCTCGTAGCGCTGAATGTCGCCGGAGGCCAAGTTGAAGTTACCCAGCAGCAGATCCATCAGGCCGTCGTTGTCCACATCGGCCATCAGCGGGGCCGCATACTGGCCGGCGCCCAGGGCAATGCCGTTGAAGCTGCCCGTGCCCACCCGGTCGAAGGTGGCAGCCCCAACGCTGCTTTGCACATACTGCAACACATTGCCGGCCGCATTACCGATGAGCAGGTCGAGCAGCCCGTCGCCGTCGATGTCGAGTACCTGCGCCTTCGATACGTCACCACCGTCGATGGCCAAGCCGCCCGAGGTTTTCAGCGTGCCCAAGTCGTTAAAGTTGGCGGTGGTATTGGCACCGGCCACTTTCTGCTCGTAGCGCCGGATGAAACCATCGTTGGCGCCTACCAGAATATCAAGCAGGCCGTCGTTGTCCAGATCAACTACCGTGGGGCGGGCGTAGTAGCGGTTGGCCGGAGTCGTCGCGTCGGGGTTGGCAAACAGAGTGATGGGCGGGCCAAAGTTGTTGGGATACAGCGTCGAATTCTGCTCGTAGAGGCGGATAGTGCCGCCGGTTTCGCCCACCAGCATATCCAGCAGGCCATCACCGTCGAGGTCGGTTAGCCAGGGCTTGGCGTAGTTGGCCACGGTAATGGCGGGGTTGGTGGCCCCACTGGCCGCCGCGCCTACCGTGAGGGTACGTGGAGTAGTGGTGGCACTGCTGCCGAACGTACCGTCGGTGAGGCTGGTTTGCTCGAAGCGGCGCAAGGTGCCGCCGTTGGTATTGTTGGCTCCGTCGCCGTAGCCCACAATCATATCCAGCAGGCCGTCATCGTCGAGGTCGGCAATGGTAGGGGTCGAGTAGTCGCCTAGGTTGCCGGCGCCGGTAGCCGTACCGCTGGCCGGGTAGCTAAACGAGGTGGACTGGCGCGTTACCCGGAACCCCTTGTCTGACAACACGGTACCCGTGCCCGTAGTAACGCGCAGCAGGCCGGTGCTGGCCGAGGCGGGCACCTTTACGGTAATGGTGCCGGCTACGGCGTTGGTAGCCGTGATGCGCATCGTTTCCCCGTTGATCTGCACGGCCGTGGCCGTGGTCAGGCTGGTGCCGGTGATGGTAAGGCTGCTGCCCACCGTGCCGTAGGTAGGCGAAAAGCTGGTGATGGTTTGGGCCGAGGCAGCCAGCGGGGCCAGCAGAGCGAAACCAGCCAGCGCGAGTTGACGCGCTTTGGAAGAGGCAACGGGAAGGGCGGAGAAGTGCAGCATACAACCGGGGAATATATCGGCTGCCACCAGCCGAATCCTGAAAAGAGGTGAAGTAGTTTGGCGCCGTTTACCGGTGTCGGTAAGTGGCTTACAATCGGGTCAAAACCTGCTTTCCAGCTTCTAACCACTGATTATGAATCAAAACTACTGTCGGGTTTTTCGGGCCCGGCCTCTCTTTGGCGAATGCGGCGTTCTGCTATCTGAAGGAGTGAAAAGACGATGCGAAGGAATTTTGCGGACCTGTTTCCGCTAACCCGGGCGGCCCGTTACATCTTTTCCCTTACCTGGGCCAGAATCCGCTCCATTTCCTTGCGCACGGCGCTGGTTTCTACTACGTGGTGGTTGTTCATAAAGCTCACGGCCAGCAGGCGGCCCTTGCGGGTGCGCAAGTAGCCACTCAGGTTGTGCACGTTGGTGAGCGTACCCGTTTTGCCCCAGAACCAGGTGCCGCGGGCATCGTGGTAGCCGCGCCGCAGCGTGCCGTGCCCGCCACCGGCCGCTAATAAGCTCAGCAGGCGCGGCTCGGGCACTTCCTGGTGCAGCTTAAAGAGCAGCGCCGTCAGGTCGCGGGGGGTGGCCAGGTTCAGGCGCGACAGGCCCGAGCCATCCACCCAGCGTGGGGCGTCGGGAAGGTCCTGCAGCCACTGCCGGCGCACCGCCCGAATGGCACGGCCGGTATCCAGTGAGTCGGGCCCCAGCTGACTGGAACACATCAGCAGCAGCTGCTCGGCCAGAAAATTGTCGCTCACCTGCAGCATGCGCCGGTAGAGCGAATCGACGGGCAGGCCGCGCAGCGTGTACACACTATCCTGGGGC
The DNA here is from genome assembly GCF_020447265.1 of Hymenobacter lucidus. GTDB lineage: Bacteria > Bacteroidota > Bacteroidia > Cytophagales > Hymenobacteraceae > Hymenobacter > Hymenobacter lucidus. Next base: position 1,527,063 of record NZ_JAJADR010000001.1, on the reverse strand, counting down.
CGCAGCGCCCAGGGCAGCGCCTGCACCGGGCGGCGCAGCGTATCCTGGAGCAGCTTGAGCAGCACCTCGGGACTGGTGCGAAAAGGCGTTTCGTCGATCCAGCTTTTGGTGAAAGGCAGCACGTAAAAGCGGTTTTCGAGTACCGAGCGTCGCACGTGGTCGGTGCTGGCAAAGCTGGGAGGCGCGGGCTCCACGAGGGCCGTGAAAATGCGGGGTGCTACGTGCAGGGGCTGGTTGGCTTTGGCATAGAAGCGCACCGTGTGGCCATACACCGGAAAAGGCCCCCGCTCGGGCGAGAAGTAGTAGTTGTAGTCATCCCAGCTCCAGCCCGGACCGAAGGCCTCAACGCAGGGAATAGGCGCATAAAACAGTTTTTCGGGCCGGCTCTGCAGAAAACCAAAGGCCCGGCGCGATGGTACGTCGCCGTGCAGCAGCGTCGGGTCGCCGGTTCCCCAGAACAGCAGCGAGTCGTGGCGCACCACGTAGCGCAGGCTGGGCAGCGAGTCGCCGAGCAGGTGCAGGCCGGCATACAGACTAAAGAGCTTCATGGTGCTGGCCGGGGTGAAATACTGCTCACTGTTGAGCTCGTAGAGCTGCTCGCCGGTAGCGGCATCGGTGATGCAAACGCCTACGTGGTGCTGGCGCAGAATAGGCGAAGTGGTAATGAGCCGGTTGAGCCAGTGCGGACCTTTGCCCCGGCGCAGCGCCGCTTCGGGCGTGTCGTCGTCGTCGCCGCTGGCGGGCAAAGCGGCGGCGGCCAGACTACAGAAAATCAGCAGCAACAAGGTGTGGAGGTAGCGCATGGCAGAGGCATTTGGGGCGCGCAATATGCAGCCTGAATCAGCAATTGCAATACTTGTCAGATATAATTTATAAATAGCATTTTATATACAAATAGTTAAAGTAATAATTTAATTAAAACCAGGCTTTTTAAGGCCGCAATTGCCAACAATTCGCCGCCCCATAAACCGGCGCCGCCGCCCCTCCTACCCTACCGTTACGGGCGCAAGATTCTCAGATAAGCGCCGGCCGGCCCACATATTTGAGTAGCTTTGCGTCCTGTTATGCCAGACAGAACCCCTACTCCCGCGACTACCGCCAAGTACATTTTCGTTACCGGCGGCGTGACTTCCTCCCTGGGTAAAGGCATCATTGCCGCCTCCCTCGCCAAACTTTTGCAGGCCCGAGGCTTCCGGGTCACCATCCAGAAGTTTGACCCCTACATCAACATCGACCCTGGTACGCTGAACCCGTACGAGCACGGCGAATGCTACGTGACCGATGACGGGGCCGAAACTGACCTCGACCTGGGCCACTACGAGCGGTTTCTGAACGTGCCGACCTCGCAGGCCAACAACGTGACGACCGGCCGCATCTACGACCACGTCATCCGGCAGGAGCGCGAGGGTGCCTACCTCGGCAAAACCGTGCAGGTGGTACCCCATATTACTGACGAAATCAAGCGCCGGATGCTGATGCTGGGTGAGCGGGGCGAATTTGATATCGTCATTACCGAAATCGGGGGCTGCATCGGCGACATTGAGAGCCTGCCCTTCGTAGAGGCCGTGCGCCAGCTGCGCTGGGAGCTGCCGCCGAACGACTCGGTGGTCATCCACCTCACGCTGCTGCCCTACCTGGCCGCGGCCGGCGAGCTGAAAACCAAGCCCACCCAGCACTCGGTGCGCGACCTGCGCGAGGCCGGCCTGCAGCCCGACATCCTGGTGTGCCGCTCCGAACACCCCATTCCGATGGAGATGCGCAAGAAGATTGCGCTGTTCTGCAACGTGAAAATCAACTCGGTCATCGAGGCCCTCGATGCCGACAGCATCTACTCCGTGCCCCTGCTCATGCTCAAGGAGCACCTCGACGAGCGGGTTATCAAGAAGATGCGCCTGACCGGTGGCAGCGCCGCGCCCGACCTCGAAATCTGGAAGGACTTTTTGGGCCGGCTCAAGAACCCGACCGAGGAAATCACCATTGCCCTGGTCGGCAAGTACGTAGAACTGCCCGACGCCTACAAGTCTATCAATGAGGCCTTCGTGCACGCCGGCGCTTTGAACGAGTGCAAGGTGACGGTACGCAGCATTCAGAGCGACAATATCACGCCCGAAAATATTGCCCAGCTGCTACATGGCGTAGATGGCGTGCTGGTAGCACCGGGCTTTGGCGAGCGGGGCTTCGAGGGCAAGATTACGGCCATCAAGTACGTGCGCGAAAACCGGATTCCGTTCTTCGGCATCTGCCTGGGTATGCAGTGCGCGGTGGTCGAGTTTGCCCGCAACGTGCTGCAGCTCGAAGGCGCCAGCTCGACGGAAATGGACCCGGTTTCGCCCTTCCCCGTCATTTCAATGATGGAAGAGCAGAAGAAAATAACGCAGAAGGGCGGCACCATGCGCCTGGGTGCCTATGGCTGCGAGCTGCGCAAAGGCTCGAAGGCCGCCAAAGCCTACGGCCGCAACCACATCAGTGAGCGGCACCGGCACCGTTACGAGTTCAACAACGACTTTTTGCAGCAGTTCGAGCAGGCCGGCATGATTCCCTCGGGCCTCAACCCCGATACCGGCCTGGTGGAAGTCATTGAGCTGCAGAACCACCCGTGGTTTGTGGCCGGGCAGTTTCACCCCGAGCTGAAAAGCACGGTCCAGAACCCGCACCCGCTGTTCGTGCGCTTTGTGAAAGCCGCCATTCAGCACCACAAGAACGAGTTTTAGCCTGAAGCCTGTCATGGCGAGTATTCTGCGCTTCGAGCACAGACGCGGCCATTCGTCCTCTACAAAGGTAGTCCCATCCTTTACCTAGAAAGCCCTTTCCCGTTGCTACGGGAAAGGGCTTTCTTTTGGGCGCGTCGCGCCAGATTGGTGCTATGTTGTTCAAACACCGGGGCTTCGTGATGCAAGAGTGGGGCCTAGGGCGCGCAGAAGAAGGATTGCCACGCTATAGCGGGTTCTTCTTCCAAACCGGGGCTCTATAGGCTAACCGTTTTTGCCTTTTTAGATATTCATAGTCGTTTTGCCAGCTATGTCCAGCTGTCATCCGCTCTATGGGTGTTGTCAAACCAATAGAGAAAACCTCCGGCTTGGTTCAGTGGCTCGTGCTTCGCTAAGGCATTACGAACAGTTGTCGCCGGCGGCAGTTCGTCGAGAGATGGGCGGCGGTCAGGTACCCGGGAAATACGTCGTTCTCAGGTACTCCCGCAGCGAAGTGGGCTTGTGGCCCAGCAGCCGCTCGACGGTATCGTGCGTGCCAGCCAGCATGTCGTGCCGGGTGGCGGCCCCCCACTGGGCAAAGAAGTTTGCGACGGGTTCGGGGAAGCCGGCGGCTACTTGCTGCGCGATGTAGGGCGCCGGCTCGCTGTTGGTGTACGTGATGGGCCGGCCCGCTAAGTCGGAAAGTTCCCGGGCGATGTCGTGAAACGAATAGGCTTCGCTCCCAGTCAGAGTATATTCCTGGTTGTCATGACCCTCGCTGGTTAGTAGGGCCGCCGTGGCGGCGGCCAGATCGGTCCGCGTGACCAGCGCAATCTTGCCTTCTCCCGCCGGGAAACGTATTTCCGCGTCCGGCACCTCGCGCCCAATCAGGTACGCAAGACCTTCGAAGTAATAGCCGTTTTTAAGAATGGTGTAGACCAGCCCCGACGCCTTGAGGTAGGCTTCCGTGGCCAGGTCACTTTCCGTGACCTCCGTCAGCACAAAATCGGAGCTGCGCTGGATACTGGTGTAGAACAAGTGCTTGACCCCGGCTTCCTTGGCGGCGTCGATGACGTTGCGGTGCTGCTGCGCCCGGTCGGTAAAGGCCACGGCAGAAACCAGCAGCACCTTCTCGGCCCCCCGAAAGGCTTGCACCAGCGCGGGGTAGTCGAAGTAGTCGGCCTGCCGCACGTCTACGCCCCGGTCCGCGAGGTCGGTAGCTTTGCTGACGTCGCGCACTAGAGCGGCTATTTCCGTGGCCGGGGTGGTCGTGAGCAAGAAGTTAATGGTTTCGTGGCCTAAGCCACCGGTAGCTCCGGTTACTAGAATCATGGTAAGCAGAAATTAAAAACCACTACTGCGTGGTTGGCAAAAAGGCAATGTGGTGAGAAGAGTACTACACCAAGCAACTACCGACAGGGGCAAAACCCGCGTATATTTGCTTGTGATTTGCAAGTGCAAATATGGAACAAATTACTTGCAATAAGCAAGTTGAATCGTTTTTTATGAAAGAGCTAAAACAGCGTTCTACTTGCCCTATCAGCACGTCGCTCGACGTGCTGGGGGATAAATGGACCCTGCTGATTGTGCGGGACATGGTATTTGCGGGCAAGTCGACCTATGGGCAATTCCTGCAGTCGGCCGAAAAAATGGCGACCAACATCCTGGCCGACCGCCTGGCCGGCCTTGAGGCGCAGGGTATCGTATCCAAGGCCGTGGCCGCCGATAAGAAATCAAAGTTTACCTACCGCCTGACGGAAAAAGGCGTGGCCATTGTCCCCATCATGGTAAAACTCATCCTGTGGGGAGCCCAGCATTGCTCCACCCTCGTTGACCCGGGCTTGCTGGCAGAACTTCAGACTGGAAAAGGCGCAGCCGTGGAGAAGTACCAACGATTGGCCCGCGAAAAGGCCCTGGCGTAACTAAGAAGTGTAGGGCACCACGATGTAACTTTTCTGCTAGCTGCTTTCCGCGACCCACCGGAACTTAGCAAGTCAGATTCTTAGCGTGTGAATCCGCCCTTTTGGCAGAACACTCCTTATACCGCCCATTTCCTCGGGGCTTCTGCCAAATACGCCGGTTTACGAATATTCACTTGCCATTTCCCGACCTTTACGCTGGTTCGCCGGATTTTTGAGGCAAGCCGCGCTTTCCCCGTACCTTTGCCTTTCGCGGCGCGGTGCGCCCTTACCCTTTTCCCGTCAGTACCCTCCTTCGATGGACAAAAACCAAGCAACCGGCCTGTTTCTGATTTCGGCCTTGCTCCTCGTCTACCTGTTTTTCTTTTCGCCCAAGCCGCCGAAAGAACAACCCGCCGCCAAGGCCACCACGACGGCCGCCGCTAAAAACGGCGCCGGTGTAGCTCCCGCCGCCCCGCTCGACTCGGCTACGGCCGCCCGCACGCTAGGCTCATTTGCGGCTGCCGCCCAGGGCACGGCCCAGCAGGTGCAACTGCAGAACGCCAACCTGACGGTTACGTTCTCCACCAAGGGTGGCCGCGTAGAAGCGGTGCGCCTCAATAAGTACAAGAGCTTTTTCGGCAAGCCCCTCGACCTGATTGACGCCCAGAGCGCCCAGATTGACACCCGCTTCCGCACCACCGATGGCCGCAGCATCAAGCTTTCGGACCTTTACTTTCAGCCTTCTGCCGTGCAGCCTGTAACCGTGGGCGAGCGGAAAGGCCAGCGCCTGACCTTCGCGGCCGCCGTAGCCGGTGGCAGCATCGAGGAAGATTATACCCTCTTCGACGACTCATACGAAGTGGGCTATGCCTTGCGCATGCCCGGCGTGGCCAGCACCCTGGCCGCCGAGCCGCTCACTTTCTCGTTTGTGGACCACGTGCGCCAGACCGAGCAGGACGCCCAGCAGAACCGCAACCACTCCACCATCAACCACTACCTGGCCACCGACGACCACGGCGCGCTGGTGGAGGCTTCCGAGAACCCCGAGGAAATCAAGGTGGCCGAGCCCCTGAAGTGGGCCGCTCACAAGCACGACTTCTTCATTGCCGGCATCATTGCCGACAACCAGTTCAGCACCGGCCAGTTCAACTCCAAGGTTGATTTGGAGGACAAGACGTTCCTGAAAACGATGAGCACCACGCTGGCCATTCCGGTGGCCGACGTGCAAGGCGGCAAGGCGAACTTCCGCTACTATTTCGGGCCCAACTCCCTGCCCATTCTGGAAAACGTGGCGCCTGGCTTTGAGCGCAACGTGTTCCTGGGCTGGGGCATTTTCCGCTGGGTCAACAAGGGCATTATTCTGCCCGTGTTCCACTTCCTGGAGCAGTTTATCGGTTCCTACGGCATTATCATTGCCCTGCTGGTGCTGCTCATTAAGCTCGTTACCTGGCCGCTTACTTACAAAACCTATGTGTCGCAGGCGCGCATGAAAGTGCTGAAGCCCGAAATCGACGAGCTGAAGGAAAAGTACGGCGACGACCAGGCCAAGGTGCAGAGCGAGACGATGAAGCTCTACTCGGCCTTCGGCGTCAGCCCACTAGCCGGCTGCATACCCACGATACTTACCATCCCGATTATACTGGCCATGTTCCAGTTTTTTCCTAACGCCATTGAGCTCCGGCAAGAGCACTTTCTGTGGGCTAAGGACCTGAGCAGCTACGACGTATTCATCAAGCTGCCCTTCTACATCAAGTGGTACGGCGACCATATCAGCCTCTTCACGCTGCTGATGACGGCCTCCACCTTGCTCATGACGTGGCAGAGCAACCAGGTAAACACCCAGATGCAGGGTCAGATGAAGGTGATTGGCTACGTAATGCCGGTTATCTACATGTTTGTACTCAACAGCTTTGCCGCCGGCCTCACCTGGTATTACTTCGTGTCGAACATGGTCACCTTCGGCCAGCAGTTCATCACCCGTAGCTTCGTGGATGAAACCAAGCTGCGCGCCCAGCTCGAAGCCAACAAGGTGAAGAACAAGGACAAAAAGCCCTCGGGCTTCCAGGCCCGCCTGGCCGAGGCCATGAAAGCCGCCCAGGAGCGCGAGGCCCAGGCCAAGAAAGGTGACGGAGAGCCTCGGGAGCCGAAAGGCGACAAACCCAAGAAGCCCACGCGCCGCTCGTAGTTCCGACTAGGTAATAACAGCAAAACGCCTTCCCGCCCCCCGGCCGGAAGGCGTTTTGCTTTCCGGAGTGGCTCTTTTTCTGTAGCTTATACCCCTCTTCCATCCTGCCGGCCCCACTGCTATGCGCTTTGCTCTTCTTCTGCTACTTGCCGCCCTGCTAGGCACCGGCCGCCTCGCTGCTCAAAACCTGCGGGCCACGAAAGCCAAAACCAAGATGGTAGCCGTTACGCCCACCAAAACCAAGGTGAAGGTGGTAACGAAGCAGCCGGTAGCCGCCAAAAAGGTGGATTCGATGCCGGTTATTGTGTTCAAGCGCACCCCGTGCTTCGGCCGCTGCCCCAACTACGAAGCCACTATTTACGCCGATGGGCGCGTGTCCTACATCGGCTACCGCGACGTGCCGCTCACGGGTGCGCACGAACTGAAACTGCCCGCGGCTACCATCAAAGCCATTCTGGAAGATGCCCGCCGCCTCAACTTCGCCACCTACGACGAGCGGTATTCCCAAGGCTCCCTCGATTTGCCGGCCACCGTACTCAGCATCCGGCAAGATAATGGGCGCCTGAAAACCGTGCAGGCCGAGGAAGGCACGCCCCCCGAGCTGGACGAGCTGCTGAAATACATCGGGGCGGAAATTGAGAAAGTGAGCGGCTCAACTTCTGCCGCCGACCGGTAGGTGGTTTCACGCACTATCAGCACGCGGTAGAGACGCATCCTTGCGTCTCCTCGTTGAACAACAACGGCCCGGACGACAAGACGCAACTATGCGTCTCCACATCTTTCCTGCTAACTCCGACCCACCGCTAAAACTCCACGATAAAGCCGATGGTGGGCGTTACCAGCGCGCTTTCGTTGTCAATCAGAATCGGCAGGGCATTTGAGCCATCGGGCTGCAGGGGCTGGCCGTCGGTAGTCAGGAAGGCCGTATTGTCGTCGGTGCGCTGGAAGCTGTAGCTGGGCGTGGCCGGCGACTTGACGGCGAATACGTTCTGCACATCCACGTAAAAATCCAGGGTGAGGCGGCGGAAGTTGTACTTCTTGTCGAGACGAAAATCAACCTGCTGGAAAGAGCCCAGGCGCTGGGTGTTGAGCTGGCTGAAGTCGAGGATGCCGCTGCCGATGGTGCCGTAGTTCTGGCGTGAGGCCTCCAGGTCGAAGGGCGTGTAGGGCGAGCCAGCGGCGAAGCGGTACTTCAGCCCCAGCTCCCAGTTGCGGCCCAGCTTACGCCCCAGCAGGGCCGACACGAGGTGGCGCGAGTCCCAGGCCGAGGGCTTATAGCGCCCATCCAGGCCGCTGAACTCACTGCGAAAAGCCGTGTACGATACTACCGCAAACGTTTTGCGGGTGAGCTTCTGCTGAAAGAAAAACTCCACCCCATAAGTGCGGCCCCGGCCGGTGCTGGTGACGGCCTCGTTGCCCAGGGCCGCGAAGTCGCCACCCAGGTTGGCCAGCGAAATACCATTGCGCACACTCACCGGGTAGTGGCTATATTTCTTGTAGAATCCTTCCAGAGTAAAGCGCGTGGTGGGCCGGGGCAAAAACTCCAGGCCCGCTACATAGTGGTCGGAGCGAATGTAGCGGTTGGGTTTATTGACGAAAGCCCCGCCGGCGTCGCGGAAGCCTAGAATCGTGGACGGCGGAATCTTGTAGTAGCGGCCCACCGAGGCGTTCAAGTTCAGCTTGTCGGTGAGGGCGTAGGCCGCCGACAAGCGCGGCGACAGGGTCTGCAACAGGTTGCGGCCCTCGTCGGTGAAGGAGTTGCCATCGGTGCGGATACCGGCCGACACCGTGAGCCGGCCCGTGGGCAGCAGCGTGCGGGTAGCCTGGGCAAAGGCCCCGAACCGCACAAAATCCAGGTCCGAAGCGAAGCTGACCGTGACGCCCGGCGCTACCACCGCGCCCTGCCCGTCCCGGATTTCGCGGCGCAGGCGCTGCTGAAACCGGTTGTCATAGTGCATCAGCTGGCCGCTGGCCCCGTAGGCGTACTGCCAGCGGCCGGCCGTGCGGTTTACGTCCACGCGCAGCTTGTTTTCGGTTTCGCCCGAGCGGGTGAGAAACACGCGGTTTTCCTCGTCTTTGGGCTTGCCGCGCTCAAACAGGTCGATTTTATTTTCCAGCTGGGTGCGGCTCAGAGCCACATTCAGAAAGCCGCCGGGCAGCAAATGGCGCAGGGCCAGGCCAGTAGTGTAGCTCCACTGGTCGAAGGTGGGCTGGGAGCGTAAGACGTACTCCTTGTCGGGCGACGACTTGCGGGGTACGGCCACCTCGAAGTGGTCCAGCGCCCCCAGGCCCAGAGCCGTCAGCGTAGTTTTTTCCGAGAGTTTGGTGGTGACTTTAAACTGCGAATCCCAGTAATCGGGCCGGATGGGCAGATCGAGGGCCTTGAACAGCAGCTGCAGATACGAGCGGCGCAACGACACCAGAAACGTGGTATTCTTGGCCAGCGGCCCCTCCAGGGTGCCCGCCACCTCCGTCCCGCTCAGGCGCACGTTGCCCTGAATCCGCTCGGGGTTGCCGTCGCGCTGCCGGAATTGCAGCACGCTGCTCAGAGCATTGTCGTAGCGGGCCTCGAAGGCCGAGCTGCTCAGCGTCACGTCCTCGATAAACGACACGTTCAGGATGCCGGCCGGGCCGCCGGTGCTGCCCTGAGTAGCAAAGTGGTTGATGACGGGCACCTCAATACCATCGAGGTAGTACACGTTTTCGTTGGGCGCCCCGCCCCGGATAATGATGTCGTTGCGGAAGCCGGCCGTGCCGCCGGTGCCGCCCCCGCCCACGCCGGGCAGGCTCTGCACCACTTTCGAGATGTCGAAGTTGCCGCCCGGGAAGGTCTTGATTTCCTCGGTATTGAGGCGCTGTACGCTCAGCGGAGTTTCGGCCGTGGCTACCCGGATGGCCCGGCTGGCCGTCACGGTTACCTCGCCCAGCTGCTTGGCGGCGGCACTCAGCTCCAAATTAATGATGTTGGCATTGCCGCTGGTTACGCTCACGTTACTGCGCAGCAGCGGCTCGTAGCCCACAAACGAGGCCCGCAGGTTGTAGGAGCCCGTGGGCACGCCCGCCAGCTTGTAGCGACCCTGCTCGTCGGTGGCGGTGCCAAACTCAGTACCGTCGAGCACCACCGTTACGCCGGGCAGCACCTCCTGAGTGGCCCGGTCGCGCACGGTGCCACTGATCTGGCCGGTATTTTGAGCCTGCAGGTGCAAGGTGAGACCAAACAGGAAAAGCAGGAGCAACCGGTAGCGGTGGGGCATGGAGGATAGAGCTGGGTGAATATACCAACAACCGTTAGCCTACGGTTGGGTTCAGCCCCCGGCCACATTCTCCCGCAGTAAGCGCCGCCTGAGCCCTACTCCTTGCGCACCCGCTCCAGCACCAGCTGGTTCATCGGGTTGGGCGTCAGGCCCCGGATGTTGTTCTGGGTGAGGCGCACCACTTGGTCGTAGTAAAGTGGAATGACGGGGCATTCGGCTACCACAATACGGTCCATCTGCTGGTAGAGGGCGTAGCGCTTGGCCACGTTCTGCTCCCGGATGGCCTGCTCATACAGCCGGTCGTACTCAGCGCTTTTGAAGTGGGTTTTGTTGGGCCCGGCCGGGGCGAAGTTCTTGCTGTAGAACAAGGCCAGGTAGTTTTCCGCGTCGGGGTAGTCGCCAAGCCAGCTTTTGGTGAAGAAAGCGGCGCGGCCATTATCCACCATTTCCTGCTGGGCCGCCGACTGGTTGACCTCAATACTCACCTGCACGCCCACTTCGGCCCATTTCTTCTGCAGGTACTCGCACACTTCCTTGCGCTCGGCCACCGTGCCCAGCCGCAGCTTCAGCGGGTTCTGGGGCCCGAAACCCGCCGCGGCCAGCAGCTGCCGCGCCTTTTGGGGTTCATATGTGTAGCCCGGCACCAGCTTTTCACTGTACGAGGGCAGCGACGAGGGCACGAAGCCCGAATGGCCCGGCACGCCCACGTTGTTGAGGAAATAGGCCAGCAGCTCGGGTTTGTTGAGGGCGTAGCTCAGCGCCTGCCGTACCCGTTTGTCGCGCAGGGCGGGGTTGGCCGCGTCGCCGCGCAGGTTGGTGGGGTCCAGCTGAAAGCCCAGGTACTCGGTGTTCAGATACGGCGCTTTCTGGAGCCGGAATTTGCCCTGAAAGTCTTGCCGCACGGTGCCGTCGGGGTGCATAATCAGGTCGCGCGAGCCGGCCCGGATGCCGGAGAGGAAATCGAGCTTGCCCTGCATAAAGGTCAGGAACTCGGTTTTGCGGTCCTGAATAAAGCTGATCTGCACCGCGTCGACGTAGGGCAGCTGCCGGCCCTGCTCGTCCTTTTTCCAGTAGGAGGGGTTGCGGTGGTAGATAATGGCATTGCCCTCGTCCCACTCCTTGAAGCGGAACGGCCCCGTGCCTACCGGATGCTCCCGGAAATCCTTGCCGTACTTATCCACGGCCTCGCGCGGCACCACGTAGGCGTAGGGCATGGCCAGAATGCCCAGAAACGGAATGAAGGGCTCCCGCAGATGCACGCGTAGCGTGGAGTCATTCACGGCCACGAAACAGGTATCGGAAGGCTCCCCGCCGGCTTTCTCCAGCACCTTGCCCCGGAAAATCCAGCCGCCGGGGCTGGCCGTGGGAGCATCGAGCAGGCGCTGGAAGCTGTAGACGAAGTCGCGGGCTACCACGGCGCGGCCCTTGCCGCCGGCAAATACGTCGGCATCGTGAAACCGCACGCCGGGCCGCAGGTGGAAGGTGTAGTGCCGGCCGTCGGCCGAAATATCGTAGCGGCGGGCCAGAGAGGGCACCGGCTGCAGGGTCGAATCCAGCTCCACCAACCCGTTGTAGAGCTGGGTCACGGCCCAGATATTGGCCTGCTTGTTGGAAAAAGCGGGGTCCAGGGAGGTCAGGGCCTCGGGCTGGTTGTAGCGAAAAACCCGCCGCGCGTCGCCTGTTTGGTCGGCACGGCCACAGCCGACTAACGCCGTGAGCAACGGGACAACATAACCGGCAAAACGACGTGCGGACGACAGCATGAGAACGGGGGAATCACTTATATTTGTGCAAAACTAAGCGTATAGCTACTAGCTTTTGGCTAATAGTTGTGGTCTTTGTAGTTGATTGGTGTGAGCTGATTGTTGATTGGTGATTGTTACTCGTTGGCTGCCACAGGCCAATAACCCACAATCCACCGCCAACGGTCAACAATCAGCAGTCAACAATCAACATATCAATCATCACCCCTCATGGGAAAAATCATTGCGGTAGCCAATCAGAAGGGCGGAGTAGGCAAAACCACTTCGGCCATCAACCTGGCGGCCAGTCTGGCGGCGCTGGAGTACCGGACGCTCTTGGTGGATGCCGACCCGCAGGCCAATGCCACCTCCGGCGTGGGCTTCGACCCGAAAGACATCGAGAACAGCATTTACGAGTGCATGGTGGATGGCATCAATGCCCAGGATATCATCCTGAACACCAATATCCTGCCCCACCTCGACCTGATGCCTTCCCACATCGACCTGGTGGGCGCCGAGGTGGAGATGATCAACCTGCCCAACCGGGAAGAAAAGATGAAGGACGCCCTGCGCCCCCTCATCGATCAGTACGACTTCATCATCATCGACTGCTCCCCCTCCCTGGGCCTGATTACGGTGAATGCCCTGACGGCCGCCCACTCGGTGATTGTGCCCGTGCAGTGCGAGTATTTCGCCCTCGAAGGCTTGGGCAAGCTGCTCAACACCATCAAGATCATCCAGAGCCGCCTGAACGAGGAGCTGGAAATCGAGGGTATCCTGCTCACGATGTACGACGTGCGCCTGCGCCTCTCCAACCAGGTGGTGGAAGAAGTGAAGCTCCACTTCCAGCAGCTCGTCTTCGATACCATCATCCCCCGCAACGTGAAGCTGTCGGAGTCGCCCTCGTTCGGCATCCCCGTCATTCTGCACGACGCCGAAAGCAAAGGCAGCATCAGCTACCTGAACCTGGCCCGCGAAATTGTGGAAAAGAACGTGGAAGCCGCCGGCGCCCCCGAAGCGGCCGAAGGCGAAGCGGCATAAGCTGCTGCTTCCGTTAACTCCAGCAGAGGCCGGCGAATTTCGTCGGCCTCTGCTGTTTTACGAGCCTATTACTTATGCAATCCTACACCGAGCAAACGGGCCGGCCGCCCGACTTTCGGGTTAGCTACCAGTTATATCGCCCCGAAGAAGGCGGCCGCCAGACGCCCCTGCTGCAGCACGTCCGCTGGGACTTCCGCTACGCCGACAAGAGCATATCGACCAGCACGTTTATGATCTGGCCGGAATTTCTGCTGCCCTCCGGCGCACTACTGACGGAAGGCTACGTTCCGCTGCATGGGTTGGCCGATATGTTCATCTTGCCCGCTACGTCCCGTGCGTTTCACCAGCTTCATATCCGGCGTGGGCTCCGCGGCTACTTCGCGGAAGGCTCCCGGCAGATGGGCATGTGTGAGGTGGTAGAAATCCTGGGTCTGCACACCAATCCGGTAGCGCAGCACTGATGGAGCCGCCCCCACAGTCGCTCGGCTCTGCCGAGTGACCACTACGCCTGAGCAGCTTCGCTGCGAATTCGCCCGCGCCATCTGCCTTCCTAAGGCGCTGCATGCCTGACATAACCCATTGTCACCCGGTCAATATGCCTTGACGCAAGGTCAGCAGCCATTGTCACCTGGACAGAACGCATTGTCACGAGGTAAGTAGTCATTGACACCCGGTTAGTCGCTATTGTTGCCTCGTTACCGCGCATTGACACGCGGTCAGCCGCCATTGTCACGAGGGCAGCGGCTGCGGCGTGTAGGTTGGGCCCTGGCACCGGGGGCCCTGGGTGGTCCAGGCCAGCTTGTCGATGCAGAGCTGCCGCTCCTTCATGCCTTTGTCCCAGGCGTGGTACACGAGGTATTCGGTTTTCCCGTCGGGGCTCAGCACGTGCGAATGATGGCCCGGGCCGCGCACGTGGCCCGCTACGGCAGCCAGCACCCGCGGACCCTTCTCCGCCCCGGCATCGGAGTACGGCCCCAGCACCGAATCGGCCACGCAGTAATCGACGCCGTAGCGCGGGGTGAGGAAATTGGCCCCGCTGTAGAAGCAGTAGTATTTGCCCGCGTGCCGGCGCACGAAAGGGCCTTCCAGCGTGTGCCACTCGGCAAACGTGCGGTTGTCGTAGAGCGGCATGAGACGGTTTTTCTCGAACACCGTCCAGTCGTGGCGGGCCCGCATCACCGTGCGGCTTTCCCCGGCTAGGCGCGTCATGTCCAGCAGCCGGTCCACGACCAGGCCGGTACCGGGCCGGTAGCCGTTATCCGAGTCGGTAAAGTCGCGGGCATAGAAGAGGTACCACTGCCCGTCGGTGTCCTGAAACGGGTGGGCATCGATGGTAAACTTGCTGGCGGGCACGTCGAGCAGCGCCGCCTGGGTGTAGGGGCCTTGGGGCGTTTTGCTGGTAGCCACGTGCAGCCGGTGCCCCACCGAGGCGCCAATAGCCCCGCCGCCCATCGAGTAGTACATGTAGAAAGTCCCGTTGTGGTACGTCACCTCCGGTGCCCAGAAGTCGGCCCCGGTTGCTCCTTCCGGCGGGTTGAGGGCGCCACCGGCCGGCTTCCAATCCACTAGATTAGCCGAAGTCAGCACCGTGAAAATCCGCCCGTCGGCCGTCCGCTCCTGCCCGGTGGTACCAAAGGCGTAGTAGCGCCCTTGGTGGCGCAGCACAAACGGGTCGGGAAACTGGCCGGCATACACGGGGTTGGTGTAAGTGCGGCCAGCGGCGCGGGCTACGGCCTGGCTTTGCAGGGCCAGAGCCGCTAGCCCGGCGGTAGCCTGCTGCAGAAAATCACGACGGGAAGACATGGTGAAACAGGGAAATGGTGGAAGAGAAGCCGACAGCAATACGTCGTTGATGAGCTATAGTCTGCTTGACCAGGCATTCAACAGTAGAGTCTCACACACGTAGCACAAGCACAACAATAGTATTTTAATGACAATATTTTATATATTCTGATACTAAGGTATTACATTGTGTTGCTAGTTACCAAGTAAATATACCTCTGGATAGTAGCCCATTACGGTAGCTTCTACCACTTGCTTCCCCGAAAGCGCCTGTCCGAACCCGGGCCCTTGTGGCGCTTGCCAGTCTTCATGGCGTAAATAACTGTGATGCAGCACCCAACGGCTGTTTTTACCTGCAAACGTTTGCGGAAATCACGCGCACTTTCTCTCCCACCCTTTCTATCCTACCCATCCTATGAAAGACAACTTACTCCGAACTTGTGCGCTGACAGTGCCAGCGGCGCTCTGCGGGCTGCTGCTGGCTCCGGCAGCGGGAGCTTCTGCGGTTTCCAGCCGGGTGCCCATTGCGGCGCTGGCCTCGGTAGCTACGCCCGTCAGTGGGCGGGTGCTGGACGAAAAAGGCCAGCCGATGCCGGGCGTAACCGTGCTCGAAAAAGGCACCACCAACGGCACAACCACCGATGCCGATGGCCGCTACTCCCTCACCGTGGGTGATAATGCTACACTCACGTTTTCCTTCGTGGGCTACCTGAGTCAGGATGTGCCCGTGAGTGGGCGCAGCGAGGTGAATATAGCCCTGGCCGTGGATGCCAAGCAGCTCAGTGAAGTAGTAGTAGTGGGCTACCTGACTCAGAACCGCCAGGACGTGACGGGCTCGGTGGCCAGCGTGAGTGCCCAGGAAGTGCGCCGGGCCCCGGTAGCCTCCGTGGGGGAAGCCATTCAGGGCCGGCTGCCGGGCGTGCAGGTCAACAACTCCGGGCAGCCGGGCCAGGCGCCTAACATCAACATCCGCGGCCTGGGCACCATTGCCAGCGGTAGCGGTCCGCTCTACGTTATCGACGGGCTGTGGGTGCAAAGCCAGGGCGGACAGCGCGACTTCAACCCAGCCGACGTCGAATCGGTGCAGGTGCTCAAGGACGCGGCGGCCCTGGCGCCCTACGGAGCCTCGGGGGCCAACGGCGTGATTATCATTACCACCAAAAAAGGCAAAGCCGGCACCACGGGCATTAATTTCAGCGTGAACGGCGGGGTGCAGAACCTGGTGCGCCGCCTGGACCTGATGAACGCCCAGCAGTGGGCCGCCATCAACAACCAGGCCTACGACAATGCCGGCCTGGCGCGCCAGCCCTACGCGGCTAGCCTGCCGGCCGGCACCGACACCGACTGGCAGGAGGAATTCTTCCAGCAAGGCTCGATTCAGGACTACAACCTGAACTTTTCGGGCGGCGGGCCCAACTCCACCTTCAACGTGGCGGGCGGCTACTTCAAGCAAACCGGTACGGTGAAGGGGCCGGAGTTTGAGCGCTACAGCATGCGCATCAACACGGGCTTCAACCGGGGCCGGTTTCGGTTCGGCGAAAACGCCATGCTCTCCCGCACCAACCAAACCCGCCTGAACGTCATTCCCTTCTACGGCTCGCCGTTCTACAACGTGGTGCAGATGCTGCCCGTCATTCCCGTGCGTGACGCCACCACGCCCGGCGGCTACGGCATCGGCAACGGCAATGCCAGCACCTTTGGCCTGAACCCCCTGGCCTCCCAGGATTTGCTCAACGACACCGGCACCTCCAACCGCCTGCAGGGCAACGTGTACGGCGAGGTATCCATCTTCGACTTCCTGCGCTACCGCCTCAATCTGGCCACCGAGTTCCACGCCTTTCACGACCAGCAGAAGCGGCAGTACGGCATCTGGCGGCAAAACGACATTACCCAACTTTCCAACTTCGGCGAAAACCAGGGCACCGAGCTCTTCGGCATGGCCGAGCACACACTCACCGTCGACCGGAGCTTCGGCAACCACAACCTGACGGTGGTGGGCGGCTACAGCCAGCAGCGCTTCCAGCAGGACTTTACCCGGGGCGTGAACTTCGGCTACGGCACCGGCCCCACGTACTTCTGGGAGCTGAGCGCGGGCACCACCACGCCCCAGGCCATCGGCTCGTCGTACGTGTGGGGTAAGCAGTCCTTCTTCGCCCAGGCTACCTACGACTACGACCAGCGCTACCTGCTCACGGCCGCTTACCGCCGCGACGGGTCGTCGCGCTTTGAGGCCGGGAAGCGCTGGGGCAACTTCGGGGCGGCTTCCGTGGGCTGGCGGGTGTCGAAGGAAGCCTTCTTTACGGGCATCACCAGCATTTCCGACCTCAAGCTGCGGGCCTCCTACGGCCGCCTGGGCAACGACTTGCTGGGCGGCCTCTTCGGCGGCTCCTACAACTCGCAGGGCTCGTTGAACACCAACGCCAACTACGTGCTGGGCGGCGGCATTCAGAACGGGGCCATCCAAACCAACTACGCCAGCACCGGCATCCGGTGGGAAGACCGCCGCACCACCAACGTGGGCTTCGACGCGGGCTTTATCGACAACCGCCTGACGCTGTCGGCCGACTACTACGTGTCGCAAACCTTCAACGCACTGATTAACCCCAATCTGCCCCTCACGCTGGGCAACGCCGGCGACAACCCCTACCGCAACCTGGGCAAGTTGGAAAACCGGGGCTTCGAGGTGGTGCTGGGCTACAACGACGACCGGAACACCTTCCGCTACGGGGCCACGGCTAACCTGACCACGCTCAAAAACGAGGTACTGGACCTGGGTACAGCTGGCAGTGAGGGTACCGGCTCGGCCAACTTCTTCAACGGCGGCCCCCGCGACATTACCCGCACCGAGGTGGGCTACGAAGTGGGCTCGTTCTACCTCTACCAGTTCGACGGCATCTACCAGACCGGCGAGGCCAATATTCCGGCCGGCCTGGCCCCGGGCGACGTGCGCTACAAGGACCAGGACAACAACGGCGTCATCAACGACAAGGACCGAACCCACGTCGGGCGGGTGTTTCCCAAGCTGCAGTACGGCCTGAACCTGAACCTGGGCTACGGCGGCTTCGATCTGACGGCCTTCCTGCAGGGCGTACAGGGCAACGACGTGATGAACCTGAGCCGGTTTCTGACCGACAACACAGCCGACAACAGCAACTACCGCGCGGATTTCAACCCCTGGACGCCCACCAACCCCTCCACCTCCACGCCGCGCGCCATCAAGTCGGGCGGGCCGCAAAACGGGGAGGCCGCCGGCAACAACGCCCGGTTCAACTCCACGCGCTGGCTCGAAGACGGCTCTTACCTGCGCCTGAAAAACCTGCAGTTGGGCTTTAGCGTGCCCAAAACGGCCTTGGAACGCACCAAATACGTGGCCTCGCTGCGCGTGTTTGCCACGGCCCAGAACCTGTTTACCGTGACCGACTATACCGGCTACGACCCCGAAACCGTGGGCAGCGGCGCCTTCAACACCCTGGGCAACAACCTGGCCCGCGGCGTCGATGAGGGCTCCTACCCCAACCTGCGCTCCTTCACGCTGGGCATTCAGGCGGGCTTCTAGGTCCGGTTCTTTTTACTTCTAAGTAGCTCCCGATATGAAAGCCTCCTTTCTTCCGCTGCTCACCCGCCTGGGCCTGGCCGGCATGCTGCTGCTGAGCACCACGGCCTGCGAAAAAGACCTGCTCGACCAGAGCAACCCCAACCTGCCCCTGACCGAGCTCAGCTGGCGCACCAGCGACGACGCCGTGCGGGGCTCGGTGGCCTGCTACGCCGGCCTGCAGGGGCTGGGTATGTACCGCCGCTGGCTGCACTTCGCCTTCGACCTGCGCGACGACACGGGCTTCAGCCAAAGCCCCTGGGGCGAGCTGGCTGACTTCACCCACTTCATCCAGACCAACTACGACTTCGAGGTATCGAACAACATCTGGCGCGACCATTACCGCACCATTTTCCGCTGCAACCAGGTTATCGACCGGGTGCCCACCATTCAGGGCATGGACGCGCAGCTGCAAAAGCGCATCGTGGCCGAAGCCCGGTTTCTGCGGGCCTTATCGTACTTCAATCTGGTGTCGCTCTATGGCAATGTGCCCCTCGTAACCCAGTACTCCACCAACCTGAACCAAACCAGCCCCCAGGGCAAAGAAGCCGACGTGTGGGCGCTGGTGGTAAGCGACCTGACCGCCGCCCAGCCCGACTTGCCCCTCTCCTACACCGGCAACGACGTGGGCCGGGCCACCCGGGGCGCCGCTACCACGCTGCTGGGCAAGGCGCATATGCAAAACAAGCGTTGGGCCGAGGCGCAGGCCCAGTTTGCCCAGGTTATCAACTCGCCCCAGTACGAGCTGGTACCCAACTATGCCGACAACTTCCGCCACACCACCGAAAACAACAAGGAGTCCATCTTCGAGGTGCAGTTTTCGGATGAGAAGAAAGGCGGCAACGACGCCGGCGGCGGCCCCGATGCCACTTCCTCGCAGGGCGGGCAACGCTCCCAGTTCTGGGGCGTGCCGGGCTTCGGCTTCAACGACGGCGAGGTGCGGCCCTGGGTAGTGCGCGAGTTTTTGCAGGAAGCCACCACTACCGGGCAGCGCGACCCGCGCCTGGCGGCCACCACCTTCTACAACCGCCGCGACCAAACCCTGTTTCCCTCGGCCCTGCCCGCCGACGCCGATACGCTGGTCTACGGCACCGGCTTTCTGACGCGCTACGGCAAAGACGCCCGCAACCGCTCCCGCGTGTACTGGCGCAAGTACCAGACCGACTACTACCGCACCTTCGAGGATTTCGACTCGCCCATCAACCACCGGGTGATGCGCCTGGCCGACGTACTGCTGCTGCAGGCCGAGGCCCTGAATGAGCAGAACAACCCGGCCGCCGCTATTCCGCTGGTCAACCGGGTGCGGCAGCGCGCCGGCCTGGCCCCGCTGCCCACTACCCTGACCCGCGACGCGCTGCGCACCCAGCTAATGCACGAGCGGGTAACGGAGCTGGCGGGCGAAGGTGTGCGGTGGTTCGACCTACAGCGCTGGGGCATGCTCTCCGACGCGGCCTCGGTGAACGTGCTCAAAACCCGCGACCCGGACTTCAACAATTTCGTGGTCGGTAAGTCGCAGCTGCTGCCCCTGCTGCAAACGGAAGTCGACCTGAACCGGCTGCAGCAAAACCTGAATTGGTAGCGCCAGGCTAAATGAAGCAGCAAAGAGCCGCTCCGGCCTCGGCCGGAGCGGCTCTTTCGATTTTCGTTTTCCAAGATGCCACCCGAGCAGCACTGCCCAGCCAACGACACTTATATAACAACTAACTATTAGCCCTATGCCTACTCATATGCGCTGCCTGTTCCGCCGCCTGCTGACCATAAGTCTGCTGACCCTCACGCTGGCCTGCCAGAAAACGGCTGCCCCGCCCCCGCCCGTCACGCCGCCCACGCTCACCACCTTCACCAACCCGCTGCTCCAGGCTGGGCCCGACCCGTGGGTTATCCGCCGGGGCGACTTTTATTATTACATGCACACGACGGGCAACAACCTGACGATTCGCAAAACGGCGAAAATGTCGGAGCTGGGCTCGGCCGTCAGTACCGTGGTCTGGACGCCCCAGCAGGCCGGCGTCAATCAGCGCGACATCTGGGCCCCCGAGCTGCACTTTCTGGATGGCAAGTGGTATATCTACTACGCCGCCGACCCGCTTTGCTGCGACGGGCACCGCCTCTACGTACTCGAAAACGCCAGCCCCGACCCTACCACCGGCACCTGGGTCGATAAGGGCCGCCTAGCCGTGCCCGGCCAGGACTTGTGGGCCATCGACGGCACGGTGCTGGAGCAAAACGGCAAACGCTACCTGCTGTGGTCGGGCCACGAAACGGCCAGCAGCCAGGCGCAGCGTCTCTACATTGCCGAAATGAGTACGCCCTGGACGCTCGTCGGCCCGCGCATCGAGCTTTCCCGGCCCGAGTACGGCTGGGAGCAAAATGGTAGCCCGGCCGTGAATGAAGGTCCCGAAGTGCTCCGGCACGGCAACCAAACCTTTATCGTGTACTCGGCCAGCCATTGCAGCACCGACGACTACGCCCTGGGCCTGCTCACCGCTTCGGCCACCGCCGACCCGCTCCGGCCCGCCGCCTGGACGAAGTCGGCCGCGCCGGTTTTCGTGAAAAACCCGGCGGGCCGGGCGTTTGGCCCCGGCCACAACGGATTCTTCCAAAGCAAGGACGGCACCGAGGACTGGCTTATCTACCACGCTAATGCCCAACCCGGGCAGGGCTGCGGCGACACCCGCAGCCCCCGGATGCAGAAGTTTACCTGGAATGCCGATGGCACGCCTAACTTCGGTACGCCCGTGGCCACCGGTACCGCATTGCCTAAGCCCGCCGGGGAATAACGCCCAGGCAGGGTAGCCCTGTCAGTGGCCCTGGTCCCCCCGCCAACGCGCATTGGCAGCCCAGGGCCTACGCCGCACCCCCGACTGCCGCCTTACCTCCCTGAAAGCCAAGCACTCCCACCGATGTTCCACGATTATTTGCCCAGCGTGGAACATTTTTCCTGCCGCTTCCCCATCCATTGTGTATTTTTGAATCCTCCTTTCACCTGGTATTGGGTGGAAGCTGAATGTCGGTATGTCTGAGAAGAACGAAGAGAAAAACGCTCCGGCGGCGGTTCCCGCAGTAGCCAAACGCAAAGTCGGGGGCCTGGGCCGCGGCCTCAACGCCCTAATTGAAGGTAGCTACGAGAAGAAAGGCGACCGGGTGGGCCTCGTACCCCACCCCATGAACTCCGTCGGCTTTATTCCCGTCGGCCAGATTGAGGCCAACCCCTACCAGCCCCGCACTCACTTCGACCAGGAAGCCCTGCAGGAGCTGGCCGAATCTATCAAGATTCAGGGCATCATTCAGCCCGTTACGGTGCGCCAAACTGGCACCAACGCCTACCAGCTCATTTCCGGTGAGCGGCGCTTGCAGGCTTCCAAGCTGGCGGGCCTCGATGCTATTCCGGCCTACATCCGCAAGGCCGACGACCAGCAGATGCTGGAAATGGCTCTGATTGAGAACATTCAGCGCGAAAACCTCAACGCCATCGAAATTGCCCTGAGCTATCAGCGGCTGGTGAGTGAGTGTAACCTGAAGCAGGAAGAGCTGGGCGACCGGGTGGGCAAAAACCGCTCGACCGTTACCAATTACCTGCGCCTGCTCAAGCTGCCGCCCGATATTCAGATCGGCCTGCGCGACACGGTCATCAGCATGGGCCACGCCCGCGCTCTGATCAACATCGACGATGCCGAGCAACAGCTGGCCTTGTTTCACCGCATCGTGGCCGAGGAGCTGTCGGTGCGCAAGGTGGAGCAGCTGGTGCGCGCCGGCCTGGTAGCGCCCCGCAAAGCCGACGCGCCCAGTGCCCAGGCCGTGCAGGATACCCAGATCCACATTCCCGTGGCCGAGCTGCGCCGCACCGAGCGCTACCTCTCCGACCGGTTTGGTAGCAAAGTGCTGGTAAAGTCGAGCCCCCAGGGCAATGGCGAAATCAAAATTGCGTTCGACTCGGTAGAAGATATGCAGCGCATTCTGCATATCCTGCAACCAGCCTAACGACCAGTTTAATGACGGCCTTCCGCAACCGAATTTCTCCCCTGAGCCTACTGACTGCCCTCGCGCTGGCACTACCGGCCAAGGCCCAAGTTATAACGGCGGGCCCCGATTCGGCGGTAGTAAGCACCCCAACGCTGACCAAGGATTCGCGGCGTACGGAAAAGCTGTTGGGCATGGCCGTGACGCGGCCCAAAAAGGCGGGCCTGCTGGCAGCAGTGCTACCCGGCGCGGGCCAGATTTACAACCGCAAATACTGGAAGCTGCCCCTGGTGTACGGCGCTATCGGCGGCACGCTCTACGGCGAGTATTTCTACCAGACCCGCTACCGGGAGTATGTGGACGGTTATGCCATTCTGACTACTCCCAGGAAAAACCGGCCCGCTAACTACCGCGAACAGCTTGGCCCCAACGTAGCCAAGGCCCGCGACAGCAGCGTGGTGTACCAGGGCATCATTTTTTACCGCAATAAGCGCGACGTCTTCATTGCCTACGCCGCTCTGGCCTACACCATGACGATTCTCGATGCCGTCGTCGATGCCCACCTCAAGGACTTCGACATCAGCGACGATTTGGGCCTGCGCTGGCAGCCCTCCCTGCTCTGGATGCCTACGGCGGCCCTCACGCCCGGCATTTCCATTACCCTTTCCCTGAACAATACGCGCGCACAGCGCCCCCTAAAATGAAGCTGCTCCTGATTGGCTACGGCAAAATGGGCCAAGCCATCGAAGCCCAGGCGGTGGCCCGCGGCCACCAGATTGCTGGTATCGTAGACCCCACCCGCCCCGAGGTTCGCATTTCCGATTTCGACGCTTCGTCCGTCGACGCGGCCATCGAGTTTACCCACCCCGACGCGGCCTTTGCCAACGTGATGGAATGCCTGCGCCAGGGTTTGCCGGTGGTGTGCGGCTCCACGGGCTGGCTCCACCACTTTGCCGAAGCCCAGGCCCTGTGCCAGGAGCAGAACGGCGCCCTCTTCTACGCCTCCAACTACAGCGTGGGCGTCAACCTGTTCTTTCACTTCAATGAATACATAGCCGCTAAAATGCACCAGTTCGGCGGCTACAACGTGCAGGTTCGGGAAATTCACCACACCCAGAAGGTAGACCAGCCCAGCGGCACGGCCCTGACGGCTGCCGAGGGTATCTTGCGCAACTTCCCCGGTAAAGCGACCTGGCGCAACGAGCCTACGGAAGCTGCCAATGAGCTGGCCATCATTTCGGAGCGCACCGGGCAAGTCGTTGGTACCCATATCGTCACGTACTCTTCGGCCGTTGATGAAATTGAGCTCAAGCACGAGGCCCACTCCCGCGACGGGTTCGTGCTGGGCGCGCTGCTGGCCGCCGAGTGGCTGCCCAGCCACCGGGGCGTGTTTGGAATGAAAGATCTGCTGGGATTGTAATGCTCTGGGCCCGCCACCAGTACGGCGGCGGGTTCGGGGAATTCATCGACTTCCCACGTAATTATTCAGATATTACAGCGTCTTAAGAACCACTGTTCCGGTGGCTTTTCGCTTTCATCTTGCCGACTTTATGGCTGTTCAATCCTGGGAGGAGCGCCTTGCCGCTGCCAACACCACTACCAATACGCCACCGCAAAAGCCCAAGGGCTTCTTCCGGGAATGGGGTGATGCCATCCTGTTTGCCGTAGTGGCCGCCACGCTCATCCGCTGGGCCACCTTCGAGGCCTAC
Organism: Hymenobacter lucidus; assembly: GCF_020447265.1. GTDB lineage: Bacteria > Bacteroidota > Bacteroidia > Cytophagales > Hymenobacteraceae > Hymenobacter > Hymenobacter lucidus. Next base: position 1,503,210 of record NZ_JAJADR010000001.1, on the reverse strand, counting down.
ACCATCCCGACGCCTTCCATGGAGCATTCCCTGCTCGTGGGCGACTATCTGTTTGTGAGCAAGCTGCACTACGGCCCCCGCACGCCCCAGACGCCGCTGCAAGTGCCCCTCACCCATCAGACGCTCTGGGGTTTCAACGTGAAGAGCTATTCCGACGCCATTCAGCTAACCTCCCACCGCCTGCCGGGCTTCTCCGAGGTAAAGCGCAATGATGTAGTCGTCTTCAACGTACCCTTCGAAAGCCAGTACCCCGCCGACCTGCGTACCAACTACATTAAGCGCTGCGTAGCCGTAGCCGGCGACGTGCTCGAAATCAAGAACATGCAGGTGTATATCAACGGTAAGCCGGCCGAGAACCCGCCCCAGAGCCAGAACCGCTACTACCTGCAGGTGAAAGATAATGAGCCGGTGCGCGACAAGATCTTCCAGGAGCAGGGCATTTCGGATTTCAACAACCCGACCGGCGTACCGCAGCTTCAGATGACGGCTATTGGCCCCGCCTACGTGGTGGACGCCACACCGCAGACGGCCACGTTCTTTAAGCAGCAACCATTTATCAAGGACATTGTGCTCGACCAGGCTCCCGCGGGTCAGGGCGAGGCCGAGATATTCCCCAACAACCCCGACTATCCTCAGAGTACTCCGTCGCTGACGGGCGTTGCTAAAAACTGGAACAAGGACAATTACGGCCCGCTGCAGTTGCCCAAAGAAGGCCAAACAGTGCAGCTCACGCCCGAAAACACGCCCATCTACCAGAAAATCATTATGCGCTACGAGCATAATGAGGGCATCACGATGCAGAACGGCGTACTTACTCAGAACGGCAAGCCGCTGACGAGCTATACCTTCAAGCAGGACTACTACTTCATGATGGGCGACAACCGTCACGACTCGCTCGACTCGCGCTACTGGGGCTTCGTCCCCGCCGACCACATTGTGGGCAAAGCCGTGCTGATCTGGATGTCGGTAGACCCCTACGCCGACGCTCTGCACAAAATCCGCTGGAGCCGCCTGTTCAACTTCATCCACTAAATATCACTGATTACGCTGATTTCATGCGGAGCAGTAACACTAAAAAAGGCAGCCTATTTGGGCTGCCTTTTTTAGTGTTACTGCTTGCCTTAGAAAGTAGAGAATCCAGAGCCTGGTTCCAACACGGTCCAAACTGATGGTGCATCAGCATAATCGGTGATTTACCAATTAATTGGCTCCAGGCCGTGCTGCTGGAGGTAGTCGTTGGTTTTGCTGAAGGGCCGGGAACCGAAAAATCCTCGGTCGGCGGCGTAGGGTGAAGGGTGGGCCGAGCGGATGACGAGGTGCTTTTTCTCGTCGATGACTTCGCCCTTTTTCTGGGCATACGCACCCCACAGGATAAACACGACGTGCTCTTTCTGCTGGGAAATCTGCTGAATGACGGCGTCGGTAAACTGCTCCCAGCCTTTCTTCTGGTGGGAGCCGGGCTCCTTGGCCCGCACTGTGAGGGTAGCATTGAGCAGCAGTACGCCCTGGTTGGCCCAGCGGTCCAGGTTACCGTTGGCGGGCGGCGTCGAGGCCGGAATATCGTCCTGCAGCTCCTTGAAGATGTTCTGCAATGAGGGCGGCGTCCGCACGCCGTCGGCCACCGAAAACGATAAGCCGTTGGCCTGGCCCTTGCCGTGGTATGGGTCTTGGCCCAAGATAACGACCTTGACTTGGTCGAACGGGCAGGCGTCGAAGGCGTGGAAAATAGCGGGCCCGGGCGGGTAAACGGTGGTGGTGGCGTATTCGCCGCGCACAAACGTAATGAGATGCTGAAAATATGGCTTTTCGAACTCGGCGGCGAGTACCTTGCGCCAGCTTTCTTCTATCTTTACAGACATAAGGGGAAAGATTTTTTTGCGGTGGTGGCAAGCCTTTCAGCTAGCCCCTGCGTAGATAAACCAATTTCCGGACACGGGTGTTAGTCCTTCACAGAACCGCACAGGAGCCATGAATACGACCACTACGCAGGGCGTCACCGTTAGCGTTACGACCAACTATCTGCCGGATTATTCCAGCCCGGCCCAGGAGCATTACGTGTTTGCCTACAAGATTGATATTCTCAACGGCAGCGAATATACCGTAAAGCTGCTTCGCCGCCATTGGTATATCTACGATGCCAACGGCGTAGTGCGCGAAGTGGAAGGCGAAGGCGTGGTGGGCCAGCAGCCCGTGCTGGAGCCCGGCGACTCGCACCAGTACGTGTCGGGCTGCAACCTGAAGTCGGGCCTGGGCAAGATGCGCGGTTCCTACCAGATGGAGCGTCTGGCCGACGGCCGGGAGTTCAGCGTCGAGATTCCAGAATTCACCCTGGTTGTGCCCTACCGCCTGAACTAAGCTTTTTGTGCTTCGCGCCCGGTGCCTGGTGCTTGGCTCGAATGGTGATTTGTCAATCACGAAGCAGCAAACCCCAGGCTCTAAATATTGCTTCTTGTTTTTCCAGGCTTTTAGCTACATCCGCTTTTTGTTCCGCTCGGGGAATGCACATGGGTTGCATTCCCCGTTCGTTTTTGGGCTCTACACCCACGTCATCAACCACGACGGCACTTTCGCGGCCTACACACCCATTGAAGCCCGGCGAGAGCAGCTGCGGCAGGATGCTACCCTAATTACCGTGCGCGACTTTGGGGCCGGCTCCCACACCGGCGCCGGGCGGCAACGCAGTATCGGCAGCATTGCCCGCACGGCAGCCAAGCCCCGGCCGTTTGGGCAGCTACTGTTCCGGCTGGTAAATCATTTCCAACCGCGCACTATTCTGGAGCTGGGCACTTCCCTGGGCCTCACTACCGCCTACCTGGCCGCCCCCGACTCCCGCAGCCGCATCATCACCTTCGAAGGCTGCCCCCAAACCGCCGCCGTAGCCCGCCAAACATTTGCCGAGCTGGCTCTGACCAACATTGAGGTGGTAGAAGGCAATCTGGACGAAACCTTAGCCCCTACGCTGGCCGCGCTGCCCGGTCCCATCGACTTCGCCTTTTTCGACGGCAACCACCGCTACGAGCCCACTGTGCGCTACTTCGAGCAGTGCCTACCCTACCGTACCGAGCGCAGCGTATTTATCCTGGATGATATTCACTGGTCGGCAGAAATGGAGCAGGCCTGGGCGACCATCAAGACCCACCCCGACGTGCGCCTGACAATCGACTTGTTCTTTATCGGCCTGGTATTCTTCCGGTCCAACCAGCCCAAGCAGCACTTCGCCCTGCGCTTCGACAACGCGGTGGATAACCTGCTGAACCGGGTAAAGCACCTGTCGGCTTAGTTGTTAGGCATTGGTTATCAGTTGTTAGGTCGTTCTTACTAACAACCAATACCTAACAACTAAAATCTACCGAATGGCTTCCCGTACGCGCGTAAGCTTCACCAATAGGGCTTCCAGCTGATCGAGGGGGAGCATGTTGGCGCCGTCCGATTTGGCCGTGGCTGGCGTAGGATGGGTTTCGATAAACAGGCCGTCGGCCCCTACCACAATGGCGGCTTTGGCGATGGTTTCAATGAGGGCCGGCTGCCCACCCGTTACGCCGCTGCTTTGGTTGGGGCGTTGCAGGGAGTGCGTCACATCCATTACCACGGGCACACCGAAGCTGCGCATAGCCGGCAGGTTGCGGAAATCTACCACTAAGTCGGAGTAGCCAAACGAGTTGCCGCGGTCCGTCAGAATGACGTGCTCATTGCCCGACTGCTTGATCTTATCAACGGCAAACTGCATCGACTCGCCGTTCAGAAACTGCCCCTTCTTCACATTCACCACTTTGCCCGTTTTGGCCGCCGCAATCAGCAGATCGGTTTGGCGGCACAGAAAAGCCGGAATCTGGAGCACGTCCACGTACTCGGCCGCCAGGGCCGCCTCATCCGATGCGTGAATGTCGGTGACGGTGGGCACCCCTATTTCGCGGCCTACTTTCTGAAGGATGCGCAACGCCGTTTCGTCGCCGATGCCGGTGAACGAGTCGAGGCGCGAGCGGTTGGCCTTGCGGTAGGAGCCCTTGAAGATATAAGGAATCTGGAGCTTATCGGTCATATGCTTCACCTTTTCGGCAATGCGCAGGGCCATGTCTTCGCCTTCGATGACGCAGGGGCCGGCCATCAGAAAAAACTGACCCGAGTTGGTGTTGCGAAAGTGCGGCAGCGCGGCGGCGAGGGACTCTATCATGTTGTTGAAAGTAAAATTCAGAGTTCGAGGTAAGGAAATCAAACGGCTTTATGCGGCCGGCGGACTATGTAGAGCTTGTAGGCCGAAAAGAGCAGCAGCAGCGTCAGCAGGCCGAAGAGCAAGACCAGCCTCAAAGCTACGTCTACTATCTGCTCGTCGTAGGTAATGCCGGTTTGCGGGTTGAAATACGTACCGGTGGCGCTGTAGGGCAAGCTTCGGCGGGCCAGCCACAGCTGCACCGCCCAGGCAGTAGCCGTTGTGCACACTAGCAGCATCACCCCATTCATCACCTTACCTAACAAAGCAATAGCGCGGGGCTGGGGTGACGAACGGCGACGATTCACGGGAATATTACTTTTTTCTTCAGGCAGATAAAAAGCTCCTTGCCCTGGCGGGGCTTGATGGAATTGTAGGCCGGCTCGAAATGCACGAAGTCGAAATATGGCGCAAAATACGATTCATATTCGGCCCCGCTGCCGCCGAAAGGCGGCCCGGGCTTATCAAACTCGGTGTTGAAGAGCAGGCCCATGAGCGTGCCGCCCGGCCGGAGCAGCGCGGCGCATTGCCGGGCGTAGGCTGGCCGCAGGCGGGGCTCCAGGGCGCAGAAGAAGGTTTGCTCCACGATTAAATCGTAGGGCGGCGTAGTGGGCAGGGCGAAAAAATCCTGCTCCAGCAGGTGCTCAGCCGGAAAACCCGGAACCCGCTGGTGCAAGTCACGTAAGGCTTCGGGAGCAATATCGGCCACCCAAACATTCTCGTAGCCCGCACCATGCAGATACTCAGCTTCGTAGCCCCGCCCCGCCCCCGGAATAAGAATCCGAGCCGTGACGGGCAGCGTTAATTGCTGAAAATAATCCCGCAGGGGCGGCGTTATGGCCCCGGTATCCCAGCCAGTTTGCCCCAGCGTGTAGCGTGCGTTCCAGTACGTAGCGTCAAGCGGTAAATCCGATGGCATGGAGATGTAGTATTTATTCGCGAAACTTGCCCAGGTAGGCATTCCCTTTATTTTTGTGAATAAAGGTAACCCACCGCCCTAATTTTCCGGGCTTCATTTAACCCCCTCCCGCAATGGAACAAAACCAAAGCACCGAGCCTAAGAACAACAACCGTGTCCTGCTGATTGTGGCCCTGATCCTGGTCCTGCTGGGCATTAACGGTTTGCTGTTCTACATGAACCAGCAGAAGGGCAAACAGAATGAACAGCTCACGGCCGACCTGAAAGTAAAGGATTCGAAGCTGGAAGAGCAGATTAAGCAGTATGAAACGCTGAAGGCCGACTTCGAGCGCCAAAGCCAGGAAGTGCAGGGCATGGGCCTCGCCAACGATTCGCTGGAGTCCAAAATTGCGGCTATCAATGCCGACCTGTTGAAGCTGCGCTCCTTTAAAGCCGGCAGCTTCTCTATTTCGGAGCAGCAGCGCTTCAAGCAGCGGGCCGCCAGCTTCGAGAACCAACTCCGCAAGAAAGACGAGGAAATTGCCCAGCTGAAAAACGACAACGAGGCGCTTTACACCGAAACCACCACGCTGAAAGAGCGGCAAAACAAGCTCACCGACACCATTACAACTGTGGTGCGCTCCAACCAGGAGCTGTCGGAGAAGGTTAGCATTGCCTCGCGCCTGCAGGCCGATAATATCCGCGTTGGCGTCATCAATTCCCGCAACAAGGAGAAGGACGACGACGAAAACGAGTTCAAGGCCAAGCGCGTGGAAAAGGTGAAAGTGACCTTCAACCTGGCCCGCAACGACGTGTCGCCGAAGGAAACCAAGGAAATCATGATGCGCCTGATTGAGCCCGACGGCGCGGCCCTCTACAACCTGAGCACCGGCGGCGGCACCTTCATGATTGACGGCTCCGAGGCGTTTTACACGGCCAAGCAGGATATCGTATTCGACAATACCCGCCAGCCCGTGCAGTTTCTGTATGCCAAAGGTGCCCCCTATAAAACCGGCCTGCACACCGTCGAGCTGTACTCGGGCGGCGTTATGATCGGCAAGTCAACCTTCACGCTGAAGTAGGCGATTATAGCTGATAGAAGCCGGGAAGTTACTTACCTCTTCTCCGACTTTTTCCAGTAACAAAAAAGGCCCCGGATTGCTCCGGGGCCTTTTTGTTGGTAGCTGCGCCAGCTTACCCGTGCAGCGAGGATTCAAACTCATCCAGCTTCTTGATAGTGGCCTTGATGTTTTCGGTGAACATCACGATGACCGAACCCGGCTTGGCCGTGGCCAATACGTGGTCAATGGCGTCCATCTCGTCTTCGATGTAGGTAATGGGCAGCTCGGGCGTATCGAGGCGCAGGCCGCGCTCCATAATTTCGCGCAGCTGTTCCTTGGTTTTACCCCGCAGGTCACGGTCTTGGCGCAGAATCACCTCATCGAAGATGCTGCCAGCAATGCGGGCAAAGCCCAGCGTGTCTTCGTCGCGCCGGTCGCCTAGGCCCGATATCACGCCCACTTTGTGGGTGGCATCAGTGGCGTTCAGGAACTCGGCAAACTTGCCGATGCCGTGGGTGTTGTGGGCATAGTCGACGAGCACCTCGAAAGTGGGGAACTTGTAGAGGTTCATACGGCCCGGCGTCTTGGCCGCCGAGGGCACAAACGTGCGCAGGGCCTGCTTGATGTCGTCCTTGTCGAAGCCGTAGCAGTAGCAGGCCAGGGCGGCGGCCAGCGAATTTTCGATGTTGAACGTGGCCCGGCCCCCAAACGTAATCGGGAATTCAGCGGCCCGATCGATGCGCAGCTTGTAGCTGTTTTTGTAAATGGTGATGTAGCCCTCCTCGTACACGGCGGCCAGCCCCCCGTTTTCGGCGTGCTCCCGGATGCGCGGGCTGTGCTCATTCATACTAAACAAAGCTACCCGGCAATCCAGCTTTTCGCGCATGGCATACACTAGGTCATCATCGGCGTTGAGCACGGCCCAGCCGTTTTTGCGCACCGTGCGGGGCAATACGCCCTTCACCTGGGCCATTTCCTCCACGGTATAAATGTCGCGCATGCCCAGATGGTCGGCGGCAATGTTGGTTACCACGGCCACGTCGCAGGTGTGGAAGCCTAGGCCGGAGCGCAGCATGCCGCCGCGGGCCGTTTCGAGTACCGCGAAGTTGACTGTTGGGTCTTTCAGCACGAACTCGGCGCTTTGCCCACCAGTACAGTCACCGCTTTGCAACTGCACCCCCTGAATGTAGATGCCGCTGGTCGTCGTGTGACCCACTTTATAGCCTTTCGACGCCACAATGTGCGCCAACAGCTGCGTAGTGGTGGTCTTGCCGTTGGTACCCGTCACGGCGAAAATTGGAATCCGGGCGGTGCCACCGGTTGGGAACAACATATCCACCACCGGCGCGGCCACGTTGCGTGGTAGGCCTTCAGTGGGCGAAATATGCATCCGAAAACCCGGCGCGGCGTTTACCTCAATAACGGCGCCCCGCGTCTCATTGAGCGGAATAGCAATATCGGAAGTCAGCAAGTCGATGCCGCAGATATCGAGGCCGATAATACCGGCCACCCGTTCGGCCAGCAGCAGGTTGTAAGGGTGAATGAGGTCGGTAACATCAGTAGCCGTGCCGCCGGTGCTGATGTTGGCCGTACTTTTCAGGTACACCGTCTGGCCCTCCGGCAATACCGACTCCAAGGTCAGCTCCTGCTTCTGCAGCATATCGAGCGTGTGCTGGTCGGCCTTGATGCTGGTGAGCACCTTCTCGTGGCCAATACCCCGGCGTGGGTCCTTATTTACTTCGTTGATCAGCTCCTGAATAGTGCTGCTGCCGTTGCCCTTCACGGCGGCGGGAGTGCGCTTGGCAGCAGCAATGAGCTTGCCGTTTACTACCAGCAGCCGATAGTCGTCGCCCTCGATGAACTGCTCCACAATGACGGCCCGGGAATAGTATTGGGCCGCTTTCAGGCCCTCCACCGCGTCTTCCCAGTTCATGATGCGAATGGTAGCGCCCTTGCCGTGGTTGCCGTCCAGGGGCTTGGTTACGATGGGAAAGCCCAGCTCCTCGATGGCGTCGCGCAGCCCAGCTTCCGAATACACAGTTGTGCCGTTCGGCACGGGCACGCCCGAGTCCTTGAGCATAGCCTTAGTGCGGTTCTTATTGCCGGCCACCTCTACCCCGGCGTGCGAGGTGTAGCTGGTGGTAGTAGCCCAGATGCGCTTCTGATTGACGCCGTAGCCCAGCTGAATGATGTTGCTGTTCTTGAGCTGGATGTAAGGAATGTTGCGCGAGGCTGCCTCCGACACAATGCTCCAGGTGCTGGGACCGAAAAATTCGTCTTCCCGGATTTCGTGCAGCTCATCCACAATGGGTTTCACATTCACCGGCCGCCCCTGGCAGATATCTTCCACGAGCTGCACGGCCGCCTCGGCCGCCATCCGCCCGGCGCGTTCCTCCTGGTAAGAGAAAACGACGAACTCCACTCCGGGCTGGTGCGCTGGATACGATTTTCCCCAGTACACGGGCATCCCAGCCGTGCGCTGCAACGCCAGGGCTACGTGCTGAATGACGTGGCCCAGCGGCTCGCCATCCGTAAGCTGCTCGGCCGTGAGGGGCGGGTGTTTCTGCTGGGCTTTCTCCGATTCGGCGGGCTGGGCGCGGCCTATTTCGGGCAACAATAAGGGCAGCTGCTCGGCCAGGGCCGGAAAGTTGTTCGACCACACGTCAGCCTGCTCTTGCAGATCCACTTTCATTACAATCAGCTTGTAATGTTTCACGGACCAGTAGCTGGGGCCGCGCATCGTGCGGAGGTCAATAATCTTCATAGGATGAAAGGAAGGAAAGAATACTTGCGTGCGCGCTTTTACGCGGGAATGAAATGTAGGGATAATGATTCAGGAAACCCGCACCGGGCCCGATTTTACCCGTTTTGGGCAAACTCTTTCAGTCTCAGCTTGTCAGCAGCGCGATGCGCAGATAATTACCTATAAAAAATATTTCCCAGCGGCTATATCTACTGGCCTAAAAAGCAAAAACCCCGGTCGGGGCTAATCGACCGGGGTACAGAGCTACTAGAAAAACAGGAACTATAAAGAGAGGTGACGAGCGGATTCGAACCGCTGTAGGAGGTTTTGCAGACCTCTACCTAGCCACTCGGTCACGTCACCGGGCTTGGATTGGGATGCAAAGCTACGGCATATTCTTCCTTTTCCAAATCGACAAGGTGTTTTTCCTGGCGTTTTAGGATAAGCAGTTGGCTATCTGCAAGAAGAAATCTTACGGTAACTATCGGTTACAGTTCTAAGCATTGGGTACTATGTTATTGCGAGCGGGGCGAAGCAATGCGTCCTCTGAAATACAGAAAATATCCTGAAGTGAAAAGCGCTTTCCTACTTGTGCGGGAAAGAGCTTCGTGGTAAAAGGCAATGTCGTGCTATGCAGAGGACAGATTGCTTCGTCCTGCGTCCTCGCAATGACAGGATGAAAAATCAGCGCCACAAAAAAAGGCCCCGGATTGCTCCGGGGCCTCTTCTGGGCTTGACTTACAAGAAAGCTTAGGCTTTCTCTTCGTCTTTCTTGTCGGCGGCTTCGTCGCCGGCAATTGCACCTTTCACCTTGTCGACTACGTCGCCGGCTACTTCTTTGGCTTTCTCGAAAGCAGCGGAGTGGGTAGCAGCGTCGATGGCGTCGCTGGCTACTTCCGTTACTTTGTCGAATGCGGCCGAGGCAGCACCGGTTACGGCCGCCAGGATACCACCTTCAGCCGGAGCTTCAGTAGCAGCCTCAGCAGCGGGAGCAGCTTCAGCTTTAGGAGCTTTGGGCTCGGCCGTAGCCTGCAGCTTCTGCTCGCCAGCCTGGCGCTCGGTGCCCATCATCTTGTCGCGCAGAGCGGACAGAGCATCCAAGTCACCCAGGGTCGACTTCTCACCGGTAGCGGGCTTCTTGAGGTCGCTTAGCTTGCCTTCGCCTTGGGCACCAGCACCGGCACCGCCGGCGGGCTTCTTCTTGGCAAATTTCGACGTGCGGCTATCCTCTTCAGCCTGCTGGTTGTAAGCAGCCGTGTGCGAGAGTACGATGCGACGGTCATCCTTCGAGAATTCAACTACGCGGAAGTCCAGCTGTTCGCCGTTCTCAGCCTGCGAGCCGTCTTCTTTCTGCAGCGACTTAGGATACGCGAAGCCTTCGATGCCGTAGGGCAGCTCGAGCACGGCACCACGGTCGTTTTTCTCGGTGATGGTAGCCTTGTGAACCGAGCCGGGGGTGAACACCGTCTGGAACGTATCCCAGGGGTTTTCTTCCAGCTGCTTGTGGCCCAGGGCCAGGCGACGGTTCGACACGTCGAGTTCCAGTACCTGCACGTCCAGACGGTCGCCCACCTTCACCATTTCGGAAGGGTGCTTGATCTTCTTAGTCCACGACAGGTCGGATACGTGCACGAGGCCGTCTACACCTTCTTCCAGTTCTACGAACAGGCCGAAGTTGGTCAGGTTACGCACCAGACCGTTGTGCTTAGAACCTACGGCGTACTTCGTGCCGAAGTCAGCGCGGGTCCATGGATCCTCGGTCAGTTGCTTGATACCCAGGCTCATCTTACGGTCGTCGCGGTCGAGGGTCAGGATCTGAGCCTCTACTACGTCGCCCTGCTTGATGAAGTCCTGCGGGTTGCGCAGGTGCTGGCTCCAGCTCATTTCCGAAACGTGGATCAGACCTTCAACACCGGGGATGATTTCCATGAATGCGCCATAGTCGGCTACGTTCACGATGCGGCCTTTCACCTTCGAGCCTACGCCCATTTCGGCTACGAGCGAATCCCATGGGTGAGGAGTCAGCTGCTTCAGACCGAGCGAGATACGCTTCTTGGCTTCGTCGAAGTCCAGAACAACCACGTTCAGTTTCTGGTCGAGCTGCAGTACTTCGCTCGGGTGAGCGATGCGGCCCCACGAGATGTCCGTGATGTGCAACAGACCATCTACACCACCAAGGTCGATGAACACACCGAAGTTGGTCATGTTCTTGATAACGCCTTCGAGGATCTGGCCTTTCTCCAGGTTGTTGAGGATAGCTTCGCGCTGCTTCTCGAGGTCTTTCTCGATCAGGACTTTGTGCGATACTACTACGTTGTCGAAAGCGGCGTTGATTTTCACAACCTTCACTTCCATGCGACGGCCGACATAAATGTCGAAGTCACGGATAGGCTTCACGTCAATCTGCGAGCCGGGCAGGAAGGCTTCTACGCCGTCCAGATCCATGATCAGACCACCTTTGGTCCGACGCTTTACTACGCCTTCGAGGATGGTGTCATTCTCCAGAGCGTCGTAAATCGACTTCCAGGCCTGCTTGATCTTGGCCTTCTTGCGGCTCAGGATCAACTGACCGTTCGAGTCTTCTTGGTCTTCGATGAATACCTCAACCTGGTCGCCGATTTTCAGGTCTACCAAGTCACGGAATTCCGACAGGGGCACCAGGCCGTCCGACTTGAAGCCGATGTTCAGGATTACGTCGCGGTCAGTGATACCAACTACGGTACCTTTTACCACTTCTTCTTCCTGCACAGTCGTCAGCGTGTCGCCGTACATCTGCTCCATCTCGGCGCGCTGCTCTTTGGTATAGTTACCACCGAACTGCGACGCTCCAACGTTGTCCCAATCGAAGTTGTCTACTACTTCTACTGCCATAATACTGGTTGATCCTACTATACACGGCCGGCTTAGGATCAAATCCGGGTCCGCGTTATGAGTAACTTCCTGAAGCACAGCTCCAGACCCCGCCACCCTGGCGGGGGGGCAAAGATACGGAGTTTAAGGGAAGTTTCCCAGCAGCAAAACGGGGCCAAAGCGCTACTTTGCCAGTATGAAGAACTGGCTGATTCTCTTGCTGATGGTTGCCCAACAAAGCTGCCGTCCTACCCCGGGCATCCACTCCCCGGTTTCGGCCGAGTATCAGCAGCAGGAAGACACTGTTTTGCTAACACTGTGCAACCAGGTGGTGGGCGAAACTCTGTTTGTAATGCCCTATTTATATTTCGATTTTCCGTCTCGCCACTCGGGGCCTGGACAAGGTAAAGTATACCCTTTGCCTACCATTGCCCTTGTGGAGAACATGGGGTTTCCGCTACGCTTAGGTAACCTAATGACCGATAAGCCTTTTGAAGTACAAAAGGCTTCAGCTACCAAAGAGGCAGTCCGTATTATTAAAGCCCATTCTATTAACCCAGCATTTCTTTCCTTACTGCTAGGGCTATGGAATCCGCAGGATTCTGTCAACCTTATAAAACGCACTGTTCCATTCGAGGCAATGGAATATCGGCTCGACTATCCGTCACGGCTACTGCCAACGCCGATGCATACTCTCCTCCTCGATACAAACTATGAAGGCATAAACTACAATATGTTTTCCAGAGTATGTTTCGACAAAGCCTTTACAAAAGCCGTGTTTCAAGTAACTTATTCTGACCCAGGATCAGGCAGGATGACGGTGTTTTGTGCCGAGCGTCAACAGGGCAAATGGAAGATTGTGGCTCAGGAGCAAAGCCATAGCGTGAAGAAATAGCATAGCTTAAGTAGGTAACAATACCCTGCTATGCGCCAAGCCTCCGCCGTTTCAGCCTGCTTGTAGGCCGGGTTATGCAATGAAAGACGAATAATATTTCACCGGGTTATAATCCAAGTTAGCCGACTAGCACAGCTGTTTCACGGGTAGAATCCGGGATTATGGCCTTTGCGGCAAACCAGCCGCTTGAAACTCATGGTATACAGTGACAGTAGACACCTGCAAAACTGTTCTTCTACCAACAACCAACCCTATTCCATGAGCTACATCACCGCCGGCAAAGACGCCAATGGCCACGACGTTAAACTGCACTATACCGACCAGGGTCAGGGTAAGCCCATCGTGCTGATTCACGGCTGGCCCGCCTCCTACGAAATGTGGGAATACCAACTGGCTGAGCTGCCCAAGCACGGCAACCGCGTCATTGCATACACACGCCGGGGCTTTGGCCAATCGAGCAAAACCTGGGAAGGCCACGACTACAACACGCTGGCCGATGACCTGAAAGCCGTGCTCGACGAACTCGACCTGCAAGACGTAACGCTAGTTGGCTTCTCGATGGGTGGCGGCGAAGTGGCGCGCTACATGAGCCGCCACGGCGGAGCTCGGGTAAGCCGGGTGGCTTTCGTAGCCGCCGTGACGCCTTACCTGCTCAAAACCGACGACAACCCCGACGGCGCGCCCAAGGAAAATTTTGATAAGATGATTGAGGGCATCCGCAAAGACCGGTTCGACTTCTTGGCCACATTCGGCAAGCAGTTCTACGGCGTGGGGGCCATGAGCCACCCCGTCAGCCAGGCTACGCTGGACTGGATGCAGAGCCTGTGCCAGATTGCCTCGCCCCGCGCCACCGAGCAGGATGTGTATGCCTTTGCCGCCACCGATTTCCGCCAAGACCTGCAAAGCATTAAAGTGCCCACGCTCGTAATTCACGGCAGCGCCGACGAGACTGTGCCGGCCAAAGTGAGTGGGGAGCGGATGACGCAGTTCGTGCCCCAGGCGCAGTACATCGAATACGATGGTGCGCCTCACGGCCTGTTCGTAACCGAGAAAGACCGGCTTAACAGCGACCTGCTGGCCTTTGCCGGAGCACACTCTACCACTGCCGCCGCTGCCGGTTCCAGCAGTGCGGCATATTAAGCTTACGTTTTGCAATCAATCAGTAACTAAAAAAGGTCCGCTCGATGAACGGACCTTTTTTGTGCTGTTCGGCTAAGCGGGCGGCTAGGCAGCCCGGCCCATCTGGCGCAGAAACGACACGTGGGAAGCCACGGCGTAGCGCATCTTGGGGTATTCGATGTACTCTACGCCGTACTCGCCGCACATCTGCTTGATGATCTTGCTGATAGCGGGGTAATGCACGTGGGAAATCTTGGGAAACAGGTGATGCTCTACCTGAAAGTTGAGCCCACCTACCAGCCAACTGATAAGACGGCTTTCGGTGGCAAAGTTGGCCGTCGTCTTGATCTGGTGGATGGCCCACTCGTCTTCCATCTTACCGGTCGTTTCGTGGGGCACGGGAAAGGCGGTGTGCTCTACGGTGTGCGCCAGCTGAAATACCAGGCTCAGCACTAGGCCCGCAAAGCAGGTAGTAACGGCAAAGCCGGCCAGCCAGCCCAAGAAACCGACCATGTAAATCGGCAGGGCAATATAAAGGAAGAGGTTTAGCACCTTAAAACCCCAGAAGATGAGGTGGTCGGCCGTATCCATCTTCTTGAGCGGCATAGCCCCGATTTTACGGGTGAAATACTTCTGGTAGTCCATCACGAAAATCCAGGAGATGTAGAGCATGCAATACAAAAACCAGAAGTACAGGTGCTGGAAACGGTGCAGCTTGTGGTGGGGCTGCCCCACGCTCATGCGCATCCAGGGCTGAATATCGATGTCGTCATCGGCGCCCTCAATGTTGGTGTACATGTGGTGAATCACGTTGTGCTTGGCGTTCCACATGTAGCTGCTGCCCCCCAGAATGTTCAGGGTGAAGGCCGCAAAATGGTTGAGCCACTTGTGGCTGCTGAACGAGCCGTGGGCGCCGTCGTGCATCACGTTGAAGCCGATGGCGGAAATAACGCCGCCCAGCACCACACACTCCAGCAAGGCCAGGGCCGTAGCAGGCGTAAAAAACACCAAGTGCACATACAGCAGCACGAAAGCCGACGTCAGCAGCAAAGCCTTGCCCACGATGCTGAAGCCACCGGTGCTGGATTTGCCGGCTTCTTCGAAATACTGGTTGGTACGGGCGCGTAGCTCGGCGTAGAAGTTACGCGGAGGAGCAAATTTGGGAAGAGACATCAAACAGGGGGAAATCGGTTGTGCGACCCGGCTGCCAGGCAACCCGAGTCAGCGCTGAGGCAGGCGGCCTCCGGCACTTATTCTGACGTCCACACCTTGCGGATATCCACGCTACTCTTTTGGTACTCAATTCTATCTACGCAAAAGCCGGGCCGCTAGTTTGCCGCCCGGCTTTTGTATTCTGCTCTGTGCAGCTTAGGCCCGGCCCATCTGGCGCAGAAACGACACGTGCGACGCCACGGCGTAGCGCATCTTGGGATATTCGTTGTAGGTAACTCCAAACTCCTCACACATCTGCTTGATGATCTTGCTGATTTCAGGATAGTGCACGTGCGAAATCTTGGGAAACAGGTGGTGTTCTACCTGAAAGTTCAGGCCGCCGACCAGCCAACTAATGACTTTGTTGTCGGTGGCGAAGTTGGCCGTCGTCTTGATCTGGTGAATGGCCCACTCGTCTTCCAGCTTGTTGGTCGTTTCGTGGGGCATGGGGAAAGCCGCGTGCTCCACGGTGTGGGCCAGTTGAAACACGATGCTCATCGTGAAGCCAACCACGGTGGCGAAAACCACGAAGCCCACGAGCCAGGTCCAGAAGCCGAGCAGGTAAATCGGCAGACCCATAAACAGAAACAGGTGCAGGGCCTTGAATCCCCAGAACACGCCCTGGTCGGTGGCCGTCATTTTCTTGATAGCTACCTCCCCTATCTTACCCTTGAAATACTTCTGGTAATCCATGAAGAAAATCCAGGCAATGAAGAGCAGAGCGTAGAAAAACCAGAAGTACAGGTGCTGAAACTTGTGGAAGCGGTGGCGCGGCTGTGTGGTGCTGAGCCGGAGCCAGGGCTGCGCGTCGATGTCATCGTCGAAGCCATCCACATTGGTATACATGTGGTGAATCAGGTTGTGCTTCATGTTCCACATAAAGCTGCTACCACCCAGCACGTTGAGGGTGAAGGCCGCAAACTGATTCACGAACTTCGATTTGCTGAACGAGCCGTGCGAGCCGTCGTGCATCACGTTGAAGCCCACAGCCGAACCTACCGCGCCCATCAGCGCGCATTCCAGCAGCGCCAGCAGCGTCGAGGGCGTGAAGAATACCACGTGGATGTAAAGCGCCACGAAGGCTACGGTCAGCACAATGGCCTTCACAAACAGGCTGGTGGTACCTGTCGGCTCCTGGCCCGATTCTTCGAAATAGGCGTTGATGCGGTTTTTTAACTCGGTGTGAAAAGAGCGGGAAGCCGCAAACTTGGGTACTGCTGACATGAACAAATGCTGGGTGGACTACTGCAAAGATATTGGTTCTAACAGCAGCTGCACGGTAATTGGTGCGCCCATCCCCGGATTTTGTACAATTCCGCTCAGTAGCTCAGCCGTAAAAACGCGCCTAACGCCCACCTAACCGGCTGGAAAGCAGCCTACCAACCGGCGCTACTGGCTCGGTTCCAATACCATCGGCGGCACTAAGCAGCTGACCAGTAGCGGGCCGGGCAAAAAAAAGCCGGAAGCAGCTGCTTCCGGCTCTAGTTAGTTAGGTAAGGGTGCCAGTTCTGGTCGATGGTTCCGGCACTGAGCCTGAGAAAGCCCGACAGCGTCGGTTTCTTAGGCATCTGCCTGATGGTAAGGCCAGCTTCCTGGGGCGTGCGGTGCCCCTTGGCGTGGTTGCAGCGGGCACAGGCCGTCAGCAGGTTGGTCCACGATGAGTCGCCGCCACGGGAGCGGGGCAGCACATGGTCCAGCGTCAGGTTGCGGGTTGAGCCGCAGTACTGACACTCAAAATGGTCGCGCTTCATAATGTTGTGCCGGCTCAGGGCAATGCCCTTGTAAGGCACGCGCACATAGCGCTGCAGCCGGATAATGCTGGGCTTGGGATAGGCACTGGAAATAGTGCGCAGCACCCCGTGCTCCGACTTGGCTATCATCTCGGCTTTGTCGAGAAATAAGAGCACGAAAGCCTTCTGCACACTGCACAACGTAATGGCGGTGTAGTCGCCATTGAGAACTAGCACTTTTTGGTCCATACGCTCGGTGAATAAATCATCTGGTACAGCGAAAGCTAGATGATTCTAAGCGTATTAACAATACCCGCTGGCTTAAGTTTCCTCGCGCAAAAGGTGATTGACAAGCGCTACTATATAGCAGATTTTAAAGTGCGGCATACGGTTGAATGCAATGCTATACTAAGCCGTGTCATTGCGAGCGAAGCGCGGCAATCCGTCCTCTGAAATGTAGAAAGCTCTCTTCAGTGAAAAGCCCTTTACTCCGGTTGGAATAAAGGGCTTTCTGGTAAAAGTTCATTGATCACTGCGTAGAGGACGGATTGCTTCGGCTCACGCCTCGCAATGACACATTTTCTACATTAGCACTTAAGCACATTAATCGGCCAGAATCCGCTTGATGAGGCGCAGCTTATGGGAGTATTTCTGGCGTTGACGGTTGAATATGCCGTTGTGGTCGAGCGGGTCGATGCGGACCTCGCCGCTGGCGTGCAGAATCTGCTGGTCTTCGAGCAGCAGGCCTACGTGCACGATGTTGCCGTCGGCGTTGTCGAAAAAAGCCAGGTCGCCGGGCTGGGTCTGGGACACGAAATGCACGGTCAGGCCGTGGTCAATCTGCTGGCGGGCGTCGCGGGGGAGCTGCACCCCGATCAGGCCGTAGAGCTGCTGCATGAGGCCCGAGCAGTCGATGCCGAACAGCGACTTGCCGCCCCACACGTAGGGCGACTTCAGGTACACCTGGGCCATTTTGAGCATCAGCACCAGCCGTTTATCCACCGGGCCGAGGGGGCCATGGCCGTTGAGCGGGTTGGTGGCGGCCCCGTTGTAGAACATTTTCTGGTCGCCGAGCCTGAGGGTCATGCCGTCGAAAAACGGCAGGCGGCTGCCCAGCGTGACGGGAATGCGGGTGGCCGCGTCGCTCACCATCTGCACCACGTCGAGACTGCGCGGGTGGTCTTGCTTGTGCCAGGCCTGGAAATACTCTTCCGACACGGGCGTGTGCTGCTTGAAGTCAATCCAGCCCACGTACTGGTCGGCGGCAATGCGGATCTGGTGCCAGTTGCCCTGGGTAAGCAGAATGGTGTAGCACTCGCCGAAGATAAGCTGGGTAACGAGTTCGGCTTTATCGGTCGGCTCGGCCCGCACCGGCACGGCGCTCAGAGCGCAGATTCCGTGGTTCAAGAGTGAATGAGTAAATGAGTGAATGAGTGAATTGTCGTTTTAGAACTCCACTCAAGTAGGATAGGGCTCTGTTTCGGCGAGCCGTACGCGAAGCTCTCCTTTAAATACCAGTCGGGCAAACAAGCGCCGCAAAAACTGCATTCACTCATTCCCCACTTCGCTCCTTCACTTAATACTCCCGGGCGCGGTCCATTTCGCGCTTCTGGTCTTTGGCCTTGATGTCGTCGCGCTTGTCGAAGAGCTTTTTACCCTTGGCCAGCGCAATTTCGAGCTTAGCAAAGCCCCGGTCGTTGACGAAGAGGCGAATGGGCACGATGGTGACGCCCTGTTCCTGGGTTTTGTTGGCCAGCTGGCGCAACTCCTTCTTGTTGAGCAGCAGCTTCCGCTCCCGCTTGGGCTCGTGATTGTTGTAGGTACCCAGCGTGTACTGCGAAATGCTCAGGTTGTGCACCCACAGGCTGCCGTCGGCGTGGAAGGCGCAGAAGCCGTCCTGCATGTTCACGTTGCCGTCGCGGATACTCTTGATTTCGGTGCCCTGCAGCATCATGCCCGCGTCGTATTTGGCCAGAAAGCTGTATTCGTAGCTGGCGCGGCGGTTCAGGATGTTGACGCGCTTAGGCGTATCGTCTTTTTGTTTGGCCATGATGGGATGCAAAGGCCGCCAACGCTGCTTTCCGGCGGCGCGGCGGGTACTGGTACTATAATAAGAGTAGCGTAGGTACGGAAATTAGCCGAATTGGGCGAAGTATTCCGTGCCGCGCAACGTTACGTCAGCTTCAGGCGCGGGTCGGGGCTGACGAGCGGGGCGGCAAAGTCGCCGGCTTCGAACTGGAAATGGGCCGTCATGGCCACCATACCGGCATTGTCGGTGCAGAACTCGAAGTCGGGAATGAATACCTCCCAGCCTTTTTCGGCGCAGAGCTGCGTGAGAGCCTCGCGCAGACCCGAGTTGGCGGCCACGCCGCCGGCCAGGGCAATCTGGGTGAGGCCATTATCCTGCGCCGCCCGGATGAGCTGGCGCAGCAGCGTTTGGATGATGGTGTGCTGGATGCTGGCGCAAAGGTCGGGCAGGTTTTCGGCCACAAAATCCGGGTTCTGGGCCGTTTGCTGGCGCAAAAAGTAGAGCACCGAGGTTTTCAGGCCGCTGAAGGAAAAGTCGTAGCCGGGCATGGCGCCCACCGGGAACGGGAAGCGCGTGGGGTTGCCCAACCGGGCCTGCTTATCGAGGTGGGGGCCGCCGGGATACGGCAGGCCGAGCAGCTTGGCGGTTTTGTCGAAAGCCTCCCCCGCCGCGTCGTCGATGGTCTGGCCGATAACCTGCATATCCATGGGGCTGCGCACGATGACGAGTTGGGTGTGGCCGCCGCTGACGGTGAGGCACAAAAATGGAAACGCCGGCCGCGGGGCCCTGATGAAGTGGGCCAGAATGTGGGCCCGCATGTGGTTGACGGCAATCAGGGGTTTATCCAGGGCCTGGGCGAAGGTTTTGGCAAACATGCTGCCCACCAGCAACGAGCCCAGCAGGCCCGGTCCTTGTGTGAAGGCCACCGCGTCGAGGGCGGATTTGTCTACCTTTGCCCGGCGCAATGCCTCCTGCACCACTGGTATGAGGTGCTGCTGATGGGCGCGCGAGGCCAACTCGGGCACCACGCCGCCGTATTGTTCGTGCACCTGCTGCGTGGCTACCACGTTGGCCAGGATTTCGCCGCCGGCCATTACGGCTGCCGACGTATCATCACAGGAAGACTCAATGGCCAGAATGACGGGAAAAGGCATACGGTTGATTTCAGAAAGTAGGAATGGGTCCGAAGCGCGGTTCTTGCACCGCGGGCCGCATAATCTGGTACAAAGGTCGTTTAAAACCGGTAACCAATACGTTTCTCCCTCGTTGGGTTTTCGGCAGGGCAATTGAGGCGGCCGCCGGCCTGATTTGTTAAAATAGCTCGGCCCCCAGGCAGCCATTGCGCCAAATCCCGCATCTTCGTGTTCACGCTCAACATTTTCCAGCCCGTTTTCCGTGCCCCGGTTTCTCTCTATCACGCTTAAAGTCCTGCTGGGCCTGCTCCTATTACTAGGGCTGGTGGTGGGCGGCGCGCTGATAGCCCTGCGCATTCCAAGCGTGCAAACCAGCCTGGCGCGTAAGGCCGCCACCATTCTCACCGAGAAGCTCGGGCAGCGCGTAATTGTGGGCAGCGTGGACGTGCGGCCCTTTTCGCGGGTGGTGCTGGAAGGTGTGCGGGTGCTCGACCGCCAGGGTGGCGAGCTGTTCAACATCGGTAAAGCCGACGCCGACATCAAGCTGTTTTCGATTTTCGACCCCAGCCACCTGCACATTGGCAAGCTTACGCTGGAAGAGCCGCGGTTTGCCCAGATAACCTACGCCAACCAGCCCGACTCGACCAACCTCTCGCAGTTTCTAACGGCCGTCAAACGCCTGATTGGTCCCAGCGACACGACCAAGGTTTCGAAGCCCTTTGACTTTAAGATTGAGGCTATCAGTCTGCGTAACGGCCGCTTCGTGCTCGACCGGCAAACCACGCCCCGCGCCGAAAGCTACGGCCGCACCATCGACTACGCCCACATGCACATCGACAGCATCTACGGCGAAGTAACCCAGCTGTGGCTACGCGGCGACACGATTCACGCCCAGATTGACGACCTTCGGGCCGTAGACACGCCGTCGAAAACCCGCCTGAAAGAGCTGACGGCCAACATGACCTACGCCGATAAGTTCTGGGAATTTGCGGGCCTCGACCTGCGCGTGGGCAACAGTCGACTGCGTCCTTATATTAAATTCGATTTCAAGCACTTCCTGAACTTCGTCGACTTCAACGACTCGGTGAAAGTAACGGCCCGGCTCGATTCGAGCCGGGTGTATTCCGATGATATTGCCCTGTTTGCGCCCCAGCCTTTCATCCGGGACCTGAAGGAAACGGTGCTGATTTCGGGCGAGGCCAAGGGCTACGTGAAGAATTTTACGACCAAAAATCTGGATATACGTTACGGCCGCAATACCCACGTAGCCGGCAACATCAACGTGCAGGGCCTGCCCAACCTGAAGGAAAGCTTCGTGGAAATGCGCCTTAAGCCCTCCGTTATTGACGGCCGCGACATCAAGCGCTACATTCCGGCTTCGGGCTGGCCTTACGTGGCGCGCCTGGGCACGGTGCGGCTCAATGGGCAGTTTCTGGGCTTCTACAACGACTTTGTGGCCAACGGCGCCTTCCGCACCGCCCTGGGCGATGTTGTGTCCGACGTTAACATCAAGTTCAAGACTGACCCGGCTTACTCTACTTATGAGGGCCAGGTAAAAACCACCGCTTTTCAGCTGGGCAAGCTCCTTGGCGACGAAAGCATGGTGCGCGATATTACCATGAATGGCCGCGTGGAAGGCGTGGGCTTCACGCCCGAGCGGGCCCGCCTCAAAGCCAATGCCAGTGTGCAGAGCATCTGGCTGAACGGCTACCGTTTCCGCAACATCACCACCAACGGGCAGTTCAGCCGCCAGTCGTTTGACGGCAAGCTGGCCGTGAATGACCCCAATCTGCAGATTGACGCCAACGGCACCATCGACCTGAACAAGGCCCGGCAGGCCTTTGATGTGGAAGCCCGGGTGAAGCGCGCCGACCTGCGCGCCCTGGGCCTGACCAAGCAAAGCGTGGTAGTGGCCACCACCGCCGACGTGAAATTCCAGGGCCTGAAGCTCGACGACCTCATCGGCCGCATCATTCTGCGCGACTCCCGCCTGAGCTACGCCGGCCGCACCGTACCCATCGATACCTTCGACGTGGTGAGCCAGCGCACCGGCCGGCAGCGCCGCGTCACGGTACGCTCGGAAGTGCTGAATCTGACGGCCGACGGCAACTTCAACTTCACCACCGTGGCCCGCGACGTGCAGACGCTGCTGACCGAGTACAAGCTCAACTTCGAGAGCAACGACGCGGCCATTGCCGGCTACTACCGCCGTAAGCAGCAGCGCCCCATTGCCGATTACGCCATTGCCCTCGACCTCTACCTCAAGCAGGCCAACCCGGTGCTGCACCTGTTTCTGCCCAGCCTTACGCTCTCCGATTTCTCGCGGATAGAGGGCTCGTTCCGCAATGGCCCCACGTCCATTTTCGCGCTGGCCGGGCATTTCAACGGCATTCAATACGACAGCGTGCGGGCGTTCAATACCGACTTCGAATTCAACACCAGTAAGCTGCCCTACCAGCCCGAGGTGCTGGCGCAGGCCAACATCACCTCCGAGCGGCAGGTGTTGCCGGGCCTGGGCAACACCGAGAAGTTCTACGTGGAAGGCGTCTGGGACCAGGAGCGCATCAATTTCTCGACGTCGCTGGCCCAAACCAACTCGACCAACAAGGCGGCCATCAACGGCTCTTTGGCGTTTCTGCCCGAAGCCGTGCAGATTGTGTTCCGGCAGTCGGGCGTGAACCTGCTGGGCAAGGACTGGACCATTGCGGCCGACAACTCGGTGAGCATTTCGGGGGGCGGCAAGGAATTCAACATTCAGAACCTGACCCTGAGCAACGGCGCGCAGAGCGTGAGTGCCCAGGGCTTCCTTTCCAACGACCCCGCCAAGCAGCTGCAGCTGGCCATCAAGGATTTGGACCTGACCACGCTCAACTCGCTGACCAAGCAGAACATTGCGGGCCGGGTGAATGCGGCCGGCACCATCAGCGGCGTGTATGGCCCGCTCAAAATCAACAGTACACTGGACGTCGATTCACTGCAGTTTGACAACGTGCTGATCGGCAACGTGCGCGGCAGCAGCGAATGGAACAACCGCAACGGCCAGCTGCTGATTGACATGGACGTGTTGCGCGACCAGCAGCGGGTGGTACGGGTGGCCGGCACGTACGCGCCCAGTGCCAAAGACCAGCTCAACCTGACGGCTGTGCTCGACAATGCCCCGGTGAAGCTGGCCGAGCCCCTGCTCAACACATTGCTCAAAGACATGAGCGGCACGGCCGTGGGCACCCTGCGCCTTACCGGGCCGCTGGCCTCGCCCAACTTGGTGGGCAACGTGGACGTGACCGACGGCAAGCTCACCTTCATCTACCTGGGCACCACCTACACCTTCGCCGACCGGATTCGCTTCACCGAGGACCGCATTAACTTCCGCCAGATCCGGCTGCGCGACCCGCTCGGCAATTCGGGCGTGCTCGATGGCAACATCTACCACAAAGGCTTCCAGAATATGCGCCTGGGCTTGCGGGCCAGCTTCACCAAGCTGCTCGTGCTCAATACCACCCGCAAAGACAACGACCTATACTTCGGCACGGCTTACGCTACCGGCGACGCCGTGGTATTCGGCCCCACCGACAACCTGGTGGTGAACGTGCGGGCCCGTAGCGACGCGGGCACCCGCCTGTCGCTGCCACTCGACAATGCAGCAAAAGCGCAACAGGCCAGCTACATCAAGTTTGTAAACCGCAACCTGACCGATACGCTCACGACCGTGAAAGTGCCCACGGCCGCCGCGGGCCGCATCGACTTGTCGGGCATTCGGCTAAATATGAACCTGGACGTGACGCCCGACGCCTACGTGGAAATTCTGCTCGACGAAAGCACCGGCGACGTTATCCGGGGCACGGCCGCCGGGCAGCTGCGCCTCAACATCGACACCCGCGGCGACTTCAATATGTTCGGGCAAATCGAGATTGTACGGGGCGCTTATAACTTCACCCTGCAGGGCCTCATCAACAAGGAATTCGTGGTGCGGCCTGGTGGTACCATTGCCTGGAACGGCGACCCGCTGGCCGGCGAAATGAACGTGACGGCCGCCTACACCCAGCGCACGTCACTGGCCCCTATTCTAGGCCAGGCGGCCATTAATACCCGGGGCGTAGTGCCGGTAACGGCCGTAATGAACCTGACCGGCCCGCTGCTACTGCCTACCATTCGTCTGAGTCTGGAGTTCAACGACGCACCTTCGTCGCTGGAAGGCGACCTAACGGCCTTCACTTCGTCGCTGCGCAACGATGAGCAGGAGCTAAACCGGCAGGTGTTCAGCCTGCTCGTGTTCAAGCAGCTTTCCCCACCCGGCCAGTTCACCCAGATCAGCCTGCGCGGCAACGACAACACGGTGCAAAACAGCCTGGGCCAGATTCTAAGCACCCAGCTCGGTCTGCTCACCTCCCAGATTGACCAGAACCTGGAAATCGACTTCAACATCAACGGGCTGTCGGCCGAGCAGCTCCAGGCCCTGCAGGTGCGCCTGAGCTACAGCTTCCTCAACGGCCGCCTGCGCGTAACGCGGGAAGGCGGCTTCAACACCAGCGCCACCACGGCAACGGGTACGGGCACTGGAACCGGCACTGGAACGGGCGAAACGACGCCGAACGGCACGGGGCAGGCCTCACTGCTCGGCGACCTGAGCCTGGAGTACTACCTGCGCCCCGACGGGAAGTTCCGGGCTAAGCTGCGCTACGAAACCACGCCCCGCGACTTCAACGACCTTTCCAACCTCACCAACCAGGCCCGGGCCGGCGTCAGCTTGCTGAACACCGAGCAGTTCGACACGTTTCGGGAGCTGTTTTCGCGTAAGCGCCTGCGCCGCCGCGCCGCCGCCGCCCGCAAAGCCCGCGAGGTGCTAAATGTGGACGATGACCCGCGCACGGTGCTCTAATTTGCAGCTGATTGTTGATTGATGCTTGTTGGCCGCTGAACAATAACAATCAACTCCCAACAATCACCAATCAACCTTACCTTTGCCCGCATGGCCCAAAACCGCCCGACACGTAAGAAAAAGCTCGGCAGCTACCCACATTTGATGGTAGTGTTCAGCATCACGCTGTCGTTGCTGGTTATCGGGTTGTTTGGCCTGCTGCTGATTCACGCTCACAAGCTCAGCAACCTGGTCAAGGAAAACATCGAAATGCAGGTGTACCTCGACCGGGACCTGCCCGAAACCCAGCTTCTGCGGTTGCAGCAGGATTTGAGCCGCAAAAAGTACATTGCCTACAAGAACGACCAGCCCCAGGTGCGGTTTCTCTCCAAAGAGGAAGGCGCTAAGCAGTTTCTGGACCAAACCGGCGAAGACCCCGAGCAGTTCTTGGGCGACAATCCGCTGCGGGATGCTTACCTACTGAAAATCAGCGCCGAATATACCGACTCTACCCAGATGCGGCGTATCGTGCAGGAGCTGCGGGCCGAGCCAGGCGTGTTTGAGGTGGAATACGTGCAGAGCTTTATCGACTCGGTGAACAAGAACCTGCGCAAGATCAGTCTGGTACTGCTGGGCTTTGCGCTGGTGCTCACGCTGGTGGTTACAGTGCTTATCAACAACACTATCAAGCTGGCCCTTTTCTCGCAGCGCTTCCTGATTCGAAGCATGCAGCTGGTGGGGGCCACCTCCTTTTTCATTCAGCGGCCGTTTCTGCGGCGGGCCACCTGGCAGGGCTTTGCCAGCGGCGCCATTGCCGCGCTGCTGCTGCTGGCGTTGCTCCAATACGCCTACCTGCAGCTGGAGGAATTGCGCCTGCTGCGCGACGAGCGGATGATTGGGGCCCTGATGGTGGGCATGGTGCTGCTGGGCTGCGGCATCGGCTTTCTGAGCTCTTACCGCGCCGTACGCAAGTATCTGGGCATGTCGCTCGATGATTTGTATTAACTCTTTTAGTTGTTAGTTGCTGGTTGTCAGTTGTTAGAGACTGGCATCAGCATAACCTAACAACTGACAACCAGCAACTAACAACTAACCTAATATGGAACCGACTCAAACTCCCCGCTTCGCCTTCGGGCCGCGCAACTACCGCCTGATGTGGGTGGGCCTGGCCATTCTGGCCGCCGGCTTCATCACGATGACGCTCGATTCGGCCGACTACGGGGAAGGATTCCTGGGCATTACCCTGGGCCCGATTCTGCTGGCGGTGGGCTTTATCATCGAGTTCTGGGCCATTATGGCCAAGCCCGGTGGCCCCGCTCCCATTGCCACCGACCCCATCACGCGCGCCGAAACCGCGCCCCAGTACGGCGCGCCCGTAGCTCCGGCTGCACCTGCCCCTACTGCGGCTCCTACCTACAAGCGCCCCTAGATGAGCTACTGGCACGCCCTGATTCTGGCCATCGTCGAAGGCTTAACCGAATTCTTACCCGTTTCCAGCACCGGCCACATGATTATCGTGGCCAACCTGCTCGGTATCGGCCAGTTACCATTCACTGAAACTTACATTACGTCCATCCAGTTTGGCGCTATCCTGTCGGTGGTGGTGCTCTACTGGCGGCGCTTCCTGCAGAGCTTCGACTTTTATGTGAAGCTGGCCGTGGCGTTTGTGCCTTTCGGCTTACTGGGCTTCCTGCTCAAAGACGTCATTGCCGAGCTGCTGAAAAGCGTGACGGTCGTGGCCTCGTCGCTGGTAGTGGGCGGCATCGTGCTGCTGTTTGTGGACAAGTGGTTTAGCGAGTCGCGCAAGCAGGTGACCACGCCCAGCACCCTGCAGGCCCTCAAAATCGGCCTGTTTCAGTGCCTGGCGCTGGTGCCCGGCGTGTCGCGCTCGGCGGCTACCATTGTGGGTGGCCTGGCCCAGGGCTTCGACCGTCGCTCGGCCGCCGACTTCTCCTTTCTGCTGGCTGTACCCACCATGTTCGTTATTACGGCCTACGAGATGTACAAAACCTACAAGGTAAACGCACCACTGGCCGGCGACATCAAGGTGCTGGTTTTTGGCAACGTGGTGGCCTTTATCGTGGCGCTGCTGGCCGTCAACTCGTTCGTGAATTTCGTGTCGAAGTTCGGCTTCCGCGCCTTTGGCTTCTACCGCATCATTGTGGGCGTTACCATTCTGGTGATGATTGCCCTGGGCATTAATCTGCAACTGATATGAGTCAGGATACTGCTCCCCAACGCACGTTCGACTTTGAAACCGGCGAGGTGCTGCTGCTCGACAAGCCTCTGACCTGGACCTCGTTCGACGTGGTACGTAAGGTGAAAAACACGCTGCGCATCAAGAAAATCGGCCACGCGGGCACCCTCGACCCGCTGGCTACCGGCCTGTTGATTCTCTGCACCGGCAAGAAAACCAAGCAGATTGACCTGATTCAGGCTCAGGAAAAGGAATACACCGGCACCTTTCGCCTGGGCCAGACCACGCCCAGCTTTGACCTGGAAACGCCCGTGGATGCCGAGCTGCCCTACGAGCATATCACCGAGGAGCAGATTCGCGCCGCCGCGCAGGCTTTCACCGGCCTCATTCAGCAAACGCCGCCACTATACTCGGCCGTGAAAATAAATGGAGAGCGCGCCTACGAAGTGGCCCGCCGCGGCGACACGGCCGAAATCAAGTCCAAGGAAGTTACCATCAAAGAGTTTGAACTGACCGGCATTGCGTTGCCCGACGTGCAGTTCCGGGTGGTGTGCACTAAGGGCACCTACATTCGCAGCCTGGCCCGCGACTTTGGTCAGCAGCTGGGCTGCGGGGCTCACCTCACCAAGCTGGTGCGCACCCGCATCGGCGAGTACCGCGTGGAAGATGCCCTGACGATGGAAACGCTGGAAGCCCTGCGCCCCCCGCGACCCGAAGGCGAAGCGGCCCGCCCGCCCCGCCAGCAAAAGCAGCGCCGCCCCGAGCAACGCGCTGGTCTGGAATATTTTCAGGCCAACAGCACCCCGGACGCCACCGATTCCGTTTTGTAATTCCGGCTGGTTCGCGGCTGGTTCTCTCCCATTCTTTTCCTTTTCCACCGATGCAAGTTTTTCGTGACCCGGCGCAGTTTCCGCACCTTGGCAATGCCAGCGTCACGACTGGCACCTTCGACGGCCTGCACCTGGGGCACCAGAAGATTCTGAAGCGACTGCTGGAAGTAGCCCGCCAAACCGGCGGCCCCTCGGTGGTTATCACCTACTGGCCCCACCCCCGGCTGGTGCTGGCCCCGCCGCCCACCCACCCGCAGCCGATGGATCTGCACCTGCTTTCTTCTTTGGAGGAACGCATTGCGCAGCTCGCCGATTTTGGCATCGACTACCTGCTCATCGTGCCCTTCACCCGGGAATTTGCCCAGCTGACGTCCGAAGAGTACATCCAGCAGATTCTGCTCGATACCGTAGGCACCCGTAAGCTGGTGATTGGCTACGACCACCGGTTTGGCAAAAACCGGGAGGGCAGCTTTGAGTACCTGAGCCAGAATGCTGACCGCTACGGGATGAGTGTCGAGGAAATTCCGCGCGAAGACGTGGACGCCGTGGCTGTGAGCAGCACCCGCATCCGCCGGGCGTTGCTGGCCGGTGATGTGCTGACAGCCAACCGCTACCTGGGCTACAGCTACCCACTTACCGGCACCGTAGTGCGCGGGCGGCAGTTGGGCCGCACCATCGGCTTTCCCACGGCCAATATGCGCGTGGAAGAGCCCCTGAAGCTGGTTCCGGCCCGGGGTGTGTATGCCGTAATGGCCACCACGGCGGCCGGCACCCACCACCAGGCCATGCTCAACATCGGGGTGCGCCCCACCGTGGCCGGCAACCTCGACCAGACCGTGGAAACTCACCTGCTCGACTTCGACGGTGACCTGTACGACCAGCCGCTCACGGTGCAGCTGGTAGCCCGCCTGCGCAACGAGCAGAAGTTCGACGGCCTCGATGCGCTGAAAGCCCAGCTGGCTCAGGACGCCGAGGCGGCCCGCCAACATTTGGTAGGCGGCTGAGGCAACGTCTACCATAGAATGTCATTCCGAGCGAAACCGAAGAATCTCGCGGGCTGACGTTGCCACGGTAATCTGATTACCATGGCACGCGAGATTCCTCAGCAAGCGTGGAATGACGTTCTTTTTCTTCTAAAACATACAAAAAGCAAGTCCGGTGGCCTATGAAGAGGCGGCCGGACTTGCTGCTTTTTAGGGCAAACTAGCTGTTCACAGGCGTAGCGGGGCAGCTTTTTTGCGTGTTGCCGCGCCTACTCGCGGGTAACCTGCTATTTTCGACCCGCAAACCCTCCTTTCCCACCCTATGATCAATAAAGTTGTAGCCGATGCCCAGGCTGCCCTGCACGGCCTCACCGACGGAATGACGCTGATGCTCGGCGGCTTCGGCCTGTGCGGCATTCCCGAAAACTCCATCCAGGAAATCCTGCGCCTGGGCGTGCGCAACCTCACCTGCATCAGCAATAACGCCGGCGTCGACGACTTCGGCATCGGGCTGTTGCTGCAAACCAAGCAGGTGCGCAAGATGATTTCCAGCTACGTAGGCGAAAATGCTGAGTTTGAGCGGCAGCTGCTCTCGGGCGAGTTGGAAGTAGAACTGATTCCGCAGGGCACCCTGGCCGAGCGGTGCCGGGCCGGCGGGGCGGGCATTCCGGCCTTCTACACCCCGGCCGGCTACGGCACCGAGGTGGGCGAAGGCAAGGAAAGCCGCGAGTTCAACGGCAAGATGTACCTGCTCGAAACCGCCCTGCACGCCGATTATGCCTTCGTGAAAGCTTGGAAGGGCGACACGGCTGGTAACCTCATCTTCAAAGGCACCGCCCGCAACTTCAACCCCATGATGGCCACAGCCGGCAAAATCACCGTGGCCGAAGTGGAAGAGCTGGTACCCGCCGGGGAGCTGGACCCCAACCACATTCACACGCCTGGCATTTTCGTGCAGCGCATCTTCGAGGGCAAAAACTACGAGAAGCGCATTGAGCAGCGCACGGTACGGGCAAACTAATGTGCGATTGTGAGAAATGTGCTGATGTGCTAAAGGCTTGTTTGCTTGTCGCTCATTTCGGCACCTCTTTCCAATCATTTCCCACATTTTCACATTAGCACTTCAGCACATTAATAATATGCTAGACAAACACGGCATTGCCCGGCGCATCGCGCAGGAAGTACAGAACAACTCCTACGTCAACCTTGGCATCGGCATTCCCACGCTGGTGGCCAACTACATTCCTGAGGGCATCAACGTGGTGCTGCAGTCCGAAAACGGCCTGCTGGGCATGGGCCCCTTCCCCACCGACGCCGAAGTAGACCCCGACCTCATCAACGCCGGTAAGCAGACGGTAACCACCCTGCCCGGCTCCAGCCTCTTCAGCTCGGCCGACTCGTTCGGCATGATTCGCGGGGAGCACGTCGATTTGACGATTCTGGGCGCCATGGAGGTGTCCGAAAACGGCGACATTGCCAACTGGAAGATTCCGGGCAAGATGGTAAAGGGTATGGGCGGTGCCATGGACCTGGTAGCCTCGGCCAAAAACATCATCGTGGCCATGCAGCACGTGGCCCGCGACGGTAGCAGCAAGCTGCTACCCGCCTGCACGCTGCCCATTACGGGGCTGCGCTGCGTGAAGAAAATAGTAACGGAACTGGCCGTGCTCGACGTGACACCCGACGGCTTCGTGCTGCGCGAGCGGGCCCCCGGCGTGAGCGTGGAGCAGATTCAGGCGGCTACGGCCGGCAAGCTGGTGATTCCAGCGGCCGGTGTACCCGAAATGCAGGGCGTGTAGTTTAGCCTTCCATCCGAAAAGAGAAAGGGCCTGCTGATGTCTCAGCAGGCCCTTTCTCTTTTCACCAGAATAGCTTAACGCAGAAAAACCCGGTGTACCGGCAGCGGCTGACCCGAAGGCAACCACAACCGCAGCAGATATAGGCCCGCCGCCCGGCCCGCCGTAGTCAGGTGCAGCACGCCATCGGCCGCGGCATGCTCTTCCCCTGCTTCGGGCAGCGTTTGCCCCAGGGTCGAGAGCCACTCTACTCGCACGCGGGTGTTCAGCGGTAGAGCATCGGGCAGCCGCACTTGCAGCTGCTCTCCGATGGCCACCGGGTTAGGCCACACGTTCAATGGGTGAGCAACGGCTTTAGCGCGCGTGGGCAAGGTGATACCAGTTTGGCCGCACAGAGTAAAAGGGCCGATAGGGTCTAACCCGCTGCCGCTGTTCGACACGGCTAGATAATAAGTCTGCCCAGCCGTCAGGTTGTCGAAGAAGACGGTGCCCAGTGCCCGCCTCTGGTTGGCGGCGCCGTGGCTGCTCTGGCAACTTACCAGCTGCATAGCCCCGCTGCAAGAGCCTGCTACCGGCTGATACAGTCGGGCCAGGCCCACTGTTACATCATCCGTGTGCAGGGTGAAAGCCGTTGTCGTTGGCACTACGCTGTACCAAACGTCATACGCGGAGGCCGTTCCGTCGCCGCAGTTGGGCACGGGCAGGCGTAGCCCGGCGTTAATAGTGCTCTTGGTGGCCGCGAATGTGGTGCCCTGTACCGGCTGCAGGCATTGGCCCGTAGCGCTAAGTGGTAGCGGCACGGCATCACACGGCTCATCGTTAATACCCGTGGAAAAGCAGAAGCTAAACCGGGTCAGAGGCTCAGGGTTGGGCAGGGAACTGAAGAAGCGTAGATAATACGTGGTGCCGGGCGTCAGGCGCGTATACGAGAAGCCGGGACGCAGCAGGCGAATCGCGCTAGACCAGCCGTCGGCAGCCAAGATGGCCGAAGTGGCGGTAGTGCCTTCGCGCAGCTGTACGCCGCCATGCAGCATGTGCTCTTCATCTTCCCCAAGGCGCAGTATCACCGTCGCGTAGGTTTTGCCAGCCGGGGCGGGCGGCGCGACAAACGAAAACCACACGTCGCGCTCCGTCCAGGAGTTGCCAGAAGCAGCTGGAAACGTGGGCGTAGCTCCATCCAACGAAAACTGGACGCTGGCAGCACACGGCTGCTGAGTGGCGGAAGGCGTAACGGGTACGGCTTGGGCGGGCTCGTCATTGGCGGGCACTTCCCAGGCGTTCAAGCTCAGAGTAAACGAAGTTTTGCCAGCTGGCCGGATAGCGGTAGGGTCGCTCAGCTCGAATACCCGCACCCAATACGTATCGCCTACCACTAAGTCATTCAGCAACAGTCGCCCCGGTAGCGGCGGGGCCGCTCCGACGTAGTTTGGGTCGGTGGCCCGGGCCAGGGCGCAGGCCAGGCGCTGCACCGTGGCTGAAGAAGCACAGGGAGTACCTCCACTAGTGCTCATCACTTCCAGAACCGCGTCGCAGGTAGAATGAAGCTGCAGCGCATGGCGGGGAGCAGTGGCGGTAAACTGGTACCACACGTCGCGCGCCGTACTGGGGGCTGTGTAGGGGTTGCCGCTGCTGGGGGCGGCGTAGCACAGGGTAGTGGGTGGCTGCACCCCCGAGGAAGTTGCGCCCAGCAACGTGCCCGTAGCGCCCACGACAGCGGGCGGCGTCACGGGGAGCGGCAGCGCGCCGGCACAGGCATCGTTGGCCGGCGCTGATGCGGGGGCGCTTACGCTAATAGAGAAGGTAGCATCCTGCAGCACAACGGTTTCCTGCTGGTTGTACACGCGCAGGAAATAGGTGGCACCCGGCGTGAGGCCGGTAAGGGCCAGGCGGCCCAGCTTGCCGCCGGGTACGAGCATGCAATTCTGGTAGTTCGACTGGGCGCCGCCGCAGCTGCTCATCACGTCTACGCCGGCCTGAAATGCCGGGGCAAACTGGACTTCGGCGCCAGGACCCGGCGCCACAAACTGATAAAAAACGTCTTTGGAAGCACCACCGCCCAGCCCGCACGATCCGATACCGCCGGGCCCAAGGTTACTGGGCGTCGCATTGCGGACCGTGCCGCTGGCTGGCGGCAGGCCGCCGGGCTCCGATGCTACGGGCAGGAGCTGGGCATTGGCGCAGTTGTCGTTGGCCGGCGGTACGGAGCTACCCGAGAGTACCCCTACTTCGAAGTAGGAATAGGAAGTAAGCGGATAAACCCGAATGAAATATGGCTGCCCCGGCACCAGTCCGCCGACTTGCATAGGCGTGGGGCTCGTGGCACAAGCTATGGCCTGCGAACTGCCGCCATAGCCGTTGCGCAGCTCCAGCACAAAGGTGCCCGGCTGCCCGCCCGTGCTGACCACCACCCGGTGGTTGGCTTCCGTGGCCCGAAAGGCATACCAGACGTCGCGCACCCTTCCGGCGGGCTGGGTGCAACTGGTGCTGGCGGGCAGGGAAGTAGAAGCATTTTCGGTGAAGCCCGGCGTGAGGTAAGCCTGCTGCTGGGCCCCTAGTACCGGGAGCCAGAGGGCCCGGTGGCCTTCGTCGTTGGAGGGGGGCGTGTAAGTCCGGAAGGCCGTGCGGCTGGTGCGGCCGGGCGCCGTGGTAGTGCCGCAGTCCGTCTCAACCAGGAACTCGTAATCGGTATCGGGGACCAGCCCCGTCAGGTGGGCGGAGTCGCCGGGCAACCCGGGTGCTATCCGGTCGGCGGCGCTGCCCAGCACAAAGCCGCGGGGACCGTAGTGCACCCGGGGAATACCGCTGGCTACCTGTGGGTTGATAGACCAGTCGACCCGGGCCGTGGTTTGGCCCAGGCGCCCCAGCACAGAATAATACGGGGCGGCGCAGGCCGGAATGGTATTCGGAGTGGGGCTGAACTGGTAGAGCTGGCCGGTAGCGGGTTTCACTAGCGTGCCACTCCTGTCGGCCGGGTTCAGCTGCGGGGCCGTGCCCAGCCCCCCGATCATAATAGGGGAGTGAAGGCCGGTGGAATAATTCAGGATAGTAAGGCCGGCGCGGGCATCAGAGGTGTAGCTGCCGCTGCCACTGCTGACGCTGCCGGCTTCCGCCCGGTAGCTAAACTCAATTCGGTTGGAGCCTTCGTAGAGCCGGGCCTGAAATGACACGACGGGCTGCGTGGCCAGCCGGTCCCAGCGGTATTCACGCCACTCCATGGTAAACACCCGGTTGGGCGCGGCTCCCGTCGTTTGGTACCAGGCCGAGCCGCCCTGTCCGTCGAGGTCGGCCCAGAGGGGCGCAATGGTATGATGGCTGTTGCCGCCCCCGCCGGATAGCAGTCCGCTGGAGGAAGGAGATGGATACTGCAGTACCGTGGGTGTCAGGCCCAGCCAGCCGTTCGACGAAACCGCGGCATCGGTATAGAAGCGGCCTCCCATAACGAAGGTAAAGCCCAGCGGCACTT
This sequence comes from Hymenobacter lucidus, assembly GCF_020447265.1. GTDB lineage: Bacteria > Bacteroidota > Bacteroidia > Cytophagales > Hymenobacteraceae > Hymenobacter > Hymenobacter lucidus. Next base: position 1,469,209 of record NZ_JAJADR010000001.1, on the reverse strand, counting down.
TGTTGGCGAGTGCTTCGTCGGCTTCCAGCACCGGCAGACGGGTGGCTCCAGTGCCCAGGGGCACGTATGGGCTGCTCTGCGCCTGAAACTGGTAGCCTAACAGCAATTGCGCCCGGCTGGCTGGGCCGGCCAGCAGTAGTAGGCTTAGCAGGATAAGCCAAGAGTACTTTTTTTCCATTCGATGACGTGATGAATGCAGTAGTATTGCTAAACCAAAGTGTAAATAGCCCCGAAAGTACACAATCAGCCGCAGCTACTACACCCCAGGTTGGTTTAAATATCGTTGCATCAATATTTAAACCTGTGAAAGTCATGCGGCCGGCCAAAACCAGCTAAGGGTGGCTTAGTTTCCATCTTCCGGTAGCAGCTTCCGCTTTTTGCTTCTACTTTGCCAACTCTCCCCGCCTGCCTATGACTCGCTACCTCTACACCGCTCTTTTCCTGGCTTTCAGCGCCGCCGCCCGAGCCCAGACGCCTATTATCATCGACCGTAATGATATGCCCAACCTGAACGACACGCTGCGGGTAAGTCAGGCCGCGGGGCTGAGCGGGCCGCCGCTGACGCAGACGGGCTTTAACCAAACCTGGAACTACGCCGGCTTACGGCCGCTGCTGCAAACGGTGGAAGGCTACCACTCTCTGGCCGGCTTCCCCTCCATTTTTCAGCTGCTGTTCGTGTCGCCGCTCAGCCCCCACCGCGCTACCATTGCCACTCACCAGGAGCTGCCCTTCGTGCCCACGGGCCTGGACGTGGCCAACACCTATGCTTTCTTCAATGAGTCGGCGGCCGACTACCGGCAGGTGGGCTTCGGTGCTACGCTCAACGGGCAGTGGGTACCGGCCGTCTACCAGAGTGCGCAGCTACAGGATGTACTCTACCGCTTCCCGCTGGCCTTTCTACAGAAAGATTCGAGCAACTCGGCTCTCACCGTGAACCTGCCCAATACGGCGGCGCTGCACCAGAAGCGCAAGCGCGTGAACGTGGTAGACGGTGCCGGCACACTCATTACACCCTTCGGCACGTTTGAGGCCCTGCGGGTAGTAAGCACCCTCACCGGCCGCGACTCGCTGGCAGTGAACGGGGTGCCGGGGCCAGGCATCGAGCGGCCTCTGACGCGGGAGTATAAGTGGCTGGGCAAAAGCCAGGGTCTGCCGCTGCTGCAAGTTACTACGCAGGTGCTCGGCGGCCAGGAAGTAGTGACGCAGGTGCGCTACCGCGACATTTACCGGCCGTTTCGTAACCCGCTGGGCACGGCGGCGGCGCTGCCCGAAGCTGCCGTAACCGTGTACCCCAACCCAGCCGATGCCACGGCCCCGCTCCGGCTGACGCTGCCGGCGGCGGGCCGCGTCACGGTTACGGCTACCGACTTGGCTGGCCGCCGCCTTTTTGAGCGGGAGCTGCTGGCTGTTTCCCCCACCATTTCCCTGCCGGCGGAAGTGTTTGGACCGTTTCGCGGGGTGGTGCTGCTGCGGGTGCAAACGGCGGCCGGCGTGGCCGTGCGGCGCGTGGTGCGGCACTGAGCGGCCGGCAGGCGCTGGTCGGGGGCAATTGAGCCTTTTTGCCACCCAAGTTGTTTTACCGCCGTACTAGAGGCACAACGGCAGCCGGCCCGCACGGCGCTGGTATCTTTGTGCTTTCTGCTTCGACACTTTTCTTTTCCCGACTGATATGGCCACGAGTTCAAACGGCAAGGCTGGCGGCAGCCACGCCAAAAAGATAGACAAGCCCACCACTCACCCCGAGCTGCTCACGCCCACGGCCATTCCGGCCCACAAGCTGGTACTGCGCACGCTACGCCGCTCCGACTTCAAGTCGGTGAAGGCCATCATGGACAAGGTGTATTCCAACATGGAAGGCGCCTGGTCGGCCGAGGAGTTCAGCGCCTTGCTGCGCAAATTCCCCGAGGGCCAGATCTGCATCGAGGACAACGGCCTGGTAGTAGCCGCCGCCCTGGCCATTATCGTGCAGTATTCCGACTTCGGCGACCGGCACACCTACGCTAAAATCACGGGCCACGGTAAGTTCGACACCCACAACGCCGACGGCGACACGCTGTATGGTGTGGATGTGTTTGTAGACCCCGAGTACCGCTCGCTGCGCCTGGGCCGCCGCCTCTATGATGCCCGCAAGGAACTCTGCGAAAACCTGAACCTGCGCGCCATGGTGGCCGGCGGCCGGATTCCGGGCTACAACACTTACGCCAACGAGATGACGCCGGCCAAGTACGTGGAGATGGTGCGCAACAAGGAATTGGTCGACCCCATCCTCACCTTCCAGCTCTCCAACGAGTTTCACGTCCGCAAAATCATCCGGGGCTATTTGCCCTACGACTCCGAGAGCAAGGCCTACGCCACGCTTCTGGAGTGGATCAATGTGTACTATGAGGAAGAGGAAAAGCTGATTGGCAACACCAAATCCAACGTCCGCATCGGCATTGTGCAGTGGCAGATGCGCGCCACCCGCAGCCTGGAAGACTTGCTCCAGCAGATTGAGTTCTTCGTCGATACCGTGTCGGGCTATAAGTCGGATTGCGTGATGTTCCCCGAGTTCTTCAACGCCCCGCTCATGGCCCTCACCAACGAGGACTCGCCCTCGGTGGCCATTCGGGCTATGGCGGCCTTCACCGAGCCCATTAAGGCCAAGATGATGGAGCTGGCCGTGAGCTATAACATCAACATCATTGCCGGCTCGATGCCGCTCTACGAGGATGGCAAGCTGCACAACGTGGCCTACCTCTGCCGCCGCGACGGTACCGTAGACGAACAGTATAAGCTGCACGTAACGCCCGACGAGGCCTCTTACTGGGGCATGCGCGGCGGCGACAAACTGCGCTGCTTCGACACGGATTTCGGCAAAATCGGTATCCTGATCTGCTACGACGTGGAATTCCCCGAGCTGGCCCGTATGCTGAGCGACGAAGGCGTGAAAATCCTGTTCGTGCCCTTCTGGACCGATACCAAGAACGCCTACCAGCGCGTGCGTATCTGTGCTCAGGCCCGGGCCATTGAGAATGAGTGCTACGTAGCCATTACCGGTTCGGTGGGCAACCTGCCCCGCGTCGAGAACATGGACATTCAGTACTCGCAGAGCGCCGTGTTCAGCCCCTCCGACTTTGCCTTCCCCCACGATGCCATTGTGGCCGAGGCCACGCCCAACACGGAGATGACCCTGATTGCCGACCTGGATTTGGACCTGCTCAAGGACCTGAACACCAGCGGGGCCGTGCGCAACCTGCGCGACCGGCGCAAAGACCTCTACTCGCTGAGCTGGACGATTAAGAAGTCGGACCGCGACGACGAGCTGCTGGCCCAGGGCACCGATGAGCGCCACCCCCGCGTAACCAAGCGCAAGGCTATTGCGGCGGGGTAATGTTGTAAGTGTATAAGCAAAAGGCTCCGTACCCTGGCAGGGTGCGGGGGCTTTTTTGCGGGCGGGCAGTAGCGCGAGCTGTGTGGTTAGCGTACCGGGGCCTGTGTGTAGGCAACAACTGAGTTGGTCAATGAGCCTGCCGAATGAATGAATGAGTAACGTCTCCCAAAGCAGTACCCGACACTCAGCTCTCTTTCAAGTTTTGGGTACGTTGAAAGGTGAACGAGTTTCTTGAACTCACTCTGAGCCGTAGAGGGCACTCAGCCGTCAGAAATTCGCTGCTGTGCAGCAGCTCAGGAAAACCAAGGATTGTGTAACCCCACAAGAGCTCCGATGATGTGTCGGAACTCTTGTGGGACAATAGTTAAGGGTATATAGCTGCATCGGGCCTTCTAAATGGGGCTGAACAGGCACTACTCCACTACTAATTGAGCAGTCGCCTTGCCGCAGCGCACCGTGTAGATGCCCGCAGCCAGCTCACGCAGGTCCAGTTTCAGTGAGCTGGCAGCAGCCGGCAGCGTAGCGGACTGGATTACGCGCCCCAACCCGTCAAGCACTTGCACCAGACGGCTATGGGCCACGGCGGGCAAACTCAATGTTGCGCTGGTCTGGGCCGGGTTGGGATGCACTCCCAGCACTGCTCGGCGGGAAAGAACTGTGGCCAGTGGGCCTTGAGGCTCTCTGTAAATCCCGAAAAAAGCTGAAACCTTATTGGTTTCACTAGCACCAAAAATTGACCCTCCCCCCACAGTCGTAAAGTTTCCACCTGCACAGACTTCTCCATCCCGCCCTACAGCCAATGCCTCAACCGACCCGTTCAATCCGGAACCCAGGCTGCTCCAGTTTGCCCCATCCCACTTGGCAATGTATATGGCTTCGTATACTGGTGGTGCCGCGACGGAAGTAAAGGAGCCCCCGATGTATACGTTGGCGCCATGGGTAGCAATAGCCCGAACGGTTTGATTCGCTCCTGCCCCCAATGCGCTCCAGGTGCTGCCATTCCATTTGGCTACGCGGTTGGCAGGCACCCCGGCAATCAGAGAAAAGTCACCACCAACATAAAGGTCAGAGCCACTGGCTGCCATTGCCAGCACTCTTCCACTGCCCACGCCCAACGCACTCCACACGCTGCCGTCCCACTTGGCAACCGGGCACGCGGGCAGGCACGGGCCTGCAGCGCCCGCAACGTATAAGTCGGGGCCAATAAAAACCATTGCACTTCCGGCTCCTTCCAAGCAGCCAATACTAATCCAGGAAGCGCCATTCCACCGGAATACCCCACCGACTGAAATCGTAGGGGATACGGGGATGCTACCTGAAATGTAAAGGCCGCTAGGCCCTGCTGCCATGGCATTTATTGAGACAATGTCACCTAGATCTACCCATGTGCTACCATTCCATCGGGCTACTCTATTAGTAGGTGCGGGACCAGTAGTCTGGCTTTGAAATGATCCGCCGGCGTAGACGGTAGCGCCGCTCACCGCTAAGTGGTAGACGCCTCCCGTAAAGCCAGGGTACAATGCCAAGCCACCACCAAGTGCACTCCAGGCAGTTCCGTCCCATTTGGCTACGCAACCGGTAAAAATATTTCCAATCCGGTCGAACGTACCGCCGACGTAGACCTGGGTTCCGCTCACCGCTACAGCCCGAATAGTCCCTCCGTTTCCTGGGCTAATTGCACTCCAGACTGAACCATTCCATTTGGCGATGAAAAACGCGGTAATGCCCCCTGCTGCGGGAAAATTACCTCCGGCATACAGGTCAAGACCATTTCTGGCTAAGGCAAATACGTCTCCGCCACCCTTATCCTCGTCAACGCCACTTCCCACCGAGCTCCAAGCGCTACCATTCCACTTTGCTACCCTTCTGACTGGGGCACCCCCGGCATGAGAGAAGGTGCCGCCTGCATACACATCTGTGCCCTGCACCGCCAACGCCAACACGCCTCCGCCATCAATTCCAACGCCGAGTGGAAGCCACGCGCCGTTTTCCCATTTTGCAATCTGTTTTGCATCTACACCGCCGGCTTGACTGAATCCGCCTCCTGCATACACGGCAAAGCCGGCAACGGCCAAGGCCTTGACTTCGCCATTTACGCCCGTGCCAAGCCCCTGCCAGGTACCTGCCCATAAAGCTACCCCACCCGCGGCTATCCCGCCAGCCTGCGAAAACCGGCCGCCCACGTAGACCCCCATCGGATTCACGGCCAGAGCATTCACGTTGTCATTGACGCCCGCTCCCAATGCGCTCCAGCTGCTCCCACTCCATTTGGCAATTCGGTTCGCCGGGCTGCCCCCGGCCTGCGTAAAGCTCCCGCCCACATACAGGTCAGTGCCATCCAGGGCTAAAGCAAGTACGGTGTTGTTCACTCCAGCACCCAGGGAGCTCCAGGCAGTACCATTCCATTTGGCTATTCGGTTAGCCGCCAGATTTCCAACGAGGGTAAAAGTGCCGCCCACGTAGAGGTCTCCATTAGCGGCCAGGGCCAAAGCATTAACCCCGATACCGGTTCCCCTGTTTGTTCCTCCTGCTAGCGCAGACCAAGAAGTGCCATCCCATTTGGCAATGTTCCGAGCAGCAGTATTCCCCACTGCGGTAAAGATTCCTCCGATATACACAGTATTACCCGAGGCAACGATGGCATTTACCCGGCCATTGGTTCCGGCCAGCGCAAATCCGTCCTGCCAAAACTGGTCTCCGGCTCCTGCAGCAGAAGCAGTATGAAAGATGGGGCGTCCATCCGGGGCGGTGCTCATCGTGAAATCCCGGGCATCGAAGGAGCCCGTAATGCCGGCCCGCAACGTTCCATCGGGGTTTAGTGCGTTGGCCAGGGAAGTAGCCTGTGGCCCCTCTGCACTTGGCGAAGTAGCAGCAAAACTGGACCCGCCCCAGCACAGACAGAGCAACAGTGTCCAGCGCTTAAGGAAGTTGGTTAGCAGTAGCAGGGTAGCAGGTGTGTGCATAGGAGTCCGACGACGAGTAAAGAGAACATGCAAAGATTAAACACCCAGCAAAGGATGTCAATACCTACTTCTGGGTATTTCGGTTTTTTTGCATTATTTCAATACATACAAGCACAAGGAGCAACCCGGCAACGTATGAGCATTCCTGCTCCACTGTATCAGCATTTGACAAAAAGTACATCATGACGTTCGATACTTCCTGTTCAAACGCATGAAAAACCCAAATTATAGTAAGCTACTGGTTTCTACAGCGGGATACAGGTAGGCTGAGAGCACGAATAGGCTACAATCCACAACGAGACGTTTACATAGTACTTTTACGCGAAGCACCATCGTTCAACCAAGCGTCAGTTACGCCATATACCAGCTTAGCCATACAGTCGCTCGACCGTGCCGGGTGATGACTATGCGTGAGCCGTCAGGCTGCCAAGCCACTTGCACCGATGAGCGCCACCCCCGCGTGAGCAAGCGCAAGGCTATTGCGGCGGGGTAAGTGTTGGAAGTAGCTAAGCAAAAGGCTCCGTATCCTGGCAGGGTACGGAGCCTTTTTTGTGGGCGGGCAGTAGCACGAACTGTCTGGTTCACGCTACGGTTGCGCCAGTGAATTCCTTCGGGGCTTTGCGTGGTTGGTGTAGAAGCTAACGCTTCACGATACGGAAGCGGTTCTGGAACTCGGCTCCGGTGTGCACCACGTATATGCCGGCGGGCAACTCCGTGAGTGACACGTGGCCCCCGGTGCCGTGGAGCAACACCCGCCCCGTCAGGTCGCTCACGCGGTAGGAGCCGCGGTCGGGCAGCTGCAGCACGTCGTCCGCCGGGTTCGGGTAGGGCGCGGGCCGCTGCGCGGCGGCTGGTTGCACGGCCAGGGTTGTGCAGGCCTGCCGGATGGTCGCATCCGTACAGGTGGGCGCATTTCCGCTGATAGCAACGTTGGCGCCACGAGCAATAACCTGGCAGAGCCAGGATGCGGTACACGTGGCCAGGCTACTGTTATTGATTAGCCGGAGGTAGCCAATCCTCGAATAGTCAGTAAACACCAAACCAGACCCGAGCGAAAGCAGGGCCGGATTCTCATCTATGGAGAGGCCATAGGGGGCCATGGAGCCCGTGAGGCCACTGATACTGTCGAGTAGAGGATTCAGCGTAATTGATATATTTTGGGGAGCTACTATAGTATTAAATCCACTGATCTTCTTCAGGCCCGCATTGTAGCCCACGAATATCGACACGCCGAAGCGGCTGTTGTTGAAGTTGGAAATATCCCGCAGCAGAGGATTGCGGCTGATGTTTACGAGTGAGATTTCGCTGTTATTAAAGCCGCTGAGGGTTTCCAGCGCCGGGTTTTCCATGATGCCCACTTGCCCCGTGGCCACCAGCCCTCCATTGAAACCCGACACGGTGCTCAAGGCCGTGTTTGTGGTAATATTGACGGAACCTAGGCTGCGCAACTGATTGAATCCCAATACTGATTGCAGTCGAGGATTGCTCTGAAACTGAATGTCGCCTACGGAGGTGAGCGAGCCAAACGCCGGAATATTTTCCAGTACTGGGTTATTGGTGATACTTAGCCGGTTCGTTACCGTGCGCAGGTTGTTAAAGGCGTTGACGGTGCGCAGGACGGGGTTTTGCGAAATGGAGACAGTCCCCACGCTGGACAACAGCCCAAACCCTCTAATCTCCGTGAAGGACGTGCCGTAGATGTCCACGGCGCCCGCACTGACCAGGAACAAGAAGTCATCGAACGTGCCCACTCCACTTTGGATAATCAGCCCTCCCCCGATCTGGCCGATATTATCGAGACCCGCCAAGCTGGCCAGCTGGTTCTTTTGGATGATGACATCCCTCGTCACGGCAGTAATGTGCAGCAAGCCGCTGACGTCTATTACGCCCCCGTCGGGCGTCCCGTTGTCTCTGCGGTTGTAGCCCCGGATGAAGATGGACCCGGCCGTGGAGCAGCGGGTTCCGGAGCTTAGGTAGCTGTCTAGGTCAGCTTGCGTATCGAACCGCAGGTCGCAGGTTTGGGCGTGGGCAGAGGAGGCCATTCCCAGGGCCAGCAGCAGCACGGGCAGCCAACGGAGGAACCGGGGCAAGTGACGGGACCTGGAAGGGGAAAAGAATGTGGAGAGGTGGGGCATGCAGCCAACAGAAAAAGTGAAACCAGTGACTTAGCTGCCGGCCTGTAAACCCCAAATTTATGCCCGATTCCGACGCATTCCCATACCCAGTTCTGGGTATTTTGCCGCACTCGCCATTACTCGTGTCAGGCTGTGCAAACAGTAAACACTTTTGCATCTTTTCGGCTCAACATTCAATTATTCAGAACGTTATGCAAGCTTAGCATGGCGTACGATGTGAATACTATTCAAAGCCCGGGTCTAGTGCCTGACGGCCAAAACCAGCCCCGAAGCCGGGCTGGATGGCCCCAACCTCTCGGACGAGGACCGCATCCGCTACCAGCACCAGCTGCTGACGGCCAACTACCAAAAGCCCCGGCTGCAAAACCACTCGGTCGACGCCGGGGGCCCAGCCGAGTTTCCGGGTCAGGTTGGCTCCGGCCAGGTGGCAGCTTAGGTAGCGCTGCTCAGCAAGGTCATCGACGACGTGCAAAACCGCCACGATGCGCTGCCGGCCTGACCCGGTAGAACCGCACAAAAAAACCGTTTGGGAACGTTCCCGGACAGTTTTTTTGTGCAGTGGCCGGCTAACGCGCCGAAAACCGGGTTTTATTTAAGTAAACTTCCGGAGACAAACCGGCTTTGCCATCTTTCTTCCTCGTTTACTCTAAAGCCTCCCACACCCATGAAATCCGTTCTTATCACCGGCGCCAACCGCGGCCTGGGCCTTGAGCTGACCCGCCAGTATCTGGAGCGCGGCGACCAGGTATTCGCGGCCGCCCGCCAGCCCGATACCGCCACCGAGTTGCACGCCCTGGGCCAGGCCCACGAGGGCCGCTTGGTGCTGCTGCCCCTCGACGTAACCAGCGCCGACTCCCTGGCTGCCGCCTACCAGCAGGTAGCCGCCGCCACCGACCACCTCGACATTCTGATCAACAACGCCGGCATTTTGCCCGGCCACCCCGGCTCGGGCATCGACGACGTATCGGAAGCCCAGAAGCTGGGCAACCTGCGCTACGAGGATGCCATGCAGGTATTCGGCACCAATGCCGTGGGGCCGCTGCTGGTAACGCAGCAATTTATGCCCCTGCTGCGGGCCGGCCGTAAGAGCCGCGTGGTGAGCTTGTCGTCGGGCCTGGGCTCGTTGGAGCTCAAAGCCTCGGGCAGCCACTACCACTACAGCGCCAGCAAGGCCGCCATGAACATGTATATGCGCACGCTGGCGGCCGAAGCGGGTCACTACGGCATCATCTCGATTATGGTAGACCCGGGCTGGATGCGGACCGACATGGGCGGCACCGGCGCGGCTCTGCCCGCCGCCGACTCGGCCCGGGGCATCATCCGTATCACCGACCAACTGCACGCCGAGGAAAACGGCAGCTTTATGACCTGGCAGGGCAAGCCCGTGGCCTGGTAAGGCGGGTTGCAGCAGCACATACAGCATCAGAAAAGGCGGCCTTCAGGGGCTGCCTTTTTGTTTGGGCGGCGCTGTCAGGCAGTTCTTGAAAGCAGCCGGGAGCATTGAGCATCTGCCCCAGAAATATTAAAAGCGAATTAAATACAATCCGCGGCCGGCTATATCTCCGTAGGGTTTTACTCATGCCGCCTGGCAGACTGCCGGCGGGGCTATTTCTACACCCAATTTCAATTTGCTGACCATGAAATCAACCATTACCAAGCGTTTTCCTTCCCTGCGCAAAACCATGTTGGGCCTGGCCTGCTGCACGCTGATGGCCGGAGCGGCCCAGGCCCAGACGGTTTATGGCCTCTCAGTATCGGCGGCCGGCACCAACGACCGTTCCCTGGTTTCGTTTAACCTGACTTCACCCGGCACTCTTTCGACGCCCGTACCCATTACGGGCATTCCGGTGGGCCAGGCGCTGGTGGGCATCGACTTCCGGCCCAACACCGGTGAGCTTTTCGGCTTGGGCTACAACATTGCCACCACTCAGGCCCAGCTTTACGTCATCAACCGGACGACGGGCCTGGCTACGGCCGTGGGCACCCCGCTCACGCTCAACCTGGGCACCAACCTGTTCCGCATCGGCTTCGACTTCAACCCCACCGTGGACCGCATCCGGGTGGTGAGCGGCATTGGCACCGACTTCCGGCTGAACCCGGTAAACGGCGCGCTGGCCGCCACCGACGGCAACCTGGCCTACGCCACTACCGACCCCAACGCCGGCCAGACGCCGGAGGTAGGAGCCGCCGCCTATACCAACAGCTATATCGGCAGCTCGGCCACCACGCTCTACAACATCGATGAAGCTGCCAGCCGCCTCGTAACCCAGAACCCGCCGAATGCCGGTACGCTCAATACGGTAGGGCCCCTGGGCATTGCACTCGATGTAAGCAAGGTAACCGACCTCGATATTTACTTCGATGAGGCCACCAAAGCCAATACGCTCTACCTGGCCGTTGCCACCTCTACCTCCCCTACTCAGGCCAACACGGACCTCTACCGGCTGAATCCCACTACCGGAGCCGCCACGCTGGTAGGCGCCGTCGGCTCCGGCCCTATTGTGGCCGTTTTCGATATTGCCTTCCAGATCAACCGTCCCGCTACATTGCCCGCCATTACGGGCCAGCTGGTGTATGCGCTGGCCGGTACCAACCTGATTACCTTCGACTCGGCCCAGCCTACCCTGGTACGCACCGCAACAGGCATCACCGGTGTGGACGCTGCCCAGACGCTGGTGGGCCTGGATGTACGGCCGCTCAACAACGCGCTGTATGCTTTGGGCTACAACGCCACCACCCAAACCGGCCAGCTTTACACCATCAATGCCACGACCGGCGTAGCTACCCCAACCAGCGCCGCCATTGCCCTGGCCCTGGGCACGGGCAGCATCGGCTTCGACTTCAACCCGACCGTAGACCGGATTCGGGTGGTGGGCGCCAACCGCAACAACTACCGCCTCAACCCCGTGACGGGCACCTTGGCCGCTACCGATGGCCCGGTAGCCTACACCAGCGGCACCAATACGCCTACCATCGGGGCCGTTGCTTACACCAACAGCTTCACCGGCGCCAACGCTACCAGTGGCACCACCCTCTACAGCTACGACGAAGCGCTGAACCTGCTCAACACGCAAAGCACCCTCAACCCACCGGCCGACGGCCAGCTGACCACCGTTGGCAGCTCCGGCATTACGGCCAATCTGGCTCCGGCCAACGTGGATTTGGATATCTACAGCACTGGCGTAGGGGTGAATACTGCCTACCTGGTAGCTACTACCGGCACTTCTGCCAACAGCAGCTTCTACACCGTAAATCTGACTACGGGTGCCGCTACCTCGGTAGGCACTATCGGCAACGGTATTACCGTGCGCGATATTGCTGTGGCCGCTGCTACGGGCGTTGCCACCGGCGCCCGCAACCGCGAAGAGCTGGTAGCCGGTCTGAGCCTCTATCCTAACCCCGTAGCCGATGCGGCCCAGCTGAGCTTCACGTTGCCCCGCCCCGCACAGGTCACGCTGGTCGTAACCGACGCCCTGGGCCGCCAAGTTGAAACCCTGGATGCCGGCACGCTGGCCACCGGCCCTCAAACGCTGCGCTGGAACACCAAGGCCGCCCAGCGTCAGGGCGTGTACTTCTTCACTCTGCTCCTCGACGGCCAACCCGCCGGCACCCGCCGCGGCGTACTGCTGAAGTAGCGCTGAGAAGGGGCAGTAATTATTCTGCTTATCGTTCTGCTTGTTAAAAAGGCCCTCTGTCATTGGCAGAGGGCCTTTTGCGTAGCTGGTTCTACTACCGGAAAAAGCCTGGGCCCCGCTTATCGTAAGCGGAGCCCAGGCTTTTCTTTGTAACTGAAGATGACTAGCCGTTCATAGCGGCCAGGTGGGCATGGTCGCGCAGAATGGTGCGCAGGAAAGCTTCGTCGCCCAGGTCGGTCTGGATGCCGGTCAGGCCTTTTACTTTGTTGGCCACTTCATTGAGCAGCAGGTAGTTTTCGTGTTCCAGACTTTTCGCCAGCAGCTGGCGAATGGTGGCCACGTCGTGGTCGGCGAGCTGGGCGGCCTGCGGAAACACTACCACGTAGTTGGCATCCGTCATGGCCGGGGCCAGTGCCCCACCGCCCTGGCGGGGCCGGGTACTTACTACCGCCGTGCCGGCCGCCAAATCACCTACGCGCTGCCCCTTGCCGTTGGAGGCAATAACCACCACCGCTACCAGGCCGCCGAAAAAGCCCGTATCAACGATGCGCAGTACCCAGCGCAGCAGGTAGTCGCCCACCCGGGGCCGGGTGCCATCGAGACGGATGACTTTGATATCCCGGGCTTTTTTGCCCAGGCTTTGGCCATTAAACAGGATTTCGCAGGCCAGGTGGTAGAAGATAAAGGGAATGCCAACGAGCAGCACGCCCAACGCGGGCATGCCTTCGTCGACGCCGACCGCCGAGAGCAGCACCATGCAGGCCACAGCCCAGCCAAACAAAATAAGGTCGTCGATAATCGCAGCAACGATTCGCTCCCCAACGCTGGCTACCTCGTATTCGAGCGTAACGTTTTGCGTGGTCTGGATGCGGATAGTACTCATGGTAAAGCAGGGACTGAAAAGGAATAAATGAGCTCGGGAGCTGGCTAGAAAGCTCCAATGACGGAATTTAGTCGGTAGGCATGGGCATTGGGTCGAAAATTTTCCCAATCTTCGCAAACCCAGGACCAGCGCAACGCCCGATTCCGGCCGCCTGGTCCGCTGCTTGTGGTGGTTGGCAGGCAGTAGGCTCCAGGGCTATTTCTGCGCTATTTCACGGTCTGTTATTCCTTTCTTTAGTGTATGCGTGAAGCGGTATTTCTGCGCCAGAACGAGGCTAAATGGCGGCAATACGAAACCCAGCCCCCCGCCGGCCCCGACGAGCTGGCCGCCCGCTTTATCGAGCTGACCGACGATTTGGCCTACGCCCAGACGTTTTACCCCACCTCGGCTACCACGCGCTACCTCAACGACCTGGCCGGCAAGCTGCACCAGGCGCTTTACCGCAACAAGAGCGAAACGACCAACCGCTTCAGCTTCTTCTGGCGGCAGGAGCTGCCGTTGCTCGTAGCCCGCCACCACCGCACCCTGGCTTGGTCGCTGCTGCTGTTTGTGGTCTTCACGCTGGTTGGGGCGCTGTCGGCGGCCTACGACGAGACGTTTGTGCGGGTGGTACTCGGCGACGCCTACGTGAACCGCACCATCGAAAACATTGAGCGCGGCGACCCGATGGCCGTGTACAAAGGCAGCAGTGAGGCCCCGATGTTTCTCTACATCACCATGAACAACATCTATGTGTCGTTGGTGGCCTATGCGCTGGGGGCTACGCTGGGCGCGGGCACAGTATGGGCCCTGTTCAACAACGGCGTGATGCTGGGCTCGTTTCAGTATTTCTTCTACCAGAAAGGCGTGCTGCTGCCGTCCCTGCTTACCATCTGGATTCACGGCACACTCGAAATATCGGCCATTGTGCTGGCCGGCGGCGCGGGCCTGGTGATGGCGCGCAGCATGCTCTTTCCCGGCACCTATTCCCGGGCCGACTCCTTCCGGCAGGGTGCCCGCGACGGGCTCAAGCTGGCCCTGGGCCTGGTGCCCATCTTCATCGTGGCCGGCTTTCTGGAAGGCTTCGTGACGCGCCACACCGAGATGCCCGTGCTGCTCAGCCTGCTTATTATCGGCAGCTCGGCCGCGTTTATCATCTGGTACTTCATCCTGTATCCGCGGCAGCTGGCCCGCCGCGCCCATTCTCCCGCCTGATTCAACTGCCCCTATGAAGCCTACCTATACCCACGCCGCCGATTTTCACCAGGAGCGGGATTTTGGCAAAAAAATAAGTGCCACGTTCGAGTGTATTGCCGCACACTTTCGTCCGCTGGGCAAGTGCCTGCTGTATTTCGTGCTGCCGCCTACCATGCTGGCGGGCGTGGGCATGGGCCTGATGACCAATACCATGTTTAACATGGCCGCCGGGCAGGCAACGGGCAAATCGGCTGTTGCCACCGACGCCGTCCTGGTCAGTGCTTTTTCGGGGGTCGGGTTGGCCATGCTGGCTGGCATCCTCAGCTTTATGCTGCTGCTGAGCACGGTGTACGGGTATATTCGACTGGTTCTGGCCACGGAAACCACGCCTACGCCGGGCCAGGTATGGCAGGAAATCAAAAGCCGAGGGGGGCGTATGCTGCTGGCCTTCCTGTTTGTGGTGGCCCTCTACGCGGTGCTGTTTGCGGTAATCGGGGGTTTAATGGCGGTCAGCACGTCGTTTGCCCTGCTGCTGTTCATACTGTTTCCCCTGGCTTTCTACGTCATGGTGCCTTTGTCGCTGTATTTCCCGGTGCTCTGGCTGGAAGATGGCAGCCTGGGGCACGCCCTGCGCCGCTGCTTCTACCTGATTCAGGGTAAATGGTGGTCTACTTTCGGCCTGCTCATGGTTACGGCCATGATTCAGGGCATGATTGCCATGATGTTTGCGCTGCCGCAGTACGCCGTCATGTTTGGCAAAATGCTGAAGATTCCCGGCCTGGAGTCAGACGCACTGGGCATCATCGCCCAGTGTCTGTACGCGCTGGGCATCATGTTCACTTACACGATTCCGCTCATGGCCGTAGTGTTCCAGTATTTCAACCTCGTGGAGCGCAAGGAAGGCATGGGACTCCGCTCCCTTATCGACAGCATTGGGCAGGGGCCCGCGCCGGTAGCCTACAACGAGGCTTACCGTGCCGATGATGAAGGCGAATATTAGCCGGGCCGGTAAAAAGCTTCTGCCCTATCTTGCCCAATGAGTGCTGCCCGAACCGCACCCGGCGAATTTTCTGTCCTATCTGCTCGTTTGCCTGTGTCCTTACGTATTCGGTTACGCTTTTTTCCCGCTCTTGTGTTGCTCCTGCTGCTGGCCGCTTCGCCCGTGGCGGGCCAGCCGGCCCGCAAGCACGACCTAGCCAGGCGCGTGCTACCCGCCGACCGCACCACCCGCGTGCCGCTGCGGCAGCCCACAGCCGGGCAGCTACGCGAGTTTCGGGAGCAGCACGAGTTTCATTACGTGGAAGTGAAGAGCGAGCAAAGCGGCTGGGACCTGTTTATGGCCCGGCTGTGGCACTGGCTCGGCGAGCTGCTCCAGACCCGGGGCGGCAAAGTGGTATGGGAATACGGCATTTATGCCCTGCTGGTCGTGCTGCTGGTTTTCGTGGTGTTGAAGCTGATGCAGGTGGATATAACCCGCGCTCTGGGCCGGGCCCCGCGCCGCTCGCCGCTGCTTTACGACACGGCCGCCGAAGACATTCACGCCCTCGATTTCAACGCCCTGCTCGGCGAGGCCGAAGCGGCCGGCAACTACCGCTTGGCCGTGCGCCTGGGCTATCTGTTCGTTCTCAAGCAACTCACCGACCAGGGCTTGGTGCAATGGCAGCCTGATAAAACCAACCACGACTACCTACGCGAGCTGTCGGCCGGCACGCTACGGCCGGCTTTCCGGGAGCTGACCCAGCAGTTTGAGTACGTGTGGTACGGCGAGCAGAACGACCTGTCGGCGGCCCACTACGCGCTGGCCCGCGACGCCCGCGTGGCCTTCCAGCGCCAGCTCGCCACCACCCGCCACGCCGCCTAGCTCCCCGCCTTATATGACAACTTTTCGCTGGTATCTGCTGGGCCTGGTTTTGCTGTTTGGGGCCTACGTGGCGGCAGAATATTACCGCCCCAAGCCTCTGGACTGGCGCCCCACTTTCGAAAACAAGGACAAGATTCCCTACGGCACCTACGTGCTCTACCAAGTGCTGCCCGACGTGCTGGGCGTAGCCGCCCGCGACGTGCGGCCCGTGCGCGTGCCGGTATACAGCCAGCTGGAGGGCGAAGAGGAAATCACGCCCGAGTCGGAAGCCGGGGTGTACGTGGAGCAGGAAGAATCATCGGCCACCGACTCGGTAGCCGCTGCCGAGCCGGAGGCCGAAGACTCGACTGCTGCATTGGTTGATGCGCCTACCAACGAGTCGAATTCCAGCCAGCGGTCCGACGAAAACGAAGACGACTACGAAGCCGGCCTGGCCGATTCCGACTACCCCAAGGCCACGTACCTGTTCGTTAACAACGACTTTAGCCTCAGCGAGGCTGACCGGGGGGCGCTATTGCGCCACGTAGCGCGGGGCAACGACGTATTCATTGCCGCCGAGCAATTCGACCGGCTGCTGGCCGATACCCTACATTTTCGTACCGCACCTTTCGTGGGCAAGCCCCTGCTGAAAGGCGGTTCCGATGAGCCCCTGCTCACCGATTCCGTGCGGCTGGTGCTCAGCAACCCCGGCCTGGCCAGAGCCGCCGGCCGCGGCTTCCGCCTCCCGACACTGGGCGCCTCCTACCGCATTCTGCCCGACAGCAGCATGCAAGCTACCCAACTAGCTGCCGACGACCAGGGCCGGGCAGTATTGGTGCGGGTGCCCTACGGCCGGGGCCACGTGTACCTGTGCTCGGTGCCGCTGGCGTTTACCAACTATTTCGTGCTGCAGCCCCGCACCAGCAACTTCGCATTCGCCACCCTCTCCTACCTGCCCGTGGGCCGCCCGGTGTGGTGGGATGAATACCAGAAGCAGGGCCGGCAGGGCGAGCAGTCGTTGCTGCGGGTGCTGCTGGCCCACGATGCGCTGCGCCGGGCCTTTTACCTGAGCCTGCTTGGCGCGGTGCTGTTCGTGCTGTTTGAGGCCAAGCGCCGGCAGCGCATCATTCCGATTCTGCGGCCTCTGCCCAATACCACGCTGATTTTTACCCGCACCGTAGCCAGCCTCTACCAGCAGGGCGGCAACCACGCTCTGATTGCCGAGAAGAAAATCGGGCTGTTTCTGGAATTTCTGCGCACCCGCTTCCACGAGCCGGGCCTCGATTTGAACGAAGCCGAGGCGCGGGAGCGGCTGGCCCAGAAAACCGGTTTGCCGCTCACGCAAGTCGAGCAGCTGGTGCGTCGCATCAATCTGATTCTAACCGCTCCGCGCGTCTCCGACCACGAGCTGCTGTTACTCAGCAAGGCCCTGGCCGAGTTTCGCAAAGCTGCTGTGTAAATTATTGCACTATGCCCGAAAATATAATTTTTCCGTTTTATAACTATTCCATTATAGCCTTTCTAAGCATCTAATAGGGGTATTTATTAATACATATGGCAATGCTAATTAAATAATTCCGCTTTACTCTACTGCTTCCAACTTTCGCTTTGTCTTCCCTTACTCATGGAAAATACGCCTCTTCCGCCTTCCTCCTCCGCCGATGAAATTCTGCCGGTAACGCCCTCTGACACCACCGAAGCTACCCCCGAACCTGCGGCGGCCTTTGCTCCGCGCACCGACCTGAGCCGCCTGAGCCGCCACGCGGAGGCCATTCGCCAGGAGCTGGGCAAAGTCATTGTGGGGCAGCACGCACTGGCCGAACTGTTGCTTACCGCCATCCTGGCCGATGGACACGTGCTGCTGGAAGGCGTACCGGGCGTGGCCAAAACCCTTACCGCCAAGCTCCTGGCCCGCACCTTGGCCGTGCCGTTCAGCCGTTTGCAGTTTACCCCCGACCTGATGCCCTCCGACGTGCTGGGGACGGCCGTCTTTCTGCCCAACAAGGCGGAATTCGAGTTTCGGCCCGGTCCCATCTTCGCCAGCATCGTGCTGATTGACGAAATCAACCGGGCCCCGGCCAAGACGCAGTCGGCGCTGTTTGAGGTGATGGAAGAGCGGCAGATAACCCAAGACGGCACCCGCTACCCCATGACTGACCCGTTTGTGGTGCTGGCCACCCAAAACCCGATTGAGCAGGAAGGCACCTACCGCCTGCCCGAGGCCCAGCTCGACCGGTTTCTGTTTAAGCTGCACGTGGGCTACCCCACAATGGAGGAAGAAGTAGCCATTCTGCAGGGGCACCATGCCGGCTTCGGCGGCACGGCGCTGGAGAAAGTGCAGTCGGTGATGACGGCCGACGACCTGCGCGAACTGCGCCAGCAGGTGCAGCGCCAGCACGTAGAGCCCAAGCTGCTCGAATACATTGCTCGCCTCGTGGGCCAGACGCGCGTGCACAAAGGCCTCTACCTGGGCGCTTCGCCCCGGGCCTCGCTGGCACTGCTCAACGGCGCCAAGGCCCTGGCTGCCCTGCGTGGCCGCGACTTCGTGACGCCGGAAGACGTGCAGTACCTGGCGCCCCATGTGCTGCGCCACCGCATTCTGCTCACACCCGAGCGCGAAATGGAAGGCCATACCGCCGACGATGTCGTGAAGCAGATTGTGCAGCTGATTGAGGTACCACGCTAACCGACGTTTCGCTTTGAATTTAATGCCTAAGCGGCCAACTGCTTACCGGCGAAGCCCTTTTTCCGCCCGAATTTGAAGTCTCTGTTTCTTACCACGCGCTTTTTTGTGTTGCTCGCCGCCGTAGTGGTGGGACTGGTGGTGGCGTTTTTCCTGCCCGTGTTGCTGGCACCGCTGCAGCTCGCGGCGGGCCTGCTGCTGGTGCTTACCCTGCTGGACTTGCTGCTGCT
Organism: Hymenobacter lucidus; assembly: GCF_020447265.1. Taxonomy (GTDB): domain Bacteria; phylum Bacteroidota; class Bacteroidia; order Cytophagales; family Hymenobacteraceae; genus Hymenobacter; species Hymenobacter lucidus. The sequence goes on along the minus strand of NZ_JAJADR010000001.1, from coordinate 1,450,294 downwards.
GTATGCCCCGGCAAAAGGTGGCGCGGGCGCGGTATTCGGCCGACGCGTGATGGGCGATAAGCTCGCCAACGGTAGCGACAACGACGTGGCCATCTACCTCGAAAACCACTACCGCTTCCCCATCAGCACCGAAACCATCGACGAGATTCCGGCTCAGTTTCAGCGCCGCGACGTGCTGTTTAAGGCAGCGTTGCCAGCGGGCCAAACCACCGTTATCCGCTACCAGCTGCGGCCGGTGAAGCGGGGTGAGTACCAGTTTGGGACGCTGAACGTGTTTGTAGCCTCGCCGCTGCGGCTGGTGCGGCGGCGCTTCCGCTTCGAGCAAGACAAGATGGTGCCGGTGTACCCCTCGTTTCTGCAGATGCGGCAGTACGAGCTGCTGGCCATCAGCAACCGGCTTACGGAGGTGGGCGTGAAGCGCATCCGGCGGGTGGGCCACAGTATGGAGTTCGAGCAGATCCGGCCCTACGTAGCCGGCGACGACCCGCGCACCATCAACTGGAAAGCCACGGCCCGCCGCGCCGGCACTGGCTCCGACACGCTGGTGGTAAACCACTACCAGGAGGAGCGCGCCCAGCAGGTGTACTGCCTCATTGACAAAGGCCGGGTGATGCGGATGCCGTTTGAAGGCCTAAGTCTGCTCGATTACGCCATCAACGCCACGCTGGTGGTGAGCAACATAGCTCTGATCAAGCACGACAAGGCCGGCCTTATCACCTTCGCCGATAAGCTGAGCGCCGTGGTGCCGGCCGAGCGGCGCGCCGGGCACATGCAGAAGATTCTGGAGGTGCTCTACAAGCAGCGCACTAAGTATCTGGAAACCGATTTTGAGCTGCTCTATTCCAACATCAAAGCCAAAATCCGGCAGCGCAGCCTGCTGATTCTGTTTACCAACTTCGAAACCCTGAACGGCTTGCAGCGCCAGCTACCCTACCTGCGCCGGCTGGCCAAAGACCATCTGCTGCTGGTCGTGTTCTTCGAAAATACCGAGCTGCAGCACTATCTCGACCAGCCCGCCGCTACCACCGAGGACGTTTACAACCAAACTATTGCCGAGAAGTTCGCCCAAGAAAAGCGCCAGATTGTGCGCGAATTGCAACGCTACGGCATCTACAGCCTGCTCACGCCGCCCCAGCAACTCACGGTCAACACCATCAACCGCTACCTGGAATTCAAGTCCCGCGGCCTGATTTAGATTAATATCCTGAGCCGCTACTGCTCGTCGAAAACGGTGAGCTTGGCATCGTCGAGCAGCAGGCCGGTGTGGGTGCCGTAGTAGCGAAACACCACCGACACGTTGTCGAAATCCTCGCGGGGCGGGCGCATATCAAAGTGCAGTTCGCGCAGCCACCCGTCTTCCAAAGCCCGCTGCAGCCGCACGGTGCGCTCCTTTACCACCGTTGTACCGCGCCGGAAACGTACTACATACTGCGTCATGCGGGGCATGTCCCACTCGGTGTACTCGGTGCGGGCCAGGGCTGAAGCACGCACCCACTGAAAGTCGCCGGGCCGGGCGGGTATCACGTACTCGGTACTTTGCGGATGCAGCGAGTCGAGCACCAGGGAGCAGCGGCCCTGCAACGCGGGCGTACCACAGAAGACGGCTGGCTCGTGCTCAAAGTCCTGCTGCCACAACGTGCGCTGATTGATTGCCTGGCCCGTAAATTCGGAGTTGCTGTCGAGCAGCAGGCGAGTTTCGATGGGTACTTCGTAGCGAAACAGGATGCGCCAGAGATATGAGCGGGTCATGTCGCCAGCAGCCAGCAGTCCGCCGCCCTGGGCCTGCAGCATGAGCCAGAAACCATAGTAGCAGCCCACCACGGCCAGCGCGCCATAGGCCGCCGCCCAGCGCGGCCGAGCCAGCAGCCACCGCAGCGCCGCCGCCATGGGCCAGGCCAGCACGGCGTAGCTCTGCACCATAGCCCGCTGTCCCAGCGCCCCGCCGTAGGTCCACTGCTCCCAGGCAAACGTGACGTAGAGAAACAGGAGAAGATACACCAGCATGGGCCAGAAAGCGGCGAGTTGCTGCCGGCGCAGCGGCCCAAACCCTACCAGGGCCGTGAGCAGCATGGGCGAGTACATCAGCCAGCCGCTACGGAAGCTGAAGATGCCTTCCCAGAGGTGGGGCTTGAGCCAGTTGAAGCCTTCGTCGCCGTAGCTATAGTAAATCCAGGAGCCGATGGCGTAGTGCCAGTAGAAGAGCTGAATGCTTACCACCACTCCGCCGGCCAGCACCGCCGCTGCCAGTAGCCCGGCGTGCTGACGCCAGAACGCCAGCCGCTCCCGCAAAGCTGCCCGACTGAAGCTCAGGCCCCATAGCAAAGGCAGCAGCACGGCCAGAATTTCGGTGGGCCGCGTCAGAGTCATCAGTCCCACGGTGGCCCCGATGCCGAGGGCCAGCACCAGCGTAGGACGGGCGTAAAAACGGGGCGTGAGCAGCAGCAGCACCGCATACCAGCCAAAGAGCCAGTTGTGCGTCATGGCGCCCTGGGCAGCGCTGTAATTCAAATAGTTGGTGCCCAGCACCAGAATGAGCAGGGTGAGGGCCGTGGGCCACTCGCCGAAGCGGGGCAGCAGCGCCCGGCGCACCAGCCACAAGCTCAGCACCGCCACCAGCAAGCTCGCCAGCAGTATAGCCCACTGGTAAGGTTGCGAATAGCCGTCGGCCGGGTAGCCCAGCGACTCGGCCAGCGCGTGGGCCACCAGGAAAAACGGCAGCTCCTGCAAGGCCAGCCCCGAGGAATATTTCAGCACGAAATGCTGGCTGGCCGAGTCGAGCGTGGCGTGCTCAAACTGCGGCGTGGGGTGGTACTGGGCTATCATCTCATCCCGAAACCGCAGCCCCCGCAGGTCGTGATGCACGAAGGTGGCCGGCAAATACAGGTAGTAGCCGGCGCTGTCGGAGCTTAGAATCTTGACGCCTCCCCGCAGCGCCGGCGACAGGTAAAAAGCCACCCACAGCATCAGTCCCACGCTTATCAGCCACGCAATACGGGAAGGAGAGTTCATAGAAAAAAGAAGAGCTGACGAAGCCGAATAGCTGGCGCGAATAGCCAATAAAGCCCCAAATTAGCGATACTGACCGATTCCGGAGCATTCGGGCCTAGTCGTTGCTTACCTTTAGCCTCCCTCCTGCTTTGTTTGCCTATGTCGGTTCCTCCTTGTTTGTCGCGCTTGCTGCTGGTTTTGTTTCTGCTAGGCGCTGGTAGCCACCTGCTGTTGGCCCAGAACCCGGTGACGGATACGCGCGCCCTGCTGCCGGTGCCCTCCATGGCCCAGTGGGGCAAAAGCCGGTTTGCGCTTAAAGGCCAGTGGCGCGTGCAGCTGCAGGGCCCCAAAGCCGACTCGGCCCTGCGGCCCACCATGTTGCAGTTTGGCACTTGGCTAAGCCAGCAAACCAACGACAAGCGCCTCAAAACCGAGTTTGTACCCGCCGGCGCAAACCCCAGCCTGACTATTTCCGGGGCCGCCGACCTGACCATTTATTACGGCCGCCTGGGCAAGCTCGATCTGCTGGGCGAAGACGAGATGTACAGCCTGCGCGTGACGCCGATGGGAATGCTGCTCTCGGCCAATACCCACCTGGGCGTGCTGCGCGGCCTGGCTACGCTGCGCCAGCTGCTGAGTACCGAGAAAAAGGACTACGGGTTTGCCGAGGTGGATATTGCCGACTCGCCCCGCTTCCGCTGGCGCGGGCTGCTCATCGACGCGGCCCGGCACTTCATGCCCGTGGCGGTGGTGAAGCGCAACCTCGACGCCATGGCCGCTGTGAAGCTCAACGTGCTGCACTGGCACCTCTCCGACGACCAGGCATTTCGGGTAGAAAGCAAGGCGCTGCCCCGCCTGCACCAGGTAGGCGGCCAATATTACACCCAGGCCCAGGTGCGCGACGTTATCGGTTACGCGGCGGCGCGGGGCATCCGGGTGGTGCCCGAGTTCGATATGCCCGGCCACACCACCAGCTGGATGGCGGCCTACCCCGAGCTGGCCTCCATCGACTCAGCCTACGGCCCGGCCCAAACCTGGCGCACGCTCAACATTGCCCTCGACCCCACCAAGGAAACCACTTACCAGCTCATCGACAAGCTGCTGGCTGAAATGACGCCCCTATTTCCCGACCCTTACTTCCACATCGGCGGCGACGAAAACGACGGGCGGCAGTGGCGGCGCAGTCCGCGCATCATGGCCTGGTCGAAGGAAAACGGCTTCCTGAAAGACAACGGCCAACTCGACAAGCATGGCCTGCAGACGTATTTCAACCGCCGCATTCTGCAGTTTATAACCAAATACCACAAGAAGATGGTGGGCTGGGACGAAATCCTGGGTCCGGGTTTGCCCGCCGATGCCGTTATTCAGAGCTGGCGGGGCCGTAAAGGGCTGTACGACGCGGCCAAGCAGGGCCACGCCGCCATCCTGTCGAATGGCTACTACCTCGACCTGAACTACAGTGCCGCCACCTACTACCTCAACGACCCGCTACCCACCGACGCGCCCCTGACCGACAGCCAGAAAAACCTGGTGCTGGGCGGCGAGGCCACCATGTGGGCCGAATTCGCGGATAGTATCATCATTGAAAGCCGCATCTGGCCCCGGGCGGCGGCCGTGGCCGAGCGGCTGTGGTCGGCCGCTTACGTGCGCGACGTGCCCGATATGTACCGCCGCCTGGCCCTGGTTTCGAGTGAGCTGGAGACGCTGGGCCTGCAACACCGCAAGGCTCCCGAGCGACTGCTGGCCCAGCTGGCCGGCAGCCGCGACGCCTCGGCCCTGCGCACCCTGGCCGGCGTGCTGGAGCCCGTAAAAGAGTACAAGCGCCACTTCCAGGGCTTCACTTACTCGACGGCCACGCCCCTGAACCGCCTGGTAGACGCGGCCCCGGCCGAGTCGGAAGCGGGGCGGCAGTTTGGGGTAGCTGTGGAAGGCCTGGTGCAGTATCTGCAGCTGGCTCCGGCGGCCGAGCGGTTTAAAGGCGCCAGCTCCAAGTCGCTGCTGGCCTTCCTCAACGCCCAGCTGCGCACCTGGCAAACCAACGACCAGCGCCTGCAGCCCCTGTTTCTGAAAGGCTCCAGCCTGTGGGAATACGCCCCGCTTTCCACCCAGCTGCGGCTCATTTCGGCCCTGGGCCTGGAGCGGCTGCAGATGCTGGAGAAAGGCCAGAAGCCGTCGGCCGCCTGGCAGGCGGCCGCCCTCAAGCAGCTGGATGCCGCCAAAGCCCCCGCCGGCCAGGCCGAGCTGGCCGTGGTAACACACCTGCGCAAGCTGCTGACATTGTAGGTTATTGAGGTTGGTTGTTCTGCGTTTTGTCGCCGCTGTTTGGTCTGTCATCCTGCGCAAGCTCAAGATGAAAGCTGAAGAAGCACGTTACCAACACCTTAAAACAGCACCGAAACCTGCATTCTACCGGTGTGAATCGGGGCCAGGCCGTTGGGCTTGCGGCCGTCGTAGGCCAGGGTCACGTTCAGGCCATTGCTAAGGCGCTGCTCCACGTTCAGGTTCCAGGTGAAGTTGCTGCCGGGCCGCAGGGCATTCAGGATTTCCAGGGCCACTAACGATGTCTGGTCGTCGTCGAAGCCGACTTTGACGTAGCGGGCCGTGCCGCTCATGGTGCGCTTGTTTACCTGACTGATGCGGGTTTCGAGGCCCAATTCGTCGAAAGTACCGCTGATATCGGCATCGGGACCGGCTGTATTGCGCTTGTTGACATGCTGATAGGTGCCCGTGAAGCGCAGCGTGCTGTTGGGCTGGTAGCTTACTTCGGGCGTGGCCTCGTACACCAAGAGCCGGAAGTTGCGGTCCTTGGAGTAGTCCGACACACTTTCCCGGATGCTGCGCGTGGTGGTGAGGCGGCCGGTAAACTGCTGGGCCAGCGTGCGGCGCAGCAGCACCGACTGACTGGCCAGATTGCGCACATCGAAGCCCTGGCTGAGCAGCACTTTCTGCTGGGTTTGCTGCACGGTAAACTCGCCCCCGAAAATTGGGTTGGAGCGGTTGAAGTACAATGTATTGCGCAGCAGCTTGTTCAACGAGAGCAGCAGCGTATCCTCGGTTTGGAAGGCAAACGGGTTAAGGCGCGACACCAAGTTCCGGTCGATAGTGCGCCGGTCGAGGGTGACGCTGCTGATGGTGGAAAACCGGGCCAGTAGGCTGCGCAGGCCGGCCTGGTCGCGCCACTGGCGTGGGGCGCTGAGCGTGAGCCGGTAGCTGAAACGGTTGGTGAAGGCCACGATGTAGTCGTCGGTGGGCAAAAACACCTTGATATAGGTGCGGTACTGCGCGTCGGGGGTCTGGGCTTCAAAGAACTCGTCTTTCTCCTGAATTCCGTCACCGTCGGTATCCTGGTAGTAGTGCGTGCCTTGACCCGGCTGAGTCGGCAAAAACGAAAAGTCTCGGCGCAGCTCCCGACCGGTGGCCACGCTGTAGCTTAGCTCCGAGCGCAGCACGTTCTGCAGAAACGAGGCGTTCCAGTCGATTTTGCCCAGCACGGTGCTTTGGCGGGCACTGTCGCGGGCACTCAGGTCGCGGTAGGTAGCCAGCAGGTTCAAATCCTGGTTTTTGCCGAGGCGGCTGCTGAAGGTGCCCTGCCAGGTCTGGGCCTGGCCGCGGGTGCGCAGCTCGTTGAGCAACGGCGTCTGGTCGCGGCGGTAGGTGTAATCGAGGCGGTAGCGGGTTTTGGCGCTGTCCCGGCTTTGCAGAAACACATTGTGCTCGTCGAAGTAGTTGGCCGAGCTCAGCGAGTCGCCATCGGGCAGGGCCACGCGGTTTTTGTCGAAGCGGTAGGCGTAGCCGGGTACCACCGCGCCGTGGTTGTAGCGGGCCGTAGCCTCGCCCCGGGCCCACTGCGAGCGGAACCGCCCGGCGTCGGTGCTGAGCAAAAACAGCCCGGCCCGCACTTCCACATCGCCCAGCTTCTGGGCCACATCCAGCCAGTTCTGCAGGCCATTCACCTCGCCGGCCCGGTAGCGGCGCGTCACGCGGTAGTTGATCAGGTTGTTGGCATCCTTCACCGCCCCTACCGAGAAGTTGAGCACGTTGTCTTCCCGGGCGGCGCGGCGCGTGGCGTTGCCCTGCACGGTGCTGGCAGTGCTCCAGTTGCGGTCAAACTCAATGTCGCGGTACCGGTCGATGGGCGCAAACCGGTGACTGGTATACTCGTAATCCAGGGCGCTGCGAAACTTGTAGGACTTCAGCACCGGCAAGCTCAGGGTGCGGTCCAGCACGGCGTAGCCCACGCGCATGGCCTGGCCCTGGTCGGTGGCGGGCGAAAACCGGTTTAGGTCCAGATTGGTAGAAGCCACGTCGGCAAAAACCGTGGTGGTGGAGTCGAGCCGGTAGGTGGCGCCCATCGTCACCATCTGCTTCTGCAAGGGTGTAGGCAGCAGCCGCTCGTCGAGGTAACGGCCCCGACCCGGCCCTACGTACTCGTACACGCGGCCATTGGCATTGGTGTAGCGCGTGCTCAGGTTGTAGCTGCCGCCACCCGGCCCCTTATCTGTGAAGCGCACCGTGTATACCTGCTTGGTCGAATCGGGCGGGTAGGTGTAGGTTTCCACCGGCAGCTGCGTGGTCGGGTCCAGGATAATGGCCTGGTTGTACTGCAGCTTCCGCCGGTCGTAGGAGTCGGCCGTGGCCCCGGGCACGCTCACCTGGCTCACGTTTTCGTTCACGCGCTGCAGCTGGGCCCGCGTCGAGTCGTCCAGAGTCAGGTTGGGTGAGTTGTCGGGGTTGTCGGCTTCGCGGTAGTAGTTGGCGTGCACGCTCAGCTTGCCTATTTCTTGGTAGTGGCTCAGGTGGTAGAGCGAGCGGGCGTAGTTGAAGTCGGAATACTCGAAATCAATCTTGATGCGCGAGTTGCGGGTAATCAGGTGCTGGGGCGAAAACGTGACTTCGGCCTGGTTGTAGTCGATAACATAGTCGAAATCGAAGCCGCGCGTCATCAGGCGGCCATCGAGGTACACCCGCTCGGAGTTGGCCAGCACGATGATAAACTGCTCGCCGTTGGGTCCGCGCAGGCGGTAGGGCCCCTGCACGTTTTCGATGGGCGCAATGTCAATGGAGGCAAACTTGCCCTTGGCCACGCCCGCCGCCACGGTAGTGGTGCTGCGGTAACCGGGCTTCACGCTTACATTGCCCTCAATGGCGGCGCCCTGCACATTTTTGTAGAAGCGCAGAAAGTAGTCGGGCTTGTTACGCAGTACCACGTCGCCGGCCGTCAGATTCCAGCGTGGGTGGGTGAGCGTAATATAGAGCCGGTCGAATTCCTGGAGCTGCTGGGTGTTGCCCTCGGGCTGAAACGGCACGCTCTGGTCACTGATGGCAGCCGTCAGGGTTATGTCGTCGGTGAGCTTGCCGTCGAGCTGCAGGTTGAGCGAGGAGTTGACAAACACGTTCTGGGTGTTGCCAAACGACACGCCCCGCGACAAATTGCCGGTTTTGTTGATGCCGGGCGTGTTGAGAATCTGCTCCTTCACCGCGAAATCGTCGTAGCCAAACGGCTTACGGCCGAAGCTCACGCTGTCCATGAGCCCGCGGGGCCGCCGAAACCGGGGCGCGGCGAGCTGCAGCGGCAGTACCCGGTAGCACACCAGCACCGAGTCGGGCCCGGCGGGGGCGGACGAGTCAGCGGCAGCAGCTTGGGTTAGCCGGTAGCGGCCAGTGCGAAAATCGTAGGCCACCGAGCGACCCTGCACACTCACCGAGGAAGGCACGATGGTCAGCGAATCAGTGAGGGCAAAGCTGGTCGTGTCGGCGCGGTTGGGCGGCAGGCGCAGCCACCGGCACCGGCGCGACGAAGGCACATTCTGTTGCTGCTGGGCCTGCGCCGCTATGGTTCCCAGCACTCCTCCGAGCAGCAGCAGGCAAATGCGCAGGATTCGAAGCGTATTGCTGCTGATCATTCGGTGCTGAAAGCGGATTGGGGGCAGAAGGTAACGGGGCGGCTCAACAACGCGCGAAGCCGGGCGTTTCGTGCCAATGAACTGGCCCCGGCTCAGGAATTATTCGGGTTGGGTTTTGTCAGCGCGGCTACGAAGCGGGGCCGTTGAGTTGCCACGCTTTCCGGCAGCGGCGTTTTGTCGGAGTAGTAAAACGCGCCGCCGAACGGCATGTTCAGGTAAGCGGCCGTCAGCTCGAAGGGCACAGCAAAGCCCGGCGGCAGCTCGGCGTCGGAGCCCGTAGCCACCAGCAGCACCGACTTGCCGGCCAGGCGGCGGCCCAGGTCTTTGCGCATTCTAGTTAGATCGGTAATCCGGTCGAAGAAGGTTTTCATCGACCCGCTCATCGAGTACCAGTACACGGGCGTGGCAAAAATCACTGGGTCATGCTCGAGTACCCGCTCGATTAGGGCCAGAAACTCGTCTTGCGCCGGGTAGTTGCTTTGGTAACTGTAGGGCGCAACGGCATACTCCCGCAAATCGATAACCGTGTGTGGCGTTGCCCCCAGGAGCTGCTGCGCAAACCCGCGGGTTGTGCTCTCGCCCCGGGCGCTCCCCAGAATCAGAATTGGCTGCTTCATGTCTTTTCAGAATCTAACCCGCTACGCCGGAGCCAGCGGCAGCTCAATACAAAACAGGGTACCTACGCCTTCTTCCGTCTCAAACCAGATGCGCCCCCCCGCGCTTTCGATGCCACGCCGGGCTACTGCCAAGCCGATGCCCGAGCCGGATTCTTTGGTCGTAAAGTTCGGCACAAACACCTTGTCGCGCACGTTCTCCGCAATTCCGGCCCCGTTATCCTGAATGCAGACCCGCACCCGATCCGAATCGGGCACGAGCTGCAGGGAAGCGGTAATCAGCGGGCGGCGACTTTCCGGCACCGCCTGCAGCGCGTTGATGAGCAGGTTGTTGAAAGTACGTACCAGTAGGTTTTCGTCGGCAAATACCACATACTCGCCAGCTTCCGCCTCGGCGGGCAATTCCAACTCAATTTTGCCGCCCCGCGCCCCACCCTGGTGCAGCCCTACGCAGCGGCGCAGAATAGAGGCCACATCGAGGCGCTCGGGCCGCATGGCGGGTAGATTGGTGAAGTTGCTAAATGAGGTGGCAATGTCGCTCAGCACATCTACCTGGGTAATCAGCGTCTGGGAAATTCGGCCAATCAGCTCCTCCACGTTGGGCCGGTTTTCGGCAATAGCCTTCTGCAAGAACTGCAGACTGAGCTTCATCGGCGTCAGCGGGTTCTTGATTTCGTGGGCTACTTGCCGGGCCATTTCGCGCCAGGCGGCCTCTTTTTCCTGGGTGGCCAGCTCCTGCTTGCTTTCCTCCAGCTTCAGCAGCATGGCGTTGTACTCGCGCACCAGCAGCCCGATTTCATCCGACGACTCGTAGGCCAGCATTTCGTTCTGACCCGTGAGCGTGGTGTGTTTAAGCTTCTCGGTCAGCACTTTCAACGGCGAGGTGAGCAGGCGCGAGGCAATGAAGGTGAGTACCAGAAACAGGATGAACATCACGGTGAAGATGTTCAGAATGGTCGAAATGAGCTCAATCAGCTTGTTGTCCAGCTCCTTCTCCGAGTCGAAGAACGGAATGCCTACATAGCCCACCACCACGTTGGCCCGCTCGGGCCCCATTACGGCCCGTAGCGGCAGATACAGCGAGTTGAACGACAGGGAGCCGGCTCGCTCGGTGAGCAGTACGCGGGGCTGGGCTTGCTCGGCCAGGGCGGCGGCGGCGGCCGGGTTCATCAACGGGCTCAGCAGGCCCGACTCAAAAATGAGCGGCTGACTGCTCACCAGCAGCTCGCCCTGGGCATTGTAGAGGTTCAGGTCGGTTTCGGTGAGGCCCGACACGTTTTCGGCCAAGTCCACGAGGGCGGTGCGGCTGGCAGAGTCGGCCAGCACGGCCTGGTTTTTCAGCAGGTTTTCCTGCACTGCCTTGCCGCGCCGCTCATACGTGCGCAGCAGGTCGCGCTTGTAGGAGTTGGTTACTTGGCTGGCCGTGGCAATGCTGACCACGATGAGTGGCACCAGAATGCCGAAATTGAGAAACAGCTGAATCTTGGTGCTGAAGTTGGTGCGAAACGCCTCGAAATACCGGCCCCGGGCCAGCATATACACCCCAATGGCCAGCAGCCAGAAGAAAGTATGCAGCAGAAACAGGAAGGAAAAGTTGGCCAGCCAGTTGGTAAACGAGTACGTGGCCGTTGTGACTACCGCCGTGCGGTTCTGGGGGCCGCGCACGGCCAGGTGGTGGAAGTTGTTTACCGACAAGCCGATGCTGTAGAGGCGCGGGTCGCGCAGCTGCTGAGCTGTCAGCTGATTCACGTAGTCGAAGTCGCCCTCGTTGTACACCAGCCGCCCCTGCTCGAAGCCGGCGTAGCTTAGCTCGGGCCCCAGACTGGGCTGAAAGAATTTCTGGTCGACGAGTAGCTCAGGTACCACGCTGTTGGTAGTGAGCTTTTTCAATGACAGCTCGAGCAGCACTGTACTTACGCCCGCCCGGCCCGCACCGCCAACTGCTGCCCGCGTACCGGGTACGCCCACGAAAGCCACGTAGCGCCGTGTGCTAAACGAGCTGGGGTTGCGAATCAGGTAGATGTTAGGCTGGTCGGTGGGCAGGGCCGCGCGTAGCAGCTGCCGGCGCGTAGGCGCCAGGTTTGGCCTAGTGCGGGCTTCCTGAATAGGCTTGCCGGCGGGGTCAAATAAGGTTACGCTTACCTCATACTTATCGAAGTAGCCGCGCAGGTAGTACTTCACGATTTTTTGCCGCACCACGTCCTGGTTGGCAAACGGGCTGGCCAGCATAGTCCGGATACCCGGGTCGGCGGCCATTTCGCGGGTGCGCTCCGCCAGCAGGTACTCGCCCTGCAGGTCGTTGTCGACGAGCAGATTGCCCGCTATTTTCTGCTTGGTAAGCACCAGCTGCCGGTCGAAATGCTCATAGAGGGCCAGCGCGCCCACCGCCGAGCTGATACCCAGCATCAGAAAGATAAACAGGTAAATCTGATAGGGCATGATAGACGCAATCTGCTTGAGCCCGGTAATGCGCACCACCACGAAAAAGAGCAGCGTGAGGCCCAGCAGCACAATATGCGCCTCGCCCAGCACAATGCCGGCCGGCAGAAAAATAAGCGTTGAAACGGCTAGCAGCCCGGCACCCAGCCGCTTGGTAACGGGCCGGCCAATGGCAATGAAAAGCTGGGAAAGAATGTAAAACCCTACCAGATACCCACCGGTGTGCAGCACAATGGCCAGGCCGAGCAGTAATTTAAACCCCGAAACCTGGATGTTCTGGGTGATATCCAGCACCAGCTGGGAGTTGTTGAAGCTGTTGGAATAAAATTGGAACAGCATTTCCAGCATTCCCAAGAAGGCAAACACCACCAAGGTGCCCACCGCCGTACGGCCCGCTAAACTCTCCACGTGCCGCACCTGCCGCACCACCCCGTAGCGCCGAAACAGCAGCAGCGCGTAATAGGCCGTCAGCATCAGCAGGAGCGCATTGATGAGCAGGTCGCCCAGAGACGGGGAAAGCCAGGAGGCGGCATACACGCGCGGGTCAAACAAAGGCAGCTCGACTACTGAAAAGGGCAGACCCAGATACAGCAGCGCCGCTCGGTAGGCCATCAGGGGCAACACAATGCTGGCCGCGCCCTCTACAATGCACCCCTGGGCTAGCAGCCGCCTGGCCAGCAGCAGCCAGCCCGCTACGTAGAGGCCCGTGCCCAGGGCCAGCAGCGCCAGCAGCAGGTATTTGCCTGTAACCGGATTGGGTTGCAGGCTCTCCACCGAAAACAGGTACTTGCCCTCGGCTGAGCGCAGCCACGGCAGCCGGGAGCCGGGCATATTGGGCATGATGCGCACATTCAGGCCCTTGAAGAGCGCCTTTTCGGAGCCTTCCCGCAGGTAGCGGTTGCTGATACCGTAGCGTTTTTCCAGCGGCACGTAGGTCAGCACCACGTAGGGGCCGGCCGGGCGGCGCAGAGCCAGATAGTGGCCAAAGCGCATTTCCACGAGCTTTTCCCGGAAATTCTGCCCGGCGTTTTCGGGCTCGGGCCGGGTGGTATGATCCGACCAGTAGAGCAGCTTTTCGCCGCGAAACACAAAGCACGGATACGTGCTGTGGCCCACCAGAGAGCTGAAGTTGAGCTCCCCGCTTTGCAGCTGTCGGGCTACTTCAGCCCCGTCCCGCTCGGCCACGCGCTCCGCTCCTTCTATCAGGTTCTGCAGGCGCACCACATCGGTATGCACCAGCACACCGGAGGCCCGGGTTCCGAAACGGTTGCTGAGGTAGGCGCCCACAAAACAGATGGAGGCCGCCAGCAGCAATACGAAAGGAGAAAAGCGGGACGACTTCAATAGTGGAGGGAGCTGGAATGGGTGGGCGCAACAGATAAAAACAAGAGGTAGCCCAAACAAAAATGCCGCCAAACGGCGGCATTTCCTATTCTTAGCCCGTTACGACGGTAGCAGCTGAAGCGACTTTTCAGCGGGTGGCTTGGAAGTCGATACCGCCGAAGAAGTAGAGCATTACGGCCCGGGCATAGCGAAACAGCAGTGGGGTGAGCAGCAGTACCGTCACGGCCACGGTGCTCACGTACACCCACACCGGCGGGTCGTGGGCCAGATAATAAAGCAGCACGCCCACCAACACCACGATACCCACCGAGAAGCCGTAGCTCACGTACATGGCGCCCCAGTAAAAGCCCACTTCCGGCTCGTAGTGCTGCCCGCATTCGGGGCAGGCCTCATGCATGTCGTCGAACTTGGTCAGACTCAGCGCTGAGTACTTAAACAAAGGCCCGCGGTGGCACCGCGGGCACTTCAATTGCAGCAGGGCCAGTACCGTGGAAGAAGGCTCGGCCACTATTTCTTCTTGTGGCTGTTGCGGTACCACAGGTAGCCCACCGTGCCGATCAGTAAATACGGAATGGTCATCAGATACACGATACCCTTGTTCAGACCCGAGGTATCATATGAGTCCTTCTCGGTGCGGGCCGACTCCACCTGCGTTTTACACATAGTGCACTGGGCTTGGGCGGCCAGCGGGGCTAGGCTCAGCAGCACGGCTACGAGCAAGGCAAATAATCCGGTTCCTACAGTCTTTTTCATCTCTTTATCAACCAGCTACGAGCGGAAAGGTTCTTACAGGCTACGTATAGTACGGCGAAATCATGAAGTACACGACAACGCCCGTTACGGAAACATAGAGCCAGATCGGGAAGGTCCAACGGGCAATCCGCCGATGCTTGGCAAACTGTTCGGTGAGGGCAAAGTACAGCGTGAACAGCACTAACCCCACCGTCACGGCCGCCAGCAGAATGTGGGTGAGCAGAACGAAGTAATATACGCTCCGAATCAATCCTTCCCCGCCAAACTTGGTAGAGGCTACCTGTGAATGATATACCACGTAGGATACCAGAAACAGGGAACCCAACAGAAAGGCCGTGCCCATCATGGCCCGGTGCTTCAGCACCTGCTTCTGCCGGATGAAATAGAAGCCCAGCAGCAGGCAAACCGCCGTCAAAGAATTCAGTACGGCATTCAGAGCAGGCAGAAACTTCACCTGAGCCCCAGGAATCCGGAAGGACTCGGGAAAATAGTGCAAAACTGCCACCAGCAGCGGCACCACGGCCGCCAGGATGAGCATGATGGTCTTAATCCGGGCATTGCTGCCAGCAGGATTATTGGCCGGACTTGTCGTGGTCATAGTTGTACAGCAAAACGCTGATTTCGGTGATGAGGCGCTCTACTTCCTTCGCCTTCGTGCCATCGTAAATACCCCGCACCCGCTTGTCCCGGTCGACCAGAAACAGGTTTTGGCTGTGCACGATACCCGGTGCCGCGCCCGAGGGAGCCGGCAGTCGAAACTCCTCCGTTGCTAACCGGTATAATTCCGCTTTGTTGCCAGTCAGGAAGAACCACTTGCCGGCAATAGCGCCGTACTGCTCGGCGTAGCGAGCCAGCACGGCCACCGAGTCGTGCTCGGGGTCGACGGTGAAGGATACGAGCTTCACCCGGGGTTCCTTGCGGTATTTCTCCTGCACCCGCATCAGTTGGCTGTTCATGCGCGGGCAGGCACCGGGACAGGTGGCAAAAAAGAAGCTAGCCACATAGAGCCCGCCATTCAGATCCTGCTGGCTCACCACACGCCCCGATTGGGACGGCAGCCGAAAATCAGCTAGGGTATGAAAAACAGTATCGCGCTGCCACTTCCCGCCAACCTGCGTCGAATCGACACGGTCGGGCAGGTACGTTGGCAGCGCGAAACGATTGGTACCGAAAGTTTTGAGAAACAAAAACGCCAGTACCGGCAACAGCAGAATGAGGCCCAGAATCAGGGTTTGCTTGGGCCGCATTAGTTTAACTAAAGGCGCTGTAAATGGCCTCGCCAATGGCCGAACCCTCGGTAATCAGGGCCACCATCAGCCAGATCAGCAGGGCCATAGGTACCAGAATCGACCAGATCAGGCCTTTGGTTTCATGCTTCAAGTGCATGAACTCAGCCACAATGAAGAAGGCTTTGAAAATGGTGAGGATGATCAAGATGGAATTGCGGAACGTGCTAGGGTCCATGATGAACGTCACCGCGAATTCCAGCGCCGTAACACCAACCAGAACAAAGAACGTCTTCCAGATCCAGCCCGTGACGGGCTTTGGAATCTCACCGATTGGCTGGTTATGGTCAGTTGCGTGATGAGCCATATAGGTAGTAGGTTAAAAACAAAGAGGAACGACTAGGTCGGAAACGAGAGACTTCTGACTCGTACTTATACGAGGTAGAAGAAGGTAAATACGAATACCCACACCAGGTCTACAAAGTGCCAGTACAGACCTACTTTTTCTACCATCTCGTAGTGGCCGCGCTTCTCGAACGTACCGTTGGTGGTAGCAATGAAGCAGTAGGTGAGCAATACCAAGCCGCTGAATACGTGGGTGCCGTGGAAACCGGTGATGAAGAAGAACAGGTCGGCAAACAGCACGGGGCCGTACTGGTTCATCTGCAGGTTGGCGCCGTGGAAAATAGTGCCGTCCAGCATCTTGGTGCCTTCCTCGGTGCCGTGGATAAAGTGGCTCCACTCCCAAGCCTGGCAGCTTACGAATGTAGCACCGAAGAGCAGCGTCCACAACAGCCATTTCTGCACGTCGGCCTTGTCCATGCGGTGGCCGGCTTCTACGGCCAGTACCATCGTTACGGAGCTGAAGATCAGAATCATCGTCATCAACGCCACGAAAGCCAGCGGCAAATCCATGCCGTGCAGGCCGGGGAAGGAGTTAAATACCTTGTCCGGAATGGGCCAGTATGCCGTGGAGAACTCAAACTTGGCATGGTCGCCGGTGAAGGCGAGGTGGCGGTGGCGCATCAACCCGTAGGTTGTCAGGAAGGCGGCAAACGTGAAGGCATCCGACAGCAGGAAGAACCACATCATCAGCTTGCCATAGCTAGCCTTGAAAGGTTCGTTGCCGCCATCCCAGGTCCCGGAGCGGGGCCGTTCGATGGAGGCGTTGTGGGGAAGCGTCTGCGTCGTGGAGGTGGTGGACATAACGAGCGAAGTGAAAACGAAATCAGTGGTTCAAAAGTAGGAACAAATACAGGTACAACCAAAGCGCGCCCAGGAAGTGCCAGTAGATTGTGACATTGCCAATGGAGAGCATCTGGCGGGAATGCACCTGATAGTTCAGGCTTTTACGCAATACGATAAGCAGAAAAATAAGGCCCGTAATCAGGTGAAAACCGTGCACGCCGGTCAGCACATACAGGAAAGAGCCCGATGGGTTGGCGTCAACGCCCCCAAAGTGGATTTTGTGAGCCACCAAGTCAACCCACACGTTCCACTGGCCGATCAGGAATACCAGACCCAGGATAAATGTCAGGGCCAGACCGATTTGCACTTGGCGTACTTCATCTTTACGGGCTGCAAACCAAGCCCACTGCACTGTGGCGCTGCTGAACAGAATAACAACGGTGGTGTAGAGCAGGCCGGGTGGCAGGTCGAATTCCAGCCAGTTTCCTTCCTCGCGCCGCACAATGTAGGCACTGGTGTAGGCGGCGAAAATCATGGTAATGCTGATCATCATCAGCAACAGTAGCAGCCGCTTGGGGTGCGTGCCCGTACCGGCTTCTTTGTCTTGCAATATTTCGGAAGTTGCCATCCTGAAACGTTAAATTTTGTCGAAAACCAGCGCAATCTGCACGATTGGCAGGTAGAGAAACGACCCGAACATAATGCGCATGGCCGCTTTTTTCGAGCAGGTCCGCATCAGGTAAAAGGTCTGCATTAAGAACAGCACACCGCATACCACAGCAATCAGGGCCGAGGTTTTACCCGCCATGCCCAGCTGTAGGGGCAGCAAGCTCAGCGGAATCAGGAGCAGCGTGTAGGTCATGATCTGGAAAGCCGTCCGCAGATCTTTGCCACCGGGCGTGGGCAGCATCTTAAAGCCGGCCTTCTTGTAGTCATCATCTAAAACCCAGGCAATGGCCCAAAAGTGCGGAAACTGCCACATGAATTGAATACCAAACAACACCCAGGCCTCAGTGCCCAAAAAACCCGTGGCAGCCACCCAGCCCAGCAGCGGCGGCATACCGCCCGGAATGGCGCCTACGGCCACACAAATGGGGGAAATCGTCTTGAGCGGGGTATAAACGAAGCCGTACAGAATCAGCGACAACAGCGACAAAGCCGCGGCCAGCGTATTGAAAAAGTACCCGAGAATAAAGAGCCCGGCCACGCCCATAACAATAGCAAACCCCCAGGCTTCGGCGGCACTCAGCACGCCCATTGGCAGGGGCCGCTTAGCCGTGCGCTTCATGAGCTTGTCCAGGTCTATTTCGTGGATCTGGTTGATGGTATTGGCCGAGCCAGTGACGGCCAGCCCGCCCAGCAGCACCAGCACCGCCCCGCCCCAGTTGAATTCCTGCGCGCCCAGCAGATAGCCAATGGCACTGGAAAAGGCCACCGTGAATGCCAGTCGGAATTTGATTAACTGGAAATAGGCTTTGGCTTTCGTCATTCTACGCAATCAAAACTCCCGCCAGATCAGCCTCAAACGGGGCCGCAAAGTTACGCAACAACGCCCGGATAAGCGGCCTGCCGCTCGAATTTCGTTGCCCGACTATACAAAACGATGGTCAGGAACTGGGTTCCGAACAACACCGTGGCCAGCGTCAGATGAATCGGCTGTACGGCGGCCGGCAGCGCAAAATAGGCTAACGTTACCCCCGCCACGATTTCCAATCCGATCAGGACCATATTTACCACGGCCATTTGCCGCAGCCGGCCGGAGGGCAGCACGTACAGCCGATACGCCACGTAGGCATTGAGCAGTAGCAGCAGCGCGGAAAAAGTGCGGTGAAACCGGAATATGTTGCCGAGTTGCTCTACCCACCCTGCCCGGTCTAGGTAGTTGGCCGCAAAAGCCACCATATCTACCTCTTCCCGTACCTGAGTGCCCAGTACAATCTGTACGAATGTTAGCACTGTAATCAGCCACAGCCACAAAGCTAGGTTGGAAGTGGCCGATACGGGCTCGGGGGTTGCCTCCTCCCGCTGGGAGCGGATTACCGCATAAATCAGCATGGCTACGATTACCAGAGCCAAGCCCATGTGAATCGTGACCATGATGGGCAGCAGATTGGTAGAAACCACCAACGAGCCTAAGTAGCCTTGCACACCGGTAAGCAGAAACGACCAGAACGCCAGCCAGAACACCACCCGGTCGCGCCGCCAGTAAGGCAAGGCAAATATTACCGTCAGGAATACAAAGATGCCAATAAGCGCTCCTAATAGGCGGTTGACATACTCAATCCAGGTTTTGGTGACATTAAAGTCCGTTTCGATGTACTGGGTTGGATGGGCAAAAATCTCACTGGCAACCTGCTTGAAGCCTAACCGCTGCAGTGTTTTGGCCAGCTTCTGGTTTTTGGCTACCCGCTGCGCCGTATAAATTTCTTTGTAGTCAGCAGGCAACTGGCTGGCTTCCGTAGGCGGAATCCAGCTGCCGAAGCATTTTGGCCAGTCGGGGCAGCCCATGCCCGAGCCAGTGCTACGTACTATTCCACCTACCAGTATCAGTAGGTACACGGCCACCACCGTCAAGATTCCGATGAATCGAAAGCGGCGCACAAATGCAGGTATCATCATACTTATTACGGGTGCTTTTGCTATCCTATAAACAATTGAAAGACGAGTTTGGCGGACAGCAAAACGGGGAAATCCAACCGATGGTGCCGGTACCGGATTTCCCCGTTTCTCGGGAAAAGAAAACGGGCCGCCGTGGATACAGCGGCCCGTTTCAAATGGCATTCGAAAGGCTATTCTTCCATGTCCCGCTCGTAGGGCAGGTTTGAAGACTGCGTCTGCGAGTATGGTACGTTCTGCGGGATGAAGTCTTCAGCAGCACCGGGCTTGCTGTAGTCATAAGGCCAACGATACACGGCGGGAATTTCTCCGGGCCAGTTGCCGTGACCAGGAACCACCGGCGTCGTCCACTCCAGCGTCGTCGAGTTCCAGGGGTTCTCGGTAGCCCGACGCCCACGGAAGATGCTGTAGAAGAAGTTGAAGACGAAGATGAACTGACCAAAGAAGGCTAGAATAGCGGCTGCCGAAATGAACTTGTTCAGGTCAGCGAATTGGCTGAACGAGTCGAAGCCAGTCCAAGCGTAGTAGCGGCGGGGGAAACCGGCAATACCTACGTAGTGCATTGGCATGAACACCAAGTATACGCCGATGAAAGTCAGCCAGAAGTGAATATAACCCAGCTTCTCGTCAAGCATCCGGCCGAACATCTTAGGGAACCAGTGGTACACACCAGCAAACAGACCGAAGAAGGCCGAGCTACCCATTACCAAGTGGAAGTGAGCTACCACGAAGTAAGTGTTGTGCATCTGAATGTCGATGGCGGCGTTACCGAGGATAATACCCGTCAGACCACCCGAGATGAACAGCGACACGAAGCCAATCGAGAACAGCATAGCCGTAGTGAAGCGGATGTTACCGCGCCACAGCGTAGCCAGCCAGTTGAAGGTTTTCACAGCTGACGGTACGGCTATGATCAGCGTCAGGAACATGAAGACCGAACCCAGGAACGGATTCATCCCGGTTACGAACATGTGGTGAGCCCACACAACGAATGATAGAAGCGAAATACCGAGCAACGAGCCAATCATAGCGCGGTAGCCGAAAATTGGCTTACGAGCGTTGGTGGCCAGAATTTCCGATACCATACCCATGGCCGGCATGATAACGATATATACCTCAGGGTGACCCAGGAACCAGAACAAGTGCTGGAACAGAATCGGGCTACCACCCTGGTGGTTCAGCGCCTGTCCGGCAATGTAGATGTCTGACAAGAAGAACGACGTACCGAACGAACGGTCGAAGATCAGCAGCAGCGCGGCCGAAAACAGAACCGGGAACGACAACAGACCCAGAATAGCCGTCAGGAAGAAAGCCCAGATGGTCAGGGGCAGCTTCGACATCGACATGCCGCGGGTACGCAGGTTAATTACCGTCGTAATGTAGTTGACACCACCCAGCAGCTGCGACACGATGAACAGCGCCATTGCCACCAGCCAGAGCGTCATACCCATGCCCGAGCCAGGAATAGCCTGCGGCAGGGCGCTCAGTGGCGGGTAGATTGTCCAGCCAGCCGAAGCGGGGCCTGTTTCGATAAACAGAGAGGTAAACATGATGATGCTCGACAGGAAGAAAAACCAGTACGAGAGCATGTTCATGAAGCCCGAAGCCATGTCACGGGCACCTACCTGCAGCGGAATCAGGAAGTTGGAGAACGTACCCGACAAACCGGCCGTCAACACAAAGAATACCATGATGGTACCATGCATCGTTACCAGAGCGAGGTAGAACTCGGGGTTCAGCTTGCCGGCTTCGATCCACTTACCGAGAAAAGGCGAGAGCCACTCGAAGGTAGACTCAGGCCAGCCCAATTGGAGACGGAACAAGCTGGAGAGCGTACCACCGATGATTGCCCAGAAAATACCGGTAATCAGGAATTGCTTAGCAATTACTTTGTGGTCCTGGCTGAAGACGTACTTGAACAGCCAGTGCTGGTCATGGTGCTCGTCGTGGTGCAGGTGCTCATCGTGCTCGGTGTGCGGCTCGGTTACCCCGATGCCACCTTGCACTTGAGACTGGGTAGGAAGGTTAGCAGCCATAAAAGAGAGCGTGCGTTAAATAAGAGTTAGAGCGAGGCCTTGGCAGCCGAAGTAACAACAGCGGCAGCGGCCGGAGCGTTTTCAGTTTCTCCCAATTTATCCGATTTCTGCTTGAAGCTGGCCAGAACATCGGGGTTCTGTTCTGAGAAAGACTTTTGCTGCGAGAACCAGGCTACATAATCGTCCGGCTCGTCCACGATGATGTTCAGCTTCATAGCGAAGTGCCCCCGGCCGCAGATCTGGTTGCAGGCTAGCTCGTAGTTGAACTTAGGGTTGCCCAGCTGGGCGCGCATCTCGTCGGTCGTTTTGGTTGGGGTAAACCAGAACTTGGTCGGCATGCCAGGCACGGCATACATCTGCACGCGGAAATGCGGCATATATACTGCGTGCAGTACGTCGCGCGAGCGAATCTTCAGCAGTACAGGGTGGCCCTTAGGCACGTGAATCTCACCGGCAACAAAGTCGTCCAAGCCGCTTTTGTCGCTAAGGTCGAAGCCGAACTCGTTGGTAGCATCGATCAGACGGTAGTTGACTACACCCAGCTTCTGGTCGCGGCCGGGGTAACGTACAAGCCAGTTGAACTGCTTGCCCATTACTTCCAGCACTACCGAGTCCTTGGGAGCCGGACCGGTGATTTTGGTCCACTCTTTCCAGCCGGCGAATACCAAACCAGCCATCACGATGGCCGGAATTACCGTCCAGATGATTTCGATCTTGTTGTTGTGGGGAAAGAAGTAAGCGCGGCGACCCTCCTTATATTGGTATTTGTAGGAATACACAAACAGCGCAATATGGGTCAGGACGAATACGATACCGATGATGATCATCGTCGTCCAGAATAGGCGCTCCATCTCATGGCCATGAACCGACGCAATCGGAGGGTTCATTTTGCCGTAATTATCCATGAAGGAGTAAGCAAACGCAGCCCCACCGATTACCATAAAGGCAATCATCAGGATGGCGTTAACGCGGTTACTCGTGCCAATCTCGCGCGTGGAGCTGCCCGAGAAAATGGAAGTCAGGATCTGGATGCGAAACAGCAGGCCGAACACGACCAGCAGCAGCACGAGTACCAGAAGAATACCAAGAGCAATCATTAGTTGAGTGAAGAGGTGAGAGTTGAGAGGTTAGAAGTGAGATTTCGTTACACAATCAAGTCTAACTTCTCACTTCTCAATACTCATGTCTAATTAAGTCGTGTGGTGCACGCTTTCGTCCAAGAACGGGTGGTTGACCGGTACCAGCGAAGCTTGCGCCAAGCGCTTGGTAAACAGAATCAGGTAGCTACCCAGGAAGATCAAGGCGACGCCAATCTCTATTACAAACCCATTGTCGCCCTTCATAGTTGCGGGCATGAGCATTAAATAGAAATCCGACCAGTGGCCGATCAGGATGGCAATGCTCACGATTTTCAGCATGATCATCTGACGCTTGGCATCGCGGCGCATGAGCACCAGGAAAGGGAAAGCGAAGTTGATAACCAGGTTGAAGTAGAACATCCAAGTATAGGCACCATTGAAGCCACCTAGGCGCTGGTTGTAGTAAACGGCTTCTTCAGGAAGGTTGGCGTACCAAATCAGCATGAACTGCGAGAACCACACATAGGTCCAGAAGATGCTAAAGCCAAACATGAACTTACCCAAATCGTGCAGGTGGTTGGCGTTTACATACTTAAGGTAGCCGGCCTGCTTGAGGTAAATAGCGGTCAGCGTCGTCAAAGCGATGCCCGATACCCACCACGAGGCGAATACGTACCAGCCGAACATGGTAGAGAACCAGTGCACGTCAACCGACATTACCCAGTCCCAAGCCGACATCGACGAGGTTACAGCGTAGAGCACTAGGAATAGAGCGGCTACGTTGATACTCTTATGGAAATACTCCGTGCCACCGTTCAAGTCCTCTTCCAGCGAAATCTTGCGCAGACGCTCGGTGAAGAACCACCAAATGCCCAAGTAAACAACCATGCGAATCAGGTAGAAAGGCAGGTTCAGAAAACCACTCTTGCCAGCAATAATGGCATCGTAGTTCTCGCTGCCCTTCGTCATGATACCGTCGTGCGTCCAGTGAAACAGATCGTGGCGGCCCAGGAAGAATACTACCAGGAAGATGGCGAGGCCGGGGAGCAGCCATACGCTCATTGCTTCATTAATGCGCTTGATAACTACCGACCAGCCGGCATAGGCTACGTATTGCAGCGCTACGAAGAAGGTACCGATAGCCGACACGCCCACGAAGAAGACGTTGTTGTGCCACAAGCTCACGAAAAGGCGTTTCAGCCACAGGGGGCTACCTTCGTGATGCTCAGCGGCACCGGCTGCGTGTCCAGCACCGTGAGCGGCGGCCGCCTCGTGGCCCCCAACATTCATGATGGCCAGAATGAGGCCGATTGCCAGCACTACTACACCAGCAACGATAATGCTGATGAATGTCCGGCGGGTTTTCGGCGAAAGCTCCAGGTATTCAGCCGTGGCGCTTTCTTGATGCGTCAGAGTTGCCATAGTTAGTTCGCCGTTCCGTTTCGTGCCTGGTCACCTTGACCGGGAGTAGTTGAAGCTTTATCAGCCTGCGCCTCGAGCGTAGGCTTTTGCGTAGCGCGGTCCGTCATCTGGGTCGAGTCGTTGCTGACGTTTACCAGCTTGGCCAATCCATCAGGGCCTTCACCGCGCTGCAGTACGCGGACGTACATGGCGATTTTCCAGCGCTCCTCAGGGTTTACGATAGAGCCGTGCGGCATCATGCGGCCCTTACCCCACTGAATCACGTGGTAGATATGGGCATCATTCATCGTCTTGTAAGAACCGGCCGAGTAGTTCGGCACCCCTTTGAATTTGGCACCAACCGGCCCGTCGCCAGCGCCGGCCTCACCATGGCAGTGCGAGCAAATGCGGGTGTAAAGCACCTTGCCTTCTTCGAGGTTGGCTTTAGTATAGGAGTACGGGTTGCGCAGGCGGCGCTCGGCAAATACTACGCTATCCTTGGGAATGTGCGAGTAGTAGTTGAGTTTACCCCGGGGCACCGTGCCCACTACAGGAGTGCGCTCATTGATGCCCATCGGGTTTACCGTATTGGTGCTCACTTGGCGCAGTGGGTCGTACGGAATGGATTCGTACATCTGCGGCGCATATTCAATGCCGGGGTCATCGGCACGGTTGCAGCTGGTCGTCAGCACCGAGGCAAACAGAATGGCCGACGCCTGCAGACCTAGTTTCAGCGTGTGCGTCATTAGTTCTTAGTCATTTCTTTTTCGTTCACCTCCGATGCGCCGTTCTCACGCAACAGTTTGCTCAAGCCGTTGAGGTCCGAATTCTCGTTGAGCTCAATAGCCATAACGAACTTGTCGTCCGTCGAGCGTACATCCAGCACGGGAGTTCTCCAGCGTGGATACAGTTTGCTGATCGTGTAGAAGGTAATTACCATACCGTGGCAGGTAAAGAATACCGTCAATTCGAAAGATACCGGGATGAAGGCGGGCAGCGCAATGTGCGGTTTACCACCAATAATCATCGGCCAGTCGAAGCCCAGCATGTAGATCTGCATCCAAAGCGCGAAGGCCAGACCGCACATACCGTAGAAAAACGCGGCGATGGGCAAGCGGGACCGTTCGATACCCAGTGCATCATCGATGCCGTGAATAGGGAACGGGGTAAACACTTCGTGGATCTTAACGCCCGCCGCGCGGACGTTTTCAATGGCGTGCATCAGCACGTCTTCGTCGTCGAAGATGCCGAGGGCGAAGCGCTTAGTCATGCTTGTTGTAGTTTACCGGAGCCGTGGCAGGCACTCCGTGGGTGGTTGGCTTGTGAATCAGGTCGTGGTGCGGGTCATGACCGGTGTAGGTCGGACCGTTGTCCACCGTGTATTTCAGCACGGTCTTCACTTCAGCCATGTTAATCACGGGGAAGAACTTGGCGAAGAGCAGGAACAGCGTGAAGAACAAGCCCAGCGTACCTACATAGATGCCAATGTCGATGATCGACGGCGAGAACATTACCCAGCTCGAAGGCAGGTAGTCGCGGTGCAGCGAGGTTACGATAATTACGAAACGCTCGAACCACATCCCAATGTTAACGATGATCGACAGGATGAAGGTCAGCGGAATGCTATAGCGCACTTTCCGGATCCATACCAACTGCGGCGTAATTACGTTGCAGGTCATCATCGAAGCGTAAGCCCACCAGTAAGGACCAGTAGCACGGTTGATGAAGGCGTACTGCTCGAATTCAACCTGCGAATACCAGGCAATGAAGAACTCGGTGATGTAAGCTACACCCACGATAGAGCCCGTAATCATCATGATTTTGTTCATGAGGGCAATGTGCTCCATCGTAATGTAATCCTCCAGCTTGAATACTACCCGGGTGATGAGCATCAGGGTCAGCACCATGGCGAAACCGGAGAAGATAGCGCCGGCCACGAAGTAGGGAGGGAAGATGGTGGTGTGCCAACCCGGAACAACTGAGGTTGCAAAGTCCATCGATACAATGGTGTGTACCGACAGTACCAGCGGCGTCGAAACACCGGCCAGAATCAGCGACACGGTTTCGTAGCGGCTCCAATGCTTGGCCGAACCCGTCCAGCCCATGCTCAGAAGCGAATAAGCTACTTTGGCAATTGGGCCCTTAGCCCGGTCACGGATGGTGGCGAAGTCGGGTACCAGACCGGTGTACCAGAATACCAGCGACACCGTGAAGTAGGTCGAGATGGCGAATACGTCCCAGAGCAGGGGCGAA
Organism: Hymenobacter lucidus; assembly: GCF_020447265.1. Classification (GTDB taxonomy): domain Bacteria; phylum Bacteroidota; class Bacteroidia; order Cytophagales; family Hymenobacteraceae; genus Hymenobacter; species Hymenobacter lucidus. The sequence continues at coordinate 1,424,454 of NZ_JAJADR010000001.1, read as the reverse complement.
TTGAAGTTTGCCCACAGCGAACCAAGCGTGTTTTGCAGGGGGAAAACGTAGAATGCCAACCATGGACGGCCCATGTGCAACACCGGGAACATAGCGGCGCAGATTACGGCGAAGATCGTCATAGCTTCTGCGGCCCGGTTGATAGAGCTCCGCCATTTCTGACGGAACAGCAGCAGAACGGCCGAAATCAGCGTGCCGGCATGACCGATACCTACCCACCACACGAAGTTGGTGATGTCCCAGGCCCAGCCGACTGTTTTGTTCAGACCCCATTCTCCGATACCATACCACAGGGTGCGGTACACGGAGTAGAGAAAAATACCGAGGAAGAAGAGCGCTACGCTCAGGGCGGCCATCCACCGAACATTCGGAGCGGCTTCTACCTGGCGGCACACGTCTTGAGTGACGTCGTGGTACGATTTCCCCCCGGTTACGAGCGGCTCCCGTACAGGCGATACGTGCTGCATAGTTTTTGTTGGTTAGTTGGGGTCTTGGGAATTTAGGGTCTTGTAAATGTGGCGAACCAGTGGTCGGACATCTCCCCTACCCTAAGTTCCTAAGCTCCTTGACCCTATTATTAAGCGTTGCGAACTTCAGTTTCCGTGTTACGGATCTTGGTCAGATACGTGATGTTAGGCTGCACGTTGATGGCATCCAGTACGTGGAAGCCCCGCTCACCATCCTCGCGACGCATGATCTTCGAAATCTGCGACTCCGGGTCACGCATGTCACCAAATACAATGGCTTGGGTGGGGCACGACTGCGCGCAGGCGGTTACCACTTCGCCATCTTTCGGACGACGTTTCTGCTTCTTGGCCTCCAGCTTACCGAGCTGAATGCGCTGAACGCAGAACGAGCATTTCTCCATTACACCGCGGGCCCGAACCGTTACGTCGGGGTTCAGAACCATGCGGCCCAGATCCGTGAACATGTGGCCGTTTACGTCTTCGAACTTGTCGTTCGAGTAGTACGAGAACCAGTTGAAGCGACGAACCTTATAAGGGCAGTTGTTGGCGCAATAGCGGGTACCAACGCAACGGTTGTAGGTCATCTGGTTGAGACCTTCCGAGCTGTGGGTGGTAGCCAGTACGGGGCACACAGTTTCGCAAGGAGCATGGTTGCAGTGCTGGCAAAGCATCGGCTGGAAAATAACCGACGGGTTTTCCGACGGGTCTTCCATGGCTGCGTAGGTAGCCAGCTTGCCTTTCTCTTCGAAATCCTCTTTGCTGGCGTCCGAGCTGTAGTAACGGTCGATACGCATCCAGTGCATCTCGCGGCGGTTGATAACCTCCTGCTTGCCTACTACGGCTACGTTGTTTTCAACCTGACACCCAATCACGCACGAGCCGCAGCCGATGCACGAGTTGAGGTCGATAACCATACCCCAGTGGTGGTTCTTGTATTCGTAGTCCTGCCAGAGCGAAACCTTATTGGGCTTCTCCAGGCCGTCGGGCGTCGAAATCTTTTCGTACTCAGTTACCTCTTTCGGGTCCTTGATGTACTGGGCCAGCGTCGACTCCTGCACGACCGGCTTGCGGTCCATGATGGTGTGGTGCGTCTGGGTTTGGGCAATGGGCGACTGAGCACCGGTTTTCTCCAGCGTTACCGTGTTGGTGTACACGATACCGTTGTCGCGCACGACAGCCAGCGGGTACGCATTGGCACCTACTTTGTCGCCCACTTTGCCGGCCATTTCGCGGCCGTAGCCAATGGCGATGCTCACGGTATCATTGGCCTGGCCGGGCTGAATCAGCACGGGCAGCTCAATGGATTTGCCGTTAGCGGTTACTTTTAGCACGTCGCCCTGCTCCCAGCTGTTTTTCACAGCCATAGCGCGGGGAACGGCTACGTAGTTGCCCCAGGTAGCTTTCGAAACCGGGTCGGGCAGTTCCTGCAGCCAAGGGTTGTTGCCTTCGTAGTTGCCTACGCCAACACCAACTTTCTCGTAGAGGGCTAGTTCAACACCCGAGCTTTTCGGCGCGGAGTTGATAGCCGCTACGGCCTGGTCGGCGCTCATGGCCGGGGCTGTCTGAGCTACCGGAGCCGGCGACAGGGTGCCAACAGCTACGCCATCGTGCACGGCCTTATCCCAGGCAGCCTGGAAGTCGCCACCCAGCACCCCGCGCCACGAGGCGCGCAGGTAGTTGTAGTAGCTCTGCGGATTGCCGGCCCAGGTGAGCAGGCTATCTTGGGCCTGACGGGTAGCAAACAGCGGCGAAATCGTGGGCTGGCTTAGGCTCAGGAAGCCACGCTTCGGCTCAAAGTCGTTCCACGACTCCAGGAAGTTGTGGTCGGGGCAGGCGTAGTAGCACAACGAGCCGGTTTCGTCCAGACGGTCGTTGAACGAGATGCTCAGCGGCACTTTGGCGATACCCGACTTTACTTTATCGGCCAGCGGATGGTCGTAAGCGGGGTTGGCATGATAGAAAATCACCACTCCTACCGAGCCGGCGTTCATATCATTCACCAGACGCAGCAAACGGGCGTCATCACCTTGGCGTACCATCGACGGGCTGGCCAGATCAACAGCGGTGCTGCCGATTGCCTGGTTGATGGCGGCCACGAGGGTTTGCACCGCTACGTCGTTGGAGCCCGAAACAACCAGACCACGGCCACCCGCTGCTTTCAACTCGGTGGCAGCTTTCTTGAGTTGGGCCGAACCAGCCGCGCCACCGCCAACTATGGCGTTGTACAGAGCCAGTGCGGTAGCACCCATTTCCGAAGGCTTCACTGGTACGCGTACATCGGCGTTAGAGCCGGTCAGCGTCAGGGCGGTTTCGAACTGGAAGTGACGCGACATGGTCTTCTTCTCGCTCGAAACTTTGCGGTTGACGATATACTGCTTGGCAAACTCCACCGGTGAAAGCCAGGTACCGAGGAAGTCGGCACCCAAGCTCACGATAACGGCGGCTTTGCTGAAATCATACGAAGGCAATACGCCGCCATTAGCCCGCAGCAATGCTGATTGGGAGTTGGCATCGTACATCACGTGCTCCGTGTTAGGATAACGCGAGGCAAACTCGGCAATTACCTTTTTGGTGCTCGGGCTGATGATGGTCGGCGACACGATGGCAATACGACCGGTAACACCAGCCAGCTTCGTGCGGATTTCTTGGTCGACCTGGTCGGTAGCGGCTTTTTTGCCCTTGATGGCAAAGTGCTGCAGACGGCCTTTGTCGTACAGATTCAGAACCGAAGCCTGGGCACGGGCCGACAGGCCGCCGCGCGTAATCGGCGACTCGGGGTTGCCTTCTAGCTTAATCGGCCGGCCCTCGCGGGTTTTTACCAACACACTGTTGTAGTCGGTACCGGTGAAATAAGTGGAGGCGTAAAAGTTGGCAATACCCGGATCAACCTCTTCTGGCTTGTTGAGGTAGGGAATTGCCTTGCGGACCGGGGCCTCGCAGCTTGCCAAGGTGGCGGCTGCAATACCAAAGCCCATGAGTTTGAGGAAGTCGCGACGCGGGGCTACCGCGGCGTCGGAAGAGCCGTGGGATTCCTTCACCGGCAGAAAATCCGCAAACTCGCTGAACGCGCCTTTTACGAACTCCGGTGAGCTTTCCAGTTCCTCAATTCCCTTCCAGTACTTAGGCGACTCTTGCATCGTGTTTTTTGGGGACTAGGGTCTTAGGGACTTAGCGACTTGGATTCTGGTCCGGTAAGTCTCTAAGTTGGTATGCGTGTTTTTGTAAGAAAAAGCAGGTCTTAGGCGCTCCGAAAGCAGCTGCTTTGGCCGGAGTACCTAAGACCTGTCAGGCTAGTAGTGGCACTTCGAGCACTCCGTGCCGCCGTTCGACGATACCGTGAACGGTGCAGCACCGTTGGCTTTGTCGTGCAGCTTCACGAGGTTGTTGTAGTACCCGTTGCCCTTCGTGTTGAGGGGCGTTTCGCGGTGGCAGTTGATGCACCAGCCCATGGTCAGGGCCGAATACTGGTACACTACTTCCATATTCTGAATCGGACCGTGGCAGGTCTGGCACTCGATGCCGCCCACTTGGGTGTGCTGCGAGTGGTTGAAGTAAGCCAGATCAGGCAGGTTGTGAATTCGAACCCACTGGATAGGCTGCTTCCGCTCGATAGCGCGGTAGATTTTCTTGATTTCGGGCGACTCCGTCTTGATCTGCGCGTGGCAGTTCATACAGATGTTAGCCGAAGGAATGTTGGCACTCTTGCTCTTGTATACCGAAGTGTGGCAGTACGAGCAGTTGATCTGGTTTTCGCCGGCGTGCAGCTTGTGCGAGAAGGCAATAGGCTGGGTAGGCTGGTAGCCCTGCGTCAGGCCAATGGCCATTACGCCCTGCACCGACTCATACAGTACAACCAAGGCAAACAAGCCAAGCGCCAGACCGCGCACAACGGGCGACTTGTAGATTTTAGCCAGGTCGAAGCGCTGCTCCAACTGCTCCACGTCGCGACCATCAAGGTCTTTGCGGCCGCGCAGCACATCTTTCATGATATTGGCGATGATAACCAGCGTTACTACCAGCACCAATAGCACCACTACCAATACAATCAGCAGGATATCCATCGTGCTGCTGCTAGCATTAGCAGCAGTTGCACCACCTGCTCCATCAGCGTCACCAACATTTTCCTTCGTAACTCCGCCAGTAGTAGCTGCCGAAGGCTTGTCGCTCTCAGCGGCTACGTAGGAGATAATCGAGGTGATTTCAGCATCGGAAAGCTGGAAGCTCGGCATCTGCTGCTTCTGGTACTGGTTGAAGATCTTCACCGCGTACTCATCGCCGCTGGCGACAACCTTACTGGAGTTTTTGATCCACGGAATCAGCCAGGAAATGGTGCGACGTTTGTGGACGTCTTTCAGGGCGGGGCCTACTACTACATCATTGATGGCGTGGCACTGGGCGCAGTTTTGCGTGAACAGCGCGGCGCCAGCGCTGATAGCAGCGGCATCACCGGTGGTAGCACCCGCAGCGGCAGCTGGGGCGGCGGCGGCAGTAGAGCCGGGCGTCACGCCATCTTTGCTAGCGGCCGGCGCAGTGGCAACCGGAGCAGTTTCTCCTTGCTGGGCGGTGGTGTTACCCACGGCAGCAAACGTCAGAAACAGTGCTAGAAAGAAGTGAGAAAGGGGACGAAGTCGGATGCTATTCATAGCACAATGTGACTGGGAAAAAGAAAGGCAGGGGTACTTCAAGGCCACAAATGTAGGTCGGGAAACGCAGACCGCAAACCTGCCCGGGCTAATTTTCGCCCATTCCAGCTTGCTTAGAATCATTCTAAAAACCGTCGCGGTGTATCTCCTTATATAATAGGAATACATTATTGTCCGCCACACTTGAGCTTGCGCCTCCCTCGGTTTAATACTACTCCTTCTGCTAACTTATCTTAGCTTCAAAGGTTTGGCTCTGACCACAGTTAGGCAGCTTATTTGCTGAGTTCAGATTAATTTAGCATTCAGGTTAAGTATAAACCCAGATAAATGGTATCTTTGCGCCCTGATTCATTTTTCTCATTTAATTTTTTCATCCCGTCTAATGGAAGTAAGAAATTACGAGACGGTCTTCATCCTGACTCCCGTTCTGAACGAGACGCAGGTACAAGAGACGATCGAGAAGTTCTCGCAGGTGCTTAAGGAAAATAGCGCCGACATTATCCACTCCGAAAACTGGGGTCTGAAGAAGCTTGCTTACCCAATCCAGAAGAAAAACACCGGATACTATTTCCTGGTGGAATTCACTGGCTCAGGTAACATCGTTGACGTACTCGAACTGGCGTTCCGCCGCGACGAGCGTGTCATCCGCTTTTTGACGACCGTTCTCGACAAGCACGCGGTGGCTTACAGCCAGCGTCGTCGCAACGGCGAGATGAACCAGCAGAAGGCTCAAAAACAATCGGAAGCCGTAGCCCAATAAGACCATGAGCCTAGCCAACGAGAAAATCCACAAGCAGGACACGCGCAAGAAATACTGCCGCTTCAAGAAGAACGGCATTAAGTACGTGGACTACAAAGACCCGAACTTCTTGCTGAAGTTCGTGAACGAGCAGGGCCGCATTCTGCCCCGTCGTATCACCGGCACCAGCCTGAAATTCCAGCGCAAAATTGCTCAAGCCGTGGCCAAAGCCCGTCACTTGGCCTTGATGCCCTACGTAACCGATTCGTTGAAGTAAACCCTTCTTACAGAGACTGACATGGAAGTAATTCTGAAAGACGACGTCAAGAACCTGGGCTACAAGAACGACATCGTTACTGTAAAGTCCGGTTACGGTCGTAACTACCTGCTGCCGCAGGGTCTGGCGATTCTGGCCGACAAGACCAACAAGAAAATCGTTGCCGAGAACGTACGTCAGGCTGCTCACAAAGCCGACAAGATCAAAGGTGACGCGCAGGCTATTGCCGACAAAATCGGTGATGCTGCTTTCGATATCAAAGCCAAAGTGGGCGAAACCGGCAAGATTTTCGGCCGCGTTACCACCCTGCAGCTGGCCGAGGCACTGAAAGCCAAGGGCGTAGACGTAGACCGCAAGCGCATCTCCTTCGATCAGGAGCCTGCGTCGGCTGGTGAGTATACGGCTACCATCAACCTGCACAAAGAAGTGAAGCACCAGGTGCGCTTCAACGTAGTAGCTGAGTAAGCTGCTGCCACTTCGCATACTTAAAAAGCCTGGCTACCGCGGTAGTCAGGCTTTTTTGCTACTTATTACTTCTGCCTGGGCAAGGATGCAGGCTCCCATACCGTAGCGGAGTGAAACAGCTTATTGGTGAGAGGTGTATACCTTTAGCCAAAGGATAAGATAATCCGGGCGGCGCCAAGGCCCGTAAGATTTGTATCGGCCTCTCCCCTGCTATTCCTTCGCCCCGGTTTTGGCTGAAAGAACAGAGTTGAGTAGGTTGCCTGTTCGTTGGCCATTATCGGGCCTTATTACTGTAGAATGTTTCGTACTGAATTACCACTTACGCCGCACCCGCAACAGCTGCCGCTCTCGGCCCAAGTGCTGACGGTGGGCTCGTGCTTTTCGGATACCATCGGCAGCCGGCTGGCCGCCACCAAGGTTAAGACACTAATTAACCCCTTTGGTACCGTATTTAATCCGCTTTCGGCGTGCCAGCTGCTTCGCGCGGCCGCCGGCGAAGATCAAGACTGGCAACAGCATCTGGTGGAAGCCCGGGGCCGCTGGCAGAGTTACGATTTGCACGCCACCATCGGCGCCGACTCGCCTGTGACGCTGCTCCAGCAGATTCAGGAGCTGATGCGGGAAACCGGCGAGTTTCTGCAAAATACTGATGTGGTAATGCTCACGCTGGGCACAGCTTACGCCTACAGGTTGCTGGAAACCGACGAGGTGGTTAACAACTGCCACAAAGTACCGGCCGAGCGGTTTGAGAAAGTGCTGCTCACGCCGGACGAAATTATCAATGCCGTAGCGGAAACCCACGCCTACCTGCGGCGGGCCAACCCCAAACTGCGTTTTATTCTGACGGTAAGCCCGGTGCGCCACCTTAAGGACACGCTGCCTCTTAACTCAGTAAGTAAGTCGGTGCTACGCGTGGCCTGCCACTATTTGAGCGAATTGCTACCGGACGTGTCGTATTTTCCGGCCTACGAACTGCTGCTGGACGATTTGCGCGACTACCGTTTCTACGCTTCCGATATGCTGCACCCGTCGGAAACGGCGGAAAACTATATCTGGGAGCGGTTTACCCGCACGTATTTCGACAGCAATTTCGGCCGTTTCCGCCGCGAGTGGGAATCGGTGCGGCAGGCCCTGGCCCACCGGCCCCTGTATGCCGAAGCGCCGGAACACCGCGAATTCCTGGAAGCCACGCTGGCCCGCCTGCAGAAACTTGCCACCCAGGCCGATGTGCAAGCCGAAATGCAGGAGATAGAGCGGCAATTGGTGGCATTGCCAAAGGCCAAAGCTGCCCCTCTGCCAGAGCCCGAGCCGGATGATGATGAAGAGCGGATTGATATTGGCGAACCGGCCGACCAGCCTGTGTATTTGGCTTCGGTACCCACTCCCCTGCCGGTACCGGCTCCGACGCCGGTCCCCAGTTCAACTCCGCCGGTGGCAGAGTTGACCGCAGCAGATGATGCCGAGGATGATGAGGACGATGATTCGGAAGAAGAGTCGCTCGAATCGGCCGCGGCAACTGAAGCCCCGCTTTTCCCCAAGAAGAAGCGGCGCAGCCGGGGTGGTGCCAAGCGTACGGCCCGCAAAAAGGCCGCTCAGCTATATGCTCAGCAGGCTGCCGAAGCCGCAGCCGCCACCGTATCGGAGGCTGTGACCAGCTCCGAGTCCGAAGAAGTTCTCTCTACCACGCCAGCAGAGCCGGAAAGCTACTCGGCCCCAGTTCAGGCTCCGGTGGTACCTGTGGCAACGCCTGAACCTGTGGCTTCGGAAGCTCAGCCACAGCCGGTGGTAGCTGAGGCCGCCCGACCCGTGGCAGCCGTACGGACACCTATTCCACAGCCCCGCCCTGAGCCGAAAGCCGACTGGCTGCAGGTGATGGACGATGACGACTCGGACGAAGAACTGTCGATACCCGAGCAGCCGGAGCCCAAAGCCCCGGCCCGCAGCAAAGGCGGTCGGGCTGGAGCGGAGAAAAAGCCTCGCGTGGCTAAAGACCGTATCATTACCACGCCGCCCCGCGCCAACCGCAAAAAGCCGGCTCCCCTGTACGCAGAAGCGCCTGCTGAGCCCATAACACCACCCGTTGAGCCGCCAGCCACGGCCGCGCCAACCACACCAGTGGTAGCGGAGCCGGTCGTAGCAGTGACTCCGGCCCCCGTAGCACCACCGGAAGCAGCTTCCACACCGGCTGCGCCGGAACCGATGCCAGAGGCTACGCCGGCCGCCGCAGTGAAAAAGCCGCGGGCCAAAGCTGCTGCCAAGCCGAAACCAGAAGCAAAGCCGGTGGCCAAACCAGCGGCCAAGGTGGCGGCAACGACCCGGCCGAAACTCGCCAAGCCCCAAGCAGCCCCGGCGGAGGCAGCCCAAGCGCCAGCCGCAAAGCCGAAGCCTGCCAAGCCAAAGGTGAGTAAGGCAAAAACGCCCCCGCCGCCCGCCCCGGCACCAGCTCCGGAAGCTCCCCAAGCGGAGGCCCCGAAGAAACGCAGCCGGCCACCCCGTAAGAAAGCGGCGGCCGACGAAACTCCATCAGCTTCGTAAACAAAACCCGGCCCCAGTGGTCGGGTTTTGTTTTTTACCCTCAGCACCGTGCCCATGTCTTCTTCCCCATCGTCGGCGGCAGCCAACCGCCTCAGCCAGGAAACCAGCCCGTATTTGCTGCAGCACGCCCACAACCCGGTGGACTGGTACCCATGGGGGCCGGAGGCGCTGAGCCGCGCTCAGGCCGAACAAAAGCCCATCCTGGTTAGCATTGGCTATGCTGCCTGCCACTGGTGCCATGTTATGGAACAGGAATCGTTCGAAAATCCGCGCATTGCGCAGGTGATGAACGCCCATTTCGTGTGCATCAAAGTAGACCGGGAAGAGCGGCCCGACGTGGACCAAGTGTACATGGACGCTCTGCAGGCAATGGGCGTACAGGGCGGCTGGCCGCTGAACGTGTTTCTGAACCCGGAGGCCAAGCCCTTCTATGGCGGCACCTACTTCCCGCCCCGTAGCTGGACGCAACTCCTGGAAAGTATCGGCCAAGCGTATCAGGGAGAAGACCGGGCGCAGCTCGACAAATCGGCCGAGGAATTTGCGCGGGTGCTGCGGGCCAGTGACCTGGAAAAATATGGTGCCACAGCAGCAAAGCTGGCGGTATCAACCGAGCAGTTTCAGCTGCTGGTGTATAACCTGAGCATACGGTTTGACCCAGAGAAAGGCGGCATGAACCGCGCCCCAAAGTTTCCGATGCCCAGCATTGGGCGGTTTTTGTTGCGCGCCCACGCTCGCACCGGTAGCCCCCTGGCCCTTACCCACACCGTGCTGACGCTGCGCGAAATGGCCTGGGGTGGCATATACGACCAAGCCGGTGGCGGTTTTGCCCGCTATTCGGTGGACGCCGAGTGGCTGGTGCCCCACTTCGAGAAGATGCTCTACGACAACGGGCAACTAGTCAGCTTATATTCCGAAGCCTATCAGTTGACGCAGGATAAGCTTTTCCGCACGGTAGTTTACGACACTATTGCTTTCGTGCAGCGGGAGCTAATGAGTCCGGATGGCGGATTTTACTCTTCCCTGGATGCCGATAGTGAAGGCGAGGAAGGCAAGTTTTACGTATTTACGAAGGAGGAGCTGCAGCACATTATCGGCGAGCAGGAGCCGCTGTTTTCGGACTACTACAACTGCACGGCCCTAGGCAACTGGGAGCATGGCCGCAACATTCTGCACCGCCACGAGTCGGACGCCGACTTTGCCGCCCGCCACGAGCTGGCGCCCGAGGTGCTGGCCGAGTTGGTAGCCGAGTGGAAAAAGAAAATCATGCGGGCCCGCGCCAAACGGGTACGGCCGGGCCTCGACGACAAAATTCTGACCGGCTGGAATGCCCTCATGCTGATTGGCCTCGTGGATGCCTACCGGGCCTTTGGCGAAGCTGAATTTCTGGCCCTGGCCCTGCAAAACGCGCGTTTCCTGCAACAAAACCTGCGCCACGGCCCACGGCTGCACCGCAACTACAAAGCCGGCCGCGCCACCATCGACGGGTTTCTGGAAGACTATGCGCTGACTATTCAGGCTTATGTAGGGCTCTACGAAGTCACGTTCGATGCGCAGTGGCTGCACGAGGCCGATGAGCTAGCCCGGTACGTGCTGACCCACTTCTTCGACCCGAAGGAAAACCAGTTCTTCTATACCGACGATGCAGGGGAAAAACTTATTGCTCGCAAAAAGGAGTTGTTCGACAATGTAATTCCCGGCTCCAATTCGGTAATGGCCCACAACCTGCTGCGGCTAAGTTTGCACCTGGAAAACGACGAGTACCATGACTTGGCCGCTACCATGTTGGCTCAAGTGCAGGAACTGGTAGTGAAAGAACCGCAGCACCTGGCCAACTGGGCTGCTCTTTACGCCGCCCTGCTGCAACCAATGGCCGAAATTGCCATTGTGGGGCCCGAAGCAGAAGACATGCGCGCCGAGCTGGGTCGGCACTTTCTGCCCCACGCCGTACTGGCCGGTGCCCCAGCAGCGGCCGAGCTGCCGCTGTTGCGGCAGCGCACGGCCCCAAACGGCCAAACCACCCTTTACGTGTGTTTCAACCGTAGCTGTCAGCAGCCGGTGCATTCGGTAGCGGAGGCCCTGGCGCAACTGCCCAACCATGTGGCCGGCTAACTTTTAGTGGTTGGCCCTGACCCATATAAGCCCAAGTGCTGGCCCGGCGGAAACCTCCGGCCCGCAATTCGGCTTACCTTTGTGGTCCTGTTGTTAGCTGATCTGTCCGTTGAGCCTTTCCTTTGACTTTGCCCAGCCGGAAGCCGCCGGAGCCGACCGCGTCACGCTGTTTGTCGACGTAATTCTGCCCCTGCCGCTGCCCAAGCTGTATACTTACCGCGTGCCCTACGAGATGAACGACGACGTCGTTATCGGGGGCCGCGTGATTGTGCAGTTCGGGGCCAAAAAGACGCTCAGCTGCATCGTGGCTGCCGTGCACGAAACCCCGCCGGCGCAGTACCAGGCCAAGTACATCCTGGAGTTTATCGACGATGCGCCAGTGGTGACGCAGGCCCAGCTGAAGCTCTTCCGCTGGATGGCTGACTACTATATGTGCACCCTAGGCGAGGTTATCAACGCGGCGTTGCCCTCGGCGCTGAAGCTCAGCTCGGAGTCGCGCATTCAGCTGCACCCAGCCTACGTGCCCGAGGCCAACCCCTACCCGCTGAGCGAGCAAGAAGAGCGAATCGTGGATGTACTCAGCTCCGAGGATGGCAAGGCGCTGACTTTTACCGAAGTCGGGGATTTGCTGGGCAACACCAACTTTCACAAGGTCATCAAGTCCCTGATTCAGAAGGACGTCATCTTCCTGTTTGAGCACCTGGCTGATAAATATTCGCCCAAAGTGGTGAAGAAAGTGCGGCTGGCCCACCACTTCGTGGAGGAAGCAGCCATTGAAGAGCTGTTTACCCGCCTGGCGAGCAAGCCCAAGCAGCTCGACGTGCTAATGCGCTATTTGCAGCGCGTGCCGGTGTACCAGAATGTGCACGCCAACCACCAAGGCATCGAAAAGGCCTACCTCACCAGCGCCCCGCACCTCTCCCCTTCGGCAGTGAATACGCTCATCAAAAACGGCGTGCTGGAGCAGTTCGACGTCATTGTGTCGCGCTTCCCGATGGATGATTCGCCGGAAGCCAAGATGCCCTTCACGCTCAGCGAAGCCCAGCAGTCGGCCCACGATGAGGTGCTCAAGCAGTTTGGCGAAAAGGATATTGTACTGCTGCACGGCGTAACGGGCGCGGGCAAAACCGAAATCTACATCGAGTTGATCCGCAAGGCCCTCGACGGCGGCGGACAGGTGCTCTACCTACTGCCCGAAATTGCCCTCACAGCCCAGATTGTCACCCGGCTGATGCGCGTGTTCGGTACGCGCCTGGGCGTGTACCATTCCAAATTCTCCGACAACGAGCGGGTGGAAGTGTGGAACGGCGTGCTGTCGGGCCGCTTTCAGGTGGTAGTGGGCGTGCGGTCGGCGGTATTTCTTCCGTTTGATAACGTCTCGCTCATCATCGTGGACGAGGAGCACGAGAGCAGCTACAAGCAGTACGACCCGGCCCCGCGCTACAACGCCCGGGAAGTGGCCCTGATGATGGCCAACTTCCAGGGTGCCAAAACCCTGCTGGGCTCGGCCACGCCAGCCGTAGAAACCTATTACCAGACCCGGGCCGGGCGCTGGGGCCTAGTTACGCTCAGCAAGCGGTTTGGCGAGGCCGGCCTGCCCGAAATTGAGCTGGTGGATACGCGCAAGCAGCGCGACGCCAAAAAGATGCTCAACCACTTCACGCCCGAGTTGCTGAGCGAGATTGAGCGGAAGCTGGGCTTGAAGGAGCAGGTTATCCTGTTTCAGAACCGCCGCGGCTACTCGCCCTTCATTTCCTGCCTCGACTGCGGCTGGATTCCGAAGTGTAAGAACTGCGCCGTGAGCCTCTCCTACCACAAGCACGCCCACGAGCTGCGCTGCCACTACTGCGGCTTCCACGACCGGATGCCGGTGGAGTGCCCCGCCTGCGGCTCCCGCAACCTGAAAACCGTGGGCTTCGGCACCGAGAAAATCGAGGACGACCTCAAGATCATGCTGCCCCAGGCCAACGTGCAGCGCATGGACCTCGACACGACCCGGGCCAAGAACTCCTACCAGCAGATTATTTCGGACTTCGAGCAGCAGACGACCAACGTGCTGGTAGGCACTCAGATGGTGACCAAGGGTCTGGACTTTGCCAACGTGAGTCTGGTGGGTATCATCAACGCCGACAGCATCATTCATTATCCGGATTTCCGGGCCCACGAGCGGGCGTTCCAGATGTTTGTGCAGGTGAGCGGACGGGCCGGGCGCAAGGGCAAGAAGGGCAAAGTCATCATCCAGACGGCCGACCCGGCCCAGGTGATTTTCGACAAGGTAATCCGCAACGACTACCTCGAATTCTACGAGTACGAAATTACCCAGCGGCGCGAGTACGGCTTTCCGCCCTTCATGCGCGTTATCCGGCTCACGGTAAAGCACGTCGACCAACTGGTGGCTGAGCAGGCCGCTATTCTGCTCACCCAGGAGCTGGTGTACCGGCTGGGCCGGGAGGCCGTGCTGGGTCCGGAGGCTCCTTATATCTTCCGCATCCGGAACTTCTACCTGCAGGAAATTACCATCAAGCTCGACCGGGAACACACGGTGCTCAAGCATGCCAAAGGCCAGATTTCGGAGGCCATCAACGTGGTGAAAGATCAGAAAGAGTTCAAGCAGGCCCGCTTGGTAGCCGACGTGGACCCAATGTAGCCGGAAACGAGGCGGCGGTTAAACAAAGCCGATTACCAACAGGAATCCGGCTATTAGCACAGCTGCCCCGAGCAGACAAAAGACTATAGTAGCCAGCGGATTTAGCAGAAACGCTACCCCAACCAGTAGCGCACCGCCCAGCATGACGAATAGTCCGGAGCGGCGCGAGGCTCTTTTGCGGCGTCTTTCCGCTTCCGCTTCACTGATGACTTCGGGTTTGAGTTTGGCCAGACGTTCTGCCCGACGGGTTTCCCGCTGCAGCCGCCGGCGCCCGTTTTTACCCTGGTTAAAAGCCAAAGCTACTCCCAGCATGGTCAGAAAAAGTCCGCCCAGCACTTTCAAAAAACTGCCCCGATCTTTAGTGGTTGTCACCTCATAGATCTTGATATCAGCCGTCAGCAGCAAGCCAATCCCGGCGGCTCCTATTACAGTTCCAACGATATTCGTGCGGGTAGTAGCTGGGTCGGGGCCGGAAGCTGATGGGCGACGCATAGTGGTATCGGGGGCCAGCGGGTGGCTAGCCGGGGCCCGAGCTGGTAACGGTATTTGGCGGGGCCCCAGAATTTTACTTGGTGGCCCTAGCTCCGGCGCTGGCAGCGTATTCGGGGCAGCACTGGCCGTAAATGCGGGCAATAAGGCGGCCTGGTCGGCGTAATCGGCAGCCGTTGGTACCGAATGGGGCGCTGCTGCGCCATATTCTCGTAATGCGGGCAGCGTGGCGGCCAGCCGGGTACTCTGGCAGCTAACAGCAAGCAGGCTGCCGAGCAAGAGCCAGAAGCAGAAGAGCTTCATAGGGCACGAATAATGGCAACGTTCAATAGCGGATTACTATACTTCCATCCGTAAGCACGCGAATTTCCGGCTGCTGCCAAATGCCAAGGAGCACTTCAGGCCTGACTAAGCACCGAATGGCTTCTGTCAGCTGTCTGAAAAGCCTGAAACGAGAGTCACCTACCGTATCCGCATGACACGAAAAAAGCCCCGCCGGATACACCAGCGGGGCTTTCTAATTACGAACCGGCAGCTGCTAGATTTCGTCGAGCAGGTAGAGTACGATGAGTACCAGACCAACCAGAATCAGCAGCGCACCCAGCAGGTAGATGATACCGCTCGACAGGGCCGCGCCCAGAATTTCGACCAGGATACCAATCAAAACCAGGATGATACCCTGACGCAGCTTGCCTTGCAGCTTGTTGGCGCTGGCAGCCTCGCTGTGCTTGTTGAGCTGCATCTTGTTGCTCAGCTTGTCGGCTTTCTTTACCACCTTAGCTACCATTGCCCGCTCCAGCACGTTCAGCTTACGCTTGGCTTTGGCCGGTGCAACCGGGCCCTGGGCGGCCTCAGCCTGGGCTGGGGCGGCGGCTACCGTTGCCTTCGAGGCAGCGGGAGCAGCAGCTACTGCTTTAGGAGCGGCTACTGCTGCGGGGGCGGCTTCGGCTTTGGGAGCTACTGCTACCGCTTCGGGGGCCGCTACGGCCTCAGGAGTCGGCGTGGCTACGGAAGCTGGCTTCACACTTACCGACCGATGCTCGGCACCGTGATAAGACGAGGTTTTGGGCAGCATGGCGTACTCAGCACGGTTGCAGCTGCTCAGAGCCACTACTACGGCGGCAAAGGCCGTTAGCTTCTGTAAAAGTCCGGATACGTGTTTCATGTGGTTTGAAAAGGAGGGTGAAGGATGCAAAAACAGGCTTTCTACGGGCCAAAATATAAAGAGTGGCTCAACTTTGTTATTTACCAACTGTTTTATATCCATTTTTTTCACCTCAACTCACTAAGAGCGACACGCTTTAGAGAATATAAAATATTTTGAATTCTCCTCGTTAGTAGCCAGCAAAATCGAATCGAACCCTTCCCTACTTATGGATGTTTGTCTGAACGCAGTTTATTTGCACTTGTGCGTATGACCATTCCTTCTCCATTTGTGCTGGGCTCGTGGGCTCTGACTGTCTTCCTTAGCCAGGGCTGTACCCAACCCCTCACGGAAAGTACCGTGGCAGCCGTAGCCGACCAGCGCCGGCAGGCCCCGGTGCCCGACACGACCGGCTACGAGGTGCGTGCACCAGCCGACCCCAACGGCATCAACCGCTATTACCTGGGCCGGCAGATTGCCCACGTAATGGGCCACGAAGGCGCCGACTGGCTGGAGCGCTCGGGCCGGCAGGCGGAGGAAGGTACCGACGTGCTCCTGAAAGCCCTGCGCCTTAAGCCCACCGACGTGGTAGCCGATATTGGGGCCGGTACGGGCTATTTCTCGTTTCGGATGAGTGCCTTGGTGCCGCAGGGCAAGGTGCTGGCCGTCGATATTCAGCCCGAGATGATAACCTACCTGCAGGACAACAAGGAGCGCAACAACGCCCCCAACGTGGAGCCAGTGCTGGGTACGGTACAAAACCCTAACCTGCCTCCCAATAGCGTCGACCTGGCCCTGATTGTAGACGCCTACCACGAATTTGACCACCCCCGAGAAATGATGCGCGCCATCAAAACCGCGCTGAAGCCCAACGGCCGGGTAGCCCTGGCCGAATACCGGGCCGAGGATGCCAAAGTGCCCATCAAGCGCATTCATAAGATGAGCGTGGAGCAGGCCCGTAAGGAAATGAAGGCGGTGGGTCTGGAGTTTATTGAAAGTGTGGAAACCCTGCCTCAGCAGCACCTGATGTTTTTCCGGCGACCCAAGTAGCGTAACTCGGTAAGGTCGGCTACCGGCTAACCCGCGCCGGGCGTGTACCTTTGCAGTCTATGTCTGCCTTCCCCGATCCACGCCTGCTGTCCATCCACGATTTCACCTACCAGCTGCCGGCCGCGCGCATCGCGCCGGAGCCATTGCCCAACCGGGACCAGTCGCAGCTGCTGGTGTACCGCGCCGGTACCATCCAGGACCAGCGCTTCACGGACCTGCCGGCTGAGTTGCCCGCCGATGCGCTGCTGGTCTTCAACAACACCAAAGTGGTGCGGGCGCGGCTTTTTTGCCAGAAACCCACCGGCGGCATCGTCGAGCTGTTTTGTCTGGAGCCGGTAGCGCCCCACCGCGCCGTGGAGCTAGCCATGCAGCAAACCGGCAGCTGCGCCTGGAAATGTCTGGTGGGTAATGGCAAGCGCTGGAAATCCGGCCCCGTGCAGGTGGCTTTTACTCTGAATAATGAGCCCGCCACGCTGACGGCCGAGCGGCTCGAAGCCGCCGACGGCTACTCCCTGATTCAGTTTAGCTGGGAGCCGGCTGCCGTGCCATTTGCCGAGGTTCTGCGGGCCGCTGGCCATTTACCCCTGCCACCCTACCTGAACCGCGAAGACACCGACGTGGACGCCGTACGCTACCAGACAGTGTATGCCGCCCACGAGGGCGCGGTAGCGGCTCCCACGGCCGGCCTGCACTTTTCCGACGCGGTATTTGCCGACCTGAAAGCCCGCCACATTGCCACTGCCGAGCTGACGCTGCACGTTGGGGCCGGCACGTTTCAGCCCGTGAAAGCCGACCAGATGGCCAGCCACGCCATGCACGCCGAGCCCATATCGGCCAACGCGGCCGTGCTTCGGCAGCTGCTGGCTCACGCGCCCCGGCCCATCATTGCCGTGGGTACCACCAGCCTGCGCAGCCTCGAAAGCCTGTACTGGCTCGGGGCCCGGCTGGCCCGGCAGTTACCCCCCGCCGACGAGCCAACGCTGCACGTTACGCAGTGGCAGCCCTACGAAGGCCAGCCCGACGTGCCGCTGGCCGAAGCCCTGCAGGCGCTATTGGACTACCTGGAGCGCACCGGCTCCGACACGATTCAGGCTACTACCCAACTGCTGATTGCGCCCGGCTATACGTTTCGGGTGGTACGGGGCTTGGTTACCAATTTCCACCAGCCCGAAAGCACCCTCCTGCTGCTCGTGGCGGCCCTCATCGGCTCCGACTGGCGCCGCGTGTACGACCACGCCTTGGCCCACGACTACCGCTTCCTGAGCTACGGCGACAGTTCCCTGTTACTGCCTTAACAGGGTGTTTTCCTATGCCACGCTGATTTTCTGCGGTAGTTTCTGACCTGATTATTAGCTGTCTGTTGTGCTGCGCTCAGTGCGTGTACAACCTATTTTATCGGGGCCGTATAAGGACCTATAATTTCCATTTCCTCCTTGACTTTCCATACTATGAAAAAGATAGCACTGCTGCTGACAATGGTAGCCTTTTCCGTTGCTGCACACGCGCAGGATACCAAAACCACCGTTCGTGACGACGCCACTGGTGCCAAAACCACCGCTGAGGTACGGGACAACGGGACGGTGAAAGTAGAAAGCCGCTCGGGCCGCACCAAGGCCGGCCAAGCTGCCTACAACACCAAAGAGGATGCTAAGTACGCTGGCAAGAAGACCGGCCACGTAGTAAAGAAAGGTGCCCAGAAAACCGGTAGCGCCGTGAAAAAGGGCGCTAAAGCCGTGAAAAACAAAGCTGAGGACGTAGTAGATTAGTCTGCTACGAATTCCGCAAAAAAGCCCTGTCAGCTAGCTGACAGGGCTTTTTTTATGGCTAGTAACCAACAACTCTACTGGCCCACGAAAAACAGTGCGTTGCCGAAGAGCAGCTTGCCGCCCTGCCAGAAGCCCCGAAACAGCGGGTTGTCGGCTAGGTACACAATCTGGCCGCGGCCCATTTCCTGGGTACCCAGCACAAACGTATCGGTGAGCTTGCGGCGGGCCCCGCGCCCAGTGAAGCCGGCCGTGTAATTGTCGCGCTTGAGCACGCCCACGTTCCAGCCGCCCGGACCCAGAAAACGATAATTGAGCGTGTCGCGCACCAGGGCGAAGTAGGTAGCCCCGTAGCCGAAGCCCAGCGGGTGGGTGTTGTCGAGCTGCACGCGGTAGACGCTGCCCTGCACCCGCTCCCCGATCTGCTGCCGCTCGGCGTCGGCGTAGCGGCGCAGCAGCTGGTAGGAGTTGCCGTTGCGGGCAGTAGTATCGGGCGCTTTGGTTTTGAGTAGGAAATCCTTTTTGTTGGCCAGAAATGCTGCCCCACCTTCCAGCGCAATGAGCTTACCGCCCCCTCGTACCCAAGTTTTCAGGTTTTCGAGGCCCTTCTCGGAGTAGATATCCGAGTAGTCACCGTCGGGCAAGATCAGCACGTCGAACTTCTGCAGCGGCACCGTGCGCAGGTAGTCGGCCCCCAGCACCGTAACGGGGTAGCCCAACTGCTGCTCGAAGAAGTGCCATACCTCCCCAAACGCCGTGGGCGACACTCCGTCGCCGGCCACTACAGCCACGTTGGGCCGGCTAACGTAGCGCACGTAGCCCGAGCCCAGGTCGGCGCCGCTGGTAGAAAAGCCCGACTGCACGGCCTGCACCCGCACGCCCGCCGAATCGGCCTGAGCCCGCACCAGCTGGTCGAAGCGCGCCCCCAGGTTTTCGTTGCCGGTGCGGGTGATGATGAGCGTACCGGGCTGGTATTTCTGCCCCTCAGCCTCGAAAGCCCGCTGCGCCACCCGCACCTTAATGCGTTGCTGCAGCAAACGGCTCAGAAAGCGCAGGTCCTGCACGTTGCTCCACCGCGACACGTAGGCGTAGGGTGCGGTGGTAGTACTGCCCACTACACCGGCTTGCTGCACGTTTTTACTGGGCACGTCTTTCAGCGGCTGCGGGTCAAGGCGCGACCAAAGCGCGTAGCTGTTCACGCCGTAGGCATAGGGCAAAGCCCAGGAAGTAATGTCGTAGGTGAGGGAATCTTCCAGCGCGGGCCGGGGCTCAAACAGCACCTTCACCAGCGTCGATTTGGGCTGATACATGCTCACTACCACGTCCTGGGGCTGTAGCTGCACGTTTTCGGTTTTGCCGGTGGCGTAGCTGAAGGCCCGGGTGCGCAGCTGCCGGCCCGCGTAGCCGTAGCTGATCTGCTGCCGGTCGAGGTAGGCGGTAAAGGCCCGCAGCTGGCCCGGGTCACCACTGCTGCTGAGCACGAAGGTTTTGTATTCGCCTTTGGGCTTGGTGCGGGCATTAGTATAGTATTTCTGAAACTCCTGCACCAGCTCGGTGTACCGGTCGGCGGTGGCCTGAATGGTGGCCAGACTGGCGGCGTGGTGGTGGTCGATGCGCTGGCGCAGGGTGAGCGTGTCGCCGTCGGCTTTGGCCACCCGAATGCCGGCCCGGCCCGAGCCACCCTGCTCGTAGGTCATGCCGATGGCGCCGTTGAAGCTGGGGTAGGTGTCGCCGTAGCTGGGGTAAAACAGGTCGTAGGTTTCGCGGGTGAAGTAAAGCCAGTTGTGCTGGTCGAACACCTTGCGGTTGTAGTCGCCGATGATGTTCTGGAAGTTGCGCTGCCAGGGGGTAATGTCTTCGTGAAATGGCTTAGCAGCGGGCGAAAAGTAGTAGGGGTCGTCCAGGCTCATTTCGTGGAAGTCGGCGTGTACCTGGGGCAGCCACTGGTTGTAGAGGGCCACGCGCTGCTGGCTTTCCTGCTGGGTTTGCCAAGCCCAGTCGCGGTTCAGGTCGAAGAAATAGTGGTTGTAGCGGCCCCCAGGCCAGGGCTCGTGGTGCTCCCAGGCGTAGAGTGAGGCATTGGGCTGCTGGCTTCGCACGCGGTTGTACCACTGCACATACCGCTCGCGCCCGTCGGGGTTCACGCAGGGGTCGAGCAGCACCACCACGTTTTGCAGCCACTGCCGAGCCTGCTCGTTTCCGGGGTTGGCCAGGTCATACAGCACTTCCAGCACTGCCTCCGACGACACCGCCTCGTTGCCGTGAATGTTGTAGCTGAGCCACACAATGGCCGGCTGCTGCTGCTCCACAGCCCCGGTTTCTAAGCCAGCCTGGCGCAGGTTATTCAGCCGGATGTCTTCCAGCCGGGCCAGGTTTTCGGGCGTGCCCACCTGCACCACTTCCAGCGGCCGACCTTCGTAGGTGCTTCCATAGGGCTGCAGGCGCATCCGGCCGCCAGCATTCTGGGTTACGTGCTGCACGTAGTCGAGCACCCGGGCATGGGGCGTGAAGCGGCTGCCCAGCGGATAGCCCAGGTATTGGGCCGGCGTGAGCAAGCCGGTAATGGTGGGCTGGGCAGCCGACTGCGCCACCGCCCATGCCCCGTTCCACCCGAGCAGCAGCAACGTCAGGGCCACGACGCGGATGTGGCGGTAGAACGCCTGGCAAGTGTGGGTCAGCGGGAAACGGCAGGGCATAGCGGCGAGGAGGAATATGGAAAAGCAAAGCTAAACCTATTGATTATGCGGCTACTTTGAACATCTTTCCCCAACAGCACACCAGCCGAACCACTGTTTTCCTGCCCATTTATCCTCTGTTCAGCCTATGGAAATCACCCTTACCACTCCCGCCCTGCTGTTTCCGGCGCTGTCGTTGCTGCTGCTGGCCTATACCAACCGCTTCCTGGCCCTGGTCAACATCGTGCGCACGCTCAAAACCCAGTACAAGACCACCCATAGCCCCCACCTGATCCAGCAGATTCACAACCTGCGGCGGCGGGTGGAGATGGTGCGCAGCATGCAGGCTGTGGGTGTGGGCTCCATGCTGGGCTGCGTGCTGGCCATGTTCCTGATTTACGCGGGCTTCAATTCGGCCGGGGCGCTGGTGTTTGGCGGCAGCCTGCTGGCTTTACTGGCTT
Organism: Hymenobacter lucidus; assembly: GCF_020447265.1. Classification (GTDB taxonomy): domain Bacteria; phylum Bacteroidota; class Bacteroidia; order Cytophagales; family Hymenobacteraceae; genus Hymenobacter; species Hymenobacter lucidus. Next base: position 1,402,990 of record NZ_JAJADR010000001.1, on the reverse strand, counting down.
CGCTGGCCCTGTCGCTCTGGGAAATCCAGATTTCGGTGGTAGCCCTCAAGATTGAGCTCAACGACCTGGAGGAAAGCGAGGAGCAGCGCCTGGCCGGCCGCTAGAGCCTTGTGCAGACAGATTAAGAAAGAACGTTATGTCGAACGCAGGGAGACATCTCGCGTGCTGGCGGTATGATTACTAATCCAACGACGCCACGCGAGATGTCTCCCTGCGTTCGACATGATGTGCTACTCAGAACCAGGTTCTACTCAATTACTTTCCGCCGGCGCGGTTTCCTTTTCCCGAATCTGGTAGAGTACACTTTCGGCTACGCCCCGGCCAAAGAGGCAAACGCCGGCATTGAACACGCCCAGCGCTACCGTGCCGGCCGCCACCCACTGCGAGGTAGGCGCGCCGCTTTGCTTCATTTGGCTGGCCCACTGCACCAAGCAGCTGCCAAAGCCGATTACCATCAGTCCGGAGGGGGCAAAAACCAACCATTTCTTTTTGTGCGTCATCGTTGTAAAGCAGTTAAGTAGAACAATAAACCGGGCTGCGGGCGGCCGCCATCAGCCTTGAAACAACTTCGGCAGCCGGTTGCGTCTTCTCCAATCGTACCTTTGGGCGCTTGGGTTACAGTCAGCACCCGAAATACACCGTTTTCATTAGCGGCCCGCCCTACTTTGGGTACCGGCCGCTTTTCCAGCCCGTTCCTCCTTCCATGAGCGCCACCCACTACGAGCAGCTGTTGCACGAAGCTTTCCGTACCGAAGCCGAAGCCGCCCAGTTCCTGTCCGCCGCCGACGTCTCGGCCTACCGCTCCTTCGAGCAGGCCGCCAGGCCCGATATTGCCTTCCGCTTCGAGCGGGTGCGCCTGGCCGTGGCCATGGCCATTCTCAAGCTGCTGGCCGACCTGGGCGACCATGAGGAAAGCCGCAAGGTGATGGAAGTGATGCACCGCGCCCTCAAGGCCAAATCGGTGGGCGAAATCGACGCTACCATTACCAAGGACGCCAAGCTGTTTGAGAAGCTCTACACCAACCTCTACGTGAACGAGGACGGCGAGCTGCTGCTCAACCTCTTCGAGCGTACCCTCGACGCCGATACCAAGCCGCTGATGGCAGAAGTTATTCAGGAGGCGCTGGAAGTGGCCCGGGAGCTGGACTTCAGCCAACACGACGAGGACGACGAAGACGAGGCTTAAACCGAGGAAAAACAGCGCGGAACGCGGCACAAATCCTTACCTTTTCATCGTTTACTATACTGGCTCCACTGGCTTTTATACCGATACACACCGGGGTGGGCTTTTTTCGCCTTTCTTGCGCCCTGCGTCGGCCGTCGTAGAGCTTGCCCGTGGCCAGCTTAGCCGCAAAGTAGCGGGCTGTTCTGGGCCTGTTGGTTTTGCTCGGTGGCCGTGCCTACCTTTACCCAAATGGCTCCGGCCATCATTCCGCGGCCCCGCCGCCCTCTTTCTGACCTTGCCTGAATGTCTACACCTACTATTCACTACCTGACTACCGCTGCTGAGATGCAGCAGGCCGCCGAGGCCCTGCGCCCCGCTACGCGCCTGGGCGTTGACCTCGAATTCGACGATATGCGGCACCGCTACGGCCGCAACCTGGCGCTGATTCAGATCTTCGACGGCCAGCAGGTGTATCTGCTCGACCCGATTCCACTGACCAACCCCGGCCAGGATCTGGAGCCCATCTGGGCGCTCCTGCGCGACCCGGCCATCGAGAAGGTGTTCCACAGCTGCAAGTCCGATATCCTGCTGCTCGACGAGCTCTATGGCGTACATGTGCGCAACATTCTCGACACCAGCGTGCAGTATACGCTGCTGGGCGAATCGGACAACAACATTTCCTTGGGCCGCCTGATTCAGGCCGAGCTGGGGCTGGAGGTGGATAAGGGCGAGCAGAAGTCGAACTGGCTGAAGCGGCCCCTCACCGAAGCCCAGAAAGTGTATGCCGCCAACGATGTGCTCTACCTCTTTGAGCTGGCCGACCGCCTGCGCGCCAAGCTGGCCGAACTGGGCCGCACCGAGTGGGCCGACCAGGAAAACGCCGCCCTGGAAGAAGTACGCTACACCCGCGACGAGCGGCCCTACCTGCGTGTAGCTGGCAAATACCGCATTCTGCCGGCCGAAATGCCCCTATTTCGCGACCTGTACATGCTGCGCGACCAGGTAGCACGCCAGCTCGACAAGCCGCCCTACATGGTGTTTGCCAATGACCGGTTGCCCGAGCTCGTGCGCGACACCCCGCGGGATGCCAACGACTGGAAGAACACCCGCGGCCTGCACCCTGAGCTGAAGCGCAACCCCTATCTGGAGCAACTGGCGGCCCTGTCGCCCGACAACTTCGTATCGGTGCCCGAGCCGGCCGCTACCGGTGAGCAGCGCCGTTTTCCGTTCCGTCGCCGCCTCAGCGGTGAAAAAGCCGCCAAAGCCGATGCCCGCGAACAGCTCCTGATTCAGCTCAAGGCCCACATTACGGCCGATGTAAATGTGTACGTAGCCAACCTGGTACTTTCCAACCGCCTCGTGGCCGACATCATCGAGCTGGGTGCCGACCAGGTATTGCGCCCCTGGCAGAAGACCATTCTACAGGATGCCTGCCAACGCCACGACCTCAGCTACGAGCAGATAGCCGCCCCATTTTAAGCGGCTCCGAGCCTTGAAGACACCCCAGCGGTAGAATTAAAATGGCCGTGGTACGAACGTACCACGGCCATTTTGTTATCGGGAAGCCCGTGGGACGTACGTCCCATGCCCATTTCGGCACCGGGTAGGCCGTGAGACGTACGTCCCATGCCCATTTTGTTGCTGTGAAGCCCGTGGGACGTACGTCCCATACCCATTTTGGCACCGGGAAGACTGTAGCACGTACGTCCCACGGGCATTTTGGTACTGTAGAGGCCGTGGAACGTACGTACAACGGGCCTGCGTTGCTTCCGAAACGCGAAGTATCCGCGTCTTAATGACTGAACTGCGCTTCTTCCGTGGAGCCCACCAGGGCCGAGGTACTGGCTTTGCCAGCCGACACCACGCTCTGCACCGCATCAAAGTAGCCGGTGCCTACGAACGACTGGTGCTTCACCGCTTTGAAACCGTGCTTCTGGAGGGCAAACTCCCGCTCCTGTAGCTCCGAGTAGCCCGCCATGCCCCGCTCCCGATAGGCCTGTGCCAGCTCAAACATGCTGGTATTGAGGGCGTGGAAGCCGGCCAGGGTGATAAACTGAAATTTGAAGCCCAGCGCGGCCAGTTCCTCCCGAAAGGTTTCCATCTGCTCCACGCTCAGCTTAGACGCCCAATTGAACGACGGGGAGCAGTTGTAGGCCAGCAGCTTGCCGGGAAATTCGGCGTGAATACCCTCAGCAAAGGCGCGGGCCTGCTCCAGGTCGGGGTGAGAGGTTTCCATCCAGAGCAGGTCGGCATAGGGTGCGTAGGCCAGGCCCCGGGCAATGCACGCCTCCACGCCGGGCCGCACCCGGTAGAAGCCTTCACTGGTACGCTCCTCACCCGTGAGCACAAAGGGCAGGTCCCGCTCGTCCACGTCGGAGGTAATCAGGTCGGCGGCGTCGGCATCGGTGCGGGCTACTACCAGCGTGGGCACGCTCAGCACATCGGCGGCTAAGCGGGCGGCTACCAGCTTGTTGATGGCCTCCTGGGTGGGCACCAGCACCTTGCCGCCCAAATGGCCGCACTTCTTGGCCGAGGACAGCTGATCTTCGAAATGCACCCCAGCGGCTCCGGCCTCAATCATCATCTTCATCAACTCAAACGCATTGAGGTTGCCCCCAAAACCAGCTTCGGCGTCGGCCACGATGGGCACCAGCCAATGCACGTCGCCCTCCCCGCTCAGGTTCTGAATCTGGTCGGCGCGCAGCAGGGCGTTGTTGATGCGCTTCACCACGTTGGGCACACTATCCACTGGGTAAAGGCTTTGGTCGGGGTACATCTGGCCGGCCCCGTTGGCATCGGCGGCCACCTGCCAGCCGCTGAGGTAAATGGCGTTCAGGCCCGCCTGTACTTCCTGCACAGCCTGGTTGCCGGTGAGGGCGCCCAGGCCAGCCACGTATTTCTCCGAGTGCAGCTGGCTCCAGAGCCGCTCAGCGCCCTGCCGGGCCAACGAGTACTCGATGCGGATGGAGTTCTGGAGCTTCACCACGTCCTCGGCCGAGTAAGGCCGCTCGATGCCTTTCCAGCGCGGGTTGGTGGCCCAGTCCTTGTTGATGCTGGCAATACGTTCTTGCTTGTTCATGGGAGAGTACGTTGGGCAGGCACGGCCTGCGGGTTGAAAGGAAGTGGTTGAGGAAGTTAGAAAAAGGCAATGCGCGGCCCGGCAGGCTGAAAAGCCGCTTTTCGGAAAAGGCAATAAGAAAGTGGGGCACGTTTTTGGTCGTGCGAGTCAAGTGGGGCGACCTACTGCTTAGAAGGCAGCCGGCCCGTATCAGCAGGGTTTAGCTACGCCAGCTGCTCGTAGGCCGGCACCGTGAGGAATTCCACGAATTTCTGGCTCGTCACTAGGCCGTCGAAGAGGCGGGCGGCTTTCAGATACTGGCCGTTGGTGTAGCGCTCCTCGCCCACCAGCGCCCGAATTTTCTCCAGCTGCAACGGCACGTAGGAACGGTACAGCTCCACGGTGATTTCGCGGCCATCGGCCAGCGTAGTGCCGGGCGTGTGCAGCCACTGCCACACCTGGGCCCGACTGATTTCGGCCGTGGCCGCGTCTTCCATCAGGTTGTAAATCGGCACGCAGCCGTTGCCGCCCAGCCAGGCTTCGAGGTACTGAATGGCCACGTCGATGTTGAGTTTCAGCCCTTCCTCGGTAATGGTGCCCTGGGGCGCTTTCACCAAATCGGCGGCTGTTACCTTCACGTCTTCGCGCTTGTTGTCAATCTGGTTGGGCTGCGGCATCAGCTCGTTGAACACGGCCAACGCTACCGGCACCAATCCGGGGTGTGCTACCCAAGTACCGTCGTGGCCGTTTTTGGCCTCCCGCACTTTGTCGAGGCGCACTTTCTCCAGCGCGGCCTCGTTGGCTTCGGGGTCGTTTTTAATCGGAATCTGGGCAGCCATACCCCCGATGGCGTGCACTCCACGCCGGTGGCAGGTCTGGATGACGAGCTGGGAGTAGGCGGCCATAAACGGCACCGTCATTGTCACCTGGGCGCGGTCGGGCAGCCGGAACTCGGGCTTGAGCCCTAGGCGCTTGATGTAGGAGAAAATATAGTCCCAACGGCCGCAGTTGAGTCCGGCGCTATGCTCGCGCAGCTCATACAGGATTTCGTTCAGCTCGAAAGCGGCGGGCAGCGTCTCAATCAGCACCGTGGCTTTAATGGTGCACTTGGGCATTTTCAACGACCACTGGGCAAAGCCGAAAATGTCGTTCCAGAGCCGGGCTTCCAGGTGGCTTTCAATTTTGGGCAAGTAGTAGTACGGCGCGCTGCCCCGGCTGCACAGCTCGTGGGCGTTGTGGAAAAAGTACAGTCCGAAGTCGAACATGGAAGCGCTGATTGGTTCCCCATCGACCAGCACATGCTTTTCTACCAAGTGCCAGCCGCGGGGCCGCACTACCAACGTGGCCGTAACGTCGTTCAGCTTATACTCCTTGGTGGGCGTGCTCAGCGAAATGGTGCGGCGCACGGCGTCGCGCAGGTTGCGCTGCCCCTCAATAACGTTGGCCCAGGTTGGGGAGTTGGAATCTTCCAGGTCGGCCATAAACACTTTGGCGCCCGAGTTCAGGGCGTTGATAATCATCTTGCGCTCCACCGGGCCAGTGATTTCCACCCGGCGGTCCTGTAAATCGGCGGGCACTGGCGCTACCGTCCAGGGCTTGTCCCGAATCATCTGAGTTTCGGGCAGAAAATCGGGCAGGATACCGGCTTCAAACTCGCGCTGCCGGGCCTCGCGGCGTAGTAGCAGCTCGCGCCGGGTACGGTCGAAGCGGCGGTGCAGCTCGGCTACGAAGGCCAGGGCCGAGGGCGTCAGGATTTCGGCAAACTCGGGCGAGTAGGCTCCGATTACTTTCACCCGCTCCGGCGTGAGGTAGGCGGGCGGCGAAACTAGCGTTTGGGGTTCTGCGAAAGGTGACATAAGCTAAGTTGTTTTGGAGAGAAGCTGGAAAGAATATAACCAAACATACGTTAGCGAATTTTATTAATCAAGCGAATATTCGCTAAAATTTACAAAAGCTGGGTTTTCCCTATTTTTGCAAGGCTTTTAAGCCGTTATCTTTTTTCTTGTTGCTGCTCTTAGGGTCGTTTTTCGTCTAGCCGATCCTTCTTTTCTATCCACCTATGCTCAGTCACGGTCAGGTTGTCCGGTTAATTTTTGGTTTGAAACTGCGCGAGTTGCGGCAAGAGCGCGGCTTTACTCCCGCCGAGCTGGCGCGGGCCTGCGACGTATCGGTGTCGTACCTGAATGAGATTGAAAAGGGCAAGAAATACCCCAAAGCCGATAAAATACTGAGTTTAAGCAAGGTACTGGAAGTCAGCTACGACCAGCTTACCTCGCTCACGCTCAGCCGCAAGCTGGAACCCATTTCCGAGCTGCTACAATCGGACCTGCTCAAGGAGTTTCCGCTGGAAATGTTCGGGCTGGACCCAGTGCGCATCGTGGAGCTGATTTCGGACGCGCCGGCCAAGATGAACGCCTTTATCGGGACGCTGTTCGAAATTGCGCGCAACTACGAAATGCGGCAGGAACACTTCTTTCTGGCCTCGTTGCGCTCCTACCAGGAGATGCACGACAACTACTTTGAGGAGTTGGAGCAGGACGTGCGCACCTTCGTGGGACAAGAGAAGCTGATGGTAGCCGCTCCTTTCGCCACTCAGCAGCTGGAGCGGGTGCTGACCAACAAGTACGGCTACAGCGTGGACCGCATCAAGTTGGGCGAGTACGCCAGTCTGGGCCGGCTGCGCTCCGTATTTCAGCCCAAAACCAAACGTCTCCTCATGCGCCCGGGCCTGACTGGGGCCCAAGAGGCCTTCGTGCTGGGCCGCGAAATTGCCTTCAATTACCTTAACCTGCGGGAGCGGCCCTACGTGAATGCCAGCTTCCCGGTGCGCAGCTTCGATGAGGTGCTCAACAACTTCAAGGCCTCGTATTTTGCCGGGGCGCTGCTGATGGAGGAAGACAGCCTGACGCGGGACTTCCAGAAGCTATTTGCCAGTAAAAAGTGGGACCCGACGGCATTTCTGGACCTGCTGACCAAGTATGACGTGTCGCCGGAGATGTTCATGCAGCGCATCACCAACCTGCTACCGCGCCACTTCGGGCTGCAAAGCCTGTTTTTCCTGCGCTTCGACCAGGCCAATGCCGACGCGGGCTTTCTGCTGACCAAGGAGCTACACCTCTCCCGCCTGCACAACCCCCACGGCAACGAGCTGCACGAGCACTACTGCCGCCGCTGGGTGTCGCTACGCCTGATTTCGGAGCTACGCCAGCAGCCGCCGTCTTCGACGCCCTACACGGCTATTTCGGCCCAACGCTCCCACTATTTCGGCACCGACGACGAGTACCTGTGCCTGACTCTGGCTCGGGCCGGCGGGCCGGGCGAGCCAGCCGTGAGCGTAACAGTGGGCCTGCTTTGCGACGACAACCTGAAGCAGAAAGTTCGTTTCCTGGACGACCCGGCCATTCCAATCCGTATTGTGAACGAAACCTGTGAGCGGTGCCCCATTCCCGACTGCGAAGTGCGGGCCGCAGCGCCGGTGGAAATCGAGCGAAAGCAGCGTACCAAGGAGCTGGAAGCAGCCATTGCCACGCTGGTAAATGGCGGGTAGTTGGTTGTTTCTAAGAACGTCATTCCACGACTTTGCCCGGAATGACGTTCTTAGAAATAACCAACTATCAACAATTAACACCCAAACCCCATGTCTACCGCCAAAGAACAGTTTGACCGCCAGGCTACGCACTACAACACCCAGTGGAACAGCTGGAGTGAAGCGCTGCTGCGGTGGCTGCTGGAGCATGCCGATGCCCAGCCCACCGATACGGTACTCGACGTGGCCACCGGCACGGGCTTCACAGCCCTGGCCTTTGCACCGCTGGTGCAGTCGGTAGTGGGGCTGGATGTATCGACGGGGATGCTGGCCGAGGCAGCCCGGCAGCAGCAGCAGCAGCTGGGGCTGCACAACGTGACGTGGCAGGAAGGCGCCGCGGAAGCCCTGCCGTTTGCCGACGCGTCGTTCAGCATCGTTACCTGCCGCGTGGCCCCGCACCATTTTGATTCGGTGCCACAGTTCCTGGCCGAGGTGAAACGCGTACTACAGCCTGGAGGTCGGTTTTTGCTGGCCGATACAACGGTACCCGACAACGAGCCGGAACTAAGCCGGTGGCAAAACCGCCTAGAAAAGCTGCGCGACCCTTCGCACGCCCGTAACCTGGCCCCGCAGGAATGGCGAACCGCATTGGAAGAAGCCGGCCTGCAAGTGGAGCAAGTGGAGCCGGCCGCTCCCGATGGCACCATGCCACTCAATGGCTGGCTGGAAAAAGCCGGCTGTACGGGTACTGCTGCCGAAGCCGTGCGCCACGAGTTCCGAACGGCTTCGGCCGAAGCACAGCACCAGTTTCAGATTCACGAGGTTGCCGACGGAGACTTTACCTTTGTCTGGCAGCGGGTGGTGGCAAAAGCCATTAAACCCTAAAAAAGCCGCTGCTTTCTATTTTGACTCAACCTATTTCTCCCAAGTCTGCGCCGCTCTGGTGGCGGGTAGCGCGGGTTTTACTAGTAGTGCTGCTGCTGGCTGGCGGTGCGGTACTTTACCAGGGCTGGCTGCTGCTGTGGAAGCCCAACGTGACGGCCTCAGCCTTCGGACCAGCCTACCTCTACATCCGAACCGGCTCGTCGTATCAGGCTGTGCTCGACTCGCTGCGGAAGCACGAACTGCTGCGCGACCCGGCAACGTTTGAGCGGGTGGCCCGCTGGCGCAACTACCCTTCCCAGGTGCGGCCGGGCCGCTATTTGCTCACACCGGAGCTGGGCAACTCGGCCTTAGTAGAGAAGCTGCTGCACGGCCCCCAGGATACGGTGGCCTTTACCCTCGATGCCTTTAAGTATAAGCCCCAACTCGTGCGCCAGGTGGCCCGGCAGCTGGAGGCCGACTCGGGGCAGCTACGCCGGCTCCTCAACGACAACGGCCTGCTGCTGCGTCGCTACCACCTCGATACTACCACCATTCTGACGATGTTTCTGCCCGGCGCCTACCGGCTGGAGTGGAACACCTCGGCCGCGCAATTTCTGGACTCGGCCGCCGCCATGCACCACCGCTTCTGGACCGTGCAGCGCCGGCAGCAGGCCGACTCATTGGGGTTGTCGCCCACGCAGGTGCACGTGCTGGCCAGCATTGTGCAGCGCGAAACCTCTGAGCCCACCGATAAGCCCATCATTGCGGGAGTGTACCTGAACCGACTGCGCACCGGCATGCGCCTGCAGGCCGACCCAACCCTGCTCTGGGCAATTGGCAACTTTGGGGTGAAGCGTGTGCTCAATAAGGATAAGCTCGTGGATTCGCCCTACAACACCTACAAGCACAAAGGCCTGCCGCCCGGTCCCATTACCTCGGCCAACCGCAGCAGCCTGAACGCCGTGCTCAAGCCCGCAGCCCACAAGTTCTACTTCTTCTGTGCCCGCCCCGACCACAGCGGCTTCTCCGACTTCGCCGAAACCTACGCCCAACACAAGCAGTACGCCCGCAAATACCAGCACACGCTCGACAGCCTGAAGATTCTGCGGTAGGCTGGTAGTAGCGCGAACTTTGTAGTTCGCGTGCCAGCACGACGCTACTTGCGCGGGGCGCGAACTACAAAGTTCGCGCTACTGACTCTGGCCACAGACTTCGACGCAGCCGCGTCTGTTGGCAGGTGCACGAGGCAAGTCTCCATACTTGCAGCACCAACAGCTTACTGCAGCCGGTACAGCCGGAGCTGCACTGAGTCATGGTGGGCCCGGCTCTGCAGGACCAGGGTTTTCACGTAGTTCAGGCCTGTATATTCGGTGTGCTCCAAAAAGAGCAGTGGCGAGGTCAACATGGGTTCAGACCATTCGGCTACGGGCTGCTGCCGCCGCAGCGAGTCGAACTGCGGCACGTTGGTTACAAGGTAATAGCCGTCGAGCAGCACGTATTGAAAACCGCGCTTACGCAAGGCCGGCAGCTGTTTTTCGGAGGTAATACTGACTACCGAATCAATACCGAATGGCGCCAAACCCAGCCCTACCGTGCTAGCCACTTTGGTGCCGCCGCGCTGCTGCAGCCACTGGGCTACCCGCGGGTAGCTACTCGGCGTGTAGGCATACACCTCCCGCTCAATCCGACTCATGTTGGAAGTGCAGGCAGCCAGTACCACCACCGCCAGTCCCCAACCCGCCGCGTAGCGCCGCAAACTCAGAAAAGCCAGCGTGTAGAATAGCCCATACACCAATAGCAATCCGCGGGGCGCTTTGAGCAGCAACGACATTCCGGCCAGATACGCGTAACCCCACACGGCCAGGTAGCGCACTAGATTGATGCGCTGCAGCGCCGTAAACAGTTCCCGCCGCCACACCAGTGGCAACAGCAGCAGCCATGGCAGCACCAGCCACGATTCAAACTTCAGCATAACTAAAGGGTAGTACAGCAAGTCGAGCTGCACGCTGCCCTGCCGGCCGGCCGCGTTGGCTACCCCCGGAAACAGCACGTTGTAGTACACCGCCGGCCACCGGTACCAAGGCAGCCCGGCCAGCACACCCACCAGCCCGAATACCACGAACGGCGCGGCCACAATACTTACTACCCGCAGCCAGCTGCGCTGCCGCCACAAAAGCCCGTCGCGCTGTAAGAGCTCAAAAACGGCCAGAATCGGGAGCGTCAGGATGAATTTGTAGTTGATGCACAAGCCCAGGGCCACCCACAGCGCCGCCCGCAGCAGCGCTATAGGACTCGGGCGTTGCAGCCGCTGATAATACGCCCGCAGCAGCCCGGCAAACACCAGCAGTGAGGCCGAGCCCATGGTAAAGTCGCGGCCCGAGAAGGTGAGGAAAACGGAGGTACCGATGAAGAGCGTAAGCAGCGCCGTTTCGGGGCCGGTAAGGCAGGCTTCGCGCCGCACGAAGTTGGCCAGTAGGCCCACAGCGGCCACGGCCAGCAACGCGTTCAGGTGCTGGAAGACGTGAAAGTTGCTGGTTAGCCAAGCCACGGGCACGTAAAGCACCGAGAAGCCGGGGCTGCCGTGGTGAAACAGATTCCGAAAGTTACCAGTGGCTATTTCCCGCACAATCTGCCAGTTACGCACCGAGTCGTAGTCGGGCAGGGCGGCCTCGCTCAGGCCGTAGAGGCGCACTACCGCCACGGCCAACAGCGCCGGCAGCAGCCACAGGGCAGAATTCAGAGGCAGATTGTCGTTCTTCGTGGCGGCCATTAGCTACGTGTGCGGATTGCCGGTTGGCACCGCGAAGTACGAAAAACCCGCCGCAACATCTATCCTCCCCTTTCTGCCCTGCCTCTTATGCGAGTAGTTATTCAGCGCGTCCGCGAAGCCAGCGTCACCGTCGAGGGCCGCGTCACCGGCCAGATTGGCCCCGGCCTGTTGGTGCTGGCCGGCTTTGCCCCCGACGATGACCTCAAGTCCCTCGACTGGATAGCCCGCAAGCTGGTGCAGCTGCGCATTTTCGGCGACGAGGAAGGCAAGATGAACCGCAGCGTGCAGGACGTGCAGGGCCAGGTGCTGGTCGTCAGCCAGTTTACCCTATTGGCCGATGCCCGCAAAGGCAACCGCCCCAGCTACATCGGGGCTGCCCCGCCGCCCGTCGCCATTCCCCTCTACGAGCAGTTCGTGCAGCTCCTCGAAAAGCTTCTGAACCAACCCGTGCCCACCGGCGAATTCGGCGCCGACATGCAGGTGCGCCTCGTCAACGACGGCCCCGTGACTATCGTGCTGGACTCGTTGGAAAGGGTGTGAGGGTAAGAGGGTATGGGTTTAGGAGGTAATTAATTGGCATTCCCCTCCTGCCCTCATCCTTACCCCTCCTTATCCCTCATACCATCACACCCTCCTACCTTCAGAACCTCCCTTATGACCATCGAAGAAGCCCAACAGACTGTTGATACCTGGATTCAGACCACTGGGGTGCGGTATTTTAATGAGTTGACCAATATGGCCATGCTCACGGAGGAAGTGGGCGAGGTGGCCCGCATCATTGCCCGGCAGTATGGCGAGCAGTCTTTCAAGGAGTCGGATAAGGATAAAGTGCTGGCCGATGAGCTGGCCGACGTGCTGTTCGTGGTCATTTGCCTGGCCAACCAAACCGGCGTCGACTTGACGGAAGCCCTACGGCGCAACCTGGAAAAGAAAACCCTGCGCGACGCCGACCGGCACCGCAACAACGAGAAGCTCCACTAGCCCGTCCTCGTTTTCAGGGCTACTGCCAGAGTCTTGGGCTGACCGATACGGTTTCGGGACTAATCGTCAGCGTTTCGGGGGTCATCGTCAGACCTTCAAGGGCCATAGTCAGGCTTTCTATGGTCATCGTCAGCCTACCAAGGGTCATCGTCAACGGTTCAGGACCCATCGTCAGAGCTTCAAGGGTCATCGTCGCCGGTTCGCGGGTCATCGTCAAGCCTTTTGGGGTGACCAATACGCTACTTAAGCTGTCCGAAGCTGCTCCGAGGGTCACTGACGGGATTTCAGCACCGGCCGTTACGCGTTAGCCACCAGCCGGTCGTCCTGCCAGATCGGGAGCAGGTCGTAGGTATCGAGCTGCACGCAGAAAGCCATATCCTCGTGCGCTTCGAGGCTGTTGAGGCGGCGCACGTGGGCCGACTGTAGCAGGTAGCCGGCCAGATCGGGCTTGGCTTGCTCCCACAGCTGCCGGGCGGCCAAGGTAGCGTCGCTGCCAGTGGTGTCAAACTCACCTGCGAGCCGCTCGGCCAGCGCGCCTCCGAATACGGTATCCTCCAGGTTGAACATACCTTTCCAGCCGGCACACACCACTACAACGTCTTTCTGCTGCTCTCTGGCAAACCGTGCCACTGCCTCCAGATTGAGGAAAGCACCGATAACAACAGCGTCAGCACCCAGGGAAAGGTGCAGGGCGCGGGTGCCATTGGTGGTGGTAATGGCCACGCCCCGGCCCTTCACCGCCAGCACCCCATCGAGGTAGCCGAAGGGCGAGTTACCCAAATCGAAGCCCTCAGCCTGCCGCCCGTCCCGCTCGGCGGCCGTGAGGTAGCCCTGCACGGCCAGCGCCCGGCACTCTTCCAGCTCACTAAACGGCACTACGTGCGTAACGCCCGCCGCCAACGCCGTGACGATGGAAGACGTAGCGCGCAGAATATCGACCACCACGGCCACCTTACCTCGCAGATCATACAAAGGCAGCAGTTCGGGGCTAAAGCAAATATCGAGGGAGGGCATCTGGAAAGAAATGGTGAATGGGAGAGCTGATCAGAACATAAAAAAAGAACGTCATGTCTCCTCTCTGCTTGAAGCGCAGAATGGTCGACATGACGTTTTGTAGTCAGAAGCCGCTTACGCCTCTTCCGTGCCTTTCACGAACGGCAGCTTCACGACGGTAGCCGGGAAGTTCTTGCCCCGCACCTGCACGAAAATCTGGCTGCCGGGCGCGCTGTACTCCGTTGTTACGTAGCCCAGGCCGATGCCCTTGCTCAATGACGGCGACTGGGTACCGGAAGTCACCTCCCCGATTTTCTCCCCGGCCTCATTCACCAGCTCGTAGTGGCTGCGCGGAATGCCCGCGCCATCCATCAGGAAAGCCACCAGCTTGCGCGTCACGCCCTGCTCCTTCTGCGCTTTCAGGCTGGCCGAGTTGGTGAAGTCCTTGGTGAACTTGGTAATCCAGCCCAGGCCCGCTTCCAAAGGCGAGGTAGTGTCGTCGATGTCGTTGCCGTAGAGTGAGAAGCCCATTTCCAGCCGCAGCGTGTCGCGCGCGCCCAGCCCGATGGGCTTCAGGCCAAACGGCTGACCGGCTTCCATAATTTTGTCCCACACCTGCTGGGCGTGCTCATTGGGAATATACAGCTCGAAGCCGCCCGCGCCGGTGTAGCCCGTGGCCGAGATGATGACGCCCGGCGCACCGGCAAACGTGCCCTGTACGAAGCTGTAGTACGGGATGCTCGCCAGGTCGGTATCGGTCAGGCTCTGGAGGGCCTCGGCGGCCTTGGGGCCCTGCACGGCAAAGAGGCTGGTCTGATCCGAAATATTCTCCATTTCGGCCCCATTAGTGTTGAACCGGCTGATCCAGTCCCAGTCCTTGTCGATGTTGGAAGCATTTACCACCAGCATATAGTCTTCATCGGCTAGCTTATACACCAGCAAGTCGTCCACGATGCCGCCGTCTTCGTTGGGCAGGCACGAGTACTGAGCCTTGCCGTCGGTGAGCTTACTGGCGTCGTTGCTGGTCACGCGCTGGATCAAATCGAGAGCCTGGGGGCCGCGCACCCGGAACTCGCCCATGTGCGATACGTCGAACATACCCACGGCCCGGCGCACAGTGCGGTGCTCATCGAGGTCGGAGGAGTAGCGCACGGGCATATTGTAGCCGGCAAACGGGACCATTTTGGCGCCTAGCTGCTGGTGAACGTCATTAAGGACAACGGTTTTGAGGTCTTCGGCCATGGGGCGGGTTGGGAGGTGGAGAGAAAGGTTTTGGATGATACGCCGCGAAAGGGACGGGCGAAATTAGCCATTTCCGCCGGCCGGAGCGTACAAGCCTCGCGCCCGTCGTGTACGGCCGAGCTTTCCGGCGGTAGTGGCCAGGGTTTCTCCTTGGCCATTGCGGCTCTTTTACCCCACCCTTCCTACGCTGCCACTCACGGGCAGTTTATTATGAATACAGACTTGAAACAGGACTTTGACACGGCCCTGACCCGGCACCAGCAATTTAAATCCCGCCTCCGCTCCTTTCTCAACGGCACCAACCTGGCCGAAGGGCCCATCCGCGACCCAGACCAGTGCAGCCTCGGCATCTGGATTACGGAGCACCGGCAAAGTTCAATGGGCAACGTGCCCGAATGGGCCGAACTGGACCGCGTGCACCGGCAGCTGCACGAGGAGGCCAACCGCCTGATGGATATGTACCTGCAGGGCTTCTCACAGCAGGCCCGGGAAGACCTTGCTGACTTGCTGCCTACTATCGACCGAATCCCGCGCCTGCTGCAAACTATCCAGACCCGCCTGCGTACGCCTCGCTAATATTTTCCCGGTCTTTTTTCCTTGCTGCGCGGCATGAAGCTCAAGCTTTCCACCAAACTATTTGCCGGCTTCCTGGTCATCTCGGCCCTGTTTGCTATGGTGGTTATCGTCAACTACCAGCTTTCCCGCCTGGTATTGCGCAACTCTGAGCGGGTGCAGGCTTCGCAGCGGCTCACGGGGGAAGCCTCAGCCCTGTTTCGCAATATTATCGACATGGAATCGGGCTTCCGGGGCTATATGCTCATCGGCAGTGAGGCCGTGCTCCAGCCCTATTACCAGGGCGAGCAGGAATTGCTGAAGCGCTTCTCGGAGCTGCGCACCCAGATTACCCCCGACGACCCGCAGTACGCCCGCATCATGCGCACCCAGCGGCTCTATCAGCAGTGGTCGGCCTATTCGCACCTACTCATCAGTGAGAAGCGCGAGGCCCGCCGCCGTCAGGCCGACCAGATCGGGATGGAAGGCATGGAGCACCGCAGCTTAGCCGAAAGCCTGACCGGCAAGCAGATCATGGACCAGATCCGGGTGCTGTTTGCCGGCTTCGAGCGCACCGAGCTGGCCGAGCGTGACAAAGTGCGGCAGAAGCTGGAAGACAGTATCCGGCAAACGCGCCTGATTTCGATTATCGTCACGGTGCTGGCCATCAGCATCGGGCTGATGTGGGCAACCTACATCACCCGCCTCATTGCCCGGCGTATTGATATGATGGTAGGCCTTTCAAGCCAGATTGCCACCGGCGACTATACCACTCGCATCGACGACACCGCCCAGGATGAGCTCAGCGAGTTGGCCGACTCGCTCAACGTGATGGCACGCACCATCGACTCGACCATTACCCAGCTGGAGCGCCGCAACCAGGAGCTCGACCAGTTTTCTTACGTCGTCTCCCACGATTTGAAAGCGCCCCTGCGCGGCATCGAAAGTGCCTCCCGCTGGATTGAGGAAGACATGGGCCAAGACGTGCCCGAGCACATCCGGGAGTTTCTGCAGCTGATGCGGGCCCGGGTGCACCGCATGGAAAACCTCATTACCGGCATCCTGGACCTGGCCCGCGTGGGGCGCACCAAACAGGCCGATGAGCGCATCAACGTGCGGGAGCTGCTCACCGAAATCGTGGATTCGTTGGCGCCGCCCGAGGGCTTTCGGGTGGAGCTGCCCAGCTACCTGCCCACGCTGACTTCCAACCGGGTGCAGCTCCAGCAGGTATTCACTAACCTGATCAGCAACGCTCTTAAGTATCACGACGCGCCCGAAAAGGGCCTCGTACGCATCGGTTGCCGCGAAGACCGGTTGCAGTACACTTTCACCGTGGCCGACAACGGCCCTGGCATCGACCCGGAGTACCACGAGCGGATCTTCGTCATTTTCCAGACCCTAGTGGAGCGCGACACCTTGGAAAGCACCGGCGTGGGGCTAGCCATCGTTAAGAAAATAGTGGAGCGGCAGGGCGGCACTATCTCCGTTGAATCGGCAGAAGGACAGGGCGCTACCTTTATTTTCACCTGGCCTAAGGAGCGCGCCCTACACGCCGAACGACGCATTTCGTCTGCCCAATTGGTATCTAAGACCGTCTGAATATAGAAACTGCCGTATAGACGGTAGTTTCAGTTCCGATTTCATTTCCCACGAATATGTCTACCGACGCCCTTGCCCCCAGTATTCTCCTCGTTGAAGACGACCAGATGGACGTCATGAATGTGCAACGTGAGTTACGGAAGCACGATATTAACGTCCCGATGCACATTGCCAAAAACGGTCGGGAAGCGCTGCAACTGCTGCGCGGCGAAGCCGGTCAGGCCCAGATTGCCAAGCCCAGCGTGGTAATGCTCGACATCAACATGCCCCGCATGAACGGGCTGGAGCTGCTCGAAGCTCTGCGCTCCGACCCGGAGTTTGTGGGCCTGAACATATTCATCATGACCACCTCCGACTTGGAAACTGACCGCCTCAAAGCCCGGGAATTAGCCGTGAGCGGCTACATTATTAAGCCCCTGAACTTCGACAAGTTCGGTGAAGGCGGCTCTACCGTCGACGGCTTCAGCCTCTTCCTAGATTTGCTGCGGTTGAAAGACTAACGGTGAAGTTGTGAAAGGAGGAATTGTGTCATTGCGAGGTACGAAGCAATCCGTCCTCTGAAATGCACTGCGTTTCCTACAGTGAAAAGCCCTAACGTCTACTCAGGCGTTAGGGCTTTCTGGTAAAAGGCCGGGGCGTACTGCGCAGAGGATGGATTGACACGGCTGCGCCTCGCAAGGATACTCTTCACAATTTCACAACTTCACCACCTACAGCAGCCGGAAACCCATGCGGTGGTGCTCACTGGGGCCGAATTCCCGGATGGCGGCGCGGTGCTTGGGCGTAGGGTATCCGGCATTCTGCTCCCAGCCATACATCGGAAACTCTTCGGCCAACTCATGCATCCGGTCGTCGCGGAAGGTTTTGGCCAGCACCGAGGCCGCAGCAATACTGCGGAAGCGCCCGTCGCCCTTGATAAAGCAGGTATGCTCGATGCCCGGATACGCTTTGAAGCGGTTGCCATCGACGATGAGGTGAGTCGGTGGCTGGGGCAGTTGGGCTACGGCGCGGTGCATAGCCAGGTAGCTGGCCTGAGCAATGTTGATGCTGGCAATTTCGTCGGTGTTGGCCTCGCCCACGGCCCAGGCCACGGCTTCCCGGCAGATTTCCTTCCGAATCGTTTCGCGCCGCTTGGCGGTCATCAGCTTCGAGTCGTTCAGGTAAGCCGGAGCAAAATCGGGCGGCAGAATAACGGCGGCGGCAAAAACCGGCCCCGCCAGGCAGCCCCGGCCGGCTTCGTCGAGGCCCGCTTCCAGCGGATGGTGGGTGTGAGAGGCAAGCAGCATAGGCCGGCAAAGGTAGCGCACGGGGCAGCACACTCGGGCCCAGTGCAGCAACAAAAAGGCCTCCCCAGCTGCCGTAGCAACTGGAGAGGCCTTTTCCTGAGAAGTTGAAATTATATGGAAATCAATTGGTCAGGATGTGAGAGGATATGGTTGGTGCAGATGCAGCACAACTTCGACATTTCACAACCTCACCAGTTAGTGGCGGCCGGCGGTGCTGCCCACTTCGGGCGTTCCGGTTTCGCCCCGGCGGTTGCCTTGCTTGTCGCGCGGGCCTTCGTCGAGGTCATTATCTTCGTCGGTGGTGATGTATTCGTTGGTAATGGGCCCCAGGCCGCCCGTATTCTGGACTAGCTCGGCTTCGGCCTGCGCGTGTTTCAGGTTGAACAATGGGTCCCCGGGCTGGGGCTGAGCGGACTGATTTTTGGGTTGATTTGCCATAAAAATATCCGGGGCCGGCTGGGATGTAAACAGCCAGTTACTGACTGGTACGCGGCCCTTAGTGCTGGGGTTGAGCCCGGGCCGCCGCCAGCACCTACAATATTTTGGCCTGCCTGCTTGGGAAAAGTATAGGCACAAAAAAAGCCGTTGCTCTTGGCAACGGCTCTTTATTTTGCACCGACCGGCAGAAATTCATCCACCCTACTCCTTAGCCCGGTCGGGGCTACACAAACAGCGACTTCCTTTCCACAACCGCTGTTTGCGTTGGTTCCTTTCTACGACAAAACTACTTGCTGCCAGGTACTTATTGAGGTGTTTTTGTCAAACGCGGCTTCCTACCCGACTAATCCGGCCTGCAGCCCGACAGACGGGCAAGGGCTGTTTTTGGCTATTCCCAGGAATTGTACCTTTGCCATGTCCCGCTTACTACTCCAGCCTCATTCTATGTCGCATATTCCCTCGCCCGACTTCGATGCAACCCATAATCCGTGGCAGACGCTGAGCTCAGAAATAACTTACCAGAACCCTTGGATCAGCGTCCGGGAAGATCAGGTTGTCAACCCCAAAGGCGGCCGGGGCATCTACGGAGTGGTTTCAATGAAAAACAAGGCCCTCGGTATCGTGCCCGTGGATGCCGACGGTAACACCTGGCTGGTGGGCCAGTACCGCTACGCCCTGAACGAGTATTCCTGGGAAATTCCGATGGGCGGCGGCCCAATCGAATTGGATATTCTGGAATCGGCACAGCGAGAGCTGAAGGAGGAAACTGGCTTCACGGCCCGGCGCTGGACCAATATTGCCCGCCTGCACACCTCCAACTCGGTGACGGATGAGGAAGGTTTCGTGTTTCTGGCCGAAGAGCTGGAAGCCGGCGAGGTAGAGCCCGAGGAAACCGAAGATCTGCGCCTCTGGAAACTGCCCCTGGCCGAAGCCGTGGCTATGGCAATGGACAACCGCATCACCGATGCCATCAGCGTGGCGGGCCTGCTCAAAGCAGAACGGGTGCTCAACAGTCGACAGGGCTGAGCTGCCGGCCCGGTAGCCCAAGTAGGGCTCCTAAGTTTATAGCTCGTATTTTTGCGGTATGCGTCGACTGTTGCAATTTATCTGGCACCGCATCTACACCACTTGGAGCACGTTCTGGTTTGTGCTACCCTTCGTAGTCACCTACCCGATTCAGGTGCTGCTGGGGCGGCGGCCGGCGCTGCACAAGCACCTGCACAGCATCAACCGGGGCTGGTCCACGTTTGCCATTCGAATGTGGGGCATGCCGGTGGACATCGTGCGTAAAAACCCGCTGCCTGCCTCCCAGCCCTGCATTTACGTTTCCAACCACAGCTCCTATATCGATATTCCGGTACTGTTCAAGGCCATTCCGGGCTTCCTGAACATTATCGGCAAAAGCGCCCTGGCCAAAGTACCGCTCTGGGGCCCGATCTTCGGCAGCGTCTATATCACCGTGAACCGCAACAGCGCTGTGAGCCGGGGCCGGGCCATGGTGCAGGCCCGCCAGACGCTGGAAGCGGGCCGTTCCATCGTCATCTTCCCCGAAGGCACGATTTCCAAAAAGCCCGGCGAGGAAATGATGCCCTTCAAGGATGGCGCGTTTCTGCTGGCCGTGGCTACGGGCTTCCCCATCGTGCCGGTTTCGATGCCACTCAACCACCGGTTTATGCCCGATGTGGGCGGTATCCGGGTGCGCTACACGCCACTGCAGGTTGTTATTCACGAGCCTATCTTCACCCAGGGCCTTACTACGGAAGACGTGCCCCGGCTTCGGGACCAGGCTTTTCGTACTATTGCCAGCGCCTTCCGCCCCGAAGCCGCCGGCATCCCAGAAGCATCGTCCGTGCGCCGGCCCCGGCCGGTAGTTACGGCCCCCGCTGCTGCAGACCCAGCCCCAACCACGCCACCCGGCGCGGAGTTGGGACTGCCAAACTCTTAAGTTGAACTTTTACTTTTTTCTCTGACCGTGAGTACCGATTTATCTACCCTGCGCAAACTGGCCCACCTTTCCCGCCTCGAATTCGACGCCACGAAAGAACAGCAGATGCTCGGCGACCTGAACAAAATCCTGGATTGGGTGGCCCAGCTCAGCGAGCTGGACACGACCAATGTCGAGCCGCTGGTGCATTTGTCGCACGAAATTAACGTGCTGCGCCCCGATGTGGCCCGCAACTCGGTAAGCCACCAGGAAGGTCTGCGCAATGCTCCGCGCAAGGATTCCGACTACTTCCGCGTACCTAAAGTGCTGGAATAACCGTTTCCCTTGGCCCTTCTCCTTCCTTCGTCCCGCCCCGCTGGCTGGCGCAGTGCCCTGTGGGTGCTGAGCCTCGTGGCCGGCATTGCTTTCGGCCTGGCCGTCTACTACTATTTCACCGGCGACGACTACACGCTGCGGGTCCAGGAAATAGCCCAGCTCAAGCCCGTTCCCACCGTGCTGCAGCAGGTGTGCGTGGGCCTCGACGAATTGCCGGTGCGTGTCAACGGCTACCTCGTTACGGAATCCCACGACGTTATTGGTCCTTTTGTGCGGCCCGATGCTGCCTCGGCCCTGCTGGGACTGGTGGCCGTCTGCATGGTTTTTTACCTGGCCATCATTAGCACGCTGCCCCGGCTGGTGTTTGTAGCGGGCATGGCGTTGCTGATGTTTCTGCTCATGTCGTTCAATGCCGACATGCTCGGCATTTTTGATTCGCGGGAGCAGTATTTTCTGATTCTGACCTTGCTGGCGCTGGGCGTGCCGGCATTTGTGTTTCACGCCTTCTGGCCGGATGTGTCGTTTGGCTGGCGGCTGCTCACATTTGGCCTGCTAGTAGCGGGCCTGAGCACGCTGCTGTTTTTGCGCAGCGACAACCCGGCCGATACTACCGCGCTGCACTTGGTGAGCTACGCTACCAGCAGCGGGGCGGCAGCCGTGGCTATGCTCGTGCTGTGGCTATTTTTCGAGAATATCTACGGCCTGCTGTGGTTCAATACTCAGGCTGAAAACCCCAAGAGCCGCTTCGGGCTGCTGCCGTTTCTGCTGGTTAGCCTGCTGTATCTGGGCACGCTACTCATGTACTACTGGAACAATGGGGAACTGCTCATCCTGCCCGGCGTCCGTTTCGACCCCTTGGTGCTGCTGCTACCAGCCGCCGTTATCAGCTGGCTGAATTTGGGGCGGCGGGCCGCTACTTTCGCCGAGTGGGTGCCCTTGGAAGCCGCCCGGCTGCTGCTGCTCATTCTGCTCACGCTGGCTACCGGCTTTCTGGGCTTTGCCTTTGCTACCGCCAACGACCCGCTGCTGGCCGCCGCGCGCGACTTCACGGCCTTGGCGCTGCTGGCGGGCGGGGCCGCCTTCCTGCTTTACCTGCTCATCAACTACATTACCCTGATCCGGCAGAAGTTGCGCGTGTTTCGGGTGGTGTATGAGCCGCGTCGCCTGCCCTTCTATATCGTGTATATAGTGGCCATCGGGGCTATAGTAGCCGTGGAGATGCGCAACAACAACTACGTGCTCGACCAGGTGCAAGCCGGCTACTTCAACAACGTGGGCGACCTGACGCGCCTGCAGAGCGAAGAGCAGCAGAACAGTGAAGGGCTAGCCCTGCTGGCCGAGCGCTACTACGCCGAAAGTGACGTGCTCGACCAGCACAACCACCGCGCCAGCATGGGTCGGGCGGCGCTGTATCATTTCCGCTCCCAGCGCCAAAACGAAATCAACGCGCTACGCCGGGCTTTGAGCCGGGCGCCGTCCGAAAAGATTTCCCTGCGCCTGGCGGCCCTCTACAACGAGCCCGGCGACTTTTTTGACCGACTCCAAGTGCTGCGTCAGGGTATCAAAAGTATGCCCCGCAGTGCCCGTCTGGCCAATGACCTAGCCCAGCTCTACACCCGCTCGGCCCTCACAGATTCGGTGGAACACTACCTGCAACGGGCCGAAGCCCTGGCACCCGACAACAGCCTGATTCAGGCCAACCGACTGGCCTTTCTGCTCCAGACGCAACAGGGTGAGGCCGCGCGTAAGCTGATTGCCGAGCAGCCGAAAACCAACAGCGCGGCTTGGGCCAGCAATGTGTCGTTGCTCAACCTACTGAGCGGTAAGCCCGAGCAGCCGCGGCCGGCAAACGGACCTTCTCCGGTGCTGACTACCGCGGAGTTTGCCCGCCTCTACCACGACGGCCTGCACCGCGCCACTCTGGCCGACACCAGCCAGCTTCGGCT
The DNA here is from genome assembly GCF_020447265.1 of Hymenobacter lucidus. Taxonomy (GTDB): domain Bacteria; phylum Bacteroidota; class Bacteroidia; order Cytophagales; family Hymenobacteraceae; genus Hymenobacter; species Hymenobacter lucidus. Next base: position 1,380,310 of record NZ_JAJADR010000001.1, on the reverse strand, counting down.
GCTGGCCCGGCTGGTGCAGCAGCCTGAAAATGCCGCGTATGCTGATCAGCTCACGTTTCTGCGGGCTCTCACCCAGCACTATGGCGGCCAGTTGGTAGAAGCCCAAACCACGCTGTTGCCCCTAACCACCGGCAACTCAGCGGGCAGTGCCTATTACCAGAATCTGTGGGGCTTATGGCTACTGGAGCAACGTTTATACCCTTCCGCGGCGGCCCGATTTGCCACTGCCAGCCGCAACGGTTACACTGAGGCGGCGCTGTTTCGAGCCTATGCACAGGCGTTGCTCAACCAACCCGACTCAGCTCGGGCATCGGTAGCAAAGGCGCTGACCGACCAGACCTTCGGGACTGGGCGGCGGGCCCGGCAACTGTTTTCGGTACTGAATCTGGATTTCAACACGCAATACGCTACGGCCTCCGATTCGGTAAAAGCGCGCTATCTGGTGTTGCGCGGCAACTCGCTTTACCCCGAAAGCCTGATTCCGCGGGCGGCAGCCCTAAGCAACCCGGCGGCACGGGAAGCCGCCCTGCTGGCCCAGATTCCGCGGGCATTGCGGGCCGGGCAGCTGGCATCGGCGCAGCAGGCCATTGAGTCGTTTGCGCCGGCACCGGCAACCAAAACCGCGTCGGGCTCGGCTTGGAACGTGCTCCGCGGGCAGATATATCTAGCTGGCAAGCAGCTGGCTCCGTTGCGCCAGGTGGTCGAAAACGGCTACTTCACCCGCCCCGACGCACCTTACCGGCTGTATTACCAGGCCGCCCTGGCCCGCCAGGAAAACAACCAGCCCCGGGCTACACAGCTATTTGGCCGCATAGTACGCGAAGCCCCGTTTCTGGAAGAAGGTGTGCTGGCCGCTGCTGATTTCTACCTGAGCCGCCAGCAGGATATGCCAGCCTATAACGCTCTGCTCAAAGGCCTGGAATACAACCCCGAATCGGTAGCGCTGCTGCAGGCCTATACCCTGGCCGCCGTACCGGCCGGATTGAGCGAATATGCGGCGGCTTCGCTGGAAAAACTGCGCACGTTGCTTTCACCTACGGAATACCGTACCTTTCTTACGCAGTATAACGCGCGGCGGGCCACTCAGGCGGCTTCCGCTACCCCCTGGAATTAAGGACCAAACCCGGCTGCCTATGCTACCCCCTGTAATCGAGACGCACGATATTGCGAAGGAATACCAGATGGGCACCGAGCTCATCCAGGCACTGCGGTCCGTCACCATCACCATTCAGCGCGGCGAGTACGTAGCCTTTATGGGCCCTTCCGGCTCCGGCAAATCCACGCTGATGAACATCGTGGGCTGCCTCGACACGCCTACGCGCGGCAACTACGTGCTGAACGGTAAAGACGTCAGCCGCATGTCGGACAACCAGCTGGCGGAGGTGCGCAACAAGGAAATCGGGTTTGTATTCCAGACCTTCAACCTGCTGCCCCGCGCCAGCTCCCTTGACAACGTGGCCCTGCCGCTGATTTACGCGGGCTACAGCAAAAGTCAGCGCGAGGAAAAAGCCATGGATGCCCTGCGCAGCGTGGGCCTCGGTGAGCGGGCCAAGCACAAGCCCAACGAGCTTTCGGGCGGGCAGCGGCAGCGCGTGGCCATTGCCCGGGCCCTGGTGAATGACCCCAGCATTATCCTGGCCGATGAGCCCACGGGCAACCTCGACACTAAGACCAGCCACGAAATCATGGACCTGTTTGAGGCGCTCTACGTGAAGGGTAATACCATTATTATGGTAACTCACGAAGAGGATATTGCCCGTTACGCCCACCGCATTGTGCGCCTGCGCGACGGGCTGGTAGAGTCCGATGCGGTGAATACCGACATTGCTACCCACCACCAGCAATTAACTTCGCAATAAGCAACAACCGACATTGAGCTGACTTTTTTGTTGTTTCTGCAACCTCAGCTCCTGCTCTTCGTCCTTCGCGCTTATTGCTCTGCATGAAAATCTATACCAAAACCGGCGACAAAGGCCTCACTTCCCTTATTGGCGGCACCCGCGTCCCCAAATCCAGCCTGCGCATTGAGTGCTACGGCACCGTCGACGAGCTCAACTCCTACATCGGTCTGGTGCGCGACCAGGAGGTAAACGCCAGCCGCCGCGACCTACTCAAGGAAATCCAGGACCGCCTGTTTACGATGGGCGCTTCTTTGGCCTCCGACCCGGAAAAGTCGAAGATGAAGATTCCGGATCTGCACGAGGAAGATGTGCTGCTGCTGGAGCGTGAAATGGACCGGATGAACGAGACGCTGCCCGAGTTGCGCGTGTTCATTCTGCCCGGTGGCCACCCATCCGTATCATTTGCCCACGTGGCCCGTTGCGTATGCCGCCGCGCCGAGCGGCTGGTTATTGCCCTGCGCGAAGACTCCTTCGTGGCCGACCTCGTTGTGATGTACCTGAATCGTCTGTCGGATTATCTTTTCGTGCTCGGCCGGCAAATGGCGCACGAATTAGGCGCCGAAGAAGTTAGCTGGAAACCACGGCTCTCCTAGGCCCGTTTCAAGCATTACCCTCTCCATTCCCACCCGCTCTTTTCCCACTCTCCCACTATCCTGCATTATGCTCGACACTCTCACCATCCGGACCCAGCGCACCACGGCTTCGCGTTTCCAGCAGCTGGATCCAGACAATCTTGAATTCGGCAAGGTATTCTCCGACCATATGTTCTTCGTCGACTACCAGGATGGTGAGTGGCAGGAGCCTCAGATTGTGCCCTACGGCGACATGGCCGTGAGCCCCGCCAACTCGGCATTGCATTATGGTCAGGCCATTTTTGAGGGCATGAAAGCCTACAAGAATCCGCAGGGCGATATTGCCCTCTTCCGCCCCTACGACAACCTGCACCGCCTCAATCTGTCGGCTGAGCGCATGTGCATGCCGGCTATTCCCGAGGAGCTTTTCATGCAGGGCCTCACCCAGCTAATTCGTCTCGATTCTACTTGGGTACCCGATGCTGCCGGTAGCGCTCTGTATATCCGCCCTTTCATGTTTGCCACCGACGGCTTCATCGGCGTGCGGCCCTCCGACAGCTACCGCTTCATGATTTTCACCTGCCCTGTAGGCTTGTACTATAACAAGCCGTTGCGGGTGCGTTTCGAAGAGAAGTTTGTGCGCTCGGCCGAAGGCGGGGCGGGCTATGCCAAAGCGGCCGGCAATTACGGCGCGGCTATGTGGCCCACCAAGCTGGCCCAGCAGGAAGGCTACCACCAGCTCCTCTGGACTGACTCATCGGCCCACCAGTTTATTGAGGAATCGGGCACAATGAACGTCATGTTCGTTATTGATGGCAAGGTGATAACGCCTGCTCTCAGCACCTCTATTTTGGATGGCATCACCCGCAAAAGCGTACTACAGGTTGCCCGCGACCTGGGTATGCCAGTGGAAGAGCGGCGCGTATCGGCCACCGAAGTAATGGCGGCCCAGGCAGCCGGCACTCTGCAGGAAGCCTTCGGCGTAGGCACTGCTGCTACTATTGCTCCTATTGCCACCATTGGCTTCCAAGGCCAGGATTACGCGCTGCCAACTCCTACCTCGAATTCGTTTTCGCAGAAAGCCAGTGCGATGCTGAGTGCCATTCGCACCGGCGAAGCAGCCGACGTCCACGGTTGGATGGTGCAGGTATAACGGCCCAAATTGTCCTAAACAGGCCAACGCCCACCTCCGGTATTTAATCGGGGGTGGGCGTTTCGCATTGGCTATCTTTGCCAGACACCCTTTTTTTCATCATTTAGCTTTTTTTCCCATGACCCAAGATCAGGTTAAGGAATTGAAGGGCCGCGCTGAGGCCTTGAGGAGGTACCTTTGACTACGATGCTCGCAAGGAGCAGGTGGTTGAAACCGAAAAACTGACCACCGCACCCGGCTTCTGGGACGATTCCAAGAAAGCCGAGACAATTCTCCGGGAAATCAAGACCGTTAAAGTCTGGACCGATGACTACGAGGCCGTGGAGAAAGCCGTTGGTGACGTAGATGTGCTATTTGAGTTTTACCGGGAAGGCGACGTTTCGGAGGCTGAAATTCAGCAGGAATTCGAGGCCGCTCAAAAGATGGTGGAGCAGCTGGAGTTTAAGCGCATGCTCTCCGATGAGGAAGATCAGCTATCGGCCATCATCGATATCAACCCCGGGGCGGGGGGCACAGAAAGCCAGGACTGGGCCGAAATGCTCATGCGCATGTACATCATGTGGGGCGAGAAGCACGGTTTCGCCGTGCGGCAGCTCAGCTATCAGCCCGGTGAGGGTGGCGGCATCAAGTCGGCTTCCCTGGAAATCGACGGCGACTTTGCCTACGGCTACCTCAAAAGTGAAATCGGGGTTCATCGTCTGGTACGCATGTCGCCCTTCGATAGCAGTGGCCGGCGGCATACCTCATTCGCATCGGTGTTTGCCTATCCGGTGGTCGATGAGACCATTAATATCCAGATCAATCCGGCTGATATTACCTGGGATACCTACCGGGCTGGCGGGGCCGGTGGCCAGAACGTAAACAAGGTGGAAACGGCCGTGCGCCTCACCCACGCTCCTTCCGGAATCATTATCGCAGTTCAGATCGAGCGCAGCCAACTGATGAACAAGGAACATGCCCTGCGCATGCTCAAGTCGCGCCTCTACCAGATCGAGATGGACAAGCGCCATGCCGAGCGCGACAAGATTGAAGCGGGTAAAAAGCGAATTGACTTCGGCTCTCAGATCCGCAACTACGTGCTGCACCCCTACAAGCTAATCAAAGACCTGCGTACCGGTATTGAGCGCACCGATGTGCAGGCAGTACTGGACGGCGACTTGGATGAGTATATCAAAGGCTTTTTAATGCAAAACTGACCAAGCGCTATAGTCAGATTCTGTGCTGGCTATGGCTTTTTACGTGGCCCAGCTCGTTGTTTGGTTACTATTTTGTTATCTTTAAGATGGGCGATGCGCGCATCTGGCAGTACAATTAAGTCAGATAGGAGAAATGGAGATGAAGATAAAATGAAGAGCAGCAGCGTCAAGCACTTGCTTCTATGTTTCCTAAAAGTTGCTAAATGGGGTTTTTCCCGCTATACTTGCCCTATTCGCCCACTTTCACAACTATTTCTTCACCTTTTCACTCACCAAACTAACAGTCACATGAAAAAACTCTTATTTATGGTCATCCTGCTGATGACTAGCCTGTTGCAGCAGGCCATCGCGCAGGACCGAGCCATCTCTGGGCGGGTCACTGACCGTGCCAACGGTCAGGGTCTTCCCGGAGTTACCGTTCTTGTGAAAGGCACTACGATTGGTGCTTCCACAAACTCGGATGGATCGTATACCCTGAGTGTGCCTTCTACGGCTACTACTCTCTCTTTCACTTCCATCGGTTACATCTCCGTTGACCGGCCAATCGGCACTGCCTCCACCATCGATATCGGTCTGGCTGCTGACACGAAGCAGCTCGGTGAGGTAGTAGTAACCGCACTGGGCGTTGAAAGAACCCGTAACTCGCTTCCTTACTCGGCTACGCAGGTAGAAGGAAACGACGTGACGAAAGCTCGTAACCCCAATTTCATCAACTCGCTGTCGGGTAAAGTTGCTGGTGTTAACATCAAGCAAAACAACACCCTGGGTGGTTCGACGAACGTTGTTATCCGTGGCCAAAAGTCGCTGTATGGCAACAACCAAGCGTTGTTCGTAGTTGACGGTGTTCCGATTGCTAACACCAACACTAACAACTCGGATCAGACCTCGGGTCGTGGTGGTTACGACTACGGCAACACCGGTGCCGACGTGAACCCCGACGACATTGCTTCGGTAACCATCCTCAAGGGTGCTGCCGCAACGGCTCTGTACGGTTCGCGTGCTTCGAACGGCGTAATCCTGATTACGACCAAGAAAGGCAAGCGTGGCCTGGGCGTTACCATCAACACGGGTGCTCAAATGGGCTTCGTTGACAAGAGCACGTTCGTTAAGTATCAGAAAGAGTACGGTGCCGGCTACGGCGCTTACTACGGTCCTGACGAAGATGCTTACTTCAACCAGCGTGACATGAACGGCGACGGTATTTTGGACCTGGTTGTTCCTTTCACTGAAGATGCTTCCTACGGTGCCAAGTTTGACCGTAACCTGCTGGTTCACCAGTGGAACTCGCTCGACCCAACCTCCCCTACCTACCGCCAGGCTACTCCTTGGGTAGCTGCTGAGAATGGCCCTGAATACCTCCTGGAGAATGCTGTTTCGCTGAACAACAACATCACCATTGATGGTGGTAACGAAACGGCCACCTTCAAGCTGGGCTATACCAACACGAACGATAAAGGCATCCTGCCAAACAGCGAAATCAAGAAGAACATGGCCAACTTCGCGGCTTCGTTCAAACTGACGCCTAAGCTGACTACCAGCGCTGCCATTAACTTCACCAAAACTCAGGGCCTGGGTCGCTATGGCACAGGCTACGATTCTTGGAACCCGATGCAGCAGTTCCGCGAGTGGTTCCAGACCAACGTTGACATCAAAGAGCAGAAAGAGGCTTACTTCCGTAACAAGCAGAACATTACGTGGAACCCACGTAGCGCCACGGATCTACGCCCAATCTACTCTGACAACCCTTACTGGGTTCGTTATGAGAATGCTGAAAACGATGAGCGCTACCGCTACTTCGGTAACATTGTAGCTACCTACAAAATTGCTGACTGGGTAGACGTAATGGGCCGCGTAACGCTGGACTCGTACGACGAGAAGCAGGAAGAGCGCAATGCTATTGGTAGCACCGGTGTTCCTTTCTACACGCGCTACGACCGCACCTCGCGTGAATCCAACTACGACCTGATTGTTAACTTCAACAAGAACATTACGGAAGATTTCAGCTTCCGTGGTCTGATTGGCTCTAACTTCAGAAGACAGCAGGATGGCTCGATCTACTCTTCCACTTCCGGTGGTCTGGTAGTTCCACGTCTGTACTCGCTGTCGAACTCGGTGAACCCCTTGAACCCCCCAATTGAGACGGACCGTCGCTGGGGTGTAGATGGCTATTTCGCCAGCGGCACTTTTGGCTACAAGGAACTCGCTTTCTTGGACGTAACCGGCAGAAGAGACAAATCTTCGACCCTGCCAGAAGGCAAGAACGTGTACTACTACCCTTCGGTAGCTGGTAGCTTCGTTTTCTCGGAACTGCTGAAAGACGTATCGTGGTTGTCGTATGGTAAAGCCCGCCTCAACTATGCTGAAGTAGGCTCGGACGCATCACCTTATTCGACTTTCAACAGCTACAACAAGCAGGGTACTGAAACCAACGTTCCCGTAGGTAGCTTTGGCTCGATTCCGCTGTTTTCGCTGCCTAACACGCAGAACAATGCTGAGCTGGAGCCCGAAAGAACCCGTAGCACGGAAGGTGGTATCGAAATGGCTTTCCTCAACAGCCGTTTGGGCTTTGACGTAACGCTTTATCGTTCGAGCACCATCAACCAGATCATTCCAATTCTGGTACCTACCACCACTGGCTTCAACAACAAGTTTGTAAACTCGGGTGAAGTAGAAAACAAGGGTATCGAATTGACGGCTTTCGTTACGCCGGTTAAAACCGACAACTTCAGCTGGACGGTAAACGCCAACTGGACTCGTAACCGCAACAAAATCCTGAGCCTGGCTGAAGGCACCGATAACCTCGTTATCGCTACCTACCAGGGTGGTGTTTCGTCGAACGCTACGGTTGGTCAGCCTTTCGGCACCATCCGGGGCGCTGGCTTCACTTACCTGAACGGTGAGAAGCTGGTTGGCGCTAACGGTCTGTACGTGCGGTCTCCCTCTACCACCGTCATTGCTAACCCCAATGCCGATTGGACGGGTGGTCTTTCGAACACTGTTGCCTACAAAGGCATTTCGCTGTACTTCCTGCTGGACGTTAAACAAGGTGGTCAGCTCTTCAACTTGGACACGTACTATGGCTACGGCACTGGCCTGTACCCAGAAACGGTTGGCAACAACGACTTGGGTAACCCTTCGCGTCTGCCAATCTCCGAAGGTGGTGGTATCATCTTCCCCGGTGTTAAGGCTGATGGCTCGAAGAACGACATCCGTACCGAAAACAGTGAAGGTGCATATGGCTACAACCAGCCCCAGGAAATGCACGTTTACGACGCCGGCTTTGTTAAGCTGAGAGAGGCTTCTCTGACCTATTCGCTGCCAGCTCCGCTGTTGGCCAAAGTAGGTGGCATCAAAGGCGTAGATATTTCGCTGACTGGCCGTAACCTGTGGATCATCAAGAAGGATGTTCCTTACGCTGACCCAGAAGATAACTTGAGCAGCGGCAACCTGGGCCAAGGTTACATGTCTGGCAGCTATCCAACGACCAGAAACATTGGATTTAACCTGAGATTTTCATTTTAATTGAAAATCACCCGACATCTTAATCGAAATAGACCAATGAAAAAGGCCCTTCTATTCTGCATTCCGGCGGTATTGCTTGCCTCCTCGTGCAGCAAGCTGGAAGATTACGACAACGTAAACCCCAAGGCGGCTACATCGGCTCCCGGGACTTCCCTGGTCAGCAACGCTGAGCGGATGTTGTCGAATACCATCAACACCCCAGATATCAACAGCAACCCTTTCCGTCTGTACGTTCAGTATTGGGCTGAAACGACCTACCCAGACGAAAGCCAGTACATCATTGACACTCGTCAGATCAACCGCAACTTCTGGGACCCATTGTACCGGGATGTGCTGAGCGACCTGAACGAAGGCAAGAAGATTATTGCTGCTGACAACCTCCTCAATGCAGACGTCAAAGCCAACCAGCTGGCCTGCATCGAAGTACTGGAAGTCTACACCTGGTCGGTGTTGGTAAACACGTTCGGCGACGTTCCGTATTCGGCTGCCCTGAACTCTGATAACCTGACGCCGAAGTACGACGATGACAAGGTTATCTATGCCGACATCATCAAGCGCCTGGATGCAGCTATTGCGTCGATGAAACCTAGCGCCGCTGGTTTGGGCACTGCCGACCTGTACTACTCGGGTAGCATGACGCGCTGGGTTAAGTTTGCAAACTCGCTGAAGCTGCGTCTGGCTATGACGATTGCTGACGATGATCCGGCAGCGTCCAAAACGCTGGCTCAGTCAGCCGCTGCTGACTTGTCGCAGCTTATCTCTTCCAATGCGGATAATGCCAAGCTAACGTACCTGGCAGCTGCGCCAAATACGAACCCACTGTGGGTATCACTCATTCAGAGTGGCCGTGCCGACTTCGTAGGTGCCAACACGTTCATCGACAAGCTCAATGCTTGGAGTGACCCACGTATCGACGAGTTTTTCAAGCCAGTAGCTGGACAGACCACGTTCAAAGGTGGTACTTACGGTGCTCCTAATGCTTATGCTAACAACTCGGCTCCGGGCGCTATGCTGGAGAACCCAACGTTTGCTGGCACGCTGATGAACTATGCCGAGGTAGAGTTCCTGCTGGCCGAGGCGAAAGAGCGTGGTTACACCATTGGTGGTACTGCTGCTGCACACTATGAAGCTGGGGTAACTGCCTCTATCACAGAGTGGGGCGGTACCGCTGCTGAAGCAACTACCTACTTGGCTCAGCCTACTGTCGCTTATGGTGGATCAGGTTCGGGTGCTACTTTCCAAGAGAAAATTGGCATCCAGAAGTGGGTTGCTCTCTACAATAACCCCGTAGAGTCGTGGAAAGAGTGGCGTCGTTTGGACTATCCTAAGTTGACGAAGCCTGCTCAGGCTATTTCGGAAATTCCATTGCGTCTTCCTTACCCAACCACTGAGGCTAACCTCAACGGTCCGAACTACAAGGCTGCTTCGGCTGCTATTGGTGGCGACGTTGTAACTACCCGTGTTTTCTGGGATAAGAAGTAATCTTCGGAAAATCTATATTGAGAAGGGCTGCCACTTATGGCAGCCCTTCTTTTTTTGTGCTTATAACTTTCCGGTTGGCGCTTATTAGTCATATCCAATAACATAACCAGCAGCAAATTCTACCCTTGCAACCGGGCAGTTAGTAATAAGCTGAGAATCTTAATCCAAGGAATGTAGTAGCCCTATATTGTCAATGTTCAGTAAGAAATTATTCCTATTTTTAGGATCACCATTTCGCCCTAGTACTCACTTACTTTGTTTCATTTTCACCTACTCCTTCATGAAAAAACTCTTACTAATGAGTTTATTCCTGTCTTTGACTTTGATTGGGCGCGCTTGGGCGCAAAATCGGTCAATTTCAGGACGAGTGCTTGATGCCACTACCAATGACGGCTTACCTGGTGTAAGCGTTTTGGTAAAAGGAAACAGCATTGGTACAGCTACCAATGCTGAAGGAACCTATACCTTGTCTGTTCCTGCCGATGCAACCACTCTTGTGTTCAAACAGTTGGGCTACGGTTCGCAAGAGCGCGCCATTACCAACAGCAATACCATTGATGTCACTCTTTCGGTTAACACCGAACAGCTGAATGAAGTAGTAGTAACTGCCTTGGGCATATCCCGCGAGAAGCGCGCCCTGGGCTATGCCATTGCTGACATTTCTGCTGATCAGCTTGTCCAAAAGTCAGAGCCGGATGCAATCCGCGCCTTGGCGGGCAAAGTAACCGGCGTAAACGTAACCAGTGCCAGTAGCACCCCAGGGGGGTCGACCCGGATTATCATCCGTGGTAATACGTCGCTGACACGCACCAACGGACCGCTGTTTGTTATCGATGGTGTACCATTCGACAACCGGCAGTTCGATTCAGACAACGTGTTGATAGAAGGTACTGTAAACTCGAACCGGGCCGTTGATATCGACCCGAACAACATTGAGTCGCAGACAATTCTGAAAGGTGCTGCTGCTGCTGCCTTGTATGGTTCACGGGCTGCAGGTGGTGTAATTCTGATTACAACCAAAACGGGTAGCCGCCAGCGCGGTGCCAAAGGCATTCAGCTTGGCTATAGCTCTTCGTATTCCATCGAAAACGTAGCAGGTCTCCCCGAGTACCAGAATAGCTACGGCACCGGGGCTAACTTCGTTGGTCCTTTCACGACTAACGGCTCTTGGGGCCCACGCTTCGGCAGTCCGCAGGCCCCTACTTCCATTCCTCATCCGCAAGCTGGCAACCCCGCCTTTCCTAACATCCCAGATGGCGCTACTATTCCTTACCAGGCTGCTCCCAATAACGTAAAGGACTTCTTTAACACGGGTCGCCTGTTCGACAACTCGATTACCCTGACGGGAAATAGTGATAATGCCAAGTTCACGACTGTGCTGTCGCGCTCGGATAACGAGGGTATTATTCCTAACTCGTCTTTCGTCCGCACGAACATCAGCGCCGGTGGTTCGGGCAATTTCCAAAAGCTCACTGTCGGCGGTAACGTGTCGTACACCAACTCGGCCCAGCGCGGCCCGCTGGTGGGTGGTAGCAGTGCCCAAGGCGGCTCATCGGCTTTGTCGCGTTTGATGTTCATGCCCCGTAACCTTGATTTGCAGGGCCTGCCCAACACCAACCCCGTTACCAATGGTTCGGTCTTTGGCTGGCTCTCTGAACAAGCCGACAACCCTATCTGGTCGACGACCAATAACTCATACACTTCCCGGGTAGACCGCGTAGCCGCTAACCTGAACGGCAGCTATGCTATTAAGGAATGGCTAACGCTGAGTTATACGGGTGGCGTAAATACGTATACGGATGCCCGCCGCTCTACCATTCGCCCAGGTAACACGGGTAAATATGGTACTGGCCGTATCGTAGAAGACAACTTACAGCTCACGGAGCTGGAGCAAACGCTATTACTGACCTTCGACAAAAACCTGACGGAGGACATTAGCCTACGTGCTTTGGTTGGCAATCAGATCAACCAGCGGCAGTTTGAAGCGAAATCGTTCCTGGGTACTGGCATTATCGTCTTCGGTATCGACAACCTGGGTAACACCACGGCTGTACAGCCCTACGGCCCTCAGTTTGAAAAACGCCGTTTGATGGGCTTGCTCAGCGAAGTAGGCGTAGGCTACAAAGACTGGGCTTTCCTTAACGCTACCGCCCGCCGGGACCAATCATCTACGCTGAACAAAAACGGCGAGATTGGTAACACGGGCAAAGGCTTCTTCTACTACAGTGCCAGTGGTTCGCTGGTTTTCTCAGAGGCTTTGAATTTGGAACTGCCCTGGTTTTCCTCGGGTAAAGTTCGGGCCAGCTATGCCCGGGTGGGTAATGATGCTGACCCGTATGATGCCGGCCTGACGCGCTACGTCAGCAACCCACGCTATGGCAACAACGTCGGCACTACCGACTTTCCTTTCAACGGCATTCCGGCGCTGGCTTTGAGCTCTGAGATTGGTAACCCTGCCCTGACCCCGGAATTTACGAAGGAAGTAGAATTCGGCACCGACCTGGCATTCCTGAAAAACCGCTTTGTAATCAATGCCTCGGTTTATGACCGCAGAACCACCAGCCAGATCGGTAAAGTGACCCTGCCATCTGCTACGGGCTACGGTGTGCTGATTACCAACTTCGGCGAAATCTCAAACAAAGGTGTGGAGCTAGCGGCTACCGTTATTCCAGTGGACCTAGGTGGCTTCCGCTGGTCGAGCACGTTCAACTTCACCCACAACAAAAACATGGTGGAGAGCCTGACCGATGGCCTCGACCTGCTCGTTATTGATCCGGGCTTTGGCTCGGGTCTGGTACAGCCAATCCTGCAGCCCGGTCAACCTTACGGTGCTCTTTATGGCTCCAACGTAGACCGCGACGACCAAGGCAACGTGCTGATTGACCCCACTACGGGCCGGATGATTCCGGCCCTGGACCCCAAGATTATTGGTAACCCGAACCCTCAGTTTCTGATGGGCTTCATCAACCAGTTTTCCTACAAAGGCATTACGCTCAACACGCTGATTGACTACCGCAAAGGTGGCAGCATCTATTCTACTACGCTGCAACAGGAGTTGGGCCGGGGCGTAACCAGGGACACCGAGGACCGGGACCAACTGTTGGTCATCAAAGGGGTGCAAGGCAACCCAAGCACCCACCAGCCTATTCGTGACACGAACGGCAACACCATCCCGAACAACACCGCCATTTCGTTGAACGACTACTACTTCGGTGTTGGCTCAGCGGCAATCAACGGTACGGCGGAGCAGTCTATTTATGATGCTACCACGGTTCGCCTGCGGGAAATAACCCTGGGCTATGACCTGCCCAAATCGTTGCTCCAGAAGACGCCTTTCGGTTCTATCAACGTCTCCGTATCGGGCCGCAACCTGTGGTGGTATTCGCCCAACATTCCGAAGTACACCAACTTCGACCCGGAAACCAGCACGTTCAACTCTGGTTCTAACGTGCAGGGCATCGAGTATACCAACACGCCTTCCGTGCGTCGCTACGGCATCAACCTGCGGGTTAACTTCTAGTCCTGACCTTCTTGTTTTCTTCTCATATGAATTTACGTAAAGGTACCGCTGCCGTAGCTCTGCTGAGCTTGCTGGCCGCTACGCCAGGTTGCAAAGATTTCTACGACATCAACGTCGATCCACTGAACCCAACTGCGGCCCGGCTTCAGGAAATACTACCCGCTACCCAGGGCTCCATGAGCGTTTACCTCGGGCTAAGCGCCCTGGGGCTGAGCCAAGCTACCTCCACCTTGGTCAACCAACTGGCCAGCACGCGCGACGTGGGCTCCTATACGCCCGATGGCAGTTCATTCGGCAACCAGTGGGCTGGCCTCTACTCCGACTGCCTGATCAACAACGAGCAGGTTATCAAGCAGGGCACCGCTTCGCAGAGCTGGGATTATGTAGGCATTGCCCAAATCCAAAAGGCATTTGTGTATAGCCAGATGGTGGACGTATGGGGCGATATTCCCTACTCTGAGGCACTGCTCGGCTCGGCGAACCGCGCCCCGAAATTCGATAAGGACTCGGAAATCTATAAAGATCTGCTCACCGTCATCGATGCGGGCCTCGAAAACCTGGCGAAACCAGTTACTTCAACCGGCCTGGATAAAGCCGACCTGATTTACAAGGGAAATAAAGTTAAGTGGGCCCGGTTGGGTCGGACGCTGAAGCTGAAGCTCTACAACCAGATCCGCCTAAACCCAGGCCCTGTTTTGGACGCCGCTTCCCTGAGCACCAAGGTAACTGAAGTGCTGGGGCAGGAGCTGATGCTCGATAACACTGATGACTACGAGTTCAAATACAATTCCTCCGTTACGCCGGAAAACCGTAACCTCGGCTACATTGCCGACTACGTAACGGCGAGCCGGGAAAACCTGATTGGTCGTTTCTTCTACGTGGATATGATGTTGGCTAACGCTGACAATGGCGGTAAACCTGACCCACGGTTAGCATACTACTTCTACAACCAGGCCACTTCTACCGCAGCCAACCCCCTGGCCGACTTTCAGCTGGGCCGGTTTATCACGGTTCTTGTGGGCAGCTTCGGTCCAAACCAAAGCCAGGCTAACTCCACCTTCCGTACGCTGCCTGGTCTTTATCCGGTAGGGGGCAAATATGACAACGGCACCGGTGGTATTGCTGATGTAAACTCCGGCAAGGGCATAGTGGCCCAGCGCTTCCTGACCTATGCCAGCCGGCGCTTTACCGAGGCGGAGGCCCGACTGATGATCCTGAACAACCCCACGGCAGCCCGCACGGCCCTGGACCTGGGGATGAAAGCCGCCTTTGCCAAGGTAAATGAAATTGCCACTACTGATGGCAGCCCGCTTATACCGGCTACGGGTCCGGCGTCAGGTCCGCAAACCATTGAAGGCTATATCACGGCCGTATTGGCGCGCTACGATGCCGAAGCGTCGGTAGCAGGCAAACTCCGCATTATCATGCAGGAGAAGTACAAGGCAGGCTTTGGCTTTGGCGAAGATATCTACACGGACTACCGCCGGACGGGCTACCCAGCTATTACCCTGCCTGGTAGCCCGAAAGAGCCAAACACGCGCCTGACCGGAGATTATCCGATTCGCCTGCCTTACCGGCAGGATGACCTGACGTCTAACCCCAATGCGCCGGCGCAGGCAAACGTGTATACAGACCGGATTTTCTGGGACGTAAACTAGGCTTGCGCTGTTGCTCATCAATCACAACTCCGACTTCCATGAAAAGAATAGTTTTTGGCTTGTTTCTACTCCTTGCATCTGGTGGGGCCCTCACCTCCTGCAAAGAAGAAAGCCTGCTTCCCGCACCGGCCGCTGAAAGCGTACCGGCTATTTTTCCCCAGCTTACTCCCGGCAAAGATTTCTATAATGTAGATACCACAAAGGCGGTTCCGTCTAGTGTCCGCAACCAGCCGGTGTTCGAATTCACGATCAATCCTGGCCAGGACCGCGACCTGAAGATCGACCATGTTGAAGTATTCAAGAGCTACCGGCGGGGTTCCGTAGTAGGCCCGCGAGTGAAAGTAGGTGACTACAGCTCCTTTCCGGCTACTATTACTATCAACAGTAAAGATGTGCTGGTAGGGCTGCAGCGCTTGTCAGATGGCAAATTGCTTGCTGTTCGACCAACAAATCCGAATGCCTTCAACAATCTTCTGCTAGCAGGTGATGCTATTGTATTCACTTTCGACATTGTGGTAACGGATGGCCGGCGTATTATGCTCACGTCTCTAAATGAGTTTAACGCTCCTACCGGCACTCAGACCCTGCCCCCCTATGCGGCCATTGCGGTATTCCGCAAGCCACTGCCATAGACAACCCTACCGGCATTACTTGAAAAGTGCTGACTCCTTATCGGGTCAGCACTTTTTTATTGCCCTAGAGTGGAGAATATACTTGCTGCAGTGGCGAAATTTTGCATATTCTGTACAATTAATTAAACTCGACTATTAGACAAGAATAATTTATATATACAAATAACTAACTTATAGCATCAGCCAGGTTATTCTTGGAAAAAAACCCTCGGAACGAATTTAGTTTCGGCTAACTGTCAGTATTTTTAAAAAGTTAAAGCGGTTATTTCGCCCCCGCTTAATGTTCCAACCCAAACCTTTTTCTGCATGAAAAAAATTCTATTCATGAGTTTTCTGCTCATGTTCACCTTGCTACAACAGGTGACAGCCCAGAACCGGAATATATCCGGCCGGGTAACAGACCGCCAGTCCGGTGAAGGCCTACCAGGCGTTACCGTACTGCTTAAGGGCACCTCCAATGGAGTATCGACCAACTCTGATGGCACTTACACGCTGAGTGTGCCCGCCACTGGTGGCACCTTGGTGTTTAGCTCCATCGGTTTCATTCAAACCGAACGACCAATTGGCTCCGAAGACCAGCTCAACATGGGCCTGGCTGTTGACAGCAAGCAGCTGAGTGAAGTAGTTGTAACTGGCTACGGCACGCAGGAGCGGCGGGATGTAACGGGCTCTATTGCCTCGGTAAAGGGTGAATCCATTGCGAACCTCGCCTCGCCCAGCTTTGCGCAGCAATTGGCTGGCCGCGCCGCTGGTGTGACCATCACGACGCCTTCGGGCCTGTTGGGTCAGCAGCCCCGCATCCTGATCCGCGGCGTTAACTCGATTTCGTCGGGTACGACCCCTCTGATTGTAGTGGATGGTATTCCGATTTTCACGGGTAACCAGAGCCAGCTTGGCTCGGGCTTCACCAACAACCCCCTGGCTGACATCAACCCCAACGACATTGAGAGCTATGAAGTCCTGAAAGACGGTTCTTCCTCGGCTATCTATGGTTCGCGGGCTGCCAACGGCGTAATCCTGATTACGACCAAGAAAGGCAAGCTGGGCCGCGCCCAGGTGAACTACGACACGTACTTTGGCTGGGCCAAAACCCTGAAGCGGTACGAAGTGCTGGGTGCCGAAGACTTCATTACCATCAGCAACGAGAAGGCCAAGAATGCCAACCCGGCTTCTACCGGCATTGCCTTCCCTTATCTGGAAGGTGGTAGCCCCGTAAGCACCGATTGGCAGGATGCCATCTTCCGCACCGGCTTCCAGCAGAACCACGTTTTGTCGGTATCCGGCGCAACTGATAAAACCAACTACTACTTCTCGGGTGGTTATACCAACCAGAAAGGTGTAGCTATTGCCAACGACCTGAAGCGTTTCTCATTCCGCTCAAACCTTGACCAGCAAGTGAAAGACTGGTTCCGGGTTGGATTTAACCTGGGTGCCAGCCGTACGGAAACCAACGGCTTGAACACGTCTGCTGCCGGCTTGTCGGGCAACATTACCAACGCTCTTTCGGCTTTCCCGAACGTGCCGGCCCGTAACCCTGATGGCTCGCCCTACTCTGACCCTGCTTCGGGTGCTCTGGGCCAAGGCAACAACACCATTCCGATTTCCTTTGCCTACCCCAACATCCTTTTCCAGCTGGAGAACAACATTTATCGGAACCTGAGCTACCGCCTGCTGGGTAACGTTTACGGTGAAATCGAGCCCCTAAAAGGGCTGCGGCTGCGGGGCCAGTTTGGTACCGACACCAACCTGAACGACGACTTCCAGTTCTGGGACCCTCGCCAGGGTGACGGCCGCGGCGCTAATGGCCTTGTACTGCAAAGCCAGGCTCCTAACGTACGTTGGAACTCCCAGGCAACGGCAACCTTCCAGCGCACGCTGGGCACCGACCACAAAATCAACGCCGTAGTTGGTGGTGAGTGGCAGAAGTCGCGTCAGCAGTACTTCACGGCTCAAGGCCAGGGTCTGTCTGACCTGTACTTCGGCTCGAACAGCATCATCTCGGGCACGATTACCACGCCCAACATCTTCGGTGACTTCAACGAGCGTGGGTATCAGTCGTACTTCGGTCGGGCTAACTACTCTTTCAAAGACCGCTACCTGTTGTCGGCTACTGTTCGTGCCGATAAAATCTCGTCGCTTCCCAAAGACAACCAGCTGGGTTATTTCCCCGGTGGCTCGCTGGGCTGGCGCGTATCGGAAGAGCCTTTCTTCAAGAGTGCTGGTATCAGCTTCGTATCTGACCTGAAGCTGCGGGGTTCGTACGCCGTGGTAGGTAACACGGAGATTGGCGACTATCCTTATGCGCCTTTGTTTGGTGCCGCTAAATATGGCTCCCAATCTGGTATTGGCTACAACACCAGCGGCCAGTTTGGTAACCTGAACCTGAAGTGGGAAAACTCGAAGAAAACTGACTTCGGTATCGACTTAGGCTTCCTGGACAACCGCATTACGGTAACGGCTGACTACTACAAGAACGACAACGACGACCTGATCCTGTTCGTTCGTACGCCTATCAGCCTGGGGGTTCCTTTGAATGGCTACAACGCCAACGTAGGTGCCATGATCAGCAAGGGCTTCGAGCTGACGGTGAACACGCAGAATATCCGGACGGAAGACTTCTCGTGGAGCACCAACTTCAACTTCTCGACCAACAACACGGAAATTACTCGCCTGGCCAATGGCAACGAGGATATCCTGAACCCTTACAACGTGACCCGGGTAGGTGAGCCAATCGGCGCTATCTACGGCTATCAGTTTGAAGGAGTAAACCCCGCCAACGGTAACCCAATCTACCGTAAGCAGGACCAGGCCGGCACGCTGGTACAGGGCAACCTGGATACGCGCAGCTACGCGCTGTATAATCCCGCTAACCCCGGTGATGTAAGCCAGGCTGCTACGCTGAGCGCCGCTACCGACCGTAAGGTTCTAGGCAACTCGAACCCAACCTTCTTCGGCGGTCTGACCAACACGGTGACCTACAAAGGCTTCGATTTTGAGGTGTTTGCCCGTTACTCGGGTGGCAACAAAATCATGAACGTTACGCGTCAGCAATTGCTGCGTCTGGACTTTGTGAACAACAGCACCGAAATTCTGGACCGTTGGACGCCGACGAACACGAATACCAGCACGCCCCGCATTATCCAGGGCAACTCGGACTTCACCAACCAAAACAACGCCGCATCGACGCGCTTTGTGGAGAAAGGTGACTTCATCCGGATTCAGAACATCACCCTGGGTTATACCCTGCCAAAGAACGTACTGGGCCTGACGGGCTTGAGCCGTGTTCGGGTATATGGCCAGATTCAGAACGCCGTAACTTTCACCAAGTACAAAGGTGTGGATCCGGAAGTAAACTCGAACATTACCGCTACTCAGGGTAACACGTCGAACAACCAGTCGGGCATCGACAACAACAGCAACCCACAGCAGCGGGTTATCATGGCCGGTCTGAACGTGTCGTTCTAAGCTTATTTTACTCAAACAGACATGACTAATTTCTTTTCCATAAGAAGCACTCCTTTCCGTTCACTGGCGCTGGCAACCAGCCTGACCATGACGCTGGGCTTGAGCTCTTGCGAGGTAACTGATCTGGCCCCTAAGAATGCGCTGCGGGAAGACGTAGTGTTTGGCGACCCGGCCCGGGTAGCGCTGGCCGTAACGGGCGTATACAACGCAGCTCAGTCGGGCTTCTATGATGCACTGGCAGGTGGCGCGCTACAAACGCGGGGGTATCCCTTCGGTGCGGCAGCTACGGAGCTAGACGATGTACGCGGCGAAGATGTCGTTGATATGGCAGGCTTCTTCCTCATCGTGTACGGCAACTCCATTACTCCTGCCAGCCCCAACCTGGTGAACATCTGGAGCGGTTGCTACTCGGTCATCAACCAAGCCAACGTAACCATGGCGGGCGTTCGGTCGGCGGCGGCGGCGGGCGTAATTACGGCCGAGCAGGCCGCTATTTACGAGGGCGAGCTGCTGTATCTGCGTGCTTTAT
The DNA here is from genome assembly GCF_020447265.1 of Hymenobacter lucidus. Taxonomy (GTDB): domain Bacteria; phylum Bacteroidota; class Bacteroidia; order Cytophagales; family Hymenobacteraceae; genus Hymenobacter; species Hymenobacter lucidus. The sequence continues at coordinate 1,360,680 of NZ_JAJADR010000001.1, read as the reverse complement.
CGCACCACCAGCTGGTGCTGCACTTCTCGCAGCCGTATACGCTGAACAACGGCACCAGCCCTGGTGTACCCTACCGTGAGTCGGCTATTAGCACAGAAGAAGCAGTAGCCCTGGCCCGTGCCGCTGGCCGCGGCACGGTAGCGAATGTGTACGATAAGATGCTGGCTGACCTGGATAAGGCTGAGGCTAATTTGCCAGTAACCCGCTCGGGCAACCTGCGGGTGACCAGAGCTACCAAGGGCGCGGCTATTGCCTTGAAACAGCGTCTGCGGCAGCACCAGGGCAACTGGGCTAAAGTAATAGAGGAAGGCAATAAGCTGGTTAGCGCTGCGGCTCCTTTCACCAGCCCCATTGGTGGCTATGCTTTGATGCCAACGCCTCAGGCCGTTTTCCCGGGTGGCACTACCGTTGTAGCCGAGAATATCTTCTCTATTGAAAACAGTGCGGATGATAACCCCGGTGTAAACGGTGGCTTGCCCAACGTATTTGGCTCCCGCATTGCTACCCAGAACACAGCCGGTGCCGGCCGTGCCCTGTTGGCCATCAGCCCCATTCTCTACAATGCCCCCTTCTTTACCTGCGACGACTTGCGCCGTACCCAGCTTATGCAGCTGGACGCTACCCGCATCGTAACGCGTAAGTATAAGGATGCTGCCTCCAGCACTGACTTTGCTCCTATCAGCCGTTACGCAGAAGTAATTCTGAACCAGGCTGAAGCAGCTGCTCGCCTGGGCAACAATGACTTAGGTCTCTCCTTGCTCAACGCCGTTCGTAACCGTGCTGTGGCGGCAGCCGATCAATATGCTCCCGGCTCCCTCACCGGTGATGCTCTGATTCGAGCTATCCTGAACGAGCGCCGGATTGAATTTGTGGCCGAAGGCTTCCGTTGGGACGATATCCACCGTTTGTCGGGTGAGAAGACCTACAGCCCCGTACCCGGTGGCGGTATTCCTGCCAAGTACACCACGGCGCAAATCGCAACGGCGGCTTACGTTTGCAAAGGTGCCATTGCTACGCCTGGTACCAAAGCAGTGCCCATGACTGGCGACGCTACGTCCTTCCTGTTCCTGTGGCCTATTCCGTCCCTGGAAACTGCCAATAACCCCACGCTGAAAGACCAGCAGAACCCCGGCTATTAATCCGAGCTTCTGTGCATACAAAAAGCCCCGGCCATTCTGGTCGGGGCTTTTTTTGTTACGAATCTAAATATCGGCTAAGCGCAAGGTTACTGGTTCCTGGGCCGCACCAGGGCGTTGTAGCCACTGCACGATTTGGCCGGCTACCTCTTCGGCGGCGGCCAGCTTGCCTTGGGCATGCGAATCGACAAAGCGGGCAACTTCGCTAAAGCTGGCCGCATCGGCCGCCCGAATGTGCTCCTGCATGGAGGTGTCGATTACCCCGGGCGAAAGGCTGCGAATCCGGACACCGGAGGCCCGCAGACTTTGCTCTTTGTGGGCAGTGGCCGTCAGGGCTTCCAGCGCGGCTTTGGAGGCGCAGTAAGCAGCCCAGCCATCGACAGGGCGCTGGGCGGCCCCGCTGCTGATGTTGAGAATGGTGCGCGGAACACTCAGCCCGGAATAGGCACTGAGGAAAGTATTCATCAGCATGGCCGGGGCTACCAGATTTATATCGAACACGAAGTTGAAGTGCTCATTGGTTTGTTCGCCCACATAGCCAATTTCGCCCACTACGGCAGCATTATTAATGAGCGTGATGCTGGCCGCATCGGTCCAGCGCGGAAACACCTTGTACAGGTTGTTTTCGACGGCCATGATATCCGACAGGTCCAGGGGCTGGTGGGTGTAGCGGGGGTGCTCGATGGCTGCGTGCCGCGACACGCCGATGACGGTGGTGCCCGGCTGACGCAATACGGCTTCGGCCAAGGCCCGGCCCAGCCCGCGGCTAGCGCCGGTGATGATGTAATAATGCATGCGGGTGAGATAGTGAGGTGGTAAAACGGGAAGTACCGCTTAGCGGCAGCAGGCCTCCCACACAGATTACGTGGGGAAACCCGCTACCGTTAAGCGGCACTCACTATTTCACTGCCTGCTGCCTCGCCAACTCAGAGAATGTACTGGCTCAGGTCACGGTTGCGGACCATGTCACGCAGGCGCTCCTCGACCAGTTCGCGGGTTATCTGAATGTGGGCGTGGGCCCCGATAACGTCGGGTACGTCGAAGAGAATATCGTTGAGCAGGCGGCTCATAACCGTGTGCAGCCGCCGGGCCCCGATGTTCTCCACTTCTTCGTTGACCTCGAAGGCAATTTCGGCCAGCCGCTCCAGAGCCGCGTCGTCGAAAGACAGCTGCACGTCTTCGGCCTGCAGCAGGGCTTCATACTGCTTGGTGAGGGCGTTTTTGGGGTCTTTCAGGATGCGGTAGAAGTCGTTCTTGGTCAGGCTCTGTAGCTCCACCCGAATCGGGAAACGGCCCTGTAGCTCCGGAATAAGGTCGGAGGGTTTGGCGACGTGGAAGGCCCCGGCGGCAATGAACAGGATGTGGTCGGTTTGGATGATACCGTACTTGGTGCTCACGGCCGAGCCCTCCACGATGGGCAGCAGGTCGCGCTGCACTCCCTCGCGGCTCACATCGGGGCCACCTCCCCCACCCTTGCCGGCGCGGCTGGCTACCTTGTCGATTTCGTCGATGAAGATGATGCCGGCGTTTTCAGCCTGCCGGATGGCTTCGTCCTTCACCTCATCCATATCGATGAGCTTGGCCGCTTCCTCGTCCAGCAGAATCTTGCGCGCCTCGGCAATGGTGACTTTCCGTTTGCGGGTTTTCTTGGGCATCATCGAGCCCAGCATGTCCTGCAGGCCCGCCAACGAAGCATCGTCGAGGCCAGCGGGGCCGCCTACTACGCCGATGCCCGGCGTGCCGTGCTGCTGCACCTGAATGTCGATTTTGCGCTCGTCCAGTTCGCCGCTGCGGATTTTGAGGCGGAATTTCTCGCGGGTCCGCTCGTTCAGCTCGTAGTCCGACTCGGGTACGCCGGTGGTGTCGGTGCCGAAGCCCAGCGAGGGTTTGGCCGTGGCGAGGCCACTGCCCGTTACGGGCGGTATCAGAGCGTCGAGAATGATGTCTTCCACGGCCTGGGCGGCGCGGCTTTTCACCTCTTCCTTGCGGCGCTGCTTCACCATGTTCACCGACTGCTCTACTAGGTCGCGCACCATGCTTTCCACGTCGCGGCCCACGTAGCCTACTTCCGTAAATTTGGAGGCCTCAACTTTGGTGAAGGGGGCGCCGGCAATGCTGGCCAGGCGACGGGCAATTTCGGTTTTGCCCACGCCTGTTGAGCCGATCATCAAAATGTTGTTGGGCACGATTTCGCGCTGCATATCGAGCGGGGCGTGCAGGCGACGCCAGCGGTTGCGCAGGGCAATAGCCACGTGGCGCTTGGCATCGTGCTGGCCGATGATGTACTTATCGAGTTCGGCCACAATCTGGGCCGGAGTAAGAAACGTGGCAGAATCAAGCATAGGTGGAGGGAGAAGAGAGAGGAAGAGCAGTAGCGCGAACTTTGCAGTTCGCGCCCCCGCGCAATTAGGTCGTCCGGGGACGCGAACTACAAAGTTCGCGCTACTAAAGTTGGGCCCCTATTCGGACTTTTTAAACAACGTGTCGATGTTGCGGGCCACGGTGAAGTAGTTGGCTGCCCCCGAGGCATGGTAGCCGGCCCGGGTGTAGTCGAGCTGAAACTGGCTGATGCGCAGCATTACCCCGAAGCTGATACCTGCGCCCCCGGCCGTGTTGTCGAGGCGCAGCTCGCGGCGTTGCAGGTGGTTGTAGCCCAGGCGCACGTTCAGGTTTTTGCCCAGAATAAGCTCGCCGCCGACCACGAAATGGCGGGCAATTTTGTCGCCCAGGCTCTTTTTGGGCTTTATTTCCTGGTTGTTTTCATCGAGCTGCCCGCGCACGTTAGGGTCGAGGTACACGATATCGAGCTGCTGCAGGTGGTGGGCCGTCACGGAAATGCGCAGCGGCATGTGCTCGGGCTTGAAGGAAGTACCGATCTGCACGTCGAGCGGCATTGGCTCCCGCTCGGCCCCGGCGTAGGATTTAAGTTGAATACCAGCGTTGCGCACCACCAGGCCCACATTGAAATCCTGGGTGGGGTGCTTAAACAGGGCGCCCACATCGGCCAGCGTAGCCACCGAGTGGTTGCCGGCAATGCCCGACAAGGCGAGTTTGAGTGTACCGGCCAGCGTGAAGTTGCCGCTCGTGTAGGCATCCGACACGCCCAGGGCATACTCGCTTACCGCAAACTCTCCCTGGCTGTTGCCGGCCGCGTCGAACTGCTCAAACTTGCCGTAATCGAGGTAGGTAAGGCCGATGCCGAAGCGGCCCGCCCGCTCAGTATTGAACACGTAGGAAGCGGTACTTTGCTTGATGTCGGCCAGGAAATCGACGTAGCCCAGGGCCAGGCGGCCGTCCATTTCGCTGTTGAGCAGCGCGGGGTTGCCATACAGCATCGTCCCATCCCCATCGCGCGACGACACGTTGACGCCCCCCAAACCCGCCAGCTTGGCGCTGGGGGGCAGGTTGAGAAAGGAAAAGGCCTGCTGCCCGCCAATCTGGGCGGCTGCGGGCCGGGCCAGCAGGCAGCCGGCCCCCAACAAAGTACAGCAGATGAAAGCCGGGCGGCGTAGCAGTCGATTCATACCTCTAAGATAGTTGTTTGGGGAGCATCCTGGGTAAGACGCCCGGCCAGTTCCCTTTATTGTATCGCCCGCCAGAAGAACTCCTCACTGCCCGGAAATAATCGTTTGGAGGCAGTGCGGCGTCCTCACTGCCCGAAAACATCTGTTTTTAGACCTTGAGGAAGTCCTCAAGGCTCTAAAACGATTATTTCCGGGCAGTGAGGAAGCCTCAAGGAGCTAAAACATTTGTTTTCAGACGTTGAGGAAGTCCCAAGGCACTAAAACATTTGTTTTCAGGCGTTGAGGATTTACTCAAGGCCCTAAAACACTTATGGGAAGGCCAGGGAGTTATTCCCAGCCTCCCCACAGGTACAGCAGAACTCAGCAGAGCCCCGATTTAAGCCACTTCCACGCTGGGTAGGGCGGCAGCAGCCGGCTCGTCGCGCACGATGAGCTTGATGGGGTGGGCCACCTGCTCGTCCAGCAAGGCTACTTTTAGCACGTCATCCACCCGGTCGGCGTAGTGCACGGTCAGGTCTTTGAGGTAATCGGCGGGTATTTCGTTGATGTCCTTACGGTTCTTTTCGCAGAGAATCACATCCTTGATACCGGCCCGCTTGGCGGCCAGAATCTTCTCCTTGATGCCGCCCACAGGCAGCACCTTGCCGCGCAGGGTTATTTCGCCCGTCATGGCCAAATGGCTGCGGATTTTGCGCTGGGTAAAGACCGATGCAATGCTGGTGAAGATGGCAATACCGGCGCTGGGGCCGTCCTTGGGCACCGCGCCCTCGGGGAAGTGAATGTGCAGGTCGTACTGGTCGAAGACGCGGTAATCGATGCCCAGCTCCTCGGCCCGGCTGCGCAGGTAACTCAGCGCCGTAATGGCCGATTCCTTCATCACGTCGCCGAGCTGGCCGCTGAGCGTGAGCTTGCCCCGGCCCCGGCTCAGCAGGCTTTCGATGAAGAGAATATCCCCGCCGACGCTTGTCCAGGCCAGGCCCGTGACCACGCCGGCCGTTTCGTTGTCCTGATACAGGTCCCGGTCGAAGATGGCGGCCCCGAGGATGCGGCTGATGTCTTTGGGCTCCAACGTCTCCGGAAACGCCTCTTTCATGGCCTTGTGCTTGGCAATATTGCGCGTGACGGCCCCCAGCTTACGCTCCAGGCTCCGCACGCCACTCTCGCGGGTGTAGTCGTCGATGACGCGCTGCAGGGAGGGCGTAGTGATGGTCACGTCCTTTTGGCTCAGGCCATGCTCGGCGAGCTGCTTGGGCCAGAGGTGCTTTTTGGCAATCTGGGTTTTCTCCTCCAGCGTGTAGCCCGTCAGGTCAATGATTTCCATCCGGTCGCGCAGGGCGGGCTGAATGGTATCGAGCGAGTTGGCGGTGGCAATGAAGAGGACTTTGCTCAGGTCGTACTCCACCTCGAGGTAATTGTCGGTGAAGGTCGAGTTCTGCTCGGGGTCCAGCACTTCGAGCAGGGCCGAGGAAGGGTCGCCGCGGAAGTCGGAGGCAATCTTGTCGATTTCGTCGAGCACAATCACCGGATTGGAAGCCCCGGCCTTTTTGATCTGGGAAATAATGCGGCCGGGCATGGCGCCCACGTAGGTTTTGCGGTGCCCCCGAATTTCGGCCTCATCACGTACCCCGCCCAGACTCATGCGCACGTATTTGCGGCCGAGCGACTTGGCAATGGAACGACCCAGGCTGGTTTTACCCACACCGGGCGGACCGTAGAGGCACAGAATCGGGGCTTTCAGGTCGTTTTTGAGCTTGAGCACGGCCAGGTACTCGATGATGCGCTCCTTCACCTTTTCCATGCCGTAGTGGTCCTGGTCGAGGATTTTCTTGGTGCGCTTCAGGTTGAAGTTGTCCTTGGTGTACTCGGCCCAGGGCAAATCGAGTAGGAACTCCACGTAGTTGACGCTCACCGGAAACTCGGCCGCCTGCGGGTTTACCCGGGCCAGCTTTTCGAGCTCCTTATTGAAATGCTTGGCCACGGCTTCGGGCCACTTTTTGGATTTGGCCAACTGCCGGAACTTCTCAATTTCCTGATCGGGCCCATCGAAGCCCAGTTCGTCCTGCAGCACTTTAATTTGCTGACGCAAGAAATAGTCGCGCTGCTGCTGGTCGATGTCGGTGTGGACCTTGGTCTGGATTTCGTGCTTGATTTCCAGGAGCTGAATCTCCTTCATCATCATCTCCAGCAGCATGGTACCACGCTCCACGCCGTCGTTGATTTCGAGCAATTTCTGCTTCAAGCCCACTTCTACGTTGATATTAGACGAGAGAAAGTGGGTCAGAAAAGCCGGCGACTCAATATTATCCAGCGCCACCTGGGCTTCCTGCGGAATTTCGGGGTTGAGCTTGAGCATCTTGGCCGCCGCGTCTTTCAGCGACGATACCAAACCCTTTACTTCCTTGGATGTCTTGTTGGGAAATGCCTCGGGGAAATAGCTCACGCGGGCCGTGAGGTAGGGCGTGTCCTGGGTTTGCTCCTCGATGCGGAACCGGCTCTGGCCCTGAATGATGATGGTAGTATTGCCATCGGGCAGCACCAGCAGCTTGAGAATGCGCGCCATGGTGCCCACCTCAAACAGGTCGGACAGGGTGGGGTCGTCGCTGGAAGTGTTTTTCTGGGCCACTACGCCCACTATTTTATTACCCCGATACGCTTTGCGCACCAGTCGGATGCTTTTCTTGCGGGTAACCGTAACGGGCAGCACCACACCAGGAAACAGCACGGTATTGCGCACGGGCAGCAGCGGCAGCACATCCGGCGAGTCCTGCTCCGACAAGGGCTGATCCGGGTCGGCAGCCACGATGGACACCATTTCGGCGGGGTCCTCGGTCATGAGCAGGGTGGTCGTTTTGGGCTTGCGCGGATCGTATGAACTCATAAAGAGGAGGGTCGGAAAGGGGAAAGCGGTGCCAGAATGACAGCAAAAGCAGGCAACACGCAGGACGAAGCGAGCGAGCTTCCGAATATACGTCTTTGTCAAGTGCTATGCCACGGCCGCCAAAAGGTAATTTACGAGAGTGAAACCAGCCAAGGCGGCACAACAGCACGCCAGTCCGGCAGCCGGGCCGCCGCATTGCGTAGCGGAGAAAATCCTTATTTTTGAATCTTCGCCGCGCCATTCGGACCGGCCATTGTGCCTTATTGAATTATGCTCCGCTCTCTACGCCCACTCCTCACCCTCTTGCTCGTCGTTATTCTCACCGGGACGGGGCATTCCCAACAAAAAAACTCGCCCCCTCCGACGCGCAAGCTCACGGGCAAAGTGACGCGCCAGCTGCGGGTGCGCCCTGACGGCACCCCCGACTTTATCAACGTCAACAAGCTGGCGTACTTCCAGGATAAAAAGGCGCTGAAAGCCATTCAGAAGGCTGAAAAGCGCCGCAACTACAACCAGGCCCGCAACCTGCTCGAAGCCTACGTGTCGCTGTTCGGCATTCAAAACTTTGCCAAGGATACGCCCCTGCTCTGGCGCCTGGCCCAGCTCTGGGAAAAGGCCGGCAACGAGGAAAAAGCCAAGGCTTACTACCGCCTCGCCCTGAAGCATCACCGCCAGGACGTGCGCAAGATTCAGCTCTACTACGACTCGCTCGAGCAGAAAGACGCCGACCTCTACGTGCCGCTGAAGGTGTACTACGACATCGTGGAGTACCGCAAGAGCATTGCCACGTTTCACCCGCCCAAGGGTGTGTACACGAGTATGGGCGACGCTATCAACTCGAAAGTGGAGGATTACGGTCCCGCTCTGAGTACTGGTGCCGACCAGCTGATTTTCTCCTCGAAGCGCAAAACCCGGGGCATTCAGGATGCCGTGGACGAGGACTTGTACACCTCGCGCAAGGAAGGCGTGTCGTGGGCCGATGCCGAGCCCATGCCCAAGCCCATCAACTCGCAGTATAACGAGGGCTCGGCCTGCCTGAGCAAGGATGGCAAAACGCTGTATTTCGCCCGCTGCGAGTGCCCGACGTGCCACGGCAACTGCGACCTGTACGTATCCTCATTCAAGGACGGGCAGTGGACGGTACCCAAAACGCTGGGCAGCACGGTAAACTCCCCGGCCTGGGATTCGCAGCCTACCTTGTCGCGCAACGAGGACACGCTGTATTTCGCCTCCGACCGGCTCGGCGGCTTCGGCTTGTCGGATATCTGGTACACGGCCAAAAACAAGGCCGGGCAGTGGACCAAAGCCCAGAACCTGGGGCCGGTGGTAAATACCCGCGAAAGTGAGGTGAGCCCCTACTACCACCCGCTCTACAACGTGCTGTACTTCTCCTCGCGGGGCCAGCTGCTGAACTACGGCGACTTCGATATCTACAAAACCTACCGCGTGCGGGGCCGCTGGCAGGAGCCGCGCAACATCGGGCCGCTGGTGAACGGCAAAGGCTCGGAATACTACTTCACGATTGATACCGAATCGACAAATCTGTACTATGCCCGCTCGGAGCAGAAGGACATGAAAAACCTGGACCTCTACTCCTTCCCGCTGCCCATGGAAGCCCAGCCGCTGGCTACCACGCACATCGAAGGCTCGTTGGTAGACTCGGTGAGCAGCAAGCCGCTCAACGGCATCGTGAGCGTCATTGATACCGACAACGGCATTGAGGTGGCCAGCAAGTACGTGCGCCCCGATGGCACTTTCGACTTCGACCTGATTGAAGGCTCACACTACGTTATCCTGATCCAGAGCCCGGACTATTTCACGGTGGAAAAGCAGTTTGAGCTAAAAGGAGACACGGTGATGAAGCTCGTAACCAACTCCATCGACTACGGCCTGCCGCTGATTTTCAAGAACATCGAGTTTGACCAGGACAAGGCCAACATCCGCGCGGCCATGCACCCGATTCTGGACCGCATTGCGCTGTTTATGGTCGACCATCCCACGTTCCGGCTCAGCATCAAGGGCCACACCGACTCCAAGGGCGACCCGGATTTCAACGAAACCCTGTCGAAAGACCGCGCCGAGGCCATCCGGCACTACATTGAGACAAAAGGCAAGCTCAAGCCCAACCGCATCGAAAGTATGGGCTACGGCAGCACGCAGCCGCTGAAAGAGGAAGTAACCGAGGAAGACGCCCGCATCAACCGCCGTGTGGAGTTCCGCCTCATCAAGCCCGATGAGGACAAGCCCAAGCCCGGCGACGACAAAAAGCCCGCCGACGGCACTCTGGACTGGAAGTAAGGTTGGCTGATGTGGGGAATGTGCTGATAGGCTAATGCCCAACGTGTCATTGCGAGCAGCGCGAAGCAATCCGTCCTCTGCTAGCGACCAGCGCTCTTTTACCAGAAAGCCCTTTCTCGTTGCGACGGGAAAGGGCTTTTCACATTAGGAGGCTCAGCACATTTCAGAGGACGGATTGCTTCGCGCTGCTCGCAATGACACATTCTCCACATTCCAACACATTTCTCACATCTAAAACACCAGTTTCTGCTCCTCGTTTCCTTCCCGGAACAGGGCGCTTTGCTTTTTGCCGCCGGCATCGAGGTTCACGATGTTCATCTGGTCGGCGAAGGTGGCTACGAGCAGCTTGTGGCGCAGCACGAGGGTATTGGTGGGTTTGGGCAGCTTCACCGACAGGTAGAGCCAATGCGCTTCGTGGTCTTTCTCGAAGCCGATGAGCTGCAGCGGCAGCGTTTCGCCGGGCTTGGTGCCAAAGGCCAGAGACTTGCGCAGCATTTCGGTGGTGAGCTGGGTTACCTGAGTTTTGGGCGTTTGCTCGAAGCTGATGGGGCGGGGCTGGCCAACAGAAAGAGCTTTTTCAAAATCGTCGGTGAAAACTTTCAGCGCTATTTCCAGCTGTTGCTTGGGCGCGTTGTAGCGCACCTCCATAATGCTGGCGTGGTAGGCGTGGGCCACGGCGGCGAGGCTAAGCAGGCAGCCGGCCAGAATAAAGAATAATCGACGCATAGCGCGAGAACAGGCGAAATGAAAAAGCTCCTGCCTTAAGTAAGACAGGAGCTTTTTCGTTCAGTAGGCTGCTTAGAACAGCAGCTTGAAGAAGTCGTTGAAGATAACGAAGACCATCAAACCCAGAATCATGACCATACCCACTTTCTGGGCGTTTTCGAGGAACGAGTCGGAGGGCTTGCGGCCGGCTACCATCTCGTAGAGCAGGAACAGCACGTGGCCGCCGTCGAGGGCCGGAATGGGCAGCAGGTTCATAAAGGCCAGCACCATCGAGAGCATACCGGTCAGGGTCCAGAACCGCATCCAGTCCCACACGCCGCCGTACTGCTGGGCAATGGCCATGGGCCCACCCAGCGACTTGCGGGCCGAAGCCTCGCCCCGGAAAATCTTACCAAATGCTTTCATCTGGGTCGTTACCACGCCGAATGCCTTTTTGGTACCGGCCGGAATAGCCTGACCTAAGCTGTAGGTGCGGGTAGCTTCCTTCAGCAATGACTTGGGCATAAAGCCGATGTGGCCTTCCTCGTCGACGGCAATCTGCAGGGTGGTGGGCTGATTGTTGCGCACCACCTGCACCGGTACGGTTTTGCCGGCATTGGCTTTCAGGGCTTCCTGCAGCTCGGGGAAGAACTGGGTGGGCTTGCCGGCCACGGAAAGAATCCGGTCGTTGGTTTGCAAACCGCCTTTGGCCGCGCCGCTGCCCGCCACCACCTGGTCTACTACAAATGGGTTCAGGGGCAGCACAAACGGCGTCTGGTCCTTATCAGACAGCCGGTCCATGAAATTCTTGGGAATTGGAATGTCCAGGATCTGCCCGTTGCGGTCTACGGTGTAGTAGCTGTTGGTGCCCAGCATCACGTCGGTGCTGTACACTTCGTCGAACTCGGTGAAGGGCCGGCCGTTGATCTTGACGATTTTGTCGCCGGTGCGGAAGCCCATTTCCTCACCCAGCTTGTTGGGCACCACGCCGTAGCGGGCCTCGGAAGCGGGCAGGTATTTCTCGCCGTAGTTGAAGGTCAGAACCGAGAAGATGACGATGCCGGTAATGACGTTCATGATGATGCCGCCCAGCATCACAATGAGGCGCTGCCAGGCCGGCTTCGAGCGAAACTCGTTGGGCTGGGGCTCGGAAGCCAATTGGTCGGCGTCGGTGGTTTCGTCGATCATGCCGTGAATGGCCACGTAGCCACCTAGCGGAAACCAGCCCAGGCCGTACTCCGTCTCCCCAATTTTTTTCTTGAACAGAGCGAAGTTCATCACGCCCGGCATCGGAAACAGGAAGTCGAAGAAGATGTAGAACTTATCGACGCGGATCTTGAAGTACTTGGCGGCGGCGAAGTGCCCGAACTCGTGCAAACCCACCAGAATAGAAAGGCCCAGCAACATCTGGCCGGCCATGATTAATACTTCCAAAGCGAAACTTGGTATTGGGTAGAAAGGGAAATTATAGGGTCCGTCATACTGAGCTTGCCGAAGCATGACGTTCTTACGCCAGACAACACTTACAGGCGGCCAACCAGTTCGTGCGCCACGCGGCGCGTTTCCTGGTCGGTCTGCACGTAGTCGTCCAGCGACGGTTCGGCAAGGTACGAAACCTTCGTGAGGCAGCTTTCCACTAAGGTCGGCATTTCGAGAAACCCGATTTCGTCGCGCAGAAAGGCCGCCACGGCTATTTCGTTGGCCGCGTTGAGCACGCACGGCGCGTTGCCGCCCTGGCGCATGGCCTCAAACGCCAGCGGCAGATTGCGGAAGGTAGCACGGTCAGGCTGCTCGAAGGTAAGCTGCGGATAATCGAGGAAGGAAAAGCGCGGGAAGCTGGACGGCAGCCGCTCGGGAAAGCCCAGTGCGTACTGAATCGGCAGCTTCATATCGGGCAGTCCCAGCTGGGCTTTCAACGAGCCATCCTGAAACTGCACCAGCGAATGGATGATGCTTTGCGGGTGCACCACTACGTCGATCTGGTCGTCGTTGAGTCCGAACAGCCATTTGGCCTCAATTACCTCCAGGCCCTTGTTCATCAGGGAAGCCGAATCGATGGTGATTTTGGCGCCCATATCCCAGTTGGGGTGCTTTAGGGCCTGGGCTTTGGTAACGGTAGCCAGTTGCTCGGCCGTGCGGCCCCGGAATGGACCGCCGGAAGCGGTGAGGATGATTTTCTCAATCGGGTTGCGCTCCTCTCCTACCAGGCACTGGAAAATGGCCGAATGTTCGGAGTCGACGGGGTACAGGCCCACGCCGTACTCTTTCACGAGGCGGGTAATGAGCTGGCCGGCTACCACCAGGGTTTCCTTGTTGGCCAGGGCAATGTCCTTGCCGGCCCGGATGGCGGCCACCGTAGGCAGCAGGCCCGAGTAGCCGACCATGGCCGTCAGCACGATATCGGTATCGGGGCGGCCGGCAATTTCGGTGAGGGCGGCGCTACCGGCCAGCACGTCCGTGTTCTGCCCAGCCAGAGCCGTTTTTACCAGCTCGTATTTTTGCTCGTCGCCGATGACAACGACGGCGGGATGAAACTCGCGGGCCTGCTGAATCAGCAGCTCGGCGTTGGCGTGGGCCGACAGCGCCGCTACCTGAAAGCGGCCGGGGTGGGCCCGGATAACGTCGAGGGCCTGGGTACCGATGGAGCCGGTAGAGCCCAGCAGGGTAACGCGTTTGGGGAGAGAAGACATGGAGAGGTACAGCTACGGGGCGCGGTGGGGCGGCCTTAGACAAAAGTAAGCCGAACTTTCAGTTTGCAGCGGCGGACGGCGGCTTTGGGCGGCGCAACAGCGTACTTTTGCCCACGTATCCTTACCTCATTATGGAAAACCCAACTCCCGCCGCTACTCCTTCCGCCTTCGACAAAGCCCGCAACGGGCTTTGGGCCAGCCTGCAGAAGCACCTTGAAACCGTATACGCGGCCGAAAAGGACTTTCGCGCCGCCACGGCCTTCACCACCTCTTTCCCGTTTTCGGCCGCCCAGGTAGAGCCCGAAATCCTGGCTGACTACCAGCAGCAGCGCCTGTACTTGCGCGACCTGTTCATCGACGAAACCAACCAGCTTGACAGTCTGGTAAAGGCCGTACGCACCAAAAGCTACCAGGAAGACGAGAAGAAACTGCTGCTGCTGATGATTCTGGGCTATATCGACATTGCCGATTCCATCTTTAGCCTGCTCGATACGCACCGGCCCAGCAAGCTGGAGAAAGATGAGGAGCTGGAAGAAACTACCGCCAAATTCGGCCGCGTGAAGAGCTTTGTGCGGCTCAACATAAAGGGCATTTCGGGCTTGCTGCCGAAGCTGTAGGCAAGCTACTTGTGATACTATGCCACGCCACTTAAAGCTTACGCTCGGCCAGACGTATATTTTTATCGATTCGCTGTACGTCAGTGACTTCACCGAAGCTTCCGCATCCACACTGGCAAGTCGGGATTTAACTGCCTTAAGGAGGATAATTTTTCCCGACACCAGTATTCCGTACGCACTCTTCACGGCTGATACGGAAGACTTTGATGTGGCCCGAATCCACTATTTCGACAGCGCCGAAAACACAACAGACAATCTGCAGCAGTTCTGCTCCGATACCGGGCTTATCCTGGTAGTCGATACAGCCGTTTTCTTCGAGGTTGCGGCTAAATTTAGCTACGATGATTTGGTAGAAAGTCTGGAGCACCAACCCGCGTGGTTTGTCCGCATCAACAGATGGGAAACTCTGGTAGCTGACTATGCAGGTCACCTATGGTACTTCAATACTTCTGAAGTTGATGAGGATCTGGCGGGCGGCGGCGAGTTCCGAATAGCTTAGCCCAGTAGCAAGAAACTATTAACTGGCTACAAAAAAGCCCCGTGGCAGCCATTTTGCCCGCCATATCCGCCACAGCACCTCGGCCGGCACCTGCCCCATTTCCAGCTGTGTAGCCAGCATTGCCACGGCCTCCTGCACGGTGCGACCCTGCTGTAGCTGCTGCAAAAACTGAAACTGCAGCGGCTGCAGCTCGAACATTACCAACTGGAAATTCACGCGGGTAATGGCCAAAAAGTTGAGTTGAGCCGGCGGCAGCGGCGGGTTTTCGCCCCGGTACACGGCCTGGTAGTAGCCATTCACGGGGTAGCGGAAGCGGAGCAGCTCGCAGCCCGGAGCCAGCCGCAGCGCCGCGTCGGCCACCGCTGACCAATCCACTGCCGGTTGTTGTTCACTGCCGGGCGCGTCGAAAACTACGAAGGCGGCGCGCTCCAGCCGGGCCAGGTCAATCATGAAGTCGGGCCAGGCTTCGCGCTCTTCCGGCGGGGCGTCAAGGTCGGGGCGGGTTTCGGCCAGAAACTGCGCGAAACGTGCCCCCAGCTCGCCCAGGGTATAAGTTTCAGATGGATATACGGCCAGGTATTCGCGGGCAAAATCCTCGAACAGCTCCTCGCCCAGCGCCTGTTTCAGCACCCGAAACTGCCCGGCCATGCACTCCAGCAGCCGGGCAAAGTAGCCGCGCTGGTACACTGCCAGCCGCTGCCCGCCGCTCATGCGGCTCGAAGGCGCAATGAGCTGCTCGATATCGGCGGGCTGCAGCGGCAGCACCGCCTGGGCCGCCGCGCCGCGCATGGCCGCGCCCAGCCCGGCCGAATCTGTCAGCACCGTTTGCATCCAGTGCTGCACCTGCGCCAGGGTAAACGCCGACTCAGCCACGCGAAGAAGCAATTATCGGCTCTTCAGTCATGATACCGGGCGTCAGAAAGCTCAGCGGATTGGATACCACGCCCGTTTCGGCCTCCACCACCGGCCGCGCGGTCAGCGCCGGCGGCAGCTCGTTCATAAACTGCCGGGCCTTGAGCAGCTCGGCGTGATACTCAGGGAAGGGCGGAATCTGGCTGTCCCACTCCAATAGCGTAGCCACGCCGCCGGTGCGCTGCCAGGCCCGCTGAAACAAAGCCCACACCGGCGACAAAACTTCCCGGTCGTGGGTGTCGATGATGTGGGTGCCGCAGTGCTGGTGCCCGGCCAGGTGCATCTGCACGATACGGTCGGCGGGCAGCGCGTCGATGTAGGCCAGCGGGTCGAGGTCGTTGTTGAAGCAGGTCACATACACGTTGTTCACGTCGAGCAGCAGGCCGCAGCCGGTTTCCTCGGCCAGCCGCGCCAAAAACTCCGGCTCCGAAATGGTGGAGTGGGCGAAGCTGAGGTAGGTGCTGGGATTTTCCAGAATGAGGGGCCGTTCCAGAAACTCCTGAATCACGCGCACCCGGCCCACGATGTGTGCCAGCGTTTCCTCGGTCAGGGGCACGGGCAGCAAATCGTGGGTGTTCAGGCCCATAGCCCCAGTCCAGCACAGATGGTCGCTCACCCAGGCCGACCGAATGGCCCGGGCCAGCTGTTTGAGCCGGCTCAGATAATCGAAGTTCAGCGCATCGGTACTGCCCACCGACAACGACACGCCATGCATCACTAGCGGGTAGCGCTCGGCCAGCTGGTCGAGTACGTAGCGGGGCCGCCCGCCGGAGTCGATGAAGTTTTCGGAAATGATTTCAAACCAGTCTACCGCCGGCCATTGCTCTAGAATGTAGTTGAAGTGCGCGTGCCGCAAACCCAGCCCGAGGCCGAGCTTGGGCAGCTTTTGCACCTGCTGCTGGTAGTAAGTAGCGTCCATTCGAATACTCTGGTTAAGGGAATTACCGACCAATATAGACCGTCATGCTAAGCTTGCCGAAGCATGACAGGCTTTTGGGCAAGCTGTTCGACCCGGCGCTTGATATTATGGCGCCGAGTCGCGCCTAGCCTTCTTTCCGGCCGGCCCGGAACGACTGGCCTGGGGTGACGCCCTGGGGCTTGCCACCGTTCTGGAAGGTACCGGCCGGGTCGCCGCTGGAGCCGCAGCCGTCGAATGGGCCCTGCTCATTCAGCCACTTCGTGGATGGGCCCTTGGGGAAGGGAGCCGGCATGAACTCACGGTGTTCCTTGGTCAGGCGCTCCTCGAACAGCTGCCGGGCGCGCAACCACACGCTTTGCCCCTTGTTGCTACCCTGGGTGCTGAAGCGCTCCGCCTGAATCGGGGTGGCGCAGCTGCCTTTCCAGGCGCAGTCGTTCATGCCGGGCTTGTCCTGCTCCTCGGCACTGCCGAAGAGGCCGCAGCCGCCCTGCCCGCGGCAGTTGTTGAGCGAGTGGCAGATGTGCTCGGTGGTGGCGCAGGAGCCCGAGCCGGCGCAGCTGTTGGTCCCGAACCGGTCGTGGCCCTGGCAGGCGTTCAGGCCCATGCAGGCGTGCAGCTCCAACGGCACGAAGGGAGTAGGCGGGGCGCCGCAGCCATTCTCAGCGCCCGTTTTGCCGGCCTGGTTGGCGGGCGGGGTGGTATTAGGAGTATCCATTGGTAGCAAAGCAAAAAGCGGTGGAAGGGATTATGCGAAGCTGAGCACTCGCTCGGTCACGTTGGCCATATCGGGCAGCGTTTTCATGCGGGCCAGCACGTTCGGGTTGGGATTCACGCTGGCCGGCATGGCGTGGTAGAGCTCCAGCAGTTGGGCCTTGGGGCTGCTGTCGGAGCGGAACACATAGTTCTCAAACGTGGGCGCCGCCACGCCGCCACCGGGCAGCTTGGTGTAGGTCATCTGGTCGCAGAGGGTGCTCAGGATGAATATCATGCCCTTGTGCATCCCGAAATTGAAGATTTCCCTCTGCTTCGGCACGTCGTGCAGGTAGCAGGCCTCAGTCATCATAAACAGGTAGGTATACACCGCGTTGATCAGGTTCGACATCGTCTGCACGTCGGCGGGGTAGCTGGCGGTGGTCGGGTTGTCGGGCACCTGCTTCACGAAGTAGTCGAGCATGTAGGCATTCGGGGAGCCGTCTTTCTCGCCGATCATCTCGGCCAGCTCGTCGCGCAGCTCGCAATACTTCTTGTAGTGCGACTTTTCCGCGTCGTCATCCTCGTTTTCAGCCTGGGTGGGGTCTTCACCGGCCTGCTCGCCAGCTTCGGCGTGGGCGTGGCCTTTCCAGGGGCGGTTGGCAGTGGCCTGCGGTGCGGGCTCGTCTTCGTGTCCTTCGCCTTGTTCCACAATCAGGTCGATGGCGGCCAGGGCCGTTTTCACGTCCACGATGCGGATCAGGTCGCCGCCGCTGTGCGGGTTGCCGGGCTTCACATCGTTGTTGACGAATTTGGGCTTGTGGTCCTTGTCGTAGTAAAGCGTATTAACGTTGTTAGTGGCGTAATAGTCGCGGTTGGGCTCCAGCTGGGGGCAGTCGGCAAACTTGGTGAAGTCGACCGGGGTGACATTGCTGGTAATCTGCTTGCTGACCCAGCCGTAGAGGTCAGCCAGGGAGGTCCACTCCTGGGTGGGCTCCTCAGGCTCGGCCGTCAGTAGCTTCTTGGCGGGCTTGGCCGGCAACTCAATTTGCTTGAAGATGTCGAGCTGGGCCAGGCCGAAGCGGCGCAGCGGAATCGACAGACCGGGTACGTGCCCGCGCAGCTGGGCCGGGTACTTCGCCGGCGACTTGCCCACCAGCTTCGGCATACCCACCAGGGCGCGCTTCAGGTTACAGGCCAAGCCCATGTGCAGCATCTCCTCCACGGCCACACTCATAATGATGGCTCCGGCCTTATTGGCGTGCACCATCACCTGCACCGATACGTCCTGGGCTTTTTTAGCCGCCTCGGCCGGACTCAGACCCTCGCGCTCATACCGCTTGGTCAGCGAGACAATCATGTCCTGCTGATTCGGTACCCGGTTAATGGAATAGTAAGTGTATAGGTAAATCGGAATGGTGCTGAGCTCCACTTCAATGGCCTGCTGAATGGCGGCCTTGAGGTCATTGGGGACTAGTTGTAGAGGATTGGGCATGGCAGGAAAGAGTTAGTAGTGAGAGGTGGCAACGTGGTCATCTTCGATAGGCAGCAGCGGCCGGGGCTTGCGGGGCTGACCAAATACGGTATCGGAACTGGCGGCGCGCAGCAGCGCTGGCAGCGGTGGCAGGCCCGCCAGCTGGCGGATAGAGCTGATGCTGGGCAGCAGCAGGTAAGCCGAGCCGCGGGTAATAAGCAGCTCGGGCAGGCTGCGGAGCGTGGTTACCGGGCAGCTTCCCGGGGTGGCCGGCGGGATGATAAAGCTGGTATTGATAGGTATTCCATTCGGAAGAACCGTGCGGTTGCCAAGCAGGGCGTCCTGAGGATACGACCGGACCGGGGGCGTCGGAAACTTCGTGCTGAAATTGTTGACGTTCATCCAGGAGCTGATTTTCTCGAACTGAGCGGCCAAGTTGCCGCAGAAGAACAGCCCGATCAGGCCACGGTCTACGCCGTCGTCGGCGGAGCCGGGCGGCAGCGGCGCGCCATAGGGTACACCGCGCCGGATAATGCGCACCGGCGTTTTGCCTTCCGAGGACGCCATCTGCTGGTCGCGCGGGTTGGTGACGCGGGTATGGGCCGAAAACGGACACTTGCTGGTATTGCCCGCGTCGGCGGGGTTGGCCGGGGCCGGGGTATAGTAGAGGAAGTCCTCGGCGTCCTGGGTCAGCGGGCTGGGCGCGTCGGGGCTCAGCATCAGCGGGGAGCCGTTGCGCCAGCGGCCCACCAGCTTGGCGGCCGTCCACTCCATCTTATCTGCTCCCTGCGACTCGATGAGCGTGTTGAAGGCGGCCACGTCCTGGTACAGCAGCCGGAAGGCATTGTAGCAGCCGTCTTTGGCAAAGTCGGCGGCCTTACCGGGGCTGGTGGGCCCGGGACCGGGCTTGGCATATTGTGGGTAGCCGATCAGAAAGTTATTCAGGTCGCTATAGTCGAGCGGGCCGGGCGTGGCGTCGGTGCGCCAGTGCAGGGCGGGCTCGGAGATACCATCGCGGTAGCCGAAGTGAATCTCATCCACGGGCAGCGGGTACTGGTTCAGGCGACTTTTGTTGTCGCGGGCGGCAAACAGCTCCGTCACGCCGGCCGCGGTGGCCGCAGTAGCCACGTAGCCCACGGCCGCGGCCAGGTCGGCCTCGGTCAGGCCGTACACGTGCACGATGCAGTGCAGGTCTTCGGTCTTGAAGTTCTGATACCACCACTGGTCCGGAGCACTAGGGCCCACATCGGCCAGGGAGGCCTGCGACCCTTGGGAGTCGGGCCCCTGCTGGAAGGACGGCGGAAAGTCCTGAAGGTCGGGGACGCTCAGGGTGCCGGTCTGCAGCAGTCCCGTGGCCGTCAGGCCGAGGTTGAGGATGGTGGCGGGCTTGTTCGCCCCCCAGTCCTGCGCATCCTGAATACCCCGGTCGCAGAGGGCCTTGAAGAACGGGACCGTCTGGGCAGCCGCCCCGAAGTGGTAGAGCAGGTGGCTGGAATACGGGTGCGTGTAGCCGCGGACGATGAAGCCCTGAATATTGGCTTTACTGGGGATAGGGCTGGCAGTGGTCATGAAGGGCGGACGAAAAGGCTGGTCAAAAAAAGAATCAGCCTGACGGGCAGGCTGATTCCGGACTAATGGCAAACGCGGCGGGCAGCGGCCGAAACCGGCCCGGTCTCAGTTGCAACGGGCCGTTTACTCCCCCGCTTCCGGTGAGCCCACAATCATCTCGACGGTCAGCGCGTAGGCCTGGTAGAGGTCAGTGGCTTTCTTGTTGAGGTTATTTTTGTCGATGAAGTTCTCGAAGCCTGTCTGGTCGGTTACCGGCGGCTCAGGGGCATGGAGAGCAATGGCGGCAATACCCTGGAAAGCAGTCTTGGTGCCGTCGTTTTGCCAGAAGTAGTCGAGGTAAGGATTCATGGGGCCATCGAATACCGTATCGAGCAGGATGCCCAGGGTGCCGCTGCCGGAGGGGTTCGGAATCAGCGACAGGCGGGCGTAGTGCACGATGCCCGACGCGTCGAGGCCGGCTTTCACGTTCTGCACAAAGTTCTCCTGGGCATATGCAGCGGCGGCCTGTGAAAGTTGATCCTGCTTGATGGGGACGTAAAGGGTAAGTGGAGTAGCCATGAGGGGAAAAGTAGAGTAGAAAGGTTAGCGGGAAAAGCCCTTGACAAATCTGTCACTGAAAGTGGCCCGCCGCGTTAGTGCTGGCACTAGAAGTTTGAGTCCTAGTACCAGCACTAGGATTTTAGCAGCTTCGGTTAGCTCAGCGCCTTATCGACAAACACGCCTTGACGCAGGGCATACAGCACCAATCCGAGCGTGGTGCGGGTGCCGGTTTTCTGCAGCATCTGGCTACGATGGTATTCCACGGTACGCACACTGGTGGAGAGCAAGCCGGCAATTTCCTCGTTGCAGTACTCCTCGGCAATAAGCTGCAACACCTCCAGCTGCCGATTCGAAAGCTCGGTGCGCAGGCGGGCGGGCCGGGGCCGGCCTGCCAGTTGGCTTTGCAGCAACCGCAGGGTGGCCTCATTGTAGAAACGCCCCCGCTGCAGCACGCTGCTCACCATCTCACTTACTTCCGAAATGGAAGCGGAGCGCGCCAAAAGACCACTCACGTTGTGCCGCAGCAGACGCAGCAGGTCCGGCTCGGGTGTGGCTACGGGGTCGGTCAGCGCCACTACCGGCAAGTCGGGCTTGATTTCCCGCAGCGCCGTGAGCAGGCCTTCGGCCCGGGGCGGCGCGCCGGGCAGGTCGGCGGCAGTGAGTACCAGCGCGGGGCTGAGCTGCTGGGTGAGCAGCAACAATTCAGCCGTAGTGCCCGCCTGCAGCAGGCAGTAGCCGGCATGGGCCTGCGCCAACACCTGCACCAGCCCCTGCCGCAGCAGCGGAACCGCATCGGCCACCAGAATTACCCCGACCGGCGGTAAGGCCGCACAGGAGAGCAAAGTAGCCCCATTGAAAGTCGACGACGACATAACCACAGAGCCTAAGCGGGTCGGGAAGCGGCCAGGGCCAGCTTGTGCTGCTGCCGCGACTCGGTGGCGGCCGGCGCCCCAGCCAGGCGGGCCAGCTGCGGGGCCAGGTCGTGCTTGGGTATCACGACTTCCACCAAGCAGGGCACATCCGTATTAGCCATTATTTCGGGAAGCAGGCGCTGTAGCTCCTCCACGGTTTCGGCGCGGTAGCCGCGCACCCGGAACGCCTGGGCCAGGGCCCCGTAGTCCCAGGCCGGCAGCATGTCGAACTCGGCGAATTCCTGGCCGGGTTTAAAGGCGTTGATATCCACGAAGGCCTGCTCGATGGCGTAGCCTTGGTTGCTCATCACGAATACCACCGCGTTGGAACCCTGCCGGGCCAAGCTCGACAACTCCTGGCACACCATCATAAAGCCACCGTCGCCGGCCACTACGATGGGGCGCTTGCCACTGCCCAGGGCCACGCCCAGCGCGCAACCCGTTTCGTGGCCCAACGAGCCCCAGGCAGCCTGCGCCACGAAGCTGTTGCGCGGCAGCCCCATCAGGTTGCCAAACACATACAGGGAAGTACTTTCACCCAGCACCAGCACGGTGTCGTTGAGGAGCTGCCGAGCCTGCAAAAACCCGCTCAGCGCGCCATAGAACGTGTTGTAGGTAAGCGGACCGGTGAGCGGCGGCTGCGCGTCGGGCGTTACGACGGGCAGCTCGTAAACCCGGTTCGGGCCGGCGGCTTCGAAGCGGGCCAGCAGGCCGCGGAGAAAATCGGGGAGCGTAACGCAGGGGTAGTGCTGGTAGCCGATGCGGGTTTCCTCGTCCGTCACCTCAATCATGGTTCCGAACGGGGCTTTCATGATGTCGAGGTAGTCGTCGGTGATGATGGCACCCAGGGCAATGGGGCAGTCCGATTGGGCCATTACGGCGCGCGTCAGGGCCGGGGAAGCGGGGCCGGCGTAGGTGCCGATAAACTGCGGCTGGCTTTCGTCGAGCACTGTTTTGCCCACGCTGGTAGTCGTAAAGGGCATACCGCTCACATCCACCAGCTTCTGCAACGTGTCCTGGAGGCCGTAGCGCTGAATTTCCACGCCCGCCCACAGCACCGGCAGCTTGGCTTGCTGAATCCGGTTCCAAGCCATTTCCAAGGCCGCCGCCAGGGCCGCCGGGTCGCTGACGGGGGGCTGGGCCGCCAAGCTTCCAACCGGCTTGGCACACTCCTGGGCCCACACGTCGTTGAGCACTTCAATGTACACCGGGCGCTGGTGGGTGAGCATCAGCGTCAGGGCGCGGTCAATCTGGGCGGGGGCCACCGCGGCGTCGCGCACGATTTCGGAGGCTACCGTCACGCTCTGAAACACCAGCTGGTCGGCGCGCAGGTTGCCGGTGCTGTGGTGAAACAGGATGCCTTTTTCGCGCTCCAGCTTACGGTCGGAGGTTTTGGGACTGGCCGAAATGACCACCACCGGCACCCGCTCCACGTAGGAGCCGGCCGTGCAGTTGAGCAGGCTGAAGGTGCCCACGCCATACTGCACGCAGGCGGCCCCGATGCCCCGGAAACGGGCGTAGCCATCGGCGGCGTAGCCCGAGCCCAGCTCGTTGATGTTGGGCACCCGGATAATGCCGGGCGTTTGGTCGAGCACCGTGAGAAAAGGGCCGGCATAGTCGCCGGGCACGGCAAAGATATGTTCCAGCCCAAGCTGCTTGAGCCGGGCTAGGATGTAGTCGGAAACGGTCATAAGGAAGTTGAAAGAATAGCTGCGGTTGAATTTAGAATAGTGGTTTAGCTGGGCTGCACGGGCACAAGGCAACTAGGCGTAATCTTGGCCAGCGTGTCGGTAGCGTCTTCAAACGGGATGCAGGCCTGGGTATCCGCGCCGGTGGGCGTCGGGTTGGCCTCGGGCAGCAGTGGGTAGGCACTGGCATCGAGCCAGGCGGGTGGGTCGAGCCGAAAGTACTTCTGGAGCATGGCCTCGGCCGTATCGAGGGAGCCTTCCACCCAGCCCTGGTCGTAGGAATAGGCCTCACCCACGATGTGAATATCCTGGTCGGCCACGGGCTTCAGCATCTGGTGCATAATCTGGTCGAGGCGGTAGTTAGCTTTCCACTCGTGCCAGCCGCCGCCGTAGGGGTCTTCGTTCCAGCTGTGATACACGGCCGAATACGGCATCGGAATTTCGGGCAGGGCGTGTACTTCGGCCACCTGCCGGTTGGCGGCCTGCACCATCTCGTCGGTGGCCCGGAACTCCATGTCCGGTATTACGTCCGTCACGCCGGGCTCTATGCAGGCGGGAATGTAGCCGGGGTACTCCTTGCCTTTTTCCAGTCCTTTCCAGAAGGGCACGGTGCTGATGTCGTTGTAGCTGGCCATCATCAGCGAGTTCATATAGGGCAGGCCGTGGGGCTGCTCGGCCTCGGTGCCGAAATAGAATACCTGCCGCACCGGCAAATCGGTGACGGAGCGGCCGGCCACCAGCCCCAGGGCGCGCCACCAGGGCCGCTCGTAAGCCAGAAACAGCTTGAAGGCACTCTGAATGAGCACTGAGCCCATGTTCTTCTTCAGCTCGGGGTCTTCGAAGAAGCTGCTCTTGATGAGTTCCAGGGAGCGGCGAGGCAAACCCAGAATTACCTTTTTGGCCCGCACCGTGATGCGCTCCGCCGCGGCTTTTACCACCGTGCACTGCTTCTGGTCGGTTTCGGTGGGCTCGAAGTACAGCGTGTAGGGGTACTCGCCGGTACCGATGATGATTTCGGCCAGCCGGTGGTTCATATGAATGCGCTGGCCTTTGGGGATGGCGCCGGCAAACTTATCGTTGAACTCCTTGGCCAGCGTGATGGGCAGCTGGTCGTAACCGTCGCGCAGGGTCAGAAACTCGGTTTTGTCGCTGTATTCGGTGGCGGGCAGCTGGGTCACGGCGTTGGCATTGGCCACGTTGGCGTCGTAGCCGCCGGCATCCTTCATAAACTGGTAGCCCTCACTGCTGAGCGTGCGGGCCATTAGGTTCCAGAAGCCGTATTTCCACATGGGCTTACCGAAGGCGTTGAGCTGCATCAGCTGGCTCAGGCTCAGGCCGCTCATGCCAGGGTAGATGCCGTTCATTACCTGCACCTGCAAGTTGGTGGGGCCTAGCCCCTGCTCGGCCCACGAGAGGTTGTAGGGCACCTTGGCCGGGTCGGTGAGCTCGTGCAGGCGCAGGTGCTTGCCACGTAGATAATACAGGTTGCAGTTGGCTCCCACCGGCGCGGGCGCACCCATCGGAAAGTTTTGGGTGGGCAAGCCCAAGTGGTCAATCAGGTTGGCTACCGTCACGTGCGAGTCGGGAATGTAGCGCATACCGCCCACTTCGGCCTTCACGTGGGGCATCCCGGGAATGGTAACCGAATACAGCCGCCCCCCGATGCGGTTGCTGTACTCAAACAAGGCGACGCGGGCTTTGCCAGCCTTTTCCTGCTGCAAGCGCCAGGCACAGTACGCCCCCGACACTCCCCCACCGATAACGGCAACATCAAGATTCATTGGATTTGGAATAGTTGGTGAATGGTATTGAAAAACCCGGGGCGGGCGCAGCGGCCCAACCGGTAAATAAAGGCAGATAAAGCGGCGGGCAGCAGCAGTGGTGGCAGCTAGCAGATAGCCGTCCCGCACGGGGATAACAGGGTCGCAAACCAGCCTTGAGCCGCTTTGCGGAATAAGAAAATAGTCGCTGTAAGGATGCCCGGTGCCCGAGCCAACGGCATTCGGAGGCACAGAAATACCTGTTGCTATTCGCCGACACTGGAAGCCAGGAAAAGGCATGCGCTTATCTGGCCGGCCGTCGAAACGGCCGGCACAAATACTACTTGCAATACAGGTGTGAGTGGAAAGGGCGGAGTGGCGAAACCGGCAGGCTGGTCGCGCTAACAATACTAAGCGCTTTTTCGAAGAAATTATAGCACTGAACTAAAAATAAGCTGAGCAATATCTATTAACGATACTGTTCAGCTTACCAGATATTCAAGTAAGTCCATATGTAACCCACGCATTACCGCAACAGCAGGCCAACGGCTGAGCCACGGAGTCAGGCTGCGCACTGGCTTGCAGCTGCTTCGGGCTACAGCACCTCCTCCACCCTTACTTTCTTCCCGTTAAACACGGCTTCCTCGCCGGCGCGCTTGCCGCTCAGCGCCGCCGCCACCGGGGCCGCCGCCGATACGGCAAAGTAATCAACACCCGCCACCGGGAACTTGCCGGCGCTGATGCTGATGAAAAACCAGCCCATGCTGGTGCGTACCAGCGCTCCGGGCCGCACCGTGTCGCAGGCGCGGTCGGGGTCGATGCGCTGCAGCTCACCCTGGAGCTGCCGGCCCTGCTGAAGCTGCACTAGGTTTCGGTCACGCTCATTCTGGGCCATGGCGCGGCCGGTTTCGTACTTGTCGCCGGCGCTGCTCTTGGTTTCGCTGTTGGCCGACTCCTGAGCGGCCTGAATAGCGGCCTGAATGGCGTCGAGGCGGTCCTGAGCGTATTGCTCGCAGAGGGCGTAGAGGCTTGCTTTTAGCTCGTTTGGGCTTCCCATATTCTTTCTGAAACAGTTCGGACATCCCAGCCCGCCAACAGGCGACCTAGTTGAGTAAGAGAAGCTGGTTCGGAGAGGATTGAAAACTCGATCCGACACTCTCGTGGCTCCTCTGCATTATTATCAATAATAACTTTCAAGGCTGTATGTCCTCCGGCATCGTAGCAATATGCTTTGAGGCACATGAAGTCGTAGCCTTTTGTATTGACGCCCCCTTCAAATACGGCACTATCAGCAGGATTACGCGGAAAGTTAAGCAGTTGCTTTCCAAACTGGCTCCACGTATCAGGCTGTCCATAGAAATGCATATGCGCTTCAATAGTGCCGTAGGCAACCGTCACATCAAATGTGCAGTCCCAATCATCGTCCATACTGACAGCAAAGACGATTCGGCTTGGCTGCTTTTCAAAGTTAAACATTACGTCGAATGGTTAACGTAACAACCCCTCCGCAATACCCCTATCGTTGCTCAGCCTGGGTACCTTGTTCTGCCCGCCGAGCTTGCCCAGGCTTTTCATATAGCGCTGAAACGCGCCGGCCGGTAGCGCCGTGAGCTGCAATGGGGCCAGGATGTTGCCGGTCAGCAGATCGTCGTAGTACACGTTGCGGCGGCGCAGGCCCGCGTCGAGGGCGGCGGCAAATGCGGCAGGCTCGTGAGGCGGGCGGGCAAACTCGATGAGCCACTCGTGCCGGCTTGGCTGCTGTGGGTCGGAGCTTACGCGCGGGGCCACGGTGAATTCCACCACTTCCACTTCCGGAAACCGGCTCATGGCCTCGCGCAGAGTTTGCTCCACTTCCTCACCGATGACATGCTCGCCGAAAGCCGACAGAAAGTGCTTAATGCGCCCCGACACCACCACGCGGTATGGCGCTTTGCTTACGAAGCGCACTGTGTCGCCGAGGCTGTAGCCCCAGAGGCCGGCGTTGGAGTTGAGTACCAGCGCATACTGCTGGTCCAGCTCCACTTCCCCGATGGTCAGGCGGGGCGGGTTGGGCTCGAAAAACCGCTCGGCGGGGATGAACTCGTAGAAAATACCCGCGTCGAGGAGCAGCAGCAGGCCGGGGTTGCCGGGCTCGTCCTGAAACGCCAGAAATCCCTCGGAAGCCGGAAACAGTTCGATGCTGTCCACGGGCCGGCCGATGGTTTCAAACAGTTTGGCCCGGTAGGGCTCGAAGTTGACGCCGCCATACACAAACAGGTCGAACTGCGGGAATATATCCTTCACGGGCCGGCCGGTCAGCTGCGTCAGCTTGTCGAAGTACATCTGCACCCAGGGTGGAATGCCCGAAATCAGGGTCATGTTTTCGGGCAGCGTCTCTTCCACGATGTGGTCGAGCTTGGTTTCCCAGTCCTCGATGACGTTGGTGCGGTAAGTGGGCAGTTGGTTGCGGCGCAGGTAGGCCGGCACGTGGTGATTTACGATGCCCGAGAGCCGGCCGGTATGAATGCCATGCACGGTTTCCAGCGCCGGGGAGCCCGACAAAAACATCAGCTTGCCGTCCAGAAAGCGGCTTTTGCCGGTGCGCTGGATGTAGTGAAACAGGGCATCCCGGGCCCCGTTGATGTGGTTGGGAATACTGTCTTTGGTGAGCGGAATATACTTGGCGCCGGAAGTCGTACCGGAAGTTTTGGCCAGGTATTCGGGCTTGCCGGGCCAGAGCACGTCGGCCTCCCCGGCCTTCACCCGCTCGAAATACGGGGCCAGGGCCTCGTAGTCGCGCACGGGCACCAGGCGGGCCAGGTCGGCGGGCGTCCGGATGCCGGCAAAGTCATGGTCGCGCCCGAAAGCCGTGTTCTTGGCTTTGTCGATCAACTGCCGGAACACGCGCTGCTGGGTAGCTATGGGGTCTTGCTGCCACTGCTGGTAGCGGTGGGTGATATAGGCGGCCAGCGGGCGGCTCAGCGCAGATTTCAGACCCATGCGGGGAGATGGTGAAGTTGGTAAAATGGTAAGTTGTCGTTCGGCAGGCGTACTATCTAGCGGTAGTGCTCTTCGGGGAAGCGGGCCGAATCGGCGGGCTCCACGTGCTGCCAAGGGCCCCAAAGCGGCGTAATTTTTACGACCCGGTACTGGGTGGGGTTGGTAGGAAACGTGTCGCGGTACTGCTGCACGATACGTACGGGCGGGTCGGCCGACTCATACTGCACCTTTTCATCTTCCCAAACCGCGCTGTCCTCAAATACGAGCAAAAAGCCACAGCTCAGCCAGCATGGTATTGTTACCAGAACCAGCAAAATACCAGCCCAGAAGCGCCAGGCGTCACTGATTCGGGCGCTAAGCTGCAGCCAAACGGCCACGGGCCACAGGGCAAACAGAACGTTCTTGATTAAGTCAAAAACGCGCAGTAGCGCGTAACTGGTCGTTTCAAACTTCCAACCGTCTACCAACCAATCTACCGCAAACAGCACCAGACCCAGCCAGCCCAGCCCGATGAGGAGCAGCCTAAAGCGGGCTGAAGCAGTAGGTTGGGTTGAAGTAGACGGGTTCATGGCGGCGGGAAAGTAGGCAAGATGGAACACAAAGCGGAATTGCACCAACTCCGCCGCCCGGAATCAGTATATTCAGCTACACAACCTCAACTACACCAACAGCACTATGATCAATCAGCGCGGAAATGCCGTTTGGACCGGCGACATCAAAGGCAGCGGCGAAATCACGACCCAGAGCGGCACGGTAAAAGCCCCGTACTCGGTGGGAGCCCGGTTTGCCGGCGAGAAAGGCACCAACCCCGAGGAACTCATCGGCGCGGCCCACGCGGGCTGCTACACCATGTTCCTCACCGGGCAGCTCACCAAAGCCGGGGCCCAGGTCAAGCAGATCCGGACCGAGTCGAAAGTGACGCTCGACACCACCGGCGAGATTCCCAAAGTGGTTAAAATCACGCTGACTACCGAAGGCGAAGTGGAAGGCATCACGCAGGAAGAATTCCAGAAGCAGGCCGAAAACGCCAAGCTGCACTGTCCCATTTCGGCTTTGCTGAGCGCCGTGCCCGAAATGGAACTGGCCTCGGCGACGCTGAAATAGATTGTTGATTGTTGGGAGTTGATTGTTATTTGTGCAACTACCAACCATCAACTTCTCCCAATCAACCCGTAATGGAAAACCGGCCGCGCCCGTCGCGTTGCCGGTTTTTCGTTTACTTTGTGGTCAGACTTCTACTTTCTATGCCCCGCGCTACCAAAACCACCCGCATCCGGCTGCGGCCCGCCGACACCTCCAAGGTCCCGTTCTGGGGCCAGCTGCTCATCGGTGGCCTCTGGATTGCCTACACCCTGTTCCTGATTATTTCCGACCAGGGCATGCAGGACTACCACTTCCTGCACTACGTGTTCTTGGTGTTCAGCCTCGTGTATCTGGGCTACGTGCTGGTGCACAATGCGCCGGTATTTGGCACGCAGAGCTACCTGGAGTTTACGCCCGGCTACATCGTGCACAAAGGCGGTTTGTTTCGCCCCAAGCAGGTTTTTGCCGCCGAAAACATCGAGGCCATCGACCTGGCGCCCATGCAGCTGCGCATCCGGTTGCGCTCCAACGACCTCTACACCCTGAACCTACGCGAAGTGAAAGGCCCCAAGCGCCGGGAGAATTTCCGCGCTGAAATCCGCCAGTTTGCGGCCCAATACAACATCACGCTCCGCGAAACGGCCCCGGCCCCGCGGGTATAACGGCAAAATCCGTTTTTAAACAGGAAGGTCCTGCTGAGCGTGGCTCGGCAGGACCTTCCTGTTTATGGGCAATGCAATAGTAGGGCTTACTTCTTCACGAACTTCTTGCGCAGGTCCACAATCGTGTTGCGGAAGTTTTTGTCGCTGTCAATCAGGTCGGAAACGGTTTGGACGGAGTGGATGACGGTACTATGGTCGCGGCCGCCGAAGTGGAAGCCAATGCTCTTGAGCGAGTGGCTGGTGTGCTCCTTGGCGAAGTACATGGCCACCTGCCGCGCCGTCACGACTTCCTTTTTGCGGGTTTTGGCTTTCAGCAAATCCAGGGAAATACTGAAATACTCGGCCACGGTTTTCTGGATGAAATCCAGGTTTACCTCGGCCTCCACTTCCTCAATGATGTGGCGCAGGGCCTGCTTGGCCATTTCCAGGTCGATTTCCCGGCGGTTGAGGCTTGACTGGGCCACCAGCGAAATCAGCACGCCTTCCAGCTCCCGCACGTTGGTATTCACCGAGTGGGCCAGGTATTCCACCACCTGGGGCGGAATGTCGATGCCATCCTGCTCCATCTTGTTCTGGATGATGGCCATACGCGTCTCGAAGTCGGGGCTCTGCAAATCGGCCGTCAGCCCCCACTTGAAGCGCGACAACAGCCGGTCTTCCAGCCCGTTCAGGTCGCGCGGGGGCCTATCGGAGGTCATCACGATTTGCTTGCCGGCCTGGTGCAGGTGGTTGAAGATGTGAAAGAACATCTCCTGGGTTTTATCCTTGCCCGAAAGGAACTGCACGTCGTCGAGAATCAGGATGTCGACGAGCAGGTAGAAATTGGCGAAATCCTGCACCCCATTGTTGCGCAGGCTCTCGATAAACTGGTTGGTAAACTTCTCGGCCGACACATACAGCACAAACTTATCGGGCGAAGTGGCCTTGATGTGGTTGCCGATAGCCTGCACCAAATGGGTTTTGCCCAGGCCCACGCCGCCGTATATCATTAGCGGGTTGAAGCTGGTGGTGCCGGGCTTATTGGCTACGGCGAGGCCGGCCGAGCGGGCCAGGCGGTTACAGTCGCCTTCCACGTAGTTCTCAAACGAGTACGTGCCGTTCAGCTGCGACTTCACGTAGTTTCGGTCGATGGCCTTGGTGGCTTCGAAGGGGTTGCGCAGGGTGTTGCTGGTATCGGGGGCAGCGGCAGCGGCGGCCACGTTGCGGGCCGAGCCGGTGAGGGCGCTGGCGGCAATGGCGGCGGCCGGCGTGGCGGCCTGGGTAGGCGCAGCAGCCTTGCGCGAAGTCGGAATGTTGACGGTGCGCGGCTTATTCTGGCTGTTGCCCTGGTCTACCACGATGGAGTATTCCAGCCGCCCCTCTGGCCCCAGCTCCTGGTAGATACCTTTCTTTAATACATCGACATAGTGCTCCTCCAGCCATTCATAAAAGAACTGGCTGGGCACTTGGATGATCAGGACGTTATTGTGGAGCTGCACCGGCACGATTGGCTCAAACCAGGTGCGGAAGCTTTGCTCACCAATATTAGCCTTGATGACGCGAAGACAGTTGGCCCATACAGTTCGGCAATCCTTCAGCATCAATTAGTTATGACAAAAGCAACAAGTGCTTACGGGGCGGACAATAGGGTAGCAAACGGGTTTTTATTGACCCGTTTTTTCTAGGGGGAGACAAAAATGTGGAAAAGTCAGGATACAAAAAAACGCTGTTTTCCTTGCTTTTCTCACGCCGTCGTTACAGGCACTACGGCCGAGCTGGCCACGGCCAGCCGCTTGGTGCCATGCTCGAAGCTGTAGTCGAGGCGGCCCAGGTTGATGCCCGACCAGCCCACCTGGTTGACGAGCGTGCGGTGGCCGTTGGGGCCCTCAATAACGTCGGGCTTTTCCAGGAAGGTGTGGGTGTGCCCGCCCAGTATCAGGTCGATGCCGGGCACCTGCGCAGCCAGCTTATGGTCGTCAATTTTGGCGCTTTGGTACTTATAGCCCAGGTGGGAGAGGCAGATTACCATGTCGCACCGCTCGGGGCCGCGCAGCTGCGCTACCATCGCCTGGGCCGTAGCCACGGGGTCGAGGTACTTGGTACCCCCGATGTTGCGGTCGGCAATTAGGCCGCTCATTTCAATGCCGATACCGAACACGCCAATGCGCAGCCCGCCTTTCTCGAACACCTTATAAGGCTTGAACTGGCCCGCCAGAATGGTCTGGGAGAAGTCGTAGTTGGCAATCAGAAAGGGGAAGCCGGCGTTGGGCAGTTGCTTTTTCAGGCCTTCCAAGCCGTTGTCGAAGTCGTGGTTGCCCAGGGTGCTGGCGTCGTAGGCCATCTGGGTCATGAGCTTGTATTCGAGCTCCCCGTTGAAGAAGTTGAAATACGGCGTGCCCTGCCAGATGTCGCCCGAGTCGAGCAGCAGCACGTTGGGCTCCTGCTGCCGGATCTGCGCAATCAGGCTGGCCCGGCGCGCCATGCCGCCCATGCCGGCCCACTGCGCGCTACCCTCCGGAAACGGCTCGATGCGCGAGTGCATATCGTTGGTGTGCAGAATGGTGAGGCGCACGTTTTTAGTATCGCGGCCTACCGCAGGCAGGCTCAGCCCCAGCAAGCTCAGGCTGGCGGCACCCACGGACGTATGCTTGAGAAACTCGCGACGATTCATCTTATGAATGTGAGGAATGTGGAAATGTGTTGAATGGGAGAAATGAGCTCAAGCGTTAATGTGGAGAATGGGAGAAATATGGAAAACGAACATTAGCACATTATCCACATTCAAAACACATTCCAGCACATTTCTCACATTGCCTTCACCCGGCCTTCTACCTTGGCCTCCACGGGCTTGCCCTGCTTGGTGAGGCTGCGGATATGGTCGATGATGGCCGTGCGCATCAGGATGCCAGTACCGCGGGGCTTGAGGGCCTTAAAGAATGTCATCTGGTCGCCGCCGCCAGCGTGGTAGTCGGAAATGGCCACGGTGTAGGCGCGGGCCGGGTCGAAGGGCTTGCCACCGATGAGCACGTCTACCGGCTTGTTATCGGCCCCCACGGTGTAGGTCACGTTCGAAACGGCCATGTGCATGCGGGCGGCGTAGGTGAAAAATTCCTGCATCACCGGGCCGGGTGCTTCGAGTACCACTACTTCATTCTCGAAGGGCATCAACTCAAACACGGAGCCCATGGTAAGCGGACCGGCGGCCAGATTGGTGCGCAGACTGCCGTTGTGCATTACTCCAATATCGATGGGCTGGCCCACGGCCTGGTTGGCCCGCGCCCGCAGGATGTCGGCCACGAAATTGCCCAGCGGCGACTCGCCCGCATTCTTGGTAATGGCAACCGGGGCTACGCCCAGCACCTCGTTCATCTGCTGCGTTACGCGCTGCTTGTAGGGCTCAATGGTGGCCGCGGCTTTGGGGTCTTCGGGTTGGGTTTTGCCCACGGGCTGGGCCGTGATGGGCGCCAGGGCCGGCTTGGCCTGGTAGCCGCCCCGCTGGCAGCCAAAAGTGAGGGTGGCTGCCAGCAGCAAGCCAAGAGCCGAAGAGTGGGAACGAGAGAAGAACATGCAAAAGGAGAATAGGCGGAAGGCAAAGGTAACGCCGCTGGAGTTATTTGGTGAGGGTAACGCCTGTCCGAGGTGTTTAGCATACCTGGTACTGCTCAACGGGCACCAAAACCGACCCATCCGGTCCGGCCTATTTGGTCAGATCGTAGCTTAACAACAGAAAGTACCGCCCGATACGAACCGGCACGGCCCTTCCGTCGCTGAAGCCGTTCGACTGTTCGTAGCGCAGCTCCAGCGCCACATTGCGGCCTGCGGCCCGCGCCGTCGTCAGGCCCAGGCCACCGAGGAGCCCGGCTTCCAGCTTGCGCGGCTCCTTCACGATGGGAGCCCAGGCCGCGAATTCGGGCTTGGTAGCGCCGTACAGGTAGCGGGCCCGACTCTCATTTTGGGTTTTCAGCCAGTAGCTAAGGCCGAAGCCGACCTGGGCAAAGGGCCGAATCTGGCCCCGCGGGAACGTATAGCGCACCAGCAGCGGCACGCGCAGACTCGCCAAGTTGAAGCGAAACTCCTGCTGCGGACCGAAGCCGTTGGCATCGACGGCACTAGTAGAATGGGCGTATTCCTGGCGCTCAGCCAATGCTTCCAGTCGTACCGCTATGGTTTGGTTGACGCCCGCCAAAGCCAGCTGCAACGATACACCCAGCACCGGCCCTACCGTCGATTTGGCTTTGATATCGGTGGCCGGAGTTGAGGCCGTATTCTGCAACGAAAGCCGGCTGGCTTCGCCGCCGGCTACCAGGCCTATTCGCAGACGATTCTGGCGCGTGGTGCTGGCCGGCGCTACCGACGCAGTACCGATGCACTCGTTATACTGGCGTACCACTTTGGTCAGCTCATTCAGCCCCAGCCGCAGCGAGACGATGCCGGGCTGCACGGCTGGGCACGCCTGGAATGAAGCAGCCAGTGTTTTTCGAAACTCCTCGTTTTTCTGCTGGTAAACATTGCCATTTACTTTCACGCGCTGCGTCGATTGCACCAGCTCCTGCACTGGCCCGGCCGCCATCCGCAGGTAGAAATGGTCGTTGCTGCTCTCATCGCGCAGAAACAGTAGACTAGCTGGGCCCAGCACCACGACTTCGAGAAAAGCGGCGCGCTGCACTGTATCGGCCCGCATTTCCCCACTGGGCGAGCGGTAGGACGAATCAGCCAGCGTAACCGTGCCAGCCTGGTATACCCGGTCGTTGGTGAAGCCATATCCCCGCAGCTGCGTGGCCCGATACTCGGCAACGGGTGCCGTGGGCGATGAGCGGAACCGGCTCAGCCGGGCGTTCCGCTGGGCCCCGCGGGCATCGACTTCACCCCGCAGGGTGTCGCCGGAGAGAGGCACGATGTAACCGGGCCGGAAATTGGTTTGCGCTATACTCTTAGAACTCAATAGGGCCAAGCAGGACAACAGCAGTAAACGGTGCTTCATACAAAAGATAAAAAGAGAAATAATGGCCCAAACCATACTACTAGGTGTGGCCATAGCCGACAAAGCTACGGCAAACTTCCCTGGTGCCAACAGCGGCTATGTGGCAACGGTATGCGCCCAATCCGGTATCTTTAGCCCATTCCAGCCGCTGGCCCTGTTTCCCGGCTTTATCTTCCTCTCTATGGCCGATGCACCGCGTTCTACGCCTGTCTCGTTTTCTGAATTCGATTCTATTACTACCGCTGCCTGGCAGGAGCGCATCCGCCACGACCTGAAGGGCGCCGACCCCGAAACCCTGGAATGGCACACCACCGAGGGTATTACGGTGCAGCCGTTTTACCACCGTGAGGCGCTGGCCGGCCTGCCCGCCACTGGCCTTACGGGGGCTGCCACTACCGACTGGCTTAACGTGCCGACCTACGCCGTAGCCGCCGCCGACACGGGCCACCACGCCATCGACCAGGCCGCCGATGCTCTGCAACGGGGGGCCGATGGCATCTTCTTCGAGCTGACCGATGCCCTGGCTTTTGATGTGGAATACCTGGGCCGCAAGCTGCCGCTGGCTACTACTTACCTGGGCTATTCCATCCGGATGGGTGCGGCGGGCTTTGTGGAGCGGCTGCTGGCTACCGGCACGCCGGTGCTACGTGGCTTTCTGCGCTTCGACCCCATCACCGACCACACACCCGACCTAGCCGGCCAACTCAGCGACCTGCGCAAAATCCTGACCCTGACCCGCGACTTTCCCGAATTTCGGGCCCTGACGCTTAACGGGGCCTTTTTTGCCAACCGCGGTGGCACCGTCACGCAGCAAATCGGCTTCGTGCTGGCCGCCGCTGCTACCTACCTCGAGCAGCTGCCTTCGGAAGAGGTTACGCTGGCGCAGGTAGCTGCTGCGTTTCAGGTGCAGGTTGCTTTGAATCCCAACTACTTCTTTGAAATTGCCAAGCTGCGGGCTTTGCGCCGCCTGTGGGCCACGCTGCTACACGCCTACGGGCTACCGGCCGAAGCTGCCGCGGACCTGCGCATTTTTGCCGCTACCGCCACTTGGTCCCAAACGACGCTCGACCCGCATACCAACCTGCTGCGGGTAACCACCGAAACTATGGCCGCCGTACTCGGCGGTGCCAATGCCGTGAGCGTGGCGCCCTTCGACCGGCTCTACCAGAGTCCCAACGAGTTTTCGAGCCGCCTGGCCCGCAACCTGCCCGTGATTCTGCGCGAGGAAGCCGGCCTCAACCGTGTGGCCGACCCCGCCGCCGGCTCCTACTACCTCGAAACCATTACCGACCAAGTAGCCCGTGAGGCCTGGGCCATTTTCCAGCGGGTGGAAGCGGCCGGCGGCCTACCCTCGGCCATTGGCATGGTGCTGCAGGAGCTGCATCTGGTGGCCCAAACGCAATTTCAGCGCATTGCCAGCGGCGAGCAGGTAATCGTGGGCACCAATCGGTTTCAAAACCCGCAGGAAAGCTTCGACTACAACCCCAAACGCCTGTTGCGCAGCAAGGAATTCGACTCGACGCGGGCCGCTTACCCCTCAGAAGTGCTGCGCCTGGCTACGGCCCTGCACTTTCAGCGGCGCGAGAAAAAGCGCCGCCGCGCCGCCGTAGTGCTGCTAGGCACCCATACCAACCAGGTGATTCTGGAGTCATTTCTGCGGCTGCTGCCGATTCAGGAGCGGCTGGCGCTGAAGGCTAGTCATCCGGAAGGCACGTTGTCGGTGCTGTTTTCGACGCCCGAAGCCGCCACGCTCATGTATGCCACCCCTGACCAGTTCGGCCACTTTGCCCGCATCGTGTGCCGTGTGCCCGTCGATGAGCCCGACTTCATTCCCCCTACCCTGCTCACCGCAGACCTGGCCACAATGCAGGAGGCTGTGTCGCTGTTCGGCTTCAAGGAATTTACCGTGGAGGGCTACAGCACCGAAGATGTGCTGGCCCGCCTGCAGGGCCGCTAAACAAAAACTCCCGGTGCAAAGCAGCTTGCCTGCCTTCCACCGGGAGTTTTTGCTTGTGGTTGATGAGCCTGATTTACTTGGTAAATAAGTAGCCCAGCAGCAGATTGACGCTGCGCAAGCCCGAACCCGAGGTGTAGTTGGAAGGCCCGAAGACATTCTCGGCCCGCATGCCCAGGGAAATCTGCTGGCCGTTGGGCAAATGCAGCTCAGAACCCAGGCCGCCCCCCAAGCCGATGTTGAGGTTGTTGTAGCTCCCCAGCAACGGCCGCACAATTGGCGGGCTGCCGGCCAATGTGGGCGTGTATATCTTCTCATCCTTGCTCACGTGCACCAGAAAACGGGCGCTGGGGCCAGCCTCGGCGTAGAAACGCACCAGCCCGTGGCCCAGGGAGTAGCGAATCATGGCTGGCACTACCAGGTAGTTGAGTTGGAGCTCGGTCGTCTGCTTAGAGGCCAGCAGGGGGTAGAAGTTGTGGTCCGACTCGAACGTGCGCGCCGATTCGTACAGCACGCCGGAGTGAATAGTGAACGGGGCGCCTTTGAAGCCGGGTGTAAATACGACCTCCAGGCCGGCCGTCAGGTACGTATTCCCATCGTATTGCCAGTGCAGCTCGTCCTCCCCGGTGTTGTTGCCCATGTTCATCTGGTTGAATACCGCTACTCCCCCGATGATGCCAAAGGCAATGTTGCCGTGGTGAGAGTTCTTTTTGACGACTGAACCGGGTGCCGCGCAGGCGTTGTACTTGCGCACGGCTTTTTCCAGCTCATTGACGCCGAAATCAACCACCTTGGCCTGCCGGGATGCCTCCGGGCAGCCCTGAAAAGCCTTGGTCAGCGTGTCCTGATAGAGACGCTGGGTAACGACGAACTGCTGCGCGCCGCGCTGTACGGTGTTGGTGCGCTGAATCAGCTCGACCACTTTGCCGGGCCGGTAGCCGCTGATAAAGAAACGGGGCTTGCTCTGGTAGCTTAGCGCGTACAGGGTGAGCGGGCCCCGGGTAACGACTTCCAGGTACCGGGGCACCAGCACCGTAGCCGTATCGGCGGAGCGGGGCACGGGGTGGCTTTCGTAGGCTAGCACGGAAGAGCCGTAGGCCCGCAGCTCCCCTACCTTATATATCTTACTTTCGGTTTGGCCGGCGGCTTTGAAGTCGCACTGCACGGCGTTGCGCTCTGCCCGGCCCGGTTTAATAGTGCCGCGCAGCGTGTCGCCGGCCAGGGACACGACGTAGCCCGGCTGTGGCCCCGACTGGGCCTGAGCGGTAGTGGAAAACAGCAAAGTGGCGGCTCCTAACACGAATAGCACGCACGAGAATACGGAGGATAGTTGTTGTTTCATTCAAATAGTGAATAATGAGTAAAGGATAATAATAGTCAAATATAGAATATTCCTCCTTGATTACTACCCTCCCTGGAAATATTCTTTCGGCCTAAACCAAGTATCTTGCCTGCCGCATTCCGATTCCCATTAGCGCCCTTTCCGCCTTTCTGCCTGCCCCGATGAAACCCGACTTCGCCCACATTCCCTACGACGCCGCGCCCCTGCCTGCCGCTACTCCCACCACCGCCGGCACTACTACGCCCGAGGGCATCACGCTCAAGAGCCAGTACTCGGCCCAGGACGTAGCCGGACTCGACCACCTGGGCTTCGGCGCGGGCGTGGCTCCCTACCTGCGCGGGCCCTACGCCACGATGTACGTGCAGAATCCCTGGACCATCCGGCAGTACGCGGGCTTCAGCACCGCCACCGAAAGCAACGCCTTTTACCGTCGCAACCTGGCCGGCGGCCAGAAAGGGCTTAGCGTAGCCTTCGACCTGGCTACCCACCGGGGCTATGATTCTGACCACCCCCGCGTGGAAGGCGACGTGGGCAAGGCTGGTGTCGCCATCGACTCAGTGGAGGACATGAAGATCTTGTTCGACCAGATTCCGCTGGACCAGATGTCGGTGTCCATGACCATGAACGGGGCGGTGCTGCCGATTATGGCCTTTTACATTACCGCCGCCGAGGAACAGGGCGTGGCCCCGGAGAAGCTGGCGGGCACCATTCAGAACGACATTCTGAAGGAGTTTATGGTGCGCAACACCTATATCTATCCGCCCGCGCCGAGCATGCGCATCATTGCCGACATCTTCGCCTACACGGCGAAGAATATGCCCAAGTTCAACTCCATCAGCATCTCGGGCTACCACATGCAGGAAGCCGGGGCCACCGCCGATATCGAGCTGGCCTACACCCTGGCCGACGGTCTGGAGTACGTGCGCGCCGGCCTGGCCGTGGGTATGGACGTGGACCAGTTTGCGCCCCGCCTCTCCTTCTTCTGGGCCATCGGCATGAACCACTTCATGGAAATTGCCAAGCTGCGCGCCGGCCGCCTGCTCTGGGCCAAGCTCATGAAGCAGTTCAACCCCCAGAACCCCAAGAGCCTCGCCCTGCGCACCCACTGCCAGACCTCGGGCTACTCGCTCACCGAGCAGGACCCCTTCAACAACGTGGCCCGCACCGCCGTGGAAGCCCTGGCCGCGGCCCTGGGCGGCACCCAGAGTCTGCACACCAACGCCCTCGACGAGGCCATTGCCCTGCCCACCGACTTCTCGGCCCGCATTGCCCGCAACACCCAGCTGTATCTGCAGCACGAAACCGACATTACCCGCGTCGTGGACCCCTGGGGCGGCTCCTATTATGTAGAAAGCCTCACTCACGAACTGGCCGACAAAGCCTGGGCCCTCATTCAGGAAGTAGAAGCGCTGGGCGGCATGGCCAAGGCCATTGAAACCGGCCTGCCCAAGATGCGCATCGAGGAAGCCTCGGCCCGCAAGCAGGCCCGCATCGACTCGGGCAAGGAAACCGTGGTGGGCGTCAACAAGTACCGCCTCACCGACCGGCAGCTGGGCGAAGAGCAGCAAATCGACGTGCTCGATATCGACAACGCCGCCGTGCGCGAGTCCCAGATTGAGCGCCTCAACAAGATCAAGGCCGAGCGGGATAATGACGCGGTGAAAGCCGCCCTGCAAGCCCTGACGGATGCGGCCCGGGCCACCCCTCCCCCAACCCCTCCCCGCAAGGGAGGGGAGCCCGACGCAAGTGGGCCTGAAACTGGAACCGAATCGTCAGGCTCCCCTTCTCCCAGAGGGGAAGGGGCCGGGGGATGGGGTCCCGCCGCCAACCTCCTCGAACTAGCCGTAAACGCCGCCCGCCTGCGCGCTACGCTGGGTGAGATTTCCGATGCCCTCGAAGTGGTGTACGGCCGCCACCAGGCTACTATCCGGGCTATTTCGGGCGTATACTCGGCCGAGATGAACTACGACGAAGAGTTTGCCAAGGCCCGCGCCGCCGCCGATGCCTTTGCCGCCGCCGAAGGCCGCCGCCCCCGCATGATGGTGGCCAAAATGGGCCAGGACGGCCACGACCGGGGCTCCAAGATCATTGCCACCTCCTTTGCCGACGTGGGCTTCGACGTGGACATCGCGCCCCTGTTCCAAACCCCCGGCGAAGTAGCCCGCCAGGCTACCGAGAACGACGTGCACGTAGTGGGCGTGAGCAGCCTCGCCGCCGGCCACAAAACCCTGATTCCCCAGCTGATTCAGGAACTGAGGCAGCTCGGCCGCGAAGATATTCTCGTCATTGCCGGCGGCGTCATCCCCGCCCAGGACTACGACTTCCTCTACAACGCTGGCGTCGTCGGCGTGTACGGCCCGGGAACCGTTATTGCCGTAGCGGCCCAGGAGATTCTGCGGAAGCTGGGGGAGTAGGCAGAGCTGGTATAAGATTTCATATTTAAGAGCAGTCGGCCTTTTTGTCCGACTGCTCTTCTTTTTATTTGGTTCTTCTATATGAAGTTCTTCTTAAGCCTAGAAACCAGTTGGCAATTGGGCAACCGACTCGATATTGTAGTAGCAGCATTAAATACCGACCTTAAATCGTTGCTTTTAGATAAGAGCTACGGTAATGATATACAGGAATTATGCATAGGTGTAATCTGCGTATCTCCTGAGTTCAATACCTTCTTCAAGGTCAGACGACCTCGTTATCAAAGAGCTAAGCGTACATACAAGGGTACTTATGCGCCTTATACTCTTGAGAAGTATTTAACTTATGATATAGCGTTGCCTTACCAAGAAGCTG
The DNA here is from genome assembly GCF_020447265.1 of Hymenobacter lucidus. Classification (GTDB taxonomy): domain Bacteria; phylum Bacteroidota; class Bacteroidia; order Cytophagales; family Hymenobacteraceae; genus Hymenobacter; species Hymenobacter lucidus. The sequence goes on along the minus strand of NZ_JAJADR010000001.1, from coordinate 1,320,103 downwards.
TAAAAGCTTCTAATGGACTGTTATATCAATTACTAATTGAAAGGTTGCTATCCTCTTTTGAGCTAATTGCCCTAGGTCAGAAAAAGTACCCTGATTTTGACACAAAAACCTTTACTACTGAGGTCAGCAACCTCTTGCAGCATATTATCTCGCAGTAGCTTGGCTGTGCCGAGTGACTGTACAAGACTGACTCTATCGAAGCTGGGCAACCGGCTTAACCCAATGCCAAGATGAAAGTATTTCTATTGCTCTTAGGCTGTTTTGCCTGCTTGGGCCTGCAGGCGCAACGGCGGGGAGTGTACGACGACGTAGAAGTTGCCCTTCAAGAACCTGATAAAGTGCGCGTACTTGACTTACGTGGCCAAGAATTAGGTAGCTTACCGACCTCATTAAATAACATTCAAAATGTAGAGGTCATTTTGCTGGGCATGAAGTTGCGTAACCTCTGGCTTTATCCCCGCGCCTGGAAATACAAATTCCACTTTAAAGAGCTGCCAGCAGGGGGATATCTGCATCTTCAGGGTCGGGGTGGAGGAGAGTATTATTTATTCAACAATTTTGAGACTGCTCCACTTGAGTTTTGTCAATTCCCTAAACTTCGGGTTCTAGACATTAGAGGTGGGCTACCATTTGTCGAGGCTGACACAGTAGCGACTCGTATGCACAAGTGCCGTCCGGATGTTATTGTGGTTGGCGGCGCAGTTCGTAGCAAGGGATATGTAGATCCAGAAGCTGACTTTACTAAGAGAGTCAACAAGCGGCGTGAAGTCAGAAGCTATTTGCACAGTTTTAAAATTAAGCATTACTAAGTCCGGGCCGCCCACAGCGGGCCGGTTCCGTTTCTCCCCTGCCCCCGCCGCTCCTATGGTTACTCCCGCTACTTCGAAGCTTCTTCACACTGCTTAGAAGATCATTCACGGCGCTTAGAGGATGCTTCACGGGCCTTAGAAGAACGTTAACGGTGCTTAGAACATCGTTCACACCGCTTAGAACATCGTTCACACCGCTTAGAACATCGTTCACACCGCTTAGAAGATCATTCGCGCCCCTTAGAAGGTCGTGCACGGGCTTTAGAAGATCGTTCACACCCCTTGGAAGGTCGTGCACGGTGCTTAGAAGATCATTAACGCCAGCGTGACGGGCGTTTGTACCGCTGTACTTCCCGTTCATAGCGGCAATAAGCCTTTGCATACTGTGCTGGCTAGCAGTCTATTGCCAGCTTAGCCGGCTTTAGCTAATGTTACGGATAGTATTCATTCCCATCCTTCTATCCTTATGAAAAAGAATAAACCCGAGGCGCGGCAGTACCTCAGCCCCGACAGTGTCATGCGCCAGGATATGCGCACTATGCATGGGCATTACCTCAACGATCTGGCGGCTTTTGCGGCCTTCAACCCCACCTTTACCGCCGCCTTCGGCCAGCAGTGGCTGGCGGCTTTGGAAGCGGCCGATGCGGCTACCTCGGGCACGGCCCTGCGCTCCGATTTGAAAGAGGACACCCAGGAGGTGACGACCCTCATGGACCAGGCCCGCACCCAGGTGCAGGCGCTGTTTTACTATGTGGAACAGGCCTTTCCTAATAATGCCGGCCGCCTCGACCAGTACGGCAAAAAGCAGTACGCCCAGGCCCGGCAGAAGCACGACAAGATGCGCGCCCTGTTGCCCGGCGCCATCGGCAGCGCCACCCGCGACCAGGCCGAGCTAAGCAAGCATGGTTTCGGGGCCGAAAAGCTGGCCGCCCTCCAGCAACTCGCCAAAGACCTCGACCGGGCCGATACCGACCAGGAAATGCGCAAAGGCAGCAACACCGAAGGCTCCGACGACTACGTGCGCCTCCAGAATGTGGCCTACAGCTTTGGCCAGCAGCTGAGCAAAGCCGCCAAAGTGGCCTTTGTTGCGGAGCCACTCAAGCAGCAGCTCTACCGCCTGGCCGCCCCCACGCCTGCCGGGGAAGCCAGAAAGGGCGCCGGCGCGGCGTAGCACAGTTGGCGTCGTCTCGCCTGTCATCCTGAACGGAACGAAGTGGCGTGAAGGCCCCTCCTCACCTACCCCCCTGTAGCTCCTACCAACGTGACAAAAGCCCTTTACTACTTGCGTGGTAAGGGGCTTTTGTGCGTTGAATGGGGTTTGCTATACAGGCGAGGAAGGTCCTTCGCAGGGCTTAGGATGACGGATGACTGAGGTAGAGCCGCGGGTTCGGCGTTGAATGATTGGTGGTGTGCCTAGACGCTGGTAGTCCGGCGCTACGCAGGGGGCGCGGACGACGAGACGCAAATATGCGTCTCTACCTCCCGTTAGACCTTTAGCCACTCGCCGTCGGCGGGGACGTGGACCCGCGCGGTGAGACCTTCCTGGGCCAAGTAGGCTTTCGTAGTGGCGCGGTCTTCGGCGCAGTGGTTTACGGCTTCGAGATGCACGGCATACACGGTGGCTTGTGGGGCGTGCCGGGCTACCTGGGCCACGTCGGCGGCCGTCATCACGATGGGGCCGCCCTGCAGGAACTGAGCTGCGCCGGCATTTACGATGATGGTATTAGGGTGGTAGAGGTCGAGGGCCTGGCGCACTTCCTCGCACCAGATGGTGTCGCCGGCCACGTAGAGGCGCTGGCCTTCGGCTTCCACTACGAAGCCCGATACGGTGCCCATCCGCCGCCCGATTTCGCCCCGGCCGTGCTGCCCGCCGGTGCGGTAGAAGCGGATTCCTTCCCACTCCAGCTCAGTATCGATGGGCCGCACCTGGGTGAAGCCGGCGGCTTGCAGGGCAGCCACATCGGCGGGCTGGCAGAGGATGGGCAGATCTTTAGGCAGCAGCTCGCGGGCTACGTCGTCCCAGTGGTCGAGGTGGGTGTGGGTGAGCAGCACCGCGTCGAGGGAGGCTACCAGCGCCGGCAGCTCGGAGACCGGGAAGGGCAGGTCGGCGGTGGGGTTGCGCACCGGGTTGGCCGTTTGCGGTATTGGGTCGTACTGAAAGCGTGGGGCCAGCAGCGGGTCGACGAGCAGGGTTTTACCGGCTACCTTGAGCAGCAGCGTGGCGTTGCGAATAAGTTGAACTTGCATGGCAAAAGCGGGTTAAGTTGCAGCCGGAGGACTGGCCGGGAGTGGGCCGAACGATGCCTACCCTGGTCTATTCCGAACGAGTCAAAAGTACGCCGGGCCCAGACCTGGGCCAAGAAGGTTACCGGCTGGTAACCTGTTCACCTATTTGTTTTCTCCCGCGTTCCTGCCATGCGCCATACCTACCACGATGTCGAATTCTGCGCCACCCGCGTGGCGCTGAGCCTGCTCGCGGGCAAATGGAAGCCCATCATCTTTTTCCACCTATTTCCCGGTCCCCGTCGCTTCAGTGAGCTGTGGCGCGACATTCCGCGGGTATCCAAGAAAGTGCTGCTGGAGCAGCTGCGGCAGCTGGAAGCGGGTGGCCTGGTGGCGCGCACCGTACACAACGGCTTTCCGCCCGAAGTCACCTATGAGCTGTCGGCCAAGGGTGCCGCGCTGGCCCCCATCCTGCGCCGCCTCGACCAATGGGCCGTGACCCACATCGAAGGCGTGGTGCAGATTTCCTGAGGCCTCCTGAGGCCGCAGCCCGCGCCACACAAGCCGCGCGGCCAAACTTTCGGGCTACTTTTGCGGCTTCACTCCCTTCTCTCGCCCTCTTATGCGCATCGACGAACAAGACCAGGAAGACGCCGACATCGATTGGTTTGCCGTAGACGCGGCGGGCTACATTCTGCACGTAGCCTCGGGCGGCGGTATTCTGCCCGAATCGGTAGCGGCTTCCCAGGAGGTGCTACTCGAGCTGCACCAGTACTTCCTGACCCTGCCCGACACCACGGCCGCCGAAGCGGCGGAAGTGGAAGAAGGAGCCGACGAGGCCGGCAGCTACCAGAGCTTTGCCCGCTACGCCCGGCGCGGCCTGTTCTCCTTCGAGAAAACCCGCCTGCACGAGCGCGCCGACACCCGCTACCACCTCGTGGCCCGGCCGGTGGTGCCGCTGCTGGTAAGCCAGCTGCCCCGGAAACTAGCCCAGCTACTGGGCCGCACTCAGCTGCCGGGCGCGGTAGTCGGGCTCCCGGCCCTGGATGTCACCCGCATTCTGTAGGCTGACTGCTGACCTGCGGTGACAGTTCAAGTGCCCTGCGCTGCTTAGGTTGTCGCAGTACCCGAGCCATAACTGAGAAGTAGCGCTGCTACCGCCCCATCGTTTACTTTATAGGGTATAGCCCGTTTCATTCCCTGCCCCAGTATGCCTACTACCCAACTCCAGTTGCTCGGCCACGCCAGCTTCCGCATTACCACGCCCGAGGGCCGCATTATCCTGCTCGACCCCTGGCTAACTGGCAACTCCTTCATTCCCGAAGACCTGCGCCAGCCCGAGCGCGCCGACCTGGTGCTCATCACTCATGGCCACGACGACCATTTCGACCCCGAGCTGCCGGCGCTGCTTGCCCGTACCGGGGCCAAAGTGGTAGCACCCGCGCCGGTGCGCTTCTACCTCTACGAGCAGGGCATACCACCCGAGCAGTTTGAGCCCATGAACGTGGGCGGCGGCATCGACGTGCTGGACTTGCGCCTGACGATGACCGTGGCCCAGCACGCGGCCCACGTCGATTTGCCGGGCCACAAAACCGGCTTCCGACACGAGGCAGTGGGCTACATCCTGGCTTTCTCGGATAACACGGTGCTCTACGCCGCCGGCGACACCGGCCTCTTCGGCGACATGCGCCTGCTCGCCGACCTTTACCACCCCACCGTAGCCCTGCTCCCCATCGGCGACCGGTACACGATGGGGCCGCGCGAAGCGGCTCACGCCGCCCGCCTGCTACGGGTGCCGCATGTGGTGCCGTTTCACTACGGCATATTTGCTTCCCTGGTGGGCACGCCCGAGCAGCTCCAAGCCCACCTCACAGCCGCTGATGCTGTGACAGTACACGTCCTGCAGGCCGGCGAAACGCTGGATTTGGGTGGTTTATACGTAAAGTAGTAGGGAGTCCGGGGCATGCAGAGGAGCAGCCGAAGCATCTCGGGTGCAATACCAACTGCTGGTCTGCCATGCTTGATCTGGTGTATGCCCTTGCGAAGGATCTTACTTGTCTACCCATTGAAGCTCATACCAGCGTAAAAACCCCTTTCCCGCGTGAGCAGGAAAGGGCTTTTTGGTAAAAGGTCAGGTCGTACTGCGCAGCGGAAGAATTGCCACGATTCACTGGCAATGACCGATGGAATAACTGCCGCGCCGTTTGGGGCGCTGGCAGGCGGCAAAGAATATTCAGGAACCAACAAAGATTTATTCCCCCTACTCTCACCTTCAAGTATTTACGGCTAACAGGGCTTTAACCAGGCTTTTCCTATATAGTAAGCACAGCCGTAGCACGGCTAAACAGCTGGCAGGCCAAAATTCTTTTTTTATAGGACTATGTACTTTATAAATAAGATTTAATAATTTCATTTTTAGGATAAGCAGTTGGATCGTGGTACCGGCCTCTTTTTAGGTTTGTGGGAAGAGGTTGGTTAGCAGTTGGTAGGGTTTCTACCGGCAGCAGTTGGGCAGAAATACGTTTAATAACTCTTTAGTAAGCAGTTAGCGGGTCGTCTCCTTCGGCCGCTTCGTTGTATATACTGGCTGGCGCTACCAAGCCACCGTATCGATTCATAGCCTGCGGCCTGGTCTGCCAAGGCCCGCCGTGGTTTTCCCGCCTCTTTCTCTCTCCTTGAGCCCACCCCGGCCGCCGGGAGTCCCTTTTTTCGTCTTTCCCTGGTCTATATGCTGCGCGCGGGCTGGCTGCAGCGGCTCCGCATAGCGTCCGGACCTCCATCAATTCCTCTTTTTTTCTCAACCATCTCCCATCATTCCCATCCGCTCCGCGTTCCTATGAAACAACTTTTCCTTGCTTTCGCCCTGTTTCTGCTGGCCTCTGTGGCCACCACCGCTCAAAACCCCACCTGGAACTGGCTGCAGTCCATTGAAGGCGTCAATTCCTTAAGCGACATTGCCTGCGCCCCCACCGGCGACTTCTACCTAACCGGACGCTTCGACAACAGCCTGCAACTCGGCAACCGCCGCCTTACCAGCCCCGGCCGCTGCCTGTTTGTGGCCCGCCTCGATGCCAGTGGCCGGGTGCAGCAGGTTACCCAGCTTAAAGTCAGCGTAGACGTATTGCCTACCAGCCTGGCCGTAGACCCGAGCGGCAACTGCTACGTGACGGGCTCTTTCCGGGGTACGCTCAGCTACGGCAACAACGGCCAAATCACCTCCCAAAGCCCCGATGCCGACGACGTACTGCTGGTCAAGCTGGGTTCGGGCGGCGGCGTGAGCTGGGTTCGGCAGGCCAGCAGCACCGGTCCCGAGCGGTATGCCACCCAGAACAAGGGTTGGGCGGTGGCCGTGGACCAGAGCGGCAACAGCTACGTGACGGGCAGCGTGAGTGGCAGCACCGTGCAGTTTGGCGCGCTGAGCTTCAGCAACCGGCAGAATAAGAGCTTCCTGGCCAGCTACTCTACCCAGGGCGCCGTGCGCTGGGCCAAGGTGTGGGATGCTCCCGCGGGTACAACCTTCGCGCCCAGCACCGGCCGCGCTACCGTAGTAGATGGAGCCGGCAACTGCTACGTGAGCGGCAACTTCTTCACCTCCCTCACCATCGACGGCACCACGCTGGTGCCCGCCAACTCCGACAGCAATCTGTTCCTCTTGCGCTTTAGCACCGCCCAGGGCCAGCTGCAGTGGGCTAAGGCCCCGGCCGGCTCCGGCGACGGCCGCAGCCTGGGCACCGACGCAGCCGGCAAGATTTATCTGGCCGACAGCTTCAGCGGCACTACTACTTTCGGGGCCACAACCCTCACCAGCACCGGCAGCGCCGACATCTTTATTACGCGCTACAACGCCCAGGGCCAAGCCGAATGGGCTACGGCTATGGGCGGGGCCAACTACGATTTCCCCACCGATATTGCCGTGGATAAGCTAGCGGGCTGCGCTTACCTCACCGGCTCCCGGGGCAACGGACAGGCCTTCATTACGCAGTTGCAGGCCAATGGCGCGGTAGCGCATACTACGCTGGTGGGCGGCCCGGGCAACAGCACCGGCAGTAGCCTGATTCTGGATGGGCGCAACAACGTGTACACAGCCGGCACGGCCACCGGCAGCTGCCAGTTTGGCCCCTACGCCACCACTGGTACAGCTACGGGCTGCTACCTGGCCCGGCTGGGTGCGGCCGGCCTGGCCCGGCGCGAAAGTCAGCCAGCGGCGCTGGAAACAAGCATATTTCCCAACCCGGCCCAAGGCCGCTTCACGCTCCGCATCGAGGCCCCGCAAGCCGATCAAGCCGTAAAAGCTACGCTCTACAGCCCCTTCGGCCGCATCGTGGCCCAGCAGACGCTGCGCAATGCTACCGGCAAAACCGAAACCGTATTCGATACCTCCAGTCTGCCCAGTGGCCTCTACGTGCTGAACCTGGAGCACAACCAGCAGGTAACCACGCAGCTGGTAACGGTGCGGTAAGGGGCTGAAGGTCGTACAGAAGCGTTGCGGGCTGACGTTGTTTAGGCTGTTATCCTGAGCAGAGCGAAGGACCGTCTTCCCCTACCCCACTGCAGTATTTTAAGTGTAGAAAAGCCCTTTACCGCGCTGATGGCAAAGGGCTTTTCGCGTTGAATCAAGCTTATCGACAAGACGAGCAAGGTTGTTCGCAAGCGCAGGATGACAGCTCTAACAATGACTCAGTTAAGCAACTCCACCTATTTCACTGAGCCATGTTGAGCTACGGTCAAAGACAAAATCCACGCGGAGCGGTTTAGAAGGGAATTTACTTTTTTCAACCCGCTTCTCCCATGGATTTACAACTCACTGATAAAACGGCATTGGTAACGGGCTCCACGGCCGGTATCGGGCTGGCCATTGCCCAGCGGCTGGCAGCTGAAGGGGCCGAGGTTATCCTGACTGGCCGCAGCACGGCCCGCATCGACGAGGCCCGGGCCGCTATTCTGACCGCCACGCCCCAGGCCAAGGTACGCGGCGTGGCCGTTGATTTTGGCAAGGCCGACGAGGTGCAGAATCTGTTGCGCGAAGTGCCTACGGTGGATATTCTGGTAAACAACGTGGGCATTTTCGAGCCCAAACCGTTTGCTGAAATTACCGACGAGGAATGGCTGCGTTTTTTCGAGGTGAACGTGCTGAGTGGCGTGCGGCTTTCCCGCCAATACTTTCCCCTGATGTTGGCCCAGAACTGGGGCCGCATTCTGTTCATCTCCAGCGAATCGGGCCTGCAGATTCCCGAGGAAATGATTCACTACGGTACCACCAAAACCGCCCAGCTGGGCGTAGCACGTGGCCTGGCCGAGCTGACGAAAGGCACCAACGTGACGGTAAACTCAGTGCTGCCCGGCCCCACGGCTTCCGAGGGTGTGCAGGAATTTATGGCCAAGCTCTCGGCCGAGGGAAAAACCAAGCAGGAAGCCGAGCACGACTTTTTCCAGACGGCCCGGTCCTCGTCACTGCTCCAGCGCTTTGCCACCACCGACGAAATTGCCACGATGGTAACTTACCTGGCCAGCCCCCTGGCAGCGGCCACCAACGGGGCCTCGGTGCGGGTCGACGGCGGCATTATCCGCAGCATCGGCTAGGTTTTGCTTGGCATTTTGGCATCAAAAAAGCGGCTCCGCAGTACTACGGAGCCGCTTTTTTGTGCCTTTGTAAAACCCGTTTTCCGCTCAAAACCATACCAGCACCACCAGTGTCACGATGGCCAACAACAGCCCGACCACAGCCGTATTCACACGCATTTCGGGCGTGCGGCGTGGCAATAGTCCCAACCCGGCTACCACGAGCAGCACCAATGGCAGGAAACTGAAGGCCCCGTAGATGTTCCCCCCAGAGGGCTTAAAGAACGGCAACTCGCCGGGCGTAGTAGGCGGGGCCACGATGCGCCGCGCCACGCCCAGCAGTGGCGTTTGGGCCACCGTAAGCCGCTGGCCTTTGCGCACCCGGTGCCCCAAGCGGCTGGGCACCCGAAACGCGGTGCGCGGCGTGGTGACGTCGTAGGCCATCTGCGGGTCGGAGGCGGAAGACGACACCGACACGATTTGCCGCACCAGCACTACTTCCCCGGCGTATTCGCGCAACGGCAGAACCCAGTCGAGGGCCAATAGCAGGCAGAAGGCCACCAGCGCGCCATTGAGCCAGCGGGCGGCCGGGGCGTAGCGGCTCATCATCACCTCCGTTGGGTCGGCGGGCAACTCGTGGGCGGGTTCCTGGGCCAGCAGCACGTTGTAGGCCAGGCGGCGGCCGGGGTGGCCCAGGATTTCGTAGCCGGTATTCACTTCCTGCAGGCGCGCCTTCATGGCCGGGTCGGCGGTGCGCCGGCTCAGGCGCGCTTTCTGCCGCTGGTAAGCCTGCTCAATATCGAGCTGACTGGCCGTGAGGGGCACACCCAGAAGACGGTAATAATCCTGCATGGCTGGAGTTGGTCGGGGAAAGGCTCAAAATAGCGAACCTGCCCTGATGCCCCTATAGCCCAGCTTTTTATTTCTTAGCGGCCAAACAGGCTAAACGTACGGCTGCTGCGGTGGGCCGGGCGCTGGTACTGCTTGTAGATGGGCCGATGCACGTAGCGGCGACCCTGCCGCAAAGCCCGCTGGTAAGGCGTACCGGCCATTGCGCCCAATGATGAGCAGACCATCAGGACAACGAATACGAAAGCAAAACTCTGGCGGAAAGTGGCAGTACGCATGGCAGAAGCAGAAAGAGAATGAGAGAAGGTGGGTAAAGCCCGGGGTGCCCGGCGTTATTTTCTCTCAAAGAGACGCAATGCTACGGCACCCTGCCGGCTATTTTGCTCAACCCTTCCTTTTCATCTGCCAACGCTAATATTTGCTATCTGAACTGCCGCCACCCACTGGCGACTATTGCTTCTCAGGGCTTTACAGCGGCACTGGACCGGCCCAACACCTTGAGCAGTTTAGCCACATTGTCGACTTCGTAGGCATCGGGGTGGGTGGCGGCCATTCGGGTGATACCCCGCCGGGACCGAACGCCGAAAGCAACCACCGCCAACCCGGCGGTATGGGCCTGCGCCACATTTTCAGGCGTGTTCAGATGTTTGCCCAGTACTACGGCCTCCAGATTCTCCGCCTGTGCCACCCGCAGGTTGTCCCCGAAATGAGCGGTTACCTCGTAGCCTAGGGGCAGCGCCGGCCACAGGTGGCGGAAGTGCTGCAGCGTAGCCAGGTTTTCCGACACGATGAGCAAGCGGGCAGCAGGCACTTGGTAGCGCTGCAGCAGAAGCACCAGCTGCCGGGCCAGGGCGGCCGAGTTGCGGCGAGCCTGCGCCTCAGTCAGACAGGGCAGGTTTTCGTGCAGGTCGAGGTGGAGGTAGGGAAACTGCGGCCGCCGGGCCAAGCGCGCCAGCAGCGTATCGAGCGTGACCAGCCGCTCGTGCTGAAACCAGTCGTAGGGCCAGCCGCCGCGGTAGCGCAGCCGGGTGAGCACGGCGGCGGGGTACTCGTTGGTGCAGCCCTGGCCGGTCTTGGTCATCGTGTCGAATGTGGTATCGTGGTAGAGCACCGGCACGCTGTCCTGGCTGAGCTGCAGGTCAATTTCCAACCCCTCGGCACCGTTTTCCAGCGCCTTCAGCTCGCTGCGCAGGCTACTCGGTGGCAAGGGGTTAAAGGGGTTCAGGGGCGTAATAAAACCCGAGCCGGCGTGGCCTACCACCACCATTTGCCCCGGTGCGCGCCGCAACGACTCTCCACCAGGCACCTGCGCCCGGGCAGTAGTGGCCAGCAGGCCCAATGCCAGCAGAAACCAGTAGTGCTTTTTCATGCGTTAGCAAAACCAGCTGCTACCCAAAGTGTTCGACCCCAGCCGATTGGTTTGCCAACAGCTGCCGGGCTCAACAAGTGGTGGCTGGCTACGCTGCGCCGGGCGGCAACACAGCGGCCAGCCACTGAAACAGCTCCCGGTACACTACCGCCCGCACGGCTGGCCGCGACAATACCAAATCGTGGATGCCGCCCGGAATGGCTACCACCGTCACATTAGGTCCCAGCCTCGGGCTCAGCTCCCGAATATGGCGCACGTTCAGCACGCCGTCGGCCTCGGCATACTCCTCGCGGCGGCCTGCATGGCGCACGGTTTTGTCGGAGTGCATCACCAGCACCGGCTTCGAAATGCTCAGGCCCCGGGCAATGCGCCGGTGTCCCGCGTGAATGGCGCGCAGCCAACCCATGTTCACCGGAAACACTTCGATGGGCTTCCAGGGCAGATGATAGTCCCACTCGCCCTGATAGCGCTGGTGCAGGCTCTGCCCGTATTCGGTGGGCAGGTTGGCCGGAATCCGGAAGTCGGGAGCGTACCGGCCCAGCCGCGCCGCCAGCGGCACGCCCAGCCGGCGGTTAAGCCAGTTTTGGTGCATGTCGAAAAACGGACTGTTCAGAAACAGGGCCGCTATGGCCGCCCGCCGGTTGCCATCGTGGGCATACAGGGCCACGATGAGGCCGCCCGTGGAGTGGCCGCTGAGTACGATATTCGTGCAGCCTTCCTGCTGCATAATGGCCAGGGCCGCGTCCAGATCGGTGTAGTATTCGCGCAGGTTGCGCACGTTGTTGGCCGTTTGGTGAGGCAGCCACGAGCGGCCGTATTTGCGCAAATCGAGGGCGTAGAAGCGGAAGCCGTGGCGGCGGTACTCGGCGGCCATGTCGCGCTGAAAGAAGTAGTCGGTGAAGCCGTGCACGTACAGCACTGCCTTGGGCCCCGGTGCCTGCTTGCGCAGCCGCACTAGCGTGCATACTACCGGGCCTTCGTAGTCGACGGGCTGGGCAATGGTATGCTGCTCGAATTCGGGCCCCAGCAGGTCGGGTTGGTACTGTATGTCAGCCATTGGGCAGCGGTTTTGCTAAATAATGTAATCGGGTGACCGAAAAGCGGCAGAAATTTAATATCGCACTTTTTTGCTATTAATTAGCACTTAAACCACAACAAATAGCCCTCAATCCGGTATGCGTCCATGCTTTTATTTCTCTGCTATATAGTATACTGCCAATCAGCTTAGTGCCGTTATTTGTATTCCAGTACGGCCGCTGCCTTATTTCAGCCGGCTTTTTCGGGCTCCTATTTCATGCGAATGTTTCTTTTGGCCGCCAGCTTATTGCTGCTGGCCGCGGCGTGCCCGCCCAATCCGGCTATGCGCAACTATCAGCTTACCTACCCGCGGGTGAAGCTGGCGTACTCCCGTAAGTGGCCCCAGTTGCAAACGCTGTTACGCAGCCGCAACATTGAGCCGGCACGGCTGGAAGTATTTTTCCGGGTATTCAAAGTGGGGCGGCGGCTCGAAGCCTGGGGCCGCAACCAGGGTGAAACGTCGTTTCGGCTGCTGCGTACCTACCCACTGGCCGGTACCTCGGGCAGCTTGGGCCCCAAGCGCGCCGAGGGCGACAACCAGGTGCCCGAAGGCTTCTACCGCATCGACCGGTTCAACCCCATCAGCACCTACTACATGTCGCTGGGCCTCGACTACCCCAATGCCTCCGACCGGGCCCTGGGCGCGGCCAACCCGGGCAGCCACATCTTCGTCCACGGCTCCGACGTGACGGTAGGCTGCCTGCCCATCACCGACGACTGTATTCAGGAAGTGTACCTGCTGGCCCTGGAAGCCCGCTGCGCCGGCCAGCAGGATATGCAGATTCACATCTTTCCCTTCGAGATGAACGCCCAAAATATGGAGCGCTACGGGAAAAACCCGCACTATCGGTTCTGGCAAAGCCTGCAGCCCGGCTTCACCTATTTCGACGAGCACCTCGACCTGCCTACCGTGGCCGTGCTGCCCACCGGGCAATATGCGGTAGCCGTCGGGAAGTAAAAAGCAGATAGCATTCCGACGCAGACAGACAGCCGGGAGCTACGAACGGGATACTCTATTACTTCTATCCGGTAGCCGGAGTAGTAGCTATGCCGGAAAAATAATTACTTTTCCCTATACATTCATTTTCCTATTATACCCGCTTCCTATGGCAGATTTCGCTAAATACTTTCCATTGTTAGTAGAAAATGAAGGCGGCTACGTCTTCGACCCGCACGACCAAGGCGGTGAAACCTGGCGCGGCGTGGCCCGGAACTATCATCCGCATTGGACCGGCTGGACTATAGTAGATAAATACAAGGCCAAATCCGACTGGCCCACCGACTGCGGGCTATATCCGCGCAACGAGCTGGCCACGAATATTCTGAAGAAAGACCCGCAGTTGGCCGCTGAGGTGCAGTCGTTTTACCTGCCCGAGTACTGGAATTGCCTGGATCTGAGTGGTGTCAACAACCAGAGCATTGCCAGTCAGCTCTGCGATATTGGCGTGAACAGCGGCACGGGACGGGTGGGCCACATGGCGCAATACGTGCTGGCCACTTTCTTCGGCTGGCACGGAGTCATCGACGGAGCTATTGGCCCGGCCACGCTGGCGGCCATCAATGCCGCGCCGGCCAAGGCCTACTACGATGCCCTGGTGGCGTTGCGGCGGGATTTCTACCTGTACCGGGCCGGCCTTCCCATAGCGCCGCCCGGCGTGGTGAGCTTTCTGGAATCCGTGAATGTAAAACCCAATAAGGACGAGCAGCGCTACCTGCATTCGTGGCTGAGCCGTATTTCGGCTATTCCCTACGTGGCCTAGCAGCGCACGGGCTAATGCTTTAGTTTTCATTTTTCAACACCTGACTTATGGCGCTTGATTTAACGGCAGATGCTCTCCTCAGTACGGTGTCGCCGACGACAAATACGGCAGCCGACACTTCGGCACCTAGCCTCCGCTCCCTGGCCGGGTCGCAGACGCTGACGGGGCTGGAGGTACGCCTGTCGCGGGTGTTTATCAAAGACAACCACACGGCCCGTGTAGGGCCTTTTCCGGGCCGGGCCAACCTGTATCTGCTGGTAGCCGTTACCGATGGCCGCCCGCTCACCGACGACCAAGTGACGCTGACCGGCTTTCCCGGCATCAACGACCAGGAAGAGCTGCTAATAGACCGCACGGTGTATTTCTGGGAGCCGGGCCCAACTGCTGAAACGGCCCCCAGCCAGGTACACGTGCTGGTATCGGTGCTCAAAAGCAAACAGCGCCTGCGCGATACGGGCACGCTGCTGACCCAGGCTCAGGCCAGTGCCCCCTACCAAAGCCTGGCTGCCCGGCTGGCCGGCGGGGCCCTGACCGTAGCCGGGCAAGCCCCCAACCTGCTGCTCCGACTGGGCTCAGAGGTAGCCAAGCTGCTGACGGAGGCAGAAGACAAAACGCTACTCACCCAGGTCACCAGCTTCACCGACCTAAACGGCGACTTCGATGCGCTGGGCCACACCGACCACGCGCAGGAAAACGGTTCAGTGGCCACTACCCTCACCCTGATAGTGCGCGACGCGGGCCGCTCTCCGGCAGTAGCCAGTAGCTAAAAGCGTATTTCCGAAAATACTAACGCCTCTTTACCGCAGCCGTGAAATTCACACGGCTGCGGTAAAGAGGCGTTAGTATTTTCCGTCTTGTCGGTTTCGATCTGCCTGAGCCCGCACTACTCTGTCTTGCGGCGGGCCACTATGGGTCAGCCATTGGGTGCCCGTGTGGGGTCGTCGGGCGCGGTATCGTCAGTGGCGGCGGTATCAGAGGCCGCAGCATCGGTGGTGGCGGTGGGAATGGTGGGTGCAACGACTGGCACTACTACCGGCGCCGGCCCGGGCGCTACCGGGGCCACAAACGTAGTCGTCGAGGCCGGCGCGGTGTAGGCCACGGAACCGGCCGGGGCGGCATTTGGGTCGTCGCTGACGCGGTTGCCCTGCCACTCCAGGCCCAGATAAGTAGCACTGCTCACGGCCAGCAGCAGAATCTGGTTGTCGGTCCACACAGGCATGGCTACGCTGTTGTAGACGGTGCGCACGAAGAAATACCCCATCAGTAGCGAAATAACAACCTGCTGCAGCCGGTTCATGCTCACGCCGTGGGAGTCGGAGAGAATATCGGGAAGCCAGCCCCGGCTGCTGAGCCAGGGGCCAGTGGTGGCCGTGGCCGGCGGCGGATTGCGCGGAATCAGCCCGTTCAGGGCCGTGGTGCCGCCGCTGATGCCGAGCAGGGCCAGCGACGTAGTGGAAATATCGGGCATCTCACCCGACACGCAGTAGATAACCAGGAAGCTGCCCAGGATAATAAACGTCCACCACGCCATCTGCACCTTGGCTAGGCTGAAGGGCGGCTGGGCCACGGCCACCGGAGGAATGGCGGTGGTAGTAGTAGCGCGCGGCAGCGTAATGCGTAGCAGCCACGAGCGGGCTCCCAGCACTAGCAGCCCCAGGCCCAGCGCAATGGTGCCCAGCACGGCAATCCAGAGGGTGAGGGGCTGAATCAGCACCAGGCGGATTTCGTCGCTAGTCCGGGTTGGGTGCAGCTTAGTGAAGACCCGGTCTTCGTAGCCCAGCCCGATTTTGCCGGTGTAGTAATAGTCCCAGGGCGAGTCGTAGACCACATCCCAGTAGCGGTAGTTGTTCACATTGCGCTCCAGCTTGAAAATCACCTTATCGGGAATGCCAACCGGGTACTCATCGAGCAGAAACGACAGGTTGGCGGTGGGGTCGGCGGGGGAAGCGGCCGAATCGGGGTGGGCGGCCTGGGCCTGAGCAGTGCGCCGGGCCGCCGCCGTCAGAGCCTCATCGGCCCCCGATTCGTCGACGTAGAGCGCCAGTGGCGGCATGCCCACAATGGGCGCATCATCGATGTACAGTACCAGCTCCCGGGCCTTGCTGTGGGCTTTTTGCGGGTCGAAGCCCTGCGAAATCAGCTGTGACTCCTGCAGCTTCAGCCAGCGGTTCAGGCCGGTTACTTCCAAGGCAATAGTGTTGCCGAGCCTGAAAACCGAGTCCTGACCAGGCGTATCCGTTAGGTAGATGCGCTGGATGACCGGCTGCTGCGCCCGGGCAATGCTTACCGACAACAGGGCCAGAGCCAATACTATCAGCCCCCGCCAGTTGCGGGTGCGGCTAAAATGAATCATGCAGTAAATGGATAGGAATAATGAAAAAAATGGGAGCTACGGGTAAATATAGCGGGGTTCTGTTATTGTTGGGTATCAAATGAGGTGCCCTTACCTTTCCGCCCTTATGGAAAAAGCTCCCCTACCTATTCTGCGCCAGTCGGCGGTGCTGGTGCCCGTGTACCGCGACGCGGCCGGCGAGCTGCAGCTGGTGCTGGTGCGGCGCGGGGAGCGGGGCATACACGGTGGACAACTGGCGTTTCCGGGTGGCAAGCGCGACCCGGAAGACGCCTCCCTGCTGGCTACGGCACTGCGCGAAGCCGAGGAGGAAGTGGGCCTACTAGCCGCCGACGTGCAGATACTGGCTACGCTGCCCGAGCTGACGACCTTCACGAGCGGCTACCACATTGCGCCGTTTCTGGGCCGCATCCGGCGGCCGGCCGTGTGGTGGTGCCAGCAGCCCGAAATTGCCGAAGTGCTCGAAATCAGCCTGCGCACCCTGGCCGACCCGGCCACTCACGCCCAGGAGTGGTGGCAGCTGCCCGGCTGGCCCCAGCCCGTGCTCATCGACTTCTACCGGGTAGGCCAATACCAACTCTGGGGCGCCAGCTACCGCATTATTCAGCCCCTGGTGGCCCGGCTGCTGGCCGGCGAGTGGGCGGTGTAAGGCTATACCAGTGTAGAGACGCATAATTGCGTCACAATCGGTGCTAACGTTAGGGTGTCTGCTGATTCCAGGTTGTTCAACGGCAAGCCGCAAGGTTGCGTCTCTATGCATCAGTTGCCACGCCACCACAGTTTGGCACGGATTTCAATTCTTACTTTGCCGCCGCGCAGCTACACACTACCGGTTTGCGTAGAGCCCCAAGTATATGAAACGCATTTCCTTTTTTCTGCTGTTCCTCGCCGCAGTGGCCGCCCCGGCGGCCGTGCAGGCTCAGGGCGAACAATCTATCTGGTATTTTGGCGGCCAGGCCGGCCTGCGCTTCAACGGTACTGCCGCCCCTACCCCGCTCCTCGACGGCAAGATGAGCACCTACGAAGGCTCGTCGGTGGCTACCAACGCCCAGGGCCAGCTGCTGTTCTATACTGACGGCGAAACCGTGTACAACCGCAAGCACCAGCCCATGCTAAATGGCAAAGGCCTAATGGGCAGCAAGTCGAGTGCCCAGAGCGCCCTGATTGTAGCCGACCCCGGTAGCGCCAACGTGTTCTACATCTTCACCACCGCGCCCCAGGGCACCAGCAACGGCATGCGCTACTCGGTGGTGGACATGACCCGGGAAGGCGGCTTCGGCGACGTGCCCCGGGCCAATATGCTGCTCATCACGCCCGTAGCCGAAAAGCTGGCCGCCGTGAAGCACAAAAACGGCCGCGACATCTGGGTGGTGGGCCACCGCTGGAACTCCAACGCCTTCGTAACCTACCTCGTGACGCCCGACGGCGTGGAAACCAAGCCGATTCTGAGCAACGTGGGTAGCATGAACACGGGCCCCGGCCGCAACGCCATTGGCTGCCTCAAGTTTTCGCCCGATGGCACTAAAATAGCCTCGGCCCTATGGCGGGAAAGCAACAAGTTTGAGGTGTTCGACTTCGACAATACCACTGGCAAAGTGAGCAACCCGCGCCAGTTCGGTACCTATGAGGAAGCTTACGGGGTCGAGTTTTCGCCCGACGGCTCGAAGCTCTACGGCACCTGCAATGGCAAGGGCGGCGGGCAGGCCGAGGTGTGGCAATTCGATCTGAAAACCAAAAGCAAGGAAAACGCGGTGAAAGTGGGCCTCTCGGCCAACCGCAAAATCGGCGCCCTGCAGCTGGGCCCCGACGGTAAAATATACGTGGCTCGTGAGGATAACCCGTTTCTGGGCGTCATCAAAGGCCCCAACGCAGCCGGTAAAGCCTGTGGCTATGTGGACGACGGCCTGAAGCTCGGTGGCCGCCGCAGTAAGCTGGGGCTGCCGAATTTCGTGCGGTAAATCAGAACGACGGATGTTGTTTATTCTGTCATCCTGAGCTTTTGCGAAGGACCTACCTCTCCACCCATTGTAGCCCTTGCCAATGTACCAAAGCCCTTTACCGCATCAGTGGTAAAGGGCTTTGGTGCGTTTAATCTAGCTTGTCACTCAGGTGAGCAAAGCCCTGCGCAAGGGCGTACGCCAGATCAAGGATGACAGATAAGAAGAGTTACCAATGCACGCGAGATGTTTCCTCTCTGCTTGAAGCGCAGAATGGTCGACAGGACGTTCTGATTATTCTACCGTCTACTGCTCCTTGCCAAATTTAAACCGCAGAAACCCCGCCGCTACCGATAGATACGGGTTCTTTTCGGAGAACAAGCCCGCCGCATCCCGCGTGCTGATGCCGGCTTCGTAAAAACCGGTGGTGAGCGTAACGCCCAGCGGCACACTCACGTTGTAGCCGGCACCGGCCGATACGCCGCTGCTGAGCCGCAGCCACCGCACGGGCTTGAAATCGATGCCCAGGCCCACGAAAGGCGCGGAGATGTTGCCGGCTACCTCGTTAAGCGGCAAGGTTACGTCGAGGCCGGTTTCGAAATACTCGCTGATGCGCAGCCCGGCCCCGGCCCGCAGCTTGGTGGGCAGGGTGGCCCGACGCCCGGCGCTGGGCTGGTACTGAAACAGGCTGTCGGAGCCGGCCGCAAACAGCTGGGCGGCTTCCTTATAGAAATCGTAGCTGCCGATACCGCTGGAGCGCAGCTGCTTGAGCCGCTGGTCGTTGGCCGTCACTAGGTTACCTTCCCAGCTCATATGGCCCAGGTCGGTGAGGGCCAAACCCAGGCGCAGCTTTTTGCCGGCGGCCAGAGCCAGTCCCAGGTCGAAGCCGTGGCCGGTGCCCACGGGCTGTAGGCCGCTGGCCCGCTCGCGCAGGTTGAACGAGGGATTGGTAGCCAAGCTGCCGTAGTCGATATCGAACAACGGCGACACCGCGCCGTAGCCTTCTACCTTGCCTCCACTCACCCGAAAATCGACGATGCCCACGCCCTGAATGTAGCGGTAGCCCACGCCGGCCGACAGCTGCACCAGCGGCAGGTCGAGCAGGCGGGTGCCGGCGGCAACATTGAACTCGTTGAGCCAAGTCATTTGCAGCTCGGTGCCGTCGAGGGCTTCCGAAACCAAGGGCGAAGTCTGGGGGTTGTAATTCTGAAAAATGGGAGCATCCTTGCCCAAAAAGGCTATTTCGGCCGCATTCCGACTGAGGCCCACGTGGCTGGCAACACGCTGCCGGTTGCTGACGGCCACCGTGCCCAGCCCTGGCACGGCCACCGACAGCCCGAAGGTGGTAGCATCTACGTTCAGATTCAGAGCGTTGGACGAGGTGAAAGCGCGGGCCAGTTCCAGCTTATCGGCTGTCGTCAGCTGGTCGTCGGCCTGGTACACAAACCGGCGGAGCTGGGTACGCGTGAGGGCCTGGGAGCTGATGCCGGCCCCAAACTCACCGATGGTGAAGGCCACGGTGGCGCCGCCCACCCGCCCCAGGTTGGCGGGGTTGATGCCGATGGCCTGATAGTCGGCCGCGAAGGTAGTGGCCACGCCGCCCCGGCCGGTGGCGGTGAAATTGCTCAGCTCATTTTGCGCCTGGCCCAGTGTGGGTACGGCCAGTAGCGCGGCAAATAAGGCGCGTTTCAAAACAACAGACATAAGCGGGCAGAAGTAGTAGCAGACGATAGAACGAAGCGCGGGCAGTTGGTCAAATGTACTATTAAGCGGTAGTTTGCGCTTTCAACACTCTACGAGCGGGCATTTTTTCCCGTTATGTTCTGATTCTACACCGATGGCCCGCCGCTTTTCCGCTTCCGACTATTCCGACGGTATCCTCAGTGGCAACCGGGTGCGCCTGAGCCAGGCCATTACGCTCGTGGAAAGCACCCTGCCCTCCGACCAGCAACTAGCCCAGCAGGTCCTCGACCAGGTGTTGCCCCACGCCGGCCGCTCGGTGCGGGTGGGCATTACGGGCGTGCCGGGCGTGGGCAAAAGCACGTTTATCGAGGCTCTGGGCTTGCATCTGACCAACGACCTGGGCAAGCGCTTGGCCGTGCTGGCCGTGGACCCCAGCAGCCAGCGCAGCGGCGGCAGTATTCTGGGCGACAAAACCCGTATGAACCTGCTGGCCGCCCACGAGCAGGCCTACATCCGACCCTCCCCGGCGGGCCGCAGCCTGGGCGGCGTTACGCGCAGCACCCGCGAGGCCCTGATTCTGTGTGAAGCAGCCGGTTTCGACGTCATCTTCATCGAAACCGTGGGCGTGGGCCAGAGCGAAACTGCCGTGCACGGTATGGTTGACTTCTTTCTGTTGCTAATGCTGGCCGGGGCCGGCGACGAGCTGCAGGGCATCAAGAAGGGCATTATGGAAATGGCCGACGCGGTGACCATCACCAAAGCTGATGGTCCGAATGAAACCGCCGCCAAAATGGCCCGCCGCGAGTACCAGAACGCGCTGCACCTGTTTCCGCTGGCTCCCTCGGGCTGGAATCCGGTAGTAACAACTAGCTCGGCCGTAACGGGCGCGGGCGTAGCCGAGGTGTGGCAGGTGATGGAGCAGTACGTGCGGCAAACCCAGGAAAGCGGCTACTTCCAGCGCCGCCGCCAGGAGCAAAATCTGCACTGGCTCTACGAGGCTATTCGCCAGGGCCTGGAAGAGCAGTTCTACGCCAAAGCCAGCGTGCAGCAGCAGTTGCCCGCCCTGCGGCAGCAGGTTATTGAGGGCAGTAAATCGGCGTTTGGGGCGGCAGCCGAGCTGCTGGGCCTGTAACGCCCGTAACAAGCCGGCTGGGCCGGAGCCGGCTTGTTACGGGCAGGCGCAGTGCCGCTCCCGGTATAGCAGGCACCGCTGTCGGCAGGGCAATACCAGCACGTTGGAAGCCCCAGCTGGCGGCCTGATCGAGCCTGCGCGCCCTGAGCAGGTATAATTACCTGAGTTGCAAAACCAGCATTTCTACGCGGAATCAAGTGGGCCGAATTGCGTGCCTTTGTAGCGGCCCCGAGAACCACTGCGCTACCAGCAGGGTGCTGGCGGCCGGCCTTTCTATCCGGGCCAGTTACCACTTCACTTTCTGCGCTTGCGCGCCCCTTCCTATGGCTGATTTCTCCCACTACTACCCCGTACTGCTTCAAAACGAAGGGGGCTATTGCAACGACCCCAATGACAATGGGAAAGAAACTTACTGCGGCATTTCGCGCGTGAAAAACCCGACTTGGAGCAGCTGGCCCAACATAGACAGCATGCGCCTCCAGTATTACGCCAAACACCCCTTGCCGGACCCCCACTGGGACGGCCTGAGTGCCGCGCTGAAAGCAGATACCAACCTCGGTGTGGCAGTAGAGCATTTTTACCAGGACGAATACTGGAACTCCCTGAATCTTAACCAGGTAAAGTCGCAGTCTGTTGCCAACCAGGTAGCCGACTTTGGAGTGAACAGCGGCGTGGCCCGCTCCGCTAAAACGGTGCAGTACCTGCTGCAACATACATTTGGCACTCCGGTGCCAGTAGATGAGCTAAGCAGCCCGGCCGGTGCGGCGGCGCTTAATGCCGTTGATGCCAAGGCCTTTTACGAGCAGTTTATTGCCATGCGCCGCGCGTACTACGACTACCTGGCGGCCAGCTTTACGCCTGCTCAGGCGCAGGCGCAGCCCCTGGCATCCTGGCACCAGTTCTTTCGCCAGGAGCTGGGCGCTGCCCCCGACCACGACAAGTACGACAGGTATCTGGCCGGCTGGCTGAACCGCACGCATGAGCCATTCGTGGCCTAGCGCTCGACGATAGAGGTCCTGCCACCGGTGACGCCACATGCTGGTGGCAGGGCAGCTTCAATTGCCCCACATCATCTGCCGGTTCACTCTTTGCCTTCCCGCTACATGACAACTTCGCTCGACACCCCCGGCCTACCCGATACTTCCGCTACGCCCGATACGCCCGGCAACTCTGGTACGCCCGAAACGTCCAACCTGCCTCCGAATTGTGCTACTGTCCCGCCAGTTACGTCCATAACCGAGCTGCAGCTTCCGCCGCCATCCGGGCTGACCGCCCCGACGCGCCCTAACTTCGAACACCACGAGCTGTCGGGCGCGCTGGTGCAGTGGCTGGGGCCCCTTAGTATCTGCGTGGCGCTGGCGTTGGTCATTGGATATGAATACTCCACCAAGGTCACCCAGGCAGCCACCACCGTTGGCTTTATCACGGCAGCAGCAGTGGGCATCGAGCGGGTTATTGAGGGCATGTGGAATGCCTTGGGCTCGCGCATCGGGGCCTACTGGCCCATGACGTCCATCAGCCGGCAGGTACACGACCTGGAGCTGGAGCTGAACGACGCGCTGAAGCCTTTCCACGGGCACCTGAGCCAGGCGCTGACCACGGCTCAGAGTACCGAGCAGGCTATTCCCGTGTATCTGTCCAGTGCCCAGAAAGACCTCGACAGCATGCAGCGGCGCTTCAACGATATTCGCGCCCACGGCCCTTCCAACCAGCGCATGCAACTGCTGGCCGCTTCGGCGGCGCAAAGCGTAAATTTTCTGGTTACTAAGTACCAGGACAAGCTTCCCCAACTCCGTGAGGGAGTAGCCCTGGCCGACACGGCCATCAGTGGCCTGCAGGACTTCCTGTCCACGTTCAAGGACAACCCGGGCCGGCGCCTGCTGAGTCTGTATATCGGGGCCCTGCTGGGACTGGCACTAGCCGCCATCTTTCATCTCGACGTGTTTGCGGCCGTCAACGCCATGGATGACGGCGGTTCCGGTGGGACGCTGCCCGCCAGTGCGGGGTTGCGCATCGCCGTTACCGGGCTGCTTATCGGGCTGGGCTCCAACCCTACCCACGAAGTCATTCAGCTGCTGCATGAACACAAGAAAAGTCAGAAGGGCAAGAACACGGCAAACCCGCAGCTCTCCGCGTCGTAGCCGCCCATCCGCCCGCCGGCCGCCTTTGTGCCTTGTCCAGCAGCCCTTACAGGCTCAGAATTTCGGTTTCCCATGGGCCGGGCAGCTGAGTTTATAAGGGCTGCGGCTGTTCCAGCAAATCCCACCGGTTGCCGTAGAGGTCGGCAAACACGACGACGTGGCCGTAGCTTTCCCGCCGGGGCTCCTCCAGAAACCGCACGCCGCGGGCCTTGAGACGGGTATAATCAGCCTGGAAACTCTCGGTGTGCAGAAACAGGAATACCCGGCCGCCACTCTGGTTGCCTACGGCGGCTTGCTGAGCCAGCGTTACGGCCCGGGCCAGCAGCAGGCCGGTTTCGGCAGCGGCAGCGGGTGCCACGCGCACCCAGCGCTTATCCTGACCCAGGTCGGTATCTTCCAGCAGATGGAAGCCCAGCACACCCACGTAATACGCCAGAGCTTCGTCGTAGTCGCGCACCAGCAAGGCAATGGAACCCAGATGCATGGTTGAAATTAAGTGAGCAGTGCGTTGCTTACGCCGGGTGTTGCACGGGCTACGCCCGGCGGGGCCGGATGGCCAGGTAATCGAGGTAATAGAGGATTTTCACCGACACCGAGTTGTTGTGGGGCGTATTGATGGTGTTGTTCAGGTTGTCGAAATACAGCGGCGTGGCTTCATTGGCCTGCAGGAACGTGGCCCCAGCATTTTTCCAGACCACGCTGATCTGGGAGCCGGGCGCAAACCACCACGAGTACACCGCGTCCACGTTAAAGGCGTTGAAGGTATTGTCGCGGTTGCGGGTGTAGTCCACCGGGGTTTCATTGCCGGCGGGGCTCAGGCGGGCAAAGTCGAGGTAGCGCACGGTGCTGGTGTAGTGGCGGGTACGCACCGTGAGCGACATGCGGTTGGTGAAGGTGTAAGCGGCCTGCAGCACGTTGGACACCGTAACCACGCGGCGGCGGCCCAGCAGCACGGCCTTCGGAAACTCGTCCAGAATAGCCGCGTCCTCGGGGTATTTATCGGCCAGGCTGCCATTGTCGCCGCTCGATGGATTCACGTAGCCAATCTGGTTGCGGTTGGTGCTCCAGTCGAGGGTGTAACGGAAGTTGAGCTTGTTGTTGACGCGGTAGCGCGGCGACACGCCAAACCCGATGCCCAGCCGGCGAGGCCGCTCAAACCGGTCTTCCTTCGCGTATTCCCGGATGCCGGCGTTCAGGTCGAGGGCCAGCTTTTTGCGGTAGTCGGTGGAGAGGAAAGCGCCGAAGTTGCCGTTGGCGGGCACCCGCACGTAGTACTTGCCCAGCGGACTGGTGCGGGGCTCAAAATAGTCGCGGTTTATCGGGTTCACGTCGAAGTTGAACCCGATGGTCAGGAAGTTCTTGGTAAAGGTGGTATTAGCCCCGCCGTAGAGGTTGGTTTTCTGGTAGAGCGTGGGCTTATAGAGCAGCGACTGGTCGATGCCGAAGTAGGTGTACAGATTGTTGACCTTCCAGAAGGGCTTGTAGCGGTTGTAGTTGCCATAAATACCTTGGGAAATATTGTTGTTGCCGAACA
This sequence comes from Hymenobacter lucidus, assembly GCF_020447265.1. Lineage (GTDB taxonomy): Bacteria > Bacteroidota > Bacteroidia > Cytophagales > Hymenobacteraceae > Hymenobacter > Hymenobacter lucidus. The sequence continues at coordinate 1,295,680 of NZ_JAJADR010000001.1, read as the reverse complement.
GAATGCCCAGGTCGTTGGGGTTGTAGGAGTCCGACTCGATGCCCTGATTAATGCCCCAGGTGAAGTTGCCACTGATTTTGCTCACGCCCACCTGGTACTTGAAGCCGTCCTGGTCATCAATCTGCTCCTGCTTATGAAACACGTTGCCGCGGCGGTGCGAGTACACCACCCGGCCATCCACAGCGTAGGAGTTTTTCTTGTTGGCAAACCGGAACAGGCCACCCGTTACGTTGGCGTCGTAGGTGCGGCCGAAGCGCGTCACGTTGGTGTTGATGAGCGAGACGTAAGAGTTGTTTTTCAGGCTCTGGTCGAGCACCGCAATGTTGTAGTTGCTGAAGGGCTGGGTCAGTTCCTGGCGCTCCTGGCCGGTTTCCTCATTGCGAATGGTGGCGTACACGTCGTTGCTCACGGCATTGAACACACCAATACCCAGGCCGTTTTTCGTGCGCCCCGACACCTTCGTAGCGTTCAGCAGCCGGGTTTCCTGCGGGTTTTTGAGGATCTTCTCGTTGTCGCCGGCTTCCACGTTGTAGAAGCCGATGGGCGTGGCTCCCACGCGCCGTGAGTAAAACAGGTTGCCCTTGTTGAACAGCTCGGTGCCTTCGGTGAAAAACTGCCGGTTCTCGTTGAACTGCACCTCAAAAGGCGACAGGTTCAATACCTGGTTGTCGCTCTGCACCTGTCCGAAGTCGGGCACCAGCGTGGCGTCCAGCGTGAAGCTTTCGTTGATACCCCATTTCACGTCGGCCCCGCCGTTGAAGCTCGTGGTGGTCCGGCGCGTGCCGTCCTCGGCTACGGGGTTGTGGTTGATGTAGCCCGAAATGTAGGGCGTGAGCGAGAGGCGCAGCGGCGGCTTGATGTCGCGCAGGCCTTCGAGCCGGCCCCACTGGTTCACGAAGCCATCCACGGCAGGCTTCACCTCATTCCAGAAAAAGGCTTGGTTGTCGCGCTTGCGCTGGCGCATAAAGTTGAGGCCCCACACCTGCTCGGATGTTTGGCTAAAGCGGATGGCCGAGTACGGAATCCGCATTTCGGCGTACCAGTCGGTGCCTTTCACGCTGGTGCGCGAGTCCCAGACGGCATTCCAGTTGAAATCCTCACCCCCGGCCGGCGAGTAGCGGCAGTCCATCTGCACGCCGCCGGTGGTCACGAAAAAGCCGTAGCCGTTGAGCTTGTCCTGGTACGTATCGAGAAAGATGCCAATGAAATCGGTGTTACCAAAGTCGTCACGCGGCGTCAACTCCCGCATAATCGAGTCGGCCGATACGTCGTGCATCACGGCCCCGATGTAGAGGTTGGCATCGTCGTAGAGCACGCGCACCTCGGTTTTGTGCTTTTCGGGTGGCCCGGGGTTGGGCCGGTTCTGAATGAAGTCGGTAGCAATGGCAGCCTGCTGCCACGCGGCCTCGTCGAGTTGCCCGTCGAGCTTAATGGCCTCGGTGATGCGCTGGGCCTGCAGCTGCTTTTTGGGGGCCGGCACCTTGGCATCGGGTGCCTCGGTCTGGGCAACGGCGGTGCACGTGAGCAACCCTAAAAAACAACTGAGAAGTACACGTGCCAACATAAGCGCAGGGAGAAGTAAGTGGGAAAGCAGGTGAATAGATGATAGCCGATGCCTAATGGTTGCTCAAAGCCCCGACCGGAGCGCACAAAAAAAAGGCCTGCCAGCGGCAGGCCTTTTTCAGCACAGTAGCTATTCGTTGACGACAACATTCATGTTGAAGCTTTTGCCGTCGTTTTTACCTAGCAGGTCCCGGTAGCGCTTTGCCGTTTCTTCCGGCTGCTTCTGCCCGTTCACCATCATACCCGAGGCATTAAGCTGCAGCTGGTACGAGCGGGCATTGGGCTCGATCAGGCCGTCTTTGCGGAGCTGGTCGCCCAAGGCCACCGAGTTCACCTTCACGTTACGCGGAGCCTTGGGTGGTGTGGGCGGCAGCGGCGCCAACGGGGCTAGGCTGCTGACGCGAGGTACCCGGGGCGCCCGGGGGGCACGGGGCGGACCAGGGGCATCCGGTGGCAGCGGCGGCAGGGGCTCATTGCCGCTGTCGTTGCTGTGGCTGTTGTAAATGCGGTTGGTATTGCCGCCCGCGTTGCTGATTACCATTGAGCTGTTGGCGCCTATCGTGCGGCCCGAGCCTTCCTCATACAGCTTACGGTATTTGGCGGCCACGGCGGCCGGCTGCTTTTGCCCGTCCACCACCATTTCGTTGGCACTCAGCACCAGCTGGAAGTATTTTTTGTCCTTGATGAGCTTGTCTTTTAGCAGCTCCGAGATGATGACATCCTCGTTTTTGCGGATGCGCTCTTCCCGTTCGGCACGTACTTTTTCGCGCTCAACCCGGGCCTTTTCGCGCTCCATCTGAGCCCGTTCCCGGTCTAGCTGCGCCCGTTCGCGCTCTAGCTGGGCCTGCTCCCGCTCGACCTGGCTGGCTTCCAGGCTGCGGTTGCGGGCTTCTTCTTGCCGGTCGTGCAGTTCGTCGCGGCGTTCTTCAATGCGCTCCAGTTCCTGGCGAATCTCGGCGCGGGTGGCTTCGTCGGTAGCCGTGCGCTCAGCTTCGCGCAACGAGCGTTCGGCACTAAGCAGAGCTTTCTGGGTGATTTTGTCGCTGTTGATGAGCACGGTGCCGGACTTGGTGCGCACCTCCACCCCATTGCCGCCGCTGTACACGTAGGCACGCTTGGCCCGCTGAATTCCTTCCTGATTCCGGTCCAGATCCAGCTGCAGCTGCCGCATCGAGCGGTTCAGCTCTTCCTGGTCGCGGGCCGACATGCCGTAGTTGCGGCCATCAAAGTCGAAGTTAAAATTCGAGTTGGAGCTGGAGCGGCGCTTGGCACTACTGTTTGGGGCTAGCCGGATAACCTCCGTGCTGCTGCCCTTGGGCTTGGCTTTGGCCTGCTGCTCCATATCAATGCGCTGCCCATCAACGTACAGTTCCGTCACGCGGCCTTTCTTGTCGCGCTTCACTACTACGGTGCCCCCGTCGCGGCCCGGGCGCAGGGTTTCGCCGCCCTGCGCATCGCGCACGATAACCGTGTGCTTGTCGTCCTTATCCTTCGATTTATTCTTGCGCTTCTTCTTGTCATCATCATCGTCGCCCATCAGCGCGGCAGTCGAAGTGGCAGCATCAGCGGGCGGCGTAGCTACCTGGAAAGATGAGGGCAAACTATTAGCCCAGATGCTTTTCTCGGGTCCGAATACGGCGCCCACGAAGTAACGGGCCTTCTCCGGCCACGGCTTGGGGCCCGCCATCGAAACCACCGTGGTCAGCCCGATCAAAGCCATACCACCGATAACGACCAGCGCAGCCATGAAGCCTTCCGAGAAAGTAGGCGCAGCGCGGCGCTGCACCAAGCGCCGGATGCGGCCCAGCAGCGAGCCGTCGGGGCCCACGGCCGAGAGGGCTAATTGGGGCGCCGGGTACACGTCCTGGCCCATTTCAGCCAGCGCCGCCAGGGCTTTGGCCAGCGTCATTGGGTCGCCACAAATAGCGGTGGCTTCGTCGTCGCAGCAGTTTTCGCGCTCGGTACGCAGGCAGGCCGTAATAAACCACACGGCCGGATGATAGAAAAACAGGATTTCGGCCACCGACTGCAGAATGTTCATTAGGTAGTCGCGGCGGGCAATGTGAGCCAGCTCGTGGGCCAGAATGGCTTCCAGCTGCGCTTGGCTCAAACCCAGCACCGTGCCCAGCGGCAGCAGAATCACGGGCTTCAGATGGCCGGCCACCAAGGGCGCTTTCACCAGCGCCGACTCCAGCAGGGTCACGGTGCGCTGCAGGCCGGCACGGTCGGCCAGGGCCTTCAGGCGCTCATTCCACTGCTCCGAAAGGGGCTCGACACGGTAGTGGCGCAGACGCTGCACGTAGGCCAGACCGCCCAGCATGCGCAGCGTCATGGCCAGCAAGCCCAGAAACCAGAGCGCCACAATCAGGGGCAAATGCTGATCGAAATACAGCCGGCCGATTTCCAGTAGGGAAGCCGGCTGTTCACCAACAGCAGCCGTGGTAGCGGAAGATTGAAGGAAATTCAGCGAGCCAGCCTGTGCGGTGGCAGTAGCAGCGTTGGATGTAGTAGCCCCCACGGGTGCCAAGTCGGCCAGGGCCAGGGCATAGTGCCGCCCAAACGTGACCAGCGTGAGCCCCAGCAGCGTTGCCAGGGCCAGGCCGGCCACGTTGTAGCGCACCTGAGCCGAGTGCCAGCGCAGCACCAGCAACAGCCCCACCAACGCCAAGCCTACCACGGCGCCCTGCCAGAGCGAATGCACGATAGTCCAGCCCACGGCCCGGATCAACTCCGGCGACAAGGTATTCTCAAGCCAGCTCATCGGGGCCTCCTTTCTCAGTTGCGGGTTTGTCGTTTTCGATTTCGTTGAGCAGCGTCCGGATCTGGCGCAGCTCTTCTTTGGATGTGCGGCGGTTGCCGAGAGCCTGCATTACCAGCTTCATGGCCGAGCCGCCAAAGGCCGCTTCCACAAACCGGTCGAGCAGCATGCCCTGAGTTTCTTCCTGGCGCACGGCGGCGCGGTACACGTGGGTGCGGCTGTCGTCGTCGCGCAGCACGAGGCCTTTGTCGAGCATGAGCTGCAGCAGTTTCAGCGTGGTGGTGTAGCCCACTTCGCGCTTCTGGCTCAGCTCATCGTTCACGAACCGGACGGTAGTCGGGCCGTGCTGCCAGAGCACTTGCAGGATTTCGAGTTCCGATTCGGTGGGTTTGGCAATAGGTGCTTTACTCATAACGGGGTGCTTCTGATTTGATACGAAATACTTCGTACATCAAACATATACGAAGTCAATCGTAGAAGCAAATTTTATCTACGATTTATTTCGTACGACCATCTAATAAAGAAAAAACCCAGCTGGTAAACCGGGTTTTCTAAAGACACAAAGCCAGCTGATTACGGCTGCACTTTGGCCCGCTTGCGCTTGAGCGTCACCTTCGACCGGTGGCAAATACCGCCAAACGGCGGGTTGTATTTCGATACTGCCACCTTCACCGATTTCACCTGCGGAAACGCCTGCATCACCCCGTCGAGGATGCGGTGGCCGACGTGTTCCAGCAGCCGCGCCTGAATCTTCATTTCGTCGGCCACTATGCGGTAGAGCACCACGTAGTTCACCGTCTCGTCCAGGTTGTCAGAGGAGGCGGCATCGTGCAGGTCGGTTTCCACATACAGGTCTATGCTATACTTATTCCCGATTTTCTGCTCCTCGTCGAAATAGCCGTGAAACGCAAAAAACTCCATTCCTTCGAGTGCAACCTGGCCCATGTGGTGAAATTGTGAGATGGTGAAATTGTGAATCTGCCGTTCTGCCGGGTACCATTGAGGAGGCTATTTACCAGCCTCACTTACTGCCGGCAAGTATACCTATTTAAAGCCGGGCTGAAACGGCTGGCCGGCCTGCTACAGGCTCCGCTGAGTTACATAAAAAAGCAAAGCCACCCCGAAAGGCAGGCTTTGCTGGTAATCGGCTACAAAATCCGGCTAATCCGAAAAATCCGCTAAAAACGGAGTTCGGCGTAGCGAATCTGTGGTCTAGATTTCGTCGAAAAACGACTTTTCAGCCGGGGCGGCCGTCATTCCAGGGTGTGGGTTGGTGGAAGGCGGCGCAATTTCGGGATGGCCGGGCCCGATGGGCTGAATATCGGGGGCGGTAGGCTCGATGCGGGGCGCGTCGGGCTCGGGCACGCGGGCCGGCTCGGGGTTGTAGATACGCGACGGATCGACGTGGCCGGGGTTTTCGTTGGGCAGGCGGTTGGGCTCGATATCGGGGCCAGGCGTTTGGGCCGGGGCACCGGGGTCGGGCTGCTGGCCCGGCTTGGGGTTGTAGCTGCCCGGCTGCGGACCAATGGGGCGCGCAGCAGGTGCCGCAAAAGCACTACCGCCTACGGTGGCAGCGGTGGCCCCCGCTACGGCGGCTACGGAAGAAGTGGAAGCAGAGCCTACGTACATGGCGGTATCGGTTTCAGGTGAGGAATCAGGTCTGCTCACCTTTACGCTTGCCGCCCGCGAAAGGATGGCTGCTGCTGAGGTTTTGGGCAAGGCCTTTACTTTTTCCACCTTGTCGAGGGTGTCGTTGGCCAGGCGCTGCAAGTCGCGTACGAGGCCTTCGAGTTGGTTTTCGAGGCGCTGGCACTCCTGGCCGAGGCCGTTTACTTCGGTTTTCATTTCGGCCACGGTTTTCTCGGCCTGCTTGTAGGCGTCGTCTACCACTTGGCGGGCTTTCTGGCGGGCATCGGCCAGCAGCTGCTCGGCCTTGAGCTGAGCCTCGCGCACGCGCAGCTCGGCGTCGCGCTGGGCCTGCTCGGTAATGCTGTTGCCGGTGTCTTCGGCCGTTTTCAGGGTGCGGTAGAGCGACGTTTCCACTTCCCGCATCTTGCTTACTTCCTGGGTGGCGTGCTCCAGCTTGAGGCGCAGCTCGCGGCTTTCGTCGCCCATCCGTTCCCACTGCTGCGAGAGGGTCACCAGAAATGCTTCTACTTCTTCTTTGTTGAGGCCCCGAAAAGCTTTTTCAAAGGTCTTCTGCCGGATATCGAGGGCGGTAATTTTCATAAGGCATTGGGGGCGACGTGCAGCTCCCACACGGCAAGACTTCGGTCGTCGCTACACGAAACTAGCCGATTCCGTGGTCCTGACCAAAATAACTTGTTTACCGAAGTGCCGTGGCCGGCGTGCCGCGCCTTGTCCAGCACGCGCAGCAGCCGAAAGCTTTCCGCCTCCCAAAGCTTGATGGATTTATCCATGCTGCAGGTGGCAAAAAACTGCCCGTCGGCGCTGTACGCAAGGCTGTTGATGGCAAACAGGTGGGCCACAATGCTCTGGTGCTCCCGGTAGTCGTTGGCCGCGTCCCAGATGCGCAGGTGGGCGTCGCGGCCGGCCGTGAGCAGCCAGCGGCCATCGGGCGAGTAGGCGGCCGTAAACACCGAGTTGGTAGAGCCCTCCAGGGTGTATTTCACCGCCAGCGTGGCCGCATCCAGCACCCGAATCAGCGTATCACTGCTGCCCACGGCCAGCTCCCGGCGCTCCTCGTGCAGGCTCAGGCAGCGCAGGCTTTTTTCGGAGAGGCGCAGCAGCTGCAGCAGCTGGAAATCGTGGCTGTGGAGCACGGCCAGCGTACCGTCGCCCATTGCCACGTAAATGCGCTGCTGCACCTCAGAATACGCAATATCGAAGATGGCTACCGGCGGCAATGCGGTGGCGTGCACCAGCTTCTTGGCCGTCAAATCGATAACCTGCAACCCCTGAAAGTTGTGGCCAATCAGCAGCAGATTCCGGCCGGGCAGGTAGCGCAGGGCATACACCGAGTTTTCGACTCGGGCCACCAACTCCCCATCCCGTGCGGGCTCGTCGGTGTTCCAGGCCACCACAAATCCATCGGAGCCGGCCGAATAGACGGTTGGCTCGTCGGGCAGGCCGGCCAGGGCGTACACGCAGTCGTGGTGGCCGCTGAGCGTGGCAAGCTTTTGAACCTCCGGACGATAAAGCAGCGGCATGGTAATGGGTTAGGATTTAGGGCAAAAATACGCCAGTTTTGGCGAGCAGACGCTTTTCCAAAAGAATGTCAGCAGCCCAGAACGTCATGCTGAGCAAAGCGAAGCACCTCGCGTGCTGAGGTTGCCAAAGTAACTGTCAGGCTTGATCTGCGTCCGTTAAGCCGAAGCAGCTCTACCACTTCGTTCCAACGACGTTAATTACCATTGCCCGCGAGATGTTGCGCAAAGGCTCGACATGGCGTTCTGGGTCAATAACGTTATTGCGCTTATCCTGAAAATCTGCCGTTACGGCTACCCCGTATCTTTAGTATATGCCGCTCCACTCCGTCACGTTGCTTTCCGAACACGCCCGGCTGGGCTTGTGGCACCTCACGGAGCCGCCCGCCGAGCTGCTGCGCCAGGTGCCGCAGGCCGAACTGTATAGTCAACTGCTGCCCGCCACCCGCGACGAAAACCGCAACCTGCAGTGGCTGGCGGGCCGGGTGCTGGCCCACACGCTGCTGGCGGAGGTAAGTCCGAAGGCTAAAGCCGTGCTGCGCAACGACGAAAACGGCCGCCCTTTCTTCGAGCAGCTGCCGGCTTACGCGGTTTCTTTGTCGCACTCGGGCCAGTGGGTGGCCGGAATTGTGGCTACACAGGGGCGCGTTGGCACAGATATTGAAATGGTACGCACCAAAGCGCAATTGTTGGCTACTAGGTTTTTATCGAAAGACGAGCTAGCCAACACCGGCAACGATGTAGCCAAACACAGTCTCTATTGGAGTGCCAAAGAGACGCTCTATAAGCTGCATAGTCGCCGGGGCCTGGTGTTCAAAGAGCAAATTCGGCTCAACCCGTTTGAGCTGCGGGAGGCAGGTGTATTGACGGGGCACCTGCTGCTAGAAAACTCCCGCAGCCAACACCAGATTCACTACCAGCGCCTCACCCCTGACTACGTCCTCACCTACTGCGTGGAGGACGCCGTTCCCCTCTCCTTCTGACCCTTGCCCCAGCGTATGACCTTTCGCCGAATCTCGCTTATTGCCGCCGTTGCCATTGTTTTTTCCGTGCTGGCCGTCGGCGTGGCCCGGGCCCAGGATAGCCGCACCGTCAGCGACTTTAGCCTAACGAGCCCCACCAACGCCACCGTGACGCTGAGCAGCTACGCCAAGAACAAGGCCGTGGTGGTAGTATTTGTGAACCCCAACTGCGCCTTTTCCAAGCTCTATCAAAACCGCCTCAACGCCCTGAATACCGCCTACAGCGGCCGGGGCGTGCAGTTTCTGTTCATCAATACGCCCATCAACCTGGAAGCCACGGCCGATGCGGCCGACGCCGAGAAGCTGAAGATGAAAACCACCGGTGCCGACGATTACCCCTACCTCACTGATGACAGCCAGAAAGTAAGCGGCCTGCTGGGCGCTACCAAAACGCCGGAAGTGGTAGTACTACAACCCGCCGGCACGGGCTTCGTGGTGCGCTACAAAGGTGCTATCGACGATAATGCCCAGGTTGAAGCCTACGCGAAAGAGAAGTACCTGGCCCAGGCTCTCGACAATATTCTGGCCGGCCGCCCCATCGGCATCACCGATAAGCGCGCCGCCGGCTGCCTGATCAAGAAGCCGTAACTAGCTGGTTTTGGCCTGGCCAGGAACGAAGTAATCCGTCCTCTACTAGTGACAAACGCTCTAAAGTAGAAAGCCCTTTCCCGTTGCGTACGGGAAAGGGCTTTTCAGTTAAGGTAGCTTCGCAAGCTCGCAATGACACGGGTTATCTACTCCTCTTCCGTGGCCGAATCGGTTACTTCGCCGCTTTCATCGAGCAAGATGTTGAGCAGTTTGCTGACTTCAGCGGCTTTGGCGGGCTCCTGCAGTTTCTCGAAGCTCATCATCAGGTTGCGCAGGGCGCGGCGCACGATGTCGAGGTGGGAACAGGGCTCGAAGAAGATGTCGTTGGCCGTCAGGTTCAGCTGCCCGATATAGTGCTCAATGTCGGTGCGCGACAAAATCAGGCCCCGGTTGAAGCAGTTGATGTAAAACGCGGGCACCGTACGGTCTTCGGGCCGGTAGGTCAGCACGAAGAGGTTGGGCAGATTCACGCCGTAGATGGGCAAATCGAGGCGGCGGGCCACCAGCAGATAGATGACGCAGAGCGTAAGCGGATTGCCCCGGCGGGTTTCCAGCACCAGGTGCAGCATGGAGTTGGCCGGCGAGTGGAAATTCTGGGTGTTGGCGGCAAACTTATGCGTGCGGAAAAACACGTAGTTCAGCGCCTGAATCTGGTCGGCGGGGTGCATATCGGGGCGCAGCAGCGTCCAGACCTCGAAGCGCAGCTGCTCGATGGCGCGGTTCAGGGCCTGTAAGTCGGCGTCCGGGTATTGGTAGGAATTGAGCAGCCACATGCCTTCGAGCAGGTTTTCGCCGCCCGAGTCGCGCCACACGCGCAGGCGCTGCTGCAGGCCGTCGAACTGCAGGTTGTGAATCAGATCCTCAAGGCGCTGCTGCTGCTGCGGGTCGAGGGTTTCCTCCCACGACTCTTCCAAAAACGGAATGATACTCTCGCCCAAGGTCTGGATACGGTCCTGAATCTGCGGGGCAATTTCCGGATCGTCCAGCAGGGATATTAACGCCTTTATTTCTTTGTTGGTCATGGAGCGGATAGCGGGCGGGCTTAGCAAAAGCGCCGCCGAAATGCGGGGGAAGGGCAAATAAAAGCAACCGACGCGGTTTGCTGCGGCCAGTTGCCCAGAATCAACATCCGGGCCGGGGTATATTGTTCAATTTGGCCGGAAGGTAGCAAGAGTAGCCGTAGCCCGCGCCGCGAAGTACCTCAGGGCCAGTACGACTGTTTTTCGGGCACTGGTTGTGGCCAACCGATCAGAATTACCGCAGCAGGTTGGTTTTGGCCAGCTCCAGCACCTCGTCGCCCCGGCCGCTCATAATGGCTTTCAGCGTGTACAGGCTGAAGCCCAACACCTGCTCCTTCTCAATGGTGGGCGGCATGGAAAGCTCGGTGCGCTTCACCACGGCATCCAGAATCACCGGGCCGGGATGGGCCAGCATTGCGGCAATGGCGGCGGGCAGGTCGGCGGGGTCCGAGACGCGGATGCCCCGTATACCGGCCGCTTCGGCCAGGGCCGCGAAGTTGGGGTTTTCAAGGTCGGTGCCGTAGTGCAGAATGCCCGAGGCCTTCATTTCCAGCTCCACGAAAGCCAGGCTGTTGTTGTTGAAGACAACCACTTTTACCGGCGCTTTCAGCTGTTTCAGCGTCAGTAGCTCGCCCATGAGCATGGCAAAGCCTCCGTCGCCGGCCAGGGCAATGACCTGCCGACCGGGAAAGGCCAGCTGCGCACCCAGCGCCTGGGGCATGGCATTGGCCATGCTGCCGTGAGTGAAGGAGCCGATGAGCCGCCGCTTACCATTGAACTGCAGATAGCGCGCCGCCCAGATAGTGGGTGTGCCCACGTCGCAGGTGAAAATGGCGTCTTCGGCGGCCTGTTCGTTCAGCAGCCGGGCTACGTACTGCGGGTGCATACTCGTGTCGCCGGCCTCACCCGTGGCCAACTCGTCGAGGTCCTGGCGGGCTTCGCGGTAGTTGTCGAGAGCTGTGGCCAAGTGGGCGCGGTCCGATTTGTGGTTCAGCAGTGGCAGTAGGGCTTGAATTGTTGCCGCTACATCACCTACCAAGCCCACTTCTACCCGGGCCCGGCGGCCGATATGCTCGCCACGAATATCGACCTGCACGGTGCGGGCTTCCTGGGGCAGGAACTGGACGTAGGGAAAATCGGTGCCGAGCATGAGCAGGGCATCGGCGGCCATCAGGGCCTCGTAGCCCGAGGTGAAGCCCAGCAGGCCGCTCATGCCCACGTCGTAGGGGTTATTAGGCTCCACGTATTCTTTGCCCCGCAGCGCGTGCACGACAGGAGCACCCAGCATTTCGGCTACTTGCAGCAGCTCGGCGTGGGCCTCGGCGCAGCCCGCGCCGGCCATGATGGTTACTTTGTCGCTGGTGTTGAGCAGGTCGGCGGCGGCGCGCAAATCCTCGATGGCGGGCACCAGCGTGGCCTTGCTGCGCAGCACTGGTAGCCGGGGCGCGGGTGCCTCGGCCGACTGATGGCTGATGTCGCCGGGCACTACCAGCACCGCCACGCCGCGCTGCATCAGGGCCGTCTGGATGGCAATTTCGGTGCTGCGCACGGCTTGGTCGGGGTGGCCGATGAGCTCACAGTAGGCGCTGCACTCCTTGAAGGTATTTTCGGGGTGGGTTTCCTGGAAGTACTGGCTCCCAATTTCCACGCTCGGAATCTGGGCGGCAATGGCCAGCACAGGCACGCGGCTACGGTGGCAGTCGTAGAGGCCGTTAAGCAGATGGGTATTGCCGGGGCCACAGGAGCCGGCGCACACCGCCAACGAGCCCGTCACGTGGGCCTCGGCCCCGGCCGCAAACGCGCCGGCTTCCTCGTTGCGCACATGAATCCACTCGATGCCTTCCCGGGCCCGGATAACGTCGGTAATGCCGTTGAGCGAGTCGCCCACCACACCGTACACGCGCGTTACGCCGGCTGCTATCAGGGTATCAACGATAATTTCAGAGACGGTTTTCTTCACCATAGTCTTCGGGTTGAGGTCCGGGGGCTATACGGCGAATGGGGCGCTTGGGGCGGATTTTCGGCGGGCAGCCCATACCAGGTTCCCGCAGAGGGCGCAGTGCGTTTCACAGAAGACGCAGAGTCGTTCTATTCGCTACTCCGGCTTCCCTCCTAAGTATTCGTCGGTGAAGTGGGTTTTGCGCGGGGGCTGGGCAAACTTTTCGGCGTTATAGCTCTGCGAAGCCCCCCGCGGAATTGAGAGGGACTGCCACTCCGTGCCCCGCAACATTTTGCCGATAAACACGATTTGGCCGACGTGGTAGGGGTAGTGGGCCAGCTGCCGGTTGATGGCTTCCAGCACCGAGTGGCCCTGATTGCGGATGTAGATGGTGGTGTGCCAGGTATCGGCCGTTACCGAATCGAGGGCGGCGAACAGGCAGCTCCACCCCTCTTCCCAGCGGGCCAGCAGGTCGGCTTTGGTCGGGAGGTCGTTGTCGAATTCGGCTTCGCGGTGGCGCCACTCCTTCTCGCCGTCGGTGGTCAGGAAGTCGGTCCAGCGGGAGAGCATGTTGCCCCACAGGTGCTTCACGATAATGGCAATGCTGTTGCTGTCGGGATTGTACTGCCAGAACAGCTCTTCCTCGGAAAGCTGGGCAAAGGTTTTGTCGCCGAGCAGCTTGTAGTAGGCAAACTGCTTCCGGACGCTTTCCAGATACTCGTCGCTCATGGTTTCTTCCGTTGTTGAGGTACCAATAGCCGTTGGCTGCTTCGCCGCCCGGCGCTGATCCAAGTATACTGGTTTGGTCGGAATCGGGCGCTGAATTGTCCTCTGTAGAAACGCATAGTTGCGTCTCAATCGTTGCTGACGTTGCTTCAAGCCCAACCGACAATCGTTCAACGACGAGACGCAACTATGCGTCTCTACATCGTTCACTCAACAGCCGCTCAGCTGGCTAGGCCGAGCTGCCGGTAGGCTTCGGCCGCCTCAAACTCCAGCGCCGTAATGCGCACCGTGAGCAAAGTTTGAGCCGCCGTGCCGCAGTCGAACAAGCCGTAGCGGGCTTCGGTGGCCAGCTGCTCGAGCCAGGCCTGCAGCTCAGCATCGGCCGGAAACTGGCCCAGGGCCTGGCTCAGCAGCGGCAGTGCCTGTAGCCGTCGCTGATACTGGGCGGCCTGGGTTTGCAGCTGGAGCAGCTCTTGGCGCAGGCCGCTGGCCTGGCGCAGGCACTTGCGCTGGTGCAGCTGCAGCGGCTCCCAAGTGGCCAGCGCGCTTCTGCTGACTTCCACGGGTGTTGCAGCTTCCTCACTTATGCCGGAATCAAGAATTGCCAGGCGGGTTGCAGCCTCGGCAGGCAGAGTGCGGCGGCCGGTTTCGACCAGGGCCACCAAGGCGCGCGAGACGCCCAGAAAACGCGCCAGCTCCTGCTGCGACAAGCCAAAATAGGTGCGTACCCGGATTACGACCGGCTCTGCGGGTGGGGAAATTGCCATAACATACCTGGAATAGATAAGAAGATGGGGCAACCTCATGCCCCGAATGCGTAGTGTTGGCAGCTCTATAACAAACCAAATAGTTGGGCCCGGCCCGAATACAAATTTCGCCATTGCCCGCCAGTAAATAAAGCTGGCAGACTATATTCAGGGTAATGCACTACGCAGAAGCCCGATATCGGCTGTTTTTCAACGTAAACTACAGAATCCAAGCAGTAGGTGCGGCGGGAGCCCGGCGGCACCCGGCGGGTGGGTTGGGCACTGCTCAGGCTACGGGGGAAGCCGCTTTTTCCGGGGCGCGCAGTAGGGCACTTCTCTGCCGGACCAACACCTTTTTATCGTAGCGCCGCCGCCAGATCTTGTACCAGTGCCGGTTGAGCGGGTAGCTACGCGTGCCCGTCATGTTGTTTACCACCAACGCTACCAGCAACAGGATAATGACGCCCGTCAGCACGGGCATGAGCACATACCAATAGCCCAGCGCCTTGAGCTGGGCCGAGCCGATGGTAGCCACCAGCGCGGTGGCACCGCCGGGCGGGTGCAGGGTTTTGGTTATCTGCATCACCACAATGCTCACCGACACAGCCAGCGCCGCGGCCAGCCACACCTCCTGCCCCGCCAGCCGCTGCATCGTGACGCCCACCAGCGCCCCGAGCATATGCCCGCCAATGAGGTTGCGCGGCTGGGCCAGCGGTGAGTTGATGTGGCCGTAGAGCAGCACCGACGTGGCCCCAAACGAGCCGATCATCCACAGCGTATCGGTGCGCCCCAGCACGTAGCTATTCAGCAGCCCGATGAGGCTGATGCCAACGAAGGAGCCCAGAAACGTCCAGATGTGCTCTTTGTAATCAAACAGGGTCTCTTCGTATACAATCACCTGTACCCGACGGGCGTGGCGGCGCAATCTTCTTCGCATACTCTTCCGGCGCTGGCTGGGGCCAACGGTTGTTCTTCACGGGCAAAGGTAGGGAGCCGCTGGCAGGTCATCCCAACTCTGCCGCTACGCTACCGAGCTGCCGGCTGCCAGGGCGGCCACCTCCGCCCGCAGCCCCGCCACGCGGGCATGTAGCACCCGATAGGCCGCCGCAGTAGCCGGACTGGGCTCATCCAGGGCCAGATCGGCGGCCAATTCGGCCAGCCACCGGGCATAGTGGGCGGCCTCGGCCGGGTCGGGAGGGGCTGCGGCGGCCTGGAGCTTGGCCAGCCCCCGGCGGCGGCGAGCCAGCTGGGCAGCCCGCCCCTGCAACCGGGCCAGTTCCAGGCCCTGCGTCAGCAGTAGCAGCTGACAGTCGCGCAGGCGGCGCCGCACCGCCTCGGCACTAGCTGTGGGAGCCCGCTCGGGCCACGCCGGGAGCTGGGCATCGGGCGGAGGCAGCGGGGCCAGCGGATCGAACAAGGCTGGGCCGGGCACTGCTGCCGGCCCCTGCCCCAGTGGCGGGGGCAGCAGCTGAATCAGCCACAGCAGCCGCGGCATTTGGGTAGCCGACGGTCCCCGCCGCCCCGCTTCCATGTGCGATACAAATCCTTTAGATACCTGCAGGTAGCGGGCCATCTGCCGCGTCGATAGTCCCATATGGGCCCGCACGGCGGCCGTCATGCTGAATTTAGCCGGTTGGTAATCAGTAGGGGCAGCAGGCATAGGACGAAACTAGCTATAACGGGACGCCTGGTAGACGACCCTGTAAACAATCAGATGGTCGCCTACCAACCTAGTAGACGACCTTAGAAAGATACACAGAGTCGTCTACCAGAGTCGGTAGACGATATAGAAAAAATCAGGAGGGTCATCTACCACACCCGTAATCGGGCGCGGGCTGCCGACAAAGTCAGGTAGAAACCACTGGAAACCAAAGCGGCCCGCCGCAACAGGCGTTGCGGCGGGCCGGGAATTAGGAGAAGGTAAGACAGACTAAGCGGCCTTGTTATCCAGCGGTGCATTTTTGGCGGCTAAAGCCCCAGCGGGGCGTAGGCGGCCAGGAAGCTGAGAGTTTTATTACTCCTTATACACCATGAGATACTCATCAGGATTAGCGGATGCGAACATCTGCTGCCATTCAGATAATGAAACAGCTATTCCTGCTTGACATCGTCGAACACTATCCAGCCATCTGCCAGCTGTGATAAGTGCTGCAATTGCTGAATGGTTTGTTCACCAATCAGGTCCCAACCATATTTCGCCGGTCCGTGGAGCACGATGTGCCACAATGCGTACTCCAAACCTTCCATCCAGCCTGCGCACCAAGCTTCCTCCGAGATGTCACTCATCAAGTCATGCAGTGCACGCTGCTGTTTGTTAAGATCTTTATACATCGTTAGCTATTCGATTGCACACTACAGGAACGGCTGTGCCGTGAGGGTCCCGCGCCGTATGGGCAAAGATCGGGCAAGCGTCAGTGTCACTCGGCATAGCTGAGCGACTGCAAAGGATGGTTGTCAGTTTACTGGGTTCTATACTCAGCCGAATTTCTTAAACAGCTTCGGCAGGAGCTCGGAGAGTAACTTTTCGTCATCAGACCAGCTTAAATCAAGCGTTGGTAGTGAAGGTGGCAGAGGCGCCAGTTCGTGGAAATCATCCTTACCAGTCTTTTGCTCATAGGCAGTACTAGCTACATACAGCATCGACTCCGCCTCCGCTTCTTCGGCATCATCCTGCTTGATGAGCTTAGCCAGGCCGTCAGCATCTGCTACCGCCGTTTCATATACTTTCTGACCTCGGGCAATTAACCAGGCCCGGAAGTATTCAAACCCATCATCGGAGCAGCCGCCCAGAATCAGGTAAGCGGCTGCCCAAAGTTTAGACTGGTAAGCAGCATGAAGAAGCTGCGTGAAAATCCGGTCGAATTCCAGGATTTCATCCATTGAAAGAGTAGCCAGCTTTTCAGTCAGAAGCTCCGCTTGCTCTTCTATATCTCCCCCGCTTTTTTTCTTGGCAGCCTCAATTAGTTGCCAAAACTGCTGTATTTCCATCTTACTGCAAGCAATAAATGAATACCGTTTTTTTGCCTCACACCTGAATCACGCCCACATTGTACGCCTTCTCAATCGGCGCGTGGTTCGCCATGGAAATGCCTTCGGAAATGACTTTGCGGGTTTCCAGTGGGTTGATGATGGCGTCGACCCAGAGGCGGGCTGCGGCGTAGTAGGGTGAGAGCTGCTCGTCGTAACGGGCCTTGATGCGGTCCAGCAGCTCCTTTTCGGCTTCGGGGGTAATGACTTCGCCCTTGGCTTTGAGAGAAGCCACCTGAATCTGGAGCAGCGTGTTGGCGGCGGCGGCCCCGCTCATCACGGCCAGCTGGGCCGTGGGCCAGGCCACTATCAGGCGCGGGTCGTAGGCTTTGCCGCACATGGCGTAGTTGCCGGCCCCGTAGCTGTTGCCGATAATGACCGAGAACTTGGGTACCACCGAGTTGGCCATGGCATTCACCATCTTCGCCCCGTCCTTGATGATGCCGCCGTGCTCCGACTGCGAGCCGACCATGAAGCCCGACACGTCGTGCAGAAACACCAGCGGAATCCGCTTCTGGTTGCAGTTCATGATAAAGCGCGCGGCTTTATCGGCCGAGTCGGAGTAGATAACGCCGCCCATCTGCATGGCGCCCTTCTTGGTCTTCACGATTTTGCGCTGGTTGGCCACGATGCCCACGGCCCAACCGTCGATGCGGGCCAGCCCGCAGATCAGCGTCTGGCCGTAGAGGTCCTTGTAGGGCTCAAACTCGGAGTTATCCACTAGCCGCTCGATGATGTCCATCATGTCGTAGGGCTTCACCCGATCCGACGGCAGCAAACCCAGGATTTCCTTCTCGTCCTTGGCCGGGGCCAGTGGGGCTTTGCGCGAGAAGCCGGCCGTTGCGTGGCCGCCGAGCTTGTCGAAGATATTGCGGATGTGCTCCAGGCACTCTTCGTCGGTGGCAAACTTGTAGTCCGTCACGCCCGAAATTTCGGAGTGCGTGGTAGCGCCGCCCAGCGTTTCGTTGTCGATGGTTTCGCCAATAGCCGACTTCACCAGGTAGGAGCCCGCCAGAAACACCGAGCCGGTACCGTCCACAATCATGGCCTCGTCAGACATAATCGGCAAATACGCGCCGCCAGCCACGCAGGGCCCCATAATGGCGGCCAGCTGCACAATGCCCATGCTGCTCATCACGGCGTTGTTGCGGAAGATGCGGCCGAAGTGCTCCTTATCGGGGAAGATTTCGTCCTGCATCGGCAAATACACCCCGGCTGAGTCGACGAGGTAGATGATGGGCAGCTTGTTTTCGATGCTGATTTCCTGGGCCCGCAGGTTTTTCTTGGCCGTAATCGGAAACCAAGCCCCGGCCTTCACGGTGGCGTCGTTGGCCACAATCACGCACTGCCGGCCCTGCACCCAGCCGATAACCACCACCACACCGCCGCCGGGGCAGCCGCCTTCCTCCTTGTACATTCCCTCGCCGGCAAAGGCCCCGATTTCCACCGTTTGGGAATCCTTATCAATCAAATAGTCTATCCGCTCCCGGGCCGTGAGCTTGCCCTTGGCCTTGTGGGCCTCGATGCGCTTTTCGCCGCCACCGAGCTGCATCTTTTTGAGGCGCTGGGAAAGTTGAAAATTAAGCTGCTTGCTGCTGTCTTCGTTTTTGTTGAATTCGAGGTTCATCGGGAAGTGGGTGGGGAGAGGAATGGGAAGATGGTGAAGTTGGGAGAGGTGAAGTTGTGAATTGCTGTTCTACAGCGCCATTTGCGCAGTTTGAGCCCTAATTCACAACTTCACCTCTCCCAACTTCACCGCGGGTGCGGGCAATAAAAAAATCCGCCCCTGGCGGGGCGGATTCAAAGGTAAGCAAGTAGCGCGAAGCGGCGGTGCTATGCGGCCAGCCGTTATTTAACCGTGGTTTTCACTTCGGTTTCAGTGGTGGCGCCGTCGGGCTTCACGGCCGTCGACTCCACTTCGGTTTTGGTTTTCTTTTCCTTGCCGCCGCCCCCGAATACCGAGAAGTGCACGTAGCGCTTGGGGTTGGCCTTGAGGTCTTTGAGCAGCGCGTCAGAGCTGGCGGCCGTGGCGTTCAGGTTGCGGTAGAGCAGCGTGTCGTTGATGAGCTTGCCCAACGAGCCTTTCTGATCGGTCAGGGCCTTATTCACACCGGTCATGGCGGTCTGGGCTTCGGTCATGGTGGCGTTGAGCTTGCGCATGGCCGGACCCACCGGGGCACTCTTAAGCGAGTCGCTGAGCTGGGCGAAGTTGACGGCAATCCGGTCGAACTTCTTGCTGGTCTTGTTCAGCTCATTGGTGAGCTGGGCCATGTTGGTGGTAATCTGGTTGATGTTGCGCTGGTTCATGATCAGCAGGTTTTTTAGCGCCTCGGTGCTGCCCTGGGCGTTGAGCAGCGTGGCCTGCAGGCTCACCCGCGCCTCTTTGCTCAGAAAGCTGTTCACCTTGATCAGCGTCGAATCGACGGTACCGAGCACGGGCAGGGCCTTGGCCTGGAAGGCATCCGTAATGCTGGCGACAGTGTAGGACTTCAGCTCCTCCCCACCATCGAATACTTTCGAGTTCTTGCCCAGAAACAGGGTAATGGTCTTGCTGCCCAGCAACGAGCCCGAGAGGCTGGCCACCGTAGAGTCACCGACGGTAATGCCTTTCTGCAGCTCTAGGGAAACGCGGATGCGGTTACGCTCCTCGGGCAGCAGCTCCATGTTTTTCACCTGGCCTACTTTCACACCGTTCAGAATCACGGGGTTGCCCACGGTCAGGCCGTCCACGTTGTCGTACTTGGCGTAATAGGTCCGATCGGAAGACAGCAGATTGCTGCCTTTCAGGAAGTTGAAGCCAATATATAAGGCTGCCAGGGCCACGATGCCCAGCAGGGCTACTTTAAGTTCTTTTGACACGCTGCGTCAGATCTTGAGGGTGTAGAGGGCAGAAGATAAACGGCTAACTCATGGTCTGAAGCCGGTTTATTCTCCATTCATGGCTTCCAGTTCATTCTTATAATCCCGGAAAGCCCGGTAGATACCCGAGGCCATATACGACTGCCCCGATTTATCGTTGAGATACAATTCTTCCGTGCGGTTGGTCAGGAAGCCGGCTTCAATCAGCACCGAGGGCATCGTCGATTTCCAGAGCACCAGAAAGCCCGCCTGCTTCACCCCGCGCGAGTGCCGGCCCACCGTGGTTTTAAACTGCCGATCAACTTTCTGGGCAAAGCGCAGGCTGTTCACGATGTGGGCACTCTGGTAGAGCGAAAACAGGATGTGGCTCTGGGGCGAGGTCGGGTCGAAGCCGCTGTAGCGCTCCTTGTAGTTGTCTTCCTGCAGAATTACGGCGTTTTCGCGCTTGGCCACCGACAGGTTCATGTCGGTTTTGTGCGGCCCCATCGTCCAGACCTCGGTGCCGTAGGCCGAGGGGGCGCTGGCGTTGCAGTGCACGCTGATAAAGAGGTCGGCGCCGTGCTTGTTGGCAATGCCGGCCCGGTCGGCCAACTCCACAAACACGTCGGTTTTGCGGGTGTACACCACCTTCACGTCGGGCATGTTCTCCTCAATAAGCTGGCCTACTTCCAGCACGATTTTGAGGGCCACATCGGCCTCCCTAGCTTTTACGCCGGTACAGCCACGGTCTTTCCCGCCGTGCCCGGCATCGAGCACCACGGTACGCAAACGATATTTCTGGGGCGGCAGGCCGGGAGCACCCGGCGCTACGGCCACCGATGAGCCTGAAAGAAAAATCAGACCCGATACGCAAAGAGCGACAATATTCCGCACGGAGTTCGTTAGTTGGGGCAGCTACCCGTTACCTTTGCAAACAGCCACAAAATAAACGATAAAAACCACGTGGCCCCGTCTACGCTGTCTATCCTGTCCGCAATCCGTCCTTATCTCCGCCTCTGGCAGCCTTTGCTGCTGGTGGCCGCACTATGGCTCAACAGTAGTTCCGAGGCCTGGGCCCAGCGGGTGCAGAAGCCCGGCATGCCGGCCAAAGTACCCCGTTTTGACCCTAATGGACGCCCTCTGACCGATCCACGGCCCGATACGACTCGCACTGCGCGCCTGCTGACGGCCACCGACAGCAGCGCCACCGGCGACTCGTTGCGCGTGTCGGCCCGGCCCAAAGGCGACATCGAAACGACTATTAAATATTCTGCCACCGACTCGATTCGGTTCGAAGTACAGAACAAAATAGCGCGCCTTTACAACAAGTCGTCCATCGACTACGGCGACATGGACCTGCAGGCCAACCGCATTACGGTAGACTACAGCAAAAACCTGCTGACGGCCGAAGGCGCCCAGGACACCACCGGTAAAGTGCAAGGCAAGCCCATCTTTAAGGATGGTGGGGGCACTTATACAGCGGGCCGCATCAACTATAACTTCAAAACCAAGCGCGGCAAAATTGCCGAGGCCGTCACCCAGCAGGGCGAAGGCTACGTACACGCCGAAACCATCAAGAAAAACGAGCTGAACGAAATATTCGGCCGTAATGGGCGCTACACCACCTGCAACCTCGAGCACCCGCACTTTTTCATCAATGCCACCAAGATGAAGATGATTCCGAAGGAAAAGGTGGTAACCGGACCCTTCAACCTCGTTATCGGCGACATTCCGACGCCGCTGGGCTTTCTGTTCGGCTATTTCCCCACGCCGGGCAAAAGCCGGGCCTCAGGCCTGATTATTCCTTCCTTTGGTCAGACCTCCGACCGGGGCTTCGCCTTGCGCAACGGCGGCTACTATTGGGTAGTAAACGACAACATCGGGGTACGCGTCACGGGCGACATCTATTCGGGCGTGGCCAACTCCTTCGGCGGCTTCGGCGTCACGACCGAAATGCAGTACCTGAAGCGCTACTCCTATAATGGCTTGCTGAATTTCAGCTACAGCGCCCGGCCACCGGACCTGATTCTACGCTCCAACACGGTGAATACCAACTCGGAGTACCGCAAGCCCCGCACGCCGCGCACGTTCTGGCTGAGCTGGAACCACACGCCTACGCCCCGGCCCGGCGGCGGCCGGTTCTCGGCCAGCGTGCAGGCCGGCAGCAACGACTACAACCAACAGAACAGCTTCGACCAGCGCCGCTACCTCACGCCGGCCTTCAGCTCCACGGTTAGCTACCAGAAGCAGATTCGTAACTCGCCCGTTAACTACTCCCTGCAGATGAGCCAGAGCCAGAATACGGCTACCGGCAGCATGGATTTTACCCTGCCCGACGTTACGGTAGGCGTGGCCCGGCAATACCCCTATGAGCTGCTGGGCATTGCGCCCCGAGGCCGCTTCTACGAGCAGTTTTCGGTGGCTTACACCTTCACGGGCCAGAACCGCCTGAGCAACTCCCTGCCCGCCCGCACTCTGGGCGGCGGTATTCCACTGCTGGGCGGTACCAGCGAAGCCAGCCAGCTGCCCGTTTCGCTCAACAGCCTGAAGCCGCTGTTCCGCAATTCCCAGACCGGCGTGCAGCACCAGTTCCAGATTGCGCTGGGCAGCTATACCATTCCGCTGCCGGTGCTCAAATACTTCAACGTGTCGCCGTCCATCAACTACGGTGAGGTGTGGTACAACAAGCGCCTGAACTACTCCTACAACAATGTGGCCCGCGCCATCCGCATCGATACCGTGCGGGGCTTCAACCGGGTGTACAACTGGTCGGGCGGCATCAATATGGGCACCAACATCTACGGCACAATAGTGCGCAAAGGCACCCGTAAGATTCAGGCCATCCGGCACAAGCTCACGCCCAGCTTCAACTACAGCTATTCGCCCGACTATACCCGGCGCAGCAGCCTGTACTTTTTCAATAACAACCAGCCGCTGGGCGACCTGACCAACAGCCAGGGCCAGCGCTACAACGTGTACAATGAGAATACGGGCCGCATTCTGAACCCGGTTACTTTCTCGCGCTACCAGGGCTTCCTCTACGGCACCCCCAGCGGCACCGAGACCAGCCAGATCAGTTTCTCGCTGCAGAACCAGGTGGAAATGAAGGTACGCAACAACAACGATACCACCGGCACCACCCCGTTTGAGAAAGTCAGCCTCATCGATGGCCTCGACTTCAGCACGGGCTACAACCTGGTAGCCGATTCGTTCAACCTGCAGCCGCTGTCGGCCGTGTTCCGCACCCAGGTTGCCCGTAAGCTCAACCTGAACGTCAACGCCAACTTCGTCTTCTACCAGCGCGACTCTACCGGCCGCCTGCTGAACAAGTACCTGTTTGAGCAGTCAAGACGCCGCCTGGCTCGCCTGGCCACCGCCGATTTGTCGCTCAGCTATCAGTTTAACCCGGCTCAGGGCAAGAAGAAGTCGACGGTGCCACGTAATCTGCCGCCCACCAACGACCCCACTCTGGGTACGCCCAACCGCATTAATCCGTACGAAGATTACGTCGATTTTGAGATTCCCTGGGAACTGTCCACTAGCTTCACCACGGGCTACACCGACCCCGGCCCGCTGCCGGAGCGCGGCACCCGCCTGCGGCGCCCCATTACGTCGGCCTCGGTTACGGCCAGCGGCTCGGTGAAGCTAACCAGCAACTTCCGCTTCGGCTACAATGCCAGCTACGACTTCGTGAGCAAGCAGGTGGTAGCGCCGTCCCTGGACTTCTACCGCGACCTGCATTGCTGGCAGATTACGGGCAACTGGCGGCCCTTCGGCCTCACCCGCGGCTACTTCGTGACCATTGCAGCTAAGTCGTCGTTGCTCCAGGACCTGAAGCTGAACCGCAACCGCTCTTTCCTGAACCGGTAGGCGGCAACTGGTTGTGCAGTTGCCGGCAGCTTACTTTTGTGGCTAGAAATAGCAGGCGGCAGGCCTTTGTCGTGAATGGCAGCGGGGTCAAACTTCTTCCGTGCGGCAGGCTTCCTACCTACGCCTGGGTGGCGGTGTGGGCCGGATATGGCAAAAAATCCGCAGCTTTGCCCTTATTCGTCTCACTCTGATTTAGCAGTTTCCTCTGATGTCGCAGCACAAAGAAGTTAAGCTCGTTACTACGCACCAGCTCCTGGCCATGAAACGCCGGGGCGAAAAGATTTCGATGCTGACCGCCTACGATTTCTCCATGGCCACCATCCTCGACGGAGCGGGTATTGACGTGCTGCTCGTCGGCGACTCGGCCTCCAACGTTATGGCCGGTCACGAAACGACACTGCCCATCACCCTGGACCAGATGATTTACCACGCCCAGAGTGTAGTGCGGGCCGTGAAGCGGGCTTTGGTGGTAGTCGATATGCCGTTCGGCTCGTACCAGGGCAACTCGTCGGAAGCGTTGCGCTCGGCCATCCGCATCATGAAAGAATCGGGGGCGCACTCTATTAAGCTGGAAGGCGGCGCCGAAATCAAGGAATCCATTACGCGTATTCTCACCGCCGGCATCCCCGTCATGGGCCATCTGGGCCTCACGCCGCAGAGCATCTACAAATTCGGCACCTACACGGTGCGGGCCAAGGAAGAAGCCGAAGCCCAGAAGCTGATCGAAGACGCGCAGCTGCTTCAGGATCTGGGCTGCTTTGCTTTGGTGCTGGAAAAGATTCCGTCGGCGCTGGCCAAGCAGGTAGCCGAACAGCTTACCATTCCCGTAATCGGCATCGGGGCTGGCCCCGATGTAGACGGGCAGGTGCTGGTGGTCCACGATATGCTGGGTATTACCAAGGAGTTCAAGCCGCGCTTTTTGCGCCGCTACGCCGAGCTGGCCGACCTGATGCATGACGCCGTGACCCGCTACGTAGCCGACGTAAAAGACCACAACTTCCCCAGCGCCGAAGAAGCGTACTAGAGTCATTTATCATTTGAAATTTATCATTTAACAATCCTGAATGAGCATTTTCCGCTCGGGCTTCCTGAAGCTTAGCGCATCCTTGCTCATGCTAAAATTGTGATATGATAAATGTTGAATGATACATGTTAATTGTTAACTGACACCCAGTGAATCGTCCCAATATCTGGTCGGAACAGCAGGAAATTCTGTTCGAAGACAACCACCTGCTTATTCTCAACAAGCCTGCCGGCGTACTCGTGCAGGGCGACAATACCGGAGATGAGCCGCTGTCGGTGAAAGCCGCCGAGTACCTACGCTTCAAGTACAAAAAGCCCGGCGCGGCCTTCGTGGGCGTAGCCCACCGCCTCGACCGGCCCGTGAGCGGCGTAGTGGCCCTGGCCAAAACTAGCAAGGCCCTGAGCCGCCTGAATGAGATGTTCCGCGACAATAAGGTGCATAAAACCTATTGGGCCCTGGTAGGTAAATGTCCCGAGCCCACCAGCGGCCACCTCACGCACTGGCTGGTAAAAGACCCGATTCGCAACGTTACCAAAGCGTACACCGAGCGGCACGGCCAGGGCCTGAAAGCCGACCTCGACTACCAGGTGCTGGGCCAGGCCGGCAACCGGTTTCTGGTGCAGGTAAACCCCATTACGGGCCGCCCCCACCAGATTCGGGTGCAGCTGGCTACCGGCTTGGGCACGCCCATCGTCGGCGACGTGAAGTATGGCTTCCTCAATCCGCTGCCCGACGTGAGCATTGCCCTGCACGCCCGGCAGCTGGAGTTTGAACACCCCGTTACGAAGGAAGCCATGTGCTTCCGGGCGCCGGTGCCGGAAATGGCCCACTGGGATGCCGCTCGCGCCTTTTACCCAGCCTAAATAACCCGTAATCAGATTTTTTCTGGAAGCCTCCCCAACCCTGGGGAGGCTTTTTGGTTGTTAGCAGCTGGTACAGCCTCTTGCTACCGGGCTCCTGAATAAGATTTTGGTCTTTTGGGCCCGTTTATTGAACACGGCCCCCCACCGCCGTAGTTTTGCCCTGGTAATAGGAACTTATACTATCCCGTTCTGCTTCTGCGGGCAAAGCTGCTCCGTCTGCCAACCGCGTCCTTAATTTTTCTGGCCCATGCCGATACTCATTTTCTTTGTAGCGCACTATTACCTGTCGCTCTTCACGCAGACGTTCTACCTGCACCGGTACGCAGCTCACAAGATGTTCACGATGAACAAATTTTGGGAGCGGTTCTTCTTCCTGTTTACCTACGTGTGTCAGGGCTCATCCTTCCTGTCGCCGCGGGCCTACGCGCTGCTGCACCGCATGCATCACGCCTACTCCGACACGGAAATGGACCCCCACTCCCCGCTGTTTTCGTCGAATGCCTTTTCGATGATGTGGAAAACCAAGAACATCTACAACGACGTGCTGAACCGCAACTACGCGGCCGCCGAGCGGTTTGAGGGCGACTATCCCGAATGGTCGCTCATTGAAAACCTGGGCGACAAATGGTACTCTCGCGTGGCCTGGGGCACGTTTTACGTCCTGTTCTACGTGCAGTTTGCCACCGCTTGGTGGATGTACCTGCTACTGCCTATCCACTTCCTGATGGGCCCTATCCACGGTGCCATCGTGAACTGGGGCGGCCACAAGTATGGCTACCAGAACTTCGACAACCACGACCACAGCAAAAACACGCTGGCCCTGGATTTCCTGGCGTTTGGCGAGCTGTTCCAGAACAACCACCACAAGCTGCCCATGCGCGTCAACTTCGGCGTGAAGTGGTGGGAATTCGACCCCACCTACATGTTCATCTGGACCCTGGACAAAGCCCGCATCATCAAGATCAAGCGCAAAGTTTCCACCCAGAAGATGAAGGTTGCCGCATAAAACGTGTCATTGCAAGGAGGCACGACATTCCGCGCATCAAGCGGCTTCAATCCGTCCTCTGCGCAGCAGGACCTGACCTTTTATCAGAAAGCCCTTTACTACACGTGGTAGTAAAGGGCTTTTCTATTTAGGAAGCTCGGCACATTTCAGAGGACGGATTGCTTCGCAAGCTCGCAATGACACATTTTTCACATATCCTACATGCAACCACATTAGCCCAGCACATTCCTCACATTAGCACTTGAGCACATTCTTCACATTTAGCACATTAACCCACATTATTTTCCCTTACCTTTGCACCTCATTTTCAACCAGACGCACGAGTTGCGTCGCTTAACCAACCCGGTTTATGGCAGTTAAAATCCGCCTCGCCCGTCGTGGCCGTAAAAAGGCCGCTCAATTCGACATCGTAGTAGCTGACGCCCGCGCCCCCCGCGACGGCCGTTTCATCGAGAAAATCGGTACCTACGACCCCAACACCAACCCTGCTTCCATCAACTTCGACGGCGAAAAGGCTTTCGACTGGATCATGAAAGGTGCCCAGCCAACCGATACGGTTCGTGCTATGCTCTCTTACCGTGGTGTGCTCTACCGCAAGCACCTGCAGCTGGGTGTTATCAAAGGTGCCATTTCGCAGGACGTAGCCGACGAGCGTTTCACTGCCTGGAAAGAGCAGAAAGACAGCAAAATCGAAGGCAAGCGCACCTCGCTGGGCTCGGCTAAGGACGAAGCCAAGAAGGCTGCCCTGGCTGCTGAGACCAAAGTGAAGGAAGCCCGTGCTGAAGCTATCCGCAAGAAAAACACGCCCGTAGCGGAGCCAGTAGCTGCTACTGAAGCTGCCGAAGGTGAAACGACGGAAGCTGCTGCTTCGGCCGATACCACCGAGGAAGCCGGCGCCTAAGCGTTAGTTCCAGAGGCAGGGAGTTTGGAAGCTTAGTGCTCGTTTAGAGCGCGGCTTCCAAACTCCCTGCTTTTTTGCCCTCTCTTTTTCTCTTCGATCATGACCATCGACGACTGCTATCTGTTGGGCTCCATCGGCAAAACGCACGGCCTGAAAGGCTTTGTAGTGGCTTTCATGGATGTCGAAAACCTGGATGAGTACCGCGGCCTGAAGTCGGTGTATCTGGAGCTGCCCGGCAAGCCTGGTAAGCTCGCGCCCTACGGCGTGGATAAGCTTCAGCCCCAGCCCGACAACAAGGCCCTGCTCAAGCTCACCGGCATCGACACGATAGAAGCTGCCGAGCCCCTGCGCAACGCCAAGCTCTACCGCCCGCTGACCGAGCTGCCCGAGCTGGCAGACGACCAGTTCTACTTCCACGACGTTATCGGCTACACCGTAGTCGATGAAACGCTGGGTGAACTGGGCACGGTTGAGACGTTCTACGAGATGCCGAAGCAGGATTTGATGGGCATGCGCTACCAGGGCAAGGAAATTCTGGTGCCGGTAGTCGATGAGCTGATTTCGCACGCCGACCAAGCTGAGAAAAAGCTTTACGTCAACCTGCCCGAAGGCCTCCTCGACGTGTATTTGAGCCCCACTTCCCGGGAGCGGGACGAGCCCGACGAATTCGACGGCCCGGAAACCGATTCCGAGCCAGAGGACAAGAAGTAGCCCGTCATGCGCCTCGACATCGTTACCTGCCAGCCCGAATTGCTGACCAGCCCTTTCGCCGTTTCCATCGTGAAGCGCGCCCAGGAAAAAGGACTGGCCGAAATTCACGTGCACGACTTGCGGCGCTTTGCCATCAACAAGCACGGGCAGATTGACGACTACGTTTTTGGCGGTGGCGCCGGTATGGTGCTCCGCGTGGAGCCCATTGCGGCCTGCCTCGATGAGCTGCTGGCCGAGCGTACCTACGATGCCGTCATCTACATGACACCCGACGGAGAAACGCTCCGCCAGCCCTTGGTCAACCGGCTTTCATTGGCCGGCAACCTGCTCATTCTCTGCGGCCACTACAAGGGCGTCGATGAGCGGATTCGCAAAGCCTACATTACCCACGAAATCAGCGTGGGCGACTATGTGCTGAGCGGCGGCGAGTTGGGCGCGGCCATTCTGGTCGATGCTGTGGTGCGGCTCTTGCCGGGCGTGCTCGGCAACGAGGAATCGGCCCTGAGCGACTCGTTCCAGGACAACCTGCTGGCCCCGCCCGTTTACACCCGGCCCGCGGAATGGCGGGGCGAAAAAGTACCCGACATTCTCCTCTCCGGCAACACGCCGCTGGTAGAAGTCTGGCGACATGAGCAAGCCGTGGAGCGCACACGCCAGCGCCGCCCCGACCTGCTTGAGTAGAATGTGAGAAACGTGAAAGGGTGGAAAATGTGAAAATAAATCGGCCTCACAGCCTCATTTACCACATTTATCACATTTACCATATTCCCCCACATTCCGCTCAGTTGTAATCATCAAAACAGAGCGCTATATTTGCGCCTCTTTAAGCGAAACCCCTTGGGCGGCGGCGCCGTCCTTTTTCAAGTTTTTCCAGCCATGAGCGTATTACTCGATTTTATCCAGCAGGAGTCCCAGGAGCGCCGCGCCAGCTTCCCTGTTTTCGCCGCCGGCGACACCATTAATGTTCACGTGAAGATTCGCGAGGGCAACAAGGAGCGCATTCAGCAGTTCCAGGGTGTAGTTATTCAGCGCAAAAACGCCAGCACCAACGGCGAGACCTTTACCGTGCGTAAAATCTCGAACCAAATTGGTACCGAGCGTATTTTCCCTTTGCTGTCGCCCAACATCGATAAGATCGAGCTGGTGCGTCGCGGTAAAGTACGTCGCGCCCGTTTGTTCTACCTGCGTGGCCTGTCGGGCAAAGCTGCCAAGATCAAAGAGCGTCGCGGTTAATCCCCGACTTCTCCCTAGAAGTAAAAAGCCGACTCCTTTACGGGAGCCGGCTTTTTTGCGTGTATACATTATTTGATTTGCGGCTTGGATATAAGAAAGCCGGCTCCTTTACGGGGGCCGGCTTTCTTATGCTAACCTGCGCTACTACAGCGCAAGAAGGGCCTAAGCTTCGCTGTTGTTCTGGAAGTCCTGCTCGGCGGCGGCAGCGGGGTGTTGCACTTGCTTGGCGGCGGCCAGCAGCGCTTCGCCGAGCTTTTCTACCCGGGGCTTGGTGTTGCCCTCGGCAAATACGGCGGCTTTCACCGTGTTTTCGCCCAGCCGGCCCAACAGGCGGCCAATGACATCCTTGTCGTAGGTGCCCGAGCCGAAATGGGCTTTCAGCTCCTGCAAATCGACTACTACTTGGTGCAGCTCGGGGTTATTGGCATCTTTAATATCCTGAATCCAGCGCTGCAGCACGTTGTCGAACCCGGCGTGGGAGGCTACTTCCTGCAGGTTGCCGGTGAGCATCGTCGTGGCGGCATCGAGGTGTACTTGGTTTTGAACTTCGGTCTTTTCCATGGGTGCGGGATTTTTGGGGCCGGGATAATACCCCCGGCGTGTATAGCCTAACGGCCCCGGGCCAGTTGGGTTATCAGCAACGCAGCTTTTCCGGGCCGAAAACGTACTTTCGTTGCAGATTCGCCTCTCCCCTATTCCCGTTTCATGAAAAGAATATTTACCGGCCTCGTACTAGCCGCCCTGCCCTATCTGACTTTTGCCCAGCAAGCCGCGGCCCCAGCCGGCTACTGGCAGCAGGAAGTCAACTATTCGATAGACGTCACGCTCGATGACAAACAACACGAGCTGCGCGGCACTGAGGAGTTGCAATACACGAACAACTCGTCCGACCAACTCACTTTCATCTGGTTTCACCTCTGGCCCAACGCCTACAAGGACAACAGCACCGCCTTTGCCAAACAGCAGCTGCGCAACGGCAGCCGCAAGTTCCAGTTTGCTAAAGCGGCCCAGCGCGGCTACATCGACCAACTCGATTTCAAGGTAAACGGCCAGAGTGCCCAGCTGGCCTATGACCCCGCTAATCCGGACATGGCCCAGCTGATACTGCCCCAGCCGCTGGCCCCGGGTGCCAAGGCCACCATTTCCACGCCTTTCCACGTCAAGATTCCGGATTCCTTTTCTCGCTTCGGCCACGTCGAGCAGTCGTACCAGATTACGCAGTGGTACCCCAAGCCAGCCGTGTACGACCACAAAGGCTGGCACCAGATGCCCTACCTCGACCAGGGCGAGTTCTATTCCGAGTTCGGTACGTTTGATGTGCGCATTACCCTGCCCGCCAACTACACCGTGGGTGCTACCGGCGTGCTACAAAACCCCGACGAACAGCTGCGCATGGACCAGCTGGCTGCCGCTACGGCCCTAAAGAAAACCCAGGCTGACTTTGGTACCGACCTAGCTTTTCCGGCTTCTTCGGCCGAAACCAAAACCCTGCGCTACGTGCAGGACCGTGTACACGACTTCGCCTGGTTTGCCGACAAGCGCTTCAACGTACTGAAAAGCGGTGTTACGCTGCCCTCAGGCCGCGCCGTCACCTCGTGGGTACTCTTCACCAATACTGACGCCGAAAAGTGGATGAAGGGCCTCCAGGATGTGAATACCGCCTTGACTTACTATTCACAGTGGGTGGGCGAATACCCTTACTCTGCCGCTACCGCCGTGGATGGCGCCCTCAGTGCCGGGGCCGGCATGGAATACCCGATGGTCACCGTCACGATGCCGGCGGCCATTCTGCACGAGGTGGGCCACAACTGGTTTTACGGCATTCTGGGCTCCAATGAGCGTGACTACGCCTGGATGGATGAAGGTGTAAACTCCTACATTGAAACCCGCGTGACGGAGCGCGAGGACGCGCAGGCCGGGCAATTTAGCATGCTGCTTAAGTCCGGTAAGATTGCCGGCAAGCTGGGCCTCGACGGCCTGACTTCTTCGGCCATGAACCAGGTACCCTACCAGGTGCAGGCCAGCCGCGCCCTCGACCAGCCCGTGAGCGGCCCCCGCGCCGATACCTACGGCAAGCTCAATTACGGCATCGTCGTGTACATGCGCACCGCGTCGCTGCTGAAGTATTTGGCGGGCTACCTGGGCCAGGATAAGTTCGACAAGGCTATGCATGCTTACTACGACCAGTGGCAGTTTCGGCACCCGTACCCGGAAGACATGCAGGCCGTTTTCGAAGCATCTACCGGCCAGCCGCTCGACTGGTTTTTCAAGGATATGCTCACCAACACCCACCACTACGACGCGGCCCTGTCGGATATCCAGATAACCGACTCGCAGGTGAAAGTGCTGGTGCGTAATGATTCACCGGCGCCGTTTGCCGTGCCCGTCAGCACGCTCGATGCCCAGGGCAAAGTACTGGAAACCCAGTGGACCACCCTCATCGGCACCGAAGACGAGCAGGATGAAGCACAGCTCAACTTCCGCCGGGAGGGTGTGGCGGCCGTGGTAGTGGATGCCGACTACGTGACGCCCCAGCTCAACCGCCGCGACGACCGGATGAAGCTGACCGGCTCCCTGCGCCGCTTCGAGCCCATCAGCATCAAGCCCCTGCTCAGCGTAGAGCGTTGGGACCGGGCTACGCTGAACTGGTTTCCGGTTATTGGGGCCAACACTTCCGACAAGTTTATGCTAGGCGCGGCTTTCTACAACAGCCCGGTGGTGAACAAGAACCTAAACTTCCTGCTGATGCCGATGTACAGCTTCAGCCGCAATGAGCTCAACGGTATTGCCAACGTGAACGTGAGCGTACTGCCCAATTCGACGGTACGCCAGATTGTGACGGGCCTCACAGTGCAGCGCTTCGAGCGGTATCTGAAAGTGGAGCCTAGCATCACCCTCACCCTGCCCGGCTCGGCCTACGACCGGCCCCAGCACACCTTCCGCGTGGCCAATACGGCCGTCAAAGACCAGGACCGGGGCAATGAAACGACCAGCATCCAGACCGGGGAATACACTGTGGCCGGCGGCAATGCCCTCCAGAAGTGGGGTGCCCACGTAGAGCTCAATCAGCTGACCTCGACCATTTCCCAGGAAACCAACTCGACCAACGCCCTGCTGCTCCGCGCCGAGGCAACCTACCAGCGGTATTACTCGCCCAAAAAGCGGGTTTCAGTGCGCCTCTTTGGGGGCCGTTTCCTCGACAGCTCCTCCGACTTTTACCTGGGCCTGAGCGGCAGCCCCGACTACCGCCGGCAAACTGCCTTCCTCGACCGGCAGATGATTTCGCACACCTTCACGGCGCAGGAGCACCAGACCGATAACCGGGACGGCGCGTTCAAAGCTTTCCTGCCAGTGACCAGCCAGAAGTGGCTCAGCACGCTCAACCTGCAGGCCGACCTGCCCGTGACGCGTCTGGCGGTATTTGCCGACCTGGGTGCTACCGACGAGCAGTTTCAGTTGCATAGCGGCTCCAGCGCGCGGCGCGTGTTCTACGACGCGGGTTTGGTAGTGCCTGTGATACCCGATATATTTCAGCTGTACCTGCCGGTTGTTGGTTCGCAGTACCAGAACGGCCTGCCCGACAACCGCAAAGACTTCACCGACCGGATCCGCTTCGTGCTGCACCTGGAACAGCTGAATCCGTTCCGGCAGATCAACCAGCTCTTGGCGCAATAACCACCAGCTTATGCGGCTTACTGTTGCTATACTAGCCCTAAGCGTGGTCAGCGTGGGTATAGTCAGTTGCCAGACTGACTATACCCAACTGCCCACTTTTTCGGCGGAACGCAAGTTGCTGCAGGTAGTAGTGGAAGTGCCGGCGGGTACCAACCATGCCCAGCGCTATGATGTGGCGCACAAAAGCTTTGTACCGGTGCGGCGCGCCGGCCTCGACCATATTGTGGAATTTCTGCCCTGCCCCGGCAATCAGGGCTTCGTAGCGGGTACGCGCCTGGCAAGTACTGGCGCGCCCCTACAGGCGCTTATCCTGGCCGAAACCCAGCCCCAGGGCACCGTGGTAGAGGTGCTTCCCATCGGGCTGCTTACCCTCGACGACAACGGGGTGCTGGAACAGGTTGTAGTAGCAGTGCCAGCCCGGCCCAGCCAACAGATTCTGCCGGGCGTTACGTCCTGGAAGGCGCTGCTTAAGCAATATCCCAGTGCCCGCGACATGGTGGAGCAGTGGTTTCTGCACCAGGGGCGGCTGGGGGAAATCCGGCTGGTAGGCTGGAAAGATGAAAAGGCCGCCGACCAGCAGGTACATCTGGCCATGAAATAAATTTCAGCATTGAATGCATAAAAAAAGCCCCGTCGATTGCTCGACGGGGCTTTTTTATGGAGTAAGACGAACTACTCAATCTTGTTCATACGCTCCTTCACGGCCTCCAGCGCAACGCGCATGTTGACAATGTCGGCGCGGGCAGCTTCCTGCTCTTTCAGGTTCGAGTCAATCAGGTTGTTGTACTGGAGCAATTCAGCGGCGTTCTGAGCCAGCTGCTGCTGAATTTCCTGCTTCTTCAGCTTGTTCTTCTCGATGTCCTTCTTGATGGCGTCAGCTTTGTTGATAACGGCCATGTGGTTGTTCTGCGACGAAACCAGCGCTTTTTCAGCTTCCGAAACCTGGATGGCCAAGTCTTCACGGTAGAGCATACGGGCGAAATCCTTCAGGTATTTCTCCGACGATTTCCACTGCACGGGAGTTGCATCTTTGCTCAGGTAAGCATTGCCCAAGTCAATCGACCACCATACGGTCGTGCCGGTTGGAGTAGCATCTACTTTGCTGATTACCCGGATTGGCGTTTTGGAGATGTCTTCGATTACAACACCGTCCATGGTGTAAACACCTTTGTCCGATTTGAACTTGCTGCCGAACTTTTCGCTCAGTGATTTCTGCCACGAGTCGTCGACGCGCTTGCTGTCAAGCTGGATGGTAACACGCTGACCTTTACGGGGAATACCCTTAATGGCCATATCTGTTTCATCTACGGGCGATTTCTGCGCGTAGCCAGTCACCGATAGCAAAAGCATCAGGAGCAGAGAGAGGAGTACGCCTGGTTTCATAGTGAAATGAAGTAGTGGGGAAAAAGAAGTTACAAAAGGTGAGGTTGGCTCCGGCGACAGGAATCCAACTCACCAAATTTAACCAGACTCGAGTGATGTTGACTCACCCGAACTTGATTTTTTTTGACAAATATTAATTTTATTGGATACACCCTATTGTTTATTGCCATAATTCAAAACCTATGTAAATAAATCCAGAATAAGATAAGCTATATATTGCCTCAGAATACGTGTAATATATTTGGAAATCAAAACAAAAGCCCCTATTACCAGTTCCTAAATCCTATGAATATAACTGTATGCCGGACCGAGCATTTCAACGCTGCTCACCGCCTGCACAACCCTGCCTGGAGCGAAGAGCACAACGAGCAGGTATTTGGCAAGTGCAATAACCCTCACTATCACGGACATAACTACGAGCTAACGGTGCGTCTGACGGGCGCTATCGACCCGGATACGGGTTACGTATATGACCTCAAACGCCTGAGCAACCTCATCAAGCGCGAGATTCTAGATACCTTTGATCATCGGAACCTGAATCTTGATACCGACGATTTTCGCACCCTCAACCCTACGGCCGAGAATATCGCCGTCGTCATCTGGAACCGGCTGCGTACTCACGTCGAGCCGCACCTCGCCCTGTCGGTCACGCTGTATGAAACGGACCGCAACTTTGTTGAATATCATGGATAATTACGTGTCGGCGGCCGCAGCCGCGCACAACTCCGGTCCCGCCGACGCCCACCTCGCGCCGGACCTGCGTACTCCACTTCGCCCGGATGCCTTTGCCTTATCGGACGAAGAAAAAATTGCTGGCATTGCCGAGCATTTTCACGAAATCATGCAGTTGCTGGGCCTCGACCTCACCGATGACAGCCTGAAGGGCACCCCTCGGCGCGTGGCTAAAATGTACGTGCACGAGTGGTTCCGGGGCCTCGACCCCAAGCACCGGCCCGATGTGAAGCTGTTTGAGAACCGTTATGGTTACCATCAGTTGCTGGTAGAAAAGGACATTACCGTGTTTTCGTGCTGCGAGCATCACTTCGTGCCCATTATGGGCAAAGCGCACGTGGCGTACCTGCCGGGCGAGCATGTGGTAGGCCTTTCGAAGCTCAACCGGGTGGTACAATACTACGCCCGCCGGCCCCAGGTGCAGGAGCGCCTCACCCGCCAGATTGCCGAGGAGCTGAAACACTCCCTGCGCACCGAAAACGTGGCCGTCCTCATCGAAGCCGACCACCTGTGCGTGATGAGCCGGGGCGTAAATGACACGGGCAGCAGCACGCTGACGGCCGAATACGGCGGAGCTTTCAAGGATGACCAGGCACTGCGGGCCGAATTTTTGCGCCTGATCGGGAAATGAAAAAGGGTAGCCGTACGCTATTAGGTAGTAGCTTGCGGCCTGTTTTTTATCTACTTCGCTCAAACACCAACTGGTGGCAGCTCCCTGCCGACAGCCTCCCTGAACATGTCCCGAAAAGTTCTCATTACCGGTGGTACCGGCCTGATTGGCACCCGTCTGGCCGATATGCTCATTGATGCGGGCTACGAAGTGGCTATCCTAAGCCGGCAGCCCAGCCAGAGCCGCTACCGCAGCTTCCGC
The DNA here is from genome assembly GCF_020447265.1 of Hymenobacter lucidus. Lineage (GTDB taxonomy): Bacteria > Bacteroidota > Bacteroidia > Cytophagales > Hymenobacteraceae > Hymenobacter > Hymenobacter lucidus. The sequence continues at coordinate 1,260,018 of NZ_JAJADR010000001.1, read as the reverse complement.
TGGGACCCCAGCGCGGGTACCATCGATGAGGCTGCTGTGCCCTACGCCGACTACATCATTAACCTGGCGGGCTCCAGCGTATCGGATGGCAAGTGGACCAATGAGCGCAAGCGCGACATTCTGACCAGCCGCCTGCAGGGTACCAGCCTCATAGCCCGGGAGCTGGCCAAGAGCAACCAGCACGTACGCACGTTTCTGTCGGCCTCGGCCATTGGCATCTACGGCGACAGTGGCGACCAGCTCGTAACGGAGGAAACCCCGCCGGCCTCGCCCGACGACTTTCTAGTGGCCGTGTCGCAGCAGTGGGAAAAAGCCGGGCAGCAGGTGCAGGAACTGGGCATCCGGACGGTACTGATGCGGATTGGCATTGTGCTGAGCACCGAGGGCGGCGCCCTGGTGCCGCTGGCCCGCACCGTAAAAATGATGGCCGGCGCGCCCTTGGGCTCGGGTCGGCAGTTTATGTCCTGGATTCACCTCGACGACTTGTGCCGCCTCTTTATTCAGGTGCTGGAAGACGCCCGCTGGCAGGGTACCTACAACGCAGTGGCACCCAACCCGGTGACGAACCAGGAATTTACGGAGACGCTGGCCGAGGTGATGCACCGCCCGCTGGTGCTACCCAAAGTACCAGCCTTCGGCCTGAAGCTGATGATGGGCGAGATGAGCGAAATCGTGCTGGGCTCCCAGCGCGTAAGTGCCGAAAAAGTGCTGAAGCAGGGTTTCACGTTCGAGTATCCGCAACTGAAAGGGGCGCTGGAGTCTTTTTACAGCGAAGAGTAAGCTCTTTTGCTTCTGTTGAGCCTTTGCCTGTGCTATGTCGTACGATTGCACCATCACCCGGTACTCGCCCGATTTTGCTACCCCAATACCGATTAAGCCAGAAGAATGGCAACGCGTAGTACAACGCCATGCTGCTCTTCGTTTTGCCTCGTCGTTGCGGCCCGAGGATACAATTGAGTTGCTTACGACAGCGCCACCAGCGGCTGAACCGAAACCCGTAACGGGCATTTCCAGGATTTCTGAGAAGCTAAGTCGCATTTTTAGAAAGCAGCATGGCACCGCACACCCACAGTCAAGCTCTTCGACAGAGTATTGGCTAGCGGTACTAAGCTTGTCGGCAAGTGAGGCTTACTTTCCAGTGGTGGCCTTTCAGCGGGACGGCGTGCTGGATCTGCTGCTGGAAATAGCCAGCGAGCTGCAGGCTTGTATTATCGGACAGGATGGAGAAGTGTACTTCGTGCCCGGAATCGGCTTGGTATGGGATGAGATTTCGATGGAAGGCACCTTATTCAACAGCATCGAAGAATTGCAGCAGTTCCGGCAAAAGCACGGCAGCACTTACGAAAAAGCAGCTAAACAGCTACTGATCCAACGCGGCTGGTAGCTTCAGCCTAGCCTGCTACAGGCTATCTGGCACGGGCACAACTCCGCTGTTAAGCTGCTCCAGCAGGTTATCCGTGGCAATGGTATCCACGGGCTCGGCCCGACGGCGGCGCGGCTCCGATTCGGATACGCAGATGTACTTTTTGGTGATTTTGGAAGTCGGCTTCGGGAACGGGCCCATGGTGATATCGAGGTCCTCATCCTGGTAGAGTTTCTCCATATAGGTACCGAAGATGGGCAGCGCCATACGGCCTCCTTCGCCCTGCTGCGAGCCGTAGAAGTGGATACTACGGTCTTCGCCGCCGACCCACACGCCCGTTACGAGGTCTTTGGTGACACCCATGTACCAGCCATCGGAGTAGTTGGATGTAGTGCCGGTTTTGCCGCCAATCTGATTGTCTTTTTTCCAGAGCTCATACTCCCACAGGGCCTGCGAGGTTCCGCCCGGCTCGTCCATACCGCCGCGCAGCATGTAGAGCATCAGCCAGGCCGTTTCGGAGGGAATGGCGCGCTTCTGCTTGGGGTCAAACTGCTTGATGACGTTGCCGTTGCGGTCTTCGATGCGGGTAATAAACTGCGGCTCGCTCTGGAAACCGTTGTTGACGAAAGTACTGTAGGCATCTACCATTTCGTACACACTCACATCACCGCCCGAGCCCAGACCGATGCTGGGCACTGGCAGTAAGGGGCTGGTAATACCGACTTTGTGAGCGTATTTTGCCACATTGTCCCAGCCTACTTTCTCGGTCAGCTGGGCCGTTACAGAGTTGACGGAGCGGGCCATAGCGTGGCGCAGCGTCATGTTGATGCCGGTGTATTCGCGGGTCACGTTGTCGGGCTTCCACTCCATGTCCTTGCCATTTTCGACGTAGTTGATGGTCACGCGCTGGTCCCGGATCCGGTCACAGGGCGTGTAGCCGTTGTCGAGGGCGGTGAGGTACACGAAGGGCTTGAACGTGGAGCCAGCCTGGCGGCGACCCTGCTTCACGTGGTCGTACTTGAAGAAGCGGAAGTTGATGCCACCCACCCAGGCCTTGACGTGGCCCGTGAAGGGGTCCATCGTCATCATGCCCGCATGTAGGAAGTGCTTGTAGTACGCCAGCGAATCGAGGGGAGAAAGCACCAGCGTGGTGTCGCCGTCGCCTTTCCAGGTGAATACCTTCATCGGGCGCTTGGCGTGCAGGGCCGAGTCGAGGCGGGCGGGCTGGCCTTGGTAACGAGCGGCCAGGGCTTTGTACTGGTCGGTGCGCTTCATCTGGGTTTCAATGAAGTCGGGAATTTCCTTGCCCTCGTCGTCAACCCAGGGGTTGCCGCCGCGGTTTTTCCAGAACCGGTCGAACTGCTGCTGGAGCGTTTTCATGCGCTTCTGCACCGCATCCTCGGCGTGGGCCTGCATCCTGGAATCGATGCTGGTGTAGATTTTCAGCCCGTCGCGGTACATGTCGTAGCCGTTGGCTTCACACCACTTGTTGACGAACTGGCTGACGGCACCCCGGAAATACGTGTCGGGGCCGTCGATGTGCTTCTCGACGCGGTACTGGAGCACGATGGGCCGCTGTTGAATTGAGTCGGCGGCTTTGGCCGTCAGCACGTTGGCCTGGCCCATCCGCGCTAGTACTAGGTTACGGCGCTTGAGGGCTGTTTCGGGGTGGAAGCGGGGGTTGAAGGCCGTCGGATTGTTGAGCATACCCACCAGCATGGCAGCCTGCTCGGCGTTGAGGCTGTCGGGCGAGGTATTGAAGAAGGTTTTGGCCGCCACCTTGATACCGAAAGCCTGGGAGCCGTATTCAACGGTGTTGAGGTACATCCGCAGAATTTCCTCCTTGGTGTAGCGCTTTTCCAGCTCCACGGCGGTGAGCCACTCCTTGGTTTTGCTGATAAGGGTGCTGACGATGGGAATGTAGCCCAGCAGGCCCCGGTCGCCGCGCCGGATTTTGTAGAGGTTTTTGGCCAGCTGCTGGGTAATGGTCGAGCCGCCGCCGTTGCGCCCGCGCCCGGCCACGGCCCGCGCCAGGGCCGTCAGGTCGATGCCGGAATGCTCGTAGAAGCGGATGTCTTCGGTGGCAATAAGGGCTTTGACGAGCAGGGGCGAAATCTTGTTGAACGGAACCGGGGAACGGTTTTCGCGGAAGTATTTGCCCAGCAGCACCCCATCGGCGGTGTAGAGCTCGGAAGCCTGCTCCACCTTGGGGCTTTCCATTTCCTCCAGGCTCGGCGACTTGCCAAACAGGAACAGAAAGTTGCTTTTCACCAGAATCGGGTAGAGCAGGAAAACGCCGACGCCAATTACGAAAAGCCCCCAGACGGTACGCGCCACGATGTTGGGCCAGCGGCGCGGAGGGCGGGAAGCAGCGGTAGTTTTCGGTTGTTCGGAAGCGGACATTCGGGACGGATAGAGGCAGAAGGAGCCTGAGCTCCCGGCAACTGAAGTGCAAATATACCAGTTAGGCGCGGCCCCGTATACGTTGAGCTGGCCGCCGCTCGGTTATTTGCCTTTTCAGACCACTACAAGCGGCCGGCTGGTGTGGCGGCTTTGCCAAGTAGCCAGCACAATCAGCAGGCCCTTGCCCGAGTCGAGCAGCAGGTTATCCAGGCGGTGGTAACCCAGGTAGAGGCCCAGCCCGATGCCAATCCACCAGAAGCCGAGTAGGTAGCAGAGCGTGGCGTAGTGCGGCTGCCGCTGCCACACCTGCCACAAGGCCACCGCATCAACTAACGACACCAATAGCAGTAGCCAAGCCAGCGCGAAGGCCATAAACCGCGTATCCGGGCTGGCCCCTACCCCAAACTTGGTCAGCAGCAGATCAGGTGCTAGGAAGCCGCCAATGGTAAGCGCCAGCTCGATGAGCAGGGCCAGAAAAAGCAGAACGAGCAGCGCGGTACGGGCCATTGGATGGAATATGATAGTAGCAGGAATGGCGTAAGCTACTGAAATCGGGGCCGGCAGGTGGCAAGGGCCCTTAGGGGGATGCGGAGCTCAGAGGTTAAAAGCCAATGCTACCACTCCCACGACGGCTGACAGAGCCGCGCCGCAGTAGCCGCCGATGGCCGCCAGGCGCCACAGGGCCTTCCAGAAGTAGCTTTCCACCGCATCGGCCAGCAACCAGGCCGTGCGGGCTGCCAGCCAGGGCAGCAGCAGCAGGCAGCCCACGAATAATACGGCGAAGAAAGTGGGAGCTGCGGACGTGTTGGGCCAGAGCTCCTGTTTGAGCACGATATTCAGCCCGCTGAAAAACAGCCCGCCCAGCGCCCACCACAGCAGCCTGGGAGCCAGCCGAAACACCAGCTCCAGGAAGCGCAACAAGGTTGTCATCGGGGCGGGACTATAAGGCAAGCAACTTTTGGTCGGAGCTGCCCAGCAGGAGCAGTACCACGCCGAAACCGCCTACCAGCAGGTGAAACAGCATGCCGAGCACGAAGACAAAAGCGCCTTTCATGCCTTGCAGCTCGATGCTGTGCCCCAGCCGCCACATGGGCGCGGTGGTACCGCGGGCTACGCTTACGTTGGCCGCTGCAATCAGAACCAGAGCCGTCCAGTCGTTGTGTACCAGCGCTGTCAACCACTGAGCGGTAGCATCGGCGGCCGCGTGGCCCGACTGGTACCAGCCGGGCAGCTGCAGCCAGAGCCAGAGCACGGCTACTACGGCAATAAGGATGCTCAGGCTGCGGCCGGCCGAGGGCCAGCGGGTTGTTGGGTTGGTAGTTGAATAGTCCATTATGCGGCGCTGGTTTCGTCGTTGGAGAGGATTTCGATGAGGCCTACCAGGCTGATAAAGGCGCCCAACGCATAGCCATAAGTCAGGTATTCGGCCATTTCGTGCAGCTCACTGCGCACATCAGCCGAGGCAAACAGTGCCGCGCACACCACTTCGTGCAACAGCCCCAGAGCCCACAGCCAGATGGCATTGACGCGGCTGGCTGTGCCGCGCGCCAAGCGCCACCGCAGCCCGTACAAGACCAGCCCCGGCAAGGGTAGCCCGAAGAACAGAAAGCCGAAGAGCAGCACGATGTTCATTCCCAGAATCGTCAGCGTGTCCTTCAGCTGCTGGGCACCCGCCAGCCAGCGGCCCAGGGGAGATATTTCAGATTCAACAAAGCCGACCGGAGCCGAGCTTTCCAGATTAGTTTCCATGAGTAAGCGGTTCAATAAGAAGCCCGGGGCTTCGGGCGAATAGCGGAAGAAAGTCAGATTACAGACTCGCCAGAATATCGGCGCTCTGCGGCGACCAGATGGCCATGAGCAGGAACACGGCCCCGAGTAGCAGGGCCAGCACGGCGCTGGCTACGGGCAGCACCAGCCACAAGAGCCGGCGGCGGCGCACATCGGGGGCGGCGGCCCGCTCCTGCCAGGCTAGCACCAGGGCTAGCACCACCACGCCGCCCGCGCAGAGCAGCACCATCCCGAGACTAATAGCGAACTGTAGCATGTGAGGCAGTGGTAAGAGGGTAAGACTCGAAATAGCGCCCAGCCTGGTAATCGGCCCAGGTGTAGCTGGGCCAGCGGCGCTGGGTCTCCAGGGCCCGGAAGTTGCGGATGCGGGCGTACAGCTGCTCCCGGGCTGATTGCTCGGACAAGGGCATCCAGGTACCGGACCCGTTGTCCTGCAGCAAGTTGCGGCCGGCCAGCTCGGCTTCGTGGGCGGCCAACTCGGGCAGCACCCGGTCGGGCATAGCCAGCAGGAAACCGTAATCCACCTCCCGGAAGCGGGGCTGCAGGTTGTAGCGCGCAATCCAGATTTCCCAGTTGCCGCAGGCCAGCAGCAGCAATACCGCGTAGGCGGCCAGGCCGTTGAGGCGGAACAGGGCGTAGGCCGAGCGGCGCTGCCACACTTTCAGCAGCACCGTAGCCAGCCCGAAAAAGGTCAGCAGCAGGAAGCCATACACCCCGATGCGCTTGTAGGCCAAGCCCGTGTACTGAATGTAGTAGTAGTTGCGCAGCCCCACCGATATGGCCAGCACCGCGTTTTGCAGCACCCACACCGTAGCACCCCAGCGCAGCACCCGCAAGCCGGGCTGGTAGAAGTTCAGGTTGCGGCGGAAAAACCACAGTACGATGCCCATAGCCACCAGAATACTCAGAATCAACACGTAGGTGCCCTCGTGCACAAACTGCGTGAGGTCGAAGCCCTTGGCCGGCACGAAGCCAAACCAGATCCAGCGCACGTCAATGGCATTTACGACCAGCAGTAGCACGTTTACCAGTCCAATGAGGCTGAGCGCCATCAGGTATTCCTTGCGCAAATCGAGGCTTTTGAATGACTTCGCGCGGAAATCGGGCCGGCGCACGGCGAAAGACGCCACCCCGTCGCGGCTGCGGTGCACAAACTCCCCGAAGCGCGACTCGTGGTCGGCGAAGTAATGCACCGGAATAATGAAGATGACCCCGGCCGTGAGCAGCAGCCCCAGACCGAAAAACAGCAGGCGCGGCACCGACAGCCAGGCAAAAAGCAGGTCCAACACGTTGGCTAGTGCCTCCAGCGCCCGGTCGGTCAGGGCCTCGTAGCGCGGGTTGGCAATAACGAATAGCACGTGAAATACCAGCAGCGCCAGCAGCGGCACGCCCAGCAGCCGGCCATAGTACCAGGTGCGGCTCATACGCCCACCCAGGTTCTGGGGCAGCCGCAGCAGTTGCGTCAGCCGTTGCACGGCCGGTACCAGGCTGCTAATGCCGGTCAGCAGCGCGTAGCCCACCAGCTTCAAGTGGGCCTGATTCACGTAGCCCAGCCACGTTGCCAACGAAGCTACGCAACTCAGCAGCGCCGCTCCAGAGCCGTACACGGCCACCATCACGGCGCTCAGCACCGTGCCCAGCAGCGTGAGCCAGAAGTAGCCCGAGCGCCACACGGCCGCATGGCGCGGCAGGCTAGCCAATACTGCTCCTACCACGAAAGCCGTGTAGAGCAGCATGTTCACGGCGGCCCGCTCCTGCCAAAACAGCACGTCGAAGAGAATGGCGCCCACCGGCAGCAGGAGTTTCTGCAAAGAAGTGAGCGGAAAAGGAGTAGGCAGGGCGTCCGAACTGGCGGCCGGCCAACTAGCAGCGGAAGTAGTTAGAGTATTCATGTTTTATTTTAAAAGAACTTTGTGTTTCAAAGTGGCAGGGCAAAAAAATAGGCGCGTCACCCCCGCAGCAGTTTTTCCAAAGCCGTCAGATGGTCCTGGAAGGCGGATTTGCCTTCTTTCGACGCTTGGTAGGTAGTATTAGGCTTCTTGCCTACGAACTGTTTGCTGACCAGCACGTAGCCCACCTTTTCCAGTGCCGACACGTGGCTGGCCAGGTTGCCGTCGGTCAGGTCGAGGGCGTCTTTCAGCTCGTTGAAGCTCACGGATTCGTTGGCCATGAGCACCGCCATGACGCCCAACCGCACGCGGTTGTCGAAAGCCTTATTGAGCGTATGGATGAGGTGTTTCACAGCGTGGGCCGGGGCGCGCGTTCGTAGCGGTTGTACATAAGTAAGCCGTAGCCAATGTGGCCCAGCCCAAACCCCAGAGCGAAGAAAATCAGGCCCCAGCCGGGCAGCAGCAAGGCCACCAGCCCGAGTACCATCTGGGTGAGGCCCAGCAGCCGGATTTCATCGAGGGTATATTTGCTGGCGTTGAGCAGGGCCAGGCCGTAAAACAGCAGCAGGCCCGGCACCACGAACGACGCCGCGCCGCGAAGATACAACCCAACGCAGAACAAGCCGCCGGCAATCAGCGGCAAGGCCAGACTCAGCAGCAGCCGCCGTGCCGGCGCATCCCAGAGCGTGCGGCCTTCCTGGGCCGCCCGGCGGTGGGTGAAGTAGAAAGCCACCACCAAGGCCAGCGCAATCATGCTGACGGCCAGGCCCAGCAGAAACGGGTAAGCAGCCTGCCGCTCGGCCGTGGAGCCTTCCACGAGGCGCAGAAAGCCCTGCTCGCCGTAGTGCTGCTGCAAATACCAGTGGCCTACGCCCGCGCCGGCCAGCGCCACCACGCCCGCCCCTACCCCCGACAGGCCACTGAGCGACAAAAATCGGGAAGAACGCTCCATAATGGCGCGAATCTCGGTGAGCTGAGCAAGTGGATCGGTAGCTGGCTTCATATTTTCAGAGCACTTTGTGTTGCAAAGCTAACAAGACGAAGCAACAATGCAAGCCCGTGTCGATTAACATTTTTCAACCTTGCTTGCGTTTATGGATCAGTCAGCCCTTTCTACTGCCAGCCGCTGGTTGCTACTGGCCCGCCTCGGACTGGCCACACTAGGTCAATACGCAGGCATTCTTGTTATCGGCGCGCTGCTCAGCGTCGCGCTGGGAATTGGGTTCGACTATCCTGTCGTTCCCCAGGCAGCTGTGGCCGAGCCAATCAGAGAATTCCTCGGGGAAATGCTCTTTCAGGCTTACATAGTCTTTTATTTTTCCTGGCCCACCTTCTTCATACTGCTGCTTACGCTGGGACTGTTACGCGGCTACGGCTACCACTGGCCGGCCGGGCAGCGCTGGGCGCTGCTGCTTGCGGGCATAACCGCCGGCGTATGGCTACCCGTACTCTACTGGTCAGAAATTATCGACCTGAGCTTTTCCTCGGCGGCAGCTACTTGCCGGGCCTGGATTCTGGTTGCATACGTAGCTATTCTGTGGGCCAACCGTAAGTACCTGCGCTCCTCCCTCCCACCGGCTTAACCATTCCCCCATGCGCCTACGGCTCCAGCTGTTCGAGTTTGAAGACCTGCCCTGGTTCCCAAAAGCAATTCGGGCGGGCATGATGGACTACCTGCGCTTTATGATCAGCACGCTGCGTACCTACCAGCCCATTGTACCGCTGCTGCGCGAGGCCCTGCACGCCACCGGCCAGCAGCAGGTAGTGGAGCTGTGCGCCGGCGCCGGCGGCGGCACCGAAGGCGTGGCCCTGGCTTTGCGCCGCCACCCGGAACTGGAGCAGCTGCGCGTCACGCTCACCGATCTTTACCCCCAGCCCGCCGCTTGGCAGCTGCTGCAGGAGCGCACCGCCGGCGTAATCGGCTACGAAACGGCGGCCGTAGATGCCCTGGCCGTGCCACCCCGTCTCACCGGTTTCCGCACGGTCTTTTCGGCGTTTCACCACTTCCCACCCGCTGCCGCCGAGGCTCTGTTGGCCGATGCCGTACAGCAGGGCGCGGGCATTGGCGTATTTGAGGGCGCAGGCAAGCACTGGCTGGAAATCGGGCTGGCCTGGACGGTGCTGCCCGTAGCCCAACTGCTGATTACGCCTTTCATTCGCCCTTTTGCGCTGAGCCGACTGTTTTTCACCTATGTAGTGCCGCTCATTCCGCTCTTTACCATCTGGGACGGCACCGTGTCGATTCTGCGGATGTACCCGCCAGCCCAGCTGCTGGCCCTGGCCCGTCGCGCCGACCCGGAGCAGCGCTTCCGCTGGCAGGCAGGCAAAGTACGACACAAATGGGGCCCGGAGGTGACGTATCTGGTGGGAGTGCCGAAGTAGGCTGATCGGGGTTTCAGGCGAAAGTCTACATTTGCTTTATGCTGCTTGCTTACCGCCGGGCGCTGCCGTTGCTGCGCATTCCGTTTTCCGTGTACCTGATGCCCGTGTACTGGTTTGGGCTCAGCGCCTTGCGTGGGCCCATCGACGTGGGACGGGCCGTGGGCGTGTTCGTGGTGCTGCACCTGCTGGCTTACCCGGCTTCCAACGGCTACAACTCCTACTACGACCGGGACGAGGGCAGCATTGGGGGCCTGAAAGCGCCGCCGAAGGTGTCGGAGGAGCTAATTCATCTGGTGTGGCTCTTCGACGGGCTGGCCGTACTGGGCGCGGCGCTCTTGTCGCCGCTGTTTGCGCTGCTGGTGGCCGTGTATCTGCTCGTATCGAAGGCTTACAGCTACGAGGGCATCCGGCTCAAGAAGTACCCGTTTCTGAGCACGTTCGTCGTCGTCGTTTTCCAGGGCGCTTTCACCTTTCTGATGACGCAGGTAGGCACCGGCACCGATTCAACCACCCTTCTGGCCCCCGACAACCTGCTGTTGGCATTGGTCAGCACGCTGTTTCTGTGCGGGTCCTACCCGCTCACGCAGGTGTACCAGCACCAAGAAGACCGGCAGCGCGGCGACCAGACGCTAAGCCTTTGGCTGGGCCTGCGGGGCACGTTCGTATTTGCGGCCATCGGGTTGCTACTTGGGGCGGCGCTGCTGGCTTGCACCTACTGGCTGCGTCACGAAACCCGGAACTTGCTAATTTTTCTGGTGGCTACCGGCCCCGTGGTTTACCTGTTTGCGCGCTGGGCGTGGGCTGTATGGCACGATGCTCAGGCCGCCGACTTCGAGCACACCATGCGCATGAACCAGGTTTCGTCGCTGTGTCTGAGCGCGGCCTTTGTAGCCATGCTGGTGTTAGCGCATCTGTAGGCCCAGGCTTAACGGTAAGGCGGCACACCACGTAGTAGCAACGCTCATCTACCTCCCGACTGCCATGCGTGCTTCTGCTCTTTTTGCTTCCCTGGCTTTACTCAGCGCCTGTTCTTCCACCGATTCGTCGCAGAATACTACCACTACTACCGCAACCACCGCCGATTCGGCCAGTACCACCGTGCCCGAGCCGATGGACACCGCGCGAGCCCGCACCGTTACGGCCCAGTCGGACACGCTGAAGGTGGTACGGCAAAGGCACACGTTTTCGGCGCCCGTCGCCCCCGACCAGTTTGCGCTCGTGCTGCGCGGGCCGTCGGTGCTGACGGGCGAGGTTTCGTTCACCATTACCGATGCCGCCGGCCAGGTTATTTTCCGCGAAATGCTGAGCCCAGCCGATCTGGAAGCCTCAATGGTGTACGAAATGAAAACGGCCACTGCCACCCCGGCTGAGCGCGAAGCCTTCGTGCGCCGCCGCCTCGATACGTTCTTTGCCGAGGCCAACTTCCACAAACCCGCCATTAGCCCCAAGGAAACCTACGCCCCCGGCGACCTGGACCGCGCCACCTGGGACGACCTGCGCAAGCGCCCCGACGCGGTCAGCTTCCACTATCTGGTGGGCAAGGAAGACCGGCGGCGCATCGTCTGGTCGCCGCTCAAAAAACAGGTAGAGCGTCTGCCCGGCTTCGGCGGCTAAGATTTGGCAGAACGATGTGGAAATGTGGAACGTTCTGTCTCCCGCTGGTCGACAGGACGTTCCACATTTCTGGCTCAGCTTTTCAGCTAAGTTAGACCATTAGCAACGACGAGACGCAAATAGGCGTCTCTACCCCGCTTCGTTGCCTTCTTCCGACGCCTGCTGCAGGGCTTTTTCCAGGCTTTCGGCAAAGGCATCATACGGCATAAAACCCCGTGCAATGAGGTAGCCCTGGTTGCCAACCCGCAGAATGGTAGTGGGGAAGCCCTGCACGCCGATTTTGGCCACGGCCGCAAACTCGTGGCGCGTGGCCTGGGCCGTTTCGGGCAGGGCCAGCCGCCGCTTGAACTCGGCCACGTTCAGGCCGAAGTCGGCCGCCAGCACCTCGTAGGTTTCCGGGTCGTTCAGATTCTGGCCTTTCAGAAAATAGGCCTGCTGCAGGGCGTGAGCAAAGCTGGCGGTCTGATTGTAGGGGTCAATCTGCCGGAAAACGGTGAGGGCCTGGCACGGCGGCTCCGAGTCCTGGATATAGCTACCCTCCCGGCCCAACTCCCGGAAAGCCGCGCCAAACTCTACGTCGGCCACCTTCTCAATCTGGCCCATTGCCCCGCTGATGTATTCCCAGTCGTCGCGAATCGGGCCCACCTGCTGGCCCGTCACCATGCCGCCGCTTAGTACCGATACCGTCATACGGCCGGCAAACTCGTTTTGCACCCGCTCCACCACCGGACTCATGCCGTAGCACCAGCCGCACAGCGGGTCGAAAATATACAGTAGCTCGGGCAGGTCGGGTTCTTGTTCCATCGGATTTCAGCAAAGCGGTAAGACCGGCAAAGAACCTAAAAGTTTGGCTTGGAAGGAAGACGTAAGGAAGAAGATCATGTCGACCAACGGCAGACATCTTGCGTGCTGACATTGTTCACACTGTCATCCTGAGCCATTGCGAAGGACCTTCCTCACCTATCCCACCGCAGTTCCTGCCAACGCAAAAAGCCCTTTACCACCAGCGCGGTGAAAGGCTTTTTGCGTTGAATAAATCTTATCACTCAGGTAAGCAAGGTCCTTCGCTCTGCTCAGGATGACAGACGCGGAAAAAGCTCGAAACCACAGGTAACATCCAATCCTGCAAAAAACGAAAAATGCCCGTGAAACGTCGTTTCACGGGCATTTTTGCAATACAAACCAGATCGGCTTAGCCGTTCATCGACATCAGGAACTCTTCGTTATCCTTGGTGCCTTTCATGCGGTCCTTCAGGAACTCCATGGCCTCCGAGGCGGTCATGTCAGCCATGAATTTGCGCAGCACCCAGATGCGGTTCAGCTCGTCGCGGCTCATGAGCAGGTCTTCACGGCGGGTACCGGAAGCCGGCACGTCGATGGCGGGGAAGATACGTTTGTTGGCCAGCTTGCGGTCCAGTTGCAGTTCCATGTTGCCGGTGCCTTTGAATTCCTCGAAGATTACCTCGTCCATTTTGGAGCCGGTTTCGATGAGGGCCGTGGCAATGATAGTCAGCGAGCCGCCGTTTTCCACGTTGCGGGCCGCACCGAAGAAGCGCTTGGGCTTGTGCAGCGCGTTAGCATCCACACCACCCGACAGAATCTTGCCGGAAGCGGGCTGCACCGTGTTGTAAGCCCGGGCCAGGCGCGTAATCGAGTCGAGCAGAATCACCACGTCGTGGCCGCACTCCACGAGGCGCTTGGCTTTGTCGAGGGCAATGCTGGCAATTTTTACGTGGCGGTCGGCCGTTTCGTCGAAGGTGGAGCTGAGTACTTCGGCTTTCACCGAGCGGGCCATGTCCGTCACTTCCTCGGGGCGCTCATCAATCAAGAGAATGATGAGGTACACTTCGGGGTGATTTTCAGAAATCGAGTTGGCAATTTCCTGCAGCAGCACCGTTTTACCGGTTTTGGGCTGGGCCACGATCAGGCCGCGCTGGCCCTTACCGATGGGCGCAAACAAGTCCAGAATGCGGGTGCTCAGCTGGCTCGATTTGGTGGAGAGCTTCAGGCGCTCCTCGGCAAACAGGGGCGTGAGGTTGCTGAATGGGATACGGTCCCGGGCTTCCTCAATACTGCGGCCGTTGATGCCTTCCACACCAACCAGGGCGAAGTATTTCTCGCCTTCGCGCGGCGGCCGGATTGTGCACTTTACCGTGTCGCCGGCTTTCAGGGCAAACTGCTTTACCTGCTGCGGGGCCACGTAAATATCGTCGGGCGAGGCAAGGTAGTTGTAGAATGGCGAGCGAAGGAAGCCGTAGCCGCCGTCGGGCATCATTTCCAGCGTGCCTTCACTGGGCAGTACAATGTCAAAATCGTTGCGGGGGCGCTGCTGGGCCTGGTCGCCCTGGCGCGGCTCCCCTTGAGTGCGGGCTTCGCCGGACTGGCGCGGCTCCCCACCCTGCCGCAGCTGACGCTGCTGGTCACGGGCGGCGAAACGGTCTTCACGGCGGCCCTGTTCGCGGCCCTCCCGCTCGGGGCGCGGCTCGCGGCCCTCGCGGGGCGTGTCGCGCAGAGCGCGGGGCTCGCGCTGGTCGCGGCCGTCCCGGGGCACGTCGTTGCGGAATTCCCGGGGTTCCCGCGGGGCATCGGCGCGCTGCTCCCGCGGCTCCCGGTTCTCGCGCTGCTCACGGGGTTCCCGATTTTCGCGGAATTCCCGACCGTCGCGCGGCTCACGGGGTTGGCCGTTGGCCTGCTCGGGGCGGGGCTCCCGGAAGATAATAGGAGCTGGTGCAGGTGTTGGCGCAGCAGTCGTTTCCGGCGCTACAGTTGGCTCAGCTACTTCAGCCACAACTGGAGCTGGTACTTCTGGAGCAACATCCTGACCATCGGCTTCGGGGGTGACAACGGCTTCCGGAGCAGCTTCGGCGCGGCCCCGACCTTCGGAGCGGGTACGACGCTCGGGGCGCTGATACGGTTTGATGGGCCGGGCGGCTGTTTCGGCAGCTGGCTGCTCAGCCTCGGCTACAATGGCTTCCGCTACTGGAGCTTCAACGGCTGGCGCAATGGCGGTGGCAGCGGGCACGGCGGCCGCAGCGGCGGTGGCGCGGGCCACGCCATTGTCGCGGCGGGGCGGCGTGGTGCGCGGGGCCCGCGAATTGGCGCGGGGCGCGGCCGGAACCACGGCCACTGGAGCGGGCAACTCGGGTGCTACTGCTGCGGCCACGGCTACGTCGGAAAAAGCCAGGGGCGCGGCCGCCACGGGTTTGGCGTCGTCCGTTTTCACTTTTTTGGGGAGCTTGTCGGCTGGCGTGATGGCCTGCTGATCCAGAATCTTGTAAATCAGATCCTGCTTGCTGAGTTTCTTGAAGTTACCGACATTCAACTTTTCCGCTATTTCCTTTAGCTCGGAAAGCAGACGGTCCTTCAATTCTTCAATATTGTACATACACTAAAACTGGGAGAAAAAACGGGCGGAGCAACCGACACAGAGCAACACAGGCCAATCCGGGCGACAAAAGCAGCCGCAAAGCGGCGCGAAGCACAGTACTACGGAATGAAACGGGGGTAATTAGGAGGGGGAGGCGCTGGGGATAAATCGGGCCGTGCGCAACAAAACTAACTGCGGGCCCGGCATCAGCGGCCGGCTTGCTTACGCAATGTTAGCGTAATACGCCCGAACCGCCAAATGAGATACATTTTTTTTGATGGATTGGTGCGCCGATGCTTTGCCCTACTCCCTAAAACCGGCTTCCGAAAGCATATTACCTGACTAATATTCTAACAGCAAACCTCTTACCGCCGGGCAGGCGCTTTGCTAAACTGGCAGCTTGCCGGGGCCAATCATGTTTTTATCCGAAAGCCTGTCCAAAAAAAACTACTTTTGCCCTCGTTCAAAACCGCGTTTTCTGCCTTATGCTGCAAGTTTCCGTTCTGCGAGATAATACCGAGCTGGTCCTGGCGGGCCTGGCCAAGAAACACTATAAAACGGCGGAGGCCGACGTATCCGCTATTCTCACGCTCGACCAGCGGCGCAAGGATCTGCAAACGGCCCACGACTCGGCCCAGGCCGAAGCCAACGAGCTGGCCCGCCAAATTGGGGGCTTGATGAAAAGCGGCGATAAAGCCGGGGCCGAAACGCTCAAAGCCCGCACCTCGGAGCTCAAGCAGCAAACCAAAGCCCACGCCGATGAGCTGGCCCAGGTGGAAGAGGCCTTGCAGCAAACCCTATATAAGCTGCCCAACCTGCCTCACAGCAGCGTGCCCGAAGGCCGCGTGGCGGCTGATAACGAAGTAGTGCGCGAAGGCGGCACCAAGCCCGAGCTGCCTGCCAATGCCCTCCCCCACTGGGACCTGATCAAGAAGTACGACATCATCGACTTCGAGCTGGGCAACAAGATTACCGGCGCGGGCTTTCCGGTGTACAAGAAGCAGGGTGCCCGGCTACAGCGCGCTCTGATCAACTTTTTCCTGGATCAGGCCCGCGACGCAGGTTACGATGAGGTGCAGCCCCCGATTCTGGTGAACGAGGCCAGTGGCTATGGCACGGGCCAGCTGCCCGACAAGGAAGGCCAGATGTACCACGACAAGCAGGACAACCTGTACCTGATTCCGACGTCGGAGGTGCCGATTACTAACCTCTACCGCGACGAAATCGTGGCCGCCGACCAGCTGCCGATCCGCAATACGGGTTACACGCCCTGCTTCCGGCGCGAGGCCGGCTCGTGGGGCGCCGATGTGCGCGGCCTCAACCGCCTGCACCAGTTCGACAAGGTGGAAATCGTGCAGATAACCCAGCCCGAGAACAGCTACGCGGCCCTGGATGGCATGGTGGCGCACATCGAAGGACTGCTGCAGAAGTTGGAGCTGCCCTACCGCATTCTGCGCCTCTGCGGCGGCGATATGGGCTTCACCTCGGCCCTCACGTTTGACCTGGAAGTGTGGAGCGCCGCGCAGGGCCGCTGGCTGGAAGTAAGCTCGGCCTCGAACTTCGAAACCTACCAAGCCAACCGTCTGAAACTGCGCTACCGCGGCGAAAACGGCAAAACCCAGCTGCTGCACACGCTCAACGGCTCGGCCCTGGCCCTGCCCCGCATCGTGGCCGCGCTGCTGGAAAACAACCAGACGGAAGATGGCATCCAACTGCCCGAAGTGCTGCACTCATACTGCGGGTTCAGCAAGATTGGATAGAAATAATAATTCGCACAAAAAAGCCTCTGAAGAGCATTCAGAGGCTTTTTTGTGCGAATTATTGACCCACTTTAGCCGCCAGCCAGTCGTTGGCTTCCCGCTCGTCGGTAAAGTATTGAATCCGGTAGGGGCGGTGGGTATCGACGGGCAAGGCGGCCAGCACCGGGCGGGTGCCGACTTCGTAGAGGTAGGATGGAGAGAGTAGCACCGATACGTACACGGTACCGTGCAACTGAGTGGCCGCCTGAGGCATAAATTCATCGGTGACCCAGCGGGCTGTTTCCTCGTCGCTGTTGTTGCGCCGGCGGATATCGAGCAGCCAGTAGCGGCAGCCCGCCCGGCCCGCGGCAGCCAGCACGGCTTCGTAGGTGGTGTGCATTTCGACCATCGTTATGGGCCGCATCCAGCGGGCAATCAGCAGGCAGGTATCGGGACGATAAGTAATATCGAGGGCATCGGTTGAGTAGAGCTGTTGATACATAGGCGGCAGATACGCAGATAAGAATTCAGTTAATACTCAGCTATCTGGCTGTCGAGGTAGCACCAGGCCCACTGCTCACCGGGCTCGGCCGATGTAACTACCGGGTGCTGGGTAGCCTGGAAATGCTTGGTGGCATGCTTGTTCTGCGAAGAGTCGCAGCAGCCAACATGGCCGCAACTCTGGCACACGCGCAGGTGCACCCAGGTATCGCCCATAGCTACGCACTCGGGGCATGTATGGTCGGGGGCCGAAAGCAGGGTTTCGATGACCTGCAGGTGTTCACAAAGTGCCATGGCAGCTACTGTTAGGAAGTCAGGAATTCACTTTCGGGCACCAGCCGCGTAACGATGCGCAGGCCGCTGAGCAGGGTTTTCTGGACCGGGCATTTCTGCGAAATGACCTCCAGGCGCTGGCGCTGCTCCTCGCTAAGCGGGCCCAGTAGGCGCAGCTCTTTGGTTACTTCCTCCAGCATCTGGCCGGGCTGCTCGCACTTTTCACAATCGTGCTCGTGCACGCGCTGGTGGCTCAGACGCACCTCAATGCCTTGCAATGGCCATTTTTTCTGGGTGGCGTAGAGGCGTAGCGTAATGGCGGTACAGGCACCCAGCGCGCTCAACAGCATATCGTAGGGCGTGGGGCCCCGGTCCTGCCCTCCCACTTCGAGCGGCTCGTCGACGATGAAAGTGTGGCGGCCGGCCAGCACGTCGGCCTGCAGAGCCTCGGGGCCAACCCGCACGAGTACGTGGTTATCGGATAGCATGAAACGGGAGTTAGAGTGGCACGGCAGCAATTTCTACTGCCCTGGAAGGTAGCAAATTCCGCTTGTTTCACCCAGCTGGTGCCGGGCTGGCAGTTTTCTACCGACCGTCGCGGGCCGGCGGCAGGTCGAGGTCAAACACGATGTCGCGCATGCAGCGGAAGTGGCCCTGGGGGCATTTGGCGTAGCCGATTTTGGAGCACGGCCGGCACGGCAGGCTCTGCACTTCCAGCACCCGGAACTCGGTGCGGTAGGGGTACATGCCAAATTCGGGCACCGTATTACCCCACACGCTGAAAATCTCCTTGCCAAAGGCGGCGGCAATGTGCATCAGGCCCGTATCGTGGCTAACGACGAACTGCGCCTGCCGCACCAAAGAGGCCGACTGGTTTAGTGAATACTGCCCGCAGGCGTTGTATGTCGGTGAAGTTGTGAGGTTGTGAGGTTGTGAATGTTCTCCCTGAATTTTGCCCAGCGCCGCCACGATTTCGTCGCCGGTAGCTTGATCTTCGGGGCCGCCGAGCAGGAGAATGGGGCGGCGCAGCTGCTGGCACAGCTCGATAATCCGCTCGGTGGGCAGGCGCTTGGTGGCGTGCTGGGCCCCGATGGCAAAGGCCACATAGCCCGCCTGAAACGCGGCGGGCAGCGTACGGAGGTCGACTTCGGCGGCGGGCGGAATAAAATAGTCGAGGCCTCGGCCGTCGTCGGTTACGCCCAGCGCGGCAGCCGCGGCCAGGTAGCGCTGCACGATGTGCACGCGCGGCAACCGGTCGACCTTCAGATTGACCAGCAGCCATTTCTGCCAGTTCAGCTTGTCGAAGCTGGCCGACTTCACGCCCAGGCGCAGCTTCAGCAGACTGGTACGCAGGTTGTTGTGCAGATCCACCACGAAATCGAACTGCTCCTGCTTCAACTCCGCTACCAGCTCCGTGAGCGAGCCGGTGAGGTAGTGCGCCTTGTCCACGTAGGGGTTGGGCTCGATGAGGCTGCGGTAGGCGGGCTTGGTACAGAAATGCACCACGGCGCCGGGCACCTGCTGCTTGAGGGCGCGCACCACGGGCGTAGTCAGCACGATGTCGCCGATGGAGGAAAAGCGCAGAACCAGAATCTTCATTACCCGAATAGCGAGTCTTGGTACTCCAGCGGCGGCTTGATGTCGGCTTTGCGGGCGGCAAAGTAGGCGGCCATTTCCTCGGCGCTCAGGGCATTAAAGGTCATATCCTTGGTCAGGCCACCCTTGCGGCCCATCATCACGCCGTAGCGCATGTCGGCGTAGCCGTCGGTGTGGTGGGCATCGGGGTTGATGCTGAGCTGTACGCCCTGGTCGAGGGCGTAGCGCACCCAGCGCCAGTCGAGGTCGAGCCGCCAGGGGTTGGAGTTGATTTCGATAATGACCTTGTGCTGGGCGCAGGCGTCGATAATGGCTTTGTGGTCGATGGGGTAGCCCTCGCGGCGCAGCAGCAGGCGGCCCGTGGGGTGGCCCAGCATAGTGGTGTAGGGGTTGGCAATAGCTCGCAGAAGCCGCTCGGTGGCTTTGCGCTCGTCCATGCGCAGGTTGCTGTGCACCGAGGCCACGATGAAGTCGAAGGTTTCGAGCACGCTGTTCGAGTAGTCCAGATTTCCGTCGCCGAGAATGTCGCTTTCGATGCCCTTGAAGATGCGGAACGGGGCCAGCTCCTGGTTGAGCTGGTCGATTTCGCGCTGCTGCTGCCGCACCCGCTCGGGGCTGAGGCCGTTGGCGTAGTGCGCGGCCTGCGAATGGTCGCAGATGCCGAGGTACTCGTAGCCCTTGTCGCGCAGAAACTCGGCCATCTGGCGCAGCGTGTGGTTGCCGTCGGAGTAGGTGCTGTGGTTGTGCAACGAGCCGCGCAGGTCTTTTTCATCGAGCAGCTCGGGCAGCTTTTTGGCTTCGGCCAGAGCAATTTCGCCGAGACCTTCGCGCAGTTCGGGCTCCACGTACTGCAGGCCGGCTTTTTCGTAGATGGCCGTTTCCTGATAAAACGTTTCCTGCTTTACCAGCTGCCGCAGCGTGGCGGCCCGGCCGGTGGTCAGCGGCTCAGAAAGGTGGGTTTCGGTGGCCGAGAGCAGAAACAGCTGATTCACGAAGCTTTCCTTGCTGGTCAGGTACACTTCCACCTTCACGCCCGACGCCGTGGCCGTGCCGCGCCAAGCAAACGGGCCCGAGCGTTGGGGGTCGGGCGTGAGGCCGTCGAGCGTGTTGAGCAGCTCGTGGGCCTGCCAGGGTTGGGCGGTAGCGGCCACCAGCGTCACGGTTTCCACAATTTCGAGGCGGCGGCGCACTTCCCCGGCCACGGCTACCTGCTCGGTGCGCAGGGTTTCGCGCAGACGGCGGGCCAGGTCTTCGGCCAGCTCCTCCCCTTGCGGATACAGCACTTTGCCCCGGCTTTCCTGGTTAAACTCCAGCGCCGCCAGAATCATGTCCTGGGTTTTCTTGCCGAATCCTTTAAGCTTGCTGACCTCGTCGTTTTCGGCGGCTGTGCGCAACTGCTCGATGCTTTCGATGCCTGAGTCGCGCCACAGCGCCCGGATTTTCTTGGGCCCGATACCCTTAATGCCCAGCATTTCGACCACGCCGGGCGGGGTAATTTCCAGCAGCTTGCGTAATTCCTCAAATGTGCCCGTATCGAGCATTTCGGCCACTTTGGCGGCGGCGGTTTTGCTCAGGCCGGTGCGGTCGGGCAGGCCGGTGCGGTCCATGTCGGCCACGGGCAACTCCAGTCGCTCCAGGGTAGCGGCGGTGCCTTCGTAGGCTCTGATTTTGAACGGGTTTTCGTCGTGCAGCTCCATGAGTGAGGCAGCAAGGCGAAAGGCACGGATAAGGGCGCGGTTGTCCACGGAGTTGGTAGTTGTTGGTTGGCAGTTGTTAGTTGTTAGCTGTCTTGCATAGCTATCGAAACTGACAACCAACAACTGCCAACTAACAACCAACCCAATAAGCAGCGGCCCGCCAAAGGTAAGGGCCAAAGTCGTACATTCGCTCCTACGGCCCCGTGCGGGGCTCAGGCCATGTTTTCTCCCATTTTCCTTCTTTCCCCTGCTCGTATGCGCTTATTCGTTTTGCTGGCTTCCCTGAGTATGTTCTTGCTGGCCAGCACCTGCAACACCGATTCGCACGCCTCCTCGCCCGAGCTAAAGCAGCTGGAAGGCACCTGGCTGCACGCCCACGAGGAAGACCAGGGCGACGTGCGCGTGTACCGCCCCAATACCTACGCGTTTCCGCCTTCCCGGGGCCGCACGGGCTTTCAGTTCGACCACAACGGCCTGTTCACCCAGCTCGACATTGCCCCCACCGACGGCCTCGAAGGCCGCAAGGGCCAGTGGAAAGCCGAAAGCAACAGCCTGATCCGCATTAGCCTCGACGATAAGAAAGAGCCTGATTACAAGCTCGAAATCGTGTCGTTGGAAAAAGGCGTGCTGAAGGTGCGGCGCGTGGAATAAGAATTTGTGGGCCGGGGCATGCAACCTTTTCCTACTAAACCTCTTCTAGGCTATATATTCCGCCTACTTTATTCTGCTCTGATGCGCCTTTCCCTTCTTGCTTTATGCGCAATGCTGCTGCTGGGCAGCTGTTCCAAGGATTCCGATACTGATGCCAACAATCCGGCCGTGACCCAGGCCACGTTCAGCGCCCAGATTCAGGGGCGCGACTGGCTGGAATCGTGGGAGGATGAGGAAGCGGGCAGTGACATTAAGGTGTTTCGGCCCGACACCTATGCCTTTCCTGCCTCCTGGCCCCGCAATGGCTTCCGCTTCGATTCCAATGGCGTATTTACCGGGCGAGGCCCCTCGCCTACCGACGGCATTGCCATTTACCCTGGCCTCTGGATTACGGAAGATGGCCGCCTCTACCGCATTACGCCCAGCGGAAAAAGCACCAGCTACGGGCTACAGCTTATCTCACTGCAGAATGATGTGCTGAAAGTGCGCCGTATTGATTAAGCATCACACTAACCGTTTGATTATGAGGCCAGCTCCCACAACGGAGCTGGCCTTTTCTGTGCGCAAAACCCGGTTGGTGTTTCCTTCCCAGGGTTGTGCGGGGCATATTGGCAGCCAATAAAAAAGGACGAAAACAGCCGAGCAGAAGCTTTTTCCGTCTTCTTTTGCCGGACTTTTCCCTTTGCCTCTGTTTCCTATTGTATGAATTACTGGCTCGTAAAATCTGAACCCAGCGCCTACTCCTGGCACGACTTCACCCGTGACGGCCGCACCGACTGGACCGGCGTGCGCAACTTTCAGGCCCGCAACTACCTGCAGCAGATGCAGCCCGGTGACTTAGTACTGTTCTACCACAGCGTAACCGACAAAACCGTGGTGGGCATTGCCGAGGTAAGCCAGCTGGCGGCCCCCGATGCCACGGCCGAAGCGGGCAGCGGCTGGGTAGCCGTGGAGCTACGCCCCCAGCAGCCCCTGACGCGTCCCGTGCGGCTCGAGCAAATCAAGCAAGACAGTCGCCTCACCCAGATTGGTCTGCTGCGCCAGTCGCGCCTGAGCGTGATGCCGCTGCGGGTGGAGGAGTTTGACGTGCTGCTGGAGCTGGGCAGCTAGCTTTTACGCGCACTTTGTGCGTAGCTAAGCCTGGCACCTTCGGGAAGGCCAGGCTTTTTTTATGTGCCCGAACGGAAGAATAGTTGCCGGGTGTTATATGGAAAAAAGTCCGGTCCTGCATCTGTACTACTACACTGCGTGACTATCTGTTGGCTTCGTCGTATCTTCCCTTTCGGCTGTCGTCACGCGGCGGCGCACTTCCCAGCTACTATGAAACAAACCCTACTCGGCCTCTTTTTACTGCTGATGGGCACCTTGCCGCTCATGAGCCGGGCCCAGACGCTGCCCCCGGATGCGCCCCGGCAAACCAACCGTCTGGAGCTGGAACTACAGGCCTACTCCAGCGACGTGCAGGTGCTGGCTATTCCCGAAGACAGCACAGTGGTGCTGCTGGTAGAGCGCGAGCCGAAATTTTCGGGGCCCAGCACTTATTCGTTCCAGAAGCTGAACCGGGAGCTGCAAACCAGTTGGGTGAAGCCTTTGCCTGTGCCGGAACGCTACTATTTCAGCCGGCTGTGCGGCGAAGGCTCGATGGTGTATGCCCTGTTCAAGGATGATTTTCTGAGCAATAAGCTGTGGGTAGCGGCCCTGAACAGCCGGACCGGCGAAATCCGCACTACCACCTACGATACCAAGCTCACCCACGAAATCTATGGGATGAAGGCCCTGGAAGGCAACCTGTTCGTCACCGTTCAGATTGAGCAGCACCTGACCGTGCTGCTGCTGAGCTTGCGGTCCGGGGAATTTCAGTTTTTGCCTGCCGTGTATGAGCCCCTCGACAGTCAGCTCACGTTCCTGGCCGACTCGGCCGCCAACCAGATCAAGATGGTCGTGACGCAGACCAACGGGGTGAAGTCGCGCCTGCAGGTCAAGCAGATTTCGCCCCAGGGCAAGCTGCTGCACAGCGAGTTTGTGCAGGCCGAAAGTAACCGGAGCCTGCTCACAGCCCAGATCAGTACCGGCGACTCTACCGACCGGCTCATGGCCGGCACCTACACCCTGCGCGACACGCGCTACTCCCAGGGCCTCTTCGCCACCGACCTCACCCAGGGGCCCACACCCACCGGTAGCCGGCCCTCGTTGCGCTTCTACGATTTTCTAAACCTGAAGCACTTTTTCGACTTTATGAGCCCCAACCGGGAAGCCCGGCTGCGCCAGCGTGGGGCACGCCGCCTGGCCGCCGACCGGGAATTCCGGCTGCACTACCGGCTGCTGATGCACGATTTGCTGCCCAGTCCGGAAGGCTACGTGCTGGTGGCCGAAATCTACTTTCCGCACTACCGCTACAATAACTACAGCTTTGGCTTTATGGGCCCATCCCGCTTGATGAACGGCCCCCGCAGCTTCGACGGCTACCGCACCACCCACGCCATCATCTGCGGCTTCGACCGGCGCGGCAACCTACTCTGGGACAATACTTTCGTACTGAAAGACGTGGAAAGTTACGGCCTGGAAGAAACCGTGCGCGTGCGGCCTATGCCCGACGGTCGGCGGTTTGCCCTGGCCTACCTTGATGAAAACCGCATCCGCTACAAAGTCATTGACCGCACCACGCCCTCTTCCAACGACCTACACCTACCTATTCAAACCGCACTGACGCCCGACAGCAAGGAAAAATCGACGAGTGCCACCCAAACCGGCATGCAGGCCTGGTACGGCAGCCGCTTTCTGGCTTTTGGCTACCAGCACGTGCGGGCTCCCAACTGGAGCGGCCGGGACGTGTTCTTTATCAACACCGTGGACTTCAACTGAACCGAACAGCCACGCCGGGCCTGCGTATGGGAAGAGCAGTTTGTTCTTTTTTGCTCTTTTTTTTACGCTATGAAAAACCGAATCCTGACTTTCTGGGTGCTCCTGGCCTTGCTGGCCGTTAGCAGTTGCCGCACCGCCGGCCCCGGCACGCCCGCCCGCACGGTGGCCGAATTCTTCAGCAAATACGAAAACCGCTCCGGCTTCAAAGCCACCGACTGGTCGGCGGGCCTTACCACCCGCCTGCTGCTGATGAAGCTGGGCAACCTCGGCGGCGACAATGAGCTGACCCAGGCCATTTCCGCCGTGCGCAGCGTGAAGGTGCTTACCTTCTCTCCTACTTCGGGCAGCGCCCGGGAGCTGGTAGCCGAAGGCCTCACCAAGGAAGTAGACGGCCTGCTAGCCAATGAGCGGTACTCGCCGCTGCCCGTAGCCGCCGAAACCGGCACCACCGTGATGCGCTACTCGGCCCGCCAGAACGGCGACCGGGTGAAGGAAGTAGTAGCCACCGGCAACGTGCAGGGCGCCCCCGAGTCGTTTATGCTCGTGGCCATTTCCGGCGACTTCACAAAAAGCCAGGTCGATAAGCTCGTGAAGTTTCTGCCCAGCGTATCGGGCGAGCTGGCCCGGTAGACGCACCATTTTAATAAGTAGAAAGGCCGTTCCAGCTGTGGAGCGGCCTTTTTTATTGATATTAGAGCTGTTTAGCCGCAACATCCTAAAACGTTATTTCTCCCTTTCGCCGGCATGCTATGCCAGCTGATTCCGAACGAATCCTATCCATTTTTACCCACAATCAGCATGAGTAAGATACTACAAAGCGCCTTCTGGCTGCTACTCACGCACCTGCTTATACACACGGCGGCAGCCCAGCCGACCAACCCGATTATAATCGGACACATCGACAGCCTGAACTCGAAAACACTACAGGAAAAGCGCGGCGTGTGGATTTATGTGCCGCCAGCTTCGCCCGAAATTGGCTATGCCCCCAAGCGCTACCCGGTACTGTATGTACTCGATGGTGATTGGAACTTCCCATTTCTGACGGCCCTTACGCAGCAGCTCAGCACCGTCAACAGCCTAGGTATTTGTCCGGAAATGATTGTGGTGGGCATTCCGAACACCTACCGCACGCGCACCCGTGACCTGACGCCCACGCATTCGACTAAGCGCTGGGACGGGGCAGAAGACCGCACCCTGAGTTCTTCGGGAGGCGGTGGCAACTTCATGGCTTTTCTGGAAATGGAGCTCCTGCCCTACATTGACTCGAAATATCCCACCGTACCCTACCGCCTGTTTGCCGGCCACTCCCTGGGTGGCCTCACGGTGCTGAACACACTGGCCACCAAGCCCGAGTTGTTTAACGCCTACCTGGCCATCGAGCCCAGCCTGTGGTGGGACAACCGTCTCGTACTGAATAAAATGCTGGACCGGATTCAGCAACGTGAGTTTCACAGTCAAAAGCTATTTCTGGCCGTAGCCCATACCGCCGCCAGCCTCGATACCACCCAAGTGCGGCACGACACAACCGGCAGCACCATTCACACCCGCGCTAATCTGGCCCTGGTCGATGCCCTGCGCCGCCAGCAACCCGCTACACTGCGCTGGAGTTGGAAATACTATTCGGCCGAAAACCACGCCTCGGTGGCCGTACCGGCCTATTCCGATGCCCTGCACGCGTTTTTCCGCCACCCGCCCCTGGCCCTGCCCGCCAGCGTAGCCGATCCGGCCTTCACACTGGCAGCCATTCAACAGCAATATGCTTCCCGCTCACGTCAATACGGCTACGTGGTGCCGCCACCCGAAGAAGAGTTGAATATGTACGCCTGGGCCTGTATGCAGCAGCAATTGTGGGCCAAAGCCCTCCAGTTTTTCCAATTCAACCTAAACACCTATCCGCAGAGCTTTAATGCGCATACCGGTCTGGCTGCTTATTATGAAGCCCGCAACGACAAGCGCAAGGCTCTGCAGTACTACCAAGCAGCCCTACGTATTCAGGATTTACCCGAAGCCCGCCAGAAAATACAGGAGCTGCAACAGCAGACCGGTAAGCCGTAGCGTCGCTTGTCCAGTTTCTGTCAGTCATAAAAAAAGCGCCTTCCCAGTTTGGGAAGGCGCTTTTCATGTAGCCTTACAGGCCCGACTTACATCGAGGGAGCAGGCGTAACGACGAATTCGAACTTGAACTCGACGCGGCGGTTTTTCGACATGCCGGCGGCCGACGTGTTGGGCGCGGCGGGCTCACCTTCGCCGCGGCCTTCGGTGATGACGCGGGTGCCATCTACCTGCTTGCCGGTGAAGTAGCGCTTCACCGATTCGGCGCGGCGCTCCGAGAGGCCCTGGTTGTACTCGTCGGTGCCACGGCTATCGGCGTGGCCGATGATGCGCAGGCTGTACTCGGGGTGGTCTTTCAGGGCCTGGGCAATCTTGTTCAGAGTTGGGTACGAACTACGTTCCAGCACGGTGCTGTTGGTTTTGAAGCGCACGGGCACTTCCAGCCGGCGGATAGCGGGGTCAACCACGAGCGGGCAACCGTTGGCATCAACGCGGGTACGGGCCGGGGTATCGGGGCACTTGTCCACGTTGTCGAGGATACCGTCGTTGTCCTGGTCGAGCACCAGCGGGCAGCCGTTGGCGTCTACCTGGGTGCCAGCGGGCGTGTCGGGGCACTTGTCGTCCTGGTCGCGCACGCCGTCGTTGTCGGCATCGGGGCAGCCGCGCAGAGCGGGCTTACCAGCTACGTCGGGGCAGGCATCTTCCGAGTCACGCACCCCGTCGTTGTCACGGTCGGGGCAGCCTTCGAGGTTCGCTAGGCCTTTTTCGGTGGGGCATTTGTCCTGGTAATCCGGCACACCGTCGCCGTCACCGTCGAGGGGGCAGCCGTTCTCATCCACGGCTACGCCGGTGGGCGTGTCGGGGCATTTGTCTTTGCGGTCGGGCACACCGTCGCCGTCGGCGTCCTTGGCTTTACCAAAAGCAATGGTGAGGCCCACGGTGTGCTGCAGGTAACGGTCGTCAATCTTGTCGTCGTCGCGGTTTGGCTCGCCGTCGATATTAGCGTTCAGCGGAATGTGCTGCCCGGTTTGCACGAACAGGCCCACCGCGTCGCTGATGCGGAAGTTGATGCCGGCCGCGCCAAAGGCGTCGAAATACGTCTTGTCCTCGTCAATTCGCGCACCGCGCACCAGTCCTTCGCGGCTGGTATAGGCAATACCGGGCGCCAGCAGCAGGTAGGGTTGCACCACAGCGTCTTCCTTCAACGCCCAGCCGTTGTTAAGCTTCAGCTTCAGAGCCAGGTTCACGTTCACCACGTTGGTGTTGAAAAACGTTGCTGGGCTTTGGCTGTCCTTCAGCTCCACATACGCTCCCTGCAGGCCCAAATCGAGGCCGGGGGTAAGGTAGCGGTTGATGCTGATGCCGGGGCCGAAGTGGTTGTTGCCACCCTTGAAGAAGTCGGAGCCGAGGCTGCCTTTGTACTGGTACATGCTACCGTACAGGCTCACGGCCGTTTTGCGGTCGGCCGTTTGCGCGTGCCCGCGCGGGGCTGCCGCCAGCAGCGTCAGTCCCAGGGCTAGAAAGGAGGTTAGAGAACGTTTCATACGAACGAATTTGGATGGAAAATCAGCCCGAATATGGACATACCGAAGACGGCTATGCCCAAACATAGCTACCAGCCTATACCTTATATAAGGCAGAAGGTTGCTGCCGAGGTAACCATTGCGGCTCTACAATAGAATCCAGCCTGGCTTTCTGCCTGCTTTTCAGGAAGTCGCGCCCGGATATTTTTTTGTAAAAAACTCAGCAAATAATACTTTACCGGGGTGACTAGCCACGAAAAAGAGCCGCCCAGTAGCTGAGCGGCTCTTCTTGTATGAGGGCAGGAACGCCCCGCTTTCTACTTCCGGTTTTCGCGCATCAGCCGCTCGATGTCGGCGGCTTCCAGCGGAATGTTCTTCATCAGGTCGTCGTTGCCGGTTTTGGTGATGAGAATGTCGTTTTCGAGGCGGATGCCGAGGCCTTCCTCCCGAATATAGATGCCCGGCTCGCAGGTATAGACCATACCCGGCTCGAAGGTGCGATACTTGAAGCCCACATCGTGCACGTCGAGGCCCAGGTAGTGCGAGGTGCCGTGCATGAAGTATTTTTTGTAGAGCGGCGCGGCGGGGTCTTGGTTCTTCACGTCGCTGGCATTGAGCAAATCGAGCTTGATGAGTTCCTGCTCCATCGTGCGGCCCACTTCGGCGTGGTAGTCCTCAATGTTGTTGCCGGCTACGAGGCGGGAAGTGGCGTGCTTCATGACGCGCAGCACGGCCTCGTACACGTCGCGCTGGCGCTTGGTGAACGTGCCGTTCACGGGCACCGAGCGCGACAGGTCGGCGGCGTAGTTAGCGAATTCGGCGCCGAAGTCCATCAGCAGCACGTCGCCGTCTTTGCATTCTAGGTCGTTCGAGACGTAGTGCAGAATGCAGGCATTGGCACCCGAGGCAATGATGCTGCCGTAGGCCGGGCCGCGGCTGCGGTTGCGCACGAACTCGTGCAGGATTTCAGCCTCAATCTCGTACTCCCACACGCCGGGCCGGATAAAGCCCAGCAGGCGACGGAAGGCTTTTTCGGTGATATTAGCCGCCTCGCGCATCAGCCGGATTTCCTCCTCGCTCTTAATGGCGCGCAGCTGGTGCATAATGGGGGCCACGCGGCGGTACTGGTGCAGCGGGTAGTCTTCACGCAGCTTTTTGCCCATGCGGGCGTCGCGGGTTTCAACCTCCACCACGGCCCGGATATGCTCGTTGGAGTTGAGGTACACGTTTTCGGCCTCGTTCATCAGCGCGGGCAGCACCGACTCGAACGACTCGAGCCACATAATGGTGGGCACGCCCGACTGGGCGCGGGCCTGGTCTTTAGTGAGCTTGTAGCCTTCCCAAACCAGAATATGGTCACTGGTTTCCTTCAGGAACAGGATTTCGCGGTACTGAGGTAGCTTAGCATCGGGACAAATGACGAGGATGCTTTCCTCTTGGTCGACGCCCGAGAGGTAGAACAAATCGTTGTTCTGACGGAAGGCCATGTGGCCGTCCGCGTTGGTGGGCATGGTGTCGTTGGAGTGGAAGATGGCCAGCGAAGCCGGGGGCAGCTGCTGGACGAAATTGCGCCGATTCTGAATAAACAGCTGCGGATCGATGGGACCGTAACGCATAGGAGAAAGGTTGTTGGGCGAGGAAAGACCCGCCGGCAGCGGGCAGGCTGCAAGTTAAAGCAGTTTCGGAATCTGTGGGAGCCGAAGGAACGTCATTCCGAACGAAGTCGAGGAATCTCGCGTGCTGACGTTGCTAGGCTAATCAGTTACCATTGCACGCGAAATGTCTGCTCTCTGCTTAAAGCGCAGAATGCTCGACATGACGTTCTATTGCAGGCTTGAACCTGAGCCGGGGCGCGGTATCTTTGCAAACTGCTAACCGCCTATGCCCAATCCTGTTGCCCGCCGCGCCGTTCTGCTGATTCAAACCGCCTTTATCGGCGACGTCATTCTGGCTACGGCCTTGCTGGAACACCTGCACCAAACCGAGCCCGATACGCCCGTCGATTTTCTGGTGCGCAAGGGCAACGAGGGTTTGATCCAAAACCA
Source organism: Hymenobacter lucidus (assembly GCF_020447265.1). GTDB lineage: Bacteria > Bacteroidota > Bacteroidia > Cytophagales > Hymenobacteraceae > Hymenobacter > Hymenobacter lucidus. The sequence goes on along the minus strand of NZ_JAJADR010000001.1, from coordinate 1,230,273 downwards.
TCCGCACGTGCGGCAGGTGCTGATCTGGGACAAGAAGCAGGACAAGTACCGGGGCCTGTGGCAGCTGCTGCAGCGCATCCGCCAGGCCGACTACCGCCGCGTGGTAACGCTGCAGCGCTTTGCCTCCACAGGCTTCCTGACGGCTTTTTCGGGCGCGCCAGAGCGGGTGGGCTTCGATAAAAATCCGTTTTCGTTTCGCTTCACCCGGGCCATTCCCCACGTTATCGGGCCGGGCGTGCACGAGGTGTCGCGCAACCTGCACCTGCTCGACCCGGCCTACGATGGGCCACTTACGCCGCCCCGCCTCTACCCCTCTGCCGCTGATGAGGCGGCGGCGGCCCAGTATGCGGCCGTGGGCCCCTACCTGTGCATCGCGCCCACGTCGGTGTGGTTTACCAAGCAGTTTCCGCGGGAACAGTGGCTAAAGCTGTTGCGGGCTTTACCCCCGAAATACACCATTTACCTACTGGGCGGCCCGCCCGACGTGGCCGAGTGCGAAACGCTGCTCCAAGCCAGCGGCCGACCCGGTGTGGTGAATCTGGCGGGCAAACTCTCGCTCCTGGCCTCGGCCGCGCTGATGCGGGGCGCGGTGCTGAACTACGTCAACGACTCGGCCCCGATGCACCTGTGCTCGTCGCAGGGCGCCCCCACTTGTGCGGTGTATTGCTCTACGGTACCGTTTTTCGGGTTTGGGCCGCTGAGTCCGTTTTCGAGAGTGGTGGAGCTGCCCGAGGAGCTGGCCTGTCGGCCCTGCGGCCTGCACGGCTACCGCAAATGCCCCCTGAACCACTTCCACTGCGCCCACGGCATCGAAACCAGTCAGTTGCTCAGCGCCCTGGCCGAAGCGGAAATGGTTTAATGTGCTGAATGCGGGAAATGTGTCATTGCGAGCAGCGCGAAGCAATCCATCCTCTGAAATGTACTCAGCGTCCTTTAGTGACAAGCCTTAATCGTTACAACGGACAAGGACTTTGTGGTAAAAGGTCGTGTCGTACTGCGCAGAGGACGGATTGCTTCGCGCTCCTCGCAATGACACATTTCCCGCATTCAGCACATTTCAACACATTAGCACCTGAGCACATTACCCTGCCTACCTTTGCCGCTGGATGAAACCAGCGGGTGGAGTAGCTGGTTAGTATCTTTTAAGGCACGCTGAAATCGGCGTTCTTACGCGTTATCGTCTCCAAGACCCCAACTAATGTCCGATTACGACCTCTACGAGCTGCCCAACGGCATTCGGGTTCTGCATAAACAAGTACTGCACACCAAAATAGCCCACTGCGGTTTCCTACTGGATATTGGCTCCCGCGACGAAAAGCTGCACCAGCTGGGCCTGGCCCACTTCTGGGAGCATATGGCGTTCAAAGGCACCGAAAAGCGCAAGAGCTTTCATATTCTGAACCGCCTCGAAACCGTGGGCGGCGAGCTGAATGCTTATACCACCAAGGAGAAAATCTGCTTTTACGCCTCGTTGCTCAGCACCCACTTCGAGCGGGCCTTTGAGCTGCTCACTGATCTGACGTTTCACTCGGTATTCCCGGAAAAGGAAATCGAGAAGGAGCGCGGCGTGATTCTGGAGGAAATGAGCATGTACCAGGATGCGCCCGAAGACGCCATCGTGGACGATTTCGACGGCGTCATCTTCCCCAACCATTCCCTGGGCCACAACATTCTGGGCACCCGCGAGAGTGTATCGGGCTTTCAGCAGGAGGACTTCCGGCAGTTTCTGGCCGACAACGTGCGCACCGACCGGCTGGCGTTCAGCTCGGTGAGCAACCTGCCGTTCAAGGAAGTAAAGCGCCTGGCCGATAAGTACCTGGCCCCGCTGCCGGCCCGGCTGGGCCCACGGCCCCGCACCCCTTTCACGGCCTTTCAGCGCGTGGAGCAGCTGGAGCGCAAGCCCATCAATCAGGCTCACTGCATCATCGGCGGCCCCGCCTACGCCATCGGCGACGCGCGGCGCATTCCGTTTTTTATGCTGAACAACCTGCTCGGCGGCCCCGGCATGAACTCGCGTCTGAACCTGGCCGTGCGTGAAAAATACGGCCTGGTGTACACCATCGACTCGACCTACAGCCCCTACACCGACACGGGGTTGTTCGGCATTTACTTCGGCACCGAGAAAAAGCAGGTGGCCCGCACCATCTCACTGGTTAATAAGGAGCTGAAGCTACTGCGTGAGAAAACCCTGACGACCACCCAGTTGCACGTCGTGAAAGAGCAGCTGATGGGCCAGCTGGCCATGTCGGAGGAAAGCAACAGCGGCATGATGCAGTTGCTGGGCAAAAGCACCTTGGACCTGGGCCGGGTAGAATCCATCAACGAGGTTTTTGCCCAGATCCGCCAGATTACGGCCGAAGAGCTGCGCGACCTGGCCAACGACGTGCTGCGCGAAGACAACCTGAGCGTACTGCAGTACCTGCCGGAATAAGTGAAAATGGTGAGATAGTGAAGTAGTGAATTTTAAGTTCTGACAGTGTGAACTGCGCAGCTTGAACAACAACTCACAACTTCACCATCTCACAACTTCACAATTTTAGTCATGCGCGTATTTGGCCACATAGGCACCTACCGGCCCGGCGACACCTTTGCTTCACGGCTGGAAATGAGTGCGGCCCGGGTGCACCGGCCGGTGCGGGCGGGTGTCAGCGGTACCGCGGCCGAGGGTGTCGACTCCATCGTGCTGGCGGGGCAGTATGAAGACGACGTATTTGCTGAGGACACGATTCTGTATGCCGGGCACGGTGGCCGGGACCCCAAAACCGGCCGGCAGGCGGCCGACCAGGAGCTGACCGACCGTAATCGGGCTTTCCACAAAAGTCTGGAAACCCAATTACCAGTGCGGGTACTGCATAAAGTGGTAGCCGAAGATGGGTTAAGCGTGTACCGCTACGAAGGGCTGTACCAGGTGCAGGCAGCGCAGTATGTGCGGGGCCGGTCGGGCTTCTTTATCTGGCTGTTTACACTCCGGCCGTTGCGCAGCTGAGTATACTGCTCCCGCTCGATTTGTCGTTCTTTGCGCTTTGGTCCCATTTTCTGCCTTCTCTCGCCCGAACAGTTAGCGGCATGCCTTTCACGCCCGCCCATCCGGCCTTGGTTTTACCCCTGCTGCGGCCCCTACACCGTCAGCTTTCGGCTACGGGGCTGGTGCTGGGGGCAATGGCGCCCGATTTTGAGTATTTTCTGCGGCTGCGGCCCGATGGCATCTACGGACACACGCTGGCCGGTATCTTCTGGCTGGATCTGCCGCTGATTATGGCCTTTGCCTGGCTGTTTCACAAGCTGGTGAAGCTGCCCCTGACCCAGTGCCTGCCCGCCGTGCTGCGGGCCCGGCTGCTGCCACTAGTGGGGACTACCTGGCCAGTGCGGCGGCTGTTTTCGGGGCCAGTGCTGCTGGGCGCGCTGCTGGGCTGCGCGTCCCATATTGTTTGGGACTGGTTTACTCACAACGACGGTTTGGTGGTCATGAGTTGGCCCTTATTGCAGCAGCCTTTACCGGGCTTTCAGCTGGGCTGGCCGCTCTACACGTTTTTGCAATATGTGAGTACGTTTGTGGGCTTGGGCAGCATCGGTTGGTTTGTGCTGGCCCTGCCTGCCCGGCCTACTCCGGCCCCGCCGCCCACCCGCACCCGGTTCACGTTCTGGCTAGCTACTGCCGCCGTCCTGATCCTGCTTTGGGGCCCGTTTATGGTGTATTCGGCGCTCATCTGGCCCCTCGATGCCAACTCGGTGCTGGTAACGGGCATGAGTGCTGGCCTGGTAGGTGTGCTGGTAGCCGCCGGCACGCTGCGCCGCCAGTGCGCACTGCCCACCACTACCTTTTAGTTATTCATTTCCATCTGCTGCCGTGCATTCCGACGACCTCCAGGCCTACGCCGAATACCACACCACGCCCGAACCCGAGCTGCTGCGCCGCCTCAACCGCGAAACCCACGTGCAGGTACTGGCCCCACGCATGCTCTCGGGGCATTTGCAGGGCCGGGTACTGAGTATGCTCAGCCATATGGTGCGGCCCCGGCGCGTGCTGGAACTGGGCACTTTTACGGGCTATTCGGCGCTGTGCCTGGCCGAAGGCCTCACGCCCGATGGCGAGCTGCACACCGTGGAGCAAAACCCCGAGCTGGAGGCCCGCGTGCAGCGCTACGTGGCCGAAGCCGGCCTCACCGGGCGCATCCATATGCACATCGGCGACGCGGCGGCCGTGCTCGGCACCCTCACCGAAACCTGGGACTTAGTGTTCATCGACGCCGATAAGATAAACAACGCCCGCTACTACGAGCTGGTGCTGCCCCAGGTGCGCCCTGGTGGTTTTATTCTGATTGACAACGTGTTGTGGAGCGGCAAGGCATTACCCTCGTACCATCTGAAACCCGCCGACAAAGACGCTCACGCCGTGCGGGCCTTCAACGATTTTGTGCAACAGGATGAGCGGGTGGAGAATGTATTTCTGCCCCTGCGCGACGGGCTGCTGATGGTTCGCAAACGGTAATTTTAGCCGCTGGCAGCAACTATTTGCTTGATTAAGGGTCTGATCGAAACTCAGTTTCGGTTTACACAATCGATAATTTTTTAACCGACCCGATTAAACATTTAGCTCAAAGCCCCGTCTATTGAGCTTCAGGCTCAATAGTATGATGAGAAAAGGTATTGTATTTCTGTTGTTTTGGCTGCTTACAGCTCCCGTATTCGCGCAAACATACCCCGTATCGGGGCGAGTAGTTGATATCACCGACCAGTCGCCGCTGATTGGGGCCAACGTGCTGCTTATTCGCCTGCCCGACTCGGTGAAGACTGGCACCGCCGTAGACCCCAACGGCCGCTTCGAGATACCAACGGCGCCCGGCCGCTACGTGCTGACGGTGTCGTTTCTGGGCTACCAGACGCTGCGCCGGCCGGTGGAAGTAGCTGCCGCTCCGGTGGCGCTGGGCTCGTTGACGCTGGCCACCGACCAGGTGAAGTTGAAAGGTGTGGAAGTGGTGGGCCAGGCGGCCTCCTCGGTGCAGAAAGGCGACACGACGCAGTATGACTCGCGGGCTTTTAAAACCAACCCCGACGCCAACGCCCAGGATCTGATTACCAAAATGCCCGGCGTGGTGGTAACGGATGGCAAAGTGCAGGCTCAGGGCGAGCAGGTGCAGCGGGTGCTGGTGGATGGCAAGGAGTTTTTCGGCTCGGACCCCGACGCGGTGCTCAAAAACCTGCCAGCCGAGGCCATCGACAAGATTCAGGTGTATGACCGGCGCAGCGACCAGTCGGCCTTCACGGGCTTCAACGACGGCAACACCGAAAAAACCATCAACATCGTGACCAAGCCCAGCTTCCGCAACGGGCAGTTTGGGCGCATCGTGGCCGGCTACGGTCCTGACCAGGACCGGGACAAATACCGGGTCAGTGGTAACATCAACTCGTTTAAAGGTGCCCGGCGCTTTTCCATCGTGGCGCAGTCCAACAACGTGAACGAGCAGAACTTCGGCACCGACGATTTGCTGGGCGTTATCGGTACCTCGGCCCAGGGCGGCGGTGGAGCCCGGGGTGGCCAGGGCGGCAACCGCGGCGGGGGCGGCAACCGCGGCGGCCAGCAGGGCGGCGGTGGCAATGCCGGCAACTTCCTGGTAAACCAGGCCAGCGGCATTTCCACGACCCACGCGCTGGGCCTGAACTACTCCAACACCTTTGGCAAGAAAACCGAGGCGCAGGCCAGCTACTTCTTCAACCTGAGCGACAACGCCTCGAACAGCACCACCAACCGCCTCTACAACGTGCTGACCCGGGGCCGCACCCTTGGCTACGACGAGGTGTCGGACGGCTCGGCGCGCAATATCAACAACCGCTTCAACCTGCGCCTGGAGCACAAGTTCGACTCGCTGAACTCCATTCTCTGGCAGCCGCGCTTCACAATGCAGCGCAACACGAGCAAGAGCAACTTGGACGGGCGCACCTACCTGGGCGCTTTTTCCGACTTCGGCGACAGTACCCAGAGCGCCAACCTGAGCCGCTACAACTCGGCCCAAAATGGTATTACGCTCACCAACCAGATTCTGTACCGCCACCGCTTTCTGAAGCGCGGCCGCACGTTCTCCCTGGGTCTGAACACGACCTACAACGACCGGGACGCGGATAACTACCTGTATTCTGACAACTACGACTACACTTCGCGGCCCGAGTTTACGCTCAGCCAGACCAGCCAGTATTCCCGCCTCGACCAGATCGGGTGGACCTGGAATGGCTCGGCCAACTACACCGAGCCGCTGAGTTTGAAAAGCCAGCTGCAGCTGAACTACACCATCAACTACGCGCCCAACGACTCGGATAAGAAGACCTTTAACCTGCTGCCCGGCGAGCAGCGGGAGCTGAACGAGGACCTGAGCAACGTGTTTACGAGCCGCTATACCACCAACTCCGGCGGCCTGACTTACCGCTACCAGTTTGAGAAGCTGGAGTGGGCCGTGGGCACCTCGCTGCAACACGCGCAGCTGCACAACGAGCAAGAATTTCCGCGCACTGCCACCACCGACCGGCCCTTCTGGAGCGTGCTGCCCAACGCCACGGTGCAGTACAAATTTTCGCGTCAGCAGAATCTGCGCCTCAACTACCAGACCCGCACCCAGAACCCAAGCATCAGTCAGCTCCAGGAAGTGGTGAACAACTCCAACCAGCTCCAGATCCGGACCGGCAACCCCGACCTGGCCCAGGAATACACTCACAACCTGTTTCTGCGCTACTCCTCGTCGCAGCCCGAAACCTCGCGCTCCTTCTTCGCGCTGGTGGGTGGCTCCTACACCGATAATTCCATTGCCAATAGCACCACGGTGGTGCGCGAGCCAACCGAAATCGGCGGCGTTATCGTGCCGGCGGGTGGTACCATTATCCGGCCCATCAACCTGAACAAGCAATATTCGCTGCGCACGTTTGGCAACTACACGCTGCCGCTGAAGACACTGAAGTCGAACCTGAACCTGAACGCCTCGGCTACCTTCAGTCAGACGCCGGGCTTCGTCAACGGCTTGCTCAACTACAACCGGGCCCCCAATTTCGGGCTGGGCGCGGTGCTGAGCAGCAACATCAGCCCCGAACTGGACTTCACGCTCTCCTCTAACTCTTCGCAGACTTACGCCCGTAACACGGTGCAGAGCCAGAGCAACAGCCAGTATTTCCGCCAGAACACCTCGTTGCGCCTGAACTGGATTCTGGTGAAGGGCGTCACGTTTCAGTCGGATGTGAACCACGTGGCCTTCCGGGGCCTGACGGCGGGCTACAACCAGAACTTCGTGCTCTGGAACGCCAGCCTGGGCAAGAAGGTGTTTGCTAAGCAGCAGGGTGAAATCAAGGTATTTGCCTTCGACTTGCTGGGTCAGAACAACAGCATTCAGCGCAACATCACCGACGCCTACACCGAAGACGTGCGCACCAACATTCTGCAGCGCTACTTCATGCTGATGTTTACCTACAACCTGCGCAACTTCGGCGGCGGCGGTGCTCCGGCCGATGCGCCCCGCGACGGAAACCGCCAGTTCGGCCCTCCCGGCGGCGCACCCGGCGGCCGGCCACCGGGCGGCGGGGGTGGCCCGGGTGGTTTTGGCGGTTAGCCAAGCCAGAAATTCCGGAAAGCAATTCTGTTATAAGCGGGGCACTGGTTCTTTCGGGAGTCGGTGCCCCGTTTGGCTTTTAAGGGCCAATGGTTGCTAGGGCGGGGCATTTTCGGCCGTTAATTCTACGGGCTTTGTCCCTAAAATTGAGCAATTTCAGGGCTTTTGCTGCCTCATCCAGGGTTTTTTCGCCTACTTTGTATACGGTGAATTCTGGCGCGCATTAGGATTGAAGCCAGAGCTCCCGCATTGCCTTTTATGAAAAGACTCCTACTGACCCTGCTTTGCGTGCTGCCCCTGCTGGCCGTGGCCCAAAGCGTACCGGTTCCCGCCGACCTGTATTTTGCTGGTTTGCACCTGCGCCTCACCGACGGCGGCCGCATGGCTATTCAGCAGAAAGTGGATGCCATCCGGCGCTACCAGCCCTCGTTTCAGGCCCGCGTAAACTTGGCCGATGCCTATTTCCCGATAATTGACCGGGTTTTTCAGACCGAAGGCGTGCCGCAGGAGTTTCGCTACCTCGTGCTCCAGGAAAGCGGCCTGCAGGGTGAGGCCCAGTCTATCCATGACGCGGTGGGCTACTGGCAGTTCAAGCGCGAATCGGCCACGGAGCTGGGCGTGCTGGTGAACGACGTGGTAGACGAGCGGAAGCACATCGTGGCTTCGTCGCGGGCGGCGGCTAAGTATTTTCTGCGCAACAACAACACGTTTCACAACTGGGTAAACACGCTGCTGAGCTACAACCTGGGCCTAACCGGGGCCAAGCCCTACGCGCTGCCCACCGACGCTAACGCCACGGAAATGGAAATTTCCGAGCAGACCCACGCGTATATTCTGACCTTCCTGGCCCACAAAGTGGCTTTTGAGCCCGCCTGCGGCCAAAATCCCAAGCCGCCGATGCTGCTCCAGGAGTTTCCCGCCATGGCCGGTCAGCAGCTGGCGGCTATGGCTACCTCCCTGCAAACCAACCCCGACGAGTTGGCTAAGCACAACCGGTGGCTGCTCAACAACGCCGCCGTGCCCCAGGACAAGGCCTACACCATTCTGGTGCCCATCACCGACCCGCTGCAGCTGACGGCTATGGCGGCCCAGCAGAAAACCACGGCCCTGGCCCAGCTGCTGCATGAGCCCGAGCCCGACCCGCAGAATGCCGAGTTTGTGCAGGTAAACGGGCTGCGCGCCATCATTGCCCTGCCCGGCGACAACAAGGAAACCCTGGCCCAGCGCGCCGGCATGAAGATGCGCCGGTTTATGCAGTACAACGACCTATTTGCCTTCGACAACATTGTGGTGGGCCAGCCCTACTTCGTGCAGAAAAAGAAGGACAAGGCCGCTGTGGAGTACCACGTAGCCCAGCCGGGCGAGAGTGTAGCCATCGTGTCGCAGAAATACGGAGTGCGGGCCAAGTCTATCTGGAGCAAAAACCGGATGCCCCGCAACGAGGAGCTGCGGCCCGGCCGCATTCTGTGGCTGCAACACACCCGCCCCAAGGAAGTAGCCATTGAGTACGCTAAAACCGATAATACCGCCGCGCTGGCCGCTTTCGAGCGGGCTCCGCAGTCGGCAGTAGCCCAAGCTGCCCCAGCCAAGCCGGCGAAGAAAAAGGAGAAGGTGAAAGACGAAGCCGAGCCCTACACCGGCACTACGGCCGCAGCCAGCCGGATTCTGGAAGATGCCGCGGAAGCCGACAGCGTGTCGGCCCCGGCCAACACGGCCACCGTAACCCAGGCCGACAGCGTGACGGACGACCACATGGAAAACCTAAACGAGCTGCCCCAGACTACGGCGAAGGCCCCAGCGGCGCCGTTGAAACCGGCCGCCAAAGAAGCGCCCGTAGCCGTCCAGCAGCCCAAAAAGCAATTGCCGGCCGCCTCCCCTATTGCCGATGAGCCCCAGGACGAGCCTGCTGATGAACCCGTAGCTCCCAAACCAACGGCAGCCGCGCCGGCAAAACCTACTGCTACTTCCGCTCCGGCGGTAGCCAAAGCGCCAACGATTCCGACTACTCAACCCGCTGCCACACCAGTAGCAGCCACTACCGTAGAGCCCGTTCCGGCCAACGGCCAGCACACCGTACAAAAGGGGGAAACCCTGTATGCCGTGGCCCGCAAATACGCCCTGCGCCCCGCCGACCTGATTACCTGGAACAATCTACCAGCCAATCCGGCGTTACGCCTGGGCCAGGTGCTGCGTGTAGCAGCCCCAGCGGCTAGTGTGGGTACTGTTGCAGCTTCTCCGGTAACCGGCGCGGCTACCGCCACGGCCAGTGCCGAGGCCGTCAGTCATAAAGTGGTGACGGGTGAGTCGCTGTACGGTATTGCGCGCAAGTATGGCGTGAGCGTGAAGCAGGTGATGGAGTGGAACAACAAGGCCGACTCCAACGTGAAGCTGGGCGAAGTTCTGGTTATTAACCCCGCCAAATAGCCGGTTGGCACTATTTTTAAACGGCTTTTGATTTCAAATTCTCTGATTATCCGAATGCGTCCTTTCTTCCGAGTATTTCTGTTTACCGGCTTGCTGTCGGCGCCGGTGGCCGCGCAGGCCCAGCAGCCGGCTCCCGTGGCAGCCCTTTCCGAGGATTCCGTGCGCGTGATGTCGGGCCTGGTGCAAACCAGCGTCCGGCAGCTGCGTCAAATCTACTTCGAGCCCAGCGACGCCCGCGCCGTGCAGCTCATCGAAACCGCGCTCCAGGAAATTCCCACCCTGAACCAGCGCCTGAGCCACTACACGGCCAGCCTGCCCCGCGAGCAGCAGCAGGTGCTGGCCCAGCGCCTGCGCCAGCAACCCTGGCAGATTGAGCTGCAGACGCTGATGCGCAGCCCGCAGTTCAAAGGCTTCGATGCCCGCGCCGCCAAAAATCCCGACCTCAAAGCCGCCGCCGAGCGACTCCACGCCTCAGGCTTCGTGGGCACAGCCAAACCAGCGCCGCCCGTAGCCGCCGCTCCCGCCCCCGAGCCGATGGGCACTATTTCCCTGCCCCCTGCTGCCAAATCGGCGGTCCGGCCCGCGTCGGCCGGCAATGCTCTGGCGGCCAGCAAGCCGGCTCCGGCGGCCAAAAGCCCGGCTACCTTCAAAGTCGCACCGCTGAGCACGGCCGCCAAGCCAGTAGCACCGGCCGCTACGGCTGCGCCGGTTGCTACTACGGCTCCAAGCAGCGCCGCCACGCGGCACACGGTGCAGAAGGGTGAAACGCTGTTCAGCATTTCCCGGCAATACGGCGTGACGCCCGCCCAGCTTCAGTCTTGGAACAAAAAGGCCGATGGCGGGGTAAAAATCGGAGAAGTGCTGGTGGTCGAAACCAGCAAGTAAGTTTTTGTTTTTCAGCAGAAAAGGCAGCTCCAACGGGCTGCCTTTTCTCGTTTTGAGCGGTACGGCAAAAACGGCGGGCGGAGCTTTGCCGTACCTGATTTTGCCCGGCCGCCGGTGCGGCGGGGTTCGTTTATCATCGTTTGCCAGCTATTATATGATTCTGACGACGGGGCAGCCGTTCTGGATTACCGAACGGGGTTTGGTGCGTTATCCGGTACTCACCGAGGATGTGACTTGTGATGTCGTAATCGTAGGCGGGGGCATCAGCGGGGCTATGCTGGGCTACTACCTGACGCGCGCCGGCCTGCGGGCCGTGGTGCTGGAGCAGCGCTACGTGGGGGCCGGCAGCACGTCGGCCAGCACGGCCATGCTGCAGTATGAGCTGGATGAAAACCTGGTAGACTTGCGCAAAAAGGTAGGTGTGGCACGAGCCAATGAGGCTTACCTGGCCAACCTCTACGGTGTGCACGGCGTGGCTCACCTCTGCCAGCATGAGCTACCCACCGACTGCGGCCTGCGCTACTGCCACAGCCTGTACCTGGCCAGCCGCCCGACCGATGCAGCCGCGGTGGAGGAAGAAGGCGATGCCCGCCGGGGTATTGGCATTAGTAACGAGTTTCTGCCGGAAGCCGAACTGCTCCGACGCTTTCAGCTCAAAAGTCCTGCTGCGCTCTACTCCGCCGACACAGCCGAAGTCAATCCGTATGAGCTGACTCACACCCTGCTGCAACAGGCCCAGTTGGCCGGACTGCGGGTATTTGAGCGCACCGAAGCACTCCGCTACGAGGTGAACTCAGGTGGAAAAAGTGTGACGCTGCACACGGCTGGCGGCCACAAAGTGCGGGCCGGGCACGTGGTGGTCTGCACCGGGTTTGCCGCCGCCGACCTGGTACCTCGGGACATCGTAAATCTGCACTCGACCTACGTGGTCCTCAGCCGCCCCGGCCAGGCCGATGCGCTGCCCACCGGCGACGCCCAACTCTGGGAAACGGCCCGCCCCTACATCTATACCCGGCGCACCCCCGACGGCCGCATCATGATTGGGGGCCGCGACGAGGTTATCAAGCAGTCCACATTTCAGAATGCCCTACTCGAAAACAAGGCCGACAAGCTGGAAAAGCAGTTTCAGGAGTTGTTCGACCAGCCTATTGCTTTCACCCGCGACTTTGTGTGGGCCGGCGTATACGGCGAAACCGACGACAGCCTGCCCTACATCGGCCAGCACCCCGATTTCCCCCAGGTCTGGTTTGCGCTGGGCTACGGTGGCAACGGCACTACCTACAGCCTGCTCGCCGCCGAAATCATCCGGGACGCCCTTACTGGCCGGCAACACCGCTACGCGAGTACGTTTGGCTTTGAGCGGTAGGCCGCATTTGTCAGAATAAATGGTTTGCGCTACGCGGCCTGGGCCACCAACACGGGCCGGGCAATGCGCTGGGTGCGGCTCTTGAGCAGCTCAATTACAGCCGCGTCATCGGCGTACCGTTCTCCTAAGTTCACGAAGTTTTTCGCCAGCAGGTCGTAGCGCTTGGTCATGAGGTAAGCGAAGATGTGCAGGAAGTGGATGCCGTCGAATACAATAGCATCATTCTGCGCATACTGCTGCACGTTCTGCTGAAAATGGTGCGGGTGGTCGGTCCAGTGCATGGCGGGCCGCAAGTGGTGGCTGATGTGGTAGCCATCGTTCCAGCACTTGTGGTTGTAATTGGTATTGATGCAGGTAACGCTGTTTTTGTAGCAGTTGTCGGGGGCGTTGGCATCAATGAAGGCGTGTTGACTCCAGTTGCCCAGCATCATCACTACCCGGCCCATCACCACCGGAAAGATGAAAACGGCTATTGTAGCCGGCAGATTCACGAAGCACAGCGCCAGGGTCACAACCAGATAAATGGACTCGCCGCGCACCAGGCGGTGGCGCAGGGTAAGCTTGTTGCGCCGGGTGAGGTAGCGGGCCAGCTTGGGCAGGCCCTGCACGAAAAAGTCGCCGAGGTATTGCAAAAAGCTTTGCAGCGAGTCGCGCTGGTAGAACATGGTGCTGCTCTCGTCGTCGGGCAGGTTGTTTTCCGGGTGGTGCATGCCCAAGTGGTGGGTAAAGTAGGTTTCGGGGGTTTGGCCGAAAAGCGGCCCAATTACCCAGGGCAGATAGTGGTTGAGGTAACCGTACTTTTTCTTGAAGAACACCCGGTGGCTGGTGCAGTGCTGCATCAGGCCGTATGGGCCCCGGAAGCGGGCGTTGCTCAGGCCCATGTATACGGCCAGCACCGCCCACCACACCCAGCCCGTAACAGCCGGCACAAACAGCAGAATGGCCAGCGGCAGCAGCGTAAACGATATCTGTAGGGTGAGGTACACGAAAGGCAAATCCCGCTTATCCTGCAGATACTCCAGAAAAAACGCGTCGAGGCGGGAAACGGGGGCCGTCTGGTCGTAGACCGGGTCGGTAAGGGCAGCCAGATACTTCATGGGCACATACGGGTCGATGGGCTCGACCGTGAATTGAGACAACAGCTAAATAAGTGGCGCCGGAATAAGTATGCAAGCTCCGCAAACCGCTTGGCTTCCGGAATAAAGAATAACTGCCCCAATAAAGCTCAGGGGCCAGCTGCCTAACGCCAGCCAGCTCACAATAATTACAGTGGAGCTATGCAAGGTAACCAGATTGCAGCGGCCGAGCTTCAGGAGCCCATAGGTAACGCCTTGGCGGTAAAGCCAAAAAGCACCTTCAGTAGCATTGAAGGCGCTTTTTCATGTTTTGGCAACTGGATTACCAGCCCAAAAAAATATTTCCCGCGGTTTCGGCAGTGCCGGTGCAATCTGGCTACCCCGCTCTGGCTCCTTTGTAGTTGCCGCTGCTTTTATGGCCAGAATTCGGGCTTGACATTGGTTCCCCGCTTGCGGCAGTCGATGCAGTCGGCCGAGGAAGCTACGTAGGTTAGCTGGGGTGCTTCTACCACTTGATCTACCGGAACGTAGAGGTTATCGAGGAAATAGGACAGCACATTAACCGAAGACGGCTCACCGGGCTTGGGAATGGTATCCAGCACCATGCATTTTTCGTAGCCCGTTTCATATTTCCAATCTCGGGGCAATTCTGTGTAATGGATAAACAGCCGCTTTTGCGTCATCGAGTGCGCCCCCACAAAGCCGATGACGACCTCCGAAGCGTCGCTCAGGCTATGCACATTGCCCGTGAGCTGCGTCGGCAAGGCATCAAACAGCGTCCCGATGCTTTCGGTGTTCTTGCGCAAAGCTTCCCAGTACGCATACTCGTCGGGGGTCTGCACATATTGCTTTACCAGCATGCTGTAGCGGTAGCGCAGCTTCACCGAGTTGGACGGCAACAGCCGCAGCGGAAAATCCGACACGATATCCTGCGCCAGCTTCACGGTGTTGCCCAGCTTGATAACGGTCGGGTTTTCGCTGCTCCAGCAGTGGTAAATATCGTCTCGCCGGGGCTGCATCTTGCCATCCTTGAACTCCAGATAGCTCCGATAAGCGGAGGTAAACTCCCAGGTTTCCTCGTACTCCCAGCGGTAGTAGCGCGACTGTTTGGTATCGTCGTGGGCATTGACGAAAACCTGCACACCGCCGTCCTGCACGCGCCAGTTCACCGCGTCGATGGGCGGCGTCACTTTCACGGTGGCATAGTCGGAGGCGTAGTCTTTTTGCGCGGCGGTTTTGATGCGCAGGCGCACCTTTTTGGCCGTGCTCAGCGTCAGAGCCGCCGACTGGTAGGTGCCGGCCTTGCCCTCGACCAGCGGGTAGCGCAGCCCGGCCTCGTCCTCGAGGTAGAGCACGGCCTTGGTTTCGACCGGAATCGTGCCGTTGTTCTGCAAGCTCACCGTGCGCGAGAGGCGAATGGTCGTCACCCCGCGGCTGTTGATGAAGCCGTCCACCACCAGAAAGCTCTCCGGATGCTCGATGACGTCCGGCGCATAGCTGTCGATACAACTACTGAGCAGCACTACCAGAAACGCGTAACAGAAAGAGTTGAGCAGGTATTTCATTACGGGTTTGAGCGGTAGCGAAGTAAATACGGTGGGCAGGGTTCAGCGATGCACAGCACCGGTTGCGCGCTTGCTTAGGGCCAGAAGCTGGGCTTCACCGTGGTTCCGCGCAAGCGGCAATCAACGCAGAATTTAGGGGCAATTTTATAGCTCCCCGCCCCCACTTCGGCCAGCGGAATAAACTCCCCGTTGATGAAGTACTGCAGAGGATCTGACCAGGGCTCACCCGGAACGGGCACGACTTCGGCCTCACAACCTTCGTAGCCCGTCATGTAGCGTGTAAGGGGCAGCTGGGTATAGTGAATAAAGATGCGTTTTTGCTCCAGCGAGTGCGCCCCCACAAACCCAATTACGGTTTCGGAAGCGTCGTTCAGGTTATGCACGTTGCCGGTGAGCTGCGTCGGCAGCGGATCAAACAGCGTCCCGATATTTTCGGTATTCTTGCTCAGGGCCTCCCAGTACACGTATTCTTCTACCGACAAGGCATACTGCCGCACAATGATGCTGTAGCGGGTGCCTAGCTTCTCCGAGTTCGAGGGCAACAGCGTGATGGGGTACTCCGACATAATATCCCGGGCCAGCTTCACCGAGTTGCCCAGCTTGATAGCCGTCGGGTTTTCGGTGCGCCAGCAGTGGTAAATATCATCGGAGCGGCGCTGCACCTTCTTTTCCTTGGCATTGTACTCCAGGTACGTATTGAAGGCGGAGGTAAACTCCCAGGTTTCATCGTACTCGTAGCGGTAGTAGCGCGACTGCGCCGTTTCGTCGTGGGTGTTGGCAAAAATCTGGACGCCTCCATCCTGCAGCCGCCACGATACAGAATCAATGGCGGGCGTCACCTTCACGGTGGCATAGTCGGAGGCGTAGTCCTTTTGCGCGGCTGTTTTGATGCGCAGGCGCACCTTTTTGGCCGTGCTCAGCGTCAGGGCCGCCGACTGGTAGGTGCCGGCCTTGCCCTCGACCAGCGGGTAGCGCAGCCCGGCCTCGTCCTCGAGGTAGAGCACGGCCTTGGTTTCGACCGGAATCGTGCCGTTGTTCTGCAAGCTCACCGTGCGCGAGAGGCGAATAGTCGTTACCCCGCGGCTGTTGATGAAGCCGTCCACCACCAGAAAGCTCTCCGGATGCTCGATGACGTCCGGCGCATAGCTGTCGATACAACCACTAAACAGCATTAGTAGCAGCAGATAATAGTAGCGTTTAATTGTAAACAGGTGTGCCATGGCAGGTCAGAATATAGCGGTAATAGAGTAAATATAGACAGTAAACACGTACTGTGCTGCTTATGGTGCGCAGTAGCGGGGCAAGGCCGGCCGCAGCGGCCCCAGCAGCTACTTATTCGTCGCCATCCAGAGTCTCAACCCATTGCCCCCGCGGCTACTTTGATTACGCAAAAAGCAGCGCTTTTCCAACTTTCCTTTCCCGCTCAGCGGCGGTAACTTTACTTCCCGCTTCGTGCCCCTAATGGCGCGCTGCTCCTTGCCCATGCCCGTCTTCTCGCACCTGCACTCCCACACCCAATACTCTCTGCTCGATGGCCAGGCCAGCATTTCGGCCCTGATGAAAAAGGCTCAGGCCGACGGCATGCCAGCCGTAGCCCTCACCGACCATGGCAATATGTTCGGGGCCTTCAACTTCGTGGCCGAGGCCAACAAGTACAATGTGAAGCCCATTGTGGGCTGTGAGTTCTACATGGTGGAAGACCGCCACAAAAAGGCCTTTAGCCGGGAAAAAGGCGAGCGGGACAAGCGCTACCACCAGCTGCTGCTGGCCAAAGACCAGGCTGGCTACCATAACTTGAGCAAGCTCTGCTCGATGAGCTTTATTGAGGGCGTCTACAGCAAGTTTCCGCGTATCGACAAGGAGCTGCTGCTCAAGTACCACGAGGGTCTGATTGCCACCAGCTGCTGCATCGGCGCCGAAATTCCCCAGGCCATTCTTTTTCAGAGCGAAGCCAAGGCCGAGGAGTTGCTCAAGTGGTGGCTCGACGTGTTCGAGGACGACTACTACATCGAGATTCAGCGCCACGGGCTGATGAACTTCGACGGCACCGGCAAAAGCCAGGAAGACGTGAACCAGGTGCTGTTGGGCCTGGCCAAGAAGTATAACGTCAAAGTCATCTGCACCAACGACTCGCACTACGTGGAGCAGACGGACTTTGCGCCCCACGACATCCTGCTCTGCGTCAATACCGGTGAGGAGCACAGCATCCCGGTCGGCGACTTCCAGACCCAGTATTTCCGCCTGATTTCGCAGGACAACAAGGTTCACTACGACCACCTCGACAACCTGCGCCACCTCTCCGGCCAGGATGCCACCATCCGCCGCCAGCTCCAGCGCATCGATGAGGAAGCCCAGAGCCCCAAGCCCCGGGCCCGCTTCGGCTTTGCCAACGACCAGTTCTACTTTAAGAACCAGGCCGAGATGAACGCGCTGTTCAGCGACGTGCCCGAAAGCGTGGACAACACCAACGAAATCGTGGACAAAATCACGCCGCCCAAGCTGCAGCGCGACATTCTGCTCCCCAACTTTCCCCTGCCGCCCGAGCACCCCACGGCCGACGCCTTTTTGCGCCACCTCACCTTCAAAGGGGCCTTCGAAGGGCCCAAGCGCCGCTACTCCGAGCGCACGCCCGAAATTGAGGAGCGCCTCGACTACGAACTGCGCGTGATTGAAACGATGGGCTTTGCCGGCTACTTCCTCATCACCCAGGACTTCATCAACCACGGCCGCAACATCGGCGTAGCCGTGGGGCCGGGGCGGGGCTCGGCGGCGGGCTCGGCGGTGGCCTACTGCATTGGCATCACCAACATCGACCCGATTAAGTACTCGCTGCTGTTCGAGCGTTTCCTGAACCCGGAGCGCGTATCGATGCCCGATATCGACATCGACTTCGACGACGTGAACCGCCAGCGCGTTATCGACTACGTGGTGGATAAGTACGGCAAAACCCAGGTGGCCCAGATTATCACCTTCGGTACCATGGCCGCCAAATCGTCGATTAAGGACGTTTCCCGCGCTATGGAGCTGCCCCTGCCCATTGCCAACGACCTGGTGAAGATGGTGCCCGAACAGGTAGGCACGACCCTGGCCAAAGCCTTTGCCGAAAACCAGGAGCTCGACATGATCCGCCGCGACGACGCCCCCGACAACCTTCGCGGGCAGATTCTGCGCCTGGCCGAAAAGCTCGAGGGCTCGGTGCGCAATACCGGCATCCACGCCGCCGGCGTCATCATCGCGCCCGACGATATTACGAAGTACATTCCCGTCTCCACCTCCAAGGACTCGGACCTGCTCATCACCCAGTTCGACGGCAAGGTCATCGAAAGCGCGGGGATGCTCAAGATGGACTTTCTGGGCCTCAAAACCCTGACCATCATCGTCGATGCCATCAACCTGATTGAGAAAAACCACGGGGTCAAAATCGACATCGACGAAATTCCGATTGACGACCCCAAAACCTACGAGCTCTACCAGCGTGGCGACACCATCGGCACCTTCCAGTTCGAATCCGAGGGCATGCGCATGTACCTCAAGGACCTCAAGCCCACCAACATCGAGGACCTGATTGCCATGAACGCCCTCTACCGGCCGGGCCCGATGCAGTTCATCCCGAACTTCATCAACCGCAAGCACGGCCGCGAAGTGGTAGACTACCCCCACGAGCTGCTGGAGCCGATTCTGAACTACTCCCAGGGCATCATGGTGTACCAGGAGCAGATCATGCAGACGGCCCAGATCCTGGCCGGCTACTCCCTCGGCGGCGCCGACCTCTTGCGCCGGGCTATGGGTAAGAAGGACATGAAGAAGATGGCCCTGGAGCGGGAGAAATTCTGCGAAGGCGCCGAGAAGCTGCACGGCATTAAGGCCAAAAAGGCCAACGAGGTGTTCGACGTGATGGAGAAGTTTGCGGCCTATGGCTTCAACCGCTCCCACTCCGCCGCCTACTCGGTGGTAGCCTACCAGACTGGCTACCTCAAGGCCCACTACCCTGCCGAGTACATGGCCGCCGTGCTCACCAACAACATGGGCGACATCAAGAAGGTGACGTTCTTTATCGAGGAGGCCCGCAAGCAGGGCGTGGCCGTATTGGGCCCCGACGTAAACGAATCCATTCTGAAGTTCAACGTGAATGCCCAGGGCCAGATTCGCTTCGGCATGGCCGCTATGAAGGGCTCGGGCGAGGCTGCGGTGGAGGAAATCGTGCAGGAGCGCGAAAAGGGCGGCCCCTACCAGGACATTTTCGACTTTGCGCGCCGCGTAAACCTGCGAGCCGTCAACAAGAAAACCTTCGAGAGCATGGCCCAGGCCGGCGCCTTCGACTCGTTTGAGCGTTACCACCGCCGCCAGTTCCTGGAGGCTCCCGGCAACGACCAGAACCTCATCGAGAAGGCCATGAAGGTGGGCCAGCAGCATCAGGCCGCCAAGGAATCGGCCCAGCAGAGCCTCTTCGGCGGTGGGGGCGGTGAAATGGCCATTCCCATGCCCAAGATTCAGGATATCGAGCCCTGGAGCCCTACTGAGAAGCTGCGCCGGGAAAAGGAAATCGTGGGCTTTTACCTCTCGGGCCACCCGCTCGACGACTTCAAGCTCGAAATCGACTCGTACTGCACCTGCGGGCTCGACAAGATTGAGACCTACAAAAACCGCGACATCACGGTAGCCGGACTGATTTCGAACGTTATGTTCAAAACCACCAAAACCGGCCAGCCTTTTGTGAGCTTCAACATCGAAGACTACGAGTCGAGCATCAACCTGGCGCTGTTCCGCGACGACTACTCCAAGTTTTCGGCCCTGATTAACCCGCGCAACTACGACAAGGAGCAAGTGCCGCCCATGTTTGTGCGAGGCAAATACGCCCAGCGCTTCCGCGACTCCGACCAGTTCGAGTTCAAGATCATGACCATGGAGCCGCTCTTCAACGTGGCCGAGAAGCTGGCCAACGGCGTGCGGGTGCAGCTGGATCTGCGCACCATCACCGAGCCCTTCATGGACCGGTTTATGGAAGCCGTGGAAGGCTGCGCGGGCTCCAAAAAGCTCGAAATCAAGTTTGCCGAGCCCCACGAACACCTGGCCGTGGATACCTATTCGCGCCGCTACCGCATCGAGCCCAAGGAGTTTATCCGCAAGATGCGCGAAATGGAAATTGACGCCTGCCAGCTGATTTAAGCCTAGCATAGCTTGGCAACTGTTGAAAGCGGCTTGCGGAAAATATTCTGCAAGCCGCTTTTGGCGTGAGTTGAGTACGTATTTTACGACTCCTTCTATCCTATCCGATTTATCAGCCGATGCTGTCATTCGTTCGTTTCTGGCCAGCTCTGTTGTGCCTGGCTTTGTGCAGCCTGCTGGCCGGCCGCGCCCAGGCCCAGATTTACTACCTCGACCTAAGCCACGCGCAGCTGGCACTGCCGGACCGCACGCTGCACGTCGAAACAGTGGTAGATGGCCGGCCCGGCAAGCCCACCATCGGCTTGGTTTACCGCGGCCTCGACAATCGAACGGCGGCAGTGCTTTTCCGCAACGGCCTGGAAGCCGAGCTGACTACGTTCCTGCAACAGCAGCTGCCGGCCCGTCCCACCGACCATGCCGTGGTGCTGTGCCTGCGCCAGCTGCGCATCAGTGAGCAACTGGGCGGCCTGACGGAAGTAGCCAGCGCCGACCTGGCCGCCGACGTGTACGAGCACCTGCCCGACGGCTACCATTTTGTGCAGAGCGTGGCGGCCCACACTTCCAAGCGGGCCATGGAAACCACCAAGCAGCACCCCACGCACATTGCCCTGCTGCTGCAACAGTGCCTGGGCCAGGTAACCGCGCCCGACTGGGCCCAACCCAAGCTGACGCCGGCCCGCACGCTGCCGCAGCTGGCCACCGATGTGCCCGTGGCAGTAACTGCCGCCGGCAAAAAAACACCCTTGCCTGCTATTCTACGGGAAGCCCCGCGCCGGGGTGTGTACTACAGCTTCGAGCAGTTTTTGGCCAACCGCCCCGATACCATCCTGGCCGTACGGCCCGACACGGTGCCGCTACGCCTGCGGGGCAGCAACGGCCGCCTGTTGTGGTTTGGCGTGGCCCGCTTTCGGCCGGAGGCAATGGATAATGAGGGCAAAAAGCAGCCTGTCAGCAAAACCGCCTGGGGCTTTTCCGACGGGCAGCAGCTCTACGTGCAGTACGACAAGCAGTATTTTCCCCTGATGCGCCAAGGGAATTTCTTCACGTTCGTGGGCGAAAAGCCCCTGGATGTGGAGTACATGCGGGCCCGCTCCGATGCCCAGGCGCGGGCTATGGTAACCGGCGTGGCCCGCGTGCACGCCCCCAACCATAGCGGGGAGCCCACCCCCTACGCCATTGATATGCGCACGGGCCAGGCGGCGCCGTTTCCTAACCCGCTCCGCCCCCACCCGGCTCATTCTGATACGGCCTACGTGTACCTCTACCGGCCGGCCGACGCTTCGGCCGCGCCGGTGGCCGTGTTTCTGGAGGGCCGGGAAGTTGGGCAGCTCCGGCCCAATGAATACCTGGAGCTCCAGTGGCCCTACCATGCCCGCATGATGCGCCTGTGCCTGGGCCTGCCCACGCCCAACCCCTGCCAGCTGCTCGTTCCGGATGCCACCCGGCTCAACTACCTCAAAGTGCTGACGACTCCCGCGGCGGGTTTGCCGGCCTGGCAGTGGGTGCCAGCCGCGCAGGGCGAGGCCGACCTCGACGCGCTGGACAAGCTGCGGGCAGCTCCCCCCAAATAAGCCGGCTGCACTTTCGGCGGCACTGGCTCAAACCAATCACAAAAAAGGGAGCCAATTACTTGGCTCCCTTTTTTGTGTTCTCACTCAGGCCTGGTTACGCCCGGCGCTCATCATCTGTCATGCCGCGCTGGTTGGTGGTCGTGTTGTCCAGGCGCTCTACGTCAACCTCGGTTTTGCGCACCGTATCCCGGATAGTTTCTTCCCGCTCGGTTACTTCCTTGCCCAGCGTTACTTCTTCTACTACCCGGGCTTCTTTGCCTACTACGGCCCGCTCAGCGCTTTCCGTAATTTCGATTTCCCCTTCTTTAAAGGCGTTGAAATCGGCCTCGGTAGCCGGGCGGTTCACTGCGTGGCGCTCCACGTTTACGTGCTCTTCGCGCAGCCGTACGCTGGCTTCCACGGGCCGTTCCACAATGCGACTCCGCAGGCGGGCCCCGCCCGTTTGCTCAACCCGCTTGCCTACCTGTAGATTTTCTTCAATCACCTGGGCCGACATGCCAGCTTGCCCCGTGGCGGCTCCGGCTTGCAGGCTGTTGGCTCCCGCGTAGCCCGTCTGGGCCGCCCGCTCGTCCACGTCCACGGCACCGGCGCTATCGAGAATTTCGGCGGCTTGCCGGGCGTGCTCCGCCGACTGGCAATGCACCGTCACAACCGAGTGGCCCTGGTGGGCAACGTGCGAATACCGCCGAGCATCCTCCGAATCATCGCCCCCAAACAGGTTGCTGAAGAAGTTGCTAACACTGTCGCCAGTGCGGCCCGCGGCATCCCCTACTGCTTCGGTAGTCGTGCCGCTGGTGTTTTGGTAATTGCTGCTATTGCTACCACCGGCAGTGCTGGCACCGCCTGATGAGATATCTACGTTTTCTTGGGTGAAACCAGCGGCAGCGAGTTGACGGGCGGCCTGCTGCGCTTCCTGGGCATTGTCGAAAATTCCTACTACGGTCTGGCTCATGGTTAAAAGTCGTTTAGGGTTGGTGGGTAAGTATGAGTAAGGGCACTAAGTACTATTCCGTGGGAGTGGCTCGGGCTGATTCTTCGGAAGCAGCCCCTGCGGCCGCCGGCCGGCTTACGTGCATTTCTTCGTGACGCAGCGTAATGGGCTGGCGTAACGTGGTGCTCACTGCCCGCTTCGTCACCCTGATTTCCTCCACTACCAGCAGGCGCGTCACTACCACTTCTCGCAACACTGGAATAATGGTTGTGTCGCCGTCGTAGCGCAGCCCGGGAGCCGTGGCGCCATCGGCCACAAACTGATTGACGGGAATTCGCTCTACCAGCACTTCTTCGTGCTGCAGCGGAATTTCCAATAGTTCTTCCCGCTCATGCACGGTTTTGGCCAGCCGTACCCGGCCGCTTTCCACCACCTCGCGGGTAATGACGGCCTGTTCTTCAATGACGGGAATTACCCGGGTCTGCCCCGCGTCGAGGACAGTTGGCCGGGCTTGGTCAGGTGAAAGCGCAGAAGCAGAATTTGGGTCCATGGCCCAATCTTACGCGGACCTTTTTTCAGGGTTCCTACTGTTGAGCCCGGTTTGGAGCTGTTCAAAGCGCCCTAATTGCACTGCATTTATTCAATATATATTATAACATATTTAAAATAAATTGATTCTATCCACGGATTGCCACAAGTCTGGCAACGTTAGCTCAACCAGGTGCTTTAGACAAAATCAAGATGATGAAAAGCCACAATAGATGGAAAAATCAACGATTCTGTGAGTTTATTATAATACAGAAAAATAACTTTCACTTTTTATTGAAAGTACAGAATATCCGTATACATTTGAGCCATGCAACTCGACGAAGCCAAACGCAGATTTATTGAAGGCTGGGGCACCTTGGGCTCGGCCTGGGGCGTGAGCCGCACCATGGCGCAGGTACACGCGCTGCTGCTGGTTTCGGTGGGTGCGCTCAGTACCGAAGACATCATGGAGCAGTTGCAGATTTCGCGGGGTAACGTGAACATGAACGTGCGCGCCCTTATGGACTGGGGCATCGTGCGCAAGGAGCTGCGGCCCGGCGAGCGGCGGGAGTTTTTCTCGGCCGAGAAGGATATCCACAAGGTGGCTACGCTCATTCTGAAAGAGCGCCGCAAGCGGGAGTTGGAGCCTATTCTGCGGGTGCTGGGCGAAATCAGCCACGTGGAGCCCTCCGCCACAGCCACCCCGGAGGAAACGGCCGCCTTCACCGAAATGATTGGCAGCGTACAGAACTTTGCCGACTTCGCCAACCGGGCTGCTTCCACCCTCATTAAGGCCGATGAAAACTGGTTTTTGAGCACGTTTATGAAACTTATGCGGCCGGGCTGACGGAGCTTATTTTTTTACTTAAATCTTTCATTTGTTACTGAAAGTTTAAAATTAATTATCACCGCTTTCCTCTTTCAATACGCACTATGGAACGGCCCAAACTGATTCTCGCGGGTGGCAACGGCTTCTTGGGTCGACATCTGGCCCAGTATTTTACCCAGTTGGGCTACCAAGTAGTAGTGCTGGCCCGGGGCGCGGCCGCATCGGGAGCAGTGCGCTGGAATGGCCGCACCCTGGGCGCCTGGGCCACGGAGCTGGAAGGTGCTACCGCCCTGATTAACCTGGCCGGCAAGTCCGTGGACTGCCGCTACACGGCCGCCAACCGCTCCGCCATTGTCCGTAGCCGGACCGACAGCACCCGCGTGCTGGGCGAGGCCGTAGCGGCCTGCCGCAACCCGCCGGCCGTGTGGCTCAACTCTTCCACAAGCACAATTTACCAGCACACCGAGGGCAGCCAGCCGGCCAACACGGAAGTCGCCGGGCTCATCGGCCGCAACTTTTCGGAAATGGTGGCCCAGCGGTGGGAAGCCGAGTTCTGGCTGGCTGCCGCGCCCCGCACCCGGCGCGTGGCCTTGCGCACGGCCATTGTACTGGGCGCCGATGGCGGTGCACTGCCTGTAATGGCGCGGCTGGCCAAGTTTGGGCTGGGCACGCCGCAGGGCAGCGGGCAGCAGTGGGTAAGCTGGCTGCACATCCAGGATTTCTGCCGGGCCGTGGAGTTTCTGCTAGATACGCCCGGGCTGGAAGGCGCGGTGAACCTCTGCGCGCTCCAACCTCTGCCAAATCAGGAGTTTAACGCATTGCTCGACCGTTATTACCAGCCAAAGTGGCACTTGCCCCAGCCCCGGTGGCTACTCGAAATCGGGGCCTTTGTGCTGCGTACCGAAACCGAACTGATCCTGAAAAGCCGCAAAGTGGCGCCGCAGCGGCTTTTGCAGGCTGGGTTCCGGTTTATATTCCCCTCCTGCGAGCAAGCCCTAGCCGACCTGCTGCCCCAGCTTCCCTGACTTCTGGCGGGACCTTGCCGGGCTCCGCGCTTTTTTTCACCATTTATTTTTCACCTAAATCTTTCTTTGCCATGAATTATCACCTGCTGGTTTACGGCGTTTATCTGCCCGTCACGGTACTGCTCACGGTGTGGGTAGCCCGCACTCTTTTCACCAACGGCCGCACGTTTCTGGTCGACATTTTCCACGGCAACGAGCAGCTGGCTGACTCCGTGAATAAGCTTCTACTCACGGGCTTTTACCTCATCAACATCGGCTATGCTACCCTCACACTGCGCAGCACCGAGGTTATTGGCAGCTACCAGGCCAGTGTGGAGACGCTCAGCATCAAGATTGGCACCATCATTCTGATTCTGGGCGGCATGCACTTCTTCAATCTTTACGTGTTTTATAAGCTCCGCCACAAGGCTCAGGAATACGCCCGTACTTATAATTTCGTGGTCGATAAATAACCAGCCGGCGGCCCTACTGGTACCAGCCTGATCAGGCTTGGTCCGGCGGGGACGCTTGGGTGGCTTCGGAAAAGCATCTGCCAACCTGGCGGCATGAAACTTTCCGGCGCGGGACTTGTTGAACTCGCAATCTGCTACCTTGCGGCCCCAAGTTTCGTAAGGAGCATTTTAACTGTCACCACAAACCCCCTATTGTCATGGGACATAAAGCCATCGAAATTACCGATGCTAACTTCGACCAAATCATCAACTCCGATAAACCCGTGCTCGTGGATTTCTGGGCCGAGTGGTGCGGTCCGTGCCGCATGGTCGGTCCGGTAGTTGAAGAGCTGGCCGGTGAATATGAAGGCCGCGCCGTGATTGGCAAAGTTGACGTAGACTCCAACCCGCAGACTTCAGCCAAGTTTGGCATCCGCAGCATCCCGACGCTGCTCGTGTTCAAGAACGGCCAAATTGTGGACAAGCAGGTAGGTGCCGTGCCTAAGCACGTACTGGCCCAGAAACTGGACGCCCAGGTAACTGCCTAAGCTGCCCTGCGGTAAGCAATACAAGAAAAAGCCCTGCCCTTCAACCGAAGAGCAGGGCTTTTCTGTGCGGGTCCCCGTGAGTTGAAAATTGTAGCTAATAGCTGTCGTCGGGGTTGCCGGCCCGCGCCTCGGTAGGCGGCGACTGGGTAGCTTTCACCCCACCAAACAGCTTGAAGTTGGGCGCAAACATGATGGGCAGCGTGTAGGTCATAGCCGTGGGCACGTTGTATTCGCGGCCCGGCCGAAAGGCCGGCAGCGCCGCTACCACCCGCCGGGCCTCAATGTCGACTTCCGGGGCCAGGCCGCGCACTACCCGCACCTGGCTTACGCGGCCATCTTCGCCCACGGTGTAGGATACGTAGACTTTGCCGGTGATATTCTTGCGGCGGGCAGCTTTGGAGTACATCGTATTGCGGGCCAGATATTGCATCAGCGCGGCCTGCCCACCGGGAAACTCCGCCGACTGCCGCCGCCGGGGCACACCGGCGTACAACTCCCCATCGAGGTTGAAGAATTTGAGGTTGGTGCTCCGCCCGTTTTCCAGCTTCTCAACGGCACTCAACTGGCCGGTATCATAGTAGTAGCGCCACTCGCCGTGGGGGCGGCTGGCCACGTAGGTGCCTTCGGAACGCTTTTGGCCATTGCGGTGCACGCTCAGCCATTTGCCTACCTTCATGCCGTCGGCGTATTCGCCCCGCTGGCTTACTTTGCCATCCTCGTACCACGACACGTACACGCCATCGGCCTCGTCGTTGCGGTAATGGACCTGCCCGGCCTTGGTGCCGTTGGGGTGGTACCAGGTAAAAAGGCCATTGCGTACGGCGGGTTCCATACCGGTGATGGTACCGCGCAGTAGCAGTGTGCCGTTCAGGGCGTAGTCGCGCATGGCGTAGCCGCCTTCGCCTTTCTTTCGGTCCACGATGCGGTAGTGCGTGGCACTATCGGGCACGGTTTCTTCGTCCCGGGCATTCAGGTATACCGCGGGCAGACTCTGCGCACGGGCGGTGGGCAGGAGGGCCGTAGCGGCTAAAAATGCAAAGAGAAGCGCTTTCATGGATTTCCAGACAAAAATCAGCAAAGGAAAGATACTCACTAACCCTCTTATAGCCAAGTGCCGCTATACCAGACGTTAAATCTACTGCTTTAGGCCCGGGGTATACAGTAGCTATACTCACATTTCCCGGTTACCGTTTCCAGGAAAAGTGCAGAAACAAAATCCTTGGCAGCCGCCAAGTCACCAGCTGCCTACTGGGATTGTAATGGCGTAGCGCAGACCTAGGCCATAACCACAAAAGGGTCAGCTACCGCAATTCTGCTACGGAAACTGACCCCAGGGCCTGACTGCTGAAAAAGCTACTGGAGCTGAATGGCGCGGTTTAGCGTTTCTTCCAGTGAAATCAGCGTCTCGGTCCGCTCAATTCCTTCGATGAGCTGCACCCGGTCGTGGAGCACGTCGCGCAGGTGCTGCGTGTCGCGGCACACCAGCCGGGCAAACACGCCGTAGGCGCCGGTAGTGAAATGGATGCTCACCACTTCCGGAATTTCGCGCAGCTGCTCTACCACACTGGCATACACCGAGCTTTTGAGCAGATAAATACCCAGAAAGGCACTCACGCCGTAGCCTAGCTTCTGATAATCAATCTTCAAGGTAGCTCCCTTCACGATACCCAACTCCTCCAGCCGGGCCATGCGTACATGCACGGTGCCGCCGGATACATGGACCTTGCGGGCAATTTCGGTGTAGGGGATTTTGGCGTCTTCGATTAGGAGAGCCAGGATTTTGCGGTCGGTGTCGTCAAGTTCGTAATTGCGGGCCATTTTTCAACAGGTTAATTGCGTATTTCGCAAAGCTTTACAAGCAATAGTAAAAAGTATGTAAATTTTACACCATATGTCTGCCAATATTTTATTTAATCAATTGAAATACTAAATTTGTTACAATCCAACACAGACGGTGCTGGACCTATTCTGTAGGATGATGAAACTGGCAGACATGCCCCCCTCTCTCGGGGGTGGTGATTTGGGAGAAACTGGTCCGGCGGCCGGCTAACTACACCGTGGAGGTTCGAACCCTTCTTCTACAGCTGATTTGTTGGATAATGTGAGGAGGGAAAAACTGGGACGTATCTGGGTGGGTGCGTCCTCATTCAAGAGGCTGCATCTGGGTGGGTGCAGCCTTTTCTGTGTTAACAGGCAGGCTGTTAGCAAAGCAGTCCGCTGGCACTGCATCCGTCGTCCAATCGGGTGCAAAGGAAACCAAAAAAACCTACAAGCCGAAAGCCCAGCCAGAAAAAGCCCCATAATAGCCGGTTTCGGCAAAATTGGACTTCTCTGGTTGGGCGGCCGGCTTTAGAATCCAGATGGTGGCTTTATTGGGGCCTTGGCTAGAATAAATCGAAGTGAGTTATAGGCTACCGGTCAATTCAAACGGCTAAAGTCAGGATTCAGCACTTGCAAATCCACCAACAGGCAGAGTCGCAACGTCGCCGATAAGTTGCAAGCGTTGTAGAACAAATAACCTACCGCTTGGCTACCGGCTGACTTTGCTGCCGGTGCTGGGCCAGACCTGCATCCAGAAACTGTAGGAACTTGGCCACATCCGACTCGTAAGCCACCGCCGGAGCCAGCAGCACGGGCTTCTCGATAGTGCTGGCCGGGTCGAGCAGCAGGTAGTAAGGCTGGGCGTTCATGTTGAAGCGGCTGATCTGGAAATCCAGATTCTGCTCACCCAAGGTCTTTTTCACCCGCTTGTCGCGCGGCGAGGTGTACCACTGGCTGGCCGGCAGCTCGGTTTTATCGTCGGCATAGAGGGCTACGAGCACGAAATCTTCCCGCAGGCGCTTGAGCACGCGCGGGTCGCTCCATACTGCGGCTTCCATTACGCGGCAGTTGCCGCAGTTGTGCCCCGTGAAATCAACGAAAACGGGCTTGTTCTGTTCACGGGCGCAGGCTAGCGCCTCTTGCAGCGTGAAGTAGCCGGAAAGGTTGTGTGGCAGCTCCAGCTCGTCGGCAAAGCGCGGGGTGCTGCACAGCGTAGTAGCCGAGGCCGTTGATTCAGCCGCGCCAGCGGAGCTGTTCAACCAAGCGAAGTCCTGACGGGTAGCGGGCGGGGCCAGCGCCGACAGGCCGTTGAGCGGAGCGCCAAACAGGCCGGGCACCATGTAGGCCATAAACGAAAAAGCCACGGCCGACAGCAGCAGGTGGGGCACGCTCACCTTGGTACTCTCGTTGTCGTGGGGCAGCCGGATTTTGCCCAGCAGATACATGCCCAGCAGGCCGGCCAGCACAACCCAGATGGCCAGGAACACCGGCCGCGGCAGCAGCCCCCAGTGGTAGGAAAGGTCGGCGGAGCTTAGGAACTTGAAGGCCATGGCCAGCTCCACGAAGCCTAGTACGGCTTTCAGCGTATTGAGCCAGCCGCCCGAGCGAGGCATCGACTTCAGCCAGGTCGGGAACAAGGCAAACAACACGAAGGGCAGGGCAAAGGCCGTGGAAAAAGCCAGCATGCCGAGCGTGGGGCGCAGCAGCTCGCCATTGGCCGCCGCAATAGCCACCGAGCCCACGATGGGCACCGTGCAGGAAAACGAGACGAGTACCAGCGTGGCTGCCATGAAGAACAGGCCCGACCAGCCACCCTTGTCGGCCTGCGCATCTACTTTATTGACCAGGCTGCTGGGGGCATTGATTTCGAACATGCCCAGAAACGACATGCCGAAAATCAGGAAGATGACGAAGGAAAGCAGGTTGGGTAGCCAGTGGGAGCTGATGACGTTGGCCGCGTCGGCCCCGAAAACCAGGCTGAGCACCACGCCTACGCCGGTATAGATGCTAATGATAGACAAGCCGTAGACCAGCGCCTTGCTGATGGCCTCGCCCCGGCTGCGGCTGTTGTTGGTGAAGTACGACACCGTCATGGGCAGCATCGGGTACACACAGGGCATGAGTACGGCTACCAAGCCCGCGCCGAAGGCCAACAGTAAGTATTTCCACAAGCTCAGGCCCGTGCCAGCCGGCGCGTTGGCAGGCGCTGCGGCCAGAATGCTGCTACTAGCCGCAGCTTCCGAGGCAGCTGGGGCCACGACACCAGCAGTGGCAGCTGTCGTGTTAGGAGCTACGGGAGTAACAGCGGCAACGGTGGCGGTATCGGGCGCAGCAGTGGTGGCGGCGGTAGCACTAATAGCGCCCGGGGCGGCCGGAGCTACGGCACCGGTAGCGGGTGTGGCAGCGGCCGGCGCGGCCTGGGCGGCGGTGCCCGTTACTTCAATGGGGCCGAAGCTCAGCGTTTCATTGCCGGGAATGCAGCGGCCGTCTACGTCGGTGCAGCTCTGGTACTCCACGTCGGCCTTGATGGTGAGCGGGCCGGGCTGCAATACCTTGATGCGCTGCCGGATCTGGCCGGTTTTCTCGAAGTAGGTCACGTCGCCCTTAAACACCTCGTCGAAGTGCTTTTGGGCACCTACCGACTTGGGCTTGCCCACCAGCGCGTAGGCCGGGCTTTTGGCGAAACTGAAGGTGAAAACCGTAGGCCCCAGGTCGGGGTCGAAGTCGGTGGCGTAGAGGTGCCAGGTATTATCGATGCGGGCATTGACGATGATGTCGAGCTCCTCCCCCACTTTGGCTGTGGGCTGACTAACGGCCGTGGCGAGCTTGGCCGGCGTGAGCACCTGAGCGGTGGCCGAGGCTACCAGCAAGAGCAGCAGCCATACCGACAGCACTATTTTTTTACTAAAAAGCATGAGGCAGAGTTAAAACAACGACAACGTTGAGGAATAAACAAAGTACGGCAGGAAGTGTCACAATCTTGCTACGAAGGCTGCTTACGGGCCATCGGCGGGCGGCTGCCCGGGCATTTTCGAGCCGCGTTTTCCGGCGGATTGCAACTGAGCCGGAACCGCTTGGACAGAATCTCGTACTTTTGTAGCATAAAGGGAGCCAGGCCGGTCGAGCCGTGCCCCGCATCTATGATCTTAAACATCCTATTTACCGTTCTGCTGGTATTGCTGAACGGCTTTTTTGTGGCAGCAGAGTTTGCCTTCGTTAAAGTCCGCATCTCGCAGATCGACATAAAGGCCCAGAGTGGTAACCGCCTGGCCAAGCTGGTGCAGAGCATGCTGCACGATCTGAACTTCTATTTATCGGCTACTCAGCTCGGCATCACCCTGGCTTCGCTGGCTTTGGGCTGGATCGGAGAAAGTGTGGTGGCAGAAGTAGTGCTGGCCATTATCCATCAGCTCGGCATCACCCTCTCCGACGCGGCTGTGCATCAGATTGCGCTGGCCACCTCGTTCACCCTCATTACCATCCTGCACATTGTACTGGGTGAGCAGGCACCCAAGGTGCTGGCCATTCAGAAGCCCGAAACTACGTCGATGGCTATTGCCATTCCGCTGCGGGCGTTTGCCTTTATCACCTTCCCCCTCATCTGGCTGCTCGACCGGCTTTCCAACATCGTAGCTGGCTTCTTTGGCGGCACGGCCACCCATGGCACCGAAGTGCACACGTCGGAGGAGTTGCGCATGCTGCTGGACCAAAGCAAGCAGAGCGGCGAAATTCAGGATTCGGAGCACGAGCTGATTGAAAACGTATTCGAGTTCAACGACCGGATGGTGAAGCAGATTATGGTGCCCCGCACCAAGCTCTCGGCCATCGACGTGAATACGGCCCAGGATGCCGTCTTGGAAATCGTGTACAACGAAGGCTATTCGCGCATTCCGGTGTTCGAGGACAATATCGACAACATCGTGGGCGTGCTCTACGTGAAGGATTTGCTGCAGATTATCCGCCGCAACGAGCCCATCGTGCTGTCCAAGATCATGCGACCAGCCTATTTCGTACCCGAAACCAAGAAAATCAACCGGCTGCTGCGCCAGTTCCAGCGCAAACACATGCACATGGCCATCGTCTCGGATGAGTTTGGCGGTGTGTCGGGCATTGTCACTATTGAGGACATTATGGAAGAGCTGGTAGGCGAAATCCAGGATGAGTACGACAACGAGGTGCCCGTGGTAGAGAAGATTTCGGAAACCGATTACCGCGTCAACACCTCCACCTCCATTTCCGACGCCAACGAGTACCTACCTTTCCCTTTGCCTGAAGGCGAAGACTACGAAACGGTAGGTGGCTTGCTCAATGTGATTTACGGCAACATTCCGGAAGTCGGCGACGTGGCCGTACTCGACAACTACGAGTTCCGGGTGATGAAACGCTCCCGCCGTGCCGTGGAGCTGGTGCAGCTGCGCGTAACGACCAGCGAAGAGCGCGAAACCACTGATGAAGCCCTGAATTTATAACCACGGCTTCAGCCATAAAAAAGGCCCGACTGCTGCGCAGCCGGGCCTTTTTTCTTTTACGGTTGGGATTATTCCGGCTTTAGCCAGCTGGCATACAGCATGTAGTTGTCGGCGGTGCGGCTGATGTTGGCGCGCTGTTCCTCTGTTACGGGCTTTATCTTTCGGGCCGGAATCCCAGCGTACAGGTAACCCGGCTCGCAGTGCGTATTCTCGAGCACCACGGCCCCGGCGGCAATAATGCAGCCCGCGCCCACCACGGCCTGGTCCATGATGATGGAGCCCATACCGATGAGCACATCGTCCTCGATGGTGCAACCGTGCACAATGGCCTTGTGGCCGATGCTGACCCGGGTGCCCACTGTGGTAGCGGCCTTCTGGTAGGTACAGTGCAGCACCGCCCCATCCTGAATGTTGGTTTTGGCCCCAATGCGGATACTGTTCACGTCGCCCCGAATAACGGCGTTGAACCACACGGTACAGTCGACACCCAGCACCACGTCGCCGATGATGGTGGCGTTATCGGCCACGAAGCAGTTGGCACCCAGCGTGGGTAGAACGCCTCGAACGGGCAGAATCAGAGCAGGCATACCGGTAAAATTGTGAAAGGCGAAGGTGTGAATTTACATCCTAAAATGAGCTTTGGCGCCTTCTACACAATTTCACTCTTCACAACTTCACCGCCTCACCTTGTGAGCATGCGCTTCCAGGTGCCTTTCTGCACGTTGTACTTGAGGGTACTGGGCAGGGCCTGCCAGAAGTATTTGTTGATTTCGACGGCGAAGCTGGGCTGCATGTAGCAGTTGATGGTGCAGCCCTCGCACTGTGGCAGGCGGCCTTCCAGGGCTATCATGCGGCCTACCTCGGGGGTGTGGTAAAGGTCGTAGAGCTGGCCCTGAATCGGAAATTTCTGTTCGCCCAAGTGGTAGCAAGGCACCACCAGCTCGTTGGAAGGCGAAATGACGAGCGTGGTGCTGGCCGCCTTGCAAATGGGGGCGGCCACGTGGTTGCCGCCATCCTTACGCAGTTGAATAAAGGCTTCGTTGAGGTATACACCACGCTTTTTACCGAAAGCCGACAGATAGTCCAGCTCGGCGGGTGTCAGTTGCTCGCCGGTTTCCACGGTGTTGTACTCAAAGGCAGGATTGATGATGAGCATCAGGCCGTTGGGTTGGGCAATATCCCGGTACACGGCCTCCAGGTCGTGCAGGTTTTCGCGGAACACGGTAAAGAGAATATCGGGCCGCTCCCCCAGCTCTTTGGCCACCCGAATGCTTTCGAGCACGAAGTCGTAGCAGGCCACGCCCCGGCCTTTGTCGTGTACTTCCTTTTCCGATGCATCCAGGGAAAAGTGCAGCATGTCGACCTTGCCGCGCAGCTTCTCCGCGTACTTCGGGTATAGCAGGCAATTGGTGGTCAGCGTCGTGATGAAGCCCATATCGTGTGCCAGGCCCACGAATTCGTGAATCTGGCGGTGCAGCAGTGGCTCCCCGCCGGTAAAATCGACTACGCTGACGCCCAGGCGCTTGAGGTCGCGCAGGTTCTGCTCCACATCGGCCAGCTGAATATACGGGGAAGGTTTCTCCCAGATATCACAGAACGAACAGCGCGCATTGCACCGGTACGTAACGTAATAATTGCAGAGCACCGGATGACGAACTAGACGCATAGTAAGGCTAAAGGTACGCAGTAGCAGGCAGGGCGTATCGAGGCAGGAAGATGTGGCTGGTAACAGCATGCAACTAATTCTGTTCGGCGCGGCTCTTCTCACCTTTACTCTTTACCGATGAAAGTCTTTACGCTATACCTATCTGTTGCTGCTCTTGCTACCGTTGGCCTCAGTGCCTGCGGCAAGGAAAATGTTGAGAAAAGCACTGATTTCGACCAAAGCGCCATTCTTTTCGGCTCCTTTTACGGTGAGTGTGCCGGCGAAGGATGCATTGACATCTATAAGCTCGACACGAAGGCCCAAACGCTGCAGGAAGACACCAGAGACACATACCCCAGTAGCGATGCACCCTACAACGGCACTTTTGTGGCCCGCAGCCAAGCCGAATACAATCTGGTGAAAGACCTGATCCAACAGATACCAGCCGGTTTGCTGCAAGAGCAAGGCTCTGTTATCGGCTCTCCGGACGCTGGCGACTGGGGTGGTTATTACGTGGAAGTAAACCAGGCTGGCAAGCGCCGCCACTGGCTAATTGACACCCAGAAGCGCAACCTGCCTGCTTATCTACACCCTTTTGCCGATACGTTGGAAGTGCGCCTCAACAAGCTGCGGTAAGAGCTAGTGCTGTAATTCCCCACGGGCTACGTCCCAGTGCTCGGGTGTGGCCGCCAGCGCCTCGGCCGTAGCCGGCCCGTAGTGCTCCAGATAGTAGTTGCAGAAGCCTTTGAGCGGACAGTTCGGGCAGTCGGGCTTGGTGAAAAAGCAGATGTGCTGCCCGTGCCAGTAGTTGTGCTTATGAAAGTTGAGCAGCACCAGCGCATCCTTCGGCAGCTGGCCCAGCAGTAGCTGGTGCGCCTTTTCCACCGACACTTTAGGTCCAATCATGCCCACGCGCTGCGCTACCCGGTGGACGTGGGTATCGACGGGCAGCACCGGTTTCTGGTAGTTGAAGAGCAGCACCAGCGAAGCCGTTTTCAGGCCGATACCGGGCATATCCGTCAGCCATTCCAGGCCTTTCTCCACGGGCCAGTCGGCTAGAAAGTCCAGCGTGAAGCTACCATGCTCGGCCTTGATGCGGCGCAAGATCTCCTGAATACGCGGAGCCTGGGTATCGGGCCAACGAGTGGTTCGGATGGCGTGGGCCAGCTCGGCCGTGGGCGCGGCCAGCACGCCCTCCCAATCCCCGAAAGCCTCCAGCATCCGGTCGTAAGCCAGTTCCTCGTCACGGTGGGTGGTGCGGTGCGAGAGCAGGGTGCTGATCAACTCACGCATGGGCGTGCGGCGGGGCGCAGGGTCCAGCGGACCGAAGAACTCGTTGAGGATAACGTGATTTTGCCAGGTCTTGTCGGCGGGTGGCAGCGAATAGGCATCGGTCATGCCTGCTTGTACCGCCCCAACGGATTCCGGGTTGCAGGAGTACGTTGTATTACGGCCGACTTATTTGGCAAAAGGCACAAAAAAAGGCGGCACCCGAGGGTACCGCCTTTCTACTTGTATCAGCTTGATGCTTAGATAGTGCCTTTCTCAGCAGCTTTCTTCAGCTTCTCGTTGGCGAAGATGGCAACCTCCACGCGGCGGTTAGCAATCCGACCAGCTTCGGTCGAGTTGTCGGCAATGGGCTGCTTCGAGCCGTAGCCCGATACGGTGAAGCGCGAAGCATCTACACCCTGCTGCTGTGCGTAGTTGGCCACGGCCTGGGCCCGGCGCTGCGACAGTGGGTCGTTGATGGCGTCCGAACCGCTGGTATCGGTGTGGCCTTCCACGATGACGTTGGTGTCGTTGTACTTGATGAGGGTTTTAGCCAGCTCAGCAATGTTATCCTGGGCCGTCGAGGTCAGGGCAGCCGAGTTCTTGGCAAACAGCAGACCTGAGTCGAAGGTAATTTTGATGCCTTCACCCACACGTTCTACGCGGGCACCAGCCATTTCCTTTTTCAGCTCAGCAGCCTGCTTATCCATCCGACGGCCAATGAGAGCACCGGCACCGCCACCTACTACGGCCCCAATGATAGCGCCTTTAGCAGTACCCGATTTGCCACCGATTACGCGGCCCAATACGGCACCGCCGGCAGCCCCACCCAAGCCACCAATTACAGCGCCTTTAGCCGTTTTGCTCCAGGGCTTCTTTTCCGTGGTGGTCGTGGTCTGAGCCTGGGCGTAGTTGGTGCCCAGCAGCAGCACTGCCATCATAGCTGCGATATACGAATGAAGAGTTTTCATTGGGTTAGGGGTTTGTGTTTTCGTTGGGATGTAAAGATGCAGAGGTTTTTTATTTTCAGGCTCTCTGCTGCACTTTTTTGTGCCGTAGCCGACCGTCTGTGTTAAGTACTTTTGCAACCACCTTGCCAAATTTTAGCATACAGCTTTAAATTTAACAAAACCCGCTTCAAGTGCCTGCAAACAGGCTTTTTACGGATTAAATATTTTTCAAAAAACGTTGCAACAGCTCCTTTTATTGCTTGTACCAGCAGCCATTACTCGTTTATTTGTCGCGCAAAAATCGTATTATTTACCTGTTTTTTCCTGTGTTAGCTTCATCCTAATTTCAAGTATATTCCAGGACTTTATTCATCCAAGGTATCGATTGTAAATAGACTTTCGGCAGCTTTATAATTATAGCATCCTTTTGTGAAAAGGCACAAAAAAAGGTCGCACCAACTGGCGCGACCTTTTTCTGTATTGCAAGGTGATTAAAGCGTGCCGTTTTCAGCAGCTTTCTTCATCTTTTCGTTGGCGAAGATGGCAATTTCCACGCGGCGGTTAGCTTGCTTGCCTTCAGCCGTAGTGTTATCAGCCACGGGCTGCGACGAGCCATAACCTTTGGTGGTGATGCGAGCAGCGTCCACACCCTGGGTGGTGGTGTAGTTGGCTACGGCCTGGGCCCGGCGCTCCGACAGGGGCTGGTTGATGGCATCCGAACCGGAGTTGTCGGTGTGGCCTTCCACAATTACGTTGGTGTCGGGGTACTTCTTCAGCACCTCAGCCATTTTCTGAATTTCGGTTTGCGAAGCAGCCCGCAGGTCAGACTTGTTGGTGTCGAAAAGGATACCGGCATCGAAGGTGATTTTGATACCTTCGCCTACGCGCTCTACGCGGGCATTTTTCATGTCGCGCTGCAGCTCTTCAGCCTGCTTGTCCATTTTGCGGCCAATCAGGGCACCACCCGTGCCACCCACGGCGGCTCCGATGATAGCGCCGGCAGCCGTACCCGACTTGCCCCCGATTACGCGGCCCAGTACGGCGCCAGCAGCGGCACCGGCACCGGCACCAATCAGGCCGCCTTTGGCCGTTTTGCTCATGCCGGTTTTACGGGCGCCGGTACCGTTGTTGGTCGAAAGATCAGGCTGGCTGGCCGGCTGCGACGAGGCGCAGGAGCCCAGGAACATGGTCAGAGCCATGAACATTGCCAGAAGTGATTTGGAAGATTTCATCAGTGAAAAATTGGTGGAAAGAAAAAAGAGAGCGGGTTTGCTTGCCATTCCGGAGGTGCATACTTGAGTTTCCGGCAAAATGTTCGCCAAATATAGACCGTAACCTATACGCAGCTGAAGCAGAAGCGGAAAATTTCGCCGGCCCCAAAAGGAAAGCCCATCCGACGCATCAGTTATGCGCCGGATGGGCTTTTTCCAAAAAGCTTGCCGAAAATTTACCCGTTTTTAACGCAGCGTTGCGGCCCGCTGAGTAGCAGGCACTTCCGCTGGGCGCAGCATGGTAATCAGGTCGGCGAGGCGCTGCTTGAGGGCCTTGCGGTCCACGATGAAGTCGAGAAAGCCATGTTCCAGTACAAATTCCGAGCTCTGGAAATCCTTGGGCAGATCCTTACCAATGGTTTCCTTGATAACGCGCGGGCCGGCAAAGCCGATCAGGGCGCCGGGCTCGGCAATATTGAAGTCGCCGAGCATGGCGAAAGAAGCCGTGACGCCGCCCGTGGTAGGGTCCGTCAGCATGGAAATGTAGGGAATACCGGCTTCGGAAAGCAGCGCGAGCTTGGCCGAGGTTTTGGCCATCTGCATCAGCGAGTAGCCAGCTTCCATCATGCGCGCCCCGCCCGACTTAGAAATCATCAGGAACGGAATGCGGTGCTGGCGGGCGTAGTCGATGGCGCGGGCAATCTTCTCGCCTACCACCGAGCCCATTGAGCCGCCGATGAATTTGAAATCCATGCAGGCTACCACTAGGTCGAGGCCGTTGAGTTGGCCGTGGGCGGTGCGCACGGCGTCTTTCAGGCCACTGCTTTTCTGGGTGGCGGCCAGGCGCTGCGGATACGCTTTGGTATCGACGAAACGCAGCGGGTCGCCGGAGGTCAGGGTTTCGTCCAGCTCCACGAACTGGTTGTTGTCGAACAGGATTTCGAAGTACTCGGCCGAGTCGATCCGGTCGTGGTGGTTACACTTGGCGCAGGTATACAGCAGCCGCTTATGCTCGGCCATGGAGGCCACCGTTTTGCACTCGGGGCACTTATACCACAGGCCGTCGGGCGTCTCCTTCTTCTGCTCCGTCGGGGTGACGATGCCTTTCTCTACGCGCTTAAACCAAGACATTGCGGAAGTCATTCTGATTAGTGGGAAGCTGCAAGGTACGCTTCGCAGAGGCCAACAGCCACTGCGGGGGCTACTTTGAGCAAATGTGTGGGCTACAAAGGTAAGCCAGCCACCGGATACATTGCTATGCCCGCGGCGGCTGGCGCAGAAGGCTTTTACGCAAGCGTAACGGATTGGTCGAGGTAGACGTCCTGAATTGCATTGAGCAGCTGCACGCCTTCGGCAAAAGGCCGCTGGAAAGCTTTGCGGCCCGAAATGAGGCCCTGCCCACCGGCCCGCTTGTTGATGATGGCCGTGCGTACGGCGTCGGCCTGGTCGGAAGCGCCCTTGCTTTCCCCGCCCGAGTTGATGAGGCCAATGCGGCCCATGTAGCAGTTGGCCACTTGGTAGCGGGTCAGATCAATCGGATTGTCGGACGAGAGGCTGTCGTACATGGCCGGGAAGGTTTTGCCGAACTTCAGGGCCGAAAAGCCCCCGTTGTTTTCGGGCAGCTTCTGCTTGATGATGTCGGCCCCGATGGTAACACCCAGGTGGTTGGCCTGCCCGGTAAGGTCGGCGGCCATATGGTAATCTTTGTCGGCGGTTTTGAAGGCGTTGTTGCGGGTGTAGCACCACAGCACCGTGGCCATTCCCAGCTCGTGGGCCCGCTCGAAGGCCTGGCTGACCTCGATAATCTGGCGGTTGGATTCCTCGGAGCCAAAGTAGATGGTAGCGCCCACGGCAGCGGCGCCCAGGTTCCAAGCTTCTTCCACCGAGCCGAACAGAATCTGGTCGTACTTATTGGGATAAGTCAGCAGCTCGTTGTGGTTGATTTTGACCAGGAAGGGAATCTTGTGGGCGTAGCGCCGGGCCACCGTGCCGAAGGTACCAAACGTGGTAGCCACCGCGTTGCAGCCGCCTTCCAGAGCCAATTTGATGATATTTTCGGGGTCGAAGTACATCGGGTTGGGTCCGAACGAGGAGCCGGCCGTGTGCTCGATACCCTGGTCGACGGGCAGAATGCTCATATAGCCGGTGCCGGCCAGGCGGCCGTGGTTGTAGAGCTGGCCCAGGCTGCGCAACACCTGCGGCGGACGGCTGCTGGGCACGAAGCAGCGGTCCAGAAAGTCGGGGCCGGGGGCGTGGAGCAGCTCGCGGCTAATGGTTTTGCATTCGTGCTGGAGCAGCGCCTCGGTTTCGGCGCTCAGGTTGGAAAGAGTGGCCATGCGGGGTGTTTGGGGAAGAGAGGAAGCACTTAAACGTAAGCAAATATAGGTTGAAAATACAACCACGCCGGGCCGCTGGCTGGCAGATTCGGCCCAGCCTCGCTACCTTGCTCCGGGGATATGGCCTCGGCGTTAATCGAGGCTCCCCATCGTGCTTATTCAAGAAATACCTGCGTGAAAAAATCTTCTTCCCTTCTGGTAGCCCTGGCCTTGGTGGCCAGTACGGCGTTGCCGGGCTGCGTGGCTTCCAAAAAATACGACGACCTGCGGGCCCGCCAAACGGCCACCGAGCAGGGCAAGGCCGAGGCCGAGCGGCAGCAGCGCCAGGCCGTGGCCGAGCTGAAAAAGACCACCGACGAGCTAGCTGAAATGCGCCTGAGCAACAAACGCCTCGTGGACGACTCGACCCAGACCGGCAACGCCCTGCGCCGTACCCGCTCCTTGTATACCCAGCTCACCGACAGCTACGACAAGCTGCTTAAAAACAGCGACCGGGCCATGGCCGACAAATCGGCCGACTACAACAAGGTAGCCAAGGACCTGGCCCGCCGCGAGGCCGAGTTGGGCGAGCTGGACACCAACCTGCGCCGCAGCAAAACCGATATCGACAAGCTGAACGCCGACCTGAAAGTGCGCGAAGCCAAGCTGGCCGAACTCACCCAGGCCCTGGCCGACAAAGACAAGGCCGTGAATGACCTGCGGGCCAGCGTGGCCAATGCCCTGCGCGGCTTCCAGGGCACCGATTTGCAGGTGAAGATGAAGGACGGCAAAGTATACGTGTCGCTGTCGGAGCAGCTGCTGTTCAAAACCGGCTCGACCAAAGTGGACCCTAAGGGCCAGGAGGCGCTGAAGCAGCTGGCCGCCGTGCTCAAAACCCAGCCCGACGTAAACGTGGTGGTGGAAGGCCATACCGACAACGTAGCCTTCAGCCGCCCCACCGCCGCCATGCAGGACAACTGGGATTTGAGCGTGCTGCGGGCCACCGAAATTGCCCGCCTCATCACGGCCGGTGGCGTGGAGCCCCAGCGCATTACGGCTTCGGGCCGCAGCCAGTACATTCCGGTGGCCGCCAACGATTCGCCGGGCAACAAGGCCCTGAACCGCCGCACCGAAATCATTCTCACGCCCAAGCTCAACGAGTTGCTCAAGATTCTGGATTCGAATTCGACTACTTCCACTCCCGGCAAATAAGCCGCCGCTTTTCGTCCGTAGCGCACTACTCTTAGTACTTGTGATAGGGCAGCTTTCGGGCTGCCCTATTTTTGCCGACTACTTCTACTTGAGCATCTGTTTCATTTTACATTCTTTATGCTTTTGCAAACACGACTACCGATTCTACTGCTTCTGCTGGGCTTTTTGTGGCTGGGCAACACCCAAACGGCCCAGGCCAGCCACATTCTAGGCGGCGAGCTGACGTATGAGAACCTCGTAGTTCCGAGTAATCCCAATCTGTACCGTGTGAGGGCCCGGGTCTATCGGGATTACAACACGCAGGTAGATTTCGGCCAGCAGCTGACGCTGAAGGTCACCAAGAACGGCTGTGCTATGGCAACGGCCGGCAGCTTCACGGCCACGCTGAACCGCATCTCCGCGCTGGCGAACGGGGCGCTGGGCTGCACACCCGGCACTCAGTATCAGATTACTGTATTCGAAGGCTTGATTGAACTGCCACCCGGCCGCTGGCTGATGAACATCGACGAAGCAAACCGCTCATTTGGCATCCGCAACCTTATTGCCGCTGAATACAAGATCTTTCACCTGTCTGCTTACCTGGATAACTCGAGCGGCCTGCGCAACAGCTCCCCAAAATTCAACGCGGTCAGACTGCCCTATGCCGCCGGCAACCAGCTGCACCGATTCAGCTTCAGTGCTTTCGATACCGATGGCGACTCGTTGGTGTACACTTCAGTGCAACCCCAGAGCTCGGTATTTGAGCAAGACCCCTGCGCCACCGATATTGACTACGCCCCCTACGCCGCCGGCTCGTTCCAAGACCCCGCCACGGGCCAAACCGTGAGCTACCCTGCCCGCACGTATTCGGCCGCGCAGCCACTGTTTTCCTTTCGGGTAAGCAACGGAGTAGCCACACCCTACTTCGAGCTGAACCCCGCTACGGGTGAGCTGCTGACGTTGCCGATTCGGCTGCAAAGCGGCCAGTATGTGGTAGCCGTGCGAGTTGATGAGCTTCGGAAACTGAACGGCAGCTGGGTTAAAATCGGCAGCATAATGCGGGATGTATACTACACCGTGTTTAATGGGGGCACCAACCAAAACCCAGTCCTGACCAGTCTGACTACTGGCACCAACCAGCTGCCCTTGCCCCTCAACCGCCCCATTCCGGTGGCGCCCGGCCAAACGATTGTTGTTACGCTCAACGCCACCGACCCCAACGCGGGCCAGACGGTGTGGATGGGCTCCGACGCGGCCGACCTTATTCCGGGTGCCACCTTCCAGCGCGTTGCCGACGGGCAGGGCCGCCTTACCTGGCAAGTGCCGGCTACGCTCAAACCCGGCCGCTACGGCTGCACCATTACCATCGAAGACAACTTCTGCCCCCTCGTTGGCAACGAAACCGTAACGCTTACTTTCCTGGTGGGCGTGCAGCCCTTGGCCACTAAAAACAGCCAAAACATGCTGCTGGCCGCCTTTCCAATGCCGTTCCACGACCAAGTACAGTTTCAGCTGGCGACCCGCGCTACCCAAACCGTGGTTATTTCCGATGAGTTGGGCCGCGAAGTAAGCCGCCTCAGCAGCCGCCCCGATGGCCTGGTTATCTGGCAGCCGGCGGCTACCGTAGCGCCTGGCCTCTACTTTGCCCGCAGCCTCGACGGCCGGCAGGTGGCCCGCCTGCTGCGCGCTGACTCCAACTAAGCTTTACGCAGAAATTAACTGCTCAACAGCAAAACAGCCGGCCTCCTATACGGGGCCGGCTGTTTTCTTTAGGCTGCATTGCATTGACGGGCCAGCCGCCGGCTTTACTTCGTCGTGGGCAGATTCAGCAGCAGGCGGGCAAAGTAGAAGCCGCCGTTGTAGCCAAACTGATTGGGGTTGTAGATGGTGCGCCCCCGGTTGGTATTGTCGCGGGAGGAATTGTAGGCCAGGGCGCCCACGGCAAAGTTCTGCTCGCTGTTGAGCTCGTACACCCGAAACTTGTCGGGGTACACGTCGAAGATGTTGTTGGCGCCCACCGTCAGCCCGATTTCCTTGTTGAGCTGCACGCTCACAGTCAGGTCAGTCACCCATTTGCCCGCAAACTTCTGGTCGATGCTGGAAAACAGGAAGCCGTTGTTGGCGGCGGGGTTGTCGAGGCGGGCGTCTTTGTATTCGACCGAGCCGAAGTATACAGTGCGGGCCTCGGCACTGAACATTCCCAGGGCGTAGCCAGCCGTCAGGTTGACTTTGCTGCGGGGCTGGGCATTTTCAATCCGGCCGCGCTGCTGGCGGTCAAACAGCGTGTTTTGCAGCCCGGTCTGGTCGGCGTCGATGGTGGGCGAGCTGTTCACTTTCTGCACTTCGGTTTTGTTGAAGTTGGCCGCCACCGTGAGCGTGAG
This sequence comes from Hymenobacter lucidus, assembly GCF_020447265.1. Classification (GTDB taxonomy): domain Bacteria; phylum Bacteroidota; class Bacteroidia; order Cytophagales; family Hymenobacteraceae; genus Hymenobacter; species Hymenobacter lucidus. Next base: position 1,187,090 of record NZ_JAJADR010000001.1, on the reverse strand, counting down.
ACGGCCGGGGCCTAGCTCCATGCGGTTGTTGGCTACCACGTCGATGCCCCGGGTGCGGGTATCAATAGCATTGGCAAAAAACTGCACCTGGCTTACCGGCAGCGTGCCCAGAATGGTAGCCACCGTGGCATTGGCCCGGCTAAACTGCGACGACAGCACAATTCGGTCCCGGATGTCAATCTGGTAGGCATCCACGGTGAGTGTGGCCGTGCGCAGCACCCGAGCCGTGACGCCGAGGCTGTAGTTGGTCGATTTTTCCTGCTTCAAGGCCGGAATGCCGAACCCCTGCTGGCCCGTGCCGCCCGGCGTGAAGCTGTTGCGCACGATGGGGTTGTCGTTGTTCACCGTCAGCACCTGGTTGGGCGCGCCCTGCACAAATTGGGTGCTGGTGTTGGTGAAATACCGCTGCTGTAGGGAAGGCGCCCGGAAACCGTTGCTGATGGCTCCGCGCACCGCCACGTCGGGCAGCACGCTGTAGCGGGCCGCCACTTTGCCGCTCACGTTGTTGCCAAAGTCGCTGTAGCGCTCGGCGCGGCCGGCCACGCTCACCAGCAACTTCTCGGTAATGTCGCTTTCCAGATCGATATAGCCGGCCGTGTTGGTGCGGGAGCGGTTCAGGGCGTCGGAGGGCTGGTAGCCGGGAAATACCTGGGCCCCGGCGGCGGCAAACGTGGGCGGCGGACCCGGCGCAATAACGCGGCCGTAGTTGGCATACGAGCCCCGCTCCCCAGCCTCAATGCGGTAGTTATCATCGCGGTATTCCAACCCGAAAGCCACGTTCAAGGTGCTTAAAGCAGCCACGTCGGTGAAGCGGCGGGCAACGTTCAGGTTGCTCGTGTTCTGCCGGAAGGCAATGGTGCCGGCGTAGAAATTGGTTGGGCTCAGGCCAATGGGCAACGAGGCGTTGAGCGTGTTGCTGATGTCGAAGCGCAGCGCGTTGCGGCCAAAGGTGTTGCTCAGGTCAATATCGAACCCACCTACGCGGCCGCGCAGCCCCGAAATGATGGACTGGTCGTCGATAAGGGTATTGATGAAGGGCAAAAAGCCATTGGGGTACAGCGTGGCATCAGTCTGGGTAATCTGGTTGGGCAGGCGGTAGAAGCCGGCGGCCTTGCCGGTGCGGTGCGTGGCCCCGGCCGTTACGTAGGCTTCGAGCCCAATGGCGGGCAGCAGCGTGTAGCCCAGGTTCAGGAAGCCGCCGTAGTTGCGGGCTTCCGACTGGCCCAGGCGCAGGTTTTTACGGTCGTAGCCGTTTTGCCGCACCAGTGCATCGTCCTGGGCTTTCAGCTCGCGGCGCTTCTGCTCGGTATCGGCGCTGCCGGGGTAGTTGCCGCCGTTGCCGCCCAGGTATATCAGCGGGGCGGTGTCGGTACCGGTGCGGTTGGTATAGGCCCGGTTGCTGAATTGCCCGCTCACATCGAGGTAGCCACGCCCATTCAGGCCCACGCCCACGTTGGCATCGGCCTGGTAGAGGCGGCCGTCGCCCTCGTAGGTTTCGCCTACGGTGCTGCTGGCCTGCACGCCGGTAGTATCGTCTTTGAGCTGAATGTTGATGACGCCGGCAATGGCATCGGAGCCGTACTGAGCCGCCGCTCCGTCGCGCAGCACCTCAATGCGCTTGATGCTGGCGTTGGGAATGGTGTTCAAATCGGTGCCCACCGAGCCGCGGCCCACCGTGCCATTGATGTTGACCAAAGCCGAGGAATGCCGCCGCTTGCCGTTTACGAGCACCAGCACCTGGTCGGGCCCCAGACCGCGCAGGGAAGCCGGATCAACGTGGTCGGTGCCGTCGGAAATAGCCTGGCGCGACGACTGAAACGACGGGGCCACGTAGGTCAGAATCTGCGAGACGTCGGTTTGGGCGAAGATCTTGATTTCCCGGGCCGAAATAACGTCGACGGGCGCCGTGGTCAGAATATTGGAGCGGCCCTCGGTAGCCCGGGACCCCGTCACGACGACCTCGCTCAAATCGGTGGTGGCATCAAGCAGCCGCACGTCGAGGCTGGTGCGGCCACCCACGGCAATCTGCTGGGCAGCCGAGCCCACGGCCGAGAAAACCAGCGTGGCCGTGCCGGGCACACTGATGCTGTAGCGCCCGTCGGAATCGGTAGAAGTGCCGTTGGAGGTGCCTTTCTCCAGCACCGTAACGCCGGGCTGCCCGCTACCGCCGGCGCCGGTTACGCGGCCCGTTACCGTCAGATTCTGGGCCTGGCCGTGGCCCGCCAGGGCCAGCAGCAAGAGCAGCAGCGTGCCCATGAAGAGTAGTGGTCTGTTCATAAAACCCAAAATGTAAGTGGTTGAAATATCGGCTAATGTAGAAACTGCGGGAAGCCGCGCACCCGGTTACAATGGTGTTTTGCTGGAGTTCGGCTAGTCTTTCTTAAATATAGCATTCTGTGGATAAGATAAATACATATTGCCAGCAGTGCTACCGTCAGGCAGCAGCCGGAAGGCCATTTTCAGGCAGCCTACAATGCTTGCCACACTGGTAGCCGGGTTGCTTGCCCGGTGCCTGTTACTAACCATCCGGAAATCAGCGGCTTCGTTGTTTTCAAGCTGGCCATATAGTACTTTCAGAATATCTTTTAGGCTTTACCGGCTTGCTCATTGTCGCCTAATTCCTGTTTCCTATTCACTTATCAGCCTTTGTTTATGCGCATCCACGCTTCCTTCTCTTTCCTGTTGCTGCTCCTCTGCTGGCTTGGTGGCGCTACTTCGGCCCAAGCCAGCCACATCCTGGGCGGCGACCTAGCCTACCAATACGCCGGCACGGCTACCGCGCCCAACCAGTACCGCGTCACGGCCCGGCTGTACCGGGAGTATCAAACTACCGCTGTCGATTTTGGCACAGTTCAGCTGGCCGTAGCTAAGGATGGCTGCGACGCTACCGCAGCGGGAGGCTTCTTTACTCCGCTCACCCGCATTTCCACTACGACCACCTCTCCTCTCGGCTGCGCCGGGGATTTCAGCTACGAAATCATTGTTTTTGAAGGCGTGGTGCAACTGCCCCCGGGCCGCTGGTCGCTGAGCATTAATGAGGAAAACCGCACGGGGAGTATGCGCAACGTTGTTGAATCTATATTAAGGGGATTCAATGTTGGCGCTTTTTTGGACAACTCCTCTGGCCTGCGCAACAACTCGGCCCGCTTCACTTCCTCCACTTTGCCCTACTTGTGCGCCAGCCAGTCGCACCGCTACAGCTTCACGGCCTTCGATGCGGATGGCGACTCGCTGGTATATCAGTCGGTGCAGCCGCTTGCCAAGCAATTGCCAGACCCGTTGTCTTCCTGTGGGGTGCCTATTCCTTACATGAGCTACGCGGCGGGCAGCTTCCAGGACCCGGCTACGGGCCAGATGGTGGCCTACCCCGCCCGGACGTACTCAGCGGCTTTTCCGCTGTTTTCCTTCCAGGTAACCAATGGTGTAGCGACGCCCTACTTCGAGCTGAGCCGAACAACCGGCGAGCTGCTGGCGTTTCCCATTATTTCGCAAATCGGCCCGTATATAGTAGCCGTGCGCGTGGACGAGTACCGCAAACTGGCCGGCCGCCCCACGCTCATTAGCAGCGTCGTCCGTGACGTTATCTACTCGGTATTCACCGGCAGCGGCAACCGCAACCCTACCGTAGCCACGGCCCGCATCAACAACGGTACCACCGACTACCCACTCAACCTGCCCATCGACGTAGCTACCGGAGAAACCATTTCGCTGACCCTGAATGCCACTGACCCCGACGCGGGCCAAACCGTGCGCCTCAGCAGTGACGTGGCCAGCATTATGCCCGGGGCCTCTTTCCAGACTACGGGCCCCAACCAGTCCCGGCTCACCTGGCAGGTGCCCAACCTGAACCCGGGCCTCTACTCCTGCTCCGTAACGCTGGCCGACAACGGCTGCCCCCTCAACGGCACCGAAGTCCGCACCATTACTTTCCGGGTCAGCCGGGTCGTACTGGCTACCAAAACCAGTCAGCCTACGGTTCTGAATGCCTTTCCCGTGCCATTTCACGAGCAGGTGCAGTTTCGGCTAGCCTCCCGCACCACCCAAACTGTACTGATTTCGGATGGATTAGGCCGCGAGGTTGCCCGCCTCAACAGCGGCCTCGATGGGCTGGTAGTGTGGGAACCCCAGGCGACGGTACCAGCCGGGCTCTACTTTGCCCGCAGCGCCGATGGCCGGCAGGTGGCCCGCCTGCTGCGCACCGACACGCCGTAATATCTCTTTATTCCGGCTCAATGGCCCCGCTTGCAGCTTGTTAGGCTGCCGGCGGGGCCATTTTACGTTCGGGCAACTACGCCGCCACAGCCTTTGGGAATAACATACCTGTCGAATGGTTGAAATATACCGCACTAGGTAAAAGCCATTTTATTACACTTTACTTATATCGATATAACTTTAAAAAATAAATAATCATATTTTAACTTTACTTAATCATATATAAATATATTTGAGCTACTCGACAGTACTTTTTATCAGATGATAAGATGACCCAGCTCCTTCCACCATAGGCTACTCTGCTTACGCCGCCACCCCACCCGGATATTATTTGCCTCCGGTATCAGCCCTTTCTACTCACCTATTGCCTCAGCCACCATGAAAACGTTTATCCAATCTATCGTTGTAGCCGTGTTGGTCAGCGGAACGCTCCTTTCCTGCTCGAAACAGGAGCTCGACGAACTGCACACTACCACCACCGGCCAGGATGCCAGCAAAAAAACCGACCTCAACACGCTTACACTAGCTCCCGCCAGCGCCACTCAGACCTCAATAAACCTGCGGGTTACGGCTGATGCTACCACCGGCGCACCAGCTGGCTTTACACTGCAGTGGATGAGTGCGGCGGCTTATGCGGCCAACGGCAACCGCTGGGCTTCCGACCAGCAGCTCTGCAAGGCTTCTTTTTCTGGCAATGCCAACCGCTCGCGCTATCAGCTGGCTCCGGGCCAGTCGGTAGTCGTCAACGTCGGGGAGCTGCTATTTGACAACGGCGCATCCACCAACTGTGGTACGGCTCTGAGCTGCACCGTGCAGGATTACGTATTCCGGGCATTTGCCCATGCTACCAACACGCAGCAGCGCAGCGAGTTTACGGCCGCCACGCCTGCCTCTACCCTGCCTTGCCACGCTGGTGCTACCTGCACTTATACCGCATCTTACTGGAGCACCCACGGCCCCATTCCGGTTGGCAACAACCAGAACGAATGGCGCTTAACGTCGCTCCAACTGGGCTCGGTAGTATACACCGACCTGCAGGCTCTCGCTATTCTGCTCACGCCCGCCGATGGCAACGAGTTGATTATGCTAGCTCACCAGCTGATTACGGCCAAGCTAAACCTGGCTAAAGGAGCCGAGGAGACTGGCATAGCTGATTACATTGCTCAGGCCGATGCCCAGATTGGCAGCCAGAATATATTAAATACAAGTGCCTCAACTCCAATTTCCGGGGCGAATTCCGGTTATATCACCACTGCTACCACACCGTTGATCAACTACAACGAAGGTGCCTCGGGCCCGGGCCACTGTGCCGAAGCCGAAGATTAGTGGGTAGTGGCAGAATGCCCGAGTGAGCCGGGTGTTCTGCCAATTCTCCCTCAGCTGGCGCTTCCTGGGGCGGTCTGCTGCCACCACTGCTTCGGCAACGGCCCATCAGCTACCGTGATACGCTGGCCGGGCGCGGGCAGCAGCAGGGTTACTTCCGGGCCGGCAGCGGCTACCAGACGCTCGGCCGGCTCCTGCCAGGCGTGGAAAGCCAGATTAAACGTGGCCCAGTGCAAAGGCAACAGCGCCTGGCCTTGCAAGGCCCGATGAGCCGCCAGCGCATGGTCAGGGCCCATGTGAATATCAGCCCACAGCTCATCGTAGGCGCCTATTTCCAGCATCGTCAGGTCGAAAGGGCCGTAGGCTGCACCGATTTCCCGGAATCCGGCTTCGTAGGGGCCCGAGTCGCCGCCGAAAAAGACGCGGTGCGTGGGACTCAGCAGGCACCAGGAAGCCCAGAGTGTATTGTCGCGGGTGAGGCGGCGGCCGGAAAAGTGCCGGGCCGGCGTGGCGGCCAGCGTGTGGGTGTTGCCAAGTGGCACCTGCTGCCACCAGTCCAGCTCGGTTACTTGGGCGGCCGGCACGCCCCAGCGGCGCAGGTGGCCACCCACGCCCAGCGGGCAGAAAAACGGTACGCCCGTGCGGCTCAACTCTCGGATAGCGTCCTTGTCGAGGTGGTCGTAGTGGTCGTGCGACAAGATGACGGCGTCGAGCTTGGGTAGCTGCGAGAGTAGCAGCGGCGCGGCAAAGAAGCGCTTGGGCCCCACCACGCCCGACGGCGACGCCCGCTCGCGCCACACCGGGTCGGTCAGAAACCGTTTGCCATCCAGCTCAATCAGAGTGGAGGAATGGCCAAACCATGTAACGCGCAGCGCGGCGGCGGGCACGGGCTCGGCCAGGGCGGCTACATCGGCCCGAAACGGCCCTAAAGGCTTTTTGGGCTCCCGCTCCTCTTTGCCCTGCAGCCAGCGCCGGGCCATCAGCCCATAGTCCATCGACATACCGGTGGGCACGGTGTTCAGGTATTTTTTGCCGTTGAACTGGGAAGGTGTTTTCATGATGCGGTTGATGCAGGCCATAATAGTGCGCCTTATCCTACCAGACGCACAACACCACGATTTACTTTAATTCCGGTAAGGAACAGACGCTACGGGTTGCGGAGCAACGTCTTTACCACTGGTGAGGCCTGCTGAGCCCACAGCTGCATCTGCTTGCCGGAATAGTGCAGCCCATCGGGCGCAAACTGGCTGGCATCACCGGCGGCAGCCCGGGTGTAGCTCGTAATATCGACGAAGGCAACGCCGGCCTGCTGGCACTCGTCGCGGGCCACGGCATTGAACTGGTCTATTTCGCTGGCAATGCGCGGCTGGTCGTAGCCCTGGCCGTAGGGCGAGCGGCCCCAGTCCGGAATCGAAAGCACGAAAACCCGGCCCGGTCGCTGCCCGGCAAAGCGCACGGCCGTTTGCAGCAGCTCCCGAAACTCGGTGCGGTAGGTAGTCAGCGGAAGCCGGCGGTACTGGTTATTCACGCCAATTAGCAGGGAAACCAGGTCGTAGGTCTTCGAATTATTGGCCGCCCGAATGGCTTGTTGCAGCTCCCCGGTCGTCCAGCCGGTGCGGGCAATGATATCGGGTGCAGCGAGGCCGGCCGTACGGGCCAGCTGCACGCTCCAGCGGTCAGCTTCCGGCACGCCTTCCCCGATGGTATAGGAGTCGCCCAACGACAGCAGGCTACTACCCGAGGCAGGCGTACTGCCCGCCCCAGAGCTGGCGGGCTTGGGTACGTCGTCTCCGCTGCGGGTGCAGCTGAGGCTCAGGAACAGAGAAAACAGAAAGAAGAGGCGAGTCATAGCAGAAACCACGGTGATTACCAGCTATACGCCTTTAGCCATGCTCCAGATTGCCGCCTTGCCGGACTATAAAGCCAAAAAGCTGAGCTTCCTCCGGAAAGGAAACCCAGCTTTTCTGGTTGGCTGCTACGTCAGAGGCCGTTGCCGGCGTCGTGTTTAGCCGATGGCCTGTTTCAGATCCTCAATCAGATCCTCCACATCCTCGATGCCCACGCTGAGGCGAATCAGCGAATCGGAGAGGCCGGCAGCTTTGCGGGCTTCGGCCGGAATGCTGGCGTGCGTCATGGTCGCGGGGTGGCCCGAGAGGCTTTCGACGCCGCCAAGGCTTTCGGCTAATGAGAACAGCTGGAATTTCTCCAGCGTGGCAATGGCGTCCTCCTTTTTGTCGCCCTTGAGCACGAAGGAAATCATGCCGCCGAAGTCGTTCATTTGTTTGGCTGCCACGTCGTGGTTGGGGTGGTCGGCAAAGCCGGGCCAGAACACCTTTTCCACTTTGGGGTTGGCCTTGAGGTACTCAGCTACTTTGCGGCCGTTTTCGCAGTGGCGCTGCATCCGGATGTGCAGCGTTTTGAGGCCGCGCAGCACCAGGAAGCAATCCTGGGGGCCGGGCGTGCCGCCGCAGGCATTCTGGTAGAAGCTCAGCCGCTCGTGCAGCTGGTCGTCGTTGTACACCAGCGCGCCCATTACCGTATCGGAGTGGCCGGCCATATACTTGGTGAGCGAATACACCACGATGTCGGCGCCCAGGGCCAGGGGCGTTTGCAGGTAGGGCGTCGAGAAGGTATTATCGACCACCAGCAGCGCGCCGGCTTCCTTTGCTACGGCGGCGGCGGCGGCAATGTCGATGACGTTGAGCAGCGGGTTGGTCGGCGTTTCCACCCAGATCATCTTGGTCCGCTCGTTCACTTTGGCCCGCACGGCTTCCATATCGTGCATGGGTACGAAGTGGAACTTGATGCCCAGGGGCTCATACACCTTGGTGAAAATGCGGTAGGAGCCGCCGTATAGGTCGTTGGTCGAAATGACCTCGTCGCCGGGCTGTAGCAGCTTCACCACGCAGTCGGTGGCGGCCATGCCCGAGGCGAAGGCCAAGCCGTGCTGGCCGTTGTCGAGAGCGGCTAGGGCATCCTGCAGCTGGGTGCGGGTGGGGTTGTGAGTGCGCGAGTATTCGTAGCCTTTGTGGTCGCCGGGGGAGCGTTGCACGTAGGTCGAGGTCTGGTAGATAGGCGTCATGATAGCCCCGGTGGTGGGGTCAGGGTGCACGCCGGCGTGGATGGCTTTGGTACCGAATTTCATGGGTGAGTTGTTACGGAATCAAAAAAGGTGCTGGTGCTCGGAGTTAGGGCGCCAAAGGTAAGAAGGCTGGCGAGAGAAAAGTTTACCCGATTCTTGTGGGCCACCGCTGGGTAGCGCCCATATGTTAATTCGTGTGTTTTCTGGCAAAGCTGCCGCCGCGCAGCAGTCCCGATTAGCCTACGAAGCCGAAGCCGCTTTCCCGCTGAAGGGTAGGTGTAGCCTTCCGGCCGCTTCTTTCGTTCTACCTTCGGGCCGGCTGCTGCTGGCCGGCCTAATTGATTTTCCGCTGCCTATGGCTTTTCTCAAAGAGCTTTTCCAAAAAAACGCCTCTACTCTACTCTCGATGGGTATGCTGGTAGCCATGCCGGTTGTTGGCAGCTCGGTGCTAAGCTACCTGCTCTACCAAAACCAGGAGTTGCTCCACCGACTAACACTGGGCCAGATGCTGTTTTATTTCGCCTTCATTGGCGTCACCATGGCCTTTGCCCTCACGCCTACCACATTCGTGGCCCTGGTAACTGGTTTTTACTTCGATTGGGCCGGGCTGCCCGGTATGGTACTGGCCTATGCCCTGGCGGCACTGGTGGGCTACGAGGTGGCTTCCCGCCTCGACCACGGCAAGATGACCACCTTTCTGCACCACTTTCCCAAGGCCGAAGCCGTGATGCGGGAGCTGAAAACCCAAAGCCTGCAGCTCATCATTCTCACCCGCATTTCGCCAGTGCTGCCCTTCGCCCTGATGACCTTCGTGCTGGCCGTGATGCGCATCGACCGGCGACGCTTTTTACTGGGCAGCGTGCTGGGCATGCTGCCGCGTAGTTTGTTTTTCTACTGGCTCGGCACCAAGGCCCAGGACGTGTTTGCCCTGGTCCGCAACCCCGACACCGGCACGGCGGGCAAACTGCTACTGGTGGGGCTGATTATCATCTCGCTGTTTGGGCTCTATTATATCTTCAACCGCGCCTTGAAGCGAGCCTTGAGCCGCAGCACCGCTGCGGAGTAAAAATATTAAAACTGACTTTCAACGATTTGTGCTTTCTTAGGGTCTTTTTTCAGAAGAATTTTCCCCTCAGGTTTGCTTGACCCGATTTTTTGCTCTTATCTTTGCAGCACCAAACCGGTAAATGGTTGTATAGCTCAATTGGATAGAGCATCTGACTACGAATCAGAAGGTTTAAGGTTCGACTCCTTATACGACCACAGAAAAGGCCTCTAGCAGCACGCTAGAGGCCTTTCTGTTTTATAAGGTTCCGCTCACTGGTTTCCTCAACCGGTGTCGCAGTTCGCCACTTAGCGTAGCCCGATGACCAAGGCGGCCAGCAGCACTAGCGTGACCATAAAGGCGGAAGTAATGAGCGTGTCGCGGGAGGAAGTGTCCGGCGAAGAAACTGGGGCGGGTTCCATAGCTGAGGTGCGAAAAACAGGGTGAAAAGTAAAGAAACGTTTCGGGGCGGCACTACACCAGCAAGCCCGGCTGGGACACCACCGATTTAGGCTCAGCGTGAGTCAGCTCCGTTGCTAGCGGCCTGCCAGCGGCCCAGGCATCCAGATTCTGGCGGGTGGTGGTGGCAATGTTGCGCAGCGCTTCCTGAGTTAGAAATGCCTGGTGGCCGGTGATGAGCACATTGGGATAGGTAAGCAGCCGGGCAAATACCGCATCGGCCGGTGGCTGCTGCGAATGATCCTGAAAGAACAGCGCCTGTTCCCGCTCATACACATCGAGGCCCAGGTAACCCAGCTGCCCCGAATCGAGGGCGGCCAGGGCGGCTTCGGTATCGAGCTCCCCGCCCCGGCTGGTGTTTATCAGCATCACGCCCGGCTTCATCCGGGCCAGACGGGCGGCATTGATCAGGTAGGGCGCGTGGGGTACCATGGGCGCGTGCAGCGTGATGATATCAGCCTCGGCGCACAGTTCGTCCAGGGTAGTATAGGCCAGACCGTGGCGGGCAGTTAGCTCCGGGTTAGGCAGCGGGTCATAGCCCAACAGGCGGCAGCCGAAGCCTTTCAGAATGCCGGCCACAATGCCCCCGATATGACCCAGGCCGATAATGCCGACGGTTTTACCGTGCAGGTCGAAGCCGATCAGCTCGTCGAGCCGGAAGTCGTAGGCCCGCAGCTGGCGGTCAGCCTGAATGAGGCGGCGGTTGAGGGCCAGCATCAACGCCAGGGCGTGTTCGGCAATGGCGTAGGGCGAGTATTCGGGTACGTTGGCCACACGCAGGCCCAGCTGCTGGGCGTGGGCCAGGTCTACCTGGTCGTGGCCGGTGGCCCGGATGGCAATGAACCGCACGCCCTGCGCATACAGGGCATCGAGTACCGGCGCGGAGGCATCATCGGTGCTGAAAATGGCCACCGCCTCCGAGCCCTGGGCCAGCGAGGCCGTTTCGACGCTCAGATTGGCTTCGACGAAATGTAGCGGATGCTCGGAGTCGAGAGCTGCGCTCAGATAGGCCTGCTCAAAAGGCTTGGTACTAAAGACCGTGGTTTTCATGGGGCAGCAGTGAGGTACGAAAGCAAAGGTGCGGCTTTGAAACCCGGCAAAAGATGAGCAGCATCATACCCCGACATGACGTATGTCACGAAACCCGGGCGGGCAAAAGGCAAGCTTTGCGGGCCGGGCGGTATCTGCCCCGGCACTTCTTTTCCCTTGTCACTGCTACTAGTTTGCTCGCAAGCCCATGAACGAATCCCTGCAACTTAGCCTGGACAACAACGCCAAAGACTGGCTAGCTCTTTCCCAGTCGATTTCCACGTCCGAGAAAGCCACGTTTGATGCGCTCCACAACGGCTTTTTTGCCGCCTACGGCCCCAATTTCATGGCGCACGTCTACCGGGCCTCCATTGAACAGGTATTGCAGAACATGCCGACCGTGGAGCGGGAAAAGCTGCTTGTCGCCTTTCGCCACGCCCTGGACACCGCCATTGAACAGCACTCTTACATGCTGCCCACGGCAGCCGACTGCTCGGCCTGCCACGCCCGAAAGTTTTAGCCGGGCGGGGCCTTGCACTGGCGGCTAGCGGCTACCGCAACGGCCGATAAGAATCCGGATTGCTGCCGGTAGTGGTGCAAGTCGCGCCCCAGGCCTACTGAATGATTCCAGCGCTACTTAGAGGAATTCAACCCGGAAAAAGCGGCATTCAGCAACATCGGTTTCCACAGCAGAAGGCAGGACGGTAGCTTCGTTCCATTACCGGCTACCAGTCGGAACCTTCTGCTATGAAAAGTCAGCTTCTCTGCCTCGCCCTTGTGGCCGTTCCCGGGCTTGTTTTCGCCCAAAACCAACCGCGTCCGGAGGGCCGGCCCGCTTCTGCCACTGATGGGCGGCCCGCTACCGGCCCCGCTGGGCGGCCCGCCGGTGCACCTGCTGAGGCCCAGCCGGCCGCCGTGCCCGGCCGGGGCAAGCTCACGGGCACGGTGCTGGATGCGGGCAATAAGCAGCCGGTACCTTTTGCTACGGTGGCGTTGCTGAGCGCCGCTACCGGCAAGCCCGTGGATGGCACCGTGGCCGATGATAAGGGCAAATTCACGCTCAGCGGCGTGGCCACCGGCAGCTACACGGTGCAGGTGAGCTTTATCGGCTACAAGTCTTTGGAAAAGCCCGGCGTGACGTTTACTGAGCAGGGCGAAACGGTAGGCCTGGGCACGCTCACGCTCGAATCGACGGCGCAGCAGCTCAAGGAAGTGGTGGTAGAAGGCCAGCGGGCGTTGATTGAGGAAAAGGTAGACCGCACCGTCTACAACGCCGAGCAGGACCAGACCACCCGCGGCGGCGACGCTACCGACGTGCTCAAGCGCGTGCCGCTGCTCTCGGTAGACCTCGACGGCAACGTGTCGTTGCGGGGCTCGTCCAACATCAAGGTGCTCATCAACAACAAGCCCTCGACCATTACGGCCAGCAACGTGGCCGACGCGCTAAAGCAGATTCCGGCCGACCAGATTAAGAGCGTGGAAGTTATTACCTCGCCTTCGGCCAAATATGACGCCGAGGGCTCGGGCGGCATCATCAACATCATCACCAAGAAAGACAACCTGCAGGGCAAAACCCTGGACGTGCGCGGCAGCGCGGGTTTCCGCAGCGCCGATTTGGGCCTGAATGCGGGCTACCGGGTGGGCAAGATGGGCTTTTCGCTGGGCGGCGGCGGCCGGGCGGGCTACAACACGCCCGGCTCGTTCAGCAACACCCAGCTCACCACCGACCCGCTCGACGGCAGCCAGCGCCTCACCACCCAGCAGGCCGATACCCGCCGCGCGCAGTTTGGGGGCCGCTACAACCTGGGCTGGGACTACGACATCAACAAGCAGAGCTCCCTGGCTTTGGGCGCCCAGCTGGGCATCCGCAACGGCCGCAATTACCAGGACGGCCTGCTGACCCAAACCTACGAGGGCGGTGCGTTGCAGGCCAGCAGCCTGCGCAATGTGCAGGTGACCGACAAAACCAACAACCTGGATCTGAGCCTAAACTACACCCACCTCTTCGCTCAGCCCCAGCACGAGTTCAGCCTGCTCACGCTCTACAGCCGCACCAACGCCACCAACGACTTCACCAACGCTCTGCTGAGTTCGGGCGAGGCCGTGACGGCGCGGCTCAAAAACCAGAACGACAGCTACAACCAGGAAGTAACCGTGCAGGCCGACTACCAGGTACCCATCGGCAAAAGTCAGCTGGTGGAGCTGGGCGGCAAGGACATTATGCGGCGGGTGCGCAGCCAGTACACCTACCTGGCCGCCGACGGCCCCGACGGCGCGTTTCTGCCTCTGACGAGCAGCAGCCTGTCGAACGTATTTACCTACAACCAGAACGTGGCCGCCGCCTATGTATCGTACACGCTGAGCTTCCTGAAGAGCTACAGCCTCAAGGCCGGGGCCCGCTACGAGCACACCACTATCGACGCGGATTTTCAGACCAACGAAACCGTGACCCTGCCCTCCTACGGCGTGCTGGTGCCCAGCGTAAACCTCTCGCGCAAGCTGGCCAACGGCAACGTGCTCAAGGCGGCCTACAACCGCCGCATTCAGCGCCCTTCGCTGCAGTTTCTGAACCCCAATTTGCAGGCTGCCAACCCGCTGAATGTAACGCAGGGTAATCCGCTGCTCCGCCCCGAATACACCAATAGCTTCGAGTTGTCGTACAGCACCTTCCTGAAAGGCACTACGCTCAACTTCAGCGCCTTTGCCCGCAACACGGAAGGCTCTATTCAGGCCGTGCGCAGCGTGCTGGGCGGCGACACGCTGCGGACGACGTACGCCAACATCGGCAACGAAAACGCCTACGGTATCAACGTGTTTGCCAACGTCAACATTGCCGGCAAGCTCAGCCTCAGCGGCGGACCCGACCTCTACTATGCCGTGCTGCGCAACAACGTCTCCGACCCGCTCTACAATGCCGGTAACGAGGGCTGGGTGGTGAGCGGGCGGCTGTTTGGCTCCTACAACTTCACCAAAAACTGGGGCCTGCAGTTCTTTGGCTTCTACCGCGGCCGGCAGGTGCAGCTGCAGGGCTACCAGAGCGGCTTCGGGGTGTATAGCCTGGGTTTGAAGCGCGACCTGTGGGACAAAAAAGCCAGCCTGGGCTTCGGTGTTGATAATTTCCTGAACCCAAAATACCAGCTACGCAGCGAGGTCGTGTCGCCGCTCGTCACCCAGAACAGTGTGAATACGATGCAGATGCTGGGCTTCCGGGCCAACTTCAGCTACCGCATCGGCAAGCTCACGGCCGGCCCCACGCGGCGCAAGAAGTCGGTGAACAACGACGACCTAAAAAGCGGCGGCGAAGGCACCGAAACCCCCACGGCCCAGCCCAGCGGCGGCCGGCCATAAAGGCGTCAGCGGCGGCGCAGCTCGCGGGCTTCGTTCGACATGACGTGCTTTTCCCAACAACGTCAGCAGACGAGCTTCCTCGGCAACCTTGACCTGACGTTCTACTGCGGAATGCCGTTCTTGACGGCCCACCTACCCTCCTCCATGACCTCCCTCTCCCCCTCGGCTGTTTACCACCTCAGCGCCCGCCAAAAGTGGAAGCTGGCCCTGAGTCTGGTCATTATTTACCTGCCGATTCATACTTACATCAACTTTCCCGAGCTGCACTACAACTGGCACGACTTCCTCTGGTCGTTGCCGATTCTGGTGCTACAGGGGGTGGTGCTGCTGCTCTTCTACTTCGTGTGGCTGAGCATGGTGGAGTGGATTCAGCAGCGGCTGTTCAACTGGTTTGGCGAAGATTTTCTGCTGGAGCTCAAGCTGCCCGCCCAACTGGCCACGCTGCTGATTTCAATGGCGCTGGCCGCCGGGTTCATCATTGCCTACGTCAGTGTGATGCACCTGCTGTTTAAGCTCATTCCCGGGTTCAAACCGCAGCGCACCGCGGGCCTGGCCCCAGAGCACATTGCCCTGCACCACCGCGCCAACGACGGGTTTTTCCTGATGCTGATGCTGTCGGCTTTCTATCTGGTGGCCAACAGCCGGGCGCTGCTACGGGTGCGCGCCTTTCATGCCCGCACCCAGCAGCTCGAAAACGAGAACCTGCAGGCCCAGTTTGCGGCCCTCAAAAGCCAGGTCAACCCGCACTTTCTCTTCAACAGCCTGAGTATCCTCTCCTCCCTGGTGCACGTCGATGCCGACCTTTCCGAGCAGTTCATCGACCAGCTTTCCCGCGCCTACCGCTACACCCTGGAGCAGCGCGAGCATGACCTGGTGCCGCTGGGTACCGAGCTGGACTTCATCAAGGCCTACACGTTTCTGCTCAAAATCCGCTTCGAAGACAAGTTCGACGTGCGAGTGCAGGTGCCCGACGATGCCCGGCAGGCCTACCGCATTGCCCCGCTCACGCTGCAGCTACTGGTCGAAAATGCGGTGAAGCACAACGCTATGTCGCAGCAGAAGCCGCTGCTGGTGCATATCAGGCTAGAAGGCAGCGCGGTGGTGGTGCGCAACACCTTGCAGCGCCGCCCGGCCACCTACGCCTCCACCGGCGTAGGCCTCGATAATATCCGTAACCGCTACCGCCTGCTCACCGAGGCCTTCGTGTACACCACCGAAACCGAGGCCGAGTTTATAGTCCGCATCCCCCTGATTCCCGCATGAACGTCCTGATTATCGAAGACGAAAACCTGACAGCCCGGCGCCTGGAAAGCCAGCTGCGCAAGCACGACCCTACCATTCAGGTGCTGGCCCGGCTGTCCTCGGTGGCGGCGGCCGTGGCCTGGCTGCGGGCCCACCCCGCCCCCGATCTGCTCTTTCTCGATATCCACCTGGAAGACGACCTGGGCTTCCGCATCTTCGAGCAGGTGCAGGTGAGCACGCCCATCATCTTCACCACGGCCTACGATGAGTACATGATTCAGGCCTTCCGGGTGAACAGCATCGACTATCTGCTCAAGCCCATTAACTACGACGAGCTGGTGGCGGCTCTCGACAAGTACCAGCGCCTACGCCAGCACTTCACCCCCGCCGACCTGCCGGCCCTGCTGCGTCTGGTGAGCCCCGCTCCCGAGCCCGAGTATAAGGAGCGGTTCTTGGTCACGGTGGGCACCCGGCTGCGCAGCGTCGATACGCAGGAGGTAGCCTACTTCTGCTTCGAAGAAGGCGCCACATTTATGGTCACGAAGCAGGGCCAGCGCCTGGCCGTCGACTACAGCCTCGATAAGCTCGGGCAGCTGCTCAACCCCCGCCAGTTTTTTCGCGTCAACCGCCAGTACCTGCTCAGCCTGCCCGCCATCGGCACTATTCACAACCACTCGGCCGGCCGGCTGGAAGTAGAGCTCCAGCCCACCGCCCGCCAGCAGGTGCTCGTCAGCGGCGACCGGGCCACCGAGTTTAAGGAGTGGCTGGGCAAGTAAAGCAGTCTGATATCTACTCTAAACAGTAGGCCTTCTCCCGCATACCACTCGCCAGCAAAGCGGATGGTAAGTGCGGGAGAAGGCCTGTTTGGTTGGGATGAAAACCTGACTTTGACTAGAGCTTGGTAGCCAGCTCGCGCC
Source organism: Hymenobacter lucidus (assembly GCF_020447265.1). Lineage (GTDB taxonomy): Bacteria > Bacteroidota > Bacteroidia > Cytophagales > Hymenobacteraceae > Hymenobacter > Hymenobacter lucidus. Next base: position 1,170,433 of record NZ_JAJADR010000001.1, on the reverse strand, counting down.
AGGCTTCCTGCTCGGGAATACCGGGCTTGCGCTTGCCGAAAAACAGCAGCAGGTTGCGGCCCTGCGCGTCGTAGAGCTCAATAGAGTGTACTAGGCCCTCGGTAGTGGGCTTTTTCACGAGCCAGGATTCGGCCACGTCTTCCAGCTTGAGGTGCAGGTTGAAATCAGGGTCGAGCACGTTGAACCAGGGGCCGGTAGCTACCAGGCGCTGCACCGGGCCGGTATGAATCTGGATGCAGCCCCGGCTGGCCACGAAGAGCATAATGCTCAGCTCGGCGGCGGCGGCAGCTTCGAGGCCTCGCACGATGGCGTCGTTACCCAAGCGCTGCACCAGCTCGGGTGGGCCCAGGCGCAGGGCCTGGGTGCGGCTCACGCCAAACTCGCGCAGCAGGCCGAAGAAGTCGTGGGTATCGGTGAGGGCGCGCCAAGCCTGCTGGAAGCCGGCCACGTCGATGTCGGCATTGGGCGTTTCGGGGGCGGCTGCGGGCAGCGGCTGGGTGGCCACGGCGGGATTTTGCTCCGGGGCCCGGAAGCGGCTTACCAGCGCGTCGTAAGCGGCATCGTTGCTATTCTCGGTCAGGTAAATCTTGTGCACGGCCTCGCCATCCTGGGCAAAGAACTGCAGGCTGCGGCGGCCGTTTTCGTTTACGGCAAAGCCCAGGTGCCAGTGGCTCATGAACAGGCGCAGGTCGATGTCCTCCCCCAGCACGAGGCCCATGGGCCCCTTCACCGACACCTTCTGGTACTCTCCTTTCCGCTCGTGTACTACGCTGTCGTTGCGGGTGAGGGCCATGACGGGGCCCAGCGTGGGCACGTCTTTGAGCAGGGCGGCAAAGTCGGCGGTGAGGCGCACCACGGGCGCGTCGGACTGACCAGTGCAGGCAGTAGCCAATAGCTCGGCTTCGCTGCTGCCCAGCAGGCGGGCCGCGTCGCGGATGCGGGTTTTGGGGTTATCGAGCTTGAATTGGGCCCACCGCTCGGCCAGAGTCAGGGCGGGGTGCAGATCAGTTAGCGACATATTCAAAAGGGAAAAACGGGGTGTAGGTTACAACGAAAAATACTCGACCGGGGCCGCCGGGCGCGGCAAAGGCACCAGCAGCGGCGTGTCCAGCCGGGGATGAGCCAGTAGCTCCACCTCAATCCCGAAAGCCTGCTGAATGTGGGCCGGGGTAAGCACCTCAGCCGGGGTGCCGCTGGCTACGGCCCGGCCCTGGTGCAGCAGCAGCAGCTCATCGGCATACTGCGCCGCCAGGTTCAGGTCGTGGAGCACGGCCACTACCCCGAAGCCGCGCCGGGTGAGGGCGCGGGCAATGTCGAGGGTATGGTGCTGGTGGTTGAGGTCGAGGCCGGTGAGGGGCTCATCGAGCAGCAGAAAGCCCGCTTCGGCTTCCCACACCTGGGCCAGCACCCGCGCCAGCTGGGCCCGCTGCTGCTCCCCACCCGACAAGGTAGGGTAGCTGCGCTGGGCTAGGTGGCTGAGCCCCACGGCGGCCAGGGCCTGCCGCACCACGGCCTGGTCGTGGGCCGTAGGCTGGCCCTGGAAGTAGGGGTAGCGCCCCATCAGCACCAGCTCCTGCACCCGAAACGCCAACGACAACGAGTGCTGCTGGGTAAGTACGGCCCGGCGGCGGGCCAGCGTGGCGGCCGGAATATCGGCCAGCGGCCGGCCCTCAAACTGCACGGTGCCGGAGCCGGGCGTCAGGTCGCCGCTGAGTACGCGCAGCAGCGTAGACTTGCCTGCCCCGTTGGGCCCGATGAGGGCCAGCAGCCGGCCGCACTGTGCCTGCAACGACACTTCGTGCAGCAGCGGCTTGCGGCCGACCTGGTAGCTTACTTGGTGAAGGTCGAACATGACTCTTTAGGGAGTTGAAATAACTGAATCGGTGATGGGGCCGGCCGCGGCGGTAGGCTCCCCGCACTTGAGCAGGTTACCGTCGGGGTCGAGCAGGTAGCATTCCGTCATGCCCCAGCTGCACTCCCGCAGCTCCCCGTTGGGGTGCAGCACGGCCGGCGGCAACTGCCGGTAGAAGCTTTGGATGCCCTCGATGCGCAGGTAGCAGGAGCTGTTCTGGCACAGGTATACATCGTCGGTCAGCCAGAAATGCAGCTCGTGGCCGCCCAGGCTCAGCAGCAGAAATGTGGGGTGGCGGCCGGTTTCCCAGAAGCCCAGCTGCTGGTAGTAGCGGCTGGTGCGCTCCAGATTGGTGCTGGGTAGCTGCGCCACAATGGCTTGCAAGGAGAAAGATGGTTGGGGCATGGCGAAGGTAGAAAGCAGATGAGCAGGCTCTAATACTTATACTCCGCGTTGCCGCTTTTCGCGCAGCAGAATCCAGAGAAATACGGGGGTACCGAGTAGGGCCGTCAGGATGCCGATGGGCAGCTCGGCCGGGGCCACCACCGTGCGGGCCAGCATATCGGCCAGGGTGAGGACCAGCGCGCCACCCAAGGCCGCACCCGGCAGCACCGTGCGGTGGTCGGGCCCGGCCACCAAGCGCACCAGGTGGGGCACTACCAGCCCCAGAAACCCGATGGTGCCCGCCACGGCCACCGACGTACCCACGGCCAGCGTGGCCAGCCCGATGAGCTGGCGCTTGAGGTGCGTAACGGGCAGCCCGAGGTGGGAGGCCTGCTCTTCGCCCAGCGCTAGCAGGTTCAACGACTTGCCCAGGCGGGGCAGCAGCACGATGGGCACGGCCAACAGCGGCAGTACGCTCAGCACCGTGGGCCAGGAGGCCCCGCCCAGGCTACCCAGCCCCCAGAAGGTGATGCTGCGCAGCTGCTCGTCGGTGGCGGTGTAGGTGAGCAGGCCGGTGAGGGCGCCGGCCAGGGAGTTGATGGCAATGCCGGCCAGCAGCATAGTGCCCACCACCGACCGCCCATTTTCCTTCGACAGCTGATACACCAGCATTGTAGTGCCGCAGGCCCCCAGAAAGGCGGCCACGGCCAGCGCGTAAAAGCCCAGCCACTCCCGCACCACGCCCAGCAGCGTGGCTTCCAGCACGATGGTGGTTACGGCCGCCAGGGACGCCCCGGCCGACACGCCAATCAGACCTGGGTCGGCCAGCGGGTTGCGAAACAGGCCCTGCATAGCCGCTCCCGCCACCCCCAGCGCCGCCCCAATGAGCACGCCCAGACACACCCGCGGCAGCCGGATGGCCCAGAGCACGGCTTCCTGCTGCGGCTCGAAAGCCAGGGCGGTAGTGAGGTCCAGCTTGTGAAGCAGAATCCCCAGCACGCCTCCCACCGGAATGGGCATGGCCCCGGCTCCGGCACTAAGCAGCACCGCCCCTACCAGCAGCAGCGCCAGCACGGGCAGCAACAGCCGCTGCCGCAGGTCGGCCGCGGTAGTAGGCGGCGGGCTGGCAGTGGCCGGTGAAGCAGCGGGGCGTTGGGCAAGGGCGGGCATATCGGTGAGTTAGTGACTTAGCAAATGAGTGAAGTATTGGGATAGGGCAAATGGCAGCTGACAGACGTAATTCACTAAATCACTGATTCACTAACCCACTAAAATGCCGGGCCAGCTCGGTGGTAGCCTGGCCCAGGCGCGGACCAAAGCCGGAGAGCAGCTGCCCATCCATTTCCACCACGCGGCCGGTGCGGCCGGCGTTGGTTTGGGCCACGCCGGGCACTTTCAGCAGGCCGGCTTTGCCACCCAGGCTTTGCAGGCCGCTGTCGAAGAGCAGCAGCACGTCGGGGTTGGCGGCTACTAGGGCTTCGGCCGTCAGGGGCTTGAAGTCGGTGAAGCCGGTAGCGGCGTTTTGCCCGCCGGCTAGGCCGATTACCTTTTCCAGGGGCGTGCCAGTGCCGGCTACCATCATAGTACCGGTGCCGCGGGCGTACACAAACAGCACCTTGGGCGCTTTAGCCGGCTTTTTGGCTTTGGCCAGGTCCGCGTCGAGCTTTTGCAGCAGCACCGGCACTTTGGCCGAGGCATTGAAGGCGGCAGCCACCTGCTGAATCAGCTTCTTGGTGCCGGCCACCGAATATTCCTGCGCAAACAGCTGCACCGTAACGCCCGCCGACTTGAGCTGGCTAGCCACTTCCGGCTTCAGCGACTCGGTGGTGCCCACCACGATGGTCGGGCTCAAAGCCAGCACGCCTTCGGCCGAGATGTTGCGGTTGTGACCCACTTTGGGCAGCTTGGCCAGCGCCGTCGGGAAGGTGCTAGTCACGTCCACGCCCACCAGCTGGCTTTGCAAACCCAGGGCGCAGATAATTTCACTCACGGTGCCGCTCAGCGACACAATGCGCGGCGGCGCGGCGGCCTGGCTGGCTATACTCAGCAGCAACAGGCCAAACAGCAGACTGGCTTTCCGCAGAAAACGAAGGGAAGGAAGCATACGCGGTAGTAAAAAGTAGTGCCGGCGACGGGCGGCCTGGTAATTACCTACCCACCACAGGAGGGCCAGGCTACCCGTGCCGGACTTAATGAGGGGTTATTTCAGGTTTTTGCTGCCGTCGGGCTGGTACACGTAGCGGAAGGTGTAGTAGCCGCTCGGCGTGGTTTCGGTGGGCGTGGCCGGGGCATCTTTGTAGTAGTTGGTTACTTCCAGCTTGGCATACTTGCCGGTAGCCGTCCGGACCACCACCACGCGGCCGGCAATGGGGGAAATAATGTGGGTGGTGGCGTTATAGCTGTACCAGCCGTTGCCCGAGCCCGTCGGAATGGCCTTGCCCGTAGCGGCGTCCTGGGCGTAGCCGGCATCAGGGGCGGTGGTCAGCTCGGCAAACAGGCCGGTTTTGACCTGCGCGCCGCCCTGGCCGGGGCCGCTGGTGCCGCCGTTGGTCAGGATGGTAGTGCCCCGGAAAGCTAGGTCCCACTTGGTGCTGGCCGAGTCGGTGTAGGGCACTTCCTTGCCCTCGGCCAGGCTGAAGAAGGTGTAGTGCCGCGGGGTACCAGGCTGCCCACTGCCGCTGGTAGGTGCCGGCTGTGGGGCCAGGTTGCTGACCGTTTTAGCTTCCAGCGTGGGCGTTACGCCCGGCGTAGTGTCGTCATCTTTGTCGCAGGAAGTGAGGCTGAGCGACGAAACGGCCAGAGCGGCCAGAGCGGTGCGGAGAAACAGGTGGTTCATAAGCAGTAAAAAAGTTGGATTGAAGCAGAGAAAAGCCGTTGGATGCCCTAGGGGCGCTTGCCCAGCTCCAGCGTGAGGCTGGCGTAGTAGAGCCGTCCGGGCAGGGTGCTGATGTAAGTGGGGTTGGTGTAGCCCAGCGCGTTGTCGAGGCCGGCCTGCAGGTTCAGGCGCGGGCCCAGAGTTTTGGCCGCCGCCACGTTCAGCAGCCAGTAGCCGGGCACGTACTCACCGGCCGCGTCCAGAATGGTATTGCCGTTCAGGTCGCCGAAGCCGTAGCGGCCCCGGTAGAGGCCCCGCGCACTGGCCGACCAGCCCGCCTTGTCGTTTTCGTAGAAGGCCTTCAGGTTGAAAGAGTGGCGGGAGCGGTTGTAGAGGCCGCCGTAGTCGGCGGGGCTTACCCGCTCCGTCTGCTGGGTTTGGGGGTCTTTGCGGAAAATCTCCCCGGCCGCCAGCTTGTCCTCCACGGCTTTGGCTTTGGCTACTAGCAGCTGGTAGCCCCCGCTCAGCGTCAGGCCGGGCACAGGCCGGTAGCGGGCCTCGGCTTCCAGGCCCTGGGTGTAGGCCTGCGTCACGTTGCGGTAAGAATACACGGCCTGCCCGTTGGCTTTCAGCGCCACCGTGGCGGTTTCAATCAGGTTGCGCAGGTCGTTGCGAAAGGCATTGACGGTGATGCTCGTTTTGGCGTGCGGGTCGATTTGCAAACCCACGTTGTAAGCCCAGGAGCTTTCGGCGGTGAGGCTGCCGGCCTGGGTCAGCACGGCCTGGTAAATCACCGGCTGCCCGGTTTCGGCATCCACGGCCAATTGGCCCTGGGCGGCCAGCTGGGCTACTTTGGCCTGCACCTGGTGGGTGCCAAACACGCTGTAGCCCACTACCGGGTTGGAGAAGTTCAGGTAGAGTTGCCGGAAGTCGGGGGCGCGGTAGCCCCGGCCCGCTGAGGCCCGCACCGCCAGCCAGGGCCGCACCTGGTAGCGCCCCGACACCTTGGGGCTAAACTGCCCGCTGTACTGGCTGTGCCCATCGTAGCGGGCCCCCAGCACCAGGTTCAGGCGCGGCGTGAGCAGCCAGTCGTACTGCCCGAAGGCGTAGTAGGCCCGCAGCAACTGGCGCTGCTCGTAGCGCGTGGCTTCCACCGTTTCGCGCAGGTAGCCCGCGCCGCCGGTTAGCGTCTGGCCGGGTTTCAGCTGCCAGTCGGCCTGCAACTCGGGCCGGGTAAAAGTCTGGTGGAAATACGCGGCGTCGTACAGGCTGCCGTCGGCGTGGTAGGTATAGTCCTCCCGGGTGCGGTAGCCGCTGTGGTACAGGCGGGCCGTGGCCAGCAGTTGGTCGGAGAAGCGGTGGGTGAGCACCGGGCTAAGGTTGTAGTCGTGCTGCCGCGACTCGGCCCGCACCCGCGCCGCCGCGCCGGTTTCCCCCGTCACGGTCTGGTCGCTCTGCTGACCTTCGGTGAAGTAGCGCCCGGCCAGGCTCAGGCTGGTTTTCTCGCTGAGCTGGTAAGTAAAGCGGCTCTGGGCCGTATAGCTGCTGAAGGGCGGCTGGGTCGGGCCGGTGCTGTTTTCGGTCAGCGTGTAGCCCTGGGAGCTGTAGCGGTTCACGAATACCGTGAGGCCCACCCGCTCGCCTTTGGTATTGAAGCTGCCGCCCACATCTAGGGTGCGGTTGGCGCCGTAACGCAGGCGCACGTTGCCGCGGGTGCCGGGCTGGGGCTTTTCCGTAATGATGTTGACCACGCCGGCCAGCGCCTCCGAGCCCCACAGCGCCGAGGCCGGGCCTTTCACCACTTCCACCCGCTCGATATTGCCCACGGCCACCCGCGAGAGTTCCAGCGTGCCGGCCGTGCGCCCAATCAGCGGCTCGCCATCCACCAGAATCAGGGTGTATTCGGGGTTGAGACCTTGGAGCTGAATGCCCTGACCGTGGTCATTTACGGTCGTCAGGCCGGTTTGCTCGCCCAGCACGTCACCCAGCCGCAGCGCGCCCATTGCCCGGATCTGCGCCTGGCCGATAACCGTTACCGGAATAGGCACTTCGGCCGCGTTTCGTTCCGTGCGCGTAGCCGTCACCACCACTTCGCGCAGGGTCAGGTGCCGGGTGGCGCTGTCGGGGGCGCTGGCCGCGGGTAGCTGGGCCAGGACCGGCAGCGGGCCGATGAGCAGGAAACAGAAAGTAGCGGTGGAGCGCATAAAACAAGGGAGCACAACAGGCCCGGAGTGGGCGGCAGCTGAAAGACCGAATGCAATTTTTGTTTAGACATATTCTAAACAATGCTCAAATGTAGTAGGTGCTAGATACGCCGCAAGGCTTATTTAGAATAATTTTAAATAAAGTTGCTTTTGCTGGATTGTCTCCCCTACCTTCGCCTCACTTCCTTCCCACCACAGCCGGTTCGCAGTTTGCGAATCGCGAATTCCGACTTCCTAGCCCCGTTTTTAGATGCGTAAGCACAACGGTATGCGGCCCCAGGATGTGGTAGTGCTCCTCAGAATTCTGACTTTCCCAACTACCGCCTGGCAAGGCAAAGACCTTGCGGCTGCCCTACTCATCAGTCCTGCTGAAATTTCGGACGCGCTGCGCCGGTGCCAGTATGCGCGCCTGCTCCGGCCCGATGGCCGCACCGTGCACGGGCAGGCCTTGCTGTGGTTTCTGGAGCACGGGCTGCCCTACGTGTTTCCGGCCCACCCCACTGATTTCGTGCTGGGCATGCCCACGGCCTGGAGCGCCGTGCCCGAGCTGGCCGCCGCGCGTGGGCCGGCCGAGCCGGCCTACGTGTGGGCCGACGACCAGGGCACCGCCTGGGGCTTAGCCATCAGCCCGCTCTACCCCACTACGCCCGCCGCCGCCCGCCTCGATACTGAGTGGCACGAGCTGCTGGCCCTGGTGGATATCCTGCGCCTGGGCACCGGGCCGCAGCGCAAAGCCGTGCAGGATCTACTGCACCGCAAGCTGCTGGCAAAAGCGTAAGCCGCGGCCAGGACGCACCCGGCCGCGGCTTACGCAGTACACTTCAAGCGCCGGTTGACGCTTTCTACGTTTTCACCCGGCCGCCGCTATGCTAATTTTTAGCAGCTACTACGTGCTGGGCAACAGGCTACCAGCCGGCGGCTGCACCGGATGGGCCGGAGCCAAGGGCTTGTAGGTGGCTTTTACCGGCAACGCTGGCACGTCAGTTTCCACCTCGTAGCCGCGGTTGTCGATGAAATATTTATTGTAGCTGCGCTGCTGCTGTTGCGCGGCCTCCCGTTGCTTCTGAACCAGTATTTCTGCCATCTTGCGCCGCTGCATGCCGGCCCGTGAGAATTGGTCATAAAGGAAGCTGACCGGATTCTGCAGCGTGGCCACCGGCATTCGGGGCGCCAGTGAGTCGACGGCAAACAGGGGCTGGGGCAGGGCAGGGCGCTTTACCTGGCTTACGACGGGCGGCACCGGACGTTTCATATTACGCAGGGCCCGGCTGATGACGGCATCAGTGGGTCGGCCGGCTTCGCGCACGGTTACGCCAGTAAGCAGAATTGTGGCCCGCCGTAGCCGAATCTGCACTACCAGCTGGGCCAGGCCGGGGCTACCCACCGTCAGGCGCTGCGTTTCATAGCCCACGGTGCGGAATTCGAGCGTATCGGAAGCCCCTACGCTCACGTTAAACTCGCCCTCGGCATTGGCTACCGCGCCGCGCCGCTGGCTCACGTTCCAGACCGTAGCGCCCGGAATGCTTTGGCGCGTGGCTTGGTCGCTCACCGAGCCACTCACGCGCACCGGTGCCTGCTGCGCCCCGGCCGACAGGGCCAGTAGCAAGATTAGCAGCAGCAAAATGGGGCGAAACGCAGTACGCAAAGTGGCAGGGAGGATGTAGACGAGGCAGCAGAGGCCAAACTGAGGCTTGATACCGCCCCAAGTTCCGCCAGTCAGAGCAAGTTGGGGCGCCGGCCGGCCGTGGCCAAGGCCAATCGACCAAACGCCTACTCCTTCTCGACCAATGCCGCGGTTACTTCTCCCGCTGAGCTACGAAAACAGCCCGGCCGTGTGCGCCGCCCGAATCAGGTCGGGGGCCGTTTTGAGGGCCACCAGCACGAAGCGCTTGGCCGACTCCTTCACTTCATCCTTGCTAACCTCGTGGGATTCTTCGCGCACAAACTCACTCAGGGTTTTGAAGGCCTGCACCAACGTTTCGCGCCGGGGCCGGTCCGATTTCAGCTGCTCCTGAATAATGGCCAACTGCGCGTTCATCTTCTCCCGGCGCGATGTAAACACCGAATCATTGTCCATATGCGGCCGGATGCGCTCCACCAGCTCCAGCAGCGGCAGCAGCCGGGCCGCCGTCGACACGAGCGTGCCATTCAGCTTGTCGCGCCGGCGGGAGCTGCCTGGCGTGGGGTCGTGGTTAGGGTGCTTGCTGCTTTTCATACCATTCCTCAAAATAGTCCGCAGGCGGCTGAAGGGCCACAAGGCCGGCCGCAACCGGCGGCGCCACCGGGCCAGCCGCGTGCTCATGCCTTGGCTTTGCCGGCCAGCCGCACCGACGAATCCCGCACAATGAGCTTGGGCTCCAGTACCACGGGCTTGAGCGGCGGGGCAGTGGCGGCGCGGTTCAGGAGCTTCAGCAGGAGGCGCACGGCGGTGCGGCCCATCTGCTCACTGCGCTGGTCAACGGACGTTAACGTGGGCTCGGTCAGCTCGGTAAAGGCCTCGTTGCTGAAGCCCACCAAGGCCATATCCTGGGGCACGCGTAGCTTGTGTTCCTTGGCTACCTGCATGGCGCCCACAATGGCCAAGTCGTTGGAGGCAAACACCGCGTCGGGGCGCTGGGGAAGCTTCAGGAGCTTGCGCATAGCCTGGCTGCCACTTTTCAGGTTGATATCGGCGTGGTGGGAAATGTACTCGGGGCGCAGCGGCAGGCCGTGGGCGGTGAGAGCATCGACGTAGCCCTGGTAGCGGTTCTTGTTGATGTTGACGTGCAGTGGGCCACTAAAAAAGCCGATGCGGGAGCAGCCCTGCTCAATGAGGTGCGACACGGCTTGGTAGGCACCCAGGTAGTCGTTGAGCACCACGGCACTCACGTTGGCCCCCTGGAAACCTTCGATAATCCGGTCGAAAAACACGAGCGGCAACTGCTGGTGCTGCACGGCGTCGAAGTGGGCAAAATCCTGGGTGGTGTTGGCCAACGACACGAGAATGCCCTCCACCTGCGCGTTCATAAACAGGTCGATGTTCTTCTTTTCCTGCCGCACGTCCTCATCCGACTGGCAGATGAGCACGTTGTAGCCCGATTTGCTGGCCTCGGTAGCAATGCCGTGCACCACGTGCGGGAAGAAGTTGCCGGTGATATGGGGCACGAGCACGCCCAGGGTTTTGCTGCGGCCCCGGCGCAGGGCGGCAGCCAGCTGGTTGGGTTGGTAATTCAGCTCTTTGGCCAGGGCCCGCACCCGTTCTTTGGTGGCCTCGCTCACGTCGTTGTGGTCGGCTAGGGCGCGGGATACGGTGGAGGCGGAAAGGCCGAGTGTTTTTGCTAAATCGGTAATGGAGGCCCGACGGTTTGCCATGCGCGTAAAAGTTGATTGGGCAGATGCCGGGGCTCAAGATAGAGCCTATTTCATCGTCGTGCTTATGCTTGTTTGAAATCTGCCTTATCTTTAGCCCAATTCCGGAGCCTACCAGCTTCGGAATCTGAGGACGGTTTTTTGGCGCACCGCGCTGAATTCTGCCTCAGTCCGACTTACTGAAAGTGCCGCCCTTCGCAGTTGAAAATCCGGCCGGAACGAGTTTTTCTTGCCAGGATATCCACGCCGGGGCAGCAGCTTTTTATTTCTGCTTTCCTTCCTCCCATTCTCGTTTCGCACCCTTATTTTCTCTCCCTCAATGGCAGAATCAACGCTTACCGGTCTGCGCGCCGGCGTGCTCCACGGCGACGAAGTTCAATCCCTGTTCAAGGTAGCCAAGGCCCAGGCCTTCGCCCTGCCGGCCGTCAACGTGACGGGCAGCAACACGGTGAATGCCGTGCTCGAAACGGCTAAGGCCGTTAACTCGCCGGTTATTATCCAGTTTTCGAACGGCGGCGCCCAGTTCTTTGCCGGCAAGTCGGTACCGAATGACAAGCAGCAGGCCAGCATTGCCGGCGCTATTTCGGGCGCCCACCACGTGCACCTGATGGCCGAGCTCTACGACGTGCCCGTGATTCTGCACACCGACCACGCCGCCAAGAAGCTCCTGCCCTGGATTGACGGTCTGCTCGAAGCCGGCGAAAAGCACTACGCCCAGTACGGCCAGCCACTTTACAGCTCCCATATGCTCGACCTGTCGGAAGAGCCGATTGAGGAAAACATCGAAATCTGCAAGCGCTACCTGGAGCGCATGAGCAAAATCGGGATGACGCTGGAAATCGAGCTGGGCGTAACCGGCGGCGAGGAAGACGGCGTAGATAATTCCGATGTGGATTCCTCGAAGCTTTACACCCAGCCCGAGGAAGTGGCCTACGCCTACGAGCAGCTGAGCGAGGTAAGCAACCGCTTCACCATTGCCGCCGCTTTCGGCAACGTGCACGGCGTATACAAGCCCGGCAACGTGAAGCTGCAGCCTAAGATTCTGCACAACTCCCAGGAGTTTCTGCGCCAGAAGCACAACATCGAAGAGGCCTTGCCCATCGACTTCGTATTCCACGGCGGCTCGGGCTCGTCGCAGGAGGAAATCCGCGAAGCCATCAGTTACGGTGCCATCAAGATGAACCTCGACACCGACCTGCAGTGGGCATTATGGCAGGGCATCAAGGACAACTACGTGAAAAACGAAGGCTTCCTGCAGGGCCAGATCGGCAACCCCACTGGCGCCGACTCGCCCAACAAGAAGTACTACGACCCGCGCGTATGGCTGCGCAAGGGCGAAGAAACCTTCGTGGCGCGTCTCAAGCAGGCTTTCGAAGACCTGAACGCCATCAACCGCCGCCCCTAACCCGCGGCGGCCTTAGTGGCTAAACTGCTTACCAAGAAGCCCCTGCAAAACTATGCGGGGGCTTTTTTTGTAGTATAGCCGGCCGCCCCGCTTGACAAAACTGGCAAAACTCTTGCCTTTTGTAGCCCGCAGTTGAGGTTAGCTAGCCGCAGATTAATAGATTTGCAAGGTTGCCCAACGCTGTAGTGCGCTGTATAAGCCACAGCTCAGTTATCTTAAGCAGCACTTTTAGCATTTTTGCTGGTCAGCAGCATAGCCGGGAAACCCCGACGAAACCACACGCGCCCATGACGAACCGTAAGCAGCATATTGCCCAGGTAGCATTGCAGCTATTCGGCGACAAGGGCTTCGAACACACGCCTACCCAGCTTATTGCCAAGGAGGCGGGTGTATCGGAAGCCTTGATTTTCAAATACTTCGGCTCCAAAGAACAGCTCCTGGAGTTTATCATCAAGAACGGCTACAAGCGCATTATCGAGCACAACCGCGGCTGGCTGGAAGAGCGCGACCCGTTGGGCCTGATTCACAGCGTAATTGAGCTGCCCTACAAACTGGTGAAGGAAGAACCGTACTTCTGGAAGCTCCAGTCGCGGCTGACCAACAGCGACGTGGCCCAGAAGCAGCACGAGCGGTTTTTGCAGCCCGTGCCGGCCCTGCTGCACCGGGCCTTCGAGAAGCTCAGCTACGATGAGCCAGACAAGGAAGTAAGTCTGCTGCTACTGCTGATTGACGCGCTCTGGAAGATTCAGGCTCAGAAGACCGATGAGCAGATTCAGGAAATGCTGGATTTCATCAAGTCCAAATACCAGGCGCAGTAAGTAATAATAAGTAGCTGACGGCGTAAGGAGTGACCTGCAAAACTAATTTTTGGGAAAGGAGAGCGGATATACTTTGTTTTGTTATATTAGAACTTTCTTTCATCCACTTATAAATTAGTCTACCGTGCAAGAAGTACTGGAAACCTTGGAAAGCGAGAAAGAGACGATGTTTCTGGAAGCCCACGCGCAATTGCAGCAGCAGGGCTTCCGGATTGAGCAAATAGACCATTCGAGGCCATGGGGCGGGTTTTTCGTTATCGACGAAAGCCAAGCCCAGCAGTTTGCCGACTTTTACTTCGATGGCCTGTCGATTGACAAGCTGCGGATATCGGGCAGGCTGAGCCCAAAGCTGCTGCTGGTAGCGCCCCAGCAGCGCCTATCCTGGCAATATCACCACCGCCGGGCCGAAATCTGGCGGGTGGTGCAGGGCCCAGTGGGCATTGTGCGCAGCCTCACCGATGCCCTCGAACCCGTAGAAGTCTATGCCCCAGGCGACACCGTAACGCTGCAGCAGGGTGAGCGGCACCGGCTGGTTGGCCTCGACGGCTGGGGCGTGGTAGCCGAAATCTGGCAGCACACCGACGCCGGCCAGCCTTCCGACGAGCAGGACATTGTGCGGGTGCAGGACGACTTTGGGCGCTGAGTAGTAGAATTCCCTTTTGGGCAAAAAGCCGGACGTAGCTGCGTCCGGCTTTTTGCGTTTTGGTGGTTAACCAGTTGTGATTAAGAAAGCCTCAAAGATGACTGATTTATTGCCGTATTTTCAAAATAATAACACCGCCATTGATATTATATCAATACTAGAGGTTATATCAGAATATTTTTTTCGTGTTTTTTAACCGTGTCTATGTGTGCGTAAGCAGTAGTCAGCCGGCCGTATTTTACCGCATACCGCGGTTTACCAGGTGTGTGCTAAGCGTGTAAATACAGCGAGGGTACCTGCTTGGCAAGCCGTAGCGGCTGGTTTCCAGCTTGCTTTTAGGCCACCCGGCGGGGTATATTTGGCTACACCTCTCCTATTGCTACCGACCTGTTGCTCATCTTCACGGCTCTCTTAGCAGCTCGCGCCGTCGCCTAGCTTTTTTTCTTACTCTGCTTTCCCGTCCGGTTCATCGGCACAGCATGTTGCTGGCCCGGCCCGGCATGTCCACTCCTTTTTTTTCCAACCCCACCAACATCATGAAAAAAGTATTTACCACCCTGTGGCGGGCCGCTGCCCTCCTGGCATTGTGCCACGTTCCGGTTAAAGCCCAAACCTATCAGCAAGTCTGGGCCGACGAGTTTACCACGGGCATCAGCTCGAACTGGGTATTTGAAACCGGCGGCGGCGGCTGGGGCAACAACGAGAAGCAGTACTACCAGCGCGCCAATGCCACCGTGGCCAACGGCATCCTCCAGATTACGGCCCGCAAGGAAAACGTGGGCGGCATGCCCTACACCTCCTCGCGCATGATTACCAAGGGCATCAAGGAGTTTACCTACGGCAAGATGGAGGCCCGTATTAAGCTGCCGCTGGGCCAGGGCCTATGGCCGGCTTTCTGGATGCTGGGCGGCAACATCAGCCAGGTGAGCTGGCCGGCCTGCGGCGAAATCGACATTATGGAGCACATCAACTCCGAAAACAAGATTTACGGCACGCCCCACTGGGACAGCAACGGCCACGCCGAATACGGCGGCAGCGCCACCACTACGCCCGCCGACTACCACATTTACTCCGTGGAGTGGGACGCCAGTGCCATCCGCTGGTATCTGGATGGGGTGCAGTACCACGTGATGAGCATTCAGAACAACGTGGGCGGGACCGAGGAGTTTCACCGGCCCTTTTTCCTGCTCCTGAACCTGGCAGTGGCCGGCAACTGGCCCGGCCAGACCGTGGACGAAAGCAAGCTACCCGCCACGATGTACGTGGACTACGTGCGGGTGTACCAGAAAACCAGCACGCCCCCACCCACTTCGTCCGTCACTATTCAGGCCGAGTCGTATGGCTCGATGAACGGAGTGCAGCTCGAAACCACCACCGATACGGGCGGCGGCCAGAACGTGGGCTACATTGATGCCGGCGACTGGATGGCTTATAATAACATCAACTTCCCGACCAGCGGCACCTACACCATTGAGTACCGCGTGGCCAGCCCCAGCGGCGGCACGCTGTCGTCGGATCTGAATGCGGGTTCTATTCAACTCGGCAACGTGGCTATTCCGGCTACCGCCGGCTGGCAGAACTGGACCACCGTTTCCAAAACGGTGAACGTGAATGCCGGCACCTACAACTTCGGCGTCTTTGCCCAGACCGGCGGCTGGAATATCAACTGGATTCGCATCACCAAAGCCGGTAGTGCCCGAATGGCAGCTCCGGAGGCCTCAACAGCTATGGCGGCTCCTGCTGCGGAAATCGAGCTGTACCCGAACCCGGCCACGAATCAGCTGAATGTGCAGTCGGCGCTGGATTTAAGCGGCAGCCAGTACCAGATTGTGGACGGGCGCGGCAAGGTGGTAGCCAGCGGCGCTACCCGCACCGGCCGCCTGGACGTGGCCGGCCTGAAAAATGGCCTCTACACGCTGGTTATCGTCACGAAAGACAACCAGAAGCTGACGCGCCGCTTCAGCAAATAACCCTCGCCTATCTGCGCTTGGAAGGCTGCTCCTGGGGGCAGCCTTCTATTCCGCGCCCTTTATTTTCCGGGTTCACCACTCCGGCTTCCACTCCACCATCCACTTCCTTTCCAACTCACCATGAAAAAAGTTTATTCCTACGGGCTTAGTGCCTTGCTGCTCGGCAGCGGGTTGAGTAGCCCGGCGTGGGCCCAAGACCAGAAGCAGCAGGCAGCGTATCCGCTCGGCTCCAGTCAGGAGCTGGTGCGGCAGCTGGAAGCCCAGGCCGCTACGGCCGCCGCCCGGCAAGCTGTACCGACCGTGGCGCTGCGTGTTTCGGCCACGCAGGCGTTTGTGGGCAAAGTCAACTACCGGCAGGACTTGTCTTCGAGCGGCGAATACGTCATCGGCGAAATCCAGAACGTGCCGGGCTCATCGTTTATGCTGCGTATTGAAGGCGCGCGGGTAGACGGCCACATTGTGCTGCGCAACACCCGGCAGGCCTACCGCTATTCGGCCGATGCCGCCGGCAACGTGCGGGTGCAGCCCGTGGATATCAATAAGGTTATCTGCATCGACTACAACCAGCCCGTAGGCTACCAGAACCCGGCGCCGGTGCAGGGTAATACGGCCAGCAAGACCAACGTTATTGCCCTGCAAAGCTACCCCGGCGCCCGGGGCTGCGTGATGCTGGACTTCGACGGACAGTACGTGGCCGGTACGCCCTGGAACAACGGCAACCCCATCAACGCGGCCCCGGCCGGCATCAGCGACGCCCAGATTCAGGAGTTCTGGGAGCTGGTGAGTGAGGATTTCCGCCCGTTCAGCTTGAACGTGACGACCGATGAAGCGGTGTTCAACTCGTATCCGAAGAACATGCGGATGCGCTGCATCGTGACGCCGACCAACACGGCCGCGCCCGGCGCGGGCGGCGTGGCCTACGTGCCCAGCTTCAACTGGAACGACGACACGCCCTGCTGGGTGTTTATGACGGCGGCCAAAGCCGGCGGGGAAGCTGCTGCGCACGAAGTGGGCCACACACTGGGCCTTAGCCACGACGGCCGCCTCAACCCCAAGGAAGAATACTACGATGCCCGCAGCTCGGCCGGCAACTGGGCCCCGATTATGGGCGCGGGCTATTACAAGCCCGTCACGCACTGGAGCCGCGGCGAATATGCGTCGGCCAGCCAGACCCAGGACGACCTGGCCATCATGGCGGGCTCGACTTTCAACGTGGGCTACCGCAACGACGACCACGCCAACGGCACGGCCGGCGCTACAGCTTTGGCCCGCAACGGCAACAGCGTCTCCGGCTCGGGCATCATCGAGCGGACTGCCGATCAGGATTACTTCGTTTTCTCGACCAGCGGCGGTGCGGTGAGTCTGGGCCTGAACACGGTGAGCCGGCACGGCGACTTGGACATCGTGGGCCGGCTCTTCAACAGCGGCGGCGGCCTCGTCGGGACCTACGACACGCAGGGCAGCCTGGGCACGACGCTGAGCGCCAACCTGGCGGCAGGTACCTATTACCTACAGATAGATGGCACCAGCTACGGCAACCCGGTTACTGACGGGTATTCTGACTACGGCTCGCTCGGCACGTTCTACATTTCGGGCACCGTGCCGGCGCCGGCTTCGGGCGGCGTAGCCACTATGTACAAAGACTGCAACTACACCGGCACAGCCATAGCCTTGCCCGCCGGCGACTATAACCTGGCCGCGCTGCAAAGTCGGGGCATTCTGAACGATGACATTTCTTCCCTCACCGTGAACAGCGGCTACCAGGTGGTGCTGTACGAAAACGACAACTTCGGTGGCGCGGCCCTGACCGTGACGGCCAACAATGCCTGCCTGGTAAACAACGCCCTGGCTACCGGCAACTGGAACGACAAGGCCACCTCGCTGCGGGTACAGGCCGCCACGTCCTCGTTCAGCGTGACGCTGCAGGCCGAAACAGCCAGCGTAAACAACGGCATGACGGCGGAAGCCACCACCGACGCGGGCGGCGGCCAGAACATGGGCTACGTGGATGCCGGCGACTACCTCGTCTGGAACGGCATCAACTTCCCGACCTCGGGCTCCTACCTCATCGAATACCGCGTGGCCAGCCCCAGCGGCGGCACCATCTCGGCCGATCTGAACGCCGGCTCGATTCAGTTTGGCAACACGGCCATTCCGGCTACCGGCGGCTGGCAAACCTGGACTACCGTGTCCAAAACGGTGAACGTGAATGCCGGCACCTACAATTTCGGCATCTACGCCCAAACTGGTGGCTGGAACCTCAATTGGGTGCGCGTGAGCAAAGTAGGCACGGCCCGGCTGGCGTCAGTTTCTACCGAGGCTGGTTTCGCGGCAGCGGCTCCCACGCTGGAAATCTACCCCAACCCGGTTACCGACCAGCTGCTGATTCGTTCGGGGCAGAACCTGGCGGGCAGTGAGTACCAGATTCTGGATGCCTGGGGAAAGCTGGTAGCCAGTGGCTCGGCGGCTGCCGGCCGGCTGAGCGTAGCCGATCTGCAGCCCGGCATGTACACGCTCCGGCTCGTTATTGAGGGCAAAGCGCAGCCCACGAAGCGCTTTATGAAGTAGGCAAACCCTGCCAGCCTGCGGGTCGGTGGTGGCCTTGCCAGTGAGAGTCGGGCACGTTTGGGGGCTCACCAGGGCTCCGCGTTGCGGTGTACCTCATCGGCAAGGCCACTTTTGACTTTTGGCTTTTCCTGTCCTTTTCCAACCTAATCCCACTGTATGAAAACGAGCTTTTCCCTTCCAAAAACCGGGCTGCTCCTGCTGCTGTTGCTGCTGGCGGTACTGCCCACGTTTGCCCAGTTCCGGGTTATCGGCTACGTGCCTTCCTGGGCCGGCGACGTGAACAGCGTGCAGTACAGCAAGCTGACGCACATCAACTATGCCTTCCTGTTGCCCACGGCCACCGGCGGGCTGCAGCCCATTGAAAACCCGGCCAAGCTGCAAAGCCTGGTTTCCCTGGCCCATGCCAACGGCGTGAAAGTGCTGATTTCGGTAGGCGGCTGGAACGACGGCAACGACAGCGGCTTCGAGAGCATCGGTGGCAATGCAGCTTACCGCAACACCTTCGTAACCAACCTGGTGAACTTCGCCAATCAGTACAACCTCGACGGCGTGGACATCGACTGGGAATACCCCGACGCCGGTGCTTCGGCCAACAACCACGCCTTGCTCATGCAGCAGCTCTCCACCGAAATGCACAGCCGCGGCAAGCTGCTCACAGCCGCCGTGGTGGGTACCAACGGGGCCAGCATCCTCAACAGCGTCTTCACGTCGGTCGACTTTCTGAACCTGATGGCCTACGACTTCAACAACTTCGACCACTCCACCTACGACTACGCGGCGCAGTCCATCAGCTACTGGCGGGGCCGGGGTCTGCCGGCCAATAAAACTGTGCTCGGCGTGCCCTTCTACGGCCGCCCCACCTGGGAATCGTACGCCCAGTTGCTGGCCCGCGGCGCCAGTCCTAATGCCGATGTGTTCAACGGCGTGGGCTACAATGGCATCCCCACCATCAAGAGCAAAACGAATCTGGCCTTCGACCAGGGCAGCGGCATCATGATCTGGGAATTGTCGCAGGATGCTACCGGCGCCAACTCGCTACTCACAGCCATCAACCAGGTAGTGGTGCAGCGCAACGGCACCACTGTAACGGTGCACCCGGTTCCAGGCCGGGTAGAAGCCGAGCGTTTTGCCGCCCAGACGGGCGCCCAAACCGAAGCTACCACCGATACCGGCGGCGGCCAGAACGTATCATACTTCGACACCGGCGACTGGCTGGATTATTCCGTCAACGTGGCCACAGCGGGTTCCTATACGCTTGGTTTCCGGGTGGCCAGTGCCACGGGCGGGGCCACGCTGCAGCTGCGCAACAGCGGCGGAGCTACATTGGGCAGCATCAGCGTGGGCAACACCGGGGGCTGGCAGAGCTGGCAAACCATCAACGCCACCGTAACGCTGCCCGCCGGCCGCCAGACGTTGCGCCTGTACGCGGCGGCTTCCACGGGCTGCAACGTCAACTGGCTCAACTTTGCCAGCACCACGCCCCCGCCCACCTCCGCTACCACCATTCAGGCCGAAGCCTTTACCAGCATGCAGGGCGTGCAGGTGGAAGCCACCACCGACGCGGGCGGCGGCCAGAATGTGGGCTACATCGACGCCACCGATTGGCTGGCCTATGCCAACGTGAGCTTCCCAACCAGCGGCACCTACACCATTGAGTACCGCGTAGCCAGCCCCAGCGGCAGCACCTTGTCCTCTGATTTGAACGCGGGCAGCATCCAGCTCGGCAACGTGGCTATTCCAGCTACCGGCGGCTGGCAGAACTGGACCACGGTTTCTCAAACGGTGACCATCAATGCCGGCACCTACAGCTTCGGCGTGTACGCGCAGGCCGGCGGCTGGAACTTCAATTGGCTGCGCATCACCAAAGTAGCCACAGCCGCCCGGCCGGCCGGTACCACGCTGGCCGCATCCGGTGCCGGCAGCTTAGAGCGTAGTCTGGAGTTGTACCCGAATCCGGTGGCCCGCACCCTGCATTTTCGCGCTGAATCGGCTTTAGCAGGCAGTTCGTTCGAGGTAATTGACATTACCGGCCGCACCGTGTTACAGGGCCAGCTTGCGGCCACCGACCTGGACGTGTCGACGCTGAAAGCTGGAGTCTATACGCTGCGGATTTCGGCAGCGGGCCAAGCCAGCATAACGCGCCGCTTTATCAAGGAAGCGGAGTAGAGTTCCGCCACCCCCGAAACGCAAAAAGGCCGTTCCCAGACTGGGAGCGGCCTTTTTACATTCCAAACCAATCTTAAATAATCGTACTCAATCCCAAGGCAATGTTGTTCTTGTGGAGCTGACAGTCCAGAATATCCAGGATGCCGTAGGCCACGAAGCTACCTACCTGCTCGGTGGTGTAGGGCGCTTTGGCGTTCAACTCGGGCGTCAGCACGCCTTGCTCTAGGGCATTGTCCACGGCTTTGCGCACCGAAGCGGCTTCTTCCGGCAGTCCGAAATGCTCCAGCATCATGGCCGCCGACAGAATAGTGGCAATGGGGTTGGCAATGCCCTTGCCCTTGGCCTGCGGGTAGGAGCCGTGAATGGGCTCAAACAGTGCGGCTTCGTCGCCGATGGAGGCCGAGGGCAATAGGCCCAGGGAGCCGGCAATAACGGAGGCTTCGTCGGAGATGATGTCGCCGAACATATTCTCGGTCAGAATCACGTCGAACTGCTTCGGGTTCAGAATCACCTGCATGGCCGCGTTGTCCACGAACAGGTAATCAACCAGCACTTTGGGGTATTGCAGCGAGATTTCCTGCACCACTTCGCGCCATAGCCGGGAGGTTTCCAGCACGTTGGCCTTGTCCACCAGCGTGAGCTTGCCCCGGCGGGTTTCGGCGGCCCGGAAGGCCCGGTGCGCAATCCGCTCAATTTCAAAGCGGCTGTAGGTGCAGTTGTCGTAGGCCGAGCCATCTTCATTCCGGCCTTTTTCGCCGAAGTACACACCGCCGGTCAACTCGCGGAAGATGAGCATATCGGTGCCCTGAATCCGGTCTTTCTTGAGCGGTGAGTGTTCCAGTAGCTGCTCATAGGCTGTTACGGGCCGAATATTGGCGTAGAGCCCCAGCGACTTGCGCAGCCGCAGCAAACCCTGCTCGGGGCGCACTTTGGCCGTGGGGTCGTTGTCGTATTTCGGGTCGCCGATGGCCCCAAGCAGCACGGCATCGGCGGCGCGGCAGGCGTCGAGGGTGCTTGCCGGGAGCGGGTCGCCGGTGGCGTCGATGGCGCAGGCGCCCATGAGCTGGTAGTCGAAGTGAAACTCGTGCCCAAACTTGTCGGCCACGGCCTTCAGGGCCCGCACCGCTTCCTGACACACTTCCGGCCCGATACCATCACCCGACAGTACCACGATTCGTTTGCTTAAAATACCCATTTGCGGAGCTGTTCGTAGGTGGTAATGGCGTCCTTTTGGCTCACCAGGTAGTCGATATCGTCGTAGCCATTGATCAGGCACTCCTTCTTGTAAGCGTCCAGCTCGAAGCCGATGGTGGCGTCCCACACCGGAATTGATAAGGTCTGGCTGGGCAAATCGACGACCAGCTGGGTTTCGGGCTCCAACTCAATCTGCCGGAACAAACCCTGCAGCACCTCATCGGAAACCTGCAGGGGCAGCAGGCCGGTGTTCAGGGCGTTGCCCCGGAAGATATCAGCGAAGTAGCTGGAAATAACCACTTTGAAGCCCGCATCATACAACGCCCAGGCGGCGTGCTCCCGGCTGGACCCGCAGCCGAAGTTTTTGCCGGCCAGCAAGATTTGGCCGTGGTAGCGCGAGTTGTTCAGCACGAAATCGGCCTTGGGCTGCCCGTCGGACTGGTAGCGCCAGTCGGCAAACAGGTTTTGGCCAAACCCCTCGCGGGTGGTGGCCTTCAGGAAACGGGCCGGAATAATCTGGTCCGTATCGACGTTTTCGATGGGCAGCGGGACGACGCCCGAGCGGAGCGTTTGAAATTTTTCCATGGGTGGGATTCGATGGAGTGATGCTGTTGCCGGCGTTAAGTGAAAGGAGAAATCAGCGTTGGTAGCCAGTTGGTCCGGCGGGCCCGAGGCCAGCTGCCTCAGCCGATTCCTCCTCTCGCTTGCGTGCCGTGCGGCTCAGAAGCCGCGGCAGAATGGCAGGGGTATGTGGTTCGTTTTGGTTAGTTCAAATACTGAGTAATATCCACGATGCGGCCTTCCACGGCCGTTATAGCCGCCACCAGCGGACTGGCCAGCAGGGTGCGGGCGCCCGGGCCCTGGCGGCCTTCGAAATTGCGGTTGGAGGTCGAGACGCAGTAGGCCCCGGCCGGAATCTTGTCGTCGTTCATGGCCAGGCAGGCTGAGCAGCCCGGCTCGCGCAGCTCGAAGCCGGCTTCGGCCAGCACCTGGTCGAGGCCCTCGGCAATGGCCTGCTTCTCGACCATCTTGGAGCCGGGCACGATGATGGCCTCCACGTGCTCGGCTTTGTGCTTGCCCTTCACGTAGGCCGCCACGGCCCGCAAATCCTCGATGCGGGAGTTGGTGCAGCTGCCGATAAAGACGTAGTTGATTTCCTTGCCCAACAGTGATTCGCCCGGCGTGAAGCCCATGTAAGCCAACGACTTATCAAAACTAGCAGCTTCCCCGTCGGTGCCGAGCACCGGAATCGAGCCGTTCAGTGCGATGCCCATCCCGGGGTTGGTGCCGTAGGTTATCATGGGCGTAATGGCGGCGGCATCAAACGTCAGCTCCGACTCAAACTCGGCGCCTTCCTCCGAATAAAGCGTTTGCCAGTAGTCCAGGGCCTGCGTCCACCGCTCACCCTGCGGGGCGTAGGGCCGGCCTTGCAGATACTCGAACGTGGTAGCGTCGGGGGCAATGAGGCCGCCGCGGGCACCCATTTCAATGCTCATGTTGCAGACCGTCATGCGGCCTTCCATGCTCAGCCCGCGAATGGCGCTGCCGGCGTACTCCACGAAGTAGCCGGTGGCCCCGCCCGTACCGAGCTTCGAAATGATGTGCAGGATGATGTCCTTGGCCGTCACGCCGGGCTGTAGCGCGCCATCCACGGTGATGCGCATGCGCTTGGGCCGGCTGATAAGCAGACACTGCGAGGCCATGACCTGCGTGACCTGGCTGGTGCCAATACCGAAGGCAATGGCCCCGAAAGCGCCGTGGGTGGAAGTATGACTGTCGCCGCACACGATGGTCATGCCCGGCTGGGTGACGCCCAGCTCCGGCCCGATGACGTGCACGATGCCCTGGTACTGGTGGCCCAGCCCAAACAATTCGATGCCGAACTTCTCACAGTTTTCGGTGAGCTTATCCACCTGGGAGCGGCTCAACGGGTCCTGAATGGGCAGGTGCTGGTTGCGGGTCGGTACGTTGTGGTCGGCGGTGGCCAATATCTGCGCCGGCCGGCTCAGCGGCAGGCCCCGCTCCTGCAGCTCATCAAAGGCCTGCGGACTGGTGACTTCGTGAATCAGGTGCCGGTCGATGTAAAACACCTCCAAGCCGCCCGGAATGGCCTTCACCACGTGAGCATCCCATATTTTGTCGAATAAGGACTTGGCCATGATGCTTATTTTGAAGCCTTGGAAGGCGTGTTTTCCGCCGGACGGTTGCCTTGGCGCACTTGCTCCGCGGCGTAGGTTATCCAGTCGGGGCAGCGCGACGAGCGAGTAGCGCTGCGGGGCTCGACTTGGCTGTGTTGCAGGGGCATGTTCATGAGCGTAAGCGTATTAGTTGGCGGCTACCAGGTTTTCCTGTTCCACCAGCTGGTGCAGGTCGGTATCCACTACTTCCTTCTGCCGGTCGGCGAGCTGCACAAACGAGGCATAGGCCTTATTGAGCGCGGCTTTATCGAAGTCGTAGCCAATTTTTTGGAGCCGGTAAGCCAGGGCGGCGCGCCCCGAACGAGCGGTTAGTACAATCGACGAATCCGCCACGCCCACCTCGCGCGGATCAATTATTTCGTACGTCTCGCGGTGCTTGATAACGCCGTCCTGGTGTATGCCGCTCGAATGCGAAAAGGCATTGGCTCCCACAATAGCTTTGTTGGGCTGCACCACCATGCACATCATCTGCGAAACCATAGCCGAGGTTTCGGCCAAGAGCTGCGTCGTGATGTTGGTGTCGAGCTTGAGGTAAGGATGCTGGCGCAGAATCATCACTACTTCTTCCAGGGCCGTGTTGCCGGCCCGCTCCCCTACCCCGTTGATGGTGCACTCAATCTGCCGGGCGCCGTTCATGACGCCGGCAATGGAATTGGCCGTAGCCAGCCCCAGGTCGTTATGGCAATGCGTGGAAAGCGTCACATTCTGCACGCCCCGCACGTTTTCGTAGAGGTATTTAATCTTAGCCCCGTATTCCTCGGGCAGGCAGTAGCCGGTGGTGTCCGGGATGTTGAGCACCGTGGCTCCGGCCCGAATGGCGGCTTCGCAGACGCGGGCCAGGTACTCGTTGTCGGTGCGGCCGGCGTCTTCGGCGTAAAACTCCACGTCTTCCACGAAGGATTTAGCCAGCTTCACGGCGGCCACGGCCCGCTCAATGACTTGCTCCGGCGTAGAGCACAGCTTGAACTTGATGTGGGACTCGGAAGTACCGATACCAGTGTGAATGCGTGGGTAACGAGCGTGCCGCAACGACTCAGCCGCCACCCGAATGTCGTTTTCCACCGCCCGCGACAGGCCACAGACGGTAGCCTCGCGGGTTTGGGCGGCAATGGCTGCCACGGCGGCAAAGTCGCCGGGACTCGACACGGGAAAGCCCGCCTCAATCACGTCGACGCCGAGTAGCTCCAGCTGTCGGGCAATAACCAGTTTTTCATCCTGGTTGAGCTTACAGCCGGGCACCTGCTCACCATCGCGCAGGGTCGTATCGAAGATCTGAATTTTCTGAGCAGCCATGTTTCTCGGAGTACTTTCAGCGAATTGCTGCTCGCAAGTACACCGGCAAAGCGCGGCAGGGAAAACAAATTTTCGGCACGCCTACTATTTCTAGTAGCGGCATTTTATTTTATAATATATTGATTATCAATGCATTATTGATTGTTGAAATACAACGGCTAACGAAGAAATTGTGGTTGGCAGCACACTACATTGAACGTCATTCCGAGCAGAGCGAGAAATCTCGCGTGCAATGGGAATGTACTCGTCGACTGTCATCCTTCATCTGGCGTACGCCTGCCAAGAACCTTCCTCACTGCGGTTTATCCAATATAACAAAGCCCTTTACCACCAGGGCGGTAAAGGGCTTTGCCACGTTTAATTACGCTTGTCACTCATTGGAGAAAGGTCTTTCGTTCCGCTTTGCTGCACTCAGGATGACAGGAGAAGAAGCTAGCATTGCGGTAGAGATGCTTCGGCAAGCCCAGCATGACGTTCTAGTATTCGCTCTGTTACACCAGTAAGCTCAAGAAATCCTGCTTCTCATTCAGGTATTCGTAGGCAAAGCCTTCCTGCTGCATCCGCTGCTGGATTCCCTCGATTTCGTGGGGCTTTTTGACTTCGATACCGACGAAAACCGGCCCCTTTTCCTTGTTGTTCTTCTTGATATACTGAAAGTGAATAATGTCGTCGTCGGGGTGCAGCACATTATTCACGAAGCGCCGCAGCGCCCCGGGGCGCTGGTTGAAGGTTACCATAAAGTAGTGCTTGAGGCCCTGATGGCGCATGGCCCGCTCCTTAATGTCCTCCATCCGGGTAATGTCGTTGTTGCTACCGCTGAGCACGCACACCACTGTTTTACCCCGGATTTCGTCGGCAAACTGCCGTAGCGCCGAGATGCTGAGCGTGCCGGCCGGCTCCAGCACAATGCCTTCCTCGTTGTACATCCGAAGCAAATCCTCGCAGACCTGGCCTTCGGGCACCAGCACCACCTCATCGAGCAGTTCCCGGCACAACTCGAAGGTCAGGGCACCGGGGCATTTTACGGCCGCGCCGTCTACGAAGCTTTCGATGTGCTCTAGGGCCTGCCGCCGCCCGGCCCGAATAGCCTGCTGCATGGACGGAGCCCCCAGCGGCTGCACCCCGATGAGTTTGGTTTGGGGGCTGAGCTGGCGGAACACGCTGCCGACGCCCGAGGCCAAGCCACCGCCCCCAATAGGCATAAACACGTAGTCAATAGGCGCGGGAGCAGCTTTCAGGATTTCCAGCCCGACGGTGGCCTGCCCTTCAATAATGGCCAGATCATCGAAGGGGTGTACAAAGGAGCTGCCCCGCTCGTCGCAAAACTGCCGGGCGGCCTGGAACGTGTCGTCGAAGGTAGCGCCGGTCAGGATGACTTCGACCTGCTCTTTACCAAACAGGCGCACTTTGCTCACTTTTTGGGCCGGCGTGTTGGCCGGCATGAAAATATAGCCCTTCAGCCCCAGTAATTGGCAGGCGTAGGCCACACCCTGGGCGTGGTTGCCGGCGCTGGCGCACACTACTTCCGGCTGGTTTTGCTCCCGGGCCAGCTGGGAAATCTTATGGTAGGCGCCCCGGATTTTGTAGGAGCGCACTACTTGCAAGTCTTCCCGCTTGAGGTACACCGTCGCACCATAGGCGGCCGAAAGGCCCAGGTTTTGCTGGAGCAGGGTTTCGCAAATCACGCCCTGCAGGGTGCTAGCGGCCTGTTCCACGTTCGAGAGCAGCACTGCAGGGGCTGAAGGGGCTATGGTGTCGCTAGGCATCGGCTTCGGCGGTTTTCTTCAGGGAGCGGAGCTGGCGCACGGTGGCCCCCGTCTGCCAGAGCTCCGAGTCCCGCACTTCCTTCAGTTCTACTTCCAATTCCTGACGGTAGTTGGGCGTAGAGCCGCGCTGAATGGTACGCGCCGCCTCCTGGCCCGAGGCCACACTGTCGTACAATTCGTTGAGCACTGGCAGCGTGGCTTCGCGGAATCGGCCTTTCCAGTCGAGGGCACCGCGCTGGGCCGTTACGGAGCAGTTGCTGAACATCCAGTCCATACCGTTTTCGCCCACCAGCGGCACCAGGCTCTGGGTCAACTCTTCCACGGTTTCGTTGAAGGCTTCGGAGGGCGAGTGGCCGCGCTGGCGCAATACCTGATACTGGGCCTCGATGATGCCGGCCAGAGCGCCCATCAGCACCCCCCGCTCCCCGGTGAGGTCGGAGTATACTTCGCGCTTAAAGTCGGTTTCGAACAAGTAGCCCGAGCCCACGCCAATACCCAGGGCAATGGCCTTTTCCAGGGCCTCACCGGTAGCATCCTGGAACACGGCGTACGACGAGTTCAGCCCGCCGCCCTGCAGGTACAAGCGGCGCAAGCTGGTGCCGCTGCCTTTGGGCGCTACCAGAATCACGTCCACGTCGGCGGGCGGAATGATGTTGGTCTGGTCGTTGAAGGTGATGCCAAAGCCGTGGGAGAAATACAGCGTTTTGCCGGGCGTGAGGTGCTTTTTCAACGTGGGCCACAGCGCAATCTGGCCGGCATCCGAAAGCAGGTTGGCAATGATAGTACCGCGCTCAGCGGCTTCCTCGATGCTAAACAGCGTTTCGCCCTCTACCCAGCCGTCCTGCAGGGCCTTTTCCCAGGAGGGCGAGTCCTGGCGCTGGCCGATGATGACGTTGAAGCCGTTGTCGCGCAGGTTCAGCGCCTGGCCCGGACCCTGCACCCCGTACCCAATCACGGCAATGACTTCGTCCTTCAGATAGGCCTGAGCCTTGAACAGCGGGTACTCGTCGCGGGTGATTACAGTTTCGTCTACGCCGCCAAAGTTGATGGTTGCCATGTTGTTGGGGGTTGGGTTTTTATGGTTGACTATTGTTGATTTTACTCTTGTTTATCAGGCCGTCATTCCGAGCTTACTCACATCGAAAACACTCCGTCGCGGTTGTTCAAAAACTCGTTTTCCACGACTTCCGAGCCGGGCTCGGTGCGCTCAAACTCGCGCAGCTTGCGGTTGAATCCGTCGCTGTGCTTGATGATGGCAATGCGGGCCGAGCGTACGAACTCGATGAGGCCGTAGGGCTGCAAAACGGTAATAAGCCGGTCGGTTTCCTCGCGGTGGCCGGTGGTTTCAAACACGGTGTAGTCCTTGCGGATGACTACGGCGCGGGCCCCAAATTCGCGTAGGAGGCGCTCCACGGAGGCTTTTTCGGCAATGACGTCGGTGGGCACCTTGTAGAGCGCCATTTCCTGCCAGATGACCTCCTGGTTGGTATTGTAGTAGACCTTAAGCACTTCCACCTGCTTCTCAATCTGCTTGGCAATCTTGCGCACCACGTCTTCCGTTTCGTGAATCACGATGTTGAAGCGGTGAATTCCCTCGATTTCGGAGGGCGACGTATTCAGGCTTTCGATGTTGATTTTACGGCGCGAGAAGATGATGGCAATGCGGTTGAGCAAGCCAATCTGGTTCTCGGTGTAGGCCGTGATATTATATTCCTGCCGGTCGATGGGGTGCTCACTCATAAAGGGGAAATTGTGAAAGGTGAACTTGTGAAATCATCGAAGGATGAATGGCGAGCAGAGGAAATACTTATGGTGTTTTCGCAACTTCACCTTTCACAACTTCACCGTTAGCGCAGCCGGATTTCGCTCACGCTGCAGCCCTGGGGCACCATGGGGAAGATGTTGTTTTCCTTCGTCACCATGACTTCCAGCAAAAAGGAGCCGGGATGCGCCAGCATTTCCCGCAGGCTGCTCTGTAGCTCTTGGCGCTCCGAAACCCGCTTGCCGGCAATGCTGTAGCCGCTGGCCACGGTCACAAAATCGGGGCTGGCAATGTCGACAAAGGAGTAGCGCCGCTCATGGAACAGTTCCTGCCACTGGCGCACCATACCCAGAAACTGGTTGTTGAGAATGATAATTTTCACGTCGACACCCGTCTGCATGATCGTGCCCAGCTCCTGAATCGTCATCTGGATGCCCCCGTCGCCGATAATGGCCACCACGGGCCGGTCGGGCCGGCCGAACTTGGCGCCGATGGCCGCCGGCAGCGCAAAGCCCATAGTGCCCAGGCCGCCGCTGGTGATGTTGCTGCGGGCATGGTTGAAGCGGGCGTAGCGGCAGGCTACCATCTGGTGCTGACCTACGTCGGTTACCACAATAGCCTCGCCCTGGGTTAGCTCATTGAGCTGCTGGATGACTTCGCCCATGGTCAGCTCGTCGGAAGTCGGAAATAGCTCGTCCTGAATGACGGCGGCCACTTCCTCGGCCTGAAACTGCTCGAACCGCTGCCGCCACTCGGGGTGCGTTCTGGCTTCGACAAGCGCCGTGAGCAACGGCAGGGTTTCCTTACAGTCGCCCCACACCGGCACGGTGGCGGCCACGTTCTTGTCGATTTCGGTGGGGTCAATGTCGAGGTGAATAACCTGGGCCTGCCGAGCGTACTTGTCGAGCCGGCCGGTTACCCGGTCGTCGAAGCGCATGCCGATGGCAATGAGCACGTCGCACTCATTGGTCAACACATTCGGGCCGTAGTTACCGTGCATGCCCAGCATGCCCACGTTCAGCGGGTGGCTGGTGGGCAGCGCGCCGGCGCCCAGAATCGTCCAGGCCGCCGGAATGCCGCTTTTCTCGATAAAGGCGCGGAATTCAGCTTCGGCCCGACCCAGCGTGACGCCCTGGCCCCAGAGCACGAAGGGGCGCTTGGCTTGGTTAATCAGCTCGGCGGCCTGCCGGATGTACTCGGGCCGCACGATGGGCGCGGGCCGGTAGCTGCGGATGTGGTGACATATCTGGTACTCGGGAAAGTCGAACTGCTGGAGCTGGGCGTTTTTGGTGATGTCAATCAGTACCGGGCCGGGCCGGCCGCTGCGGGCAATGTGGAAGGCCTTAGCCAGCGCCTCGGGTAGCTGGCTGGCCTCCGTCACCTGGAAATTCCACTTGGTAACCGGCGTGGTAATGTTGATGATGTCGGTTTCCTGGAAAGCATCGGTGCCCAACAGATGCGCGAAAACCTGCCCCGTGATGCACACCAGTGGCGTACTATCAATCAGCGCGTCGGCTAGGCCGGTTACGAGGTTGGTAGCGCCCGGCCCGCTGGTGGCAAACACGACCCCCACTTTGCCCGACGCCCGCGCATAGCCCTGGGCCGCGTGAATACCGCCCTGCTCGTGGCGCACCAGCACGTGGTTGAGCTCCTGCTTAAAGTCGTACAGCGCGTCGTAAATCGGAATGATGGCCCCGCCCGGATAGCCAAAAATCGTATCCACGCCTTCGGCCACCAAAGCGCGCAAAGTCATTTCCGCCCCCGACATCGTCTGGCGGGCCGTTTCTGGCAACAGCTGAATTGGCTTTTCCTGAATCAACATAGCTCGTGCGTTTTACTTGCTCAAGAATCGGTGATGCACCCTTCGCTGGCCGAGCCCACGGTGCGGATGTACTTGCGCAGCACTCCGCGCGGCGCATTCACGGCCGGCGGCGTCCATTGGGCGCGGCGGGCAGCCATTTCGGCCTCGTCCACCAGCACGCTCATCGTGTTGTTGGCCGCGTCGAGCACTACCTGGTCGCCGTTGCGAACCAGGGCAATGGGGCCGCCGTCGTAGGCTTCGGGGCTCACGTGGCCGATAACGAAGCCGTGGGTACCGCCCGAAAAGCGTCCGTCGGTTACCAGGGCCACTTTGTCGCCGAGCCCGGCCCCGATGATGGCCGAGGTTGGCTTGAGCATTTCGGGCATGCCGGGCCCGCCCTTGGGCCCCACGTAGCGGATGATGACCACTTGCCCCGGCGCTACTTTGCTTAGGCCTTCGTTCAGTTCTTCCTCGGAATCGAACACGCTGGCCGGACCTTCAAACCGGGTGCCTTCCTTGCCGGTGATTTTGGCCACTGCGCCTTCCGGGGCCAGGTTGCCGTAGAGAATTTGGATGTGGCCGTCGACTTTAATCGGGTTGGAAAACGGCCGCAGCAAGTCCTGCTCTTCGCCCAGGGCCGGAATATCGGCCAGGTTTTCGGCCAGCGTCCGGCCCGTCACAGTCGGCAAGTCACCGGTTAGCAGGCCTTCGTTGAGCAACGTTTTCATCACGGCCGGCACCCCGCCCAGGGCCGACAAATCCTCCATCAGATACTTGCCGCTGGGTTTGAGGTCGGCCAGCATGGGCACCCGGTTGCTCACGTTCTGAAAATCCTGGAGCGTGAGCTTGACGCCGGCTGCGTCGGCAATGGCCATCAGGTGAATGACGGCATTGGTGGAGCCGCCCAGCGCCGTGATGAGTACCATGGCGTTTTCGAAAGCCTCGCGCACCATGATGTCGCGGGGCTTGAGGTCCATTTCCAGCAGCCGCAGCAAATATTCGCCAGTACGCAGGCACTCGGCCCGTTTCTCGGCACTTACGGCCGGAGCCGACGATGAAAACGGCACCGACATACCCAGCACCTCCGCCGCCGAGGCCATAGTATTGGCCGTGTACATCCCACCGCAGGCGCCCGGGCCCGGGCAGGCATGGTTGATAATACCGCGGTAGTCCTCGTCAGAAATGGTATTCTGTAGCTTTTTGCCATAGGCTTCAAAGCACGACACGATATTAAGCTGCTGCCCTTTAAACGAGCCGCCTTTAATCGTGCCGCCGTACACCATTAGCGCAGGGCGGTTCAGGCGGGCCATAGCCATCAACGAGCCGGGCATGTTTTTGTCGCAGCCTACCACGCAGGCCAGCGCGTCGTAGTTGTGCGCCCCGGTGATGGTTTCGATGGAATCGGCAATGATTTCGCGCGACACCAAGGAGTAGCGCATGCCCGGCGTACCGTTGGTAATACCGTCGGACACGCCAATCGTGTTGAACCGCAGCCCCACCAGCCCGTGGGCCTGCACACCTTCCTTCACCTGGTCGGCCAATCCGTTGAGGTGCATGTTGCAGGTGTTGCCATCGAAGCCGGTAGAGCAGATTCCCACGAACGGCTTGCGCAAATCGGCTTCCGAGAGGCCGGAGCCGATGAGCATGGCCTGGGACGCGGGCAGGCTGTCGTCCTGGGTATAAATGCGGCTGTAGGTATTCAGAGCCATGAAAAGCGGTTCTACTCGGAGTTCGGAAAAGTTATTTGGACGACAGTGCGGGCGTCAGTACGCCGGTTACCAAATCGTGGTAGCGCTTGGCCAGCTGGGCACCCAGAGTTTCGGCGAAAGGCTTTTCGAACACCAGTTCATCTACCGACAACACGCCGATAACCTCGGCGGCGGTGCCCGTCATAAAGGCGCCAACGGCGCCCTGTAGCTCGGTGGGCGTGAAGAACTTTTCGTAGACGGTAATGCCAGCTTCCCGGGCTAGGTCGATGATGGTGTTGCGGGTGATGCCGCGCAGAATGCTGCCGGCCGGGGCTGTGTACAATTCGCCGTCCTTTTCGAAGAAGAAGTTGGCACCCGGTCCTTCCGCCACAAAGCCGTTCATGTCCAGCAGCAGGGCTTCGTCGTAGCCGCGGCCCTTGGCTTCGGAACTGGCAATGATGGAGTTGACGTAGTGCCCGGCCACTTTGGCCTCAATGGGCACGGCCTTGGGGTTGGGCCGCTCGTAGGGCGAGATGGTCAGGCGCAGGCTTTGGTCGCCGAGGTATTTGCCCCACTCCCACACGGCCATCAGCAGGTTGCCACTCGTGGCGTGCTTCAGGCTCATGTTGGGTGTGGCCGCGTACACCAAGGGCCGGATGTAGGCGTCGGTCAGGCCGTTTTTTTCCAGCAACTGGTAACTGATCTGAGTCAGCTCTTCCACCGAGTATTCCAGTGGCAAACCCACGGCTTTACAGGAGTAGTGCAGCCGCTCATAGTGCTCCCGGGCCTTAAAAATCTGGGAGCCCTGGGGCGTATTATAGGCTCGGATACCCTCAAAAACGGCATACCCATAGTGCAGCGACTGGGCATACACCCCACAGGTGGCCTCACTGGCCTGAACGAATTCACCATCCAGGAAAGCGACGGTGTTACTGTTGAAATACATAGGAACGGTGGCGTTAAGTGGAAGCGGTTTCAGCGGTTGGGCAGTAAAAAAGCCTTCCTGAGCGCGGGGCTTAGAAAGGCTTGTTCTTGGCAAAACAGAAGCAGTTCCTTCAGCCCGGCGGCAGCGGAATAATGACCTGAATGACGACTAGAACGGTAGATTGCATGGCAACTAGAAGCTTGGCGGGGTTGATGCGTGCAGCGAAGCGAGGCCCAACAATCCACTTGGTTTCATTTAAATTGGCGGTCAGCTATTCCGGTTGGTGAGCAATAACCAGGCGCTGCTTCCTGTTTAGCTAACTCCCGACGGTCCGAACTTTTTGGCGGCAATCGGCCAAAGTCGGAAGCGGTTGTAACTTGCCCGGCAGCGGCTGGTTGTTGCCCGAAGCTGCACGCAAGTAGTAGCGCCGCAGCGCCCTGCGAAAACCAATATTCAGAGGTATAACTATTTCCAAATACGACTTATTTATCTATAAATTACTGAAATTCAATTTATTGACAAACAACAGAATACAATGCCCAACGAAAGTCTTGACCCGGTTTTTCAGCTAATAAAGTCTCTGACGCGCTCCGAAAAGCGGCACTTCCGGCTGTTTACCAACCGGCAGGGTTCCAACGAGGGCCTTAAGTTTCTGCAGCTTTTCGACGCCCTCGACGATCAAAGCACCTACGATGAGGAGCGGGTGCTGGCCCAGGTGCCAGCCATTAAAAAAGTACAAGTCGCCAACCTCAAGGCCAACCTCTACAAGCAGCTCCTGGCGAGCCTGCGCATGTACCACTCGGGCCAGAACCTCGACATTCAGCTCCACGAGCAGCTCGATTATGCCCGGGTACTTTACAACCGCGGCCTTTACCAGCAGAGTCTTAAAATGCTGGAAAAGGTAAAATCCACGGCGCAGCAGGCCGAAATGCCCCACATTGCGCTACTGGCCCTCGATTTTGAGAAGCTCATCGAGGCCCAGTACATCACCCGCAGCCTGGGCGGCCGGGCCGAGGTGCTATCGATGGAGGCCTCCGACACGGCTGCCCACGTGGCCCAAACGCACGAGCTGTCGAATCTGGCGCTGCGCATGTATGGGCTCTACCTCAAGATCGGGCACGTGCGCAACCAGCAGGACTATGACAGCATCACGGGATTTTTCCAGGAGGCGCTGCCGCTGGTAGATATGCAGAAAGCCGGTTTCTACGAGCAGCTCTACTATTACCAGGCCCACGTCTGGTACCACACCATCACCCAGAATTTCCCGGCCTGCTTCCGCTACGCCCAGAAGTGGGTCGATTTGTTTGAGCAGAACCCCGGCATGAAGGAGCAGCAAGCCATGCTCTACCTCAAGGGCCTGCACAACCTGCTGATTTCACTCTACAACCTGCTCTACTACAGCAAGTTCATCGAAGTCCTGAAAACTCTGGAGGCCTTCGCCGCCGACCCGGAGCGGCGCACCAACCCGAACACGGAGATGCTGCTGTTCTTGTACATCTACACCAACCGCATCAATGCCCACTTCCTGCGGGGCAGCTTCACGCAGGGCCTGCAGCTCATTCCCGACCTGCTCGACAACCTCGACCGTTTCCAGGTGCAGCTCGACTCGCACCGGCGGCTAGTATTCTACTACAAGATTGCCAGCCTCTACTTTGGCAGCGGCAACAACGACAAGGCTATTGAGTACCTCACCAAAATAATCCAGTTCCGCGATGTGAGCCTGCGCGAGGATATTCAGTGCTTTGCCCGCATCCTGAACCTGATAGCGCACTACGAGGCCGGCCGCGACGAGGCTCTGGAGTATCAGATTAAGTCGGTGTACCGCTTTTTGGGAAAAATGAACGACCAACAGCAAATGCAGGTAGCCATCTTCCAGTTTCTGCGCAGCGTAGGCGACATTGCCCCCGATGAACTGAAAACCGCCTTCAGCCATCTTAAGGAACAGCTCATCAGCATTGCCGCCGACCCATTCGAGCGTCGCCCCTTCCTCTACCTCGACATTATTTCCTGGCTCGAAAGTAAGATTGAGAACGTGCCGGTGCAGGAAATCATGCAACGCAAGTTTCGCCGCCTGAAGTAGCAATTCCCGCTTCGCCTGTCATCCTAAGCCAAGCGAAGGTCCTTTCTTGCCGCAGCGTCAAGCGCCTTTCAACGCAAAAAGCCCTTTACCACGCAAGTAGTAAGGGGCTTTTTACATTGGCAAAACTGTAGTGAGGTAGGCGAGGCAGGTCCTTCGCAAGGGCTCAAGATGACAGAAAAAAATGGTTACGCGCTGTGGTAGGCCGGCAGCTTGCTTTCGGCCAGGCGCTGCTCCATTAGAGTTTTGCTGGCCAGCACGATGGTAGCGAAGCCCTGGGGCACTTCGGTGTAGCGCAGCGTCACCTGGGGGTCAGTCCAGTTTTCGCTTTTGGCAGCTACCCGCTGGCTGGGGCCATACTGCGAGAGCAGCAGGCTATGAATGCCTTTGCAGTTGTTGTCGCCCATTACACGCAACTCAATCGAGCAAAGCTTGTCTTTGTAGAAACCGTAGCTTATGCCGGTGACGGTGTAGGAGCCTACCCGCAGGTTTTCGCGCTTACTGGTGTAGTACACCGTCTGGGTGCTGGCTTCTACCCGCTCGGGCACCAAGTGACGGAATTTGCGAACATCGGTGCCCAGGGCGGCCTGGCGTTGTTCCAGCACGCGCCCGGCCTGGCCCTTCTGTGCTGCAGTGGAGCTGAACGAGGCCAGCAGGAGCGAGAATACAGCCAGGTATTTCATGAGCGCGGGTTGATAAAAGCGGCCCTTAAGATTAGTGAAAAATAATAATAAAAACTATTTTCTCTATTCTTAGCCCCTGCTAATCAGCCGGCAAGCCGCTCCTGCTGCCCCTGGCATGAGCAGCTACTAACCGCCGCTATTTCCGCGCTACGTGGTTGATCAGCGTCAGGCTGGCCTGCCGCTCCTGCAGCAGATGGAAGGCATTGTACTGGCCCGGCGTGAGGATGCTCAGCATATGGGCATCGTACTGCGCCAGCACCTGCGTGGCTGTGAAGGGCAACGTTTTGGCCGATTCGTCAACAATAGCTGCCTCCAGTTGCTCAAGCTGCTGCAACTCCTGCTGGGTGGCCAGCCGCACGGCAGCGGCCTGGCTGCTACTCAGGCGCAGGGCATCGGTGTAGTAGCAAGTCAGTTTCAGGGAGCGGGCCTGGCACTCCGGGCTGGCGGGGGCCAATGGCTGGCTGCCCGAAGAAACGCCTTGGGCGGCAGTAGCCACGGGGGTGGCGCAGCTGAAAATTGCAGCGAGGGTGAATCCGGTCAGCAGGTGCAGTACGTTTTTCATCGGGCAGCAGAATTAGGTTGGCGAGAAGTGCTTGTGAAACTGAACGGCACAAACGTAAATTGTAGAGTTTCTCTCCGTTGGCATTCTGGCTCAGCAGCCCTTTTTACTCTCTGAGTGTTATTCTTACCGATGCCAACGCCGGGCGCCGCCTGCCTTCTGCCCTACTGCCGCTGCTTTTTCTTATTTGCTCTTGCCCGTTTCTATGCCTTTGTCTCCTGCCCGCCTGCGCTGCCTCATTATCGACGACAACGAAATCAACCGGCTCACCCTTGAGCATTTTGTGGAGATGACCGATTCGCTGGAGCTGGTAGCTTCCCTGCCCGATGCGGTGCAGGCCCTGAATATGCTGCGCAGCGGTACGCCCATCGATTTGCTGTTTCTGGACATTGAAATGCCCCACCTCAGCGGCCTGGACTTGGTGCGGGCCCTGCCCCAGCCCCAGCCCGAAGTAGTGCTGGTAACTACCCACGCCGATTTTGCCGTGGCCGCTTTCGAGCTAGCTGTGGCCGACTACCTTGTGAAGCCCGTCGACTATGGCCGCTTCAGCAAGGCCGTGGCTCGGGTGCTGGCCCAGCGCGCCACTCTGCCCACCTCACACCCTGCCCTTGAAACGCCAGCTGGTGCAGAAGGCTCCGATTTGTTTGTGAAGGTGAATAACAAGCTTATTAAGCTCGATTTCAACGATGTGCTCTACATCGAAGCTATGTCGACGTACTCGATTTTCGTGACGCCGAAGCAGAAGCACATCGTCTACATTACGCTCAAAGCGCTGGAAGACCGACTGCCGTTCACCCATTTCGTGCGCGTCCACCGGTCGTTTATCGTCAATACCAAGCGTATTGAGGCCGTGGAAGATAACCAGCTGCTGCTGGGCGAGTATGAAATTCCGGTGGGCAAATCCTACCAGGACGACTTTTTCCGCAAGCTGCGCAGCCTCTAGCTCGTTGTGTATCAGGCTTCGGGCAGCAGCTCGTCGGGCAACTCCTGCAGCACTCGGTCGAGGCGGGTGGTGAGGTGACCCACGGCGGCGGTGCGGGTTTCCGGGTTTCCCACGCCGTGGCGGGCCTGCTCCAGTTGCTTCACGGCTTCTTCCACGCCTTCCACGCCTAGCTGCACCAGGTTGGGCTTGATGTGATGCACCAGCTCGGCTACCCGCAGCCACTGCCCTTCGGCGGCTGCCAGTCGGATTTCCTGCATCGTATCGGGTATGTTGCGTAGAAAGGAGCGGATGATCTTGTCGACAAACGCCTCTTTGCCCCGGGCCAACTCCCGCAGGGCCGTCAGGTCGTAGCTGCGCTGGTTGCCGGTGGCAGTAGTGGCTATCAGACTTACCAGCTTCTGGTATAGGTCATCTTCCTCGAAGGGCTTGGCCAGGCAGTCGTTCATGCCGGCGGCCAGGTACTGCTCGTTGTCGGCCCGGAAAGCATTGGCCGTGAGGGCCAGAATCGGGACCTGGGCGCGGCGGCCGTCGGGGTGCTGCCGGATGCGGGCCGTGGCTTCGAGCCCGTTCATGTTGGGCATTTGAATGTCCATCAGCACCACGTCGTAGGCATTGTCGGCGTGCATCTGCACGGCTTCCAGGCCGTCGGGGGCTTCATCTACTTCTACCTGCCATTCTTCCAGCATGAGGCGGGCCACTTCGCGGTTGATTTCGTTGTCTTCGACCAGCAGCACCCGGCGGCCGGCCAGGGAACCATTGTCTACGACTTCTTCTTTTTTGCCCCGGGGCGCCTCGGCCTTGGGCAGCGTGAGAGTGAAGGCAAACGTGCTGCCCCGGCCTATTTCGCTGGTTACGGTAAGTGTGCCGCCGAGCTTTTCGACCAGCGCCCGGCTAATGCTCAGGCCCAGGCCCGTGCCCCCAAACCGGCGGGTGGTATCGGCATAGGCCTGGGTGAAGCCCTCGAAGATACGCGCCACCTTATCGGGCGCGATGCCGATGCCGGTATCCGTTACCCGGAACTCGGTGGTGAGGTGCGTATCGGTTTCGGCCACGAAATAGCCACCCACGGTGATGGTGCCCCGCTCGGTGAACTTGATGGCGTTGGATACCAGGTTGATCAGAATCTGGTTGAGGCGGAAAGGGTCGCCGACCACCCAGGAATTGGGGCAACTGTCGCGCAGCGGAGTGCCTTTGAAGGCCAGGCCCTTTTCGGCGGCTAGCAGCGCCAACGGCTCCACGGCCTGGCCCATCGAGTCGCAGAGGTTGAAGGCCGACTGCTCGAACTCCAGCTTACCCGACGTGATTTTGGCCATATCGAGTACGTCGTTGAGCACGCCCAGCAGGTGCTGGCCCGAGGAACGAATTACCTTCAGCAACTCCTGCTGGCGCACGTCGAGCTGGGTTTTGGCCAGCTGCCCGGCCATACCCAGCACCCCGTTCAGCGGCGTCCGGATTTCGTGGCTCATGTTGGACAGGAAATTTTCCCGGGCCGTAGCGGCGGCCTGCGCGGCTTCGGTAGCCGTCTTCAAATCGGTAATGTCGGTGCTGACACCCAGCACTTCCAGGCTACCATCGGGGCGGCGCAGGGGCCGTTTGATGGTTTGGAACCAGAGCACCTCGCCCGAAGGCAGGGTGTAGGCATCTTCCTTCTTGATTTCCTCGCCCGTAGCCAGTACGTGAGCATCGGCGGCGGTATATTCCTGCTCTTCGCGGGTCTGAATGCTGTTGGGGTCCTGCAGGGCACGGGCGCGGAACTGCCGGAACTCCTGCAGCTGCCGCATGGCGTGGTTGCGAAAAATCAGGTTGCCCTCGGCATTGCGCACGTAAATCAGGCTGGGAATCGTGTCGAGTACCTGCTGAGTGAATTTCTGCTGCTCCAGCAACTCCTGCTCGGCCTGCACGCGCCCGGTAATGTCGAGACCATAGCCCAGCATAAAGCGCAGCGTGCCATCGGGGCTGGCAATGGCTTTGAAGTGGCGCTGGTGGCAGCGTGAGCCTTCCGGATAAGGCGTTATATCATCCCACACCACCAGCTGATCCTGCTCGCGGGCCAACTCAAACATGCGGTGGCGCTGCTCGGCCAGTTCCAATGGATAATTGTAGCGCTGGCAAAACTCGGTGATAGTGTGGCCCGATAGCCAGGCGCGGGGCTCGGTATCGGGCACGGCGTAGGGGTTGGCGTAGAGGTAGCGCTCCGCTTCATCGAGCACGACTACTTCCACCGGCAGCTCGTCAAGTATGGTTTCATAGAACTGCCGCTGCTCGGCCAGTTGCTGCTCCACCTGCCGCTGCTCCGTTATTTCCTGCAGGTACAGGTTGGCATAGTCTTCTTCTGCGAAAGGCATAGCCACTACCCGGAATAGCCGTTCCCCAAACGATACTTCTAGTTTCTGCGGGGCATTGTCGTTGAGGGCCCGCAGGGCCGCCTGCAGCAGTAGCTCCCACACCTGTGCGCGTTCCGCTGCCTCGATACCGTCGCGCAGCTGGCGCAGGGCCGCATTGATAAACAGCGTTTCGCCCTGCCGGTTGAAGCGCAGCACCGGGTTGGGGTTCTGCTCGGGAATGCGCGACATAGCCTGCAGCGCCGCCGCTGCCTGGTGCTGGGCGGTAATGTCGCGGTAGCGCAGCAGCACGTTAGTAGCGCCGGGCTCCAGGGCCTGCAGCGGCACCACGTCGCGGTCGAGCACCCGGCCGCTGGTGAGGCACACCTGCACATTATGAGAAGGCACCGCGCTTTGCACCGCCGCCGCAAATTCGTGGGCCAGTTCCTGGGTCTGGTCACTGCAGAGGGTAATGGCGGCGTTCAGCTCGGCCACCGGGCGCTGCACCCATTGGCTGGTGGGCAGCGGAATGCCAAAAAACCGGCAGTACGGCTCGTTCAGAAGCAGAATCCGGCCTTCCGAGTCCAGCAGCACTACTCCTTCCGTCAGATAATCCGCATAGTAGGCCATTCGGCCATCGGCAACGCGCTTGGCAGCCTGGGCTTGTTGTAGCGCTTGTTCGAGCTGAGCAATGCGCGCCTGGGCCTGGGCAAAATCGGTGGGCGGCAGGGCCGTAAGGAGAGAAGATACTTCGGACATGATGGGCACTACGACATGGGGCAACTATGCAAGAAATAGACTTTGAGGACGGGAAAGGGGATTTTTGGCTGAATCGGTTCCGCTGCCGCCCCAACACCGGCTCAGGCTGGTTGAACGGAATGCGGCGGCTCTTCCGACGAGCTACACCAGCCCGGAGCTATGCAGAAACCCCTATGTTGCACGCCGCTACCGGAGCCGGCGAAATATTTTGCGCAAGTAAAAAATCGGCCGTTAGGCCTTGGAAAGCCCGCCGCCTCTCTATATTGAGCCCGTAAGCCTACTCTATGCGCCCTCCGGAATGGAAGCTTTAGTCCCGATTATGTTTGCCTCTGTGGCTGGTATGGGCCACGCTTTCGAGCCGGACCACCTGCTGGCCGTGGGCAACATGGTGTCGCGCCGGGATAGTACCGTGCTGGCCCTGCGCGACGGAATATACTGGGGCCTGGGCCACACCACGATGCTGGTGCTGGTGGGTTCGGTTATCATCCTGAGCCGGGCCACGTTCCTGACGTCGGGCTACTTTGAGGCCGCCGTGGGCGTGCTGCTGGTGACGATGGGCCTGAGCCGGCTCCTTAACTGGAATAAGCCCGTTGAAGTACGGCCCACGCGCTATCAGCACCGCTTGGCCTACACCGTGGGGCTGCTGCACGGCCTGGCCGGCAGCGGAGCACTGGTGCTACTGGTGATGAGCGAAATTCGCCGGCCGCTGCCGGGCATTCTGTACATCCTGGTGTTTGGCGTGGGCTCTATCCTGGGAATGTTTGTGGTGGCCGGCCTGTGCAGCATTCCGTTTACGCGCCGCATGAAAATCAATAAAACCCTGAAATTCAGCAGCATCTTTCTTTCCTCAGCGCTGTGTATCGGCTACGGGGTGTGGATGGTGGTGCAGAACGTGGGCTAGTTGCTGACTGCAATTACTGGTTGTTTAAGTAGAAGCCCAACGGCCCCTTACTCGCAAGTAACCCGGTGCAATCAACAATCATCTTACCGCAATCAACAATACGCCATGCACCTCACTCCGAAAGACCTCGATAAACTGGTGCTGCACCAGGCCGGCTTCTTGGCCCAGAAGCGCTACGCCCGTGGCCTACTGCTGAACTACCCCGAAGCCCTGGCCCTGCTGGCCACCCAGCTGCTGGAGTTTATCCGCGACGGAGAGGCCGTAGCCACGCTCATGAACAAGGGCAAGCTGCTGCTGGGCCTGCAGGACGTGATGCCCGGCGTGGCCGCCATGATTCATGAGGTGCAGGTGGAGGGCACTTTCCCCGATGGCACCAAGCTCGTGACCGTACACCACCCCATCTGCCG
The DNA here is from genome assembly GCF_020447265.1 of Hymenobacter lucidus. Classification (GTDB taxonomy): domain Bacteria; phylum Bacteroidota; class Bacteroidia; order Cytophagales; family Hymenobacteraceae; genus Hymenobacter; species Hymenobacter lucidus. The sequence goes on along the minus strand of NZ_JAJADR010000001.1, from coordinate 1,128,983 downwards.
CGAAACCGGCGACCCGGCCCTGGCCCTCTACGGCTCCGGCCTGACTCGTACGGCGGCCGTAACCCAGCCCGACAACCTGATAAACGAAATGCCCGGCGAATACCAGCTGACGGAAGGCGAGCTGATTTTGAATGAAAACCGCGACACGTTGGAAATCGAAGTGGTAAACCTCGGCGACCGGCCGGTGCAGGTGGGCTCCCACTACCCCTTCTTCGAAACCAACGCGGCCCTGCAGTTCGACCGGGCCGCGGCCTACGGCTTCCGCCTCAACATTCCGGCCGGCACGGCGGTGCGCTTCGAGCCCGGCGAGCGGAAGCGGGTGACGCTGGTAGCCCTGGGCGGCGAGAGAATCGTGTACGGCGGCAATGGGTGGATTGATGGGCAGTTGAGTGAGGAGAACAAGCCGGCAGCTTTGGCCAAGGCTGCCAATGCAGGCTCAGCAACACCAATGCTTTAGGTATAGCTACTGGAGCGGCTGATATTATCCATATTGTCGAACAGATAGACAAGGAGATTCGCAAACACCTTTGGCTTGACTTCCACGTGCTTTCTTACAATGGTTCAGAGCTGATAATTGCTGGTAGTGAAGATTTAACATACAGCCACAAACTTGAAATTATCTTCTCTAACGTGTTCCTTGTTTCCGCCTTTTTTCAGGGGTGGCATTCGGACGTTAAGGCACCGGTTTTCTACCTCCCGGATAACGTAAGGGAGTTGAATCTGCAGCATGAGATTGAGCAGGGTTACATGCTGTTTGCTTTTCGCACCGAAGACTACCGCAACGACGTGCTTGTGGCGGCCAAGTCCGTCAGCTATAACACCGACACTGTTTACTACTACGAACGGCCGGAACTGCAGGCAAACGAACGAATAGCGGACTTTGTCATCCGCAACCGGCAGTAACCCACTTCTGTACTTCTCAACTATACACGTATGTCCCTACCCATTTCCCGCCGCGCTTACGCCGATATGTACGGCCCCACTACCGGCGACAAAATTCGCCTGGGCGACACTGATTTGTTGATCCAGGTCGAGCAGGACTACACTGTGTACGGCGAGGAATGCAAGTTTGGGGGCGGCAAGGTGCTGCGCGACGGGATGGGCCAGGCTGCCGGTGTCAGTCAGGACGAAGCACTGGATTTAGTAATTACCAACGCCCTGGTGCTCGACTACACCGGCATTTATAAGGCTGACATCGGCATCAAGAACGGGCGCATCAGCGGCATCGGCAAGGCCGGCAACCCCCACATCATGCCGGGCGTGACGCCCGGCATGACCGTGGGCGTGACCACCGAAGTTATTGCCGGGGAAGGCCAAATTCTCACCGCCGGCGGCATCGACTGCCACATTCACTTCATCAGCCCCCAGCAGATTCCCGAAGCCCTTGCCTCGGGCCTGACCACGATGATTGGCGGCGGCACGGGCCCGGCGGCCGGCACCACGGCCACCACCTGTACGCCCGGCGCCTTCTACCTGGAAATGATGCTCAAATCCACCGAGGCCTACCCACTCAACTTCGGCTTTCTGGGCAAGGGCAACACCTCCAAGCCCGAGGGCCTGCGCGAGCAGGTGGAAGCCGGGGCCTTGGGCTTTAAGCTGCACGAGGACTGGGGCACTACCCCCGCCGCCATCGACCAGTGCCTGACCATTGCTGAAGAATACGACGTGCAGGTCTGCATCCACACCGATACGCTCAACGAAAGCGGCTTCGTCGAAACCTCCACGGCGGCGTTTAAGGGGCGCACCATTCACGCCTACCACACCGAAGGCGCCGGCGGCGGCCACGCCCCCGACATCATCAAAATCTGCGGGGAGCCCAACGTCATTCCCTCCTCCACCAACCCCACGCGGCCCTTCACGGTCAATACCATCGACGAGCACCTGGATATGCTTATGGTGTGCCACCACCTCGACAAGAACATTCCCGAAGACGTGGCCTTTGCCGAAAGCCGCATCCGCCAGGAAACCATTGCCGCCGAGGATATCCTGCACGACATGGGCGCGCTGAGTATTATCAGCTCCGACTCCCAGGCCATGGGCCGGGTAGGTGAAGTCATTACCCGTACCTGGCAAACAGCCCACAAGATGCGCCAGCAGCGCGGCCCGCTGCCCGAAGATGCGGCCGGCACCGCCGACAACTTCCGGGCCCGGCGCTACGTGGCCAAGTACACCATCAACCCCGCCCGGGCCCACGGCATTGCCCACGAAATCGGCTCCATTGAGGCAGGCAAGCTGGCCGACCTGGTACTCTGGAAACCGCAGTTTTTCGGGGTGCGGGCCGAAATGGTCATCAAAGGCGGTATCATCGCGCAAAGCCAGATGGGTGATGCCAACGCCTCCATTCCCACGCCCCAGCCCTCCTTTTCCCGGCCCATGTTCGGGGCGTTGGGCTCAGCAATGGGCAAGGCGTCGATGGTATTTGTATCGGCGGCCTCGGTGGAAAAAGTGCGTAATACCTACGGCCTCCAGAAGCAGGTGGTAGCCGTGCAGGGCTGCCGCACGGTGGCTAAAAAGGACATGGCCCTGAATGACTACCTGCCCAATATCCAGGTGGACCCCGAAACCTACCGCGTGACGGTGGATGGCCTGCATCTGACCTGTGAGCCGGCGAAGAAACTGCCGCTGGCGCAGCTCTACAGCCTGTTTTAGAGTAGCGCGAACTGTGTAGTTCGCGTCCTCGCGCCGGTAGAATCGTTCTGACAGGCGAACTACACAGTTTGCGCTACACCTTTTACCCTTTATGTCCCAATTTGCCCGCTTGCTGCACCTCGTCGACTCGTCCATTCCAACGGGCTCGTTTGCCTATTCCTACGGGCTGGAAAGCAGCATTACGTTTGGGCTAGTACGCACCCAATCGGAGCTGCGCAACTTTCTTTACTCCCACCTCCAGCAAATCGGCAGCCTGGAATTGCCCTTTATCAACTCCTGCTTTCAATTGGGCCTCACAGACGAGTTGCGGCCCGCCGCCCAGGAATATGAGGCGCTGCTACTGGTACCCGCCCTACACAAAGCCAGTGTAGTACAGGGCCGCAACTGGCTCAAGCTGCTCACCTCGTTTTACCCCGCCGCGGCCATGAGCGGCATCAGTCAATGGTTTGCCGAGCAGGAAATACCCCTGCACTTCACGCTGGTATTTGCCCTGGGCTTGCAGCGGGCCGGCTTTGCTGCCGAGCAGGTCCAGACAATGTACTTGCATATGCTGCTGCGCGACCAGCTCAGTGCTGCCATTCGTCTGGGCTTTTTGGGCCCCTTGGAAGGCCACCAGCTCCAACACGATTTCTACGCCGTCTTCGAGCATATTGTAGCGGCCCAGGCGGGCAAAACCTACGCTGAAGCTACCCGCTCCGCCTTTGTACTCGATGTGGCCCAGGTTCTGCACGAGGACATTTACTCCCGGCTATTCCAGAACTGAGAAACAACGACAACTCACTCATTCACCACCTCACCATTTCACTTCATGGCATTTGTCGAAAAGCTGGCCCTGCTGCTGCACGGCCACCAGCACGAAGCCTACGAGTCGCCGGGCGACTTTGCCCAGCGCGAAACCCGCCGCCTGCCCTCCTACCGCAACTTTCGCCAGCGGGCCTTCACCGTGGGCATCGGCGGACCGGTGGGCACCGGCAAAACGGCCCTGCTCAAAGCCCTATGCGAAAGAATGCGCCACGAGCACGAGCTAGGTGTAGTGACGAACGACATTTTCACCCGCGAAGACGCCGACTTTCTGATTCGCAACAGTGCCCTGAGCGAAGACCGGATTGTGGGCGTCGAAACCGGCGGCTGCCCCCACGCGGCCATCCGGGAGGATATTTCCCTGAACATGGACGCGCTGGAAGGCCTGATGGTGCGCTTCGAGAATAAGCTAGACTATCTGTTTGTGGAAAGCGGCGGCGACAATCTGGCCGCCCACTTCAGCCGCGAGCTGGTCGACTATTCCATCTATGTCATCGACGTATCGGGCGGCGACAAAATCCCGCGCAAAGGCGGCCCCGGCATCACCCAGTCCGATTTGCTGATCATCAACAAAATTGACCTCAAGGATTTGATAAAAGCCGACCTGGGCGTCATGGAGCGCGACTCGCGCAAGATGCGCGGCGAAGGCCCCTTCCTTTTCGCCCGCGCCATCGACGGCCACGGACTGGATGAAATCATCGGCCATATCCAGGCCGCCAAGGCCCGCGCCCTGGCCTCAGTGCGCGAAGACCGGCGGTAAGTCCTCAACGGCCTAAAACAATCGTTTAGGAGCAGTGAGGTAACCTCACCGGGCAAAAACAATTGATTTCGAACAGTGAGGCGGCCTCACAAGGCAAAAACAAATAAATACAGACCGTGAGGCGGCCTCACTGCTCGAAAACAATCGTTTAGGAGCAGTGAGGCCGCCTCAACGTCCCAAAACAATCGTTTTCGAACAGTGAGGAAATAGACAGGATACGAACCCGCCTCTCTACCACAAGCTAATACTTGCGCAGCAGCGGGTTGTAGCCCAGCATTTCCTCACCGGCCAGCTCCGCTAGCACCTGCTCACAGAGCGGCTGCAGCGCGGCGCGGCTGTGGGCGGCGGCCCGCAGAATAAACACGTCGTCCTTGGCCCTGGACACGGCCACCACGCACTCCTGGCTGCTGATCTGGAAGTGCGGGCCCGTGCTGCCGGGCATCTTTTGCTGCTCCAGACGAGCGGCCAGCCGCTGGAAAAGCGTGCTTTCCGGATTTCCGACTACATAGAGCGAAAAGAAGGTCTGGTAACCGGCGAAGTTGGCGGGGGAGGCGGCAATGTGGTGCTCGGGCTCGAAGCTGAGCTTATCGAGCAGCACCAGTTTCTCGCCGCGGTGCACGCGCAGCTCGGAGTGCAGGCTGGTGAAGGCAAACTTCTCCCCCTGATCCATGCGGCCCGAGTGAAACCAGTCGACCAGCAGCAGCGTGGCCGCCGGGTGCAGCTGCCAGTGCTGAATTTGGCGGTAGCGGCTGGCGGCCTGCAGCACTACGGGGTCAGGAAACACCACGGCCAGGGCATCGGCAGCCACGGTGCCCGCCACGTGCTGCTCGGCCACGGCCCCGTCGGTCGACTTAAAGATCTTGGTATTGGCCTGGGTACTCACGAAGAGCCGGGCCCCGACTTCGACGTGGACGCGGAGCCGGATGGCGTCGCCGGCCACCATGCCGCCGCCGTAGCTGCTGAGCACCACGTGGCAGGCCGGCGTCGGCGACTTCGGGTTCAGCAGCTTTAGGGGCTGGCGGTTGTGGCAGGTGATGAGGCGACTCTGGCCCCGCACCCGCGCTACTTCCACGGTGCTCCAATTCATTCCGTATGTGTTCAGCGCGTTCTGCTCAACCCAACCCCGAGTTGAGCCCGGCAAAGTAACCGCGCAATTCCATACTGCCGGCATGGTCGTAGCGAAAGGTCAAAAAGAAAAATACCCGCGGGCAAAGCTTCCCTGCCGATTTTCTACCAAGAACCTTCCGGATGCTAAAGCACTGTTACCTTGCGGCTCCCGGCTGCGCCCTGCCCCGCTTTCCTTCATCACCTGCTCCGATGTATATCCCCGCAAACTTCCAGCTCACCGATCAGGCCCAGGCCGTGGCCTTCATGCAGCGCTACAGCTTTGCTACCCTGGTCAGCATCGACCAGCAACTGCCCATTGCCTCTCACCTGCCGTTCAGCGTCGCGGCCGAGGGCTCACGGGTGCGGCTTACCTCCCACCTGGCCCGGGCCAATCCGCAGTGGAAATCCTGGGCCGGGCAAGACGTATTGGTAATCTTTACCGAGCCCCACGCCTACATTTCGCCCTCCCTCTACGACAAGCGGGAGAGTGTGCCCACCTGGGATTATATCGCCGTGCACGCCTACGGCCAAGTGCGCCCGCTGGATAGCGAAGCCGACACGGCGCGGGCCTTGCAGCAGCTCATTGCCACGTACGAGCCTGCCTACCAGGCGCAGTGGGACAGCCTACCCGAAAGCTACAAAGTGGGGATGATGCGCGGCATCGTGGCCTTCGAAGTGGAGGTAACTTCCCTGCAGGGTCAGCAGAAGCTGAGTCAGAACAAGTCGGTGGCCGAGCGGGCCGCTATTGCCACCCACCTGGCCACCAGCAACGATTCGGCGGCGCGGGAGCTGGCGCCCTACATTCAGTAGGCAGCCCCGCACCGCAGGGCAGGCCCCATCCTTGCTCCTCGATTTAGGCTAATCTTAAAGCACAGCCGCCAGCCCTTTTCGGTGGTTGCGAGGCTGCTGTACTTGCCTTACTTATTCTGGGCGCCCTGCTCTATCCAGCAGCGAATAAGGTCGCGCTCCTCCTGGGTCATGTTGGTTTTGTTGTTCTGGGGCATTGTTTTAGTGACCACCACGCGCTGCATAATCTTGTCCTGAAGGCGGATAATATCCTCAGGTGTGTCGTATTTGATGCCGTTCGGGGCCGATTTGAACACGTCGTCGGTAGGGTTAGACGAGTGGCACTGCACGCAGCGGGTTTGCACAATGGCATTTACCTGCGCAATGCTCACATTAGGCGTGCAGGCGGCGGCACCATTGGCGGCCTGGCGCGGCGGCGCTGAAACGAAGGCTACGGCCAGCAGGAACAGCACCGAGGCGGGCAGAATCCAGGTGGTGGCCTGCTTCTTTTCGCGCAGGTTCAGCCAGTGCTTCACGCCGGCCACGCCCAGGGAAATGGCCGCCAGAATCAGCCAGGGCTGGCTGTGGCCGAAGGTGCTGGGAAAGTGGTTGCTGACCATCACGAACAGCACCGGCAGGGTAAAGTAGTTGTTGTGCAGGGAGCGGGTCAGAGCGTTTTTACCCAGCGTCGGGTCGAGGGGCTGGCCCAGGGTAGCGGCCTTCACCATGGCTTTCTGGGCCGGAATGATGGTAAAGAACACGTTGCCCACCATGAGCGTGCCCAGCATAGCCCCGAAGTGAATGTAGGCGGCCCGGGCGCTGAACACCTGGCAGTAGAAGAAGGCAAAACCTACGATGACCAGAAAGCCCAGCAAGGCAAACCACATTCCCTTCTTCACCAGCGGCGACTTGCAAAGCACGTCGTAGATCAACCAGGCTACCACAAACGAGCCCACGCCGATGGCCACGCCCGTGAGCGGGGCCATGGCCAGCACGCTAGGGTCGATGAGCATGGAGCCGGCGTTGAAGTAGTACACCACAAAGAGCAGGCTAAAGCCCGAAAGCCAGGTGAAATAGGCCTCGTACTTAAACCAGTGCAGGTCGCGGGGAATTTCCTTGGGGGCCAGCTTGTACTTTTCGAGGTAGTAGAAGCCCCCGCCGTGCACGGCCCAGAGGTTGCCGGCCAGCTCGTCGCGCACGTTATCGGTGCGGTTCAGGGCATTTTCCAGGAACACGAAGTAGAACGAGGCCCCAATCCAGGCAATGCCGAAGGTGATGTGCATCAGGCGCACCACAATGTTCATCCATTCCATCAAATGGCCTTCCCAGGGCGTGCCTTTGATGAGAATGTAGAACACGGCCAGCACGTAAATAACCGTCAGCAGAATAAGAACATAGGAGAAGCCTTGCATAGTCAGGCCATTTTCCCCTAGCTTACCGCCCCTTTTGTCGACTTTAGCAAAACGCTGCAGCGCGTACGTAGCTCCCAGCAGTAGCACGAGGCCCAGCAGGAAGGCAGAAAAAAGTAAAACTTGAGTCATGCAATCAGAAAGCAGCCCCGGGAAGGGGCCTTGGGAAGGGTGGGAGAAATAGGATTCTTCGGGCCAGTAGGCCGCTTTCCGGCAAAAATTCGGCGTTAGCAGCAGGCTAAGCCGGATTCCTGGTCGCAGAACAACAAGATAAATACCTGTGCCGCGAGGGGAAAGTCGGGGAGAACTGGCTTGGAAAAGCCCCCAATTTAAAGAGAAAGTAAATCCCGTATGTCAGAGGTAGCCATAAAAAGCCAGCGTGTGGTGTTGCCCCACGGGGAGCAGCCCGCGTTGGTACTAATTAAAAACGGCCGCATTGTCGCCGTTTTGCCCGTTGATGCCGCCGTAAGCTGCCCGATACTTGACGTGCAGAACCACGCCGTGCTGCCCGGCGTCATCGACCCGCACGTGCACATCAACGAGCCGGGCCGCACCGAGTGGGAAGGCTTCAACACGGCCACCCGCGCCGCGCTGGCCGGCGGCCTCACTACCCTCGTGGACATGCCCCTGAACTCGGCCCCGGTAACGACGTCGGTAGCCAATTTCGAGCTAAAGCTGGCCGCTACCCGGGGCCAATTGCACACCAACGTGGGCTTCTGGGGCGGCATCGTGCCCGGCAACGCGGCCGAGGTTGAAGGCCTCATTGCCCGGGGCGTGCTGGGGTTCAAAGCCTTCCTGACGCACTCGGGCATCGACGACTTTCCCAACGCTACCGAGGCTGATTTGCGGGAAGTAATGCCGATTCTGGCCCGGCACGGCCTGCCGCTGCTGGTACACTGCGAGCTAACCACCGACGACGCCGAGTGGAAGCAGCGCGACAAACGCTCGTACCAGAACTACCTAGCCTCCCGGCCCAAGCACTGGGAAGACGACGCGGTGAATCTGATGATCCGGCTCTGCGAGGAGTTCCGCTGCCCCGTGCACATTGTGCACCTCTCGTCGGCCGATTCTATTGCCGCCGTGGCCGTAGCCAAGATGAAGGGCCTGCCGCTGACGGTGGAAACCGGCCAGCACTACCTGTTTTTCAACGCCGAAGACATTGCCGACGGCCAGACGCAGTTCAAGTGCGCCCCGCCGATTCGGGAAAAGGACAACAATGACCAGCTCTGGGCCGCCCTACAGCAGGGCATCATCGACTTCGTCGCCACCGACCACTCCCCCGCCCCGCCCGACCTCAAGCAGATTGAAACCGGCGACTTTACCACGGCCTGGGGTGGTATTGCCTCGCTACAGCTGGCTCTGCCGGTGCTCTGGACGGCCGCGCAGCCACGGGGCGCTACGCTAAACGACTTGACAAATTGGCTCAGCACTAATCCGGCGAAGCTTATCGGGCAAAGCCACCGTAAAGGCCAGATTGCCGCGGGCTTCGATGCCGATTTGCTGATTCTGGACCCGGAGCAGACATTTAACGTGACGGCCGACATGATTGAGCACCGCCACAAGGTGTCGCCCTACGTGGGGCGGCAGCTGCGCGGCGTGGTCGAGCATACGTGGCTGGCCGGGCAGCTGGTGTACGAGCGGCCGAAGTTTGTGCAACTCAACCAGGGCCAGCTGCTAACCGATAGAACGATGTAGAGACGCAACCTTGCGTCTCCTCGTTGAACGATTGGCAACGCGCCGTAACAGCATCAGCAACGATGGAGCCGCAAGGTTGCGTCTCCATCGTGCTGGCTTCTTTTTCAAACCTTAACCCGCAATTTGGGTGGACGACAACTACACTTCCCGCGCCGAGAAAATCCTGCGCCGCATCGAGGCTTTGGCCGCCATCAGCGAAGATGCGCAGGGCGTGACACGCACATTTGGTACGCCGGCCTTTTTGCAGGGCAGCGCCCTGGTCAAATCGTGGATGGACGCGGCCGGCCTGAGCACACACATCGACAGTATCGGTAACGTGCGCGGGCGGCTGGTGAGCCGGCAGGCCGGAGCTAAAATTTTCGTAATGGCCTCCCACATCGATACGGTGGTGAATGCCGGCAAATACGACGGCCCCCTGGGCGTGCTCATGGGCCTCGATTTGCTAGAGCAATTGGTGCAGCACGCCGTGGAATTACCGTTTCACGTTGAGCTGATTGCCTTCAGCGACGAGGAAGGCGTGCGGTATCATACCACCTACCTCGGCAGCAAAGTAGTAGCCGGCTCCTTCGACCAGAACTTACTTACCAAAACCGACGCCCACGGTATTCCGCTCAGTCAGGCCATTACCACGATGGGCGGCAACGTGCAGACGCTGGCCGCCGACGCCATTGCCGCCGACCAGTGGCTGGGTTATTTCGAAACCCATATTGAACAAGGTCCGGTGCTCTGGGAAAACCGGATTCCGGTGGCCCTCGTCACGGCCATTGCCGGGCAGCAGCGCGTGGAGCTGACTTGGCACGGCATGGCTGGCCACGCCGGCACCGTGCCGATGGACATGCGTCAGGATGCCTTGGCCGGCGCCGCCGAATTCGTGCTGGCCGCCGAGCAGTTTGGTGTGGCTAATAAGAACGAGTTGGTAGCTACCATCGGTAAGCTCGACGTGCGCAACTCGGCCAGTAATGTCATTGCCGGCGAGGTGGTGTGCAGTCTCGATTTGCGCAGCGCCGACGCCGCCCGCCTGGCTACGGCCTATGAGGAGTTGCGCGAAAAAGCCCAGGCCATTGCCCAAAAGCGCCAGTTGACGCTCGACTGGAACCTGATTCAGTACACGGCGCCCGTAAGCTGCGCGGCGGAAATGAATACCTTGCTGGCCCAGGCTATCGGCGAAGCGGGCCACGACGTGGTGCAGCTCGTGAGCGGCGCCGGGCACGACGCGGTGCCGATTTCGGCCGTTTCGCCGGCTACGATGCTGTTTATCCGCTGCTTTAAGGGCATCAGCCACAATCCGCTGGAAAACGTGGAAGTGGCCGACGTGGCCGCCGCCGTGCAGGTTTCCGAGCGGTTTTTGCAGCTGCTTTTCTCTCACTACCAACACTCCCTTTCGAACTAGATGGAAATTTCCGCCCTGACCCGCTCCGTGGTAAAGCACAACCACGCCATTATTGCCCCCGACGGCTACATCAACAGCAACGTGCCCGGCTGGACGAACTGCACCGTCAACGTCATCATCAACGAGCAGATGGGTGCCCGCCTGGCCCAGACGCTGATTACGCTGCGCGAAGGCGGCGAGCTACAAGGCACCACTCAGGCCGCCCAAGTATTCTTCTACGTGGTAGAAGGCCAGCTGCAGGCATCCGTCGACGGCCAGGAAAAGACTTTGGCCAAAGGCGAATACGTGTACGTGCCGGTGGAAAAGAGCTACCGGTTCCACACTCCCACCGAAGGCACCCAAGTGCTGACCTTCCACAAAGTGTATGAGCCCCTGGCCGGCCACGAAACGCCCGGCGTGCTGTTTGGGGCGCGGGATATTGCCAAGGCGCCCATCTACATGAACGACGACGCGCTGCGCATTCAGGAGCTGCTTCCCAACGAGCTGGGCTTCGATATGGCCGTCAACATCTTCACCTACGACATGGGCGGCCACCTGCCGATGGTCGAAACCCACATCATGGAGCACGGCCTGATGTACCTCGAAGGCCAGGCTATCTACGTGCTCGACCAGCAATGGTACCCGGTCAAGAAAGGCGACTCGATCTGGATGGCGCCCTATTGCCAGCAGTGGGCCACTACCATGGGCAAGGAGCCGTCGGTGTACATCTATTATAAGAACGTAAACCGCTTCCCAACGGTAATGTAAGCTGCCGCTATGTACGCCTAATGAATATTCTGCACCGTTTTCTTTCCGCACTGGCCTGGCTGCAGGTATTCGTTTCGCCCACCATCCTCGGTCTTATTCTGGGCGTGCTTAGCTGGCTTTATATGCCCGAGTGGTGGGGCCTGGGCATTGGCCTATTGGTGGCACTGCTCGGCTCCGGCATCGGAATCCGGCTGGCCGAAAAAGCCCGCCGCTACTCGGGCACCATCGAATTTATGAGTCGCACCCGAAGCCATCCGGAGCTGCGGCAAGAAGAAAAGTAACCCAATGACCCTTTCCGAACTCAATTCCCTCCCTGCCCCGGCCCGCGCCGAGGCCTTAGCCAAGTGCTGCGGCGCTACCGCTTGGGTGGAGCAAATGAACAGCATCTTCCCCGTCGCCGACGCCGATACGCTGTTTGAGCAGGCCAAAACTATCTGGTACGGCCTCGCGGAGGTCGACTGGCGCGAGGCCTTTACCCACCATCCCAAAATCGGGGGCAACGTAGCCGCGCTGCGCGAAAAGTTTGCCAGCACCAGCACCTGGGCCGAAGGGGAACAGGCATCCGTAAAGCAGGCTTCGCAGGACACCTTGGAAGCTCTGGCGGCCGGTAATGACGAGTACGAGCAGAAGTTCGGCTACATCTTTATCGTGTGCGCTACGGGGAAGTCGGCCGAGGAAATGCTGGCCTTGCTGCAGGCCCGTCTGCCGAACTTGCTCCAGGATGAAATTCACATTGCCATGGGCGAGCAGGACAAAATCACCCGCATCCGCCTCGAAAAACTCTTAGCCGCATGAGTCAGATTACGACCCACATTCTGGATACTACCCTGGGCCGCCCGGCGCAGGGCGTCACCATTGCTCTTTCCGCCCTGCACGGCGAAGCTTGGCAGGAGCTGGCCCGGGGCCGCACCAACCCCGATGGCCGGATTCCCGATTTGCTGCCCAAAGACCAGCAGCTGCCGCTGGGCACCTACCGCATGAAGTTTTTCACCCAGGAGTACTTCGAGCAGCAGGGTACGGCTAACTTCTACCCCTTCGTGGAAATCGTCTTCAACGTATTGGCTGCCGAGCATTATCACATTCCTCTGCTGCTCAACCCCTTCGGCTACAGCACCTACCGCGGCAGCTGATTCCGCGAGATTTCTAGCCTTAGCTGCCCCACTTTTCAAATTCCCGCCTACTCTTCCCATATGAAACTTAGCCTTCAGGATTCCGAAAAAAGCCAGCTGCTCGACCAGCTCGGCGTAGCCAACCGCCAGTTCCAGCAAACCTACCCCGGCGACAAACCCGACCGCCAGCCGGTGCATACCGTGTACGGCGGGGCTAATTTGTTTAAGTCGGATACCTGCGTGCGGATGGGTGAAATTGCCCTCAACAACCTGAAAAGCTACGCGCCCAACTTCACCGAGCTGGCCCGCGTGCTGCAATTGAAAGGCCACGAGCACCTGCCCACGCTCGAAAAAGACATCATTGCCCTCACCGCCCGCCTCGATGCCATGAGCCCCGAGGAACGCAAGCAAGAGCACGCCTGGCTGGCGTATTCGGTCTACAACAAGATCATCAAAAAGCTGCAGAGCGAGCCGGTAGAGGATTTCCGGGTCGACTTTGAGGACGGCTTCGGCAACCGGCCCGACGCGGAGGAAGACGAAACCGCCGTGCGCGCCGCTGGTGAAGTAGCTAAGGGCATGGAAAACGGCACCTTGTCGCCCTTCATCGGCATCCGCATCAAGCCCTTTACCGAAGACCTCAAGGCCCGGGGCGTGCGCACGCTGGATATTTTCCTGACCACGCTGCTGGAAAAAACCGGCGGCAAGCTGCCCGACAACTTCGTGGTGATGCTGCCCAAAGTGACCATTCCCGAGCAGATGACCACGATGGTACGCCTGTTTGAGCTCATCGAACAGGCCAACAACCTGCCCGCCGGCACGCTCCAGATGGAAACGATGGTGGAAGCCACTCAGATCATCATGGATGAGGAAGGCCGCAACCCGCTCATGCGCATCATCCGGGCCAGTGAGGGCCGCTGCGTGGCCGCCCACTTCGGCACCTACGACTACACGGCCTCGGCCGGCATTACGGCCAAGTACCAGACTATGGCTCACCCCGTCTGCGACTTTGCCCACCACATGACCAAGGTGGCGCTGGGCGGCACCGGCATCTTCCTCTCCGATGGGGCTACCAACGTGATGCCCATCGGCCCCCACCGCGGCGACAACCTCTCGTTCGAGCAGCTCAAGGAAAACCGCGACTCGGTGCACAACGCCTGGCGGCAGGGCTTCCACCACACCACCCACTCGCTCATCAACGGCCTCTACCAGGGCTGGGATTTGAACCCAGCCCAGCTGCCGATGCGCTACGCGGCTACCTACAACTTTTTCCTGAGCAGCTACGACGACGCGCTGAACCGGCTGAAAACTTTTGTGGAGCGGGCTGCCATTTCCACCCTCACCGGCGACATCTTCGACGACGCCGCTACGGGTCAGGGCCTGCTCAACTTCTTCCTGAAAGCTATGAACTGCGGCGCCATTACCGAAGACGAAGTACTGGCTACTGGCCTCACGCTGGAAGAAATCCAGACCCGCTCGTTCTTCCGCATCCTGGAGGGCCGCCGCAAGCAGAAAGCCTAGCTTTTGCGCCTTATTGCTACAATGCCCCGCTGGCCGTTTTCGAATGGCTGGCGGGGTATTTTTTTTTGGTGGCTATCCGCCACTCAGTCCGTTCTGGCACCCCACTGTTTCTCGCTAGTATTATGATGAGAAAGCTAATCTACGCTGTACTTTCCAGTAAAATATACTACTATACTTTTGAAGCCCTGAACCGGCTAAATTTCAACATTAATACGCTTTAACAACAGATTAAAGCAATTTCATATAGCATGTTAAAAGCTATTTTTTCGACAACCATCAACATTATGCGGCAAATTTAATTTAAATATCTTGTTGATATTCATGCATATACACCATAAATACTCAATGCATTAAATTAAGCTTAAAGTTGTTTTATCCCACTATTTACTCAAAAACCATAACTTTTTTCTCTTATCGTTTTCTAATTATGCTTTAATGAAAATCTAATAACCTTATAATATCCCTTTAATTCTACGCCTGTTTCTGGCCTTTACCTTTGTCATAGAAATTTCAACTGATTGATTCCGAAGTTTTTTCACCGACCTGCTCTGATTAGAAATTCTTTTTAGCGCTGCACCACCGCAACCGGTTCCACGCGGCCGGCTCTGCTTCCCACCCACTTCCGAGTGTTTTCTCCTTCGCGGCTTTTAAGCCACGCCGGATTTCTCATGCCTTTTCCAATGCTTATGTCTACCGTATCAACTACTCCCAAAACCTGGGATTTTTCTTACTTCAAAAACGATTTGCAGGGTGGCCTGGTGTCGTTTCTGGTGGCCGTACCGCTGTGCCTGGGCATTGCGCTGGCCTCGGGTGCCCCACTGTTTTCGGGTATCATCGCCGGCATCGTCGGCGGGCTGGTGGTGGGGGCGCTGAGCCGCTCAGCCGTCAGTATTTCGGGGCCGGAAGCGGGCCTGATCCTGGTTGTTGTGAGCAGCCTTAGCTCCCTGGGCTCGTTTAAGGCGCTGCAGCTGGCCATCTGCGTGGCCGGCGTGATGCAGATCATCATGGGCCTGGTGAAAGCCGGTATCATCAGCAACTTCTTTCCCTCGTCGGTTATCAAAGGCATGCTGGCGGCCATCGGCATTATCCTGATTCTGAAGCAGCTGCCCCACATTATGGGCTACGATGCCGACGCGGTAGAGTCGCTGGCCTTGTTTTCGTGGAACGGCGGCAACCTGGAAGGCCTGCTGGAGCACGCCCTGCGCGAATTCAATGCTACGGCGCTGGTTATTGCCGTGGTTAGCCTGGCCGTACTTATTGGCTGGGAACAGCCCTTCTTCAAGCAGAACCCCGTGCTTTCGGCCGTGCCGGCGGCGTTGGTAGTTATCATTCTGGGCGTCACGCTAAACACCCTGGCTGGCCTGCTCGACCCCGCTTACATGCTGGCTGGCACCCACTTGGTGCAACTGCCGGTGCCTAAGAGTACTGAGGAATTCATCGGCCTCTTCACCCTGCCTGACTTCTCGCAGCTGGCCAACGTCAAAATCTACACCGCCGCGTTTTCTATTGCCCTGGTAGCCAGCCTCGAAGCCCTGTTGGCCGTGGAAGCCACCGACGAGCTGGACCCGCTGAAGCGCAAAACCCCCACCAACCGCGAGCTGAAGGCCCAGGGCGTGGGCAACTTCGTGAGCGGCCTGCTCGGCGGCCTGCCGCTTACCTCGGTTATCGTGCGCAGCTCGGTGAGCATCAACGCCGGGGGCCGCACAAAGCTGGCAGCCCTGATGCACGGCAGCTTTCTACTCTTGAGCGTCATCCTGTTTCCGCGCCTGCTGAATCTGATTCCCTGGGCCGCGCTGGCCGCTATCCTGCTTGTTACGGGCTATAAGCTGGCCCGCATCAGCATCTTCAAGCAGCACTTTCAGGCGGGCATCACCGAGTTTCTACCCTTCATCGTCACCATCGTGGCCATTCTGCTCACGGACCTGCTCATCGGTATCGGCATTGGCGCGGCTGTCGGCTTGTTCTTCGTGCTGCGCGAAACCTACAAAAACGCGCACTTCTTCCAGAGCTATTCCGTCGAAGGCCAGGAGCACCTGCGCATCAGCCTGGGCGAGCATGTCTCGTTTCTCAACAAGGCCAGCATCATGACCGTGCTCAAGGATATTCCGGTGAATACGACCGTGGAAATCGACGGCACCAACTCCGCCTTCATTGACCGCGACGTGCTGGGTGCCATCGAGAACTTCCGCGAAACGGCTCGGCAGCGTAATATCCAGCTCATTTTCCTGCGCAAAGGCGAAGACTACGCCCAGAACATTGCTGGCCAGCCCCACGTGAGCGGCAAGGAAGCCGACTTTGAGGCCTATTACAAGCTTTTTGAAAACAACCGCAACTGGGTGGCCGAAAAGCTGCGCCGCAACCCGCGCTTTTTCGAGGCCGCCGCTGAGCAAACGCCCAAGTTCCTGTTCATCGGCTGCTCCGACAACCACGTATCGGTAAGTGAGATGACCGGCACCGCACCCGGTGAGGTATTCGTGCACCGCAACGTGGCCAACCTGGTGGTAAGTACCGATCTGAATTTGTCGTCGGTGCTGCAATATGCCGTCGAGGTGCTCAAAATTCAGCACATCATCGTGTGCGGGCACTATGGCTGCCGGGGCGTGAAGGCGGCCATGCAAAACGTGGACGAAGGCGCGGTGAACAGCTGGCTGAGCACGGTGCGCGAGGTAATGCATAAGCACGACCATGAGCTGGGCGAACTGGAAACCGAGGACGAGCGGTACCGCCGCCTCGTGGAGCTCAACGTCATCGAACAAGTGTATAACCTGCACCAGAACGCCAGCGTACAGCAGGCCTACGAAGGTGCCGCGCCGCTGCACCTGCACGGCTGGGTTTACGATATTCACGGCGGCGTCATCCGGGATTTGGAAGTAGACGTGCGCCGGGACTTTGCCGAGTACGACACCATTTTCCGCTACCAGGTGGCTCCCGAGGGGCTGCGCCGCCTGGCTGGCAACCTGCACCAGCCGCCGTCCATCTACTCGGTAAGCACCGGCACCGGACGCGGCCCCATCATTGCCATTCCGCCCTTCGATGGCGACGCGGCCCTGGGCGTGCCGTAACCCCACTATTCATTACTGCCCCACCCGATTCCCATCCCACCCAAAGTGTTTTTTTAAACCCGGCTGCGGCCCCCGACGGTTTTCCCAATCGGCGGGGGCAGTACCGCCAACTGCTTGTGCGAGGATGAAAATATTGTTAGTTGAAGACGACTTACTAGCGGCTGCGCTGCTGAAAAGCAGCCTGGAACAGCAGGGCATAGCGGTGGCCGTGGCCCTGAATGTGCCTTCGGCCTACCATATGCTGGCCGCCACCGAATACACGGCCGTTATTCTCAAAGCGGAACTGCCCGAGGTCAGCGGCCTGGAGCTGTGCCGCCACATCCGGCAGCACTACGATAAGCTGTCGGTGCTCATGTTTACGGCCCTCAACGATACCGAGCACAAGCTGCGTGGCTTCGAGGCCGGAGCCGATGACTACTTGGTGAAGCCGTTCGAGTTTGGGGAGCTGCTGGCCCGCCTGCGCGCCCTGCACCGCCGCTATCCGGCCCCGGCCCCTCCCGAGCAGAACGTGCTGAAAGTGGCCGACCTGGAGCTGCACGGCAGCAGTAAAATCGTGAAGCGCGGCGACAAGCGCATCGACCTCACGGGCCGCGAGCTAGCGTTGCTGGAGTATTTCATGCACAACCAGGGCCGCGCCCTCACCCGCCATGAAATCGTGCACAAAGTTTGGGACTTAGCCTTCGATACCCGCACCAACGTGGTAGATGTGTACGTGAACTACCTGCGCAAGAAAGTAGACAAAGACTTCACCCCCAAGCTAATACACACCCTCAACGGCATCGGTTATATCCTGGAAGACCGCGCCGCCTGACGTTAGATTTATCCAGACGATAGTTAGTGACTTGTGGCGCGAATCTTAGCCCGTAGCCTACGTCGTTGCCGTAACCCAGGGCTGCAAACCCGGTTGTGGCAACCTGTAGGCTACGGGCTACCGCTTTTGCAGCTCCCCGCGCCAATCCAGGCTATTCATTGGTCGATATCGGCTTTGCAGCAAACCCCGATACGCTTCTCTACTTGCCGGTGAAAGGCATCGGCTATTGTAAGCAAAGCCGGTTGCAAAACCCGCATAATCGGGCTGTATCCCGCTATTTTTGGTCACCGACTAGGTGAGAAGCGGCGTTGGAAATCGTAGCCGGGGCCAAGTCGGGCGTGTCTGCCTGCGGCGGGAGAATATCTTGCCAATTCGGCCGGGCCATACCCGCCCGACGGCCTCTCTTCACGACACCGACTTCCGATGAATCCCGCTATAGCTGCCCAGGGTCTGTACCGCCCCGAGTTTGAGCACGACGCCTGTGGTACGGGCTTTATCACCTTCTTGAACGGTCAGAAGTCGCACCAGATTATTGACGACGCGCTGACTATGCTCGAAAACATGGAGCACCGCGGCGCCTGCGGCTGCGACTCCGATTCGGGCGACGGGGCCGGCATTCTGCTCCAGCTGCCCCACTGGTTTTTCCTGGAAGAATGCACTGCCCTGAGCATTCGGCTGCCCGAGCCCGGCAGCTACGGCGTGGGCATGGTGTTTTTGCCCAAAAAGCACTCGACCAAGGACGCCTGCCGCCAGCTTATTCAGGACGCCGCGCAGAAATTGGGCATGGCCGTGCTGGGCTTCCGGCCGGTGCCGGTCAATCCGGTCGGTATCGGGCCCACGGCCCTGGCCGCCGAGCCCGACATGGAGCAGGTCTTCATCGGCCGGCCCGAAGGCGTTTCCAGCCCCGAGGATTTTGAGCGGAAGCTCTATGTGCTACGTCGCTACATCACCAAGCTGGTGCTGGAAGCCAACCTCAAGGCCGGCGGCGACTTTTATTTTGCCTCGCTCTCGTGCAAAACCATCGTCTACAAGGGTCAGCTCACCACCTACCAGGTGCGCGGCTACTTCCCCGATTTATCGGATGCGCGGGTCACGTCGGCTTTCGGCATGGTGCATTCCCGCTTTTCGACCAACACGTTTCCGTCATGGAAGCTGGCCCAACCATTTCGTTTGCTGGCCCACAATGGCGAAATCAACACGCTGCGGGGCAATCTGAACTGGTTTTACGCCGGCATGCGCAGCTACGTCTCGCCCTACTTTTCCCCGGAGGAAATGGACATGCTGCTGCCCGTTATTGACGAAGGTCAGTCGGACTCGGCGTGCCTGGACAACGTGGTGGAAATCCTGCTGCACTCGGGCCGCTCGTTGCCCCACGTGATGATGATGCTGGTGCCCGAGGCCTGGGACGGCAATACCCAGATGGACCCCTGGAAAAAGGCCTTCTACGAGTTCCACGCCACGTTTATGGCCCCCTGGGACGGTCCCGCCGCGCTGATTTTCACCGATGGTCAGCAAATCGGGGCCATGCTGGACCGCAACGGGCTGCGGCCGTTGCGCTACGTCGTGACGGACGACGGGCGCGTAATGGTGGCTTCCGAAGCCGGGGTGCTGGGCATTCCGGAGTCAACGGTTATTCAGAAGGGCCGTTTGCAGCCGGGTAAAATGCTGCTGATTGACACCGTGGCCGGTCAAATTATCACCGACCAGGGCATCAAGGCCCAGGCCGCCGCTCAGCAGCCCTACGGCGAGTGGCTGAATGACTACCAGATCCGGCTGGAAGAGCTGCCCGAACCCCGCCAAGTGTTTACCGACCTGGCCGCCGACTCCGTGTTTAAGTACCACCAGGTGTTTGGCTACACCCGCGAGGATATCGACACGATTATCACGCCCATGGCCTTGGAAGCCAAGGAACCCATCGGCTCGATGGGCGTGGACGTGCCCCTGGCTATCCTGTCCGACCAGCCCCAGCATTTGAGCAGCTACTTCAAGCAGTTTTTTGCCCAAGTGACGAACCCGCCGATTGACCCGATTCGGGAGCGGCTGGTAATGAGTCTGGCCACTTTTATCGGCAACAACGGGAACATCCTCGACGAGGACAAGATGCACTGCCACTGCGTAGCCCTGCGCCAGCCCATTTTGACCAACCACGAGCTGGAAAAGATGCGCAGCATCGATACCGGCATGTTCAACGCCAAAACGCTGCTTTCCTACTTCAAGGCCGATGGCAAGCCCGGCTCCCTGCAGGATGGCTTGGCGCGCCTCTGCCGCTACGCCGAAGATGCCGTGAATGACGGCTTTGAAGTGCTGATATTGTCGGACCGCGGCCTGGATTCCAAGCACGCGCCTATTCCGTCGTTGCTGGCCGTATCGGCGGTGCATCATCACCTGATCCGCAAAGGCCATCGGGGCTCAGTGGGCTTGGTGGTAGAAGCCGGCGACATTTGGGAAGTGCACCATTTTGCCTGTTTGTTGTCATTTGGAGCCACTGCCATCAACCCCTACCTGGCCCTGGCCACCATCCAGACCATGCAGCAGGGCGGCAATTTCAACACGAGTCATGACGCGCCCCAACTGGTAAAAAACTACGTGAAAGCCGTGTGCGACGGGCTGCTGAAGATCTTCTCCAAGATGGGCATCAGCACGCTGCAGAGCTACCACGGGGCGCAGGTGTTCGAAATTCTAGGCTTGAATCAGGAGGTAGTAGACAATTATTTTACCGGCGCCGTCACCCGCATTGGCGGGCTGGGGCTGGATGAAATAGCCCGTGAAACGCTGTATAAGCATTTTCAGGGCTTCAAGAGCAGCACCCCCGAGGAGCAGCAGCTTCTGCCCGATGGCGGCATCTACCAGTGGCGGCGGCGGGGCGAGGCGCACATGTTCAACCCCGAAACCGTGCATTTGCTGCAGTTGGCCACGCGCACCGGCAACTATGAAACCTACCGCCGCTACGCCAAGCTGGTGAACGAGCAGCCCGAGCGGATGTTTACGTTGCGCGGCCTGCTCGATTTTGCCCGCCACCGCCCTTCTATTTCCATCGAGGAAGTGGAGCCGGCCGAAGGCATCATGAAGCGCTTCGCTACCGGGGCCATGTCGTTTGGCTCGATTTCGCACGAGGCGCACAGCACGTTGGCCATTGCCATGAACCGCATTGGCGGCAAAAGCAATACGGGCGAAGGCGGCGAAGACCCAATGCGCTACGAGCGGCTGCCCAACGGCGACTCCATGCGCTCGGCCATCAAGCAGATTGCCTCGGCCCGCTTTGGCGTCACGGCCCACTACCTGACCAATGCTGACGAGCTGCAGATCAAGATGGCGCAGGGGGCCAAGCCGGGGGAAGGCGGGCAGCTGCCGGGCCACAAGGTGGATGCCTGGATTGCCAAAACCCGCCACGCCACGCCCGGCGTGGGTTTGATTTCGCCCCCACCCCACCACGACATCTACTCCATCGAAGACCTGGCCCAGCTGATTTTCGATTTGAAAAATGCCAACCGCGCCGCCCGCATCAATGTAAAGCTGGTTAGCAAAGCCGGCGTGGGCACCATTGCCGCCGGCGTTGCCAAGGCCCACGCCGACGTGATTCTCATTGCTGGCTACGACGGCGGCACCGGTGCCTCGCCCATCAGCTCCATCAAGCACGCCGGCCTGCCCTGGGAGCTGGGCCTAGCCGAAGCCCACCAGACGCTCCTGCGCAACCAGCTGCGGAGCCGGGTGGTGCTGCAGGCAGACGGGCAGCTGAAAACCGGCCGCGACCTGGCCGTAGCCGCGCTGCTTGGGGCTGAAGAATGGGGCGTGGCCACGGCCGCGCTGGTAGCCGGCGGCTGCGTGATGATGCGCAAGTGCCACCTCAACACCTGCCCCGTGGGCGTGGCCACCCAGGACCCCGAGCTGCGCAAGCTCTTCAGCGGGCAGCCCGAGCACATTGTGAATCTGTTCCGTTTTCTGGCCGAGGAGCTGCGCGAAATCATGGCCGAGCTGGGTTTCCGGACGATAAACGACATGGTGGGCCGCACGCAGTTTCTGAAGGTGCGCGAGGGCATTACGCACTGGAAAGCCCGCAAACTGGACCTCAGCGGCCTGCTCCAGCCCGCCGCCAACCCCTCGGGCGGCACCCTGCACCACAGCGAAGCCCAGGACCACGGCCTCGACAACATCCTGGACTGGCAGCTGCTAGCCCACGCCACCCCGGCCCTGGAGGAGCGGATTCCGGTGTTTGCCGAGTTCGACGTGCACAACACCGACCGCACCATCGGCACGCTGCTTTCCAACGAGGTAGCCAAGCGCTACCACGCTGCGGGCCTGCCTGAGAATACTGTGAACTTCCGTTTCCGGGGCTCGGCCGGGCAGAGTTTCGGGGCGTTCAGCGTGAAGGGGCTGTCATTTGCGCTGGAAGGAGAAGCCAACGACTACGTGGGCAAAGGCCTTTCCGGGGCCCAGCTGGCCATATTCCCAGCCGCCGACGGCAACTTTGTACCCGAGCACAACATCATCATCGGCAACGTGGCCCTCTACGGCGCTACGTCCGGCGAGCTGTTTGTGCGCGGGCAGGCCGGAGAAAGGTTTGCCGTGCGCAACTCCGGGGCTACGGCCGTGGTGGAAGGCGTGGGGGACCACGGCTGCGAGTACATGACCGGCGGCCGGGCCCTGGTGCTGGGCGCCACGGGCCGCAACTTCGCGGCCGGCATGAGCGGCGGCATTGCCTGGGTATACGACCCGCACGGCACGTTCCCGGATAACTGCAACCAGGAAATGGTGGAACTCGACCCGCTCGATGCCGACGACGAAGCCCAGATTCAGGCCTTGCTGCGGAAGCACCAGCAGCTCACGGGCAGCCAATTGGCGGCCTACCTGCTCGGCAACTGGCCGGAGAAAGCCGGGCGCTTCGTGAAAGTATTTCCTTCCGAATACAAAAAGGTGTTGCAAGCCGCGCAGTACGCCACGGCTGGCTAAGCACTTCATCTACTCAGAAAAGAACGTCATGTTGAGCGCAGTCGGAGTGCCGGGCGAAACCGGTTTTCGGTGCTGCAACAACGAAAAGCGGGGCGCTTCGCTGCTCTCATCATGACTACCACGATATACCAGCTTATGGGACACGTCACCGGTTTCAAGGAATTCAGCCGCGAGTTACCGCCTAAAGCGGCCCCGCAGGAGCGGATTCAGCACAACAGCGAGTTTGTGGGCACCTACTCCGAGCCCCAGCTTAACCAGCAGGCCGCCCGCTGCATGGACTGCGGCATTCCCTTCTGCCACGCCGGCTGCCCGCTGGGCAATATTATTCCCGAGTTCAACGACGCGGTGCACAAGCAGGACTGGCTCGAAGCCTACCAGATTCTGTCGTCGACCAACAACTTTCCCGAATTCACCGGCCGCATCTGCCCCGCGCCCTGCGAGTCAGCCTGCGTGCTGAGCATCCACTCGGCGCCGGTGGCTATTGAGGAAATAGAGAAGCACATCATCGAAATTGCCTTCGCCAGGGGCTACGTGCAGCCCACAGCCCCGGTGCTGAAGTCGGGCAAAACGGTGGCCGTGGTAGGTTCCGGTCCGGCCGGGCTGGCCGCCGCCGCCCAGCTCACCAAGGCCGGCCACAGCGTCACGGTATTTGAGCGCGACGACCGGCCCGGCGGGCTGCTGCGCTACGGCATCCCCGATTTCAAGCTCGACAAGTGGGTTATTGACCGCCGCATTCAGCTGCTGGAAGACGACGGCGTGGTGTTTCGCTGCAACACCGAAATCGGCCGTGACCTGCCCGCCGAGGAGCTTACGCGCACCTTCGACGCGGTAGTGCTAGCCGGCGGCGCTACCCTGCCCCGCGACCTGCCCATTCCGGGCCGGGAGCTGACGGGTATCCACTTCGCCATGGACTACCTCACCCAGCACAACCGCCGCGTGAGCAGCCTGCCCATTGAAGCCGCTCCACTCTGGGCCGAAGGGCAGCACGTGGTGGTTATCGGCAGCGGCGACACGGGCTCCGACTGTGTGGGCACCGCCAACCGGCAGCAGGCCCGCAGCGTCACGCAGTTTGCCCTCATGCACCAACCCTCGGCCGAGAGGCCCGCCCACACGCCCTGGCCCCACGAGCCAGCCATTTTCCGGACCAGCACTTCCCACGAAGAAGGCTGCCAGCGCTACTGGGGCATTCAAACCAAAGCCTTTCTGGGCGACGACAACGGCCATTTGCGGGCGTTGCTGGTAACGGATATTACCTGGGAAACCGACGTACTGGGCCGCCGTCTGCGCTTTACTGAAATCGAAGGCTCGGCGCGCGAAATTCCCTGTACGATGGTGCTGCTGGCTTTGGGCTTTGCTGCGCCCCAGTACGAAGGTATGCTCGAGCAGCTGGGTGTGGCGCTGGACGACCGGGCCAACGTGCAGGCCCGGGAAGGTGACTTCTCGACCAGCCGTCCCAAAGTTTTTGTGGCCGGGGATATGCGCCGGGGCCAGTCGTTGGTGGTGTGGGCCATTTCGGAAGGCCGCGAGGTGGCCCGCCGGGTAGACGCGCTGCTGACGGGCAAAACCGCCCTGCCGAGCAAGGACGCCGTGGGCATGTTTGCCTGAAGCGTCGTCGGTGCCAGCCCGGCTATCTGCGGAACATAGCTATGCGGTTGGCATCAATAGCCCGAGGCTTGGTGGCCGGGGCCGAAAACACGGCGTTGTCGGCCGTAGAACGGGCAAGCAGGCACCCCGAGCCAATGATGTTGTTACTACCAATAGCCAGGTTTTCATTGATGACCGTACCCATGCCAACGAACGTGCCGTCGCCAATGGTAACGCCGCCACCGATGATGCAGGCCGAAATAGTGGAGTGGCTGCCGGTGTAGGTGTGATGCCCAAGGATTACTCCTAGCAGCATCGTGTTGTCGCCAACGGTCACGCACGGATGAATGGAGCAGATGGGGTCGATGAACACATGCTCGCCTACCACCAGGTCGGGCCAGGTCTGGGCTTTGGAGGAAATGTAGCTGGCAAAGGAATAGCCCCGCGCCTTAGCCGCCTCGTACACGCGCCGCCGCCCCTTGACCTGGCCAATAGCAATGTGCAGCACGTAGTCGGTGGTTGGAAAGTGAGCCGGCAGGTCTTCAAAACTGACCACCGGCAAGCCGCAGAACTGGCCATTGTCGGCCGGCATATAGGCCGCATCGACGCAAAAGGCGACTACTTCGTCGGGGCTGTCGTGGGTGAAGAGGTAATGAACCATCTGGGCGTGTTTGCCCAGACCATAAATGACAACTTTCATGCTTCGTCTAGTTGATTGGGGCGGGAACCACGAGGCGCCAAGCTAGCCCGCAGGTACCGGCTCGTCACGCCCACCAGGCTTTTCAGGTTCGCAAGGCTCAGGCCTGGGCCGGTGGCCAGTGCCCGTTGCAGGAAGTAAGGAGCCGTTGGCTCCTCGCCGGACTTAATCAGATGGTCAGCAAGGTACAGGCAGTGCCGATAGAGGGCCTGCCGGACGATGCCACCACGGGAAGTAGGTGCGTAGTGAGCCGCCAGCCGCTGATACATAGCAATGTAGCGCCGGTGATTCTGGCTATGCGACACTGCCGACCAACTGCCACCCGCATGCTTACGGTATGCGGCCATCACGTCCGGCAGCCGCTTGAGTTTGCCATGCTCCGCCTGCAGAATAACGAGTGGATAATCCATCATGGGTACGGCGAACAGCCACTCCGGCAGCACGGCCAGCCGGTTGCGCAGCAGTAATGAGCAGGTCATGGGCACGGTGCGCTTGGAGGCGAGCAGCGTTTCGAAAGTGTACTCGTCTTCGTTGCTGGTGATGCCCCGGACCTGGTAGGGCTCTTCATCGATGACCATAACCTCATGGAAGCACATGGAATACTCCGGGTGCGTCGCCAGAAAGTCGACCTGTTTTTGCAGTTTGCGGGCGTCGGTCCAGTAGTCGTCGCCTTCCAGCGGGGCCAGGTATTCGCCCCGGACGGCGGCCAGGCAGGCCTGCAGGTTGCGGCCCATTCCTCCGTTGGGTGAGTGGTAGATGGGCCGGATGATATCGGGGTAGAGCCGGGCGTATTCCTGCACGATGCTCCGCGTCTGGTCCGTTGAGCAGTCCTCACCGATGATGATTTCGTAGGGAAAGTTCACTTCCTGCATCAGCACGCTGTCGAGGGCCTGCCGGATAAATTGCTGGTGGTTATAAGCCAGCATTACCACACTTACCTTCGGGTGCGAGGGGCTACTCATTTATGCACAGTAAAGCCAGCTCGGCCTCTTCAGCAGGCATACTGACTCTGACGAGCTGGGCAATCAACTGTACCTGGCTTGGGGTCAACTCTTGGTAAAACGGCAGGCATAGCACTCGTTGGGAGATATCCTCGGCAACGGGACAAGGCGCACCCGTATGGTAGGGCAAGGCGTTGAGCGTCGGGAAGAAATAGCGCCGCGTACCCACGCCCGCCGCGGCTAGCTGCTCCTTGGTAGTCAGCAGCTGCATCTCCGTGGAAAATATCACGGGAAAGTACGCGTAGTTGTAGTCTACATCCACAGTCAGAAGCGGATAGCTCAGCGGCAGCCCGGCTAATTCTTCGCGGTAGAGGCGGTAGAGAGCAGCACGATGCTCGATGAAACCAGGTACGCGCGGCAGCAGGCACAGGCCCAGAGCAGCATTCAGTTCCGAGGTTTTGGCGTTGGTACCGGCCATTACGTAGTGGTCACCGTGGTGGCCATTGGTACGAAGCAGCCCGATTTTCTCGGCCAGAGCCAGTTCGCGCGTCACGAGGGCGCCTCCTTCGGCCATATGAAACAGCTTGGTGGCGTGGAAGCTACACGCTGTTATGTCACCGTAGGTGAGCAGGGAGCGGCCGGCCACCCGGGTACCGAAAGCATGCGCCCCATCGTAAATTACCTTCAACTGGTGGCGCTCGGCTATTTCGGCAATCCGGACGACGTCACAAGGGTAGCCATACACATGCGTAGCCAGAATGGCCTGGGTACGGGGCGTGATGGCCGCCTCAATCTTGGCTGCATCAAGGCAAAAAGTGCTTTCGTCGATGTCGACAAATACCGGGGTGCATTTTTCCCAGAGAATGGAGCCGGTAGTAGCTACGTACGAAAAGGGCGTAGTGATAATCTCACCAGTCAACTCCAGGGCCCGGATAGCTAATTGCAGGGCTACTGTACCGTTGGCCACGAGTTGTACGTGAGCCTCATTGCCTACAAAAGCAGCCAGCTCCAGTTCCAGCTCTTCGGCCAGCGGGCCGCCATTAGTCAGGCGGCGCTGGGCCCAGATGCGGTTTAAATAATCGGTGTATTCAGCCAGAGGTGGCAAAAACGGTTTTGTAACGTTAATCAATGCAAGAGGCGTAAGGCCCCACTAAACCGGTAGTAGGGCTGTCAAGAACAATTCACTCTGTAACTCCTCGGGCAGTCGGACAAATCTATCTGCAGAAAATACTGAACTATATACAGCTCAAATCACCAGAAAAACTCATAGATCAAAATACCAGAAAGGCGCAATTTACTAGTGAAAGAGAAACAATCCTATATTACTGCACAATTTCGTTTTTTTATTGTTTTTTAAGAATACATAAAACACACTATTTGTGGCTTCCTCCTGAAGGTAAGTACTGTCGGCATTGGTCCACTAATCGAAGGAGCTTTGATCGGGAAAGACTCACTTGTTCAGAAATTCTCCATTGGTTCTTCATGTGAGCGTCGTTTCTTTACTCCATGCTCCAGCCCGCCGCCGCTTCCTCCGTGTATTTTCGCAATTCGCTGTGCACGATTTCCTACCACGCGCCGGGCTACGTGCAGCTGCTCTGGACCGACGCGCCGCCCACCGAAGCCGACCTGCGTGCCATTTACGCCCACGCGCTGCAAGCCATGAAGCATCACCGCACCGGCCGCCTGCTCACCGACCACCGCCGGCGCCAGCCCCTGCCGCTCACGGCCCAGCAGTGGATTGCTCAGGAGTGGATTCCGCAGGCAATGCGTGAAACCAGCTACAGCCACTGCGCCATTCTGGAGAACCAGACACCGCTGGGGCGGCTGGCGGCCCGGGCCATTGGCGAGGCCCTTACCACCCCGCTGAAATTCCGCTATTTCGCTACTGCCGAGGAAGCCGTAGCCTGGCTGCTCAAAGCGTAAAGAGGGCTGCGAAAACGGCCGGCTTGTTTGTATCTTTGCGGCCCGTTAGGCTTTTGCCCAAAGCACAAAGCCACTCCAGCCGGTACCGTTTAGCGCCGTTTTCAGGCACTGCATGGACCTTTATGCCAACGTTTTCGGCAGTTTACCTGTTAAGCTGCTGGCCGGGGGCCGCTCATTTTATTGCTTTGTTCATGACCAATTCCATTTCGACCGATATCTGCATTATCGGGGCTGGCCCAGTGGGCTTATTCGCCGTATTTGAAGCCGGTTTGCTGAAGTTGCGCTGTCACGTAGTTGATGCGCTGCCCCAGGTGGGCGGGCAGCTTTCCGAAATCTACCCCAAGAAGCCGATTTACGATATTCCGGGCTTTCCCGATATTCTGGCCGGCGACCTGGTTCAGAACCTGATGCGCCAGATTGAGCCTTTCCATCCCACCTTCACGCTGGGCGAGCGGGTAGAGCGCCTCGAGAAGCTCGACGACGGCTCGTTTCAGCTTTTCACCACCGACGGCACCGAAATCTTCTGCAAGGCCATTGCCATTGCCGGCGGCCTGGGCTCGTTTGAGCCGCGCAAGCCCGCCATCGAAAGCCTCGAAAATTACGAAAGCGGCCGGGGCGTGTATTACATGGTGCGCGACCCGGAAACCTTCCGCGACCAGCGCATCGTTATTGCCGGCGGCGGCGACTCGGCCCTCGACTGGACGGTGTTCCTGGCCGATGTGGCCAAGGAAGTAACTCTGGTACACCGCGGCACCACTTTCCGCGGCGCCGCCGACTCGGCCGAGAAGGTGAAAAATCTGCACGAAGCCGGCCGGGCCCGCTTGGTGCTGTCGTCGAACGTGACGCACGTACACGGCGCCGACGGCCTCGAAGCCGTGACCATCACGGCCAACGACGGCACGGCCGAAACCCTGCCCGTCGACTCGTTTATTCCCCTGTTCGGACTCACGCCCAAGCTTGGCCCGATTGGCGACTGGGGCCTGGAGCTGGAAGACGACGCAGTGAAGGTGAATACGCTCGACTACTCGACTTCCGTCCCCGGCATTTTCGCCATCGGCGACATCAACACGTACCCCGGCAAGCTCAAGCTCATTCTCTGCGGCTTCCACGAGGCGGCGCTGATGGCCCAGGGCGCCTTCAAATACATCAACCCCGACAAGAAGTACGTGCTCAAGTACACGACCGTCAACGGGGTACCCACTCTATAGTTATTAGTTGTTGGTTGTCAGTTGTTAGGGTTGCTATGCTCTGAATAACTAACAACTGACAACTAACAACCAACAACTAACAGCCAAGATGACCGACGAAGTACGCGTATATGTAGAGGAAGCGCCCAGCCAGCGGCGCGAGGTGGTGGCCCCCACCGATATGGCTCTGAGCCTGATGGAAGTGCTCAAGGCTAGCGGCTACGACATTCAGGCTACCTGCGGCGGCATGGCCCTGTGCGGCACCTGCCACGTGGAGGTGCTGGCCGGCCCCGCCCTCGATGAGCCCAGCGACGACGAGCTAGCCATGCTCGAAAGCCTGCCCATCATGACGCAGGGCAGCCGCCTTTCCTGCCAGATCCGCATCACCAGCCGCCTCGATGGCCTAGTAGTGCGCCTCATGCCCCAGAACACGTAAGTCACCGCTGGGCAGCAACAAAAAAGGAGAACCAGACCGGTTCTCCTTTTTTGTTGGGGTATGCAGAGTAAATTCTTACCGGCGACGCTTCTTGGAGGTCGTCTTTTTCTTCGTTGAGCCGCTTTTCTTCTTCGTGGTATGCTTGCGGGCTGAGGAGGCCGATGAGCGACGGTGCGCCGAGCGGCGCCGGTGGTAAGTCCGCGGACGGGCGGCGGGCTTAACGGCCGGAGCGGCGGCTTCTTCAGGCTTAGCCTCTTCCGGACCGATAAAGTTGCGGGCCGATACCTCCGCTGATGTGGCGGCGGCCTGTGCGGCACTTTCTTCCTGGGCGGCAGCTTTGAGGGCGGCGGCCTGCTTGCGGCGCACGGGCATGATAAAGTCACGCTCGGCCCGCTCTCGAGCGGTCAGCTTTTCTTCACCGGGTAGCGTGGCCGTCAACTGACTTTTGTGGTCGGCTGAAACCGGCTTTTTTCCTTCCTGAGCAGAAGCCGAAACGCTGCAAAACAGCAGGCCGGCCAGAACATAAATCGTACGCATAGGCAGTGTTCCAAAAGACTAGGAAGCGGCAAAATTACTATTGCCATTTTTTAATACCAAACGACGCTTTTATTTAAACTCCGGCAAAGGCCTTTTCGCCTGCCTGAGCTACGATTCAGTCCTGAAAAATGCAATTTCTTTCTACCTCTTTACAAGTGGTTCAATTTGCACGCGGGTACCAGCCGAATGGCTGCTAAACTCGGGCGCGTAGAGGCACTGAATCTGGCTGAGCCCCCCGGAAAAATTGCCGCTCTGGGCCGCCCGCAGCCGGTATTCGAACGTGTGGGTGCCTTTCGGGAAATAGCCCATAAAGAAGTTGGTGGCCGCGTCGCGGGGGCTTTCGTAGTAGCCCAGCCCGCCCTGGTAGCGGTAGCCGCTGGTCTGGCCAATCAGTTCGAGGCCGGCGGCGCGCTGGTCTTTCAGATGCACGTACTCCAGGTTTCGGTCGGAACGTAGCACGAGGCGCACCACCAGCACGTCGCCCACGCGCACGGGGGCGGCGGCCGTGAGGCGCTCTAGCACCGGCCCGCCGGCGGTACGCTGTTCGCGGTAGAGCTGCCGCTCCAGCTGCAGGCCGGTAGTGGCGGGCGTAATCTTGTCAATCTGCTCGAAATACTGCCAGTACAATGCGCCCCAGGCTACGCCCGCGTCGGTTTTGCGCACCGTCACCTTGCCCTGGGCCGGCTTGATATCGGCAGCGGCAAAAGTGGTTTTGAAGTAGCCGGTACCGGCCTGCTTAGTCGTGGGCTTGATGGCCTCCCCGCCTACCGTTACCTGCACGGGCTGCACGGGTTGCAGCCAGTCGGAGCCGCGCAGCAGCAGAGCGTAGCAAGCATCAGCGGTGGCACGGGTGCTTTCCCAGTTCTGGGTTTGCTTTTGCTTGAGCAGCCAGAGCTTCATTTCATCCACCGATTTCTGGTCGTTGCTGATTTCGTCGAAGGCTTCGATGAGCGTGGCCTGGGTTTCGGTAGGGGCCTCGCGCCAGTAGTAGCCGCCGCGCACCTCTTTCCAGTACATGCCCAGTTCGTCGGAGTGCAGCGCGTTTTCGCGCAGACCGGTCATGATATCCTTCACGGCCGGGGCCGCGCTTTTCTGCCGGTGCAGGGCCAGCGCCAGCTGGGCCTGCAGGTAGCGCGTCTGCCGGGTCCAGAACGTGGCGGCCTGCTGCTGGAAGTAGGCCAGCGCCAGCTGGGCCGACTTCGGCACCGGCTGTGTCAGCCAGAAGCTGCGGGCATACAACGCCTGAATGTGGATATCGGCCAGGTGGTCCTGCTTCAGGTCCACGCCTTTCTGCTTGCGCAATTCGGCGTAGTCGCGCTGCAACTGGTCGTCGAGGTAGCGCAGGGCGTTGGTAAGCACTGGGCGGGACTGCTCATCCTGGGTGGCATCGAAGGCGCCGAGCTTGCGCAGCTTGCCAAAACCGGCCACAATCAGCTGAGTGATGTAGCGGTCAGCGGGCATTTGCTCAAACCACGGGAAAGCGCCGTCGGGCTGCTGCATTTTGGCCAGCTTGGCCAGGGCGCGGGTTGTTTCGGCCTTCAGGCGGGGCTCGTCGAATAGCTCACTTAGCCGCCGCATCCGCTCGGTTTCGCTCTGGGCGTCGCGCACCCAGGGAGTTTCCTGCAGCAACAGGTTTTTCAGCTCCTGGTTCTGCTCCAGCTTGCTGGTGAGGGCCGATTTGTCACCGCTCTGGGCGGCGCGCTTCCACTCCTCCAGCATAGGCTTGATGCGCGGATTGCTCTGCAGAATCTTGGCCGCCAGCAGGTTGGCATATAGGCGGCTGAATACCTGCTCGGAGCACTCATAGGGGTACTCCATTAGGTACGGCAGGGCCTGCACGGCGTACCAAGCCGGGTTTTCCGTCATTTCCAGCGTCAGGGAGTAGTTGCGGCGCGTGGGCGAGGTGGTGCTGGTCAGCTTCTTGAGCTCAAACTCGCGCGTGGCTGGCCCCACGATAGGCAGCGGCAGGCTTTCGGTGATGAGCAGGCGGTTGGGCAGCACGGGCAGTGTATTTTCCTCCCCGTCGGAGAAGATTTCGGTGGGCGGCTGGTTTTTGGCTTTGCGCTTTTTGCCTTTCGCAGGCTCCGTCTGGGCCACTACGCGGTAGGTAATGGCTTCGAGCGGCACCTGACCCTCGGCGGTTTCGGGAATGCGCAGCTCCCACTCCACCGCGCTGCTTTGGTTGGCGGGCAGATCGAATTTCATTTGAGCCGCGCCTTGCAGCACCCGGCTTTCGAGGGGCTGCTGGGTACGGGCATCCAGCAGAAACAGCTGGGCCGTGCCGCTCAAGGGCTGGTCGGTGAGGTTGCTGAGCTTGGCGGAGAAGCGCAGCTGGTCGCCTTCCCGGAAGAAGCGCGGGGCGTTGAGCGTTACTTGCAGCTGCTTTTGTGTCACCAGCTCGCGGCGCAGCAGACCGCTGTGCAGCTGCTGGTCGTGGGCCAGGGTCAGCAGCTGCCAGCGCGTCACGGCTTCGGGCATCTGGAACTCCAGCACGGTTTCGCCTTGGGCATTGGTGCGCAGCGCGGGCAACCAGAAAGCCGTTTCGCGGAAGTCCTTGCGGGCCTGTACGCCACTGAGGTCGGGCGCGGCGGCGGCCCCGGCTTTCTGTGTGCCGTAGCCCACTGTAACCACTTCGTTGAGCTGAGCAGCATCGGCATTCATTGCCATGCGCTTCATGGCCATTGGTGCAGGTGCGGCAGCGGAAGGCATTACGCTGCCGGCCAAGCCCATTTCCTCGGCGGCGTTTTCCGTGTTGCCTTTTACCGTTGTGGTAGCTACTCCGCCGTAAGCCTGCTGCATATCCTCACCGGCCAGCCCCCACATATTGAGATGTGGATACAGCACTTCAGGATACGCACCGGTCAGGTCAGGTCTGAATAGTTCCTGCGAATTCTCCGTCCCAAACCGCCCGTTCCAGGCCAGCAGGGCCGGATAATAGGGCTTGGGGAATTCCAGCTCCATAAAGCGGTGCGGCCGGAATACGTCTAGCGACTGGTCGTAGAGGGAGGCCAGCAGCTCGGCTTTGGCAGGCTGACCGCCGGTCTGGTGAATGGTCACGCGCCAGGTTTCCTTCTGGCCGGGCTGCAGCTTATCCCGAAACGTAGCAACGCTGAGCACCAGCGGCGCGGGCGGCGTGGCTACCTGCACGGCAGCCGAGTGCAGATACAGGCGGTTGTCGCGCACCTGCGCCACGTGCACGTAGAGCTGCGCCTCGTCCAGGGCGGCTGTGGTGGGCACTTCCACTACGCGCTGCTCGCCGGCCCGCAGCGTGAGCCACTCTTGGCGCAGACTGCCCCCTTTGGCTTCGGCCTGTACCAGGATGCGCGCCCCGGCTTCGGAGCTGCCCACCAGGAAGCGGGCCGGCTGGCCGGGCGTCACGCTGTCTTGCAGGGCTACAAACCAGTCGGGCGTGGGCACGGGCAGCGTGGTAGCCGCAGCCGAGTACAGCGTAAAGGCTTTTTCGGTTTTTACCTCCTCCACACCCGCGGCGGCCGGAGCCGTGGCTTCCAGCACGTAGCGGCCGGGCTCCTGCCGGGCCAGCACAGCCGGCAGCTCGCTCAGCAGTGGGGTTTTATCGGTGTCAAACTCCTGGGTAGCCACCAGCGTGCGGGCCCAGGTGCTGTCGTTGTCTTCGGAGCCGTAGGCATCCAGCGGGAACTGGCGCTTGAACTCCTCCCGGCTCAGAGCCTCGCGCTCCGGCCGCTCCCAGGCCCGGGGCCGCAGTGCACGGCTGGGCGGCGTGAGATGGTAGAGGCGCAGCTGGCCTTTGGCGGGGCGGGCCTCGCCGGCCGCGTTGGTACTGAGCACTTGCAATTTGGCCACATCTTCCCGGTTCAGCAGCTCGGGCAGTTCCAGACGTAGCGTGAGGGCAGTGCTGCCGAGACTCAGGCGCTGTTCGCCGGTGCGGGTTTCGCCGGCCGCGTCGGTTACGTCGGCCGTCACCGTAAATACGTAGCCCGGGCCCCAGGGGCCGCGCTTGTTGCTGCCGGGCTGCGCTTCGCTCTGGGCCACAAACGTCACCGCGAAGCCGCCCGCCGAATCTGTCTGGGCCGTGCCGCTGAGCACTTCCAGCTCGGGCTGACTGCTGCCGAAGCCCCGACCAAACATAGGCCAAAACGTGCGGCGCACTACCCGGTACTGCACCGTGGCCCCGTCGATGGGCTGGCCGGCGTAGGCGGTGGCTTTGCCGCGCACGGTAATCGGCTGGCCCAGCACGGGCGTGCCGGCTACCGGCTCAAACGTAACCTGAAACGTGGGCCGCTTGTAGTCTTCCACCGCAAAGCTGGTGCCGCCGTCATCAGTCTGCAAACTCATTTCGCCGTTTAGCAGGCTGGTTGGCAGCACTACCGAGCCATGGAAGGAGCCGAAGTCGGAAGTGGTAAAGGGCAGCGTCTGCACGGTCTGGCCATTCACGTCTACCAAGCGCACCGATACAGTTTGCCCAGTAAGCAGCTGCGACTTGCCGGCGCGGGTTTCGGCCAGAATGCCTTTGAAATAAAGAGTCTGGCCGGGCCGGTATATGGCGCGGTCGGTGTAGAGGAAAGTACGGCGCTGGGGCCGGTCCTCATCAAGGTGGGGGCGGCGCGGGTAGTAGCCACTTTCCGTTACCAGCAGGGAGTCGCGGCCTTTGGTGAGCAGCACGGCCCGCAACTGGTTATTGAGCCCCAGAGCCGCATCTACCGGCACCTGCGTCTGGCCCTCGGCATCGGTGGTCAGCAAGGTGCCACGGCGCTGCTTATACTCGCGGGCTTTCTGGTCGAAATACTGGTAAAAGGGCAGCACCGCCGTTTGGGCCACGGGCTGACCGTTCTGCCGGTGCAGCACCAGCAGGGCCGCAGCTTCCTGGTCCGCCACGCCCCGCCGCACCTGGCTCAGCTCACTCACGCTCAATTCAGCGTAGCTGGTGGTTACGCCGGCACTTTCTTTCGTCGGGTTTTCGTCCGTGGTGCTCAGCACGATGAGGTAGTGCCCCAGCGGCAGTGCCGGACCGGCGTGCTGCACGGTATGGCTGCGGTAGTCGGCGGGACCGGATACAGATAGAACCCAGGCGGCAGCGGGAGTAGCGGCTAAAGCCCGGGCGTAGAACTTGCGGAAGCCGGCCGGCGTACCGTCCAGCTCGTTGTTGCGGGCACGCTCCAGCCGGCGCACCATCTGCGCCGTGGTTATCCGATACGCTTTGGCGTAGAGACGCGGCGCGTTGCGCACGGCCAGCTTCAGCAGCCACAGCTGGCTGGGCAGCACTACTTCTTCGGTGGTAAAGCTTACGTCAACGGCCTCGATGCGCTGCCGCAGGGCCCGGGCCTGCTGGGCACCCCGGGATTTGGGGAAGCGCTTTTCAGCTTGCAGGGCAATTTCGCGGGCCTGGGCGGGGTCAGTGGCTTCGAGGCTGCCGGCCTGGGCGGCCAGAAACTCAGTGGAAATCGGCAGGGCCTGGTAGTTGGCGGCTTCCCGGGCCAGGGCGGCGCGGTAGAGCGCAGCGTTGTCGGGCAGCGTAGCATGCTGCTCCACGAAGCTCAGGCGGCGCAGGTCCACGTCGGCCAAAGCGGCACGGTTGGCGGCGTCGGCCAGACGGAAGGCGGTGAGCTGCTGCAGCACCTGCAGGGCATGGAACTGCCCGTTGAGAGAATCGGCTTGGGGAGCAACCAGCTTGAGGCGGACAAAATCGGCGGCGGGGCCATACAGCGCCGGATTTTTCAGCTCGAACTGTGCGGCGGGCTTCGTTATATAGTATTCATCGTTGCCGAGTGCGTTGATGGCGCGGTGGGCCAGTAGGTCGTAGAGCGTGGGGCGCAGGGCGCGGCCTTCGGCATCGGCGCCGGTTACGGCGTAGCCCAGCGTGGCCAGTTTCAGCTGCTGCTGACGGGCAGGCTCATCGGCCAAGGAGGCGCGGTAGTGCTGCACCACGGCGCTGCCGAGGCGGGCCGCGTCCCAGGTCCGGATATCGGCTGCGCTGGGGTTGGCAGTATCAACTCCGGCAGCGGTGCGGGTCCGGTCGTAGAGCTGGTAGCGGTGTTCCTGATAGTAAGTGGCATAGAGCTGGGCCAGTAGGCTGTGCAGAATGGACCGGGCCGGGAACTGCGCCGCTTTCAGGTCGGCCTCTACCAGAGCAATGGCTTTTTCGTCGGCCTCTTCCTCCTTGGCCTCCAGCAGCCGCAGCTTGTAGAGCAAAGCTCGCAGGTATTCGGGCGTGTCCTGCTGCCGGCGGGCCAGTTGGTAGATCTGGTCTATTAGCGGGGCGGCCGAGGCGGTCTGGTTTTTAGCCAGCAAAGCATCTATGCGCTTCCACTTCTGCGGGTCGGGTTTCGAAGGAGGCGAGGGAGCAGAAGTGCCGAGGAGCATAATGGAGCTGCAGAGAATAAACAACAGAAATGAGCGCATAGCGGGGAAACGAAAGGGTTGCGCAAGTTATGATGCTAGCTACAACCCAATTCCACAATCACAATTAATCAACTATATATTTGTCTATCAATACTTTATGCAAAAGCAGGCTTATTCGCTGTTATTTTAAGCCTAACTTTCCGCTAGTATGAAATAAAATACTTCTCATAATCCTATATTTGCCCGCCTAACCGCACAGTTTTTTTCACCTATTCTTCATCCTCTCTCCCCCAAGGAATTATGAAAAAGAATTTACAGCGTGGCCTGTTGGCCGCCGCACTAGTAGTGGCCGGCGCTACTTCAGCCCAAGCCCAAATTACTTTCGGCCCGCGCGTGGGCCTGAACGTGGCCAATGTTGCTACCGATTTGCCCGGTAGTATTGAAATTGATACGAAGACCATTTTTGCGCCCCAGATTGGCCTGACGCTGAATGCTCAGTTTGGCAATCTGTCGGTTCAGCCTTCCTTGCTGTTTTCGCAAAAAGGCTACAAAATCGAAGAGGATGAAGACGATTATTCTTACAAGGCAACTGCCCGCCTTAGCTACGCCGAAATTCCAGTAAACTTGGTGTATACCACCGGCGGCACCGAAGGCTTCCAGGTATTTGCCGGCCCTTACGCAGGTTTCGGCATTGGTGGTAAAGCGAAGTTCGAGGAAGATGATAACGGCCAAAAGTCGAGCGGCGAAGACAAAATCAAATTTGCCAGCAAAGAGGGTGACGCCGACAAAACCGAATATTATCGCGCTTTGGATTTCGGTTTGAATGCCGGTGTGGGGTACAAAGCGGGTGCTCTCCAAGCACAGTTGGGCTACGGCCTGGGTTTGTCGAATCTTGTTCCTAACGATGAAGACGACAAGGATCCGGAGTACAAGTTAAAAAACCGTGTATTCCACTTGAGCATCTCATACTTCTTCGGCGAGTAATTTCCCCCTTGGAAATACAAAAAAGCCCCTCACCAATCGTGAGGGGCTTTTTTTATGGCTGTTACTTTTTCTCTACTGCCGGCTGTTGTCCAGCACCCGCTCGGCCTGGGCTACGTGGCGCTTGATATGCACCACCAGCAGCTCTAGCTGATCGGTGAGGCGCAGATAGAGTAGCGGCACCACCGGATTGGGAATGCGAATAGCGTTGGCGTTGACTTGCCGGGCCTGCTCCACTATGTTCACCAGCTCATCGAGCTGGCGGCCAAATACCTCAACCACCGTGCGCGGCAGGCGGCTGCCACTGGGCGCGTACTGCTGCGGCGACTTTAGCGGCTTCTCACTGGCCGGCACTTGCATGGCGTCAATCATTTTGCGGCCAATAAAGCCCGACTTCACGATTTCAGCGGGGCGCGTACCGCTGTCCTGCGCCTGCCGCAGCTTGCGCACCATCACGGGCAGCACATGGCCGCCCACGATGTTGAGGTGCTCCAGGCACTGGCCCACGCTCCACTTGTCGGGGGAAGGCCGGCGGTTGAGCTGGTCGTCGGAAAGGGGCCGAAAACGCTGCACCGTCAACTCCCGCAGGGTTTGCAGGTCGGCGGCGAGTTGGTCAAGGAAGTCGGTAGTACGCGGGGCAGACTTACTCATGGCAGGCAGGGAAAATACGGGGAGCGGCAACAGCGCGTAATATTACGTCCTAACGCCGGTTTATTGGCAATTACGCGCTAGCCGGTATTTCAGATATGGTTAGTATGGCCGCCATTTTCTTTGCGAATGGCCCGCCGGCCACCTTAGCAGAGTCGTGCTCCTATTTCTTTGAAAAATAAGCTGTCGGGCGGGCAGTTGCTCTGCGGCTAATTTTCTATACTGCGGTAGTTATTTACGATATCCTTTGTGAAGCATAAAACTATTCAGGCAACTGCGCCAGCGGGCTGGCAGCGTTGGGCGCGTCGGTATTTTGGGTTTTCACGCCGGGAAACTTCCGGCACCATTCTGCTGCTCCTGCTGATCCTAGGGCTCCTGGCCACTCCGTGGCTGCTGCTGCCGGCACTGCCAGTCTACAACCCCGCGCCCGACCAGCAGCGTCTCAACCAACTGGCTACGGAATTGGCGGCCCAGCGGCAGCCGCACGTATTTGCCGCGCGCTACCCCCGCCGCACCTACCCCCGCCGCGTGGCCGTGCCCCAAGTGGCCCTGGCGCCCTTCGACCCCAACGTGCTGACACCTACCGATTGGGAAGCCCGGGGAATGCCGTACTTTCTGGCCCAGCGCCTGGTGCATTTCCGCGACGTTATCGGGGGCTTCAAAGCCAAGGAGCAGATTCGGCGTACCTACGGCCTGCCCGATTCGGTGTACGCGCGACTGGCTCCTTATATCCAGCTACCCGACCAGCTGCCGCCCCGGGAAAGTCGCCCCGCCTACGCCGATAACAAACGCCCCTACGAGCCGCGCCCGGCCAGCAAATACGCGCGCAAACCAACGAATCTGGCGCCCTTCGACCTCAACACTGCCGATACCACCCAGCTGATGCAGATTCGGGGCATCGGGCGGGGCTTGTCGAAGCGCGTAGTGGAGTACCGGCAGCAGCTGGGCGGCTTTCTGCGGGAAGACCAGCTCACCGAAATCTACAGCCTGCGCGACGCCCCCGACTTGGTCGACAGCCTGCGCAAGTACACGTTCGTAAACCCCGCCTTCGCACCCCAGCCCATTGACATCAACACGGCTCCTTTTGAAGTGCTACAGGTGCATCCGTACGTGGGCAAGCGGCTGGCCCGGGTGGTGGTGGCCTTCCGGCTGCAACATCCGCCGTTCAAGCAAGCCGACGACCTGCGCCAAATTCGGATTCTGGACGCCGAAACCCTGGAGCGGCTCCGGCCTTATCTGCGTTTCTAGTGCGTGGCTGCTATTGGCGAATGGCCACGGCCACACCCAGTGCGCCGCCTGGCGCGTAGGTAGGCACCAACAGCAGCTTCTGGGAAAGTTTGGCGGGCAG
Source organism: Hymenobacter lucidus (assembly GCF_020447265.1). Classification (GTDB taxonomy): domain Bacteria; phylum Bacteroidota; class Bacteroidia; order Cytophagales; family Hymenobacteraceae; genus Hymenobacter; species Hymenobacter lucidus. The sequence continues at coordinate 1,089,592 of NZ_JAJADR010000001.1, read as the reverse complement.
TAGCCGCGTCAGGGCCGGGTATACCCGCCACACCGCTTCGGCCGACAAAAACCCGATACCGGCCCCGGCTAGCACGTCGGTTACCCAATGCCGGTTGTGCAGCACGCGCATCGTGCCCGTAGCCGTAGCCACGGCATACCCGCCCACGCTGATCCAAGGGCTGGTCTTGCCATACTGCTCGTGCAAAAGCGTGGCCGTCATGAAAGCCTCACTGGTGTGCGACGAGGGAAAGGAGCTGAAATCGGTGGGACTGTCGGGCCGTTGCTCGCGCACTACCCGCTTGAGGTTGCTGGTTACGCCCATATTCACGTGGTGCGCCAGCAGATAAATCAGGGTAAACGGCACAAGGCCCCGCTCCCCTTTTACGCCGGCCAGCTGCAGCGCGTAGGCCGCCGCTACCGGTACGTGCCGCGTGTAGTCGTCGAGGCGGGTATCGAAGGTGGGAAAGGCTTCGAGGGTTTCCTCCTGAATTTCCCGTTTAGTCTGTCGCAGCAGGTTGTCTTGGTTGCTCAGCCAAGCTACCCCAATAAGACTGAGCGGCACGGTTACCCGCAACGTGGCAGGTCGGGTAAGCAGCTGCAAGGGCCGATGAGCCGGCCCAGTAGCTACCGGAGCCAGCGGTGCGGCCCCGGCAACAGTGGAATCGGGCGCAATAGGAGTAGCGGCCACCTGGGCCGAGGCGCGGAACCCAACCAAGCTGCCCGCCAGCAGCAAAACGTAGCGAAAACCCATCAGGGAAGCAGAAGAGTGACGTGTATATCGTAGCAATATACTGCTAATCTGCTGCTTAAAAAACCAGCAACTTGTACTGAGCTACTATTTTTCGCTCGGGTTCCGGCCTTTTCGGCGGCCGCCTGCGTATGGACGCTGGGCGCGTTGTGTACTGCAATGGCCCCTATTTTCCGCTAATTCCCGTTAAAGATGCTGTTTTTGCTGCGCGACAAGCTGTTTCCGGTTTTGGTATTTCTCCAGTCTGTGCTCTGTGGCTGTGCCAAAGACGGAGGCCGGGGCAACTTCGACAAGGTAACGGAGGCGTATGAGGTAAAGCAGATGGGCCGGCTGCAGAAAAATGAAGTAGCCGAAAGCTCGGGGCTGGAAATAGCCAACTCGGCCGGCGACCTGTGGACCCACGCCGACGGCGGCAACACGGCCAAGCTCTACAAAATCACCCAGCAGGGCGACCTGCTCCAGACGCTCGACCTGGAGCCGCTGGCCAACAACGACTGGGAAGACTTGGCCCGCGACGACGACGGGCACCTGTTCGTTGGCGACTTTGGCAACAACCAGAACAAGCGCCGCAACCTGGCCATTTACCGCCTGGGCGGCTCCAACCTGCGCGACATTGACACCATCCGCTTCCGCTACCCCGACCAGCGCGACTTTCCCCCGAAAAAACCGTTCCGTAACTTCGACTGTGAGGCTTTTTTCTACCGTCAGGATAGCCTGTACCTGTTCACCAAAAACCGAGGCGAAGGCAAGTGGGTGAAACAGTACGTGCTACCCGCCCGCCCCGGCAACTACACCGCCCGCCTCGTCGACAGCGTGCAGATCAACACCTGGATAACGGCCGCCGACATCAGCCCCGACGGCCGCACTGTGGCGCTGCTGGGCTACGGCCACATCTACCTGATTGACGTAGCGCCCGGCCGCAAACTTTTCGACGGCGCCAAGAGTTGTCTGCCCATTCCGTCCAGTGGGCAGGCCGAGGCCCTGGTCTTCATCAACGACCACGATTTTGTCTTCAGCAACGAGAAAGGCAAACTATTCCGCGCCACCTACCGCCAGTAAAACAGCCATCATGCGGCTGAAAGCTAGTTTTCCGTTCTCCTAACCCTCCTTCCCATGTCTACTACCATTCTGGTTACGGGTGCTACTGGCACCGTCGGCACCGAACTTATCAAAGCCCTGTCGAACCGGGGCCTGACGGTGCGTGCCGGGGTTCACTCTATTATCAAGGGCGACCGGCTGCGGCAGCTCAATCCCGACGTGCAGCTGGTGGAAATAGACTACAGCAAGCCCGAAACCCTGCACGTGGCCCTTACCGGCGTCGACCGGCTTTTCCTACTTACGCCCTTCAGCGAAGATCAGGTGGCAATTGGCAAACGCGTAATTGATGCGGCCCGGCAGGCCGGCGTGCAGCACATCGTGCGGCTGTCGGTGGCCGGGGCCGATGCCGAGCCGGGCATTCAGCTAGGCCGCTGGCACCGGGAGGTAGAGCAGTACCTGGAGCAGAGCGGCGTGCCTTACACCATTCTGCGCCCGGGCAGCTTCATGCAAAATTTTGCCAACTACAACGCCGACGCCATCTGCCACGAAGGCAAGCTGTATATGCCGCTAGGCGAAGGCAAAGTCAGCTACATTGACGTGCGCGATATTGCTGCCACCGCCGCCCACATTCTCAGCGCCGATACCCATGCGCATCAGGACAAAATATACGATTTGAGCGGCCCGCAGGCCCTGAGCACCGCCGAAGTAGCCGCCGCCATCGGCCAGGCCACGGGCCAGCCGGTAACCTACGTGGATGTGCCGGAGGAAGCCGCCCGCCAAGCTATGGGCCAAGCCCCGGCCTGGATGAGCGACGCCATGATGGAGCTCTACAGAATCTCGAAAGCAGGATATACGGCTGGTACCACTACGACTGTGGAGGAAATTACCGGCTGTGCCCCGCGCACCATCGAACAGTTTGCCCACGATTACAGCAACCGCTTCAAAGCGAAGCAATAAGACGCCAACTACCGAACTTTTCAGTAGTAAAAACCGCAAAAAGGCCTTTCGTGCGCACGAAAGGCCTTTTTGCATTCCTGCTGGTCCCTAGTCGGATTATGGCCGGCAGCGCTATTACAATTAGAAAAAACCACTTAGTTTTACTGCAATCTTCCATTTTCAACCTTTTACCACACAACCAGGCCCTAGTTATGAAAACTGGCAAAGTGAAATTTTTTAACGAGTCCAAAGGCTTTGGCTTCATCGTTCAGGATGACACCAACCAGGATATTTTTGTCCATCAGACTGGTCTGATCCACGAAATCCGTGAGAATGACCGAGTGACTTTCGATGTAATCGAAGGCAAAAAGGGATTGAACGCCGTGAAAGTTGAGCGTATCTAACCCTGCTCTCCCCTGATTTTCGTTTTTCCTGCGTGCCGCCGCCCCTTCCCGACTATTTGCCGGAGTGGGGCGGCTTTTTTATATTCGGTACCATTGGCTGGGAGCCGGCAGGCAGTGGGCGTTGTTATAATGACGTCGTAAATGCCGCCACGGCCCTTATCAGGCCACTTTGAAACGAAAAAAATACCCTTACATTTACCTCATTCTTTCATCTCACCATTTTCCAGCATGAGTACCGGTACAATCAAATTTTTCAATGAAGCCAAAGGCTTTGGCTTCATCACGCCGGATGGCGGTGGTGAGGACATTTTCGTACACGCCACGGGTTTGAAGCAGCCCGTACGTGACGCTGACCGCGTAGAATTCGAAGTACAGCAGGGCAAGAAAGGCCTGAACGCCGTTAGCGTGCGTCTGGTCGACTAGCTTACCCTTCCGCCCCAGCCACCCGGCTGGGGCCATAAAAAAGACCTCCCCGGCCACGGCCGGGGAGGTCTTTTTTATGCCTCAATGTAGGCGTACCTACCGGGCGGCTTTCCGGACGCCCACGCCCACGGCCATGATGCCGGGCAGCTGATCCTGACGCATATACTGTTCCAACACAATCTTGTAGGTGCCAGGCTGGTGAAACTGCTGCCCGCGCAAAGCCAGAAACTGGTGGTCGAAGATGTCGCCCGAGCCCTGCCCGCGTGGTTCCCCGGTCTGGGCATCCATGAGCAGCATCTGGTGCAGCAGCTGCGAGAGGCGCTGACCATTGGGGGCCAGCAGCGTATGCTTCACATACAGGTTGTAATACCCGTACATCGACTCGTTGCGGATGTTGAAATAGATGTCGTAGCGCTGGGTAGTATCTTGAATGTCGAACTCGAACGTGGGCTTTTCCTGTACGGTCCACACGGCCTTGCTGAGTTCCTGGTTCTTCTCGTACACCTGATTGGCGTCGCAGGCGGCCAGGGCCCACAGCAGCCCCAGGCCCGCAACTAAGCTTATTGCCTTCCGCATAGCCTACGAGTTTGTCGGCCCTGAGTCTGCTCCCTCACCAGCACCACCGCTACGCGGCGGCCGGGAACCGCGACGCGATGAACGGCCGCCCCGGCTGCCCCGCTCCGAATTCTCGTCGCGCGGGGGACGACCGGCCGCTTCTTCGGCCGCGCCGGCGCCATTGCGCGGCGGACGTCCTTCACCACGCGGTGGCCGGGGCTCGGTGCTGCCTTCGGGCCGGGGTGTATCGACAGCGCGGCGACCATCAGGTCGGGTGCCGGGCTCCTTACCCCCTTCTGCGTTGCGGCCACGGTTGTTGCGGCGGTTAAGGGGCCGGGCGGCGGCACCGCGGGGGCGGCGCGCTTCGCCGGGCGCAGCTTCCCCGTTCGTATCGGCGGCGGGAGCAGCTGGAGCTTTCGGCGCACTGTCGGAGCGGCGGCCCTCGCGGGGCGCGACGGCTGGAGCAGCAGCAGCTGAGGCGCCGGAACCGTCTTTTTTCTTCTTGCGCTTGGGCCGCTTGCTGCCTTTAATCTTATCGTCGAGGCGGTCGAGGTTGCCTTCCACGTGAGCCGATACTTCGGGCTCTTTTTCCGCCTCCAGCACCGGAGCCAGCAGGTTTTCGGGCTTTTCGCCGCGCTTGTTCATGTCCTGGATTTCGCGCACCCGCTCGGTGGGCAGCATCACCCAGTTATTGTCGCCGCGAAAGGCAAACCACATCCGCTTCTTAAAGATGTCGGTCTTCTGCAGAAAGGCATCACCTTTTTCGGTTTGCAACGGGCGCTGCACCTGCGGAATGTCCTTGAGGGCGTCGAGGTACGTGTCGAGCTCGTAGTTAAGGCAGCACTTGAGGCGGCCGCACTGGCCCGAGAGCTTGGCCGGGTTCAAACTCAGGTTCTGGTAGCGGGCGGCAGTGGTGCTCACGCTCTTGAAATCGGTGAGCCAGGTGGAGCAGCACAGCTCACGGCCGCAGGAGCCGATGCCACCAAGGCGGCCGGCTTCGTGGCGCAGCGAAATCTGCCGCATCTCGACGCGTACCCGAAACTCGTCGGCCAGGCGCTTGATCAGGTCGCGGAAGTCAACCCGGTCGTCGGCGGAGTAGAAGAAAGTGGCGCGGGTGCGGTCGGCCTGGTACTCTACGTCGGAGAGCTTCATTTTCAGGCGTAGCTCCTCTACCACCGAGCGGGCCCGGAACATGGTACCGGTTTCGAGGTCACGCACGGCTTCCCAGCGTTCCACGTCCTGCGGGGTAGCCACGCGCAGAATACCCTTGATTTCCTTAGAATCGAGGGGCGTCTTCTTTTTGCGCATCTGTAGCCGCACCAGCTCGCCCTTCAGCGACACGTGGCCCAGGTGCCAGCCATTGCCGGCAGCTTCTATCACTACCGCGTCGCCGGTTACCAGCGGCAGACGGTGAGTATTGCGGAAAAACTCCTTCCGCCCGCCTTTAAAGCGGATTTCAACAATGTCGAACTCTTTAAAATCGACGGGCAGGTCTACGTCCTGCAGCCAGTCGAATACGTTGAGGCGCGTGCAGCCGCCAGAGCTACAGCTGCCTTTGGAACCACACCCCGCGGCGGTGGTGGAGCAGCCGCCGGAGGAACAAGAAGTGCAAGCCACGGCTTGAGATTTTATATCGTGAGGTGAACTCAGGGTTCACACGGAATCGGTTTTCAACAAAGATAAGCATTTCGGCCCCTACGCCTCAGTATAGGCAAAAGCGCACGGAATGCAGCGTATTTGGGCTTTTTACTGCCCAAATACGCTAACACTCATTTGTCGCTGAAAGGTTTGAGACCTTAGCCCTAGTTAGCTCTTTCCTGCATACCTGGCTACATCCAGGGCCGCTCTGAGGCAGCTTGGCGGGCCGATTCAAGTGGCTCCCTATAGCTATCAGAAATAAAACACAGCAATATCTATTAAATATTATATAATACGAATACAGTACCAAAAAGGCCTTCTATTCAAAAACACCCGCGCATATACCCGCATACTTTGCAATTATTTTAAAGTTTCGACATAAAACTGTTGACATTGATAATTTTTATCCTCTATTTGGGCTCACCATTCCCCAACTCCATCACCAAACCAACCAAACCAAACACTTTATGAAAATCACCAAACTCCTTTCCGCAGTAGCCATCTGCGCCTGTTCAGTAGCCTCTCTGTCTTCCTGCTCGAAGGAAGCCAAGGAAGTAACTGCCAAAAATGAAATTTCCGAAGAGGCACTGAGCCAGATTCAGCAGTTGGGCTTCACCACCAAGGATGCTCAGAAAGTTGAAGGTGGCTACCTCGTAGAAGGCGACATCATGCTGACCGACGACGCTCTGAAGAGCAAGCCCGACTACAAAATGATGCGTGTAGGTGACGACGAGCAGTACCGCACCAATAACCTGGTAACCGGCCTGCCCCGCACCATCAACATTGCCGTATCGAGCACCCTGCCTTCGGCCTACGTGACGGCTACCGACGAGGCTATTCGCCGCTACAACGCCCTGGGCCTGCGCATCACGATGCGCCGCGTAACCTCGGGTGCCAACATCACCCTGACCAAGGCTCCCTCGGGCGCCGGCTACCTCGCTTCGGCTGGCTTCCCATCGGGCGGCAATCCGTACAGCCAGGTGCTGGTAAACTCAAACTCACTGGGCACCAGCTACGCTACCACTACCATTGCTTCGGTACTGGCCCACGAAATTGGTCACTGCATCGGCTTCCGTCACACCGACTACATGAGCCGTCAGTATAGCTGCGGTGGCTCGGCCGTGAACGAAGGTGCCAGCACCGTTGGCGCCGTCCTGATTCCCGGTACTCCTTCGGGCGTCGATCCAAACTCGTGGATGCTGGCCTGCATTGGCTCGGGCGTAAACCGTCCGTTCAACACGAACGACAAAACGGCTCTGAACTACCTGTACTAGTCGGTTAGCCAACTAGCTTAAAAGGCCTGACTCCACCCGGAGTCAGGCCTTTTTTTGTGGCGCAGAGCCAAGCCGACACTTGTTGCTACCGCTCGCCCCTACAGATAATGCTTAGGGGATAGAGCTGTGGCACCGTGGAAGGTCAAAGGCAGGATATTTTGGGCGAACGTAGCCAAGCACAACCACAGCGGGTCTGGCCTTCGTGCAATAAAAGGTGGCACAGCGCACCCAAAGCCCGGCTCCCACCCTTTTCAGGAGAGTGCATGCGCAGCTCCTAGCTGACAGCCTACTTGCCACTGCTTGCGCTATAGCGTGGCCCGGCGCTTTAGCAGCCAGAAATCCACACCGGTTCTATACGTTACAGAATAACGACCCGGGTAGTCATCGTGTGGCCGCTACCGATACTTACGCGCAGCAGATACATGCCTTTGGCAAGACCTTCGGTAGAGAGTGTCTTAACGGCTCCGCCTTCCGTATTTTCCCGCCGCAGCCGACCAGTCATGTCATAAAGATGCACCCGGGCGTCGGGACTGTCGGCTACCAGTACTTGCAGCGGCTCGCCGGCTACCACTGGGTTAGGATAGGCCTGCACTTCGCCACTGCGGATATACTGCACTGTTTCGGTTGGGCTATACACCACCCGGCCATCGGTCAGCTCCAGACGGGCGCGATACTCATTGAGGCCAGGCTCGGGGCTACTGTCCAAGAACGTCATTTGCCGGGCCGGCACCGGTGTCAGGGTTTGCACGGCCTGAAAGCCACCGGAAGCGAGGCGCTCCAGCGTAACCGATTTGAGCCGGTATAGGGTACCTACTTCCAGATCGAACAGCACAGTATCGGTGACAACGGTGCGCGGCAGGAACGTTTTGACGTAGCATGCCGTGCCCTGCTGGGTAAACTCGATGGTATTGCCCCGTTCCCCGGTTATGGTGCCCAGCACTGGCGCTACGGCGTAGTAGCGTACCTGCATTTGAGCTTTGTTGAGCAGCAGCGCCGTGTCGGCAGTAGTTACGTAACCCTCCAGATGGTTCTGAACCAGACGGTAGACCTGGTACTGCGCGGCGCCTGGCACCTTTTTCCACAGCAGCAGGGCCTCTTCTTCGCAGGCGTAGCCCACACTAGGGGTCTGGGGTTGGGTAATAGTAAATGTGTCGGAGAGAAATACCGTGCTGCCGGCTACCATGCGCACCCGGGCCAGGGTGGTCGTATCGGGCACATTCCAGCTGAAATTGGTTTTCGCCAGAGCCACGCCGGCTTCCAGCACCCGCCATTTGGCCGAGCCCACCGGCTGATACTCCAACTGCCCCACTGCCGTGGCCGCACCCGACCACTGCCAGCGTAGAGTATTGGTAGCGCCGGGCCGCAGGTTGGTAGCGTCGCCGGGCTTTAGCCAGTCGAAGCCGGTGCTGTACTCATACGCCACGCTGAAGGCCTGCGTGCCGGAAACCGCCGTACCGCCCACCCGGATAGTGTATTCGCCAGCAGTAGGCACAGCAAACGTAATTTGCTCCACGTTATTCAAGTGGTCGGCACGGCGCTTGGGCAGCTTGGCCAGGGAATCGGCGTGGGGGTAAGAGCTCAGCACCCAGGGCTGCCAGCTACGCCCGGAAGCTACGTGCACTAGTTCTAGGTCGAGGTCGTGTACCAGGGCTTGGGTGGCAGTAGGCGAGGCTTCGGGGTCGGCCCACGCCAAAGTCACCTTCAATTCCTGCTGACCGGCGGGCACCGTAATGCTGTAGGTGCGTTGGGAATTCGATGTTGCTGAGCCTTGAAAAAAGCGCTGTTCTAGCACCGTGCGCACTGCCCCGGCCGCATCGAGCTGCCCAAAGCCAGTTTCAAAATCGGGACCGGGGCGGCCGGTGTCGTCGGCGCTATTAAGCAGCACTGCTTTCACTAAGGCCGCCGGGGGCAGTGCTCCGCTATTCGACTGCTGATATGCTTGCTGCACCAGCGCACTCGCGCCCGATACCAGCGCGGCCGATTCAGAAGTGCCGCCCGCCCCGTAGGCTACCAACTCGGGCTTTATGCGCCCGTCGTAGGCCGGGCCGCGCGAGCTGAGCGGAGCTACTTGCCCCAGCTCGTCGGTAGCACCTACGCAGAGCGTGTTTTTCGACGTTTTGAACTGTCCCGTCAGGTTGGCTGACTTTTCAATACCTGCATAGCGGCCTTCCGTGCTGGTTTGAGTGCCGATATTGCCGGACGAAAACACGTGCATCAGGCTGGGATACTGCCGGCATTGCTGGTCGTAGGCCTGCGACTCCAGCCCGTAGTAATTCTCGATGGCAGCTACTCCATAGGAATGATTCTGCACCGACACTCCGCTTTGCGTCAGCGTTACGGCATTATCGGGCAGCAAGCTTTGGTAGCTCGACGTAGCCAGCCGGGCCTGCCAGGCCACCCCCTTACCGGAAGGAGCCGAGTTGCCGCCGCCGCCGATGAGGGTAGCAATTGCCGTGGCGTGGGGCGAAAAAGTAGCGTTAAATAGGCTACTGGGCACAATACGGCCTTTGAAATCAATGTCGGCCAGGTCGAAAGCATCTTCCTTGATGGAAATGGTGAGGCCCTGGCCCGCCAGCTGCGGAAAGCGGGTGTGTGCCGTCGTAATCCGGTTCACCGACAGATCCGACTGGTTTAGCTGCCGCTCATCGTGGGCCCGCCGATGAGGCACATCCACAAAATTGACGGTCGGCTGCGCACCGAGCTGCTGCACCTGCTGCGGACTCAGATTTTCTACCAACAGGATAGGGCTGCCGGCGCTGGGCACCACCCGTATTTTGGCAGCGGGCAGCGCCTGCTGGGCCCAGGCCACAAAGGCTTCCGGCTGTGTTACACTGATTCGTACTGCTTGTACCTGACCTTCGGAAGCAGACCGCGCCAGCAGCGGTGCCATTTTCCGGCTCAAAGGTTTCTGCTGCTGGGCTACTGTAGTACCAGCCGCGCCCAGCAGCAGGCTTAGCAAAAGTATTCCGGGGGAAACAGATAAGCGGTGGAATATCTTCGCAGTAGAGTGCATTAAGCAGGCAAATGAAGTTGATACAGTGAGTCGGCTTACGCAGCCGCTACTGATAAAGATAGAAAAAACGCCGGTAGGCAGCCGGCTGCACCAGATCATCTTTCAATATTCCAGGCGTTATTTTGCAAATGTCATAACCACGCCGCCGAAGCTCATAAAAAAAGAACCTACCGTCTGGCAGGTTCTTTGAGCAGTGCATCAGATGATTACTGGCCTACTATGGCTTCAATACCACCTTCACGCAATTGTCTTTCTTGTTGCGGAAAATATCGTAACCGTGGGCAGCTTCGGTGAGGGGCAGGCGGTGGGTAATAATGTCGTCGAGCTTCACCTTTCCATCTACCACGTATTGCAGCAGCTTATCAATGTGCTTCTGAGCCGGTGCCTGGCCGCCGCGCAGGGTAATGCCTTTGTCGAAAAACTGGTGAATGGGAAAGTTGTCGAACGGGGAGCTGTAGACGCCCAGCACCGATACGATACCGCCGCGCCGCACGGCACTCATACAGGCCTCCAGGACCTTTATCGAGCCTTTCTCGAAGTTGACGACAGCCTTGGCCCGGTCCAGCAAATCCCGATCGGGCTCGAAGCCTACGGCTTCCACGCACACGTCGGCCCCGCGGCCGCCACTCATAGCCCGAATCTGCTCAACGGTCGATTTTGCATCTTCCCACCGAATGGTTTCCACGTTGGCCGAGGCTTTGGCTTTATCGAGGCGGTATTGCAGCGTATCGACGATGACTACCCGGCCCGCCCCGCGCAGCCACGCCGATTTGGCCGCCATAATGCCCACCGGCCCCGCCCCGAAGATGGCCACGGTTTCGCCGCCTTTCACCTCACCCCAGTCGATACCGGAATAGCCAGTGGGGAAAATGTCGGTCAGGAACAGGGCCTGCTCATCAGTCAGGCTGTCGGGAATAATACGGGGGCCAAAGTCAGCGTAGGGTACGCGCACGTACTCAGCTTGGCCTCCATTGTAGCCGCCGTAGAGGTCGGTGTAGCCAAATAAGGCACCGCCTTTTTCGGTCATCAGGCCGCCTTCGGGGCCGTAATGGTCGGGGTTAGAATTTTCGCAGTGGCCGGGCAACTCGTGGTTGCAGAAATAACAGGTGCCGCAGGCAATGGGAAACGGCACTACTACCCGGTCACCACGCTTGAGGTTGGTGATGCCCTTGCCCACTTCCTCCACGATACCCATGAACTCGTGCCCCAGCACCATGGGCCGCGGCTGCGGAATACTGCCGTTGTAAATGTGCAGATCGGAGCCGCAGATGGCCGTACTGGTCACACGAATAATGGCGTCGCGCGCGTCCTCAATTTCCGGGTCGTCGACATTATCGACGCGGACGTCTTTCATCCCGTGATACACGAGTGCTTTCATAATGAGAGGGTTTGGTTGGAAAGAATAGGGCTGAAGCGGTAAGCCATACCGCTGCCCATCCTAACGAACCAGCTTACAGCGGAGTTGCTACGGCTCAGCTTTGCCCCGACCTAACACCTGTCCTCACCTGTCCTCACCTATCCTAGCTCAAGAGCAGTAGCTTAGAGCTTGTACACAGCCACTCCCTGCGCCGTCATAACGTAGGCAAACTGCTCCCCCACCACTACCTGCTGCACCTCAGTAGCCACTTCGGGCAACGGCAAGGTGCGCTCCGTGAGGTTGTAAAGGTGAAAGAAGCGGACGGTTTTATCCAGCAGGTAATACAGCTCGTCACCCCGGAAGCCGATAGTATTTACTCCCAGGAAAGGCAGCTTTTTGCGGTAATTGCCCAGGTTATCGAACACGAAAATGCCGCTATTGCGGTCTACCAGATACAGGTTATTCTGGTATTGGCGCATAAACCGGAAGTCGGGCCGGGCGCGGCCGATGAGCATGTCCAGCGGAGTGTTCAGCCCCATGCGCTGCCCCGAGGGGTCATATTGGCGCAGAGCCAGGTCACTTTCGTCGAGCAGCCACAGCCGGTCGTCGGGGGCCAGGGTAGCAGCCCGTACCATGCCGTCGAGCAAGTCGGGCAGGCGCACCTGACTGAGCGGGGCCATAAACCGGTCAAGCAGCAGAATTTCCTGACGGTCATCATAAAAGACCAGCACTTTGGAAGTATTCCAGGCTTCAATCTGGGCGGTGTGGCCGGGTTGGGGCGGCGAGTAGGTATTCAGCGGCTGCCCGTCGGGCCCGTACTGGTGCACGTTGTTCTGGGCATCGGACACGTACAGATTACCGCGCCGGTCGAGCGAGGCCGGACCGGGCCGGGGCAGGACAATAGAGCGGACCAGCGTCCAGCCCTGGGCAGCAGCAACCGAAGTTGTCTGGGCCGCCGCATTTATAACGGGTGCCGGGGCCGTGGGCACGGGCTTGCCAGCTGGCACTACCGAGGCCGCCGAGGGCACCGTGGTTTGCGCATGGGTTAGAGCTGAGAAGTTAGTGCTGAGAGCCAAGAGTAAAACCAGCCGAGGCCACCGTTTGCCAAACGTTGAGGTCTTCCTGTTAATGTCTAAGCTCCCCATGCTGCTCGAAGTGCCGTAGCTCCAGTTTTTGCCCATCATAAACCGCATAAGAGCAATAATTGACCCACTCGCCGAGGTTCACGTAGCGGCTGTGGGGCGTTACGGGCACATCGAGCGGCAGGTGGCGGTGGCCGAATACGTAGTAGTCGTGGTGGTGCTGCTGCTCCAGCTCCCGGCAGTATACCAATAGCCACTCGTCGTCGCCGAAATACTTCTCGTCGGCCGCGCCATTCTGAATGCGGCTGTGCCGGCTCCACTTGTTGGCCAGACCGATGCCGAAATTGGGGTGTAGCCGCGCGAACAGCCACTGTGCTACCGGGCTGGCGAAGATGCGCTTAAGAACCTTATACACATGGTCCTTGGGCCCGAGGCCGTCGCCGTGCCCGATGTGGAACTCCTGGCTGCCGATCCGCTGACTCACGGGATTACGCAGAATCGGGATGTTCAACTCCTTGGTGAAGTAGTCGAACATCCACATATCGTGGTTGCCGGTGAAAAACGTCACCTCGATTCCGGCGTCGGTTAGCTCGGCCAGCTTACCCTGCAGCCGGATAAAGCCTTTGGGAATAGCGTGCCGATACTCAAACCAGAAGTCGAAAATATCCCCCACCAGGTACACGGCGGCAGCATCGGCGGAAATCTGGTCGAGCCAGCGCACTATTTTCCGTTCCCGCTCGGCTGAGCGTGCGGCATCGGGGGCTCCCAAATGGAAATCGGAGGCAAAATATACTTTGCGGCCGGGTGGCAGGGCAAGATCAGGTAGTTGCTTCGGGCGCGTCATCCAATAAAAACAACACGATGCTGCGCGGGCCATGAGCACCGAGCACCAGCGTTTTTTCAATATCAGCCGTGCGGCTGGGGCCCGTTGTGAGCGAAATCATGGAGGGCAGCTTGTTATCGTAGCCATCCTGCACCCGTTTCAGCGCATCGCCAATGTCGGGCACAATCTGGGAGGCGCGGGCCAGCACCAGGTGTTGGTCAGGGTAGATGCTGAGGCGGCGGCCACTGGCGCTGCCGGCACTTACCAGCACGCTGCCGGTGCGGGCCACTAGGGCTTCGCAGGTCGTCAGGCCGGCGTCAGCCTGTTTCAGCCAGTCAGTTTCGTCACCGATAAAGCCAATACTGCCCGCGTGAAGCATCTTTTTCAGCTCCGGCTCCCACACGTAGAGGTTGTCGAGGGACTTTTCCTTTTTATAGGTAAAGAGCTGGTCGTAGAAGTGCTCTTCCGATACGCAGTAATAAAACACGCCACCGGCCCGCACGAAGCTTTCCGCGAAAGTCACGGCCAAGTCGTCGGCGGCACTGGGGTGCAGGGGCATCGTAAAATCGGGGGCAGCGGGCTGAGGTGCCGGTAGCTGCAACGATTCACGGATACGGCGCAGGATGATGTCGCGGGAGGTTTCGGACATAAGATTCACCACTTGAAACAGGTGCGAGGTAGTCAAAGATAGAAAGTAGTGCCGACTGGCAACCGCCGCTTTTCATTTCACTACCGCGTTGGCAGAAAAAAAGCCAGCCTGAAACAGACTGGCTTTTCGAAAGGCATTAACTTCTTTTAGACGTCAAACGACACAGTACTGCCGGTTGGTACATCGTTGTTATTATTTGTGCCCCGATTCTCCGTTTCCATACCGGGTAGGTTATTTTCCGGCAGGTCGTTGCTCAGCGGGATGGGGTGTTCCTGCTTCCGCTCGCTCAGGGTTTCGCTCCGGTCGGTGCCGGCCATATGCGCCTGGTACGAGGTCTGGTTGTCATATGGGCGCTTGCCCACGAGGCGTTCCAGATCTTCCTGCAGTAGTACTTCTTTGTCCAACAGCTCCTTGGCAATTACCTCCAGTTCGTGGCGGCGCTCGGTGAGCAACTCCTTAGTCCGGATGTAGGCGTTGGAGACGATGTTGCGTACTTCTTCGTCAATCATCTGCGAAGTAGCTTCCGAGTAAGGCTTCGAGAAACCGTACTCATTCTGCCCTTTCGAATCGTAGAACGAGATATTACCCAACTTGGCATTCATACCATACATCGTCACGATGCTGTAGGCCATCTTGGTGATGCGCTCCAGATCAGACAAGGCACCGGTCGAAATCTTGCCGAATACCAGCTCCTCGGCGGCGCGGCCACCCAAGGCCATGCACATCTCGTCGGTGAGCTGTTCGGTGTTGTAGAGGAACTGCTCGCGGGGCAGATACTGAGCATAGCCCAAGGCAGCAACGCCACGCGGCACGATGCTCACTTTCACCAGTGGGTCAGCGTGTTCCAAGAACCAGCCGGCAATGGCGTGACCAGCTTCGTGGTAGGCAACGATGCGCTTCTCGCCGGGCGAAATGATTTTGTTTTTCTTCTCCAGACCACCAATTACCCGGTCAACGGCATCGGTGAAGTCCTGCATTGTTACCATCTTCTTGTCGCGCCGGGCGGCAATGAGGGCAGCTTCGTTGCAGACGTTGGCAATTTCTGCGCCGGCAAAACCGGGCGTCTGAGCAGCCAGCTTACGCGCGTCCACATCTGGGCCCAGCGTCAAAGGCTTTAAATGCACGTCGAAAATCTGGGTGCGGCCGTTGATGTCAGGCTTGTCGATGCTGATCTGCCGGTCGAAACGGCCGGGACGCAGCAAGGCGGAGTCGAGGGTATCGGGGCGGTTGGTAGCGGCCAGGATAATAACACCGGAATCGGTGCCGAAGCCGTCCATTTCTACCAGCAGCGAGTTGAGCGTGTTTTCGCGCTCATCGTTGCCGCCGGGCACGTTGCCGCGGCTGCGGCTGCGGCCAATGGCGTCAATCTCATCAATGAAGATGATGCAGGGGGCCTTGGCTTTGGCTTGCTTAAACAAGTCACGCACGCGGGCGGCACCTACCCCAACAAACATTTCCACGAAGTCGGAGCCCGACAAGGAGAAGAACGGCACGTCGGCCTCACCGGCTACAGCTTTCGCCATCAGAGTTTTACCGGTACCGGGAGGACCTACTAGCAGCGCGCCTTTCGGAATTTTACCACCGAGGACCGTGAACTTCGAGGGGTTCTTGAGGAACTCCACAATTTCCTCGACTTCCTCTTTGGCTTCTTCCAGTCCGGCTACGTCCTTAAAGGTAATCTTCACTTTGTCGCCACCTTCGAAGAGGGCTGCGCGGCTTTTACCAATGTTAAAGATCTGACCACCGGGCCCACCCGCACCACTCATGCGGCGCATCAGGAACCAGAAACCCACAAACAGAATCAGGATAAAGCCCCAGCTGGTGAGCAGGTCGCCATAGCCCTGCCGGGTGTCAATATTGAGGCCGACCTGCTGCGTTTCCGGCAGCGTGGCCTGCATCTTATCGAGGTCTTCCTTGAAGGTTTTGCCATCCACAACGCGGAAGCTAAACTGCGGGCCGGTTTCCGTAGATAATGGTCCGCGCTGGTTTAGCTCCTGAGTGTATTTGGTATTGCGGGCCGCCTCGGGCTTCAGCGTTACTTCCACCACCCGGTCATTTACCAGCGTTACGTCTTTTACGTCGCCAGCTACCAGCATCTGTTTAAACTTCTGCTGGTTGATTTCAATCTGAGTGTTGCTGCGGTTGATGAAGAGCATCCCGAAGATGAACACCACCAGCCCAGCCAGCACCCACATCTGCATACTCGGCCGGGGAGCCGGCGAAGGCAGCATTGGTTTTTTCTTTTTAGGGGTTGTATCTGGCATGAAAAGGAATTCTAAACGAACAACAAAGGCGGAACCGCCGCCCACGCTAATTGTTAAGACGTACCGGGGCCGGCTTTACTTTAAACGGCCTCCGCTTCTTCCGTAATATATTTGATCTGGGCATCACCCCACAACTCCTCCAACGCGTAGAACTGCCGCCGGTCACGCAGGAAAATGTGCACTACTACGTCTACGTAGTCGAGCAGCACCCACTCACGGTTCATGCGGCCTTCGGTTTGCCAGGGGTTCTGGCCGGTAAGCTTCTCAACTTCTTCTTCCACAGAACGCGCAATGGCGTCCAATTGGGTATCGGAGGAGGCAGAGCAAATGATGAAATAATCCGCAACTGCGTTTTTAAGGTCCTTCAGATTGAGCACCACGATATCGGCCGCCTTTTTCTCCTGCATGCCGCGTACTGCTACGTCTGCCAATCTGTCTGAATCCTGCCGAACCAGGGTACTTTTCATAGGGTATTGTTAGGTTTGAACGCACAAAGTAACAAAATCAGGTGGAGGCACTATCCCCC
This sequence comes from Hymenobacter lucidus, assembly GCF_020447265.1. Taxonomy (GTDB): domain Bacteria; phylum Bacteroidota; class Bacteroidia; order Cytophagales; family Hymenobacteraceae; genus Hymenobacter; species Hymenobacter lucidus. Next base: position 1,072,881 of record NZ_JAJADR010000001.1, on the reverse strand, counting down.
CAAACTCTGTTCACGGGCCAACAAATTGTTTGGCTGCCCGAATGCGCCTCGACAAACAGCGAGGCACAGGCTCTTATTGTCAAAAACAGCGCCACCGATGGATGTACGGTTATTACCGACAAACAGACCGCTGGCCGGGGCCAGCGGGGCAACCGCTGGGAGGCCAGCCCGGGCGAAAACCTGACATTATCGGTCATTTGGCAGCCTACCTTCCTGGCGCCCACCGACCAGTTCCAGCTCAGCCAGGCTGTGGCGCTGGCCGTGCTCGACTGGGCCCGGGGCTTGCTGGGCCCCGACGCCGGGCTGCGCCTGAAATGGCCGAACGATATTTATTACGGTTCGCAGAAGCTGGGTGGCATCCTGATTGAAAACACCATAAGTGGCTCCAAGATTCAATATAGTGTGGTCGGAATTGGCATTAACGTCAATCAGCGGGAGTTTGGGATGCCCACGGCCACGTCGCTGGCCTGGCTTACGGGGCGGGCATATCCGCTCAAAACCCTCATTGCCCGCCTGCTCGAGTGCCTGGAGCGTCGCTACCTGATGCTGCGGGCCGGCCGGGTAGCCGCCCTGCGCTTCGACTACCTGCAGGCCCTCTACCGCTACCAGGAGCGGCACGAGTACGAGGTAGACGGCTTACCCGTGCTGGGTCAGATCGTGGGCGTGGATGAAACCGGGCGGCTAGCCGTGGAAATAAAGGGCGAAGTGAGAAGTTTCGGTCTGCAGGAAATTAAATATATCCATAAATAGTTTCTCGACCAGGCAACCCTTTTTCCGGACTTTGCGAGTACGAGCAGAGAAAGGCGTGTACCGACTGCTTTAAACTTTGCGGAAACTTACTGCTCTAACTGGCCTGGTCGCGACGGTCAGGATGAGAGCAGTAGCCTACCGAAAAATAAGGCACGGTGCTTGTCTTTATACCTCACCGCTGCGGCCGCCAGGCTAGGTAGTGAGAACATATAACCTGTTCTTCTGCTTTTGAAACTACAACCCATGAAAACTTCTACTCGTCTTTTTTTGCTGCTGGCCCTGGTATTGACGCAGGCCTCGGCCTTCGCCACTACCTATACCGTTATTGTCAGGGACCTGGAATACTCGCCGGCCAACCTGAACATTAAGCCGGGCGACGAGGTGATATGGCGCTGGGAATCGGGCAACCACCCGACCGCCTCCGACAACAACGCCTGGCCTACCTTCCAGATGAACTCGTCGGCCACGACCCGGTCGATAACCTTTAACAACACCGGTAATTTCACTTACCACTGCACGGCGCACTCCTTTTTCAACAATACGACCAACAGCTGGCAGGGTATGGTGGGCACCATCAACGTGAGTACGATAACGCCGGTAGTGGCCCGCCTGGCCGCACCCACGTTGAGTGTGTACCCGAACCCGAGCAAGGGTATGGTCATGGTGTCGTTTGGGCAGAAAGTAAGTGAGCCTTACAAACTGCGCCTGAGCAACATTATCGGACGGGAAGTGCGCACCATTACGCTGAAGCCCGAGTTGATGGAAGCCGAAGGTGTGCCGGTGAATCTGTCGGACCTGCCGGCGGGCGTATATTTCTACAGTCTGCTGGTGAATGACAAAGTCGTTAGCACCAAGCGCCTGGTTTTGCAGAACTGACCTCTGCCCATAGAATACACTCCTTCAGAAAGCAGCCGGCCGCGCCGGCTGCTTTTTTTATGCCTTGCGGGAAATATAGCGGCCCGCAGCTGTGTTGAGGCCGGGTGCGGCACGGCCGGATTTATTGCCTACTTTTGGCCCTTCTCTGATTAAACCAGTATGCGGAGTTACAAAAGCCTGAATAACCTAGTTGGCTGGGGCGTATTTGCCATTGCCACCCTTACTTACCTGCTCACGCTGGAGCCCACGGCCAGCTTCTGGGACTGCGGCGAGTTTATTGCTTGTTCCTACAAGCTGCTGGTGCCTCACCCTCCGGGAGCCCCCACCTTCCTGCTGCTGGGTCGCCTGTTTTCGCTGTTTGCCTTCGGCGACGGCACCAAGGTATCGGTCCTGGTCAACATGCTCTCGGCTCTGAGCAGCTCGTTTACGGTGCTGTTCCTGTTCTGGACGATTACGATGCTGGCTAAAAAGCTGGTGTTTCACGCCCCGAATACGGCGGGCCACGACCACCGACCTCTGGAGCCCACCGGCGGCCAGACCCTGCTCATTCTGGGCGCGGGCGTGGTAGGCTCCCTGGCCTTCGCCTTCTCCGATTCGTTCTGGTTTAATGCCGTGGAAGCCGAAGTGTACGCCATGTCGGCGCTGTGCACGGCAGCCGTGGTCTGGATTATGCTGAAGTGGGAAAACCGCGCCGACGAGGCTGATTCCGACAAATGGCTGATTCTGATTGCCTACGTTATTGGTCTCAGCATCGGCGTCCACTTGCTGAACCTGCTGGCTATTCCGGCCCTGGGCTTCATTTACTATTACCGGCGCAACGCCAACCCAACCATGTGGGGCGGGGTGCTGACGCTGGTTATCAGCAGCGTTATTGTGGGCCTGATTCTGGCCGGTATCATTCCCGGCTTGCCCACGCTGGCTGGCGCGTTTGAGGTGTTCTTCGTCAATAGCCTCGGCATGCCGTTCAGCTCGGGTTTGGTGTTCTTCCTGGTGCTGTTCGTGGCCCTGATCTGGTTTGGCTTCCGTTACTCGTTCCGGACGCGCAACCGCCTGATCAACACGGCCATGCTGAGCTTCGTGTTTATTCTGATCGGTTACTCGTCGTACCTGATTGTACCCATCCGGAGCAGCTACAACCCGACCATCAACGAAAACGCGCCCAAGGATGTGCTGTCGTTTGTGAGCTACCTGAAGCGGGAGCAGTACGGCGACCGGCCGCTGCTCTACGGGCCGCAGTTCAGCGCCGAGCCCATCGACCAGAAAGAAGGCTCGCCCCGCTACGTGCGCAAGGGCGACAAGTACGTGGTAGCCGAGCGTCGCCTCGAAACCATTTACCGCGACGAGGATAAGATGCTGATTCCGCGCATCTACAGCCCCGCTCCCGAGCATATCTACAACTACAAGAAGTGGGTCGATATTCAGGAAGGCGTGAAGCCCACGATGGGCCAGAACCTCTCGTTCCTGTTCCGCTACCAAATGGGCCACATGTACTGGCGCTATTTCCTCTGGAACTTCGTGGGCCGCGAAAGTGACATTCAGCAGGCCGGCGTAGTATGGCCCACGAGTGCCGGCCAGAACGGCCTGCCCGAGCGCATTGCCACTAGCCCGGCCCGTAACAATTTCTTCGCCATTCCGCTCATTATGGGCCTGATTGGTTTGTTTTTCCACGTGCGACGCGACGGGCGCAACGCTTTCGTTATCGGCTTGCTGTTCGTATTTACGGGTCTGGCCATCGTGTTTTACCTCAACCAGCCGCCCATTGAGCCCCGCGAGCGGGACTACACTTTCACGGGTGCCACCTACGCCTTTGCCATCTGGATTGGCCTGGGCGTGCTGGGCCTGGCTGATCTGCTCAAAGCCGTGCTCAAAGCCGACGGCGCCCGCGCCGTGGCCGCCACGCTGCTCGGCCTGCTGGCTCCCGGCCTGATGGTGGCCCAGGGCTGGGACGACCACGACCGTTCGGACCGCTACAACTCGGTGGACTCGGCCAAAAACCTGCTGAACTCCTGCGCCCCGAACGCCATTCTGTTTACCAACGGCGACAACGACACTTTCCCACTCTGGTACGCTCAGGAAGTAGAAGGCGTGCGCACCGACGTGCGCGTAGCCGTATTGAGCTACCTGAACACCGACTGGTACATCGAGCAGATGCGCCGCCGCGCGTATCTGTCGCAGCCACTGCCGGTGTCGATGAAGCCCGACAACTATGCTCAGGGTACCAACGACTACCTGCCCTTCGTAGAAAACCCCGCGGTGCAGGAAGTAAACCTGCGCGAGTTCATCGGCCTCGTGGATCAGAACAGCCCGCTGCTACAGGTGCAAACCCAGAGCGGCCGGCCCCTGCTGTCCTTCCCAACGCACAAGTTCTACCTGCCCGTTGATACAGCAGCTGTGGAGGCCATGGGCATCATCCCGAAGGAGCGCCGCAAGCAGCTGGTGCCCCGTATGGAGTGGGACATGGGCAAAGGCGCCATCGAGAAGAAAAATCTGGTGATTCTGGATATGCTGGCTACCAACAACTGGAAGCGGCCCATCTACTTCTCGAGCACCGTCAACTCGTCGGACTTCATGAACCTGCAGCCTTACTTCCAGCTCGAAGGCATGGCGTACCGGATCCTGCCCGCCAAGGACCCCAACTACGACCCGCGCGGCAGCGCCGAAGGCTACGTGGCCAAGGAGCTCATGTTTGAAACCATGATGAAGAAGTTTGCCTACCGTAACCTGGACCGGGCCGACATTTTCTACGACGAAAACAACCTGCGCTTCCCAGCCAACTACCGCGACAAATTCTCGCGCCTGGCCGAAGCCTACTTGGCCGCCGGCGACAAAGCCACGGCCAAGCAGGTGCTCGACAAGTGCTTCGCCGTGATGCCCGACAAAGCCATCCGCTACGACTACTACGTGCCGCAGTTTGTGGTGCCGCTGGTGAAAGTAGGCGAGCAGGCTCGCGCCAACGAAATCATGGACACCATGACCAACCGTGCCCAGCAGTCGTTGGCCTACTACAGCACCAACAGCAACTCGCTGTTTGATATGGAAGTGCAGACCAACCTGCTGGCCCTGCAGAGCGTGTACCGCGCCGCCGAGGAAGTAGGCGACCAGGCCCGCGCCAAAAAAGCGCTGGATCTGCTCAATCAGTACTATCCGCGGCAGTAACAACGTCGAATGAGGTGTTACCGAATAAAAAAACAGCCGTCCTGAAGTCAGGGCGGCTGTTTTTTTATTCGGTTATTGGGCAGCGGGCCGCCGTACTACTACCGTTCATTTTCACGGTGCGGATTTTGCGCGTAGCACCTTGTTTCCGCTCCGTTATGTTCCGCTTAATTCCTGCTCCTAATGCCCATTTTCCTTCGCTGCTGTACGCTTGGACTGTTACTTCTACTAAGCTTCGGAACCCACCTGGCCGCCGCCGACCCCCGGCGTGACTTTGCCGGGCAATACCAGCCGCAGCGTCGCATCCTGGCTGAAAGCCGCCGTGAGGGCGACAGTCTGCGCATCTACCTGCGCTTTCCCGACGGCAGCGTGCTACAGCGCGGCAACCCGCTACGCATTGCCGTGTGGGCCAATTACGATGCCAAGCGTCCGGTGTGGCAAGGCGTGGTACCGCAACTCAGCCGCCGCATCCGGCTCGTGAAGTCGGCGGCCTGGGTGGATTTCTGCGTGGCGGCCCGGGTGCTGCAGCTGGGCCAGATTCTGAGCGTGGCCTGCGCCCCGGACGATGAGTCGGATGCCAGTGACGGAGTTTGGCTGCCTATTACCAAAGAGCGCCTGGGCCGCACCTTTCTGCTCACCGACTCCATAGGTGACCCAATGTTGCGGCGCTACGTGCAGCCGGGCGAGGCCTTCCAGGTCGACAGCTACGGCCCCGAGCTGCCGCTGGTAGCCAAGCGCTACGACACCAGCTTTACGGCCGCTTTGCCGCCCATGGCCAACCCGGCCGCCCAGCCCCAGCCCCGCAAGCTGCCCGCTCGCGACTCCCTGTTTTTCCGGGCCGGGCAGCTGCTGCAGCTGCGCCAACCGGGCCTGTATGCGCTACGGGTGGGTGGCAATACCACGCCGCTGGGCCTACTCGTGACAGATGCAGACTTTCCGGAACTGAACACGGCCGATGAGCTGATTCAGCCACTTATCTACCTCACAACTTCTGCCGAGCGCAAGAGCCTCACCGACGCGCCCGACCCCAAGCGGGCCGTCGACCAATTCTGGCTGAAGGTGGCCGGCGGCAACCAGACTGTGGCCCGGCAGCTGATTCGCACCTACTACGGCCGGGTAGCGGCTGCCAACCAATTATTTACCGCCCACAAAGCCGGTTGGATGACCGACCGGGGCATGCTCTACATTGCCCTGGGAGCCCCCGACGTGGTGTATCGGACGGCCGCGGAGGAACGCTGGGTGTACCGCGACGCGAATGGCAGCAGCGGCACATATACGTTCCGGCCCAAACCGAGTACCTTTGCCCCCGAACACTATGAATTGGTGCGCCGGCCGGAGCATGAGATGCTGTGGTATGCCGCCGTTGAGCAATGGAGAAAAGGACTGACGACCGCCCGGAGCGGCCGCTGAATGAGCGGCGCACGTTTTATAACAGCGAAAACCGCCCCGTAGGCCGGGAAGAGCGCGGCAACGACGACCGGCGCGAATCACGCGGGGGCGACAGCCGGGACAGCCGCGTCTCGCGGGGCGAAGGCCGCAGCGACTCCCGCGGCGGCGGCGACTACAAGCCGCGCTACCCGCACAAGCCCGCCGCCGACCGCAGCATCGACATGCTGTTTGGTTTGCGCCCGATTTTGGAAGCGCTGAGTGCGGGCCGCACGCTGGAAAAAATCTACTTGCTGCGCGGCACCAAAAACAGCGTTACCCAGGAAATTACGGAGCTAGCCAAAGCCGCCAACGTGCCCATGTCGCTGGTGCCCATTGAGAAGCTCAACGACCTAACCCGCAAAAATCACCAGGGCGCCGTAGCCTTCGTGTCGCCTATCGACTACCAGCCACTCGACAGCATTCTGGCCGGCTTGTACGAGGAAGGCAAAACGCCCCTGCTCCTGCTCCTCGACCGGATTACGGACGTGCGCAACTTCGGGGCCATTGCCCGCAACGCCGAGTGTCTGGGCGTGCACGCCATTGTGGTGCCCAGCCGCGGGGCTGCCCAGATCAACGGCGACGCGCTGAAAACCTCGGCCGGCGCCCTGAACCTGATTCCGGTGTGCCGGGAGCCTAACCTGAAGGAAACAATCACCTTTCTGCAGCAGTCGGGTGTTACGGTTATTGCCTGCACCGAGAAGTCGGATGCCAGTCTGGAAGCCGGCACCGTGGACATGACCGGCCCCGTAGCCGTACTGATGGGCAGCGAGGAAGACGGTATTTCGCCCGAGTACCTGAAGCTGGCCGACTACAAGCTCCGCATCCCAATGGCTGGCCAAATCGGCTCCCTGAACGTGTCGGTAGCCAGCGGCATCATGCTGTTCGAAGTGTTGCGCCAGCGCCTGCAAAGCGGCCAGTAACGAGTAGCCAACCGTATTAAGAAGCCTGCAAAACAGCCTGTTTTGCAGGCTTCTTAGCTTTTATGCACGCCAGTTTAAGGTGAAAACCAGTTGGCTTACGACGGCGTCTTGCAACTTCCGGACGCTAGGGCGGCTCTTAATGTTAAGTTATGGCGCGCAGCGTCTTGTTGCTGCCAACAATTATTCCTACTTCCATGCTGAAAATTACGCTCACTGCCGTCTTGCTAACTGGCTTTGCCTTCGCAGCTCACGCTCAGGATGCAGCCAACCGCTTCGAGGTTGGGGTTGAGGTGGTAAACTATTCTCCCTTCGCCAAGCAGACCTATAACTACGCCAACAACCAGCTCAACGACAAGGCCCAGTGGGCTTCCGGGGCCGTAGTTCGCTACAACCTCGGGCGCTTTGGCCTGCGCTCCGGCATCAGCTACAACACCGAAACCAGTAAGACAGCTGATCCGGCAACCAGCTCCTGCGCAGATTGCGTGCAGGGCAGCACAACCGGCAAAGATCTGCGGGTGCGGCTCGGTGGGCAGTATTCGCCCATTGCCAAAGCTCCGTGGCTTTACGTTTTCAGCGACTTTTACTACCGCCGCTTTACGTCAGAAGGCAACTTTACCGGCGGCTTCTGCGGCTGCCTCAACACGGATGTAAACGTGACTTCCGACGGGGTGGGCAACAGCACGGGCCTGGGCTTCAAAATTCGCACTTGGAAGCATTTCTACCTCAATCCGGAGGTGTACTACGACGTGCTGCGGGCCCCCAACTACGTCAGCAGCAACGACCGTAACTCGGGCAGCCACTTCCAGTACGACACCCGCACCAAGCTGCAAGCCCCTGCCGTGCGCATGAATGCCGTTATTAGCTTTTAGTGCGGTTTATCTGAAAGGATAATAACCACTAGGGGCCCGCTGCACGATGCAGCGGGCCCCTAGTGGTTTGTTCAGCAGCCAGGCAGTTAGTTGTAGCCGTTGCCTTTCTTAGACCGCACATCGGCCACGAATTCCTTTACCCGCTGCTCTTCGGTGCGCTTGCAGATGAGCAGCACGTTGTCGTACTCGGCAATGATGTAGCCGTCGAGGCCCTGCACCACCACCAGGCGCTCGGAGGGTGTTTTGATGACGCATTCCCGCGTGTCGTAGAGCAGCGCGTCGCCGTCGACGACGTTGTTGTCGGCATCGTGGTGGCCCATGCGGTGCAGCGAGTCCCAGGTACCCAGGTCGCTCCAGCCGAAATCGGCGGGCAGCACATACACGTTGTCGGCCTTTTCCATCACGCCGTAGTCGATGCTGATGTTGCGGCAGCGGGTATAGGCCTGGGTAATGAACTCGATTTCGCCCGCCGTGCCCAGCTCGGCTTTACCTTCGTCGAACACCTCGGCAATATCGCCCAGGTACTGGTGGAAGGCGTGGATAATCACGTCGGCGCGCCACACAAACAGCCCCGAATTCCATAGAAAGTCACCGCTATCCACAAACATGCGGGCCAGCTCCAGATTCGGCTTCTCGGTGAAGGTTTTCACCTTCTTGAGGCCTTTGGGCAGCTTGCTTTTGGCGTCTTCATCGATGTACTGAATGTAGCCGTAGCCGGTGTCAGGGCGGGAGGGCTGAATGCCGAGCGTGAGCAGCACGTCGTGGTTTTCGGCCACTTCCACCGCCTTGCGAATGATGGTCCGGAACTCTTCCTCGCGCAGCACCGCATGGTCGGCGGGCGTCACGATGATAGTCGCTTTCGGGTTGCGCTGGGCAATCCGGTAGCTGGCGTAGGCAATGCAGGGCGCGGTATTGCGGCCGATGGGCTCCCCCAGAATCTGGTCGGCAGGCAGCTCGGGCAGGTGCTGGTGCACCAGCTCAGTGTAGTCGCGGTTGGTCACCACGAAGACGTTTTCGGGCGGGCAGATTTCCTTGAATCGGTCGACCGTAAGCTGCAGCATGGAGCGGCCCACGCCCATCACGTCGTGAAACTGCTTGGGCAGATGCGTGCGACTAAAAGGCCAGAAGCGGCTGCCGATACCGCCGGCCATCACGACGAGGAACGTATTTGGGTTCATCCGAGGGAGCTGATTAGAGGTTGGATACCGGGCCCAAGAAAGCAAAAACGGTATTTAAACGTAAAGTAATATAACATTTTGGCTATACCAAGCCTTCCCGCAGTAAGTCGTGCAGATGGATGAAGCCGCTGAAACGGTCGTTTTCCGTCACCACAAGCTGGGTAATATTACGCTGCTGCATCCGCACCAGCGCTTCCACCGCAAAGTCCTCAAGGTCAATGGTCATGGGCTGCGGTGTCATGATGTCGCGGGCCCGCACCTCGTCCAGGCGGCTGCTGAAGTTAGTGAGCATCCGGCGCAAATCCCCGTCGGTGATGATACCGAGTAGCGCCTGACCTTCGGCGGCCAACACGGCCGTGGCCCCCAGGCGCTTGCCCGATATTTCCAGGATGATGTCTTTGAGCGGCGCGTCTTCCAGGACCTGGGGCACCTGGTTTTGCCGGCTCAGGTCGCCCACTTTCAGGTAGAGCTTCTTGCCCAGCGTGCCGCCCGGGTGCAGGCGGGCAAAGTCGGCGGTGGTGAACTGGCGCGCTTCCAGCAGGCATACGGCCAGCGCATCGCCCAGGGCCAGGGCGGCGGTGGTGCTGGTGGTAGGCGCCAGGTTATGGGGGCAGGCCTCGCGGGTTACGGGGGCGTGCAGCACGTAGTCGGCCTGCACGCCCAGGTAGGAGTCGGCATTGCTGACCAGCGCCGCCAGCGGCACGCCTTTGCGCTTGAGCAGGGGCACCAGCACTTTTATTTCGGGCGTGTCGCCGCTCTTGCTGATGGCAATGACGAAGTCGCCGGGCTGAATCATGCCTAGGTCTCCGTGGATGGCGTCGGCGGCGTGCATAAACAGCGCGGGTGTACCCGTGGAGTTGAGTGTAGCTACCATCTTACCGGCAATGTGGGCGCTCTTGCCGATGCCCGTTACTACTACTCGGCCTTGTAAAGAGAGTATAGCGGCTACGCATTGTGCAAAATCCGGCGTGAGAGCAATGGCATCGGCCACACCCCGAACGGCGTCAGCTTCTTCGAGAAGCACTTTTTTTGCAATTGTGTTGGTGTCGTTCTGCTGTTTCAATCTAAATTTGTCTAGATTGAGTAGCCAACACTGAAGTGTTGGTGCTCAAGTCTGCAACTCAAAAGAGCAAGTGGAAATGTCGATGCCAGCGGTAAACCAAGCAGTCAAGCATGAGGCTGATCTGAAAGGCAAGTTAAAGGAAGTTTTTGGGTACGGTCAGTTTCGCGGTACGCAGGAAGCCATTATTCAGAACGTCATCGAGGGCAACAACACCTTCGTGATTATGCCTACCGGTGCCGGTAAGTCGCTGTGCTACCAGCTGCCGGCCCTCATTCTGCCGGGCACGGCCATCGTTATTTCCCCCCTCATTGCCCTGATGAAAAATCAGGTGGACCAGCTCAACGCCTTCGGCGTAAACGCGCAGTTTCTGAACTCGACCCTGTCGAAATCGGAAATCAACCGGGTCAAGAAAGATGTGATTAGCGGCGAGGTGAAGCTGCTCTACGTGGCGCCCGAAAGCCTGACCAAAGAAGAAACCATCGAATTCCTGCAGAAGGCCACCATCAGCTTCGTGGCTATTGATGAGGCCCACTGCATTTCGGAGTGGGGCCACGACTTCCGCCCCGAATACCGCCGCATCCGGGGCATCATCGACAATATCGGCCAGGTGCCCATCATTGCCCTCACGGCCACCGCTACGCCCAAGGTGCAGCTCGACATCCAGAAGAACCTGCAGATGGACGAGGCCTCGGTATTCAAGACCTCGTTTAACCGCACCAACCTCTACTACGAGGTACGGCCCAAGCACAACACCAAGAAGCAGCTGATTCAGTACGTGAAGCAGCACAAGAACAAGGCCGGCATCGTGTATTGCCTGAGCCGCAAGAAGGTGGAGGAAATTGCCGAGCTGCTACGCGTGAACGACGTGAAGGCCCTACCCTACCACGCCGGCCTCGATCCGCACGTGCGCATGAACAACCAGGACGCCTTCCTCAACGAGGACTGCGACGTGATTGTGGCCACCATTGCCTTCGGTATGGGCATCGACAAGCCCGACGTGCGCTTCGTAATTCATTACGACACGCCCAAGTCCATTGAGGGCTACTACCAGGAAACCGGCCGCGGCGGCCGCGACGGTCTGGAAGGCAACTGCTTGATGTTCTATAGCTACGACGACATCGTGAAGCTGGAGAAGTTCAACAAGGACAAGCCCGTGACCGAGCGCGACAACAGCAAGCTGCTGCTCCAGGAAATGGCCAACTACGCCGATTCGGCCGTGTGCCGCCGCAAGCAGCTGCTGCACTACTTCGGCGAGCATTTCGAGAAAGACTGTGGCTTCTGCGACAACTGCAAGCACCCCAAGGAGCGGTTTGAGGCCAAGGAAGAAGTACTGATGGCCCTCAAAGCCGTGGTACAGACCGAGGAGCGCTTCGGCATTGAACACATTGGCACGGTGCTCATGGGGATGAACAATGCCCATGTAGAAAGCTACGGCCACAACGCGCTGCCCATCTACGGCAAGGGCAAAGCCCACGACGCCGCCTTTTGGTACTCGGTGCTGCGCCAGACGCTGCTCAACGGCTTCCTGGAGAAAGACATTGAGAACTTCGGCGTTGTGAAGATTTGTCCGAAAGGCTTAGATTTCATCGAGAATCCCTATTCAATCAAACTCACCAAGGACCACAACTACGAGGAAGAGGTGAAAGAAGAGCAGGAAAAAGAAGAAGTTCAGGAAGCAGCCGGCCACGATGCCACGCTGTTTGAGATGCTCAAATCCTTGCGCAAGAAGATTGCCAAGGACAAGAATCTGCCGCCCTACGTGCTGTTTCAGGACCCGAGCCTGAAAGAAATGGCTACCACCTTCCCCGTGAAGATGGACGATCTGGCCCACGTGGGCGGGGTAGGCCTGGGCAAGGCCCAGAAGTTCGGGCAGCCGTTTCTGGCTCTGATTCAGAAGTACGTCGAGGACAACGACATCGTAACGGCTGCCGACGTGGTGGTGAAGTCGGCCGTCAACAAGTCGAAAATCAAGATCTACATCATTCAGCAGATCGACAAGAAGATGGACCTGGAGGAAATTGCTTCTTCCAAAGGCATCGATATGCGCGAGTTGATGGAGGAAATTGAGCACATCTGCTACTCCGGCACCAAGCTCAACCTCGACTACTACATCGACGGCGTGCTGGACCACGACCGGCAGGAGGAAATTACCGATTACTTCCTGCAGGCTAGCACCGACAACATTGCCGTGGCCCTCAAAGAGCTGGGCGCTGATGAGTACACCGAGGAAGACCTGCGCCTGATGCGCATCAAGTTCCTGAGCGAATACGCCAACTAGAATCACTGATTACGCTGATTACGCACTGATTTTACAGATTGTCGCCGCTGTTTGCTTATGTCGGCACCACGAAGCCACTCCTGCCCGGGGGTGGCTTTTTGCTTGGAGCCAGAATAGTATTCTTCCTATACTTGCGGAGCGACGGAAAATTGTCGGCATATTTTACCTAAATCGACGGGACATTTCGGACAAAACGTCCCGATGTTTTGCCCCGGACATAACTATGTCTTGGCCCCCGGCCGGGCAAGGCCGTTTCCAGCCTCTGGGGGCCGTTTTTCAACATCCGGGCGGGGCGGCAAGCAGCTTCGGCCGCCGATTCGGGTATTTATATTTTTCGAAGGCGTTTCCATCATCCACCTCCCTCCTTTTTCTGCCTATGAACCTCACTACTTTCTCTTCGCCCACGGCCAAGCAGCTCGGCTTCACGGTGTTGGCCAGCCTGGCCGCGCTGCTGAGCACGGCGGCCGATAAGCCGGCTCCCGCCACCAACCCACTCACGCCGGGCTTCAACCAGGTAGTCGACTTCCGGCGTGCTACCAAAGCCGACGTGAAGCAAGCCACCGATGCCTTTATTGCCAACACTAAGGTGGCGCTGCAGGCCATTTATAAGGTGCCGGCCGCCAAGCGCACCTTTGCCAACACCATGCTGGCCCTCGACAACCTGGGCGACCAGGGCGGCAGCGTGTATGGCCCGATCAGCATTCTGTTCAACGCCAGCCCCGACTCGTCTATCCGCAACCAGGCCCAGAAAAGCATTGCCGTTATCAGCAAGTATGGCAACGAGCTGGAGCTGGACGAGCAGCTCTACAAGGCGGTGAAGGACTACTCCAAAACCAAGGAAGCCCAGAGCCTAACCGGGGCCCGCAAGAAATACCTGACCGAAACGGTGGAGGAATATGAGCGTAACGGCTTTGCCCTCACGGCCGAGAAGCGCAAGGAGTTGCAGGCCATCAACGACAAAATCGGGGATTTGAGCATTGCTTTCGGGGCTAATATTGCCAAAGACCAGGGCTTTATGCTGGTGAATGCCGCCGACATGAAAGGCCTGCCCGACGACTACGTGAAGAGCCGCCCCAAAGCCGGCGAGGCCTACCGCATCGGGCTTGACGGCCCCGCCTACGGCACCTTCATGAAGTACGCCGAGTCGGATGCGCTGCGCAAGCAGCTCTACATCTTATATAACAACCGCGCGTCCGACAAGAACCTCGACGTGCTGAAGCAGCTGCTGGTGGAGCGGCAGAAAAAGGCGACGCTGCTGGGCTACAAAACCTACGCCGCTTACCAAACCAGCTCGCGCATGGCCAAAAACCCCGAAACGGTATGGGCCTTTGAAACCAAGCTGGTGGACCGGGTGAAGCAAAAAAGCCAGCAGGACCTGGAGGAATTGCTGGTGGTGAAGCGCGTCTACACCAAAGACCTGGGCGCCAAAGTCATCAACCCCTGGGAAACGGCTTTCTACAGCAACCTGCTGATGAAGGACAAATACCAGCTCGATGCCGAGAAGATAAAGGAGTATTTCGAGGTAAACCACGTAGTAGACGGCCTGTTCCAAACCACGCAGAGCCTGTTTGCCCTGAAATTCAACGAGGTAAAAGACCCATCGGTGTGGCATAAGGATGCCCGCATGTTTGAAGTGAAGCGCGACGGGAAGCTCATTGGCCGCTTCTACCTCGACCTGTTCCCGCGCGACAACAAGTACACCCACGCCGCCTGCTTCGGCGTAACCAGCGGTAAGGCCACCGCGAAAGGCTACCAGATTCCGACGGCCGTGCTGCTCTGTAATTTCAACGCGCCCACGCCCGGCAAGCCCGCTTTGATGAGCCACTCGCAGGCCGTGACTTTCTTCCACGAGTTTGGCCACGTGATGCACAACCTGCTGACCACGGCCGAACTGAGCAGTCAGGCCGGCACCAGCGTGAAGCGCGACTTCGTAGAGGCCCCGTCCCAGATTCTGGAAAACTGGGCCTGGAACTACGATGCCCTCAAAACCTTCGCCAAGCACTACCAGACCGGCGAGGTATTGCCCAAAGCTCTCTACGACAAGATGTGGGCCGCCCGCAACGTGGGCTCGGGCCTGGCTGCTTCCCAGCAGATTCTGTACGGCACGCTCGACATGACCCTGCACGACAAGTTTGACCCCAACGGCACCGAAACCACCACCGACGTGGTGAAGCGCCTGCAAAACCAGCTGACGCCTTTTGCCTACGTGGATGGTACCAACATGCAGGCCGCTTTCGGCCACCTCACCGGCTACGGCGCGGGCTACTACGGCTACATGTGGTCGAAAGTATACGCCGAGGACATGTTCTCCGTGTTTGAGAAGAACGGCATCATGGACCAGAAAACCGGCCTGCGCTACCGCGACATGATACTGGCCCGCGGCGGCACCGACGAGGAATACAACCTGGTCAAGGAATTCCTGGGCCGGGAGCCCAACCAGGATGCTTTCTTCAAGTCGCTGGGGCTTTGATCAGTTGTTAGTTGCTAGTTGTTCGTTGTTCGTTGTCAGGTTATTCTGGCAGCTACCAACAAAAAGGCCCGAAGCTGATGCTTCGGGCCTTTTCTATGAGTAGTGTTGCGTGTCAGAATGGTAGAGAAACTAACAACTGACAACAAACAACCAGCAACTAAAACCTAGCAGTACTCTTCGAAAGCGCCCTGCAGGTTGTCCACGATGCGCATCAGGTCGTTGCCTTCGATGTGGTGCCGCTCGATGACGTGCACCAGCTCGCCGTCTTTAAACAGGGCAATGCTGGGCGACGAGGGCGGGTAGGGCAACATATGCTCCCGGGCCTTGGCTACGGCTTCGGTTTCCATGCCGGCAAATACCGTCACGAGCTTAGCGGGCTTCTTGTCGGAGCTGGTAACGGCCATTTTCAGGGCCGGACGAGCCTTGGCGGCGGCGCAGCCACACACCGAGTTGACGGCCAGCAATACCGTGCCGCTCTGCGCGTTCAATACCGAATCAACTTCTTCGGGGGTCATCAGCTGCTCAAAGCCGGCCGACGTGAGGTCTTGCCGGATGGGAGCTACCATGTATTCAGGATACGATGCCATTGTTGAAAAATGGGCTAAAAGTGAGAATGTGAGAAATCAGAAGAACAGGCCCGGGGGCGCCGCAAAAATACGCAAACTCCGGCGGCCGTGCCTGCATAAACCACCGACCCGCCGAATGGTTAGCCCCGTAACAACGCCGGCGGTATTTCCTGTTCAATATATTTGCCCGTATGACATACGAATCGTTTGTAGCCAGCCTGGCCGCGCCCGAGCCGCCGCCCGGTATTTCGCTGGTGCTGCAGGGGCTGTGGTATGCCGGCCGCCAGCAGTGGGAGCCGGCCCATACTCTAGCCCAGCACACCGACCAGGACCAGCGCCACAACTGGCTGCACGCCTACCTGCACCGCCAAGAGGGCGACGCGGCCAATGCGGCTTACTGGTACCGCCGGGCGGGTCGTAGCGTTTTTACCGGCTCTTTGGCCCAGGAATGGGAGCAACTGGTGCGGGCTCAGCCCGACATCAGCCGGTGACAAGCTACTCAACTGTAACGCCAAAATGCTATTTCAAAAGAAAGAAAAGAGGTTGTTGCCACGTTATGACAAATAAAAGTACATTTAACCTGTCAGGTCCAATAACTACCAGCATGCAGAAAGTCTTACTCCTCGCCTTTGGATTGTGTTTGTCGGCTGCGGCGGCCCAGGCCCAGGTAGATACCGTGCGCGCCTCCACCCTGCCCCCGGCCCAGCAGGCCGAAAAGCTCTACAACAGCGGCGTGGCCAAGTACAACAGCAAAAGCTACCGGGCCGCCATTCAGGACTTCGACAAGGCCCTGACGCTGCGGCCCGACTTTGCCAAAGCCTTCTACAACCGCGCTACCACCCGCTACGAGTTGAAGGAATATCAGCTGGCCGTGCAGGACTACGACCAGGCCATCAAGCTCGAAGCCACGGGGTTCGGCAACTACTTCGGGCGGGCTCAGGCCCAGGAAGCCCTCGGCAAGCCCGCCGAAGCCGACCTGGACTACGGCAAAACCACCGAAATCAAGCCCGACTACGCGCCGGCCTGGTACTACCGCGGGGCCCTGCGCTTCGAGAAAGGCGACTTCGCGGCCGCCAAATCCGACTTCGATCAGGCCATCAAAGTCGACCCCAACTACGCCTACGCCTACCACGACCGGGCCAGTACCCAGCGCAAGCTCGGCAACTTCGACGCGGCCATTCAGGACTACACCAAAGCCCTTAGCCTGCAACCCGATTTCCTGCCGGCATTGCTCAACCGGGCGGCCGCCAAGCGCCGCGCCAACGACCTGAAAGGTGCCCTGGCCGACTACAATGCGTATTTGAGCAAAAAGCAGGACAGCCCCACCGCCTTTACCAACCGCGGCAGCACCCGCTACGACGCCGGTGACTACAAGGGGGCCGTGGAAGATTTCAGCAAGGCCATTGAGCTGGACGGCAGCTACGCCTTCGCCTGGAACAACCGCGCCGCTGCCTACCTCAAGCTCGAAGACTACAAGAAAGCCGCCGCCGACGCGGCCAAGGCTATTGCCCTTAATGCCCAGTACGCCGAAGCCTACATGAACCGGGGCCACGCCCGCGAAATGCTGCGCGACGCCCCCGGCGCCTGCCAGGACTGGCAGAAAGCCGCCGAGCTTGGCCTGGAAACTGGTTCCAGCTACGCCGCCAACTCCGGCTGCGGTGCCGCCGAGTAAGGCTCCTGTATGCTTCTTATCCCCCGCTGTTTTTTCCGCCCGAAAGCTGCCCTCATGCCTAAATTCTTACTGGTCGCCCTGGTTTTGCTGGCTCACGTAGCCGTGGCCCAGAACGTGGAGTTCGACAAAGACAATTTCAAGTCCAACAAGGACGGCCTGAAAGAGGCCCAACGGGAAGTAAAGACCGGCGACGAGTGGTACGACATGGACCCGCCGCGCTATGAGCAGGCCCTGCCCCACTACCTGGAAGCCCAGAAGTTCAACCCCAACAACGCCCGCCTCAACCTGCGCATCGGCGACTGTTACCTGCACTCGGGCTATAAGCCGCGCGCTTTGCCCTACCTGCAGAAAGCCTATCAGCTCAACTCCGATATTGACCCGCGCATCCACTACCTGCTGGGTCAGGGCTTGCACCTGAATGCCAAGTGGACCGAGGCTATTGCTGAGTACAAAGCCGCCCAGCCGGCCGTAGCCGGCAAAAACTCGGCGGCGCTGCTGGCCTCAATCAGCAAGAAGATAAAGGAGTGTGAAAACGGGCAGAAGCTGGAGAAAAATCCTTCTCGAGTATTTATCGACAACATTGGCGCGGCCATCAACTCGCCCTACGCCGACTACGGCGCCGTTATTTCCGCCGACGAATCGGTAATTCTCTTCACCTCCCGCCGCGACAACTCGACCGGTAAGGAGCGGGACCCCGAAACCGGCGGCTTCTTCGAAGACATCTACCAAAGCACCCGCACCGCCTCGGGCTGGTCGGCGGCCCGCAACCTGGGCAAGCCCGTCAACAATGAAGGCCACGATGCTACCGTGGGCCTGGCCCCCGACGGGCAGCGGATGCTGGTGTATGTGGAAGACAACGGCGGCGACCTGCAGGAAGCCGAGCTGCGCGGGGCCGCCTGGCGCAAGCCCGAGAAAATGGGCCCGCGCATCAACAGCCGGGCCCACGAGTCGTCGGCGGCTTACACGCCCGACGGCCGCAGCCTGTATTTTGTGAGCGACAAACCCGGCGGCATCGGCAACCGGGATATATATAAGGTGGAAATCGATGGCCGGGGCCCCGCCATCAATCTGGGTTCCACCATCAACACTCCCTACGGCGAGGAAGGCGTATTTCTGCACCCCGATGGCAAGACTATGTATTTCAGCTCCGAGGGCCACAACTCGATGGGCGGCTATGACATCTTCAAGTCGGTGTTCGAAAACGGCAAGTGGAGTGAGCCCGAAAACCTGGGCTGGCCTATTAATACCCCCGACGACGACGTGTTCTTCGTGATTTCAGCTTCGGGCCGCCACGGCTACTATTCCTCATTCCGCGACGATGGCCTGGGCTCCAAGGACATCTACCAGATTACGTTTTTAGGCGCCGAAAAGCCGCCGGTTCTGTCGCAGGAAGACCAGTTGCTGGCCTCCCGTGCTCAGCCAGTGAAAGAAGCATCGTTGGCTCCACCAGTGCCCATTGCTACGGCTCAAGTTACCATTCTCAAAGGCGTGGTGACGGATGCAGCCTCCAAGCAGCCCCTGGAAGCTACCATCGATGTAGTCGACAACTCGCGCAACGAGCTGATTGCCTCCTTCCGGGCCAACGCACAGTCGGGCCGCTACCTGGTATCGTTGCCCTCGGGCGTCAACTACGGCATTGTGGTTCGGCAGGAAGGCTACCTGTTTCACTCCGAAAACTTCGATTTGCCGGCCGGCGCGGCGTACTCGGAAGTCGTGAAAGACATTGCCCTCAAGAAGCTGGACGTGGGCGTGAAAGTGGTGCTCAACAACATTTTCTTCGACTTCGACAAAGCCACGCTGCGCAAGGAAAGCACCGCCGAGTTGGAGCGCCTGCAAAAACTGATGGTGGAAACTCCAGCCCTACGGCTGGAAATATCGGGCCACACCGACAACGTGGGCAAAGCCGAATACAACAAGGACCTGAGCCAGCGCCGGGCCAAAGCCGTAGTAGACTATCTGGTAGCTAAAGGCGTCGACAAAGGCCGCCTCACCTTTGCCGGCTACGGCGACACGCAGCCTGTGGCCACCAACAATACCAAAGGTGGCCGCCAGCTCAACCGCCGGACAGAGTTTAAGGTAATTGGTAAGTAAAGCGTAATCCGGGTTGTTTTTCAGCATCTTCTCATGCCTACTTCCTACATCCAGCTGCCCTCTTTCGAGCCTGCCCTGCGAGTGCTGGTCGTTGATGATAATGAGCTGAACCAGCTGGTGGTATGCCGGGCGCTGGAAGACTGGAACGTGGAAACTACTCTGGCCGACAATGGCCGCCAAGCCGTGAGCATAGCTACCGCCCAGCCTTTCGACGCCATCTTGATGGATATTCAGATGCCGGAAATGGACGGATATGAAGCTACCCGCCAGCTGCGGGGCCACGCGCGGCTGCGGCAGCTGCCCATAATCGGGCTTACTGCTTCGGCTTCGGCTCAGGATCAGGCCCGGGCCCTGGAGGCAGGCATGAATGCTACGCTGCCCAAGCCCTTCGACCCAGTGCTGCTGCACGCCAGCCTGCTACGCTTCACCAGCCCCGGCCCGCCCGCTCCGGCCGCTACTACTACGGCGTCCGATTTCATTAGTGAGCAAAACCGGGCTATTTTTCCCAATTGGGATTTGCTGGAAGAGTTGGCGGCGGGCAGTGAGTCGTTCATTGCCCAGATCATCAGCACTTTTCTGCAGCAAACGCCCGTGCTCTACCAGCAGCTCTTGGCGGCCTCCACGGCACCCGATTTGCCGGCTCAGGCCCGGCTGGCGCATAAGCTTAAGGGGCAGGTCGTATATTTTGGCGTGCCCGTCATCCAGCAGCATCTGGAAAAGTTGGAAAGGCCGGCAACGTCCCTCAACGCGGCTAATTCGCGGTATCTGGTCGAAATCATCGGGCGTCAGCTGACTGCTTTGTATCCGCATCTGGAGCATCGGATGCGCAATTCTGCGGCGGAATAACCACCTTCCGGCGGTTAATATTTTACTTGTCACGTCTTCTTATACCTTTGGCCTTATGCCAACACCTCTTTCCACGCTGCGTTGCCTTGTCGTCGACGATGATCCGCTATCCGTCCAGATCGTTATCAACTGCATCAACAATACGCCTTTCCTAACCGCTGTCGGGAGCTACGACAGTGCCATGGCCGCGGCCGAAGTGCTCCGTACCCAGCCCGTCGATCTGCTTTTCCTCGACGTTGAAATGCCCCTGATGTCGGGCCTCGACCTGCTAAGCACGCTCCAGAATCCGCCCCTGGTTATTCTCATTACCAGCAGCAAGCACTACGCTGTCGAGGCCTTCGAGCACGATGTGGTCGACTATCTAGTAAAGCCCATCAGCTACGCCCGCTTTCTGAAGGCGGCCCAAAAAGCCCTGGAGCTGTCCGAAACTGCTGCGGCTTCCACAGCTACCATTTTGGCCCCCACCAGCACTGACCCGGATTTTACTTTCGTGAAGGTCGATACCAAGCTGGTGAAAGTCCTTTTCAACGACGTATGCTACGTAGAGGCCCTCGGCGACTATGTTCACATCGTAATGCCGCACAGTAAGCTCATCGTGTACAGCACCATGAAAGCCGTGGAAGAGAAATTTCCCTCTTCGGTATTCGTGCGAGCCCACCGCTCGTTTATCGTGAACCTCAAAAGAGTGCAAGCAATTGAGGATAACACCATTACGATTGAAAACAAGCAAATTCCCATCGGGCAGACGTACGTACGGGACGTATTGCAGCGGCTGAATAAGTTCTAATCACGCAACAGCCCGGTTGAATCCTGCTTTCTAGTAATGATGCTATGAAATAGCACCTCGCCTTATACCGCCCCTACCAACAGGCTATGCTACATTATTGGCATAGCCTGTTGTTTGATAGGCATTTCTGCTGTGCGAAAGACTCTTACGACTAGCAGTCATTTTGATGCTGGCATAAAACGTAAGCATTGGATAAGACTTTTTTGTGCTACACACGAGTTGAAATATTATTTCTTACCATATTCCAATATATTTTTCACCTTACTGCATTATATCAATATTGTTTTGTTTATTTGTGCCATACTTACTCGCATAGTCACCTTCGCTTCCGCCTACCATGAAGAAATATTGCTTCTTCCTTCTTGTTGCCGCCTCTATGCACAGCCTAGTAGCCAAAGCTCAGCAGACACCTGATCTGCGTGCCCAAGCTACCGAAGACACCCGCAAACTGGCCCAGCAAATTTCCCTGGATGATTCCCGTATGTTCCAAGTAAAGCGGCTTACGTATGACCGACTGGTGCAGGAGAATGACCTGAAGCAGATGTATAGCATTGATCCGGCCTTGCTGCAAAGCAAAATGGCTGTTGTTACGAAAGAGTATGCAGACAAGCTGAAAGGAGTATTGACCGATGCGCAATATCAGCGCTACGTTGCCGTCAGCACTCCTGTAGCGGCTGCTGCCACAGTTGCAGCAGTATCAGCGCCGGTTCTACCTACCACAGCACCTGCCCCGAAAGCAGTAACCCAACCGGTTACCAAGAAAACACTCGTAGCTCCGGCCAAAAAGGCCAGCGCAGGGGTCCATGCCAGCACCACGGTCCGTAGCCGCCCATAGTGGCGTAAGGGTTAGGCTACCCGGGCCCGTTGCGCCTGTTCGGCGGTTTTATTTTCCGCTAGGTTAGCTCGCAGAATGTCCAGCGTTATTCCCCACAAGGCTTCGTAGGGGATGATTTCAATTTCGGCATAGGCTTCCCCAGGCTGTGGGGCTTCGTGCAGACGGTTGAGCAGCGGTTGTCCCTTTTTCTGGCAAGCTTCAGGATCAAAATTTTCTTTAACGGTAAGTACCAGTAGCCGAAAAAACAGCTGGCTGCGCAACGTCGCCGATTCCCGCAAGTGGCGCTGTTCGTACTTGCGTAGACTTTCCAGACGGGCCAGCAAGTTCTCAACATCCTGGCGCCGCAGGAAGTTGAGATACTGCAAAATCAGAATAGCCACGTTATAGCCCTGCTTGTCGCGGCTATAGTCGGGCACGGTCTGCAAGAACTGATTGAAGTGTCGCAGTGTCAGGGGCGAATTTTCAGGCTGTAAGAAGTAGATATAGGCTTTGTACAAGTCCCAGCGCTGCCGCGGCGCAGCACGTTGCTTGCGGAAATAGGGGTTTTTATGAGCCATTTCCAGCAACTGCTGCGCCTGGCTGTATTGTCCGGCATGCAGGGCCAGCAGCACATAGTTCTCCATGAAGAAGAACCAGTTGCCAGAAGACGGGTGGAAATCCTTAAGATAATCTTCTGACAAAACCAACCCCCTGTCTGCCTGCTTGTTGTGCAAATAAGCATAAGCCGTCATGTAGTTATTGAACCGGCTGTCAAATCGTCGCCGGTTGATCTTGCCCTTAGCCCACAGCTTCTCGGTAGCCGTGGTTATTTTGATTATCTCCTCGTAATTACCCGTAAACTCCAGTAAAGTCAGCTGGATCAGATACAGATAGTTGAACGTAGTGTAGCTTTTCGCTTTGTCGTGCAGCTTTTGCAGCTGAGCCAGATAGCCCGGTAGCTCGTTTAGCAGTGCCCGGCGCGACCGTACCGTGTGCGCCTGCGCCATTTTACTACTTAGGTAGATCTGGCCTGCTTCATCTTCCAGCGCCATTAACTGCTGCAGCTGGTTGAGTTGCTTACTAGCCGCCCGGTAGCGTGCCGGCTGCCGAAGATCTACATACAATTTGCTTAGCAAGCGGGTCGCCAGTACAGCATACTCGGTAAATTCACCTTCCAGAGCCTGCCGCAAACACTTGCGCAACAGTTGCTCCGCCAGCATATACTCGCCTTCTCTGTATAGGATTGTTACCTGATGATATAACCCGATGCATTGCAACTCGTATCTTCTCGATACCAAATGGCGAGGGTCGGATTGCTCCAAAAAATAAAGATGGTTCAGGAGCTTCTGCTGTACCCGGGACTTTAGCTTACGGAAAGAGGTATTGTTGGCGGTCGAAGCCCTACCATATAGGGCCTTCGTAAGTTGCAGTTGCGTACTATCGGGCTCTTCCTCCAAAAGCCTGATTAGCTTAAGATCTTTGTTGGAGGATTTCTTAGCGGAAAAATCAAATAACGGTGATTCTTTCATGCGACGATCTGTCACAATCTTTGCTAGATTACTCAGCTTTTCCATACTCTAAACAGCGTTTTAGTTCTTCTATAGACTATTGCAAGATGGAAAAAGCAAAATAATTACTGTCACAAACAATTGAAATACTTCCTTTATAATTTTCGATATCCCTCTGCACCTTTGTAGTTGAGTAATTTCGTCCATTAAAAAAGCAAAAAGTCACAATTGCAATATATTGCCAAAGTCTAGCGCTTACACCCTAAGGTGTAATTACTTATACTGTTGACATAATTCAAATATCACAGTGCACAAGTCATAGTTATCTACGGAATAATTCAAGTCACTTTTACGCTAGTTCTTTCCTTTACGACGGCCTAAATGTAGAGCACCTTTGTAATGTTCAAACGCCTAACCACCTCAACCATATAGAGCGCCATGTTAGAACTCATTGCAATTGCCCTGCTTCAGCTCTCCAGCTTTACTTCTTCTCCTGAGCGTACCGATGCCCAGGCGTCTGGAAATAATAATCCTATTGTTGTAGTACCAACTGGCAACGACCAAGGTGGCGGTGGCTGGGGCGGTGACTAAGCTTCTAGTCCCTTCCGCACTATAGCGTTCGGCTTCCTGTAGAATGTTGTTAACTTGCCCGGCACTCTCTCCGAGCAGAAACCTCTTCATGAAGCAGCTTTTATTTGGTTTCCTGGTTGTGGTGAGCGGCGTCGTGGGCGCCTGCTCTTCGCATCAGGAAAGCACTAAGTCTCCGATTCGTATTCGTTGGGCACGGGATCCTGAAAATATGGATCCGCTGATTTTGCCAAATGAAAATGCTCTTGAAGCAGCAAATCTGTTGTATTCAAGCTTATTATTTGTTGACCCCAGCAAGCAGCAATTTACCCCCTGCTTGGCTGAATCGTTGCCGACGGTAGCGTATACCGATTCCCTGACACTGCTGACTTACCGGATACGACCTGCAGCTGTGTGGGACAACGGTCGGCCAGTATCAGCCCGTGATGTTGCCTTCACACTCAAAGTGATGAACTGCCCGGGCCTACCGACGGAGAGCAACCAATCCCAATGGGGCTTTATTCGGGATATAAAACTCGATCCGAAAGATGACCGGCGTTTCACCCTGATCTGTGCCGGCCGTTCACCTGAGTATAAGTGGTCATCAGGCGACTATATTATCCTGCCTGAGTATCCACTGGATCCGCAAGGTCAATTACGCCCTTTCTCGTTGGCCACGCTACGGGCCGATACGGCCGGTGATGAGCATCATCCGGCTATTGGGGCTTTTGTACAGCGCTACAAACAAGCCCAACTCGACCATCATCCCGAACGACTGCCCGGCTGTGGCCCCTATACCCTAGAAAGCTGGGAGCCGGGCCGCTACGTTACATTCAAGCGTAAGGCTACTTGGTGGGCCGACACGCTGCACTCCGATTTACTTCCCCTGCAAGCCCACCCGGTAAGGCTCGATTATCAAATCATTCCGGATGAGGCAACTGCCGTGCTGGCCTTACGGCGTGGTGATATCGACGTGTACCCAATGATGCCGGCCAAAGAGTTTCAACGACTACGCCAAACCAAAGACAAGGAGGCAGAACTGCAGTTCTACACCACCGACTCCTATAAGATGATAACGGCCTGCTTTAATACCCGGCAGCCTACCTTACAGGATAAGTTTACCCGCCAGGCCTTGTCTCATTTATTTAACGTGCCGGCCCTTATTCAGGCCACTCAGCAGGGCATGGCCTACCCGAGCGTGGGCTTGATAAATCCAAATTCGGGGCGCCTATACAACGACAGCCTGCCCCTAACCGCTTATGATGTGGACGCGGCTGTTGGGCTGCTGCAAAAGGCGGGTTGGCAACGGCAGTCTTCTGGCAATTGGACGCGGCAGGGACATTCAGGCCAGGCGCAGCAGCTTGCTTTGTCGCTTAGCTACCGGGTCGGGGACCCAGCATTTGAAACCATAGCGCTGCAGCTGCGCAACACTGCCCGGCAAATTGGCATTCCTATTCAGCCTCAGCCCCTGGAGTCTTCACTGTTCTGGGAAAAGCTGCGGTCAGGCTCAGTAGACATGTATCTGTTTACCGTTACTGGCAATCCATTTGTGTACAACTTTGCTCCTATTCTTCATTCCAACAGTATTGGAGCCGGCAATTACATGGGCTTTGCCACTACCAGCAGTGACCGACTCATCGAAGCCATAGCCGTTGAAGAGCAGGAAAGCCGCCAGATTAAGCTTATCAGGCAATTTCAACGAGTGTTGCACGACGAAAAGCCGCTGACGGTTCTGTTTTTTCTACGCTCCCGGCTGGCGGCCGCCAGCCGGCTCACCAATCTGCAGGTTTCGGGGCTTCGGCCGGGCTACACGGCAACTGCCATTCGGGAGAAGCCCGTTGCCCAGTGACGCATGAGACGCTTCCTGGTTTCCCGTCTGGTACACTCTTTGCCGGCAGCCTGGGCCATTTTGTCGGTTATTTTCCTACTGAGTCGTGCCTTAGCAAGTAATCCACTGGGTTTTGAAGGCTCCCGGGGCGGCAATCTATCGGCGCGCACCGCTACGCCGGAGCAGACTCAAACCGCGGAACGCTTACTCCATCAGCGCCTGGGCCTGGATTTACCGCTGTTCTATCTGACACCAGCCGCCGCGCCAAAGTCACCGTCACGTTCACCCACTTTGCGCTGGCGCTGGCAGTGGAATGGATTGCACAATCAGTACCATATCTGGCTGCGCGACTTGCTACACGGTAATTTAGGTTATTCTTTCCGGGACAACCAACCAGTGACGGCTTTGCTGCTCCGCGCCCTAGGCTCTACGCTGCCATTGACCATTGCGGCTTTTTTGGTAACTATTGCGGCGGCGCATGTCCTCACGCTGCTGCTAGCCCGCTACCGTGGCATCCGGTACGCGGTGCTGGGCGGGTTACACATGCTACACGCCCTGCCGCTCTTTGTTGTGGCGCTGCTATTGCTGCTACTACTGGCTAACCCCGATATGCTGGCGCTCTTTCCGGCTTATGGCATGGGCCGAGCGGATAGCACAGCCTCCTGGAACAGTCAGCTACTTGGCTTTCTGCACCATATCACGTTGCCGTTGCTAAGCTTGGTGCTAGTGAGTCTGCCTGCCTTGGTTGTGCAACTCGACAACTCCCTGCAACAAGAGCTGAAAACCGACTACGTGGTGACGGCCCGGGCTAAGGGTTTGGCCAATCGACTGGTAGTACGGCGTCATGCGCTTCGCAATGCCTTATTGCCCGCTATTATCTATATAGCCGACCTGCTACCGGCACTGGTAGCCGGGGCAGTCGTAGTAGAGTGGATATTTGCGGTGCCCGGCATGGGCCGCCTGCTGGCCGAGGCAGCCGCTGCCCATGATTTCCCTGTTCTGCTGGGCGGCGTTTTGCTGATTGCGCTGACCCGGCTGCTGGCGCAAATTTTAGCCGATTGGCTGTCGTACCAAGCTGACCCACGAACTCGCCTAGAAGCGTGAGACGGTTCACAATACCTCACTGGTGGCGTAGATGGCTGGCTATACTGTGGTTGGCGTTGGTAGCACTAGTGGCCCTAGCTGCGGAGATATTGCCCTTACCCTTCGCACCCGATTCTCCCGACCTAGCGGCCATTACGCAGCCGCCCTTTTCTGGTACCCATTGGCTCGGCACCGACCCAATGGGGCGTGACAGTCTAGCCGGGCTTGTCTTTGGAGCCCGCACGGTAAGTCTGATTAGTGTGCCCGCTGCCTTGATAGCCACGCTGCTAGGCACCCTGCTAGGGTGCCTAGCCGGGTATTGGGGCAATAACCGGCTGCGGCTGCCCGCTACCATCGTGCTAATTTCGGCGGGCACCGGGCTATTTTGGGCCAGCTTCACGGGCACCGCGTGGTGGCTGGGCTGGGCTACTGGCCTGGTTGTGTTGGGCTTGTGGCTAGGCGCGCGGCGTTTGGGTCTTCAGGCTCGACCTAGCTCCTGGCCGGTACCCTTCGACCGGCTGGTTTTGCTGCTCGTAGCTTTCCTTTCTTCGGTTCCCCGGCTAGTGCTGGTACTAGCCCTGGCAGCCCTACAGCCTCCTTCGGCCCCGATGCTACTGCTCGTACTAGCTCTCACTTTCTGGCCTGCTACTGCCCAGCTGGTACGGGCTGATATGCAACACATCAGCCAGTTGCCTTACATCGAAGCCGCCCGGGCGTTGGGTTTATCTGATTGGCGCATTATTACCCGCCATGCCTTGCCCGTTATCTGGAAAACGGTGCGAGCCACACTGCCGCTGAGTGTAGCCACGCTGCTTGGCCTCGAAACTACCCTATCGTTTCTGGGCGTAGGCCTGCCACCCGAAACAGCCAGTTGGGGACGCATGCTGGCTACGGCCCGCCTGGAGCCCACCGCCTGGTGGCTGATTGCAGTGCCCGCTACGGCTATTTTGTTTACCACACTGGCGTTGCGACAGTTGATTTTAATTGGACGCCTAGAAGCGGCCAATTAAAATCAACTGTCACAATTAGACACCTTTTCAGCACACATCAATAGCTATAGCAAAAGCTAATAGGCATAATAACACACTGCAATTACGCCACTTGCGTTGTCAAGCAGTAATTACAGGCCCAAAACCTATCCTTTTTAATTTCAAATCCTTCTATGGTTCATGCAACCAAGCTGATTATTAACCAAGTCACAATTAGGGGCTAATCATCCTTTACATGCGCCGCTTATCACCCTAATATTGTCATATAGAAACAGCCCGCCAAGTAGGCTAGCTACTTTCTACAGGCTGTTTGCGGTCTTTCAGTATGAGTTATTTATTAGTTAAGCGTCGTCAGGGATATGCCTTGCATTACCTGCTGCTGGAAATGGCTGCCCGTCGGGCCACTCGCCAGAGTGCAGGCTGCTTCCAAACTCTCGACGGGGAGCTAATATCTTATCCTGCCGGACAAGTGGCTCTGCGCACCGGCGCGGCCATGCTGATAGGCGGCCTTTTGGTAGGAATAATCCCGTCGGAAATCGGCGGCGAATAAATAGAATGGGTGTGGCGCTGCTCTGCTCGCAGCGGTAATACCCGAAGGTTGTTGCAATAGGTGTGTAAAAAAACCGCTGGCCTTGCCAACGGTTTTTTTGCGTTTATAGGCTTTTACTCGCTTTTCAGGCCTCTGTGCCCATTTGCCGGGCCAGCAGCGCAATGCCTTCCTGAAAGCTATGCGGCCGGAAGCCCAATTCCCGCTGCGCCTTGGCAATAATAAAGCCCGTACGGAGCGGCCGCCGGGCCGGCTGCGAAAAAGTACTGGCATTTACTTTCTCGATGAAGCTTTTATCCAGCTGAAAATAATCAGCTACCTGCAGTGCCATCTGGTAGGGCGTGAGCATCTCATTGCTGCTGATGTGGTAGATGCCGGCAGCATCGTGGAGGGCTACCAGCCAGCAGCCCTGAGCCAAGTCTTCGGCCAGCGTAGGCGTCCGGAATTGGTCATCGACGACCTTAATATGCTTACCGGCCGCCAATGACTCGCGCACCCAGAGCACGATGTTGGTACGGCCGTAGTCGTGGGCAATGCCGTAGACCAGCACCGTGCGCACAATAGCCCAGCGGCCGGCGCTAGCCTGCACGGCTTGTTCGGCGGCCAGCTTGCTTTGGCCATAGAAGTTGACGGGCTCCGGTGCGGCCTCCTCGCTCAGGGGCCCTTGCTCCCCGCTGAAAATAAAATCGGTGCTGACGTGGATGAGGTGGACGCTGAGCTGGGCGCAAGCTTCTACCAGATGCTCCACGGCCGTTACGTTCTGTTGCCAGCAAGCCTCTTGGTTCAGTTCACACTCGTCCACGTTGGTCATGGCGGCAGTGTGGATGAGGTGAGTGGGCTGCTCGGCCGCCAGCACGGCCTGCACCTGGGCGCAGTCGGTGACGTCGAGCGGCACGAAGCGCACGGCTGGATAGAGGGCCGCCAGCTTATTGGCACCGCGGGAGGAGGCAATGAGCTCTACGCCGGGCTCATGGTGCAGCAATTCGACCAGTTTCTGCCCCAGCAGGCCATTGGAGCCGGTTACTAAGATGCGTCTGGTCATGCGCTACTCGTACTTGTAGCCGTAGAGCTCCGTAATTTTCTTTTTCTTCAGCTTTTCCACTTTCACCGTCATTTTGACGTCGGTGGTCGGCCGGTCGCGCATGTCTTTGGGCTGGGCCGCAATCTTGTCGATAATATCCAGGCCGCTGATAACCTGCCCGAAAACAGTATAGCCCCCGTTGAGGTGAGGAGTGCCGGTGTGGTTCTGCACGATGTAGAACTGAGAGCTGCTGCTGGCTTTGGTCGGATTCACCATGTCACCCTGGCGGGCGGCGGCTACGGCCCCGAACTTGTGCGAAAACTCGGGCCGAATTTCGGCCGGAATCGTCTTATCGTTTTGCGGGCCCATACCGTCGTTGTTCGGGTCGGCATCCTTGGAGTTGGCGTCGCCGCCCTGAATCATGAAATTCGGGATGATGCGGTGAAAGGTAGTGCCGTTGTAGAACCCGCTCTGGGCCAGCTTCAGGAAGTTTCCCTTGTGCAGGGGCGTCTCATCAAACAGAATCATGCGAATGTCGCCTTGAGGCGTACTGATAGTCACGACCTGGTCCTTCTTGCTTTTTTTGGGAGCTTTGGCGGCCTGCAGCGTCAGGGCCAATACGCAGATCAATAGCCAGCAGAGCGCCGTAGCGCGGAAAATGGACTTCATAGCGAGGAGTTAGGGTGAGGAGAGAACAACAAAACTACGCGGTTTCGGCAGGCTGCGCTACAAAATCCTGGCCGAGCAGACTCAGGGAGCAAGGGCGCGGGCGAAGAAGCTGGCAGCCCGGAAATGCAAGTAGTATGGCAAAGATGAAATACACTTTTCGCGCCGGGCAGCAGCGAATCTGCGAAATATCCGTATTGTGCGCCAAACTCGTCCTTTCATCCCTGCTTCATGTCTGCTCCTGCCTCGGCTTCGCCGCCTCCCCACTGGTTTCCCAAGTTGCTTTTGCTGGCTTACATAATTCTGTTTGCCGTGCTGGCTATCAATCCGGCCGAACGAGGCACCTGGGTGGCCGAAAACCTGCCAATTGTCGCCATTACCGCCGCCCTGGCGGTGCTTTACGTGCGCGGCGTCCGGTTTTCCAACCTAGCTTACTTGCTGATGAGCGTGCTGCTGTTTATGCACACTATCGGCGGCCATTACACCTTCGAGAAAGTGCCCTTTGCCTGGTTCAACGACCTGTTCGGCTTCAAGCGTAATATGTACGACCGGGTAGCGCACATCAGCGTGGGCTTCTACGCCTTTGCCATCCTGGAGCTTATCGACCGGTACCAGATTATCCGTAACCGGGTGGTAGCCTACCTGTTCCCGCTCTGCGTCATCGGCACAGTGGCCATGGCCTACGAGCTGATTGAATGGGTGTATGCCGAAACAGCGGGCGGCGACGCCGGAGCCGCTTTTCTGGGCAGCCAAGGCGACATCTGGGATGCCCAGAAAGATATGTTGGCCGATACCAGCGGGGCTATTTTTGCCCTACTGCTCTACTGGCTGCGCGACAAGTTTACCAGGCCCGCCCAAGCGCTTTAAAGCAGTTGTAAAACACGAAAAAGGCCCGGAATCAACTTCCGGGCCTTTTTTGATAGTGGTCTTGCGCGCTGGCTCAGCTCACGGCGCGCTGGCTGCGGATATCGTCCAGAATCTGGCGGCCGCCCCGGCTCAGCACCCGCTCGGCCAGCTCCGTGCCCAGGGCTTCTACCTGCATTAGGTCGGTCGTGGTCAGGATTTCCTCCAAGTACTGCTGCCCGTCGAGGCTGATGAGGCCGCCGTGCAGCTGCAGCGCGCCGTCGGTGCTGAGCGTAGCCAGGGCAAACGAAGGAATGCTGCAGCCGCCTTCCATTGTGCGCAGAAAGGCGCGTTCAGCCAGTAGGCAAGTGTGGGTGGCCGTGTGGTCGAGTATGCGCTGTAGCTCGGCCTTCAACGCTGGCTCCAGATTGCGGGCACACTCGATGGCCACGCTGCCCTGGCCGGTGGCCGGCACAAACTGGGTTTCGGGCAATACGTGGCGAATTAGCTCGTCATACTCCATACGGTGCACACCAGCATAGGCCAGCACCAGCGCGTGGTACTGCCCTTCTTCGAGCTTGCGCAGGCGCGTCTGGAGGTTGCCGCGGGCCTCGGCCGTGGTAGCGTGGGGGTAAAACCGGCGCAGCATGGCTTTGCGACGCGTGCTGCTGGTACCCAGCACAAGGTCGGGGCGGCTCAGATCGAGGGCGGGGTCGAAGCTGACGATAACGTCGTTCACCTTTTCGCGCTCCATGAAGGCCAGCAGTTCCAGGTCGGCGGGAATGGTGCTTTGCACGTCCTTGGCGCTGTGCACGGCAATATCGATAGCACCGGAGCGCAGGCTTTCCTCCAGCTCCTCGGTGAACACCCCCTTGGCCCCGATTTTATCCAGGGAGCGGTCCAGCACGACGTCGCCTTTGGTCGTGATAATGACGATTTCGGTGGTCAGCTGGGCCAGTTCCAGCAAGGCCGCTACGTGGTGCGCCTGCCAGAGAGCCAGCCGGCTGCCGCGGGTTCCGATGCGAATGGGACGATTGAGAGTCATAAGAAGGAAATGGCAACCAGTTCAGCCCGCTGCCCGGGGTTAATCAGACACCGGAATTCTGTGTTGGATTCCGGCGGTAGCCTGCGCATTATTGGGCTGGCAAAGGTACAACACCCGTTTGCCCCGTACGGTCTATACGGCTTTTAGCAGTTACTATAGCAAATTAGCAAACTGTATTTTCTGTATTTCCAGCGTTTAAACGGGCATTTTGAGCAGCTCGGCAATACGCAGGGACATGTCCACGAAGACCATCCGGGGGTTGGCATTGCGCTCAATGTGGTAGTGCGCGTCGTTCATCTCCTGGGTTAGCGCATCGGCGTTGGCCGGGTGCACGAAGCGGCTGAAGCCCGCCACAAACTGCTGCTCACTAGCCGGCAAATGGGGCACGAGCTGTGCATCGATGCCGAAGAGCAGCACCTTGCGTAGAATGCCCAGCCCGAACTGCAGAAACTCCTTCTGGTTTTCGCGGCCCATCTTCTGAAACTCGTCGGTTTTGCTCAGAATCAGGTCGACCTTGTAGCCGTAGCACTGGCGCATCCATTCCACGAAGAAGGTGAAATAGTCGTTGTCGGCGGCAGCTTCGCGGGCGGCCAGCGCCGCGCCGAGGTTGCCTTCCACGAGCTGGGCAATCTGCCGGGCCTTCACTTCGGGCACCTGGTGCTCGTCGCGCAGAAAGGCAGTGAGTTCTGGCTCGGCATAGGGCCTTACTACCACCGGCTGCACGCGGCTGATGATGGTGGGCAGCAGCTGCTCGGGCGAGAAGCTCACCAGCAGAAACACCGTGGCGGGCGGCGGCTCTTCCAGCAGTTTGAGCACGGCGTTGGCGGCGGCCGGGTGCATGAGTTCGGGCAGCCAGATAATGACGATTTTAAACTGCGCCTCGAAGGCTTTGAGTGACACGAGCTTGAGCAGCTGCAAGCTTTCTTCCTTGGAAATGCTGCCCTGCTTGTTGTCGGCCCCGATGTGCTGCATCCAGTCGTTGAGGCCCTGGTAAGGGTTTTCGAGCACGAAGGAGCGCCATTCGCCCGCAAACTTGCTGCTGACGGCATCCTTGGCCACGGCCTTGGTGGTGGTGACGGGCAGGATGAAGTTCAGATCGGGGTGAATCAGCTTGTCGATTTTCTGGCAGCTGGAGCATTGCCCGCAGGAATCGGCGGCATCGGCGGCCCGGTTCTCACAGTTCAGAAACGTGGCGTAGGCCAGGGCTAGCGCCAGCGCCGCCGAGCCTTCGGCCCCGCGAAACAGCTGGGCGTGGGCAATGTGCTGCCGATGCACGGTTTGCACCAGCACCCGCTTGACGTCGGTCTGGCCGGGTATTTCGGAGAAACGCATGATGTACGGTTGATTTGTGCTGAGGCAGCAAAGCTTCTGTCAGCCGGTTTTGGTCAGCCAGGAGACGACCCTTGTGCGGGTGGCAGTCGCACAAGGGCGTTTACTCGGCGGCTGGCGCTTCTTTGCTCACGGCCTTTTCCCAGATCCGGTCTTTAGCGGTCTGGTCGAACACGTGCTGCATGATGGATTGCTCTACGGCATCATACGCCAGGTGACGGCGGGCCATGACGCGCTCGGCTACTTCGGCTACTTTAGGCATCTTGAAGGTTTCGAAGCCCGCGGCCCCGCCCCAGCTGAAGGAGGGAATAAACGTGCGCGGGAAGCCGGCTCCGAATATGTTGGCCCCCACTCCCACCACCGTGCCGGTATTGAACATCGTGTTGATGCCACACTTGCTATGGTCGCCCATCATCAGGCCACAAAACTGCTGGCCGGTATTCACGAAGCGGCCCGCGCTGTGGCTCCAGATTTTCACTGGCGCATAGTTGTTCTTCAGGTTGGAGGTGTTGGTATCGGCCCCCAGGTTGCACCATTCGCCAATCACCGAGTTGCCGAGGTAGCCGTCGTGGCCTTTGTTGGAGTAGCCCAGCAGAATGGAGTTGCCCACTTCACCCCCTACTTTGCTGTGCGGCCCTACGGTATTGTCGCCGCGCATTTTGGCCCCGGCATTGATGTGCGACCCTTCGCAGAGCGCCAGCGGGCCTTTGATAATAGCGCCTTCGTGCACCTGGGAGTTTTTGCCCAGGTAAATCGGGCCGTCCTCAGCGTTTAGAATAGCCGCCCGGATTTTGACGCCTTCCTCAATGAAGATATTCTCGGGGGCGTACACGATGGTATGCGCGTCGCCGATGGGCTGCGACTGGCGGCCGTGGGTAAGCAGGGCAAAGTCGCGGCGAATTTCGGCCCCGTTGTGCAGAAACAGGTGCCACACCTGCCGCAGGACAACAACGGGCTCGGCAACTTCCTTGGTGTCGGTGAAGCCATCCTGAATCAGCTCGGCCACGTTGGCGGCATCGGCCAAGTGGGCAGCCACCAGCAGGTCGCCATCCATCAAAGCCTGGCCGGGCTGTAGAGCCTGAACCTGCTTGGCCAGTAGCTCATCGGGGCACACGGCTCCGTTGATAACCAGCGCCGGCCCACCCACCGGCCCGGCGGGGTATTTGGCCTGCAGGTATTGCTCGGTGAGGTAATGCACAGGCTGCTGCAGGCGGTGCTGCCATTTTTCGGCCACCGTCAGGATACCGCAGCGCAGGGCCGCCACCGGGCGCGTGAAGGTGAAGGGCAACAGCTGGGGGCGGATGGCGGGGTCGTCGAAGAGCAGAATAGTCATGCGGGGCAGAAACGATGAGCGGGAAACAGGCCGAGAATTGGCCGCGGCAAGTTAGCGCCTTAGCCGCAAAACCATGGACGTGGGCGGCAAAATTGCCGCCCACCGGAAGTAGCTGGCAACAAAAAGCTCCTTCCGGCGGGGCCGAAAGGAGCTTTGTATAATCTAGTAAGCTGCAGGCATCCGCTTGCGGCCACTGCCCAGAGCTAGGCTTTCTTCTGGTAGCGGTTGCGGAATTTCTCTACGCGGCCAGCGGTGTCGATAAACACGTTTTTGCCGGTGTAGAAAGGGTGCGAGGCACTGCTAACTTCCACCTTGATAACGGGATACGTCTTGCCGTCCTCCATCGTGATGGTCTCGTTGGAGTTCATCGTCGAGCGGGTGATGAATTTAAAGTCGCTGGACGTGTCCTGGAACACAACTTGGCGATACTCGGGGTGGATGTCTTTTTTCATGGTCGTGATGCCGTTAAAACCTTCTGGCCCTGCCGATTTTGCGGAAGGGACTGCAAAAGTACACGTTAGCTCCGAATTTTAAAAACGTGCGCCGTCTTTTCTGGATTTCGAAGTACTACTAGCTGACAGAACTGGAAAATGTTTATTTTTGATTTCCGCCCGCTACTCCCTACCCCACCCCTGTTGGCTTTGTTATATGATTCGTACTGCTACTCTATTGGGGGGGTTATGCCTGTTGGCGGCTACGCTGGCTTACGGCGCTACTATCACGCTTTTTCAGGCCACCTTCGACGGCACCAACGTGCGTCTAGAGTGGGAAGTGACGAACGAAAGCGGCGTGCAGAACTATGATATCTGGCGCAAATCCAACAACGAGCCCAGCTTTGCCCGCATGACCACCGTGGCACCCGGCGGCCAGCGGCGCTACCTCTACCTCGACGACAATGTGTACCGGGGTATCAACGGTACCAATGGCGGCGGGCCCTTCACCTACCGCCTCACGGTGCATACCACCGCCGGCGACCAGAACTACACCACCGTCCTCAACACCACGCCCAGCGCCGTGCAGCGCTCTTGGGGCAGCATCAAGTCGATGTTTCGCTAGCGGTGAAGTTGTGAAAGGTGAATTTGTGAATGAATTAAGCCGGTACGCAGGAGCCGGTTTTTTTGTGCCCTTATCTTTGACCAACGACTTATAATGTGTCATCACAACTTCACCTTTCACAATTTCACCACCCATGCGCATCTGTTTTGCTACCAATAATGAGCACAAGCTCACCGAAGTCCGGGCTTTGCTGCCGGCCAGCATCGAGTTGCTAAGTCTGCGCGATATTGGCTGCCACGAAGAGCTGCCCGAAACCCAGGATACGCTCGAAGGCAATGCCCGGCAAAAGGCCGAATACGTGTGGCAGCACTACCAAACTTCCTGCTTTGCCGACGACACCGGCCTGGAAGTAGCCGCCCTGAATGGGGAGCCGGGCGTGTACTCAGCCCGCTACGCCGGCCCCCAGCGCTCGGCCGCCGACAACGTGGCCAAGCTGCTGCAGGAGCTGCAAGGCAAAGCCGACCGCTCGGCCCAGTTCCGGACCGTTATTGCCCTGGTGCTGCCCGACGGCGCGGTCCACGAGTTTGCCGGGGCCGTAGATGGCCACATTACCGAGGACGTGCGCGGCACGGACGGCTTCGGCTACGACCCGGTTTTCCGGCCCGAGGAGCAGGATGTGACCTTTGCGGAAATGACACTAGCCGAGAAAAATACGCTTAGCCACCGGGCCCGGGCCGTGGCGGGGCTGGTTGGCTTTTTGCAGACGCTGGAGGCAAAAAAGTAGACAAAACAGAAATATTCGGCGGTCCAAAGCCCGGAAACCTCGGCGGCCCAAGGCATTTTGTTACTTTTGCAGGGTTGGCCCTGTAGGTACGGGCCATTTCCCACCCCCATGCAACATCCTTTCATCGTCGGTATTACGGGCGGCAGTGCCTCGGGTAAAACCACCTTTCTGCGCCGCCTGCTGGCCTCGTTTCCTGAAGAAGATATTTGTCTGATTTCGCAGGACAACTATTACCACCCGCGCGAAAACCAGCAGATCGACGTGAACGGCGTCACCAACTTCGACCTGCCGGGCTCCATCGACTCGGCTGCCTACGCCGCCGACGTGCTGCAAATCAGCCAGGGCAAGGAAGTGCGCCGCCAGGAATACACCTTCAACAACCCCAACGTGAAGGCCAACGAGTTGGTATTCCGGCCCGCGCCCATTGTGGTAGTCGAAGGCATCTTCGTGTTTTACTTCGAGGAAGTAGCCAAGCTGCTCGATCTGAAAGTGTACATCGATGCCCGGGAGCATGTGAAGCTGCAGCGCCGCATCGTGCGCGACCGGGACGAGCGGGGCTACGACCTGGAGGACGTGCTCTACCGCTACACCAACCACGTGGCGCCCACCTACGAGAAGTACATCAAGCCCTTCAAGCAAGATGCCGACATCGTGATTCCCAACAACCGCCACTTCGACCGGGGCCTGGACGTGCTGGTGTCGTTTCTGCGCAATAAAGTGGTGGAAGCCAAGAAATAGGCGAAACTACCTTTTATGAATGCCTCGACATGCTCTTTTCGAGCAGCTGTCGGGGCATTTTTCGTTTCCCGGGGCTCTTTTACTTTGCTTCGACCAAGCAGTGGCAGGACGCGGCGGCCACCGGGGTCAGGCGGCCGAACGGCGCCGATGCTACGGGTTTTATGAACGTTTGTTCGTCTTTTCCGCCCTAATCCGCCGCTTTCTGCTTGCCCGCGCTGCCGGGTTTGGCTATATTTGTAACCATTGCTTTAAGAATGCTGGTCTTTCTCTCCCACTTTTTGCCCCGCCTGCGCTTCACGCTGCTCACAGCTACTCTGCTGTTTGTGCTGGCGCTGAACCACCGGGCCGTTGCTACCTACCGGCTTCCGGAAGGCAAAGTGACGCGCGTGGGCGTGGGGCCGAAAGCGGCGCTGGTCAAGCAGAAAGTAACCCTGGAAGCCACAGCCCCGCTGGGCTTATGGCTGGCTCCGGCCACCGATATCTGGCAGCCCGGCTTCGAGCCGCTGGTGTGGCCCCGGCCGGCGCGGCGCATTGCCGCCCCACAGCCCCGGCCCAGCGCCGTCCCCGATTTGTTCCGCTCCCGGCTGCTGGTGGCAGCCCTGTCGCCGCACGCTCCCTAACCACTGAGCCGGCCCCCTTGCGCGGCTCCCGGTAGCCGGCGTGCTTTTGCAGGTGCAGCAGACTCATGCGTGATCAATACGGCCGCCTGATCCGGATTGCTTTTCCCCGAATACATTTTATTTTTTCTCAATGCGTAATAAAGGACTCATTATCGCGCTTACGGTCGTCGTTTCGGCTTTGTGCGCGTACTTTCTCTTCTTCACCTACATTTCCCGTGGGGTGCAGAAGGATGCCGTAAACTACGCCTCCAAGAGCGGCAAGCTCGACGAGCGGCAGCGGCAGCACTACCTCGACTCGGTGTGGCGCGCCCCCGTGTTTGGCCCCTACACCTACCGCGACGTGCGCGCCTCGGAACTGGGCCTCGGCCTCGACCTGAAAGGCGGCATGCACGTAACGCTGGAAGTCTCGCCGGTGGAAATCGTGCGGGCTATGTCGGGCAACTCCAAAGACGTAAACTTCAACAAGGCGCTGGTGGAAGCCCAGACCATGCAGAAGACCAACCCGTCGACGCCTTTCACGGCCCTGTTTGCTCAGGCCTACCGCACCATCGCGCCCAACGATAAGCTGGCACGCATCTTTGCTAACACGACCAACAAGAGCCGGGGCATCGACATCAACTCGACCAACGAAAAGGTAATTGCCGCCATCGACAAGGAAGAGGAAGAAGCCATTGAACGCTCGTTCAACATCCTGCGCACCCGCGTCGATAAATTCGGCGTGAACCAGCCCAACATCCAGCGGGTGAAAGGCACGGGCCGCATCCAGATTGAGTTGCCCGGCGTGGATAACCCCGAGCGGGTTCGTAAGCTGCTCCAGGGCCAGGCCAAGCTGGAGTTCTGGGAAGTATGGCGTGCCGATGAATTCTCGCCCTACCTCGGCCAGCTCAACGAAGTGCTGACGGCCAAAGAAGCTGCCGACAAGCTGACCGGCACCGCCGCTACTCCGGCTACTGCTACCACCGACTCTACCGCTACGGCTGCCACCACGGCCGCCGGCGACTCTTCTTCGCTGGCCAGCCAGCTTGCCAAAAAGAAAACCACTACGGCCAAAGCCGACTCGACTAACCCCCAGCAGAGCAGCGCCCTGGCTAAGCTCTTCACGATGCCCGGCGCGCTGGGCTCGAACGTGCGTGACACGGCCCGCGTGAACTCGATGCTGAAAATGCCCGAGGTACGCGCCGTACTGCCCGCTAACCTGACGTTCCTGTGGGGTGTGAAGCCCGACGTAATCGAAGGCCAGGAATACCTGCAGCTCTACGCCATCCGCAAGTCGCGGGAGGCTACCGCCCCACTCGGTGGCGAAGTAGTATCGGATGCCCGCCAGGACTACGACCAGGGTGGCCGTCCGGAAGTTTCGATGCAGATGAACCCCTCGGGCGCCAAGAAGTGGCAGCGTTTGACGGCCGCCAACATTGGCCGTCAGGTAGCCATTGTGCTTGATGACTATGTGTACTCGGCTCCCGTGGTGCAGGCTGAAATTGCCGGTGGCAACTCCAGCATTTCGGGCAACTTCTCGATTGAAGAAGCCCAAGACCTTGGCAACGTCCTGAAAGCCGGTAAGCTGCCCGCTCCTACCCGCATCGTGGAAGAAGCCGTAGTTGGTCCGTCGCTCGGTCAGGAAGCCATCAACCAGGGCTTGTATTCGTCGCTGGCCGGCTTGGTGCTGATTATGGTGTTCATGGCCCTCTACTACGGTAAGGCCGG
Organism: Hymenobacter lucidus; assembly: GCF_020447265.1. Lineage (GTDB taxonomy): Bacteria > Bacteroidota > Bacteroidia > Cytophagales > Hymenobacteraceae > Hymenobacter > Hymenobacter lucidus. The sequence continues at coordinate 1,033,519 of NZ_JAJADR010000001.1, read as the reverse complement.
CCTGGTGGCCGATGCCGCGCTGCTGTTCAACGGCTTCCTGATTCTGGGCGTACTGGCTCAGTTCGGCACCGCCCTCACCCTGCCCGGTATTGCCGGTCTGGTGCTGACCTTCGGTATGGCGGTGGATGCCAACGTACTGATCTTCGAGCGGATTCGGGAAGAGCTGGACCACGGTCTGACCGTGAAAGATGCCATCAACAAGGGCTATGCCCGCGCGTTTACGGCCATCTTCGACTCGAACGTAACCACGATGCTGATTGCCGTTATCCTGGGCTTCTTCGGTACGGGTCCGGTACAGAACTTCGCCATCACGCTGGGTATCGGCGTACTGACCTCGTTCCTGTCGGCCGTGTTCGTGTCGCGCCTCATCATCGAGTGGCTGACCCGCGGTAAGGAAACGACCAGCATCACCTTCAGCACGCCTATTTCGCGTCACCTGTTTAAGGGCCTGAACTTCGACATCGTGGGCAAGCGCAAGATTGCCTACATCACCTCGACGGTTTTCATCATCATCGGCTTCGTGCTGATGTACATTCAGGGCGGCCCCAACTTGGGCGTTGACTTCCGCGGTGGCCGCAGCTACGTGGTTGACTTCAACAAGAACGAAGTTGCTTCCGACGTAAAGGAAGCCCTGGCCGATGACTTTAAAGGCGCCGGTACCGAGGTAAAAACCTTCGGCGCGGCCAACCGCCTGCGTATCACGACCGGCTACCTGGCCGAGGACGAAAGCACTGCTGCCGACGAGAAAGTGCAGAACGCCCTGCTGGCCGGCCTCAAGCAGTACGGTGCCGACAACCCGCAGATCAAGAGCACCTCGAAAGTAGGCGCCACCATTGCCGATGACATCAAGAAGACTTCGGTGCTGAGCCTGGGCCTGACGCTGCTGGGTATCTTCGTGTACGTACTGTTCCGTTTCGAGCGGTGGCAGTATTCGATGGCCGCCGTTATTGCCCTCTTCCACGATGCGCTGCTGGTAATTGCGGCTTACCCCATTGCCCGCGCCTTTGGCCTGAACTACGAAATGGACCAGATCTTCGTGGCTGCCGTGCTGACCATTATCGGCTTCTCGATGAACGACACCGTGGTTATCTACGACCGGATCCGGGAATATCTGCGGGAGAATCCGCACCTGACCTTCGCGCAGGTAGTAAACCCCGCGCTGAACAGCACCTTCTCGCGTACTATGATTACGTTTACTACGGTGTTCCTGGTGGTAATCGTACTCTACATCTTCGGTGGTGAAACGCTCCGCTCGTTCTCCTTCGCCATGATTGTGGGTATCATCTTCGGTACGTATTCGTCGCTGTTCATCGCTACGCCGATTATCCTGGACACCTACGGCCGCAAGGAGGCCCGGGAGCGTGGCACGACCACCTCGACGGTCATCACCGACGCCGACGCGCCCAAGCTCTCGACGACGGTGCAGTAAGGCCCACGGATTCATTCGGATTTGCCGGATGAGTCGCAATTTGTGGATGATTAAAAAAGCCTGGTTCGTAAGGACCGGGCTTTTTTATGCCTCATACCGAAGCCATGTACCAACACTTTTTGTAACTTTTATTACCGCGAGGCAACCTTTTTCCGCAAGCCTGCGAGTCGCTGGATATAAACCCCGCAGCCGTGCCCCACGCCGAACACGACCCCGAGATGCTTATTGCCTTGCTGGCAGGCTGCCAGCGGGCGGAGCGCGACGCGCAACGGCGGCTGTATGGGCTGTACTATAGCTTTGCCATGAGCATTTGCCTGCGCTACACCCGCACCCGCGACGAAGCAATGGAAGCCGCCAACGACGGGTTTATGAAAGTATTCCGCGACGTAAGCCGCTTCGACGTCACCCGGCACGAAGTCAGCGGCTCCTTCCGGGGCTGGCTCAAGCGCATCATGATTCACACCGCCATCGACCATTACCGCACCCAGGGAAAGCATCAGCACCAGCAAGAGCTCAATGATGCCGCCTACGCCGAGGCCGACACCGGCAACTCGGCCCTCGATATTCTCTCCTACGAGGAGCTGCTCCGGCTTATTCAGCAGCTTTCCCCGGCCTACCGTACGGTGTTCAACCTCTACGTCATCGACGGCTTTACCCACGAAGAAGTAAGCAGCCAGCTGGGCATCTCGGTTGGGGCTTCCAAATCAAACTTGTCGAAGGCGCGCGCCCACCTCAAGAACATCCTTAAACAAACCAGCCATCATGCGTACGCCGGATATGTCGGATGAGGAGCTCGACGCGCTGTTTCAGCAGAGCGCCGACAACTACCCCGACGAACACAACCTCAGCGCCTGGCTGCAGATGGAGCGGAAGCTGGAGGAAGCCGCCGTGCAGCAGCTCGTGCGCCAGCGGGTGCTCCGCATTTTCGCGCTGGAAACGCTGGCACTAGCGGTAGGCCTGCTGGTATGGCTGGGCTTCTCGGCCCAAACCCCGCTGCCCAAGCTGGCCGCCGGCATGCTCACCACCACCGACGCCAAACAAACCAAGCTGGCCCTAGCCGCCGCCCAAACCAAAGCCGCCCGGCCCGCCGCAGTTTCTGCCCAGACCAGTAATTCCCGATCAGCTTCGCCGAAAACCCCGGCCGTACCCGTAGCAAAGGCAGTGGCAGCAGCAACTCAACCAGCAGCAGCACCCGCTTCCGCTGCTGAAGTGACAGCACCGGAAGCAACAAAAAATTCTGCCCATCCGCAGCACCAGTTACGGCCCGCGAAACTCCACCCGGCCCTGGTGCTACTGCCCGTGCAGCCCACGCGCAAACCGAAGGCTATGGCCCGTAGAGAGGCTTTTACGGCTAGTGACTATGGCACCGTTTCAGCTACGATAACAGTAGATGCGCCGAGCCGACGCAACCACCCGCTGCCAGCTCAAGCCCTGTTGTTGCCAGTACCTAAATCCGAAACCCCAGTGGCCAGCGTACCTGAAACGACTTCTGGTCACTCCGGCGCTTTGGCTCCGGCAGCGGCTCGCCACATTTCGCAAGACACCCCAACTTCCCCGGTACCCGCACCTGCTGTGCCCGTATCGTCGGCCGAAACGGTAGCTCCTGAAGCAGCTGTTGCAGCAGCTATACGGCCGGGTAGTGAGCCCCTACCCGACCGTAATTCAGGAGCCACCCTGCCCGATTCGGCAGCTCCGACCGCCGTAGAGCCGATTCCGGCAGTACTTGCGCCGCGGCCCGCCATAGTTCAGCCTGATTCAACTCAGCAGCCCGAAAAACCCCGGCGTACCAAGCCCACTTACCGCTTCAGCGTGGGGTTGATGTATGCGCCGGAGCTAAGCACTGTGCGCTGGGAAAAGACCACGGCCGTGGGCAGCAACCTGGGTATTATGGCCGAATACCGGCTGACCAACCGCCTGCGGATCAATGCGGCAGCCATTCGCTCGGTGAAGCGCTACATAGCCCGGGGCTCCGACTACCACCCGCCAACTGGCTACTGGAGCAACAATTACGACATCGACGTAATAGACGCCACCTGCCGTATCACCGAGGTGCCCATCAACCTGCGCTACGATGTGCTACAGCGGGCCAATACCACCGTGTTTGCCTCCGTGGGCCTGTCTTCGCTGCTGATGCGCCACGAGCGGTACCTCTACTCCTACCAGTACTACGGCAAGCCTGCCACCAAAGACTGGAGCCTGGCCAAAGGCTCGAACCACTGGCTGAGCGTCGTTAACCTGTCGGCGGGCTACGAGCGGAGTTTGCCGGGCCGCTGGTCGTTGCAGGGCGAGCCATTTGTGAAGGTTCCGCTGGGTGGCGTGGGCTTCGGCAAAGTGAAGCTTAGCAGCGCCGGCGTCTTTTTCTCCCTCAAATACAGCTTGCTGCCTACCGCGCCGGCCTCGGTTACGCCCTAGCGCGCTTTTTCTTCTATTCCTCGTTTTCTTTCCTGTTTCTATGCTACGCCCAGTACTTTTTCTGGTTGGCGGACTAGCTATGCTCAGCAGCTGCGCCTACGACAATGCCGAAGAGCTGTTTGCCAACCAGCCTACCCCGGATTGTGAGGTAGCCAGTACGACCTACGCCACGACCATTGCGCCGATTCTGGCCCAGAACTGCCGCACCTGTCACAACACGCAGCTACCCTCGGGCAACGTGGCGCTGGACTCCTACGCCCAGGTGAAGCGCTACGCCGACAACGGGCTGCTGGTAGGTGTGGTGAGCCACGCCAACGGCTTCGACCCCATGCCCCAGGGTATGCCCAAGCTCTCCGACTGCGACATTGCCCGCATCAAAAAGTGGGTCGACGACAAGGCTCCCAACAACTAGCACGGCCATGAAACGTCTTTTCTTACTCGCGTTGAGCTTGTTGCCGCTGGTAGCCGGGGCTCAGCAGAAATACTCTACCCGCGCCGGGCTGATTACCTTCTTCTCCGGCACGCCCATTGAAGACATCGAAGCCCGTAGTACCCAAACGGCCGGCGTGCTCGATATGAGCACCGGGCAGGTAGCCTTCAGCGTACCCATGAAGTCGTTTCAGTTCAAGCGCACCCTGATGCAGGAGCACTTCAACGAGAACTATGTGGAGTCGGATAAGTACCCGCGGGCCACGTTTGCGGGCCAGGTGCTGAACTTTCAGGCCGAGCAGCTGCGGCAGGCCGGCTCCCAGTCGGTGCAGGTAGATGGCGACCTGACCATTCACGGAGTGAAGCGCCGGGTGCGGGTGCCGGGCACGCTGGAGCTGAAGGATGGACGGCTGCTGATCAAATCGAAGTTTGCCGTGGCCCCGGCTGACTACAACATTGAAATTCCGGCCCTGGTCCGCGACAATATTGCCAAAACGGTAGCTGTGACCGTGACCTTCGACTGTGCGCCAGCCAGCCAGCCCCAAACGCCCCTTTCCCGATGATGCTACCGATGACTACCCTTCGTTTTATTGGCTGGAGCCTGTGCTGCAGCCTACTGCTCGTGTGCGGCACGCCCGCACTGGCCCAGGATGAGTTGCTGCAGGAACTGGAGAAAAAAGCCGCTGACAGCACTCAGACTCCCGGGCCCAACTACACCCAGGCCACCTTCAAGGGCACCCACATCATCAACAGCCAGTCGATTGAGACGCCCGGCGAAGGCACGCTGCTGTTTCTAATTCAGCACCGCTTCGGTACGCTCAACAGCGGGGCCTACAACTTCTTCGGGCTCGACCAGGCTGTGCTGCGCCTCAGCTTCGAGTATGGCCTGACGGATCGGCTGGCGCTGGGCGTGGGCCGCAGCTCCCAGGAAAAAACCTTCGACGGGTTCGTCAAATACAAGGCCCTGCGCCAGAGCAGTGGCACGCACGCCATGCCGGTTTCGGTAACGCTGCTGGCCAGCTCGGCCCTCACGTCGTTGAAATTTCGGGAGCCGGAGCGCACCACCAGCACCCGCCTGGCTTACACCTACCAGGCCCTGATTGCGCGCAAATTCAGCTCCAATCTGTCGGTGCAGTTCATGCCCACGCTCGTACACCGCAACTTCGTGGAAACGACCCGCGACCAGAACGACGTGTACGCGCTGGGTGCGGCCGTGCGCCAGAAAATAACGAAGCGCCTGGCCCTCACCGCCGACTACTTCTACCTGCTGCCCGGCGCCACCGCCGACGATATGCGCAACGCCTTGGGCGTGGGCATCGACATCGAAACCGGGGGCCACGTGTTTCAGCTGCACTTCACCAACGCCCAGGGCATGATGGAAAGCCTGTTTGTACCCCGTACCACCGGCAACTTCTTCGACGGCGACATCTACTTCGGCTTCAACGTGAGCCGGGCCTTTACGGTGAAGAGTCGGTAAGCCACCCATAAGCCCGCAAGTGCTGTCGACAATCAAATTTATTTTTTCGATTGTCGACAGCCCCATCCTTGGCCGCTCAAACCTATTCCGCCACCCATAAGACCCGGCCGGCAGTAGCGTATCCTTACCCAAATTATTTGAAGCGTTTCGGCCATGGCCGAAACGCTTTTCCAGTATTATTGGCGTCCTTTTAGGAGTTTTATGAGGAAAGCCGGACTCTTCTCCATCACAAACGAGAGAGGCTTGCTGACCAGACCCGACAGAATATCATTACAGAATATATTGCTCCAATGAAATACTTACCGCCTACCCGCTTTATGGGCCTCGTCTGGTTGCTGGGGTTGCTGCCATACAGCAGTGCCGCCCAAACCTGGCAATGGGCCGTAGCGCCGGGCAACACCCCCATCAGTGCTTCCGAAGTAACGGCTATGGTGCCGGATAAAGACGGCACTACCGTTGTGGCAGGCTATTTTTCCGGTACCATCACGCTAGGCCGGTTCACGCTGACCAGCTCGGGGCCGGCGGATGTATTTGTGGCCCGGCTCGACAACTCGGGCAACTGGCTGCAGGCCGTGCGCGCCGGCAGTGGCAACGCCTGCCTGGTTTCCGCCTTGTTGATAGAAGCCGACGGAACGGTGGTGGTGGGAGGCTCCTTCTCGGGCCGGGCCATTGATTTTGGTTCGTTCCGACTGATCAACGCCGACAACTTCGGAAACTCGGAGGATGTTTTCGTGGCGCGGCTAAACCAGGCCGGCACGTGGGTGCAGGCCGTGCGCGCGGGCGGCAATTCCATTGACGGCGTGATGAACATGGCCCTCGATAATCAGGGCAACGTGGTAGTGGGCGGGAAATTTGCCAGCGCCGTGGCTTCGTTTGGGCCGTTTCAGCTCCCCAATGCCTACGTTGGAACCGGTGGCTTTGCCAGCGACGACGTCTTTGTAGCCCGCCTCAACCGTTCGGGAGCCTGGGTGCAGGCCGTGCGCGCGGGCGGCCCCAGCCATGATTATCCCACTGACCTGGTGATGGAGCCCGATGGGACCTTTGTGGTGGCCGGCAACTTCTTCAGTGCTGTGTCTAGCTTTGGCGCCATTGACCTCCAAAATACTGGCCAGGAAACCGACGTATTTGTGGCGCGGCTAAGCCCTGCTGGCACCTGGATAGCAGCTTTGCGCGCCGGCGGCCCCAACTACGACTCCGTGAGCGACATTGCCCTGGCAGCGGATGGCAGCCTGGTGGTGGCCGGCAGTTTTAATGGGCCTTCCACCGCCATCGGCAGCTTCACGCTACTCAATACCGACAACACGGGCACATACCCCGATGCCTACGTGGCCCGGCTCGACCGTGCGGGCACCTGGACCCAGGCCGTGCGGGCCGGCAGCCCCGACAGCGACGCGGCTATCCGCATTGTGCCAAACGCCGATGGCTCGGTGACGGTGGCCGGTTATTTCACTGGCCGCGCCTCTTTTGGCTCTTTTACCCCGAGCAGTGCAGGCGGCAACGACATTTACGTAGCCCAGCTGTCGGCTGCCGGCCAGTGGACCCGCTTTCAGCAAGCCGGCGGCCCGGGCAACGACGGGGTGCGGGGCTTCTATCAAAAAGACAGCAACAACTTCACCATTGCCGGCTACATCGGCTGGCCCACGGCACAGTTTGGAACTATCACGCTGGCCAATAAGCACACGTTGTTCTCCAACGCCTTCGTGGCTCATTATAGCAGTAGCGCCGTTGATCCGGTTGATCCGCCCGACTCGGTCTTTACCACCGCAGCCTTCACCATCCCGAATATTATTACCCCCAATGGGGACAAAAAAAACGACGTATTCCGGTTTAGCAACGCCCCTGTGACAGACTTAGCGCTGTACATTTTTAACCGCTGGGGACAACAGGTGTATACCAGCACGCACTACCAGCAAGATTGGGATGCGGCGGGTTTGCCTACCGGCATGTACTATTATTATGTAGTGCCGGCCGGTGGCGCGTTAGTCAAAGGCTGGCTGGAGGTGGTTCGTTAGCCGGTGCATTAAGCCACAAAAAAACGCTCCGGCTTGTGGCCGGAGCGTTTTGCAACTTGGATAAGGCAAAGCTATTGCCTCAAAGAAAAGCTACACCGTAATGCCTTCGGCCACTACTTCGGTTACTTCGGGCACCATGCGCTTGAGCAGGTTTTCGATGCCGGACTTGAGCGTGACGGTGGCTGAGGGGCAGCCCGAGCACGAGCCCTGCAAGTTTACGGTAACTACGCCGGCCTTGTACGAACGAAAGGTGATGTTGCCGCCATCCTGTTCCACGGCGGGGCGCACGTAGTTTTCGAGCAGGTCGATAACCTTCTGGCTGATCTGCTGATCCTGCTCGGAGGCGTCGCCGGTAGCGGCGGCATGCTGGGCGGCTTTCTGCTCCGCGGCGGGGTCTACGGTGAAGATGGGGCCGCCCGCCTCCACGTACGACTTCAGGAAGGTGCGCAGCTCGGGGATGAGGTGCGTCCAGGTGAGGTCGGAAGTTTTGGTGATGGTGACGAAGTTGGAGGCAATAAATACGCGCCCCACGTAGTCGAAATTGAACAGCTCCTGGGCCAGCGGCGAGTTGGCGGCGGCCTCCAGGTTCGGATAATCCACGCTCACCCCGTCGCTTAGTAGCTGGGTGTTGAGCACGAATTTCATGGATTCGGGGTTGGGGCTGGCTTCGGCGTAAATGGAAACCGGGGCAGCGGGCGAAGTGAGGGTATCAGCCATGTTTGAAAGACTTGGAGACGAATATGAAGACGCGAAGAAGGCGCTGAGTAGAGTAACAGCGGCGGCGGTAAAACCGTGCCACCGCCGATATGTTCCAAAGGTACGCAAGCTGTTGCGTTTCCGGCTACAGTGGAGTAGCCGTCGGGTGCTGGTGCTAGGCTTTGTTGGCCCGGGCCCGCAGCAGCATGTCGGCCACTACCAAGTTGGTCATGGCATCCACAATGGGCACGGCGCGGGGCAGCACGCAGGGGTCGTGGCGGCCTTTGCCGGCCAGCGTAATAGCTTCGCCCTGGTCGTTGATGGTAGGCTGAGGCTGCAAAATAGTAGCCACGGGCTTGAAGGCAACCCGGAAATAAATATCCTGCCCGTTGGAAATACCGCCCTGAATACCGCCCGAATGGTTGGTGCGCGTACGCACGGCGCCCTGCTCGTCGGTATAAAAAGCGTCGTTGTGCTCGGAGCCAAATAGCAGCGTGCCGGCAAAGCCGGAGCCGTATTCGAAGCCCTTCACGGCGTTGATGCTTAGCATAGCCTTGCCCAGCTCGGCGTGCAGCTTATCGAATACTGGCTCGCCGAGGCCGGCGGGCACGCCCAGCACCACGCCCGTCACGAGGCCGCCCACGGTATCCTGCCGGTCGCGGGTCTGGCGGATCAGCGTGGTCATCTGCTCGGCCGTTTCGGGGTGAGGGCAGCGCACCATGTTACTTTCAATTAAGCTCAGATCGAGCTGCTCGTAGCCCACGGGCACGGCCACGGCCCCCACCTGCGACACATAGCTGAGCGCCGTGATGCCGTGCTGGGCCAGAAATTGCGCGGCAATGGCCCCGGCGGCTACGCGGGCAGCCGTTTCGCGGGCTGAGCTGCGGCCCCCACCCCGGTAATCGCGCCGGCCGTATTTCTGGTCGTAGGTATAGTCGGCATGCGAGGGGCGGTAGGCGTGTTCGATGTGGGAGTAATCGTGGCTGGCCTGGTCCTGGTTGCGGATGAAGAGGCCGATGGGCGTACCGGTGGTCTGGCCCCCGAAAATGCCCGACAGCACCTCTACCTGGTCGGCCTCGCTCCGCGGCGTCGTCAGCTCCGACTGCCCCGGGCGCCGCCGGTCCAGTGCCTGCTGAATAGCGGCTACCTCGACGGCAATACCGGCCGGACAGCCATCAATAACAACGCCGATACCCGGCCCATGCGACTCGCCGAAGGTGGTAATGCGGAATAAAGTGCCGAAGCTATTCATGGGCAAAAATTCAGTTCTGGTGCCGCAAAGAAACCGCTAAAACTTGGTTTGAACAGGGTGTTTCAGAGCCAACGCGCAAAACCCGGCCGTTCCGGCAGAAAACCAGTCGGCTACCCTGCCACCGCTCCGGCTTCAGCGCCCGCTGCGCCACCACCCAAACACGGCCAGCAGTGCCAGCGCTAGCAGAATGTAGTTGGCGTAGCGCTTCACATCGACGTAGGCATCGAGCGGCTGCAGCGAGTTGTCGGCCGAGTTGAGCACCTCGCGGTAAAACGGGTCGTCGGGCCGCGCCGTGAAGCTGCCGGCGCTGCTCGCGTTACCTTTCACGTCAGGCTTCACCTCGGCCCGCAGCGTGTCGTAGCGAGCGGTAGTGGGGTTGAATATGACCAGTGAGAAGATGCTGTCCAGGGCCAGCACGCCTGGCTGGCGGGCAATGAGGCGGTACTGAAACCGCTTGGTGCCGCCCACCCGCCCGGCCTGGCGCGTAATACCCAGCTCCGTGTCGGGCCCGTACACTTCCACGCCAGCCAGTACCTGCGGCACGGGAGCCGCCAAGGCTGCCAAGTTGCCCTCGCCTTCCACCGTGAAGGAATACATGAAAGCCTGCCCGGTGCGAAAAGTGGTGCGGTTGATGGCCTCACGCAGGTGGTAGTCGCCTACGGGCACTTGGTCACGCAAGGGATGAGGCGGCAGGGGCTTCACAGTAATGGTGCGGGCCGTGGTGCGGTAAGTTTTAAAGCCTTCCATGCGGTTGTCAAGGCCAGCTTCGGGTTTCTTGGCCACCCGGTATTTCACCATCTGTAGCGGCACTTCCGGAAAGGTGAGCGGCTGGGTATTGAGCGGGTAATATTCGGCCTCGTAGAGCCGATAGCGCAGGTAGGTTTTGCCGCCGGCCACCACGGTTTCGGGCACTATTTCCTGCTCGTTGAAAGGCTCTTCCCAGGCCGTGCGCTGCCGCATCAGCTGCAAAATATCGGGCAGCTGCCCGCCAAAGTTGTAGAAGCTCAGCAGGCCTTGGTCGGCGGGGGTGAGGTAGAAATACAGCCCCACGTGCACGCCTTCGCCCACATACACCGCCGTTTTATCGGGCACCAGGGCCAGAAAGGCGTTGTCGTGCGGTTCGATATACTCCTGGGGTTTGGGCTTGCCAAAGAGCTTGTCGAGCAGCCCCAGGCCCTGAATGGCGCCCCCAGCCGGCGGCGCGGTGGGAGCCGCCTGCTGGGGCAGCACCTGCAGCTTGGCCCCGGCCGACTGCACCGCCAGGCCGTTCACGGTCATCGAAAAAGGCTTCAGCTCAAACTCTCCTTCGGCATAGGCCGCGTAGCGCTGCGTAATGGTCAGCTCCGTGGACGTCTGCCCGCCCACGATACGCGTGGTGGTAGTGCTCGACTTGCTGCTTTTCTTGAAGCCCTCAATGTCGGGAAAGGGTGAGTAGCGCTCCAGCGGCGCGCCCCGCAGCCGAAAGCTGATCAGGAAGTAGTCGTTGACCGGAAACGAGGTGCGCCCCAGCACGATATCGGCCTGCGCTGCCGCCGTTGCCTGCGCCTTCACACCGTGACTTGCGAGGAAGCAAACCAGGAGCAGCAAAAAAAACAGGCATACTTTACCAACCATCCGACAAAGAAAAAGAGGCCGCAAAGCTACGTAAAAACCTTGCTACCAGTCTAGAAACGCCACTATGGGCGCTATCAGCCCGGCTATATACCCTTTTGTTTATAAAGAAATTTCCGGACAATACCAATCCGGTTTTGGAGCTGCGCCGTAAATCACCGCAAATAACCCCAAAAACTTCTGGGCGGCATTCTACAAAAACGGCTTTTGGGCCGTGCTGGCCGCGCTTTGCCTTTACTTTCCTTTTCACCCTTATCACTTCCTCCCATGTCCAAGATCATCAACTCCAGTGAGGATGAGGCCGGTTTTGCCCAGCCTCTCTACGTTCCGATTAAAAGACGCTCTTTCTTCATGTATGCCGGCGCTACGGCTGGCGCTACGGCCCTGCTGCTCTCGGGCTGCAGCGACGATGACGACACGGTAACCCCCAACGGAACGGTGAGCTTGGGCTCGGGCGACGTGGGTGTGCTCAACTATGCTTACGCCCTAGAGCAGCTGGAAGCAGCTTTCTACGCCGCTGTAGTAAAAACTCCCGCCACGGATTTCAAAACCGGTGAGTTGGCGTATTTCACCCAGGTAGCCGCCCACGAAGCTATTCACCGCGACTTTTTCAAGGCGGCCATCAACCGTGACGCTCCCGGCAAGATCATTCAGGATCTGACCCCCGACTTCTCGAAAATCACCTTCACCAGCCGCCAGTCGGTGCTGGAAACGGCCCGCACGTTCGAAGACCTTGGCGTAGCTGCCTACAACGGCGCCGGCAAATACCTGAAGACGGCTGCTTACCTGGTTATTGCCGGTCAGATCGTATCGGTGGAAGCTCGCCACGCGGCGTATGTGCGTGACTTGATATCCAACGGCACTTTCGCTGATTCCTCTATCATCGACGCTACCACCGGCCTAGACAAGGCTATGGAGCCCGTAGACGTTATCAGTGCTGCTCAGGCCTTCATCAAAGAAAAGCTGGATGCCACCAGCGTTGGCAAATAGTTTCTCCTCCGTTTAACGACTCCATATCATGAACATATTTCGCATCATTGAGCAATTGTCGGAGGTAGACGCCGATGTCCTGGGCCGCTTCGATTCCCGTCGGGCTGTTTTCAAAACCCTGGGCGAAACCGCCAAGAAGGGTGCCCTGGCGGCTGCTCCGGTTTTCGTAGCCTCGCTATTCCAGAAGGCCTACGGCCAGACCACCAAGCCCTCGGTTATTGAAGTCCTGAATTACGCCCAGACGCTGGAGCTGCTGGAAGAGGATTTTTACGCCAAGATGATTGCCGCCGGTCAGGTACCAACCGGTGCTCCGGCCGCAGCCATTACCCTGATCAAACAGCACGAAACGGCCCACGTAAAGCTGTTGGATGCTACTATCAAGGCACTAGGCGGCACTCCCGTAACCGGCATCAAGTTTAAGTCGTCGGTATTCCCCGCCGACTATGCCACGCAGCTAGCCTATGCTCAGGCGCTGGAAGACACCGGCGTGCGGGCCTACAAAGGCCAGGCTGGCAACCTGATGGGTGCCATGGCTGGTACCACCAACCTGCTCCAGGTAGCCCTCCAGATTCACTCGGTCGAAGCTCGCCACGCGGCGCACATCCGCACCATGCGTGCTCAGCCGTCCTGGATTCCGGCCTCCGATTCGAGCCTGCCCGCTCCGCTCGGTCCGGTATACACCGGTGCCATTCCCGAAAGCAATACCACGCAGTCGGGTGTTGATATCACCAAGCTCGGCGCTGGCTATAGCGCTACCGATGCAGCTGCTTCGTTCGATGAAATTCTGACGATGGCTGAAGTAACCGACGCCTCGCGCGCCGGTGGCCTGATCGGTGCCTAAGCATCCGGCTCAAAAAGCAACTCATAAAACGGCTGACTCCAACACGGAGTCAGCCGTTTTTATTTAATAACCAGCGGTAACGCACGCAACTTTTCCAAACCCGCGTTACTCTTCTCCTTGGTGCATCCCGGTTTATCGGAGTACCTTTGCAGAGGCTGCTTATTCCCTATAAAGTGGCTGCATCTTTTCGCTGGCATATTCCTAGCTAATGTCCGAGTCTGCTGTTTCCTCTTCCTTTCTGGCCCGCACCATGCGCCGCCGCTCCTTCTTCCGGGTAGCCGGCGCTACCGTAGCGGCTTCTACGCTGGTACTGGCCGGCTGTGCCGACGACCCTGTCGCTCCTGACCTATCGACGCCCGGTACACTCAACTTAGGCTCCGGCGACATTGGCGTGCTAAACTATGCTTATCTGCTGGAACAGCTGGAAGCGGCCTTTTACCAAAAGGTACTCGACTCGCCGCCCACCGACTTTACCCCGGCCGAGTTGGCGGCTTTCACCGAGCTGCGCGACCATGAAGTGATTCACCGCGAGTTTTTCAAGCAGGTACTTGGCACCAGTGGTATTCCCACCATGACGTTTGATTTCACGTCGATCAGCTTTACCTCGCGCGCCTCGGTGCTGGCGGCGGCTCGTACGTTTGAGGACGTGGGAGTGGCTGCCTACAACGGCGCTGGTAAGCTCCTCACGACCAAAGCCACCCTGGGCCAGCTCAGCAAAATAGCTTCTGTGGAGGCTCGTCACGCGGCCTTTATCCGGGACTTGCTTCAGCTTTCCCCTTTCGCGGATGTAGTTGAAACCAGCGGACCATTTACGGGTGCGGCTACGGCCCTCACGCCCGCGCAGGTAGTGGAGGCCATTGCCAAGTTCACGCCCTTCCTTGTTATCATCGCCGATTTGCCGACGTCCTAAGCGGGTTTTTGCTCTTACGATTCTCTGTCATGAATATCCTGAAATTACTCGCTGACCTGTCCGCTGTCGACCCCGATTCCTACGAGCGAATCAGTGGCCGCCGGGGCGTGCTGGCCAGCCTGGGCCAAACCGGCCGGCGGGCCGTAGCAGCGGCCGTACCGCTGGCCTTCGGCACCGTACTGCAAAAAGCCTACGGCCGCCGGGCCGCTACCATCGTCGACGCCTTTAGCCTGGCCCTGACTCTGGAATACCTGGAAAGTGACTTCTACACCCGGGCACTGGCCTCTACCAGCCTTGTGTTTCCCGGCAACACCCGGACCGTTTTTCAGGCTATTGCCCAGCACGAGCAAGACCACGTAACGTTTCTGCAAAAGGTGCTGGCTGATTCGGGCGTGGCAGTACCGGCCAAGCCCAAGTTTGATTTCACTGGCAGCAAAAACAACACCCGGCCTGCTCTGTATGCCGACGTGTTTCAGAACTTCGGCACCTTCCTGAAAGTGGCGCAGCTGCTGGAAGACACCGGTGTGCGGGCCTATAAAGGCCAGGTAGAAACTCTCGCTACTGATAACGACCTGCTGGAAGGCGCGCTCCGGATTCACGCCGTGGAAGCTCGTCATGCCGCGCACATTCGCGGGATGCGCCGCACGCTGCTCGGGGCCAACGTCCGCAACTGGATCAGCACCCGGGATGAGGTCATCACCACGCCTGGGGTTACCGATGCGGTATACGCCGGTGAAGAAGTAGCTCGCCAGGGCCTGATTGATCTGGTAAACTATTTCCCCACCGATACTTCCCAGATCCTGACGGGTACCAAAGAGCAGGTGACCATCAGCCTAGGGGAGGCTTTCGACGAACCGATGACGGCAACTACTGCCAGCAACATAGCCAGCCTTTTTATCTACGTATAGGCACTCAAACCCTTCTTTGAGGCGAGTTTGAAAGAACGGTTTCGACCGTTCTTTTTTTTGTATTAAGAAAAGATTAAAAAGCCTGCTCAGCTTGCACTATCAAAACTTATTCTTGTATCTTTCAATAAAGTTGATGCTTTCCACCTCTGTGGCCGCAGCTTTTTTAGCGGCTCTCGTATACTCAGTTCTGCTCCCCAATCTACACTTCCCAACCTACCCAAAACAACCTTGACCGATGCTGGAATACGCTAAAACCATCCTGCTAAAAGTCAGTTTCGACAAAATTCTATTTGAGAAAGAGCTGCGCAAAGCACTGCGCATGCTCGTCCCGGCCGAGCTGGCCGAGCTGAAAGCCTGGTGCTACCAACAGTTTGCCAAAATCTACCGCCGCATCCTGAACCGCGTGTTCGTTACGGCTGCCCCGACCGGTACGCTTTAAGCTCTTTCTCTTTCCCTATTATTCGTCTTCTGGCAACCCAATTTGAGCATCCGCTTCGTCCACGACGAAGCGGATGTTTCGTGTCAGGCCGGCATAGCCCGTGCGCTTCACCGCCGACTGCCGGAACAGCTCCGTAAACAGCTCGTGCGTTATTTCCTGCCAGTCGTTGGCCTTCAGGTGGGGCAGTTGGGCGTGGGGCCGAAACTGCGGCTCCTGGTGGGGCTTAGCAAAACGGTTCCAGGGGCACACGTCCTGGCAGATGTCGCAGCCGAACACCCAGTTGCCAAACTTGCCCGCCACTTCCATCGGAATCTGGTCTTTCAGCTCAATGGTGAAGTAGCTGATGCACTTGCTGCCGTCTACTACGTAGGGGTTGGTAATGGCGTCGGTGGGGCAGGCATCCACGCACTTGGTGCAGGTGCCGCAGTAGTCCTTGATGGGGCCATCGTAGTCCAGGGCTACGTCCACGATTAGCTCGGCAATGAAGTAGAACGAGCCCACGCCGGGCGTAATCAGGTTGGAGTTTTTGCCCACCCAGCCCAGCCCGCTCTTCTTAGCCCAGACTTTATCCATCACCGGCGCCGAATCGACGAAAACCCGACCGCCCACCTCCCCTATTTCCGCCTGCATGTCGTGCAGCAGCTCCTTCAACTTGTCTTTGATGACGAAGTGGTAGTCGCGGCCGTAGGCGTACTTGCTGATCTTGAGCGTATCCTCCGGCTGCTGGTCTTCCGGGGCCGGGTAGTAGTTCAATAGCAGCGAAATAACCGACTTGGCCCCGTCTACGAGCAGGCGCGGGTCGAGGCGCTTGTCGAAGTGGTTGGCCATGTAGCTCATCTTGCCGTTCATGTTCCGGTTTAGCCAGCTTTCCAGCCGCGGGGCTTCCTCTTCCAGAAAGCCGGCCTCAGAAATGCCGCAGTACATAAAGCCCAGCTCCGCCGCGCGGCGCTTGATGAAAGCAGTGTACTGGGCGGTGGGGAGCATGATTTTCGTGAATAGCTGACTACAAAAATACGGCTTTCCTTCCCGTCTGTCATCCTGAGCAGAGCGAAGGACCTTCCTCACCTACCCCACGGCAGCTATTACTAGCACAAAAAGCCCTCTTCCATCCGCTGGAAAAGGGCTTTTTCACACTTAATATAGCTTGTCACTCAGATGAGGAAGGTCCTTTGCTCTGCTAAGGATGACAGCCGAAATAAGCTAACCTTTACTCGTCCTGCCCGCCGAACAAATCCCCAGGGGAGTTGCCGCGTAGGTGCTGGGGCATAAGCTTGCCGAGGTGCTTGTAGGCAGCTTCGGTGGCTTCGCGGCCCCGGCTGGTGCGCTTGAGGTAGCCTTCCTGAATCAGGAACGGCTCGTAGACTTCCTCGATGGTTTCGGCTTCCTCGCCGCAGGCCGTAGCAATGGTGCTGATGCCCACGGGCCCACCCTTGAACTTGTCGATGATGGTGTTCAGGATGCGCTTGTCCATGTCGTCGAGGCCGCGGGCGTCCACGTCGAGGGCATTAAGGGCAAACTGGGCAATATCGACGGTGATGGTGCCGGTACCTTTGATCTGGGCAAAGTCGCGGGTGCGGCGCAGCAGGTTGTTGGCAATCCGCGGGGTACCGCGCGAACGGCGGGCAATTTCGAAGGCCGCATCCTCATGAATCGGCGTGGCCAGGATTTCGGCCGAGCGCATCACAATGTCGGTCAGCAGCTTGGCGTCGTAGTACTCCAGGCGGGAGCTGATGCCGAAGCGGGCCCGCAGCGGCGAGGTAAGCATGCCGGAGCGCGTAGTGGCCCCGATGAGCGTAAACGGGCTCAACGAAATCTGCACCGAGCGGGCATTCGGGCCCGAATCGAGCAGAATGTCGATGCGGTAGTCCTCCATGGCCGAGTACAAGTACTCTTCCACCACAGGGTTCAGCCGGTGAATCTCATCAATGAACAGCACATCGTGCGGGTCGAGGTTGGTGAGCAGGCCGGCCAGGTCCGAGGGTTTGTCGAGCACCGGGCCCGAGGTCATCTTGATGCCCGCGCCCAGCTCGTTGGCAATGATGTGCGACAAAGTTGTTTTGCCCAGGCCGGGTGGGCCGTGCAGCAATACGTGGTCGAGGGCCTCACCGCGCTGCTTGGCGGCACCCACGAAGATCTGCAGGTTGTCGACTATTTTGGCCTGGCCCGTGAAATCGGCGAAGCTGAGCGGGCGCAGGGCCTTGTCAATCTCCTTCTCCCCGGATTCCATGTGGTCGTTGCCACCGGTCATGAATGGTTCGCGCATAGCAGGACTATATTCAGTTGTTGCGTTGAATAAAGGTAACGCTTTCGAGGCCCGAAATGCTCCCCTTTTTTAGTAAAATCCGGTATTTTTTTCACCTTTGCTACTACTTATATTAGCAATATCGGTATTGTTGGCCGATAGTTGCCTGGAAATAAGGCTTTCTTAGCTACTTGCGGCCTTATCTGCCTTTCCGATGACGTTTTCCCTCTCCGATACCTGGCTTACCCAGCTGCCCCTTGACTTCTACGACCAGCTGGCTCACTGCCTTTCCCTGCACGGTATGGTGTGCGCCGAGCTTTTCAGCCGCCCCGGCACCGAGCTGGTGCAGCAGTTGGCGGCCCACACGCCGCTCGATGCCGCCAAGGTAGCCGAGCTGAACACGATTCAGAGCCAGGAGCAGCTGCTCGAAGCCCTGCACCAGCAGCCCGCCCTAGTCTACGACATGCTGCTGCTAGGCCGGCTGGGCCTCGATACTTCCCTAGCCGAGCCGGTGCTGCGCTTTGTGCAGCAGCAGATGTACGTCTCGGAAGAGCAGATTGCGGCTATCAAAGCCTACTGCCTGGAGCTGAGCGAAACGTTTCTGGGCTCGGTAGAACAGCACCTGGCCGAAACCGACCGCGCCGTGGCCGGGCAGCTGGGCCAGCACCGGCTACATATCGAGCAGGCCTTTTTTCTGCACAGCGACGCCGTGGAAGTTGGCACCGAACCGGCAGTGCTGCTCACGGTAGCTACCGTGCGCTTCAACGACCCGCAGCTGCAGATGATCCGGCTGGCGGTGCTGCTCGTGTTCAGCCTGCCCACGGATACCGATCTGCCTTTCATTCATGCCGTGGCGCGCATGCCGGCCCTGCAGCCCGAGCAGCTGGAGCTGATGTCGGGCCGACTGGGCACGCTGCAGCCCGGCGACCAGCTGGCCCTCACCATGCCCGAGCTGGTGCTGCTCTACCAGGCCATGCAGGTGTGCGGACTAGTGTTCGTGACGGATGTGCTGGCCACGCTGGGGCTGGAAGACTTTATGGGTATCGGGGAGCCCGAGGCTGCGCCCAGCCCCGAAACCACCGGCCGGGCGCCCATGACCAGCCGGCAGGCGGTGGGCGAAATGGTGAGCGGCTTCACGGAATGGGTGCAGGCCAACTTCGACGACGCCGATGAAATAGCCCAGGCCCGCCAGGAAATTGCCGACCTCACGGATTTGCTGTAGAAACGCCTAGTTGCGTCTCTACAGCCGCGCCGTTGGTAGAATTCGGGCAATGATCAAGACGCAATTATGCGTCTCTACAATGTGCAGTGGCTGTTATTGCAGCGGCGTGGGCAACAGCACTTCTATTTCGAGCTGCAGCCAGTCTTCATCCCATACTTTGTGGGTGAGGCGGGCCGTGAGGTGATAACCGGCATCGAGCAGACGGGCACTGGTTTCGTTGCGCACTTCGGGCAGGTAGCCCAGCCAGATGCCGCCTTCGGCCTCGGTGGTCAGCACTTTCACGGCCCAGTCGTCGTATTTGCTGTCGGCTTCGCGGACCAGTTCCAGGGCCTGGCCCACGTAAAGCTTGGGCTCGTGCTGCTTGAGCTTTTCGCGGTGGGTGGTGCCGGCTACCAGGCATTCGAGCAGAATCAGGCCGTCGGGGGAAGAAGTGGGAGCAGTCGTCATGGGGCCAATTTACGCGACTCCCGCTATGTTTCTATTTTTTCGGCCCGCTCTCTGCTTTCGCTGGCTGGCCCACTGGCGTATTGTAGCTGGGCCTGAGTTCTTCTCCGAGAGGTTTCATTCCAACAGTTTCCGGCCAAAAACGGTATTACAACGCAATAGCACGCCCTTTCATTTTTCTCAGGCACTCTCCCATTTCTTAGCCAGTAGATGTATAGCAAAACCGAAGCAGCCCAGCTGCGCCAGGCCTTCTGGACGACGTTTGGGCAGTATATGGCCCCGGTGCCCTCGGCCGAAGGAGTGCCCACCAACTGGATTAACTACAAAACCGGCCTCAAGCACGTGTATTTCCGCCTGCGGGCCGACGTGCGCCACGCTACCATCAGTATCGACCTGACGCACTCCGATGCGGGCGTGCGGGAGCTGTTTTTTGAGCAGTTCCGGGAATTAAAACTGATGCTGGAGGAAAGCCTGGGCGAAACCTGGACCTGGGAGCAGCACTTTGAAGACGAAAACGGCCAGCAGATCAGCCGCATCTACCGGGAGCTACGGCCGGTGAATATGTTCAGCCGCGACGACTGGCCCGCGCTGATTTCCTTCTTCAAGCCCCGATTGATAGCCCTCGACGAGTTTTGGAGCACGGCTCAGTACGCTTTCGACGAGCTCCGGTAGTCCTTTGCATTCCTTGGTTGGAATATAGTACGGAACGGGTATCTGGCCTGATTTCTGCGCCAGCAGTGCCCGCGGGAGGGCTGTGTGGACGTGTATTATCTTTTCATCCTAACTTTTCTGTTACATGGTAAAGATTACCAGCTTATTGGGCCTGCTGCTGCTCACGACCAGCGCGGCCCTGGCCCAGCGCCAACCCACCCCTTCCCGCTACCTGATGCTGGTGCGCGAAATTGACGGCAACGATTTCGACGCCAACCGCCGCTCCTCCCTAACCGTTGTGGAACCCGATGGCACATTCAAAACGGAGGAAATACAGGTAAACGCCAGCCTTTATCCCAAGCGCACTATCAACGGCAGCATCAGCCGTTTCTCTCCCGATTCAACCGGCAATTCTGAACGGCGCGTGCGCTACAGCCGCAACCTGCTGTTTCAGGCCGAAACCCGGAAGGTAAACGAGCTTAGCGCCCAGGGCTGGCAGCTGGTAAGTACCACGCAGGAGGGCTTTACGACCCGCTACCTGTTTCGCAAGGACGCGGCTGCGCAATAACTGCCGGCTCTTTACCTCACTATTGCAGTCGACGATATGAAAAAGATTCTCGCCGTGCCGGCGCTACTAGCCATGGCCCTAGGCACCTGGGCTTTCTATCCCAAAACGGCCGCCGCCCCCGAATACATGGAACTGACGGTACACGCCAGCTCGGGCAAACCCACGCTGGTGATGATTGCACCGAACGGCGAAGTAACGGAGGAGAAAATGACCACCAAAGCCAAGGGCGACTACAAGTACCAAGCGCTGCTGGTAGTGAAGCTGAATGAGCTGCATCAGCAGGGCTGGTCGGTGGTACAGATGCAGCACACCGAAACCAGCACCCCCGATCTGCAGCACCCGCTGCTGGGCCCGGATGTGGTGCGCACGGCTACGTATCTGCTGGAACGGCGCTGAAATACCGATTTTTTAAAAAAGAAAAGCCGCTCCGGGATTCGGGAGCGGCTTTTTGTTTGGGCCCTCTTGGAGAAGTACGGCGCTTAGCTGACCCACCGCTCATGCTCCTGCACGATACGCCAAAAGCCTTTTTCCCGGCGAAGAACGTACGTGGTACTGCCACCACATGCACCTACGCCACCGCAAAAAAGGCTGATGTCAACAATGGCCGTTTGCAGGTCGCGCGAGAACAAAGGTCGGCTGACGTAAAAGAAGTAGCGTGTCTTATATCTTTCTCCCAATACGACCCTAGCCTGCTGGTTTCTTACTTCCTCCGGCAGGCGTTTTCTGATTGCCCACAACGTATCGACGGGCACGATCTGGAAGCCAGGCAGCAAGGACGGGCGCAGGCGAAACTCCACGGCTGAAGCCAGCTGCCGGCGCATGAAGGCACTGTCGGCAGCCGGTAGCTGCCCCTGCCTGACCAGCTCGCCCAGCAGGTTGCCCGACAGGTCAGGCCCGTAGCACTCCTCACACTTTTCGTTTGGTGGCAGCTGCGCGGGCGCACGGTCAAGGAAGGTGTTACCGGCGAAAAATGTCGTGCGTGGGTCCGCTCCGGGCACTAGTAGGCCCTGGGCCAGCAGGCCGCGCACGAAGCGGTGCAGGGTCGTATCAGGCACCACAGCACGCGCTTCGACCCGCGCCCGATGGTGGTGGAGGTACGGCGCTGCGGCAGCGTCCTTGTTGGTGTGGCTCCACCAGCCGGCCGGGGCATCAGTAGCCGACGAGCAGCCGGTAAGCAGCAGCATGGCGGTAAAGGCGCAAAGGATTACCAATCGAAATGATGGCATAGCGTTAGAAGCACAATTCAGGTTAGTCGCTGATGACGATATACAGCACTTCTTTCCTGCGCCAGCGGGTACCGGTTTTCTGGTAGACGCAGGTGCTGGTGTCGGAACCGGCCGCAACGTTCACCAAAGCGCGCGTGTGGTCTTCGGAAAACAAGGGCTTGCTGATAGCGAAAGTGGTGTAGCTGCCATAGCGCTGCGCAAGCGAATCGGTGAAGCGAAACTCGGCCTGCCACCCCAGCCGCTGCCGCAGGGCTCGAAGTGTATCCATTGGCAGCACCCGCACCCAGGGCTGCGGAATAGTGGCTTGCTGGTGACGGAAGAAGCTGGTCATCGTCAGCTGCCGCCGCATGTACAGTAGGTCGTCGGCGGAGAAATGCTGGCGGAGGCGCTGGTTGTACGGAGTATCGTCGGCGGCCAGCAGGAGCCGACCAGCCAGTCCGGTATAGCTCCGGTCGAGCAGCAGCAAGCGCAGCACCGGGGGCTGTTTGGGCTGCAGCTGATACCGGCCGTTCGGGCCGCGCTGCACCAGCGTCATGGCCTGAGGTTCCAGCTCTTCCAGAATGGTATTGACCAGTGCCCGCTGCTGGTCGGGGGCTGGCTGGGCCGATACCAGCCCCGCAGCACTTAACAGCCCAAGGCAGTATTGTATCGTCTTCATCGTATCTGTGCAGGTAACATAGCTTGCTCAGGCGAAGGCAGTGGAATTCTTGGAGTGCCCGGCAGGAAACAACGGTACCAGAGCTTAATCGATGCCCAAGTCATTGACGAAACTGTCGGTAAGCCGGATTTCATCCACCGGGACGCCGATTTTTTCACTGGTAATGCCGACTACTACGCGCTGCACGTCATACAAAGTGGCTACCGTCGGCAGCAGCTGCTCCTGATTCAGCGCCACCAGCCAATCCACGAAGTCAGCCACCGTTTTGCCTGCCCAGACCGGCGCACTTGGCTGCCCCAGCAGCCAGGCCGAAAAGCCAGTGCGCGGCTTTGGCAGCCCCGGAATTTTCAGGGCCAGACAACCCGCCAGCAGCTGTAGGCCTTCGGCTGCCGGGCCAGCGGGCCACAGCGCTTCGAGCTGAGTGGCTGCGGTAATTGATGCGGCCGGAAGCTTCTGCTGGCTCAGACACTGTAGCAGTGAAGCAAGCACAGCTGTGAATACCGCGGACCGGCTGGCCGCAACGGGAACCCGCAGGTGACGGCCGATGCACTCGGCCGCTTCGGCGACGGTGTCTATCCATTCCGCTTCGGTATCCGGTATGGATAAGTTGAAGCGCTTTTCGAAGGCTACCAGCAGCTCTACGGAGTCTAAACCCATGCGTAATAATAACCAGAAACGGCCGCCCTGCTTCCAGAACGGCCGTTTTTACTGTAAAGCGAATTAGCTTACTTGAACGCCTGAATCCCGGTAATATCGGCCCCCGTGATGAGCAGGTGAATGTCGTGGGTGCCTTCGTAGGTGATGACCGACTCGAGGTTCATCATGTGGCGCATGATGGGATACTCGCCCGTGATACCCATGCCGCCGTGAATCTGGCGAGCTTCGCGGGCTACGTGCAGAGCCATGTCCACGGAGTTGCGCTTGGCCATGCTGATCTGGGCGCTGGTGGCTTTGCCCTC
Source organism: Hymenobacter lucidus (assembly GCF_020447265.1). Taxonomy (GTDB): domain Bacteria; phylum Bacteroidota; class Bacteroidia; order Cytophagales; family Hymenobacteraceae; genus Hymenobacter; species Hymenobacter lucidus. The sequence continues at coordinate 1,010,143 of NZ_JAJADR010000001.1, read as the reverse complement.
GTTTTTGAGCATACCCAGGCGCCACACCATCAGCTGAGCCTTAGTGATTTCGGTAATCATTTCGGCCAGCTTCTTCTGCTGCAACTGGAAGCCGGCAATGGGCTTGCCGAACTGCTCCCGCTCCAAGGAGTACTTAAGAGCCGACTCGTAGCAGTCGATGGCCACGCCGATGGCACCCCAAGCAATACCGTAGCGGGCCGAGTCGAGGCAGCCGAGGGGGCCGCGCAGACCTTCCACGTTGGGCAGCAGGTTTTCCTTGGGCACCTTCACGTTGTCGAACACCAGCTCGCCGGTGCAGGAAGCGCGCAGGCTCCACTTGTTGTGAATTTCGGGGGTAGTAAAGCCCTCCATACCGCGCTCCACAATCAGGCCCTTGATGCGGCCCTGCTCGTTTTTGGCCCACACCACGGCCACCTGGGCCTCGGGCGAGTTAGAAATCCAGAGCTTGGCGCCGTTGAGCAAGTAGTAGTCGCCTTTGTCCTCAATCTTGGTCACCATGCCGCCGGGGTTCGAGCCATGGTCGGGCTCGGTGAGGCCGAAGCAGCCCAGCCACTCGCCCGAGGCGAGCTTGGGCAGGTATTTTTTGCGCTGCTCTTCCGAGCCGTAGGCGTAAATCGGGTACATCACCAACGAGCCCTGCACCGAGGCCGTGGAGCGCATGCCGGAGTCGCCGCGCTCAATTTCCTGCATAATCAGGCCGTAGCTGATGTAGTCGAGGCCGCCGCCGCCGTATTCGGTAGGGATAGTGGGCCCGAAAGCACCAACATCCCCAAACTTCTTGACGATTTCGGAGGGAAAATGATTGTCCTGGGCCCATTTCTCGATGCTGGGGCTGATTTCCTTCTTGACAAAGTCACGGATGCTCTGCCGGATGAGCTTGTGCTCCTCGGTCAGCAGGCCGTCGATGTCGTAGTAATCGGTGAAGCCGGCCGCGTTGGTCGAGCCGTGGTGCTGGGCCGCTTTGGCTTTAGGCGAGAGTACGTCGGATTGAGAAGACATAACTGGTGGTTGGGTGGGAATCAGCCTCAAAGATAGAAGTTTCAGAATGCAGAACAGGCCCGTTGCCGGGTTGGTTCGGACCGGGCAGCGGGTGGTACGGGTGACCTACGCGGCAACGACCAAATTGGGCGCCGGCCAGCTGCCCCACATAATTCGCAGTTTTTATATTCAAAAATGGGCATTTTACCGTACAGCGCACAAATACCCCGCTCTCCCTTCCCACCCATCTGCATATGAGTCACGAAAAAAAACTAAACGAGCTGGAAGCCACGGCTATCTGCGGCAACGACATTTCGTCGTCCTGCCTCTATGTGTCGGCCCTGGCCATTGCCTACGCCGGGCAGTACGCCTGGATTGCGCTGCTCATCGTGGGCGCGGTACTCTACCTGTTCCGCTCCATTTACGGCGAAGTAGTAGGCGCGCTGCCCCTCAACGGCGGGGCCTACAACGTGCTGCTGAACACGACCAGTAAGCGCAACGCGGCCCTGGCGGCCTGCCTCACGATTTTGTCTTACATGGCCACAGCCGTTATTTCGGCTTCCGAGGCTATGCATTACCTGCACACACTTTGGCACGGACTGCCCATCATTGGGGCCACGCTAGGGTTGCTGGGGCTGTTTCTGGTGCTCACCATTCTGGGCATTTCGGAGTCGGCGAAGGTGGCGGTGGGCATTTTCCTGGTTCACCTTATTTCCCTTACGCTGCTGGTGGGCAGCGCCATCTGGTACCTGGCCACCCACGGCATCGATAACCTGAGCTTTAACTTTCAGCTGCCCGTGAAAGGCGGCAACATCATCACAGCGCTGTTTTTTGGCTTCAGCGCGGCCATGCTGGGTATTTCGGGCTTCGAAAGCTCGGCCAACTTTGTGGAGGAGCAGGCCCGGGGCGTGTTTGCCAAAACCCTGCGCAACATGTGGGTGGTCGTGAGCTTTTTCAACCCGATTATTGCCTTCCTGGCCATTGCGGTGCTGCCCATGAACGACGTTAGTACGCACACCGAAACTCTGCTTTCCCACCTGGGCACTACCACCGGAGGCCGGTGGCTGGGCACACTCATTTCGGTGGATGCCGTGGCCGTGCTCAGCGGCGCCGTGCTGACCTCATTTGTGGGTGTAAGTGGCTTGATGAAGCGCATGACCCTAGACCGGATTCTGCCCCAATTCTTCCTCAAGGAAAACAAGGCCAAGAGCAACTACCTCATTCTCATCACCTTCTTTCTACTTTGCGTTTCGGTACTACTCATTACCAATGGGGAGCTGGGGCCGCTGGCAGGCGTGTACACTATTTCATTTTTGTCGGTAATGGCATTCTTTGCCCTCGGCAACTTCCTGCTCAAGAGTAAGCGGCCCAAGCTGCCCCGGCCGGTCTATGCGGGCGTCTTCACCGTTACGCTGGCCCTCATCAGTATTCTGCTGGCCCTCTACGGCAACATCCGGATTCACCCCGACTATCTGATTGTGTTCCTGCAGTACTTCCTGCCTGCCATGGCGCTGGTGTCCATTATGCTCAACCGGATTGCCATTCTAAACCTGATTCTGGCGGCGGCCAACTCCTTTGCCCAGCACTCACCCCGCATTTCGCGCTTCAGCCGGCTGCTGGTGCGGCGCAAGCTGCGGGAGCTGCACCAACAGGAATTCGTGTTTTTCACTAAGGGCGACAACGTCTCCAACCTCAATAAAGTAATGGCCTACGTGGTCGAAAACGAGTTTACCACCAAGCTCAAAATCGTGACCCTGCTCAAGGATGGGGAACAATTTCCCCAGGAGCTGCTTACCGATATTCACGTGCTGGACCGCGCCTATGAGCAGATCGAAGTGGATTTTGTGACGATGGAAGGCAAGTTTGGCCCCGAGCTGATTGATAAGCTCTCGGCCGAGTGGAATATTCCCAAAAACTTCATGTTCATCGGCTCCCCCGGCAACCAGTTTCCCTACCACATTTCCGAGCTGGGCGGCGTGCGGCTGATTGTTTAATGTGCTCAGGTGCTAATGTGAGAAATGTGTCATTGCGAGGTACGAAGCAATCCGTCCTCTGAAATGTGCTGAGCCCTCTAAACTGAAAAGCCCTTTATCGAACCAACGATAAAGGGCTTTCTGGTAAAAGGGCGTTGGTCACTAGCAGAGGACGGATTGCTTCGTGCCTCGCAATGACAGACGATTAGCACATCAGCACATTTCCCACATTCTTCACATTAAAATTTCACGCCCACTGAGGCCAGAAAATTGCGGGTGGCTTGGGGGAAATAGAAGTTGAAGGTCTGCTGCCGGCCGTCGGCGCCGGGGTAGCCGTAGGTGTAGCCGTTGGCCACGTACTCGCGGTTCAGCACGTTGTTTACCAGCAGCCCCAGCTCAATTTCCTTCACAAAAACCGGCTTGATGGTGTAGCGCAGCCGAAAATCGAGGACCTGGTAAGGCGCAATGCGCTTGTTGGCGCTGGCCGAGTTGTCGAGAAACTGCTCCCCCACCGTTTTGTAGAGCAGCGCCACGCGCAAGCCTTTCAGCGGCTGGCCTTCCAGCGTGTGGGCCGAAACTACGGAGGGCGAGTAGGAAATAGTAGTCGTACGGGCTTCGGCGGCTTCCACGGGCAGGAAGTCGGCGTCGTAGGTCACGTCGCGGTAGTTCAGGATACGGTTACGGCTCAGCGTCAAGGTGCTGCTCAGGCTGATGAGGTCATTGGCCGCCACGTAGCCCGTCAGCTCGAGGCCGGTGCGGTAGCTGCGGCGCACGTTGGTGCGCAGGGCCGTGCCCACGTCATTGAGCCGGCCGGTGGCTACCAGCTGGTTGCGGTAGCTCATATAAAAGTAGTTGGCCTCGAAGCGCAGCGCCGTATTGGGGCCGAAAACACTGGCCTCGGGGCGAGAAATGCGGTAGCCTGCTTCCACATCGTTCAGGCGCTCGGCTTTGGCGCTGGCGTCGCCGGCGGGACGGTCGGTGAAGTCGGCGCGCACTGGCTCCCGCTGACCCACGGCGTAGCTGGCGTAGAGCAGCTGGCCTTCGCTCAGGCTGAAAGTAGCGCCGGCCTTGGGATTCACGAAGGTGTAGCTCACGTGCGTGCCGATGCTGTCCTGGTTTTCCACCCCGTCGAGGTTGTACTGAATATGGCGCACCTGCATATCCCCGTAGATGCTCAGGCGGGGCAGCACCTGCCAGGTGGCGCGGGCGTAGCCGTGGTAGTCGGTTTTCACCGCGTCGTTGAAGTAGTAGCGGTGCCGGATGTTGCCGTTGGAAGCATACTGGGCCCAGATTACTTCGCCATAGTGGTCATTCTCGAAGCGGTTCCAGGCCCCGCCGATGGTAGCCTGCAGCTTGTCGTTGGCCTTGGGCTGGTAGTTCAAGGCGAAAGTGCCGCCGTAGAAATAGTTATCCAGCCACTTCTGGTCAATCAGGTTGGTGCGCGTGATGGTCGTGTCCCTGAGTACCACGTTGTCCAGGCCGTAGTTGGTCAGCTTGCGGTTGGCCCGGTAGCTTTCGTAGTAGCCAAAGCCCCGGGTCAGGTGCAGAGCCGCGCCCAGGTTCCAATCGGTGCCCAGGCCCTGGGAGAGGTGGAGTTGGTAGTGGTTCTGCTGGTAGTTGTCAGTCTGGTTGTCGTAGGTGTAGTAGCTGTAGCGGCGGCCTTCACGCAGGCCCCGGGCCGCATCGGCCTCGCTCAATTCACCGTTGTCGATAAACTGCTGGAGCAGCGCCCGGTTGCCGGTGAGCAGCGGCTCGGGTACCCCATTCCACGACTGGTAGGTTTTTTCGCGGCCCGAGAAAGTGATGAACTTGAGCAGCGTGTTTTTGCCCTGGTAGCCGGCCGAGAAGTAGTACGACTTCAAATCCGACGCGGCGCGGTTCATGTAGCCGTCGGTGGCAATGCGCGACAACCGTCCATCAACGGTAAAGTGGCCGCCGAGCAGGCCGGTGCCAAACGACACGTTGTTTTTCCAGGTATCGAAGGAGCCGTAGGTGTTCTGGGTTTCGGCGTAAGCCTCGCGGCGGGCATCGAAGGTGGAAATATTGATACTGGCCCCGAAAGCCGCGCCACCATTTTGGCTCGTGCCCACGCCGCGCTGCACCTGCAGGCTACTCACGGACGATGCCAGGTCGGGCAGGTTCACCAGAAACGAGCCGTGCGACTCCGCATCGTTCAGCGGCACCCCGTTGATGGTCATGTTGATACCCGTGTTGCTGGTGCCCCGAATGCGGATATCGGTGTAGCCCACGCCCGCGCCCCCATCCGAATTGACGACCACCGAAGGCGTTTGATCGAGCAGGTAGGGAATGTCCTGGCCGAAATTGCGCTTGGCCAGGTCCTGTCGGTCGAGGTTGGTGTAGGCCGTGGCCGTACGGTCGTTGGCCCGCGAAGCCGTTACAAGGGCCTCGCCGGTGAGCACGCCGCTGGCTTGCAGCCCCAGCGCGAGGCGCTGCTCAGCGGTCTGGCCCTGCAGTGGCCGCGCCAGCGCCTCGTAACCCACAAACGTGATACGCAGCTCGTGGGAGCCAGTCGGCACAACGGGCACCGTGAAAGCACCGGCCGCGTCGGTGGCGCCTACCACTGCACCATCAAGCAGCACAGTAGCGCCGGGCAGGGCCGTACCCGAGCGGGCATCCGTTACGGTGCCGGCCACGGGGCCCTGGGCCCGCGCCCACTGGGGCACAAGCATAGGCAGAGCCACCAGGGCACCACCCAAAACCAGTAAATTTTTCAAGGAAATGGTAAAAAGAAAAAGTGGAACGGGCCCTACGCCAGGGGTCGGCGCAAAAGGTTTTCTCGCTCGCGGATCGTTTGTTCCCTTCGCCGGCATTACCCGGGCAGGTTCAATGGGTATGATCTCAGCCCCACGGCAGCAAGCAGCTGGCGGGGCACCCCTAAAACTGGGGCAAAGCTAGAGCGCCCGGCGGGGAGTTCCAAATCGGGCACCTTCTCTCTTTACTTTCGCCTGACAATCAACTATATTAGGCTAGCTGTTGATAGGGCAGGAAAAATTACGGCATCCGAAAACAACAACCCCTCCCACCCCGTTTACATTTCTAAAGCCCGCCGGCTCGTTACTTTCCGTCGCCTTTTTCACTGCTGCTGCCATGATCAGTCTCATCTACACGCTCGTGGTATTTGCCATCCTGGCCTACTTCATCGTGGCCCCGCGCCACCGCTACCAGCAGCCACCTTATTCCGATGGCGACGACGACGGCGGGGAGCCCCTCGATGATGGCCTGCCCGACCTGGATTTACCACCCGGCATTTCCCGACCCATCAACGACTGGGAGCCCGACTACGGCCGGCCCACCGTGCCCGTCCGCCCCTTGGAAACCATTACCTACTGAGTCTTTTCCCTGCCAAAGCAAAGCGGCCTTTTTGTCCTTTTTGACTTCCGGTTAATCGTGGCTGATACCGGGAGTACGAAGGCGAAAAGGCCGCTTTTTTGGGTCCAAACGGGCTACAACTCCCGGCGCATCCGCTGGTAGGGAATCGGGCCTTTATAGAAAACCGGGCCTTCGGCCCTCATGCCGAAACGGTGGTACAGGGCCGTAGCATCCTGGCGGGCATCGCACCAGAGGCTACGGGCACCATGCTGCCGGGCTACGGCTATCAGGTGGGTCAGCAACCGGGAGCCAATGCCCTGGCGCTGGTAGCTGGGATGAGTAGCGAACTTGCGGAACCGGGCTTCTTCGCCCTCTATAAATAGCGAAACCACCGCTACCAGCCGGCCCTGCCGGAAGGCGCCGAAATGGTAGCCCGCCGCATCATTTTCGACCTGCACGTAGTCGTAAGGCTTATTGGGCCACAGCACCGCGTGCCGCAGCGGGTAGGTTTCGGCCGCCGTTATGGGCCTGATTTCTGGCTCATGCTCTTGCAGCATCGGCGCGGCAGCTAGGTGATACTAATCGAGTATTGGGCCGAATACTGTTTGCCGGGGGCCAGGGTCAAAATACCTTCCTTATCGGCCAGCTCCACGGAGCCGCCCACGCTGCCAGCAATGCCCTGCCAGGGTTCGATGCACACGAAAGGCGCGCCGGCTTCTTTCGTCCAAAGGCCCAGGTAAGGAAAGCCGTCGAAGCGCAGGCGCACGGCGCGGTCGGAGGCAAAGCTGCGCAGCGTGACGTGGGTGAAGTCGAAGTCTTTGAATACCAGCGCATCCTGGGCAAACAGCTCGTAGGTGAGCGGCATTTCGGTTTCCTGCGTCAGTACCGGCTCCGTTTCACCCGTCAGCAGGCCGCCTTGCAGCAGGTGGCGCGCCAAAGTCACAGGGTGGTCGAAGTGAAAGAAGTAGTCCTCAAACTTTTCATCCGGCATGAGTGGGCACCGAAACGCCGGGTGAGCCCCGATGCTGAACAGCAGCTCATTATCGGCATCCGGGTTCTGCACGTCCCAGCGCACCGCGAGCTGCAGCCCGCGCAGCTGGTAGGTGATGCGCAGCACGAACTCGAACGGATACACGGCCCGACTGGCTTCGTCGGCCCGCAGCTCGAAGGTCAGCTCGTCGGCTGTTTGCTGCACCAGCGTGAATTCCCGGTCCCGGGCAAAGCCGTGCTGGGGTAGCCGGTACTGCTGGCCCTGGTGGTGGTAGGTATCGTCGGGCAGGCGGCCCACGATGGGAAACAGCACCGGCGCGTGGCGGCCCCACACGGCCGGGTCGGCGGGCCAGATGTACTCCAGGGACGGGGTTTCTGGCAAATCCTTGCGCACCAGGCTGCTGAGCTCTGCGCCGTGGGCTTGCACTACAAGGCGGCACTGGTCGTTTTCGAGGGAATAGTTCATAGGTAGTAGCAATACGGCAATCAGGGTTCTACGGCAAAGCGGGGCGGGCGGCTTCGGCCAGCAGCTCATCCACGTAAAAGCAGGCCTGTTCCAGTCGTTCCTCGGCCGAGCCGCTGATTTCGGCGAAGTTGGCCATCTGCCCGCTCAGCTCCGAGTGGTAAATCGAGTAGAAATGCTGGCGGTGGTTGGGGTGCTCCCGCAGCGGGTCGGCTTCCCAGGGAATGTCCACGTCGAGCAGCAGAATAAGGTCGTAGTGCTGCTGCTGAATCCGCTGCTTCACCCACTCGGGGCACTGGCCGAAGGCATGCTCGGCCCATACCTTGATAACGAGCAGATCGGTGTCGCAGAACACCACGCGGTGGGCCCGGGCGGCGGCCTCCTCTTCGGCCGCTACCTGCCCGCGGGCAATGGTTTCCAGATCCTGCAGGGTATAGCCGGGGCCGTGCTTTTCCAGGTATTCGCGGGCGTACTCGGGGGCCCAGGTGGTGTGGTAGTGGGCGGCCAGCTGGCGGCTGAGCGTGGTTTTACCCGTCGATTCGGGGCCGGTGAGAGCAACGCGCAGCATCAGGAAGTAGCAGCTAAAGTAGTGTGAGCGGCGGCCCGGGCAGCCCGGCGCCATTCGAAGTAGCCGTACACGGCCAAGCCCAGGTACACGGCATACAAAGCACTGGTCGGATACAGCTCCTTATACCACAGAATGGGCACGTAAATAATATCGACTACAATCCAGAGCAGCCAATTTTCGAGCCGCTTGCGGGTGAGCAAATACTGCGCAGCCATGCTGCCGGCCGTGGTAAAACTGTCCCAGTGCGGCAGGGCGGCATCGGTGTGCTGCTGCAGGTAGTAGCCGAAACCAGCGGTGAAAGCCGCTATGCCCACGGCCACCGCCAGCCACTCCCAGCGCCGGGTGCGCGTCACGACCAGGGCCGTGTGGCGGGCTCCGCCGTAGAGCCACTCGTACCAGCCGTAGAGGCTCATCAGAATGAAAAACCCCTGCAGCATACTGTCGGAATACAGCTGGCTGCGGTAGTAGACCACGATGTAGAGGCCGCAGCTGATGATGGCCACCGGGAAGTTCCAGAGCGACTCGCGGGCGGCCAGCCACACGCAGGCAAAACCGGTAATGACGGCCACCCACTCCAGCGGGGTGCCTCCCGCGGCGGCGGTCCAGAATTCGTAGAGCGACTGTAGCAAAAGTAGGAAGGAGTTGGCGGCGAAATGGCTGAACAGGGCGGGCCCCGAAACCGGGCCGGAGCCAAAGCTAACCACCCACCCGCTAATTTTACGGCTTGCCCACAATTTTGCCTTTGTCTATGCTCCCCGATATTTCTCCCGAAGACCTGCACACTCGTCTCCAACAGGGCCAGCCGCTGCAGCTGCTCGATGTGCGGGAGCCGATGGAATACGACTACTGCCACCTACCGGGCAGCCTGCTCATCCCACTGGGCGAAATCCCGAAGCGCTGGGAAGAGCTGGCCACCGACCGGCCCGTGGTGCTCATCTGCCACCACGGTGTGCGCTCGGCCCAGGCCCTGAGCTTTCTGCAGCACCGCCACGGCCTGACGAACCTGCTGAACCTACGCGGCGGCATCCACGCCTGGTCCGTACGCGTTGACCCGGAAGTCCCCGTGTACTAATTTTGGTGCAATAGTGAGATGGTAAAAGGGTGAGGGCCGTCCACAGTAGCAGAACAGCAAACTCACCAGTTCACCATCTCACTATCTCACCGCTTGCGCCTGCCCGACCTACCCATTTGCGCCGCTTTGCCCGAGCTGCTAGCCACGCTGACTGCTACCAACTGCGCCGTGCTGCAAGCTCCGCCGGGCGCGGGCAAAACTACTGTGGTGCCGTTGGTCCTGCTCGAAGCCAGTTGGATGCCGCCCACCGGCCGCATCATCGTGCTCGAACCACGGCGGCTGGCGGCCCGCGCCGCCGCCGCCCGCATGGCCAGCATCCTGGGCGAGCCGGTGGGCCAAACCGTGGGCTACCGCGTCCGGCTCGAAAGCCGCGTCTCGGCCCAGACTCGCATCGAAGTAGCCACCGAAGTGATTCTGACCCGGATGCTGCAGGACGACCCGGCCCTGGAAGGTGTGGCGGCCGTGCTGTTCGATGAGTTTCACGAGCGAAGCCTGCAGGCCGATCTGGGCCTGGCGCTGGCCCTCGACGCCCAGGCCGTGCTCCGCCCCGATCTGCGCCTGCTCATTATGAGTGCTACCCTGGAAGCCGAGCGGCTTGGCACCTGGCTCAGCGCGCCGGTGGTGCGCAGCGCGGGCTTGCACCACGCCGTTTCCACCCATTACCTCACCCCAGCCCGGGTGGCCGCTGCCGGCAGCCGGCCCAACGAGCGACTGGCCGACCTCACCCCGGCTCTGGTGCGCGAAGCAATGGCCAAGCACGAAGGCGACGTACTGGTGTTTCTGCCCGGCCTTGCCGACCAGCGCCGCACCGCAGAAAAGCTAGCCGGCGCGGTTTCCAGCACTACCGATATCCACGTATTGCACGGCGAATTGCCCGCCGAGCAGCAGGATGCGGCCCTGCGTCCGGCTCCCAAAGGCCGCCGCAAAATAGTGCTGGCCACCAGCATTGCCGAAACCAGCCTTACCATCGAGGGCGTGCAGATTGTGGTGGATGGCGGCTATGCCCGCGTGCCCCAGTTCGAGCCCCGCACCGGCCTCACTACCCTGGCTACGGTGCCCGTCAGTCAGGCCGCCGCCGACCAGCGCCGGGGCCGGGCCGGCCGCCTTGGGCCCGGCACCTGCTACCGCCTCTGGACCGAAGCCGAACACGCCTTGCGCCCCCACCACCTGCCCCCCGAAATCCTCACTGCCGACCTTAGCGGCCTGGCCCTGGAGCTGGCCCTGTGGGGTACCCACGACCCGGCCGCGTTGCGTTGGCTCGATGCGCCCCCGGCGGCCGCCCTGGCTCAGGCCCGGGAGTTGCTGGTGCGCCTCGGCGCGCTTACCCCCGAAGGCCAGCCCACGCCCCACGGCCGCGCCCTGGCCGGCCTAGGCCTGGTGCCGCGCTTGGGCCACTTAGTGGTGCGGGGCAAGGAAGTGGGGCACGGGGCTACGGCCTGCGCGCTGGCGGCTCTGCTCACCGAGCGCGACATTCTGCGCCTGCCCGACGGCACTCCCGCCCCGCCCGACCTGCGCCTGCGCCTGGAAGCCCTGAACACCGGCCGCGCCCCGCTGCCCGGCCTCGTGCCCGATGCCGGCGCGGTGCGGCGGGTGCGCGAGGCGGCAGCCGTGCTCCGCAACCGCGCCCACATTCGCGACACCGCCCTGCAGGCCGACGCCGCCGGGCTGCTGGCGGCCCTGGCCTACCCCGACCGCCTTGCCCAGCGCGAAACACCCGAGCGGGTGCGCCTCATTACGGGCCAGCGCGCCGCCCTGCCGGCCGAGCATTTCAGCCAGGGCACCAACTTTTTTGCCGTAGCCCACCTCGATGGTCCGCCCCACGCGGTGCGGGCGGCGCTGGCGGCCCCGGTGGAGCGCGAGGAGCTGGAGCAGCACTTTGCCGCCCTCATCGAAGCCCGGGAAGAAGTGCGCTGGGATGCCACCGCCGGCCGGGTAGTAGCCCGCCGGATTCGTCGTCTGGGCGCTATTACGCTCTCCGAAGTTGCCATTACCCAGCCCCAGCCGGAAGCCGTGGCCGCGGCCCTACTTGAAGGCCTACAGGTGGGTGGCATTGCCCGCCTGCCCTGGACGGATGAGGCCCAGCAGGTGCGCGAGCGGCTGGCGTTTGCCCACCACCTGGCCCCCAACGACTGGCCCGACGTGTCGGATGCGACCTTGCTCGACGCCTTGCCCGAATGGCTGGGTCCTTACCTGGAAGGCTTACGCACGATGGCCGAAGTCAACCGCATACCGCTGGGCGAAGCGCTGCTCAACTGGCTGCCTGGCGGCTGGGCCCAGCAGCAGGAGCTGCACCGGCTGGCTCCCGCCCATTGCCCCGTGCCCAGCGGCTCGACTATTACCCTCGACTACTCCAACCCCGCCGCACCTGTGCTGGCCGTGCGCCTGCAGGAAGTGTTTGGCTTGCTCGATACGCCCACCGTGGGCAATGGCAAAGTGCCGCTTACGCTGCACCTGTTGTCGCCGGCGCGGCGGCCGGTGCAGGTCACCCGCGACCTGCGCAGCTTCTGGAATACGGGCTACTTCGAGGTGCGGAAGGACTTACGGGGCCGCTACCCCAAGCACCACTGGCCCGACAACCCGCTGGAAGCCCCTGCCACCCGCGGCACCAAGAAGCGGCCGGGGTAATATCATGCGTGAACGATGTAGAGACGCATACTTGCGTCTCTACATCGTTCACGCATTTCGGTGGACCTACCCAACGGTAAGTCGAAAACGGATTTTGTATTTCTCCGCTGTGCCGCCTTGAGCCTGAGTAAAGAGTGCCTATACTGTGGGTATATCCAAATGAGGCTCGGCAGGACAGATGCTTCAGATCAGCGAATTGTATATAACCATGAAGATCTGTCACCGACAGACCACCCGGTTTAGGCGTCGGCGCAAGGAAACTGCCGCCGGCTGGCCGTCGGGGAGCCCAACCTTTCATCCCTAATTCTCCCTGTCTTCAAAGCTTAACATACGCTTACCCAACTTTTCGTCGTAGCTTTACCCGGCAATAAGCGGTACCTAATCATCTTATTGCCATGGCCAACGCGCTGCCCAAAATTGCCTTCGAGGCCCTCACCTACGACGACGTCCTGCTGCTACCTGCCTACTCGGAGGTATTGCCCCGCGACGCCGACACCAGCTCCCAGCTCACCCGCAACATCCGTCTGAAGCTGCCGTTCGTCTCGGCCGCTATGGATACCGTCACGGAAGCGGAAATGGCCATTGCCGTGGCCCAGGAAGGCGGTATCGGCATCATCCACAAAAACATGAGCATCAAGGCCCAGGCCGAACTGGTGCGCCGCGTGAAACGCTCGGAGAGCGGGATGATTCTCGACCCGTTTACCCTCGAAGAAAGCGCCTCCCTCGGCGACGCCAAGCGCCTGATGCGCGACAACAAAATCGGCGGCATCCCCATCGTCGACGGTCAGCGCCGCCTCAAGGGCATCCTTACCAACCGCGACCTGCGCTTCGAAAAGGACATGGAGCGCCCCGTGTCGGAGGTCATGACCAAGGACAAGCTCGTCACGGCTACTGCCGGCACCGAGCTGGCCCACGCCGAAGAAATCCTCCAAGACTCGAAAGTAGAGAAGCTGCCCGTCATCGACACCGAAGGTCGCCTCGTGGGCCTCATTACTTACCGCGACATCCGGAAGCGCCGCCGCAGCCCCAACGCCTGCAAGGATGAATTCGGCCGCCTGCGTGTAGGAGCCGCCGTGGGTGTCACCACCGATTTGCTGGACCGCATTGCCGCCCTCGTCGAAGCCGGCGTCGATGTGGTAAGCGTGGATACCGCCCACGGCCACAGCAAGGGCGTGCTCGATGCCGTGCGCAGCATCAAGGCCCGGTTTCCCGAGCTCGAAGTTATTGCCGGCAACGTGGCTACCGCCGAAGGTGCCCGCGCCCTGGCCGATGCCGGCGCCGATGCCGTGAAAGTAGGCGTGGGCCCCGGCTCCATTTGCACTACCCGCATCATTGCCGGTATCGGGGTACCCCAGCTCTCGGCCGTGATGGAAGCGGCCCGGGGCCTCGAAGGCACCGGCGTACCCCTCATTGCCGACGGCGGCGTGAAGTTCTCGGGCGACGCGGTGAAGGCCCTGGCCGGGGGCGCGTCTACGATTATGGTCGGCTCCCTGCTGGCCGGTACCGAGGAAGCTCCCGGTGAGGTTACACTCTACGAAGGCCGTAAGTACAAGTCGTACCGCGGCATGGGCTCGGTAGAAGCCATGGAAGACGGCTCCAAGGACCGCTACTTTCAGGATGCCGAAGACGACGTGAAGAAGTTGGTGCCCGAGGGCATCGTGGGCCGGGTGCCGTTCAAGGGCGGGGCTGGCGAGGTGCTGTATCAGCTGGCCGGCGGCCTGCGGGCCGGTATGGGCTACTGCGGCGCGGCCACCATTGAGGCCCTGCAGAATGCCCGCATGGTGCGCATCACCGGGGCCGGCCTGCGCGAAAGCCACCCCCACGACGTGCAGATTACCCGCGAAGCGCCCAACTACAGCAGCCGCTAACCTTTCGGGTCATTTTTTTGTATACGGAAGCCAATTGCCCCACTGGGCAATTGGCTTCTTTTTTTGCATTTTCGTACCGGGAAGGCTGGCCGAAGCAAAGCCTTGCGGCCGATTTACCAATCAGAATGTATCTTGCCGGTACATTACGGAGCGCGCCACACGGTGCCGGGCCGTTCGTATTTCACTCCTATTCATGCCCGTCCGACAGAAGCTGACAGCTATTGTATTGCCCTTCACCGTGCTGAGCTGGCTGATACTGCTTACCAGTACCCTGTTGCAAGCCAGCCCGGAGGCCGCGGCCCGCGTGGGCTCACCGCCCGAATGGGTAACGCTGCTGGCCCAGGCCGCCTTCGTAGCCGGCGTATTCGTGTATCTGCGCAGCCGCCCCGACCCGCTCCGGGGCACCGACTTTGTGGGGCTCCTGCGCCGGCTGGTATTTGGGCCGGGTCTGCTGGCCACTGTCTGCATTGGGTTGCATCTGCTCGAACGCCTCATCCAGTACGAGCACCCCACCGCCGACCGGGTTCTGTTTGCCTGCATCTACACCATCAATCTGGCGCTGTTCGTCATTTTTCTGGCCTACACCAACTACTCCTGGCGCTCCTTGGTGCTGTTTCGCTCGGCGGCCCGCCTGCGCCGCGACTGGCTCTGGTTTGAGCTGCTGCTGGGTACCACGCTCCTGTTCCGCCTCTTCGCCTGGACGCCGCCCATGCCGGTTGCGTATTTCATTATGGGCGGGCTGGCCGTATTTGGGGTGTATCTGAGCGGCAACCAGAAATGGGTAGCCTACCTGAATCGGCGGCAGAAGTGGGAAGTAGTGTTCATGCAGGTAGCCTTGCTGCTGTGTCTGGGCATCTTTACCCTGTATTTCCTGCGCATCGCCAAAGACCCCAAGCTGGTAGCCCCCGAGCCCCAGCACGCGTTTTTGCTGCTCACCGTGTTCTTTGCCGGCTTCTATTCCTTGGCCGGCCTGCTGGTTACCTTCTTCAACCTGCCAACGGCAGGGGTCTTTGAGCAGAAGCGTGAGGAAATCCTGAGTTTGCAGCGCCTGACCCAGTTGATTCAGAAGGGCCAGAATGAGCATGAAGTGTACCAGATGCTCTTCGAGGCCGCCATCCAGACGGTGGAAGCCGACGCGGCTTGGCTCGACGTGGAAACCGATGGTGAGGTGCACACGGGGCAGCTGTTTAACGTCAGTGAAGAGAACGTGCAGGCCATCCGGACCCTGTTGGCCGACTACAACCTAGGCCAGATTGAGTACCTCAACAACGACCTGCCGAACAGCAACGGCTTCCGCAACCTGGAGCTTTCCTACGGTTCGCTCATTGTAATGCCCATGCGCTCGGCCAAGCGCCAATACGGCTCCTTGTATATGCTCAAGGAGCAGCGCCAGAGCTTCGACCGCGAAAACCTGGGCATTCTGCAAACCTTCACCAGCCAGACGGTGCTCAGCATCGAAAACCTGCAGCTGGTGGCCGCATCCATCCAGAACGAGCGGGTGAAGGAAGAGCTCAAAATTGCCTCCTCGGTGCAGGACAGCCTCATTCCCAAGGACCTGCCCATCGACAACTGGTTTGAAATCAGCTCCCACGCGCTGGCGGCCAAGGAAGTAGGCGGCGACTTCTACGACTTCCTGCACTTGCCCGGCAAGCGCCTCGCCATCCTCATCGGCGACGTATCGGGCAAGGGCATCACGGCGGCCTTCCACATGGCCCAGATGAAAGGCATTTTCCACGCATTGATGCAGGAAAACCCCTTGGCCAAGGATGACCGGGAGAAGTTTCCGGTGCCCAGCAAGTTTATGTCGATGGCCAACCGCGCCCTCACCCACTGCCTGGAAAAGTCGTCCTTCATTACTGCCGCCCTCTATATCATCGACTACGAGCACGGCGGCTTCGTATTTGCCCGCGCCGGCCACTGCCACACGCTCTACTATCATTCCATCAAGGAGGAGGTTTCGTACTTCCACACCGCCGGTATGGGCCTGGGCATCATCCGCAACGACAGCTACGAGAAGCACATCAAAAACCAGTTCTACGACTACAATCCCGGCGACGTGATGGTGATTTACACCGACGGCATCGTGGAGGCGCGGGGGGCGGGCCAGGAAGAATACGGTGAAGACCGGCTGCTGCAGATGCTGGAGCACACGTATTATCTCGATGCCGACGAAATCAAGCAGCGCATCCTAGACGACCTCAACGAGTTCAGCAAGGGCCAGCCTATGCACGACGACCAGACGCTGCTAGTCATCAAATTCAAAGCAGCTCAACCAGAAGCAACAATCTAACGTACAGAGGAGGCATGAAAATAGCGCAACAAACCACCGAAAATACCCTCACGCTCAGCCTCGACGGTGAACTGGACGCCAGCTCGTCCGTTTTGCTCGACACGGAGCTTACCAAGCCGGAAGTGCTTGACTATAAAAAGGTACTGATTGACTGCCAGCGGCTCAACTATATTTCCTCGGCCGGCCTGGGAGTTTTCATTTCCCATTTGCAGCGTTTTCAGGATGCGGGCGTAAAGCTGGTATTCTTCAACATGCAGGAAAAAGTGCACAACGTATTCGAGATTCTGGGTCTGGATGCCTTGATGACCATCGTGCCTTCGGAGGCCGAAGCCACCGCTATTTAAGCACTACAGAAGGCACCGGAGGGAATGAAAAACGCAATCCGCATCAGTTGCAACCGCCACAACCTCAAAGTGGTGCGCGATTTTGTAAGCACCTACCTGGCTGCTTACAGCCTGTCGGATCTGCACCTCAACCAGATTATTCTGGCCGTTGATGAGGTAGTAGCCAACCTTATCATTCACGCCAACCACGAAGACGAATCGCAGTTTCTGAATGTGCGGGTTGGCGTGGAAAAGCAGGTGTTCGAAATCGAAATCGAAGACGACAGCAACTCTTCTTACCAACCTTCCCTCTATAAGGAGCCTGACCTACAAGAGCACATTCGCACCGGTAAAAAAGGCGGTGTGGGCATGGCCCTGGTAAACCGTATCATGGACCGGGTCGAGTTTACGACTACTGGCACCCACAACGTCTGCCGCCTCTACAAGCACATTGCCTGAACCGAAAAGCCACTGAAAAAGCACTTCGCCCCCGAAGTGCTTTTTTTATGCCTAACACTTATAAGTTGGCGAGGCGCGGCAGCCAAAAAAAATGCGTAAAATTGCATCAGTCAGCCTTCCGTCCTAACTCGTTTCGATGGCTGTACGCTTTGTAGTATCTTATTTTTTGTATGCACAAACGCATTTTGTACGCCGGCCCGCTGGCCGCTGCACTGCTGGCCGCTGGCTGCCAGACCACCAAACCGACTACCACTGCCAAACAGCCCGTTATTGAGACGCTGGGCACCTACGAGGTGCCCGCCGGGGAGTTTGCCTACGTGTACCGCAAAAACAACGGCTCCGCGCCCGAGTTTGGCACCCGCCCCAGCGTGCAGGAATACCTGGACCTGTACACCAACTTCAAGCTGAAGGTGCTGGAAGCCGAGAAGCGCGGCCTCGACACCACCCAAGCCTTTAAGCGGGAGCTGGAGGGCTACAAGCAGCAGTTGGCCCAGCCCTACCTCACCGAGAAGAGCGTGACCGACCAGCTGGTGCGGGAAGCCTATGACCGAATGAGTAAGGAAATAAGCGCTTCTCACATCCTGCTGCGCCTAGCCCCTGACGCCTCACCGGCCGATACGCTGGCCACATACAACAAGATAATGGCGCTGCGCCAGCGCGTAACGGGTGGCGAGGACTTCAATAAAGTAGCCGCCGAAACCTCCGAAGACCCTTCGGCCCGCGACAATGGCGGCAAGCTGGGCTACTTCACGGCTATGCAGATGGTGTATCCGTTCGAGTCGGCCGCGTACCGCACCAAGGTAGGCGAGGTGTCGCAGCCGGTGCGCACCCGCTTTGGCTACCACATCATCAAGGTGAATGACGTACGCACGGCACAGGGCGAAATCAAGGTGGCTCACCTCATGATTCGGGCTACGCCGGGCATGCCCAAGGCCGACTCGGTAACGGCCAAGAAAAAGATTGACGAGCTGTATAGCCGCCTCCAGCGCAACGAAGCCTGGGACAAGCTGGTAGCCCAGTTCTCGGAGGATGCCGGCTCGGCCGCCAACGGTGGTGAATTGCCGCCCTTCGGCACCGGCCGCATGATTCCCTCCTTCGAGGAAGCTGCCTTCAAGCTACAGAAGCCCGGCGACCTGTCGGCACCCGTGCAGACGCCCTACGGCTGGCACATCGTCCGCCTGATTGAAAAGCAGTCGGTGCCCAAGTTTGAGGATATGGAGGCCTCGCTGAAAAGCAAAGTTTCCAAAGATTCTCGCTCGGAGCTGAACAAAGCCGCCTTCCTGAAGCGGATTCGTACCGAAAACCAGTTCACGGAAAATAAAGCCGGTAAAGACTACACCTTCACCAAAGCCGACACGGCCCTGGTAAACGGCCGTTTCAAGTACACCGCGCCGGCCGCGGCCATGAAGGCCAGCAAAACCCCGGACGGTAATGCCACGCTCTTTACCATTAAGGGCAAGCCGTATTTGGTGAAAGATTTCCTGACCTACGTGCAGCAGAACCAGCGCGCCAAGGCCGGAGCCGACCCCAAATTCAGCATGCAGCAGCTCTACGACCAGTACGTGGACCAGAGCCTGACCGAATTTGAAAAGACCAACCTCGAAACCAAGTACGAAGACTACCGCATGCTCGTGAAAGAGTATCGCGACGGTATTCTCTTGTTCCAGCTCATGGACGAGAAGGTGTGGAGCAAAGCCATTGAGGACACGGTGGGCCTACAGAAGTACTTTGCCGACAACCAAAGCAAGTACCAGTGGGATACGCGGGTGCAGGGTACGGTTATCAGCGCCGCTACGCCCCAGCTCCTGACCCAGGCGCAGACCCAGCTGAAAGCCGGACGCTATAACGTGAAGCGCGTAGTTCCCCAGACCGTTGCTTTCATGCCCGGCCGGCCCAACATCCTGAAAGGTGCCTGGGCCGACCTCGACCGGCTGGCCAGCCGTATGCAGTCGGATACGACCCTGACGCTGACTGTTACGGGCCGCCCCAAGCGCGGTGAAGCTGCCAGTCTGGTAGCGCCCCGGGTTGCCAACGTGAAGTCGTACCTGGTCACCAAAGGCGCTTCGGCTCAGCGTATCATCACAAAAACCACTAAAACGGCCACTGTCGACGGCGCTGCCGTGTTGAGCCTTACCAGCACCAGCACTGCCGCGCTGGAGGAAAGCCTGAACGAGCAAAACCCACTGGCCGTGCAAGTGCAACAGCGCAGCTTCCAGAAGGGCGACAACAAAGTAGTAGACGAGCTGCTGGATAAAGGCCCCGGTACCTACACCGTTACGAAAGATGGCCGCTACTACGCCGTAACCATCAACAAAGTGCTGCCTGCCGGCCCCAAAACGCTGGCCGAAGCCCGCGGCCAGGCCACTTCCGACTACCAGAACTTCCTGGAGAAGCAGTGGATTTCGCAGCTGCGCGAGCAGTACCCGGTGAAGCTCAACCAGAGCGAAGTCGACAAGCTAGTAACTAAATAAGGCCCCGGAATTTCCGGTTTCCTCTTCCAAGAAGCCTCGGTCCAGCCCGAGGCTTCTTTTTTGTAGCAGGCCCTATGCAACGTAGCTGCTCCTGCCCGACTCTCTAGGCTACGGACTCGGGCGCAGCCGAAAACCGTTGTTTTTGCCGGAGAAAGGATTTATGTTGAAATTTACGGGCGACTTTCTGCGTTTCAGAAGTCGGCTGGCTCCGGCAAGTGCGTTTCC
This sequence comes from Hymenobacter lucidus, assembly GCF_020447265.1. GTDB lineage: Bacteria > Bacteroidota > Bacteroidia > Cytophagales > Hymenobacteraceae > Hymenobacter > Hymenobacter lucidus. The sequence continues at coordinate 990,508 of NZ_JAJADR010000001.1, read as the reverse complement.
GTGCCGTCCGTGGGCATTACTCTTTTCGATTCCATGATTCAATTCCTTCGTTCGTCGGCCCGCGTGGCCCTGCTTGGCATGGGTTTGCTGGCTGGCACTGCTACCACTGCGTCTGCCCAGCTGGGCATTGGCCGCCCCGTGGGCCGCCAGATTGCCGATGCCATCATCGTGAAAGTAGACAACCAGATTGTGCTGCGCTCCGACCTGGAAATTGCCTACGCCCAGCAGGTAGCCCAGGCCCAGGGCAAGCCGCTGCCGCCCGATCTGCGCTGCAAGATTCTGCAGAGTATTGTGCTCAACAAGCTGATGCTGGCCAAGGCCGAAACCGACTCGGTGGTGGTGGAAGACAGCCAGGTTAAAAATGAGCTGGACCGCCGTATGGCCTATTTCGTGCAGCAGATCGGTTCGGAGAAAAAGTTGGAAGAATACTACAACAAGCCCATCAAGCAGCTCAAGGACGACCTGCGGCCGCAAGTGAAAGAGCAGCTGATTCAGCAGAAAATGCAGGAAACCATTGCCGGTAAAGTCGCTGTGACGCCGCGCGAGGTACGCCAGTATTTCAGCCGCATTCCCAAAGACAGCCTGCCTTACTTCTCCACGGAGGTGGAAGTAGGCCAGATCATCAAGCTGGCCCAGGTGAACCCCAAAGCCAAGGAGGAAACCATTGCCAAGCTCAACGACATCCGGGCCCGCATTCAGGCCGGGGAAAGCTTCGAAACGCTGGCTAAGCAGTATTCTGAAGACCCCGGCTCGGGGGCGCAGGGCGGCTACCTGGGCTTTTTCAAACGCAAAGAGTTGGTGCCGCAGTACGAAGCAGCCGCTCTGAAGCTGGAGCCCGGTCAGATGTCGCCCATCGTGGAGTCGCAATTCGGCTTTCATCTTATTCAGCTCATCGAGCGCAAAGGGGACAGCTACAGCACCCGCCACATTCTGCTCAAGCCCGCTACTGGCGGCAGCGACGTAAATGAGGCCGCCAATCAGCTCACCAAGCTGCGCCGCCGCATTCTGGCCGACAGCATCACGTTTGCGAAAGCCGCCAAAGACAACTCCGACGACAAAACCAGCAGCGGCAACGGTGGCTTGCTGGCCAACCGCCAGGATGGCGGCAGCTACCTGCCCCTGGACAAGCTCGACCCTGCTATTTTCTTTACTATCGATACTATGAAGGTGGGCAGCATTACGCCACCCCTGCCCTACCGCACCGACGACGGCAAGGACGCCATGCGTATCATCTGGCTGAAGTCGAATACACCGCCCCACCAGGCCAACCTGAAGGACGACTACCAGAAAATTGCTCAGGCAGCCCTCAACGAGAAGAAAAACAAGGCGCTGGATGAGTGGTTTCTTAAAAACCGCGGCTCCGTATACCTCGAAGCCGACCCGCAGTATGCCGACTGCAAGCTGCTGGACGCGGTTAACTAAGTAGTGAAATTGTGAAGTGGTGAAATAGTGAGTTGATGTTCCGGTTGCGCAAGGCTGCGCTGGCCGGACAAAAACCACTGTTTCGCCCTTTCCAACTCACCATTTCACTATCTCACAACTTCACTGTTTCATGCGCACCTTCTCTTCTGATAAAGAAGCCGCCGATGCTTTGGCAGCCTCCTACCGTACGCTGCGCCAGGAAATCGGCAAAGTTATTATTGGCCAGGATGAGGTGGTCCGGCTGGTGCTCACGGCGGTTTTTTCCCAGGGCCACTGCCTGCTGGTAGGCGTGCCCGGACTGGCTAAAACCCTGCTGATCCAAACCATTGCCGACTCGCTCGACCTCTCGTTTAACCGGATTCAGTTCACCCCGGACCTGATGCCCTCGGATATTGTGGGCTCGGAAACGATGAACCAGCAGCGCGACTTCCAGTTTGTGAAAGGCCCCGTGTTTGCCAACATCGTCCTGGCCGACGAAATCAACCGGACGCCGCCCAAAACCCAGGCTGCCCTGCTCGAAAGCATGCAGGAATACTCGGTAACGGTGGCCGGTAAGCGTTATCCCCTGGAGCGGCCGTTTTTCGTATTGGCTACCCAGAACCCGATTGAGCAGGAAGGCACCTACCCGCTGCCCGAAGCCCAGCTCGACCGGTTTATGTTCAACATTGAGCTGGGCTACCCCAGCTACGAGGCCGAACTGCAAATCGTGAAGAACACCACGTCCGACACCAAGCCGAGCGTGAACAAGATTCTGCATTCCGACGATATTCAGGCCTTCCAGCACTTGGTGCGCCGCGTACCGGTGGCCGACAACGTGGTGGAATATGCCGTGAGCCTCGTGCACAAAACCCGCCCCAACACTGACCGGGCCGCCGCCCGCGTGAGTCAGCTGCTGGAATGGGGTGCCGGGCCGCGGGCTTCGCAGCACCTTATCGTAGGAGCCAAGTGCAACGCGTTGCTCAACGGCAAGTACTCGCCCGATATTGAGGACGTAAAAGCCATTGCCCTGCCTATTTTGCGGCACCGTCTGGTACGCAACTTCAAGGCCGAGGCCGAAGGCATCAGCATCGACCAGATCGTCAAGGAATTACTGTAGAGATGTCAGCTGTTAGTTGCTTGTTGTTAGCTAATCAACAAGTAACTGACAACTCCCTAATCACAATCACCAATCAACCCTTTTCCCTGTGGAAGTTCTCGGCTACTATCAGCAATTTGAGCGCAACATCGAAATCATCCTCGACGCGCTGCGGGCCGGCCTTGATTTGCGCACGACGCCCCTGGAAATTTCATTGCCGCTGGAAGTCTATATTCTGTGCGAAGTACTGAACGAAGGCGGGGCGCAGTACCGCCTCAGCACCGAGGGCCTGGCCCGGCTGGCCGAGTTTGAGGAGCAGTACGTGCGGCAGCAGGCCGAAACCGGCGCCATCATGCGCCGCCTGCTGGAAGACAAGCGCACTTCCATGCGTACGCCCGAAGGCCGGGTGCTGGTGAAAGAGATGCTGATTCGCCGCCTGGAGTACTTCAATGAAACGGCCCGCCTGGTGAACGTGATGCGCATTCAGCAGGCCCTAGGCAGCCCCGTACAATATCAGCACCCCCACCTAAGCACTGCCGTAGTCCTGAAAAAGTAAGTATCAGGCTCTGCGCTACCCAACCAGGAAAAGCCATCTGCCCGCGCGGATGGCTTTTTCGTTTAGCCGGGTTTCCACACCGAAGCGCAGCCGTGCCTGTTGCCCCGGCTTATGACTCTCCTTCCGATTTTGTCCAACCTTCTGGCCGGGCCTGCGTGTAGCCACAGGTGTTGTGATTGTATCCTGGTGTGTTTATGAGTATTGCTGAGCTACCACAAGTGCCTTCCCAGCAGCCGCTGCTCACCAGCCGCCTCACGCTGAAGTCGTATGCCCCCGATACCGACGCGGCGGCCTTCTTTACGGTGCTCGACCAGAACCGGGAGCGGCTGCTGGCTGCTTTTCCATCCCGGGTAGCGGCCGTCGGCACGCTAGAAGACGCCACCCAGGTACTGGCTGGCTACTCGCAGGACTGGCACACGCGGCGGCTATTTGTCTTCGGCATCTGGCACACACTCAGTGGCGAATACCTCGGCGACATCAGCCTCAAGCCCAGCTGGGGCCGCATCGTGACGGCCGAAATCGGCTACTACCTCGCCGAAGCAGCCGAAGGCCAGGGCTACGCTCAGGAAGCTCTGGCAGCCGCTATTCTTTTTGGGTTCGACGCTCCCATCAGCGCGGCCCGGCTCGATATCCGGTGCTATGCTACCAACCCGCGTAGCTGCGCCGTGGCCGAGCGGGCCGGTTTCCGGCGCCTGCCCGTGCGCCCGCGCCTGTGGCCCCTGCGCAGTAGCCAGCCAGAAATCTACTATTACACCTTGCTTCGCCCCGAATAAAGCGCGGCTACTGCTTGCGCCGGAGCGTAGTCAGCAAAAATTCCTGGTTGAAGTTCAGATACAGCGCAAAGGAGAAGTCGATGGACTTGTTGCCTAGGTCGTAGAGCGGCTCAAAGCGCGTACTCAGCACCAGGTTGTCGGCCAACTGGTAGTCCTTTAGCATTCGTAGAATCAGCAGCTCCCGGTGCCGCTCAATGTAGCCCGGGTCACTCACGGTGGTGGAAATGGAGCGGTACAGCCGCCCACCCATCGGCGAGAAGAAGCCGTTGCCTTTCCAGTACGCCAGCTGCAGATTCGACAGTTTGGTATCTACTCCCGCGTTCAGGTAGAGGCCATAGCCTTTGTCGAAAGCCAGCTTCCGGGTAAAGGAGTAATCGATGAACTGGGTAACGTAACCCTCGAAGTAGACCGCCTGAAACAGCTCAGAAGCCAGCTTTTTGCGTACCCGCACCCCACTGGCCAGGTTGAAATAGGTTTGCAGCGGCTCATCTACCGTATCAATCTGCCCACCGATGTGCTTGCCCGTAAACTGAAACGGAATACCCACGCGCCAGCCCAGTGAGTCTTCCAGCACCGTAGCTTCCGCCGCTAGGCCACCGGCCACTTCCTCCTGAAAATTGCTGAAGCGGTACTGCTGCCGCTGCCAGTCTACCCAGGCATCGAGCTTAAGCCGGCGCGTCGTAAACTGGTACTGCGAGCCTTCCTCCAGCGGCGCGGTAAACACCCGCTCGAAATCGAACAATGGCTCGATGTAGCCGTGCTGCACGTTGCCCTGAATATTGCCCAGCAGCAGCCGGTGCGGCCCGTGCTGGTAAATGGCCGTAAACAAGGGCCGCACCTGCCGCAGCTTCTCGGTGCCATAGTCTTTCAGCAAAAACACGCCCGCCTCCAGCCGAAATTTGGGGCTGGGAAAGTATACCAGCCGCGTGGCCAGCTGCGTGCCATAATACGTACGGCCCTCGTCAATCTTGTTGAAATACTCGTTGTCTTTATTAAAGAGCAGCGCGCTGACCTGCAGACGGAGCTGTTGGTCGTATTCGGGCTGCAGCGCAATGGGCCGGTAGAACGCCCGGTTGTTGAGCTGGGCCCGGCTTTGGGGCCCGGCCAGCAGGAGCAGCACCAGACTTACACCGGCCAGTAAACTTGGTTTTAGCTGGCAATCAGGCACTAGCTTTGACAAAAATTTTAGCATCTTTGGATGACCCGAAATTCAGCAAATTTTTTTAGCATTGTGGGCACGAAATATAGCCGGGCTCTGTTACCCATTGCCGACCAGAAACAGCCTTCCGCGCCCTGCGTAAAAGGCCATTTAATGGTAGGTTAGGCGGCTAAAATCGCCTATATTCACCAAACCTAAGCATTTTTTATCCCCAACCCTCCTCTAATGGCTGCTACCACAGACAAAGCCGAGAAAACTGCCGCAAACCCTCAGGCCGAGAAGCTCAAGGCCCTTCAGCTCACGATGGATAAGCTCGATAAGGCTTATGGCAAAGGCACCGTCATGAAGCTGAGCGACAATAAAGTAGTCGACATTCCGGCTATTAGCACCGGTTCGCTGGGCCTCGATATTGCCCTCGGTATTGGCGGTCTGCCCCGCGGCCGGGTCGTAGAAATCTACGGTCCTGAATCGAGCGGTAAAACGACCCTGACGATGCACTGCATTGCCGAGGCCCAAAAGAAGGGCGGTATTGCCGCGTTTATCGACGCTGAGCACGCCTTTGATAAAAGCTACGCTGAAAAGCTGGGTATCGACACCACCAACCTGCTCATTGCCCAGCCCGACAACGGCGAGCAGGCTCTGGAAATAGCCGACCACCTGATTTCCTCGGGTGCCATCGACATCATCGTTATTGACTCCGTGGCCGCCCTGGTGCCGAAAGGCGAGTTGGAAGGCGACATGGGCGACTCTAAGATGGGTCTGCAGGCCCGCCTGATGAGCCAAGCCTTGCGGAAGCTCACTGGTACCATCAACAAGACCGGCTGCTGCTGCATCTTCATCAACCAGTTGCGTGAAAAAATCGGTGTGATGTTCGGTAACCCCGAAACCACGACCGGTGGTAACGCCCTGAAATTCTATGCTTCGGTTCGTCTCGACATTCGTCGGATTGGCCAGATCAAGGAAGACAAGGACAACGTGACAGGCAACCGCACCAAGGTGAAGGTGGTGAAAAACAAAGTAGCCCCACCGTTCAAAGTGGTCGAGTTCGACATCATCTACGGTGAAGGCATCAGCAAAGTGGGCGAAATCCTGGACCTGGGCGTTGATATGGGCATCATTGCCAAATCGGGCTCGTGGTTCTCGTACGACGGCAACCGCCTGGGTCAGGGCCGCGAAGGTGTTAAAACCATCCTGCTCGACAACCCTGAGCTGGCCGACAAAATCGAGAAGCAGATTCGCGACATGGTGAAAGGAGAGCCCGAAGTAGCTCTGGCCGCCATTCCGACCGACGAGTCGATTGCCGACGAAGACGACAACGAGTAATCTTTCCGGTTTAACGAAAAAGCCTCCCCGCGCAAGCCGGGAGGCTTTTTTTGTACGTATCTTCCTTGCCCGAAAAAGCGCAATGGAACCCAGCCGTTGCATTTTCGTTCCTTTTGCCCAAGTACGATGCGAGTTTATACGGTTACTGGTATCTTTGCTGGCATCCCGTTTGAATAAGCACCGGCTAAAACCATTTTGCCGTTTTCCATGAACCGTCGCTGGCTTCTGTTTTCCCCGCTGCTTCTTGCCTTTTGCGCTGTTTTATGGTCGTTCGACTCGGCCAAAACCGAGCGCGCCATTCCCAATCATAGCTTTGCCAAAGGTGAGGTGCTGCGCTATAAGGTGCATTACGGGCTCATCAACGCCGCCGAGGCTACCGTGGAGCTGTCCGATGAGATTCACAAGGTGAACGACCGGCCCTGCTACAAGGCCACCGTTACGGGCAAGACTACCGGCTCCTTCGACTTCTTTCTGCGCATCCGCGACACCTGGCGCTCCTACATCGACACGACCAGTATTCTGCCCCAGCGTTTCTTCCTCAGCGTTGAGGAGAACAGCTACCGCAAAAAGGAAACCATGGACTTCGACCACCACAAAAACGTGGTGCAGGTAGAAACTCACCGCAAGCAGGACCCGGTCAAGAAAGGTAACTTCAAAACGCCCGACAACATTCAGGACATCGTCAGCGGCTTCTACTTTCTGCGGACCCTGAACTACGACAACCGCAAAGTCGGCGAGGTTATCCGGGTGCAGGGCTTCTTCGACGATGAGGTTTTCAATATGGACGTAACCTACAAGGGCAAGGAAACGGTCGAAACCAAGGCCGGCGTTATCCGCGCCATCCGCCTCGTCCCGAAAATGCCAGAAAACAAGCTATTCAAGGGTGAGAATGCCATATCGGTGTACCTCTCCGACGACCGGAATAAAATCCCGGTTCTGTTTCAGGCTGAAATGTTTGTCGGCTCCGTCAAAGTCGATATGTACAAATACCAAGGCCTGCGAAACCGGTTGAACCTGGTGGCTAAGAATTGATTCCGTTTCTAAAAGCGACTCCGAAAGGGTCGCTTTTTTTATGCCCTTTGCTGCTCTTGCTGAGTTTACTGCCTCATCCTCTTCATAAAGCCCAACGCCATGCCGCTGACTGATACCTTGCCGAAAAAGAGCGCCAGGCCTATTTTGCAAAGCCTCGTCCCGAACCGGCACTGCCCGCCACCGCCGGCCCGGCCAGTGCAGAACCTGCGGGAACAGCCGGTGCCAGCCGGGTCGCGTCACAAAAAGGTAACACGCGCTACCATCCGGCAGGAAGTATTTTTGTCCTCGCGCATTTTCTTTTACCCCCAAACCCCACGACCCGTGCACCCTACTCCTTCCTCCAACGCCTACAAGATTCTGGTAGTTGATGATGACCCGGACATCGTGGAACTGCTTGAATATAATCTGCGCAAAGAAGGCTACATCGTGGCCAGCGCCCCCGACGGCCGTAAAGCCCTGGAAGTAGCTCCGCAGTTTGGCCCCGACATTATTCTGCTCGACGTGATGATGCCCCACCTCGACGGTATCGATACCTGCCGACAGTTGCGGGCTATGGCCCGTTTCAAGGAAACGTACATCATCTTTCTGACGGCCCGGGCCGAGGAGTTTTCGGAAGTAGCCGCCTTCGATGCCGGCGCCGACGACTTCATTGCCAAGCCCATCAAGCCCCGGGCCCTGATGAGCCGCCTGGCCGCCTACGTGCGCCGCGACCATGAAACATCGGCCGTGTCGGAAACCATTGAAATCAACGGGCTGACCATCGACCGGACGGGCTTTGCCGTGTTCCAGGAAGGCCGTAAGATTTCGTTGCCCAAGAAAGAATTTGAGCTGCTGGCGTTCCTGGCCGCCTCACCCCACAAAGTATTCGGGCGCGAAGAGCTGCTGCAGAACATCTGGGGCAACGACGTATTCGTGCTGGCTCGCACCGTGGACGTGCACGTGCGGAAAGTGCGCGAGAAAGTCGGCGACCATCATATTCAGACCATTAAGGGCGTCGGCTACAAGTTCAACGCCGACTAGGCTTTTTCCTGGGCGTCTTGCCAGTTCCGCGACTGTCATCCTTCCTTTCCTGGGGTGACAGTCGTATTTTTATCACCTGCTTCCATTATTCCGCGCGTGAACCTCTCGTCCCGCACCATTGCCATTCTTATTGCCCTGCTGGTTGGTGGGGTGCTGAGCACTTTTGCCTGGGTGGCGCCCACGCTGGATTTTCAGCAGGCGGCGCTGGCAATGGGCATTACGGTGGCGGCGTGCTTTCTACTGGTGTATCTGTCGTTTGAGGCCCTGCTGTTCCGGGAAATCAACAACATCTACGCTGGGCTGGAAAACATCAAGCGCAAGGAGTTCCGGCGGCTGTCGAACAAGTTTCTGTTTCGGCCCGAGCCGCTGAAGCGCATGCGCGACGAAATTCTGGATATGGCCGAGCGCAAAGAGCGCGAAATTGAGGAACTGAAACGCCTGCAAGCCCTGCGGCGCGAGTTTCTGGCCGACGTATCGCACGAGCTCAAGACGCCGATTTTCGCTGCCCAGGGCTTTCTGCACACCGTGCTGGATGGCGACATGGACGACGATTTTCTACGCCAGAAATTCCTGACCAAGGCCGCTACTAGCCTCGATACGCTCGATGCGCTGGTGCAGGATCTGGTAACTATTTCGCAGCTGGAAAAAGGCGTGGTCCGGATGCGCAAGCAGCGCTTCAACCTAGCCGAGCTGGTGCGGGAAATCTTTGAGCAGCTGGAGCAAAAGGCCGCCCAGCGCCACGTAGTGCTACAGCTTTTCCCGCCCACGCTACACACGGAGCCCCTTCTGGTGGTGGCCGACCGTAACCGGATCCGGCAGGTACTTATCAACCTGATTGATAACGCCATCAAATACGGCAAGGAAGGCGGGCACGTGGTGGTAAGCCTGGTCGAAGCCCAGAAAGTGGTGCGTGTGGCCGTGCGCGACGATGGGGCCGGCATTCCGAAACAGCACCAGAACCGCATTTTCGAGCGGTTTTACCGCATTGATAAGAGCCGCTCCCGCGACTCGGGCGGCTCGGGGTTGGGGCTAGCCATCAGCAAGCACATCGTGGAGGCCCACAAGTCGGTCATTCGAGTGCGGAGTGAGGTTGGCGTAGGCACAACGCTGGAATTCAAGCTGCCCAAGCCCCGGCCGGCCAAAGAGGCTCCGGAAGTAAGTGCGCCCGAGGCCTGAGCTTCCCAAGACTTCGGCGTACCTTTGCGGCCCGCTATGAAGAAGCACTTAGATTTTAAAGACCTGATTCTGTTTGAGGACGACGACTTCGTGGTCATCAACAAACCGCCGTTTCTGGCCACGCTTGACGAGCGAGTAGGCGGCGCGCCCAACATCCTGCGCATGGCCCGCGAATACAGCGCCGACATGCAGGCCTGCCACCGCCTCGACAAAGAAACGTCGGGCGCTTTGGCGTTGGCCAAAAACCCGGAAGCCTACCGCCACCTCTCGATGCAGTTTGAGAACCGTGAGGTGAAAAAGCTCTACCACGCCGTGGCCTGGGGCGTGCAGCAGTTCGACAACAAGCTGGTCGACCGCAGCATCGAAACTACTACTAAAGGCAAGGCACGGCTGGCTTACAAAGGCAAAGCCGCCGAAACCTACTTCACCACTCTGGAGCAGTTTGCCCGCCACACCCTGGTGCAGTGCGTGCCCATCACCGGCCGCATGCACCAGATTCGGCTGCACCTGATGTATCTGCAGGCTCCTATTGTGGGCGACGTAGTGTACGGCGGCGAGGAGTTTTACCTTTCCACGCTGAAGAAGAAGTTCAACATGAAGGAAGGTGAGGAAGAGCAGCCATTCATCAAGCGTTTCGCCCTGCACGCGGCCAAGCTCATTTTCACCCGCCTCAATGGGGAGGAAGTAACCGTGGAAGCCCCCTATCCGAAAGACTTCCGGGTGCTGGTCGACACGCTACGGCAGTACAGCTAAAGCAGCCGCCTAGAGCCGCTCGAACACTAATAGACGGCAGGAGTCGGCATCGGGACGGGATAGGTTGCGCGGCTTAGCGCCCTGCCAGCGCAGCCGGTAGCGGGCATCCTGCTGCAGGCGCTTTAGCGGTATTCCGGCTTCGGTTACCGAAAACCAGTCGTCCCAGAACACCAGCGTACCGGCCGGCACGTCTGCTTTGGGTCCCTGGGGGTGCAGAAACCCCATGTCGCGCCGCTGCCGCACATCAAACGGGTCGACGCGCAGGGCAATGGCCAAGTAGGGGTGCTCCAGCACGATGAGAGGCTTTTGCTGCGGATGCGTTTGCGCCAACCAAATTCCGGCTTCGTCGGCCAGCTGAATTTCGGCGGCCTGGGCAAAGTCGCGCTGCCAGCGAAAGGCCGTGCGGGCCCCAGTGAAGAGGAACAGCACCACCGCCGCCGTAACGCCAAGCCGCACCCGCTGCTGCACCACGGCGTTTTTAAACAGCTGCGTGATACTCAGCAGGCCATTAAGAGCAATAATGGCCATGAGTGGCACCATGGCGTTGAGCACCCGCACCATGCCGAAGGAGGCGAAAATGCCTTGCCACCAGAAAAGCGCGTGGGCGCCGCAGTACACCACCACACTGCCATAAATCAGCAGCAGCTCGGCCCAGAAGAGCGTCGGCTGCTGGCGTAGCTGGGGCCGCAGCCACAGTAGCAGGGCCCGGATGCCGCCCAGCCAGAACATGACGAACAGTACCAAGCCAATAACGCCGGGCAGCTGAATGAAGTAGTGACTTAGTGTGCCGTGGCCGTATTGCGCAGCTCGGTACGGGTAGGCATTATGAGTAAACACCCACAGAAAATCGTGGTACACCAGTAGGCCTACCACGCTATATACCACGTAGCCCACCAGCAGCGCGGGCAGGTGCCGCCACTGCCGGCTCACGAGTAGGTACACCGCCCACACGCCCAGCAACAAAAAGCCCTCGGAGCGCACAAAGGGCAGAAACGACATGACCAGCGCCGACCAGCCAGCCCGGTCACGCAGAGCCAGCCACACGCCTGCCACCAGAATAAGGCTGAACAGCGGCTCGGTGAGACCCGAAAACTGGATGCGGAAGTAGTCGGGGGCGGCGTAGGTGAAAAGCAGCGCCAGCCAGGGCCAGGGCAACCGCAGCCGCTCGGCCACCCGGTAAGCCAGCCAGGCCGCCAGGGCTACCACCCCACAGTTGAAAAGCTTGATGCCCAGAAAGCCCAGCTGGGCGGGCCCAGCCGTCAGCAGCACAAACAGCGGCTTGGCCCACGACTCCAAAAAATTACCGGGATGCTCAAACGCGTAGCGGCTGTAGAGGTAGTGGTTGATACTGTCGCCGGTATCGTAGGTAGTAGCCGTGGTGCAGGCCAGAATAACGGACAAAGCAAACAGCGCCAACAGCAAAAGCAGGGCCGTGCGCGAGGTTTTCGGGGCCGGGTTAGGGGCAGGTAATACCGGGGATACGGGCATAGAAGAGGGCTGGCGAGGGCCTTAAAGGTAGTAATGGCCGCTCATACCAAATCAGCAAAACTGCCAAAGCAGGTAAGTGCAAGGGTTTTAGATGGATAATTCTCCCCGGGGCTTTGCTTCGTAAGCGAAAAAGGGTAACTTTGTGTCCGTTTTTCCCGAACCCTTGCTGGGTTCTATCTCATTTTCAAACGCTTACTCAACTCCCCAATGGATCATCTGAGCTTCAAGACGGTGTCCGTCAACAAAGCCAACGCCAACAAGGGCTGGGTCGTGATTGATGCTGGTGACAATACTCTGGGCCGTCTGTCCAGTCAAATTGCCAACATTCTCCGCGGCAAACACAAGCCCTCGTTTACGCCCAACTCTGATTGCGGCGATTCGGTTATCGTTATCAACGCCGACAAACTGCGCGTGACGGGTAAAAAGATGACCGAAAAAATTTACGTGTCGCACTCCGGCTACCCAGGTGGCCAGAAGCGCAAGTCGATGCGTGAGGTGATGGAGAAATCCTCGACCCGCGTTATCGAGCACGCCGTACGCGGTATGCTGCCCCACAACCGTCTGGGTCGTGAGCAGTTCCGCAGCCTGTTCGTGTACGAAGGTGCCGAGCATCCTCACCAAGCTCAGCAGCCCGCCGCTGTTGACCTGACCAACCTGTAAGCCTAACCCGCTTTCCTTTTTTTCTCTAATTTTTCATTAATGGAAATCTCCAACACCTCTGGTAGAAGAAAAACCTCGGTGGCTCGCATCTACATGCAAGCCGGGCAAGGGAATATCACTATCAACGGCCGGGAAATGAAAGCCTACTTTGGCAATGAACTCCTGGAAAACATCGTGAACCAGCCTTTGAATACGGTTGAGCAACTCAACCAGTATGACATCAAGGTGAACGTGCGCGGTGGTGGCATCTCGGCTCAGGCCGAAGCCATCCGTTTGGCCATCTCGAAAGCCCTCGTGGGTGACAACGCCGAAGTGCGTCCCGCCCTGAAAAAAGAAGGCTTCCTGACCCGTGACCCCCGCATGGTGGAACGCAAAAAGTTCGGCAAGCGCAAAGCTCGTCGCTCGTTCCAGTTCTCGAAACGCTAAACCCAGAGGAACCTTATCATGGCTCAGTCCACCACGTATAAAGAACTGCTCGACGCAGGTGCCCACTTTGGTCACCTTACGCGCAAGTGGGACCCGAAAATGGCGCCGTACATCTTCATGGAGAAGAACGGCATCCATATCATTGACCTGAACAAAACCCTGGTTTCGCTGGAGCAAGCCGCCACTGCTATCCGCAACATCGCCAAGAGCGGTCGGAAAGTAATGTTCGTTGCTACCAAGAAGCAGGCTCAGGAAATCGTTACCGAAGAGGCCAAGCGCCTGAAAATGCCATTCGTTACCGACCGGTGGTTGGGTGGCATGCTCACCAACTTCGCCACGGTTCGCAAGTCGCTGAAGAAAATGAGCACCATCGACAAGATGGTGAAGGAAAACACGGCCTACGCAGCACTTGCCAAGCGTGAGCGTCTGATGCTGTCGCGCGAGCGGGAGAAGCTGGAGCGTGTGCTGGGTGGCATTGCCGACCTGAGCCGCCTCCCCGCTGCCCTGTTCGTAGTGGACGTCAAGCGTGAGCACATTGCCGTTAAAGAAGCCCAGAAACTCGGTATCCCCGTTTTCGCTATCTGCGATACGAACTCGAACCCCGAGCTGGTAGACTTCCCAATCCCGGCTAACGACGACGCCTCGAAATCCATTGCTCTGATCGTAGGTATCATCAGCAAGGCTATCGAAGATGGTCTGTCGGAGCGTAAAGTTGACAAGGACGAAGCCGACAAGAAACAGTCGGAAGACGAAGGCATCAAAGAGAAACTGGCTGCCGACGAATAGTCCGTCTACCGAATGAGAAGAGGGGAACATGCGAAGCACTCGGCTCCGGTGTTCCCTTTTTCTTTAGGTACTTCCCTCCTCTCTGCCTATTCGGAACGAGCCCACTGGCTTGTTCTATTCTAGTAAAATCCCCTCCTCTAAATCTCACAAGAATGGCCGCAATTACCGCCGCAGACGTGAACAAGCTCCGCACCATGACCGGTGCAGGCATGATGGATTGCAAAAAAGCGCTGACCGAAGCCGAAGGCGACTTCGAGGCTGCCCGTGACATTCTGCGTAAGCAGGGTCAGAAAATTGCCGACAAGCGTGCTGAAAACGAAACGTCGGAAGGCTTTGTAGCCGTAGCCGTAAGCGAAGATGGCACCAACGGTAAGCTGGTAGCTCTGGCCTGCGAAACGGAATCGGTAGCCAAGGTTGCCAACTTCCGCGAGCTGGTGCAGCGTATTCTGGATGCTGCCGTGCGTACCAACGCCGCTACCAAGGAAGACCTGCTGGCTACCAAGGAAGAAGACGGCCTGACCATTCAGGAGCACATCACCGACCTGATGGGCAAAATCGGCGAGAAGCTGGACCTGACCTACGCTACCCTCTCGGCCGAGAAGGTGGCTTCGTACATCCACTCCGACAGCAAGAAAGGCGTACTCGTAGGCCTGAAGAACGTAGGTGGTGCTGATACCGCCGCCGTAGGCCGCGACGTAGCCATGCAGATCGTAGCCATGAAGCCTGTTGCCGTTGACAAAGACGGTGTGGATTCGTCCATCACGGAGCGCGAAATCGAAATTGGCAAAGAGCAGGCGCGTGCCGAAGGCAAGCCCGAGGCGATGCTGGAGAAAATTGCCCAGGGCAAGCTGAACAAGTTCTACAAGGAAAACACCCTGTTGAACCAGGAGTTCGTGAAAGACAACTCGCTGACCATTGCTCAGCTGCTCGACAAAACGTCGAAAGGCATGACCGTAACCGACTTTAAGCGCGTGGCCATTGGTGCCTAAGCTGTAAAGTTGATACTATGAAAAGCCCCGCTGGCGTTATGCCGGTGGGGCTTTTTTGTGCTTTACTTTTACTCTACAAGATGAACGAGACGCGTAAAAAATTATTCAGAGAGCTGCTCTACTGGGGAATGGTGGATATCCGGCTAGCCACTGCGCCTCATCAAGGATTCTGGCTGAATCCACTAACACTACAGCGTCGGCGCCTGCAACTGCAGCTTGCCCATGAAATTGCTGAATGGCTTCATAACCTGGCTCAATTTTCTGCCTCTGAGTTCGAAAATTTTGATGAGAGCAGGTTTTGGGAAGACTACCAGACTTTTCAAAGAAGATATCCCATAGAAACACACCCTTTCTTGTTTGGCAAGACAATCGAAGAGCTAACCAGGATGTAGAAACCACAGAGCCATTAGACAGCACCTGTGGATGAAAGAACAGTATCAGTTAATTAATCAGCGGCTTTGGCTGGCCGGATTCGTGTGCTTGCGCCGACTAGCGCCTCCTATCAGATTCTTAGCCAGCGCAGCCAGCAAGAGCAAAAACAACAGGCCAATCAGGAAACGGGGCCAGTTAATATTCTTCATAGGGAGCTTTAAGGGCGTTGGGACTGGGCGGTGTAGGCCTGCACCCTCGTAACTGCGTTGCGGCGCAGGTTGAGGTAGAACAGGGCGTAATCGGCAATGTGGAAGGAGTGGCGCAGCTCAGGCCGGCCGGGGAGCAGGAAGCGCGGGTAGCCCGTGGGCTGAGGCGCGTGCATCCAGACGAGGCCGTTGTGGACTTTGGCATCGACTACGGCCGTATCGATGCGGTTGAAGGAAAGCGGGACGCCGCCTTTATTCAAATGGCTGGGGGCGGCGGCGGTGTCGCGCGTCCAGGTGAGGGGGTTGGTAGCCACGCCGCCGGCGAAAGGCGGGTACTCGTTGCCCCAGGCCACGGAATTCCAGCCCACGTAGCAGCCGGTTTGCGTGGAGTCTTCGCAGGGCCGCAGGGTCTGGTATTCGTCGGTTTTCACTTTGAAGCCGATGAGGTAGGCCACCACGAGCTGTTTGCGCAGCTTGGGGTTGTTGTCGATGAACTCGTGGAGCAGGCGCGTGGCGTGGAACGTGCCCTGGCTGTGGCCGGCAATGATGATGGGCCGGCCCTGGTTATAGTGCGCCAGGTAGTACTGGAAAGCAGCTTTTACGTCGGAATACGCCAGCTCCAGGGCCTCTTTGCCGTTGGTGCTTTTCTCGTCGAAGAAGGAATAGAGCGTGGCCTGCCGGTAGCGCGGGGCGTAGATGTGGGCCGCAGCGTTGAATACCGTGGCTTGCTTGCGGATGGTACTGTTGTCGGTGAAGCGGTTCAGGCGCTCATCGGCCAGGTCGGCATTCCACGACTCGCGCTTGTAGAACGTGGTGGGGTGCACATAGAACACGTCGGCCAAGGCGGTTTTCTGCTCATCGCGCA
Organism: Hymenobacter lucidus; assembly: GCF_020447265.1. Classification (GTDB taxonomy): domain Bacteria; phylum Bacteroidota; class Bacteroidia; order Cytophagales; family Hymenobacteraceae; genus Hymenobacter; species Hymenobacter lucidus. Next base: position 974,427 of record NZ_JAJADR010000001.1, on the reverse strand, counting down.
GGCCCGAGCCGAGCGGTACCAGGTCGGCCGAGTCGCGGCGGGTGGGCAGGGCGGCCCAGTTGTCGGGCTGGGCGTAGTCAGGAATAGTGGCGGGCCGGTAGGCAGTAAACTGCTTGCCGGGCTTGATAACCGTGAGACAGGAAACCAAACTGTTGCCAATCAGCAACAGAAGGCTTAGGTAAACAGCACGAAACAGAGCAGCAGAACGCATGGGCAACGGTATCAGAAACACAAAAATAGCTCACGCAACCGGGTTGCGTGAGCTATTCGCTTGCTGAGCCTACAACCAGCTAATCGGTAAAGGTGTTTTCCAGCAGCCGTTCCTGGCGCAGATATTTGATTTTATAGTTCTTATCGAGGCGCACGCGCACCTGGGCGCGGGTTTGCTGGTGCTTTTGCTGCGACTGGCGGAAGGCCTGGCTTTTCTCCAGAAAGGTCACCACGCGGGAACCGTCTTCGCCTACGTCACTGATTTGCAGGCTACCGGGCTCAATTTCGCTGGAAGCTTCCAGGAATTCCGGGAAGTGGCTTTTCACTAGCTCCTCGTTGATGGCGGCCGGCGTGGTGTTCTGCAGGGTGTAGAACCGTTCGACCGTGGGCGAAAAGTATTGCGCGGCACTAAAGGGCGCGGCTTTCAGGTCTTCGTAATAAGCCGAGAGCAGACTTTCGATACGGCCGCGCACGGCGCTGTCGTCGGCAGGTGTGGGGGCTGGCACAGGTTCCGGGGTAGCGGCCGGAGCCGTAGAGGCTGAATCAACGGCAGGAGCGGCCGGGGCAATGGCGGGTGCAACGCGCACGGTTTCGGGGGCAGCGGCGGGTGGCAAATCAATCTGCTCGGCTTGGGGGCCCACTTCCGGCGTGGCACTCAGGCTGTCCTGCTCGGTACGGGTGGCGCTGCTCAGGTGTTCCGATTCGCGGTTGCCGAGCGTGAGGTAGGCAGTGAGGGCCAGCAAAGCCAAAATGCCGCCCACGATGAGAATCGTGGAAAGCGGGCTGCGGGTTGGGGCCACATAGGGCGCTTCCTCCTGCTCTTCGGCCAGCTCCGGCTCGGTGGCATCATAGGTATCGTAGGCGCCGCCGTCGGTAGCGCTGGGCGAGGTGCCCGGCCGGCCCGACTCGCGCGGGTGACTAAAGGGCTGGTCGGGTGTGGCCGGAGCTGTTACCTGCTCTACCGGCGGCTGATACTGAGTCGGCGCGGGCTTGGGCGTCACGATGGGCGGTAACAGCGGGTCTTCGATGGGCGCGCTAACGGCCCGGGCCTCGGGCACGGGTGGCGGCATAACCGACGGCGCAATCGGGGCAGCAGGCGGCGTGACGGGGGCAGCGGCCGAAGGAGCCTGCTGCTCGTTGAAAAGGAGCTTACGTTTCAGCGTTTCAAACTCGGCGGGCGTGATGGTGCCGGCATCGAGCCACTCTTTGAGCTGGCGCAGAGTATCGAGGGGCGACGGGTCTTTTTCCATGGGAAAGTAGCGGTGGAGAGGGCAGGCAACAGCTTATTTACGGTCGAGAGCCGACAGACGGTCACGCCGCTTCTGCAGCTGTACTTTGCGCAGCTCCATCTGCTGGCCGGTCGTGATGAGCTTTACTGAATCTTCGCGGGCTTTTAGAGCGTTGCTGATGTTGGTTTGCTTCAGGGCTTCGATGCGGGCCAGGTTGCTGGTCGTGTTGGCTTCGAGGGAGGTTATTTCCTTTTGAAGGCGCTCCTTCTCCTTTTCAGCCTCTTTCAGCTGCTTTTCGGCTTCGGCAATTTTCTCCTTGTAAGCCTTCACGCGGGCGGCGGTGGCAAAGCTCTGCGTCATGCTGCGCAGGGCCGCAAATTCGGTGGGCGTTTTATCCGGGTTCAGAAACGTATCGGGGCCGAAGGCGGCGAAGACCGACAGCTCCGAAGTAGTATCGGAGGGCGAAGTTACCATTGAGTAAAAGTCAATCAGCTTGCCCGATACGCTGGAGGCGGGGGTTTGCTTGGCGGCCAGCACGTCTTTCTTGCCAACTCCGAATACCCCGTCGCCTTTCAGCTTAATGTTGTAAGTATCCTTCAGCCAGGACTGCCAGAAGTCGCGAGTCCAGGCGGCGGTGCCTTCTACCTGCACCTTCACCGCGTCGCGCTCCTTCTTCTCGAAATTGACGGTACTGGTGCGGGCATCGTAGAGCTGGGCGCTGGCCTGGGGGCCCGAGAGGCTAACCAGGGCAGCCAGCAAAAAAGTAGAAAACAGGAATTTCATGGTCGGAAGGGAATCGGGTAAACGAAAGCTACGGGAAAGATAGCCGCAGGCTAATAAATATCGTGCCGGTTGAAGGCGGCCTGCAAATCCTGGTTCATCTGGGCGAAGCGCTGCACGGCGGCGGCAATGAATTCCTCATCGAGCAGGGTGCGGATGTCGGCCTCACTGGTCACGTCCATCTCGCTCACCTTGTAGGTTTGCTCCAACGGGCCTTTTTCGAGCTTGATGAGGTACTTCCCGTTCCAGGAGAAAAGCGTGATTTTGGCATCCGGGTGCGGAATATCGGCGAGCTGGCGCATGGCGGCAGGAATTAGCGGTGGTTGACGGGGCGAAGATAGGCACCCTGCCGCAACTGCCTGCCGGCCAAGCTCGTCATAACACCCGCAAACGGGCCGCGTATAGTGGGCTAGTCAGTTGATTTACCGTTTGTTTCACTTAATCATCTTGTAATCATGCCCCAGGGAGATAAATCGGCCTATACCGACAAGCAGAAGCGGCAGGCGGAACACATTGAGGAAGGCTACGAAAAGCGCGGCCTCTCGGAAGACGAAGCCGAGCGCCGAGCCTGGGCCACCGTTAACAAGCAGGACGGCGGCGGCAAAAAGAGCGGCTCCGGCCGCAAGAAATCGGATAAGTAAAAGAACTGCTCAAGAGCAACAAAAGGCCCGTTCCTGCTTTGGGACGGGCCTTTTGTTGCTGTAACAGAACGTCATGTCGACCAGCGGGAGACATGACAAAAGCTAATTAACCGTGTGCAGAATGGCGTAGAGTGAGACGGCCGAAATGGTAACCCACAGCAGCGCGGCCTGCACGAAGGGCCGTACCCCGACCGAGCGCAGCACCTGAGCCGAGAGGCCGGCTCCAATCAGAAACAGGGTCAGTGTGAGGCCTATTTTGGCCAGCTTCACCGCCACTGGCGCCAGGGGCTGCAGGGCGGGCACGTAGGTATTGAGCAGCATCGCCCCGATGAAGCCCAGAATGAAATAGGGCAGCTTGACCTTGGCGCCGGGTGTTTTGAAGAGGAAAGCCGTGCCCAGGGCCACCGGGATAATCCAGAGGGCGCGGGCCAGCTTCACGGTGGTGGCAATCTGCAGGGCCTGGTCGCCGTAGTGGCTGGCGGCGCCTACCACCGAGCTGGTGTCGTGGATGGCAATGGCGCACCAGAGGCCGAACTGATTCTGGCTCAGGTGCAGCTCGTGGCCCAACACGGGGAAAATGAACAGCGCAATGGAGTTCAGTATAAAGACTGCGCCCAGCGCCACCGACATCTGCGACTCATCGGCTTTCAGCACCGGACCCACGGCCGCAATGGCGCTGCCACCGCAAATGGCGGTGCCGCTGGCAATGAGGTGGGACGTCTTGGGGTTCAGCTTCAGCCAGCGGCCCACGAAGTAGCCCAGCGTGAGCGTGCCGGCAATGGAAGCAACCGTGAACAAGATGCCTTCCCGGCCGGCCTGCACGGCGGCGTGGGCGTTCATGCCAAAGCCCAGCCCGATAACCGACCATTGCAGCAGCTTGCCGGTGATGCGCCGGCTCTGGGCCTGGAATGGGTTGCCGATAACCAGCGCCACTACTAGCCCCAGCAGTAAGGCCAGTGGCGGAGAGCCCCACGGCGACACGCAAACCAGCAAGGCTACAGCAAATACCAGCCGTTGCGGCGTAAGAGCCGAGCCCCAAACGGGCAATGGCTGCGTTAGGAAAGCCGCAAAGGCACTGCGGGCTTCCTCGGGGTGCGGCAGGACCGGACGAGCAGGGTGGGAAACTTTCATGGGTGGGGCGGAAGCAATAACTACCCCAAAAGTACGCGTCCCCCACCCCGTTCGATAATCAAAAATGATTATCGGTCATTACTTGAAGTTATACTAAACCTCGCTGAACTCTTGCTGGGCATACAGCAGAAAGCGGCGGGCTGGTACGGCCAGGGGTTGACCCTGCAGCCAAACCGCCTCAAACTGCCGCGTCAGGGTCAGGTTTTGCACCGGTACTATTTCCAGTCGCCCGGCTTCGATGTCCTTCTTCAAAGCCTGTTTCGAAACAAAGCCCAGGCAATTAGCTGCCGCTTCCAGGTACGACTTGATGGCTTCGGTGTTATCCAGATACAGCGCCACCTGCACGTCGGCCATTTTGATTTTCTGGGCCCGCAACGCAAATTCCAGCACTTCGAGCGTGCCCGAGCCCCGCTCCCGTAGCACCAACGGATGCTGCAGCACATCGGGCAGTGGTATGGGCTCAGCGGGCGGACCGGCAGCAGTGGCGCGGCGCACGGCTACCAGCTCATCGTCGAGCAGGGGCTCGTAGTGCAGGTCGCGGTTTTTCACTTGGCCTTCCACGAAGCCCAAATCGATGTGGCCGTAGAGCAGGGCCTCGGCAATCTGCTCGGAGTTGCCGTTGTAGAGCGTCAGCTCGATGTTGGGGTAGCGGGCCTGAAAACCGGGCAGAATGGGCGGCAGTACGTACTGGGCCAGCGTGGTGCTGGCGCCCAGCCGCAGGCGGCCGGCCGCTTCGGCGTGCAGGCCGTGGAGCTGGTCGGTGAGCTGCTGGTGGAGTACTTCCACGGCATCGGCGTGACTTAGGAGCAGGCGGCCGGCCTCGGTGAGCGTGACGCGGTTGCCGCGCCGCTCAAACAGGCGCTGCCCGTAGCTGCGCTCCAGCTCCCGGATGTGCTTGGTAATGGCGGGCTGGGTGATAAACAGTTCCTGGGCTGCTTTGGTGAAGCTAAGGTGCCGGGCCACCGACTGAAAAACGCGAAGACGAAAATCGGGCATGAGCGCAAGGTAGCTGGTTGTTGTTGGTTGTTCGTTGCCGATTACGGTTGTTTGGCCGGCTTTCAGTAGCAGAACGTCATGCTCAACTGGCCGACTATAAACCGACAATAACCCACCAAAAACCAAACCTGCTTACCTTTCCTGAGCAATTCCATTTCCACCTTTCCCCATGAGAAAACCTTTCCTTGCCGCGCTGGCCCTGCTCCCACTGGCCGCCGCGGCCCAACAAAGCGTGCTGACGCCGGAAAAGCTCTGGCAGCTGGGCCGCCTGGGCGAAATGCAGGTGTCGCCGGATCAGAAAACGGTGGCCTTCACCGTGACGCGCTACAGCCTGACCGACAACAAAGGCAGCGCCGATATTTACTTAGTGCCCGTGGCCGGCGGGGCCGTGCGGCAGCTTACCAATACGCCCACCGTTTCGGAAAACACCCTCAACTGGCGGCCCGATGGCAAGCTCACCTTTCTCTCGGGCGAAGGCGGCACCGACCAGCTCTACGTTATCAGCGCCGACGGCTCGGGCAAGCAGAAGCTCAGCGAGTTTCCCGACGAGGGCCTCAGCAACCTGAAGTATTCGCCTAAAGGCAACTTCATTCTCTACACCCAGGACGTGAAAACGGGCAAAGAGGTGAAGGACTGGTTTCCGGATCTGCCTAAGGCCGACGCCCGCATCATCGACGATTTGAACTACCGCCACTGGAATGTGTGGGACGACTACAAGGTCTCGCACGTGTTTTTCCAGCCCATCGGCACCGATGGCAAGCCCACCGGCTACGGCAAGGACGCCATGGCCGGGGAGAAGTTTGACGCGCCGGTGCAGCCCCTGGCCGGCTCGGAGCAATTGGCTTTTTCGCCCGACGGCTACTCGGTGGCCTACACCTCGCGCAAGCTCACGGGCAAGGCCGAGGCCGAAAGCACCAATTCCGACATCTACCTCTACAACATCCGGGAAAACAAAACCGAGAACCTGAGCCAGGGCCTGGAAGGCTACGATATCGAGCCGGTGTTTTCGCCAGACGGCACCAAGGTGGCCTGGCTGAGCATGGCCACGCCGGGCTTCGAGTCGGACCGCAACGGCATCGTGGTGTACGACTTCAAGACCAAGAAGCGTGAGGATATCACCAAGGGCTCGGAGCAGGCGGCGGCCAATATCCGGTGGAGCGCCGACGGCAAAATCATCTACTTCGCCAGTGTTATTCAGGGCACCGACCAGATTTTCTCGGTGCCGAGCAAGGGTGGCAAAATCCGGCAAATCACGCAGGGCGCGCAAAACTACAACGCCTTCGAGCTGGTAGGAAAAGACCAGGTCGTGGCCAACAAAACCACCATCAGCAGCCCCGCCGACCTGGTGCGCGTGGATCTGAAAACCGGCAAGGAAACCGCGCTGACCTCCATCAACAAGGATGACCTGGCTGGCGTGACGATGGGCAAGGTAGAAAACCGCCGCGTGACGACCACCGACGGCAAGCAGATGCAGGTGTACGTCATTTATCCGCCCGGCTTCGATGCCAGCAAGAAATACCCCACGCTGCTTTATTGCCAGGGCGGGCCACAGAGCCCCATTACCCAGAGCTTTTCCTACCGCTGGAACTTCCAGCTGATGGCTGCCAACGGCTACATCGTGGTGGCACCCAACCGGCGCGGCCTGCCCGGCTTCGGCACCGAGTGGAACAACAGCATTTCGGGCGACTGGGGTGGGCAGCCCATCCGTGACTACCTTTCGGCCATCGACGACGTGAGCAAGGAGCCGTTTGTGGACAAGGACCGGCGCGGCTGCGTGGGCGCCAGCTACGGCGGCTACTCGGTGTACTACCTGGCCAGCCACCACGAGGGCCGCTTCAAGACCTTCATTGCTCACGCCGGCCTCTTTAACCTGACCAGCTGGTACCCCAGCACCGAGGAAATGTTCTTTGCCAAGCACGACATCGGGGCCGCGCCCTGGGAAACGCCGCAGCACAAGAGCTACACCGAGTTTAACCCCCAGCAGTTTGTGGGCAAGTGGGACACCCCGATTCTGGTGATTCACGGCGGCAAGGATTTCCGGGTGCCCGAGGGCCAGGGGATGGAAGCTTTCGGCTCGGCCCAGCTGCGCGGCATTCCGAGCCGCTTTCTGTACTTCCCCAACGAGGGCCACTGGATTCAGAAACCCCAGAACGCAGTGCTCTGGCAGCGGGTGTTCTTCGAGTGGCTGGGCCGCACGCTGAAGCCCGAAACCCAGGCGGCCAAGTAATGCCGCTAGTGAGGCCCACTACGAAAACGGACTCTGCCAACTACGGTGGAGTCCGTTTTTGTAGTGGCTTTTCTGTCGTTGTTGCGCTATCTTATAGAAGCTATTCCGCCTTAGCCACCTAACCCCATGCGCCTCCCGTTGCTTTTGTCGCTCTTCGTGCTGAGTGGGTTGGCCGCCGGGTCGGAACAGGCTTACGGGCAGGTGCCGATGGGACGCAACCAGCCCCCTCCCCCGCCTTCTGAGTCGTATCAGCTACTCCAGTCACCAGCGCAGGCCCGGATGGCGCGGCTGATAACCGTGCAGCCGACGATTCCCGTTGGCCCCGATGGCGCCATCAGAGCGGAGCCGGATACGGCTACCCGGCACCTGTACGCCCGCCACAAGGTGCGGGCGGTGATGAAAGTCAGAATAAACCGCCGGGGCGAAGTGGAAGACACCCTGGAATACCAGACCGTAGACCGGCAGGGCCGTTGGCAGCAGGTGGGTACCGGCCCCGCCTCAGTACAGCGGCAGTGGGCTTACAACCAGAACGGTCACTGTACTTCCCTGGTCGAATACCCGAGCCCAAACCGGCCTTATACGGTAGTTACCACCTACAATCCCGCTTTGGAGCAGGGCCAGCAGGAAGTGTTGCAGGCCAACGGGCAGCACAATGTAGTCAGTGAAAAGCGGCTCTACCACAGCGGCGACACGCTGCTGACCGAAATTAAAGCCCGGGCACTAAGGGTGCAGCAGTACCAGTATCCGCAGTACCACCAGCGCAGTATCCGGTTGGTGCCCCACCCCGACACGGTACTCAGCCTGACCTGCTTTTATGACCAGAGCCAGCAACCGACCAGCTACCAAGTCAACTACCTGCTTTACCGGCACGGCCGGCTCCGGGAAAGCGGCAAGCTAAACCTGGCCACCATGGCCCGCGCCCGGAGCATAGGGCTCCCAACTGACCAACCCGGGGTGATGAGCTGTGCGCAGATGCTGGCCACACTGCGCGCCGGCTACGGCCTGGAGCCCGAACGGCGCCACTATTACGATGCTCAGCACCGCCTGATCCGGCAGGAAATTACGAGCCCGGTGGGTACTACGGGACAGACCGTGCAGACCATCGTGTACTACACCTACAACAACCTGGGCCAGTTGCTAGGCCGGCAAGAGCGCCTCAGCGTACCCATGGCAGCGCCCCGCACTACTTACACAGTATATTCTTATTTTCCCCAGGGCTTATTGTCGGGTGAAACCACGAACGTGCAGGGTGCCAAAGCTGTATTTTACCGCTATTTCTACCTCTACTACCAATAAAGCAGCCTCTTTGATTCGCCTGAGAGCAGGGGTTCGGAACTGATTCTGCCCGAATTTGTAGGTTATGCAACGCCGCAAGCCCCGGGCGGTACTATATTGCTATCAGACTGCCTGTTCACTTGTTCTTACCTTATTGCATATCCTGCCGTGTCCATCCGCTTGCTTGTCGTTTTATGCGCTTTTCTACTCGGCTTTTCAGCGCATAGCTTGGCTCAAGCAACCGACGACAGCCACACGGTGCTGGATACGCTGTACCTAGACGGGGAAAACCATACGCACGTTTCGGAAGCCTATCGCTACTATACCGAGCCGTTTTCGGTAGCACCCAGCCCCGAGCGAGCCGACAGCCTCTGGCGCACCGGCGCTTTCGGGCCCGGCCGTTGGCACAAGGCACTCAGCCTGGGCTTTCTGCACCAGCGCGTGTGGCAGCGCATTGCCGTAGCCAATACCTCGGCCCAACGCAGCCGCTACGTCTGGAGCATCTACAACTTCACCGACAGCGCCACCCTCTACTTCCGGGCCCAGGGCGGCCAGTCGTTTCAGACCATTACGGCCAGCTCGTGGCAGCCGGCCCGTGAGCGGGCTTTTCCCGGCCGCTCCCTTAGTTTTCCCTTCACGCTGGAGGCCGGACAACGAGCTGTGCTCTACCTGCGCGTCGACCACCGGGCGGGGGCGCTGTATCTGCCCACCTACATCGAAACCACGGAGCAGTATCTGGCGTCGGAAGTACAGGCCCCGTTTGAGCGGCACTGGATTTGGCTGCTGGGCTTTTACGTGAGCAGCGCGCTGTTCAACCTGGTGCTCTTCACCTTCCTGCGCGACCGAATCCACATCTGGTACGGGGTATACGTGCTCTGCCTCACGCTCTTTCTACTGATGGAAGACGGGTTCGATGCCTGGGTGCTGCCCACGCTGCTCTACCGGGCAATATGGTCGGTGGGGCAGTTCAACCTGCTGTTGCTAGCGGCAGCCTGCGGCATCCAGATTATGCAGGCCTTCTTGCGGCTACAGGCCGGCTGGCCCCGCCTCTACCGCCTCGGCCGCTGGCTGGCCGGCGCGGCGGCGGTTTTCGTGGTGGCATACGCTCTGCTGTTTCCGGTGGCGGTGCAGGCCAACGACGTTATCTACCCCACGGTGCTCAACGCTACCCGCGAAGTACTGCTGCTGGCTTTGGCTGTGTATACCTGGATGTGCCTGGTAGCGGTGCTGCTTTCGCGGCGGCGGCGGATGGCGGCTTACTATGCGCTTACCTACTTCTTCTTCTTCGTAGGCTTTATGCTCTTCTGGCTCAATCATCTGGGCCTGACCAACTTCAACATCATCCGACCCAATGCCCTGGCCTGGGGTTTGGTGCTGGAACTGCTGGTGCTAAGCGCCTTGCTCACGGGCCGGTTTCGGGACACGCTGCGCCAGAATGAGAAACTGCGGGTGCGCCAGCTGCGGGTGCGCAATGCGCAGAGTGCGCGCCTCATTGCGGCCCAGGAAGAAGAGCGCGCCCAGCTGGCCCGGGAGCTGCACGATGCGCTGGGCCCCAACCTGGCAGCTTTGCACATGGCCTGGCAGGGCCAGGCCCTGCGCGAAGCGCTGGCCAGCTCGCCGGCGGCTACGGCCGTGGCCCACCACACCGAGCTGCTGCTGCGTCACCTGCGCGACGAAGTGCGCACCTACAGCCACACGTTGCTGCCCGTAGAGCCCGGCCAGGGCAAGCTGTGCGAGTCGATATCGATGCTGGCCGAGCTGCACAACGTGTACGGCTCGCCCGTAGTGCAGGCGTATTGCGACTCCAGCCTCGACGAGCTGCCGGCCCCGCTGCAACAGGGTGCCTACCGCATTGCGGCCGAGCTGCTCAACAATGCTATTCGCCACTCGCGGGCCAAGGAAGTTTCGGTGCAGCTGCTGCACCATCCCACTGAGCTGGAAATTCTGGTGGAGGATAACGGCCGGGGCTTCGAACAAAAAGGCGCCGCCGCTGGTATCGGCTTGCGCGGGGTGCGGGCCCGCGCCGATTACCTACGGGGCCAGCTTTACATCGACAGTTCGCCGCACGGCACGAGCATTGTGGTCCGGATACCTTGCTGAGTTTGTTGCCGCGCTCTACCTTCCCTTTTTACCCTACACCTTCCCGCCGCCACCTGTATGCTATCTGCTCCCTGCCGCTTGCTGATCGTCGATGACCATCTGATGCTCACGCAAAGCCTGGCACTACTGCTCACCGAACATCCCGACATTGCGGTAGTAGCGCAGCTGGCCTCGGGGGAGGCGCTGGTTAGCTGGCTGGATAATGCGCCCCTTCCCCTGCCCGCCGATGTGCTGCTGCTCGATCTGCACCTGCCCGGCACCGATGGCCTCACGCTGCTGCCGGTGCTGCTGCAGAAATGGCCCCGGCTGCGGGTGCTGGTTTTCAGCACCGCCACCGGCCCCGAGCTGATAGAACGGGTAGCAGCAGCCGGCGCCCACGGCTATTTGCCCAAGTCGGCCGATGCCGACCGGCTGCTGGCGGCTATTCGGAGCGTGTATGCCGGCGAGAAGGTGTTTCCGCTGCTGCCGCGCCGCCCGAGCTCGGCTCCCGCCGCCACCACCGAGCCCTTGCTGCGGCTACACCGGTTGTCGGGGCGGGAACGGGAAATAGTAGGCCTCATCAGAGCGGGCCTCACGACGCGGGAAATAGCCGAGCGGCTGTCGTTGTCGGAGTTCACCGTGGGCACCCACCGGCGCAACATCATGCACAAGCTAGAGCTGCCCAATATGGCCGCGCTGCTGCAGTTTGCCTTCGACTACGGCCTGTAGTCCCGGCTATTGCACCAGAATGGTATCGGTGGCTTTGCTGATGTCGCTGCTGATTTTTTGAATGAACTCCAGCTGTTCGCGCAGCAGGTTTTCCTCCGGCGTCAGCACTTGTTTGGGAAACGCTTCGGCCTCCACGGCCAGAAAATCGGTGGCGGGGTCGGTGGCGGTGGGGTCCAGCTTCTTGAGGCTGCGCGTGAGGGCCGCCAGGGCCTGCCGCAGCGGCTTGCGCGTAGCCGGCGCAATGGGCTGGGTAGTAGCAGCCGAGGTGATAGAAGCAATATTGGACGACAAGATGTGGTTCAGCACCACGAAGTCCATTACCTCCGTGCTGTTGCGCCGAGTACTTTTGGGCTCCGAAAGCATCCGCTGGAAGGCCGACGAGAGGTTGGCCGAGCTGACGTACACTTCCTTGCGCACCAGCTTGTAGTCGGTTTGGCGAAAAGCCACCCCCGAAATACCCTCGGCCAGCTTGTGCAGGTACTTGATATTGGCCCGCAGCACGTCGCGCATAAAGTCGCCGAGCTGCTCGCCCTCCCACTTCGGAAAGAGAAAGTAGCCTGCCGAAAAGGCAATGGCGCAGCCAATGAGCGTATCCAGTACCCGCTCCTCAATGACGCCCAGGTAGCCCACTCCCAGCAGACTGAACATAATCAGAATGAAGGGCGTGAGGCAGGTGACGGTGATGATGTAATTGGTGCGCTGAAAGCTGTAGGAAACAACCATCAGCAGCACCATGCAGGCAAACTGCACCCCAGTGTCAGGTATCAGCCACAGGATGAGCACGCCAATGACGCCCCCGGCCAGCGTGCCCAAAATCCGCTGGTAGTTGCGCTCCTTGGTCAGGCTGAAGCCGGGCTTGAGCATGTAGGTGGTCGTCATCAGAATCCAGTAGCTGTGGTTGCCCGGAAACAGCAGCTTGGAGGCCACAAAGCCCACGGAGCAGGCCAGCGTCATGCGCACGGCGTGCCGAAACACGGACGAGTTGAATGTGAGGTTGTCGCGCAACGACTTCAAATCAAACTCGTTGTGCGACACAAAGCGCGAAAATTCCAGCTCCCGGTTGCGGGTCTGGCCCACTTTGGCCGCGTCGAAGTAGTTGAGGATGTCATTCACGCGCTGGGTGAGGTTGCGCAGGTTCACCAGTATCTTCTTCAGCACCAGATTGCTGCCCGCCGTGCCTTCCTCCCCGATGGCGTCGATGCGGATTTTCAGCGTTTCCAGCTGGCCTTTCAGGTTGGCGCGGGTGGTGTAGGGCCGATTAGCCTGAATAGCCACTCCGATGTGGTCCAGCTCCACGGCCATATGCCGAATCATGCTGGCTACTTCGCCCAGCACACCGGTGTGGCCAAACTGGGCACGCAGGGCCGCGTAGTCGTAGTAAGTGGCCGTGATATGCTCGTAGAGGTCTACCACATCGATGAAGGTGACGACCAGCCGCCGCCCCCGGTTCGTGGATTCATTCACGATCTGGCGGGTTTTGAACAGCACTTCGCGCACGGCATCCTGCTTTTCGCTCACTACTACCTGCTGGGCAATGAGGCGGCGGTAGTCTTCTTCCAGCGTGGTTTCGAGGGTGTAAAAATCGGCCTTGATAGTGAGGAACTGGGCAATGGCGTGGATGCACTCGGCCAGGGCCTGCCGGGCGGCGCGGTGGGGCCGCACCTGGTGCAGCAGCAGGCTCAGCACCGTGTACCAGAGGCCGCCAGCCGCCGCCAGCGCCGCGTGGGGCAGCACCTGGGCGGCGGTCAGGGGCTTATCCATCTGCAGAATCATGATGAGCAACGCCGCCGAGCCCAGGGCCCCGGCCCGCGCCCCATACACCAGAAACATGGTGAAGAAGAAAGTGAGGGCCGCTACCTCAACGCCCAGCAGAAAGTTGGAGTGCTGCACCAGGCCCGTGAGCAGCGCCACCAGGAAAATGCACCCGATGCCGTAAAGCATGCCGTTGCGCTTGTGCTCGATGGGGCCCGGCAAATCGGTGATACTGATGCAGACGGCCCCGGTGGAAAGCGTAAGGCCGGTTTCGAACTGCCCTAGCCGGGCAAACACCAGCGCGGGCAGCAAAATGGCGAAGGTGATGCGCAGCCCGTCGGAAAAATCCTGTCCAAAGAAGAAGTAGTGGATTTTTCGGGTGTGTTCGTTCATTGCCGCGGGGTATCAGGTCGGGGGCCGGTAGGGCTCCTTATACGGCCGGCAAGGTAAGGGCAGTTGGCAATACCGCGCCGCTACTTTTTGCTCGGTGCCCGGCCGCCAGTGGCCGCCCACCGCCGCTCAGCCACCGCCTGAAAATGCCAAAAGCCTCACCAGCAAGGGCAAGGCTTTTGAAAAAGGCGCTGATTTGGCCGCTAGGCCGCGTCGGAGCGGGTGTTGTGCAGCAGGTGCTGCCGGCAATACTTTTCGGCGTCGAGCAGGGTGGGCACGATGGGCACGCTCAAAGAAGGCGCCAGACTGGCCAGCTCCTGCCGGGCATCGTCGCTGAGGTGGCACAGCACCAGGTTCATGCCGTGCTTGCTGAGCTTGTGGTAATAGTAGGTGAGCAGCTCGGCCGCATCGGAAGGCAGGTGGTGCAGGTGGCTGCAGTCAACCCACACACTGGACTTGCCGCTGCGGGCAGCCCGGCTCAGGGCCCGGTCCAGGGCGTCGTCCTCCGGATCGGTGTCGGTGGGTACATCATCGGCCAGAATCAGAAGGTAGCTCTCCGGCAGAATCTCACGATAAACTTCCATGGCAAGGTTCAAGAATAGTTGGCGGGTTTTTGTCAAAGAGGGGCAGGCAGGGCGGAAAGCGGAAGCAGCCGAGCGGCTCTTCGGCAGGTAGCTGCACGCCAGTTGTGGCCAGGCGCAGTACTACCGGGTAGTGGTATATGCATACGTTTACGCAGCAAAATCGGCCAGCTGCCGAAGGTATTATTTTCGCTCGTAATACACTCATTACTAAATAAATAGTTTCAAAATTACAAGCACACTATGATAAGTACAATTAGGTCAAACGGGCCGCAGCAGCGGCGTTTAACGGCCTGCTTCGGTCCCGCAGTCAGGGCTTTTCCAGCTTTGCGGCTGTAATAGCGCCCTCGGGCCCATTGTCGAACCGACTACTACAAGATGATTTTACTATATAGGCTAGCCTCCAAATTGCCTCAAAACACAAACACCCGTTAGTTTCCCAACGGGTGTTTACCATAAGTCCGCAAGAAGCCAAGCACTTAGTAAAGAATATCGTCGATGGGCTCCAGACGCGTGGGCAGCTGGGTTTCGCCCAGCATTTCGCGCAGGTCAATTTCGATGGTGCGGCACAAAGCCGTCATGGGTACGTCGTTCATCTGGTTGTCGAACGGATTCTCGCTGGTGTGGCCCACGATTTCAATCGTGTTGAACACCCACGACACCAGTACCGAAAACGGAATGGTCAGCCAGACGTGGTCGGGGCCCAGCTTGGAAAACTCGCCCAGCAAACCTAAGGGCAGCAAGGCAATGAACAACCACACGAATACGTAGCTGAAGAAGGCGTACTGGCGCGGAAACGGCGTATTCTTGATTCGCTCACAGCCGCCCTGCAGCGTGTAGAGCTGCTCAATGGTTTCGACCATCGACACGTGCTGGAAGTCGTTGAGCAGGCCTCGCTCCTCGCGCAGAATCCGCAGCTCGGCACTTTGCTGACGCAGCAGATGCGTGGGCGGGTTCTGCTTGCGGCGCATTATTTCCGACTCTTCCGGGTCCAGAAAAGGGGCAACCTGCTCGTCCCAGAGCTCGGGCTGGCGGCGCAGCTGCAGGCGCAGAGCGTTGCACCAGGCAATATGACGATACACCAGCTGGCGGTGGCGGTGGCTCAGCTCATGGGCGCTGGCAGCCGGAGCCTGCACGTTGGGCGCATCCACAATCGAGGTCACGAATTCCAGCGCCTTGATGGCCCAGGTGCGGCTGGCGTTTACGATGCCACCCCACAGCTGCCGGCCTTCCCAAAACCGGTCGTAGGAGCCGTTGTTTTTGAAGCCGATATAGAACGATACCGCAATACCCAGCGTAGCCACGGGCTGCCACGGAATGGCAATGAAGTGCAGCCCTGCCACCGAATAGAGCGTGCAAAGCAGCAGTGAGTAGAGGGTAAAGAGCAGTACGCTGCGCCAGGCGTATTTCCAGATTACGCGCCAACGAAGATTTTCCCGGATGTACACAAGCGGTGAGTTAGTGAATTAGTGAATTAGTGAGTTTTTGTTTTGCCCCGGCCGAACTCTCACTTTATTGCGCACTACGGTGCCGGTTATTGCTTACGCAAGCTCCGCCGGAGCGTTGAAGGGCATGACTGAGCACAAGACAGAACGTCAAACTCACCTTTCCACCATCTCACAACTTCACTTCAATGCCCATTAGCTGCATGAGCTTACTGGCGTTGAACTCGCGGCAGGGGCCGGGCGTGAGGTGGTAGTCGAAGCGGATTTCGTCGCCCTCGATGGTGCTGTTGAAGCTGTAGTTGGTTACGGAATCGGGCAGCTCGTCGGTCATGGCGGCCAGCTCCAGGTCGTGGGTGCTGACCAGGCCGCTGGCCGGGCGCTGGTGCAGCTGCCGGATCAGGGCTTCGGCGCCGCGGTGCCGGTCGCGGGAGTTGGTGCCTTTCAGGATTTCGTCGAGCAGATAAAACACGGGCTGGCCGGCGGCCGTCAGCTCCAGCAGCAGGCGCAGGCGCTTGAGCTCAGCGTAGAACGAAGACGTGCTTTCCGAAAGGTTGTCCTGGGTGCGCATGGCGGTGTATACCTGCGCGGGAGCCAGCCGCAGCGCCCGGGCGCACACCGCGGCCCCGGCCTGGGCCAGCACCATATTCAGGCCTACAGTACGCAGAAACGTGCTTTTGCCCGACATGTTGGAGCCCGTAATGATACCCGTTTGCCCCGCTCCCACCGTGCTGAAGTCGTTGGTGATGCGCTGCCGGGTGAAAATCAGCGGGTGGCCCAGCCCGGCGGCCGTTACTTCCAGCGGCGTGCTGCTCAGCTCGGGCACGGCATACGTGGGGTTGGCCGTCTGAAACCCGGCTAAGCTCACCAGCGCCTCCAGTTCGGCTCCTACTTCCAGCATGGCGTCGAGCTGCCCGCCGAGGCGGGTTTTCCAACGTTCCAGCAGCCACATACAGCCCAGGTCCCAGAGCAGAATGTTGTTGAAGATGGCCGCTACTACCGGACTTTCCCGCATCGAAAACAGTCCCGTGATGCGCGAGAGTTGCCCAATGAATACTGAGGCCGTTTCCGGGCCCTGGCCTGCGTGTAGCGTGGCGTGCAGCTGGCGCAGGTGGGGTGCTTTCCACTGCCGGCCTTCAAACCAAGCCAGCTGGTCGCGGTAGGCGCGCAGCGCGTCACGCATCGAGCTGCTGTGCTGGAAATACTCGGCCCGGGCCTGCCGAAACATAGCGTTCAGGCTGCCCAGCACCAGCACGGCTACCAGCACCGGCTTGGCCGAGTAGCCCAGCAGCCATAGCACCACGCTGGCCACGGCTAGGGGCGGCAAAATCAGCAGCAGGGCCTTGAGCCACGCCTTGCCCCGGAAAAAATCGGGCTGGCGCAGCCATTCGGTGAAGCGGCGCGGGTCGGTGTCCTGCTTAGGGTAGTGCTTGGCGCGGGCTTGCCACTCCTGCTGCCAGGCCACATCGGGCGCCAGCTCGGCTACGGCCTGCTGCCGCAGCTGCACCACTTCCGGCGCCGAAGCCGCCAGCAGCCAGCCGGCCAGCCAGTCGTGGCCCAGGCGGGAGGTAGCGCGGTTCAGGAGCTGGTACAACGAGTGCGGACCGAACACGTCGAGGTCGGCGGTGTAAGGATGAGCGGCGTCGAGGTAACGGGTGCCGGGGTCGAAGCCGGTGAGCTTGCCCTCGAGCCGGGTTAGCTCCTCCTGGTTGAGCTGAGCCAGTAGCCGGTAATGCTCCCGCTGGTAGCCCACAGCGCTGTGCCAGCGCACCAACAGCAGGAATACCGCGTAGGCTACGGCTACTACAGCAAAAGCGGCCGGCAGCTCGTTCCGCGAAAACAGCCACCACACGGCTGCTATGCTGGCCCCAAACGCTACCACCCGCACCCAGGCTACGGCACGGTGCCGGCTAGTGTAGTAACGCTCCTGGGCCGTGTGAGCCGCCAGGTTTTCGGTGAACAGCTCGGCCGGAGCAACGGTAAGCGGACGGAGGACGGAGGATACGGGCACGACGCAAAAGAGGGTGAGCGTGTCAAAAGTAACACTCTCACCCTCCCCGTTCGGTATTATTGGTTACGCCCCGGCTTAGTGCTCAAACCGCACCGCCAAGTAGAAATTCCGACCGGCCGCGTTGATGCCCGAAGCAAATGGCCGGTAGCTCTGGTCCAGAATGTTTTCCAGGCCCGACTGCACGCTCCAGCCCTTCGTTACCTGATAAGTGGTGCGCAGGTTGAAGGTTTGCCAGCCTAAAGCGCCCACCGGCGTGTTCTGAATCAGGTTATCTTCGCCCGAGGGGCTATAGTCGGCCACGCCCTTGCGGCCGTTGAACAGCATCGAGGCCTCAGCCGTGAGCTTCCGGTCTTTGTACGTAATGGCACCCCGGCCGTAAATGGGCGGAATGTGGTCCAGGGGTACGTCGGTACTCAGCACGCGGCCGTTGGTGTAGGTGGCCGTAGCCTGGGCGCTCCAGTGGTTGAACAGCGCCGCGTTGAAGCGGCCACTCACGCCGTAGATGCGGGCCTTGTTGGCGTTGGTATTGGCTACCGTCGTGAAGTTTTGCCCATTATACACGGTAGTAGTCGAGCCGTCGGGGGCCGTGAAGGGGCGCACCACAATGGCGTCGGTCAGGGTGCTGTAGAAGCCCGTAACAGCCACGTGCAGCTTGCCTTCGATGGTATTCGAGAGTTCCGCTTCGCGGTAGAAAATCTGCTCGGGCTTCAGGTTGGGGTTGGGCACGATGAGCGTGCCGTTGTTTTGCTCGAAGGTCTTGCTCACGTCGTCCAGGTTGGGGTTGCGGAAGCCTGTCGACAGCAGTCCGCTCACCCGGAAGCCGGCCGGCAGCATCCAGACCAAGCCCAGGTTGCCGTTCAGCGACGACGACTCCTGGTCGGAGTTCAGCAAACTGGATTTGAAGAACTCGGGGTTGAAATTGGCTTTCAGCTGCACCGCGCTAAAGCGCAGCCCGTCGGACAAGATCAGCTGAGGCGTAATTTCCCAGTTGTGCGAAGCGTACACGCCCTGGGTGGCGTAGGTCGAGCCGTTGGGGTAGCGCGTGGCAATACCAGTGGAAGCCCCAGTGTCGATGTTGACGCGGCGGCCCGTGCTTTCCACTTTGTTGTGGGTAGCCTCGGCCCCGTAGCGCAGCTCGTGCTTGCCGATTTGCTTAAACAAGTCCAGGTTGAGGGAGCCAATCTTCACTTCCTCCAGGTTTTCGTCGCGGTTTACGTTGCCAAAGGCCCGCGACAACCGGCTTTCGTTTACCTTCTGCACGGCGGGCGTCAGGCGCACCATGTCGAAGAAGCGCGTGGGGCGCGAGTACTGAAACTGGTAGCTGGCAAAAAACCTCTTTTCCGGGCCGTAGTTCCACTCGGCAAAGCGCAGGTTGCCGTTGCGGTACTCCTGCAGCCGGTCGTAGCGCGGCACGTCGGAAGTGGTAGAATACTGCACGTTCAGGGTGTGTTGCTGGGTGGCGCTGGGCCGGTACAGAAACTTTTGCAGCACGCTCAGCTGCCGGTAGCCCGACTGCCGCTGAATGTTCACGTTGTCGTTCGGCACCACCACGTCCTTGCCGTCCTGCCGCTCTACGTAGCGCAGGTTTTCGCCGAAGCTAGGGAACGACTTGTAGGGGCGGCGGCCCTTGCGCAGGTCGTCGAAGTCGGAGGCGGTGATGCTGGTGAGAGACCCAAATTTCTCCCAGCCCAGGCTGATGTCGGTGTGGGCCGTTTTTTCCTTGGCCGCCGTGCCGTAGCGCAGTAGGTTGTTGGTGTGTACCCGCGGCTGGGTGGCCGAGGTGCTGTCGGCCAACAGCGGGTTTTTGGTCAGAATGCTGATAACGCCGCCCAGCGCGTCGGTGCCGTATAGCACCGAGCCCGCACCGCTGAGCACTTCAATCCGGTCCATGACGTTGGCATCGGTGCTGAGAATGTTCTGCAAATGACCGGCTCGGTAAATGGCGTTGTTCATCCGCACGCCGTCTACTACGAGCAGAATCTTGTTGGCCTCGAAGCCCCGAATAACCGGGCTGCCGCCACCAAACTGCGACTTCTGCACGAATACCTGCCCAGTGTTAATCAAGGCGTCGGCGGTAGTCATTGGGTTCTGCAGCCGGATCTGGGCGGCCCGCAGCACGTCAATCTGCTGGGGAATGTCGGCCTTGCGCTCCTGCACCCGGTTGGCCGATACCACCACTTCGCTCAGGCCAATAACCCGGAGCGTATCGGGTTGGGAATTCTGAGCCTGGGCTTGCTCGAAACCAAACAAAGTGGCAAATAGGAAGGGTATCGTTTTTTTCATCGGTCTTAAAGATAAAAAGATAACATGTCAGTTTTTAACGGCCTTCGCCCACTACGGCAATGCACTTGAGCTCAATGGCAATGGGCGTGGGCAGACAGTTGATTTCGACCGTAGTGCGGCAGGGCTGGTTGGACTGAAAATACTCGGCGTAGAGCCGGTTGTAGGTGGCAAAGTCGTCCTTCATGTTGGTCAGGAATACCGTCACGTCCACTAGGTCTTCCCAGCGCGAGCCGGCCTCTTCCAGAATGTAGCGCACGTTCTGGAACACGGCGTGGCACTGGCTTTCGAAGTCGTAGCGCACCACGGTATTCGTGGCTGACAGCTCGACGCCGGGAATGGCTTTCTGGCCGCGCTGCCGGGGCCCCACGCCCGACAAAAACAGCAGATTGCCCACGCGGCGGGCGTGCGGGTAGAGGCCTACGGGCTCCGGAGCCCGGGAAGAATTATGCGCGGTAGAGGTTTCGTCAGGTTGCATACCGTCAAAACTACCGAATTCGGCCGCAATGCGTAGGAGAATTGTCCGTTCTTGCACTGGTGCGGTTGTTGCCTCCTGGCTGAGCTGCACCGCTTCTAACCCCCGATTCGTATGCGCTCCACCTTCCGCCGCTTTTCGCTGCTCCTGGCCCTGAGCACCGCTGCCCTCACCGCCGCCCAGGCCCAGCAGAAATTGAAATATCCCAAACAGCAGGCCGACCAGATCTACGACGCCGTGGCCAAGCCCGCCGTGCCGGCCGGTGGCCTGCAGGCCTACGCCAACTACCTCGAGAAAAACCAGCAGTACCCCACCGCCGCTCTACAAGCCGGCCGGGATGGTACCGTGGAAGTATCGTTCGTGGTGGAAAAGTCGGGCAGCGTGTCGAATGTGGTAGCCAAAACGCCCCTCGACCCGGCCCTTGATGCCGAAGCCATTCGCCTCATCAAAGCCGGCCCCAAATGGACCCCGGCCGAAAATAAGGGTGCCAAAGTACGGCAGCGCATCACCATCCCCATCAGTTTCCGCCTGCCCCTGGGCGCCGGCGGCCCCGCCCCGGCCACGGGCATGAACGACGAGTCGCAGCCCGAAAAGAAGGACGGTCCTACCATCGTGAAAGCCGAGCAGCCTGCCCGCCCCGTGGGCGGCACCGACGCCTTCTTCGAATGGATCCAGAAAAACCAGCGCTACCCGGCCCTGGCCCGCAAAAAGAACATTCAGGGTAAGGTGTTGGTTGAGTTCATGGTGCAGAAAGACGGCTCCCTGACCGACGTAAAGCTGGTGAAGCGCCTCGGCGCCGGCCTCGACGAGGAAGCCCTGCGCCTGATCAAAGCCGCGCCCAAATGGGAACCGGCTACTTACAAAGGCGAGCCGGTGAAGCAAAAAATGGTGCTGCCGGTGCTTTTCACACTGCTCTAGGTGCATCCATCCCGCTTTTAGCGACGGAGCGGCAAAATATCCGGCGGCGCTATTCGTCCAGTAACTAAGCTAGCACGCTGCTCAATGCCATTCTCTGCCACCGGGTGCATCCGGCGGCAGTGCCAGCTTCCCAAATTCCGCTCCTGCTTTCTTCCTTTCACCTGCTTTCTATTCCTATGCTGGCTCCGCTACCCGTATTATCTGCCCCGCCGGTTGCTCCTATTCCCGCGCCGCCGGTTTCCGGTCCGCTCACTATCTGGCCCTATCAGGCGCGGTTTCAGCAGGCGGCCCAGGCCATGGCCGACGGCATTTTCTCGGCCCTCGACGACGACCTCGACCCGCAAGTCACGCTCATCGGCATTCCCGTGGGGCAGGGCAGTGCCGAAGAGGTAGTGTGCCTGGAGCCCGCCGACTGCGGCCTCGACTTCCGGCATTTCGGCGAAGTGCTGCACCGGGGCCAGGAGTTGCAGAGCGCCTACGCCTGGGCCCCGGCCGACCGTGACCAGCTGACGGAAGAAATGATTCGGCGGCGCTACCAGGGTGTGGGCCTGCGCATGGCCACCCAAGAGGCGCTGGAGGCCGTGGGGGGCAAAAACCAATACTTCGCCGGCTGGCCTATTACGGTGGGGCGGTTCCACGTCATCACGGTGCTGCAGCTCAACCGCAAGGCCCTGCGCGGCAACCCCACCCTGCACCCCGACCGCTACTACACCGATGGCAAGCCGCTGGCCCCGTCGCTGGTGCTGGCCGCCGTGCTGCGCTTTCAGGAAGAATGCGTGAAGGCCCTCAACGAGCCCGAGCCCGGCTCAGGCATGCTGGTGCGCCCCCGCGAAACCGACGAGCTGGTGCGGGCCGCCGGCAAGCTGCTGATGGATACGCCCGCCCAGGCTCTGGGTATTCATCCGTCCACGGCTAAGCTATTTGCTACCTGCAATACTATTTCCTCGCTACGCTACGAGGGTGCCGAGGGCATCGGCAAGCTGCTGCTGGCCCGCCGCCGCCACCCCAACCTGGAGGAGGTATTTGCCCTCACCTGCCCCACCCCGCTCACCGACTACCGGGCCGTGCGTAAGCTGCTCGAAATGACCACGCCTGATGTGAGCCTGCTGGCCGACGGTGAAAATGTGTACGCCCTGGGCCGCCTGGTGGGCACCTACGACGCCAGCCGCGAAGACCTGTTCATGATCAACTTTGTGACGCACTATGCCTGGGAGTTTCAGCACGATGGCAGGGTACTGATGCGCAGCCACTACGGCCAGCCCAGCCTGCCCCGGCCGCGCCTGAATCGGGTGCAGTTCCGCAAAGACCTGCGCCGCATCTTCGACCTCACGGCCCCCGAAAAAGTGGAGCGCCTTTGGGATGTGGTAGTGGAAGCCAGCCGCCAGAAGCACGGCACACTGGTCGTCGTGACCACCGAAGCCCTGGCCGAAGCCGACCGGCTTAAGCTGCAGTGTACCCTCATTGAGCCCGTACCTCTCACCCCGCTCATCACCCGCCTGGTCACGGCCATTGATGGCGCGGTGCTCGTCGACCCGGATTCCTACTGCTACTCCATCGGCGTCATTCTCGACGGCAAGGCCTCGGGCCACGGTACCAGCACCCGCGGAGCCCGCTACAACTCGGCCATCCGTTATGTCGAAAGCAGCCCGTATCCGTGCATGGCCATTGTGGTCAGTGAAGACGGCCTGGTGGATGTCATTACGAAAGACAATCTGGCGGAGCGGGAATAGGTTTTTTAATGTGCTAATGTGGGGAATGTGCTGATGTGCTAATGCCCAACGTGTCATTGCGAGGCACGAAGCAATCCGTCCTCTGCTAGTGACCAACGCTCTTTTACCAGAAAGCCCTTTATTCCAGCTGGAGTAAAGGGCTTTTCACTTTAGAGGGTTCAGCACATTTCAGAGGACGGATTGCTTCGTGCCTCCTCGCAATGACACGTTGGGCATTAGCACATCAGCACATTCAACCACATTAGCACCTGAGCACATTATTTTTTCGCCCGAAACGACCAGGTGATGCGGAATACGGCCACTGTGTCGCCGGCTTCATCCGTGCCGGTGCTGGTGCACACCACGGTGCGGCCCTCGCCGGTGGCGCGGCTTTCGGCCACGGCCTGGGCAATGCGCAGGCCGTCTTCGCTGGTGAAGGCAATCAGGCCCACGGCTTTCTTGCTAAACTCCGCTTCCAAGCCCACCACCAGCATCGACACCGGCCCGCCGTTGCTGGTATTCATCATCGAGAGCACGCCGCTGGCCATTTCGGCGGCCATGCTCAGGCAGGCGAAGTAGATGCTGCGAAACGGATTCTTGGTCAGGTACTTAAACGGCACCGTGACAGTAGCCCGCTCCGGCGTGATTTCCCGGATGCGCAAGCCCGCCAGGTAAGCCATGGGCAGGCTGCGCAGCATAAACAGACGCAGCTTCAGCGGGTTGGAAATGGTACGGCGAAAGGCTGCGGCCTGGGGCGTATCAACCGGGACGGGCACAAACTGGGACATGGCAAAGCGGGCTGGATAAGAGATGCAATGAACAAAAATTATTCGGCATGCCGAGCATTATCCCGGATTATCTGCTCTACCTGGCTCAAACCAAAATGCTCTGTTCTCCAGGGAAAGTAAGGCGTTTGCCCGCCCCAATCTACTTCATGCTCGATACTGAGCTTGCGGGACACGACGGCAAACGGAGGGACGAAGACCCTACCAAGGCCCATAGGTATAGCTTCGCAGCAAGCTAAGAATACTAAAACAGGCCAGATTAGCTCAAATACGGGCAGCAGCGGCTTGCTTAAAATACTGCCGGGGCAGGCGGCTTATTGTTTGCCTGCCCTTTTTTCCGGCTCTGCGGCCCGGCTTTTCTTCGGTTTGGCCGGCGCCAGCGGGTATATCGACAGCTCGTTATAAGTCGAAACCGGGTCCGGTTCCCGGCGGAAATCCAGCTCCTCCAGCACCCCGATAACCAGCTCGGCAGTGGTATACACAATGTTGCCATCCAGCAGGTGCCCGCCCACGGTGCGCCCCGTCGAGTCCGACACGGCCAGGTGTAGGTGGCTGCCATTCACCGACAGCGTGCCGACCAACGACACAATTTCGAAGTGGCCCTTGTACACCGTCGGGCCGCTCTGGTTGGCCAGGCGTAGCGTGGTAGTCGTCAGGCTGCCCACGCACGTAACGATGGCAGCGGCCTTGAGCTGGTGCTCCTGGGTGAAGGCGGTGAGCTGCTGGCGCAAATCCTGGCCGGGCCGCAGCCGCAGGGCGTAGGAGCGCATGGGAGAGGCAAGGGCAGGAACGGCGGGCATAGTAGATTGTTGGGCAAAGGCAGCCGATACGCTCAGCCCCAGAAACAGCAGAAAACAGGCAATACGCTTCATAATCGGGCAAAAAACCGACCGACAGTCCCGGAATAACAGCTTCCGACCCGTCGAACCGGTGCCAAGAATACGCAATAAAAAAGAGCCGGTGCAAACCGGCTCTTTTCCAGAAAGTCAATCCTACTGCTGGGCTAGCGGTTGAACCGCACGTCGCTGTAGCGCACCTTGATGTTCACGTTGGCCGGGCTCCGCACCGATACGGCCCCAAACTGCCCCTGCATATCACTCGACGACGGACTGTTTTCCTCCGAGGCTACCTTCACCAGGCGCTTATCAAGCAGGAGCTTGCCATGCTGGGTATTCACGTCGAAGTTGAAGCCGGCCCCGTCGGGGAAGTTGAGCATAATCGTGCTGAAGCCCCCGTCCACGTTGATCTGCCGGAAGTTGCGGCCGGTATTGCGCACCTCAAACGAGGGGCAGTACTGCACCGTCATATCCAGCCGCTCACTGATTTTGTCGATGCTGAAGCGGGAGTAGCCCGACGTGCCGCGCAGGTTGCGCACGGTGCCCAGGGCCACGTCGCCGTACTTGCTGTGCACTGTCAGGTCCTGCACTGTGCCCACGTCGATGTCGGAGTAGTTGTTGCGCAAATCCACGGTCTGGCCCGCGTCGAGGCGCAGCTTGGAGTAGGAAGCGTCGATGCTGGCGCGGCGGGCGTAGGTAATGGCGCCCTGGCCGTTGCCCACGCGCAGCAGATTCTGGGGGCCGTCGAGGCGGGCTACGCGCAAGGTGCCATACTCCACGGCCAGCTCCGTCGAGCCCGTTAGGTCATTCGGAATGCTGATGTCACCGAAGGTATTGTACACGCGCAACTGAGTGTTTTTGGGCAGCCACACGGTGTAGTTTACTTCGTAAAGCTTGGTGCGGCTCCAGCACTCCCGGGGCATGGCCCCGAACTTCGAGCGGAACGAAATGCCCCCAGTAGCGGCATCCGCATCGGTCATCTGCACCTGAATCATATCCAGCAGCTGCTGAGCTTTTTCCTCGTTGTCGGCCCGGGTGATGATTTCCACGTCGGTCCGGACTTCGTTGCGGCTCCAGGTATTGATCTGGACGCGGCCGTAGCGGGTTTCCAGGTTGTAGGGCCGGTTGGCTACGACGGCGTAAGTGCGGCTCAGCTTACGGTTTTTCTCCACGGCCGGCGTTGGGCCGTTGGCTTCATCCTGGGGGCCCTGCTGTGGCCCTTGAGCCCCATTCTGGCCATTTTGCCCAAGCAGCTCGGGCTCGGGCATGGTTTCGTAGCGGTGCAGGAAAGCCTCGGTTTCGGGGCTCACCATATAACTGTACTCGGCCCCGGCAACCGTTACGGCCTGCGCGAAGCTATTCGGCAGCCCGGCCAGCAGGCCCGCAGCCACCAGCAGATAGCGCCAGGTATTCAGCGAGGTTATTGGGTTGATTTTCATGGATTGCGGCGGCTGTCGGCCACCGTATTGGGCGTGGCATTGTACTCTTTCATCCGCTCCTGCAGGCGCAGCTGCTGGTTGAGGATGTCCAGCCGGATCTGCATGTTGCGGTTCATGGCTTCCAGTACCACGTCGGGCTCGGGGTTGCGGTAAAGCTCGGTTTTGAGTTGATTATAGGTCGAGTCCAGCGTGGCCAGCTCCCGGTTCCAGTCGGCGCCGGGGGCGGTGGCGGCCGGCACGTTCAGGTTGCTGATTTCGGTGCGCTTCTCCCCAATCTGGGTGGCGTAGTAGTCTTCCATGCGGGCCACGGCCACTGCCAGGCGCTTCTGCGGATTGGCAGCGGCAATGCCCACGGTGGAAGCACCGAAGTCGGCGGCATCCGTGTTGACGGTTTCCTCGGGCTGGCTCAGCACCAAGGGTGCTGAGGCGGTACGCGTCCAAGGCAGCGGCTGTGTATTCTTCGACCAGATGGCCCCGATGCCGGCCAGCACCAGCAGCGCAATGGCGGCGGCCATGCCGTAGTGGAAGCGGCGGGGCCGCACAATGATTTCAGGCGCGGTTTCTTCCGCCGGCTGCAGCTTCACGATGCGCAAAGGAGCTTCTTCCTGCTCAGCAGCCACGGGGGCCGTGCTCAGGTCACGCTCAATGGCATCCCACAAGTCCGGACGGGGCTCGAAGGCGTCGAAGTCGGCGCGGTGCCGCTCAACGAAATCCTCAAGGCCGTTTTTCTTCTCTTTCATACAGGTGGTTATTCGCACGTTTCGCCCCTAGGGTAGTGGCAGGCCGGAGCCGGGTGGGTAGCAGCCCGCCACAACTATTGCTTGATACGTTGATTGATTACAAACCGTGTTGCCGGGCCAGTTCCAGCAGCTTCTTACGCGCCCGGCTATACTGAGATTTCGACGTCGATTCGGTGATACCCAGAATGCCGGCAATTTCAGCGTGGTCGTAGCCTTCCAGCAGGTAGAGCGACAATACTACGCGGTAGCCGTCGGGTAGCTCCTGCACGCAGCGCCGCACCACGTCGGCCCGCCAGCCCAGCTCTTCGGCGTCGTATTCGCCGCCTTCGGGCTCAGGACCCGCCGAGTCGTGCTGGTCGGCCAGGGGCACCAACTGCAAGCGCCGGTTGCGCAGGCAGTTGATGCTCTTGTTGATGACAATGCGCTTGAGCCAGCTACCAAACGAGGAGTCGCCCTTGTAGCTGTGCAGCTCGCGGAACGCACTCAGAAACGACTCCTGGAGCACGTCCTCCGCCTCAGCATAGTCGCCGGTGATGCGCAGCGAGGCGTTGAACATCGCCTTGGCATACCGTTTATAAATCTCGGCTTGGGCCCGCCGGTCGCCCAGGCGGCAGCGCTCCACCAGCGGGGCGTTGATGTCAGTGTACGCAAATGCCTCCATATGCTGTTCGGTTGGTGGAAAGGTAGAATCAGAAGGATTGTAAATATCCACCTTTCCGGGCTAAGCTGCTAGTGATGACGGGTAAGCAGCAGAAAGACAACCCCGAGGCCCGAAAGTTGCACGCCGCTCCGGAAGTTGTGGCCCGCGCCCCGCTTCCTTACCTTGCGCCCTACTCTACTTAGTAGTTGTTAACCCGATTCATGAAGAAATCAATCCTGGCGCTGGCGCTTTTATTGCCCCTGGCCTTTGGCTGCAAAAAAGACAACGATACGGAAGCCTCCATCGACTTCGGCGCGGGCGAGGGAGTGTCGTACCGCGACTTCAGCAACCGTCCCATGGCCTTCACCGACCCCACCGACTGGACCTCCGACGGGCAGTGGAAAGACCGCGAAAAGGCGCTGTTTACTTTTGATGTACCCGTAAACCTGGATGGAGCCCAGTTGGGTGGCGTAACCAACATGAGCGTCTATCCCAACCCGATTGCGCCCGGCTCAGATGGTATTTTTCACTTCAATTCAGCACATGCAGGTCGCGCTAAGCTGATATGGGTCGACAAAAACTACCATGTTCTAAACAGTAATGACTTCGCCTTCACTGCAGGTGGGTCGTTGCAAGTGAAGTACGAGTTTCAGGAGGCTACTTTCCCTAAGGAACAGAAGTACCGCCTCTACTACGTGCTCTACAAAGCCGACGGCACGCTCATCTACAAAGGCCACGGCGACGTGCACATTCATCAGCAGTAAGCTGATCTACTGTCTCACAAGAAAGGCCCGTCCGGATATCCGGACGGGCCTTTTTAGGTGAATGTAGCAAAGAACTACCTACACGTCGAACTTGATGCCCTGGGCCAGCGGGAGCTGGTCGGAGTAGTTGATGGTGTTGGTCTGACGGCGCATATACACTTTCCAGGCGTCGGAGCCGGACTCACGGCCGCCGCCGGTTTCCTTCTCGCCGCCGAAAGCCCCGCCGATTTCGGCACCCGAGGTGCCGATGTTCACGTTGGCAATACCACAGTCGGAGCCGGTCTGGGCCAGGAAGGCTTCGGCCTCACGCATGTTCAGGGTGAAGATGCTCGACGAGAGGCCCTGCTTCACGCCGTTCTGCAGCGCAATGGCTGCTTCCACGTCGCCCGAATACTTAATCAGGTACAAGATGGGCGCAAAGGTTTCTTCCTGCACGGTGTGGTACTCGTTGCGGGCTTCTACCAGCGCGGGCGTCACATAAGTGCCCGTTTCGTACCCCGCGCCTTCCAGCACCTGGCCGCCGGTGAGCAGCGTACCGCCTTCGGCCTGCACGGCCGCCAGGGCATTGGTGAAGCCTTCCACGGCCTGCTTATCGATGAGCGGGCCCACGAGGTTGCCGTCCTGCAGGGGGTTGCCGATAGGCAGCTTGGGGTAGATGCTCAGCAGCCGGCCTTTCACGTCCTCGTAAATAGAATCGTGGATGATGAGGCGGCGCGTGGTGGTGCAGCGCTGCCCGGCCGTGCCCACGGCCCCGAAGACCACGGCGCGCATGGCCATGTCGAGGTCGGCGTGCTTAGTGAGAATAATGGCGTTGTTGCCGCCCAACTCCAGCAAAGCGCGGCCCAGGCGGGCACCTACTACCTCGCCTACCTTCTTGCCCATGCGGGTGCTGCCCGTAGCCGATACCAGCGGCACGCGGGTATCAGCGGCCATGGCAGCCCCCACTTCAGGCCCGCCAATGATGACGTTGAAGATACCCTCGGGCAGCTCATTCTCGCGCAGCACGTCCTTGATGATGTGCTGCACGGCCACGGCTACCAGCGGGGTTTTCTCCGAGGGCTTCCAGATGTTCACGTCGCCGCACACGGCAGCCAGCATGGCGTTCCAGCTCCACACGGCCACCGGGAAGTTGAAGGCCGAGATGGTGCCTACGATACCCAGCGGGTGATACTGGTCGTACATGCGGTGGGCGGGCCGCTCGGAGTGCATTGTGAAGCCGTGCAGCTGGCGCGAAAGGCCTACGGCAAAGTCGCAGATATCAATCATTTCCTGCACTTCGCCCAGGCCTTCTTGCAGGATCTTGCCCATCTCGTAGCTCACCAGCTTGCCCAGGGGCTCCTTGTACTCGCGCAGCTTGTTGCCGATCTGGCGCACGATTTCGCCCCGCTTGGGCGCGGGCATCAGCCGCCAGGTTTTGAAGGCTTCCTGGGCGGTTTTTACTACCGTGTCGTAGTCGGCCTCGGTGGCCATGGCTACGGCGGCAATGCGGCGGCCGTCGGTGGGCGAGCTGATGGTTTTCAGGTTCTGGCCGGCCCCGCCCCACTGCAGACCGGTGCTGTAGGCGGCGTTTTCGGCCTCAATGCCCAGCTCCTGCAATACCTGCTGGATACCGTGTGGGTCGTGTTCCTGCACGTCGGTGCCGGTGGCGGTGGCTTCTTCGAGGGCCTGTTTCATATTAGAGAAAGGTTGGATGGGAGGTTCTTGTTGGGTGGAAAGGTACCAAGCCGTAAAGCTAGCAAATCGGCGCGGGCCGGGCGGCATCTTTCCGGCCAATGTCGCTCTACCGGAGCTGTGGAGGTTTTTCCTAACTAGACCACGAAAAAGCCCCGCCAGATACCTGGCGGGGCTTTTGTAACTATTCAAACGTAGTGGCAGCTTATTCGGCCTGCCCGATGGGGTAGTAGGCTTTGCGGCCGTCGGGATACACGCCTTCGACCAGCGCGCCCTGGTTTTCCTTGGCGGCTTCGAGGTACTGCTGCACGTCCTGGGGCTTGCTCACCTTGCTCTTGTCGATGCGGGTGATGATGAAGCCGTCGTCGATGCCGGTTTCCTTGAAGTTGGAGCCCTTGATGCCGCTGATTTTAGCGCCGCCTTCGAGGCCCAGCTTGCTCAGTTCCTGTTTGCTCACCGGGGCCAGCGTAGCGCCTTCGTACTTGATGGACTTGGCCACTTCCTCCCGGATGATGTCGGTGGTACCGGTGGAGTTGCGCAGGGTGGCCGTTACGGTCTTGGTGTCGTTGCCGCGCAGCAGGGCCACCTTGATTTTGTCGCCGGGGCGGAAGCGGGCTACCTGCTCCTGCAACTGCGAAGACGTGTTCACCTTCACTCCGTTGATTTCGGTGATGATGTCGCCTTCCTTGATGCCGGCATCGGCCGCCGAGCTGTTTTTGCTCAGGCCCATGACGTACACGCCATTCAGGCTGCTCAGCTTTTTCTCCGAGGCCAGCGTAGCGTCCACCTCCCGGATGTTTACCCCGAGCAGGGCACGCTGCACTACCTTATACTTCAGCAAGTCGTCGATTACCTTGCTGACGATGCTGCTGGGCACGGCGAAGGAATAGCCCTCGAAAGCGCCCGAGCGCGAAGCAATTGCCGAGTTGATGCCAATCAGGTCACCGTTCAGGTTGACCAGGGCCCCGCCCGAGTTGCCGGGGTTTACTACGGCATCGGTCTGCAGAAACGACTCGATACCCATGTTATCCTCGCGGCGCAGGATATTGATGTTGCGGCCCTTAGCCGAGATGATACCGGCCGTCACGGTAGAGTTCAGGTTGAAAGGGTTGCCCACGGCCAGTACCCACTCCCCTACCTTCACGTTGTCGGAGTTGCCGTAGCGCACGAAGGGTAGGCTGGTGGCATCCACTTTGAGCAGGGCCAGGTCGGTATTGGGGTCGGCACCAACAAGCGTGGCGCTGTACTTGCGCTTGTCGTCGAGCACTACCTCAATCTTATCTGCCTTGTCGATAACGTGGTTATTGGTCACGATATAGCCGTTGGCGGCAATAATAACGCCCGAACCGGAGCCCATCTGCGGCCCTTGCTGGGGGGCATGATACTGGTCATAGTCGTCGCCGAAGAACTGGCGCAGAAACGGGTCCATCCGCTGGCCGCCGTTGCTGCTCATCTTCGGCGCGTACTCGGTCATGACGTGAACCACGGCGGGCGTCACCGAGGAGGCCGCCGCCACGAAGTTGAGGCCCTCGGGCACCACGTAGCTGCTATTTCGCAGCTCACTGGTGTAACGCACGTTGGGGTCAGCCGCTACTACCTGGTTGGCATTGCCTGGCGCAGGCTCCAGCAGCTTATACCCACCCACCGCCACGCCACCGCCCAGAATGGCGGAACCGAGCAGGCCGAGCATCATTTGTTTTGCTTGCATGGGTAATAAAAAGATGGTTTAGAAAAAGAAACGAATGAAAATACCAGCGGTAAAATGAGGCCCGGGTGAACCCCTATCCCACTAACGCAGAAGATGCGCGCGGTGGTATGAGGGTTGCACGAGCCGCTTTTTATCTACAACACTTGCGCCAACAAAAAAGACACCACGCCGGGTGTCTTTTTTGCAGACTGCGAGGCGCTTACTGAATCTCAATCTGATGTTTCGTCACCTTCTTGCTGTCAAAAGGCAGCTTCAGGCGCAATACACCGTCGGTAAGCTGGGCCTCAATAGCGGTTACGTCAACCGAATCAGGCAGACGGAACGACCGGGTGAAGGTGCCGTAGGCGGTTTCCAAGCGGCGGAACTTCAGGCCGTTTCCCTCGGCTACCGGGGCTTTACGCTCTCCGCTAATTACGAGATTCCCGTCCTGAAAGTCAATCTTGACGTTCTCTTTCGCTACGCCGGGCACGGCTAAATGCAGTTCGAAGCCTTGCTCCGATTCGAGGATGTCGGCCAAAGGCACGAAGGTCTGGCTAGGCTCGGTAGTGGCCGGCAGCGTGTCGCGCAGCAGCTCGTTGAGGACTTTATTGAAAGCGCGGGCGGGACGCAGGGCAGGCTGGTTGTTATACAGAATAGTGGCCATTGTGGTAAGAAGTAGAGTTGAAGTTGAGTGCAGTACCGGTTTCGGTACACCCCTACTCTATAAATTCTGTACCACTCGGCGAAGACGTCTATTTTAATGACAAAAAGTCTTATTTTACAATACACACTTTACCACTACGCACGTCTCAACTGTAATCTATTCAGCCCAAACCACTAAAACGGCGATTATAGCGAAAATCAGTAGCCGACATTTTGACACAAAACATACCAGTAAGGCTGGTGTGCCTCAGTGCTGGGTGGGCAGCTGCCGCCGCTCAAACTCGGCTTTGCCCCGGAAAATGGTGTAGCGTAGGTCGAGGCCCACCACGGGCGTCACAGAATTAAAGCTGCCACCCGGCACCACCACATTGCCATCGATATCGGTTTGCTCCAGCACGAAGCGGTAGGCCGTACTGGCCGCCACCCAGGGCGTCAGGTCGAAGTGCGGCGACACCACGATACCTAGGTCGGCGCGGAGGCTGCCGAAGTCGAGTACCCGCTCCTTGGGCTCGGTTTCTTCCCGCTGGAAGCGCAGGTAGGCCAGGGCTTCGTAGGCCAGGCGGGGGCGCAGCATAAGCTTGCCCACCGGCACCAGCCGGTCTACGTCGAGGCGCAGGCGGGCTAGGGCACGGCCATCCACCAACTCATCGGCCGGCAGGGTATACTCCACACCCAGGCGCTGCCGGAAATTGAACTGGCCGATAGTATTCCAATGGCGCACAAACAGCTCCGGCGTCACGTCGACATTGAGCCGCTGCACGTCGCTGCCGTTGCGGTACACAGTGTAGGCTGCACCGCGCAGGGAAGCCCCCCCACTCCATTGCGGGCTCCAGAACCGCTCGTAGGCTACCTGCAGCCCAAGCTGGTTGAGCTGGGTGCCGTCGAAGCCGCCGGTGCGCGTGGGACCCTGCAGGCTCAGCAGCAGGTAGTCGTCGGCACGCAGGGCGTATTCGGCCTGCAGCTCGGGCAGCAACAGCGTATTGTTGACGGCGCGGCGCTGGGCCTGAGCAGCTGGGCCACTCAGCAGAAAAGCAGCCAGGGCGGCTACGGGAAAGAGGTGTTTCATAAAGAGCAGCCCGAAGCCGCGTAATAATTCTTGTTGATGAGATATAAGCGGGACCCGATTGGCAGCTATTTACCGGCCGGCGTGGCGGCCAGCTCCTGCAGCGTGAGCCAGGCCATTAGGCCCGGGCCTACTTCCAGAGCCTTGGGGTCAATGTCGAAAGTGGGCGTGTGTACGGAGGAGGCATTGCGGCCGTCTTCGCTGCGGGTACCCAGGCGGTAGAAGCAGGCGTCGGCCTGTTGGGAGTAGTAGGCAAAATCCTCGGCGGCCATCCACTGGTCCAGCACCACCACGTTGTCGGGGCCCAGGTAGGCGGCGGCGGCGGCGTGGATGCGGGCCGTCAGTTCGGGCTCGTTTTCCAGGTACGGGTAGCCATAGCGGATTTCCAGCTCGGCCGTGGCCCCCATCGACTCGGCCAGGCCTTCCACCAGCTTGCGCAAATGGCCATGGGCTTCGCGGCGCCACTCCTCGTTCAGCGTCCGGAAGGTGCCTTCGATGAACACCTCGTTGGGAATAACGTTGGTAGCGCCGTTGGCAATGACCTTCCCGAACGACAGCACCGAAGGCAGCTTGGGGCTGGCCCGCCGGCTCACGATCTGCTGGGCTGCCACAATGATGTGGGCCGCCACCAGCACGGGGTCAAGGTTCTGCTCGGGCATGGCGCCGTGGCCGCCTTTGCCGCGCACGGTCAGGTAAAGCTCGTCGGTGCTGGCCATGTAGCGCCCGGGCCGCATCCCGACCTTGCCGGCTGGCAGCATCGGAAATACGTGCTGGCCCAATACGCTGGCCGGCACGGGGTTTTCGAGCACGCCTTCCTTAATCATGAGAGAGGCCCCACCGGGCAGCAGCTCTTCGCCGGGCTGAAAAATGAGCTTCACGGTACCCTCAAACTCGTGGCGCAGCTGCGTCAGAATACGGGCCGTACCCAGCAGCGACGACGTGTGCACATCGTGGCCGCAGGCGTGCATCACCCCGGGGTTGGTCGATTTGTAGGGCACCTCGTTTTGCTCCTGAATGGGCAGCGCGTCCATGTCGGCGCGCAGGGCCACGGTGCGCGCCGCCGGGTTGCGGCCCTCAATGAGAGCTACCACGCCAGTATTGGCCATGGCCTGGGGCTGGAGGCCCATCTGGCGCAGCTGCTCGGTAACGAAAGCCGCCGTGTTTACTTCGGCGAAGGAAAGCTCGGGGTGGGCGTGCAGGTGCTGGCGCACGGCCACCGTAGCCGCCGCCCCTTCGGCCGCCAGCGTTTTTATCTTCTGAATCGTGGCTTGGGCAGCGTCCATGGATTTCGCGGGTTAATCAGTAGGTATCTAAGCGCACCACCTGGCGGGCAGCAGGCAAAAGTAAGCCCCAAACGCCGATGACCAACCGCCCGGGGCAGCTGGTCATCAAAAGGCACTATACAACCGGGCAAACGGGCGCGGGAAGCGGCTGGCGCGCCAGCCCGGTCAAAAGTTAGTAGGCCGTCTTGTTGAGTACTACCTGGGCGGGCTCCAAGTCGGCTTTCGGGGCCAGGGGCCGGATGCGCAGCATGGCTTGCTCGGCTTCCAGGCGAGTGAGGTAGTCGCCAATCCAGAGGCGGAATACGGGCTGCTTAAAGGTCAGGTAGTCGGTTTCCTCGGGGTAGCGGCTGATGATGGCGCGCCGAATAGCCATGGCTTGCTCGCGCTCTAGCCCCACGTAAGCCAGAATACGGAAACCCTGGGCATATTTCACGTTCTGGTTGGTGTACGACTGGTCGCGCAGCCGCTGCTCAATCTGGGGGTTGACGTGGCTGGTGGGCACCACCGGCTGGCGGCTGACGGGCGCGGCCGGCACGGCGGCAGTTTTGGGCGGCGTGAAAACCGGCCGGAAGCGGCTCAAATCGTCGGGGGCAGCCTGAGTGGCGGGCTTACGGGCGGTGTCGGGGGCGGCTACGGTGCTGGCCGGGGCCGATGCGGCACAGGCCGCCAGCGACAAAAAAGCGGAGAACAGCAGCACGTTACGAACTAGGTGTATCATTTTCTTCCAGCAAAGCTAGGCTATTTGAAGAACCCAGCCGGTCGGCACCGGCCATTACCAGCGCCAGGGCCGCCGTGCGGGTGCGGATGCCGCCGGCGGCCTTGATACGCATATGGGCCGGCAAGTGGCGGCGCATCAGGGCAATATCTTCCACCGAAGCGCCCCGGCTGGCGAAGCCGGTGGAGGTTTTCACGAAGTCGGCCCCGGCTGATTCGCAAAGGTGGCAGGCCGTAATAATCTCGTCTTCCGTGAGTAGGGCGGTTTCGATGATGACCTTCAGAATGGCTTTCTTGACGTGGCAGAGCTCGGCCAGCTGCCCGATTTCGTCCTGCACCTCCGTTAGCCGCCCCGACTTAAACGCGGCCACGTTTATCACCATGTCGATTTCGGTGGCGCCGTCGGCTAGGGCCTGGTGAGTTTCGAAAAACTTGACCTTGGTAATCTGGTAGCCCAGCGGGAAGCCCACTACGGTGCACACCGGCACACCGGAGCCCAGCAGCCGCTCGGCCGCGAAGCGCACGTAGCAGGGCGGCACGCACACGGAGGCAAAATGGGCCTGGGCGGCTTCCTGGCAGAGCTGGGCAATCTGGGTTTCGGTGGCGTCGGGCCGCAGCAGCGTGTGGTCGATGCGGGCGGCTAAGCCATTGGTAGAGGTTTGACTCATAGGGTGGTGGGCTAGAAATGAGCAGTGGCAGGCAGCTCCGTGTAAGCTACCTGCCACTTAATACTACTCATTTTCCGGCTGGCCGGATTTGGAAGCGGTGGTGGGGTCTTTGGGCAGGGCAAACCGCCCGGCACAAAGATAATGCCGCCAGCGCTATTCGACCACGAGGCGGGCTGTGCGCAGGGCCTGGCCGGGTGTGGCGGCTTGCAGGATATATAGCCCCGGCGCGACGCCCAGCACCGAAAGAGTATTGCCATTGCCCTGCCGCACCGTCCGACCCAGGTTATCGAGCAGCGTTAGCTTGGTGGCAGCAGTAGCAGCGGGTAGCTGCACGGTGGTGTGAGCTGGGTTGGGGTAGAGGCCCAGTTCCAGGCGGGCGGCAGAAGGCGTGCTCAGCGTGGTACCAGTAGCGAGAGTGGCCAGAAAGCCATGCATATATGCCGGCCCGACCTGGGTGAGGCTAAGCGCACCAAAAATGGCTGGCGCACGGGCTATTCCGCCGACGTATAGTGTCCCATCCACACTGAGGCTTACGTTAGTAGCAACATCATCGGAGCTGGGGCCACCGGCCTGCTG
This sequence comes from Hymenobacter lucidus, assembly GCF_020447265.1. Taxonomy (GTDB): domain Bacteria; phylum Bacteroidota; class Bacteroidia; order Cytophagales; family Hymenobacteraceae; genus Hymenobacter; species Hymenobacter lucidus. Next base: position 938,043 of record NZ_JAJADR010000001.1, on the reverse strand, counting down.
TGCCCATTGAAAAGTGCCGGTAGCACTGCCATCCTGAAGCTTAGCCACAAAAATTTCATTAGAATTCACACTCGTCAGCGTATTGGTGTCAAAGGCAGCGGTACCAGCAAAACTACCGGCCACGTATACATCAATACCACGAACGGCTATTGCCCGTGACACATCATTCTCCGAACCGCCGGCCCGTTGCGCCCATTGATAGGAAGCGGTGGTGCCCGCATCGTTTAGCTTAGCCACAAACAGGTCTTTGTTGCCGGCACTAGTCAGGGTAGTGTTGCCAAAGCGGGCTGAGTTGATAAAGGTACCCGTCACGTATACGTCGGTTCCCTGCAGGGCCATGGCGAATGGAAATTCGGAACTAGCGCCACCAAACGACTGCGCCCACACAAAGCCGCCGGCACCACCCGAATCGATGAGCTTGGCTATATACCCATCTGCGCCGCCGGCGCTGGTCAGGGTAGTGTTGCCAAATTGGCCCGTGCCCTGGAACCAGCCGGTAAAATATACGGAGGAGCCATTGGCAACCATATCCACGCTCGTCTCATTGATGGTGTTGTTGGAGGCGCCGTTGGTGCCAATGCGCTCCAACCAGCCAAAGCTGGTGGTAGTGCCGTTGTCAAGTAGCTTTACCAGGACGTGCCCGCCGGGAATACTCGTATTTTTATACATGGCCTCCGTCGAAAAGCTCCCCGCCAGATACACGCTGGAGCCGTTGACGGCTAATCCTTTAAACAGGTCAACGGTTCTGAATCCTAAGCCGCTGATGGATTCGGCCCAGGCAAAAGTGGCACTCGTACCCGCATCGGTGAGCTTGGCGACAAAAACACCCGAAGTTGGATTGCAGCAGTGACGATTGATCAAGGTGATGCTCCCAGCCTTCGCATCACCGCTTGCGAATTCACCGGCCACGTACACATTCCCTCCGGCGGCCACTACTTCATAGGCCTGGTCGGTATATAAACCACCTATCTGGTGAGCCCATAGAAAGCTACGACTGGCCGGACTCCATTTGGCGACGAAAGCATCGTCCATCCCGTAGCTAGTCAGCGTAGTGGTGCCCAGCATAATCGGTTGGTAGAAGTTACCAACGATAATCAGATTACCCGCCGCATCGGTAGTGGTAGCCGTTACCTCATACCCACCCGCACCTACCGGGCGAATAAGTGACTGCCAGTCCGGCGTTTGGGCATGCGCTTCAGGAAAAGCAGTCAGCCATACTGAAAGGATTAGCGCCATGCGTAGCAGGCCAGATAATGAGAAAATGTTGCGCATATGGTGGAGTTAAGGATAGTAGCAAATCAGATCCTAAAGGTGCAATAAAACAGACTGGCCGGTAGTCTCTTTGGAAACTACCGGCCAGTCTGTTGAATTAGGGGGCTGCTTGTCTAGTCAATCAGCACGCACCGCTCGTTGAGCAGGTCTTCTTCCACGCTCTTGTACTTCACGTCGCGCACGATGCGGCCGTCCATGTACTGCACGTTCACCTTCTCGTTGCGGTTGGCTACTTTCTGGCTCCGGATTGGTACCTGCTTCTCAATTACCGGCGTGGGCTCGGGGCCCATGTCCTCGGGGCCGGCGCCGAGCGACACTGAGGAAACTTCCTTCTGAGCCTTTAGCTTGGGCGCGGGGGCCGGGGCGGGCAGGTCATCTTCCACGAAGTATTCTACCTCGTCGGCGTGGCCGGCTTCCTGGTTCATGGGCACATCGGCCTTGAAGAGGAAGGAAACGGTTTCCTCGTTGACCTTGCCAATCATCTGCTTGAAGAGCTCGAACGACTCGAACTTGTAGACCAGCAGCGGGTCTTTCTGCTCGTAGACGGCGTTCTGCACTACCTGCTTCAGGTCGTCCATGGCACGCAGGTGCTTGGTCCAGGCTTCGTCGATGATGGCCAGCACCACTACTTTCTCCATGCCCCGGATGGCCTCGTGGCCGCCGTTGGCCTGGGCCTTGCGCAGGTTGGCCACGGCCGTTACCTGCTTGCGGCCGTCGGTAAACGGAATGGCAATGTTCTCGTAGGGCGCGTTGTTGGCCAGCAAGTCGTTCACCAGCGGCAGGGTGTTGCCGGCAATGTGGTCGTTCTTGCTCTGGTAGTAGCCCAGAGCCTCGTCGTAGAGCTTCTGGGTGAGGGCTGCGGGCTGCAGGCCGCTCAAATCCTGTTGCGTCAGGTGCGTATCGTAGCCAAACACGCGGATAACGGCCAGCTTGAAGTCTTCGAAGTCGCCGCTGACCTTGTGACCCACGGCAATGTCTTCACAGACGTCGTAAATCATGTTCCAAATGTCCAGCTCCAAACGCTCACCGAACAGGGCGTTGCGACGGCGCTTGTACACCACTTCGCGCTGGGCGTTCATCACATCGTCGTACTCCAGCAGGCGCTTGCGGGTGCCGAAGTTGTTTTCCTCCACTTTCTTCTGCGCCCGCTCGATGCTGCTCGTAATCATGGAGTGCTGAATGACCTCGCCTTCCTCCAGACCCATGCGGTCCATGAGCTTGGCAATGCGGTCGGAGCCGAAGAGACGCATCAGGTTATCTTCCAGCGAGACGAAGAACTGCGAGGAACCTGGGTCGCCCTGGCGGCCGGCGCGGCCCCGTAGCTGCCGGTCGACGCGGCGGCTTTCGTGGCGCTCGGTGCCGATGATGGCCAGACCACCCGATTCTTTCGAGGTTTCACGCAGCTTGATGTCGGTACCACGGCCGGCCATGTTGGTGGCGATGGTAACGGTGCCGGGGTAGCCGGCAGCAGCTACAATCTCGGCTTCGCGCTGGTTTTGTTTGGCGTTCAGAACCTGGTGCGGAATGCTGCGCAGCTTGAGCATGCGGCTTACCAGCTCCGAAATTTCCACCGAGGTCGTACCCACCAGTACCGGACGGCCGGCTTTCACCAGCGTCTGGATTTCCTCGGCTACGGCGTTGTACTTCTCACGCACGGTCTTGTAGACCTTGTCGTGCTCGTCCTTGCGCGAAATGCCGCGGTTGGTCGGAATAACTACCACGTCCAGCTTGTAGATTTCCCAGAACTCACCGGCTTCCGTCTCGGCCGTACCCGTCATGCCCGAAAGCTTGTGGTACATGCGGAAATAGTTCTGCAGCGTGACGGTGGCATACGTCTGCGTAGCGTCTTCCACCCGCACGTTTTCCTTGGCCTCAATGGCCTGGTGCAAGCCGTCGGAGTAGCGGCGACCTTCCATGACGCGGCCAGTCTGCTCATCCACGATTTTCACCTTGCCATCCTCAGTCAGGATGTACTGGTCGTCCTTTTCGAAGAGCGTGTAGGCCTTCAGCAGCTGGTTCACGGTGTGTACCCGCTCCGATTTCTCGTTGTAGTCCGACATGAGCTGCTCCTTCTGGTGCAGCTTCTCTTCGGTGCCGAGGGTTTTGTTGTTCTCAATGGCGGCAATGGCCATCCCAATATCGGGCATGATAAACAGGTGCGGATCTTCGCCCTGTGCCGTAATCAGGTCAATGCCTTTTTCGGTGAGCTCAATCTGGTTGTTCTTCTCGTCAATGGTGAAGAACAGGGGCATATCGGCTTCTGGCATCATGCGGGAGTTGTCCTGCAGGAAGTGATTCTCCACTTTTTGCAGAATAGCGCGCATGCCGGTTTCCGACAAAAACTTAATCAGGGGCTTGCTCTTGGGCAGGCCGCGGTAAGCGCGGAACAGCATCAGGCCGCCTTCGCCTTCCTTCACTCCCTCTTTGCCTTCCTTGATCAGCTTGCGGGCCTGCACCAGATAGTCCTGCACCAGCTTGCGCTGGGCGTCCACGAGCATTTGAATGCGGGGCTTGAGCTGGTAGAACTCGTGTACGTCGCCGCGGGGCACGGGGCCCGAAATGATGAGCGGGGTCCGGGCATCGTCAATCAGCACGGAGTCCACTTCGTCGACCATGGCGTAGTGGTGCTTGCGCTGCACCAGCTCGCTGGTTTCGCGGGCCATGTTGTCGCGCAGGTAGTCGAAGCCGAACTCGTTGTTGGTGCCGTAGGTAATATCGGCCGCGTAGGCTTTGCGGCGGGCATCGGTGTTAGGCTGGTGCTTATCGATGCAGTCCACAGTAATCTTGTGGAACTCGAACAGCGGCGCATTCCATTCGGAGTCACGCTTGGCCAGGTAGTCGTTCACCGTTACCACGTGCACGCCGCGGCGGGCCAGGGCATTCAGGAACGACGGCAGGGTCGACACCAGGGTTTTACCTTCACCGGTGGCCATTTCCGAAATCTTGCCCTGGTGCAGCGCTACGCCGCCAATGAGCTGCACGTCGTAATGCACCATGTCCCAGGTGATTTCGGCGCCGCCGGCAATCCACTTATTGGCCCAGATGGCTTTGTCACCCTGAATAGTGACGTTACCCTTGCGGGTAGCAATTTCGCGGTCGAAGTCGGTGGCAGTAACCACCAATTGGCCGTTTTCCTTGTAGCGCCGGGCGGTTTCCTTCACGATGGCGAAGGCCGAGGGCAGTACTTGCAAGAGCACTACTTCCAGCTCTTTGTTGCGCTGCTTTTCCAGGGCATCGATCTGGTCGAAAACCTGCTCTTTCTGCGCGATATCGAGGTTGGGGTCGGCGGCGATACGCTGGTGGAGGCCGGCTATCTGGTCGTCGATGCCTTTCAGGTGGGCGTCGATACGGCTGCGCACGTCATCGGTGTGCTGCCGCAGCTCGTCGTCGGATAGCTGTGCCAGTTTGGCATATTCGGCATTCACGAGTGCCACATACGGGATAATCTCCTTCAAGTCCCGGTCCGATTTGGTTCCGAAAATCTTGGCGACGGTCTTCCCTAAAAAATCAAACATGCTGCTAGTAGTTAACTGAAACGCCGGGGCGTACCTCAAATTTACGGCGTTTTTTGGGAATTCCCCGGCCATAGCGTCGCTCCGACCCTTTAAACGACAAAACCCCGCCACCTCAAAGAGTGTGCGGGGTTTCTGCGGAAGAAAAGATGTCAGGTGTTTTAGGGGCAGCAGGGCGGTTTATACTGGAAATGGCGGAACCGGCGCGTTAGGAGGCTACGGCCATCGGCTCATCCGGCGTAGTACGCAGCGCGTGCATCATTTCGCCCACGCAGCCGTGCAGCCGATGCTCTACGCTGGGCAGCAGATTGCCCTGCTGGCTCTCCAGCACGCTGTACACGGGCCGGTCGGCGGCCAGGCCAAAGGTGTGCATAGGCTTGGGCACCACAAAGGCAGTATCCAGCCCGCCTATGTCGGCGGCCAGCCGTGCCAGCTCGGCCCAGGTGTAGGAACCCTGGTTGGCTAGGTGCCACACGCCGCACTCTTCATCAATGAGCAGGTCGAGCGACACGTTGACCAGGTCGGGTACGAAAGTCGGCGAAATCAGCACGTTGTCGGCAGCTTCGAAGGGGTGATTCTGGTAGCCGGCTTTCAGTGCGTAATACACGAAGTTGTACTCATCCCAGGGACTAAAAAAGGCGCTGGTGCGTACCACCAACGCTTTGGGCATACACTGCAGCACCTCTCGCTCGGCTAGGCGCTTGCTGTTGCCATACACGTTCAGAGGCCGGGGTAGGTCGGTTTCCACATAAGCAGTCGATTTGCGGCCGTCGAAAACCAGGTCGGAGGAAAACGTGAGGAAATGAACGTCACGGTAGGCGCAGGCAGCGGCCAGAATGGCCGGGCCGGTAGTATTTTCGCGGTAACAGCGGGCAAAATCCTTTTCGGCTTCGTCTACTTTCACATAGCCGGCCGCGTTTACCACGGCCCAGGGATTATACTGCGTCAGGGCCCGTTCTACCGCCAGCGGGTCGGTAATATCGAGTTCCTGCCGGCCCAGGACTACAGTTTCGATGCCACGAATGGCGCAGATACGCCGGAAGGCCTGGCCCAGCGTGCCGTTGGCGCCGGTAATGAGCAAGGGTTGAATCGTGGGCTGAACCGGCCCCGTATTCAGGTTACTGGAAGTAAGAATCTGCATAGCTCAGGAAGACTTGGAAGTGGGACAATGGTGGTGGTAGCGAAAACGGTCGTTTCGCTCCCACCAGCCTTTGGTTTGGAGCAGCGGGTGGTTGTACTGCCCGGTAGTAGCCAGACTTTTGACCATTTTGAACAAGGCCGTCTTGCGGGGCTGGCCGCTGCGCATATCAAATACGCCGCTTTCGTAGAAGGCTCCTTCCTGGGTGAGCAGGCTGTTCCAGTCGTAGGCCCCGAGCAACGACCAGATGGTAATGGCGCGCATATCTACGCCTTCCTGCCGGAGCTGAGTGGCCGCGTCCCAGGCATATTGCACCCAGCGCATCTGCTCTTCGCGGGTACAGTCGAGGTGCACTTCGGTTACGGCCAACGGCAGCTGGTAGCGGTTCCAGGCTTCGAGCAGCAGGTTGTGTAGGCCAGTCAACTGCACCAGGCGCACCCGCACGGCTTCCACGTCGGCATAGTCGACCCGTTCGGCGCTGCGGCACAGGTGGTGCCCAGGAAAGTGCTGGGTGCTGTCGTCCAAAAACCGCTCACTGGTCACGTAGTGGTTAATGCCCATAATATCCGGCGGGCAGGGCGTTTTCACCAGATTCAACAACTCGGCGGCCGAAGCGCCATTGTCGCGCAGGTAGTCCCACAGCGGGTGTTGCTGGTTGAGCCGGCCGCACAGCAAATCGAAGGTGAGCCAGCGCCGGTTATTTTCAAACTCGGCCTGACCAGCCAGCTGGGGCGTGCAGTGGGTTTTGCCCAAGTCCTCGGTTTGCACCAGCAAGGCATCGGGCGTTACTTCCCGAATGGCCCGCATAGCGGCCCGCGTGCCTTTGATATGGTTGAGCTGAATCCGGACGAAGGTTTTATCGTCCAGCGCATGCGGGTACCAGATGCCATAGAGGCCACTGAAGCGGGCCGTAGTCAGAGGCTCGTTCACGGGCGTATAGTGTTTCACCCAGGGGTAACGCTCGGCCACCATGCGGGCAAAACGGGCTAAGCCAGCTACGAAGTTCTTTTTGTGGAGGGCTGTGTAGCGCGGCCCGCTGCCGTGGTGCAGCAGCGTCACAATGGGGTCGATGCCCACCTCCCGCAGGCGCGCCATGCGGGCATCGGTCCAGGTCCAGTCGGGGATGTCGAGGCTGTCGGGGGCCACCTGCTCCCAGAGTACGGGGTAGCGCAGCTTCCGGATACCCAACTCGGCAAATAGGTTCAGGTCATCTATGCGGGTGCGGTGGCCACTGCTCACTAGCTGGTCGGAATAGCCGTTGCCCACCCGGCGGATGGTACACTCAATTCCGCCCCATACGTCTACTTTCTCCATCACAACTGCGGTTCGTGGTCGGATAGCCAGCCTAGCCTAGTGTTCAGGTGAGGCGGGCAGAAAACAGGACTGTCATCCTGCGCAGCTCCACAGTTCGATTCGGGCGCTGAGGTGAGTCAGAACATCCGAAGCAACTGCTTGGCTGCGCAGGATGACAGTGTACCTGCGGCCGACTTCCGTCGGCGTATTTACGGGTTACTCTTTGGCCGGGTCACGCGGTACGAGCTTCTCCATGATGGAAGCCGAGCCGGTGATGGAAGGCTTGTCGGCCACTTTTTCGGCTTTGTCGGTGAGCTTTTTGTACAACGTCAAGGCCTGGGCTACTACTTGGTCCATATTGTAGTACTTATACGTAGCCAGGCGGCCTACGAAGTGTACATTGGGCGTTTCGTCGGCCAGCTTTTTGTACTTGTTGTACAGCTCCGCGTTTTCGAGGCGCGGAATTGGGTAGTATGGGTCGCCCTCGGCTTTCGGGTACTCATACACCACGCTGGTTTTGGGGTGCTGCTGGCCGGTGAGGGCCTTAAACTCCGTAATGCGGGTGTAGAGATGCTCGTTGGGGTAATTCACGACGGGAGCAGCCAGGAACTTCTCGGTGTTCAGCGTTTCGTGCTTGAACTCCAGGGAGCGGTAGGGCAGCTTACCGAACTTGAAGTCGAAATACTCGTCGACCGGGCCGGTAAAGATGATTTCCTTGAAAGGAATGAAGTCGATAACGTCGTGGTAGTCCGTATTCAGCATGATGCTGATGTTGGGATGGTCCAGCATACGCTCAAACATGCGGGTATAGCCATGCAGCGGCATAGCTTGGTAGGTATCGGTAAAGTACCGGTCGTCGCGGTTGGTGCGGGTGGGCACGCGGCTCGTCACCGACTTATCCAGCTCCGAGGGATCCATGCCCCACTGCTTGCGGGTATAGTTGCGGAAGAATTTCTCGTACAGCTCTCGGCCTACCTTGCTCACTACCACGTCTTCCGAGGTCTTGATAACGGGTACCTGCTCGGCCAGCGACTCCAGAAACTGCTCTACCTCAAAGCTGTTCAGGCTCAGGCCATAGAGCTTGTTGATAGTATCGAGGTTGATGGGCATCGGCACCATCTGCCCGTCCACGGAAGCCAGCACGCGGTGCTCGTAGGGGCGCCAGTCAGTGAAATTGGAGAGGTATTCGAATACGTCCTTCGAGTTAGTATGGAAAATATGCGGACCATACTTGTGCACCAGAATGCCGTCCTCGTTGTAGTGGTCGTAGGCATTGCCGGCAATATGGCTGCGCTTATCCAGGATAAGCACTTTTTTATTTGAACGAGTAGCCAGCCGCTCGGCTAGCACGCTGCCGGCAAATCCGGCTCCAACGATGAGATAGTCAAACATAGGGCTGGTGTCTTGGTGGCTGAAATGTGCGGTTATGGAAAGAATAGGTAGTGGCAATACGGATGCGGGCGGTCCTCAGTTCGGTTGAGCTTGTGACTTGAGCTTCAGGCGGTCCTGCATAAGCTCAGTCATGCGCTGCCAAGTCAGGTCCCAGGAAATGGTGGCCAAGTACTCGTCGGTGCGGGCGCGCCAGTCGGCATCGTCCTTTTGCACCAGCGCCTTAGCAATAGCCTGCCCGAACTCATCAGCCGTAGCCGCAATCTGAACCAGGCTCAGGTCGCCGTAGGGCCGTACCACGTCACGGATGGGCGTACTCACCACTGGTTTACCGGCCGCGAGGTATTCGGGCGTCTTGGTGGGTGAGATAAACTTCGTGCTTTCGTTGTCGGCGAAGAGCAGCGTGGCTACATCCCAACCACATAAATATGCCGGGAGTTCCTTGTACTCTTTTCCACCCAGATAATGGATGTTCTTGAAACGGGGCAACGTAGCAGCATCAATCTTGACGACGGGACCAATAATGACGAATTGCCACTCGGGATGGGCCTCGGCCAACTGGCCCAGCAACTCGATATCCAGCCGTTCATCAACTACCCCAAAAAAGCCAACCCGGGGATGAGCAATGCCGGCTTGGTCCTTAGGTTCGGGCAGCGCAGTGCGGGCCTGGCCGAAGTGGTCTTTGTCGATGCTGCTCGGAAACGAGTGGGCATCCTGGTGCTGCAGGCTTTTGGCTTCATAGAGGCTTTGGCCGCCGGTATATACCAAATCGGCCTTTTTGAACAGCTCCTGCTCTAGCTCCCGCAGCTTGGGTGGGGCAAATTTGAAGGCCGCCAGCTCGTCCATGCAGTCGTACACGGTGAGGGCCGGCGTGAGGTGGCGCGACTTGCTGAGCGCCATCGGGGTATAGTACCAGAAAACGTATTGATTGATGCTATTCTCGGCAAAATACTTCGTGAGTAGCTTAGCCTGCAATTCATCCGACTCAGTTTCCGATAAGCCGGCGGGCAAGTGGGCTACCAGCACTTTCACGCCGTTCTGGCGCTCTTTTACTTCAAAATGCGCAAACTCCGGCGCCGTCTGGTCGTGGTGAATAAAGGGCTCTTCGACGTAGAATACGCGGCCGTGCTGGGCAAAGCGCGACAATAGGTGTTGGGGACGCTGCCACACAAAATCCCAGTGCAGGTGCGCGAAGCACACGAAGTCGGGCAGCGAGTAGGAGAAAGTAGAACGAGCAGAATCGGAAGTGGTGGTAGTGGTAGCGGAAGAAGCGCGCGAGGGTGCCTCCGCCGGAGTAGAGAGCGGCATATCAAAGAAGCTAGAAGAGGTAGATATAGCTGCGGAAAGCTTTCGGCACAACCCTGCTTTCCGCGGCTTATGTATTCTACGAAGTACCCCGGAAAAAGGATACAGCCCGGCTGGACGCGGTTAAGGACCGCTGGCCGGACAAGCTCAACACTAGTAATTACCGCTCTTTCGACCTAATTGCTAACCTGTTAGCTGCCAGCCTTCTTTTCGATCAGCAGGCATTGCAGTTCTATGGCATCCTGCCAGAAAAAATCTTTGCGCAGCCAGTCCTTACGCACGCCCACTACCGCAAAACCGGCCTGCTGAAACAGCCGCAAACTGGCCTCATTGTCACTGGCCACGGTACAGTACAATTGGTGCAGGCGCAGCGTATGGCGGGCGTAGGGCAGCAACAAAGCCAGTGCCTGCGCCGCATAGCCGAGCTTACGCTCAGCAGCCAGAATGGTAATGCCTACTCCGGCCCGCTGGTGCAGGGGCTCAAAGTTGAATAAGTCCAATGTACCGACGGCCCGACCATCGGCGCAGATAACCAGCCGCAACTGCCGCACTTCGTAAAAATCGGCAGTGGCGTGCTGCAGGTACTGGCGCAGGGCGAAGCGCGAAACCGGAGCCAGCGTGTCGGACACACCCCAGATGCCAGGGTCGTTTTCCAGCGCGTACAGAAACTCCAGGTCCGACTCTTCCAGGGCCCGCAGCGTCACGTTTCCGGCTTGCAGCATCAGGTGGCATTATAGAAATAATGGTTCCGGCGGGCTTATCATACAAGCCCGCCGGAACCCGAAAAAGAAGCTTAAACCTCGATAGTACCACCGAACACCCGCACGGCCGGGCCGCTCAGGTACACGTTGGAGAAGGAGCCGTCGGGGTTGGCGTCGAAGGCCACGTATAGGTCGCCGCCACGGGTGCGCAGGTGCACCGGGCTGGCCGCGCCGCGCCGCGAAGCCGCCAGAGCCACCGCCGTGACGCCCGTGCCGCAGGAGAAAGTTTCGTCTTCCACACCCCGCTCGTAGGTGCGCACCTGCCAGGGCTGGTCGGCGGCCACCGGCGTTTCCACGAAGTTGACGTTGGTGCCTTTTTCGCGGAACAGCTCACTGTAGCGAATAGCCCGGCCCTCGGCAAATACGTTCAAATCAACCAGAGAGCTAGTGGGCAGGAAGCGGATGAGGTGGGGCGAGCCGGTATCCAGAAACACGCCGTGGCCTTCCACTTCCTGCTGCCCGTGCACGTCCTGCATCCGCAGGTGCACCAGGCCCTGGGCATCTACGTGGGCTTCGTGCAAGCCGTCGGCCGCCTGAAAGCGGGTTTTTTCCTGCATTACGCCTAGGTATTTGGCAAACGCCACCGTGCAGCGCCCCCCGTTGCCGCACATCGAGCCCACGAAGCCATCGGCGTTGAAATACACCATCTCGAAGTCGTACTCGGGGTGGTTGCGCAGCAGAATCAGGCCGTCGGCCCCAATGCCCAGGCGCCGGTCGCAAAGGTGGCGCACGAGGCGGTTGTCGTGCTCATCGAAAGTGCGGGCTCGGTCGTCGAGCATCACGAAGTCGTTGCCGGTGCCCTGGTATTTATGGAAAGTAAGCGTGGTCGTCATGGTCATAATAGGTGCAAAGATGGGAGGAAAGGTTGGAGCGGGAGCGGCAATGCAAGTGGGTTTAATTTCCGGCGGCTTTACGCAGCAGAGCAATCTGGCCGGCGTGGTAGAGGTTGTGCTGCGCCAGGCCGTGCAGCAGTACATAAACCGTGTTGGCGCGGCCTGGTTCACTGCCGGCCTCCTCCCCTATCGGCTCCTCTAGAGCGTCGTCGTTCAACGCCGCTACGTCCGTCAATAATAGCTCGTGGGCCGCGCGCAGCTGCGCCAGGGCCTGCTGCCACTGCGCTTCATCGGGGGCAGCAGGTTGGGCGGGCCAGTCAACGGTATCGGGCACGGGCTGGCTCTGCCGGGTAGCCACGCGCTGCCGCACCACGTTGGTCCAGGTGGTGAGGTGGAGCACTATTTCCCAGATGCTGTGGGCCTGGGGCAGCGGGCGGGCTGCCGCCTGGCCCGCCGCCACGGGCTCCAGCGTAGCCAGCAGTGAGGGTCCCGACCACGCCTCGCCGTTGAAGGCGCGGGTAAGCTGGTCTTGGATTCGGTGGAGTTCGGTCATGGCACAGGTGGGGGTAAAAATGTGTGGATAGGGTAGAAACTCACTGCTGGCGTCCACTTCAGCGGCCTGCTGCTCTCGGCACCACCATCGTTCAAGCCGGAAGCCCTACCTTTGGCGGGCCGCGGCGCGGCCCTTCAGCTGTATCTGTATGTATTCTTTTCTGACCACCGGCAACTGGCCGGATTACGAGCTCATCGACTCGGGCAACTTCGAAAAACTCGAACGATTTGGCAAGCACATCCTGGCCCGCCCCGAGCCACAGGCCATCTGGGACCCGCACCTGCCGGCCAGTGAGTGGCAGCGCGCCAATGCTACTTTCACCCGCGAAAAAGGCAGCCAGGAGCGTGGGCAGTGGAAAATAAAGCCCGGCACGCCCGAGCAGTGGATCATCAATTACGGGCAGGAAGGCCTCAAGCTACGGTTTCGGCTGGGCATGTCGTCGTTCAAGCACGTCGGCCTGTTTCCGGAGCAGGACCCTAACTGGCAGTTTATCTACGAGCAAACCAAAAAGCGCAAAGCCGCCGTGCCGCGCGTGCTGAACCTGTTTGCCTACACCGGGGCCGCCACGCTGGCCGCCCGCGCCGGCGGGGCCGACGTAACCCACCTCGACTCGGTGAAGCAGGTCAACTTCTGGGCCCGCGACAACATGGAAGCCTCGAACCTCGACGGGGTGCGGTGGCTGGTGGAAGACGCCATGAAGTACGTGCAGCGCGAAGTAAAGCGCGGCAACAAGTACCAGGGCCTCATCCTGGACCCGCCCGCTTACGGCCGCGGCCCCAATGGTGAGAAATGGCAGCTGGAAGATGAATTGAACGAGATGCTCAAGCTCTGCCGGCAGCTGCTCGACCCCGAAGACCACTTCTTCCTGATTAACCTGTATTCGTTAGGCTTCTCGGCCCTGATTCTGGACAACCTGGTGACACAAATCTTTCCGCAGCAGCACGCCACCCGCGAAATTGGGGAAATCTACCTCCACGACCGGGGTCAGCGCAAGCTGCCGCTGGGCACGTTTTGCCGCTTCGCCAACTGAGTTGTTGGTTTTTTGTTGATGGTTGTTGGTTTTTGGCTCCGCTTATCAACCGAACTTACCAACGTGACGAAAAACCAGAAACCAATAACTAAAAACCAATGACCAATCCTCGTCACCGACGCCTGGCTCTGATTGATATGGGCACCAATACGTTTCATCTGATGATCGTAGAATTGCCCGAAGCCCGCCACCCCGAGCCGGTGGTGCTACTCCGGACCAAGGTGGGCGTGCGGCTGGGCGAAGACGGTATCAGCAAGGGTGAAATTGCGACGGAAGCCTATGCCCGCGCCCTGCACACGCTGGCCGCTTTTCAGGAGGAAATAGAGCTGCACCAGGTAACGGAAGTGCGGGCCACGGCCACCAGCGCCGTGCGCAATGCTAACAACGGCCCCGCCCTAGTGCGCGACATTTTCGAGCAGACCGGCATCCGGGTCGAAATTATTCCCGGGGCCCGGGAGGCCGAGCTGATTTGCCAGGGCGTGCGTCAGGCCGTACCGCTGGGCGAGCAGGCCCATTTGATAATGGATATTGGTGGGGGCAGCGTGGAGTTCATTGTGGCCAATCAGGAAACAATTTTCTGGAAGCAGAGCTTCGAAATCGGAGCCCAGCGCCTGCTCGACCAGTTTTTCCACCACGACCCGCTCTCCACCGATGACGTGCGCGAGTTGCAGCACTACCTGACCGGTAAGCTCACGGCCCTTACTGCGGCCGTGCAGCACTTCCGCCCATCGGCCCTGGTGGGCGCCTCCGGTACTTTCGATACCCTCGGCGACCTGCAGGCCGCCCGCGACGGGCATCCCCGCGGCAACAACCTGCCGCCCGAAACCCCGATTTCGCTCGACAGCTTCTACCAGAGCTACCACCAGCTGCTGCACAGCACCCACGAGCAGCGCCTGGCCATGCCCGGCATGACGCCCATGCGCGCCGACATGATTGTGGTGGCCTGCGTGCTGATTGACTTCGTGCTCAAAACCTACGATTTCCTGCACATCCGCGCCTCAGCCTACGCCCTGAAAGAAGGTCTGCTGCAGGAAATGCTGGCCCAGTAAGTTTTTATTTAACCGTCATGCCCTTAGACGTCATGTCGAGCAGCGCGCGACATCTCGCGTGCTGACATTGTTCCGTCTGCCATCCTGAATCTTTACCGTAGTAGTAACCAAAATTATTGCAACGAAGCGGTAGACATGATTCGGCAAGCTGCCGTCAGATCAAGCATGACGTTCTTTTTACTCTGCCCAACCTCCCCCCAATGACCTTTCCCTACAACCAGCTTTTCACCTTCACCGAGTCCGTGTTCCTGAGCATGGGCTGCCCTCCCGACGATGCCACGCTGGCCACCGAGGCGCTACTGTCGGCCGATCTGCGCGGCATCGACTCGCACGGCGTAGCCCGGCTTATCGGCTACGTGCGGCTCTGGGAAGCGGGCCGCATCAATGCCACTCCCCGGGTGGGCGTGGTATACGAAACGCCCAGTACGGCCGTAGTAGATGGCGACGGGGGCCTGGGGTTGGTGGTAGCACCCAAGGCCATGAACATTGCCCTGGAAAAAGCCCGCGTGGCCGGTACCGGCTGGGTATCGGTAAAGAATTCCAACCACTTCGGCATTGCCGGCTACCACGCCATGAAGGCCCTGGCCCACGACATGATTGGCATGGCCATGACCAATGCCAGCCCCCTGGTAGCCCCTACTTATTCCCTAGACCGCCTCTTGGGCACCAACCCTATTGCGGTAGCCATTCCGGCCGGGGAGCAGCCCGATTTTGTGGCCGACTTTGCCACCACTACTGCCGCTAACGGTAAGCTCGAAATTGCCCAGCGTAAGCAGTTGCCGGTGCCCGAGGGTTGGGTGCAGAACGCCGACGGCAGCGGCTCGACCGATGCCAACGCCGTGAAAAACGGTGGCGCCCTGCTACCGCTGGGTGGCGAAACCGGCTCCCACAAAGGCTACTGCCTGGGCAGCATCGTCGATATTTTCTCGGCGGTACTCTCCGGGGCCAATTATGGGCCGTGGGTGCCGCCGTTCGTGGCCTTCCTGCAGCCTCCCGCCGACCCCGTGGGCCAGGGTATCGGCCATTTCTTCGGGGCTATGCGCGTAGATGCTTTCCGGCCCGCCGCCGAGTTCAAGGCCCATATGGACAATTGGATCAGCACGTTCCGCAGTGCCCAGGCCGTGGAAGGCAAGCAGGTAATCATTCCCGGCGACCCGGAGCGCATCATGTCCCAGCACCGGCTGCTGGAAGGCATTCCCCTGCTCGACCCGGTAATTAAGGACCTGGAAAGCGTCGGCCAGAAGTTCGGCGTGAAGCTGTAAGGCCGTAACGCTGAAAGTGCCAGCAACAAAAAAGGCCACCTGCTCGCGCGGGTGGCCTTTTTCAATTATGCCAAAATCAGTCTAGCTGTTGGTAGTCAGCAGCGTATTCATGGCCACGTCCTCGTTCAGGTACTTCGACGAGTACGAAGTGTCGCTACCATTTAGGAACAGGCAGGTACCGTTGCCAACCGTGTCAATGATTTCAGCATACTGGTCCATGGGCAGCGCGGGGCAACCGAGGCTGCGGCCCAGGCGGCCATTCTGCTTGATGAATTCCTCACTCACGTAGTCGGCGCCGTGCATGACCACGGAACGCATGAGGGCATTATCATTGTAGCCTTCATCTACGCCGTTCAGCTTCAGGGAGCGTCCGTGCTTACCCACGTATTCGGCCTGCGTAACATAGAAGCCCAGGCTGCTCATGTTCGACTCATTCTCGTTAGAGAAGTTGGTCGCCACGTTTTCGCCCGAGTTGTGACCATGCGCTACCAGCGTATGAAATACCACCTGCTTACTGGCCAGATCGAGCACCCAAAGACGCTTTTCGGTGGAGGGCAGGTCGAAGTCGATGACGGTGAGCAGCTGCTTATCGTTGAGCTTATTCTCGTTTTTGAGATTGAAATAACCCGTTACGGCCTTTTCAAACACCTCGTAGCGCAGGCCCTGCTGCTCTACCTGCAGGTCGCGGTAGAGGTCGTGCAGGCGCTGGTCGAAAAAGGCGCTCTGCAGTGCTTTGGCCGAGGGCATCTTGGTTTCCATGCCGGCGGCGGAAGTGCGCGCCACGGGCGCGGCCAGCGGAGTAGCCATAAACAACGAAGCCACAAACGGCAGCACCCGGCGCGTCAGTCGACGGGCCCGGATTTTTAGTCGCTTACGCTGGGTTACACTTGGCTTTTCCATTCGCGCTTATCAGTTTCAGTTATCAAAATATAGTCTTTATACAAGGCTAAGGCCTTGTATAAAGACTATACGTGAAAGCCGCGCCGATGGTGCAAAGTATCGGGTCGCAGCATATCCAACAATGTCGATATTCAATTAATTCCCATTTGGGCTTTCACTGGGCTCTTGCAGAAGCCCCAAATTTTTTAACCAGTATCATATATTGGTTTATTACAACAACCCGCTACCTTACTACCGGAATAAACTACGCAAGTAATAGATTCCATCCCGCTCCCTTTACCAACCCAATTCCCACAGTACAGATGTACAACTCTACTCCCCGACCCAGCCGTTGGCTGCTGGTCGCACTTTCCCTATTCCTGCTGCTGACCGGCAACCCGGTCCGCGCCCAGAAAGTCGTTTTGCAAGGCTTCTGGTGGGACTACTGGAACACCAACTACCCCAATGGCTGGGCCAACTACATTGCCGATCTGGCTCCGCGCCTCAAGGCTATGGGCATTGACGCGGTCTGGATGCCGCCGTCCATCAAGAACGGCAACCAGGGCAACGGCTATTCCCCGTTCGACAACTACGACCTCGGGGATAAATACCAGAAAGGGTTTTTGCCCACCCGGCTCGGCACCAAGGATGAGTTGCTGCGCGGCGTAGCCATTCTGCACGCCAATGGCATCGAGGTAGTGCAGGATATTGTGCTCAACCACGTGGACAATGCCGGCTCGGCGGCCGGCCAGGGCGGCGTAGATCCGGCCGCCTGGGACGACTACACGACCGGCCGGTACAAGAACTTCCGGTACGTGAGCTACACCAAGCCCGCCACCGACGAAACCGCCGCTAACTACCTGGCCCGCAACGGCCGCTTCTCCAAAAACTGGCAGAACTTCAACCCCAACCCCGGCAATAACTCCACCTCCGGCGACTGGAACGCCGTGTACTTCGGGCCCGATGTGAGCTACTACAACGGCTCGTACGGCACCAGCTCCAATGCCACCTTCAACCCGGCCCAAAGCGCCGACTACATGCGCAATAACACACGCAGTTGGCTAATCTGGTACAAAAAGCAGGTGGGCTTCGACGGCGTGCGGCTCGATGCGGTGAAGCATTTCCCTGACTTCGCCATGGAGGATTTCCTCTATAACCTGCAAAGCAACGCCGGCTGGGCCAACGGCACGGCCACGATGTACGCCGTGGGCGAATGGGTAGGCTCCAGCAGTCAGATGGACTCGTGGGTTTCGGCCGTGCAAAGCCGCTCGGGCACCTTCGACTTCTCGCTGCGCAACGGCCTCTACAGCATCGTCAGCGGCGGCGGTAACTTCGACCTGGGTACGCTGCCAGGCTATCAGCAGGGCACCCGCACGGTACTCATCAACGGGCAGTATGTGCACCGCACGGTGCCGTTCGTGAACAACCACGACACGTTCCGGCCCCAGGTGAGCAGCACCGGCGACTATACCGGCTGGAATACTGGCTCGGAGTTGGCTCCCCACATCGACCCGTTCGACCCGCGCCTTTCGCCTACCTATGCCGCCGCGCTGGCCGTGGATGGCTCACCCCAAATTTTCTTCGAAGACCTGTTTAACGTGGGCAACACCGGCAAGCGCTACTCGCATAGCCCCAAAAGCACCACCGACCTTCCGGTACGCTCCGACCTCGAAAACCTGATCTGGTGCCACCAGAATCTGCGCTTCAAGGATGGGGCCTACAAAGTGCGCTGGCAGGCCGCCGACCACCTCGTGATTGAGCGCAGCACCAAGGCCATCATCGGCATCAACGACAATTTCTCGGCCTGGCAGAACAGCACCGTATCCTGTGATTTTGCGCCCGGCACCGTACTCAAGGACTATTCCGGGGCTAATGGCACGGCTACCGTAACGGTGAGCGGCTCCCAGACCGTGGCCATCAATACGCCGCCCTGCAACGGCACGGCCGCCGGTGGCCGGCGCGGCTACTCGGTGTGGGCCCCGGTGGGCATCGGTACCAACTATGTGCGGGCTGCCATGGCTACCTCGCAGGAATGGGAGTTGGCCGATGACCTCGGCGACAGTGATTCCCGCTCGTTGCAGCAAGGCGGCCAACTGCCGGCCAGCTCTACGGCCCTGCGCACAGCCGGCCGCATCTACGCCGATGCCAATAAGGCCATCACCTACACCCTCTTCCCCACCGACGCCACCCGCAGCCTGACCGTGGCCCTCTACAACACTGCCGGTACGCTGGTGAGCAGCAAAACCGGCACCGGCACGCTCACGGGCACCTACACGCCCACCACCGCCGGCTGGATTACGCTGAAGGCCAAAAACGCCGTGGCTACCAACCCCGCCCAGCGTGCTTTCGTGAAGGCGACCTATACGGCCCCCACAGTGGTAAGCGGCTCGATGACGGCCCGGGCTACGTCTGCTACCGCCGCCCCAGCAGCCATAGCGGCGCCGGCTAAAGCCGAAATGCAGCTTTTCCCGAACCCAACTACGGCTGAGCGAATCGAATTTGTGCTCCAAACCACGGCCGAGCAGTCGGCTACCGTGCGCCTGTTCGACGTAACGGGCCGCCTCGTGCATCAGGAAAGCGTGCGACTCTACAGCGGCTCCAACCAGATTCACCTGGTGCCGCAAAAGACCCTGCCGACTGGTATTTACCAGCTATCGGTAGCGGAGTTTGGCCTCACCCAGAAACTGGTGCTGAAGTAAAACAGCCCACTCTGGATAGTAAAAAAGGCCCCGCCGGTTCTCGGCGGGGCCTTTTTCTGTTTTGCAAGAACAACATTCCGAGCCCCGCGCGGAATCTCACGTGCTGACGTTGTTTACCCTGGCATCTTGAGCCTGCCGAAGTATCTCTATAGCAATGCTACTTATTTATCATTGCACGCGAGGTGTCTCACTTTGTTCGACATAACTTGCTTTTACCACTTACCGCCAGCCCCTTGCGGCCAGCTGCCGGCCAGCCGTGGCCCCATCCAGCCACTTCGACTCCAGGCCAGGGCCGCTCAGAAACAGGCAGGCTCCCTCCCCCACGGCTTTGATAATGACCCGGTATTGCTCGGGCGGCAGCGCGGGGCAGCCCCGGCTGTAGCCCAATTGGCCGTGTGCGTTTAGATAGTCCTGACCGGCATAGTCGGCGCCGTGCAGCACCACGTAGCGGCTAAGAGCGTTGCTATTCTGGCCGGCGTCGAGGCCGTGCAGACGGCGCGAGAGGCCATGCTTGCCGCCATAAGTGTCGGCAGTGCGGTAGAAGCCCAGCGCCGTGCAGGCCGACTTAATCCGGTTGGAGAAGCGCCGGGCCCGCAGCTGACCAGAGCCCCGGCCGTGGGCCACGTAGCTGCGGTGCAGCACCTGCTTTTTGCTCAGATCGAGCACCCAGAGGCGCTTTTCGGTGGAGGGCAAATCCATATCCACCACGGCCAGCACCCGGGGGCGGCCGATGCGGCCGGCGTGGCGCAGGGTGAGGTAGCCTACACAGGCCCGCTCCAGTACGCTGAGGCGCAAAGCCTGCGCCTCAGCACCCAGGGCCTGGTACAGCGCGGCTACTTCCCGCCGCAACGAATCGGACAGGCCAGGCACGGGAGCCAGCACTGTGGGCAGTAACGAATCGGCGGGGGCGGCAGCTATAGGTTTCACGGTATCGGCCAACACCGGTGGCAGCACCGACACGTTGGCGGCTGTGGGCTGGCTCTTTTCCCCTACCGATTGGCAGCTTACGGTTCCCAAAAGTAGCAAGCCGGCCAGCCAGCCTGGGAATGACGGTTTGTAGGTTGTGGAACAGGACATTTACACAGATAACAGGGAAGCCAGGGGCCAAGATCAGGCTTCTTTTCGGAAGGTGCGCTGCCTAGGTTGGAAAAACAGTGGCCGCTACTGGCCACCGTACTTTGCCCGCTAGAAAAATACACTGACGTTGCCTTTCAGGAAAAACGGCGTACCGGGCGTGAAATGCAGCTCCGATACGCCCTCGGGAGCCTCGCCAGGGAGGCGGCTCTGGGTGTCGAACTGGGCCTGATTCCACTCCACGTTCAGCAGGTTTTCCACGCTGGCGCCCATCTGAAAGCGGCGGTGGGTGTAGCTCACCACGGCATCGAGCAGGAAGTAGCCCCGGGCCCGCACCGAGTTGAATTCGTTGGCGGGCCGGTCGTTGAGGTGGCGGTAGCGCAGGCTGGCGCTAAAGCCCGAGGGCTGCTTGTAGGTGATACCGCCAATGCTGGTGAACGTAGGCGCCAGCGGAATCCGGTTGGAATCGGGGTGGGCTTCTACCAGACGGCCGTGGTTGTAGTTGAGGTCGGCATCCAGAAACAGGGTGCGACTGAGCTGGTAGCGCACCGACAAATCGACGCCGTAGCGGCGGGTGCGGCCGGCGCTTTCCGTGAAGCCTCCGTCGCCGACGTACACCAGCTCATCCTGCAGGTGTAGTGCCCAGAGGGCCGTATTCACCACCAGGCTCGGCACAGGCTTGAAGGTGCTGCCCACCTCGTAGCCGATGGCGCGGGGCAGCACGTTGGCCGTGGGGTTTTGTACCACCGCCCGGGCATCGTTGGAGTGAAAGCCAAAACCAGAGCGAGCAAAAAACTGCACGTCGGGCGTCAGATCGTAGTACAGGTTCAGCTTGGGACTCACGCGCCCTTTGCCAGCCTTGCCCGACTGCGCCGGGTCGTTTTGCTCTTGGAAGTTAAAGCGAAAATAATCGACGCGCAGGGCAGCGTTTAGCGTCAGGTGGTCGGTGAGCGGCAGGGTTTCGTCGAGGTAGGCGTTGAGGTTCTGCTCGTAGACGTGACCCGATACGATGGTGTCACGCACGGCGCGGTTTACAGTGCGGCTCAGGGCCACGTCTACGTCGTCGAGGCGGGTGCCCACGCCCAGCACCGAGTGCAGCTTGCGGCTGCCCAGCTGCGTGTCGCGCTCATACGTGCCAGTGTAGCCGTAGATATTGCGGTGCTCGTTCTGGCGGATTTCGTCGCCCTCCACCGGATTTTCCAGGAAGAAGGTGAAGTTGGAATACAGGTTGAAGTTGTAGTTGACGAAGTAAGCCTGCTGGCGCAGCACCGCGTCGTGGGGCAGCGTGGTAGTGAGCGTGGCCGTGGCGTTGGTGCGGTTGGTGCGGCCGCCCTCACTCGGGTCGATGCTGCCGAAGCGCGAAATATGCCCGTCGCGAATGGCCCGCTCCGGCACCTGGCCCGAGGCATCCCAGTTGGAAGTGAAGTGCGAGCCGAGCACCATCAACGACGTACGCTCCGAGAGCAGGCCAGTGTATTTGGCCAGGCCATTGAAGCGCTTGAAATCCTGCTTGGCGTCGAAATAGGAGTTGGTAAATGAATACTCGGCCGCTAGGTAGGCGCTTTCGGTGTGTTGGCTGAGCAAGTGCTTGCCATCAGGGAGCAAGTCGAGCATGAGCAGGGCCCGGCGCGTGTCGAACTGGCCCAGCTCCAGCTTGGCCTGGCTGTGCGTCAGGCTGGTTTTGGTGCTGAACTCGCCGGCTCCGGCCGTGGCAAAATCTCCGAATCGAGCCGTGTACGGGCCTTTGTACACATTCAGAGCCTCCACCGTTTCCGGAATCGTGAAGTGGAAATCGGCGTAGCCCTGGCCGTGGGCGTGGCTCACCATATTCACCGGCAGCCCATCCACACTCACGTTGAAATCGGTGCCGTGGTCCACGTCGAAGCCCCGGATGAAAATCTGCTCGGCCTTGCCGCCGCCCGCGTGCTGGGCAATGAAGAGGCCCGGCACCAGCGGCAGCAGGTCCTGAGCCGAGTTCAGGGGCCGCAGCACCCGGTCGATCTGAGTGATGGTAGCTAGCGACTGGTTCGGGTCGCGGGGCTGCGACACGGTGACTTCGCGCAAGCTCAAAGCCACTGGGGCCAAGTGTAGACTCACGGTTTGGGTAGCGCCGGCCACAAGCGTAACGGTAGCGGCCGGGCTACGGTAACCCAGGGCCGTGGCCCGCACGGTGTAAGTGCCGGCCGGCAGCTTATCGAGCCGAAAAGCACCCAGCGCGTCGGAAGCCGTGCCGGCCGCCTGCCCTTCCAGGCGAATTCCGACGCCCGGCAGGCGCTGCCCCGACACTGAATCGACCACCGTACCGCGGATGCTGGCCGTGCCGGCAGCTGGATGTTGAGCCGAAGCGGCAAGGCTCAGCAGCGTGAGTACAATCGTAGCCAGGAAGCGCCGCGCCAGACTATACGAGCCATATTTTGGGGTTGCCTGACCAGCCTGGGCGCTTGAAACAGAGAGAGAATAGGGCTGCTCCATGTTTACCAACGCTTGGCAGAGCTACGAATGGCCGTGCGGCGCTGGGCCAGTACCTGCGCCCGGTGGGTGGCGAGGCTGGCATATTCGCGGGGCTTGTAGGTGTGCTTGGCCGCTGGTTCTTGCTTTGTAGCAAGAATAGAACCCTGAACAGTGGTGGATGACGGCAGCGGAGCAGCCGCAAAATGCCCGGTGGCAGTAGCCAGCGGCAGCGAGAAAGTAAACAAGGATTGCATGCGTCGGTAGAGTAGCTGCGGCAGCCGGGAATGGGTCGTCCGGCGGGCAGCAGCAGGTAAGTGGATAAGACGAAACGGCGCGGAGAACTTCACGCGCAGCGAGCCAGCTTGTTACAGCCGGCAAAACGACTTATCCCCGACGGGGAGGCGGGTAGAAAGCAGCCTGAAAGCCCACGGGCACGGCCGGCGTAGCGGCGGCGGGCAAGGCCATCTGGGTAGAATAATAAATAGGTGTTACCGCTGCCGTTTCACTCAGGCAATGCACATCGATGCCCTTGAGTACCGACAGCAGATGCTGGGCCGTCTTGCCGGCAGCTTGCTTTTGAATGGCCTGCTGGTCGCCGTTGCATTGGTCGAAGCAGTCAAGCATCAGGTAGTGCTTCTGCTGGCAGTCGTGGCTGTGCTGGTAGGGGTGCGCAGCGGAGTAGCGCGGGGCTTCCGGCCGGTTCACGAGGCCAGCTCCTACTACCACAAGGTAGTTGGTGAGCAACAGCAGCACGAGCCAGAAACGCAGCATTTTTGAATCAGAAATTGAGAATTGGTAGCTAAAAATTGACTGGCAGGTTGTACTTCGAGGTGGAAACTAAGCGAAGAAAACCCGCTCTACGGTCCAGTAGGCGGCAATGAGGCCGATGAGCACCGACATGGGCACTACCACGCGCTGCTTATACCAGGGCTTATCGGCAAACCAGCGGCCTACCAGCAGCCAGGCCAGCAGAATCACGGTGACCTGCCCCAACTCGACGCCCACGTTAAAGGAAATCAGGGACTCGACAAACATGGTGCGGGGCAGCCCGAGGCCCGTTAGCACACTGGCGAAACCCATACCGTGAATCAGGCCGAAGCCAAACACGATGACGACCCGCCACGGGTTGAGCTTGTCGGCCACGATATTTTCGATGGCCACAAACAGGATGGAAAGCGCAATAACGGGCTCCACGATGGATGCCGGCGGCGAAATAAGCCCGTACATAGCCAAGCCCAGCGTAATGGAGTGCGCCACGGTGAAAGCCGTGGCCTGCCATAGCACCGGCTTGAGGCGGGGCTCCAGAAAAAAGATACTCAGCACGAACAGGATATGGTCGAGGCCGAGGGGCAGAATGTGGGTGTAACCGAGCTGCAGATAAGTGCTGATGATGTCGGTGCGCGAGAGTTTACTCACGTCCACATCCAGCACGTGGGCGGCGGCCAGTTGGGGCCACAGCAGCCCGGCGAGCAGCAGCAAAGCTACCCGCGTGGCTATTCCCTTATGCCAGACTTGTGCCTTCATAGCAGTTGGAGCCAGCTTGGTTAGTTAGCGGCCAGCAGCTTCTTGCCTTCGTCAGCCAGGTCGAAGCTCAAGTAAGGATTGGTATCCAGTGCCTTCCGAATCAAAGCCTGCCCTTTTTCGGCCTGGCCGTTTTTGGTGGCAATCAGGCCGGCGCGGCAGAGTAGCGTGGAGTTCTGGGAGTTGGTACGCAGAGCCGTCGTAATCAACTGCTGGGCTTCCTTGAAGTTGCCGCGCTTATAGTGTACCCAGGCCAGAGTTTCGCAGGCATCAATGTTGTCGGGGCGCCGGTCGTACTCGATTTTGGCGTGGGTCAGGGCTTTGTCCAGCTCGTTGGTTTTGACGTAGGCATAAGCCAGCTCCCGGTCGGCGTAGTGGCCCATCTGCTCGTTGTCGTCGGCTTCTTTGGCGTCGTCGGCCAGCATCGAAATGGCTTCTTTGGCCATCTGGGTAGCTTTGGCGGGCTCGTTGCTTAGGCGGTAGAGGTCGGTCAGCTCATCGGCAAAAGCGTAGTCCTGCACCGTAGCGCGGGCTTTGCGGAAGTACTCAATGGCGGCCGGGTAATTTTTACGGGCCTTTTCCACCCGGCCCATACCGGCCAGGGCATAGGCGTAGTAGGGCCGTTCCAGCAGAGCTTGCGCATACTGCTTTTCGGCATTGGTCAGGTCGCCGGTATTCTCATAGAGGTGGCCCAGCGTGATGCGCGTCCAGGCGGTTTGCTCCAAGCCAGGGTAGCCGGCTTTCACAGCCATATCCATCGCCTCAATGGCCCCCGGGTAGTCGCCGTGGATTTCGCGCAGGTAGGAAACCCGCGAATAGGAGCGCAGATCGGGGCGCACCTGGTTCATTTTGTCGGCCATTTTCACGGCTTCGGGGTAGCGGCCCAGCTCCACGTTGGCATCGCACAGCAAGCCGTAGACGAAAGCGTTGGACGGATTGAGAGCTACGGCCTGTTCGGCTACGGCCAAGCCTTCGGAAAAGTGGTGCTGAGTGAGGCACAGGGAGGCTTTGCAGCACAGCGCCTCAAAGTTTTCGGGCTCCTTTTGCAGCACACCGTTCAGCAGCTGCATGGCGGCCATATCGTAGTACGGATGGTCGCCGGTAACGCGGGCCTCCTGCATGTAGGCCTGGGCCAGCAGCAGTTTGGCTTTGTTGTCGTCGGGTTTGGCGCGCAATTGCGCCAGCAGGCCCCCAATGGCATTCTTGGTATTCAGCCATTCGCCGCCCAGGGCCAGGTCGCCGTGGCGCTCCTTGAGGGTGGGAATGGGCTCGGGCTTGCGGAAGAAAAACAGGGCTGCCACGGCCAGGCCGAAACAAACCAGCAGAGTAGGGTAAAGATATTTTCTCAAAGCAGCGGAAGCTAAAGGGTAGAAAAGCGCCCAGCTAAGGGTAGAACTGAAAGCCAACAAGATAGCCGAACTCACCCGGGTCCGGCTATCAGAGTGACCCACTTCAGAACCGACTGCCACAGCACGGAGCTTAGGCAATCGGCTCCTCAGAAGTCAGCTTGCTTAGTTGGTATGCACCAGCTTAATGGACTGCAATACCGTTTCGCCCGATTTTACCGTGGCAATGTAGGTGCCGGCAGCCAGGTTCTGCACTTTCCACGGCATCTCGTAAGTGCCGGGCTTGTGCTCCTTGTTGCTCACCAGCGTAGCCACGGGCCGGCCCATCATGTCACTGATAACGATGGTCAGCGGACCTTTCACGCCTACTTCGTAGCGGATGGTGGTCTTGTCGGTGAAGGGGTTCGGGTAGTTCTGCGCCAGCTCAACCGGCGAAGCCTGCAGGCCCAGGCCTACGCTGCCTCGCTGGGAAGTAATGGTAGCCTGTGCTTTGGTACCGCGCCACGGCGTCTGCATGTAGGGGAAAGCCGACGTAAAGGTGGTGTCGTTAGCTTCTACGCCGGTCCGGAAACCAACTACGCTCAGCAGTTGGGGCGTAAGCGGGCTGGCGGCCGTAGCCGAGTAGTCGTCGTAGAACAGGCCAATAGCGGCCAGTACCACGCCACCTACAGCTTGTAGCTCGATGCGCGTTACGTCATCTTCCAAACGACGGCCGTTAGGGAAGCCGTCCATGTTAGGAATAGCCTGCAGTGCAGCGCTGGTGTTGTAGCGCGGATCCGTCAGACCCAATACGGCGGCGGCCAGCAGGCCTTCCGAGCTGAAGTCAGCCGAGTTGCGGGCCGTGGTAGGCACGGCCATGTTCAGGCGCAGCATGTCGCCGAGCGTGGGCAGAAAGTTATTGATAAACGGCTTGCCAGCAGCCAGCGGGTTGCGGGCTGGCTTGCCGGTAGCCAGCTGGTAAGGCGGCAGGTTGGGCACACCCGTGTGGAAGATGGGCAGAATATCAACCGAGCGGGGCTTACCGGCGCGCAGCAGGTAAGGGCCAAACGTTGGGTCGGCGAAAACGGTACCGGCACGCTGGGCAGTGGTCAGGTTGGCCAGGCCGTCCTTACCATTGCGGAAGTCGAAAGCCTGCAGCGAGTTGGCCTGGATGCGCAGTGGGTTCAGGCCAGGTACGGCCGCAGCGAAGCGGCTTTCGTCCATGTAGAGGGCCAGCTCCGGGTTCATGGCGTTTTCGTCGAACTTGGCGACCATACCATAGGGGTTGCCCGCGTTCCACTCGTCTTTCTGGCCGATGGGAATAACCACTTCGTTGGTCAGCGGCATACCCAGGCGCGAAACCTGCACGTAGTTGCCGGTGTGGGTCTGGGTGCCGTCCACGTTCAGGGTGCGCAGAGCCGGCCGGCTGGCCGAGGCCCACACCCCAATTACGTAGTCCGAATCAAGGATATTGGCGGCCTGAGCGCCGGTTTTGCCGTCTTTCTGCAGCACCGAAATTGGAATTTGCAGAGCAATGGTGTGGGTGTTTTTACGAGCTACCCCGTCGCGGGCACCCGTCTGACGCACGCCGCCCAAATCGAAAATACCACCCAGATCCACGAAGAATGGGTCATCCACCGGGCCGCAGAACACTTTGGTGCCATTGGCCAGCGTCCGGATGGCGTTAGTCATCAGCGTATTATAGGGCGTATTCAGGCCATTGGCGCCCTCAATAGAGCGGGGGCCGATGTTGGGTGGGGGCACAACGCCGCCGGTTACGATGGAAGTGAAAGCACCGCCATTCACGCTTAGCTCGGCGGTGTAGGTGGTTTTCTGGTTTTCCTTGCCCAGCCGGGTGCGGAAAAACGTGGTGCCGTCCTCGTTCGTGCGGGTAAACGTGAACCGGTAGGTCAGGTCGTCGCCAGTCGAAGTCGTCTTGTTCTTGATGTGGATTTCGTAGCGGATATTCTCGCCAAACGTGTTGTAGATGGGTCCGCCCTGGGGCAGCTCCAGCGGAATGTAGTTGGCAATGATGTTAATCATTTCCGCGTTGTTCGGGTCGCGGAAGGCATACAGGTCGGTGTTGTCGGCCAATGGGTCATCCGCAATAAGCGGCGCCTCACGGTGGCTGGACGCCTCAATGCGGGTGTTTTGTCCGCTCCAGGCCAGGGCGCCTACTATAGCAGTAGCGGCTAAGCCCATGTGGAGAATCGGACGAGTAAAGGTCTTCTTCATGATAAAGGAATTTGGAGTGGGTAAAAAGGAAATATGACCTTACCGGCAAGCCGGCAAGCACTGAAAAGAGACCGGGATAGGACGGCTGCGAAAGTGGCAGCACTGTGTGCCCGCCAGCTGTGTGGCGGCTGGGCAAGGGCGTAGCAGAGTGAGCTAAATGCTCAGCAACAGGAAAATAAGGAGGGGCGGAATTGCAGGGACATACGGAGGTGAGGCCGAGTCTGGATTGGCACCGATGGAACTTTATTTCAAAAAAATAGCACCCGGTCCAACGCCAACTCTGCCAACGGTTTGTTATCCTGACCCACCGGTATTTCTTCGCTACTTTTGCCCCCTTCATCGTAGGTAGGCAAAACACGTCCTACTTCTTTTTTAGCGTACCCTTCCGCGCCGCGGCGCGTCGTTTTCTTTACCATGGCCAAAGTCGCAATCAACCTCTCCACGGGGAGTATTCAGCAGGAAGAAATCATCGTCGGCATTGATCTGGGCACTACCAACAGCCTGGTGGCCTACATCCACCCCGACGGGCACCCGCTGGCTATCAATGACCAGGGCCGGGGCACCATCGTGCCGTCTGTGGTGCATTTTCCGGCCGGCGCTCAGGAGCCCATTGTGGGCACCGAGGCCAAAGACTACCTACTAACCGACCCGCAGAACACGATTTACTCCGTGAAGCGCCTGCTCGGCAAGTCGTACCGCGACCTGGGCGAGCATGCCACCCAGCTTGGCTACAAGGTTATCGACGACAACACCGAAGGCCTGGTCAAAATCCGGGTTGGCGACCGGTTCTACTCCCCCATCGAGCTGAGCGCCGAGATTCTGAAGGAACTGCGCCTGCGGGCCGAGCACGCCCTGAAAACGCCCGTCAACAAGGCCGTGATTACCGTGCCGGCCTATTTCAACGACTCCCAGCGCCAGGCCACCCGCGACGCCGGCCGCCTGGCGGGCCTCGAAGTGCTGCGCATCGTGAACGAGCCCACGGCCGCCGCCCTGGCTTACGGCATTGGTCTGAGCCCCGACGAGGAAAAAACCGTGGCCGTATACGACCTCGGCGGCGGCACCTTCGACGTGAGCATTCTACGCATACAGCAGGGTATTTTTGAAGTGCTCAGCACCAACGGCGACACCTATCTTGGCGGCGACGACCTTGACCGGGCCATTATCGACTACTGGACCAGTGACTACCAGCTTGCCGCGTATCTGTACCAGAATGGCAGTGCCCAGCAGGAGTTGCGGCTGCTGGCTGAAGCCGCCAAAAAGCACCTGAGCCGGCACGAAGAGTTTTCGGCCGATTTCGGCGGCACGCTGCTACCCTTGACCAAAACGAAATTCAACGAACTGATCCAGCCTCTGGTCGAGCGCACCATCGTTTCGTGCCGCCAGGCCCTGGCCGATGCCAAGCTGACGCCGCAGCAACTCGACGCGGTGCTGCTGGTAGGTGGCTCCACGCGCGTGCCGCTGGTGTATGATTCGGTATCCGCGTTTTTCCAGCAGCCCGCCAACAGCTCCCTCAACCCCGACGAAGTAGTAGCCCTCGGTGCGGCCATTCAGGCCGATATCCTGGCCGGCAACCGCCGCGACGTGCTGCTGCTCGACGTGACGCCGCTCACGCTGGGCATTGAAACGCTGGGCGGGCTGATGGACCCGATTATTCCGCGCAACTCCAAGATTCCGACCAAGGCCGGCCGCCAGTACACCACTTCCGTGGACGGACAGGTGAACCTGAAAATTTCGGTATATCAGGGCGAGCGGGATTTGGTGAAGGAAAACCGCAAGCTGGCCGAATTCGACCTACGCGGTATTCCGGCTATGCCCGCCGGCCTGCCCAAGGTCGATGTCAACTTCCTGCTCAACGCCGACGGAATTCTGCAGGTGGAGGCCATTGAGTTGCGCTCCAACACCCGGCAGGCGGTGGAAATCAAGCCCCAGTACGGCCTCACCGACGAGCAGGTAGAGCAGATGCTGATGGACTCCCTCACCCACGCCCGCGAAGACGTGGCCGCCCGCATGGTTATCGAGGCCCGCACCGTGGCCGAGCAGATGCTCTACCAGGTGGAGCGCTTCGTGGACAAGAACTCCCAGTACCTGACCGAAGACGAAATAACCCAGACGGCCGCCCAGACCCAGGTGCTGCGCGAGGCGCTGGAAACCAACGTCAAGGACACCATCCTGAAGGCCGTCGACGAGTTGGAAAGCCTCACCAGCCCGTTTGCCGAGCGGGTAATGAACATTTCCATCAAGCAGGCTATGGCCGGCAAAAAGATTGAATAAGGAATAGTCGAACCGGAAGCGGGTCATGGTAGCTTGCCTACGATGACCCGCTTTTTTATTGGCTTGCTACCCCAGTTTTACGGCAATGAATACCAACCTTACCCAGCTGCTCGCGGCGGCCCAAAAGCCGGAGCGCCGCATTATCGGTCTGATGTCGGGCACTTCCCTGGATGGGCTGGACGTGGCGCTGTGTCGCTTTTCGGGTCACGGGGCGGCCACTCAGGTCACGGTCGAGCAGTTTGCCACAGTACCGTATTCCGAGCAGATCCGCCACGAAATCCGACAGGTTTTTGCCCGGCCACAGGTCGGGCTGCAGCACCTTACGCTACTCCACGCCTGGCTGGGCACACTGCACGCCGATATAGTACTGCAGTGCCTGACCCAGTGGCAGATTACGCCCGCCGAAGTAGATGCCATTGCCAGCCACGGCCAAACGGTATTTCATGCCCCGCAGCACCAGCATGGCCTAGCTGGCTGGCCCAATGCCACCCTGCAGCTCGGCGACGCAGACCATATAGCCGTGCGCACCGGTATTCTTACCCTCAGCGACTTTCGGCAGAAGCACGTAGCCGCCGGCGGGCAGGGCGCGCCGCTGGCCGTGTACGGCGACTACCTGGTGTTTTCCCAATCCGGCGAAGACCGACTGCTGCTCAATCTGGGCGGCATTGCCAACTTCACTTACTTGGCCGCCAGCCTCGACGCCACCGAGGTGTTCAGTACCGATACCGGCCCGGGCAACACGCTGCTCGATGCCTTCGTGCGGGAACTGTACCCCGGCCGGCAATACGACGAAAATGGCGCTTTAGCCGCCCAGGGCACTGTACATTCCGGGTTGCTGGCGGAATTATTGGCGCATCCGTTTTTCGCGGCGGCTATTCCCAAAACCACCGGCCCCGAGCTGTTCAACCCGGCTTACGTGCGCGCCGCGCAGCAACGAACCGGCACGGAGCAACTGCCCGCTCCCGATTTATTGGCTACGCTCACTGCCTTCAGTGCCGCCGGGGTGGGCCAAGCAGTGCGACAGTCTTTCGGGTCGCAACGGCCTTTTGTGGTGTATGCCAGCGGCGGCGGCATGCACAACCCCACGCTGATGGCCGCGCTGGAGCGGGAGTTGCCGCAGTGCCAATTCTCCACTACCGCCGCGCTGGGCATTGCCCCCGACGCCAAAGAAGCCGTGCTATTCGCCATTCTGGCCAACGAGACGCTCGTGGGCGAAGCCCGACCCATTGGGCACGGTGCCCAAGCGGTGCCCGCCGTTACGCTGGGCAAGATTTCTTTCCCGGGCTGAGTTATCTGCTCCTTACTTACGCTTGCTTTGCGGGGCCGGAATCAGCCCGAAGCTCAGGATGTGGGTGGCCGTCGAGTCTCGAAACACTACGTCGAGCTGCACCTGGGGCAGGCGGGCCAGCGTGTCGCTCTTGAACATGAAGCTGTAGAAATTGCGCACGTCGTTGGCCTCGCCGATACGGTAGCCCAGCTTGTATAAGTCGATGGGCCGGCCGCGCTGCCGGCTCTGGGCTATCAGTGGCTGAGCTGCCGCCCGAAACTGCCGCGGCGTCATGCTGGCCTGCAATTCGGGAGCGAGCAGCGCATACGCCGCCTTGTACTCCCCGCGCAGTACGGCCAGCAGAAACTGCCGGGCCACCTGCACCTGCGAGGGTCGGGCCACGGTTGGCACGGCCAGCAGCAACACAACCAGCAACACCACAACCCGGCGGGCGCCCCGGCTTCTCCAAAACTTGTTCATAGTGCTGTCCGACAAAACATGGATTACGGGCCGGGCTTGTCAAATACGGGGCCACGCCGGCCAGGTAGCAAACAAAACGGCGGCACCCACCCCGGAAGTTACCTTCTGGAGTCGATGCCGCCGCTTGCCGTAGTTTGGCTACTGCCGCACTATTCGATAAGGATGCGCCGAGTTACGTTCAGGTCGTCGCCGGTAATGCGCAGCATATACACGCCAGTACCCAGGTTCTTGGTCACGAAGCGCGCTGGAACCCGGCCCGCAGTTAGCGTCAACGACTGCAGGCTTACCTGCTGGCCGATGCTGTTGTAGAGGGCCAGCTCGGCTGTTTTGCCGGTGTTGGGGCCATCCATGCGCACCGAGAATTCACCGCCGGTAGCCGGGTTCGGATACACGCTCAGGGTAAAGCCATTGAGCTGTTCCCGCACTGGGGTAGTCAGCGTCACGGTCAGCGGCATGCTGATGATGTTATTGGTCTTGCTCGATTCCGTTACTACGCCTTGGGCATCGGCCACGTAGAGTACATAGTAGTTGCCGGCGGCCGTAGTAGCTGGAATGGCGAAAGAAGCCGCGCGGGTAGTACCGGCGCTAACGGGCATTGCCGCCGCCGCTACCGAGCCCAGCAGCACGTCGCCGCTGCTCCACACGTTGTCGGTAGAGAGGTAGAAGCCCATGGTGCTCTGCGCAGCCGAAGCCGTGCCTGAGTTAGTGAGCAGGCAGGAGGCCGAAACCGTACCACCGGCCGGCGTCGTAGCTGGGTTCAGCGTAGCCTGCGATACTACCAGATCCGGCAGAGCAGCTACCACCGTCAGGGCCAGCGCAGAGGTGTTGTTAGTTTCATTGGTTTCTATCACGGCAGCGTTGGGGTCAGCTACGTAGATTACGTAATAGGCACCCGGCGTAACGCCGGACGGAATGCTGAATACGCCGGTACGCTGAGCCGTGAGGCCCGCGCCCAAAGCGCCGCCGCTGCTGGTGCCCAGCAACAGATCATTACCGTCGATAGTCGTATTCAGCGACAGGTAGTAGCCCAGTTGGCTGCTGCTGGCATCGCCGGCACCCTGGTTGCGAACGGTGCCGCCCAGGCCGATGGTATTGCCGGCGGCCACCGAGGTAACCGACTGCGTAGGATTCTGCACAATCAGGTCGGGCTGCACGGTGGTGGTCGTCACGCACGACACCGAGGCTTCGAAGCCGGAGTACACCGCGCTACCATCACTGACAAACTGCACCGTCAGAGCACCGGAGGTGTTGGTAGTCGAGGCCGTTACAATACCCGGGCTATAGATATACGAGCCAATGATAGGCGAGTTGGTCGACGGGCCGTCGTAAATCGTCACCCGGTCACAACAGGTTTCCAGCGCGAAAGAGGTGAAGGTCAGACGCACTTTGCTGCCGGTAGTGGCAGGGTTAATCGTCAAAGAGCCGTTAGAATAGTCGGCGTAGTCGCTGTTGCCACCATTGTCAGCAATAGAAGTGCCGCAGGTAGTGATGGTAGCCGTGCCGCTGAAAGGCACCAGCGTGCCGTTGAAAGGGGCGGTTACGGCCAGCCCAACGCTGGTTACGTTGTTCGTTTCGTTGGTTTCCGTCACCGCACCCCGATGGTCAGCCACAAACAGCACGTAATAGTTGCCGGTAGCAGTAGCCGCAGGAATGGTCACGCTGGCCGAGCGATAGTCGTAGCCGCCAGCGTAAATCGTATAGCCAGTGGCCGAGCCCAGGAGTACGTCGTTGGCACTCAGCGTAGCATCCGTAGAGAGGTAGAAGCCCATGTCGCTGGAGGTAGTAGCCGTAGTGCCCTGGTTGTAGATAGTGGCCGAAACGGTGAGGAGCGTGCCAGCCGCCGCCGCCGTGCGCGACAAACCCGGCTGCGTAGGTACTAAGTCGATGCCCGGCGTTACCACCGTCAGAGCCGCCGCGAATACGTTGTTCGTCTCGTTGGTTTCCGTCACTGCGCTCAGGTAATCAGCTACGAACAGAACATAGTAGTTACCCGCGGCCGTGTTGGCCGGAATGGTCATTGTGGGGTAGCGGGTGCTGTAGCCGCCAGCGGCCAGGGCACCGCCCGTAACCGAGCCCAGCAGCACGTCGTTGGAACTCAGCGTAGCATCCGTAGAAAGGTAGTAACCAGTCGTGGAGCTGGTGGCGGTAGTCGTGCCCAGGTTCACGATGTAATGGCTGCCGCTAGTAGCATTGCCAGCCGTTACGGTCGAGTAGTTCAGGTAAGCCGACTGAATCACCAGGTCGACGCCGGGTGTTACCACCGTCAGGCCGATGGCCGCTACGTTGTTTACCTCGTTGGTTTCGGTTACGGCATTCTGGTAATCGGCAGCAAACAGGATGTAGTAGTTGCCCGAAGCCGTACTGGCCGGAATGGTCATGCTTGGGTAGCGGGTAGCATAGCCGCCGCTGACCAGAGCTCCGCCGGTAGTGGAGGAAAGCAGCACGTCGTTGGCGCTCAGCGTGGCATCCGTGGAGAGATAGTAACCCACGTTGGAGCTGGCAGCCGAGGTATTGCCCTGGTTGTAAATGTAGTGGCTACCGCTTATTGTGGTGCCCGCCGTGGTGGTGGTCGAGTTCAGATAAGCCGACTGAATGACCAAGTCGATGCTGGGCGCTACCACCGTAATGGATACGCTGCGCACGTTGTTGTTCTCGTTCGATTCGGTTACGGCATTCAGGTAATCGGCAGCAAACAGGATGTAGTAGTTACCGGGCGTAGCCGTGGCCGGAACAGTAATCGTAGCGCCGGGATAGTTGCTCAGGCCCGCGCCCAGTGCGCTGCCGGTGCTGCTGTTCAGCAATACGTCGTTCGACGACAAGGTCGCGTCCGACGAGAAATAGTAGCCCACATTGCTCGAAGGCGAGGCCGTATTGCCCTGGTTATACACGGTAGCTCCGGCGCTGATGGTGGTGCCGGCCGATACCGAGTAGTAGCTCAAGCTGGCCTGCGACACAGTCAGGTCGACGTTGGGTGCAGCAACGGTCAGGGCTACGGCCGATACGTTGTTGGTTTCAATGCTTTCCGTTACCACATTTTGGTAATCAGCGGCAAACAGAATGTAGTAGTTGCCGGGCGTAGTGCCCGGGGGCACGTTGGTCGTCACGCTGCGGTACGAGGGGTAGTTGGGCGACAGCTGGCTGCCGTAGGCAGAAGTCAGCAGCTGGTCACTGGCATCGAGGGTCGTGTTGGTGGAGAGGTAGAAGCCTACGCTGCTGTAGGTAGCCGTGGCGTTACCCTGGTTGTTGATAGTGCAGGAAAGCCCGATTACGTTACCGGGAGCCGTGCTCGTCGGGCTCACCGAAGGCTGCTGAATAACCAGATCGACGGTAGGTGGCACCACGTTCAGGTACACGCTCGTCACGTTGTTGGTTTCGTTGCTCTCACTTACTACGTTCTGGTAGTCGGCCGCAAATAGCAGATAGTACGCGCCGGCAGTGGTGTTGGCAGGCAGCACTACGTAGTTGCTGCGGCTCGAGTAGCTACCCACGCTGAGGCTGCTACCCGTGGAGCTACCCAGCAATACGTCGGCCGCGTCCAGCGTGGCATCGGTGGAGAGGTAGTAACCAATGTTGGAACTGGTAGCCGTAGTGCCCGAGAGGTTATAAATCGAGCTGTAGAGCGAGAGAGTGGAGCCCGGTACGGCCGAAATCGGCGTGGCCGAAGCACCCTGAATCACCAGATCAGACTGCGGAATGGTGGTTACGCAGGCAATATCGGCGGCAAAGCCGCTGTAACCATTGCTGTAATAGTCGGTGGCAAAGCGCACCGTGAGCGTACCGGCGCTGGTGGTGGCATACACCGTACCAGGGCTATAGTAGTCGTAGTAGGTGCCGATAATGGGAGCCGACGTGTTGGAACCGTCGTAAATCGTCATCCGGTCGTAGTAGCCCACCGAAAAGCCGTTGAACTGCAGCCGTACCTTGCTACCAGCCGTGGCGGGCGTAATGGTGACGGTACCGTTGGCATTGGGTGTGTAGTTGCCGGTGGCACCACCATCGTCATAGAGCGTGCCGGCACAGGTGGTAATGGCCGTGGTGCCCGTGGTGGGCATCGAGTAGGTCTGCGCGGCAACCTGGCCGGTGAGCAGCAGTACCAGCGCCACTGCCATTGCCCACCAGGAAGTGAAGCGGCCGGTGCCGTGAGGGTAATTGTGTTGCATACAGTGTTGTTGGAGTTAGGAAATAAGCTAAAATCCTGCGGGCAAGGCCAGCAGCCGACATATAGCCATGTCGTGGCAGTCAAATGAAAGACAGGGAGTGGTGGGCGGCGCTATTCCGCCGGCTGGGGCACCAGGATAAACACGTCCTCGCCGGGACGCTTCATAATATATTTTTCACGGGCAAATTTTTCCAGTAGCTCAGGGCTGCTCAATAGCTCAGCCCGGTCTTTTTTCACTAATTCAATGTTGTTGAGGTAGTATTCCTTCTCGGCCTGCAGCTCGCGCCACTTGGCATACATATCATATTGCTTCAGCAAATCATTGGAGTCGAACACCAGCATCCAGACCAGAAACCCGGTTCCGGCCAGAAAATAAAAGCTCCGCAAAAAGCGGGGCACGCGCTGGAATAACTCTAGTAACTGCATAGCTCTCAAAGATAAAACAAAGGGCCCGGTCTGCACATAGACCGGGCCCTTTAAATTTTACTGGCAGCCGTGGAATTATCCAACAACTACCGGCGCACTACATCTTGCGGCCGGGGAAGTAGGCAATTTCGCCCAGCTCTTCCTCAATGCGCAGCAGCTGGTTGTACTTGGCCATCCGGTCGGAGCGCGAGGCCGAGCCGGTCTTGATCTGGCCGGTGTTCAGGGCCACGGCTAGGTCGGCAATGGTATTGTCCTCGGTTTCGCCCGAGCGGTGGCTCATGATGCTCTTGTAGCCGTTGCGGCGGCCCAGGTTTACGGCATCAATAGTTTCGGTGAGGGTGCCAATCTGGTTTACCTTGATCAGGATGGAGTTGGCAATCTTCTCGTCGATACCGCGCTGCAAACGCTGCACGTTGGTCACGAACAAGTCGTCACCCACCAGCTGGGTGGTGCTGCCAATGCTGTCGGTCAGGTTTTTCCAGCCGGTCCAGTCGTCCTCGTCCATACCATCCTCGATGCTGATGATGGGGTACTTCTTGGTCCAGTCGGTCCAGTAGGCCACCATTTCCGCCGAGGTCAGCTTGTCGCCGGTGCTTTTCTTGAAGTGGTAATGGCCGTCGGAGTAAAATTCGGAAGCAGCGGCATCCATGGCAATCATCACGTCGTCGCCGGGCTTGTAGCCAGCCTTTTCGATGGCCTGAATGACGATTTTGATGGCGTCCTCGTTGCTCTTGATGTTGGGTGCAAAGCCGCCCTCATCACCCACGTTGGTGCTGAAGCCCTGCTTTTTGAGCACGTCCTTGAGGTGGTGGAAAATCTCGGTACCCCAGCGCAAGGCTTCCGAGAAGGAAGGGGCGCCTACGGGCATAATCATGAACTCCTGGAAGTCGATGCTGTTGTCGGCGTGCGAGCCACCGTTCAGAATGTTCATCATCGGCACGGGCAGCGTGGTAGCACCCACGCCGCCAACGTAGCGGTAGAGCGGCATACCGGCTTCCTGGGCGGCAGCGCGGGCAATGGCCAGCGAAGCGCCCAGAATGGCGTTGGCACCGAGGTTAGCCTTGTTGGGCGTACCGTCAATTTCGAGCATGATCTTGTCGAGCAAACCCTGCTCGAATACCGAGAAGCCAATCAGCTCTTCGGCAATCTTGCTGTTCACGTTTTCCACTGCGTTCAGCACGCCCTTGCCCATGTACTTCGACTTGTCGTCGTCGCGCAGCTCCACGGCTTCGTGCTTGCCGGTGCTGGCCCCCGACGGCACCGCGGCGCGACCCACTACGCCGGATTCCGTGGTTACATCTACCTCGACGGTCGGATTACCGCGCGAATCAAAAATCTGCCGGGCATGGATGGCTGCTATAATGCTCATGTTGAAAGGAATTGTGGTGAGGAATTCGTTTCCGCAGCCGCCGAACCTAAACCTAGGCCCCACTTCCGGCTGCGGGGCCGAAAGGTAAGGAATTCACTTTGTACCCTCCTACCCTTCCAGCCACTTCCGAAATTCGGGCGTTTGGGCCGCGCTAGTGATAAGCGCAGTAGCACTATAGCGGATTTTGACGGCCAGCCGGTTGTTAAAATACGCTTCGGCTTTCTCCACGTAGGCAATATTGACCAGCTCACTCCGGTTGAGCCGGAAAAACCGGTTGGGGTCCAGCTGCTGCTCCAGCTCGGTGAGGGTGCCACCCAGCGGAAAGCGGCTGCCGGCCTTGTCCACCGCGAAAATAACCCCCTCATCGGCCTGCAGGTAGGCCACATCGTCCACGGCCAGCAGGTGCAGGTCGTTGCGCAGCCGCACTGAGAAGCGCTGCCGGTAGCTGCGAGCATTGTGCTGCAGGGCCTGCCGGAGCTCCTGCACCAGAGCCGGACTCAGCTGCGGCGCAGCCGGAGTTGCAAAGCTGTTTTTCATGGCCTGGTACTTGGCCAGCGTGGCTTCAAACTGCGGGTAGGTAAAGGGCTTAAGCAGGTAGGCAATGCCGTTGACCTGAAAGGCCTGGAGCAAAAACTGGTCGTAGGCCGTCAGGAAGATGATGGGGCAGGTAACGGCCACGCGGCGGTAGAGCTCAAACACGTTGCCGTCGAGCAGCTCAATATCGGAGAAAACCAGGTCGGGCATGGCATTGCCGATTAGCCAGGCCTGGGCCTTGGCTACGCTGCGCAGCACGGTGAGGCCCGCTACCGGCAGTTCCGATTGCTCCACAAACTGCCGCACGCGCAGGGCGGCCGGCTCTTCATCTTCCAGAATAAGAATCTGCATTGTCAAAAGTAAAGCTTACCGCGCACTGCTCACTACGGGCACCGTCACGCAGAATTCCGCATCCTGCCGCACCACCACGGGCCGGCCCGCCAGAATCTTGTACCGCTCCCGCAGGTTTTGCAGCCCGGTACGCGTCGATTCAGGCGGCGTGAGCTTGGGTAGGATCCGGTTGCTGACGGCCAGAGTTTCATTGTCAACCCGCAGGCGCACTACTAGAGGGTCATCTTCGTCGCCGCGGTTGTGCTTAATGGCGTTTTCCAGTAATATCTGCACCGTGCCCGGCACCACAAACAGCATATCGGGCGGCAGCGTGGTCAGCAGCTCCTGCTCGAAGCAGTAAGCGTCGCCGAAGCGCTGTTGCAGCAAGTAGATGTACTCGTGGGCAAACTGCAGCTCCTGGGCCAGGGTCACGAAGTCGTCGTCCTTGTGGCGAATCAGGTAGCGGTAGAGCGCCGCGAAACAGCTCAGGTAGTGGCTGGCCGCTTCCTTGTCCTGCTGAATCAGGCCGTGGAGAATGTTGAGGTTGTTGAAGAGAAAATGCGGGTCAATCTGGGCCTTGAGCAGGCGCAGCTCCATTTCCGTCTGGGCCTGGCTGGTTTGCAGCAGCCGCTTCTGCATATCGAAATACCGCTTACCGCTCAGCACAATTCCCAGGAAGCCGTAGCTCATGGCGTGCTGGGCCGCCCCGAAAAATACGGTCTGCCAGCTCCAGTTGGCCTCCAACCCGAATACGGCCGTGTAGCCCCCGTAGTACACGCTGCCGCTCAGCAACGGGAACAGCACCAACACAGCCAGCACTTTCCACCACCGGGGCCTTGCCAGCAACCTCGGCAACAGGCCGAATACCAGCAGCCCGACGGTCAGCGTATCCAGCACCATCGTAAACAGGATACCGCGCACGGAACCGGGCCAGCCAAACTGTGTCACGTAGGTCTGCAGAATAATGGGCACCGCCACCAGCCAATACGCCAGCAGCACGGCTATATCGGAGCGGGAAGGCCGCTCTACCAGAGAGTTCATAGTTTGCAGTATGTTCCGCCTCCACGTTGGCGGCGCAATATGCACGCTTTGCCCCCACGTTTCTACTGTTGTCAGCATCAGGGCCGCAGGGACTGCACCATTTCCGAGTCGCGCACCAGCACCAAGTACTGTACGTAGGCCGCCGCGGGTAGCTTCAGGTCGAACTGCATCTGCTGGGCTGCTGGAATGCCTGGCGCATACGTCACCCGAATTGGCTGGCGCACGGTAGCCGCCCCCGCAGCATCAAGCCGGAAGAGCGTGGTGCTGCCCGGCTTGGTTTGCGCCTTCAGCTCCTCGATGCCGCCAATGACCGTCAATGGCCCATCGTGGTTAAATTTGGTTGTGCTGCCATACACCTGCCCTTTCGTTTGCCAGGCCACGGGCAGGCCACTGTTGGGATACAGCATCCGGCATCCCGAAAACGCGCACATCACCGATACCACCTTGTCGTGCGCGGGCAGACTGCTTTGCCGCACCATGGCCGCAAACGTCGAGTAGCCTCCCTGCAACGGGCTTTGCAGCACGTGCGCCAGTCCCCATAGCCCGTACATTTTCCGGCCCGTCAGCTCTTTGGTCTGGCTCAACGCTTGGTAGTTGGCAAAAATGCTCTGCTCCCGGCCCAGCCCATCGGCGCGGTACGTAAGGTTGCGGAGCAAATGCTGGAGCGCCGGATAAGAGCCAGCCAGCCAAAACTTGTACGACTTGCGGTGCTGCTCCAGTTCACTCAGAGTGCGCCGGGCCACCGCCGCCAATACGGGAGAAGTTACTGGCTGCCGCATCAGCGTAAGCAGTGAGTCGCGCAGCGCAACCAGTCCAGGCGAGCCATACGTCTTTTTCCGCAGCAGATGATCCAGGTAGTCGGCGGCCAGCGGCATATCCTGCACTTCATCGAGCCCCATAAACTCAAACCGACGCTCCTCGGGCAGCGTCAGGTTCAGGGCCCGCAGCTTCCGGAACTTGTCGAACAGGTCCTTATTAGCCCACTGCGACTCTGCCTTCACCCAGCTACGAAACACCAGCCGCAGCGTGCTGTCGTTGCCGTTGCGCAGATAGTAGTTCAGGTAATAGGCTTTGGCGCAGTCAAACTCGCCAGCATAATAGCGCACGCCCGCCCGTTGGTTCAGGTGCTTGAACAGTATAAAGTCGAGTTCCTGGGGCCGGGCTACGCCGTGCGCCTCGCCCAGTAAAAACAGCTGGTTGGTATAAAAAGCCTTGTCAAACAGCCGGAAACTGGCATCTCCTAGTTCAATCGGCTCCTGTGGCACGCCGGCAAACACTGGCGCAGAACTTACCGATTGCGGTGCTTGGGCCTTCACGGTAGCATGCACGGTGAGCAGGAAGGCACCCAAAGCCAGTGAGCGGTAAAATGTGGTAAACAGAGGATTCATATAGTTGGCAGGCTAAGAGTGGAATGGATGCTCCAAAGCACGCCGCTTTCCCGGCCTTTTCCCGGCTACTGTTTTCCAATCCCCTGAAAATTTCCTTAAACTCAGGCAAATTTCCGTTGATGCACCGGCTTGCTTTTCCCAATGCCTAGTTGCTTACCAACAACCCATAAAAGCAAAAAGGGACGTGCCAGCCGGCACGTCCCTTTTTTATAAGTAGGTAGCTCGAAAACTACGAAGCAGCTTCTTCGCTTTTCTCGTCACGAGTTTCGCCTTCTTTCAGCGTTTCGGTCGGAGCATCCGTGACGGCAGCAGCCTCTTCGCTTACTACGGCGGCCGGAGCCTCGGTAGCAGCAGCTACTGGAGCAGCGGTTTCAGCCGTGTCAGCCTTCTTTTTGCTGCGCGAACGACGGGTAGTAGCTTTAGCCTCACCAGCAGTTTTGGCTTCCAACAACGTTTCGTTGTAGTCTACCAGCTCGATGATGCAGATTTCGGCGTTGTCACCCAGACGGTTGTCGCTCAGCTTGATGATGCGGGTATAGCCACCGGGACGGTTGGCAATTTTGCCAGCTACCGTGTCATACAGCTCCTTAATCGACTCTTTGTTCTGCAGCGTAGCGAATACGGTACGACGCGAGTGCGTGGTGTCGCTCTTCGACTTAGTCAGCAGGGGCTCTACGAACTTGCGCAGGGCTTTGGCTTTTGCAACGGTCGTCTCGATGCGCTTGTGCATGATCAGCGACGAAGCCATGTTTGACAGCATCGCGTTACGGTGGGAAGCGGTACGGCCGAGGTGGTTGATTTTTTTACCGTGTCTCATTGGTTTGTGCTTTACAGCATGAATGTGTGTGCTTGCGTAGGACGACCACGGCGGGCAGCCGAAGTGTAGTGGCTACCTCATTAGAACCGTCCTACCTCGGGCACACTGGTGAAAAGTGTTATTGAAGTATTGTATTAAAGCTGTCAGACAAGCAAAATGTGCTAATGCGGTGGTGGACGTCAGGCTAATTCTCATTAGCACATTACCCACATTTACCACATTAGCACATTATAATGCCTAGTCTTCGTCGAGGCGGTACTTGCCCAGATCCATCCCGAAGGTCAGACCTTTTTCCTCCACGAGGTTCTCAAGTTCGGTCAGCGACTTCTTACCGAAGTTGCGGAACTTCATCATGTCGCTCATGTCCAGCTGCACCAGCTCGCCGAGCGTCTTGATGT
Organism: Hymenobacter lucidus; assembly: GCF_020447265.1. Lineage (GTDB taxonomy): Bacteria > Bacteroidota > Bacteroidia > Cytophagales > Hymenobacteraceae > Hymenobacter > Hymenobacter lucidus. The sequence goes on along the minus strand of NZ_JAJADR010000001.1, from coordinate 895,982 downwards.
CGGCGGCCTTGAGGCAGTTGTAAGCACGTACGCTCAGGTCCATATCCGCCAGCGGCGTCTTCAGAACCTTACGCATGTGCAGCGTCTCTTCGTCTACCGTCTCTTCTTCTTCAGCTTTAGCCGTTTCGAAGGTCATGGTGTTGTCCGAGAACAGCATGAAGTGTTGAATCAGGATGTTGGCCGCACCTTTCAGCGCGTCCTCCGGATGAATCGAACCGTCCGTCTGAATCTCGATGAGGAGCTTCTCGTAGTCGGTTTTCTGCTCTACACGGGTATTCTCAATGCTGTACTTCACGTTCTTGATAGGCGTGAAGATGGCATCGATGGCAATTTGCCCGAACACCTGATCGGCAGGACGATTCTCTTCGGCCGGCACGTAGCCGCGACCTTTCTGAATCGTGAATTCAAATTCCAACTCGATTGCAGGGTCAATGTTACAGATAACCATCTCTGTATTGAGCACCTCGAAACCAGTCGAGAATTTGTTGATATCGCCGGCTTTAAACGTCTCCTGGCCCTTGATGCGGACCGTGATTTTGTCCTCAATGGCGTCGCTCACTTTCTTGAAGCGAACCTGCTTGAGGTTCAGGATGATTTCGGACATGTCCTCAATCACCCCTTCAATCGTCATGAACTCGTGCAACACACTGGAAGTGCGGACCGACGTAATGGCGTAGCCCTCCAGCGACGACAGCAGGATGCGGCGCAATGCGTTGCCGATCGTGACGCCGTAGCCTTTCTCCAGCGGTTTGAATTCAAATGTTCCGTAGAAGTCGTCGGATTTCTCCATCACTACTTTCTCCGGCATTTGAAAAGCTAAGATTGACATAAGTGGGGCTTTAAAAATACAACAAGGAAAAAACGAAGTAAGAACCCGACCATAAGCCGGGTTCCAGTAATTACTTCGAGTAAAGCTCGACGATGAGCTGCTCCGTGATTTTCTCCGGAATCAGGTCACGCGAGGGGGCGTTCAAGAACTTGCCCACCAATTCCTTGCCGTCCCACTCCAGCCACGAGAAAGCACGCGCGTTGCGGGCACTCAGGCTGGTGGTGATGGCTTCCAAAGACTTCGACTTTTCGCGAACAGCTACTACGTCACCAGCGCGGAGCTTGTACGAAGCAATGTTTACTACTTCATCGTTTACCGTGATGTGCTTGTGCAGTACGAGCTGACGGGCAGCACGACGGGTCGGAGCAATGCCGAAACGATATACCGTGTTGTCCAGCCGCGACTCGAGCAGACCGAGCAGGTTGTCACCGGTGATACCGGGCAGCGCTGCAGCTTTGTGGAACAGGTTTTCGAATTGCTTCTCCAGTACACCGTACATGTACTTCACTTTCTGCTTCTCCATCAACTGCACAGCGTATTCCGACTGCTTCTTGCGGCGGCCACGGCCGTGCTGGCCTGGAGGGTAGTTCTTTTTGTTGAGTGCCTTGCTTGGGCCGAAGATTGGCTCTGCGAAGCGACGGGCAATCTTGGTTTTAGGACCAGTATAACGTGCCATTTCGGGGTATTTGAGTTTTTCAGGGGTTGAACCACGCGTGTCGGGCTCCTCGGATGCGGCTCACACGTAGTGCAAGCCGGATCGGAAACCCGACACAGGGGCGAACCAAATAGTTCGCGAGTTCAGTATATCAGACGCGACGACGCTTAGGAGGACGGCAGCCGTTGTGCGGCAGCGGGGTCACGTCGCGGATGGTGGTTACCTCAATGCCCACGTTCTGGAGGGTACGGATAGCCGACTCACGGCCAGCGCCCGGACCTTTCACGAATACTTCGGCTTTGCGCATGCCCAGGTCGTGGGCAACTTTGGCGCAATCCGTAGCTGCCATCTGGGCAGCGTAGGGCGTGTTCTTCTTAGAACCTTTGAAACCCATCTTACCAGCTGATGCCCAGGAAATAACCTGGCCATTGTTGTTGGTGATGGAGATGATGATGTTGTTGAAGGAAGCCTTGATGTGAATCTGGCCAATCTGCTCAACAATGACAACGCGCTTTTTAGCCTTGTCTTTTCTTTTTTGTGCCATTTGGTTATCGCAAAAACTGCGGAAGGTGTTGAAGCCGGTTCAGAATCCTGAACCGGCTTCGATTCCCGCTACAATTTATTTAGTAGCTTTTTTCTTGTTGGCAACGGTCTTCCGTTTGCCTTTGCGCGTCCGCGAATTGTTCTTGGTACGCTGACCACGAACTGGCAGACCTTTACGGTGACGCAGACCACGGTAGCAACCGATGTCCATCAGGCGCTTGATGTTCAGCTGCACTTCCGAGCGCAGAACACCTTCAGTCTTTACTTCCGCGGCAATGATGCTACGGATTTCGCCAGCTTCCGCTTCCGTCCAGTCCTTCACTTTCTTGCTGAGGTCGATGCCGGCCTTAGTCAGGATTTTCTGAGCGGATGAACGGCCGATGCCGAAAATGTAGGTCAGCGCGATTTCACCGCGCTTGTTGTCCGGGATATCTACCCCTGCAATACGAGCCATTTGCTTTCTTAAAAAGTCTGGTGCTACTAACCCTGACGCTGTTTGAAGCGTGGGTTCTTTTTGTTGATGACGTAGAGCTTGCCGTTGCGGCGAACAAGCTTACAGTCAACGCTGCGTTTCTTGACCGAGGTTTTGACTTTCATGTCGTCGGGTTATTTGTAACGGTAAACAATTCGGCCCTTCGACAAGTCGTAAGGGGACATTTCCAGCTTCACCTTATCGCCCGGCAGGATTTTGATGTAGTGCATTCGCATTTTGCCCGAAATGTGAGCAACGAGCTGGTGGCCGTTTTCTAACTCCACGCGGAACATGGCGTTTGAGAGGGCTTCCAGAATGACTCCGTCCTGTTCAATGGAGGATTGTTTGGCCATAAGGCTACTGTAAGGCTTTTTCTATGTATTCAAAGGAAGTGAGAATCTCCGCTTTGTCTTTACGTACTACGACTGTGTGCTCAAAATGCGCTGAAGGTTTGAAATCCTTGGTTCGGATAGTCCAGCCATCCTTCTCCTGAATCACACTCTTCGTTCCCAGATTCACCATGGGCTCAATGGCCAGCACCAGCCCCGTCTGCAACTTAAGGCCCGCCCCACGTTTACCGTAGTTTGGTACTTCTGGCCGCTCGTGGAGCTTCTGACCAATTCCGTGGCCCACAAGTTCCCGCACTACTCCATAGCCCTGTTTCTCAACGTGGTTCTGGATGGCATAGCCCAGGTCGCCCATTCGGTTGCCTGCCACTGCCTGTTCAATGCCCAGATACAGCGACTTTTTGGTTTCTTCCAGAAGCTTGAGCACTTCCGGCGCCACTTCCCCTACCGGGTAGGTGTAAGCACTATCGGCATGGTAGCCGTTCAACAACACTCCGCAGTCTACCGATACAACATCCCCGCTCTTCAGCTGGTAGTCACCCGGGAAACCGTGCACCACAACCGAATTTGGTGAGATGCAGAGACTGTATTCAAAACCGTTATACCCTTTGAAAGAAGGTTGCCCGCCATGGTCCCGGATGAATTCCTCGGCCCGCTGATCAAGTGCGCGCGTTGTAACTCCTTCCTTAATCATGCCCGCAACTTCTCCGTGGGCTTGAGCCAGCACTTTCGCACTAGCCCGGATGAGTTCTATTTCTTCTTCGGTCTTGTAAATGATCATGACCGAATTAGGAGGCCAAAGCTACGTTTGGAGTAGAACGCCCCCGTAGTTTGCCAGTCTTCATCATACCATCGTAATGACGCATCAGCAGGTAGCTCTCAACTTGGTTTAGCGTATCCAATACCACCCCAACCATGATGATCAGCGAAGTGCCACCATAGAAAGCGGAGAACGGACGCGTAACACCAGCCAACAGGGCCAAAGCCGGGAAGATGGCTATGAGCGCCAGCACAATTGCACCGGGCAGAGTAATGTGTGTCAGAATCTCATCGATATGCTCCGAGGTATCACGACCGGGTTTCACCCCAGGCACAAAACCACCACTGCGTTTCAGGTCATCCGCAATCTGGTTGGGGTTGACACTAATGGCCGTGTAGAAGTAAGTAAAGACGATGATTAGCGTAGCAAAAACTAGGTTATACTGCCAGGAAGTATAGTCCGAAAACTTCTGTCCTACTGTAGCAGCAAAATCACTATCTGCCTGCCATACTGAAGCTACAATGGCGGGCACAAACATCAGCGACTGAGCGAAGATAATCGGCATTACACCGGCAGCATTCACCTTAAGAGGAATGAACTGCCGCTGGGCATTGAGTTGCGTTGTACCGCCCACCTGCTTGGCATACTGCACCGGAATCCGGCGCACAGCCTGCGTCAGTACGATTACGGCCATTACGACCAGGAACAACACTACGAGTTCAATCAGGAAGATCAACGAGCCACGCATGCCTTTAGCAGCAGCCTCGCCAATAATAGCGCCAGGGAAACGCGACACAATCCCGATCATAATGATCATGGAAATGCCGTTGCCGATACCCTTATCCGTAATCTTTTCTCCTAGCCACATGCAAAACAGCGTTCCAGCTGTGATGATGAGCATCGTTGAAAAGGTAAAAAACGGACCGGGAGCAATAATAGCTTCCGCGTTGATGGTTGCAATAAAGCCGACCGACTGAGCCATTACAATCGGAATCGTGAGAATCCGGGTGTACTGGTTGATCTTTTTACGACCTGACTCGCCTTCTTTCTGTAGCTTCTGGAAATAAGGAACTGCAATGGTCAGCAGTTGCAATACAATAGAGGCTGAGATATAGGGCATAATGCCCAAAGCAAAGATCGAAGCATGGCTGAATGCACCGCCCAGCAGCGTATCCAGAATGCCGAACAGACCTTCGGCGCCTCCCTGCTTCAAGCGAGCAGGGTCAACGCCGGGAAGCACCACGTAGGAACCCAGCCGATAGATGGCAATGAAAAAAAGCGTATTGAAGATCCGCGTACGCAGATCTTCAATCGCAAAAATGTTCTTTATCGTTTCGATAAACTTTTTCATCGCCGATAAGACTTTACAGCGTCACAGCTTTACCACCGGCTTTCTCAATGGCTTCAACAGCCGACTTCGAGAATGCGTGGGCATGAACTTCCAGAGCGGTAGTAACCTCACCACGACCCAGGATTTTGATTTTGGCGTTTTTCGACACCAGGCCAGCTGATACGAAGTAAGCAACATCCATGGTGGAAGTGCTGTTCTTTTCGTTCAGGCTGGTGAGAGCATCCAGATTGATGCCTTTGTACTCAACGCGGTTGATGTTCTTGAAACCGAACTTCGGAACGCGACGCTGCAGAGGCATCTGGCCACCTTCGAAGCCTGACTTCTTGGAGTAACCCGAACGCGACTTTTGACCTTTGTGGCCACGCGTCGACGTGCCGCCGCGGCCGGAACCCGTACCGCGACCGAGACGCTTGTTATTGCGCGTCGAGCCAACAGCGGGGGATAGATTGCTGAGATTCATATCGAGGGAAATCCTAGAGTTCAGTTACTTCCAAGAGGTGCTGCACAGCGGCTACCATACCGGCTACCTGAGGCGTGTTTTCCACGGCCTTCGTGCTACCAATTTTACCGAGGCCCAGGGCCTTTACGGTACGCTTTTGACGCTCGGGGCGGTCAATAACGCTTTTCACGAGTTTAATTTGGATCTGCGCCATCTCTGCTTAACCGTTGAAAACTTGGGAAAGAGTGATACCACGCTGCTGAGCAATCTGCATCGGGTCGCGCATCTTCAGGAGAGCGTCGAAGGTTGCCTTTACTACGTTGTGGGGGTTCGAAGAACCTTTAGACTTAGCAAGCACGTCCTTGATACCAGCGCTTTCAAATACTGCACGCATAGCACCACCAGCAATTACGCCGGTACCAGCTGCTGCTGGCTGTACCAATACGAAGCCACCCGAATATTTGCCTTCCATTACGTGGGGAACAGTGTGCTTATACAGCGGCACTTTCACCAGGTTCTTTTTGGCGTCGTCGATACCTTTGGCAATAGCGTCGGTAACTTCGTTGGCTTTGCCGAGGCCGAAACCTACGGTGCCGTTGCCGTCACCTACTACTACGATAGCCGAGAAGCTGAAGCGACGACCACCTTTTACTACTTTGGCAACACGGTTGATAGCGACTACCTTCTCTTTCAGATCGGATTCGCCGGCGCGGGGCGCCTGGTCACGGTTGCCGCCACGGTCATTGCCACCACCCCGACGGTCATTACCGCCACGGTCATTGCCACCACCACGGGGGTTATTGTTGAATTCTGCCATGATGATTTAGAAATTGAGGCCGCCTTCGCGGGCTCCTTCTGCCAATGATTTTACGCGGCCGTGGTAGAGGTAACCCGAACGGTCAAATACCACTTTCGAAATTCCTTTTTCCTGAGCACGGGAGGCAAGTTCTTTACCTACTGCGGCAGCCAGGGCGACTCCGTTGCCCTCTTCCACCGAAACGTGCTTCGAGGAAGCAGCCGCCAACGTACGGCCAGTGGTGTCGTCAATAATCTGAGCATAGATGCCCGTATTGCTGCGGAACACTGACAAACGTGGACGCTCGGACGTGCCAGCCACCTTAGTGCGGATGATGCGCTGGATCCGTTTTCTTCTAGTTGCTTTATCGAAAGCCATGATGCGAAATTATTTCGAAGCCGTTTTACCAGCCTTACGACGAATTTGCTCACCCACGAAACGCACGCCTTTGCCTTTGTAAGGCTCAACTTTGCGCAGCGAGCGAATCTTAGCAGCTACCTGACCCAGCAATTGGTTATCAATGCTGTTCAGCGTAACGATTGGGTTCTTACCCTTTTCCGTCAGGGCTGTAGCCGTAACTTCTTTGGGCAAGGCCAGGAAGATGTTGTGCGAGTAACCCAGCGACAATTCCAGCGTAGTGCCGGCCATTGCTGCTTTGTAACCTACACCTACCAGCTCCAGCTTCAGCTCAAAACCGTTGCTTACACCATTGACCATATTGTTGATCAACGAGCGGTACAAACCGTGCATGGCCTTGTGGCGCTTCTGCTCAGTAGGACGCTCAACAACCAGCTGGCCATCGGCTTGGGTAAGGGTGATGTCGCGGTCAACCGGAGTAGTCAGGGTGCCTTTCGGGCCCTTCACCGTTACGGTGTTTTCGTTGCTTACTTCAACCTGAACGCCCGAAGGCAGGTTGATCGGCAGTTTACCAATGCGTGACATAGTCTCGTTTTTCCTCGATTAGTAAACGTGGCACAATACTTCACCACCCACGTTCTGGGCTTTCGCCTCTTTCTCCGTCATTACCCCTTTCGAGGTAGAGAGGATAGCAATACCCAAGCCGCTCAATACGCGGGGCATGTTCTCCACGTCAGCATACTTACGCAGACCGGGCGAGCTTACGCGCTCCAGTTTGGTAATAGCAGGCTGCTTCGTAGTCGGGTTGTACTTCAAGGCAATCTTGATGGTGCCCTGTACCGAAGAGTCATCAAAGCGGTAGCTCTGGATATAACCCTTATGGTAAAGCACTTTCGTGATTTCCTTCTTGATGTTGCTGGCCGGAATTTCGACTACCCGGTGGTTTGCCTTGATGGCATTGCGCACCCGGGTCAGGAAGTCGGCAATTGGATCTGTATTCATTGTGTAGATGAGAGCAGCCCGTTTTTTAGGGAGCCGCAAAGATATGAAAATTTCGCCGCCATTTGAAAGTGGCGACGAAATTTTCGGTTAAGACTACTTGGCTCGACTTACTTAGGCTCGGCCAATGGTTTCTTTCGGCAACCTGCCAAATATCACTGCCTTAGGATAAGTAAGGCAAAAGCTGTATTACCAGCTCGACTTCGTTACGCCGGGGATCTTACCAGCCAAAGCCATTTCGCGGAACGTAACGCGGCTGATGCCGAATTTACGCATGTAGCCACGAGGACGACCGTTGATCTTGTCCCGGTTGTGGACGCGTACGGGCGAGGCGTTGCGGGGCAACTTGTCCAGGCCTTCGTAGTCGCCGGCGGCTTTCAGAGCCTTACGCTTCTCAGCGTAACGTTCTACCGTGGCGATGCGCTTTCTTTCTCTTGCTTTGACGGATTCCTTAGCCATTGTTTTCTTTCTTGGCGTTAGCGAACGGCATTCCGAAAGCTTTGAGGAGCTCGTAGCTCTGCTCGTCGTTTTCAGCCGACGTTACGAAGGTAATGTCCATACCCGAGATTGACTTGATCTTGTCGATCGAAATCTCAGGAAAAATGATCTGCTCCTTGATACCGAGGGTATAGTTACCCCGGCCGTCAAAGCCTTTGTCGTTGATGCCTTTGAAGTCACGAACCCGGGGGAGCGCAACCGTCAGCAAACGGTCCATGAATTCGTACATCTGCTCACCGCGCAACGTTACGCGGGCGCCGATTGGCATACCCTCACGGAGTTTGAAGTTAGACACCGAACGCTTGGCGATGGTAGGAACAGCTTTCTGACCGGTAATGGTCGTCAGCTCATCCACACCATTGTCAACCAGCTTCTTGTCGGCTACTGCCGAACCAATACCACGGTTGATGCAGATCTTGGTGATGCGTGGTACCTGCATGATGCTCTTGAACTGGAATTTCTCCTGGAGCGCGGGTACTACTTCTTTTTGATATATATCTTTCAGTCGGGCCATTGTCGTCGTACCGGGTTAGGCGTTTTTCGATTCAACTGCCTTCACGTTGGATACGTGGATGGGAGCTTCGATCTTGGTGATACCCCCTTGCGGGTTTTTAGCACTGGGTTTATTGTGCTTGGTCACCAAGTTCAGGCCTTCCACGATAACGCGCTGCGTTGAACGGTTTACCGACTTGATAACGCCGGTCTTGCCACGCTCATCACCAGCAATTACCAGAACGGTATCACCGGTTTTGACGTGCAGTTTCACGGGCTGAGCTTTCGTCTTCGTTGCCATATGCTTAGAGAACTTCAGGAGCTAGTGAAACAATCTTCATGAACTGACGCTCACGCAACTCACGAGCTACTGGGCCGAAAATACGGGTACCACGGGGCTCATCGTTGTTGTTAAGCAGCACGGCGGCGTTGTCGTCAAAGCGGATGTACGAACCGTCTTTGCGGCGTACTTCCTTCTTTGTGCGAACTACCACAGCCTTCGATACAGTGCCTTTCTTGGCATTGCCGGAAGGAATAGCCGACTTGATCGAAACGACGATCTTGTCGCCTACGCTGGCGTATTTCTTGCCCGTGCCACCGAGGACACGAATGCAGAGAACTTCTTTGGCGCCGCTGTTATCAGCGACGGTCAGACGGGATTCTTGCTGTATCATCTTATTTGGCGCGTTCTACAATTTCTACCAATCTCCAGCGCTTGTTCTTGCTCAGCGGGCGGGTCGACATGATGCGAACCGTGTCGCCTTCGCCACACTCGTTACTTTCGTCGTGAGCCATAAACTTGGTCGACTTGGTAACGAACTTGCCGTAGATCGGGTGTTTCATTTTGCTTTCTACTACTACCGTGATGGATTTATCCATTTTGGCAGAAGTTACGCGCCCGATGATTTCTTTCCGCAGGTTCCGCTCTTCGGCGGTAGTAGCCTGCTGTTCTTCGTTGGTTGCCATCGTTATTTAGCAGTTTGGTTTGCCTGCTCGTTTTCGCGACGGGTCAACTCAGTCTTCAGACGAGCTACGTTACGGCGGCTATGCTTCAGGCGAACTGGGTTTTCCAGGGGCGAAATAGCATGCGCAAAACGCAATGCCTGGCCACCGGCTTGTTCAGTCTTGATTTGCTCCTTCAGCGCTTCTAGCGAAAGGGCTTGGATTTCTGCGTTCTTCATCTTACTTGTTCTCTTCGTAGTCGCGACGAACAACAAACTTAGTTTTCACTGGCAGTTTCTGCGCAGCTAAACGCAGGGATTCCTGAGCCACTTCCAGCGGCACGCCATCCGATTCGAACATGATGGTACCGGGCTTCACGCAGGCTACCCAATATTCTGGGGAACCCTTACCCTTACCCATGCGAACTTCAGCGGGCTTCTTGGTGATAGGCTTATCTGGAAAAATACGGATCCATACTTGACCTTCACGTTTCATGGCGCGGGTCATGGCGATACGGGCTGCCTCAATCTGACGAGCCGTAATCCAAGCCACTTCCAACGATTTGATAGCGAAGGAACCGAAGTCTATGGAGCTGCCGCGGAAGGCCAAGCCTGTCACGCGACCCTTTTGCATCTTGCGATACTTGGTCCGTTTCGGTTGTAACATGAGTTATTGAAAATTGAAATTTCAGAAAAGGAAAAAGGACTAGCGACGTGGGCCGCCCTGACCACCGCCACGGTTGGCACCACCACCGGCACCGGGAGCACCGCCACCGCGACGCTGACCACCACCTGCGGCACCACCGCCACCCTGACCACCACGGTTATCACCGCCACGGTCATTGCGTGGGCCACGTGGGCCACGGTCACCACCACGGTCGTTACGGTCGCCACGTGGGCCACGGTCGTTGCCGCCGCGCGTATCGTTACCTTGGTTAGCAGGCTGCTGGTTCGGCGACAAGTCAGGCTTGCCAAATACCTCACCACGCATGATCCACACCTTGATGCCGATCTTGCCATATACGGTCTGAGCCTCCGACAAAGCGTAGTCGATATCAGCGCGCAGCGTGTGCAGCGGCGTACGACCTTCTTTGTACTGCTCGGAACGGGCAATTTCAGCACCACCCAGACGGCCACCGCACTGAATCTTGATGCCTTCGGCACCAACACGCATTGCAGCCTGAATCGACATCTTCATGGCGCGACGGAACGAGATACGAGCCTGGAGCTGCTGAGCAATGCTCTCGCCTACCAGTTTCGCGTCGAGCTCGGGACGCTTAATTTCGAAGATGTTGATCTGAACGTCCTTGCTAGTGATCTGCTTCAGCTCGTCCTTGATTTTATCAACCTCTGCACCGCCTTTACCGATTACCACACCCGGACGAGCCGTGTTGATGGTGATGGTGATACGCTTCAGAGTACGCTCAATCACGATGCGGCTAATGCCACCTTTCGGGATACGAGCCATGATGTATTTGCGGATTTTTTCGTCCTCAACCAGCTTGTCGGCAAAGTCCTTGCCGCCGTACCAGTTCGAGTCCCACCCTTTGATGACGCCCAGACGGAAGCCAACCGGATTTACTTTCTGTCCCATAGTGCTTATGCGGTGGCTTCAGCCGAGGTTTCGTTGGATTTCTTAGCTGAGCTACGACGAGTAGTTTTTTTCGGAGCTTCAGCAACAGCGTCAGTAGCAGGTTTGGTTTCAGCAGCCTGCTTTACAGCAGCCTTGCTTCCCAGTGCTTCTACTTTCGTGTCGATAGTCAGCGTCACGTGGTTGCTACGCTTGCGGATGCGGTGACCACGACCCTGAGGGGCGGGGCGCAGACGCTTCAGCTGACGTCCTTCATCAACGAAAATCTCTTTGATGTAGAGGTTAGCATCCTCGATGCGCTCGTCCTCGTTCTTCTGCTGCCAGTTGGCCAAAGCCGACAGGAGCAGTTTCTCGATTTTCTCAGCACCCGAGTTAGCTTCGAATTTCAGCAAGCCCAAGGCGCGGGTCACTTTCTGACCACGTACCAGGTTGGCTACCATGCGCATCTTGCGAGGCGAGGTAGGCACATTGCGGAGTTTAGCGGTAGCTTCCATCTTAGCGCTTGCCTTTATCTTTCTTGGCGATATGGCCACGGAAGTTACGGGTCGGGGCAAACTCACCGAGTTTGTGACCTACCATATTCTCCGTTACATACACCGGGATGAACTTATTGCCGTTGTGAACGGCGAAGGTGTGGCCTACGAAGTCGGGCGAAATCATCGAGCGGCGAGACCAGGTCTTCACCACCGACTTTTTGCCGGAATCTTCCATTGCCGTGACTTTCTTCTCGAGCCGGAAGTCAATGTACGGCCCTTTTTTTAGCGAACGTGCCATTGGTTACTTCTTGCCTTTACGGTTAACGATGAGCTGCTCGGAGTACTTGTTCTTATTTCGAGTCTTCTGACCCTTGGAGAAGATACCGTTGCGGCTACGTGGGTGACCACCCGACGACTTACCTTCACCACCACCCATTGGGTGATCCACTGGGTTCATGGCAACACCACGAACACGTGGGCGACGACCCATCCAACGGTTACGACCGGCTTTGCCGAGACGAACGTTCATGTGGTCACCGTTAGAAACCGTACCAACCGTAGCCATGCAGGTAACGAGTACCATGCGCATCTCACCGGAAGGCAATTTCAGGGTTGCGTATTTCTCTTCGCGAGCTACCAGCTGAGCATAAGTGCCAGCCGAACGGGCGATAGAAGCACCGCCACCGGGCATCAGCTCGATGTTGTGTACGATCGTACCCAGCGGAATTTCGCGCAGGGTCAGAGCGTTGCCAACTTCAGGAGCTACACCTGGACCCGAAACGACTACCGTACCTACTTCCAGACCAGCGGGCGCAATGATATAGCGCTTTTCGCCGTCGGCGTAGCTCAGCAGAGCAATGCGGGCAGTGCGGTTCGGATCGTATTCAATCGTCTTGACGGTAGCTGGAACACCAGCCTTGTCGCGCTTGAAGTCGATTACCCGATACTTCTGCTTGTGACCACCGCCGATGTAGCGGTTAGTCATTTTTCCGGATTCATTCCGGCCACCGGATTTTTTCAGGGGTGCCAACAGCGACTTCTCCGGCGTCGACGTCGTAATCTCGTCGAACGCGGGTGCGATGCGGAAGCGCTGACCCGGTGATGTTGGTCTTAGTTTTTTGAGTGCCATTTTATCTTAAAATGCGCGTTTCGTTCAGTTGCCCGAACCTTAGATACCGTTATAGAAGTCGATTACGTCGCCTTCCTTCACGGTTACAATAGCCTTTTTCCCGTGGGGGCGACGGCCCGAAACGGAGCCACCCTTGGTGAATTTCGACTTCAGCTTGCCGTTGGTGCGGATCGTGCTAATGCCCGTTACCGTTACCCCGTACAGAGCTTCGATTTCCTTTTTGATCTGAACCTTGTTGGCAGTGCGCTCTACTTGGAAAGAGTACTGGCCTTTTTCGTTCAGGGCCGTGGCCTTCTCGGTCACGATAGGTTTCTTCAGCGTGCTCATTACTCAGCGGTAGTATAGAGTTGTTCCAAGGATTTCAACCCGTCTTCCGACAGCAGCAGGGTATCCGTGTTCAGCAAATCGTGCGTGTTAAGAGCCACCGGAGTAGCAACTTTCACGCGCTGAATGTTACGGGCCGAGAGCAGCACGTTCTTGTCGGCTTCAGCGGCAACGAACAAGGTTTTCTTGCCGTTGTTGAGCTTCAGACCGTTCAGGATCGAGAGGAAATCTTTCGTTTTAGGAGCGCTCAGCGAGATATTCTCTACCAGAGCAACCTTGCCATCCTGGGCCAGTACCGACAGAGCGGACAAACGGGCCAGACGCTTGGTCTTTTTGTTGAGCTTGAAGCCGTAGTCACGAGGCTCGGGACCGAATACGCGGCCACCACCAATGAATACTGGCGACTTCATGCTACCAGCACGGGCACCGCCCGTACCTTTTTGCTTCTTGAGCTTCTTCGTGGTGCCGTGCACCTCGTTGCGCTGCTTCGACTTGTGCGTGCCCTGGCGCTGGTTGGCCAAGTACTGCTTCACGTCGAGGTACATCACGTGCTCGTTCGGCACCTGGCCGAAGATGGCGTCGGACAGGGTAACCTTGCGGCCGGTGTCCTCACCTTTGATGTTATATACTGACAGTTCCATCTTGCGTTATTTTTCCAGGACCACGTAAGAGTTCTTGGCACCGGGAATAGAGCCGCTCACCAGAATCAGGTTCTTGTCCGCTACTACGCGCATCACTTTCAAGTTCTGCACTTTAACCCGGTCGTTGCCCATGCGGCCACCCATGCGCATTCCTTTGAATACGCGCGAAGGCCAGGAGCAAGCACCGATGGAACCAGGGTGACGCAGACGGTTGTGCTGACCGTGGGTCTGTCCGCCGACACCGGCAAAGTTGTAGCGCTTCACTACGCCCTGGAAACCTTTACCTTTTGAGGTACCAACTACGTCAACAAACTCGCCTTCTTCGAAGAGGCTTGCGTCGATGGTGGCGCCTGCAGCGTACGTCGATTCCGCGTCGAGGCGGAATTCAACCAGCTTTTTCTTGGGGGTGGTACCGGCTTTAGCGAAGTGACCAGCCAAAGCTTTGGTCGTGTTCTTCGCTTTTTTCTCGCCGTAGCCGATCTGAACGGCGGTGTAACCGTCGTTAGCGACTGTCTTAACCTGCGTCACTACGCACGGACCCGCTTCGATGAGCGTGCAGGGAATGTTTTTCCCGTCCGGAGTGAAGAGGCTTGTCATACCGATTTTTTTACCGATGATGCCAGGCATTCTGTTAGATTTAATGAAAAGACGCAATGAGAAAACGCCCAAATAGCGTTTTCGTAATGGGAGTGCAAAGCTAGGAAAATATTACGTCATAGCCCAACCACGTTCCGAAATATTTTCAGAATCACGCAGTTGGCTTATCTAGCCGGCTATTCACTCAGTTTCAGGGGCTTCCTATTGGCCTCTAACAATTGGGATTCATTCTGCAGAGGCTATTTCAGGCGCCACCCACTTAGCCGTGCCCAGTAGCATTCCTGAAAAGTCCAATACTGCGGGTCTGGTGGGCTAACTTGGCCGCCAGCTGCCAGCCTTTTCCTCTCCGTTGCTGGTACCATTCAATGCCAAAAGGATAAATAGCAACGAATAGGTCAGCCCTATCTGGGTTTCCAACGTGTATTCCACCAAGAAAGAGAGGGACACTATAGCATATTGGATGACAATCAACGGCGCAAACCGAGGCCAGGTCCAAAGCAGAGGGTAATAAAAGCAGAGGGTGAAGAGCAGCACGCCTAATAGTCCAAAAGCCACGGCCAGATAGATAAACTGATTGTGGGGCATGATGTAGGACTCGGCTCTGATACTAGGATAGTCCTGTCGGTAATGCACAGCCAGCTCTGTTTCCATATCGGCCTTACTCACCCCAAACCAAGGATTCGCTTCGACGACCTTGGCTGCAACCTTATAGGAATACACCCGGGCCACCAGAGAATAGTCATTGGCGGCAGCTGTGTTGCTTACTTTGCTCAAGTCATCCTGTGTGTTGGCAAACTTATTCCGAAACGTAGGAAAGCTCGCATAGCTTATCACTGGTAGTACAAGTAGTACCGCCGCTAGTATAGCTGCCTGCCGAAACTGCCGGGCCCGAACTACTAGCCAGCCAATCATTATCAAACCTATTGCATAGAAAGTAACTAGGCCACTACGAACAGCAAGCAGATGCTGGAACAGGGCTAGTAGCACAACTGCAAACAGCAGAAGTTGGCGGTTGGTCTTGGCGAGCGTCTTGTCGAAGGCAAACAGCACCAAAGCAGCCGCCGTAGCCAGCGTTACCATCAGGCTAAACCGGATATGGTCGGGCTCGGTGGGCATAATCTTAGAATGCAGGTACATCTCGTTGATTTCGGCCGGGTGCAGCAGATAATTGCCGGTAGCAACCAAGGCTGCTACCACTACGCAGCCGATGAACAGTTGCCAGAGAATTCTTAAGTACTGAGTTGGCAAGCCAGGCAACAGCCAGAAAGCCAGTGGCAACAAAAGAAAAGGAGACTGTAGTACTACATCTCGGGTATACTCGCTCATGTTGGCTTGCTCAGTGTGAATTCCTGCCGCCGCATGAATGAGAAACACGCAGCTTAAAGCCACATAGGGCCGCCAATCCTTGCTAGCTTCCTCTCCCCTACCGTGCAAAAACGCATAGCCAATAGCAGTCAGTACCAGCCCGATGATACCAATGCTGGGCAGAATTCGGAAGAATTTGGCAACAAACAGCCCCACGACGATGAATGAGCAGAAAACTGCAGCAGCAACAAGCAGGCGTGGAACCGTTAGGATTGACCTCATAAGGAAGTAGTAAGCGGATGTTAGGGAAGCTGATTTGGTAAATGAGACGGCTATACCGTTGCAAGTTGCCTGGTATATATAAGAAAACACCCCACCGGTCCGAAAACCAATGGGGTGTTTGTCTTAATTAGTCAGTGAAACCGGTCCTCAGACTTTGATTTCAACGTCAACGCCGCTGGGCAGTTCAAGCTTCATCAGAGCATCTACCGTCTTCGACGAAGTCGAGTAGATGTCCACGAGGCGCTTGTAGGTACAAAGCTGGAATTGCTCACGCGACTTCTTGTTCACGTGGGGCGAACGAAGCACGGTGAATTTTTCTTTGTCGGTCGGCAAGGGAATCGGACCGCTTACGATAGCGCCCGTAGCCTTCACCGCCTTCACAATCTTCTCCGACGATTTGTCCACCAAGTTGTGGTCGTAGGATTTGAGTTTAATGCGAATTTTCTGGTTCATGTGATGTTGAGTGAAAGCGGATTAGCGAATGGAGTTACCCTTTTGCTTGGCGATGATGCCTTCGGCAAGGTTTTGTGGAACCTGGTCGTAGTGCGAGAACGTGAGCGACGCCGAAGCACGGCCTGACGAAATCGTACGCAGCGTAGTTACGTAGCCGAACAGCTCCGACAGCGGAACGTCAGCTTTCACCACGTTCAGACCACCTTTGGTATCCAAACCTTTCATGATACCGCGACGACGGTTCAGGTCACCAGTTACGGCACCCGTGTACTCGTCGGGCGAAACTACTTCTACGGCCATGATAGGCTCGAGCAGTTTCGGGCCGGCCAAGCGACCAGCTTCGCGGAAACCACCACGGGCAGCGAGTTCGAACGACAGGGCGTCCGAGTCAACGTCGTGGTAGGAACCGTAGAACAGACGCACGCGCATGCCTTCGATTGGGAAGCCAGCCAGCGGACCGTTCTTCATAGCCTCTTCGAAGCCCTTCTGAACCGGAGCAATGAATTCGCGCGGGATAACACCACCGGTGATGCCGTTTACGAACTCCAGACCTGGTTTTTCCGGATCGGTTTCTTTCGGGCCCAGTTCGAACTGGATATCACCGAATTTACCACGACCACCGGTTTGCTTCTTGTAGGTTTCGCGGTGCTCCACCTTCTTGGTCAGAATCTCCTTGTAGGCTACCATTGGGGCGCCCTGGTTAATTTCAACCTTGAATTCACGACGCATACGGTCGATGATGATTTCAAGGTGAAGCTCACCCATACCTTTCAGTACCGTCTGGCCCGTCTCGGGGTCAGTCTGTACCACCAGGGTAGGATCTTCTTCCACGAGTTTGGCAATAGCCATACCCATTTTGTCCATGTCCGCCTGGGTCTTAGGCTCGATGGCGTAACCGATTACGGGCTCGGGGAAGCTCATCGATTCCAGCACGATGCGCGACTTTTCGTCGGTCAGCGTATCACCGGTTTTGATGTCTTTGAAGCCAACACCAGCAGCAATATCACCCGCCTGGATCTTGTCAATCGGGTTCTGCTTGTTAGAGTGCATCTGCATCAGACGCGAGATACGCTCCTTCTTGTTCGTGCGGTTGTTGTGCACGTACGAGCCAGCGTCCAGCACGCCGCTGTAGCAGCGGAAGAAGCACAGACGACCAACGAAGGGGTCAGTGGCAATCTTGAACGCCAAGGCGGTGAAAGGCTCGCTGTTGTCAGGGTGACGCTCGATTTCCTCGCCCGTCTCGGGGTTGGTACCGATGATGGGTGGCATGTCGAGCGGCGAAGGCAGGTAAGCCATTACACCGTCCAGCATAGACTGCACACCTTTGTTCTTGAAGGCTGAACCGCACATTACGGGCGAGAACTTCATGTCGATAACCGCCTGGCGGATAACGACCATCATTTCGTCGCGGGTAATGGAGTCCGGATCATCGAAGAATTTCTCCAGCAGACGGTCGTCGTATTCGGCAACACTTTCTACCAGCTTCTGACGCCACTCGGCTACCGTGTCCACCAGATCCTCGGGAACCGGGATTTCGTGGTACGATTTGCCCTGGGTAGCATCATCCCATACGATGGCCTTACCGGTCAGCAGGTCGACAACACCTTTAAAGGTATCTTCGGCACCGATTGGAATTTGCAGCGGTACGGGGTTAGCACCCAGCTTGTCTTTGATTTCGGATACTGCCTTGAAGAAGTCAGCGCCGGCACGGTCCATCTTGTTGACGAAACAGATGCGGGGCACCTTGTACTTGTCAGCCTGACGCCATACGGTTTCCGACTGGGGCTCAACACCCGACACGGCGCAGAACAGAGCAACGGCACCATCAAGTACCCGCAACGAGCGTTCAACTTCTACCGTGAAGTCAACGTGGCCGGGAGTATCAATGAGGTTGATCTTGTACTGCTTGGTGTCTGGAGTTGGGTCGCCCTGCGCGTCGGTAGGGTAGTTCCAGAAGGTGGTAGTAGCAGCCGAAGTGATGGTAATACCACGCTCCTGCTCCTGCTCCATCCAGTCCATCGTGGCAGCACCTTCGTGCACTTCCCCGATTTTGTGGGTTTTACCGGTGTAGTAGAGAATGCGCTCCGAAGTCGTGGTCTTACCGGCGTCGATGTGCGCCATAATCCCGATATTCCGGAGGTATTGCAGGTCTTTATTAACAGCCATTGCTTTTATTGGGGTCTTAGATACTTAGGGTCTTAAGGTCTTGGGCTACTCAACAGAACAATCCGTCAAAAAAATCCAAGTCCTTAAGACCCCAGTGCCTAATAACGATTGTTAGAAGCGGAAGTGCGAGAATGCCTTGTTGGCTTCAGCCATGCGGTGGGTGTCGTCCTTCTTCTTAACAGAAGCACCTTCACCTTTCGCAGCGGCAATGATTTCGCCAGCCAGCTTGTCCTTCATGGTTTTTTCACCACGACGACGAGCATACTGAATCATCCACTTTGCACCTACCGAAATACGACGGTCGGGGCGAACTTCGATTGGCACCTGGAAGGTAGCACCACCTACGCGGCGGCTCTTTACTTCGACAGTTGGCATTACGTTGTTCAGCGCCTTGCGCCACATTTCCAGGCCGTTTTCCTTAGTGCGCTGCTCAACCAGTTCGCAGGCATCATAGAAAATGGTGTAAGCAAGGTTTTTCTTTCCGTCATACATCATGTAGTTGACGAAACGAGTTACCAGCGTTTCCTTGTACTTCGGATCGGGAAGCAGGATGCGCTTCTTTGGTTTTGACTTTCTCATGAGTTTAGAAATGAGTGTAAAGCAGCGGGAAGTGGGATAAGAACCATGTGCTATCCGGCACTACGCGCTACCTCACTCGTATTCAATTACTTTTTCTTGCCGGGAGCTGGTTTGCCGCCTTTGCCCGTTGCAACAGGCTGACCTGGCTTCGGACGCTTGGCGCCATACTTCGAACGACGCTGGGTACGGCCACCAACACCAGCGGTGTCGAGGGCACCACGGATGATGTGGTAACGCACACCGGGAAGGTCTTTCACACGGCCACCACGGATCAGCACGATGCTGTGCTCCTGCAGGTTGTGGCCTTCACCCGGGATGTAGGCGTTAACTTCCTTACCGTTGGTGAGACGCACGCGGGCCACTTTGCGCATGGCCGAGTTCGGCTTCTTAGGCGTGGTGGTGTACACACGGGTGCAAACGCCACGGCGCTGCGGGCACGAGTCAAGAGCCGGCGACTTCGACTTCGTCGTCAGCTTCTCGCGGCCTTTTCGTACTAATTGGTTAATGGTAGGCATCTACGGAATGGTTTGTCAAGGAGGGTTCTCTCCCAAAAAATTAGGCTTGCAAAGGTATAAAAGCTAGTCGGAAATAGCAAACAGGTTGAAATAGTTTGTTTTAGACAAAGTCGGAAGTGTGGACTGACACCTTCTGACAGTCTATTTCAACGCTACAGCTCTAAGAAAAAAGCCTTATGGATGAGTCCATAAGGCTTTTTGATACCGGTTAGGTTCGCTCGGGTGTGGGTTGCAGCCTACGCCTCCCCCATCGTGCCACCGAAACCCATGGGGTAGCTGGGCATATCGGGCTGCTGCTTGATGGGCCCGAACGTTTGCTCGAACCGCTCCACATTGTCGGCCAGGGCCGAGAGCAGCCGCTTGGCGTGTTCGGGTGTTACGATGATGCGGGCTTTGACTTTGGCTTTCGGCACACCGGGCATCAGGCGAATGAAGTCGATGACGAACTCGCTGCTGCTGTGCGCAATCATAGCTAAGTTGGCGTACTCGCCTTCGGCTATGGCTTCCGACAGTTCAATATTAATTGCGTTGGGGTCCTGAGGGCCGGGAGTTTCTTGGGGCTCGTTCATGAGTTACTTAATTACTGATTGCTGAATGTAGATTCGATGAAGTCCAGTACTTCAGCTACTGTTGCGCTAAATGTTCCTGCCTCGCCGGCTAGGAAAGCTTCCCGCCATAGCGCATAACCTTCTCCAAATTCTGGCAGCACCTTGTCGTGGCGAACCACATGGGTTACGCTAGCATTCAATGCTTCTTCAGAAAATGGCAGGTGGGATGCGGTGGTTCCAGGTGTTGCAGTAAGGTCGGTTGGTTTTAGCATCAGCCCGTCTACGTGCACATGTACTACTACGGCAGTGCCATGCTGTAATTCTACTTTAACCACCGTCAACAAAGAGTCTGTTTCGGTTGGTCTGGTACGATATTCCCAGACTTGGCCAACCTGAAATCTGGAGGCGCTGGTGTCAAGCAAAGGAACCTGAGAAACTGCTGCCATAGGTATTGGGTGAAGTGAGGGCGAATTAGCGTTGAGGCAAATAAACAGAAAAAGCCGGCCAGATTACTCCGGCCGGCTTCTCCTTACTTCTTAACTCAGCTTACTCAGCCGATACTTCGCGCTTGGGGGCGCGTGAGGCACGCGTCTTGGGCTCGGGAGCATCAGACTTAGCGGGAGCCGTAACTTCGGGCTCATCTTTTGAACCGACAATCTGACGAGTGTACTCGCGCAGACCGGTACCGGCCGGGATGAGGTGACCTACAATTACGTTCTCCTTCAGGCCCAGCAGTTCGTCGGCCTTGCCACGGATGGCGGCTTCCGACAGCACCTTGGTCGTTTCCTGGAAGGAAGCGGCCGAGATGAACGACTGAGTACCCAGCGAAGCCTGGGTGATACCCTGCAGCGTGGGGCGCGATACGGAAGGCTGGGCATCCCGTACTTCCACCAGTTGCAAGTCCCGACGACGCAGGCTGGAGTTCTCGTCGCGCAGGCGACGGGCACTCACAATCTGGCCAGGCTTCATGTTCGACGAGTCGCCGGCATTCGTTACCACCTTCATATCGATGATGGTATCGTTTTCTTCCATGAACACGATTTTGTCGATAACCTGGTGCTCCAAGAAAGTCGTGTCGCCGGCATCGAGGATAACCACTTTCTGCATCATCTGGCGAACTACCACCTCGATGTGCTTATCGTTGATTTTCACACCCTGCAAGCGGTATACTTCCTGGATTTCGTTCACGAGGTACTCCTGAACGGCACCCGGGCCCTGAATGCTCAGAATATCGGAAGGCGTAATGGCACCATCGGAGAGCGGCATACCGGCGCGGATAAAGTCATTATCCTGCACCAGAATGTGCTTCGACAGCGGCACCATGTACTTCTTCTTCACGCCGTCTTTCGACTCGACGAAGATTTCACGGTTACCACGCTTCACAGTACCGTAGGTTACTACGCCGTCGATTTCCGACACAACGGCCGGGTTCGAAGGGTTACGGGCTTCGAAAAGCTCGGTAACGCGGGGCAGACCACCGGTAATGTCGCGGGTTTTGCCCACGGCCCGGGGAATCTTAGCCAGAATGTGACCAGCCTTGATTTTCTCGCCGTTTTCGACGCTAATGTGCGAGCCTACCGGGATGCTATAGCCCTTCGAGCCTTCCTCGGCATCTTTCTTCCCAGCCTTCACAATGATGGAGGGGTTCTGAGCCTTGTCGCGCGATTCGATAATAACCTTCTCCCGGTGACCGGTCTGCTCATCCGACTCCTCGCGGTAGGTGACACCTTCCGTAATAGCGTCGTACTGCACGGTACCATCAAACTCGGCCAAAATAACGGCGTTGTAAGGGTCCCAGTTGTTGAGCTCCTGACCTTTCTCTACTTCCTGACCTTCTTCGACGAGCAGGAAAGAGCCGTAGGGAACGTGGTTCGAGATGAACACCTTGCCGGTGCCCTTCTCCACGATGCGCACCTCGCCCGAACGACCCATTACCACTTTTACCTTCTCGCCTTCGGCATTCAGAGAATCGACGGTACGAATGTCTTCGAACTCAACAACACCGGCAAACTTGGCGCGCAGACTGGCTTCAACAGCAATGTTGGAAGCCGTACCACCTACGTGGAACGTACGCAGCGTCAGCTGAGTACCAGGCTCACCAATCGACTGGGCTGCAATTACACCTACAGCTTCACCTTTCTGGACCATGCGGCCCGACGACAGGTTACGGCCGTAGCACTTACCGCAGATACCACGCTTCGATTCGCAGGTCAGTACTGAGCGGATTTCCACCGATTCGATGCTGGTGTTGTCGATACGACGCGTTACCTCTTCGGTGATTTCGTCACCGGCGGTCAGGATGATTTCATCCGTCAGCGGGTCTACGATATCGTGCACCGCCACGCGGCCCAGGATACGCTCAGCCAAGGGCTCTACTACGTCCTCGTTATCCTTCAGGGCGAAGGTCTCGATGCCACGTAGCGTACCGCAGTCGACTTCGTTCACGATTACGTCCTGCGAAACGTCTACCAGACGACGGGTCAGGTAGCCGGCGTCAGCCGTTTTCAGAGCTGTATCGGCCAGACCCTTACGGGCACCGTGGGTCGAAATGAAGTACTCGATAACGTCCAGGCCTTCTTTGAAGTTAGACAGAATCGGGTTTTCGATAATCTCGCCTACCGAGCCCTGCAGCGACTTCTGCGGCTTGGCCATCAGACCCCGCATACCGCCGAGCTGACGAATCTGCTCACGCGAGCCACGAGCACCGGAGTGCATCATCATGTAAATCGAGTTGAAGCCCTGGTTCTCCTTTTCGAGGCGACCCATGAGGGTTTCAGTGATTTGGTTGTTGATGCGGGTCCAGATGTCGATAACCTGGTTGTAACGCTCGTTGTCGGTAATCAGACCCATCTGGTAGTTCTGAGTAACGGCCTTCACGTCGTTCTGCGCCTGCAGCACCAGGGCATCCTTCTCCTTCGGAATCTGGATGTCGCCCAGACCCATCGACAGACCACCTTTGTAAGCCGACTGGAAGCCCAGCGTCTTGATGTCGTCGAGGAACTGCGCGGTACGGGCCATACCGGTCCGCTTGAACACCATCGAAATGATCTGCTGCAGCTTCTTCTTGGTTAGCAGTTCATCCACGAAGCCCACTTCCGTTGGTACCATCTGGTTGAACAGCACGCGGCCAGCTACGGTCTCGATGATCTTGGGAACCAAGTCGTCGTTTTCGTCGCGGACCATCGTACGCACCTTGATGTAGGCGTGCTTCGACAGAATGCCTTCGTTGAGGGCAATAACGACTTCCTCATCCGAGTAGAACGTCATGCCTTCGCCGTCGATTTTCTCTTCGGGCGTCGTGCGCTTGCCTTTGGTCACGTAGTACAGGCCCAGAACCATGTCCTGCGACGGTACCGCAATCGGTGCGCCGTTGGCTGGGTTCAGGATGTTGTGCGAGGCCAGCATGAGCATGGAGGCTTCCAGAATAGCGGCCGGCCCGAGGGGAACGTGCACAGCCATTTGGTCACCGTCAAAGTCAGCGTTGAAGGCCGTACAAACCAGTGGGTGCAGCTGAATAGCCTTACCCTCGATCAGACGGGGCTGGAAAGCCTGGATACCCAAGCGGTGAAGGGTTGGAGCTCGGTTCAGGAGCACTGGGTGGCCTTTCAGCACGTTCTCCAGGATGTCCCAAACTACGGCATCCTTGCGGTCCACGATTTTCTTGGCCGACTTCACCGTCTTCACGATACCGCGCTCAATGAGCTTACGGATGATGAAGGGCTTGAACAGCTCGGCCGCCATGTTCTTAGGCAGACCGCACTCGTGCAGTTTCAGCTCAGGACCCACGACGATAACCGAACGGCCGGAGTAGTCAACACGCTTACCGAGCAGGTTTTGACGGAAGCGGCCCTGCTTGCCTTTCAGCATATCGGACAGCGACTTCAGGGCGCGGTTGCCTTCGGCGCGCACGGCATTCACCTTACGCGAGTTGTCGAAGAGCGAGTCAACGGCTTCCTGCAGCATGCGCTTCTCGTTCCGCAGAATCACCTCGGGAGCCTTGATTTCGATCAGGCGCTTGAGGCGGTTGTTACGGATGATAACGCGACGGTACAGGTCGTTCAGGTCGGAAGTGGCGAAACGGCCACCGTCGAGCGGAACGAGGGGGCGCAGCTCCGGGGGAATAACGGGCACCATGCGGATTACCATCCACTCGGGCTTGTTTTCCACGCGGGTAGCGGCGTCACGGAAAGCTTCCACTACGCGCAGACGCTTCAATGCTTCCGCTTTACGCTGCTGCGACGTTTCGTGCGCAGCCGAGTCACGGAGGCTATAAGACAGCTCGTCGAGGTTGGTACGCTCCAGCAGGAGTTGCAGCGCATCAGCTCCCATGCGAGCAATGAATTTGTTGGGGTCCTCGTTGGGCAACATCTGGTTCTCCCGGGGGAGCTTGTCGATGATGTCGAGGTATTCGTCTTCGGTCAGGAAGTCCAGCTGCTGTACGCCTTCTTCGGCCAATACACCAGGCTGCACCACTACGTACCGCTCGTAATAGATAATCTGGTCGAGCTTCTTGGTGGGCAAGCCCAGCAGGTAGCCTATTTTATTGGGCAGGGACTTAAAGTACCAGATGTGCGCTACGGGCACCACCAGTTCGATGTGGCCCATCCGCTCCCGGCGTACTTTCTTCTCGGTCACCTCCACGCCGCAACGGTCGCAGATGATGCCTTTGTAACGAATCCGCTTGTACTTGCCGCAGTGGCATTCCCAGTCCTTCACCGGACCGAAAATCCGCTCGCAGAACAGGCCGCCCATTTCGGGCTTGTACGTCCGGTAGTTGATGGTCTCCGGCTTCACAACTTCACCGTTCGACCGCTCCAAAATGGATTCGGGCGAGGCCAGCGAAATGGTGACTTTCGAGAAGTCCTGTACCAGTTTTTTGTTTTTTGCAAACGCCATGTAGAAAGCTGTTAGCTGTTGGCTTTTTATGCTGTTAGTTAGATACGCCGGTCTTAAGACTGGTCGGAAAGAACATAACAGTTCGACTCTGCGAAAAGTGCTCTGCGGTTCGGATAGGTACGCCGCGCAGTAGATTTTGCTAGGTCAGGGTGAATACGCTCGAACTTGGGCAAGTCCGGGCGGCTGCGGTCAACTTAAGCCGGGAGGTAGTCTCGTTCTGACCTTATCTCGGAACGACGCCGGCGGCAGTAAGCATCGGTTGCCCGATCCGCATGTATTGGGAAAGACTTGAAAAGTGGCTGCCAATACCGAAGTATCAGCAGCCACTATGTTCAAACCTTAGTCAAGCGTGATTTCCAGGGCCAGACCACGCAACTCATGAATGAGTACGTTGAACGACTCGGGGATATTCGGCTTGGGCAGTACGTCGCCTTTCACAATGGCTTCGTAGGCCTTCGCACGACCCACCACGTCATCCGACTTCACCGTCAGAATTTCCTGCAGCACGTTCGAAGCGCCGAAGGCTTCCAGGGCCCACACTTCCATTTCACCGAAGCGCTGACCACCGAACTGCGCCTTACCACCCAGCGGCTGCTGCGTGATGAGCGAGTACGGCCCGATGGAGCGGGCGTGCATCTTGTCGTCGACAAGGTGACCCAGCTTCAACATGTAGATAACGCCTACGGTTACGGGCTGGTCAAACTGCTGACCAGTCAGACCATCGTGCAGGTACGAACGACCGAACGTTGGCAACCCAGCTTCCGTCAGTTCCTTCGACACTTCCTCTTCGGTAGCACCGTCAAAAATTGGCGTAGCGTAGGTGCGGCCCAGCTTGAGGCCGGCCCAGCCCAGTACGGTTTCGTAAATCTGCCCGATGTTCATCCGGCTTGGTACACCCAGCGGGTTCAGCACGATGTCCATTGGCGTACCATCGGCCAAGAAAGGCATGTCCTCATCGCGCACGATGCGGGCTACTACCCCTTTGTTACCGTGACGACCTGCCATTTTATCACCCACCTTCAGCTTGCGCTTTTTGGCGATGTATACTTTAGCGAGCTGCACGATACCGGCTGGCAATTCATCACCAACTTCCAGCGTGAACCGGTCGCGCTTGAAACGAGCGGTGATAGTGTTGCGCTTCTTGGCGTAGTTCTTCACCATCTGCAGCACCATGCCATTCACTTTCTCGTCGGCGGTCCAGCCTTCTAGGATCAGATCCTTGAACATGTTGACCTCCTCCGGAACAGCGTAGTTACTCTCGTCCTTATAAGGGTTCTTCTCGGGGAACAGCGCATCAGCAATGTTCTTCTTCCCGAATTTTACGCCCTTGGTCAGGATTTCGTCGCCAAACTTGTGCCGTACGCCTTGCGACGTCTTGCCTTCCAGCAACTGCACTAGCTTGTCGATCATTACGGCTTTCACACCGCGGAGCTCCTTGGCATAGGCATCCTTGAGTTCTTCCACTTCCTTCTTCGACTTGGCCCGCAGGTTTTTGTCTTTCTTCGGACGAGAGAACAGCTTGGTACCGATAACCACACCCTGCAGGGATGGCGGCGCCTTAAGGGAAGCGTCTTTCACATCGCCGGCTTTGTCACCAAAGATGGCGCGGAGCAGCTTCTCTTCTGGGGTCGGGTCGGTTTCGCCTTTCGGCGTAATCTTACCGATCAAAATGTCGCCTTCCTTCACCTCAGCACCCAGACGGATGATACCGTTGTCATCGAGGTTGCGAACGGCTTCTTCGCTTACGTTCGGAATTTCCGACGTTAGCTCTTCCTCGCCGCGCTTGGTTTCCCGCACTTCGAGTTCGAACTCTTCGATGTGAATCGAAGTGAAGATGTCGTCCCGTACTACCCGCTCCGAAATAACGATGGCATCCTCGAAGTTGTAACCCTGCCAGGGCATGAAGGCCACCTGCATGTTACGACCCAGAGCCAGCTCACCATTGTTGGTGCCGTAGCCTTCGCACAGTGGCTGACCCTTTGTCACGCGCTGACCGCGCTTCACGATTGGGGTCAGGTTGATGCAAGTATCCTGGTTGGTGCGACGGAACTTGATCAGATCGTACGAAATCTTCTCCGCGTCGAAGCTCACCAGAATGTCGTCCGACGTCAGATCGTATTTCACTACAATCTTGTTGGCATCCACGTAGTCGATAACACCGTCGCCTTCCGCCACCACGAGGGCACGGGAGTCAATAGCAGTACGGCCTTCCAGACCCGTACCCACAATGGGAGCCTGCGGGCGGAGCAGCGGTACAGCCTGGCGTTGCATGTTCGAACCCATCAGGGCCCGGTTGGCGTCATCGTGCTCCAGGAACGGAATCAGCGAAGCAGCCACCGATACAATCTGGTTCGGCGCTACGTCCATGTAGCTGTACTCACCGGGCTCAACCACGGGGAAGTCACCTTCGAAACGGCCTTTTACTAGGTCGTTGATGAAGTTACCGTTCTCATCGATCCGGGCGTTAGCCTGGGCAATGTGGTGGGTATCTTCTTCTTCAGCCGTTAGGTATTTCACGTTCGAGCTGGTATCCACCTTGCCGCTCTCTACCGTGCGGTAGGGCGTTTCGATGAAGCCCATCGAGTTCACCCGGGCGTGCACGCACAGCGACGAAATCAGACCAATGTTTGGTCCTTCCGGCGTTTCGATGGTGCACAGGCGGCCGTAGTGCGTGTAGTGAACGTCACGTACTTCGAAACCAGCCCGTTCGCGCGACAGACCTCCCGGCCCCAGTGCGGATACGCGACGCTTGTGCGTCACCTCCGCCAGCGGGTTGGTCTGGTCCATGAACTGCGACAACTGGTTGGTGCCGAAGAACGAGTTGATAACCGACGACAGCGTACGAGCGTTGATTAGATCAACGGGCTTGAAGTCTTCGTTGTCCCGCACGTTCATGCGCTCCTTGATGGTACGAGCCATCCGGGCCAGGCCGACGCCGAACTGGGCGTACAGCTGCTCCCCTACGGTACGTACCCGACGGTTTGACAAGTGGTCAATGTCGTCGACTACTGCCTTCGAGTTGATCAGGCCAATCAGGTACTTCACGATCAGGACGATGTCCTCATTGGTTAGTACCCGAGCTTCCCAATTCTTGTCGAGGCCCAGCTTCTTATTGATACGGTAGCGGCCTACGTCACCAAGGTCGTAGCGCTTATCCGAGAAAAACAGCTTTTGGATGATGTCGCGGGCAGTTTCTTCGTCGGGAGCTTCCGTGTTACGGAGCTGACGATAGATTTGCTCCACGGCTTCCTTCTCCGAGTTGGAGTTGTCTTTCTGCAACGTGTTGTAAATAATTGCGAAGTCCGCAATGTTCACGTTCTCACGGTGCAGAATAACCGACTTGGCTCCAGCGTTCAGGATGGTGTCAATGTCGTCCTCCTCGATGGTCGAGTCGCGCTCCAACAGCACTTCGTTGCGGTCGATAGATACCACTTCACCGGTATCCTCGTCCACGAAGTCTTCCGTCCAAGTGCGCAGCACCCGGGCAGCCAGCTTCCGGCCGACGGCTTTCTTCAAAGCCTTCTTCTCAGCCTTCACTTCCTCCGACAAACCGAACAGGTCCAGAATGTCTTTGTCGGTGCCGTAGCCGATAGCGCGCAGCAGCGTCGTAACCGGGAATTTCTTCTTCCGGTCGATGTAGGCGTACATCACGTTGTTCACGTCCGTGGCAAATTCAATCCACGAACCTTTGAACGGAATGATACGGGCCGAATAAAGCTTCGTACCGTTGGTGTGCTTGCTCTGGGCAAAGAACACACCGGGCGAACGGTGAAGCTGCGAAACGATAACCCGCTCGGCGCCGTTAATCACGAACGAGCCTTTTTCGGTCATGTAGGGAATATTTCCCAAGAACACTTCCTGCTCAATCGTTTCGAAATCCTCGTTGTCCGAGTCATTGCAGACCAGGCGCAACTTAGCTTTCAGCGGAACTGAATACGTCAGGCCACGGTCGATACACTCGTCTACCGAATACTTCGGCGGATCGACGTGGTAGTCCATGAACGTCAGTACAAAGTTCTCGCGCGAATCCGAGATGGGGAAGTTCTCGGCGAAAACCTTGAACAGGCCCTCGTCGGTGCGGCTTTCGGCCGCCGTCTCCAGCTGGAAGAAATCCATAAACGAGCGAACCTGCACGTCCAGGAAATCCGGATACTCGATAACTTTCTTAATCTTGGCGAAATTGATTCGCTCGTCGGCTTTCTGCAAAGCCTGTGCTTTCGGTGTAGCCAATGCGTTGAAGGTTAAAAATGGACACTGAAGCGTACTATACTATCGGCAAACGCTGCCGCGCCCTCGTCCGTTACCCGTAGGCACAAAAAGCCGCAATGCGGCGTCTGGGGGCAATCTGGTAAAGCTCGTAGCCTACAAACAGGAAAAGACCTGGCTTAGTTGCCAGGCCTATCCATGTTTCTAAGAGAAAAGCGCGGGGCAGCTTACTTAACTTCTACTTCAGCGCCAGCCTCTTCCAGTTGCTTCTTCAACGAATCAGCTTCGTCTTTAGCAACACCTTCTTTCAGGGCCTTAGGAGCACCGTCAACCAGTTCTTTGGCTTCTTTCAGGCCCAGACCGGTCAGGTCTTTCACCAGTTTCACCACAGCCAGTTTGCTTGCGCCAGCCGACTTCAGGATTACGTCGAACGACGTCTTCTCCTCAGGAGCGTCAGCAGCAGCAGCACCACCACCAGCTACCATTACGGGAGCAGCAGCAGCAGGCTCAATGCCATACTCGTCCTTCAGGATCGTAGCCAGTTCGTTTACTTCTTTCACCGTCAGGTTAACGAGCTGCTCAGCGAATGCTTTCAAATCTGCCATTTCTGTAGATTGTTAAAAAAAAGGGGTTGTTGAATTTGAATTGAGGGGAAAAAGATGGGCGGCAATTAAGCAGCAACCTCTTCTTTTTCGGAAAGCGTCTTGAGGATACCAGCCAGTTTGTTGCCACCACTCGACAGAGCACTGATAACATTCTTGGCAGGCGACTGGAGCAGACCGATAACTTCACCGATAAGCTCATTTTTGCCTTTCAGCGTGCTCAAGGTTTCGAGTTGCTCAGCACCCAAGTAGATGCTGGCGTCGATGTAAGCACCCTTCAAAGCTGGCTTTGGAACCGCGTTTTTGCTGTAGTTCTGAGCTTTGTAGAAGTCTTTCAGCAGCTTGCCGGGAGCATTGCCAGCCTCTTTCGAGAACAGCACACCCGACTGGCCTTTCAGCGCAGCATCCAACTCAGCCGTATCGGTGCTCAACGTATCGAGCGCCTTGCGGATCAGCGTGTTTTTGTACACTTTGAACTCCAAGCCGCGCGTGAAGCACAGGCGACGGAATTCGTTGATTTTCGCCACCGACATTCCCGACGCATCGGCAATGTAGAACGCGTTGTGCGATTGAAACTTTTCGCTCAACTCGTCGACGAGGACTTGTTTTTCTTCCCTTGTCATATCTCGTTGATTGTGAATTAAGCGGAAGTAACCGAAGTGTCAACCGGAACGCCGGGGCTCATCGTGCTGCTCAGCGTGATGCTCTTGATGTAGGTACCTTTAGCCGAAGAAGGCTTCAAACGCGTCAGCGTCTGGATTACTTCGATGGCGTTTTCCGCCAGCTTCTGGTCATCAAAAGATACTTTGCCGATGCTGGTGTGAATGATACCGGTTTTGTCAACTTTGAAGTCGATTTTACCAGCCTTCACTTCCTGCACTGCCTTGGCTACGTCGGTCGTTACCGTACCCGACTTCGGGTTTGGCATCAGACCACGGGGACCAAGTACGCGACCTAGCCGACCAACTTTAGCCATTACCGACGGCATCGTGATAATCACGTCGATGTCAGTCCAGCCTTTCTCGATTTTCGAGATATAGTCGTCCAAGCCTACGAAATCAGCGCCGGCTGCGGTAGCTTCGGCTTCCTTGTCAGGAGTTACCAAAGCCAGAACGCGTACGGTTTTGCCGGTACCGTGGGGCAGCGTGGCGACGCCACGTACCATCTGGTCGGCTTTACGGGGGTCAACGCCCAGACGTACGTCGATATCAACAGAGGCGTCAAACTTGGTGTAGGTAATGTCCTTCACCACTTTGGCAGCCTCTACCAAGTTGCGTACTTGCGTCAGGTCGTGTTTGGCAAGGGCTTCCTTGCGCTTTTTGCTAACGTTTGCCATCAGTCTTGTTCTCCTTTAAAGTTATTCAGCAAAGGGAGAATCGCCCTTGATGGTAATACCCATGCTGCGGGCCGTACCAGCTACCGACTTCATAGCCGACTCCACCTTGAAGGCGTTCAGGTCAACCATTTTAGTTTCAGCGATGGTGCGGATTTGGTCCCACGTAACCGAACCTACCTTGTTCCGGTTAGGCTCTTTCGAACCACTTTGGAGCTTGGCAGCTTCCAGCAGCATTACTGGCGCTGGAGGGGTTTTCACCACGAAGTCAAACGACTTGTCGGTGTACATGGTGATCAATACGGGACATACTTGGCCGGCCTTATCCTGGGTGCGAGCGTTAAACTGCTTGCAGAATTCCATGATGTTAAGGCCTTTGCTACCAAGTGCAGGTCCAACCGGCGGCGAAGGATTCGCAGCGCCTCCCTTTATCTGAAGCTTCAGATAACCTCTAATTTCTTTGGCCATTGGTTTGAAAGGCTTCGGGCTGTCTGTCGTAACACAGGCAGCCCTCCGTTTTATTTTGTTTGTGCTCTAGTGGAAGCACCGCCGGCTCAGAGCGAATAACCGACGACGTTCTTTGCAGAGAGTAGACTAGAGAGCTGAGAAGCAGGAGAATTCCCTTGCTTCTCAGCTCTCAAAGTATACTGCTGACTTATGATTCTTTTTCGACCTGAGTATAGCTAAGCTCCATGGGAGTGCTACGGCCGAATATTTTGACAATAACGTTGAGCTTCTTACGCTCTTCAAACACTTCCGAGACGTTGCCCGAAAAGCCACTGAAGGCACCGTCTACTACTTTTACCAGTTCGCCTACCACAAATGGTGTTTCGAGGCTGGCCGTTTCTTCTTCAGCTTCGTCGACGATGCCCAGAATCCGATTTACCTCAGCCAGACGCAATGGAATTGGCTTGGTGTTGGTGCTTTTGCCTTCTTTGTCGCTCAGGAAACCAATTACGCCGGGAGTGCTGGTAATAATGTGGTCAACTTCGCCGTGCGATAGATCAGCGTGGATCAGGATGTAACCGGGGAAGAAGTTCCGCTCCCGAACTCGCTTCTTGCCGTTACGCATTTCGTAAACCTTCTCGGCCGGAATCAACACCTGGGGTACCAGTTCCGAAAGACCATGACGGCCAATTTCGGTTTCCAAGTACTGCTTAGCCTTCTTCTCCTGTCCGCTAACCGAACGAACTACGTACCACTTCAACTCTCCCATCTCTGCTGAATTCGATTAACGGAATGAGTTGTAAAACGCTTCGAGGCCAGTTTTGAACACAATGTCCATAATACCCACGACGGCGGCAAATACGAGCGAACCAATGAGCACCAGTCCGGCACTCTTCTGCAGTTCCTCAAAAGAAGACCACGTTACTTTGTAACGCATCTCCTCCGTGGTATCGCGGAAATATTTCGTCAGCTTGCTCATGGTGCCGGGTTTGGCTTTAGCTATTGCGGTCAGTTGCGCATGACCATTACTTGCACGGGCGGAGAGATTCGAACTCCCATCAAAGGTTTTGGAGACCTCTATTCTACCCTTGAACTACGCCCGTGGATGCGTGTTAAATCCAGTAAAGCCGGATTGGGACTGCAAATGTACTGAACTCTTTATACAAAACAAATCCGCCCCTGAAAAAATCAGAGGCGGATTGTCTTGATTTACTAGATTCTAGAGAGAAACTAGTCGAGGATTTCGGTAACCTGACCGGCACCTACCGTACGGCCACCTTCGCGGATAGCGAAACGCAAACCTTTTTCCATTGCCACCTTGCTGATCAACTCAACCTGGATGGTGATGTTGTCACCGGGCATTACCATTTCAACACCTTCTGGGAGGGTGATGATGCCAGTAACGTCGGTGGTGCGCAGGTAGAACTGCGGACGGTAGTTGTTGAAGAAAGGCGTGTGACGGCCACCTTCCTCTTTCGAGAGAACGTAAACCTCAGCCTTGAACTTCTGGTGGGGAGTTACCGAGTTAGGCTTGCAGATAACCATACCACGACGGATGGCTTCTTTTTCAATGCCGCGCAGCAACAGACCTACGTTGTCACCAGCTTCGCCACGGTCAAGAATCTTGCGGAACATCTCAACACCGGTTACGGTCGACTTCAGGCCGGGGGCAGCGCCCATGCCCAGGATGTCAACTTGCTCACCCGAGTTGATGATACCACGCTCGATACGGCCGGTAGCAACCGTTCCACGACCCGTGATAGAGAATACGTCCTCTACTGGCATCAGGAAGGGCAGATCGGTCAGACGAGCCGGAATTGGAATGTAGCTGTCAACAGCGTCCATCAGCTCCTCGATTTTCGGAACCCAGTTGGCATCACCATTCAGGCCACCCAGAGCCGAGCCCTGAATTACGGGAATGTTGTCGCCGTCGAAGTCGTAGAACGAGAGCAGTTCGCGGATTTCCATTTCCACGAGCTCGAGCAGCTCGGGGTCATCCACCATGTCCACTTTGTTCATGAACACAACCAGCTGAGGAACACCTACCTGGCGAGCCAGCAGGATGTGCTCACGGGTCTGGGGCATTGGGCCGTCGGTAGCAGCTACTACGAGGATAGCGCCGTCCATCTGGGCAGCACCCGTAACCATGTTCTTCACATAGTCAGCGTGACCAGGGCAGTCAACGTGGGCGTAGTGACGGTTTACGGTCGAGTACTCAACGTGAGCCGTGTTGATCGTGATACCACGCTCTTTTTCTTCGGGAGCGTTATCGATCGACGAGAAGTCACGCTTAGCGGCCAAACCTTTGTTCGCCAGTACCGTGGTGATAGCAGCGGTCAGGGTGGTTTTGCCGTGGTCGACGTGCCCGATCGTACCGATGTTCACGTGCGGCTTGGAACGATCAAAATTTTCTTTGGCCATTGTAAAGAGATTAAAAGAGGATTTGTGGGATGAGAGGAAAAACGCGACTGAACTATACTACAAGAAAGCGAAACGCAGCTCCACCTATGGTTCTGCACGTCGCTTTGCCTGTTTGACAGATCCAAACAGGGCAGTCGCGCTGCTCCGTCGGTATTCGTAATGTAATTGTGAGCCATTTATGGGATTTGAACCCATGACCTCTTCCTTACCAAGGAAGTGCTCTACCACTGAGCTAAAACGGCTTATGTTTGAAAAGTTGAGCGGGAGACGAGGTTCGAACCCGCGACCTGCAGCTTGGAAGGCTGCCGCTCTACCAACTGAGCTACTCCCGCGTTTGCGAAGTAGTGAACCTGCACCCAAGGGCACAAGTTCACTCTTACGCTAAATCACTATTTCACTACTGTGGGGGTAACAGGACTCGAACCTATGAACCCGAAGGAGGTGAGTTACAGTCACCCGCAATTGCCGCTATGCGATACCCCCAGTTTGTTTTTCAGCACCGTTTGTGCTGAGCTTTTCCCTTTCGTTAACACCCTTAAAAAGTGGGGTGGTTGCTAAAGGAGTTGCAAAATTAGTGGCTTTCTGATGCAAGTCAAGCCTATCGGCAAAAATCGTTGCAATATTTTTCTAGCGAGTCGTTCATCATTTCCTCGCAACGAAAGCTAAGAGGCTGATTTTAGCGGACTAACGCTGGTGAAACAGACACGAACAGCCCGGTACATTTTTTTCTGTTTTTTTATTGCAGCAGGCTATAGAAAGCTTTTAGTTGGCTATCCTTCTCCTTGGCTTTGATATCCTGCAGTAAAGGCTTCAAACTCGGCGTACTTGCCACCAAGGTATTGAGGGCCCGGTAAGCGCCCAGCTTTACGGCGTAGTTACGGTGAGTGCGGGCCAAAACTTCCAGTCGCTGAATTCCCTTCTCCCGCTCGATGGGCGGAATGCGCGTCATAAGCGTACCGAAGTTCTGTAGGTAGTTGTAGAGGTCATCTTCTGGTACATCGTTCAGGCGGCGCAGAAACCACGGGTACTGGTCGAGGTTGCCGTTGAGCGAGTAATAGTTGGCCAACGAGCTTAGAATCGTGGGGCTACTGGTTTCCTGCAGCGCATTGATTCGGTCCCGTGTGTCGACAGTTGGGGCCTTGGTCAGCGCATCGATGGCCGCTCCGGCTACTAGGTAGGAGCTGTCATTGAGGGCTACGCTATAGACGTCACTGAAATCCTCGTTGGGAAAAGTCGACAGTGTACCAAGAGCGGTGGCCCGCACCTGGCTCTTGACGTCGCCGGCGGCTACGCGCTTAATGTCCTTGCGAATGGCATTGCCTTCAGGGCCTTTATACTTACGTAGAGCTTCTAGGGCAGCATTACGGACGGCCCAGAAATTGTCATTCAACGCGTTGCGCAGCATGCCGCTCACTGCCAAGTCACCGACTTTGCTGCGTAGCCCGTCAATTGCCTCGTATTTCTGCAGATAGCTGCGGGCGTTGTAGTACTGAAATAAAAGCTCGTCCTGACTGCGCTCCTCCTGAGTTTTGGCCAGCAGTTGGCCTTCGGAATCAAACTTGACAAGGTTGGGACGCTGCGGGGCGGCCCACTGAAAGGTTTGGTCGGCTTTAGTAACGACGATGCGCGTATCGGTAGCTTGCTTGTTAATCCAAGTAGTGACCGTGACGGGCAGGCGGTAGATGGGTACGAACGTGGAATCTTGTAGCTGCTGCACGCGCATTGTGACCTGGCCATTAGCGTAAGAGTGCGTGACGCGCAACTCGGGGTGACCTCGCTGCATAAACCACTGGTCGAAGAACCACATCAGATCCTCGCCGGTAGTTTCTTCGAAGGCGATGCGCAGCTTGGCTATTTCCGAGGCTGAAAACTTGTTGGTGGTCAAGTAGCGGTTCAGGGAGGCAAAGAAGGCGTCGTCGCCGACCTGCTTGCGCAGCATATGCAGCACCCGGCCGCCTTTATCGTAGGAATGACGGTCGAACATATCCTCCCGCTCGGCATAGCGGTAGCGAATCAGCGGTTCCCGCTTGCTTTCGGCTTCAGTCAGATACTGGTTCAGCTTTTCCTGCTGAACCAATTCCGCCGCATCGGCTCCATACTTGAATTCAGCCCAGAGTAGCTCAGAGTAATCAGCAAAGGCCTCGTTCAGGGGCAGATTTGACCACGACTCAGCTGTAACGTAATCGCCGAACCACTGGTGGAACAGCTCGTGAGCAATGGTGCCTTCCGTAATGTAGGTTTTGTCGAGCAGTTCGCGGGGTGTCAGCTGGGTCCACTCCTGCCGAATGGTTGTGGCTGAAGTATTTTCCATGGCGCCCGACACAAAGTCGCGGATGGAAACCTGCGCGTATTTCTCCCACGGATACTCAACGCCCAGCTTCTTGGAGAAGAAGTCGAGCATGGCTGGCGTATTGCCAAAGACCGTTTTGGCCGTGCCCTGAAACTTAGGCTCGACGTAGTAGTCAACTGCTTTGCCGTGCCAGGAGTCGTTGACGACGGCAAAATCACCCACAGCCATCATCGTCAGGTACGGTGCGGCGGGCAGGCTTTGTTTCCACACGTCGGTGCGAGTACCGTCGGCATTCTTCTTGGAAGAAATCAGCAAGCCGTTGGAAAGCGTCTTGTACTGCGCGTCCACCGTCATGGCAATTTCCTGGGTCATGCGCTGGTTGGGCTTGTCAATAGTCGGAAACCAGCAAGAATTGGCTTCCGTCTCGCCCTGGGTCCAGAGTTGCTTGGGCTTGTTCTTATCAGTGCCGAGCGGGTTGATGAAGTACAGGCCCTTGTTGCCGGTAATGGCCGCGCTGCCGCCCGCTTCCAGCTCGTTGGGCTTGGCCGTGTAGCTGATGCGGATCTGATAGGACTCTGTGCGGGTGTACTGCCGGTCAAGGTTGACCGTTATTTTGCGCTTGTCGTAGCCGTAGTTGAGGTTTTTCTCCTTGCCGGCCGTTACCAGCCGTACGCTTTTTATATCGAAGCCTTTGGCATCGAGCACCACTTGGCTCTGAGGATAGAAGTGCGGACGCAGGGTGAGGGCTGCCGTGCCCAGTAGCCATTGCTTGGCCCAGTCGAAGCGCACGTCGAGCTTGGTATCGAGCAAGTCGGTAACGATAGTAGCGGCGGGCTGCACCGGATTAGTCGGTGGCAGCCACGAAGGCACAATGATGGTGCTAGTAGCAGACTCCGTGACGGGCAGGTCGGCAGCAGGCGCGGTTTTTTTACGTGCGGCCGGCTTCTGGGAAGAAGGCTTGGCCGTTTTCACGGACTGCGCCGGCGCTGTCAGATGGCACGTAAGGACCAGGCCAAGGATGCCGAGGACCGAATATTTCATGCAGAGTGGCAATAGGGGTATGTGGGCTAAAGTTCCGAAAATATTTCAGATTTGGCCTATCTTTAAGCCCTTTTCCGCCCATCTGCCCTCTCACTATGCTACAGGTAAGCACCGGATCCGACCAGACCTGGGACATCGATTATCGCCCCAACGGCTCGACGCTCGTCAACGGTGAACCCTTCAATTGGGACCTCGTAGCGCTGGGCAACGGCCGCTACCACCTTCTGTATGAAAGCCGTTCGTACTCGGCCGAACTAATCAGCGCCGACTACGCCGCCAAGACCTTCGTGCTGAAACTGAACGGTCAGCTGATTGAGCTGCAGGCCAAAGATCGGTTTGATTTGCTGCTTGATAAGTTGGGCATGAGCAACGCGGCGGCCAACAAAGTAAACGAACTGAAAGCCCCAATGCCCGGCCTTATCGTAGCAATTCGGGTGGAAGCTGGCCAGCAGGTGCAGAAAGGTGACCCGCTGTTGGTGCTAGAGGCCATGAAAATGGAGAACATCCTGAAAGCTCCTGGTGACGGTACCATTGGCACTATCAAGGTGGGCCTGCGCGATAACGTCACGAAAGGCCAAGTGCTCATTCAGTTCAACTAAGTATTTAACTCGTTCGTTGTTTGGCAGTATATACTGCGCTGAGGCGCTGCAGAATCTAGCAGCGGCTTTACACGACTGACACTTTCACGCTTAACCCCCCACCCTTTGAAGAAGTACAACCGAATTCTGCTGAAACTGAGCGGTGAGGCCCTGATGGGCCAGCAGCAATATGGCATTGATGCGGTCCGTCTGATGCAATACGCCGAGGAAATCAAAACCGCTGCTGCTACCGGCACGCAGGTGGCCGTGGTAATTGGCGGCGGCAATATCTTCCGCGGGGTGCAAGCCGAAGCCTTCGGCCTCGACCGGGTGCAGGGCGACTATATGGGCATGCTGGCCACGGTCATCAACTCGATGGCCCTGCAGAGCGCCCTAGAGAAACTCAACGTGAATACTCGGCTGCTGTCGGGCGTCACCATTCAGCGGGTGTGTGAGCCGTATATCCGCCGCCGGGCCCTGCGCCACCTAGAGAAGGGCCGCGTGGTCATTTTCGGGGCCGGCATTGGCTCCCCATATTTCACTACCGACTCGGCAGCTTCGCTGCGGGCTATTGAAATCGAAGCCGACGTAGTGCTGAAGGGTACCCGCGTAGACGGCATCTACACCGCTGACCCGGAGAAGGACCCAACGGCCGTGCGCTACCCGGAAATTACCTTCGACGAGGTGATGGAGAAAAACCTCAACGTGATGGACATGACGGCCTTCACGCTGTGCAAAGAAAACAACCTGCCTATCATCGTATTCGACATGAATAAGGCCGGCAACCTGCAGCGCCTTATTGAGGGCGAAACAGTGGGTACTCGCGTGTCGATGAACGGCCCCGACAAGCCGCACAAGCTCGACTCCAAGCACAGCGCCCTTCAACCAGCCATTGAGCCTACCGAGCAGGCCTAGAAAATCCTAAATGATGCGTTCTAAAGACCGAATACGCTCTTCAGACGCATCATTTTCGTTAGTTAACCTTCACCATTCAACACTTAACCTTTCCAAAGTGGACGAAGAAATTCAGTTTTACCTCAGCGAAGCCGAAGAGTCGATGGCCAAGTCGCTGCAACATACCAGCGTTGAAATGAGCCGGATCCGGGCGGGCAAGGCCTCCCCTGCCATGCTCGACAGCCTGCGCGTCGACTATTACGGTACGCCCACGCCCGTGAGCCAAGTAGCCAACGTGACGACGCCTGATGCCCGTACGCTCTTCATCAAGCCCTGGGAGAAAAACATAATTGCCGAAGTCGTAAAAGCCATCCGCAACAGCGACCTGGGCCTCAACCCCCAGTCGGATGCAGAGGGCGTACGCCTGAACATTCCGCCTATGACCGAGGAGCGTCGCCGTGACCTAGTGAAGCAGGCCAAAACCGAGTCGGAAGCCGGCAAAGTACGGATCCGCGGCATCCGTAAGGATGTGAATGAATCGTTGCGCAAGCTGCTGAAGGATGGTGCCGCCGAAGATTCCATCAAGGATGCCGAAGCCAAAGTGCAAAAAGCCACGGATTCGTACATCAGCAAAGTAGATGATTTGCTCAGCAAGAAGGAAGTAGAAATCATGACCATCTGAGGTTAGATTGAATATGTTTCAAACATGAAAAGGCCTCGCCAGTTAACTGACGAGGCCTTTTCGTGTTGTATAAGTAGCGGAATATTAACGCCAGAAACCCTTTTCCATAATGTAGCCCTCTACGGCTTCGGGCACCAAGTACCGAATCGACTTGCCGGCCCGGATACAGTCGCGGATGAAGGTAGCGGAGATGTCCAGCAACGGAGCCTCTACCACTTTCACACCGGGATGGGCGTTTACATCGGTAGCATCTACGCCGGGCCGTGGATAAACGTACACCGCATTTTCGGCCAGAATTCGGTCGGACTGCTTCCAGCGGGGCAGGCCCGGCAGGTTGTCTTCACCCATCAACAGCACGAAGCGGTGGTCGGGGTAGCGGCGGCGCAGCTCATCGAGCGTATCAATGGTATAGCTGGGCTTGGGCATAGCAAACTCAACATCCAGAGCCCGAAGCCGGTCGTTGTTTTGAATGGCCAGGCTTACGAGCTCAAAACGCTCCCGCTCCCCCAGCA
The DNA here is from genome assembly GCF_020447265.1 of Hymenobacter lucidus. GTDB lineage: Bacteria > Bacteroidota > Bacteroidia > Cytophagales > Hymenobacteraceae > Hymenobacter > Hymenobacter lucidus. Next base: position 855,995 of record NZ_JAJADR010000001.1, on the reverse strand, counting down.
TTTCGTGCCCCACCTTAAACGGACTCTGCGGAGACACTACCAGCCACACCGCATCCAGATCGGTATGCGTGGCCATAAAGTGCGCCAGAATGACGTGGCCGGTATGAATGGGGTTGAACGAGCCAAAGAGCAACCCTATTTTGGGCTGCTTCACAGAATAGCCGGCTCGGCGGTAATGAAGTCACGCACCAGCTTGGCAGCCGTTTCGGTGGCATGGTCCAAATCATCATTGATGACTGTCACATCGAACCTGTCTTCGAATGTCAGCTCGAAGTTGGCTTTGTAGAGTCGAGCCGAAATACTAGAGGCTGAATCGGTAGCGCGGGTGCGCAAACGTTGCTCTAGTACTTCCAGGGAGGGCGGCTTCACAAAAACGGCCAAGGCACGGTCTTTGTAAAACTCCTTAATGCTTAGCCCGCCTTTGACGTCAACATCTAGTACAGCATGCTTACCGCTTTCCCAGATGCGCTCAATCTCAGACTTGAGAGTTCCATAGAAAGCACCTTCGTATACCTCTTCCCATTCCACGAACTCGTCGTGCCGGATTTTCTCCTGGAATTCCTGAACGGAAATGAAGTAATAGTCTTTGCCATTGGCTTCGGTGCGGCCGCGCTTATCGCGCGTGCAGGCCGAAATGGAAAAGCTCAGCTCCGGAATCTGATCCATGAGCCGGTGGACGATAGTAGTCTTGCCGGCACCGGAAGGAGCCGAAAATGCTATGATTTTACCCTGCATGGGGTAAAATTAGGCCATTTCCGCTTGAAGGCGCGCTAAAATTGTTTGGGGAAGTGCAGAGGGCGCACCTTTACGGCCTACATGCTGAGCAAGGAAGTCGATGAAAATCTGCTGTTTACCGATGCTATCGAAGCATGGTGAGCAATCTTCGGCGTGGTTCACAAAGTATTCTTCGTCTTCCACGCTAGGCTCCTGGCCTACGATAATCTGGTCGAGAATTGTATTCACGCGTTCACAGTCGGCCCCTTCCATCTGGGAAGAAGCGTGCTGGTTGGTTGATGTAGTAGCAGTGTTTTCCATAACCGAGCCCGGTGTAAAGTTTATTCGTTTTCGTCCCCAACATCAGAGCCATCGATATCGTTACCGTAGCCCATTGATTTTGCGTATTTTTCTAGTTTCTCCTTCAAGAAGTTACGCGCCCGGTGCAGACGGGAGCGAACCGTACCAATAGGGATATCCAGCACTTTGGCCATCTCCTCGTAGGTAAATCCTTCCAGATCACAAAGGATGATAACGGTGCGAAAATCAACCGGCAGCGAGTTCAGAGCACTGGCCACTTCGTCGCCGATCAGGTCGCGCACGGCCTGCTGCCGCATATCCGACGACGTGCTACCCGCGTCGCCATCCGACTCCACGTCTTCCGTGTTGTAGTAGCCTTCAATCTCGCTATAGTCAACTTTAGCGGGTTGTTTGCTCTTCTTACGAAAGTCGTTGATGAACGAATTTTTCAGGATGCGAAACAGCCAAGCTTTGGCGTTGGTTCCCTGCTCGAAGTACTCGAAGAAGCGATAAGCCTTCAAATACGTCTCCTGAACGAGGTCGTTGGCATCGTCCTCGTCGAGGGTAAGGCGGAAGGCAAAATTGTACAGAGAATCGAGTACAGGCATTAATTCCGCCTGAAAACGGCGGTCTTTTTCCTCTTTACTCAACTTTGGAACCCGTTCGGGAGAATCGCTCATGGGCGCTAAAAAATTGCGGCTGGTCTAGTTAAAAAATAGTAGCCGTGTAAACAAATGTACAGATTATACTAATCCGCTCAAGCAGGGTTTTGTTGGGTCAGTTGAGCCTGCCTTTCAGTAGCTACTACGAGGAAGCTGTAGAGAAAAACGAAAAGGTTGAAGCCAATCTGCACTTCCAGCAGTGAATCGACCAGCATGGAGGCGCCTAGAATCAGTAGAAACTGCACTACGTACGGGTTTCGGCGCTGCGCGGGTTGCAAAAAGGGCGTGAGCAATACCAACAGCCACAAAAACAGACCCACTAAGCCACTGGCCACCAGGTAATGCAGGTATTGGTTGTGGATCATGGCGCGGTTTTCGGGCCGCAGGCCGTAGTCGTGCCATTCATACTCCTGCATCATGGCATCATAGGCATCGGCCGGACCTACGCCCAGCCAGGGGTTGCGGCCCGCAACATTCTGCGCCGTTTGCCAGGCCGCTAAGCGCTGCGACAGAGAAGAGGTGTTGATATCCCGGCCGTTGGTGAACTGGTAAATATCATACAGCGAGCCTCCCACCCGGCGCTGAATGGACGGCAGGCTGCGCCAAGCAGTGTAGGGCACTACTACCAGGCAAGCCAGCAGCAGCAGCCCGACGAGGAATTGCCGTTTCAGCACTATCATCAGCACCGCATCGGCCAGCAGCGTCGCATACAAGGCCAGCAGACCTGTACGGTAAGCCAACACGTGCAGCACTACCAAGGCTAGCAGCGAAGCCGCCCGCAATGCCCAGCGTATGGCCGGGCTGGCCGTTTTATCACGCTGAAGCAGGAACCCGAAGTAGGTGGCTAGCACCAGCATAATGCTGAAATGGATATGGAAGATGCGGGTAACCGAGGGAATGTTTTGCCCTTCCTGAATCAGAATGTTGGCTTCGGCCGGATGCAGCAGGTAGCGGCCTAGGGTAGCTCCACCAATAAGGGCCGCGCCGATGGTAAAGAAGCAACCCACGGCGTAGCGCTGTACCCGACTGAGCGGAACGGCCAGCGCAAAAGCCAAGGGTACGCCGATAAGAGGCAATTGGCGGAAGACCTCGTGCCGCCATTCCGGCCAGGCAGATGTGTAGAGCCCACTAAGCAGCAGTAGCAAATAGAGCAGGGCCAGACGAATAGCGGCCCCATTGCGCAGCCACCGCGGCAGTTCCTGCCTAATGTTAGGATTGAGGAAAGCGGCCACCACCCCGGCTACAGGGCTTAAAGAAACCAGCGCCCGGGCCGCAAACAGGCCAACCACACCCGCTAGACAGGCAATGAGCAGCAGATACTGTGAAAGCCGACCATCGAGGTAAGCCCGGCGCAACGTACTCCCCAGCGAGGATGACATCATAGAACTAAGAAAGGGCACAATAACGTCAGGATCGGGCAGAGGACAGCAGTTGCCAGGCCAGAACCCGGCTGGCTACCTCTACGGGCAGTATAGCCTTAATGCAGGTACAGGCGGCGGGCTGGGTGCGGCATTCGGAGCAGTCGGGCCGGTCGAAAACGAGGTATTCGGCGTGAGGGCCCAGCGGCGCCCAGCGGCCGGGGTGCGTGGGGCGCATCGGCGGATAGAGGCCCAGCGCGTGCCGGCCCAGGGCCGCCGCCAGATGCAGCGGGCCCGTGCTGGCCGCCACCAGCCCATCGGCAGCCTGAATAAAGGCAAGCAACTGACTCAGGGAAAGTCGTCCGGTGAGGTCGGCGGCCAGAAAAGCACGGTGCTTCTGCAGCCACGCCGCCAGCTCTTCACCCTCGGCAGCCGTACCTGTAACGAAAACGCGGTGCCCGGCTTGATGCAGCAGCCGGGCCAGTTGGCCAAAATAGTCGAGGCCCCATTCGCGCGCACTGCCGCGGGACCGGGGATGCAGGACAACGTTGAGCTGCCCGGCGACGCGGTCGGCCAGCAGGGCCGAAATATCCGGGGGCAAAGCTTCTGAAGCGCGCAGTTGCACCAGCGGAATGATATCAGTCAGCGAAAATTCGGCTTTGGCGCCCAGGGGCAGCAGCAGCTTCAGGTTCAGCTGGGCTTCGTGGAGCAAGGAATGGCGGCGGCTGAGCGACACGAGCCGGTTGCAGGTGAGCCAGTGCACCCAGCGGCTACGGGTACCGATGCGGATAGGAATACCCGCCTTTTGGGCCACCCGCGCCAGCAGGCGGTTCGGAAAAACGTGAATGATGCCCTCGGCTTTGTAGTGCCGCAACGCTGCTACCTGCTCGGCTTCGGAAAGCTTGCTTAGCTCGTCGTAGTTCAGAAAATCATCGACCCAGGGGCAGGCTTCGGCCACGGCCTGGGTATAGGTGCGGCCAATAAGCACCACGCGGCAGCCGGGCACCAGTTGGCGCAACTCCGCACACACGGGCAGCGTGAGAACAACGTCGCCAATGGCATCGGTACGGCTGACCAGAAAAGTTCTCATAGCGGATGAGCAGGTGCCGGCGGCGTGGTGCGCAGCTTGGCAAATTTCAGAAATACGCCCCAGGCCGAAATGGTAGCAATGCACAGGCCGGCAAACCCATCGAGGAAGCCCAACCGGAAAAAGTAGCCGTGCACAAACTTCCAGACAGGCTTGAGCAGCAGGTGAAATAAGGTGACCTCACGCTTGCCGCGCAGCGCCAGCTCGGCGGCGGCAATACTGGTAAAGCGGTTGAGCTGGCTCACGTGCTGCTCCACGGAATGGTAGGAATAGTGCAGCAGGTCGCCGGCCAGGGTGCCGGTGGGCTGGCCGGGCGTTACCTCGAACCGCTCGTGCAGCAGCAGTCCTTCCCAGCGGCCCAGCCGCCGGTCGTAGAGGCGCAGCTTCCGGTCAGGGTACCAGCCGCCGTGCCGCACCCAGGTGCCGCAGTAGTTGGTGAGGCGAGCCAAGCTGTAGCCTGCGTGCTGCCAGTTGCCCTTTGCAGTCCGGATAGCGTCGCGCAGGGCATCAGTCAGCACCTCGTCGGCATCGAGCTGCAGCACGTAGTCGTGGCGGGCCTGGGCGGTGGCGTAGTTTTTCTGCTCCACGTAGCCTTCGAAAGCATGCTGCACGACCTGCGCGCTGTACTGTTGGCAGATTTCCACGGTTCGGTCGGTAGAAAAGGAATCAACGACCAGCACCTCATCGGCAACATCACCCAGCGCGGCCAGGCAGCGCCCGATGTTGGCCTCTTCGTTGAAGGTGATGATGACGACGGAAAGCAGGACTGCGGGCATAGGTGACGGCAAAAATACGGGTTCAAACCTCTCCTGGCTAACCTTGAGCACTAAAAGCACTTACCAAGTAATTTCCGCTTGCTCCTTTGTAGTATTGTACCCAAACTTATTTCTAATATGCTCTATATCCTGTGGTCTTTGCTCAACCTGGTAGCTTATCTGGGGTTGTTTTACTTGCTCTTTCACGCTGTAAAGCTGCTAAAACAGCGCTTCAACGTAGCGGTAGCCGTCTTTTTCTTTCTTGGCATAGCGGCCCTCAGCGGCCGTTCGAAGCCGCAGCCCAAGACCTTGTCGGCCCCGAATCTTCTTGCCGGCATTCCAGCTAACACGCCCTTAGGCAACGGAAGCGCCACGGAAAAAACCAGCCTCGGCACCAGCAGCCTGTTTATTTTGGCCGAATACTACAAACAGGATTCCGTGATTCAGCCTCGTGGCTTGTTTGCCACAGTATCGGGGTTCACGCTAGGGCACCGCTGGGAGCCTTCAGCCGGCACCGTCGTGCAGCACCGCAACCAGCTACAATACCGGCTGCTGATGCATCATGAGTGGCAATTGCTCGGTAGCACCCTCTACACTAGCCCGTCGGTTACGCTAACGGGCATGATGTAGCAGCGCAGCAAGTGAGCATCCTACCAAAGAAAGACCCCAACCGACAGCAGCCGGTTGGGGTCTTTCTTTAATTCAGCGGGGTAAGCGCAGTGCCTAGTAGCGGTACAGATCCGACTTGAACGGTCCTTCTACTTCCACACCGATGTAAGAAGCCTGCTTGGGCTTCAGCTCGTCCAGCTCCACACCAATTTTGGCGAGGTGCAGACGGGCTACTTTCTCATCGAGGTACTTGGGCAAGGTGTACACCTTGTTTTCGTAATTGGCTGAGTTCTGCCACAGCTCCAGCTGAGCCAGCGTCTGGTTGGTAAACGAGTTCGACATTACGAACGATGGGTGGCCGGTGGCGCAGCCCAGGTTCACGAGGCGACCTTCGGCCAGAATGATTACCTCCTTACCATCGATGTTGTAGAGGTCTACCTGCGGCTTCACCGTGTCTTTGGTATGGCCGTAGTTCTTGTTGAGCCACGCCATATCGATTTCATCATCGAAGTGACCGATGTTGCAGACGATGGCTTTATCCTTGAGGGCGCGGAAAGCACTTTCGGTGATGATGTCGCAGTTGCCGGTGGCCGTTACCACGATGTCGGCTTCCTTGATGGCGTTTTCCATCTTCTTCACCGCGTAGCCGTCCATGGCTGCCTGCAGGGCGCAGATTGGGTCAATTTCGGTAACGATAACGCGGGCGCCAGCACCACGCAGCGAGGCGGCAGTACCTTTTCCTACGTCGCCGTAGCCAGCTACCACAGCAATCTTACCAGCCATCATCACATCGGTAGCCCGACGGATAGCGTCCACGGCCGACTCTTTGCAGCCGTACTTGTTGTCGAACTTCGACTTTGTTACTGAGTCGTTGATGTTGAAGGCGGGCATTGGCAACGAGCCGTTTTTCACGCGGTCCAGCAGGCGCAGTACGCCGGTCGTGGTTTCCTCCGAAATGCCCCGGATGCCGGCGGCCAGCTCGGGGAAGCGGTCCAGCACCATGTTGGTCAGGTCGCCACCATCGTCCAGAATCATGTTCAGCGGCTGCCGGTCTTCACCGAAGTAGAGCGTCTGCTCGATGCACCAGTTAAACTCCTCTTCGTTCATGCCTTTCCAGGCATACACCGGAATACCAGCGGCAGCAATGGCAGCCGCGGCGTGGTCCTGAGTGGAGAAGATATTGCAGGACGACCAGGTAACATCAGCCCCCAGCGCGATGAGCGTCTCGATGAGCACTGCCGTCTGGATGGTCATGTGCAGGCAGCCGGCGATGCGCGCGCCTTTCAGCGGCTGCGAGGCCCCAAACTCTTCGCGCAGCGACATCAAACCCGGCATTTCGGCCTCAGCCAACCGAATTTCCTTGCGGCCCCATTCGGCCAGCGACATGTCCTTTACTTTGTACGGAACGTACGTTTTCGTCGTAGTTTCAACCATGATGCAGTAGCTATTTGCGGTTCAACAACAAAGATACGCTTTTTGTTGGGCGGCCTGTAGACAACAAAAAGCCCGCACCAAAATGGTGCGGGCTTTCTCAAAACAGGCGTGGCATGAAGTAAGGTGCCTGTTAGTTATTCTCGATGTAGTCGACGGCCAGGGCTACGGCCGAGTTGGCCGTGTTGGTAGCGTCACCCCGGATAACCACGGTGTAGGCTTTGCCGCTAGCAAAGGTTTTGTTGCCCAGCGTCTTGATAACCGCTTTGCTGGTCGTTTCCTGCAGAATCAGGTCGGTAGCTACGGCATCAACTTCTACAAAAGCCGAAGCTTTACCGAAAGCTACGTTGGTAGCAATGGGCACAGCACCTACGCCAGTACGGCCCAAATCAACGGTTGGAGCATTCAGGGCCAAATGCACAACGCGCACTTTGGCTTTACCCGAAGCGATGGTGCCGTAGTCGTCAGTGGTGACGAGCGAGGCTACGGCACTGTTGCTGGTGTTGTAGGCAAAGATGGAGTAACGCACATTCTTAGCCACATTCTGGGTGGCATTCAGCAGCACGGCACTCGTGGTAGAGTTGTTGATCTTGATGTTACGGTCACCGGTGTTTACGTTCTGGTAACCACTGGTTTTGCCATATTCCATGTCGCTCAGCTTTTTGTCATCGACCAGGAAGTCGACGCGGCTGGCGTAAGGGGCGGCGTGTACCGCCAGAATGCTGCCCTGATCTGGCGCCGGCGCCGGTGAATCATCGTCGTTGCCGCAGCTAGAGAATGCCAGAGCAGCGGGCAGAGCTGCCAACAAAAATGAGCGCTGCAGGATGTTTACGAGGGTTTTCATAAGCGAGGAAAAAAAGTAGGATGCAGATTCAACTGCCGACAGAACGTAAGACATAGCGTTTTTGTTGAGTAGGCATTGCAAAGATTTTCTAGACGAATAGGATTTTTTCCTCGACTAACGTCTTAGCAACCTATTGCACAGTGCACTACATTTGTATTCACGCCTATTCTACCTCTGCAGCTCTCCATGTCCGTTCTTCGTCGTTCTGCTTTCCTGTTTTGCCTGTCATTGCCTTCTGTGGCAGCATACGCCCAAAAAGCGCCTGCCAGTGAAGCTCCCTTTATCAGCCTCAGCCCCGAGGATAAAGCGCGCGGTCTGAATGGCACGCAGCATAACTTTTTCTTTACTACCTCGACCGAGGCACCTCAGGACAAGGATTATACGAGTGCCGGCTTTTTTGGCCAGCGCCTGCGCCCCTACTTGGCCGGCAACCCCGAAGCGGTGGAAAATCTGAACCGCTACCGCCTGCAGAAGTGGCTGTACCTGGGCGAGCGGCTTACGTTTGTAGGAGCCGTAGCTTTTTATGGGCAGCAAGTACTGGCCGGCGACGGTGAGCAGCAGTACTTCCGCAACACCCAGAAAGTGGCCATTGGCGTAGCCGCCTTCAGCCTGCTTTCCAACATGATGATTACCCGCCACACCAACGAGCACATGCAGCGGGCCGTGGATGCCCATAATGCCGGTCTTGGCTCGGCCCACAGCGGCCTGTGGCAGCGCCTGGCTCCGACCGGCGTGGGCCTGGCCGCGGCCCCAAGTGGCCAGCCGCTGCTAGCTTTGCGCTGGAACGTGCGCTAAGCCGTTCGCAGCGTTTTCCCGTAAAGCCTTTTCATGAACTATCCGCTTCCTGCAGCGGCCCGGCAATACGTTGCCGACCATCTGCATGATGACCCCGCCCAACTGGCACTCCAGGCCCGTCGGTATCCCGGCTTGCCGGTGCCCGAACTGGTGCGGCAGATCCAGGCCCGGCAAAAGGCGCGTACCAAGCTGCCGGCCTGGGCCGATAATCCCGACCTTATTTTTCCACCGGCCTTATCGGTGGAGCAAGCTTCCTCGGCCCGCACAGCAGCTTTCAAGGCCAGCTTGGTGCAGGGCCAGCGCCTGGTCGACCTCACCGGTGGCTTCGGAGTAGACGCTACGCATTTCGCAGCCCAGATTCCGGAAGTGCACTACGTGGAGCGCGACCCGGCCTTGGTAGCGGTGGTGGAGTATAACCTGGCGCAGCTGGGCGTTACCAACATCAGCTGCCACGCCGGCGACGCACTCAGCTTTCTGAAAAGCACACCTGACACCTTCGACTGGATTTATCTGGACCCGGCCCGGCGCAATCCGGCCGACAAGAAAATCTACCGGCTACAGGACTGTGAGCCCGATGTGCTGCGCATTTTGCCGCTGCTGCTACACAAGGGCCGACAGGTACTGCTCAAAACTTCGCCCATGCTGGATATCGAGCAGGCGTTGCTGGAACTCAAGCAGGTACGCCGCCTATGGGTAGTAGCCGTCGATAATGAGTGCAAAGAAGTGCTGTACGAGCTGGGGCCCGAGCCGGCCGTTGACCCGGAGCGCTACACCGTGAACCTGCTTCGTACGGGCCAGCAGCAAGAGTTTCGGCTGAACAAGGCCCGTGAAACCCGCGCTGTGGCTCGCTACGCCGAAGCGCAGGGGTATTTGTATGAGCCTAATGTGGCCGTGCTCAAAGCTGGCGGCTTCAAGAGCGTCGGCACGGCCTTCGAGCTGTTGAAGCTGCACCAACACAGCCACCTCTACACTTCCGACACGCTCCGAGCCGACTTCCCGGGCCGCATCTTCCGCATTGTAGCTACCGAGCGTTATGACCGGGATGCCCTGCGCGCCCACCTCGGCCCCGAGCTGCGCGCCCACGTCACGACCCGCAACTTTCCCGACTCCGTAGCGGACTTCCGCCACCGCACCGGTATCCGGGAAGGTGGCCACCTCTACATGTTTGCTACCACCGATTTGCAGGGCAAGCTGGTAGTGCTGGTGTGCGAGAAGATAAGTTAAGGTGCTCAGGTGCTAATGTGGTTTCAATGTGCTAAACCAAATGTGAGTAATGTGTCATTGCGAGGCACGAAGCAATCCGTCCTCTAAAATGTGCTGAGCGACCTTCAGTGAAAAGCCCTCAATCTTAGCAACGATTGAGGGCTTTCTGGTAGAAGAGAGTGCCGGGCTGCGCAGAGGACGGATTGCTTCGTGCCTCGCAATGACAGAACTTCACAAACTCACTAAATCACCACTTCACCGTGCTGGGCTAGTCCAAGGGCTGCCTTTGAGGCGGAAGCGCCAGGGCAGCGCGGCGTCGAGGCCGGCGTAGTCGATGCCGACGCGGGGGCTGGCTATTACTAACTCGTCGGCGACGGGCTCGTGGTGGTCTTCGAGCCAGATCAGCTCGTCGGTGAGGCTGGTGCCGTAGTGCTTAGTGGTGATGCCCAGGGCCTGGGTGAGCAGGCCGGGGCCGCCAGTCAAGTTGCGCGCTGACTTTGTAAGGCCGCGGCGCAGCAGCATTTCCGGAATGCCTTCGACCGGCTCCAGACCCCGAATCAGGACGGCATCGGCCTTGCCGGCTTCGTTGGTGATGATGTTGAAGAGCACGTAGCGGCCGTAAATGAGGTAGGTGTAGGCCACGCCGCCGGCTTCGTACATAACTTTGGTACGAGCGGTATAGCGGCCCAGGTGCGAGTGACAGGCCTGGTCGCCAATGTGGGCGTAGGCCTCGGTTTCGACAATCCGGCCACCGGTCAGCACGCCGTCAATACGCGTAAAAAGGTATTTACCGAGTAGGTCGCGGGCAATCTGCACCACGTCGGGGCGCTGATAAAAAGCGAGGGGAATTTTGGGCATAATGAGTTTAGAAAGGCGCGGGTTGTTGGGCAAACGGGTTTTGGGGCCGAACGTTTGGGCGGCGCATTCCAAAAACGCCCTATCTTTGCTCCGTTATAGGTGGCCAGACCCCGATTGTGGGGCGCGGCTGAAAAGGGAATCCGGTTCAATTCCGGAGCTGTCCCCGCAACTGTACGCTTCTAGTATTGGTAGGCCCACTTGTTGCCACTGTTTCGTGGAAGGCTTTTCTAGCTCAGAAAAGCCGGAGAAATGGGAAGGCGGCCTACCCGAAGCAAGCCAGGAGACCTGCCTATGCGTTCTTAGTGTTCAGCGCTTTCGGGTGAAAGGCGGAGAATGATAACAGCGGCGGCTCTAGCGAGCAGCCAATTTCCCTGTTTTCAGCCTCGGCTTCGCGTTGGTTTTGCTTCCGGGCAAGCCGGGTGGAGTTTTGAACCGAATTTTCCTAAACCGGAAATTTGGTTCGGATGATTGGTTTTTACCGATTTCAGCAGCTTTGGCTGCCAATACTACGTTTTCTGCCAGCCAGCTTGGCGGGCTTGCTCGTGCCGGTTGCGCTACACGCCCAGCAGCCCCAGCCCGCCGACTCGGCGCGGCACCTGCATCAGGTGCAGCAGCTCCCCGCCGTCCGGATTCAGGGCAGCCCACCCAGCCGCTTTGCCGTGGGCAGCCACGTCCTTACTCTCGATTCGGCGGTGCTGAATCAGTACCGGGCCGGCACGCTGGCCGACGTGCTGCTGAACCAAACGCCTCTTTATCTTAAGAACTACGGTCCCGGCCAGCTGTCTTCCATCTCCATCCGGGGCACCGCGGCGCGGCATACCGCGGTGCTCTGGAATGGCTTCAACATCAATCTGCCTTCGCTTGGGGAAGCCGATTTTGCCCTTTTCCCTACCAACGGCGCTACGAGGGTAGATGTGCAATACGGCCCGGCCAGTGCGGCCTATGGTACCGGCGCGGTCGGTGGAGCGGTGTTGCTGTCGTCGCCGGTGGTGTGGGGAGCAGGCGGCAAGGCCAATGTGCAGGTGGATGGCGGCAGCTTCGGACTGCGGGCTGGGTCTGCTGAGGGTAGCTTCAGCAATGAGAAACTGGCCGTGCGCGCCGCCGCCTCCTACCGCACCGCCCGCAACGACTTCTACTACGACTCGGTATCGGCGGACGGCACCGTGCGGCGGCGGCAGCCCAACGCTGACTTCCGACAGTGGAGCCTTACTCAGGACGCCACGCTGCGACTGGGTACCCACGGCGAGCTGCTGGCCGCCGTATGGCTCACCGACGCTGACCGGCATATTCAACCATCTATCGGCTCGGTGAATGACGGCGCACGGGAGCGGGACCAAAGCCGCCGCGTGCAAACCGGTTACCGCCACGTAGCCAGCCGGGCCGAGTGGAGCGTGCGGGGCGCGTGGTTTGAAGACGTGCTCAACTATTTCAACGGCAACCTGATCAGCAACTCGCGGGTGCGCACCACGCAGGCCCAGGCCGAGTATACGGCCAATCTGAGGCCCAATATGAGTCTGCGCGTAGGCGGCGAAGCCCAGCATTTTGCGGCTCAAGTAGATGGTTACGGGCAGCCAATTACTGAAAACCGCTTTTCCGGCTTCGCCCTACTGCGTTACGACCCTTTGCCCCGGCTTCAACTCAGCGCCAACCTCCGAAAGGCCGTAGTGCCGGGCCGGCGGCCACCGCTGGCGCCCACGCTGGGGGCCGAGTGGCAGGCTTGGCGTGCCGAGCGGCAGCAACTGAGCCTGAAAGCCAATGCCGCCCGGGGCTACCGTGCTCCTACCCTGAACGAGCGGTACTGGCGGCCCGGCGGCAACCCCGATCTGCTGCCCGAAAGCAGCACCAGCTACGAAGCTGGTCTTCGGCACCAGTGGCAGCCAACCACGGCGGCCAGTCTGGAAACCGAGCTGACAGCCTACCACCAGTTGGTAAACGACTGGGTAGAATGGACCACCCACCCTACGCGCGGCTACGATACGCCCCAGAATCTGCGCCAAGTGGTGGCCCGGGGCCTGGAAGTCAACACCCAGCTGCGGTGGCAGCTGCCACGCTACAGCCTCAAAGCCCGGCTGGCTTACGGCTTCACGCAGGCCGAAAAAACGCGAGGCTACGCCAACGACCTGAACCCAGTGGGCCGGCAGATGCGCTACGTACCGCTGCACACCGCCGCCTTCACCACCGACCAAACCTGGCGCCAGTGGCAGCTGACTACGGCCCTGACCGTGACTGGCTACCGCTACACCGACAACTCGGCTACTGACTATCTGCCGTCTTATGTGCTGCTGAATGCTACCCTGGCCCACACGTTTGTGGTGCGGCCCGCGTGGCGACTTACGCTGCTGGCTCAGGGCTATAACTTGGGCAATGTGGTGTACCAGAACTATGCCTACCGCGCCATGCCCCCCCGCTCGGCCCTGCTGAGTCTGCGGGTAGCGTGGCACTAAACCAGCACCCAGGCTTTCCCCCTGAAATTTTTCACCCAACTTTTTTTCTGATATGTTTTCTACCCCTTTCTCTACTGCCTGCACGCGGGTGGCCCTACTGGGCTGGGCTAGCTTAGCCCTGTTTAGCTGCGACCCGGAACGTACTGAGCCCGAGCCGGTGCAGCTCACCGACAACGTCTTCATCGTGAACGAAGGCAATTTCAATACGCCCAACGGGGCCGTGAGCATCTTTAACACCGCTTCGAAAAAGGTAACCGACGTCGATATTTTCAAGACGGCTAACAACCGCCCGCTCGGCGACAACGTGCAGTCGATGACGGTGGTGGATACGGTGGGCTACGTGGTGGTGACGCAGAGCAACAAGATTGAGGTGGTGCGCCTGCCCGAATTCAAGACGGTGAAGCGGGCTGTCAAAACCATCAGTGGGCTGAAAAAGCCGCGCTACTTCGTGGCCTCTTCGGCTACTAAAGGCTACGTGACGGAATGGATAGACTACGGCGTGAAAGGCCAGGTTTCGGTGATTAACCTCGCTACCAACACCGTGACTAAAACCATTCCGCTGAGCGGCGAAGCTCCCGAGCAGCTGTTGCTGGCGGGCGGTAAGCTGTACGTGGCCAATAGCGGCGAGAATACTGTTTCGGTTATCAATACCACCACTGACACGGAAGAAGCCGTGCTGACCGTGGGCGACTCGCCCAACAGCCTGGCCCTCGACCAGAACGGCCGGGTATGGGTGCTGTGCGCAGGTTTCGCCGGCTACGATGCCAACTACAATATTGACCCTGCCACTTCTACCAAAGGCGTACTGCTCAGCTTTCTGCCGGCCGCGCCTACTGCCGTGCAGCGCCTCGAATTTGCCTCTACCGTCGGTTTTCCTGGCCACCTGCAGTTAGATGGCGGCAAAGGCCAACTGTATTTCACCTACGCCAAGGGCGTGTACCAGATGAGCGTTAGCAGCAAAACCCTGCCTACCACTCCCCTGATTCGGCGCGGCTTCTACGGCTTAGGCATCGACCCTAAAGACAACACGATTTACGGTGCTATTGCTCCCTATTCCACGGCTGGCAAGTTCATCCGCTACCAGTCTTCCGGCACGGCCATCGACTCCTTTACCGTTAATATCCTGCCCAACGGCTTTGTTTTCTATTAACCCACCCTGCTTTTCTGAGCTATGAAAAAAGCCCTTCTGCCTAGCAAGCAGAAGGGCTTTTTGGTTACAGAATATCCGGTTCTTAATCCTCGATGCCGTCGTTGTTACGGTCTTTGGCTTCGCCGGCGCGGTCGTAGAGGTCTTTGCCGGTGGTTACTTTGGCCGTGTCGCCAGCCATGCCATTCGTGTTGGAATTGCCCATCTGGCCTGGGTCGGGGTCTTTGGTTTTGTCGGCACCACGCTCTACGTTGGTGTCACCGCTGTCGGTACCAGTGTTGCAGGCCGTGAGGGAAGCCGAAGCCAGCACGAAGGCCAGGGCCAGGGGTCGGAGCAGAAAGGTTTTCATGGGTTGGGGTTGTAAAGTAGGGAGCTGAGAGTGTAGAATACGGCTGGCCGCCGCCGTGGTTCCTGCGTATGAAGCGGGGAAGCTGCCAGCCAGCCCAATATAGGATTTTAGCTATTCCTTTTGAACGTCTCCGCCATAGCCCGTGGCGGCCGGTCAAGCGCCGAAACTGCTTTAGCGGTATATTTGCTGCCCAACCGTACCTATGAATCGTTTCGCCCTCCCGTCTGTTTTCTCCCCTGCCCTGCTGCGCCGCGCTGGAGTGCTGGCGGGTGTAAGTTTTTTATTGGCTCTGCTGCTAACTACTTACCTTTTTGGCGTTTCGAATCATTTCCTTGGTCGATTATCCGGCGCTTTTTTCGTATTATTCTGGCTGTTAGCCGTTACGTTCCTGGGCGTTGTGCCTTTCGTGAACTGGGCGGCTACTCGTTGGTTTGGTAAGGAATGGTCGGAAAAGTATGGGGAGCCCGTGCGGCGCACCCGGCCTGCTTCGGCTTCGGTTGCAGTAACTAATCGAAAACCCACGCGGCCCGTGCCGCGGCAGAACACTCCAAAACATCCGTGAAAACGACACTTCTCCACATCAAGAACATGGTCTGCCCCCGGTGTATCGACGCGGTGCGGCATCTGCTCGAACAAGCCGGCTACCGGCCCACCCAGGTAACGCTGGGCCAAGCCCAGCTCGACCATACCACGCCCGCCGACCCGGCCGCCCTGGCCCCGATTCTGCACGAAGCGGGCTTTGAGGTGCTGATGGGCCGGGCTGAGCAGCTGACCGAGCAAATCAAGGGTGCGCTGGGCGAATACCTGGAACATCTGCGCACGGCCCGCATGCCGCTTACTACGTCGGCGTTTCTTACCGACCGGTTTGCGGCTACCTACTCCCACCTGAGCAAAGTATTTTCGCGCACGGCCAACCTCACCATTGAGAAGTACCTGATCCGGCTGAAAATTGAGCGGGTCAAGGAAATGCTCAGCTACGGCGAAATGACGCTGAGCGAAATTGCCGACCAGATGCGCTACAGCAGTGGCCAGCACCTGAGCAACCAGTTCCGCCAAGTCACGGGCCGCTCAGTTAGTGAGTTCCGGCGCGATCTGCTGCCTAAGCGCATGTCGCTGGACCAGCTGGCTTAGCATCCCGGGCAGTAACGAATAGCCTCCGCGCAAGTGGGGCAGCAGAAAGGAATAGTCCTTCTGCTGCCCCACTTGCCGTTTACGAAGATGCTGTCCGCATGCTGTTGCAGGTGTAGCAGCTGGGCGGAGGCCATCTGCAGTGCTGTTACAGGCGAACCACCGGGCCCCGGCTGAACCAACGCGGCGTGCCTGGCTGTTTGGGCGTATCTTTGTGGTTCTCTTTGCCGTGCTGCCGTGTCTTCCGTTTCGCCCCGAATCCTGCTCATTACCCCGCCGCTTACCCAGCTCAACACGCCCTATCCGGCCACGCCGTATATCAAGGGGTTTCTGCAGGGACGCGGCTACCACGTCGCGCAGGCCGACCTAGGCCTGGAGCTGGTGCTGAAGATTTTCTCGGCGCAAGGGCTGCAACGGGTGTTTGCGGCCATTGAGGTCGGCGGCTTCGAGCTGTCGGATAACGCCCGGCGCATGGTGCGGCTGCAGCGCAGTTACCTGGCTACTATCGGGCCGGTCATCCGGTTTTTGCAGAACAAGGATACTACCCTCGCCTCGCGCATCTGCCACAGCCGGTTTCTGCCCGAGGCCGCCCGCTTCGACAATATTGCCGACCTAGAAGCCGCTTTTGGCACCCTCGGCCTCTCCGATCAGGCCCGCCACTTGGCCACGCTCTACCTCGAAGACCTTGGCGACCTGATCAAGGAAACCGTGGGGCCGCAGTTTGGCTTCTCGCGCTACGCCGAACGGCTGGGCATGTCGGCCACTTCCTTCGATGCCATGCACGAGGCTTTGCAAACGCCGCCCAACCTGCTCGACCAGATGCTGCTGGAGCTGCTCGATGCGCTGGTAGCCCGCACCGAGCCCGATGTGGTAGGCTTCTCGGTGCCGTTTCCCGGCAACCTCTACGGTGCCCTGCGCCTGGCCGGCCGTGTAAAGGAGCTGCGCCCCGCAGTGAAAACCCTGATGGGCGGCGGCTACCCCAATACCGAGCTACGCCAGATCAAGGAGCCCCGCTTTTTCGACTATATCGACTTCCTGACCCTCGACGACGGCGAAGGCCCGTGGCTGCGGCTACTGGAGTATATTAGTTATCAGTTGTCAATTGCTAGTTGTCAGGTTGAGGAACTGGCGGAGGCAGGTCAATCAGCGCCTAACTCAGGTCACCAGAACAATCTAACAACTGACAACCAACAACTAACAACCAGCACCTTCCAGCGTACCTTTCTGCGCAACGAGGCCGGGGTGGTGGAGTACATCAACTACCCGCACCCCAACATTCCGCACACCGAAGTAGGCACGCCTGACTACAGCGACCTGCCACTGACCGAGTACCTCTCGGTGATAGAGGTGCTGAACCCCATGCACCGCCTCTGGAGCGACGGGCGCTGGAACAAGCTCACCATTGCCCACGGCTGCTACTGGAAGCGCTGCTCGTTCTGCGACGTTACGCTCGACTATATTTCTCGCTACGAAACTGCCCCGGCCACGCTGCTCGTGGATAGAATTGAGCAAATTGTGCGGCAGACCGGGCAAACCGGGTTTCACTTCGTGGATGAAGCTGCGCCGCCCCTGGCCCTGCGCGATTTGGCCATCGAACTGCTGCGCCGGCAGGTCAATATTACGTGGTGGGGCAATATCCGCTTCGAGAAAACCTTCACGCCCGACTTGTGCCGCCTGCTGGCCGCCTCGGGCTGCATTGCCGTGAGCGGCGGCCTAGAAGTAGCCTCCGATAGGCTGCTGGCCCTTATGGACAAGGGCGTTACCATTGCTCAGGTAGCCCGCGTCACGGATGGCTTCACCCAGGCCGGCATCATGGTACACGCCTACCTGATGTATGGCTTCCCGACCGAAACCGCCCAGGAAACCGTGGACTCGCTGGAAGTGGTGCGGCAGCTGTTTGCGGCCGGCATCGTGCAGAGCGGCTACTGGCACCGCTTCGCCATGACGGCCCACTCGCCGGTGGGCAAAAACCCGGCGAAGTACCAGGTGGTACCCGTGGGCCCCGAACCCGGCGACTTTGCCTGGAACGACCTCTGGCACGACGACCCCACCGGGGCCGACCACGAGCAGTTTGGGCCGGGCCTGGCTAAGGCGCTCTACAACTACATGCACGGCGTGGCCCTCACCGAGCCGCTCAGCTTTTGGTTCGATTTCAAAACGCCCCGCACCACGGTGCCGCGCCAACTCATTCAGAAAGCTTTGCAGGAACCCGGCAAGCCCGATTTCGCGAAGCAAAACCAGCGGCTCTTCTGGCTGGGCAACCCACCCGAGCTGCGTCCCGGCGACACCCAGAAAGGCCAGCGCGCCGTGCTTACCTTCTATGAGCAGGCCGAGGACTTTGAAGTCAAAACCTCCGCCCCTATTGGTGCCTGGCTGCACCAGCTGCTCAGCAAGCTCGGTACTGATTATGAGACGAAGCTACTGCTAAAGGAAGTGGCTGCCACCTTCCCTACCAGCGTGGCCGGCATGAGCTTCGAGTCCTTTCTGGCGTCGCCAGCCTGGCTGCTGCTGCGCGAAAAGGGCCTGCTGGTACTATAAGAATCCTCTCCCACACCAGCCTTCGTTTGCCCTAAGCGCTGCCTGGCCCATTTGAAGCGCCAAATTAGCTGCCGGATGGCTCTTCGGTCATGCTGGGAATGGCTTCGGTCAGCCCGACGGAAGCTTCGGTTGCTGCCGCAACTGCTTCGGCCGTACCGAGCGGCACTTTGGGTGTTGCCGCCACTGCTTCGGTCAGGCCGGGTGGCACTTCGGTTGCTCCCGGAGCTACTTTTGTCACTGCCGGGATGGTGTGGAGACGCATACTTGCGTCTCGTCGTCTGCGTCGCATCAACGATTGTCGTTCAACGACGAGACGCAACTATGCGTCTCTACAGCGTTCTGTGCCTAGCGGACTTTGCGCTGGCGTAGCCACTCTACCAATCCTTCGGCGAAGCCAGCAGCCTGCTGGGGCCAGGTCCATTTGCCATCGGCACTCAGCCGGCCGGGTACGATGAATTCGGCATTGGCCAGCGGGAAAGTACGGACTGATGAGCCACGCCGTATTCCTACTGCATTGCGCAGGCGGCGCGCACTTTCCCGCACGTTCAGGCTAGTATCGGCACCAGCATAGAGGGCAAGTACGGGCAGCTGCTGGCGGCTGGCCTGCTGAAACGGCTTGGTATCGGCCAGGGAAGCAGCCGGTACGTTTTCCAGCACTACGAAAGCCACGGCGGCCGGCGTTAGGCCCGCTGCCGGCAGCAGCGCGCCCGCGCCCGGCCCGCGCAGCCAGAAGCCCACCCGCAGCGAATCGGCGGCGGGCTGCCGACGCAGCGCCTGAAGTGCCGCCGCTACAGTGTGCAGCGTGGTTGAATCTGTTTCGGAAGTTGTAGCAGAAGCTGATACTACCACGGCCAGGAAGCCCTGGCGGGCCAGCAGGTCGGCGCGGGCGGCAGCCGACGCGGCCGAGGCAGCATCGGCCAGCAGGGCCACGGCGGGGTGGCGGGCTACGGTATCGGTGGGCACGAGCAGAGTGAGACGCTGCGTGCGGCCGTGGGTCTGCACCGCAAAGGCCTTTTCCTGGTAGGCGCGCGGTGCGGCCTGCCCCCGGCGCGCCCACACAAAGTCTGCCTTAATACTATCGAGGGTGAAGACGCCCCGCAGAAAGTCGCCCTCTCGAATAGCCGTCACGGTAGCTTGGCTGGCCCGGCCGGGGCGCTCCAACGTGAGCTGGGGCTCCTTGTAGCGCACGTTGGCGGCGGCAAAGCTCTGGCCGGCCAGCTCCGGAAAATGCACATCGGCCTCCAGCTGCCCCGGGGCGGTTTCGCGCAAGTCGAGGGCCACGCGCAGTTCGCTGCCCTGGTAGCTCACGGGGCCTTCAAAGTGGCCCGTGGGCAGGGGCAGCGTGGTGGCTGGACTACCCCCGGAAGAGCAGCCGCTGATGATACCCCACGCGGCCACCGGCAGCAGACGGGCGCTACAGTGCAATACCGGGAAAGACAAAAGCGCGGGTATTCTCACGAGGAGCAGCGGGGTTGGCGGGGCAGCAAAGGTAAGGGTCGGGCGGAATGTAGCCCGCTTACAGCCCTTTGCGCAGAATCAGGTCAGTTTGCACATCCTGCCCCACCCGGAACTCGTGCCGACCGATTTCCCGGAACCCGAAGCGCTTATAGAACTCTATGGCGTGCTGGTTCCGCTCCCACACGCCCAGCACCACCGTGCGGCACTGCTGACTGCGGGCTTCTTCAATGGCCCGGCGCATGAGCGAGGCGCCCAGGCCGGTGCCAATCCAGTCGTGGCGCACATACAGCCGCTCAATTTCCAGCCGGCCCACCGAGCTTTTTCCTTCCTCCAGCCCCAGCCCGGAGTTTAGCCCTAGCTTGGCATATCCCACCATTTCCTGCTGCATATAAGCTACCAGAAATACAATTTGGGGGTCGTTGAGTTCAGCCAGCTGGATTTCTGGACTGAAGTTGGCGGCCAGAAAATCGGCCATATCCTCGGCCGTATTATCGGCCGCGAAGGTGTCGTGAAAGGTTTGGCGGCCCAGCTCAGCTAGCTGAGCGGCTACGGCCGGGGTACGTTTAGCAACGGAAATACGAAGCGGAGAAGACATAGAAGCGAAAAGAAGGCGGCGTTAGTCGATAACGTCGTTTTGCCGGTTGTTACGGTGCAGGCGCCAGCCCATGCGCAGCATAAACAGCGCCCCGACCAGAAACGCCAGCGTGAGGCCAACCCGGGCGGTAGTGAGTGTGCCGCTTTGCCAGGCGGCGTACAGCTCGGGCGAGCGAAACGCCAGCGCCACGAGCAACAGCACCCCGGCCAACAGATATAAGGAGCTTGTGGCCGGATTGCGGCCCGCGGGAGGATACGCCATGGCGAAGAGGGTTAAGAGGTCAAACTTAATAGGAAATTCCCACGGCCCGGCCCACGAAGGCATCGGTAGCCAGCTGCTTGAGCATAAACTGGGCGACGTCGGCGCGGGACACGCGGCCTTTGATCTTGGCATTGGCAAAGCTGAGGGCAATCTTGTAGCCGCCAGTAGACTTGCCATTGGTCAGGCCCGCGGGCCGCACGATAGTCCAGTCCAAGTCACTGTGCTGAATCAGGGCTTCCTGCCGCTCCTTATCGGCCATGATGTGCTTGAGAAACAGCGGTGCAATAATTTTGCCGAACAGAAACCCTGACTCGTGCTTACTGCTGCCTACGCCCAACGACGTTTCGCAGATGAGCCGCTTCACCCCGTATTTCTGCATGCACTCGATAATGTGCTGCGTACCGTCGGATAACGTCGTATCACCGGCCTGATTTTTCTTTACGCCCAGCGCCAGCAGCACCGCATCGTGGCCGGGAATGGCTGCTTCCACCGTTTCGGGCTGCAGCACGTTGCCTTGCACCACTCGCAGGTTGGCATGCTCCAGCCTAAGCTTGGCCGAGTCGCGCACAAAAGCCGTGACACTGAACTGTTGGTCGAGGGCCTGTTGCACAAGTTGGCGGCCAGTAGCACCGGAAGCACCGAAAATCAGGACTTTCATAGGGGTCTAAGTTGGGGCGAAGGAACGGCAGGAAGCAGAATTTCCCTTCATACGGATTGCTCGTCATTGAGTAGTACTGCCGGGTTTATAACTGCCGCTGGGCGTAGTTCTGCTCCTAGCCGCTCAGGTTACCTCCTGATTTTGAGTAACCCGGCCGCCGCTATTTCTTGTTAGCAGAATGCTGCGTACTTTTGCCCATACCAAACCCCGCGAGAGTAGCTCAGTTGGTAGAGCATCAGCTTCCCAAGCTGAGGGTCGCGAGTTCGAGCCTCGTTTCTCGCTCATTGTGAATCAGCTACTTAGACGCAAGTCCGGGTGGCTGATCTTGTTTTAGATTACACTTTAGATTACATATACCCTCTGATGCTATTCAAGTACGGGATAGATCTATGTGGATGCACTGCTACTCAGCTCAAGTCAGATGAACGACCAAGAAGCTGATTAAGGGTTGAATAGCAGGGGCATCAAAATTCCACCAATTACTATTTTCGAATATTTTCTGTCCACCCTTATCTTGATGCCTTTCCCGTTCTTCTGGAGATAGAGGTAGCGCATTAACGTAGTCATATACACGACGTTTATCAATAGGAAGATGGTAGATAGGGCTCCCACTTACATCAACATACTGTTCTAAGCACTGACCAAAACCAACATAACAATCAATTACACATTGATGATTAGGAGAAATTATTTGTAGTAAAAGTGTTTCTAAATTACCATCACTACTCGGATTAGGAAATAGATAAATATGGGGATCAGGCTCAAATTCTGATATTTGAGCACGTAATGCAGCTAATCGATTTACTTGACCACCTTGAGGATATTGAGGTTGATCATAATCTGCATCAAAAACAATTAATGTTCTACCACCAGAATCTCTAGCTTGCTGGAACTGTATCTGTTGATTACGGCCAAGAGATGTCCAGCCCCCTGTAGTCAATACTAGAATTGTATCGCCAGTATCATTCACCTCAAAGTATGTAGTAATGCTGTCTCGGCGTCGAGTGGAGTTTTTTGATGGGTGAGGCTTAAGGTCTTTAATTCTTGTAAGTAAAGCACATATTAGGTCGTGGTCATCATTGCCTTCCACGAAGATGTTAAACTGACGAGTATTCACGAGCTGAACAGTAAAATTATTAATTACGAACTTCTACGTCATGTTCGAGCGCAAACTCAAGCTGCTCATAATCATATCTATAACTCTTAATAGTATCTTTATCATCCTTGACCAAGGTATATACTGCCACAGTCGAACGCAAATCTGCCCATTGTTTGTCATCTAGTACTCCAGTGAGGTGGCGTAGAGCTTCCGCACTATGAGTTGTAGCTATAATCTGCACCTTGTATTCTTTTGCCGCAGATAGAATAGCTTGCCACAGTACTCTTAAAGTAGAATAATGTAACCCATTGTCAATTTCGTCAATTAGAACTACTGCTCCTGGCCTAATTGCCAGCGCTGCGATTATAGAAAGCAAGCGTTGAACCCCATCACCCATAAGGTTTAGAGGTAATAGCGTAGGCAAATGCCCCCCTAAATCGAAATAGATTGTATCATTGCTTCCTAGCGCAATACTTTTAATGCGATGATCAATCAGACGAAGAATTTCAACAAGACGTTCATCTTGTTTTGTGACAATTAAATGTTCAACTCTTGTATACAAATCACTAAATGACATTCGAGTACTTAGCCATTGTCCAAAATCTGATTGATTAATTAAAGAGCGGTTTGGACCACTACGACTTGTACTCACCCGAGTATTATGCCCATAACTTCTGCGGCTAAGCGTAACGGAAAGAGGCTTTTTTGCACTGGGTTCGGTAGAGAATACCGTAACCCTAATTTTGTTAACTCCCTCTGTTTGATATTCCTGTTTAAGTGATGTACTTAGCTGACTAAATTTGGGGGTGAGCCATTGGCTATTACTATCTGGGTTAGAGACGGCTTCAACACCAACATCTAGCCTGTAGCGATGGACATCAAACAAATGGCCAGACACATATTCATCAACGACTATATCTGCACCGAGTTCTATTGGCTGGTTGCTATCAAACCCATAGAATAAATAAGCGAAGCCTTGATCGCTTCCTAACAGACCACGCTCATTATCTATTTTATTAGCCCACACTTCAACATTGGCAGCAGCAAATAGGAAAAGTGCTTCCAAAACGGAAGTCTTTGCCACATTGTTCTTACCTAACAACAAGTTGACATTAGTCAAATTTTCTAACTTAAGATGGCGTATGCCTCGAAAGTGACTAACATGCAATGATTGGATAAGCATCAGTGAGAAGCTGTTTATGAAGAGAACAAATCAAAGGTCGGCGAAAATCTTAAGACATTAGGCCAGCGTTTGTTTAGTAGCACCATCTACCTTCCCCAGTATCCGCCGGTACACCTCGCCCGATAAATACTGTTCGGCGGCGCGGCGCATCTCGGCATCGCTGAAGACGCGGGAGAAGATGTCCTCGTTGCCTTCCAGGCGCTCCACGAAGAAGCCCTCGAACATCTTGCGGAATACGTACTCGAAATTTTGCTGGCTGTTGGCCTGGGCTACTTCCTGGAGCTGGGCGTTGAGGATGGCGGTTTCCACAATCTGGTCGAAGAAGAGCTGGTCGGCGGGCAGAAACTCAGTGCCGAAGCGGGCGTTGAGGTTATCGATGAGCTGCGACAGGTTCACGGTGGCGTCCTGGGCGCGGCCGGTGCCTACTTCGGTGGGGCCGTAGAGCGGGGCGGGCTCGCCCGCGGTCAGGCTGATGGAGCCCTGGCTGAGCTGTTCGAGGCGGTAGTATTTCAGGGCCACGTCGTCTTCGACGGCGTAACGCTGGTCGGCGGAGTGGGCGGGCAGGCGCGTGAGCAGGAAGCGGCCGTAGGTGTGCAGCTTTTCGAGGCCCGAGTCCTGGTAGGGAATAATCTGCGACAGGAAGGCGTAGAGGTTGCGGAAGCTAGTGAGGCGGCCCTTGAACAAATCCTGCTCCGGTTCGGGCAGGGCTTCGTAGCGGTCTACGGCTCGGTCCAGTAGCGCGTACATCTTCTGGTGGTCGGTGGGCAGGGGCTTGAGGCGGTTGCTGAACCACACGTCGCAGAAGGCATCGACCTCGGCGGGCTCCCACACGCGGGCTTCCTCCAGGCGATGTTGCAGCTCGTAGAGCTGGTGCGGGTCGGGCTGGCCGGCGGCGTTGGTGCGCTCGTAGTAGGGCTTGAAGGCGGCGTAAATTTCCTCGGGGTCGTTCACGAAGTCGAGCACGAAGGTGTCGCTCTTGCCGGCGGCCATGCGGTTGAGGCGGCTCAGCGTCTGCACGGCCTGGATGCCGGCCAGGCGCTTGTCCACGTACATGGTGTGCAGCAGGGGCTGGTCGAAGCCGGTCTGGTACTTGTCGGCCACCAGCAGAATCTGGAAGTCGTCGGAGGCAAACCGCTCGGGCAGCTCCCGCTCGGCCAAGCCCTTGTTCATGCCCACTTCGGTGTAGGTCTGGTTGGGCAGGTCGGGGTCGATGACCTGGCCCGAAAAGGCCACCAGCGTGCGGATGTCGGCGTAGCCTTTTTCGCGCAGATACTTATCAAAAGCCAGCTTGTAGCGCACGGCCATCAGCCGCGAGCCCGTCACGACCATCGCCTTGGCCCGGCCGCCAATCTTGTGGCGGGTGTAGGCGCGGAAGTGCTCCACGATGACTTCCACCTTCGACTCCACGTTGGTGGGGTGATGGGCCAGGAAGCGGGCCAGCGCTGTGGCGGCCTGCCGCTTGGGCACCAGCGGGTCGTGCTCAATGGACTTAATCAGCCCGTAGTAGGCGCGGTAGGTGGTGTAGTTGGCCAGCACGTCAAGGATAAACTTTTCCTCAATGGCCTGCCGCATCGAATACAGGTGGAACGGCGGGAGGCCGGTGGCCGGGTCGGGTTCGTTGAACACGGCCAGGGTCTTGAACTTGGGCGTGGCCGTGAAGGCGAAGTACGACAGGTTAGGCTGGCGCGGGCGCTTCAGCATCTCGCGTATCAGCTCCTGGCGGGCGGCGGGGCTCAGCTCGTCCTCGTCGAGGTCGAGCAGCTGCTCGGCCAGGGTGGCTTCGATGCCGTCGCGGTTCAGTATTTTGCGCAGCTCCTGGGCAGCCTCGCCGCTCTGGCTGCTGTGGGCCTCGTCTACTATCACCGCGAAGCGGCGGCCGGCGGTGTGCAGGCTCACGCCCTCGCCGCGCTTGGCCAGCGTGTCGAGGGCCTGGGCGATGTAGGGAAACTTCTGGAGCGTGCTGATGACGATGGGCGTGCCGTCGGCCAGGGCTTTGGCGAGCTGCTGTGTGTTTTCGTCAATCTTCTGCACCACGCCCTGCTTGTGCTCAAACTGGTAGATGGCGTCCTGCAACTGCTGGTCGAGCACGCGGCGGTCGGTTATCACCACCACCGTGTCGAACACCTTGCGGTCGTCGGCATCGTGCAGCGAGGCCAAGCGGTGGGCCAACCAGGCAATGGAGTTGCTCTTGCCCGAGCCGGCCGAGTGCTGGATGAGGTAGTTGTGCCCCGCGCCTTGGCTGCGGGCCGCGTCCACCAGCCCGCGCACGGCCTGGAGCTGGTGGTAGCGCGGAAAAATGAGGGTTTCGCGCACCTGGCGCACGGTGCTGCCGTCGGGCAGGCGTACCACGGTGGTGTCGGTTTGCAGGTGCAGGAAGCGGGCCAGCAGGTCGAGCAGCGAGTCGCGTTGCAGCACTTCTTCCCACAGGTACTGGGTGCGGTAGCCGGCTGGCACGGGCGGGTTGCCGGCACCGCCTTGGTGGCCCCGGTTGAAGGGCAGAAACACAGTGTCGGCCCCTTGTAGGCGGGTGGTCATCCAGGCGGCGTCGGGGTCGACAGCGAAATGGACCAGCGCCCGCTCCTTAAACTTGAACAGTGGGGCCTGCGGGTCGCGCTCGTGCTGGTACTGCCGGATGGCGTCCTGCGCGGTTTGGTGGGTGAGTGGGTTTTTCAGTTCCAGCGTGGCCACGGGCAGGCCGTTGAGGGCCAGCACCACGTCGATGCTCTGCGCCGCCTTGGCGGGGTGGTAGTGTACCTGCCGATGCACCCGCAGCTGGTTGAGACGGTACTGGGCTTCGGTGTCGGGGTTGAGGCCGGTGTTGGGGGCGAAGTAGGCCAGCCGCAGGGTTTTGCCGAAGCACTTGAAGCCGTAGCGCAGCACGTGCAATGCCCCCTTGCCGGCCAGCTCGCGGGTGAGGGTGTCGAGCACCGTATCCGGCAGCGTGGCACCCAGGATGGCCGCCAGCTGCTCCCAGGCCCGCGCCTGGCTGACCTGCAAAAAGGCCAGCACGTCGGCCCCGAACAGCCCGCGCCGGGCATCCAGGGGCGTGGTGCCCGCTACGTAGCCCCCGGCCGGGGTGCAGAGCGCGGCTTCCAGCGCCGCCTCAAAGTGGATTTCGCGGTGCTTCATAGTGCGTCAGCGAGGGCAGGTTCGGGGGTGGGCTCCACGACTGCCCGCACGTCGATGCGGCCCGTGACGGCGGCCGTTATCAGCGCGGCGCGGTACTCGCGGAGCTTGGCAATTTCGCGGTTGGTGATGTCAGTCATCTTATCGCTACGCTCATTAATCTGATTGATAGCCGCTGCTATCTCGCGTTGCTCATTAATTGGCGGAAAGGGTGCCATTAAGTTTTTAATAAACTCTTCTGGGACCCTCTTCTGACCACCAGCCCCTATCATCTCGCCCTCTCCAAGTTTGCGGAATGGCTCAGAAATAGTCAACAGGAATAAAAACTGACTGTCCATTTCTGCATTGGGGCGCAGTACGTGAAGTTCTGTAGTGCCAAAGGCTACGCCGTTCGTTAATCCTATTGCTAAAGCACCTTTACCATTCTCAAAGCAAGGTGTGATTTTAGCCACAACCACATCGTTATCGGCAAAATAGGTGTATCCGCTGCCAATTTCATCAAGCGGCTTTTCCATATCTAGGTCGAGCCCGCCGTATTCTCCAACCGCTGTCATTGGCACGAATGAAACGGGTGCATCTTCAGGTAATGGAAGATTAGAGCCAACAGGATTGATGGCCGCCAAGCCGAACTTCAACCGCTTCACCTCCCAATGCGCCGGCACCTGCCCCAGCCAGGGCACCCCGGAGTCGCGCAGGGGCGCAGCGGCATCCAGGCCCCGCGTCACGGCGCGGGTGATGAGGGCGGCGCGTTGTTCGGCCAGCAGCTTCAGCAGGTCTTCCTTGCGCCGGATGAGGCCGTCGAGGTGGGCCGTGCGCTCATCCAAGAAGACGGCAATGGCGCGTTGCTCATCAAGCGGGGGAAGAGGGAGAGCCTTCTGATAAATTGTTTCTCTGTTTATACCAGGTACTGCTGCTTCAGCTGTGCCTTCATCAAGACCTAGTATTTGCAATCCATAAAATAGCCAACGCAGGTCATTCTCGGTTGTTGAAGCGTCGATAAAGAATGTGGTATCGGAAGCGAAACACTCTTTTTCGCTCCAATTAATTTTACCGTACGACCCTTTTCTTCCAACAATAATCACTGGGGAAAGAGTATTAGCACGCTCACACTCATTGTAGCTACCATTCGAACCGAATACGGCATATTCACCACGGCCTGATTCATCCTTATCAAGGGCATCTCCATAAGAAAGCCGCGTAATGAATTTGAGTCTAGTTTCTTGCCACTTCATACCGTTACCTCCTTCAGCATGTCCAGGATTTCGCCTTCCAGCCCTTTGATGTCGGCCTCGATATCCGTTAGTTCACGGGGCGGCTCGTAGGTGTAGAAGTGGCGCGACACGGGGATTTCGTAGCCCAGCTTGGTTTTGGTGTAGTCGGGCCAGGCATCGGGCCAGTGGGGCAGCACCTCGCGGGCAAAGTGCGCGTCCAGGTGGGGCTGCACCAGGGCCAGCAGGTCGGCGTTGTCGGCGTCTTTGGTGTAGGCCAGCGGCAGGGGCAGCGGCGCGGTGGGCGGCAGCGGCACCAGCTCGGTGTCGCGCAGCTCGGCATCGGGCTCGGGGTGGCCGTTGGGCAGCAGGCAAATGTCGGCGGTGGCATCCCGCTCGCCCAGGGCCGTTAGGATGGCCTTGAGCATGGGGCCGCTCAGCTTCACGCCCGCGCCTTTGCAGGTCGTTTTCAGGGTGGCCGAGAAAGTGTCGCGGTTGTGCATCAGCTTCTTCGCATCCAGCTTATCCAGAGCCGCCAGTATGCGGGCCTGCTCGGCCTCACCGGCGGCTATTTCTTCCTTCCAGGCTTCCGAGCCGTGCTTTTTCTTGCTAGTGGCCAGCTTGCGGAACTCGCTCGCCTCGTGCACCCGCGCTAGGCGCTCAGGACTGGGCTGGAAGTTCAGGCGCAGGGGTCGCTCCACGGTCAGGCGCAGGTAGCCGAAGTCGCGGTTGTCGAATATTTTGGAGCACACCAGCTCCTTTGGCTTGCCATCGACTGGCACGCGGCTGGTGCCGCCATCCTTATTCTCGTCGTAGAGGCGCACGATTTCGGCAATGTGGTCGGGGCGGCCTTCCAGCCCGTCACCAATTTCGTTGCGCTTGTTGCCCTGGCTCTTTTTCATCTTCACGTAGTGCCGCGTCGCGTTGATGAGCTGCACCCGGCCCCGGCGGTGGGCGGGCTTGCGGTTGCTCACCAGCCAGATGTAGGTATTGATGCCAGTGTTATAGAACAGCTGGTCGGGCAGGGCCACGATGGCATCGAGCCAGTCGTTTTCAATCACCCAGCGCCGGATGTTGCTTTCGTTCGGCCCCGGCTCTCCCGCAAACAGCGGCGAGCCGTTGAAGACGACGGCTATTTTGGAACCGTCGCCGCCCACGTTTTTGCCGGCTTTGTCGAACACCGGGGCCGGGTGCATCTTGCTCAGCATGTGCAGCAAAAACAGTAGTGAGCCTTCGTTGATGCGCGGCAGCCCCGGCCCGAAGCGTCCCCCGAAGCCCTGCTTGGCATACTCGTCCTCCACGGTTTTCTTCTGCGGCTCCCACTTCACCCCAAAGGGTGGGTTGGCCAGCATATAATGAAACCGCTCGCCGGGGTGGCCATCGAAGCTCTTGCCGTCGCCGAGTACGTCGCCGAAGGCAATGTGGCTTACTGGCTCGTTCTTGATGAGCATATCGGCGCAGCAAATGGCCCACGACTCGGGGTTGTAGTCCTGCCCGAACAGCTCCAGGTTGATTTTCTTATTGATTTCGCGGGTGTACTCTTCCGACACCGACAGCATTCCGCCCGTGCCACACGTAGGGTCATACACCGTGCGCGACACCGCCTTACCAGAAGTCACGTCCTCGTCGTGCGTGTAGGTGAGGGCCGCCATCAGGCGTATCACCTCGCGGGGCGTGAAATGGTCGCCCGCTTCCTCATTGGCCTGCTCGTTGAAGCGCCGAATCAGTTCCTCAAACACGTAGCCCATCTGCCAGGGTGGTAGCACGCTCGGGTGCAGGTTGACTTCTTTCGCCGTAAAGTCCTGAAGAATGAGGAAAAGCCGGTTGGTCTCCTCCAGCTTAGGAATTTCCTTTTCAAACTCGAAACGCTCAAAAATCTGCTGCAACACCGGCGAAAACCCCCGGATGTAGGCCACCAGGTTGGCCGCCAAGTGCTCGGGGTCAGCCAGCAGGGAGCGAAACGTATATTTGCTGGTATTATAGAATGGCTGTTCCGCGGCTTTCACTAAAGCACCGTGCTGGAGCTCCAGCGACATTTTGCGGCTTTTCAGCTCCTCGTGCTTCGCCAGCACGGCGGCCTTTGTAGGCTCCAGCACGAGGTCGAGGCGGCGCAACACGATGAGGGGCAGCATGACCCGCCGGTACTGCGCCGGCTTGTAGGGACCGCGCAGCTTGTTAGCCAGCTCGAAGATGAAATTGACAAGGGTAGAATGGGAGGTGGCGGCCATTATTTATATGTAATCCAAAGTTTGATGCAAGCTACAACTGTTGTTAAGTTTTATTATAACTCAGATTGGGTCTATTACCTATTCCA
The DNA here is from genome assembly GCF_020447265.1 of Hymenobacter lucidus. GTDB lineage: Bacteria > Bacteroidota > Bacteroidia > Cytophagales > Hymenobacteraceae > Hymenobacter > Hymenobacter lucidus. The sequence goes on along the minus strand of NZ_JAJADR010000001.1, from coordinate 825,871 downwards.
TGTATATGCATGGATTAATAATTCCTGTACACAGCTCCCTTGTATGTATAAGCTCGCCGTTAGATGGAAACAATAAGGCAGCAAAGGTATTTTGCTCGTGTAGCCAGACTAAGGATTTGGCCGCAACAGTATTGCTATTAGTACCTCAAAGCCTAATTCTGGCTGATAGAGGGCTATTTGGGCATTCCTATGAAGAATAACCACCTTCGTTTTTCCAGCCTTGCTTGACAGTAGCCGCCCATGCTTTGGGTATCGAGATTCAAATTAAAGTCGTCTTGTGCAAACAAGGGGTACCGGGTCTAGCATTTCCGTTTCTATCCGTTTTACCCTCCCCACCCTGTATATATGAGCCCCTAGGAGGTGCAGAACTCACTGCCTAAGCCTAGCTCCTGAGGAAAGTATTGACATTTACGCGAGCTTATCAATGCCAGGAGCATCTACCAACTCTCGGAGAGGGATATCTAGGGCGTGGGCTAAAGCAAGCAGCACATCCAGCGAAGCAGCAGTCTCTCCCTTTTCAATACGCTGTACAGTGGGCCGGGAAATATCAGCGTAATCTGCCAGCGCATATTGGGTAAGCTTACGCGCTTGGCGAAGCCGCCGCAGATGGAGGCCAAAAGCCCGAATACCGGCAGTGTGTTTCATTCCGGAAAGCTCCGGTATGACCCCACTGGATTTTGCCTCATATTTGAGGCATTTTCAGGTTAAGTATGTATTTTTGGGCTCTGCCCCACCTTGCTGCTCTTTCATTATGTTTCGTGACGATAAATCATTGCTGGTTACTCCCAGCCTTTCTCTAGTTATTCGATGGTCGACGCGGGTTAATGACTTCATACACCAATGGCAACAACGCCAGGTCAACACTGGTCACCCATTGCAGTTTTGGGAAGAGGCTGCAAGTGTAGTGTTAGGAAGGGTGGAGCAGGGATGTTACCAAGCTCAGGACATGGTGGCCGACATCTACCGCGCCAGTAGGTGTTTACCTGGTGTAGGAGCCCCCCTATATGTGGAGCCATTGGAAATAAAGGTAGACCACCGCCACTTCTCACAGCATCTATCAGGTGGGATATCCCATACCGAGGTCGCCATATACTTAGGTATTGAGCGGTATCGATATGAAACGCCATCCTCCATGTAGCAAGTAATTCTTTTGTCTTACTCCTATTGCAATGAGTGAAACCCCATTTCTTTTGACGCAGACCCTGAGTATCTATTTTACTTGGAGCCACCGTATGGAAACCGCAATCAGAAAACGTTTCTGGACCATAATAGTCGACCAGGCTGAAGCATCTGCCCATCTACGGCAGGAATATGAACAGTGGCGACACACACGGAATAGTTGCTATGAGCAGATCAAGCTCTTCTTTAGCCTAACTGGCAGCCTGCCTGTAGTTGGAGACCACCTAGGATTAGGAGGTAATCGAGGCCCTTATTATCAAGCTCTTCAAGTCACGAAACGCCTGATATCTTCCACGGCAGATTCGGAGGAACTGCTACTTGTGTATGAGCTAGAGGCTGAGACAATAGAAGAGTTAGAAGAATACCAAGATGGCGACATGGTAGAAGACGTTTGAAAAGGAAGAATTGCTCATCGCACCAAGGCATCTACCACCTTTTCACTCTGTCGCGATTCTCGCAGTATTACGTCGGCTAAATCCAAGCCGGCAGTGCGTTCATCGGCTGTAGCAAGCCTTTCCAGTGCGTCGAACACCGTTATGTCAAAACCCAAGCGACATAGTTCTTTTGCCTTAAGATTCCATTGCTCGAATGCCCCAGCGTCGGGGAATAAAACGATGCGCCGGCCACGTAAAGGTTCGAGCCGTTCTGCGGTTAAGTAGCTTAGGCCCATGGTCGCAAGCCAGACATATTGTGCAAAGAATGGGGTAGCTAACATGGCCGTTTTGGCGCTCTCAACGATAGCTACGGGCTTTCCAGGTAGTTCAGTATCTAGCTGGGGCAACCCGAATAGGCAAGGGCTTTTAGTGCCGTTTTTGGCATACTCATCAAGCCAAAGAGGTATAGCTTGACCACGCTTACGGTGAGCTTGCATAAGGGCTGTATGGACCCATGTAGTATGACGGTGCGGGTGCTTGATGGTATGGCCGGTTTCATCGTAGAGTACAACTTGACCGCCTCGTACACGCCCCTGCTGGTCAATTAGCCAAAAAACGCAGGCGCCTGGCCAGTAAGTTGAAGTACCTATGCAGAATCGAGCCAGCAGCTCACCAGCTACAGTCTCCCCAAGCCTATCGCGTAGCAGCCGGGCCAGCGCATTACACTCGTAGTGCCCGATGCTACCACGGTATACATCATCGGGAATAGAAAGTATCGGAATGGGAGAAGCGGACTGATAGAGGGTAGGTTGGCTAGGTAATGAGCCCCTGTTGCTCCGCATCAGAGCGGATGCATAGCTCAAACTGCCCCCTACTGTTCGGGCGTAGGGACTTGAATGGTAGCCGCATTTAACCTCACGGTCACAACGTCCGAAGACTTCAGGCAAGAGTTCACCTGTTGTCCTATCAAGATACCGCGTGAATGTGCGTGGCATGCCACAAGCGGGGCAAATCGTGCGCGATTTGGTCCCGGCGTAAGGCTGTAGAAAGTAAGGGAGGGTCGGAAGACCGTACATGGAGAAAGAAAGGCGTAGAAGTAAAATTGTCCCATGTTGGAAGCTGGAAAGATGGAAACTCACTCGTAGAGACATTTCCAGCTTCCAGCTTCCAACGTCTAGCGTGACACAAGGAGGCAAGGGTGAAGCTAGGCGTTAGCATTATCTACCGGCCGCAGATGATATCGGGACTCGCGCCCGACGCCTTCCTGCTCGATGCTGCACACTATACCACCCTGGTTGACTGTATAACATGCGCCAGGTGCCGATATTTCTTTGAGACGGTCGCGGATGGTACGGTCACTGCAATCCAAAAGCTGAGCAAGTTCCTTTTCCAGCTGGCCTGCTGGCTGTGCCGTAACAAGAAGGTCTGGCAGGAGGCCAAGAATAGTTTGCAGGGGCGCGACGGCTTCCTTTCGAGTTTTACCAACACGTTCCTCTGAACGAGTTCCTAGGTGGTCGGCTTCTTCACCTGGCCCCACGAGCGTGAAACCGAGGTACCCAGATTCTGTGCCGAGTTCGCAAACTAGTACACCTGCCATCTCCTCGTTAGTGCGATTTTTTACCTGCTTGAGGTAACGGATGTGCGGGCCCTGAGCCGACTTACTAATGAAGAAAACACTATCCGCGAAGTTGGACAGGTGCTTACTCCCAGCCAAGTCGTTGAGCGATAGTGGAACTCCTGGAGGGATCTTAGGCGTGTGAGCTAAAATCAAGGTGGAAACACCTCGCTCGTTTTGCAGGCGTTTAAGGCCACGCATGATACCGATACTTACATCAGCGTCAGCTGTGGTCTTCAAGGCTAGCGCGGTGATATTATCGAGTATTACCAATCGGGCTCCAGTGCGGTCAAGGTCGGCCGCGATATGCTCGAAGGTGAAGGTGCCCACGTCTTCAGCTACAGGATCGGTATCACCAATGATGAATCGCGCGGAGAAAGGAAATCCATCGAATCGTTTGGCGAATTGGCGGTCAGTCAGTTCGAAGTCATAGTATAGCACTGATTCATTCGAACTGCTGGCCAATCCTAACAATTCTGGTGTAGAAGAAGAAACTAGATGAGCAATATGGACAGCTAGAATGCTCTTGCCAACCCCAGTATCTCCGGCCAGAATAGCGATACCAGGAGTTTCCCAGAGTGGTCCAAACAGAGGCACTAAAGGCGGCAAGTCAGCAGCTGCTGTAAGGCGTTCTGCGGCAGTCCGAATCCGTGTAGTAGAAGGTGCGGTCCAATTCGCAAGTTCGTCAGCGCGTTCTAGCAATGAAGGTAGGAGGACCAGATTGGTTACCTCGTGCCTTTCAGCGGCATTGACATTGCAGGAGATTTTCTCCCCTGCAATATCATATTGACCGTTAGTTGTCAACAGCGAAGCCAGCATTTATCTAACCTGCTTTTCCTGCCGTTCGCCCTCTTCTACCCATGCCAATAATTTGGCGCGGTCGAAGTATAACTTGTTACCCCGCTTACCGTGGGGGATGCCACGTTCCTGCACCAAGGCGTAGATGCGGGAGCGGCTGAGACGAGTGATTTCCATCGCCAGTTCGATTCCTCCGACTGCCGCCGTTGGCGCAGTAGAAAGAGCTTGCAGATGGCTGAGCTCTTGCCGTATCATGGCGCGGAACTCATCTAATAGTTGAGCGTAGCCGACGCTCGCGGTGATTAAAGTTGTTGGCATTAACTGCCTCTCACCAAAAGGGGTTAGTAGTGACTGGTAAGAGTGATACAAAGGTGAGAAGTCGATTTCAGCCATTTCTTTGATATTCTGAAATCGACCATTTTTTTTCAATTCATCTCTCAAAGCAGCCCCTCGAAGGCGTTATCCACAAGGTCCGACGCGAAGGAATCCAAGTAAACGGCCGTCACGGCCTCAGATTTGTGGCCCATCGCCTGCGAAATTACCGCTGTTCCGGTTCCGCTCATTCGGAGGGTGGTAGCAAAGGTGTGGCGGGCCACGTAGGTAGTAAGCGGCGTAGCAATGCCGGCTAGCTGGCCTAGCTCCTTTAAGTCCTTATTAACTTGCCCCAGCACCTTGTGCAGTCGATTCTTTATTTGGTGGGGGGTAATGTGCCGGTCCATGTCAAGCACAGGAAAAATGTAGTTGGCTGGCGTGGTGTAGGTATAGGGGTGATAGGCTGCTAGAATAGCTGCGGCGGGTGCCATTAGCCGCACCGATAATTTGCCGCCCGTTTTTTGACGCACATAACTCAGTCGTTCTGGGCGTCCCGTACCCGCTGCCTCGCCGCTCAGATTACGCCAACGCAGCAGGCCTAAGTCCACAAAATTGATTCCTCCAGCGTAGAAGGAGAATAGAAACACGTTTTTCGCCAGGCGTTGTCGCTCGTTAGCTGGTTCTAATGCCTCTAAGCGGCGTAGATCGTCGCGGCCAACGGCCCTCTTTGCCGTACTTACATCAAACTTCCCGACTTGCAGCTTGTGCTTTTCAGCTACAGTACGGGCGAAAGGATAAGCCGTAGCCTTCATTAGCCCCGCCGCAATGGCTTGGTTAAGCACCGCCCTAAGTGTTCTGAATCGCAACGATAATGTTATTTCTTTGATGCCCGTAGCTCGTAGCGTTTTCTCCCATTCGTGGCAAAAATTTACATTGACCCGGTCAAAGGGCACATCATAAAGGCTAAGCCAGGTGGCCCATGCTTCAGCCTGCCCCCTACCTGTAGGCGGTGCAGGAGCGTTATTTTCTGCGGCCACGAATTTCGCCAATTGATTGCGTAGGTCGCGGTACACGGTGGCATTGCCAGCCTGCCCGGTTTTGAGGTAGCCCGCGCTCAACTCGTCGCAGTAGGCCAACAGCTTTACCCGCCGCGCTGCCTTGCGACCCTCAATGGCTTTAGTGGCTACGGCAGGCGCGTCGTGTTGTTCGTCGGCCTCCGCCAGCATGTCGGCGGCCCCACTATACTTCGCTTCCCATTCGGATAGCTTTTTCAGTAGCTTGTCGCGGCCTGGCTCAGGATAGCTTTTGCGAATTTCTTTTTTGAGCGGGTTCCAGTATTTCGGGTGCAAGGTTAGGTCGGTGGCTATGTACTTGCGTTTCCGGTTTTTGGTAATGCGTACATAGAAAGGGTGCGACCCATCGGCCAACGTGTTGCTAGTGTAGTATACCACTTTCACTAAAGCTTTGCCCTCTTTGTGCTCAGTTGTTTTGCCCATCCTGTGTAATCCGCCTGAGAGTTAATTACACAGCGAATTACACAAATGTAGTAGAAAGCGGGGTAATGATAGTAAACCGCAAGACGCCAACAAGCCAAAAAGGCGCTTTTTAGTAACAACAGGCAACATTAACAAACAATAACAACATACAGTCCGCAGCTTCCCAAGCTGAGGGTCGCGAGTTCGAACCTCGTTTCTCGCTCATTGTGAATCAGCCACTCAACGGAAATGTCGAGTGGCTGATTTGGCTTTAAACAACTCACTGCTTACGAAAAAGCCCTCGACCGAATGGCCACGGGCTTTTTCGTGAACATATATGTTAAGCCTCGTCAAAGCACAGCGGGTGAAGAAACCCAGACTGGTGGCTTTCACCGGCCAGTCGCCGCTGGGGGCATGCCGATTAGTATGGCACACGCCGTAGGCGGCTATATCAGAAGGCGGCCGGGCGTAACAACCGGCGCCGGTACCTGCTCTAATTGTAACTGCTGACCCTAGGCTTGCGCTACCGTGGCTTTCATGGCGAGGGGCGAAATTGACTGATGGCTTTAGATAGGGGACCGAGAAAAGCAGAATGCCGAACTTTATTCGGTAGCCGGCAGCACCAGTACCGGAATGGGGCTATGTAGCAACACCTGAGCCGTGACGCTGTGGTGAAAAAGCTGCCCCAAGAAGCTGCGAGGCCGAGCAATAAGGACCACCAGGTCGAAGTCCTCGGGCCGGGCTGCCTGCAAGATTCCCTCTACCGGGCTTTCGTCCACCACCGTGCGCGTGTGTACTTGCGTTGGCAGATCTACAGCCAAGCCGGTTTGTAGCACCGACCACGCAGCTGGGTCAACTTCTGTCTCCGAGGGCGTGGTGGCTACGTGCAGCACGGTCAGTGCAGCTCCCAGGGCGGCGAGTAGGTGGCGGGCAGCGCCGGCATGCTCACCCAGTGAAAATGCCTCCCCGTCGACGGCCAGCAGCAAACGGCGCGGCGGCTGAGTAGAGGCCAGGGTATGAGGCACCACCAACATGGGGTAGGGCGCAGTGCGCAGAATATCCAAAGAGGTGGTATGTACCAACTCGTCGGGCAGGGATGAATAGTCGGGGCGGCCCAGCACAATCAGGGCCGGGTGGTGCCGGCTTACAGCATCGGCTACAGCATACGCCACCTGACCATAGCCAACTTCGGCCACCACGGGCACCGCCAGATTACCGGCTACGCTATGCAGAGCTATATCGGCGGCTTCTTGGCTACGGCAGGAAAGCTGCCCGGTAAACATTTCTGGGTCCAGCACTGAGTCGCGGCGCACGTGCAATAGCACCATACGGCCCCCAATGGCCCCGGCCAGGTTGCTGGCGTAGTTCAGGGCCCGGTTGGCAGCCTGGAAAAAGTCAGTTAGGATGAGCAGTGCAGCAGCCATGACGCAGTAGATAAGGAGGAAACCTGCAAGCAAATAACCGGGCCCCGCAGCGGCTGAGCCATGCTAAAGGTTGGCTTTGCACCTGACTTTTGTCATACCTCCCGCATCGTTTCGCCGGTAATCTTGCTGAGCCGGCGCACTATATAGAAACTATGGTGACGCTCCATTCTCTTCTTCCTGCTATACCTCTCGTTTCGCTGTGGCATTATCCGCCTTTTTCCGGCTTTTCTGGTGCCTGCCCCTGCTACTGGCCGTGCCACGCTGCACTCCGAGGGCTACCACCGCAGCAACGGAAGTGGCGAAGGCCCTGCCGACGCTGTTCAGCCCGCAGGCCTTACCCATGGACGTGGCCCCGCTGATTCAGGCACTGCTTGATACGGCCGCTGGCACCTTGCAGGAAAGGGACCGGCAGCTGGGGTTGCAGGCCGGCCCGCAGGTGCGGAACTTCTATGGCACTACCTACCAGCCTGCCTGGACCGTGCCGGCCGACAGCATCTCTATCAATGCCCAAGCGGCCCTGGCCCTGCTGGCACGGGCGGCCGACTATGGCCTGCGCCCCACCGATTACCACTGGCTGCGGCTGCAGGCCCTGCGCGACTCGCTGCACCAGCCGACCACACCGCAGCCGCACGCCCGGCAGCAGGCCGGACTGGAAGTGTACCTGAGCGACGCAGTGCTGCGTTTTATGAATGACGTGAGCCGGGGCCGCCTGCGGCCGTACACTGTATCGGCGGGCGAAATAGCGGCGGGCCACCTTCGGCAGCCAGCAGTGGAGCTACGCACCGCGCTGACCACCCACACGGTGCCCACTGCCATGCTGGCCGGGCAGCCGGCGCACCTTGAGTACCAACAGCTGCAGCAGGCCCTGGCCCGGTGGTTAGCCCGCCCCGTTGCCCCAGCTTCGGCCCACGCCCACCGGGTACAGTACGAGCAGGCGGCCCTGAACCTGGAGCGCTGGCGCTGGCACGCCCTGCCGCCCGATTCGGAGTACGTGCTAATCAACATTCCGGCCTACGAGCTGCACCTCATCAAGAATAGCCGGGAGGTGCGTACGTACCGGGTGGTGGTGGGTAAGCCCGAAACGCCCACGCCCACGCTTAGCAGCCGCATCAGTCACTTCACGCTGGCCCCCGACTGGCACGTGCCCCGCTCCATTGCTACCATAGAAATGCTGCCCCGCCTGCAAGCCAACGCCCGCTACCTGGAGCGCAACGGTCTGGCCCTCTACAACTACCGGGGCCAGCAGCTAGACCCCACCGCCATTGCGTGGCACAAAGTCACGGCGAAAAGCTTCGCCTACAGCATCCGGCAGGCAGGCGGCTGTGAAAATGCGCTGGGCAATATCGTTTTCCGCTTCGCCAACCCCTACGCCGTGTATTTGCATGACACACCTATGCGCCAGCTTTTCGACCTCGACGCCCGGGCCTTGAGCCACGGCTGCATCCGGCTGCAACAACCCATGCAGCTGGCCGCCTATTTGCTGCGCCGCGAGGGCCAGGTTGTGCCCCTGCCCAGTGAGGAGGAATGTGCCCGCCAGCCACGCCCCCAAAACGTGCTGCTGCGCCAACCCATGCCCCTGCACGTGCGCTACGCTACCTGCATAGCCGAAAATGGCCAGCTGCGCTTTCTGCCCGACATCTACCACCGCGACGAGGCTATCCGGCGGGCCCTGTTTGCGCCAGTGTTAAGCCCGACCAGCGCCAGCCAGCCAATTAGCATGACAAAAGTCAGCCATTAAGCCAATGTTAGTCAGCGCGTTGACTAACTTAACTATTGTTATTTGAGGTAAGTATATCATTTGCCACCGGCCGCCAGGCCCTTAATTAACCTACACCATGATAACGCCCACTTTCCTGTTTTCGGCCCTGCTCATTGCCGCTCTGGCCCTGACTAGCATGTATTTGCGCGGCACCCATGTAGCGGGTCGGGCTACCGGTACTCAGGGCTAATGTGCTCTGGCACCGCCATTCCGCCACTTATCCTGCCATTGCCATGCCTCTGACTATCATTGCATTTGCCGGGTTTTACGAAGGAGCCCGGCACGCCGTCCAATACGCCGACACGCTGGCCCAGGCGCTGCAAGCCAAGCTGGTGTTGCTGCATGTGAACCGCGCTGCCATGGTTGACCCCTACGAAATGCTGGGCGAGGAATTTCGCCAGGACGAGCTCCGGCGCCAAACCGATACGGCCGCGGCCCTCTACCGGCAGGCCGAGGCGCTGACTACGCCCGCCACTGTGGAAGTTACTACCGACCTGCTACCTGTCGTGGCCGATGACCTGGCCCGGCGCCACCACCCAGTACTGTTCGTGCTGGGCCAGCCCGAGCCCGGTGCGGCGGCTTCTACCAGCGTCGAAGCCGACTGTGCCGATTTGCTGCGCACGTTGCACTATCCCGTGCTGGTGGTGCCGCGCACCGCGCCCGCGCAGGAGCCGCCCCGTCGTTTTCTACTTGCCGCCGACCGGGAGCCGTTTACGCTGGGGCCAAACTCCCGCCCGTTGCGCCAGCTATTGGCTACTCTTGGCACTCACCTGGCAGTAGCCCACGTGTCGGACAATGTGGTGGACGATGCCGGCTGCGGGGCGGCTCTGCACGCGGTGCAGGTCAGTGGGCTGGTAGATGGGCTGACGACGCCCGAGCTGCGTGGCTACACGCATGGCCACCCCGACGCGGGCCTGCTGGCAGCCGTGCAGGATACCCGCGCCGATATGGTACTCATGGTAGCCCGGCAGCGGAGCTACCTGGGTGAGCTGTTTCACCGCAGCGTTACGGCCCGGCTGCTGGCCAACAGCCCGGTACCCGTGCTGGTGCTGCCCACAGCCGTTGAAGGTGCCCCGGCCGGCCAGGCCAGCCACAAAACGGCCGCTGCCCGCTAATACAAGCTCGTAAAGAATTGCGCAGCAGCCCGGTGCCGCCCACTACCGGCTGGCAATGGCAATATCGGCCGCCGGATTAGGGCTAGTCGGCTAGTGGCATGCTGCCAGCCGACCAGCGCAACTGGGCCTTGGTTTGGGCATATTTGGCTTGTAGCTCGGCCAGCTTTAGCTGGGCCGTAACCACCAGTGCCTCGCGGGCATTGAGCAGAAACACCGAGCTTTCTCCATTTTCGAAGCGGGCTTGCTCGCCCTGGCGCAGGCGTTCGGCATTTTGCACCACCTGTTCCTGCAGCCGCAGCTGCTCGCGCAAGGCCTGCCACTCGGCCGCCACCGTGCGCACCCCCGTCTGAATGGCGCGGGTGTCCTGCTGCAAATCCAGCTCAATTTCACGCAGCTTCAGGCTGTTCAACTGCAGCTTGCTACGCTCCTGCCGTAGCAGCAGCGGATAGGCAAAGCTGGCGCCCAGCTTGTAGTTGTTTTCCAGATAGGCCCCACGCAGGCTGGGAGTACCTTCGGCCTGAAAGGGTGCCCCGGCCTGCAGCACGTTGTAGTCGAGGGTGAGCTTGGGCAGCATCTTGTTGCGTAACAGGCGACGCTCGATGCCCAGCTGGCTGCGCTTGGCCTGGCTTTTCAACAGCTCCGGATGCTGAGCGGCTTGGTTTAGTAATGAAGTGAGCGAGTCGGTGGACAGGGCCAGCCAGGCGGTGGGGCCGGGCAGGGGCTGGGGCTGCACCGTAGCAGGCAACTCGCGGGGTTGCTGCTGCTCATCCCAGAGGTAGTTGCTGAGCTGCAGGGTAGCATTCTGCCACTGCACTTGCGCTTGCACTAAAGTAGCCTGGCGGTTTTGCAGCTCGGTTAGGGCCTCCACCGAGTCGATGGCGGCCAGGTCGCCCAGGCGCACCCGCTGGCGAATGGCCCGCAGGCGCACGTCGGCCAGTTCCACGTTGCGGCGCAGCAACTGCTGGCGCTGGAAGTGCAGGGTCCAGTCCCAGTAGTCTTTGGTGGCCTGCAGCACTAGCTTGTTCAGGGCGCTACGCCGCTCGGCCTCAGCTAAGCCGCGCAGGGCCTGGGCTTGGCGCACGGCAGCCCGCCGCTCGTCTATCAGCAGGCCCTGCGTGAGCGGTACCGATATACCCAAGTAGCTGAGACCAGCCGGGGACGTGTAGTTTTCGGGGTTAACGTACGTGCCCACGCCCCGCTCGTACCCGGCTTTTACGTCGGCGCCAAACCAGAGCGGTACCCGCAGCTGACTGTCCCAGTCGTGGAAATACTCTTTGCCACCCAGGGTTTTGCCGTAGTACTTGCTGGTAGCGGCCGGGTCGAAAGCACCACGGGCCAGGCGCACTTCCTGCAGCGCTTTTTCGGGCAGCAGCGCCGCCTGCCGGGCCACGGGGTGGCGCAGCGTCACGTAGGTGAGCAGGTCGGCCAGGGTAAAGAGCTGACTTGTATCGGCCGGAGGCAGCACCTGCGCGGCGGCTGGCCCTACCGTTAGGGCCAGCAGGAGCAGAATTTTGGCAGCTAGCTTCATTTGCTTGCGTCCTCCTCCCCGCTGTCGGCTTTGGCAGCTTTGTCCGCTTTCTTGCCTTTATCGGCAGTGGCGGGCTGCCCCACGAAGTCGGCCGGGAAGCCGTTGAGCTGGCGCCAGAGCTCGTACCAAATCGGCACATCGTCGAGCAAAGCCCAGCCGTACACGCCGCTGCCCACGCGCAAGAGCTTCGGCCAGGGTTCTTGGGCCGGGTCGGGCGTCACCAGAATGCGGTACTGGCCCTGGCTGTCGATGTTGTCGATAACGGCAACGGTGCCGGCGAAGGTGCCAAAGCTGGTGCCGGGCCAGCCACTGAACACCAGCGCGGGCCAGCCGTCGAACTGCAGCCGCACCTTGCGTCCCACGGCCAGCAGGGGCATGTCCATGGGCTTCACGTAAAGCTCGGCGGCCAGGGCCGGGGCGTTGGGCATGATGGTAACGATAGGCTCGCCTTCCTTCACGATTTCGCCCAGCCCCTCCTTCAGCGCCCGCACCACGTAGCCATCCTGGGGCGCAGTAATCTGGTAAAAACCCGCCCGAATCTGCAGGTTGGCCAGCTCGTTGCGCATCTTGGCAATCTGTCCTTCGGTGTCGAACTGGTAGGCCGTCACCGAGCGACGGTCCGATTCGGACTTGGCCAGCTTATCCTGGTACTCGGCCTGCAAAGACGACAACTCCAGCTGGCTGTTTACCAACTCCTGCCGGCTGGCGGCCAGCTTGTTTTCCACGGCCTGCAGCTTGGCTCGGGACTCTTGGAACTTGAGGCGGCGCTGCTCCAGCTCCGTCAATGACTTGAGCCCCTGGTCATACAACGCCTGCTGGCGCTGCTGCTGCTGCTCGGCAATGGCAAAGTCGTTGCGCGCGGCGCGCAGTTCGGCCTCGTCGGAGTTAACCTTCAGGCGGGTCTGGGTTACTTTGTTGCGGGCCTTGTCCAGACTCACGCTCAGGGCACTGCGCAACGCCTGCTGCTGCTGCTGCAGGGCCTGGTTTTTCGCCTGATTCTCGGCCAGGGCCCCACGCTTGGCCTGAAGCTGCTCGCCGGTGCGCTCCACCAACTGCGGGTCGAAGTACTTCTCCTTGATTTCTACAATTTCCACCAGCGTGTCGCCCTGCCGCACGCGCTGGCCCTCGCGCACGTGCCACTTGGCAATGCGGCCGGCCAGGGTGCTGGGCACCGTTTGAGGCCGGTCTTGGGGGCGCAGGGTAGTGAGCGTCCCGGTCGAGCGGATGTTCTGCGTCCAGGGCAGAAAGCCAGCGACCAGTACCAGCAGGCCGAGTCCGGCAGCCCAGCGGGCCAGAGTGCGCCCTACTTTGAGCTTATGCACACGCTGGTAGGAGCGAAAACGGCCCGTTAGCGGGTGGGTTTCAGATAAGGGATGTTCAGCAAAAGGCATTGCGCAGCAGCGTAAAGTCAGTACGGTCCAATCAAAAGCACAAAATCAGCCGGCTTACTCGGCCAGCAGCCGGCGCAACTCGGGGCGCTCCACTACCTGCAAATACGGTCCATCGGCCACCAGTTGCCCATCGCGCAGCACCACCAGGCGCGGGCACAGGGCCAGCACGCGCGGGTCGCTGCTCGACAGCACCACCGTCCAGGGCTGGGCGGGTGCCAGCAGGCGGCTCAGGATGCGGTGGCGTTCGGCAGGCTCCACGCCAGGCAGAAACCCATCGAGCAGCAGCAGGCGCGGGCGGCGTACCAGAGCCCGGGCCAGCAGCAACTTCTGCCGGGTGCTGTCGGGCAGCGGCGTCCCGATTCCGAGCGGGGTATTTAGGCCCTGGGGCCGCCCATACACGTCTTCGCGCAGCCCTACCAGCTCCAGCACCCAGGTCAAGTCCTCGGCGCTCAGGTGAGTTTGCTCCAGCACCAGATTTTGCAGCAACGTGCCCTCAAACAAGTTCTGATGGGCAATATTGTCGCCCACCACCTGCCCCAGCGACTCGGGAGCCAGGTCTTGCAGGGCCAGCCCATCGTAGGCCACCAGGCCCGTATGGCCTTCGAGCAGGCCGGCCAGCACCCGCAGCAAGGTGGTTTTGCCCGAACCGTCGAAGCCCGTCAGGCCGATATGGTCGCCGGCATTCAGGTTAAGCGAAAGGTCGAGTACGGCCGGGCGCTGAGCCCCAGGGTAAGTGTAGCCGAGGTGGCGCAGCTCCACGCGCAGCCCCTGGCTGGCGGGGGCCAGCTGGAAGCCGGCCGTAGCCCCACCGCCCACAGGCAGGTCGAGCACGTGGCCGATTTTGTCGAGCGAGGTAAGAGCATCATACACCACGTCGAGCTTGAGCAGCACCTTTTCCACGGCATTGATGGTAAGAATGATAACAATTTCGGCGGCCACAAACTGCCCGATGTTAATCTGCTTGCTCAGCAGAAGCCAGCAGCCGATAATGAGCAGGGCAGCCGTTATCAGGGTTTTGAAGGCTACAAAGCCCCAATACTGCGTGAGAAGCACCCGGAAGTGGCTTTGCCGGGCCACCAAGTAGCCATCTACCAGGTCGTCGGTCCGGTTCAGGGCCAGGTCTTGGCGGGGCGGGTGGCGGAAGGTGTGCACAGTGCGGGCCACGTCTTCCAGCCAGGCTACCACCCGATACTTGTACTGCGACTCGGTGATACTGGTGCTCAAGCCTTTGGGGCCCGTCACCCGAATCATGAGCGCCAGCAGCAACACTAGTAGCAAGCCAAAGGCAATGAAGATGGGGTGGTAGAGGGAGAGCAGCAGCAGGCCGAAGAGAATTTGCAGGGCGGCAGCCGAAAACTCCAGCAGCAGCGTAGCCAAGCCCTTTTGTAGCGTGGGCGCATCGAGCAGGCGGTTCATCAGCTCGGGCAGGTATTGCCCGTTGAGCAGTTCGGTACGCACCCGCGGCAGCCGCACGGCAAAGTCGAGGGCCACGCGGGCAAACAGACGCTGCTGGATGATTTCCACGATGTGTACCTGCATCACCTGCAACGCACCCACGAGCAGCGTGCCCGCCACAATAAAGCTGATGAGCACCACTAGTGAGGTACTTACCGCGCCGCTGCTCACAAAGCCGATAACCGACTGCACACCCAGCGGCAGGGTCAAGCTGATCAGGCCCGTCAGGGCGGCGTATACGTACAGGTAGCCAATGTCGTGACGCTCGGCGGCAAGCAGGCGCAGCAGGCGCTTTACCGGGGTGAGCGAAGAAGGGGCGGAAGAATCAGCCATAAGCTTGAAAGGATAAAAGAAACGCGGCGGAGTGGCTTACCGCGCGGCGGAGCCCGCCATCAGCGCGGCAAAAGCCAGGTTTTCCAGAAAGGCATACAGCGCCTGCTCAATGGCGGTGGCGGCAGGCGCATCGGTGAGGGAAGGCAGGTGCTGGGCAAAGAACAGCTGCTTGCGGGCCGCCTCCAGTAGGGTGCTTACCAGCGCGTGTGGGTAAGCATACTGCGGGTTTATTTCCTGCACGATAAGCACGATATCGGCGGCCAGCTGCTTGTACTCCCGAAACAGACCGGCCTGATTATCGGAGTCTACTTCCTTGGTCAGGTAGGCTTTGGAGGCCTCACTCACTACGATGCGGTAGAGCGCGGCCTCATCGAGCTGGGTAGTAGTGGGGTCGTCGTGGTGGGCCTGGGTGAGAATGCGCAGCACCAAGCGCAGCCGCTCGGGGGCATCGGCCACATTGTGGGTGTGAAACCGAATCTGGTAGCGTAATGCGGCCCAGTGCCAGCTCACCAGATACACTAGCAGCCGGTGCTTGTTCTCAAAGTAGCGGTAGAGTGAGGCCTCCGTAGACTCCATGCGCTGAGCCAGCTTTTTGAAGGTGAAGTGCTCGAAGCCAATCTGGTCGATGAGCCCGATGCTCTCACCCACCAGCCGCCGGCCCAGGTCGGTAGCCTGCGGGTCGCGCAAAAACAGCTTGTCGCTGAGCTCAATACGGAGCGAGGTGGTACTAGAAGGAAATATCATACGAAGTGTCAGGCACGAATAAGCAGCCTTGCCTGACGGGGCAAATATAGAAACACTTTTTAAAATGATAGTAATACTATTAAATAAAATAGTAAATATGTCATTGTCTCCTGTTGCTTAACCGGGTTGGTATTTTCAACTCCTTAAAAGACGCGTGGCGGCAGTACTTATGAAGCAATATGCTCTATCTTCGCCAGCAGGGCAGCCGGCATTTTCGTGGCGTTGGGCAGCCCGTTTTGCCGCCAAAGCTCGGTGCCCTGATGCAGCAGCACGCTGGAGGGCAGGCGCACCGGGGCGAAGCTGCGCACAATAGCCGGATGGGTTGCTTCATCGACCAGCAGCACCTGTATCTTGGGGCCCAGCCGGGTTTGTAGGGCCACCAGATCAACGGCTGCGGCGGCGCAGCGGTTTTTCAGCGGGGCCACCAGCAGCAGCAACACCGTTGCCACTGGCGGGCTTTGGGCTTTAGGAACTTGCATGGAAAGCTTCAGAAAAAGGGACAAAATCAGTACCCTAAAACTAGGCTACCCGGCCGGCAGCTGGTATGACGAACATCAGCCCGGGGCCTGACAGTTATCAATCTAGGCCGTTGGCCCGGGCTCATCGAAATACATGAGGCTTTTACGCTCTTCATAATGCTTACCGAACTACCCACTCATTCGCTGACCGACATCCTCTTCGAAGAGCCCCGCAACTTTGTGGGCCTCTATGATGTGGAGCAGGGCTGGTACACGCGCGTTAATGCGGCCGGCTACCGGCTGCTGGGCTACGCCTCGGCCCAGGAGCTGTACGCAGCCCCAACCCGTACCCTGTTTCAGTACACGCTGCCGCCCGACGAATGGAACCGGATTCAGGAAGAAGTGCTGCGTGAGGGCTTCTATGAGTTAGACGCCGAAATTCGGCAGCAATCCGGCACCACTTTCTGGGCCCACATCGACCTGACCCGCTGCGTACTCGACGGGCGACCCTACCTGCTGGTGCGCCTGGCCAACACCGACCGCCTGCACGATGCCGAGCGCAGCCTGGCCCAGAGTGTGGGCCGCTTCGAGGCGGTGGTGGCCCATGCCACGGTAGGCATTATCATGTGCGACCGGCAGGGCGAGATTATCCTGGCCAACGACCTTGCCCAGCAGCTGTTTGGCTACCCGGCCGGCACCCTGGCCGGGCAGCGCATCGAGGCTCTGGTACCCGATGCCGTCCGGTCGCGCCACACTCATTTGCGCGAATCATTCAACGCCCACCCCCAGGTGCGGGCCATGGGGGCCAACCGCGACCTGCAGGCCCGCCGCCGCGACGGGACGGTGTTTCCGGTGGAAATCAGCCTGAGCTATTTTCACCTGGAAGAGGAGCTCTACGTGGTGGCCTACATCATCGATATTACCCTCAAGCGCGACGCCGAGCGGGAGCTGATCGCCCAGCACCAGCGGGTAGCCCGCCTGAATACGGAGCTGGAGCAGAAAGTATCGGAGCGGACCCATGCGCTGATGACCACGCTGGCCCAGCTGGAAAAGCGCGGCCAGGAGCTGACCCAGGCCCTGGCCGCCGAGCAGGAGCTGGGGGAGCTTAAGTCGCGCTTCGTGAGCATGGCCTCGCACGAGTTTCGCACGCCGCTCACCGGTATTCTGACCTCGGCCAGCCTGATTGAGAAGTACCCCGCCACCGAGCAGCAGGATAAGCGGCAGCGCCACCTGGAGCGAATTCGGAGCTCGGTGAAGCACCTGACCGATATTCTGGAGGAGTTTCTGTCGGTGGGCCGCATCGAGGAAGGCAAGATTGAGGCCCGGCCCACCAACCTGGACCTGGCCGCTCTGCTGCAGGAAACCATCGTGGATGTACAAGGCCTGCGCAAGGCCGGGCAGCGCATCGAGCAGCACGCCGCCTGCCCCGGCCCCGTGCGCCTCGACCCTTCCCTGCTGCGCAAAATCTTGGTCAACCTGCTTTCCAACGCCATCAAGTACTCGGGCGAAAACTCGGTGGTGACGGTGCAGGCCGAGTGCCAGCCGGGCCTGCTTACACTGCGCGTGCAAGACCAGGGCATGGGCATTTCGCGGGAAGACCAGGAGCATTTGTTCGAGCGGTTTTTCCGGGCCCGCAACGCCGCCAACCTGCCCGGCACCGGCCTGGGCCTGTATATTGTGGCCCGCTACCTCGACCTGATGGGCGGCACCATTGCCCTGCAAAGCGACCTGAACGTGGGCACCACCGTCACCCTTACCATTCCCTATGAAAACCATCCTGCTGATTGAGGACAACGAGCTGATCCGGGAAAACACCGCCGAAATTCTCGAGCTGGCCGGCTATGCGGTGCAGACGGCCGAAAACGGTAAAATCGGCGTGGAAAAGGCCCTGGCTACCAAGCCCGACCTGGTGGTGTGCGACATCATGATGCCCGTGCTCGACGGCTACGGCGTGCTGCAGATCTTCAACCAGAACCCGCAGCTCTCGGGGGTGCCCTTCATCTTCCTGACGGCCAAAACCGAGCGCACCGACCAGCGCCGGGGCATGGAGCTGGGCGCCGACGACTACCTGACCAAGCCCTTCGACGAAGCCGAGCTGCTGAGCGCCATTACCGGCCGCCTGAATCGGTTTCAGCACCTCAAGCCCGACTACGACCTGCAAGCCCCGGGCGGGCTAAACGAGTTTCTGGACGACGCCCGCGCCGTGGGCAATCTGCAAAGCCTTTCGGCCGACCGCAAAGTGCACAGCATCCGCAAAAAGCACGATATCTACCTGGAAGGCGACGAGCCCACGCGGATGTATTTCGTGAAGAGCGGGCGGGTGAAAACGGTGAAGGCCACGGCCGGCGGCAAGGAGCTGATAACGGGCCTCTACGGCCCC
Source organism: Hymenobacter lucidus (assembly GCF_020447265.1). Classification (GTDB taxonomy): domain Bacteria; phylum Bacteroidota; class Bacteroidia; order Cytophagales; family Hymenobacteraceae; genus Hymenobacter; species Hymenobacter lucidus. Next base: position 807,531 of record NZ_JAJADR010000001.1, on the reverse strand, counting down.
GGCGAGTTTTTCGGCTACCTGCCGCTGCTGGAGCAGGCGCCCCACAGCGACTCGGCCGTAACCCTCGACGACTCCGAGCTGGTCTACATTCCACAGGCCGACTTCGCCCAGCTGTTGCGCACGCCCGAAGTGGGCCAGCAGTTTATCCGGCTGCTGGCGGGCCGCGTGACGGAGCGCGAAGAGCAGCTGCTGGGCATGGCCTACAACTCCATTCGGCGCCGCGTGGCCGATACGCTGCTGCGCATGCACGAGCAGGCCGCCACCGCCCCCGACGCGGCCATCTACCTCTCCCGCGACGATATGGCCGCCCTGGTCGGCACCGCGCCCGAGTCGCTGATCCGGACCCTGAGCGAGTTTAAAAACGACGGTCTGATTGAGCTCACGCCCAAGAACATCCGGGTATTGCAGCCCGATAAGCTGCGCCGGGCGCATTGGTAAAGCCGCTATTCTTAAAAGAGCTCAAAAAAAGCCGTCGGGACCCGACGGCTTTTTTGTGGCGGCCGGCGGCCGATGCGGGGCCTTATTCTCGGCAAAGCCTGCCATTACTCAGCGGCGGCGGTGATTTTCGTCATGGGTAGGCTGGGGCAAATGGTCGTGCTTTAGGAATACAAACCGGGCCCCGGGTCCGTCCTTACCTTTTACCCATTTCCTATGTATCCACCCCTGAAAAGCGGCAGCCTGCTGGGCGGCACCCACACGCCCGCCGGCGAGCAGAAAGCCCTGGTACTGCTCGATAAAAGCGGCCAGAAAGTTATTTACAAAACCTTTAGCGCCGGCGAGGTAATGCCCACCCACCACGCGCCCGTCGACGTGTTCGTGACCGTGCTGGCCGGCCGCCTCATCATCACCCAGGAAGACCAGCCCACCGAAGTCACGGCCGGCGACTACGTCATTATTCCCGCCGGGGCGCCCCACGCGCTGAGCTGCCTGGAAGAGGCCCGAATTCTGATTTACCGGTAAGCCGGGTTGCCCCAAAGTACATCCGCCCGCCCTCGAACTGGTCGAAGGCGGGCGGATGCTTTTAGCGGTACCGAAAATGCCTTTTACAGCAACGACAGCGGGTCGCGCTTGCGCAGGCGGTACTCAAACATGGTGGCAATATTCAGGGCGCGCACTTTGGCCGTGTCGGCCACGGGGCCGGCGAAAAGCTCATCTACGGTGGCCTCGAAAAGCTGCATCCAGCGGGTAAAGTGCGCGGCATCGACGGGCAGGGGCAGGTGCTTGGGGAAAGGCCGGCCGCTGTAGCGCGAGGTACCCAGCAGCAGGCTGCTCCAGAAATCGTACATAATGGGCAGGTGCCGGGCCCAGTCGACGTGAGCAAAGCCGTTGAAAACCGGGTCGAGCAGGTCGTCCTGGTTTACTTTGCGGTAGAAGGTATCCACGAGCCGCTGCACGTCGGCTTCGGTTTGAATATCGGGACGGGTAACAGTCATTGGAAGAACGAACAGGTAGAGAATCAGGCGGCCAGCTGCCCGGCACGGCGCTTGAGCAGCTGCCCCTTAGCGGCCAGCAATGCCCACCGAAACGCCCAGGTGCCGGTGAGCAGCAGCGTGAGCAGCTTCACGACTTCCAGGCCGATGTAGACCATATGCAGGGAGCTGGGCGGGGCCGGGTGGCCGGCCAGCAGTGCTAGGGCGCGCACGTCGAGGGCAGGCAGCAGCCAGAAGGTTTGCAGCAGCAGAATAGTACCCAGCAAGCCCAGCGTGGTGGCAATGTGGGCCGGCACGCGCAGGTAAAACGCACTGACTACGGCCAGCGTAGCCAGCAGTAGCTCTACTTTGTTGAGGGCCGCAAACACGATGCGGCCGATGCCCAAACCCAGCGCCACCGTAATGTGGGGCGCGGTAAACTTGAGCGGGGCTTCCAGAAAGGAAATACCGGCTACCAGCCCGGCCCACACAAACAGGGCCAGCACCAGCAGTAACGAGCCAACGGGCGAGAAACGGGACATGGCAACAAGCAAAAAAGCAGACCGGACCAACAGCAGCGTCGGCCCGGCTGCTACGGAACAACACGGCAAAGATGCGGGTTCGGGTCCGGACTTCCGGCTGAGATGAATCAAGCCCGGGGCTGACATTCGTCAGCTTTTCGGCGGGGCCGGGGTCGGAGCTTTGGGTTTCCATTCGTCTGGCCTGCCCATGTCCCTTGCCCCTGCTCCTGCCCCGCCGCTCACCCACCTGGCCTGCTCCCACTGCGGCGACGAGTGCCCCGCTGAGCCCATCCAGCTGGCGGCCCGGCCCGCGCTGCACTTTTGCTGCCAGGGCTGCCGGGCCGTGTACGAACTGCTCGATGCCAGCAACCTGTGCACCTACTACCGCCTCGACGAGCAGCCCGGCCAGAAAGTAAAGGATGTGGAGCTGCCCGGCCGCTTCGACTACCTCGACCTGGAATCGGTGCAAAGCCAGCTGCTGGCCTTTCAGTCGCCCACGCTCTGTCGGCTCACGCTCACCATCCCGCAGATGCACTGCGCCTCCTGCATCTGGCTGCTCGAAAATCTGTTTAAGCTCAACCCCGGCATCTCAACCTCGCGGGTCAACTTCCTGCGCAAAGAGCTGACGGTTAGCTACCAGCCCAGCGCCACCAGCCTGCGGGAAGTGGTGCAGCTGCTGGCTTCCGTGGGCTACGAGCCCCAGATTACGCTGGCCGAGCTGGGCGCCCAGCCCCACCACGGCAGCCGCCGTTTGTATTACCAGCTGGGGCTGGCTGCTTTTGCCTTCGGCAACGTGATGCTGCTGGCTTTGCCCGAGTACTTTTCCTTCACCGAGCAGCTTCAGGCGTTGTTTGGCCGCTTCTTTGGCTGGCTGAGTCTGCTGCTGGCCTTACCGGTGCTGCTGGTCAGTGCCCGCGACTTTTACCGCTCGGCCTGGCAGGGGCTGCGGCAGCGCTACATCAACCTCGACTTTCCCATCAGCCTGGGCCTGACTGCCCTTTTTGTTACCAGCGTCTTTGAAATCGTGACCCAGCGCGGGCCGGGCTACTTCGACTCGTTTACGGGCCTCGTGTTTTTCATGCTCATCGGCAAATGGGTGCAGCAGCGCACCTACGATGCGCTGCGCTTCGACCGGGACTTCACGTCCTACTTTCCCGTGGCCGTAACCGTGCTGACCAAGGACGGCGCCGAGCAGTCGGTGCCGGTGCGGGAGCTGCGGGCGGGGCAGCGCATCCGGGTACGGCACCAGGAAATCATTCCGGCCGATGCTGTGCTGCTGCGCGGCCAGGGGCAGATTGACTACAGCTTCGTGTCGGGCGAGAGTGTGCCGGTGGCGAAGGAAGCGGGAGAAATCGTGTATGCCGGCGGGCGGCAGGTGGGCCAGGCCGTGGAGCTGGAAGTGGTGCGCGAGGTGTCGCAGGGCTACCTCACCCAGCTCTGGAACAACCCCGCCTTTCAGAAGGAAGGCAAGCCCACGCTCGAAACCTATGCCAACCACGTAGGCCGCTACTTCGTGGCCGTAACGCTGGCCCTGGCCCTGGGCGCCGCCGCGTACTGGTACCCGCGCGACCCGCAGATGGCCCTCCGCGCCTGCACCTCAGTGCTGGTTATTGCCTGTCCCTGTGCGCTGTCGTTGGCTACTCCCTTTGCATTGGGCGCGGCCCTGCGGGTGCTGGGCCGGCAAAAGCTGTATCTGAAAAACGCGGCCGTAGTCGAAACCCTGGGCCGCGCCGATACGCTCGTATTCGACAAAACCGGCACCCTCACCGACCCGCGCCGCGCCGTAGTCAGCTACCAGGGCCTGCCTCTGAGTGAGGCCGACGCGCAACGGGTAGCCGCCCTGGCCCGGCAGTCGACGCACCCGCTAAGTCAACACTTAAGCCAGCACCTGGCCGCAAAGCCGGGCGCTGCGCCGCTGCCGGTCGAAGACTACGCCGAAATGCCCGGCCTGGGCCTGCGCGGGCAAGTGGCGGGCCGCGGGGTGCAGCTGGGCTCGGCGGCCTGCGTGGGTTTGCCGGCGGCCTCGGACGAGGCGCAGCAGTCCCGGGTGTACGTGGCGCTGGATGGGCTGCCGATGGGCTGGTACGACATCAGCAGTGAGTACCGCGCCGACCTGGCCGATTTGCTACGGGACCTGAGTACGCGCTACCGGCTGGCGCTGCTCACCGGCGACAACGATGCCGATGCGCCCCGCCTGCGCCAGCTGTTTAGGCCCGGGGCCGAGCTGCGCTTTCACCAGTCGCCGCTCGACAAGCTGCGCTACGTGGAAACCTTGCAGCAGCAGGGCCGGCGCGTGGTGATGGTGGGCGACGGGCTGAACGATGCCGGGGCGTTGCAGCGCGCCGACGCCGGCCTGGCGTTGAGTGAAACGCTCACCAACTTCTCCCCCGCCTGCGACGCTATTCTGGACGCGGGCAGCCTGGGCCAGCTCAGCACGTTTCTGCGCTTTTCCCAGGACTGCCTGCAAATCGTGTTGGCTACGTTCGTGCTGTCATTCTGCTACAACGGCATCGGGCTGGGGCTGGCGGTGCAGGGCAAGTTCACACCCATCGTATCGGCCATTCTGATGCCCATCAGCTCCCTGAGCGTCATGGTATTTGCCACGCTGCTGGTACGCCTGGCCGCCCATCGGCGCGGGCTTTAACCTTCATTATTCTCCGCCATGACCATCATCTTTCTGTTAATCGGCATCAGCCTGCTCGTGGCACTTACATTTCTGGGCGGCTTTCTGTGGGCCGTGCGCTCGGGCCAGTACGAGGACGACTACACGCCCTCGGTGCGCATGCTCTTCGACGACGAGCCGGAGGAATAGCCTGGCTCTTAACTAGTGAGCGGCCGACTGGCAGTAGCGCGAACTTTGTAGTTCGCGTGGCAGAACGATTCAAACGGCGCGGTTCACGCGAACTACAAAGTTCGCGCTACTGACCAATGGCCAGCTTTTCCAGGGCGGCTTTAAACTCGGGAGTGTCGTAGTCGGCCATGCCGTCGTGGCGGGCGGCTACCTGCCCGTCGGGGCCCAGGATAACGGTGGAGGGAATGGAGTTGGAATCGAAGGGTGCCGGCAGTGGCCCGGCGGGGAAATATACCGGAAACGTGTAGCCCCGGCGCTTGAGCAGGGTGCGGGCTTTGGCCGGATTCTCGTCGAGCGAAATCATGACGAAAGCCACTTTGGCCGGATCCAGCTTCTTATACAGGGCATGAATGCCGGGCATTTCGGCCACGCAGGGCGGGCACCAGCTGGCCCACAAATTCACGAATACCACCTTGCCTTTGAGCGCGCTCAGGTTCACGCTTTTGCCCTCCAGGGTCAGCAGCGGCAGGCTGTGGGGGTAAGCGGCATTGGTCGTGGCTACTACCGGCGCGGGGGCAGGCAGCATCGGCGCATCGGCCTGCCAGAGGCCGGTGGCCAGTAGTCCGCGCTGCAGCGTGCCCAGCACCGGAGTACGCAGGTCGGTGAGCATAACTACGGCCAGAAGCGCGAATGGCAGCCACTGAAATAAGTACTTACGGTTCATGGGCGGCGGGTGAAAACAGGAGTCGGAGGGCAGAGGTGAACTTGAGGAACTAAGGTACGGCGGTTTCGGAAGCCGCCCACGCAGTGCCTGGTGAGCCCGCGTCACTGGCCCACGCGGCTGACATCAATCAAGCCCGGGGCTGACATTCGTCATCTTTTCCAAAACCGCCCCGCAGGACCTTTGAGCAGGTAAAACAATTACTTCTGAAGGCTATGCAAGTCGAACCACTGCCACCGCTGGCGGCGCCCCACCCGCCCCTGGTGCCCGCTACTCCCGCCCGGGCCGTTGACACTTTCTTTTACGACAACAAAATCGTCCGGGACTTCGGTATTGCCACCGTTATCTGGGGCATTATCGGCATGCTGGTGGGCGTGCTGGCGGCTTTTCAGCTGGCCCGCCCCGAGCTGAACATGGGCACGGCCTACACCACCTTCGGCCGCATCCGCCCGCTGCACACCAACGCCGTCATTTTCGCCTTCGTCGGCAACGGCATCTTCACCGGCGTGTATTACTCGCTGCAGCGCCTGTGCAAAGCCCGGATGTTCTCCGACAAGCTCAGCAAAATTCACTTCTGGGGCTGGCAGCTGATTATTCTCTCGGCCGTGGCCACGCTGCCTATGGGCTTCACTACCAGCAAGGAATACGCCGAGCTGGAATGGCCCATCGACATTGCCATTACGCTGGTGTGGGTGGTCTTTGGCTGGAATATGTTCGGCACCATTGCCAAGCGGCGCGAGCGGCACCTTTACGTGGGCATCTGGTTCTACATTGCCACCTTCCTCACGGTAGCCGTGCTGCACATCGTCAACTCGATGGCCGTGCCGGTAAGCTTCATGAAAAGCTACTCCCTGTACGCCGGCGTGCAGGATGCCCTCGTGCAGTGGTGGTACGGCCACAACGCCGTAGCCTTCTTCCTGACCACGCCCTACCTGGGCCTGATGTATTACTTCCTGCCCAAGGCGGCCGAGCGGCCCGTGTATTCCTACCGCCTGAGCATCATTCACTTCTGGTCCCTGATTTTCATCTACATCTGGGCCGGGCCGCACCACTTGCTCTACACCGCCCTACCCGACTGGGCCCAAAGCCTGGGCGTGGCCTTCAGCATCATGCTCATTGCCCCGAGCTGGGGCGGCATGATCAACGGGCTGCTGACGCTGCGCGGGGCCTGGGACAAAGTGCGCGAGGAGCCCGTGCTCAAGTTCTTCGTGGTGGCCGTGACGGCCTACGGCATGGCCACCTTCGAGGGGCCCATGCTCAGCCTGAAGAACGTAAACGCCATTGCCCACTTCACCGACTGGATTGTGGCTCACGTGCACGTGGGGGCTCTGGGCTGGAACGGCTTCCTGACCTTCGGCATGCTCTATTGGCTGTGGCCCCGCCTCTACCGCACGCCGCTGCACTCCAAGAAATTGGCGAATACCCACTTCTGGCTCGGCACGCTGGGCATCCTGTTCTACGCCCTGCCCATGTACTGGGCCGGCTTCACCCAGGGTTTAATGTGGAAGCAGTTCAACGCCGAGGGCATGCTGCAATACCCCAACTTCCTCGAAACCGTGATTCAGCTGGTGCCCATGTACTACCTGCGCGGTATCGGCGGGGTGCTTTACCTCAGTGGCGTGTTCGTGATGATGTTCAACCTCTACCGCACGGCCAAAGCCGGCTCCCTGCTGGCCGATGAAAAAGCCCAGGCCGCGCCCCTGGTGCCCGAAGCCCAGGACCCGCACGCCCAGGGCGGCCACTGGCACCGCTGGGTAGAGCGGCGGCCGTTTCAGCTGGCCGTGGGAGCCACCGTGGCCATTCTTATCGGTGGCGCCATCGAGATGATTCCGACCTTTTTGGTGAAAAGCAACGTGCCCACCATTGCCTCGGTGAAGCCTTACACCTCGCTCGAATTGCAGGGCCGCGACATCTACATCAAGGAAGGCTGCTCCAACTGCCACACCCAGATGGTGCGCCCTTTCCGCTCCGAAACCGAGCGGTACGGCGAGTACAGCAAGGCCGGCGAGTTTGTGTACGACCGGCCCTTCCTCTGGGGCTCGAAGCGCACCGGCCCCGATTTGCACCGCGTAGGCCAGAAATACCCGCACTCCTGGCACTACAACCACATGCTCGACCCCACCAGCATGTCGCCCGGCTCCATTATGCCCGCCTACCCCTGGCTTTTCGACAACGACATTGACTACAGCACGCTGCCGCGCAAGATTACGGTGCTCCGCGACCTGGGCACGCCTTACCCCGCCGGTTTCGAGCAGCAGGCCGTGGCCGATGCCCGCCGCCAGGCCCAGGGCATCGTGGCCGAGCTGAAAAAGGAGGAAATCGAAATAAAGACCGACAAGGAAATCGTGGCCCTCATTGCCTACCTCCAGCGCCTGGGCACCGATATCAAAGTAAAGCCCGAGCAAGCTGCAGTAGCTGCTCAATAGCAACTCACAGCCTCCCCAAGACCATGCACAAGAACGTGTTGCAAGCCATAGCGGGCATTGAGATTTATCCGCTCATTTCCCTGGCCATCTTCTTCCTGTTTTTCCTGGCTTTGCTGGTCTACGTGGCCGTGGCCAGCCGCCAGCACATCAATGCCATGAGCCAGCTCCCCCTGGCCGACAACCCCACCGACGAAACCCCGAATTATCATCTTAACTCCGACGTGCTATGCTAACCAAACGCACCCTGCTGCTGACCATTCCTGCCCTGCTCACCAGCTATCTGGCTTCGGCCCAAACCACCGCTACTACCGGCCCCACCCCCGCTTCCCTGCTTAGCTTGCTGGCCTGGGGCGTGGCCGCCGTGGTGCTGCTTTTCGGGGTAATGACGGCCGCCTCCCTGGCCGCCGTAGCCGCCGATGCCGTGCAGCACGACGCTACCCAGAACGATACGGCCGCGGCCGAAGTGCCGGCCGCTTCCTCGATGGACGCCACCCCGGCAACCCAGCAGCGCATTGCCGCATGAGCCGCCTTTCCCAACTTTTGCGCGTAGCCGGCCTAGGAGTCGCTCTGGCTCTGCTGGCCGCCCGCCCCAGCCTGGCCCAGGCGGCCGAAGCAGCAATTCCAACGGCTTCAGCCGCTCCCGCAGCCGCCTCCGAAGCGCAGACGCTGCTGCTTTGGTTTCTGCTGGGCACTCTGGCGCTGGTCATCTTGCTTATTCTGCTGCTGGCTACTATGCTGGTAGTGCGCCTGCGGCCTCAGCTGCGCCGCCTCTACGAGCTGCCCACCGTGCGCCCCACCTGGAGCGGCCGGGTGCTGGGCCTGCTCGTGGGCGACTCGACCCTGGTGCGGGGCGAGGTGCGCGACGAAATCCTGGACCACGACTACGACGGTATCCACGAATTCGACAACGACCTGCCGCCGTGGTGGAAGTACAGCTTCTACGCCACCATCGTCTTTGCCATCAGCTACCTGAGCTACTACCACCTGGCCGGCGCCGGGCAATTGCAGGGCGCCGAGTATGCCGCCGAAATGCAGCAGGCTGCCCTGTTCGTATCGGCCGAGGCCGACGACCCCAACAAGCTCACCACCTACCAGCCCCTGACGGCCGCCGGTGACTTGAGCAGCGGCAAGAGCCTGTTTACGACCAACTGCGCGCCCTGCCACGGTGCCAACGCCGAAGGCAAAGTAGGCCCCAACCTGACCGACGAGTACTGGCTGCACGGCGGCGAGGTCAACCACGTCTACAAGACCATCAAGTTTGGGGTGCAGGGCAAAGGCATGGTGGCCTGGAAAGGCAAGCTCTCCGGCAAGCAGATTCTGCAGGTCAGCTCCTACCTGCTCAGCCTGCAGGGCACCAAGCCCGCCGGCGCCAAAGAGCCCCAGGGCGAGAAGGAAGCCCCCGGCCAGCCCATGGCTAAGCTGTAACGTCGCCTCACCCCCGGCTCCCCTCTCCGAAAAAGGAGAGGGGAGCCGGACGACAAAAATCCCATTCTCTTTTGACAACCAGTAAGTAATTGCCTGCGCCTCCGTGGCTCCCCCTCTCCTCTTTCGGAGAGGGAGCCGAGGGGGTGAGGCGCACGTCAGAACTCATGCCCACTACCCAACCCCAGCCCGCCGCGTCTTTCCGCGACACCATTGCCACGGTGGATGCGGCCGGCAAGCGGGTGTGGCTCTACCCCAAAAAGCCCGGCGGACGGCTGTATAACTACCGCAAGTGGCTGAGCTACGGCCTGCTGACGCTGCTCTTTGCCGGCCCCTGGCTGCGCATCAATGGCTTGCCCTTGCTGCTGCTGAACCTGCCGGCCCGGCGCTTTATCATCCTCGGTCAGATCTTCTGGCCCCAGGATTTCTTTATCCTGCTGCTGGCCTCGCTCACCTTCGTGCTGTTCATCATCATCTTCACGGTGGTCTACGGGCGCGTGTTCTGCGGCTGGGTCTGCCCCCAGACCATCTTTCTGGAAATGGTGTTTCGGCGTATCGAGTACTGGCTCGAAGGCGACGCACCCCAGCAGAAGGCCCTCGACCGGGCACCCTGGGACTGGAACAAAACCTGGCGCAAAACCACCAAGCACGCACTGTTTCTGGTGTTGTCCTTTTTGATTGCCAACACGTTTCTGGCCTACATAATCGGCACCGACGAGCTGCTGCAAATCGTAACGGACCGGCCCGCCGAGCACTTGGGCGGCCTGGCGTCGATGGTTTTGTTCACGGGCGTGTTCTACGCCGTGTTTGCCCGGTTTCGGGAGCAGGTCTGCACCATTGCCTGCCCGTATGGCCGTTTGCAGGGCGTATTGCTCGACAAAAACAGCCTCGTAGTAGCCTACGACTACAAGCGGGGCGAGCCGCGCGAAAAACGGCGCAAAAACCAAGAACGCACCGCCGGCGACTGTATCGACTGTAACCAGTGCGTGCAGGTGTGCCCCACCGGCATCGACATTCGCAACGGGGCTCAGCAGATGGAATGCACCAACTGCACGGCCTGCATCGACGCCTGCAACACGATAATGAACCTGGTGAATCTGCCCGAGGGCCTGATCCGCCACGCCTCCGAAAACGACATTGCGGCCGGCACCAAGCCCCGGTTTACGACCCGCATGAAGGTATTGTCGGGGGTGCTGGCCGTACTGCTGGTGGTCCTCACGGGGCTGCTGGTATCCCGCGCCAACGTGGCGGCTACCGTGCTGCGCACGCCGGGGCAGCTGTTTCAGAAAACCGACCACGGCACCATTACCAACCTTTACAACATCTCGGTTATCAACAAAACCAACCATGCCTACCCGCTCACGCTGCGGGTGCTGGAGCCGGCTCAGGGCACTATTGCTCTGGTAGGCACGGCCAGCCTGACGCTGCCGGCCCAGGGCATGACCGAAGGCGTGTTCTTCGCCGAGCTGCCCCGCCGCGCCCTGCGGCGCACCAACCAGAAAATCCGCATTGGCCTGTATTCGGGCCACGAGCTGATTGCCGAAACCAGCACCAAGTTTCTGGGGCCGGTACAGTAACTGATAGAATATCACAAATAGAACGTCCTGTCGAGCAGCGCGAGACATCTCGCGTGCATTGGTAATCAACCTATTGTGACGACATCAGTACGCGGGACACTTCGGCTGCGCGGACGCCAGATTACGCACGACAAAATCTCCTCCCATGGCAACTTCCTCTTCCAAAACCCGCAGCATCTGGCCCTATGCCATCATCCTGACCTTCGTGCTGTTTGCCGGCTACATCGGCTACATGGTGCAGCAGGCCATGCGCACCAGCGTCGATTTGGTGAGCCCCGACTACTACCAGCAGGAGCTACGCTATCAGCAGCGCATGGAAACCGTAGCCCGCACGGCCGCGCTGCCCGCCCCAGTGCAGCTGGAGCACGATGCCGCCCGGCGCCACCTCACGCTGCAGCTGCCCGCCGCACTGGCCAGCCAGGCCGTGCAGGGCCAACTGCACTTCTTCCGGCCCTCCGACCAAAAGCTGGATTTCACATTGCCTTTGCAGCCTGTAAATGGTATGCAGCAAATCAACACTGCCCAGATGCAAGCCGGCTACTGGCGCGTACGCCTCGACTTTACCGCCGGCGGGCAGGCGTATTTTGTGGAGAGAAATATCACTCTGGCCAACTGACTTTCGTCATGTGGGCCCCGGCCCGGGCGGCGGAACTTGCCGGCCGAATCTGATACGTTATTTCTCTACTGCCAATGCTCTGGGCCGGGTTTGTTTTTGGGTTGTTGGGTAGCTTCCACTGCGTGGGCATGTGCGGGGCTATTGCCCTGGCCCTGCCCGGCCGCGCCGATGCCGCCTCCCCTTCGGCGCGCTACGTGGGCGGTCGGCTGCTCTATAACCTGGGCCGCGTCACGACTTACGCCACGCTGGGCGCGGCGGCCGGCCTGCTGGGCCAGAGCCTGCGCCTGGCCGGGCTGCAGCAAAGCCTTTCCATTGCCTCGGGCCTGCTGATTCTGCTGCTCGTGGGCCTGCCCCCGCGCTACGCCGACCAAGTGGCTGGCCTGCTTGGTTTGCGCCGGCCGCTGGCCTGGGTCAAAAACACGCTGGCCGGGCTGTTTCAACAGTATTCGTGGCGGGCGTTGTACCTCACGGGCGTGCTGAACGGACTGCTGCCCTGCGGCCTGGTATACCTGGCATTGGCCGGTGCCCTAAGCGCGCCGGGCGTGCTGGGCGCGGCGGCCTACATGACCAGCTTCGGCCTGGGCACACTGCCGCTCATGTGGGGCCTTTCCCTGACCGGGCGCCTCGTGCCGCTGGTGTGGCGCACCCGCATGCGGCAGGCCGTGCCCTACGCGGCCTCGGTGCTGGCCGTGCTCTTTATCGTGCGCGGCCTGGGGCTGGGCATTCCCTATCTGAGTCCGCAGCTTTCCAACGCGCCGGAGAAAACCACGGCCCACCAGCCCCAGTCGGTGCATTATTGCCGGTAGCAGCCAATTAGCCGTTTTCTGTCGCCCTTTCCCTTTGTTAAGCTCCTCTTCATGAAAACCATTCTTGTTCCCATTGACCACACTGCCGGGGCTGAACACACGCTGGCTTACGCCAACAAGTTGGCCGTGCGCTGGCCGGCCGAAGTGGTGCTGCTCTACTGCCATCCCGAGCTAGACGGCGCGCCGGCAAAAGCAGCAGCGCTGGCCGAGCAAGAGCTGCGGCTGCGGAGCCTGGTAGAGCGGCTGCGCTACCAGCAGCTCACCCGCCAGGATGGCCGACGAATTCAGTACCGCTACCGTGTTCTGAGCGGCTGCCTCCACGACCACGCAGCAGCCGAAGCTGCCCGCTGCGCTGCCGACTTGGTAGTAATGGGCCTCGAACACATTGACTGCGGCCAGCAGGCCGCGCCCGGCAACCACGCTGCTACCATCACCGGGCTGGTAATATGCCCCGTACTGGTGGTGCCGCCGGGCCGCCGCTCCCTGCCTTCCCGCTTGGTTTTCACTGCCGATTTTACAACGCTAAACGGCAGCACGTTACCCCGCTTATCGGCGCTGGAAGGCGCTTTTCCTGGTCCGCTGGAGTTGGTGCAGTTCTATTCACCTGCTGAGCGGCCCCGGCGGCGCCCGCTGAAACAGGCCGTAGGTCGGGCCGCTGCCCAGCTTACCTGGCCCACTATTATCACGCATTTGCTCGAAGACGATGCCCCACTCGAAGGCATCAGTGAGTTTTGTGCCCGTCATCAGGCCCAGCTGCTCATCATTGCCCCCGCCAGCGAGGCCCAGCTGCTACGCTACTTCGACTCGTGCTACACCACCACCCGCGCCTACCACACCCAAATTCCGGTGCTGGTACTGCGGGCCGTGGAGCGCCAGGCCCAGGTAGCCTGCTGCGACCGGTGCGCCGAACGGCTCGAGAAAGAGCAGAAACGCGCTGTGCTGCCCGATTACCACGCCGTGCATTGGGGCTGATTTCCAAGCCGAATATTCCATAACAGCTTTTATTTTCCTTTTACCATGACTACCGTCGCTGCCCCTGCTATTGCTCCCCCCCGCCTGTTGGTTGAATCCTGGATGCGCCAGTTTCAGGACTGGCTCTGCCATCGGCTCGAAGCGGCCGACGGCGGCGGCGTGCGGTTTCAGGAAGATGCGTGGCAGCACGAAGGCGGTGGCGGTGGTGCTACGCGCGTGCTGCAGAACGGGGCCGTGCTGGAAAAAGGCGGCGTGGCCTTCTCGGCCGTGTGGGGCGAAATGAGTGAACAGGCCGCCCGGCAATTACTCATGCCCAGCCCGCAGTATTTCGCCACCGGCGTATCGGTAGTGCAGCACCCGCGCAGCCCTATGGTCCCGATTTCGCACATGAATGTGCGCTACTTCGAGGCCGGCAACGGCGAGGCCTGGTTCGGCGGCGGCCTCGATCTGACTCCAATTTACGTGGACGAAGTGCAGGCCCGCTGGTTTCACACGCAGATTAAGGACGTGTGCCAACGCTACGATGGCAGCTACTACCCGCGCTTCAAGCAATGGGCCGATGAGTACTTCTACCTGCCCCACCGCCAGGAAACCCGGGGGGTGGGCGGCATCTTCTTCGATAGGCTCACGGTAGGCAAAGACGGCTCGTTTGAGGAGCTGTTTGCCTTCGTGCAGGACGTGGGCGAAATCTACGGCCGCACCTACGCCACCATTATGCGCCAGAATGCCAGCCTGCCCTACACCGAGCGCGAAAAGCGGTGGCAGCTGGTGCGCCGGGGCCGCTACGCTGAATTCAATCTGGCTTTCGACCGGGGCACCAAGTTTGGCCTCGAAACCGGCGGCCGCACCGAAAGCATTCTGATGAGCCTACCGCCCCAGGCCGAATGGCACTACAACCTGGTACCCACGCCCGACTCGCCCGAAGCAGCTACCCAGCAGTGGCTGCGCCAGGGCATCGACTGGGTTTAGGATACATTAGGCACAAGCCAAAAACACCGCAGGCGTACCAGATGGTGCGCCTGCGGTGTTTTTGGCTTATAAACAAAGCTAGCTTTTCACGCGGCCTGGCGAAAACCGAGCGGCGTGGTGCCGGTATGCTGCTTAAAAGAGCGGTGAAAACAGGTGTCATACTCGAAGCCGAAGCGGTCGGCAATGTTGCCCACGCTCCAGTGGGTGTGGTGCAGTAGCAGCTTGGCTTCGCTGGTGAGGCGCTCGGCACTGTGGGCCGTAGTGGGCTTGCCGGTCACTTCCTTCACCGCCCGGTTCAGGCGGTTGACGTCAACGGTCAGCTGGTCGGCAAAGTCCTACGCGTTTTTCAGCAGGGGCTTGCCGGCCGAAAGCACGAATCAAACGCGCACCCTGGGCTGGTGAAGCACGATGGCTATAGTAAGTCCGGCGCCGCCAAAATGTAGCTGACCAGTACTGAATCCTGACCAGCCAGAACCACAAAAAAACGGGTTGAAACGCGCATCGGCACGATGGCTGAACGAGAGGCCCGCACTCAGGCAGAGCTGAAGCCAGGCTCCCTCAGGCGTCAGCGCGAAAAGCTCCAGGACGACCAGCTGGACTTCAAAAAAGCCCTTGACCCGATGGTCAGGGGCTTTTTCGTGTAGAGCGGCCACTGCCCTAATTCGTAGCGGGCGGCTGCCGGGCCACTGCACGAGCTGCCACAGGTAGAAACACCTGCTTTTCAAAATCCAGTTTTTCTACGCTGTTGCTGCCGAGCTGCGGGCGCTTCCTTTGTCACAGCATAACATCTACCATCGGGATGCAAGGTAGGGCCGACGAATTCTGCAGAGACGACATTGCAGGCAGCCGAACGACCAAGTAAGAGCCCACTCTATTTCACTACCCCCAGCGCCTTCGCCATATCTCCACTGCCCCGGCGGTGAATGGCGAGTGACTGGCACTCCTTTTCTACACGCTTATCCCCTGAATGACAATGGCAGCCAACGACAGTAATACGTTTCAGTCTGTAATCGACGACGCCAATAACCTGGCCGCCTTGACTGCGCCGCTGACTCAAAAGGTAGACAAAATAAGCGCTGACCTGGACTCAGTCAGCAATTTTCTGAATCAGATAAGCACCCTTAGCAGTGATTTGAATGCTGCCACTTCGGACATTTCTGACGTGCAGGAGGTGTGCCTGGGGCTCAGCCCGGTACCTATTGTGGGGGAGCTTGCCGATGCCGTAGCCGATGCCTGTACGACCATCAACGATACGGTTGGCAATGCTATTAAGCAAATCAACGACTTTGTCCAGGATACGGTTTCTCCTGCCAACGGCGTAATTACCGACATCAAAGCCGGCGTTGCCGACGTCGACAAGGCCCTGGATGACATAGCAGATTACGTCCCGATCTTCACCAACACCCTGGCTATTCTGCAAGCCCTGGACAGCATTGCAGAAAACCTCATCACGGCCCTGGCAGGCTCCGACCTGGCTACCCGGCTGACGAGCTTACGCACCACCTACGACACTCTGCGGCAGGATGTAGAAGCGGGTATCACGACCGTTAAAAGCGTTACCCAGCCTATTAGCGATGCACTCGATGCCGTTGCGGGACCTATCGAGACGACGGTTGGGTATGCCGGGAATGTCGCGTCAGCCATCAGCAGCCTGGGAACCGTAACGGGAATTCTGGACCCGATTAAATCGGCGCTGGATACGGTGGAAAATGCAATAGCCCCGGTAAAATGGGCTTTGGACGCTGTGAGCTGCATTTTCAACAAGGTACTCTCGCCCGTTATCAATGAAGTGCTAGAGGCAACCGGGCTCCAAAGCTTGGTAGATGGAATCGGGAAAAAGCTGGCCGATGCCCTCGGTATCAGCGCCATCCTCAATGACATTGAAGATGCGGTGTCGATTCAGGATCTGGACACATTTGCCACGGTTATCAAAAACGACGCTGGCAGCGCCGCCAGCACGTTTCTCGGTGGTTGGCAACAGATAAAAACCGCCCTCGGCAAGTATTCGGTCAATCAGGATCAGGCGCGCGACCAGGCCATCAAGGACTTTGTGGCGGCCATTGCCGCGGCTCCCGCAGGCAGCGACGTCGGCATAGTACCTAACTGGCCTTTGCCGCCAAAAAACTACGTACCGCCGGTTGCTCCAGCACCAAAGCCCTCCGCTTATGCGGCGCAGTTTACTTCTATACATCAGCAGCTGCAGGCTCTCGCTGCGCCGCTGCCCCTGGCAGCAGTGGCTCGCTTCACTGCCCTTGCACAAGTCGCCGAGCCGGCTTTGGGGCCGCTGGGGCCGCAATGGGCGCCCGTGGTTACAATGGCCGCCGCCGTAGATCCAACAAACGCAGCCATGGCCACAGTGCGCCCAGCCATAACGCAGCTGAATGCTAAATACGCCGTGTTTGCTGATACTACCCCACTAGCCAGCGCACTCGGCGACCAAATCGGTGATATTACGATACTGCTACAGACCGCCGCCGCGCTAATTAAGTTAATCGATACATTTCCGCTGCTGGGCAGTGTTCTGACGCCGCTTGCCGCTGCCTTAAATGATCAGCTTTCCCTCTGTGATGCTGGCACCAAAGCCGTTGTGGCCCTCAATGGGGCAATCGGTACGGTAGCACCGGCAGTCAAGACGGCTGGGGCGGCGGCCCCGGCGCCAACACTGCTCACGGCATCGGCTGCGAAGATGACGGGCTGGGCCAAAGGGGCCGAGATGCTCGCCCGCTCCATCGACCAGGCCAGAACGGTGAAGCAAACAGCTACCTCGGGGCCGGATCTGGATGCCAAGCAGGCGCAGCTCAATGCCCGCTGTGCTGCCCTAACGGGGACGTTGCAGACCATTGCGCAGTGTGCTAGCGACGTGAACACGCAAACCAAAGCACTGGATGACCAGCTGGTAAGCTATGCCAATGCGCTGCTGGAAATAGCAACCCACGGCCAGCTGATGTCGCAGCAAGGGCAGGCTACCGCTGACCAAGTCACCAAGCTGGTATCGGTCATTCATTCGTTGATCAATCCACTGACGCTCATCGTGAACATACTTAACTGCACCGGTACGCCGATGAAAACCGCAGCAAGCGGGGTGCTGCAAGTAGTCGTTCACTCAGCGGTTTCGACTGCTACCTCCTCCGCTTCCGCTGTGCAGTCGCTCATTGATGCCGGCTTCAACAAATTCCTGCCGCTTTCGGCCATGACGACGGCGGCGCAGGCAGCCAGCAACGTGCTGGGGGCAGCCATGGAGGCACAGCTACAAAAGTCTTCCGCTGCCGTGAGCACCGCCCTGCAGACCTTACAGCTGCAGCTGCAGGATAGCGTTTCCTATACGTTCCCAACCGCAGACGGCACGCCCTCCGCGCCGGTTAGCAATCAGTTTCTGGATGCCACAACCGGTGCAAGCACCATAGCCTTATACCATTCTCTTTCCGCCTAAATACTGCTTTCTCATCCTTAACCGTACTAAAGAAACACCATGAATTCTCCAGTCAACCCAACCCCAACAGACGGCAATCCAGTTTGGAAGCCGGTGCTCAACTACGACAACACGACCAATGTGTACAGTGTTGGAACAGGAGCAAGCGCTACTAGCACCACGATGAGCCCCGACCCGGCGCCGACCGATCCTGACCCCAAGAAGCCTTGGGAAATGTGGGACGATGGGCTCGTGATTCTGAATGGGCTGGCAACTGCTCTTTACGGCCTCATTGAGAATGGCAAGATTCCCATTTCCAACCCGAATCTGAAGCAGGATTTGGTAGCCGCGCTTTTTGGCCTCAATACAGCCTTGCACGACATTACCGTGGCATTCAGAGCCTACATACAGAATGACACGCTGATCGTTGTGGAGCCGCCGGTTGTGGACCAGTGGCCGGACCCAAACACGCCCGCTCCTGCGGACCTTCCGTATTTCGAAGCGGGATTTGATATACTCGCCGGCGCCATGGGGTTGCTTAGCGCATCTCTGAAGGAAAAACTGGCGGCCCATCCCGAAGGTCAGGCGCTGGTTGACTTGCTGGATGCCCTAATCAATGCGAAGGAGGATGTTATAGCAAATATTACCGCCGTCCTGAACGATACTACTCCCAACCAGCCGGCTTAAGGGCTCCGGCTTCATCTGTTCACCTTTATCCAGGAAGAGTATGCCCATTACTTTCACCGCTGGCTGGGACCAGCAACCAGCCAATAATAACGGCGCGACGGCGCCACAGATATTAACAATTCTCAGCACCGCCGATAACACTGGCACCGGTGATGCAGGACTTCTGGAAGCCCTGACCGTTGTGAATGCGCAGAGCGCCGAAGTTGCTGTAGTCAAGGGCATTCACCAGGACAACAACGACAATACCCCGCATATTACCGTCGACTACCTGGGTGGCCGCTGGCATATCAACCTGGTCCAAACGGCGGCTGGCGGTACGACGGGGTACCGAGTAGGCGTAGTGACTCAGTTTGCTCACCACCCGTAGTTTTTCCTAAAGCCGAAGAAAAAGACATCTTTTAGGTGTCTTTTTCTTTGTTTGTATATACCGAGGCCCTAAGCCAGGAACCAGGCCGGCAACTTGAAAACCCGGTACCTGCGTGACTACAGCGGGGCAGCTAACCGGCCGGCCACACAAAAAACGGGTGTGTTCCTGCATGTGCAGGAACACACCCACTGGTATATAGATGATTGTAGGCTCCAGAAAAACAGCCTTTACTTCACGATAAAGCGGTATGCTACCGGCTACTGGCTTTTGTGGCCTACCGCAGTTCTTTTGCAGGTAAACTACTGCAGGGCAAACCACTACTGCTGGTAAAAGACGGGCAGTTTTGCGAGCAAAACATGCGTAGGGTTAGCAATACCCACAACGATCTGCTGGATGGACTGCGCCACAACGGACACCAATTTTCTTTGGCCGGCATCGAGCGGGTGTACCTGGAGCGCAACGCCCCATCAGCGTGGAGAAGCGCAAAGCCCGAAAGGAACACTCGGAGCACACCCATACCGGCGAACTGCCTGGGCTATTCAGTTATAACAGTCCTTTCCTGGCCGGCTGGAGGCCCTATCCAAATGCTCTTACCGGGCCTTGCGGAACAGGTAGCGCGTCTGGGTCAGGGTGCTGATGCTGGTGGTACCCGTCTGGATGGGCCGTTGTGGGTCGTTGAACCGCAGGCTGGTTTCTACCTGCTGTGTGGCGCTGGTGGGCTGCGCCGAGTTCTGAATTTCGAGCAGTTCCCAGCCGTCGGCGGCCAACTCGTTCAGGGTCGTCATCAGCAGTCCGTCCAGCTCGCCCAGGGTATTTTCGTAGGTAAACAGCCCGCTTTTGACTTTCACCGGCTTCAGCACGGTTTGCCCGCGCCAAGCCGGTGCCAGGTATATCTGCTCGTCGTCGTAGAGGTGCACCAGCTGGTATTGGTAGCGCACACCGGGTGTGGCGGGCAGCAAGGTGCTACTGGTAGTGGCCTGAAAGGCGGTTTCGGGCAGCTTAGGAAACGATGCGCCCCGTGGCGGCGCAGTAGGCTCCGGAGACTGGGCAACTGCCGGGGCGGCCAACAGCAACGCGGCGGGCAGCAGATAGGCGAGTAAGCGGTGTGGCATAGCGAAAGGCATAGCGAGTAAAAGAAATGGCTGGCCGGCCCCCTACTAATCGGGAGCCGGCCGGCCACACTTGTTCCACTTTCATGCCAACCGGCTAGTCCCGCTTGGTTTTGAGCAGCTGCCGCAGCTGGGCCAGCTCGTCGCGGAACTTAGCGGCCTGCAGGAAGTCGAGGTCTTTGGCGGCGGCCTCCATCTGCTTTTCGGTCGTTTTGATGAGCTTTTCCAAGTCGGGCCGTGCCATCATGGCAATGACGGGCTCGGCGGCTAGAGTCAGCGTATCGGTTTCGGGGCCGGCGTAGGCGGCCGGCTCGATGCGGCGCTTGTCCGACAGCGAAGTTTGCCCCATAATCTCGTCGTGCGACTTCTTCACCGTGCGCGGCGTAATGCCGTGCTCCTCGTTGTAGGCCTGCTGCACGGAGCGGCGGCGGTTCGTCTCGTCGATGGCGCGCTGCATGGAGCCCGTCATCCGGTCGGCGTACATAATGACCTTACCCTTATCATTCCGGGCGGCGCGGCCCATCGTCTGAATCAGACTGCGCTGGTCGCGCAGGAACCCTTCCTTGTCGGCATCCAGAATACACACCAGGCTTACTTCAGGCAAATCGAGGCCTTCGCGCAAGAGGTTCACGCCAATAAGCACGTCGATAACACCCAGGCGCAACTGGCGCAGAATCTCCACCCGGTCGAGGCTTTTCACATCGGAGTGCACGTACTGCGACTTAATGCCCAAGCGCTCCATGTACTTCTGCAGCTCCTCGGCCATACGCTTAGTGAGCGTGGTAACGAGCACCCGGTCACCCATTTTCACCCGGTTGTCCACCTCGTCCAGCAAATCGTCAATCTGATTCACGCTGGGCCGCACGTCAATTTCGGGGTCGAGCAGGCCGGTGGGCCGGATAATCTGCTCGATGATAACGCCGTTGGCCTGAGCCAGTTCGTAGTCCGATGGCGTGGCCGACACGTAGATGGCCTGCCGGTACATACTCTCAAACTCGTTGAAGGTGAGCGGGCGGTTGTCCATGGCGCTCGGCAGGCGAAAGCCGTACTCTACGAGGGCTGTTTTGCGGCTCCGGTCGCCGCCCCACATGGCCCGCACCTGCGGAATGGTGGCGTGGCTTTCGTCGATAACGAGTAGGTAATCGTCGGGGAAGTAGTCGAGCAGACAGAAGGGTCGGGAGCCGGGCTGGCGGCCGTCGAAGTAGCGCGAGTAGTTCTCGATGCCCGAGCAGTAGCCCAGCTCCCGAATCATTTCCAGGTCAAACTCAGTGCGCTCCATGATGCGCTTGGCTTCCGAGTCGCGGCCTTCCTTCTCGAAGTAAGCGTGCTGCTGCACCACATCGAACTGAATTTCCTTGATGGCCTGGTTGAGCGTGTCTTTGCCCGTTACGAAGAGGTTGGCCGGGTAGAGCGTCATGCTGTCCTCGTCGCTGAGCTTTTTGCCGCTCACCGGGTCAATTTTCTGGATGGCCTCGATTTCCTCGCCGAAGAAGAAGATGCGGTAGGCAAAGTCGGCGTAGGCCGGGAAGATGTCCACGGTGTCGCCCTTCACCCGGAACGAGCCGCGCGTAAATTCCACCTCGGTACGCGAGTACAGAATCTGCACGAACTGGTAGAGCAGGTTGTTGCGCGAATATTTCAGGCCGGGCGCCAGGTAAATGACGTTTTTGCTGAACTCCTCGGGGTTGCCGATGCCATAGATGCACGACACGGACGCCACCACAATAATGTCGCGGCGGCCCGAGAGCAGTGTAGCCGTGCAGTGCAGCCGCAACTTCTCGATTTCCTCGTTGATGGCCAAGTCCTTCTCGATGAAGACGTCGGTGCTGGCAATGTAGGCCTCGGGCTGGTAGTAGTCGTAGTAGCTGATGTAGTACTCGACGGCATTGTTGGGAAAAAACGACTTAAACTCGCCGTAGAGCTGGGCGGCCAGGGTTTTGTTGTGGCAGAGTACCAGCGTGGGCCGGCCGGTTTGGGCCACCACGTTGGCCACCGTAAAGGTTTTGCCGGTACCCGTGGCACCCAGCAGCACCTGGGCCGGCTCACCGCTTTCGACGCCCGCTACGAGCTGGGCAATGGCCTTGGGCTGGTCGCCGGTGGGTTTGAATTCGGAGGTTAGTTGATAGTCCATTCAGGCAAAAATGTGGCAGCTAAGACAGCCTAGGATAACTCCATTGCTGCAAGGTAGGTTTCTTCGGAAACGAAAAAACCTGTCCGGACGAATCGAACAGGTTTTTTGCTTGCATAACGGATAAGCTTAGCGCGGGTCGCGCCACAGCAGGCAGCCCCCGGTAGCCTCCGACGTAAAGGATGGGCACTTGCCGTCACCTTTGCCCGAAATACCACCGCTGGGTGCGCCCACGTAGCGCAGCTGATTGTTATTCAGATTATACACTTTAACAAAATCATCGGGCCGGAAGGACTTGACCAGATATGCCGGCTGGCCCTGCCAGGTATAGAGCCACACCTCGCCGGCTGGGTTGGCCTTAGGCGTGCGTAGCAACTCATCAATCAGCGGCTGGGCGCGGGTGTCGGAGCAAGCCAGCGGCAGGTCACAGTCGGCTTGCTTATCGGGGCTTACCGAATCCTTTTGGCACTGCACCATGCCCAGGCAGCCCCAGAAACCCACGAGTACGAGTAGCGTTTTCATAGCATACACATTGTTTTAAGGTGAAGCAGCCAGGCTTTTCCCGGCTCAGAAATTAATGCAAAACGGTAGCCGCACGGCTGCCGCCAAACTCCACACTGGCTTCCATGCCGATGGCGTAGGGCCGGGCCTGGTACGACGACTGAGCGGCGTTGGCATTCAGGGTCGAAAGGCCAGCTTCGGCCGTGGGCCCCACCGCCAGGCTCCACTGCGCGGAGGCCGGCTTATAGCGCACTCCCGCGCCACCATTTACCGAGCCCTGCACCTTGCGGTAGGGCGAGCCTACAGAGCTGAGCGAGTAGGTAGTAGTAGCTTCCGGTACGCCCACCAACTCCGACTGACTGTTGAAGAGCACGTTGACGGCCGCGCCTACTTTGGCGTAGAGCGACACCCCATTGCGCGACGAGCCGTAGCGCACACTCACCGGCACGCCGGCCGTGCGGTAGCGGTATTGGGCCGTGCGCAGTTGGGCAGGACGCGGAGGCGTCAACGAGTTGTTTTTATCGGCACTACTTATAGCCGATTGCAAAGGCAGCTTGCCATCCAAAAAGGAATAAGACGTTTGGGAAGTAGCCTGCTGCTCAGCAGCCTGCAGTCCGGCGCTTATCGTCCAGTGCTTGGTAGCCACGTAGCTTACCGTAAGGGCCACACGCTGGGCAAAGCCGGGGCGCAGGTTCTGCCGGTATTCCCGAGCGGCCAGATCGTAAGTATTCGTTGTATTGCGGGAAGCGCTGAAGCCGTTAGAAACACTTGGCGCGGCAGCAGTGGCTCCGGCAGCCGAGGCAAAAGCCATGTTCGGGTTGTAAGCCGAAGCCGCGTAGGAGCCCATTAGGCGCCATTTGCGGGGCCGGGGAGCTATGGTTTCGCGCTCTTTTTCCTCCGAAGCCTTTGGAGCCGCCTGGGCCAGCGACATAGCCGGGGCGCTGGGCAACGCAGCTTTTAGCGTATCGGGACGGCCAATGTGGAGCAAGCCAGGCAACGAAACGGGGTGGCTGCTCAAGGCCGTCAGCCAGCTGGCAGCCGAGGTCTTGCCCGTGGCAGAAGCAGCATACGAACTGTTGCCCGCATTCATAACCAAGTCAAACAGCGAGCCGGTGCTGCCAGTGGCAGCCGTACCATACGCCACCGACGACGAGCTAGCACGGCCGGCCTGGACTTGGCTACTGGTAAAGAAGCTGCCGGCGCCGGCCGAAACAGCTGTTGCTTCCGCCACCGACGGTGCAACTCCATTCAGTGAAGCCAAACGGGCCGAACTGTGAGTGGCAGCAGCCAAATTATTTGCCAAGGCATCGGCTTCAGTGGCCGTTGCTGCGGCGGCTACAAATTCATTGCTAGTGCTGGCCGTTGCGCCGGGCTGGCCTTCAAAAGATTCCGCCGTAAGGCCAGCAGCCGCTAGGCCAACTCCAGCAGCGTTGCCACTACCGGTGGTCTGGGTCTGGCCGGCCGTGGTAGTACGGCCAGCTAACGGGGCTGAGGCACCGGTGAGGCCGGTGCGCTGCACCGTAAACCAGCTGCCGGCACCCAGAAACAGCAGAATGCAGGCTGCCGCTACCCAGCGGTGCCACACCAGCCGGCGGCGGTAGGTTTCGTTTTGCTGCACCAGCAGCTCGTGGTCAATCTGCTCCCACAGATGCATGCGCGGCGCTACCTCAGCTTCGCCCAGCTTCTGCCGAAACAGCTGCTCCAAGTCGCCGGTAGGCTCCGGCGTAGGCGTATTATTATTTGCGGTAGGTACCATTGGAACGATACGCGTCGAGGCGCTCTAGTTTGGTCTTCAAAATGGCCCGGGCCCGGGCGTACTGTGATTTACTGGTGCCTTCGGAGATGCCCATTAATTCTCCGATTTCCTTGTGGCCGTAGCCTTCGATGGCAAACAGGTTGAACACCATCCGGTAGCGGGGTGCCAGCTCCTGCACCATGGCCAGCATTTCTTCGAAAGCGTAGTTGGAGAGGGTAAACTCCTCACCAGCCAGCTCCTCGGGGTACTCACCCTCGCTCACGGCTACCAACGGGGCGTTGCGGCGGTGCTGGCGCAGGGCAGCATTCACCATGATGCGGCGAATCCAGAACTCCAGCGGGCACTCGCGGCGGAAATTACGCAGGTTGTTGAATACGGTTATAAAGCCTTCCTGCAGCACGTCTTCGGCTTCGAAGGTTGTTTGGGCATAGCGTAGGCATACGGCCATCATTTTACCCGCAAACCGCTCGTAGAGGTGCTTTTGCATGAGTCGACTACCGGCCAGGCAGCCATCTATTATCTCGGCCTCGGTCATGGAGGAAGGCGGGGTGAGGTGGCGCACAGGCACCGGCGCAGCAGCCGGCTTGGAGGCCGAAGCCCCTTCCGGAAGCAGGCTGCGTAGCCCGCTCACGGTTCCAAAAGCAGACGACAATGCTCCCATCAGCGCAGCTGGCTCCCCGAGCCTACGTTAAGCACCAGCCTATTCCGCGAGGGGCCAGACCAGCAGATGTAAGTAACCAATATTGCCATAATGAGCCGATAGAATCTGAAAGGTGACACTACCCTAAATGTGGTGTTGTATCTGGAAGAGCCGCCATTGTCGGCACCGGTTGCATAGCCGGAGCAAAAATCCATAAATCTTTTTGAATAGCCTGATATTCAATTCGCTAATTCCAGAGCAAGTGGCAAATTCAAAAGCCTTGCACTACTCCGCGCAAGGGCTTCCACGGCTGGGCTCATTAGAAAGATATTGCTACATTGGGCAGATATTTCCCTGCGCACTTACTGCAACTCGGCAGTCACTTCTAGTATGAGGTGGCTGCTTTTTTTTGCCCGCTGCGGTGCTACTACTCCCCGACAAGGTGGGCCGGCCTTTGCCAGAGCCACAAAATAAGTTGGTTAAAGTGCAAGGCGCTGAGTAGGTTTGCTTAAGAGTTGGCCGCCACCAAATAAATTACGGCCCGGCTGTAATGTCCGGGCCGCTACCACGATTCATATACTGCCGAATTTACCTGCTATTGCCCGGCGCAGTGCAACCTCCCCCACTGGTTAGTCGACCCTGAAGGCGGCATCTACCTTACCACCTACCATTGCTGCTAACCGGCTGCGGCCTGGGCTATTCTCTGTTTTTCCCTTTTGCTGATATGAAACGATATATACCCCTTTTGGTCACGGGTTTGCTGAATGCGCCAGCCTGGGCTCAAACTACGCCCCCGGCCGCACAGCCGTCCACCGGCATCTCGGCGGTACCCAAGCCACTGGCTATGCCGGCCGCGCCCAAAGGCACCGGCCGCCTGACCGGTACCGTACTCGATGCCGCTACCAAAAAGCCGGTGGAGTTTGCCACCGTAGCCCTGCTGCCCGCCACTGGCACTACCCCCATCGACGGTACCGTGTGCGACGAGAAAGGCCGGTTTGTGCTCAAAAGCCTAGCGGCGGGTACCTATCGGCTCCAGATCAGCTTTATTGGCTACACGGCCCGCACCGAAACCGTGACCATCACCGACGGGCCCACCGACCTGGGCACGCTGCCGCTAGCCTCGACGGCCCAGAAGTTGGGGGAAGTAACCGTAACCGGGGAGCGGGACGTCATCGAAACCAAGCCTGACCGTATCGTTTACAACGCCGAAAAGGACATCACCAACTCGGGCGGTACGGCGGCTGATGTGCTGCGTAAAGTGCCGCTGGTAAACGTGGACCCCGATGGCAACGTGGAGCTGCGCGGCACCAGCAACGTGCGGGTACTCATCAACAATAAGCCCTCGGGCATCGTGGCCAGCTCGGTGGCCGATGCCATGAAGCAAATTCCGGCCGACCAGATCAAGAGTGTGGAAGTTATTACCTCGCCCTCGGCCAAGTACGACGCCGAAGGCTCGGGTGGTATCATCAACATCATTCTGAAGAAAAACAACCTGCAAGGCACCAACGGCAGCGTGGGCCTGGCCGCCGGTACGCGCAGCTCCAACGGCAATGCCGCGCTGAACTACCGCAAAGGCAAAATCGGGCTGACCAGCTCGGCCAGCGGCTTTGCTTTCTACAGCCCCAACCGCAACGACCTGCAGCGCTTCACGAAAAATGCCAATGGCAGCGACGCCCTTTCCCTGGAGCAGCGTGGCAGCGGCAACACCCTCGGCGGCGGCGGCTTCGGGCGCCTCGGCCTCGACTACGACCCTGCCCAATACCACAGCCTCACGCTGAGCGTGCAGGGCAGCATGTTTCGCAACAGCGGCGACAATGAGCTCTACAACAACATCCACTACAACAGTCTTTTTCCGCTAACCCCGGCCCGGGACTTTACCCGCGACTCGGAGCGCCGATTCCGCACCCAGAGCTACGACGTGAGTGGCAGCTATACCCGCACCTTTGCCCAGAAGCGCCGCGAGTGGAGCGTGCTGGGCCAGCATACGCGCAACCGCAACAACCAGAACTACAGCCTCGACCAATACCCCGGCGACGGTGTGGGTCCGGCCGCCGAGCGTGACTACCGGGAGGAAAGCCTTAACCTGGCCCGCAACCTCGAAACCACGCTGCAGACCGATTACGTGCATCCATTTTCGGAAACCACGACCCTCGAAACCGGAGCCAAGGCCATTCTACGCCGCGTAAGCAGCAACTATACCATCCAGACCGACCCGACCGGCCAAAGCATACTGACGTACAACGCGGCCCGCTCCAATGCCTTTCGCTACGACCAGGACGTGCTGGCGGCCTACGGCTCCTATGGTTTCAATATCAGCAAAAAGGTAAGCACCAAGCTGGGAGCCCGCGTCGAGAGGACCAACATTGACGGCAGCTTTCAGCAGGGCGATGAACGGGGCGTGGCGCAGGACTATATCAACCTGCTGCCCAACCTGAGCGTGAGCTACCAGCCCGGCAACCCCAAGAAGCCCGGCCAGTCGCTGCGGGCGGCTTACTCCCGCCGCATTCAGCGCCCCCAGATTTTCTACCTGAACCCATTCCTCAACGCTACTGACTCGCTCAACACCAGCCGGGGCAACCCCGACTTGGAGCCCGAGCTGACGGACAGCTACGAGCTGAACTTTACCACCTTCATCAAGGGCTCAGTGCTGAACATTTCGGCCTACGCCCGCCGCACCGGCAACGCCATTGAAACCTACCGGGAGGTGGTCAACGGCGTGAACAAACAAACTTTCCTCAACATCGGGCGCAACGCCACCTATGGCACGAGCATCTTCGGCTCGGTGAAGCCCGTGCCGAAGTGGGACGTGAGTGGCACCGTCAACGTGTACTATGTGTCGTTGAAAAGCCCCTCTCTGGAGCTCAGCAACTCGGGGCTGATGTACAGCCTGAACCTGAACTCGGGCTACAAATTTGAAAAAGGCCTGAGCCTGCAGTTCTTCGGCGGCCTGAATTCGCCCCGCATCCAGCTGCAGGGCCAGCAGGCCGCCTGGACGTTCTATTCGGTGGGGCTGCGCAAAAACCTGCTCAAGGACAAAGCCGATCTGACCCTGAATGCTGACAACTTCCTGCAAGCCACCCGCAATCTGAGCTCTACGCTCGATACCGACCAGTTCCGTCAGGAAACCAACAACTACATCTACATGCGCGGCGTGCGCCTGGCCTTCAACTACCGCTTTGGCAAAGTCTCGACCCAGCCCCCGAAGCGCCGCCGAGGCATTCAGAACGACGACACTAAGCAAGGTGAGAGTAACCAGGGGCAGCAGTAGTTTTTAATGCGCTAATGCTTAATGTGCTGATGTGTTAAAATTAATGTGGTTGAATGTGAGGAATGTGTCCTTGCGAGGAGGCACGACGAAGCCATCCGTCCTCTGAAATGTGCTAAGTATTCTTAACTGAAAAGCCCTTTTCCGTAGCAACGGAAAAGGGCTTTCTGGTCAAAGGGCATGACTACCTGCGCAGAGGACGGATTGCTTCGCCAGCTCGCAATGACACATTGCTCACATTGCTCACATTCAACCACATTAATTTTAGCACATTAACCCACATTACCTCCGGTTCCAGATTTCCCAGGAGGCTTCTGCTTGGAGGCCGAGCATTTCGAAGCCGTTTTTGGCTTGTGCGCCCTGCTCCAGGCCTTTGGCCATGAACAAGGTCTCGCTCGGGTTATAAATCAAGTCGTAGAGATAGTGCTGGGCTGAGAGGTGCTGGTACGGAATTGGGGGGCACTCGTCCATATTTGGGAAGGTGCCCAGCGGTGTGGTATTGATAATCAGGGAATGAGCCGACATGATGGCCGGCGTCAGGTCGTCGTAGGTGAGGCCGTGGCCCATTGGGTTGCGCGACACCAGCCAGTAGCGGATACCCAGCTCGCGTAGGGCCGCTTCCACCGCCTTCGACGAGCCGCCCGTACCCAGCACCAGGGCTCCGGCCTCGGCGCCGCGCAGCGGATAAAACCGCCGCAGCGACTCCCGGAAGCCGATGTAGTCGGTGTTGTGGCCCACGCGGCGGTTGTCGGCCGTAAACTCGATGACGTTGACGGCCCCAATACGGGCGGCCGACGGCGCTACTTCATCCAGATAAGGCCACACCTGCTCCTTGAACGGAATCGTGACGTTGAGCCCGCGCAGTTCCGGAGTACTCTCCATCAGCGCGGTCAGCTCCCGGATGCTGGGCAGCTCAAACAGGCTGTAGGTGCAGTCGTCGAGCCCCAGCGTTTCAAATTTCTGGGTGAAGTAGGCCTGAGAGAAAGAGTGTTCGAGCTTCAGCCCGATAAGTCCAAACTGCCGCATAAGAATGACAAGGAATAGCGTCCCGAAAAAACAAAAAAACCGCCCCAAAGCCTGAGCATCGGGGCGGTTTTTGAAAAAATAAATGCAACTACCAGCTTATGCCGCAGCCGAATTGCCGCTTAGCTTCTCCTTCAGGAATTGAAAAGCCGGGGGCAGAATTGAGAACAGGATGATGCCGTAAATCACGTACGTGAAGTTGTGCTGCACCCACGGAATGTTGCCCAG
This sequence comes from Hymenobacter lucidus, assembly GCF_020447265.1. Classification (GTDB taxonomy): domain Bacteria; phylum Bacteroidota; class Bacteroidia; order Cytophagales; family Hymenobacteraceae; genus Hymenobacter; species Hymenobacter lucidus. Next base: position 778,188 of record NZ_JAJADR010000001.1, on the reverse strand, counting down.
AAAGAAGCCCGCCAGCGTGAGCGAAAACACCCAGAGCAGCGCCCCAGCAATGCTGTAGCCAATGAAGAAGCTGTATTTCATGGTGCCCACGCCCGCCACGAACGGCGCAAACGTGCGCACAATGGGAATAAAGCGGGCCATGATGATGGTTTTGCCGCCGTGTTTGGCGTAAAAGGCCTGGGTTTGCTCCAGGTACTTACGCTTCAGAAACCGGAAATCTTCCCGGAACACGCGCGGCCCCAGGTAGTCGCCCACGAAGTAGTTGAGGTTGTCGCCCAGAAAAGCCGCCGCAATCAGCAGTGGAATCAAGTAAACGATGTTGAGCAGCGTATCGGGCGAGCCGGCGGCTACGGGCTGGGCGGCCAGGGTGCCGGCCACAAACAGCAGCGAGTCGCCGGGCAGGAAGGGCAGCACAATTACGCCGGTTTCGGTGAAGATGATCAGGAACAGGATCAGGTAAATCAGGTTGCCATACTCACCCACGAGCAGCTTAAGATGCACGTCGAGGTGCAGGATAATGTCGAGAAAATGCTTAATCAGCTCCATTGAGGAAGGTAGGTGAGAGAAATGACTGGACTGTAGCCGGCAAATATCCCACAAAGAAAACAGGCTGCCGGGAAAGTGGCAGCCTGTCAGGGTAATTTGAGTTGATTTATTCCCGCCAAGAGCCTTGGCGTAGGCGGCAGTGCTACCGGCCCTTCACCACGGCCCGGATGATATCGTCCTGCACTTCCACGAGGTAGCGTGGGTCGTGGGCCTGAATGAACTCGGTGAGGGCGGCAATGGTCGGGTAGTCGCCCTGACCCACGAAGCAGCGGGCATCATCAATCAGCAGTACGTGAGCAAAGCGCGGGCCCTGGGCGAAGATGGCCTCCAGCTCCTCATAAATCGGGCACTCTTTGCTGCCCTGGGCCGTGTCGCCGGCCGAGTAGTGCCCATCGAGCCAGAACACGGCCGGCCGGTCGAGCACCCGCATGATGCGGGGCAGCACGGCTCCACTGTCGCCCTGATAAATGGTAACCTGGGGCGACTTGCGGAACCGGTAGCAAGCCTTTTCATACAGCTCTTGGCTTAGCTCAATGGAAATCAGCCGGTCGAAGTTCTTCAGCTGGGCCTCAATCATGTCGCCGCGGAAAGTGCCGGTTTCCACCAGAATCGGGCAGTTGAAGCGGCGCTGGTACTCGGCAATAACTGTTTGCTTCACCTGGTGAGGCGGCGGCAGCGGGCGGCCGTCCTGTTCCCAGTTGCGCACAATCACGTCGCGCAGATACCGGTTCATCAACGATTTGGCCAGATTACGAGTCTGCTCTGGCAGTGCGGGGCGTGCGAGTGTGTGCATAGGAAGCAGGGTTGGATAAATGACTACACAGGATTGAGTTCAAACAAAGGCATTAGCACTGCGGCCAGCCATGCGCTTTGTTTAGTTCAATCAAATATAATCATTGTGATATTATATCCAACTTTTTCTCCCGCTTATTTCTATGCACTTACGCTAGCTGCCGGTTCCCGTCGCGCTTACCCGCCACACGGTGTTGCCAGCATCATCAGCCACCAGCATAGCGCCATCGGGCAACACGGTAACGCCCACAGGCCGGCCATACACCTCTTTCGTGGCTTCATCGGCAACAAAGCCCGTGACGAAGTCTTCCATTTTTCCAGCCGGCTTTCCCTTCGCAAAAGGCACGAACACGACCTTATACCCCGAGAAGCTCGACCGATTCCAGGAGCCGTGCTGCCCGATGAAGGCCCCGCTGCGGTACCGCGCCGGGAAGCGCTGCTGGTCGTAGAAGGCCAGGCCCAGCGAGGCCGTGTGGGGGCCCAGCGCCACATCCGGCACTACGGTTTTCTTTACCAGATCAGGCGCTTCGCCCTTGCGGCGCGGGTCTTCGTGGGTGCCGAAGTAAGCGTAGGGCCAGCCGTAGAACGCGCCGGGCTGCACGCTGGTCAGGTAGTCGGGCACTAACTCGTCGCCCAGCTCGTCGCGCTCGTTCACAGCCGTCCAGAGCGTGTTGGTGCCGGGCGCCCAGGCCATGCCCACGGGGTTGCGCAAGCCGGCAGCGTATATTTTCTCGCCGGTGCCGTCAGGATTAATTTCCAGCACGTTAGCCCGGCGCACTTCTTTATCCATGCCGTTTTCGCCCACATTAGAGCCCGAGCCCACGGAAATATAGATTTTGGCGCCGTCAGCCGACGCCAGCAGATTGCGGGTCCAGTGGTTGTTGTAGCCACCGGCGGGCAAATCTAGTATTTTCTGGCCGGGGCCGGTGATTTTCGTCTGGCCCGGCGTGTAGGCGTAGCGCAGCACACCGTCGGTGTTGGCCACGTAGAAGTAGTTACCTAGCACCAGCATACCCAGCGGCTGGTTGAGGCCGCTGAGGAAGGTTTCGCGCACGTCGGGCTTGCCATCCTGGTTGGTGTCGCGGAGCAGCGTAATGCGGTTGGCGCTGGTTGGCTTCAACGATTTGGACGGGTCGAGGTCCAGAGCGGCGGCAATTTTCTTCTTAGTATCGGTTGGCACCGTGTTAGACTCGGCTACCAGCACGTCGCCATTGGGCGTCACGTATATCCAGCGCGGACTATTAAAATTGGCCGCATACTGGCTGATAGTAAAGCCGGCCGGCACCGTGGGCGTGCGGCCCGCCGGCCAGCCAATGACCTTGCTGCGCTTCGTCACCGACTTGGTGGCGTAGGGCGCGGGCAAATCGACGGGAGCGGCGGCCGTGGCTACGGTATCGGCGGGCGTATCGGCCTGGGCTTGGGCTTTTTCCTGTTTCGACGGACCGCCGCAGGCTACCAGCAGTGCCAGCAGTGATAATGGGGAAATATACTTGCTCATTACGGCTCAAGGAAATAAGAACAACAAAAAACCGGCTCCGCTGGCGTACTGCTCAGTCGGGCCGGTTCTTTCCTACTTCATCCAGACAAGTTTGTTGTGCGGATGCTGCGCAAATTGCTCGTTTTGTCTCTTAGCGGCTTGGAGTAGCAATGGGCTTACCGGGCAGAATATCCATCTTCAGGTCAAGCTTCATGTCGCTGAAAGAGGATGTAACGGAGGAGGTGTAGGCTTTGTCGGTCACTTCCAGAATATGCACGGTCAGCACGGCATCGGGGGGCAGCTCATATTCGCGGCTACCTTTCAGAGTTTTCACGAACCGCAGCTCATAAGTGCAGTCGTCCAGCCATTTTACTGAGTACAGCAGCTTGAGCTTGCCCGCTTCGGCGGTTTCAATCTGGGAATCGGGGCCACGCTCCACAAAGGAATCCTGGGATACTTTATCATCGCTCGGCACCCGAAAATGGCCCGTGCGCACGGTACGGCACGCAGCAGGCGAGGCTTGCTGGGCCTGCGCCGCGCCACCAAAGGCAAGCAGCGCAACAGTCAGAAGTAGTTTTTGTAGCAAATCAGGAGGGAATGAAGGGCCGAAGAAAGCCGAAACTAGTGGATAAAATCCGGTTGTCACAGGGAGCTGCCCCAGGCTCAAAAAGAAAGCCCGGCGCTACTCGTAGCGCCGGGCTGTAGCCGGTGGTAGCCTTCGGTCCTTACCCGCGGGGCATCGACGTGCCGGGCTTGCCGCTCGGCTTCTCGGGCTTGAAGTCGTCGTCGACGGCCTCCATGTCCAGGAACTGCGTGAACGTGTCGCCGCGCAAACCCAGACGGATAGTTTCAAGTGACACCACTTCGTTGGGCGCAATGTTGCCCAGGTTCACGTTGGCCCCGAGCAGCTTAATAAACCACACTTGCTGAGCTTTCTGCGGGGCTTCCCACAGGATTTTCTCGAACGGAATTTGGGTTAGAATTTCCTCCACCAGGCCTGAGCGAACTTCACCAGTACTGCGGAACAAGCCCACGTTGCCAGCCTCGCGGGCCTCCCCGATTACCTTGATGGCTCCGGCTTCGAGCTCGGTTTTCATCTGCGAAATCCACTTGTAGGGCGGAATAATCTTTTCCGCATCCTTCGAGCCTACTTCGCTCAGCACCTTCACCTCCTGGGCCAGGGTGCGAATGTATTCCAGCTTCCGGTCGTGCTTCAGGTCAATCGAGCCGTCGGACACCTCGGCGTACTCCATGCCGAAATCGGCGAGCAGGCGGCGGTAGTCGTCGAACTGGTTGCGGATGATAAAGGCTTCAAACAGCGTACCGCCGAAATACACCGGAATACCGGCTTCCTTGTACACTTCCAGCTTCTTTTTCAGATTGGGTACAACGTAGGAAGTGGCCCAGCCCAGCTTGACGATATCGGTATACTCGGCACCTACTTCCAGAAAGTTTTCTACTTCCCGGATGCTCAGGCCCTTGTCCATTACCATCGTGTAGCCTTGTTCGCGCGGCTTGCTGGTGCGTTCGGGGAGGTTGTTGAGGCTGTAATTCATTCGTTGGATCTTGTTTAGAATGCAAGGTTCTTGGGCGCCTGGCGGCCTGCAGATACCGATAGTCCGCTGAGCACCGGGGCAAAAGTACGCCCGAATTCTATAATGGCCGGAAATGAAATCGGGGTTCTGAATATTGCTCGGTGCCCCGACGCAAGGCGTCAGAATAACGGACAATATTCAGAACCCCGAAAGGCCGGTATGGGCTTGTTACTTCCGGTACTGGTCAATCAGGCGGGCCAGGGCCCGCTGCGACTCTAGTTCGGGGAAGTACTCAAACAGCAGCCGGTGCTTGTCGAAATCCAGTACCAGCGCGTTTTCCAGGTTTTCATAGGCCTCGCGGTAGCGGCCGGCGGCCAGCAGGTAAGCACACAGCCGGTAATGCAGTTCAGCCTCGGCGGGCTGAATTTCCACCGCGTTGCGCATCAGGTCGATGGCCCCGTCAAAGTTGCCCTGCTCGTAGAGAATGATGCTCCAGTTCAGCCAGGCATCCTTACTGTCGGGCGCTACCTGAGTGGCTTTGTCGTAGCATTCCAGGGCACTTACTACCGCTCCTATTTGGTATTCGGCAGCAGCCAGGGCCAGCCAGTATTCCACGCTGTCTTCGTACAAAGCCACGGCCTTGCGGAAGAAGTGGATGGCTTCAAACCATCGTTCCTGCGCGTTGAGCACGATACCGATACCAAACCAAGCCTCGTCCATCGTCTGATCCAGGTCGATGGCGTGCTGGTAGTTGCGGCGGGCCAGGTCCCATTCGCCCAGCTTCTCGTGGCACTCCCCGATGTTGCAGAGCGCCTCGGGCGTAGGCTCGTCTTTCTCGTAGCTGAGGTGAAACTCAGCAATAGCCTCGCGGTACTTTTCCTGGCCCACGTAGGTGCTGGCCAGAAAGCCGTGGGCATCGTAGAATTTGCCATCAATCAGGATGGCGTACTCAAAGGCGGCCACGGCCTCGTCGAAAGCGCCGGACCGGAAATAGGCCTGCCCCAGGTTGTACCAGGCAATAGCCGAATATGGGTCTTCGTCGGTAAAGCGGCGGAAAAACTCCAGGTTCTTCTCCAGCCGCTCCGAAATTTCGAGGCAATAGAGCAGCTCCTGCACCGCAATATCGTTGTCGGGGTTTAGGCGCAGGCTCATCTTATAGTACTTGGCCGCACTTTTGAATTTCTGCCAGCTCTGGTAGGCCAGGCCCAGGTTGAAATAGATATCATCCCGGTCGGGGGCCCGCTCGGAAGCGTCGCGGAAGAAGTCGACGGCCTGGGCAAAGTCGCCCTTCTGGGTGGCAATAATGCCGCGCGTCACGGCCACATCAGGGTTGGTAGGGTCCAACTGGGCTACGGCTTCAATCTGCTCGGCAGCCGGCAGGTATTCACCCTTCATGGCCAGCACCTGGGCGCGGTCAATCAGCAGCTCGGTAGAGAAAGGGTACTGGGCAATAGCTGCCTCACACGCCTGTAAGGCCTTATCGTAGTGCGTAGTGGAAGTATAGTGGTCGATAATACTCTCAAAATCGGCCAGGTCAAAAAACACGGGCTCGTTGTCGGCTACCATCCGCTCAAACCGGCGTACGGTGTCCAGCACTTGCTCCTGGTCCTCAAAATTCTCGTTCATTCTCATTCTACTACAAGCAACGTAAAAAATGCCAGAAAGGCAGACTCCACGATTATTTTTTCAGACCGCTCCTCGCGGCGGCCCATCAGCCTAATATACAACAACCACACCGGACCCAAGGGAGTTCGGCTGCAGGCCCTGGCAGCACCACTGAATCGTTTCACTCAGGGGCCGGAACGCCAGTCCCGTAGCCTGCTGCACCTTTTGGCTCTGGTACACCACCGGCTTGCGGCCGGCCCGGGCCGTATCCTTCGTAATCAGGGGCCGGGCCCCGGTGAGCACCGAGCGGGCGTATTCGGCCCGCCAGATTACTTCGGCCGCCCAGTCGGGCACGGCAATGCGGGGGGCTTTGCGGCCAAAGCAGGCGGCGGCCTGGGTTAGAAAGTCGTGCAGCGGCACGGCCCCGGCACTCAGAATAAACCGCTCCCCGGCAATGCTGGTCTCCAGCGTCAGGCGCAGCATGGCAGCTACCACGTCGCGCACGTCCACAAAATTAATATTCCCGGGCGTATAAAAGGCGTGCTGGTTGTAGGCATACCGAAACAGCCGCGTGCTGCTCCGCTCCCAGTCGGCCGGGCCCAGCACTACCGAAGGGTTTACCATCACGGCCTGCAGACCTTCAGCCACGCCGCGCCACACTTCCAGCTCGCCCAGGTACTTGGAGGCCGCGTAAGCTGCGTGGGCCGCGCCCAAGTCCCATTTGGCGTCCTCGGTCAGTAGTTGGGTGGTGCCGGGGTGCTGCTCGGCCGCCGCAGCTCCTCCGCCCAGCGCCGCCACCGACGACACGTGACAAAGCCGGATACCCGGCCGGTCGAGGCAGGCATCGACTATGTTGGCCGTGCCTTCCACGTTGATCTGCTGCAGGGCCGCCTCATCCTGGGGCGCGTACGACACTAGGCCAGCGCAGTGGAATACGTGGGTCACGCCTTCCAGTGCCCGACGGATGGCCAAGGCATCGAGCACGTCCCCTTCTACCCATTCCACTGCTTCAGCATTGGAAACGGAAGGAATGTGCTGGCGGTACAATGCCCGCACCTTGTGCCCCTGCGCCAGCAGTGCCGGAATCAGAAAGCTGCCAATCAGGCCGCTGCCACCAGTGACGAAAATCATATTCCCGGAATCAGTTCAGACAATGGTCCTCAACAACGGAATTCGCCGCTTGGGTTACAAGGAATTATTGAGCAGGGGCTGCGTCAGCACCTTTTTCAGGTAAGGGCTGGGCACTACTTTCTGCAGCAGCGTATCGGTGTGCTTCAGGTTGTGGGCATCGGTACCGAGCATATCCACCATGCCGGCGTCGATGAGCTTTTCGGCCACGCGCTTGGCTCCCGACGAGTAGTAGCCGGCCAGAGAATTCAGGTTTACCTGCAGCAATACCCCGTTTTCGCGCACTTTTTCGAGAGCCGGGAAACGACCGTAGAAGTACGTGTAGCGCTCCGGGTGGGCCAGCACCGGCTGGTAGCCCGCCGACTTCAGGTTGAAGACCGTTTCCTCGAAGTTGAAAGGCTCGTTGATGTAGGAGGTTTCGAAGAGCACGTACTTTTTGTCGCCGCCGAAGCTGAGCAGCGGCTCGGGGCCGTCAATCTTCTGCTGCAGCCACTCGTCGAGGTAATACTCGGCCGCGCACTCCAGTGCCACATCCGTAATTCCGGCGGCCGTAGCCGCATCCTGCAGCAGCTTAAGCGCCGCCCGCACCCCGGCCGGGGTGTTTTTGTAGAAGTCGCCCATGATATGGGGCGTCATAATGAGCTTGCGGTAGCCCAGGGCGCGCAGGGCCCGCAGCAGCTCCACCGACTCGGCCACCGTATCGGCACCATCATCGAGGCCGGGCAGCAGGTGGGAGTGCATATCTACTTCGAGCCCGGCCAGGGCGGCCACAGGAGTAGCCGGGGCCGAAGAGCTGCCAAAAAACCGGTCGAAGAAAGACGCCATGCGAAGGAAGTAAGCCGGCGTTAGGAGAAGCGCTTGCGCAAACGGGAGAACATACCGAGGGCTGGCTTGGTGTCTTCGTAATAGCCTTGGCCGTAGCCGTAGCCATACCCGTAGCCGTAGCCATACCCGTAGCCGTACATACCGCTGGCCGTCGAGTCGTTCAGAATGGCGCAGAGGCGGGTGAAGTTGTTGGCCCGAATCAGCTTGTTGATATTCTTGAGGAAGGTTTTCTTCGAGTAATTGGCCCGCACGATATAAATCGGAATATCGGCTTTGCGCATAATCAGGATACCATCCGTCACCAGCCCTACCGGCGGCGTGTCAATCAGAATCACGTCGTAGTGCTGGTAGAGCTCTTCCAGCATCTCGTCGAACTTGGCGCTCAGAATCAGTTCTGAGGGGTTGGGCGGCGTAGGGCCGGCCGAAATGAAGTCCAGCGTTGGGATGCTGGTATGCTGAATGCACTCCAGAATCGTGTGCTTTTCAATCAGGATGGTGCTGACACCCTTCACGTTTTCGGCCCCGAAGGCCAGGTTTACCTTCGGCTTGCGCATATCCAGGTCCAGAATGACCACGCGCTGCTCAGAAAGGGCAATAATACCACCCAGGTTTACCGTCACGAAGGTTTTGCCTTCCCCGGAAATAGTGGACGTTACCGAAATCAGCCGCTTCTTCTTGGCCGAGCTGATAAAGTCTAGGTTGGTTCGAATCGAGCGGATAGACTCGGAAATAGCCGATTTGGGGTTTTTGTCCACCACCAGCTTCGACACCATCATTTTTTCCTTGTCGTAGGTCGGAATTACGCCCAGCACCGAAGCGGAAGTAGAGCGTTCCAATTCGCGCACGTTGCTCACGGTGTTGTGCATAAAGTAGCGCACCGCCACCAGAGCCAGGCCCAGCGCAATGCCACCGGCTAGGCCAACGGCATAAATCATCATCCGCACCGGCGAGATGGGCGCGCCCGGCATGCTGGCCGGCGACAAAATCTGGAAGTCAGGCGTGGTACCGGCTTTAGCGATGCTGAACTCGACTTTCTTGTCCATCAGCATCAGGTAAGACTTCTCGTAGAGCTCAAATGGGCGCTTCAGACGAGCCAGTTCGGTTTCCTTCTGGGGCAAGGTCTGCAGCTGGGCGTTAAACTGGTCGCGCTGCCGGTTCATGGCCGCAATCTGCTTTTCCAGCAGCTGCCGGTGCTGTTGCAACAAGCGCCGGATGTTGTTCTTGACGTAGCTCAGCGCCGCTTGCTGCTGCTTCACAGCTTCCGTCGTCTCTTTGTAGGAGCGCAGCAGCCGGCTCAGGTTCCATTGCAGGCTATTCAGCTCTTCCAGCTGCTGGGTAAGCTGGCTATCCTCGATTTCAGCAATGCCCGGAATGCTTTGGGCCAACGTGGCGTCCTCGCTCTGCGTCAGGCGGCCTTGCTCCACCAGGGCGGTAATTTCACCGAGCAGCTGGGCCTTCTCAATCAGCTCCAAACGCTCTTTCTCCTGCTCCGCCAGCTTTTCGGTAATAGCAGCTACCTCGCCTTTGACGTCGTAGGTTTTGTTTTGCCGCACGAAAGCCTGCAGATTTTCTTCCGCTCCCTGCAGCCGCTCCTGGTTTTCGGCCAGCGTCTTGTCCAAAAACTGCAGCGTTTGCGCCGTGGCTTCCTGCTTCTTGGCGAGCTTTTCCTGCAGGTAAACAGTATCAATCTTATTGACAATATCCCGGGCTTTGGCCGGGTTAAAGTCCGTGAAGGCAATCTGAATGGTGTTAGCGTCCGGATTGACGATATCAACGCTCAGATTGGTATTGAGGTAGTTGTTTACCGCTCCATCATCGTTGATAATGAAATGGTAGTTTTTATCCCGGCTCTCGTCGTTCAGCTGGGGAGTGGCCGTTATTACCAGCTCCGCGCCAGGCATCACCACTGGCTGCCCCAACGTGTATTCGGCCGCTTTTTCCTGACCCATACTCAGGTAGGAAAGACGAAACTGCTGCGGTCCGGTGAAATTGAGCGTGAATTTGGTGTTGAAAAACCCCGGATCCTTGATTTTATAGTCTACCTTGAAGGGTGATACGCCATACAGCTCGGTTTCGAGCACGGTGCCTTCCACGTAATAATTTACGTTGAGCTCCAGCGAATCTTTAAGCCGCTCATAGATAATATTGGACTTGATCAGCTCCACTTCGCCCGACAGCTTATTGAGGCTGCTGGCTCCTACAGCCTGGCCCAGCGGGCCGTCGAGCCCAAGCGCGCCGGCTTCTGTCTTCTCATCAATCTTGAGCAGCGACGTGGATTTGTATACCGGTTTGGTGTAGCGCAGCAACAGCCAGGAAGCCGACAGGCCCAGGGCAATCAACAGAACAATCCAGAGCAGACTCCGGCGGGCAACCAGCAGTAAAGTGGCAATATCCAGACCGCCATCTTCGTCTTCCGCCGCATTAGGTTCGGCGCCGCCAGCACTGCGAATAAGTTCTTCCAGCTCAGCGTTTTCGTTTACTGCCATTCCGTGGTTACAAGTTAGTATCAGCGCCTGATCGGACCCGGTGCCTTCTACGCATCCGACCCGACTGCTTACTACCTATTTAATAAGATCTTTTACCAAGATGTAGGTTGTCAGCAGACCTGCTACGCCTCCAATCAGGCCAAACACTGACCCTGCATCAGAAAGTGCCGCAAAGAAGGGCCGGCGCACCGATTCGATGTAGACCACATCATTAGGCTCCACCTGCAGGTTAGCCCGGCGCATTCCCTCGATGGTGGACAAGTCAATCACCTGGACCTGCGGATTACGCAAATCACCCCGAATCAGCCGGATGTTATAAGAACGACCGCCACCGATGCCATTGGCCCCACCGCCACCGCCAACATTGTTGCCCTCCAAACCACCTGCCGAGGCTATTACTTCGAGCAAGTTCATGTTATCGTTATACATCGGAATAACCTGCCCGCCGGGTGCGCCCAACACGATAATTCTGTTGTTGGTAACCCGGGTAGCCACGTACGAGTCCTTGTAGAACACGTCGTACTTGGTTTTGAGCAGGCTGTCGGCTTCGAGCAGGGTCAGGCCGCTTACCTTCACCATGTTTACCATCGGCAGATTCACAAAGCCGCTGGCCTGCACCAGAAACTCGCTGTTGCCGGGAGCTTGCCCAGTTTGCGCCCCCCGATTGGCTCCGCCCCCATTACGATTGGCTCCCGAAGTCTGGCCCAGCCGGCTGGTGCTGCCGCTGGTAGTATTCATGCCTCCTCCGGGCGCGCCAAATTGCAGCTCACCATTCGGATCCAGAATCCGCTCCCCTTTGTTGGTATAAACTCGCACATCCAGATAATCATTGGGCTGAATGACGTAGTTGCGAGTGGTGCGGCCAACCAGCGTCCGCAGCTTCATTGTATCAACACCTTCTCCGGTAGGAGTACTGAACATGACGTTTTGCCGGTAGTACCTGCCAGTGGTGCAGGACGAAAACAGGACGGCGAAGGGCGCGCACAGCAGCCAGAGGCGCAAAAGGCGGGATAAAGCGGTTTGTTGCATGCAGGCTGGGTAAGCCGAAAATCTAGTTCGAAAGCAATGGGAACGACCTGTTTACGCAAGTGCATTTCCTCCTAAAAAACCTTCAAAGTAACCGAATTGGCACGCCCTTTCAAAATCGGGCCGGGCCGGGCCGGAAACTAGCTGGCTTCTCTGCGGCTAAAATCGTACTTTCGCAAACCCAAAACCGGGCCTCACCGGTTATTCCCTACCTCTCCCACCCAACTGCTTTCTTCATGGAACTTGTAGCCACCGAAAATCAAACAATGATTGCCCAGATGGTGCGCGACTTTGGCGCAACCCACATCAAACCCGACATGATGAAGTGGGACGAAAGCCAGGAGTTTCCCATCGAAATTTTTAAAAAGCTGGGTGAGTTGGGGCTGATGGGCGTGCTCGTTCCCCAGGAATACGGCGGGTCAGGCTTCGGCTACGTGGAATACGTGACGGCCATTGCCGAGCTGTCCAAGATTGACGGCAGCATCGGCCTGAGCATGGCGGCTCATAACTCGCTCTGCACGGGCCACATCCTGCAGTTCGGCTCGGAAGAGCAGAAGCGCAAGTGGCTGCCCAAGCTGGCCTCGGCCGAGTGGATTGGCGCCTGGGGCCTCACCGAGCCCAATACCGGCTCGGACGCCGGCAACATGCGCACCGTAGCCGTGGAAGACGGCGACGACTACATCCTGAACGGCGCCAAAAACTTCATTACCCACGGCAAAAGCAGCAGCATTGCCGTCGTTATTGCCCGCACCGGTGAAGTCGGCGACTCGCACGGCATGACGGCCTTCGTTATCGAGAAACCTACCGAAGGCTTTACCCACGGCCTGAAAGCCGACAAGCTGGGCATGCGCGCCTCCGAAACCACCGAGCTGATCTTCACCGACTGCCGCGTACCGAAAGCCAACATTTTGGGCAAAGTCGGCGAAGGCTTCATTCAGTCGATGAAGGTGCTTGACGGCGGCCGGATTTCTATTGCGGCTTTGTCATTGGGCATCGCGCAGGGGGCTTTCGAGGCGGCGTTGCAGTATTCACAGGAGCGCCACCAGTTCAACCAGCCGATTTCCAACTTCCAGGGTATTTCTTTCAAGCTGGCCGACATGGCTACCGAAATTGAGGCGGCTTCGCTGCTCACCTACCGCGCCGCCGATATGAAAGACCGGGGCCTGAACGTGAACCAGGAGTCGGCAATGGCCAAGCTTTACGCCTCGGAAGTGTGCGTGCGTTGCGCCAACGAAGGCGTACAGATTTTTGGGGGCTACGGCTATACCAAAGACTACCCCGCCGAGAAATACTACCGCGACGCTAAGCTCTGCACCATTGGCGAGGGCACTTCCGAGATTCAGAAGCTCGTTATTGCCCGTACTTTGCTGAAGTAATCAAAGCAACTTGACAAGGGCTTGCACAGTAAGAAAGAGCCTGTTATCTTTGCGACCCCTAAAGAAGAAGTTTTTCATTCCAACTGAGCATATGATCATCGTCCAGATTAAGGATAACGAGTCTGTTGACCGTGCCTTGAAGCGTTTTAAGAAAAAGTTTGAGCGCACCGGCGTTCTGAAAGAGCTGCGTCGTCGCACCTTCTTCCAGAAGCCTTCGGTTACCAAGCGTAAGCAGAAGGAAAAGGCTGTGTACAAGCAGACGATGTACGCCACCGACAACTACTAGGAAGCAGTTAGCTGCTAGCTACGATTTAACCGCCTGATTTGCTTTTCGAAGCGAATCAGGCGGTTTTTTCGCGTTCGTACTTTCCAAGATAATTCCATACATTGGGTATCCGGCCTTAGCGGTACGGCACCCGGTAGTATGGAATTATTTTTTGATTTTCTGCGGTTCGAACGACGCTACAGCCCGCATACCGTGCTGTCGTACCAAACGGACCTGCGGCAGTTTACGGACTATCTGAAAGCCACTTACGAGCTGGAAAACCCTGCGCAGGCCGACCACACCCTGATTCGGTCCTGGGTAGTGACGCTGATGCAGCAGCAGTTGGACCCGCGCACCGTGAACCGCAAGATTGCCTGCCTGCGCTCCTACTACAAGTTTTTGCTGCGCACCGGCGAGGTCAGCAAAAACCCGATGCTGCGCATCAAGTCGCCGAAAGTAGCCAAGAAGCTGCCCGACTTCGTGCCCGAAGACTCGCTCAACGGCTTGCTGAACTCTTTCGAGTTTCCGCTCACCTTCGTCGGCTCCCGCGACCAACTGATTCTGGAACTGCTCTACGGCACTGGCATCCGGCTTTCCGAGCTCATCGGTATCAAGCACGAAGACTTGAGCCTGAGCGGCAAAACGGTGCGCGTGACGGGTAAAGGCAACAAGCAGCGCATCGTACCGCTGAACCCCACCCTGCTTATAGTGCTAGAGCGCTATATAGCGCAAAAGCAGGTTCAATTTGGTGCTGCCGACAACGCCCGCGGGCCCCTCCTCGTTACGGATAAGCTGGAGCCACTCTATGAAAAGCTCGTGTATCGGACCGTGAAGCACTATTTAAGCCAGATAACGACTGCCTCTTCCCAGCAGCACCCGCACGTGCTGCGGCACTCCTTTGCCACCCATCTGCTCAGCAAAGGCGCTGACCTGAACGCTATTAAGGAGCTGCTTGGGCACGCCAATCTGGCCGCAACGCAGGTCTACACGCACTTATCGATTGATAAGCTCAAGTCAGTATTTGAGAAGGCCCATCCGAAGGCCTAAGTTGTTTCCCTTTTTTTCTACCCCAAACCCCTACGACCGATGAAAGTACAGATGCATTCGGTACACTTCGACGCCGACCAGAAACTGCTCGATTTCATCCAGAAACGCCTCGACAAGCTCGAAACCTTTTATGACCGTGTTACGGAAGGTGAGGTAATTCTGAAACTCAACAATAAAGACGGCATTGACAACAAAACCGTCGAAATCAAATTGCTTATTCCGGGCACCATCCTCTTCAGTCAGGAAGATGCCGCCTCCTTCGAAGCTGCTGCCGATGCCGCTACTGAGAGCCTGCGCCGCCAGATTACCAAACACAAAGAGAAAGTAACCAGCCACTAATTCTCGTGGATTAGCCGCAACAAAAAGCCCCGCCAGACGAATCTGGCGGGGCTTTTTGTTGTTACTCAGAGTTTCGGCTACAGACCAAACTCAGCCTTGATCCGGTCGACGTAGTCGAGCTTTTCCCAAGTGAAGGTTTCGAAGGTTTTGGTTTCGCCGGAAGCCATTTTCACTTCCTTGGTGCCCGGCGGGCGGCCCATGTGGCCGTAAGCCGCCGTTTCGGCGAAGATGGGGTTGCGCAGGCCGAAGCGCTGTACAATGGCGTAAGGGCGCATATCGAACAGCTTGCTGACCTTCTCGGCAATTTCGCCATCGGTGAGCAGCTGGCCGTTAGTGGCTTTGGCCTTGGTGGTACCGTAGGTAGTTACGTAGAGGCCCACGGGCTGGGCTACACCGATGGCGTAGGCAACCTGCACCAAGGCCTGGTCGGCTACGCCGGCGGCTACCAGGTTTTTGGCAATATGGCGCGTGGCATAGGCAGCCGAACGGTCTACTTTAGAAGAGTCCTTGCCAGAGAAGGCGCCGCCGCCGTGGGCACCTTTACCACCGTAAGTATCCACGATGATCTTGCGGCCGGTGAGGCCCGAGTCGCCGTGGGGGCCACCGATGACGAACTTGCCGGTGGGGTTGATGTGGTAGGTAATCTGGTCGGTGAAGAGGCTTTGGGTGGCGGCATCGAGGCCGGCTTTTACCCGGGGCACCAGAATGTGGCGGATGTCTTCCGAAATCTGAGCCAGCATTTTCTCTTCTGACTCGTCGAATTCGTCGTGCTGGGTACTTACCACGATGGTGTCGATGGCCTCGGGCGTGTTGTCGTCGGCGTAGCGAATCGTGACCTGGCTTTTGGCATCGGGCCGCAGGTAGGTCATTTCCTGGCCTGCCTTGCGGATTTTGGCCAGCTCATCGAGCAGACGATGCGAGAGGTCGAGGGCCAGGGGCATGTAGTTGGCCGTTTCCTTGGTGGCGTAGCCGAACATCATACCCTGGTCGCCGGCACCCTGCTCTTCGTCGCTGGCGCGCTCCACACCCTGATTGATGTCGGGCGACTGCTCGTGCAGGCGGTTCATCACCTCGCAGGTATCGGCATTGAACAGGTACTCAGGCTTGTTATAGCCAATACGGCTGATAACGCCCCGCACAATTGGCTCGGCATCGACGTGGGCCGTAGACTTAATTTCGCCGGCTACCAACGCAAAATCGGTGGTGACGAGTGTTTCGCAGGCAACTTTAGAAGCTGGATCCTGGCGCAGGTATTCGTCGAGGATGGCGTCAGAAATTTGGTCGGCTACTTTATCGGGGTGGCCTTCCGAAACGGATTCGGAGGTGAATAGATACGGCATCAGAGTTCGATCTAGCGACTGGGGTCGAGAATAAGGCCCGCTACCTGCCTATGCGCAGGGCGCGGGCCGCAAAGCTAACTAAAAAGGTGAAGGTAGCGAGGGTGAATATACCGGCGGTTCTCAACAG
Organism: Hymenobacter lucidus; assembly: GCF_020447265.1. Taxonomy (GTDB): domain Bacteria; phylum Bacteroidota; class Bacteroidia; order Cytophagales; family Hymenobacteraceae; genus Hymenobacter; species Hymenobacter lucidus. The sequence continues at coordinate 762,274 of NZ_JAJADR010000001.1, read as the reverse complement.
AAAGCAAGCCGCCGGCTAGTATGGCGGCTAAACCTTGATTATTTCTTTGTCTGGAGAGGACTAAAGCTGTTTTTAGTAATTCAGATGAATACCGTAGCTCTCTTTCTCCAGTACATCTTTCCACTGCGAAATCAACTTTTTGTAGGCTTTGCCCACGGGGCGAATGTTGCGCTCCATGTCGTATAATCCCAACGGATTGACGCGGTTGTTGTCTTCGCGCAGGGCCGTATCCCAGTCGACCTGGTCGATGAGAGAATACCAGGTGAAGCCCACCAGCGGCACGCCATCCTGCTTGAGCCGGTGGGCGTTGGCCCACTGCCGCCACAGCCAGTTCACGGCCAGCGGCTCCCGAATGTTGGTTTCGGTGTGCATCACGGGCAGGTGGTACCGGTCGAAGTATTGCTTGGTGACGACGTAGTAGCCGAAAATGTCGCCGCTGGGCACGATGCTGCCGTCGAGTTTGACGAGGTGCTCATTGGTTTCGTAGTAGTCGTTGCCCATGATGCAGCGGGCCTTGATGTCGGAACTTCCAAACCAGTGGTATTCGTCGCGGGTCATACCGTTGTCGAGCAGGTACTCATACATCGTGACCGAAACGGGGTAGCCGTAAGTTAGGTCGAGCGATAAAAACCGCTTCTCGTTCAGGAATTGGGCTTTCCCGAACATCTCCGGGCACTCGGGGTGGTAGTATTCCGAGCTTTCACTCTGGATGAAGGTGGCCTCGGGCTGCACTTCCAGAATAGCCTGCATGCCCATTACGTTGGCTTTGCAGAGGTTTTTGAGGGTCGTTACAAAGTCGCGGTCCGAGGATTTGCGTTCGTTCCACCAACCCATCTGCGCCGAGAAAAAGGCCGCAATGTAGATTTCGTTGATGGGGGTGTAGAACTGGATGTAAGGAAAGCGCTGGGCAAAAGCGCGGCAATAGTCGGCAAACAGGCGCGGGAAATCGGGGTTCTGGAAGTTGCCAATCCAGTCGGGCACTCCGAAGTGGCACAAATCCACGATGGGCGTAATGTTCATCTCGCGCAGGGCCCCGAAAGTCAGGTCGGTGAATTCCCAGTCGTATTGGTCGGGGCCGAGGTGGGTTTTGTAGTAAGGTGGGCCGTAGCGCAGAAACTCGATGCCCATTTCCTGCACCAATTCGAAGTCGCGCCGCCAGTTTTCGTAGTGCTTGGCCTTTTCCAGTTCATCCACGCGCTTTTCCTGGCCATTGGGCAGCAGAATGGTGGGGTAGCTATTCTCGATGCCGGTGGCAAACATGAATTTATTGGCGGGCATAGGCGGGCGTTTAGGATTGGCAGGGAGCTAAGCAGCGGGAAGTTTTTACGCAAGCAAGCAACAAACAGCGGATGGAGGTTGGATGAAGCGGCCCAAGCAGTCTTGTTTACGCCAACTCTCATATCAGTGCTTATCGATAGTTTATTTCTGCAAATCGGCTATTATTTATTGTTTATCAATAATAATATTTCTTTTTTTGAGCAACCTCTAATCAATCCTTTATGCCTTCTACCTATACTTCTCTTCCGCCCTTCCTGCGCCTGGTTCGGTGGCTGGCGGCGGCCCAGTACACCCTTTCGGCTTTGGGCATCATCCTTTACCTGAGCTTTAGCTTCTCGACGCTGCGCAGCGGCTACAGCACGGCTTCCGTAACGCTGCAGGTACAGGCCCCGCAGCAAGGGCAGCTCGGCAAGCCAGGCCGCGACTCACTGATGGTCAGCAAGCAGCCAAATGCTTACCGGCTAGTGTCACTTAGTGAGCGAATAAGGTTGAAATACATAGAGCAGAACCGGGTCAAAAAGCTTATACTAGAGTTGTTGGGCGTAATAAACTCCACAGCTGCGGGGCGCGACTCGCTGCCGCTAATGGTGTACTCGATGCTCACAGGCATGCTGCTATACCGGATCCTGAATGAGATGCAGATTGAGTCACCCTTCACGGAGAAGAATGCCCGGCGCATCCGCTGGCTGGGCCTGCTGATGATAGGAGTTGACCTCTACCAGTATCTGGCCCGGATACTTCTGGCCAGACTGGTACCGCCCGTGCCGATGCCGGGCCACAATGGTAGCATGGCCCAGTACGTGCTACTGGATGTGGGGCCGGAAATCGGGGCCTGGAAATTCGGCTTAGTTTTGCTGGTCATTGCGGCCGTGTACAAACGAGGCGTCATCATGGCGCAGGAAGCCGAACTGACCGTTTGATATGCCGATTATCGTAAACCTGGACGTGATGCTGGCCCGGCGCAAAATGTCGCTCAGCACCCTGGCCGCCGCCGTCAACATCACGCTGGCCAACCTCTCGATTCTGAAAAGCGGCAAAGCCAAAGCCGTACGGTTCAGCACGCTGGCCGCCATTTGCCAGGTGCTGGAGTGCCAGCCCGGCGACCTGCTCGAACACCGCCCCGACCCTGCCGACCTCTCACCCGTGAGTGAGTGAGTGAGTGAGTGAGTGAGTGAGTGAATGAATCTCAAAAAGAAAGCCTGCTAGTAGTAGCAGGCTTTCTTTTTGGACTTCAGTAAGTGTAGAACCTTACGCCGGCACGGCGGCGGCACCGAAACGGGCGTGCAGGTCGCGGCAGACTTGGGGCGACACCTGCAGGTATTGCAGCACATCAACCGTTTTCTCGCTGGATTTGCCTTTGTCGTCAACTTCGATGGTCACGTTTTCGAGCGACAGATAGCAGCAGTCTTCGTCGTTGGGGGCGGTGTGCAGGATGAGGCGGCCGTAGGGGTTGGTCGTTTCCTCGCCGGTCAGGGGCTGTAGATGGTCCCAGCGGGCCGCTTCGAGGGCGGCCTTGGTTGCTTCGGTATCGGGGAAGGCGGCGGCGGGCTGCGGAAAGGTGAGCTTTTCGGCCCACTGTCCGGCCCGCTCCGAGAAGGGCGCGCCAGCCTCGGAGTGGGACACAATCCAGGGAAAAGCCAGCAGAATAACCAGCTCGGCAAACCAGACTAAGTACAGCACAAACCCGCTGACCTTTACCGTGAAGATGCTCCACATGCCGTCTTCGGCAATGCGGGGCAGCATACTCAGCACGAGGTCGGGCCGGGCAATAATGCCCAGAAACGTATCGAGTTCGAAGGAAGTGTGGGTGATGGAAAACCGGCGGCCGGCATACTCGGTTTCCCCGGCGCCGTTGAGCAGCGTCAGGTACACAGCCCACTGAACGTACCACGCCCACAAGCCTATGGCAAGGGCCAGCCAGCCCACCAGGGCCGGGTTGCGCAGCTTGCCCACGGTCGTCATCCGGTTGAGCACATAGCCCAGTACGGCGCCGAAGCCCAGCGTGAGCAGCACGTTGATGTAGATGAAGGGAATGTACCAGGTGGCATACACGTAGGCAAAAGCCAGCACAACGGCCGCCACCAGGCCCACCACCACAAAGCCCAGAATACCGCCGACGGTTATTCGCCCGGAAGGTTTGTAATACACGCTCATAAACAGGAAAGGAGAAAAGGATAGAGAAAGGAGGAACGACAAAGAAGAGAAGACTTCGTGGAAACACCAATGTAAATATTGAAATGTTATTATATTATTTTAACCGTGGCCCCCAGCTATTCTGCCCAGACCGCTACGCACCAACGAGCAAACACCTGCCTTATCCTACCGCCAATTCAGCTGGGCAACACGGCGCGTTTAGGCATGAAAAAGCCCGATTCCTTACGGAACCGGGCTTTTTGTTTTTCCTGGGAGTCTAATTACCGCCGCTGCCGGAGACGGCGGCGCCGGGGCGTAGGTTGGTTTCGAAGAGCTTGAGGATGCGCTTGTACTCGTCGGTCCAGGAAGCGGGCTCCACAAAGCCGTGGTCTTCGACGGGGTACACGGCCAGTTCCCAGTTTTCCTTGTGCAGCTCAATCAGGCGCTGGCTCAGGCGCACGATGTCCTGGAAATGCACGTTGGTATCGACCATGCCGTGGCACATGAGCAGGGCGCCCTTCAGACCATCGGCGTAGTAGATAGGCGACGAGCGGGCGTAGGCGATGCTGTCGTTGTAGGGCTCGTTGAGGATGTTGTCGGTGTAGCCGTGGTTGTAGTGCGCCCAGTCGGTGACGGAGCGCAGAGCGGCCCCGGCCTTGAACACCTCGGGCTGGGTAAACATGGCCATGAGCGTGATGAAGCCGCCGTAAGAGCCGCCGTAGATGCCGATGCGCTGCGGGCTCACGCCGTACTTTTCGGCCAGCAGTTTGGCCCCGTCCACCTGGTCGGTGAGGTCTTTGCCGCCCATGTAGCGGTAGATGCCCGTGCGCACGGCCTGGCCGTAGCCGGCCGAGCCGCGGTAGTCAATATCGAGTACCGTGTAGCCTTTATCGACCAGCAGGTTGTGAAACATGTACTCGCGCGAGTACTGGCTCCACCACTTGTGGGCGTTTTGCAGGTAGCCGGCCCCGTGCACGAAAATAACGGCCGGACCCTGGGCTTCAGCTTTGGCCGGCCGGTAGAGGCGGGCATAGACATCGGCCCCGTCGCGGGCCTTGATGGCAATAACTTCCGGGTCGCGCCAGGGGTAACTCTTGAACTCTTCGGTGAGAGAATTGGTAATCTGCCGGGCTTTGGCGCCGGGCTTATTGGGCATCACATACAGCTCCCAGGGCTTGTTGGTGTAGCTGTAGCGCACGGCCAGGGTCTTTTCGTCCGGCGACATGGTGACTTCACTGGCGCCCGGCATCGTCGTAATCTGCGTCAGGGCACCGCCATTTACGGGCATACGGTAGAAGTGCTGCTCGCCGGGGTGGGTTTTGTTGGCCGTGAGGTACCACAGCTTTTTGTCGCGGCTGAGCTGCACTTTTTGTACCTCGAAGTTGCCACTGGTCAAGGCCTTTTTCTGGCTGCTGGCTACGTCCACGGTATAGAGGTGGGAGTAGCCACTTTCTTCGCTCTGAAACCACACCCGCTGATTATCGAGCCAGCCTACACTGCCCGCGCCGTAGCCGATGCCGGGCCCGTTGATCCAGGCTTCGTCGCGCTGCCGGTCGAGCAACCCGATTTTCTGAGTGGCCGGGTCCAGGCTCACAATCCAGCGGTCCTTATTGTCGCTGGAGCGGATGACCAGAAAGGCGTGCTGCCCGTTGTCGGACCAATACGGGCCGTAGGGTACCACGCGGCGCAGCTCGGTGGCGGGCTTGTCCTTCTTTTTGGCCGAAGCATTTTTAGCTGAATCGGCGGCTACGGGAGCTTTGGCCCGCAGCGTGTATTCCTTGCGGTAGGCCGGCTGCTCGTCGAGACCTTTCAGCTCCCTGTAGCCCAGCACAAAGGTCGTGTCGCGCCCGATATCGTAGATACCCAACTCGTAGGCAGTTTGCGGCGCACCTACTTTGGTGCGGGTCGAAAGGTCTTCGGTGAAGCCCGAGGCCGTCACGAAGCTGGGCACAATGGCTACTTTCTCGGCCGAGGGCTCTTGGGCCAGCCGGTAGGTGACGAAACGGCCATTGGGGCTGAGCTGCAGGTTTTCTAGCGTATTGGTGCCTAGCCATATAGCCTTGGGGCTAAGCCGAGCCACGGCTTTCTGCAGCCGCTGCCGGGCTTTCTGGTCCTGGTCGCGCTGCCGGATAACGTCGAACAGTGCCAGCTGCTGGGCTCGCAGAAACTTGTCGGACTTATCGGAAGTACCACTACCGGGCTTGTTGCCGCGCCGGAAATCGGTACGCTGCGTGGTTTCACCGGTGGCCGGGTCCCAGGTGTAGAGGTTGGAGGCGCGGGTGTAGCTGATGAGCTTGCCCTGGAGGGCAAAGGCCGGGTCGGTTTCCCGCTCGGTGGTGCGCGTCACGCGGCGCGTTTTGCCCGATTTCAACTCCAGCAGAAAAATGTCACCGTCTTTTTCGTACACCTTGCGGGCGTATTGTTGGTCGTATTCGCCGTTGGTGGTGGGCAGGGCACGCTGGTCGGCCAGGCTCACTTTGCGGATGGCACCCCCGCCCGGCGCCACGGTGTAGAGCGAGTCGCGGCGGGCTTTTTCGGGGTTCCAGTTGAAGTAAATCCGCTTGCCGTCTTCGCTCCAGCCAACGTTGGAAGGCGCACTACCGATCCACTGGGCCGGGTCGCGCATTATTTTCTCTACCGTCAGGGTGGTAAGCGAAGCGGTGGGTGGCGTAGTCTGGGCCAGTACGGCGCCCGTGGGCAGCAGCCAGACCAGGATTGGCAGGATAGAAGTGGAGCGCATGGGCAGCGAAAAAACGAGTGGAGCCCGCAAAATACGCAAGCCTCCGGCAAGGACACTACCGCGCCAAGCCACGTTGCAACAGTCCCGCCGAATCTAAACCTGGGCCTACAGCCCGCCTTTTTCCCACTGCCGCAGCTCGGCCTGCAGGTTGCGGCGGGCGGCGGCATCCAGCTTCTGCCGAAACTCGGGCGTCTGGTAGAGCACCGGGGAGTTCAGCAGCTTTTCGAGCACCTGCCGCCGCCCCCGCCGGTAGAGAATATCCGGCACGAGGCGGTATTCCTGCCGCACCTGCCGCGCGTACTGCCAGTAGTCGGCCTCGGGCGCACCCAGTATCTGCAGGTCGGCGTCGAGAAAAAGGTGTAGGTCGGTATCGGCGGCGGGCTGAGGCTGGGTATGGTCTTTGGTGCGCTCAATGAGGAACGCCACCCGTTGGCGCTGGGCGGGCGTCAAGCTGGTTTTGGCCATAAACTCCTGGGCCAGAGTGGCACTGCGGGCTTCGTTGTCGTCGCGCATGGGGTTGTATACCGCATCATGAAACCAGACGGCCAGCTGCACCAACGGCAGCTCCTGCACCTGCGCCTGGTGCTGTTCCACGGTTTCGAGCAGGGTGCGAATGTGGGCCAGGCTGTGGTAGTGCCGCCCCGAGCCCTCGTAGGCGGCCGTGAGCTGGCGGAACGTGGCCGTGCGCAGGGCATCAGCTACGCCGAGCTTAGCGGTAAGCTGCTGCCAGCGGGCTTCCAGAGTAGTCGGAGTCATAGGTTTGGTAGAAATAGGGTAGGCTTTACGAACGATATCAGTAGCGGAATAGATGTAGCAGGGCGCTAATTGGCCGTGGGCGCGCCGTACGGATTGGGGTTGCGAATTTCCAGGAAACGCTCGGGCGTGGGCAGCGGCCCGAAACCAAACTGGGTATACAGGCCGTGCGCATCGAGCGTAGCCAGCATTTTGCGGCGCAGGCCCTGCAGCTCCGGGTGCGCCCACACGCTACTCATCAGCCACTTCGACAAGCCCTGGCCCCGGAACTCTGCTAGCACGAATACGTCGCAGAGCCAGGCAAAGGTGGCATAGTCCGTCACGACGCGGGCAAAGCCGGCCAGGCGGCCATCGGGAGCATAGAGGCCGAAGTTGAGCGAATGAGCAATAGCCCGCTCCACGGTAGCCAGCGGAATATTCGCGGCCCAGTACGACTCCTGAGCCAGGTAGCGGTGAATAGCGGCCACGTCGAGGCGGGCCGGGTCGGTGCTGATGGTGAAGCGCTGCGGGTGCTGGTGCTCGACGAAAGTCATATGCGGGCGGGCGGGTTAAGCCTTGATTTACTGGTCCCGAAGCCAATTCGGGTCAACTGCAAATCTACCGGCTCCCGGGTCACACGCAAGCTAATCCTTCTCCGGCTCTATTCCGTTAGTATATACTTACGTCTATTCTTCACTCTCAATTAGTTGCCGATGAAACGTTTTTTCTCTGCTACGCTATTGGCCGCGCTGGTTGCGGGCGGCAGTACTGCCCAGGCCCAGACCACTACTTTCCAGGTGGGCGCCACCACGGTTTCGATGACGCCGCTGGCCACCAATCTGTCCATACCCTGGGAGCTGGTGTGGGGCCCCGACAATTATATCTGGATGACGGAGCGGGGCGGGCGCATTAGCCGCGTCAATCCGGCAACGGGCCAGGTGCTGCCTTTGCTTACGGTGGCCGACGTAACCCAAACCGGGGAAAGCGGCCTGCTGGGCATGGCCCTGCACCCCGATTTTGCCACCAACCCCTACGTCTACATCGTGTATAACTATACTGCCGGGGGTGATTTGAAGGAGAAGCTGGTGCGCTACACCTACTCCGCCACGGCCAATACGCTTACCAGTCCGCTCACTCTCCTGGGCAATATCACGGCTACTACCACGCACAGCGGCTCGCGCCTGCTGATTCTGCCGGACCGGACGCTGCTCATGACTACCGGGGATGCCCAGCTGCAACCCGAAGCCCAGAATGCAGGCTCCCTCAACGGCAAGATTCTGCGCCTGAACCTGGACGGCACCGTTCCGGCCAACAACCCCACGCCCGGCAGCCTGGTGTATACCCTGGGCCACCGCAATCCGCAGGGGCTGGTGCAGGCACCCAGCGGCAAAATCTACAGCTCGGAGCACGGCCCCAACAACGACGACGAGGTGAACCTGATTGAGCCGGGCCGCAACTACGGCTGGCCCAATGTGGAAGGCTTCTGCAACCTGCCCTCCGAACAAACCTTCTGCACCGCCAACAACGTGCGGGAGCCCCTGCGCGTCTGGACGCCAACTATTGCCACCGCCGGCATTACCTATTACAATCACCCAGCCATTCCGGAGTGGAACAACAGCCTGCTAATGATGGCTCTGAAAGGTACTCGGCTGGTGCATTTGCCCCTGAATGCCGCGGGCGAGGCTATCAGCACCGAAAACACTTACGTAACGAACATCGGCCGGCTCCGGGCCATCTGCGTGTCGCCGCAGGGGCGGGTGTTCATCTCGACCAGCAACGGCAACAACGACGGGCTGTACGTGCTCGAAAACCGGGCTTATACCCCCAACTCGACGAAGGCTGGTAGCAGCGCCCGCCTGAGCCTCTGGCCCAACCCGGCCCAGGGCACCGTAACGCTGCGGCTCCCTACGGCCTCGGCCGCCCCAGTACAAGCTACGGTGGTTGATGCTCTGGGACGCGTAGCCTACGCCACCCGCTTCGCCACCGGACAGACCGATTTGCAGCTGAACGTGGCCGGCCTCACCCCCGGCCTTTACACGGTGCAGGCCCAAACCGGAGCGGCCTACTACACGCAGCAGCTGGTAGTGAAGTAACCACAACCGACCTACAACAAAAAAAGGTGCTGCGGAATCCGCAGCACCTTTTTTATGGCTTATCTGGTAAGGCTGTAGGCCTACTCCAGCACCACTTTCCGGGTGATGGTATAGTCACCGACCTTCACCCGCAGGGTATAGATGCCGGTAGCCATTCCTTTCACCTGCAGCGGCGCCTCAACGGCACCAGCCTGCACGGCCAACGACTGGTTGAGCACCTGCTGACCCAGCGCGTTTAGCAGCGTGGCCTGCACGGTTTTAGTTTGCTCGGCACCGCGGATGCGCAGCGTGATGGCGCCCGTGTTGCTCGGGTTGGGGAATACGCTTACCTCACCGCCGGGCAGCTCCTTGGTATTGCTCAGCACGTTCTGCTGGGCGCAGATGGTGAAGGCACCCGTGGCATCGTTGGAGCCGTAGCCGGCTACCATCACGTAGTAGCGGGTGTTTGGGGCCAGAGCTACCGAGAACGTACCAACCGTCTGGTTGTTGCCAGCACTGGCGCGGCAGATTACCGAGGCAAGGGCCGTGGAGCACGAAGCAGCGGTGAAGATCCGTACCTGGCCGGCCGGGTTGCCGGTGGTCGTAATCTGCACGCCGGCCGTAGTTGGCGGCGTAGTCATGGTGAACCACACGTCTTTCGGCGCGTTCGAAGTGGTGCAGCCGGGGTTTACGTAACCGCTCGGAGCAGTAGTAGTAGCCCCGAAGTTGGTGGCGCTAACCGCCGCGCAGCTGTTAATACCAACCGGCAGGTTGATGGCACCACACACGTCGTTGTTGGCCGGTACCGGCGACAGAGTCGTGAAGCAAACTGGGCCAGCGGGTGCACTGAGGCCGGCCGTTACGCCGCTCGTGCCGCAGTTCTGGCTTACGTAGTAGCAATATTCAGTATTAGCCAGCAGGCCCGAAACATCCGTAAAGGTGCCGGTGAGACCCGTGAGGCGGGTGCCGCCCGACGAACCGGGCACGAAGCCTTGCAGACCGTACTCCACGTTGAAAGTAGCGCCTGCAATCGGGTTCGTCACCGACCAGTTGAGACGGGCGCTGGTAGTGGCCACGTTCGAGGCGTTTAGGCCAATCGGGGCGGGGCACAGCGTGTTGGTGCGTACGCACAGCTTGAATCGGCCAAAATCATCGTTGCCGTACTCAAATACGCGGATGTAGAGAACTTCACCAGGCGTACGGCCCGATACCTCCAGCATGGAGAACAGGTCACGGCCTTCATCGTCGCTGCAGTCTATCAGCGTCAGCGCGCCGCAGGTACCCGAGTAGATGGCCATACCGGTGTCATCAATGGCACTGCCAGCAACCGAGTCGGTAGAGGCAATGATGCTGCCCGTGGCGGGCACTACTACGCTGTACCATACGTCGCCACCGAGGTAGCTGGAGCAGCCGGGAGCCGGAGCGCCTACTGAGCTAGTAGCACCAGCGTTGGAGCCCACCAGGCGGCCGATGCAGTTGTTACCAAGCTGTACGGTAACGGCAGTAGCCGTAGCACACTCGTCATTAGCCGGAGGCGGCGACAACGTGGTGAAGGCAGCGGGGCCAGAACGTACACTGCTGCCGTTGGCACCGCCACAGTTCTGGGTTACATAGAACTGATATCTGGTACCGGGGGTCAGGGTGGTCAGGTTCAGCGAGTTGGTAGTAGTCGTTACCACCGTGCCCTGCGCGGAACCGGGGATGAAGCCGAAAACGCCGTACTCAACCGTGAATGGACCCGTACCGGCCGAAACCGTCCAGCCCAAGGTGGCAGAGTTCTGGGTGACGGCTGAAGCGGCCAGGCCCGAAGGCGCTGCGCAGGTAGCCGGCGGCGTTACGCAAATGGTAAATGCACCTGTAGCGTCACCCGAGCCGTAACCCGAAATGCTCACGTAGTAGGTTGTATTGGCAGTCAGACCGCTCAGGTCCAGCGTGCCGGCCCCGCCAGTAGCACTGGCTTTGCAACCAACCTGCGTGAATGGACCTGTGCAGGCAGCTGCCGAGAATACCCGAATCTGACCGGCAGGTGCGCCATTGGTGATAATGCTAACGCCGGTGCTGCTGCTGCCCGAAGCCGCAGTCGTAAACTTGAACCACACGTCAATAGGAGTAGCCGCAATGCCGCAACCGGGGTTGGTGTAACCACTTGGCGTCGTCGTCGTTGCAGCTACGTTAGAGCCCTGCGTAGGCGAAGCACAACCGGCCGCAAGAGCCACCGTAATAGCGCCGCAAGGGTCGTCGTTGACCGGAGGTGTGGCCACGCAGATGGTGAAGGCCGCAGCCGCAGCCGTAGGCGTGGTAGCGCTATAAGAGTACACGCGCACATAGTACGTGTTGCCCACCGTCAGACCGGTATAGGTCTTCTCATTAGGATCCGAGTAAGCAACCGACGTTAGCGCGGCGCAGCTACCCGACAGCAGTTGCTGCACGTAGTCGCCGGTACCGGTCAGCGTCACGATGTGGGCGGTAGCAGTAGCCGTGAACTTGTACCAGACGTCGTCGTCGGCCGTGCCGACCGGGGCAGCCAGGCCTGCAGTAGCACCCGCGCCTTCCAGCGTACCGCTGGTGGCGGTAGCGCAGGACGAGGTAGTGCTCGGCGTCAGCGTTACGGCGTCGGCACAGGCGTCGTTGGCCGGGGGTACAATCGGCGTCGGCGTTGTTACGCAGATAGTGAAGGCCGCAGCCGCTGCCGTAGGCGTAGTAGCACTATAGGAGTACACGCGTACATAGTACGTGGCACCTACCGTCAGACCGTTATAGATTTTGACGTTGGGGTCCGAGAAGCCAACCGAAGCCAGCGTAGCACAGCTGCCCGACAATACTTCCTGCACGTAGTCTCCGCTACCGGTCAGGGTAACGGTATGGGTGGTGCCGGTAGCCGTGAACTTGTACCATACATCATCATCAGCTGTGCCAACCGGCGTGGCCAGGCCCGTAGTGGCCGTAGCGCCTTCCAGCGTACCCGTAGTAGCTGTTGTGCAGGCTACATTCAGGGCTTCCGGCGTCAGGGTTACCGCACTGGCACAAGCGTCGTTGGCCGGGGGTAGAATGGCCGTCGGCGTCGTTACGCAGATAGTGAAGTTGGCCGCCGGGGCTATCTGAGCCGTGGCACTATAGGAATACACACGCACATAGTACGTGGCGCCCACCGTCAGACCGTTGTACGTTTTGGCATTGGGGTCGGAGAAACCGAAGGACGTCAAAGCGCCGCAGCTGCCCGACAGTACTTCCTGCACATAGTCACCGGTACCGGTTAGGGTAACGGTGTGCGAGGTGCCAGTGGCCGTGAACTTGTACCATACATCATCGTCAGCCGTGCCAACCGGCGTAGCCAGGCCCGTAGTGGCCGTAGCGCCTTCGACCGTGCCGCTGGTAGCGGCTGAGCAAGCCGCATTCAGAGCTTCCGGCGTCAGGGTTACTGCACTGGCGCAGGCGTCGTTGGCCGGGGCTGTCGAGGTGGTAACGCAAATGGTGAAGGCAGCACCAGTGCCGGAAAGAGCCGTAGAACTGTAGGAGTATACCCGCACAAAATACGTGGTACCGGGCGTCAGACCCGTGTAGGTCTTCACGTTGGGGTCAGAGAAAGCAACCGAGGTAAAGTTTCCGCAGGTACCCGACAGCAGTTCCTGTACCAGGTCGCCGCCTACCAGCGTCACGGTGTGCGTGGCAGCAGTAGCGGTAAATTTGTACCATACATCGTCGTCGGCCGTACCAACTGGCGTAGCTAGGCCCGTGGTGGCACCAGCACCTTCTACCGTACCGCTGGTGGCCGCCGTGCAGGCAGTGTTAGCCGCCGTTGGGGTCAGGGTTACCGCATCGGAGCAAGCATCATTAGCCGGAGGGGTGGACGTAGTAACGCAGATGGTAAACGCCGCCGCCGCCGCCGAAGGCAGCGCAGACCCATAGGAGTATACCCGCACATAATACGTGGAGCCAATTGTCAGGCCCGTGTAAACTTTAATGCTAGGGTCGGAGAAAGCAACGGAGGTGAGCGTAGCACAGCTGCCCGAAAGCAATTCCTGCACATAGTCGCCAGTGCCCGCCAACGTTACGGTATGCACCGCCGAGGTAGCCGTGAATTTGTACCACACGTCGTCGTCGGCCGTGCCGACTGGCGTGGCCAGGCCTGCAGTGGCCGAAGCTCCTTCAAGCGTGCCGCTAGTGGCAGCCGTGCAGGCGGTGTTGGCCGCCGTTGGGGTCAGCGTGACGGCGTTGGCGCAGGCATCATTGCCCGGAGGCGCTACGGCCCGGGTCGTGAAGGAAGCTACCGCGCTGATTGCGCTGTTGCCATTGGCTCCGCCACACACCTGGGTTACATAGAAGTCGTAGCCAGTGCTGGCTGTCAGGCCCGTGAGTGTAACGGAAGAAGTAGTGGAGGTAACGGTTGTAGCTTGGGCCGAGCCCGGCGTAAAGCCCGTGGGGCCATACTGAATGCTAAACGTGCCGCTGCCAACTGCCGACCACGTTACGGTGGCGGTGGTGTTGGTTAGGGAGGCCACGCTCAGGTTGCGGGGCTGCGGACAGGCTGCCTGAGCCGGAGGCGTGAAAGCGTAGATCTGACCGGTGGCCGGCTTTGTGTTGATGTTGGTATTCTCCGTGGTAGAGCTGGCCGTGGGGCTGGCCGTAGCATTGCTCAGCGAGAGGTAGGAACCACTGCCCGTACCAACGCCTGACAATCCGATGGAAGCACCTGACGTGGCAGTAGCCGTCGTCGCACCCGACTCCTGACGGTAGATAAATTCTACGCGGTTGGTGCCTTCGTACAGCTTCACCTGGAAGGAAAGAACCGGAGCACTGGCATCCCAGCGCCATTCCCAGTTCAGCCATTCGAAGGTAAATACCCGGTTGGGCGCTGTGCCGGTGGTGATGTAGGTACCGGTGGCAGTGGCCCCGGTAGGGTTGCCGTCCAGGTCGTCAAGCAGGGGCGCTACCAGCGGCCGGGTAGTGGCTCCTGCGGTGGCCAGCGCACCAGAGTGGTTGGCCGTGCCAGCCGTGTTAAAGCTCAGGTAGCCGTTAGAAGAAGCTTTAACCTGCGTGTAAGTGCTGCCATCAAAAACGAAGCTAAATCCTAATGGAATAGCTCCCGACAGGTAACTATCGGCAGCCATGCCGGCTACTACTGTGCCTCCACTAATAGGAGTAAACGTACCCTGCGACGCAGCAAGGGTATAGGTGTCGACCTGCGCGCTGGCCGGGCCGGCTAGTCCCAGCCACAGGCTCAGGAGAAAGAGGGCGGCTCCTCGCCACTGCTTACTACACCGTGCAGTATAAGCAGTTACGCGACTCGCCAATTGGCGTAAAGGTTTTTTCATCATCAAATAAGTAGATGGGGTGAAAAGAGAAAAACTGTAAAACAGGTGGGTTCGCACACAAGCCGAGAAGGGCTAAGCTAGGCCAATAAACACACTCCTCGAATGTCCTAAATCTAAGACAGAGTTTTCAAATAGTGAAACTGTCATATCAAATTAGCTTTCTAATATCCTTTTTTTGTTCAATTAGAACATTTACTATATCTCCACAGTACTTTTTTGTATTGGTAAAACAAATTACTTCTATCTTACGGCGACGTTTTTCCCACCCCCGCCTCCTTTGTCACATTTTCTAACTCTTCTTTAGTACATGAAGAAACTTTTACACGCCACCTACATATTAGTAGCTGCCTGGTGTCTGTCGCTGACGGGAATGTCGAGCGCATGGGCCACTCACATCCAAGGGGGACAGCTGACGTACGCAGCTTTGGGAAACAACCGGTACAAAGTTTCCCTGACGGTATTCCGCGACTGCGGCGGGGCCTCGTTCAGCAGCATCGACCCCGAACTGGTGTACCGCTCCACCGGCTGTGCCGGCGGCACCGAGGTGCCCATGACGCTGGTGGGCCTGCCCGAGCCCGGCACTCCTTATTGTGCTAACACCCCTGGCGGCCCCAGCCAATGCGGCAGCGGCCTACGAACCAACTACGAGCGAGGCGTCTTCGAAGCCACTGTTACGCTGCCCCCAGCAGCCGAGTGGATTCTGAGTGTCACGCTCAATGCCCGCCCCACGGTAGCTAACCTTAACCTGGGCAGCGGCAACCTCTATTATGAAGCCCGCTTGAACAACCTGCTGGCCAATGGTATGCCTATCGAGAATACTTCGCCTCAGTACCAGGCGCTGGACATCCCGATTCCCTTCGTATGCTACCAGCAGGAGCGCACCGTTAGCTTTTCTGCTACCGAGCCCGATGGCGACTCACTGGTGTATACCCTGGCAAACCCTTTGGTGGGCTGCAACGACCCCAACACGTACAAATCGTACACCACGGTAGGCCGCTTCATCGACCTGACGCCCCCCAACGGTGCCCCCTGCGCGGCTTACATCACGACCAACCAGGGTACTTATTCACCCACCTACCCCATTCCGTCGTTCAACATCAGTGGCACCTGCCCGCTAAAAACCGCAACGCAGGCCTTCAACTTCAACGCGGCGCAGGGTAGCTTCACCTTCACGCCTTCGTTCTTCAACCCGGCCATCAACTCAGCCGAAAACAAGTATGTTGTAGTAGGTCAGGTAACCGAGTACCGCCGCATTCAGAATGCCAACGGCCAGCGGGTATACTATAAAGTAGGCCAGGTACGGCGTGATATGCTGGTAGTCGTTATCGACTGCAACAACAACAACCAGCCCGGCCCGCCTATTGGTAGCGGCTTCGACAAATCGGGGGTTAAAATCGTGAACTCCCGCGACTCTACCTTCATTACGGCCTACACCTGTAACTACACTGAGGTTCGTTTCCGCTTCAACGACCCGAATCCAGGCGACATCCTGACGGTAAGCTACCCCGAGCTGGACCCGCCGACGCCAACGCTGCTGAAGCCTACGTACCTGCCTTCCGACGTAGCCACGTTTGAGCTGCTGGGCAATGGCACGAAAGCCCCCGCCGGTATTCTGCGCATTCAGCCCGATATAGCCTTTTTGGGTAAAACCTACCGTATTCCGCTTAAGATTGAGGATAACGGCTGCCCATTCAAAGGCATTCAGTACCGTACTGTGGTTCTGAAGATTGAGAAAGGCAACTTCGCTAAAGTAGTAGCGTCTTCGGCTAGCCCCGAGGTATGCGCCGGCAGCTCGGTGGCCCTCTCGGCCACGCCTTTCCGCCCCGACTCCGTAGCTGGCAGCCCCGCCCGCTATGGTTACCGGTGGGAAGCTGCCGCCGGCCTCACGACGGCCCAGCTCAACAACCAGAACGTGACGGTAAACCCGACCGTGACGACGCGCTACAAAGTGCGTATTCTAGGCCTGGATTTCCGCGAAGGCACTTGCTCCGATACCGCCTCGGTACTGGTACGAGTGCAGCAGGCAGTAAAAGCCACGGCTGCTACCAACCAGCCGCTGGTGTGCTCGGGTAACTCGGCTACTATTACCTCTACCGCCACCCGGCCCGGCGGTACAGCCTCGGAAACCTTCACTTACCAGTGGACGGCTGCCAACGGCCTGACGCCCGCCGATGCCACCAAGCCAACCATTACGGTGAAGCCGACCGTGACGACGCGCTACAAGCTGCGTATTGCCAGTTCCAACATTGCCGTGTGCGGCTCCGACACTACCTCTGTATTGGTACGGGTGGCCGCGCCGGTGGCTCCGGCCTTCAAGGTTGACTCGGCCGCCGTGGCAGGTCGCAGCATCAAGCAGCCGCCTATCACCTTCACCTTCACGAACCAGTCGAGACTGAGCACCCAGCCCAACACCAGCGCCACGTACAAATGGTCGTATCAGCGCATCTTCAATGGCAAAGGCCAGCCCGTAACGGAGCCGGAAGAAACTTTCTCGACATCTAGCACTACGGCTACCCAGCAGCTCGCAGTAGCCGGCATCTACAAAATCCGTCTGCGGGCGGCCATTATTATCGGCAACCAGACCAGCTCGCCCTGCGAAAGCACCGTAGCCGATGTAAACGTGCGGGTGCCTGACGCGCCGGTACCGAACATCTTCACCCCCAACGGTGACGGCGTCAACGATGCCTTCGTAATTTCGACTGAAGCCGTTAACAGCAAGATTCAGATCTTCAACCGGTGGGGTAAGCAGGTATTCAGCACCAACAGCTACCGCAACGACTGGAGCGGCGACGCCCAGCCCGCCGGCGTGTACTACTACATGCTCACGGATGTGAACGGCGTAACGAACAAAGGCTGGGTTGAGCTGGTGCGCTAGTACCAACAAAGCTTTGTCAACCATAAAAAAAGGCGCTGCGGAATCCCGCAGCGCCTTTTTTTATGGTTAACTCGTAGATATCCGGCCAGTTAGTGCAGGCGGTGCCGTTCGTTTTTCACGGCGTTGGCCAGCGTCCAGGTTACTTCGTGGGCAAAGGCGTGCTGGCGCACTGGGCACTCGGCCATCTGGCACAGCGAGCAGGCCGCGAAAGTGCAGGGGTCGGCGTGCACAAACATTTCCACCTCCACATCGAAGCGCTGCTTGATGAGAGCCTCAATGCGGTTTAGCTCGTTGTGGGTTTCTTCCAGACTGAAATAGTAAGGCATCTGCATGTGGCAGTCGATGTGCAGATTAGCACCGTAGCGCAGCACGCGTAGGTTGTGCACGTCAATCCAGGCGGGCAGGCGGTGGCGCTGCAGCTCGGCAATAACCTGCTCCACAGTCGTCACGTCCGACTCATCCATCAGGGCCGATACCGAGCGACGCACCATGCGGTAGCCATTCACCACGATAAACACGCCCAGCAACAAAGCGGCGCCGGCATCGAAGAGGGCATTACCGGTAAAGATGACCAGCACCAGCGCCACGCAAGACACCAACGTACTCAGAGCATCTATATATAGGTGTTGTCCGTCGCCGACCAGGGCCACCGAGTTCAGCTTTTTGCCCGAGCTGACTAGCAGAAAGCCCACCCCCAGGTTCACGAGGGCCGTCACGGCCAGCAGCAGCATGCCCATATCGGGGCGGGCTACCGTATGCGGGTGCATGATGGCCATTACGGCGCTATAGAAGATGTAGACCCCGGCAAACAGAATCAGCGCTCCTTCGAAGCCCACCGACAGGTACTCAATCTTACCGTGGCCGTAGGGGTGGTTTTCGTCCTTGGGCAAGTCCGAGAGGTACAGGCTATACAGGGCGAAACCACTGGTAACCACATTGATAATGGATTCCAGCGCGTCGGTGAGGACGGCCTGAGAGCGGGTCAGGAAGTAGGCGTAGAACTTGATGGCCACCAGTCCGATGCTGACAACGAGCGACAATGCGCCAAGCTGATGCTTGGGTTGGGTTAAGATCATGGCAAATCGGGAAAGGCAGGAAAAGGGCCTGCAAAGGTCCGGCAAAAACCCCACTTCCATACGAATCGTAACCTTTTTCGGCCAAACGAGTATTTAAGGTGCCTTAAAAAATAGTTTAGGCTAATCTAAAAATTCGTTTCTTTGTAGAGCTTACTGATTCTCTATCCTTTATGCCTCCACTCGTACAACCGTCGCCTACTCCCCCGCTTACAGAAGATAACTCCGGCTGGCGGCAGGAACGCAAGGCTCCTTCCTTGAGCGAAGTATATGCCAGCATCAAGGTGCCGGCGGCTAATGCCTCGTTCTGGCGGAAGCTGATGGCGTTCTGGGGCCCGGGCCTGATGGTGGCCGTGGGCTACATGGACCCCGGCAACTGGGCTACCGACATTGCCGGCGGCTCGCGCTACGGCTACACGCTGCTGTCGGTCATCCTGATTTCCAACCTGTTTGCCATGCTGCTCCAGCACCTGGCCGCCAAGCTCGGCATCGTAACGGGCCGCGACCTGGCCCAGGCCTGCCGCGACCATTACTCCAAGCCCGTGGCTATGGTGCTGTGGGTGCTGTGCGAAGTGGCCATTGCCGCCTGCGACCTGGCCGAAGTCATCGGCTCGGCCATTGCTCTGAACCTGCTGTTTGGTATGCCGCTGCCCTGGGGCGTGGTACTTACCATTCTGGACGTGCTAGTGGTACTGTTTTTCCAGAACAAGGGCTTCCGGGTTATTGAGAGCATCGTGGCGGGTCTTATCGTGGTCATCTTCGGCTGTTTTCTCTACGAAATCCTGGTTTCCCACCCCGATTATCTGGGCATTGCCAAGGGCCTTGTGCCCCAGAAAGAGGTAATTACCAACCCCGGTATGCTCTACATTGCCATTGGCATTTTGGGTGCTACCGTGATGCCCCATAACCTGTACCTGCACTCCAGCATCGTGCAGACGCGCCAGATCGAGCAAACGGAAAGCGGCAAGCGCATGGCCATCAAGTTTGCCACCATCGACTCAACGGTGGCGCTGTTTCTGGCTTTCTTCGTCAATGCCGCCATTTTGGTGACGGCCGCCGCGGCCTTCCACAGCAACGGCCTGTTTCACGTAGCCGACATTACCGACGCCCACAAGCTGCTGGCCCCGGTGCTCGGGGCCGGAGCAGCCAGTGCCGTGTTTGCCATTGCCCTGCTGGCGTCGGGTCAGAACTCGACCTTAACCGGTACGCTGGCTGGCCAGATTGTGATGGAAGGCTTTCTTAATCTGCGGCTCAAACCCTGGCTGCGCCGTCTCATTACGCGCGGTATAGCGGTTGTCCCGGCCCTGATTGTGACGATACTCTACGGCGAGAAAGGCACGGCCGACTTGCTGGTGCTGAGCCAGGTAATTTTGTCGCTGCAGCTCAGTTTCGCGGTGGTGCCGCTGGTGCTCTTTACCGGCAGCAAGGCTAAGATGGGCGTGTTTGCCAACCGGCCGGGTGTGCAGCTGCTGGCCTGGGTGGTGTCGGGCATCATCATCGTGCTCAACCTCTACCTGCTGTTCACCACCTTTTTCAAGTAGCATTCGGGCGCAGGGCTACCGCAGCTCTGCGCCTTTTTTGTGAAAACAGTTTTAGACTGGTCTAAATAAAAATAGCAGCGCTTTCTAAATTAATTTTTCTCCTCAACCTTATGAAAGCACTTTTCCTCTTTACGTTCTTTCTGCTGGCTACCGTTTCCGTTTCGGCCCAAACAGGTAGCATAAAAGGCACAGTGCGAGCCGAAGGCAAAGCTGTGCCGTTTGCCAGTATTGGGCTCAGAGGCACCACGCAGGGCACCACCGCCGATGAAAATGGCAGCTTCACATTCGGCAAAGTCCCTTCTGGGCTGCAGCGGGTGGTGGTCAGTGCAGTAGGGTTTCTACCTACCGAGCGCACTGTTGCAGTAACGAGTGGGCAAACGGCCACCGTGAATTTTGCCCTGAGTGGCACCAGCAACGAGCTGGGCGGCGTGGTGGTAAGCGGCACGCTGAGCGAGGTGGTGAAAAGTCAGTCGCCGGTGGCAGTGGAAATTTATACGCCGCGCTACTTCCAGAAAAACCCCAGCGCCTGCCTGTTCGAAAACCTGACGATGGTAAACGGCGTGCGGCCCCAGCTCAATTGCAACATCTGCAACACCGGCGACATTCACATCAACGGGCTGGAAGGCCCTTACACGATGGTGCTCATTGATGGTATGCCCATCGTCAGCTCCCTGTCCACGGTGTATGGCCTGAGCGGCATTCCGAATAGTATGGTGGAGCGGATTGAGGTGGTGAAGGGGCCGGCCTCCACGCTCTACGGCTCCGAAGCGGTGGGCGGCCTGATAAATGTCATCACCAAAAACCCGGCAAAGGCGCCGCGCTTCTCGGCCGATGCTTTCGGCACTTCCCACGGCGAAATGAACCTGGACCTGGGCACCGCCGCCAAGGTACGCAATGCCACTACCCTACTCAGCACCAACCTGTTTGGCTACAACCAGCGGCGCGACGTGAATGACGACGGCTTCACCGACCTGCCCACGCAGCACCGGGCTTCGGTATTCAACAAATGGTCGTTTCAGCGGCCCCAGGAGCGGATTGCCAACCTGGCGGGGCGCTATTACTACGAAGACCGATTTGGGGGGCAACTCGGCTGGACGCCCGAATTCCGGGGCGGCGACAGTATCTACGGGGAGAGTGTGTACACGAGCCGCTACGAACTGCTGGGGCAATATCAGCTGCCGGTGGCGGGCCAGAAGCTGATGCTGAGCGGCTCGTTTAACCAACACCGGCAGAACTCGGCCTACGGTACCACGCTTTACCGGGCCACCCAGCGCGTGGGCTTCGGGCAGCTGACGTGGGCGCGGGAGCTGAACATCCGGCATAATCTGCTGCTGGGCGCTACCTACCGCTACACCTGGTACGACGATAACACGCCCGCCACGGCCAGCCCCGACGGCGAGCAGGCCACCCGGCCCGACGTAACCAGCCTGCCCGGCATTTTTGCCCAGGATGAGTGGCGCGTAACCGAAAACGCCACGCTGCTGGCCGGCCTGCGCTACGACTACAACTCGGTACACGGCAGTATTCTGTCGCCGCGCCTCAACTACAAGTGGAGCAAGCCCGACAACAGTCAGGTGGTGCGCGTGGGTATCGGCAACGGTTACCGGGTGGTGAATCTGTTTACGGAAGACCACGCTGCCCTCACCGGGGCGCGCCAAGTGGTAGTGCCCGAGGCGCTACGGCCCGAGCGAAGCTGGAATGCCAATGTGAACTACCAGCGCTTTTTCACCACGGCTGCGGGCCTACTGACGGTGGACGCCAGCGCGTTTTACACCTACTTCACCAACAAAATCAGCCCCGACTATACCACCGACGTCAACCAGATTGTGTACCGCAACCTGGACGGCTACGCCGTGTCGCGGGGCTTCACGCTGAACACAGATCTGACCTTTTCGCGGCCGTTGAAAATCATTGCCGGCATCACGCTGATGGACGTTTTCCGGCAGGAACGGCCAGTGGGCGGCGGGGCGCTGCAGCGCGTCACGCAGCTGCACGCGCCCGTCTTTTCGGGTACTTACGCCGTGAGCTACACCCTGGCCCGGCTGGGCGTGGTGGTGGATTATACCGGGCAGGTAAACGGGCCGATGCAGCTGCCGGTGCAGCCCAACGACTACCGCCCGAGCCGCTCACCGTGGTACTCTTTGCAAAACGTGCAGCTGACCAAGCGCATGGGCGAGCATCTGGAAATCTACGGTGGCCTGAAGAATCTGCTTGATTTCCTGCCCCGCCACGTACTGATTCGGGCCTTCGACCCCTTCGACAAATATGTGGGCCAAGACAACCCCAACGGGTATTCGTTTGACACTGAGTACAACTATGCCCCGGTGCAGGGCCGGCGCACGTTTCTGGGGCTGCGCTACTCACTGTAGCTAGCGTTGGGGTTGGGAGCTGGATTCTAAAAAAACTGCATCTGAAGCCAGCCTTCTACGTATGCGGGCTGAATAGTGCAATTTCTCCGCTCCCATGAAACACATTTTCCTGCTGCTAACCACACTTTTGCCTTTTGCCCTGGCCGCCCAGAACAACGATTCACTCACGGCCAATGCGGGCTACACGTTGTTCAAGCCGACGCCGCGTAACTTGTTGCGGGAGCTACGCCCCGATCGGCCCGGCTACTCAGAAAGCCCGTTCACAGTTGATCCGGGCCATTTTCAGATCGAGAGTGACTTGCTACGCCTGCTGAACAAAGGCGAAAATGCCCATCACGAGCGTACCTTTTACCTCAACCACGCACTGCTAAAGCTGGGCCTCACCACGCACACCGATATCCAGGCGGAGGTCGATATGTACTCGATTGAGAAGGAGTGGGACGACGACCAGGAACCGGAGCGCAACCAGGGCTTCGGCGACCTGACGCTGCGCCTCAAACATACGCTGCTGGGCCAGGATGGCAAACCTGATGCCTTAGCCGTTATTGGCTTTGTGCGCCTGCCGGTGGGCCGCTCAGTGGGCAACAGCGTCACGGAATACGGCCTACTGATTCCCTACAGCCACGATTTCAGCAAGGAATTCAACCTCCAGTTTCAAGTGCGCGGCGACTGGGACTACGATACCGACGCTGAACAGCGCTACGTGCTGCTTGCTCCTAGCACCGCCATCGACTACGAGTTTTCGAAGTTCCTCTCGGCCTTTGCTGAGGTGGTAGGCATGTGGAACACGCGCCACGCGGCCTGGCAGGCGTCGTTCAACGTAGGCCCACAGCTGCACCTGAGCGATAACCTGATTGTGGACTTTGGTACCCACCTAGCGCTGACCAAAAACACTGACCAAGAGTATTTTCTGGGCGTCAGCTTCCGGCGGTAATTTTAAGTGCCAATAAAAAGGCC
The DNA here is from genome assembly GCF_020447265.1 of Hymenobacter lucidus. GTDB lineage: Bacteria > Bacteroidota > Bacteroidia > Cytophagales > Hymenobacteraceae > Hymenobacter > Hymenobacter lucidus. Next base: position 739,192 of record NZ_JAJADR010000001.1, on the reverse strand, counting down.
CAACTTCAGAATTGAAGCCGGGCCTTTTTATTGACATAAGCCGAAGCCTGTCCTAGTGGTGGTTAGGCATCATCGTGCCGTGGCCGTGGGTTTGGGTGTGGGTATCGGCCCGCCAGTCGGTCAGCAGCCAGGTACCGATAAAGAGCACGCCCATGGCCATGAAGAAGTTACGGGCCGTTTCGCTGTCGTCGGCAAAGCCGAACAGGAAGGGCGACGCCAGCAGGGCAATACCGCTAATCAGCTCCAACCAGCCGTGCATGGGGAAGGAAATGAGGTGGGCAATACCCATCTGGAAGTCGGTCAGTAGCGTGATGACCAGGTAGCCGGCCGCCAGCACGTAGCAGACGGTAGCGTAGGTGCCGCCGAGGTTAAACAGCGTGGGGGCCAGGGCAAACAGCAGCACGGTGGCGTAGTCCATCATACCGTGGACCCGAGGTGATATAACTTTCATTGTGTCAGGTTTTAAGGGTTGTAGGTGGTACTAACTGCGCTTTTTTACGCCCCTTAAAACGAAAGGATATTGCTGAGCTACTATTTTTTGCACTTCACCGCCGAGCTTACCTTGTCTGGGCTCTTCTGCGAATCTGCCCCAGGGCTCTGCCAGGTTGGTTGGCCCCTGGCCCCGCCTTATCACCGAGTATTCCTAATCCTCGCATTCGTTGAGCACATTATGCAAGGCGTGAAAGCGGCGTTCTACCTGGCTCAGCAGCTCGGCAGAAACCGGAATCTGGACTCCGTAGCGGGTAAACAGGTAGCGTATCAGGGCCGTCAGGGCCAGAACTTCGTCCTTGAGTTGTAGGCAGATGCGTTTCCACCGCATCTCTCCTTCTCCCAGAAACTCCATGCAGGTATAGCGGATAGCCACTGTTTTGCTTACCAAAGTCGCCAGCTTTTCGAGTAGCCGTTGCTCGGGTACGCTGAATACGCGGGACTCATGATCGAGTACGCACAGGGTGCCCATGTTGCGCTGGTCGGGCGTGCGTAGGGGCGCTCCGGCATAAAACCGGATCTGCTGGTCGTAAGCGGCGCGCGCCACTTGTGGGGACAGATGCGGATGCTCCCCCCCGAGGTCTTCATACACCACGGCCTGATTGTGTAGAATAGCGGTAGCGCACAGCGTCCCGACACGCGCCATCGGTGCTACTCCCGGCATGCCGAAGTTGGCCGGATAATGCACCTCATCGGCCTCCACGAGGGCAATGAGCGAAATGGGTAAGCTAAAAATGCGGGCCGTGAGGGCAACAAACTCGTTGAACACCGGCTCGCGCATAGAAAGCAGCACATGATAGGCACGTAAGCTCCGCAAACGCTCGGGCTCATCAACGGTCAATGGGTGAGATGGAGTAGTGTACATACAATAGGGCAGAGAGTTAGGTGAGCAAAGTGGACTAGGCTGAATACAGGCACTGCGGGCCCGGGCCAAAGCTGGAGCAACAGCTCAACGCCCGTTAAAGAACCCAGCGGCCCGGAACTGCCTGATTGCTCCGGCTTTGGGCCGAAGCAACATTTGCCAGTCGCCAGCTTAGCCGGTTTCTTGGTTCTACTACACGCAGAGCCGCCCTGCTACGAAGCCAGGGGTATGCCAGCTTTATCCCCGCTCATTAACTTGCTTATACACAAAAACATATCTTCCCCAACGCATCTGCCTGGCAGTCCACTTTACAGACTACGCTCCAAAAAGTGGAATGGGCGCATCGGAGTGCGAAGCGCCCATTCCACGTGTTCCCGAGCTACACCAGCCCCGAGAGCCGACTGAACTCACTGCCCAGCACGGCTTTATCGTCGGCCTCGAGCCAGTCGCGGAGGATGGTGGCGTAGATGCTGCGGAAATCGAGCTGGTACTTCAGGTCGCCCTGGTCGAGGTTGAGCAGATCGGGGGCGTCGTTGAGGATTCCTTTGCGGCGCAGGCCACCGCCGAGCAGCAGCACGTTGTTGGCCGTGCCGTGGTCGGTGCCGTTGCTGGCATTCTGGGTTACGCGGCGGCCGAATTCGGAGAAAACCAGGATGAGCGTGTCGTTGAGCTGCCCGCTTTTCTGCAGATCTTCCACGAAAGCCCCGAGCCCGCCCGACAGGTCGCCGAGTAGCTTGCCCTGCTGCTCCTGTTGCCGCACGTGAGTATCGAAGCCGGTGAGCGAAACGTAGAACACCCGCGACTCGATACCGGAATTAATCAGTTCGGCGGTGGTTTTGAGGCTCTTACCGAAGTCGGTATTGGGGTAGTTAATGGCCGATTTGTATACTTTGGAGGTCTGGTAGAGGTAGTCGGCTGAGGAGGTAGTTTCGGCCAACGTCTTGTACAGATAATCCAGCTCGGAGCCGCTGCCGCCCGCTTTTTCGCTGCTCACCTTACTGATAAAGCGGTTCTGCGTTACTTGATGAAACTTCTCCGGATTCTTCAGCGCCAGGCCTTTGCGCAGCTCGCCTTTCATGGCTAGGCTCAGCGTATCGTCTACTTCCAGCCCGTTGTAGGGCACCTGGCAGGCGGGGCAGTTCGAGTCGAGGTAGCGGCCCAGCCAGCCCGTGGTTACGTATTGGTCCGACGCCGAGCCGCTCTGCCAGATATCCATCGAGCGAAAGTGCGACCGGTCGGGGTTGGGGTAGCCCACGCTGTTGAGCACGCCCACCAGCCCCTGGTCGTAGAGGCCTTTAAGGGGCGTCATATTGGGGTTGAACGCCAGGTCCTTGTCGAGCGTCAGCAGGCCGCTTTGCTCGCGCAGGGCCAGCGTGGGGCGGGCCTTATAATACAGGTCATTGCGGAAGGGCACCACCATGTTCAGGCCGTCGTTGCCGCCGCCGAGCTGCACTACCACCAGCCGCTTGCCGTTAGAATTGCGCAGTTGCGGCACACCCTGGGCGTCGAGGGCGTGCAGAAATTTGGGCACGAACAGCAGAGAGCTGGCCAGCACCGAAGTTTTCAGAAAGTCGCGGCGGGAAGTAGGCATGATAGAGAACTTAGAATTGAGAGCTTACATCAACTGGTATTCCGGCAAGCTGAGCAGGCTGGTTACCATCGTGCGCAGGCGGCCTTCGGCGGGGGCTTTCTGAGCCGTTTGCTGCACCAGCAGCAGGTTGTCGGGCCGAATGGGGGCTTGCAGCAGAAACCGGCTCAGCTCGGCGGGCTGCTGGGTTTCGGGTGTTTTGGCGAGCAGCAGGCCCAGCGGCGCCAGCTTGGCCTTAGCCTGCACCTGCTGCCGGAAGGTGCGGTCGGCGCGGGTTTGCTGCGGGTCGATGTCGTTTTCGTCTTCCTTCAGCGCAATGCTGATTTCAGCGTTTTTGAGCAGCACCTGCGGCAGTTGCAGCCGAAATAGAAGAGTCGAGCTGTCAATCCAGTTGCGGCCGCCAGGCCAGCCGGCCACGTTTGGCGGCTCAAACAGAGTTTGACCCAGCGCCTTTTGGAACACAATCAACGGGCGCTTATCCTGCAGCTCCACCCCTATCGTGCGCTTGATGCCGGCCAGCAACTCAATCGGCGACTTAATGCGGGTGCCCACGTTGGCCGCCTCGTAAAACCAGTCGGCCGAGAACAGGCGCTCCATCAGGTCGCCGATATCGTAGCCGCTCTGGAAAAAGGCCTGGGCCAGAGGTCGAATATGGGCCGGATTGGGCACGTCATTTACGAAAAACCGGTAGAGCTTCGTGGTAATGAACTCGGCGGTCTGGGGCTGCTCCAGGATGATTTTCAGCACGTCTTCGCCGCCGAAGTTGCCGGTGCGGCCCAGAAAGGTTTTCGGGCCGTCGTCGTGCTGCCGCTCCCGGAAAGCAAACTGGCCCTGCGCGTCGTAGCTCCAGCCGGTGAAGGCCCGGGCCGCTTCCTTCACGTCCTGCTCCGAATAATGCCCGCGCCCGATGGTAAAGAGCTCCATCACCTCGCGGGCGAAGTTCTCGTTGGGCCGCTGCTTGCGGTTCTGCTGGTTGTTGAGAAACTGCAGCATGGCCGGCTCCTTGCTCACGGCCAGCAGCAGGTCGCCGAACTTGCCCAGAGCCAGCCGCCGCAGCGTATTGTTGAGCTGCAGGGCCGCATCGGGCCGGCGCACGCGGCAGGCAAAATGGCCGTGCCAGAAGAAGGTCATTTTCTCGCGCAGCTGGGCCGGCGAGGTGGCCATGCGCTCCAGCCAGCCGGTATTCATCGTGTAGAAGGCCTCCCGGATCTGGCGGTTCTGCTCCTTGCGCTGGGCCGGCGTCAGCTCACCTTTCTTCAGGGCCGGAGCCTGCGGGTCCTGGCGCAGGTCGGGGGTGGGTACGGGTGTCATGGCCGTCATTTCCGCCGCCTGAATCTTGACCCCTTCCAGGGGCTGCACTGTTTCCGAGTCGCGCAGCAATTGCCGCAGCGCCTTGCGCGGGGTCAGGTTCGCGGCAATATCGGCGGCCCGCGGCCCGAAGCCCGCCCGCCAGTACAAATGCTGCAGCTGCTGTTGGTTCGTCATGGTCGTTGGACGCAGTTTGCTGGGTGAGGTTTAATAGGTTGGCGGAAGATGGCTACCCTTCGTCTGTCATCCTAAATGAAACCCAGTGGAGTGAAGGACCTTCCTCACTTATCCCACCGCGGTTTATAGCAATATAAAAAAGCCCTTTACCACCAGTGCGGCAAAGGGCTTTCGTGAGTTAAATCAGGCTTACTACTCAGGTGAGGCAGTTCCTTTACAAGCTCAGGATGACAGTTAAACAGCGACCTTCTAAAAACGTGCCCCGACGACTACCGTCTTCTTGTATTCCTTTTTGTCGCCGCTGGGCTGCGTCAGCTCGATGTGCAGAATGTAGTAGCCGATGGGCACTTTCCGGCCTTGGTCGTTGAGGCCGTCCCACTGAAAAAAGCCGCTCGTAGCCATCGTTTCGTTGCGCACTAGGCGCCGGGACAGGCGGCCCTGCGCATCATACACTGTAATACTGGCTGCATAGCCGGGCGCGTCGAGGGTGTAGTTGAGGGTGGTAAAATCCTGCATTCCATCAGCATCGGGCGTGAAAACCTCGGGGTCGAGGCGGAACAGCTTGTCTCCGCCGGGGTCGTCCTGGTACTGCGAGTTGCGGCGGCCTGGCGTGGCGTAGCCCACGGTGCTGGCCGCCGAGTGGAAGTTGCCGGCGGTGCTGGGCCCATCGGTCCGGATGCGTTCCAGCGACACGCCATCCTTCGAGTCGAGCAGGGCCAGATGCTGGGAGGCGTTGTAGGCGTAGCGGTCCAGGGCCCGGTTCTGCGAGTCGAATACCACCACGGTGCCGGCATCATCGGGGAAAGTGGGCAACGCCGGCATCGTCAGGAAAGCGGCGGGGTCACTGCTCGGGTACTGGCTCTGGATAATATCGGGCCGGGTCGTGAGGGCCACCAGCTGGCCGGGCGCCAGCACGTAGGGGCCGCTGCTGATGAGCTCATCGTCGAGCACGTTACTGGCCGAAATATTACCTAGCTGCCAGCCCTGCAAATCGAGGTATTTGCCAGAGCGGTTGAGCAGCTCCACGAAATCAACCCCACCGGTGCGCGGATTGAACAGAATTTCGTTGATGACCACATCGTTTGCCACTGGGGCCGAGGGCAGGCCAAAGGTAGCCGTAGCCACCGCGCCGGTAGCATTGCCCACGCAGTCGGTGGCGCGCTGCACGCTCACGGTAATAGGCTGGCTGGCCGCCAAAGCTGAGCCCAGCGTCAGGTCCACGGCCCGGAAGTCGGGAGAAGCGGGGGCTGCCTTGGTGACGGCCGTAGTGGTACTGAAGCTGTACAGGGCGGGGTTGGCCGAGGCCAGGCTATCCAGCTTTTCGCCGAAAAACAGCCGGACTAGCGTGGGCGAAATAGCCACGGCCCGCAGCAAGGCCGGGGCCGTGCGGTCGGGGTTGGTGGCCCGCACTGAGTTGGCCCGGCCGGGCGTGCCACCGCTCACGTCGGTGCTGGCCGTCCAGTTTTCGATGCCGCCGCAGAAGTTGCCGGTATCCACCATTTCCAGGGCCCAGCCGCCGTCTTTCTTTGCGCCATCCTTGTACCAGGTGCTCGAATAGGCTACCTCGAACAGTGTGCGGCCGTCGCGGGCGCGCAGCACCAGCTGGTCACCGTCGTTGGAGAGACTCGGGAAGTTGCTCACGCCAAACACGGTGCCGTAGCGGGCAAACAGGGCCGTGCGGGTGCTGCTGCACACCACCGCGTACTGGCCCGGCTGCAGGCGCGTGGTATCCGGAAACACGGCCGCCGAGCTGCTGCCCGGCTTGAGCAGCCGCACGCCGCCCAAGTCCAGAATGCGGGTGGTCGGGTTGTAGATTTCCAGGTATTCGGAGGCTGGCAAACCAATGACCGGCGTTTCATCGGCAAATATTTCGGTGATAATAACCTGGCCCGCCGTAGGCACCGAGGGCAATCCAAACGTGACCGAAGCCGCCGCGCCGGTAGCATTGCCAACGCAGTCGGTGGCGCGCTGCACGGTGGCGGTGTACACCACGGCCGGGGCCAGCGCAGTAGTCAGCGTCAATTCCACGGCCCGAAAATCGAACGGAACGGGCGTGACGCGCTGAATGGTAAGGGCCGGCTGAATGCTGTACAGCGCCGGGTTGGCGGCCGTCACGCTGTCGAGCTTTTCGTCGAATTCCAGCCGGATGGTGGTGGCGCTAATTACGGTGGCACGGCGCAGCAGCGGGGCCGTGCGGTCGGGGTTGGCGGCGCGTACGGAGTTGGCCCGGCCGGGCGTGCCGCCGCTGGGGTCGGTGCTGGCCGTCCAGTTGGCGGCCCCGCCACAGGGGTTGGCCGTGTCAATCATTTCCAGGGTCCAGCCGCCGTCCTTTTTGGCCGCGTCGCGGTACCAGGCATCGGTATAGCGCACTTCGAAAATGGTGCGCCCGTCGCGGCCGCGCAGTAGTATTTCGTCGCCGGCGTTAGTCAATGCCGGGAAATTGCTCAGGCCAAATACTTTGCCGTAGGCCGCAAACTGCGCCACGCGGGTACTGCCGCACACTACCGCATATTCGCCCGGCAGCAGCTGGGCCCCGGCCGCAAACACGGCCGGCGTAGTGGTGCTGGTAGTGCGCAGCAGCCGCACGCCACCCAGATCCAGCGTTTGGGTGGCCGAAGGATTATGGATTTCGATAAACTCTGAAGCCGGCAGCCCCACCACGGGCGACTCGTCGGCGTATATTTCGGTGATGAGCAGCTGGTAGAAACCCGGAACTACGGCCGGCGGCGTGAAGGTGAGCGTGGTCGTGAACGGGCCGCCACTAAATCCCCCTTCATCTGCTACTCTTACTACCGTCAGCGTGTTGGTCCCCGGCAGCAGGTCGGCTGCCAGCGTGAGGTGTACCAGGCCCTGGTCGGTGGCGTCGCGCACGGCATCGAGGATGGCAGGAGTACCCGTATTGAGCTGAAAGTCGGTAGGCCTGGGAAGGAATATCGGCTCATTAAACAGCACATCCACCTGCCGGGCACCGATGATGCTGGCGCTTTGCAAGACGGGCGCGGTACGGTCGGTAATGCGGAAATCGTCGAAGTAGAAGCTGCGGTTGTTGGTGGCCGAATACGTGAGGCTCACGCCGCAATAGTTGCTGCGCTGGTGCGTGGCGTCGGTTACGGTGCCCTCCGAAACGTAGTTGGTGCCGCCGGTCAGGTCGCGCTCCAGGGTCCAGACGTTCAGGGTGGAGCGCGTCACGCGCACCCGCACCAGGTTGTTAGTCGTGGAGCTAAGCGTGGTGTTCTGCCCGTCGATGATGGCGGTGGCCGTGGCACCGGCGTTTTTGCGGAACAGCGACACCTCGTCGTCGGTGCCGCCCAGGCGCACGAAGTAGCCTTTGTTGGCTGTGGCCCGCAGGTCGGCCAAATCCGATACCAGCCACACGTCGGCGTAGTTGGAACCCGATGTGGCCAGGCGCAGGTTGGCCCAGAACTCCCACACGGTGCCCGTAACCGACGTGCTGGCCGTTACGAGCTGGGTGTTGCTGGGCGTCACGGCCGGGCCGTTGCTTTGCAACTGCAGGGCCGCGTTGATCTGAAAATCGGCGGTACCGCCGCTCCAGGCCGGGTTTTGGGTAAAGTCGCCGTCGGTGAAGGTTTCGGCGAGCTGGGCCCGCGCCGAGCTACTACTCAGCCCAATTACGGCCATAATCAGCATCAGCAGCCGGCTTCGCACATGCAGATTTAGTAGGGCACTTTTTGCGGTAGAAGTTCTCTGCATAGTAGGTTTGTAAAAAAGCCGGGGCAGGCCGCATTCTGCGGGGCGCACCAACTGCCTAAGTAACTTGCTTTTTGCGACATTTGCCACGCGCGCAGCCACTTCGGCCGCCGCTTTTTTCTCTGTATTGCCATGAAAGTAGCCGTAGTAGGTGCCACCGGTCTGGTCGGGGGCGAAATGTTGAAAGTATTGGCCGAGCGTAATTTCCCGGTCACCGAATTATTGCCCGTAGCCTCGGAGAAATCCGTGGGTCTGCCCATCGAGTTTCAGGGCAAAACCTACCACGTCATCAGCATGGACGACGCCATTGCGGCCCGCCCCGACGTAGCCATCTTCTCGGCCGGTGGCAGCACCTCCAAGGAGCAGGCCCCGCGCTTCGCCGCAGTCGGCACCGTGGTGATTGACAACTCTTCGGCCTGGCGCATGGACCCCACCAAAAAGCTGGTAGTGCCCGAAATTAACGCCAAGGAGCTGACGGCCGACGATAAAATCATTGCCAACCCCAACTGCTCTACCATCCAGATGGTGCTGGCCCTGCACTCGCTGCACGAGGCCTTCAAGATCAAGCGTATCGTGGTGAGCACCTACCAGAGCGTGACGGGCACCGGCAAGAAAGCCGTGGACCAGATGTTGGAGGAGCGCGCCGGCCAAACGGCCAGCAACCCCGCCTACCCCCACCGCATCGACCTGAATGTGCTGCCCCACATCGACGTGTTTGAAGACAACGGTTACACGAAGGAGGAAATGAAGATGGTGAAGGAAACCAAGAAAATTCTCGGCGACGACACGATTCAGGTAACGGCCACCGCGGTGCGCATTCCCGTAATGGGCGGCCACTCGGAAGCTGTTAATGTGGAATTTGAAAAGGAATACGAGCTGGAAGAAGTATACCGCATCCTGCGCGCCACCGACGGCGTGGAAGTGGTAGACGACGTGGCGAAGAATAGCTACCCAATGCCTAAGGACGCCCACGGCAAAGACGCCGTGTTGGTGGGCCGCCTGCGCCGCGACGAAAGCCAGCCCCGCACCCTGAACATGTGGGTGGTAGCCGACAACCTGCGCAAAGGAGCCGCCACCAACGCCGTGCAGATTGCCGAGCACATGATTCAGCTGGGCTTGTTGAAGGCGTAGAAGAAACCGTTTAGTATCCTTTCTTTCTAATTATCCATCATCCGCTCATCGTGAAGTATTGCCTTATTTTGACCATCGGGACTAGCCTTCTGACCCTAGACGCGGCTTGGGGCCAAACCTCACCGCAAGCGTATTCCGACACGGTCAGAGTAGGCGACAAGGTAATGACTTACGTTGAGCAGATGCCTGCATTTCCGGGTGGACAGTCGGCGCTTTTTCAGATGATTGGTCAGAATATCTCTTATCCAACTGAGGCATTGCAGCAGCGGCTCGAAGGAAGAGTTTTTGTCAGTTTCGTCGTTGGCACTTCCGGTAGCGTGCAGCAGATAAAGGTCAGTAAGAGCGCTCATCCTTTGCTCGATGCGGAGGCAGTTCGGGCTGTTGGCAACCTGCCGGCGTGGCAGCCGGGCCGGCAAAACGGACGCTTTGTGCCAGTGGCTTTTACCCTGCCAATTGGGTTTCGACTGCCGGCCAATGTGGAGCAAGTTTTGGCAGAGCGGGCCAAAGCAGCCAAGGCTGACACTAATCCGGCATCAAAGTGAGATAATCCACTTTATTGGCCATAAGTAAGTATAGGGCTCCGAATAATTCGGAGCCCTATTTTATTTTACAGCTCAAACACCGCCGCCGCGAAATCCAGCACGGCGCGGCGAGTCAGCTTGGGCTTTTCGTAGTAAGCCAGGTGGCCCACATCGGTCAGAAACAGCGCGTAGCTTACGGCCGCCAGGTGGGCCTGGGCCACCGACTGCTCCAGGGGCACGGCCACATCTTCTTTGCCAGCAATGAGCAGCACCGGAAACTTGGCCGTGCGTAGCACCTTGGTCCGGTCGGGGCGGGCGGCCATGGCCCGCATGCCACCCACTATGGTTTCTGCCGGCGTGGCTTTGCCGATTTCCTCCAGAAACTCCCGCTGGGTGCTCATGGCCTCGCGGTGCACGGGCGCAAACAGCGGCCGGATAAACGACTCCATAAACTTCTCCACCCCGTGGCGCTCCACGAAAGCCACGTTCTTTTCGCGGTTGGCTTTCTTTTCCTCACTGTCGGCGTAGGCCGAGGAGTTGAGCAGGCATAACCCCGCCACCCGCTCGGGCCACCGCTCGGCAAAGGCCAAAGCCGCGTAGCCGCCCATGCTGTGGCCCACCAGCAGCGCCTTTTCTACTCCGGCCGCCTGCAGCTTGTCGGCAATGTAGCGGGCCTGGGCTTCCATCGAGTAGTCGCGCACGTCGCGGATGTTGGTGCCGTGTCCCAGCAGGTTCAGGCTGATGATGCGGTAGTCGGCGGGAAAGTCGCGGATGAAGTCGGACCAGATTTCGCGGCTTTCGGCAAAGCCGTGGAGGAATACGAGGGTGGGTTGGGCAGCAGACATACAGCAGAATTCTAGCGCGCAGGGGCGGCGTAGCGTTGGAATGGGCACAATTACGCACTTTTACCCCGCTCCATTTCATTCCTGCCCTACTCATGGCTTTATTCGAACGTCGTCACACGCACTATATCACTTCCATAGTATGCGGGCTGACGTTTGCCCTGCTCGGCCGCTTCGCTTTTGCCAACAATGCCCTGTCGGGTGCCGGCGGACTGCTCATGCTGGGCTTTTTGGTGTTGATACCAACGGGCCTGGGAGCCATTACCGAGCATTTCTCTCCCGCTCAACCCTCCGATTCGTGGAGCTTTATATTCCGGTCGTGGGGCGCGGTGCTGCTGTTCCTCTTCACAGCCTTTATATTTAATCTGGAAGGCATCATCTGCCTAATCATCATCGGACCGCTGTTTATGGTTCTGGCTGCCGTTGGAGGCGTCTTGTACCGGCTGCTGACGCGCAACCGCAACTCCGGCAACCACAAAACCCTCGTCGTGGCTGGCTTTGCCCTCCTACCCTTCCTGGCCGCGCCCGTGGAAAGCCAGTTTGCCGCCCCCGACGACTTCCGCCGCGTCGAAAACACAATTCTCATCAATGCCCCGGTGGAAGCCGTATGGCACAATATCATCCGGGTGCCGCCTATTTCCGCCCAGGATTTGGGTCCGAGCCTCGTCGATAAAATAGGCTTTCCACGCCCGGTGGAGGCTACGCTCTCGTTTGAGGGTGTGGGCGGGGTGCGGCACGCCACTTTCGAGCGGGGCGTCGAGTTCATCGAAACCGTGGACGTGTGGGAGCCGCTACGGCGCATCTCCTTCAGCATCGTACCCAACACGGCCACCATTCCGCCCACTACCTTCGACGAGCACGTCACGGTTGGTGGCCGGTTTTTCGACGTGCTGCGCGGTACCTACGAACTGCGCCCCGCCGGCCCCGGCCGCACCCGCCTCGTGCTCTACAGCCAACAGCGCCTGAGCACCCGCCTCAACCCTTACGCCGGCCTGTGGACTGACTTCGTAATGAGCGAAATCCAGAGCCGAATTTTGCGGGTGGTGGCCAAACGCAGTGAAGCCGAAGCAGCAAGAGCTACTTCGGCTTCTATAGCAGCGGAGGAGCACTAAGCCAACGGGGCAGATCCGCTGACCAAGGCCTCCGAACGGGGCTTACTTACGCCTGGGCGGGCTTGCTGAACTGGATGCTGGCCGAGAGCTTCACATCTTCGCTCACCACGATGGAACCGGCTTCGGTTACGCCGCTCCAGGTCAGACCGAAGTCTTTGCGGTTGATTTTGCCCGTCACTTCAAAGCCGGCCTTGGTGTTGCCGTAGAAGTCGCCGGCGTTGCCGCCATACTCCACGTCGAAGGTTACGGGCTTGGTCACGCCGTGCAGGGTCAGGTCGCCGGTCAGCTTGTAGTCTGAACCGCCTACTTTCTCGAACGACGTCGATACGAAAGTCAGCTGCGGGTAAGTCGCGGCATCGAAAAAGTCGGCGCTTTTCAGGTGCTCGTCGCGCTGCTCCTGGTTGGTGTCGATGCTGTTGATGTCGGCCGAGAAGCGCACTTTGGCGTTTTCGAACGACTCACCGTCGGTTTCGGCTTCACCTTCGAACTTCTTGAACGAGCCCGTAACGGTCGAAATAACGAGGTGTTTTACCTTGAACTGAACTTCGGAGTGGGTTGGGTCAAGCACCCATTTGGTAGTGGCCATGATGAAGGGAAATGAGGTTATGTGATGATTGAGAAGTGCTGCGGGTACCGGAGCCGCCTATGAAGCTAAGCTTCTTTGGGCTACTTGGTGCTGCAAATATACAACTTGTGTACATACAACATATGTACCTACATCATTTATTTTTATTTGGTTCACTTCCCTCTCGCAAGCGGCTGTTACTACAAGCCGTGCAGACCCACAGCAACGCCCTATAGTCCAACATAACGTAGCGTGCGGGCCTTGGCAGTCTCCCAACTACCTCGCGTAAGGCTGCCAGTTGATAGACGGGTCGGGAGCAGTCCAGCCGGGGCTTTGCACGGTGGGCAGGGCCCAGCCGTTCTGGCCGCCGAACAGATCCTGGGGCTGCACGCCCAGCGTAAAGATGTTCTGCAAGAGGGTGGGGCTCGGGTACGGACCGGTATTGCCCACGATATCGGCTGGTGAGCCGGCCGCGCAGCAGATGTAGTACCACACCAACTGGTCGTAGCTGCTGTCGACCACGTATTTTACCATCATGGCCGAGCTTGGCGCATGAGGCTTGGCGGCTACCGGGGGCCGGGCCGTAAACAGGATTTCGCCCTGCAGAAGCTGCCAGGCGGCGGGCATCAGGGCTTGGTACAGGTAAAGCTGCATCACGGGAGCCAGCCCTTCCAGGGTTTGGCCGGTCATGTTGTCGGGCCAGGTCCAGATGCCCTGGGCTATGGCCTGCCCGGCCGCGCTGAGCTTGCCCCAGTCCTGCACGATGACGGTTTGCTCGTCGCCCTGGGCCTTGGTCGTTTCGGCAATAGCATAAGCCAGGGCCGTAGCCAGGTTGGAGTAAGCCACTGTCAGGGCGCCCTGCGCACCGTTGGGGCTATATTTCTGCTGGGTATACGTTGACGCCGCCATCAGGCCCGAGCCAATCAGGGAAACGACCAGGCCGTAGGGCGGCGGAAACAGGCTGCCGATTCGCGTCACTAGGGTCGAGAAGAGCGAATCGAGTACCACCGTCACCTTCGAAGGCCCCTGGGCCTGCACCGTGAGTCCGACGGCCGCCGCTACGCCCTGCAGCTGGTCCGACTGCATCGTAGATAATAACCCCGTCATCTTACCCAGCTGCGTATACAGGTTGTTGACGGCCTGCACGTACGTCAGCTCCGTCATAATCTGGGTTTTAACCATCTGCCAGTCGGCGGCCGATACATTCGTGGGGGCGGCCATGGTAGCCACGGTCAGCTGCCAGCTGGATAGCGTCGCTATACCGTTGCTATACTGCGCCCTAATGCCCCCCGGCGTGGTAATGCTCAGCGCCGTGGAAATATCGTTGTAAGCCGTCTGCTGGTCGGGCGTAAAGGCGGGCCAGGGCACGGCAGGCAAATCGAGAATGCCCAAAGCCACCGGAAAGATGCCGATTTGCGTACCGCTCAGCCCCGCCACGTAAGCACTCATGCGCGAGGCCGCCGTCCAGGAGGAAGCCCCTACCACCGACGACACATCCATAACTTTGACCGTGCCATCGGCCAGCAGCACCGCCAGGGCAGTGCTGGTCAGAAACCACAGGGTGCCGTCGGCGCAGGCGGCCAGCCATTGCCCCGTGGTGCCGGCCAGACTGGGCAGCGGCGTCCACCCGGTGGCGGCAGTCCAGGTGTAAGCCATGGGCGGCTGCCCGTTCAGCGAGGCCAACCCGACAATCAGCCCGGCGGAGCCCACCGAAATACTGTTGAACTTCAGCCCGGGGGCAGGTACGGCGGCAAACTGCGAATCGGTGGCAGAATATGCGTAAGTAAGCCCGTTGCTATCCAACGCCCACAGGGTGCCATCTACCGCAGCCGTTACCTGAGCGGGCGTTGCTCCATCGGGCAGCGCCGGCAGCTGCTCCACCGCGCCCTGGGCACTAAGGCAGCCAATCCAGGTAGCGGAGCCGGCCACGATTACGTAAAGCGCGTCGGCCGATACGGCCGCTACACTCACTACCGTATCGGGGGTAGTATAGACGGGCTGCAGAGTGGCGGCCGCGAAGTTGTAGGTCAGGATCTGACGCCCGCCGCTATCCGTCTGGTTTACCAGCCAGAGCGTTCCATCGGCCGCCACCGACATCAGCTCTAAATCAAGTCCTATTACCCCGGTAAACGGAGTGCCGACGCCGCTGCTCAGGGCAATGCCGGGCGGAGTGGCCGCCGAGGGCGGGGGCACCGAGTTGCCGGCTCCCAGCTCGGGCAGCAGCGGTTTGGGCCCCGATACGGCGACGTGGTGCGGGCCAGACGAAGCCCCGGAGGCGAAGGTGGCAGCAGAAGCTGCCGCAGAAAGTGGGGTTAACGGAGTCATTGGATAGAATAAGGCAGGAATAATGACTGGATACAGCCGGGTACGAGCATTAAATAAAGAAATATTACCCCGGATACCTACTGCCTCGCGCTTCTGTTTACCAGTGCCCCTTGCTTGGTATAAGCCGGCTACCGGCAGTGGCGGCTTACCTCGGACTTGGCCAAAGCCATAACAACAAAAAGCCCCGCCGGACGAATCCAGCGGGGCTTTCTCTATGCTAAAACCTTTCTACAAAATCACCGATTGCACCGTAGCCTTGGCAGCTACTTTGCCGTGCATTTCGCGCACGGCGGCGGCAATACCGGCGGCATCGAAGCCGCACTCTTTGTAGAGTTCATCTTGGGTGCCGTGCTCTACTACACGGTCCGGAATGCCGAGGCGCTTCATGGGTACCGAGTAGCCGTGGTCGGCCATAAATTCCAGGATGGCCGCGCCGAAGCCGCCCTGCAGGCAGCCGTCTTCCACGGTTACAATGGCTTTGTACTTGCTCAGGGCGGCGGCCAGCATTTCCTCATCGAGGGGCTTGGCAAAGCGCATATCGAAGTGGCCCACGCTCAGGCCTTCGGCGGCCAGCTGCGCGGTAGCCTTCACGGCGTAATTGCCGATGTGGCCGATGCTGAGAATAGCCACACCCTCGCCTTCGCGCACCACGCGGCCGGTACCCACGGCAATTTTCTTGAACGGCATGCGCCACTCGGGCATTACACCTTCGCCGCGCGGGTAGCGGATGCTGAACGGCCCCATATCGGGCAGCTGGGCGGTATACATCAGGTTGCGCAATTCTTCTTCGTTCATGGGGGCCGATACCACCATGTTCGGAATGCAGCGCATGAAGGCAATATCGTAGCAGCCGTGGTGGGTGGGGCCGTCGGCACCGGCAAAACCGGCCCGGTCGAGGCAGAATACCACGTTCAGGTTCTGCAGAGCCACATCGTGCAGCACCTGGTCGTAGGCCCGCTGCATGAACGACGAGTAGATGTTGCAGAACGGCACCAGGCCCTGGGTAGCGAGGCCAGCCGAGAAAACCACCGCGTGCTGCTCGGCAATGCCCACGTCGAAGGCCCTATCGGGCATAGCCTTCATCATGATGTTCAGCGAGCAGCCCGACGGCATGGCGGGCGTCACGCCTATCACCTTGTCGTTTTCCTTGGCCAGCTCCACCATCGTGTGGCCGAATACGTCCTGGTACTTGGGCGGCTGCGGCTGGTCGTAGGTTTTCTTGTGAATCTCGCCCGTAATCTTGTCGAACAAACCGGGTGCGTGCCACAGCGTCTGGTCTTTTTCGGCCAGCGCATAGCCTTTGCCCTTGGTCGTTACGCAGTGCAGAATTTTGGGGCCAGGAATGTGCTTCAGATCCTCCAGTATCGTGGCCAAGTGCTGCACATCATGCCCATCCACGGGGCCGAAATAGCGGAAGTTCAAGGCCTCGAACAGGTTGCTCTGCTTCATGAGCGTGGCCTTCATGGCCGATTCTACCTTGCGGGCAATCTGCTGGGGGTTGGGACCAAACTTGCTGAGTTTGCCCAGCACGTTCCACAGCTCGTCGCGCACCTTGTTGTAGGTGCGGGAGGTGGTAATGTCGGTCAGGTATTCTTTAAGCGCGCCCACGTTGGGGTCGATGCTCATGCAGTTGTCGTTGAGGATAACCAGCAGGTTGGAGTTAGCCACCCCGGCGTGGTTGAGGGCCTCGAAGGCCATACCGGCCGTCATGGCTCCGTCGCCGATTACGGCAATGTGCTGCCGGTCCTTTTCGCCCTTGTAGTCGGAAGCCACGGCCATACCCAGGGCCGCACCGATGCTGGTGCTGCTGTGGCCTACGCCGAAAGCATCGTACTCACTCTCCTTGCGCTTAGGGAAACCCGACATGCCGCCATAGCGCCGGTTTGTGGGGAACCGGTCGCGCCGGCCGGTCAGAATCTTATGCCCGTAAGCCTGGTGGCCCACATCCCACACCAGTTGGTCGTAGGGGGTGTTGAAGACGTAATGCAGGGCTACCGTGAGTTCCACTACGCCCAGCGAGGCCCCGAAATGGCCGCCGTAGATGGAAACGGAATCGATAATGAACTGTCGAAGCTCCTGGCTGACTTGCACCAGTTGGTCTTCACTGAGCTTTTTTAGGTCGTCGGGCGAGTTTATAGCCGCCAGCAATTCACCGGGTTCGACAATCATCTTCGAAGAGGGGCAAGGAGGAGAGGTTCAGCAAGGCAACAGACAGAGGAGCCTAAAGGTTAACCCATTCAGATTGTTCACTACCTGTAACACGCAAAGGTACGACTTTTCACTGCTTGCGGTTGTAGCCCAAGGCGGTGGTCATTCCAGAGCTCCTCCGGCCGGAAATGCCGCTGCCCCGTGCTACCAATAATGGCAGCACGGGGCAGGGCAAAATAGCAGCAGAACAGCTTATTCGCAGAGTACGGGCACGTCCACGTAGCCGTAAGGGTTCTGGTCGGTACCGTCGCCGTGGATGATCTTGTAGACGCCATCCAGCAGGGTCAGTTGCTTGTATTCGTCGGCTATCAACCCGCCTTTTTCCTGCGTGATAACCGTGCCCCCATCGGTCAGGTCGAAATCGTCGCCTTCGTTGATGTTTTTCTGCTCACTGGTAAAAATGATGCGCATCGTGCCGATGTGGGTTTCGGGGTCTACTTTCACCGGAGCGCTCAGGAAGCCCGTGCCCTGGCCCGCTACCGGATACTGCGCAATCTTCGAGGGGTCGAAGCCAAACTTGATGGAGCAAATACCCCGGCCGCCACAGCCCGTACCCCGGCCAAAGTGCATTTCGAAGGTGATGCCCCACCGCAATTCAGTGCCGGGCACCGGGTTGATGATGGGCTGCCCATCCTTGATGTTGCTGCTGACGGGCTTAGCGGCCAAACCGTTGGGCTGTACTGGGCTGTTTTCGCAGCTCATAGCCGTGAATACCAGACCGACCATGGCGAGAAACTTAACTGAATTACGCATAATAATGAGAGTTAGGTAGATGATTGAGGATTGATAAATAAGAGAAAGTCAGAATGTATAGAATCAACAGAATGTATATTCAGAGCTACTCGCAGAGTACGGGCACGTCCACGTAGCCGTAGGGGTTCTGGTCGGTACCGTCGCCGTGAATAATCTTGTAGACGCCCTGCAAGAGGGTATACTGAGCGTACTCATCACCCAACATACCGGCCTTTTCGAGGCTCAGCACCGTGCCACCCTCGGGCAGCTCAAACTCATCAGTGGTATCGATATTTTTCTGCTCACTGGTAAAGATGATGCGCATGGTACCGACATTGGTTTCAGGGTTGATGTTCACCGGAGCGCTGAAGAAGCCCGTGCCCTGCCCGGCCACCGGAAACTCCATAATCCGGCTGAACGTCAAGCGGATCTTCACGTAACACACGCCGCCACCGTGACAGTCGGAGCCGCGGCCGAAGGCCATGCCCAAACCGAATCCGGGCCTCTGCAGATTGCCCGGCACCGGATTGATAATAGGGTCGCCGTACTTGATGGCTGCCCCAACGGGCTGGGTGGCCACGGGAGCCGGCTGAATGGCTGTTTCCTCACAGCTCAGGGCGGCAAATACCAGCCCCAGCAGGGCTAAGGTTTTAATGGAGTTGAGCATAACAATGGCAGTTAATATGGATGATTAAACGATTCTACAATTGACTTCTCCGGCAGTAAATCCTTATAAGTAAGGTTGTTGTCGGATTGGTTGATTAAAAGTGTAAAAAGTCAGACCGGCCTGAAAAAATAATACACCAATCGGGGAATTGCCGGTATCAACTTGGGCGGTGGGTGGCCCAACCTTGCGGCCCGGCTGTTGGTAGCCATAAGAATGTCTATTTTTGTCTACCACCCTCTCGCACGCCCATGCCGCTTACCCAGCAGAACAACCAGGAACAGCAGCTGCTCGACAAGCTCAAACCCTCGCGCATCGTGCTGCCGGTTCTCATTGGCCTGAGCGTGGTGGGGTTCATGTTCTGGCGCAGCTACCGCCCCGGCGACCTGGCCCCGCTGGCTAATGCCCAGCTGCACTGGCTGCTTATCACGCTGGCCGTGCTCGTAGCCCGCGACCTGGGCTACATCTACCGCATCCGCCACATTTCGGAGCGGGTGCTGAGCTGGCGCCAAAGCCTGGACGTGATTATGATCTGGGAATTTGCCTCCTGCGTGCTACCCTCAGCCGTGGGCGGTACGGCCGTAGCGTCGTTCATTCTGAATAAAGAGGGCATTTCGCTGGGCAAGTCGCTGGCCTACGTGATGGTTACGGCCCTGCTCGACAACCTCTACTATGTAGTGACGGTGCCGCTGGTAGTATGGCTGGCTGGCGACGCACTCTATCCGCACGAGGCGTTGCAGGGCGGCTTGGTGACAACGCTGAAAGTAACGTTTGTGGTCAGCTACGTGCTCGTTACGCTGTATGCGCTACTCATGCTGTATGCCATTTTCGTCAACCCTGAGTCGGTGAAGCGGCTGCTGGTGCGGCTCTTCTCTATCCGGGGGCTGCGGCGCTGGCGGCCCAAAGCCTACCAGCACGGCAACGAAATGGTGTGGGCCTCGGCCCAGCTGCGCGGCAACGGAATCGGCTACTGGCTGCGCGCCATCGGCTCCACGTTCTTCGTCTGGACGGCCCGCTACCTGGTTATCGGCTGCATTATTGCGGCATTTGTACACGTAAGCTGGGACGAGTTTCTGCTGATTTTCGGTCGCAACCTTACCTACAAGGTTATCCTGCTGCTAGCCATTACGCCCGGCGGCGCGGGCATTGCCGAAGGCGCTTTCCCTACTTTTTTCGGCAAGTTTATCGGCACCCCCACCATGACCAACTTCGTGGTCCTACTTTACCGCATCGTCACGTATTACCTCTATTTGGTGTTGGGCGCGTTCTTTCTGCCGCGCTGGGTGGCCCGGGTGTTTAGCAAACCCCAGTCCCCAGCTTCCCACTAGCTGCAGGCAGTATTTTTTACCCATAAAAAAAAGCCTTTGCGCTCAGTGCGCAAGGGCTTTTTTTTATGAGAGAAACCGGGTAAGAGTTACTCCTTCTCGAGGCGCAGCTCGGCACCATCGGCGCTTTTCAGGGTGAGTTTATCATCGGTGAGCGTTACCACGTCGAAGCTGTTGCTGGTGGCGGCTCCGTCGGGCGTCAGCGCGATTTTCTTACCGGCCTGGTCGAAGCTATACTTACCGTTTACAGTACCGGCGGGTGAAGCCATGTTGTACTGGCCGTTGGCGAAAAACGTGATACGCTCATCTTCCTGGGTATCCGTTTGCTTCACTTTGTCGCCGGCAGAGCTCAGCTCTTTGTCGGTTTTCCAGACTTTGCTCTCGGTGCCGTAGAGCATATTGACGCCTTCAACTTTGCCTTCCTTGCTGCCGCAGGCAGACAAAAACAGGACTACGAGCGTCATCAGGCTAGCCAGCAGACGGAAGGAAGTGGGGAGATTTTTCATAGGAAAGAAGGGTTTTGGAGGGAGAACAAAAACAGCGCATGGGCCAAATAGCGGCCAGCGCTGCGGTTCTTACGCGCCTTGGGCTAAAGAGTTAAGGTAATTGCGGCTGAGCTTTGGGCGCTACAACCTATTTACCGCCAAGGCGTAAGAAGCCCATATACCGTGGCCATCAGGCACATGCGGTACTTTCCACTCCCCACCTTAACCGACACACAATCATGGGACTGTTCGATTTCCTCAGCAATAAAGGCGAAGAAAAACCAGTAGAGCCAGCCGCGAAGCCCGCCGCCGGTGGCACCGATTTTTTTGGTAACAATGCTCCCACCACCGCGCAACCTACTGCCGCAAAAGGCGACTCTTATACTGTGGTAAGTGGCGATTCGCTCTCCAAAATTGCCAAGCACCACTACGGTGACGCCTCCAAGTGGCACCAGATTTACGAAGCTAACAAAGCCATTATCGGCAGCAATCCTGACCATATCGAAGTGGGTCAGCAGTTAACGTTACCTACTATTTAGGTCCTTTTTTGCAGAAAAAGGTTGGAAACGCCGTCCGAGCTTCGGGCGGCGTTTTTTCTTGGCCTTTTTCCAGAAATCATAAAAAACATTGTCCTGGATTTGGTCTTTTCAATTCCAGCTGTACATTTGCAGTCACCAATCCGGTACTCTCCCATTAACGGTGGGGCAGTTTGAAAGAATTTATACAGAAGCGGCGAGAGAACAGGCTCCCTGACCCGCTGGCAACCTTCATCCAATGAAAGGTGCCAATTCCTGCCCGCCCGGCATTGGTCCGGCGGGAGCTATAAGTCGAGTACCATGGAAAACGCACCTTCTTCCGTCTTGTTTGCCCCATCCGCTTCAGCCGCCTTCGCGCCGGCTGAATTGCCGATGGGTTTTCGTGTTTCTGCCGTTTGGGCCGCTGCTTTGCCAGCCCAGCGAATGCGAATGTGCTGTTGGAAACAGTGTTGTTGCTGTTGCTAGCCCGCTAGGCGCCTAGCTTCTCCCCATCCCTCCTTCTTTTTTCCGGCTACGCCACCGTCTGCGGCCACTCGTTGGCACGTTTCGTCGCAGGGTTTAGCCTGGCTCCGACGCAGCTTTACGCAAGCTCCGGAAGCCGCCCGGGCTGCAATCCTCTGCAACGCAACCCACTGAAAACCTGAAACTTCATTCCAAGAAACTTCCTAATCCAGCTTCATCATGTCCACGCAAGCCCTGCAATTCGAGACCCTGCAACTCCACGCCGGCCAGCAGCCCGACCCTACCACCGGTGCCCGCGCCGTGCCGCTGTACCAAACTACTTCCTACGTGTTCAAGAATGCCGAACACGGGGCCAACCTATTTGCGCTGAAGGAGTTTGGCAACATCTACACCCGGCTGATGAACCCAACTACCGACGTGTTTGAGCAGCGCGTGGCGGCTCTGGAAGGCGGCGTAGCGGCTCTGGCTACGGGCTCGGGGCAGGCAGCGCAGTTCATTGCGTTGAACAACATTCTGCAGGCCGGCGACAATTTCGTGAGCGGCTCGCACTTGTACGGTGGCACTTACAACCAGTTTAAAGTGGCTTTCAAGCGCCTGGGCATCGAAGTACGCTTTGCCGACAGCGACAATCCGGCCAGCTTCGAAGCGCTGATTGACGAAAAAACCAAAGCCCTGTACCTTGAAACCATCGGCAACCCGAGCTTCAGCGTGCCGGACTTCGAAAAGATTGCCGCCATTGCCGAAAAGCACGATTTGCCGCTGGTAGTCGACAATACTTTCGGGGCGGGCGGCTACCTGTTCCGCCCTTTGGAGCACGGTGCCCACATCGTGGTGGAATCGGCCACGAAGTGGATTGGCGGCCACGGCACCAGCATCGGCGGCGTGATTGTGGACGGCGGCAAGTACGACTTCGGCAACGGCAAGTTTCCGCAGTTTACGGAGCCTTCCGAAGGCTACCACGGCCTGATTTTCAACGACGTATTCGGCAAAGACGGCCCGTTTGGCAACATTGCCTTCATCATCCGGGCCCGGGTAGAAGGCCTGCGCGACTTCGGTCCTTCCATCAGCCCCTTCAACTCCTGGCAGCTGCTCATCGGCCTCGAAACCCTGAGCCTGCGCGTAGACCGCACCGTGGAAAACGCCCTGCGCGTGGCTACTTGGCTTGAGCAGCATCCACAGGTGGAAAGTGTAAATTATCCGGGTCTGAAGAGCAGCCCCTATAACGCGCTGGCCCAGAAATACCTCAAGCGCGGCTTCGGCGGCGTACTGACTTTCAGCATCAAGGGAAGCAAGGAAACGGCTACTCAGTTTATCGACAACCTGAAGCTGGTAAGCCATTTGGCCAACGTGGGCGACGCCAAAACGCTGATTATTCAGCCCTCGGCTACCACGCACCAGCAGTTGTCGGAAGAGGAGCAGCGCGCCGCCGGTGTTACGCCCACCTCGCTGCGCCTGTCGGTAGGCATTGAACATTTCGACGATATCCGTGCGGATCTGGCCCAGGCTTTTGATGCCGTGCGCAACGCGGCTCCGCTGAGTTCGGCTGATGACGAGAACGAAACGGCGCCCCAGCCAGAAGTAGAACACGCTGCCCCGCTGGAGGTCTAAAGTAGAGAGGAGACTCGGTTGGCAGCCCGTATGGTTGCCAATCAGCTCCAGCCACGGCAGCACTGAGAATGGCAGGGTGAGGAGTTGTGAGAGAGGAATCATCCTGACCATTCCGCAATAGCCCGGGTTGGGCCGGCGCCAGCCACCAAACTTCATTGGGTGGGACTGATGTAGAGGGCCGGCAAACCGGCTCAGCCCGCGTGCTATTGTATTGATATCAAAGCCTGGCAGCCTCAAACGCGGCTGACCAGCGGAAATAACCTTTAGAGGAATGACTGATTTACGGCTTTTGAGCCTCCCGGCGGGACTCGCGCTTGAAAACGGCGCGACGCTGGCCCCGGTGCAGATAGCCTATAAAACCTTTGGCACCCTGAATGCCGCCCGCGACAATGTGGTGTGGGTGTGCCACGCCCTAACGGCCAATGCCGACGTGCTCAGCTGGTGGGCCGGCCTGTTTGGCTCCGGCGACTATTTCGACCCGGCCGACTGGTTTATCGTGTGCGCCAACATCGTGGGCTCGTGCTACGGCAGCACCGGCCCGCTGACGGCCGCCGACAACCAGGCACCGCTGTACCACCAGTTTCCGCTGGTCACGATTCGGGATATGGTGGCGGCTCACGAGGCGCTGCGGCAGGAATTGGAGCTGACCAAGATTCATACGCTAATTGGCGGCTCGCTGGGCGGGCAGCAGGCCCTGGAATGGGCTATTCTGCGGCCCGAGGTGTTTGTGCACCTGGTAGTATTGGCTACCAACGCGCTGCACTCCCCCTGGGGCATTGCCTTCAACGAGGCGCAGCGGCTGGCCATTTTCGCCGATGCCACCTACCACCAGGGCACGCCCACTGGCGGGCAGCAGGGCCTGAAAGCAGCCCGAGCCACGGCCCTGCTCAGCTACCGCAGCTACGACGCCTACGGCCGCACCCAAGCCGAAGCCGACCCCGACCGGCTCGACGATTTCCGGGCCAGCTCCTACCAGCAGCACCAGGGTGACAAGCTCGTGGCCCGCTTCAATGCCTACAGCTACGTGGCTTTGTCGCGCACGATGGACACCCACAACGTGGGCCGGGGCCGAGCCAGTGCCGCCGAGGCCCTGGCTGGCATCCGGGCCCGCACGCTGGTGCTCAGCATCAGCTCCGACGTGCTGTTTCCGCCCGTGGAGCAGCAGTTTCTGGCCCGGCACATTCCGGGTGCTACCTACGCCGAAATGGACTCCCAGTTCGGCCACGACGGTTTCCTGATTGAAACCGCCCAAATCACGCAGCTTCTCGAACGATTTTATGTCTCGACCTTCGTCCACTAACCTGGCCGTATCGGCTATTGCGGCTTCTCTGGTTACTCCGGCCGCACCCCTGCGCATTGGCCTCATCGGCTTTGGCTGCGTGGGCCAGGGCCTTTATGATATACTACAGCACTTGCCCGGCTTCGGGGCTGAGGTGCGCCGCATTGCGGTAAAAAACCCCGACAAACCCCGTTCTCTGCCCAAGGAAGCCTTCAGTTTTCATGCCGATGAGTTGCTGCAGGATCGGGAGCTGGACGTGCTGGTGGAGGTAATCGACGATGCGGCTGAAGCTTTCCGGCTGGTGAGTGCGGCCTTGTGCCAGGGCCGGCAGGTAGTTACGGCCAACAAAGCCATGGTGTCGCAGCACCTGCCCGAGCTGGTAGCATTGCAGCGCGAGTTTGGCGGTACGCTGCTCTACGAAGCCGCCGTGTGCGGCAGCATTCCGGTTATCCGGACCTTGGACGCCTATTTCGGGCAAGAGCCGTTGCGTAGCGTGAGCGGTATTTTCAACGGCTCGTCTAACTACGTGCTGACGCGCATGGGCGAGGACGGCTCGGAATATGCCGGCGCACTGGTCGAGGCGCAGCATAAGGGCTTCGCCGAAACCGACCCCACGCTGGATATGGCCGCTTTCGACCCGCGCTCCAAGGCTGTGATTCTGGCGGCCCATGCCTACGGAGTGCTGTTGCAGCCCGAGCAGGTGCTGAATCTGGGCATCGAAAACGTGAGTGCCACCGATATTGGCTACGCGGCCGTGGCCAACCAGAAAATAAAGGTCGTAGCCGGCCTCTACCTGCTACCCGACAACCAGCTGACGGTGTTTGTGACGCCCCAGTTTGTGGACCGCAAGTCGCCGCTCTACACCGTCGACGACGAGTTCAACGGCGTGGTTATCGAGGCTGAATACGCTGGTACGCAGTTTCTACGGGGCCGGGGCGCCGGCGGGCACCCTACCGGCTCGGCCGTGCTGGCCGACCTGGCGGCGCTGCGCAGCAGCTTCCGCTACGCCTACCCTAAGCTGGCTGCACCCACGCTGGCTTACACCACCGACCTGGAAATCGAAATCTACCTGCGCACAGATGATGAGCTGATTCTCGACCAGTTGGGCTTCACCGACATTACGGAGGAAGCCGATGAGGACGGCTATATCGTGGGCTTCGTGCCGCTCGATGCACTGCTGCAGCACCGCGACCGGCTGCGCAAAGCCGGGGCCTTCGTTGCCCGCACCGGCAACGTGCGCCCCGCCACCCACGCCACCGACGCGCTGGAACTAGCCGAGGCCGAATAACTTTACCACGCCCTATTCCGCAACAAAAACCCTCCTACCAGCACGGCAGGAGGGTTTTCAATTTCTAGCCGTTGTACTTCGAAACGTCATCGGCCACCCTTGGAAGAGTATCGGCCGCCTTAGAAACGTTGTAAGTCACCCTTGGAAGAGTATCGGCCGCCCTTGAAACGTTGTAGGACACCTTCGAAAGAGCATCGGCCACCCTTGAAACGATGTAGGACACCTTCGAAGCTCTATCGGACACCCTTGAAGCGTCGTAGGTCACCCTTGCAGGAGCATCGGACAGCTCTGGTCCGATTCCGTATTGTGCAACTGCTTCTACTGCTTATTCGAACACAATGCGCTGCGTAGCCATACCGGCACCGCGGAGCAAATATATTCCGGGCTTCAGCTGCTCGCGTCGAACTTGCTGCTCGCGCTGCTCCCAGCGGAAGCGGCGCACCACGCGGCCGGTAGCATCGAGCAATTCCAGAGTGCGGGGCTGAAAAGTGGTGCCGGCAGCGGCCGTGAGCTGCACGGCTTCGGTGGCGGGCAGTGGGTAGAGCTGCAGGGCGGTCAGCTCAGCGGCCGGGCGGGTGCCGGTGATGGTGCCGGGCTGGCGCAGCACGGGGCGCAGGAAGTCGCGCACGTAGCGGAAGGTGGTATCCATGTAGGCCTGGGCGCGGGCGGTGGTGCCGCTGTAGGGCACATGGCCCGCCCCTTTAAAGGTGTAGAGCGGGTTGGAAACACCCACGGCATCGGCGCGGAGCTTGATGGCGCCACTGCCGTATACGAGCTGGGCCGGCAGGCCGCTGCCCACGGTGCCTTTGCCGTAGGGCACGGTGCCATCGGCGGTGCCGTGCATGCTCACCAGCGGAATGTCGCCGGGTTCCACCCAGTTGGGCCGGCCCAAAGCCCCGCACAGGTTTACCACACCCCGTACAGCGCTGGAGTAGCCGGGGTTGCCGCTGTTGCCTTCCAGGCCGCCGAGCTGGGCAATTTCTAAATAGGCCGGCACTTCACTGTCTTTGTTCAGATAAGCCAACTGCAGGGCCATAAACGCGCCGGCCGAACTGCCGCTGGCGAAAATATAGCCGGGGTGAATCCGGTAAGTTTTGCTGGTGGCCGCATCCTGGCGGAAGAAGCGCACGGCGGCCCGCATATCCTGGGTAGCCCGAATGGCGGCCCGAGCAATATTCACGGTGTCGAAGGGGAAGAACAGCACGCGGTAGTCGATACTGGCTGTAACGTAGCCGAGACGGGCGTAGCGCTGGCACAGCTCGGTCACGTCCTGGTCGGTTTTGGAGCCCGACACGAAGCCGCCGCCGTGGGCAAACACCAGCAAGGGCCGGCGCCGCACGGTGTCGCCGGTGGGCTCGTAGATGTTCATGCGCAGCGTCTGGGTTGAGCCCGAATACGTAGTAGCCGAACCGAAAACGACGTCGGTGCGGGTAGTGATGGCCGGGAAAATGGGCTGATGGTAGCGGCCCCGGGTGGTGTCTATCAGGGCCTGGGCCCGGGCCAGCGGCATCGTCAGCACCGACGAGAGCAGCAGCAAGGCGAGGAAAAGTCTTTTCATGCGGATAGTTGATAAAGGCGAAGTGGTAGGACGAAGGTAAGGGGCGCAAGGTTGCTGGCGGCGCGGGAACGTCATGTCGACCATGCTGTTTTTACTTTCTAAAACAGCTTTGCGCTACACCCGCATTTGGCCTACCCGCTCCGGTTGCGTAGGTTTACCGGCTCCATCTGGACCCGCTATTTATGCCCGTTACTCCTCCCCTGCTCCGTGCCGGCGACCAGGTCGCTATTGTGGGCACTGCCCGCAAGGTTACGGCCGAAGAAATGGCTCCGGCCGTGGAAATCCTGACGCGCTGGGGCCTGCGAGTGGTTTTGGGCGAATCTATTACGGCCGAGCACCACCAGTTTGCCGGCTCCGACGAGCTGCGCCGCCGCGACTTCCAGCGGCAGCTTGATGCGCCCGAAATTCGGGCCATCATCTGCGCCCGGGGCGGCTACGGCACCACCCGCATCATCGACCAACTCGACTTCTCGGGCTTTGTGCAGCACCCCAAGTGGATTGCCGGCTTCAGCGACATTACGGCCCTGAACTGCCACTTGCTGCGCATGGGCTACGAAAGTATCCACGGAGTTATGGCCTTTATTTTCAACCAGACCGGCGGCGAAGACTCGTTGGAGAGTCTGCGCCGGGCGCTGTTCGGGGAGCCTATTGCCTACTCCGTGTCGGCTCACCCGCTCAACCGGCCCGGCACGGCCGCCGGCGAGCTGGTGGGCGGCAATCTGAGTTTGCTCCAGAACCTGACCGGCACCGCCTCCGACTGCCCTACCGATGGCCGCATCCTGTTTCTGGAAGACGTGGCCGAATACCTGATGAACGTGGACCGCATGATGGTGCACCTCGACCGGACCGGCAAGCTGCGCAACCTAGCCGGGCTGCTTGTGGGCCACTTCACCGACCCGCAAGACAACGCCATACCTTTCGGGCAGACGTCCTACGAAATCATTGCTAGTTACGCGGCCAAGTACCAGTTTCCGGTGGCCTACGGGTTTCCGGTGGGCCACGAACCCCGGAATATGGCTTTGATCTGTGGCCGAAACGCGCAGTTTTCCGTCACGGCGGCTGGCACTGAGCTGTCTTACCTCTAACTCCTGATTTCTTATGTCGATAGTCATCCGAGCACTTACTGCTACCGAAGCAGCGGCTAAAACCTCCGCTTTAACTGATTTATTCCAAGACGCGCTGGAATCGGGGGCCGCGCTGGGCTTTATGCTACCCGTGGCCCCCGGCGAGTTGCAGGCCTACTGGCAAGAGGTGGTACAGACACTGGCTGAAGGCAACCGGGTGTTGCTGGTGGCCGAAGCGGATGACCGGCTGCTGGGCACCGCGCAGCTGGACCTGGCCACGAAAAACAACGGCCTGCACCGGGCTGAAGTCTGCAAGGTGATGGTGCACCGCGACGCCCGGCGACAAGGCATCGGCCGCCGGCTGATGGAGGCTATTGACGACCACGCCCGCCAGCACCAGCGCACCACGCTCATCCTCGATACCCGCCAGCACGACCCCTCGGAGCAGCTCTACCAGGGCGCGGGCTACACGGTGGGCGGCGTCATCCCGGATTTCGCCCGCAGCACCTCCGGCGAGCTGCACGCCACGGTGATTTACTACAAGCTGCTGGGCTAAAAGAACGTCATGCTGAGCTTGCCGAAGCATCTCTACCGCAGTGGTAGACGACTGGCATTGCAACGAAGCAGTAGAGATGCTTCGACTTCGCTCAGCATGACGTTCTTTTAGTATAAAGACAGCAAAAAGGCCCGATAACTCGCGTTATCGGGCCTTTTTGCATTTACTGCCGGGCTGCTACTCGTTATAAATCGTCTGCAGCACGGTCTGGCCCACGGCTTTCAGGGTGCGCTTGTCGATGACGCTCATATTGTCCTGGGTAGTGTGGTGGTAGGCCGGGAAATAATCGTCGCCGACGGGTAGGTGGTCGATGATGTCGATGGTGCGGACGCCGGCCTGGTTGGTGTACACATGGTCGTCATCGATGCCGGGGCTGTCCTGAAACAGGAAGAAGTCGGAGTAGCCGAGCTGGGCGCCGGTGTTCCACACTTTGTCTACCACGTCGCGGGCGTACTGCCGGGACGTTTCCTCGCGACTGAACTTGGCATTTTTGGCACCTACCATATCCAGCAAAATGCCGTAGCTGGGCTTGTAGCCGGCCGGCACCAGGTTGCGCGACCAGTACTGGGAGCCCAGGCACCAGCTGTCCTTCCCCTGCAAGGCGAGCTGGTCTTTCAGGTCACCCTGCGTGGACGAGTCGTAGCCGTAATCCTCGGAATCGAAGAGGATGAAGTCGACGCCGACGCCGGGCTGCTGGGCGGCCGGCTGCTGGCTGAGCACCCGCGCCATTTCCAGGGCAATAGCCACGCCACTGGCGCCGTCGCTGGCCCCATCGAGCGGCGCGTTCTTCTTTTCCTTGTCCTTATCGGCAAACGGGCGGGTGTCCCAGTGGGCAAACACGGCAATGCGCCGGGCCGCCGTGGGCTGGAACTGCGCGATGATGTTGCGGGAGCGCAGCATCTTGCCATCGAAAGCCATAGCCTCGAACGGCTGCTCCTTTACCGTGAGGCCGTAGGCTTTAAACTGCTTCACCAGCCAGTCGCCGGTGGCAACGTGGGCCTTAGTGTTGGGTACGCGCGGCCCAAACGCCACCTGCTTAGCCGTGAATGCATAGGCCGAATCGGCGTTGAAGCTGGGCGCGGCCACGGTTTTGGTTGCTTCGGGGGCGGTAGTGGTTTCGGTGGCTTTGTTGTTGTCCGGGGTGCAGCTGGCTACCAACAAGCCGGCCGCCGCGGCCAGCGCCAGTCCAATTCGGTTATTCTTCATATGCCCAGTCAACACCGGTTTTTAAGTCTTTGATTACGATACCCTGGCCTTTCAGCGCCGCCCGGATCTGGTCGACCTTGTCGTAAGCCTTGGCCGTTTTGGCTTCCTGGTAAAAGCTCAGCGTGAGCTCCAGCAACTGCTCAGCGTTGGCCCGAGGCTCATCCACGAGGCCCAGCACTTGGGTTACCACGGTGCGGTAGGCCTCGGTAGCTTCCTCCAGCGCGGCTTCGCTCACGGCACTCAGGGTGGTGAGGTTAGCAAAAAAGCCGTTGAACTTGCGCACCAGATTAAATAGGCTGGCAATGGCGCGGGCCGTGTTCAAATCGTCGTTGAGGCCCACGAAGATATCGGCCACCAGCTTGCGCAGCTCGGCATCGGCGGCACTGGTGTCGGCGGCGCGCTCAGTGCCTTCGGGCAGCCGGAGCTTTTCCAGCAGACGCAGGCCGTTCATCAGCTTGCGGTAGCCTTTGCGGGCCGCCTGCATAGCCTCATCCGATACATCGACGGGGCTACGGTAGTGGGCCTGCAACAGGAAAAAGCGCACCACCATCGGCGAGTAGGCC
Organism: Hymenobacter lucidus; assembly: GCF_020447265.1. Classification (GTDB taxonomy): domain Bacteria; phylum Bacteroidota; class Bacteroidia; order Cytophagales; family Hymenobacteraceae; genus Hymenobacter; species Hymenobacter lucidus. The sequence goes on along the minus strand of NZ_JAJADR010000001.1, from coordinate 709,030 downwards.
TGGGTGAGCGTGGCGGTGGGTCCCTTGAACATGTCGCCGAGCAGCACGAAGTTGCCCAGGCTCTTGCTCATCTTGGTGCCGTCCACGGTTATCATGTTGTTGTGCACCCAGAAGCGCGACTCATCGGTGTGGGTGTGGCTACCCTGGCACTGCGCTATTTCGCACTCGTGGTGCGGAAACATCAGGTCCAGGCCGCCGCCGTGAATGTCGGAGAGGTTGCCGAGGTACTTGCGGCTCATGGCCGAGCACTCGAGGTGCCAGCCCGGGAAACCCTCGCCGGGTGCCTCGCCAAACGGCGAAGGCCAGCGCATGATGTGCTCGGGCGAAGCCTTTTTCCACAGGGCAAAATCCAGCGGACTGCGCTTTTCATCCTGCCCGGCCAGCGTGTCGCGGGTGCCAGCCAGCTGGTCGTCGATGCTGCGGTTGGAGAGCTTGCCGTACCGTTCCCGCTCGGCATTGTAGCGGGGCACGTCGAAGTACACGCTACCATTCACTTCGTACGCAAATCCATTGGCCATGATTTCCTCAATCATGCTGATCTGCTCGGTGATGTGGCCGCTGGCCTGGGGCTCAATATCGGGCGGCAGGCAGCCCAGGGCCAGCATATTCTGGCGGTAGAGGTTCACGAAGTGCTGGGCAATCTGCATGGGCTCCTGGCGCTGGGCGCGGGCGGCCTTGGCCATTTTGTCCTCACCTTCGTCGGCGTCACTTTCTAGGTGGCCCACGTCGGTTACGTTGCGCACGTAGCGCACGGTGTAGCCCAGGTGGCGCAGGTAGCGCGTCAGCACGTCGAATACCACCGGGCCGCGGGCGTTGCCCAGGTGGGCCTCGCTATACACGGTAGGGCCGCAGAGGTATACCCCCACGAAGGGCGAATTGACGGGCTCGAACTGGTCCTTGCGGCGGGTAAGGGTATTATAAAGGGAGAGCGGGTGCTGCATCTGGCAAAAGTAGAAAGTTTTGGCGGTCAGCCCGAGTTGAATTACCTGTGATTATCGGGCTGATTCCGGCCAGTAAACAAACGACGGCGCATCTGTTTGTCTGGCCACTGAATTTGAGAACTGCCAATAATCCGCCATAAGTCTCGGATTCAGTACAAGACAAGTACATAAACTCGCTTTGGCAGTACAAAAAGTTCATCTGCCGGTACAACGGGTTCCATTTCCAGTACAAGACTCAGTTGGCAGTTTTGGCAGCCGCTGCTGGTTTCACGCTGCTCAGCCAGTAAGTAGCTGAAGTCGGGAAATGGTCGGAGTAAGGAATTTCGTAGTGTACCCGGAAATCACCAACGAGCCACTGTGGGCTAGCAAACTGATTGTCGATGCGTACGAAGGGCAGGCGGCCGTTGTAGGTAGCACCCACGCCGGTGCCCACCGTGGCCCAGCCGTTCTGAAATCGGTCGGCCAGCTGGTCGTAGGCGTAGCTGTAGGGCACGTCGTTGAGGTCGGCACAGAGCAGCATGGGGTAGCGGCATCGTTCGAAGCGCTGCACCAGCGTATCGACCTGCACGCTGCGGGCCACCAGGCCGCGCTTGAAGCGGCGCATCAAACCCAGGCCCTTTTTCTTCAGCCCTTCCTTGCTCGAATAGCTGTCCACGATGTCCTTCTCATCCATGCTCATACTTTGCAGGTGGAAATTATACACGCGAATCGTGTCGCCGGCGGGCAAGCGCAGATCCACGAACATGGCGTGGTTCTGGGTGAGGCGGTCGAAAGAAATAGTGCCGCGCTTTACGATGGGGAAGCGGGAGAAAATGGCCATACCGAACTCGGAGCCGGCCCGATTGGTCAGGGTTTTCGACACGAAAGCCTCGCGCCCGGCCTGCCGCCCAATCTGCTCGACGCTCCGGAACACCTTGCCATCTGAAGTTTTGGCGGTAGCCGGCTCGTTGTAGAACTCCTGCAGGCACACGATATCAGCCGGATTTTCGGCCAACCACTGAATGAATTTGCGCGACGAGCCCAGGTCTTGGTCGCGCAGCTGCGGATACACGTTGAAGATGCGCACATTGGCACTGAGCAGCCGCACGGGCTGTCCGCTGGCTGCGGCAGTCGGCGACACGTGCAACGGATGCACCGCCAGTCCCCGCTGAAAGTGCGGCCAAGTCAGGAAAGCTACCAGCGCAGGCAGCGCCGCCACCCGCCAGTTGCGCAGCAGCCAGTAGCCTACAGCCGCCAGATTCAGGGCCAGGGCTGCCGGCAGCGTGAGGGCGGCAAAGGACGCGGGCCAGAACACGCGGGATGGAACCTGGACGCAGGCAATGGCCAGTAGCAGCCACGCGACAACCAGCAGAGTACATTTGAAGGCAAAGGAACGGCGCACAATCGAAAACCCTGAACGGGTAAAGCAAAGGTATAGCTTACGGCCAGACTGGCACGAAAGCTGCGCCAAAGCTGGAAAAGCACTGGCTTTTGCGCGTATCTTTCGGAATGCAATTTCTATCTATGTTTCGACTATCTACTCTTCCCGCTATACTGCTGTTGGCGGCCCTTACAATCAGCGGCCGGAGTGTGGCCCGCCCCGTGAATGAGGGTCCGGCCCGCACCCTGGAGTTCGTGGAAAACCAGGGCCAGTGGAACAGCCGGGTGCGCTACCAAGCCGAACTGCCCGGCGGCCGCCTCTACCTCGAAAACCGGGGCTTCACTTACACCTTTGCCGACCCCAAAACCCTGGCCCGGGAGCGGCACGAGCCCAACGCCCCCAGCCGGCTGCGGATGCACGCCTACTCGGTTACGTTTGAGGGCGGCAGCGCCAAACCCGGCTTTGCCGCTACGGAGGCCACTGCCGACCGGCGCAATTACTTTCTGGGCCACGACCCGCGCCACTGGGCCAGCAACGTGCGGGCTTTTCGGCAGGTGCGCTACGAGAATATCTACCCCGGCATCAGCGCCCAGCTCTACGAAAACCAGGGCGCCAACCTTGAATACGACTTTCTGCTGGCCGCCGGCGCCAAGCCCGGCAGCATCCGGCTGCGCTACACCGGGGCCGAAAAGCTGAGTTTGCACGATGGGCAGCTCCGCATTCAGACCTCGGTGGGTAGCATTACCGAGCAGGCACCCCAGGCCTGGCAGCAGCAGGGCGGCCAGCGCGTACCCATCAGTTGCGAGTACGTGCTGCAGGGCAATGTGGTGTCGTTTCGGCTGGGCAAGTACAACCCGCAGCAGCCGCTGGTTATTGACCCCACGGTACTGTTTTCCACCTTCACCGGCTCGGTGGCCGACAACTGGGGCTTCACGGCCACCTACGACCAGCAGGGCAACATGTACTCCGGTGGCATCGTGAAAAGCATGGGCTACCCTACCAGCACTGGCGCCTACGATGTTTCCTTCAACGGCCTATGGGATATTGGTATCATCAAATACAACACGGCTACGACCGGCACGGCCTCCCGCGTGTATGCTACCTACCTCGGCGGCGACTCTACCGAAGCGCCCCACAGCTTGGTGGTGAATGCCGCCGGCGAGCTGGTGATAATGGGCTCGACCAGCTCCCGCAACTACCCCGTCACGCAGGGCGCCTACGACGTCTCGTTTAATGGCGGCAACCGCATTTCCAACGTCAACGGCCTGCGCTATTCCAACGGCAGCGACCTGTTCATCAGCAAGCTCAACGCCAATGGCACCATCCTGACGGCCTCTACCTTTCTGGGCGGCAACGGCACCGATGGCCTGGTGCTGAATGGCTCGTCCCCCAGCTTATTGGCCCACAACTACGGCGACCAGTTCCGCGGCGACGTCATCACCGATGCCAGTGGCGACGTGTACCTGGCTTCGGTTACGAGCAGCACTAATTATCCCTTGGGCGCTACCACCATTATTCAGAACCGCAACGCCGGCGCTACCGATGCCGTGGTGAGCAAGCTCAGTGCCGACCTGAAATCGGTGATCTGGAGTACGTATCTGGGCGGAACGGGCTTCGACGCCGCCTACTCCATTCAGCTCGGTCCGGGGCGCGACGTGTACGTGAGCGGCGGCACCAACAGCACCAACTTTCCGGTGACGGCCGGCAGCTACAAAACCCAGCACGGCAGCAGCGACGCCGATGGCTTCGTGGCACACCTCAACAGCGCGGGCACCCGGCTCGAACAGGCAACCTACCTCGGCACGTCGGTGTATGACCAAGCCTATTTCGTGCAGCTTGATGCTGCTTCTAATGTGTATGTGCTCGGGCAAACCGATGGCAGCTATCCGCTCACCACGGGGCTGTATGCCACCGTAGCGGGCCGGCAGTTTATTCATAAACTCGACCCTACGCTCAGGCAAAGCCTGTATTCCACTCAGTTTGGCGGCACCAGCTTCAACTTCGACTCCAACCTTTCCCTCACCGCTTTCCTGGTTGATGAGTGTGAGCGGATCTACATCTGCGGCTGGGGTGGGGCCACCAATAATGGCTTTAGTGGGGGCACAACCTTGGGCCTGCCCGTTACGCCGGGCAGCCTTCAGGGCACTACCGACGGCTCCGACTTTTACATTGCGCAGTTTACGCCCGGCATGAAGGCCCTGGAGTATGCCACGTTTTTCGGCGAAAAGGGCGGCCGGGGCGAGCATGTCGATGGCGGCACCTCCCGCTTCGACAAGCGCGGGCTGGTATACCAATCCGTTTGCGGGGGCTGCGGCGGCACTTCCGGCTTTCCTACGCTGCCTACCGGCCGCTTCTCGGCCAGCAACAACAACGACAACTGCAACAACGCGGCATTCAAGATTGACTTTGGGGTGCGCCTAGCCGATGTGGGACCTAACCGCTACGTGTGCGCCAGCGCCGGGCCGGTAGTGCTCAGCGGCAACCCCAGCGGCGGCATCTGGACGGGCCCCGGCGTTACGGCTATAGGTACGGGCGGCTACCAGTTTACGCCTTCCGCGGCCCTCACCGGCGTCAATACCCTGACGTATTCGGTGGCCTCTACCGGCGTGTGCATCAGTACCCGCACGCTACGCATGACCGTGATGCCCGAAGTTACGCCCCTCTTTTCGCCCATTCCAGCACAGTGCGTGAGCAGCACCGTACCTGTTTCGCTCACGGCAGCGCCGGCGGGCGGCACATTCAGCGGGCCGGGCGTGAGCGGCACTACGTTCAATCCGGCCGTGGCAAAAGTCGGCACCCACACGCTCACTTATTCCTTTCCCAACGACACCATCCGCTGCGGCGCCATTACCCAAACGGTAGTTGTCAATCAGCTGCCCCCGGTAAGTGCCGGCCCCAACATCACCCGGTGCTCCTACGAGCTGGACCCGATACAGCTTACCGGGGCCACCCCGGCTGGTGGCACCTGGAGCGGCCCCGGCGTGACGCCCACCGGCCTCTTTACGCCTCCCAATACCAACAACCGCGGGGCTATTCTCACCCTGACGTATTCGGTTTCCAGCAATGGTTGCGTCAATAGCGCCACCCGTACCGTGGTGCTGGCTCCCGCGCCCCAAAGCAACGTTTCGCTGAACGTGCCCGCCTGCGAGGCCGCGCCGCAGTACTCGGGCCTGGCCCCCTTCACCTGCACGTTCGAGCCCATTTTGCCCGGCGGCGCCTACCTGTGGAGCTTCGGCGACAGTACCACCTCCACCGAGGCCAACCCCTCACACGTGTACCAAAAGGCCGGCGAGTATAAAGTGCAGCTTACCGCCTACTATTCCGACTGCGTGGTCGTTACGCAGTTTGCCCCGGTTTCCGTTGGCGACGTGTTCATTCCCAACATCATTACGCCCAACGACGACGACCGGCACCTGAATGAACGGTTTGTGCCGCGCTTCAGCTGCCAGCCCGCCTCCCTGCAGATTTTTAACCGCTGGGGCGCCAAGCTCTACGAAACCAGCGCCTACCGCAACGATTGGCGCGGCGAAAACCTACCCGACGGCGTGTACTATTACCTGCTGCGCGACCAGGCTGGCCGCACTGCCAAAGGCTGGGTAGAAATAAAGCGGTAGCCTTTCCCGGCCTGCTATTCACATTCCTTACTTCTTTATTGTTCAACTCCGCATTCTATGTGGCAAAAATCACTGTGCCTGGCGGCCCTTTTCAGTGCCTGCCCCTTGAGTAGCTACGCTCAATCGGTTTCGACACATCTTGCCAGCCTGGAGTTTGTTGAAAACCGCGGCCAGTGGCCAGCCCCGGTGCGCTACCAGGCTGATATTCCGGGCGGCAGGCTGTTTCTGGAGCCCGGCGGCCTCACCTACTCACTGCTGGCCGGCATACCGCATCACCGGCCGGCCGCCAACGATAAGCAGTCCGCCACTGGCGCCGTCAAAGCCCATAGCCTGCGGGTTTCGTTTGCCGGCGGCTCCCTCCAGCCTGCGCTAAAGGCCGAGACCCAAACTGCCGAAGTCCGCAACTACCTGCGCGGCAACGACCCCAGCGGCTGGGCCAGCAACGTGCCCGGTTTCCGGGAGGTGCGCTACGCGGATATCTGGCCCGGTATCGGGGCGCACTTCTACGAAAACCAACAGCAGCAGCTCGAATACGATTTTGAGCTGGCCGCCGAAGCCCGGCCCGAGGCTATTGTCCTGCGCTACAACGGCGCCGACGCGCTGGCCCTGACCGCCGAGGGTAGTCTGGAAGTGCGCACCTCGGTGGGAGTACTGCGCGAGCTGGCACCGCAGGCCTGGCAGACCGACGCTAACGGCAAACGCCGCCCCATACCCTGCGCCTATGTGCTGCAGGGCAATGTGGTATCGTTCCGGCTGGGCTCCTACGACCAGCACCGGCCGCTGACTATTGACCCGACTGTCGTTTTTTCCAGCTACACCGGCTCTACTGCCGACAACTGGGGCTTCACGGCCACCTACGACCCGGAAGGCAATATGTACTCCGGCGGCATTGTCTACGGGGCTGGCTACCCTACTACCGTGGGGGCATTTTCGGCCGCTATTGGGGGACTCATCGATATTGGCCTCATCAAGTACAAGACTTCAGCCAACGGCCCGGCGGCCCGGGTATGGGCTACTTACCTGGGCGGTACTCAGGCCGATTTTCCCCACAGCTTAGTCGTAGGCAGCCGCGGCGAGCTGTTCTTGCTGGGCACTACCTCCTCCGTCGACTACCCAACGTCGGCCCTGGCCTACGACCGCACCTACAACGGCGGCACGGGCATCGACCCGTTTGGCTACGGCCCAACCAACTTTCTTTCCGGCTCCGATATCGTGGTGACGCGCCTGGCCGCCGACGGCAGCCGGCTGGTTGGCTCCACCTATCTGGGTGGCAGCGGCAATGATGGCATGCTGCCCGCAGGCGCCAGCCCACTGCTGCATAACTATGGTGATGGTTTCCGGGGAGATATTCTGCTGGATGCCGACGATAATATTTACCTGGCTTCCAATACCACTTCTACCAACTTTCCGAACGTCAACGGATTGGGCGGCACCTACCGGGGCGGCACCCACGATGCAGTGGTTTGCAAGCTCGATGCCACGGCCAGCTCCTTGCTCTGGAGCAGCTTTGTGGGCGGCACCGGGGCCGATGCGGCTTACTCCTTGCAGCTCGCTGCCAACGGCAGCGTGTACGTGAGCGGCGGCACCACCAGTCCCAACTTCCCGGCCACGCCCGATGCCCTTCACCCCACGGCCCGGGGCTCGGTCGATGGCTTCGTGGCCCGCCTCAGCAGCGCCGGCAACGTGCTCCAGAAAGCCACTTACCTGGGCACCAGCCTCTACGACCAAGCCTATTTTCTGCAGCTCGATGGCAGCGGGGCTGTATATGTGCTGGGCCAATCGGCGGGCAGCTACCCCGTCACGGCCGGGCGCTACCAGAATGCGGGCAGCAAGCAGTTTATCCACAAGCTCAACGCCGACCTGACGGCCACGGAGTTTTCTACGGTATTCGGCAGTAGCCGCGGCACTATTGACATTTCTCCCACCGCCTTTCTGGTTGATCAGTGCAACCGCATCTACCTCAGTGGCTGGGGCGGCGGGGAGAATAACATCTTTCCTTTCACCAATGGCACCACCTTTAATATGCCTACCACGGCCAATGCCGTGCAGCGCACCACCGACGGAGCCGACTTCTACCTGATGCAGCTGGCTCCCGACGCCACCCGCCTCGATTATGCCACGTTTTTTGGCCAGAGTGGCGACTTCGGCGACCATGTCGATGGCGGCACGTCCCGCTTCGATCCGCGCGGCTTCGTCTACCAAGCCGTCTGCTCCTGTAATTATATGGGTAGTGGTGGCTTCCCGGTACCGCCCGGGGCCAACACGTACGCGACCCGAATAGGTATAGCACCCGGCTGCAACAACGCGGCCTTCAAATTTAACTTCGAAACCGTGAACGTGGTAGCGGGCAACGACCAAGTCGTGTGCGTAGCCGCCGCGGCGCAGCCTCTCGCCGGCTCGCCGGCCGGGGGCGTCTGGACGGGCCCCGGCGTATCGGGCTCCGTAGCTACGGGCTTTGTTTTCACCCCCACTCAGGCCCTACTCGGCCTGAATACGCTGACCTATACCGTAACAGGCACCGGGCCCTGCGGGGGCGTGGCCACGCTGCGTCTCACGGTAGTCACTTCTCCGCCACCAGCGACTTTCAACGCGTCTGTTCCGTCTTCTTTCTGCTTGGGCACTACTTCAGTTCCTACGGTTCCACTCTCCGCTACGCCGGCCGGGGGCACCTTTTCGGGGCCGGGCGTTATCAACAATTTTTTCAATCCGAACGTGGCCGGCCCCGGCACGCATACGCTGGTATACAATGTGGTTACCGGCGGCTGTATCCTGCAGGCCAGCCGAACGGTAACCGTTATTCGGGCCTCGGCTGGCAGTAGCAACCTTACTACTTGTTCTAATGCTGCGCCAACCGCTCTCAAGGGTGGCTTGCCGGCGGGTGGCACCTGGAGTGGGCCTGGCGTGTCGGGGTCGGTGGCGGCGGGTTTTGTGTTTACCCCCACAGCTGCACTGGTTGGCTCTCGCTTCATTACTTATACCGTGACGGGCGCGGAAGGGTGCACCAGTACCGCGTCGCTGTTCGTTACGGTACAGCAGGGCAACACTTTTACCCCACCCGTTTTGCCCACTTACTGCACCAGCACCACTACGCCCACTGCCCTGCCGACCGGCGCCATTTGGAGTGGCCCAGGTGTGCAGTCAGGCTTCCAGAGCTACACTTTTACTCCTTATTTGGCGGGTGCCGGCACATTCCTGCTCAACTACCGCACCGGTTACGGCCTCTGTGATGCTACGGGCACTGTATCTGTCACCGTCGCCGCGCCGGCTCCCATCAGTACGCCCGCCGATACGCTGCTGTGCCCGGGCTCGACGCAGCCATTCCGGCTGCGGGCTTCTCCGGCCGGCGGTGTCTGGTCGGGGCCCAACGTCAGCAGTGCGGGCATATTTACGCCGCCGGCCAATTTCACCGGCTCGGCCCGGCTTACCTATACCGTTGTCAATGGCCCGTGCACCAGCACTGCTACCCGACAGGTAACGGTGGCTGCTGCTCCACTCTATGCCGCTACCTGGACAGCCGAGTTGTGCGCCGAAACCCGGCAGGCTCCGCTCACCGTCCGTTTTGCCGATCCGCTCAACAATTTCTCCGGCGTCCGTTGGGACTTTGGCGATGGTAGCCAGGGCACGGGCAATAACACCACCCACGTTTACCAGCAGCCCGGCCGCTACACGCCCCGCATCATCCGCTCTTATAATAACGGGTTGTGCAGTGTGCAACTGAGCCTACCGGAAATTGAGGTGCAGCCCGGCCACGAGATACCCAACATCATCACGCCCAACGCCGACTACAAAAACGACTACTTCGTGGCTACCAACGGCTGTCCGGCCCGGCTCCAGATATTCTCGCGCTGGGGCACCAAAGTATACGAAGCCGCCAGCTACCGCAACGACTGGGGCGGCGAGAACTTGCCCAACGGTGTGTATTACTACCGCCTGGAACAGACTGATGGTGTCATCATCAAAGGCTGGGTGGAAATCAACCGCTGATGCCCATTGAAATACATGATTATCACAGCCCTGGCGGGACGCAGTCGTACCTGGTCCGGAAATTTGCGTTTTCCCGCGCCCTCCCGGCACACCTCGGCGGCTGGCTTGCTTTCAGCATTTTTTCGCCGTATCTTTGCACCAGCAAACTGACTATGAAGAGGGGACACACAGTCCCCTCTTTCTTTTGTCCCCCAGTCCATCCGATGAAATTTGACCGCGACCAAATTGCCGAAATGCTCCAGGATAGCCTTCCCGGCCCCGAGCTGTTCGTCGTCGCCCTGACCGTTTCCGACGCCATCCGGCCCAAGATTACGGTCATTCTCGACAGCGAGCAGGGCTTCGGTATTGATGAGTGCGCCAAGGTAAGCCGGCGGTTGGCCCGTCGTATGGATGAAACCTACGGCGAAGAAGCCAGCTACACCCTGGAAGTTACCTCGCCCGGGGCCGACCAGCCCTTCGTCGACCAGCGCCAGTACACCCGCCACGTGGGCCGTACCCTGAGCCTGAAGCTGCAGGATGGCACCGAGAAAACCGGTCTGTTTGAAGCCGTGGAGGCTGAAGGCATTCAGCTGGCGGAAGAAATCAAGGAGAAAAACAAAAAGAAAGTATTGCCCGTGGCCTTCGTGCCCTTCACCGACATCAAGGAAGCCCGGGTCGTCATTTCTTTCAAATAATAAGCTGTTAGTCACCGGCTTCGGCTGCTGACTTTCGTTCAGAATTTAATCTTAACCGTAAGCGGTTCGTTCCCGGCCCTGACCACCCTCACCCGCAACACCACCCGCTACTAGCTCAACCCCATGAACAGCAACGTCCTGATAGAATCGTTCGCCGAGTTCGCCCGCTCCAAGAACATCGACCGTCCCACGATGATGAGTATCCTCGAGGACGTGTTTCGCACGATGATCCGGAAGAAATACACCACCGATGAGAACTTCGACGTAATTCTCAACGTGGACAAAGGCGACCTGGAAATCTGGCGCAACCGCGAAATCGTGGATGATGACTCCGAAGACATCTGGGATTTCGACAAGATTCCACTGGCCGAGGCCCAGAAAATCGAGGCCGACTTTGAAGTAGGTGAGCAGGTAGCTGAAGAAGTAAAGCTCGAGGATTTCGGCCGTCGCGCCGTGCTCATGGCCCGCCAAACGCTGATTCAGCGCGTGAAGGACCTGGAGCGCGACAACCTCTACCAGCAGTACAAAGATCAGGTAGGCGAAATCGTGACCGGGGAAGTGTACCAGGTGTGGAGCCGCGAGGCGTTGATTCTGGACAAGGAAGAAAACGAACTGGTGCTGCCCAAAGGCGAGCAGATTCCGAAGGACCGCTACCGCAAGGGCGACACCGTGCGGGCCGTAGTGCACCGCGTTGAAATCATCAACGGGACGCCCAAAATCATCCTTTCGCGCGCTGCCCCGGCTTTCCTGGAGCGGTTGTTCGAGTTGGAAGTGCCCGAAATCTACGATGGCCTCATCACCATCAAGAACATTGTGCGTGAGCCCGGCGAGCGGGCCAAAGTAGCCGTCGAAAGCTACGACGACCGGATTGACCCCGTGGGTGCCTGCGTGGGCATGAAAGGCTCGCGGATTCACGCCGTAGTGCGGGAACTGGAAAACGAGAACATCGACGTTATCAACTACACCGATAACCTTGAGCTGTATATCCAGCGGGCCTTGTCGCCGGCCAAGATTGGCTCAATGCGCATCAATGAACAAACCGGCCGGGTTTCGGTGTTCTTGAAGCCGGACCAAGTTAGTTTGGCCATCGGCCGGGGCGGCGCCAACATCAAGCTGGCCTCGCGGTTGGTAGGTATGGAAATCGACGTATTCCGGGAAGCCGGTGATTATGACGAAGATATTGCCCTCGACGAGTTCAAGGACGAAATCGAAGGCTGGGTTATCGATGAGCTTAAGAAAATCGGCCTCGACACCGGCCGGGCCGTATTGGCCGTTAGTAAAGAAGATATCGTGCGGCGCACGGAGCTGGAAGATGTAACTGTAGAGGACGTTTTCCGCATCATCCGCAACGAATTCGACGACAACGAAGACCAGACCGAAACAGAAGAAGAAGCACCAAACTCCGGCGACGCGCAATGAATGCGCGGCGGCCGGTACAGCAAGGACGTTAAATCAAGCCAGTTGGCTGATTTGACGTCGGCTGGCAAGATTTAATGTAGTACCTTTGCATCTGAATACGAGTATCGTTCGCGAGCATAGAATGGCGGAAGCAGCACCTAAACGGCTCCAGCAGGCAGCCAAAGACCTGAATATTGGAATGGGCACAGTCGTCGAGACTTTGGCCAAGAAAGGACATCAGGTAGAAAATAAACCTACCACGAAGCTGACTGCCGAACAGGTAGGCTTGCTGGAGAAGGAGTTTGCGTCCTCGGCGCAAGACAAAATGGAGGCTACCAAGCTCAGTCAGGCCAAGCGCCAGACCGAGCAGGAAGCCGCGCCAGCTCCCCGGCCCGAACCTGTGGTGCCCAAGGCGGCGAGCCCCGCCGTGCCCACTCCGGCCCCGGCGCCCAAGCCCGCTGAGGAAGCCAAGCCTGCTGCTCCCGCGCCAGCACCTCAGCCCGTTCCGGTTGCTGAGGTGAAGCCTGTTGCTCCAGTTTCGGCCCCGGCTCCAGTGGCAGCCGCTCCCGCTGAAACGGAAGCACCCAAAGTGCCCGGCCTGAAAGTATTGGGTAAAATCGAGCTGGACTCGAAAAACCGCCCAATGCCGGCGCGCCCTGTTGCGGCAACACCACAGCCTGCTCCTACACCGGCAGCAGCTCCGGTTGCTCCCGCTGCCCCCGAGCCTGCTCCAGTAGTGGAAGTGAAGCCCGCGGCCCCGGCTCCCCAGCCTGCCCCGGTTGCCGAAGCCAAACCGGAGCCCAAAGTGGAAGCGGCTCCTGCACCCCAGCCTGCTCCAACGCCAGCACCTCCGGTTGCTGCTCTAGAGCCTGTGGCAGCAGCCCCGGTAACACCCGCTGCTCCCGTAGCACAACCCGCACCGGTTGCTGCTGCTCCCGCAGCGGAGCCAGCCGCAGCCGAGCAGCCAACGGAAGAGGCCGGCACCATCGTTGCCAAAGCCGACCAGCTCAAAGGTCTGACCGTACTCGGCAAGATTGAGCTGCCCCTTGACTCTTCGCGCCGTGGTGGTCGTAACGCCCGCCCGGTAGCCTCGTCCGATGTGCGCAAGAGTGGCCTCGGCACCGACAATAAAAAGAAGCGGGCCCGCATGCCGGCTCCCGGTGCTCCTACTACCGGCACTGCCGGCGGCCAAGGCACCAATACCGGCCAAGGTGGCGGCTACCAGGGCAACCGCCCGGCGGGTGGCCCCGGCCAGCGCCCCGGTGGTCCAGGTCAGCGGCCCGGTGGCCCTGGTCAACGCCCCGGTGGCCCCGGTCAGAATGCCCCGCGCCCGGCGGCTGTGGCCAACACGCCCGAGCAGAACGACAAACAGATTCAGGAGCAGATCAAGGCTACGCTGGCTAAACTCAGCGGTGGCCGTGGTGGCAACCAGAACAACCGGGCCAAGTACCGCCGCGACAAGCGGGCCGGTGGCGCAGAGGACCGTGAGGCCCAGCGCGCTCAGAACGAACTGGACGCCAAGACGCTCAAAGTAACCGAGTTCATCTCCGCCAATGACCTGGCTTCACTGATGGACGTATCGGTGAATGAGGTAATCAAAGTGTGCCTGAACATGGGCATGTTCGTTTCCATCAACCAGCGCCTCGACGCGGAAGCCATTACGGTTGTAGCCGATGAATTCGGCTACGACGTAGAGTTCCTGTCGGCGGAGGAAGAGGAAAGCGACACGACTTTCGAAGACAACCCCGAGGACCTGCTGCCGCGTGCTCCTATCGTGACCATCATGGGCCACGTCGACCACGGCAAAACCTCGCTGCTTGACTATATCCGGAATGCCAGCGTGGCCAAAGGCGAAGCCGGCGGTATCACGCAGCACATCGGGGCCTACGACGTAATGACCAAATCGGGCAAGCGCGTTACCTTCCTCGATACGCCGGGTCACGAAGCCTTTACAGCTATGCGTGCCCGGGGTGCCAAGGTAACGGACATTGCCATCATCGTGGTAGCTGCCGACGACTCGGTAATGCCCCAGACGCGGGAAGCCATTAACCACGCACAAGCGGCGGGTGTACCCATCGTTATTGCGATGAACAAGATTGATAAGCCCGGTGCCAACTCGGAGAAAATCCGGGAGGAACTGTCGCAGATGAACATTCTGGTCGAAGACTGGGGTGGTAAGTATCAGTCGCAGGAAGTATCGGCTAAAACCGGTCTAGGTATCGACGACCTGCTGGAAAAGGTATTGCTGGAAGCCGAACTGCTCGAGCTGACGGCCAACCCGGACCGCAACGCGGTAGGTACCGTTATCGAAGCCATGCTGGACAAAGGCCGCGGCTACGTAACCACCGTGCTGGTGCAAACCGGTACGCTGAAGGTCGGTGACATCGTGCTGGCTGGTCCGCACTACGGCCGCGTGAAGGCCATGACCGACCACCGCGGCAAAAAGATGAAGCAGGCTGGTCCGGCCACGCCGGTACAGGTGCTTGGCTTGACCGGTGCTCCGCAGGCAGGTGACAAGATTCAGGTGATGGAAACCGAGCGGGAAGCCCGGGAACTGGCTACCCAGCGTCAGCAGCTCTCGCGTGAGCAGAGCATGCGCACCAAGAAGCACATTACCCTGGATGAGATTGGTCGCCGTCTGGCAATCGGCTCGTTCAAGGAGCTCAACGTTATTGTAAAAGGTGACGTGGACGGCTCGGTAGAAGCCCTTTCCGACTCGCTGCTGAAGCTTTCGACGCCGGAAGTGAAGGTGAATATCCTCTCGAAAGGCGTGGGTGCTATCTCCGAATCGGATGTGTTGCTGGCTTCGGCTTCCGACGCCATCATCATTGGTTTCCAAGTTCGGCCCTCGCAGAGTGCCCGCAAGCTGGCCGACAACGAGCAGATCGATATTCGCCTCTACTCTATCATCTACAACGCCATCAACGAGGTGAAGGATGCTATGGAAGGCATGCTGGCCCCAACGGTGCAGGAAGTAGTGGTAGCCAATGCCGAGGTGCGGCAGGTGTTCAACATTACCAAGGTGGGCACGATTGCCGGCTGTATGGTAACGGAAGGCTCCTTTACCCGCAACACCAAGGTGCGCTTAGTGCGCGACGGTATCGTGGTACACTCTGGCGACATCTCGGCGCTGAAGCGTTACAAAGACGATGTGTCGGAAGTACGTCAAGGCTACGAGTGCGGTATTTCGATCAAAGGCTTCAATGATCTGCGCGAAGGCGACAACATTGAGGGCTTCGAAGAGAAAGAAGTTAAGCGGACGCTGTAAGCAGCAAAAGCGAATACATACAAAACGCCCCGGCTGGAAGCAGCCGGGGCGTTTTGCGTTTGGCCGGTTCGGTGGGTAGTGCCCTTGCAGAATAAGAATACAATCCAAGAAAAGGTACAATGACGGGGGCAACCAGGCAAACACTTTTGATAATTCGGAACAGCGGGCAGCCGGGCATAGCGCTTCAGCGGATGTGAGCATTCATCTTTTTCACCCTTTGTGCGGCAGAAAGTAGCTCAGCAGAAAAGGTCGCACAGCGCCTCACATCATCATGTTATTGCCCCCTGTATAGCCACGCGCTAATTTTGTATCACTTCAGGAAATAATTGTACAGGCTGAACACTACATCTGCTCTTCAACTCCTTACTACCTATGAAAGCACTTACCACTACCCTCTTCCTGGCAGCTGTGTTGGCCGTAACCCCAGCCGTTGCCCAAACCAAAGCCCCAGCCAAAACGGTGAAGCCTACCAGCCAGGTAGCAACCCCGACAGCTAAGCCAGCTACGGCCAAGGTTACCACTACAAAACCGGCGGCCAAACCCGCAGCCAAGCCAGCCACCAAACCAGCGGCGACGGTTAAAGAAGCGCCACAGGCGGCGGCACCGGCACCAGTCGCCGCACCAGCACCAGAGACGGCTAAGGCAAGTGCGAAAAGCACTGGCAGCGGTGAGGCTTCGGGTGAGTTGTTCCGCAAAGGAACCAACGCGGTGAACCTGGGTATCGGCTTGCTGGGGGTGGGCTACGGATACTCGGTGCTGGGCGGCAGCAACTACAGCTCCACGCCCGTTATGAGTGCCTCCTTTGAGCATGGCCTTATCGAAGGCGTGGGGCCCGGTACGATTGGCGTGGGCGGCCTGGTAGGCTACCGCTCCGATACCTGGAAATATTCTGGCTACCGTGGCACCTGGAGCAACACCTACGTGGCTTTGCGCGGCACTTACCACTACAACATCCTCCAGAATGCCAAGCTTGACACCTACGCCGGCCTTACGCTGGGGGTGCGCATCTTTTCCTACTCCGACAACGATGACTCCTCGGAAGACTACTACAGCAGCAGCACCTATGCCCACTCCGGCATATTTGCTGGAGCCCGCTACTTCTTCACCAATAACATCGGCGCATTTGGGGAGCTTGGCTACGACATGTCATACCTCAAAGTAGGCCTCACCGCGAAGTTCTGAACCATTAAAAAAGCCGGGCCACCCGTTTATGGTTGGCCCGGCCTTTTTACCCGAGTAGTGTAATCTCAAAGGGCGGCGCTATTGTTTGATCAACGTATTAATGTTGATATGAGGCCACTTAATCAGGCCTTTGCCATCAAGCCGGGGCAGGAAGTCGATGCTGGTGTTCTGCGAATACTGCAGTTGCTGGAACATACGGCCGGTTTGCTTGTCGGCCACGGTTTCCAGCCAGAAAGTAGCTTCAAACTTACTGGCGTCGGCATTGCGGGCCACGAAGGGAATATTCAGGATGCCGCCCTGGTTGTCGGTACTCACAGCAATGGTAGTGGTCCGGACGATGGTTTGGGCGGCATTGTCGCGCCGTAGCGTATCATTCGGATTGAGCTTATTGAAGCCCGGCACCGGCGGGTGTGAATAGACATCCAGGTAGCCCAGTCTCTGGCCGCCGATATCCGGAATAGAGGAAATATCCGGAATGGAAGGGCCACCGCTAGTTGATTTCACCTGTCCCAGCGCGAGAAGCGAGTCGCCGTGGGGCACAGAAGCCTGACGAGCCACGCCAAATTCGCTGGGGCAGTCGGGCAGCAGCAGCCAGGTACCGTTTTCGGCGTGCAGCAGGCTGCCATCAATGAGGCTATTGATTTTCAGTTCGTAGAGCAGCGTGGGTACTTCCTGAATAATCTTGGTACCCCGGTTGGGCGTGGGCGTAGCCAGCGGGCTAATCGTCAGCGTCTCGATGTAGGGCGTGACCAGCAGCACGAAACCGCCTTTCTGATTGGGCACTGCTATCAGGTTCCAGCCTTTGTTACCGATCCAGCTGCCGATAAGGCCAGCCAGGGGGCCAAAGATGTTTTCAGTTTGCTCGGCCGAACCACCAAGCCGCATTACGTGCAGGCCGGTAGTGCCCGCAAAATTTGAATCTGCCATGAGAATAGGATTGGGTAAAAATGGAAAACCGGTAATAGATGTGCTTACAAGCGCGACGGGGTAAGCCGAAAAAAGCGCGTAAGGATAGGATAGGGCGAGTAGCTGGCAATTAACTGTTACCTCTGCCAAGATACATCGTATGTAAAAGAAAGCAAGGAAAACTACGCTTGAGCTTGAATCCTTCGAAACAGCAGGCAAGTACTTGGCACTATGCTGCCTATAGAGACTTCCTCAGCAGCAGCGGGGGCGAACGGTGGCCCCGTAGCAGTTGAGGATGCAAAAAGCCCCGCAGCGTTGCTGCGGGGCTTTTTTATGATTACTACTTCGTGAGGTAGCGACTAGAAAAACAGAAAGCGGTGCTTTTTCTTGTGCTTCAGCGGCTTGCCCTTAGGATCGATTCCGGGGGCCTTGCGGCTCTGGCCGCGCTGCTGCTGGGCGGTGCCACGCTTGTCTTTGAACTTACGCACCATAAAGCCCGAACTGCCTTTGTCGTACTGCCGGGCCGGGCCACTGGCGCGGCCAAAGCTGGTATTGGCCGTGCCGCCCGAGCGGGCTTCCAGAATTTCTACCTGCTGGTCGCGCTTTACCTCATCGGGATTCATGCTCATGCGGCGCTGCATCCGGGCAATATCCTCGCCGGAAGCTTTCCGGGACGATTTGCGGGCCGGCCGCGGCTCGGCTGACTGAGCGTGAGCCTCGAAAGCAACCAAGGTAGTGCCGGCCAGGAGCACAGCGGCAATCAGCTTTTTCATGCAGAGAGAAAGAGGGAGAAACAGTCGGACGACGCGTATACGGCAATGGCAGCACTACGATTGTGCAGCCCGAAAAACCGACGGGCCACAAATATAGTTCAATTTCGTTAAAACCTATAAGTCAGGCCGATACCCAGGATTTCCTTGAACTGATTCCGGCGGCCCCGGCTGTCGGGCACGCCATCATCATTCCGGTCAACGGGCACCAAAACATCGTCGTCGTAGACCAGCGTAGTAGCAATACTGCTGCTGATAAACTTGTTGACTTTGAGGCTGACCAGAGTTTCCCAGTTCACATCCACATTGGCAGGGTTGTGCAGGTAGTTGCTGAACAGATCCAACTTACTTTGAAATGTAACATTTTCCCAGACTGGCCGCCGATATTTCACATTCAGGTAGGCGCCCAGCTCCGAGCGTAACTGCTGCCCGGTACCGGCCACCGGCCGGCCCGCCGCGTCCCGCTCGGCCGCATCTACTCCGAAGGCCCCGGCATCGGCCAGCGTCTGGTCGGCTACCACCGTGAACTTGCCCGTGATGGGCGACAGAAACACCGACAGCTGGTCGTTGGGCTTGTAGTCGATGCCGATGGAGGCCAGGATGAAGGCCGGCGCAAAAAACCGGGACAGCAGCGAATCGGGCCGCTCGATGGACTTGGTGGGTGTGAGCTGGGTTTTGACGTTGGCCTGCACGGCGTAGTAGAGCACTTTGGTAAACTGGTGGCCGTACTTAGCATTGAATTCCAGCCGGTCGTCGCTCTTACGAACCTTGCTTTTGCCCGCTTTCAGGCTGCCGTACACAATATCCAGGGACGTATCGAAGGTATTGAGGCCGCGGCGGTAGTGCAGAAACGTGTTGCCGATGGCCAGCAACGACAGGGAGCTTTGTCCACCGGGGGCCCAGTTGCTAAGACTCACCTGGCTGAAGTTGAGCGTGCCCACGCCCCCGCGCCGCCAGCCCTGCACCGTGTCGGGGGCGGCCGCGCTGTTCTCCGAGGTTTGGGCCCACGCCGCGGCCGGCACCGTGAGCCCGAACAGCAACAGAAAAAGGCCCCGGCGGGCCCGGGCAGACAGCAGTAGAGCAAGACGCATAGCGTAGAGGTAAAAGGTGAAAAGGAACCGGCCTTTTCCTGCTACAGAAAAAGGCCGGCTATAACTTCAGACTGGACGCTACCGATTCCGGAGCGAATCCCGGATTTCCATCAGCAGCTGCTGGTCCTTGGTAGGGCCGGGGTCGGCTACGGCCACCACTACCTGCGGCTTCTTGAAGCGGTTAGCAAACTTGACGATCAGGAAAACGCAGAAAGCAATGATGAAGAAGTAGATAATGGCATTCAGAAACAGACCATAGTTAATGGTGGCCGCCTTGGCGGCCTTGGCGGCTTCAAAGTTGGCGTAGCTCTTTCCATCCAGCGGCAGGTACCATTCCTTCAGGTCGATACCACCGATGGCCAACCCGATGATGGGCATAATGACATCATCAGTAAGCGAATTCACGATCTTACCGAAAGCAGCGCCGATGATGACACCCACGGCCAAGTCCAGCACATTTCCCTTGGAAATGAATTCCTTAAATTCGGATACAAAGCCCATACGCGTACAAGGGGTTTAGAAGTGAAAGTGAGGCAAATGACACTGCTAAATATGAAATTTCTACGATACTGCACTATATCTATACTTTGGCTTACCAATGCACGGAACTCAACACTAGCGACAGGGCGGTAATTACTATACAGTGCGGCTCAGCCGCCAAGGCACGGCTTTTACTCTATCTTTGCACTCCTTCGTCTGTCCTTTTCCTCTCCTACCCTTCGCATGGCTACTTTCGAAAACCTGCTCTACTCGCTCGATACTGCCACCGGTATCCTGACCATCACCCTGAACCGGCCCAGCAAGCTGAACGCCCTGAACGCGGCTACCATTGAGGAAATCCGCGAAGCCACCCAACAGGCCCTCGACGATGAGCAGGTACGGGGTATCATCCTGACGGGCAGCGGCGAAAAAGCTTTCGTGGCCGGAGCCGACATTTCGGAGCTGGCCGCCCTCAACGACATCAGCGGCCGGCGGGCCGCCGAGCGGGGCCAGGAAGCTTTCTGCATGCTGGAGGAAAGTACCAAGCCCGTCATTGCGGCCGTCAATGGGTTTGCCCTGGGCGGCGGCTGCGAGCTGGCTATGGCCTGCCACATGCGCGTAGCCTCCGAAAATGCTCGCTTTGGTCAGCCCGAAGTCAACCTGGGCCTGATTCCGGGCTACGGCGGCACGCAGCGCCTCACGCAGCTGGTAGGCAAAGGCAAAGCCCTGGAGCTGCTGCTGACCGGTGACCAGATCAAAGCCGACGAAGCTCACCGCCTGGGCCTCGTAAACCACGTAGTGCCCCAGGCCGAGCTGCTCCCTTTCTGCGAGCAGCTCATGGGCAAGATTCTGGGCAAGGCCCCGCTGGCCGTAGGCTTGGTTATCGACTGCGTGAATGCCTACTACGACAAGGAAATGAACGGCTACCAAACTGAGGCCAACTCCTTCGGCCACAGCTTCGCCTCCGAGGATTTCCGCGAAGGCACGGCGGCGTTCCTAGAGAAGCGCCCGGCCGTATTCACCGGCAAGTAGGTTGTTGTAAGAACGAAAGAGGGCGGAAGAATTGAGGCCACGGGCGCAATTCTTCCGCCCTCTTACATGCGTAAGTGACTACATGAGCGTAGCAAAAAAACTGGTTGGGCAAACGGCCGTGTACGGTATCAGCAGCATTGCGGGGCGGGCGTTGTCGTTTCTGCTGGTGTCGCTGTATACCGGCCGGTTTGTGGCCGCCGAATACGGCATTGTAACGGAGTTGTACGCCTACGTAGCTTTCCTGAACATTCTGTTCACCTACGGGATGGAAACGGCCTTTTTCCGTTTCGCCAACCGCGAAGGCACCGACCAGCGCCTGCTCTACGATAAGGTACTGAGCCTGATACTCGTTAGCAGTGTGGCCTTAAGCGGGCTGCTGGTGCTGGCCTCGCCGGCCCTGGCCAGTCTGCTCAACTACCCCGGCCGCGAGAAATACTTTGTCTGGCTGGCCCTGGTGATGGGCCTCGATGCCATAACGGCCATTGCCTTTGCCCGGCTACGGCTCGAAAACCAGGCCCGCAAGGTAGCCGTGGTGCGCTTCACCAACATATTGCTGAACGTGGGACTGTCGCTGTTTTTCATCGTGCTCTGTCCCGATGTGCTGGCCGGCAAATACCTCACGGGCCTGCAACCGCTGGTACGGGCCGTGTACAACCCCACGCTCGGCGTCGGCTACGTGTTTCTGGTGGGCCTGCTGGCCAATGCCCTTTACATTCCGATGCTCTGGCGTGAGCTGACGGACTTCCGGTTCCGGCTGGATTTTACGACCCTGCGCCCCATGCTGCTCTACGCATACCCGCTAATGCTGATGGGGCTTACCGGCATGATCAACGAAACCTTCGACCGGCCGCTGCTCAAGTACTGGCTGCCCGAAGGCTTTTACCCTGGCCAGACCAACCAGACGGCTATGGGCATCTATGGAGCCTGCTATAAGCTGGCCATTTTCATGTCCTTGGTCATTCAGGCCTTCCGATACGCGGCCGAGCCTTTCTTCTTCTCGCAGTCGACGGACAAGAATTCCCCGGCCACGTTTGCCCTTATCCTGAAGTGGTTTACGCTGAGCTGCGCCTTCATCTTCGTCTTTATCAGCGTCAACATTGAGGATTTTGGCCTGCTGCTGCGTGGGCCCGAATACCGCACGGGGCTGGTGGTAGTGCCGGTGCTGCTGCTGGCCAACCTGTTTCTGGGTGTGTACTACAACCTCTCGGTGTGGTTTAAGCTCACCGACAAAACCTACTACGGCACCTACATCAGCGTGGGCGGCGCGGCCCTCACGGTGCTGCTCAACTTCCTGCTGATTCCGCTGCTGGGCTACATGGGCAGCGCCCTTACCACGCTGGCCTGCTACTTCATGATGGCCGTGGTGTGCTGGTGGCTGGGCGAAAAGCACTTCCCGGTGCCTTATCCCGTGGCCCGGCTGGCCGCCTGGCTGGTGGTGGCCTGCGCGCTGGTAGCCGCTAGCTGGTACGTGCCCATCGCCGATTTCTGGCTGCGCCACGCGTTTCACCTGGGCTTGTGCGGGTTGTTTCTGGCCTTGGTCTACCTCGTGGAGCGGCCGCGCCGCGCTGGGGCGCAAGCGTAGCAGCCGAGGACTTTCGGGTACTTTTAGCCAAAGTCTTTTAATCTCAAATAATCCCGGTAAACTTATTCATATCTGGTTCGGGCTATCTTTGCCGCCAGATCACCTTTGCCCTGCCTTTCATGCGCATTCCCGTTATCAACCGCTCCCACCACCCATTGCCAGCCTACCAAACCGCCCACGCGGCCGGAATGGACGTGCGGGCCAACCTCCCGGAGCCCCTTACGTTGAAGCCCCTGCAACGTGCCCTCGTCCCGACGGGTCTGTTCATGGAAATTCCGGTAGGCTACGAGGTGCAGGTGCGGCCTCGCAGCGGCCTGGCCTACAAGCACGGCATCGGCATCGTGAACAGCCCCGGCACCATCGACGCCGACTACCGCGGCGAGCTGAAAGTACTGCTGGTCAACCTCTCCGACGAAGACTTCGTGGTACAGGATGGTGAGCGGGTAGCCCAGCTGGTGGTAGCCCGCCACGAAACCGCTGAGTGGGAGCCGGTGCAGGAGCTTAGCGAAACCGACCGGGGCGCGGGCGGCTACGGCAGCACGGGCACCAACTAGTTGCACATAAGCCGTCTTCAGTACGTTTAAAACACCTAACTCAACTACCTAAAAAAATTCTCCTTCCACTATGAAAATCATCGTTCCGATGGCCGGCATGGGCAAGCGCATGCGCCCTCACACGCTCACCGTTCCTAAGCCCCTGATTCCAATTGCCGGTAAGCCCATCGTGCAACGCTTGGTAGAAGACATTGCCAAAGTATGCGGCGAGCAGGTAGACGAAGTTGCCTTCATTATTGGCCGCTTTGGTGCTGAGGTGGAGAAAAACCTGGTGAAAATTGCTGAATCGGTGGGTGCCAAGGGTACTATCGTGTACCAGGACGAGCCGCTGGGCACGGCCCACGCTATTCTCTGCGCCAAAGAGGCCCTCACCGGCCCGGTAGTAGTAGCCTTTGCCGACACCTTGTTTAAAGCCGATTTCACCCTCGATTCGAGCGTACCAGGCACCATCTGGGTTCAGAAGGTAGACGACCCCAAGCCCTTCGGCGTGGTGAAGCTCGACGACAAAGGCCAGATTACGGACTTCGTGGAGAAACCCCAGGAATTTGTATCGGACTTGGCCATTATCGGTATTTACTACTTCCAGGACGGCGAATACCTGCGCGACGAGCTGCAATTCCTGCTCGACAACGACATCAAGGACAAAGGCGAGTATCAGCTCACCAACGCCCTGGAAAATATGAAGAACAAAGGCACGACGTTCGTGCCCGGCCGCGTTACGGAGTGGCTCGACTGCGGCAACAAGGACGCGACGGTGTACACCAACCAGCGCTACCTAGAATACCTGCAGGAGCGCGGCGAAAACCTGGTGGCGGCATCGGCCAAGCTGACCAACTCCGTGGTGATTCCACCGGTGTACATCGGCGAAAACGCCGTTATTACCGACTCGGTGGTGGGTCCGCACGTGTCGTTGGGCGACCATAGCAACGTGCGCAGCTCGGTGCTTTCCAACTCCATCGTGCAGCAGTCGGCCTCGGTGCTCCATGCCAACGTGACCAACTCGATGATCGGCAACTTCGCTACCATCACCGGTACGCCCGACGATTTGAGCCTGGGTGACTACAACACACTGCGCGTGTGATATTTTTGTTGCTCTTGATGTTAGCAGTAGCGCGGGCATCTGTCCGCAGATTTGTTTATTTGGGGTAACTCCTTTTTCAGACCGGCCACAACAGCCGTCCGTGCTACTGCGCTCATGAGTCGATTCGCTTCTCTTTCCCTTCTCCTGCTGGGCCTGCTGCTGGCCGGGCCGGGCTATGCCCAGCAGCCGGCGGGTAAGGATACACCGCCCGCGGCCGAGTCGAAACCACGCAAGCTCACGCGTAAAGAGCGCAAGGAGCTGGCCCGCCGTGCCGAGCTGGACCTGGCCCGCCAGCAGGTGCGGGAGCTGTCGGAGAAAGACCGCGAGATGAGCGAGTCGTTTTTCGTGGACGGTGTGAAATACGTGCTGCTCGAAGATTACAACAAGGCCCTGGAGCGGCTGCTGAAAGCCTACGCGCTGAACCCGACCAATGCGGCCATCAACTACAAGATTGCCGAAACCAACCTGCTCAGCGGCAACCTTAAGGACGCTACCAACTTCGCGCTGGTAGCCGTGAAGCTCGACCCCAAAAACTCCTACTACTACCTGTTGCTGGCCCAGATTTACTCCTCCCAGAAGCAGTACGACCAGGCCGCCAAGGTGTATACCAGCCTGATTAAGGACGTGCCCGACTCGGGCTACTACCTCTTCAACCTGGCCGACCTCTACCTGGCCCAGGGCAAGCTGAACGAGGCGCTGACAACCTTTGAACAGGCCGAAAAGCAATTTGGCCCGCTCGATGAGGTATCGTTTAAGAAGCAGCAGATTTACCTCAAGCAGAACAACCTGGAAAAGGCCCTGCAGGAAGGCGAAGCTCTGATTACAGCCAACCCCGAAGAAATCCGCTACGTGCTGGCGCAGGCCGAAATGTACGCGGCCAACAACCGGTTTCCGGATGCCATTCGGGTGGCGGAAAAGGCCCTGAAGCAGGACCCCGACAACCCCCAGGCCCGCATGATTCTGGCTGACATCTACCGGCAGCAGAACAACCGGCCCGAGTCGGACCGGCAGATCAAGCTGGCCTTCGAAAGCCCGGGACTCGACATCGACGAGAAGGTGCGGATTCTGGTGGACTACATCAAGCAGCTCCCCAACCCGGCGTTGGAGAAAATTGCGCTGGACTTGGCCGACATTACCACCAAGGTGCACCCCAAGGAAGCCAAGGCGTTTTCGGTGGCCGGCGACATTCAGATTATTACTGAACGCAAGGAACTGGCCCGCCAGAATTACCTCAAAGCCATCCGACTCGATAATTCCAAGTTCCAGATCTGGCAGCAGGTGGTGCTTATCGACGCCGAGCTGAATCAGATTGACTCCCTGCTCAACCACACCGACCGGGCCTTGGAGCTGTTTCCGAACCAGGCCCCGCTCTGGTACTACAACGGCGTGGCTCAGTTGCTGAAAAAGCAGCCCGTGAAAGGTGTGAAAGCCCTGGAATACGGCCGCAAGCTGGCTACCGACAACCCCGAGTTGCTGGCTCAGATTGACACCCAGCTCGGCGACGCCTACCACGAGCTAAAGGAATACGCCAAGTCGGACGCAGCCTACGAGTCGGCTCTGACCTTTGACGCCAATAATGCCCAGGCGCTGAACAACTACAGCTATTTCCTCTCGATGCGGGGCGAAAAGCTGGAGCGGGCCAAGGAAATGTCGGGCAAGCTGGTGAAGCAGTTCCCGACCAACGATACCTACCTCGATACGTACGCCTGGGTTTTATACAAGCTCAAGGACTACACCGGGGCCCGGCAAAACCTGGAAAAAGCTCTGAAAACCAGCACCGATGCCACCATCATTGAGCATTATGGCGACGTGCTATTTCAGCTGGGCGAAAAAGAACTGGCCATGGCCGAATGGCAACGAGCCAAAAAGGCAGGCGGGGCTTCGGCCCTGATTGACCGCAAGATCAAAGACAAAAAACTCTATGAATAAGTGCTTTCCGGTAGTGTTGCTGTGGGTTGGACTGCTCCTGAGTGGCTGTAGCAGCAAGATTTTTCCCACGAAGTCGGCTACTACCGCGCCAGCCAAGGGCACCGAGCTGGTGAAGGCCAAAAACCTGGATTTCCGCTACCTCAAGGCCAAGGGCAAAATCAAGATTGATATGCCCCAGCTGCAGCAAACGGCTAACCTGAACCTGCGTGTGCGCAAGGATAGCGCCATCTGGCTGTCGGTGTCGCTCGGTATTGAGGGGGTGCGGGCCTACATTACCCGCGACTCAGTGCAGGTCATCAATTACCTGCAGAAGGAGTACTACGCCGGCGACTATGCCTATCTGAGCCGGTTGCTGAACGTGCCCGTAACCTTCGACCGGGTGCAGGCCCTGCTGCTGGGCAACTACCTGCCCGCCGAAGCCAGCACCACACCCAAAATCAGCGACGAAGGGGCTATGCAGCAGGTCGAGTTTCAAGAAGGCAACGTGCTCATCACTCAACTCATCGAGCTGACGCGCAACCGAGTACAGCAAATCAAGCTGGCCGAGCAGCAGACCCAGAACAAGTTTACGGTCGACTTCTCGGATTTCCGGCCCCTGGAGCCCAACGCCCTGCCGTTTGCCTATTCGGTGCTGATACAGGGTCAGCCCACCACCGGCAAGCTAGCCACGGCTTCTATCAACTACCGGAATGTGGACGTGGACCAGGAGCGCCTGTCCTTCCCGTTCTCGGTTCCGAAGGGCTATGTTCGCAAAAAATAAGCGTACCGCGTTTGTCGTGCTGCTGCTGAGCCTGCTGCTGCTGCAGGTGGGGCCGGCGTGGGCGCAGCGCAGTACCAAATCCCGCAGCCGTACCACTACGCCCGCTAAAAAAAGCAAGGCTCAACTGGAGCGCGAGCGGCGGGCTACGCTGAAGCGCATCCAGGAGACGAGCCGCATTCTGGAACAAACCCAGAAGCAGAAGCAGGCTTCGGTGGGCCAGCTTAATGCCCTGAAGGAAAAGCTCACGGTGCAGCAAGGGGTTATCAAAAACACGTCTTCCCAGCTCAAGTACATCGAGTCGGATGTGAAGCAGACCGAGACGCAGGTGCAGCAAACCCAGCAGAGCCTGGAGCAGCTGCGGGCCGAGTACGCGCGCATGATTTATGCTTCCTCGAAGACAGCCAACAGCTATAACCGCATCATGTTCCTGTTTGCGGCCGAGTCGTTCAACCAGTTTATGCTGCGCCTGCGCTACATCCGGCAGTATTCGGAAGTACGCAAAACCCAGGCCGCCCAAATTTCGAGCACCAAGCAACGCCTAAGCCAGCAGCTGACGGGGCTGACGGTGAAAAAGCAGGAAAAAAGCTCGTTGCTGACTACCCAACTCTCCGAAAACCGTAACCTGGTAACGCTCAAAACCCAGCAGGATCAGGTTGTAACTAAGCTGAGCCAACAGGAGGAAAGTCTGCGGCAGGAGCTGGCCGAGCGGCAACAGGCCATCGGCCGCCTCGACAACCTGATTGCCGAACGAGTGCGGGAAGAAATTGCCCGTGCCGCCCGTGCTGCTGCCCGGGCGGCGGCCGCCAAGGCCCGCGCCAATGCCGCCCGGGCCAATACCGGCTCCGGCACGGCGGCCACGCGTAGTCCCGCTACTACCAGTCGCGCTGCTTCGGCCGCCGCTGAAGCAGCGGAGGAAGAAGCCGTGGAGCGGGTGGATAAAGTGACGCTGACGCCCGAAACGGCGGTTATTTCCTCGTCATTTGCCGAAAACCGGGGCCGGCTGCTGTGGCCCGTGGCCCGGGGCTTTATTTCGCAGCGCTTCGGCCGGCACGCCCATCCTGTGCTCAAAAACGTCATCGTCGAAAACCGGGGCGTCGATATTCAGACCAGCGCCGGAGAGCCGGTCCGCTCTATTTTCGAGGGTAAGGTGCTCACCGTGGCCAGCATTGCCGGCATGAACAACATCGTCATGATTCAACACGGCGAGTACTTCACGGTGTATGCCAAGCTGCGCACCGTGAGCGTAACGGAAGGCCAGCAAGTGGATATGCGCCAGCAGATCGGGACGGTATATACCGGCCCCGACGGCACCTCGGAGCTGCAGTTTCAGGTGTGGCGCAACAGCTCCAATCTGAACCCCGAAAACTGGCTCGGGCGCAAGTAGCTACGGTTCAGCTTGGGCATAAAAAAACACCGTGCAGAACACGGTGCCTTTCTGAGCTATGAAAACAAACTTAGCTACCAGAAACCTCTTCGCCACCGCTGAGACTTTGCAGCCTCTGCCGCCAACGGAGCGTTCCTTGATAACAGGACGAAAGATAGGCGAATGACGCTTGAATCCCACTATAATTCGCCGAAACTGTAATTTTCCTCGCTAAAGGAATATCTTTTCAATTAGCAGATGCCTACACCAGGTTCAGCCGGTTCAGCAGAGCGCCCTTGTAGGAGCTGCCGATAGGCACCGGCAGCAGATTCGTAGCTGCCTCCCCGCCCCGCCCGGTGTCGACGATGGCCGCATCAGTTTCAATGGCCACAATACGGTCGAGGCGCACGATGTACTTGCGGTGCACGCGGGCAAACTCGCGGGGTGGTAGCTTGGTTTCCAGCTCCTTCATGGTGCTGTACACGGTGTGCCGCTCGCGCCCGGCATAGATATTCACATAGTCGCCCAGGGCTTCCACATAGCGAATATCGGCCGCACTGACGCGCAGCAGCTTGTGGTCTTGCTTGATAAACAGCTCGTTGCGACTAGCCATGTACATCGACTCAGCCGCATCATTAGCCAGCCGCAGTAGGCCGTCGAGCTTGCGTTGTTCCTGTTCCAGCTGTAGCCGGGCCCGGCGCAGCTCCAGGTGCGACACCACTTCCCGGGCCAGCACCCGCAGCGCGTCGCGCTGCTGCTCGTTCAGGCGGTGGGGCACGGTATCGATGGCGCACAGCGTACCCAACGGCTGGCCCTCGGGCGTTACCAGGGGCGCGCCGGCGTAGAAGCGGATACCGGGCGAATTCACTACCAATGGATTACTCCGAAACAATGGATTCTCAACGGCATCCTCGATTTCGTACACATCCTGGTCGAACATAGCATGCTGGCAGAACGAAGCCTCCCGGGCAGTGCCTTCAATACCTTCCAGCCCAATGTTGGCCTTGAACCACTGCCGGTCAGTATCAAGCAACGTGACGAGCGAAATAGGTGTGCCGCAGATATACGCGGCTAAACGCGCTAAGTCGTCGAAAACGGCTTCCGGCGGGGTATCCAGAATCTGGTAGTTGCGGAGTGCCTCCAGACGCTCTGCTTCGCTGTCGGGGCGCTGAAAGGACGAGGTTGGCAGGTAAGGAGAAAGAGGAGGATTGGTCTTTGCTGGCATCGGGCAATCAGGTGAAGGCTAAAGAAGCGGCTACCATAACAGCGCAAGAGTAAAAAAGCTTCAAGGCAAAGTACCGTTTCCTAACACTGGAAAGCGAATTTTATGGGCAAACTCCGGCATCAGACCGGTGAAGCCGGTGTTGCGGCCGCTAAACGTTCTTTGCTGATACGCAGCAAGACGCCCTCCAGGGTTGGTCTTTAGCAGGAATTCTCGGGGAAGATTCGGGCCTCTGCCAAAGCATTTGAAAATTATCGGGTACTTTTACCAATCCTAACCGGCTCTTATTCGCGTACAATAAGCTTTGCCACCCCAAAACGGCCTTTGGCCATTTGCCCCATGACACTTGCCTCCCTTTTCCTGATCGGTAGCTTCGGTACCACCGAAATTCTCCTGATCCTTTTTGTTATTATCTTGTTGTTCGGTGCCAAGCGCATTCCCGAGCTGGCCAAAGGGCTGGGCAAAGGCATCCGTGAGTTCAAAGACGCTTCCAAAGACGAGCAGCCCGAGTTCCGGGACCGGCCGGTGAACCCCAATCCCAACGACCCGACGCAACCCCGTCTGTAATCCAGTAGCATTATGCAGACTCCCATGCTTCTCATCTTAGGCGACCTTGGTGGCGGCGAAATCATGCTGATCATGGTCGTTATCCTGATCTTCTTCGGCGCCAACAAGATTCCGGAGCTGGCCCGTGGGCTCGGCAAAGGCATCCGCGAGTTCAAAGACGCGTCGCGGGAAATCCGTAGCGAGTTTGAAAACGCCGACCAGCCCCGCGCCAACAACGGCTACCAGCAGCCGCCCGTGTACCCGGTAGCTCCTGCTCCGCCTACTCCCGCCGAGCAATATGCCACCTCGACGCCGGTACACCCCAACATGGCCGACGCCGCCATTACCTACACCGCTCCCGCTACCTCGGTAGACGCTCCGCTGAACACCGGCACTACCCAGCCTATTCAGACCACGGAAGAGCGGCCCCGCCTCGATCAAACGACCAACTGATAGCAACCACTTGAGACGCTTTACCTCTCTTACGGAAGTTCGCAACGAGCTGACGGCAGGCACCACGACCTGCCGTCAGCTCGTGGAGTATTATCTGGATAACATCCAGAAGAAAAGCCATTTGAACGCTTTTCTGGAAGTGTGGCCCGAAGAAGCCCGCGCCCAGGCCGATGCCGTGGATGCCAAGCTCGCCGCCGGCACCGCCGGTAAGCTGGCCGGCATGGTACTCGGCCTCAAGGACGTGCTGGCCTACAAAGACCACGCGTTGCAAAGCAGCAGCCACATTCTGGACGGCTTCAAGTCGCTCTACACTGGCACGGCCGTGCAGCGCCTGCTCGATGCCGATGCCATTGTGATTGGTCGCCAGAACTGCGACGAGTTTGCGATGGGCGCTTCCAATGAGACTTCCTACTTCGGCCCCGTACGGAATGAGGTAGATAACGAGCGGGTTTCCGGTGGCTCGTCGGGCGGCTCAGCTGTGGCGGTGCAGGCCGATTTGTGCTTGGCTTCCA
Source organism: Hymenobacter lucidus (assembly GCF_020447265.1). GTDB lineage: Bacteria > Bacteroidota > Bacteroidia > Cytophagales > Hymenobacteraceae > Hymenobacter > Hymenobacter lucidus. Next base: position 678,328 of record NZ_JAJADR010000001.1, on the reverse strand, counting down.
TCGGCTCCGACACGGGTGGCTCGGTGCGGCAGCCGGCGGCTTTCTGCGGCATTGTCGGCTTCAAGCCAACGTACTCGCGCATCTCCCGCTACGGGCTGGTGGCCTACGCCTCGTCATTCGACCAGATTGGGACCCTTACCCGCTCAGTGGAAGACGCGGCGTTGCTGCTGGAAGTAATGGCCGGCCCCGATGACTTCGACAGCACCGTGAGCCAGCAGCCCGTGCCGGCTTACAGCGAGTTGCTCACGCCCGCGCCCCACTACCGCATCGGCTACATCCGCGACACGATGGAGCGGCCCGGTCTGAACCCCGAAATTAAGGCGGCGGTGGAAGAAGCCCTCGACACACTGCGCGGCCAGGGCCACGTAGTGGATGCCGTGGAGTTTCCTTACCTCGACTACATCGTGCCGTCGTACTACATTCTGACCACGGCTGAAGCCAGCTCCAATCTGAGCCGCTTCGACGGGGTGAAGTACGGCTACCGCGCGCCCGATGCTACTGATCTGGAGTCGCTGTATAAGAAAACCCGTGCTCAAGGCTTCGGCCCCGAGGTGCAGCGCCGCATTCTGCTGGGCACTTTCGTGCTGTCGGCCGATTATTACGACGCCTATTATACCAAAGCCCAGCGGGTGCGGCGGATGATTAAGGACACCACCGACGAGCTGCTGCGCCAATACGACTTCTTGGTGTTGCCGACCACGCCGACTACGGCGTTTAAGATTGGTGAAAACCAGAAAGACGCGTTGGCTATGTACTTGGCCGATATCTTCACGGTGCAGGCTTCCCTGGCGGGCGTACCGGCTATTTCGGTGCCGGCCGGCGTCGATTCAGCGGGCTTGCCAATTGGCTTGCAGGTACTCAGCGGCGCGTTCCGCGAAGAGCACCTGCTGGCATTTGCCAATTCTCTCACGGAATCCCTCACTCCAGCCATTCCCTGATGAAAAAGTCGTTGTTGCGCGTTGCCGCTCCGTTTCTGCTGTTGGCTGTTGCTGCTCGCCCCGTGGCGGCGCAAATACAACCCGAACTGAATCCAGCCGGTACCCGCAGCAGCGACACGATGCGCGTGCAGCTTGCGCTGCCGCTCGACTCACTGGTGGCCGAACCCGCCGCGGCCGACTCGGCGCACTTGGTGTGGTTACAAACCCCGCCTGAGCTGCGCGACTTAGTTGGGGACCGGATCGGCTGCCTCGACACGGATATGCCGCACGTGTTCAACGGCACGGTAATGAGCTTCGTGAACTACTTCACGCTGCGCAACCGGAGCTACACGCAGCGCATTCTGGAGCGGCAGAATTTGTATTTTCCGCTGTTTGAGAAGTATCTGGCCAAATACAACCTGCCCCAGGATCTGAAATACCTGGCGGTGGTCGAATCAGCCCTGCTGCCTACTGCCCGCTCGCGGGTAGGGGCCGTGGGGCTGTGGCAGTTTATGGGTCCCACAGGGCGCGACATGCGTCTGGTGCAGAACGAGTACATCGACGAGCGAATGAACCCGGAAAAGTCGACGGAAGCAGCTTGCAAATACCTGCGCGACTTGTACCGGATGTTTGGCGACTGGGAACTGGTGCTAGCGGCCTACAACTGGGGCGGTGGCAACGTGCAGCGAGCCATGAAGCGTACTGGCAAAAAGACGTTCTGGGACCTGTATCCGCAACTGCCCAAGGAAACGCGCAACTACGTGCCCACTTTCACGGCGGCCATGTACACGCTGCAGTATGCCAAAGAGCACGGTCTGCACAACGACTCGCTCCACTACCTCTACCCCGAGGCCATCGATACGCTCATGATTTCGGGCCGCAGCCTGGATCTGCGCAAGTTCTCGGCCCAATTCGGGCTCGACTCTGCGGCTATCAGCAAGCATAACCCCGAAATTCGGAAGCCCTTCCTGCCCGAAACGGTGCGCAACTACCGCCTCACGGTGCCGGCCTGCGTGCGCACCGAACTGGCGCTGCTGGACCGCAACACAGTGCTGGATTTCTGCAAAGTGGTAGTGCCCCCGCCTCGCCCCATTACCCCACTGGCCCCTACCCTGTTGGGCACCGACTCGACTGCCACGGCCATTGCTGCCACCGAAAAAGCCGAAGCCGAGAAGCCGAAGTACCGCCGCATCCGGCATTCGGTGCGGCGCGGGGAAAGCGTGGCCGACGTAGCCGAGCGGTATGAGGTGAGTCCGGCTGCTATCCGGCGCTGGAACAAGCTGCGCCAGGGCAAGGCCCTCGTGCCTAAGCAGCAGTTGGTGGTATTCGTGCCCGCGGAAGCTTCCGAAACCCCAGCGCCGGCGGTAGCGGCAGTGCGCAAAGCTTCGGTGCCGACCAAGCTACCCTTGCCTGCTGATAAAGCCGAGAAAACCGACAAGGCCGAAAAAGCAGTAGTCGCCGTAAAAACCGCCAAAGCCACTCCCGCCGCTGTTACCAACGATACGGATGACTCGGTTACACCAGAGCCGGAAAAGGCCGTAGCCGCGCCTACCCGCGCTGCCCGGGCGGTACGGGAAACCGTGGCCGCTGCTGAAACCAAAACCAAAGCTGCTGTAGCTCCCGATGACAGCCTGCCCACCGAATACACCGTGCGGCGCGGCGACAACCTGACCCGGCTGGCCCGGGAGCGGGGCGTTACCGTAGCCCAGCTTCTGGCCTGGAATAGTCTGGAAACCGAAGCCGTGGTACCGGGCCAGAAGCTGCTGCTGCGGGCCCCTACCGAAGCCGAAGCATCGGCGGCCATCAAAGCCTCGGCCCGCCGCGTGGCAGCCGCTGCCCCCCCAGCCCCGCGCGCTGAAGCGCTGCCCGCCCCGAAAGTACACATGGTGCAGCCCGGCGACACGCTCTACAACATCTCACGCCGCTACCAGGGCGTCACGGTAGAGCAATTGCGCAAGCTTAATAATCTCAAATCGGATGAGGTAAAGCCGGGGCAGAAGCTGCTGGTGCAGGGGTAGAACTACTCCAGCTCGGCTGTTGTACCTTTGCTGCGGCGCCATTATCGGTGCCCCGCTCCCGACTGGTGCGGGGCGCTGCCGTTTAATCGGGTAGTCATTCCTACTTTGATTCCGGCTGATTTGGCCCCAACTTACCCTTGCGTAGCCCGCACGTAGCGCCACTTTTCGCACCCCTATGCTCAAAATCAACAAACAGGAAGCCCTCGATTACCACTCCCAGAGTCCGGCCGGGAAGATTGAAGTAGTGCCCACCAAGCCCGTCAGCACCCAGCTCGACCTGGCCCTGGCCTACTCCCCCGGCGTGGCCGAGCCCTGCAAAGCCATTGCCCTCAACAAGGACGACGTTTATAAATACACCGCCAAGGGTAACCTGGTTGGCGTTATCAGCAACGGTACGGCCGTGCTGGGCCTGGGCAACATCGGCCCCGACGCCTCTAAGCCGGTGATGGAAGGCAAGGGCGTACTGTTCAAGAAATTTGCGGGCCTCGACTGCTTCGACATCGAAATCGACTGCACCGACCCCGACGAGTTTATCCGCATCGTGAAGTCGCTGGAGCCGACCTTCGGCGGCATCAACCTCGAAGACATCAAGGCTCCTGAGTGCTTCGTCATCGAAAAGGCCTTGCGCGAGCAGATGACTATTCCCCTGATGCACGACGACCAGCACGGCACGGCCATTATTTCGTCGGCCGCGCTGCTGAACGCGCTGGAAGTAGTGGGCAAAAATATCCAGGACATCAAGCTGGTGGTGAGCGGCGCGGGCGCGGCGGCCATTAGCTGCCTGCGGCTGTACCGCGAGCTGGGCCTGAACGTGCAGAACGTGACGGTGTTCGACAAGGACGGCGTCATCAACCAGCACCGCACCGACCTGGCCGAGCTGCAGATGCAGTTTGCCACCAGCAGCACGGTAACTACCCTGGCCGAGGCTATGGAAGGCGCCGACGTGTTTCTGGGCCTCTCAGCCGCCAACGTGCTGCCCCCCGACCTGCTGCTGCGCATGGCCGACAACCCTATCGTATTTGCCCTGGCCAACCCCGACCCGGAAATCGTGTACGAGCTGGCTATGGCTACCCGGCCCGACATCATCATGGCCACCGGCCGCTCCGACCACCCCAACCAGGTGAACAACGTGCTGGGCTTCCCCTACATCTTCCGGGGCGCTATGGACGTGCGAGCCACCGAAATCAACGAGGCCATGAAGCTGGCCGCCGTACAGGCCCTGGCTGAGCTGGCCAAGGAGCCCGTGCCCGATATGGTGAACAAAGCCTATGGCGACAACACGCTGACCTTTGGCCGCGCCTACCTCATTCCCAAGCCTCTCGACCCGCGCCTGATAACCACCGTGAGCGTGGCCGTGGCCAAAGCCGCCATGGAAAGCGGCGTGGCCCGTCGCGAAATAACCGACTGGCTGGCTTACGAGGATGAGTTGCGTAGCCGCCTGGGCGTCAACCAGAAGCTGATGAACCGCATTACCAGCGCTGCCAAGGCCAACCCCAAGCGCGTGGTATTTGCCGAAGCCGACAACTACAAGATTCTCAAAGCAGCTCAGATTGTATTCGACGAGGGCATTGCCGTGCCCATTCTGCTCGGCAACCGCAAGAAGCTCGAAGCCATTGCCAATGCCAACAGCCTCGATTTGACCGGCTGCCAGATCATCGATATTCTGGAGGAGGACGCCAAGCGCGACGAGTATGCCGAACTGCTGTTTGGCAAGCGCCAGCGCCGGGGCCTCACACTGTATGAAGGCCGCCGCCTGCTGCGCGAGCGGAACTACTACGGCTCGATGATGCTCGAAACCGGCGAAGCCGACGCCTTTATCACCGGTCTGACCAAAGACTATGGCAAGAGCATCACGCCTTCCCTGCAGGTAATCGGGGTAGAAGACGGGGTGAAGCGCGTGGCCGGTATGTACATCATTCAGCACAAGAAAGGCCCGTTCTTCTTCGCCGATACCACCGTGAACATCGACCCCACGGCCGAGGAAATGGTGGATATTATCGGCCTCTCGGCCCGCACAGTGCGCTTTTTCGACACCGAGCCGCGCGTGGCCGTGCTGAGCTACTCCAACTTCGGCTCGAACCCCGGCCCCCTGCCCGACAAAGCCCGCCAGGCCACCGAAATGGCCAAGAAGCGCTACCCCGACCTGCTCCTCGACGGCGAAATGCAGGCCAATACCGCCCTGAACCCCGAGCTGCTGCGCGAGCAGTATCCCTTCTCGGAGCTGGCCGAAAACGGGGCCAACACCCTAATTTTCCCCAACGTGGTGTCGGGCAACATTGCCTACAAAGTGCTCCAGGAAATCGGGGGTGCGGAGGTAATTGGGCCGGTACTGATGGGTATGCGCAAGCCGGTGCACATTCTGCAGCTGGGCGCTTCGGTGCGCGAAATTGTGAACATGACCGCCATTGCCGTGGTAGATGCCCAGACCAAGGGCAAGCCGCTGTAGCGCAGCATAGCTTCATATTGTGCTAATATCCTGAAAGCGGGATGTTTTCACCGGAAAGACCCGGCGAAAACATCCCGCTTTTTTGCTGGAAAAGCCAGTAGATTTGGGATAGAAAAACAGGACTACTGTGTTGCTTTTCACGCGGCCTTCACGCCCAGACCCGTAAGGCAGTGCCCTGCTTTTACCTGGGCCAGCCCCCGGCCGCATTCAGTTTCTTCTTCTTAGCTTGCCTGCATGATTGCATACATTGACGGAAAACTAGCCCACAAAGACCCCACGATGGCCATTATGGACGTGAGCGGCGTGGGCTATGAAATCAAGATTTCTCTGGCCACCTATTCCAAGCTGCCCGCCGAGGGCGAGAAGGCCAAAATTTACACCTACCAGCACATTAAGGAAGACGCCAATATCCTCTACGGCTTCCTGGACCCCAACGAGAAGGCGCTGTTCATGCACCTTATTTCAGTGTCGGGCATTGGGCCGGGCACGGGTATTATGATGGTTTCGTCGATGTCGGTGGGTGAAATTCGCCACGCCATCGTGCAGGAGGATGTGCGCTCCATTCAAAGCATCAAGGGCGTTGGCCCCAAAACGGCCCAGCGCGTGATTCTGGAGCTGCGCGACAAGCTGCGCAAAGATGAGTTGCTGAGCAAGGCCGGCGTGGATACGGTACCGCTGGCCCGGGCGCACAATACGAACCGCTCGGAAGCGTTAGCCGCATTAGTGACTTTGGGCTTCGCCCGCGCCGCCGCCGAGAAAAACCTGGACCAGATTCAGAACAAACACGGCAACGAGCTGAGCGTGGAGGAATTAATTAAGTTTGCTCTTAAGTCCCATTAGAATTTTACCTCGCACCGCGTCTGCTTGTTACACTTGAACTCCGGTAAGAAGTCCTTCACCGTTACGGTAGTTGTTGTCGCGTCTCTGCTGGCCTGGTGGTCGCAGGCGGCACCAGCCAACGGTTCCTTTGCCATGCGTCAGCTCTGGGCCTGGCTGCCCAAGGCTAGTCGGCGCGCCCGTGTGGTATTGGCTCCCGATACGCCTCGGGTAGTACTGCCTGATACCAGCCGCTACCGGCCTAGCCGGCGCCCCAAGGTCGATCCGGCGGATCGGCCCGGCTCGCCCTTTGGCCCGCAGCGCCGCCAGTCGCCCCTGATTCTAGATCTGCCCTCGAACGTGAACCTGCAGGTAACGCCCGACGACAGCTTAGAATACTACGATGTGCGCGAAAAGGTTGGGACTGACATTGATTTTCGGGACCCAAGCCGCCTGTCATTCGAGGATTACTCGGAGTGGCAGCAACGCCAGGCCGTGCGCGACTATTTCCGGACCCGCTCGGCGGGCGGCGTGGTGGGCGACCCGGCCGCGCCCGAAAACAAGCGCCTGATTCCCAAGATTTACCTCGGCCCCATGGCCGACCGGCTCTTTGGCGGTAGCTACGTCGATATCCGGCCCAACGGCGCCGTGACGCTGCGCATGGGAGCCCGCTTCAACCGCAACCTGAACCCCACACTGACCCTGCGCCAGCAGCGCGTGGGCGACTTCCAGTACGAGCAGAACATGAACCTCAACCTCACCGGCCAGATCGGGGAGAAGCTGAAGCTCACGTTCAACTACGACACCAAGGCGGCCTTCGATTTCGAGAACAACATGAAGCTCGACTACACGGGCTACGAAACCGAAATCATCCGCAAAATAGAGCTGGGCAACGTGAGCCTGCCGCTGAACAACTCCCTGATTCAGGGCGGGCAAAACCTGTTTGGGGTGAAGACTCAGCTGCAGTTCGGTAAAATGTCGGTGACGGCCGTGGCCAGCACCCTGCGCGGCACTGCCGACGCGGTGAGCGTGCAGAACGGAGCCCAGAGCCGCAACTTCGAAATCAAGTCGAGCCAGTATGAGCGCGACCGGCACTTCTTCCTGGCGCAGTTTTTCCGCGACCGGTACGACGTGGCCCTGCGCAACCTGCCCACGATTCAGTCGGGCGTCGAAATCACCAACATCGAGGTCTACGTCACCAACGACAACCGCCAGAGCGACAACCTGCGCAATGTAGTGGGCCTGATGGACCTGGCCGAGCCCGTGCGCGTATACCGGCCGCAGTACCAGCTGCCGCCCGCCAGCCAGCGCCGCATCCCGGCCGACAACAGCTCCAACCGGGAGTATAGCGAAGTAGTAACGCAGGGCGGCTCAATAGCCCGCAGCAACGAGTCGGTCGACAACTACTTAAACGCCAGATATAGCGGCCCTGACCAGCGGCTGGTGAAAACCGTGGATTACGAGCGGGTGCGGGCCCGGCTGCTGAATGCGCGGGAATACACCTACAACGCGCAGCTGGGTTACATTTCGCTGAACACGCCCCTGCTGCCCGAGCAGGTGCTGGCCGTAGCCTACACTTACACTTATAACGGCAAGCCCTACACGGTAGGCGAGCTGTCGACGCAGAACAACCAGGTGACTCAGGACCAAGTGCTGTACCTGAAGCTGCTGAAGGCCACCAACCCCGGCGTGGCCCTGGCCGACCCGAACGTAAACCCGACCAACGAGAACCTGCGCACGCGCAACCTGCCAACCTGGGATTTGATGATGAAAAACATCTATTCCCTGAACGCCAGCCAGCTCAACCGCGACAATTTCCAGCTCCAGATCGTCTACAAGGATGACCAGACCGGCGTCGACCTTATTTCGTTGAAAGAGGGTGCTAGAATCACGAACAAGCCGCTTATCGAGGTGCTGAACCTGGATAACGTGAACCCCAACAACGACCAGAACTCGGACGGCAACTTCGACTACTTCCCCGGCACGACCATCGACCCGGACCTGGGCAAAATTATCTTCCCGGTAGTGGAGCCCTTCGGCAGCTACCTGCGCTCAAAGTTTGACACGGCCAACGTGGCCATTGGTGAGCAGGAAAAGGCGCTGGCCCGCAAATACGTGTATCAGGAGCTGTATGCCCAGACCCAGAGCGACGCTCAGCAGCGGCAGGAAAAGGATAAGTTCTTTCTGCGCGGCCGGTTTCAGGCCACCGCTACCGACGAAATCAACCTGCCCGGCCTGGGCATTGCCGAAGGCTCAGTACGCGTAACCTCGGGCAGCACCCTGCTAGAGGAAGGCCGCGACTACCAGGTATTCTACGACCAGGCCAAGGTAAAAATTCTCAACCCGAGCTACCTCAACTCGGCCAACGAACTGAAAGTGTCGTTCGAGAAAAACGCCCTGGTACAGGTGCAGCCCCGCAAGCTGCTCGGGGCCCGCTTCGACTACCGGCTCAACCAGGACGTCAACTTCGGGGCTACGGTGCTGCACCTGCTCGAAAACCAGGCGCCCGGCATCAACCGCGTCAACATCGGTGACGAGCCCGGCAACAACACCATCTACGGCTTCGACGTGAACATGCGGCGCGACTCGCGGGCCCTGACCAAGTACCTGGACATGCTGCCCCTAATTTCGACTAAGGAGCCGTCGTCGGTGGCTTTCAGCGGCGAAATTGCCCAGCTCGTGCCGGGCCGTTCCAAGCTCGGACGTGGCGAAGACGGCGTGTCTTACATCGACGACTTCGAAAATGCCCGCACGCCTTACTCCCTGGGCGGCATCAGCGCAGCTACGGCCTGGCGGCTGGCGGCCACTCCTCAGCCGCTCATCCCATCGAACGGCTCGAACCTGGCCTATGCCTACAAGCGCGCTAAGCTGGCCTGGTATACCATCGACCAGACTTACTACACCGGCGGCCCCGGCAAGCCCGGCAACATCAACGACAACGACCTGAAGAAGCACTACAGCCGGGGTATCGAGCGGACGGAGATTTTTCCGAACCGCGACGTGGGCACCTCCGGCAACGGCTTCGAATACTCGCTCGACTTGGCCTATTACCCCGAGGAGCGCGGCCAGTACAACTATAGCCCCGACGTGTCGTCGGATGGCAAGCGCCTGACCAGCAAGGTGGAAGACCATTACGCAGGCATCAGCCGCGAAATCACCTTCGATACTGACTTCGACAATGCCAACGTCGAGTACATGGAGTTCTGGATGATGGACCCCTTCATTGCCGGCACCCGGGGCGAAATAGATGACTCGGAAAACACCATAACCAGCAACGACGGCCGCACGAAGGGTGGTGACCTGTACCTGAACCTGGGCTCGGTGTCGGAAGACGTGCTGCGCGATGCCAACCAGCACGAGTTCGAAAACGGTCTGCCCACCGATCCGGCCACCATCAACCAGGATACGCGCGATACCGACTGGGGCCGCGTAACCCGGCAGCAGTTCCTGACCGATGCCTTCAGCACGGCCCCCGGGGGCCGCGCCCGCCAGGATATCGGCCTCGAAGGGCTGGATGACAACGAGGAACGCACCTTCTTCAAAGGAGCCTACGCTGCTGTCGAAGACCCCTCGGCCGACAACTTCCGTCACCACCTCGACGACTTTTACTCCAACAACAACACCAAGATTCTGGGCCGCTACAAGCAGTTCAACGGCATGGAAGGCAACTCGCGGGAGAACAGCCAGCTCAGCTCCACAGCCTTCCCCGATAAGGAAGACCTGAACCGCGACAACGTTATTTCGGATACGGAGCGGTACTACGAGTGGAAAATGTCGCTGAACCCAGGCCAGATGGAAGTCGGTCAGAACTACATCGTCGATAAGGTGACCAACTCTATCCACGGTGACCAAGTGTCCTGGTACCAGTTCCGCATTCCGATTCGGCAGCCCACCAACGTGCGTGGCAACGATGGCAAAGAGTTTGGCTTTAAGTCCATCCGCTTCGTGCGCATGTACCTCACCAACTGGGACAAGCCGGTGGTGCTACGCCTGGTACAGCCCCAGTTTGTGGCCAATCAGTGGCGTCGCTTCCTGAGCCCGATTTCGGAGCCCGGCTCGGGCTGCACCAACTGCGGCGACGACCGGACGCCTTTCACTATTTCCACGGTCAGCATCGAGGAAAACGGTATTGCCAGCGTGAGCGGCTCCGATGCTATTCCCTACGTACTACCGCCCAATATTCAGCGCGACAAGGAGTACGGCTCCAGCACCGTAAACCGCGAGCAGAATGAGCAGTCGTTGCGCCTGTGCGTGGAAAGCATGCCCGACGGTACCGGCAAGGCTGCTTATAAGAACATCAACATCAGCATGCTGCGCTACAAGCAGCTGCGCCTGTTTCTGCACGCCGAAAGTGAAGACCAGAACGTAGCCGACAACGACGTGCGGGCTTTCGTACGCATCGGCACCGACTACACCCAGAACTACTACGAATACTCGCTGCCGCTGCAAATCACCCGGCCCGGCGCTAAAACGGAGCGGGAAATATGGCCTGAAGCCAACGAAATCAAGATTTCCTTCCAGGAGTTTATCGATGCCAAAGCCGCCCGCAACCAATCGGGCGGCGACCTGCTGGTGCCCTACGTGAAGCAGCTGGCCAACGGCGCCACCATTACCATCGTGGGCAACCCCGACTTCAGCGCCGTGCAGGGCGTGATGATTGGGGTGCTGAACCCAAAAGACAACAACGCGCCCAAATCGGTATGCCTCTGGGCCGATGAGTTTCGGGTGTTCGACTTTGACCGGGAGAATGGCTGGGCCGCCACGGCGCGCTTCAACACCAAGCTCGCCGACCTGGCCAACATTACGGCTACCGGCAGCTTCACCTCGGTGGGCTTTGGCGGCCTACAGGATAAAGTAGCCCAACGCTCACTCGACAACGTGCTGCGCGGCGACTTCAATGCCGCCGTAGCTGCCGATAAGCTGCTGCCCGAAAAGCTGGGCCTGCGTATTCCGGTGCTCGTTCAGGCCGGCAAGGAAAGCCGCAGCCCCAAGTACGACCCGCTAGACCCCGATACCCAGCTGGAGCAGTCGTTGCAGAAGTTCGAGACAAACGAGGCGAGGTCAGCGTATCGAAAAGAAGTTATCGACCAGACCACTAGCAAGAGTATCAGCTTGCTGAACGTGCGAAAAGAGCGGACCAACACCGAGAAGAAGGTGCGCCCCTACGATATCGAGAACTTCGCTGTGAGCTACGCTCTCACCGAGCGGCTGCACACCGACATCCGCACCGACCGGGACTACACCAAGACCTACACCGGCGCGCTGGCCTACGTGTACCAGACCACGCCGAAGAACTACACGCCGCTGTCCAAGATCAAGGTGCTGGACTCGCCGTACCTGAAAATTCTGCAGGATCTGAACTTCACGCCGCTGCCCAGCCGCTTTGCCTTCCGTGCCGACCTGGACCGGCGCTACAACGAGCGGCAGCTGCAGCGCACCCTGGTACCCGGCCAGGTGCCGACTACCGATGGTATTGCGCCGATCTACCAGAAGAGCTTCTTCTTCAACCGCATCTACGACCTGAAGTGGGATTTGACCAAGAGCCTGATCTTCGACTATACCGCTAATAACCGCTCGGTTATTGACGAAGGCGTGGGCCCATCGGTAGGCAATGACCCGGTAGCCCGGGCCAACCGCCAGCAGCTGCGTGACAACCTATTTCAGCGCGGCGGCCGCACCACCAACTTCAACCAGACCGTAGCCCTGACCTACCGCCTGCCGCTGGACAAGTTCCCGCTTACCGACTGGCTTTCGGCCGATACCCGCTACGCGGCTAACTACACCTGGCAGGCGGCTTCCACCGCCCTGCGGGCCCCGCTGTATCCGCTCATCGCCGACAGCACGGCTACCAAGGAAGTGAGCTTGGGTAACACCATTCAGAACAACGCCGAAATCAGTGCCAATGGTCGGATTGATCTGGTGAAGCTCTACAACAAAGTGCGCTTCCTCAACATCATCAACAACGCTACCCCGCAGCCCACCCAGTCAAACCGGGCCGCGCCGGGCCGCAAAGGCACGCTCGCGCCGGCTGCTCTGGGCCAGCTGCAGGACAAGGATCAGCCGGCAGCCGCAACTCCCCAGGATTCGGCCAAAGGCCCCGAGCTGCGTGCCCTTAAAGCCGTCCTTCGCTCCCTGATGACGGCCCGCTCCCTGAATTTCACCTACACCCGTAGCAGTGGCACGCTGGTACCCGGCTACCTGCCCGGCACCCGCTTCCTGGGCATGAACAGCGACTTCGACGCGCCGGGCCTGCCTTTCGTGCTGGGCCAGCAGTACAGCCTGCAGGAACTCTACGACCGGGCCAGCTCCCGCGGCTGGTACACTGACCGCAGCGACCTGCTGAACACGCCGTTCAGCGCCCTGATGACTGAAAACCTTACCCTGCGCACTGCTCTGGAGCCGTTCCGCGACTTCAACATTCAGCTGGATGGTCGCTGGCAGCGGGTGCGCAACCGGGAAACGTTCTACCGCTTGGCCGTGGATACCGCCACGCTGGAGCCCTATAACAAGCAAGTCGGCAATTTTGGGCCCGGCACGCTGGCTCCACTGCTGCCTGTTACCAACGGCACGTTCAGCACCTCGTTCATCTCCATCCAGACGCTGTTTGGTGACCGGTCGTCTGGTGGGCAGGTGTCCAAGGCGTTCAACCGGTTTGTAACCAATCGGGCCATCATTCGGGAGCGGCTGACGGCGGCTAACATAGCCAGCGGTACCTACAGCTACAATTCCCAGGATGTATTGATTCCGGCCTTTATTGATGCTTACCAGGGCCGTTCGTCAGATGGTTATAAGGCCAAAAATCTGAACCCGTTTGCCATGCTGCCCATACCCAACTGGCGCATCGACTACAACGGGCTGGCCGAGTTGCCATTCGTGAAGCGCTACTTCCGCTCGATTACCATCAATCACGCGTACGCCTCTACCTACAACATTGGCAGCTACACCACGTCCACGGTCTACAACGAGGCCCCGGCCAAGAACAAGCTGCCGGATCTGACCAATGAAACCGGCCAGTTTATTCCGTACTACCTCATTGGGCAGGTAACTATTGCTGAGCGCCTCTCCCCCCTTATTGGGGTCAATTTCCAGACGCTACAGAAGGTAACGGGCCGGGTAGAGCTGCGCACCGAGCGCAACATTACCCTGAGCACGACCAATGCGCAAGTATTGGAGCTGCACTCACAGGAACTGGTTATCGGTTTTGGCTACGCCACCAACCGCCTGAAAATTCCGTTCCGCATCGGCGGCGAGCAGCGCGTGTTGCGCAACGAGCTGACGGCCCGCCTCGATTTGTCGATTCGGGACAACACCACGATTCAGCGCACTATCGAGCCAACCATTGGCGAAGATGGCAACCCCATTGACGATGCCGGCCAGCCCAAGGGGCTGACCACCAATGGCACCCGCCAGCTCCAGCTGCGCCCCACCATCGACTATGTGCTGAATCAGCGCCTGAACCTGCAGTTTTTCTTCTCCCGCACCGTTACCGAGCCGCGGGTGCAGAACTCCTTCAAAAATTCCGCTACCGAAGGCGGCCTGCAGCTACGCTACAGCTTGTCGCAGTAAGTTTTGGGGCCGTGCCCCGCCGCAATTAACCACAGCCACTGGCCCCTTAAGGAGCCAGTGGCTATTTTTTTGCCCTTCCCGCAATTTGCCTGGATTTGCTTTTAGCCATTTCGCAAGCCAACACGTACTTTTGGCCACGGGCGCGCCGCCCGGTATTTTCCCTCCCAAATCAACCCTCCATGAATCTTCCCGCTAATCTGAAGTACACCAAAGAGCACGAATGGCTTCGTGTGGAAGGCGACATTGCTTACATCGGCATCACCGACCACGCCCAGAAAGAGCTTGGCGACATCGTGTATGTTGATATTGATACGCTGGACAAAGAGGTAGGCCAGAACGAGGTATTCGGCACCGTCGAAGCCGTAAAAACGGTTTCCGATCTGTTCAGCCCCGTTACGGGTACGGTAGTCGAAATCAACGACAAGCTTGATGCCAGCCCCGAAACCGTCAACTCCGACCCTTACGGCGACGGCTGGATCATTAAGATGAAGCTGACCAACCCCGCCGAAGTTGACGCTCTGCTGTCGGCTGAAAGCTACGGTGAGCTGGTAGGTGCGTAACCTCCGGTAGGTATCGTGCTGCCTTCCGCGCCGCCTTCGCCTCGTCGCCGGGCTTTCGCAGCTCTGCCCCTGGCGTGGGCGGCGCTGATTTTGGTGCTGACTCTGACGCCGGCCAAGTCGATGCCGAGCGTACCGCCATGGGAGCTCATTTCCTTCGATTCGGCCGCCCACGCCTTCGTGTTCTTTGTGCTGGCCGCGCTCAGCTACTTTTCCAGCGTGCGGCAACAACGCTACCCCTGGCGGCAGCAGTGGGCGTTTGGTCTGGTGCTGGCTGAAGGATTGCTGCTCGGCGCTTTCATTGAGCTGATGCAGATTACGATGGACCTGGGCCGGCACGGCGAATGGTCCGATGTCATCAGTGACGGTATCGGTACTCTTACCGGTCTGCTGTTTGCCTTCTCCCTCCGCCGGTGGTGGGCCTAACGTGTATTTTTATGCTCCGCCCACTTCTTCCCGGTCTGTCGAGCTGCCTGCTGGCGGGCCTCAGTATTGGTCTGCCGCCCGCCGCTGCCGCGCAGGATATGGGAAGGGCCCGGGCTACCATCACCACCCTGGCGGGCCCAGCTATGCACGGCCGGGGTTACGTAAATAAAGGTGCCGACGAGGCTGCCGATTATATTCGCCGCCGCTTCCGGGAGTTGGGCCTTCGCTCGTTCACGCCCAAATACGCGCAGTTCTTTCCGGTCACTATCAACACCTTTCCCCGGGCGTGCGAGTTGCTCGTTGATGGCAAACCCCTGCAGCCCGGCCTCGATTATATTCTGGAACCTGCCTCCGGCCCCGGCCGCCTCACAGGCCCCGTCGTCGTGCTCGACACGCTCATTTTCACGAATGAAGCCGCCGGTCAGCATTTTCTCGGCCAAAGCCTGCAAGGACGAGTTTTGGTAATGCGGCAGCGGGATGCCGACCGTATCCGCACCCTACCCAACATCTTTGCCGAGCACCTGAATAAAGCGGCGGCCCTCATTACACTAGTACCTGATAAGCTTACGGCCTCACTGGCTAATCGGCAGGAGGCGCAGCCCCGGCTGCAGGTGCTGGCCAGCCGATGGCCACTATCTAGCCAACAAGCCACACTACGTGTCGATGCACGGCTGGCCGCCGGCTACCGCGCCCAGAACATTATTGGCTACGTGCCGGGCCGCATCCAGCCCGATTCATTCCTGGTCGTTTCGGCTCACTACGACCACCTGGGCCGTATGGGAAAAGCCACCTACTTCCCGGGTGCCAACGACAATGCCAGCGGCACGGCCCTCCTGTTAGAGCTGGCCGACTATTATGCCAAGCCGGATAATCAGCCCGCTTACTCTGTCGTGTTTATGGCTTTCGGCGCGGAGGAGGCTGGCTTGCTGGGTTCTTCTTACTTTGTGCAGCATCCCCTTTTTCCGCTTGCCCGCATCCATTTTTTGGTAAACCTGGATCTTGAAGGTACCGGACAGGATGGAATTACGGTCGTCAATGGCCGAACCCTGGAGAAACCCTTCCGGCAACTCGAACAGCTCAATACCAAGCACAAATACGTTACTGCTATAGCGGCGCGGGGACGGGCCGCCAATTCTGACCACTACCCATTCTCTGAACAAGGAGTTCCGGCTTTCTTCTTCTACACCCGAGGCAGTAGCAAAGCTTACCATGACGTGCATGATGTTGCCGAAGGCTTGCCCCTAACTGCCTTTGCCGGCGTCTTCCAGTTGGTTATCGATTTCTTCGGCAGTATTACGAAGTAGACCCACATAGTTATTCTCCTGCGCTTCCGGCCGTGTACGATTACTAAAACGACCTAGCACCTGCATTCACCTGAATCCAGCTAAAACGAAACAATCCCGGAATCATCTACCATTAGGCAGACAATTCCGGGATTGTTGGATTATTTAGGCTTCTGCGGTAGCGAAAAAGCTTAGCCGTTCGACTTGAACGAAGACATGATCTGCTTGGCTACTGCCTCCCACTCCGGCTTCTGACGGTCAGCGCAGGTGAAGTTGCACATCAGCAGTTTGCCTTCCACATCGGTGAAGAAAACCAGGTTGTACACCTCGTGGCCCAGCTCCGGCTTCATCAGTTCCATGAAGCCAATTTTGCGGCCGTTGATTTCTTTAACACCGTTGTTGAACCACTTCGCCTCCTTGTACTGCTTGGAGTACATCTTGTAGAAGTTGGCGGCATACATATCGATCATATCCTGATCGGCCGTGTTGTCGGTGTAGGTAAAGGCGATGCTGGCCTCTTTGCTGTTGGTGTAGATAACGCTCGGACGGCTCTGGGCTTTGGCATAGTTGAAGTCCATCTGCTGCTCGCTCATCACCTCGAAACCCTTGGGAATCAAGATCTCAACCCGCTCGCTGAGTACGCGCTTTTTGATCATTTCCACCTCGGCGAAAGGGCGGAATGCCGTCAGCAACAGCGTCAGGCAGAGTACGGGAGCTAGTAAGGCTTTTTTCATAGTAGTGGCTGAAAAAAACGTGGAATTCAAGGGTAAGTAAGAGTCCGAATGTAGAGTAGTCACTCTGTTCGGATAACACAATTTACGCAGAAAATCTGAAGCTGCAAATTTTCGTTTGAAAATAATTGGCTTCTTGGGCTAAACCACTCTCCGGGCACCCGAAAAATGTGGTTTTAAGCTATCTGAGGGCATTTACGAAAAATATCTATTTCTGGATGTCCTCCGGGTCAACATAAAATTACCGGCTTCGGTATAGGGAATCAACTATACCAAAATTTATGTCAAAAGTTCAATTCTACATACTTACAGTCATTAGTGGAAGAGGCTTGTACTCAAAGAATATTGTTGATCTGCTCCTTGATTTTTTCCAGCTCTTCCTTCATTCCCACGACCAGATGCTGAACCGTGGAATCATTTGCTTTTGAACCGATTGTGTTGATTTCACGCCCAATTTCCTGCGAAATAAACGCTAATTTCTTTCCGCTGGGCTCGGGTATACCTACCGTTTCGATGAAGTACTGCAAATGACTGGTCAAACGAACCTTTTCCTCGGCAATGTCAAGCTTCTCAATATAGTAAAGAACCTCCTGCTCAAAGCGAATGGGGTTGAACTGCTCGTGACTGGTCAGCTCGGCCAGGTGCTGCTGCAGCCGGAGCCGGACCTGCTCGATGCGCGTTGGGTCGTGCTGCTCGACTTCCAGCAGAAACTCCTGAATGCGGTTGACGTAGCCCACAATTTCGGTGGTCAGGGTCTGACCTTCGTCGTTGCGAAACTGGTTGACGCGCTCCAGGGCCTCGGTTACCAGCGGCAGCAGCTCGTCCCAGCCTATTTCCTCCTCTTCCTCGGCTACGGCCGCTTCGGTAGGAGCCTGTAGCACGCCGGGCATGTGCAGGGCCAGCGCAAAGAGCTGGTCTTTGGGAGCCCCAACTAACTCGGCCGCTTTTTCCAGTTCGCGGTAAGAGGCCAGCAGGGCTTCCTGGTTGAGCACGGCCGCCGGACGCACACTGTTGCGGGGCCGCACGAAGTCGAAGCTAAGATTTACTTTGCCCCGAACCAGCGTCTTGGTTATAAGATTTCGGAGTTCCAGCTCCCGATCCTGCAGGAAACGTGGCAGACGCAACGTCAGATCCAGCGTTTTGGAATTCAGGGACTTGATTTCGACCGTGGCCGAATAACGGTCGGTTTCACGGTGAGCGATTCCGTAGCCGGTCATGGACAAAAGCATGGAGAGCAGTAAAAGAGGGTCGGAGGAAAGCGGGTGCAAAAGTAATGATTTCCAAGGTAATATGTGTATACCCCCTTGAGAATAACATAACGGTAATGTTGTCGCAATACTGGCATAATAGGGCCACGGTAGCTTTGTGAAACGAAAAAATCACAGCTCTATGCGCCGTCTAGGACTACTGCTTATTTTTCTGACTGTCAACTCTTTTGCCTTCGCTCAGCAGGGAGCCATCATCGGAAAAGTCACTGACAAGAAAACGGGGGAAGGTGTGATTGGTGCTACCGTGCTGGTAACGGGTACCGTGCAGGCCGCCCCGGTGGATGTGGAGGGAAAATACGAGCTGAAGCTCGACCCGGGCACCTATAATATCACGATGACCTACATCGGCTACAAGCCGCTGACGTTCGCTGGAATCGTGGTGACGAGTGGAGGCAAAACCACCCTCAACGGCACGATGGAAGAAAACGTGACCAACCTGAAAGAGGTGACCGTGACCGGCCAGAAGCAGACGGGCACCGAGGTGGCCATGATTCAGGACCTGAAGAAGAGTGAGGTGGTGGTGAGCGGCATGAGCAACGACCAGATTGTGAAAACGCTGGACCGTGACGCGGCCGAAGTAGTAAAGCGCATTCCGGGCGTCACGATTCAGAGCAACAACTTCATCGTCATCCGGGGCCTGGCCGAGCGCTACAACACGGTGTTGCTGAACGATGCGCTGACGCCTTCGGCCGAAGTAGACACCCGCTCCTTTTCGTTTGACATCCTGCCCAGCTCGGTTATCGACCGGGTATTGATTTTCAAATCGGGCTCGCCGGAGCTGCCCGGCGAAATGGGCGGCGGCGTGGTGAAAGTGTACACCAAGAACAGCGTGCTGGAAAACGCCACCAGCCTGAGCGTTTCGGGCTGGGCCCGCAGCAACACCACCTTCAAGAGTGGCTACCAAGTGAGCAGCCGCAGCAACACCGACTGGCTGGGCTTCGACAACGGCACGCGCCAGATGCCGGGTGGCACGCCCGAGAAGCTCGACAACGCGGCGCAGCCCCAGTTTCGCAACGAGTGGCTGCCCAGCCGCATTACGGCCCGCCCCGACCTGCGCATCTCGCTGGGACTGAGCCGGCGCTACGAAATCGGTAGCGTGTATCTAAGCAACATTACCTCGCTCTCGTACTCAAACACCCACGAGCAGACCAACATTACGCGCAGCCGCTACCTGATTGAAACCGACCCGGCTACCAACCAGCCGCGCCAGCAATACCTCTACAACGACGAGCGGGCCGTAACGGGCACCCGCCTGGGCATTATCCACAACTGGCAGGCCCGCCTGAACGACCGTAACCGCATCGAGTTCCGCAATTTTCTCAACCAACTGGGGACCGATGAAGTAACGCACCGCACGGGCCAGATCCTGGACCAGGGCCTCGACCGGCAAAGCAACGCGCTGCATTACCAGAGCCGCACCATCTACTCGGGGCAGCTGCAGGGCTCACACGACCTGGGCGCCGGTGAGCACACCAACGTGACCTGGGCCGCCGGCTACAACTATGTGTACAAAGACGAACCCGACTACAGCCGTTACAATAGCCAGCGGATTACGCCCCGGGAAGGCGACACGCCCCGGCCGTTTCTGGTAGTAATTCCCAACGGCGGCAACCCCTACGACGCCAGCCGCTTTTTCTCCAGCCTGAAGGAAAACACCTACATGGCCAGCGGGCAGTGGGAACGGCGCATTATGGGCCGCGACACGACCCAGGCCACGCAGAAAAAGATCCGGGTTGGCTTCTATACCGAGCAGAAGAAACGCAACTTCGAGAACCGCTACTTCTCCTATGTTATTGGCAACTCGGCCTATTTCGAAAACGAAGACAATGCCGAGCGGGTAAACCGGCTGGTGTCGTTGCCCATCGACCAGATCTTCGCCCCGGAAAACCTGGACCCGCAGACTGGCTTCAAGCTGAGCGAAGGCACCGTGCCGCGCGACCGGTACACGGCCCAGAATACGCTGGTAGCCGGTTATATCAGCGGGGTAGTGACGGTATCTGACCAGCTCAACATTTCGGGCGGCGTGCGGGTGGAGTACAACCGCAAGTCGCTGGTGAACGGCAGCCCCACTGATACGGCTTACCTGGAGAAGCGCGTGATTCCGATGCCTTCGCTGAACGCCACCTTCAACTTCAACCAGCGCTCCTTGCTGCGCCTGGCCGGTAGCGTAACCGTAAACCGCCCCGAGTTCCGGGAAGTGGCCAACTACGCTTACTTCGACTACACCAACAACGCCATCATTACGGGTAACCGCGACCTGAAGACGGCCACGATTTACAACGGCGACCTGCGCTACGAGTTTTACCCTTCGCGCTCGGAGCTGCTGTCGGTGGGCGTGTTCTACAAGTACTTCCGCGACGCCATCGAGCAGTCGACCCAGTCGGTATCGACGGAGCAAACCTACCTGACCTTCCAGAATGCCGACAATGCCTATGACGTGGGCGTGGAAGTGGAAGCCCGCAAATCATTTGTGGAGCTAACCCAGAACCCATTTCTGCAGCACTTTTCGCTGGTGCTGAATGCCTCGCTGATCAAGAGCCGGGTGCAGCTGAAAGAGAATGGCGAAAACAAGGACTTTGCCCTTTCCGACCGGGCGCTGCAGGGACAGTCGCCCTACGTGGTGAATGCGGGCGTATTCTACCAGGATGATGCTACCCACTGGCAGATTTCGGCGCAGTACAACGTGCTGGGCCAGCGCATCCAGTTCGCCGGCGACAAGCAGTTCAACTACTCCGTTATCGAAATGCCCCGCCACGTGATTGACCTGGCCGTGACCAAGGGCATCGGCCAGCATATGCAGATCAAGGCCGGCATGCAGGACGTGCTCAACCAGAAAGTGCGGCAGTACTACGACTTCGACCGCAGCGGCAAAATCGACAGCAACGAACGGGGCCCGTTTGCCGAGTTTCGCCGGGGCAGCTATTCCACATTGGGCCTGACCTATAACTTCTAGCAACAATAAGGTAACACGCCGCTAACGAAACCATAACGCCTACCCTAGCCGGGTGGGCGTTGTTGTTTCGGACCTTCGCAGCATCATTTCACCGTCTTTCTGATCTATGAAAAAGCTGCTACTTCCCGTACTTCTGGCCGCTGCGCTGGCCGCTGCCCCCACCGTATCGGTGCTGGCACAAACTACCTGCCCGGCCGCCCCGAGTGCCGTTACCGTCAGCGGGAATATTACCTCCAATACCACCTGGAGCAACACCAACATCTACCTGCTCTCGGGCTTCGTGTACGTGAAGGCGGGTGCCACGCTCACCATTCAGCCCGGCACCATTATCAAGGGCGAGAAGTCGTCGAAGGGCGCACTCATCATCGAGCAGGGCGCCCGGATTATTGCCGACGGCACGGCCACCCAGCCCATCGTATTTACCTCGAATGAGCCGTCTGGCAGCCGGGGCCGCGGCGACTGGGGCGGACTGATCCTGTGCGGTCGGGCACCGGTGAACCTAAGCGGTACGCCCATCATCGAAGGCGGCGTGGGCTCGACTTACGGCGGCTCGGATGCCAACGACAACTCGGGCATTCTGCGCTACGTGCGCATCGAGTTTCCCGGCATTGCCTTCCAGCCTAACTCCGAAATCAACGGCCTGACGCTGGGCGGCGTGGGTGCGGGCACCACCATCGACTACGTGCAGGTGTATGCTTCCGGCGACGACTCCTTCGAGTTCTTCGGCGGCACCGTGAATGCCAAGCACCTGGTGGCCGTATCGGCTACCGACGATGACTTCGACACCGACAACGGCTACTCGGGCAAGGTGCAGTACGGCCTGATCGTGCGCACGCCCACCGTGGGCGACGTATCGGGCTCCACAGCCTTTGAATCGGACAACGACGCGGGTGGCTCGACCAACTCGCCCCAGACCTCGCCGGTGTTTTCGAACGTGACGGCGCTGCTGCGCACCCCTATCGGGGCTTCGGCCAACTTCACGCGGGCCATGCACCTGCGCCGCAACACGGCCATTTCCATCTTCAACACGGTGCTGTCGGGCTGGCCCACGGGCCTAACGCTGGACGGCGCCCTGGCCCAGGCCAACGCCACCAACGGCAGCCTGGTGCTGAAAAACAACGTCATGGCCAACATGACGACCACCAACTTCGAAGCCGCCGGCGTGACCAGCTTCGACGTGGCCGGCTACTGGAACGCCGCTGCCCGGGCCAACACGCTCTACACCAATGCCTCGGACCTGGGGTTGAATGCCGACAACTTTAACTCGACGGGCCTGTGCACCAACTCGGCCTGCGTACCGAGCTTCGAGCTACCGGCCGCCTCGCCCCTGCGCACCGGCGCCGCCTTCACTGATGCCAAGCTGGCCGATGCCTTCTTCGACAAAACCGGCACGTTCCGGGGCGCTTTCGGGGACACCAACTGGGCCAGCGGCTGGACCAACTTCAACCCCCAGACCACCTGCTACAATCTGGTAGGTCAGACACTGGCCGCCAAGCCCGCCTCCGACCAGCTGCAGGGCCTGAGCGTAGCCCCCAACCCCGTAGTGGGCAGCGCCCTACTCTCCTTCGACCTGAAGCGGGCTGATGTGGCCTCGGTGCGCATCGTAGACGCGGTGGGCCGGCAGGTAGCCGTTATCGAAGCCGGGCGGCTGACGGCCGGCTTGCAGCAGCTGGCCTTGCCGGCTACGCTGAAAAACGGCGTGTATATGGCCACCGTTACGACCAACGAAACGAGCCGGACGGTGCGCTTCGTGGTAGCCAAGTAAGTAGTCATTACCAATACTTATTGAACTGTTATTGACAATAATAGGTGTGCGAGAAAAGCCTGTTCCCGGTTGGGGGCAGGCTTTTTTATTGGCCGCCGCTTGTGCGGCGGCCAATAAAAAAGCCTGTAGCTTGCACCCACTATGAAGCTGCCCCGCGTGCTGATGCTGCCCAAGTGGTACCCCCACCGCTACGACGACCAGGATGGTGACTTCGTGGCCCGACACGTGGCAGCCATTGCCCCGCACGCCCAGGTAGCGGTGCTTTTCGCGGCCGTTGCCCGGGGCCCGTTGCCCAGCCTGACCGTGTGCGAAGCCGACCTGGCCGCGCCCGTGCCCACGCTGCGCTACTACTACCGCGCCCGGCCCACGGGGCTGGGCCCACTCGACAAGCTACTTAAGCTGCTGCTGTACTTCTGGTGCCTGGGCTGCGGCTACCGGCGCGTGGCACGGCATTGGGGCGCTCTGCCACAACTGGTACACGTGCATGTACTGCTGCGCACCGGCCTGTTTGCGTGGTGGCTGCAACTCACGCGGGGTATTCCCTACCTCGTTACGGAACACTGGACGCTGTATCTGCCCCAGAATGCCCACCGCATCGGCAAGCTGCGGCGCTGGCTGAGCAGTCGGGTTATCAGAAAGGCGGCGGCGCTGCACACGGTGTCGCACAACCTGCGGCAGGCCATGCAGCAGCTGGGGCTAGAAAATTCCCGGCCGGTCGTTATTCCGAACGTGGTGGATACTCAGCTGTTCAAGCCGGCTTCTTTACGGGCTGCTTCTAGGTCAGCTACTGCTGCGGGGCAACACTTGCTGCACGTGGCGGCCTTCAACGAGCCAGCTAAAAACCTGGGCGGGATTCTGCGGGTAATGGCGCGGCTGGTGGGGCGCTGGCCGGCTCTCACGCTGCGCATTGCCGGCTACGGCCTTCACGAAACCGCACTGCAGGAGCTGGCCGCCGAGCTAGGGCTGCTGAATACGCACGTGTTTTTTCTGGGCAAGCTGACCCAGGCGCAGGTGGCCGAGCAAATGCGGCAAGCCACCTGCTTCGTGCTGTTCAGCAACTACGAAAACCTGCCCTGCGTGCTCATCGAGGCCCAGGCCAGCGGGCTGCCGGCCGTGGCTACCAGCGTGGGCGGCGTGCCCGAATTGCTACCCCCCGATGGCACCCGCGGCCTGCTGGTAGCCCCGCAGGATGAGGCGGCTTTGGAGCAGGCCTTGTCAACGGTGCTGCGGCATCCGGAGCGTTTCAGCGCCGAGCAGTTGCGCCACTACGCGGTGGCCCATTTCAGCTACGCCGAAGTGGGCCGGCAGTTTGCGGAGCTTTACTCTACCATCCTGCTGCCCGGCTCCCGATGATTCGCCGCATTCTGCAGAACTTCGCCACCCGCCTGCTCACGGCCCTGCTCAGCTTTGGCATTGTGTGGCTTACGGCCCGCTACCTGGGCGCCGCCGGCCGGGGGCAAGTCAGCCTGTTCGTCACCGACTGCGCCGCCCTGCTGCTGTTTATTGGGCTGCTGGGCGGCTCTTCTTTGATTTACCTGGCCCCAAAACGCAGTCTGTGGCATTTGCTGGTGCCGGCCTACGGCTGGGCTACGGTGGTATGCGTGGTAGGTACGGCCGTGGTGGCCACGCTACGGGCCGTGCCGCCGGTGTATCTGGCGCACTTGCTGGCGCTGGCGCTGTTACAGGCTTATTTTTCCATCAATACTTCACTGCTGCTGGGCCGCAAGCAGGAAGCGGGTTACAACTTCCTGACGGTGCTGCAGGTGGCGCTGCTGGCGGGCACCCTGCTGCTGGCTTTCGTGGGGCTGCAATGGCGGGTGGTGCCGGTGTACTACTACGCTACCTACGTAGCTTATGGGTTGCCGCTGCTGCTCAGCTTCGGGCTGCTGCTGCGCCTGCCCGACCGGTGGGAAGCCGGGCGCGGCCTGCGCGAGACGGCGCGGGAGTTGGCTCAGCACAGCCGCGGGGCCCATTTGTCCAACATTCTGGCCTTCGCCAACTACCGCCTGAGCTATTATTTCGTGGCCCACTATGCCGATGCCCGCGCCGTGGGTGTGCTCAGCGTGGGCGTGGCACTGGCCGAGGCCATCTGGCTGATTCCGCGCAGCACGGCCCTTATTCAATATGTCGATTTAGTGCACGCCACCGACAAGCACGCCCAGATTGCCCCTACCCTGCGGGTGGCCCGCCTCACGTTGCTCACTACCGTGCTGGCCGTGCTGGTACTGTGCGCCCTGCCGCCGGCCGTGCTTACCACCGTATTCGGGGCCGAATTTGGGGCGGCCCGGCCGGTTATTCTGCGGCTGGCGCCGGGTGTGGTGGCTATTGCCGTCAGTGTTATCTGCAGTACCTATTTCGCCGGCGTGGGCCACTACCGCGTCAACAACCTGGCGACGACCGTGGGCCTGCTCGTTACCGTGCCCGCCTGCTCCCTGCTGATTCCGGCCTGGGGCATCAATGGAGCGGCCGTGGCTACTTCGCTGTCGTATCTGGCTTCCACCGGGTTTCTGCTCCACCGGTTTCGGCGGGCTACTGGCGCTGGCCCCGAGGCATTTCTGCCCAGCAAAGCGGATCTGGACTACGCCCGGCAGCTGGCGCAAAAGGCTGTTTAACGCCTACGATACTGGCCGCACCGTTACGGCAAACCAGTGCGCAGGGTCGGCCAGCGGATCGGGAACGTGCGCGGGCAGCGGCTGGGGCGAGTACAGGGCACAGAGCGTGTTTTCGACCTGCACCAGCTGGCCCGGAGCCGTAGCGGGCAGGCCATCCAGAATACCGGCCAGCACTTCCCAGCGCGGCTGCCCCGGCTGTCGGCTGGCGTCGTGCCACACCACTACCGTGTCGGGACCCACCAAGTATTCGAATACGCGGCGCGTGTCGGTGCGCACGGCTTCGTAGCGGTGGTCACCGTCGATGAAAACCACGTCGAACTTCTGCTGCAGTCCGGCTAGGTCGTAGGTGGCCGAGTTGCCGTGTAGGTGCGTCACGTTGGGCAGGGGCCGGGAGAAGAAGCCGTGTAGTTCAATGTAGCGCTCAGACAGCCCCAACTGCCGCATTTCCTCGGCCGATAAATTCAGCGTGTGCACTGAGGCGGCCACCTCGGCCACATTGGCGGCACTTTCGCCCCGCCACGTCCCGATTTCGAAGTAGCGGGCCTGGGGCACGCGCCGGGCCAGGGCCCGCAGCAACAGCAAATCGGTGGGCAATGAGCCGCCTTCCCGGAAAGCAAAGGGCCGCACGGTATCATCGGCGGCCGACAGGAAATGCTGCAGCGCCACGGCCGGCAAACCCTGCGCCCCGAGTTGAAAGCGGCTATGCGCCCGGGCCCGCTCCTGCCAAGTGGTTTCATCGGCGGCCAGCACGTGGTTCAGCAGCCAGGGATTGCGCACGAGGCTGCCTAGCGCCCGCAGAGTTTTGGAAATCTTCGACACGAGGGGTGAGATGGTGAAGTTGTGAGATTGTGAGTTGTTTGGCTGGCACTATCTGCGCGACTGGCGCGCTCAGAACAGCAACCTCACAACTTCACCTTTCGCAGTTTCACAGTTAGCTAATCGGGACTTTGCGCAGAATGGCATCAATCAGGTCCTGGGTGCGGATGCCGTCAGCTTCGGCTTCGTAGTTGAGCAGAATGCGGTGGTTGAGCACGTCGCCGGCCACGTCCTTGATGTCTTCGGGCAGCACGTAGTCCCGGTCGTCGAAGAAGGCTACGGCCTTGGCGGCGCGGTGCAGGGCAATGCTGGCCCTGGGGCTCACCCCAAACTGCACGTACTGGGCAAACTCGGCTAGGTCGTAGTCGGCGGGCTTACGAGTGGCAAATACTAGCTCGATGATGTACTTCTCCAGCGTCTCGGAAATCTGGACCTGATTAATCAGGGAGCGGATGGCGAAGATGTCTTCCTTGGTCAGCACCGGGTTTACCTCGCCCACGTAGCTCATGTTGGCCATGCGGCGCATCACCTCCAGCTCATCGGCCTTCTTGAGGTAATCGACATGCACCTTCATCATAAACCGGTCGACCTGGGCTTCGGGCAGCGGGTAGGTGCCTTCCTGCTCCACGGGGTTTTGGGTGGCCAACACCAGAAACGGCAGATCCAGCGGATACGTGGTTTCGCCGATGGTGACTTGCTTTTCCTGCATGGCTTCGAGCAGGGCGCTCTGCACCTTGGCCGGGGACCGGTTGATTTCGTCGGCCAGCACGAGGTTGGCGAAAATCGGCCCCTTCTTCACCTCGAACACCGACTGATTCTGGTTGTAAATCATGGTGCCCACCAAGTCGGAGGGCAGCAGGTCGGGAGTGAACTGCACGCGCTGGAAATGCAGGTGCAGCACTTTCGAGAGCGTGCTAATGGTCAGGGTTTTGGCCAGGCCTGGCACGCCTTCGAGCAGAATGTGGCCCCCGGTGCAAAGGCCGATCAGCAGGCGGCCCACCATGTAGTGCTGGCCCACCACCACTTTGCCCACTTCGGCAAAAACCTGCTTTATCTTTTGCTGATAGTCAGCGGCTTGCAGCGGCGGCACGAGGTCAGAAGAAGGCAACGACATAAGAAGCAGGTAGAGTAGGCACCGTTAAAGGTAGTAAAACCCTACCGACCCATTCAACGCATTTGTCGATTCGGGAGCCGTTGCGCCGGTTTTTTCCCGCGGGCCAGCCGTGCGCTTTGGCAGATATCCGGTATATTCGTTGGCTTTTTTTACCTTCTATTCTCCGTGGCCCCGCTATGCCCGCTGCTTCCTTAGCTCTCCCGCCCGATCTGCGGCGTTTTCTCTTGCTGGCCATCGGGCTCTATGTGCTGTGGTTTGTGGGCTACGAGCAGTGGCTGGCCCTCGACGGCCGCCTCGACGCGGCGCTGTCGGCCAACATTACCACGGCCAGCGCCGCCGGGCTGCGCCTGCTGGGCTTCGACAGCAGCGTGCACGGCCTCGACCCGTACTTACTGCTACTCAACAGCCAGCCCGTAGTGCACGTGGGCAACCCCTGCAATGGCTTGGTACTGTACGCGCTGTTTGGGGGCTTCGTGCTGGCCTTTCCCGGACCCTGGCGGCGCAAGCTGTGGTTTATTCCGCTCGGCATCGTGGCCATTTACCTCATCAACATCGTGCGCGTAGGCGCCCTGGCTCTGAACCACCTCTACTCGCGCCAGACCGTCGATTTTAACCACCACTACACGTTCACCTTCGTCGTGTACGCCTGCATTTTCCTGCTCTGGATGCTGTGGGCGCGCCGTCTGGCAACTCCGGTCTTTGCCGATGCCCGCTAGCCAGCCCCACTTGCCACCGGCTTTGGCGCCCCAGCCCTGGCGGCCGGGCACTCTACTCCGCGGGGCAGCCGCAGCGTTGTTAGTACTAGCCATTTTCTGCATCGGCATCTACTCCGATACGGTGCTGGCCACTATCGACCAGTTCTGGCAGCATTTGCTCACGCTAGTCGGCTTGGGCGGCCACGCTACCGCCGTGCAGCAGGGCATCAGCGGGCTGGTTACCAAGCGCAGCTTGGTTTCGGTGGTTACCTACTCGCTGATTTACACCAGCACCTGTTTGCTGCTACTCACCGTGGCGCTGAGCAGCACCAGAAGGATGCGGCTGGTATTTGTGCTCTACGGCGCCGTATTCGTCATCTGTGCCACATTGGTAGTGGTAGGCAAGCTGGCCGGCGACGCCGCCTGGGCCTACAAGCTCGCCCGCCGCCTCATCGACTTTATCGTGTCGCCCCTACCAGTCATTATTCTCGTGCCGCTGCTGCGCTGGTACGTGCCGGCCCCGCCCGCCGGGCAGTCATAAGGCTTTACACCTGCTGCAGCCAGAGCTGGGCAATAGCCAGGTCGTCGAAGGTGAGGATGACGATGCCAGCGGCCGTGTGCTGTAGGGTAAGGTCGGTGGAAAGGCGGCTGTAGACGTTGGGCGAATACACCCAGGCAAAATACTCGCAGCCGGCCGCCCGCATGGCCGGAAACCACTCCTTGCCGCCCCACTCTGCCGCGTCGGCCCACATGCTGCTTACCAGCGTGTTGTCGTTCAGCACTTTGCGGCACTGGTACTCCGTCAGGCATTCCAGCATCCGGGTTGCGCCCGAGCGTACCGACTCATAGTCCTGATTGCCAATCCATTCGGCATGCAGCCAGCCAGCCGGCTCGTCGTAGCAAATCCGGATCTGAGGCGTTTCGTAGAGCAGGTGCTGGCTCATAGGGAGAAGTGAGAAGGGCGTGAAGGGCCGGCTTTGGGAGCCGACCAGTAATCTGCGCGGTATACGGGCTACTTGGTATTCCGCCGATTATTCCACCTTGTCTGGCTGCCGCGCCGGTTGTGATGGGCCAGCGGCAGCATCCTCGGGAAGTGGCCGCCGGCCAAGAGTGGTGGCGGGCGGAATACATTTGAGCCCTTCCCAGGTCAGGTAGCGCACGGTATTTTGGGGGCCAATATAGAACAGGCTGTTGTCGCGCTGCCGTACTAGGCCCCGGTAACAGTTCTGCACGCCCACATACTCGGTCTGCAGCCAGCCCTGCCGGCGGGCCGGGCCCTGCGGACAGCCCCAGAGGATGGAGCCAATGTGCTTGTCGGTAGTGCGGTAAAGTAGTTCGGCCGCGTCTTTGAGAATAATGTCGCCGGCCGCATTACGTACTCCCACGGTGCTGAAACCCTCATCATCCCATTTTCCCGACGCGTAGTCGTAGCGGGTCGTGCCGATGTCGTTTGTGAAGGAACAGTAGTAGAAGCGGCCAATGGAGCCGTCCGGCGCGCCGTCTTCGGCGGCTTTCGACCAGATCAGGTCGCTACGCACGTCGCCTTTGCCATTCGGCGGCGACACATTTTGCCAGCGTGAGCCATTACGCTGAAACGCTTTGAGGTTGCCACCCGAAATACAGGCCACCAGACCAACAGTGGGGCATACGATGGCGCCGGGAGTATTATCGACGCGCACGTGCCGCACGGCTTCGTGGGTCCAGGTGGCGGTGCTGTCTGCGTAGCGCAGACACTCCAGCCGGCCTTTCAGGCTGCGGTAGAAGATGGTGGGGTAGTTCCGGCGATTCAGAAACGGGCCGGAGCCTTCAAACGTCAGATTGCCGCCGACATCGGCCGGGCCGTTGGTAGCGTAGTGCACCCAGCGCCGGGTATCGGCTTCGTATTTATAGTAGTCGATGCGGTGGTCGAGGGTGCGGTAAAACAAAGAGCCGGCAAACTCGAAGCGCAGGTCGCCGGCGGCATTGGGCACCTCCCCCACCGAAAAGCGCACCCAGGCCGGCACCGGGGCCGCAGCATCCCAACGGGCCCCGACGATGGTGTGCGACGTTGAATCGACCCAGTACACGACCCCATCGGTTTCGATGGCCACATTGCTGGCCGTGGCCGCACCGGGTACGGCGTAGGCAGGCACCCAGTTGTCGTACATCCCGTCCCAGATTTCGCGGATGCGCCGCTTTTCCAGTTGGGTGTCATTGAACCGGTACAGGGGTTTTACTTCCCGGTTGTTGCGGTCCACAATCGACTGCTCCCGCTGCCCGGGCATCTGCAGAAACACGTTGGTATCGTTGCAGGCCAACCAGTTGTGGGCATAGCGCAGCCAGTCGGCCCGGTAGGCGGCCGGTTGCTGTCCAAACCAGCTGATTTCGTCCCAACCCCACATCGTGTGCTCAACCCCGATATTGGGAGCTATGCTCAGGCTGCGGCTGTTGTCGAACTCCACCAGAAACAGGCCCGGGCCCTCGTGGTCCTGAAAGATATTGAGGTTTGGATTCTGGCAGGTATTCACCAATAGCTCGGTGCCATACACCCCAGAAGCATAAAAGCTCTTGGTATTGGCATTGGTATAAAGCTTCATGGCGCTGATGGGCATCGAGTAGAAATCGAACAGATCCTGGCCCCGGGATTTGAGCAGACGCTTGGAGTGGCAGTCGAGCGCCACCCACTGCCGCCGGGCCCCCTGCCGGCCATTGGGCTGCGCAAAACCGGGCGCCCCAAACTGCGCAAAGTGCCGAATCCGGTCGAACAGTTCCCGGGTGGCGGCGTAGTCGTTGTAGCGGTCCTTGTTGGCTATCAGCCGCATCTGGCCCATGTGCAGCGCCTCAATATCGGCGGCAAGGTAGCTACAGGCCCGGTAGTAGAGCCACATGCGGGCCTCCAGGCGGGTTACGTCGGGTACTTCGAAGGGCTGAGCCTTGTCGTGCACGATGGGGTCGAGCGTGTCACCGGGAGCGTAGGCAATGTTGGCACTCACGAAGTAGCGGACGGTATCGGCCTTCTCGCCCCAGGCCCGCAGCACCCAGCCCGGAATCCGGATCCGGTCGGCATTGCTGGTCGTGGCGCCCCGGTCCCGGATAAACTCAAACACAGCTCCCTGCACGATTACCAGCGAATCAGTAGTGTGAATTCGGTGGGTGTTGCGGTAGGTGCGGGCAAAGTGAATAGAATCTTCCTGTGTATCGTAGGTAGTATTCCACCAGCCAGTAGCCCGCCCAATAAACCGGGCCTGCACCGAGTCGAGGTCCTGAATATCCCGGGTCCGCTGGGCCTCATCATAGGCGTTGCCGCATACGCCCGCCATCGTTATGGCGCGTTGCAGGCTGGCGCGCAGCGTGGTCTGTGCCGGCCGGCCCTGCAAGCTGGCTTGCGCCTGGGCAGTAGCCACAGCACCGCCCAGCAGGCAAAAAGTCGATATCAAAAACCGCAGCAAATAATTAGGCGCCATACTCAAAGTAAGCCCGAAGCACGCTATTTTCCGCTACGGGGCCGTGCCTAAACGGTAGCCACGGCGCTTTGGTATCTGCCGGCGGCTCGCAAAACATATGTTGGGGCATACGTGCCAGCCAGCAAAGGCCAAACGCAGGGAAGATAATGTAGCAACCAAGAAAAAAACCCCCTTTGCATACAGCAAAGGAGGTTTCTTGTACCAGAGACGGGACTCGAACCCGTACGTCCGTGAAGACAAGGGATTTTAAGTCCCTCGTGGCTACCATTACACCACTCTGGCTGAGGCTCTTAACTGGTTTTTACCCCGATAACTAGTCGTCTGCGCGTGGCAATTAGGGCAAAGTAACTGCAAATTTTCCAATCGGTGGTCATTACTGACGCCATTCATGTGGTGCAACTCCAGCGGAATAGGCTGACTCAGCCACTCAGTTAGGCCACACTGCTCGCACTTATATGCTTTGTACCCCTCCTTCAGCAACCGGTTACGCAAGCCATGCGTGAAAGCATAGGGAGAGTTTTCGATCAGAATATCTTCCAGACGGTACTGCCGGCCGAAATTCCGGTACCGCTCACCCACGTTCCAGCCGCTGCCGGTAAAATGGTTGGTATCGAGGCCCAAAGCGGCAATCCGGTCTTTCACGGTCTTGTAGTTGCCACCCGCCGGCACCAAGCCCAGCCGCTTGATAACCTGCGCCACCGACAGGCACCCGGCGACGGCTACCCCAAACTGCTCATCTGATATCTTGCTTTTCATTCTTGGCGGGCCGGCTAAAATCCCAACTGCCAGGCCCCGCTGGAAGATAGGCTATAACGCAAAAAGACCCTGCTGGTGGGCAGGGTCTTTTTTCTGAGCGGGAGACGAGGTTCGAACTCGCGACCTCGACCTTGGCAAGGTCGCGCTCTACCAACTGAGCTACTCTCGCTTGAGTCAGCCACCGTAGTGGCGTTTTGGTGTGACAAAGGTACTACTGATTTGCTTTGAGTCAAGGGCTACCCCAAAAATAATCCGTAAAATTTCGCTGCAAAAGGGCTTTCTAGCTCATTTTCAGGGAGAAAAATTTTCATAATATTTCTCCCTGAAAATATTGCCCCTGCTTTTTACTTGCCTTTGGCTCCCAGTGCCAGCTTTAGCTCATTGAGCTTGAGCAGGGCATCAATGGGGGTGAGCGTGTTCACGTCGAGCTGCTGGAGCTGCTCGCGGATGCGCTCCAGCACCGGGTCGGCGGGCTCGAACATGCTGAGCTGCAGGCTGGGGCGGGGCGCGGTGGCTACCGCCGCAGCCGGCTGCGCCACCGGCCCCCGGTTGGCCTTGCCGTTTTTGGGCGCGGTTTCCAGGCCGGCCAGCACCTCATCAAACTCCGTGGGGCCGTCTTCAATGCCAGTAGAGGCCCGCTCCTGCTCCAGATGGTGCATGATTTCGTTGGCCCGCAGCACCACGGCCATAGGCATACCGGCCATGCGGGCCACGTGAATGCCAAAGCTGTGCTCGGAACCGCCTTCCACAAGCTTGCGCATAAACAGGATGCGGCCGTCGGCTTCGCGCACGGCCACGTTGTAGTTGCGCACCCGCGGGCAGTCTTCGGCCAGTTGGTTGAGCTCGTGGTAGTGGGTGGCAAACAGGGTTTTGGCCCGGGCCTTGGGGTTGTTGTGCAGGTGTTCCACAATAGCCCAGGCAATGCTGATGCCGTCGTAGGTACTGGTACCGCGCCCAATTTCATCCATCAGCACCAGGCTGCGGTCCGAGAGGTTGTTGAGGATGCTGGCCGTTTCGGTCATCTCCACCATGAAGGTACTTTCGCCCTTACTCAGGTTATCAGAAGCACCCACGCGGGTGAAAATCTTGTCGATGACACCGATGGTGGCCGCGTCGGCGGGCACGAAGGAGCCGATTTGGGCCAGCAGCACAATCAGGGCCGTTTGGCGCAGCAGAGCCGACTTACCGGCCATGTTGGGCCCGGTGATGACGACAATCTGCTGCTCGTCCTGGTCGAGGCGGATGTCGTTGGGAATGTAGGACTCACCGGGCGGCAGTTGCCGCTCGATAACAGGGTGGCGGCCCGCCCGGATATCGAGCAGCGTGGAGTCATTCACTGTAGGCTTCACGTAGCGCTGCTGCCGGGCCGTGGCGGCAAACGAAGCCAGGCAGTCGATGATACCAATGGCGCGGGCGTTCTGCTGAATCTGGGGCACGAAATCCATGGCCGACAACACCAGCTCGTTGTAGATATTCTGCTCGATGACGAACAAACGCTCCTCGGCGTGCAGAATCTTCTCCTCGTAGGTTTTGAGCTCCTCAGTAATATACCGCTCGGCATTCACCAGCGTCTGTTTCCGAATCCAGGTGGCCGGCACCTTGTCCTTGTGGGAGTTGGTGACTTCGAGGTAGTAGCCGAACACCTTGTTGTAGGCCACTTTCAGCGACGAAATGCCGGTGTTCTGGATTTCCCGCTGCTGGAGCTGAAACAGGTAATCTTTGCCCGAAAAGGCAATGCTA
Organism: Hymenobacter lucidus; assembly: GCF_020447265.1. Classification (GTDB taxonomy): domain Bacteria; phylum Bacteroidota; class Bacteroidia; order Cytophagales; family Hymenobacteraceae; genus Hymenobacter; species Hymenobacter lucidus. The sequence goes on along the minus strand of NZ_JAJADR010000001.1, from coordinate 644,406 downwards.
CGCAACTCATCCAGCTCCTTATCGATGCCCTCGTTGAGCACGTTGCCCTGGTTGGTGAGAATGGGCGCGTCGGGCCGGATTTTGGCCTTGATTTCCTCTCGTAAGGTTTCGCACACGTTGAGCTGCTCGGCCAGCTTCTGCAAGGCCCGCATGCCCGAACCGGTCAGCAATTCCCGAATTGGCCCCACGGCGTCGAGGGCACGGCTGAGCTGGAGCAGTTCCCGGGGGTTGATACGGCGCACGGCCACCTTGGAAATCAACCGTTCTAGGTCGTTGATCTGCTTGAGATGCTGCACCAATTCGCCCAGCAGCTCGGGATTGTCGAGCAGGCCCTCTACCGTGTCGAGGCGACGCTGAATCTGGGCGGGCTCCTTGAGCGGCAGCACCACCCACTTGCGCAGCAGGCGGGCTCCCATCGGCGTCACGGTCTGATCCAGAATATCAATCAGGGGCACGCCGCCCGGGTGCTGGGCGTGCACCAGCTCCAGGTTGCGCACCGTGAACCGGTCGAGCCACACGTACTTGTCTTCCTCCAGGCGGCCGATGCTGGCAATGTGGCCAATGTCGGTGTGCTTGGTTTCGGCCAAGTAGTGCATAATACAGCCAGCGGCCGTAATGCCTTCCCGCAGCCCGTCGATGCCGAAGCCCTTGAGCGAAGCCGTATTAAAGTGGCGCGTCAGGGTTTCGTAGGTGTAGTCGGCCCCGAAAACCCACTCGTCGAGGGCGTAATGGCAAAAGTCGGGGCCGTAATGCTGCTCAAACTCGTGGCGGCTTTTCTTGCAGAACAGCACTTCGGCCGGGGAGAAGTTCTGGAGCAGCTTGCCCAGGTAGGCATGGTCGCCCTGGGCTACCAGGAATTCGCCGGTGCTGATGTCCAGGAAAGCAATGCCGCACTCCTGCTTGCCGAAATGCACGGCCGACAGGTAGTTATTCGAGCGGCGCTCCAGCACGTTGTCGTTAAACGACACGCCGGGCGTGACCAGCTCGGTAATACCGCGCTTCACGAGGCCCTTGGCCTGCTTGGGGTCTTCGAGCTGGTCGCAAATGGCCACGCGCTGCCCGGCCCGCACCAGCTTGGGCAGATACGTATCGAGAGAATGGTGGGGAAAGCCGGCCAGCGGGGTTTCGGAGCTGGTGCCAGCCCCGCGCTTGGTGAGCGTGATGTCCAGAATGCGGGAAGCCGTGACGGCATCCTCGCCGAAGGTTTCGTAAAAGTCGCCGACGCGGAACAGGAGCAGCGCGCCGGGGTGCTGCTCTTTTAATTGATAATACTGCTTCATCAGCGGCGTATCAATCACCGGGGCGGGCCCCAGCGTGCCGTGCATGGGCACCGGCTTCTTCGGAGTGGAGGCAGTACGCAAAGGAATGCTGAATATAGAGCGCGCCGGAAAGCGCGGAGGTGTGGAGTAGAAAGGACTAGCTGCCAACAAGCACGGGCGGAGCGGTGGTTCCGCGGCCGGATGCGGCAACGGGCGGAGCGTCCTACCTTTGGGCAAAATACCTCGTCGGCAATGCGCAAAAGAACAATGGAAGAGCTGAACCGGCTCTCGGTGGCAGACTTCAAAAGTACGCAAAAATTCCCCCTTACCCTGGTGCTCGACAACGTGCGCAGCCTGCACAACGTGGGCTCGGCCTTCCGCACCGCCGACGCCTTTGCCATCGAGAAAATCTGGCTTTGCGGTATAACCGGGCGGCCCCCGCAGCGCGAAATCACGAAGACGGCCCTGGGCAGCACCGAGTCGGTAGCCTGGGAGTATGCTGCCACTACCATCGAGGCCTTGCAGCAGCTGAAGGCGGCCGGCTACGTGGTGGTGGCCGTAGAGCAAACCGACGGCAGCCAGCTGCTGCCCGCCTTCCGGCCCGAACCCGGCCGGCCCTACGCCCTGGTGATGGGCAACGAGGTGTTTGGGGTGGACGACGAGGTGCTGGCCCTGTGCGACGCGGCCGTGGAAATTCCGCAGTTTGGCACCAAGCACTCTTTAAACGTGAGCGTAGCGGCCGGTGTGGTATTATGGGACTTTATCAATAAGCTCGAAAATAAGCTTAACGCTTGATCTAACCCGTTCTGGTAGCTGCGTAGTGCGCCTGACGACTTCGGAAGGCACGGTTACCCCAAAGGTGGTGTGCAGCGCTAAGTCCTGCTCCTTCCCGTTTGCGTATATAAAAACCCGTCTGGCCTCGCGCCGGGCGGGTTTTTGCGCTTACTTGCCGGCTCCAATTTCCTTGCTCATGACTCTCCCCGACCTGCCTACTACGCCCGATACCGCCCTGCTGGCCCTGCGGCCCCAACTGGCTACGGCCTTGCCCGCTGCGTCCGAGCCCACCATCGGCGACTTTCTGCACCGCACGCTGCGGCCGGTACTCAAGCTGCAAAACGAGTTGCTGTTACTGCTGGTGGCCGACTTCGTGCGGGAGCACCACGTAGCCTTTGCGGGCCAGGATGCGGCGGCCCGGCAGCGCACTGTAGCCGAAGTGCTGGGCCGCAACGTGAAGCTGCGCTATACAGTTATCGGCAGCATTATCGGGCTGTTTACTCAGGCTGAGCAGCAGTTTTACCGCCAGCACCGGTCGGAGGTAAACCGGCGGATTCTGGAGCTGGCTACCCAGCGTGTGCAAAGCCAGCTGCCCGCCTTGCAGGAGCACATCGGTACTCAGGCGCCGGTCTGATGATGCCAAACCACTACCGCACGCTGGGCGTCAGTGAGCAGGCTACTGCCGACGATATCCGGCGGGCCTACCGCAAGCTGGTGCTCCTCACTCACCCCGACCGAACCACCGACCCGGCCGCGCACCAGCAGTTTCTGCTCATCAACGAGGCATACGACGTGCTCATTAGTCCGGCCCGCCGCCGGGGCTACGATGCGCTGCTGGCGGCCTCCCGCACCCCCCCGCGGCCGGCCCCACCCGCGCCACCTCCTCCCGCCGCCTTTGCCCGACAGCCAGCCCGGAGCCCCTTCCGCCGCCGAACTACCCCGCGCATTGATTTCGGGAAATACCAAAAGCCTATCCGGTTGTGGGGTAAGCTGCTGCTGCTCCTGGGCCTGTTGATTATGGTCGACTACTACGGGGCGCGCTATACCACCACAGCTACTTTCCTTAGCGCTACCATCTACAACAGCGGGGCCGATACCTACCTTGTACGCACCAGCAAAGGTCGTTTCCTGACCAGCGGCGACTACACCAGTGGCCACACGCCCCCCACCGAAGCGGTCCAGCTGCGGGTGTCGCTGCTGTTTCGCTTCATTCGCGAAGCCCGGATTTTACCTTCGGGGCCGCCGTTACCCGTTCTGTTCAGGCATCACGCCCTGTTTACCTTCACCGGGCTACTGCTGTTGGCGGCGGGCCTCACGCAGGGCAAGCTGCTGGGCGATGCCGGCCGGGTGAATGCCGCCATACTGGCTGTATCGTTTGCGCTGTTAGTCATTGTGCTCATTTTCCGGGTATAAAGCCCTACTTCCCGACCACAAAAAAGCCCGCTCAACTACTTGAGCGGGCTTTGTTTGACCTGACATAGAACAGCTTAGTCAAACTGCGACTCGCGCAGCTGCACGGGCGGCGTCTTTTTGCGCAGGCGCATGTTGAGCAGCTCCACAATCAGGGAGAAGAACATGGCGAAGTAGATATAGCCCTTCTCGATTTCCTTGTGGAAAGCCTCCATCACCAGCATCACGCCAATCATGATCAGGAACGACAGGGCCAGCATCTTGATAGTCGGGTTGCGGTTCACAAAGTCGCTGATCATGCCCGAGAAGGCCAGCATCACGCCCATCGACAGGATAACGGCCATAATCATGATCAACACGCTGTCGACCAGGCCCACAGCCGTCAGGATGGAGTCGAAGCTGAACACGATATCGATAAGCACGATCTGGAAAATGATGCGGCCCATCGAGCTGTAGACTTTGTTGCCGCCCGCATCCTCTTCCTCACCCTGTAGCTTGGTGTGGATTTCGGTGGTGCTTTTACCCAGCAGAAACAGGCCGCCCAGGAACAGAATAATGTCGCGGCCGGTAACGCCGAACTCGTGCGACGCCCACGGCACATCCAACGTGAAGAGCGGTGCCTTCAGACCCACAATCCACGAAATACTCATCAACAGGCCAATGCGGATCAGCAGGGCCAGCATCAGGCCGATAGTGCGGCCCCGTTTCTGCTGCACTGGGTCCAGCCGGTTGACGACGATGGAAATGAAGATAATATTGTCGATGCCCAGCACGATTTCCATGAACGTGAGAGTAAGCAAGCTTACCCACGCCTGGGCGCTGGAAAAAATGGAAAAGTCGAACACAGGGGGAAATGTGTTAATGTGAAAAATATGCCGGAATGTGGGTTAATGTGCTCAGGTGCTAATGTGGAAAAATATGCCAATAATTAGTGCTGTAAAGCATTTAGCACATTCCACACATTAGCACCTGAGCACATTAAAAATCATTTCATATTCACGAACTGCAGGGGCTGGCCTACTTCGGTGGCATTTTGGCGCAGCAGGGCAATTACCTGCTGCAATTCGTCGATTTTCTTGCTTGTCACCCGGATTTGCTCATCCTGGGTTTGGGCGTCCACCTTAATCTTGCTGTCTTTGATGAGCTTCATGATTTTGCGGCTCGTATCCTTGTCGATACCGGCCCGCACTTTCACGGTTTTCTTCACCAAAGCCCCGGAAGGCTGCTCTTCGGCCGAAAAGTCGAGGCAGGTACCGTCGAGGCCCTGCTTCACGATGCGGCCCAGCAGAATATCTTCCAGCGCCTTCACGCGCATTGAGTTTTCGGAACTGAGCAGAATCGTGTTGGCTTTCTTATCGAGTTCCATGCCGCCCTTGGTGTCGCGCAGGTCGTAGCGCGTCTGCAGCTCCTTTTTGGCCGTATTCACGGCGTTTTCCAGAGTTTGCGGATCTACTTTGCTTACAATGTCGAAAGAAGGCATAGGGGTTGAATTGGGGTGAGAATGGGGCCGCAGCAGCTGGCCAGCCGGTGGGCTGGTCAGGCAGAGCCCAAAGCTTGCGTACGGCGCTGGCGTGCAAAAGTATCAAATGCCCGGCGCAACCCGCGCAGATTTTCAGCCGACATTCTCCAACTTACCCGCTTACTGCTCCCCCATGCCCGTTCGCGCCCCCCATTCGCCTGCTGACTTCACCGCCTACTACCAGCTTCGCTATCAGGTGCTGCGCCAGCCCTGGCAGCAGCCCCTGGGCTCGGAACGGGCCGATGATGATGACGCGCCCACCACCATCCATGCCCTGTTCGCCGCTCCCGATGGCACCGTAGCTGGCGTGGCCCGTCTGCACCCCTCCGGCCCTGCCCAGGCGCAGGTGCGCTACATGGCCGTGGCTGAGACTTACCAGGGCCAGGGCGTGGGTCGGCAGTTACTCGAATACCTGGAAAACGCGGCCCGCCAGCTTGACCTCACCGAGTGCGTGCTGCACGCCCGCGCAGCAGCAGTAGCGTTTTATGAGCGCCAGGGCTACCACATCGTGGCTCCGTCGCACACGCTCTTCGGCAGCATTCCGCACTTTCTGATGAGCAAGGAGCTGTAGTATTTGGTAGCAGGAAGCGTCGGCGCCAACGACCAAATCCGTTTGATTCGAAAAACCCGCCGAATCGGGGGTTCAGAACCGTTCCCGGCCACGCAGCAGGTCGAAGTACAGGCGAAAGTCGCCGAGCAACGAATACCACGGATGCTGAAACGTGGCCGGGCGGTTGCGCTCCACAAAGAAGTGCCCCACCCAGGCAAAACCGTAAGCTGCCACAATGCCCAAGGGAATCAGGTTGAAGCGCTGCCAGAAAACGGCCAGCCCTACCGCCCCCAGAAATAGCGTAGTGCCGATGAAGTGCAGAATGCGGGTGCCGCGCTTGCTATGCTCACGCAGGTAGCGCGGATAAAACTCGGCGAAGGAAAGCGGGGCGGCAGACATAGCGGTGGCGTTATTGGGTAAAGAAACCTAACTTTTCAGCCAATATCCAGTGCTTTTCCGCCCAGCCTTTCTTTCCTTATGGAGCAATCCTTCGATGTAGCTACCCTGGTGGGTATTTACAACCAGATCAATCATTACGGCCGCACCAATGGCATGCAGCTCACTGTGGCCAGCCCCGGCCAGGTAGAATACAGCATGAGTGTGCGCCCCGAGCACCTTTCCTCGCCCGGCACCTGCCACGGCGGTGTTATTGCCGGCCTCATGGACTCGGCCCTGGGTGCGGCAGCCCTTACGCTGTCCTTCCAGACTGGCGAGCTGGTTTCCACTGTCGAGTTCAAGATCAACTACCTGCACCCTGTACGCCTCCACGACCAACTGGTGGCCCGGGCCCGCGTCGACCACTCGGGCAAAACGCTGGTCGTCACCAGCGCCGAAATCACCTGCACTACCCGGGAGCTGGTGGTAGCCCGGGGCATGGGCACCTTCAACCGCTACCCGGCCGACAAGCGCGACTTTCACCGCCTGCTTTTCCCGGATGCCGACAACGAGCCGCTCGACATCTAGAAATTACCCCAGCTGCTTACTGCCCTTACGCACGAAAGCCGGACGCCTCCAACTGGGAGGGTCCGGCTTTTTCAATGAGCTGCTGGCGGGGCTTGGGGCCGGGCTATATCAGGTCAGAAGAGGCCGATTCGTGCTCGTGCTCTTCGTACTCGTCGCCTTCTTCCGCCGGTGCGGCTACTTTGCGCACGTTGCGGGCGCAGTCTTCGTCGCGGTGGTTGCGGCCTACCGTAAACTCTACCCAGTCGCCTTCACGCAGGTCGTTGAAGTCGCCTTCGGCCATGTCGGCGTAGCTGAAGAACAGGTTGTTCGGTGGCATTACCACGAAGCCAAAGCCGTTCTTGAGGTTTTTGATAGTGCTGATGCCCACCGTACCCACCGGACCGGCCGCCGTGGGGCCCGTGGGGCGTACCGGCTTTACGGAAGGAAACGCAACCGGCTCGGGCTGGCTTACAAACAGGCTCTCGATGAGCTCATCGGCGCTCGACAGGCCGCTGTCGATAACGTCGTGCATCGCTACGGGGTACGTTACGTGCTCCAGCAGCTGCTGCGAGGCGCGGGTTACGCGGTTTTCACCCTTGAAATCTACGTACTTGAAGTCCCAGTTCAGCAGCATCACGCGGGTGCCGATGGTATTAAGCTTCTTGATCAGGGGCACGTAGTCCGAGTCGCCGGCGATGAGCACGATGACGTCGAAGCTCTTGTGCAGGGCTAGCTCCAGGGCTTCGAGGGCCAGCCACACGTCGATACCTTTCTCCTGCAACCGCCCATCCCGCGTTTTGAGCGGCATGTAGTGGGTAGCAATGCTCAGATTCATCAGAATATCGTCGAGCAGACGGTCGTGGAAGAGCCGGTCTTTGTCGCGCGCTTCGGTAGCCGACAGGCGGCCCCGGAAGAAATGCGCGTCCGTAATCTGGCTCAGCCGTACGTCCACATCTTCTTCTTCGGCGACCTGATGCCGGATATACTCGTGCAGGCCCTCTAAACTGATGCGAGCCTTACGCTCGTGCTGGAAGTAGTAGTAATCACTGATCTTCAGGAAATAATTGCCGTCGTAGAAGACGCCGATCCTTATCAGTGGGCTATTCATCTGGTTCATACAAAAAAAGCTTTAATGCGAGAGGTGTGCAATCAGGGCAGGAAAGTGAGAATAGATTTAGAAAGTGCTAAGGTAGCCATGATCAAAGATACAAATCTGAGTTCGTAGGTCCGCCCTCGCATGACTGGTACCTTTCGCAGATCACATCATCATGTGATGGAGCAATGGCGGCAAAGTCCAGTTTGTTTGAAAAGTTTCAGTTCGGCAGCCAAAAGTGGCACTTGTAAAGTCCTATATCCAATTCTGTCTCCCCTCCATGAAGTTACGAAAGCCAAGATCAATATTAATGAAAATACATTTTCTCAATCCTGTCATTCAGTGCAATTTCATACGAAGCACCCTGTTAGGTGCGAAGCTAATAGCTTAATCGTATCAGTGCAACTTTTCCGCCTTTACTCGGCAAGCATACTTACTATAGTTCTTGAAAAGCGCATTAAAATTATCCTTTCATCCATAGGCCAACTGCACCTAAACTTCTGTTTATTTATCCGTTGCCCTATCAATATAATACAATTAACAAACAGAAACAAGGCTATTTTAACCATTTTAGCGCCCAGCTTTTTTTAATCTGCTTTTCGCCCTGGCACTCCTGCTTTTTTTGAGCAACAAATACTATTTACACATAATTCCGGGCCGATACGCGCACTGTTCTACAGCCCTGTCTACGCCAATATCTTTCGGTGGCCGCCCTGCCGCAATTGCCTAGGGAGCCTCTATCAGAAATTCATCCGGGCCACTATAAGTACCAACACCAAGGCAGCATAACCGACGCAGATACCAACTTCCAGCAGGTTGCCCGAAGTGGTGCCCGTCCGGATCAGCGGAATCTTGAAGGCATAGTCCGACAAAGGCATAAACCACTTCACGCCGGCCTTGGTGAGTGAGTCGGCCACGAGGTGGGACGCGTAGCCGGCCCCGGCAAAGTGGGCCACGCCGTGCCAGCCCAGGGTGTTGTTGGCCAGGTAGCCGATGTAGGTCCAGAGGGCGGTGGCCCAGAGCGTGTGCGTCCAGGTGCGGTGGGAGGTGTAGGGCGCCAGGGCCACGAAAATTCCCACCAGGCTCAGCCACAGAAACCCGAAATACAACCCCGCCAGCACGGTACACACCCCGGTAAACATAAGGGCCAGCTTGCGGGCCGAGCCGCCCTGCATAGCCACCCCAATAAGGCCAAAGGCCAGCGCCGCCGTGAAGCCCATGCGCCGCTCGGGGCCGGGCGGCAGCATATAGTGCGTGTACCCAGCCAAGCCCAGCGCCACCAGGGCAAAGGCAAAGCGCACGTAGTTTTGCGAAAAGCTCAGCCTCTTACTTAGCCGGGAGCTGGGGTGGTCGAGGTCGGGAGCCAGGGCCGAGAAGCCGGCCAGGGCAATGCCGGCCGGCGAAAAAGGTACGCCCGTAATGAGGCCGCCGACGGCCACGCCGGTAATGAGGCCAATGGCCAGGTGGGAAGAACCGCGCACTTCAGATAATGGAAAACAGGTAGCCTAAAGCGCGAAGGTACGCGGCTAGTTCGGCACGGGCAGCAAGTATACGATTTCGGGCTCAACCGGGGGCTCAGGAGCGGCCAGGGGCTGGTAGCGGGCCTTTTGCTGGCGGGCCTGGCGCACCCGGTCCCAGGCGTGCCGTAGGTTTTGCCAACGCTGCCAGGCGTCAAAGTCAAAATCGGTATCCTCGGCGGGGTTGCGGGTGGGGTCCATATGCAACGGGGGAATTAGGGGATTGGAGCGGGGTAATCAGGGCAGTAACAAGACGAATGTAACGAAACCCGGCCGTAACGCAAGCATTCGGCAGCTGCGGAAACTTTCGGACCTTGCGGGCGGTATTATTCACCACCAGTGCCCTGTATGGCCCGACCGGATTTGTCTCCGGCCGGGCTGCTCCCTTTTGCCTTTCTCCTAGCCGCCCGCCGTTTTGAAGGTCACCGACTTCCTCCAGCTTTACGCCCTCGACCCCACCGCCATGACCGTGGGGGCCCGCCTGAACCCGGCCACCCGCCACTCGCTGCGGCCCGACAAGCCGGCCGAAGCCCCCGTGCGCCTGCACCTGCGTGGCCTCGTCGGCTCCCAGGACGCGGTGCTGGCCGCCGCCCTGCACCAGGAGTTTCCGGACCAGCACCACCTCTTTATTCTGCACGACCGGGACGAGGCCGCCTATTTTCTGGCCGACTTGCAGCACCTGGTGCCCGACGAAGAGCCGCTGATGTTTCCGAGCTCCTACAAGCGCCCCTACGCCTTCGACGAGACGGAAAACGCCAACGTGCTGATGCGGGCCGAGGTGCTCAACAAGCTCAATAGCCACCGGGGCCCCAAAACCGCCGCCGAGCAGACGGCCGAAGACGCCAACGACGCGCTGCCCGACGGCGCGGCCAAAGCCAAAGGCAAGAAAATCAGCGTGAAGGACACGGCCGGGGCGCTGATTGTGACCTACCCCGAGGCGCTGTTTGAGAAGGTTATCAACAAGAAAAGCCTGGTAGCCAACACGTTTATCGTCAAGATGGGCGACAAGCTCGACGTGAACTTCATCAGCGACATGCTGGCCGAGTACGACTTCGAGCGGAGCGACTTTGTGTACGAGGCGGGGCAATTCGCGGTGCGCGGCGGCATCGTGGATATCTTCAGCTACGCCAACGAGCTGCCCTACCGCATCGAACTGTTCGGCGACGAGGTGGAGACGATTCGCACCTTCGACCCCGAAACACAGCTCTCGGTGGAAAAGCGGCAGCAGGTGAGCATAATTCCCAACGTGCAGACGAAGCTGCTCCAGGAAACCCGGGAAGCTTTTCTCGACTTCATTCCGCGCCACACCGCCATCTGGGCCAAGGACATGCGCCAGATTCTGGACGTGGTGGAGGAATCGTTCGACCGGGCCGAGCTGGGCTTCAAGGAAATGCTGGCCTCGGCCGGGGGCGTGCAGATTGTGAGCAAGCCCGAAGACCTCTTCGAAACCGTGAAAAGCTTCAAGAAGCTGCTCGAAAACTTCCCCATCGTGGAGTTCGGCAAACGCTTCCACTTCAAGGGCGGCGAGGATTTCCAGTTCAGCTCTAAGCCCCAGCCCAGCTTCAACAAGGACTTCAACCGGCTCGTCAAGAACCTGCACGACAACCAGGAAAAGGGCTTTACCAACGTCATTGCGGCCGAATCGGTGCGGCAGGCCGACCGGCTACGCACCATCTTCGACGAGCTCGATAACAACGTGCAGTTTCAGCACCTGCTGCTGGGCTTGCGCGAAGGCTACGTGGACGACGTGCTCAAGCTCGTGGTGTACACCGACCACCAGCTGTTCGAGCGGTTTTACCGGGCCCAGGAAGGCCGCAAGTTCTCCAAGAAAAAGGCCCTGACCCTCAAGGAGCTGCGCACCCTCTCGCCCGGCGACTACGTGACCCACCAGGACTACGGCATTGCCCGCTTCGCCGGCCTCACCCAGGTCGAAATCAACGGGCACCTGCAGGAAGCCATCCGGCTCGTGTACCGCGACGACGATATTCTGACCGTCAGCATCCACGCCCTGCACAAGATTGCCAAGTATAGCGGGGCCGAGGGCACGCCGCCCACCATGAGCAAGCTGGGCTCGCCGGAGTGGGAAAACAAGAAGAAGTCGGTTAAGAAAAAGGTCAAGGACATTGCCGCCGAGCTGATCCGACTCTACGCCAAGCGCAAAACCGCGCCTGGCCACGCCTTCGCCCGCGACTCGTTTATGCAGGCCGAGCTCGAATCGAGCTTTATATATGAGGACACGCCCGACCAGGGCAAGGCCACCGAAGACGTGAAGCGCGACATGGAGCAGCCCCACCCCATGGACCGCCTCGTGTGCGGCGACGTGGGCTTCGGCAAAACCGAAGTCGCCATTCGTGCCGCGTTTAAGTCGGTGGCCGATGGCAAACAGGTGGCCGTGCTGGTGCCCACCACCATTCTGGCCATGCAGCACTACAAAACCTTCCGGGAGCGGCTGTCGGCCCTACCCGTGACGGTGGAATACGTGAACCGCTTCAAGAGCACCAAGCAAATCAAGGAGACGCTGGGCCGGGTGGCCGAGGGCAAAACCGACATCCTCATCGGCACTCACCGCCTCACCAACAAAGACATCAAGTTCCGCGACCTGGGCCTGCTCATCATCGACGAGGAGCAGAAGTTCGGGGTCAAGACCAAGGACAAGCTCAAGGAGCTGAAGGTGAACGTGGACACGCTCACCCTCTCGGCCACGCCCATTCCGCGCACCCTGCACTTCTCCCTCATGGGCGCCCGCGACCTGAGCGTCATTGCCACCCCGCCCCCAAACCGCCAGCCGGTGCAAACCGAGCTGCACGTCTTCGACGAGCTGCTGATCCGCGACGCGGTGGCCCGCGAAATCAAGCGGGGCGGGCAGGTGTTTTTCGTGCACAACCGCGTGAAGGACATTGAGGAGCTGGCCAACATGATTCTGCGCCTTGTGCCCGATGCCCGCATCACCTACATCCACGGCCAGATGGAAGGCGACCTGCTCGAAAAGCGCATGATGAAGTTCGTGGATGGCGAATACGACGTGCTGGTGAGCACCAACCTCATTGAGAGTGGCCTGGATATTCCCAACGCCAATACCATCATCATCAACCGCGCCCACCTCTTCGGGCTATCCGACTTGCACCAGATGCGGGGCCGCGTGGGCCGCTCCAACAAAAAGGCCTACTGCTACCTGCTCACCCCGCCCGTGGCCGGTCTGCCCTCCGACGCCCGCAAGCGCCTGAGCACCCTCGAAGAATTCTCCGACCTCGGCGACGGCTTCAAGGTAGCCATGCGCGACCTCGACATTCGCGGGGCCGGCAACCTGCTGGGCGGCGAGCAGTCGGGCTTTATCAACGACCTGGGCTTCGAAACCTACCACCAGATCTTGGACGAGGCCGTGACCGAGCTCAAGGAAACCGAGTTCCGCGACCTGTTCCTCGGCGACCCGACCCAGCGCCTGCAGGAAGCCGCCAAAGCCGCCGGCCCCAAGGAGTGCAACATCGAAACCGACCTGCAAATCCTCATTCCCGACCACTACGTGAGCAACGTCTCCGAGCGCCTGCAGCTCTACAGCAAGCTCGATAGAGTAAAGGGCCCCGAGGAATTGCGCAAGCTCGTGGCCGGCATCATCGACCGGTTCGGCCCCCTGCCCGCCGAGGTCGAGCAGCTGGCCGACATCGTGCGCCTGCGCTGGCAGGCCTGCCAGGTGGGCTTCGAGAAGCTCACCCTCAAGAAGAACCTGCTCAAAGGCTACATCCCGGCCACCGGCAACGAGGCCTACTTCCAGGGCGACACCTTCGGCACCATCCTCAACTACATCCAGACCCACCCCCGCTCGGCCTCCATGAAGGAGCGTAAGGAACAGCTCATCATCAGCATCGAAGACGTGAAGAGCGTGCAGATAGCCAAGCGGATTCTGAGTGAGCTGGGGAGTGAGGAGAAGGTGGGGGTGTAACTTACTAACACCCTATTCAAAGCCTACCCTTTGTTTGGGCAGGCTTTTTTTTTGCATGACAGATACATAAAAGAACAGTTATAGTATATTGTATCCTTATTTCAACGTCGTTAAACACTACTTTTTATGTACATCGAATCACTTTACATCAAGAATTTTAGAAGTATAGATTATTTACATCTCAAGTTAACAAAAGGGAAAAATGTAGTTGTTGGGAAAAATAATGCTGGCAAAAGCAACATAGTTAAAGCGTTGGATATATGCTTTGGAAGTAAAAACCCTGCCTATGCCGATATAAATTTCACTGACTTTCATTCTCATGAAGGTCAGTATTGCGAGGAATTTTGGATACTAAGTCAATTAAGAGAAACAAATATAAATGAAGAGGAATTATCAAAGATAAAGGGAATATATCGGGGAAAATTAAAGGCCTCGCCTTTTAAAATAAAAAGTGGAATTATTGACATTGTACCAGAGCACTCTGTATTCGATCCTGACACTTATTATTCCAACAACTGGATAGACAAGCAATACTTTAAACCCAAAACAAATTTACCTATTTTAATTGAGTCGTTAAAACAATCAAAATGCATATTAGTTTTGTTCTATGCAAAAATATGCGAAGAACCAGATGTACACGACAAGGAATATAGATTCTTCTATCAAGAGGATTTATTTGACGAATCAGGAGAACAAATAAAGGACAGCCCCTGGTATGTACTTTGGGGCGCCAGCACAGCATTCAGAGATGCTATTATAACAAGCGCAATTTTACCAGCATTTAGAGAGCCTGCAAATCAACTAAAACCCAATAACTGGTCTTGGTATGGAAAGCTTCTAAAAAAAGTATGGAATGACAAGAAGGAGGAAAAAGTAGAACAGGAGAACGAAAATAACTTAGAACATATATTAAAAACAGCATTAGGCGTAGTCGAATCAATCGGCAACAATGTCTACAAGGCCTTAGCTAGAGATATAAGCAAAAAGATCAAAGTAGCTTTTAATGACACTTCTATAAATTTCCAATATTTCCATGACACTAAAGAAATATACAAACAAGTACAGGTTTTTGTCAATGATGGATTCAACTCTAATCTACAAAACAAAGGATCAGGTATCCAAAGTGCAGTTATTATAGGCCTGTTCTCATACTATTGCAGCCTATTTCATCAAAACACAACAATATTAGCTATAGAAGAACCAGAGCTTTATTTACACCCACAAGCAAGGCGCGTAATTTCCAACAGATTAAGTGAATTTGTTGATATAAATCCCGACAAGCAAAATCAGGTTATTGTAATAACCCATTCAACTGAGTTCATCAGAGCAGGCGAATTAAACAACATATCAGTTATAAAAAAGATAGAAGGAAAAACAAAGTCAAATTTCTTTCACATCCAGCAAGAAAACAAAAGCCAAATACAAACATTACTAAGAAGCGAAAACAGCGAAATGTTTTTCGCTGACATGGTTATTATATGCGAAGGCGGTGAAAAATTAATTCTACCAACAATGGTCGATAACTATGTAAAAAGCAAAGAATGGCTTGATGAATACAATATTACAATTGTTCGTGCCAATGGAAAGAACGATATATCCAAAATAATTGATGTATTAAATGAATGCGGTATTACATCTTACGCTCTTGCTGATTTAGATTATCTATTTGAAGGTATAGACAACGCAATTCATCCAGAAATTGGAAATATACGTGGAGCAAAAACGACTATAGTAGACGAATACGAAAGCAAGTATCTACAAAAGCGCCTCTTACAGCCTGACAAAAGTGTAGACGCTAAGAGTTTTTGCGAGAAAATGAATGAAGTCGAGGAAGACAATTCAAAACTCCCAGAACTTCTGCATTTATGGAAGTATCTAAAACCTAAAGTAAAAAGAAAAATAGCACACAAAGACATTGAAAAAGAAGAAAACAAAAACTTCAAGCAGTCTTTATACAAATGCATAGATGAGATATTCAACAGCAACAACATCTTTATACTTAAAAGAGGAGAACTGGAAGATTATTTAACAAACGAAGGAAAAAAAATAGATGGATCAAAGGAGACACGACTTATCAACATCAGACAATTAGTAGAACAAGGCCATAAACTTGACGACTATTTTCTAATGGAGGAATTTAATCTGTTTTTCAAAACAGCATTTCGCCGATTTTTACCTAGCGTTAAGCCCTTGCAAGATTCTGTAGAGTTCTTAGCGACTCAAGCTCTATCTACAACATCTGAGACCTCACTAGACCCAATGTCGGCTTCTATTGAGTTAGGGTTAACAGCTGAAAAACCGTCCACATCAGATGAGAGCTTGTAGCTCCCCCATATGACGCGGGCTTGCAGTTCGTGCCCAACTATAACGATGAGGCCACACCTCACCTGCCGCAACGCGGCAACCCAGCCCCGCGCCAGTAGCCAAAGCCACCCCAGCCCCCGCAGCTACTCCCGCCTCTCTCGCCCCCGCCACTACGCCTTGTCACGAGGGCAGCGCGACTTGACACCCCGGCACCGGGCATTGTCACGAGGGCAGTAGCCAATGACGCGAGGGTAGCGGCCATTGTCACCCGGTCACCGGCCAATGACACGAGGGCAGCGGGCAATGTCACCTGGTCACGGCGCAATGACACCCGGGCAGCGGCCAATGTCACGAGGGCAGCGCCCGTTGACACCCGGGCAGCAGCCCTTGACACCCCGTCAAAAAATATATACCGCCCGGTCTATACTATCCTCTCCCCAACTCTCTATCTTCCTCGGGTACTTTAATCCTACCCTATTATGAATGATAAGCAACGCGCCCGTCTCACGATGATGCAGGCCACCCTCGCCGTGCTCGACCAGCACGCCGACCTCTACACCACCAACAAGGCCCTCGGCAAGGCCCGCACCGATCTGGCCGCCCTGGTGCAGCACCTCGACCCCACGGCCGAAACCCAGCAGGCCGCCACCAACCCCCAAACCGCCGGGGCCGTGAAACGCGCCACCAAGGAACACCTGGCCCAGCGCGCCGCCGAAGTAGCCGCCGCCCTGCTCGCCTACGCCGACGAGCACAACGACATCCGCCTCCAGACCGATGCCGACTACTCCGAGCGCCAGCTCCAGCGCGCCACCGACAACGACTTGGCCCGCATTGCCAAAAACCTGCTCGACCAGGCCAAAGAGCACCTCACCGCCCTCCAGGAGCAGGGCGTCACCCAGCAGGAGCTTACCGAGCTGGCCGATGCCCTGGCCGCCTACCAGGCCGAGCAAACCGCTCCCCGCCTCGCCACTGCCAGCGGTAAGGCCCACACCAAAGCCCTGGCCACCGACCTGCGCCAGGCCACGGCCCTGCTCCGCAACCGCATCGACAAGTTCCTGATTCGCTACCAGCGGCCCGAGCCCCAGTTCCACACCGCCTACCAGTCGGCCCGGCAGGTTATCAACACCGCCGCCCGCTCCGCCGGGAAGCCCACCAAGCCAGTAGTCAGCTGACACCGATAGAACGTCATTCCGAGCCTAAGCGAGGAATCTCGCGTGCTTTCATTGCCAGTCGGCGCCCGCAAAAAGAAAGAACGTGCTGCTTTGCTCAGGCTCAGCAGCACGTTCCCAAACGCCCAGAGCCCCGTTGCTTCCTATCCTAGTCGCACTATCTATTGTAACCGCCAACGCCCGGCCTCCTGCCCAGGAAGCCGGGCGTTGTGCTTCGTACCCCGCCCAGCCCGACCTAGCTGAGGCAACGGCCACGCCCGGCTTTCCGTTTGCGAAGGCCGGGCGCTTGGGCTGAAACCTTTATCTTGCCCGCCGCTACCTATTGCCTTTATCTGCCTATGCCTATTCTACACGCTGAGATTCAAGTTGGGGGGCGGCAAGTGCCTTTCGTGGCCGGCTCGTTTTCCTTCTGGCAAATCACCGACTACGTGGGCCGCCCCAGCACCGACGTGCGCCTGGGTCTGATTGAGCTGACACTCACTGGGGAAGCCGCCGCCTGGGGCTTCTGGGAAACCTGGATGCTCGACCCCCACCGCCGCCAGAGCGGCCGGCTGATCTTCTTCGAGAGTGAAGACCAGAAAGCCAAAACCGTCATTTTCTACGATGCCTTCTGCGTCCATTTCCAGTGCCGCTTCGATGCCCGGGGGGAGGATGGGCACAGCTCGTTTGAGGTAGAGCTCAACCTTTCGGCCGCCGCCAAGGAGGTGCAGGGCCAGTTCACGGAAGCCCACAGCGTGATTCCCTGGGCCGCCGACGAGGCCACCCGCTACCGGGCCCTCACCAAGCCACCGGAATACCGGCCCTCAGCGGGGCTGGCGGCCAGTGCAGCTCCGCTGGCGGCCGCAGCGGCGGCAGCAGTACCAAACCTGCCCGCCGCCCCGGCCGCAGCGGCCCCGGCGGTGGTCAGCTACCTGACCAAGAAAATGGAGCCCCACTACGAGGGCGAAGAAACCGGGGCCGTCTGGGGTACCAAGGTGCAGTATCTGTCGGCCGAAGAGCGCAAGCCCTACGCCCTGACCGTAGGCCAGGACGGCTTGCTGCGTAATGCGCAAAATCAGCTGTTTGATACTACCACCGCCGAAACGGCCACCGATACCGGCAAGTCCATCTTCGTCATGGATGACACTGGTGCCATTTACGCCTCCATGCTACAGGTACGGGGGCAGTTTCACCATTCCAGCTTCCTGGCGGGAGCACCCGTAGCCGCCGCGGGCGAGCTGGTGGTCAAGCAGGGAGTCGTCAAGCAGGTGTCCAATGGCAGTGGTCATTACCAGCCCGAGCAATCCTTTACCCATCAGTTTGTGGAGCAGCTCTGGCGCAGCGGGGCGAAAGACACCGATAAAATCAACGTAGTTGACTTCGAACACTAATATGGAAAACCTAGGCCCGCTCAATTTTCTGCGCATCCCGCTCTCCAATCTGTGGGACGCGCCCAACATCCGGCAGCGCATCGAGCAAGCTGATGCCGAGTTTGGCCCTCGCATGCTGCGCTGGTATTGCCGCTACGACGCCGAAACCCGCCTGGCCATGCGCACCCAGCTGCAATGGGCCGTGCAAAACCCCACGTACGACTTCCAAAACATCCTTGTCCGGGTGAAGACCTCCAACGAAGATATTCTCTTCTATTTCACCTATCTGCTCCAGCTGACCGAGCAAGCCGAGTGCCCCACCGAAGCCTAAGCCCCGCGCCGTGGGGGCCGGCCACCGCCGCGCCTTGCCTTCTGCCTTTCCCACCGCTATGCCCAACGACTTCCTCTCCCCCGCCGACCAGGCAGCCGCTGAACAGCAGCAGCGCCTCCTGGCCGCCCAGGTCGTGCGGCACGACCAGCTCCCGACCACCATCCGGACCGTGGCAGGCGTAGATGTGGCCTACGCCCAGCACAGCGACCAGTTGGTAGCCGCCGCCGTGCTGCTGGATGCCGCCACCCTGGAAATCCGGCACACGGCCGTAGTACGGCTGGGGGCCGCCTTTCCCTACATTCCCGGCCTGTTTTCCTTTCGTGAGCTGCCGCCCATTCAGCAGGCCCTGGCCCAGCTACCCGAAGCTCCCGACCTGGTAATCTGCGACGGGCAGGGCCTGGCCCACCCGCGCCGCTTCGGCTTGGCCTGTCACCTGGGGGTAGCCACCGGCCTGCCCACCATCGGGTGCGCCAAAACCCGGCTGGTGGGCTCCTACCACGCCCTGGGCCACCCCCGGGGCAGTACCGCCGAGCTGGTGCTCGATGGCGAAGTGGTGGGGCAGGCGCTGCGCACCCAGCCCGGCATCAATCCGCTGTTTGTGTCGATAGGCCACCGGGTATCGTTGGCTACGGCCTGCCACTGGGTGCTGCGCTGTGCCCCCACCTACCGCCAGCCCGAAACCACCCGCGCCGCCGACCACCTCGTCAACCAGGAGTTGCACCGCCTGCTGGCCGCCGCCCTGCCGCCCGCCCCCGACGGAATGTGAACAAGCCGGGCCGCCGGGTCGCCTACCCACAGTGCCGGCACCCGCTGCGGCAGGAGCCGAGACGACAATCCGGCCCCGCGCGGCCCGCTAGCTTGGCCGAGGCCGGCTAGCTAGGCTCCCAGAGTTCGAGCTTGTTGCCATCGGCGTCCAGGATATGCACAAACTTGCCGTAGTCGAAGCTCTCGATGCTGTCGAGAATAGTCACGCCGTTGGCCCGGAGCTGCGCCACCAGTCCTTCGATATTCTGCACCCGGTAGTTGATCATAAACTCCTTGCGGGACGGCGCGAAATAGTCGCTGCCGGTTTGGAAAGGGCTCCATTGCAGCGTGGTTACCTCCTCGGGCCGCTCCGCATTCCGGGATTCGAAAGTCGCGCCCCAGTCGTTCGTGTCCAGCCCCAGGTGGCGGGCATACCACTCCCGGGTGGCGGCGGGGTTGTCGGTCAGAAAGAAGATGCCGCCGATACCCGTCACTTTCGGGGTAGGGCCGTGTGGGGCGGGTGAGCCGGTCGTTTCGCTGGGTTGTGCTGCCATTGGGTTGGTGGTTATGTGGAGCTGCAACTTGCAGGAAATGTTTGACTCAAAAAGCATGTGGCCATCGACTCCTGGTGGCTTACCCGCACCGGCCTCCTGCTAGCCCGTGCCTGCTGCCAGCAGCTTAGTCGAAGCGCAGGGCCTCCGCTATTTTCTCCAGTGAAAAGGCCTTGTTGGCGAAGATATTAAAGCTGTTTATCGTATTGTTTCCGGGTACCGATTTCAAGTCACACCCCAGGGTAAACCCGAATTTGCGCTCCGTAATAACGGCGTACACATTCATGTAAAAGTTATTGCTAAGAAAATTCTTCTTGGGTCCATTATCGGCAAGGGTAGTGCCCACAAAACCCACGGATGGAATAGCAATAAGCTCAAGGTTTCCAAACCGATACAGCACAGTGGAACTCACCCCGAAATAGCCATCAAAGCTATTGAGGCGCTGCTCCAGCTCGAAATCCCCACTGGCGGCGTCCTTCAAATACGCGTCACGCGTCATCTTAATGGTGTCCCTCAACACCAGGGTTCGTTCGTACGTGTTCAGTATCTCCCGCTTGATCAACTCGCCCTGCAGGCCCAGGCTCATCTTACACTCCATCTGGGCCGAGGCCGGGCTAGTATACAGCAGCTTGTTCACGCCCAGCGTCACGCCCGAGCTCCGAACGGTGGTTGAGGCCAGGGCATAGTTGAAGTTCTGCCGGTCAACGCTCACTGACTGGTCGGCGGCTACCCGGCCGAGCTGGCTGATGGTGGTCCGCTGCAGGCGCGCCGGGGCCACCGAGTCGTTCACCACGGCTACTCCCTGCTGTTGCACCACCCGAAAGTAGCCGCCGAAGTGAGTATCCTCAATGTTGGTACGATAGCGAGGCACGTATGTCCTGGGAGGGGTTTCAGCTTTGAGCTTGGCGGTCTTCTCAGCTGTTTTTCTGGCAACCCTCACCTTCCTTCTGGCAGAAGGCCAAACGACCATATCCTGGTCCAGCGCCATCAGGTCGAAGTAGATATTGCCGCCTACTTTTTCCTTGTCAATTACGTTGAGGTTGGTGCCGATAGAAAAGCGCAGCGGATAGTTAAAATCCTCCAGGTACGACTTCCCTTTCTCCTTCCTTTCGCTGATATCTCCAATGGCAACGGTGATTCGGTCATCACTCGTAATGATGCTTTTAGCGCTCAGCTTGCCTTGTCCCTGCAACAGTAAGGTCACGCTTTCCTTCGTATCAGTAAGCGTATCGGCTTTGACCA
This sequence comes from Hymenobacter lucidus, assembly GCF_020447265.1. Taxonomy (GTDB): domain Bacteria; phylum Bacteroidota; class Bacteroidia; order Cytophagales; family Hymenobacteraceae; genus Hymenobacter; species Hymenobacter lucidus. The sequence goes on along the minus strand of NZ_JAJADR010000001.1, from coordinate 623,715 downwards.
CCAACCGGATATACTGCTGTTTGGGGGCCTTGTTGCTAAAGGCCAGCAGCAGCGGCTCGGCATCCAGCTCAAAGTCTTCTTTGACTTGCGCAGTGCTGCTTTTCAGCACTAGCACCTGCACCACTAAAACGGAGTCCTTTGGTATTTCTCCCGTGTACTGCACCGGAATAAAGTAGGCTTTATCAACCGAATCCTCCACCAAAGCCAGGGGCTGCTTCGGAATTACAAAGCCAAGGCCGGAGCTCTGGGCTCGTGCCGCCTGAGCAATAAGCAGCAATAGCAGCAACAGAGCATACCGGTAACCAACAGAGTAATTGTTTCTCATCATAGAATCAGTTTGTATAGCTTGGATCATTGTAATAATCTCAGCTAGAAGGTTAATAATTCGGCATAAAGCTATTTATATATTGTAAATATTAAATGCATTTCAAATTATCCTATTAACGCCCCCAGGCACTTGCCGCTGGAGTACCGACGCGAATCAGTGGGGTCAGAGATACTCAGCAGTTCTAATGCATGCGTCACAGCCGCGCCACCTACCGGCGCGGGCATAAAAAAGCCCCGATTCGGGGCTTTTTTAGGTTTACGATATGCAGATTTGCTATTGCACGACGACCCGCTGCGCCCGGGTTTCGTCGCCGTGGAAGCGCAGGATGTAGACGCCCGGCAGGAGCTTGCCGCTCGGGATGCTCAGGGTAGCTTGCTTGCCTACCGCTGCCCGCATCAGCACCCGGCCCGTTACGTCCACCACATCAATGGACTTCACCCGGAGCTGGTTGGTACCCAGCTGAATGTTGATGGCGCCGTGGGCCGGGTTGGGGTACACGTCGATACCTTTGTCGGCCGCGCTGGTAGCGTTGGCCGTAACGGTGCAGTTGGTGCCCGCCGCGCCCAAGCCGCTGATAGACGCCATAGAGGTAGCCAGCACTACCTTGTCGAGCTTGGTGCCGCCGCCGGCGTTGTAGGCAATAGTGAGCGTGTGGGGCCCGATGGGCAGCACGGCATCCCGCAGCTTGGTCCAGTTCCAGCCGCTGCCGGTATTCACTTCCTTCACGCTGGCATCGTCGATATAATAGGTGTTGGCCACCTGCCCCATGTCGAACAGGAAAGTAGTGGATGCCAACGAGGCTGTGATGGTCCAGGAAACCTGCTGCCACGCGGTACCAATGGTCTGGTCGGCCTGGTACTGGGCGCCCGAGGGCCCGGTGGATAGCCGGATGGAGCCCCCGGCGGACGCCGCCCGTACCCAGTACGAAATGACGTACTGCTTGCCCACGGTAGTGGAAAAAGCCGCGCTGGTTACCTGCACCCGCCACTGGTTGCCGGGCTGGGCCGTGGGGTTCACCACTTTCATCGAGCCGGTGCCGGTGTGGGCTTCCGCCGCCACCGTGTTGGCCGTGATGGTAGCGCCAGTGGTGTTCAGGGTCGTCCAGCCCGTCAGCCCGGTTTCAAAGCCCGTATTGCCGATCAGCTGGCTGCTCACGGCCTGGAAAGGGCCCTCGTCGATTTTCAGCCAGTAGCCATATTCCTCCCCGGTGGGCACGCTCTGCCGGGCCACGATATTGTAAGTAGCCGCGCTGTCGATGGTGAAAGGCAGGGTGAGGGCGGCGGTAGCCCCGGCCGGCGGCGTGGTAGGGCTACTGAAACCCGATTTTACCCGCACGTACTTGCCGTTGGCCGCTTCGGCATCGTTTACCACTTCCCAGTTGGCACCCACTGTGGCACACTCGGCTTCCGCCCAGATGCGTTTGCCCAGCGGCTCGGCCGGCAGCACGGGGTTGTTGGTGCCCCACCAGCGGTACCAGCGCTGATAGTCCAGGGCCGGATACGGGTGGGTGGTAATGTTGGTACTGACGCTGGTATTACCGAGCAGAAACTTATCGACAAACGCCTCGATGGCCGGGCGCTGGGTGGTGGGAATGGCGCAGTGCCCGTGGCTCCCATCAATGTAAAACCCGAACCGGTCGGCGATGCCGAAAGCCTTCCACACCTCGTGCGCCGCCCGCGCCGACACGTAGGCCGACGGATTAGCCAGCCACTCAAAGTCGGTGTTGGCCGTAACCAGCAAGGCCCGGGGCGCAATCATGGCCATCAGCTCGTGGTGGTCGTGGGGCAGCTTGGCTACGTTGGCGCCGTTGAACTGGCGCATATCTTCCCGAAACCACTTGTAGTCGGTGGCATCCAGCTTTTCCACCGCGCCCAGCGTTTCCGATACCCGCCAGGCCGGCGCCCCGCCCCCACCCGATTCCTGGGCGATGGTCAGGGCAATCCGCTCGTCGAAAGCGCCGGAAAACAGCGCCATCTTGCCCGCGTAGGAGCACCCCGTGACGCCAATGTGGCTCATATCGATGGGCAGACTGGCCTGCACCAGCGCCAGCCCGTCGATGAGGCGGCTTACGCCCCAGGCCCAGGCGCTGTACTGGCCCGCGTTATCCAGGTTCTGGTCGGGGTAGAGCCGGTAGTAAGGGTCGGTGAGCTGGGGGTTGCCGTAGGTGGTTACCTGGTTGTGGCTGTAGGTGATGCGAGCAACGTTGCGACTGGTAAACACATCAGCTGGCAGGCTACCCGTGGCGCTGTTCATGCCAATGATGGCCGGGAAAGGCCCGGTGCCCGTCGTGGGCAAAGCCACCGCCGCGGTGAGCGTGAGGGTCTGACCGTTCACCGTCACGTTCACCGTGAGCGTGCCCGCGGCGTAGCTGGCCGTAATGTTTTGGGGCTGGGCGGGCTTGGTGCCTATTTCGTACCGCTCGACTTCAGCCTTTATTTCGTTGCGGCGGCACTCCCAGTCGCTGAAGCTGGTGGAGCGCCCCCGCCCATCCGACCACATAAAAGGGTCGGTTAGTGGCTCGACGACGGGCAGCTGGCCGAAAGCCGGCAAGGGCGGGGCCGCACAGTTGGCACCGGTATTCTCGGCCGAGTACACCAGCGGAATCTGCGCAAACAGGCCCAGACTGAGGCCATTCAGCAAGAGGGTTAATAAGGTAGTTCTTGTTTTCATTGGGGAATTGAAAGGAATAGTGGAACAGAACAGAAGAACGGAGGAGTGAGAATGGCCCGGCACGGCCCATTAGGCGCATATTTTCCACAGAACCGGGCGGAGAAGTATGACCTGAGAAATGGCGGAAAACCGGGACTGATCCAGCCGCCGAAAGGCGTTAGGAGCACCGCAAACGTTTCCGGGAAAAAGCACAGCTGGCAACCCCAAAGCAGGGCACGCGCCGCCCACCCAGATATGCCTTGGCACGCTGGAAAGCCATTAATTCCGGAATATAGGTAGCGCCGAAAGCGGATTTACCGGTTTTGGCGGACGGGCTAAAATGAAAGTACCGGAATCGTTTGTGGAAACGTTTGGATATCCTGCGGCACCAAAATATTCTTTATCTGACTGGCGGCCACGCTGCTTGCCACCCACGCGGCCCGCGTTTGGCCAGGCAATTTCCTGGGCATCCTGCCGCAGCCGGATAAGCTAAACCAAGCCCAAATTTTTTGGGGAGAGGGTACAGCTATAAGGGCCGCTAAGTATCTTCGCGTATCTATATACTCCTGCTAATGAAAACATTCTACGCTTTATTGACTGCTCTGAGCGTCGCGGCCACCGCCGCTCAAGCTCAAACCACGCCCGGCGGGGTGCGCATCGGCACGGCCGGCACCGCCCACGACAAAGCTATTCTCGACTTGGATGCCCAGGGTAAGGGCCTGCTCATTCCGCGCATGGACTCGGTGACGCGCGTGGGCATCAGTGCTCCGCCCGACGGGCTCATGGTGTTTCAGACCAATGGCCGCAAGGGCTTCTGGTACGCCATGAGCAACGCCTGGCTCTTCATTCCCGATAAGGCCCGCACCGGCGACAACCTCGGCAACCACGTTGCTACCCAAACCTTCGACCTGAACAATGAGCGGCTAACCGCCGCCGCTACCTCTCCCCTCGGCGACTCTATAGCTCAGGTGCAGATTCAATCGACGGTGCCCAGCAAGAGCGTAGCCTTCATCACGCGCAGCTACTACGGCCGCAACTACAGCCGCACCATGCTCTCGGGCTACGGCATGGGCCCTTACGGCCAGGATATCGACTACGCCGTGTGGGGCAACGCCTACCGTTCCGAGGGCTGGGCCGGCATCTTTACGGCGGGGCGGCCTGGCCAGCCCCTGCGCTGGGTAGGTCTGGCTGGCCACCCCGGCTACGTGAATGCCAACTCCGCCATCCGCATCGTCGACGGTACCCAGGCTGCGGGCCGGGTACTCACCTCCGACGGGGTAGGCAACGGCAAGTGGATGCCAATTACGGCCGCCGGAGGCAATTTCAACCTGGGCACTTACCAGCTAGTGGGAAACGGTGGCAGCAACGGCATCCGCATCAGCAATAGCGGTGTAGTAGAGCAGGCTGGCGTGGAATCCCCCACCCTGCTGCTACACTCTAATGGCAACGACGACGTAACTGCGGGCACCCTGCAGTGGCGCGAAGACAACACCGCCTACGGCTGGAACCTGCGCCACAACACCGGTGGCGCCGAAGCCGGGCAGACCACCGACCGCCTGATTCTGGAGCGCCTGAACGGCGCCGGGGCCGTAAGCGTGATGAGCTGGAACCAGGCCAACGGCAACGTGGGCATCAACACACTCAACGCGGGCTATACCCTGGACGTGGCCGGCACCATCCGCGGCAACAACGTGTCGGCCTCCGACGTGCGCTTCAAACAGAACATCCGGCCGCTGAGCGGAGCTTTGTCGGCCGTGCTGGCCCTGCGTGGGGTGCGCTACCAGTGGAACGCGCTGGGCGTGCAGCACGGCGGCAAGGCCGGGACCGAACAGGTAGGCGTGCTGGCCCAGGAAATCGAGAAATTCTACCCCGAGCTGGTCAGCACCGATGCCCAGGGCTACAAGGCCGTGAACTACGCCCAACTCACGCCCGTGCTGCTGGAGGCCCTCAAGGAGCTGCACGCCCAACTCAGCACCCAAACCCAGCGCGCCGACCAGGCCCAGGCCGCCCAGCAGGCCGACCACGCCGCTCTGCTCAGCCTGCAGCAGCAACTCGACCGGCTCCAGCAAGCCCTGGCTCCCACGGCCAAGGCCCAGCGGTAGAGTCTATTACCCAAAACAGCAACGCCTCGGCCTACCCGGTCGGGGCGTTGCTGTTTTGGCAACATTGGGGAGCCGCAGCTACCGTTTCAGGCCGGTTCCACTAGGGCCAGCCACGCCCGCACCACCTGTTGCAGTCCGGCGGCCTTGGCCTGGGCCTCGGCTAGGTCGCGAATTTGGATGAGGCGGCGGCCGTCGGTATAAGAGCCTTCCAGCAGGCCGGTAGCGTCGGAAATGCCAGCGCCGGTGGGAAACACCAGCAGCGGATGGCCCCGGTGCAGGTTGAGCACCACAATGTCGCGCCGGTATTCCCGGGCTTCGAATGGGGCCATCGGGCCGGTGTAGTAAAAGCTCGGCGAATTCCACTTAATCTGCTCGGCTACGGTGGGAGCAGCGGCCAGAATGGAGAGCCGCAGTGCTTCTACCACTGCCCGTAGTGGTAGGTCAAGCTGCTGTAGAAAGTCGTCGACGGAGGTAATTACAGGCTTGGGCATGGCGGCTAGACAGATACTACCGGTCAGCCCGGCGGATATGGGTAAAAGTACCGTTTCTGCTGCCCGCCAAACGGGGCAAACCCGACAAGTAAGATGGCCATTTGCGACGAAATACGGGTAGGCCGGTGAGGCCATAAAAGTCATTTGTCCTCCTGTACCGACCCGGCTGCCCAGCACCTGCAATGTCCTGAAACCTCCCGGAACTTCTTCGGCCTGAATCTGAGAAAATACGCGGGCCAAAATCGGTTTTAAATACCTTGCGTCCAGAGTTACTGCTGGCCCCACCTTCATTCCACGCTGATGCGCCAACCGAAGCTCCCGCGCATGATGAACACACCGGCTTACTTGGAGCGAATCGGGGCGGAGGCCTCCGATACCCACCCTTCCCTAGCGGCCCTCACGCGGCTGCAACAGGCGCACCTGCTGGCCGTGCCGTTCGAGAATCTGGACATCCACCGGAGCCGGGAAATCACCTTTGCAGGGCGCTTCGCCAAAGTTGTTACTCAGCGGCGGGGTGGCTTCTGCTACGAGCTCAACTCGCTGTTTGCCGAACTGCTCCGGGCGCTGGGCTACCGGGTGAAGCTGGTAGCAGCGCGGGTATACAGCAGCAGCACGCAGACTTACGGACCCGAATTCGACCACCTGGCCCTGATTGTAGCGCTGGGGAAGGAAGAGTATCTGGTGGACGTCGGCTTCGGCGAATTCACGCTGCACCCGCTGCGGCTGCTGCCCGGCCTGGAGCAGCCTGACCCACGCGGCCGGTTTCGCATCGAGCAGCTCGCCGACCAGGACTTAGTGGTGCAGAAGCTGACTGGGGAAACCTGGACACCGGAGTACCGCTTCAGCCTGACTGCCCGGGAGCTGACCGAGTTTGAGCCCATGTGCCGCTACCACCAAACCAGCCCCGAGTCGCACTTCACCCGCAAGAGCCTGTGCAGCCTGCTCACCCCCGCTGGCCGTATTACCCTGACCGGGCACACGTTGAAAATCACCGACCACGGCAGCATTACCGAGCAGACTCTGCCCGACGAGCCGGCCTACCACGCGGCGCTGGCCCGGTATTTCGGCATCCGACTGTAGCACGCCGCAGATTCTACCGGTGGCACCTGATGCGGGCCGGTACGTATACTGTTGTCGTAGCCACTTTGCCCCGCGTATATGTCTACTCCCACCTCACCGGCTTCCGCCGATCAGCTCCACATTCGCCCGGCCACAGCGGCCGACGAGGCGTTTATCCGGGAACTGATGCCGCGCTTGGTAGCCTTTGGCCCACCCGCCTGGCGCGACCCGGCCCAACTCACAGCCACCGACGTAGCCGTGTTGCTGCACGCGCTGCACGAGCCCACGCCCCAGCGGAGCGTGGTAGTGGCCGAGCAAAACGGGCAGCCTGTCGGGCTGCTGCATCTTACCGTCAACACCGATTTTTACCAGCAGCAGCACGCCCACATTGCCGATCTGGCCGTGACTACGGCCGCCGAAGGCCGGGGTATCGGCCGGGCGCTGCTGCAGTACGCGGAAGCCTGGGCGCTGGAGCGCGGCTACGCGTGGCTTACCCTGAGCGTATTTGCCCAAAACCACCACGCCCGGGCCGTGTATGAGCGGGCGGGCTTCGGCCAGGACATCATCAAGTATGTGAAAGTATTGCAGCCATCCGCTCCCGGCTAAAAGTGCAGCAAGGCGCTGACAGAGCAGATGTTCCATCCGCGGCCGGTGCGCCCCAAAGGCCCAAAGCCAGACGCCCCGCGCTGCCGGACAGGGCAAGGCGGGGCGTGAGTTTAGAGCAGCGGAGCGGGATTAGCCGGGTTGCCGGTCGCCGGCGGTGAAGTCGAGCATCCAGCCGGGATATTCCGGGGCCAGCTTACTGATTTCGTCGAGCTGCCGCAGTTCGTCGGGGGTGAGCTGCACGTCCACGGCCTTGAGGTTGTCGTCGAGCTGCTCGGGCTTGTTGGCCCCGATGATGACGCTGCTCACTACGGGCTGGTGCAGCAGCCAGGCCAGGGCCAGCTGAGCCACCGTGGCACCCTTGGCTTCGGCCAGGGGCCGCAGCGCATCCACGATGGTGAAGGCACGGTCCTTATCCACGGGTGGGAAGTCGAAGCGGCCCCGGCGGCCTTCGTCCTCGTGCTGCTCGCGGGTATATTTGCCGCTGAGCAGGCCGCCGGCCAAGGGACTCCACACCAGCAGGCCCACGTTCTGATCTTGTAGCAGCGGCACAACTTCCCGTTCCAGGTCGCGGCCCGCAATGGTGTAGTAGGCCTGCAGCGACACGAACCGCTCCTTATGATTATAGGTTGAGTAGCCCAGGGCCTTCATCAGCTGCCAGGCGGCCAGGTTGCTGGCCCCGATGTAGCGCACCTTACCCGAGCGCACCAGGTCGTCGAGGGCGCGCAGGGTTTCCTCCAGGGGCGTGAGCGGGTCGTAGCTGTGAATCTGGTAGAGGTCGATGTAGTCGGTACCCAGACGCTTGAGGCTGGCTTCGGCCTGCTGCATGATGTGCTTGCGGGTGAGGCCGGCCTGGTTGGGACCTTCGCCCATTTTGCCGCGTACTTTGGTGGCCACCACCAGCTCGTCGCGCTGCAGGCCCAGGTTGCGGATGGCCAGCCCGGTCATTTCCTCCGATACGCCTTCGGAATACACGTTGGCCGTGTCGATAAAGTTGATACCCGCTTCCACGGCGCGCTTTACTTGCGCATCCACGGCGGGCTGGCCCAGCTCCCCAATGGCTTTGGCCCAGCCCTTGCCGCCAAACGTCATAGTGCCTAGGCACAGCTCCGATACTTTCAGGCCAGTATTTCCTAACAGATTGTACTTCATATGCGGGTTGGTTGTGGTAGGTAGTAAGAACAAAACAGCGGCCCCGGCCGGAGCAGTGCGCCCCAAACAACCAGCCAGGCGGTGGATAGTTGCCGGGCGGCCAATCGGCGGGGTGGCCGGCCGTGAGCGGGCAGCTGGCCACGCGCAAGCACCTAGGCAGCGCGGGCCCGGCCAGATGCCCACCATCGGGCTGGTGATTAAAGCCGCCCATTCAGAAAGACTGCCACAGTCAATGGGGCCGGCCGGCTGTGGTCCGGGGGTATTTGCTACCGACTGCAACCCACTTACTGGCCGTTGGTTTTCTGCTGCTTGCGCTGCTGCTTTTCCTGCTTCATGCGCTGCCGCACCCCATCATCCACACCCCGGCCCGTGGGCATAGGCTGCTGCACTGCGCCCGCAGTAGCCGGCGCGGGCGGGGCCGTTTTGATCTGGTAGCGGTGGGCAATGTTGGCCGAGAGCCGCTCGGTGAAATGGGGCAGCACGTGGTGGGAGAAAACGGCGCCCCTAGCCTTCCAGCCCACGGGCAGCTCTTGGCGGGGCCGCAGCGAGGAGCGCACAATGGCATTTACCACCTTGCTGGGCGGGTCCATGGCGGCCATGCGCGGGGTGCCGCCGCTGTAGTTGGCGGCATGGCCCCAGAAAGGCGTGTCCACGGCCCAGGGCTCAATGGTTACCACCTTAATGTCTTTGTAGCCGCTCAGGCGCAGCTCGTTGTTCAGGGCTTGGTCGAAGTTGCGGATGGCGGCTTTGGTGCCCGCGTACACGGCGTGGTAGGCCAGCGGCACTTCACTTTCCACCGAGCCCAGGTTGATGAGCGTGCCGCTCTTCTGGGTCTGGAATAGCTTGATGGCAACCTGGCTGCCGTACACGATGCCTTTGTAGTTGACGTCAATCAGCCGGGAGTAATCGGCCAGTGGAACGTCCCAGAACCGCCCGATGGCGCCCACGCCCACGTCGTTGATCCACACATCTACGCGGCCGTACTGCTTCACGGCAGCCTCGGCTAGGCGCTGCACTTGCTCGGGCTGGCTGATATCTGTGGTGACGACCAGGGCCGTGCCGCCGGCCGCCCGGATGGTGGCGGCCACTTCCTCCAGTAGCTCGGTGCGCCGGGCCGCCAGCACCACGTTGGCGTGGCAGGCCCCCAATTCCTGCGCTACGCCCCGGCCAAAGCCGCTGGAAGCCCCGATGATGACGTAGGTTTTGCCCTGTACTTTCTTTCGCCCGCTGGCGCCCAACCGGGCGGTGGCGCAGCCGCCCAGCAACAACCCGAGTAGTACGAGCACCAAGGCCAGGTGCGCTGGTCGTTGCAGCTGAGCCCAGGCAGTGCGGCTGGCTTGCCGGGCGGCGCAGAATCGTTGGAATATCGGATGGCGCATAGCAAATGGGGACAAGTGAATGGATAGGTTTTTCCCGTCCATACGCCCCACTGGCAGCCCTGGATATAGCCCAGCTTGGCCGAAAACGCGTCTATAGCCCAGTTTAAGCGGCTTTTATAACAACGCCGCGCTTGTCAGACTGCCATTTGAAAAAGAAGCGGGAGAGGCTTTGATTTCTTGCCGGGCCGCCGGGCGTAGGTATCTTCCACCCCGTTTCGGGCCTTGCCTCTTTCCTTCTCTAATGCTACTTACCGCTCTGCGTTTTCCTCTGGTTGCCGCTTTAGGCCTGCTGCTGGCCTGCTCGCCGGCCACCGACGAGCCCCAAAACACCACCCTCCAAACTACGACTCCGACCCGTACCAAAGGCCCTTTCGTGGGCACTTTGCGGTTTCTGGAGCGCCGCGCGGGCCTGGGCCGCATCAGTACCAAGTACGTCACGCTCACTCTCGACGGCCACCGGATACGGCGCGATGTTCGCACGAATAGCTTCGCCGATTCCACCGACCGGTACGGTATTATTGCCGACCTACGCACCGACAGCGTGACGTACTACGTGCAGAACCAGTTCCGCAACGTGCACTGCAGCCTGAAGCGCACCGATTACCTGGCGCGGGTGGCCGCCAACGAGCCCATTCTGACTTCCCTCGACCTGCGGCCCTACGGCACCGTATTTGAAGCGCTGCCCGCCGAAACCCACGCGCTGACCCAGGAGCTCAAAACCGGCCTCACCCTAGGGGCTCTGGTCGACTGCAGCGCCATGCTGTTCTTTTTCCCTGACCGTACCCGGTGTGAGGTTATTTACTCGGAGCAGGTGCGCGTGGCCAAGCCGCTAATTGACCTGGTTGAGTACAATTCGCCGAGGGTGCTGCCCACCCTGGCCCTGGCAGTGCATTACACTCCGCCGCCCCTGGCCCAGAATGCCGGCCTGCTGGATAAGGCCCGCTACCGGCTGCGCCAGGAAATGTACGCCGGCTACGACCTCGACGGCCTGACCGAAACCCCGCCCTGGTCGAAGGCTTTCGACCTGCCCGCGGGCAGCAGCTACGCCGGCACAGCCGAAGACCTGCAGGAAGTTGAGCGCCAGTCGACCAACTCTTCCCATCATCATCACCACTAAGCTTCTGAAAACAAAAGCGGAAGCCCGATATCCGGGCTTCCGCTTTTGTTTTTACTCCCAACTAGCCAACTATGGCATTACCTCGAAAGCCAGGAACTGCGAAATCTGGGACGCGCCGAAGTTGTCGTCCGACACCATGATGAGCGAATAGTGGCCGTTGGCGAGCTTGGGCCCGAAGGTCATGCCCTCCAGGTTGTCGACGCGCGCAATGCCGGTGGTAGCCAGATCCAGCACCAGTCGCTTCGTGACGGGCGTATAGGTGGCGCTCTGCAGCCCGGCTACGCTGCTCACGTCGGTGGCGGCGGCCAGGTCTATTTCGTAGATGCGCACCAGATAATCGGGGGTGGCGCCCACGGCGAAGGACCGCTCCATCACCAGCAGCTTGGTTTCGGAGAGGGCCAGCACTTCTACCACGCCATTGAGCTGAAACTGGGTGCTGGGCACGGGCTCCTTGTGCACGGCATCGAGCTTGTAGGCATACTGGCCCACCACCTGGCGCGTGGCCTTGTCGTACTTCACGATGCGCGTGGTGGACGTGACGCCGAATGCCGCCCGGGGGCCATCTTCATAAATGGGCTCTTCCTGGGCCGTAAACAGGAACTTGCCGCCCGGGGAAATCGACATACCCTCAAACGAGCCGTTGGAGCGGGAGCCGTTGTCGGTAGCCTTCATCTGGAAGATAGGCGGCAGGGCAAATTCGGCTACGTGGGTACCGTCGAGGTTGGCCTCGCGCAGGAACGGATTCGTGAGCACAGCCGGCGTTACGGCCACGTTGCGCACTCCCTCACTCGACCAGATGATGTGCTTGGTGGCCGCATCGTAGCGGATTCCTTCCGGGTCGATGACGTTGTTGCGGTCGGCGGCCACGCTGGGGAAATTGGAGCCGTCGGGCCGCTTGATGGTGGTAACGCCCGTGAAGGTGATGCCCGTAAAGCTGCTGGCGTCGAAGGCCAGGTTGGCGGTGTAGTAGCGCACGGGCTGCAGGTTGGCCGGGTCGTCGCACATGAGGTAGTACGAGTTGTTGTCGGGGCGGTAGTCGATGCCCGAGAAGCCGCCGAGCGTGGTACCCTGGTAGTCCTGCTTGAAGGGCACGAGCTTTTCGCCGATAAAGCGCAGCGAGGCTACCGACGTGGGCGGCCCTGCGGTGTCGGTGTCCGGGGCATCATCATCGTCGCAGCTCAGCAGCAGCGGGAAGGCAGCGGCGGCCAGCAGCAAAGCCGGAGCGGGAAAAAGCTTGTTCATGGGGAGAGAAAAAGTGTGGTGAGGAGAAAGGCGACAGAAAAAGCAGCGGCAAAGAACGGCACTGGCCCGGCGGCCGGAGTTATGCCAATGTTATGCTTGCGCCGGGTGGCTCCAAAGCATTGGCAGGGCTGAATATACAGATGCCACCCGTAACTTATGGGTCGGCTCCTTCTGCTCACCAACTCCCTGTTCAGCTATGTTCAAAGCCCTGCAAACCGATTTCATCACCCTGCACCTGATCAACGACGACAACCTGGCCGAGGTCTACGAGCTGTTTCGCGGTTTCCCCGATTCCCGGGAAATGCAGGAAGAGCTGTTTCGCAACTACCTGCCCCGCTACGAAAAAGACCAGCGCACCAACTTCGGCTTCTACTCCTTGCTGCACGGCGAACTGGCCGGCATGACGCTGCTCACTGTGGACAGCTGGGAGGAGCGCGCCGGCTCCACTGGGGCCGACGTGTTTCGGCACATGCGGGGCCGGGGCGCTACGCCTGGCAGCAAGCCCCACCTGTTTTATCTGGCCTTCGAGCTGCTGGGCCTCAACCGCGTAGCCACCGGCTGCCGGGTGTCGAACGAGGCGTCGAAACGCTCGTTGGCCAAAACCCGCGGGTTGCAGTTCGAAGGCATCATGCGCGAGTCGGGCGTGAATGACGCGGGCGAGTTTGAGGACGAGCTGCTCTACGCCATCCTGCGCCGCGACTGGCTACAACTCTACGACCCGACGGAGGTGCGTGTCATTGAGTAAGCCCGCTGTCGACCGCGCTACTTCAGCACCTTGGCGTCGTGCACCACTTTGCCACCCACAATGGTCAGTACGCTGGTGGTTCTGGGCAGCGCGGGCGGGGGCACCGTGAAGATGTCCTGCGACAATACAGTCAGGTCGGCCAGCTTGCCCACGGCCAGGCTACCCTTGTTCTTTTCCGTAAATTCGGCGTAGGCCGAGCCCGTGGTATAAGCCTGTACTGCCTGCTGGCGCGTAATGGCCTCGGCCGGATTGGCCGGCGTGATGCCGGCCAGCATGATGTTCAGAAACGGATTCATGGGCCCGTCGGAGCCCAGGGCCAGCGGCACGCCCGCCGTCAGCAACGAGCGGAGCGGCTGCATCGTGGGTTTCCAGCGCTGGTGAAACAGGGCCGGCTCGGTGAAGTGCGCCGGGTTTTGCACTACCACCACGCCCAGCCGCTTGGCCCGCGGCAGCAGGTCTTCTACTACCCCGTCGCCGTGCTCGATGCGCACCCGTTGGGCCGGCCAGTTTACCTTCGTGCCGTAGCTTTCGAGCGTGGTCAGCACCTGCTCCGCCGCCCGGTCGCCGGCGCAGTGAAACAGCAGGGGCTGCTGCCAGTCGAGGCCTTCCTGCACGATTTTGCGCACTTCGGCCGCGCTGAAATTGAGTTGGCCACGCCAGCCGGGCCGGTCGAGGTAGTCGTAGCGCAGGGCCGCGCCCCGCTCGTAGGGCGTGGCGTCGAGCACCCATTTCAGGCCGCTCACCCGCACTTTAGGGCCATAGGAAGGCAGCTTGCTCATTTGGCGCTGCTCGGTGGTTTCCCGCTCTTTGGCATTGGTCACCGGAAACGGCCGGGCATGCACGCGCACCGGCAGATCGGCCTGCTGGGCCAGGCGCGCAAACCGGGCAATGGGCATATTGGTAAACAGCTGCACCGTGGTAATGCCGTAGCTGGCAGCCTCGGTGGCAAACCCGCGCAGCTGCCGGATGGCGGCCGTGTCGGGCACCTGCTCGGTCAGCAGCCGGCTGGGCCGCCATTCGGCATACTCCCGCAGCCGCCCGTTGATCTGGCGCGAGCCGCGCACCCGCTCAAAGGTGCCGCCCAGCGGGTCGGGCTGCTCGGCGGCTATGTTCAGCAGCGGCATAGCTTTGCTGTTGATAACGCGCAGGTGGCCGTAATGAGGATGCAGCAGCACCGGGTGGTTGGGCGCCAGCGCGTCGAGGGCGGCGCGGTTGACGAGCGTATCAAGCACCACGGTGGCGCCCACGGTGCCGAAAATCCAGGTGCCGGGCGGGGCTTGCTGCACGGCAGCGGCAATGGCCTGCTTCGTCTCGGCCCAGGTGGGCTCCATGCTCGCAAACCGCAGCTGCACGCCGGCCGGGTGCGGGTCGAAGTGGGTGTGGGCGTCGTTAAAGCCCGGCGTCACGACCCGGCCCTGGGCATCGATGCGGCGCGTGTTGGGGCCGGCCAGCTTGGCAATGTCGGCCGTAGTGCCCACCGCTACAATTCGCTCCCCCCGAATGGCCAGCGCCTGGGCCGTGGGTTGGGCAGCATCGGCAGTAAACACCTGCGCATTAAGCAGCACCATGTCGGGCGGGGCGGCCTGCCCGTAGGCTCCTGCTATCAACCCTGCACCTAAGCCAATAACCAGTACTATCTTCTTCATCCGCAAGCTCCTCCGGCAGCTCGGGGAAGCCGCGGCGGTGCGGCTGTCCGCAAACAATATATATTTTAAACAAACGATATTCAACTGCCCCAGCCGGCGGCCTACAGGTACCACATAGCACCCGGCACCACGGAAACCGCCACTGTCTGGCCGACCTGATAACCGGCCTCGGCGGTTTTCACGGTAACCTCCGTGCCCAGCACCCGCACATCGACCTCCGAGTAGCTGCCAAAAAACCGTACCGCCCGCGCCGTGCCCGCGAGACCGTCAGCAGCGGCTTCGGCAGCGGCCAGCCGGAAATTCTCGGGGCGCACCAGCAGCGGACGGCGCTTTCGGGGCGTGCCGGCGGCGGCGGCCAGGGCCGTGGCCAGCTTACCGCTCAGCCGGTTGTAGTCGCCAAAGAGGCCGGCCGTGTACTCGTCTACCGGTCGGCCATACACCTGCGCCGGTGACCCCTGCTGCACCAGTCGGCCGTTTTTCAGCACGAGTATCTCATCGGCCCACGACAGGGTATCGGCCGGGTCGTGGGAAATGAGCAGGCAGGTGATGCCCAGCTTGTCGCCCAGGTCGTGAATTACTTGCTTGAGCACCTGCCGGTGCACCCGGTCAAGGTTGGAGTAGGGCTCGTCGAGTAACAGTAGGCGCGGGGCTGAGAGCAGCAGCTTCGCCAACGCAATGCGCTGCCGCTCCCCGCCCGAAAGCTGGTTGGTGCGCCGCTCCAGCAGGTGCTCGATGCGGCACACGGCGTAGAGCTCGTCCGCCGCGCCGGCCGGCAGCTTATCGGCGTAGCGCAGCACCTGCTCCACGCGCAGGGAAGGCGGCAGCTCGAAGTGCTGCGAGAGGTAGGCAATGCCCGCGTGTCCCGGAATCAGGACTTCGTGCGGGCCTTTCACGCGGCGGCCTTCGAAATGCACGGTGCCCGCCGTGGGCTGGTTGAGGCCCGCAATAATCTGGAGCAGCGTGCTTTTGCCGGCCCCGGTTTCGCCCGCAATGGCCAGCTTCTGAAACTGCCGCTGACTGAAGCTGATATTTTCTAAAACGGTGTTTTCTCTTTCCTGCAGGGATATTTCGGAAACGCTCAACCAACTCATACGGGCAGGAAAGGGGATAAAAAGGCGCTACGGTGTGGCTACCAGGTCGCGGTTATACTTGTTGCGGTACTGCTTCGGCGAGAGTCCCGTTAGGCGCTTAAAGGTACTACGAAACGCCTTGGGGTCGGTGTAGCCCACCTGGTACATCACCTCGTTCACGTTTTCCCGCGACGATTCGAGGCTGTTTTTGGCGGCCTCAATCTTCACCCGCTGAATGTATTCGACCACCGAGTTGGCCGTGGCTTTCTTGAAGCGCCGCTCCAGGTTGCGGCGGCCCAGCGCCAGCATATCGGCTAGCTGCTCCACCGTTATTTTGTCCTGGTAGTTGCCCTCAATAAACGCCTGGGCCTTCTTGATGGGCTCGTCGCCGTGCTCTTTCTGCCCGTTGAACATGATAAAGGCCGACTGACTGACCCGCTCGATATCAATCTGGAATACCTTGGCGCAGACCACAGCCATTTCCCGGCCCGCGAATTTCTCCACCAGATACAGCACCAGGTTCAGGTAGGAAAACGCGCCGCCACTGGAATAAATGCCGTGCTCATCGGTGATGACCTGATTTTCGAGCAGCTCCACGGCCGGAAACATCCGCCGGAAGTCGTTGGCCGCCGCCCAGTGCGTGGTACAGTGCCGCCCGTCTATCAGGCCGGTGGCGGCCAGCAGAAACGCGCCCATGCACAGGCTGGCTATTTCAGCCCCGGCTTTGTGCCGCGCAATAATCCAGGGCAGAAAGGCGCGGTTGTTTGCCAAGGCCTGGGCCGGGTCGCCGTCCACGGCCGGGATTATAACGAGGTCGGTCTGCGTCACATCAGTAGTAAGCAGGGGCGTGTATACCGCGTAGAGGCCCCCGCACACGGGCGTTTCGTGGGTGAGGCCCACCAGCTGGATATCGAACAGCGGCGGCCGGCCCATGCGGCCGAGCAGGGCATTTACTTCCGCAAATACCAAACGTGGGCCCTCGATGCTGCCCAGAATAGCTCCCTTAGGAACCAGGATGGTGATGTGCTTCATGATATTAAAGCTAGTGGAACGTGGTGTCGCAATCAACCCGCTATTCGTCGGGATTTCCCCCTATATAGTACGCCGCTGTTACTAATTTTGTTGGCGCTCAGAGTTGAATTGAGGCCAATAATACTACATTTATTAGCAGCAACCTGAGCCAATTTTTCAACCTCATCTTCCACTTCTTTTCCCTGCACGCCATGAACACGCCGTATCTGGTTCCCTACCTCACTTTCGATGGTAACTGCCGCGAGGCCATGTCTTTCTACCAGCAGTGCCTGGGCGGCGAGCTGATGATTCAGCCCTTTGCCGATACGCCGGCCGCCGAGTATCTGCCTGCCAACGCCACCGCCGACAGCGTGCTGCACGCCAGCCTGACCAACGGCGACCTGCTGCTGTTCGGCTCCGACAGCGGCGGCCAGCAAGTAACGGCCGGCAACTCGGTTTCGATTTCCATCAACTGCGGCAGCGAAACCCAGATTGCAGACTGGTTTGAGAAGCTCTCCGCGGGCGGCAACGTCACGATGCCACTCGGCGACACGTTTTGGGGGGCCACGTTCGGCATGTTCACCGACCGGTTTGGCATTGCCTGGATGCTGAACTACGACAAGGTGCCGGTCGAGCAGCCGGTTTAACCCAGCAGTACTATGCGTAAGATAATTATGCTGATGCACGTCTCGCTCGACGGCTTCGTGGCCGACCCCGCCGGCAACCTGGACTGGGTGCGGCACGACGGCGAAATCTTCGACTACGTCACCGAGCATTTCCAAACCGTGGACACCTGCCTCTACGGCCGCGCCACCTACCAGAGCATGCGCGACTACTGGCCCACGGTGCCCGCCAACCCTGCTAGCACCGAGCGGCAGCGGCACCACGCCAGCTGGGTAGAGCAGGTGGCCAAAGTCGTCATATCGACCACCCTTCCCCACGCCGACTGGCACAATACCCGGCTGATAAGCGGCAACGTGGCGGAAGAAATACAGCAACTTCGGCAGCAGCCCGGCCGGAATATGATGCTATTTGGCAGCCCCAGACTGGCGCACAGCTTCATGCAGCTGGGCCTTATCGATGAGTACCTGCTCAATGTGAATCCGGTGCTGCTGGGCCAGGGCGTGCCGCTGTTTCACGGGGCACGCCGCCGCACGCCGCTCGAGCTGCTCAGCAGCCGTACGTTTTCCTCCGGCGTCATCGGCCTGCACTACCAGCACGAAAAGGCTTGATAACTGCCCGGTGCCGGCACTTCATTTCCTTTGTTCCGCAACATGAGAAGACTAATTGTTTCCGAGTTCGTGTCGCTGGATGGGGTGATGGAGAATCCAGCCTGGACGCTCCGGTTCCATTCGGCCGGACAGGCGCAGTTCAAGCTCGACGAGTTGCTGGCTGCCGACGCGCTGCTGATGGGGCGCCGCACCTACGAGGGCTTTGCGGCGGCCTGGCCCACGCGCACCGACGAGCAGGGCTTGGCCAGCCGCATGAATAGCCTGCCCAAATACGTGGTATCGGCCACGCTACGGGAGCCAGCCTGGCACAACACCCAAGTGCTTTCGGGCGGCCTCGCCGAGGAAATAACTCAGCTCAAAGCCCAGCCCGGCCAGGATATTCTGGTGTACGGCAGCGCCCGCCTGGTACGGGCGCTGCTCCAGTTGGGCCTCGCCGATGAGTACCGGCTCATGGTATTTCCCATCGTGGTGGGTAGCGGCCAGCGGCTCTTTGCCGACGACAGCGCCGCCACGCTGCGGCTCACCGGCAGCCGCACATTCAGCTCGGGCGTAGTGCTGCTTACCTACCAGCCTGGCCCGCCGCCGGCAGCCCCGGGCGCTTAACCCCGTCCGCCTTCCGGCGTATGTAGCTACATACCAAACCGAAAAACACCATGAATACTGCTTCTTACTCTGCTTACGCGTATGCCCTACTCCGAATCGTGGCGGGTCTCATGTTCGCCATGCACGGCAGCCAGAAGCTGCTCGGCTTCCCCGGCGGCGACGGTACCACGATGCCGCTACTGTCGCTGATGGGGCTGGCCGGTATTATCGAGCTGGTGGGCGGCCTGCTCATTGCCATTGGGCTCTTTACCCGTGGGGCGGCCTTCTTGGCCAGTGGCACCATGGCCGTGGCCTACTTCATGGCCCACGCCTCCAAAGGCGCTCTCCCCATCGTAAACCAAGGCGAGCTAGCGGTGCTCTACTGCTTTGTCTTTCTGTTCATTGCCGCCTACGGCGCGGGCATCTGGAGTGTAGACTCGCTACGCACTCGTGGCCGCACACTGGCGGCATAATGAGGGGGCCTGAGTTGTCAAACGCGGTTAACTCTGCTCCATTTTGAAACCAAAAAAGCCCGGTAGTACCGGGCTTTTTTGGTTTTTGGTAGTCGTTAGTAACCGTCCGCTTTGGGGTAGGCTACCGGCCGAAGGTGTAGCCCGCCAGCAAGGCTATGTTGCGGGAACCCGACAGCCGGTTTTCGCCCGAAGCCACGGAAGAGGTGCCGTCCAGGAAATCGACGCGCACTTCGAGAGACAGGCGGCCGGGGCCCATATCCTTGGCCACCCCCACACCCGCCAGTACCGACATATTTGTTGGGCGCAATTCCACTTTCTGCGTCTCATCCACGTTGAAGCGGGAGCCGGTTGTGCGGCGCGTACCCTCACCATTCACATTGATAGAAAAAGCCCCGCCGCCCTGCAGATAAGGCTGAATGCCGGTCGTCAGGAAGGTGTAGCGCAGCATTGCGGGTACCCGCACCGAAGTGATGCTGACGTTTATTTCCCGCGTCACATATTCGTTGGCATACAGCCCGTCGCCGAGGGTCTGAATTTTGTCATTGAACGTCTGCTGCAGGTACAACGCCTGCACCTGCAGCGAAAGCCGGGGATTGAAACGGCCGGGCTGCAGCGCCAGCCCTATTCCAAGCACGGGTTGCAGGGACGACTTTACCTGGTGGTCACCTTTATTGACGTAGGTTAAAGACGACTGCTGCATCCCGCCCAGCGCCGCAAAGCGCAGCTTCGACGTTTGCTTCTTTACTACGTACTGCGGCTTGCCATCGGCCCCGCAGGCATTGTAGGCTTCAAACGTCTTGATCAAAGCAGCTTCTTTCAGCTCCAGCCGCACCAGTTTGGCCTGCACTGACGGACAATCGGCCATGAGCTTCCACAGCACGTTGCGAAACGGATACGTGCGCACCTGCTGCAGCGTGGTGTAGCGCTGCGCATCGTTGCCCGACTGCGTGCTGTCCTGCTGAATGAGGGCTTCCAGTGGGCCCGTAGTGCCCGCGCCGGCGTAATACAGGTCTTTGTCCTTGTCGTTAATGGAGTGGTAGAGCGAGGCCTTGCCGAGCACCAGCGTCTGCAGAAAAGCTTGCTTAGCAGCTGTGCCCGGCAGCTGCCGGCTCTGCAGGTCGCGGCCCGTGCTGAAGCCGTAGCCCCGCAGCTGAGCGGGCTGGTACTCAACAACGGCCGCCTCAGCCGTGGGCCGGAACCGACAGAGCAGGCTGTTGCGTAACTCGCCTTGGTAGTCGATGCTGCCGCGCACCGTGTCGCCGGTGAGGGGCAAGATATAGCCGGGGCGGAAATTGGCCTGCGCAAAGGCTGCGCTGCTGCTGAATAGCAGGCCGATAAAGAGTACTGATTTTTTCATTAATAGTGCTAAAAAGCGGTAAGCAAAGGCTACAAAGCTACGCACAATAGATAGGCCACCGCGAAAAAGTTATAGTTCAGCTTACCGTTCAGGCTGATCAGCCCGGCTTTTGAGAGCTACCGGAGCACCAGCTTCTGCCACTTACCAAACGCCCCTTTGTCATCTTAGAAAAGTTACACCGTACATTAAACATCTTACGTAAGGCCGTTTTACGACTCACCCAATCGAATACAAAGTAGTCGTCATGCCGAATTATTTTCGACATATACTACACTGAATAACAGTCTATTGCCTAAATAATAACTTCGACATCCATAGCCATTGCCGTGATAAGCTGCGGGGTATTGAGTAATTTTGGGCGGCATCAATATTCTACTCCCTGATTTTATGCAAAATTCTACCCTGCGCCTGCTGCCGATTCTGCTGGCACTGCTGAGCCCGGCCGCCGCCAGCGCCCAGAAAGCGGAGTCGACACTAGAAACCAAGGCTAACTATATTCACAACCAGGCCTTTGTACTGGACTCGCACGAGGACACGCCCATCAACCTGATGAAGCCGGGCTTCGACATCAGCCAGGACCACGACCCGAAGGAAGCGCAGGTGGATTTGCCCAAAATGCAGCGCGGCGGCCTCGACGGCGCTTTCTGGGCGGTGTATATGGGCCAGGGCCCCCGCACGCCGGGCGGCAATGCTGCCGCCAAGCAAGAAGCCCTGACGATTTTCAACGCCATTCGCTCCACCATTCAGGCTCACTCCACCAAGCTGGATTTGGCTACCACCGAGGAGCAGGCCCTGCAGATTCGGCGCGTGGGCAAGCGGGCGGTGTTTATCGGGATGGAAAACGGCTACCCGCTCGGCCAGGAATTGGGGTTGATTAAGTCATTTTATGACCTGGGCGTGCGCTACATCACCCTGTGCCACTCCTCCAACAACGACCTCTGCGACTCGGCCACCGACCCCAACGGCCCCGAACACCAGGGACTGAGCGCCTTTGGCAAGCAGGCCGTAACGGAAATGAACCGCCTGGGCATGATGGTCGACGTGTCGCACGCCTCCGACTCGACCTTTTACGACGTGCTGCGCCTGAGCAAAGCGCCCGTTATTGCCTCCCATTCCGGCAGCCGGGCCCTCGGCGACTCGCCCCGCAACCTGAGCGACGAGATGCTGAAGGCTCTGGCCCGCAACGGCGGCGTGGTGCAGGTGAACCTATATAGCCCCTACGTGAAAACGGAGGCCAAAACGCCCGAGCGGCTGGCCGCCGAGCAGGCGTTTTTCGCGAAGTGGAAAATCAAGAACTTCCTGAACGTGTATGGCCTGCCGGCCACCGAGCAACAGCAGGCCCTGGCCGATATTGACCAGCTCGACAAGCAGTTTCCGGTGGCCCTGGCCACGGTGCAGGACGCGGTAAACCAGATTGACCACATCGTGAAAGTAGCCGGCATCGACCACGTGGGCATCGGCTCCGACTTCGACGGCGGCACGCGCCTGACGGGCCTGGGCGACGCGGGTGAGTTTTCGAACCTGACCCTGGAGCTGGTAAAGCGCGGCTACTCGGAAAAGGACATCTTTAAGATCTGGAGCGGCAACCTGTTTCGGGTGATGAAGGCCGTGGACAAAGCCCGGCCGGCCGCCGCGGTGAAGAAATAACGGCATGTAAGCCACTAGGCACAAAAAAGCCTGCCCCAACCCGGAGCAGGCTTTTTTGTGCCTAGTGGCTACTACATCACGGCAAAGGTAACGGGCATGGCAAAATCGACGGTGACGGGCCGGCCGGCAACCTGCGCCGGCAGCCAGTTGCTGGGAATGCTCTTTACCACGCGCAAGGCCTCTTCGTCGCAGCCGCTGCCGATGCCCTGCACTACCCGGTAGCTGGAGGCATTGCCGTCGGCATCAATGGTAAAGCCAATCCAGACCTTACCTCTGACGCGGCTACGGATAGCCGCCGCAGGAAACCGAATAGCCGCCAAGTGGCTGAACAGCGCATTGGCACCGCCGATATAGAGCGGCTCCAGCTCGGGTTTGGTTTGGCCGTCAGCAGTGGGCTCGTGCAGGATTACTTTATACGATTCGGAGCCGACGGGTGGGGCGAGCTGCGAAAAGACGAGAATCCGGTTGGTGAAGTCGTACTTTTCTACTGGCTCGCCTTTGTAATTATACACTTCCCATACTCCCACGCGCTGGTCGTGGCGGTAGGCGCCGCGGGCCAGCACGGTCTTCCCGTCTTCGCCGTAGCTGGTCCAGATGCTGTCTTTCTGGCCATTGGTGTAATAGCCCGTAGTAGCCAGCTGGCGCCGACGCCCACCGTAGAGCTCGTAGCTGCCGTGCCGCACCTTGGCGTCAGACTTCAGTGTGTAGTACACCTCCTTAGAATCCGGGCCATGGTGGCTAACGGTGATTTTCCGGGTTCCCTGCCCGAAGCCGAGCAGGGGCAGCGCCAGCAAGGGCAGCACGAGGAGGCGGGAGATAGAGCAGGTAGTTGAGGATTGGAACATATAGTTGGGAATAAGTTGGGAATACCTGGAGAGTTAATGACTTCGCCGCCGCAGGGTGCTTTGCAAACAGCCCTCGGATCGGCTCAAATTAAAACTTTCGGCGCTAACAGCGGCCTAATCAGCGTTGCTACCTAATGGGCGTAACAACGGGCTTCTGCAAGCCGAATTTGATGGGTAGCTCGCACTCGACGGCCACCGGCTGCCCGGCTACCTGGGCCGGAATCCAGCCGTTGGACAGGCTTTGGACCACGCGCAGGGCTTCTTCGTCGCAGCCGCTGCCAATGCCCTGCGTAACGCGGTGGTTGGAGGCAGTACCGTCTTTGCCGATGCTGAAAGCTACCTGCACCGTACCGCTCACGCCACCCCGGATAGCCTCCACCGGATAGCGCATCATAAGCATATTGTTGGTAATAGCCGAGGTGCCGCCGATGTATACCGGAGCCACGTCGGGCGAGGTCTGGCCCGTGGCGGTGGGCGCCAGCAGCGTTACCGACATACTCTTGTTCTTGCCGGGCCGCACAAACAGCATCTGCCGCTGGTCGTAGTCGTATTTCTGCTCCAGCTCGCCTTTGCTGGTAAAGAACTCCCAGATGCCGGCCGGCTGGTCGTTCTGATAAGCTCCTTTGGCCACTACCGTGCGGCCGTCCCAGCCGTAGGTGGTCCAGGTACTATCTTTGCGGCCGTTGCTGAAATGCCCTTGCGTGGCCAGCTTATTTTGCTGCCCCTTGTAGAGCGTGTAGGTGCCGTGCTTCACGGCTTTGTCGGCCTTGAGCACGGAGTATACTTCCTTGCTGATAGGCGACTGGCTGGTGCGGGTGACCTGCTTGGTGGCCTGGCCAAATACTAATGTGGGGGCCAGCAGCAGGCTGGCAACAAAAATGCGGGGGATATTCAAGGACATAAAACCCGGAATGGAAAAAGAGAATAAACGGTGTACTATGGCCGGCTAATGTGCCGCGCCTCACTCCAAATATAAAGCTTTCGGCGGCGCCCCAGTGGGCTGCAGCCGCTAAACCCTGTGATTTGCTGATGAACTCCTCCCCTATTACCACCATCGTTTTCGACCTCGGCGGCGTGCTTATCGACTGGAACCCGCGCTACCTTTACCAGAAGCTGATTCCGGATGAGCAGGAAATGAACCGCTTCCTGAGCACCATCACCACGCCCGACTGGAACGAGGAGCAGGACGCGGGCCGCACCATTGCTGAGGGCACGGCCCTACTGGTGCAGCAGCACCCCGAGCACCGGGAGCTGATTGAGCACTTCTACGGCCGGTGGCCCGAAATGCTGGGCGGCGCTATTCAGGGTACCGTGGAGGTGCTGACTGAGCTGCGCGCCAGTGGCCGCTACCACCTTTATGCCCTCACCAACTGGTCGGAAGAAACGTTTCCGGTGGCTTTGCAGCAGTTCGAGTTTCTGCACTGGTTTGAAGGCATCGTGGTGTCGGGCACGGAGAAGTCGCGCAAGCCCTTCCCCGACTTCTACCACACGCTCTTTACCCGCTACAGCATCGAGCCCGGCCAGGCTCTGTTCATCGACGACAACGAGCGGAACATTCTGGCGGCGCAGGCCGTGGGCATGCAAACGGTGCATTTCCAGTCGGCCGAGCAGCTGCGCGCTGAGCTCCTCCGCCGGGGCCTGCTCAGCGCCTAACCCAAATGCCGCCGCCCGGTTCTACACCGCGAAGTTGCGGTTCTACACCGCGCAGCCGCGGTGCAAAACCGCAACTTCGCGGTGTAGAACCACAAGCTTCCGGTATAAAACCGCAAAACTGCGGTGCGGAACCGCGACTTCGCGGTGCAAAACCGCAAAACTGCGGTGTAAACCCGCGACTTTCCGATGTGAAACCGCGCGGTTGCGGTGTGGAACCGCAACGGGCCGAAAACAACACGGCCCCTTCTGGGGAAGGGGCCGTGGGCAGGCGTAAGAAGCTAGCCGACGTTAGCAGTCGGAGCCGTCGAGGCCGCAGGCGCCGCCGGAAGCCAGCACTACGGGCGCGGGGTGCTTTTCTTCCCACACTTTTTCCAGCACTTCCAGAAACAGCTCACTGGGCTGGGCCCCGGATACGGCGTACTTATCGTCGAAGACGAAATAGGGCACGCCCCGCACCCCGATCTGGCGGGCCTGGTACTCATCGTGGCGTACTTCCTCGGCATAAGCCTCCGACGCCAGGGCTGTGCGTACTTCGGTTGCGTCGAGTCCCAGCTCGGTGCCCAGCTCGGTTAGCGTATCGAGGTCGGCTACGTTGCGGCCCTGGGTGAAGTAGGCGGCCAGCACCCGCTCCTTAGCTTCGTTCTGCTTACCGTGTTTGGCGGCCAAGTGTAGGAAGCGGTGGGCCAGGAAGGTATTGACCGGCACCATGTGCTCGAAGTCGAAGTCGAGGCCAACTTCGCGGGCAATCTGGGCCATGTGCTCGTTCATCTGGCGGCCCTGGGCCACCGATACGCCCTTGCGCTCGGCCAGCAGCTCATGAATGCTTTGACCGGGCTTGGTGTGCATGGTGGGGTCCAGCTCGAAGCTGCGCCACACGATGTCGAGCGTGTCGCGGTGCGGAAACTGCGCCAGAGCGGTTTCCAGGCGCCGTTTGCCCACGTAGCAAAACGGGCACATGATATCAGACCAGATTTCTATTTTCATTGCTTCAGGGATTTGACAGGCGTAATAAGCCGGAGCCGGCCGGAATGTTTGGGCGGGCTAGCTCCAATCCAGGACAACAATGCGGCCGGCCGCCGGAGTTCCGGCGCATGTAGTTGGCCCCAGACGCGGTGCTACGCTATCTTGCGGTAGCTCCTGTTTGGTCCGGCTTTAATGTACGCTCCCATGTCTGCTGCTCCCAGTCTCACCTTCACCGCCCTGCTTGAGCCCGGCGGCCCCAGTTTTATGCCCACCCAGGTAGTGATAGTGCCCCTGGAAGTAGTAGAGGCGCTGGGCGGCAAAGCGACGCGGCGCGTAGTAGGCACCCTCAACACCTACCCGATACGGCTGGGCCTACTGCCCCTGAGTACGGGCGAGCGGTACTTAATGGTGAACAAGGAAACCTGCAAGGCGGCCGGCATCCAACTGGGCCAGCAGCTGACCGTGACCCTAACCCCCGACCCGACGCCCGACGCCGTAGACCTGCCCGCCGAGCTGGCCGAGGGCCTGGCCGAATGGCCCGAGGCTGCCGCCGGCTTCGAGCAGCTGACTGGGGGCGTGAAGCGGGCCATTGCCTACCACGTCAACAGCGCCAAGCGCCCCGAAACCCGCCTCAACCGCACCATGCAGGTACTGCGGCAACTGGCCACGGGCGGACACCCCTTCCGGGCCCCCAAAGACCTGGAATAACCCGCGGAGCCCTGGGCCGGCTGGCGGCAAATTCGGATATTTGCCCAGGGAGTTTATCCTTCTCTACCCTACTTCTTATGCGGCTTACTATGCGGCGTTATCTACTTCCTTTGCTCCTGCTGGGCCTGTTGGCCTCGTGCAGCCAGCGCGTATACAGCACCCGCGAAATAGTGCCCCAGGCCCTGACCCGGCACCGGCTGGTGGCCATTCTGCCCTTCGACGTGCAGCTGGCCCGAATCCGGCTACAGGACATTGCCGCCGCCCCGGACCCCGAAAAGCAGCAGGAGCAGCGCCGGCTGGTAGCGTACCAGTTGCAGCAGGAACTGCTAAAACAGCTGGCCGAGCGGCAGGCCAAGCACCCGTATTCGGTGCAGTTTCAGAACGTAGCCGAAACCAACAGCCGCCTGGAGCGGGCCGGTATTACATACGACAACCTCAACGACCACAGCATGGCCGAGCTGCAGGCGGCCCTGGGCGTCGATGCTATTCTGTCGGGCGAAACCTCGCTGTTTCAGCCTCTGCCTAATGGGCTGGCCGTGGCCTTGCTGGTGCTCACCGACACGGGCGGCCTGGCCCCCAGCGAAGTGCTGACCAACGTCACGATTCACGACTGCCAGAGCGGGGAGCTGGTCTGGAAATTCGACCACCAGCTCATTGGCGACCTGAGCCCCAGCCCCGCCACGCTGGCCCGGGTGCTGGTGCGCAATTCGGCCCGCACGTTTCCTTATCGGCCCTAGGTACTGCTATACCACGCGCAGCCAGTTTTTAGCCATGTCCAAGTCTTCGAAGGCGAGGGCCACGGGCTGAGCTAGGGCTGCGAGGGCCCGGTCGGCGGAAAAGCGGCTGTACAAATTGGCCGAATACACCCAGGCTACGTAACGCAATCCGGCCGCGTGCAGGCGCGGAAACATGTTCATCTCGCGCCATTCCGGGGTTTCGAGCCACATATCCGTCACCTCCGAGTTGTCGTTGAGCAACTTATGGCATTTCTCCGTCTGCACCGAGCGCAACACTGCCTCGCCGCCTTCCAGAGCCTGCTCAAAGCCAATGGCCCCGTACCAGAAAGCGTAAAGCCACTCGTTGTTGTAGTCGTAGTAGATAGTAAGGTATGGTAGCTCCTGAAGAATGCGCAACGCCATATGCCAGGCTAAAAAAGAGTAAACCAGGAGCTGGCCCCCGCCGATCATCCGGCTACAAAACTAAGATAATCAGGCTGATTACCGGATTATTTCCGCCCCCTGACAACAGAAATCAGATGGGCCGGGGCGAGCTGGACCACAACCTTCGGCGCGGCCGGCCGGTTTAGCAGGCTATGGGCCGGTCGGTAAACTGGCTTGTATCAAGCATTCATAACAGCCACTCACAATAGGACTATGGAATACAAGGAATTGGGCAATTCGGGCGTGCGCGCCTCGGTTATTACGTTTGGCAGCTGGGCGGCGGGCGGCTGGATGTGGGGCGGTACCGAGCAGAACGACGCCGTAGGCGCCATTCGGGCCGCCTACGATTTGGGCGTCACCTCCATCGACACGGCCCCGATTTACGGCATGGGCCTGAGCGAGGAAATCGTGGGCCAGGCCATCAAGGGCCTGCCGCGCGACAAGGTGCAGGTGCTCACCAAGTTTGGCATGCGCTGGGACTTGCCCACGCCCCAGGGCGACTTCGGCTTCAAGACCAAGGACAACAGCGGCCACGACCTGGACGTGTATAAATACGCCGCGCCAGAAAGCATCATTCGGGAGTGCGAGGACAGCCTGCGCCGCCTGGGTACCGACTACATCGACCTCTATCAGATTCATTGGCCCGATGTGACGACGCCCATCGACGCGACAATGGAAGCCGTGGCCAAGCTGGTGCAGCAGGGCAAAGTGCGGGCCGTGGGCGTGAGCAACTACTCAGCCGCGCAGATGGCCGAAGCCGAAAAAACCGTGCCGCTGGCTTCCAACCAGGTGCCCTACAGCATGGTGCGGCGCAACATTGAAAAGGACGTGGTGCCCTACTGCCTGGAGCACAACAAAGCTATTCTGGCCTATAGCCCGCTGCAACTGGGGCTACTGACCGGTAAAATCAAGCCCGGCCAGCACTTCGACGCCAGCGACTTGCGCGCTACTCATCCGCTGTTCAAGCCCGAGTTTGTGACGCGCGTCAATGCCTTCCTGGACCAGATTCGGCCCCTGGCTGAAAGCAAGAATGTCAGCCTCTCGCAGGTAGTGCTGCGCTGGACGCTGGCCCAGCCCGGTATTACGGTGGCCCTGGTAGGCGCCCGCAACGCCGAACAGGCCACCCAAAACGCTAAAGCCATGGACGTGAAGCTTTCCAGTGAGGAGCTGGACTACATCACCAAAGAGCTGAACAAACTACCAACGGCTGGGTAAGCCGCTGCCGCCCGGCGTACCGGAATAGTTCGTACCATACGGTCGGGGCATCTGCGTCCCGACCGTATTTTTTTGCCGCTTGTCCGCATGTCTTCCAGCTATATTCCCCTCACCATTCGCGCCATCCGGGACGAAGCGCCCGACACGAAGAGCTTCGTGCTGGAGCCAGCTGCCGGCCAGTTCATCAGCTACCAGCCGGGCCAGTACCTGACGCTGGTACACACCCAGCAGGGCCGGGAAATCCGGCGCTCCTACTCCATCAGCTCCGCGCCGGCTCTCGACGAGTTGCTGACCATCACCGTCAAGCGTGTCGATAACGGTCTGTTTTCGCGCTACCTCATCGACCAGGCCCGGGTGGGCGAAACCCTGCACACGCTCGGAGCCGCCGGCTTTTTCACGCTACCCGACAACCTGAACGACTACCAGCAGCTGATTCTGCTGGCGGCGGGCAGTGGCATTACGCCCCTGTTTTCACTGCTCAAAACCGTGCTCCACCAGCATCCAGCACTGCGGGTATTGCTTATTTACAGCAACCGT
The DNA here is from genome assembly GCF_020447265.1 of Hymenobacter lucidus. Classification (GTDB taxonomy): domain Bacteria; phylum Bacteroidota; class Bacteroidia; order Cytophagales; family Hymenobacteraceae; genus Hymenobacter; species Hymenobacter lucidus. Next base: position 594,749 of record NZ_JAJADR010000001.1, on the reverse strand, counting down.
AGTCCGGCCACTACTATCTTCGGGGAAAATCTGGAGCAGCTGGCCCAGCAGCACCCGCAGCAGCTGCACCTGGAGCTTATTTTCAGCACCGACCCGAACCTGGCGCGGGCCCACCTGCACAAGGAGCTGCTCGAAGCACTGGTGGCCAAGTATGCGCCCACGCCGCCCGCCCAGACGCTGGCCTACCTCTGCGGGCCGCTCAACTTTATGCGCATGGGTACCTACGGTCTGCACGAAGCCGGGCTGCCGCTCAGCCACATCCGGCGCGAGCTGTTCCATACGGCCACGGCCACCGTGCCCCACAGCGTGCCGCCCGATACCGAGACCCACGAGGTATGTATCCGGCTGCGCGGCACCGAGCACCGTTTCCGGGTGCAGTATCCGCAAACCATATTGCAGGCGGCCAAAGCCCGGGGACTGGTACTGCCCTACAGCTGCGAGGCCGGACAGTGCGGCAACTGCGCCGCCCGCTGCACCGCCGGCACCGTCTGGATGGCCACCAACGAAGTGCTGACCGACCGGGAAACGGCCCGCGGCCTGGTGCTTACCTGCACTGGCTACCCGGTGCACGGCGACGTGCGCCTGGAACTACCCTAGCAGCTGGCCGGTGGACCATAAAAAAAGCCCGACTCAAAGAGCCGGGCTTTTTTAGAGAGGAAATCTATGTAAGCGTGTACTGTAGAGCAGAAATTCTACGAAAGCTTATTTGGGCATCAGCACTTTGTCGATGACGTGAATCACGCCATTGCTCTGAATTACGTCGTAGGTCGAAATGCAGGATACATTGCCTTTTTCGTCGGTCAGGACTACGTTTTTCGGGCCGTTCATGGTGGCGTACAGGGTACCGCCGCTCACGGTTTTGAGCGTAGCCGAGCCTTTGCCGGCTTTGATGGCGGCCATGATTTTATCGGCCGTCATGTTGCCTGCTACTACGTGGTAGGTCAGGATTTTGGTAAGCGTGGCCTTGTTTTCGGGCTTCACCAGGGTTTCCACGGTGCCGGCGGGCAGGGCGCTGAAGGCGGCATCGGTGGGGGCAAATACGGTGAAGGGACCTTTGCCCTGCAGTGTCTCTACCAAGCCGGCGGCCTTCACGGCGGCTACCAGCGTTTCGTGGTCTTTCGAGTTTACCGCGTTGGCCACAATATCTTTGTTGGCATACATGGCTTCACCACCTACCATCACGGTGCCGGCGGGCGTCATCTTGGCCTGGGCCGAAGCCGACTGCGTGCTAGCAACGCCCAACAGGGCCACTACGGCGAGGGAAAACAGATTTTTTTTCATGGTACTTCTTTGCAGAAAAAGGTTGGGGGGGTCGGAACTGTGGGCACTTACGCAGCCTCTTTCCCCACTGGATTTCCCGGCGCGAAGATTTCTCCTGTTTCGTCTGTCATCCTGAACGCCGCAAAGCAGAGTGAAGGGCTTTCCTGACTCACCTCACCGCCGTTTATAACAATATGAAAAAGCCCTTTACTACCGCAGCAGTAAAGGGCTTTTGCACGTTGAATAGTGCTTTCCACTCAGGCGAGGAAGGTCCTTCGCAAGCTCAGGATGACAGACCAAACAACGTCAGCACGCGAGATGCTTCGGCTTCACTGAGCATGACGTTCTGTTTTCCTGCCCTCCCTAAAACCCGATGTTCAGCACCAACGGCTGCACTTCCCAAAGGCCGGTGCGCAGGTTGTAGATGGTACGCACGCCAGCTTCGAGCGAGGTGCGCAGCCGCAGCGGATTGAACACGAACGACACGTCGAGGCCAGCCGTCTGGAAGTTGCGACTGGTGGTGTTGGTGCCCTGCGCCGCGTCGAAAAAGCCCATGGCTTTAATGCGCTGCACGTAGAGCAGGCGACCCAGCTCCCAGTGCGTATCGGCCAGCGGCAGGCGGTATTCCACGCTGCCCACCTGCAACTCCCGGAAGCTCACGTAGCCTTCACCCCGTGGGTAAAACACCGCCGCGCCAAACCGGTACTGCTGGGCATCTTGCAGCAGTTCCTGCCGCTGGTAGCCGGCCCGCAGCCGCAAGGAGTGGTGCTTGCCGATGCCGGGCAGATACAGGCTGCCAAACGCGGCCCACTGCCGGGCCTGCAGCCCCGCGCCAAACGGCGTGTTGCGCCACGAAGCCGTGAGGGCCTGGCCCCAGCGCGGAGCCACGTCGCGCTTGCTCTGCTTAAGGGTGCGGGAGTAGGCCAGCGTGTAGTTGAGTACGTGCAGGCCGGTGCTGCCGCCCACCTCGGTAAAGGAATAGCGCCCCGGCAAATCGTAGCCCTGCACCTGCTCGCCGCTGTAGTAAGCGCCCAGCGTAAGAAACTGCTGGTACTTGGAGCGCGTCAGGTTGAAAGGCAGCCGCCCGCCAATGGTGACGCGGTTGTAAGTCCACCGGTCGGAGCGCAGACTGTCAAGTGGCCGTTTTTGGTCGAAGTGCACGGCTACATTGCGGCCGCCGCGCTGGAAGCCCAGATCCAGAATTGGGAATAGGCCCTGGTAGCTGATGTCGGCCGAGACGTTGGCGGTGCGCTCAGTCTGGTCGTAGCCCACGCCCAGCACGGCCTGGGTGGTATTGAGAATATCCTGGGAACGAATGCCTACGCTGAGGCCCTGCCCCGTGGGCGCCTGCACCAGACCCCAGCTAAAGGCATTGAAGGCGTGGCTGAGCCGGTGGTAGCGCGCCAAGGCCAGCGGCGTGGCGGCCGGCGCGGCCGAGTCGGGCAGCACCGCGCCTACCGTGGCCACGCCCGGCTCCCGAGTCAGCAGTGGGTCGGTGTAGGCGGCGGGTGGTGCGGCGGGGGTTACTACCGGCCACGTTTCGGGCTGCAGCGGCATTTCGGCTACCCGCGTGCCCTCGGCCCGGAAATCGTGGAACGCCAGGTGCTGCCCGCCGGGGGCCACGGCGGCGTGGTAGGCCCCCAACGGCCGCGACGTAACCTGCCGAATCTGCCCTGAGCGCACGTCCACGGCATACACGTTGTCGATGCCCGACTGCGGGGAGTTGTAGAACACATAGTCGCCCCAGGGCTGGGGGTGGCTCAGGTTGGTGTTGCTCACGGGCACGAGCAGTTGGTGCTGCCCGCTTTCGGTGTCGATGCTCTCGATGGTTTTGCCGCCGGGCACGAGCTTCACGACCACCACGGCGCGGTTGTCGGCGCGCCAGCGGGGCTGCAGGTAAAAGGCGTTGGTGGGGTTGGGCAGCACCCGCTTTTCCTGGCCGGTGCGCGCATCGAGCACCACCAACTGGTTCTGGTAATCGGACTCGGCCCGCACGGCAATAATAGAATTGCCATCCGGCGACAGCGCGGCGGCGGTGTAGCGCTGCTTGGTGGTGAGTTTGGTTAGCTGCCCACTAGTTAAGTCAAGCACCTTGATGTCAGAATAAACGCGCTGCCCCCAGCGTACATCGGGCCGAAATTCGGGCCAGCATGCCTTGCCCCCGCCCACCGACAGCATCTCGGGGTTATTAACCAACCCCTGCACGAATACCCGCTGCTCGGCCCCGTTGCGCCGCAGCAGCACCAGCTGCGAAATGTCGCCCAGCCCGGCTTTCACGGCCAGCACGGTGCTGTCGGTTACGTATTGCGGATACTGGTATTCGGTGAAGACCTTCGGCTCGGCTTTCACCGCAAACGTCGTGGCCTCGGTTAGGGTGAGGCGCTGCTGCTCGGCGCGCCACGTCGAGTCGAGCTGCTGCATGGTGCGCTGGTAGAGGTCGTCGGGGCGCAGGCCGGTGCCCGAGGCGAGCTTCAGGCTGCGGGAAAACGAGAACGGGTACACCGGAAACCGGTAGTAGCGGTTCAGCACGTCGCTCCAGGCGTTGGGGCCGTTGGTGCGCTTGTAGTTGGTAGTCAGGAAATAGCCCAGCACGTAGTGGTTGGGCACATTGTCGCGGTAAGAGCCGGCCACCGCCTTGCTGTAGCCGTAGCGCCGCCCGGCCAGCAAATTAGCCCGCAGCCCGACGTTGAAATACGGAATCCGGCCCCGGCCGCTGCGCGTGAGCAGGGTTTCGGTGCCTACTGCGTCGCCCTCCCAGAACCAGTCGGGAATGCCGAGCGTGACCACGCCCAGCCCGCCGTAGCCGAAGAGCGAGTAGGCCAGCCGCCCGATGCCCTGCTGGCCTTTCTCGTACTGCACCACGTGCCGGAACTCGTGAATGGACAGCTGGTCGAGCCAGTCGAGAGTGCCGGTCAGAAATGGGTCTTGGGGCGCGGTGGTGAAAAATTCGGAGTGGCGCGGAATGATGGTCACGAAGCCGTTGCTTACCATAGTCTGGTTCTGGAGCACCACCGACACCGGCCGGGGCTCCTTTTCCAGCGAGGCACTCACCGGCCCGTACACCTGCTCCAGCCGCAGGGCCGTGCGCTGGGCCTGCGGGGCAAAGCCTTCGGGAAAAAGCACCTGAAAGTGGGGCGTGCGCACCTGGTACCAGGGCAGCGACGCCGGGTTCTGAGGCAGCACCGGCAGCGTAGGCTGGGCCAGGGCTGGCACAAAGCTCAGCACGGCACACAGAGTAGACAGGAAAAGCTTGGACATGCACACGGTGGGAATAGGCGCACAGGTGGGGCGGCGCACCGGATAAAAGGCAGGGTTTAACTACCGGCGCCGGAACAAAAAGCCAGGCCAGCGGGTCTGACAAATTTAACGGCAAAGCTGACACTTGCCGGGAGAATAAACGGCTACCGCTGACCCGGCCAGGATTACCAAAATCCAACCGCCAGCTCCACGTCCAAACCAATCCTGTTTTCGTAGATACCCCCGTGATGAACCAACTAAAACCGCTCCTGCTGGGTCTGGTGCTGCTGATAGCCGCCTGCTCGCAAAACCACACCGATGCCCAAACTTTCCGCCGCCCTACGACCGGCGCGGCGCCCACCAACCTCAAAGGTCTGGCCGTGGCCACCTTCGCCGGCGGCTGCTTCTGGTGTACCGAAGAAATATTCGAAGAGCTGCGCGGCGTGAAGCAGGTCGTGTCGGGCTACGCCGGCGGGCTGGAAAAGAACCCCACCTACGAGCAGGTAGGCAGCGGCCGTACCGGCCATGCTGAAGCCATTGAGGTATACTACGACCCCAAGCAAATCAGCTACCAGACGCTGCTCGACGTGTTTTTTCTGGCCGGCCACGACCCAACCACGCTCAACCGCCAGGGCCCCGACGCCGGTACCCAGTACCGGTCGGTAGCTTTTTACCGCACGCCCCAGGAAAAGCAGCTGATTGAGGCCACCATCAAAAAGGTGGATGCCTCCAAGCACTACTCCGCCCCCATCGTGACGCAGGTGGTACCCTTCCAGAAGTTCTGGCCCGCCGAAGACTACCACCAGGGCTACTACCGTCTCCACCCCGAAAACCCCTACATCCAGTCGGTATCGACGCCCAAAATCGAGAAGTTCCGCAAAGCCTTTAAGGACAAAATCACCACCGAATAGTGTGTTGAGCCTACTCTACTGAGACACCGCTGAAGCATCTCGCAGGCTGATGTTGTTGGCAACAGAACGTTGGTCATGCTGAGCTAGGCTGAAGCCGCGTCACAGTGTAGAACCGTTTAAAAAAAGTGTGACAGAGCTTGTCACACTTTTTTTGTCTGCTAATTTTTGTGACAGGGTCCGTTACAAAAAAATATTTCGCTGGCCCTTTGTGACAACGCGGACCGGATCGCCGCACGCGCCGCCTGTTATTCGTTTTATTCAGGGCCGGTGCGCCGGGTTGCGTGCCGGCCAGGTTATATTTGTTCCGGTTGCTTCCCCAGCCTTGCTCGGACCGAAGAAATCTTCTGCCATTTTTTCGCGAGATGCTATGCCTGCCGAAGCCGTTGACTTTCAACTCATTTTTGATTCCCTGCCTACGCCCAATCTGCTGCTTTCCCCCGGCTTGGTGGTGGAGGCCGTGAATGAAGCCATGTGCCGCGTGTTGCGCCGGCCGGCGGCCGAGCTGGAAGGCCAGGAGTTGCTCACGATTTTGCCGGCCTCAGCTGCGGGTCCCGAGGCCACCGCCAGCCTGTGGCGCGCGGCCCTGCTCGATGTGCTGGCCCGCCAAACTGTACGCACGCTCGACATTCAGCGCTACGACCTGCCCCGGGCCAATGGTACCATCAGTACCCGCTACTGGCAGGCCACGCTGCGGCCCATTGTGCAGGCCGGGCAGCTGCGCCACTTGGTGTGCCGCGTGCTCGATGTTACGGAACAGGTTACGCTGCAGGCCCAGGGCAGCTTCAGCCAGGAAAGCTTTAGCCTGCTGACCCAGGCCACGCACGACGCCATTTGGGACGCCGACCTGCGCACCGGCCAGGTGTGGCGCAACGAAATGTTTACCACGCTGTTTGGGTACCCGGGCGGAATTTCGGCCGACTCGACCCTGTGGCTCGAACACCTCCACCCCGACGACCGGGCCGCTGTGGAAGCGGGCCGGGAGGCCGTGTTTGCCAGTACCGCTTCGGTCATCAACGACCAATACCGCTTTCAGCGCGCCGATGGCTCGTGGGCCGAGGTGGTCGACCGGGCCTACGTGGTGCGTGGGGCCGACGGGCAGGCCGTACGCCTGCTGGGGGCCATGCAGGACGTGACCACGCAGCGCCAGGCCGAGCGGGTACTGCAGCAAAGCAACGCGCGCTTCAGTCGCCTGCTCGAAGCCCTGCCCCAGATGGCCTGGACCTCACACCCCGGCGGCGGCGTCACGTATTACAACCAGCGCTGGTATGATTTCACGGGCGGCACCTTCGCTGAGCTCCAGGACTGGGGCTGGGAGCGGTTTATTCACCCCGACGACCTGCCGATTACCATAACCCGCTGGCAGGAAGCAATCCGGCAGGGTACTCCCTTCGAAACCGAGCACCGCTGGCGCAACCGCCAGGGCGACTACCGTTGGTTTTTGGCTCGCGCCGAGGCCGTGACGGATGAAACAGGCGCTATTCTACTGTGGGTAGGCTCCAACACCGACATTCACGACGGCCGCCAGCTGCGCGAGCAGCTACTGGAAAAAGACCGGCTCCTGCACCGCATTCTAGGTCAGGTGCCCGCCGATATTGCCACCCTGCTCGGTCCCGACCACACTATTGGCTTCGTAAACGAAGGCATGCAGCGTCTCTATGGCAGCCGTGCGGTGCCGGGCCGCCCAATTGCGGAGGCTTTTCCCGAAGTCGCCGACCAGGGGTTTGTAGCCATCATGGACCAGGTATATACCACCGGGCAGCCGCACTACGGCATCGAGCAGCTTACGCTTATCGAGAATGAGCAAACCGGCCAGCCCGAAACCCATTACCTCGATTTCACCTACCAGCCTCTACTCGACGAAACTGGCCGCATCCAGGGCCTGCTGGTATTCGCGGTAGAAGCCACTGAGCGGGTGCTCACGCGCCGCCGCGCCCAGGCCCTGGATGAGGCCGTACGCCAGCGCGAAAAAGAGTTTACCCTGCTGGCCGACGCCATGCCCCAGCTGGCCTGGATGGCTGGCCCCGATGGCCGAATTTTCTGGTACAATCAGCGCTGGCACGAGTACACCGGCATCTCCCTGGCAGCCATGGCCGACTGGGACTGGACCACCATGCAGCACCCCGATTACATAGCGGGAGTGCAGGAAAGCTGGGCCATTGCCCTGGCCGCCAGCCAGCCTTGGACCTACACCTTTCCGCTGCGTGGGCAGGACGGCGAATACCGCTGGTTTTTGTCGCGGGCCGAGCCTATCCTCAACGAGCAGGGCGAAGTCGTGCGCTGGTTTGGCACCAACACCGACGTGACGGAGGCCCAGCGGGTGCAGCAGCAGCTCAAGCAGCAAAACCACGAGCTGCGCCGCATCAACGAAGACCTGGACAGCTTCGTGTATACCGCTTCTCACGACCTGAAGCAGCCCATCAACAACATGGCCGGCATCTTCGAGGAGCTGACCCGCACGGCTTACTTCCGCGACCCGGACGCCATGAAGCTCATCACCATGTTTGAGCGCGCCCTGCAGCAGATCTACGACACGATTTATAACCTCTCGGAGCTGGTGCAGGTGCAGAAGCTGCGCCACGAGCTGCCCACCGAGCCGGTGCTGCTCGAAAACCTCACGCGCGAAGTGCTCAGCAGCATGGGCGAGCAGCTGGCCAACGTGCGCGCCATCGTCACCACCGATTTTGCCGCCGCGCCACTGGTGGTTTTCGTGCGGCCCAACCTGCAGAGCGTACTGTATAACCTCATCAGCAACGCCCTGAAGTACGCCGCGCCCAAACGCACGCCCCGCATCCACATCTGGAGCAGCCAGGAAGACGGCCACATCGTTATCGGGGTGCGCGACAATGGCTTGGGCATCGACCTGGAGCGGTTTGGGGGCCAGCTGTTTCAGCTATTTCGCCGCTTCCACGACCATGTCTCCGGCTCTGGTATGGGCTTGTACCTGGTCAACCGGATTGTGCAGAGCTACGGCGGGCGGGTTGAGGTGGTGAGTGAGCTGGGCCAGGGCTCCACGTTCCGCATCCATATCCCACTGGCCGGCCACTCGCTCGACGCTGCCCCTTCTGAGGAGCAGATCTATTCAATTTAATCGGCTGGCCGCTAGCAATTCCGGTACGGCTTCGTTTCTTGCTGCCCGCAAGTATGCTTACCTATGCCCTTACCGCTCCTTACCTCGAAGCTGCCTGATGTAGGCACCAGCATTTTTTCCGTCATGTCGCAGCTGGCGGCCGAGTGCGGCGCTATCAATCTGGCCCAGGGCTTTCCCGACTACGACCCACCCCAGGCCCTCACCGATGCCCTGGCCCGGCACGCCCGCACGCCGGGCCACCACCAGTACGCGCCCATGCCCGGCCTGCCCCGTCTGCGCGAAGCCATCAGCCAGAAAACGGCCGCCGTCTACGGCGTGGCTGCGCCCAACCCCGATACCGAAATCACCATTACCAGCGGCGCTACTGAAGCCCTCTATGCCGTGCTGGCCGCCGTGGTGCGCCCCGGCGACGAAGTACTGGTGCTGGAGCCCGCCTACGACCTGTACGGGCCGGCCATCCGGCTCCAGGGCGGCATTCCGGTGTACGTGCCGCTGCGGGTGCCCGAGTTCAGCCCCGACTGGGACCTGGTGAAGGCTGCGCTTTCGCCCCGCACCCGGCTCATCATGCTCAACACGCCCCACAACCCGTCGGGTGCGGTACTCACCGCCCAGGACCTGGCCACGCTGGCCGCGCTGCTAGCCAATACGGCCACGCTCGTGCTCAGCGACGAAGTGTATGAGCACATGGTGTTTGATGGGCAGCAGCACGCCAGCGCCCTGCAGCTGCCCGAGCTGGCCGAGCGCAGCTTCGTACTCTCGTCGTTTGGCAAAACCTACCACGCCACGGGCTGGAAAGTGGGCTACTGCATTGCCCCACCGCTGCTCACGGCCGAGGTGCGACGAGTCCATCAATTCCTGACCTTCGCCGTGAGCACGCCGGCCCAGCACGCTCTGGCCGATGTGCTAGCCGACGCCGAGCAGTATCAGACTTTGCCCGACTTCTACCAGCACAAGCGCGACCTGTTTGCCGGCTTATTGCAGGGCTCCCGCTTCGAGCTGCTGCCCGCGCCGGGCTCCTATTTCCAACTGGCCCGCTACGACCAGATTTCGGCTGAAGCTGACGTGGACTTTGCCCGCCGACTCACCCGCGAGTTTGGCGTGGCCGTTATTCCAGTGTCGGCTTTTTATCACGATGGGCTGGATCAGGGCCTGATCCGGTTCTGCTTTGCCAAGCGCGACGAAACCCTGGCTCTGGCTGCCGAGCGGCTGCGGGCGGTGTAGAGAGTAACAGCCCCGTTAATGGCTCAATAGCCCCGACAGCTCCGCAGTAGGAACTATCGAAAAATATCTTGCATTATTCTCGCTACAAGTCTTGGTTTTTTCTGTAAAATGGCGGTACGCTTCTCTCGCCCTTCCTACCTGAAACCTATCTGCAAATGTCTGACCTGACCGTTTCTTTCGTCCAATCTTCTCTGCAGTGGCACGACCCGGCGGCCAACTGGGCCGAGCTGGGCCGCCACATCGAGGATATTTCCATTCCGACCGACCTGATTGTGCTGCCGGAAATGTTCACCACCGGTTTTAGCATGGATGCCGCCAACCTGGCCGAAACCATGGACGGCCCCACGGTGGCTTGGCTCCGGCAGCTGGCCGCCACCCGCGACGCAGTAGTAACCGGCAGCCTCATCATCAAGGATCAGGACCAGTATTTCAACCGCCTGCTATGGGTGCGGCCCGATGGCAGCATTAGTTACTACAACAAGCGCCACCTGTTTGGGGTGGCTGGCGAAAAAGACGTGTACACGGCCGGCACTGAGCGCCTGATTGAGGAATGGCACGGTTGGCGCATCTGCCCGCTGGTGTGCTACGACCTGCGCTTTCCGGTCTGGAGCCGCAACTCCGTAAACCAGCCCTACGACCTGCTGCTGTACATGGCCAACTGGCCCGCCTCGCGCCGCACCGCCTGGATTACGCTGCTGCGGGCCCGCGCCATCGAAAACCTGGCCTACACTGTGGGCGTCAACATTGTGGGCATCGATGGCAACAGCCTGGCCTACGCCGGCGACTCGGCCCTGCTGGATATGCGCGGCGAGTACCTAGTGGAAGTCGGCAACCACGAAACTAGCATCACCCGCACCCTGCGCCGCGCCGACCTAGAAGCATTCCGGGAGCGGTTCCCGGCCCTGAACGATGCTGACCCCTTCTCGCTCAACGAACCGGTCGTATCAGCCCTGTCTCATCAGGTATAGAATAGAGTCTAAACCACAAAAAAGCCTCCGGCAGTGCGCCGGAGGCTTTTTTGTGGTCAGGTGCGGTGGCTGGAGCTACTGCACCACCAGGCGCTGCACGCCGGTTTCGCCGTTGGCGGCCTCGGCCCGCACCAGGTACACACCAGCGGCTAGGTTCTGCAGATCGAGCGTGTGGCGCTGGCGCAGAGCAGCTTCGGCACGGACCCGGCGGCCCATCATGTCGAGCACTACGAGGCGCGTGGGCCGGGGCGTTTCCACGATGGCCGTCGTCGTAGCCGGGTTGGGATACACGCTCAAGGGCAGCTTCTGGGCCGCGGCTTTGGCACCCAGCGTTGGACGCAGGCCCCCCAGGGCTACCACGCCCCCGTCCTCGGTGCCCACAAACAGCTCCGGAATACCGTCGTTGTTGACGTCACTGGACGTCAGGGTGTAGAGGTTTTCGATGCGTGAGCCTAGTTGCAGCGGTTCGAGACGGGCCAGCGTGGGGTTGAAGAGCACGTCGCTGCGGTCAAGGAAAATGCTGCTTTGGCTGCGGTAATCGGCATAGAAGTGCAGTACGCCCAGCTCATCAATCGTTACCAGATCGGGGCGGGTGTCGCCATCGAAGTCGGCCACGGTGGTCGCCAGGTTGTTGGGCCGCTCATCGGTAGGCGTGCGAATGCGCCCGAAGTCGTTGTTGACCAGCACAAAGGCGCGGCTAAGGGGCTGGCTGCCGTTGTTGCGGTAGTAGCGCAGGGCCTGGCCGGGAAAGTCGCTGGAGTTGGTGTTGGTGCTCAGCAGCATATCCACATAGCCGTCCGCATCCACATCGGTGAAGCAGGGCGTGTCGTACACCCGGCCCGGAATATTCTCCAGCAGCGTGGGCGAAGCTACATTGAAGGCGGCCGACTGGCTAGTGGTGGCCGTATTCAGCACGTAGGCAATGAAGTTGTAAGAGCTGTTGCGCAGCGAAAAAGCCGAGTACGCTAAGTCCAGCACCCCGTCGCGGTTCAAATCGACCAGCGCGGGGCGCAACGAGCCGTACTTTTTGCCCGATAGCCCCAGGTAGTCGTTGGTAATGAGCTTATACACGGGCTTGCTAGCCGTGCCCACGTTCTGGTACAGCCACAGCGAGGCGCGGTAAAAGCCCCCCGTAGTAGCTCGGCTCACGCCCCCGATAAGCATATCCTTTAGTCCGTCGCCGGTCAGGTCGCCGAAAGCCGGGGCGGCTTTGTCGCTCACGTCCAGCATGTCGCGCTGCAGAAAGTCGTTTTGCCGGAAAGCGTAGTTGGGCGCAGCCGTGGCGCTGGTATTCTCATACAGCCACACCGTCTGGTGGGTATCAATCGTATCGAGGTGGTCGAATACGTTGGGGGTCACCACCAGGTCGGGCCGGCCATCGAACGTTACATCCAGAGAATACGGAGCCGGAAAGTTGGGCAGGCGCACCGGCGTAGTGGGCGGAAAACTGGCCGTTTGGCCCGCAGAAGTAAAGCGGGCCGCCGCCAGCGTGCCGGCGTTGGTGAGGCGCACCAGTTCGGCGCAGTTGTCGCGGGCCGTCAGCAGGTCTTTGTCGCCGTCGCCGTCCAAGTCAATGGGCAGTAGGTTGTTGCCGCTGGTGTGGTTGGGCTTCAGCACGTTGTTGCTACGGCACTCTTCGGTACCAAATACGAAGGACGAGCAACTGGTGTAGCAGGTTTTCACGCCGCCCCAGCGCTGACTGTCCTGCCGAAAATCGAGCCCGCCGCAGGCCGTGGTGCTGCTGTTGATAAAGGAATGGACGGTGGTGCTGTTGATGTAGTTGAAGGTCACGATATCGAGCCGCCCGTCGCCGTTGATATCCTCGATGGCCGGGGTGTTGTAGCCGCCGGTGCTAATGTTGGTCATACCGCCATTGGGGCCGGGGTCGAAGAAGTTCAGCTCGTCACTGACCAACTGAAACGTTGGCCGACCACCGGCTCCTGCCACGTTGCGGTACACCTTGATACTGCCGCTGATGGGGCCCATCGTGAAGATGTCGGGGCGTCCGTCGCAGTCGTAGTCGCGCAGCTGCACCCAGTTGGAGAGGTCGGCCGGGAACAGCGACTGGTAATCGGGGGCATATTGCCACATCCGGCCGCCGCTGGGGTTGGCCGCGTTCAGGTAGGTGTAGGAGCGGCGCGTCTGACGGTCGAACAGGTAGAGGTCGGGCTGGTTATCGCCGTTCAGGTCGATGCTGGAGAAATGCGGCGTGTTGAGGCCGCCCACCCAGGCCGTGCGCAGCGTGTCGGTGCCGTGTACTACTTTTGCCACCGACCGGTATTCAAACGCGAAGGGCGTCTGGGCCGAAACGCGCTGCGGCAACCCAATAAAAGCACCTAGTACAAGCAGGAAGAATAACGGTTGTCGCATCAGTAGTACAGCGTTAGAGCAAAACAAAAGCCCCCCAAGTTACGCACAAACAGTATGGAAGATATAGTGGTTCTTTACGCCCGGTTTCAGCACTGCACGGCCGTCAGCACCGACTCGCGGCAGGACCAGGCGGGCACTTTATTCTTCGCCCTGAACGGTCCTTCGTTCCGGGGCCGCGACTTCGCCGCCCAGGCCCTGGCCAAAGGCGCGCGCTACGCCGTGGTGGACGACGCCGAGCTGGCCGCCTCAGCCCCCGACCACTACACCTACGCCCCCGACCCACTGCTGGCGCTGCAGGAGCTGGCCCATTACCACCGGCAGCAGCTGGCCATTCCGGTTATCGGCATCACGGGCTCCAACGGCAAAACCACGACCAAGGAACTGGTACACGCCGTACTCAGCCGCCGCTACGCTGTGCAGTACACGCGCGGCAACCTCAACAACCACATTGGCGTGCCGCTCACGCTGCTCAGCATCCGAGAAGGACAGCACGAGCTGGCCATCGTAGAAATGGGAGCCAACCACCAGGGCGAAATCGAGTTGCTGAGCCGGCTGGCCGAGCCCACTCACGGGCTTATTACCAACATTGGCAAGGCGCATCTGGAAGGCTTTGGCGGCCTGGAAGGCATTGCGAAGGGCAAAAGTGAGCTGTGGCGGTTTCTGGCCGCTACCGGCGGCACGGCCTTCGTGAATACGGCCGATGCCCAGCTCCCGACCCTGGCTGCCGCCGTGCCGCAGCGCATCACCTATCCCAGCACTACCGATACCTATCCCGCCGAGCTGCTGGCAGCGGCGCCCAACGTGGTGCTGCGCCTCTTCGATGGCACGGTGGTAGAAGCCCAGATTACGGGTAGCTATAATTTCCTGAACCTGGCCGCCGCCGCTGCCGTGGGGGCGCATTTCGGGGTACCAGCGGCCGACATAGCCGCCGCCCTGGCCGGCTACGCGCCCACCAACAACCGTTCCCAGCTGGTGCAGACGGGCCGCAACGAGGTAATTCTGGACGCTTATAACGCTAACCCGTCGTCGATGGCCGTGGCCCTGGCTAGCTTCGGCGCCCGGCCCGACACCCCCGAAAAGGTGGTTATTCTGGGCGACATGTTTGAACTGGGCACCGAAAGCACCGCCGAGCACCGCGCCCTGGGCGAGCTGCTGGCCACCCAAGAGTTTGGCACTGTGCTGCTGGTGGGCCCCGATATGCAGCACGCCGCTCTGCGCCCCGAATTTCGTCACTTCCCCACCAAAGCCGAAGCGGCCCAATGGTTGGAAGCGCACCCGCTCACGGGCCGGCAAATCCTGATTAAAGGCTCCCGCGGTATGGGCCTGGAAACCCTGCTGCCGTTGGTGTAAGGCATGGCTTTGAGCAGGAGGCACGTCATGCTTCGGCTGCCATCTTGTTTGATCTGCCACAAAGAAGGCCGCCGGAATAAAATCCGGCGGCCTTCTTTGTCTTTTACCCAAAGCAAAAGTGGCTATTCAAACGGCGTGTCAAAGTCGGCCAATAGCGGCAGCACCCGGTCTTTGTCTGATACTAGCGGCTCGGCAATACCCCAGTCGATGCCCAGAGTGGGGTCATTCCAGCGCAGGCCACCTTCCGAACCGGGATTGTAGTAGTCGGTGCACTTGTAGAGAAATAGCGTATTGTCTTCCAGGGCCATGAAGCCGTGGGCAAAGCCGGTAGGCACATAGAGCATGTTGCAGCGCCGCGAATCGAGTTCTACTGCTACGTGCTGCCCGTAGGTGGGGGAAGAGCGGCGCAGATCCACTACCACATCCAGCACCCGGCCGGTGGCTACGCGCACCAGCTTGGCCTGGCTGTAGGGTGGACGCTGAAAGTGCAGCCCGCGCAGTACGCCCACGCTCGAGCTGGACTGATTGTCCTGTACCCAGTCGCCGACGGCCCCGGCTTCCTGCATAATACGGGCACTGAACGACTCAAAAAATGCGCCGCGGGCATCGCCAAATACCCGAGGAGTAAACTCAATTACGCCAGCCAGAGCGTGGTGCTTAATTTCCATTTAGGGAGAGATGTTGTATAGAGTGTGCCTTGTACGGAGCACTAAGGGTCAGGTTAAAACAATCTGCTAGCGTGCGGCCGGGCCCACGGCTTCCACAATGCGCAGGTACTTATCCAGCACGATCTGCTCGTCGAATTTCTGCTCGGCCAGCTGGCGGCCGGCCTTGCCCATGGCTTCGAGTCCGGCGGTGGGCAGGCGCTGCACGGCCAGCATTTTGGCGGCCAGATCGGCCGCGTCGCGCACTTGGCAGAGCAGGCCGTTGTGGCCATCCACCACCGTTTCGCGGCAGCCGGGCACGTCGGTCGTTACGATGGGCTTACCCATAGCGGCGGCTTCAAGCAGGGTCTTGGGCGTGCCTTCGCGGTACGAGGGCAGCACTACGCAATCGGCCAAGTGAATGTGCTCGGCCACGTTGTCGGAAGTGCCCAGGTACTCGATGTTACCGGCCTTGAGCCATTCCTCGAACACGGCGCGCTTCACCCCGATATTGCCCGACTCATCGACGCCGCCCAGCAGCTGTACTCGAGTGCCGGGCATGGCTTCGCGCACGATACGGGCGGCTTCGAAGTATTCCTCCACGCCTTTTTCGTAGAGCACCCGCGCAATCATCAGGAAGGTGAAGGGTTCGTGGCGTACAAACTCCTTGGCCGGCCGAAACCGAGCCGTATCTACGCCGGAGCCGGGCAGCAGATCGGTAATATCGGGCTGCACCAAGCCGTGCTGCAGAAACAGCTGCCGGTCGTCGCCGTTTTGAAAAAACACGCGTTTCGGAAAGCGGAAGGCAAAACGGTAGAGGCCCAGCGCCACCTTGCTCACCAGATTCTGCACGATAAATACCGTACCCAACCCCGACACGTTATTCACGCTCGGAATACCGGCCAGCTTGGCGGCCAGCGTGCCGTAAATGTTGGGCTTGATGGTATACTGGAGCACCACATCAGGCTTTTCGCGGCGGTAAATGGTGTAGAAACGGCGCGTGAGCTGGGCGTCCTTGAGCGGGTTGGTGCCCTTGTTTTCCATCAGAATCGGCACGTAGCGGCAGCCCAGCTCGGTTTCGAGCCGCTCGGAATAGGCATCGGGCGGGGCAATAGCCAACACTTCGTGCCCGGCTGCCTGCAAGGCCTTAACCAGGCTCCGCCGGAAGTTCCAGATATTCCAGGACGTATTAATAACAATGGCAACGCGCATAGGCCAAACTCAGGTTTAAGGGTCGCAAAGGTAGTAGGTCGGGTAGCGGGAATTGCAAAAAATAAGCGGCGGACTGCCTCTCTGGGTTACGTACCTTCGTCCTTATGATTCGCTTTGCCTCTTTTCTTTTGCCGGCGGCCGCGCTGCTCGTGCTGGCCGGCGCCTGCCAGCACGCCGACCCCGCGCAGAATACCGAAACCGCCGCCGCTGCCACCAGCCTGGATTTGCCCGGGAAAGCCTTATACACGCAAAACTGCGCCGTATGCCACGGCGCCGACGGCAAGAAGGGCCTGAATGGCGCCCACGACCTGACCAAAAGCAACCTGAATACGGCCGGCCGCGTGTATATGGTAACCCAGGGCCTGGGCAAGATGCCCGGCTTTAAAACCCAGCTCACGGACGAGCAGATTTATCAGGTCGTGGAATACTCTCTCACGCTGAAATAAGCCTCGTTTGCGGGGCTCTTCTACCCGGCCCGCCGGCTTTTCATTTCCACCCGCCTCTTTTCTGAATTATGGCTAATAAACCCGCCTCCAAAGGCCGCAAGCCCGGCAATAGCACCCGCCACGTGGGGGCCACCGATGGCGTAAAAGGCCGCGCCGGCCGCATTCTGGCCAAAGCCAACGACAACGGTACTTACGATACGGCCAACGAGCAGGAAACCGCCGTGCTGGTGGCCGTGCCCGATAAGCGCCAACCCGAAGCCCAAACCAACGAATACCTCGACGAGCTGGAATTCCTGGCCGAAACCGCCGGGGCCGAAGTCACCAAACGCTTCGTGCAGCGCCTCGACCGGCCCGATATCCGCACCTTCGTGGGCGAGGGTAAGCTGGCCGAAATTAAGGCCTACGTGCAGCATACCAAATCCAGCATGGTCATTTTCGACGATGACCTTTCGCCTTCCCAGCTGCGCAACCTCGAAGCTGAGCTGCAGGTCAAAATCGTGGACCGCTCCCTGCTCATCATCGACATCTTTGCCCGCCGCGCCAAATCGGCCACGGCCCGGGCCCAGGTGGAGCTGGCCCAGTACCAGTACCTGCTGCCCCGCCTCACGGGTTTGTGGAGTCACTTAGATAAGCAGCGCGGCGGTGGCGTGAGCCAGCGCGGACCGGGGGAAACCGAAATCGAAACCGACCGGCGTGTGGTGCGCGACCGGATAGCCTTCCTCAAGGAAAAGCTCAAAGACCTCGACAAGCAGAGCTTTACCCAGCGCAAGGCCCGCGGCGGCATGGTGCGCGTGGCCCTGGTGGGCTACACCAACGTGGGCAAAAGCACGATTATGAACCTGCTGAGCCGCTCCGACGTGTTTGCTGAGAACAAGCTCTTCGCCACCGTCGACTCCACGGTGCGCAAAGTGGTGCTCGATACGGTGCCCTTTCTGCTCTCCGACACCGTTGGGTTTATCCGCAAGCTGCCCACCCGCCTCATTGAGAGCTTCAAAAGCACGCTCGACGAAATCCGGGAAGCCGATCTGCTGGTGCACGTCGTGGATATTTCGCACCCTTCCTTTGAGGAGCAGATTGAAGTGGTTAACAACACGCTCAAGGAAATTGACGCCGCCGATAAGCCCATGCTACTGGTTTTCAACAAGATTGACCAGTACAGCCACGAAAGCACCGAGTACCACGCCGATTTTGAGGGAATGAACCCCGACGAGGACGCCGTGCCCCGCCTCACGCTGGAGCAGATGCAGGCCACCTACATGGCTAAGATGCACGACCCGGTTATCTTTATTTCGGCCCAGGAGCGCCAGAATATCGACGAGCTACGGGCATTGCTGGTGCGTCACGTAGCCACGCTACAGGCCCAGCGCTACCCCACCCAAGCCTACGACGAGGCCGAATAGCCACGCTTGGCGCCTACCATTTTTCTGATCAACGCCCGGACGCTACGTTCGGGCGTTTTTTTATGTGTAACCATATTAAATCAGTAGCAGTATAAGGCGGTTGCTCGTTTTTATCCTTTTCGGAGCAAATAGCAATATTCGAATAGCGAAACCGGAATGGCTAACAAACTATTTTCAATTATTTTTCACCTTGTTTAATATTGAATCCCCCTCAAAACGGCGTTTAATTCAACATTTGTTATTATTTCAACCAATATATTGAATTAACTATAATATAAATTTACAGCCATGCAGCATTGCATTACATAATAATTTCAATAGCTTGGAATCCTCGATTCTCTTTTCCACAATCCAAACCCAATCAACCTCTCCCCCATGAAAAAAAACTTTTACGCCGTTGCTCTGGCTTGCCTGGGCTTAGCTTCTTTCTCAGCCCAGGCGCAGGACCAGCGCATGATAGCCATTGACCACTCGCCGCTCGCCGCAACCACGCGTGAGTGTGCTACTATGGAAGCCCTGGCGGCCCAGATGGCCGCCGACCCGAGCCTGGCCCAGCGCATGGCCGATGTGGAGAAGCACACGGCCCAAGTGCTGGCTAACCCTACCGCCAAACGGACAAACGCCATTGTAACCATTCCGGTGGTAGTACACGTGGTATACAACACGGCTGCCCAAAACGTAACCGATGCCCAGATCAATGCCCAGATCAAGGTATTAAACGATGACTTTGCCAAGGCCAACGCCGATGCCAACCTGGTTCCGGCAGCTTTTGCCGGCGTGGCCGCTGGTACCAACGTGCGGTTTGTACTGGCTAAGCGCAGCCCCACCGGCGCAGCTACCACGGGCATCGTTCGAGTGTCGACCAAGACCCGCTCGTTCAGCAGCAATGATTTTGTGAAATACTCGAGCAAAGGTGGCAGCAATGCCTGGCCCGCCAGCCAGTACCTGAACCTGTGGCTTTGCAACCTGGGCCAGGGCCTGCTGGGCTACGCCCAGTTTCCCGGCGGTGCCGCGGCTACCGATGGCGTAGTTTGCCTGTATTCGTCGGTACCCGGCGGCACGGCCAGCAACTACAACAAAGGCCGCACGGCTACCCACGAAGTAGGCCACTGGCTGAACCTGCGCCACATCTGGGGTGATGCCAGCTGCGGCAATGACCTGGTATCGGATACGCCAACCCAGCAAACCAGCAATGGCGGCTGCCCAACCTTCCCCCACGTAACCTGCGGCAACCAGGGTGACATGTCAATGAACTACATGGACTACACTTATGATGCCTGCATGTACATGTTCACCGGCGGTCAGTCGGCCCGCATGGATGCCTTGTTCACCTCGGGTGGCACGCGCGCCTCGCTCATTTCCTCCCTCGGCGGCACCGCTCCCCGCCTGGTTGCGGCCAGCACTTTGGGGGCAGCTTCGGAGGCGGCCCTCTATCCTAACCCTGCCACTTCGCTGCTGAATGTGAGCCTGCCACAAACGACGGCTACTAACGGTTGGGAAGTAAAAGTATATGACCTACGCGGCTACGAAATGAAGCAGGCCAGCTACAATGGTCAGGGTCAGGTATCGGTAGGTCGACTCCCCAAAGGCCTGTACCAGATGACGCTGTCCGACGGCAAGCAAACCATCCGTCAGCGCTTCGAAAAGCAATAAAACTCTATCTTAGCAGCGCTGGCAGTTGTTGCAGCAGCTGCTGGTTTTCTGATCTAGGATCTGAACTTCACTCACCGGAAAAGCCTACCGATATCGGTGGGCTTTTCTTTTTTTGTCCAATTCCGGTCAAACGCTGGAATAATCCAATTATCTGTACCTACACGGCTTGGCTGACTTTATTACAATATTCACCAATTAATACCGCGCTACGTTGAGCATAACGAAATGTTTCAGCTAAAAAATTATAGATTTTATATCATATCGAATTATTCCTGTCAAAATATTCAATACATTGGCACCCTCGTTCTCCTTTCCACAACCAAATCTTTCCATTTCACATGAAAAAAACCTTTTACGCAGTAGCCTTGGCTTGTCTAGGCCTCGGGTTAACTTCTGAAGCCCTCGCACAAAAGGCGTTGACCAAACGCCAGTGCGCTACCATGGAAGCATTGCAGGCCCAGATGGCGGCCGATCCATCCCTGGCGCAGCGCATGGGCGATATCGAAAGCCGAACCCGTCAGTTTGAAGCCAATTCAACGGCACAGCGTGCTACGGCCCTCACCGGCACCATCCCGGTAGTGGTTCACGTTATTTACAGCAACGCCAACGAAAACATTTCGGACGCCCAGATTCAGTCGCAGATTGCCGTTCTGAACGAAGACTTCCGCAAGCTTAACTCCGACGTGAGCAAAACGCCGGCGGCTTTCGCCGGCCTCGCCGCCGATGCCGGCCTGCAGTTTGTGCTGGCCAAGCGCGACCCCAACGGCAACGCCACTACGGGTATCGAGCGTAAATCGAGCACCAAGACGACCTGGGGCACGGCTGATGCCATGAAAAGCACCAGCACGGGTGGCCTGAACGCCTGGCCCGCTACCCAGTACCTGAATCTGTGGGTGTGCAACATCGGCGGTGGCATTCTGGGCTATGCTCAGTTTCCCGGCGGCGCGGCCAGCACCGATGGGGTTGTTATCGGCCCCAACTATTTCGGCCGCACGGGCTACCTGTCGGCTCCCTTCAACCTGGGCCGCACGGCTACCCACGAAGTAGGCCACTGGCTGAACCTGCGCCACATCTGGGGTGATGCCAACTGTGGCAGCGACTTGGTATCGGACACGCCGACCCAGCAGGCCGACAATGCCGGCTGCCCCTCCTTCCCCCACCGCACCTGCGGCAATACTACCAACGGTGACATGTTCATGAACTACATGGACTACACCGATGATGCCTGCATGTACATGTTCTCGACCGGCCAGAGCACCCGCATGAACGCTCTGTTTGCTTCGGGCGGCAGCCGCGCTTCGCTGCTTACCTCGCTGGGCGGCACTGCTCCCGGCACTGGCGGTGGTGGAACTACCCCCGTTACGTATTGCACCTCGAAAGGCACCAGCGTATCGTATGAGTTCATCGACTACGTGAAGCTGGGTACCATTGCCCGCACTTCGGGTGCTGATGCCGGCTACTACAACGGTACGGCTATCAGCACGTCGCTGGCAGCTGGCTCGGCACAAACCATCAGCTACAGTGCAGGTTTCACGGGCACGGCCTACTCGGAGTACTTTAAAGTGTACATCGACTACAACCAGAACGGCGTATTTACTGACGCCGGCGAACTGGTAGTAAGCTCGGCCGCCAGCAACGTGGCTACCACCCGTTCTTCGAACTTCACGGTGCCAGCCACGGCCAAATCGGGTAGCACCCGCATGCGCGTTGTCATGAGCGACGGCTCGGGTACGACCAGCTGCGGCAGCTACAGCTACGGCGAAACCGAAGATTACACCGTAACCATCACCGGTGGTGCCGCCCGCGCCACCTCAACGGCCCGCCTGGGCAGCGCTACCGAGTACTCGGTGTATCCGAACCCAGCTACCAACGTGCTGAACGTAACCGTGCCTGCCGACCGCGACGCGGCTGCCGTATCGGTAAAAGTGTACGACGTACGTGGTGCCGAAATGAAGCAGGTTCGCTTCGACAATGGTCAACTGAACGTGTCGGAACTGGCGAAGGGCGTCTATATGCTGACCATTGCCGATGGCCAGCAAGTAATGCACCAGCGCTTCGTGAAGCAATAATCCGGTAGCCGGAGCAGTAGCTAAACCTTACGTGCTGCTGCTTCCCGGCCCTGGTTTACAAGGCCCGCCCATTCCGGCGGGCCTTGTTTGTTTTCGGCCGGGCTAAGTGCGTAGTTTATTCTTCATAACCATTTGTGAAGGCCAACAGTAAAGAGGCCTGCCCACCTTCTGAACCGCTCCGTATGAAAACCCTGTACCTGATGCGCCACGCCAAATCGAGCTGGAATTTCGATGATCTGAGCGACCAGGAAAGACCCCTCAACGACCGGGGCCGCACCGATGCCCCGCGCATGGGCCAGGCCCTGGCCAAGCGCGACATTAAGCTCGACCTGCTGCTTAGCTCACCGGCCGTACGGGCCCTGAGCACGGCGGCGCTGGTAGCCAAGGAGCTGAGCTATCCGCACGACCAGATTCAGGTGCTGGAGCGCATCTACCGCGCCGAAGTGCCCGACCTGGTAGAGGTAGTGCGGCAGCTGCCCGACCCGGCCGACTCGGTGCTGCTGGTGGGCCACAACCCGACTATTACCGATTTTGCTAACGTCATTTCGCCCAGCCCGCTGAATGATCTGCCCACGGCAGCCATCGTGTGCGTGAAGTTCAGCTGCGCCAACTGGGCCGAGGTGGACCGCTCCAACGCCGAATTTTACTTCTACGACTACCCGCGCAACCAGCCCGAGTAGCCTTGCCCTGCATAACCTGGAACGGGCCGGAAACAACGAAGCACTTCGCTCCGGGTGCCCGGCTTTGCCTGTTGCCTTTGCCCCGCCTATATGGAATCACCCAAGAAAACCGCGCCGGTTCTGCTGAACCGCGAACTGAGCTGGCTTACCTTCAACGGCCGCGTGCTGCAGGAAGCCCAGAACCCGGACGTGCCACTGCTGGAGCGTCTAAAGTTTCTGGCCATTTTCTCCTCCAACCTCGACGAATACTTCAAGGTGCGGGTAGCCACGCTCCGGCGGCTGGTAAAGCTCAAGAAGAAAACCCGCGCTAAGCTGGGCGAAGACCCCGGCGAACAGCTCAAAAACCTGCTGGCCGAAGTAGGCCGGCAGCAGCAGGAATTCGGCGAGACGTTTCGCAACGGGATTCTGCCCGAGCTGCGCCGCCAGCACATTCACCTCGTATCTGAGCATGACCTGAGCGAAACCCAGCGTGAGTGGGTGCATCAGTACTTCCGCGACAAAGTGCAGGACTTACTTTCGCCCGCCATTCTGGACGATAACCTGCACCACCTGTTTCTGAAGGACCAGACAGTGTACCTGACTCTGCTGCTGAGCAAGCCGGTGAAGGAGAAAAAACACCTGGAGGATGAGCGGGTGCTCGTTATTGAGCTGCCGACCAAGCGCCACGGTGGCCGTTTTGTGGAGCTGCCCGCTGAGGGTGAAGAGCGTTACGTAATGTTCCTGGACGACGTAATACGCTGCTGCGCCGCCGAGCTGTTCCCGAAGTACCAGCACGTGGAGGTACACGCCATCAAGATTTCGCGCGACGCGGAGCTCGACATTCAGGAAGAGGTGTCGGGCAACATGATGGCCAAAATCAAGAGCAGCCTGCAGAAGCGCGAAACCGGCTACCCGGCCCGCCTCCTCTACGACCCTGCCATGCCCAAGACCGTGCTGAAAGCCGTGATGCAGAAAACCGGCATCGGTAAGGAAGAGTTGGTGGAAGGGAGCCGCTACCACAACTTCCGCGACTTTTTTGGCTTCCCCGACCTGGGCCTGCCCGAGCTGCAGTACCAGGAGCAGCCGCCTTTGCCCCACCCTACGCTACCGCGTACGGCGGGCAAAATGCTGGCCGCCATTGCCGAGCGTGACCATCTGCTGCACCTGCCCTACCAATCGTTCGACTACGTGACGCGCCTTATTTCCGAGGCCGGGGCCGATGCGCAGGTTACTAGCATCAGCATCACGCTCTACCGGGTTTCGACCAAGAGCGAAGTGGCCAAAGCCTTGCTGAAGGCAGTGAAAAACGGCAAGCAGGTAACGGTGGTCGTGGAGCTGAAAGCCCGCTTTGATGAGGAGTCGAATATGTACTGGGCCGAGAAGCTGCAAAAGGCCGGGGCCAACGTTATTTTCGGCATTCCAGAGCTGAAGGTGCATAGCAAGCTGCTGCTCATTACGCGTACCGAAGAAGACCAGAACCGCCTCTATGCCTACTTCAGCACCGGCAACTTCAACGAGGTTACCAGCCGCATCTACGCCGACCATGGCCTGTTTACGGCCGACCCGCGCCTGACGCGGGAGGCCGCCGAGGTGTTCCGCTACTTCCACGACCGGCAGCCCAAAACCGGCTTCGAGCATTTGCTGGTGGCTCCCTTTGAACTGCGCGACAAGCTGAACGCGCTGATTGACAAGGAAATCAAGCACGCTAAGGCGGGCAAGGATGCGTATATCATTCTAAAGCTGAACGCGCTACAGGACGACCGGATGATTCATAAGCTTTACGAGGCCAGTGAGGCCGGCGTGAAAATCGAGCTGCTCATCCGGGGCATTTCGTGCCTGATACCGCAGCTGGCAGGGCAAAGCACCAACATCCAGCAGCGCGGCATGGTAGACCGGTACCTGGAGCACGCCCGGGTGTACGTATTCGGCAACAACGGCCACGAGAAAGTGTACGTGGCCTCCTCCGACTGGATGGCCCGCAACCTGGACCGCCGCGTGGAAGTGGCCTTCCCGATTCTCAACGACGAGCTACGGGCCGAGGTACGCCACCTGTTGGATTTGCAGCGCCAGGACAATGTAAAGTCGCGCGATTATCACAACAACTTTATCGGCCAGGACGACCCGAATGCCAAGCCCATCCGGGCCCAGTTTGAAACCTACGAGTACCTGCGCAAGCTGAGCAACCGGCGGAAAAAAGCCCCGGCCAAAAACTAAAGACCTGCCGAGCAAGCACACGAAAAAAGCCAGCTTCCCTTCCGGAAAAGCTGGCTTTTTTGCGAGTGGCTGTACCCCTGGCAGCTACTTTTTCAGAAACTTGCGCGGCGGCACGATAAATAGCTCGACGCTGGCGTAGGGAGCATTGGCCAGCTTGCTGTCGATAATTTTGATACGGTTGTTGTTGGTGCGGTCGAAGGCATCGAAGGCATAGTTGTAGCGGTAGCCGCCTTCCAGGCCAAACCAGAGGAAGTCATAGATTTCCCGCTCCCAGCGCAGCCGGCCCTTCACTTCGGTTTCACGCAGTTCCAGCGAGTTGAGGGTGGCGCCTTCGTAGCGTAGCGGAGTGCGCAGCTTCACGATGTAATTAAGGCCATCGACGGAGTAGCCGGCGAAGAACAGCGACTTAGGCGAGGCATTGTAGCGGACCGTGACGCGGGCCGGAAACAGGGCCTCCACACCCCAGCGCGGGTTGAAAGTGCGGTTGTAGAGTAAAGCCGGATACGGGCTGAAGCGGCCGAAGGTGTAGCCCAGCTGCACGCCCACGCCCCACGAAAAGGTGGGACTGCGCTTCCAGCCGTACAGGAACTCCGACGATACCCGCAGGTAGTCCGACACGTTCAGCTCGGAGGACGTGTAGTCGCCGCTCAGCTCGCCCTTCACCCGGAAAATGTACCAGTTGGTTTCATTCACGGGCCGAATAACGGCCAGCTGCGCACCCAGAGTTTTGAGACCTTTGTCTTCGATGTTGTCGTAGAGCTCGTAGCCGGTAGGCCGGTCCTGAAACTGGAACTCTTCCCGCTCATAATTGATGCCCAGAATCAGCTTGAGGTGCGGATTATTGAGCATCGGAATGTAGCCCTTAATCATCAGGCGGGCGTTCTTGGTGGCCTGTGTGTTGAAATCTTTGAGGCCTACCTTCTGCGCGTCGGACGAAACATTGAACCGCGGCACCCGCTCGTAATGGAAAACAAGCCCTTTGCTGGGGCCCTGTCCAACTACCGAAGGCGTGGCGAATTCCTGGCTGCGGCCTACCTGGTCGGCGGCGGCGGTATCGGTGGCAACAGGAGCAGGGCGCGGAAATACGCGGGGAGTGGGCGTCACCTGCCCGTGGGCAGTGAGGGCCGCGCCGCTTAGGCCGGTAAGCAGCAGGCAGCGACGTAGCGCAGCCGAAACCGGCAGATGGTAGCGAGTCTTCATGAAGGGCGGTAAAAGCGCGAGGAGCTTTCGGCCGGAGCCGAATACCCGGTTCTAAACGTGACTAAGCGAAAAAGGATGGGTGAAAAACCGCAACAATGTGCCCGAAAAAACCGGCTGCGAAAACGCCCCGAACAAACCTGCCGGGGCAAGCTGCTCGGGGCGCTGCATACGAAGTGGGTTAGGCTAAAACAGGAAGTCGAAACCAACGAAAACCAGCCGCTCCTCCCCCACCGAATAGGTAGCATTAATAACGGCCTGCTTCAGCACATCGACCCACACGCCGCCACCGAAGCCGGTATGGAAGGCATCGAGGCCTGAGCGGGTATCGTACTGCGAAAACACGCGGCCAGCATCGGCCAGACCCAGAATACCGAACTTGCCGGGCACCAGGTAGGCGTTGAAGCTGAAGAGTTGCAAACGGGCTTCGGCGTTGGCATACACGGTGCTGCGGCCCGCGTAGCGCGTGCGGCGGTAGCCGCGCAGGTTGGTGGTGCCGCCCAACGTGTTAGCCTGATAGAAGCGGTAGTCGCCCCAGTTGCGGGCGGCCCCGATGCGGCCGGCCCAGGTGAGCTGGAACGGGAAGTTGGGGCTCAGGTAAAAGCGGAATTCGGAGGTAATGCGGCCAAAATTGAGCTGCTCGGCATTCAGCTGGTAGTTCTGCTGCACCTCGTTATACCAGCGCAGGCCGATACGCGGATTCTTGGGCGAGCTGGCCGCGTCGATGTTCAGGTAGGCTCGGCCGCCGAGGTAGCGGTTCATACCAAAATCGGAGGAACGAATGCCCACGGCGGCCGTGCCCGGTTTGCCGTTTCTATTTTCGTCAAGGCCAGCATCAATCTGGCTACCAATGGGGTTGCGCTCTACATGGAACTGGTCGTACTGCGGACCGATGCCCACTTTCAGGAAGCTGAATACATCTTGCTCCAGCACCGGCGAAATGTAAAGGCGGGAGAAGCGCACCCGGTAGGTGTCGTTGATGTCGCGGTTGCGCACCCGGTCGTCATCATCGTCCTCGGTCAGAATGTTCACCGAGTTGTTGCCCTCACCGAAGTAATTGTAGAGCAGCTGCGGGCCGTAGAGTTGAGCATTCACGCGCAGGTCGTACTTACCAAACATATCCACAAAGTGCCCCAGATAGCGCACATTGTAGGCTTTCTGGGAGGGCGAGTAGTTGGCCGCCAGCGTCTGCTCAGTAGCGTAGGGCGTGCGCCGAAACGCGTAGGTGCGGTAGGTAGCGCCGCCACCGATGAAGAGCCGGTCGTCGATGTTGTAGCCGAAGTACAGAGACGGGCCGAAATAGTTCAGACTATAGTCTTTGCGGTCGGTGCGGGGGTGGGTATCGTACTGGCTTACGTCGATGCCGGGCTCCAGGCGCAGCCGGGCTTCCTTGCCGGCGTTGATGACGTTGCCGGTGTCGGCGTCGTAAATCTGAGTTTTGTGGCGCAGGCCACCCACGCGGGAGTTGTCGGTAATCGAGTCCCGGTCGGTGCCGCCGATGATGCGCACCACCGAGCCGCCTTTTGAGCTGCCGGACACGTTGTAGATGTCGTTGCCGGAGAAGCCGTAGAGGCGGATTTCCTTGGTTTCCTTGTCGAAGGTCTTATCGAACAGGGTTTTGGTCAGCTGACCTTCCTTGTTGATCTTGGTCACCTTCACGCGGGTTTTCTCATCGGCCAGGCGCTCTACCTCAAACTTCTCGCGCTTCGAGCTGCCCTTCACTTCCACCAGGTTGTTGAGCGTGGCGTAGTAGTCGGCGGCCAGCTTCGGCAGCAAGTCGCGGCGACTCTTCAGCTTAGCCACGATTTCGGCCCCGTGCAGGTCGTATATTTCTTGGGGCCACTGGGTTTTGAAGGCCTTTTCGATTTCGGCGTCGGTCAGGTCGGCCTTCATCTTCTCGGCCGTTTTCACCCAGTCTTCCTTGGTTACCGAGGCCAGGAATACCCGGTCGTTGGCCAAGGCCGTCAGGTTGAGGCCTTTGTAGTCGGCGTAGTCGTAGCCGAAGTTCTGAAAGTTGCGGATGGCCCACTTGCGCGAGGCCAGGTAAGGCAGCAGCCCGTCGCCCTTGAAGAAGGCAATGTCGCGGTCTTCGGGTACGGCCGTAAACTTCCGGTCCCCGTCCTTGTCCTTGGTTTCAGCCCAGCGCCACTGGTCTTCGTGCCGGTCCCAGTCGCCGATCCACATATCGAAGAGGCGAGAGCGGGCAAAGGCTTTTTCGTTGACGCGGTTGTCGTTGTCGTCGATGAGGCGCTCCATCACCTTGTCGGTGCCCACCAGGTTTTCGGCGTTGCCCAGGGAAGCCACGTTGCTCTGGTCGTCCTTGGCGTCTTCCTCAATCATGGCCGGCGTGTTCGAAAACCGCTCGTAGTACTGGCCCAGCAAGGGGTCCTGGGGAATGAACACCGGCTGCGGATTGGTGTGCAGAATGCCGGCCGTGGTGCCCAGCACCGCCACCGGAAACGCGCCAAACGGGTGTTGGGCCGAAATCTGGTCCTGCAGAATATCCTTGGCGGCGCCTTCGCGCAGGGCCTCGGGCAGCACGGCGGCGGGGTCCTTGTTGAGGCCGCGCAGGGTGTAGTTGCGGCCTTCCTCGTTGCGCACCTTCAGCGAGGCTGTCTGCTTGCCGCCCCCGATTTTGTAGGGTTCCAGACCGCCGCGCTCGGTGGCCATATCCAGCACCGGAAAGGTCACGGGTGTGGCCCACTCCTTGCGGTAATGCTCGCCGAAGAGGAAGCGGTGGAATTTGCCCCGCTCGTTGTAGTCCTTATTTACGGCCAGCGTGATGCTACTGTCGCGGTAATTGGGCCGCTTCACGTTCTTCACTTCCTGAATGACGGCGACTTCCTTGGTTTCCTTGGCGTAGAGCGGGGTGCGAAACACCAGCCGGCCCGATTCGCCCTTGTCGTTCGGAATCCAGAACTCGGTCCAGACCTCGCCGTTGTCATAGTAGTTCACGCGCGACCAGCCTTTTTCCTTGTCGGAGAAGATGGCGTCGCCGCTTTTACCGGAGCGTACGTGCTGGGTTTTGCAGCCCGAGCCGCTCACGATTTCGTGCGTAGCGCCCACCTTGAAATACTGCAGGTTGTGCTCGTGGCCGGCGGCGTAGATGATGTTGGGGTACTTGTCGAAAATCTCCATCAGGCCCTTCTTGTAGGCCTGGTACATGGGGTGGGCAATGTCCTGGCTTACCCCGCCGTATTTGCGGGCAAACGGATACACCGAGCCAATAATAGGCAGCGGCAGAAACGCGTACTTATACACAATGGACAGCGGGAAGAAGTGGTCGGCCAGGGTGAAGTAGCCACCATGAATACCATCCGAAAACAGCGGGTGGTGCGCAATAACCATGATATTGCGGTTCTGGTTGCGCTGAATGATGTCCTCAATCTGGGTGAAGAAGTCAGTTTCGTTGGCCACGCCGCAGCCGCTGTTGCCGCCGTAGGGCCGCTCGCCGCTGGTTTGCAGAAACCACTGCGAGTTGATGGCAATCATCAGAATATCGTCCTGCAAACGCACCTCGAACGGGCCGGGACAGGCGTCGCGCGGAATGAAAAAGTCGCCGGTAAAGGGAAAGGCGGCCGAGTCGCTGGTCAGATAGTTTTCCACGAAGGCCTGCTGGCGGTTCACCTGATCTACGGCGCCGGTGAGGCCCTGCTTCCAGTCGTGGTTGCCGGGAATCATGTACTTCTCGCCGTCGTAGCCGCGCAGGCTCTCGAGCTGCCCGATCATGCGCTCCTCGGACTCCTTCCGGTCGTAGGCGCCCTCGCGGGGCATGCCGTACTCGTACACGTTGTCGCCGAGGAAGATGGTGGTGCTTTTTGAGCCAGCCTTCACGATCTGCTGGTGCAGAAAATTCAGCGACGGTTCGCCGCCGTCGGCTTTCTTGACGGGCTTGCCCACGTCGCCGATCAGGAAAATGGAATAGCGGATGCGGCTGCTGTCGGGCGGGGTTTTGCTTTCCCAGTTTTCGCCGCCGTGGTTATAGTTGGGCCGGGTAGGGTGAGCAGTTTGGGTCTTTTGGGCAACGGCAGCAGGCAGGCCACTGAGCAGGAGCAGCAGGCAGCTGAGCAGGAAAGGTCTTCTCATATAGAAGCAAATGAACGTAAAAGCGGCGCGGCAGATGTGGAAAGAGGCGACGGGCAAGGGCGATACTACCCGAAAAAAGCCGTAAACTACTGCATACGGCCCCGCGCACCGGGTGTTGACCGGCTGTGGGCTGCCCTACGCAATCTATAGCGCCACGGTTGGGCTGGCGGCCGGCAAAAACTTCGCTCTGCAATTCGCGTTCTAAGCCAGTTGGGAGCTGGCCGCCTACCGCTGACCGGCTCTATTCTACTTCCCCCGCATGGAAACCACTGAGACTCTTAAACCGGCTAAAGCCGAAATACTAAAGAAAGCCAAGGCTTACATTACGGCTTTCTTCGAGGAAAAATTGCCCAAATCCCTCGTTTACCACTCCCTTAAGCACACGGCGGCCACCGTGAAGGAAGCCAAGGCCCTGGGCGAAGCCAGCGAGCTGAGCGCCGAAGACCTGGAGGCGCTGGTGCTGGCCGCCTGGTTTCACGACGCGGGCTATACCGAGGTCTACGACGGCCATGAGTACCGCAGCATGGAACTGGCCGGGCAGTGGCTGCAAAGCCAGGGCTACCCCGCCGACCGGATCAGCGTTATTAAGGACACCATCCGGGCCACGCACCGCGACGAATCGGCCAAGACCGAGCTGCAGCAGCTGCTGGTAGATGCCGATATGAGCAGCATGGGCCGGGAAGAGTTTTTTGCCAACGGCGAACTGCTGCGGGCCGAGTGGGAAACGGTGCTGGGCAAAAGCTACGACAGCGTGGAGTGGGCCGAAACCCAGCTCGACTTTCTGCTCTCGTCCAAGTTTCTGACCGATGCGGCCAAGGACCGCTACAAAGAGCAGTTCAAGGAAAACATCAAGGACCAACGCAAGCTGCTCAAGAAAACCGAGAAGAAGAAGAAAAAGCGCGAGCAGGAAGAGCAGGGCAATTTTGCCGAGGGCAAGCGGGGCGTCGAAACGATGTTCCGGACCACTTACAGCAACCACATCAAGCTCTCCGACATGGCCGATAAAAAGGCCAGTATGATGATTAGCCTCAACGCGGTGATTATGTCGGTCATCATTACCTACCTCGGGGCCAAAACCACGGCCATCGGGCCGGCTTTCACCCGCAACCCCATCCTGACGGTGCCCATGGGCATTCTGCTGGCTACGGCCCTGGGCTCGGTGGTATCGGCCATTCTCTCGGCCCAGCCCGACGTGACGAGCTTCAAGTGGCTCAAGAAAAGCCCGCAGGTAGCCACCAACCGCCGCGTAAACCTGCTTTTCTTCGGCAACTTCACCAAGCTCAGCCTCGACGATTTCCAGAGCGGCATGACGGGCCTGATGCGCAACAAGGACAACCTTTACACCAACATGGTGACGGACATTTACTACCTGGGCGAGGTGCTGGCCCGCAAGTACCGGCTGCTGCGCATCAGCTACACCATATTCATGGTGGGCCTCATTCTCACGGTGCTGTCGTTTGGTATCGTGCTGCTCTACAAGTCGTAGTATTAGGTTTCTATCTATCAAAAAGGCCCGCCGGTGCTACCAGCGGGCCTTTTTGATTTTTAGCAGAACATTGCCGTAAGACCGTCATTCTTCAATAAGCTCGGAATGAAGTTCTTTTTCCAATAGCCTCACCCCTTGCCACTCTCCTGTTGCCGGCGCTTCATCCGCTCACAGAGCCGCACCAGCCGGGCCAGCGACTCGCCCATAAACCGGCGCATGCGCTGGCGCTGGCCAAAGCGAATCAGGGGGCGGGGGCTGGCAATGTAGCCATAGCGGAATTCCAACGTCACCAGGCAGGAGTCCGCATCCACGGCTTCGATAAAGCAGAAGAGAAACGAGTTGGGAAACAGCCGGAACAGCGAAATTTTCTCGACGTACTCAATCCGGTCGGTATCCTCGAAGCGTTGCACGGTCTGGAAGTCAATCTGCCCGCGGTTGAGCTTCACCTTGTAGCTGGTGCCCAGCCGGCCGGCCTTGGTCAGGTCGTAGGCTACTTCGCTCACGCCGGGCATCCAGTGGGCCCGCAGCCGGAAGTTGCTCAGCACGCGCAGGGCGTAGGTAGCCGGCACGCGCACGGTGCGCATCACCTTCAGGGCATTGCCTTCCACGCGGCGCGGAGCCCCGTTTTCGCCCGGGGCTGTATCCTGTAGCAGCTCGCGCAGGGGCGAGAGGTAGGCGTAGCGGTAGCAGATTTCGCCCAGGTAGTCGTAGAGGCAGGTGCCGCGCAGCAGGCGCGTCCAGGTGAAGCTGCGGGCCACCTCGGCGGCCGGCTGGGTGTGCAGGTAGCCGTCGGAAAGCAGGATGTACTCGTTGCCGGTCACGTTGTTTTTCAGCAGCCGATGCACCACGATGACGTCGCGCCCCATGAGCTTAGTAAACTGCCGGATTTGGGCCACGCTCACCTGCCCGAAATGCACGATGATCTTGATGGTCAAATCGTGGGCGCGCAGGGCAGCACTCAGCTCCGAGTCCAGGTCGCGCTCCACCAGTCGAACGTAGTTCTGAAAGTCGAGGAAGATGCGCCGGCACTGCGTCACGACTTCCTGCACCGTGGGCGGCGGCCCGAGCCGGTAAAACAGAATGGCGTCGCCCTGAATTTCACTGACTTCCATATTCAGCGTGTTGGCCTCAATCAGGATTTCCAGCAGGTCGGCAATGAGTTGCGGGGCCAGTGCGCTGCCCGACTCCTGAATGAATCGTGTGAAGCCGCTGATGTCGGGAATGAACAGCAGGGCGGGTACCATGCCATCATCGGCGGCCGTAACCGCAGCGGCGGCGGGCCGGCGGCCGGCGGCCCGCCGGGCGGCCCGCATTTCATCCAGTAAGCCCATACAAAAACCAGGAATAACGCAGTAGTGAGGTTAGCAGCCTATACGCAGGCCGTCGCGAAGCAGGTTTGGGCAGTGCATTGCTTTCCCGTTACCTTTGTCGTAAAGCTACGTTACCTGGCTGCGTAGTTCAACGGATAGAATAGGCGTTTCCTAAACGCTTGATATGGGTTCGATTCCCGTCGCGGCTACCACAATCCCACTTCTGCTCCGGAAGTGGGATTTTTCTTTGTTGCAGGTCCGGCTGCGGCTCTTCGCCAGCCCTTTTCGCCCACTTTTATCTACAGCTCCTGCTGCCGACCAATTGCCAGAGTATCGGTGCTGCCCGGGAAGGAAGGTGGCTGTATGTAAGCGACGTACAGGCTACGCTCTTCAACGCCCTGGGACAGGCCGTGCTTCGCCAGCAAGCAGCTCTGCCAGCCAGTAGTAACCGCTTTGAAGTGCAAACTGCGGGACTGGCCACCGGCGTTTACATACTCCGCCTGCAGAGAGGCAGCACCACGCTCGTCAAACGCGTCGTTCTGCAGTAAAGCCCTGACATAGGGCCAGGGCTCTACGCACTTTGGCGGAGGCGCTGTTGTAGCGCACAATGAATCTGCCAGTTATTCTTTTTATCTGTTACCCCAAAGCTCGTATCCGCTCAGCAGGATATGGGCTTTCTGGTTTAACTCCCTGCTTTCTGAGGCACCTCACTTGTGCACTGATTTCTACCCAATAAGAGAAGCGCTGGCCTTTTTTAAAGAGCCGATTAGCTGGTTAACCGCGCAAAAAAAGACGTACAACGACTGGTCGAACAGCTCAACAACTAACTAGTACGAATACAGTATACTGAGATACCACTGCCTGTAGAGTTGCTACCGGCCATACCGAGCGTAGCTCACCAACCGTCAAAAGGCTCTTTCCCGCCACCGACATCACACTGCCGGGCATTCCCTACATAAACCTAGTTGTATTGCTTTAATGCTACCCATTAGTGAAGATGTATTGGTGCAGCGGCTCTACGCCCGGGATGAGGCGGCCATGACCCTGTTTTACGACAAATACGGCCGTATCCTGTATAACGTCATTCTGCGCATTGTACGCAATGAAGACCAGGCGGAAGATGCGCTTCAGGAAAGCATGGTGAAGATCTGGTATTCCTTTGCCTCCTATGATGCCAAGCGCGGCCGCCTTTTCACGTGGGTTTTGAACGTCTGCCGCAACGCGGCCATTGACCACATCCGTACCCGGCACTACCACGAAGGCCAGAAAACCCAGCCCTTGGAAAATAGCGCGGCCTGCTACCAGCTGGCTGCTTCCGGCTTTCAGCCCGAGCACGTGGGCTTGCGCGACCTGGTAATGGCCCTGAAGCCCAACGACCGTAAGATTATTGACCTGCTCTATTTTGGCGGTTTTACTCAGGCTGAGGTAGCCGATGAGTTGCAGCTGCCGCTGGGCACCGTTAAAACCCGCGCCCGGGCCGCTATGCACGCCTTGGCCAAGGCCGCCCGCTAGTTTTTTTCGAAGTCTGGCTGCCCGACGTAGGCCGCCGCTACGTAAGAGGCTCGCTCTTTTCTGCGGGCCGCAACTGGGTCTGGCACCTTATAATTATCTACTGTTCTGCTTAGCTGACGGGCTTTTTCTGGCTACATATAGAATATATTCAAGGTTGCTATGCGCTTAAAGCAGAAATAATAGCTAAACAGAATTGTTTTTAATCATTCTATTTTAGCACATTTAGGGCCTCGTTAGCAATTATTGGGCTGCCCTTTCTTCGTGAAGACAGCCGTAAGCTGCTAATCGAGGACGTCGTTGAGTGGCTGATTCAGGAGTTCTAGGCAGCACTGCTGGGCTCGTAGGGTTAGCCATTTCGTGACACTCCGCCCCTGCTGCCCCTATTGCCACTACTGTATCTATTTGTAGCGAATGCCGCTCTGAGTGCCACTAGGCAGCCAGCTAGCTTTGTATTTCCTGCCTGTAAGGCTTTTTCTATCCACTTCCCTCTTTTTCAACAACCTCAATTATGGAACCTATTCTGGGAGAAATCCGCGCTGTCGGATTCAACTTCGCTCCGAGGAACTGGGCAATCTGCGACGGCTCGCTGCTGCAAATCCGCACGAACACCGCCCTTTTCTCCGTGCTTGGCACGCAGTTCGGCGGCGATGGTCAGAACACCTTTGCCCTGCCGGATCTGCGTGGCCGCGCCATAGTAAATGCCGGCACCGGCGCGGGCCTGAGTTCTTACCCCGTGGGCACCAAGGTCGGGCAGACCACCGTGGCGCTGGATATTGCCCAGATGCCGCTGCACACGCACATGCTGGGCAACGTGAAGGTGAATCCTACCGATCCGAATGTCAGCTCGCCTAGTCAGGCTTTCCTCAGCGACGCCAGCAAGGCCCAGTACGGGGAAACGGCGGGTGCCGATACGGCTATGGCGGCGGGCTCGGTACAGGGCTCGGGTGCCACGCTGGGCGGCTCACAGCCCCACAACAACATGCAGCCTTACCTGACCATTAACTATATCATCGCCACGCAGGGCATTTTCCCGCAGCGTCCTTAGTCCTTTCTCTTCCTTCTTCGCATTCTACTCATGGAACAATACCTCGGAGAAATTCGCATTTTCGGCGGCAACTTCGCCCCAGTCAATTGGCTGTTCTGCCAGGGCCAGCTACTCCAAATTTCAGATAACGAAGCCCTATTCACGCTGCTGGGCACCACCTACGGCGGTGATGGTCAGACCACCTTTGCCCTGCCCAATATGGCTAGCCGTGTGGCGGTTGGTCAGGGCCAGGGTCCCGGGCTGTCTGGCTACACCATCGGGCAGGTAATGGGTACGGAAAACGTAACGCTGACCTTAGCGCAGATCCCGGTGCACGCCCACCCATTCAATGGCACCTTCAACGCCATTGCGGGCGACACCGCTACCGGCCAGACCAACCCCAACGGTGCCTACTTCAGCGACCGGGGCGAGTCTGCTTATAACACCGCGCTGGGCGACACGCCCGTCGAGCTCGGCGCGGGCGCCCTCACGGGGCAGGTAACGCCGGCCGGCGGCTCTAAGCCGCACACGAACATCCAGCCAGTAACGGCCATCAACTACATCATTGCCACCGCTGGCATCTGGCCATCGCAGCCTTAGCCCCCGGTAGCAGTCTTCTCTTTTTCATTTTCTTCAATACCTCTCTATATGGACGCATTTATCGGTGAAATCCGCATGATGGGTTTCCTTTTCGCCCCCAAGGGCTGGCTGTTCTGCCAGGGCCAGTTGCTTTCTATTTCGGCCAACCAGGCCCTGTTCTCCGTGCTGGGCACCACCTACGGCGGCGATGGTCAGACCACCTTTGCCCTGCCTGATCTGCGCGGCCGCGTGGCGCTGGGCTCGGGTCAGGTACCGGGGCAGTCTGCCTATGCTACGGGCCAGAGAGGCGGTACGGAAACCGTAACGCTTGCTATGGGTGAGATGCCGAAGCATGACCACACGTTTACGGGTACCATCAAAACTGCTGCCGCCGCTGAATACCCCCAAGTAAGCCAGTCGTACCCAGCGCCCGGCACCGTCACCCAGTTTGCTGCGGGCAAGCCCAATATTACTCTGGCTACCAGCAGCCTGCCAAGCACGCTGTCGTCTGTGGGCGGCAGCCAGCCGCACGAGAACCGCCAGCCGATGGCGGTGATGAACTACGCCATTGCCACCCAGGGCTATTATCCTTCGCGCGGCTAATTGATCTGACCTATCTGAACCCGAATGCAACCGCGCTGGTAACCAAGTTTATTTACCTGGTTATCAGCGCGAGTTGCTTACGGACCCTACCTTATGCAACTAGCCATCATTATCAGTAGTGTGCTGGGCCTGCCTGCCCTGCAAGCCCTGGCCGCCCAGGGCGCCGTGGCGAGCGTAGCAGTGCCGCTGCTACCCCAAACCGACGAAGCCGAGCAGCTAGTGCAGACGGCCACCGCTCTGGGCCTGCCCGTAGTGCGCCTGCAGCGCTCCGGCATGGCCGCCGCCCTCACGGAGTGGCTAACGCCGCTGGCTCCCGCGGCCGTGCTGGTGTTTACCTTCCCCTGGCGCATTCCGGCGGCCGTGCTGGAGCTGCCCGCGCACGGTTTTCTCAATTTTCACTTCGCCGCCCTGCCCGGCTACCGCGGCCCCGAGCCGCTGTTCTGGCAAATCCGCAACGGTGAAGCAGCCGGTGCCGTGACGGTACACCGCATGAGCGCCGATTTTGATACTGGGCCGGTGCTGCTGGCCGAGCCGGTGCCCATTGGGCCGGCCGACACGCACGGCCTGCACCGCGCCCGGCTAGCCGCCCAGGCCGCTCCGGTGGCTCTGCGGCTGCTGGCCAGCCTACGTGGCGAAGCCCCCGCGCTGGTGCCCCAGCCCCAGGAGGATGCCAAGGCGCACTACTGGCCCCGCGCCACCCTGGCCGACGTGTGCGTGCGCTGGACCGACTCCTCACCGGCCATCGACCGGCTGGTGCGGGCGGCCAACCCCTGGAACCGCGGCGCCCTGACCACGTTGCGCGGGCAGCCGCTCCGACTACTGGGCGTGACGCCCCACCCGGCAGCCGCCACCGGCCCGGTGCCGCCCGGCACCGTACTTCACGCCGATGCTACCGCCGGCCTGTGGGTGGCCTGCGGAATGGGCGAAGCTCTGCGCCTCGACATGGTGGCCCTCGACGAGGGCTATTTCAGTGGCATGCAGTTGATAGGTCTGGGCATTCAACCTGGCGAGGTGCTGGGAGATTTTTCCGAAAT
Source organism: Hymenobacter lucidus (assembly GCF_020447265.1). Taxonomy (GTDB): domain Bacteria; phylum Bacteroidota; class Bacteroidia; order Cytophagales; family Hymenobacteraceae; genus Hymenobacter; species Hymenobacter lucidus. Next base: position 557,216 of record NZ_JAJADR010000001.1, on the reverse strand, counting down.
GATTCAGACACAGGCATTACTACCGACAATAAGTCAGTAACTTTGATTTTCACTAGTTCTTCTAGGTTATATGAAACAAAAAATACTTTCGTTTTTACTGATTCTTGCCACCTTCGGAGCCCGGGCCCAGCAGCAAATGCCCGTTGCGGAGACTTTCGAAACAGATGGTGAGAACATTAGCTACACTTCCAACTCATTTTCTACTACTGTCAACGGCCTTCCCGAGTATTTCCTACGGGCAACCGTCGCCCAGGGTAGCAGCTACCCCTCATTTCGGGCAGTGGCGCTGGGCAACCAGCAGGGAACTGGTTTCTGGGTGACAGAAAATACGCGGGGCCAGGCAGGGTTTGCCTACGGCCGCTCCTCCCGGTACGTGTTGCTCAGAGAAATCAATGCTCAGAACTATAAGGACATCGTTGTCAAGGTAGCCTTCGCGGCCCCGCGCGGCGCGGGTTTCACCGGTGCCGCTTCCAATGCCGTGAGAAACACTGATAAGATCAGAATTCAGTATTCTTTCGACGGTGGCGCGTTTGTTACGGCAGGTTTGCTGCTGGGCAACAACAACAGTGGCGGCGGCGTATTTCAGCAGGATATCAGCTCGCCGCTGGACAGCATTCCGGATGCTACGGGCGTTCAGCTGAGTGACCAGTTTCAGGATGTCACCGTCAACATTCCCGCTACCGGCACCACCCTGCGCGTGCGCGTGGTGGTGGATAGCCGGCAGCCGGAGCTGGCCTTCGACAACATCCGGGTGACGGGCACCCTGGAAGTGGCGGCCAAGCCGGTGCTGAGCAACCTGGGCAGTACTGCTGTGAGCTACATTGAGCGCCCCGGCACCCCCGTGCAGCTTACCAATTCCCTGCTGGTTACCTACTCCGACAACTCCGCTACCACGCTTACGGGCGCGACGGTCAAAATCGTCAATTTCCAGGCCCAGGACTTCCTAAACTTTATCAATCAGAACGGCATTTCCGGCTCGTATAACACCGGCAACGGCATTTTGACGATGTCGGGCACAGCCACCCAGGCCACATACCAGGCGGCTCTGCGCTCGATAACGTACTCCAGCACCAACACGACTACCCTCAATGGGGTTACGCGGCAGGTGGAGTTTCAGGCCTACAACGGCACCGCGCTCAGCAATAACCCCTCGCGCAACGTTGCCATCACGCTCACGCTCAATGCCCCAGCGGCGCTGAACTACACCGAGAACTTCGACGCTGACGGGGAGGGCACCCGGTATTTCGGCAACGGCTTCCAGAGCGCCAGCACTACAACAGGCTTTTTCCGCGCGACGACCAACCCGGCCGCCGGCAGTGTAACCACCTTTACCGGCGTAAGCGGCGGCTTCTGGTACGGTGAGGGCACCAACACCACGCCCAACCCAACAACGCCCACCAGCACCTTGCAGCTGGCTCCGGTAAATGCCGCCGGCTACAGCAACCTGCGCTTCACCATTGCGCTGGGCAAAGCTTCAGCCTGGGAGGCCACTGACTATTTCAAGCTGTATTACCGTGCCGACGGCGGAAGCTGGGTGGAGTTCGGTTCCTTCGTGGGCGGCGGTACCGGCGGGGCTCTCACCAACGGAGCCGGCGTATCGCTCAGCACCACGCTACAAGATGTAGTATTCAACCTCCCCGCGGCGGCCGCCGCGGCCAGCCTGGACTTCCGACTGGAGCTGCGCTCCGACGCCGACGAGGAACTGGCCTTCGACAATATCCGGGTGACGGGTGTGCAAGCCCCGACGCTAACGACCAAAACGCCGACCTCCGTGACGGGCAGCAGCGCCGTACTCGGTGGCGACATAACGGCAGACGGCGGCGCGGCGCTGACAGAGCGGGGCGTGGTGTACAGCACCTCCAACACGACACCGACCATCGGCGGTACGGGCGTTACGCAGGATATCAACCCCGCCACCACAAGTAGCTTCTCGGAAACCGTTGCGGGCCTGACGGCCGGCACTACCTATTACGTGCGGGCCTACGCCACCAACTCGGCCGGCACCGGCTACGGCAACGTGCAGACGTTTACAACCCCAACCACAGTGGTATCCATCGTGCGGACTGACGCTAACCCGAATAATAGCGCCAGCGTGCGGTTCACAGTAACGTTTGCCACCCCCGTAACGGGCGTTTCCGTCAACAACTTCGGCTTAACGTTTACCGGCAGCTTCACCACCTTCGGCAGCGTGTCGAGTGTATCGGGCTCGGGCACCACCTACACGGTTACGGTGAATACCGGCGCCGGAGACGGCACCATTAAGCTGAGTATGCTCAACGCTACCGGCATTTCGCCCGGAGTAAGCGGTTTGCCCTTCAACGGCGGTGAGACGTACGACATCGACAAGACGCGCCCCTCGGTGGCCATCAGCAGCTCGGTGGGCGTCTCCGGCAGCACCACCACGACCTCGCCCATTCCGTTTACGGTGACCTTCTCCGAAAACGTGACGGGCTTCGTGGCCGGCGACGTGACGGTGACCAACGGCTCGATTACGGGTGGCGTCGTCAACGGCACCAGCCCCGGCACGATTTACACCTTCACCGTGACGCCGACCACGGCCGGCACGGCTACCACGGTAACCGTTCCCGCCAACGTGGCCCAGGACGCGGCCAGCAACTTCAATACTGCCGCCCCTGCCTCGTACAGCATTACCTACAACCAGCCCAACACCACGGTAGCCTCGGTGACGCGCCTGATGCCTTCGCCCACGGCTACAGCCCAGGTACGCTACCAGGTAGTTTTCGCGAATAGCGTGACGGGCTTGACCCTCAACAACTTCTCGGTGACGAGCACCACCGGTGCCAGCTTGTCCAGTGCCTCGGGCTCGGGCACGACGTATACGGTGACGGTGAATACGGGCACTGGCAACGGCACGCTGACCTTGAACGTGGTCAACGGTACCGGCATCACGCCCACGGTGACCAACGTACCCTACACCAGCGGCGAGCAGTACACCATTGTCAAGAATTTTGGGGCGGCACCGCTACTCACCCTGCGGGGAACCGGCTCGGTCAGCGGCAGCTTCGGTGACGTGACGGCCTTCGTGGACCAAGTGCAAGTAGTACAGAACGGCACGACCACAGCCGTGGCGGGCGGCGTGCAGAACGGCAGCTTCGAAGGCAACAACGTGTCGGCCGCGGCCGGCAGCTTCCTGTACGGCTCTCCCGCCGGGGCTAGTCCCTGGACGCTTGGCAGCCAGACCGGCGTTTCGCGCAACGGCACTACCAACTTCAGCTCGACGGCGGCAGATGGCACGGCGGTGGCCTTCCTGCAAAACGGGGGCGCCAACAGCAGCCTTACGCAAAACCTGGCCGTACCCACGGGCAGCTACCAAGTGAACTTCCAGGCCCGGCAGCGCGGCAACAACGGCCCGAGCGACCAGCTCCTGAACGTGTTCCTCAACGACGGAATCAACGACGTATTTATCGGTGCCATTCAGCCGGGCTCCGCCAACTCCTACGACTCCTTCACCTCGGCCGCGTTCAGCGTGACGGCTCCGGCCCTGACGGCTACCGTGAGCAGCCCGGCCGCTGCCACGGGTGGCACGACCAACACCACCCCGATTCCCTTCGCGGTGGATTTCTCGCAAAGCGTGGGCACCAGCTTCGTGGACACAGACGTGACGGTGACCAACGGCACGATTACCAGCGGCAGCTTCAGCGGCAGCTTCAGCTCGTACTCCTTCACGGTGACGCCCACCACGTTCGGCACGGCCACCACGGTGAGCCTGGCCGCCGGCGTAGCCCAGGACGCCAACAATACCCTGAACGCGGCCAGCAACTCGTATAGCGTCACCTACATCCAGCCCACTACGCCAACCCCGGTGGTGACCATCCCCTCCAACGGCGTCACGACCAACAGCACCCCCACTTCCCTCGGCTCGGCCGTGGTCGGCAGTACGGTACGGGTATACATCGACGGGGTCCAGGTGGGCACGGCCGTCACCCCCAACTCGAGCGGCACCTGGATCCGGACCTTCTCCGGCCTGCCGGCCCTGACCAGCGGCATCCACACGGTGTACGCCACAGCCCAGCTCCCCGGCCAGCTGGTGAGTGCCCCTAGCCCCACCAACACGTTCACGGTGCAGGTACCCGCTACCTATAGCAGCAGCTCGGCCGCGCAGGCCAGCACGGCGCGCGTGGTGGCAGGCAGCACCAACCAGGCCATTCTGCAGGTCGCCATCGTCATTGGCGGCGGGCCGGATGCGCCGATTAGCGCCACCTCGTTTACGTTCACCACCACCGGCAGCACCACCCCGGCCGACATTTCGGCGGCCCGTGTGTACTACACCGGCACCAGTTCCACCTTCGCTGCTACCAACCAGTTTGGCAGCGCCACGGCCAACCCCAACGGCACCTTCACCATTGGGGGCACCCGGCAGCTGGTCAACGGCACGAACTACTTCTGGCTGGTGTACGATGTAGCGACTGGCGCGACGAACGGCAACGTGCTGGACGCCACGGCCCCGAGCTTCACCCTGTTCGACGGCTCGTTCCCGAGCACGCGCAACCCCAGCAACCCGGCCCCAGCCGGCAACCGCCAGATCGTGCGGAGCACCCGCGTGGCGGGCACCGCGCTGCGCTTTACCGGCGATGCCACCCCGGGCTACGTCGATTTCAGCACCAGCACCAACCCAGCGCCGCTGCTGAACACCGGCACGAACGGCGCCTACTCGCAGGTGGCCTGGATTAAGCCCGCCATTGGCACCACCAGCCTGACGTACTACGTGCTGGGCAACGGCACCGGCAACTCCGCCGCTCCCTATATCTACGTGACCGGTAACGGCCGCCTGGGGGCGGGCTTCGGCAACAGCACGGCCGCCTTCAGCGTGCAAACCAGCCCCAATACCGTTTCGGCCGATGAGTGGCACTACGTGGCCGTGACCTACACCGGCGCCACGCTGACGATTTACCTCGACGGGGAGAATGTAGGCAGCGTCAGTGCCAGTGGCACTCCGGCCGCCACCCGCGTCAACTTCATCGGCAACATCGCCGCCTCAGCTACGGGCAACTTCCCCGGCGACATCGACGAGGTTAGCCAGTGGAACCGGGCCCTGGGCCAGATTGAGTTGCGCCGTATGCGCCACCTCACTCTCATCGGCACGGAATTGAGCCTGGTATCGTATATGCAGTTCAACGACGCGGGCACCACGACTCTCGACGTCATTGCCAATGCGGTGGGCACGCTGACGGGCGCCACGCGCGTGACTAGCACCGCTCCGGTGAGTTCCGGCACGTTCAACCTGCAGGTGGTATCAGCCAACACGACCTACACTTTCTCGGGCACCAACGTGAGCATGGCCTTTACGGGCGTGACGGGTAGTTCGGAAACGGTCGTGTTCCGCCTCGATGGTAAGCCACTGGGCAGCCAGCCCGCGGCTACTGGTCTGAACACGACCTACACGCCAGCCTACTGGATTGTGGATAAGTACCTGGGCGGCGCCTTTACCTCGGCTAATGTGACGTACACGCTCAGTCCTACCGACATCAGTGCGGCTGACGCGGCCACGCCGTCGAACCTGAAGCTGTTCAAGCGTGACAGCAACGCCGATGGAGCCTTCGAAGCACCGATTTCGGCTACGGCGGCCAATGCGGCGGCCGGTACGGTGACTTTCCCGGTTACCTCGTTTAGCCAGACCGTTATCGGCACCTTCGGCACCTCGCCGCTGCCCGTGGAGCTGACGGAGTTTACGGCTGAGCGCCAGGGCGACGATGTGCTGCTGCGCTGGGCTACGGCTTCGGAAACCAACAACGACCGGTTTGAGGTGGAAAGCAGCATCGACGGCCGCGTGTTCAAACAGATTGGCCGTGTGGCCGGCCGTGGCACTACTGCCAATGCCACCAGCTACCAGACCACTGACCTGAACGTGGGCCGCTACGCGGCCGGGCAGGTTTATTACCGCCTACGCCAGGTAGATACTGATGGCAGCAGCACTTTCTCTCCCGTTCGCAAGGTGCAGGTAATCATGGCAGAAGGCCTCCAGGCTCAGCTTTACCCTAACCCCTCGCACCCTGCTGAGGCCCTCACGCTACAGGTACGTACGGGTGCCGCTGGCCCAGCCAGCTGGCAGCTCACCGATATGCTGGGCCGCGTGGTGAGCCAGGCAACCAACGTGGAGCTGCCCGCCGGGGTTAGCACGCTGCCGGTATCGGCTACCGAGCTGCCCACCGGGGTGTACCTGCTGAAGCTCCAACAGGGCAAGCACCAAGTCATCCGGAAGCTGGTGCGCGAATAGCCGTTGGCAAACGCACCCCTTCATATTCCACGAAAAAAGCCCCCTGAGTTTCAGGGGGCTTTTTTTATGTCTTTTGCGGAACACAACCAGCTTTACTCCGGCAGCAGGCCGCTACTGACGGCAAACTTAATGAGGGCGGCGGTATTTTTGGCCTGGGTTTTCTCGATGATATTTTGGCGGTGAGTTTCGATGGTACGCTTGCTGGTGAAGAGCTTGTCGGCAATTTCGGCATTGGTGAGCCCCTCGGCAATAAGCTGCAGCACTTCCAGCTCCCGCTTCGACAGCCCCCCGCTGACTTTGACCCCATCGGGAGTTACCTGGTCCGGAATCTGAACCTTGCGCAGTAAACTCAGCCCAATGGCCGTGCACAGAAAAGGCTGGTCGGCGGCCACCGTGTGCAAGGCGTACACCAACTCGCTGCGGCCCGTATTCTTTAAGGCATAGCCGAGGGCACCGGCATCGAGGGCCTGGGCCACGTACCGCTCGTGCTCCAGCATGGAAAGCACGAGCACCCGTACTTGTGGATGCTGTTCGCGCAGGGCAGCCAGTGTGGCAAAGCCATCCATGCCGGGCATGTTCAGATCCAACAGAACCACATCGGCCGGCATGGTCGGCAGCAGGGCCAGCAGCTCTTCCCCATTGCCGGCTTCTCCCACTACTTGCAGGCCTGGCTCGTCGCGCAACAGGGAGCGAATACCGTCACGGATGATGGCATGGTCGTCGGTTAGAATGATCCGGATCATAACAAGCTTGTCGTTAGCTATACTTCAGCCTTTGCGTAAAAGCACTAATAAAAGGAGCTTTCCGCCACCGTTCGTTTTCAGACTGCCAGCAGCGGCGCAGGAAACCGGCACCTTACCTGCTCCCATCCTCACCTCGTGCAGCCTTCCGTGTACCCCAATAGAGTGTACGACAATATTACGCTTTAGGGGCGGCGGTTGGGCAGCAGTCTGGCAAAAGCAGTATTTATTCAAAAGCCGCTCTGGCTTCCTATCTGTTTGCATCTCATCTTGCGTATTAATACGGATAAGAGTTGCCTTCTGCATAGACTGAGGGCATTATTCCAGAACGGTTTCCTGGCTTTAACCCGGCACGGTTTTGATTACTTACTACTTAGAAACACCCTGGCAAAAAGCGTTTTAACGCCCTGGCTGTTTCTTCTAGATCAGGTCCTATCTGCTTTTTCCACTAGTTACCCACCCGTATGATGCGCATTATTCTAGCCGACGACCATACCATTCTACGGGAAGGTATCCGGGCCTTATTGGCGGCCGAGGCCGACTTCGAAGTAGTAGGCGAAGCGGCCAATGGCCACCAGTTGCTGGAGCTGCTGGCCGATACGCCGGCCGACGTAGTGGTGCTCGACCTCACCATGCCCGACCTGGATGGCTTTGCCACGCTGCCCTTGGTGCGCACCCAATACCCGCTGGTGCGGCTGCTCGTGCTGTCGATGCTGGAGCACGAGCGGTACGTGGCCCAGGCCCTCGATGCTGGCGCGGCAGGCTATGTGTTAAAGAATGCAGCCATCAGCGAAATCATTCATGCCATCCGGACGGTGGCCGTGGGGCACCCATTTCTGTGCACCGAAATTGGCTTGGAGCTGCTGCGCAAGCTCACAATAGGTACCGAGAAACAATGGGAAGAAACCAGTGAGCGGCATTCCGAGCTGTCGGGGCGGGAGCTGGAAGTGTTGCAGCTTATTGCCGAGGGGCTCACCAATGCCGAAATTGCCGACAAGCTCTTCACTAGCAAGCGTACCATCGAAACCCACCGCCAAAATATCATCGAGAAAACCCAGGCCAAAAATACCGCCGCCCTCATCAAGTTTGCCGTAAATCAGGGGTTGGTAAAGTAAGGGGCCGCGTTATGGCCCGGGTCAATACTTAATTTTAAAGCATTACTACTTATTCTTTAACCCGTACTAATCCCGCCAGTTTTGGCAGGCACCAGACAAGTTTATGCTAACCGAGGTAACCAGCTAATCTGTAAGCAGTAACGCGAATGCCACTGCACTAACTACTCGGGGCGACGGCATAGCTACAGCAGTTGGGCCGACTATGGAGTGCAACCTGGCAGCAGTTTTTCTCGGATGATAACACAGTGTGTTTTTAACAACTGTGTATGCCCACCCGCAAGAAAAAAGCCTCACCCTCCTCCAGCAACCGTCCGACCTGCCCACCCCCACAGGGCACTCTGATTATAGTGGGGGGCCATGAAAACAAGGGAGAAGCGCCCGAAAAAGGCTCTAACCAGGATAAAAACCTGAATTTCGTTACCGAAGGAATCCTCAAACGCTTCGCGGATGAGTTGAACGGCAACGACCCATTAGTGCTGGTCGTTCCCACGGCTTCCTCCGAGCCCGATGAGGCCGCCCGCGACTACCACGAGGTATTTCACCGGCTGGGCCTGAACAATGTGCGTACGCTCAACATCCAGGAAAGAGCTGATGCTAACCATGAAGAAACCCTGAAACTGGCGGGTGAAGCGGCTGGCTTCTGGTTTACGGGCGGCGACCAGCTGCGCCTGACGGCCATTCTGGGTGGCACCGAGCTGCTACAACTGCTCAAGGAGCGCTACACCTACGAGCCAATTGTCATTGGCGGCACCAGCGCCGGGGCCACCGCCCTTTCCACGCCCATGATCTATGAGGGTCGCAACGACGCGGGCATGCGCAAGGGCGAAATTGCCATTACCACCGGCCTGCAGTTTATGCACGACGTGGCCATCGATACGCACTTCATTGCCCGGGGCCGCATTGCCCGCATGGCCCAGATTATTGCTACCAATCCTACCTGCCTGGGCCTCGGCATTGAGGAAGATACCGCCGTCGTTGTGCGGGAAGGTTTTCGTATCGAGGTTATTGGCAGCGGGCTGGTTACCGTGCTCGAAAGCAACAGCGGCACCTCTACCAACATCTACGACATTCCTCCGGAAACTCCCTTCTCCATTCGCGACCTGCGCCTGCATCTGCTAGGCGCTGGTGAACAATACGAGTTGCCCAACCCACCCGAATTGCACTTGTAGCCCAGCCCGACTGCTGTTTACCTCCCCCCTAAAAACCGGTTTTTATGCAACGCTCTTCCGCTTCTACGCAATCTTCCTGGCTGGGCACAGGTCCGGCGCTGCCCACGTTTGGCCCTCTCACCAAAAACACCCAAACCGATGTGGTCGTCGTGGGCGGCGGTATTGCTGGCCTCACCACGGCCTACTTGCTGCTGCGTGAAGGCAAAAAAGTAATAGTGCTGGAAAGTGGTGAGCTGGGCAGCGGTGAAACCGGCCGCACCACGGCCCACCTCTCCAACGCCCTCGATGACCGCTACACGCGCCTGGAGCATTTATTTGGCGAAAAAGGGTCCCAGCTGGCCGCCGAGAGTCACGGCAGCGCCATCGACCAGATTGAGAAAATAGTGCTGGAGGAGAAAATCGACTGCGACTTCACCCGCCTCGACGGCTACCTGTTTCTGCCCAAAGATGGTAAGCCCAAAGAGCTGGACGACGAGCTGGCTGCCGCCCACCGCGCTGGCCTTACTGGGGTACAGCGCCTGCCCAACTCGCCCACCAAGGGCTTCCAGACCGGCGAATGCCTGGTATTTCCCAATCAGGGCCAGTTTCACATTCTCAAATACCTGCACGGCCTGACCGAAGCCATTGTGCGGCGAAAAGGCCAGATTTTCACCCGCACGCACGTAACCGAGGTGAAAGGTGGGGCCGAAGCCGCCGTAACGGCCGCTACCGGCGCTGTCGTATCGGCTAAAGCCGTAGTAATGGCCACCAACACGCCCGTGAACGACCGGGTGGTGATGCACACCAAGCAGGCCTCTTACCGCACCTACGTCATCGGGGCGCGAGTGCCGAAAGGCTCCGTGACGCTGGCCCTGTACTGGGATACGCCCGACCCCTACCACTATATCCGGCTGCAGGAGGTAAAGGAAGGTCCGCGCGGTGGCACGCCCACCTACGACTTGCTGATAGTAGGCGGCGAAGATCATAAGGTAGGCCAGGGCAGCCCCGAGGAAAGCCTCCGCTGCCTGGAAGAATGGACGCGGGAACATTTCCCCATGATTCAGAGCGTGGACTACCGCTGGTCGGGGCAGGTGCAGGAGCCTGCCGACAGCCTGGGCTATGCCGGGGTGAACCCACTGGATAAAGGAAACGTGTACATCATCACCGGCGACTCGGGCCACGGCATGACGCACGCCACGCTCGGGGCCATGCTTATTACCGACCTCATCAAGGGCCGGCCCAACCCCTGGGCCGAGCTCTACGACCCCGGCCGCGTGACGCTGAAACCGGCCGCGGCCTACGAGTTTGTGCGCGAAAACGTAAACGTGGCCCTGGAGTACACCGAGCTGCTGACCGGCGGCGACGTATCGACGGAAGCCGACATCAAGCCCGGTAGCGGGGCCGTGCTGCGCGACGGAATCACGAAGGTGGCCGTGTACCGCGACGAACAGGGCCAGACGCATAAATGCTCGGCCATTTGCCCCCACCTGGGCTGCGTGGTGCATTGGAACGGACTGGAAAACAGCTGGGACTGTCCCTGCCACGGCTCCCGCTTCGACGCGCTGGGCAAGCTGCTCATCGGCCCGGCCAACACCGACCTGGCCCCCATGCAGGAACCAGCGGGCTAAGCCCGTGGGCCCGGGCGGCGCGGCAGTATTTCCGTATAAACCCGGTCCTGCAAAACGGTATTTACCGCCTATTCTGGCCTATTAAGCCCTGGTATCTTTGTCTTGTTCGTCGGCTCGCCCAGTGAAAAAGGCTGAGCCAACGCCGGATGTCAAACTACCATGGTAATGGGCCTGGATATTTTCAAACTGTCGCAGCCCACTGTGTTCGTCGTCAGTCTGCGGGGCAACTGTGAAGGGGAGCAAGGCGCTCAGCAACTCATTAACCTGCTGCGGGAAGCTCTGCAAAAACGTGTGACCCAGCTTTGGATTCTCTGCCAGGAGCTGACGCAGCTCGACTTTCGGGCCCAGCAGACCTTGCTACGCTACCTCCCGTTTCTGCAGCAAGCTGGGGTTAAGCTCACGCTCTGTGGCCTGCAGCCCCAGCTACGACAGCAGTTGGAGTCTACGGGGCTGGCAACGCTCATATCCCTGCAGCCTGCTGAGGCCTATAACGGCCCCCAGCCTATTCTGCGCTGAGTGGCGCCCTGACCTCATAGGCGTAGCTTCTGCTTACAACACACCCGCTAGGCCGCTGATGCTGAGCGCCACTACCGCCGTATTGAAGCCAAACGACAGAATACCGTGGAGCAATGCCAGACGTCGCAGCAGCCGGCCGCTGATGCTCACGTCGGCCGTTTGGGCCGTCATGCCCACCACGAAGGAAAAGTAGGCAAAGTCGAGGTAGTCGGGCTGGCCGGCACCGGGAAACTCCAGGCCGCCGCTGCCGCCGTCGGTTGTGGCATCGTAGTAGATGTGGGCGTAGCGGAGCGTAAAAACGGTGTGTACCAACAGCCACGCCACTACCACCGCTGCTATGGCCAGTCCCACGTGCAGATGCATTGCGGAGCGGCTGCCGTCATGTACCGAGCTTAGCAGCAGCAGCACGGCCAGCAGGCTTCCCAGCGCCGCCACTACCAGAAAGACGAAGGAAAGTGTGCGACTGGCATCTTCCTGCCGCGCCGTCTGGCGAATATGGTCCACATCGGCCGTCGTAATGGCGGCCCAGATCAGCAGCAGCGACGAAAGCCCGAAAGCATCCCAGGCGGCTACTACGCGGGCCGCGGCCGGGTCGTCGAAACCCGGCATAACCCACACCGCCCCACCCAGCCCCAGCGCAATGAGCAGACGCGGTCCGGCCCCAAGCCGGCCGATACGGTGAACAAGACGAAAAATGGATGACGGCATAGAGCTGAGCAGTCATCAAAAGTGCGCAATAAAGCTGGGGTTTCACCGCTAGCCCGCCGCAGCCACTAAGAATTCAGCCGGTCCTGAGTTCACTAAAAGCCGCTCCGGGTGGGGCGGCTTTTTTTGTGGCAGAACGACAATTTCACACTTTTACTGCATTCCTCCCCAGCCAGATGGTGAAGGCCGTGGTGCTAGCCGGCGTGGTTTCGAGGCTGAAGGTGAAATCGTGCTGGAGCAGGATGTCGCGAATCATGGTGAGGCCGATGCCCTGCCCGTCGCGCTTGGTGCTAAAGAAGGGTGTAAACAGCCGGCGCTGCACCTCGGGCGCGATGCCCACCCCGTCGTCTTCGATGCGCAGCATGGGCGGATCAAGGCTGGTGCTGATGGTCAGGTTGCCATCTTCGCCGATGGATTCCAGGGCGTTTTTCACGATGTTGAGTACGGCTTGCTCGATCTGCTGGCAATCCAGCTCCACCCACAGCGGCTCGGGGGCTAAGTGCCAATGCCAGGCAATGCGGCGCTTTTCGCTCTGCACCAGCATGAGGCGGTGAATGGAGCGCACCAAATCGTGCACGTCGCAGGGGCGGCGCGTGGGGGCCGGCAGCCGCACTAGGTTGGCGAAGTTGGCAATGAAGTTGGCCAGGTGCGTATTGCGGTTGATAGACACCTCTAGCGCCTCCGAGAAGTCGGTCCGGTCGTCGGGGCGCAGCTGCTCGGTGTAGTAGCTGAAGCTCTGCAGGATGGAGTTGATGGCTCCGATGGAGTTGTTGATTTCGTGCGACATCATCCGGATCAACTTCTCGTAGGCCTGCTTTTCCTGCCGGATCAGGTCCTGGGTCAGCTCTTCGAGCATGATGAAGTTGCGGGTGAAGCCCCGGTCGAGGAAGTGGGAGCAATGGGCCCGGTACGTCTGAATGCCCGAGAGCTGTACCACCTGGGGCTGGCCGGCCTGCAGGCTGCTCAGGGTCAGGCCCCACTCGCCGGGCAGTTCGGCGGGCAGTTGCCGCAGCAGCTGGGCCTGGGGCAGGTGCAGGCACCGCTCGGCGGCGGGGTTGGCGGCCTCGATGCGGCCGTCGAAATCGAGGAGCAGGATACCGGCCGGCGAGGCCTGAATGAGGCGCTCCAGCAGGTAGCTTTTCTCGTGCTGGGTCACACGTTCCTGCCGCAGCTCGTCAATCATGTGGTTGTAGACGTCGATGAGCTGGTCCATTTCGCGCTGGCCCACGGGCACAAACTTCATGGAGAAATCCTTGGCCCGAATGGCCTCCGTGCCCGCCGCAATCAGTTGAAACGGCCGCACGAAGCCCCGGTAGAGCTGCACGGTGAGCACAATGGAAATGACCAGCACCACTTCCGTAGCCACGAACAGCACGGCGTTGGAGCGCATGACCTGCGCGGCCAGGGCAATGAGCACGCCGTGAATGATGACAACGAAGAGCAGAAACTTGACGCGTAAGGTCATGGATGGGAAGAAACGAGAGATACAAAACTAGTTCCCCTCCTTTTTTCAAGGAGGGGCTAGGGGTGGTTGGCTAGAGCTACAGCATCCGACCTCGATTTAAATGCCGCTTCAATACCGGCCACAACCCCATCCAACTGTTCCAACACCAGCTTATTCTCGAACCGCAACACCCGCAACCCTACCCCATTCAGGTAAGCCGTGCGCTCCACATCGTTGGCCTCGCCGCTCACCGTGAAATGTCCCGCGCCATCCAGCTCTACCACCAGCTTCTCGGCCGGGCAGTAGAAGTCAACGATGTACGCCCCAATGCCGTGCTGGCGGCGGAACTTGCGCCCGGCCAATTGACTGCGCTGCAAGGCCCGCCAGAGGGTTGCTTCCGCTTCGGTAAGGTGGTTGCGGAGTTCCTGGCGACTGGCTTTCTGGTGCGGGTGGTTGTAGATGGAGTCGGACATAGCGGATAGGTGTATTCGGTTCAAGATAGTCGTTCAACGATTGAACCACCCCTAGCCCCTCCTTGAAAAAAGGAGGGGAACTAGCTTTGTAGCTTCTTAGCACTAATCCTACTTCTCCGCGTCGAAGGGAATGTCGTACTTCTCCAGGCGGCGGTAGAGTGCACCGCGGCTCAGGCCCAGGGCTTTGGCCACGCGGCTTACGTTACCGGCATAAAACTCCATCGACTTGCGGATCATCTGCACCTCTACTTCTTCCAGCGTCATCGAGCCCACGGGCGGCAGCTCGCCGGGGGCGGCAGCTTTTACAGGGGCCTTAGTAAACTGGGCCTGAAAATCCTCGGGGCCCAGTTCATCCTTGCCCGAGACGAGCACGGCGCGCTCCACCAGGTTTTTTAGCTCCCGGATGTTGCCCGCCAGCGGCAGCTCGTGGAGCCAGTGTAGAGCCTTGGTACCTACTTTCAGGGAAGGGCGGTTGTAGGTGGTACGCAGGTTGTTCACGAAGTGGTTTACCAGCAGCGGAATGTCGTCGGGCCGCTCGCGCAGAGCGGGCAGGCGCACGGTTATCAGGTTGATGCGGTAGTAAAGGTCTTCCCGGAAGCGTCCCTCGCGCACCATCTCGGCCAGGTTGCGGTTGGTGGCACAAATTACCCGGATATCGAGGCTGCGGGCCCGGCTGTCGCCGAGTACTTCGTAGGTGCGGTCCTGCAGTACGCGCAGCAGCTTCACTTGGCTGCCCATATCCAGCTCCCCGATTTCGTCGAGAAAGATGGTGCCCTTATTGGCCAACTCAAAGCGGCCCACCCGGTCGGTCTTGGCGTCGGTAAAGGCCCCGCGGCGGTGCCCAAACATCTCACTTTCGAACAAGGAGGCCGAAATACCGCCCAGATTTACCTTCACGAAGGGCTTGTCGCGGCGGTGACTGTTGTGGTGAATGGCCTCGGCAATGAGTTCCTTGCCCGTACCGCTCTCCCCTTCTATTAGTACGGAGGCATCGGTGGCGGCCACCTGCCCTACGTTGCGCAATACGTGCAACAGCTGGGCGTCGGCCCCGATGATGTTGCGAAAATTGAACTGCCGGTCCAGGTCGCGGCGACTCAGCACTGCGCCGGCCGCAGCAGGGCGCTCCTGCAGGCTCAAAATGGTGCGGATAGTCTGGAGCAGGGAGTCGTTGTTCCAGGGCTTGGTCACGAACTCGGCGGCCCCGGCCTTGATACCTTCCACGGCCAGCGTGATAGAGCCCCAACCGGTTATCAGGATGACGGGAACCTGGGGCGCTACTGCTTTTACCTGGCCCAGCAGCTGCAAACCATCATTGCCGGAGGTATCCAGCGAGTAGTTCATGTCCATGAGAATGAGGGCCGGCGGCGTGGCACGCACCACCTGCAGAGCATCTTCCGGGGTAGCCACGCCCTTGGTGGGGTAGCCCGCCTGCTTCAGCAGCAGCCCCAGGGAAGCCCGGACGGCCAGATCATCGTCAATTATCAGAATCATAGGTGGCTGCGAAGGACGGAAAAGCTAGAGAGAAAAGAGCGGTGGCAGCGGATAAAATAAACCAGGGCTAACCAGGCAGCGGCCGGGGCAGGAAGCTGGGTGTAAAAAATGAAAAAATATTTTCTTTACACCCATACCCGCGGGGGCGCCCTGGGTGTTAAAAATCAAAAAAAAATTCTTTTACACCCGGAGCATGGCCCTACTCTTCCCGCAGCGACACGGCCGGCTGAATGGCGGCAGCAATGCGGCTGGGCTGCAGGGCACAAATGGCTGTGAGCACGAAGATGAGCACCGTAGCCAGCACCATGGCCGCGCCATATACCTGCGGAGCCAGCCCAAACACGCCCAGCAGCGGGAACTGCACCGCTAGGGCGAGCCCGCCAATAACGCCTAGCGTCGTCACAACCAGCATTTCGCCCAGAAACTGCCCGCTGATGCCGTTGCCGGTGGCACCCAGCGCCCGGCGCAGCCCAATTTCGGATTTGCGCTGGTTGATGTTGAACCACAGCACCCCAAACAGGCCCAGAGCCACGTTGATAATGAGGAACAGCGCCACCAAACCCAAGGCCACCAGCGGGGTGAGCATGAACTTCATCTTGTCGTGGCGGTTTTCTTCCAGCGTATTCACGTTGGCGTTCCAGCCCTTGGTTACGCGGTTGATTTTCTTGACCAGCTGCTGCTCCAGCACCGCGCCACTGCCCTCGGCCACGCGCACCAGCAGCATGGGGTATTCGCGCGAGTCAATTTTGGTCGACTGCAGCACGCGCCGGTGAAAGATGGCCGGCTCGTTGGCGGCAAAGTCGCTGCCGGAGCGGTAGGCATCTATCACGCCCACCACCTGCCAGGTGTCGGGCTGCTTCGGATCAGTCAGGATTTTGCCCACCGGCGACTCCTCGCCGAACATTGCCTCGGCAAACTTCTGGTTGACGACCACCGGCTGGTGGGCCACGCCGTCGTCGCGGCGGTCGAACCAGCGGCCGGCTACCAGATTGAACTTGAGCACCCGCATCATATCGTCATCGGCGTCGTAGCGCTCGGTGAGCGGGGCCTGCTTGTCTTTGTAGTGGTACTGGTCGGTGTTCATGTTGCTGAACGAAAAGGGCGTGTTGTGGCTAGTGTGCGTCACGGCCACCACGCCGGGCGTGGCCTGTAGCTCCTGTATCAGCAGACGCAGGGTGCCTTTGCGGTCGGTGGTGTCCTGGTTGGGCGTCACATCGAACTCCCACACGTTGGCCGACTCAAAGCCCATGGGCTGGCGGTAGTTGTAGTAGTTGCTCACCAGCAGCACGCTCACCACAAAGAGCACGAAAAACGAGAGCAGAATTTCGGCGATGAGCAAAAAGTTGGACCGTTTCCGGTTCCAGATTAGGGTGAATATGTGGCGTATCATGGGTGTTGGCTTATGTATTATGTCAGATCTGAGCTCCGCCTTACTGCTTACTTGCTGCCGCCTTTCAGAGCCTGCACCGGCTGCAGGCGCGACATTTTGAAGGCGGGATACACGCCCGATAGCACGCCGAAAAACAGCGTCACGAGCAGGGCCCAGAGGAAGATGCGCCAGTTCAGCTCGAAGTGGGCGTAGGCCAGAATCTGGGCCCCGCCGATGAGCTGCAGGGCCACGTAGGCCATGAGCAGACCCAGCAGGCCGCCGATGGTGGTCAGGAAGATATTCTCGACCAGAAACTGCCCGATGAGCGTGCCGCCGGTGGCCCCAAAGGCCTTGCGCACCCCGATTTCGGAGGAGCGCTCCATGATGCGGCTCACGTTAATGTTGACCAGATTCAGGGCCGGCAGCAGCATAAAGAGCAGCGCAATGCCCGACAGAATAGCGAAGAGGATAGCCGTGCCATCGGAGCCGTAATCGGTGAGCGGACTCATGATCTGGCGCGAGTAGGAAGCCAGCAGCTGGTCGGCGTGCAGGTCGATGTGGTCCATGGCTTTGGGGTCGGGCATGGGCACGCGCTTTATCACCTGGTCGAATTCGGCCTGCACGGCGGGTATGTCGCCCGGGGTTTTGGCCAGAATGATGGCTGAGTAGTCGCCATCGAGCTTCACCCGGCGCAGGTCGTCGGGGCTCGTTGTAATGGGCAGCCACACGTCGGCGTAGGAACTAACGCGCATTACCGGCACGTCGTTGACCACGCCCATTACCCGAAACTTCGTCTGGTTGATTTCAATCATCTGGCCCACTACGCCCTTTTCGGTGCCGAAATATTTGCGGGCCGTGGTGCGGTTGATGATGGCCACCCGGGCAGCGGCCTTCACATCGGCCTCGCCGAAGGGTTTGCCATCCTGAAACGTGAAGTCGAGCACCTGCCAAAAGGCCTCGTCGGTGTATTTCACGTCGAGGTCGAGGCGGCTGTTGCCCACGTAGCTGGGCGTAGCGTGGAAGTTGGAATAGATGGCCACTTTCTCCGGAGTGCGCAGGGTGCGCACGTACTTATCGAGCAGATAGTAGCTGGGGGGCGTGTTCTGGTTGCCGCCATCCTTGTACTTGATGTGCAGAAAGTTGGAAAACAGCATCCGGTTCAGGCGCGTTTCAGGCGCGTGGGCACCCACGGTGTGGTCGAACATAGCCACCACTACCAGCAGCACCATGAGCGTAAAGCTGATGCCGAAGAGGCTGATGAAGGTGAAGAACTTGCGGCGCAGGAGCACCTTCCAGGCGATTTTGAGGTAGCTAAGCAGCATAAGACTGGGCTTGAAAAGAGGAATGGTGGAGCACGGCCAGCTGGCGCTGCAGCGCGGCCCGGGCCTTGCTGAGCTGCGACTTGGACGTGCCTTCCGAAATACCGAGCAGGGCGGCTATTTCGGGGTGGTTGTAGCCTTCCACGGCGTAGAGATTGAACACGGTGCGGTAGCCGGCGGGCAGCTCCTGAATCAGGCGCAGCAAATCGGCCGTATCCAGGTTGCTTTCGGCGGTGGCGGCCATAAAGGCTACCCCATCGTGGCACTCGTCGATGTCGACGTGCATCGGCTGCTTGCGGCGCAGCTGGCCCAGCGCCTCGTTGATCATGATGCGGCGCACCCAGCCCCGAAAGCTGCCCTCACTGCGGTACTGTTCCAGGGCCCGAAACACCTTCACGAACCCCAGCACCAGGGCTTCTTCGGCGTCTTCGGTCTGACGCAGGTAGCGCAGGCACACGGCCAGCATAGCCGGGGCCAGGCGCTCATACAGCACTTTCTGGGCCCGGGGGTTGCCCCGGCGGCACTCGGCCACAAGGTCGGTTTCCGAAAGCTGAGACAAGGGAGAAAGCAGAGTAGCCATGATGCGGAGGAAAAGAATGCGGGAAAAATTCTGAGTTGCGCCGGATGAATCAGCTAACCTGGCTGCCGTCGAAGAAGCGGATGACGCGCTCCGTTTTCTGGGCCTGCTGCTCGTCGTGGGTTACCATCACGATGGTCACGCCGTCGTTGCGGTTGAGGCCCAGCAGCAGGTCCATAATTTCCTCGCCCATCACCGAGTCGAGGTTGCCGGTGGGCTCATCGGCCAGAATCAGCTCGGGGTTGCCGGCCAGGGCCCGGGCAATGGCCACGCGCTGGCGCTGCCCGCCCGAAAGCTGGCTGGGGAAGTGGTTGGTGCGGGCACTCAGGCCTACTTTGTCGAGGGCGGCGTGGGCGCGCTGCCGCCGCTCCTTGCCGCTTACGCTGCTGCGGTAGAGCAGCGGCAGCTCCACGTTGTCGAGCACCGAGAGGTCATTTATCAGGTGGTAGCTCTGGAACACGAACCCGATTTTCTGGTTGCGCAGGCCGGCCAGCTCCTTGTCGGAGTAGGATGTGACGGGGCGGCCCGCAATTTCGACCAATCCCGACGACGGCTCATCGAGCAAACCCATAATGCTGAGCAGCGTGGATTTGCCGCAGCCCGAAGGCCCCATGATGGACACGAACTCGCCCTTGTTGATGGTCAGGTTCACGCGGTTCAGCGCTACGGTTTCGATGGTTTTGGTTTGGTACACCTTCTCGATGTCGGCCAGGCGAATCATGGCCGTGGCGGGGGCCGTAGCCACCCCGATTTCGGCCGAGGCAACTGATGAGCTTTGCGCGGTAGTGGAGGTCATGGGTAGAGCAGTTAGAGGGTCGAAGGAACTTCCTGGCAGATAAGGCCCGCTGTCCGTGTCCGTTTTTGCGCCGGAAGTCAGCAGGTTCTGTTATAGGTAGCCAAGCGCTGTGCCAACTTTTTAAAGTTCTTATTATCAATTATTTACATTATATTTCCGAAAATAGAGCCTTGGAAATATTGTCCAAAAACGGACACGGTGTTCGGTTCCGGAAGTCGGGCTGTGCGGTTTTGAACGACACCTGCCCAATCCGGCCCATGGCCCGCCACACAAGCAAAAAGCCGGACCATGGGCCCGGCTTTGCAGTGGAGGAGAACTGGCGAAACCGTTGTGGGTGCCGCCTACAGAGGCAGAGAGCTAGTTGCAGTGGCCCGGCCCGGTTATGCCGTTGTTATAGTTGTCGAGGGTCGTGGTCAGGGCGCTGGTATCGGCGGGCTTCAGAGAGCCGGTGAACAAGTTGAGCCCGCCAATCTTGGCGTCGGCCTGCGCAATGGCGGTGCCGAGGGCGGTGGGGCTGCTGCCGTTGGCCACGTTCAGCTTGGCAGCAATAAGCTGGTGCGCCAGCGAAATCAGGCCGTTGCCTTTCACGGGCGTACCCAGAATGGTGAGCAGCTGGGCTTTATCGTAGGTGGTTGTACCAATTTGCAGGCTGTTCACCGGCCAACTTTCCGGGTGGTTTTTCCAGTAGCCCTGGGTGTAGGTGCACTGGCTGCGGCAAAAGGCCAGGTTGTCGATGCCAATAGAGCCGTTGATATTTACCTTGATGAAGCCCACGCCCGGGGTACTGCCCAGGTTCAGGGTAGCCACACCATTGGAGCCGGTATTCACAAATGGCACGGTCGAAAGCAGGGTGCCGCCCGACGAAGGCGCGGCCGTCCACAGCTCCACGCTGCCCCCCTCCGACTCTCCAGCGGGCGGCGCCAGCGTTTCGGCGTCAATGATAGTCAGACTGGTAGCCGTGACAGGACCCACGGCGCTGAAGTCGAAAGTAACGTAGCCGCGGCCGTCATCGTCGTTGGGCTGCCCCCAGATAAAATCCTGAATAACGAGGATGTTGCCCAGGGCTACTTTATTGGTCAGTACCCCGCCAGCGCCCTGCCCGTAGCCACCGTAGGCAGCATTTGGTGTGCCCAGGTCAAGGTCTTCGGCCGTGCCCAGGAATGGGTCGAAACCGCCATACGACGAGCTGCCGGGGCCGGGAGGCGTGGTGCTCGACGACTCGAACACAATGGCCGCTACCGGCTGGCTGGGGTAGTTGGCGTTGTAGCTCGTCATGGCAATCGGGCCCACGTTGTTGTGGCTGTTCACCGTGGTCAGCAGCCCGCCGAAGCCGGTGAAGCCGCCGTACTGCTCGAAGTCGATGACGTCGCAGCCGGGGGCTACCACCGGGCTACTCACCGCTAGATTTGTCCCACTTGGCTTGCTGGCGGGTGCGAGGTCCGTTTTCTGGCAGCTTGCCACCAGCAATGAGGCAATAGCCAGTGCGCCTAATACATTGTGTTTCATAAGGTGTGGATTATGAGGGTGGAAAAACGCAGGCCCTAGGAGTGGTTGAGCTTGCCAGCAACAAGATGTGTAAGCGGCGGAAGTGCTTATTGAATATAAATAAATTATAAATATAAATTAGAATTATACCTAAAAACAATTATCCAACGTGCTATCCCTGATGAAAGGCACCAAAACAGCCATGCACCTACCGGTATAGAGCGGCTGTTGGGGCCGAAGCGGTGGTTTTTATTCCTCCCAATTATCCTTACCTTATAAGTACCAAGCACTTCCCAACCAAACCCCACCACTATGCCCACTACTGCTACCAGCGTCCGCGACGAAATCCGGCGGGCCAACGACTCATTTGAAGCTAGCTTCGAGCGGGGTGATGCCGCCGCCATTGCCAGCCTCTACACCAATGCCGGCGTGCTACTGCCCACCGGCATGGAGCCCATCGAAGGTGCGGCCGGCATTGAGGCCTTCTGGCAGGGCGCCATGCAAATGGGCGTGAAACAGGTAGCGCTCAAAACCCGCGACATCGAGGAGCTGGAAGACACAGCCATTGAGCTGGGCACCTACACCCTTTTTGATGGCAATCATCAGCAGATAGACCAGGGCAAATACCTGGTAGTGTGGAAAGAGCAGCAGGGCCACTGGAAGCTGCACCAGGATATCTGGAACACCAACCTGCCCGCCCAAAACGCGGCGTAAGCGTTGAGCGGCCCGTCCTTGCGAGCAGCGCGAAGCAATCCGTCCTCTGCGCAGTACGTAATGACCTTTTACCAGAAAGCCCTTTCCTACATCAGCAGGAAAGGGCTTTTCATTAAAGGCTGCTCAGCACACTTCAGAGGACGGATTGCTTCGCGCTGCTCGCAAGGACAGGACGAAAACTCACCCCCTCCTACTTCACCGCCAGCAACGATTCCTGCCGCTCAAAATCGTAGAGAGTGAGGGCGCGCAGGCGGTAGTGGGCCACCCAGCAGGCACGTAGCGCGGCAATGTAGGCCCGCCGCGACTGGTCTTTCTCGGCCAGCGCAATGTTCAGATCCGTCAGGCTGATGCGGCCCACTTGGTAAGTGGCGCGGGCAATGTCGTAGCGGCGCTGGGCCAACGAATCGGCCTGGGCCGACAGCTCCAGCTGCTCGCGCAGGCTGCTGAGCTGGGCGGCCTGCGTGATGACGCTTTGCTCGAAGGTGTTCTGCTCCTGGGCCACGTTCTGCTGCACCTGCTGGCGGTTCAGCTCGGCGGTTTTGATAATGGATTTCTGCCGGCCCCAGTCCACTATCGGCATCGAAAAGGCTAGGCTTAGCTGCTGCTGGTTTTGCAGGCCGTTGTAGGCCACCCAGAAATCGGGGGCGCTGTTCACGTAACCCAGACTGCCCAGCAGCGTGGCCTGCAGGCCGGTGGTGCCTTTGGCCTGGGCCACGGCGCTTTCGGCTTCGAGCAGACGGCGGCGAAAAGCCACGGTTTCGCGGCGGTTCTGGCGCGCCTGGGTTAGGGCCTGGTTGGTATCCACGGTGAGGCGGGCCGTAGCTTCGGGAATGGTCAGCAGTAGGGCCTCCGTGGGCTGACCGGTGTAGCTCTGCAGGCTCACGGCGGCATTCTGGGCATCGAGGCGAGCCTGGCCGAGGGCTTTGCGCGAGTTGAGTAGGTTCAGCTCCAGCAGCAGCAGGTCGCTTTGAGAAAGGCGGCCCAGCTGAAACCGCTCCTTGCCCAAGCGTAGCAGTTCCTCGTTGGCCGTCACGTTCTGGCGGGCCACGTCGGCATTCACCTGCTGCAGCAGCACGTCGAAATACAGCTCCGTGATGCGCTGGGCAATGGTTTCGCGCTCTTCCACGTACTGCCGTCCCGATTCCTCGTAGCGCAGCGGCTCTATTTTGCGGGCCCAACGCAGGCTGTTGTAGCGCCCGATGGGCTGGGTGATGCCGATGCCGAAGGGCTGGCTGCTGTAGGTGCGCTCCTTGCTGTTGTAGTTGTCCACGCGCTGCAGCGTGGAGCTGACATATACTTGCCCACCGGTGGCGCCCAGGTTCTGCGACAGTGTCAGGCCCACATTAGCATTGTTGTTGCGCACGGGCCGGAAGCTGCGGGTGCCATCGGGCTGCTCCACCAGTCTGATTTCCTGAGTGTAGTTAGGCACCATACCCTGCACGGCCAGCTGCGGCCGGTAGTTCGACTGATAGGTGCGGTATTGCCAATAGCTGGTTTCGCGGGTAGTCACGGCCTGTCGGGCAATGGCCGACTGGGCCAGCGCCAGCTCAATTACCTGCGGCAGGCTTAGGGTCGTTTTGTTTTGGGCAAGAGCAGGCAAACTCAGCCCTAGCAGACCACCCAGCAGAAATTTGCGGAGAGAAACAGTCGTTTTCATAGCGCGGTTTCTTACTTCTTGATGACGAGGGAAGGGGTATCGGCGTACTGTTTTAGCTCGCTGAGCACTATTTCGTCGCCGGGCTGCAGGCCGCTGAGCACCTGCACGTAGTCGAAGTTGCTGTCGCCGAAGCGCACGGTGCGCTGCTCGGCCTTACCATCTTTCACCACGAACACAGCCTGCTCCTTACCCCCTTGGTAAAAGGGCCCGTTTTTGACCCGCACTACCCCGTGGTGGGCTTTGGTGACGACAAACAGGTCAGCGCGCAGGTTGGAGCGTAGCACTGGGTGGTGGTCTTCGGCCAGTTTGGCGTAAAAAGTCACCACGCCTTTGTCCACGGCCGGGCTTACCGTTGTGATGGTGCCGCGCAGGTCGGTATTGTTCACGCGCACCACTACCGCGTCGCCCAGGTGCAAGGCATCGGCGTAGGCGTCGGAAATGGTGGCCCGCACCCGGAAGCTGCTCAGGTCGGCCACACGGGCCAGCGCGTCGCCCTGGTTTACGGTGCTGCCGATGTCCTCATTCACCCAGGTAAGCACGCCGGGCTGCTGGCTGCTGATATTGGCCTGGGCCAGCTTTCCGGCCAGCTCCGTAATGCTGCGGTCCTGAATCTGCATCGTGAAGCCCAGCTCGCGCACGTCGGCGGCGTTGGCGGCGCGCTGGTTCCGGATTTGCTCGTTGAGGCGCTGCAATTCCAGCTGGGCCACTTTCAGGTTCAGCTCGGCCTGCCGTACGCTCTCGGCCGTGCCGCCGCCAATCTTGAGCAAGTACTGCTCGTCGCGTAAGGTCGACTGCAGGCTGCGGACTTTCACCTGCTGCACCTTTTCCTGCGACTCCAGATCGTTGAGGGCCTTTTCGAGGGTGAGCTGGAGCTGGCCGTTCTTGTTGCGGTTCTGCTGCTGCTCGTCCTGCAGCTTGGCCAGGGCCGTGCTGGTCAGCTCCCGGTCCAGCTCCACGATGGTCTGGCCGGGTTGCACCTTCTCTCCTACCTGCAAGGCAACCCGCCGAATGGTGCTCTGGATAGGGCTGGTAATAACGGCCTCGTGCCCGGGAATAATCAGGCCCGAAGCGGTGAGGGAAGCTTCCACATCCCCGGTTTCAACGGTGGCCGTCAGGATCTGGTCGCGGCTGATGCTGGGCTGCAGCACCGAGCGAAAGGCAAGCAAGCCGGCTACGACCAGCCCGAGCACGGCGGCAGCAGTAAACCAGCGGCGGCGCTGGCGGCGAGTATGGGTGGCGGAAGAAATGGCTCTGTCCATTTTCGTGCAGGAAGGTGGTGGTTTCCTGTACTAGTAGCCAAGAGCTATGCCATTCGCATAAGTTATTGATATATAGTTTTTTGCAGTATAAAATACAGCAATTACTCATCGGGAACTATGTCCGAAAATGGACAGGCTGTTCGGAACCGGAAAGCCCAATGTTCGATACTGGTTCACGGCTCTATTGATTCAAACCACTGGTTCAGGCACCACCGCCAGCAGTGAGATGCCACGCCGATAATGGCATAAAAAAACGCCGCCCGCCGTGCAGAGCACAGCGGGCGGCGGGCCGGTAAACAGGTAAGTGCAGCAAGGAGGCGGGCGTTACGAGCCGTCGGCCAACCGTGCGCCTTACAGGGTCAGTTAGCCTTTGCGGCGCAACCGGCGCAGGCCCAGGGCCACACCACCGGCCAGCAGCAGGCTGGCGCCCCCATCAATCGGGACGGCCGTAGCCCCAGGCTTAGGTCCGCCATTGCCGGGGCCCTGCGCCAGTGTGGGTAAGTGGCTCATACCCACAAACAGTGCGCAGAAAGTAGCGGAGCGAATTAGCAGCTTGATCATACTATTGAGTTCTAGTCTTTTCTCTGATGAGTTATTTTATTGCAGCACCAGCTTGCGGGTCAGGATACCCGCAGCGCTGCGCACCTGCAGCGTGTAGACGCCCGCCGCCAAGCCGGCTACCGGCACCGTAGTACGCAGCTCCCGGCCGGCTACTGCCGCCGTGTGCTGCCATACGCGCTGGCCTACACTGTTTACCAGCGTCAGTTCGGCGGTGGTGCCGGCTACGCCGCTGGCCGCTACCGTTACCGGAGCCTTCGAGGCAGGGTTGGGGTAGAGTTGCAGCTCGCCAGCCCAGGTGTTGTTTTTACCGCTCGACAAAGGCCGGGCTTCGTGCAGGTGCAGCACAAAGCGTGAGGTGCTCAGGCCCTGGCCAAGCTGCACGCTGTAAGCACCCTGCTGTAGGTTGTGCCAGGTGCCGGTCAGCTTGTCTTCCAGCCACACGGGCTCGGTAGCGGCAAAGTTCAGCAGCTGCGTGGGAGCAAACGTGTACGTACCAGCCACGGCAGCATTCACGCTCAAGGTTACGCTACGCGGGCTATTGCCGGCGGGCAAGCCCTGAATAGCCAGATAGTCGGAGCCTGCCTGCTGGTAGATGGTGGGCTGGTCGCCACCGTTGAACTGCACTTTCAGGGCGTCAAAGTCCTTGTCGAAGCCCAAGCTGGCCCCGGCTTCCTCATACACGTAAAAGTCATCCTGACCGGCTGCGTCGGTAGTGCCCTGGCGCTGCAGCGTGAGCTGGAGCAGGGGGCGCGTCTCGGTTTTGGCGGGCCGGGCGTAGGTAGGATCAGTAAAGGTGGTTTCGCGCGAGGCATTGGTGAAGGCGACAGTACCCGAGGCGCCAACCGCGCTTACACGCACAAAAAATGCCTGACCCATTGGTATAATGTTGGTACCCACGCCATTGACATAAGCCGTGTAGCCACCATCATACTGGCCCGTGGAGCGGTATACGTAAGCAGCGGCGTCCACATTGTTGAGGCCTACGCGGTTCCAGTCGATGGGCGACGGATAGGGGTTGCCAATCAGCTGCCAGCCCGATTCGCCAGCTATACGGTAGGTCAGACCAGTTCTGGTGACATTACCCGTAGTAAGGTTTGTGCCCGTCAGCTCAAAGAAGTTACCGGCCGGCTCGTTGATAGTCAGGCCGAAGGCAGGGTTCAGGGTTGCGTTTGCGCTCGGCGAGCTCCAACCTTGGTTGAAGCCGATAGGACCAGCCACGTTGCCCACGCGGTTCTGCTCGTAAGAGAAAACAGTGGGGAAAGGCGTAACCAAACTCGGCTCGGCAGCAGAGTTATAGTTCGTGTTGGTCTGGATTGGCCCGGGGTTCTGGGCTCCGGGCAGAATTGGGAAGACGTTCAACGTGTTGAGCGTGCCTCCGCTGACGGCCGGCGCAAAGTGCCGGTAGCCGAAACCCGTGTTGCTGGCCACATCGATGTAGCGCTGCACAATGGCCGAGCCACTAACCACGCCGCCGTTGTTGACTACCATGCCGGTGCCCACGTTGTTCGACAGAATCAGGAACTGCTGGCCGGTAGTGGTTAGGTTGCCGTTGAGCGTCAGCAGGCGCTGAATTTCCACGCGGCCACCTAGCGAGGCGCCCGAAGTGCCCACCGTCAGGTTGCGGAACTGCGTGGTGCTGCTCCCGCCTACCGTTTGAGCCACGGCACCCGACAGGGCCACAGTAGCATTACCGGCCGCGTTGAACGTGCCGTTGTTGACCAAATTACCCGTTACCGTCAGCGTGCCGCCGTCGGCAATGCTGAGCGTGGCACCGCCGTTTACCGTTACTAGGCCAGCCGTGGCGGTTGTAGTGCTCACCACCGGATAGCGCGACAGGCCAGCGGGAATAGTGGCATTGTCGGCGGCCGTGGGCACCACGCCTCCCGACCAGTTGGAGCCCACGTTCCAGGCAGTGGAAGTAGCGCCCGTCCAGGTGTAGGTGTTGGCTACCGAGGTGCGGTAGGTTACGGCCTGCATGCTGCCATTGGCCCCACCTACGGTGTAA
Source organism: Hymenobacter lucidus (assembly GCF_020447265.1). Classification (GTDB taxonomy): domain Bacteria; phylum Bacteroidota; class Bacteroidia; order Cytophagales; family Hymenobacteraceae; genus Hymenobacter; species Hymenobacter lucidus. The sequence goes on along the minus strand of NZ_JAJADR010000001.1, from coordinate 529,979 downwards.
ATGTCGGTACCCAGCGTCAGGGACTTGGTTTCGCTTAACTGAATTGGCAGGCTGGTGCCCGTGCTCCAGGTGTTGGTACCGGGATTGTACACATACACCGTGCTGAAGTAGTTGGGGTTGTTGTTGATGTAGTTGTCTTTGCCCCCAACAACGTAAATGTTGCCATCGGCTCCGAGCGCAGCACCGGCCTGGTTTACGCCCACCGGCAGCGGCGCCAGCGTTGTCCAGGTATTAGTAGTCGGGTTGTAGGCTACGTGCGAAGTAATGGCCGATGCACCGGACGTGCTAGAACCATTGCCACCAATGATGTGCATAATGCCATTGGCATCTTTCACCGCAGCGTGGCCGTGCCGCCCCACCGGCATACTGGCACCGGTGGTCCAGGTATTGGTAGCGGGGGTATAAATCTGGGTTTGCGAATCATCCAGCACCGACGATGCGTTGAAGCCGCCGAATACGTAGATTCTGCCATCGGCACCCGTTGCGGCAGCGGCCAGCCATTGCGCCGCAGGAATGGAGGCAATAGGAGCCCACACGTTGGTGTTGGGATTGTAGCGGTAGCTGCCGCTGGTGTGGCCACCGATATTCACGCCGCTGAAGCTGTAGATAAGGCCGTCGGTGCCCACCGTGGCGCACATTCCCCGCGCTTCCTGTGGGTAAGCGGCGCCCGCGCTCCAGCTGTTGGTAGCCGGATTATAGATTTCGAGGGTATTGTAGAGAGAGGTGATGTTACCACCCTGTGGACCGAGGTAGCCGGCCCACACGTATATTTTGCCGCCCACAGTAGCTGCTGCGTGCTGGCCCCGCGCCAGACTCATGCTGGCCATCGTCGTCCAGGGAGCCGTAATGCGGGCCTGGTCCAGCTGCCCGCCGGAGGTAGAGGCGGCACTGGGCCGGCCTTGTGAGCGAGGACCCATATCAGGGTAGTACTGCCCGGGAATACGTTGGCGAACAGGGGCTTGCTGCGCAAACACGGACTCTGTAGCCGGCACGACCAGCAAAGCCAGTGTTAGAGCTGGTAGAAAGTTTCTCATGTGCTAGGGTGTGGGGAAAACTAATAGGTAAAAGACTATAAAGGCAGTGCAGTTCGAATATCTCGAAATTGAATTTTTCAAACCTTAATACAATAATATTAGGTTATTACTGAAAGTCAATCACCCAATAGTATAGAAATATTTAAGACTTATGCGCTTGGGGCAATTAAGCTTGTTTGCGCGGTAAATTTTTAGGCAAATATCACTTTAATCCAGGCTGGATGGACTCTTGCAACTGGTCAGAAAGGTAGTCGACAGTGGTAACCCTGGCAAGGCAAAAAAAGCAATATTTTTCAGCAGCAATAATCTGTTTTCCAGTCAGTTGATAGCTCATGCTAACTTCCGGCTGCTGCTTTGAGGCGGCGGCGACAGGTGCGGCGGCTCACTTTGCTCATTTTCTTCAACCTTTGTGCCCGGCTCCCGGCTGTTGCCCGCGGCCCGGCGGCTACTGTGGCGCCGGAGCCGTACTATAGCGGTGAGTTTCTGCCCTCTTGCCCAACTTTTACCTTCTGCTATGCCCAGCGCCCCGGAAAACGCCCCCCTCTCCAGCCTTTATTCGTCTACGCTCAGCCTTGTCACCGACCTCTATCAGCTCACGATGAGCTACGGCTACTGGAAACAGGGCATGCAGGATCGGGAAGCCGTTTTTCACCTGTATTTCCGCAAGCCACCTTTCGGCGGCGGCTATGCCGTGTGCGCCGGCCTGGCCTATGCCGCCGACTGGCTAAACAACCTGCGCTTTTCGCCCGAAGACCTGACCTACCTCGCCAGCCTGCGCGGGGCTAAGGGCGGACCGCTGTTTCCGGCGGAGTTCCTGACCTATCTCGGAGAGCTTAAGTTTACCTGCGACGTAGATGCCATTGCCGAGGGCACCGTGGTGTTTGCCAACGAGCCGCTTATGCGCATCAAAGGGCCGCTGCTGCAGGCCCAGCTGCTGGAAACGGCCCTGCTCACGCTCGTCAACTTCCAGACGCTGATTGCCACTAAGGCGGCCCGCATCCGGGAAGTAGCCGGCGACGACCAGGTGTTTGAGTTCGGTCTACGCCGGGCCCAGGGCTTCGACGGCGGCCTGGGCGCCAGCCGCGCTGCCTATCTGGGCGGCGTCGATGGTACGTCCAACGTGCTGGCCGGGCAACAGTTTGGCATTCCGGTGCGCGGCACCCACGCCCACAGCTGGGTGATGTCGTTCGGCAACGAAGAAGAAGCTTTTGAAGCCTATGCCGCCGCCTTTCCCGACGACTCGGTGTTTCTCGTCGATACCTACGACACGCTGGAAGGCGTGCGGCGAGCCATCAGCGTGGCGCGGCGCATGCGCGAAAAGGGCCACGAGCTGGGCGGCATCCGCCTCGACTCAGGCGACTTAGCCTACCTCAGCCGCGAGGCCCGGGCCTTGCTCAACGAGGCCGGCTTCCCCAATACGCGCATCGTGGCCAGCAATGACCTCGACGAAAACCTCATTACCAGCCTCAAGCAGCAAGGGGCCCGCATCGACACCTGGGGCATTGGCACCAAGCTCGTCACGGCCTACGACCAGCCGGCCCTGGGCGGCGTGTATAAGCTGGCTGCCCTGCGCAAAGCCGACGACTCGGGCTGGGAATACACGGTGAAAATATCGGAGCAACTGGCCAAAACCAGCATTCCGGGTATCCTGCAGGTGCGGCGCTACGAAACCGAGAAGGGCCAGCCCCGCGCCGATATGCTCTACAACTCGGCCGAGCCCCTGCCCCAGGACCTGACCATCGTGGACCCCGTGGATCCTACGCGCCGCCGGCCCATCCGCAGCACCCAGTTCCGGGAATTGCTGGAGCCCGTGTTCCGGACCGGCGAGCTGGTGGCCGCGCTGCCCACGCTGCAGCAGAGCCGCGCCCACGCCCAGCGCGAAGTAGCCAGCCTCGACCCCAGCATCCGGCGCTTCCTCAACCCGCACGTGTACCCCGTGGGCCTGGAGGAAAGCCTGAACACCTTCCGCACCAACCTGATTCTGGAGAAACGGCCCCAGCGGCCGGCGTAGGGGTAGCTTACATCAAGCTGGGCCAACCGGCCATATTGCTTCTGGTTTCGTAGGAAAGCGCTGTTAGGTGCGGGAAGTCTTCTTCTTTGGTTTTACGCGTGTAGGCTTGGGCTGCTAAGTTTAGTAAGCTTTCGAACTCCATTCCTACCGGCCATTTGGAGGGGTCATTTACTACAGATTCATAAAACACTGGCCCATTGACCAGTACGCTGCATCTGTCGTATAGAAAAGCGTCGCCTGATATATGGTTGGTATCCTCGCCCGGATAGCAGGCCGCAGCGTACTGTTCGCCATCCAGTTGGTAAAGCTTCTCGGTCAGTATATCCTCAAATGCAAAGATGTCTTCTACTGGTAAAGTCGCCAACCGTTTCTCGGCCGGCAGCATTACTGCGTCATCATCACCGGTTTTCTTCCAGTTAAACAAGTCTAGTATCTCCCAAAACAAACCCTCACTCATGGGCCGATACGGAACTGGCATTTTCTCTGGAATCGATTCATTTGCCTGTACTGCCCGATAACCTTTGCGCTGCTTTTCCCGGATCAGCTTGGCAGCCTCCGCAGCGCATGCTACCGCAGTAGCAAATTCTTTGTGGGCTTCTCTACCTTGAGTTCCAATCTTGCCAAAGGTTGTAGTGTAGGCTGTATTGTCAATTTCGATAGTCCAAAACTTGTTGGACTCACCTTCCTGATTGATGAAATACTGTTTCACAAATGCATTTTTATAAGAATATTTCTCACCCGCCGAACTTCTTCCAGAGCCGCGGCAGCAGCTTGGGCAACTGATTATCGGTCCAGTCTTCGCCCTTCGTGACGGAGCCCGAGCCGTAGTCGAGGCCGCGGGCGGCGGCCAGGGCCCGGGGGAAGGTGTCATCCTCTGCCGTCTTGCCGGTGCGCTCCGAGAAGGCAATGGTAGCCACGTAGAGCAGCTGCTCAAAGTCCTGGTAGGGCTCCTCCACTACCTGGGCCAGGCTGTCGGCCTGCTGCAGAGCGGCGCGAAACACAGCCTCGCCCTGCGCCACCAGCCAGCAGCGGAAGTACAGGTAAGGGTCGTCGGACACGTAGCCGTCGATGATTTTCTGGGCGGCCATGATCCGGAAATCATCCGCCTCGATGACGTACTGCCGCATCAGACACTCGAAGTCGATAATGGAATCGGGCTCCTGCTCGGCCAGCCGGGCAATAAGTAGCTGCTCCTGCCGCGCCTGGTTGCCAGCGGCGGCTTGCTTGGTGGCCTCTATGAGCTGCCAAAATTCCTTCGTATCCATTGCGGGAAGTCGTACGCGACGTAAGTGGTTTGGAGCGGCGAAATACGGCAAAACTCTGCACACCGCCGGCCAAAGCCTGTACCATCCGGCTCTGCTCCCACCGCTACTTTTGCGCAGCATTCGTTGTTATACCAGCACCCTATCCCGCCGCTACGTCAGCGGCGGCCTAACCAACTACTTGCCATGTCAATCCTGAAATTCAAAACCAGCATCAACTGCGCCAACTGCCTGCGCGCCGTCACGCCCTTCCTCGACGCCGAAGCCAGCGTCGAAAAGTGGAGCGTAGATACCAGCAACCCCGACAAAATCCTCACCGTGGAAGGCGCTAACCCCATCCCCGAGCTGATCATGAAGTCGGTAGCCCAGGCCGGGTTCGATATTGAGCCCCTGGCCGCCTAAGCAGCTTTGTGTCATTGCGAGGTACGCGAAGCAATCCGTCCTCTGAAATGTGCCGCGCTTCCTAAAGTGAAAAGCCCTTTACTCCGCCGGGAATAAAGGGCTTTCTGGTAGAAGGGCGTTTGTCACTAGCAGAGGACGGATTGACGCCGCTTGATGCGCGGAATGTCGTGCCTCCTCGCAAGGACACGTTTATTCGAGCCGCCTCGCCACAGCAGCTTCTACTCGTAGCTCAGCTCACCCGCAGCCACCGTCAGCCGCACGCCCGGCTCGGTGGTGATGCGGCCCGCTACCTGTGCCTGGTAGCCGTTGCCGCGCAGATTTTCGGCTACGGCTTCGGCCTGGGCTTCGTCGGTTACGAGCAGCATGCCGTTGCCCATATTCCAGTAGAGGTAGGCTTCCGTGGGCGTAATGCCGGCCAGCTCGGCCAGCTGCTGCATGGCGGGCAGAGGCTCAAACAGGTTGGTCAGCTTGGCCCCCACGCCGGTTTTGAGCACGCGCTTGAAGTTGTCGGCAATGCCGCCGCCGGTGATGTGGGCGGCCGCGTGCAGCGGCAGGCCCGCATCGAGCACCGCGCCCACGCCGGGCGCGAAGATCAGCGAAGGCGCCAGCATTACGTCGCCCCAGGTATTGCCCATCTCGGCGGCATCGGGGCCGGTGTAGGGCGCCGTGTGCCAGGCTTCGCCGAAGGCCTTGGTGAGGGCACGGCGGGCCAGGGAGTAGCCATTAGAGCGGAACGAAGGTGAGCGAAGCGCCACTACCGCCTGCCCGGCCCGCACGTTGGCCCCACTCAAAGGCCGCTCCAGACTGGGGTGCAGCACGCCCACGGCCGTCGAGCACCAGTTGAAGTTCATGCGGGCCCCGGGGTAGCCGCCGATGCGGTTGCCGAGCTCAGCAATTTCGCCGCCCGTCACGGCAATCTGGCTGAACTGCGCCGCGTCGTGCAGGCCGCGCATCAGCTCGTCCACCACCTCGTAGTTGAGCGTATTCACATCAATGATGTTCGACAGGTTGGTCGGGATGAAGCCGGCCACTATCAGGTCGTCGGCCACCATAGCAATCAGGTCGTAGCCCAGCGTGTCGTAGCGGTCGGTACGCTCGGCCACTTCAATCTTGGTGCCGATACCATCGGAGCCGATGCCCAGCCGCTCGGCCCCGAAGCGGATTTCGTTGGAGAAGCCCCCGGCCAGGTCCTGCGCCGGCTCGCCGGGCTTGCCGGCCCGGGTCGAGAAGGTTTTCTGCGCCCAGTGGTACGCATTTTTGGAGGCGGCATTGCCTTCTTCGATGGAGTAGCCGGCGGTTTGTTTGAGGTTGGTTTCGGCTGAAGTCTGGCTCATGGCAGAGGGCAAGTTGTAGTAAGCGTCTGTTATCCGGAACTCGACTCTGGATAACAAGCAATTGGGGTTAGTGCTCGGTCGGCTCGGGGGCTTTGGCGCTGACGGAGGGAATGACTTCGCCGCGGTTTTTCTTGGCTTTGTCGCGGTGGCTGGCGCGCTCCTCCTGGATGTGGCCCAGGTATTTGGTTACGTCGCCGGTGGGGTACTTGCCCGTGAAGCAGGCGAAGCAGCTGCCGCCGTGGCCGCGCTCCTCGGCAAAGAGCTCCTCCAGATCTTCGATGGACTGGTAGATAACCCGGTCGGCCCCGATAAACCGGCAGATTTCCTCCTCGGTGTGGTTGGCCGCAATCAGGTCGGTGCTCATGGCCATATCGATGCCGTAGATGCAGGGACTCACGATGGGCGGGGCGCTGGAAATGAAGTAGACCTCGGCCGCGCCGGCCTCCCGCAGAATCTGCACGATGCGCCGGGAAGTGGTGCCGCGCACGATACTGTCGTCGACGACGGCCACCTTCTTGCCTTCCACAAACTCGCGGATCGGGTTGAGCTTTTTCTTGACGATGTCCTCGCGGCCAGCTTGGCTGCTCACAATGAAGGAGCGGCCCATGTGGTTGTTTTTGACCAGCGCCCGGCGGTAGGGCACGCCAATGGCCTCGGCCAGCCCGGAAGCCGAAAAGTAGCCCGACGAAGGCACGTCAATCACCATATCGGGCTGAATACCCGACTCGATAACCCGGCGGGCCAGCATTTTGCCCAGCCGCACCCGCTCCCGGGCCACCAGCCGCCCGTGGATGTTGGAGTCTTCGCGGGCGAAGTAGATATGCTCGAACACGCAGAACGCCTTGGGCAGCTGCTGCTGGTTCTTGTAGTGCACCTTGAAATCCTTGTCGATAAACACGGCTTGCCCCGGCCCTACGTTCTCGATAAACTCAAAGCCCAGGTAATCGAAGCAGGTGCTTTCGGAGGCAAAGGCGTAGATGGGACCCCGCTCGGTGTCGCGGCGGCCCAGCACCAGCGGCCGGATGCCCAGCGGGTCGTTGAAGGCCAGCAGGCCGTAGCCGGCAATGATGGTGATGGTGGCATACGCGCCCTTCACCAGCTCCTGGGTGGTTTCCACGGCGTCGAAGATGTCGACCACCGAAATCCGGTCGAGGTCTTTGAGGCGCAGCTCCGAGGCGAAGGTGTACATAATCAGCTCCAGGTCGTTGCTGGTTTTGGGCAGCACGTGGTACTTCTCGTGCAGGCGCTTGGCCACCTGGCGGAAGTTGATAACGTTGCCGTTGTGCACCATCGAGAGGCCGAAAGGGTAGCTCGTGGTGAAGGGCTGGGCCAGCTCGGAGTCGCCGGAGCCCTGGGTGGTGTAGCGGGCGTGGCCGATGCCGATGTTGCCCTTGAGCTTCTTAAGTTGCTTGGGCTTGAAGACGTCGGAAATCAGGCCGTTGCCCTTGCAGAGGTGAAAGTTGTCGTCGAAGGTGGCAATACCGGCCGCGTCCTGCCCGCGGTGCTGCAACGCGGTAAGGCCAAACACGATGTCGTGGGCAACATCATCAGGACCGTAAAAACCTACTATTCCGCACATGGCAGTTTCAAAAAGTCAGTTGCCAGCCGCTAGGCCAGCTTCCGGGGTGGTGGGTGAATCGGGTGCTGCCAAAGCAGCGTCGGGTACAGTTAGCTTGCCCTGAATCAGGCCGGCCAATGTGGCTGCGTACAGCTGGTGCTCCACGGCCAGGCCGCGACGCTCTACTTCCTGCAGGGTAGCGGCGCCACGCAAATCCACGGGCTGCTGGGCCAGCACGGGGCCGGTATCGAGGCCCTCATCCACCAAGTGCACGGTAATTTTGGTTTCCGGCAGCTGGTTGTCGAAGGCCCATTCGTAGGCGTGCAGGCCCTGGTGCTGGTGGGTGTCGGCGGGGTGAATGTTGAGGATGCGCCCGGCAAAGGCGCGAATAAACGTGGGCGACAGAATGCGCATGTAGCCGGCCAACACGATATAGTCGGGCCGGTAGCGGTTCAGAACTTCCACCACGTCGGCGTCAAACTCCTGGCGCTTGCGGCCCTGGCTGCCAAGGCTGGCCGTGGCGCAGCCCAGAGCGGCGGCCGTTTCCAGACCGGGCGCATCGGGCTTGTTGCTGAACACCACGGCCACCTCGGCCAGTTCCTGCAGTACCCCGCCTTGTACGGCCTGCACCAGGGCTACCATGTTGGAGCCTCGGCCCGACAGCAGAATGGCCAGGCGCGCTTTGGAAAAATGTTGGTTACCAGGTGCCTTCAAGAACGGGGGCCGGCCGCTGGCCGATATCGGTACGCAGATACACATCCTGAAACTTCACCCGCGCGGCTTCGCGGTACACGTGGGCCACGGCGTCTTCCAGTTCCAGGGCGTGGCCTACCAGCACCAGCACCCGACCACCGCTGGTTACCAGCTGCCCATCCTGCTGCCTGGTAGCTCCGTGGAAAGCCAGAATGCTGGGGTGCAGCTCGTCGAGGCCGGTGATGGGAAAGCCGGTGGGAAAGTCGGCGGCGGGGTAGCCGCCCGAGGCCAGCACCACGCCCACGTAGAAGCCGGGCCGGTGGCGCACCACGGTTTGTTGCAGCTTACCGTCCAAGGCCGCCTCGATAAGTTCGAGCAGGCTGCTTTCCATGGCGGGCAGCAGCACCTCAGCTTCCGGGTCGCCGAGGCGCACGTTGTATTCGAGCAGCTTGGGGCCCTGGGACGTGAGCATAATGCCGAAGTAAAGGAAGCCCCGGAAGTCGAACTGCTCCCCCTGCAGGCCGCGCAGCGTGGGGTCCACGATGCTGGTGCGGATGGCGGCCATAACGTTGTCTTCGGCGAAGGTGACGGGCGTGTAGGCACCCATGCCGCCGGTATTGGGCCCCTGGTCGCCGGCCAGCAGCTGCTTGTGGTCCTGCGACGAAGCCAGCAGCCGCACCCGGTTGCCATCGGTAATGCCGATGATGCTGATTTCCGGGCCGGTCAGTTTTTCTTCGAGCAGGAAGCTAAACCAGCCGCTGTGCTGCTGCTGCAAATCATCTAGCGCGGCCTGGGCTTCGGCTACCGACGAGCACACGTACACGCCCTTGCCGGCGGCCAGCCCGTCGTATTTCACCACCACCTGCCCGTCCAGCTCGGTGGCTTTGGCGCGGGCCTGGTCGAGCTTGTCACTGCGGTATTGCCACGACATAGCTGTAGCCACGCCGTGCCGCCGCATGAAGTCCTTGCTCCACACTTTCGAGCTTTCCAGCACCGCCCCGGCCCGCGAAGGACCAAACACCCGGATATCGGAGCCGGCAAAGTAATCGACTACGCCGGCGGCCAGCGGCGCCTCGGGACCTACCACAATCAGCTTTACGCCGTGCGTCTGGCAGAAGCTTTGAATGGCGGGGAAGTCGGTGGCGCTGATGTCGGGGTGGCTGTTGGGGATGCCGGCGTTGCCAGGCAGTACGTGCACGGTGGCCCCGTCGCGGGTCAGCTTCCAGGCCATGGCATGTTCACGGGCCCCGCCGCCGAGGAGTACTATGGTTTTGTGGGAAGAACTAGTCATGAAATGGTAATTCGGCTGCGTCAGTAAGGATTAAATGCTTGCCGAAGCAGGCGGAATTTTCGCGGCCAATGTACTGGCCATAGTTGGCGCGGAGTTGGTAGCCGTTTTTTAGGTAAAAGCGGCAGGCTTCGGTATTGGCCACCCGGGTTTCGAGCCACAGCTCAGTGTAGCCGGCTTTGGCAGCTTCGGCCTCAAGCTGCTGCAAAACCGCTTCACCGATGCCCTGGCGGGAATACTTAGCAAACATGCGCTTCACCTCCCCTACTCCACCGCTCAACGGCCGCACCGCGCCGCAGCCCACCGCCTCGCCGTCGCCCTGCCGGGCCAGCACGAAAACGTAGCGCGGGTCGTCGTCCAGCCACTCCGTAAACGAAGCCCGCCCGTCGCTGCCGAAGCGCGTGCCCAGCTGCTCCGACAAGGCGTCGAGCAAAGGCTGTGCTCCCGCCGCCTGGGGCGAGGAAACTTCGAGCTGTAAGGTGGCGGCAGTTAGCATTAGGCAGAAGAATGCAGCTTAGCTAATATCGGTGATGGAAGCTATTAGCCCGTTGGCAAACTCGAAAACCGACTTGCCCTGCAAGTGCAGCGGGTCACCGGCTTTCAGGCCATTGGGAAAGTCCATAGCGGCCACGGCCGAGTAGTCGAGCAGCACTTCCACGCGGTTGTCGGCTATTTGCCAATCCGTGACGCGCTGCTCCCGTTGCGAGAAGTACTGCAGCGCCTGCTCGGCCTGCTGGCGGAAGCTGTCCTTGCCCGTCAGGGTCAGGTCGACTTCGCCGTTGGTAATGTTGCAGAATACAACCTGCTCGTGCAACTGCCGGAGCATGCCGGCTACATCGAAGCCGTTGTAGGCTTCGATGTAGCTTTCCACGAGTTGCTTTTGCTGAGCAGCGTCCATTGATTTGGTTGGTTACAGTACCCGCAGCTCGGCGTCGGCGGCGCGTAGCTTGGCTTTGGTTTGCTTGATTTCGCGGCTCAGCTGCTCGCGCAGGCGGGGCAGGTTCAGGGCCCGCACTGCCGCCTGGGCGGCGTTGTCGGGGCGTACTACCGTGAGGTTGGGTGTGGCCGAGGGCATAATCACCGACGAGTTCAGGTTTACGGCCAGCTCGGCGAAATCCTTCCACGGTGGGCAGCTAATCACGGGCACGTTCACGTTGGCGGCCAGGGCTCCACCGAGGCCGTTGGAGAGGCCAGCCACGGCAATGATGACGCCGGGCTCTACCGAGTTGTTCCACACCTCGGCCATACCCGTAATTTCCTCGCCGTTCTTGTGGGCCGAAGTCACGCGCAACTGGGTGAAGATATTGTAGCCCTCGAAGAACGAGCGGATTTTCTGGCAGTGCTCCTTATCGGCGGGTGAGCCCATCACGATGTTTACCCAGGCGTCCTTCATGATGCCAGCCCGCACGAGGTTACCCACGAGGCGGGTCCGCACGTCGCCGCCGGTGGTGGTTTCGTTGCCGGTGGGCAGCGGGGCGCCGGTGATACGCTCGTAGATGTCGAGGTAGCGGCGGCTGGCTTCCTGGGAAACTTCGGGCGTGAGGGCGCGGGGGTACTGGCCATCCTGCTTGTTGGCAATCAGCCACTGGCGCACGTACTCCTTGTCCATCTGCTCCACGGCCTCGGGGTTCTTGGCGTAATCCTCGGCGCTCCAGAACCGCGACGAGTCGGGTGTGTGGATTTCGTCAATCAGAATCAGCTCCCCATCCAGCAGGCCAAACTCGTACTTGGTATCAACCAGGATAATGCCACGCTCAGCCATCCACGCCGAGGCGAAGTTGAACAGCTCCAGCGACTTCACCCGCATCTTCTCGTACAGGTCAGCGGCTACCCAGCCTTCCGACACCAGGTTTTCCGGTGTGATTTCGCGGTCCGACTCCTCTTTGGTGGTCGGCGTCACGATGGGCTCGGGAAACTGCTGGTGCTTCACCAGGCCATCCGTCACGGTTACGCCCGAGAAGGTGCGCTGGCCTTTCTGGTAGCCGCGCAGCATCGAGCCGGTAATGTAGTTGCGCACAATCATTTCCACCCGAATCGGCTCAGCTTCTTTGGCCAGCGTCACGTTGGGGTCGAGCAGGCTGATAACGTGGTTGGGAATGATGTGCTGGGTTTTATCGAACCAGAAAGCTGCCAGCCCGTTGAGCACCGCGCCTTTGTGGGCCACGGGCGTTTCCAGCACCGAGTCGAAGGCCGACAGACGGTCGGTAACAACGATGAGCCGCTCGCCGGAAGGGGCGCGGTACGAGTCGCGGACTTTGCCGCGGTGCAGGAGTTCGAGCTGGGGAGTAGCGAAGTGGTTGAGCGTGTTCATAGAATGGAGTAGTCACCGGCCGGGCCGGCGGATTGCGGTGGTATCTTAGGATGAAAACTGGCTGGTTGCGGGTTGGGCTACGGCGGCTGGGCGCTGACTCTGCACGTGTTCCACGATATTGCGGAACAGTTTAAGCCCGTCGCCTTCCTCACTCAGATTCGGGTTTTGGCGCTTGCGCCGGGCCCAGTCGGGGTGGTTGTAGAGCGAGAGAAACGCCTCGGGGTGGGGCATCAGGCCGAATACCTGCCCGGTCGTGTCGGTCAGGCCGGCGCAGTTCAGGTCGGCCCCGTTGGGGTTGTGCGGGTACACGTCGGTGGGCGAGCCGTCGAAGTCGGTGTAGGCCAGGCAGTTCAGGCCACGGTTTTCGATTTCGGCCAGAATTTCTTCGCCTTTAATGATCAGGCGGCCTTCGCCGTGGCGCACGGGCACTTCCAGCGTGTCGATGCCCTTGAGGAAAGGCGAATTGGATTCGGGGTTGACCTTCAGGCGCACCCACCGGTCTTCGTAGCGGCCCGAGGCGTTGTGCGTCAGCGTCACTTCCGGCGTCACGGTGCCGCTCAGGTCGGGCAGCAGGCCCAGCTTCACCAGCACCTGGAAGCCGTTGCAGATGCCCATCACGAACTTGCCGTGAGCCACGAACTCCTTGATATCATCAAGCAAGGTGCGGCCCGCGGCATTTTTGCGGTAGCGCAGCTTGTTGGCCAGCACCACGCCCGAGCCCAAATCGTCGCCGAAGCTAAAGCCGCCGGGAAAGTTCAGGATGTCGAAGTCGTGGATGCTGACGTGGCCGTGCAGCACCTGGTTGAGGTGCACGATGGTGGCTTCGGCCCCGGCCAGGCGGTAGGCCGCGGCAAATTCCTCCTCGCAGTTGATACCGAAGCCGGTCAGAATCAGGGCCTGGACTGGTTTCGTCTGCTCACTTGCACTGCTTTGCAGCGGCTCGGTGCTTTCGTGGCCCCCGTCTACGCTCTTGTAGCCGGGCAGCTTGATGTTGCCTTCCCGGTCCACAACTTCGTAGCCAGGGTCTTCGTGCTGGGGCCGGGGCGGCGTGTTCAAATCCGGCAGATTTGGTTTCTCTTCCATCTGACTGTTAGGCTTCTGCGTGCTGGCCGAAGCCGATAATTCTGTTCACGGGGCCGTTGGTCCACGCGTGGCGCAGAGCAGCGGTGCTGGCCGAAATCAGCACTTGCTCCTGCTGCTGTACCCGTAGCTGCCCGTCGTTGGTAACCACGCCGAGGTAGTACGCCCGGCCGCCAAAATGCTGCTCAAAGGCATCCTCATCTTCGGGCGCCACCGTTACCACAAAGCGGGAGTGCGACTCGCTGAACAACAACGCCGGCGTCGACAAAGCACCCGTTGGGTTGGCGCCGGCGTCGAGGTCAACATCGGCCCCGAAGCCGTAGCCGAACGTAGCTTCGGCCAGGGCTACGGCCAGCCCGCCATCCGACAAGTCGTGGCAGGATTGAATCAGGCCCTGGTCATTGGCCTCACCCATGAGCGTGTACAGGGCCTTAGCTTCTGCAAAACGCACTTTGGGCACGTTGGCCCCCAGCTCACCGAAGAGCTGGTAGAACTCCGAGCCGCCCAGCTCGTCGTAGGTTTCGCCGAGCAGGTAAATCAGGTCGCCTTCTTGCTTGAAGTCGGAGGTAATAGTGCGGCGCACGTCCTCGATTTTGGCCGTCATCGAATACAGCACCGTCGGCGGTACCGAAATCTTCACGCCATCGGCCTTGAAGTCGTTCTTCATCGAGTCCTTGCCGCTCGTGAGCGGGATGCAGTAGGCCGCCGTGGCGTCGCGCAGGGCTTGGCACATGCGCACCAGTTTGGCCAGCTTCAGCTTGCCGTCGGGGTTACTCACGGCATCGTACACCGAGTCGGGCACGCAGAAGTTGTCGTTTACCGACCAGAAATTACCGTCGCCGTAGCTCAGGTTGGGCAGCTTCCCTCCCACCGCCACAATCTGGCGCACGGCCTCGTCAAAGGCCCCGGCCGACATGTGGTAGGCGTCCAAATCCCCGAAGCGGGGCAGAATGCCATTGCTCACGGCCACGCCTTCCCACGATTCAAAGTTGAAGCGCACCACGGCCGCATCCTGCGGGGCCTGTCCGGTAGCGCCCATCAACGGCTTGATAATCGTGCGGCCCTTCACCTCGTGGTCGTACTGCCGGATGACTGACTCGCGGGAGCAGATATTGAGGGAGCCTAGCAAACGGCTCAGCACGTCGGTGTAGTCGAGGTCGGCGGATAACGTAGGCTCTTGTGCCGGGGGCTTCTGCCACTCGGCCTCCAGCACTTTGCGCGGCACGCCGTTGTGCAGGAATTCCATGTTGAGCCGGGCTACCGGTGCACCATCGAAGCGCACGTCGAGGGTGCCGTCGGCGGTGAAGTAGCCGATGTCGGTCAGCTCCACTTCCATTTCCCGGCCCAGCGCCAGCAGCTCATCAAGCTTGGCAGGCTCTACAGCCAACGAAAACCGCTCCTGCGACTCCGAAACAAAGATTTCCCAGGGGCGAAGGCCAGGGTATTTCAGTGGCACTTTCTCCAGCTCTACCACCGCACCACCGCTAATCGTGGCCAACTCACCAATGCTGGACGACAAACCGCCCGCGCCGTTGTCGGTGCTGCACTTGATGAGGCCGCGACGGGTGGCCAGGATCAGGAAATCCATGGCCAGCTTCTGGGTGATGGGCGAGCCAATCTGCACGGCCGTGGCGGGCGAGGTTTCATCCAGCTCGATGCTGCTGAACGTCGCGCCGTGGATACCGTCTTTGCCCACCCGGCCGCCAGCCATGATGATGCGGTCCTGGGCGTCGATTTTCTTTTCCCAGGAATCGAGGCCGGCCAGCTGCATGGGCATCACGGCGCCGGTGCCGCAGTACACCAGCGGCTTGCCGGCGTACCGGTCATCGAATACAATGGCCCCGTTCACCGTCGGCACGCCCGACTTGTTGCCGCCATCCTCGATGCCCTTGCGCACACCTTCGAAAATGCGGCGCGGGTGCAGTTGGTTGCTCAGCAATGTGCCGTTGAACTCGGGGTTGCCGAAGCAGAGCACGTTGGTATTAAACAAGAGCCGCGCACCGCCGATGCCAGTAGCCAGCGGGTCGCGGTTGTTGCCCAGAATACCGGTAATGGCCCCGCCGTAGGGGTCAATGGCCGAGGGCGAGTTGTGGGTTTCGACCTTCCACACAAACAGCGACTCGGGGTTGATGCGCACGGCCCCGGCATTGTCGCTGAACACCTTGATGAGCCAGTCGTTGCCATTGGCGCGCAGCTGCCGGTCTACTTCCGAGGTGGCATCTTTGATGTAGGTTTTGAACAGGGAATCCACTTCAAATTCCTCGCCCGTGTCGGCATCCTTGTACTTAATAAGAGCCGAAAACTCCTTGTGCTTGCAGTGCTCCGACCACGTCTGGGCAATGATTTCCAGCTCGCAGTCGGTCGGGTCCAGGGGCAGCCCATCAGCCTCCCGCTCGGCCCGGATGCTGGTGTAATGGTCGCGCACGGCGCGCATTTCCTCCAGGTTCAGGGCGTAGAGGTTGTCTTTGGAGAGCTTCACCAGCTCCTCATCCGAGAGGCTCACCAGCGGCACAAGGTCCGTAATGGATTCGGCCCCACCACCCGGCCGCGGCGTGTAGTCGCGAATCTGGGCTATGGGGCCGGTTTCGAAGCGGTTAATCATCTTGTTGCCGAGCAGGTCCTGAGCCAGTTGGCGCAGACTACTCTCCGGCAATTCGTGCTCCAGGAAGTAGAGCCGTTTCGAGAAGATATGCTGGGTGTGGGTGTCGAGCGGCTCGTTGAGAAAGTCGCCGAGGGCGTTCTGGGCCGATATGCCTTCGTCGTCCGTCACGCCGGGCAGCTTAGCCACCAGAATGTAGCTTTTATAGAGGGAGTCGTGGCGGAACTCGTCGAGGGCCACATCGTGCAGCACCGGGTCCTGGAGGCAGTGGGTGGCGAAGTCGCGCAATTGCGTGTCCGTCACCGGGTAGCGCACCGTGTAGAGGGCGGTGCTTTGCACCCGGCCGGTAGTGAGGCCCAGGTGGCGGGAGGCAGCTTCGGCTACGCGTTGGCCCTCGCCGTCGTGTTGGCCGGGCTTGAGCAGAAGCTGAATGGTTCTTTGGGTAGAGTCCAAAAGAGGGAGGTTTGTCTATTTTTCGGGTTTCCCACGCGCAGTAAAATCACCGCCGTGAGGAAGCATACCCGCGCAGGGTACGCCGAAAATGCCTTGCCGGAGCGCCGTTTGCGCCGCAGTAGGTTTAAGAAAACGCTTTATCGGGCCGACTGCCCGGTTTTACCACCGGAATACCTGCCCGACACAGCGGGCACTCATCGGGTGCGTAGGTAGCCGCCGTGACCGGCAGCAGGGCAAAGTTCGGAAAAGAAAGTGAGGCTTCCCCACCCGTGCGGTCAATTAAACTCGCCACGCCCAAAACTTTTGCTCCCAACCCCGTCAGCAGCCGGGCTACCTCGTTGGTGCTCTTGCCGGTAGTCACCACATCTTCGGCAATGATAATTTTCTGCCCCGGCTCAATGGTAAAGCCCCGCCGCAGCGTCATCTGCCCGGTATCGTCGCGCTCGGTGAAGATGCCAGGCACGCCCAGCTGCCGCGCCAGCTCGTAGCCGATAACTACGCCGCCCATAGCCGGCCCCACTACCACATCGGGCTGCAAGCCAGCTTCCCGAATCTGTTCGGCCAGCGTGGCAGCCGCCGGGGCGGCCAGATCGGGGCGGCGCAGAAACCGGGCGCACTGCACGTACGTATCGGAATGCAGACCCGAGGACAGGCGGAAGTGCCCGCGCAGCAGCGCATCTTCCTGCATGAGCTGCTGCTCCAGGGTTTGGGAAGTAGTGGTTTGGGTGGAGGTCGGAAGTGACACTGTGTATAAAGGGGTGAGGTCGAAAGGAAGGTTTTGACTTATAGGAACGTCCTGCTTGATCTGTTGTCCACTTGCCGAAGCATCTCTACCGCAGCCGTGGTTGAAAAGCAGAACGTCATGTCGAGCAGAGCGAGACATCTCGCGTGCAGTGATACTCAAATGGCATTGCAACGTCAGCACCCCAGATTCCTCACAGGCTCGGAATGACGTTCAATTTTATCAGGCCAGCACTGGCCGAAACTGGTTGATCTGCTCCACCAGCTCCCGCGCCGCCGCGCCGGCATCAGCCGCCTGCCACAAGGCGCGCGACGTATTGATAAGGAGTCCGGCGCTATCTGGCCGTAGACCGGCCCGCAATGTGGCTTCCAAATCACCACCCTGGGCACCCACGCCGGGCACCAGGAACCACTGCTCGGGGCTCAAGCTGCGCATCCGGGCCACGGCTTCGGCATTGGTAGCACCTACTACCAGCCCGATGCCGCCGTGCTGCTCGTCGAGCTTGCGGGCTACCTGGGCGGCGCAGTCACTGAGGTAGCCGCCGCGGGTGAGGGCCACGTCCTGCAGAGAGTGGGCAGGCTTGTTCGAGGTTTTGGCCAGCACAAACACCATCTTGCCGGGCCGGGCAAAGGGCACAATGGCGTCGTCGCCCATGTAGGGGTTCACTGTCACGGCGTCGGCCCCGATTACGTCGTAGGCAAAGCGGGCGTAGTGGTCAGCAGTGTTGGCAATGTCGCCAAACTTGCCGTCCAGAATCACCGGAATGCTTTCCGGAATACGCTGCACGGTTTCGCGCAGCAACTTCACCCCATCTTCCCGACTCAGGAAAAAAGCCAGATTGGGCTTGAAGGCCGCCGCATACGGGCTGGTCTGGTCGATGACTTCGGCCAGGCGGCGCGCTACCTGTTGGTCGTCACCGGTGGGGTCGAGGCCCACGCAGAGCAAGGAATGCGCGGCTTGGGTGCGTTGAATCAGCTTTTCCATGGTTGGGTGGGTAGTAAAAAGCGGAAAACTAAAGTTGGGTAGACGGAAAACCGAACGGATAGACCAATAGATTACATATTAGCCGGCACCAAATGTCCGCACTCGGCTGCCAGCCGGGCCGAAAGACCCGGCTCCAGCCATTCGCCGCTGGCTACCTGCACGGCGCTGGCTCCGCAGCGCAGGAAATCGGTGACGTGGGCCTGGGTAAATACGCCGCCGGTGCCAAAAATCGGCAGTGTAATACGGGAGTCGTGGGACAGCTCCCACACGCAGCGCAGCGCCACGGGCCGCAGCGCCTCGCCCGAAATACCACCGGCTACGGGGGCAGCCGTGGCATCGTCGGGCAGGTGCAGGGCCTTGAGCAGGTTGGTAGCCGCCAAGGCCGTAGCGCCACCTTCCTGGGCGCCCAGGGCCAAACCGCGGATGTGCTCGGGCCACGGTGGCAGCTTCACGATAATAGCCGCCTCGGACCCCAGCTCATTGCGCACGGCCTGGGTGGCGTCGCGCACAAACTTGGCATTTAGCTCGGCGCCTTTTTCGGTGTCGGGCTGGGCAATGTAGACTTCGACGCCGGCAATCTGGCTCCCGAATTCGCGGGCCAGAAAGCGGGCAATTTTGCGGAAGCCCGGAATGCCGGGCGCCGTGATGCTCACAAACACTGGCACGCCGTGGCTAAGCAGGTGGGGCAAATGCTCCTGCACCAGAATTTCGGCGCTTTCGGTACGCATGTTGGTGGCGTTGAGCAACGTTTGCTCGTTCACCTGCCAGATGCCTTCCTCATACAGCCCGGGCCGGGGCTCCATGGTTACGGTACGGGTGAAGATGGCGCCGAGCCGCTCGTAGCCGGTTCCCTCCAGCTGCCAGGGGGCGGCAGCCAGACAGATTGGGTTTTGCAGAGTGAGAGTCCCTAGTTGCATGATTCGCTCATTTAAACACGGATGCCATCCAGAACTGACGAAGGAGTCTGAGCGAGGGACGGCAGCCTCTTTTTTCACCAAAAACCTACCGCGCCCTTCTCAGAACTTCCTCCGCCAGCTCAGGACGGCAGGTTATATTTTACAGTGGGCCGCTCACGTCACCACGAAATGGGTTGAGAAGAATTAGAAAATGCACGCGGACGAGGCAGCCACTACCCTAGCGGCCGAGCCGCCAGGACATAAAAAAACCGCTTCGGAAACCGGAGCGGTGAACGGGGTAAATGCCAGAAAAACAGAAAAAACCAACGGGGAAACGACCTTATGGTCATCTCGCAGAACGTTCTCGTGGAAAGTCCCGCGCTCCATCAAATGCTGTTGATTGGGGTGAAGCACGTCGCAAAAGTACTAATTGTTATCAACCTGCGACTTTTGGTAACATTAAGTTTATGTTACCAAAATGTTACGCATCCCGTTTACCACTGCTGAATACTAGTGGCTACACTTATTTATATAGGCTACATAAATCTTTGTCCTTCAATTTTTTAACGCGTAACAAAAAAATCAAATGCTGTTTTTACATTGGTTATGTATCTTTGCAATGTCTTAACAAAATTCAAATACCAGCTTTAAACATATCAACATCTTTAGTCGATATAATACAATTTACCTCACATGAGTACTAGTCTGTCATTTTACCGGAACAACAGGTATTACAACTGGCTTAAAAGGACTCCTAGATTTTCTAACGAAAACTTTCGTCGGAGGCAAACATCTTAACTCACTTTGACTTATCTTAACATACTACTACTAAGCCCTGAATAATCCAACCCACTCCCACCTAACCCTTTTGCTTCCGTTATATTTGTACCAACCCGTTGTCTTCGCCATGATCATGAAAAAAGTACTGTTTGGCTTGTTGTTGTCCTGCCTGGTAGCTCTGGCTCCGCAGGCCCATGCCCAAGATGGTTCCACAGCTTCCGTGAGCTACACTGAGAGTGTATTGGCTGAAGACGCCGGTAAAGAAGTACTCTACAAGCGCGCCCTCGACTGGATGGAAAACCATTTCCCCTACGGCCCCAAAACCGGCGCCAAGTCGGATGCGGCGGCGGGCTTGGTACGGGCAACGGGTACCGGCAAGGTGAAGCCCGTGACAACGGCAGGCAAGGAACTGGAGCTGGTCATCCGCTTCGACTTTGTGTTCCGAGCTACCGATAAGGGCTATGAGTACAGCATCGGCTCTTTCCGCCTCACTCCGGACCCCAAGAAACCAGAGGAAACAGTGATGCTCAGCGACTATATCGCGCAGCTCGCCGCTGAGAAAGGCAACGGCAAGACCTTCAACGACCGGCGCGTAACGGCCCAAGCCAACGCCTTGGCCAGCGAAGCCGCTATGAATTTCCGCTCTTACATGAATACGATGCCCGCCGCTGAGGAAAGCATCGTGGGCCTGCCGGCCAATAATTAGGAATAGATCTGCTACAGGCATTAAAAAAGGCTTTCACTCCCCGTGGAAGCCTTTTTTAATGCCTGAGCCCATACGCTCAGTAGCTTTAACGCTCCAGCAAGTGCAGTGTGCGCTCGGGCAGTTCCCGCGCATCAAGCACGATGAAGCCGTCCAGAGTATTCGAAAAGCTGGGGTCGAGGTTGAAACCGAGCAGCCGGGCATTTTGCTTTAAATACTGCCGCAACAGCACCGGAATGCCCGCCCCGCCCGGCTCGAACGTGGCAATAAGCCGGTGCAGATCGGGCACGGTGTTCAGGCCGGTTTGCAGCGTGGCGGGTAACTCCCGAACATCGAGCGGGCGGTAGCGAAACTGTTTGCGCGGCTGCACCAGTGCCGCCAGCTCGGGGTGGAAATAATGGGCCGTCAGAAAATCGACCATTACGGCCCGCGACACGCTCGAAAACCGATTACTGATACTCACGGGCCCGATGAGGTAGCGGTATTCGGGGTGGCGGCTCAGGTACTCGGCAATACCTTTCCAGAGCAGCGCCAGCGGCCGGGGCTGCTTCTGGTACTCAGCCCGCACAAAGGAGCGCCCCAGTTCCAGCGACTCGGCCAGGAACGGCTCCAACGTCTTTTTCATCCGGAACAGGGAGTGCAGGTAAAAGCCCCGCCGGCCGTGCTGCCGCAGAATGGCCCGCCCCCGCCCGATGCGGTAGGCGCCCACCAGCCGGCGGGCCGCACGGTCGTAGAGAAACAGGTGGCGGTAATACTCGTCGTATTTATCCAGGTCGAGCGGCTGTTGGGTACCCTCTCCTTCCGCCCGGAACGTCAGTTCCCGCAGACGGCCTAGTTCGCGCAGCACGTGCGGCAGCTCGGCCTTGCTGGCCATGTACACCTCCCAGCTACCAGCCCGCACCAGACACCGCGCTGGGCGCAGGGCCGCAATATCGGCTTCAATCAGCGCAGCATCGGTTTCGGCCACTACCGGTGGGGCGGGGGCTATAGCCGTAGCCGCCGGACTGGTGCCCAGCGCAAAAACCCGGGCCCGCACGTAGGCCAGTCGCTCGGTCGGCGCCAACGAAGCCAGCTCGGGCGGTGCAATGGGCCGCCCGATGCGCACCCGAATGGTGTGGTTCCGCTTGTTAAGCAGCTCGGCCGGCAACCGGAACGTGCGCAGCTTGGGGTGCAGCAACCCCAGCAGGCTGAACGATTGGCTGTTGTGGCCGCTCAGCCAGAAGGGCACTACCGGCACCCGGGCTACGCTCAGCAGCCGGCCCGCCGTGGGGTGCCAGTCGGCTTCGGTGGTGGGCTGGAAGGGCCGGGGCCGGCTGGCTACTTCGCCGGCCGGAAACAAACCAATGGACACCTCGTTGTGCAGATACGTTAGCAGGCGCCGCACGCCCGGCACGTTGTGGCCGGCCTGGGCGCGCTCAGGGCTCACCAGAATTAGGTGGTTGCCCAGCTGGGGCAGCAGCGGCGCCAGGGCTTCGTTGGCCACCAACTGAAAGTCGGGCCGCACGGCTGTCATTACGTAGAGCAGCACCAGCCCGTCGAGCAGGCCGCAAGGGTGGTTGCCGACGGCCAGGAAGCTACCCGCCTGGGCTAGCTGCTGCAACTCCCGGGCATCGTAGTCGATGGTAATATTGAGACTACGCAGCAGGCTGCCGATAAACTCCCGCCCCCGCAGATGCGCGCTTTGCTCATAGAGCCGCTGCAGCTCCCGGCCGTGGGCCAGCTGGTGCAGCACCGGGCGCAGCAGCTCCTGGGAGCGGCGGCCCACGAAGGCCGGAAACGAAAAGCTGGCATTTAGCAGAGAATCCATCGGCAGCAAGACCCAAATTCCCGGAACGGCCGGGCAGCGGGGCTCTACAAATCTCTCTCTACCGTATTGATTGAGTATTACCGGCGCGTTATCAATGCGTTAAGAGCAAACCTATTACCGACTAAAATGCGGAAAGCCGCGTTGCAGCGCGGCTTTCCGGTATTCATCACCTTTCACTTATTTCACCTTAGTCGAAGGTTACGGCCGGGTAACGGATAGGTTGGTAAGGAAAGCGGCATGACAAAATATTATTAGATGAGCATATCACTGCTCCAATATAACGAAAAGGCCCTGACTACCAAGCGGTAATCAGAGCCTTTTGGGAGTTAATTATTCAGGTAATATCAGCTCGTCGGGCCGGTGTCTACGCGCGACTCGATGGTAGCCTGCACCGTTGAGGAAACGGCCGACAGAATGTTGTAGCCCGTAGCCGACTCAATGGCATCAACCGTGGTGCGGTAGGTGCCCCAAGTGGTGCCTACGCTCTGGTCGTTGGGGGTGTTGATGGCAATAACGCGGGTGCTGGTGGTTACGCGGCTGGCGTCGGACGAGCCTTCGGGCAGCACTACGATAACCTTCCAGCAGCGGGCTGGCACCGTAATTTTGCCACTGGCAATGGTGGTAGCGTAGCCGTTTACGCCGGTGCCACCGGTGCCGTAGGAGCCGCAGATGATGTAGAGTTCGTTGCCGGCGTTGATGAGCGTGCGGCAGTAGTTTTCGAGGTTGGCCCAGGCCTTCTGGTTGTTATTGGCGGCCTGGGGCATCATATTGGTCATCAGGAATGTGGCCGAGTTGTCGGCTACCGAGCCCGTGCGGTCGGCCGAAGGGCAGTTGTGGCCCCGGTCGAAGCCCGAGCCGGTGTAGCTGGTATTGGTAGCCCGGAACCAGCCGGAGGGCAAGGTGGCATCGGCGGCAAAATTATCCTGGCGCGGCGTGCTGCCTACCCAGGCGCTGCTCAGGTGCCAGCTCACCCAGTTGGGCTTGCCTTTGTCGCGGCTGTAGGAAAGCACGTACTGCGACTTGCTCATCAGGTAATTGTTGGGGTAGTTGGTGGCATCCGTCACGGCGCCGCTGGGGTTGCCCATTGTCAGATGACTGTCCCGGGTGGCATCAAAACTCTGTGAAACAGCCGTGGGGTCACTGGGCTTTACGGTTTCGTCTTTGGAACACGAAACAGCCAAGGTGCCGAGCAGGCCAAAGCTGAGTAAGCGGTAGAGGGTACGCTTCATTCGAAAGAGGTTTTGGTTTGGTGAAAAAAGAGAGGAAAACAAGAGAGCAGCGGGAGCGGAATCCGGGCGCAAAGATGCCGGGACTAAAAGGTAAATATGTTACCGAAATATTACCATTTATATTCTCTGCGACAAGTCCAGTTCTGAGAGTCTGTTACCTTACCAACCTTTTTATTGCATAAATTTCAACATAAAGCCCCAACAAGCATCTTAATGCAGGATATACGCTCACACTCTTTATTGACCAATACCATAATTTTGCACATACTCTATCCTGAATATATCCTGTTTACAAACAGCTGCATCGAACTACTTCAGGCTGTCAGCCGACTTTAGCGGCCAATGCCGTTACAAAGACAGAACTATACTTTTTCCAGAACCGTCGAACGAAAAAAGCCCCGCTACTATTGGTAGCGGGGCTTTTTACAATAGTATATTCTACCGATTCTGCACATCGGACATCTCACCACTCAATGGCTCCTTACCGGCCCAGCACGAGCAACCGTTGGCTGGCAACACGCCGGCCAGCGGCATCCAGCAGCACCACGTGGTAGAGTCCCTTGCTCAGGCCCGCCGTCGAAAGCGTCAAGGATTGGTCGGTAGCTGGGGCGCTCCAGAGCTTGTTGCCCAGGTTGCCATACACTTCTACTACCGAGCCTTGCGTGGGCACCGCTTCCAACTGCACCCGCACCGTCTGCGTTTCAGCGGCCGGGTTTGGATAAAGCTGCATAATCGTAGCCGCCTGGTTTTTCCAGGTAATGACCACTACCGGCGAGAGTTGCTCTTTACCATCTATATCTACCTGACGCAGGCGGTAGTAAAGCACGGCCTTGCCCTGGCGGCCAGCGGCTTCGTCGCGGAAACGGTAGGCCGCGCCGGTGCTGCTGTTGCCAGCTCCAGCTACCTGCCCGATGGCCAGGAAAGCCGCATCGGCTCCTGCCGACCGCTCGATTATGAACTGCTTGTTTTGCCGTTCCGAGGCTGTTTGCCAGGTTAGCTCCACACCATTATCGGCCATGCGGCCCTGGAAAGCGCGCAGCTCCACGGGCAACGGGTTGGCTGGCGGCGCTACTTCGGCCGGGAAATCGGGGTTGGGGTCGTCGGCAAAGGCGTAGTAGATCTGGGCAGCGGAGAACAGGCCCACCCCGCCGGTTATTTCCACTTCCACCCACTCAAAATCCTGGGTGGTCAGGAAGCCAACCTCGTGGCGGTTGTCGCCCACCAGGCCCAGGTCGAGCAGACTGGCGGCACTGGAGCTTTCGAGCAAGCGGCTGCCGTTGGTACCACCGTAGGTATTGATGCGGATATTCTGCAGCAGCGTAGTGCTGAGCAGGGTGTTGTTGGTGCGCAGCACAATGCCGGCCCGGTTGCCGGCTTGGCCGGTACCGTTCAGCCGCAGCTTGAGCTTATAAGTACCCACGGCCAAGGCTGGAAAGCGCACCTCGGCGTAATCTGACTCGGCAAAGACGTTATCGGCGGCCTTGGCCTGGTTGGTGGCGCTGCAGCCCACGCAGGCCAGCCCATTGGCGGCTTCCTGGTACTCGGTACCGCGCTGGGGCGTAGTGAAGTCCGACAAAACCGGGGTATCATCTTCGAAAGCGCGGGGCTCGATGCCGAAGCCGTAATATACCTGCAGCGTATTGAGGGCACTAACCAGGGCGCTTTGCTTGATTTCGACCCGGTCGAAGGGCAGCCCCGACTTGAAGCTGACCTGGTAGCGGTTATCGGGCAGCAGCGTCAGCTCCAGCAGCTCGGCACCGATGCGCGTTTCCTGCGCCACGCCATTCAGGTAGGTCGTTACCTGGAGCGAATTCAGGGCATTCAGATCCAGCACCCCGCCATTGCCCACCACGAATCCTGCCTGATAGCCAGCCGGGGCCTGCCCTTCGAGCTTTACCTGCAACGCGGCTGAGCAGCCCACGCCCGCCACCGTGGTTAGGGTGGCGTAGTTGTTCAGGCCGCCATCCACAGCGTTGGTGGGGTTGGCCACGCCGGTACCAACGCAAACTGCTACCGGCCCGCTGCCAGTCGTTACCTTATAGTCGTTGCTGCTGGGCTCGGCCCCGCGCGAGAGGTAGCCCAGCGCCGTGGTAAACTGAGTGTTGGTGGCCACGCCGTAGGCATACAGCACCCGCACGGTATTGACGGCATTGAGCAAACCGCCCACGGCTATTTCAACCCGGTCGAAAGGCTTGGCACTCACAAATTCGAGGCGGGTGCGGCTATCTGAGAGCAATGTACTGCTTACCAGGGCATCATTGGCCCGCACTTCCTGCTGCTGGCTTCCGTTTAGGTAGGTACGCAGCGTGAGGGTGGCCAGCGTGCCGGCGTTGAGGGCATTGCCGCTGCTGAGCACCACCCCAGCGCGGTAGGTGGCCGGGGCGGTGCCGGAAAGGCGCAGCGCCAAATTCACCCCGCCGCCCAGCACGCCCAGCGTGTTCTGAATGGTAGCGTAGTTGTCCAGGTCGGCGTCGGCGGCCCGCTCGGGGTTCACCACCCCACAGCCCACGCAGATACTCGAGCCGGTGGAACTAGTGCGGTAGTCGGCCGGCGTGGCGGGCTCTGCAAACGAGGAATAGTAGGCCGACTCGGTTTGAGCCAGCGCTACGGGCCCTTGCAGCATTCCTGCCAGGCAAAGGCTTAGTAGTCGGAAGTGTAATAGCCTGTTCATTAGGTGCGTAGTAAGCAGCCGCACAGATGGGCTGATACCTCACGCACTGGCAAGCTTATGGCCAAGCTCGGCTTGTACCGTCATGATCTTGATTATCAATTACTTGATTTAATTAAGCCAAATTAATATTCTCTCATTCTTAGAATGGTCTTCCTATTTAAAGAAAGCCAAGCCTTCTGGTTCTCAGTTCCGTAGCTGGTTTTTATGGCCACCACCCTTGCAATTCATTCTCGCTGCCTCTTTCAGTATGGCATGACGAGTCTACAGCCAGCATTTCCCATTTTGAAACACAGAAAGCTTTAACTCAGCTGCGCCAAGCACACTTGCTAAAAAATGATGACTATATGGCTGTAAAAGAAAAGGCCGCGCCACTGATTGTGACGCGGCCTTTTCTGGGGTTCATACTCCTCTATTGGGTTACAACGAGACGCTGACTGGCAACCCGGCTGCCTTTGGCATCTACCAACACAATGCTGTAGAGGCCAGCGCCCAGACCGGTGAGGGGCAGAATAGCCGTGCGACCTGTGAGTGCTACGCTCTGTAGCTGCTGCCCCAGGATGCTGTAAATCTTGATGGCCGAGCCAGCCGCAGGCAATACAGGCAGATTGACTTCTACCTTTTGGTTGCCGCCCGCTGGGTTTGGATATACTTCCAGACCTACGCCCGAGGCACTCAACCCATTGCTGCCAGTGCGGGAAGTACGGGCTTCCGACTCGCCGCCGCCATCAGTGATGGGCGGGCCTACAACTGCCGGGAACGAAGGATTGGGGTCTTCGGCAAACGCGTAGTAGATGCGAGCATCGGAGAATAAGCCAACGCCGCCCGTTATTTCTACTTCCACCCAGTCGAAGTCCTGCTTGGTGAGAAAGGCTATTTCCCGGCGGTTGTCACTGATGAGGCCCAGATCCAGCAGGCTGCTGCCCGAGGCCGTTTCCACCAGCTGGCTGCCTGTGCTGCCGGCGTAGGTAGTAAGGCGAATGTTCTGAAGCAGGGTCGTTCTGAGCAAGTCCGTGCTGGTACGCAGTACTACCCCGGCGCGGTTGCCGGCTTTGCCCGCGCCGTTCAGGCGCAGCTTGAGCTTATAGGAGCCTAGGGCCAACACCGGAAACCGCACGGACGCATAGTTGCCGGGCGCAAACACGTTGTCGGCGGCTTTGGCGGTGTTACTTGAGCCGCAGCCCAGGCACAGCAGGCCGCTGGCTGATTCCTGGTATTCGGTGCCCCGCTGAGGCGCGGCGAAGTTGGACAAAACCGGCGTCACGTCGCGGAAAGCCGCCGCCTCAATCCCGAAGCCATAGTAGGCGCGCACCGTATTCAGCACACTGGCCAAAGCCCCGAGCTTGAGCTCCACCTGGTTAAACGACTGGGTCGAGCGGAAACTTACGTAGTAGCGGTTGTCGGCCAGCAGCGTGAGTTGTAGCAAATCGGCACCCTGCCGGCTTTCCTGCACCGCGCCATTGAGGTAGGTAGTCAGCTGAATACCATCCAGCACGTTCAGGTCAAGCAGGCTGCCGTTGCCCACCACAAAGCCCGCCTGATACCCGGCCAGGGCCGTGCCGTCGAGCTTCACCTTCAGGGCCGTCGAGCAGCCGTTTACGCCGGCCACCGTATTCAGCGTGGCGTAATTCTCCAAGTCGGTATCCACCGTATTTTCCGGGTTCTGCACCCCGCTGCCCAGGCACAAGGCAATGGGCCCATTGCTGCCGGACGTTACCACGTAGTCGCCGCTAGCTGGCTGCGCGCTGCGCGACAAGTACCCCACGGCCCGGTCGAGCTGGGCTGCAGCGGGCACGCCGTAGGCGTACAGCACCCGCACAGTATTAATTGCGTTGAGGACGCCGCCCACTACTATTTCCACCTTATCAAAAGCTTTGGTAGCCACGAACTCGATGCCGTAGCGGCTATCCGACAGCAGGCGGGTGCTGACCAGCGCATCGGTGCCCTGTACTTCCTGCTGCGGAATTCCATTCAGCGAGGTGCGTAGCGTAATGGTGGATAGCACGGTGGCATTCAGCAAGCTGCCCGTGCTGACTACTACGCCCGCGCGGTAGTTGTTGAGCCCGGCCCCATTGAGGCGCAGGGTGAGTGAGACGCCGCCACCGGCCACGCCTAGCGTGTTTTGCAGGATGGCGTAGTTGTTCAGGTTAGCATCGGCGGCACGGTCGGGGTTGGCTACCACGCAGCCCAGGCACAAACCGGTATCGGTAGCACCCACCTGGTAGTCGCGCGACACAACCGGCTCATCGAAAGCAGAGTAATAGGAAGGACCGTTCTGAGCCGACGCTGCCTGACCAGCCAGCAGCAGCCCCAGGCAGGCACCAAGAGTACGAAATGGGAAGCGTAAAGAGTGTACCATGAAAAAGAGAAAAGTAAAGGGGCCTTACCAACAGGCCCGATACCAGTCTTTTTGCAAGGCTTTTGCCAACCAATGACCAATTGCACAATTCATTAGAAGTCAAATAATTACCAATATTAACACCGAATAATATCTTCCCATTAATAGATTGTACTTCCCATTTTGAGAATTTTTGGGAAAGCCCGTTTTTAGGCCTATACTCGCGTTTTAGAGCCTTTTTTTGTACGTCACTTGCCCAGCCCGTTCGAAAAGAATTGAATATTTCCGCGCTAGCTGCCTTTTCTCATTATGGTACAGTTGCGCTTACTCAACTCCTTTCTACTTAGTATAATCTGCCTATGCCCGCTTCTACTTTAGTCCATATTTTTATCGTTGAGGACAACGCCTGGTACGGCGAGCTTTTGGAATATCGCCTGGCCCAAAATCCTGACCACCATATCAGGCGCTTCACCACCGTGCAGGCCTGCCTTGACAACCTGGGCGACAAGCCCGACCTGATTACTCTCGACTACTCGCTGCCCGATGGGCAGGGCGACCAAGCGTTGAAGCTCATCAAGGAGCGGCTGCCGGAAGTGGCCGTTATTGTTATTTCGGGCCAGGAAGATGTGCGCACGGCCATCGGGCTGCTCCACCAGGGCGCCTACGACTACCTGGTGAAAGACGAGGAAACCCTGGACCGCCTTTGGAACTCGGTGGGCAACCTGCGCAAGCAACTGCTGCTGCGCCGTGAAAACGAGCGGCTGCGTGAGCAAATCGGCAAAAAATATGACCCGCAGCGCGCCATTCTGGGCGAAAGTCAGCAGATCAAGCAGCTGTTCGCCCTCATCGACAAAGCCGGCCGCGCCAACATATCGGTGTCGATAAGCGGCGAAACCGGCACGGGCAAGGAGTTGGTAGCCAAAGCTATTCACTTTCGCTCAGACCGCAGCAGCGGGCCTTTTGTGGCCGTCAACGTGGCTGCTATTCCGAGTGAACTGCTGGAAAGTGAGTTGTTTGGTCACGAAAAAGGGGCCTTCACCGGGGCCATCAGCCGCCGCGTTGGCCGGTTTGAGGAAGCTAATAAAGGCACACTGTTTCTGGATGAGATTTCGGAGCTCGACTTGAGCCTGCAAGCTAAGCTGCTGCGCGTGCTACAGGAGCGGGAAGTGGTGCGCGTGGGCAGCAATGCCCCTATTGCCTTCGACGCCCGCCTAATGGTAGCCACCCACCGCGACCTGAACCAGGAAGTGAAGGAAGGGCGGTTTCGCGAAGACCTCTACTACCGGCTGCTGGGGCTGCCCATCGTGCTGCCGCCCCTGCGCGACCGGGGCCACGACATTCTGCTGCTGGCCAATTCCTTTCTGGAGGATTTCTGCCGGCAGAACAGTATGGCGGCGTGCACTCTCTCACACGCCGCCCAGAATTTGCTGTTGCAGTACCATTTTCCCGGCAACGTGCGGGAGTTGAAAGCTGTGGTGGAGCTGGCCGCCGTGCTGGCCGAAAGCGACATTATCCAACCCCAGGACCTTTCGCTGCGGGGCGAGCGGCCCGGCACCGCGCCGCTGATAGTCCCCGGTGACGATGAGTCGCTGCGGGGCCAAACGGCGGCCATCGTGCAGCGCTACTTAAACACCTACAACGGAAATATTGTGGAAGTCGCAGCAAAGCTGCAAATCGGGAAGTCTACTATTTATCGTATGCTTCAGAACAAGCAGATTCTGCTTCCTTAATCTGAACCGTAGGACGACGCGCTATGACTTCATTGGCTTACCGGCAGCTACGACGACGACTGCAGCAGGCGCAGCGTCAGCACGCGGCGGCCCACGTGGAGCTGCAGGCGCTACGCACCCTGGTAGAACAACAGAAAGCCGCCACGGCCAAGCAAACCGCCGCCCTGCTGCAAACTATTAGTACGGGGCTGCTGATCGAAAATCAGCACGGAGTGGTGACTCTCAACCATCGCCTGTGCCAGATGCTGGACCTGCCCGACGCGCCCCAGACCTACCTCGGGCAGCCGGGGCAGCAGGTACTGGCTCAGGCCCGGCACCAGTTCGTGAACCTGGCCTGGACCAACGCCCAGATGACGGCGGCCGTGGAGGGCAAAACGCAGGTGAAAGGAATGCTGCAGGAACTGGCCAACGGAATTATTCTGCAGGTCGATTATCTGCCGGTACAGCAGCAGGGCGAAACGGTGCTGCACCTGTGGAGCTACGAGGATGTAACCTACCAGCAACGCGCCCAACAGCATATTCAGGAGCTTTCGAGGCTGGCGGAGGAGTGTCCGAATCCCATCATCTGCTTCACTCATGAGGGCCAGGCGCGGTATGCCAACTCGGCTGCCCAGTCGGTGCTGGCGGCTCTGGAAAGTCCGCTGGAGGCCGGCTGCTGCGGATTTTTGCGCCAGGAAATACGGGCCGCCCTAGCCGCCCGCCAACCCCGCGTATACGAGCACAGCCTAGCCAACACCCGCTACCTGTGGACCATTGCGCCCCTGCCCCAGGAAGAAGCCGTGAATGTGTATCTGACCGATATTACGGCCCGCCACCAGGCCGAGCAGCAGCTGCAGCACAGCCAGCTGCTGGCCCGCCGCATTACCGACACGATTCCCAATCTGGTGTTTGTAATGGACCTGGAAGAAAACCGGCTGCTGTACTGCAATTCGCAGAGCCTGCCGCTGCTGGGCTACACCGACGTGGAAATGGTGGCTTTGGGCCCGAGGCTGCTACCCACCTTGCTGCAGCCCACCGACCTGCGCCTTTTGCAGCAGCACGCCCCCGAGCTGGCCCAGACGGCCGACGGGCAGACGCGCGAGTCGGAGTACCAAGTGCGGCACCGGGACGGCAGCTGGCGCTGGATGAAAATCAACAGCACGCCCTTTTTACGCTACCCCGACGGCCGCGTGCGGCAAATGGTGTCCAGCGCCGAAGACATCACGGCCCGCCGCTGCACCGAGGCCAAGCTCCTTCATAGTCAGCTATTTATTGAGCGAGTGGCCAGCACAGTGCCGAACATGATTTACATTTTCGACATTCAGCAGGGCCACAACGTGTACTGCAACCAATACAGCGAAACGGTGCTGGGCTACACCGAGGCCGAGCTGCAGTCGATGGGGCACAGCCTACTGCTACAACTGGCGGCCCCCGATCAGCAAATGGTACTGCAAGACCATATCGACCAGCTGGAACGGTGTGCCGACGGCGAAATCCGCTCCGTAGAGCTGTACATGCAGCATCGGGACGGCAGCACGCGGTGGCTGCGCCTAAACAATACGCCCTTCGAGCGGGATGCCAACGGCGCCGTGCGCCAGGTGGTGGGCGCGGCCGAGGACCTCACCCACTGGAAAGCAGCGGAAGAGCAGAGGCGGGCGGCCAACCGCAGTCTGGTGGAGCAAAACCACCTGTTTCGCCAGGTTATCGACACCACCCCACACCTAGTTTACCTCAAAGACGGGGACGGCAACTATTTGCTGGCCAACCAGGCTACGGCCGACCTGTATGGGCGCACCGTGGAGGAAATAATGCTGACCAACATGGCCCGCCTGCCCATTTCCCCGGCCGATGCGGCTCGTTACCTGCGTGCCGACCGGCAGGTAATTGCGGCCCGGCAGGAACGGGTGCTGGAAGAAACCTTCACCCGGCCCAATGGGGAAGTAGTGTGGTTTTACAGCATCAAGCGGCCTTTCCTGCTGGCCGATGGCACCATCCGGGTGCTGGGCGTCGACAGCAATATTACGGCCCTGAAGGAAACCCAGCACGCGCTGCGCCTAGCCAAGGAAGCCGCCGAGGAAAATGCCCAGGTCAAGCAGGAATTTCTGGCCAACATGAGCCACGAAATCCGCACGCCCATGAACGGGATTCTGGGCTTGGCCGAACTGCTGCACAAAACTCCCCTCAACGACCGGCAAAGCCAGTACCTGGACCATATTCGTCATTCGGCCGAGCAACTGCTGGTTATTATCAACGACATTCTGGCCATGGCTCAGTTGGGCGCGGGTAAAATCCGGCTCGAAACCACAGCCTTCGACCTGCGCGAAGTGCTGGTGGCCTGCCGCCAGCTGCTGCTGCCCAAGGCAGCCGAAAAACACATTGCCTTGGAACTGGAGCTGCCGCCCGCCGACGTTTCCACCCTAGTTATCGGCGACCCGTACCGGCTGCGGCAAATCCTGCTGAATCTGCTCAGCAACGCAGTAAAGTTCACCGACCAGGGCCATGTGCTGCTCACCTGCCGGCGCCTTAGTCAGCCCGAAGAGCCACCCGTATTTCAGTTTGCCGTACTCGATACCGGCATCGGCATTCCGGCCCACCAGCTGGAGCAGGTCTTTGAGTCGTTTACCCAGGCTACGGCCAGCACGGCCCGCGAATACGGTGGCTCGGGGCTGGGACTGAGCATTTCGCGTGGCTTGGTTGAGCTGCTTGGTGGCAGCATCACGGTCGAAAGCCGGCTGCACGAGGGCAGCACGTTTCGCTGCACGCTGCCCTTCGAGCGGGCCGAGGCCCTCACCCTGTCGGCGCCAGCGCCACCGGCCGCTCAGCCCGACTACCGCAGCCTGGGCCCGCGCCGGATTTTGCTGGCCGAAGACAACGCCGTAAACCAGTTTCTAGTGGAAGCGCAGTTGCGCGGCTGGGGCTGCCAGGTCGATATTGCCGGCAACGGCCGGGAAGCGCTGCTGCTGTTTCAAAAGCAAACCTACGACGCCGTACTGATGGATATTCAGATGCCCGGCCTCGATGGAATTGCCACTACCCGCCTGCTACGGGAGCACCCCGACCCCCAGCGCGCTGCTACGCCCATTATTGCCCTCACGGCCCACGCCCTGCGCGGCGAGGCTGAGCGGTACCGGGCAGCGGGCCTCGATGGATACGTTTCGAAGCCGTTTCGGGAGGAAGATTTGTTTCGAATGCTAGCCCGTGTACTGCCGCCAACTCCACCCGCCCGCCCCCTGCCGGCCGCGCCCGTAGTCGCCGAGGAAGCTGCTTTATATAGTCTGAGCGGAATCCGGGGCCTGACCCATGGCAATGAGGAATTTGTGGGCCGGCTGGTGCAGGTATTCATCCAGACCACGCCGCCCATTATCGACGAGCTGGAGCAGGCGCTGGAGCAGCAGAACTGGCCGGCCCTGAGTGCCACAGCCCACCACCTGAAAAGCTCTTTCGGCGGCCTCCGGATTGAGCAGCTAACCCAGGCCGTGCGCCGCCTCGAAACCGTGACCCAGCACCCCGGCCCCGAATTGCCGGAAATAAGGGCGCTGGTGGAGCAGGTGCGCACCGTTACGGAGCAGGTTATTGCCCGGCTGCGGCAGGAGTTTCCCGGCTAAGCCCACTGTATCTTTGCCGGCCCTCGCCCTCCGAAAATTCCTCCTTATTATGCCCGATTCTCCCGTTCCTACTCTCGACGCCGTGGTAATTGGGGCCGGACAAGCCGGATTGGCGGCCGCCTATTATTTGCAGCGCCACCACCAGCAATTCGTCGTGCTGGATGAGCGTACCGCCGTGGGAGACGTGTGGGCCACGCGCTACGACAGTCTGCGGCTTTTTTCGCCGGCCTGGGCCAGCAGCCTGCCCGGCTTTCCGTGGCCCGGCAGCAAGAGGCGCTACCCTACCAAAGACGAAGCCGCTGACTACTTGCGCCAGTACGTGGCCCACTTCGGATTTCCGGTGCAGTTGGGGCAGCGCGTAACGCGAGTAGCGCCGGCCGCCGGCCAGCCTGGCTACCAGGTGAGCACGGCAACGGGGCGGCGCTACCAGACGCGTTGCGTTATCGTGTGCACGGGGGCTTTCAATGCGCCCCGCCGCCCAAGCTTTGCCACCGAGTTAACCGCTCCGGTAGTGCAGCTGCACAGCAACGATTACCGCCGTGCCGTTCAGCTGACAGGCCAAGGGCCGGTGGCCGTGGTGGGCAGCGGCAACTCGGCCCTGCAGATTGCCGCCGACCTGGCTGCTACCGGCCGGCCGGTGTATTTGGCTTTCGGGGAGAAAACCCCGGCCCTGCCCAACCACACCGCCATGTGGCTTTTTCTCAAGTCGACGGGCCTGCTGAAAATACCGCGTCACACCCGCTTGGGCCAGTATATGGCCACCAACCCCGAGTCGGTAGTCAGTGCCGACCTGGCCCGGGTGCGCCAGCGGCCCAACGTACATTTTATCGACCGGGCTCTGGGTGTGGAAGCCGGCACCCGGCTGCGGGGCGTCAGTGCTGTTACTCCGCCCCTGGAGGCCGTGGTGTGGGCCACCGGCTACGGGCCCGATTTTGGGTGGATTGAGGTCCCGATATTCAACGACAACGGTCATCCCGAGCACTACCGGGGCATTACGGCCGCACCGGGTCTGGCGTTTTTGGGGCTGCCGTGGCTGAATACGCGCAGCTCGGCTTTGATGGGCGGCGTAGGCGCCGATGCCCGCTACGTGGTAGAGCAGCTGCTGAAAAGGACATAATTATGTCGAAACTCAACGGCCGCTTTTCTGGTTAGCATAGAAGTAACCACTTGCAGGTCATCAACAATAGAAGTTGCCGATTGCCGTTGCGGGTTGTAATTCGTTTTGACCTTAATACTCTTTTTATGTCTTTGCTCATTTTCAGCGGGCTGGCGGTAGCCACCGCACTTCTGGCCCTGAATGCTTTCGACAATCTGAAAGAACTGCTCAAGCCCGTTCCAGTCCGCGTGCGGGCCCGCAACGACCGATAAGCAGCTGGTTTTCCGGCTAAATGAAAAAGGCCTCCTATCGGGAGGCCTTTTTCATTGGAGGATTTGGGCTTGCGTTGTTGGAAAAGGAACGTCATTCCAAGCTTGCCGAGGAATCTCGCGTGCTGATGTTGCAATGCCGTTGATTACCATGACACAGGAAGTGTCGCCCGCTGGTCGATATGACTGTTCTGCACATTCGCTTCCAGCTCCTAGAAACGAAAAAAGCAGCCGTATTCGGGCTGCTTTTTCTTTGCTATAAACAAGCAGAAGCTTAGCGAATAACCAGCTTGCGCATTTCGCTGGCGTTTTCACCTTCCAGCTTTACGTAGTACAGGCCGCTGGCGAATTTGCTCAAATCCAGAGTTTTAGGACCGTTCAGCTCCGTAATAGCCTCGCGGTAAATAACGGTACCGATGACGTTGAGAATGCGCAATTCCAGGCGGCGACCCTCAAAGCCATTGATGGCAATGTGGACGATTCCGTTGCTGGGGTTGGGGTATACCAGAAATGATTTTTCATCACCGCGCACCGGAGCGGCAGAGGAAGTCCGGCCGGCAGGCTGAGCCAGGGCGGTAGGCACCGAGCTACGAACGAAACCGAAGCCGAGTACCAGGAGTAGACAAAAGAAGCGTAAGCGTTGCATCATAGCGTACTGTAGGGTGGGACAAGCGCAAGCCAAATAATGAATAGATTAACGGCCGGCACTCAATTATGTTCGCAAAGATAATACGGAATATTCATTAGAGTTATGAAATATAACTACGCGTTGATAAAAGATTTGCCTTTTCTCTGTTTTCCACTCTGTTAGCACCCAAATTAAGTTGGACGTTCTCATTATCGGCGGCGGTTTAGGCGGCCTCACGGCCGCCCTCGATTTACGCCAGCGCGGCTACGCGGTAGCCGTGGTGGAGCGCAAGCGCTACCCCTTCCATAAAGTGTGTGGCGAGTACGTATCCAACGAAGTGCTGCCTTACCTGCGCCGCCTCGGTGCCGACCCCGCCCCGTTGCAGCCTGCCGTTATTTCGCGCTTCCTGCTCAGCTCGCCGGCCGGCCGCACCCTCACCGCCCCGCTCGACCTTGGGGGCTTTGGCGTAAGTCGCTACGCACTGGATTATTTCCTGTTTCAGCTGGCCGAAGCCCGGGGCGTGGTCTTCCATCAGCTGGCCACGGTAACCAACGTGGAATTCGATGCCGCCACCGACCAGCACCACGTAGCCCTAGCCGATGGGCGGCAACTGGCGGCCCGCGTGGTGCTGGGCGCCTACGGCAAGCGCGCTAACCTGGACCGGCAACTGCAGCGCACGTTTTTTCAGCAACGCTCGCCTTACTTAGGTGTGAAATACCACCTGCGCCTCGACTTCCCCCGCGACACCATTGCACTCCACAATTTCGCCGACGGCTACGCGGGGCTCTCGGCCATTGAGGACGACAAGTACTGCTTTTGCTACCTCACCACCCGCCAGAATCTGAAGGCCCACGGCACCATTGGGGCCATGCAGGAGCATGTACTGGCCCAAAATCCGTTTCTGCGGGCCGTGCTGCGCGACGCGGAGTTTCTCTACGACCAGCCCGAGGTTATCAATGAAATATCCTTCGCGCCCAAAACTCCGGTGGAAAGCCACGTGCTGATGTGCGGCGACGCGGCGGGCCTCATTACGCCGCTCTGCGGCAACGGCATGGCCATGGCCATTCACGGGGCCGAGCGGGCCGCGTTTCACATCGACCGATACCTGCGGGGCCATTATTCCCGTCCGGCTCTGGAGGCCGCCTACGCCCAAGACTGGCAACAGCACTTCGGACCGCGCCTGTGGGTGGGGCGGGCGGTGCAGCGCTTGTTTGGCCGGCCTCTGCTGAGTGAGGCAGTGGTCGGCGGCATGCGGCACTGGCCGGCCGGCGTACGGGCCCTAATGCGCCGCACCCACGGCAGCGCCTTTTAAAGCTGAACTACGCGCCGATTTGTTTGTTGCCTGCCTACGCCAAACCAACGGCAATTCCGTATACTGCCCTCAATGACGAGCTACCTCTGTGCCATCGGCACTGCTACCCCGCCCCATCGTATTCCGCAGCCGCAAATTGCCACCTTCATGGCTGAGGGCCTGCAGCTCGACGCCGACGATACCCGCAAGCTGCGCGCCCTCTACCGGGTAACCGGCATTGCCCAGCGCCACTCGGTACTGGCTGACTACGGCCGGGCCAATGGTGATTTCGACTTCTTCCCGAACACGCCCGACCTGGAGCCTTTCCCTACCGTGGGTCAGCGTATGGGGGCTTACCGCCAATACGCGCTGCCGCTTTCGGTGGAGGCGGTGCAGAACTGCCTGCAACAGCTCCCGGAGGTGCAGCTGGCCGATATTACCCACCTGATTACCGTGAGCTGCACCGGCATGTACGCGCCGGGACTAGATATTGAGCTGGTGGAAAAGCTGGGCCTCAGCTCCAGCATCCGGCGTACCTGCGTCAATTTCATGGGCTGCTACGCGGCGTTCAATGCCCTGAAGCTGGCCCAGGCCTTTTGCTTGGCCGACCCTAAGGCCAAGGTGCTGCTGGTGTGTACGGAGCTGTGTACCATTCACTTTCAGAAGAACAAGGAAGAAGATCATCTGGTATCCAACGCCCTGTTTGGCGACGGCTCGGCGGCGGCCCTGGTGCAGGCTCAGCCGACCCAAAGCGGCTACAGCCTTAGCCTGGAGGCGTTTCATTGTGAGCTGGAGCCCGATGGCCGCGCCGATATGGCGTGGCACATCAACGACTTCGGCTTTGAAATGACGCTGTCGTCCTACGTGCCCCGCATGATCCAGAAAGGCATCCGGCAGCTTACCGAAGGGCTGTTGCGCAAGCTGCCCGTCAAGCTCCAGGATATTCACGCCTTTGCCATTCACCCCGGCGGCCGCAAAATCCTGGAAACCATTGAGCAGGAGCTGGGTATGAGCAAGCACGACAACCGCTTTGCCTACCAGGTACTGCGCGACTACGGCAACATGTCGTCGGCCACGGTGCTGTTTGTGCTGCGCGAATTGCTGGCTAGCCTCACCCCGGCCGAAGCCGGGGCGCCGGTGCTCAGCTTTGCCTTCGGGCCGGGCCTCACGCTGGAGGCTATGCTCTTGCAGGTTCATCTTGCCTAACCACCGGGGCCATGCCTGATTTGAGCCGCCGCGCCACTGAGGAAGAGCTGATGGACGACCTGACCTTGGCCTCCGACGCGCTCCGCCAAAACCTCGACGAGCTGGAAACCATCAACACCTGGCTGGGCGGCTATCAGGTGGTGCTCGATGGGCTACAGCGGCTGCGGCCCCGCTTCCCTGAGGGCCGCACCCTGCGCCTGGCCGACCTGGGCAGCGGCGGCGGCGACACCCTGCGCCACATTGCCCGCTGGACCCGCAAAAAAGGTATACCAGCCGAGCTGGTGGGGGTCGATGCCAACGCATTTATGATTGACTACGCCGCCGCAAAAGCCGCCGGTTTTCCGGAAATCAGCTTCGCGCAGCAGGATATCTTCTCCCCGGAATTTCGGCAGCAGCACTTCGATATTATCACCTGCAGCCTGTTTTGCCACCATTTCTCCAGCGAAGCCCTGGCCCTACTGCTGCGCCAGCTGAAGGAGCAGGCCCGCGTGGGTGTCATCATCAACGATTTGCACCGGCAGCCGCTGGCCTACTACAGCATCAAGTGGCTCACACGGCTGCTAGGCGGCTCCCACCTGGTGCAGCACGACGCGCCGCTGTCGGTGGCCCGGGCCTTCACGCGCTGCGAGTGGCAGGCTATTCTGCGGGCGGCGGGCATCGAAAAGTACTCGTTGCGCTGGTGCTGGGCCTTCCGCTGGCAGGTTATTTTCTAGAATAAAACGACTTTAGCCATACAGCTCGGCCGCCAGCCGAAATGTGTTGGCGTGGGCTTCCACGATATCGGCAATACGCGGGGAATAGCCGCCGCCCATACATACTACTACCGGCAGCTGGTACTGCTGACAGAGGCGCAGCACCAGCTCGTCGCGGCGGCGGCAGCCTTCCCGCGTGAGACTCAGGTGACCCAGCTTATCCGTGGCCAGCACATCGACGCCGGCCAGGTAAAACACGAAATCGGGCTGCACCTCATCCAGTAGGCGGGGCAGCGCATCGGCCAGCAGCCGCAGGTACGTGGCATCGTCGGTGCCGTCGGCCAGCGGCACATCCAGGTCCGACTGCTCCTTGCGGTGCGGGTAGTTGCGGGCCCCGTGCATACTGAAGGTGAAGACCCACGGCTCGTGCTGGAATAGCGCTGCTGTGCCATTGCCCTGGTGCACGTCGAGGTCCACGATGAGGATTTTGCGGATGCCGGGCGCGTGGGCCAGCAGGTAGTTGGCGGCCGCGGCCTGGTCGTTGAGCAAGCAAAAACCTTCACCCCGATCAGCAAAGGCGTGGTGCGTGCCGCCAGCAATGTTCAGGGCAATGCCGTGCTGCAGCGCCCGGCGCGCACATTCGATGGTGCCGCCCAGAATTGTGACTTCGCGCTGAATAAGCTGCTCCGACCACGGAAAGCCCGTGGCTCGCTCCTCCTGCCGCGTAAGCTGCCCGGCTACCAGCCGTTGGTAGTAATCAGCAGTGTGGGTGCGCAGAATCTCGGCTGCCGCGGGTGGTTCAGGCGTAAAAAAGCTGGCTTCCGTCACAATGCCTTCCCGCAGCAGCTGCTCGGGCAGCAGCTCATATTTCAGCATCGGAAACCGGTGGGTTTCGGGCAGCGGATGGGCGTAGAGCGGGTGCCAGGCAACAAAGAACATACTAGGGGGTAAAGCGAAGAGAAGGAGGCAACTGCACCCAAACAGGTGGTAAGTAGATAGGGCAAAACCAGCCACGCCTTATAATTCAGTTAAACCACTAACGTAAGTATTCAAATTGTAACCTAATCAGAATACAGCAAATCTTATAACTAATACTTACACAACATTGGAACACAATTAGTGCAAAGACCACCAATGCATACACTAATCGTTACAAGATAATAGCATTAAATTCACTTGTATTAATGCTATCCATTTTCGAAATAAAATCGTTATTGTTTATAATATTTATTGGTTTTAGCTGCAATAATTATAATTACCGGTGGAGTAGCGTAGAACTCGTAGGCCAAGAAACTTTTTCTACGAACTGCGGAGCAGCACAAGCCAAATGAAGCTTTTCTGGTGCATTTCAACAACTATTTTGATGCTTGATATCATTGAATATATCTTTGATATCCAAATGAATACTGTCTATTGCCATTATTCAATCGGCATTATTTTAGTGTACAATTCAATAAAATAGAATTTAAAAACCAGTCACATATACCCTCATTTCGTCCTTGCAAACGGCAAAGCAACACGGATACTTTTGCACCTCAATCCACTTTTAACAATTTGAGGTCAATCTAATGAAAAACAACTATTTATCATGCATGTTACTCCTTGCGGGCTGCGTGTTTGCTTCTTTTCAGAGCATTGCTCAAACATTTAATCCGAACGTAGTTTACAAGCTGGCAAACCAGAATGCCGGTGGTATTATGGAAATTGGGGGCGGTGGAACTATGCCTAACCTGCCGGGCACCAAAGCCAACATGTGGCCTTACCTGGGTACTGCCAACCAAGAATGGTATATACGCCAAGTAAGCAGCGGAGCATACACGCTGGTAAACCGCAACAGCAACCAAGTGCTGGAAATTGGCGGTGAGCTGGCCCAAACGTGGCAAAGCGGTGCCCGGGCAAACCAGTGGGGCTATGTGGGCACCCCCAACCAGGAGTGGGATCTTAACATTGTTGCTGATAATGGAGGCTCAGTCCAAGTTGTGGAAATAGCCAACCGTCGCACGGGCATGCTCCTGTCGATAGATGCTACTCCGGATTATGATGGCACCACTACTGGGAAAGCCATTTATCAGGCTCCACGGCGGTCTGGCCCCAATTATTCGCAGCGCTGGGCTATTACTACAGCGGGGCCAGAAGGGCATGCTGGCGTGTATACAATCATGAATAACGGTAGCAAGAAATTTCTGGAAGTACTGGCTTCCCGGGTAGATGAAGGGGCCCCGGTAAACCAATGGACCTATGCGGGCAATGCCGCCGAGCAGTGGATTATTTCATTTGCCGCGTCGCCGAACTTTTACAGCATCAGAAACCGCTATTCCGGCCAGGCGCTGGAAATTGGCGGCGAAGTTGGCGACACCTACACCCAGGGACAGAAAGCTAACCAGTGGCCTTACCGCAACACCGACAATCAGCACTGGGCTATTGATTTCACCAATGGTATCATCACTAACCGCCGGAGTGGGCAAGTTCTAGAAATTGGTGGTGGCTCGCCGGCCAACCAAGCCAATGGTGCCCGCGCCAACCAGTGGCCTGATGTCGCCACTGCCCCCCAGCGCTGGACAATAACGCGGGTAAGTGATAACCGTGGTACGGGTGTGCTGGCCACTACCGCGCAGCAAGCAGCCAATCAGGCCCTGTCTTTGTCGCCAAACCCCGCTAGCTCCCTGCTGACGTTTGCTCTAGCCAAAGAGGCAAAAGCCAAAGCGGTAACTGTAACCGATATACGTGGCAGTGTAGTGACTGGCGCAGTGGTTAGCGGAAATAACACAGTAGATATCTCCCAAGTTGCTGCTGGCATTTATATCCTTACCGTGAGCGACGGAGAGCAGGTATACCATCAGAAGTTTATCAAGCAATAAACTTGCTGTCAGCATCCTTATAATGCTGCGCAGAGCATGAAAAAGCCCCGGCCATATGGCCGGGGCTTTTTCATGCTCTGCGCTTCAAGCCGGTGACACTATAGGAGCATTTGTCAGAGACATTGGCTGCAACAAAACCGTCTTCTTAAGTAAGCCCTAAAACGAGGATAACTGCCTGGTGGGGCAGTTATCCTTGCACTATAGTGTGCTGTGGTGGGACATACTGGGCTCGAACCAGTGACCCCTACCTTGTCGAGGTAGTGCTC
This sequence comes from Hymenobacter lucidus, assembly GCF_020447265.1. Taxonomy (GTDB): domain Bacteria; phylum Bacteroidota; class Bacteroidia; order Cytophagales; family Hymenobacteraceae; genus Hymenobacter; species Hymenobacter lucidus. Next base: position 488,187 of record NZ_JAJADR010000001.1, on the reverse strand, counting down.
TGAACCAACTGAGCTAATATCCCATCAAACACTCTGGCGGCGGCCGGAAAGCGCCAAAGATACGGGCTCCGGGCATTCATCCTACTTAGTCGGGCAATATTTTTTTCGCGGTAAAACCCTTCCGGCGTAACCTTCTTTCCGGGGGCTAGTATAGTCGCATACACATGCCGGCCTGGATTTTCCCAAGGCGCCGGCCGCCGTACTCCACCTGACCGTTACTGCTCCCATGAAAAAACTGACCTTACTCCTCGCGCTTTCCCTGGCCGGCGTTTCTTCTTTTGCCCAAACCACTGGCCCCGTCGGCGTCCGCTCTTCTACCGACTACGATGCTGGCACGTCCGATTCCCGCAATACCGGCTTCGGTATCAAGGGCGGCTTCAACCTGGCCGACGTGTATGGCGACAGCAAAAAGAACTTTGCCAACAGTTCCAACTCGAAGACCTTCCACGCCGGCGTCTACGGCCAGTATGGCTTCAGCAACCGCCTCTCCATTCAGCCCGAGCTGCTCTACAGCCGGCAGGGCTTCCAGGGCACCTCTACTAACACGCCCACAGGTGGCACGGCCACAACGGTAAAAGACCGTCGGCTCGACTACCTGCAGCTGCCCGTGCTGCTGGTGTTCAACATTCTGGACAACGTGAGCATCCACGCCGGCCCGCAGGTTTCGCTGCTGACCAAGGTTACGGAAGACGGCAAGGAGCGGAAGATTGCCAACGAAGGTAACATCTACGGCTACAGCTACACCAGCCTCGACTATGGCCTGTCGGCCGGGGCTGAGGCCCGGGTAGGCCCGGCCCGCGTGGGCGCCCGCTACACCGCCGGTTTCAACGAAATCATCAAGGACCAGCTGGCCACGTCGGGTGCCAATGCCCTGACCGACATCAAAAACAGCGTGTTTCAAGTGTACCTGGGCATCGGCTTTACCCAGTAAGCCCAACCATTACTAGTTTTAGAAAGGAAGCCTTCCGGGGCTTCCTTTTTTTGTGACCTATTTTTCCTCTTCGCCATGTTACTCCCCTCCTTATTCTGCGCCGTGCTGCCGACAGCCGGTTTACCGGCAATAAATCAGGCCCGGGAGCTGCTGGCCGAGCACGGCATGGCGGTGCTAGCCACCTGGGCCTTGCTCAATCTGCTGGTGAGTGGCTACCTGGTGGCCCGCCCCGATCGGCGCTCCGAGAGCCACTACTTCCACCAGATGAACGTGGGCTGGAACTGCGTGAATGCCGTGTTGGCCGTGGTGGGCATCCTGCGGGCCCAGCCCAACCACGTAGCTGGCCTCACGCTGGCGGCCAGCCTTTCGGCCCAGTTCGATTTTGAGAAGATTCTGCTGCTCAACCTAGGCCTCGACGTGGCTTATCTGGCTACCGGCAGCTGGCTGCGGGCCCGGGGCCAAGCCACCGAGCAACGGCCGGAACGCCTGCTGGGCTTTGGCCGTTCCCTGTGGCTGCAGGGCGGGTTTCTACTGCTGTTCGATGCCGGTTTTTACCTAGTGTACCACCGCTACGCCGCCCAGCTGCTGGCCCTGGTGCAGCCGTAACGAGCATTTACCCATCTTTGGAGCATGGATACAACTGCTTCTGCCGACCTCGAAATCATCGACTACGCACCGCATTACCAGGATGACTTACGCCGCCTCAACCACGAGTGGATTACGCGCTACTTTGAGCTGGAACCTGCCGACCACGAAACCCTCGGCGACCCGCAAACCCACATTCTCGACCCCGGCGGCTTTATCCTGCTGGCCCGCTACCAAGGGGCCATCGTAGGCTCCGGGGCGTTGCTTCATGCTTCCGATGGCAGCTGGAAGCTGGCCAAAATGGCCGTTACCGACCAGGTGCAGGGCCGCGGCATTGGTTTCGCTCTTTGCCAGGCTATTCTGAACCGGGCCCGGACGATGGGCGTGGCGCGGGTCGAGCTGGTTTCCAACCGGATTCTGCTGCCCGCCCTGCACGTATACCGCAAGCTGGGCTTTGTGGAAATTCCGCTGGGCACCGTCATGTACAAGCGCGGCGACATCCGGATGGCCATCGACTTGTAGTTGCTTCTACTTATTTGAGGCTACAAAAAAAGCCCCGGCCAGATCTGGCCGGGGCTTTCTTATGCGGTGCAGCGCCGCTGCTTACGAGCGGGGTGCGTGCTTGCCTTCCAGGATTTCCTCCACAATTTTCTTGTTGAAAGCCGGCAGGTCGCTGGGGTTGCGGCTGGTGATGAGGCCTTTGTCGACGACTACCTCACTGTCCTGCCACTGAGCCCCGGCGTTGGTAAGGTCTGTTTTCAGGCTGGGCCAGCTCGTTACGTTGTGGCCGCGCAGTAAGCCGGTTTCAATCAGCGTCCAGGGGCCGTGGCAGATGGCGGCTACCACTTTGCCCGAGCGCATAAACTCGGCGGCAAAGGCTACTACCTTCTTTTCGGTTCGCAGCACGTCGGGGTTCATCTGGCCGCCGGGCAGCACCAGCGCGTCGTAGTCGGCCACGCTTACTTCGTCGATGGTTTTATCAACCGACACCTTATTGCCCCAGTCTTTCTGGTCCCAGCCCTTGATGGAGCCGCTTTTCAGGGAAATGACGTGGGTTTCGGCGCCTTCGCCTTCCAGGTACTTTTTGGGTTCTTCCAGCTCCGACTGCTCGAAGCCGTCGGTGGCGACAATGGCTATTTTCTTTCCTTTTAGTTTATCACTGCCAAAGATGCTCATGGGAATGGGTGTTGAGGTTGGGTAGTATAATAGAACGAAAAAGCCGGTCTGCGCTAGGCAGAACCGGCTTTTACAGTACGGATATAGTGGCGCTTGGTTACTCGTCGTCGGCGCCAGCCCGGTCGCGCTTGAGCTGCTTGCGTAAGCGCTTCACCCGCTCATCGAAGCCGTCGGGGTCGTAGCTCACATCCTCCACGTCGAGTTGGTCGAGTAGGTCCATCAGCTCGTCGGTGTGGTCGGTGCGGGAGGCAGTGGCTACGCGCACGAAGGCCATTTCCGACCACAGCACCGCCTTCAGCCGGTTGCCATCTTCGCTGAGCATCAGCATTTCCACCACCAGATTGGAGTTGTCGTAGTGAATAAGCTGAGTTTTGATGCGCACGATTTCGCCGTGGTTGGCGGGCCGCAGGTAGGCAATGTGGTGCTTGGTAATGACCCAGCCCGCGCCTTCCACCTTGGCCAGGTGGCCCAGGTTCATGTCGTAGTGCCGGGTAGTGTGCTCCTCGCGGGCGTTGAGGAAATAGTCGAGGTAACGGGCGTTGTTGAGGTGGCCCAGCATGTCGCAGTCCTGGAAGTGGATGCGGTGCGTGGTTTCGGGGGTGCGGAGCAAAGGAGCGGCCATAACAGTGGTAGTGTGTGGGTGGCAAAGTACGCGCAAATGGCTCAAATCAGCACCGCTACGGCTACTTTGCCAGTCGGAAAGCATCAGCCCGCACCTGGTGGGCGGCGGGCTTGCGGGCGTCGCTGGGGCTGTCGAACACGAAAATCAGGTGGTTTTCATCGAGCATGCCCATGCCCTCGGCGCGGTCCTGGCCGGCGGTGGGACCGTGGCCGTGGGGCACGTCGAAAAGGCGGCGGATTTTGTCGGGCCCGATGAGGCTGTCCTGGGGCTGACTCAGCGCGTTGGGCCAGCAGTACACGGCAATGGTGCCGTCGAGGTCCATGGTGGGGCCGGCCAGCAGGTAGAGGTCGTCGCCCTGCTGGCGCATTTCGCGCAGGCCCATGCCGCCCAGGTCCAGGAAGTGCTTTTTGTAGTACTGCTGCTCCCCCCCTATTTTATCGAGGCGCAAGCGGCCGTGCTTGTCGAGGCGGGGCAGCAGCTCCAGCACCACGGCCCAGCCGCGCAGCACCGGCCCGCGCAGGCCCACGAACAGGCGGCCGTCGGGCGTGGCGGCCAGGCCTTCGATATCGAAGCCGTTGTCTTTGCCGGGCAGCTTCATGAAGGGCTTCAGGTGCGGGTCATCCATCAGCAAATCCAGCAGTTCGTTGGTTTCGGTGCTACCGTGGAGCTGGGCCGCCTGCAGGGTTTCGTCGGCTTTGGTAGGGTGCGGGGCCGTTTTGTGCAGTTCGTAGTCGCCGGTTTTTTCGTTGAGCACCAGCGGAATGCGGGCCAGCAGGTAGCGGTTGGGGTCGGCTTCTACCTTGGCCAGCTTCCCGATTTGCTTAGCTACATCTTCGTGCTCGTGGTCGGGCTGCTTGCGCTTGAGGCTGTGCGAGCCAATCACCCAGAGGTAGTGGTCAGCTTCGGCCAGGCCTTCGATATCGATTTCACTTTCCGGACCGGCGGGCAAATCGAGCAGATCGGTGAGCTGAAAACACGCATGCTGACCGTACTCGTGCGGACCGGTGCGGCGCAGCCGCTCGATGCTGGTACGCTCATCGCAGCTCAGCCACAGGTTTTCGCCCGTGCGGAGTACCGTAGACAGGCCATCGCGCACGTGCTTGCCGGCGGCATTGAGGCTAAGCTTGGGGTTGAAATGCAGGAGGTAGGGCTGAGGACGCACGGCAAAAGCAGATTAGGTAAGAGGTAGAAACGCAAACGGCCCAATCCGCGCAGGGTTGGGCCGTTGGGCTTGGGTGGGCACTGGCTAGTCCTTTTTCTCGCCGTCGGCGGGTGGGCCCAGCACTTTTATCTTGTCTGTTTTGGCCAGGCCCGATACCACTTCCACGTTGATGCCGTCGGAGAGGCCGGTTTTCAGCAGGCGCTTCTGAAACTTCTGCGGGGCGGTTTCTACCTCTACAAACACGCTGTCCTTGTTGATTTTACCGAACTGCAGCAGACTCTCCCGGATGGCCAGTACCTGCGTGCGGCGGCCCAGCACGATGTCGCCGTTGGCCGAGTAGCCGGCCCGCAGAAACTGCCCCGGCTTGAGGCGCACGTTGGCCCGCACCTGAAACTTGATGGCGCCTTCCTCCGTGATGCCCTTGGGGGCAATGTATTCGAGGGTTGCCGGGAAATTTTCGCCTTCCAGCGCGCCCACGGTCAGGTTTAGGTCCATGCCTTCGCGCACTTTGCCCACTTCACTTTCATCTACTTTGCCCTCAAACACGAGGCTTTTCATGTCGGCAATAGCGGCAATGGTGGTGCCCTCATTGAAGTTGTTGCGCTCTACCACCGACGAGCCGACCTTGACGGGTACATCCAGCAGCAGGCCCGTAATGGTGGAGCGCACCGTGTTGGAGGCGCCGCCGGTGTTGCGGGAAGCGCCGCGCTGGGCAATCTGCAAGTCGTTTTCGGCCGCGTTCAGGGCCTGCTTTTTGGCTCGCACGTCGGCCAGCAGGCGGTTGAATTCCTGCTCGGCAATAACCTTCTGCTCAAACAGCGGCCGTTGGCGGTCCAGCTCAATCTGGGAAGTTTCGAGGGCTACGCGGGCCGCCTGAATGCTGTTCTGGGCGTTGTTGACGTTGCCGGCGTTGGCCACCGTTCGGATGCGGGCAATGAGCTGGCCTTCCTTGATGGGCTGCCCGGCTTCCACGTAGAGCTCCTCCACGATGCCCGACACCTGGGGCTTGATCTGGACCTCGCGGCGGGGCACGATACTGCCCGTAGCCACGGTTTTCTTCACAATGTCGGTCAGGAAGGGCGTTTCGGTTTTGTAGGTAACCGGGTCGGTATGGGCCTGCTTCCAGAAGTAGTTGGCCAGCCAGCCAAACCCGGCCAGCAGCAGCAGCACGAGAAGGCCGAGGAAAATTCGTTTCATGGTAATAAACGGCGGTTTGGGCGGCTGATAGGGCGCGTAGGATTGGTCGTGGTGAGGGCGCGTCAGAACATCGGCAGGCGCTAGTTCGACGGCTTCTTCGGGTAGTGCTTGGTGGTTGTTCATAGCCAATGTGAGTTAGTGAAATGGTGATTTAGTGAGTTAGCGACTGAGTGCGTTTTAGATTCTTTCGGCGTGAACCGGACGACAGCTCACTAAGTCACTATTTCACCGCTTATTCGTCTTTAAGCGCAACGACCGGCTGCACGCGGGCGGCAATGGCAGCCGGGACCAGCCCGGCCACGCCGCCGGCCACTACCAGCAGCACCACGGCCGTGAAAGCCACGCCAATATCGACCTGCGGGTTGGCAAAAAAGCCCACTTTCTGGCCCGCAATCAACGAATTGATGCCCGCCATCAGGGCCGTGCCAAACAGCAGCCCGAGCAGGCCGGCGGCGGCTGTAATGACGATGCTTTCCTGTACAATAAGGCTGATGATGCTCCAGGGCGTGGCTCCCAGCGCCTTGCGAATCCCGATTTCCTTGGTGCGCTCCTTCACCACGATGAGCATGATGTTGCTCACCCCGATGATACCGGCCAGAATGGTCCCGATGCTCACCAGCCAGCTGAAGCCCGAAATACCCAGAAACAGCCCCTGCACCCGCGCGTATTCCTCCTCCACGTTGGCCGAGCCGAATGCCCGGTCGTCAGTGGGGGCCACTTTGTGCTGCCGGGCCAGCAGCTGCTTCACCTTGGTTTCGACCACCGCCGCCGGCGTGCCGGGCTTGGGAATGAAGGCGAAGTAGCCCACCTTGTTTACCTGGTTGAACGTCACCTGCAGGGCCGTGAGCGGAATCATGATGGTCTGGGCTTCTTCCTGGGCGTTTTCGGGCTTGCCCTCGGCCTTGAACAAACCCACCACGCGGAAGAAGATACCCTTGATGCGGATTTCCTTTCCCAGCGGATTGGTGGTGCCGAACAGCACCTCGGCCACCCGGTCGCCGATGACGGCTATTTTGCGCCGTTCCGTTATGTCAATGTCGTTGATGAAGCGGCCCGAGGTGAGGTGCAGCGCCTTTACGGCCGGGTAGCCGGGGTACTCGCCGTTCACCGAGAAGGCTGAGCTTTTGGCCCCGTACTGCACCGTGAAAGCGCCGTCGAGGGAGCTGCGGGGCAGCACCACGGCCGCCTCGGGCACTTCCCGCAGCAGGGCCGCCACGTCGTCGTTGGTAAATTGGATGAAGCGCCCCACTTTCAGCCCGGCGTAAGGCACGCTGGTGCGCTGGGTCCAAACGAAGACGGCGTTTTTGGCCACGTCAAACTCGTTTTCGACCCCATTGCGGAAGCCTTTACCCGCGCCCAGCAGTACTACTAGCATAAAGATGCCCCAGAACACACCAAACGCGGTGAGCCCCGTGCGCAGCTTGTGCCGCCGCACCGTACCGAGGATTTCCTGCCATTTATCGAGGTCAAACATGGGTATTGGGGTAAGCAGAAGTGGTTTTCTCGCCGGTCATCATTCGGCCCGTAAGGCTTCAATGGGTTTCACGTTAGCCGCTTTCATGGCCGGAATCAGCCCGGCTATGGCCCCGGAAACGACCAGCAGCAGCGTCGCACTTAAAGCCACGCCCAGGTTCACTTCCGGGTGGTCGAAGTAGGACGTAGTGCCGCCGGCTTTTTCCAGCATGTAGCGCACCGCGTCGAGCAGGGCCACGCCCAGCAGCAGCCCCATATAGCCCGAGAAGCTGGTGATGACCACCGACTCCTGCACGATCATACTGATGATGCTCCAGGGCGTGGCCCCCAGCGCCTTGCGCACCCCGATTTCCCGGGTCCGTTCTTGCACGATGATGAGCATAATGTTGCTCACGCCCACCACCCCGGCCACCAGCGTCAGCACCCCGATTACGCTCACAAACAACTTAATACCGCGAAAAAGGCCCTCAAACCGCTGCACTTCCTCCTCGTTATTATCAAGCTCCAGTGCCTGCTTGTCGGCCGGGTCGAACTGGTGGCGGCGGGCCAGCAGCACCCGCACCTGGTCTTCGAGCTGCTTCACGGGCGTGCCCTTGACGCTGCTGATGCCGATGCGCTGCACCTGGTTGTACTGGTTGAACGTGGTCTGGAACGTGGTGAAGGGCACGAAGGCGCGCTCCTCGTTGCGGCCGTTGTTCTGGGTGGTGGTAAAGATGCCCACGACCTTGAAAAAGACGCCCTTCACTTGCACGTACTGCCCGATGGCCGGCGCGTCGCCGAACAGCACCTTGCGCACCTTCTCCCCCATTATCATCACCTTGCGCCGCTCCACGCCATCCAAAGGGCTTAGCAGCCGGCCCTGGGTCAGCTCCTCACCGTTGAGCTGAAAGAACTCCGAATTGGCCCCGAATACCTGGTAGGAGCCGTTTTTGGTTTTGTTCACAATGGTGTATTCGCCGAACAGTCGGTTGCGCGAGGCCAGCAGCTCCACGCCATCCACCTGCTGCCGGATGGCTTCCAGATCGTCGTTGGTAAACTTCAGCTCCCGGCCTGGCTGCAGCCCTTTCCAAGGCAACGACGTTTTACCGGCACTCACAAACAGGCTGTTCATGGCCCCGCCGCCAAACTCCTTCCAGATGCCGTTTTCAATTCCCTTGCCCGCACCCAGCAGCAGCACCAGCATAAATATGCCCCAGAACACCCCGAAGGCCGTCAGAAACGTGCGCAGCTTGTTGCGGCGCATCGTCCCGAGGATTTCCTGCCATTTATCGAGGTCAAACATGAGGCTTTAATGTGCTAATGTGGTGTAATGTGCTCAGGTGCTAATGCGGGGAGTGTGCTGGCAAAATGCCGGATGCACTGCTTCACCAGGCAGAATGACCAATCCTTAATTGACTCCTCCGCAGCTTTGGCGCAGCTTTTCGAGGCGGCGCACCACGTCTTTTACCGTGGCCTCGTTGCTGGTGTAGAGCGGCAACTCGAAAGTGGTGGAACTGCCTTTCTTGCGCTTCGCAATTTTGATTTGGTAGTGCGGGGGCTCATCATCGTCGCCCTTGTCGGGCGCGTAGCTCAGCGTGGTTACGGCGGCCCAGTCAAAGCTCATTTTCAGCTCAAAGAAGCCGTCGTCCATGCGCACGGCCCAGCCCGAGTTGCTGCCGCCGTAGCTCACGGCCAGGGCCTTCGACATCTGCACGTCGGCGTCCCGGTCCCGGATAATCTGCTCGGCGTGGCAGCCCTTCAAAGCCAGGTGCACATCCTGCTTGGGCTTTTGAGGGTTCTGCATCAACTGGTCGAGCTGCTTCATCAGCGCCTGCTGCTCCGCCGCCGATGTCTGCGCCTGCGCGGGCATTGCCGCTCCACAGATACTTAAAACGACGCCGGCCAAAAGGATTGTTTTCATAGTTGGAACAGGTCAGAACGAAAAACTCACTATTTCACTACCTCACCGCTTACTCCTTCACAATCAGCCCGTCCCGAATGCGAATCAGGCGCTGAGTCTGGTCGGCAATATCATTTTCGTGGGTCACGATGACGACCGTCATGCCTTCCCTGTTCACGGCCTTGAAAATGTCCATCACCTCCTGCGTGGTCTGGGTGTCGAGGGCGCCGGTGGGCTCATCGGCCAGTATCAACTTGGGCTGACTGATGAGGGCCCGGGCAATGGCCACGCGCTGTTTTTGCCCGCCGCTCAACTCGCTGGGCAGGTGGTCGGCACGGTCGGCCAGGCCCACCCGGTCGAGGTATTCCAGGGCCAGCCGGTTCCGCTCGCGCCGACCTATTTTCTGGTAATACAGCGGCAGGGCCACGTTTTCCAGCGCATTTTTGAAGTTCAGCAGGTTGAACGACTGAAACACGAAGCCCAGGAACTGATTGCGGTACTGCGCGGCCCGGGTCTGCGAAAGGCTCCTATCGATGCGGGTGCCAGCCAGGGTGTAGTCGCCCTGGTCAAAGTCGTCGAGGATGCCCAGGATGTTGAGCAGCGTGCTTTTGCCCGAGCCCGACGAACCCATAATGCTCACCAGCTCGCCCGGCCGGATGTGCATATCGATGCCCTTGAGTACCTCCAGCCGGTTGGCCCCCACTTCGTACGTCTTCCGGATATTGCGTAGCTGAATCATAAGGCGGAGCGAAAAGACGCGTAACTTGCTTTGCATAGTAGCATGCAATACAAATTACCAAGAACCGATCTGAAAAGCAAAAGCAGGCCGGTTATTTTTTCAGACAGCTACCCACAGCAGGCAGCAACGTGCCGATAGATAGCAGCACCGGGCGAAAGGTTGCCTGAGGGTTGTGAAATATAGCAAAAGTCAATTACAGAAAAGTACAGTCAGGCCTTGTCTTACTCCTATCTTGTACCAACTTCCGTAATCTTATTTTTACCTGTCATGTCCTTTGCCCAACATGTTGTCTGGATTACGGGCGCTTCCGCCGGTATTGGCGAGGCGCTGGCCCGGGAGTTTGCCCGCGCCGGCGCCCGGCTAGTACTTTCTGGTCGCAATGTGGCTGAGCTGCAGCGCGTGGCCGCCGCCTGCGCTCCAGCAGAAATCCTGGTTGTCCCGCTCGACTTAGCCGACGGCACCACCTTTGCTGCCTGCACGGCCCAGGTGCTGGCCCACTTCGGCCGCATTGACATTCTGGTTAATAATGGCGGCATCAGTCAACGCTCCTTGGCGCTGGAAACCAGCCTCGACGTGCACCGGCAACTGATGGAAGTGAATTACTTCGGCACCGTGGCGCTGACCAAGGAAGTGCTGCCCCACCTTATTGCGCAGGGCTCAGGGCAGGTGGTAGTGGTCAGCAGCCTGGTGGGGAAGTTCGGTACGCCCTACCGCAGTGCCTACTCGGCTTCCAAGCACGCGCTGCACGGCTTTTTCGATTCCTTGCGGGCCGAAATCTGGTCGACGGGCGTGGGTGTCACCATTATTTGCCCAGGCTTCATTCGCACGGGGGTTTCCATCAATGCCCTCACGGCCGACGGTAGCCCGCAGCGCACCATGGACGCGGCTACTGAGAGGGGAATGGCACCCGAAAAGCTAGCCCGGGCGGCCGTACGCGCCATTGCCTGCCGCAAGCAGGAAGTCTATATCGGGGGGCGCGAAACGCTGGGGATTTACCTCAAAAGGTGGGTTCCCGGCCTGTTCAGCCGGGTGCTGCGCAAGGCGCAGGTGCGGTAGAGTGACTACTTGGTAGAGCGGCGGGCCTGCATCTGGGCCTGAATCTGGCGCTTTTTGGCTTGGTAATCCTTGTACTGCGTAGGCGTCAGCACAGCCTTCAGCTCGCCTTCCGACTCGGCATTTATCTTTCTCAGCTCGGTTTGCAGGGCCGTCTGGTTGCCGGCATTCTGCTGGCGGGCATCATTCACCTTCTTTACCGTGCCGCTCAGAATGGCCCGCACCTTGGTTTGCTGGTCGGGCAGTAGCTTCAGCTCATCAGTCATCACGTCGGTCAGGTCGCGGGCGGCGGCTTTAGGCATGGCCGCGGGCGGCGGGGCTACCGTCACCGACTTGGCTTCCGGAATATCTGCCTTTTGCCGCCGGGCACAACCAAACGTAACGGTGCCAAGCAGGCCGAGAACAAGCAGGGAACGGGAGAACAACATAGGGAGAAGTGAATGAATCCGGCTTGCATACGCGAAAACTGGGCCGCACGGTTATGCCCGGTCCAAAATGCCACTTCGAGCTCTGTAACGAGGTTTCCTAACCAGCTGAAACCGTGCGGCTACTGGCCATCGACACAGTGGGGCTGCTGGCTTTCATTTCCTGGGCAGTGTAGTGAGCCAAGGCCATGATGGTAAGCATAGGGTTTACGCCGCTACAGGCCGGAAAAGCGGAGCCATCGGCCACGAACAGGTTGCGCACCTCGTAGGTTTCGCCGTTGGGCCCCACCGGGTGAGTAGCTTCGGTGCCGCCCATGCGGCAGGTGCTCATCTGGTGGGCGCTGTAGAGGCTGAACTGGTTGGGTTTCCAACCCAGGTGGGGCAGTTTGTCGAGCAGCTCGGGGTTCAGCACCACGCCGCTCTCGGCTAGCAGCGTGGGCAGCGTGCCGTGGGGCAGGTACACCTTGCGGGCCCCGGCGGCCACGTGAATGTCGGCCGCCGCCCGCACGCCGGCCAGCATACTAGCCCGGTCGAAGTCGCTGAGCACGTAGTCGACGAGCGGGGTACCATCTTTATCAACACTGACGCGGCCACCATCCCGGTCCCGGGTCAGCACAATGAAGCTGCCCAGGTGCGCCGCTTCCAGCATCATCTGCTTGTGCTGCTCGCCGCTCAGCCAGGGCAGCACCATAGCCATCAGGCCCGCGTGGGCCGGGGGCGTCTCGATTTTGGCGCCGAAGTTGGTACCGTTCAGCCGGGTAAACGCGTCGTTTACCACCGACATGCTCGGGCCGTGCCAGGGGTCCATGCGGTGCGGATACACCCCCGAAACGGCTACGGTGGGGTGCAGATGCAGATGCTGCCCGATATGGGGATGCCGCAGGCCACTACGCAGCAGCAGCGCCGGCGTCTGCACCGCGCCGCCGGCTACTATCACGCGCTTGGCCCGCACCGTAATACGCACCGGTCGGCCCTCGGCCGTGGTATGCACCGCTTCCGCGCCGGTGGCCATGCCAGCGTGCACGGTCACGCGCTCCACGTAGGTATCGGCCAGGATGCGTGCCCCGTGCTGAAACGCCTGCAGAAGGTAAGTATTCAGGGTGCCCTGCTTGATGCCGTACCGGTCGCCCATGGTGCTGTAGCCCAACCCCTGAAAGTGCTGCTCCGAGTCGGAAAGGCCTTTTTCGTTGCGGGGAATGAGCTTTACCTCCTGGCCCAGCTTTGTGGAGCCGTCCCAGAGCGCCTGGTTCTGACCGTTGTGGCGCTGGTAGTCAGTATTTACGCTCAGGGCCTGAGCCACGGCGTCGAGGCTGTACTTAAACTGCTGGGACGTAAAATGCGGCACCTGGTGCTCCCGGGCCCATTCCTCCAGCACGTAATCGGGGGTGCGGAAGGAGCCGGCCCAGTTGACGGTAGTGCCGCCGCCCAGGCAGCTGCCCGCCAGCAGGGCCACGCCCCCGTCCTGAGTAGCCAGGGTACCTTTGGCGTCATAGAGCTTACCCATCATATCCACTTCGCGCTGGGTAAAGTCGCAGCCGTGGCAGTAGGGGCCTTTTTCAATTATCAGCACGTCGTGGCCGGCCGCTGCCATTTCGCCCGCAATGACGCCCCCGCCGGCGCCGCTGCCGATTACCAGCACGTCGCAGTCGTAGGTGGTATCGGTGGTAGGCTGCAGCGTCCGGATAGGCTTGGGTGTATCCACCACGTCTTCAGGCAGCGGGCCGGGGTACCCGATATGCGGCCAGGCGCCGTTGCCCTGCTCGGCCGAGGAGGAGCCGTAGTACAGAAACACCATCAGCTTGCGCAGGGCATGAAAGCCTTTGCGCAGCTGCGGCAGGTTGCTTTGGGCCCAGCTGCGCAGCATCTGCTGGCGCTGGTCGGCGTCGAGGCGCGCGAAAGGCTTCAGCGGCCCAAACCAGGTGAGGCCCAACATGGGGTTGGCCAGCAACCCCAGCAGCTTCTCAAATTCCTGCTGCGCGCCCAACGGCTGCGCACTTATCACTTCATTTATCTGCTGCAAATCAATTCCTTCCGCACCTGAACGCGCCCAGAACTCGGCGGCTGCGGGGCGGCCGGGCAGGCCCGGAATAAACGTATCGGCCAGCGCCCGGAGGGTCGGGTGGTGAGCAGCGGAGAGAATCATACAGAGCGGAAAAGCGGGCGGGATTCGGCCGACGGGTGTGGAGGCGCGGCCGCCTGAAAATATCGGCATTTTCTCTCAGATAGTATGCTTGCCGCATACTTTTTCGCGGCGGCGCGTCAGCTCTTTTGCGGCGCTGTCAACGCCAGAGCAAAAAAAGAGCGCCTTTGCGGGCGCTCCTGCTTCGATATACATAGGCTACTCTTTAAAACAGCCGCAGCAGCCAGTCTATCATTTTCTGGACCTTATCGGTGTAGGGCGGATACATGAACTTGATGCCGGTGCGGCCGGTGCGCTGCTTGAGCACCGCTTTTTCGTTGGAAAAAGCCAAGAAACCGTAGTGGCCGTGCGCCTTGCCCATGCCGCTGTTGCCAACGCCCCCAAACGGCAGCTCGGGGTGGGCCAAGTGCAGAATGGTTTCGTTGATACAGCAGCCGCCCGCCGACACATTCTGGAGCAGGTAGCGCTGGTTTTCGCCGCTCTGGGTAAACAGGTACAAAGCCAAAGGCTTGGGCCGAGCATTCACGAAGTCGGCGGCTTCCATTAGGGTGGTAAAGGGCTGAATGGGCAGCAGCGGACCGAATATTTCCTCCTGCATTACCCGACTATCAGGGCCGGCTTCCAGCAGCAGGGTGGGCTCGATAAAGCACTGGCTGCTATCCACGATGCCGCCCAAAGCCACCTGCGCCCCGTCACGCTGGGCGTCTTCGAGCAGACCGGAAAGCCGCTCAAAATGATGCTTATTCACGATGCGGGCGAAGGACTTGGAATTGATAACACCCTCACCCTTAGGGTCGTAAAACCGGGTTACGGCTTGGCGCACTTCCTGCACAAACTGCTCCTGCACGCTGCTTTGCACCAACACGTAGTCGGGCGCCACGCACGTTTGGCCGGCGTTGATGTACTTGCCCCACACGATTTTCTCGGCCGCGTCGCGCAGGTTGGCCGTGGCATCGACCACCACCGGCGACTTGCCGCCCAGTTCCAGCGTCACGCTGGTGAGGTGCTCGGCGGCAGCGCGCATCACTACCTTACCAATGGCCGGGCTACCGGTGAAGAAGATGTGGTTGAAGGGCAGTTGCAGCAGGGCCGTGGCCACGGCCCGGTCGCCTTCTACCACAGCTACTTCGGCGGGGTCGAACAGCTCGTGGGCCATGCGGCTGAGCAGCGCGGCCACGGCCGGCGTCATCTCCGAGGGCTTGATAATGCAGCAATTGCCAGCCGCCAGGGCCGATACCAGCGGGTCGATGGCCAGGTAGAACGGGTAGTTCCAGGGCGCAATAATCAGGCATACGCCCTTGGGCTCATACTGCACCCACGAGGTGGTGCCGACCAAAGACAGTGGCGTGCTTACCCGGCGGGGGCGCATCCACTGCTTCAGGTTTTTGAGCGTATGCTTGATTTCGCCCTGCGACGACCAGATTTCGGTGACGTCGGTTTCGGCGGCGGGCTTGCGAAAATCGGCGTAGAGGGCCTGCTGAATGGCCACGCGGTTCTGCTCGATCCACTGGCTGAGCTTGCGCAGCCGGTCGGCCCGCTCCTCGGCTGCCTCGCGCCGCAGCACCGGGGCCCGCAGCTGCTGCCGGGCAAACAAAGCCGACGGGGAGAAAGCAGAGGCAGCCAAAGTAGGCGGCGCCGTTTGGGTAGTGGTCATGATGCGGGGGAAGGAGGTCAGGAAAGCCAAGATACGTAATTGAGCGGGCAACCTTTGGCCTCTCCACTTCCTATGCTGTAAACCAACAGCGGCCGGAGCAAATAGGGCTCCGGCCGCTGTTGGTTTAGCATGGCGGTAGGCTCAGGTATTGAGCACTTCGCCGCCGTTGGGGTGCAGAGCCTGCCCAGTGATGTAGGAAGCGTCGTCGGAGGCCAGGAACACGTAGCACGGACCTACTTCGGAGGGCTGGCCGGGGCGCTTCATGGTGGTGTCTTTGCCGAATGAAGCTACTTTCTCGGGCGGGAAGCTGGCCGGAATCAAGGGCGTCCAGATGGGGCCGGGCGCCACGGAGTTGACCCGGATTTTCTTCTCGGCCAGCTGCTGGGCAATAGAGCGGGTGTAGGCCGTAATGGCCCCTTTGGTCGAGGTATAGTCGACCAGCTGCTGGTTGCCACGGTAGGCGTTGATGGAGGAAGTATTGATAATGGCGTCGCCTTCCTGCAAGTGAGCCAAGGCGGCCCGGGTGACGCGCACAAAGGAAAAGAAGTTGACCTGGAACGTGTCCATCCACTGCTGGTCGGTGATTTCGGCCACGTCCTGGCTGACGAACTGCTCAGCCGCGTTGTTGACCAGCACGTTGAGGCCGCCCAGCTCCTGCACCGTGCGCTCCACAATCTGCTGGCAGAAATCCGCCTCGCGCAGGTCGCCGGGCAGGGTGAGGCAGCGCCGGCCCTCCTGTTCTACCAGCTGGCGCGTGTCGTAGGCATCCTGCTCTTCGCTGGGCAGGTAGGTGATAGCCACATCGGCACCTTCGCGGGCAAAATGCACGGCCACCGAGCGGCCAATGCCACTGTCGCCGCCCGTAATGAGGGCCACTTTGCCTTCCAGCTTGCCGCTGCCCCGGTAACCGGGGCGGATGTATTCGGGCTGGGGCGTCATTTCGGTTTCGAGGCCCGGCTGCTGATCCTGCTGCTGCGGGGGCAATGTTGTTGGTTTGGTTTCCATAGCCTTGGAATGATTGGAATGAATAGTCGGTAAGCCTGAAAAAACGCAGCTCCCGCCGGCAGGTTATAGCCCAGGTTAGGATTTGAGGGCTATACAGTTGGGCTTTTCCAGTCCTCATAACCCCCGGCCGGCAGCTGCACAATACCCACAAGTAGGTATTGCGGACGAAGTCGGACCGGTATAATTTTGCCCGGAAACTTTACCTAACGCCATAACTCTCACCGGCACAGCTCTTTTACCTTATTCAATATCCAATTGACTATAAGTGAAATCCTGCTACAGTACCCCTGACCTTGAATAGGATATAATACCCTTACAGCCAGTCATCTAATACCTGTGCCAGCCGGCTGCCGGCTTGCTGGTACAGCGTACTTGGCCGACTGCTCAGAAGTATAATTATTTTATTCCTCCGCGCCTCTTTCTCACTCTTGCCCCGAACCTATATGCAACACAATTACACGCGTCATTTCCGCCTGGGCGGACTGCTGCTCGCCCTGGTGCCGGGCAGCCTGAGCGCCCAGCAGCTCTTCAACAGCGCGCGCGGCAACTACTCAGGCCTCACCGGTGCCCACTGGAACCCGGCCTCCATCGTCGACAACCGCTATTTCTTCCAGCTGCGGCTCGTGGGCTTCGATGTGCACGCCACCAACACGGCCTACCGCTACACCGGGGCCTGGAGCCCCCAGAACTCCGGCGCCGACCTGGATTTGGGCAAGGAGTTTCTGACCCGCAGTCCGAGCGATAAGCCCAAGATGTTCAGCGCGGGCCTGAACGTGGCCGGACCGGGCGTCATGCTGCGCATCAGCCCCACCCAGAGCGTGGCTTTCAGCACCCGGGTGCGGACGGCTATGCAGGGCAACGCGGTGTCGGAAAACCTGATTCAGAACGCCGTAGACGAGTTCAAGACCAAAGGGCGCTCGGCCGACAACACGTTCAACATGAACCTGAATGCCTTTTCGGAGTACGACCTGACCTATGGCCGCGTGGTTATCGACAAAAGCCTGCATTTTCTGAAGGCGGGCGTCACGGCCAAGCGCTTCATCGGCTTCGGCTCGGGTTACCTGCAAAGCAAAAGCGCCGACTACCAGATTATCGACAAAACCGCTGCTACCGGCGACACAATTGTGCGCATCAACAGTCTGGACGCTGCTTTTGGCTATTCCAACCCCGATGCTTTCGACAACATCGACGCCAACCAGGCCCTGAAGTGGCTGACCGGCGGTGGCCCGGGTGGCGGCTGGGGCCTCGATATCGGGGCCGTGTATGAGTACCGGCCCAATATGGGCCAGTACCGCTACATCGACAAGAGGGGGGTAGACCGGCTCGACTACTCGCGCAATAAGTACCTCTACCGCATATCGGCCTCGATTACCGACATCGGCTACATCAAGTACAAGGAAAACGCCACGGCCTTCAACAACATCAAAACCAAGAACTCGGGCGTGAGCGAAGCCGACCTGGAGGGTATTGACCTGGACAACTACGAGGCACGGCTCAACAAGATTCTGCGCACCCAGAAGCAGGTGCGGGAAAACGAATTCGTGGCCGGCACGCCCACGGCCCTGAACGTGGACGTGGACTACCACCTCTACAAGTGGATTTATGCCAACGCGGCCGTGAGCCAGAGCCTGCGCGGCAAATACGCGGTGGGCATGCGCAACTTCTCGTTTTTCTCTCTCACTCCGCGCATCGAGAGCAAGTGGCTGGAAGTGGCCGCGCCCCTGACGATGATGAACAACTACAACAACTTCGCCTACGGCCTGATGGTGCGCGTAGGGCCGCTGGTAGTTGGCTCCAACGATTTGTCGGCGTACTTCGATTCGAGCAGCCCCTACGGCTTCAATGGCTACGCTGAGCTGGCCTTTTCCCTGGCCAACGGCGGCAAGAAAAGGAAGCACGGCCCTTCCCGGCTGAAAGACAGCTCCGATACGAAGGAGCCCAAGGTTAAGAAAGTGAAGGTAAAGACGAAAGAAGCTGCTCCGCAGAAATAACCAAAGGCCGCCCGGTGGGCGGCCTTTACTTTTTGTGGGTTTTGAGGTAGAGCTTGGCCTCGCGGTAGGGCGGCGACTTTCGCTCGGCCTTATCGGCGACGGTGGTGAAGTAGCGGCGGGCAGCTTTGGTATCCTTCTCGTCGTCGGCCATGCGGCCCAGGTTCAGGTTGGCCGAGAGGTAAAAGCCGCTGCTCACGTCGCCGGTACTTTCCGAAAACACCACGCAGCGCTGGAAGTAGTCTTTGGCCTTGGTGATGTCCTTGTAGCTGTTCTGCACGATGGAGCCCAGGAAATAGGTGGCGTAGCGCCCCCCGATGCCTTCGTAGCCGGGGTAGCCGCGGTTTATCTTATCCAGAATTTCGCGGCTCACCCGCTCGCACTCTATCATGTCGCCTTGGTGGTAGCAGAGCAGGGCGTAGAAGCGTTGGAAGTAGGCGTTATCGGGAAAGTTGTTGGCCAGGTAGCGCGCCGTGGGCAGGGCCCCGTCGAGGTTGTTTTCCTCGGTATACATGATGCGCATTAGGTAATACTTGGCCTCGATGCCGGTGTAGAAGCCGTTGGCGGCCACGTTGCGTAGCTGCTGCAACCCCAGGGCGCGGTTGCCCTTTGGGAACAGCAGCAGCACGGGTCGCAGCAACGGGTAGTTTTCCGCAATCCAGACGGCGTAGTAGTTGAACAGCGCCTGGCCAAACAAAAACTCGGGGCTCAGGCCGTTGGCTTCCTTGCTTTCGTCGAGGTAGCGCAGGGCTTTGCGGCTGCTGAGCGTGGCGGCCGTCCAGTTTTTGCGCTCGGCGTTGAGGTGGGCATCGAAGCCGTAGGCGGCCGAGAGGAAAAAGCAGGCCTCGTAGTTTTTGCTGTCCTGGTCGTAGAGCACCTGGGCTTTCTGCACGGTGGTATCCATGTATGCAAACAGCAGCTTGTCGTACTGCTTGGCCTGCAGGTTGGTGGGCAGTATTTTCCACCACTGGCTCAGGCCCATGAGCAGGTAGGGCAGCGGGTGCTCGGGGTAGCGCCGGCGCAACGAGCGGAATTGCTTTTCGGCCTTGTCATACTTGAAGTTGTAGAGGTTGTGGATGGCGCCTTCCAACTCCAGCTGGATGTCCTTGTCGAGCATCAGCCATCCTTTCCCGTCGCGGGCGGCCGGCTCGATGTCCACGTTTTCCAACTCAATTTTGCGGATGGGCCGGGGACTTTTGGTGGTATCCACGCGTTGGGCCCAAGCCCAGGCGGGGGCGCACACGACCAGCATTACCAACAATAATTTCCGCATACGTTCTGTAATCTATTCAACCGGATTTCCCGGCTCGTGCCCCTACCCGCCCCTGCCCCGCTACTGGAGGCTCGGCCGCAACAGGAAGCAGCTCTAAGCAGATGGCAACACTGGGATAAGCGAGTAATGCGCCGCCGATCAAATAACGGCTTTATTCCCAACTGTTCCCAGCCCTGGTAGCGCAACAGCTGCCAAAGCCCGGGAGTTCTGCCGCTTCTTACGGCTGACCAGCTCGCAGCAGCTATATACCGCCGCGAATATTTCGGCGGCGGGCTTAGCGCTGGCACCTAGTAAGGCCTACGCAGAAAAGGCCGTCGTGCAGCAACAGCATGACGGCCTTTTCCCTAAGAGCGCGAATGACTACTTCCGCTCCTGCACCACTATGTCGCCGCTGTCTACGGTGCCGCTGGGCACGGTGCGGCTGCGGCTACCGCGCACCAGCCGGAACTTGGTGAAGTAAGCCGGCAGGCCTTCCACGTTCATGGCCGCGCCGGTGCGCAGCTCGTAGTGCAGGTGCGGAAAGTAGGAGCTGCCCGACGAGCCGATGCGGGCCAGCACCTGGTCGGGGCGCACCTCATCCCCTACTTTCACTACGAGGCTGTTCTGGCGCAGGTGACCCAGTAGGCTGAACTCGCCGTTGCCGTGGTCGAGCACGAGGTAGTTGCCGTAGAGCAGCAGCGGGTCTTTGCCCACCATGTCGCCGGGGTTGAAGTAGTCCTGGCCGTTGTCGTTGTCGGACTGGGCGCTGTAGGCGGCCACTACGCGGCCGGCCGCCGGGGCGTGTACGGGCTGGTCGAAGCCGGGGTAATCGGTATTTTTCTTCCCGTCGCCGCCGTGGGTTTCGCCTTTGTCGTTCACCACCACGAAGTCGTGGGCGTAGCGCATGAAGTTGGACCGGATACCGACCTGCTGGGCCACCGGGTGGTGAAAATCGAGGCGGCGGTGGTGGGCGTTTTCGTCGTGCCCGTCCCAGATCAGCAGGCGGCCCGTAATTGGGATTTTCAGCGCGGCCCGGGGCTGGTAGCGCTCCGGCGTCACGTCCAGAGCCTGGGTCACGGCTTTGCGTTTGGCATCCTGAAACTCGAAGGTGTAGGCCAGCCGGGCCACTTCCACGTCGGGCGCGAAGGTGTGAAACGGGTTGAAGACCAGCGCCACCTGGCCCGGGGCAAACACGCGGTGCGACAAGCTGCTGACGGACGGACTAAAGCCGTTGTTGTCCACGAATTTGCGCAGCACCAGCGCCCCGCTCCGGTCGTACACCGACACTTCCACCTTCGAGAGCCACAGGGAATCGGGGCCGGCCTGCACCGCAAAATCGAAGTTGAGGTGGGAGCCGGCCCGCTCTTCGAGCAGCACGCGGCTAGGCGCTACGGTGATGGTGACGGCGCCGGGCGCGGCCGCAGTGGAGTTAGCAGCGGCAGGCAGCAGCGCGGCGGCCAGGCGGCAGGTCAGGAATAAGGCAGAAAGCATGGGCGGGAAAGGTGGGTTCTTTCCGGCAGATGAAGCCGCCGCGCCAAGCGTTGCCTGAACCGCCGTGTTTTATAGTAAATTCCCTATATCAACTAACCCGACCCACTACTTTCCGGCTTTGGCGGTTTCCGGCATTGGGGCCAGACTGTTGAGGTAGGTTTCGAGCATGGTGTAGCCGCCGGGGCCGGTTTTGCTGCGGTCGGCGGCGTCTTTGGGGTTCAGCTTCTGCCGGGCTTCCCAGGCGTCGGGCATGCCGTCGTGGTCGGCGTCGGCCGGGGCGGGGGCAGTTTTCAGCACCGGCCAGGCTTTTTGGGTAACCGCGTAGGGCGTGCCGTGGGGGTAGCCGCCCTGCACGTCGATGAGGCGGCCGGTGCCGCTGCGCACGTCCCGCACGATGCGCGCGTCGAGCGTGTCGCGAGTGGGCCGGACGGCGCCGGCGCCCCGCAGCACGGCTTCGTAGGCGGCAGGGGCAGCCTGGGTGGCTACGGGGCCCAGCACGAAGGGCGTTTCTACCCGGGCCAGCGCGGTGTCGGCGCGGGTGCCGCCGTTCATGTCTACGCCCCGCCAGTTGTGGCGGCTTACGGCGGGGTTGCCTTCCACCACGTTGCCGGTCAGGAAATACTTGCCGTAGGGCAGCTGTTTGGCTTCCAGCTTGTAGGGGTTCAGCACCCGGCCACGCACGCTGGGCTTGGTGCTGGGGCCGGGCTTGTAGTAGTTGTTTACGATATTGTAATTGCCGCCCTCGCCGCCGTACACGTTGTTTTCGCCCCAGTTGTAGATGACGTTGTTGCGGAAATCGGCGTTTTCGTAGCCCGGCGCGTGGGTGTAGCGGCTGCCGTTAAAGCGCGGCGTGCGGGAGTTGCAGTGGGCAAACAGGTTGTGGTGCATGGTAGCGTGCAGGCCGCCCCAGATGCCGCCGTAGCCGTGGTGCTCAAAGTCTTTGTCGCCCTTCTCGAAGTGGTAGGAGTAGTTGAGCGGCTCGCTCATCAGATTCCACTGCAGCGTTGTACTGTCGCACTCGTACACCGACAGCACCTCGTCGGTACTCCAGCTCATCGAGCAGTGGTCGATGATGATATGCTTCTGCCGCATGCCGCCCCCGAAGGCATCGTCGCCGCCGGCCCCGTCTACAAAGCCCTGGTTCTGGTTTTTGTCGCCCATCCGGAAGCGCACGAAGCGCACGATGACGTTGCTGGCCTTAATGCTCACGGGGTAGTCGGCCAGGCAGATTCCGTCGCCGGGCGCACTCTGGCCCGCCACGGTGGTATTGGCTTGGTCGATAATCAGCGGCGCGGCCAGATGAATGGTGCCCGATACCCGAAAAACGACCGTGCGGGCCGCAGCTGGCGCACTCAGGGCGTAGCGTAAGCTGCCCGGCTGCTTATCGTCATTCAGGTTCGTTACTTCAAATACCGTAGTGGGCGCGGCAGCCGTGCCCCGGCCGCCGGTAGTGAAGCGGCCCGCACCTTCGGCCCCGGGAAAAGCCAGTTGTTGAGCCGCCACCGGCCCCGGAAAGGCCAGCAGCAGTACCCCGGCCAGCGCGGCGGCGTTGGGCAACAGGGAGCCGCCGCGTAGACGGGCTTGCAGAACAGAAAAGGGCATAACCATCGGGAGGGCTGAGGAAGCGAAACTGCGGCCGAGCAGGCCGTGGAAGCGGTACCGACCGGCCCACGCGACTACCGCAACCTGATATTACCGAATTGCCGGGGCCGGCGGCAGCAACGGCCGGTATTTCTTTATGCAAACGATGTCGGCAACGTTGCCAGCGGCCCGGGCACGTCATTGGCCTCACATGAAAGGGGGAGTCGGTGCAACCGGGCGGCGCTATATTCTTCTTTTGCCATGTATAGCAGCCCATTACCTCCTTCGCTTCTACTCTCTGCACTTATGAACACCCGCCTACTTCTATCCGTGCTTTTCCTCGCCGCCCTGCTGCGCCCCGGCTGCGCCAGAGCCCAGGAGCTGCCCCGCCGCGTGTTTGTCGGCATCGAGTTGCAGGGCATCACCGACAGTATTCAGCGGCGCTACCAGCTGCCCGACAAGAATGGCGTGTTGGTGCGGGGTGTGCGGCCGCAGTCGTCGGCGCAGGCGGCGGGCCTGCTGCCCAACGATGTGGTACTGAAAATGGGCGCTACTCCGGTGGGGTCCAACGTCGGGGAGTTTGTCGGGCAGCTCCGGCAGTACCGGGTCGGCGACAAAGCCCCGTTCGTGGTGCTGCGCAACGGCCGGAAAATACGCAAGCAGGTCACGTTTATGGCCTTTCCCAAGGATAGCAGCCCATTTTACGAGGCCCAGTATTCCTCCGTGCGCTATGGCACCAATCAGCTGCGCACCATCATTACCCGGCCCAAAAACCCGGCCCGGGCCCAGGTACCGATGGTGCTTTTCATTCAGGGCGTAGGTTGCTTTTCGGTCGACAACCCGCTCAACCGCGCCGACGTCACCAACCGCATCATCGACTCGTTGTCGCGCCACGGCTACGCCACCATGCGCGTCGACAAAACCGGCATGGGCGACAGCCAGGGCACGCCCTGCCCCGAGTCGGACTTCCAGGCCGAGGCCGGCGGCTACAAGGCGGGGCTGGCCGCCATCCGGCAGCTGCCTTTTGTCGATCAGCAGAACATCTTTATCACCGGCTTCAGCATTGGCGGCATCATGGCCCCGCTCGTGGCCCAGGGCGAGCCGGTGAAGGGCATTGTGGTATACGGCACGGCCAGCCGCAACTTTATCGAGTACCAGCTGCAGAACGCCCGCCGCCAGAGCGAACTGCGTGAGCTGCCGTTCGACTCGATTAGCAGCCGCCAGAAAGTGCTGGCTGCCGCACTGCACCTGCTGCTCACCGAAAAGCAGACACCCGCCCAGGTGCTGGCCCGGTATCCGCAGGCCCGGGAGCTGATTGACTTTCCGCAGAGCTACCGCTACATGCAGCAGTGGGAAGCCGCCAACCTGGCCGCCGCCTGGAAAAGCCTGAACACCCGGGTGCTGGCCCTGCGCGGCGAGGCCGACTTTATTTCCTATGACGAAGACCACCAGCTCATTCTCGACATCGTCACGAAAGAGCACCCCGGCCAGGCCCGGTTTGTGAAGCTGCCCAACGTAGACCACTTCTTTACCAAAGCCCGCACGCCCCAGGAAAGCATGCAGCTGGCCGAAGCGCCCGCACCGGAAAAGAACTTCGAGTTTATGCGCGTCATTCTGGGCTGGCTCGCCGAGCAGCAAAAGGCCTAAGCCAAGACGCTACTGCTGGAAGCCGGCCAGGGCGCGCAGCCGGGCAGGGTCGTAGGTCTGGCCGTCCTTCACCACCAGCTGCACCCGCCGCAACGCCTGAATCTGCTCCAGCGGGTTGCCGTCCACGATGAGTAAATCGGCCTGCTTGCCTACTTCGATGGAACCGCTCTGCTTGTCCCGGCTCATCACGCGGGCCGGGGTAATGGTGGCCGTTTGCAGGGCCTGCAGCGGCGTGAGGCCAGCCTGCACGTAGAGCTCCAGCTCCCGGTCGATACTGGTGCCGGGAAACCCCATATCGGTGCCGGCCACGATGGTAATGCCGTTGTCGTAGAGCACTTTCACTAGCTGTATCATGCTCATAAACTGCGGCTTAAACTGCGCCGCATCCTTCGGGTCGCCGCCCATGCTGACGAACAGGGCCTGCAGGGGCTGGGGCAGCTTGGCAAAGGCGGGCTCCAGGGTCGTAATGTCGTCGGCGGTAGAGCGGCCCATGATTTCGTACACGCCCAGCGTAGGGTCGATAACCGTGCGGTGGGCCTTCAGAAACCGGAAGGCCCGCAGGCTGGCCGTGTCGCGCAGGTCGTAGGAACGGTCCGGGTTGCGCTTCAGCACCGCGCCCACGTAAGGCAGGTGATTTACCTGGTCCATACCGGCCGCTACGCCCTGGTAAATGGTCATGCCGTCGGGAATGTGGCCCGTGACGGTCAGTCCCAGCCGGTGCGCCTCGGCGCAGATGGCCTGCACGACTTCGGGCTTCAGGGAGCTATAGAGCTTGATTTGGGCGAAGCCGTTGGCCTTGTAGTGCTGCACCACCTGCGCGGCTTCGGCCGGCGTGTTGGCCCGCACAATGCCCAGCGGGCGTTTTCCGTCGCCATCAATAATACCAGCCTTGAGAATGCGCGGCCCCACGCCCTGGTTGCTGTCGATGGCCTGCTGAATGGCGTTGATGTAGCTGAACTCGTTGCCACAGTCGCGCACGGTAGTGACGCCGGCGGCCAGGTAGGCGGGGCCCCACTCGGCCTGCTGAAAGTGGGCGTGCATATCCCAGAGCCCCGGCACCACAGTTTGGCCGGCCGCCTGAATGACTTCGGCCCCGCGCGGCACCTTCACCTTACCCACCGCCCCGATTTTGGTAATCTTCCCGTTCTCAACCACTACCACCGAGTTGGGCAGCAGCTTACCGTTTACCACATCCAGCACCGCCCCGCCCGTAATGGCCAGCACGGCAGCTTTGGGCCGGACTTTGGTGCCCGCCTCGGCCGTAAACAGCCGCATGCCGTGCGTGGCGGCCCGGCCGATGAGCTCGGGCAGCAGACTTTCGTAGGGCTGCCACATCATTTCCAGCTTATCCCCCTCGGCATCGTTGGTAATCACGCAGAACAGGCGGCCCTGCTGGTCGGTCCAGAGCAGCTCATTGCCCCACACCAGGCCCTTAATGACGTAGCGCTCCAGCACCAGCGGCTGGTTTTGAAACCGGAGCGTATCCTGCCCGTCGCGGCTGATTTGCACGCTACCGGCGGGCAAAGTGGCTATGCTGGCGGGCCGGCCGTGCTGCTGCCAGTAGCGCAGCAGCAGCATCTGCCCGGTGCCCGGCGAGTAGCCCGCCACCGGAAAGCTCAGCGGGGCTACCGGCTGGGTGGTCACCTTGTCATCAACCCGAATGTAGGCCTGCCCGCCCCGCAGCTCAATGGAGTCGTTGATGCCCGACATGCGGGAGGTTTTACCCCTCACCACCAGGCTTAGCGGCTCGTAGGTGGGCGTCACGCGGAGGCGGGCCCGTAGCGGCACCGGTGAGCCCCGATCCACGAACTTGAAGTCGACGTGGTAGGTCAGCTGCTGGGCGGTGCGCGTCACGCGGTAGGTTTCCTTGCCAATGCGCTGCTCGAACTTATGCAGCAGAAAGGTACCACTGTCGGCCGAGGCGGGTGGCGGTTGGGCCTGGGCCAACGCGGGGCAAAAAGGCCAGCTCAGTGCGGCTAGGAGTAGATATGGTTTGATGGACATAGCTCGGTAAGCAAATAGCACGATGAAAGACAAGCGTGGTAATATTACCAAGTTCCTATAAATGAAGCATTGCGCTGGCTATACTCCACAAAAAAAGGCCCTTACAAATCTGTAAGGGCCTTTCCGCAAAGAGCAGGAGCGGCAGCTTAGTTTTTCACTTTTACCTGGCCGTCGTCGGCGTCGCGCTTCACTTTGGTGCCGTTGGGGTACTCCACTTTCGTGTCGCCGTCCTTGTCGATTTTCACGGTTTTGCCGTTCGAATACTCAATCTTGGTTTCGCCGTTTTTCTTCTTTTCGTACTCCACTACGCGCGGGCCCCGGCGGGCCGGGCGGGCCGCGGTGCTGGTCGTAGTTTCAGTGGTGGTTACTACCGTGCCGCCGTCGTCGCTGTAGCCGTAGTAGCGGGGGCGGTTGCTCTGGTAGGTGTTGTAGCGGGCCTCGTCGTTGAACACGGTTTTGATGTCGTTATCCGTGCTGGTATCTACCTCGCGTATGGCGGCGTACTGGCCGGTCGTGTCGTTGATGTAGCGCGTTTTCACCTCGCCCAGGCGCTTGGCCCGGGTGTAGTACACGCGGCGCACCTGCCGCACCTGAGCCGTATCGGTGATACCCAAGTCGTTGGTTACCATATCGGCCGTCCGGTAGCCTTCTTCCTGGTAGAGGGCGTCGTTATCAACTACCACGGCCGTATCGGCGGCGGGAGTAGTGGCCGCGTCCACGGCGGCGGCTTTGTCGCGGTTGCACGACGAGCCGAGGGTAATGGCAGCCATGCAGGAGAGGGCGAGCAGCGTATTTTTCATGTTCAGAGCAATGGGTGAGAGAATAGCGGCGGCTTAATAAATCAGCCGTTGGCCCTGTACGGTGGAGGTTGGTTGCAGGTTCGTTCCAGGGGGCCGCGTACTTTTTTTACCGCGGCCCGTAGTTGTACGAATAAGGCTGAACTTTCGTGAATATATATCTGTACTATAGTATATTCGTCGTCTGTCCGGCCATAGTGCTTATCTTCACCCGAAGAAGCAGCACCGCCACCAACTAAATAAGATACACCATGGGGAAATCCCAAGCATCCTTTGGCAAAAAGGAAAACGAGAAAAAACGCTTAAAGAAGAAAAACGATAAGGCTGACCGCAAGGAAGAGCGTCAGGCGGGGGCCAAGAAGGGCCAGAGCCTGGACGAAATGATGGCCTATGTGGATGAGTTTGGCAACATCTCCTCCACCCCGCCCGATCCGAACAAGAAGAAAGTGGAAATCAAGGTGGAGGATATCCGCATTGCCATTTCCAAGCAGGAAGACATGGAGCAGCCCGACCCGATCCGCAAGGGCATCGTGGCTTTCTTCAATGAATCGAAGGGCTACGGCTTCATCAAGGATCAGGAAACCCAGGAAAGCGTATTCGTGCACGCCAACGGCCTGCTCAATCCTATCAAGGAGAATGACCGGGTAACGTTTGAGGTGGAAATGGGCCAGAAAGGCCCGACCGCCGTATCGGTGAAAATGGCTGTGAAGCCTACTCCCGAGGCCCCGGCTGCCCCAGCCGCTCAGTAATTAGCATCCGCAGCCGCTCTGCCGGCTTGAAGAGGCTGAAGCTCCCCGAGCTTCAGCCTCTTCGCGTTTAACAGTAAGTCGTTGTTTGTTCTGTCGTCTTGTTATATCTGTCATGCAGAACGCAGTGACGGACATTCCTCGTCTGAGTGATAAACATGATTCAACGTGCCAAAGTCCTTTGCTGCTAACGTAGTGAAGAGCTTTGGCACGTTGGCAATAACTTGGTGAGTCAGGTGAGAAACGTCCTTCGTTCCGCTTCGCTGCCTTCAGGATGACAGCGTAAACAACACAACAACAGCTGAAACCACGCCTCAACCTGCCCCCTAAAGTATCTGTAGCTTTGCGGGCGCTATTGCTGCTCATTTCCCTCCGCTTACCCTGCCCCTGCTGCTCATGAACCAACCGCCCAAGGATACCGCCGCCGAAAAAGAAGGCCTGCACCCGCGCAACCGCCACCGGGGCCGCTACGACTTCCCGGCTCTGCTGCGCACCGCACCCGAGCTGGCTAAGTTCGTAGCTCCCAATGAGCACGGCGACGACTCTATCGACTTTGCCAGTCCCGAGGCGGTGAAAGCCCTGAACAAGGCGCTGCTCAAGCATTTCTACGGTATTCAGAACTGGGACATTCCAGCCGGCTACCTCGCCCCGCCCATTCCCGGCCGCGCCGACTACATTCACTACCTGGCCGACTTGCTGGCGGAAATGAACGACGGCGTGGTGCCGACCGGCAAGCGGGTACGGGTACTCGACGTGGGCACGGGCGCCAACTGCATTTACCCCATCATCGGCCACCGCGAGTATGGCTGGCGTTTCGTGGGCTCCGACGTAGACCCCGTGGCCGTGCGCGTGGCTAAGCAGATTGCGGCCAGCAACCCCGGTCTGGCCGGCACCGTCGAATGCCGCCTGCAAGCCACTTCCACCGATATTTTCAGCGGCATCGTGCGGGGCAGTGAGCTATTCGACCTGACCATGTGCAACCCGCCGTTTCACGCTTCGGAAGCCGAAGCCGAAGCCGCTACCCGCCGCAAAAGCCAAAACCTGGGCACTACTGGTAGTAGCGCCGCGGGGCCCAATTTCGGGGGCCAGTCGCACGAGCTGTGGTACGAGGGCGGCGAGGCCACCTTTACCTGGCGCATGGCCAACGAAAGCCTCATGCAGCGCCACAACTGCCTGTGGTTTAGCACGCTCATCTCGAAAAAGGAAACCCTGCCGGGCCTCTACAAAACCCTGCAGAAACTGGGTGCCGTCGATGTGCGCACCATTGGCATGAGCCAGGGCCAGAAAGTAAGCCGCATCGTGGCCTGGACGTTTCAGGATGCCGAGCAGCAGCAGCAGTGGCGGCAGCGTCGGTGGGCGGCCAGTCAGCCCGGCGGCCACCCGGCCAAAGGCGCGGCCGCGGCGCCGGCAATAGAGCCGGCAGCCGAATAAGCGGGGTATTGCTTTCTTTGGCCGGTCAATCCTCTTTTCCGGCCCTCGTAGCTCCGCGCCCTATGCTCCTCTCACGTTGTTTGCTGATCCGGGTGCTGGTGCTGCTGGCTTGGTTCTGGACTAGCGCTCCGGCCGTGGCCCAGAACTCCTATCTGACTACTATTCCCGACCCGAAGACGCTGGGACAAAGCTACGTCAGTGACCCCGACCACCTGCTGCAACCAGCCACGGTGCAGGATTTGAACGCCGTACTGCGCCCTCTCGACCAGGCCGGCCGGGCGCATATCGACGTGGTGCTTACGCGCAGTATCGGGCAGGAAGTGCCCAAAACGGCTGCTACGGCGCTGTTTAACCGCTGGAAAATCGGGGATAAGGAGAAGAACAACGGTTTGCTGCTCTTGCTGGTCGAGGATCAGCATAGGGTGGAGTTTGAAACCGGCTACGGACTGGAAGCCGACCTGCCCGACGTCATCTGCTTCCGCATTCAGCAGCGCTATATGGTGCCCGAGCTACGCCAGGGCCGCTACGATGCCGCCATCCGTCAGGGTGTGGCCGCCCTCATCCGCCAGCTCAGTACCGGCCACTTCGAGCTGCCCGCCGACTCTGCTGCCGCTCTGGCCGAAACCCCGGCTATGGCGTTGGCTGAAGAAGGTGACTTCGCCGTTGAATCCACCGACCCCAAGGCCTGGAGCGACTCGGAGGCATTCGGCGTAATAGCCGCCGTGTTGTTCCTGGTGGTGCTAGTACTGGTGCTATGGTTTCGGACGGGCACTGCCAAAGCCTACCACACCGTGCTGTTTGGGGGCCTGCTACTGATTCTGGGGGTGCTGGCCGCCACCGTGTACTTCGACCTGCCGGTGTCGCCGCGGCTGCTGATGGCCCTGAGCTACGGCTGGCCGCTGCTTTACCTGCACGGCTATCTGCTGCTGATAAACCAGCTGCTGGGCACCCGCTACGCCGGCCAGAGTCGCCACGCCCGCTACACGTTTCTCAACACGGCGCACCACGGGCTGGGCTTTCTGCGCTTTCTGTTTCCGCTGGGGCTGGCCTTCTACTGGCCCTGGCACCAGCGGCGCATGGCGGCCCTGCGCGAGGCTGCCTACGCCTGCCCGGCCTGCACCCAGCCCATGCACCGCCTCGACGAAACCCAGGACGACGCGGCTTTGCAGCCCGGCCAGTTCGCCGAAGAGCAGGTAGAGTCCGTCGACTACGACGTGTGGCACTGCGCGGCCTGCCAGCACCGCTTCACGCTCGAATACGCCAACCTCGGCACCGACGTGGAAGCCTGTGAGCAGTGCCACCACCGCACCGCCCAGCCCCAGCCCGACGAGGAAATGGAGGCCGCCACTACTTCCCACGGCGGCTGGGGCTGGCACGTGTGGTACTGCGCCTTTTGCCTGCATACCAAAAAGGAGAAATACACTACGGCCCGCCTGTCTTCGTCGTCCGGCAGCTCTTCGTCGGGCTCCTCTTCCTCGTCGTCCGGTTTTTCCTCCAGCAGCGGGGGCAGCTCCGGTGGCGGCGGAGCGGGCAGCAGCTGGTAGCTTTCCGCTGTACTTTCGTTTATGAAAAAGCTTTTTCTGGTGCTGTTTGGGCTGGCTGTAGCTGGCGAGCTGCTGGCCATGCTCACCGATTTCGGACCGCTGCACCTCATCTGCAAGCCCCTCATCGTGCTGGCTCTGGGCTGCTACTACCGCCGGGCCGCCCCGCGCCCGGCCGCGCTGGTGCTGGCGGCCCTGGCGCTGTCGTGGCTGGGCGACGTGCTACTGCTGTTTCAGGACGGCAACGCGCTGTTTTTCATCGGGGGCCTGTTGGCTTTTCTCTCGGCCCACGGCAGCTACATCGGAGCCTACCGGGGGCACCAGTGGGCGGGGCCGGGGCTGCCGGCGGGCCGCCGAGCGTTGTTGGCGCTGCCTATCATTGGGGCCGGCGTGGCCCTGCTTACGGCGCTATACGACCACCTGGGGCCGCTGCGGCTGCCGGTGCTGGGATATGCCGCCGTGCTGGTATTGATGGTGCTCGGGGCCCTGTTCCGCTACGGGCGCACCACGCCGGCCAGCTTTGCCTGGGTTACGGCTGGCGCGGGCCTGTTTATGGTATCCGACTCGGTGCTGGCCCTCAACAAGTTTCTGGCGCCCCTGCCCGCCGCCGGCTTCTGGATTATGCTCACCTACAGCACGGCCCAGCTCTGCATCGTGAAGGGCCTACTGGCGCACCAGCCGCCTGGGGCAATGCCCGCGTAAGCCACCGGTGCGCCGCGCTGGCTTTTAGCGCCAAGCTTTCAACGGGTAGCTTACCGAGGCCTGCACCGTCTGACCTTTCATGGCCCGCAGGCGGGTAATGCTGTTTTCTTTGGGCGTAAGGGAGCGGAAACCGGTGTAGCCGCGCACGCCCAGCACGAAGCCAGCCGGCAGCTTCACGCCTAGTCCGGCACTGGCCCCCACATCAAACCGCTCGTAGCCTTTGAGTGAACGGTCGTCGACGGTGAAGTGCTGGAGGCCGGCAATAGTGCTCATATCCACGGTGCCGGTGCGGTGGGCATCGAGCAGGTAGCCCACCTGCGGGCCGGCCTCCACGAAAAACTTACCGAACGTAGCCCGCAGCAGAATGGGTAGCTGCAGATACGTGAGGCCCAGGCGGTACTGGGCCTGGTAGCCCCCGTCGGAGATGGTGTAGTCGGAGATGTCGAGGCTGGTATTCTGGCGGCTGAGCTGCACCTCGGGCACCAGCGACAACCGGCTGCTGAGCTTCTGCTCGTAGAACATGCCCAGCTGGTAGCCCACGCGCCCGGTAGCTTTTTCGGCAACATTGGGCTGGTCGGGGCGAGTGGTAAGGCTGGTCACGTTGGCGCCCACCCGCAACCCCAGCTGGGCCTGGGCCGCGCTGGCCAGCAGCAGGCCGCCCGAGAGTAACAGAATCCGTTTCATAAAGAGGGGAATATATAGTACAAAGGGCCGGCAATGCCCGGCTCCTGTGTAGCAGAGCCCGCCCCGGGGCCGGAAGTTGCATTACGGCCCCTAACAGGACAGTCTTTTACCAGATGAATACCGTTCTGGAAAGCCATAAGCCGCCGCTCAAGCTGTGCTACGGTTGGTCGAAATTGGCCCGCTTGCCCAGGGCCGCCATCCGCACGGTTTCGACGATGCGAATGGCGCGGGTTTCGGGCCGCTTAGCCCCCAGCACCCACGAGAGCAGCTGCTTGCGCGCACTCGGGCTGAAGCCGGCAAATCGGCGGGCCGCTTCTGCGTTGGCAGCCAGCGCCTCGGCCAGGTCATTGGGCACTAGGCCAGCTTCGGCTGCGTCGAGGCTTTCCCAGGCCCCATTCTGCTTGGCTTTTTCGATGGCGGCCCGGCCGGCGGGCTCCAGCAGGCCGGCGGCTTCCAGCGCCAGCAGGCGCTGCTTGTTTACCTTGCTCCAGCCGCTGCGGGGCTTGCGGGGTGTAAAGAGCAGCATGGTGCGGTCGGCATCGAGGCGGCGCGGCAGCGAGTCGATCCAGCCGAAGCAGAGCGCCTCCTCCACCGACTCGGCGTAGCTGACGCGCCCCTGGCCGGTTTCCTTCTTGAAATATACCAGCCACACCCCGGGACTTTCGGCGTGGTGGGCCGCCAGCCACTGCCGCCACTCGGCGCGGGTTGCGGGATGAAACTGCAGGTAGGAATCGGGACGGGCCATGAGGCAAATAACTGAGAAAATCGGAAAAGGT
This sequence comes from Hymenobacter lucidus, assembly GCF_020447265.1. GTDB lineage: Bacteria > Bacteroidota > Bacteroidia > Cytophagales > Hymenobacteraceae > Hymenobacter > Hymenobacter lucidus. Next base: position 455,506 of record NZ_JAJADR010000001.1, on the reverse strand, counting down.
GCCGCGGCCGGCCGCTGGCTTGTTCTGACTGCAAACCCGCTTCCAGTCCGCATATTTGCGCTTCGTTTCCGCGCCTGCCATGTCCAGCTTTCTTGCTTTCCTGAACACCCTGCAGCCGCTGAGTCCGGCCCTGACGGCCGCCCTGTTGGCGGCTACCACCCGCGAGCAGCTGCCGGCCCACCACCGGCTGCTGCAGCCCGGGCAGGTGGCGCGGCGGGTATACTTTCTGGAAACCGGCCTGGTGCGGGGCTACACGCTGCTGCACGGCCGCGAAATATCGTCCTGGTTTATGCCGGCCGGGGATTTCGTTATTTCCATCCTGAGCTTTCTTACCCAGCAGCCTTCCCAGGAATACCTGGAGCTGCTGGAGCCGGCCGTGGTGCATTCCATCACCTACGACCAACTCCAGGGCTTTTACCGCGACTTTCCCGAGTTCAACTTCATTGGCCGCCGTCTGCTGGAGAAATACTACGTGCTGAGCGAGCAGCGCGCCCAAAACCTGCGCGCTCGTACCGCCGCCGAGCGGTACGAGCTGCTGCTGCGCGACTTTCCCACCGTGTTTCAGCGGGTGGCTCTGCACCACATTGCCTCCCACCTGGGCATGGCCCCCGAAACCCTGAGCCGCCTGCGCAACAAGCACAGCTGAGGGCGGGGCCGAAAATGATATTTGTCATGAAAAGGGCAGGACTTGCCAGGCACCTTTGGGACGTCCTTTTTCCCGCTCCCTATGTACAAGATCATTCTGCCTGGCCTGCTGCTGAGTTTCATTCTGGGCTACCTGTACCTTGATGTAACCGTGCGCGACAGTTACTCCGGCCAATGGAACTGCGCCTCAACGGCCGATGCCCGCCAACAGGGCCTGCTGCTCCGCGAATACGTAGTGGAACCCGCCACGCTGCGCTTCGAGAATTACGAAGCTAGTTTTACCGACTGCTGGGTGGAAGAGCGCACCCGCACCTCCCACCGGTTCATCTTTTTCGAGCAGATAACCAAGCTGGGCGAGCCGCGCTTTGTGCTCAACTACCAGGGCCGCCGCCTCACCCCCGATGCCGATTCGACGGCCGAGGCAATGCTGGTACCCGGTAACGAAGGCCACGGCCTCGATCTGGCGGCCTCCCGGTGGGACAAGCAGCCTCTGGCGCTGGCGTATCACCAGTACACCGGGGAACCAGCCGCGCCTAGTGAGCACAATGACACGCTGTATTTCAGCATCGTCCGGCGCTGGAAAGACCAGCGTACCTACCAGATTAAGGCCTACCCCAAGCCAGAGTAGCAGTAGCCAGCGGATTGGATATCTTCGCCGGGTAAGATATTCCCATCCAACCCTCCCCTGCTACTGTGGCGCGTCAGGCTTCGGCAGCGGGTTTTCAACGAAATGCTTATGCAAACCGAGGCTGATATAGTGGTTATTGGCGCGGGCCTGGCGGGCCTGGTAGCAGCGGCCGAGCTGGCCGACGCCGGCAAGCGGGTGCTGCTGCTCGACCAGGAACCCGAACAGAATATGGGCGGCCAGGCCTTCTGGTCGTTTGGGGGCCTGTTCCTGGTCGATTCGCCCGAGCAGCGCCGCCTCGGCATCCACGACTCCTACGAGCTGGCGTTGCAGGACTGGCTGGGCAACGCCGACTTCGACCGGCCCGAGGATGCCTGGCCCCGGCGCTGGGCCGAGGCCTACGTGGGCTGGGCCGCCGGTGAAAAGCGCAGCTGGCTACACCAACAGGGCGTGCGGTTCTTTCCGGTGGTGGGCTGGGCCGAGCGGGGCGGCTACGGCGCCCGCGGCCCCGGCAACTCGGTGCCACGCTTCCACGTGACCTGGGGCACGGGTACCGGCGTAGTAGCCCCGTTTGCCCACCGCGTGCGGGAAGCCGTGAAAAAGGGCCTGATTACCCTCAAGTTCCGCCACCGCGTAACCGAGCTGACCCTGGCCGGCGGCGTAGTGGTGGGGGCCAGTGGGGAAATACTGGAGCCCAGCTCGGCGCCCCGGGGCGAGAAAAGCTCTCGGCTGGTGGTGGGCGAATTTGCCTTGCGGGCCCAAGCGGTTATCGTGACGGCGGGTGGCATGGGGGCCAACCACGAGTTAGTGCGTCGGCACTGGCCCGCCCGCCTCGGCCAGCCGCCCGCGCACATGCTTTCGGGCGTGCCCGAACACGTCGACGGCCTGATGCTGGGCATCAGCGAAGCGGCCGGCGGCCGGCTCATCAACCAGGACCGGATGTGGCACTACACCGAGGGCGTCGAAAACTGGAACCCCATCTGGGCCCGGCACGGCATCCGGATCTTGCCCGGCCCGTCGTCGCTCTGGCTCGATGCCCGCGGCCAGCGCCTGCCAGGGCCGCTCTACCCCGGCTTCGATACGCTGGGCACGCTACACCACCTGCGCCAGACGGGCCACGACTACAGCTGGTTTATCCTGACCCAGAAGATTATCCGCCACGAGTTTGCGCTGTCGGGCTCCGAGCAAAACCCCGACCTGACCAACAAAAGCTGGCGTCAGACACTAGGCCGCGCCTTTGGCAAAGGAGCCCCGGCCCCAGTGGAAGCCTTCAAGCAGCACGGGGCCGACTTTATCGTGCGCGACAACCTGCCCGACCTCGTGCAAGCCATGAACGAGCTGACCGGCGCGCCGCTGCTCGACTACGCCCAGGTGGAGCAGGAAGTGCGGGCCCGCGACTCGCAGCTCAACAACCCCTTCAGCAAGGACGGCCAGATTACGGCTATCCGCGGGGCCCGCCACTACCTCGGCGACAAACTCATCCGGACCGCGCCCCCGCACCGCCTCCTCGACCCCACCAAAGGCCCGCTCATTGCCGTGCGCCTGCACGTGCTGACCCGCAAAAGCCTCGGCGGCCTCGAAACCGACCTGTCGAGCCGGGTGCTGGGCGCCGATGGCCAACCGATACCCGGCCTCTACGCGGCGGGCGAAGTAGCGGGTTTCGGCGGGGGCGGCATGCACGGCTACCGGGCTCTGGAAGGCACGTTTCTGGGCGGCTGCCTTTTCTCGGGCCGCATTGCCGGCCGCGCCGCCGCCCAGGCCGTGGGGTAAGCGCACCGCAGGACCCGTTGTCGTCAGGCAGCGGCCTGCTACCTACTGCGCGCCGCCAGTAGTTCAGTTTTGCCGTAGCTTTCGGCGGTACTTCACCTTGCTAATCTGCCTGTATGCCCGATCAGAACCGCTACGAACAGCTACGCGTCCCGCAGAGCTTTACCATTACGTCCCTCGTTTTTCGCAGCCCCGAGTACTACGACAACTGGCTTTCCAGCGGCGGCGACAGTCCCGATAAAACCCAGCTTTCCTTTCATTGCTCGGCCTGCACCAATCCGGCCGTCAAGATTACGGTAAGTGACGGTCACTACCTGGATGGCAACACGGGCCCGGTGCTGGATAAGGCGGCCGCCGCGTATGGCGGCATCGAAGGCGTAAATGAAATAAAAGGGTACCATTTCTCCGGTATGTACGCCTACTACCTGCGCTGCAACCAGTGCCAAACCACACACTTGGTGGTGGTCAGCTATACCGAGCACCAACCCTCGCGCGACGTGTTCAAGCTCAGCACCATCTTCACCATCGAGGTGAATTGAAGCCCACACGATTGTCGCAAATGCCCCGTATGGTTGTCGGATTCACCCGCCGCCATCGGGGCGCCGGGCCGGTACCTTTGGGACGCTAGCTAACTACTACCTACCATGAGAAAACTAAAGCTACAGGTCCAGATGACCGTCGACGGCTACATGGCCGGCCCCAACGGCGAAATGGACTGGATGACCTTCAGCTGGGACGAGGCCCTGAAAAGCTACGTAGCCGACCTCACCGAGCCCGTCGACTGCATCGTGCTGGGCCGCAAGCTGGCCCAGGGCTTTATTCCGCACTGGGCCGCCGTAGCCGCCACGCCCGACAACCCAGAAGTAGCGGCCGGCCAGAAGTTCACCGACACGCCCAAAGTGGTGTTTACCCAAACCCTGGAGCAGGCCGCGTGGGACAATACCGTGCTGGCTAAAGGCGACCTGGTGGCCGAAATAACGCGGCTCAAAGAGCAGCCCGGCCAGGATATCATTGCCTACGGCGGGGCCACATTCGTGTCGGCCCTCATCAAGGCCAACCTGATTGACGAGTACCACCTCTTCATCAACCCCGCCGCCATTGGCCGGGGGCTGCCCGTTTTCCAAAGCCTGGACAACACCCAGCACCTGACGCTGGTAAAAGCTACCGGCTTCGAGTGCGGGGTGACGGTGCTGCACTACGAGCCCAAGCGCGGCTAAGAAATAGTGCCACTGGTGCGCCTCGGGGGCTAGAGTGATGAGCCGTAGCGCCAACTGGCTCCGCAACTGCCCAATTTTATTTTACAGCAACGCAGCAGCGGCCGAAGCTCCGGGAGCTTCGGCCGCTGCTGCGTAGTGGCGGGCTGGTGGCACCAAGCGGCCAGACTTCAATATATTTTATCCTATATATTTACCCCTTTCATTCACTCTCTCTTTCTATTCCTTTCCCTATGCTCTACCGCTCTTCCCCGTTGCTTCTGGCTACTGTCCTGCTGCTGGCGGGCTGCGAACAGGCCCAGGAAGCCAAAAACACGTACTCGGCCCTGTCGAAGCTGAGCAAGAATGCCGAAAAGATGGGCGAGGCTATGGAAGAAGCCAAGTCGCACCGGGCCGAGCGGGAGAAGAACGGCGACACGCTGGCTTTGCCCTACAAAAAGCTGCAGGAATACCTGCCGGAAGCCGTGCCCGGCTTTGCCACCGCCGACGCGCCCTCGGGCCAGACCATCAAGATGCCCGGCATGAACTACTCCCAGGCCACGCGCGAATTCCACCAAGACAACAAGACCATCACCGTTACCCTCACCGACTACAACGCTTCCTCGGAGCTCTTTACCGCTTCGGCCGCCGTAACGGGCATGGCCATGGAAATGGAAGACGACGAGCAGCTCATCACCAGCTCCGACCTGGGCATTGCGGGCCTCAAGGCCTTTGAGCGCTACGGCAAGAAAGACCGCCAGGCCAGCGTCACGGTAGCCGTCAACGACCGGTTCATGGTGTCGGTATCGGGCACCGAGCAGCCTGACATGGAAGCCGTGAAAGCCGCCGCCAAAGCCCTGAAGTACGACGAGCTGCAGAAGCTCTAGGCTTGCGGCAATACGAACTGTCGGGCTGAGTATTCCGCGCATCAAGCGGCGACGAAGGACTTTGCCCCCCTGCTCCATGGCCACTTTTACTAACGCAAAAAGCCCTTTCCCACACGAGCAGGAAAGGGCTTTTTGCGTTGAATAAGGCGTGTCACTCAGGCGAGGGAGGTCCTTGGCAAAGCTCAGGATAACGGGATAAGCAACGTCAGCACGCGAGATTCCTCGTGGGGCTCGGAATGACGTTCAGCTTGCAACGCTCTACCTTAGCTGATAGGGTGAAACAGCCGGTTCCAGCGGATTTTGTGCAGCAGGTCGGCGTAGGGGTCTACCGACCACCAGACGAAGACGGCTTTGCCCACGATGTGGTCTTCGGGCACGAAGCCCCAGAAGCGGGAGTCCTCGGAGTTGTGGCGGTTGTCGCCCATCATGAAGTAGTAGTTCTGCCGGATGGTATAGCTCGTGAGCGGCCGGCCGTGCTGGTAAATCATGCCCTGCTGCCAGCTGATGCCCTCATTGGGCTCGTACTGGGCCACGATGGTGTAGTAGGCCGCCGCGTTGGCGGGCGTCAGGGCAATGGTCTGGCCCCGGCGGGGCACGGGCAGCGGGCCGTAATCGTCAATCTGCCAAGCCCGGGGCTGGCTGCTAAGCGCGGCAGCGGGGTTGTGGAAGTCGGCTACGTCGGGAAACAGCGAAGCTTGGTATTGGGGCACGGTGAGGCTGCGGGCGTAGGGCTGGCGGCGGAGGTAGCTGGCGGTGGCAGCCGGGCAGCTGATAAGGAAGCCGGCCTGGCCCGTGGCGGGGTCGGTGGTGGCGCGGGGCTGGCCATCGGGCTCGTTGTAGTCGACTACGCCGTGGGCGCGCAGGTCCTGCCGGATGGCATCGTTGGGGGCATCTACTTGCAGGAAATAGGTATTCTGCAAGCGGCCCGCCACCGGGCCGGGCTGCCCGTTGAGAAACACCTGCCCGTGGCGAATGGCTACCGTGTCGCCGGCCACGGCCACGCAGCGTTTGATGAGGTGGGTGCGCATATCGGCGGGGCGCTGCTGCTCGTGGGGCACGTGAAACACGACCACATCGTTGCGCTTCACCTCGGAGAAGCCCGGAAATCGGAACTGGGGTAGCTGAATGGCCTCGGAGTAGCTTTTCACGCCGGTACCCCAGAGCGTCTGGTGCGTGAGGGGCACTTGCAACGGCGTGCGGGGCGTGATGGGACCATAGTGCAGCCGGCTTACGAAAAGGTAGTCGCCCACCAGCAGGGAGCTTTCCATACTGGGCGTGGGAATGGTGTACGCCTCCACCGCCGACCAGCGGATAAATGTGGCTACCAGAATGGCAAACACCAGGGCGTCGCGCCACTCGCGCGCGGCACTCTTGGGCAGTGGCGGCGAAGGTGCGCCCCGGCGCCAGAATCGGAAGAAGCTCATAGAAACCAGGCTAAAAGTGGAGGTGTGGTGGGGCAGATGCGCTTTCCGGCCTCGGCGTTGCCTGACCCAGCTGGTTTTTGGCAGGCCTAGCAAGCCGCACAGGCATCTTTAATTTCCTATACTTGGGCCCTAACGCCGGTTTGTTGGCTGCTGGTTTTGCCGGCTGCCCAACTAGGCTAGTAGCTCTGTATTCCTCTTCCCCAACTGCTTTGTTGATGAAATCTACGCTTGTATTCTGGACCGCGGCCGTGGTCCTCACTGCTTGCCAAACCCAGCCGGCCAACCAGCCAGCCAGCTCCTCGCCCCCCGTCGTGGCCCCAACCGAGCAGGTTTCTGCCCCCGACCCGGAAACCGAATCCAAGTCGGACTCCGAATCGGTTACGATGCGGGCCCTGGCCCAGCCCCTGCCGCCGCCCCCCGTGGTCATAGCCGGTGATTCGACCCGGGCCCGGCAGTGGCTGGTGGCCAGCATCGAGGAAAACTTCGCCGATAAGGTCAAGGAGCAGCAAAACAGCGAATCCGAAAACCCGGACGGCATCTACACGGCGCAGTACCTGAACTACAAGGATGACGCAATCTTTCTGGTATACACCGAGGACGAAGGCGCGCTGGCAGCCAAAGCCCGGCAGGCATTCGAGCGAAAGTGGGCCGCCCGCTACAACACCCGGTACGTGAAGCAGGGCGGCTTTTTGTTTGCCCCCGAGGGCTACGGCAAAGCCCAGGTGAGCCAGTGCAAGCTCAAGGAAAGCCGGTCCTTCAACGCCTTCCTGTTCGAGGTCGTCATTCACGACCTGGGCACCAACACCGACGGCAAGGGCGACATCAAAGTCATCAATACCGCCCAAGGCTATAAGATTGACGACGTGCTCGAATACTAGCCGGACCCAGCACCGCCGCACCACGGCCCGGGCTACTACCGGCCCCAATACCACCAGCGGCCGAAGCTCTCGTAGCTCCGGCCGCTGGTGGTATTGGGAATAGACACATAACACGCACGGCCCGCAGCCGCGCTACCCGCCGTAGCTTTCCTTCTGGAAGCCAAAGGCCCGCAGCTGGGCCTCGAAGGTGTCGGGGTAGTTGGCCTTGAGGTGGTGAATCAGGGCCTGGAGAGCTTTGCGCACCTGCTTTTTGCCCTGACTTTTGCTGCTCACCTTGCCGCTGCGCTGCCCGGTAGTCTCGGTGGTTTGCTCCACTAGCTGCTGGTACTCCGTGAGTAAGGGTTGCCAGTGGGCGGTGCCGTATTTCTTCTTGTCGAAGCCGTGGGACTTGAGGGCGGCCAGCAGCTTGGTTACGGCTTTTACCCGCTCGGGGCGCCCCACGGGCAACCCATACTTTTGGTGGGCCTTCTCGATACCAAACTCGCCGTAATAGGCCGTTTCGTCGTCATGCGCTTCGGCCAAGTAGCCTTTCACGTAGCGCAAACCTGCATTCAGTAGTTGGTCGAGGGCTTTGAGCCGTTTCGACTGTGGGGTGCGGGCATCGCCGGCCGCATCGGCCGCGTCGCGGTGCCGGGCAAAGGCCTCGGCCTGCGCGGCCAGGTCGGCCTTGGTGAGCCACAGCAACTCGGGCAGCTCGGATGCCTGCCAGGCCTTGGCCACGGTGGTAGCTAGGGCGGCCAGCGCTACTTCCGAATCGGGCAGCTGGCTGCGGCGACGAATGGGGTTGGGAGTGTTCGGCCCGGCCGGTAATAATGAATCTGACATGATAGGTAAGTAGTAGTTAATGAATGGCATAAGGTAGTATTTCTCTGGTAAGCTCCACCCTTTTACCACCGCGCCCGCCGCACTTTTTTTGCAGCACTTCCTATAGGAAGTTGCTCGTACGTAGCTGCGTAAGGACCACTTCCTATCTAATCTGCTCCTAAGTACTGCGGTAGAAGTAACTTCCTATAGGAAGTTGGCTTGTTGTAGTTGTGGAAGAGCATATTCGGTAGGAAGTTGCTTCGCCGTACTGCGGTAGAGGCAACTTCCTACAGAGAGTCGGATGAAATACTTTGTAAAACGGCCACTTATGGCCGCCCCCGCTCGGCTACATCGAGTGAGTTCTACATCTGAACAGTTCCGCCGCAAATCCGCCCGAAGAGCTACCCCCATCATCCGCAGCCGCGTGTAGTAGAACTGCTAGAGCGGAGGCGTTACTCGGCAAAGCCAAGCGACGGTAGGGTTAGTAGTAATTAAAGACGATCTTTTGAATCTATAATTGCATCTTTACTAAGAAACAAAATCTCACACTTGCTACGATATGACCCTCAAAGAAGCTGTTTTACAAAGTTTAGAAGAAATGGGCAACCTTGTTACACATAATGATGTGTGCAACCATGTAGTACTTAACAATTATTATGACTTTGGGCAATCCAAAACACCATCTTCCACTGTCTCAGCTTTACTAGGTGATTTTATTCGAAATGGGGATTCGCGTGTAAAAAGGGTAAGTACAGGAAAGGGAAACTTCAGCTACTACTTAAGTAAAAATGAAGCAACTATTTTTCCTGTGGCGGGTACTGAAACTCAGCCTACACAAGTCCTGCCTCTAAAGAAAACATTATATAAAGAGAGAAGCTTACATAAGCTATTTAGTACTTACCTGAAAAGTGTAGATGTGTCATCCAAGACAATCTATCATGAACAATCAGCCAATAGCAAGGATAGCAATCAAAAATGGATTCATCCGGATATGGTAGGGGTTGAGTTTACCAACTTACATACGAAGACCAGTCAAAGCTTTATTAAGTCAACTAGCGTTGCTGACTCGTTCAAGATTACATCATACGAGCTAAAGCGAGAAATACACAACGACTATGACTTAAAACAGGCATATTTTCAAGCTGTTTCAAATTCAAGTTGGGCTAATTTTGGTTATCTAGTTGCCTTTGAAATTAATAACAATTTAAGTGACGAGATAAGTAGACTTAATCAATCATTTGGAATAGGAGTGATAGAACTTAAGGCTAACCCTTATGAAAGCAAGGTTATACATCAATCCAGATTCAAGGGCCTCGATTTTAAAACCATCGATAAGTTATGCCATATTAATACAGATTTCAATAATTTTATAGACAAAATCGATAAAATATTGAAAGCAGATGACAGATACATCAAATCCAGCGAAAAAGAACTTCAGGAGTTTTGCGACACATACTTTAAATCAGATGCCGATATCACCGCCTATTGCCAGGAACAAGATATTCCGACTAACGGTAATTAGGTATGTACTAAAACTCAAGAAGTATTGACACAAACCAAAATAAAACGCAAAAGCGGCCGAGGCGCCTGGTAGCTCCGGCCGCTTTTGTGTTGCTGCCTTGTGGCTTGGAATTATATATGAATAGCCCGGTTCTCAGTAGCCGCCAAACATGCTTGCTTCATGGCTTCGGCGTAGGTGGGGTGGGTGTGGCTTATGCAAGCCCCAGTACCGGCAATGAGGTCGGTCGAGGCGCGTCAAAGAGGATACCGTGCGCGGCCAAACTATTCTTGCTTGATAAAGCGACACTAGTAGCCGTCAAGCGTGCCTCTGAATAGCGCCTCGACTACATCATTATGTGGCCTTCGGCTAATCAAGCATCTGCCGAGGTGGCCCTACCTTGCAGCCATCTCCAAGACAAGCCCATGAAAGCATTTCTGTTTCTGCTCAGCAACCTCCTCCTAGCCCTGGGAGCCACTGCCCAAACCAAGCCCGCCGAGCTGCTGCTGCTGGGCACGTTCCACTTCCACAACCCCGGTGCTGATATCGTGAAGACGAAATCATTTGATGTGCTGGCGCCCAAGGCTCAGGCCGAGTTGGAGACGATGACTGGCCGCCTCAGCCAATGGCACCCCGATAAGGTATTTGTGGAGTGGGACTGGAGCAAGCAGGCCGAGCTAGACGCGCTTTACCAGCTCTACTTGGGCAGCCAGTACGAGCAGGCCATTCAGGCCAAATACGCCAAGCCCAGCCAGCGCGACTTCTACCTGAAAAACGAAATTGTCCAGCTGGCCTTCCGCACCGCCAAGAAAGCGGGCCTGTCGCGCGTGTACGCCTTCGATTACCTCAAAGCCACGTTCCCCTACGACAGCGTGCAAAAGGCCATGCAGCAAGCCCACCAGGATGTCCTGATCCAGCGCCTTGGGGAAACATTCAACAAAGTAGAAGCCGACCAGAACCGTAAACTCAGCACCTTTACCCTCACGCAGCTCCTGCTCGATTTCAACACACCCAGCAGCATAAACGAGAACAAAGGCGCCTACCTCGACCTGTTCAACAAGGCCGGCAGTATTGAGAGCTTTGCCGGGCCTTGGTTGGTGTCGGAGTGGTACCGGCGTAACCTGTACATGTACTCGGTGGTGCAGAAAACCGTGGAGCCCACCGACCAGCGCGTGCTGGTGCTGGCGGGCGCGGCCCACACGGCCATGATGCGCGAGTTTGCCCAATATGACTCCCGCTTCCGGCTCAAGGAGCTGAAGGACGTGGTAAAGTAGCCGTGCGGAGTTGAGCCGGGCAACCTGCGAGTTTGCCGTTTTCCGCTTACTTACCGGGCCAGCCACCAAAACAACAGCGGCTGTAACTCCTAGGAGCTACAGCCGCTGTTGCGTTGCTGCCTTGCGGCTGAGAATGAGAATTACATGTGAATCGCCCGGTTCTCGGTGGCGGCGAGGCAGGCTTCCTTCATGGCTTCGGCGTAGGTGGGGTGGGCGTGGCTCATGCGGGCCACGTCCTCGGCCGAGGCGCGGAACTCCATGGCCGTTACGGCTTCGGCAATGAGGTCGGCGATGCGCGGCCCGATCATGTGGACGCCCAGGATTTCGTCGGTTTCCTTGTCGGCCAGCACTTTCACGAAGCCGTCGAGGTCCATGGAGGCGCGGGCGCGGCCCGAGGCGCGGAAGGGGAAGGAGCCGGTTTTGTAGGCCTTACCCTGCTCCTTGAGCTGCTCTTCGGTGTAGCCTACGCCGGCCACTTCGGGCCAGGTATACACCACGCCCGGAATCAGCAGGTAGTTGATGTGAGGCTTCTGGCCCGCCAGGGTTTCGGCCACGTACACGCCTTCTTCCTCGGCCTTGTGGGCCAGCATGGCGCCGCGAATCACGTCGCCGATGGCGTAGATGCCGGGCACGGAAGTCTGCAGGTGCTCATCGACCTTGATACGGCCCCGCTCTTCCATTTCGATGCCAGCGGCTTCCAGATTGAGGCCGGCGGTGTAGGGCACGCGGCCCACGGCCACCAGACAGTAGTCGCCCTCAAACTTCACTTCCTCGCCTTTCGGGTTGGTGGCGGTTACGGTCACGGCGTCGCCCTCACGGGTAGCGCCGGTTACCTTGTGGCTGAGGAAAAACTCGATGCCGATTTTACCCAGGATGCGCTTAAGCTCTTTGCCCAGGCCGCGGTCCATGGTCGGGATGAGCGAATCCATGAACTCCACCACCGACACTTTCGCGCCGAGGCGGGCATACACGGAAGCCATTTCCAGACCGATAACGCCGCCGCCGATGACAATCATGTGCTTGGGCACCTCGCGGATATTCAGGGCCTCGGTGGAGGTGATGATGCGCTCCTTGTCCTGGGCAATGAAAGGCAGCACCGTGGGCTTGGAGCCCGTGGCAATGATGACGTGCTTGGTTTCAATCTGCTGAGCCTCGCCGCCCTCGGTGGGCGTGATGCTGATGTGGTTTTTATCGACGAACGAGCCCACGCCGCGCAGCACCTCAATCTTGTTCTTCTTCATCAAGAACTGGATACCGTCGGTATTGGCCTTCACCACCCCGTTTTTACGGTCGATGAGCTGGTTCATGTTGATTTGCAAATCGCTCAGCTCAATGCCGTGCTCCTTGAAGGTGTGGGCGGCATTGTGGTAGTGCTCGGTCGAGTCGAGCAAGGCCTTGCTCGGGATGCAGCCCACGTTGAGGCAGGTGCCGCCCAGGGTGGGGTATTTCTCGATGAGGGCCGTTTTGAAGCCGAGCTGGGCGCAGCGGATGGCCGCTACATAGCCGCCGGGGCCGGAGCCGATGACGGTAACGTCGTATTGGGTCATGCTAAGGTGAATTCGGTGAGAATCAACTGGGGCGAAGGTACGAACGGGGCTTTAGTGAATTGGTGATTTAGTGAGTTTTGTTCGGATGTGTTCAGCAAACCCGTGTCATTGCGAGCAAAGCGAAGCAATCCGTCCTCTGCGAAGTATGACACATTCTTTACCCACCAAGCCCTTTATAGTAACAAGCTATGCACTACTATGTCTACATCCTGACCAACGCCAACCACGCGGTGCTCTACATTGGCGTTACGAACGACCTACAGCGGCGCGTGCACGAGCATAAAACCGGTTTACACCCCGGCTTTACGAAGAAGTGCAACGTGCACAAGCTGGTGTACTGGGAGCAGTTCACAGAAGTAAAAGCCGCTATAGACCAGGAGAAACAACTTAAGGCCGGGTCAAGGCAAAAGAAGCTGGACCTGATACAGTCTTTCAATCCGGAATGGAAAGACCGGTTTGACACGCTGGGCTAAAAGCCTTGTCATTGCGAGGAGGTACGACGAAGCAATCTGTCCTCTGACATGTGCTGAGTGCCCTGAAGTGAAAAGCCCTTTACCGCGCTAGGTGGTAAAGGGCTTTTCACTTCAGGGCACTCAGCACATGTCAGAGGACGGATTGCCACGGCCTTCGGCCTCGCAATGACACGGAAAAAAAGAGCTTTCTGGGGAAAGGGCGGGGCGTGCTGCGTGGAGGACGGATTGCTTCGCGTTGCTCGCAATGACACGAGAAATTAGCTACCTCGGAGGGCCGAGAGCCTGGAGGCGCTGCCGGGCGTTTTGGTTGGCGGGGTTTAGCTGCAGGGAGCGGCGGTAGTGGGTAATGGCCGCTTGAACGTCCTGGTTTTTCTCGTCGGCTTCGGCCAGGCTGTCAAACAGGTTGGCGTCGTTGGGATAGAGCTCCGTGCCAAGGGCGAAGATGGCTCGGGCGGCGGGCAGGTCGTGGGCCTCGCGCAGGAGCTGATAGCCCCAGGTATTCAGCGTGCCTTCCGACAACACAAACGTGGGCTCCTGCTGCTGCATTTGTCGGTAGATTTCCAGGGCCTGGCCGAAGCCGTCCCGGGCCAGGGCCGCCGCGAAGCCGGCCTGCGTGGGCAAGGGGCCAGTTCGGGCGGGCAGGTGGTAGAGGCGAGCCATATGGGCCGGTACGCCGTTCTGGGTGGGCGTGCGGCCCAGGAACTGCTGGCCGGTGGCGTCGCCTTTCAGCTGGGCGTTGAGAAACTCGAGGGTGTAGCGGCCGGTCCAGTGGTAGGCCGCTTCCACTTCGGCCCGGGAATACTCCGTGAAGTGCGCCGGGGCAGCAAAGCGCAGCCCGATGGTGGAAAAGTCGCTGTGCTCCATCGGGTTCATGACCACGTGGTAGAGGTCCGAGTACTTGGCTTCGTTCAGCAGAATCCCCGTCGTTTCCATCCCTTTGGCACTAAGCTCGCGCACCGATTCGGAGCGGCGCTGCACGTACAGCCACGGTACGGTCAGACGCACGCGGGATACGGGCTTGGTGTCCTCCTGGGCTTTGGTACCATCAAAGCTGACGATGGCGCCAATACGCGTGTCTTGCGTGGCCGCCAGGGCATTGGCCAGGCCGCCCCAGCTCCAGCCGGCGGCGGCCACATGGGCCATATCCGCCTGGGGCAGGGTGTGGGCGTATGAGAGCAGGAATTGGATATCACGAGCCTGCGTGTCCAGCCCTTCGGCATCGAAGTTCATGTCCTTGGTACGCGTGCCCAGGCTGCGGCTGGCCAGCACTACGTAGCCGTGGCTGGCGAGGTATTCGCACAGGTCGGCGGCTTCGTGGGCCGTGCCGCCGCCGCCGGCGGCATAAATCACCACCGGAAACTTGCCCGCCGCGGCCGGGGCATTGCGCACGGCCCACATGCGCTGATCAAAGAGCTGCTGAGCTTGTTTCGGGCCTACTTGAGCGGCGGCCCACTGCAGCTTGTCGGCCAGGAAGGCAGCGGCTTCCGCATCGGTGCGGGTGAAGTTTTCGTCGGTGGCTTCGGTGCGCAGGTAATCGGCATACCGCAGGGGAGTACCGCCTTTCGGGGCCGGGTACCACACCAGGGTTTGGATGGGGCGGGCCAGCTCGCCGGTCGTTGGTTTTCCCGTTACGGCATCGGTGCGGCCTTTGTAAGCCCGCGCATAATCGTATTGCTGCACCACGCGGAAGCCCACGCCGTGGGAGCCTTGCCGAAGGTCGGCAAAACCGGACGCCGCCTGGGCAATAGACGTGCAGAAGCACAGAATAACAAATAGAGTAGCTCTTACCATGCAGGAATACAAATGAAATGCGGGGCAATGATACCACTTCATTCGCCCCGCCACTACCCGTATATCCTAATCCACTAATACCCCGATGTAATAGTTGAACGTGTCGACTTCGAGGTTGTCTTTCGTCGCGCCGGGTATTTCCACGGGCTGAAAGCGGGTGCCGGGCTGGATGAAGCCGTACTGTCCACCCTTCACGCGCACCCGAACCGGCATGTCGAAGTCGGGCACATTAGCTACCCAGCGCACCAGCAGCTGGCCTTCCTCCTGGCGAATTTCCAGGGTCGGGATGCTGGGGTGGCGCAGATACTGGTCGAACACCTTCGTCAGGTTTTTGCCGCTGTGCTGGTTGATGTAGCCGATAATTTGGTCGGTCGTCACGGTCTGGTGGTAGAAGTGCTTGCCCAGACCCCGCAGAATCTGGCGCCACTTCTCGTCGTCATTGATGATGATGCGCACCATGTTGAGCAGGTTGCTGCCCTTGTCGTACATATCCCCCGAGCCTTCCTGATTCACGCCGTAGGGCCCGATGATGGCCCCGTCGTTCTGGATGTTGCGCCGCTGCCCGTGGATGTACTGCTGGGCGGCGGCTTTGCCAAACTGGCTTTCGGTGAACAGGGCCTCGGAGTACGTCGTGAAGGCCTCGTGGATCCACATATCGGCAATGTCCTTGCTGGTAATGTTGTTGCCAAACCACTCGTGGCCACTTTCGTGGATGATGATAAAGTCCCACTTCATGCCCCAGCCGGTGGCCGAGCGGTCCTGGCCCAGATAGCCGTTCTGGTACTTGTTGCCGTAGGCCACGGCGCTCTGGTGCTCCATGCCCAGGTGGGGCGCATCCACCAGCTTGTAGCCGTCCTCATAAAACGGGTAGGGCCCAAACCAGTGCTCCAAGGACTTGAGCATGGGCTTCACATTGGCCGCGAAGTGCGTTTTGGCCTTGGCCAGGTTTTCCTGCAGCACCCAGTATTCCAGCGTCAGCTTGCCCTTTTCGCCGGTGTAGCTGTCCACGAAGCTGGTGTAGTCGCCCACGTTCAGGGCCACGTCGTAGTTGTTGATGGGGTTGCGCACGGCCCAGTCGAAGCGCGTGGCTCCGCCTTTGAGCTTGGTGGTTTTGCGCAGCCGCCCGTTCGACACATCCTTGAGCCCCTGCGGCACCGTCACGCTGATGAGCATCGAGTCCACTTCGTCGGCCTGGTGGTCTTTGGTGGGCCACCACACGCTGGCGCCCAGGCCCTGGCAGGCCGTGGCTACCCAGGGCTTGCCGTTAGCGTCTTTGGTGAATACCAGGCCGCCGTCCCAGGGCGCGCGCTCGGCCACCCGGGGCTTGCCGGAATAAAAGACGGTGAATTCGTCACGGCTGCCTTTGCGGATCGGCTGGGCAAAAGTGACGAACACGGCATTGGCCTCGCGGGTGAAGGGCAGATTCTGGTCTTTGTGCACCACTTTCTCCACCGTCAGGTTGGCAAACAAATCGAACTGCAGACGCGTGAAATCCTGAGTGGCCGTGAAGCGGAACAGGTTGGAGCCGCTGAGGGAGCGGTTCTCAATGTTGAGCGTCACGTCGAGGTGGTAGTAGTTGATATCGTAGCAGGTGCGCAGCGGCGTGAGAGTGCCGCGCAAAGAATCGGCGCGGGAAGCGCCGAGCTTGGCCTGCAGCAGCTGGGCCGAGGCAGTCTGACTCAGGCCGAGAAATGCAGCCAGGAAGAGTAAGGTACGAAGCATAGAAACGGAAGATTGAGCGGTATAACAGACTCCGACGCGAGCCGGAAGTTGCCAGCAGCCCGGGCCGTAGCCCGAACTTTAGCTGCGCTGACCTTTGGGTGTAGTTCGCACTACGGCCAGGGTTGGCCCGGCGAAGGTAGGCTACCGCAAGTTTCGGGTGGCCGTCCGGCGCAGTTTCCCGTAGGTTTACGGCTACAATTCTTTGCTTATGCCAACTGCCACTCCCTCCCGCGCCGCCATCCTGGGTGCCTTTGCCATCGTCTACATTATCTGGGGTTCTACCTACCTGGGCATCCGGTTTGCCATCGACAGTATTCCGCCCCTGCTTATGGCCGGCTCGCGCTACCTGCTGGCGGGTCTCATTCTCTATACGTTCATGCGGCTGCGGGGCGAAGCAGCACCCACGCGGCAGGGCTGGGCTACGGCCGTCATCATCGGTATCTGCCTGCTCACGTTCGGCAACGGTGGCGTCACGCTCGGCGAGCAGTACGTTCCCTCGGGCATGGCGTCGCTGCTGGTGGCTACGGTGCCCATGTTTCTGGCCCTGCTGGGCTGGGCCAGCGGCGTGGCGGCCCGGCCCACGCCCTGGGTGGCACTGGGCCTGGTGCTGGGGCTGGTGGGGGTGTATCTGCTGGCCCGTACCCCGGGCGCAAGTCATGTGGCTATTCCGGGCCACGAGGCCACCGGCATTACGCTGGTGCTGGTAGCGGCGCTGGTGTGGGCCATTGGCTCATTGTACTCCAAGAAAAAGCAGGCGGCCTCCTCCCCTTTCCTGGCCGGCGGCATGCAGATGATCTGCGGCGGCCTGGCTATGCTTATCATCGGCCTGGTGCGGGGCGAAGCGGCCGACTTCGAGCTGGCGGCCGTTACGACCAAGTCGTGGCTGGCCTATGCGTACCTGGTTACGCTTGGGTCCATCGTGGCTTTTTCGGCTTACATCTGGCTGCTGCGGGCCGTAGAGCCCGCCCTAGCTGGCACGTATGCCTTCGTCAACCCGGTGGTAGCTGTGCTGCTGGGCTGGGCCTTTGCCGGCGAGCAGCTCACCATCGGCATGCTGGGCGGGGCGGCGCTTATTGTAGCGGCTGTGGTGCTTGTAGTGTTGGGCGGCCGGCAGAAGGCTGAGCCGATTGAACCAAGCAAGCTTGACCGCTAAATACAGCACGTCAAAAAATAAATAAATTGACTCTACAGCCTGTGCAAACGATTTTCCACACCATAATTCATACTTTTTATACAAATATACATACCACATAGAGCGAAATTGATGAAACCTGCGTAAATTCGCTGCGTATCTGGTACTCCACTCGCTTAGCCGCTGCTCATGAAACCATCTGCTATTCTCCCCGACATCAGAACCGAAGGCGACATCAAGACGCTTGTTGACACGCTGTGCCACAAAGCCACCAATGACACCTTATTGGGAGCACGCTTCGGCGCAGCAGCCCGCATCCACTGGCCCCACTACCTCACCACCCAATACCGCTACTGGAGCAGCACCCTGCTGGGCCAGGGGGCTCAGGAAGGTGAGCCACTGCCCGAGCAGCTGGCCATGCCCACCAGCGGCCCGCACATTGAGCACTGGGTTACGCTATTTTCTTCGGCCGTGGAAGAGTGCTTTGCCGGCTCCAAAGCCGAAGAAGCCAAAAAGCTGGCCCGCCAGATGGCCACCCGCCTCAGCCTGACCCGTACCCGCGAATTGCCCGTCGATTAGACGACCCTAGATAACTCCCACCCGCACTACTCCTTTCCCACCCTTTCCTTTCCACGACCCGCATTACTCCTTTCATTCACCACCCCGCTGTGCTTCGCCCTTCCACACAGTTTTGAAGCGACAGTCCTGAAAAAAGCCCCGTACTTCACCAGTACGGGGCTTTTTTTGGCTGATAAAGCCGGATGGAACCCGAAGGCAAGCAGGCCTCTATTCGTCCTTGTAGAGTTTGCCGGCCTTGTCGGCCGAGAGCTTAATGCCCTTAATCATGGCTGAACTGAAGCCGTGGTGTTCCATTTCATTGAGGCCGGCAATGGTGCAGCCCTTCGGCGAGGTAACTTTATCAATTTCCTGCTCGGGGTGCGAGGCCAGTTGCAACAGCAAGTCAGCAGCGCCTTTGGCCGTTTGGGCCGCCATTTTCAGCGCATCGTGAGCATGAAAGCCGATTTCGGTGCCGCCTTGCGAAGCTGCCCGGATGGCGCGCAGAAAGAAGGCTACCCCGCAGGCGCACAAAGCTGTGGCCGAAGTCATCAGCTCCTCGTTGATGCGCACGGTCATACCCACGGTGTCGAACAGCTTTTCTACCAACGCAATATCATTCTCCACTTCCTGGTCGCTGGCAATGCAGGTCATCGACTGGCCGATGCCGATAGCCGTGTTGGGCATGGCCCGCACCACGCGCACGGCCGCCCCGGCCTGGGTGCGAATGTCCTGGCAACTCACCCCGGAAATCACCGAAATCAGCAGGTGCTTGTCGGGGTTAATGGCGCTTTTAATGCTTTCCAGCAACTTATTGAGCTGCTGGGGCAGCACGGCCAGCACAATAATGTCGGCCTGGTCTACGGCGGCCAGGTTGTCGGTAGTGGTGTGGTAGCCGGCCTGGGCCAGGGGTGCCAGTGCGGCAGCGTTGCGGCGGGTTAGAGTAATGGCATCGGGCGTGGCCATGCTGGCCTTTACCAGCCCTTTGGCCAGGGCAATGCCGATGTTGCCGCTGCCCAGAATGGCAATCTTCGTAGTCGTGTCTTCCATTATTTCTACGGGTTAGCTGCCTTAAGGGCAGTTGATGCAAACTACTTGATTTTGTTTAGGTTGAAACCGAATGGGCACAAAAAAGGGCGGCTCAGAAGTCTGGGCCGCCCTTTTACAAGGTTAATAGGTACTACCAATTACACGCCCAGCAGCAGGCGCGTCGGGTCTTCGAGCAATTCTTTCACGCGCACCAGGAACGACACCGACTCGCGGCCGTCGATAATGCGGTGGTCGTAGCTCAGGGCCAAGTACATCATCGGGCGAATCACGACCTGACCGTTTTCGGCCACGGGGCGCTGAATGATGTTGTGCATCCCGAGAATGGCCGACTGTGGCGCGTTGATAATCGGGGTGCTCATCATGGAGCCAAATACGCCCCCATTGGTGATGGTGAACGTGCCGCCGGTCATCTGCTCGATGGTGAGCTTGTTGTCGCGGGCCAGCGTAGCCAGCCGCACTACTTCCTTCTCGATGCCTTCGAATGACAGCTCTTCCGCGTTGCGAATGATGGGCACCACCAAGCCTTTCGGGGCTGAAACGGCGATGCTGATGTCACAGAAATCGTTGTATACGATGCTGTCCCCGTCGATCTGGGCATTCACGGCGGGCCACTCTTTCAGGGCCACGCACACGGCCTTGGTGAAGAAAGACATGAAGCCCAGGCCCACCCCGTTTTTCTCCTTGAACTTGTCCTTGAACTTGTTGCGCAGGTCCATGATAGGCTGCATGTTCACCTCGTTGAAGGTGGTGAGCATGGCCGTCTCGTTTTTCACCGACACCAGGCGGCGGGCAACGGTCTTGCGCAGGTTGCTCATGCGCTCCTTGCGCTGGTTGCGGTTACCACTGGTGGCTGGCGCGGCGGCAGCGAGTTTGGCAGCCGGGGCAGCCGAAGCTGGTGCAGCAGCCGGTGCGGCTGGGGCAGCCGGACGAGCCTGAGCGTTCAGGGCGTCTTCCTTGGTAATGCGTCCATCCCGGCCCGAACCCTGCACATCACCAGCGGCAATACCTTTCTCACCCAGAATCTTACCAGCCGCCGGTGAAGGCGTACCGGTAGCATAGCTGGAAGTGCTGGCCGAAGCCGGAGCAGTAGCAGCGGGGGCAGCCTGGGTGGCGGCGGGAGCAGCGGCCGGAGCTGGAGCAGCAGCGCCGCTACCACCTTCGATGCGGGCAATAACGGTTCCGATACCGATAGTTTCGCCTTCCTTCACGGCGTGGCGCAGCGTGCCGGCGCCTTCGGCAGGCAGCTCAAACGTAGCCTTATCTGATTCGAGCTCGGCAATAACTTCGTCGCGCTCTACCTGTGCCCCGTCGGGCTTCAGCCACTTAGCCACGGTTACTTCCGTAATGGACTCGCCTACCGACGGAATCTTCATTTCGACGGTAGCACCACCGGCCGAAGCGGCCGGGGCCGCAGATTCGGCGACGGGAGCAGCCGCACCACCTTCCGGCTTACCACCGTAGCCGGCCTGGTCACTGGCTTTAGGGTTTTCTTCGCCTTTGCTTATCGGGTCGGCGGCCGGAGCCGCGGGGGCAGCGGCCGGTGCGGCGGCTTGTGGCTGTGCAGCCGGAGCAGCAGAACTGTCACCGTTGATGCTGGCAATAACGGTTCCGATGCCGATAGTTTCGCCCTCGGCCACCTGGATTTTGAGCACACCGTCGGTTTCGGCGGGCAGTTCAAACGTGGCTTTGTCCGATTCGAGCTCGGCAATAACTTCGTCACGCTTTACCGTGTCGCCGTCCTGTTTCAGCCATTTAGCAATAGTAACCTCGGTGATAGACTCGCCGACAGCGGGAATTTTAATTTCCAGACCCATAGGGAGGGAGTTAGAAGGGTTTCGGGTGAGAGTGTCGCGCAAAGCACTGGCCTCGCGCCGCACCGGGCAGCTGTAATGGCCGCGCCGTGCGTGGTATTGGCAAGCTGGCCGCCCTGCAAGCTAAGCAGCGGCGGCCAGTTTGCGCTACGGTTAGTCGGCTTTCTTGGCGACTTCC
The DNA here is from genome assembly GCF_020447265.1 of Hymenobacter lucidus. Taxonomy (GTDB): domain Bacteria; phylum Bacteroidota; class Bacteroidia; order Cytophagales; family Hymenobacteraceae; genus Hymenobacter; species Hymenobacter lucidus. Next base: position 434,252 of record NZ_JAJADR010000001.1, on the reverse strand, counting down.
ACGGTGCCTTTGATGTTGGCATCGGCCACCGCTTCCTTGGGCTTGTCGAAGGCACGGCCAATCAGCTCCTTCTGCTCCTTTACGTGCACCTTATTGTAGCCGGTAGCGGGCGAGGCCGAAGGCTTGCGGGCTACCACGTCTTCCAACTCGCGGCGCATAAAGCGCAGCAGGTAGTTCCAGTAGCCCATGTTTTCCGGCTCTTCCTGCACCCAGTACAGCTTGGCTTTGGGGTATTTGGCCAACTCAGCGTCGAGCTGCTTTTTAGGGAAGGGGTGCAGCTGCTCCAGGCGCACGATGGCCACGTCGGTGCGGCTCGAAGTGCGCTGCTCTTCCAACAAGTCGAAATAGACTTTGCCTGAGCACAGCAGCACGCGCTTCACCTTTTTGGCGTCGGCATACGTGTCGCCGAGCACCTCGCGGAACGAGCCGGAAGTAAACTCCTCCACCGGCGAGACGCACAACGGGTGACGCAGCATCGACTTGGGCGACATCACTACCAAGGGCTTGCGGAAACTCCAGGTTAGCTGCCGGCGCAGGGCGTGGAAGAAGTTGGCCGGCGTGGTCATGTTGGCCACAATGATGTTATGCTCGGCTGCCAGCTGCAAAAACCGCTCGGGACGGGCGTTGGAGTGCTCCGGGCCCTGGCCTTCGTAGCCGTGGGGCAGTTGTAGCACCACGCCGTTCATACGCTGCCACTTGCTTTCCGACGATACAATGAACTGGTCAATCATGGTCTGGGCGCCATTGGCGAAGTCGCCGAACTGAGCTTCCCAGATAACCAGGGCCGTAGGGTTGGCCATGGCGTAGCCGAATTCAAAGCCCAGCACCGCGTACTCGCTCAAGAGCGAATTGTAGATGCTCAGCTTCTCCTGGCCTTCGCCAATGTAGTTGAGCGAGTTGTAGGGCGCCGAGGTTTCGGCGTCGTGCAGCACCGCGTGGCGGTGCGAGAAGGTACCACGCTGTACATCCTGCCCGCTGACGCGCACGATGTGCTTTTCGGTCAGCAACGAGCCGTAGGCCAGCAACTCACCGGCGGCCCAGTTCAGCACGCGGGTATCGAAGAACATCTTTTTGCGCTCCTCAATCAGCTTTTCAATCTGCTTGAGCGGGCGGAAGCCTTCGGGCAGCGTGGTCAGGGCCTTGCCTACTTTGGCTACCACTTCCTCGCTAATACCAGTTTCGGGCGACTGGTCGAAGTCCTCGGGCTTGGAGCGGCGCAGGCTGCGCCACTCATTTTCTAGGGCCTGATAATTATACGGCAGCGGCTTCTGCTTCACCATATCCAGGCGGGCCTGCAGAGTTTCACGGAACTCCTTGTCCATCTGGGCGGCCAGCTCAGCATCTACGTCGCCGCGCTGCACCAGCGTCGCGTTGTACACTTCGCGCGGGTTTTGGTGCTTGCTGATGATGTTGTAGAGCGTGGGCTGGGTAAACTTGGGCTCATCCGACTCGTTGTGGCCGTGTCGGCGGTAGCACACCATATCAATGAAGATATCGGCGTGGAACTGCTGGCGGTACTCGGTAGCCAGGCGCACGGCAAATACCACGGCCTCAGGGTCGTCGCCATTCACGTGCAGCACCGGCGCATCGATAATCTTGGCCAGATCGGTGCTGTAGATAGACGAGCGGGCATCCTCAAAGTCGGTGGTGAAACCAACCTGGTTGTTAATCACGAAGTGAATGGTGCCGCCGGTTTTATAACCTTCCAGCTGCGACATCTGCGTCAGCTCGTAGCCGATGCCCTGGCCGGCTAGCGCCGCGTCGCCGTGAATCAGGATGGGCAGAATCTGGTGGTAGTCATTGCCGTACTGGTGTTCAATCTTGGCCCGCACGAAGCCTTCTACCACGGGGTTTACCGCTTCGAGGTGCGAGGGGTTGGGCGCCAGCTTCAGGTTTACTTTCTGACCGGCTTCGGTTTCTACCTCCGAGCTGTAGCCCATGTGGTATTTCACGTCGCCGTCGCCCATCGTCAAATCCGGTACGGCCGTGCCCTCAAATTCCGAGAATATCTGCTCGTAGGTCTTGCCCATTATGTTGGCCAGCACGTTCAGGCGGCCGCGGTGGGCCATGCCAATCATCACCTCGTGCACACCCAACTCGGAGGCCTTGTTGATGATGGCGTCGAGAGCCGGAATGGTGGTTTCGCCGCCTTCCAGTGAGAAGCGCTTCTGTCCCAGAAATTTGGTGTGCAGGAAGTTCTCAAAGACTACGGCCTCGTTGAGCTTCTTAAGAATGCGCTTTTTGTACTCCACGCCGGGGTTGAAGGCCAACGAATCTTTCTCCACCTTGGCCCGGAACCAGTCCAGAACCTGCGGGTCGCGGATATACATATACTCGAAGCCAATGCTGCGGGTATAAATCTTGTCCAGGGCGGCAATAATGTCGCGCAACTTGGCGCCGGTACCCAGGCCAATAGCTTCCCCATTCTTGAATGTGGTATCCAGATCAGCCTCGCCAAGGCCAAAATCAGCAATATCGAGGCGGGCCTTGCGGTCTTTCCGTTCCCGTACCGGATTGGTCTTGGCGCGCAGGTGGCCGCGGCTGCGGTAGGCGTGAATCAGGTTGCTGACCTGCGTTTCCTTGTCGGCCGACACAGTATCGACGGCCCGGATCTGGCCGGCGCTATCGGTAGAGGCCAAGGTGCTGAGCACACCCGAACCAACGACCTGGGTTTCGCCCTCGCCAGCGTACTGCTGCGAGAAGTCGAAACCTTCGAAGAATTTGCGCCAGCCGAAGTCTACCGACTCAGGGTCGGCCTGATAGGCTTTATAGAGCTGGTCGATGTAGTCGCCGTGGGCGTTGGCGATATAGGAGTAAGCGTCCATGTGGGCGAGGAGCTAAGTGAAGTGGCGTAAATGTATTACGCGCTGCGGTAAGGCGAAAACCTAAATTCGGTTACACGAATATGCCTCTTTTTCAAAAGCTTATTTTTGCAACCATTCTTTTCTTGTTTAGGTGCCGTCCAATCTATTCAAAATAAGGCGCAAAGCTTTCCTGTAGATTCGGAAAGCCTTGCACCTGAGCTTGCAAGCTATTTAGGCAAGGCCATTTTAAAAATACGGTATGGTTGATCCTGCTTGCCCACACCTTTGTTCCAGGTCGGGGTTTTGTGAATGGCCGAAGCCGTCACGTACATCGTGCCGTCAGCCGTGAAGGCAAACGTGTCGGGCCACTGCAGGCGGGCGTCCTGCACTACGGGCTCAATTTTGCCATCGGGGGTACGCCGCTTGATAGAATGGTCTTCGAAGGTGGTCATATACAAGTTGCCGGTCGCGTCGATTTCCATACCGTCGCAGGCGGGCACTTTGCCCAGATCCTCGATTTGCGCAGCCAGTTGCGCATCCACCAAGGCCGGGTTGCGGAGGGCCTCCGTTTTGATCCGGTAGAGCTTGTAGCTGGTCAGAGGTTTCCAATAGAGGTACTGCAGATCCTGGCTCAGAGCAATGCCGTCGGCGCTGAAACGGGCCCTTTTGCCGGTGGCGTCAATCATTTCGTGACCATCAGCTTTGATATTGAGCGTCGTGTCGCCCATCATCGACGGGTGTGTGGCCAGCAGCCGGCGCGCTTTACCCGATTTCAGATCCACGACCACCAAGCTACCCACTCCCGATTCGGTGATGTAGGCGTAGCTGTTCTGGGTGTCGATGCGCACGTCGTTGAGGTAAGACTTGCGCGGGGCCACACTTTCCGGGATGCTAATGTTTTGCACCACCGCATTTGTCTTGGGGTCAATTTTGACCAGCTTGGGGCCGCCGGGTACGGTGCCTTTCAGGCCGGGCGAGGCTGGGTCGAGCACCCAGAGCATACCGGTTTTATCGGCGTGCACGCTCTGGGGGCATATCCAGTGCTTCTGCGGCTCGTTTTTCACTGTTTCATTCCAGGTGCACCAGTTGGCATCGGGGTAGGGCTTCACAGAGCCGTCGGTACCGATTTCAGCAATAGGCGCTACCGGGTTATTGTCCCAGCGGGGAAAGTCGCCGAACACGCGGCCGTCGGGCAGCACGGCCACGCCCACAATCTGGGGCTCCCGAAACTCAGCCACTACCTGCAGCGGAGAATTGGCCGGCGCTTCCGTAGCAGCAGCGTCCGAATCAGTGGTAGCGGCGGCGTCCCGGGGCTTGTCGGGCGACGAGCAGGCGGCCAGTGTAGTGAGTAGCAGCGCCAAGCTGCAGGCGGGTAGATGCGGGGCCGCCGAGCGGGAGATGGAGGTAAACATAGCAGGCGTTTTGGTAGAGTAGAAAGAGCGACGCGGGTAGAAGCTGCGCCTTTTTCTTACGACTCCATTTCCGGCGGGTTCCTGATTTCTCCCGGGCGACGGCAGCTTTTTGCCAACAATGTATCCAAATGCCAGCATAATTATGTCTTTAGTAATATTTATTATAATTTTCGTCTATCTTTATCATCCCCCTCCGCAACTCATTTGCCCTGGCAGCAACTTTTTACCCCGCTAGGGAGTTAACCCCATCTTGCCCGCCCCTCACCGGGGCAACCCATACTCTTCGGGTCTGAAGAAGAGTCCACGAACCCAAACGTCATGTCTATTGCGCTAGTCCTACTTACTCTGCTGTTTCCCGCGCGGCCTATGTTCTCCGCAGCCCTCCCTTCTACCGTTGCCCATCTGAGCCCACGCACGGTGGCTTTCGTTTCTGCTCCGCTGGTAGTTAAGCGCTTACCCCGCCGCCTACCCACCTATACCGTTACGGCTACGATATACGAAGCCGATGCCCGGCAAACCGATTCCGAGCCCTTCGTTACGGCCGACAACTCCCGGATTCCCCGCCGGCATTCCAGCAAAATGCGGTGGATGGCCCTTTCCCGCGACCTGCTGAAGCGTTGGGGCGGCGACTTTGAATTCGGCGACTCAGTTCGGGTGACCGGTATTTCACCCAAGCTCGACGGCAACTACATCATTCACGACACAATGAACCGTCGGCACCGTCACTGCATGGATATTCTGGCGGCCAAGTCAGAACACCTCAACGAGATGTGGAAAAACGTGAAAATCAGCAAGATCGAGCCTGAGTGGCACGCCAGCTAGATTTCACCCTTTCCAACTCGTAACAGCAGTTTTATTTTCCTTTGCCCTACGTAGGCTGACCAGCTATTCCTGCCCACGTTTCCATCGTCCGGGGCTGACCATCAGCATCGTACAAATAGCTCAGCGGCTGCTGCGGGTCGCGCATAATTTCCGTAACCGGAATCTGCCAACGCTTCCACATTTCCTGCAACGACTGTGCGTAGCCCGAATTTTCCCACGGGTTGAAGATTTCGCGTGTCACATCGTCAATCAGCGTGTCGAATACCAAGTGCGTGTCGCCGGGCTGCACGGGGCGCGGGTAGTAGTCGGGCACCACATTCAGCAGGTAAGCGCCGTAGTACACGCGAGCTTTGAACTCGGCTACCTGAATCGGGTGCAGTGGCCGTTGTGCGTCGCGGTACACGCGGCCCATGGCCTGCCGCAGTAGGCCATTGTCGATCAGACAGCTCACCAGCACCGTTTCGTCCAGCTTAATGCTGAAGGTCATGGTGCTCAGGTCATCGTCGTATTCGAAGGGCATCGTGTCTTCCGGCGCAGCCGTTTCCAGGATGAAAATCGAGGCCGGCGTGAAATCCTCGTACTCGATAGGAATGCGGAGGGCTTGAAATACTTCGAAAAAACACTGCAGCTTGCGGAGTAGCTGGGTGTTCTCGGCCAATGGGTACAACGGTTTGGCCAGTGGGTCCAGTTCGTTGAGCAGCTCAAGCAGCATTACACCGTAGAACATCTTACCCAGCCACAGAAACAGGGTTTTCTCGTCGAGAGTCCTCAAGGCGGTAGGGCCGGCCTGCACGGCCGCCGCTACCGTGTGCTCCAGCGGCTCCACATGGTTGTGCTTGCAAGTTGGGCAGCACGGCATTCGCAAGTCTTTGTAGGCCAGCACGCTCTGATCGAGCAATTTGATCTGCAGCCCGGCCAGCTGGTAGCGGCTCAGCAGCCACTGGTCGAACACCAAGACCGAATCGGAGGCTTGGGGCGTAGGCGTGCCACACAGGAAGCAGTGCTGGGCAAAGCGCATGCCCGTGAATGGGTCGTAGAGCGTGAGGTCGGGCGGGGTAGCAGGCATAAGCGGCACAAAAGGAAATGAAGGCGCAAAAGTACGCCGCCCGAGGTCAGAATTCGGCACCAACACCGGCCGATGCCCCGGCAGCGTGCCTTAAAACCAAAAGCCTCCGCCAGTGTTTGGCGGAGGCTTTTGGTTGGGGAGCAATCCTGAACTAGCGGGAAAGCGAAGAACCCATTTTGATGAGCAGCTTGCCCAGGTGCGTAAGCGGGGCGCTGTAGTCGTCGGAGGTTTCGTCGGCTACCTTCACCGTCTCGGCCCCGAGCGTGGCCAGCGTTTCGGCAATGTCGTGGGCGGCGGTATCAGGAGTCCCGAGCTGCTCACGCAGGGTGGCTAGCTCTTGGATTATCTTGGCCAGACCGGGCCGCTCTGAGGCCCGCAGCACCTCTTCCCACCGCTCTATCTCGCCCAGGCCGCGCTGGTCGGCTTTTTCCGGCACGCCGTTGTTAAGCAGGGAAAGGGTATCATCGAGCAGCGCAGTATTTTGCTGGTCGGTTACGTCCAGCGGTACGGTAGGAGCTGGATTGTTTTGGGGCGTGGGCGCGGTTGAGTCCATGATTGGGGCGGAAAAAATCGAAAGAAGTTAGTTGCTATACTGCCTTACTTCAAGAAAAGTTAAGTCTCCAAAGCCCGCCTGCTTACGTACACACCGCCCGTATCTGCCAGCTCAACCATAATATACCACTTTCTCCCGTATGCTCCAGGTTTCCGTTCTGTCGCCCTTCACCGATACTGCCCGACAGGAGCAATTTGAGGCAGTTCGGGCCGCTTTAAGCGCCGAAATAGCCGGCCCTCCTACCCTGCTATTGGCCAATTGGCGGATGTCGGATGAAGAGGTGCTGGACGCGGTGGTGCTGCGCCCCCACCTGATTACGGTGCTGCTGCTTGAGCCCCGGGGCGGCCGGCTCACCATCCGCGACTTTGCCCATGCGGCCTGGCAGCTCGACGGCCGCCCCCTCATTGGCACCGCCGACGCCGACAATCCGTTTCAGCAGTTTATCCAGCAGAAAGCCGCGCTGAGTCGGTTGCTGACCAGCCACCTGGCGGCCGGACAGGCCAATCTAAATTTCATCACCGGGCTGCTGTTGTTTGGCGAGCCGGTGGCATTTGGGCCGGAAGTAGAGGAGCGGATGAGCGCCGTACCCGCCGCCAACACCTTTCAGCTGCTGGCCGACCCCAGCCGTTTTACGCGGCGCCTGGCCCAGCTGGCCACGCCCGAAATAGACCTGAGCGAAGCTGACCTGCAGCACCTCTTCACGGATCTGACCGCCAACCTGCCCGCGCCCGAAGTACCAACTGAAGCTGACGAGCCCGAACCGGAGCCGGTCGGGCCGAATCCTACTGTTGGTACCGCCAACGGTTTTTTCCAGCAGAAGGCAGCCCAGCTCTGGCGGTGGCTGGGGGCCGAAGACGTAGATGACCTCGACAGCGCCCCGTATGGCTACGCCGAAACCGCGCTGGCCGCCCGCAACCAGGAAAAGCGGGAGCTGGAACAGCGGCAGGCCACCATGCAGGCCGAGCTGGCCGCCCAGATCCGGGCTATGGAAACCCGTGAGGCCGAGCGGGAGAAAAGTATTGCGCAGCTACGCCAGCAGCTGGCCGCCGCCCCACCGGTGGCTCCCGAAGCCACTGTGCTGCAAGAGCGCCTCGCCGTAGAAAGTCGCGAAAAAGAAGCCTTGGATGCCGCTATTGCCGCGTCGCGGGCCGAATCGGAAGCACGTAACCGGGAGTTGGATGCCAAGATTCAGCAGCTGGAGGAGTTGATGCAGCGCCTCCAGCAAACTGCGGCCGGCGCACCGACGGAAACAAGAACAGCGCCGTTGGAAACGCCGCCCGCTGGCACGGCCACCACTACGGCGCTGGTGCTGCAGCGCCCGGTGGCTCGGTCCGGCTTCCGGCAGCTGCGGGCGTGGCGGCGCCGGTTGCCGCGCCTGGCAGCCTTGGGCACCGGCGTGTTGGCCGTGGCACTGGTCGTGGGCGGTGTGAGGTCCCTGATGGCCGGGCCGCCCACCCGCTTCGAGCAGAATGGCAAATGGGGCCTGCTGGAAGCCGATGGCGACACAGTGGTGCCGGCCCGCTATTCGGCCATCGGCGACTTTCACGACGACCGGGCAGTGGTGGAGCAAGGCGGCGCGTTTGGCTTTATCGATGAGGCGGGCCAGGAAATACTGCCGCCCACTTACGATGCGCTGAACCCCTACAGCGGCAGTTACGCCCGCGTGCGGGTCGGCGACACCTATACCTTCATCGACGAAGATGGGCAGGAATTCGACCACTATTACTACAACGCCCTGGACTTTGCGGAAGGCTACGCGGCTGTGCTCGACTACCGGGGCTGGTTTTATATCACCGGCCCCGAAGCGCCAGCTAAAACCCCAGCGCTGTTTCGGGAAGCCTACTCCTTCCACGACGGCCTGGCTCGTGTGCGGCTGACCGATGGGTACACCTTCATCAGCAAAAACTACCTGACTGACGCCGAACCCATTACCAAGCCATTCGGCCGCTACACCAATGCTACCGATTTCGTGGACGGCCGGGCCCAGGTGACGCAAAACGGCCGCACTTTTACTATCGACCGAGATGGTGACCCGATAGAGTAGAGCGGCCAGCGAGCTAGTCGTCGTGCTTGCGCTTCTTGCCTTTGCCGTGCTTTCCTTTCTTGTAGTGGCCCCAGCCCCGTTGCTTGCCGGGACCGAATAGCTGACGCAGATGCATACCGGCCGGCAGTGCCAGAACTGCCCCGGCGGCCTGGGAACGGGGCGCGGCAGCCAGCACCAGTTGCCCGCCCGCGCCGGTAGCTACGGCTACGCTGCTACCCGCCAGGTCGCAGCCTTTGCCTTCGGCCAGCTCGGTGCGGTGCCCGTCGCGCGCTACTACGAAACCGTCGCGGGTGATGATGCGGCCGTTGGGTAGGTGCGCGTCGCGGGTCATGGGGCGCTTCACACCGTTACGGATGACGTACATAGTACCATCCCGGCGCAAAAATCCGTCGTTAGCCGCCGCGCTTTGCCCCAGCGCGGGCACGGCCATTGCCAGGCTGCACAGCAGCAAGGCGCGAAAAACAAAAGCCGGAACCAACAAAACTACGGGAATATAAAGGTGAAGAGCTTGCGCTACGACTAATAGCCGGCCCGGGTTTTCGGGTAATTTCTGCCCCGCCGGCGGGTTACTTTTGACGAAGCATCGTATAAAAGCCAACCTAAAACTCTAATTCATTCCATCTTAGCCATGAAAATGTCGTTCAAAGCCCTGTTCGTTGCCGCTTCTTTCGCCCTGTTTGCTACCACTTCGTGCTCCGAGAAAACGCAGGACAACGCAGAAGCAACTGCTGAAAGCGCCGCTACCGACGCTGCCAATAACACTCAGGAGGCCGCCAATGGCGCTGCCGAGGCTACCAACAACGCCGCCGAAGAGGTGAAAGCCGATATGGCTCCCGAAAAAGGCGACACGGCCGTTGTAGTCAACAAAGAAGCCGACAAGCTGGTAGAGGAAACCAAGTAGTTTCTCCCCACTGCCTTTCTTCCACCGGGCCCGTGCTGCTACAGCACGGGCCCGGTGCTTTTTGTGGGCTACTACCTTATACCGGAGCCGTAGCCGACAGCTCCAGCAGCACGTCGTAGTAGGGCCGCGACACGGTACGCGACTTTAGCCAGGCGTAGAAGCTCATGGCGTGCAGATCTTCCCGCTCCAGAGGTAAAAAGTCGGGCAAGGCTTCCATGCGCTGCCGGAAGCCGGGCGTGGTGGGGGCCGCCGGATCGTCGATGATTTCGCGCACTAGCCCCAGGTAGCTTAGCACGTAGTGATAGTCGCCGCCCTCGTCGCCGAGCCGCTCGCGCAGGGCGCGCTCAATGGCCCGCAGCCGGTTCAGCGCCAGGTCGGAGTTACCCATTTCCAGCTGCACCAGCATTTCGCCCAGGCTTTTGTTGAAGACCCACTCCAGGCCCATCTGCTGCTCGCACCACCGGTCGGAGCGGCCGATGCCGATAAGTACCTGGTTGGTTTTGGCAAACTTGCCCTCGGCAAAATAGTGGAAGCCCAGGCCTAGGCGGGCCGTGAGCTGGTCGCGGGTGTTGAGCACCACGTCGCGCCCCTTGAGCACCTCTTCCAGCAGTTGAATACTCTCGGTGTTGCGCCGCAGAAAGGCATAGTTGGCCGCCAGCAGAAAGGTGTACTTGGGCACAAAATCGGCGTAATGGCCGCGTGGGCCGGCATACAGGGCCGCACGCAGCTGCTCTAGGTACGCAATAGACTCGGGGAAGCGGCGCGTACGGTAGAGGCCGTGCGCAATCATGTAGAGCAGGCTGAGCTGGTAGTAGCGGTGAGCTTGGGCAAAGCCGTGACGCTTTTCCATGAGCTTGTAGCACCGGATAACGAAGGGCGTAAAGGAAGCAAAGTCGCGGCGGGCCAGCATGGCGCTACGGGCAATGGCCATAAGCCGGTAGAGCAACGAGGGCCGCCGGGCAAAGGCTTCCTGCAAATCGTACTCGCGCAGCACTTCCTGCATAATGCCGTCGAACGACTCGCCGGCCCGGCCCCGCTGCCGGGCCTCGCGCAGGCGCTGCCGGATGAGGCTGTGGGCAATACCGGCCCGCTCCTCCTCGTCGGCGGCTTTCTTGTTGAGGTTGCGGCGGCGGATAATTTCGCTCAGGTCGTCGGCATACTCACTATCGGCCTGGGCTATTTGCAGGTTATAGATAGTGTTGAGCAGCTCGTACTGCTCGTTGGTCTGGGCCAGCTTTTCGGCTTTGCGTAGCGTGAGCCAAGCCATGCGGGGCACCCCGGCCTCAAACAGGTACTGAGCCAGCGTGAGCTGTCCGCGCACTGAGGAAGCCGCTGTGGGGTCTTGCTGGCGCTGGCGTAGCAGCAGAAAATCGGTAATATGGCGCATCAGCCGCTTGCGCAGGGCATAGTAGGCCACCGTATTGGGCTCCTCGGGGTAGAGGCGCGCTACCAGCTCTTCGGTGCTATATTCCTTTTGGTGCAGCAGCAGCTCATACAGGCGCGAATCCATGCGGCCCTTCTGCTTTTTGCGCTGGCGCTGAATGAAACGGCCGAAATCCTTGCGGTCTTCGGCGGAGAAAGTGGCGAGAGTAGTCCGTAAGTCATCCATGGTCGTGACTCAAGGTGCGGAGAATTCTTGAAAGTCTAAATACCTGGCCGCAAATTATCTAATAATCAGGCATATACCCCATTCGTTGCTACTAATAAAAAGTCCTGCCGCTCAGAAAGTTGGCTAGCAGCAGCCCGCGTCAATGCTGCATCTTTCGGATACAAAATTTCACTCTACTCCACACCGCAATGCGCCGTCTTCTACTCCTGCTTACCTGTTGCCTGCTGGCCCTCACTAGTTATGCCCAAGATACCCTTACCAAACAAAACGGGGAAGAGCTGCAAGTGAAAGTTCTGGAAATAACCCCTACTGAAATTCACTACAAGCGCTTCGATTACCAGGACGGCCCGCTGATTATCGTGCGCAAAACCGACGTCTTCATGATTCGCTACGCCAACGGGACCAAGGAGGTATTTGGGCCCGCATCGGGCACCCTGCCCAGTGGCAAAGTACCGGCCGCGCTGCCGCCCGGCCCGCTGGTACCCGGCGACGAAGAATCGGCTTACAACGACGTGCACCTAGGCGGGCCCCGCATTGGCTTCACGGTGCTTACGGGCGGCGTGGCGACCAAGGCCGACCGCGAATATGGCGTAAAGCCTTTTCTGACGCAGTTTGGCTGGCAATTTGAAACCCGGGTTTTCCGGCTGCCCAATGGCACCTCGGGCTTGGTAGAAATAGTACCGCTGATAGCCGGCCTGGAGCAGAACAAGTTTATTCCCAGCCTGAACGCACTGATTGGCATCCGGGGGCCGAAGGGCTTCGAGTTTGGCCTGGGTCCTAACCTGACACCGGTTAGCGCCGGCGTAGCCCTGGCTGTGGGCACCAGCTTCCGCTCCCACGGAGTCAACTTCCCAGTGAATTTTGCGGTAGTACCCGGCAATGGCGGGGCGCGACTTAGCTTGCTGCTTGGCTTTAATTCGCGTCGCAACTAGGTCACTACCATTTATTTATTCATTCTACCTTTCTACTCTGCCATGCGCTTTCTCTACCTGTTGCTGTTGTCCATCTGTCTGCTCCCGGGTGCGGCCCGTGCCCAGGCCCCGCACGACGTAATTCTGCACATTGATGGCCGTGAAGTCAATGCCCGGGTACTCGTCATCACGCCGGCGGATATCAGCTACTTACCGGTCGATACCGTTGCCTCCGATACGCTACACGTAGCCGCCAGTCAGGTTTTCCTGATTCGGTACGCCAATGGCACGAAGGAAGTAATTCAGCACGCCCCGGCGGCTCCCAGCCTTTCCGGCGCCGATGCCCGTAGCATGGGCATGCTGGATGCCCGGAAAAACTTCCGGGCGCCCGGCGCTTTCTGGGGCACTTTCGGCGCTACGGTGGCGTATGCGCCCGTTGGGCTAGTCGTCGGAACTGTTATTGCTGCCAGCCGCCCCAGCCCGGTCAATATCATCACCTCCGACCGGGCACTGCTGCAAAACCCTGACTACATGAGCGGTTACCGTCGGCAGGCGCAGCGGCAGAAGCTGGGCAAAGCCGCCGCCGGGTTCGGCACGGGCTTGGGTACCGTTTTGGTGGCTACTGCCATTATTCTAGTGTCTGTATTCAACTAAACAGGTTGCCGATTTTCGGGCCGGAATACAGGGGCGTTTACCTCCTATATGATTAATAATTTATTGAAATAATTCCAACTCCATGGTTGAGGTTGCGTATGACAAGTGACTGTTCTTTCTACCAAAACCCACAACCATGGACTTGAATAACAATAACATCGACGACAAAACCGAACTGCGGGCCCGCGGCAACTGGAACGAAATCAAGGGCAAAGCCAAGCAGGAATGGGGTAGCCTCACCGATGACGACCTAGACTACCAGGAAGGCAAGCAGGACGAATGGTTTGGCCGCCTGCAAGAAAAGACGGGGCACGCCATTGATGACCTGAAAAGCTGGTTTAACCGCCACTTGTAGACTACAGCAACACTATTCAAAAGCCTCGTATCAACACTCATTAGTTGGTACGGGGCTTTTTTGGGTATTGCCGATTATATATAGTAATTTCACAATTACAATCAGCACTAATCCGTTAGAGCGGGTTGGTACTACTGCGGTTCAGTATGTCGATTGCCCCGGAAGAAATACGCAAGCTTGGCAACGCGGAGTTGCTGCAGCTGCCCAAAACCGCCTTTTTCTGCTCCCGCAACTACCCAGCCAGCATCGAGCAGCCCACCTATCTATGGGCACTGGAGCAGCGGGCTGAGGGTCAGTGCATTTTGTCGGGCTTTCACTCGATGCTGGAGCAAACCGTGTTTCGCTACCTGTTGCAGGGTCCGCAGCAACCGGTTATTTATGCCCTTGGGCGCGGTATCCAGCACAACATCCGAATGGAGTACGGCCGGGAAATAGAAGCCGGCAACCTGCTGTTCATCACGCTTTTCGAGCCCGACGTAAAAACTGTAACCCAGGAAACGGCTGATATCCGCAACCTGCTCATTGCCGACCTGGCCGATCAGTTCTTCGTGCCCTACGTCACTCCCGGTGGCATCCTGGACCGGCTGCTGCAAAGTCCATCGGCCCAGGGCAAGCCGGTTTTTACGCTCGACCTACCCGAGAATCAGGCACTCCGCCAGCGCGGCGCGCTTTGCTTTCATCCCAGCGGTATACTGGGCCGGCACAGCCAGCACCTGTAAAAAGCAGGGCGGATGCACCTAAACCGTAGCAGGATCGTAAGCAGTAGCCTCACTGGTTTCTGCTCCCTACTACTATGACCTCGATTTCTTCCGTTCTTCCTAATGCTTCGCCCTCCCAGGGCATCCGTACGCTGGCCCGCTTTGGCTTTGCGGCCAAAGGAGTAGTATACCTCACGATGGGCATCCTGGCCCTATTGGCCGCTACCGGCATGCAAGGCGGCAAAACCGCCGACAAGCAGCAGGCCGTGCAAGCAATTCAGGATTTGCCAATGGGCCGGCTGCTGCTGGGACTAATTGCCTTCGGCCTGGCGGGCTACGTTATCTGGCGCTTTACCCAAGCCCTGCGCGACACTGAGAGCAAAGGCAATGGCGCCAAAGGCATTGCCCGGCGCATTGGCTACGCCGCCAGTGGGTTGTTCTACGTGGCCTTGGCCTTCTATGCGGGCAAGGCAGCCTGGCAAAACACCAGTGTCAGTAGTGCTGGTGGCGGCGGTGACACCAAGCAGTCAATGGTGGCCACACTGCTGGAGCAGTCGTATGGGCCCTGGCTGGTGGGCGCCATTGGGCTGATCATCATCGGCACGGGTATCTACCAGATATGGCGGGCATATTCGGGCAAGTTTGCCAAGCACGTGAATGCCAGCAGCCTGCCCGCCGAGCAGCAACAGATTGTGTACCGCACTGGTCAGATCGGCTACACGGCCCGTGGCATCGTAATGGCTATTATCGGCTACTTTTTCGTGCAGGCTGCCCGCCACTCCAACGCCGGAGAAGTAAACGACACCGAAGGCGCCTTCGACCTACTGGGCTCTATGGGTCCGGGCGTGTTAGGTGTAGTTGCCCTGGGCTTGGTAGCTTACGGCGTATATATGGTCGTACAGGCTAAATATCCTGTACTTAACGGAGTATAGAAATTTCTTTCTGCCAGTTACAAAAAAGGCCCGCTGCTCAACAGCGGGCCTTTCTTGTAACACTCCATGGGGCCAAGGCGAAGCTAATCGGCCACGTAGTCGCTTAGATATTGGTAGCGCTCCGTAAGCTGGCCGTTGCGGGTGATGGTAGCCCGCTCGATGACTTCGTCGGCATCGTCGCTGAGCAGGTGGGGAAACACGTTGTCGAGCAGTTGGCGGCCGAAGTCGCGGGAGGCATTGCGGGGCAGCTCGCAAGGAAGGTTGTCTACGGCCATTACCGTGATGTTGCCCTCCCGGGAGCAGGGCTCCTCCAGGCCGCCGGTCTGGGGGTTGTAGTCGAACAGCGGGTCCTGAATGCTGGTGCTGCGCTTGGTACAGGGAATGGACCCGTTCACGTCGCAGGTTACGTCGGCAATGGTGTTGATGCGAAAGTTGGGTTGCCGGGTTTGCTCCTCGGTGAAGAGCAGCGGGGCCGCCGGGTGCCAGTAGGCGCAGGCAATCAGCAGGTCGGTAACGGGCAGGTACTTGTCGAACGTGCTCTGGTAGAGCTGCGGGTTGCGGTGAAAATCGGGCGTATCCCACACCCGGCCATCAAGGCGGGCGTTGTAGTCGGAGCTGCGGAGCTGGGTGTATACGGGCTCGGCAAAATCGAGGTAGAGGTAGTCGTACACGCTCACCCGCCGAATTCCCATTCGGTCGAGCACCTCCAAAGCGCCCTGGGCTACGCGGCCCGAGCCGGTTACGGCAATCTTGATGGGCGGCAGCTTCTTGACCTTAAAAAATTCTTCCTGCATATCATCCATGTCCACGCACTGGTAGGCTGGCTTGAGCTTGTAGAGGTCGTGCTTGCGGCCGTAGGTCAGCAGCCCGTTGTAGGCCCCCACGATGCCGGCGTAGCGCCCAAAGGCCACTATTCGCTCCCCGTCGGCGTTGGTAAGCATCTCGTAGTCAATCAGGGTAATGTTCTTCTGCAGAATAGCCCGCAGCAGCTCCCGGTTGGCCGGTTGCTTTTTCACGGTGTGGGAGAAAAACAGGTAGGTTTTATTGGGAATCAGCTGGGCTACGGGCACTTCCTTCACGCCCATCAGGATGTCGCACCGGCTCATATCGGCACTGACCTCGATACCCAAGTCGCGGTATTCCTGGTCGGAGTAGCTACGGACGGGGCTTTCCTGTACCACCACGGTAAGGCCGGCAAAGGTGCTTTGGGCTTCCACGCATTTTTTGGGCGTGAGCGGCACGCGCTTATCGGGAATAGTTTTGCCTTCGCGAATGAGGCCGATAGTAATGGGAGGCATACGTTTAGGAGTGGGTGGGAACGGGTTGGGAAGGGCAAAG
Organism: Hymenobacter lucidus; assembly: GCF_020447265.1. Lineage (GTDB taxonomy): Bacteria > Bacteroidota > Bacteroidia > Cytophagales > Hymenobacteraceae > Hymenobacter > Hymenobacter lucidus. The sequence goes on along the minus strand of NZ_JAJADR010000001.1, from coordinate 418,153 downwards.
CTAGTTTTTTGGGGGAAGTATGCGTCCCCTACCAGCCAAATTCTCAGGTGCCGTGGCGTTTGTGCTGTTTTTTCATAAACCCATTGTAAACCGCGCGGGTGCCGGCTCTTTTCAGTGCTATTTTTTGTTAAAGCTGGCGCAAACAGCACAATTACCCTGTAGCTGGTAGCTGCTTTTACGCCCCGCAAAAAGCCGAAACTTTTGCCGGTTTCGGAGCTTACCCATAAAAGCTTTTCGCGCTACCTTTGCTTGGGCTCGTTGCCGGGCCTGCTCCCTTGCCACCCTCATCCATTCCCTTTATGATTCTGAAAACCAAGCCCGCCGACGTATTTATCGACCGTCACAACGGTCCGGATACCGAAGCCGTGGCCGCAATGCTCCGCACCATCGGGGTAGACTCGGTCGAGCAGCTCATCGACGAAACAGTGCCCGCCGCCATCCGGCTCAAGCGCGAGTTGAACCTGCCCGCTGCCCTCACGGAGCGGGCTTTTTTGGCGAAATTCAAAGGCATTGCCGGCAAGAACAAGCTGTTCAAAAACTACATCGGCCTAGGCTACCACGACACCCAGCTGCCGGGCGTAATTCAGCGCAACATCCTGGAGAATCCGGGCTGGTACACGGCCTATACGCCCTACCAGGCCGAAATTGCCCAGGGCCGCCTCGAAGCCCTCATCAATTACCAGACGATGGTAATTGACCTCACCGGCCTCGAAATTGCCAATGCCTCCCTGCTCGACGAAGGCACCGCGGCCGCCGAGACGATGCACATGTTCCACAGCCAGACTAAGAAGAAAAGCGCCACCCGCTACTTCGTCTCCGACCTGGTTTTGCCCCAGACCATCGACCTAGTGCGTACCCGCGCCACACCGCTCGGCATCGAGCTGGTAGTAGGTGACCACCGCACGGTAAACCTGAACGACGACTCGCTGTTTGGCGCTTTGCTACAGTACCCCGCCGCCGACGGCCAGATTTTCGACTACAAAGACTTCATCAGCAAGGCCCACGACCACGGCGTTTTCGTAACCGTAGCCGCCGATTTGATGGCCCTCACGCTGCTCACGCCTCCCGGTGAGCTGGGCGCCGACGCCTGTGTGGGCAACTCCCAGCGCTTTGGCGTGCCGATGGGCTATGGCGGCCCTCATGCCGGCTTCTTGGCTACCAAAGACGCCTTTAAGCGCGTCATTCCCGGTCGTATCATCGGCCAGAGCATCGACGCGGCCGGCAACAAGGCATACCGCATGGCCCTGCAAACCCGTGAGCAGCACATCCGCCGCGAAAAAGCTACCTCCAACATCTGCACCGCCCAGGTGCTCTTGAGCGTGCTGGCTGGTATGTACGCCGTCTACCACGGTCCGCAGCGCATCCGCCAGTTTGCGTCCAACATCCATGCCCTGACCCAGCTGCTGGAAAAGGAGCTGAAGGCCCTGGGCCTGGAGCAGGCCAATGAGTTCTACTTCGACACGCTCAACATCCAGCTGGAAAGCGCCGAGCTGAAGCAGGCCGTGAAGCGTGAAGCCGAAGCCGCTGGCATCAACTTCCGCTACTTCGGCGAGTCGAGCGTGGGCATTTCGCTGCACCAGAACACCGAAGCAGCTGATGTAGCCTTCATCGTGGCCGTGTTTGCCAAAGTGCTGGGCAAGCCGGCTACGGAGGCCGTGGAAATTCCGGAGGAAGTAGAGCTGACCTGGCCCAAGAATCTGGTGCGCACCTCGGAGTATCTGACGCACCCCATCTTCAACACGCACCACTCCGAGCACGAGATGCTGCGCTACATGAAGCAGCTGGAAAACAAGGATTTGAGCTTGGCTCACTCCATGATTCCGCTGGGCTCGTGCACGATGAAGCTCAATGCCACCGCCGAAATGATTCCGGTGACCTGGCCCGAAATCGGTGGCCTCCACCCTTTTGCTCCCCGGGAGCAGGCCCAGGGCTACCAGCAGATTTTCGAAGACCTGGAAGCCTGGCTCTGCGAAGTCACGCGCTTTGCCGCCGTCAGCCTGCAGCCCAACTCAGGTGCCCAGGGTGAGTACGCCGGTCTGCTCGTCATCCGGGCTTACCACGAAGGCAACGGCCAGGGCCACCGCAACATTGCTCTGATTCCGGCCTCGGCCCACGGCACCAACCCCGCCTCGGCCGTTATGGCCGGCATGCAGGTGGTAGTAGTGAAAAGCACTGAGGACGGCAACATCGACGTGGAAGACCTCAAGGCCAAAGCCGCCCAGCACGCCGACAACCTCTCGTGCCTGATGGTAACCTACCCCAGCACCCACGGCGTGTACGAGGAAACCATCATCGACATCTGCGCCACTATTCACCAGTACGGCGGCCGCGTGTACATGGACGGTGCCAACATGAATGCCCAAGTGGGCCTGACTTCGCCCGCTACCATCGGCGCCGACGTGTGCCACCTGAACCTGCACAAAACATTCTGCATCCCGCACGGCGGCGGCGGACCCGGCGTGGGGCCCATCGGCGTAGTGGCTGATTTGGCGCCCTACCTGCCCAGCCACGCGGTGGTGGAAGTGGGCCATGAAAAAGCTACCGGCGCCGTTTCGTCGGCGCCCTGGGGCTCGGCCAGCATTCTGCCCATTTCGTACGCCTACATTTCGATGATGGGTGGCGAAGGCCTGAAAGCAGCCACCGAAACGGCTATTCTGAACGCCAACTACATCAAGGCCCGCCTCGAAGAGCACTACCCCGTGCTCTATACCGGCGCCAACGGCCGCTGTGCCCACGAAATGATTCTGGAATGCCGCCACTTCAAAAAGGCCGGCATTGAGGTAGAGGACATTGCCAAGCGCCTGATGGACTACGGTTTCCACGCTCCTACGGTATCTTTCCCCGTGGCCGGCACGCTGATGATTGAGCCGACCGAGTCGGAAAGCAAGGAGGAACTGGACCGCTTCTGCGACGCCATGATTTCGATCCGGAAGGAAATTGCCGACGTGGAATCGGGAAAGGCCGATGCCAAGGACAATGTGCTGAAGCACGCACCTCACACGGCTGCCACAGTGCTTACCCACGAGTGGACGCGCCCCTACACCCGTGAGCAGGCCGTGTACCCGCTGGAATACGTGCGCGCCGCCAAGTTCTGGCCCACCGTTAGCCGCATCGACTCGGCCTACGGCGACCGGAACCTGATCTGCTCCTGCACTCCGTTGGAAGAGTATGCCGACGCTGAGGAGAAGCTGGTGGAAACTGACAAAGGTCCGTCGTATTAGACCTGAGAAGTGAGCGTCTAGAACCCCCGCGCTTAAAAACACAAAAGGCCGATTCGCAATGAATCGGCCTTTTGTGTTTTTCTTGCCAAAACTGCCAGACGGCAGCCACGCTTCTAAGTTTTTACTCTGAGCTCTAACAGCCTAGCGCTGTGGAAAGCAGGTGCGGTACATGTAGCCAGTTAGCGGCTTGCCATCCTTGGTAACCTTGGCTTTCACAAAGTACGCGTCGACGGTGTCCATTACCTGCACTTCCATGCCGGAGGAAACGACCGTGAGCTGGGCCGATTCTTTGTTCATGCCATCATAGAGCGTGCATTCTACGACGGTATTGTAGGCCACCGGAGCGCGGTTGGCGCGGGAAGAGGAAGAAGACTCGCTGGCCGCACTACAGGAGGTCAGTGCGCCGAGTACCAAGACGTGAAGTATACGTTTGTTCATAAGGTGTCGTTAGGATGGTTAAGGTAGGGCTATTTCAAGGTTAAAAGGAATTTTCCAATAAAATTTTCTTTCCGGAACAGGCTGCTATCCTACTATTTGGGAACGTTGGCAGGGCTGGCAACGTTAAATCAGCAGCCCCGAAAAGCAACGTTTTTCTGTATCTTTTACCGCTGCCCGGAGCCTTTCTCACCTATCTGATTCAACCGACTATGAACCGCATATCCCGCTTCCTCATTCGTCCGGTGGCTATGGCTGCCGTGGGCGTTTCTTTGCTGCTGGGCGCTACCAGCTGCGCTACCTCGCACGTCGGCGTCACATCCGACTTCGACCACTCCGTTAATTTCCGCGCTTACAAAACTTGGGCCTGGTATCCGCAGCAGCGCCCCGACACGCAGGACGGCCCGGCCCGGGGCTACGAATCCTTCCTCGACAAGCGCATGCGCACGGCCGTGGAAACCGAAATGACCCGTAAGGGCCTGACCCAGGTAGAATCCAACCCGGACGTGTACGTGGCTTACAGCGCTAAAGTAGAAGACAAGCAGCGCATCAACAGCAGCCCCTATTCGCCCTTCGGCTACGGCTACTACGGATATGGCTACGGCTACGGCCGGGGCATGAACACGGTGTCGCAGTACAAAGAAGGCACCGTCATCATCGACTTCGTGGATGCCAAGCGCAAAGAGCTGGCGTGGCGCGGCATGGGCGAGGCCCAGGTCGAAAACCAGACCATTTCGGAGCCTGAAGTATACCGCATTGTAGGCAGCGTGCTGGGCAGTTATCCGCCCACCGACAGCCGCAACGGTCAGGCTGCCCGCTAGTCGCACCGCCCATTTACCAAAAAGCGCGGCTCCCTTTGCAGGGAGTCGCGCTTTTTTTATGTGAAATCGGACAGCTTAAATTGGCACGTTCACGTGGCGCTCGGCGTGGTAGCTGCTGCGCACCAATGGACCCGATTCGACGTACTTCAGGCCCCGGCGCAAGCCTTCCTCACGGTAGTGCGCAAACAGGTCGGGGTGAATGAATTCGGCTACCTCGATATGGCGCTTGGTAGGCTGCAGATACTGGCCCAAAGTCAGAATGTCAAGGCCGTTGGCTGCCAAGTCGTCCATAGCCTGATACATTTCCTCTTTGGTTTCGCCCAAGCCCAGCATGATGCCCGACTTGGTACGCTTCCCTGCTTCCTTGGTACGCCGGATCTGCTCCAGGCTCCGGTCGTACTTGGCCTGGGGCCGCACGAGGCGGTAAAGGCTGCCTACGGTTTCCATGTTGTGCGACACCACTTCCTGGCCGCCGGCAATCATGGTATCCAGCGCGGCCCAGTTGGCTTTCACGTCCGGAATCAGGGTTTCGATGGTAGTAATGGGGCTCAACTGCTTAATGCCGACCACCGTTTCGTACCAGATGCTGGCGCCCCGGTCCTTCAGCTCGTCGCGGTTTACGCTGGTAATTACGGCGTGCTTCACACCCATCAGCTGAATGGCTTCGGCCACGCGGCGGGGTTCGTCGGTATCATACTCGTTGGGGCGGCCCGTGGCCACGGCGCAAAACGAGCAGGAGCGCGTGCAAATGTTGCCCAGAATCATGAACGTGGCAGTGCCGGCGCCCCAGCACTCGCCCATATTGGGGCAGTTGCCGCTCTCACAGATGGTGTGCAGCTTATGCTCATCCACCAAGCGGCGGACTTTAGCATATTCGGGGCCTACCGGCAGCTTCACACGCAGCCAGTCGGGCTTGCGGGGCTTGGCGGGCACAGCCGGAGCGGCCGGTTGGGCTTGAATGATAGGTAACGTCAGCAGCAGGTCATCCATACTACAAAGGTAGCAGTCAGTTGTCAGTTATGAGTACCACCTAAAGCAGATGGCTAAAAAACGAAGGACTTCTCGGTCGTCAGGTTATAAACACCCGAGCGCCCGAAAAGTCCTTTTTAGTCCGAAAAAATACGGAGCCGCGCCGGTTAGCTGCGGTGGCCGATATAGAGCGTCAGATATACCGACGGGTAGAAGTTGGTGTTTAGCGTGCCGTCGTTGATATTCTGAGCCCGCAGAATAGTTAGCTCCTTAGGATAGAGCTCGAACAGGAAACCGGTTTCGATACCAGCCACGGCATCCCGGTAGCGGCCATACTCGAAGCTGAGCGCCCCCCGGATATGTGCCCCAAATTTGACTTTGGTGTCACTGGCTCCCGAGAAAAGCGGGGCCCGGTCCAGGATACGGTCCCGGATGGAGTTAACTTCCGGATCGTATTGCTCACTGCGAATATCTTCCTGCACCGGGGCTCCAGGGCGGTTTTCGCGCACTGTGTAATCGTAATAGATGTAGTAAGGCATCAGCAGGCCGATGGAGGGACCTGCGCCTAAGAGGGCATTCACCTGCACCCCCGATTCGGGTGCTTTACGGAATACCACCCGCTGCATCCCGTAGGAAGGCCGGATAACGAAGAGGTAGTTCGACTTGCCGTACACAAACGAGCCGCCCGTGTTACCGTTCAAGGCGCGCTGCTCCTTAGGATGCTTCACCTCTACGCCCTCTACTCCCCAGAAGCGGGACCATTTCTCGTCCAGCACCCGGGTGGAGCGCACCGCGACGCCCCCAATAAGGCCACCGCGGGTGTTGAAGTTGATACCGTAGGTGAATTCCTTCTGATAAGAAGGCTCGTCGGAGCTTTGGGCCTGCACCCGGGATGTTGCTCCGAGCAGGGCCAGCAGACAAAAACCGAAAGTGTAGAAGTTGCGCACGGGGGCCGGAGGAGCTAAGGAGGTGGGAATAAACCGCGAAAAGGCCCGCTGCGGGGCCATACCGTCTAAAGTACGTAAATTTGTGAGCATTGTCTTGCCAACTTTCTGACTATGAGCACCGCTACCGCCCAATATTCCGGTAATCTACGCACTGAATCCGTTCACACTGCTTCTGGCACCACTATCTTCACCGACGCGCCCGTCGATAACCACGGCCGGGGAGAGTCTTTTTCCCCCACCGACCTGGTATGTGCGGCCTTGGGCACCTGCATGATGACCATTATGGGCATCGTGGCCGAACGGCACCAGCTCGACCTGACTGGCGTGAGCTTCGAGGTAACCAAACATATGGCCGCGGAACCCCGGCGCATCATTCAGATTGACGTAAACTTCCGGCTCCCGGCGGCACTGTCGGCAAAAGACCGGACGCTGCTCGAAAACGCCGCCCGCACCTGCCCGGTAGCTCTAAGTCTGAACCCGGAAATCCGGCAGGAGGTTCAGTTCGCCTACGGCGAATAAGTGAGATTGTGAAGTGGTGAAATTGTGAGGTTGGTATCCGATTTGCGCAAGCTGTGCCAGCGAAACATTGAATTCACAATTTCACCACTTCGCAATTTCGCTATTGCACTTTTGCCTGCACGTCGCTGAGGCGGATACCCATGTGGGAGGCGTCGAAACTGCACTCGCCATCCTGAATCAGGAGCAGTTGCGGTGACTCGTGGCGGATGCCGAACTTGGTGGCTATTTCGGCCGAGATGGGCCGGAAGCGCAGCAGGTCGAGGTAATAGATTTTGGTATCGGCCAGGTTGGCTTCGGGCCATTGGCGCTCCAGCTTGCTTTTGGCGGCGGCGCTAATGGAGCAGCTCGTGCTGTGCTTGAAGATAAGCACCGGGTGCTCGTGCGACTCGCGCACGATGTCAGTGAGCTGCTCAGATTCGGTGAGGGGTTGCCAGGGAGTACTCATAGGATTATTCTTTCGTCGCTTTCTTTTTCTTGCGCAGCCCCAGCCCTACGTGGGCCGGTTCGCGAACCCGGGGTGAGCCGGCGTTATCAAACTTATAACTCTCGCGGCCATCTTTAGGTTGCTGCGGCCGGCCGGTACCGCCAGCCTGTAGCGCCTCTTTGCTCACGGCCAGGTGCGAGTCCTTATACTCAGCCTTGAACTTGCGGGCGTCGCGCAGGGCACGGCGGTTTTCGGCCCGGCGGATGCCCGGAGCCATGTACTCGGTTTGGGCCAGAGCCGCCGTACTCATACCAAGTAGCAACCCGGCCAGTATCCAGACTTTACGCATAAGAATCGGGGAAAAGAATACGTGCTACAGCAGACCAGAATAATGCCGGCAGGTTTAAAACCAAGCGGACTATTCTATACGCAAAAGGCGCGGACTCTGCTGCTTAGAAAAGTTAAAATGGCAGGGTGATGCCCAGGAATTTGCGCTGACCCACTTTTTTCTTCAGCCGCCGGCTGTTGTACTTGGGCTTTTTGAGAATACCGTTTTTGTCGTAGCTGTTCTTGATGGGCTTAGCCTCGGTAGTCACGTCGGTACTGCGGCCGTCGGCCGCTTCGGTATCGGCAGTTTTGGCCTTGTGTACTTTGGGCTGCGGCGGTCCTTTCGGGTTCGGAATCCGGTACGGATGGCAGGATACCGACATCAGGAAGCACATGAGTACCAGCCCCAGCACTCGGCGCAGACTACGCAAGGTAAAAACAGTCATAAGGCAGCAGGAGTCAGGCCGAGGCGTATCAATCAGCCTGCAAGATAAATAGCATCCCGGACTCCGCTGGTTTCAGGCGCGAAATCCGGGATGAAAGATTAGTAGGCCAGCAGCTTCTCGACCCGCTCGCGCAGGCGCTGCACCGGCAGAAACTGTTTTTCCAGCGACGGGGCGAAGGGAATAGCCGTATCCAGGGAGGCTACGCGCTGCACGGGCCCGTCGAGGTGCTCGAAGCAATGCTCGGCAATCCAGGCCGCAATTTCGCCCCCGATGCCGCCCGTGAGCGTGTCTTCGTGGAAAAGAATGATGCGGCCAGTCTTGAGCACCGTAGTCCGCACCGCTTCCTCATCCCAGGGCAGCAAAGTGCGCAAATCCAGAATGTCGCAGTCCAGGCTCAGCTCGTCGGCCAGCTGAGTGGCCCAGTGCACGCCCATGCCGTAGGTGATGATGCTCAGCTCCGCGCCTTCGCGGGCCAGGGCCGCCTTGCCAATGGGCGTGGTGTAGTAGGCATCGGGCACCGGCCCGCTGATGCTGCGGTAGAGCATCTTGTGCTCGAAGTAGATAACCGGGTTGGGATCTTCGATGGCCGCGTTGAGCAGGCCTTTGGCATCGTGCGGGTTGCTCGGAAACACCACTTTCAGGCCCGGCGTGTGGGTAAACCAGGCCTCGTTACTTTGGCTGTGAAACGGGCCGGCCGCCGAGCCCGCGCCGGTGGGCATGCGCACCACCACGTCGGCATTCTGGCCCCAGCGGTAGTGGGTTTTGGCCAGGTTATTCACAATCTGGTTGAAGCCGCAGGTCACGAAATCGGCGAACTGCATTTCTACCATGGCTTTTTTCTTCTTGATGCTCAGCCCCAGCCCCGCACCCACAATGGCTGATTCGCAGAGCGGCGTGTTGCGCACCCGACCTTTGCCAAACTGCCCCACGAAGCCCTCCGTCACCTTAAAAACTCCGCCGTAGTCGGCAATGTCCTGGCCCATGAGCACCAGCTCGGGGTAGCGCTCCATACTCTGGCGCAGTGCGTCGCTGATGGCATCGACGTAGCGCTTATCGGTGCTCGGGCTGTCGGCGGGCGGGTCCTGCACCGGGGCCTCGAAGGGGCGGTACATATCGGCTACTTCCTCTTCCAGGTTGGCCGTGGGCATGGGCACGGCATCGGCCACGCGCAGGCCTTCCTCAATTTCGCGCTTGATGGTTTCGCGGAAGCGCATGCGGGCTTCCTCGTCCAGAATGCCCTCGGCCAGCAGCCATTTCTCGTAGTTCTCCACCGGGTCTTTCTGGGCCCATTCCTCAAACAGCTCCTGGGGCACGTACTTGGTACCCGAGGCTTCTTCGTGGCCGCGCATCCGGAAGGTAAGGGCCTCCAGCAGCACGGGGCGCGGGTTTTGGCGCATATCCTCGGCCAGGCGCTTCACCGTGTCGTATACTTCCAGCACGTTGTTGCCGTCTACCTGCACCGCCTCCATGCCATAGGCTGGGCCTTTGTCGATAAAGTAGTTGAAGCGAAACTGCTCCCGCGAAGGCGTGCTCAAGCCATAGCCGTTGTTCTCGATGATGAAGATAACCGGCAGCTGCCACACGGCGGCCACGTTCAGGGCCTCGTGGAAGTCGCCCTCTGAGGCGCCGCCGTCGCCGCTGTAGGTTACGGTTACGGCGGGCTTGTCGTCCAGCACATCAGCCAGGGCAATGCCGCCGGCCACGGCCAGCTGCGGGCCCAGGTGCGAAATCATGCCCACGATGTGGTGCTCGTTGGTGCCGAAGTGGAAGCTCCGGTCGCGGCCCTTGGTGTAGCCGGTGGTTTTGCCCTGCCACTGCGCAAAGAGACGGTCGAGGGGGATATTGCGGCCCGTGAATACGCCCAGGTTGCGGTGCAGGGGCAGAATGTACTCGTCGGGGTTGAGGGCCAGGGTGCTGCCCACCGAAATGGCTTCCTGCCCGATGCCCGAAAACCACTTGCTGACTTTGCCCTGCCGCAGCAGAATGAGCATTTTTTCCTCAATCATGCGCGGCTTGAGCAGGCCCTGATAGAGGTGAAGCAGTACGTCGTTGGAGTAATCTTTCCGGTCGAAGTTCATACGGGAGGAAGGGTGGGTGGTAAGCGGGGCAAAAGTACAGGTTTGGGCGAAAGGAAGATTGTTGATCTGCGAATGTGAAATCCGACGGCCGGCGGCATCTATCTTCGGGGCCCGTTTTCCCTCCCTATCCTATATATGACCCGATTTTTACCGCTCAGCATTTTCCTGCTGACCTCTTCCGCCGCTCAGGCCCAAGTCCAGCAAACCGACCAAACCACCACTGCGCCCGACAGCCTGCCAGCTGCTCGTCCAGGCCTTATTCTCGACCCCGTTATCTGGGAGCGGACAAGTTTACCCGCCTTTACCACCATCCAACCCCTACTGAGCCGGGTGGCCGGGGTGCAGGTCACGCCCTTTTCCGGGGCACCGGGGGCCTGGGCCACGGTGCGCATCCGGGGGGCCACCAACCTGACCGGCAACAGCCAGCCGCTGTACGTGGTAGATGGTGTGCCGGTGTACAATACCGACGCGACGCCGGAAAAATGGTCGGGGATGGAAAGCTTTTTTACGGTCAACTCGCCTACCGCGACCTGGAGCCTGAACACGCCCACCCCGCACACGCCCAACGCCAACCCGCTGCTGGATATGCCCATGGAGGATGTAGCCCAGATAACGGTGCTGCGCGGAGCTGCCGCCACAGCCCGCTACGGCATGCAGGGCTCCAACGGCGTTATCCTCATTACCACCAAGACCGCCAACGACCTGCACTTTGAAGATCAGCCTTGTGTGCGGGTGCGCTACAGCGGCTGGGGCGGCGTGCAGCAGGTGCGCCAGCGCTACGATTTGCTCAGCGCCCGTCAGTATGCCGATCTGGTCAACTACGTTTCCACTTCGGCGGGCCGGGCCGCGCCTTATTCGGCCGCCGACCTCGGAAATCTGGGCACCATCGACTGGCAGGACGAGCTGTTTCGGCCAGCCGGTATCCAAAGCCACAACCTGAGCCTGGACGGCCTGGTCAACAAGACGCGCTACTACGTCGCCGCCGACTACCTCGACCAGGCGGGCGTCATCGTGAAGTCAGGCCTGCGCCGCTATAGCCTGCGCCTCAACCTCGACCAGCAGCTTACCCGCAAGCTCAGCGTGGGCCTGCGGGCCAGTGCCAGCCAGGCCGACCAGCACCACGCCGGAGCCGAATTTGACGCCGGCAGCCTGGTGCAGGGCTTTCTGTTCGGCATTCCGGCCCTGCCCGCCCGCGACCCTTATAATCTCCAGTACCAACCCACACCGCGCCGCAACTTAGACGAGAATTCGGGCACGGCCCGCACGCGGCGGCGGCTTACCCAGCTCAGCGCCACCTACCAGTTCAGCAACGACCTGAGCCTGAGTGCGCGCGGCAGCCGCGAGCAGCTGGAGGGAGAGGCGCTAACCTATGCCCCCAAAGATTACAACACGACCGGGCAACACCTGGTCGAAAGCGCCACTTCCACCACCACTACCCGCAACTGGGTGGTAGATGCCGCCCTGCGCTATCAGCACACCTTCGGGGCCCGGCACGCCGTCGGGGTGGCCCTCAACTACCTGCGCCAGCAAGACCAGAAGGAGCTGAACCACCGTGAGTACAGCCGCATGCGCAACTACTACTTCCGGCTGGAAGAAAAGCGGCTGGCTATCCATAGCCCGTCGGCGGTGGTGGGCTACACGTTTGCTGGCCGCTACGAGGTGCAGGCCTCCATGCGCACGGAGTTTGCCTCCGGCAAAGCGGCCGATGATAAAAAGGTGTGGCTGCCGGGGGCCGAGCTGAGCTGGCACCTGCACAAGGAGAATTTTCTGGCCGCCGCCGAAAGCCTGACCGATCTTACGCTGTGGGTTGGCTCGGGCAAAACCAGCTCCTTTTTCACCCCCGACCGCACTACTCACCACGATGCCGGCCTGCGGGCGGGGCTGCTCCACGGCCGCCTTACCCTCGAAGTGGCCGCCTACCAGCGGCGCACGGCCCACGCCCAGGCGGTTTTTCCCTTCACCGTCACCACCAATACCGGCTATGGCACCCTCTACGCTTCCCCCGATATTACGCTGCGCAACCGGGGCCTGGAGCTGACGGCCAGCAGCCGCTGGCAGGCCGGCCCGCTGACGGGCAACACCCAGCTGGCCGCCGCCTCCACGCATACCATCGTCGAAACCATTGATGTAAGCCGGCCATTCAGCGGCCGTATTCCGGGCAACCTGCAAGAGGGCCAGCCCATGGGCCGCTTCTACGTGGCCGACCAGAACGGCACCTACCCGGCGGGCACGCCCAGCGCCGGCCAGCGCCGCTTCCGCGACGTGAACCACGATGGCCAAATCACCTATCTGGATAACTATTACGACGGCCAGGGCCTGCCGCGCTACTCACTCAACCTCACCCAACAGCTGCGTTTCAAGCGCCTGCAACTGGTAGCGCAATTCGATGGCCTGTTTGGCTACCAGCTCCTGAACTCGCCCCTGCTGATGCTCGATTCCCCGGCTGCCACCCGCAACAGCACCACACGCGCCTTGAGCTACTGGACGCCCACCAACCAGAACACCCTGGTGCCCAGCGCCGGCACCAACCGGGGCCCGTACGACACGACCAGCCGTGCCGAGCTGGAAAGCGGCAGCCATCTGCGCCTTTCCCAACTCACGCTCAGCTTTGAAGTTGTGAATACGGGCAAGCGTCAGGCTAGTGTGTGGGTGGGCGGCCAGAACCTGTTCGTTACCGGCCCCTACCGCGGCTTCGACCCCAACGTGAGCAGCGGCGGCGCGGCCCCCTATTACGCCGGCCAGGATGCTACCGTGTACCCCGTGGCCCGCGTGTGGCAGCTGGGTGTACGGGGGCAATTTTAACCCCGGCCGGTCTCAACCCCGAACCTGCGCCGCCGGTTGAGAGTTACTACTCTTCCGGCTTCCTACTATCTTGCCCTATGATTCACTTCGAAGAATTTACCCTTGCCAACGGTCTGCGCTGCATCGTGCACGAAGACCATACCACGCCCATTGCCGTGCTCAACGTGCTTTACAACGTGGGCTCGCGCGACGAAGACGTGGAGCACACCGGCTTTGCCCACCTCTTTGAACACCTCATGTTCTCGGGCTCGGTGAATATTCCGAGCTATGACGAGCCGCTGCAGTACGTGGGCGGCGAAAACAATGCCTTTACCTCCCCCGACATCACCAATTACTATCTCACGCTGCCAGCGGCTAACATCGAAACCGGCTTCTGGCTCGAATCGGACCGGATGCTGGGCTTGGCTTTCTCCGAGAATGGCCTCGAAGTGCAGCGTAAAGTAGTAGTCGAGGAGTTCAAGCAGAACTACCTCAACCAGCCCTACGGCGACGTGTGGCTGAAGCTGCGCCCCCTGGCCTACCAGACACATCCCTACCAGTGGCCCACCATCGGCAAGGAAGTAAGCCACATCGAAAACGCCGTAATGGACGACGTGCGGGCCTTTTTTGCCAAGCACTACGCCCCCGCCAACGCCATTCTGGTAGTAGCCGGGGCCGTAACGGTGGCCGATGCTCGCCGCTTGGCCGAAAAGTGGTTTGAGCCCATTCCGGGTGGCACCCCCTACGAGCGGCAGTTGCCCGCCGAGCCCCGCCAAACCGCCGCCCGCCACCTCGACGTAACGGCCGACGTGCCGGCCAATGCCTACTACCGCGTGTACCACATGCCCGGCCGTGCCGAGGCCGGCTACCACACCGCCGACCTGCTCAGCGACGTGCTGGGCCGGGGCAAGTCGTCGCGCCTGTACCAGGGCCTGGTAAAGGACCAGCCGCTGTTCAACTCCATTTCTGCTTCCTGCACCGGCTCCTTGGAGCCCGGCCTGCTCGTTATCAGTGGCCGCCTCAATGCCGGCGTTACGCTGGAAGCCGCCGATGCGGCCGTGGAAGCAGTAGTGGCCCAATTGCGGCAGGATCTGGTACCAGCTGAGGAGCTGGAAAAGGTAAAAAACCAGGCCGAAACCAGCATCGTCTTCGAGGAAATCGAGCTGCTGAACCGTGCCATGAGTCTGGCCTACTCCAAGCTCATGGGCGACGCCAACCTTGTAAATCAGGAAAGTACCAAAGTGCAGGCCGTAACGGCCGAAGGTGTACTGGCTATGGCCCAGGACATTTTGCGCCCCGAAAATGCCAGCACACTCTATTACCGCGCTCAGCCCGAGGTTGCTGCTTCGGAAACCGTAGCCGCTGCCGCCACGGAATAGCTGGCAGCATCAGTCCAAAACAAAGGCCCCTCCGAAATTCGGAGGGGCCTTTGTTTTGGAGTTATAGCCGTTGGGTTCCCGGGAAGCCTACCAGCCGCTGCCGGAAGAACCCCAGCCGTCGTCGGCTTTCTTGGCCGGAGCCTTTTTGGCGGGTGTGGCTTTCTTGGCGGCCGGAGCTGGAGCAGCAGTGGCTGCTGCAGCACCCGCGGCGCTTACCTTTTTGGAAGCCGAAGCCGAGGCCGACTTGCTGGCCGGAGCTGCTACGGGAGCCGCTACTTCAGTAGTTGTTACGGCAGGCGCTGCGGGAGCGGGAGCCGTAGCTTCCACCATCGGGGCCGGAGCAGTATTGGTGTTCACGCTCACGTTGCGCTTAACGTAGGGAGCCAAGGGCCGGCCCCGGTAGTCCATCCGGACGCGGTGCGATGGAGCCGCCGTGAAGCCGGGCGCAATAGCAAAGCCGTTGGACTGCGGAGCAACATCGGCAGCAGCGGTCGGGGCAGCAAAACCAGTGGCGGCGGGTTCAGCAGCCGGCGCGGCTACGGGCTCGGGTTGTGGCTCAACGGCCGGGGCCGCAGCGGCCGGCTTCTTAGCCGATTTTGAGCGGCTTTGCTGGGCTAGTGCGTTCGAGGTGCTCAACACGGCAACCAACAAAAGGCACGAAAAAACGGGACGTAGCATAGCGAGGAAAAAAGTATGAGTAGCAAAAGGAAGTCTTCCCCTACTACGCTGAAAAAGCAGGATTTGTGCCTGAAGACACAAAAATATCTACTCTGGCCTTAACAATTGGACCAGATGCAATATTTTTCTCACCGCCGCTTACGGGTTGCAGCCGGAGCAGCAGGGGCCGGCGCCTCTTTGGCCGCCGACATGGTAGAGTTGGTGGAAGCTGGCTTAGCTACCTTTTTCTTAATCGGGCGACCCATGTAATCGGTGCTGGGCGGCGTGGGCATATTGATGCGCATGCCCGGGGCCAGCCGTTGCCGGTCCTCATCGGAGTAGCGGCGCGATGCTGTAGTGCGGGCCACCGCCCGGGAGCGGGCCGGCGCCGCCGACCTATGGTAGCCGCTGGCGCGCTTGGTCTGGGCCTGAGCCGTTGCCAGTGGCCACAGCAGTGTCAGGCCCAAAAACCAGAGTAAAAGTCGAGGGTACCGCATGAGAAACCAGAAGTAAGGTGAAACACACTCTCTGGTTCTTCATACGGTACCCTCCGTATTTCGGCGAAGCTATTTTACTCGCCCGAAGTAGCCGTAGTAGCTACCGAGGAAGCCTTGGCGATTTTGGCAGCTACTTTAGCATCCTCACGCTTGGCTTTGCGCACAGGGCGGCCCCAGTAATCAGTGCTGGTGCCCCGGTACGGGGCAGTATTTATCCCGGGGGCAATCATCACGCCCGAGGAGTGCATCATTGGGTCCTCGCTCACTTCATCCAGCACGGCAGCCTGGGCCACCGGGGCCGTGGTCAGGTTGTTCTGGGCCTTCTTCTTGATGGGGCGGCCCCACCAGTCGGTGCTGGGCTTGTTGTGCAGGCTCAGGCTAATGCCGGGGGCGCTGCTCCAGCCCGTGTTGTAGCTATCGGGCTCGGCGGTAACAACGGCCGTTTTCTCGGCGGACGCCAGCGGGGAGCCCATCGTCCAAGGGTCGAGTTCGGGCTGCGACCAGTCGGTAGCCGAGCCGATGGAGGTGTTCTGGGATTGGGCCTGGGCCGAAGCGGCACTAATTGCAAACAGGAAGAAAGCCGAAGACAGGAAACGGTTCATACAATTCAGGAAGACGAAGTGAAAAATAGACCAGGCGCGAAGCCTTCGGCATATAACTCGAACGGGTGGCGCCCCGCGTTCAGCCTGCTGTGCCGCTTATAAGAGGTGTTTTGCAGCATTCGTGCCAACTTTGGCGGCGGCCGGTTGGCACCAGCGCGTCTGTAGGTGATTCACGTATAATAAATGCGGCGGAAACGTACCTTTGCGCTACTATGCAGGATCAAATCAACCGCCTCCGCGCCGAAATCGAAGCTTACGACCTTTCCGCTCCCGAACAGCTGGAGCAGTTCCGCATTGCCTTCACCGGGCGCAAGGGGCAGCTGGCCGATTTATTTGACCTTCTCAAGACCGTACCGCAGGAGCAGCGCCGGGCCGTGGGTCAGGAGCTCAATCAGCTTAAGCAGCTGGCCCTCGACCGGTTTGCCCAGCGCCAGCAGGAGCAGGAAGCCGCCGCCCAAAACTCGCCTGCCGACCCTACTTTCGACTACACCCTGCCAGTGGTGCCCAACGCCCTGGGCACGCGCCACCCGCTGAGCCTGGTGCGCGAGGAAATGGTGCGCATCTTCTCCCGCATCGGCTTCAACGTAGCCGAAGGGCCGGAAATCGAGGATGACTGGCACAACTTTACGGCCCTGAACTTCCCCGAAAACCACCCGGCCCGGGATATGCAGGATACTTTCTTCATAACCCGCAACCCAGCCGACCCCACCCACGACGCGCTGCTGCGCACCCACACCAGCACCGTACAGGTGCGCGTAATGGAAAGTCAGCAGCCCCCGATTCGCAGCATCATGCCCGGCCGCGTATACCGCAACGAAGCCATTTCGGCCCGTGCCCACATGATGTTTCACCAAGTCGAAGGCATTTTCATCGACGAGGGCGTGAGCTTTGCCGATCTGAAGCAGACGGTGTATTACTTCGTGCAGGAAATGTTCGGCCAGGATATTCAAATCCGGTTCCGGCCCTCCTTCTTCCCCTTCACTGAGCCAAGCGCCGAAATTGACATCACCTGCCTGATCTGCAAGGGCGCGGGCTGCAATATCTGCAAGCAAAGCGGCTGGGTCGAAATAGGAGGCTGCGGCATGGTTGACCCCAATGTGCTGGAGCAGTCCGGCATTGATGCGGAGCGGTACTCGGGCTACGCCTGGGGTATGGGCATCGAGCGAATCACCATGCTTAAGTACCAGATCAAGGACTTGCGCCTGTTCACCGAAAACGACCTGCGCTTCTTGCGCCAGTTTGAGGGCGTACAATAAGTAATGGCGCGGCAGTCGTTGTAGCACGAGCCGAAACAGCCTTGGAACGGGAAGCACTGGCGGCCACGTTCCAAGGCTGTTGCTTGCTCAGGCTGCCGGCAAGGGCATTCCCATCTATATAAGCTGACTTTATGTTCTCATCCGGCCATTTCCGTGCTTCCGTAGCCGCACTGGCGTTTTCTGCCCAACTACTTCTCACCGGTTGCGGTGCCGGCTCCGAGGCCCAGCCCCAGATTCCGCTCACCTCTTTCAACGAGGTGCTCTACCTCACCGACCAGCAAAACAGTGCCCTGCGCTTCGACAACGGAGCCGTATATCATGCCGGAGGCGTGCGAGGCCTAATTGTGGTGCGCCAGAACGCCAGCACCTACCTGGCTTTCGAGCGCACATGCACCTACAACTCCGCCGATACCTGTGCCCGGGTCAAATTCACGCCCTTTGTGCAGATCTATGACCCCTGCTGCAAGTCGCAGTTCAACTTCCAGGGGCAGGTTCAGGGCGGGCCGGCCAACTTACCCCTGCGCCGTTACGCCACTTCCTTGTCGGGCAATACCCTGACAATCACAAACTAGAGAATTTATTACGATTATTTTCGGGGCAATGCTTGCAGGAAATGAACCCATGCACTAATATTGCACCCGCAACGACAGATAAACGTCGCCATAACCGCTTCCTTAGCTCAGCCGGTTAGAGCATCTGACTGTTAATCAGAGGGTCCCTGGTTCGAGCCCAGGAGGGAGCGCCATAGAAGCCCGGTAATAGACTTTAAGCCAGTCTGTTATCGGGCTTTTGCTTTGTTGCCGATCCAGCGGCAACCTGTTGCTACAAACGGGCAAACAGTTCTCCTGCGCAAGGTGGCCACAAATAGACTTTCCAACGGTCTACTTATCAGCTGGCAGCCATTTCCAAGTGCTTTTACCGGATATTCATATCTGGACGCAGCCGAATGCCGGCTTGTAGCAGGCTGCTAACTCTGTACAGCCTCATTTATTCTTTATAATGGCAAAGCCCTCCCGATTTCTATTGCCGCCCGTGCCGGCCGTGATACTCTCCATTATTAGTGTGCAGGGAGGTGCGGCCATTGCCAAAGGGTTGTTTCCAGTGCTGGGAGCGGCGGGTACTACGAGTATCCGCATCGGCTTGTCGGCCTTGCTGCTGCTACTGGTAGTGCGCCCCCGGCTGGCGCAGTTGCAGCCCGCGCAGTGGCGGGCTGTGGTGCCCTACGGCTTGGCCCTGGGTGCTATGAACTTCCTGTTTTACTGCGCCCTGGCCCGCATACCTCTTGGCCTGGCCGTGACGCTGGAATTCGTGGGGCCCCTGGTGCTGGCCCTGGCAGGCTCTCGGCGCTGGGTCGACGTGGTTTGGGTAGGGCTGGCCGGGGCGGGCATTGCCCTAATTACACCCTGGAGCGGCCAGGGCATCGACTTGCTGGGCATGGCCTTTGCCCTGGCTGCGGGAGCCTGCTGGGCTATTTATATTGTGCTGGGGCAGCGCACGGCGGCGGTACTGCCCGGGCCGCTAGCCGTGGCCGTGGGCATGCTGTTTGCGGCGCTGCCGGTACTGCCATTTGGGGTAGCCAGCGGCAGCCTGCTGCACCTCACGCCCCACTTGGTGCTGCTGGGCGCGGGGCTGGCACTGTTTTCCAGCGTGCTGCCTTTCTCCCTGGAAATGCAGGCCCTGAAAACGATGCCAACTCGCACCTTCAGCATTTTGATGAGCCTGGAACCTGTGGCGGCGGCCGTGTCGGGCTGGCTGTTGCTGCACGAGCAGCTCACGCTGGCCCAATGGCTGGCCGTGAGCTTTATTGTACTGGCCAGCGCGGGGGCAACGCTTACCAGTGCCAAGCCCCAACCCGCGCTGCACGGCGAATAGCCAGGCAGCTAAGCCATCAAACAACATTCCCCGGAGGCTGATTGGGTTTCTATATATTTGGTGACTTCCCGCAGCCAGCCGCAAGCCAGCACGGCTATAGCCTCACCTCTATGAAACACTCAACTGATTCTGCGGCCGCGTGGCCGGCGCTGCCCGCCGACTCCTGGACCGACACCCGCCAGACCCTGCATATGTGGACGCAAATCGTGGGCAAAACCCGACTGGCGCTCAGCCCTATGCTCAACCACTGGTGGCAGGTACCGCTGTATGTTACGCCCCGCGGGCTTTCTACCGGCCCGATGCCTTATTCGGCGGGTTCTTGTGAGGTAGTATTCGATTTTCGCCAGCACAAGCTGCGGGTGCACACCAGCGCCGGCCGCAGCCTGGAAATGGAGTTACGGCCCCGCTCCGTGGCTGATTTTTACCAGCATTACCGGGCCCTGCTGCGCGAGGCGGGCATTACCGTCAGAATATGGGGTGTGCCGGTGGAAGTAGAAGACGTGACGCCTTTCGCCGAAAACCAGCACCACCACGCCTACGACGCAGCAGCCGTGAGCCAGTTCTGGGACGTGCTGCTGCAGGCCGATTTGCTGCTGAACGAGTTTCGGGGGCGCTTTACGGGCAAGTGTAGCCCGGTACATTTTTTCTGGGGCTCCTTCGACCTGGCCGTCACCCGCTTTTCGGGGCGGCCCGCCCCACCCCACCCCGGCGGCATGCCCCACCTGGCCGACTGGGTGACGCGCGAATCGTATTCGGCCGAGCAGATTGCCGCTGGCTGGTGGCCCGGGGGCAATGGGCAGGAAGCGGCCTTCTACAGCTATGCTTACCCAGGAATTCCGGAGTTGGCGCAAGCCGCTGTTCAGCCGGCCGAAGCCTTTTTCAGCGCCGAAATGGGTGAATTCTTTTTGCCCTATGAGGCAGCCCGCACTGCGGCCAGCCCCCGGCAGGCCGTTTTAGCATTTTTGCAAACCACTTACGAAGCCGCCGCCCACGCCGCCCACTGGGACCGAGCGAGACTGGAACGTCCGTAGCGGAATTCAAAACCTGCTGGATTAGAGAAAGTCGGAGCAAAAATGCTGTTTACTCTCTTCGAACCGAGCTTACCATCATCGTGCAGCTATGCAGTGGATTACGCGAGAACGGCCCAAGATTGACCACCTAGCCTGCCCCTGGCTGATTCGGCGTTTCATCGACCCGGCGGCGCACATCCTGTACGTGCCGGCCGAAGAGGTGCTGCCCACCGCTGCGGCCACCGGCGCCATTCCTTTCGATGTGCCGGGGGTAGAATTTACCCACTACGGCACCGACTGCACCTTCGATTACTTTCTGAAGAAGTACCGCCTGACTGCCCCCGCCCTACACGCATTGGCGCCCATCGTGCGCGGTGCGGATACCGATAACCATGCGCTGGCCCAGCAGGCGGCCGGACTCTGGGCCATATCGGCCGGACTGGCCCACAACATCCACGACGACCAGCAGTTACTGCAACAGGGCTTCGTACTCTACGACGCGCTTTATAGCTGGGCCCAACACTTGCAGGGGCAGCCCCACACCCAGCAACCCGAGGAGCAGCTGCTGGCGCGAGTATACAGGGCCTATCTGGAGCGCGGAAAACACCAGAGCAGTCTGCCCCCGGCCTGGGCAGGCCAGCTGCGCGAGCTGATTCAGGACCACCTGGATACCAATCTGAGCCTGCGGCTAACCGATGCGGCCGATACGCTGCAAGTCAACCCCACGTACCTGTCCCGCGAATTTGCCCGCTATTTCGATAACCTCTCCTTCGGGGAGTATATCCGCAAGCTGCGCATCGACAAAGCGCTGCAGCTACTGGATACGACCAGCTATCCGCTGGCCGAAATTGCGTACCTGACGGGTTTTTCCGACCAGAGCCACTTCACCCGCATTTTCAGGCAGCATACTGGCCAAAGCCCGGCCGCTTACCGCAAAAACCGCCGCCGGCAGTAAAGATTCTACTAAGGGGAAAATTTCGTTCTATCTTCTCGGGGCCGGCACTGGTAGCATTGCAGTAATAAACGGCCACCGCGGCCATCTGCGCTGTTACGTATGCATCAAACCCTTACCCCCATGACCAAGCCCACTTTTGCCGAGGCGCTGCGTTTCTGGCTGAAGCTGGGCTTTATCAGCTTTGGTGGCCCCGCCGGGCAGATTGCCATTATGCACACCGTGCTGGTAGAAGAAAAGCGCTGGATTTCCGACGCCAAGTTTCTGCACGCACTCAACTATTGCATGCTGCTGCCGGGCCCGGAAGCCCAGCAGCTGGCCACCTACATTGGGTGGTTGCTGCACGGCACGCGGGGCGGACTGGCGGCGGGTATTCTGTTTGTGCTGCCATCAGTGCTTATTCTACTGGTGCTGAGCCTGCTCTACGTCACGGTCGGCACGCTACCAGCTTTGCAGGGCGTGTTTCTGGGGCTGAAGCCGGCCGTGGTAGCCATTATTCTGCTGGCTATGGTAAAGATTGGCCAAAAGTCACTGCTGAGCCCCTTGCACTACGCAGTGGCGGCAGCCAGCTTTGTTGGTATCTTCTGGTTCAACGTGCCGTTTCCGCTGCTCATTATTGGGGCGGCCGTGGTGGCACTGCTGGCTCAACGGTTTTTTCCGGCCCCGGCCGCCACCGCCACCACTCAGGCCCGGGCCCTGCAGGCCGAAGAAGGCTATTTCCTGACAACTCACTCCGTAGTGCTGGGCACCGGCTTTTCCTGGCCGCGGCTGCTGCGGCAACTGGGCGCCGCACTGGGCCTCTGGGTGCTGCCGCTGGCGGTACTGGCCCTCACCACTCCTGACTTTGGGTTCTGGCGTACTCTCACCGTCTTTTTCACGCAGGCCGCCCTGGTTACCTTTGGCGGGGCCTATGCCGTGCTGCCCTACGTGGCGCAGGTGAGCGTCGAAAAGCTGCAGTGGCTCACGCAGGGCCAGATGCTCGACGGCCTTGCCCTGGGCGAAACCACGCCCGGCCCGCTTATTATGGTGCTGGCCTTTGTGGGTTTCATGGGTGGCTATACGCACTTTGGCGGCTCACTGGCCCTGGGCACGCTGGGCTTGCTGACGACGACTTACTATACGTTTCTACCCTGCTTCGTCTTCATCCTGGTTGGGGCGCCCCTCATCGAGCACACCCAGCACAACCGGCAGCTGCAAGCCGTGCTAAGTATCATTACGGCCGCCGTAGTAGGCGTGGTGCTGAATCTGGCGGTGTATTTGGGGCAGGCGGTGCTCTTTGCCGGGGGCCGGCTGCACCCGCAGGCGCTACATTGGCCCAGCGTGGTGTGGGTGCTACTTTCGCTGGTGGCACTCTACCGGCTAAAGGTGAACATGATCCTCTGGATTGGCATCAGTGGGCTGGCGGGCGGGCTGTACTACCTGCTGAGCCCGGCTGCTTTTTGAGTGGCAGTAGTTCAGGGCCGCAGCAGCTTTTCGGCGGTGCAGTCGGGCTCCCGTAGCCGGCTCAGCAAGTCCGGCGTCAATACTACCTGCCCCTTGGTGATGACGCAGGCCTGCCAGAGCAGCCGGGCCCGGCGCTGCACCTCCCGCCCCCGCGGGCCGGCCGGCGGCTTGTCTTCGAAACGGCGCAACAATCGGTAGCACAGCGTGATGGTGGCACTGGCCACAATGGCGGGCAGCCGGTGCTTTTCCTTTTGCCACCACAGGGTAGTAGCCATCTGGCTGGCATTCTGAATGGTCTCGTACACGGTTTCCAGCTCATCGCGCACCGAGGGCCGGCCAGGGTCGGGGGTGTGGGGCCGCCGGTAGTCTACCATCAGGCCACCAATAATGCTGGGCAGCATGGCGGGCGAAAATCCGTCGTCGTTTTCGTCGGAGCGGTACAGCAGGCCGTAGTTCTGACTACGTATCCGGCGCATAAATACCGAGTAGAGCAGCACGTAGGCCGTTTGCAGCCGCACGCGCAGCAGGTAGGCCCACTGGCGCAGCGAGAGGTGGCGCAGCGGCGGCATGGCCTCCCGAAATATATCCGGAGCCTTCACCCTGAACTTTTTCAGCAGCCAGTACCCGAGGCGTCGCACGGCCAACACCACTCCCAGACCTACCCCGGCTACTCCAAATACGAGCCCGGCTACGAACCCGCCCCGGCCGTTAGCCTCCAACAGAAGCGCCCCGGCCAGCACTACTCCTAGCACCGCCAGGGCCCAGCGCGAGTACCGGTCCAGTACCTGCAGCGACGGTGACTTGTCGGGAGGAGCGGGCACTGGCGGGGCCGTGTACATATTCACCGGGGCCTCGTCTACATCGGCCAGCAGTAGTAGCGTGGAAGGCAATAGCAGGGCTTTTTGCGCATCGGTAAGCTTGTGCGTCGCCGAATCGGGGGAGCGGCGGTAGTCCCGGTTGCGCCGGTTGGCCACCAGCAGGCTTTCCATACCCTGGTTGTCGTATACGCCGCCATCAATAAGGGCCAGCTGCTGGGGCACGCCCTGCCGGTTGCGGCCCCGGACCTTGGGCAGCGGATCAGCTCCCGGGAAAAAGTCGTCGGGCAGGATGAGGGGCTCGAAGCCGACGGGAAAGCACGAGGAAGCCGCCACGATATCGGCTAGCCGCAGCCGGCGGGCATCGGCCGCACTCAAGTACACGTTGCCATTGCCGATGTAGTAGCTACGTATGAAGTACCGTTTGCCATAGCCCTTCCTGGGCATATAGGCAGCGTACTGAAAGCGGAACGTGAGGCCGGAATACAGTTCGGTAGCGCCAAAAATGATGCTCTGCAGGTGAAAGGGTGGCTGGCCCGGCTCCTCCCGCTGCCAGAACGCACCGAAACGGGCTTGGCCGTACAGGCTGCCGTCGTACACGTCGGCAAAGGCCCGGATGAGCTTGAAGTCGGCTTTGCCGGTGGCAATGGCCTGCTGCCAGGCCCGCATGGCGTCGGGCAGAATAGCATCCTGCGCCAGCCAGTTGTAGCACGCCTCGTAAATCGGCCCGAAGGCCTCGCCCCGCTTGCGCCGCAGAGCATAAAACGCGCCCGTAAGAGTGCCACCCGAGGCCGTAGACAGCATCTGCACATTATCTAGCAAGCCCAGCAGGTACAGGCAGTTGAGCGTGCCGAGGCCGTAGGCCGCCGCCCGAAACCCGCCGCCGGACAAGCTGAGCGCAATTCGGTCGAAAACATAATCGGGTGTGGTTTGCGGCACTGTTTCCGGCTCGGCGGCCAGGGGCGCTTCTAGGCCGGAGCCGGGTGGCGGATAAGTCATGGCGAATGGTGTTGCGCTGGAACTGAGGCCCGACAATCTAGAATCTTTCCCCGAATAATACAGTCGTGCGCCTGCGGTAGCTCCCAACTGGTGCCTCCGGGCTTCTTGTGGCGGCAGCCTACTGGCTGCTAAATCAAAATTTGGTATTTTTCATAAAAACGCAGGTCTATTGGCAATATTTTTTATTGTCTTTTAAATGAATCGGTATTTTTAGTGAAACATTGCTAACGATTCATTTTTCGCCGGTCGTCCAGCCGTTGCGTGTGTGGTAGCAATCTGCCAGGTGCGAAGTAAGCGTTTGGAGTGGCGGCAACGACAGAAAACGCCTGTTTAACGGGCTTGCATTTCGTCATAAAGGCCTATTATATTTAAAATACACCACCGGCCCCGGCCCTCTCCCGGCAGCCGGTCAGCCAGGCTCCGCCCCTCGAAAAACACCTGCCGGCCGCTCCTGTCGGCCACCTATTTCCTGACTACCACTCCGTTCCTGCTACTTCCCGAACCCTGGAAGTGCGGCTTCCCGCGCCCTTACCAACCCAATTCCCACATAACTCCACTACTATGAAAACCCCTACTCTTTTCCGGTTGCTCCGCCTGCTCACCGGCCTGTGCCTTTTGCTGCTGCCCCTGGTCGGCCGGGCCCAGGGCAGCATTCCATTTACCATTGCCAACACCTCCCCTTTCGCCGATTCGGAGCTGTACGTAGCCATTGTGGGCATCGACCCGGCCGGCAACCACGTCTGGATCAATGCCGCCAATAGCCAGGTGCTGCCCATGAGTGCGTCGTACAATACCGTGACGGGGCCGACATATAACGGCAACACCGGCCCGGGCCAGAACTCCAAGTACGCCGCCTGCTTTACTCGCTTGAGCAGCATTCCAAACAAGACCTTCACGCTGCCCTACATTGCCGGCTGCCGGGTATTCATTGCCAAAGGCCAGCAACTGTACTTCTACTTTTTCGGGGCCTCGGGTGCGCCGTCGGGCTACGCGGCGCCCAATGCCCAGAACCCCAACGACCCCAACCGGGGCATTCTGTACGAAATGGTGGAGCTGACCAACAACCAGTACGGTTTCTTCGGCAACACCACCCGCGTCGATTCCTATAAGTACCCAATGGGTCTGGAGCTGTTTGGCGCTGGCTACCAGAAGCGCACCGGCGAGCTAAAAAACCACGCCGACATCGTAGCTGCCTACAAAGCCAACGTGCCGGCCGAGTTTCAGAGCATAGTAAACAACACCACTGGTGAAATCACCTTTCCGTCGAAGTCGGCGGCGTTTTACGACGGCACCAATGGCACCACGCCCGGCCCGCAGGCCAACTACCTGGGCTCTTATATCGACGCCATCTGGAACAAGTACACCAACGAAGACCTGATTTTCTACGGCGGTAACGCGGGCGTCTTCAAGGGCCGCATTGCTGGCGGCCGGCTCACGGTGGTGGGCCAGTCGGGGGCCTATGCGGGCCGCACGGGCGTGGTAGTACGCAAGCCCACCACCCAGGAAGCCTTCGAGGGCAAGGGCGTGCTCGACAACCGCGTGGGCGACGGCGACTGTGACCTAGTGGTGCAGGCCCAGCTGACGGCCGCCATCAACCGCCACGTCGTAAACACCACCACGACTAACCCCGGCCAGCAAAACTGGTACGACGTGAGCAAATTCTACCAGGCCGCGCCGGCCAACTACTACGCCCGCTTCTGGCACTTGCCCGGTATCAGCGTCGACCAGCTCAGCTACGGCTTTGCCTACGACGACGTGGCGGACCAGTCGGCGACGCTGCACGCGGCCCAGCCCACCAAGGTCATTGCCACCTTTGGCGGCTACGCGGGCAGCACCCCGCCGCCCGCCACCGGCGTAGCCACCGTGTATAAAGACTGCAACTACACTGGTACCGCCGTGGCCCTGCCCGCCGGCGACTACAACTTAGCAGCAATGCAGAGCCGAGGCATTCTGAATGATGACGTGTCGTCGTTGCGAGTAAACAGCGGCTACGAGGTAGTGCTCTACGAAAACGACAACTTCGGCGGGGCCAGCCTCACGGTGGGTAGCGCCGGCAACAGCTGCCTGGTGGGCAACGCCCTGGGCACTGGCAACTGGAACGACAAAGCCACTTCCCTACGGGTACGGGTGGCCAGCAGCAGCTTTAGCCGGCAGTTGGAAGCCGAGGCGGCCAACGTGAACAACGGCATGACGGCGGAAGCCACTACCGACGCGGGCGGCGGTCAGAACATAGGCTACGTGGATGCCGGCGACTACCTCGTCTGGAACGGCATCAACTTCCCGACCTCGGGCTCCTACCTCATCGAATACCGCGTCGCCAGCGGGGGCAGCGGCGGCACTATTTCGTCGGATTTGAATGCCGGCACCACCCAGTTGGGCAACACGGCCATTCCGGCCACCGGCGGCTGGCAAACCTGGACTACCGTGTCGCGCACCGTGACCATCAACGCGGGTACCTACAACTTCGGCATCTACGCCCAAACTGGTGGCTGGAACCTCAACTGGGTGCGCATCAGCAAAGTGGGCACGGCAGCCCGCACCAACACCGCGCCGGCTACTTCGGCCCTGAGCAGCTCGGAAGCTCTGGAGCTGTACCCCAACCCGGTGGCCAACCGGCTGCACATCCGCTCAGCAGCGGAGCTGGCCGGCAGCAGCTACCGCCTGCTCGATATCAGCGGCCGGACTGTGCAAAGCGGCCGGCTGGAAAACGGCAGCATCGACGTGACCCGGCTGCCGGCGGGCAGCTACACGCTGTCGGTAGTGACCAAAGACCAGCAGCAGATCCTGCGCCGCTTCGTGAAATAACGCGGAACTCACCATTCCATTTCCACCACAAAGGCGACCTGCGCAGGTCGCCTTTGTTTTTACACTGAGTATACTTTACGCTGCGCCGGGCAATAGTAAATACCCATTAGCGCAGCCCCGAGGTATGGCCGGCTCAACCTTTTCAGAGGTGGGTGAGTATTTAACAACATCAGGCCTTACACGGGCCTTCGTCTCCCACTTCTCCTCGCCTCGCCATGAAAAACTATCGTCTGTTGCTGCCTCTGTGCCTGATTCTGCTCACCTTTTCGCTCAGCAGCTGCGAGCTGGCCGGTGATATATTCAAAGCCGGCGCCTGGACGGCCCTTATCGGCGTGTTCCTGGTAGTAGTACTCATTGGCTTCCTGATTCGTAAGATGCGCGGCTAACCGCGGCTGTCTTTCAACCGAAAAAGGCGCTTCCGTCATGACGGAAGCGCCTTTTTACTGCCTCGTGCGCGGCGCGGCACCTACTCAATAGCTACAAAAAAGCCTGACCCAAGGTTGGATCAGGCTTTGTGAAGAGATGGCGGCAATTACTCACTGGGCTTTTTGCTCGGCATGGTACCGATGATATGGTCCCAGAGCGTGGAGGAAACTCCGAAGGCAATTTCGTCCTGCCGATAGTGGTGCTGGGCGTGGTGCGTCCACCATACTTTGAGGAAGTTCTTGGGCGGTGAGTAGGCATGAATGGCGTAGTGCACGAACAGGTAGAGCGCATAGCCAAAGGTGAAGCCCGCCAGAATGCCGAAAACGTAGCTGCCGAAGATAAGCTTGAAGATAAAAAACAGCAGCGAGGCCACGAATACCGTCACGATGGGCGGCATGGCCAAACGGGTCTTGTCCTTGGGGTACTCGTGGTGCACACCGTGCATGGTATACTGAAACTTGGCCCGCTTGGGCGTAGTAGCCGGAATGTGGTAGAGGTAGCGGTGCATGGCATACTCCACGAATGTGAACATAAACCAGCCTAGCAGAAACAGTCCGAAGGCCGATATGCCGTTGATAAAGCCGTGGGTGAGGCCGTAGTACAGGCTCCCGGCTGCCGTAATCAGGAAAATGGATACCGGCAGGGCAATGTGCGTGTGCGTGAGGCGCTCCAGCACGGGGTTCTTGAACAGCTGCGCCGACCCTTTGTGCTTGGGCTTAATCTGGTCAGGTGTTTTTACCGGCGAAGGGGCCGTATCAAGTGTGGAGGGAGAGGAAGCGGAATTCATATGCATGAACAGCTGGTAATAAAAGGCAAAAGTACGCAAGGCCGCACAAACACTGCGCCGAATACGCAGAAATGCTCAACTTAGCCACTAGCCTGGTAGCGGCTCAGCAGCCGTTGCACCGCGCCTACGGAGCAGGCCGTTCCGATGCAGCGCAGCGGCGCGCGGCTATAAAACTGTTGCCGGGCCGCTAAGGTTTCGTACAAACGGGCTTCCAGTACGCCGGGGTCGGCGGCCTGGGCCAGCAGCGGCCGGCTGGCGGCCCCGCGCTCCAGCCGGCGTACCAGCTCGCTCACGGGCATTTCGAGGTAGAGCGTGTAGCCGGTTTCGAGCAGTACCTCCAGGTTCTGGTGGAAGCAGGGCGTGCCGCCGCCGGTAGCCAACACCACGCCGGGTAGTTCCCGCACCACTTCGCGCAGCACGGCGGCTTCCCGCTCCCGAAAATACGCTTCTCCTTCGGCCGCGAAAATATCGGCAATGTTGCGTCCCTCCCGCCGCACGATTTCCTCGTCCAAGTCGCGGAAGGGCAGGCCGTATGCCACCGCCAGCGCACGGCCCAGCGTCGTTTTGCCCGCTCCCGGCATGCCAATCAGATAAAGGCGCATCTTTTTTAGTGTGGGCAATGGAGTGGGATATGAGTAAGGTGCTAAAGAGATTCTGTCCTTGCGAACAGCGCCAAGCAATTGATCCTCTACAATGTGCGGCCCGTCCTTCTGCGATACGCTCTTTTTCTCGTTGCTAGTCGGGAAAGGGCTTTCAAGTAAAAGGGCACTCAGCCCTGCGTAGAGGACGGATTGCTTCGGCTTCGCCTCGCAAGGACACATTTTTTCTCACATTCCACCTTATTTCTCCCTTGCAAAACCATTACCCCAGCTTTACCCGTGGGTCCAGCACGGCGTAGAGCACATCGACCACGATATTGACGACCACGAAGAGGAAGGCAATGAAGATAGTGGCGCCCATAACAACCGGAAAATCCAGGTTTTCGACGGCCCGCAGCGTTACGGTGCCCAGGCCTTTCCAGTTGAAGATGTACTCGATGAAGAAAGCCCCCGCCATGAGTGAGGCCAGCCAACCCGATACGGCCGTAATAACCGGGTTCAGCGCGTTTTTTAGCGCATGGCCCATTACTACGTTGTATTCCGACAGGCCCTTGGCCCGGGCAGTGCGGATGTAGTCCTGGCTGAGCACGTCGAGCATGGAGCTGCGGGTGAGTTGGGTAATAACGGCCAGCGGCCGGATACCCAGCGCGAAAGCCGGCAGCAGCAGGTTGCGCAGCACCAAGTGGCGGCCCGTAAAGGGGTCGGTTTCGTAGAGCTGCCCGGTCAGGTTCAGGCCGGTCCAGTGGCTCCAGTAGAAGCCGAACGTCATGGCAATGAGGATGCCGGCCACGAACGACGGCACCGAAATACCCAGCACCGAAGTCGTAATCAGGGCCCGGTCGAGCCAGGAATGGGGCTTGAGGGCCGCCACAATGCCGAAGCCGATACCCAGCACCGCCGCCAGCAGCATGGCCGCCAGGGCCAGCCACAGCGTGCCGGTAAAATGGTCGAGCAGAATGCTCAGCACGTCTTTATTGCTTTGAAACGAGCGGCGCAGGTAGGGCACTTTCAGCACCAGCGCCTTGCCCCCCAGCGGCAGCAGCGCTACGCCGCCGTAGCGGGCCACGCCAGCCGAGTCGCGCGGGTGCAGGCCCAGCGGCGACACGTCGTTGAGGTAGCCCACCAGCTGCACCGGCACGGGCTGGTCGAGGCCCAGGTCGGCGGCAATGGCGGCGCGGGTAGCCACATCCGAGCGTTGGCCGGCCAGCAGCGCCACCGGGTCACCGGGCAGCACTGTAAACAGGAAGAACACGGTGAGGGCTACGCCGGCCAGTACCAGCACCCCTTGCGCCAGCCGGCGCAGCACAAAAGAAAGCATGGGCTTGGGTGTTAGTTGATTGTTGTTAGTTGTCAGTTGTTAGGAACAGATGTCAGCACGAACGAACTAACAACTGACAACTAGCAACTGACAACTAAGCCTACAGCAGTTCCTCCAGCTTGGCGCGGCTGGGAATGTCGTGGTAGTGGAACTTGCCTTTTACCACGCCGTCCTTGAGCAGCATAAAGCCCGGGTTTGAGCGAATCATGGATTTGAGCACCGTGGCATCGGCGTAGTAGAACGGACCCGACAGGTTTACCTCGTGGCGGAAGGCGTCAAATTCGGCCGGGCTGCTGCTGGTGATGACGATGGGCGTAATCTTCTTCTGCGACGAGTCGGCCGACTGCATCAGGGCGTTAATCATTTCGAACCGGTCCCGGTCGGCATGGTCGGTGTTCTGGATGATGAGCACCAGCCGGTTGCCTTTCAGCAGCTCCTGGGTGTAGTCGCCCTGATCGTTCCAAACTTTGAAGTCGGTGATTTTAGGGCCGGCTTCGGGGTTCAGGGCCACCATCTGCTTGTATTTCCAGGTGGTGTCAGTGGGGTATTCGGTGAACTCCTGGGTTGCGCCGCCGCGCTCCATAATGTACTTGTAGCGCAATGGCTCCGAAGACTTCATGAGCTTACCGATGTCATTGCCGACCTTGTAGGGCAGGAAATCGAAGTAAGGCAGGTGGCCCAACGCCCGCACCCCGATGCCAATGGCCACGGCCGAAGCCAGCGTGATATACATAATGCCCAGCATACCGCGGGCAAACACCCGGCGCAGGTAGCGCTGATTGAAGAACACCACCGCCCAGAGTACCAGCAGAAATACGTCCTTGCTGAACGAGGTCCAGGGCGTGAGCTTGATAAAGTCGCCGAAGCAGCCGCAGTCAGTTACCTTGTTGAAGGCCGCCGAGTAGAACGTGAGGAAGGTGAAGAACACCAGCAGCACCAGCAGCACCCATAGGGTTTTGCGCAGGTGCCAGCGCAGCAGCAAAGCCACGCCCAGAATTACTTCCAGGGAGCTGAGCAGCAACGACAGCAGGCGGGCACTGTCCTTAAACCACAGAAAGAAGCCGGCCAGGCTGGGCACCGACGCGGCAAAAACCTCAAAGTACTCTTCCAGCTTGTAGGCCGTGCCGATGGGGTCGTTGAGCTTCACCAGCCCGGAAAAGATAAACAACGCGCCCAGCAGCAGCCAGCAGATTCGGGTAATAAGTCTCATAGGGCTTTAAACTCCTTATTCTGAATCAGGTTCGGACGCGGCCGATACCGCGCCACGCTTTATCAAGGCAAATACGGCATAGTTGAGCATATCCCGGTAGTTGGCATCCACGCCTTCCGACACGCGCGTGTGCCCGGCCAGGTCTTCAATCTGCTTGGTACGGTGCAGCTTCATCAGGATGATATCGGTGATGCTTTCTACCCGCATCTGCCGCCAGGCCTCGCCGTAGTCGTGGTTCTTGGCAAACAGCAGCCGGCGGTTTTCGGCCACTTCCTCGTCGTAAGCAGCTTCTACATCGGCCGGCACCAGGTCCAGGGGGGCGTCGGCGGGCAGGCGCAGCTGCATCAAAGCAATGATGCAATAGTTGATGATGGCCACGAACTCCTCGTCCACACCGTCGGCCACCAGCTGCACGCCCTTTTCCTGAATGGAACGGATGCGCTGGGCCTTGATGTAGATCTGGTCGGTGACCGAGGGCAGGCGCATAATGCGCCACGCGGTGCCGTAGTCGTGGGTCTTGGCCAGGAACAAGGTGCGGCATTGCCCGATGACCTGGTCGTACTCGTGCTGGGTTTGGTTACTCAAAATTTTCAGCCTACTTTTAAGAATCCCGGTTTTTAGCCTCTCCGCTCATGTCTGCCCAGGCCGCGAAAGATACGTGTTTTTCTCCGAGGCAAACGCTGCGTTGCCCGGGTGGCCGCGTCCTGAATCTGGCCTCGCCGCAGGTCATGGGCATCCTGAACCTGACCCCCGATTCGTTCTTCGCCGGCAGCCGCGTAGCCGATAATACCGACCTGCTGCACCGCGCCGAAGCCATGCTGACGGCCGGCGCCAGCATCCTCGACGTGGGCGGCTACTCTTCCCGTCCCGGGGCCGAGCATATCAGTGAAGACGAGGAAAAACAGCGCGTACTGCCCGCTGTGGAGGCCCTGCACCGCGCGTTTCCCGAGGCCTTTTTGTCCATCGACACTTTCCGCAGCGGCGTGGCCTGCGCGGCCGTAGCCGCCGGGGCCAGTATCATCAACGACATCAGCGGCGGCGAGCTGGACGCGGCCATGTTTGCCACTGCCGGCCAGCTGCAGGTGCCCTACGTGCTGATGCACATGCGCGGCACCCCCCAAACCATGAAGCAGCTTACCCACTACCCCGACGGCCTCGTGCTGGAGCTGGTGCGCTACTTCCGCGACAAAGTAGCGCAGCTGCGTGCCGCCGGCGTTACGGATATCATTCTGGACCCCGGCTTTGGCTTTGCCAAGACGGCCACTCAGAACCACGAGCTGCTGAGCCGTCTGCGAGAACTGCAACTTCTGGGCTTGCCCATCCTGGCCGGGTTGTCGCGCAAAGCTATGGTATACAAGCCTCTGGGCCTCACGCCCGACGCTGCCCTTAGCGGCACGGTAGCCCTGAATACCATTGCGCTGCTCAACGGCGCGACTCTGCTGCGCGTACACGATGTACCGGAGGCAATGCAAACCATCCGGCTCGTGTCCAACACTTTCAGTCCCTTTTCCCCGTGATAGGCTCCTTCAGCATCGGCTTCCTGCGCATTGGCTGGATAGACGTCGTGGACGTGCTGCTGGTTACGGTGCTGTTCTATCAGCTCTACAAGCTGCTGACGGGAAGCGTGGCGCTGAAGATTTTTCTGGGCCTGATGTCCATCTATCTGCTCTATCTGGTGGTGAAGGCCGCTGGTATGGAGCTGCTGACCAGCATCCTGGGGCAGTTTATGAGCGTGGGCGTGCTGGCCAGCATTATTCTGTTTCAGCAGGAAATCCGGCGCTTTTTGCTCACCATCGGTAAGGCCACGGCTTTCGATAGGATGCGGGTGTTTCCGTGGCGGCGCGAAGCGCCTTCCGAGCGTATGAGCATCACGCCCTTCGTGGAAGCGGCCAAGAGCCTGGCCGGCAAAAACACTGGGGCCCTGATTGCCTTCCAGATGGTGTCGGACCTGAAATTCTACGGCGACTCCGGCGACCTGATCGACGCGGCCGTGAGCAAGCGCCTGCTCATGTCGATTTTCAACAAGACCTCGCCCCTGCACGACGGGGCCGTGATTATCAGCAACAACCGCATCAAGGCCGCCCGCTGCATCCTGCCCGTGAGTGAGAACCCCGACGTGCCCGCATCTATGGGCCTGCGCCACCGCGCCGCCATCGGCCTGACGGAAGTAACCGACTCGGTAGTGCTGGTAGTGAGCGAAGAAACCGGACAGATTTCGTTGGTGCGCGGGGGGGAGGTATTCCGCAACCTCTCCTCCTCCGACCTGCGCGCCCGCCTCAACGAGTTTCTCTTCGACGCCGCCCCCCGGCCCGCCAGCGCCTCGGCCTCGGCGGCGGCCGAAGTAGCGGCGTAAGGCAAAAATAATCCAGCCAGGAAAAACCCCGGGGCCTGCTTTGCCGTTATTATTAGCATTACGTGCTAAAAAAATAAGCAGGCCATGAAGATTCAAGTTGATAACCAGGAGAAAGGCTTTTTGCCCGACGGCCGTCACACGGTCGAGATAACCGACATTGAGGAAGGCACCAGTGAGCACCAGAACGTGCCCTTTTTTGCCGCCCGCATGGAAAGTGAGGATGGCTTTGTGACCCAGCGCTTCTACAACTCGGCGGCGGGCAAGCCCATCATCCTTTCGCTTTACTCGGCTGTGGGCATCAAGCCCGAAGGCGACAAAGACCTCGACACCAAGCAGCTCATTGGCAAAAAACTATCGGTTGAGGTCAGCGACCATACCTACCCCGACCCCGCCACTGGCCAAGAGCGCAGTATCCGGCAGGCTACCGGCTTCCGAGCTAGTTAAGAGGTGGGCTTATTTGCCGGCCCTCAACAAAAACGCCTCCACTGCGAAGTGGAGGCGTTTTTGCTTGTTTGAGGCTGACGGGCCTTATGAGCTGGATCTTTTACAGACGTTTATTTCTGCTTTGCAACGGCTTACAGATCATGTAAGGCCGCTGTAGCAGTTACGGCGTGTTCGTCACCACTTGCCCGGCTTCGGGCTGGGCGGCACTGCGGTCCTTGAGCGTGCCCAGCTCCTGGCCTACTTCGATAAACGCCTGGATGGCCTTATCAAGGTGGGCGCGGGTGTGGGCGGCCGAGAGCTGCACCCGGATGCGGGCCTGGCCCTTGGGCACTACCGGGAAATAGAAACCTACTACGTAGATGCCCTTGTCGAGCATTTTGGCGGCAAATTCCTGGGCCAGGCGCGCGTCGTAGAGCATAACGGGCACGATGGGATGCTCGCCGGGCTTGATGTCGAAGCCGGCGGCAGTCATCTTCTCGCGGAAGTACTTGGTGTTCTCTTCGAGCTGGTCGCGCAGCTGGGTGCTTTCGGTGAGCAGCTCCAATACCCGGATGCTGGCGCCCACGATGGCCGGCGCGAGGGTATTGCTGAACAGATATGGCCGGCTACGCTGGCGCAGCATCTCGATAATTTCTTTGCGGCCCGAGGTGAAGCCGCCCATGGCCCCGCCGAGGGCTTTGCCCAGCGTGCCGGTGATGATATCGACGCGGCCCAGCACGTTGCGGTATTCGTGGGTGCCCCGGCCAGTTTTGCCCAAAAAGCCCATACTGTGGCACTCGTCAATCATGACCAGCGCCTCATACTTGTCGGCTAGGTCGCAGATTTTATCGAGCTGGGCGATGGTGCCATCCATCGAGAACGAGCCGTCCGTCACGATAATACGGTGGCGGGTGCCCTTGGCTACGGCGTCCTGGAGCTGGGCTTCGAGGTCGGCCATGTCGTTGTGGGCATAGCGGTAGCGCTGGGCCTTGCACAGACGCACGCCGTCGATGATGCTGGCGTGGTTCAGGGCGTCGCTGATAATAGCGTCCTGCTCGTTGAACAAAGGCTCGAACACGCCGCCGTTGGCGTCGAAGGCGGCGGCGTAGAGAATGGTGTCCTCAGTGCCCAGAAACTCGGCCAGCTTGGCTTCCAGCTCCTTGTGAATATCCTGAGTGCCGCAGATAAAGCGCACCGACGACATGCCGTAGCCGTGGGTATCGATGGCCTCCTTGGCAGCCTTGATGACCTCGGGGTGCGAGGAAAGGCCCAGGTAGTTGTTGGCGCAGAAGTTGAGCACCTCGCCCGCTTCATCCGTCGTGATTTCGGCACCCTGGGCGGAGGTAATCACCCGCTCCTTCTTGAAGAGGCCGTTGTCTTTGATTTCCTGGAGCTGCTGCTGCAGATCGGGCTGAAGGGTGGTGTACATGGTGAGGTGACTTAGTGATTTAGTGACTTAGTGAGTGGGATATGGCAAAGGTACGAACCCCACCCCACCCTTCCCCGCTTGATACGCGGAATCCTCCGGGAGAGGGGCTCTGGATTTAGTTAGAACTAAAGCCCCCTCTCCTGTGGGAAGGGATTGGGGTGCTGTTACAACTGCCGGCTCAGGAATTGCTGCACGCCCAGCCGGCCGCTGTCCATGAGTTGCTGCTTTTGGGCGGCTGATATACGCTTGATTTTGGGGTTGAAGCCGGCGGTGCTGATGCTGACGGTGCGGGGCCAGTCGGCGGGACGGGCGGGGTTCAGGTTTTCCAGGGCCACGTTGTAGAGCGCGCCCACGTAGCTGCCGAAGCTGTTGATGGTGTAGGGCGCGAGCTGCTGACGGCCGTTGGCCAGCGTGTCGTAGGCAATCTGCTCGGCCCGGTCGAGGCGCAGGCCCAGCGTTTCAGGATTTACGGCCGCCGGGCTGGCCGCCGTACTGGCGGGCAGATATTGGGGCTTGTCGAACAAATCTACTGGGTAGTTGGCCAGCAGGCCCCCATCCACCAGTACTTCCACCGCCTGGTCTTTGGCGGGCTGCCGCACTACGTAGCCCTGGGCATCGAGCAGCACGGCTCGGAAGTAGAGTGGGATGCTCATCGAGATGCGCACGGCATCGGCTACGCGCATCTCGGGGTGGGTTTCGTAACTGAATACCTGCACG
Source organism: Hymenobacter lucidus (assembly GCF_020447265.1). Taxonomy (GTDB): domain Bacteria; phylum Bacteroidota; class Bacteroidia; order Cytophagales; family Hymenobacteraceae; genus Hymenobacter; species Hymenobacter lucidus. The sequence continues at coordinate 381,636 of NZ_JAJADR010000001.1, read as the reverse complement.
CACTGGCGCGTGAGGTTGGTGCCGGTAGTATACAGGTCGCGCGCTTTGCCTTGAGAGGCTAAGTCGTGAAGCTGGGCCAGAGTGAGGTCGGGGGAGCCGGTTTTGCGGGCTACCAACTCGCTCATAAATGAGGTAAACTGGTCGCCGCGGTACCAGCCGTACTGCTTGAGCAGGCGGGTGCTGCCGCCGAAGAACATCAGGCGGCCGTCGTTGAGGCGCTGCACCGGCATCTCATTGACGACAGCAATAATTTCGGCTGGTGAGTAGCCTACGGCCAGTAGCGCGGCCTGAATAGCGCCGGCCGAGGTGCCGCCCACGCGCCGGATACCAGCCAGCACGCCCTGCTTTTCCAGCTCCGCCAGGGCCCCGCCGTAGGCAATGCCCCGGATGCCGCCACCTTCCATCACGAGGTTGCGGTATACCACGGACGCTTTGATCTGGGCCCGAGCGGGGGTGGCCAGCGCGGCGCACAGGAGCAGCAGAAGGAGCAGAACTCGGGGCATAGAGGATACTTGGTGATAGTCAGTTCGCCCAACTAGGACGGCCAGGCGGAGCAGCGCGAAGGAGGACAGCCGAAAATACAAGCCGCAGGACGGGTTCGGGCGCAGTCCGGAAATTAAAAATAGCCAAAACCCGCTACTGCACCCAGTTCAGCCGCCGCGCGGCCCGATTACGTACCAAGGCAGTGTTTGCCACCGGCACCGATAAACCGCGCCGGGCGGTATCTTTGCGGCTCCTACCCCACCCACACTTCCCCTTACCCCTGCTCATGCAATCAACTCCCAGCGACACCATCCTCGTTATCGGTGCCGGCGGCCAGCTTGGCCTCGAACTTACCCACGAGCTGCGCCAGCGCTACGGGGCTTCCAACGTGGTAGCCGCCGACGTGCGCGCCCCCAAAGACGCGGAAACCGCGCAGGCCGGCCCGTTTGAGCTACTGGATGTGCTGGATAAAAACCGCCTGGAGGAAGTGATGCGCCAGTACAAGCCCAAGCAGGTGTATCACCTGGCGGCGCTACTGTCGGCCACGGCCGAGAAGAACCCCAAGTTCGGCTGGCAGCTGAACATGGATGGCCTGTTTCACGTGCTCGACGCCTCCGTGGATTTGGGCGTGCAGAAAGTGTATTGGCCCTCATCCATTGCCGTATTCGGGCCCGACACGCCCCGCGACAACACGCCCCAGCTTACCATCATGAACCCCAACACGGTGTACGGCATCAGCAAGCTGGCCGGGGAGCAGTGGTGCGAGTGGTACTTCCGCAAACACGGCCTGGATGTGCGCAGCCTGCGCTACCCCGGCCTGATCGGCTACAAGAGCCTGCCCGGCGGCGGCACCACCGACTACGCCGTGGACATCTACCACAAAGCCGTGGCCGGCCAGCACTACGAGTGCTTCCTCTCCGAAGACACCTACCTGCCGATGATGTACATGCCCGACGCGCTGAAGGCCACCCTGGATTTGATGCACGCCCCGGCCGAGCAGATTGACATTCGGAGCAGCTACAACTTGGGCGCCATGAGCTTCTCGCCCAAGGAAATTACGGCCAGCATTCAGCGCCACCTGCCCGATTTCCAGGTGACCTACCAGCCCGACTCCCGCCAGCAGATTGCCGACTCCTGGCCCGCCAGCATCGACGACAGCCGCGCCCGCCAGGACTGGAACTGGCAGCCCGACTTCGACCTCGACAAAATGACCGACGACATGCTGGTGCACCTCAAGCAGCAAGTAGCGCTGTCGGTGTAAATTTCCCGTCTGTCATCCTGAGCTTGCGAAGGACTTGCCTCACCTATGTAATAAGTGTTGTGCCAACGTACAAAAGCCCTTTACCGCGTCAGTGGTAAAGGGCTTTTTCGTGTTGAAGGAAGTTTATCATTCAGGCGAGTAAGGTTTTTCGCTGGCTCAGAATGACAGACAATTTTGTTTCTACCCCACCTTCTGCTTCGTATCGGGCTTGCGCTTGGGGATTTTGGGAATGTTGGCGTGGCGTGGCACGTTGAAGAGCCAGGACGTGAGCAGGGGCACGGCAAACATGCCCACGGTGATGAGCGTGAGACCCACGTCGGCGGCGTGGCTGCCCAGGAAGGTGCTGAACGGGTGATTAGGCTGGTAATGCTCGAACAGGGAGAGCATCAGCTTGAGGCCCAGAATGCCGATGACGAGGAAGGCGGCGGTTTCCAGAAACGGGTACTTGGCCATGAGTAGCACGAAGGCCTGGGCCACCAGGCGCATAGCCAGAATGCCGATAAAGACGCCCAGGCAGATCAGAATCAGGTTGTCGGTAAAGGCCACGACGGCAAACACGTTGTCGATGCTAAAGGCCAGATCCATGAGCTCGATGAGAGCTACGGTGGCCCAGAACTTGCCGAATAAACCCAACGTACGCTTATAGAGCCAGCTTTTTTCCTTGTCAATTTCGTCGCCGTCGTCATCGGAGGAAGAGCGCTTGGGCTTGAACTGGCTGTAGGCCAGATACACTAGGTATAACCCGCCCAGGGGCTTGAGAAACCAGAACTCGATGAGGTAAGAAGCAAACAGGATGCAGAGCCCCCGAAACACGTAGGCCCCAATGATGCCGTAGCGCAGGGCCTTCTGGCGCTGCTCCTTGGGCAGGTCGCCGACCATGGTGGCCAGCACCGCCGCGTTATCCACCGACAGCAGGCTCTCGATGATGACCAGGTTGCCGACAATAGCCGCGGCGGCGAGCGGGTTATCAAGGATTTGCTGCAGGTGTGGATTCATAGAAAGAGGAAAAAGTACTACTGGCTACGCTAATACGCACTCCGGGCACCGCCTGGTTATTGGTGTAAGCCTACAGCTGGGCGTTAAAGTTGCGCAAGGTAAAATTTTCGGCCGGCCGAGGCAGGTATCCGGCCTTGCCAGCGGGCTAACCAAGCGGGGTTTCGGGCGTAAGAGAAGCAGCTTTGCTTTTTCCGCAGCTGCTATTTCATATGATTGTAAACCTGACGCCCGAGGGCTGGCAAATCATTTATCAGCAGGCCCACGCGCTGCTGGCCGCCCAGCTGGCCTGGCAGTGGCCGTCCTTCGGCCCGGCCGACCGGTGGGTGGGCCTGCTGGCCGCCATTGCCCAGCACGACGACGAGCAGGAGCGCTGGGACGGTCACTATGGCCTAACGCCCGCCGGAGCCCCGGCCAACTTCACGATGAAGGAATTTTCGCTGGAGCAGGCCACCGGCGTGTTGCGGGCCGCCCGCTTCCAGGGCCAGTGGCGCAGCCTGCTCACCAGCATGCACCTGAGCTTTCTGTACGAAAGCCTGCGCGGCCAACAGCAGTACATCGACACGTTTCTGGACGAGCAGAAAGCCAGCCAGCAGCAGTGGCGCCGGGCCCTGAAAGTCACGAAACCCGAAGCCCAACAGGCCTACGCCCTGATGCAGTGGTGCGACCGGCTCAGTTTGATTCTGTGCCGCGAGGAGCTACCGGAAATGGGCCGTCACCTCGAAATCAGTACTGGGCCTGATGGGCAGCGCTACGAAGTGACCCGCCCCACGCCGGCCGGCCCGGTGCGGGTGACGCCCTGGCCCTTTGCCGCTCCCGAGTTCAGCGTGAGTGTAGAAGCGTGCCTTCTCAGCCAGCTACAATTCAAGGATGACGACGAGCTGAGCACTGCTATTCGGGAGGCCCCGCTGGCTACGCTGCGCTGGGACTTTGCCCAATAAAGCTTACTCCAGCCGGGCAATGGGGGCCGGGTTCTGCATCGTGCCGGCGGGCACCGTGGTGCGGGCCGTAATATGGTTGAGGCGGCGGCCGTCTTTGCCATCGGTGCGGTCGGCAGCCAACTTTAGAGGGCCATACTGCCGGTATTCGGTCCAGCGGCGGCGAAAGGCGGGCTGGGCATCAGTGGCTTTGGGGAAATAGGCCCACTCTTCCACCAGCTTGGTTGTGGGGCTGATGTAGACCTCGTACTTGTTGTCGGGCGTTACGCCCACGTTTTTGAAGGTCATGTTCAGCACCTCGGCCGGCGTGCCATCCATGAGCTGGCCCGGGCCTTTGTATGTTAGCGTTACGCCCGAGTCTTTGAGCTTGAAGGGCATCAGCAGCCACCAGGAGTTGTTCACCCAGATAGGGTACATCCGGTCGAGCAGCTTTTTGCCTTTCTCGGTGCCGGAAATATCCTGGCCCTTACTGTAGGTATGGCCCTGCTTGGTGGTGAGATTATAGACGGCCACCAGTGTGTCCTTCTGCCAGCGAAAGTCGCCGGTTTGCTTGTCCCAGAGCTGATAGGAGCCGTCCAGAAAGTCCCAGCCGAGTAGGCGCGTCTGCTGCCAGGCCTGGTAGCCGCCCATCTGCTGCATCACGGTATCGGCCCAGGCCAGGGCGCGGGCGTCGGAGCCGGCCGCGTCGAAGCCCGGAGCGGTGGGGTAGGCCACTACAGCGGCAGTGGCCGCCGCCGAGCCGGCGGGCAGGCTTTTGGTGGGTGCGCAGCCGCTGGGGCCGCTGAGTAGTAGCGCCAGGCTGGCACCGGGCAGCAGGTTGGGAAGAAGGCGGGAGAAGGTCATAGCGCGGGAACGGCGGCGGAGCTTTGGCGCCCCGCTACGGCTAGCAACAGTACGCAGGAGCGCAGGTTTTGGCCAGCTCAACCAAACGCCGCGCGCCGGGTCCCGTACTACCCGGTACTTATCCTTCCAGCTTTCCGCTTTATGGCCACGCACTACCGTTTTGCCGACATCGTCAACATTCTCAAAACCACGGCCAGTGAGTTCATGGTCAACAACTCGTTCCGCCACGCGGCGGCCCTGTCGTACTACACCATTTTCTCGCTGCCGCCCCTGCTCATTATCGTCATCACGGTAGCCAGTTCCGTGTATGGGGCCGAGGCCGTTACGGGTCAGATCTACGGGCAGATGCGCGGCTTTCTGGGGGCCGACTCGGCCAAGTTTCTGCAGGATTCCATTGCCGAGTTTACCAAGCAGCAAAAAACCGGCGTGGCCTCCATCATCGGCATCGGCACCCTAATTTTTGCCGCTACCACCTTCTTCGTGACGCTCCAGGAAAGCATCAACGACATCTGGAACCTAAAGGTGAAGCCCCGCAACGGCATCTGGCAGTTCATCCACGACCGGTTTCTGTCCTTTGGTCTTATCCTGAGCGTGGCTCTGCTGCTGCTTATATCCTTCGTTATCAGCGCCCTACTCAGCGTCTTCACCGACCAGCTGCAGGCCTGGTTCCCAGAAGTAGCCGTCATCGTGATTCACATCGTGGACTTTGTGCTGTCGTTGTTTATTACCTCCCTGCTGTTTGCGCTCATCTACCGTTTCCTGCCCGACGCCATCATCCGGTGGCGCGACGTAGGCGTGGGCGCCGTTATTACGGCCCTGCTGTTTTTAGTGGGCAAATATCTGATTGCCTTTTACATTGCGCAGTCGAATCCCGGCTCGGCCTTCGGGGCGGCGGGCTCGGCCATCGTGCTGCTGCTGTGGGTCAACTACTCCTCGCTCATCATCTTCTTCGGGGCCGAGTTTACCCAGGAGTTTGCCGATGCCTACGGCCAGAAAGTGCAGCCCAAGGCCCACGCCGTGCGTATCGAAACCCGCGAAGTGCCCGAGGGCGAAACCAAGGAGGAAATCAGCACCGGCCGGCCCCGCTCCACGGGCCGCTTCCGGGCCTAGCTGGTCGGGGTATTTTCGGGTGGTCAGCAGACTACTCTTTGGGGAGTGAGGAAAAGGACGCTATAGCGCGTCTTAGCTGCACTAGGTAATTACACCTCCTCCTCGGGTAAGTTTTTTCCGATAGCTCCTAAAAAGACAGAGAATGCAGCCCGGTTGAAGTTGCTATCTGTCTGCACCTTGCCTCCATAGACAGTTAGTAATTCGATGATATCTTCCAGGCCAAAGTCCTCAGCATGCCATTTCGGGGTGACACCATCAGTAGAAATTACATTCGGGCAGGCTCCGGCTTGTAATAGTGCCCGAACAATATCGGTGTAGCCGCCAAATACGGCCCAGTGTAAGGGCGAGTGTCCTAACTCATCCAGTTCGTCGAGCGGTGCCCTCTGCGCAATAAATTTCATGACCCCGTCCAAGTCACTCTGTATTACCTGCTCATGGAGTGGATATTTCATAGTCTGTACAAGGTATAATACTTCGGAAGGGTAGCAAGCCTGCTCTACACTCTTGCCCTAATTCTATTCAACAGACTACAGACCTATACTTTTACGTTGTTCTTACAACTTACCGGACCAAACAACGTGAACATGAGGCAGTGGAGCAGGCTTATCCTTCTTACCATTGGGCTGGCCGCCTGCAAGAAGGAAGGGGAGGATGGCAAGTGGTATCGGCCAACTCCCGACTCGACGGCCCTGTACCGCGTCACGTTTGAAGCTACCTGGAGCGAGGCCACTCACCCAGGACGCTACCCGACCGGAGCCCACTTTTCGCCCCTCATGGGCGCTTCGCACCACGTAGACCTGGAGCGGCGCCTGTTTCAGGATGGGTACCCGGCCAGCCCCGGCATCCAGGACATGGCCGAGCGGGGCAACAACACGGTGCTGCGCACAGAAATCAATACGCTCATCAGCCAGGGCAAAGCCTTCCGGCTGCTCGACGGGCGCACGGCTACAGCCTCGCCTGGCTCCCTCTCCGACACCATCCGCCTGAGCCTCGCGCATCCGGCCCTCACCGTTGTGACGATGATAGCGCCTAGCCCCGACTGGTTTGCCGGCCTCTACAGCAGGTCCCTTTTGGAAGGTGATAAGTGGTATGAGGAAATGCGGGTGCCGGCCACGTTCTACGATGCCGGCACCGACAGTGGCCCCGACTATACCTCTCCCGACCAGCCTACCAGCCCCATTCAGCTCGTTCGGGGCGTATTTCCTCAGCCAGCACCCGTCGGGTATTTCCGGCTGGAACGAATCAAATAAAAAAAGCCCCGGGCCTCAGGAGTTACTCCTGAGGCCCGGGCTTTTCTGACTTCGGCAGCTTACGCTACTTCCGACTTTTCCTTCACCGCCAGCTGCCCGCAGGCTGCGTCGATGTCTTTGCCCCGCGAGCGGCGTATGTTGGTTTGCACGCCCCGGTCAGCCAGGTACTTGTGGAAGGCCGTGATTTTGTCGGCTTCGGCGTTCTGGTAGCTGGCGTTTTCGATGGGGTTGTACTCAATCAAATTCACCTTGCAGGGCAGCCACTTGCTGATGACGTACAGCTCGGCGGCATCCTCCAGCGTGTCGTTGAAGCCATCGAATACGATGTACTCGTAGGTTACTTTGCGGCCCGTTACTTGGTGGTAATACTGCAGCGCTTCCTTCAGCGCGGCCAGGGAGTTGGCCTCGTTGATGGGCATGATTTCGTTGCGCTTCGTATCGTTGGGTGCGTGCAGCGAAAGGGCCAAGTTAGCCTTCACCCCGTCGTCGGCCAGCTTCTTGATCATCTTGGCAATGCCGGCGGTGCTGATGGTGATGCGGCGCGGAGCCATGTTCAGGCCGTCGGGGGCGGTGATGCGCTCCACGCTTTTCACCACGTTGGCGTAGTTGAGCAGCGGCTCGCCCATGCCCATGTACACGATGTTGGTAAGCGGCGTACCGTACTCGGCTTCGCACTGCTCCTTGATGCGCACCACTTGGTCGTAGATTTCGGCCGCGTCGAGGTTGCGCTTGCGCTCCATGTAGCCCGTGGCGCAAAACTTGCACGTGAGCGAGCAGCCCACCTGCGAGCTGATGCAGGCCGTCATGCGGGTGTCGTGCGGGATGAGCACGCCTTCCACGATATTGCCATCATAAAGCCGGAAGGCCGACTTGATGGTGCCGTCGTTGCTGAGCTGCTGATTCTGAACCGCTACGCCGTTGATGACGAAGTGCTTGGCCAGCAGCTCGCGAGTCGCCAGGCTGATGTTGTTCATCTCCTCAAACGAGCCGGCCGTGTTTTTCCAGAGCCACTCCAGCACCTGCTTGGCGCGGAACGGTTTTTCGCCGTGCTCCACCATAAAGGCTTTGAGCTCGTCGGGGGTGAGTTTGCGAATGTCGCGCTTCGAAACAACAGGCAGGTCAATCATCATAGCGGCAAAGATACAATACCGAAGCCCGAACATGGGTACCTCTGATAGTAGAACATTGCCTAACCGGCTGAAGCTGAAAAAAGTGCCGGGAGGCAAGTGGTGAAATTGCGAGATAGTGAAATGGTGAGTTGATGTGCGGCTAACGCCAATGGCTTGTGTCCTTGCGAGCAACGCGAAGCAATCGGTCCTCTGCGCAGGTAGTCACGGCCTTTCCCCAGAAAGCTCTCTATTTCAACTGGAGTAAAGGGCTTTTCACTAAAGGCAACTTCGCTCATTTCAGAGGATGGATTGCTTCGGCCTCGCCTCGCAAGAACATGGAGAAACAAGGCCGGCCCCGCAACATCACAATCTCACATTTTCCCTTACCTTGCCGGCATAAACTTTAGGGGTGTTCTGCTACGCGGGACTGAGAAATACCCTTTGAACCTGATCCAGGTAATGCTGGCGAAGGGAAAAGTGACTGAAACGGGACCCGTCTCTTCCGGCCCGTGGCGTGCGCCTCCTACTGTTTATTGTCTGACTTCCATCAACCTGCTAAACAGCTTGTTGCATGACGCTATTCGTCAATGATAAACCCTGCGAGGCCCCGGCTTCCCCTACGCTTACCGCCATGCTCGACCAGCTGCAGCTTTTGCACCTGCGCGGCATTGCCGTGGCCGTGAACGACGTGGTGGTGCCCCGCCCCGACTGGCCCGCCCACGAGCTGCGGGCCCACGACCGGATTACGATTATTCGCGCCACCCAAGGCGGGTAGGCCGCGCCACGTTCCGTTTCCACTTCCTTTCCGATGAAGAAAAAAGACCAAGCCCCCCAGCAGACGCTGGTGGAGCGCCAGCCCCTGACCGGCTCGCGCAAGATCTACGTGCCCGGTACGCTGCACGACATTCAGGTGGCCATGCGCGAAATCGTGCTCAGTGACACCCAGCGCAAGTTCGACTTCGTCAGCCCCACCGAGCAAAACCTGCCGGTAACCGTGTACGACACCAGCGGCCCCTACACCGACCCCAACGTGGCTATCGACCTGAAAAAAGGCCTGCCCCGCCTGCGCGAGGAGTGGATTCTGGGCCGCGGCGACGTGGAGCAGCTGCCCGGCACCTCGTCGGAATACGGGCAGCAGCGGGCCGCCGATGCCTCGCTGGATGCGTTGCGCTTCGAGCACATCCGCCGGCCGTACCGGGCCAAGCCGGGGCAGAACGTGAGCCAGATGCACTACGCCAAGCAGGGCATTATCACACCCGAAATGGAATACATTGCCATCCGGGAAAACCAGCGCATCGACCAATTGGCGGAAGGCGACCCGCTGCGGGTGCAGCACCGCGGGCACAGCTTCGGGGCCAACACGCCCCAGGGCTACATTACGCCGGAATTTGTGCGCCAGGAAGTAGCCGCCGGCCGGGCCGTGATTCCCTCCAACATCAACCACCCCGAGGCCGAGCCCATGATTATCGGGCGCAACTTCTTGGTGAAAATCAACACCAACATCGGCAACTCGGCCGTCACGTCCAGCATCGAGGAAGAGGTGGACAAGGCCGTGTGGAGCTGCCGCTGGGGCGGCGACACGCTGATGGACCTCAGCACCGGCAAAAACATCCATGAGACGCGGGAGTGGATTATCCGCAACTGCCCGGTGCCGGTGGGCACGGTTCCGATTTACCAGGCCCTGGAAAAAGTGAACGGCAAGGCCGAGGATCTGACCTGGGAGCTGTTTCGCGACACGCTGATTGAGCAGGCCGAGCAGGGCGTCGACTACTTCACGATTCACGCCGGGGTGCTGCTGCGCTACATTCCGATGACAGCCAGGCGCGTGACCGGTATTGTGTCGCGCGGGGGCTCGATTATGGCCAAGTGGTGTTTGGCTCACCACCAGGAAAGCTTCCTTTACACCCATTTCGAGGAAATCTGCCAGATCATGCAGGCCTACGACGTGGCCTTTTCCCTGGGCGACGGACTGCGACCCGGCTCCATTGCCGATGCCAACGACGAGGCCCAGTTTGCCGAGCTCGAAACCCTGGGCGAGCTGACCAAGATTGCCTGGGCCCACGACGTGCAAGTCATGATTGAAGGCCCCGGCCACGTGCCCATGCACCTGATCAAGGAGAACATGGACAAGCAGCTCAAGGAGTGCCACGAGGCCCCATTCTACACCCTGGGGCCGCTCACGACCGATATTGCGCCCGGCTACGACCATATCACCTCGGCCATTGGGGCGGCCATGATTGGCTGGTTTGGCACGGCCATGCTCTGCTACGTGACGCCCAAGGAGCACCTGGGCTTGCCCGACAAGCAGGACGTGAAAGACGGGGTCATTGCCTACAAAATAGCCGCCCACGCCGCCGACTTGGCCAAGGGCCACCCGGGTGCCCAGTACCGCGACAACGCCCTGAGCAAGGCCCGCTTCGAGTTCCGCTGGGAAGACCAGTTCAACCTGAGCCTGGACCCCGACACTGCGCGCGAGTATCACGACGAAACCCTGCCGGCCGAAGGCGCCAAAGTGGCCCACTTTTGCTCGATGTGCGGCCCCCACTTCTGCTCGATGAAAATCACCCAGGAAGTGCGCGACTACGCCGCCACCCAGGACCTGACGGACGCCCAGGTGTTGGCTTCGGGCATGGCCGAGAAGTCGCGGGAGTTTGTGAATAAGGGCAGCGAAATCTACCTGTAGCCTTTGATAGAGCTTAGCATTGGTTCTATTCTGAGTTTACAGGCCACCTTCTAAGCTCCCAGTTATAACTTCTCCGCTCTAAACTAATGGCCCGTCCCTACGCCCTGAGTATTGCCGGCTTCGACCCCAGCGCCGGGGCCGGCCTGCTGGCCGACTGCAAGACGCTGGAGGCCCACGGCGTGTACGGGCTGGGCGTGTGCTCGGCCCTGACGGTGCAGAACGACGTGGCTTTCGAGCGGGTGAGCTGGGTGCCGCTGGCCGATATCCGTGACCAGATCAGCCTGCTGCTAGCCCGTTTTTCGGTCGACTACATCAAGATCGGGTTGTTCGAGAGTTTGCCGCAGTTGCTGGAGCTGCTGCGGTGGCTGCGGCAGCAGCGGCCGGCCGCCAGTATCGTCTGGGACCCGGTGTTGAAAGCTTCGGCCGGCTACGAGTTTCACCGGCAGCCCGCCCCCGGGCTGGTGCAGGCCATAGCGGCCGAGCTGACGCTCATTACGCCCAATCTGCCCGAGATGCGGCACCTGTGGCCGGCGGCTTCGGCGGAAGAAGGAGCCGAATGTCTGGCCGAATTCTGCCCGGTACTGCTCAAGGGCGGGCACGGCGACGAGGCCGAATCGGTGGATATTCTTTTCGCCGATAACACCCAGTATCATTTTGCCCAAACCCGACTTCCCCAGGGCGAAAAGCACGGCAGCGGCTGCGTGCTGTCGGCCGCCATCCTGGCGCAGCTGGCCCTGGGGCAGCCCTTGCCCGCGGCCTGCCAGCGGGCCAAACGCTATACCACTTCTTTTCTGGCCAGCAACGACACGCTGCTGGGCTACCACTCTTTTCGCTATTCTCCGCCGTATGCAGATCAGTAACCTCCACTTCATTACCGACCGGCCCGACCATGCCGAGCAGGCCTGCCGCGGCGGGGTGCGCTGGGTACAGCTGCGCGTGAAAAACGCTCTGGCTGAAGAATGGCGCCGCTTAGCCCTGGAAACCCAGCTTATCTGCCGCCGCTACCAGGCCACACTCATCATCAACGACAACGCCGCGCTGGCCCGGGAAATCGGGGCGGATGGGGTGCACCTGGGCAAGCAGGACCTGAACCCGCTGGACGCCCGGATTCTGCTGGGCCCGGCTACCATCATCGGCGGCACGGCCAACACCTTTGCCGACATCGAGCAGCTGCACCGCGCTGGCGTCGACTACATCGGGCTCGGGCCGTTCCGCTTTACCACTACCAAACAGAACCTGAACCCGATTCTGGGCTTGGCGGGCTACGTGGCTATTGTAGAGCAGTACCGGGCGGCCGGGCTGCACCTGCCCATCATTGGCATTGGCGGCATCACGCTGGCCGACGTGGCCACGCTGCAAGTCCTTGGCCTGCACGGAGTAGCCGTATCGGGGGCCATAGCCCAGGCTAGTGACATTACCCGAGCAGCGGCCGGGTTTACGGACCAGTTATTAGAGCTTTCCCGCTAAGCATTTGCCCATGACAACGCAACCCTTGGTTATAGCCAGCCGCACGTTTTCGTCCCGGCTATTTACCGGCACCGGCAAGTTCAGCTCGGCGCAGCTCATGGAAGAAGCCCTGCTGGCCTCCGGCTCGGAGCTGGTGACCGTGGCTCTAAAGCGCGTGGATGTGACTTCGGCCGACGACGACCTGCTGCGCCACCTCGGCCACGCGCAGTTCAGTCTCTTGCCCAACACGTCCGGGGTACGCACCGCTAAGGAAGCCGTGTTTGCTGCCCAGCTGGCCCGCGAAGCCCTGGAAACCAACTGGCTTAAGCTTGAAATTCACCCCGACCCCAAGTACCTGCTGCCCGACCCGGTCGAAACCCTGAAAGCCGCCGAGGAGCTGGTGAAGCTGGGCTTCGTGGTGCTGCCCTACATCCACGCCGACCCGGTGCTGTGCAAGCGGCTTGAAGAAGTGGGCGTAGCCGCCGTCATGCCGCTGGGCGCGCCCATCGGCTCCAACAAAGGCCTGCTGACCCGGGAATTTCTGGAAATCATCATCGGCCAGAGCCGAGTGCCGGTGGTGGTCGATGCCGGTATCGGGGCCCCGTCGCACGCGGCGGCGGCCCTGGAAATGGGGGCCGATGCGGTACTGGTCAATACTGCCATTGCCGTGGCAGGCCAGCCCGTAGCTATGGCCCACGCCTTCCGTATGGCCGTGGAAGCCGGCCGGCTGGCCTACGAAGCCAGATTGGCCGCGCCGGTACCGCACGCCGTAGCCAGCTCCCCGCTCACGGCCTTTCTGGATTAGTAGAAGCCCAAACGCTTGGTAAGGACGTCATGCCGAGCAGCGCGAGACATGACCGACAATTATTTTCTTCTGATACGAGTATGAGCTTCCGCCCTATTTTCGAAGCCCACGCCTGGGACGACGTCAAAGCCGGCATCTATTCCAAAACGGCGGCGGATGTGGAGCGGGCTTTGGCCGCGCCCAAACGCACCCTGGAAGACTTCAAAGCCCTTATTTCTCCGGCCGCCGTGCCCTATCTGGAGCACATGGCCCGTCTCAGCGAGCAGCTCACCCGCCGGCGGTTCGGCAATACGGTGCAGCTCTACGTACCGCTCTACCTAAGCAACGAGTGCCAGAATATCTGCACCTACTGCGGCTTCAGCCTGGATAATAAAATCCGGCGGCGCACGCTGAGCAGCGTGGAAATGCTGCAGGAAGCGGCCGTACTTAAGGAGTGGGGCTACGACCATGTGCTGCTGGTAACCGGTGAGGCCAACCAGACCGTGGGCGTGGACTACCTGGAAAAAGCCCTGCACACCCTGCGGCCCCACTTCTCCCACATTTCCATGGAGGTGCAGCCCCTCGACCAGCCGGACTACGAGCAGCTGATTCCTCAGGGGCTGAACACGGTGCTGGTGTACCAGGAAACCTACCACCAGGCCGACTACCGCCAGCACCACCCCAAGGGCAAGAAGTCGAACTTCCACTACCGCCTCGACACGCCCGACCGCCTGGGCCGGGCCGGCATTCACAAGATGGGCCTGGGCGTGCTCTTCGGGCTGGAAGACTGGCGCACCGACAGCTTCTACACGGCCCTGCACCTGGGCTACCTCGAAAAAACCTACTGGCAAACCCGCTACAGCCTGTCCTTTCCGCGCCTGCGCCCGGCCCAGGGCCTGCTGCCGCCCAAGGTGGAAATGAGTGACCGGGAGCTGGTGCAGCTGATCTGTGCCTACCGCCTGCTCAACGAGGAAGTGGAGCTGTCCATTTCGACCCGGGAAAGCCCCACCTTCCGCGACAACATCATCCGCCTGGGCATCACCAGCATCAGCGCGGGCTCCAAAACCAACCCCGGCGGCTACGCCGTGGCCCCGGAGTCGCTGGAACAGTTTGAAATTTCGGATGAGCGCAGTCCCCGGGAAATTGCCGATATGCTGCGCCGCCAGGGCTACGAGCCGGTCTGGAAAGACTGGGACCCGACCTTAACCACCCTGGCCCGCCACTAACCCGGCAGCAGCCCGAGCTACACGGCTGGTGCTACGAGTTGCGCGGCCACCTGCTGCAGCTCCCGGAACACCGCCACCGGGTCGGGGTGCTGCCAGAGGGCCCCGAGCACGGCGGCACCCGCAAAGCCCAGCTGCCGGGCCTGGCCCAGGGTGGCGGCATCAATGCCGCCCAGGGCTATTACCTGCGGCCGGAACGTGGGGCGGGCCGCCCAGCGGCTCAGGGCCACTTGCAGCTCCTGGGGCGGGAAAGCAGCCGAGTAGCCCACTTTGCTGATGCTGTTGAAAATGGGGCTCAGAAAGACGTGGTGGTAGCGCCGCCGGTGCCTTTCCACTTCGTTCAGGCTGTGAAACGAGGTAGACAGGCACTGCCCGGGTACTGGGGTGCCGCGCCAGTTGTCCCGCGTGGCGGCGGGCAGGTGCAAGCCTAGCAGGGCGTAGTCGCGGGCCAGCTCGTGGTGCTGGTGCAGCATAATGCGGCCGTGAAACTTCGCCGGCACTGCTTGCAGGTAGGCCTCTACCTCGGCCCGCGAGGCGCCGGGCTTGCGCAGGTGCAGGCAAGTAAGGCCCGCATCGAACAGCTGAGTCAGGACGTGGTGCTCCTCGGGCAAAAACCAGGGCGAGGAAATAAGTAGCAGTTGAAACATCGTTATTCGTGGGCTTCGGGGGTGAGGCGCGCGGCCATGGGCGCGTCCATGGAGCGCAGCTTGCGGGTGTTGTAGTCGAAGAGCAGCATGCCGGTTTTAGCGCGGGCTATTTCCTTGCCGACCTGGTTTTTCACCCAGTATACCACGTCGAAACCGTACTTGCTTAGCTCGGTGGCCGCCAGCTGAATGTGCAGCACGTCGCCGTAGAAAGCCTCGCCCTTATACTCGATGGCCACGTCGGCCATGATAACGCCCAGCTTGGTTTCGGCATCGACTTCGGCTAGCCCCAGGTGCCGCAGAAACTGCACCCGGGCCTCGTGCAGGATGCTGAGCAGGGCATCGTTGCCGAGGTGGGCACCGTAGTTGAGGTCGGTGATGCGGACGGGTAGCTGGATGCTGAGCGAATATGCGGCGGGCAACACTACTTTTACACGGGCCATTGTTACAAGGGAAATAAGGATGATACACGAAACCGAAGGCGGCGTAAAAGTAGAGGTTCGCACCACAGAAGACGGTTCGAGTACCCTCTACGTGCCCGCGCTGGATGAGCACTACCACTCCACCCACGGCGCACTGCAGGAAGCCCAGCACGTATACCTTGGCGCGGGTCTGGAGCCCCGGCTGGCCGACGGGGCAACGCCGGTGCGGGTGCTGGAAATCGGCTTTGGCACCGGCCTGAACGCCCTGCTGACGCTGCAGCGCAGCTTGAGCACCCACGCCGTTATCGAATACGACACGCTCGAAAAATATCCGCTGCCGCCCGCCGTTATTCAGGCCCTGGGTGTGGAGCGCTACGTGCTGAACCCCGAGCTGCTGGCTTACCACGAGCAGCTGCACGCCGCCGCCTGGAACACGACTGTGCTCGTAGCGCCGCGCTTCCTGCTGCGCAAACTGCATGGGGCCCTGCAGGAAACCATCCTGCCCGCCGCGCACTACGACGTGGTGTATTTCGACGCCTTTGCCCCTGAGAAGCAACCCGATATGTGGACCGAATCCGTGTTTGAGCAGCTTTACCAGGCCACCGCGCCGGGCGGCACGCTGGTGAGCTACTGCGCCAAAGGCAGCTTCCGGCGCAGCTTGAAAGCGGCCGGCTGGCTAGTGGAAAAGCTGCCCGGCCCGCCTGGCAAGCGCGAAATGACTCGGGCCCGCAAAAGCAGCTGAAATATCCCTCTGCCGTAAGCCGTTTACCGGTAATACTTCTCCTGTCTGATGACGGCTACCCACTTTCTCGCGTTGCTCGTTCTGCTCTGCTGCAGCGGCAGCAGTTCGACTGCTGACCCGGCCCTGCGGCAGGCGGATATTTATTTCCAGGCAATCCGGGAAAACGACGTGCCGCTGAAAAAGCCACAGCCCGGCGAGTGGCTGTACGAGCACCAGGAACCCGGACAGAACGTGGCCGCTTACCAGCAGCTCCACCCCGTCCGCCCCGGTTCGGTGGTGCATACCATCTACCTGCAGCCCGTGGGCCGGTTTTCGGTCCTGCAGCGCCAGGCATTGGCGGCTACCCGGGAGTACCTGCGTATTTTTTACCAACAGCCGGTGGTGCTCCTGCCCACGGTAGCCGATACGCTGGTGCCGCCCACGGCCCGGCGCCGGCAGGGCGGCCACGAACAGCTACTAGCACCCTACCTACTCGACAATTATCTGAAAGCCCACCGGCCCAGTGCCGGCCTGGCACTCATGGCCATCAGTGCCAAAGATCTGTACCCGAAGCCCGAATGGAATTACGTGTTCGGGCTGGCCTCGTACCCCGACCGGGTCGGCGTCACGTCCATCTACCGATTGCAGGACCAGACTCTTACGACCAAAAATTACGCCCGCAGTCTGGCCCGGCTGATTGCCATTTCGTCGCACGAAATCGGGCACATGTTTTCCCTGCACCACTGCACCTACGCCCACTGCGTGATGAATGGTACCAATAGTCTGTCCGAAACCGATGCCACGCCCAACCGCCTGTGCTCGGAGTGTCAGATGAAGCTTCACTGGAATTTTCAGTACGACAATACCCGTCGGCTCCAGGACCTAGCGGCTTTCTTTGGCAAGCACCAACTCCGGCGCGACTATCTGCTGGCCGGCCGGGACCTGAGGAAATTGCCAAGCCACTAACTGCCGCGTAGGCCTGCTATTTCCGTCTGGCAGCGCCTTTTGTCCCCTTTCTGCGTAAGTTGACTGCAATTATGAGTCGGAAACTACTGGAGACGGAAGGCCCGAAGTGGGTGGCGCAGGGTATCATCACGCCGGAGCAGCAGCAGCAGCTCTTGGCCCTCTACCCCGATGAAGGCCGCGTGGTGGGGCTGTTGCCGCTGCTGGGCAGCCTGCTGGTGGGGCTTAGCGCCCTGAGTCTGGTGGCCGCCAACTGGCAGGGCCTGCCCGAGTGGCTCCGGCTGCTGCTGCTGCTGGGCAGCATGAGCGGGGCCTACGCCGGGGGCGAATATTTCCTGCGCCGCCGCAACGATTCGCTCGGCATCGGCCTGGTGGGCCTGGGTCTGATTCTGTTCGGCGCCGGCATCATTCTCACCGGCCACATGTACCAGCTCATCGGCTACGATGCTACCGGGCTGCTGGCCTGGGCCCTGGCCGGCACCGCCCTTACTTACCTCTACCACAGCCGCTTCCTGTTTATTCTCACGGCCGCCATCGGGGGCATCGTGCAGGGCTACAGTACCGGGCAGCTCGGGGGCTTCAGCTACTTCACGGCGGCCCTCACCGTGTGGGGACTGGGCTACTACTGGTGGCGGCGGCCCGATGGGTTGCTGGCTACCGTGCTGGCTACCGGCCTACTCTGGCAGGCGGGCTTGCTCATTGGGCATCTGCACGCCAAAATCACCTGGTTCTTTATTCCGGCTATGCTCATCTACGCCGCCGGCGACTGGCAGGCTGACCGCCCGGCGGGCCGCTCGTTGCAGGCCCCGCCGCTGGTTGCCGCCTTCCTGTTTACGCTGGGACTGGCCCTCTATGGCGAGGCCGATACCTACGCCGGTATGCTACGGCCGCCGTTTCTGGCCTATATCAGCGCCCTGCTGCTAGTGCTGGCGCTGTCGTTGGCGGGCAAGTATAAGCGGGGCCGCCTGAGCAGCGCCACCGACTGGCTGCTGCTGCTGCCGGGCTTTTACCTGCACGGTGGTTTGGCCCTGGCCATTGCCACGCTGGTGGTGCTGTATGCCTATTCGGGCTCGGTGCTGTGGCGCGCCCACCAGGAAAACAACGCCGACCGCGTCACGCTGGGCACGGTGCTGTTTATCCTGACCACGATGGTGGCTTACTTCAAGCTGACGTGGGCCTTCATGGATAAGTCGCTGTTTTTCCTGCTCGGCGGGGCTTTGCTGTTGAGTCTGAGCTGGTACCTGCGGCGCAAGAATGCGCAGTCGTTGGCCGCCAAGCAACCCGACGCTCAGCCCGACGTTCAATCCCACGCCTAATGAACCCGACCAGCACTTTCTTCTCCCGCCAGCGGCTCGTGACTTTGGCCGTGGCCGTGCAGGCGCTGTTTATTCTGGCCGTGGCCGGCGCGGGCTACGCCACTACCGCGCTGGGCCGCACCATCGTGCTGCGTACCACCCCCGTCGACCCGCGCGACCTGCTTTTCGGCGATTATGTGCGCCTGACCTACACCATCAGCCAGGTAACGCCGCAGCTGTGGCACGGGCCGGACGCCCCGCAGAAAGGCCAGCCGGTGTACGTGCTGCTCCAGCCCGCCGGCCGCGCCTACGAAGCCACCGGCGTATATGCCACCGAGCCAGCCGCCACCGCCGACCAGGCAATCCTGCGCGGCTGGGTCACCGACAGCTGGCGGCACGGCATCCGGCTGCGCTACAACCTGGAGCGGTACTATGTGCCCGAAGATGCGGGGCAGGCACTACAGAAAGCCGGCATCCGGCGCGCCCTGCTGGTGCGGGTGAGCGTAGCGCCCTGGGGCCAGGCCCGCATTGCGCAGGTGGAAGAAGTGCCGCAATAACAACGACAGCTTCGGCTACAAGCCGTTCCGCTTCAGCAAGTCATAGTCGCCTTGCTGCATGTCCACCAAAGCGTATTGGGTCTGCCCGGTGATGTTCATTTCGTCTAGCGCATCCACTATGTTCCGATACTTAGCCTTGTCTGAAGGCTTAATCAGGACTATATAATTGGGGTGCTCCTGTTTCAACTTCAGTAACAGATGCCGCAAGCTTGTAGATGAAAAATCCATAACCTGCACATCAGGCGTACTGCCATTTCTTAGCATCCCATTGTAGTATAATACTTTATCACTCTTTCCAAGAACCAGGGTTGTAGCCGAGGAGCTCCGGTCGATAGGCGGGTCACAATGCGTTCTACTAACCGGCATCATCAGGTCCAGCACCGTCGGCTTTTTGAAATCAGCGGCGAGCAGGAAGAAGGTGACCAGCAGGAAGCCCAGGCCCACCATCGGCGTCATATCCGGGTGCAGGATGCGGCGAAAATTGCGCCGGCTCGACCGGAGACTGGTGTTGGCAGCGGGTTGGGAAGTAGCCATAGCAAGCAAGGTAAAAAGAACTGACTTTCAGGCAACGCGCCGCAGAAGTGCTTTGTTGTGGCCGGCTCCGGCCGGGCTTACTTTTCGAAGCGCCACACCCGGCCGGGCGTTACGCAGGCGTGCAGGCGCACGTCGCCCTCCCAGGCATCGGCGATGCGCGCCACGGGGTCTTCCAGGGAGAGGCCAATGAGCAGCACATCGGGGCGGCACTGTTGCAGAAACCGGTCGTAGAAGCCCTTGCCGTAGCCCACGCGGTTGCCGGCTTCATCGAAGGCCAGCAGCGGAATCAGCACGGCATCCAGCTCCTGGGGCGCTACCTCGGCGGCATTCAGCGGCTCGGGCACGTTCCAGGCGTTTTCCACCAGCTCGGTGTCGGGCGTGAGCAGGTAATGGCGCAGCGAGCGGCCGTCTTCCTGCATCACGGGCACCACCATATGCACCTCCGGAAACTCGCGCCAGAAGCGGCGAATGATGCCCCAGGTATCCAGTTCGCGCTGCCGCTGAATGGGCAGAAACACGTGAATGGCCCGCAGCTGGGTCAGGTAGGTTTCCTTGAACAGCCGGGCCGCCACCTGCTGGCTGCGCGTGGCCAGCTCCAGCTCCGACAGAGCCTGCCGCCAGGACAGCATCTGCCGCCGCAATTCACTTTTCAGCATACGTGGTCGAAAAAGGCGGCGGGCAATACACGGGCCGGTTAGCGCTGCCGGGCGCCGCGCTTAGCATCTGGTAACCAGACAGGAAAAACGTAGCGGGCAGAAATGGATAGAAAGCCGTGCAATATAAAACACCGCCGCCGCCCCCGAAAGTATCGAAGGCGGCGGCTAAACTGCAGGCCTATATTATCTAGAATCAAGCCTCTTCCACTACCGTAAGCTCCAGGGCCAGCGGCTCGAACGCCTCCAGGAGCTGCGGAATAAACTCGGGGTTGTTGATCAGAATGGACAGCACGTTGTCGACGCGCTCCTGCAGGTCGCCGCCCGGAAAGAGCTTTTCCTTTACGGCCGTGAGCTGCGAGTAGGCCGTATCGTGCTTGGCTTCGGCGGCTTTGCTGAGGCGCTTTTCGAGGCCGGCCAGTCCGCCGGCTACTTTCTGGGCTTCGGCGGCCACGGTTTTTACCAGCGTCGGGTCGAGGCGCTGGGCCAGGTCAGTTATCTGCTGAAAGGTGGCGGCAATGGCCTGCTGCTGCTCGCTCAAGCTCACTTCTTCCTGGCCCAGCGTGGCGCCCACCTGCTTTTTGAGCTCGGGCAGCGGCCGGAAAACGTCGGTGGGCGTGAGGCCCAGCTTGCGCAGCTTGCCGGCGTTGGCCTTGCCCAGATACAGGGCCGAGTTGCGCAGCAGCAGCATCGGGAACGGCACCTGGTTGTCGATGAATACCTGCCGGAGCTGAAACCAGTAGGCCACTTCGGCCCCGCCGCCGATGTAGCAAAGGTTGGGCAGCAGCATTTCCTGATACAACGGCCGCAGCACCACGTTCGGGCTGAAGCACTCGGGCTGGGTGCGGGCCAGCTCCAACAGCTCGTCCTGGCTGTAACAAAGGCTGGTGTTGCGCACCGCGTAACAGTTGCCCTCCAGCTCGATTCGCTCCCGCTTGCCCTCATTGGTCAGGAAGAACAAGTTGAGGGGCCGGGAGTAAATCTGGGGCTTGTAGCCAGCGGCTTCCAGCTGGGCATTGGTGGCCTGCACGGCTTTGTTAGAAGCCTGCTCCCGGATTTCGCGCTCCAGCACCGGCACCAAGGCCTGCTTCAGCGCCGCACTGTCGCCGTCGATGCTCACCAGGCCAAACTCGCCAAACAAGGCGTGGGTCAGGCGGCGGGTGGCTTCGGTGAGCGTGCCGCCGGCCTCGTAAGCCTCCCGAAAAGCGGCTGGCACGTCGGCCGGCAGCTGGTCGAGCACCTGCTCCTGCAGGCCAGCCAGCAGCATGCGGCCCACCGGCCCGCCCACCTGCTCGTTCTGCCACTCGTGCTTTTTGCCAAAGAGGTGAAAGTGGTTGATTTCGGCAAAATCGTGGTCTTCCGTCGCCATCCAGTACACGGGCACGAAATCGTACTGCGGATAGCGGGCCTTCAGCTGCTGGCTCAGCTTAATGGTCGTCACGATCTTGTAGATGAAATACAGCGGCCCGGTCAGCAGGTTCAGCTGGTGGCCGGTCGTGACGGTGAAGGTTGTCTCCTTGCCCAGCAGCTCCAGGTTGGCGGCCACGGCCGGGTGCGTTTCGCCCAAGCCAGCGTACTGCTCCCGCAGCGCGGCCACCAGCCGCTGCCGGGCCTCGGGCGCGTAGGCGGCCTGCTTTTCGGCTATCTGCCCCTCAAATTCCGTCAGCGTCGGGAAGCGGTGATAATAGGGCCGCAGCGCGGGATTCTGCTGGATATAATCGGCAATAAAGGACGAGAAGGCACCCGTGGCGGCGTAGCTGAGATGATGCAGAGGCATAAACGAAGGGGACTATTGGCGGCGCAAGGTCCGCAAAAAAATTACAGCAAAGCGGCAGTCGGTGGCGCACCCGCCGGGCGGTTTTGCTGTTGCACAGGCTCTACGTTCGTCCTGAATAGGAGTCAAACCGCGTCCGCATGAATCTGTTTCAGCTCCTGGGCCTGTGGCTGCTCATCGTGGTGCCCTTGCCCTGGGTGTATACCCTGCTTTATATTCAACGAGGCTACTTCCCGGGCCGCTGGGAAAAGCGCCGCTGGTTTCATACCGTACTCACTCAGCCCGTTATCGGCCTGGTGCTGTACTGGACCAAAGGACACCGCCGGCGCCGGTCCAAACGAAAAAAAGCCACCTGAGCAGGTGGCTTTTTTCGTTATCAGTTTTGGTCCAAGCTATTTTACCAGCTCGCCGTACAGGTCGAAGTCCGATACGTCGTTGATTTTCACGTTGGCAAAGCCGCCCAGCGACACGTAGGTATCGGGCGTGGCCGGCACCAGCACTTCGTTGTCGACTTCGGGCGAGTCGAACTCGGTGCGGCCCACGTAATAGCCGCTTTCCTTGCGGTCGAAGAGCACTTTGTAGGTGTTGCCTACTTTCTGCTCGTTCAGGTCCATCGAAATACCCTGCTGCAGCTCCATAATCTGGTCGGCGCGGCTTTGCTTTACTTCGGCAGGCACGTCGTCGGCCAGGGTGTGGGAGTGGGTGTTTTCCTCGTGCGAGTAAGTAAAGATGCCTAGGCGCTCAAACTTGGTTTTTTCCACGAAGTCGTAGAGCTCCTCGAAATCCTGCTGGGTTTCGCCAGGATGGCCGGCAATAAGGGTAGTACGCAGCGCAATGCCGGGCACCCGCTGCCGGATGGTATCCACCAGCTCGATGGTGCGGCGCTTTGAAATACCCCGGCGCATCGACTTGAGCATGGGGTCCGAAATGTGCTGCAAAGGCATATCCAGGTATTTGCAGATGTTTTCGCGCTCGGCCATTACGTCCAGGGCATCCAGCGGAAACTGCGACGGATAAGCGTACTGCAGCCGGATCCAGTCAATGCCGTTCACGTCGGAGAGGTTGCGCAGCAGGTCGGCCAGCTTCCGCTCGCCGTAGGCTTCCAGGCCGTAGTAGGTCAAGTCCTGGGCAATGAGAATCAGCTCCTTGGTGCCCATGCTGGCCAAGCGTTTGGCTTCCTTCACCAAGTCCTCAATGGGCCGGTCGACGTGCTTGCCGCGCATCAACGGAATGGCGCAGAACGAGCAGGGCCGGTTGCAGCCTTCGGCAATCTTGAAGTAGGCGTAGTGGCGGGGAGTGGTAATGAGCCGCTCGCCCACCAGCTCGTGCATGTAGTTGGCCTCCAGGGTTTTCATCAGCTGGGGCAGCTCCAGAGTGCCGAAATAGGCATCCACCTGCGGAATTTCCACTTCCAGCTCGTCTTTGTAGCGCTGCGAGAGGCAGCCCGTCACGTAGAGCTTATCGAGGCGGCCGGCTTCCTTTTCGTCGGCATAGCGCAGAATCGTGTCGATGCTTTCCTGCTTGGCATTGTCGATAAAGCCGCAGGTGTTGATAATCACGATGTTGGCGTCGTTCTGCTCGGCCTCGTGGGTTACCTGGAAATTATTGGCCTGCAGCTGCCCCATCAGCACCTCCGAATCGACGATGTTTTTGGAGCACCCGAGGGTAATGACGTTGACTTTATTGGCCAGCTGGCTTCTTACTTTCATGCGAATGGAATAAGCGGGTAGTCAGGCAATTTCTTAGAAGTGAGAAAGTTGCCGGTTTCTGCCCACGACGAATTTTGGACCGCAAAGGTACGCAGGAGCCAACGCCTTTTCCTACTCCGAACGTTCCTTTACTCAGCGGCGTGCCTCACAAGCCCCGCCCGCCCGTCAGCACGCTGTACAGGGCAGGCAGCAGCCGGCGCAGCACCGCGCCCAGCAGCACGGCCAGCACCACCACGGCCAGGGGCAGCAGCAGGTACACCAGCAGCTGCTGATCCGGCCACTGGTGCAGAGCGGCTTCGGTGGCATAATTTACCAGCGGTACGTGCAGCGCATAGATCATGAAGGAAAAGCCCGTGAGCCACACAAACCACGCCTGCCGCATGGCCACTCGCACCAGCGCATCAGTACCAAACCACATGACGAGGATGCCCAACGCCTCGGCCGTTTTGTGCAGCAGCAGCATCGGGATGAACGGCGGATGCTCGGAGGCAAAAGCCAGGGAGGTTTTGCCCGCCAGCAACGCTAGCCATACCACCGCCAGCAGGCCCGGCCGCAGCCACTGGGGCGGAGTCAGCAGGTTTACATTGCGCTTTTGCAGCCACACGCCCAGGGCAAAGAACACCAGCCCGGTGCCCTCCAACAGCGGCGGCACGCTGATATCAAGCAGCCACAGCAACCCGGCAACAGGAAAATACACCTTCGGCGCCTGCAAGACGGCCTTTCGCAGCCACGGATAGGCGAGATTATACACCAGCAAGCCGCGCAGAAACCATAGTTGAAACGGTATCGGGAAAAGTAACCAGCGTAGCAGCAGCTCCCCGGGGCTGTAGCCGCTCACGAAGGGGTTTTCCGGGCCAAAAATGCTCAGCGAAGCATCCAGCACCAGCTGCCGGGTGGGCCCGTACTGCTCCATGGCCCACGTCAGGCCCAGCCCGAAGGCACTCCACAGCAGGTAGGGCACCAGCAACGTCAGCACCCGCCGTTTCACCCGGACTTTGTGCGGCGCCCTCGTGTCATGAAAGGCAAACAGGTAGCCGGAAATGGCAAACAGAATCGGGATGCGGAAGCGCAGCAGTCCGTTAGCCAGCAAGTACTGCACCCACGCCCCCACCGACAGCGGCTCGTCCACGGGCGTCCAAGGCTGCAAATAGCGCGGGTGCAGATTGTAGCCGTGCACGTATACCAGCAGCACCATGGCCACCAACGACCAGAACCGCAGCTTCTGGCTCAGAAATGGGTGCAGGCGGGCCGGGGTAGCTTCGGCGGCCGGAAGGTCGAGAGTGGAAACGGTCTGCATACTCTGGCAGATGCTGGCAGCAGCCAATCCGTTGTCTGGTGAGGCTGGCTACCGCGCCACCTACTGTAAGCAATGCAGGACGTTGGCCCTAGCACCCGGCTTTTAGGGCTGCGCGCCGGTCAGTGGCTGGTGCTTGGCCGTGAGGGCCTGCATCAGATGCAAGGCGGCGGCCATCACGGGCCCGCCCAGCGCATCCTGCCACAGCGCGTCGAAGGGAGCCTGCCCGAAGTGCAGTCCGCTGGGCGTGAGCATATTGATGCGCGCCAGTCCCTTACCCGGGGCTCTACCTCGCGCAGGTCTGAATCGGTGGCGGGCCACTGTGCCGCGGGCAGGTCGCCGAACAGCACCTCGCGGATGCCGGTGGAAGGTGGTGGCGGAGTCGCGCCCCGCAGTTTGTCGAATACGTCCCGAAAGCCCATCGTGCGGAAATGAAATAGTGAGTCGGAGCAAAATAACGCAAAAGCGCCACCGCGGGAGGCGGTGGCGCTTTTCTTTCGGCAGTTAGTTAGCTTACTTCTTCGAAAACAGCGAGTTAACGTAAGTATGCCGATCAAACAGCTGCAGATCCGTCATTTTCTCGCCTACGCCGATGTAGCGCACCGGAATGTTGAACTGGTCGGAGATGCCAATTACCACGCCGCCCTTGGCCGTGCCGTCGAGCTTGGTAATAGCCAGGGCCGTTACTTCGGTGGCTTTGGTGAATTCCTTGGCCTGCAAAAAGGCATTCTGGCCTGTGCTGCCATCGAGCACCAGCAGTACCTCATGCGGCGCATCTGGCAGCACCTTCTGCATCACGCGCTTAATCTTGCTGAGCTCGTTCATCAGGTTCACCTTGTTGTGCAGGCGGCCGGCCGTATCGATAATGACCACGTCAGCCCCCATTTCCACGCCTTTCTGCACCGCATCATAAGCTACGGAAGCCGGGTCGGTGTTCATGCCATGCGAAATAACCGGCACGCCCACGCGCTGCCCCCAAATGATGAGTTGATCGACGGCGGCGGCCCGGAAAGTGTCAGCGGCGCCGAGCACGACTTTCTTGCCAGCTGAGTGGAAGCGGTGAGCCAGCTTGCCGATGGTCGTGGTTTTACCCACGCCATTTACGCCCACTACCATGATAACGAACGGATGGCCGGGGCTGTCGGCACGGTCCAGAATGGCGCGGGAGCCGGTGGCGCCGCTGTTGCCGTCGAGCAGGCCGGCAATTTCCTCCCGCAGGATGCGGTCCAGCTCGCTGGTACTCACATATTTGTCGCGGGCCACGCGCTTCTCGATGCGGTCAATGACCTTCACCGTAGTTTCGATGCCTACGTCGGCATGGACCAGCACGCTTTCCAGATCGTCGAGCACGGCTTCGTCTACCGTGGCCTTGCCAACTACGGCCTTGCTGAGCTGGTCGAAAAAGCTGGTTTTCGACTTTTCCAGCCCTTTATCCAGCGACTCCTGCTGCTCTTTGCTCTCCTTGTCTTTCTTAAAGAAATCGAAAAGTCCCATTTAGTGGTGCTTAGTGCTTAGTTGTTGGTGCTTCGCCGCGCAAAAGCTACGAAACCGATGCAAGTTCGCTCTTTCTGCGCGCTTCCGTACCAAGCACTACCGACTGAGCACTCAGCACCAGATTTAAAAAACCCTAATACGCAAAAAAGTCCCACGGCGGCGGGACTTCTTCACTTCATTCACTACGCCCGGAGGCGTCGAATTACTTCGTGCCGGAGGCAATGTACTCCTGCACTTTGTCGACGGGTACCATTTCCTCACGGAAGGTATACGCGCCGGTCTTAGGGGACTTTACAGCGCGGATGACCTTTGCCCAGTCTTTGCCGCCTGCTACTTTCAGGGTTGCTACTACTTTCTTAGCCATCGCTCAATTACTTGATTTCCTTGTGGACGGTCATTTTCTTGAGCACGGAGTTGAACTTCTTCAACTCAACACGCTCAGGCGTGTTCTTACGATTCTTGGTGGTAATGTAGCGCGAGGTGCCCGGCATACCCGAGTTCTTGTGCTCGGTGCACTCCAGGATTACCTGCACCCGGTTTCCTTTCTTAGCCATCTCGACTTGGGGTTTTGGATTAAGGACTGCAAAGGTACAAGTCTTTTCGGAATTGCCAAACGGTCAGCCCGATGTAGCCTACATTTTCCGAAATTATTTCGGAATAATCCGAACTGCATGGAATGATTGTTTCTGAATAACTGGTGCTTTGGAAACAATTTCAGCGTTGTCCCGGCTACAATTACTTTAGATTCGGCAGCTTAAAATTATCCAGCGCGCTGGGTTTAGCCATCAGGGTTTCTATCTCCGCCACCGTGCGCGGGGCGCCGGCCGACAGATTCTCGTAGCCGTTCTTGGTAATCAGGATGTCATCTTCGATTCGTACGCCGATGTTCCACCACTTCGGGTCGCAGGGGCTGTTGGCGGGAATGTAGATACCCGGCTCCACGGTGATAACCACGCCCGGCTGCAGCGGCTGGTAGGTGCCACGGTCATGCACGTCGAGGCCCAGGTAGTGCGAGGTGCCGTGGGGGAAATATTTGCGCACCTCGGTAGCATCCTTAATCAGGCCCAGCTTGATGAGCCCATCGGTAATAACCTGCAGGGCGGCTTTGTGCGGGGCCTGAAACTCGCTGCCCGGCTTGCACTCCTTGAAGGCCGCATCCTGAGCCGCCAGCACCAGCTCGTAGATCTGGCGCTGGGCGGGGGAAAACTTGCCGCTGGGCGGAGCCGTGCGCGTCACGTCGGCGGTGTAGCCGTGGTATTCGGCTCCGCAGTCCATCAGAATCAGGTCGTTGCCGAGGCGGGGCTTGTCGTTGGTTTCGTAGTGCAGAATACAGCCGTTGGCGCCGGCGCCCACAATGCTGGGGTAACCTTCAAACTCGGCCCCGTAGCGGCGGTACACGTACTCGTGCAGGCCCTGCACCTCGTTTTCCGACATATCGGGCTTCAGTGCCTTCATTACCTCCTGCTGGCCGGTGGTCGAAATCTGGACGGCGCGGCGTAGCAGCTTCAACTCCTCGGGCGTTTTTATTTCCCGCAGGCCGCTTAGCACTTCGACCAGTGTGGCCGCGTCGTAGCGGGCTGGGGCGGGCTTGTTGGCAATGGCTTTCTGGCGGTCGGCGTCGGTTTTGGCCTGGCGGTACGCCTGGATGTAGGCATCGGCCGCCACAGCGGGCTGGGCCTTGCTCTGGCTTTCAACGTAAGGCAGCAGGTTGGCCGAATTCGCCGCCCCGTAGCGCTGAATCAGGCCGCGCAGCTCAGCCACCAGCGGGTTGTAGTCGGTAGGTACGCCGGCCTGGCGGCGGAAGTCGGCTACCAAGTTGAACAAATCGGCTGGGTCGCGGGCATCGTCGCGTACGTCGGCCGGCAAGTCCGTGAAAAGAATCTGGCCAAAGTCGGCCCACTTGATGCCAGCTTCGGCAAACGACTTATTATCGGCCGTGTATTGCAGCTTAAGCTGCTCTTTGGCCCCATCAGCGCCCAGGCGGCGGCCGGTCCAGGACTCGCGCTGCGGGTCGCGGGGCTGGGTAAACAGCGCCTCCGTGATGCCGCTCTGCCCGCCGATGGTCTGGGGCTCTTTGAAGAGCAGCAGCACCGCGTGGGGCTCGGTATAGCCCGTCAGGTAGTAAAAGTCCGGAGCCTGATGGTAGATAAAATCCACATCGTTGGCGCGGTTGCGGACGGGGGCCGCAAACAAAACGGCAACGGAGCGAGCCGGCAGCGCTTGGCGCAGCAGCTCTCTCCGTTGCCGGTGAAAGGCGGGGTCCAGAAAATCGGTGGGACGGTCGGAGGAAGTCGGGCGCTGGGCGCGGACTTCCGGCGAATGGCCAGCCAAGGAAGCCGTCAGGACGACGGCAAGGAGTACCCGGGTTGTTTTAGACAGAAGAGAGTAGCGCATACGGCAGAAAGGACGCTGAATGGCCCGGCACGTTGCGTGCGGAAAAATTCAGCTGGTTTCGCCGTAAGATACTACCCGGGGCTTCCGAAAAAACTAGTAAACGATGAAGCCCTGCTCTTTTGCCTTCTTCAGGACCGACATGATGCCGTTCTTGTTGATGGTGCGGATGGTGCTGGTCGCAACTTTCAGCGTTACCCAAGAGTCTTCTTCTGGAATGTAGAAGCGCTTTTTCTGCAGGTTCGGGTAGAACTTGCGCTTGGTTTTGTTGTTGGCGTGCGAAACGTTGTTGCCTACGCGGGTACGCTTGCCGGTCAGATCACAAACTCGTGCCATGATATCGAGGGACTTAGTGGTTTCAATGCTGGAAAAAGGGACGCAAATATCGGTATTTGTACGACAGTAACAAACCGGCGCGCTGAAAAATAAGCGGTTAGCCAATAGTCGGAGGCTTGGGCGGGGCAGGTTTGCCGTTGGCAAAACCCCACGGACAGTGCCGGCAGCCACTTTTGCAGCAGAATCCGCGGCGCAAATGATACTGCTCAGTAAAGACCATAAAACCTTCCGGAGTCAGATAATAGTCGCCCGGCTGCAGGGGTTGCGGTTTGAGTGCCATTGGCGGGCAAGTTACGGGCAATAGCGCAAAACCACCGTCTGACGGCAGCCATGCAGCCAATAGAGGCATAAACATTCTACTTATAAATTATATTTATTTTATAAAATGTTGTTCTTATTTTAGCTCCATGTTTCATCGAACTGGCGGCCGACCTGACTCCCTGACCTATGGAAACCAAGAAATACGACTACATCGATGCCTTGCGGGGCGTGGCCGTGCTGGCCGTGCTGCTGGTGCATTGCGCCCTGTTTGGCACTAACACGCCCGACCATCCACTGTTTGCCGCGGCCGTGCAGCAGGGCGCGCGCGGGGTACAGCTGTTTTACGTGCTCAGTGCCCTCACCCTGTTTTTATCAATGGGCAGCCGGGCTTCGCAAGAACGGCACCCCACGCTCAACTTCTTTCTGCGGCGGTTTTTCCGGATTGCCCCGCTCTTTTACTGCGCCATTCTCTACTACCTGTGGCAGGATGGCTGGGGGCCACGCACCTGGCTGGGCAACGCCCCGGGGGTGACGGCGGCGCAGGTGCTGGCCACGGCCACCTTTAGCAACGGCTGGAACCCGCGCTGGATCAACAGCATCGTGCCGGGCGGCTGGTCTATTGCGGTGGAAATGAGCTTTTACCTGATTCTGCCTCTATTGTTTCTTTATGCTGACTCGCTGAAGCGGGCCCTGACACTAACGGTTATAACGACACTAGTAGCCGTGGCTTTCGTGCTCTGGATGGGCCGCCACCCGCTCATTCCGGAAGCCCAGCTCTGGACCGACTTTATCTTTCTGGCTTTTCCGACCCAGCTGCCGGTGTTTGCCATGGGCATCGTGCTATTTTTCCTGCTGCGTGCCCCAGCTGGCCCTACTTTGGGTCCCGACCCGACCCGGGCCTGGCTGCTATTGCTCACGGTGGGGCTGCTGCTGGCCCGCTTCGTCTTTGCCGACCTAGTGCCCAACTACCTCTGCATTGGGGTGGCTTTCGTGCTGCTTACATATGCGTTGTCGCTGTATCCGGTGCGGCTCCTGGTGAATTCGTTTACCATTTATGCGGGCAAAATCAGCTACAGCATGTATCTGACGCACTTTGCCGTGCTGCACGCCATGCAGCAGTTTCACCTCACCGACCTGCTGCCCCAACCGGGTCTGGGCACGGGGCTGCTCAACTACGCAGTGCGCTACCTGACGCTGCTGGCGCTGGATGTGCTGGTGGCTACCGTCACCTATCACCTCATCGAGAAGCCGGGTATGGCGCTGGGCAAGCGGCTGATTGGGGCGCTGGAAAAAGACCGGCCCGCGCCAGTAGCTACCACCGCCACGGCGGGCTAAAGCGCCGGGAAAGCCTGGCGTAAACTGGCGGACAAGGCGGCTTTTTCGTATTTTAGAATAGCTTTCCGGGCCGAAACATCTCCTTTGCTTATGTACTTGCACCGTGCCTTTGGTCTTTTGCTGCTTCCGCTGACTGTAGTGGCGCTGGAAGCCCGTGGGCAGCAGCCAGCCGCCGACCGGCCAGTGGCGGTAGTTTCGGCCGAAGCGGCCGGCTCGGTAGGCGCGGCTCAGTCGATGGCGCTGTTCGACCAGCTGATTGCCAAACCGATGAAGGAAGCGTTGAAAACCTTGCCCCAAGCCAAAAAAAGGTTTCAAACGGGCCTGAAGCCAGGGGAAACGTTTTACCTGACCACCCGCGTGGTGGATGCCGACGGCACCTTCGAGCAGGTTTTCGTGCAGGTCACGCAGTGGGAAGATACCTACGTGCAGGGCACCATTGCCAACACGCTGCAGACCGTGCGCCAGTACCAGCAGGGCCAGACGCTGGAATTCACGACCAGCGCCGTCTACGACTGGACGCTGGCGCGGGC
This sequence comes from Hymenobacter lucidus, assembly GCF_020447265.1. Lineage (GTDB taxonomy): Bacteria > Bacteroidota > Bacteroidia > Cytophagales > Hymenobacteraceae > Hymenobacter > Hymenobacter lucidus. The sequence continues at coordinate 350,600 of NZ_JAJADR010000001.1, read as the reverse complement.
CGACGGCTCGGAGGAAGGCAACTACGTGGGCAAGTTTCTCGATATTCAGGATCGGCTCGACCGGCTGGGCGAGTAGTCATTCGGGAGGGCCGAGGCGCAGTCTTTTGGGTCTTTTGCGTAGTTTTGAAGGAGTTGAATCTGCTTTCCTGCTTAACCCCTCCCACTATGCAGCCTACCCACCCCCACCCCGCCGATACTACCAGCCGCAGCCAGGAGCTGATGGCCCTGGAAGACCGTTATGGCGCTCACAACTACCACCCACTGCCCGTAGTGCTGAGCCGGGGCGAAGGCGTACATGTGTGGGACGTGGACGGCAAGCAGTATTTCGACTTTTTGTCGGCTTACTCGGCCGTCAACCAGGGCCATTGCCACCCGCGCATCGTGGGCGCTATGGTAGAGCAGGCCCAGAAGCTGACCCTGACTTCGCGCGCCTTCTTCAACGACCAGCTCGGGCCAGCCGAAAAGCAGCTCTGTGAGTTGTTTGGCTACGACAAAGCCCTGCTGATGAACTCAGGCGCCGAAGCCGTGGAAACCGCCCTGAAGCTGGCCCGCAAGTGGGGCTACCAGGAAAAAGGTATTGCCCCCAACCAGGCCCGCATTCTGGTGGCCGAGCACAACTTCCACGGCCGCACCACCGGCATCATCTCCTTCAGCACCGACGCCGACAGCACAGGCGGCTTCGGGCCCTACATGCCCGGCTACCAAGTGGTGCCCTACGATGACTTGGCAGCGCTGGAAGAAGCCCTGCAGGACCCGCACGTCTGCGGCTTTCTGGTGGAGCCCATTCAGGGCGAGGCCGGCGTGATGGTACCGGCCGATGGCTACCTGGCCAAGGCCCATGCCCTGTGCAAGGCCCACAATGTGCTCTTCATTGCCGACGAAATCCAGACCGGACTGGGCCGCACCGGTGAGCTGCTGGCCGTGTGTTACGAAGCCGTACACGCTGATATTCTGATTCTGGGCAAGGCCTTGTCGGGCGGCACCATGCCGGTATCGGCGGTGCTGGCCTCGGATACGATTATGCTCACCATTCAGCCCGGGCAGCACGGATCCACGTTTGGCGGCAACCCGCTGGCTTGCGTGGTACTGCGCGCCGCCCTCGACGTGCTCCACGACGAGCACCTGATCAGCAACTCGAAGGCCCAGGGCGAAGTATTCCGGGAGCGGATGCGCCGCGTGATGGCCAAACGGCCCGAAGTGGTGGAGCTGGTGCGGGGCAAAGGTCTGCTCAACGCCGTCGTGATTAAGCCCCACGCCGATGGCCGCACCGCCTGGGACGTGTGCGTGAGCCTCATGGAGCGCGGCCTGCTGGCCAAGCCCACCCACGGCGACATTATCCGCTTTGCCCCGCCCCTGGTCATTACCGAGGAGCAGATGCACGAGGCCTGCGACATTATCGAGGCGGTGATTCTGGCTTTCTAAGCCCGCCGCTTTACCCGAAACCCGAGCGGACCGCCCTATCTTGGCGGTCCGCTTATTTTTTGCCTATGAACGTATTTTCCACCGGCCGCCTGCTAGTTTTATCGATGACGCTGCTGCTGGGCTGCCGCAGCGAAAAAGCTGCCTTTGACTTTCGCCCCGGCCCAGTCGTAGCTATAGCCGCCGCGCCAGTAGCTGCGCAGCCAGCGCCGGCTCCGGCAAAAGCCCCGGCAGAAATTCCAGCTTCGGCAAGTACCCAGCAGCCCGCCGCAACCCGGTCAGTGGCTGTGCAGCGCGCTAATCCAGTGCGTATTTTACGGCCACAACTGAAGCGCGAAGCACAAAGCAGCCAGCTTCGCAAGGCGAAAAAGCAGCCTCTTCAGGCAGCTAGTCGCCACGACGTTTTCCACATTGTGCTGGGCTCTTTGCTGATTGCGGGCGGCGTGGTGGCGGGCCTGCTGCTGGGCGGCTGGCTGGGGCTGGGCGTGGGCGCGGCGGTGGTTATTCTGGGCTATTACTTTCTGGTGCTGGGGGTGGGCGGCAAGCACGCGTGGCTCGAAATCTTCCAGGAGTTTTTTAATATGTAGCTGTTGGGATGAAAACGTATCTGGCCTTTTGCTTAGTGCTTTTGCCCCTATTAACGGGCTGCCGCAGTGAGCAGACAGCTTTTCAATTCCAGCCCGCGCCCCGACTGCTGGCCCGGCTGGATACCGCCCCAACAAAACGACCTGGCCCGCCCGTAGTGGTGCGCCAGTCTGCCGCAACCCGGCCGCTGACACTAATTCAGCAGCGTACCGAGGTACAAAGCGCTGGCAAAACCAAGTCCCAATGCGCCAAGGTGGTAAAAGCAGTTGGCAGCCCGAAGACGGTTGTGCAGCACGTAACAGCACCCCGGCAGCTGCTTTCCGCTAAAGGCAGCTTCCTGCAGATTCTGGGCACCGGCGTATTTGTGGCGGGCATCGTGGCGGGGCTGGTGGTGGGCAGCTGGGCCGGGTTTGGCATCTTTGCCCTCGGGTCGGTTGTCGGCCTGCTGCTGGCTTTCTGGGGCAGCTTTATCATCGACGGCAACTTGCCCTAAGCGCCCAGGCGCGCAACCTTATCTTTGCCGGCGTTGTTTTGCCCGGTTACCTCTTTCCAAACGTATCAATGGCCATCCTCCCAACTCACCGCCCTCGGCGCAACCGCAAGTCTGAAGTTATTCGCAACATGGTGCAGGAAACCAACCTGACCACCAACGACTTCATCTACCCGGTTTTCCTGATTGAGGGCCAGAATAAAACCATCGAAGTAAGCTCGATGCCGGGCATTCACCGTTTCACCGCCGACCGCCTCATCGACGAAATTGGGCAGGCCGTGGAGCTGGGCATCAAGGCTTTTGCCCCGTTTCCCGGCATCAACGACGCCCTGAAAGACCGGCTGGCCAAGGAATCGGCCAACCCCGAAGGCCTGTACCTCAAAACCGTGGCCGACATCAAGCGGCAGTTTCCCGATGTGGTCATCATGACCGACGTGGCCATGGACCCCTACTCCAGCGACGGCCACGACGGTATCGTGGACCCCGAGTCGGGCGAGATTCTCAACGATGCCAGCCTGGAAGTGCTGGGTCAGATGGCCCTGGCTCAGGCCCGCGCCGGCGCCGACATCATCGGCCCTTCCGACATGATGGACGGCCGCGTGGCCTGGATTCGGGACGTACTCGACCGAAATGCCTTTAGCCACGTGAGCATCATGAGCTACACGGCGAAGTACGCGTCGGCTTTCTACGGCCCCTTCCGCGACGCGCTGGACTCGGCCCCGAAAAAAGGCGACAAGAAAAGCTACCAGATGAACCCCGCCAACAAGCGCGAAGCCCTGCGCGAGCTGGCCCTTGATGAGCAGGAAGGTGCCGACATGGTGATGATAAAGCCTGCCCTGAGCTACCTCGACGTGATTCATGCCGTGAAAGCCAACACCAACCTGCCCGTCACGGCTTACAACGTGTCGGGTGAGTACGCCATGATAAAAGCTGCTGCCCAGAATGGCTGGGTTGATGGCGAGAAGACGATGATGGAAGTGCTGCTGAGCATCAAGCGGGCCGGCGCCGACGCCATCCTGACCTACTTCGCCAAGGAAGCTGCCGCCGTGCTGCGTCGCGGCTAAAACTCATAGTCATCAACGGCTATTCTTAGTAGCAACCAGGCCGATGCAGGGCCTGAGTAAATCCTGGCCGGACTCCACCAAGCGTGGGTTGTCCGGCCAGGATTTTCTTTTTTGCGCCAACCGTGCCGGCTCGTCGAGCTAGTTTTCGCACCGCAAGAATGCCCTGTTCAGTTAGTCAGATAAGCTCCTGTTAAAAGTACCCTGCATTGATTCAGCTACTTTTTTGGTCTCCACTCCAAAAACTATGTACTAAATTTTTTAGTATAAAAATCAGGCTTTTCGTTGCCTTTTATCCACAAACACCGTAATATCGTGTAAGCAAGATTTTAAAGCAATTCTTCCCATTTTAGCAAAGCATCATGACTCAGCCCAGCTCTTTGTATCGTCACGGTGATGTCCTTATTGCGGCCGTAGCCGCGCTACCGGCCGGCGCCGTACCGCGCCCCGGCGTAGTGCTGGCCCACGGCGAGCATACCGGCCACTCCCACCGCATTCGGGAAACCGGGGCCGCTAGTATGTATGCCTATGGCAAAGACTTGTACCTGCTCGTGTCGGCTCCATCGGCCACGCTGGTGCACGAGGAGCACCGGCCCATTGCGCTGCCCGTAGGCGTGTACCGGGTGTGGCAACAGCGCGAGTATACGCCCTCGGCCATCCGCACCGTAGTCGACTAGCCTGCTGATGTTTACCATCAACGCCCGGGGCCGCCATCTGCGCCGGCCCGCCGCTCCCGAGGCTGCCCAAGCGGCTGAGCCAGCGCCTTCTGCCTATCAGCTATCCGCCCCTGCTCCGCCGGCGGCCAGCCCCCGGCCTTATGCGTTGCCTCCCCAAACTGGTCCGGTGCGGGCCACGCCGGAAGAGGCGCGGCGGCTGGTGCTGTCGGGCCGCATGCCCGACGAGCTGATTGTGAGCGGAGCGCTGCGCCTGAGCCATGAGCCGCGGCTGCGGGAGCTGCCCACGTTTCTGGAATGCACGCACCTGGAAGTAAACGACTGCCCCAATCTGGAGCTGCTGCCCGAACGGCTACGGGCCACCAGCGTGCAGGCCGCCCGCACCGGCATCCGGGAGCTGACTGGCGACTGGCTGGTGCGCGAATCGGTGAACCTAAGCGGCAACCGGCACCTGCGGCGGCTGCCCGAGCGCCTCACCGCCCGCAGCCTGGACGTGGCCAACTGTCCGCAGCTGCTGGCGCTGCCCGCCACCGCCCACCTCACGCACTGGGTAGAAGTGGCCGGCAGTGGCCTCACCGCGCTGCCCAGCGGCCTGAAGGTCAATATCCGCTGGCAGGGCACCACCGTGGATGAGCGCACGGCCTTCCGGCCCGAAGATTTGAAAGCCGGCGAAATCCTGAATGTGCGCAACGTGACGCGGCGGCGGATACTGCTGGAACGCTTCGGCCTCGACCGGTTTATTGAGGAAGTCGGTGGCCTGATCATCGACCGGGACCGGGACACGGGCGGGGAGCGGCAGCTGATTAGCATTCCACTCGAAGACGATGAGCCGATAGTAGCGCTGCGGGTGAAATGCCCCTCCACGGCCCACAGCTACGTGCTGCGCGTGCCGCCCCACGTGCGCACCTGCCGCCGGGCCGCCGCCTGGCTGGCCGGCTTCGAGAATGAGCACGACTACCGGCCCCTCATCGAAACCTGAGTTCAAACTGCATTCCGCCTGATTTTTTCCCGCCAGCTCTGCTTACTGCGGCCGGGAAGTAGAAAACCCTTGTCTTATCCCCCCTTTAACCCCTTACCATTCGCTTATGCAAATCACCCAACAGCCAACCAGTCCGGTACTACTCGAAAACACGGCCGACACGACCAGCCTGCTGCTCAGCTTCCGGGAAGACGTACCGAATCCGCAGCGGCGGCCCCTGAACGTGGCCCTCGTCATTGACCGTAGCGGCAGTATGGCCGGGGCCCCGCTCAAGCACGCGCTGAAAGCCGCCGCCGACTTCGTGGACCGCCTGACGGCCGACGACCGACTGAGTGTTGTAGTGTATGACGACGTGGTGGATACCCTGCTGGACGCCCAGCTGGTAACCGATAAGGAGGCCATCAAACAGATTCTGAAAAGCGTGCGGGCCGGTGGTATTACCAACCTGAGCGGCGGCTGGCTGCGGGGCTGCGAGCTGGTAGCCAAGCACAAAACCGACCAGCACGTGAACCGCGTGCTGCTGCTCACCGACGGGCAGGCCAACCACGGCGTTACGAACCCGGCCATCCTGACGGCCACGGCCGGCAAGAAGGCCGAGGAAGGAATTACCACTACTACTCTCGGCTTTGGCAGCCACTTCGAGGAAGATTTGCTGATCGGTATGGCCCGGGCCGCCGGGGGCAACTTCTACTTCATTCAGTCCTTGGATGATGCGGCTGACGTGTTTGGCATCGAGCTGGACAGCCTCAAGGCCATTGCCGCCCAGAACCTGACCGTGACGCTCACCCCCATTGGGCAGGCTGAAATAGCCGACGTGCTGAGCTTGGCCCGGGTAGAACCCCAGGATGGCGGCCGGCTGGTGCTGCACCTGGGCGACGTGCACGAAAACGAAGACAAGCTGCTGGGCCTGCAATTCCGGCTGCCGGCCCTGGCCGCGGGCAGCCACCAGCTGCTGCACATTGCCTACCGAGCCGATGCCATTCGGGAGGGTAGTATTGAAGCCATTGCCGGGGAGCACACGGTGCAGGTAACGGCCGGCGGCATTGAGGCCGTGGCCGACGCCGCCGACGGCGGCGTGACGATGGACCTGGCCCGGCTGCGCATTGCCCGCGACAAAGAGCGGGCCGTAGACCTAGCCGATGCCGGCAAGCACCAGGAAGCGGAGGAGCTGCTGCACCAACTGGTAGCTTATCTGACGGCTAAGGGCCTGCACGAGCACTTCGAAATTGCCGAGGAAATTGATCAGATCAACCACTACGCCCAGCGCATTGCCAGCCGCCACCTCGACAACGAGAGCCGCAAGGAGCTGCGCGACCAGGCCTTCCAGGGCCGCCGCGCGCGGGTCGACTTGTCGGGCCGTGGGGTGAGTGTCGACCAGGCGGCCCACGCGCTGCCCGTGGTGACGGAAGCCGGCACCGGCGTCGAGCTGACCTGTTTCCGGGAAGGCGGCAAGCTGCGGGTGCGGGTAGTTTCGCCGGGCTACGATGATCTGAACATCCAGTTCCCGCGGGCCATTCGGGCCGAAGGCGCGCACTACATTGTGGAAGAGCTGGAGCGCAGCCTCGACGGCACTTTCTACCGCGCCAAAGGCAACATCACCCGCCTGGTGCGGCCCGGGGAAGTGGATGCGCTGGCCGGCTTCTCGCCGAGCCGCTCGGGCGGCAGCCGCGCCGCCAGCTCCCGCCCGGCCAAAGCCCCCACGACGCTGGCCGATCTGGAAGAAACCGACACCATCGGCACCGGTGTCCTGATTCAGTGCGTGAAGGACAAAGGCAAGCTGCGCGCCCGGGTGGTGAGTGACGGTTTCGACCCGGACTGGAACATGCGCTTTCCCCGCGGCATCCGGGAAGAAAGCATTCTGTTCGTCGTTGACCAGGTAAACACGGCCCCCGACGGCAAGTCCTACATTGCCAGCGGCGACATCAAGCGCTTCGTGCAAACCACGTAGGCCGGGCCGGGCAGCAGCGGAGACGTTGGTAGCCGGTCAAAAAAACAGAAAGCCGTTTCGCAGCCAGGAGCTGGGGAACGGCTTTTTTGCTTCCTTGCGGCCTGCATTTGCCAGGCGGTCAGCTGCTTATAGCGCACGGCCGTAGTTTCTCTTTCCAGCCTATTTCGTCCCCTCTGCCATGCCGTCTATTCGCCTCGCCACTCTTGCCGATATTCCCGCCATCCTGGAGCTGGTGCGCCGCGTGGTGCCGCTGATGCAAGCCAGCGGCAACCAGCAATGGACCACCGACTACCCCAACGAGGCGGTTTTCAGCCAGGATATTGCCCAAAGTCAGCTGTGGGTGGCCGAGCTGGACGGGCAACTGGCCGGCGTGGCCGCCCTCACCCAGGACCAAGACCCCGAATATGCTCAGGCCGATTGGGACGCCACCGAAACGGCCATCGTGACGCACCGCCTGGCCGTGGACCCCACTGCGCAGGGCCGGGGCGTGGCGGCAGCATTACTGGAGCAGGCCGAGGTGCTGGCCCGGCAGCGGGGGCTGAAGTCGCTCAGGGTGGATACCAACTCGGAAAACGCGGCTACGCAGCGGCTATTTCCCAAGCTGGGCTACCGCTTCGCGGGCGAAATCACGCTGGGGTTCCGGCCTGGGCTGCGGTTTTTCTGCTACGAGAAGCGGCTGGACTAGCTATTCTTTCGCGGCAAAGGCCTGCAGCTCCTGTAGCTCCACTAAGATCTGCTGTTCCCAGGAAACCTGCTTTTCCGGCAGTGCGGCGTAATTCGTTTCTTCGGTGCAGCTCACCTGGCGCTGCTGGCACTCCTTCATTTGCGCCGTCATCAGCTCGTTGACATCCGGCTTGCCGAAGAGCAGAATTTTCGTGGCATTGGCCCGAACCTGCTGCCGCATCCGCCGAATGTATATTTCCTGAATATCGAACAGGGTTTGCTGAAAGCGGATCTGCTGCGAGACATCGGCTCGGTTAGTCGTGTCGAGCCAGGAAGCGGAACGCAGCAGCTGGTTGCGAATACTGTTGTGGCCCGTCTTGCCTAGCAGCTCAAACATGTGGCCTTCCATACCGAAGTGGTACATGGCATTGCTGCCCCGCAGGTTGCTGTTGGGCCGGAGTTTCAGCTGAAAATCAGCGGCCGTGATGCGCCGGGTGGCACTCCAGTCCAAGTAATCCGAGTCGGAGGCAGCCGTTTTTTGGGCCAGCCCCGGCGTAACAAACAGCCATACACCGGCCAAGACAAAAATCAGAAAACGAAGCATGGGCTAAGCATCGAGGATAGAGTCCGTAAAAGTACGGCTTAGCTTTTCTCGAATGGCCACTGCCCGCGCCGGCGGCTCCAGAGTAGAAACACGATGATACCGGTGCTGATAACGGTAAGGCCCGAGAGCATAAACGTGGGCCCCGTGCTCCAGAAAACCAGCAGCCACACCGTAACGGCAATGATAACCGGCAACGGGTAGAGCGGCATCTTGAAGGGCAGGCTGGCCGTGCCGTTGCGCCGCCGCAGCAACACCAGCCCCACGGCCTGGCCTACAAACTGCACCAGAATGCGCATGGCTAGAATAGCCGTAATGACCTCTCCCAGCCGAAACAACAAGCTAAACACGAAGCCCACGCCGCCCAGAATCAGGAGCGAGACGTGGGGGAAGTGCTTGGTGGGGTGGGTTTTGGCGAAGATGGGCAGAAACTCGCCGTCGGCCGCTGCCGCGTACGGGATACGTGAGTAGCCCAGCAGCACCGCAAACAGCGACGCAAAGGCCACCCACAATACCAGAGCGGTAGCCCACTGTGCCGCCACGGCCCCGTAGAGTTTCTCGACGAAAGTGCTAACGATGAACTCCGAGTGTTGCGCTTCCTGCCACGGAATAACGGTGCCCACGCTCCAGTTGAGCAGCAGATACAGCGCCATGATGCCCAGAATGCTCAGGAAGATGCTGCGCGGAATAACCCGCTGTGGGTTGCTGATTTCGCCGCCCAGGTGGCACACGTTGTAGTAGCCCAAGTAGGAATAAATCGTCTTGACGGCAGCCTGCCCCATGGCGCCCGACAGCAGAATGCCCGGCAACGCCGAAAAGCCGCCGCTGGGCAGCCAAGCCACGGTGTGCTCGGCATGGGTGAGGCCGCCAAAAATCAGCCAGCCCATGAGCCCTAGCACGCCTACCCACAGCATCACGCCCAGCTTGCCGATATCCTCAATGCGGCGGTAGAGCAGGGCAATGAGTAGCAGCACCACCACGCCCGACACCAGCTTAGGCTGCCACCACTCGGTAAGCGGCACCAAGTAGCCGAAATACTGCGCAAAGCCGATGGCACCCGAAGCCACCACCAGCGGAGCCTGCACCAGGGTTTGCCACACGTAGAGAAACGACATGAGCCGGCCCCACTTTTTCTCGCCGTAGGCCAGCTTCAGAAACTTGTAGCTCCCGCCCGCCTCAGGATTGGCCGCGCCCAGCTCACTCCAGATCAACCCATCGACGATGGCCAGGCCCGCGCCTACCAACCAGGCAAGCAGAAAATACGGCCCCATAAAGCCCATTACCAACGGCAGCGTCACGAAGGGCCCGATGCCCACCATGTCAATCATATTCAGGGCGGTGGCCTGCAGCAGGCCCAGGCGGCGGCGCAGTGGGGCGGCGGTAGCGTCAGTAGTGGGGTCGGTAGTAGTTGGGGTCATAGAGGCGTAAAAGTCGGATAAAAGCGGATTGTTCAGGCGGCGGCTCCAACCCCGGCTTGGTGCGGTGCGTACCACCGGTACTTCATCTTTTCTTCATCTTATGGCCGGAAGCTCTTCTAAGCTGGTTGTGTACGGGGCCATTGGGGCCAATGTAGCCATTGCCATTGCCAAATTCGTGGCGGCCTTTTTCACTGGCTCGTCGGCCATGCTTTCCGAGGGCATTCACTCCCTCGTCGACAGCGGCAACGGCGTACTGATTCTGTGGGGTCTGAAACGTGCCGAGCAGCCCGCCGATGCCGTGCATCCCTTTGGCTACGGCAAGGAGCTGTATTTCTGGACCGTTATTGTGGCCGTACTCATCTTCGCGGTGGGCGGCGGCATGTCGCTCTACAAAGGCTGGGAGCATATTCAGAACCCTTCACCCCTCACCGACCCTACCTGGAACTACTGGGTGCTGGGCCTATCGGTGGGTTTCGAGTGCATTGCCTGCTTCTTGGCGTTCCGGGAGTTTCAGAAAACGCGGGGTACTGCGGGCTTCTGGCAGGCGCTGCGGGCCAGCAAAGACCCGGCGGTATTCGCCATTCTGCTCGAAGACCTGGCGGCGTTGCTGGGCCTCGTCATTGCCCTGGCTGGCGTATTTTTTGGGCATCTGCTGGATAACATCTACCTCGATGGCGCGGCCTCCATGGCCATTGGCGTGCTGCTGGTAGGCATGGCCGTGTTTATGCTGCGGGAAGCCAAAGGCCTGCTGGTAGGTGAAGGCGTGGATGCGCCCACCCTGGCCAGCCTCAACTCCCTAGCCGCCGCTGACCCGGCCGTGGTGCAGGTGCGCAACCCACTGTCGATGTACCTGGGCCCCACCGACGCGCTGCTGGCCCTCGACGTAGAGTTTAAGCGCGAGCTGACCGTGGCGCAGGTCGAGCAGGCGGTGGTGCGGCTGCAGGACGCTGTGCGGGCCGACCACCCCGAGTTTAAGCGCATCTTTATTGAAGCCAAAACTTTGCCCGCCCAGTCCGTACCAAAGGTGCCGGCCCAGGCGTAATACCGCGCCGGCTGCCTACCTTCGCCCCTATCCCGCCCGGCGGACTCGTTGCAACTACTTTTTATGGCAAACCCTAACTCTTCAAAAACGGCCCTTTTCGGGGGCATTGCGGCCAACGTCGGCATTGCTATCAGCAAGTTCGTGGCGGCTTACTTCACTGGCTCGTCGGCTATGCTTTCCGAGGGTATCCACTCCCTCGTCGACAGTGGCAACGGCGTGCTGCTGCTTTACGGCATTGCCCAGAGTCAGAAGCCGGCCGACCGGCGGCACCCGTTCGGACGCAGCAAGGAGCAGTATTTCTGGGGCCTTATCGTGGCCGTGCTCATTTTTGCCATCGGTGGCGGTATGTCGTTCTACGAGGGTATCAAGCACATTCTGGAGCCCGAGCCGCTCACCGACGCCAGCTGGAACTACATCGTGCTGGGCGTGGCCATCCTGTTTGAAGCCTGGGCTTTCTGGCTGGCGGCCCGGGCCCTGACGCAAGCCGGCGGCGCGGGCGGCTTCTGGGGCCAGCTGCGCACCAGCAAAGACCCGGCAGTGTTTGCCTCAGTGCTCGAAAACCTGGCGGCCCTCGTCGGCCTGATCATCGCGCTGCTGGGCGTATACTTCGGCCACGCGCTGAATAATCCGTACTTCGATGGCGGCGCCTCGGTAGCCATCGGCTTGCTGCTGATGTTGGTAGCCGTGTTTCTGGTGGGCCGCACGCGCAGCCTGCTGGTGGGCACCGGCGTTGATGATGCTACCATCGACAGCGTGATGAGCATCGTGAGCAAGCAGCCCGGCGTGGAGCAGGTGCGACCCCCGCTAACAATGTACCTCGGCCCCGCCGACGTCGTGCTGGCCCTCGACGTGGACTTTCACGACCACCTCTCGGCCGTGGAAGTGGAAGTGGCCGTTGCCGCTATGCAGGATGTGCTGCGCACTACGCACCCCGAGTTTAAGCGCATCTTTGTGGAGGCTAAAAGCCTGACTGACAAGCACCGTGACACCGAGCAGCCGACCAACCAGGTAAGCCCGCAGATTTAGTCTCCTGCCCTCTTAGCCCAACCTATCCAGCGGTTTTTGGGTACATTAGGCGGTAGCCGAGCTTCGCAAGGGGCTGGCTACCGCCTTTTTTTGCACGCTAAACCCCGCGCTTATGGCATTTGCTACCACGCACGACAACCCTTTTCGCTCGTTCTGGATGGGCGGCTACGAGTGTACCGACCAGCTCAACGCCTTCGGTCACCGCGTTGATTTTCTGACCCTAACCGGCCATTTACAGCGCATCGACGCCGATTATCAGGACCTGCAGCCTTTCAATATCGGGACCGTGCGGGAAGGAATCCGCTGGAGCCAAGTGGAGAAAACCGCCTACCAATACGACTGGAGCACCGTGCAGGAGCTGCTCGATGCCGGCCGCCGCCACGGCATTCAGCAGGTTTGGGACCTATGCCACTTCGGCTACCCCGACGACCTGACGCCGCTGCACCCCATGTTTGCCCGGCGCTTTGCCCACCTCTGTCGCGCCTTTGTGGAGTTTTACCGCTCGCAGCGGCCCGACGACGTGCTGATTGTGACGCCCATCAACGAGGTGAGCTTTATGAGTTGGCTGGGCGGCGACGTGCGCGGCACCTCGCCCTACTGCGTGGGCCAGGGCTGGGAAGTGAAGCGGGGCCTGATGCGCGCCTACATCGAAGGCGTGGCGGCTTTGCGCGAGGCCGACCCCGGCATCCGCATCCTCACCACCGAGCCACTAATTCATATCGTAGCCGCGCCCAATTCGCCCCGCAGCCACCGGCAGCGCGTGAGTGAGTTCGACAACAACCAGTTTCAGGCCGTGGATATGCTGGCCGGCCGCCTCTGCCCCGACCTAGGTGGGCGCGAGGAATACCTCGATCTGCTAGGCTTCAACTATTACTACGACAACCAGTGGCAGCTGGAGCCGCGCCACACCCTGCCCTGGGCCAACGACGACCATGACCCGCGTTTCCGGCCGCTGAGCTTTCTACTGCAGCGGGCCTGGCAGCGCTACCACCGCCCCGTGGTGCTCACCGAAACCAGCCACCCCGGCGTCGACCGGCCGCTCTGGATGCAGATGATTGGCCGGGAGTGCGCCGCCGCGCTGCAAGCCGGCGTGCCGCTGTTCGGGGCCTGCCTCTACCCCATCATCGACCGGCCCGACTGGGACCACCTCACGCCCTGGCACCGTGCCGGCCTCTGGGATGCCGACACCAGAGCCCCCGAGCCCGGCCTGACCCGCGTGCTGGACCACGGCTACGCCAATGCCCTTCTGGAAGCCCAGGAAATGGTATCGGCCGCTATTCCCAAGCCGATTACTACGGTTACGGAGTCGGATGTAGCGTTGTCTCTTTCCTTAACCTAGCCTACCCAACAGTCTACGATGAGTTCTTCCGCTCCCGATTCGGCCGGTACTTCGGCCTTGCTGCGCCATTTCGAGCAGGCTTTTGCCGATTCTACCTTGTCGGCGGCGGAGGCGCGGGAGCTGCGGCAGCGGCTAGCCGCCCACGGGCAGCAGGGGCAGGCGCTGGCCACGCTGCGCCACCAGCTGTTTGCCATGGCCCGGGAGCGGTTCAACTCGTTTGAGGACAAAGCGGTAGTGGAATGGCTCGAAGCGGCCAGCGCCCTGCTGCTGCCTCTGGCCCCGCCCCAGCCGGCCCACACCACCGTGCATTTCAGCCCCGGCACCGAGTGCGTGGAGGCCATCCGCCGGTTTATCGGGCAGGCCGCCCACCGGCTCGACGTGTGCGTGTTTACTATTTCCGATGACCGGATTACCGACTCGCTGCTGGCCGCTTACCGCCGGGGCGTGGCCATTCGCCTGCTCACCGACAACGACAAGCTTTTCGACAAAGGCTCGGATATCAAGCAGCTCCACGCCAGTGGTATTGCCACCCGCATCGACCGGACTACCGACCACATGCACCACAAGTTTGCCATTGCCGACCGGCGGCTGGTGCTCACCGGCAGCTACAACTGGACGCGCTCGGCGGCGCTCTACAACCTCGAAAACCTGCTCATCACCGACGACCCCACGGCCCTGCAGCGCTACACCACCGAGTTTGACCGTCTCTGGGACGCAATGGCCGTGTTTGAGGGCGTGTAGAGGTTAGTTGTTGGGGAAGAACGTCTTTCCGAGTATTCTGCGCATCAAGCAGAGACGAAGCGGAGCCGAGGAATCTCGCGTGCAATGGTAATTAACCCACATTGCGGCCTATTGAATGGTAGCCCCAGCGAGGCAGCACCAGTCGTTCAACGATTGGAGCCGCCTCGCTGGGTTTTTGGCAATACTGTAGACACCATCTTGGTCGGCCCCGGTGCAGCGGCAGTGGAAGCAAAGCGCTGCTGAACAACGAAGCGCTGACGACGTGGCGACATTCGAATTTATTTTTTTTTGAATGTCGCCGACCAACCACCGACAAGCCGGCGACATTCAAAAAAAAATAAATTCGAATGTCGCCGACTGGTAGTCTTCGCCTCACCAAGACCGCAAAGCCCCTTCTTTATCAGTAAACCCTTTGTGGCGCTCCAGGCAAAAGAGCCATTGAGGCAAAGCCTGGCGGAAAGACTACTAGAAGCAGACCAGTCGTTATCTTGCCGGTGCTCCTCAATCCCGCCCTGATGCTACTCCCGTCCGCCTTTGCCTACTCCTACCTGCCCACGCCCATCGGCATGCTGGAGCTGAAAGCCTCGGATGCGGGCCTGGCTGCCGTTACGTTTCTGGACGAAGCTCAGGCGCCGCCCGCTACGCCCCTCGCGGCCGTAGCCGAGTGCCTGCGTGAGCCGCATCGGCAACTGCAGGCCTATTTTGGCCGCGAGCTGCGCGACTTTTCCCTACGCTATTCCGTGGAACGCGGCACTGAGTTTCAGCGGCAAGTGTGGCAGCAGCTGCAAACAGTAAGCTTCGGCCGCACGGCTTCCTACCTCGACCTGGCCCGGCTACTCGACAACCCCGGCGCGGTGCGGGCCGTGGGCGCGGCCAACGGCCAGAATCCGCTGGCCATCGTGTGGCCCTGCCACCGCATTATTGGGGCCGGCGGACAGCTTACGGGCTACGCGGGCGGTTTGTCGCGCAAAAAGTGGCTGCTGACCCACGAGCAGCCCGCCACCCAGACCCAGCTGTTTGGCTAGCGCCGAAAGCCTGTAGCAGCGGGAGCCACCGCCGTGCCGGCCCCCACAAATTTCAGCAGCTCCTGGTATATCACGTTATCCTTCCAATATAGCTGCAGCACCATCGGCACGTGCTTTTTGCCGGCCAGCACCGAGAATTGCGGCTCCCGTCCCAATTGCGTGAGTTTCTGCCTGAATTTCTCACTGCTGCTGCTGATGGACGGGTACGTTTTGCCCCCCACGAACACCAAAAACGGGGGCGTTGCGGCCGTCACGTAGTACATCGGCGACACGGCTTTCCACCCGGCGGGGTCTTTGCCGAAGGGCACTAGGTACTGCGCGTCGCCATCGTATTTCATCTTCTTCAGGTAGTCATACATATCCAGCCCGGCCGGGTCGTCGAGGATAGCACCACGCACGGGGTTGGCGGCCAAGCCTTGGCGCATGAACAGCTGATTGTCGGCGGCCAGCAGCGCGGCCAGCCCGCCCCCGGCAGAGTGGCCCATCGTAAACAGGCGTTGCGGGTCGCCGCCGTACTCGGCAATGTGCTGGTAGGTCCAGGCTACGGCCCGGGCGCAGTCGTCGGCCATGGCAGGCACCTGCACGTTCGGGGCCAGGCGGTAGTTGATGACCACCGCCACCACGCCCTGCTTGGCCAGCCGCCGCCCGATGAAGGAGTAAAGGCTCTTGTTGCCGCTGTTCCAGTTGCCGCCGTGAATAAAGACCACCACCGGGTACGCTGCCGCGCCGCGCTTACGGGGTGCGTACACGTCGAGGCGGTGTCGCTCGGTATCGAAGCCAGCTTCAGTAGTGGGCACGTAGGCAATACCGGCCGTGCGACGGCTGGGCTGGGCCTCGGCGTACTCGTTGGCCACCAAGGCCAGCAGTACGAAAACCAGCAAAGCAGGCAGGATCAGAACACGGAATAAAGTCATGCGGGAATAATTCAGCGGAAAGGTGCGGCCGGGTCTTAGGGCAGCCGACTTATATACCGGAGAAGAGGGCCGGCCGGATTGCGGGCTGCTGCTGCCAACGGCCCGCGCTGGCCGGGGTTGCCCGCTGCGGCGCTATATTTGTTGGGCCAGCCCGGCACGATGCCCGGGCTTTTTCCGTTCTATTTTCTTTTTGCTGCTTTCTTCCCTCCATGAAAAAGTATCTGTTGCTGCTGATCTGTGGCCTGGCCTTGGGGGCTGCCCCGGCCCAGGCCCAGCGCAAAACCAAAGTCAAGGTAAAATCGGATGCACCGGCGGGCGCCACCAGCCGCCTGCAGCCGCTGTTTGGCGGAGTATCGCCGGAAGCAGCTCAGCAGCTAGTGGGGGCGGCTTTCCTGGCCGACATTGACCGTAGCTTCGCGTCGCGGGCCGAGGCCAGCCGGTTTTTCTCGGGCAAAGGCTACGAGTACATCACCGAAAACAAGCCCGACACGGCCCTCTACCGCTTCAACCTGGCTTGGCTGCTCGACCCCAAAAATGCCGAGGCCTACCGGGGCTTGGGCATCGTAACGAGCCGTAATGCCACCCCCGACGAGTCCATTGGCCTGCTAACCCAGGGCCTGGCCATTGCGCCCGACCACTCCAACATCCTCAGCGACCTGGGCACCAGCTACCTGATCCGCTACCAGCAGCTCAAAAAGAAGAAGGACCTTGACCAGGCCCAGAAGCACCTCGAAAAAGCCCTGACCGCCGACGCCAACAACGCCTATGCCTGGCAGCAGATGGCCCGGGTGCATTACCTGCGCGAAGACTACGCCAAGGCCTGGGAAGCCGTGCACAAAGGCCAGGCAGTGAACGTGAGCAGCCTCGATTTCGACCTCATCAGCGACTTGTCGGCCAAGCTGCCCGACCCGCAGGGCGTGTTCAAATAGGCGCCCGGCGCAAGCGCGGCAGCAACGGCCAGGCCCCGGCCTGCGTATCTCCGCTGCTCACCAACCTTATCCGGCCGTGAATTTTCGTCTGATTTCCCTCGGCAGCCTGCTGCTTTTCTGTCTTTTAGCTGAGTCGGCTCATGCCCAGGGCCCGGAGCGCCGTCGTCGGTATTTCACCAACTCGGCCCGCCCCTACCACCGTGGCCCCATCTACTTCACGCTGGGTGGAGGAGCCGGATTTTACAACGGCGACCTGGCCGAAAGCGTGGCCGACAACTTGCCCGGCCCCAGCGGCAGTATCGGGGCGCTGTACATGGTGCGGCCCCGGGTAATGGTCGGCACGGAGCTTTCCCTGTTTAAGCTGGGCGCCAAAGACCAGCTGCCGGAGCGTGGCTACGCGTTTCGGGGTAAAAACGCGGCTCTCACTGGCTTCTTCCGCTACGAGCTAGTGCGCGACGAATCCCAATTCGCCGATTCGCGCGGTTCGGCAGCCCTCATCAAGCCCTACGTGAAAGCCGGGGCGGGCTTCCTGCTCTACACGCCCGAAGCCTACATGGGCGACGGTCGGCCGGTGCCGAGCACCGTATTTCTGTCTACCGAGCGCAATGATTATCCCGCCACGGCGCTGATAGCCCCGGTGGGCCTGGGAGTAACGGTGCGCCTGTCGCCCCAACTGAACGCTTCGGCCGAGGGCACCTATTACTTCACCACCACCGACCATCTCGACGACATCAGCCAGCGCGGCAACGCCGCCCGCAACGACGGCTTTGGCCTGCTGGAGCTGAAGCTGGAATATTCGCCCTGGCAGTAGCCTAAGCGACTGACCCACACAAAAAAGGCCCGTCAATGACGGGCCTTTTTCATTACTGAAAGGGCAGGACTACCTACTCCTTCACGAAGCGCTGGCGGTACGTAGTCTGACCATCACTCACGGTCAGGGTGTACATGCCTTTGGCTAGGCTGGCCACATTGAGTTGGCCATTGCCTTCGTAGCGGGCACTATTGATGATGGCACCGCGCACATCCATAATCTGCACCGATACCACGGCGGCATTGTTTGGCAGCGCAATATTGAGGCGGTCAGCAGCCGGGTTCGGATAGACCTCAAACTGGCTGGACACATTGCCACCAGCAATGCCATTGATACCGGCAACGGTCGTACCGCCAGCAATAGTCACGCTGTAGTCTTCGGTTTCGCCGTAGCTGTAGGCGTTGCAGCTGGTAGTACCCGAAGCGTCGCTCATCACAACGCGCATGCGGGTCTTGCCATTCTTAGCTGTAGTCGGCACCGTGAAGCTGGAGCTGCGGGTAGCGGCCGAGGTGCTGGCGGCCGAGCTTACTACCAGCTCGCCGGCGTCGGTGAAGAGCCCGTTCTGGTTGTAGTCGATGTACACTTTGAAGTACTCCGAATAGGCTGTACCCACGAAACCAGCGCTGTAGCTGATCGTCTGGGAAGTACCACCAGTCAGTGTAGGAGCCGTCAGAGCAGTACCGTTGTAGTAGCCGGCATCAGCGCCCGAAGTACGCGTCAGGGTGCCCAGGGCCACGTAGTCGATGAACTCGTAGGCTACGCTGTTGCTCTTCGAGGTGCAGTAGGTAACGCCGGTAGGTGGCGGCGTACCGCCTCCGTAGGCAGCACCCACGCCCACGGCGCTCCAGGCATTGGTAACGGCAATTTCCTGAGCGGAACCAGCACCGTACAGGTCCTTGGCCGACTGAATGGAGTAGGTGCGGGCGGCAGCATAGTTGCTCGAAGCCGTCAGGTACACGCTTTCGGTGCGGTAGGCAATTTTAGCGGCAGCATCAATACCAATGCCCGTCACGCTGAAGGCCGTGCCCTTGTCGTTGGTGCCACTGCCGCCAACGGACAGGCGGTAGAACCAGTGGTTGAGCACGCCCGAGTTGGTGTGGACCCCGCCATTGTCGCCGCTGCCGGCGTACCAGTACGTGCCCTGGTAGGTGTCGGGCTGACTTTCGGCGTTCGGGTTGCTCATGGAGCGCAGCGAAGGCCGCACTTTGTCAATGTCTTCGCCGATAAGCCAGGTTTGCTTGGTTGGATCCTTGTAGTACTCCACGCAGGCGCCCCAGATATCGGAGAAGCCTTCGTTCAGCGCCCCCGACTCGTAGGAATACGTCAGGTTGGCGGTGCTGGAGCACACGGCGTGGCCGATTTCGTGGGCTGCTACGTCGAGGGCTGTGAGTGGGTCGAAGCGGGTGGCGCCGTCGCCGTAGGTCATGCGCGTGCCATCCCAGAAGGCATTTTCGTAGCCAGCTCCGCCGGGCGTGTCGTCGAAGTGTACGTAGCTCTTGATTTTCGCGCCGGCGTTGTTGTAGGAGTTGCGCGCGTGAATATTCTTGAAGTAGTCGTAGGTGCTCTGGGCACCCCAGTGCGCGTCGAGGGCGGCGTTGTCGAAGTTGGCGTTGTTGTACTCCGTCCAATTGTTGTCGGCATCAATGAAGTCAACGGCGGCAGTGTAGCTGTTGCTTTTCTTGCAGTTGTAGGTTTCAATGCCCAGGCCGCGGGTCAGCTCGCGCAGGCGGTAGCCGCCGGTAGCTGTTTCGGTGGCGCTACTCTGGGTACCCGAGTACTTGGTAGCGAAGGTGCCAGTAGCCGCCGCGTGCTTGATGATGTTGTCCTGCATCACCACCTCGCCAGTGTGGGCATCTACATAAATGAAGGCGCGGCTAAGTGGCTGCTGGGCATAGATGTTAAATTTCCAGGCCAGCGTGGGCTTGTTCAGCCGCTCCGTGCCGATGGCGCGCTGGTTATTCACAATCACCAGCTCACCCTTAGGTAGGTAGGTAGCGGCGCGGTTCTCCTCCTGCTGTTTCAGGCCGGCTTCCTCCGCGGCATCCTGCCACATGTACTTACGGGCGCCCACAAACTGCAGTGCCGACCGCAAAGCCGACTCAGCCGTCAGGGAAGGTGTCACGTTCAGCGTTTCAATCCGCTCGAAGCTGCCGCTCATGCTCTGTACTGCGCCTTGCTTGGCGTGCAGCGTATAGGAAGCATGCTCTACCTTCACACCCTTGTAGTACTGCTCGTACCGCTCGTGGGCGAAACCAAGCTGGTCGACCTCCGTTTTGCTACGTAGCATCTGGTCGTTGGTGCTCAGTTGCAGCTGCTCGGCAAATGCCTTGCGCGCGTCGTTGAGCGTGTAAGCCGGCGCTTCGGCCCGGAAAGCTACCAGGGCGGGCGTGCCTTTGTCGGACAATACTTTCTGCTGCACAGCCGATTTTTCCTGGGCCTGGGCAGTAGAGCACACGAGGCCGCTAGCCAGTAGCAAAGCTACTGCTGAGTAATGTTTGTTCATGAAAGGTTGGTTTGGTTGTGGAAAGGAGGGCGTAGTGTCGGGGTGGGTACCGAACAAAAGCAATTTACAAATACTTCAATCAAATACACTGTTAAATGAAAATATTATATAAAAACAATCACCAAAGCAACAATATTATAAATATCAATTCCCTTATCCAAACATACCGCTGTATGCTCAGCCGTTCATTTTATCCGGCAATTCAGCTCCGCGCTTACAAACGCTCGTTAGCTTTCACCCCAGAATTTTATACATTCCTCACATTCCTTCACGCTTGAATTTCACTACCTCACCATGACCAACCGCTGGAATCTGGAAGGCCGTATTGCCCTAGTCACGGGCGCTTCCAAAGGCATTGGGGCCGCCGTAGCCGAAGAGCTGCTACGCTTCGGGGCTACCGTAGTAGCCGTAGCCCGCCACGCCCCCGATTTGGAAGCCCAGGTGGCCGCCTGGCAGGCTCAGGGCCTCGATGCCCACGCCCTCACGGCCGACGTAAGCCGCGCCGACGACCGGCAGAACCTGCTGCACGAGTTCAGCCGGCAGTGGCCTCGGCTCGATATTCTGGTCAATAACGTGGGCACCAATATTCGCAAGTCGACGGCCGTGTACAGTGCCGAAGATTACCGCCACGTGATGGAAACCAATCTGGAGTCGACGTTTGGCATGTGCCAGGGCGCCTACGAGCTGCTGAAGCTGGCCCAGGGCTGCATCGTGAATGTGTCGTCGGTGGCGGGCCTCACTCACCTGCGCACCGGCTCGGTATACGGCATGACCAAGGCCGCCATCATCCAGCTTACCCGCAACCTGGCCGTGGAATGGGCCCCCGATTCTATCCGCGTGAACTGCATTGCGCCCTGGTACATCCGCACGCCGCTGGCCGCCGGTGTGCTCGGCAACCCCGACTACCTACAAAGCGTGCTGGACCGCACTCCGCTGCAACGCATCGGCGAGCCGGAAGAGGTGGGCGCGGCCGTAGCCTTCCTGTGCTTGCCTGCTGCCAGCTATATCACCGGCCAGTGCCTGAGCGTGGATGGCGGCTTTAGCGTGAATGGTTTCTAGACGGATTGCCCCACCTAATCATTGCGAGCAACGCGAAGCAATCCGTCCTCTGCGCAGTGACAAACCTCGTTTTACCAGAAAGCCCTTACGCCTGAACAGGCGTAAGGGCTTTCCACTCAAAGACACTCCGCACATTTCAAAGGACGGTTTGCCACGGCTGCGCCTCGCAAGGACACGCTTAGTTTATTGCCGCAATGCGGCTTCGTAGCGGGCCAGGGCACCTTCGCTGGAGGCCAGGTAGAGGAAAGGCTCAATCAGCTCCAGTTCCATGAGCAGAAATTCGCCGGCGGCATCCACGCCATCGACGCGGGCGTAGAGACAGTCCTGGGCAAACTCGGCCACAATGGCGTCGGCGGTGTGACGCAGATGGGCCGGCGCCTCGCGGGCTTCGATGCCGCCGCCCAGGTAGTGCTGCACCCGGAAGTCGCCCGACTTGGGGGTTTTCAGCACGCAATGGCTGTATTTGCCGCCCAGGTACACCAACGACCATTCGCCTTCCAGCTGAATCTGGGGCTGGAAGGGCTGCACCAGAAAGTCTTCGTGGCGCACCAGTTCGGTGAGCTGCGGAAGTCGTTCGGCGGTTTCGGGCCGGGTGAGGGTAAACGTGTTTTTGGCCCCGCCACTCA
Source organism: Hymenobacter lucidus (assembly GCF_020447265.1). Classification (GTDB taxonomy): domain Bacteria; phylum Bacteroidota; class Bacteroidia; order Cytophagales; family Hymenobacteraceae; genus Hymenobacter; species Hymenobacter lucidus. Next base: position 328,747 of record NZ_JAJADR010000001.1, on the reverse strand, counting down.
CGGCGGGCTTCACCACCAGCTGCTCGCTCTGCAGAATGTCGAACAGCTCGTCGATGACCACTTCACTGCCCTGCGGCAGCCAGTGGGTGGGCACGATTTTCACGCCGGCCTGCTCCATGTCGCGCAGGTATTTCTTGTCGGCGTTCCACCGAATGATGCGCGAAGTATTTAGCAACTCGATGCCGGTGGCATCCATCCGGTCGAGCCAGGCGTAGAAGTCCGCCACCCGGTCGAAGTAGTCCCAGGGCGACTTTACTACCACTTTATCGTAGCCGGCCCAGTCAACGGCGGGGTTGGTCCACACGCGGGGGGCTACCTGGTGGCCCTGCTCGCGCAGGTAGCGCGTGAGCAGCGAGTCTTCATCTTCAACGGTGGGGGCGGCGTACTGGGTGAGGCTTTCGCAGGTAACGAGGGCAATGTTCATGTAAGCTTACTTTTTCGAGGTCAGATAGTCGGCGGCCAGAGTGGCCAGGGTCCGCACGCCCAGCGTCAGGCCGCTGTCGTCGATGCGGAAGCCGGGCGTGTGGTGGGGCGCGGTGGTGGCCGGGTCGGTGCCCTTGGGCATGCCCCCCACGAAGACGAACAGGCCGGGCACTTTTTCCTGGTAAAAGGCGAAATCCTCGGCCCCGGTTACAGCCTTTTGCAGCTCCACTTTATCGGCCCCGCCGGCGGCGGTACGCAGCGAGGGCAGCATCTTTTCCGTCAGCTTGAGGTCGTTGAACGTGACGGGCGCGTAGTTCTCGATGGAAACCTCGGCCGTAGCCCCGGCGCTGGCGGCAATACCGGTAGCCGTGCGGCGGATATCCTCCCAGATTTTGCGCTGCATGTCCTTATTGAACGTGCGGATGGTGCCGGTCAGCTCCACCTGCTCGGGAATGATGTTGTTGCGCACCCCGCCGTGAATCATGCCCACGGTAACCACGGCCGCGTCTTCGGTAAGCAGCGTCTGGCGGCTGACGATGGTTTGCAGGCCCATCACAATCTGGGCGGCCGTTACCACCGGGTCCACGCTCAGCCACGGGTAGGCGCCGTGGGCCGATTTACCCTTCACCTTGATGGTAAACAGGTCGGAAGCCGCCATTTCGCCGCCGGGCCGGTAACGGAGCGTGCCTACTTCGGTCTGGGCGTTGATGTGCAGGCCGAACATGGCATCCACTTTCGGATTATCGAGCACGCCTTCCTTCACCATGAGGCGGGCCCCACCTTCCTGGCCCGGCAACGAGCCTTCCTCGGCGGGTTGAAACACAAACTTAATCGTGCCGGGCAAGTCCTTTTTCACCTGACTCAACACCTCGGCCGCACCCATGAGCATAGCCACGTGCGTGTCGTGGCCACAGGCGTGCATCACGCCCACTTCCTGCCCGTTGTAGGTCGAGCGGGCTTTGCTGGCGAAGGGCAGCTCGTTCTTTTCCGTTACGGGCAGCGCGTCCATGTCGGCGCGCAGGGCTACTACCGGGCCGGGCTTGCCACCCTTCAGAATGCCTACTACGCCGGTGCGGGCCACGCCGGTCTGCACTTCCAGGCCCAGGCTTTTGAGGTGGGCGGCAATGATGCCGGCGGTGCGGGTTTCCTGGTTGCCCAGCTCGGGGTGCTCGTGCAGGTCGCGGCGCCAGGCTATTACCTTGGCTTCTTCCTGGGCGGCCAGCTTGGCAATGCGGGCATTGAGGGCGGCGTTTTGGGCGGCGACGGGAGCGGCAGCCAGCAACCCGGCGGCCAGAGAAAAGTAACGTAGTTTCATCCGAGAAGGAAAAGCGGCGGTTAAGCCAGCAAGGTACACTACCCGGCGCATTTGCCGAAGGCTAAAAGAGTAAGTCGGAAAAGCTACCCAGCGGCTACTTTTGAGCTTTCTTCTACTACCTGCGCCCCGCCCATGGCTGCTTCTTCCGCCGTTACGTCTTCCTCCCCAGCCCCCGCGCCCACCTGGCCGCAGCTGTGGCGGCAACCGGCTTTCCGGGGGCGGCTCCTGGGCATTCTGGCCGCGCTGCTGCTGCTCGGGGCCGTCATTCCGCGCTTCTTTGCCTTCATTCAGGCCCGCCCCGGTGTAGTGCTGCCCGACCCGCTGCTGGCCGTGCTGCCCGCCCACGACGTCTCGGGGCTTACCTTCGGCGCCATCTACCTGAGTGTGGCCGTAGCTGTGGTGTACCTGGTGCCCCGGCCGGCGCTGCTGCTGCGGGCGTTGTGGGCCTATGGGCTGCTGCACCTGCTGCGCCTGCTCACGCTCTGGCTGCTGCCCCTGGAGCCCCCCCTGGGCCTGGTACTGCTGCAAGACCCACTGGTGGATAAGCTGTTCTACGCCTCGGCCACGCCCATTACCAAAGACCTCTTCTTCTCGGGCCACACGGCCACGGTGGCCCTGCTGGCGTTGGCGGTGGGCCCCGGCCTGCTGCGGCGCGGCTTGTGGCTGGGCGCGGTGCTCATCGGCGGGCTGGTGCTGGTGCAGCACGCCCACTACAGCTACGACGTGGCGGCGGCACCTGCCTTTGCCGCGCTCAGCTACTGGCTGGCCGGGCGCGCTACTTCAGGTGCTTCTCGTAGATATTAGCCGCTATTTTCTCGGTTATCGACTTGGGCACGAAGCCCGTGAGGCGGGCCGATACCTTATTCAGGGCCCCGGGAATGACTTCGGCCTCGCCGGCCAGCATGGCCACGATGCCCGCCTGCGCCACCTGCTCGGGCGTCATGGAGAGCTTGGCGGCCACTTCCTGCAGGCCGGCACTCATACCCGCGCGGTCGGCAAAGTCGGTGGTGGTGGCGCCCGGGCTGAGGCAGGTAACGGACACGGGGGAGTCGCGGAGCTCGTAGCGCAGGCCGCGGGAGAAGGTGAGCAGAAACGCCTTGCTGGCCGCGTAGAGCGTGAGCGTGGGCACGGCCTGGTAGGCGGCCGTGCTGGCAATGTTCAGAATGTAGGCCTTGGGCTGCGCCTTGAGCAAGGGCAGCAGCTGGTGGGTCAGCTCCACGGGCAGCAGCATGTTGAGCTGGAGCATGTTCTGCTGGGCGGCCAGCGGCAAGTCCTCAAACCGGCCCCACAGCCCGTAGCCCGCGTTGTTTACCAACACGGCCAGTTCGGTGGTTTGTGCTTGGGCCCAGGCGGCCAGCGTGGTGGCTGCGCCGGGCTCAGCCAGGTCGAGGGCTAGGGTGTGAGCCTGCACGCCGTGGCGCTGGCTCAGTTCGGTGGCTACCTGCGTGAGCTGGTCGGCACTGCGGGCCGTGAGCAGCAGGTGGTAGCCGCGCCCGGCCAGCTCGGCGGCCAGGGCGCGGCCAATGCCGCGGGAAGCACCGGTAATGAGGGCGAAGGGCATAGGGTGATTTAGCGACTTAGTGAATTAGTGAGTTAGTGAGTTTGATGTTCGGGATGAGCAGGCTGCGCGACTTGAACGACAACTCACTAAGTCGCTAAATCACCACTTCACCTTTCCCTACTTCACCAGGTGCAGGAAGCGCAGGTAGAATGGGGTGGGGCTGTCGGGCTTTTTGGGGGCGTACTTGCCGGCAATGATGGGCACGTACATCACGCGGCGGCGCGACACGTCGCCTACCAGCGGCGACTGGGCCACGCGGTGCCACATGCGGCCGTCGTGCACGGTCAGGTCGCCGGCTTCGGTTTCAACGGCCAGCTCCTCGGGGTCGGCGGTATTGTCCTTGAAGTACTTCTTGCGGAAAATCATTTCGCGCAGCGACTGGTGGTGGGTGCCGGGCAGAATGCGCAGGCCGCCGTTGGTGGCCGGGGTGCCATCGAGGTGCACGCCCACGTTCAGCATGGGCCCGATGCGCTTGCCGTAGAATACGTCGCGCAGTGAGTCGGTATGCCAGCCCATCTGGCTGAACTCCGAGCCCGGCACGTTCACGTAGTGGTTGATAACCAGGCCGTCCTTCTCGTTTTCGCCCACCCGCTCATTAGCCGCTTCCAGTAGCGGAAACAGGGCCCGGAACCGCTCATCCTGCAAAAACTCGTGCAGCACGGGGCTGTGCTGGGAGGCAAAGGCAAAGCGCTGCACAATGCGGGAGCCGTCTACGTCGCGGCCGTACTTGATGGGCACGCCATTGATTTTCTCGACGCCTTCCTGCAGCCAGGTTTGCTGCACGGCCTCGGTGGCCCGCAGAATTTCCTGCACCTTCTCGGGCGTGATGAAGCCGCGAAAATGCAGGAAACCGTACTGACGAAAGAAGTCCCGCTGCTCGGCCGTGAGGCTGTGCTGCAGGGTGAAACGCGGATAGGTTGATAGTAAGGCCATAAAAACAGCTCGGCAGAAACATAGTTGGCAGCCGCGCTAAGATACGACTACGAAGCACGCAACCTGCGGCCGGAGGTGAAACAGCCAATCGGCGGGCTTGTTGGGAGGTGCCGCGCGGGTGCCGGCTGGCCGGCAAATACGGCCTCCCGGAGTGAAGCAGACGTGAAGCAGCAGCGGCGGGTTTTCGTCTGGCGCCCGTATCTTAGGGCCAATGCCTGGCTTCTTCTCCCCTTCCTTCGTTTGCCGCGCCGCCCCCGGGCTGGCCCTGGCCCTGCTGCTGGCGGCAGCTTCCCCGGTCCAGACCACCACGGCCCGCCTCATTCCCTTTCATAAGGGCCAGAAGTGGGGCTACGCCGACCAGAACCGCCGCCTGGTGCTGCCCCTGCAGTACGACGAGGCCGGGCCCTTCGTGCAGGAAATAGCCTGGGTGCGCATCGGCACGCTCTACGGCTACATCGACGGCGGCGGCAACCCCGTCACGCCCGTGCAGTTCAGCAAAGCCGGCACTTTTCAGCGCGACCGGGCCACGGTGGAACTCAATGGGGAGACGTTCCAGATTGACGGCAGCGGCCAGCGCGTAACCACGCCCGCCGAGCCCGAGCCGGAAACCGATTTTCTCACCCAGGGCGACCTGACGCGGCAAAACGGCAAGGTCGGCTTCCGCTTCACGGTGGGCCAGGCCGTGGTGCCGCCTGTCTACGACGAAATTCAGGAAAACTACAACGGGCTGCTGTTTGTGCGCCAGGGCGCGAAATGGGGCGTGCTCAACAACAAAGGCAAGCTGACCCTGCCCCTGGAGTACGACGCCATCCGGGCCGTGGAAGTCAACAACTTCGCCAACGCCATTGTGGAGCAGCAGGGCCGGTTTGGGTACCTAGCCGAGGATGGCCGCCTGCTGGTGCCCATCAAATACAGCGCCGCCGAGCCCTTCCTAGCCGACGTGGCCCGCGTAACCACCCCCGACGGCCGCACCGGCTACATCGACGCCCGCGGCCGGGAGTTTTTCGAGTAGCCGCCCGCGCCACACTGCCCGCCCACGAACCCTGAAGGCTATTGTCACCGGTGGCAATAGCCTCAGGAAGCGGCTGGATAGCACCTGCACCGGTGCGAGGTGTATCCAGCCGGCTCCCAATAGTGTCCGCATCGGTGCAGGCATAGGGAAGTATGCCCTAGATACGCTCTGCACCGGTGCAGACGTTATAAAGTATGGCCTACATACATCCTGCACCGATGCAGGACGCATCTAGCCAGCGCCGGACGGTATCTGCACCAGTGCAGAATGTATTTGGGGCGGCATCGTACATCCGATACTTGGCGGGCAGCTTTCCTGGCGGAGCGGCGACCCACTTCGGCAGTGGCAGTCCGGGCATTCGGAAAGAAATGTATCTTCCGGATATTGGCAGAGTCCATGGCCGCGTTACCGGCTTACCACCGCTGCTCATCCTGCTATGCTTAATCTGCCCATCCTGAATGTCCGCCTGACTGCCTGCTATGCACCTGGGCAGCCGATGGTGCCTGCCCAGCAGGTGCATCCCCGATTATGGCACCTTTTTGTGGTCGTAATAATGGGCATTCTGGCGCTGAATAGTCAGCAGGCCCGGGCACAGACAAATGAGGCGGTGCTGGCCAGGGCAGCGTGGACAACTGCGGAAGACCTGAACCCCACTAGTCTGACTGTTAATCAGGAGGCTTTGCTGGCTCCTATGGGTGCGCTGCCACCTGGTAAGATCATCTGCTACTTTGGGGAAAAGATGCCCGAGTTTCCCGGTGGCTATGAAGCTATGTTAACATATTTCAGGCGCAACCTGCGGTATTCGGCCGGCAACACGTCTTCGGGTAAAGTGTTCGTCAGCTTTACAGTCACCAAAACCGGCGCTATCCGCAACGCCAGGGTTATGAAGGGAATTACTCCGGCGCTGGATGTGGAAGCGGTGCGCGTAGTCAGCCACATGCCATCCTGGAAACCCGGTGAGCAGAACAACCAGCCGATTGACGTCGACTATACAGTTCCTGTCACCTTTAGCCAGAAGTAAGATGCTCGACCTGCCCATCCTGAACGTGCGCCTGAGCCCTTGCCACGAAGGCTGGCAACAGATGACGCCTACTGAGCAAGGCCGCCACTGCCAGAGCTGCAACCGGACGGTGGTAGACTTCACCGCCGCCACCCAAGCCGACCTGGAAGCTGCCCGCGCTGCCTCGGCGGATGGGCGGCTGTGCGGCCGGTTCCGGGAGGCGCAGCTGGCTCCGGCGCAGGTGCAGCTACGGCCGAAGCTGCGGCGGTTCGTGGTGGCGCTGGTGCTGGTATGCGGGCTGGGGCTGAGCAGTGGCGAGGCCTGGGCGCAGCTGCAAAAGGCCGAGCTGAATACCCGGTTTAAGCCCGCTACCGAGTTGCAACTCAAGACGCCGGAGGAGCTTAGCCCGGTTTCCCTTACGGATGACGCAAAACCGCTACTCGCACCAGCAGCTGCCCTACCGGAACCCAAGGAGCGAATGGTATTTGGGGGTGTGGAGCAGATGCCGCAGTACCCCGGCGGCATGAACAGCTTACTCACCTATATTGGGCAAAACACGCGCTACCCCGACGGAGTCATGGCTTCGGGCAAAGTGTTCGTCAGCTTCTTGGTTACCAAAACCGGAGCTGTAACCAATGCCCGTGTTGTGCGAGGAGTTGCCCCGGCATTGGATGCAGAAGCATTACGCGTGGTCAGCCAGATGAGCAATTGGCAACCGGGCACTCAGAATAACCTGCCGGTAGACTGTGCTTACACGCTACCAATCACCTTCAGCCGGGAGCCGGATGCCGCGCCCGAAAAGCGGAAAGGCAAGCGCTAGGCCACCGGGCAGTAGCCGCTATTCTTGGGGGCGGCACGGGCGGTTCGGGGAAAAATTCGCACATTAATCCCGCCATATCCCCACCGAACCCACTTTCGCGCCTTATGATCTTTACGCCCAGCCCCATGCTCCTCAAGCTGCTCTACACCCGTGGCAGCCTGCACAACACGCCCGAGGGCGTGGCCTTCAGCATCAAGAACCGCCTCGACACAGTGCGCATCACCCGCATCGACGCCGTGCAGATTGACGGGGTGCGCCTGGGCGTCGAGCAGATTACCATTGACCTGGGCGAGGGCGACATGCGGCCCGCCACGGTGTTCAACGCCGACAGCGCGGGCTTTGAGCTGCCCGTAGGCCAGGCCGCCACGTTTCACTTGGCCACTGAGCACCTCAAGGAAGGCATCCACACGGTGCAGGTGCAGTTCTCGGCCGACCCATTCGGCGACCTGAGCGTGGAAGTGGAGGACGCCATCGTCAACATTCCCGACAACCGCACCCGCATTCCGCGCCAGGACCAGGACGACTACTCCGAGGCTGCCATTCAGGCCCGACAGCGCTTTGCCGAGGAGTTTTCGGGCCAGGAGTTCAAGCACCTGAAGAATTACTCCTTCGACCCCCACATGCTGCAGGGCAACTGTGAGCATTTCACCGGCGTGGCCCAGATTCCGGTGGGGCTGGCCGGGCCGCTGTTGGTGAATGGCGAGCATGCCCAGGGCGAATTTCTCATTCCGATGGCCACCACCGAAGGCACTTTGGTAGCTAGCTACAACCGCGGCATTCAGGTGCTCAACCTCTGCGGGGGCGTGAAATGCACCGTCATCGGCGACGCCATGCAGCGGGCTCCGGTGTTCGTGTTCGACGATGCCCGCGGGGCCCGGGACTTCGGCAAGTGGGTTGAGGCGGAAATTGACAAGATCCGGCCCGAAGCCGAAAGCACCTCCCGCATTGCCAAGCTGCAGTACATCGATACCTACCTGAGCAACAAGTTTGCCTACCTGCGCTTCAACTACAGCACCGGCGACGCGGCGGGCCAGAACATGGTGGGTCGGGCCACCTTTGCCGCCTGCTCCTGGATTCTGGAAAACTACAAGGGCGCGCCCATTCGCCACTTCTACCTCGAATCGAACTTCGCCACCGACAAGAAAGCCTCGCAGATCAACGTGATGCGGACCCGGGGCAAGCGCGTGGTGGCCGAGGCCGTGGTGCAGCGCGACGTGCTGCAGCAGCGCATGCGCGTAACGCCCGAGCAGCTGGCCTACCACGGGCAGGTGAGCAACGTGGGGGCCTTTCTGAGCGGGGCCAACAACAACGGCGCCCACTCGGCCAACGGCATTACGGCCATGTTCATTGCCACCGGCCAAGACGTGGCCAACGTGAGCGAGTCGTCGGCGGGCGTGCTGTATTCGGAAGTAACCAAGGAAGGCGACCTGTACCTGAGCATCACCATTCCCTCGCTCATCGTGGCTACCCACGGCGGCGGCACGGGCCTGGCCACCCAAAACGAGTGCCTGCGGATGCTGGGCTGCGTGGGCCGGGGCACGGTCAATAAGTTTGCTGAAATAGTGGCCGGCGTGGTGCTGGCCGGCGAGCTAAGCCTGGGCTCGGCCATCTCGTCGTCGGACTGGGTGAGCAGTCACGAGCAATACGGCCGTAATAGGTAGCGCGACAGAATAGAACGTCATTCCGAGGCGCAGCCGAGGAATCTCACGTGGCGTCGTTGCAATAGTAGCTGTCATCCTGAGCTTGCGAAGGACCTTAGGGGAGTTGAACGACACTCGCTCCGCCGTGATAAGGTCCTTTGCAAGCTCAGGATGACAGACGTATTTTAAGCTTGCATTACATGCCTCCCTATTGCCCGTTATGAAGAAGCTTCTACTGCTAAGCCTGCTGCTGACGCCTGCCGGGCTGCGCGCCCAGTCGCAGCACCCCAACGTGCTCATCAGCGTGCAGAACTCGCCCAACGAGACGAGCATTGCCATCAACCCCAAGAACACCCAGGAGCTAATTGCCGGGGCCAACCTCAACAACCAGTACAGCTCCCTCGACGGGGGCCGCACCTGGACGTGGCGCACCCTGACCTCACCCTACTCCGTGTGGGGCGACCCGGTGGTAGTAGCCGATACGACGGGTGCGTTTTACTACTTCCACCTTTCCAACCCCGGCGGCACGTTCGGCGCCTTCCCTTTCATCGACCGAATGCTGGTGCAGCGCACTCCGCAAGCCGCCTCACCCTTCAGCTACCGCAGCTTTTTTGGCCTGAACCCGCCCAAGCAGCAGGACAAGGAATGGGTAGCCGTAGACCGCAAAACCAACGCCCTCTACGCCACCTGGACCGAATTTGACACCTACGGCAGCCTCAGCTCCCGCGACAGTACCCGCATCCTGTTCTCCAAATCGACGGACCAGGCCCAGACCTGGAGCACGCCCAAGCGCATCAGCTTCTACGGCGGCGACGCCGTGGATGAGGACGAAACGGTGGAAGGCGCCGTGCCGACCGTGGGTCCCAATGGAGAAATCTATACTGCCTGGGCCGGACCGCGCGGTATCGTGTTCAACCGTAGCCTCGACGCGGGCCAGACCTGGCTGCCCAAAGAGCGCACCATCGTGAGCCAACCCGGCGGCTGGGACTACGCCGTGCCGGGCATTTACCGGGCCAATGGCCTGCCCGTAACGGCCTGCGACGCCAGCCCGGGGCCCCACCGCGGCAACGTGTACGTGAACTGGACCGACCAGCGCAACGGCCCCACCGACACCGACGTGTGGCTGGTGCGCAGCACCGACGGCGGCCAGACCTGGAATGCCCCATTGCGGGTAAATAACGACCCGCCCGGCCGGCACCAGTTTTTCACCTGGATGACGGTGGACCAAAAAACGGGCTACCTCTGGTTCGTGTTCTACGACCGGCGCAACTACACCGATACCCGCACCGACGTGTACGGCGCCCGCAGCACCGATGGCGGCCTAACGTTCCAGAACTTCCGGCTTAGCCAAAGCCCGTTTACGCCCAACCAAAGCGCCTTCTTCGGCGACTACACCAACATTACAGCCCACGACAACGTGGTGCGTCCTGTCTGGACGCGCATGGACAACATCCAGTCCAGCGCCTGGACGGCCCTGATTGACGTGACAGTACTCTCCTCGAAAGCCACCGGCACTCTGCCGGGCCTCACGCTTCAGACCTACCCCAACCCGGCGGCGCACACGCTGCACCTGGCCCTGGAGCTGCCCAAGGCCGCCGTTACCGACGTGGAGCTGCGTACCGCCACCGGCCAACATGTGCGCACGGCCCTGCACCAGAGCCTGCCGGCCGGACATCAGCAGCTCAGCATTCCGGTGCAGGATCTGGCCCCCGGCATCTACTTGCTGGAGGTGAAAGTGGGCAACAACAGCTTGCACCGCAAGGTGACGGTACTGCACTAGCCGTCTGCCGGGCTGCCTCTGCAGAATTGCTACCAACAAAAAGGGCCGCTGAAACCAGCGGCCCTTTTCTATTTGGGTCTAAAGCAAACGGTCGGCTTACAGCGGGTCGGCGGTTACTTTGAAGCGGGAGTCGGCTTTCACCGTTACTTCCTTGCCAATGGTGCTGTTCACGGTAGCCTGGGTGTGGAGCGTGTAGCTGGAAGCTTTCAGGTACTTGTCGAGTTTGGCGCCGCTGGGCGTTAGCTCGATGCTCGTTACGCCCTTGGGCACCTGGGCCAGCGAAGCCAGCGGCACGATGTCGTTCTGGTCGGTGCCGATGGAGATGCTGATGCTGTTGAGAAAGTCGAAGTTCGAAGCTGCCGGGTCGGTGATGGTGAGCGTGAACTTGGTGAGCGTCACATCCTTTACCAAGTCGGCGCTGGTGTTGTTGTTCTTGAAGGTCTGCTCGGCGTTAGTCGTTACGGGTACCGGCAGAATGACGGGCACAGTAACCACGGGGCTGGCCGGAATCTTGATATTCTGGCTGTAATCGATGTTGAACGTCAGCAACTCATTGATCTTTTTACAGCTCATTATGCCCAGCAGCAGAAAGAGCGGGGCCAGCAGGAGGATTTTTTTCATGTTGGTCAGTTGGTGCAGAAGGTGATGGAAAAAGGTTGGAAGACGCACAACGCCGGCCCCAAGAGTTTAGTGCCGGCGTTGCTTGACATCAATATAGACTTTTTCAGTTTATCTATAACCTTTTCTAGTCCATCATATCGGCGGCCCGGGGCGGCTCGTGCTTGAAGTCCGGGTTCCAGCTCATGGGGTAGTTCTTGTCCACGTAGGGCAGGGCGGCTTCGGTGAGGTAGAGCGGCCGGAACGTGTCGACCATGACGGCCAGCTCGTGGGTTTCCTTCTTGCCGATGCTGGCCTCCACCGTACCCGGATGCGGCCCGTGCGGAATGCCGCTGGGATGCACCGTAAACGAGGCCAGATCCACCCCCTTGCGCGACATGAAGTTGCCGGCCACGTAGTACAGCACCTCGTCGGAGTCCACGTTGGAGTGGTTGTAGGGTGCCGGGATACTGTCGGGGTGGTAGTCGAACAGGCGGGGCACGAAGGAGCAAATCACGAAATTGTGCGCCTCGAAGGTCTGGTGCACGGGCGGCGGCTGGTGGATACGGCCCGTAATGGGTTCAAAATCGTGGATGCTGAAGGCATAGGGGTAGAAATACCCATCCCAGCCTACCACGTCGAATGGCGAGTGGCCGTAGGTGAGCTGGTGCAGGTAGCCTTCCTTTTTGATTTTGACGAGGTAGTCGCCAGATTCGCGCACATCGCCGGTAATGAGCTCGTGGGGCGGCCGGATGTCCCGCTCGCAGTAGGGCGAGTGTTCAAGCAGCTGGCCGAAGTGGTTGCGGTAGCGCCGGCAGGTTTCGATGGGGCTAAACGACTCGATAATGAGCAGCCGCACCGGCCCCTCGTCGAAATGAAGCTGGTGGATGATGGTGCGCGGAATCACGACGTAGTCGCCGGCCACGAAGCGTACGATGCCCAGCTGGCTCCACAGCTCGCCGCTGCCTTCGTGCACGAAAATCACCTCGTCGGCCAGCGCGTTCTTGTAGTAGTAATCCATACGCCGCTCCGTGGGGTTGCAGATGCTCATGGTCACGTCGGCGTTGCCGATGAGCGTCTGGCGGGCCTGCAGGTAGTCGCCGCCGGTGGTGGTTTGGCCCAGGGTGCGCAGGTGGCTGGGCTCCAGGGGCCGGTCTTTCAGCAGCTTGGGCGCGTAGGGAATCGTCTCCCCCACCTTTTTTATCTGGGTAGGTGGGTGAATGTGGTAGAGCAAGGACGAGACGCCGTGAAACCCGAGCGTGCCCACGAGCTGCTCGGAATAGAGCGTGCCGTCGGGCTGGCGGAACTGGGTGTGGCGCTTGTGCGGAATCTGACCAATACGATGGTAGTAAGCCATAGAAAAGGAATTTGCGGGTGGGAGAGCGGGTGGGGTTCCGGTGGGTGAAGGTAACAACTACCCGACAAACGCTAGATAGCGCCGCAATGGTTTGGGCTGGTATTGCTAACGTTATCTGAAACAACATTGCCGAAAATGAATTCTCTCCGTAGTCGTGGTGTCTTAGCAGCTACGGCGGCCGGCGTACCTTTGTAAGCCGCTATCCATCATCTGATCCTGATAGTTGGTTCCAAACCGTTGGCGGCCCCGTTTCTCCGCCAGCTCATTTTACCTCTAGCTTACTTCCAGTGCTTCATTTTCCCTCGTGGTCTAAAGTTCTTCCGCTGGTGCTGCTGGCCGGCTCCCTGTCGGCCGGTAACGGCAAGCCCACCAACGCTATTCCCGTGCATGCCCGCACCTTCGCCTTTGAGTACACGGCCACGGTAAAAGACTTGCCGGCCCAGGCCAAAGCCGCCGACCTCTGGATTCCGGTACCGCACTCCGATAAGTCGCAGGATATTAAGGACCTAACCATCAGTTCGCCCTATCCCTACGAACTGCTTGAGGCGGCCCACGGCAACAAAGTGCTGCACCTGCGGGTGCTGAACCCAGCGCCAGCGCCTTTCTCGGTCACGATGAAATTTAACGCCACCCGGCGCGAGCACAAAAACCCGGTACTGATGCCTGAAGCTGGGGCTAAAAAGGAAAAGGAAGCCACCGACCCCGACATGCAGCGCTGGCTGCAGGCCGACCAGCTCGTGCCTCTCGACGATAAAATCCGGCTCTGGGCGCAGGAAGTTGTAGCTAAGGCTGGCGCCAAAACCGACCTGGAAAAGGCCCAGGCCATCTACAACCACGTCGTCAGCACCGTGAAGTACGACAAGACCGGGCAGGGCTGGGGCCGAGGCGACATCTACTACGCCTGCGACGCCCGCCGCGGCAACTGCACTGACTTCCACGCGGTGTTTATCGGCTATTGCCGCGCCGTGGGCATTCCGGCCCGCTTCAGCATCGGCTTTCCGCTACCTACCGAGCGGGGCGAGGGCGAAGTGAAAGGCTACCACTGCTGGGCCGAGTTCTATACCAAAGCCACTGGCTGGGTGCCCGTCGACGCCTCCGAGGCCGCCAAAGACCCCGCCCGCCGCAACTACTTCTTCGGCGCCCACGACGAAAACCGCGTCGAGTTCACCCGGGGCCGCGACCTGACACTGGCCCCGCGCCAGCAGGGCCAGACGCTCAACTATTTCATCTACCCCTATGCCGAAGTGGATGGCAAGCCCTTTGCCTCCGTCGACAAGCAGTTCCGCTACCACGACGTAGTACAGGCTAAGAAGTAGGCTTTCCGACGAATTGTAGCACTAAAAAGCGGGCTATTCACTACTGGTTGCAGCCAGTAGCGGATAGCCCGCTTCTCGTTTTCATAGCTTGGGGAAGAAAGTTCTGGTGCCTGTTTATCGTTTCAAAAAGGTTACTATCATTATAAAAGGCCCCTGGGAAGTGGTAGTGCGATACGCTAGCTTTACGCGACTGGCCGTCAGCTCCTGTATCTGCCAGTTATTCTCGAAGGTGGTATTGCCCCCGGTGATGGTCAGGGTCTGGCCGTCATTGCTTACCTGCCACTGACCCTGCAGGTTGTGGCTTTCCTGCCGACCGCAGTTCAGAGAGCCAGAGCTTTCGAAGTAGCGGTGCTGCTCATCGGCCTGTTCGAAGCGGATAACGTCGTCCTGCATACAGGGCAATATTCGTTCTTTGCTGGCCTGGCGGCCGGTCTTTTCCGTCCAGCTCACCCAGCGCCAGCTCGTGTTTGCCAGCAGGCTGGTGCGCCGCACCGGGGCGGCCAGCAGCCCCACCTTTTCCCAGGCCACAAACAGCCCCGTGCCCAGCAGCACCAGTAAGCCGATATGTTTCAGGTAAGTAGGCAATGGCATGAGTAAGGCCCAGCCACTTTAAACGGGAGGCCGCGCTTACCAAAATTCCACACCTCGGCGCCTGTTAGCAATACCCACTTCTGGGTATTTTACTCCTTCATAATCACTCCATAACGAGGCCGGGCGCGGCCTTCCTCACGAAAAGCAGCGCCCGGCATTTTATTAGGTCGATTCGCTTCGGTTACTTCAGCAGCCCCAGCATGGTAGAGGCTTCGCCGGTGCCGCTCAGGGCGCGCAGGGCCTGCTGCAGCTCGGCATCCTGGTCGCGTAGCACCTGATAGTAGGCGGTTTTGCCGTAGGCGCTGCGGGCAATAAGTGCCTTGAGTTGCCCACGCAGCAGCGGGGTGCAGCGCTTCAGGCCGGCCGCATCGGCGGGCACACCGTCGTGGGCAGCCTGGGCAGCCAGGGCCTGCAGCTGAATATCGGTGATGCGGAAAGTGGTGTTGAACTGCTCGAAGCGCAGGCCTTCCAACTCGTCTTTGTGGTCTTGATAGAAATTCAGGGCAAATTCCCGCACCAGGTTGTGGCTCTGCAAGCGAGTGTAGTAAGCCGAGTAAGCCGACGTGTCGCGGGGCACGAACAAGTCGGGCATGATGCCGCCGCCGCCGTACACGGTGCGGCCCTTGTCGGTGCGGTAGCGCAGCGAGTCGGCGAAGTGGATGCTGTCGGCGTGGAAATACTCGCCGTGCTTCTGGCGCTGCGCCAGCTCTTTCTCATACGCCTCGTAGCCACCCCGGTACGACTTCTGAATGGAGCGACCCGAAGGCGTATAGTAGCGGGCAATGGTGAGGCGCAGCTCCGAGCCATCGTTGAGGGCAATGGGTTGCTGCACAAGGCCTTTACCGAAGGTACGGCGGCCTACTACCAGGGCCCGGTCGTGGTCCTGCAGGGCGCCGGCCACTACTTCGGCGGCCGAGGCGCTGCCTTCGTCCACCAGCACTACCAGCGGGCCTTCCTCAAACTCGCCCACGGCGCGCGAATACGTCTGGGTGTCGTACACGTCGCCTTTGCCGTCGGTATACACTATTTTCTTGGTGCCGCCGATGAATTCGTCGGCCAGCTTGGTAGCGCGGTCGAGGTAGCCGCCGGGGTTGCCGCGCAAATCGAGCACGAGGCGGGTGAGGCCCTGGCGGCGCAAGTCGCCCAGCGCCTGCTTGAACTCGTCGTAGGTACCGCTAGCGAAGCGACTCACTTTGATGTAGCCGGTTTCGTTGTCAATCATATAGGCCACGTCCACCGAGCTGTTCGGGATACGGTTGCGGGTTACCAGCACGCTTAGCGGCTTGGCCTGGCGGCGGCGCTGCACCAGCAGCTGCACCTTGCTGCTGCGGGGGCCGCGCAGCTTACCAAACATCTGCTCGGTGGTGATGTGCACGCCCGAAACCGGCTCGCCGTTCACGGCCAGAATACGGTCACCGGGCTGCAGGCCGGCCTGCTCGGCGGGGCCGCCACTCAGAGGCGAAACGATGGTAACAGTGTCGCGGAAGAGGTTGAACTCTACGCCCACGCCATCGAAGTCGCTCTGCAGGAAAGCCGAGGCCTGCTGCTGTTGCTTAGCTGGAATAAAGACCGAGTGCGGGTCGAGGCGCTCCAGCATGCGGCTGATGGCATAGTCGGACAGAGCTTCGGCGTCGACGGAATCGACGTAGTCGCGGTCGACATAGCTCAGGATTTCTTTGAACTTAAGATAGCCCCGGGCCGTGCCGTCAGGGTTCTGGTCGGAGGGCCGAAACGGATTTGCTCCCAGCAAAATACCACAGGCTAGCACCACGGCCAGCAACAGCGGCTGCCGGATCTGGCGGCGCGTGTTGTGGGGAGCAGCAACCGGATTAGGTACCGGTCCGGGGGCCTGAGCATCGTTTGACTCAACGGTCATAAGCGTCTGAGAGTGTAGAAGTTCGGGCTATACGAGAAGCTGTTGAAACGGGGTGATCCTTCAAAACTATTAAAACTTTTCTAAGAAACCACAAGGCAACATAGCTGTATCCGGATTTTCCGATAACAGTACAATTTTATATGAATTAAAAACTATAAAAGACCAGAACTACCCGTAATCTTGCAAATGCGCCCAGACTGTAAAGCTCTGGCTGACAAATATAAATCTATGATTTTTCAAAGTCTGTCATCTTTAGACGAAACGGGCCGGCAGCGGGTTGGGCAACAGGTTGTGGCGGGTCAGCGGTAGAGCCGGCCAGCATCGGAAACATGCCACCTTTCTTGCGGGCTGTCGTATCTTTGTGCGGCGGCGCAACCAGTGCGGGCCGCCGCTTCTTTTTTCACGCATCTCATGGGACGTATCCTTGCCATTGACTACGGCAACAAGCGGGTCGGACTGGCCGTTACGGACCCACTCCAACTTATTGCCACGCCGCTCGAAACGATTCACAGCCAGGATCTGCTGAGCTACATCAAAGCGCTGCATGCCCGGGAGCCCCTTTCGGCCCTGGTAATTGGCATGCCCAAGACGCTGCTCAACGAAGCCACCGACTCGACCAGCGCCGTAGTGGGCGTGGTGCGGCGGCTGCGCAAGGACTTCCCCGAGTTGCCCCTGCACGAAATTGATGAGCGCTACACCTCGCGCATGGCCCACGCGGCCATGTTGGCTGGGGGCCTTTCCAAGAAGGACCGCCGCGACAAAGCCACCGTTGATAGGGTAAGCGCCACCCTGATTTTGCAATCTTTCCTTGAATCCCGATGATTTACCCCATTGTTGCTTTCGGTGACCCCGTCCTGAAAACCCGCGCCAAAGACATTGCGGCCGATATTCCCGCCGCCGAGTTGAAGCAGCTGGTCGATGATATGTTTGCCACCATGTACCACGCCAACGGCGTAGGCCTGGCCGCGCCCCAGATTGGCAAAGGCGTGCGTTTGTTCGTTATCGACTCGGCCCCGATGGTGGCCCGCGACGAAGACGATGAGGACGAAGAAGAAACCGACGCCGACCCAGCCGAGGCTCCTATTAAGCGGGCCTTCATCAACCCCGTGATGATCAGTGAAACCGGCGAGGAATGGGGCTTCGAGGAAGGCTGCCTGAGCATTCCGGGAGTGCGCGAAACCGTATTTCGCCACGAAACCATCGTGATTCGCTACGAAGACGAGCAGCGCGTGCAGCGCGAAGACACGTTTTCGGGCATGACGGCCCGCGTGATTCAGCACGAGTACGACCACCTGGAAGGCGTACTGTTTACTGACCATCTTTCCAGCTTTAAAAAGCAGCTTATCAAAGGCAAGCTCACCCGCATCAGCAAGGGCGACGTAAGTGCCGACTACCGCATGCGCTTCGCCGGCCAGGGCCGGCGCTAAGCCGCTTGTAGTCAGGAAAACACACCTCGCCGGTCCGGCCGCAAAAAAGCGCGCAGGGCCGGCGAGTTTTTTTGTTACTTGGGCTATCAGAACGTCATTCCGAGGCGGAGCCGAGGAATCTCGCGTGCAGTGGTATTGTCATGCTGAGCTTGCCGAAGCATCTCTACCGCCACAGTAATTTCCCGGCGCTTGTTCAACAAAGCGAGAGAGATGCTTCGGCAAGCTCAGCATGACGGCCTTTTCCCAACAACGAATTCCTCTCCCGATTATATGCGTAAAACCCTTACCCTGGCCCTTTTTCTGATGCTGTGTCTGCTGCCGCAACGGCCTCAGGCGTGGGGCTTTTTCGGGCACCGGCTTATCAACCGGCTGGCGGTATTTACGCTGCCACCCGAAATGGTGGGGTTTTATAAGAGCAACATCGACTACCTCACCGAAAATGCCACCCGGCCCGACTCGCGCCGCTCGGTGGTGCCCGGCGAAGCGCCGCGCCACTTTCTCGATGTGGATGTGTACGGCGACAGTGCCCTCACCCAGCTGCCCCACAACTGGACCGACGCGGTGGCCAAGTACGGCGAAGACTCCTTGATGAAGCACGGCATTGTGCCCTGGCACGTGGTTAGGATGAAATTCCAGCTCACTGACGCCTTCAAAAAGCGCGACGCCGACCGGATACTGAGCCTCTCGGCCGATATGGGCCACTACATTGCCGATGCCTGCGTGCCGCTGCACACCACTCACAACTACAACGGGCAGCTCACCGGGCAGCGCGGCATTCACGGGTTCTGGGAAAGTCGACTGCCCGAAATCCTGAGTGCCAACTACGACTTCTTCGTGGGCCAGCCGGTGTATCTGAAGAACCCGACCGAAACCATCTGGAAAGTGGTAGCCCGCTCCAATGCCGCCGTCGACTCGGTGCTGCGCTTCGAGCGGGAACTGACCACGCAGTTTGCCGAAGACCGGAAGTTCGGCTTCGAGGAGCGCGGCAACGCCACCGTGCGCGTGTACTCCCGCGACTTTACCAACGAGTACCACCAGCGCCTCAACGGACAGGTGGAGCGGCAGCTGCGGTTGGCCGTGAAGCTGGTGAGCAGCTTCTGGTATACTTGCTGGGTAGATGCCGGCCAGCCCGACCTGGGCAAGCTGCCCCGCACACCCTCCGAAACCGAGAAGCAGCGCCTGGCCAAGGAAGCCACCGAGCTGCGCAACGCCCCGGCCCAGGCCGTGGTACCGGGCCACGAGGACTGAGGCTTGGAGGTGGCCCCTAATGCCCCGGGGCTGCATCCCGGGTGGCCGCCCCACGTATGCAGGCTGGTTCTGCTGTACTTTACTTCGCCATGAAAGCCCTCTACACCATCCTGCTGCTCACTATTTCCAACCTGTTTATGACCTTCGCCTGGTACGGGCACCTGGAGTTCAAGCGCATTTCGTGGCTGCAGGGGCTGGGGCTGGTGGGCGTGATATTGGTGAGCTGGGGGCTGGCCTTTTTCGAGTACGTGTTTCAGGTGCCGGCCAACCGCATCGGGTTTCAGGAGAATGGCGGCCCCTTCAGCCTGTTTCAGCTCAAGGTGATTCAGGAAGTGGTGTCGCTCACGGTCTTCACGCTCTGCGCCGTGTACGTGTTCAAAACCGACAAGCTGGCCTGGAACCACGTGCTGGGCTTCGCGCTGCTGGTAGCGGCGGTGTACGTCATTTTCCGGAAGTGGTGAGGCTTTTGGCATTCTCAGCCAGCCATTTGGCATAGCCGAGCAACTACGTGAGGCCGCTAATCCCGCAGTTCCTACCCACTACTTGTTGCAGGCAACGCTAAGAGCCAGCTCAGATTTTACTTTTCAGCGGTGGTAAACGCGTCCTACTGCTCGGGGTGAGGCAGGGGTTCGGCGGGCAGCGGCAGCACCACATTGGCCATGGCCTTGAGGTCGAGGTCTGGCACAAACCCGTCGCACACGGTCAGGATGCTGAACAGGTACCGCTTCAGCTCGGCGGGGTCGGGTGGCGACTGGCGCAGCGCGGCCTGCACCAGATGCAGCGACAAATCGGCCAGCACGAGCTGCTTGCGGGTAGTGGGGTTGCTGGCCGCAACCGCCCCGGACTCCGTCAGGGCATGTGCTTGCCGCACCAGGTCTAGAATAGGGTCTTGCATCGTTAATCAGGTAAGGGGAAGAAAGTGGGGGTTACTACCGCCCGGTGGCACTGCGAGTACCGGCCCAAAGATGCGGGAAAGCACCGGTTCTTGTGCTGCTTCGGGAGGGAAGATGCCAGACGAAGAAAAGCCAGCTCCGCTGCACGATTACACCAATGGAGCTCAGTACGGAGCAGGCTATCAGGCAGCGAGGCCAAGTGAAAAATCTATCTTCGTTCCGGGGTTGCGCCAGCCTGTTGCAGCTGATGCACCGGGCCCGTGGCTGGCGTGGCCGCGGCTTCCTCACGGCCCCACTCCTACCACCAGCGCGGCTTTTCTGGTTTCCTCTTCTCGACCTGTTTCCTTTCGTATGAACCGATTTGACCGCATCACGGCTATGCTCATCCAGCTGCAGGCCAAACGGGTGGTGAGCGGCCCGGCGCTGGCCGAGCAGTTTGGCGTGAGTTTGCGCACGGTTTACCGCGACATGCGGACCCTGGAAGAAGCCGGAGTGCCCATCGTGGCCGAGTACGGGGCGGGCTACTCTTTGGTGGAAGGCTACCGGCTGCCGCCCGTTATGTTTACCCGCGACGAAGCCACGGCCCTGCTCACGGCCGAAAAGCTGGCCACCCACCTCACCGACGCGCCCACGGCCCACCTCAACGCCACCGCCATGGACAAGGTGCGGGCCGTGCTGCGCCACCCCGACCGTGACCATCTAGCCACCCTGGCGCCCCACATTCAGGTGCTGGAGCCCCGCAACCAGGCCCACCACCCCCAGGCCTACCAGCAGCTGGTGGCGGCCGTGGCCACCCGGCAGGTGGTGCACCTACGTTACCAGGCCGCCGACCACGATGCGCCCTCTACCCGCGCCATCGAGCCCATTGGCCTGTATCTGAGCCAGCACTGGCACGTGGTGGCGTATTGCCGGCTGCGGCAGGCTTTCCGCAACTTCCGCCTCGACCGGATTCAGCAGATTGCGCTCAGCCCGGAGGTCTTTGTGCCCCGCCTCGCTACGTTGCAGCAGTACTGGGCTGCCGAGGCCGTCCGGCGGCAACGGGAAAAAGTGGTGCTGCGCTTCCAGCCCGCGGCCATGCTGCCCGCCTCTTTGCAACATCTGCACGACACCAAGCACCAGTACGGGTGGGCTCACGAGCAGCCCTTGCCGGCGGACGAGCTGGAAATGACCTTGTTTCTGGGCTCATTGCCTTACCTGGCCACCTGGCTGCTGCCCTACGCCGGGGCCGTAACCGTGGTGGAGCCGCCGGCCCTGCACGAGCACCTGCGGGAACTGGCCCAGCGGGCCCACAATTATTTTTGCACCCCGCCCCAGAGGCTGACATAAGGCTGTCAGTATTGGCCGCGACGTTTGTGGAGTCAAGCGACAAACACACGTTTATCCACAAGCAAAAACATGCAAAAGCGCACTATTGACCCCTGGAAATGGGGCGAGCAAACCAATTCCGTTCAGGCCGTGGAAATCAAGCAGGCCGAGGGCACACTCTACTGCTCCGGGCAAGTAGCCATCGACGCAAATGGTCAGCCCAGCACCGCCGACATGCGGACCCAGCTTATCCAAGTGTTCCAGAATCTGGAGCAGCTCATTACCGAGTCGGGCTACGACTGCGCGGACATCGTGCGCCTGAATGTCTTTACCACCTCGACGACGGAGTTTTTCACTACCTGCGTGGATGTTTACCAGAGCTGGATTGCCCGGCACGGCATCAGGCAGGCCACCACGCTGCTGGAAGTGCAGGGCCTGTTTGCGGGCCTGACCGTGGAAGTAGAAGCCACGGTAGTAAAATAGCCCCGATGCCTTGTCCGCATGACCCGCGCGGAGTGAGTCGCAACGAAAAGAGGCTGAAGCTCCGGGAGCTTCAGCCTCTTTTCGTTTTTACCGCAAAGCGGGCCTAATGACTTAGCCCAGATACGCCATATCCTCGGCGCTGAGCTTAATGTCGGCGGCAGCCAGGTTTTCGCGCAAGTGAACCAGCGACGACGTGCCCGGAATCGGGAGGAGCATGGGCGACTTGTGCAGCAGCCAGGCAATGTTGAGCTGAGCCTCGGATACGCCGCGCTGACGCGCCATTTCGGTCAACTTGTTGCCGGCGTTGGGCAGGCCGTGTACCAGCGAGAAGAAGGGCACCAGCGGAATGCCGTGCTGCTCGCACAGGGGCAATACTTCGCCGCCCCGGGTTTCGCCGTGGCCGTCGGTGAGGGTGGTGCGCTGGGCGTAGCCGTACATGTTTTCCACGCTGGCGACTTGGCCCATCTGCAGGGCGGCGGTCAGTTCCTCGGGGTTGACGTTGCTCACGCCTACGTGCAGGATCTTGCCCTCGCGCTGCAATTCGTACATGGCGCCCATCGACTCGGCGAAGGGCACGGCGGCGCCCGGCATTACCCGGAAGTGCACCAGCTGAATCTGCTCCTGGCGCAGGGTACGCAGGTTGTTGTCGATGCTGGTACGCACGTTTTCGGGCGTATTGAAGGGTATCCAGCTTTTATCGGGCTTGCGGGCCCCGCCTACTTTGGTGCAGATAACCAGGTCGTCGGCGTAGGGGTACAGGGCCTCGGCAATCAGCCGGTTAGTCACGTCGTCGCCGTAGTAATCGGCCGTGTCGATGAAATTGACGCCGCTGGCTACGGCCGTTTTCAGGATTTCCAGGGCCTGGGGCCGGTCGGCAGGTTCCCCCCAGATGCCGGGGCCGGTGAGGCGCATGGTGCCGTAGCCCAGGCGGTTGACGGTAAGCGGCCGGGCTGAATTGGGAGCTATGGTGATGGTAGTAGACATTGTGGTTGGTTGTGGTTGAGTAGAATGCTGAAAGACCAGACGTGTATGGCCCGGCTATACCTTACCGGGGTGGTGGTTTTTGCTTGACCAGTCCAAATTGAGCCGAAGCGGGACTACCAGGGGCTGATGCCGGTTGCCGGGGCGTTGTCGTCGCTGAAAAACTGGCCTGTGGGGCCGTCCGCAGGTAGCAGGGCCGCTTTTACCACGCGGGCTGCCGCGTCGGGCACGGTGCCGGGGCCACTGTGGTGGTTGAAGTCGGTGGCGGTGTAGCCGGGGTCCACAGCGTTGACTTTGAAGGGCCTGTCGCGCAGCTCATAGGCCAGCGTGATGGTGAACATGTTGAGGGCCGCCTTGGACGAGTTGTAGGCAGCCACCTTGACGGGGTAATACTTCCAGCTGGGGTCGGTGTGGAGGGTGAGGGAGCCCAGGCCCGACGTCACGTTCACGATGCGGGGCGCGGCCGACTGCTCCAGCAGGTCCAGGAAGGCCTGCGTGACCTGCACCACGCCAAACACGTTGGTATCGTACACCTCTTTGAAAACGGCCACGTCGGTAATGGCGGCGGGTTGGGGCAGGGCCCCGCTGACGCCGGCATTGTTGATGAGCACATCCAGCACGGCGGTTTTCTGGCCAATAGTCTGCCGGGCGGCGCTTACCGAGGCGCTATCGGTTACTTCCAGCTGCACGACCTCCACCTGGGTGAGGCCTTCGGCGTGCAGCTGGGCCACGGCCTGCTGGCCCCGGGTCAGGTCGCGGCTGCCGAGGAACACGTAGTAGCTGTGCCCGAGCAGCTGGCGGGCGGCTTCGAAGCCAATGCTTTTATTGGCACCGGTGATAAGAGCGTACTTCATGGGGAGGAGCTTTGGTGCGTTGGATAGAACAGCACAAAAGTCCCCCGGCCCGCCGCGGGGCCCTAACGACATTCAAACCGATGTGTAAGAAATTCAAACCTACAGGGTCGGCCTGCTACCCGCGGGGCCCTCGCCGAGCAGGGCACGCAGGGCCGACGGCGAGGTGCCGGTTTGCTTCTTGAAGAAGTTGTTGAAGTAGGTGGGGTAGCCGAAGCCCAGGGCGTAGGCTATTTCGGCGGTGCTCCAATTGGTATGCCGCAGCAGGGCCTTGGCCTCGGCAATGATGCGCTCGGCAATATGGGCGGAGGTGGTTTTGCCCGTCAGCTCACGCACCACCCGGTTGAGGTAGTTGACGTGTACCGAAAGCTGGCGGGCAAAGTCGCCGGGGGTGCGCAGCTTCAGGCCGTGGGCGGGCGAGTCGATGGGAAACTGCCGCTCCAGCAGCCCCTGAAACAGCGTCACGATGCGCGTGGCCCCGTTGGGGTGCAGGTAGTAGTTGGCCTGGGGCTGCAGCTTCAGGGCCTCGTGAATCAGCAGGTTCAGGTAGTTGCGCACCACTTCCTGCTGGTACACGTAGCCCGAATTTATTTCCTGCAACATCTTGACGAACAAGTAGCTCAGGTCGGCATACTGGGCCTCATTCACCAGATATACCGGGTCGGAGCCGAGCCGGAACAGCGGCGACTCCTGCAGGCTGGCGGCCCGGTCGTTGATGATGAGAAACTCCTCGGTAAACAAGCACATGTAGCCGCCCTGCTGTTCCGACACCTGCTCCCAGGAGTAGGGAATCAGCGGGTTGGAGAAAACCAGCGCGGGCCGGTCGATGAGCACGCCCCGGGTGGCGTAGTTGTAGCGGCTGGTGCCGGTGAGCAGCGAAATTTTGTAGTAGTCGCGCCGGCCAAAGGTGAGCTTGCGGCCAATGAACTGCTCGCGGGCATACACGTTGAAGCTGTCGGCCCCGACAACGGGCGGCAGCGTAGTCCGGGAGGTGTCGGCGGGACCCGGCGTGGGTGGGAGCGGGGGAGAAACGGATGGTGTGGCCATGGCCAAAGCTAAGCAATTCAAACCCATAGCCGCCACTTGGGCAGTTTCGGCTGGCCTGCTGAGCAACAGACGGTGGCGCTCAGGATTCTACACCGAGCCGTGGACTGCAGCCGCTTGAGCGGCGCGCCTACCCGTCCAGCTTGACCGAAGCTGCATTATATAAGCACTCGGCTATATGCGAGGCAACTCCCACCGGCTGAATGCGTAGGGAAAGCCGCTGCCCACCGTAGCTGTTTACTCCCTCCCAAACCTATGCGTAACGTCTACTGCTGGTGCCTGCTCCTGCTGGTATCAGCCCTTTCCATTTCTCCCGTTTCGGCCCAGAAAGTGGGCCTTGTGCTCAGCGGCGGCGGCGCCAAGGGCCTGGCTCACGTGGGTGTGCTCAAGCAGCTCGAAAAAAACCGAATTCCGATTGACTACATCGTGGGCACCAGCATGGGCGCCATCGTGGGGGCCCTGTACGCAGCCGGCTACTCGCCCAAGGAAATCGAGGAAATCGTGCTCAAGCCCGAGTTTCAGGCCTGGGTATCGGGCAAGCCGCTGGAAGGCAAGGTGTATAACTATTACGACGTAGACCCCACCCCCGCCGCCCTGCACCTGCGCCTGGCCGTCGACTCGACGCTGAAAACCAAGGTATCGGCCCCGCTGGTGAATGACGTGACGCTGAACTACGTGCTGGCCACCATGCTGGCCCCGGCCGGCGCCATTTCCGGCTACGATTTCAACAAGCTGCTGGTACCCTACCGGGCCGTGGCCTCCGAGGTATTTACCCGCGAAAAAGTGGTGCAGCGCAGCGGCTCCCTCTCCGATGCCGTGCGCAACTCCATGTCGTTTCCGCTGGCTTTCCGGCCTATCCGGGGCCAGGATGGGCGCTACCTCTTCGACGGGGCCGTGGTGGATAACTTTCCCACCGGCGTGATGCGCGAGGAGTTCAAGCCCGACATTATCATCGGGGTGAACGTAGGCGACGTGGCCTTCAACAAGTACCCCAAGGACAAGGACGATAAGCTGCTGACCAGTACACTGGTGTTTCTGGGCTCGAACGTGGCCGATACGCTTTCGGTGGGCAAAAACGGTATTTTCATTCAGCCCAACCTGGAAGGCATTACGGCCGCCGACTTCAACAAAGTACGGCAGCTGGTGCAGCTGGGCGAGCAGGCCGCCGACCGCAAAATGGAGCTGACGCTGCAGCGCATTACGCGGCGCGAAGACACCCTGGCGCTGCAGCAGCGGCGGCTGGCGTTTCAGAACCGGGCCCCCCGCCCCGATTTCAAGCAGATCGACGTGCAGGGCGTGCCCCGGCAGCAGCAGGAGTTTGTGCGCCGCTTCTTCAACAAGAACGGCAGCAGCTACTCGCCCGGCGACGTGGAGGAAGGCTATTACCGGCTCGTTAACAACGACTTTTTCAACAACGTATACCCGCGCATCCGCTACGACCAGCAGCGCGAAGGCTACGTGCTGAACGTGGATGCCCGCCAGAACAGCAACCTCACCGCCGACCTGGGCGTGATGCTCTCGACCCGCTCGATGAACAACTTCTACATCGGAGGGGCCTACCGCTACCTGAACCGCTACCTCTACACCGTGCGGGCCGATGCCACTATCGGGCGCTTCTACAACGGCACGCGCGGCTCGTTCCGGGTCAGTATTCCGGGCCGGATTCCGCTGTACTTCGAGCCCACCGTTACCTTCAACAACTTCAATTACCAGGATACCGGCGGCCTGCTGGGCTCTACGGCTCAGAATACCCAGCTGGGCCAGCGCGACTTCAAAACCGAGCTGCAAATCGGCTTCAGCCCCAACTACCGCAGCCGCTACACCCTGAGCGGGGGCGTGTTTACGAACCGCGACCAGTATGCCAACACCGACGAAATCAGCAGCAACGCCGTGCTCGACCTGGACCGCCTGGACGGCCTGACGGCGGCCGGCCGCTTCGAGCGCAACTCGCTGAACCGCCGCCAGTACGCCGTTAGCGGCAAGCGCGTCGACTTTAGTGTGCGGGGCGTAATGGCCCAGGAAAAGTACACCCCCGGCACCACGGCCGGGGAGCTGCAAGGCCGCACCCAAACCCAGGATTTCCTGAAAAGCAGCCTCTACATCGAGCAGTATTTCACCTTCAACAAGGTAGACTCGGTGGGCCGCCGCGTAAATGCCTGGGGCTACGTACTCGATGCCGTGGCTACCACCCAGGGCCCCTTTGCCACCTACCGCGCCTCGCTCACCTCGGCCCCGGCCTTTTTGCCCCTCCCCGATTCGCGCACCCTGTTTCTGGACCGCTACCGGGGCACGGCCTACGCCGCCGTGGGTCTGCGCTACGCCAGGGCTATTTTGGGTGAGCTGGAATGGCGCACGGAAGTATACACCCACGTAATGGTGCGCCCCTGGGAGCGGCAGGCCGTTAATACTGTGCTGGCCCGGCGCGGCAAGACCGTAAGCCGCCCCTACCTCACGGCCATGACCGGCTTCGTGTACCAAACTCCCGTGGGCCCGGCCGCGCTACAGTTCATTCACTACGACGACAACGACCACAAATTCGGCGTCTTTGCCCACATCGGCTACGTCCTCTTCCGCGACCGGGCGCTGGATTAATGTGGTGAAATAATAAGTTGACGTTCAACGAGCCGTGTCATTGCGAGGCACGAAGCAATCCGTCCTCTGCGCAGAACGACCCAACCTTTTACCAGAAAGCCCTTTTCCGTATGCAACGGGAAAGGGCTTTTCACTCAAGGGAGCTTTCTACATTTCAGAGGATGGATTGCCGCCGCTTAATACGCGGAATGTAGTGCTTCCTCGCAAGGACAGGAAAGCCTCGTCTTTCGCGCTAGCCGAATGACAAACTCACAAACTCACCATTTCACTATTTCACCACTGGGTACACCGGCGGTTCCGTGGCGTGTGGCTCGGTGGCGTGGGGGCTGTTGGGGGCGGCGTCGCAGCCGGCCAGGATAGCGCAGGCTGTAGTCTGGCCTTTGTAGACCTTATTGAAAAAGACGGTAGCCAGCAACATAGCCAGTATAGGCGCCACCCAATAGAGCCACATGCCGGCGTAGCTGTGGGCCGCCACGGCACTGCCCAGGGTGCGGGCCGGATTCAGGCTCATGCTGGATAAGGGGCTTTCGAAGGTGATATAGAGCACGAGCAGCACGCCAATCAGCCAGCCAGTGGACTTTTTCAGGTGCTCGTGGTGCAGGGCCAACAGCATCACCAGCATCAGGATAAAGGAAATGACGAACTCGGCCCCAAAAGCCACCATCTGCCCGTGCCGCTTGGGCTCGGTAACCATGTAGTTCACGGCCGGATGGGCGAAGTAAGCCCCCAAAGCCCATTTGAGCAGCTGCCCGATCAGCAGGGCGCCGGCCAGCTGGGCCAGCACGTACCACACCGCATCGGCCCGCCGGATTTTGCCCAACTGCCAGAAGGCAATAGTCACGGCCGGGTTGATGTGGGCACCCGACCTCTTCCCCCACGGATTGTAGACCAGCACCACGATAACCAGCCCCATGCCCAGCCCGATACCGGCGCGGCGCAGCAAATCGGGGCCGGCCAGGGCCTGGTACACCGGGGAGGCCGGGTGCTCAAAGAGGATAGTGAGCAGCGTGCCGCAGACCATAAAGAAGCCGATGCCCGCTGCCTCGGCCGCATAGTGCGGCCAGTGCCGGCGCCAGGCCTGGCGCATTTCGGATAAAAAGGTCATTCCTGGGGAGGTAAAGCAAGGCCGCCGGCTGGCAGCCCGGCCTTACTTACCGGCTGAGCCGCCCTTCGGTTGCGAAGCCTGCGCCAACTCCGGGCTACGGCTGCACCAGAATCAGGGCTGCGGAAGCCGGCAGGCTCAAGGGCTGGCCCGCAGCCACCGTCACGTTGCCCAGCCCTTTCTGGTTGATTTCCTGGCCCCGCAGTACCACGGTGTAGCTTCCCGCCGGCACGGGTACGGCAGTGGCCGCGCGGTTGCCGTTGAAAAGCACCGTAATGCGGCCCCAGTCGTCGTTGCCGGCGTGGCCCAGCAGCTGGTAGCCGATGGTGTTGGCGGGCATAGCGGGCAGAAAAGCCAGGTGCTTCTCGACCAGCTCCCGGGTGGGCAGGCGGAAGGCGGGGTGCGTTTTGCGCAGGCCAATGAGCTTGCGGTAAAACTCAAATACGCTTTGGTACCGCGCCTTACGGGCCCAGTCGAGCTGGTTCACGCTGTCGGGTAGGTTGTAGGAGTTGTGGGAGCCGCCCTTGGTGCGCAAAAACTCGTCGCCGACGGGCAAAAACGGCACGCCCTGGCTGGTGAAGACGATGGTGTTGCTGAGCAAATCCATCTGTAGCAGCTCGGCTTCCGAGGCGCCGGGGTTGGCCACCGTGAGCTTGTCCCAGAGCACCCTATCGTCGTGGCAGGCCACGTAGTTGATGGCCTGGCCCGGCTCGTTGGCCCAGGGCGCTTTCGAGTAGTTTACCTTGGCGTAGTCGAGCTGAGGATGTTGGGTGGCGGCCACGATGCCGAACTTCACGCTTTCCTCCAGGCCGGGCTGCCCGCTAGCAAAGCCGGCCTCGGTTTGGCGGGCGTAGTGGCCTTTCACCGCGTCGCGCAGCTCGTCGCCGAAAGCGGCCACGCGGTCCAGCTTCGGCAGGTTGGCTTTCACGGCCCGCTCGGTTTCGGGCACGGGGCTGCTGCCAGCCGTCCAGCCTTCGCCATACACGAAAATGCTGTGGTCAATTTCATCCAAAGCTACGCGCACGGCCCGCATGGTGCGCAAATCCAGGATGCCCATCAAATCGAACCGGAAGCCGTCGACGTGGTATTCGCGGGCCCAGTACGCCACCGATTCTACGATGAGCTTGCGCACCATGGTTCGTTCCGAGGCTACTTCGTTGCCGCAGGCCGCCGCGTCGGAGTAGGTGCCGTCGGGCCGCTGGCGGTAGTAGTAGCCGGGCACGAGCTGGTCGAAGGAGCTGCGGGCGGCGTCGGCGGTGTGGTTGTACACCACGTCGAGCACGAGCCGTAGCTCGCGGCGGTGCAGGGTTTGTACCAGCTGCTTCAGCTCTCGGATGCGGCTGGCGGGGTCGGCCGGGTCGGTGCTGTAGCTGCCTTCGGGCACGGAATAGTGCCGCGGGTCGTAGCCCCAATTGTAGCGATTTTCGGCCAGCCGGCTTTCATCCACGGAGGCAAAGTCGTTGGTGGGCAGCAGGTGCAGGTGGGTAATGCCCAGCTCCTGCAAGTGCTGCAGGCCCGTACTTACACCGCTGGGGCCCGTAGTACCGGTTTCGGCGAGGCCCAGAAACTTGCCTTTGTGCGTAATACCCGACTGCGGATGCATGGATAAGTCGCGCACGTGGGCTTCACCGATTACGATGTCGGTAGCCTGCTTAAGCTCGGGCCGCCGGTCGTCGGGCCAGGCGGGCGGACTCACGGTGGCGGGGTCGAGCAACGCGCCGCGCTGGCCGTTCAGGCCTACGGCGTGCACGTAGGGGTCGGGCACTTCGGCCATCTGTTTGCCTCCAATGGTAGCCTGCACCACATAGAACCGCCCTGGCGGCCGGGCCGGCAGCTGGTACACCCACGTGCCGCCCGTCGACTTCTGCATGGTGTACTCTGCCACCGGCGCCCCGCCCGTGCCTTCGGCATACAGCTTCAACTGCATATTTTCAGCCGTGGGCGCCCACACCCGCAGCGTGGCCTGGCCGCGCACGAAAGTCAGGCCCAGGTCGGAGCCGGTATAGGTGGGATACGCAGAAAAATCGGGGAGCTTAGCGCCCGTTTTGGGCGATACCGCGCAGGCAGAAACCACGAGGAGCAGGCTGAGAAACGGCAGAAACTTCATGGGAGTAAAGTTGCGGAAAAGCGGGCGGGAATGAGTTTGTGTCATTGCGAGCTTGTGAAGCAATCCGTCCTCTGTGCAGGTAGTCACTGCCTTTTACCACGAAGCCCTCAACCGCAACAACGATTAAGGGCTTTTCAGTGAAGGACGCTCAGCACATTTCAGAGGACGGGTTGCTTCGTCGTACCTCCTCGCAATGACAGCTTCTATCCTACCAACCCCTGCTTTGCCACAAACTCCCGCAGCAGCCGGGCTACTTCCTGCGGGGCTTCGAGCGGCGGCAGGTGGCCCACCCCGCTAATAATTTCCAGGGGCGTGCCCTCCGGCAGGTAAGGCAGCGTTTCGAGGCCGTGCACTGAGGGAGACATAATCGGGTCGGCGCCGCCAGTGATGATGAGGCAGGGCCCCTGCACCAGGCACATGCGGGCCAAAATATCCTCGCGGCTCCCGTAGCGCATCCACGCGTCCCAGGCCAGGTGGGCAGCGCGCAGGTTGTCTTCAATGACCACAGCTTTTACCGCCTCCGCTACCGGCTGCACCAGAATTTTATCGGCGGTGGCGGCGGCAGCTTCCGGACGGCCGAAGGCTTTGAGCGAGGCGGTGCGGTCGGCATCGGTCATGGGCTCGATGGTGGGCGGCGAGGGTGCCACCAGCACCAGGCCGCGCAGGCCGGCGGGCGGTTCCGAAGCCACCCACATGGCTATTTTGGCGCTCATCGAATGGCCGACCAGCACGAAGTTACTCAGGCCGCGCCGCCCGATGAAGGCCAGCACGTCGGCGGCGTAGTCTTCTACGGTGTAGCCGCTGGCCGGAGCCGGCGCCAGGCCAAAGCCGCGCAGGTCGGGGGCCAGGCAGTGGAAATCGGGGGCCAGTTCGTCCAGTACCAATTGCCACTCCCGGCTGCTGCCGGCCCAGTAATGCAGAAAAACAAAGGTGAGCGGCCCGGCACCGGCTTCCAGGGCGGGTAAATCAATGGGTTGTGGCATGAATGAGGCAGTTGCTTTACTTGCTTACGCAAAGCACTGCCGGTTGGCGCAAGCTCCGCGCTACTTCCAGCGGATTTTCTGCCCGGCCCGGCCCACCTGCAGCCGGGCGGGCAGCTTGGCCAAGATTACGTCGCGCAGAGTAGCCAGCAGCGGCAGCCGCACAAAGCCGTGGTGCACCACCAAGCTCACTTCCCGCACCGGCTCGGGAGCCACGAAGCGCTTCACCATCGGGTTGGTATCTACCTCGTCCAGCACCGACAGCTCGGGTACCAGTGTGTAGCCGTTGGTGCGGCTCACCAGCTGCTTCAGGGTTTCGATGGAGCCGCTTTCGTAGGTGTAGGGCCGGGGCGTGGCCGGGGCCGGCGGGTTGCACAGATTCAGCACCTGGTGGCGGAAGCAGTGCCCCTGCTGCAAGAGCCACAGGCCGTCGGCATCCAGGTCGGCCGGCTCGATAAGCGCTTTGGCATAGAGCGGGTGCCCGGCGGCCACGTAGCCGAGAAACGGCTCTTCCAACACCGGAATTTCGCGCAGGGCCCGGTCGTCGAGCGGCGTTACGAGCAGGCCCACGTCCAGCGTGTGGTCTTTGAGCCGCTCGATAATAGCGGCCGACTGCAACTCCTCCACGTGCAGACGCAGCTGCGGATACCGCTCGGCCAGCTCCACCAGAAACAGCGGCACCAAGTAGGGCGCCAGCGTGGGGATGACGCCCAGGCGCAGCTCGCCCACCAGGTCTCCCTTTTCGAGCTGCACTACCTCGTGCAGCTGTTGCACCTCGCGCAGCACCTGCCGGGCTTGCTGCACCACCTTGGCCCCCACCGCCGTGGGCCGGATGCCCTTGCTGGTACGGTCGAAGAGCAGCACGCCCAGCTCCTCTTCCAGCTTCTGGAGCTGCATACTGAGGGTGGGCTGGGTGACAAAGCACTTTTCGGCCGCCAGCACAAACTGGCGGTGGGTATCGAGGGCCACAAGGTATTCGAGCTGCTGCACGGTCATGGCGCAAATATAGTCGTTGACTATAACAACCCGCCCGGCTATTGATTCTGCTGATACAACCAGCTGGCAGCCCTGTCGTACCTCAGCTACTCCCTTACGCTGCCCGCATGAAACTACTTCTGGTTGAGGATGAGCCTAAGCTGGCCTCATTTATTCAAAAAGGCTTTCAGAACGAAGGCTACGAGCTGGACGTGGCCTTCGACGGGCAGATGGGCCTGTCGTTGTTCCGGCAAAACAGCTACGATTTGATTGTGCTCGACGTGAACCTGCCCCACATCAACGGCTTCGCGCTCTGCGGGCTGATCCGGGCCGATAATGCCCACGTGCCGGTGCTCATGCTCACGGCCCTCGACAGTCTGGAAGACAAAACCCTGGGCTTCGAGGCCGGGGCCGATGACTACTTGGTGAAGCCCTTCAAGTTTCAGGAGCTGCTGCTGCGGGCCCGGGCCCTGACCAAGCGCAACGCCGACGCCTCGGCCGTGAAGCGCACCCTGCGCATGGCCGACCTGGAGCTGAACCTGGAAAGCAAAACCGTAACCCGCCGCGGGCAGCGCATCGACCTCACGGCCCGCGAATACGCCCTGCTCGAATACCTGCTGCTGAACCGGGGCAAAATTATTTCCCGCGTCGACATCACCGAGCGGGTCTGGGAGCTGGACTTCGACACGAGCACCAACGTCATTGACGTCTACATCAGCCACCTGCGCCGTAAGCTTGACAAAGGCCACGAGCCCAAGCTCATCCACACCGTAGTGGGCATGGGCTACGTCATGCGGGAAGGGTAGTTTTTTAATGTGCTCAGGTGCTAATGTGGGGAATGTGCTAATTCGTCTGTCATTGCGAGCAACGCGAAGCAATCCGTCCTCTGCGAAGGTAGTCATGCCCTGTACCCACCAAGCCCTTCATTGCTTGCGTGGTAAAAGGCGTTTCAAGGAAGGAAGCTCGGCACATTTCAGAGGACGGATTGCTTCGCGTTGCTCGCAATGACAGACGAATTAGCACATTCCAACGCATTAGCACCTAAGCACATTTCAACACATTAGCACATTAACCCCATGCTGATTCGCAATAAGCTCATCCTGCGGTTTATGGCCCTGGTTATTGCCATTCAGCTCTGCCTGACGGGGTTTATCTACTACTACAGTGCCCAGGCGCGGGAATTGCGCTTCTACCACCGGCTGGAGGGCAAAGCCGAGCAGACGGCCAACCTGCTCATTCACCGCCTCGACCTGGACCCCGACGTGCTGCGCAGCTTCCGCAAAAAGGACCTGCTCACGATGCACAATGAGCGCATCAGCATCTACGACCCGCAGCGGCGGCTGGTGTTTCACCTTGCGCAGGAAGACGAGCCCGCCTCAGCGCGCGACGCGGAGTATTTCGACCGCATAACGCGCAAGAAGCCGGCCCGCTTCCGGGAGGGCAAGGTCGAAACGCTGGGCATTGTCTACCGCCACCACAAGCAGAGCTACCTGGTGTTCGTGGCCGGGCGCGACCAGTTCGGGGGCAAGGAGTTCGACACGCTGACTTCCATTCTGCTTTGGGGCAACTTCGGGGCGCTGCTGCTCATCATCGGGGCTGCCTGGGTGTTTGCCGACCGCTCGCTGCGGCCCCTGCAACGCATGGTGGCCGAGGTGAAGGGCATCACGGCCTCCAACCTGAAGCGGCGGGTAGACGAGGGCAACCGGCGCGACGAAATTGCCCAGCTGGCCATGACCTTCAACCAGATGCTCAGCGGGCTCGAACAGGCCTTTGAAAACCAGAAAAGTTTCGTGGCCCACGCCTCGCACGAGCTGCGCACCCCGCTGGCCAACGTGCTGGGCACCCTGGAAACCGCCTCGGCCTACGATACCGAGCTGCCCACGGCCAAGCGCAGCATCGACTCGGCGGTGGAAGAAATTCAGAAAATCATTGACCTCACCAACGGCCTGCTGGTCCTGGCCAAAGCCGACGACACCTCCTTCCGCCGCGCCCACGTCTCGCTCGACGATGTGGTGCTGCAGGCCGTGGCCACCTGCCGGGCGCGCTACCCCGGCCGCACCGTGCAGGTCGAGTTTGGCACCTGGCCCGAGTCGGTAGAAGACGTATTCGGGGTGCTTGGCAACGCTCAGCTGCTCGAAACGGCCGTGCTGAACCTGCTCGACAACGCCTGCAAATACTCCGACCAAGCCGTATCGGTGACGCTGGGCTACGAGGCGCGGCCCACCATTCTGCTCACCATAGCCGATACCGGGCCGGGGCTGTCGGCCCAGGAAGTAAGCCGTATGCTGGAGCCGCTCTACCGGGGCGAGAATGGCCGCGACAAACCCGGCTACGGCTTGGGCCTGGCCATTACCCACAAGATTATTCAGGTGCACGCCGGCCAGCTCACCATCACTTCGGAGCCGGGCCGGGGCACGCGGGCCGCGGTGCGGCTCCCGGCGCTGTAGCCCCGCTCCTGCCCGGCCGGAAATAACCGGCGCGTTCATCTCCTTTTAATGTGAGACTCAGGTGAGGTTAATGTCGGGGCCGGTCCTTTGCAGAGTACTTACGCACTCTGTCCTATGAAACCTCTCACGAATGCCTCTCCCCCGCTGCCGGCCTGGATTATGGTGCTGGTGCTGTCGGTGGGGCTCAACCTGTACTGGCTGTTTTCGAGCTACTCTGCAACCGACCCCGCTCCGGCTCCCGCCGCCACGGCCCGGCTCGTCAGCCACCGGACCGCGGCGGTTGACGATGACGACGACGATGATAACGAGGAAGACGACACGTCCTGGCTGGCCCTCAGCGAGGAGCTGCGCCAGACGCGTCGCCAACTAGCCGAGTGCCAGGGCCGTACCTCCGCGGCAACCCACCGTATTGTCAGCCAGTAAATTCACCACCCCACCGATTTCCCGTCCTCTGTTCCTACCGCTTTTCCTATGAAAAACCTCC
This sequence comes from Hymenobacter lucidus, assembly GCF_020447265.1. Taxonomy (GTDB): domain Bacteria; phylum Bacteroidota; class Bacteroidia; order Cytophagales; family Hymenobacteraceae; genus Hymenobacter; species Hymenobacter lucidus. The sequence goes on along the minus strand of NZ_JAJADR010000001.1, from coordinate 293,607 downwards.
TTTTTTCTCTGCTGATGCTGCCCACCGGGTGCAGCTCTCCCGCCACCGGCGCAGCTGATTCTACCGCCGCTGAAGCTGCGCTACCCGTGCAGACCGTAAGTCAGCGCACTGCGCCGCCCGCTCCCACTGCCGCTATGGCCTACGACTTCACCCGTCCCGCCGCTACCTACGCCATGCCGGCGGAGCTAGCCGAGCTGTCGGGCATTGCCCTGGCCGGCAGCACCCACATTACCGGCATTGAAGACGAAACCGGCAACCTCTACGAGTTCAACCTGAGCACCCAGAAAGTGGACCGCGTCATTCCCTTCGGCGGCAGCGGCGACTACGAAGACGTGGCCCGCGTGGGCTCCGACTGGTTTATTATGCGCAGCGACGGGAAGCTGTTTCGCTATAGCGGCAGCCAAACCCAGGAATACGAAACCGGCCTGAGCTTCGCCAATGAAACCGAGGGCCTGACCTACGACGCGGCCTCCAAAACCTTGCTGGTAGCCTGCAAAGACGAGCCGGGCGCGGGCCTCTCCTTTGGGCAGCGCGCCATTTACCGTCTGAATCCCGAAACCTTCAAAGCCGAAGCTAAGCCTGCTTATGTGCTCGACGTGGAAGCCATTCGCGGCTCCAGCCCGGTTGCGGAATCTTCAGCGGGCGAGTCGGGGAAGAAAGGCAAGAAGAAGGGTTCCGGCAAAGGATTTTCGCCTTCGGCCGTAGCCGTGCACCCCGTTACCGGGCACGTATTCGTGCTGTCGGCCAAACAGAACGGCATTGTGGAGCTCGATAAGAACGGGCAGCTACTGGCCGCCCAGTCCCTGCCCGTTGACCTGTTTCCCCAGGCCGAAGGTTTGGCCTTTACCCCCAGCGGCGACCTGTACGTGGCCACCGAGGCGGGTAAGAAATCCAGCCAGGCCACTATTTACCTGTTTCGTCCGCAAGGCCTTTAGGCTACGCGTAGCGCCTTCGGTACTCAGCCCTGCGCGGGTCTGCTTCGGCGGACTCGCGCAGGGCTGAGCTGTTTTCAATATCACGTAAAGCTATAGGCATATCGATAACATCAATTTTCATTATAGCGAAGTAAGCTCAACCTTTGTCCAGCGCCAAACCCGGCTGCCTGCTCTGAACTCCAACCTTTTTCTGCTACTCCTATGGAAGAATCCACTCAACCGAAGAAGCTGACTACCGCTTCAGGTCGCCCGATTTTTGATAACCAGAACTCCCAGTCGGCCGGGGCCCGCGGGCCGCTGCTGCTCCAGGATTATTTCCTGCACGAGAAGTCGGCGCACTTCAACCGGGAGCGGATTCCCGAGCGTGTGGTGCACGCCAAGGGCAGCGGCGCCTACGGCAAGTTCACCGTCACCCACGACATCACCCACCTGACCCGGGCCAAGCTCTTCGGCCAGGTCGGCAACCAGTGCCGGATGTTTGCCCGCTTCAGCACCGTGGGCGGCGAGAAAGGCTCGGCCGACACGGAGCGCGACCCCCGCGGCTTCGCCCTGAAATTCTACACCGAAGACGGCAACTGGGATTTGGTGGGCAACAACACGCCGGTCTTCTTCGTGAAAGACCCGCTGAAATTCACCGACTTTATTCACACCCAGAAGCGGGAGGCGCGCTCCAACCGCAAGTCGCCTACGATGATGTGGGACTACTGGAGCCTGAACCCCGAAAGCCTGCACCAGGTCACGATTCTGATGTCGGACCGGGGCACACCCTTTGGCTACCGGCACATGCATGGCTACGGCTCCCACACCTTCTCGCTGATTAACGCCGCGAATGAGCGGACCTGGGTGAAATTTCACTTCCGGACTCAGCAGGGCGTGAAAAATTTCTCTGACGAGGAAGCCAGACTGATGAAGGCTGAGGATGCCGACTTCGCCCAGCACGACCTGGTAGACGCCATCGACAACGGCGACTTCCCACGCTGGACGATGTTTATCCAGACCATGACCGAGGAGCAGGCCCGCGACTTCCGCTGGAACCCCTTCGACCTGACCAAAGTGTGGCCCCAGGGCGAGTTTCCGCTCCAGGAAGTGGGCGTGATGGAGCTCAACCACATTCCCGAAAACTACCATGCCCACGTGGAACAGGCCGCATTTGCCCCCGCCCACGTGGTAGACGGCATCGGCTACTCGCCCGATAAGATGCTGCAGGGCCGCATCCTGAGCTACCCCGATGCCCACCGCTACCGCCTGGGCGCCAACTATGAGCACCTGCCGGTAAATGCCTGCCCCTTCGGCTTCAGCAACTACCAGCGCGACGGCCGCATGGCCCTCGGCGACAACGGCGGCCCCGGCCCCAACTACTTTCCCAACTCTTTCGACGGTCCGGTGGAAGACAAAACCCAGGGTGAGCCCGCCCAGGCGCTGGACGGCTTCGCGGCCCGCTACGACCGGAACGAAGGCCCCGGCAACGACGACCACTACACCCAGGCCGGCAACCTGTTCCGCCTGCTCGACGCTCAGGCGCAGCGCAACCTGATCAGCAACGTGGTGGGTGCCATGAGCGGCATCGAAGGCCCCAAGAAAGACCTCATCACCCAGCGCCAGCTCTGCCACTGGTTCCGCGCCGATATCCGCTTGGGCATGGCCATTGCCAAAGGCCTGGGCGTGGATGTGGAAATGCCCACGGAACATATAGCCGCCGCTACGGTTTAGCTTAGTAAGTACCCAACCTGCCTTTTTCTGCACAAAGAGCCGGCCCCCGCAAGGAGGCCGGCTCTTTGATTTATGCGGCGTTTGCTGCGTATCCTTGCGAGGAAGAATAACGAAGCCATCCGTCCTCTGAAATGTGCGGATCCTTCTAAACTGAAAAGCCCTTAATCGTTGCAACGATTAAGGGCTTTCTGGTAAAAGTATATTGGTCACTTCGTAGAGGACAGATTGCTTCGTTCCTCGCAATGACACGTTTCTGTACTTACACCTCCACCTTCAGCGTAGCCGGCTGCTTCGTGACCTGGAACATCTCGCCGTGGGGCACAATGGTTATTTGGCCATATTCCTGGAGTAGCTGGCGGTAGGCTTCGGATACTTTACGGGGGTTGCGGTCCAGATCAAACAGGCCACAGGCGTTAACCTTGCCCACTTTCTGAGCCAGGCCTATATCCCAGTCTACCTGGTCGATAAGGGAATACCAGGTGAAGCCCAGCACGGGAATACCTTCCTCGCGCATTCGCAGGATGTTGACCCACTGCTTCCAGAGCCAGGTGGGCGCTTCATGGGCGTTGAAGACGTTGGTTTCGGTATGCATCACCGGCTTGCGGTAGCGCAGGTAATATTCATGGGTGATGTTGTACCAGCCCAGCACGTCCATGCTGGTACACTCCTCGCCGTTGGGCAGAATGATTCGCTCGTTGCGGCCGTAGTAGTCGTTGCCCATCACCTGGTAGCCCGGCGGCTCACCGGCCATAAACCAGTCATACTCCTCCCGGGTCATACCATTGTCGTACAGGTAGTTGAGCACGTCGGCGTCGGGGTGGTGGGCGTAGAGCAGGTCGAGGGCCAGAAAGCGCAGCTTGTTTTCCAACTTGATGCGGGCGCAGGGGTTGGCGCGCAGCTCGTGGATGTACTCGGCCGATTCGCTTTGCACGATGATGCAGTCGGGCCGCACCTGGGCAATCTGCTGGTTGGCCATGATGCTGGCCGCAGTCAGGTGCTTGATGGCCGTCACGAAGCCCTGATCCGACTTAAGTTGCTCGTTCCAGATACCGTCCTTGGCGCTCATGCGGGCCGTCACGAAAATCTCGTTGACGGGCGTATAGTAGCGCACCCAGGGGTAACGCCGGGCCACGGCCTCGGCGTATTCGGCAAAGTACACGGGCAGCTCGGGGTTCTGGAAGTCGCCCAGCCAATCGGGCACCCCGAAGTGCAGCAGGTCCAGAATCGGGGTTATTCCCAGGCGCTGCATCTCGGCCATGGCCTGGTCGGCAAATTCCCAGTCGTACTTGCCGGGCCCCAGATGGATGCTGTAGTAGGGCAGGCCGTAGCGCAACACCTTCAGGCCCATATCTTTTACCAGCGCCAGGTCTTCCTTCCACCGGTCGTAGTGGCCACACTCGGCCAGCAGGTCGCGGCGGGTTTTGCCATTGTCGATGGTGGGGTAGGAACACTCGATGCCGGTAGCAAACATGAAGTTGCCGGGCTCCCCGGTGGGTAGGCCGCTGCCGTCGCGCCCCCCGGCCCCGCCGTATTCGTCGCCGGCGTAGTTGCCTTCCCCAAACCGGGCTTTGATGTGCTTTAAAAAGTCTTTGGCCATGTGATGTCGCTTGAACAAAGCTCCCCTCCTTAGACAAGGAGGGGTCGGGGGTGGTTGACCTCGCTAGCTGATGTTGTTTAGTTTGATAAAACCTTGAGTGGCAAATTGTTTGAGCACGCAGTAATCGTTCAGCTAAACAACGATTGAACCACCCCGCCCTTCGGGCACCCCTCCTTGAAAAAAGGAGGGGAATTGTCGTTCTGGCGTCTACTTCTGGTTTTCCAGAAACTTGTCGGCGGTGCGCAGGGCCAGGGCCATAATGGTTAGGGCGGGGTTAACGCCCAAGGCACTGGGAAATACTGAGTTGTCGCAGATGTAGAGGTTAGGCACGTCGAAGGCTTTGCCGTTGGTATCCACCACCGCATCATCGCCGGAGAGGCCCATGCGGGCCGTGCCGATGATGTGGGCCGAGCGGGGAAAGGCCCAGATGTCGGTGGCCCCGGCGGCTTCCCAGATGCGGCGCATCAGCTTTTCGGCGTGGTTGGTCATCCGGATTTCGTTGTCGTGGTTGGTGAAGTGCACCCGGGGCTTTGCAAAGCCGCGGGCGTCTTTTTCCTCGGCCAGCTCCAGAAAGTTGTCGGCGTGGGGCAGACAGTCGCCCAGAATGTTGATACCGGCTACGTGGTTGTACTGCTGCATATAGCTACGCAACTGCGGACCCCAGAAGCCCCGGCCCCGGGCCACCTGCCCGGCAAACGTGACGGGCATGATGCCAATGCTTTGCAGCAGATAGCCGCCAGCAAAATCCGCGTCTTTGGCCCGGTGGGTTTCTTCGGAAATCAAAGCGCCGGGAATACCTTTAAAGGGCCGCACCGCCTCCGAAAACGTACCGAACACCTGAATGGCCGTGTGCGACATGAAGTTGCGGCCCACGTGCCCGCTGCTCAGCGCCAGCTCGTTGAGCAGCAGCAGCCGGGGCGTTTCGATGGCACCGGCGCACAGAAATAAATGGCGGCAGCGCAGCCGCTGCTCCTGGCCGTTTTGCTGGTATACCACCCCGGTAACCTTGCCCGCCTCGTCCCGCTCAATTTCCGTGACGTAGCAGCCCGGCCGGATATCGGCGCCGTGGGCGGCGGCCAGGGGCAGAAACGTGACGTCCATGCTGGCTTTGGCACCGGTGGTGCAACCGGCCTGGCAAAAGCCGCGGTTGGTGCAGGCCTCGCGCCAGCCCACGCCTTCCTGGTAGTAGCGCGCCGACAGCGCCGCGTTGGCGGCCGGTGAAGTGCGGATGCCGAGCGTTTCGCAGCCGCGCTGCATCAACTGAGCCGCGCCGTTGAGGGGCAGTGGGGCCAGCGGGTAGCCTTTGCGGCGGCTCGGACCCCAGGGGTAGGGAGTAGGGCCGGAAATACCCAGAAACTGCTCCAGCTCCTCGAAATACGGCTCCAGCTCTTCGTAGCCGAAGGGCCAGTCGACGCCCACGCCGAAGTCGCGGTGCAGGTGCAGGTCGGCGGGTTGGGGGCGCGGGGTGTAGGCCGTGTAGTGCAGCGTGGAGCCGCCCACGCCGGTGCCGGAGTTGTTTTTGCCGAAAGCCACCGGGTCTTTGCCGGCGGAAAGCCGCTCGTCGTTCCAGAACAGAAACTCCTGGGCTTTTTCGTCGGTGGCAAAGTCCTTTTTCGGGTCGTGCCAGGGGCCGGCTTCCAACGCCACCACCTTCAGGCCAGCCATAGCCAGCCGGGCCAGCAGCGGCGCCCCGCCAGCCCCGGTGCCGATAACGATGCAGTCTACGGTTTCGGCGGGCAGCGGAATTTCCAGCGGCGCGGGCGCGGGCACAATGGGCGTTTCCGCCAGCGGCGTATCGGCCAGCAGGCTTTGTAGCAGTGGGTCCTGAATTTCCGGCTTCACTGGGTTCAAAACGCCTTCTTCCAGGGTTTCTTCTTCGGGCATAAAAAGTGGAATAGTGAGATGGTGAAATAGTGCGTTTAATGTTCTGGTGGCGCGGTCTGCGCGGTTTGCGCGGTTGGAACGACAACTCACCAGTTCACCGTCTCACTATTTCGCTTCTTCCGGTTCGCGGGCTTCTTTTTCGTTGAGGCCGATGTGAGTCCAGCCGGGCAGGTCGGCCAGGCCGGCATAGCCGATTTCCTCCTGGGCCAGCGGGTGGGCGTAGTAGGTTTCGGTCAGCTCGGCCAGCAGCTCTTCGAAGAAGCGGCCGGCCGAGAGCGTTTCCCAGATCGGGCCCGGCGCGGTTTCATTCTGCACCGCTTGCAGCACCACGTCCTGCTGCAAGTCGGTGAGGTGCTCAAACGGAGCGCCGAACATAACCCGGCCACTTTCCCGGATACCGCCCAACCCCAGCCGGTACGCCTCCCGGTCGGGGGGCAGCACGTCGTAGCGCCAGCCGTCGGAGCCGCCCGTGAGTAGGCGCTGGTCGAGGGCGGGGGCCAGCTCGATGGGCTCGGGGCGGTCGGGCTGCGGAAACAGGCGGGCCGCCACCATGCGCAGCAGCTCGTAGGTGGCCGCATCGAAAAACTGGGGCTCGTAGGCGGGGGCCAGCAGCCGGGCTTCCAGGGCGGCGCGGGTGGGCGGGCTCACTTGGTCGGTGGCCAGCAGGGCGCGCACCGTGCCCGCCGGATAAGGCGAAGAAATCATGTCGGCGGAAGCAGGAATAGAAGCCATAGAGGAAACACTACTGACGAGCTAAGGCGGCCCAAGGTTATTGCTGTGGAGCTTGGCGGCAGCTGATTAACCGGTCGGCGGCCGTTTTGTGCGGCCGATTCGCAAAATAATCAGCCGCTTAACCCATTGTGGGCCCGATTCGCATAAACCGGTGAAGCATACGAAATGGCAAGCCGGCCGGCTTCCCACCGAAATACTCCAAGCCCGAAAACCCCGATTTTATCTATCTTGAACAGGATTTTTTCCAGTCGATTTCCTCACTTCCTATTGCGTATGAAGCACCTTCTCTACCCTCTGCTGCTGCTGGGCTTGGCACACACGGCTACCGCCCAACTCACCGGCACCAAAACCATTGACCCGAACGGCTCGGGCGCCAACAACTACGCCACCTTCGGGGCAGCCATTGCGGCTCTGAACACCGGCGGCGCGGGCCCGGCCGGCGTCACGTTTCAGGTGAAGAGCGGCAGCGTGTTTGCCGAGCTTGCCCCGGCTATTACGGCCAGCGGCACGGCGGCGGGCCGCATCGTATTTCAGAAAGACGGCACCGGCGCCAACCCCCGACTACAGGGCACCGGCACCGGCGCCACCGACGCGGGCCTGACCCTCGACGGGGCCGACTATGTGACTTTCGACGGCATCGATATAACGGACGCGGCGGCTAATACCACGGCCGCGCAGCAGCTGGAGTTTGGCTTCTGGCTGAAAAACGGGGCTACCAACAACCTGGTGCAGAACAGCACCGTGGATTTGAACCGCGCCAATACCACCAAAACCTCCGGGGTATTTGTGCAGGATGGCGACAACAACCTGAACCGTTTCCTGTCTAACACGCTGCAGGACTGCTACTTTGGCTACAACCTCGACGCGGGCACCACGCTCTACGACAACGGCAACGAAATCGGGATGATACCCGGCGGCGCGCCCAGCCGCGTGCTGACCATCGGGGCCGGCACCGGCAACGTGCCCACGGGCATCGTGTACGGCATTTACCTGCGTGACCAAACGGCCCTGAAGGTATCGGGCACGGAGGTTTCGGGCCTCACGGGCACCAGCGCCGTGTATGGCATCTACTCGACGGGTACCAACAACACGGCTGACATCTTCGACAACCGCGTGCACGCCCTGACGGGTACGGCCAGTACGGCCGCCGCCCAGGGCATTTATGTAAATAGCGGCCTGACGCACATCATCTACCGCAACTACACCTACGACATTGCCGCCACCGGCACCTCGGGTTTTGCCTCGGGTATGGATATTACGGCCGGCACCACGAACTACGTCTACAACAACTTCGTGTACGACATCCGGGCGCTGGCCAGCACGGCGGGCACCTCGGTGCGGGCCCTCAGCTTCCGGGGTGGCACTGCCAATTACTGCTACCACAACACGGTAGTGCTGACCGGCGCGCCCACGGCGGCAGCCAACAAAAGCGGCGCGTTCTACATTTCGGGCACACCGCCGGTTGATTTGCGCAACAACATCTTCGTGAACCTGATGACGTTGCCCAGCGGGGGCGGCGGAGTAGCGGCAGCCTTTTTCAAAAGCACCGCCGCGCTGACCAACATTGCCGCCGCTTCCAACAACAACCTGTGGTACGCCGGCACCCCCTCGCCCGAGAAGCCGATTTTCTACGGCGTGGCCACCACGCCCGGCCTCGACCAGACCCTGGCCCAGTACAAAGCCCGCGTGGCCCCGGCCGACCAGAGTGCTGTGACGGAAAACGTGCCCTTCGTGAACCCGCTCACCGACCCGCACCTGCTGCCGGGCTCCCCTACCCAGGCCGAAAGCGGCGGCCTGAACCTGGCCAGTTCGCCCTTGCCAGTGCCGACGGACATCGACAACGCGGCTCGCACCGTGGCCACACCCGACCTGGGCGCCGACGAAGGCACGTTCCAGGTGGTGGACGTAACCGGACCGAGCATTGCGTATCAGCCTCTGCCCAACACGGCCAGCTTCGGCAACCGTACGTTGAGCGGTGTGAGCATTTCGGACCCGCGCGGCGTGAATGTCAGCGCCGGCCTGGCCCCGCGCCTCTATTACAAGAAGAAGACTGACGCCAGCGTATTCACGGCCCCCAACAACGCCACCGGCAACGGCTGGAAATGGACGGAAGGCACCGCCGGAGCGGCCTTAACCTTCAGCTTCGTGCTGGACGTGAGCAAGCTGCAGGCCGCCCCCGCCCCCAACGACTCGATTCAATACTTCGTGGTGGCCCAGGATTTGGCCGCTACGCCCAACGTGAGTGCCGTGCCCAGCGCGGGCTTCGCGGCTACCTCGGTGGCGGCCATTACCAGTGCGCCCACCAAGCCGGCGGCTTACCGCGTGCTGGCTTTGCTGAGCGGCATCAAAACCGTGGGTACGGCTGCCACCGCTGATTATCCCACCCTGACGGCTGCTGTAACTGACCTGAACAACAAGGAGCTGGGTGGCGCGCTGGTACTCACGCTGCTGGACGCTACCTACCCTACCGAAACCTTCCCGATTACCTTCAACGCTAACACCGGCTCGAGCACCACCAACTCGGTAACCGTGCGGCCGGTGGCCAACCGCAACGTGGCCCTCACGGCCGCCAGCACTGCCACCGCGCCCATCCTGATTATTGATGCCAGCAACGTAACGATTGAGGGCGCCACCGCCAGCTCGACCAGCAGCCTGACGCTCACCAATAACGGCACGGCGGCCAGCAGCGGCGGCGTGTTCGTGACGGGCAACGACGTGACCCTGCGCGGCTTGGGCATCACCGGCGGCACGGCCGCGGCGGCCTACGGCGTGGCTTTCAGCGGTGCTACCAACGGTACCGTGCGCGGCTGCACCATCATGCGTACCGGCACCGGCATTCAGGCCCAGGCCAACTGCGTCAACTTCACCGCCGCCAATAACTCCATCGGCGGTAGCACGGCCACCGAGAAAATCGGCACCAGCGGCATCGTTATAACGGCTACCCAGGGCTTCGCGGTAAACAACAACAACGTCGTGGGCATCACGCGGGCCGTTAGCCCGTCCGTGGCCGGCATCGTGGTGGGCTCTACTTCCACCGACGGCCTGATTGCCAACAACCTGATTCGGGACATCGTGCACACCGGCACCGGCGGCACCAACAGCTACGGAGCCCAGGGAATCCGGCTGTCGGCTACCGGCACTAATGCCAATATCTCGGTGGTCAACAACGTCATTACCGACCTGCTGAGTGCGGGCGACGACGGTGTAGCCTTCACGCCCCAGGGCATCTACCTTACCTCGGGTGGCGGCTACAAGCTGGGCTTCAACTCCATCCTGCTCACCGGTACCATCAACGAAGGTGATACGCCGGTTTCCGCGGCCGTTACCGCGGCCGCTACCGTGACGGACGTAACGCTGGTGAACAACATTTTGGTGAACCGGCAGACGGCCACACCGGCCGGCGGCAAAACCTACGCCCTGTATTCGGCCGCCACAGCCTCACCGTTTACCCTGATTGACAACAACGCCTATTCAGCTCAGGGCAACAAGGCCAGCCTGGCTTATCTGAATGGTGCCGACCGTGCTACGCTGGCCGCCCTGCGCACCATTACGACCCAGGACGCCAGCAGTCTGGTTACCAACCCCGTATTCAGCCAGATTCTGCCCGGCGACCTGCGGCCCGTGGCCAACGCCAACTGCAACCTCGACGGCAAAGCCCGCCCCGTAGCCGGCGTTACCATCGACTTTGCCGGCAACCCGCGCAATGCCACCACGCCCGACATCGGCGCGTTTGAATTCACTGCTGCAGCTCGCACGGCTCCGGCCGCGCCCAACCAGTTCGGCATCCAGGGCCAGCCCATTCCCAACCTGACGGCCACGCCGGCCACGCTCGGCACGGCCGTGTGGTACACCGACGCGGCTCTTACGCAACGGGTGTTTGCCGGCTCCAGCTTTGCCACCGGCCGTACCGCCCAGGGCCTCTACACCTACTATGTGGTCGATTCGCTGAATGCCTGCGTGAGCCCGGCCACCACAGTGCGCCTTACCATTGTGGGTCCCGATGCTACGGTTTCGGCTTTGCGCGACCTGAGCATTTCGTGCTACCCCAACCCGGCCCACGACGTGCTGACGCTGTTGGTGGAAGGCCCGGCCCGCACCATTTCGGCTGACCTGCTTGATGCCCTGGGCCGCCCTGTGCTGCACCAGCAGGTGCGCCACGATGCCCCGGCCACTCGCCACCCGCTGGCGCTGGAAGGTCTGGCCAAAGGCATTTACCTGCTCCGTCTCACTACCGAAGGCCAGACCACCGGCCGCCGTATCGTGATTGAGTAAACCGCCCTTTTAGCTACCGCAACGCGGCGTTTCCCGGCAGGGAGGCGCCGCGTTTTGCGTTCATAGGGCTTGGCAACGGTCCAGGCAAAGCAGGCGGGCCGCTTGCCGAACTTCCAAACCGGCGAAAATCACTGCAAACGTTTCCGTAGATAAATCCGGTGACTTGCTGTCATTTACCGGGGGCTTTTTCAACCTTTATTGACCCGCAGCTGCCTGCCCCGGCTTCTCCCGGCGCTTCGTCGCCTGGCTGACGCTAAGCCCAGCTGCCCCGGCCGGCCGCGCTGCCCGCATCCTGCTTTTGCTTTGGGGCCACGCCACCATTTCGGGCTCCGCCTACCGCCTTTCGATGCTGCCCCACAGCGCCGACGGCCATTGTATTGCCCTGATTTTTTGGGCGCGGCTCGGGCTGGCGCTTCCACCTTCAGGTTCCGCTCCACTTCTACACTTTCCAAAATTCCCCCGCATGAAAAAAGCTTTATCCGTTTTTCTGCTTAGCCTCCTGACGCTGTCGGACGGCTTCGGGCAGGCTATTTCGCCGTATCTGGCGGGCCAGAATGCCTGGCTGCCCAAGGCCTACGGCAGCACCGTGTATAACGGGCAGCTCGATCAGCTCTGGCCAATCGTGCAACGCTCGAAGGTGCGCATGATTCGCATCGGCGGTAACGGCCCGAACTCCAACCTGGTGACCAACGCGCAATACATTGCCCTGATTGACTCCATCCGGCGCATCGGGGCCGAGCCCATGGTGCAGGTATCGGAAGGACGGGGCCGGTTCACGGCCGCGCAGGCAGCGCAGGTAGTGCAGTACGTCAACCTCACGATGGGCCGCAACGTGAAGTACTGGATTATCGGCAACGAGCCTGACCTGAATAACACCGCGCAGCCTAACCCGGTGAGCGTGGCGGGCGTGGCCACCTACATCAAATCCTTTGCCTCAGCCATGAAAGCCGTGGACCCCACTATTCTGACCGTGGGCCCCGAAAACGCCTCGTACAATGGCTACTTCCCCGCGCTGGTGGGCGGCGCCAACGACATTACCGGCACCGATGCCAACGGCCGCTACTACATCGACGTCATCTCCTTCCACAGCTACGCCTTCAATGGCACCCAGACCCGCACCGCCGTGCTGGGGGCCGCTCAGACGCTGACTAATAACGTGACAAACCTGCTGGGTTTGATGGCCAAGGCCAACGCCTTGCACAACCGCACCGGCGCCAACGCCCTGCGCTGGGCCCTCACCGAATTCAACATCGACTACGCCAACCCCACTGCCAACACGGTGGAAGGCGTGGGTGTGCATTCCTTTCTGAACGGGCAGTACTGGGCCGAGGTATTTGGCGTGGGCATGAAGTACGAGGGCGTGTCGATGCAGCCGTGGTCCATCCACGAGGGCAGCGGGGCGCGCGGCACCGGTGACCTGGGCTACCTCGACGGCCCGACGGCCGCTACCGTCAAGCCCCGCTCGGCTTACTGGCACGAGATGCTGGTAGCGGAAAACCTGCACGGCACCAACCTCAACGCCACCGACAACCAGGCCCTCGTGAAAGTACTCAGCAGCACCGACCACGGTACCACCGCCGTGATGGTGCTGAACGAAAGCGACATAACGAATTACGATTTCACAGTGCAGCTGGACGCCGCTACGGTGCCCGGCACGGCGCCGTTGAAAATCAACGTGCCGGCCGGCATCAATGCGGCCTACAACGACCGGATTTATGCCCAATCGACGCTGGTTTTGCTCTTCAACAGCCAGGGCGCGCTAACGAAGAAGATTGTGTACTCGCTGCAGCACGCCCAGCAGACGTTGCCGCCCACCTACCTCAGCCCCGACCAGAGCGTGACGCTGGCGTCGTTTTCGGCGGATAAAACCTTTACCTGCGTGGCCCCCGAAGCAGTAACCTTCACGGCCACGGTGCTGGGTGAAGCCTCGTCAATCAGCTGGGATTTTGGCGCGGGCGCCACGCCGGCCACCAGCACCGGCCGGGGCCCGATTGCGGTGACGTACGCCTCGGCCGGCAACAAAACCATTTCCCTGACGCTGGTGAATGCCGACACCACCATTGTAACGACCAAGGCGAACTACCTGCCCGTCAGCAGCTGCATCCGTACGCCCTACCCCGGCACTATTCCCGCCATTCCGGGCGTGGTGAAGGCCATTGAATACGATAACGGCGGCGAAAACGTGGCTTACCACGACACGGAAACGGCCAACCGGGGCACCACCGCCGACCCCAAAGCGCCCCGCCCCAACGAAGGCGTCGACACGAGCAACAGCGGCGAAGGCCTGGGTGAAGTGGGCTACACGGCCAGCGGCGAGTGGCTGAAATACACGGTGAACGTGCTGCGCACCGGCCTCTACCAGCTGCGGGTGCGGGTATCGACGGGCGCCACTTCCACGGGCTCGGTGCGGCTGCTGGTGAACGATGTGGAGCGTACCGGTGTGGTGGCCGTGCCCGCCACGGGCAGCTTCGGGACTTATCAGGATCTGGTTATCAATAATGTGTACCTGGAGGCTTCGCCCAACGCCACGTTGAAGCTTGACATCGTAAGCGGGGGCTTCAACTTCTCGAAGCTGACATTTGCCGAGCAGCCCCTCACGGGCATCGTGGTGAATCGCATCTACAACGGCAGCTCGACTTCGGATGGCTCGACCGACGCGGTGGAATTGCTCGTGACGCAAGACCACCTCGATATTCGCGGCTTGATCGTGAAGGACTTTGAAGCCAACCTAACGCTGGATAACGGCGGCAAAATCCAGTTCCGGGATAATGCCCTGTGGAAGGATCTGCGCATTGGCACCACCATCGTGCTGCGCCGCCTGACCTCGGGCATCACGGGCTACACCCCGGACGTGGACGCCTCGGATTTCACGGTGGATATGCTGCTGGAAAACTCCACGTACCTGACCGATTTATCGGGGGCTGGCCAGAATTTCAACCTGACCAATACCGATATGGTGCTGCTGAAAACCGGTGCGGCCAGCGGCATTGATAACGCGGTACACGCCCTCGTTTCGAACAATGGCAGTGCCAGTGCCCTCTACACCGGCCTTACCGGGACCAAACTGGTCTTCAATGCTGCCCTGGCTACGGGTGCTTTTCTCTACCCGCTCAACCCGGCCCAAGGCACTACTGACTACAACGGCACCAGCGCGGCCAGTAGCACCAGCGCCAGTCGCAGCTGGGGCTACGGCTTCGGGGCGGGCAACAGCAGCTACATCCAGAGCCTGCGCAATCAGGCCTTCACGCCGCCGAGCATCGTGGTAAACCGCATCTACAACGGCTCGAACGACGCCAACGGCAACCTCGACGCCGTGGAGTTGCTCGTAGTTCAGGACCACCTCGACGGGCGCAACCTGGTGGTGAAGGACTTTGAAACCAACAACACGGCCGACAACGGCGGCAAGTTTCGCTTCAACAACACGGCGTTCTGGAGTGACCTGCGCAGAGGTACTACCATCGTGCTGCGCCGCCTAGCCGGGCCCGCGGGCTACGTGCAGGATGCTGATGCCTCGGATTTCACGCTGGACTTGTTGCTGGAAAACCCCACGTACCTGACCAATTTATCGACTGGTACCTCCTTCAATATCACGCAGTACGATATGGTGATGGTGAAGACGGGCACGGCGGCCGGTGTGGCGGGGGCCATTCACACGTATGCTACCAAAGGCGGCGGCAGCGCGGGTGTGCCCTCGGCTCTGTATCTGTCGGTAACGGGGGCCAAAATGACCTCGCCCGATGGCACCGACGCGGGCGGCGGCACTTTCCATTACCCGCTGAGCCCCGCCCAGGACCTAACCGACTACAACGGGGCCAAGGGCGCGCTGAGCAAGAGTACGACGCTAAATTGGGGCTACGGCTTCGGCCCGGGCAACACGGCCTACATCCAGAGCCTGCGCGACTCGGTGCTGGCCCCGCCTGCCCAGCTTACGGCCACGGCCGCCGGCACCGCTATTACCCTGAGCTGGACCGATAACACGGCGGACGAAACCGGCTTCGAAATAGCCCGCTCCACCGACGGCATCACCTACGCCCCGCTGGCTACCACCAACGCCGACGCCACTACCTACACCGACCAGTGCTTGCGTTTCGGCACGCGCTACTACTACCAGGTGCGCACCAAAGCTACTGGCCTGTATTCGCGCTACACTGCGCCGGCCCAGGCTCAGACCGGCAGCCGCCCGGCCATTACGCTCCCCGCGCTGACCGGCGCCTGCTCGGTAACGGCTACCGCGCCCACCGCCCCCGACAACTGCAGCACCACCGTTACGGCCACGACTACTGATGCGGTAGAATATTCCGTTCAGGGCACGTTTGTCATCAGCTGGAATTTCGCCTTTGCCGACGGCACCTCGGCCGCGGCCACACAGCAGGTAGTGGTGGAAGACACGCTGGCCCCAACCGTAAGCACCCGCAACGTGCGCGTAACGCTGGGTTCGGATGGGCAGGCCACGGTAACGGCGGAGCAGGTAAACAACGGCTCGGCTGACAACTGCGCTGTAGCCACCTTGACCCTCGACAAAACCAACTTCGACTGCGCCACCATCGGCGACAATGCTGTGCTGCTGACCGTGACGGACATAAACGGCAACGTGGCTTCGGCCCCGGCCGTTGTTACCGTCATCGGGGTGAAGCCCGCCGTGAACATCAGCGTGAGCCGCTCCGACAACACCGCCACCGGCCTCGACCCGCAGACTATTTCCCTCGGCTACGGCGCGCAAAGCCTCACGCTGACGGCAACTGACGGCACCGCGACGGGCTACACTTCCTACGCTTGGACGCCGGCCACCGGCCTGAGCAGCACCGCCAGCGCCAGCCCGGTATTCACGCCCACAGCGGCGGGCACCTATACGCTCACCGTACTGGCTACCAACGAATTCGGCTGCGTCGCCAGCGTCACGGTTACCATCACGGTAATCGACGTGCGCTGCGGCAATAAGAACGATAAAGTGGCACTGTGCCACAACGGCAACGCGCTGTGCGTATCGCCGAATGCCGTGGCGGTTCACCTCGCTCAGCACGGCGACCAGCTGGGTGCCTGCTCCCCGGCCACCGTGCCGGGCCAGGCCACCCCGCAGCCAGCAGTAGCCAGCCGGCCCGCATTGGTCGAAGCCTTCCCCAACCCCTTCGCCGACTACACGGTGGTGCGTTTCCGGCCGGCCGCCCCGGCCACGGCTCAGTTGCTGGTGCACAACGCCCTGGGCCAGGTGGTAGCTACTCTCTACCAGGGCCCGACCGAAGCGGGCCGCGACTATGAAGTCCGCCTGAACAGCACCGCATTGCCCGCCGGCCTCTACACCTGCCGCCTGCTCAGCAACGGCACCGTGCACACCACCCGCCTGGTCATCGTGAAGTAGCGGCCCCGCATACCGGGCCGATGCCGCCGACTAAAACAGCCGGGGTTTATCGGCCCGGTACGCGGGCTTTTTCCTGACCTGTTTCTTTTGCTCAACCAGCCCCGTTTTTCAGCTTCCGACGAGCTGGCTGGGTTTTCCGCGCGCTTTCTGTTCCGTTCCCTACCAAATTCCCACTTCATGAAAAACCTGTTTCCTCTTTCTGCGGCCCGTAATCGGGCGCGTGTTGCACGGCCTTGGCTGGCCGGGCTGGTACTGGGCGCGGCCTCGGTGGGCGCCTCGGCGCAAGGCGTGCCGGTGAGTGCCAATTTCTTCGGCATCAACTACTGGTACAGTCAGCCCAACGCCACCATTACCACCAATCTGAAGCAGGCCAAAGTCAACTTCTACCGCATCGGGGGCAATGGGCGCAACAAGGATGCCTTCTGGGCCGTGAAGGAAAACTGGCTGCCGACGGTGCAGTATGTCAAAAACAGCCTGAATGGCGTACCGCTGGTGCAGCTGCCCATCACCCTCACCGACAGCCAGGTAACGGCCTGGGTAAACTACTTCAAGGCCAACGGGGTGCTCTACTACACCATCGGCAACGAGCCCGACCCCACGCCCGACAGCACTGGCCAGAACCTGACCGACTGGGTAAACAACAACGTGCCGGTGGACGGATTCTCCTTCTACGCCTTCCGGGACCGGTTCAAGGCCATAGCCCGCCTGATGAAGCTGGCCGACAACAACTGTAAAATCATCGGCGGCGACTTCCGCAACTTCTACGACCTGCCCATTTCGCTCTACTACTCCAAGTTTATCAACGACGTGGGCGACGAGTACGTGACCGTGGGCACGAGGAAGATTCCGCTGCTCGACACGTTTTCCTTTCATTACTACGACAGTCAGGGCCGGCGCGAGCAGGAACTGGCCGGCCGCTTTGATGCCGTGCAGGGCTACATCGACGGCGTGAACACCGTGCGCGACGGAATCGACAACACCTGGACCGACCTGCGCCTGGCCGTGACGGAGGTGAATACCGAGGACAAAGCCAGCAGCGTGTGGGCCCCGAGCGGCTTCACGGCCGGGCAGTTTCTAGCCACCATGACCAAGCTGGCCTTGGCGAAAAGAGCCTTTTGCGTTACGCCCTGGAGCATTCTGGAAGGTGGGCGCGACTTTTCGCTCTACAACACCAACAATACGCGCCGCTCCACCATGCACCATTTTGCCATGCTGAGCGAAAACCAGCGCCTCAACTACATGCCCGGCGAGCAGGAAACCAACCCCGCCTATTCCAAAGACGACCTGGTATTCGTGGGCCTGCGCGACGCTACCGGCTACACCGTGCTGCTGCTGAACAACTCCAACACGGCCCGCAGCTACACCATCTCCCTCACCAACCAGTACGCCGGCTCGGCCTCGGCCCGCATCAAGCTGGAAGGCTACGCCGGCGTGTCGGCGGAGCTGCGCACCGGTACCATCGAGGCCCACAAAACCATTCTGTACCGTCTCACCAGCACGGGCGCGTTTGAGTCGAAAACCTACTACGACGACAACGACGCGGCCCCGGTGCTGCAGCGCCCGGCTACCGTAATGGCCACCACCGCCGGCCAGCATGAGCTGGTAAGTATCTACCCAAACCCGGCCACGCGCAGCTTTACGCTCGATGGACTCACCGGCCCGCTCAGCCTCACCTTGCGCAGCCTTGCGGGCCAAGTCGTGCTCCAACGGCAAACGGAAGCCACGACCCCCATCGACATCAGCAGTTTGGCCCGGGGCATGTATCTGCTGACGGCCACTACCGCCGACGGCCGGGTGCTGCGCCAGAAGCTGGTGAAGGAGTAGCGGCCGGGCGAAGCCGCTTTGCCCAACGGGTCATTGGAGCGTGGCTGCAACCGCGCGCCGGTGGCCCGTTTGCGTGGGCAGACGGCGGGCTTATTTGGCCGTGGAGCGGCGCTCAAACAGCTCCGACTTCAGCACCAAGCTTTGGGTGGGCAGAATGGGCTTTTTCTTCTCGATGGCCCGCAGCAGGATTTTGGCGGCCTCCCGCCCGATTTCATAGGCAGGCTGGGTGATGGTCGTCAGGGCTGGGTCGAGCAGAGCAGCCACGCCCAGGTTGGAGAAGCTGATTATTTTGACTTGCTCGGGAATGGCGCGGCCCAAGCCGTTGCAGGCGTGGTAGCTGCTGATGGCCAACCGCTCGACCGACGCGAAAATGCCGTCCACTTCGGGCCGGGCGGTGAGCAGCGCGGTAATGAGGGCCGTATTCTGCTCGTCGTTGCCGTTGCCGTCGAGCACCAGAGCTTCGTCGAAGGGCAGCCCGTACTGCTGCAGGGCGGCCTGGTAGCCCTGCATGCGCATGCGCCCAATCGAGAGGTTGCCCGACACGAGCAGGTGGGCAATGTGGCGGCAGCCGGCCTGAATGAGGTGTTCGGTGGCCTGGAAGCCGCTTTCAAAGTCGTTGGTCGTTACCTGGGCCGTGGCAATGGAGTCGCACACCCGGTCGAAGAACACGATGGCGGGCTTAGTGGCCTGTAGCTTCAGCAGGTGCCCGAATTCCTGGGTTTCACTGGCTACCGACATCAGAATACCATCGACCCGGCCGCCGGTGAGATACTGCGTAATGGCCACTTCCCGGTCGTAGTCTTCGTGGGTGAGGTAGATGAGCACGTGGTAGCCGCTCTGCCTGGCTACTTCTTCGATGCCGTTGATGGCCAGGGAGAAAAAGTGGTTGTTGACTTCGGGAATAACGACGCCGATGGTTTTGCTGATGTTGCGCCGCAGACTGCTGGCGTAAGCATTGGGCTCGTAGTTGAGCTCGGCCGCCAGCGCCTTCACCCGCTCCTTGGTGTGGGCCGACACTTCGTAGCTGTCCTGCAGCGCGCGCGAAACCGTGGCAATCGACAGGTTCAGCTCCTGGGCAAGCCGCTTCAAATTAACTGAATTCATTGAGACGCTTTCGTAGAGCTTAATTCGGGGAAGATGAGGAAAAGAGTCAGCTCAGCCTTGGTAAAGCTAACGCATTTTGGGCAATGCCGGAGTACCAAACCGGGGCATGCCTCGCTGGCGCATTCTTTGGCCGGGACCGGCAGATGAGGCTGGCCAACAAGCATCCAGCCAGCCCGATTTCGCAATTGACTGCAAACGTTTGCGTAGATAAACCGGGCTTTACCCGATGCAATCATTGCTAAATGTCCGGTACTTAGCAGAGGAAAGAATGGCCGGAGAAAGTTGAACTCTGGCTTTGCCTTATTCTTCCACCGCCCCCTTCCGGGCCGCTGCCGGCACGCAAAGCCGGAGTTGCCACCCATAGTCAATAGTAGAATTCCTTGCCAGTGCCACGGGCTGCGGCGGGCGGCAGCCCCGGCATTCCGGCAGCGGCCCCGCCGCTGCGCTCCGACCCGTTTTTGCCACCAACAATTCCCACATCTATGACCCGTTTTCTACCCAATCATCCATTGCGCTGGGCGGCTCGGCCGCTGGTGCTGCTGCCCGTGCTTAGCCTTGGGCTCGGCGGCGAGGTGGTGGCTGCCACCGTTGCAACGCCTGTGTCCATTCACGCCACCGTGGCCGACGGTACCATTACGGGCCGCGTCGTGGATGAGAAAGGCGCCGGCATTCCGGGCGTCAACGTGGTGGTGAAAGGCACCTCCAACGGCGCCCAGACCGACCCCGACGGCCGCTTTAAAATAACGGCCGACGCCAACGCCACGCTGGTTTTTTCCTTTATCGGCTACTTGGCCCAGGAAGTGCCGCTCAATGGCCGCGAAACGCTGAACGTGGCCCTGGCGCCCGACAACAAGACGCTGAGCGAAGTGGTGGTGGTGGGCTACGGCGTGCAGGAGAAAAAGCTGCTGGCCACGTCTATTTCCTCGATTTCGGCCAAGCAGGTGGAGCTCATTCCGGTGTCGTCGCCTTCCGAAGCCCTGGTGGGCCTGGTGGCCGGTGCCCAGATTACGGAGCCTTCCGGTGAGCCGGGCCAGGGCGCCGTAATCCGCGTACGGGGCCTGGGCTCGATTTCAGCCGGCAACTCGCCCCTGTACGTGGTCGATGGCTATCCGCTCAACAGTGCCGACAGCTACAACCAGATTCCGCCCGGCGACATTGCCAGCATCCAGATTCTGAAGGACGCGGCGGCCTGCGCCATTTACGGCTCGCGCGGCGGCAACGGCATCGTGATTGTGACCACCAAGCGGGGGCGCAACGACGGCAAAACCCGCTTCAACTTTACGGCCAACGCCGGCGTGGTAGAAGTGGCCAAAAAGGTGGACCTCATGAACCGCGACCAGTACCTGGAGTACCTGCGCGAGTCGTTCACCAACGGCG
Organism: Hymenobacter lucidus; assembly: GCF_020447265.1. GTDB lineage: Bacteria > Bacteroidota > Bacteroidia > Cytophagales > Hymenobacteraceae > Hymenobacter > Hymenobacter lucidus. The sequence goes on along the minus strand of NZ_JAJADR010000001.1, from coordinate 272,816 downwards.
CCCGCGCCATTCCGGCCACCCTGCAGCCCGGCGCCCCCGAGCTGCCCGACACCGACTGGCAGGACGCAATTTTCGGTACCGGCTCCCAGCAGCAGTACCAGCTTTCGGCCTCGGGCGGCACCAACGTGTCGCGCTTCTACATTTCGGGCAGCTACTTTAAGCAGAAAGGCGTGATTGAGAATACCGGCTTCGACCGGTTTGCCCTGCGCGCCAATTACGATGCCCAGCTCAGCAAAAAGCTGAAAATAGGCCTGAGCCTGGCCCCCAACTTTTCGCGCACCGACGTGAAGCCGATTTCGGGCAGCTACAACGGCGGCAACATCTCGGGCGGCGGCCCGGGCGGCGAAACGGCCATCGTGACGGCGGCCCTCATTCTGCCGCCCATCATTCCGGTGCGGCTGGCCAACGGCGACTACGGCGCCATCCGCAACTCGGGCTCGGGCGTAACCACGCCCGGCGACCTGCTGAACCCGGTGGCTACCATCGATTTGTATAAGGACCGTACCAGCTCGGTGAGGGCTCTGGGTTCCACCTTCCTCGATTTTGAGGTGCTTAAAGGGCTGAACCTGCGCACCAACTTCGGGGCCGAGCTACTCAACAACCGCCGCGCCATCTACGTGCCGGCCACACTGGGCACCGTGAACAACGCGGGAGCCAACCTCTCGACGCCGATTCTCAACAACATCGACGCCCGGCAGGCCAACAGCACCAACCTGAACTGGGTGTGGGAAAATACGGCTACCTACAACCGCCGCTTCGGCGCCGACCACGACGTGACCCTGCTGGCCGGCTACTCGGCCCAGCGCAACACCAACGAGGGCAGCACCGTGCTGGGCCAGACCGGCACCTACACCACGCCCGACATTGAGTATGCCACCGCCGCCGGCCAGCTGTTTGGCCAGGCCTCGTACTCGGCCAACGCCCTGACGTCCATCTTCGGCCGCCTCGACTACGCCTTCAAGGAGCGCTACATCCTGACGGCCGCCCTGCGCACCGACGGCTCCTCGCGCTTCGGCCCCGACAACCGCTACGCCACCTTCCCCTCAGTAGCCTTGGCCTGGCGGGCCGGCGAAGAAACCTTCGTGAAAGCCATTCCGGCCATTTCGGAGCTGAAGTTCCGCGCCTCTTTCGGCGTGACGGGCAACAACAACATCGGCGACTACAACTACCAGAGCTACCAGACGGCGGCCAACTACGTGTTTGGCACCGGCACCGGCGTCCGCAACTACGGCTTTTCGCCCAACGGCCTGGCCCTGCGCAACTTGGGCTGGGAAACCAACACCCAGATGGACGCCGGCTTCGACCTGGGCTTGTTCCGGGACCGAATCTACCTGACGGTGGCTGCCTACCAGCGCAACACCACCGATTTGCTGCTCAACCGCAATATTCCGGCTATTCTGGGCTACTCGGCGCGGGCGTTGGCCAACGTGGGGGAAGTGCGCAACCGCGGCCTAGAGTTTCAGCTCAACACGGCCAACATCGTGGACGGCGACTTCACCTGGAGCACCGCCGCCAACCTCTCGCTGAACCGCAACCAAGTGCTGGCCCTGGCTGGGGCTAATGAGCAGATTACCTTCGACGCCGTGTTTGGCTACACCAGCTCGATTCGGGTGGTGCCGGGCCAGCCGCTGGGCGTGTTCTACGGCTACCAGCAGGAGGGCATTTACCTCAACCAGGCCGACGTGGACAACAGCCCCAAGTGGACGGGCAGCAACCTGGCCGTGAAGCCCGGCGACTTCAAATTCAAGGACGTGAACGGCGACGGCCAGATCAACACGCTCGACGTAGGCGTTATCGGCAACCCCTTCCCCGACTTCACCTACGGCCTGCAAAACACCTTTGGCTACAAGAAACTCTCGCTGGCCATTACGCTGCAGGGCTCGCAGGGCAACGACGTACTCTATGCCGGCGACCGGTACACCTTCAACTCGCCGGGCCAGACCAACGGCCGTGTGCAGCTGGTAGACCGGTGGCGCAGCCCCGAGAACCCCGGCGACGGCAAAACCCCGTTTGCCACCTCGGCTACCTCGCTACGCACCCAGTTCAACTCCTACTTCATCCAGGACGGCTCGTTTCTGCGGGTGCGCAACATCACGCTGCGCTACAACCTGCCCGTGGGCTGGGCCGCGAAGGGTGGCCTGCAGAGCGCGGCCATTTACACCTCGGTGCAGAATCTGTACACCTTCACCAAGTACGTGGGCTACAACCCCGAAGCCAACAACTACGGCAACACGACCAACCCCACTTACGGTGTGGACCAGGGATCGTACCCAATGAACCGCACCCTCACGCTGGGCCTCCAGGTTGGTTTCTAATTCTGAGTTGTCAGTTGGTCGTTGTCCGTTGTCAGGCCATCGAAGCCAATAGAGCAAACGGACAACTGACAACGACCAACTGACAACTCTCTTCCCCCTCCCACCATGACTTTCAACTTCAAAAATATCGTTACCGGCGCCTGCATGGCCACGGTACTTGGTCTGGGCGCCCTGGGCACCAGCTCGTGCACCAAGGAATTCATCGAGCTCGACGACCCCACGCGCATCCCGACCACGGAAAGCTACACCGACTCGCTGAGCATCTTCAATGGCGTGACGGCCGCCTATGCCTCGGTGCAGGATTTGTACGGCCGCTCGGGCGGCCCTCGCGGCATCTTCATCTTCGGCGAAATTCCGTCCGACAACAGCTACACTGTTACCTCGGGCGAGCGGCTCAACGAGTTCAACGACTTTTCGCTCTTCGCCGACAACCCCAACATTCAGAGCTACTGGCTCTCGACCTACCGCTGTATTGCCCGCTGCAACCTGATTCTGAGCCGGGCCGGGGGCGTGAAACTAACCGAGGCCACCCGCAACCGCTACTACGGCGAGGTGCGCTTCATTCGGGCGCTGGCCTATTTCAACGCCGTGCGCATCTGGGGCGACGTGCCGCTGGTAACCAAGGAAATTCAGAGCATTCCGGAGGCCTATCCATTTGGCCGCCGGCCCGTGGCTGAGGTCTACACTCAGATTGAGGAAGACCTCGACTTTGCCGAAAAGAACCTGCCCGTAGCCCAGACCGGCGCCAACTTGGGCCGAGCCACCAAGGGCGCCGCCACTACGCTGTTGGGCAAGGTGCTGCTCACCCAGAAAAAGTACCAGGCCGCCGCCGATAAGCTCCAGCCCCTGGCTACGGGCACCACCTACGCGCTGCAGGCTACTTACGCCAACGTGTTTGCCACCAGCAACGAGATGAACAGCGAAATCATCTTCGCGGCGCGCTACACCAAAGGCACTCTGGGCTTGGGCAGTGCCTTTACTACCTGGTTTATGCCGGCCTACACCACGGCCCAGTCAACGGCCTTGCTGGGCGCGGCCTTCACCGGGCAGCAGTTCAACACCGTGGATACCGACCTGATTGCGGCCTTCACGGCCAGCGGCACTACCGATGTGCGCGCCACTACGTCCTACGTGCTGCCCGCCGGAGCCGCCGCCACGCTGGGCTACTACACCCGCAAGTACATCGACAACCCCACCGCCGCCACTGATGCCGAAAACGACTGGATTGTACTGCGCCATGCCGATTTGCTGCTGATGTATGCCGAAGCCGTGAACGAAGCCACCGGCCCCTCCGCCCCGGCCCTGACGGCCATCAACCAGGTGATTCGCCGCTCGCGCAACCTGCCGGTAAACACGCCCAACGCCACTGTGGATTTGCCGGCCAGCACCACCCGCGAAACCCTGCGCAACCGCTTGGAGCTGGAACGCCGCCTGGAGCTGAATTTTGAAGGGCACCGCTGGTTTGACCTGGTGCGCACCGACCGTGCCATCCCGGTGATGAATGCCTTCTTCACCCGCGCCAACTCCGCCGTCCGCATCGACCAGAACGACCTGCTCTTCCCCATCCCGGTGCAGGAAATCCAGACCAACCCCATCCTGACCCAGAACCCGGGCTATAACTAAGTGGTGAGGTTGTGAAGTTGTGAGATTGTGAGTTGTCGTTCTGTTGGCGCCATTGGCGCGGATTGAGCCTCAAGCGCACGATTTCACAACTTCTCAATTTCACAAATTCACTCTTTCCTTTCCTTAATGACTTTCCGAATCTCCCTACGGCTGCTGACGGCGGCGCTGCTGCTTATCGGCACCTTTGCCGGCCAGCTGCGGGCCCAGACCAGCCTGCTTCAGAATGCCCCGGCTCGCCGCGTGCTTAGCCTCAACGGCAGCTGGAACTACATTATTGACCCCTACGAGAACGGCTTTTACGACTACCGCCGCGAGGCTTTCGACCAGTCGAAAAGCGGCAAGGGCGGCTACTATGACAACCAGAAGCCCAGCAACTCGCAAGAGCCCGAGCTGATTGAGTACGACTTCGACAAGTCGGCCACGATGCAGATTCCCGGCGACTGGAATTCCCAGGACCCCAAGCTTTTGTATTACGAAGGCACCATCTGGTTTAAGAAGAGCTTCACGCTGAAGCCGGCGGCCGGCAAGCGGTACTTTCTGTACTTCGGGGCCATTAATTACGAGTCGCACATTTATCTGAACGGCAAGAAGCTGGGCATGCACAAGGGCGGCTTCACCCCGATTCAGTACGACGTGACCAGCCAGCTCAGCGCCTCGGGCGACAATTTTGTGGTGGTGAAGGCCGACAATACCCGCCGCCCCGAAGAAGTGCCCACCATCAACACCGACTGGTGGAACTACGGCGGCATCACGCGGGACGTGTTTATTGCCGAAACGCCCGCCACGTTTATAACCGACTACAAGGTGCAGCTGGCCCGCAACGACGCCAGCCAGCTGGCCGGCTACGTGCAGCTCGGTGGCGACAGCAAAGCTGGCCAGACCGTGACGCTGACCATCGGCGAGGCGGGCCTCAAACAGAACGTGAAGACCGACGCCGATGGCCGCGCCACCTTCGCGCTGCCGGCCAAAAAGCTGAAGCTTTGGTCGCCGCAAAGCCCCAAGCTATACGCGGTAAGTTTAAGCAGCGGCCCGGACGCGGTGCAGGACAAAATCGGCTTCCGCACCATTCAAACCAAGGGGCAGGACATTCTGCTCAACGGCAAGAGCATCTATATGCGCGGCATCTCGATGCACGACGAAAACCCGCTGATTCCGGGCCGGGCCCGGGGTGAGGGTGATTTGCGGATGCTGCTGACCTGGGCCAAGGAGCTGGGCTGCAACTACGTGCGTCTGGCCCACTACCCCCACAACGAAACCATGCTCAAGCTGGCCGACGAAATGGGCCTCTTGGTGTGGGCCGAGGTGCCCGTGTACTGGACCATTGCCTGGGAAAACCCTGCTACCTACCAGAACGCCGAAACTCAGCTTTCGGACCTGATTTCGATGGGTAAAAACCGGGCCAGCATCGTAGTGTGGAGCATTGGCAACGAAACCCCGCTGGGGGCGCCCCGCCTGAAGTTTATGAGCAGCCTGGCCCAGAAGGCTCGCAGCCTCGACGACACCCGCCTGATTTCGGCCGCTCTGGAGCTGCACCGCACCCCCGACAACGTGATTCACGTGGACGACCCGCTGGGCGAGTTTCTGGATCTGACCAGCTTCAACGAGTACGCCGGCTGGTACTGGGGCGGTAAGCCGAGCGAAATCACCAAGTACACCTTCGACATCAAGTACAACAAGCCGGTGATGATCAGCGAGTTTGGCGGCGATGCGCTGGCCGGCTACCACGGCGACGCCGAAACCCGCTGGAGCGAGGAATACCAGGAGGCGCTCTACGTAAACCAGCTCAAGATGCTGAGCACCATTCCGGGCCTGCGCGGCATGACGCCCTGGATTCTGGCCGACTTCCGGGCCACCCGCCGCCAGCACCCGGTGTACCAGAACGGTTTCAACCGCAAAGGCCTGATTTCGAGCACCGGCACGAAGAAAAAAGCCTTTTACGTGTTGCAGGAATACTACCGGCAGATGGCCCGGAAATACGACGGGAAATAGAAATTCACCCCACCCCCGGCCCCTCCCCTCCGGGAGAGGGGTGCCAGACGACTTTATGCTAAATACATTGAACGCACCCCTCTCCCGGAGGGGAGAGGCCGGGGGTGGGGTGCTGGCCGCCCTGCTCCTGCTCACCCTCACCGCCGCCCACGCCCAGCAGCTCGACACCACCGAGTACACGCTGCGCGTGGCGGCTAAAAAGACCATCAACAACTCCACCACCGACGGCAAGGCGGGCTTTTCGGAGTACAAAAGCTACCCCACGCGCACCATTGCCCAGCTGCGGGGCTTCGCGCCGGCCACGGTGAAGCTGAGCAAGTACGGCGGCCGCCTCGACCGGCGCACCAAGGCCACGGGCTACTTTCACGTTGAGAAAATAGCCGGGCGCTGGTGGGCCGTGGACCCCGAGGGCTACTACTTTCTGCACAACGCTCCCAACGACGTGCAGCCCGGCCGCTCGGAGCGCACCCAAAAGGCGCTCAAGGACAAATTCGGCGACCGGGCCGGCTGGATGGCGGGCACCCGCAAATTCCTCATCGAAAACGGCTTCAACGGAGCCGGGGCGTGGTCGGCAACGAAGGAAATCAGGGAGGAAAACGCCCGGGCCGACAAGCCGCTGGCCTACACCGTGAACCTGGATTTCATGAGCAAGTACGGCGACAAGCGCGGCGGCACCTTTGTACAGCCCGGCCACAAAGGCTACCCCAACGACGTGATTTTCGTGTTTGACCCCGGCTTTGAGGCGTTTGCCGAAGAGCACGCCAAGCAGCTGGCCCAGTACCGGAAAGACAAGAACCTGTTCGGCTACTTCTCCGACAACGAGATGCCGCTGCTGCGCAAAAACCTCGACGGCTACCTCAAGCTGCCGACCACTGAGCCCGGCTACCAGGCCGCCAAAAAGTGGGCCGACGAGCAGAATATCACCCTCGAAACCATTACCGACCAGCACCGCCAGGACTTTCTGGCCTTTGCCGCCGAGCGGTACTTCAGCATCGTGGCCAAGGCCATGAAAAAGTACGACCCCAACCACATGTACCTCGGCTGCCGCTTCCACGGGGCCCAGCGCTACTACCCCGAGCTGATGCGGGTGGCCGGCAAGTACCTCGACGCGGTGAGCATCAACTACTACAACAACTGGACGCCCGAGCCGCGCTGGGTGCGCGAGTGGGAAGAGTCGGCCGGCAAGCCCTTTATCGTGACGGAGTGGTACGTGAAGGGCGAGGACGCGCCGGGCCTGGCCAACACGGCCGGGGCGGGCTGGGTGGTGAAGACCCAGGCCGACCGGGGCCTGTTCTACCAGAATTTCACCTTGGGCTTGCTCGAATCAAAGAATTGCGTGGGCTGGCACTGGTTTAAGTACCAGGACAACGACCCGACCATCGTAGGCGCCGAGCCCTCGAACACCAACGCCAACAAGGGCATTGTAGACAACTACCTTGCGCCCTACACGCCCCTGCTCGACAAGATGCGCGAGCTAAACCAGCAGATGTACCCGCTGGCCGACTACTTCGACAAGCGCCAGCCCAAACCCTAACACCATGCTCCGCGCCCTCCTCCTGCTACTGTGCGTTGCTGCTCTGCTGACCGATTCGGCCGGGGCGCAAAGTCTGCGCCCGAAGCGGCGGGAACTGGCCGTGCCGCCGGCGCATAAGGAGGAATTTCGGCTCTACCTGCTCGTGGGACAGTCGAACATGGCCGGGCGCGGTGTGGTGGAGGCCCAGGACACCGTACCCAACCGCCGGGTACTGCGCCTGAATGCGGCCGGGCAGTGGGAAACCGCCCAGGACCCGGTGCATTTCGACAAGAGCGTGGCCGGCGTGGGGCCGGGCCTGAGTTTTGGCCGGGCCCTGGCCGCCCAGGATACCAGCGTAGTTATCGGCCTGATACCGTGCGCGGTGGGTGGCTCGGCTATTAGCTTCTGGCAGCCGGGCGCGTTTTATCCGGCCACCAAAACCAACCCCTACGACGACGCCATTCGCCGGGCCCGAACCGCCATGCAGGCCGGCACCCTGGCCGGTATCATCTGGCACCAGGGCGAAGCCGACAGCAACCCGGCCGGCAGCGCCGCCTATGCCCAACACTTAACCGCCCTCATTGCCCGCTTCCGTCAGGATCTGCAACTGCCCGAGGTGCCGTTCGTGGCCGGCCAGCTCCCCGATTTTCAGATTGTAAAGCCCGACAGCCTCGGCCAGCCCCGCACCAACGAAGCCGCGCGCCGCCTCAATACCACCGTGGCCCGGCTGGGCCGCTCGGTACGGCACTACGGCTACGTTTCGGCCGAGGGCACGGCCCACATCGGCGACCAGACCCACTTCAATGCCGCTTCGGCTCGGCTGATGGGCCAGCGCTACGCGGCAGCTATGCAGCGGCTTCAACCCAAACCCAAACGCCTGGTCCGGTAGCTTTTGCCAGTAACTATCCTCCCCGAAACTCTCCCTATGAAAGCGGTTTTCCCAAAGTGAAGTACAAATCGACGACACCGAGCAGCGCAAGCCCACCTACGACGGCCTCGTGGCAGGCCTGCGCTGACCAGCAACAGTAAATTCGGGGCACACGGCTCCGTTGAATTGAGTATACCTGGCGGCTGCCGGCCACATTGTGGGATGGGAAACGCCGCTGATTTTGGGAGGGAATACGCCGCGCATTGAGGTGAGACAATGTGGCCCACGGCTCCCAACCAGACCAGCGCGGGCCGGTAGCCGCCAGTATGCTCCACCTCGTTTTACCCCGCCCCCGGGCGACTTTCAGCTTCAACCGAATGCGCGTACCACTTTCCGCTTCCTTCCTCTTGCTTAGCCTACTGCTGGCTCCCAGCCCGGCCGCGCAGGCCCAAAAACCTAAAGCCCCGGCGTCGGCTGCCGATATTGAACAGAGCATTACTGCCCTGCTGGGCCAGATGACGCTGGAGGAAAAAATCGGCCAGCTCACCCAATACTCCGGCCGCGAGGTAACTGGCCCGGCCAGCAACCGCAAAACCGACCTGCTCAACAGCATCCGCACCGGGCAGGTAGGCTCGATGCTGAACGTGAAGGGCGTGGCCGACACCCGCGCCATTCAGGCCGAAGCCCTCAAGTCGCGCCTTAAAATTCCGCTGCTCTTCGGCCTCGACGTCATTCACGGCTACCAGACCGTTTTCCCGATTCCGCTGGCCGAAGCCGCTTCCTGGGATTTGGCCGCCATCCGGGAATCGGCGCACGTAGCGGCCCGAGAAGCCGCCGCCGCCGGTCAGCACTGGACGTTTGCGCCGATGGTAGACGTAGGCCGCGACCCACGTTGGGGTCGGGTGATGGAAGGCGCCGGCGAAGACACCTACCTGGGCTCCGAAATTGCCAAAGCCCGCGTGCTGGGCTTCCAGGGCGAGAAGCTGGGCGGCACCGACGCCATTATGGCCTGCGCCAAGCACTTTGCTGCTTACGGGGCCGCCACCGCCGGCCGCGACTACAACACCGTGGATATGAGCGAGCAGCAGCTCTGGGAAACTTACCTGCCGCCCTTCAAAGCCGCCGTAGATGCCGGGGCCGCCACCTTCATGAATTCCTTCAACACCCTGAACGGCGTGCCCGCCACCGGCAACAAGTACCTGCAGCGCGACATCCTGAAAGGCCAGTGGAACTACCAGGGCTTCGTGGTGAGCGACTGGGGCTCCATCGGCGAAATGGTGCCCTGGGGCTACGCCCGGGATAAGGCCGACGCCGCGCAAAAAGCCCTGGCCGCCGGCTCCGACATGGACATGGAAAGTGACGCCTACCGCAATACGCTGGCTAAGTCGGTGCAGGACGGCAAAGCCGACGTGGCGCTGGTGGATGATGCCGTGCGCCGCATTCTGCGCAAGAAGTTCGAGCTGGGCCTCTTCGATGACCCCTACAAGTTCTCGGACCTGAAGCGGGAAAAGAAGGTGCTCAACGACCCCAAACACCGCGTGGCCGCCCGCGACATTGCCCGCAAGTCGGTGGTGCTGCTCAAGAACGACAACAACACGCTGCCCCTGGCCGCCCCGCCCAAAATTGCCGTCATCGGCCCGCTGGCCAAAGCTAAGCGCGACCTGGCCGGCAGCTGGATAGTGCTGGCCGATACCAACCAGATTACCTCCGTGTATGACGGACTGGTGCAGCGCGCCGGCAAGAAAAGCCAGGTGCTCTACGCCAAAGGCTGCGACGTAATGGGCGACTCCCGCGCCGGTTTCGCCCAGGCCGTAGCAACGGCCCAGGCCGCCGATGTGGTGGTGCTAGCCGTGGGCGAAACCTGGGACATGAGCGGCGAGGCCAAGTCGCGCACCGATATTGGCTTGCCCGGCGTGCAGGAGGAGCTGTTTCGGGCCCTGAAAGTTACCGGCAAGCCCGTGGTGGTTATCCTGCTGGCCGGCCGGCCGCTGATTTTCAACGCCATTGCCGACCAGGCCGACGCCATTCTCTACGGCTGGTGGCCCGGCTCGGAAGGCGGCCACGCCCTGGCCGATGTGCTCTTTGGCGACTACAACCCGGGTGGTAAGCTGCCTAGCACCTTCCCGCGGGCCGTGGGCCAGATTCCGCTCAGCTACCAGCAGTACAACACCGGCCGGCCCGTCGTCGACCCCAAGAACATTCGCTACCGCTCGGCCTACATCGACGCGCCCAACACGCCGCGCTACGCCTTTGGCCACGGCCTGAGCTACACTACTTTTAAGTACGACAACCTGCGGCTGAGCCAGCCCACCATGACGGCCGGCCAGACGGTGCAGGTGCAGCTTACCGTGACCAACTCGGGCAAGGTGGCCGGCGAAGAAGTGGTGCAGCTGTATCTGCGCGACTTGGTGGCCTCGGTGTCCCGCCCGCTCCGGGAGCTGAAAGACTTCCGTAAAATCAACCTCAAGCCCGGCGAAACCCAAACCGTGACCTTTACCATCGACCAAAACAAGCTGGCTTTCTACAACTCCCGGCTGGAATGGGCCGCCGAGCCCGGCGAGTTTCAGCTGATGCTGGGCGCCGCTTCCGACGATATTCGCCTGGAAAGTAAATTAACGCTACTCCCCTAATCGACTGTGCATATGCTTTCTTCCGTGCCCGTATTGCCCACCGACACCCAGCCGGCTGCCACGCGCCGCCCTTCTTCCCTCGACCAGTTTTCGCTCCGCAATAAAGTCATTGTCATCACCGGAGCTACTGGCGTGCTTGGTGAAAGCCTCTCGCTGGCTGTGGCCGAGGCCGGGGCCAAAGTGGCTATTCTGGGCCGCGACGCCGGCCGGGCCAACTGCCGCGTAGAAGCCATCCGGGCCGGGGGCGGCCAGGCCATGGCCGTGCTGGCCGACGTGCTCGACCAGGCCCAGATGCAGCAGGCCTGCGACGAAATACTGGCCGCCTGGGGCACCATCGACGGGCTGGTAAACGCGGCCGGCGGCAATATGCCCGGCGCCAATGTAGCCCCCGATCAGGATTTATTCGGCCTCAGCATCGAGCACACCCGCCAGGCCGTCGACCTGAATCTGTTCGGCACCGTGATTCCGACCACCGTATTCGGGCGCGTAATGGCCGCCAACGGCAAGGGCTCCATCATCAACGTATCGTCGCTCACGGCCCAGCGGCCCCTGACGCGGGTGCTGGGCTACACCCTGGCCAAGAAAGCCGTGGAAGCCTACACCCAGTGGATGGCCGTGGAGCTGGGCCTGCGCTACGGCGGCGGCATGCGCATCAATGCCATTGCCCCCGGCGTATTTCTGACCGAGCAAAACCGCAGCCTGCTGGTAGCCGCCGACGGCGGCCACACCGACCGGGCCCGCAAGTTTATTGCCGCCACGCCCTTCCAGCGCTTCGGTGAGCCCGAGGAGCTGACCGGCACGCTCATCTACCTGCTCAGCGACGCCTCCCGCTTCGTCACCGGCGAAACCATCATCGTCGACGGCGGCTTCAACGCCTACAGCGGCGTGTAGGGCTGTCGTTGTTAGTTGTTGCCAAAACAGAACGTCCTGTCGACTACTCTGCTCCAAAAGCTCAGCCGGACGGCTAAGTTTAACCCTGACAAAAAGCTTCTTAAAGCCTTAAAAAAACCTCACGCATGTCCATTATTCAAAGCTGGCGCTGGTATGGCCCCAACGACCCGGTAAGCTTGTCCGATATCCGCCAGGCCGGCGCTACCGACGTGGTAACGGCCCTGCACCACGTACCCAACGGCCAGGTCTGGACCGTGGCGGAAATCAAGAAGCGCCAGGCGGAAGTAGCCGCCGCGGGCCTCGTGTGGAGCGTGGTAGAAAGCGTGCCGGTGCACGAGCAGATCAAAACCCGCACCGGCGACTTTGCCCGCCACATTGCCAACTACCAGGAGTCGTTGCGCAACCTGGCGGCCTGCGGCATCTTCACCGTGACCTACAACTTCATGCCCGTGCTCGACTGGACGCGTACCGACCTGGCCTACGAGGTGGAAGACGGCTCTAAAGCCCTGCGCTTCGAAAAAGCTGCTTTTGTGGCCTTCGATGCGCTGGTGCTGAAGCGCCCCGGGGCGGCGGCCGGCTATTCCGATCAGGAGCTGGCCCAAGCCGAAGCCCGGCTGGCGGGTATGAGCGACGACGATAAGCAGCTGTTGCAGCGCAACATCATTGCCGGCCTGCCCGGCTCGGAGGAAAGCTTTACGCTCGAGCAGTTTCAGCAGGCCTTGGATGCGTATCAGGGCATCGACGCGACTAAGCTGCGGGAGCACTTGGTGCTGTTTCTGCGCGAAATCGTGCCGGTGGCCGAGGAAGTGGGCATCAACCTGGCCATTCACCCCGACGACCCGCCGTATCCGATTCTGGGGCTGCCGCGCGTGGTGAGCACCGCCGCCGACGTGCAGGCCCTGGCCGAGGCTGTGCCCTCGCTACATAATGGGCTCTGCTTCTGCACCGGCTCCTTCGGCGTGCGGCCCGACAACGACCTGCCCGCCATGGTGCGCCAGTTTGCCGACCGGATTCACTTCATTCACCTGCGTAGCACCCAGCGCGACGAAGCCGGCAACTTTTACGAAGCCAACCACCTCGAAGGCGACGTGGATATGTACGGCGTGATGCGCGAGCTGGTGCAGGTGATGCAACGCCGCCAGGTGCGCCTGCCCATGCGCCCCGACCACGGCCACCAGATGCTCGACGACCTGAAAAAGAAAACCAACCCCGGCTACTCGGCCATCGGCCGCCTGCGCGGCTTGGCCGAGCTGCGCGGCCTGGAGCTGGGCATCACCCGCAGCTTGGCGGGCAAGTAGCTTATAAAAGCACCGTAGCGCGAACTTTGTAGTTCGCGTCCCCGCGCCATCTGGCTCGTTCTGGGACGCGAACTACAAAGTTCGCGCTACGGTGTTTATGGCTCAAAAAGACAGCTTTACTGGTCGCTGGAAAGCTTGCCGCCGGTGACGTGTACCAGGCTGCCGGTCATGAACGAGCCGTCCTGGGAGGCCAGCAGCACGTAGGCCGGGGCCAGCTCCTCGGGCTGGCCGGGGCGTGCCAGGGCTACCTCGTAGCCGAACTTCTCGATTTCCTCGGCCGGCATGGTGCCCGGAATGTTGGGCGTCCAGACGGGGCCGGGCACCACGCAGTTTACCCGGATATTCCGCTCGCCCAGGTGCGTAGCCAGGCTTTTGGTGAAGGCGTGAATGGCCGATTTACTGGCCGTGTAGTCAATCAGCAGCGGGTTGCCGGTGAGGCCCACGATGCTGCCCGTGTTGATGATGGAGTCGCCGGCCTGCAAGTGGGGCAGCGCCGACTGCGCCATCCAGATGTAGCCCAGAATGTTGGTATCGAAGGTGCGGCGAATCTGCTCCTCGGGAATGTCCTCGAATTTCTGCTGGGCCATCTGGAAGGCCGCGTTGTTGACCAGAATATTGAGGCCACCCAGCTCGGCCAGGGTGCGGCGCACGGCCTGGCGGCACTGTTCCGGGTCGCGCACGTCGAGCTTGAGCAGAATGCAGCGGCGCTTACGCTTTTCCACCTGCCGCTTGGTTTCCTCGGCGTCCACGTCGTTTTCGTTGTATAGCACGGCCACATCGGCCCCTTCCAGGGCAAAGGCAATGGCCACGGCCCGCCCGATGCCCGAGTCGGCGCCGGTGATGAGGGCAATTTTCCCTTCCAGCTTGCCGGCGGCTTTGTAGTTGGCAAAATCGGTGTCGGGCTGCTGCTTCATATCGGCCTGTTTGGCCGGGTAGGGCAGCTTTTCGGCTTTCATATCCTTGGCCGTTGGGCGCTTTTCGGGTTTGGGCGCGGCGGGTTTCTTGGCGGGCGCGGCGGCTTTGGCGGTAGCAGGGGCTTTTTTGGCGGGCATAGCGAATCGGAAAGAGTAGTGCCTGCGCTTACGCAAAACTCTGGGGCAAAGCTGCGGCCGGCCGGTTTTACCCGGATTTTATTGGCGGCGTAGGTTGTCACCCTTTTCCTTCCCCACAACTAATTTGTGACAGGACGTTGTCACAAAAAGTACTGTCATAAAAAAACTTGTGACAGAAAAAGTTGTGACGAAGCATTGTCACAAACCTCTCTCCGGGTTATTTTTTTGTGACACCTCGCCTGGTTGAGCGTCCATTTGGGTAATGGGCCTTGGTTGCTGGCTTCTGCCCGCGCCGTCGTATTCCGGGGAGCGGGTGTTTGGCTTGATGCCCGGCTGGCTGCTACCTTCGGCCTCACCTCCACCGCAGCCGCGCCGCATTTTCGCTTCTATGATTTTCAAGCTGCCCTGGCGTTTGCTCAACCGCCTGGCTTTTGGGCTGGCCGTGCTGCTGCGCTGGGCCCACGAGCTGGCCATGCCCCAGCTCACGCGCGACATGCAGACCCAGACGGAAAGTGCCGTGAATCTGCTGCGGGGGCATGGTATCAGCTTGGCCCAGGCCAACTGGCAGGATTTATCAAGGCCAATTTTCGAGCCCCTGAACCTGTGGCCGCCCGGCTACGCCTGGCTAATCGCGGGCCTGCTGCAAATGACGGGCTCCAACGTGCTGCTGGCTACTCAGATTATGCACTGGGCCGGCCTGCTGGGGCTTTTTGCCGCTTGGTGGTTTCTGCTTCGGCCGCTGCACACGTCGTTGGTGCCGGGGGCGCCGGCGGCTTTTTTCCTGTTCTGGGGTTTGAGCAACGCGCCGTTTCATCTGCTCTTTGGCACCGACCTGCTGGCACTGGCTTGCTACTCGGGCGGGCTGGCGGTGCTGTTCAATCTGCTTACGCGGCGGGCGGGCCACCGGCGCCGTTCCGCCGGCTTGGGAACGGCGCTGGCCATGAGCGGACTGGGCTTTGCGGCGTGCCTGTTTCGGTTTGCCTACTACCCGCTGGCGTTTTTTCTGCCGCTCGCGCTGCTGTTCTTTGCCTGGCGCTGGCGGCCCGCGCAGCGCCGCCCGGCCCTGGCTGCGCTGCTGCTGCTAAGTGGCTTGGTAGGCGGCCTGCTGTTCTACCAGGCCCGCGTGGCCGGCGACGCCTACTACATCACCCGGTTCTACACCCAGCTTGCTACCGAGCCGGCCGCCCGCGCCATCGGGGGGCTATACTGGCACCATCTGCTCCAGCTCGACCCGTTTCTTTACCACAGCTTTTTCTCCAACGAGCTTGATTTCAGCCGCCTGCCAAACGGCGCTATACTGCGCGCCGGGGCCGTACTGCTGATTTCCGGGGTGGTGGTGGCGGTGCTGCTGGTCGGGCTGGGGCGCGAGTGGAGGGCGGCCCGCCGCCGGGGCCGGGTGTGGCCTACGCGCCGCGTGCTGTTTCACCTGCTGCACCTGGGCACCGCGCTGCTGGGCGGCGGGCTGCTGGTGGCGCTGTCGTTGCGCTACCCAGCCGCGCTGGTGGGCTGGTTTGCGGGCGGCAGCTGGACTTACGTGGCCGACACGCGCTATTGGCTGCCAGTTTTCCTGAGCGTATCGGGCATGCTGGGCGTGCTGGTACTGGCCCGGCCCCGCCGCTTGCCCGATGTGGTCCGTTTGGCGGCGGTGGCGGTGCTGGGCGCTTCGCTGCTGCTTTCCCTGGCCACCCGCGGCCGGCGCACCGCGCAGCTGATAGGGCAGCAACCAGCCTTTTCGATGGACCGGGCGCCCGGACAGCCAGCCGAAATCCGGCAGCTCGACGAGCTGTTGCGCACCGTGCGGCCCGGCCAGCCGGTGCTGTTTGGGCGCAACTACTACAACAAGCGGGTGGAAATAGAGGCCCGCTTAGCTGGCCACATCATTCTGGACGCCGACTCGCTGCTGGCCCACCAGCCGCTGCGCCTCAGCCGGCCCGCCCTCATGCTCTTCGACCTGAACCCCGGCACGCCACCCAGCCCGGCCGTAGCAGCTTTTCTGCGCCGGCACGGGGCGCGGGAAACGCTGCGCCTGCCCATCTTGGGAGCCCACATTCTGCGCCTGAAAATACGGCCGGCTACGGTTCCCACTGTTCCTGGCGAGTAGCTTTTGGGCATTAGCAGAGCACAAAAAAAGCCCTGCCGCGGACTTTCCACGGCAGGGCTTTTCACGAAATCTTGTTCGACTATTGCTCGGTAGCTACCGGTGCTTCCGCCAGCGTGGGATAATCGATGTAGCCTTTGTCGCCGCCGCTGTAGAAAGTGGCCTGGTCGGGCATGTTAAAGGCTGTGCCCTGCTCGTAGCGCTCCACCAAATCGGGGTTGGCAATGAAGGGCACACCGAACGAAATCAGGTCGGCTTCGTTGTTGGCCAGCGCGGCTTCGGCCGTTTCCTGGGTGTAGCCGCCGTTCAGCATAAATGGGCCGGTGAAGATCTTGCGCAGGTGCGCGGCTACGGCCGGCACGCCGGGTGCGGCGGCCATCGGGTGGCCAGGCAGGGCCTCGATGACGTGCAGATAGGCCAGGCCCAGCTTGTTGAGTTGCTCGGTTACGTAGCTGAAGGTGCCCACGCGGTCCGAGTCGGTGATGCCGCCCATGGCACCCGTGGGAGCCAGGCGAATACCCACCCGGTCGGCACCGAAGACGTCGGCGGCAGCCTGCACTACTTCCAAGGCAAACCGGGCGCGGTTTTCTACGCTGCCCCCGTACTCGTCGGTGCGCTTATTGGTGCCGTCCTGAATAAACTGATCCACGAGGTAGCCGTTGGCGCCGTGAATTTCGACGCCGTCGAAGCCGGCTTCCTTAGCGTTGGCGGCGGCTTTGCGGAAATCTTCCACCACGGCTTTCACCTCGGCCGTTTCCAGGGCGCGGGGCGTCGGAATTTCTTCCATGCCCTTGCCCGTAAAGGCTTGCACGCCCTTGGGCTGCACCGCCGAAGGAGCTACCGGCAGCTCGCCGTTGTGAAACGAGGGGTGCGAGATGCTGCCTACGTGCCAGAGCTGCGCGAAAATGCGCCCCCCGGCGGCGTGTACCGCGGCAGTTACTTTTTTCCAGCCCGCTACCTGGGCTTCAGAATAAATGCCGGGCGTGGAAACGTAGCCCACACCCTGGGCCGAAATCTGGGTTCCTTCGCTGATAATGAGGCCCGCCGAGGCGCGCTGCTCGTAATATTTCACCGTCGAATCGGTGGGCACGTTGCCGTCATTGTCGGCCCGGCTGCGGGTCATGGGGGCCATTACGACGCGGTTGGGCAGCGTGAGGGCGCCCATCGTGAAGGGCGTCAGGAGAAGATTGGAAGCTTGGCTCATGGTTGAGAGGTAGTACCGGTTGGGGCAGCCCGGAGTAGTTCCAAGCTGTTTGATGCCCACTAACTGATGTACCTACACAATTGTTTCACCGGCATTCGCCTGTACTTTCGCTAGCGGTTGTTTTTTGTCTGATAAACTGCTGCAGACCGCTCATTACGAGCTTTACGACTAGCTTTAAGCTGACTATCTTCAGCTACGCAAGAATGAAAAAGTTCTTCCTCTATCCGGTAGTCCTGCTGGTATCGGGCTGCTTGTCTGCGAAAGTAGCACCTGACACCCCAGACCCAGCCTTTGCTTACCAGCAGACCAATGGCCAGATTAGCCTGACCTCGACCAGTTCTGCTATGCAAACTAAGATTATCCGCCAACAGCAAATCGGTGACACGTTGTTTATCACCTACCGGAAGGGCGCTTTCCTGAAGCCCAGCAGCATTGTACCGCTAACGGCGCAGACTCACTACCTGCAGTGCGCCGGCCGCCGGTACAAAGTGGCGAAAACCGCCAGCGGCTTTCAGCTCGACGAGACGCAAGCCGCAAGCCGGTAGCAAACCTCTACTGAATTAACGCACCACGATTTCCACCCGGCG
Source organism: Hymenobacter lucidus (assembly GCF_020447265.1). Classification (GTDB taxonomy): domain Bacteria; phylum Bacteroidota; class Bacteroidia; order Cytophagales; family Hymenobacteraceae; genus Hymenobacter; species Hymenobacter lucidus. Next base: position 254,748 of record NZ_JAJADR010000001.1, on the reverse strand, counting down.
GTTGCGGGGCCGCTGCTGCGGGTCGCGGTTGTCGGCCACCGGGCGGGTGCCACCGTAGCCCCGGGCCGAGAGCCGCACCGAGTCGATGCCCTGTTGTACCAAGTAGCGGCGCACCACTTTTGCTCGTTGTTCCGACAAAAGCAGGTTTTTGGCCGGCTCACCCACGTTATCGGTGTGGCCGGCAATTTCGAGCTGCAGCGCGGGTTGCTCCTGCAGCTTACGAGTCAGAGAGTTCAGCATGGGCCGCGAGGCAGGCAGCAAAGTGGCCGTGCTTTGGGTGAAATACAGGCTGGGCAGCGTCACTGTAGTGCCCTTGCTCAGCCCCGCGAAATCGGGTGGGACCTCGGCGCTACTGTCGGCCAGCACTGCTGGTATTGGCGCCGGAATCGGGGCCGACGCAGAACTGCTCCGGCGCCGGGGCGGCCGCCGGGGGGCCGGGGGCGGGGCGGAAACAGCCGGCAGCTTTGCCGCTACCACCGGAGCCGGCCGCGGGGCAACCGAGCCGGCCTGTGGTGCTGGCCGCGGCGCTGCTGCGGCAGCAATGGGCCGGGCCGAAGGCGGCAGGACAGCGTAAAGGTAGACCGTAGGAATGGGCTGGGGCTCAGCGGCAGTGGGCGGCTGCCAGGTGAGCAGGGCGCGGGCATCCCAGCGCACTTGGTAATACTCCACCCGCAGCGGGTAGTAGCGTCCCCCAATCAGCTGAATTTCAGCGCCCGATTCTTCGGCGGGCTGGTCGCGCCAGGCATCGAGGATATTCTTACCGCCTAGCCACACCCGCATGCCGTCGTCGTTGACGATGCGAAACGTGTAGCGGCCCGTAACGGGAATATATACGTGGCCCAGCCAGCGCACCGAGAAATACTCGGCCGGCACACCGGGGCCGGGCGACAAAAAGCGTTGCGTCGTCTTGTCAGGATCAGGCCGGCCCAGGGTCCAGTTGAAGTCAATCGTTGGGTCGACGCGAGTCAGGGCCAGTTCCTCGAAGCGCTGGCCGGTGTAGTATTGCCCGCGCAGGCCGGCGCCGGGCGTTTTGGGCAGGGGCTGAGCCCGGAGCAGCAGAACCGGCAGCAGTAACGCCGCTAAAAAGGCAATTCGTAGTCGTAGCAGCATAGCCGAAAGAGAGGGGGCATAGGGTACCCGGTATCAAAGCGTCCGCACTGTCTGCCTAACGCACTGCGGGGCGCAAAATTGGATTCCGGATTTTCCTGCTGTATATTCGCTCTGTTACTTATCCAGAAAGACCGAGGGATTGGGCCCGACGACGTCTTAGCAACCTGAAATAAAACAAGGTGCTAACTCCCATTTCAAAGCGGTGCTTTGGAAGAAGATAAGAACAGGACGCGTCTCCCGCGCGGCTCTTTCTGGATAGGCTTGCTATAACCGCCAATCCGAAGAGAAGCCGCCATGCAACCGACTCCGCGCCCCGACTCCCCGCTTTACGATATTCTGCAGCAGCGCATCCTCGTGCTCGATGGGGCCATGGGCACCATGATTCAGCGCCACACGCTGGACGAAGCCGATTTTCGCGGCTCCCGCTTTGCCGACCACCCCAAGCCGCTGCGCGGCAACAACGACCTGCTTAGCCTGACTCGCCCCGACATCATCCGCGGCATTCACGCCGACTACTTCGCGGCCGGGGCCGATATGGTGGAAACTAACACCTTCAGCGGCACCACCATTGCCCAGGCCGACTACGGGCTGGAGCACGTGGTGTATGAGCTCAACTACGAATCGGCCCGCATTGCGAAAGAAGTAGCCGACGAGTTTACGGCGAAAAACCCCGCCAAGCCGCGCTTCGTGGCCGGCGCCATCGGGCCCACCAACCGCACGGCCTCTCTCTCGCCCGACGTAAACCGGCCCGGCTTCCGCGCCGTGACCTTCGACGAGCTGGCCACGGCCTATTTGGAGCAGGTGCGCGGGCTGGTGGAAGGCGGCTCCGATACGCTGCTGATTGAAACCATCTTCGACACACTCAACGCCAAGGCGGCTTTGTATGCGGTGCAGAAGTTTTTCGACGAGGGCGGCAAAGTAGTGCCGGTCATGATTTCGGGCACCATCACCGACGCTTCCGGCCGCACCCTGAGCGGGCAAACGGTGGAAGCCTTCTGGAACTCCATTAGCCACTTGCCTTTGCTGAGCGTGGGTTTAAACTGCGCCCTTGGGGCCGACCAGCTCCAGGTGTACGTGAAGGAGTTGAGCCGCATTGCCGACGTGCATATTTCGGCGTACCCCAACGCTGGTCTGCCCAACGCCTTTGGCGGCTACGACGAGTCGGCCCAGGAATTTGCGGCCGTGGTGGAAAATTACCTCAAGGACGGCATCGTGACGGTGGCGGGCGGCTGCTGCGGCACCACGCCCCAGCACATTGCCGAGCTGGCCAAGCTGGCCGAGAAATACCAGCCCCGCCAGCTGCCGCAGGTGCCAAAAGCTACGCGTTTGGCTGGTTTAGAGCCCTTCGGTATTTACCCCGATTCGCTGTTTGTAAACGTGGGCGAGCGGTGTAACGTGACCGGCTCCCGCGCTTTTGCCCGCCTCATCCGCACCGGTGCCTACGAAGCGGCCCTGCAAGTAGCCCGCGAGCAGGTGGAGGGCGGCGCCCAGGTGCTCGACGTGAACATGGACGAGGGCATGCTCGACTCGGAGCAGGCCATGACAACCTTCCTGAACCTGATTGCCTCCGAACCCGACATTTCCCGAGTACCGGTCATGATTGACTCCTCGAAGTGGAGCGTGCTCGAGGCCGGCCTCAAGTGCGTACAGGGCAAGAGCATCGTCAACTCGATTTCGCTTAAGGAAGGCGAAGACGTGTTCCGGGAGCGGGCCCGCACCGTGCGCGCCTACGGGGCAGCCATGGTGGTCATGGCTTTTGACGAGAACGGCCAGGCCGATTCGTTCGAGAAGCGCATTGCCATCTGCCAGCGCAGCTACGATATTCTGGTGAACGAAGTCGGTTTCCCGGCCCAGGACATCATTTTCGACCCCAATATCCTCACGGTGGGCACTGGCATGGAGGAGCACCGCAACTATGCGCTGGACTTCATCGAGGCCGTCCGCTGGATAAAAGCCAACCTGCCCGGCGCCCTGACCAGCGGCGGCGTGAGCAACATCAGCTTCTCGTTCCGCGGCAACGACGTAGTGCGCGAGGCCATGCATTCGGCTTTCCTCTACCACGCCATCCGGGCCGGTCTCGACATGGGCATCGTAAACCCCGGCCAGCTCGGCGTGTACGACGAAATTCCGCAGGACCTGCTGGAGCTCGTGGAAGACGTGCTGCTCAACCGCCGCGCCGATGCCACCGAGCGCCTCGTGGACTTCGCCGAAACCGTCAAGCAGAAGGACAAGGTGGAAGTGGTGGCCGACGCCTGGCGCAGTCTGCCGGTGGCCGAGCGGCTCCAGCATGCCCTGGTGCGCGGTATTACTGAGTTTATCGACCAGGACACCGAGGAAGTACGGCAGCAGGTGGGCCGGCCTTTGGAAGTTATTGAAGGCCCGCTAATGGCCGGCATGAACGTAGTGGGTGACCTGTTCGGGGCCGGCAAGATGTTTCTGCCCCAGGTCGTGAAGTCGGCGCGGGTGATGAAAAAGGCCGTGGCCTACCTGGAGCCCTACCTCTTGGCTGATAAACAAGGCTCGGAGCGGCAGACGGCCGGTAAAATCCTGCTGGCCACCGTGAAAGGCGACGTGCACGACATCGGCAAGAACATCGTGGGTGTGGTGCTGGCCTGCAATAACTTTGACATTGTGGATCTGGGTGTAATGGTGCCCTTGGAGCGGATTCTGGACGAGGCCGTGAAGCAGGAAGTCGACGTTATCGGCCTCAGCGGTTTGATTACGCCTTCACTCGATGAAATGGTGTACGTGGCCCAGGAAATGGAAAAGCGCGGCCTCCAAACCCCGCTGCTCATCGGCGGCGCTACCACCTCCCGCCTGCACGCGGCGGTGAAAATTGCGCCCAACTACTCCGGCCCCATCGTGCACGTGCACGACGCCTCCCGCTCGGTGGGCGTGGCCGCCAGCCTGCTCGGCTCCAGCGCCGCCACCTACGCCCAAGCCGTGCGCGACGAGTACAGCACCCTACGCGCCGACTACGCCAGCCGGCAGCGCGAGAAAAACTACCTGCCCATCGAGGCGGCCCGGGCCAACGGCTTCCATGCCGACTGGACCACCGCGCCAATTACCAAACCGACGTTTCTGGGCACCAAAGTCCTCGACAACTACCCGCTGGCCGAGCTGGCCGAGTACATCGACTGGACGCCCTTTTTCCACACCTGGGAGCTGAAAGGCCGCTACCCGCGCATTCTGGAGGACGAAACCCTGGGCGAAGCCGCCACCAAGCTCTTCGCCGACGCTCAGGCTATGCTCCAGAAAGTCATTGCCGAAGACCTGCTCACGGCCCGGGCCGTGGTGGGCTTCTGGCCCGCCAACACGGTCGGTGCCGATACCATTGAGGTGTATGCCGATGATAACCGCCAGGAGCTGCTGACTGAGTTCTTCACGCTGCGCCAGCAGGGCGAAAAGGGCCCCAACATTCCCAACCTCGCCTTCTCCGACTTCCTGGCCCCCAAAGAATCCGGCCGGGCCGACTATATCGGCGGCTTTGCCGTCACGGCCGGCTTGGGTATCGAGAAGCTCATCGAGCAGTTTGAGGCCGACCACGATGACTACTCCAGCATCATGATCAAAGCCCTGGCCGACCGCCTGGCCGAGGCCTTTGCCGAGCGGCTGCACCAGCGGGTGCGCGAGGAGTTCTGGGGGTACTCAGCCGACGAAAAGCTGACCAAGGAAGAGCTGATTCAGGAGAAATACCGCGGCGTACGGCCCGCGCCCGGCTACCCCGGCTGCCCCGACCACACCGAGAAAATCACCCTGTTCCAGTTGCTCGACGCCGACCAGCAAACCGGCATCCAGCTCACCGAAAACCTGGCCATGTACCCGGCCTCCTCAGTTAGTGGCCTCTACTACGCCCACCCCGACTCCCGCTACTTTGGTCTGGGCAAAATCGGGCGCGACCAGGTCGAGGACATTGCCCGGCGCAAAAACATGCCGGTAGCCGAGCTGGAGCGGTGGTTGTCGCCAAACCTGAACTACGACGCTACGGCCGTACCCGTCACAGCGCTGTAGGAACGAAAATTTCCCTCCTCATCTGAGGAGAGGAGCTTAGATTATCACTGCAACTCCCCTTCAGCCACTAGCTGGAGTTCTCTATGAAAGTAACTGAACACCTGTCCCGCGCCGCGGGCAAAACGCTGTTTTCCTTCGAAGTGCTGCCGCCGAAGAAGGGCGAAAATATCCACACGCTGTTTTCCAACATTGAGCCCCTGCTGGAGTTCAAGCCGCCTTTTATCGACGTGACTTACCACCGGGAGGAATACGTGTATCGCCAGCACCCCAACGGCCTGCTGGAAAAGAAGACGGTGCGCCGTCGCCCCGGTACGGTGGGCATCTGCGCGGCTATCAAAAACCGCTTCGACGTGGACACCGTGCCCCACCTCATCTGCGGGGGCTTTTCGAAGGAGGAAACCGAAAACGCTCTGATTGACCTGCACTTTCTGGGTATCGACAACGTGCTGGCGTTGCGTGGCGACCCGATCAAGAGTGAGGGCTACTTCAAGCCCGAGCCCGACGGCCACGCCTACGCCTGCGACCTGATTGGGCAGGTGGCCAACCTCAACAAGGGCGAATACCTCGATGAGGAGCAGGACGATACCTGGGCCACCAACTTCTGCATCGGTACGGCCGGCTACCCCGAGAAGCACTTCGAAGCCCCCAACTACGGCGCCGACCTGCGCTACCTCAAGCACAAGGTAGACCGCGGAGCCGAGTACATCGTGACCCAGATGTTTTTCGACAACGAGCAGTATTTTAGCTTCGAGAAGCGTTGCCGCGAGGCCGGCATCACCGTGCCCATCATTCCGGGCCTCAAACCTCTGACGACCAAAAGTCAGCTCACGATGCTGCCCCGCTCCTTTTACCTCAACATTCCCGAGGAGTTGGCCGAAGCCGTACACCTGGCCCCCCACAACGAAGCCGCCCGCCAGATCGGCATCGAGTGGTGCATCAACCAGAGCAAGGAGCTGATGGCCCACGGCGTGCCCTGCCTGCACTACTACTCTATGGGCAAGTCCGAATCGATCCGGCGGGTGGCGGCCGAGTTGTTTTAAGTGGTGAAATAGTGAACTTGTGAGTCTGACGTTCGTTGCGCGCCGCCGACGCATGTAGCACCTGTTGAACATCAAACTCACTATTTCACCATTTCACTATTGGACACTCTGGATGATCTGTTTGCCCGGCTGCGGGCGGCTACTTCGCCCGCCGAAATAGCGGCGCTGCAGAATGGTATCTGGCAGCTTTGGCTGGCTACCGGTGAGCGGCATCTCGACAAGCAGCTCGAAATGGGCCTGCGGGCGCTGGCCGCCGACGATTACACCCAGGCCATCAGCATTTTTACGGCGCTGCTGGAAGAAAAGCCTGCCTTTGCCGAGGCCTGGAACAAGCGGGCTACGGCCTACTACCTGCGCGGCGAGTACCGGGCTTCCCTGCTCGATATTGCCCAGACGTTGCAGCGCGAGCCCCGGCATTTTGGGGCGCTGTCGGGCTGGGCCACCATTCTGCAGGTACTCGGCGACTACCGGGCAGCCCTGCGCGTGCTGCGGCGGCTGGAGCGGCTATGCCCGCACCTACCGGGCCTGCAAGCCCGCCTGCACGAGCTGCGCGACCAGCTCGATGAGGATATGTAGCACAATTTATTCTTGCGCGGTTCTATATTAATATTTAACTTTACTGAGCTTCTGCCTTTTACAAAAAAGCTGAAGCTCGGCTCTACTTTGCTCTTTTCAGTTGATTAATAACCTTTAAACGCTTCTTTGAGCAGAAACCTACTCTACTAAGCATTTGCTTTCAATAGAACTATTCAAGCAAACAGTATAAACCACCTCCCCCCTGGTTTGCTGCGGCACATTCTGTTGAAACAGTTTTTCCCACCCGTTCTATGAAAAAAACTGTACTCGTTGTACTGTTGGCTTGCGCATTGCCAACGGTATGTTGGTCCCAACGCCTGCGCAAAACCGAGTTTGAAAGCGGCATGATTGAGAAAGGCAACAAGGTTGGCCTTTGGGAATACTTTGCCTACACCCGCGACGGGCGGCAGGTGACGGTGCAGAAATACGACCACACCACCAAGAAGCTCGTTTTTTTCCGGCCCGTCGAAGACATTATGTACAGCACGGAGCTGAAGCCGGGCGAGTGGACGCGCAGCCGCGTTGATCAGCCGCCGCTATTTATCGGCGGCGACCCGGCCCTGGCCAACTACACCACCAAGCTCGTATACCCCACCGTGGCCCAGGACCGCAAGCTGCAGGGTAAAGTGCTCATTTCCTTTGCCATCGACACGCTGGGCCGGGCCTCCGACCATAAGATTCTGCTGAGCGTGGGCGGCGGCTGCGACGAGGAAGCTATGCGCGTGTGCAAGGGTATTCCCAACCAGTGGATTCCGGCCCGTAAGGACGGCCGCGCCGTGCCCGTCGTGTACGAGCTGCCCTTCACCTTCCGGATGCAAACCGCCGCGCAGTAGCCCGTAGAGACAGTGGGCTAATCTTCGTGCCGCCACTTACGTACATTGGCAGCATGACACGACTCCGCCTCCCCTTTGCTGCCACTGCCTTGCTGGGCACTACCCTGTTGCTGTCGGGCTGCGACACTACGCCGCGCGAGCGGCAGGAAATCGTGCGCGAAGAAGCCCGCAAGCTTGATACGCTGGCCGACCGCACCGCCGATAAGCTCCGCGTGGCCGGCCGCCGCGCTGCCCGCTACGACTCCGTGTCGCGGGCCCGCAACCGGCAGCCGCTCGACAACGCTACCACGGCCACCTTTACCAAGCAGCTGCTGGGTACCTATGCCGATATTGAAACCCTCACGCCTACCACCATCGAGCCGGCCTACGTGCAGCTGCTGCGCCAGACGCGTGCCCAGCGCAAGCAGTGGAGCCAGCGCGACTGGGACTACGCCACCAGCATCTACAAACGCCTCAACGAGCGGCTGAAAGCTATTCGACTGGACGTGAAGGGCCGCGACGAAATCCACATTCGGGCGCTGCAGGCCGAGTTTACGACCCACGAAACCAGCCGCGACGTGAAGGACCTGGGCCAGGCCGTAAAAGACTAGCGCTGCATTTTCCCCTCTCTAAAGCCCCGTAAATGCGGGGCTTTTTTGCGTTTACCCATGACTTTTTCCTTCCCCATCGGCCGACTCGCCCTGCTCTTTGGCTTGCTCGGTTTTGCCGGCATCACCCACGCCCAGGCCCTGATTGAAACCGCCGAAACCGTGCCGGCCACCAACCAGTGGCTACAGCCCGGCGACCAGCTGCAAGTGCGCCTCAAAGGCCGGCCCGGCCAGCGCGTCACCTTTCTCAAAGGCTTGCCTATGACCGAGCTTGCCCCCACGCTCACCAAGGGGCAGCGCGGCATTTATCAGGGAATGTACGTGGTGCAGCCCGGCGACACGCTCCAGAACCGGCCCATCCTGTTTCAGGTGATGCGCAACGACACGGTGGCATTGGCTTCGGCCTTCAGCAAAAGCCGGGTGCGGTTTCTCAGCCCCAATATGCCCCAGCTGGCCCTTACCAAAGGCTCGTTGGCCTACCTGAACTACGGCCTGGGTGAAGACCGGCTGGGCGGGGCTAAGATGGGCTACGTCGATTCGGCGGTGGTACTGCACGTAACAGGCCTGGTGGGCAGCCAGTACCGGGTACGCCTGGCTCAGAACCAGCAAGCGTGGGTGCCGCAGGACGTGGTGCGCCTGCTGCCACCCGGCGGTTTCGTGCCCGCCTCCCTCACCGGCTCCTGGAGCGTGTATGGCGACTCGCTCTACGATTACGTGCAGGTGCCCCTGGAAGCCCGCCTGCCCTACCGCTCCCAGCTGCTGACTAACCCCACCCGTCTCGTAGTTGATGTTTTCGGGGCTACTTCCAACACCAACTGGATAACCCAGCGCGACGGTCTGCGCGAGCTGGGCGACGTGTATTACGAGCAGCCCCAGCCCGATATCGTGCGGCTGGTGCTGCCGCTGCGCCACGCCCAGGCCTGGGGCTACAGCATTGATTACAAAGGCAATACTTTACGCATCCGGGTGAAGCGCCCTCCTGCCAAGCTGCGGCTGCAGGGCCTGGTTATCGGGCTGGATGCCGGCCACGGCGGCGACAATATAGGCGCCACTTCGGCCAGCGGCAGCCAGGAAAAGGTACTCACGCTAGCCATTGCCCAGAAACTGCGCCAGGAGCTGGAAAAAGCCGGGGCCAAAGTACTGATGACCCGCGAAGCCGATGTATCGGTGGAGAATGGCTCCCGGGTGCTGCGTATGCGCCAGCTCAACCCCGACTTGCTGCTCAGCATCCACGTCAACTCCTCGGGCTCGGCCTCGGTACAGGGCACGAGCACCTACTACCGCTACGTGGCGTTTCGGCCGCTGGCCCTGGCTATTTATGAGCAGGTGCGCAAAACCGGCCTCAAGGGCTTCGGCAACGTGGGCAGCTTCAACTTCAACCTGAGCGGCCCCACCGAATACCCCAACGCCCTGATTGAAACGGCTTTCGTCTCAAATCCCGAGGACGAGAAGCGCCTCATCGACCCCGCCTTTCAGCAGCAGCTTGCCGAGCGTATCAAGGACGGTGTAGAGGACTTTCTGAAGAGTACCCGGGCCAAAGGACCGCGCGGTTGGCTGCTGCAGGAGCCGGCCGGCAACTAAGCGGTGCGGGCCAAACTAGTACCAAAGTGCAGCGGAAACCGGCCGGCCGCCGCACCAGCTGCTGCTCGTTAGGTCTGGTCAGAATGCAGCCAGAATAAAAAGAGCATTCGGCACGCCGCCGAATGCTCTTTTGTTTGTTACTTACTTTCTGACCAGCAACAGCTTCCCATGACTTTCCAGCCCGCCGAGGACCGCATCGTGGTGCTTGAGTCCTTTGCCGACCCCATTGCGGCCCACATGGCCAAAAGCCGCCTGGAAGCCGAGCAGATTCCCTGCTTTCTGACCAACGAAAATCTGGTGTCGCTCAACCGCCTCTACGGCCCGGCCAGCGGCGGCGTGCGGCTGCACGTGCGCCAGCAGGACGCCGAAGCAGCCCTCGAAATATTGCGCTACGAAACCGTGCCGATGGCCGTGAGTCACCCCAACGACGCGCCTGAGCCCGACATCGTGCACTGCCCCCGCTGCGACTCCACCGACGTAGCCTTCGGCCCCGCCACCCGCAACACCTACAGCTTCCCGATGCTGATGCTTTCGGTGCTGCTGGGCTACCCCTTGCGCGGCAAACGTTTCCACTGCTTCCACTGCCAGCACGAGTTCAAACGCTCGGAAGCAGTGGTGTAATGTGTTTAAATGCTAATGTGGTTGAATGCGAAGAATGCGGAAAATATGTCATTGCGAGGCGCAGCCATGGCAATCCGTCCTGTGAAATGTGCTGGGCCCTCTAAACTGAAAAGCCCTTTACTCCGGCTAGAATAAAGGACTTTCTGGGTAAAGGTCATTACGTGCTGCGCAAAGGACGGATTGTTTTGCTTCGCTCGTAATGACACGTTGGGCATCAGCACATTCCAATACATTAGCACCTAAGCACATTAAAATCACCACTCCCGAAACCGCACTAGCGGGAAGGCGTCGCCGGCTTTAAACTCGTCCTGGTCGGGGGGCAGGCGCAGGAAGCCGTCGTAGTGCAGCAGGGAGGCCAGGTCGCCGGAGCCGCCGGTGTGCCGGGGGTGGGCCAGCAGGTGGCCGTAGGGGGCCAGCTCCAGCCGCACGGGCAGGAAATAACTGATGCGGGGCGCAAAGGTAAAATCGGTGGCCAGCAGGGCTGTGGGCTCGGGCAGCGAGGCCTGGGGCTGCTGGCAGAGGCGCAACCAGGGCCGCACGTATTGGTAGAAGTTGACGAAGGTGGAAACCGGATTGCCGGGCAAGGCAAACACCACCGCCCCGCCCGGTTTTTCGCCAAACCAGAACGGCTTACCCGGCCGTTGCGCCACCTCGTGAAACAGCTGCGTAACGCCTAACTCCTGCAACACAGACGGCAGAAAATCGGCCTGACCCTTCGACACGCCACCACTGAGCACCAGCGCATCAAACGAACCAAGCAGCGGCGGCAACCCCTGGCGCAGCGCCTGCTGGTCGTCGTTAAAGTGGAAGGCTTCACTTTCGGCCCCAATTTCCTGCAGCGCGGCCTGTACCATGTAAGCATTGGAGCGCCGTATCTGGTGGGGCAGCGGCGTCTGGGTCAGCGCTACCAGCTCGTCGCCGGTACTCACCACGGCCACCCGTAGCGGCCGGGCCACTGGCAGCGTAGCCGCCCCGATGGTAGCGGCTACCGCAATTTCGGCCGGACTCAGCCGTACCCCGGCGGGCAGCAGCAGGTCGCCGGCGGCCCGGTCGGCAGCTTGGTGGTGCACGTTGTGGCCCACTGCCGGCGGCGGCACCTGCAGGGCGGCCACGCGGCGGCCATTCACCTCGTGAAACGCCAGATCCTCGTAGCGCACTACCGTATCGGTACCGGGCGGCAGGGCGGCCCCAGTCATTATTTCGACGGCCATCTGGGCATCGGTCAGCGGCTGCGGGGGCATACCGGCCAGCTGGGTGGCGGCAATGGGAAAGGTGGTCTGGCCGGCTGCTACTGCCGCATAGGCCAGGGCAATGCCATCCATAGCCACACGGTGGAAGGGGGGAAAGTCGCGGTCGGCGTGGAGGGGCGCCAGCAGCACGCGGCCCAGGGCCTGCAGCAGGGGCACGGTTTCGGCGGGCAGGGGCCGGGCGGTAGCCAGCACCCGGCGCGTAGCTTCTTCGACAGAAATCATCTTGCGGGGAAAATACGTTAGGAGGGCACGGCGAAAACCAACGCAAAGTACGCCGGAACGGATGTAGCCGGCGCGCAAGGTAGCCAACGGCCCATTGCCGGCCGGTGCCGCTACCTTTAGGCTTTCGTTACGTTAGCGGGATGCCGGCAACTTTTGCCCCGCCTCTCGACTTTCCAGCTATACGCTTCTACTCATGTCTGATTCTTCCCGCTCCCTGACTCACATCAATGCCGCCGGCCAGCCCGCCATGGTCGATGTTGGGGCCAAAACCCCGACCCGCCGCGTGGCCCGGGCCCGCAGCCGCGTGGTGCTGGGCCGTGAAATACTGGCGCAGGTGCAATCCGGCGACCTGCCCACGCGCAAGGGACCGGTGTTTCAGACGGCTATTCTGGCCGGCATTATGGCCGCCAAGAAAACGGCCGACCTGATTCCGCTCTGCCACCCGCTGGGCCTCGACGACTGCCAAGTACAGATTGAAATTGTGGGGCCCGATGCCATTCACATCATCTGCACGGCCACCGTAACGGGCAAAACCGGCGTGGAAATGGAGGCCCTCACCGGTGCTTCCGTGGCGGCCCTCACCGTGTACGATATGTGCAAGGCCCTCTCCCACGACATCGTGATTCAGGAAACCCGCCTGCTGGACAAAACCGGCGGCAAAAGCGACTTTCATCATGTCGACTAACCCAACTTCTGCTACCCTAGCCGGTAAGCCCCGCACCAAGCACGCCGCCCTGGCAAGGCCTGCCATTGGCGAATTCGGCCGCCACGAGCTGGCTATTCTGGGGGCACCCTGCGGCAAAATAAAGGACTTGGTAACGCGCCTGCTGCCCCTGCTGACGCCCGCGCTGAGCGTGGGCTACGTGGATGCCGACCACGCCGCCGGCGACGATGCAGCCGACGGTGGCGCGGGCGGAGCCAGCCCCATCATGCAGGCCGGAGCCAGTGCCGAGCTGACCGATAAAATCACCTTCCGCCGGGTAGACCAGCGCCGGGAGCTCAACGGATTCTCGCAAAAGGAGCTGCTGACTCACCAGAGCCTGGTGCTGGTAAACGGCAACCACTTCCGCGCCAAGCAGCAGATTATTATCCTGGACCCGGCCAAACCGCTGGAGAAGAAGCTCGACCGGCTCACCGACGTACAACTGATTCTGCTGCCGGAAGGTGTACGGGAACTGCCGGCGTACCTGCTCACGCACTTTGCCGAAAAGGGCCAGATTCCAACTCTGCTCCTAGACGATACCCAGGCCATTGCGGAGTTCATCGGGGAGTGGTGGCAGCTGCACCGGCCGCCGCTGCGGGGCCTGGTGCTGGCCGGTGGCCAAAGCCAGCGGATGCAAACCGACAAGGGCCGCCTCAACTACCACGGCCTGGAGCAGCGCGAGTACGCGGCCCGGCTGCTGGCTACGGTGTGCACCGATGTGCTGGTATCGTGCCGCCCCGACCAAGTAGCCGACCTGCCCGCCGGCCTGCAGCCCCTGCCCGACCGGTTTCTGGAGCTGGGTCCGATGGGCGGCATCCTCTCCGCTTTCCAGCTCGACCCCAACGCGGCCTGGCTGGTAGTAGCCTGCGACCTGCCGTTTGTGTCGGAAGCCACGCTGCAGCACCTGGTGCAGAACCGCAACGCTGCCAAAGTTGCCACCGCCTTCCAAAGCTCCGAAAATGAGTTTCCCGAGCCCCTGATTACCATTTGGGAGCCCCGCAGCTACGGCACGCTGCTACGGTTTCTGGGGCTGGGCTACTCCTGCCCCCGCAAAGCGCTTATCAACTCCGACATCGAGCTGCTGGCCGCCCCTGCGCCAGGCGAGCTGCGCAATGTGAATACGCCCGAGGAAGCCGCCACGGCGCGGCAGGAACTGGGTGCTAAAAGCTAGAAAACCAGCTCCCCTCCTTTTTTCAAGGAGAGGCTAGGGGTGATTGAAATGGTCGAACGACTTTTAGAATTAGCTCTAGCCTAAAACTCGTTCTGGCGTATCAACCACCCCTAGCCCCTCCTCATCTGAGGAGGGGAACCGGTTTTCTAGCTGTAAAACCGACCTACGGGTGGGCGGCTACCCACACGGAGCCGTCTTCGTACTCTTCCTTTTTCCAGATGGGCACTACCTGCTTGATGGTGTCGATGATGTACTGGCAGGCGGCAAAGGAGTCGGCGCGGTGGGGCGTGGAAACGGCCACGACGACGGCTACGTCGCCGATTTCGAGGCGGCCCTTGCGGTGCGTAACGGCCACCTGGCGCAGCATGGGCCACTTTTCCTGGGCCTGCTCGGCCACGCGCCGCATCTGCTTGATGGCCATGGCATCGTAGGCTTCGTAGTCGAGACGCACCACGCGGCGGCCAGTGCTCTGGTTGCGCACGGTGCCGATAAACGTGTTGACGGCCCCGGCCCCATCGTCCTGCACGGACGCCAGCACGGCGGCCACGTCGATGGGCTGGTCGGTAAGATGTATGTGCATTATCTAGGATTAAGAATTTACCCCCCGCTCACCGGCGGAATCAGGGCTACTTCGTCGCGCTCCTGCAGCTGGTAGTCGTCGGCGGCGTAGTCGCTGTTGACGGCCACGGCAAAGCTGGTTAGCTCGTTCAGGGCCGGGTAGCGGGTACGCAGCTGGGTTATCAGGCCGGCCACCGATTGGGCGTCGGGTGTGTCGAGGTCGAGCGAGGAGCTGCCGACTATTTCTTTGGCAATGCCAAAAAGCGCAATTTTCAGTTTCATTTGTTTGTCTGTACTCCGGAGGCAGTATACGCGGCCGGCGCCGGAACAGAAAAGCCGATTGCCGGTTTTTTGTTCGGCATCCTTTACCTGCTGTCTGCGTTGAGGCAGTAGTTGCTATTTTTTCCGCTGCTGTTTATGTCCGTTGCTTCTCCTGTTTTATTCGATAACCACGGCCGGCCGCTGGAATACGTGCGCCTGGCCGTTACGGACCGCTGCAATTTGCGCTGCTTTTACTGCATGCCCGAGGAAGGCATCCAGTATTTGCCCAAGCAGGAGCTGCTGACTTACGAGGAAATGGAGCGGGTAGTGGGCATTCTGGCTGGCCTGGGCGTGCGCAAAGTACGCCTCACCGGCGGGGAGCCATTCGTGCGCCGCGACTTAGTGCCCTTCATCAGCCGCCTCAGCGAGATTCCCGGCATCAACGATATCAGCCTGACTACCAACGGCGTGCTCACCGCACCCCACATTCCGGAGCTGGCCCGCCTGGGCATCCGCACCGTGAACCTGAGTCTCGACACGCTCGACCGTGCCCGGTTTGCCCGCATCACCCGCCGCGACGAGCTGCCCCGGGTGCTCGACACGTTTTATGCCCTGCTGGCGGCCGGTATCAAGGTCAAGATAAACGCCGTGGTAATGGACGGGCAGAACATCGAGGACCTCGTGCCCCTGGCCGAGCTAACCCGCGAGCTGCCCGTAGACGTGCGCTTTATCGAGGAAATGCCCTTCAACGGCGGCAGCCACGGTGCCATCCAGATTCCGTGGAGCCACCTGCGCATCCGGGAGCATCTGGAGCAGCATCTGGGTCAGCTCACGCCCATTGCTACCAAGCCCGGCGACACGGCTTCGCACTACACCGCCGCCGGCCACCAGGGCCGCATCGGCATTATTGCGGCCTACTCGCGCACCTTCTGCGGCACCTGCAACCGCCTGCGCCTCACGGCCGAAGGTGGCCTCAAAACCTGCCTCTACGACCAGGGCGTGCTCGACGTGCGGGCCCTGCTGCGCGGCGGCTCCTCCGATACCGAAGTAGCCGCTGCCTTGGCCGCCGCTTTCCGCCACCGCGCCGCCAACGGCTTCGAGGCCGAGCGGCAGCGCCCGGTGCATCAGCTCAGCTTCGAGTCGATGAGCACGATTGGCGGATAGCTTTTTAATGTACTGATGTGGTGGAATGTGGGTAATGTGCTAATGCCAAACTCGTGTCATTCCGCGCATCAAGCGGCATCAATCCGTCTTCTGCGCAGTACGACCTGACCTTTTACCAGAAAGCCTTTTCCTTCACAAGCAGGAAAGGGCTTTTCACATTAGGACACTCGGCACATTTCAGAGGACGGATTGCAAGGGCTTCGCCTCGCAAGGACAGCTAGAGAAACGGCAGCTTAACCACGGCGGAAACGGCGGAAACTTCGTAACCTTAGCTGCTATGAAGGTCTTGTTCGGAATTGTTGGGGTTGTGGCGCTGCTGTACGTGGCGGTGCTGGTGGTGCTGTATTTCAAGCAGGAGCGCCTTTTATTTATACCCACCAAGCTGCCCGCCGACTACCGCTTCAGCTTCGTCCACCCAGCCGAGGAGCGCTGGATAACCACTCCCGACGGCACCCGCCTGCACGGCCTGCTGTTCCCCGCCGACTCATCGGCCCCGCGCGGAATAATTTTCTACCTGCACGGCAATGCCGGTGCCCTCGACAGCTGGGGCGACGCGGCCACGCTCTACACCCGGCTCGGCTACAGCGTGTTTATGCTCGACTACCGGGGCTACGGCAAAAGCGGCGGCAGTATCAGCAGTCAGGAGCAGTTTCTGAGCGACGTGCAGGTGGCTTACCGGCAGCTACTGACCCAGTTTACCGAGGAGCAGATCATCATTCTGGGCTACTCCCTGGGCACCGGCGCGGCGGCGTGGCTGGCGGCCCAGCAGCACCCCCGGCTGCTGCTGCTGCAGGCACCCTACTTCAGTATGCGGGCTACCGCCCGGCAGCATTACCCCTGGGTGCCGGGCTTTATCGTGCGCTACCCCTTGGGCACCGATGCGGTGCTGCCCCGGGTGAAGTGCCCCGTTGTTATCTTCCACGGCGAGCATGATGAGGTAATCGACTACCAAACTACCCTGCGACTCAAAGCATTACTAAAGCCCCAGGACCAGTTTATCACGCTGGCCGGGGCGGGCCACAACGGCATGACCAGCAACCCCGACTATCAGCGGGCAGTCCAGGAAATTCTGGGCCGGCCGTAGCGAAGCAACTTTTTTTTACCGGTTCCGGGTGATACTTGCGCCAAACGCTGATTAACCAGTAGAACCTCCTCACTCGTCCGGCTCAGCACTCATGGAAACTTCGGCCTCTCTGCGGCACGCGCTGCTTACCCAGCGCGAACCAACCCTCACCCGGATTTACCAGCGCACTTTCCCGCTGGTGCGTCGCTACGTGCAGCAGCACGGCGGCTCGGCGTCCGATGCCAAAGACGTATTTCAGGATGCGCTGATTGTATTTTACGAAAAAGCCGCGGCCGAAAGCTTCGTGCTTTCGTCGTCGGTGAGCACCTACCTGCTGGGCATTGTGCGCAACCTCTGGCGGCGGGAGCTGAACCGCCGGAGCCAGCTGCCCCTCACCGACCTGAGTGAGGAACACGCCCAGCACATGGCCGAGGAAGCTGAGCCGGCTGCTGATGGACGGGATTCTCTGCCGGTGCTCGACTACGTAGCCCAGCTCGGGGAGCGGTGCCAGAACCTGCTGCTGGCCTTCTACTACTTCCAGCAGCCCCTGGAGCAGATTGCCGGCCGCCTGAACTACGGTAGCATCCGCTCGGCCACGGTGCAGAAGTTTAAGTGCCTGGAGCGCCTGCGCAAGTCGGTGCGCACGGCCGTGGCCCACGCTGTAGCCCACTAACGCCATGCGCCCCGCCCTCGAACGTCTGCAGCTCATCGAGCACCACCTGCTGGGCCGGCCCACGGCGGCGGAAGCCGCGCAGTGGCGCGTGCAGCTCCTCACCGACGCCGAGCTGGCCGCCGACGCCGCTACCCAGCAGCAGCTCTATCAGGCTTTGCACGAAGCCGGCCGCCGGCAGCTGCGCCACGAGCTGGAGCTGATTCACCGCCGATTCGAGCGGCAGACCCGGCGGCGCGACTGGCTGCAAACGACCACCAATCACCTGCGCCGGGTATTTAGTCGCCAGCCCAGAGCCAGCCAGTAGTCTTTCCTTTTCCAGCTTTTTACTCCCTATTCTGCCTTGTATGCAAGGCGGCCGGGCTTCTCTTGTCCCTTCTTTCCCCTCTTTTACAATGCTGAACTCCCAGGAATTCCGAAAATTTGCCGTGCACGGCCAGGGCGTTGCCGGATCCAACATCGACCGGTACCAGCACCAGCTCGAAGGCCGGTTTTACCCCCAGGTTACGGGCATGACGCGCTCCGTCATTGAGGAGCGGCCCACGCGCTTTGCCGAAATCGACGTGTTTTCGCGCCTGATTATGGATCGGATTATCTTTCTGGGGCAGGCCGTCGACGACAATATTGCCAACATCATCAACGCCCAGCTGCTGTTTCTGGAGTCCGTCGATGCCAAGAAGGACATCCTGCTCTACATCAACTCGCCCGGTGGCTCAGTGTACGCCGGCCTGGGCATGTACGACACGATGCAGTACGTGAATCCCGACGTAGCCACGATTTGCACCGGCCTGGCCGCTTCGATGGGGGCCTTTCTGCTCTGCGGCGGGGCCATCGGCAAACGCTCGGCCCTGCCCCACGCCCGCGTCATGATTCACCAGCCCTCGGGCGGCGTGCAGGGCCCCTCGGCCGATATTGAAATAACGGCCCGGGAAGTGGTGAAGCTGCGCCAGGAGCTCTACCAGATTTACGCCGACCGCACCGGCAAGACCTACCAGCAGATCCACGACGACTCGGACCGTGACTACTGGATGCGCGCCGACGAGGCGAAGGAGTACGGCTTGATCGACGAAGTGCTGGAGCGCGGCAAGGAATAGGTAGCCCTACTAGTAGCACTGACTAAAAACGAATGTTTTTGAGCTCAGCTATTGTAGCAACGCTCAGAAATATTCGTTTTTAGTCAGTGCTACTGGTGCGGAGCTCGGAAACATTCGTTTTTGTTCTCCGCAACTGTTCCAGAGCTTATAAATATTCGTTTTCGGGCTCCGCAACAGTAGCAGAGTTCGGAAACATTTGTTTTGAGGCTCCGCTACTACTGCATTGCAGCCCGCCGCTTACTTCCCCAAGCCCACCCAGCCGCGGCGCATGGCGTAGTACACGGCCGTGCCCACTACCAGGCCCACCAGATAGCCGTAGGGCAGGCCGCTGCACAGCACGCCCACGAGCAAGGCCACCGTCAGGTCGGCTTTACTCGTGGTCAGGTCACGCAGGAGCGTGGCCAGGGTGAGGGCTTCGAAGAGCAGCAGCACGCCCAGAATGGGGAGGGGGAAAATCTGGACGATGTCGGCAAAGCCCTGGCTGAAAAACAGGCCGAGCACCAGGAACAAGCCGCCGTAGAGAATAACCGAGCCGCCGGTGCGGGCCCCAAACGCGTAGTGCCCTACCATACCGCCCGAGCCGTGGCATACCGGAAAGCCCCCGAAAAACGGCGCTACTACATTCATGAGTCCGTAAGTAAAGCTGATCTGGCGCACCGTGACCTGCTTTTCGGGGTAGTGGTCGTGAATGACCTGGCGGGTGGCCAGAATGGAGTTGCCGAGCGACAATGGAATCTGGGGCAGGGCCAGCAATAGGGCCCCGGTGAGGATGTCGGCGCGCTGCGGTACGTGCCAGCTGGGTAGGTGCAGGCCAATGGCCTTTTGGGCGGTAGCCAGGTCAAGCTTGAAAACCAGCGCGTAAACGATTCCCAGCAGGATAACCAGCAGCGAGGCCGGCCAGCGGCGGTTGCCGAGCAGCAGCACCGTGACGACAAACGCGGCGGCGGCCAGGGCGTAGCCGGGGGCGCCATCGGCGGGCACGTATTCTTTCAAAGCCAGCGTAGCCAGCTGCAACGCCAACCCAAACTGAATGCCGCGCACCACGGGCTTGGGAATGAGCCGGGCCAGGGCATCAATGAGGCCCGTGACGGACAGTACCAGCATGCTTACCCCAATAGCCAGTCCGCCGCCGAAGATGATACGGCCGGGAATTTTCTGGGCAATAACCAGGGCGGCAAAGGCCTTGAGTGGCTGCACCGGCATGGGCATACCGTACCAGAAGCCCGAAAACATCTGGAGCAGCCCAAACACGATGAGCAGCCCGGCACTATCGACGCCGGAGGCCGCAATGACGCCGATGAGCAGCGGCAGATCGGTGCCCAAGTCCCCGAAAGCCCCGGCCAGCTCGTTCCGGTCGAAGCGGATGCGGCGGGCAGGCGTAGCGGGTTGAATGTTGGAAGGCAGGTGAACGGAAGGCAAAGCAAGTCGAGCTAAAATTTCTTGTAGCGCGAACTGGGTAGTTCGCGTGGCTGAACGATTATCGTTCCGATGCGCGAACTACCCAGCTCACGCTACTTCCTCTACCCCACGGGCATAGCCGGGTCGACCTTTTCGGCCCAGGACTGGATACCGCCACTCAGGTTCAGCAGGTTATCGAAGCCGTGCTGCTGCTGCAGCTCCTGAATGGCCAGGGCACTGCGCCGGCCGCTGCGGCAATACACTACGATGGGATGGTGGTGCGGCAACTCGTTGATGTGCTGGCTCAGGCTGCTCAGCGGAATAAGGGAAGCGCCAGCCAGGTGGCCCGCTTCGTATTCGGACAACTCGCGCACGTCGAGCAGAAACGGCGGCACTTCGGACGTTAACTGCTTCTGTAGCTCCTGGGGCGAAATAGCCGCTACGGCCGACTGGCACAGCTCGGCGTAGTCGGCCGCGTCGGCGGTATCGAGGTTGATGGCGGCCCGCTCGGGCTGGCGGGCAAAGCGTAGTGTACGGGTCTGAAACGAGAGGGCGTCGAAAAGCCAGAGTCGGCCGCTGAGCACGTCGCCGAGGCTCAGAATGACTTTGAGTACCTCCGTAGCCTGGGCACAGCCCACCAGCCCCGGCAGCACGCCCAGCACCCCGATAACCGAGCAGTTGGGTGCTTCGGCGGCCGAGGGCGGCTGCGGAAACAAGCACCGGTACGTGGGTCCGCCCTGGTAGTTGAATACCGAAACCTGGCCCTCGAACTTGTAGATGGCACCCGAAATCAGGGGCTTGTTCAGGCTCACGCAGGCGTCGTTGAGCAAGTAGCGGGTCGGGAAGTTGTCGGACCCATCCACCACCACATCGTAGCGGGCTACCAGCTCGCGCACGGCGGCCACATCTACGCGGCGGGGCGTTACTTCGCATTGCACCAGCGGGTTGAGGCGCTGCACGGCGCGGGCGGCGGCTTCGGCTTTGTTCTGGCCCAGCTCGGCCGGCCCAAACAGAATCTGGCGCTGCAGGTTGCTCATTTCCACCTGGTCGCCGTCGGCAATGCCCAGGGTGCCCACGCCGGCGGCAGCCAGGTATTGCAGCACCGGGCAGCCCAGGCCGCCGGCACCCACTACCAGCACCCGGGCGGCTTTCAGCTTTTCCTGCCCGGCCTCCCCTATTTCGGGCAGCTGCAGATGGCGCTGGTAGCGTTGGCGTTCGTCGGGAGTAAGCATTACAGGAATGTTGAAGGCTGATGGTTGAATTTTATGACAGCATCGGTAGCAGGGCCGCAGTATCTGGCCCTGGCATACGGCATATCGGAGGTTGCTTTCCAAACTTACGGGCAAACCGAAAGTTATTCTCCTATTCCGGGGCAAGTACGTATCCGCGGGGCAGTGTTATCATCCAACAGTTAACAATTAACAACCCACCAATGCCCACCCCGCCCGTTTTTCTGCCCCCCACCAGCTACGACTACTGCACGGTACAGCGCGTGGCGGGCACGCAGGCCACCGAAGCCTCCGACGTGGTGGCGGCCGAGGAGCCGCTGGAAATCCGGCTGGGCTACGGGCCGGCCGGGCAGCGCGAGCACCGCACCCTGGCCATTACCATGCGCACACCCGGCCACGATATGGAGCTGGCCGCTGGCTTTCTGCTTACCGAAGGCATCATTCACAGCCGCGCCGCGCTGGCCGGCATCCGCTACTGCCCCGACGTGACCAAGGACGAGGAGCGCGAAAACGTGGTGCGGGCCGAGCTGGCCGAAACCGTAGCCGTGGCCCTGCCCCGCCTGGAACGGCATTTCTATACCAGCAGCAGCTGCGGGGTGTGCGGCAAAACCAGCATCGACGCGGTGCATGCCGCCTCCTGCCCGGTGCTGCCCACCGACGGGCCGTACGTGGAAGCGGCCATTATTCACGAGCTACCGGAGCGGCAGCGGGCGGCTCAGGCGTTGTTTGAGCAAACCGGCGGCCTGCACGCAGCGGCCCTGTTTTCGCCCACCGGCGAGCTGCTGCTGCTGCGCGAAGATGTGGGTCGGCACAATGCGCTGGACAAGGTAATTGGGGCGGCGCTGCTGCACGAGTGGCTGCCGCTGCACAACGTAGTGCTGCTCGTAAGCGGGCGGGCTTCGTTTGAGTTGGTGCAAAAGGCGGCCGTGGCGGGCATTCCGGTGCTGGCCGCCGTGGGTGCCCCCAGCAGCCTGGCCGTGCGCGCCGCCCACGACTTTGGCATGACGCTGCTGGGCTTCGTGCGCCAGCAGCGCTACAATATTTACTGCGGCGCGTGGCGTATTCGGGTATGATGCTTATAAAAACCCGTCATTTAAAAGAACGTCATTCCGAGCTTGCCGAGGAACCGAAGGAAGGCGTAGCCAATCTCGCGGGCTGAGGTTGCCGGAGTAATCTACTTACCATGGCACGCGAGATGTCTCCCGCTGGTCGCCATGACGTCCCTACCAAACCTCTCAGAAATGAAGCTTCGAATTGAAGACAACTCCCTGCGCCTGCGCCTCTCGGCAGCGGAAGTAGCGCAGTTTACCGCCGCCGGCCGCCTCGAATCGGTGGTGCGGCTGGGGCCACTGCCCACCGACCGGCTGACTTACGCCCTGGAACAAGTCGACGCGGCGGAATTCCAATTCAGCTACGCGGCAGGCAGCCTCACGGTGCTGGTGCCGGCGGCGGCGGCTACGGCCTGGCTAACGACTGAGCAGAACGGGCTTTCGGCCTCGGTGGCGGTAGCCGAAAACCAGGCGCTGCGTATTCTGGTTGAAAAGGACCTGGACTGTCGCCACTAACGGGCCCCGCGCGCCGTATTACCTCCGAACCCACTCTGCTGCCGAACCCCACAACCATGGAAGAGTCCCCGAAGTCAGACCCCGGCCAGGCCGGCAAGCCCCAGGAGCAGAAAGCCGAAAACGCCCCTAAAAGCGGTGAGCGGCCCAGCCAGGGCACCGCTCCGGCCCCCGACCACTACCGCCCCGACCCTCAGGCCGAGCGCGACGAAAGTACCATCCAAGCCCCCGACGTAGTGAATGCCAAGTACAAGCACCCCATTCTGGCCCAGCCGCCCGAGGGCCTCACCGGGCTGCGCCTGGAAGAACAGCAGAAAGTAGCCGCCGGCGTTACGGCCGTCATCAAGTCGATGGAGTTTAGCTGGAGCGAAGGCGGCCTGAGTCGGGGCACGCGCGGGCTGCTGAGCATGAACCAGAAAGACGGCTTCGACTGCTCCAGCTGTGCCTGGCCCGACCCCGACGACCACCGCTCGGTGGCCGAGTTCTGCGAAAACGGCGCCAAGGCCACCGCTTCCGATGCCGACGACAAAGCCGCTGGCCCCGAGTTTTTTGCCCGCTATAGCCTGGCCGAGCTGTCGAAGATGACCGACCGGGACCAGAACAACGCCGGCCGCCTTACCCATCCGCTGGTGAAGCGCCCCGGCGACAACCACTACTCGCCCATTGAGTGGCCCGAGGCGTTTAAAATCATTGCTGACCACCTCAACGCCCTGGATTCGCCCAACGAGGCGCTGTTCTACACCTCGGGCAAGGTGCCGAATGAGCCAGCGTTTCTGTTCCAGCTGTTTGCCAAGCTGCTCGGCACCAATAACCTGCCCGACTGCTCGAATATGTGCCACGAAAGCAGCGGCGCAGCCCTGAGCCCCACGCTGGGTTTGGGCAAAGGCTCGGTAACGCTCAACGACATTCACGAGGCCGAAGTAATCCTCATTATTGGCCAGAACCCGGGCACCAACCACCCGCGCATGCTCACGGCTTTGCAGAAGGCCAAGCGCAACGGAGCCAAAATCATTGCCATCAATCCGCTGCTGGAAGCTGGCCTGGTAGCCTTCAAGAATCCCCAGGATTTTATGAACCCACTCAAAGCCCTGGGCGCTTTGATGGGCGACGGAACCCAGATAACCGACCTGTTTCTGCAGGTGCGCGTGGATGGCGACATGGCCCTGCTGCGCGGTATTATGAAGCATCTCTTCGAGGCCGAAGACCTGAACCCAGGTTTGGTCGTCGACCGGCCGTTTATTGATAAGTATACCACCGGCTTCGAGTCGTTTGAGCAGAATATCCGCAACACGAGCTGGGAGGACATCGAGGAAATCAGCGGCATTTCGCGGGCCCAGCTGCTGGAAGCGGCCAATATGCTGGCCCGCAAGCAGAAGATTATTACCTGCTGGGCCATGGGCGTCACGCAGCAGCGCCAGGGCGTGCAAACCATCCAGGAAATCGTGAATCTGCACCTGATGAAGGGCGCCATCGGCAAGGCCGGCGCGGGCACCTGCCCCGTGCGGGGCCACTCCAACGTGCAGGGCGACCGGACGATGGGCGTGTGGGAGCAGCCCACCAAGGAGTTTCAGGACGCGCTGGGCAAGGAGTTCAATTTCCAGCCGCCCTACGAGCACGGCCTTGATACGGTAGAAGCCATTAAGGCCATGTACAAGGGTAAAACCAAGGTGTACTTCGGCCTGGGCGGCAACCTGCTGGCGGCTGGCCCTGATACCGAAGTTATTGCCGAAGGCATGCGCAAGCAGAAGCTGACCGTGTTTGTGGGTACTAAGCTTAACCGCGGCCACCTGACCACCGGCGAAACCAGTCTGCTGCTGCCCTGCTTCACCCACGCCGACGTGGACATGCAGAAAAGCGGCCACCAGATGACTTCCTGCGAGAATTCGATGGGCGTAGTAAGCCAGAACAAGGGCGTGCTGGTGCCGCTGCCAGGCCAGATGATGAGCGAAGTCGCCATTCTCTGCGGGGTGGCCATTGCCACGCTGGGCAGCAAAATCGACATTGCCGACTGGGTGGCCATGACGGAAAACTACGACGTTATCCGGGACCATATCAGCCGGGTTATTCCGGGCTTCGAGAACTTCAACGAGAAGCTGCGGCGGCCCGGCGGGTTCTACCTGCCCAACGGCCCCCGGGAGCGGAAATTCACGACCAAGAACGGGAAGGCCAACTTCAGCACCACCGAGCTGGAGAAGTACACCCTGGAGCCCGACCAGCTGGTGCTGATGACCGTGCGCAGCCACGACCAGTTCAACACCACCATCTACGATTACAACGACCGGTACCGGGGCGTGTTTGGCGAGCGGCGGGTGCTATTTATGAACCGCCGCGACATGGCCGACCGCAGCATCAACGCCAAAGACCTTATCGACATTACCAGCCATTTCAAGGGCGACACGCGCACGGTGGAGAAGTTCATTGCCGTGCCCTATGATATTCCCCGGGGCAACGTGGCGGCCTACTTCCCCGAAGCCAACCCGTTGGTGCCCGTGGCCAGCGTGGCCAAAACCAGCAACACGCCCACCTCGAAGTACGTGGTGGTAACGGTGGTGCCCACCAAAACCGCCAACGCCACCCGCAAGGAGCTGGAGACGCGGGTGCAGGCCCGGGAATTGGCTTAGAACAGACTTCGTTTGCAGCCTGAGCGGCGGGCGGCCTTGGTGGCCGCCCGCCGTTTTTTGTGGCCACGCCCCTGCATTCAGCATGGCTGGCCCGTTCCGAATTGCGCTTCGGCCGCGCGGCGCTGGGCCGTAAGTCGTACCTTGTGGAGGTCTTACTACTGCTGTATACTTTTGTCCTATGTCAACTCCCTTGGGTGCGGTGCTGCCAGCCGACGTGGCTCCTTCCGAGGAGCTGCTACAGGTGCTGCTTACGATTTCCCTGTCGGGCGTTATCCTGTTTCGGCCGGTGTTTTCTGCGCCCGAAGCCGATATTATTGACCTGGCATATGTGCGCCTGAACCCGGCCGCCCAGCAGATGCTGGAGTTGCCGGCCCAGCCCGCCGAGTCGTTTCTGACGCTGTACCCGGCTGCCCTGACCATGGGTATATTCGACTTCTACAAAGCTGCTTTCCTATCGGGTGAGGTGGCGCGCCAGCAGTTCAACTACCAGCACGACGGCCTCGACGGCTATTTCTACCTCGTAGCCCAGCGCCACGGCCCGCTGCTGGTCGTCAGCTTCACCGATACCAACGACCAGTCGCGCACCGCCGTGGAGGAAGCCCTGCGCGTAAGCCAGGCGCGGGAGCAGCAGGCTCGGGCCGAGGCCGAGCTGCAGCGGGCCCAGCTGCACAACGTGCTGCTGCAAGCCCCGGCCATGATCTGCATCTTCGACGGGCCCGAGCACCGCTTTCAGTTTGTAAATGGCCCGTATCAGGCTTTGGTAGGTGAGCGGCCCTTGCTGGGCAAGCCTATTGCCGAAGCCATGCCTGAGCTCAGGGGTCAGCCCATCTTCGAGCTGCTCGACAGCGTGTACCGCACCGGCGAAACGTTTTACGCCACCGAGATGCTCGTGCAGCTCGACCACGACAATGCCAGTCCGGCCGAGCTGGAGAAGCGTTACTACAACTTCATCTACCAGGCCCGCCGTGACCTGCGCGGGGCCATCGACGGTATTCTAGTGTTTGCCTACGAGGTAACACCCC
This sequence comes from Hymenobacter lucidus, assembly GCF_020447265.1. Taxonomy (GTDB): domain Bacteria; phylum Bacteroidota; class Bacteroidia; order Cytophagales; family Hymenobacteraceae; genus Hymenobacter; species Hymenobacter lucidus. The sequence continues at coordinate 228,401 of NZ_JAJADR010000001.1, read as the reverse complement.
AGGTACAGGCCCGCCGGGCGGTGGAAGAAAGCGCCCGGCAGCTGGCTGCCCTAAACACGGCCCTAGACCATACGAATGCCGAGCTGGCCGCCCTCAACCAGGACTTGGAAGCACGGGTGGCGCAGCGCACCCACGAAGCCCAAACCGCTCTGCTGGAAGCCGAGCACCAGCGCGAGCAACTGCGGGTGCAGCAGGGCCTGCTGCGCCAGATTCTGGGCCAGGTACCAGCCTCCATTGCCACACTGGCCGGTCCCGAGCACCATTTTTCCTTCTTCAACGACCAATACCTGGCCCTGACCACGGGCCGGGCCCAGCTAGGGCTCACGGCGGCGGAAGTTCTGCCGGAAGTAGTAGAGCAGGGCTTTATCGAACTGCTCGACCAGGTGTACGCCACCGGTGTGCCGTTTGTGGGGGCCGACACGCCCGTGCTGCTGCACGACGACCACGCGGGCCAGACAAAGCAGCACTTTCTGGATTTCGTGTATCAGCCGCTCTTCGACGAAAACCGGCAGATCCAGGGCATTCTGGCCTTTATCGTGGATGTAACCGAGAAGGTGCAGGCCCGCCGCCAGGTAGAGCAGCTACAGGCCCATCTGCTGGCCACAGCCCAGCACCGGGCGCAGGAGCGCGAAGATCTGTACCAGGTATTCGAGCAGGCGCCCACCGCCATTATTCTGCTTCGGGAGCCGGCCCACCGCATTGAGTACTTCAACCCGGCCTACGACCAGCTGTTTCCCGGCCGCTCCCGGCGTGGCCACACCCTGGCCGAAACCCAGCCCGAAGCCGTAGACCAGGGCCTGATTGCCCTGCTCGATGAAGTGTACCAGACGGGTAAAACCCACACTAGCCCCGAAATACCCTTCGAGCTAACGTGGCCCGATGGGCGGCCGCGCCCCGTGTATTTCAACTTCACTTACCAGGCCTACCGCGAAGATGACCGTATCGTGGGCGTGTCCATCTTCGCCTTCGATGTAACCGGGCAGGTAATGGCCCGCCAGCACAGCGAAGCCACCGCCGGGCAGTTGCGTCTGCTCACCGATGCGCTGCCCGTGCTCATCGGCTACCTCGACCGGGAGCGGCGCTACCGGTTTGCCAACCGCGCCTACGAAAGCTGGTTCGGCCAGGTACCAGAGAAACTGCTGGGCCGTCCGGTGCGCGAGGTGGTGGGCGAAAAGGCCTACGCCGCTGCTCAAGGCTACATGGACCGGGCCCTGGCTGGTGAGCAGCTGGAGTTTACGGCCCGTATGCCCTACCGCGAGGGGTTTGTGAAGCACATTCACACCAACTACATTCCCGATGTGCAGCACGGGCAAGTGCTGGGCTTTTATACCCTCGTCACCGATATTACGGACCAGGTGGTGGCCAGTGAGCGGGTGCAGGCGCTGAATGAGGAGCTGGCGGCCATCAACGAGGAAATGCAGGCCACCAACGAAGAACTGAGCGACACCAACAACCGCCTTTCCCGCACCAACGCCGACCTCGACACCTTCGTCTATACCGCTTCCCACGACCTGAAGGCCCCCATCAGCAATATCGAAGGGCTCCTAACGGCTCTGCGGGAGCAACTGCCCGCCGAAGCCTTGCGCACCACAATGGTGCCGCACATTTTGAACCTGATGCGGGATTCGGTAGCGCGTTTTCAGCAAACTATCGGGCACCTGACTAACATTACTCAGCTGCAGCACTCCGATGCCACCGGCCCCGAAATAGTGGACGTGGCCGCGCTGGTGGAAGATGTGCGGCTTGACCTGGACCCGTTACTGGCTGCCGCCCAGGCCCGCCTGACCGTGGTGGTAGAGCCGGGCTTGTGGGTGCAGTTTGCGCCCAAAAACCTGCGCAGCATCGTGTATAACCTACTCAGCAATGCCGTAAAGTACTGTGCCGCCGACCGGCTGCCCATCGTGGAGCTGCGCTGCTACCGCACCGACACCCGCGTGGTGCTGACCGTGCAGGACAACGGCCTGGGGTTGAGCCTCGACCAACAGGGTAAGCTTTTCCGCCTGTTTCGCCGCCTGCACACCCACGTCGAAGGCTCTGGCGTGGGGTTGTACACGGTGAAGCGCCTGGTCGAAAATGCGGGTGGCACCATCACGGTGCACAGCCAGCCCGACGAGGGCGCCACCTTCACCGTTTCGCTGCCCGGCTAGCCCTGGCAGAGCAGCATTATTCTGCCAACATCATTGAACAGACGATGCCCCGCGCTGGACCTGCGCGGGCTGGCGGCTAGTCTGTAAGTGGTGCGCAATGCCGCCCAGAAGCTGGTAAGTGAAATAAATTCTGGTGACCTCCATAAAAGAGGGCTGTGCATTACGTCACAGCCTTTTTGCTTCTGCTGCTTTGGGTAAAAGCGCCAGTTTACCTTCTATTGCCTTGCTGAGGCGAAACCATAACGGCCACGATTTGAGCGCAGTCATACCACTGGAAGCAGCCTTTCTTCGTAATCTTGTGCTTTGCCTTCTACACCTTGCCGCTATGTCTGCCGATTCCGAAATATCCGTCTTCACGCACCACTTCGGCCGCCCGGAACCCGCGGTGCCGCCCGGTGACTTCTTCGCCGATAAGTTTGACAAAAGCCTGTGGCGGATGATGTACGACGAGGTAGGCGCGGGCTGGTACCGCAACCGATTTCTGTACCTGTTCGGCGCCGAGCTGCCCCAACTAAACCCAATACTGGAAGTCTGGAACGGAATAATGGCTGCCGATGTAGAGCGCACCGTTATTGGGCGCAATGCCTACGGGGCGTTGCTGGTAGCCGAAAGCACCACCGAGGAAGGCACCGACGCGCCCATCGGCCTGCTCGACCCGTGGCAGGGCACCTACACCAAGTACGAGGGCCTGGATTTTGCCAGCCTGCTCAGCGACTGGCTCCCGGAGAATCAGCTGCCGGGCTTTCTGGATGATGCTGTATACACGGCCTTCCGGCAAAGCGGCGGCCAACTGGCCGACCACGAAGTGCTTGCAATACAACAGCCACTCAGCGGGGGCGGCACACTAGAGCTGGGCAACTTTCAGCCGGAAGAAGTTCTGGCTTTCCACCAACGCTTAGCCGCTGGCAACGCTACTTAGAAAGGATAGCCAATAGCAATATTGAGGCGGGGCGACGACTTTACCGCGTCGGCCAGCTTGTCGCCGGTTACTGGGTCCCGTACTTCGCCCGTGTCGTAAGGGTAGCGCAATGGGTAAGCCATATCGAAACGGATGACGAAGAACTGCACATCGATGCGGATACCGGCACCGGCGCCCACGGCGAGTTGCTTCATAAAGCTTTTGGGGTCAAACTGGCCACCGGGGCGCTTGTCGTCAGGGTTTACTAGCCAGATGTTGCCAGCATCTACAAACAAGGCACCTTTCACGTAAGGAAACAGATCCTGGCGGTATTCGGCGTTGGCTTCGAGCCGCACGTCGCCTACCTGGTCGTAGAACTGCGTGGACGTTTCGCGCGAGGTAGTGGGACGGTAAGAGCCTGGCCCCACACCCCGGGCGGCAAAAGCCCGCACGCTGTTGGGCCCACCGATACCGTACTGTTTCAGGTAAGGCAGCACTTTAGAATTGAGGTAGGGAATACCAGCCCCAATAAGCACGCGGGTGGCAATCTTGTTGCCGCTGGTGGGGTCGGGGGAAATCCGGAAGTAGTTGCGAAACTCCAGGTCAACCTTGGTGTACTGCGAGAATTCCTGCTTAAAAAACGTGTATGCCTGGCTGTTATCGGCTGGGTTGGTTGTCTTTTCGCGGCCAGCCAGGTTACTGGCCAGGTAAGCCAGGTTGCCCGAGCCTTCGATGCCACCGCTAAAGTAAATCTGGTTGCGGCGCTGTTCCAGAGCCTGCTGGTTGTAGGTATAGCGGTAGCTGCTGCCCAGAATAAACTGCTGGCGGAAACTGTTGGCCAGAAACGGCCGGTCAACAAGCAATTGGTCGAACTCGGGACTGGTGGTGCCCAACCGGATATATTGCAGGTCGATAGGGCGCAGCTCCTGCTCATTGGTAAGCTTGGTTTTCCAGGTGTAGCCGTAGTTCAGGCTCACTACATCTTCCTGAAAAGCGCCTACCCGCTGCACGTAGCGGTAGCCGGCCCCAAAGCTGGTGCGCGGTTGGAAGTCGGAGTTGCGCAGCTGGATGTCGAAGGGTGGCGTGAGTAGGCGCGGCACTACCAATTGGGCATCTACCCCAATCTCATAGCTGGTAACGCCAATGGTGTTGGTATTCGACTGGGTTTGGTTTTCGAAGGTTCCGGTCAGGTTTACCAGCAGTTGCTCGGCCCCGCGCAGCGCCGAGCGGTTGCGGTACTGCACCTGAAAACCCGGCCCCGTGAAGCCATTCGACTTGCTCACGAGCAGCACCTCGGCCCGCAACGACTGCTTGGGCACCTGGGTCATCCGGATAAAGGAGTTCAGGAAGCCATAGCCGGCCGAATCAGCCTTGGCGCGGGCGGGCCTAAAGCGCATATCCACGAACTTGAACGTGCCCAGGCTCATCAGGCGGCTCAGGGTCTGGTCGGAGCGGCGGCGGCGGTACACGCTGTCGGGAAACAGGAACGTGGCGTTGGTAATGGCGCTGGCCTTGAATACCTTCTCGTCGGGGAAGTAGCGGTACTTCTGATAGATAACCGGCTTCTGGTTCTGGGTGGTGTCCGAGAGGTTGTAGCTGGTGTTCAGCGTCACATTGTTGAGCACGTAGGGCTTGGCCGCACGGGGCGGAATCGTGCCTTTCACCTTCAGAAACACGTTTACCTGGTTGTCGAGCGTACTGTCGACCTGGAACAGCAGGTAATCGGGCGTGAAGTAATAGTAGCCCTGGTTTTTGAGCACCCCGTCGATGCGGGCTCGCTCGTTGATGAAGGTCTGCAGGTTGTACGGGTCACCCACTTTGAGCAGCGAGGCCGACTCGGTGGCCCGAATGGCGCGGTCAACCAGCGTGTCGCGCTCCGGAAAGTGAATTTCCTTAATGGTGTAGGGCTTGCCAACCTTGGCGGTGTAATCGACTTTGGCCGTGGCGCCCTTCACCTCCACCTTGCTGCTTACCGTAGGCTTGAAGTAGCCGTTGTTGTTGAGGCGGTTTACCATCAGGCTTTTTACCTTCTGGGTGTCTACCTGGCTCAGGAGCACGGGCTTCTCGCCATACTTATTGGCCAGCCAATGGCCCAGGCCTTTGGTTTTGCCCTCGCCCATGTGCCAGAAATACAGCTTGGGCCGCAGCCCCAGAATGGAGGCGTTGGGCTTGGGAGCAATTACGGCCGTCAGCTCAGTATTCAGCGCGGCCTCGTTGGGAATCGGGCTGTCGGACTGCACCTTTACGGCACCGCCGGTGTAAAGCTTCGCACCTTCGGGAATGAATTTCGTACCCGAGCAGCCACTGGCCAGCAGCCCGGCTGCCACGGCCAGGAGGCGCGGCCACGAAACGGAAACAACGGAAGAACGGCGAGCTACTGACACAGAACGGAACTAGATGAAAACGGCGTAAAAACGAAAAATTAGCGGCTGGTGGTGGTTTGGGGCTGGGCCCGTACCGAGTCGCGGCGCGTTACGGCGCCGGGCGTCTGGGTCGAGTCGGGAGCAGCTTTCTTCTCCTGCCGGCGCTGGCGACGCTCTTGCTTCACTTCCTCCTTCACCACGTCGTCGATGCCCTTGAAAAGGTCGGCCAGGTCGCGGTAGTCGCGTTGGAAGATGAGCGAGGCCCCAGTGCGCACAAACTGGCCGTCGATGTCGCCGTAGGCGTTGTTGCGGAAAGCCCGCAGGCGAATCCGGCCGTTGGCCAGCACGTTGTATTCCACGCTCACGTCGCCGGCAAAGCTGCTCACACCGCCGCTGTTTTGGCCGGTTGAGGCCTGGTTGCCACCACCCAACGGCACGTCGGTACCGAGGCGCACGGTCAAGCGGTTGTTGAGCAGCTGGCGACGCACGGCCACGTTCAGGTCGGTGCGGGTTTTCTCGGCGCCCGAAGAGTAGTCGGCATAGGAATTCACACCCAGCTCCACGCCCAGGTTCGACAGGTAGCTGCCCGTCAGGTTGTTGAGCTGCTGGGTAAGCACTTGGCTGGCTGAGCCCCGCAGCTGGTCGGCCACAATGTTGCCCCCGCTCGACTTAAACGGATCCTGCGACATAAACCGGTTCAGCACCAGCAACGAGAATACCTGCTTGTTTAGCTCAGTGGTTTCGCTAGGCTGGCGTAGCTGGGCTAGGCGGGCCTCAATGGGGCCGCGCAGCTCACTCCGGGCGCTTTCGGGCAGCTTGATATCGAAACCAATGGTGGGCTTGAGCAGCTCCCCGGTCACGTTCAGATACACCTGGAACGGCAGCTGGTTGCGGCCCACGGCTTGCAGGGTTTCGTCGGCCAGGCCCTGGGCGGCCAGCAGCTCGGCTGGCGGCGCTTTCACGTTATAAATAGCGGCCACGTTGAGCTGGGCATTGTACGGGTCCCCGGTCCAGACAATGGAGCTGCCGGGGCCAATGGCAAATTCGCGGGAAGCCAAGTCGTAGAGCGACAAAGCGTATTTGCCCTCCGTCACATCGAGGCGGCCGCTGAGCGTGATGGTGCCGCTGGGGTCGATGGCGGTGCGGAGCGTGCCGGCGGCCCGCACCTGCAGGTTGTCGCCACTGGCCTGGTCGATGATGATAGTGAAGGGCGTGTTGTCATTCACGGTTACGACGGCCGATATGTCGTAGCCGGGGGCGGTTTTCACCGAATCAAGGGCTAGTTGCCGGGCCAGCATAGTATCGATAGGCGCGCTTTTGTCGATAAACTGCACGATGCCTTCGCCATTTACCAGACCAGCCTCGTCGTTTGGCACCGCTACTTTCAGGTCGGAGCCCTCGGCTACCACGGCCCGGGTACGCACCACGGGCAGGGTCATATTACCCGAAATCCGGGTATCCGAATCGACCACCAGCTTGCCCCAGAACAGCGGGTTATCCTGCTGGGAGCTTTGCACGGCCAGAAATTTATCGGTCGTCACATTCAGATTGAAGCGGTAGTCATCCACGTAGTTGCGGGTGAATACCGTGCCGGCCACCACGGCCTTGTTGCCCAGCGAGTCAATCACCGTGAAGTTGTCGAAAGTGAGGCCCTGGGCCCCGAAGTTCACCGTCTGGCTCGGCACGCGGTAGGGCGCACCCAACTGACTCACGGTGAAGCCCGCATCGGCCGTCGTGGTTAGAGCCCCCTGAATAAGCGGCCGGCTGGCCGTGCCCGTCACGTTCAGATTGCCGGTCAGTCCGCCCGTCGATTCGCGCAGCTGGCCGGCCGAGAACGGCTCCGCGGTTTTAATGTCGAGGCGGTTAACGGTAATGGCAAACTGAATCGGGTCGGGCGGCGTGGCCAGGTAGTAGCCCACGGCCCGCACATCGGTACCCGAGGCGTTGGTCAGGCGGGCGTCCACGTCGTAGCGGTTAGGCGTGGGGTTGGTGGCTTTCAGCGTCACGTCGCCCAGCAACGACTTGTTGTAGGCGAAGTTGGTCAAAGCCAAATCGGCGGTGAAGGCCTGCTTGGGCTTGCCGATGCTGAAGGCCACGGCCTGCCCGTTGAGCGTGCCGGCCACCATCGAGTCGGGCATGCCGCCGGCTTTGGCCAGGCCGTTCAGGTCGAAGTTGGTAATGGTAGCCTGTAGCGGGTATTGGGCACCGGGCAGGGTTTGCAAAGCCAGCACCTGGTTGCCCTGACTCAGGCGTACGTTCTGGGCCAGAATAGCGCCGGTAGCCGTGGTGTAGCGCACCTCGTTGTTGGGCTCCACGTTCCATTTCTCATTGTTCAGCACTAGGTTTGGCCCAAAGCTGAAGGCGTAGGCATCTCCCTGGTTGAAGACCTGCAGCACCCCGGCCACATTCAGCAGCTGGGCACTGTCCGACTCGGCAATGCGCAGGTTGGTACCAATCTTATTGTTGGCAATGCTGCCCACCAGACTGGGGTTGGGCAGACGCAAGGAAGTGTCCTGGCTAGCCTGTCGCAGCCGCACGGCGTAGTCCAGCTTCTGCGCATCCGACGACACGTTGAGCCGCAACGAATCCAGGGTGTAGGCATCGTAGCGAATCAGCGGAATGCGGCTGTTCAACGTCAGGTTGGCGGCGCGGCTGTCGTAGCTGCCGGTCAGCTTGAAGGGCGAAATCTGCTTGAGGCCCGGTACCAGCTGAGTGGCAATTTTCGGGTCTTTCAGGTTGGCATCGAAGGTAAACTGCCGGTACGTGCTAGAGGCCGTGTAGCGCACCCCGGGCAGGTCGAAATATCGGTCGATGTGGCGCTGTAGCTCCAGGGCAATGTCGCCCAGGCGGGTGTTGCCGCGTAGCGTGGCATCCAGCACGTTAGAGGCAAAGTCAACCTCAGTGCGGCCCGGTCGCTGCAGAATTCGGCCACTGAGCGAGTCGAGGGCAAAGGGCTGGTTGTCTTTCACAATTACGAGGCGGCGGCCCGAGAACGTGCCGTTCAGTGAGTTCAGGTCCGAGCCGCTGATGTTGGCCTGCAGGTCGCCCTGGATGCGCAGGTCGCCGCCGGTGTAGAAGCCCAGGGCGGTGAGGTTGGCCCCGCGCAAATTGAGGCGGTCTACGGTGTAAGTCGGGTTGTTGGCGTCGCGCAGATTCACGGTAGCCAGCAGGTCCAGGTTCAGGTTGGGGTCGTCCTTGCTGCGGGCATCCACTTTGTAAATCTGCCGGTCAATGTCCACGTTAGCCGTAATGCCGCGGTAGTTGTAGCCGTTGTACTGGGCGCTCTGCACGTTAGCCACCAGCTTGCCGCGCATCTGGGCCGGGTCGAGGCCGCGCGCGTTCAGGCGGCCGTTGGCCGTAATTTTGCCAATGGTCGGGTCGCGCAGAAACTTGCCTACGTCGAGGCCCTGGGTGGCAAAGGTGGCCGTAATCGGCTCCTGCCCTTTCGGGCCCGCCCCCATATCCACCTTGGCCGTGGCGTTGCCGAAGCTGGTAGTAGCGCGCAGGTTGGCGTCGAAAATCTGGGCCGTGGGTCGGCCTTTAAACGTGCCGGCCACTGTCATGCGGGCTGGCAGGCGGTATTCGGCCGGAATCGTGCCTTTCGGCAGCAGGCTTTTCAAATCCGCATCCGAGGTTGAAAATTGCTTGATGTTCAGATCGGTGTACAGGCGCCGGTCGGTTTCGGGCAAGCCCACGATTCGGCCGCTGGCCTTTACCACCGTATTGCGGAAGCCCACAAAGTCCAGATTCTGAATGCGCATATCACCCACACGCCCGGTTACTTTGCCGCTCACTAGCACCGACTGATTCGCACCGGTATTGAACGGCGGCGTACCGGCCAGGTCGGGGGCCAGGTAGAGGATGTCGCGGAAGCCGAGGCGCACGTTGCGCAGGTCGCCCTCGATGCCCAGATTGGGCAGCTGCTTGGTGTCGGCCAGCGCGTCGAGGCTCTTGTAGCGCATGGCCAGCGTCTGGCGGATGCGGGTGTGGGGCGTTATCAAATCCAGGTTATCCAGCCGGGTCTGCACCGAGTCGAAAATCACATCAGCCGTGGCGCTCTGCACTTGGAAGCCACTCTTCTCCTTGCCCGCCAGATTCACAATACGGCCCGTGGTGCTATTCTCGGAGTAAAACAGATTCTCCGTATTCAGCACCAGATCCGTGAATTTGAGGTGATTGTAGTCCATGGCCGGCACGCGGGTGCGCTGCTTGGGCTCGTCGAAGTTGTCGAAGGCCACGTCTACCCCGCTGATGTCAGACTTCTTGAGCGTAACGACCCAGCTGGTAGACGCGCCGGTAGCTTTTTCCACCGACTCATTTAAATCCCGCACTGCTTCGGCCGGGTTGACTACACGCTGCTCTACCGGCACATTCTCGTTCTGGGCGTAGGCCACCGAGGTGTTGCGCAGTGTGAGGGTGTTCAAATCGATGCGCGACTTGATCAAATCGATGTTGTCGGCCGTAGCTTGCGCCTCACCGATGCGGGTGCTGATAAACTGCGCGGCCACGTTGTTGCGGTACGTCAGACTCACGTTATTCAGCGCGGCGCTGTTGAGGCCAAACACGGTCGTTAGTGGCTCGGAAGGCGTGTCCGGCGGCACCTTGGTTTGCACTATCCCGATGCTGGTGTTTTTCAGCGCGGCCGTATTAATCCGGTAAATCGACTGATCCACGTCCACCTCATCCATCGTCACGGCTAGGTCGCCGACTTTGGTTTTAATGTCGTTGCCGTCAACCTGGTCCTGGTAAGTGAGGTAGATATTGGACAGGTGCAGGTCGCCGATGTTGTATTTGAAGCCGCCCGTCGAGTCGGCTGGCGCGGTGGTTGTGGTGTCACCAGAAGTAAAGGCCGCCACGATAAAGTCGTAGTTCGACACGCTGTCGGGCTCGGTACGCTTGATGTGCAGCGTACCGTCATTCAGCTCCAACGACTTCACGTTGATCTGGGATTTGGTCAAAGCCCACAAGTCCAGATTCAGGCCCAGATGACCAACGGACAGCAATGTATCGCGCTGCTGGTCTTCCAGATACACATTATCAAAGGAAATGGCATTGCGGAAGTCGGTACGGAATTTTCCAATCCGCACTTCCGTGCCGAGCTTGTCGCGCAGGTAGCCTTCGGCCTTGCGGGCCACGAAGTCCTGGGTAGCCGGAAACTGCAAAGCCACGACTGCCCCGATTACCAGCAGCAGCACAAAGGCCACAAGCCCCAAAACGGTGTAAAGGGCGCGGCGGGCGTAGGTAGGTAGAGAGTTAATGGCGCAACGGGAGTAAGAGGTACGCGTGTCCAAACGCAAAACCAAGGCCGCAGGTTGGCCTGGCCCGGCCATAAAGCCGTTCGGGGCATCTGGGGTTTCGCGCTAAAACATAGCGTTTCCATGATAATGCAAATCAGTAAAAATCGACCACGCCTACACCCGAGCCCGACCAAGGGATAAAAAACTAATTTACAGACATTTATATTGCGCCGCAGAATTCTGAAATACCGCAATTAACTACGCAACTAATCAATTCGGGCCGGCCGGTAAAAACTTCCCCTTTCACTCTATTATCTTTCGCCTCCAATTCGATTTCCACCCTCCCATGATTCTACGTTTTACCCTGCCATTCCACACTGCCTGGGGCCAGCGGCTGGTGGTGTGCGGCTCCGAGCCCGCCCTGGGCTCCTGGAACCTGGCTCAGGCCCTGAACCTGCACTATCACCCTGCTTCCGGTACCTGGAGCCAGGAAATCAGCTTGCCCGACGAAGCGGCCGGCACGGTAGAGTACAAGTACATTCTGCTGGATGAGCGTACCGGCAACCAGGATTGGGAGTGGGGCGAAAACCGGCAGGTAAGCTACGACGGCCGCCAGTTTGGCCGTATTGTGCTCGAAGACTACTGGCGCGCCGCCGCTCAGCCCGAAAACGAGCTGCACACCGCCGCCTTCACCAAGGCCCTGATGCGCCGCCCGGCCCGGCCCGCCACCAAAGCTGCTCAGCCCGCCGCCCGCCTCGCCGATTCGGTGGTGCGCTTCCAGCTGGCTGCCCCCCGCGTCGATTCTGACCACCAGCTCTGCGTGCTCGGCTCCGACCCAGCCCTCGGCGCCTGGGACGCCCGCAAGGCCGTCGTCCTCTCCGACGCCGACTACCCAACCTGGACGGCCGACGTAGCCCTGGAGCACCCTGAGCGCACCACGCAGTATAAATACGGCATCTGGGACCCACGGGAAAAGAAAATACTGCATCTGGAGGCGGGCGACGACCGGGTTATTTCGCCCTCAGCCGACCGCAAAACGTTGCGGGTGCGGGCCGATGAACATTTCCGCTACCCCACCGGCCACTGGCGCGGGGCGGGCGTAGCCTTGCCGGTATTCGCGCTGCGCAGCCGCCGCGGCTTGGGCGTAGGGGAGTTTCCCGACCTGAAGCTGCTCATCGACTGGGCCGCCAGCACCGGGCTGAAGATGGTGCAGATTCTGCCCATCAACGATACCACCGCCACCCATACCTGGGTCGATTCGTACCCCTACGCGGCCATTTCGGTGTTTGCCCTGCACCCGCAGTACCTCAACCTGGACGATATTGCCGAGTTCCAGGAAGCTGCTGACCGCCAGGAGCTGGAGAAGTTGCGCGACGAGTTTAACCAGCGCGACTTTGTGGACTACGAGCCGGTGATGAACGCCAAGTGGCAGTTCATCAAGACCCTATATAAGCAGGAGAAGGCCAAATTCTTGGCCGACCCCGAGTTCCAGAAGTTCCGGGCCGAGCAGCAAAGCTGGCTGGTACCCTACGCAGCCTTCTCGGCCCTGCGGGACCGGTTTGGCACGGCCGACTTCAGCAAGTGGCCCGCCGAGTTTCAGACGCCTCAGAATCTGGAGCAGCTCACCAGTGAAGACCAGGCGGATTTCGACGAGTTCGGCCTGCACTTCTTCACCCAGTTCCACCTCGACAAGCAGCTGCTCGAAGCCGTGGAATATGCCCGCCAGAGCGGCGTGGTGATGAAAGGCGACCTACCCATCGGTATCTACCGCCACTCGGCCGATGCCTGGACCCAGCCCGAACTCTACCACATGGACCAGCAGGCCGGGGCCCCGCCGGACGACTTCTCGACCACGGGCCAGAACTGGCGCTTCCCGACCTACAACTGGGAGGGGATGGCCGAAGACGGCTACGCCTGGTGGAAGCAGCGCATGAGTCACCTTTCACGCTACTTCGACGCGCTGCGCATCGACCATATTCTGGGCTTTTTCCGCATCTGGGAAATGCCTGGCCACTCAGTAGAAGGTCTGCTCGGGCACTTCTCGCCGGCCCTGCCCCTGCACCGCCACGAAATCGAGCAGCGCATCGGCTGGTTCGACCACAGCCGCCTGTGTGAGCCTTATATCCGCTGGCACATCCTGACCGATATCTTTAAGGAGCAGGCCGAAGCGGTGAAAAACGAGTTTCTGGACGAAGCCAGCCACGGCATCTTCCACCTGAAACAGCACCTGCGCACCCAGCGGCAGATTGAGGAAGTATTCGAGCACAAAATTGCCGCCGAGCCCAGCAACCACGACCACTACGTGTGGCTGCGCACGGGCCTGTATAAGCTGGTGAACGAGGTGCTGTTTGTGCCCGCCGAGCAGGCCGACTTCTACCACCCGCGCATCACGCTGCCCAAAACCTACTCGTTCCGGGAGCTGGATGAGCATACCCGCCACCGCCTCCACGACCTCTACAACGACTTTTTCTACCGTCGCCATGAGGACTTCTGGCGTGAGCAGGGCATGGTGAAGCTACCCGCCGTGCGTTACGCCACCAATATGCTCATCTGTGGCGAAGACCTGGGCATGGTGCCCGAGTCGGTGCCGGGCGTGATGAAAGCGCTGGGCATTCTAGGCCTCAACATCCAGCGCATGCCCTCCGACCCCAAAACAGAATTCGGCCACCCCGGCGCAGCGCCGTACCTGTCTGTCGTCAGCCCTGGCTCCCACGACATGAGCACCGTGCGCGGCTGGTGGGAAGAAGACCCGACCCGCACCCAACGCTTCTTCGAAAATACCCTGGGCCACTGGGGCGAGGGTGCACCCTACCACTGCGAGCCGTGGGTAGCCCGTGAAATAACGCTGCAACACCTGCACTCACCCGCTATGTGGGCCGTATTCCCGCTTCAGGACCTGCTGGCTATGGACTCGGACTTGCGCCGGGCCAACCCACTCGACGAGCAGATCAACGTGCCCAGCAACCCAACCCACTTCTGGAAGTACCGCCTGCACCTGAACCTGGAAGACCTGGTGCAGGAAGTAGGCTTCAACCACGATGTACAACTGCTGCTGAACCGTAGCGGTCGGCAGCGGGTCTATTAACCCATTTGTAGAGCTACGGCGGCAGGCTAGAGGGCCAGGAAACGGACAAGTTTTCTGGCCTTTTCCCTATCTGTCAGGGGTGGGCAATCCACTCTGCAATCCAAATCGTATCGGTAAATGACAATCTTACCGGCAGCGGTAAGGCAGAAATTGTACCGTTACAGAATATGAGTTGAGATGCCCGGCTTCCTACACTTCAGCTTAGCTCTTTCCAGGCAGTTGGATTCTTTAAAGAGCGTCTTCACTGTCAACCAGGGAATGATCCAGAAATGCTCAGACAAAAACCAGCGCAATTCAGCGAGCGGCTGCAAATGTTCGGCGAAAAACTAGAGGTAATTAAGTTGTACAGAGTAAGTTTGCATACTGGTTAGTGTGTCTGAACAGAAACCAACACTTTTTAGAATTTTCTCTGCTCTTTTTATAAACTTTCCTATGACAACAGTCTTACGCTTAACAGCTGTGCTGTTATTCTTGTTGGCACTTTCTCCGCAAAAGGCACAAGCCCAGTCTGAAGGCACAGCCTTCTCTTGCGACGGTACTTTCTACCAGATTCGCCAGATCGGAACCGGAGCCACAGCTTACTCCGCACTGTACGTTGTAGACCGTTCCACGGCTGCATACTCCACCAGCGTATTTACGTTTGGCGGCACCAACAACACCGGTAATCTGGGAGTGGTAGTTAATGCCCTGGGCTACAACCCCCAGGATAGCTACCTGTATGCTATTACCTATCCGGCCGACAACAACGCCACGTTTCTGAATGCCACGACCGGTATTCACCTCTACCGTATTGGTCGGGGCGGTATTCGTGACCTGGGCAAGACTAACCTGCCGCTGGCCCAATACAACTCGGGCTCCATCGACAAGCAGGGTAATATGTACCTGACGACCCGAAACAGCGCGGGCCAGTTTCTGAATACCCTGTTTCGCCTGAAGCTTTCTGACTTCAGCACCGTACTTACCAGCCACGATGAGCTGCCGCTGGTACAGCCTAACGGCACCGCCGCTACGGCCGACTACACCGATATTGCCTACAGCCCCACTACCAACAAGCTCTACGGCTCGAGTGAACTGGACAACCTGTTCAGCATCGAAATCGTCACGGATGCTCAGAATGTAACCCGGGCAGTACAAACTCCCATTGCCAGTGCCAGCACTTCCACCCAGATTCTGGGCTCGAACTTCTTCGACATTGCCGGTAACCTGTACTCGTACTCTAACACGGGTGGTATCTACTCCATCAACCTGACGAACGGAACCTCCACCCTGATTAGCAGCGTAGACGCGGCCCCCAACAGCGACGGCGCCAGCTGCATCAACCCTAGTGAGCGGATCGACGTGGTGAAGGAGTTTACGGGTTTGGCTGTTAGCAACAACGGTCAAACCGGCGGCAACCGCCGCACTTACTACGACATCAGTTTCGCCATCCGGGTAAAAAACACCGGCACTACTACTATCACGAATGTGCAGGTGTCGGACTTCCTGGACAATACGTTCGGAGCGACCCCCTACACCATCCAGACGGCTCCGGCCGTTACCAACTTCAGCATAAACTCGGGCGCTGTACCTACACTGGCGGCTAACGCGGCCTTTGATGGCGCAACTACCGATGCTGACCTGCTCAGTGGCAACCAGTCGCTAACGGCCGGCCAGAGCGCCTTGATTACGTTCACAGCCCGCCTGACGTTTGCCGGTGGTACACCCACGATTCCAAACACGATTTTCAACAACTCGGCCTACGCCTCAACGACCAGCGGCACCGGCAACCAGGGTCATATTAAGCTGAGCAACGGCACTGTCATCCCCCCCGGCAACCTGCTGGCCCAGGATCAGTCGACCAACTCGGGTGGTTTGCCGCTTACGGCTAACGGTGATACCCCTTCGCCTACGCCGGTGCGCCTCACGGCTGCTATCCAGGGTACGGTATTCGAAGATGTTAACTATGGTGGTGGCGCAGGCCGCAACCAGCCAAATAGCAGCGGCCAGGGCACTGCGGCCCGCGTAGAGTTGTATAGCGTGGTTAGCGCTGGTGGGGTAGATACCTACACTTACCTGAACGCTACTACCACCGACGCCAACGGTAACTACATCTTCACTACTACTACAGGCACCAACAACCTGGCAGCCAACACGACCTACGGTATCCGTGTTGTCAACAACTCGGTACGCAGCACCCGGCCTGGTTCGACCAGCGCCCTGCTGCCGGTGCAAACCTTCCGCACCGATGCTACCACCGCTACGCTGGCTGAAGTAACGGACCGCGTAGGCGGCGAGCAGCCCGACGAAGCCGACTATGGCAACGGCGGAACAGGTACGCTTCCCCTTTCAGGCGCTGATGCAACCCAGGAAATCCAGACCATTACTAAAGTGCTGACGCCGGCTTCCGGCCCGCGTGTGGGCATCGACTTCGGCTTCAACTTCGATGTGGTAGTAAATACCAACAATACCGGTCAGGGCTCGTTGCGCCAGTTCATTACCAACAGCAACACGCTGACCAACGAAAACCTGGCCCAAACCAGCCCCCTAGCCGGTGGCACGCTCACGGCCGGTACGGAATATGCCGTGTTCATGCTGAGCGACGGCCGCACTACGGGTACCGCCCTGCCCGGCCTGCGCCTCGGCACGCCTGCCCCTACTACCTACAACGCCACAACTGGCGTATTTACCTTCAACGTGACGGGCTCAACGCTGCCGACTATTACCGATAACAATACGGCTATTGACGGCAAGCTCCAGTCGCGCCTGACGGGCGAAGATGCCGCAGTATCGGCCACGAGCACGGGGGCAGAAATTGCCCTGAACTTCAGCGCCAACCCGCCTACGACCAAGGGCGTAGGTGGCCTGAGCACTACCGGAGCCAACACCCGCTTCGCTTCGCTGTCGTTGTCGAATGCCCAGAACAGTAGCCTCGATATTGCTGGTGGCTTTGCTTCCGATGGTTCGGCAGTAACCTTTGTGTTGGCTAGTTCGGCTGGTTCTATCGTAACGGACGTCACGACTGCCAACAACGCAGTGGCTTCGGTACTGCTGCTCAATGGCGCTACCGATATCAGCGTAACCAACAACATTCTCCGCACGGGTAAGGCCAGCACTGCTACCGCCTCTACGTTTGCCTTCGATGGCGCGGGTATCCTGATTTCAAACTCGTCCGGTAACACCATCACCGGCAACACCATCAGCGGCAACGCGGGCTACGGCATCGAGTTCCAGGCTGCTGGCAGTGCAGTAAATGATGGCAACACCATCTCCGGCAATACCATTACCGGCAATGGTGCCAGCACCTTGCAAACGCGCGACGCAGGTATCAGCATTGCTCGGGGCAACAACAACCTGATCAGTGCCAACACCATCACCGGTAACTCCGGCGACGGTATCATGGCCATGACGGGTACTTCGGGTAACCGTTTCAGCCAGAACAATACCAGTGGCAACAACGGCAGCGGCGTAACCGGCAACCTGGGTATCGACCTCTCGGCCGACGCTACTATCAACGGGGATGGGGTTTCGCTCAATGCCAATGGCAAAACGGCCTCTACTGGCGCCAACGGGGTACTCAACTTCCCGGTGTTTACGCAGGCCACCATCAGCGGCACCAACCTGCTGGTAACCGGCTACTCCCGTACCGGCGCCGTTATTGAGTTTTTCATTGCCAGCGCCGATCCAACCAACTTCGGTGAAGGAGCTACCTACTTTGCTACCGCCACCGAAAACACCAGTGCCGACGTGGACCGCCGCATTGGCACCTACAGCGGTGTAGTAGGCAATATGGGCCTGAACCAGGGCTCGGAAACCAACGCCAGCCGCTTCGCCTTCTCGATTCCGGTTACTGCTGCGCAAATCACCAGCCTGACAACCAACAAGCTCACGGCTACAGCCACGGTGCCAGCTACCGTCGACGGTCTGAATGTGGGTAACACTTCGGAGTTCTCGGGTATCATTACCGTAACCAACAACGCCCCGCTGCCCGTGGAGCTGACTACGTTTGAAGCCCGCGCCGTGGGTCAGAACGCCCAGCTGACCTGGACTACCGCCTCGGAGAAAAACAACGACCACTTCGTAGTGGAGCGTGCTTATGGCGAGCAGGCCTTCACCCAGATTGCCACGGTAAAAGGTGCTGGCACCAGCCTGCAGGAACACAGCTACAGCTTCACCGATGCCGGCATTGGCGCCAAGAACGTGGGCACGATCTACTATCGTCTGAAGCAGATTGATACCGATGGCACCGTAAACCAGGGCCCGGTACGCACGCTGATCTTCACCGGTGAGAAAGCAGCTGACGCCGGGGTATATCCAAACCCAGTCGTAGCCGACACCAAGCTTGACCTGACGGCGCTGCCCGCCGGTAGCTACCAAGTGTCGATTGTAGACATGACGGGCCGTACCCTGAGCACGGAAACATACGCTGGTGGCATCCGTCATCCTTTCGCCGTGCGCGAGCTGACGGCTGGTTCTTACCTAGTGGTTGTCCGCGGCAACAACGTGAAGCTGACCAAGCGCATAGTTAAAAACTAAGCGTGACCAACTCTATCAAAAAAGCCTCTCCCAACCGGGAGAGGCTTTTTTGTTGTCCGTTATTACAGGCAAATGAGCTGATCTGTTAACCGTAGTGGGCTTTTTGAGGTATAGTAGTCCCTAGCCCGTTCCACTCATGCCACACCCATCTGCTTCGCTCATCCGGCACCGCGCCCCTGCCCAGCCCGCCACCGACTACGACGTTGTTATTATCGGGGCGGGTAGTGCGGGGCTGAGCGCGGCCCTGGCTCTGGGCCGGTGTTTGCGCCGGGTGCTTATCTGCGACGGGGGGCCACCGCGCAATGCCCCTTCCCCCGGCGTGCAGAGTTTCTTCACGCGCGACGGTATCAAGCCGGCAGAACTATTGCAGTTGGGCCACCAGCAGCTCAAACCCTACGACACCGTAGAAACCCGAGTGGCCCGCGTAACGCAGGTATCGGCCGGGGCCGGGCAGTTTGAGCTGCAGGCCGAAGGGGAAACCGGGCGCCAGTTTACTGTTACGGCCCGCAAGGTGCTACTGGCTACCGGCGTAGAAGACGAGCTGCCACCGGTAGAAGGCATGCGTGACTTGTGGGGCCGGGGCGTGCTGCACTGCCCTTACTGCCACGGCTGGGAGGTGCGTGGCCAGCCCCTGGCCGTGTACGGGCGCGGTAAAATAGTAACGGGACTGGCCCTGCTGGTAAGCCGCTGGGCTACCGATGTAGTGGTGTGCACCGATGGCCCCGGCCACCTCTCCAACAATGCCCGGCGGCGGCTGCGCCAGCAAAAAATCCGGCTGTATGAGGAGCCCATCAGCCATCTGGAAGGAAAGCCAAATGGGGAATTGCGCCACATTGTGTTCGAAAATGGCGAGAAGCTGGCCCGCCACGCGCTGTTCGTGCATCCGCACCAACACCAGCGCACCAACCTAGCTGAGCTGCTGGGCTGCCGCCTCACCAGCAAAGGCGCCGTCTGGATCAACAAACACTCCCAGACCAGCATCAGCGGCCTCTACGCGGCCGGCGACACTACGCCGGGGCCGCAGAAAGCCGTGCTGGCCGCCGCCGAAGGCACGCTGGCTGCCATTGCCATCCACGAAGCTTTGACCCGGGAAGAGTGCCCGAAGTAACCCGGCAGCCCGTTGGTAGGTACCAAAGCAAAAAGCTCATCGGCATAGGTGCCAATGAGCTTTTTGCTTGTATGCAGAAGGCTAAGCTTAGTTCAGGCCGGAGTTGGCTTTCAGGATCTGACGGGCCTGGGCCAGGTTGGTGTCACGCGAGTTGACGGCCAGGTACACGAACATCGAGCCATCCGACGACAGCTTCAGCAGGTGTAGCTGATCGGTCAGGGTGAGCAGAATGTCCTGCACGGTCTGGTTCAGTTTCAGGGCCTGGATAGCCTTGAGCTTGGCTTTTACTACTTCGGTGTTGTAAGCAGCGGCCGTCTCGATATCGAAATCAGCAATGTTAGCATGTGAAGCCAGCGGCATGCCGGTTTCGGTTTCTACTACGGCTACTGCCAGCAGGGTAGGCAATTCGGCCAGGATATTTTGAACGGTTTGTTTGGGGCTTGCCATTGTAAAATGAGCGTGTGAAGTAAAAAGTGTGTTGAAAACGTAAGATTAAGCCGTGTGACGGCGCATGATTTCTTTGGCAATACCCAGGTTTGCATCGGCCATCCGCACAGCCAGAAAACAGTACCATTTACCGTCGTTCAGGGGCCGTAGGTGATGCAGCTGATCTTCCAGAATGACGGAAACATCCGTCAGCGGACCGCCCACCCAGGCTTTAGTAGTCAGGGCCTCATCCATCGTCCGGAGCAGCTTGGCGTGACGCAAGCTGATCTGGTTGGGGTTGTAGGCGCTGTTGGTGGTATAAAAAGCCAGGACTTTCCCCGAACTCGTGTCGACGACGCAACTCATCAGCAGGTCCGGAATGTCTGCCAACAGGCCTTCCAGTACTTTCTGAGCGCGCTTCCCGCTTTCATCAGCTACTCCTACCGTGACTTTCTTTAATTGGAGTCGATTGAAAAACGGAATATTCATTGGCTGAAAAAGGAAGAACCGGATGCTGTCAGCCGGGGCCGGCTACCAGCGACGGCCGGTACTTCGTTACAAGGGGTATTACTTTACTGGTTGCCACCGCCGGCCAGACAATAGCCGCTGGAACAACTAGTGGATAGAGGGCCGAAAACTCTTCAGAACTCCGTGTGCGGAATTCCAAAGAGTTTAATGCAGCCTATTTCGGTAGCTGATACAGGCAGAAGAAATCTTTGTTATCGGCTTTTCCGCGTCGCTCCACTTTATCAGCAGGCAGGGTGCTTGGTAGCAGGGGCTTGCAGCCCCTGCTTTAAAAATTCCACCAGTGGCGCTTTTTCACCTTGGCCACGGCATCGGTACGGGGCAGCAGGGTTACGTTCTGCACGCTACGGCCTTTCACCTGCACTTCATCTTCGGTGTAGCCACCGTAGCCAAATTGCAGCCGGGAGGTTTGGTTGGCGGGCACCAGCATCGAGTAAGCTCCTTGGGCGTTGGTAGTTACACCGCGGCCACTGATTTTGTCCAGTACCGTAGCTCCTACCAGCGGCCGACCATTCTCGTCCAGAATCCGGCCGTTTACCACCGCCATTTTCTTGGCAGCAACAGCTTCGGCGGCTACCGAAGCCATTTCGTCGCTGGCTGCCGAAACCAAAGTTGCAGCGGGTACGCCGATGCGGGCATCTTTGGCGGGCAGGCTAGTGCCAGCCAATACTGCCCCACTGATCAGGGCGCCGACCAGCACAATAGAGCCAGCTCGCCGACGGAAGCGCACGGGCTCAGTGCGCATCAAATGAAACTGGTGCTGCAGCCAGCCCACGGGGCGCACGTCGTGGCCCTTGGCACGCAACGCGTAGAAGCGTTTCAGCGCCTCGTCGCCGGCATTCGAGTTTGCCTTGAGGTAAGCATCTACTAAGTCAGCATTACTACCGGACAAATCTCCCCGCAGGTAGGCGTCTCGATACGTGGGTAGTAGTTCTCCTGTCGCAGGATGGAACGGGTAAGCGGTTAAAGCCATTGTTGTAAGATAGAGGTGTGAAAAGGGTAGGGCGGCTGCCGTGAAAGCAGGTAACGGCAGGGCAATATCTACTGTGAATAATCCTAATACCAACGTTATTCGTTAAAGGTTACAAATCCATGTATAAACATCCTTTTGCGGACGATAAAAGTTTAAAGTCCTTTTTTTGACTGAATACAAAACAAAATCTTACTTTTTCAATAGCAGATGAAAGTAAGCTCAACAGCTTTAATCCAATTTGGATTGATTATGGAGCGAGCCTTGTTAAGTACTAGCCACTTGGCTGAACAGAATGCCAAGATTTAGAAATAGTAATACTTCAAGTCAGTGGCAAAGGCCCTACCTTAAAGGAGACTTGCGGAGGACATAATTGGGAACGGCAGAAATGAATGGTTTTCAAGACCTAATCGGATTTTTGGTATTCTTTGCTTGCCCCTTATTATGTAACTTTCGAAGCTGCGGTTTCTCACCTCTTGCCTGATCCGGTTGCTGTGTAGTCTATGAAGCATACTTACGCGCTGTTATTGTTATTACTGGTCGGGGCCTTGCCTGCCCAGGCGCAGCGCATGGTATTCTCGGGCCGTATTACGGAAGCGGCCACCAACCAGCCCGTGCCGTTTGCCTCGCTGTTTGTGCCCGGTACTACCATCGGCATCACCGCCGATGCCGAGGGCCGCTACCAGCTTACCCTTACCCAGCCGATTGATACGCTGGCCGCTTCTGCGCTGGGCTTTGTGGCCCTAAAGAAGCCGGTGGGCCGGCAGGAGCAGCAAACCGTCAACTTTGCCTTGCGCTCCGGGGCCGTGGCGCTAAGTGAGGTAGTGGTAAGGCCCACCGAAAACCCGGCCTACGTGATTTTGCGGCGCGTACAGGCTCACAAGCCCCAGAACGCCAAGCGCAACCTGAAGGCTTTCGAGTTCGACAGCTACAACCGCATCCAAACCACCATCACTGACCTGCCCGACCGCCTGGCCAAGCGCAAGGTGATGCGCGACATGCTGGCCCTTTCCGACAGTATGAGCAAGGGCCAGGCCAGCAGTAAATCCCGGTCATTGCCGGTGTTTGCCTCCGAAATTCTCTCGCGCTTTTACGTGCAGACGCACCCGGTGCGGAAGCGGGAGGAAATCCGGCGACGCCAGATGCGCGGCCTCGGGCCTCGGGAAGGCTCGGTACTGTCCCAGATTATGGGCTCTTCCTTCCAGGACTACGACTTCTACCCGAACTGGCAGAATATTCTGGGCAAAGACTTCATTTCGCCCATTGCCGACGGCTGGAAGCTGGCCTACGACTACGAGCTGCAGGATTCCGTGTTTGTGGGCAAAGACTGGTGCTATCAGCTGGCCGTGAAACCCCGCCGTGCCCAGGATCTGGCGTTTTCGGGCACCATCTGGATTACGGCCGACACTTACGCGCTGCGCAAGCTGGATTTGACTAAGAGCCCGGAAGCCAACATTAACTTCGTCAGTGAGCTGCGCATCTACCAGGAAATGACTTCGCCCGAGGAAGGCGCGGGCCTGCCGTTGCGCACCCGCGTAGTTATTGGGGTGAAACCTGGTGAGGAGCAGGTAGGCATGTTGGCTCAGTTTACTACAGTAAACTCCAACTTTGAGCGCAACCACGAGCGGGACCTGGCTTTCTACGACAACCCGGTGGAAACGGCGGCTAATGCCAACCAGATTCCCAAGGGCTATTTCGACCAACACCGCCCCGATTCGCTCAGCCTGGCTGACCAAACCACCCTGGCCGTGCTCGACTCGGTGCGGGAGCTGCCCAGCGTCCGGTCGTTGCTGGACGTGGCCGACGTGCTCGTGAACGGCTACAAGCGCGTGGGCCGCATCGAGCTGGGCCCGATTATTTCAACTTACGGCTTCAACGACATTGAGGGGCACCGGCTGCGGTTCGGGTTCCGGACAACGCCGGAGTTGAGCCGTAACTGGCTGGTGCGCAGCTACGTGGCTTATGGGTTTCGGGACGGACGCCTGAAGTACGGCACCCGAATCAGCCGTATTATCGAGCGGCAGCACTGGACGGTGCTGGGCGCCGAATACCGCCACGACATCGACCAGGTAGCGTTGCTCGACAACGAGTTTGGGCAGGAAAACCCACTTTTCGACGCGGCGGCTCGCATCGGGCGTATCCGGGGCAGCCGCCCGCTGATGCGCGACGTGTCGGGCCTTTCGCTGCAGACCGACATCGTGCGGGGCTTCACCCAGAAGATCATGCTGCGCCACCAGCGCTTTACGCCGCTCTATGATTTTGCCTACTACAACACGGAGCAACGCGTGCCCGGGGCGCCCACGGCCGCCAATATCACCCTCTCGGAGTTGATTCTGGAGTCGCGCTACGCCCACGACGAAGTGCTGGTGGAAACCGACAACCGGCGGCGGGCCATTGGCCTGATGCGCTGGCCGGTATTCGTGTTCCGTTACACCGTTGGGGCAAACCATTTGTTTGGCAGCGACTTTAAGTACCAGAAATTCAATTTCGTTACCACCCAAAGCGTGCAGGTCGGTATCTTCGGCCGCGCCGACTACCGCGTGGAGGCCGGCTACATTCCGAGCACGGTGCCCTACCCCATTTTGAAAACGCACACCGGCAACCAGTCGCCGTTCTACAATGGCGCGGCCTTCAACCTGATGCGCTACTTTGAGTTTGTGAGTGACCGGTATGCTTCGGTGCGGGTAGAAGACCACTTTGAAGGCTTGCTACTGAATAGCGTGCCCCTGCTGCGCAAGCTAAACTGGCGGCTGCTGGCCACCGGCAATATTCTATTTGGGGGCGTCAGTGAGGCCAACCGCAACTTGTCGCCGCCCCGCCACCCTTCCAACAACGAGCCACTGCCCACGTTCCGGGCCCTCGACCACGGCCCGTATGCCGAGGTGGGCTACGGTGTGGAAAACATCTTCAAGGTGGCCCGCGTGGACTTTCTGCACCGCCTGACCTACCGCGACGCCCCCGAAGCCCGCAACTTCGGTGTCAAGCTCAGCCTGCAGTTCAAGCTCTAGCCAGCACTGATACTCACAAAAAAAGCCCCGGCAACAACTCGTTGCCGGGGCTTTTCCGGGGGAAAACTGCTAAGCCTAGCGCTTGTTGCGCAGAGAAAACTGATTGAACGCCACCGTAGAGGAAGCCGGCCCCTTCGCGAGCAGCGCCACCCGAATGCCCCGGTCCCAGGGCGGCAGGTAGGTACCGTTGATGGCGAAGCTTTCGGTGGGCATGGCCTGCCAGAGCACCCCTTCGAAGCTATAGCTAAACCGGTACCGCTGCCCGCCCCACACTTCCAGCCGCAGCCACAGCTTTGGGCAGTCGTTGGCGGGCAAGTCCACTTTGGTGAGGCACTGCCGCACGCCACCTTTCACGTGCCAGAGCTGCAGGCTCTGGTCGCCGGCCATTAGGACCAGGGTGTTAGCATGGTCGCCGATGGCGCCGAGACCAGCAAGGGTGCCAGGCTCCAAAGAGGCAACATCGAGGCAGGCCACGGCTTTGTAGGTAGCGGCAAACGTGCGCTGGGCCACCATGGCACCCAGTCCGGCAGCGTTGGCCGTAAGCAGCAGCTGCCCGTCGCTTACGCCCACGACGGGCTGCTCGCCCACTGGCCACTGCCAGGTAGCGGCCAGCTGCCGGCTCGTGAAATGGTCGGTTACGTCGAGCACATTCAGGTTGCGCAGGGGCGCGGCCTGGGGGCTTTTGCCCTCAAACTCGGGCCAGCCTTCCGCATTCCAGGTAAACTCGCTCAGAATGCCCTGGCGGCCCACAAACTCGTGGCTGTCGGTATAATACGCGTGGTGGAGCAGGAACCAACGGCCCTCATATTCGGCCACCGTACCGTGACCGGGGCACTTCCAGGTTTTGTTTTTGTCGAGAATGGGGTTCTGCGGGCACTTCTCCCAAGGCCCGAGCAGGCTCTGGGCGCGGGCCACTCCGGTAGCGTAGTTGCAGCACTTGCCGCAGCAGCCATTGCCGGCGTAGAACATGTAGAAGTAGCCCTGGTGGCGCACAATGGCCGAGCCTTCGACCAGGCAGCCCTCCCACTTCTCAGTATTGCGGAATAGCTCCACCTTCTTGCCTACCAAGGCCAAGCGCTTTTCATTGATGCGCTGGGCCCAGATGGGCGTGGGCTTGCTCTTGCTGTTGCCGTCTTCCTTCCACACCAGGTACAGGTCGCCGTGCTCATCGCGCACCGGGAAGCCGTCGATGGAGCCCAGACGCTGGCCTACCAGCGGGCCGTGGTCGGTGTAGGGCCCCTCGGGCTGGTCGGCGCTGGCTACGGCTACGCACAGCGGGCCGTTTTTCTGCCGGGCGGTGTAGTACACGAAGGTTTTGCCACCCTCATAGAAAATTTCCGGCGCCCAGAAGTTGGCGTCGCACCACTCGGGCAGCTGGCCCGGAAATACGTGGCTGACCAGTTCCCAGTCGACCAGGTTATCGGATTTAAACAAAGGAAACACGGGCCCCCACTCAGCCGACGTGGCGCTGGCCCAGTACGTATCACCGATTTTGGCAATGGTCGGGTCGGGGAAGTCGCCGGGTAGCACGATGTTGGCGTAGTGGCGGGCCGCTACTGCCTCCACGGGCGGGGCCACGGTCGGGACGGAATCGACGGCAGCCACGACGGCACTACAGTCAGACGGATACTCTACCGGGGGGACCAACGCGTAAGAAGGTCCGCTTTCGAAGTCGAACGACACAATAGATGGGATTGGAGGGGAAGAGGACAGAAGGTTTTCGGGGCAAAGCCGGCCGGGAAGCCGGTATCAATACGCTATTCAACTCGCCTGCACGTAAGGGGCCTGCTCCTGAAGAGCGGTAGGTAAAAGGGAATTTCCCGGACCCTGTTTAGCGCAGCAAACCGAAAGATACTGTTTTACTTTCGGCCACAAACAAACAACTGCATTTTTTTAATAAACCTGGCAATGCCTACCACTGAGTAAAGACTGCATCCAAAACGATGCCTGAAAAAAAACCGCTAACAAGCAAAGCCGTAAAACAGGTTCTATTCAGGGTATTTTTCAGAAAGCGGGCTGTAGCGAGGCTCTATTGAAGTGCAGCACAATTCGGGCCACTCTTAGGTATTAAGTCTATTTTATTTGTCGCAAAATATGACTTAACCAATAATTCTCAGAAATCGATAAAGAATTTCACGAATGCGGGGCGCTAGCATGAAGTGCAACAGGCCAGCACATTACCTTTTTCGGGGCGAAATTACCCCTGCTGAAAATAACGAACCTGCAGCGGCCAAACTGCACGCGGCAGCGTAAAATATTGAGCATATTCGGCCCCGCTTACGGGCGGGCCCTCCATCCTTACTTTTTCTTTGCCTTTATGCTACTTCACGACATTGCCGCGTCTTTCCGGCAGCAGTTTGGCACCGAGCCGCTGCTGGTGCGGGCCCCCGGCCGCATCAACCTGATTGGTGAGCACACCGACTACAACGGCGGCTACGTACTGCCGGCGGCCATCGACAAGGAAATGTACTTCGCCGTGGCCCTCAACCAAAAAAACACCATCCGGTTGCGGGCTTACGACCTGAACGAGGCGGTGGATGTGGCTACTGATGCCGTAGCGCCGAGTGATACGCAGTGGGCCAATTACCTGCTGGGCGTGGTGGCGCAGCTGCAGAAGCGGGGCTTGGCGGTGCCGGGCTTCGACTGCGTGTTTGGCGGCACGGTGCCGGCCGGCGCGGGCTTGTCATCGTCGGCGGCGGTGGAGTGCGGAATGCTGTTTGCCCTCAATACGCTGCTCAATGCCGGGCTGGCCCCGATGGAAATAGCCAAGCTGGGCCAGGCCGCCGAGCACGAATACGCCCAGGTACTGTGCGGCCTCATGGACCAGTTTGCCAGCGTATTCGGCCGCGACGGGCAGGTGGTGCGCCTCGACTGCCGCTCCCTGGACTACGAATACTTTCCCTTCGATACCACGGCCTGCCACATCGTGCTCTGCAACTCGGGTGTAAAGCATGCCCTGGCCAGCTCCGAATACAACACCCGCCGCCAGGAGTGCGAGCGGGGCGTGGCCATTCTGCGCCAGTATTACCCGGAAACTCAAACCCTGCGCGACGCGACGCTGGAGCAGCTGGAGGCTCACCGCGACGAGCTGGGCCCGGTGGTGTACCGGCGCTGCGCCTACGTGGTGCAGGAAAATCAGCGCGTGGTAGCTGCCTGCCGCCATTTAGCCGCCGGCGACCTGGCCGCCGTGGGCCGGCAGATGTACGCCTCCCACGCCGGCCTGCGCGACGACTATGAAGTGAGCTGCCCCGAGCTGGACGTACTGGTGAAACTGGCCGAAACCCAGCCCGGTGTGTACGGGGCCCGCATGATGGGCGGCGGCTTCGGGGGTTGCACCATCAATCTGGTGGCCAAGGAGCACGTTGCCGCTTTCGTGGAGCACATGAAGGCGGGTTACCAGCAGCAGCTGGGCCTGGCGCTGGAAACCTACGAGGCCACCATCGTGCATGGCGTGAGTCTGGCCCGGTAACCCCGGCCGTAATAATCGAAAAGCCGCCCGCCGATAGGTTCGACGGGCGGCTTTTTCTGTGTTTGTTCCTCAGTTGCTACGCTACGCTAGGGCGGCTGCCGCGCAGGCCGTACCACACGATGTAGCAGTAGCAGAGTACCGGCAGAATGAAAGCCAGGCGCAGCGCATGTACCCCGCCCCCACCGCTGGTGCTGTCGGCAATGAGGCCGAAGAGCGGCGGAATGATGGCCCCGCCCACAATGGCGGCCGAGAGCAGGCCCGAGGCGTCTTCGGTGTGGCGGCCCAGCCCGGCCACGGCCAGCGTGAAGATGACCGGAAACATGATAGAGTTCATCAACCCCACGGCCAGCAAACTCCACATAGCCACGGCCCCGCTGGTATTAATGGAAATGAGCACCAGCACCACTGCGCCCACAGCATTGAAGGCCAGCACCCGGCCCGGATTGAGCTTGCGCAGCACCCCAATGCCCAGAAACCGGCCTACCATGGCGGCTCCCCA
The DNA here is from genome assembly GCF_020447265.1 of Hymenobacter lucidus. GTDB lineage: Bacteria > Bacteroidota > Bacteroidia > Cytophagales > Hymenobacteraceae > Hymenobacter > Hymenobacter lucidus. Next base: position 200,154 of record NZ_JAJADR010000001.1, on the reverse strand, counting down.
GTAGAAGGCCACCTGCTCGCCGGCACTGCGGGCCGGCATGCCCATCACCTCGCTCTGGCTCAGGTAGCTCACGATATGGGAACCAATGGCAACCTCGGCACCCACGTAGGCGAAAATACCAACCAGACCGAGCACCAGATGACGGTAGTGCCAGGCGCGCTGGGTGTCGCCGGCCGGGGCCGGGGCATGAGCAATGGTGGGCAGCTTGAGAAACAGCAGCAACCCACTGATCAGTAGCAGCACGGTCCCGATGCCCAGATACAGATACTGTACCGAGGTTACGTCGAGGGCGGCGGCCTGCGGGGCCGAAAGCTTGGTCAGGTCGGGCAGGTGCGACAAAATGAGACGGGCTCCGAGAATGGGCGCAATGGTGGTAGCCAGGGAGTTGAAGGCCTGCGTGAGCGTGAGGCGCGACGAGGCCGTAGCCGCCGGACCCAGAATGGCTACGTAGGGGTTGCCGGCCACCTGTAGCGTGACGATGCCCGTAGCCAGCACGAAGAGCGCACCCAGAAACAGGCCGAAAGTGCGACTCTCAGCCGCCGGAAAAAACAGGAAGCAGCCCAGGGCCGCCACCAGAAAGCCCACCAGCATGCCGCCCTTGTAGCCCAGGCGCTTCACCAGCATACCGGCCGGCACGCCCATCACGAGGTAGGCCCCGAAAAAGCAGAAATTCACCAAGTTGACCTTGGCATAGCTGAGCGTAAAGAGCCCCTTCAGGTAGGGAATCAGAATGTCGTTCAGACAGGTAATGAAGCCCATCATGAAGAACAACACCGTCAGGGAAGCCAGGGCGGAGGTGTAGCGCGGCGTCTCCTGCCCGGTATCGGGCTGGGCAGTGACGGAAGAAGGAGCAACGAGAGCCATACGGAGGGAGATGAGGGGAGAAATAGAAAGGTACTAATCGGCGCGAAAAGAGGCCGGCCCCGCGCTCCTAACCTTCGCGAAACCAGCCTCTACGCCACGGGGCTTGTCTGCATGAGCAAGCGGCCGTGGTATTTCGCCGGAAGAGTGTAATGCGGAATGCCCAGAGCACGGCGCGGCCAGCGGCATTAAGTGTTCCTACTTGTACTGTAAGTAGCGCACGTAATCGACCTGCATCTGTTGGGGGAAAACCGTATTGGCCGTTGGGTCGCCGTCGAAGTTGCCGCCCACGGCCACGTTCAGAATCACGAAGAACGGGTTGTTGAAGGGGTATGAGTGGGGCCCGACGTCGCTGCGGGTAAAGGTGTAGTAGGGTTGGCTGGCCCCGTCCAGGTAGAAGCGCATCATGTCCTTGCTGCGCACCATGCTGAAGACGTGGAATTCGTCGGTAATGTCGTAGCCCAGGGGTTGGGTCTTGCCTACATACTCACGGTTACCGCTGCTGTTGGCGAAATGCATAGTAGACAAAAACTCCTGGGGCTGGCTGCCGCGCAGTTCCATAATGTCAATTTCACCGCACTTAGGCCAGTTGTTCTGGTCAATATCGGCTCCTAGCATCCAGATGGCAGGCCAGATACCCTTGCCTTTGGGCAGCTTGGCCCGCACGTCGATACGGCCGTACTGGAAGGTTTTCTTGCCCTTGGTAATGAGGCGGCCCGAGGTGTAGGCATTGTTGCCGGACTGCTGGCGGCGGGCCTCAATGAAGAGGTTGCCGTTGCTCAGGTACACGTTTTGGTTGGAGTTGGTGTAGGCCTGCAGCTCGTTGTTGCCCCAGCCACCACCACCCAGCTCGTACACCCATTTGTTTTGGTCGAGGGAGCCACCATCAAACTCGTCGCTCCACACCAGGGTCGTGTACTGGTCGTAATTCTTGGGCTGCTCATTAACGGCCGGGTCCGTTATGGGCGGATTCACCGGGCCGGGCACGTTCTTGGTTTTCGTTTCGGTGCAGCTTAGTAGGCTCAGAGCCAGCAAAGCACTAACGCCTACCTGTCGGCTTCGGCGCACCAATTGGAACTCGGTCTTCATATACTAAGGTAAAAACAAGCAGTGCGAAAGGGCCCTGCTATTGGCAATCAGTTTCAGGAGAAGCAATATACTATCAACCAAGCCCGCAGATCCTGGGCATCAGCGAATCGGTGGCAGGTGGCTTTTCGGGGTGCGGCTCCAACTCAGGCGTGGGAAAGGAAAACAAGCTCAGGGCCGGCTGCAAGCCAACCCTGAGCCATTGTTTTTCGCCGAGTTGTCGGCGGACTTTTTATTCCAAAGTCACCTGACAAACACTCCCCCGTTACTTTACTTAGCCACCATTTTGATGGTAAACACGGTACCGCCGGCTGAGCCGCTGCCCGCCCGAATCGTCATTTTTTTGTCGGTAATTTCCAGAATGCGGTATACCCGCTCCGTGGGTGAGGCGTCGGTAGCGCCAATGAAAGCCCCCGACCGCGAAAGCACGAACTGAGCCAGACCGGCCCCGGCCGCCGGCCCAAAGACGTAAGGTGAGGTGCCGGTTTCGGGAGCCTTGCAGATGTAGCCCGCCCCGGCCGAGAAGGTTTCGGCCTTGGCGTCGTAGCTAAACGTGTTGTTGGTCGAGAAGGTGTACTCATCGTCCGACTGGCAGGTGGGCAGCTCCCCGGGCTTCACGCCGGCAAAGTAGGCCAATGGGCTGGCTTCGGTACCTACCGTAATGGGCGCGTCGGCGGCGTTGTCCAGCATCCAGGTTTTCGACGAGCCGCCGGTCAGCAGTTGCTTGTAGGGGGCCGTGGCATCGTAGGGCATCAGCGTCACAATGGTGCGGGTGCCATCGGGGTTGGTACCGCGCAGGCGCAGCTTGCTGGCCGTGGCTTCCAGGATGTCGTAGGTCTTGTTCACCACCGAGTCGGCCAGGCCAATGAAGGACTTGTTGCCCTTGAGCACAATCTGCGGACTACCGTTGTTGGGCCGGAACACGAAGTTGCCCGAGTTGTTGCGGGAGCTGCCGCAGGCGCCGTTCTGGTAGGTTTTGCCCGCACTTTCGTAGTTGAGCGTAAAGCCGTTACTGAACGAAAACTGGTCGTCGAGCTGGCACGGGTCGAGGGTAGTGGAAGACGAAATCTGGCTGCCGCTGGCACTTTCCTTGATGATAGCGCCGGGCTCATTCGACAACGACCAGACTTTGATACCACCGGCTGCGCAACCTACCAGGTTGCTGAACGTGGCGTTGGTGCAGGCATCGGGAATAACGACGGTCTGCTTGGCCGAAATACCAGTGCCGCCCTTGCCGGCCGTAATCAGCTCTACCATGTAGCTGCCGGGCCGGGCGTAGGTGTGCTGCACTTTGTCGCCGGCCCCAATGGAGTTGTCGCCAAAGTTCCACTGGTACACGAAGCCGTCCTGGGCCGTGCTGGTGAAGCTCACGACCGTCGGATACTCGGTCGTATTGGCCTGGAAGGTGAAGCTGGACTGCGGCACGGCGCCTTCCAGCTCATAGTCTTTGGCGTCTTTCTCGCAGGAGGTTAGCAGCACGGGAGCTGCCAGCAACCCCAGCACGGCCAAACGGAATATATGTTTCATGGGAATTCAGAGGAAGTTATCGGTGGGAAGCACACTGCGCGGCTGGCCGCAGGCGGGCCGGCCGCGCAGCTGATTAATAGCCCGTATTCTGGCTCAGACCGGGGTTCACGTCGCGCTCCGACTGCGGAATGGGCAGCACCACGTTGTAGGGCTTCACGCCTTTGGCCCGCAGCTGGGGCGAAGTAAGCAGCTCGCCGGTACGCTTCATGTCAAACCACCGGTCCATTTCGAAGGCCAGTTCGTACTTGCGCTCCTTCCACACGGCCCGCTTGAAGTCGTCGGCGCTGATACCAGCGGCAATGTCGTGGTTGGCAGCTCCTGCAAAAGCGCGGCGGCGCACCCGGTTGATGGCGTCCAGGCCTTCGGTGTTGGGCCCTACGGCCTCGGCCAGAATCAGGTATACTTCGGCCAGGCGCATTACCGGAATGTTCAGCTCCGAGTCCCAGATGTTGGTGTTAACCTTGCCGATAAACCACTTCTTCACGCCGTAGCCATTAGGCGAGCCGGGTAGCGAAGCCGGCTGCACGCGGCCGTCGGGGTACTTGTCGCCGGGCATCCAGATAGTTACTGCGCGGCGAGTGTCGCCGGCTTCGTAGCCAGCCACGAAGTCGGGCTCGGGAATGTTGAAGCCGTAGCCGCCCTGGGGCACTACGCCCTGGCCACGGGGGCCCATAAACTCGTTGCCGCTCCAGCCCAGGCCATCCTGGGTCCACTGGTTGCGCCCCGCAATGTATTGCACTTCAAACATCGACTCCTTACCGTTCTCGTTGGCTACCTTGAAGTTGTCGCCGTAGTTGTCCCACAGGGCCTTGCCGCTGGAGCTGATGATGGTGCGGGCTTGGGTGGCCGCGTCGGCCATTTTGCCCTCGGTCAGATACACCTTGGCCAGCAGCGCTGCCGCCGACCACTTGGTGGCCCGCCCGATGTCGTCGCCGCTGTAGGAGGCATCCAGCTTGGCAATAGCGCCTTTCAGGTCTTCCTCAATCTGGGCGTATACCTGGGCGGCCGGCGTGCGGGCAATGTTCACCTCGGCCGTTGTTTTGGGCGGCTTGGTCAGCAGGGGTACGTCACCGAAGGCCCGTACCAGGTCGAAGTAGTATTTGGCCCGCAGAAACTCGGCCTCGCCGAGGCAGCGCTTCTGAATGGCGGGGTCGATGCTCATGCCGGGCACCTTTTCCAGCACGATATTGGCGCGGCCGATACCTACGAAGCAGCTGCCCCACAGGCGGGTAGTTAGGGTGTTGGTGGTCGGAATGTTGAAGTTGTCGAGCTGCTGCTGTTCCAGACCGTCGCCGCCGCCGCCGCCGCCGGTCGTCGAGAGGTCGGAGCCAATATCCCCGATACCCCACAGGGCAGAGTTGTACTGGCCGGCCTTGCCCAGCTCGCTATAAATGGCGTTGGTGGCCTGAATGGCGTCGGTGGTGGTTTTATAAAAGTTGGCGTCGGTTACCTGGTCGGTAGGAGCTTCTTCCAGAAACTTCTCACCGCAGCCCGAGAGCAGGCCCAGGGTCAGGAGCAGGGCACCGCCGGAATATTTAGTGAAGGTTGACATCGTCTGAGGGTGGTTAGGAGATTAGAAGCCGATGTTGAGGCCAGCCAGGAACACGCGCGACTGAGGATACACGCCCAAGTCGACGCCCCGGGCGCCTACTTCGGGGTCGAAGCCGCTGTACTTGGTCAGGGTCAGCAGGTTCTGACCACTCACGTACACGCGCAGCTGCTTGGCCGAAATGCGGCTCATCAGACCGGCGGGCAGGTTGTAGCCCAGCGTCAGGGTTTTGATGCGCATGTAGGAGCCGTCTTCCACGTAGTAGCTGCTCACGCGCAGGTTGCCGTTGGGGTCGCCGGCTACGGCGCGGGGCACGTCGTTGCTGGTGCCGGCACCGGTCCAGCGGCCCAGTACCCGGGCGCTGCCGTTGCTGTTGCCATACAGGGCGCTTTCCAGGATGTAGCGGTTCTGGTTGTAGATGTCGTTGCCCTGCGAGCCCTGCACAAATACGTTCAGGTCGAAGCCTTTCCAGGTCAGCGTATTGTTCACCCCGTAAGTAAAGTCGGGGTTGGGGTTGCCGATGTACGTCCGGTCACTGGCGTTGATGACGCCATCGTTGTTGAGGTCCTTGAAGCGGATATCACCGGCGGCCGTGCTTTTGGCGGGGTTGTCGCCGGCAGTTTGCACCGCGTGGTTTTTCACGTCTTCCGGCGTCTGAAACAGTCCGTCGGCTACCAGGCCGTAGAAAGCCCCGAATGCCTGGTTTTGGTCGTAGCGCACGATTACGCCGCTGAGCACGCTCAAACCATCATATGGCTTGCCTTCACCCAACGATTCAAGTTTCGTTTTGTAGGCCGAAATGTTCAGCGTCGTGGTCCAGTTCAGGTCTGAGCCCGAGCCGCGCAGGTTGCGCGAGGTGAAGGAGAAGTCGATGCCCCGGTTGTAGGCCGAAGCCGCGTTCCGGTTTACGGCCTCATACGTACCCGACACGAGCGACACCGGCACGGGCGCAATCAGGTTAGGCGAGCTACGGTTGTAAAGGTCCACGGTGGCCTCGAAGCGGTTATCGAGGAAGCCGAAGTCCAGCCCGATGTTGCCCTGGTTGTTGGTTTCCCAGCGCAGGTCATAGTTGGGCAAGCGGGTTGGAGCCGCACCCGTCTGCGTAGTACCGTTGGGACCGAAGGGGTACTGAATATCCGAGTTGACGGTGAACAGGTAAGCAAAGCGGCCAGCGTTGTTGGGGTTGCCTACTTTACCGTAGCCCGCACGCAGCTTCAGGCTGCTGATGGTGCGGTTGCCTTTCATAAACTCCTCCTCCGAAATGCGCCAGCCGGCCGATACGCCAGGGAAGAAGCCAAACTTCTCACCGGGGGCGAAGTTGCTCACGCCGTCGTAGCGCATGATGGCCTGGAACAGGTATTTGCCGTCAAACTCGTAGTTCAGACGGCCGAAGAAGCTGGCCAGCTTCTGGCGGGGCGCCAACGTTCCGGAGTTGGAAATCTGGGTGTTTACCGGGCCCGAGTTGATAGTTTGCAGGTCGTTGCGCAGGTAGCCCGTGCGGTAGGCGCCCACATCCTGCTTGTCGATAATCTGGCCCGACTGGCCCAGCAAGACGGTTACCTGGTGCTTGCCAGCAAACAGCTTGTCGTAAGTCAGCGTGTTTTCAATCAGGAAGCTCGAATTGTAATTTGAAGTGGCCGAGCCACCGGCCGTAGCCTGGGAGTAGCGCGTAGAGTACGTTTCGTCGCCTACTTTCAGCTCGGCCACGCCGGGCCGGAAGGAGTTGTAGTTGTCAAAAATCAGGTCGGCACCCACGTTGGTGCGGAAGCGCAGACCTTTCAGCGGCTCCAGCTCGGCAAAGAAGCTCGTCAGAGCGCGGTTGCGCACAAACTTCTGGTTGCTGATAGTGGCGGCGGCCAGCGGGTTTTCCTCCACGAAGTTGTCCTGGGCCCCGCGGGGCTCGTAGTACATGCCGTCGGGGCGGTACACCGGAATGATAGACGGAATCCGGATCATGTGCTGAATCGTGCCGTACTCGTTGTTGCGCGAGCCTTCGGTACCGCCGCCGGAATTGATCTGCCGGTCCTTCAGGTGGGTCAGGGAAATGTTGCTACCCAGCTTCAGCATTTTGTTCAGCTGCAGGTCGCCATTGGCACGCAGCGTATAGCGCTCAAATTGGGAGCCGATAACCGTGCCATCCTGCTGGAAGTAGCTGCCCGACACGGCAAAGCGGGCTTTGTCGCTGCCGCCGGTAGCCGAGAGGGCGTAGTTCTGAATGGCGGCGCGGCGGAACACCTCGTCCTGCCAGTCGGTGCCTTCACCCAGCGCATCAGGGTTGCGCAGCCGGTCCACCACAATTCGCTCACCCCCGGCAATGCGGTTTTCGTTGTTGATAATGGCATATTCCTTAGCTGAGAGCAAGTCCAGCTTGCGCCACACCTGCTGCACGCCGCGGTAGGCATCCAAGTTGATGCTCGATACGCCGGCCTTGCCGCGCTTGGTGGTAATAATCACGACGCCGTTGGCCGCCCGTACCCCGTAGATAGCCGTGGCCGAAGCATCCTTCAGAATGTCAATCGTCTCAATGTCGTTGGGGCTAATAGCGTTCAGCTGATTGTCTCCCCCATCAGGCAATGGGAAACCGTCGATAACGTACAGCGGATTGTTGTTGCCGGTCGAGGTGATGCCCCGCACGCGAATGGATGTACCGGCCGCGCCGCCAGGGGCCCCGCCGTTGGAGGTAACCGTGACGCCCGCTGCCCGGCCTTGCAGAGCCTGGGTGGCATCGGCCACGGGCTGGGTGGCAATTTCGCGGGCCGTCACCGACGATACAGCGCCCGTTACGCTGGCGCGCTCCTGGGTACCGTAGCCTACTACTACCACCTCACTCAAGGCTTTCAGGTCTTCCGTGAGCGTCACGCTCAGGCTGCCACCCGTTACGGCAACTTCCTGGCGCAGGTAGCCTACGTAGCTGAATACCAGCGTGCTGTTTTCCGGCACACTCAGCGTGAAGGTACCATCCGAGTTGGTGGAGGTACCGATACTCGTGCCTTTTACCAGCACGGTTACCCCGGGCAGGGGCTCACCGCTAGTTTGCGTCACACGGCCCGATACCTGGATATCGGCTAGCGTGGGACGCCCGGCAATGGGCAGCGGCAAGGCCAACGAGCCAGCCAGGGCAGGCACGCTTAGTGCCGGCAACCCCAGAGATGCCAGCAGCAACGCCCGCCGCAGAAAATGCGGGTAGTGGTTTGAATTCATGAGGGTAGGAATTTGGAAGTGGAGAGCTAAAAAGGAAAACACCCCTGCCGAACACGCGCCGGCCGGGGCCGATGATTCTAGGGTTGGGAGCCGGAGCCCTTCTGGCCGGTGGCCGGCGTAGTAGCCGCCGCGGGTGTAGCATAGCGGAAGCGCTTGGTCTGGTCGCCTACGCGCAGGGTAAAGTAGCCGTCTTCCAGCTGGGCCTGGCCCTGGGCATTGGGGTAGCTCAGGTGCTGGCGGGGCTCAATGTCGAAGCTAAACTCGCGGCTGGCGCCGGCGGCCAGTTCCTGCTTTTCGAAGTGCTTGAGCAGGCGCACGGGCCGGGCAATACGGCCTACTTCGTCGGTCAGAAACCAGAGCACGGCTTCCTTGCCGGCCCGGCGGCCGGTGTTGGTTACCTGCACCGTGGCGCGCACCTTGCCGCTGCCGCTCAGCACCGAGTCGGAGAGTTGCAAGTTGCTGTAGCGGAAGGTGGTGTAGCTCAGGCCCTCGCCGTACTCGGTAAGCATAGCGGCTTTGAGCTTGGGGCCCCGATTCTCGAAGCCGGCACCGAAGTCGCTCAGGTCGAGCGAGTTTTCGTTGTTGTCGTGGTGGTAGGGCGAAATATGGCCGGCAAACTGCGGATAAGTAAAGCTGAGCTTGGCGCTGGGGTTCACCTTGCCGCTGATTATTTCGGCAATGGCCTGCCCGCCGCCGAAACCCGGCAGTCCGCCCCAGAGAATAGCCGGCGACTTCTCGGCCACTGCCCGGATGATGCTGGGCCGCCCGCCGATAACGACCAGCACTGTGGGCTTGCCAGCAGCCTGGGCCGTGCGCACCAACTGCTGCTGGTCGTCGGGCAAAGTCAGGTCGCTGGTGTTGCCCAGCCCTTCGGTATAGGGCCGCTCCCCAATGGCCAGCACTACCGCATCGGCCTTGCGGGCGGCGGTGCCGATACTGGTCAGAGCCAGCTTGCCGGCCGCGTCGCGGTACGGAATCGTTTCGACCACCGCGCCGGGGTATTCCTTTTTCAGGGCGGCATAAATGGTCAGGATTTCCTTGGGGTACTCACCCTCGGGGCGGCCCTGCCAGGCCAGCGTCCAGCCCCCGGCCAGGTTGGCACGCGAGTCGGCCGACGGGCCTACCACGAGCAGACGCTTGACTTTGGCCGGCGCCAGGGGCAGTGTGTTCCGCTCGTTTTTCAGCAGCACCACCGATTCGCGGGCCGCGTCTACGGTGAGCTGCTTCAGGGCTGGGTCGCCGATGCGCTTGAGCCGGTCGGTGCGTGGCATCGGGTTTTCGAACAAGCCCAGATCTACCTTCAGCTGCAGTACCCGGCCGGCCGAGAGGTTGATGCGCTCTTCGCTGAGGCGGCCTTCCAGAACCAGCTCCTTCACCAGACGGCAGAAGTTGGTGGTATAGGGTGTCATGGCCATATCCACGCCGGCGTCAATGGCCATAAAGGTGGCCTCCTTCTCGTTAGCGGCGGTTTTCTGTACCCGCACCAGCCGGATGATGTCTTCCCAATCGGTAACGGCCACACCCTTAAAGCCCATCTGGCGGCGCAGCAGATCGGTAAGGATGGCTTTGGAAGAATGTACCGGCTCGCCATTGATGAGGCCACTGTTGATCATGATGGTTTGCAGGCCGGCATCCATGGCAGCCTGAAACGAGGGACGGAAAAACTCCTGAATACGCTGATCCGAAATCATGGCGTTGGTCCGGTCCCAGCCGTTGCGCGGGTCGGAGTAGCCCAAAAAGTGCTTGCCGCAGGCGGCCACCTTATAAGGAGCAATTTCCTTGTTTTCCTGCAGCTCGCGCACGAAAGCCGTACCCATTACGGAGGCTACCAATGGGTCTTCGCCGTAGGTTTCGTAGATGCGGGGCCAGTAAGTATTCACGCCCAGATCGAGCACGGGGGCAAATACCCAGTGGTGCCCCAGGTCGGCCGACTCCAGCACCGTGGCGCGGGCCGTCTGGCGGGCAAATTCGGGGTTGAAGGAAGCCCCCAGGTTCAGATTGTGCGGAAAGATGGCCGTGCCCGCTACGTAGCTGGCCCCGTGCATATGGTCGATGCCATAGATAATAGGAATGTGCAGGCGCGACTCACGCATGGCAATACGCTGCAAAGCGGCCGAGTACTTTATCCACTGCGTGGCCGGTACGGCCTCCCCGTTCAGGAAGGAGCCGACGTGGAACTGCCGAATGAGCGGCACGAGCTTGGCTGAGTCGAGCACAATATCCTTCTGCACGCCGGTCGTGTTGATAACCGTATTCGTGAGCTGGGTCATCTGCCCTATTTTCTCCTCCAGCGTCATCTGGGCCAGCAGCGCCGCTACCCGCTCACTCACCACAGCGGGGGGCAGGGCGCTGCCGGCCGCAGAAGCCGGCGCAGACGTAGTAGTGCTGGTGGCCGACGTAGGGGCCAGAGTGGTAGTAGGCACGGCCGGGCGCTGGCAGCCGCCCGCGACGCATAGCATCGCGCTGAGTAGGAGCGTGTAAGCTATACCGGCCGGCACCGCCGGCGAAAAGAATGCAGGACGCTTAGCGACTCTAGCAGGAGCAGCCAAGTGGAGGTGGGAAGTAGTCATTTCGATGGGGGGAATACCCAAAGATATCTTTACTTGTTCGGGAAATGCAATAGCAAAAACCCCTCATACTGAGCCTATTCAGCGTTTTTTCACCTACTTCACATCGTGATTATACACTTACTGCACACGCTTACAACAGCTATTTCAGGCTAATTGCCGATTCAGCCCGGTTTTGCCTTAGAATTGGACTTACAGCTAAAAAACAATGAAAAAAGAGGCTTTAAAGCCTCTTTTTCGAAAAATATTTTTGCGTGCTGCTCAGATTTGTGCCGCAAACGTTTGCAGCACCCTACGACCGTTCAGCTTCGGCCAACGAAGGAGCATCTTCCGTTGTGGTCGTCGCGTCGAGCAGAACGTGCGTCCAGCCCTCGTTTTCGTCGTAGTCGGGGGCTTGGCGGCGGCGGCGCATAGCCTCCAGCACCTTCTGGCTAAAGCTCCAGCAAGTGCCCTGCCGCAACTCCAGCACCCGCGACAATTCTTGGGAGGAGTAGTTACCCTTGTGGGTGTAAATCAGGAAGACGGCGTAGAAAGCTTTGATAATGGAGAACTTACACTTCTGCAGCATGGTATAAGCCGTAGCCGACTCGACGTAGCGACACTTGGTGCAGCGACGGGCATGGGCTTCGCGGGCGTCACAGTACTTTTCGTGTCCACACTTGCGGCAGCGGTAGCCGTTGGCCCACTTCAGGTCGGCTAGGTAGCTCAGGCAGGCATCCTTGTCGGGGTAAATCTGGCTGAACTCGCCAAAGTCCACTTCCTTAGACAGCACCCGGGCGGCCTGGGCCTCCTGCAGGTCGCGCTGCAGGTCGGTATTGAGCTTTTCGATGGCAGCCGACTGCAGCGCCAGCAAGCCGTTGGCCTGCAACAACTCTCGGTTCTGGGCCACGATGGTTTCGCTTTGCTGGCGCAGCTCCTCGGTGCGGCGCGCTACCTGGGCTTCCAGCTCCGAGTTGAGCTGGTCTTTCAACTCCTGGTTCTGGTGGAGCTGTTCCACCAGCCGATCTTGGGCTAAGTGCTTCTTACGCAGCTGCTTCACCAGCTTTTCCTGAGCCCGAATAGTGGCGTCCTTAATGCTCTTGATTTTCTCCCCCAGGGCATACGACAGCACGGCCACTTCGAAGACGAAAGCCACATTCATGCTGTAGACAGTAAAGGCATTGTTAAAAAAATCAACACCCAACTTCCTGGTAATCAAAAACAACAAGCTAACCGCTATACCAGCTTGGGCAAGTAGAAAGATGCGGGCGGGCTTGAACCCCTGCCGGTATACCTTAATAGCCGCGTAGTAGAGCATGCCGTAGGGCAGCAAATACAACCAGAAGCTGAAGCCGGACTGAATGAAGATGGTATCGAGTAGCAACAGCCCGGCGCTAAATAGCACCACCAGCCGCACCAGCGGGTCGAAGCGGGGCAGGCGCTGGGGCGCATCGAGGAAGTGGCGGGCGTAATAGCCGAAGGTAAGCAGCAGCAGAATGGGCGCGCCGGCATTGACAATCTGGTTGAGCCAGGGAAGCTTCGGCCAGATATATTCGAAGCCCAGGCCATCTTCCGACAAGAATAACAAGCTGCAGCTGAGTACGTAAGCCACGTAGCGCAGGTAGGTTTGCTCGCCGATAAAGAAGAAGATGAGCAGGTTGTACACCACCATAATCAGCAGCACACCGTAGAAGCCGCCCAACATGCCGTACTCACTCTGAAAGTGCGAGGAAAGCATGGCCTCATTGCGCAGGCGGCCCAAAAAGCTAGTTTTGGAGCTGGATTTAAGCCGCAGATAGTACGTGTGCGTTTCGCCCGGCTGCAGGTGCAGGCTGAACAGGAAGTTTTTGTAGGCGTAGGGCCGGGTAGCGAAGGGGAAATCGGCGCCGGTGCGCACTGCACTATACTGCCCGGCGGCATTGGCCCCATAAAAAGTGAGGTCATTGATGTGCGAATCGAACATCTCCAGGTACCAGTGATGCTCGTCGGAGTCGTCGGTGCGCACGTTAATGCGCAGCCAGTAGGCCGATTCGGTGTTTTCGATGTTGCCGGCCTGCTTGCCGCCCGAGGTTACGTCGCCGGACTGGAAGCGGCTGCTCCACCGCGCCCCCAGCACATCCTGCAGCGTGAGCTGGCCCGAGGGGTCTTCGAGCACGGCGTAGCGTGAGGGGTCGACGTAGAGTTCGTTGATGCCGCCGTGAATCCGGAGCGTGTCTTCGTGCGGGGCGGCCCGGCCAGGTGGTTGGAAAGCCAGAAAAAACAGGCACAGGCAGCCTAATATACGCCAGCGGAGAAAGCCAGCAGCCTGAAAACGGGGGAATTTGCGGGTGGAGGGCGTCATGTAGCTCCCAATTTAAGGAAACGAACGCAGGGCTGCCAACAGCGCCCCAAAGCGGAAGGCGGCTGACGGCTCCTCGCTACAGAAGCCACAAAAATTGCCGACAGTATTCCGCTTCCGGGCATTGCGAGCGGTTTTTATTGCCCGCCCTGAGTCGTTGGGGTGGTAGAATTGAATTGCAGCCAGCTCAGACTAGCACCCGGCTGCTCGACGTAGAGAGTAAGCGTATGCCGGCCAGCCGGCAGAGTAGCCATCGGAACCGCCACCGTAACCCAGGGCGCGGCGGCCTGGGTCTGGTTCACGGTAAGGCTGCCAATGGGCGCATCGTCTAGCTTTACCAGAAGACGGGCCGGGGTGGCCGAGTCGTTTTTTACGCGGGCCTGCAAGGTGTAGGCTCCCGCTTTGGCCACCGTCACGGTGTAATTAATCCACTCGCCGGCGGCCATGTCACCCACCGCGAAGCCATTAGAGGGCTTATCAGTATTCATCTGAATGTCAATACCATCGTTGCGGTAGACGCTGCCATTATTGGTCGGAGCCTCTTTGCGGTAGTCGATTCGCTCGGCGTAGGAGTCGTGGTAGGCAATGCCGTTGCGACCCATGTCGTAGTCGGTGGCGTGGATGGTGCCGGGAATGCTAAGTGGTGCGAAGGGCGTGCGGGCTGTGGCCGGACCGGTGAGGGCGGCAATTACGTCGCGGTTGGGTATGCACTGCTTGAACTCGACATTACGCAGCAGTGCGGCCCGGCCCTCGGGCGTAAGGATGCTGCCGTAGTGACGCACGCGCAGCAGGCTGGTTACCCCTTCCACCCGCTTCAGATTCCAGTGACACCAGCCAATGCCTTGGTTGTTAAGCCCCTGCACGGCTCCGGCAAACCACTCGTTGGAGTTTTCCCCGGTTTCGCCCACCCACACCGGCACCTGCCACTTGGTGCGGAAAGCGGCCAGGTTAGCCAGCAGGTTGATCTGGTTGGGGTTCGAGTCAGCAGCGGCGGGGTCGTTGGGGCACCAGTAGCGGTGGGCGTTGTAGACGAGGTTGCTCCGGTCTTGTATCTGGAGCTTGTCGGGCGTCAGGTTGGTGTACTCGTTGCCGTAGCCGTTGCCTTCCAGCAGCAGCAAGTGCTTATCGCCCTGTCCGCGCACGGCGTTGATGAGGCGACTGTAGAGGACGTTGATCTCGGCGTTGTCGTTGGATAAGCCATTATCAGCATTGACTTTATGCGGCTCGTTGATGAAATCGTACATGGCCACGCGCGGGTCTTTTTGGTAGCGGGCGGCCAACTTTTCCCACAGCCGTACCGTGATATCCTGGTAGATGAGGCGGCCCTTGGCATCTTTGCGCTTCCACAGGTCCAGGGGCACAAAATTGTCGTTGATGTTGCGGTCGAAGCCCTGGCCGCCGGGGGCCGCGTGCAAATCGAGGATGACGTACATCTTATTGGCCGCGCACCAACTCAACACGTCGTCGATGAGGCGGAATCCGTCGAGGTTTTTGGCGTCGGTAAAGAGCTGATTCTGGTCGTACCACTGGCTGAGGGTCTGCACGTAAGCAGCCACGTTGCGGGGGCTGCGGCTGGCTAGGTTGCGTGCCCGGCGCTGTTCCCGGGTCAGAAACAGGTCGTAGTGAAAAGGCAGCCGCACGCAGTTAAAGCCCTGGGCCGCCACGAAGTCGATATCGGCTTTGGTGACGAATTTGGCCCGGTACTGGGCGTAGAAATCCTCCAGCTCCTTTTCAGGCATCGTGCGCAGCAGCCCGGCCCGGATGCGAGCCTGGGAGTCAAGGGTGTCGGTTTTGAGAATGTAGCTTTCCTGTAGCAGCCAGCCGCCCACGTTGAAGCCGCGCAGCACGATTTCCTTGCCGTTGGCATCCACCGTTTTGCCGCCTTCGGCCCGCAGCATCGTCAGGCTTTGGGTTTTACCAGGTATTGGCAGCAACAGAATCAGCCACAGGAAGCAGTAGTACAAAGTAGGCCGCAGCGGGTAGCGCCGGCGCTGAGAGTCGAGCTTTTTCATGGATTGTCAGGTGTGAGTCAGAGTCTGGAAATAGAAACGGGACGGGAAAATCCCGCCCCGTTTCGGTGAAGGCCCACCCAGGGTCTTCACCTCTCCCATTTACTATTGTGAAGCCATGCTGACCGGGTTGTGCATCGTGCCAGGCGTAGGGCTTAGTTCTTAATGATTTTCCGGATTTCTACCCCGCTCCCGCTTTGTACCGTAAGCAGGTACACGCCACCGGGCAACACACTCACATCCAGAGCAGTAGTGGTGGTACCAGCCTTGGTTGTTACGGTCCGGATGGTGGCCCCGCGCATATCGGTGAGGATGAGCGTGTGGGCCGAAGCCTCGCGCAAGTCCACTGTCAGGACGTTACGCACCGGGTTAGGGTAAGCAGCTCCGACGATGCTGCCGGGCGCGGCCGTAGCGGATAAGGCGGTCCGGGCTGCGGTGCAGGTGCTACCGGCCGTGTAGCTGTGCGGCGTGGCGCTGGAGTTGCGTTCGGCCAGAGTATTGCCTACGCGGTAGGTGAAGTAGAAAGAAAGGCTGGCGCCGGCGGCCTGGGCCTGGGCAAACACGAAGTCGGAGCCCGAGGCCGTCATCTGGTAGCCCGCGTAGCCGCCGGTGCCTACTTTCACATAAATCAGAGCCATGGTGCTGCCGGCAATAGGCGTCAGGGGCACGAATTTCCAGCTCACGGTGCCGTTGGTGGTGCTTACCTCGTAGCGGTAGTCGCCGCTGGCCACCGTACCGCCGCACACCGTGCTGCCGGTGCTGGCCGGGGTGCCGTACACTTCCAGCTCGTAGAGCGAGTAGCCGTAGGTAGTACCGCGGGCCGTGCCGTAGATGCGCACGTAACGGCCCGCGCCGCTCAGGCCGGTGTGGTCGTTGGTCAGGGTGGTGTTGCCAGTCACGGTTTTGACGGTCGTCCAGGCGGTGGCATTATCCGAAACCTGCACCACGTAGTCTTTACCGTAGGCCGCTTCCCAGCTCAGCTTCACCCGGCTCACGTTGTAGCGCGCGCCCAGGTCTACATATAGCCACTGCGGATCGGCAAAGGCGCTGGCCCAGCGGGTGGCGGCATTGCCATCCACGGCCAGGGCGCCACCCATTTCGGGAGCTTCAGTGGAAGAAGTCGTGGTGGGTTTGTTCAGCGCCAGGTTGGTGCCGGTCTGGGCTCCGTTCACGGTGATGCTTACGGTGGCTGAGGTCGTTACGGCTCCGCCGTTGTCGGTGGCCCGGGCCGTGAGGGAATAGGAACCGGCGGCTACACTCGTCCAGCTGAAGCTGTAAGGAGCCGCCAGATCTTCGCCCAGCTTGGTAGTGCCGTTGTAAAACTCAACTTTGCTGACCGTGCCGTTGACATCGGCTGCATTGGCGGTAATAGTCACACTGGCCGGGGCCGTAAAGGCGGCACCATTGGCCGGGGAGGTGATGCTGACGGTCGGAGCTGGGTTGCTGGCCGTATTCACCGTTACGCTCACAGCGGCCGAAGTCGTGGTGGCGTTGGCGTTGTCGGTGGCTTTGGCCGTGAGGGAGTAGGTACCAGCCGCTACACCAGTCCAAGTGTAGCTATAAGGCGCGGCAGTAGCGGCGCCGAGCAGCGTGGCACCGTTATAGAACTCTACTTTCGCCACAGTGCCATCAGAATCAGCCGCGTTGGCCGTGATGGTCAGGCTGGCCGGGGCGGTGAAGGTGGCGCCGTTGGCCGGGGCCGTCAGGCTCACGGTGGGCGCGGCGTTGGTAGGCGTCGTGCCGTTTTTTACCAGGCTCCGGATGTTGTCGATATGGTACACATGGCTCGTCGTGGAGTTGGGCGCAAACAGGAACACCATCTTGTCCACGTCCGCATCGGGCGTACCAGCGTCGGGAGCACTGGCAAAGGTGAAGGTGAGCGTGTGCCAGGCGTTGGTTTGCTTCACCACGGCCTGATACACACTGTGGCGGCCGGTGGGGTAGTTGCCGGTGTTCGACTGGGCAATGTTTTCCAGCTGGCACGAAATGACCGTACCGGCCGGAGCCGTGGTATAGAGGTCAATGGCAAAGACTTTGTCGCCCTTTTTGTAAGCCGCGCCGTCTTTCACCAGCGTATTGCGGAAGGCCAGCACGTCGTAGGTAGCCGTGGCATTGCGGGCGTAGCGCCCCACGCGGGCCGAGGTATTCGGGGCCACCGCGGCGGGGTTCGTCACAGTGGGCGTGTAGGTGCCGTCGGCGCTGACGAAGGTCAGGTTGTGAGTGGCTTCGTAGTCTTCGAACATCGTCCCGGCCGTGTAGGTGGGCGCAGCCACGGTTTTGGCCACCCGAATGTTGTCGACGTAATACGTGTCGCCGGTCCGGGAATTATTGGCAAACAGGAAGGCAAGCTGGTCGATGGCCACGTTGGCCGTGCCCGCGTCGGGCGAAGAGGTGTAGGAGAAAGCCAAGGTTTCCCAGCCGTTTTGCCGGGTAGTACGGGCCTCGTAGCTGCTGTTGCGGCCGGCCGGGTACGAGCCCGCCGCAGCCAACTTGTTCTGCAGGTTCAGTACCACCGGCGTACCGACGGGCGCCGAGGTGTACACATCCACCAGAATCTGGCTGGTCTGGTCCTTAAACAGGCTGGCGTCTTCAATGATGCTACCCGGCGTACCGGCCGTAAAGAACAGCACGTCATACTGTTCCACCGCGTTGCGCACATACTTGGCCACTTTGGCCGAGGTGTTGGGAGCTACGGCCGCAGGGTTGGTAAAGGCGGGCGTGTAGGTGCCGTTGGTGAGCGTAGCATCGAAGGTGAGGCGACTGGTGCCATCGTAGTTTTCCAGGATGTCGGTAGCCACCACCGGCACGTCGGGCTTTTTGCGCACCAGCAGGTTGTCGAGGTAGAAAGTCGAGCCCGAGGCAATACCCGGCTGGAACAGGAATACCACGTTGTCGATGTCGTAGATGCTGGTGCCCGCGTCGATAATCTTCTCAAAATCAAACTCCAGCGTTTCCCAGGCGTTCTGGCGGCTGGTAGTAGCCGCGTAGGAGCTTTGCCGCCCCGTGGGGTAATTGGTGGCCAGCACGGTACGGCTGTTTTCAAACTGCATCGTGACCTTGCTGCCCACTGGCGCCGTCGAATACACATCCAGATACACTTTGCGGCGGCCGGCGGCGTAGTCGGAAGCATTGCCGATGGTGAGGCCGCGCACATACAGCACGTCATACAGTTCGGATCCATTGCGCACGTAGCGGCCCACCTTCGTGGAGGTGTTCGGAGCCGCCGCGGCTGGGTTGTTCACGGCCTGCGTGAGCACGCCGGTCATGGTGCCGTAAGTAAGCAGGCGGTTG
The DNA here is from genome assembly GCF_020447265.1 of Hymenobacter lucidus. GTDB lineage: Bacteria > Bacteroidota > Bacteroidia > Cytophagales > Hymenobacteraceae > Hymenobacter > Hymenobacter lucidus. The sequence goes on along the minus strand of NZ_JAJADR010000001.1, from coordinate 181,746 downwards.
GCTTCGTAGTCTTCAACCACCCGCTCCAGCTGCAGCGGCGCACTCACCGTCACGGCTTTAGAATACGTGGTAGTAGTGCACCCGTTCACGGTCACGGTGGCCATTACGGTGCCGCCGGTGGTGCCCCAGTTCACCTGAATGGAGGTGGTGCCCTGGCCGCTGCTGATGGTAGCGCCGGACGGCACAGCCCAGCTGTAGGTAGCACCGCTGATGGCGTCGAGGCGGTAGGTTTTGCCCTGTTCGCCCTGGTACACCTGCGCGTCGCCGTACACGGCGTAGTTGGAAGCTCCGGTGTACACCCGCACGTAGTCGACCTGGGTAGTAGTGGGGTAGTCGGCGGGGGTGGGCGCCGTGTTGCCGGTGAAAGGCGTGCCGGGGCCGCCCACGGCCGTGTTCAGAATCAGGTAGTAGTTGTTGGTGTTGAACGGCCAGGCGTTGCCCACAGTAGTGGCGGGCGAGGCGGTGTGAAACAGGATGCCGTCGACGAACCACTTGATCTGGTCAGGCCCCCACTCGATGCTATACACGTGAAAGTCAGTCGACAAGTCAACCGTGCCGCTGTATTCGCGGCCGGTAAAGTGCCAGCCGCCCGCGTCGTAGTGAATGGTGCCGGCCGTCGATTTCGGGTTCTTGTGCTTGGCCTCCATGATGTCAATCTCGCCCGTGTAGGGCCAATTGCCGGGGTCAGCCAGCATCCAGAAGGCGGGCCAGATACCCTGGGCCGACGGCAGTTTCATGCGGGCCTCAATGCGGCCGTACTTAAAGGTTTGGAGCGCGCCGCTGGCCGTTTTCGATTGGAGCTTGGCGGAAGTGTAGTTGTAAGTACGGCCATCTACGACCGTGTTTTCGTAGCGGGTGGCAATGTTCAGGTAGCCGCCGGTTACGGTGGCGTTGGCCGCCCGGTACGCCTGCAGCTCGGCATTGCCGAAGTTGCAGTTGCCCACATTACAGCCGTCACCCTCATACACCTGCCACTTGCTCAAGTCGCCGGGCGTGTTGAACTCATCGGCCCATACGAGCTGGGTACACTGGGCCCACAGTGTGGTGGGCGCAAACAGCAGGCCGAGCACGGCCAGCAGCTGCCAGATACCTCGGACCTGAGAAGCGGGCACATACTGGCGCACCCGACGTGCGTAGAACTGAGTTCTCATATTGCTTGAGCTGGATTGGTGGGGAATCAGCGGAGACACTGGGCACACGGGTGCCGCAGCAGCAATAGGTGGGATGAGACCGGAAGGAAAGCGGAGCGGAGAAGTAAGCGTGGCTGGTAAGGCCGGAGCAGAAATGCAAAAAGCAATAGTACCGAAGCAGGCCGGCAGCAGCCGGCAAAATGGCTACCACCAGAGTAGCAGCAGCCCGCAACAAAGCGCCACAAACGTTTGCGGCGGATCAAATATTCAGCCGTTGTTTGGGAAATGCAAGCTTCAAAACCCGCTCACTTGTCCGAAAACAGGGTTTTTAAACTTGCATCACACGTAACCTATACACTTATAGCACACGTAAAGGCGGCCTTTGCTTCTGCCAGCCCTCTTCTCTCTTCGGCCAGCCACCCAGATAAAAAACAATGGAAAAAAGGCCCGCTGAGCCAACATTTGTACAATTATTTTTTCGGCACCTACTTTTACCCAATGAGTTGCTTGGTATAGTACCGCGCCAAGCTTTCAGCACACTTTCGGAGGTCGACGTCTTGGCCTACCGGCAACGTTGGGCTTTACTCTTACCCCGGCACACGGCAATACACCAAGCTGGTTTTACCGTACCACGTAATCATACGAACTAAGCAACCACGCCTCCTATGAATCTGAATCGACTACGCCTATTGCTGTGTATGCTATTGCTGAGCCAGGCGGCTATTGCCTTTGGGGCCCGGGTTGATACCGTGGCCATTCCAAGTATGGCAATGCAGCGCACCTACAAGGCGGCTGTGGCGCTGCCGGCTTCCTATACCAAGAATAAAAAGGCCCGCTACCCGGTGCTCTATCTGCTACACGGCGCCTACGGCCACTTCGGCGACTGGCTAAACAAAACACCTGACCCACAGCTGATTCATAAGCTGGCCGATCAGTACAACCTCATCATCGTGATGCCCGAAGGCGAAACCTTCAGCTTCTACCTGGATAGCCCGGTAAACAAAGGCAGCCAGTTTGAAACCTATATTACGAAGGAGGTAATCGGGCGAATAGATGACACTTACCGCACGGTGCGCAGCAGCAAGGGCCGCGTCATTACGGGCCTGTCAATGGGCGGACACGGGGCTTTGTACCTATCGGGGCGACATCCGGAGCTGTTTGCGGCGGCCGGCAGCATGAGCGGTGCCCTCGACTTGTCCATCACCAACCGCAAGCTGACACCCGAGGAGGCTAAAAACCGCCAGTCGCTGTTCGACCCGATTCTGGGGCCCGAGGGCAGCGCCAAGCCCGATGTGTACACAGCCAACTCGGTAGTACACATGGCCGATAAGCTTTTCAGCAACGGGCTGCCCCTCATCATCGACTGCGGCGTCGACGATTTCCTGATTGACATAAACCGGGAGGTGCACCGCCGCCTGCTCTACAACCGCACCCCACACGACTATACCGAACGGCCCGGCGCCCACACCTGGGAGTACTGGCAGAACGCGTTGCCTTACCACGTGCTGTTTTTCCAGAAAATACTGCAGGCCAATGCCGTAACAATTTCGCAATAATAAGTAGCATAGGCAGCACGCAAAAGGCCGGCAGGAAAATTCCTGCCGGCCTTTTTACACGGTTGGGATACTCCTCCGCTTTAGTGCTGAATGCTGATATTCTCTTCCAGCACCTCTTTACCCTGAGTTACCTTGATGTGGTACAAGCCGTTCGGAATTTTGGAGGTGTCGAGGCGTAGCTCGCCCTGCTGGGTCTGCTGCTGGCTTACCCGCTTGCCGCGGCCATCATACAGTTCCACGCTGAAAGCCTGGAAATCGTACTGGGGCTGGCCGTCCAGGGCTTCATTCTGGGGGCTGGCGCTGGTGCGGGCCGGGTCTTTCGACGTCACGAGCAGGTAGTCGTTCGATGGGTTGGGGTAGAGGCTGATGCGCTGTTCCGCCTCCCGCATTTGGCCGCACTTGGGGAATAGCTTCGTCACGGTTTTGCTGGCCGTAGCCACGTTGCCACTTACGCAGGCATTGTTGATGCTCACCGAAGAGGCAACGGTCGAGTAGCCTTGCTCCAGCCATACCGTGGCCGTGTTGCTGTCGTCGAAGGCGGGGTCCTGGTAGCCGTCGATGGTCCAGCGGATGGTGCTGCCGAGGTTGGTACCGGTAGCCGTCAGGCGGTACTGCGCCTGGCATGGGGTCGAGGAAACAATAACCGAGCTGATAGCCACCGTAGCCGTGCTGCAGGTAACCGGTACCGAGCCGCAAGCCAAGTTGCCCAGGCCCAGGGCCGGATTGGCAAAGGTATTGGCTCCGCTCATCACCGTATATACGCCGCCCGTGCCCACCACAATGTTGGCCGGATTGGCGACGCAGATATAGCCGCCGGGCTCCACAATCAGCTGGCCGTCTACCTGCACCCGGTTGCCGGCCCGCACTACCAGCGTAGCACCGGCCTTGATGCGCAGCACCGAGCCGGCATTGATTTGCAGCAGGCTAGTCGATTGCAGATCAATCAGCGAGTTGCGGTTCATCGTGAGCGTAGCCGTGTAGGGAGCCACGCCGCCTACAAACATAGAGCCTCCGTTATCGAGCGTGACGCGGGTGCCGCAGTTGGAGCTGCTGATTTCAAAGTTGGCAGGCGTAGGCATTCCCTGAGTAGTCGCAGTGCCACCGCTGGTGAACAGCGTGCCATTGTTGATGTGCAGCTCGCCGCCATCGGTAACGCGCACCGAGCTGAGCAGGCGGCGGTAGGCGCTGCCGTAGTTGTAGGCCGCGCCCACCAGAGGGGCCGCTAACGACAGACCGTTGTTCGACTGCGCCAACTCGTTCATAATCCAGCTCACGTTGTTACTGTAATAGGAGTTGGGCGTCTGGGTCGAGCTCGTGCCGTTGGTAATCTGCACGTGGGGCTCACTGGTGGAAGGCGCGAAGTAAGCGTCGAAGGCGTACTTGGTGCGGTCGGGCCGGTTGGCCACGATGTTGGCGGCCACGTTGTAGCTCAGGTTGGGACTTGCCACGGGGCCGGCCACAAAGGCGTCGATAACGCTGATGGTGGGCATAAACGTGTGAATGTCGGGGCCGCCGTTGAAGAGGCTGGAGTTCTTGTCCCGGAACTTGCCGGCCGTGCGGTACGTCGAGCCCGGCGAGGTGTCGTAGGCCGGGGTACTGGGGCTCACCTGGCGGTAGTGCCATTTCAGGCTATACTGCTTGGAGTAACGGAAAATCACGTTATGATTGCCCCGCGACGAAGCACCGGGCATGGCGTAGGCAAAGGCGTCCCCGGTAGCCAGCGTTTGCCAGTTGCTTTGGTTGATGCTCAGCAGCTCCATGCCGGGCCACGAACCGGGCTGGAAGCTGGCCTGGGCATTACCGTTGGCCACGGCCACGCGGCGCAGCAAGGAAGGGTAGCTGCCCGCTGAGTTCTGCCAGCCCTGCCACTCGTTGCGATACGACATGGCGGCGCCGTCGTCGAAGTGGTAAATCATCATCTGCCGGCTGGCCGGACGCAGCAAATCCGATTTGGCTTCCCGGGCACTGCCGGCCCCAATCCAGACGTCGGCCAGGCGGTCGACCATGTACTGCAGGCCCAGCGGAATGTTGGCGCCGCGGTGGGGCGAGTCCATCGACACGTAGAGCTTGGCGTTGTGGCAGATGTTCTGCTGTTCCATCCAGGCCAGGGCAAAGCGGGCCACCTGGCCGCCCATGCTGGCCCCCATCACCACCGATTCCTGGGCGTCGGCGGTGCGGTTGGCGGGGTTGTTAATGTAGTCGAGCAGCTCGACGAGCACCATCGAGTTGTTCTGAATCAGGTCGGCACCGTCGGTGAAATCGAGGTACACTACATCGTAGCCCTGCTGCTCCAGCTGGGCCCGTAGCGCGGGCAGCTTTTCGAGGGCCTTATACTCGCCGTTGTAGTCCACCATTTCATTCCAGCCGGCTTCTCCGTTGCGGTAGATGCCCGCGCCGCTGCCCGCAAACAGGCAACTTGCACTCTGAAACGTGGAGAGCGGTACGGGACCCGTAGAGCCCGGCGCATAGTTGAAGCACATCGTGCCGGCGCGCAACTCGCGGAAGTCGATGCCTTCCACAAACACCATGGGTTTACGGAATTTGCCGCTCGTATTGCCAGCGCCCCATTTCACCCAGCCCATAGCCCGGGCCCGGGGATACGAGCCCCACAAGCGCGAGGCGGCTAGGCCGAGGGCCACATCGGGCGCTATAGAAGCCGTGCGGGCCTGCTGCACCGCCGTGGTGGCGTAGGCACCGTCGGCATACACCCACACCTGCTGCTGGGGCTGGGGCTGGGCCACGTTGTCGGCGCTGAGCACGCCCGTGTGGCCTGTAGCTTCGCCCGTGTTCCAAAGGGACGTTACCGTCGAGCCCATCGGGCGCTGCAGCCAGCCGGCCCCGTCGCCGGTATCGAGCCACACGTCCTGGGTGGGCACGTTGCCGAAGCAGAACTCGGGGCCCACGTACACTTGGTAGCTGCCGCTGTAGGTTTCGACGGGTAGGGCGCTGGCAAACACCCGGCCCTGGGTGTAGGGGCTGCGGCTCAGGTCGGGGCCGTCGTATACCTGGGCATTCACCGAGTCGATGGTGATGAGCTTCTCGTTGGCTGCGTTGGGCAGCAGCTTGTCGTACTGATAGTTGAGCACCAGCAGCGGCACCTGCCCGTGTTCCATGCGGGCCCGGATGCGGCCTCGCAGTTCCTCCAACGACGGCAGACTGGCCTTGTTGAGCGAGGCCTGGTAGTATTCCGCGTACTGCTGCTCCCAGTTGGCGTAGGTGTTGAGCTTTTCGCCGGTGCCGGCAAACTTTTCCGGCTCACTTACGGGCAAAGCTAGGTCGTAGAGTACGCCGGATTTGATGCGGGCCTGGTCGAGCGTACTCAGGCTGACCTGCAGCTCTTTGGCCATGTTGCTCGGCAGTTCCTCGTCGCTTTGCCCAAAAGCGGGCAGAAACAGGCCTAATAGCCCGAGAATTAATAAATGTTTTTTCATAAAATAATTGATAAATAATAATTAAGGTACTAGTGTAGAAATAAGTAAAATATTAAAAATGAATAATAACATTCTGAGTATCCAGGGGACTTAGCAATAAATCCTGCCCCGCAGTTTTTATCTCACCTTTTTCATTGAGAATCTCCCAGTTAATCCGGCGCTTTTCACCGGCATCCAGAGTCCGTAGATACGTCAACGTATCCGAGTTCTTAAATTCATCAACGTTGCTGGCGTAGCCATACACTGTAATGCGAGCTGGGGTATGGGGTGGGTCGTCGCGGAGCCGGATGCGCACATAAGCCGGGGCCTGCACCGGCAGGCGCAGGGCCGCGTTCGGCTGATCCTGGCCAACGGCCGGGGCTTCGCTCCACAGCGTATAGTAGCCCGGCGGCGCGCTGGCGCGCAGCACATAGTGCACTCCTTTCACCACCGGAGCCTCAAAGGAAAAGTTGCCCTGCTGATCAGATAGCCAGGTTTCCTCCGCTGCCTGGTAGCCGCCCGCTGCCAGCCCGCTGCCACTCTGCGCATACACGTGCACGGTAGCGCCGGCCAGCGGTAGCCCCGTGTGGCGGTCAACTACCCGGCCCGTTATCCGGAGCGGCTTAGGTGGCGGAAGAGGAGATGCGCAGCCGCATAATAGCCCCAGCCATAGCAGGCCGGACTGCGGAAGTAAGCGCCAGTAAGGGAAAGGCAAGAGCGATAATTAATTATAATAACGAATGATAGTAAATAGCGCAATAGCCAGCTAAAGCATGAAGCTTTGACCGAAAAATTAATCAGAAATCAGCAAGTTCTTTAAACAGCTCTAATGGAGCAGCTATAATAGCTACAATAATTTCTAATCGATACGTAAAGGCAATAGTAACTAGTAGTATAAACTGGGGCTTAGCTATAGTATTCATCCCGAGCCCGGCGGCATGATGCTGCAAGGTAGCAGGATTATTTATAATTGAAAATAAATTTACAATTACCTAAACCAATAGCTAGCTTCTTCGGCCAGTCTTTGTGCAAACAACGCCCTGCGCAGGCACCCAGCGGCACAAATGGCGGACAAAAAATGTCGAAAGAGCTACCACACTACCGCTAAGCCAGCCGGCAGCGCTGGTCAGACAACCAGCTTGTAGCCAATGCCGCGGATATTGATAATCTGCACCTGCGGGTCGTCTTTCACGTGGCGGCGCAGGCGGGTGATGAACACGTCGAGGCTACGGCCGTTGAAGAAACTATCGTCGCCCCAGAGCTCCCGCAGCACGACGGTGCGTTCCAGCACCTGGTTGCGCTGGTCGTAGAGGCGCTTGAGCAGTTCGGCTTCACGGTTGGAGAGGTCGGCGGCGTGGCTATCGAGGTGGAGGCGCTGCTTGGGGTAGTCGAAACGGTAGCGGCCGATGGGCAGCGGGCCTGCGGGTGCTTCCGGCGCGGCGGGCTGGCGGCCCAGCAGGGCCTTGATCCGCACAATCAGCTCATCCATGCTGAAGGGCTTTTTCAGGTAGTCGTTGCCGCCCAGCTCGAAGCCCCGCACTACGTCGGCCGTCTGGGAGCGGGCGGTAAGGAAGATAATGGGCACCGTCTGGTTTTCCGCCCGGATGCGCTCAGCTAGCGAGAAGCCATCGAGCCGGGGCATCATCACGTCGGCCACCACGATATCGGGCAGCGCGGCCCGGAACAGGCGCAGGCCCTCTTCCCCATCCTCGGCGTATTGTACCGTAAAGCCCCGCATTTCCAGGCTGTCTTTCACAATCATGCCCAGCGCGGCTTCATCTTCAATCAGGAGAATTGTGGGCATGAGTGGCGAGAGTGGGTAGGGTTGGAAAACAGAGGGCTTTCTTTAGCGAAGGAGGTGAGTTTCGTTCTTTTAAGTGGGGAGCCAGAAGGAAAACTCACTGCCCTGATTGGGCGTGCTGCGCACTTCGATGTGGCCGCCGTGGCGCTCTACCACCTGCCGCACGTAATAGAGCCCCAGGCCAAACCCTTTGACACTGTGCAGGTTGCCAGTCGGCACCCGAAAGAACCGGTCGAAAATGGCTTCCTGATAGGTTTTAGGAATACCGATACCGTCGTCGGTGACGGTGAGGCGCCAGCCCGGCCCATCCGGCCCGCCCTGGATACCGATGGTGACCTGCTCGCGCGAGTACTTGATGGCGTTGTCGATGAGGTTGTTGATGACGTTGCCCACGTGGAGCCGGTCGAAGCGCACGGTGCTGGTGGCGGGCAGGCGCACGTCGAACCGCACAGGTTTGGCGGCTTTTAGCTGGTGGCGGGCTACCAGCTCTTGTACCAGCTCGGCGGGCTGCACCGGTTCGGGGTGCAGCTCCAGCGTCTGGCGCTCTTCCACGGCAATGTGCAGCACTTTTTCGACCAGCTCCGACAGGCGCTGCAACTCCTGCCGGGAAATAGCCAGGTACTTTTCCGTCTTGGCCGGGTCGTGCAGGGCCCCAAAGTGCTGGAGCGCCTCCACCGCCGCCGACACCGTGGCCAGGGGCGTTTTCAGCTCGTGGGTCATGTTGTTGATGAAGTCGTTCTTGACTTCCGACAGCTTCTTCTGCTTTAGTATCGTACTCAGCATCAGCACAAAGCAACCTGTGGTGAGACCAAGCAGCAACACCGAGCCGCCCAGCAGCCCGCCCATGCGGCGCAGCACCCAGGAAGTAGGGGCAGCAAACGAGGCCTGCACGTACTGGTCACGCACGGGGTTGAGCAGCACCGGCGGCGTCTGGAGGGCGTAGCCGGCCCGCAACGGCCTGTTGGCCAACAGGTCGGCCTGATTAGCGGCCAGCCGGGGATGGGCCGTCAGGGTATCGAGCACGAAGGGTGCATCGGCCTCGCGCAGGCGCAGCTCGGCGTGGTAGGCCTGGCCGAGCTGCGCCAGATTTACCGGCTTTTCCTGGGCCCAGTCGCGCAGCAGCTGCCGGGTAATGGTGCGGGCCAGCGTGTCGGCGGCCCGGCCACGGTGGGCATTGGGCCGCAAGCTCACCTGCCGCTCTACCTTCACCATGCGCAGCTCCCCATCGGTTTTGGTGACTTGCTGGCGCGTGAGGACTTCGAGCTGGTCGGGGCTTTGGCCGGCGGTGTCATACTGGCGGAAGATGACGCGCACGGGCTTTTTGCCGGCCCGGGGGCCGAGCAGCTGGCGGGCGAAGTGCAGCTGCTGCTGCTGAAGCACGGCCAGCAGGGCCTCACGCACGGTGCGCTCAAACTGGGAGTTGGTAAGCTGGTAGGTGGTGTAGAGCCAGTACGCCTGAAAACCGTTGATGCCCAGAATGCAGAGCGTCATGAGCCAGAAGATGGAGCGGATGCGCCGTTTCATGGGGCAAAGGGCTAAAGTAGAAGCCGAAAATAGCTGGTTCGCAGGGCTTTTGGTGGTGCGTTAACACTGTTTAACATTCTATAACAGTGCTTAACACGCCGATGTGGGAGGTTTGAGCCGTCAACTCAACCCTTCGACACTTATGAAAAAGCTCCTACTCCTGCTCAGTGCCTGCGGCACCCTACTTGCTGCCCGGGCCCAAACCGTTTCCGGGCGTATTCAATACGAAGCGGCCCAGAAAGTAAACCCCGGCCAGATGCGGGTGATGGTGAATGGCCAAGAAGTGAAGCCCGGCAGCCCCGACTACCCCACCGATATTTCGGACGTGCGCAACTTCGGGCTGACGGTGAGCTTTGCCGGCGGCTACGCTAAGGAGGAGCGCCAGGACGGGGCCATGCGCACCGTGGTGGAGGGCGGCCCCGGCGCGGCCCCGCAGATGACCAATCTGGGCAAGCCCTTCGAGGAAGTGGTGTACGTAAGCCAAGCCGAAAACAAGCTCAGCACGCTACTGAGCATCAAAAAGGGCGAAACCACGACCACCTACCGCACCGACAAGCCCCTGGCCCAGGCTGCCGGCTGGCAAAATTCCGACCAGACTAAAAAAATTGCAGGCTATACCTGCCGCAAAGCCACCGTGCCGTTCAAAGGCCAGTTTTATACTATCTGGTACACCACCGAGCTGCCCTTCACCTACTCGCCGGTGGCCGACTTACTGCCCGAAAAAGGCGTAGTGCTGGCCCTTGAAAACCCCCGGGAGCAGTTCAAAGCCAGCAAAGTAGCTCTCACAGCCGTGCCCGAAAGCCAGGTGCGCCCCGCCGGCCAAGCCCAGACTGTGACGCCTGAGGAGTTGAAGGACCTGAAGGAAAAAGCCCGGGCCGACTTCCGCCTCAAGCTGCTGGAAGGCGAAGAAAGCCGCCGTCCGTAATGCTACGCTCGACTCTCCTCCTGCTCGGCATCCTGCTGGTTTTCAGCGGCGTGGCCCAAGCCCAGAAACCCAGCCCGGGCAAAGGCAGCATCTCCGGCGCGGCCGTCGATTCGCTGACCGGCAAGGTGCTGCGCGAAGCATCCGTATCCTTGCTGGCCGCCCGCGACTCATCCTACCTCACCTTCACCATCACCGACGGCGACGGGCAGTTTGTGCTGCGCAACGTGGCGGCCGGCCGATACCAGGTGCTGGTCACGTTTCTGGGCTACAAAAGCCGCCTCGTGCCGGTGCAGCTCACCGAAACAGCCCCCACGGCCCAGCTCGGCACGTTGCGGCTGCGGGCCCAGAGTCAGACGCTGGGCGAAGTAGTAGTGCAGCAGGAACGGGCGCCGGTTTCCTTGTCGGGCGATACGCTGGCTTTTAGTGCCCGGGCTTTCAAAACCCAGCCCAACGCAGCCGTGGAAGCCCTGCTCAAGAAGCTGCCGGGCGTGGAAGTAGATCGGGCGGGCAACATCCGGGCCCAGGGCCAGGCCGTGAGCCGGGTGCTGGTGGATGGCAAGCCTTTTTTCGGCGACGACCCGAAGATGGCCACTCGCAACCTGCCTGCCGACATCATCGACCAGGTGCAGCTTTTCAGCCAGCAGAGCGACCAGGCCGCTTTTTCCGGTATCGACGACGGCACCCAGCAGCGCACCATCAACCTGGTAACCAAGCGCGACAAGCGCCGCGGCTATTTCGGCACCAACAGCGCCGGCGCCGGCACGGCCGGCCGCTACCAGGCCCGGCTGGGCGTGAACCGCTTCAACAACGGCCGGCAGATTTCGGCCTTGGGTATGGCCAATAACATCAACCAGCAGGGGTTTTCCAGCAACGGCGGGCCGGCCACCAGTCAGCCCGGGCCGCCCGCCAACGGCCCGGCGGGCAGCAGCGGCGGCCGGGTGCGCGTGGGTGGGCAGGGCAGCCGCAGCGGTGCCGATTCCGACAACGAGCAGCCCAACAACATCCTCGAATCGGGGGCGGTGGGGCTGAACTACCGCGACGCCTGGGGCAAACGCGCCGAAGTAGCCACCAGCTACCTAGGCAGCCGCAGCAGCGAGGTAACCGACCAGCAGAGCCGCCGCGAAAATGCCACCACGGCCCCCACCCTACCCGGCGAAACGGCCGCTCCGTTGCTCACCGACCAGCACCTGTACGCCCGCGAAACCACTCCTAGCCACCGCCTCAACCTGCGCCTCGACTACAAGCTCGACTCGCTCACGACGGTGCGCCTAACCCCATTTGCGGCCTGGCAAAGCCCCGAGCAGCGCCGGGCCAGTGAGCAGCAGGTTAGCCGGGGCGGGACGCTGCTCAATCAGGGCCAGCTGCGCTATACCACCGGCAGCACTACTCTGAACGGGGCCAATAACCTGTTGGTAATGCGCAAGTTCGCCAAGGAAGGCCGCACACTGTCGGCCAACCTGAATACGGTGCTCAACGGCCAAAACGAGCAGACGCTCAACCAGGCTACCAATACCTTTTTCACGACCACCGAGCCGCCCCGCAGTACCGAACTCAACCAGCAGCTAACCGAAAGCACCGGCGGGCAAACCAACGTGCTGAATCTATCTTACACCGAGCCCGTGTCATTGAGCCGCAAGCTGGAAGGGCACTACAACCTGACGCACACCCAAAACCAGGCCGACCGCACCGTGCGCGACTTCACCGCTGCCACCGGCCGCTACGACGCGCTGAACCCGCTGCTCAGCAACCGGTTCGACAGCCGCTTCGTGGCCCAGCGCGCCGGCCTGACGTTGCAAACGCGCCGCCTGCGCTACACCTACGGCCTGGGCCTTGATGCTTTGCAGGCCGGGCTGCGGGTGCGCAACCAGACGGCTGACACCACCTTTAACCGGCGCTTTACCCGTCTGCTGCCCAACGCCCTGTTTACCTACAACGGTAGCCAGAACCGCACCCTACGCCTCACTTACCGCACCCGCTTGAACGTGCCCTCGGCCGCTCAGCTGCAGCCCGTAGCCGACAATACCAACCCGCTGCAGGTGCAGCGGGGCAACCCGGCCCTGCGCCCCGAATACATCCATTCCTTGCTCACTACCTACAGCCAGTTCAATGCCCGCAACAACCGCAGCGTATTCGTGCTGCTCGACGCGGCCCAGGTGCAGGACCGTATCGTGGCCGCCACCAGCTTCAGCGCGGGCGGGGTGCAAACGACCCGGCCGGTGAATGCCAACGGCTACCGCTCGGTGAATGGCTTTTTGTCGCTAGGCCAGCGGCTGGCTACGCACAAAATCAACCTGAACCTGACTACCAACTCCAACTATACTCACGGCTTGAGCTTTGTGAATGACGAGCTGAACGTGGCCCACAGCTGGAACGTGGGCCAGGGGCTGAGCGTCAATTCGAGCTACAACGACCAACTCGAATTCGGCCTCAGTGCCAACGTCACCTACCAGCAGGCCCGCTATTCGCTGCTGCCGGGTCAGAATACCGCCTACTTCACCCAAACCCTCACGGCCGATGCCTACTACCAGCTGCCCGCTCACTTCGTGCTGACCACGGACCTGTGGCTGAGCAACAACACGGGCCGGGCGGCGGGCTACAACCAGCGCGTGGGACTCTGGAATGCCAGCCTGGCCAAGCAGTTTTTGGCCAACCAGCAGGCTGAAGTGAAACTGCAGGTGTACGACTTGCTCAACCAGAACCGCAGCGTGGTGCGCAACGTGACGGACACCTACTTGGAAGATGTACGCAGCCGCGTGCTGACGCGGTACGTGCTGCTGAGCCTCACCTACACCCTACGCAAGTTTGGGGTATAGGTGAAGCTCAGCAGAGTAGGACCAAGGCACTGATCCAACCCTGAAATTTGTGGAATTATGTTTCCGTTTAGCAAGCTAAAAGCCTATCGATAAAGGCAAAACAACATATTAGCCAAGTAATATACTGTTTTGCTAATAGTTGTTGCTTACTTTTACGTATGCGGAAACTACTTCCCGTACTGTTTCTCCTTTATTCCTTTCTCTTCGCGGGGCTGGTGCAGGCCCAAAGTCCGCAGACGCCGAAGCTGCGGGCGGCGCTGGCCCGGGCCCCGCACGATACCACCCGGGTGCTGCTGCTGGCCGACCTGAGTGCCTCTTACCGCTACTCCCGCTTCGACTCGGTGCTGTGGTATGCCCGCCAGGGTTTGCAGTTGGCCCGCCGCATTGGCTACCCCAAAGGCGAAGGCCGCTGCCTCTCGCGCCTGGGCATCCTGATGAGTGAGCGGGGCAACCTGCCCCAGGCCCTGCGCATCGACCTGCAGGCCCTGCAGCTGCACGAAAGCAGCCACGACTTCGAAGGCATGGCCCGCACCCTCAACCAGATGGGCCTACTCTACCACGCCCTGGAAGACTACCGCCCGGCCCTGTCGTATTTTTTCCGAGCCAAGGCGTTATATGAAGACCACAAAGTCGGCGACGATTCCCAGCTCATCAGCGTGCTAACCAACCTGGGAGCCAGCTACGAAGGCCGCCGCCAGCTCGACTCGGCCGAGTATTTCCTGAACCGGGCCTATGCCCTGACCCAGCAGTCGGGCACGGTGCACCAGAGCTGCTGGGGCAACCCGCTGCCCTACGTGCTGCGCGAGCTGGGCCTGCTGCGCGCCTCCCAGGGCCAAACCGACCAGGCGCTCGACTACTACCGCCGCAGTGCACAGGCCTCGTTTCCTGAAAATGACCGGCGCAGCGCCTGCCGCACCTACCAGTATATGGCCGAGCTTTACCACAGCCGCCGCAAGACCGATTCGAGCGTGTACTACGCCCGCAAGGCTCTGAGCCTGGGCCAGAGCTTGCCCTACGTGATTGGGGTGATGCACACCAGCAAGCTGCTGAGCGGGGCTTTTCAGGACCGGCAGCAAACCGACAGTACGCTCAAGTACATGCGCATTATGCAGCAGGCCGAAGACAGCCTGTATAATCCGCAACGCATTAAGCAGCTCGATGCCATTGGCTTTGCCGAGCAGCAGCGCCTGCGCGAGCTGGAAGCCGAGCGCCGGCAGTACGAGGCCCGCAACCGCACCTACATCGGCTTTGGCGTACTGGGCAGTCTGCTGCTGCTGGCCCTGCTGCTGTGGCGCCACGGCCGGCAGCAGCAGCAGGCCAATGCCAAGCTGAGCGCCCTGAACCAGGAAATAACCCAGCAGAAGCAGGAAATAACCAACCAGCGCGACAGTCTGGGCCGGATGCTGCACGAGCTCAAAACGACCCAGAGCCAGCTGGTGCTGCGCGAAAAGATGGCCTCCCTGGGCGAGCTGATGGCCGGCGTGGCCCAGGAAATTCAGACTCCGGTAAACAACATGCGCAATATTGCCGGCATCAGCGCCGACTTGGTAGAAGACCTGCGCAAAGGGCTGGCCAGGCTGGAGCTGGAAATTGAGGAGCCCGGCACCGTTTGGGACAACCTTCAGATTCTGAGCCAGTACCAGAGCAACATTGTGCGTTCCAGCCAGCGGGCCGCCTCCATCGTGAGCGGCATGCTGGAATATTCGCGCAGCAGCCCCGGCCCCCGCCAGAGCACCGACGTGAATGCCTTCGTGGAAGACTACCTGCGCCTGACGTACCACGACGTGCGGGCCAAAAACCGCAACCTCTACGCGGCCCTATTGCCCGACCTCGACCCGGCCGTGGGCAACCTGCCCATCATTCGCCACGACCTGGGCCGGGTACTCATCAGTCTGTTTACTAATGCCTTCTTTGCCGTGCAGCAGCGCAAGCGGGCCGGTCAGGAAGGCTACGTACCCCAGGTGGCCGTGAGCACCCGCGCGGCCGCCGGCCACGTCGAAATCCGGGTGCGCGACAATGGGTTGGGCCTCTCAGCCGGGCAACTGGAGCGGCTGTTCGAGCGGTTTGGGACGCCGCCCACCACTCCCGATGACCCAGGTCTGGGCTTGGCCCTGAGCTACGACCTCATCACCAAGGGCCACGGCGGCACGCTCACGGTAGAAACCGAGCTGGGTGAATTCACGGAGTTTGTCATTACCCTGCCCCTGCCCGAGCGGCCCGCCCCGGCCATGTCCGACCCGACGGTCTGAACAATGTAGAGACGCAACCTGGCGTTTATACCCCGTTCTGCTGCCTGAAAAGGCATATTCCACTTACAGCGGCTTTTCCAGTACCAGCAGCGTCAGGGCCTGGCGGGGCGTGCCGAAAGCGGGGTTTTCGTGGAAGGGCAGCTCCTCGCCGGTGCGCCGGTAGCCGTGGCGCTCATACCAGGCCAGCAACTCGTGCCGCACCGATATAACCGTAATTTTCAGGCGGCGGCACTCTTGCTGCCGGGCGTAGTCGGTAGCCGTGTGCAGCAGATATTTGCCGATGCCCGTGCCCTGCAGCGTCGGATTGACCGACAGCATGCCCAGGTACATCGTCTCGGCTTGCTGCTGCAGGTACACCGAGCCCACCAATTCGCCGGCTTCGGTGCGGGCCATGAGCAGCACCGCGCCTTGGGCCTGCAGCATCTCGGCCAGAGAAGCGGCATCGATGCGGGAGCCGTCGAGCAGGTCGGCTTCGGTGGTCCAACCTTGTTTCGAGGAGTCGCCACGGTACACACTGTTCACGAACGAAACCAAGGCGGGAATGTCGGCGGTGGTAGCGGGTGTGGTAGTCAGGGCGGAAGGCGGGGTCGGGTTCATAACACAAAAGTATACCTTGGCGGTTGTTGAGCCGCACCCTTCCCCTGCTTCCCGCATGACCGATTCCGTTGTACCGGCCATTCGCGCCGCGCACCTGCACAAGCGCTACGGCTCCCACGCGGTGGTGCGGGATGTGTCGTTTGTGCTGCCCGCCGGCGAAACCTTGGTGCTGCTGGGCCCCAGCGGCTGCGGCAAAACCACGCTGCTTAAAATGCTCAACCGCCTCGTGGAGCCCGACGAGGGCACTATCGACATCAACGGGGAGGATGTGCGCCGGCAGCAGCCCGAGCAGTTGCGGCGCGGCATTGGCTATGTCATTCAGCAGGTCGGATTGCTGCCGCACTACACCGTGGCCGAGAATATTGCGGTAGTTCCCCGCCTGCTGGGGCACCCGCCAGTGGCTATTGCCGACCGTACCGCCGCCCTGCTCACCCGCTTGCATTTGCCGCCCGCGCGCTACGCCGGCCAGTATCCGCACCAGCTTTCAGGCGGGCAGCAGCAGCGCGTGGGGCTGGCCCGGGCCCTGGCCGCCAACCCGCCGATTATCCTGATGGATGAGCCCTTCGGCGCCCTCGACCCGATAACCCGGGCCAGCATCCGCCGCGAGTTTCGGGAACTGGAGGAGCTGCGCCAGAAAACCGTGGTACTCGTGACCCACGACGTGACGGAAGCCTTCGAGCTGGCCGACCGGATTTTGCTGCTCGACGCCGGGCAGGTGCAGCAGCTGGGCACCCCGCGCGAGCTGCTGCTGCGCCCCGCCAACGACTTCGTGCGCCGCTTTTTCGCCGCCGAGCGGCTGGCGTTGCAGTTGCGCACCTTCACGCTGGCCGACGTGCAGCCGTTTCTGCCCGCTTTTACTTTGGACGAGCAGCCCGGTTTTTCAGCTGAAACCTCCGTGCAGGAAGTATTGGAACAACTGACGACGAATGGCGTGGTCAACCATTTTCCCTTCGATTTGGCCCAGCTGATGGCCGCTTTTGGGCAGGCTTTACAAGGAGAGGAGGCCGCATGGAAACGCTAACCGAACTACTCGTTTTCTGGCAAGCCCAGGCCGGCAAGCTGGGCGAGCAAACCCTGCAGCACATTGGCCTCACGGCGGCTTCGCTGCTGCTAGCCGTGGTGCTGGGCGTGCCGTTGGGGCTGCTACTCACGCGCCGGCCGCGCTGGGCCCCGGCCATCCTGGGCGTAGCCGGCGCGCTGCAAACCGTGCCCAGTATTGCCCTGCTCGGCTTCCTGATTCCCCTGCTCGGCATTGGGCCCAAGCCGGCCATTTTCGCGCTGTTTCTGTATTCGCTGCTGCCCATTATCCGCAACACGCTCACCGGCGTGCAGGGCGTGAGTCCGGCCGTAGTAGAGGCGGCGCGGGGCCTGGGCCTCACCGATGGGCAGATTCTGCGCCGGGTGGAATTGCCGCTGGCATTGCCGGTGCTGTTTGCCGGTATTCGCACGGCCACCGTTATCAACGTGGGCGTGGCTACGCTGGCGGCCTACGTGGCGGCGGGCGGCCTGGGCGAGTTCATCTTCGGCGGCATTGCCCTGAACAACCCCGCCATGATTCTGGCCGGGGCGCTGCCGGCGGCGGGGCTGGCCCTGGCCTTCGATGCGGCCCTGGCTGGCCTGCAACGCCTGAGCACCCGCCGCCTGGTGCAGGTGGGGGCCGCGCTGCTGGTGCTGCTGCCGCTGCTGGGCGGGCTCTACCTGTTGCCCCGCGCCACGGGCAAGCTGCTGGCCGGGTTTAGCCCCGAGTTTGTGGGCCGGGCCGATGGGCTGCCGGGCCTGAAAAGCGCCTACCACCTGCGCCGGCTGCCCAGCGTGGTGCTGGCCCCGGCCCTGGTGTATGAGGCGGCCCGCCACCAGGATGTGGACCTCATCGACGGCTACTCGACCGACGGGCGCATCCGGGCCTACGACCTGCGCGTGCTCCGCGACGACCGGCGCGTGTTTCCGCCCTACTACGCGGCCCCGGTGGTGCGGCCCGCCGTGCTGGCTGCCTACCCCGAGCTGGCCCCGGTGCTGGCCCAGCTGGCCGGCCAGATTTCCGACTCGGTGATGACCAACCTGAACTACCGCGCCGATTACCTACACCAGGAACCCCGCGCCATTGCCGAAGCCTTTCTGCGCCGGCGCGGCCTGTGGCGCGCGGCGCGGCCCCTGGCTCCTGGTGCGCCGGTAGTGCGGCTGGGCTCCAAGATTTTTGCCGAGCAGTACATCCTGCTCGAAATGTACGCGGCCCTCATCCGGGGCAATACGGGGCTGGCCGTGGAAACCAAAACCGGGCTGGGCGGCACCACCATCTGTTTCGAAGCCCTGCGCACCGGCGCCATCGACATGTACCCCGAGTACACCGGCACGGGCCTGCAGGTGCTGCTGCAGCCCTCCCCCGCCGTCCTCGATTCACTGGGCGGGCGGCCCCCGGCCGTGCTGCAGTACGTGCGCCAGCAGTTCCGGCGGCGCTACGGGCTGGAGTGGCTGGCCCCGCTGGGTTTCAACAATACTTACGCCCTGCTCATGCGCCAGCGCCAGGCCCGACAACTCGGTATTGTCTCCATTTCCCAGCTCAGCACCTATTTGAGCAAGTGAGAGGATTGGTTCTGTTATCCTGCTCCCTGCGCCGGACTTGCCCCCTGCCCCACTAAAGCTCCTGCCAACGTACCGAATGCCGGGTTCGAAGCCCCGGCAAGGCTGTTCGATACCTCAGCAAGAGCCTCCAATACTTCGGCAACTGGCTGCTACACCTCGGCAGGTGCGGCCTACATAGTAGCGCGAGCTTCCCACACGTCAGCAAGTGCATACGAATCCTTGGCGCGAGCGTACGGAACCTCAGCGCGAGCAATGACAGCAGTCAAAAGAGCTGTTTCCAGCGCCTGAACCGAGTTTGAACGGTTTGCAGGAGTTGTGACCATAATTTGGCGCAATGGGCGCACGGAGTAGAGCGCAGAGCTTTTCTCGCTGATCCTTTCAACGGTTCCTAGATAGAACAAAGCCCTTTACCACGTCAGTAGTAAAGGGCTTTTGCGCGTTGAATTGCGCTTGTTACTGAGGTGAGCAAGGTTCTTGACTCTGCTTCGCGACGTTCAGGATGACAGAGCGAATAATAGCCGACGAAAGCCGGCCGCGCTGCCCTACGCCCCAGCGCTGCCCGGTCCGAAATGGATGCGGAACATGGTGCCTGCTTCGGGCTGGCTTTCCACCTCAATGTGGCCTCCCTGGCTTTGCACCAGCCTGTTGACGAGGAACAAACCCACGCCGGTGCCAGTACCAGCCTGCGGGTGGAAGCGGCGAAACAGCTGAAACAGCTCTTTGCCGTAGCGTTCCAGATCCATGCCCAGGCCATTGTCGCGCACTTCCAGCACGGCCTGGCCCTGGGCCACGCGGCTTTTCAGCTGAATGCAGGGGCGGCGCTGCGAGTGGTGGTACTTTACGGCGTTGCCCAGCAGGTTCAGCAGAATGGTGCGCAGGTTGCTTTTCACGGTAATCAGCGTGGGCAGGGCGGCCAAATCCAGCTGCACGTCGGCATTGACGGCTTGGAGCTGGGGCTGGAGCGTCTGGAGCACGTCGGCTACCACGTCGGCCAGGGCCACGGGTTCGGTGGGCTCCACGCCGGGGCTGCGCTCTACCTGCACCACGGTGGCCAGATCGGTAATGGTGGTGAGCAGCACGCTCAGCGACGAATCGACCAGCTGCCAGAGCTGCCCGGCATCGGGGTCGGTGATGGTGGCCGAGCGGCGCAATTCGTCGAAGAGGCCGCGCAGGTTGTCCACGGGCTGACGCAGGTCGTGAGAGGCGGCATACACGAAGTTGTCCAGGTCGGTATTGGTGCGGGCCAGGTGCTGGTTGGCGCTATCCAGCTGCTCGTTGCGGGCCTGGGCTTCCTGGTTGGCCATGGTCAGCAGCGTATTTTTGTGCCGGATCTGCTGGCGGGCCTCGGTCAGCTCCTCCACCGATTCGCGCAGCTGCTGGTTGATGGTCTTGATTTCGGCGTGGTAGCGGGCCACGTACTGCCGCCACTCGTTTTTCTCAATGGCGTGCCGCACGGTTTTGCACAGCAACTCCTGGTCGAACTGTTGTTTAACCAGGTAATCCATAGCACCGCCGTTGAGGGCGCGTACGGCCAGCGTTTCGTTGCCGCCACCGGTTATCATCACCACGCAGAGGCTGTCGGGCGGGGCAGCCTGCTTCAGGTCGGCCAGCACTTCCAGGCCGTCGGTATCGAGCAGGTTGTAGTCGAGCAGCACGCAGTCGGGCTGCTGGGCAATGAACATGGCCAGCGCATCCTCGCCCGAGGAAGCTTCATGAATTTCCAGCCGCTCGTGGTCCAGGCTTTTGCCCAGGTAGCGCCGGTACAGCATTCGGTCATGCTCGTTGTCGTCAACGAGGAGTATTTTTTTCACGCGGTAAGCTTCCTAGTTCGTGGCGGGCAGTTCGGAGGCATCAAGCCAGTAGCGCATCGTGAGCCGGACTTTTTCTTCCAGCGCGGCATAGTCGATGGGCTTAGTGAGGTAGCTGTTGGCCCCGAGATGGTAGCAGTCCTCAATGTCGCGAATGTTGGAAGAAGTGCTGAAGATAATGACCGGAATGGGCAACAGCAGCGGGTCATGCTTGATGACGTCGAGCACGGCCCGGCCGTCGGTGCCGGGCATGTTGAGGTCGAGCAGGATAATGGCGGGCAGCATCTGAGGCCAGCCGGGCCGCTTGCCGTAGCCCTGCAGGTAGTCCAGAGCCTGGTCGCCGTCTTCGCAGCGCAGCACCGGGTTCTTCAGGGCGTGCCGGCGGAAGGCGCGGTCCAAAGCCATAAAGTCTTCGGCGCTGTCGTCCACCACAAGGACGGGTTTAAGTAGACTACTCACTTACAAATGCTTAGAAACAGTGAAATAAAAGGTCGCGCCCTGGCCCCGGCTTGAGTCGATCCACAGGCTACCGCCGTGCTTTTCCACCATCTTCTTCACGATGGCCAGACCCGCGCCGGTACCGCCGCCGTACTTCTCCTGGGCGTGCAGGCGCTTGAAGATCTTGAAGATGCTCTCGTGGTGCCGCGGATCGATGCCGATACCGTTGTCGCGCACGTAGAACACATGAAAGTCCGTCTGGTTTACCACTCCCTTCGGCCCTGCTACGTCCGGGCCCGCCACGCCTATTTCTACGGCTTTCTGCGGTTTGTCGTTGTAGCGCATAGCGTTGGTGAGCAGGTTGTTGAACACCTCCCGAATCCGGACTACGTCGCAGCGCACGGTGGGCAGCGGGCCGGCCACGGTTACGGTGGTCTGGGTTTGTTCGAGGCGGGGGTGCAGCAAGTCGAGTACTTCGGCCAGCAGCTCGTTGAGGTCGGCCGGCACTACGACCAGATCCATGCGGCCCACGCGGGAAAGCTGGAGCAACGATTCAATCAGGTTTTCCATGCGCTGGCTAAGGCGCACCAGGGTCTGGAGGCGCTGCACGCCTTCGCCATCGAGCTTATCGGCGTAGTCTTCCAGCAAAAACAGCGAGTAGTTGTGAATGCCCCGCAACGGCTCTTTCAAGTCGTGGGAGGCCACGTAGGCAAACGAATCCAGCTCGTCGTTGCTGCGCTCTAGCTCGGTATTGAGCTTGCTCAGGCTGGTGGCGCGGGCCTGCAGCTCGTTGAAAACCTTGAGCCGGACGTCGGAAATGTGCAGGCGAATTTCCTTAGCCGCCTCAATTTCCACGGGCAGCCAGGGCACGGCCGTGTTTTCCACCACCTGCTTCCACTGCTCAAACGACTGTCGGGGCGAGAGAAAAATCTGGCCATCGGCCATGACTTCGGCCTTTTCGTGCCGCCCGGCCCAGGTCACGGTCTGCACCTGCTCAGGCCGGAACCAAAGGATATAGTTGCCGGGGGCTTCGGCCAGGGAAATAGCCAGCAGGCCGCTGGCCGTGCCCCGCACGGCCAGCCCAGCCGGGTTGAGGCGGATGTAGGAATCGGTGAAAAATACATCCTGCTTGCCGTGGTCCTGCAGCCAGTCCAGCATTTCCTGAATTTGGGGCTTAGTGGGCGCATTGCCCAGCGGGATGATGTCGCCATCGAAGCAAATGGCGGCCCCACCACAGGCAAACACGTCGAGCACGGTGGGCTGGTGGCGGTAGAGGCCCTCCACGAAGTTGTCGTTGGTGGTGACGCGCTCCAGCAGCCGCACCTGGTTCTGACGAATATGCAGCTGATATTCCTGGGCATCGTGCTGCTCCTTGGCCGTAATCAGGGCCGAAAACGTCTTGCCGATAAACTGGCACAGGTCGCGCAGCTCGTAGCTTACCAGCTTGGGCTGGCGGTGGTGGCAGGTTATCATGCCCCACAGCCGCCCATCCTGAATGAGGGAAACCGTCATGGTAGCCGCCGAGCCCATGTTGTGCAGGTACTGCAAATGGATGGGCGACACGCTGCGCAGCACCGAGTAAGTCATGTCGGGTGGCAGGCCGGTGCTGGGGTTGAGCACCGGCACCAGCTTGGCGGGCACGTAGTGGGCATCGGGAATAAAGCGGAGCCAATTTTTGAGGTACATGGCCCGGGCCTGCTTTGGAATATCGGTGGCCGGGTAGTGCATGCCCAGCCAGGGGTCCAGCTCCGCGTGCCGGGCCTCGGCAATGACTTCGCCGCTCTCATCGGGCGCGAAACGGTAGATGGCCACCCTATCGAAGCCGGTGAGGGCGCGCACCTGCTCCACGGCGTACTGGCAAAACTCCAGCACGCGGGTAGCGCCCAGCATCTGGCCCAGGGCATTGTTGAGAAACGGCAGATCCAGCGCCGGGGCCTCGTTTTCAGCCACGGGCTCAAACTCCAGCCACAGCAATTGGTCGTAGCGGTGCAGAATGATCTTGTAGAACGGCTGCCCGGCCACTTTATCGAGGCGGGAGCCCAGCAGCCGGGCCTGGTCGGTAAGCAAAGGCCGCAACTGCTCGATTTCGGCCAGCCGCTCGGCGCTTAGCAGGCGCTCCAGGGTACCGCCCACCAGTTCTTCGGCCGCTATGCCCAGCAACGTCAGCGTATTTTCACTGGCCTGCACCACGCGCATGGTTTGCTCGTGGAGGCACAGCAGGAAGCCATAAGGCTGAATCAGGCCGGGAATATGGATAGGCTCTCGGTCACAGTTGGTAAGCGTAATTTCAGCCCCGAGCAGGCTTTCGTCGGTATAGCGCATCAGGCGTTTATCCAGGCGTAAAGGGTTTGGAACGTCTGGCTGGCCGACGCTACGATTTCAGCTTGATTTTCTTCCGTGGCCGCCTCGCTCAGCAGCTGGCAGAAGCTTTTCCACAGCGGACCGGTTTGCTCACCGTTGCCAGAAAAGTAGCTTCGGGCCTCGATACCAGCCTTGGCCAACTGCCGGGCCAGCACCTGCCCGCCCAGCGTGGAGCCCTCCATTACGTACATCGCGCCCAGCAGTTGGGCCTCGGTGGCCAACGGCGGCATGGCCGGGCACAGGGGCAGCGCGGCGGCGCCCACGCCCAGGTCGGCGGGAATCAGGTGGGCGCGCTGCCGGAGCTCCAGCTGCCACTCGGGCCCGAAGCCGTGCTGGCGCAGGCGGGCTTCGTAGGGCACCAGAAAACCGTAGAGCTTGGCCAGAAAGTGGTGCGTAATGGCCGGGGTGATGATGCCGGCCCCCAGGGCTTGGTTGAACTCGTTTTGCTCCAGGGCGTCGTGGTAGGGCCTGGTTTCGAGGCGCAGCTGCTGCAGAATGGCCGGGCGGGAAGAGGTAAGCGGCATGGGTACGGACGAGTTACTAGGTAAATATACCGCAGTAAAAGCGGATCGACCGACCGGAAAGTTCAATGCTTATGGCTCTGCCGGAAGGCCTCCGGAGGCTGCCCCACGTACTTTTTGAAGTAGCGCGTGAAGTAGGAAGCATCCTCGAAGCCCACGGCATCGGCCACCTGCGCCACCGATTGGGCCGAGTGCGTCAGCAGGCGCTTAGCCTCGGCCACCACCCGCTCATGGATCAAGTCACTGGCAGTTTTATTGAGGATACGGCGGCAAATGGCATTGAGGTGGTTGGCGGTGAGGGCCAGCTTGTTGGCGTAGTAGCGCACGGTTTTCTCGGCCCGAAAATGCGCGTTGAGCAGCTGCCCGAATTCGCGCACCTGCTCCAGGCCGTGCGGCGGCAGCTGAGC
The DNA here is from genome assembly GCF_020447265.1 of Hymenobacter lucidus. Classification (GTDB taxonomy): domain Bacteria; phylum Bacteroidota; class Bacteroidia; order Cytophagales; family Hymenobacteraceae; genus Hymenobacter; species Hymenobacter lucidus. Next base: position 157,626 of record NZ_JAJADR010000001.1, on the reverse strand, counting down.
AGCCTCGGCAGGCGGCGCGTAGGCGCGGGCAGCCAGCTCCAGGGCTAGGTACACGTAGGCCGCCACTACTTCGTCGCGGTTGGGCGCGGTCGTCTGCTCCTCCTGAAACATGCTTTCGAACAGCGGCAAAATCTGCGTTTCCGAAGTTGGCAGGCAGATTACGGGCTGGTTGGCCGGGTTGAAAAACGGGTACTCGGCCAGGCGGTGAGCCGGATAGTGCTGCAGGTAGAACTCGGCGGTGAAGAACAGGATGAAGCCCCGCGCATCCTCGGACAACGACCAGGCGTGGGCCTGCCCCGGGGCCAGAAAAAACAGGCTACCCGGCCGCAGCTCGTAGGTAATCAGGTCGATAGTGTGGGTGCCCTGGCCGTGGGTGACGTAGAGCAGCAGGTAAAAATCGTGGGCGTGGGGCTCACTCACGCGCGGAAACTGCGCCACGTGGGCTTCCAGCGGCTGAATGTAGTACCACTGATTGTTGCCGGGGCGGGCAAAGGCATCGAGGGCCAGAATGGGTAAGGCGGGGGCTTTCATGCGGGCCGCAAGCTACGCACTGCGGCCTTTGCCCGGTAGTAGCGCCGGGGTGTAGCGCGAAATTCCCCTGCGCGAGTCGTTGAACGATAATCGTTGCCACGACACGCACTCCCCGCGAAGTGGAACTTCGCACTATACTTCTACCGCCGCTTCGCCCGCCGGGCGCGAGGCGTGCTGGAAGCTGTAGTACAGATACCCCAAGGCCGGCAGAATAAACACGCTGCCCAATAGCAGCGCCCAGCCCAAGGCCGCCACGGTTTTGGCCGGGGCCAACTGCTCCAGCAGCGACAAATGCTGCCCGCCGCGCAGCCGGATAAAGTCGGGGAAGTGCGCGTAGCCCACGGCCAACAGAATCATCGTGACCTGAAAGCCGGCTAGCACCCGCGGCACCCAGGTGCGGCTGCCCCCCAGCACGTACCACAGCACGCCCAGCGAAACGGTAGCCAGGGCAATGGCCGTGAGGCCCACCGGGTTGCCGAAAATCCAGCTGATCAACGGCAGACCTTCATAGGCGGCGGCCCCAAACACCAGAGCCCCGGCCGCAAAGGCCACCACAATCAGCAGGCGGGTTTTGCGGATGAAACGCAGCCGGTCGGCTTCGGTGGTAGCTTCGCCGATAGTATACACCGAGGCCAGGTAACCGCACAGGGCCACCGTAAACACGCCCACGGCTACCGCAAACCAGTGCAGCCAGCTCCACACGTAGGCCGTCAGAAAGTCGGGGGCGGCGGGGTCGACGTAGCCGGCCAGGGCGCTGCCGGCCAGAATGCCGATAAAGAGCGGCGTGACCAGGCTCGAATACACGAAAATGGTGGCGTACACGGTTTGCATCCGGTCGTGCACCGCATCATAATGCCGAAACACGAAGGCCGTGCCCCGGGCAATGATGCCCAGCAACAGCAGCAGCAGCGGAATGTGCAAACTCACCGACATGGTGCTGTAGATGCGCGGAAAGCCCACGAACAGAATGACAATAGCAATGATGAGCCACATATGGTTGGCTTCCCAGATCGGGCCGATGGCCTGATACAGCGTTTCCTGCGTTACGCGGCGGTTTTTGCGGGACGTAAACAACTCGATGATGCCCGCGCCAAAGTCGGCGCCGCCCAGCAGCAGGTAGAGCAGAATGGCCAGGTAGAGGTAGGCAATAACGACGTAGTTCATAGGGCAGCAGCTAAGCGTGAGCGGCTTCGGCCGCACCGGCCGGCACATCATACAGCTCCGGCACCATCCGGATCTGGCGGTAGAGCAGGAAAACAACGACCAGACTCAAGGACAGATACACCGCCGTAAACAGGTAGAACGAGTAGGCAATACCCGGCATAGGCGTCACCGCGTCGGCCGTGCGCATCACCCCGTTGATAATCCAGGGCTGGCGGCCCACTTCAGTTACCGCCCAACCGGCTTCCACAGCAATAAAACCGGCCGGGGTGGCAGCCACGAACAAGCCTAGCAACCAGCGGCTGTGCAGCCACTGTTTTTTGCGCCACAAGGCCCAGAAATACACCACCGCAATGCCCATCATGAGCGTACCCAAGCCCACCATTATCTGAAAGGCAATGTGGGGCACCACTACCGGCGGCCGGTTTTGGGGCGCAATTCGGTCGAGGCCGGTTACTTCCTGCTCAAAGTTGCCGTGGGCCAGAAAGCTGAGCATCCCCGGAATCTTGATGGCGTAGTCTACCCGCTGCTTGTCCTCATTGGGCAGGCCGCCCAGCACCAGGGCCGCATGTTTCTCGGTGTGAAAGTGAGCTTCCATGGCCGCCAGCTTGGCCGGCTGCCGACGAGCTACGTCCTTGGCCGAAAAGTCGCCGCTCAGGGGCTGCAGCAGGGCGGCCACGGCCCCGAAAGCCGCCGCAATCCGGAAGGCGCGGGTATGAAACGCCACGTTGCGGCCCCGACGCAGCATCAGGGCGTGCACGCCGGCCACTGCGAAGCCCGTGGCGGCAAAGGCGGCCAGCGTCATGTGCAGGGCCTGCGAGAGCCAGGCATCGTTGAACATGGCCGCAATAGGGTCGATGTTCAGGTACTGGCCGTTCACATAGTCGAAGCCGGCGGGGCTGTTCATCCAGGCATTGGCCGCCACCACCAAGATGCCCGAGGCCAGCCCGCTCACGCCCACTACCACGCCCGTAAACCAGTGAAACCAAGGGTTGAACCGGTCCCAACCATACAGGAAAAAGCCCAGGGCAATGGCCTCGATGAAGAAAGCCGTGCCTTCCAATGAAAACGGCATCCCGAAAATGGGCCCGGCGTGCTCCATAAACTTCGGCCAGAGCAGGCCCAGCTCAAACGACAAAACGGTGCCCGACACCGCGCCCGTGGCAAAGAAGATGGCCACGCCCTTGCTCCAGGCCCGCGTCACGTTTTTGTAGGTGATGTCGTGGGTCCGGAGCCAGTAATAATGGGCCACGGCCATAAAAAACGGCATTACCATGCCGATGCAGGAAAAGATGATGTGAAAGCCCAGCGACAAAGCCATCTGGGAGCGGGCGGCAAGGAAATCGTTCATATTACCGGTGCTTGGCCTGATACCCGGGCAAGGTAGTCGGCAGGCGGAAAAAGTAAGCCCCGCCCGCAGTATTTCTGCGGGCGGGGCTGGCATTACAGGTGGGCGTGGGACTTGCTCCTACTTGGTTGGGGAGGCGCAGTGGCCAGTTGCCGCAGGTTGGGGTCGTATTTGATGCCGCCGAACAGATACAGCATAATGGCGCGGGAGTAGCGGAGCGTGGCCGGGGCCGTGAGCAGCACCAGCACCGTGACCAGCAGCACATACACCCACACCGCCGGATTGCCGAGCAGGTAGTAGGCCGCCACGCCGCCAATGGCAAACCAGGCCACCGAAAAGGCGTAGCTCACAAACATAGCGCCCCAGTAAAAGCCCGGCTCGGGCTCGTAGGCCACGCTACACACCGGGCAGCGCTCGGGCATCATGGCGTATTTGGTGAGCTTATAGGCTGGATACGAAAACAACGGCCCTTGGTGGCAGCGCGGGCAGCGCAGGTCGAGCAGGGCCAAGGTGGAAGAATCAAGCGGTTTCATAAGGCTGCAAGCAAAATGCTGATAACAGCTCAAAGGTACCACCCACCCTATCGCCGGAGAAGGCACAAAAGCGTGCTTCTACCGCACAAATCAACGATTCCGCCAAGGTTTGGCGCGTCTTTGCAGAAGCATGACGACTGTTGCTGGCCGACCGGAAAAGGCACAAAAAAAGGGCGTCTCCGTATTGGAAACGCCCTTTTAGGTAGCGGGGACAGGACTCGAACCTGTGACCTTTGGGTTATGAGCCCAACGAGCTACCAACTGCTCCACCCCGCACTGTTTGTGATGCAAATGTAAGAGTGTTTTTTGGAAATGCGCCATACTGGCCTAAAATAAGCCTATTCACGCCGCTTTCCACCTGACTATCAGCAGGAATAATTTCCATGTTGCTGAATAGGCTTACTATAGGCTTTATTCAATATAGCTTTTTGATACCATAATAACTCAACATTATCCAACCACAAGCTCAACGATACGTATTCCGCATTCCGTCCTCATTCATTCTTACCACACCATGACACCACAACCCTTACTTATCCCAGCCCGGTTGGCTGGTCTGGCTACCACACTGTTTCTGGCTGGCCTTGGCCTCACTTCGTGTGACAATGCCAAAACCACCGACCAATCGGCGCAAGGCACGGCGGCTACGGAAGCCACGGCCGATACTACTCCCGCAACTGCCGGCGCTAAGGCTGTGAAGCCCGCGGGGCCCGCTCCTGCGTGGGCTCCGAATATCGGCCCGGAAATGCTGACCGTTATTGAGAAGCTAGCTAGTCTGCAGGGCCCTACCCCGCCCGAAACCATGACGCCCGCGCAAGTGCGCAAAGCGCCTTCGGCTACCGATGCGACTATGGCTGTAATGAAGGATTTTGGCATTCAGACGCCGGCTTCACCGCTGGATACGATGAGTAAGGAAGTGGCCCCGGGCGTGAAGGCGCGCATTTACACTCCTAAAGGTGCCACGGGTCCGTTGCCGGTAGTAGTGTATTACCATGGCGGCGGCTGGGTTATTGCCAATCTTGATACCTACGACCCCTCGGTGCGGGCCCTGGCCGAGAAAACCAATGCCATTTTTGTATCGGTGGCCTACCGCCAAGCCCCGGAAAACAAGTTTCCAACCGCTCACAACGATTCTTTTGCCGCCTACCAGTGGGTGCTGAAGAATGCCGCTTCCATTAAAGGTGACCCCAAACGCGTGGCTGTAGCTGGTGAAAGTGCTGGCGGCAACCTAGCCGCGGCTGTGTGCATGATGGCCCGCGACAAAGGCATACAGCAGCCCAAACACCAGCTGCTGGTATACCCTATTGCCGACTACAGTATGAACACGGCCTCGTACCAGAAAAACGCCCAAGCCAAGCCATTGAGCAAGCCGTTCATGGGCTGGTTTTTCAAGCACTACCTACGCACGCCCGCCGATGGCAACAGCCCTCTGATTTCGCTGGTGAAGGCTCCGAACGTAAAAGGATTGGCTCCGGCTACAGTTATTACGGCTGGCATCGACCCATTGATGAGTGAGGGCAAAGCTTACGCCGATAAGCTGCAAGGCGCCGGCATTGCGGTGAAATACCAGAATTACGACAACGTGACCCATGAGTTCTTCGGCATGGGAGGCGTAGTGCCCGAAGCCACACAGGCCCAAGACTTAGCCGCCGGCGAGCTGAAAAACGCCTTGAAATAAAGCACTAGCTCTGCCTTTCCGGTCTGCTGTTCTGAACAGCGCGCAGGACCTTCCTCACCTTAGTGAAGAAACCTGAGTAAATGCACAAAGCCCTTTACCACCAGCATGGTAAAGGGCTTTGTGCGTTGGTACAAACTACAGTGGAGTAGGCGCGAAAGCTCCTTCGCACTGCTCAGGACGACAGGGCAAACAACGTCACGCACCCATCAGAAGCGGCTGGTGATGCCGAAGTGAATCTTGGAGTTGCTCAACGACATCTGCTGGTTGTCGGAGCGGCCAACGGAGTACACGAACTGAAACAGGCCGGCACCGGTCCGGAAGCTGAGGCCCGCGCCCAGGCCAGTGGGCGCGTCGCTGGTTTTGTCGGTGGCCAGGTCGCGGCGCAGGTAGGCCTGGTCGGCGAAGAGGAACACGTAGGAGTCGGCGCCGGTAAACTGCCGGAATTCGACGGTGCCCACGCCGTAGGTGTTGGCATAAAAGGCGTACTCGTTGAAGCCCCGCAATGTAGCCAGGCCGCCGATGCGAAACATATCATTGAGAAACAGCCGCTCATTCACCAGCGCCTCGCCCCGCAGCCGCGTGAGCAGCACGCCGTTGCGTCCGAGACGAAAGTAGCGTTCCAGCCGTACGCCCAGCGTAACCTGGGTAGAGCGCAGGGGTACGCGGTTATAGAGCGTGTCGTTCAGGTCGGAGTTTTTGGTGATGCGCTTGGTGCCCACCGCCGCCTGCCCGGCCGCCAGAAAGCCCCGGCGCGGAAAAAGCAGGTCGTCGAGGCTGTTCCAGTTGTAGTCGAGGCCGTAGGACGTGTACTCGGAGTCGATATTATCGGGGAGCTTGTCCAGGGTCTTTAGCGTGCCGGCCGTGTCGGCCAACAAGCGGGAGCTGCGCCGCTCGGTGAAGAACGAAATGCGCCCGGCTCGCACCGTGGGGTAGGTTACCTGCAGGCGCGGCTGCAGCGTCAGAAACGAATTCGACTGCTTGTAGAGGTTAAAGGTGCCACCCAGCTCCAGGGGCGTGCCGAAGAAGTTGGGATGCACGTAATGGGCATCGAGCAGTTGGGAGGCCACGTCGAGCTTGCGCCACTGCAGCCCAATCTGCTTGCCGCCCCCGCTGAGGTTGCGCAGGTTGATGGTCACGTCGCCGGTGATTTGCAGCTTCTTCTGGCCCGGCCCCGGTGCCGAATTGGGCAGCACCCCCACAATGGCGTCGAACTGGTTGGAGGGCCGGTCTTCGAGCAGCAGAAAGATGCGGGCCCGGCCCTGGGCAAAGCGCACCTCGGGCTCGGCTTTCACCTGCAGGTAGGGCAGCTGCCGCAGCAGCCGGCTGATGGCATCTACGCGCTGCTGGCTGTAGGGCTGGTTGGGGAAAATCTGCAGGTACTTAGTCAAAAACCGCTTTTTGGTTTTGGTCTTGCCCACAATCTGGATGGAGTCGAAGACCACGGCCCGGCCCCGGTCGAGCAGCACGCGGCCGGCAATATCGGCCCCGCGCAGCTCCAGCGAGTCGAGGCGCACGGTGGCAAATGGGTAGCCCTGGTTTTCGGCTTCGCCGAGAATGCCTTGCTGGAGCTTCGTCCACTCATTGGGCTCGAAGGGCTTGCCGGTGAAAAACCTTTCGCGGTAACCGGCCCGGGTCAGCAGCGCGTCGCCAAGGTTGCCGTTGCGCAACCGGGCCCACCGGAATTTCTCGCCCACGTAGAGCTGCACCCGTAGCGTATCGTGGCTCCAGCGCAGGCCGTCGGCCGAGGCCGTCAGGTACGAATCGGCCTGCAGGGCCAGCACCAGCTCGCGCACTTCCCGGAAAGCGGCCACTGAATCGGGGACGGTAGCCGAGTAGCGGTAGCGGCGCAGCAGGGCCCGGTCGGCGGCTTCGGTGTCGAAGCGGATAAACCGGCGGCTGGCCGTGCGCTGGGCCCGGCGCGTGGCGGTGGTATCGGGAGCGGGCTTGGCGGGCGGCAGCGGCGGCGTTTGGAGGGCGGGCTGGTTGGGTACCGGCAGCGTGGGGGTTTGGGCGCATACGCGGGCGGGCCCACCGGCTAAGAGCCAGCCGCAGAGCAGCAGGAAAACGAGGGCGCGGGCGTACATTTGGAAACACAAACGCGAAAACGCGCTTTTAATTTCCCGAAAATACGGGGTCGGGCCGGTTAGTCGCCGGCCGCAGTGAACGAACTGCCGGGCCCGCGCTGTTTTCTGTCGTTGCGCGGCTCGGCTCCGGGCGCGCTTTTCCCTTCTTCATGGCTGGCATCTACCTCCATATTCCCTTCTGCAAGCAGGCCTGCCACTACTGTGACTTCCACTTCAGCACCTCGATGGGCCTGAAAGGCCAGCTGGTGGAAGCTCTGGTGCGGGAGCTGGAAATCCGGCGCGACTACCTCGGCCCGGCCCCGATACTGGAAACCATCTACTTCGGCGGCGGCACCCCCTCGTTGCTGACGGCCGCCGAGCTGGACGCGCTGTTTGAGGCCATTTACCGGCACTTCACGGTAGCGCCCGGCGTGGAAATCACCCTGGAGGCCAACCCCGACGACCTCACGCCCGCCAAGCTGCGGGAGCTGGCCGCCTCGCCCATCAACCGGCTGAGCATCGGCTTGCAGAGCTTCCACGAGCCCCACCTGCGCCTGATGAACCGCGCCCACTCGGCCACCGAATCGACGACGGCGGTGCTCTCGGCCCAGGATGCAGGCTTCGAGAATATTTCCGTAGACCTGATTTACGGCGTGCCGGCCCCCGACCACAGCCTTTGGGAGCAGGATATGGCCCAGGCCTTTGCTCTGAACGTGCCCCACCTTTCCTGCTACGCCCTCACCATCGAGCCCGATACGGTGTTTGGCCGCCGGCTGCGCAAAGGCACTTTCCTGGCGCCGCCCGACGACTTCGTGGCCCGGCAGTTTGAAATGCTGCTGGCGGCGTTGCCTGATCAGGGTTACGAGCAGTACGAAATTTCCAACTTCTGCCGCCCCGGCCGCGAGTCGCGCCATAACTCGAACTACTGGCGCGGGGTGCCCTACCTGGGCCTTGGGCCCAGCGCCCATTCCTTCGACGGCCGCAGCCGCCAATACGCCGTGGCCAACAACCCGCAGTACGTGACGGCCGTGCTGGAGCGCAACGAGGTGCCGGCTACCATCGAAACTCTCTCGCCGACCGACCGCGCCAACGAGTATCTGATGACCTCGCTACGCACTGCTCACGGCTGCGACCTGGACTATCTGCAGTACCAGTTGGGCACCGATCTGCGCACCGACCGGGCCGCCTACCTGGGTGAGCTGGTACAAAATGGCTGGGCCACCCTGCACGGCACGCGCCTGGTACTCACCAACCAAGGCAAGCTGCTGGCCGACCAGATTACCCTGGAGCTGTTCCTGGAGGCGGAGAAATAGCTCATCTTTAGCGGCCAGCAGCGCGTTTCCCCGGTTTTATCTAACCACTTTATTGCTAGCCGGTTGCTGAATCTGAAGCCAATTGCCGGGCCAAAATCGGTGAAATATGCCCGATTTGCGTAATCCGCGCGCTGCTTTTGCGTATGTTCAGAAGATGAAACGCCTCGTTGATGCCCTCGTGGATGACACCGACTTTTTTGTCGAGCAAGTCCAGATTACCGCCATTGTCTTTGATAACACCGACGACGTGACGGTGTGGGCCACTACGTTTTTCGACGACGACATCCACTTTTTCCACCTGGGCCTGCAGTTCCCGTCCCTCGATTTGTTGCTGCGCCTGGCCGGCCCCCGCGCCGAAGCCCTGCAGGAACAGGTGGCCGAGTCCTTGGCTACCGTAACCGAGTGGCCCTGCCTGCTCGAATACACTACGGAAGACTCCCCGCCGGTGCCCCTGGATGGCGTGGCTATGAAGCTCTCCTGCACCTACCCCGCCGACGAGCCCGAGGATGACGAAGACAGCATGCCCCACAATATCTTCTACCTCGAAGGTGTATTCATGCGCCTGGAGCCGTAGCAGCAGATAATTCGGTTCCTGTGTCCAACACTGTACCTACCCGTGTTATCTACCTGCTACCTGGCCTCGGGGCTGATGAGCGGGTGTTCCGCGACCTGCTTCCCCTACTCGACGGCGAAGCACACGTATTGTCCTGGCTGCTGCCCGAGCCTCACGAAACCCTGGCGCATTACGCCGCCCGCCTAGCCGAACGGATTCCATCGGAGCAGCCTTGCCTAGTGGCCGGCGTGTCGTTTGGTGGAATTGTAGCCCTGGAAATTGGACGGCTGCGGCCCCGGGCGCGGCCCGTGCTGATTTCGAGCGTGCCCAGCGCCGCCGCGCTGCCCGCACTCCTGCGCCTGGCCCGCGCTACGGGTATTTACAAGCTGATACCGCCGCAATTGCTTAATCTCTTTCCCCGGGTCGGCCAGTGGTATTTCGGCGTCAAGGGTGGTAATGACTATCAGCTCTTCAAGCAGATTCTGCGCGACACCGACCCCACGTATGCACGCTGGGCCATCGACCGGCTGCTGCACTGGAATAGCCATGGCATCGGGCCAGCCCTGCGCATTCACGGCACCCACGACCGGGTGCTGCCGCGCGGCTCCGTCCCCGTCGACTACTTGATTCCGGGCGGCACCCACTTTATGATTCTGAGTCGGGCCGAGGAAATAGGTCGGATCCTGAATAGCCTACCCGTTACTCCGGCGCTTTAACTATTGATTGCTCCTCGAAAATGCCTGCTACCTACTCCCACCAGGGCCGCACCTATTCCTTCGACCCCGCCGCCCCGCTGGATATTTCCCTACCGCTGGCCCCTGGCCCCGACCAGGTAAACTGCTTCTGGGCCGAGCCGGTGCAGTTCGATACTATCCGGGTGGGCAGTTTCGTGGGCAGCGTGGCGCTGGGCGGCAGCACCAACTACCAGCGCGTCCATGTCACGCCCCACGGCAACGGCACCCACACCGAGTGCTATGGCCACATCAGCCCCGAACCAGCCGCGACGCTCAACCGCTGCCTGCGCCGCTTCCTGTTCGTGGCTCAGCTGGTTTCGGTAGCGCCCCGCCCCCAGCCCAATGGCGACTTGGTGGTATTGCTGGCCGATGTGCAGCCCTTGCTGGAAGCCGCCGGAGCCGCACCCGAAGCCTTGGTGCTGCGCACGTTGCCCAACGACGATGCCAAGCGCCGCCGCCAGTATTCGGGCACCAACCCCACCTATCTGGAGCCCGCGCTGGCGCACTACCTTGTGGCCCAGAACATTCAGCACCTGCTGCTCGACCTACCCAGCGTGGACCGGGAAGAGGACAACGGCGAACTGCTGGCCCACCACGCCTTCTGGCAATACCCGGCAGCCACCCGAACCTCCTGCACCATCACGGAGCTCATCTTCGTACCCGATACAGTAGCCGACGGCCTCTACCTGCTCAACCTCCAAGTAACCAGCCTGGAGCTGGACGCCAGCCCGAGCAAGCCAGTATTATACCAGCTTGCCTGAACTACAGACTCCTCCGGATTAGGTGGATTACACAGATTTCATCGGCGGCACGTTACCAAAGTGCGGTAGCCACAAACCAGAAAAGCCACCCGGTTGGGGTGGCTTTTCTGATGCAGGTCAGTCGTTCACGAAATTCGTGAAATCCGGCTAATCCGAAAAATCTGTGGTGCTAGGCAGCAGCTACTTCCGAAACCGGAACAACCGTCACGAACGAGCGGTCCTTGCGGCCTTTGCGGAACTGTACCGTGCCGTCTACCATGGCGAACAGCGTGTGGTCCTTGCCGATACCCACGTTCTGGCCGGGGTGGTGCTTGGTACCGCGCTGACGCACGATGATGTTACCAGCAATGATATCTTGACCGCCGAAGATCTTCACGCCCAAGCGCTTAGAATGAGATTCGCGGCCGTTGTTGGAGCTACCTACGCCTTTCTTGTGTGCCATTGTATTAGTACTTAGTGCTTGGTTATCAGTGCTTAGAAATCGTGTTAGAGCCGAACGAATCTGGGATACCCCAGCTACCAGACACTAACAACTAAGCCCTAATTAGCCGATGCTGTTGATCATTACTTTGGTGAACTGCTGACGGTGACCGTTCAGCTTCTTGTAGCCCTTACGGCGCTTCTTCTTGAATACCAGCACCTTGTCGCCTTTTACGTGCGACAGGATGGTGCCCGTTACAGTTACGTCCAACAGGGGCGAACCAATGGTGATGGTACCGTCGCTATCGGTGAGCAGGGCTTTGCCCAACTCTACTGTGTCGCCGACGTTGCCAGCCAGTCGGTGAGCGTATACAAATTTATTGGCTTCGACCTTGGTCTGCTTCCCGGCTATGTTGACAATTGCGTACATCGGCGTCTTCGCGTTTTCTGAAAATTGGAAGGCAAAAGTACAAGTACGATTTCACAAAACCAAACCTAACTCACTAATCATCATTCAGTCGGGTGCTCGGCACTAGGCTGCGCGCTGGCAATGAGCCGGGTAAACAACCCTTAAGGAACGCCTGAGCGGGTATGCGCATAGCAAATTTGTGGATAAGATGGATTGTCCACAGGTAAAATGTGGATAACTTTTCCCAAAACGGGTCTTTTGCCCGCTTTTCGCCCCATTTTGAGTTTGCGGCAACCGGTGGAAAACCCGGAGTCATACAGAAAAATTAGCGGACAAAAAACGTAAACGCGGCAAGGTCTTCCCACGGGTCGGGTTTATATTTGATGCTTCGACCCGGCCGCACCGCCCGAAAAAAGTGCCGAACATTTCTGCTCCGCCCCGGGTTGGCTAGCTGTTCTTCCTGCTTTCTTCAGGTTTTGTCCGAAGTCCTTTCCACGCCTTACTTCCCCGCTATGGAACCTTTGCTCGTCGAGAATCCCAACCGCTTTGTGCTCTTCCCCATCCAGAACGATGATGTGTGGCAGATGTACAAGAAAGCCGAAGCCTCCTTCTGGACCGCCGAAGAAATTGACCTCTCCCAGGACCAGAAAGACTGGGAAAACCTCAACGATAACGAGAAGCACTTCATCAGTCACGTACTGGCTTTCTTCGCCGCCTCCGATGGCATCGTGAACGAAAACCTGGCCGTCAACTTCATGCAGGAAGTGCAGATGCCCGAAGCCCGCTGCTTCTACGGCTTCCAGATCATGATGGAAAACATTCACTCGGAGACCTACTCCCTGCTGATTGATACCTACATCAAAAACCCCCAGGAAAAGGACCGGCTCTTCAACGCGCTGGAAACCGTGCCCTGCGTGAAAAAGAAGGGTGAATGGGCCCTGAAGTGGATCAACTCCGAGGATTTTGCCGAGCGCATCATTGCCTTTGCCGCCGTGGAAGGCATCTTCTTCTCGGGCTCGTTCTGCTCCATCTTCTGGCTCAAGAAACGCGGCCTGATGCCGGGCCTGACGTTTTCCAACGAACTGATTTCCCGCGACGAAGGCCTGCACTGCGACTTCGCCTGCCTGCTCTACAGCTACCTGCAAAACAAGCTCTCCGAGGAGCGCGTGCACAGCATCATCCGCGACGCGGTGCAGATTGAGCAGGAGTTCGTGACTGATGCCCTGCCCGTGAACCTGATTGGCATGAACGCCAAGAGCATGGCCCAGTACATCGAGTTTGTGGCCGACCGCCTCTTGCAAAGCCTGGGCTACAGCAAGATCTACAACGCTACCAACCCCTTCGACTTCATGGAGATGATTTCGCTGCAGGGCAAAACCAACTTCTTCGAGAAGCGCGTGGCCGAGTACCAGAAAGCCGGCGTGATGAGCGACCGGACCGAAAACGCCTTTTCGCTCGACGAGGACTTTTAAGCATTTGACTGCCAAAAGGAAAAAGCCTGCGACGTTCGTTGCAGGCTTTTTCCTTTTATGCTAAACCACAAGAAGTCTAAGAAGCTGATTCCCCTGCTCAGATGCAGTTTCGCATCAAGCAAGGAGGGGAACTAAACTCAGCCCCACTCCCACTCTATCAAATTCGCGGCAGATTCCCAACCCAATTTACTGGGTATTCTGGGCGGGATACAGAGCAGTCCGCATTACGAAAAAGGGCCTGAACTGTACCGTTTTAGCCATATGTGGAAAACTTCTAAACTTTAGGTTTGTCCTACCCAACGGAAGCCGATAACTTCCGCTTCAAGAACACCGGATCAGCTCCGGTTTCACCCTCTTTCGAACGTAGTGCCCCGCCCTTTCAAGGCGTGGTGTATTCCTTTCTACAACCCAACACAACTTCCCTCGCTTATGCTGGTACTCAAACGCGACGGCCGCCGCGAATCCGTGAAATTCGACAAAGTCACGGCGCGCATCGAAAAGCTCTGCTACGGGCTCAATCAGAACTTTATTTCCCCGATTGAAGTCGCCAAGAAGGTAATTGACGGCATTTACGACGGCGTAACGACCGTAGAGCTGGATAACCTGGCTGCCGAAACCGCCGCTTCGCTCACCACCAAGCACCCCGACTACGCCATCCTGGCCGCCCGTATTGCCGTCAGCAACCTGCACAAGGTGACGAGCAAGTCGTTCAGCAGCACTATGAAGCGGCTGTATACCTACGAGGACCCCAAGACCGGCGAGAATGCCTCGCTGATTGCCAAGGACGTGTGGGAAATCATCCACAACCACGCCGCTACCCTCGACTCGGCCATTATCTATGACCGCGACTACAGCTACGACTACTTCGGCTTCAAAACCCTGGAGCGGAGCTACCTGCTGCGCATGGACGGCAAAGTGGTGGAGCGGCCCCAGCACATGCTGATGCGCGTGGCCATCGGGATTCACAAGGACGACCTGGAGTCGGCCATCGAAACCTACAACCTGATGTCGGAGCGCTGGTTTACCCACGCTACGCCGACCTTGTTCAACGCCGGCTCGCCCAAGCCCCAGCTTTCCTCGTGCTTCCTGCTCACGATGAAGGACGACTCCATCACGGGCATCTACGACACGCTGAAGAACTGCGCCCAGATTTCGCAGAGCGCCGGCGGCATTGGCCTGAGCATTCATAACGTGCGCGCCACGGGCTCCTACATCAAGGGCACCAATGGCACGAGCAACGGCATCATCCCGATGCTGAAGGTCTTCAACGACACGGCCCGCTACGTAGACCAGGGCGGTGGGAAGCGCAAAGGCGCCTTCGCCATCTACATCGAGCCCTGGCACGCCGATATCTTCGACTTTCTGGATCTGAAAAAGAACCACGGCAAGGAAGAAAACCGGGCCCGCGACTTGTTCTACGCCCTCTGGACGCCCGACTTGTTCATGAAGCGGGTGGAAGCCAACGGCGACTGGACCCTGATGTGCCCCAACGAGTGCCCCGGTCTCGGCGACACCTGGGGCCCCGAGTTCGAGAAGCTCTACATGAAGTACGAGAAGGAAGGCCGTGGCCGCCGCACCGTGAAGGCGCAGGACCTGTGGTTCGCCATCCTGGAAAGCCAGACCGAGACGGGTACGCCCTACATGCTCTTCAAGGACGCGGCCAACAGCAAATCCAACCAGCAGAACCTGGGCACGATTAAGTCGTCGAACCTGTGCACCGAGATTATGGAGTACACGGACGAAAACGAAATTGCCGTCTGCAACCTAGCTTCGCTGGCCCTGCCCCGCTTCCTGAAGGAAGAAGGCGGCCACCTCGTGTTCGACCACCAGAAGCTCTACGAGGTAACCTACCACGCTACCAAGAACCTGAACAAGGTTATCGACATCAACTACTACCCCGTGGTGGAAGCGGAACGCTCGAACCTGCGCCACCGCCCCATCGGCCTTGGCGTGCAGGGCCTGGCCGATACCTTCATTGCCCTGCGCATGCCCTTCGAGAGCGACGAAGCCTCGGGCCTGAACAAGGACATCTTCGAAACCATCTACTTCGCGGCCATGACGGCTTCGATGGACCTGGCCAAGAAGGACGGTGCCTACGAAACCTTCCCCGGCTCGCCCCTGAGCCAGGGCAAGTTCCAGTTCGACCTCTGGGGCGTGAAGCCCGAGAGTGGCCGCTGGGACTGGGAAACGCTGCGCGCCCAGGTGGTAGAGCACGGCGTGCGCAACTCGTTGCTGGTAGCCCCCATGCCTACCGCTTCGACCGCTCAGATTCTGGGCAACAATGAGTCGTTTGAGCCTTACACGTCCAACATTTATGTGAGGCGCGTGCTCAGCGGCGAGTTTATGGTAGTGAACAAGCACCTGCTCAAGGACCTGGTGAAGCTCGGCATCTGGAACGAGCAGATGAAGAACGACATCATTGCCGCCAACGGCTCGGTGCAGGACATTCCGACCATTCCCCAGCACATCAAGGACCTGTACAAAACGGTGTGGGAGATTTCGCAGCGCCGCATCATCGACATGTCGGCCGACCGGGGCGCTTACATCTGCCAGAGCCAGAGCCTGAACCTGCACGTGATGAACGTGAACTTCGGCAAGCTCACCAGCATGCACTTCCACAGCTGGAAGAAAGGCCTGAAAACCGGCATGTACTACCTGCGCACCAAAGCCGCCGCCGACGCCATCAAGTTCACGGTGCAGAAGCAAGCCGCCGAAACCCTGGAGCCCCTGAACGCCATGGCCCAGAACGCCTCGGACATGGCCTGCTCCCTGGATAACCCGGACGCCTGCGAGGCGTGTGGATCGTAAGGTATTTTTAGATAATCAATTCGTACGAAAAAGCGCTGGTATATACATATCAGCGCTTTTTTTCAGCATTCATGTATGGAACATTTTAATATTTCTACTGTAAGTGAAGAATCTAGATTCTCAGCATTTATTCAAGATCCTGCAAATGAACGAATGATATTCTCAGGAAGCTTTGGAACTGGTAAAACGCATTTTCTAAATAAATTTTTCTCAGAAAATAAAAACTATTTTTCGGTTAGCGTGCTACCAGTTAATTATTCAATATCTTCAAATGAGGATATATTTAAATTAATAAAGTTTGATGTATTATATGATTTGTTCACCAATAAGGGAACGAAATTCTACAAGGAAGAAGCAAGCCTAAGTATTAAGCTAGGAATGATTGCAGAAGAAGGGATTAGCTCTCACCTTTTCCTAGCCATAAAAACACTGCTAAAATTTCACTCTATCACAAACAGAAATGATGACACAGACACCTTAGCCAATACAGTAGACTTAGCAAGCGACCTGTATGAAAAAGCTATGAACAACAAAAAAATATCGCAAATCATAGCAACTGCAAATGACTTAAATGGAAATGAACGGGTTCAAGGCTTTGTGAAAGACATCTTGAATACATACTTATTTGAGGAGGATTTCATAACTGATTACATAAGCGACAAACTCATCGAGCACTGCTCAGATATAAATAATAAAAAAACTAGTATTCTTGTAATCGATGATTTGGACAGAATTGATCCAGAACATGCATTTAGACTATTCAATATTTTTAGTGCTCATCTTAATTATAGAAACGAACAAAAAAATAAGTTTGGGTTTGATAAAGTCATTTTTGTTTGTGACATAGAAAACATAAAAAATATATTCTATTCACGATACGGACTAAATGTAGATTTCAATGGATATATAGACAAATTTTTTAGCACTGAGATATTTTACTTCAACAACAATATCAATATAAGCAACAGTATAAAGACGATTCTCGATTCAATAAAATACGAGAACGAAATAGGATTATCTTCTTTAGACTATACCATAAAAACTGAATCTCCTTTATACGTAAAAGGGAAATATTTTTATGGCATCCTTCCATATCTAGTCAATCATTTTGTCAAAACCGGAAAGCTTGGAATTAGACGTTTATCTTACTTATATGGAAAAACGTATCATATAAAAGCTGAAAGTTTCAGCATTCCCCAAAGGCAACCTATTACAAATATCGATTCATACGGAATAATAACTTTAGAAATACTATCCTGGATTTTTGGTGGAGCAGACGCCCTTGAAAAAGCCTTGTCATCAAGCAAGGATTATTATAAAACAGACCAAAAGAATGAATCAGCACTGGAACAAGACCACAATTTGGAATGCTGGTTTTTTTGCTTTTTTCTACCTATAATTTTATACAGAGAGGGAAACTTACCACGGGAATATGATTTGCTTGATCCTCAGCCTGGAACAGATTTTTCACTACGCAATGGCGATAAAACAATAACAAAGTTTAGTTATATACTAAAAAAAGAAGGAGACTTATTTAACAGAAGGCGAGAAGAAGATTATGGATATATAGCAAAAATCACTAGTCCTACTTCTTTGACGAGGCATTCACTTTATGAATTGTTACACCAAAGTTTTCAAGTAGTAAAGACGCACTTGAAGAATAGGAGTAATTAAAACTACTCCCATTCTGGCTGGCTCACTACAGTCGCTGGGCTATGCCGCGAGTGTCCCGCGCCGGTCAGGCCAACGAAGCGGGTGGGTTCGCAGCAGAGCTGCTCAAAGCGTAGTGGTCACTCGGCATAGCCGAGCGACTGCCGATAGAACTTCCTCACACCTTCCCTCCAATCGTTTCCAAGCAGTGAGGTAGCCTCACAGCTTGGAAACATTCGTTTTTGCCCGTTGAGGCCGCCTCACTGCCCGAAAACAATCGTTGGAAGGCAGTGAGGCGGCCTCACTGCTGGTATTTTTTTGGTTTGGTCGAGTGAGGTGGCCTCACGGCTCTGAAACATTTGTTTTCGGGCAGTGAGGCCGCCGCTTGCTAGTGCATAGGCAGAACGGTATATTCCTGAATCATATACTTTAACCATTCTATCAATGTCCAGTAATCCTGCTGAGTCGGCGGCTACGCCGGCCAAAACTGCCAAGTCCGTGAAACGGGCCGGCCAATTACCTACCAATGCTATTGCCCTGGCGGAGGTAGCGACGAATGCCGCCAAAGCGTGGCAAGACTCGGAGCTGCCAGCACTACTCTGGCTCACCAAAGCCGACTTTGCCGCCCAGACCGCCGCCTTCGCCGCCAGCCGCGACGAGGCCGATGCCGCCGGTGATGCCCGCACCCCGCAATCCAAGCGCCTGAAGGCATTGGATAAGGTGTTTAATAAGAGCTTGGCCTACGTGAAAGCCTACCTGACCGAAGCCCAGGACGACAAGACGGCGTACTACGGCGAGTTCGGAATTGAAAAAGCAAACAAGACCTACCAACTGCCCCGCAACCGCGCCGAGCGGGTGAAGGCGCTGGATAAGCTGCTGGCGGCCCTCAAGACGCATAAGTTCGACAAGAACAAGTATGGCACCGCCCACTGGGAGCCCCTGGCAGCCGAGTACCGGGAGCTGGTAGCCCAAACCACCGAAACCAGCGGGCAGCGCAGCGGCAAGGTGAGCACCAAAGACCAGGACGAGGAGCAGGTGCGCAAAACCCTGCGCGCCCTCATTCACCACATCAAGGCCCAGTTCCCGGATACGTTTGAGGCCAGGCTGCGGGAGTTCGGGTTTCAGAAGGAAAGCTACTAGGGGCTTGCCGCTTCGTCGGTCATCTTTCAGCTGTCATCCTGCATCTGGCGTACGCTTGCGAAGAACCTTACTCGCCTACCCCACTACTACTAGTACCTAACGTAAAAAGCCCTTTGCCACCGGTGCGGCAAAGGGCTTTTCGCGTTTACTACTGCTTGTCACTCAGGTGAGGGAGGTCCTCGCAAGCGTATGCCAGATGCAGGATGACAGCCGACCAAGTACGGCGCTGCTGTCTACTCGTAGCGGCACTCAATATCCAAGTAGCTGAGCAGCGACACGTTGTAGACGTACTGGCGGGTGGTGAAATCATCGATTCTCGCCATGTCACTGCTCCCGCTAAACCAGCTGCCCATCAAACAGTAAGTACCGTCGGCGTTGGTTGCCATCAGGCTAGTCACGTAACGGTCCGTGCTGAGTCTGAACTTACGCTTGTCGAGCACCACCTTGCCGGGCACCTCAATGACCAGCGGCGTGCGGGTGTCCCGAAACACGTTTTTCAGCGGTGCGCTCTTAAACACCACGGGCGCATTTTCCACGATGCCGCCGGGCAAGAATCTGCTATCCGGGGTTAGGTGCTGAATCTGCACGTACACGTCGGCCTCATCCGTTTTGGGCCAGGTGGAGTTGAAGTTCGGAATTGGCGTCAAGGACCAGTAGGTCCGGTTGAGCACGATGCGCTTCACCACCAGATCCAGCACCTGCACGGTCTTGGATACCGAGGTTTTCAGGCCTTCCCGGTTGGTGGTGGTCAGTTTAACGGTGTAGGTGCCGGGCTTGTCGTAGGACAGCACCGGGCGCGGGGCCTCCGACGTGACGCCGTTGCCGAAGTCCCAGGCAACCGACTGCGCGTGCTGCGACTTGTTGAACAAGGAGCAGGTGTCGTGCGTGGCCATCGTCAGGGCATCGGCGGTAGTAGCCCGAAAGGCAAAGCCCGGCACGGCCGCCGGGGCCGCGTCGTCTTTCTGGCAAGCGGTGAAAGAGCCCAGTAGGGCCATACTCAGGAGCAGTTTTTTCATATAGTTTCTGATAAAACGATGACGAACACGATACACTCAATCTACCGGGCACTTACCCCGGCAGTGGAATACGGGGCCAAAGTAGGGCAAACAGGTTGTTTCTCCAACGGGGACGGCTGTTTTGGGAGCCCGGTTTTTCACGTTCTCACGGCCCCGTGAAGCGCTGATTTTCACCTGATACGGGCAGCGAGTTGCCGTTTCTTTTACCTTTATTGCCCCCAGCCTGAGCGTCGTGGCCGGCGCTGGCGGAGCAGTACGGGGCCTTTTGCCGCTTCACTGGCCTACTTCGGCCAACTCCCTCACCAACACCCACCGATTTGCGCATGAAACACCTGTTACTCCTGGCCTTGCTCGTGGGCGTCACCTTTGGGGCCCGCGCCCAGTGCAATGCGACGCTCACAACCCAGGCGGAGGTAAATGCCTTTGGCGCCACTGGCTGTACTACCGTTTCCGTCTTGTCGATTCGGGGCGGCACCCCGACTTCAACGGACGGGATTTACGACCTGACGCCCCTCTCGAACATTACCACCGTAACCGGGAGTGTGGTACTGATTCTGAATGATCTGACCAATATTCAGGGCTTGGACAACATTGCCACCATCGGCGGCGAGCTGGATATTACCACTGCCACCAGCCTGACGGAGTTGTCTATCAATGCCGGGCCTTCTTCGGCCTTCCGGGGCCTGGTGTCGGTGGGTTCCTACGTCATCATATCCGACAATCCGTCCCTGACGAGTATATCCGGCTTCTTCCGGCTGCGCAACTCCAAGACCATCCAAATCACCCGCAACAACAGGCTAGCTGGTATATCGGGGTTCAACGTGCTGCAAACGACGGCCGTGCTGTCTATCACCAGCTGCCCGGCCCTGCGCTCCATCACCGGCTTCAACAATGTGACGACGCTGGTACCGGATGCTACGTTTCCGGCGACGGAGCTGGTTATTGCCGAAAACCGCGCCCTGGAGAACATTCTGGGCTTCACCTCCTTCACCGCCACGGATCAGTTTTCGATTTATAACAACAAGTCTTTGCGGGAGCTGGCCGGGTTCAATAACCTGCGCCGGGTGAAGTCGCTCAACATCAGCAATGATTCGGCCATGGCCAGTATTTCCGGCTTCAATGGCCCGCTGGTAATAGACGGCAACCTGAGCATCAACACCCACGCCCGACTAACTACTATTTCCGGCTTTGCGGGCGTTCGGGCCACGGCTGCCTACATTAATTCAAACGAGCGGCTGCTGACTATTTCGGGTTTTGACGGCAGCCGGATAGGCAGCCTGGATATTGGCTACAACGCCTCGCTACGGACTATTTCCGGGTTCAACGATGCGGAATCCACGAACTATATCCAAGTCACGAGCAACCCGAAGCTGGGGCGCGTGCGAGGCTTTGGGGGGCTAAATATGAATGCGCCCCGCCGAATAACCATCGGCGACAGTGACTCTTTAACGTCTCTGAACGAAGCTTTTAGGTACAGCAGCTACTCGGCACTTACCCAGCTGAGCATCATCAACAACCGTCGACTGGCAACGTGCACCGAGCCCTGGATTTGTCAGTACCTGGCCAGCGGGGGCAGCGCTTCCATCTCGAACAACGCCGCTACCTGCACCGCCCCGGCCATCCTGACGGCCTGCCGGGCCCTGGGCACCGACGACGCCCAACCGGCACTGGCCGCGGGCTACCCCAACCCGGTCAGCAGCATTTTTCATCTACCCGCCCCAGCGCCCTACCAACTCTACGATGTGCTGGGCAAGCTGCTACTCCAGGGCACGGGCGCTACCATTTCCGTGGCCGATCTGCCCACTGGTATCTACCTGCTTCGGACGGGCCCGGATAGGAAGCAAAGCATTCGACTTGTGAAACAGTAGCCTTCGGGCGCCATCGTCTTTTTGGGTATGAACACCGCCTGGCATTTCCCCTTCATGATTCTGGCCTAATTGGTAGTCTTCTGGCTGATGCTCCGGCTGCTGCTGCCCCCCGAGCAGTTCCGGGCCCGGCAGCCGGTTATTGCCCTGCTGGCCCTGGTCGTGGTGGTGTTCGGCATGGTGTTCGGAAAGTACGGGGCCCTGCTGGGGTTACCCTGGTGGCTCTACTACCCCATCCCGATGCTGATTACGGTGCTGCTGCCCCCACTGGTGCTGCAACTGAGTCGGGCCCGCACCGCGGCATATGTGGGGCTCAGCTTTCTGTCGGCGCCCTTCATTCACGTGCTGTTTTCCTTTCTGCTGGGCTGGCCGGAGTATATGCCCTTCTGGCAAATTCCGTCTCTCGCCAGCCTGCTGATGTAGCTGGCTCGCGCAAGCCGGCAATGCGTGCCGCTGGTGGACGTAAGCCTGTACATTACTCATTCACTCCACCATTCCATTCCCGCTATGCTGCCCCAACTCGTTCAAGACGCCCTCAACAAGCAGATTTTTATGGAGGCGCAGTCGTCGCAGGCCTATTTGGCCATGGCGTCGTGGGCCGAGACTTAGCCGGGCCTGGATGGGGTAACCAACTTTTTCTACCAGCAGAGCGACGAGGAGCGGGTGCATATGCTCAAGCTCATTCGCTACGTGAACGAGGGGGGCGGCTTTGCCCTGGTGCCGGCCCTGCCCCAGCCGGTTATTACGTTTCAGTCGCTGAAGCGCGTATTCGACGATTTCCTGCGCCATGAAATAGCCGTATCGGAGAGCATCAACGAGCTGGTGGGCCTCACGCTACAGGAGCGCGACTTTGCCACCCACAACTTCCTACAGTGGTACGTAGCGGAACAGCTGGAGGAAGAAGCCCTGGCCCGCACCCTGAACGACAAGCTGGAGCTGTTCGGCGACGATAAAAGCGGCATCTACATGTTCGATAAGGACATCCTGCTGTTCCGCGGCAACACCGCCGCCGATACCTCCAACGGCCGCCCGTAGCCGAGCGCAGCCCGACTTTTAAGAACATCATCTAGGTGGCTCTGGCTGGTGCGGGTCTTCCGGAACTCCAGCAGCCTTTTCCTATTATTGTAGGAACTACCCTGGTTAACGCCTTTATCTTAATATATGAAACCGATTTTCGCATTACTACTAGCTGCGGGGGCTGCTACTCTTCCTGCTTGCTCCGACTCATCCGACAACGCTTCAGACGACCCGGCCCCGGTAGCTGAAACCAGTCTACAACGTGAGCTGCACTATGGCCTGCCACAGCCGGCTCCAAATGGCGACACGGCAATGGTGGTGCGGACCCGCTATGAAACGCAAGACATTCAGGGCTCCGCTCTTGGGCCAAATGTTCCATCTACTTACAGCAGACTGATAATTTCCCTGGCAATGCCAGCAGAACCTGGGCAACTTCATGTTACCATTCCGTCGTCAATTCTAAGTTCGACTTGGATTGGGGACTACCCTCTCAAGCACGGGGCTGTTAGCGCCGGCGGCACCTATACGGTAGGAAATGGTCTGCGCCCGCTCATCCATACTAATTACAGTAGTTTGAGCCGTGGCATAGTCACTATTACACAATACGATTCGAAGACGCAGCTAATATCTGGTTCATTCAATATAATTCAGCAAAAAGTATCGGACCCGGCGGCCCTAGCAGGACTTCCCCAGGCACTGCAGAAAGAATGCACGGTGGTTGTCGTAGGTACGTTCGCTAATCTAAAAGTATATCAATAGGCACTGGTTGCCCACGCCCCATTGCCACATCAGTAGCAGCTCAAAGCAACTTCCTTCATACCGGTTGATGCCAAGCTGTGGGAATTCGGGCTCTGGAAGGCGAGTTGCCATGGCTAGAGAATAAAAAGCCGCGTCTGGTATCAGCGCGGCTTTTTGTTGTCCGGTAATCCAATCCTTAAGGCTTAACAGGCCGCTTACTTCCCGAAATAGTGCCCCTGCTCCAGGTCGGCGAGCAGGCCGGGGTGGGTGGGCTGCCAGCCCAGGCGCTGCCGGGTGAGGGCGCTGGAAGCGGCCAGGTCGAGGCCCACGAAACGGGCCATCCAGCCGAAGTGGTCGGCAGCTTCTTCGAGGGTTTTGGATACAACCGGTACATTGAGGTGGCGGCCGATGACGGCGGCAATATCGCGCAAGGCAATGCCTTCATCGGCCGCGCCGTGGTAGCGGGCCCCGGCCGTGCCCTGCTCCAGAGCCAGGCGGTAGAGGTGGGCGGCATCGAGGCGGTGCACGGCGGGCCAGCGGTTGAGCCCCTCACCCACGTAAGCCGCTACGCCTTTTTCACGGGCAATGTTGATGAGCGTCGGCACGAAGCCCTGGTCGCCCTGGTCGTGCACGGAGGCAGCCAGGCGTATCACTATCGGGCGCACGCCCTGCGCCGTCAGAGCCAGGGCCGCCGGCTCCGACAAGCGGAACGAGGCCGCCGGACTATCGTCTTCGGTGGGCAAGTGGCCTAAGTCAAAGCCCGCCAGCCCCGAGGTAACGAGAAGCGGCCGGCCGGAGCCGGCTAGGGCCGCGCCCAAGGCCTCAATAGCGTGCCGGTCGGTTTGGGCGGCGGCTTCATATTGGGAGAAGTCGTGGTTGAAAGCCGTGTGGATGACGCCATCGGCCGTGGCGGCACCGCGGCGCAGGCTGTCGAGGTCGTCGAGGGTGCCCCGGTGCACTTCGGCCCCGGCCGCAGTCAGCGCCTGAGCCGTGGCTTCGGAGCGGGCGAGGCCGAGCACCTGATGGCCCGCGCCGAGTAATTCCTGAACGATGGCCGAGCCGATAAAGCCCGTAGCGCCAGTAACGAAAACACGCATATGCTGATCCTTTAGAGAGTGGTTATTTCTACTCCTCAAAGGTGGGGCAGGCTAGGAGCACTATAGCTGCGCGAGTCAAACCATCTACTGTATCATTCAAACAACGCGGCTCAGCCCCGGAAGTCGCCGGGAGTGAGGGAGGTCTGGCGCTTGAAGAAGTTGCAGAAGTGGGCCACATCGGAAAAGCCCAGGCTGTCGGCAATTTCTGAGACGGTCCAGCTGGTTTGCCGGAGCAGCATCCGGGCTTCCTGCGCTACCCGGTCGCCGATGAGGGCAGAGGTGGTATGGCCGGTAGTTTCCTTCAGCACGCGGTTGAGGTGGTTGACGTGCACCGCGAGGTGGTCGGCATAGTCCTTGGGCGTGCGCAGGCGCAACTGCTGCTGGGGCGTGGCCAGGGGAAACTGCCGCTCCAGCAGCTCGGCAAACAGGGCCGCCACCCGCGCCGACGCATTGTGGCCGGGCAGCGGGGCGGGCGTGGGCTGCAGCTTTTGTCCCATATGAATCAGCTCCCAGAGGTGGGCGCGCAGCAAGTCGTACTTGTAAGTATAGCCGGAAGCAATTTCCTGGGCCATCTTCTCAAAAACGGTTTCAACAGTAGCATACTGCTCGTCCGTGAGTTCTACTACCGGGCACGCGGCGGGCTGAAAAATCGGCAGATCCTCCGCAGCTACGCTGGTCTTGGCGGGCAGCAGAAACGCCTCGGTGAAGAGGCAGAAATAGCCAGTTTGCTCCAGGGTATGGGGTACCCAGCGGTAGGGCACCCGCGAGGTGGCCACCCACAGGGCATTGTGCGCTATTTCCACCACTTTGTCGGCATACTCTACCCGGCTATGCCCCCGGATCAGGCATATTTTGTAGTACTCCTGGCGGTCAAACGTCATCGGCAGCTTGTTGGGGTAGCTGCGCATCAGGTCGGCCACCCGGAAGATGTTGAAATGACCGACTTCCCGGAGTGCGGCTGACGGCATCGTATTCGGCGCGGCATCAGCCAAGTCGGCAAACTTGGTGTAAAACGCTTCCAGGGACTTGGACTTCATAGCGGGCAGTTGTAAAAACCAAATATAACACGTTAGGCAGAAGATGCCCGGCGGGGCGCGAAATGCGCGGCATGACACCCACGCCAGTTGTACTATATACACTGGGCCCCATATTTTGCTATCTTCCTCGCATGCTACTCCACTATCTTGGTTGCTTATCGTTAGTTTTACTTGGTGCGGCACCGGTGCGGGGCCAGAAGCCAAAGTCGCACATGTCCCCTACTACTCTGACGCTCCTGCAAGGTGCCTGGGGCGAAAGTCTGGAAGAAAACGGCTTATTCCTGATTAAGAGCCGAAGAATATACTTCCTCGGACATATGCAGGAGCCGGTGCGCTACCAGCTCAAGCAGGACAGTCTACTTATCCATTTCAGTAAGCACATTATCATCCGGCAGCAGATGTTGAAGCTGGATAAGGACAGCTTGGTAGTACAGTCGGCGGCCGGTATTAGTCGGTTGCGGCACCGCTCCGAATGAGCCAGCGCCGTGCCGTCGGGACCTGATATAAGACTACTGACCACGTTTCCAGAGTATTGCCGGGCTTTTTCGCACAGAATTCAAACGCGGTGTTATGCCATCCTCACCCAACTACTACCCGCTACTGTTACTCGGCACCGTGGCGTTGCTCAGTAGCTGCCAGGGCAAGCCCGGGGCTGCTGCCGAAGCGGCGGAACGGGCAGCCGGCTTAATCCCCGACACGGTGGAGTGGGTAGGCCAGGGAAAGCAGCGCCTCCACCTGCAGGCTTTCTTTAGCGCCAAGCGCACGGCCCGGCCTACGCTGGTGGTGGTGCTGCACGGCGATGCCCCCTTTCGGCCGCCGGAACATCAGTACACATTGGCCCGGCAGCTAGCGACGGCCTACCCCAACGTAGTAGCCGTGGGTTTGCTGCGGCCGGGCTATACCGATGCCCGGGGCAAGCAGTCGGCAGGGAAGCGCGGCGAAGCCACCGGCGACAACTATACGCCCGCAGACGTAGACGCAGTGGCGGCGGCCCTGCGAGAGCTGCGGCAGCGCTATCACCCGGGCCGGGTAGTGGTAGCCGGCCATTCGGGCGGGGCCGCACTAACGGCCAACGTGCTGGCCCGTTACCCCGACCGTATCGACGCAGCGCTGTTGGCTGCCTGCCCCTGTGATGTGCCGCGCTGGCGCCAGCACATGTATCAACTCGAAGACGGCAAGGCCATCTGGCAACGCCCCGTACGCAGCCTCTCGCCCCAGGCGCTGGTTGGTACCGTCGACGTGACCGTGCCCATTACCCTGGTTGTGGGAACAGCTGACTCAGTGGCTCCGCCGCGTTTCAGCTACGTCTACTGGCAGGCGCTGCAGCAGCGCCGCAGCCCGGCCAAGCTGGTGCAGCTGCCAAAAGAGGGCCACGAAATATTCCTGTCGGAGGCGGTGCGCCGGGAAATCGGGGCGCTGGTGACGGGGCACTGAGTCACTATCCAACCCTGCCCTCACATTGTGCTTTCCGGACTGTTAGCGCGCCGCCGTCAGCAGCTGCTCGCCCTGCACCCGGATGGTGCGCAGCGTGAGGACGGGGCCGACTGGGCCGGCCTGCACCTGCATCACGTAGCGGTATTGGGTGCCGGCTGCCTTCAGCAGCAGAGCATAACGGCCGGCGGGCAAGTTGCGGAAGCTGAAGCGTTTGCCGTATGCGGGAGCCGTGTAGGATTCGTCGAACAGCATCTGGCCGCTGCTCAGGTTCAGCACCTGCACGCGGCCGGGCAGCTGAGCAACGTTGTCGATGCGCACCCGGATACTTTCGGCATCGGGACTGGTGACGGACACCGGCGAGGCTTGTTGGGCGCGGGCTGGTTGGCCGGTGCCGGCGAGGCCGAACAGCACCGCGCCCAAGGCCAGGGAGCGGGAGAAAAAAGGAGCAGCCGAAGCCAGCCGGGCAACAATAGGGTAGAGTTTCATAGCGGTAAGCAAAAAAGAGTGTGGAACAACTACGCGGCCGGACCAGGCGGCTGTGCGCTTCCGAACAGTGCCGGCCCGCCCCGGATAGTAAGTAACCAAGTGCCGTGCCACTTAACTAACCATTTCTTTTACAAATACTTACATTCAATATTCAGCGAAAACGACAATCAAATAGTGTCCGGGACCGGGCAGGGCGTCCGGTCCCGGGCAAAGCATTCGGCGGGACCAATGCCCGGCCCATTCCGGTGGCCGCAGCGGGAAGCTGGTGACCGAAGTGGGTATGCCTGATATCTTTGGCAGCGGCCAGACCACGCAGGTGGGCCGTAAGGCAACTAAACTGGCACTATTTTTCGCCTGGCCGCCCACACCCTTTTTTATCCATTGTATGAAATACACTGCTACCCTATCCCTGCTGCTAAGCTGCGCGCTGGCCTTTGCCACCGGCTGCAGCAAAGACAACGAGGAAACTGTACCCTCCACCGAAACCACCCTAACGCGCTCCATCGTGTACCACGACCAGGCCCGCCCCACCCGGCGCGATACTACTTTCCAGACTAAGGTGCTGGTGAGCGAAGCCTGGCAGTATGGACCTTATTTCGACGTGAGGGTGTACCCCCGGGCCGGTAAGGAAGGCTTGGTTTTTAACCTTGAACGGGGCTCGATGCCCGCCGCCCTGGAAGGCACTTATTCCCTCAAAACGGTGGAGAATTTTGACGCCCTGGATACGGAAGTTAGCTACTCTTTCGAAATACCGAATACGATGGGCGGTTCCAATCAATACAACAGCAACTTTCACACCGTAGCTGGCGACTTCACGATTACGAAGTTTGACACCCAACGGCTCCTGCTCGACGGCACCTACACCGTGACACTGGTTGATGTGAAGGACCCAATGGCAGTATATGGAGCCCCCAATCCCCGCCACTGCGACGTTATCATTAGGGGCCGCTTCAGCAACCTGCCGCTGCAAACCAGCAAGTAGCCGCTGCGAGTCAGCCGGCAACTGCACTACTCCTGCCGATGCCCAACCCGCCCCGACATCCGGCTCCTTCCGCCGCGCTGCTGGCTTTCTGCAACGCGGTGCCCAACGTGTTCTGGTCGGTGGCGGGCCTGCTGCCGGTCAGCATTTTCTGCTACCAGCACGTGGCGCGGCTCTGGCTGTATGGGCTGCTGGCGGCCAGTTTGCTAATGTATGCCGTGCCGGTGGCGTGGTTTCGGTACTGGCAGCTGAGCAGCGGCCCCGCGCGGTACCGGCGGCTGGGCGTGCCACTCATCAATCAGCTCACCCAGCACGGCGGCCTCATAAACCGCCTGCTGCGGCGGCGCTACCCACACTACCGTCACGTGCATAGCCGGGCATCCGTGCGGGCGTTGGTGGGCACCAGCTACCACCAGGAACGGTTTCATCTGGCGCTGCTGCTGTTCTTTGGCTTTATAAGCCTGTATGCCGCCACCCGGGGCTACACCGGCTGGGCACTGCTTATTCTGGCTACCAACGTAGGGTATAACCTGTATCCGATATGGCTGCAGCAGTATCTGCGGGTGCGGCTACACCGGCACTTGTGAGTTGGCAGCCCGTGGCAAGGAGGTTCGGTAGGCAACGCTTGGGATGAGTTTCAGCATCCCTATTGTGGCGGGCGCCAATCCGGGCCAGCTTCATACTTTCGCCGCTTCCCTACTTTAGATATTCTATGTTCCGATTTTCCGTATTAGCCCTGGCTGGTTTGGCGGGCTGCGCTACCCTGCAAGCCCCGGCTACCACCGGCACTACCAATGCCGCCGGCCGGCCCGCCGATATCTGGGTGCTGGGCTGCGACCATCTGGCCCAACTCTACAAAAGCTCGAACCCGCTGACCGACGTGCTCACGCCCCGGCGGCAGGCCGAGCTGGCCCGTCTCAACGACCAAGTGCAGCGCTTCCGGCCCGATGCCATTATGGTGGAGGAGCTGCCCGAGCGCCAGGGCCGCATCGACAGCCTCTACCAGCGCTACCGCCAGGGCCAACTGGTGCTCGACAGCCTGCCCGATGGCCGCTCGGAGGTATATCAGTTGGCATTTGTGCTGGGCAAGCGGCTGGGGCTGCCGCGCATCTACTGCGTGAATGCACCCGGCGGCACCTCCCAGAGCATTTTGCACGAGGGTACCAACATCGAGCTCTACCGGCAGGCTACCGACCAAATGCGGGCGGGCTTCAACCCGGTGACGGACAAGCTAAAGCGCGGCGAACTGACGCTGGGTGAATACGTGGGCTTCATCAACCGCCCCACTACCATCCAGACGCTGCACACGCTGGTATACCGCACGGCCGCCCGCGTTACCGACGGCACCCTGAAGCCTGACCCCATGGTAGACGCCGCTTTCATTAAGCCGCACTATGTGGGGGCCGAATTCGTATCGGTGCTTTATAACCGCGACCTGAAAATCTATTCCAACATCGTGACTACGCAGCTGGCCACGCCCAGCACCCGCATTCTCGCTATTTTCGGGGCCCGCCACGTCGGTTCGCTACAAGGCATCTTCCAGACCGATCCGGCCTTCCGGGTAGTGGAAGCGGCGGCGTATCTGAAGCAGAATTAGACGGCTGCCCGGGCGGAAGCGGCAGTAATGTACTTTCCTAAAACGACTCGTAGCACGGGTAGCGGCGCTGCCGGAAGATCTTACCGTCCTTGAACTCGAAAATGAGGCACAGCTGAGCCGCCAGCCGCTGCCCGCGCAGCAGTGGCCCTACGTCATTGATGGCCGTAGCCTGCCAGAGTCCTTCTACCAGCACCACCCCGTCGGCACAAACCTGGGTGTGGGTGACGTCGAATTGCGGGTCGCGCAGCAACTCCCGGGCGATGCGCAGGTTGTCGATAATTTCGGAAAAAGTGCGGTGCTGCAGGGTTTTATAAATCGTGTTGGGGTATTCCGTCTGCACTACCTCGGGGTGCAGCACGGCGGCGTAGGCGGCGGCATCGGTTTCGAAAGCATCGACCAGCGCGAAATAGGTGTTGATAACAGCGAGGGGCATAGGTGTGGTAGAAGAGGGATGATGCTCCCAAGATAAAGGAAGAACCTATAGCCCGGTGCCCGTTTTGACACGCTGCGCGCTGCTTTCTAAAAAAGCATTTTGACCCAACTTCATTTTCTTATATTTTGCCTGCTCATTACCGATTCTGCGCGCCGCGCATCCTCACGCTCTTACCTATCTCGCAACACTTTTCACAAACCCCATGATTTTCTCTACCCGCCCCCCCATTATCCATGAAAAAGCTCCTACTCATTTGGCTGCTACTGTCGTCCATTATTGGTTTTGCCCAAACTAAGCCCCTAACCGTTGCCCAAGATGGCAGCGGCACCTACCGCACCGTGCAGGAAGCCCTGGACGCGGTGCCGAAAAACAACCAAGTGCCCATCACAATTCTCATTAAGAAGGGCACCTATAAAGAGAAGCTGAACCTGGCCAAGAAGCAGAACTTCGTGAAGCTGCTGGGGGAAGATTTAGAGCAGACTATCCTCGTTTACGACGACTATAACGGCCGCAAAACCGAAAGCGGTGAACCATTGGGCACTTCCGAAGCGGCCAGCTTCCGGGTGTTCGGCAACAACTTTACGGCCGAAAACATTACGTTTCAGAACTCGGCGGGCCTAGCGGGCCAGGCCCCAGCCATGTGGGTATACGGCGACAAGGCCCGTTTCCTGAACTGCCGCTTCCTGGGTTTCCGCGACACGCTCTACACCTACGGCTACGGCAGCCGCCAGTTCTACAAGAACTGCTACATCGAGGGCACTACCGATTTTATCCTGGGAGCCGCCACAGCTTGGTTTGAAGACTGCACCCTGTTTTGCAAGCCCAAAGGCACCTGCATGACGGCCGCCTCCACCCCCGACAGCATTGGGTTTGGCTACGTGTTTCAGCGCTGCAAAGTAGTGGGCGACGCGCCGGAGGAATCCTATTTCCTGGGCCGCCCCTGGAAACCGGCCGCTAAAACCGTATTTCTCAACTGCGAGCTGAGCAACATCATCAAGCCCAAGGGCTGGGACCATTGGGGCAAGGAAGACAACAAGCAGGAGGCCTTCTTTGCCGAATACAAATCGAAGGGACCGGGCGCGAAGCCTAAGGCCCGCACCAGCTGGTCGCGCCAGCTTAATGCCGACCAGGCTGCATTCTACACCTACGAAACGGCCCTGCGCGGCTGGAACCCTACGGCTGAGGAAGCTACCATGCCCGCTGTAACCACCAGCCGACCTTAAGCAGTTATCGACCTAGCGCTGCGAAGTGCCTGGCTGCTGTAGTAGCCAGGCCTCGGCTTCGGCTACCCGCTCGAAAGAGCGGTAAAGAAGCGGCAAGCCCTGAATGTTGGTCGTGATGTAAGCCGTGGCCAAGCGCACCATCACGTCGGGCGAAACCACAACGGCCCCGTACCGGTAACCGCCCTTCAGCACGGCCCGCGGCAGCCATTGCTGGGCCACCCACTGCTGCTCATCCCGCGAAAAAGGCGGCATCCCGACCTGGTTGATCAGAATCCGGCTCCAGCCGTGGCGCTGCAGGGCAGCCAGCATATGGGTAAACAGGGCGCGGGTATCTTGCGGCTGCCGGGGCTGGGTGCTCCAATGGGCCCGCAAAAAGCCCGCCGGGTCTTCCAGCAGCCTACCAGCCGCGTTTTCAAAGTACAAGGTAACGGCAAGCTCAGAGTTCATATCTCAAAGGCAGCAATAACGACAGGCAACCACCTTCTCTTGCCAAACCGGCGGCGCTGGCAGATGTTCGTTGGGCAAAGCTACCAACTACGAGCAGGCACAAGTAGCTTGAAGACAAGGCTGGGCCGCCAGGCTATATTTGCTACTCTTCCCGCTCGAAAGCCGTATAGCCTGCCTATGATTCCGCTTATCACCTACACGCCTCGCCTCACGCTTATTGCCGCCAGCCGGGCCCTGCTTACGGCCGAGCTGCACAAACCCCATTACTTCCCCATCCTGCTCGGGGCTGCCATGCCCGCCGACTGGCCGCCCGGCGAGTACGACTTGGCGGCCATGCGCTACTTCCTGGAGCAGCTCACGGCCGGGGGCCGCACGGCGGCGGGCTGGTACGGCTGGTATGCTCTACTAAAAGCTACCGACACCACCCCAACCACGCTGGTGGGTGCGGGCGGCTTTCTGGGCCCGCCTAACGCGGCCGGCCAGGCCGAAATCGGCTACTCCATTGCCGCCGACTGGCGCGGGCAGGGCCTGGGCACCGAGCTGGTGGCGGGCCTGCTGCACCAGGCGGCCCAAACTGGCATGGTTCAGCAGCTGGCCGCCCACACCCAGCCCGATAATCTGCCTTCGCAGCAGGTATTGGTGCACAATGGGTTTGAGCCGGCCGGCTTAGCGGCCGATGGCCTCCTGCGCTTCGAGCGGGCCGTGGTGCCCGCCGTGCCCACCGATGCCGAGGGCCGCCCGCTATGGTAAGGCGCACTTCAACTGATTATTGGCGGCAAATGTGGTTATTCACTTCGCAACCCGACCGGCGCCGGGCCGAAAAAACCAGTCATTATTTGTCCGATGCTTTCCATCCAGCTTACCCCTTTCCCGGTACTACAAACGGAACGACTCACGCTCCGGCCCCTTACCACCGACGATGCCCCAACCATCCGGTTTTTCCGCTCCGATGATGCCTTTCTGCGCTACATTCACCGGGAGAAAGAGCCCACCCTTGAGCAGGCTCACCGCCACTTGGCCCTACTGGAACAGCTGCTGGTCAACAATGAGGGCATCATGTGGGGCCTGAGCCCCAAAACCGACCAGGCGCTGCTGGGCACCATCTGCCTGTGGAACCTGCAGCCGGCCGCCCACCGGGCCGAAGTAGGCTATGGCCTGCATCCGCAGTATGAAAAGCAGGGCCTGATGGCTGAAGCCCTGGCCGCCGTGGTGCGCTATAGCTTCGAGCAGCTGCGCCTGCACAGCCTGGAGGCCCACGTAGACCCGGAAAATATTGCATCCATCCGGCTGCTGGAAAAGCAGGGCTTCGTGCGGGAAGGCTACTTTCGGGAGAGCTCCTATTTTCAGGGCCAGTTTCTGGATACGGCGGTGTACACCCTGCTGACCAAGGAACGGTAGCAGCGGAACCGCCGGGGCTCCGGGTGGGTTATTGCTGGCCATCCAGCGTCTCTAAGGGCGTGGGGGCTTCCACGTTGGGCATTTTTGGGAAAGCCAGAAAGTGCGTCACGCGTGGGCCAGCGGGGCCGGTGTGAAACTGCCGCACCTGCGCTTCTACAGCCTGGTCTTCGCGGGTGAAGCGGTGGTGCTGCCGCTGATGCTCGCCCCAAGTGGCTACATAGAAAAACTCGGTAATCCGGCTGGGGTTGGCCACATCCGTGTATACACCCGCCCGCAACGAACCGTCGCGCAGGCGCAGACGCGTGAGGCGGGCAGCGGCCTGCCGGAAAGCTTGCAGGTCGGCGGCGGCTACTTCATATTCTATCATCACTACCACCGGACCGTCGTCGGGGTCGATGGGGCCGCCTTGCACGGTGGGGTCGGGCCAGTGCTCGGCCGGGCTCAGGTCGAGGCCTTCGCCCGAGCGCATCGGAAACGGAATAGCCAGCAACATACTCAGCAGCATCCAGCCCGCCGTGGCCAGCAGGGCTACTTCCAGGCTGGTATGGTCGGCTAGCTCGCCCCACACGATGCTGCCCAGCGAAAGGCCGGCCTGAAACACTAGCATATACATACTAACCACCCGGGCCTGCACCCACTTGGGCACGTGCAGCTGCACGGTGGTGCTGAAGCTGGTCATTACCATCAGCCAGGCAATACCCGACACGAACATAACCGGATACAGCCAGTACACCACCGTTACCAGACCCAAGCACAGGTTGGTGCCCACAAAAACCAGCGTCCCGAGCAGTACCCGCTGGTTGAAGTTTAGGAGGTGGCCAGCGCGGCCCATGAGCAGCGCCCCCGTAACGGCCCCGGCCCCCAGCCACGAAAGCAGCACCCCGTAGGTACCCGAGCTCAGCCCCAGCTTACGCGCCACCACCACCGAGAGCAGCCCCCACATGGCGCTGGCACCGAAGGCAAAGGCAAACGTGCGAAACAACACCGCGTAAATGGCCGGCGAATACTGTACGTACCGCAGGCCAGCCCGCAGCGCGCCCGTAAAGTTCTCGGCCGGGCCGCTGGCGGTTTCCTCGCTGCGCCGCCAGGAGTATACCACCACAAAGGTGCCCAGAAAGGACAGACCGTTCAGCACGAACACCCAGCCCGGCGAGTAATAGGCAATGATAACGCCGCCCACGGCCGGCCCGACGGCTCGGGCGATGTTGTTGCTTACTCCGTTCAGGGTAATGGCAAAGGGCAGAATCGGCCGGGGCACGAGCTCCGTCGTCACGGTTTGCCACACCGGGGCATTAATAGCGCCCCCAATGCCCAGCAGAAAGGTAAACGCCAGCACGCCCAAGGCTGAAATCTGGTCCATGAGCGTGAGTGTGCCCAGCAGAAAAGCCACCACGGCCATAAAGCCTTGGGTAAAGAGCAGCAGGCGGCGCCGGTCAATAAGGTCGGCCATGGCCCCGGCGGGCATACTCAGCAGAAAGGCCGGCAGGCTGGTGGCCGTCTGCATCAGGGCTACCACCAGAGCCGAGGTCGTCAGCATTGTGACCAGCCACACGCCGGCCACGTTCTGCATCCAGGTACCGATGTTCGACACGACGGAAGCCAGCCAGATGGCCCGAAACAGGGAATACGTAAACGGCGTCCAGAGCGTGCCTGCGGTGGTCGGCGGGGCGGTAGCAGCAGAAGTGCTCATAAGGCGTAAGTAGCAAGAGGTATCAATAGGTAAACAGCGCAACCCGGCAAAAATCTTGGTACTGCATTAGGGTCGTCCGAGCAGGGCTGGTCAGTTCATAGCAAATGGTCCGCTGGTGAGGCTGGCTAGAAACAAGTCAGCCGCATCTTCCCGGCGGGAAAATGCGGCTGCGAGGAAGGCGAAGCGTTGCCTGGGCCTTGGTTAGTTGCGCGTTGGCGGATCTACCGTGATGACGCCTTTGCGCGGGGCAGGTTTTGCCTGCAGCTTACGTTTGGCATTGCGGCGGGCTTTCCAGCGCTTAAAGAAGCCGGGTTTCCGGTGCTTTTTGCGGCCTTTGTAGCGTTTGTAGTTGGGCCGGGGAATAGGCCGGGCTTCTACGGAGGCTTCGGTGGTAGCTGCGCTGATAATAGGCTCAGCCACGGCCGAGGCGGGCTCCAGCAAAATCAGAAATGCCAGGAGCAGAACGAGCAGTTGTTTGTACATAGCGAAGAAGTGAAAGTGATGGTAACGCTTCGCACAAACAACCTGAACTACGGCTACAGCCCGTTCATATACCTTGTTGAGCGAATTCCTCCACCTCCCCTAGCCAATACTATACCAGTATGGAAATGGTGTTTTTATCAAACGAGGAAAAGTTCAACCAGGATTCAATCGATTGAAAGAATTTTCACTTCTCCGGCTAGCACCGGCCCGCACCAGCCCGCTAAAAGGGGTCAAAACAATTATAGGTGCGCTGCTGAATTATTTTATTATCCTTCAACTCAAACACCATACAAAATTGCGCCGCCAGCTGCTGCCCGCGTACCAATGGTCCAATGTCATGGGTTAAGGTAGCGTGCCAGTGTGCTTCCACCACAATGGTACCATCGGGGCAGCTATGCGCCCGGTGCATCTCGAAATGAGGGTTTACCAGCAACTCCCGGCCCGCCCGGATGTTGTCCAGAATTTCCATGAATGAGCGGCGCTGAACGGTCCTGTTCAGCAAATTCGGGTATTCAATCTGCTCCACATCCTGGTGCAACACCTGCGCATACGCCTCAGCCCCCGTCTCCAACGATTCGCTCAGACTCAGAAATGTGGTAATAATTTGTAGCTGCTCGGACATAGGAGTGTGGAAAACGGAGAGAGTGGAGTCCCAAGATAGAACAAGCGCGGGGTTCTGCCGCTACTTACTGCGCCCGACCTATTTCTTGG
The DNA here is from genome assembly GCF_020447265.1 of Hymenobacter lucidus. Lineage (GTDB taxonomy): Bacteria > Bacteroidota > Bacteroidia > Cytophagales > Hymenobacteraceae > Hymenobacter > Hymenobacter lucidus. Next base: position 121,401 of record NZ_JAJADR010000001.1, on the reverse strand, counting down.
TGTCGCGCTACTGTTGAGCTTTCGTATTTCCGGCCGCCAGCTACTTCTTTGGCAGTCAGCAAGTCGCATCAGGGCTTGGCAAACCGACGGTTTCGGCGCAGTGTCATATTGTTCTCAACAATTCCGCGCTGGTGGAAAACGCCAAAGCGCCGGAACACTTTTCCGAAACTTGTTGCAGCCCACAGACCGCAGCAGATTTCGAAAAAGTATTCCGGCGCTTTACCCCAGACGAAGTGGAAGTGTACGGGCCAAGCCAAACTTCCGCTTCGGACCAGCCTACTTGTTACGGGTAGGCTTCTCGACCTTAATGGTGGGAGTTACCTTGTGCAGTTTGCGCTTGCGCATAGCTTTGCGGCGCAGCTTCCAGCGGCGGAACACCCCCAGCTTTTTGGCTTTGTGCCGGCTATTGCCCCGGTACACCTTGTAGTTCGGCCGCGGCGCGCCGGCGGCAGCATCGTTTACTTCCGTCGTAGCGGCGAAAGTGTCAGCGGAAGTAGCCTGCGCGGCCTGCGGATCAAGCAGGGTCATGAAGGCACAGAGAAGAATGAGTACGATTTTGTACATAGCAAAGATTAAAATGTTGAAGGTTTTATTCGGCCATCCCAATACATTGCCTAAGTCCTACAAATAAGACCGTTGACACCACTAAATTAAGACTATAATTCCAAAATGTCCTAATTCAACTTAACAAATATTTAGATTCAAAGTTAAACACAAATTGTTCTTTTCGGAGTATACAAACGACTAAAAATTTACCCTTGTGCCGCCTGTTTTGTATGTTCCGACATGGATTTGCTTACTTACGCCTTGCTCTGCTCCTACGCTGTCCACCACAGCCACTGACAGCCGCTCTGCCATCAGCAGATGCCGGCAGGGAATGGTAATGCCCGAGCAGAAATGGATTCGAGGTGGCACTATGCACCGTGCAGGATAGCCAGGGCATCCACTATCGTGAAGCTATTGGCGTCGAAGGTTACGAACTTACCGTTGCCGATACCGCGCAATCCGTCGATGGGTAAATGACCGAAGCAATTGAGCTTTTTCCTTGCGGTTCCACCAGAAGAAGCTGGTATTGTCTTCGTAAGAGCCATGAAAAATAACATCCCCACGCATTGTTGTCAGCGCGTGGCTGCCGCGAAAGTCCGCCGGGGTCGGCTGCTGCGCTATGCGGTAATCGGTAAGGCGCAGTTCCAGCAGCGGAAAATTGGTGTAGGTGTAGGCGAGGATACGGTCTTTGCCCAGCGTACACAGGGCATAGCAGTCCATAATAGAGGCGGCTCCGCTGGAGTTGATGCCGAAAAGCTGCTGTCCGGCCAAGTTGAACACGGCAATTCCGTCGTTGCTGGGTTTACTGCTGCCCAAGCCTTGGTCGAAATAGGAAATAACAATCTGCCCAGCCTGCACCAGCACCTCCGCAACATAGCTGCCCGCATCAAACGTCAGGAGTTGGCGGCCGGTAGTGTCGAAAATATACCCGTTGTTTCCGGCTCCCTGCCGATCTTCCACCACCAGAAACCGATTCGCATCGATTTCCCGAATAAATGCTCCCCGAAACTCCTGATGCAGCGGTATCTACCCGGCATTGGTCCACACCTCCCGGTTACTCAACAGGGCAATGAAGTTGCCGTACTCGTCCGCATCAAGGTCGAGAATCCGGTGCTTGCCGCAGTCAAGAGGATAAACAGTCGTTGAAGCCAAGCGCCAGGAGCCAGGAATAGTGAGAGGAACAGATTGCCAGCTTACCCCAGCAGTTCCTCAATATCCTCCTTGGTCAGACTCTTAATGATGGCCTCGTCGGTGGTTATCAGGTCGGTTACCAGCTGGATTTTCTTATTCTGCAAAGCCAGGATCTTCTCCTCTACCGTGTTCTTGCTGATGAACTTATAGGTGAATACCGTGCGCTGCTGGCCGATGCGGTGGGCCCGGTCGATGGCCTGGGCTTCCACGGCGGGGTTCCACCACGGGTCCAGAATAAACACGTAGTCGGCCGCGGTGAGGTTGAGGCCTACGCCGCCGGCTTTCAGCGAAATGAGAAACACGCGCAGCTCTTCAGTTTCCTGGAAGCGGATAACTTCCTTGTGCCGGTCCCGGGTGTTGCCGTCGAGGTAGGCGTATTCCACCTGTTTCTCATCAAGCGAGGCCCGCACGATGTCCAGGTGCTTCACGAATTGGCTAAACACCAACACCTTGTGCCCTTCCGACACCACGCTACGAATCATGCGGATAACCTCGCGCAGCTTGCCCGACTCATGCTCGTAGTCCTCGTGGGCCATGCGCGGGTGGTTGGCAATCTGACGCAGCTTGGTGAGGCCCTGCAGCAACATAAACTGCGTGCCGGCCGTGCCATGCTCCTCAATGTTCTTGAGGATCTTATTGCGGTAGTAGCTCTTGGTTTCCTCGTAGCACTGGGCCTGCTCTTCGGTCATGGAGCAGTAGCTCAGGTGCTCAATCTTGGCCGGTAGCTCTTTGGCTACCTGGGCTTTATGTCGGCGCAGAATAAAGGGCTTGATCAGGGCGTGCAGCTTGCGGGTGCGCACCTCGTCTTTGCCTTTCTCGATAGGCTTTAGGAATTCCTTGCGGAAAAACGTCTGGGTGCCCAGCAAGCCGGGGTTGATAAACGACATCTGCGACCAAAGGTCCATCGTGCTGTTTTCTACCGGCGTGCCGGTCAGAATGAGGCGGTGGCGTGAGCGGAGCCCCCGCACGGCTTGGGAAGTCGTGGAGCTGGGGTTCTTAATAGCCTGCGACTCATCCAGAATCACGTAGTCGAAGCCGTAGGAGCGCAACAGCTCCGCATCGAGGCGCACAATACCGTAGCTGGTCAGTACCACGTCGTAGTCGGCAAACTGAGCCACGTTTTTGTCGCGGTAAGTGCCGGTGTATGTTAGAATGCGCAGGCCGGGCGTAAACTTGGTAGCCTCACTCAGCCAGTTGTACACCAGCGAAGTAGGCATTACCAAGAGCGAAGCTGCACCCATTGATTCGCCGCTTTCCTTGCGCTGCAGTAGCAATGCCAGCGTCTGCACCGTCTTGCCTAAGCCCATATCGTCGGCCAAGCAGCCGCCGAAGTGGTAGTCCTTCACGAAGTGCAGCCAGTTGTAACCCGCTTTCTGGTAGGGCCGCAGCTCGCCTTTGAAGCCGGCCGGCATAGGTTGGTCTTCCACGGCCTCGAAGCCGCGCAGCCGCTCCAGCTTGCGCGACATAGTCACGGTAGCCAGGTTGCCGTTCTGCAGGTCCGATACCAGGGCCAGGTGGTGCTTGCGTAGCGTGAGCGTGTGGTGGTGTTCCTCGGAGAAGGCAAACAGCTCCAGATACTGCGTAAACCACTCTTCCGGGATAATGGCAATTTGGCCGTTGGGCAGCCGGAACTCGTGCCGCCGACCCAGAATGTAGGGCCGCAGCTTGATGAACGGAATTTCGAACTCCCCGAAGCTGACCGTGCCGTGCACGTCAAACCAGTCGTTGCCTTCCGTAATACCCACCTGCACCGTAACGGCCCCGATGAAGTAGTCTTTGCTTGAAGAAGTACCCTGCTGCACCGTAAAGCCCATGCGGGCCAACTCTTCGGCGTGGCTGTGCAGCCAGCGGAAGGCGGTGGCTTTTTCCAGCACGGCGCGGCCGTTGCGCACTTCCAGGGCCCGGTCGGCTAGCTCCCGGATAATTTCCTGCTCCCGGTCGAGGTTACGGATCAGGCGGTGGAAAATGTAGGAATCTTCGTTCTTTTCCAGCTTTACGCATACCCGCTTGTCGTAGCTATTGTGCACGGTATGGTCGCCGTAGCGGAACGAGAGGTCGAAATGAATGTGCTCCGACGGCGCATTTAGTACCGCCACGCCCGATTCGCTGCTGCCGTTGCGGCGCATAGCGGTGGGCCGGCCCCGCTCCTCTTCCGTCACGACTACCGCGCCGGGCACATCCGAAAACGTAAGCTGGGGTCGGGCTACGTAGCGTTCCGAGCGAATATCGAAGCCGCGGGCGTGCACGTCAAACGACTCGACCAACGGGGCCACGAAGCGCTGAAAGTAGCTGTCTTCGACCTGCCGGGGAATCACAATAAACTTCTTGTTCAGAAAGGGCTGCAGCTTTTTGCCGTCTACGTCGTTGCGGAAATTGTAGAGCACGTCGTTGAGCAGCATCCAGGCCGGCTGAAAGCAAACCATAACAGCGCTCTTGAACTGGAAGTCGAGCTTCTGGCCCTGGTACTGAATGGTAGGAAAGTAATGGGTGCTGTCTTCGTTGCGGCGAAAGTGAAACAGCACCGACGCAGGCTCCGGGGCCACCCCCATTTCGCGCCAGGTGGGCTCCCCGTCCTTGCCCATAATAAATACCTGCTTGCCCTGCAGCCGCTCCAGAATCTGGCCCATGCGGTCCTGCACGTAGCGGCAGATACCGTCCTGCAGGGCTTTGTCGCCCTTTTCGGGGTCGTATATCTTGAAGAAGAAGTCGGCAGGGGTGGTTTTCTTCGCCCAGAACTCTTTTATAACTACGTCCTGCTGAATCTGGTCGGTAAGGGCAATCAGCTCAAAGTCAATTTCGTCCAAGCCATCGGCAAACTCCGGCGCGTTTTTGGCTGACACCGTTTGGTGCTGCAGCGTGAGCTGGCCACGAGCGTTGCGCTGAACCACGTATGATTCAAATAGATAGCCTAGATACTCGTGTTCAAGTAACGAATAGACAATCTGAAAAGGCTGTGAAGTTGAAACCTTCATAGTCGGACGAAAGGCCTGAATAAGGCATTGAAATTAAGGACAATTACTAAATACCAGTGACTTTCGAGAAAAGTAAAATTAATTATTGAAATAGTGAAAATCATAAGACATATGTATATAAATACCCAGCCCAACAGGGCTTACGAGTATATGAACTACTATCTCGACCCTGAAAGGGTTACAAGTTATCCCGCAAAGCGAGGCGCGAAGCATTCAGCGCGGGCCGAATGGAGACGGTAATCGTGATAACGATAATAGCAATGCCGGTTAGGACAATATCCGATAACTGCATTTTAACCGGATAGGAGTCGACAACGCTGGTGGCCATACCCATTGAGACGATGTGGAACGTTTGCTGCAGCCAGCAGATTGTGACGCCAATAACGAGGCCCGTAATAGCGCCTACCTGGGCCACAATGGCACCTTCGAGCAGGAAAATATTGCGCACCATACGGCTCGTAGCGCCCATAGCCATCAGAATTGCAACATCCTTCTTTTTGTCCAGCACAAGCATGGAGAGGGAAAAGAAAATGTTGAGCGAGGCAATCAGCAGGATGAAAGCGAAGGTGATGAAGACGAACATCTTCTCAACCTTAATAGCCTTGAGCAAGCTCACGTGCTGCTCGTCGGAGTTATAGATGTGAAAGCCCGGGCCCAGCACGCGCTGCAGGGCTACTTTCACGTCGTCGATGCTGTGGGTGTCGCCTACTTTCACTTCTAGGGCCGTGCGGCGGTTGCCGTAGTTGAGCAGCTTCTGGGCAAAGTCGATGGGCACGAAGATGTAGCTGTCGTCGATGTGCTGCTCGATTAGAAAGACGCCGCCGGCAATGATGGTTTCCTGACTAAAAGCCGTTTCCGGGTTCATCGACAGCGTTTTCTTGCCGGTATTGCGCGGGTAGAGCAGGTGCAGGGGCGCAAAGCGGTTGTCGAGGGCAATGCTGAGCTCGTGCTGCACGCCGGCCCCGAGCAGGGCGTAGTTTTCGCCGGCGCGCACCAGGCGATGGTCGCCTTCCACGATGGCCGAGTCGATGTCGCTCTGGGCAAAGTAGTTTTCGCTCACACCCTTCATTTTCACCACCATCTGCCGGTCGTGGTACTGGAGCAGGGCATTGTCCTCGATAACCTCAGTAAGCAAGCCTACACCTACCGTGGCCCTGATGCGGCGCATCAGGGCCTCATCGACTGCAAAGGACTTGCCTTTTACGGCCGTAATGAGCAGATCGGGGTCGGACTTACCGTAGAGCGTACGCACCAGATCCTCCAGCCCGTTGAATACCGACAGTACGATAATCAGCGCCATGGTGCCCACGGCCACCCCCACCATCGAAATGTTGGAGATAATGCTGATGATGTTCCGCTTATTCTTGGACGAGAAATAGCGCCGGGCGATGAGCAGAGAAACGTTCATGCAGGGCGCTTTTTAGGGTTGGGGATGGAGTGAGGGCGGTAGCACGAAGCACTTGTACGAAAGAAGCCGCAGAAAGCCGCCTTTGTACTTCTTCGAGCTGCGAAGCAGCAGGCAAGATAGCGCGGCCAAAGCAAATCAGCTCAACATTGGCCGGCTTACTTCCGGCAGCCAGGGCGTTATTTCCAGGCTTTCACAATCAGGCCAGTTCCCGAGTCGTGGCTGGAAGTAGAGTCAATCCAGTTCAGGAGCAGGCAAAACGGAAAGGTGATGAGGTAGTAGAAGGGCAGCAGCAGGAAAAACCACTTCGACATACCCAGCATCAGAATGGGGTATTTCATGCTGAGCCGCCACGACACTTGGCCTGGCTCGCCGTAGCTGTAGCGGGCCTCGATCCGCTCGAAACCAGCGGTACGCAGCTTCTGCTGAATCTCGTGGATGTTGTAGCCGTCGCGCACGTGTTCCTCAATAAAGCTCGTTTCGCCGTCGGCGTGTACATCGGAGCCGCCCTGGTCAGAAGGAGTAGAAATGAGCAGCATACCGCCGTCCTTGAGAGAGGCGTGGATGTTGCGGAACACTTCCACATCTTCCAGAATGTGCTCCATTACGTCTACCGACAAGGCCAGGTCGAACGAGTTGGGCTCCTGGTAGAGCACCAGGTCCTGGACGGCAAACTGCACGTTGGTGCGCCCAATCTGGCGGAAGAACTGGTTGGAATCGGCAATCTGCTCGTCTTTCACATCCACGGCCAGGATGCTCCACTTCTTGCTCAGGCCCGACAGCCAGTAGGTGTACTGCCCATAGCCCGAGCCGGCGTCTAGAATGGTCAGGTTTTCGCCTTGCCGGCCGGCGGCCCACTTGCGCAACTCGCGGTGTACGTGCCAGGTACGGAGCAGCAGCAAATCGAGCAGCACATAAAACAGGCGGCGCAGCCACGGGGTACGGTTGAAAACCTGGCCCAGAGACTTTTTAATCGGGTCGTAGTACAAGAGGTGAAATAGTGAAATGGTGAGAGAGTGAAATTGTGAAGTGGTGAAGCGGTGAGTAGTTCAATCCGCGCATCTGGTCTGGCGCCAGCCGAACATCAAACTCACTATTTCACCATTTCACTATCTCACTTATTCGTCTTCGTCGGCGAACAGCTTGGGCCGGGCGGCGGGGCCTTTATCCTCGGTTTTGGGGTCGTTGGCGTCCTCGGGCGTAGTAGCTGGAATATCCAGGGTGCCCAGCACGGCATCCATGTGGGCGGCGTAGGCGGCGCTGTCGTCGAGGAAAAAGACCAACTCGGGAATGATGCGCACCTGTTTGCGGATGCGCTTGGCCAAAGCCTGGCGGATAATTTTGCTGTTGTCGCGCACTTGCTCCAGCATAGTGCTGCCATTGCTGGCCAGCAAGCTGCTCAGGTAGATGCGGGCCACACCCAGGTCGGGCGAGATGCGCACCGTGCTGATACCCGGCGGCAAGCCCGGAAACAGATGCGGCAAGTCGCGTTGAAAGACGGCGGCCAGATCCTGCTGCAGGAGGCTGGCAAACTTTTGCTGACGTTTACTTTCCATAAGAATCAGCAAAGATAGGAAGTTAGGGGCTTGGGTACTCAGGAAGTTAACCGTCCGCCAAGTTGGCCGCGGAAGCTAGCCGGTTTTCGGGCCGCAAACCGGGCCAATACTACCGACCAGCCACTGGAGCCGCCGAAAGCCGAGAACAGGCGGCGCGGCTTGCCCGGCGGCGCGTTACCTTTGCCGGTACTCTTCTTTCGCTGCGCACGAAACCCCGACCGTTTACTTTGCTTCGCTTCTTTAAAAGTCCGCTCCCTACCCGTCTCGTGGCCTTGCTGGTGCTGGTACTGGCCCTGCGGCTGCCGCTGCTCTGGTTGGGTTTGCCGCTCACGGCCGCCGAGCTACGGGCGCTGCTCATTGGCGAAAGGCTGCACGAAGGTGCCCTGCTCTACCGCGACGTGTACGACAGCACCGCTCCACTGGCAGCCCTGCTGTTTGGGGCCCTCGATACGGCGCTGGGCCGGCCGCTATGGCTTTACCGGATTCTGGCCCTGGTGCTGCTGCTCTTCCAGGCGCTGCGCCTAAACCTGGTACTGAACCGCGCCGACGTGCACCCCGACCGAGGCTTTGTGGCGGCCCTCACCTACCTGCTGCTGGCCAGCCTTACCACCGACCTCGACACTTTGTCGCCGCTGCTGCTGGGGCACACCTTTATCATTATTGCCCTGAGTGCCCTGCTGCCCACCTCGCGGGAAGGCTACGACAACCGCCGCCTGTTTCGGGCCGGGTTTCTGATTGGGGTGGCCGCGCTGTGCTACCTGCCGCTGGCGCTGTTTCTGCTGGTGGGCTTGTTTGCCGTTATCATCTTCGCGGCCAACTCGTTCCGGAGCTTTCTGCTGCTGGTGTGCGGGTTTCTGTTCCCCTACGCGGCGGCCGGCACGTTCTTTCTCTACACCGAGTCGCTGCCCAACTTTGCCCAGTTTCACCTCAAGCCCGTATTAACTGGCCTGGTAGCCGGCACCGACGGCCTGCCGCTGTTTGTGCAGCTGCGCCTGCTCATTCTGCCGGCCATCGTGCTGGCGCTGGCGCTGTTTCGAACCTTTACCACGTCGCTGGGGCTGGTATTTCAGGTGAAGTTTCAGCAGCTGATGTTGGTGTGGCTGCTGGTGGCCGTGGCCATGGTGGCGGCGGGCCGGGGTATGGCGCCCGGCACGCTGGTGCTGGTGCTGCCGCCCATCACCTATTTCTGCCTGTATCTGTGGCAGAAAGCATCCCGGAACTGGGTGCCGGAAATGCTGCTGCTGCTCATTATCGGGGCGGTGATAGTCACGCGCTACCGCACCACGCTGGGGCTGGCAACCGTCATTCAGATTCCGGATGAGCGCAACTACGCCGTGCAGCCCAACCCCACCTACGCCTCGCTGCAGGGCCACCGCCTGCTGGTGCTGGGCCCCGACCGGCGCTCCTACGTGCAAAACCGACTGGCCACGCCCTACCTCGACTGGCGCCTGGCCCAGGTCGACTTCGGCCACCTGAACGAGTACAGCGCCGTATTTCGCCTCGCCCACAATTTCGCCGTGCTGCCCCCCGAGTATATCATCGACGAGGCCGGTCTGCTGCCCGAGCTGCAGTACAAAGTACCCGCCGTATTCAGCCGGTACGAGCTAACCAGGATTCCGAAAGTGTATCAGCGGAAATAAGCACAATGTGCTCAGGTGCTAATGTGGTTGAATGTGCTAAACTCGTGTCATTGCGAGGAGCGAAGCCATGCGTCCGCTGAAATGTGCCGAGCTTCCTCCACTGAAAAGCCCTTTCTCGTTACTAACGGGAAAGGGCTTTCTGGTAAAAGGTCAGGTCGTACTGCGCAAAGGACGGATGGCTTCGTCGTGCCTCCTCGCAATGACAAGTACGCAGAACGACAACTCACTATTTCACCGCTCAGCAGTCAATCTTGCTGACGCGGGTTTGGTGCCGGCCACCTTCAAAGCCAGTGTTCAGGAACTTGCTGACGATGTCGCGGGCGGCTTCTTCGGTTACGAAACGCTCCGGCACGCAGATAATGTTGGCGTTGTTGTGCTGCCGGGCCAACTCGGCCAGCTCGGGGGCCCAGGCAATAGCCGCCCGGATGCCCTGGTGCTTGTTGGCCGTGATGCACACCCCGTTAGCCGAGCCGCATACCAGGATTCCCCGCTCAAACTCGCCGGCCGTAATGGCATTGGCCAGCGGATGTACGAAGTCGGGATAATCCACGGAATCAGCGGAGTAGGTCCCGAAGTCTTTCACCTCGTAGCCGTTGTCGCGTAGCCAGTGAGCCAGCATTTCCTTGTAAGCAAAGCCGGCGTGGTCGGAACCGATGGCGAGTTTATTTTCCAATGCGTTTCAAATGTGGAAATGTGGGAAATGTGTTTTGAATGGGGAGAATGGGGAAATGCGGTTGAATGTGGATACAGACCAAAGAAGGGCTAAAATTCATTTTCCACATTCAATCACATTTCTCACATCCACACCACATTAACTGACTCCGTTATTGTCGGCGAGTTGGGCGTTCAGGGCGGCGGTGCGGTTGCGGGCTACCACGCGGGCAATGTTGATGCTCAGCTCGTAGAGAATCAGGATGGGGATGGTAACGATGATCTGGGCCGAAATATCGGGGGGCGTGATGACGGCGGCAATGATGAGGATGACCACAATGGCGTGCTTGCGGTACAGGCGCATGATTTCGGGCGTAATCAGGCCGGCTTTGGCCAGGAAAAACACTATCATGGGCAGCTCGAAGACGAAGGCCGTGGAAATAGACATCGTGGTGAGCGTGCTCAGGTAGCTCTGCATGTCAATCTGGTTTTCGATGGTCGGGTCGACGGTGTACGAAGCCAGGAAGTTGATGCTCAGCGGAGCGGCAATGTAGTAGCCGAACATGAGACCCAGGGCAAACAGCACCGACACGAAAAAAACCGCGCCCTGGGAGTTTTTCTGCTCGTGCGGGTAGAGGCCGGGCTTGATGAAGCGCCAGATTTCCCAGAACGTATAGGGAAAAGCCAGCACGATGCCCACCATAAACGAGGTGCTGATGTGCATCGTGAGCTGCCCGCTCATCTCCCGGTTCTGGATGATGAAACCGACTTTGTCCATGCACAGGTCCGGGGTACCAATCCAGTTGCCAAACTTGCAGAACATGCGGTAGGTCCAGAAGTCGGCGCGCGAAGGGCCCAGCAGCAGGTCGTGAAAGAGGAATTCTTTGTTGAAAAACGCTATGGTAGCAAAAGCGACTATCGAGATGGCCGAGCGGATGATATGCCACCGCAAGGCCTCCAGATGGTCGATGAAGGACATTTCATGTACTTCGCCCAGATTGGGTTGGTCAGTATTCAAAGGAAGAGGTGAAATAGTGAGCTGTGAGATAGTGAAATAGTGAGTTGACGTTCGAATCAAGCAACTCTGGCGGAAGACAAACGAAAAATCCGGTCAACAGGATGCTGGCCGACTGGTTTGCATCATACAACTCACCATTTCACTATCTCACCATTTCACTTTTAAGCAAAAAGCGGGTACTGCTGCATCCATTCGTTGATCTGGCTGCGCACCTTCAGCAGGTGGGCCTCGTCGGAGTGGTGCATTAGCACGTCGTCGATGAAGTCCACGATGCGGGCCATGTCGGCTTCCTTCAGGCCCCGGGTCGTCACGGCAGCCGAGCCGATGCGCATGCCCGACGTGACGAAGGGCGACTTATCGTCGAAGGGCACCATGTTCTTGTTGATGGTGATGTCGGCCTTGATGAGCGTGTTTTCGGCTAGCTTGCCGGTCAGCCCCTTGCTGCGCAGATCGATGAGCATCAGGTGGTTGTCGGTGCCGCCCGAAATAATCTGGTAGCCCCGGTCCACGAAGCCCTTGGCCAGCGCCTGGGCATTGCGAATCACCTGGTGAGTGTAGTCGGTATAAGCGTCGCTCAGGCACTCGCCGAAGGCCACGGCTTTAGCCCCGATAACGTGCTCCAGTGGGCCACCCTGGGTGCCGGGAAATACGCCCGAGTCGAGCAGGGCCGACATCATCCGGATTTCGCCTTTCGGGGTTTTCAGGCCGAAGGGATTTTCGAAGTCCTTGCCCAGCATGATGAGGCCGCCGCGGGGGCCACGCAGGGTTTTGTGGGTAGTGGTGGTTACAATGTGGCAGTGCTCAAACGGATTGTTGAGCAAACCCTTGACAATGAGGCCGGAAGGATGGGAAATATCGGCCAGCAGCAGGGCGCCTACCTCATCGGCGGCTTCGCGCAGGGCTTTGTAGTCCCAGTCGCGGGAGTAGGCCGAGGCTCCGCAGATGATGAGCTTGGGCTGTTCGCGCCGGGCGGTTTCCTTTACTTTCTGCCAGTCGATGAGGCCAGTTTCGGGCTCCACACCATAAAAGCTGGGCTTGTAGAGCTTGCCCGAAAAGTTGACGGGCGAGCCGTGCGTCAGGTGGCCGCCGTGGCTCAAATCGAAGCCCAGAATTTTGTCGCCGGGGTTCAGAATGGCCAGCATAACGGCCGCGTTGGCCTGGGCGCCGGAGTGGGGCTGCACGTTCACCCACTCCACGCCAAACAATTCCTTGGCTCGGTCGATGGCCAGCTGCTCAATCTGGTCCACGATTTCGCAGCCGCCGTAGTAGCGCTTGCCGGGCAGGCCCTCAGCGTACTTGTTGGTCAGGATGGAGCCCTGCGCCCGCATCACCTGCTCCGAAACGTAGTTTTCGGAGGCAATCAGTTCAATACCGTGGGTCTGACGTTCCTTTTCCTGGCGGATGAGGTCGAACAGGACCGTGTCCTGGGCAATGGGGGCGGTGCGAGTTTCCATAGGTTCAAAGGTACGGGTGAATCGATTATGAGGGAACAAGGGGTGGCAACAATCGGCGCGGCGGCGTAGAAAGCCCGCCGCCGGTGCGAACTTACGAGTGCGCGCCGGGAAAAGCCGCCTTTGCCTTTTGCGGCCCGGTGGCACATATTCTCCCCAGTTAGTTGTTACTTGAAGCATGAACCAGCCCCTGGCCGAAGCCCTGACCCATCTGCGGATGGGCAACCAGTCGTTCCTGATAACCTTTTATGAGGAGCAGCGGGACCATTTTGCCCGCTGGGCCCGCCGCCAGCACCAGTTGGAGCCGGCCGCCGCCCACGATTTGCTGCGGGCCGTGCTGGTTGATTTCTACGACCAGGTAGCCGATGGCCGCGTCACGAAGCTGCCGCCCGACTTGCGCAACTACCTCTACGGCATGGCCCAGGAGCAGATTCAGGCCCAGAAAACCACCGCCGAGCTGCCCAAAGTGGAGGCCAGCCGCCGCCAGCAGCTGTTGCGCGTGTTCAGCCAGCTCGGCACCGACTCCCAGCAGGTGCTGATGTACTTCTACTTCCGGGGCTACAATTTTGAGAAAGTAGCTGGCAAAATGGGCTTTGCCAATGCCACGGTAGCCAAGCTGCAAAAAACCAATAGCCTGCGCAAGCTCATTGAACTGCGGGCCCGGGCCCTGGGTGAAGCCGCCGATTCGGCCGTGGCCGGCTGATTCTGCGTAGCTTAGTGCCGGCACGGCTGTGCCCCTTTCTTTTTTCCTCGTTGTTGCCGCCCTTACTTGCATGATGTCGCCCGCTGAGCTACGCCCGTTTCTGGATGAGCTGGAACGCTTTGCCGATGGGCAAATGACGACCATCGAGCAGGATGCCTTCGAGGAGCGGATGCTGCGCGAGCCTGCCCTGCGCGAAGCCTACGAACAATACGAGCAACTCACGGCCGACCTGCGCTGGGTGGCCGGCCACGAAACCCTGCGCCACCGCCTGCTGGCCCTCGACCGGCGCCTCGACCAGCGCCAGACGGCCCTGGTGCGCATTAAGCGGCGGCAGCGCCGGGCCCAGACGCGCTGGGGCACCATTTTCGCCGTGGTAGTAGCGGCTCTGCTGGGGCTCTGGTTTTTGCTGCGCCCCGCCGGCCGGCCCTCCGCCGACTCCTGGGCTAACTACTACGTAGCCGACCCCGGCCTACCCCAGTCGGCTACGCTGGATGAGCACCGCCCGCTGCTGGCCGAAGCCATGGAGCAGTACCGTGAAGGCCACTACCCCGCCGCGCTACACGCCCTGCGCCGGGTGCCCACCGACAACCTCGGCCCCGACACGCTTCTTTACTACAACGGCATTTTCCTGCTGAGCCAGGGCGACGGCCGGGCCGCCCGCCCCTACCTGCGCCGCGTGATTCAGCAGCCGGGCTCGGCATTGTCGCGCAAGGCGCGCTACCACCTGGCCGTAGCTCACTGGGCTGCCCGGCAGTGGCCCGAGGCCCGCGCTGCCTTCCGTGAAGTAGCCACCGACTCGCTGAACCCCTACCGCCAGGCCGCCCAAAAAGTACTGAAAGCCGAAGTGCTGCGGGGCGAAGAGTAAACTCAACCTCCGTTAGCGGTGCGCAATAAGATACGGCACCTCAATATTAGGCTGCAGCGTCAGCTCGAAAGAATCCAGCTCCAGCACGGCCAGGTGAGAAAGCTCGGGGTTGAGACGGTATACGCAACCCGTATCCAAGCCAATAGCGCCCTCCTTCTTTGCTACGCTGTGCTTTACTTGGGCCGTGGGCGTGGGCACGTGGCCATGTAGTAGCCGGCGGCCCTGCATGCGAGAAGCGTCGAAGGTGAACTGCTTGATGTTGAGCATCGTGTGCCAGTCGGTGCGCATCTGCTCGGGCGGTAGGCGAAAGTTGTAGCCGGCGTGTACCAGCGTGAAGCCGGGAATATCGAGCTGGTAAGGCAGCGCATCGAGCCACTGCAGGTAAGGCTCGGGAATATCGGTGGGGGCCTTCACCCCGAAGCTTTGCAGGGTGAGGGTCCGGTCGGCGTGGGAGGCCCAAGCTAGGTGCTGGCGGCCCCGGGCGGCATCGAGTAGCTCCTGGTCGTGGTTGCCGCGCAGGCAGTGCAACTGGTAGCCACGCTCGGGCAGCTGCATCAGGTAATCGAGCAGGCCGCGGCTGTCGGGGCCTTTGTTGACGTAGTCGCCCAGCAGATACAGCTCATCATCGGGGCGCAGGCGCAGCACGTTTTCTACCAGATGCTGGAAAGTGCGCAGGCAGCCGTGCAAATCGGTGGTAACGTAGCGAGCCATGAGTGGTGTTGGTAGGAGGAAAAAAGAAACGGGAGCGGCACTGGTACCAAATAAAAAAGCACCTGTCTCTAGACAGGTGCTTTATCTATGTAATATAGAAAAACCTAGCTATACGGAGGTTTGTCCAGTTCCGGTTTTTCCAGGTTCCGATTTGGGTGGCGCTGGGGCGCATCCTGCGCTTCCTGCTCCAGCCGGTTTTCGGTAGCCTCGTCCCGGTCATTTACGGGCAGGTTACCGGCGGCTTTGGGCTGCTCCGATTGGCTGGGGCTGCCGTGATTTTCCTTGGACTGCTGGTTGGTATTATTGCTTTTGTAAGGCATGGCGTTCTTCGGTTTTTAGGTGAAAAAACAATGCAATAGAAAAAGAAACCAACGGCAAGCCGGGGCTGGCTACTAAGCAGCCGGCCCTGCCCTGCTTATTGGTCAATGGCGGTGTCGGTGGCGTTGGGGTCGGTCAGCTCGGCGTTGGTGCGGGTGCTGGCGCCTACCGCGTCGGGGTTGGGCTGGCGCTGTTCCATCTGGCCCATGCCCACGCGGGAGTTGGGGTTCTGCATTTCGTCGCGGCCCCGGCGGTCATCGGCTTCCAGCTCATCGTCGCGGCGGGTTACGCGGCGCTCGTCCATGTCCTCGTCGGAGGGCATATCCTGATTGGGGCGCTGGTCAGCTCCTTCGTCGGCGGTGCGGATGTTGTCGGCGGGGTGGTCGGCGCGGTCGGCGTCTTCGTTCACCGATACGGCCGTGCTGCCCGTGCCGCTGTCGGTACCGTAGCCTTCCTTGCCTTCACGGTTGCCAAAACCACCGCGGGCAGCTTCGTTCTTGGGCGGATTAGCGCCGGGGATGATGTGGCCGGCGGCCAGCTCCTCATCGGTGGTGTCGTCGTTTATTACCCGCACGGGGCGGTTGTTGGGGTCAATAGCCATGATTGGGAGTCGGTTGTTGAGGTTGATACGAGTGGGTAAGAGGTGTACTAGGTTTTTTTGAATAGGGTTTTGCTTTGTGCTTGCGCCAATCGGTGTAAACTGCGGCCGCTATGACGAATTCTGCCTTCCCTGCTCCCATCCGCGACCTTTCCACCTTACGGGCAGCCCTCGACGCGGGTCACTCCTTTAACTACCTCTACTTCTGGGGCCACACCGGCCAGCCTGGCAGCCTCGGCAAAGAGTGCTTCAGCCAGTGGTACCCGGCCGCTTTCGAGCTGGCCGGCCACACCTATGCCACAGCCGAGCACTACATGATGGCCGAAAAAGCCCGCCTCTTCGGCGACGAAGCCACCCGCGCCGCCATTATTGCCGCCCGCCACCCCAACGATGCCAAGCGCCTGGGTCGCCAGATCAAAAACTTCGATGAAGCCGCCTGGCTGGCCGCCCGCTTCGCCATTGTGGTGCAGGGCAACGCGGCCAAATTCGGGCAGCACCCGGCGCTGCGGGAGTTTCTGCTGGCCACCGGCAGCCGCGTGCTCGTGGAAGCCAGCCCCGTGGACGCCATCTGGGGAATCGGGCTGGCCCAGGACCATCCGGATGCGGCTAATCCCGAGACGTGGCGCGGCCTCAACCTGCTGGGCTTCGCCCTGATGGCCGTGCGCGACGAGCTAACCACCTGACTTGCCAAAAGTCAACATGGAATACAAACGCTTCAGAGCCCAAAATCAAGGTTTCCAGTTCCTCATTGAAGCTGATAAATCTGATGTGGGAGCTTACTTATATGTATTCAAGGGAGCCATAACGGAGGATTACCTGGAAGACTCTGTCGAGAAATGTCAGAAGCGGGCCTTACAGCATTTTGGCGTTCCACTTGATGCCTGGAAACCGATAAAGTCCGTTTTCGTGTAGCTCCACTCAAATGAACCACCTAATTTACGAGCAGCCATGTGGACCGAACACGACAACAGCCTGACCCGCAGCTTTCAATTTGCGGACTTCAAAGCGGCCTTTGCCTTCATGACGGAAGTTGCCGCCGAGGCCGAGCGGCTGGATCATCATCCGTGGTGGGCCAACGAGTACAACCGCGTCGAATTCCGGCTGCGCACCCACGACGCGGGCAATACCATCACCCAGCGCGACCATCGGTTGGCCGCCGCCATTGATGTGGTGGCGGCGCGGTACGAGGTCAGCTAATTGCAAGACTTCCGCTAGGTGCGTCCCGGCTTGCTACCTTTGCCTTTATGTCTGACTCGTCTGAAACGCCTACCGTTCTGTACCTCGTGCCTACGCCCATCGGCAACCTGGAGGATATTACCCTGCGGGCCATCCGGATACTGGGCGAGGTGGACGTGGTGCTGGCCGAAGACACCCGCACCAGCGGCCGGCTGATGCAGCACCTGGGCCTGAAAAAGCCCATGCTCAGCTACCACCTCCACAACGAACACCAGACCGTGCAGCGCGTGCTGGACCGGCTGGAAAAGGGCGAGAAAATGGCCCTGGTATCGGATGCCGGCACGCCCGGAATTTCTGACCCCGGCTTTTTGTTGGTGCGCGAGTGCCTGGCCAAGGGCCTGAAGGTGGAGTGCCTGCCCGGCGCTACGGCTTTCGTGCCGGCCTTGCTCAAGTCGGGCTTCGGGGCCGAGCGGTTTACCTTCGAAGGCTTTCTGCCGGTGAAGAAAGGCCGGCAGACCCGCATCCGGGAGCTGCAGCCCGAAACCCGCACCATGATTTTTTACGAGTCGCCCCACCGCATCGTCAAGACGCTGGAGCAGCTGAGCGAGGCCTTCGGGCCCGAGCGGCTGGCCTCGGTGAGCCGGGAGCTGACCAAGTTATTCGAAGAAACCGTGAATGGGACGCTGGCTGAGCTGGCCGCCGAGTTTGCGGGACGTACCTCTATTAAAGGCGAAATCGTTGTTGTCGTTCAAGGAAATCGGGAATAGTCCGTGGGGGCCGGCAGGGCTGGCTTTGCTCACGGCGTCTTTGTTTTGGATTGGCTGGCCGGTGCATCCGGCCCCGCTGGCGTTGTTGCTGCTGGTAGCCTGGGTGCCGTTTCTGCGCCTGGAGCAAGTGCTGGTGCAGCGCGGCAGCAGCGGCTGGAAGGTGTTTCGCTACAGCTACCTCACGCTGCTGCTCTGGAATGCCTTCGTAACGTGGTGGGTAAGCTACAGCACGCTCGGCGGCGGCATCACGGCCGTGGTGCTGAACTCCCTGATGATGACGGCCCCGCTTATGGCATTCTACCATACCAAGCGGCTCTTTGGCCCCCGGCTGGGCTACCTTTCCCTGCCCATCTACTGGATTGCCTTCGAGCAGCTCCACCTACACTGGGACCTGACCTGGCCCTGGCTCACGCTCGGCAACGGCTTTGCCGAAGCCACGGCCTTCGTGCAGTGGTATGAGTACACCGGCTTTCTGGGCGGCTCGGTATGGGTGTGGCTGGTCAATATTCTGCTCTTTCTGGCGCTTTTCCGCCCGCAGCCGGCCGGTTCGGCCGTCCATGAGCAGCCTGTTCACAAGCCCTTACTGGCCGGGGCCGCGCTGGCCGTTGTGGTGCCGCTGCTGGTGTCCTGGTTTATTGGCAGCCGCGTGCAGGAGCAGGGCGTGGCCTTGGAAGTAGTAGTGGTGCAGCCCAACGTGGACCCTTACACCGAGAAGTTTCAGGGCAAGGCCAACTTCGTGCCCTACGACGAGCAGCTCACCCGCCTGCTGACGCTGACCGAGCAGAAGCTCACGCCGAATACCAAGCTGGTCATCTGGCCCGAAACGGCGTTGGAAGAGTACTACTTCGAGCAGCAGATCGAGACGAACCCCAAAATTGTGCGGGTGCGGATGTGGCTAAAGCAGCACCCCGGCGTGGCCCTGCTCACGGGCATTACCAGCGTGGTGATGTACCCCAATGCCGAGGCAGCCAGCGTCACGGCCCGGCACCGCGACGACATGGGCTATTACGACGTGTTCAACAGCGGCGCTTACTTCGCCGATGCCGCCGCGCCCATCGAGTTCTACCATAAGTCGCGGCTGGTGCCCGGCGTGGAGAAGATTCCGCCCCTGCTCACGTCGCTCATTTCCCACATCGACCTCGGCGGTACCGTGGGCAGCTACGGCAGCCAGGCCGAGCGCACCGTGTTTCAGGCCTCGGCCGCCGCGCCGACGTTGCGCGTGGGTCCGCTCATCTGCTACGAATCCATCTACGGCGACTTCACGGCCGAATACGTGCAGCGCGGCGCTACGCTGCTGGGGTTGTTTACCAACGATGCCTGGTGGCACGACTCGCCCGGCTACCGTCAGCTGTTGCGCTACGGGGCCCTGCGCTGCATCGAAACCCGCCGCGACCTGGCCCGCTCGGCCAACACTGGCTTCACGGGCTTTATCAACCAGAAAGGCGAGGTTTTCCAGCGCGAAACCGCCTGGATTCCAACCGCCAGCCGGGGCACCGTGCACCTTAATACCGAGCAGACATTTTACGTGCGCCACGGCGAGCTGATTGGGCCGGCTATGCAGGTGCTGGCCGTGCTGCTGCTTCTCGGGCTACTAGTAATGGTTGTGAACCGGCGGTTTGGCTCGAAAGCGGCGGCCCCGGAGCCGGAGGTGGTGCGCACGGCATGAGAAAAGTAGCCTTAGTTGCACGCCCAACTACACAGGTCGTGCGGCTCATGATTCACGAAGACGGCGCCAATGGCGTTTACCTGTTCGGGTTCGATAAGCTGGAAGATAGTGAAGGTCTGGGAGACGACTGGTTTGAAACAGTTGCCGATGCCGATGCCGCTGCGGCTCAGAAGTACAACGTTACCGCCACTGACTGGCAACTCATTTCGGACCCTCTGGAGCATTGCCAGCAGGATTGGATTGCGCCGGTGCGGGTGAAAGGCCGGCCCGAAGGCAATGCGCAGTGGGGCCAGCTTGAAAAGCGCGTTAATGGTCAGTGGGTAGAGTTCTACCCGGAATAAAATACCTATATGGAATCCTTGCTGCCGCTGTTTTTCTACACCCTCATGCTCTGGTTTTACCGCATGGGAGAAGGCAAGGACCTGTGGGGTAATTTGCGCCCAACCGTAGACGACCAGTGGCGCGCTACCACCGGCCGCACCATACGCCGGGTCGTTATTATCATTGTGGCGGCCTACTCGGCGCTGCTGCTGTTGCAACTCCGCTCGTAAGGCCTCACCGTAACCCGGCTGCCGTGCCGGAGTATTTATCTGCATGACCGACTTCACTCAACTCAGCCTCGACCTTGCCGGGGTGTGCCGCCGCGCCGGCCAGTTTATCCGCCAGGAAGCCGCCGCCTTCGACCGGGGCCGCGTCGAAATGAAAGGTGTTCACGACCTGGTGTCCTACGTGGATCAGGAAACGGAGCGGCTGCTCGTGGCCGGCCTGCGCGAGCTGCTGCCCGAAGCGGGCTTCATAACGGAGGAAGGCACCACCGGCGGCAGCAGCCAGGCCACCAGCGCCGGCACCGACTACACCTGGATTATTGACCCGCTCGACGGCACCACCAACTTCGTGCACGGTCTGCCCTGCTACTGCGTGAGCGTGGGGCTGCTGCACCACGGCGAGCTGGTGGCCGGCGTGGTCTACGAGGTAACGCGCGACGAAACCTTCCGGGCCGTGCGCGGCGGCGGGGCTTTCTGCAACGAGCAGCCCATCCACGTTTCCGACGCCCCCAAGCTCACCAACTCCCTCATTGCCACCGGCTTTCCTTACACCCACTTCGGCCAGCTCGACGACTACCTGCAGATCCTGGGAGCCTTTATGCAGCGCACCCACGGCGTGCGGCGCGTAGGCTCGGCCGCCGCCGACCTGGCCTGGGTAGCCGCCGGCCGTTTCGAGGGCTTCTTCGAATTCAACCTGAACTCCTACGACGTAGCGGCCGGCATTCTGCTGGTGCGCGAGGCTGGGGGCCGCGTTACGCAGTTTCTCGCCGACGGTGACCCGCTTTTCGGCCGCCAGGTGGTAGCCAGCAACGGCCACGTCCACGAGGAAATGCAAGCCACGATTCGGGAGTTCTGGAAAGAGGCAAAATTGTGAGTTTGTGAACTTGTGTCATTGCGAGGAAGAATGGCACGCTGGACATTAGCACACTAGCACATTCCAACACATTAGCACCTGAGCACATTAGCCCTAAACTTTTCCTGCTTCGTCGTAGTTTTGTGCCTGTTATGATTCTGCAATACCTCATCATTGCCCTGCTGTTTCTGGCTGCTACGTTCTACGTCGGGCGCATTTTCTGGCGAGCTTTCTTCGTCAAAACGGCCACGGGCTGCGCCAAAGGCTGCGGTGGCGCGTGCGGCACCATTGATGTCGACCGGCTACAGAAGACCATCGAAACGGCGGCGGCGCGGGCAGCGGCTCAGTAGACAGCTACCCCATTTCAACTTCGGGCAACCTGCCCCCGTGCCTGCTGCGTATAGCGGGCACGGGGGCTTTGTTTTTGGCGCCCTGTCCAACCGCCTTTCCTACTGCCCTGCCAACCTGAACCCCTACTACCATGCAAGACAAAGAAGAAGAACGCTCCCTGATCAACGTTGAAAACAAGCTCAGCAAAGACGGCTTTACCCAGGATTTCAACGTGTGCGACGGGCGGCTGGAAACAATCAGCAACGACTCCAAGAAAAGCTACGGCCCCGAGGAAGTAACCATCGTGGATTTCTACCGCTTCGAGGGCGAAAGTGACCCGGATGATATGTCGATTCTCTACGCCATTGAGTGCGCCGACGGCGTGCGGGGTACTATTTCTAATTCCTTTGGCACCTATGCCGATGCGGATACGGACGAGTTTCTGCGCAAAGTAGACGACTTGGGTAAGAATCTGAAGAAGGCCCACAAGTAGGCCGACTGTACGTAGCAAAAACGCGCTTTGGCTCGGCCAAGGCGCGTTTTTGTGTTTTCACCACTCCCAAACTGAACAGTGAAGACTCCTCTGCCCACTCATCCGCTCGGCACCGCCGCCGACCTTGACCCGCTGCTGGCGGCTATTGGTGATGCCCGCATTGTGCTGCTAGGGGAGGCCTCGCACGGTACGTCGGAGTACTACACGTGGCGCGCGGCCCTGTCGCGGCGGCTGATTCAGGAGAAAGGCTTCCAGTTCATTGCCGTCGAAGGCGACTGGCCCGACTGCTTCGAGGTAAACTGCGCCCTGAAGCAGGATAAGGATGAGTACGACAGCGCTGCTCAGTTGCTCTGCACGTTTGACCGTTGGCCGACCTGGATGTGGGGCAATTGGGAAGTGGCCGCCCTCATCGATTGGCTACACACTTACAACAGGCAACGCGCTTTGCCCGAGCGGGTTGGCTTCTATGGTCTCGATGTGTACAGCCTTTGGGAGTCGCTGCAGGAAATTCTGCGCTACGTCACCAAGCAGGGCGACGGCGCGGTGGCGGCGGCTCAGCAGGCCTTCCGGTGCTTCGAGCCCTATGGCAACGACCCGCAGGAATATGCGCAGGCCGTAGCCTTTGTTTCGAGCGACTGTGAGGATGAGGTAACGCAGATGCTGCGTAGCCTGCGCCGGCAATTGCGGGCCACGCCCCTGCCGCCTGGCTTAGAGCGCGAAACCGCCTTTGCTGCCGAGCAGAATGCCCTAGTGACCGTAAATGCCGAGCGCTACTACCGGGCTATGATTCAGGGCGGACCCGCTTCCTGGAACGTGCGCGACGGCCACATGATGGAAACGCTGAGCCGCCTGCTCGACCTGCACGGCCCCAATAGCAAAGCCATTGTGTGGGAGCACAATACCCACATTGGCGATGCTCGCTACACCGATATGGCCCGCGACAACACGGTGAATGTAGGCCAGCTGGCTCGCCAGATGTACGGCCGTAACGCGGTGTTTGCCGTGGGCTTCGGCTCGTACCAAGGCAGCGTTATTGCCGGCAAGAAATGGGGTGCGCCCTTTGAAACAATGCCCGTGCCGCCCGCCATTCGGGGCTCTTGGGAAGAGCAGCTGCACCAGCAGCTCCAGGGCGAAAATGGCCTGCTGCTGTCGTCGGAGCTGAAAGGCACCGCCGCCCTGAAACAGACCTTCGGCCACCGGGCCATTGGCGTAGTCTATCGGCCCGAGTTCGAGCAGTTCGGCAACTACGTGCCCTCCCTCATGGCCGAGCGCTACGACGCCTTCCTCTTCTTCGACCACACCCACGCCCTGCACCCCCTGCCCACCAAGCCCGCCGAAAACGTGCCGCCGGACATGTATCCCTGGACGGAATAGGTGAAGTTGTGAGCTTACGTGCCGATGGCGTGAGTTTGCGCAGTCAGAACAGCTCGCAATTTCACCATCTCACAATTTCACCATTACCCCCACACCTTGGTGCCTTCGGTGCAGTTGCGGCACATGTCTATCTGGTCGCGGCCTTTGAGCAGGGAGGCGCGGAACTGTTGGTACTTGGGGCCATGCCAGAGCTGGCGGAATGTCTCGGTTTTCAAGTCGCCTTGGCGGTATTCGGCGTCTTTGTCGAAGCAGCAGGGCACCACCAGCCCGTCCCAGGTGATGACGCAGCTGTGCCACATCTTCCAGCAGTGGTTCAGCATCTTATTCTTGATGCTCCAGGTGCCGTCCACGTTGTTTTCGTAGCGCGAGTAGTAGTCGATGGTCGGAATGAGCGGCGAGCCTTGGGCGTAATCGTAAATCTGCGCGGTTTTAAACCACACGTCATCCACGCCCAGCTCTTTGGCCAGCTCCTTAGCTTCGTCAATCTGGTGCTCGTTGGGCCGCACCACCAGAAACTGAAAGATGATGCGCGGCGTGCTGGACTTCAGCTCCTTGCGCCACTTCACGATATTCTTGGTGCCTTCCAGCACTTTGTCCAGCTTGCCGCCCACCCGGTACTGCTGGTACACTTCCTGGGTGGTGCCGTCGAGGGAAATAATCAGCCGGTCGAGGCCAGACTCTACTGTGCGGCGGGCGTTGGTGTCGTTGAGGTAGTGAGCATTGGTGCTGGTAGCGGTATAAATGCCCTTGTCGGCGGCATACTTCACCAGGTCCAGGAAGTTCGGGTGCAAATACGGCTCACCCTGAAAGTAGAAAATCAGGTACCACAGCCGCTTGTGCAGCTCGTCGATGGTTCGTTTAAACAGCTCGTCGGGTAGCATGCCGGTGGGCCGCGTGAAGCTGCGTAGGCCGCTGGGACACTCCGGGCAGCGCAGGTTGCAGCTGGTCGTGGGCTCGAAGCTCAGGGCCAGCGGCAAACCCCAGTGCCGGGCCTTGCCCGTAAGCTTGCTCAGGGCGTAGCCACCCACCACCTGCGCCGTGTTCAGGGCGCGGCGCGGCGTGAGCTTGGAAAGGAAATTCAGACCGTCGGTAAGGGTAGATGCCATCAGCGCGTAAAGGTCGGCAACGGGGGCCGAAGTGCGGCAAGTAACCCCGGCCGCCGACAAAGAGTTTACCGCTACATGTTTTTTGCCGCCCGACAACGCACAAAAAAGCGCCTTTCAGACTCGTCCGAAAGGCGCTAAGTATCACATCATCAACAATTCAGCTTACTTGCCGGACGAGGCAGGTAGCGTGCTGCTATAGGTCGAAGCTTTACCGAATGACTGCTTGATTTCATCTACCGCGGCCCGGCTACTCAGGCGCTTGGGCTTGGTGTTGAGGAAAGTTCCGTCTTCGGCCAGCAGGAAATAAGCCGGCACATCCTGAATGGCGTAGGCCCGGGCAATGGCCGAGCGCATGCCGCCGGTGGCCCGCACGTGGGTGCCGGGCAGTTTTTTGCCCACCACCAGCTGCTTCCAGGCGGGCTCGTTCTCATCGAGAGCAATGTTGAGAAATACGATGTTCTTACCGTCAAACTTCTTGGCTAGGTCGGCGGCGTAGGGCAGGTCGCGCAGGCTTAGGCCGCTGGTGGTACGCCAGAAGTTGATGTACACCAGCTTGCCGGCAAATTGCTTGAGCGTCACACTGTCGCCGGTGGAGGAAATGAGCTTGAAGTTGGGGGCCGGAGCCCCAATGGCAAACGCCTTATGCGTTTCGAAGTCGTGCTGCAGCACGGGGTAAAACTGATTTTTGGTATCGATGCTGCGGTAGTTTTCGAGCATGGCGGCCGACTGCTTCACATGGCCGAAGCGGAACGACTCCTGCAGGATGCGCCCCATAATGATGGGCCGCACCGGGTCGGCCAGCTGGGTTTTAGCCATGTCATAGCACACCTGGTAAAAGTCGGGGTCAGTGCGCTGGTGGTTGCCGGCAATGGCCAAGTGGTGCACGTAATTCACCAGAAACTCTTGGTACGATTCGTTCTGCAAGGCCGCCGGGTTGTTGATCAGGCTTTTCTCGCTGAGGAAATCGTAGAAGGTAGGCGACATTTTCAGGCGGCTTTCGGTGGCTACCACCTGCTCGCGCAAATCCTGGAAGGTCAGCCGGTCGTTGGCGTAGCTGTAGTCAATTTCGGCCTGGGCGTATTGCTTGAAAGCCGGGGTCAGCTGATTATCCTGGGCGTAGTTTTCGAGAAACTTCTTTTCCTCTTTACGCCGGTAGTCGAGAAAAGACAGGAACGGGGCTTCGTAGAGATTGATGTTGTCGGG
Organism: Hymenobacter lucidus; assembly: GCF_020447265.1. GTDB lineage: Bacteria > Bacteroidota > Bacteroidia > Cytophagales > Hymenobacteraceae > Hymenobacter > Hymenobacter lucidus. The sequence continues at coordinate 96,263 of NZ_JAJADR010000001.1, read as the reverse complement.
CAATACCTGAAATCCGTCGTTTTCGATAAACCGCTCATCCAGCTCCGAGAGGTAGGTATTGGCCTCCGCCCCTTTGCCCTTGTAGCGCACCGACGACGAGAGGTCGTTGCCCTTAAACCGGACTTCCATGGCATTGCCGGGCTCCAAGTAGAGGTCGGCCACGTCGTCGCCGTACACGAGGTCGGCGCGGGTGGGGCCGTTTACGGTGAGAGCCAGCCTGAATTCGCCCCGGTTATCGACCCGCGCGTAGGTAATCTGCTCCTTGGGGTCGAGCGGGTTTTCGCGCACCGATACGGCCACCGTATCGACCGTTTTACCGCTGATTTTGCCCGTGAGCGTAACGGTGCCCTGGGCCTTGCCCAGCAGGGGCAGGGCCAGGAGCGCGCCTACGAGCAGGCGGGGTATACAGGAGCGAAAAGAATATGCCATCGGTAGGGTGGTATCAAGCGCTAGTCAATCGAAGTATCAGCTTTTACCTATGTATACGCCGTTAAAAACTGCCTAGACATAGGATTTCGCGGGAAAAGCCAATTCTTATACCGAAGATACGGCATTCGGGTTGAGAAAGTCCAATCCAGATTTTGGCTTTTTTCGTAACCCCCTCTCAGGGCCAAGGTTTTGAAGGTTTTACCCAAACAAGCCGCTTAGCACTTCGTCGAGCCGCCCTACCGGATGAGCTCTGATTCCGTAGCGGGCCAAATCTAATCCGCGGGCGTTGAACTGGGAGATGTACATTTCCTGAAAGCCCAGCTTCTCGGCCTCGCTCAGCCGCTGATCCAGCCGGCTCACCGCCCTGATTTCGCCGCTCAGCCCTACTTCCGCCGCCAGACACACGTTGCCCGGAATCGGCAAGTCGTTCAGGGACGATACCACGGCGGCGCACACGGCCACGTCCAGAGCCGGGTCGTCGAGGCGCAGGCCGCCGGCAATGTTGAGGAACACGTCGTGCTGGCCCAGGCGCAGGCCGCTGCGCTTTTCGAGCACGGCCAGCAGCATATTCAGGCGCTTGGCGTCGAAGCCAGTGGCCGAGCGCTGGGGCGTGCCGTAGGTGGCCGGCGTCACGAGGGCCTGCACTTCTACCAGCAGCGGCCGGTTGCCTTCCAGCGTGGCCCCGATGGCCATGCCGCTCAGGCTTTCGGTGCGCTGGCTGAGCAGAATTTCCGACGGGTTGCTCACCTGCCGCAAACCCGTGCCTTGCATTTCGTAGATACCCAACTCCGAAGTGCTTCCGAAGCGGTTCTTGGTAGTGCGCAGAATGCGGTACGAAAGGTGCCGGTCGCCCTCAAACTGCAGCACGGTGTCTACCATGTGCTCCAGTATCTTGGGGCCGGCAATGGACCCGTCTTTGGTGATGTGGCCGATGAGCAGCACCGGCACCCCGGTTTCCTTGGCGTATTTGAGCAGCTCGGCCGTGCACTCACGCACCTGGCTCACCGAGCCCGCCCCCGACTCCACCAGGCCCGAGTGTAACGTCTGGATGGAGTCAACGATGACCACGTTGGGCTGCAGCTGGTCGATCTGCTTGAAGATGTTCTGGGTGTTGGTCTCGGTCAGGATGTAACATTGCGGATGCTGGGGGCCCAGCCGCTCGGCCCGCATCTTGATCTGCTGCTCACTTTCCTCGCCCGAAATGTAGAGCACCTTCATCTGCTGCAAGCTCATGGCAATCTGGAGCATCAGCGTGCTTTTGCCGATACCGGGCTCACCACCGATGAGCACCAACGAGCCCGGCACGAGGCCGCCGCCCAGCACCCGGTTCAGCTCCGAGTCGTTGGTGTCGAAGCGCGACTCTTCCTCGTAGTGAATCTCGCCGATGACGCGGGGTTTGCTGGTCGTTTTGGCGCCAGGACTCGTCGTTGGGGGCTTCCAGGAGCCGGCCACCTGGGTGTCTTCCTTCTGGATAACTTCCTCCACGTAAGTGTTCCACTCGCCGCAGCTGGGGCAGCGCCCGATCCACTTGGCCGACTGGGCCCCGCAGGTTTGGCAGAAATAGAGAGTCTTGAGTTTGGCCATGAACAGGAAGCAGAAGAGGAAACTAAAGAATGCGCGGCGCGGCTAAAAAGTTTGGCAAGAAACAAGTTTTTGCGGGCCTAAACACCACACCTAAAAAAGCCGGCCCGTCTACTCGACGGGCCGGCTTGGGGCAGGAGCACTGTCGGGCTACGGCTTACCGCGTCACTACCACCTTTTGCTGGTACGCGGCCGCGCCGCCATCCACGCGCAGCAGGTACACGCCGGTCGGCACGGCTTCCAGGCTCAGCGTGGCATTCGCCTCCCGGGCCGGCACCGACCAGGTGCGCACACGGCGGCCAGTGAGGTCGAGCAGCGTGGCAGGACGCGCCTGCCCGGCGGCGGGCAAAGTCAGGGTTATGGCGCCGTGCGTTGGGTTAGGATACACTTCCAAGGGTTGCAGTGCCGCTGCCGCACGAGTAGCCAGGGCCACATTAGTAAGGCGGGCTAGGCCGATACGTACCTGCCCGGCCACGTAGCGGAACGAGCCGTAGAGCAGGATTTTGCTGTCGGCGGGCTGCAGCTTGATACCCGCCACGATGTCATCATTGGTAAAGATGGAGTGCGGAACGGCCACCGGGCTGAAGCTGGCGTCTAGGCTGCCGTCGGCCGTGAGGCGCACCAGTGCGGCGCTGGCGTCGGGCGAAGGCGAAGATGTGCTGCCCCGCAGGGCCAGCAGGCGGCCATCAGGCTGCACTAGGCGTGGGGAGTAGTAGCCTGCCACGCCGGAGTAGGTGGGGTCGGGGATGCCGTCGGCTGTCAGGCGCACGAGGCCGTAGGGCGCGGCCTGCCCGTTGAAGCTGGTAAAGGTGCCGCCCACCAGCAGCTTGCCGTCGGACTGCATCACCACTTGGTAGGTGGCCCCGGAGCCGGCGGCGCTGCCTACCGAGAAGCCGTTGTCGGCGCTGCCGTCGCCGTTGAGGCGGGTCACGGTGGTTACGAAGGTGTTCAGCACATCAGCTACTACTACCAGCTTGCCGCTGGGCTGCGTCAGCACTTGCAGCACGCGCCGGTCGGTGGGGGTACTGGCCGGTAGGAAGGTATTATCAGCGGTACCGTCGGCGTTGAGGCGCACCAGCCCGCTCAGGCCGGTGCGGCTGCCGTAGCCGGTAAACAAGCCGTAGACCAACAGTTGCCCGGTGGGCAGCACCGTTACGCCCTGCAGAATAACCAGCCCCGTGCCAAACGTCTGGGCGGTGAAGGAGTTGTCGGGGCTGCCGTCGGCCAGGTAGCGGCGCAGCGTAGTGCCGCTTATAGCGTAAAAGCTGCCGTTGGCTTGCACGGCCTGCACCGTTCCCACGGGCATCGTCGTGAAGGTAGCGTCCAGGCTTCCATCGGGGTTGAGGCGACGCACCGAGTTGGCCGCTCCGCCCACAGCTACTCCGTTGAGCTGGGTGAAGTTGCCGCTCACCAGCAGTTGTCCGCTGGGCAAGGGTACCAGCTGGCTCAGCGTGCCGCGGGCTTCAATAACTGGGGCAAAGGAGGCGTCGGCCTGCCCAGTGGTGCTATTGAGCCGCACCAGTCCGCTGTAGTTAGCGCCGTCGTACTGGTTAAAGCCCCCGGCCAGCAGCAGTTGCCCGGTGGGCAGCACCGCCATAGCATTGGTGGTGGCATTCACGCCGGTGCCGGCTGCGAAGCTGGCATCTAGGCTACCGGTAGCCGACAGGCGGGCTACGCGTCCCCGGCTCACGCCGTTTACCTGCGTGAAGGCCCCGGTAAGCAGGATGCTGCCGCTGGGTTCCAGATACAGGGTGCGTACGCCGGCGTTGGGGCCAGTGCCCGGCTGAAAGGAACTGTCGTAGGTACCGTCGGGTAGCAGGCGGGCAATGCGGTTGGCCGCTTGGCCGCCCAGCTTCGTGAAGCTGCCACCTGCCAGCAGCTTGCCGTCGGGCTGCTGCACCAGCGTCAGCACCGAGCCGCCGGCAGTGGCAAAGGGGGTGGTGTAAAAGGTGGGGTCAATGGTACCAGTGCTGGTCAGGCGCACCAAGGAGCCCATGTTCTGGCCGTTGAAGTTCGAGAAGGAGCCGCCGACCACCACTTTGCCATCGGCCTGCACCAGGATGGCCGACACCAGCTCGCCCTGCACCAGTGTGCCCGCGACGCTGAACGAGGAGTCCAGGGAGCCGTTAGGGTTCAGGCGCACCAGGCCGCCGGTCTGGGGCGCGTTTTGCAGGCTCGGGCCACTGCCCACCAGAATCTTGCCGTCGGGCTGCAGGGCCAGGCTGCTGATCTGGCGGACAGAAGCGGCCGAGCCAAACGTAAAGGAGGTGTCGAGGGAGCCGTCGGCCAGCAGGCGCACCACCATGCTGCGGGCCTGCCCATTGAAAGTTGTGAAACCGCCGCCGACCAGGATTCTACCATCGGGCTGCACCAACACCGCCGACACGAACCCGTTGGCCCCCAAACCATCTGCGTTAAAGGTCGCGTCGGGGGTACCATCCGGGTTGAGGCGCAGGAGCTTACCCGTAAGGTTACCGTTTACAAAGTCGAAGCCCCCGGCTACTAAGACTTTACCGTCGGCCTGCACGGCTAGCGCATTCACGGCCAGCTGATTGCCTACCGCAAGCGGGGTTTTGAGTACTGTGGGCTTAAACGTCAGGTCCAAGGACTGGGCCCGGACGGCAATGCAGCTACCAAGCCAGCTCACGAGCAGAATAGCTAATAGATTAAAAGTAAGAGTTGGGCGCATACGCAATGGATGGTATAAGGAGGAATGGTCGAAATTTACGGATAAAAGTCGCCCGTTCTGCTACGCCAACCCTCCGCAAACCCTGGCCCTATCCAATCAGTTTGCCCTATATTCCGCTTTCCTAACAACCCCGCTGCCATGCCTGCTGCCCCCCTCACCCCCGACGACCTGCTGACCATACCAACCTTCCAGGGCCTGCCGCCCGAAACCCTGGCCTGGCTGCTGGAGCACGGCGAGCGGCGCGAGTTGCCCGATGGCGGCACCGTGATGCAGCCCGGCGACGCGGCCGAGTACATGATAGGCGTGGTCCAGGGTGGTATTCAGTTTTACACGGTCCAGAATGGCAGCCGGGAGCCCCGCTTCCGCATCGAGGCCGGCCACATCAGCGGCGTACTGCCCTACTCCCGGCTGCGCGTCAGCATGGGCTGGGGCATGGCCAGTGGCGCCACGGTGCTTTACCTGCTGCACCGCGACCATTTTCCGGCGCTGGAGCAGCACAGTCCCGAGCTGGTGCAGCGCCTGGTAGGCCTCATGAGCGACCGGGCCCGCGACGAAGCCCGGGCCCAGGAGCGCGACGAGAAGTTGCGGGCCCTGGGCAAGCTCTCGGCCGGCCTGGCCCACGAGCTCAACAACCCCGCCGCCGCCATTGCCCGCGCTGCCGAAGCCCTGGCCGAGCGCGCCGCCGCCAAGCCCGCCCTCTTTGCCGAGCTGGTAGGCCATTGCCCCTCGCCCGAAGCCATGCAGGCCCTCACCGCCCTGGCTGTGCCCGGCGAGTCGCCGAAGCTCACGATGTCGGCCCTGGCCTGCGCCGACCGGGAAGACGAGCTTTCCGACTGGCTCGAAGCCCAGGGCGTGCCCGATGGCTACCGCCTCGCCGCCGGTCTTATGGAGGCCGGCCTCACCCTTAGCGAGCTGGGGCCGGTAGCCACTCTGCTGCCACCCGCTGCCAAGCCAGCCGCTTTTGCCTGGCTCGAAGGGCAGCTCACTACCATGCACCTTATCAAGGACGTGCAGGAAGCCGGGGGCCGCATCAGCCTGCTGGTGAGCAACGTGAAGACCTACTCCCACATGGACCGGGGCGGCAGCTTTGCCCCGCTGGAAGTAACAGCCGGCCTCGACAGCACCGTAAACATGCTCGGCTACCAGCTGCGCGAAAAGAACATCCGCCTCACCCGCGACTATGCCCCCGGCCTGCCCCGCATCCAAGGCCAGGTCAGCAGCCTCAACCAGGTGTGGACCAACCTACTCGATAACGCCATCGACGCGCTGCCACCGGGCGGCGAAATCACGCTGCGCACCCGCCGCGAGGGTGATTTCGTGCAGGTAATCATCATTGATAACGGCCCCGGCATTGCTCCTAACGTGCTACCGCGCATCTTTGAGCCGTTCTACACTACCAAGCAGGCCGGTGAGGGCACCGGCCTCGGCCTCGATATTGCCCAGCGCATCATCCGCAACCACGGCGGCCGACTCGAAGTCCACTCCCAGCCCGGCCACACCGAGTTCTGCGCCTGGCTGCCGGTAGGTGAACTGGTGAGATAGGGACAGGGAGCTTGATGTTCTGCGTTTGCCTGAAGCAGATTATGGTAGTATTCCGTTGTGCTGCTTTCGGAATGAGTTCGGAGTGGGTAAATAGTGGGTATATCCAAACAAGTGCTTTTAGCCGTTCTGGTGTACTCCTGAAATTTGTATTAAACCAAGTGTGCCGCTGGCCGCTTAACCAATAGTGAAGCATGGAAAAGAAACCCGTTTTACTTGCCGTTGATGATGATTTGCAAGTACTAGGTGCCATCGACCGGGACTTGCGCACCGAGTTCCGGCGCGACTACCGGGTGCTGCGCGCTTCCTCCGGGGCCGAGGCCCTGGCTACCCTGCGCGAGCTGAAGGCGCGCGAGGAGCCGCTGGCCCTCATTCTGGCCGACCAGCGCATGCCCGAAATGGAAGGCGTCGAGTTTCTGGAGCAGGCGCGCACCATTTACCCCGATGCCAAGCGGGTGCTGCTCACGGCTTACGCCGATACCGAAGCCGCCATCCGGGCCATCAACAACGCCCGCCTTGACCACTACCTGATGAAGCCCTGGGACCCGCCCCAGGAGCTGCTCTACCCTACCCTCCACGACTTGCTGGCCGCCTGGCAGGCCCAATACAAGCCCCGCTTCCAGGGCCTGCGCCTCATCGGGTTCCAATGGTCGCCGCTTTCCCACGAGCTCAAGGACTTCCTGGCCGGTTACATGGCCGCTTACCAGTGGCTCGACTTCGAAACCAACCCTGAGGCCCCGGTACTGCTGGCCGCCACCGCTTTCACCGCCGCCGATTTGCCGGTGGTCGTCTTCGAAGACGGCACGGCCCTCTCCCGCCCGGCCCGCGCCGAAGTGGCCGGCCACATGGGGCTGGCCGCCACGGCCTCCCAAGAACTGTATGATGTCGTCGTCGTGGGGGCCGGACCGTCGGGGCTGGCCGCGGCCGTGTACGGCGCTTCCGAAGGACTCAAAACCCTGATCATCGAGCGGCAGTCGCCGGGCGGGCAGGCGGGCACCAGCTCCCGCATCGAGAATTACCTGGGCTTTCCCACCGGCCTAAGCGGGGCCGAGCTGGCCCACCGCGCCTGGAGCCAGGCCATCCGGCTCGGGGCCGAGTTGCTGGCCCCCCAGGAAGTGGTGAGCATGTGCGTGCAGGACGGCTATAAAGTCCTCACGCTCAGCAACGGCAGCGAGGTGCGTACCCGCGCCGTGGTGCTGACGATGGGCGTCAGCTACCGCACGCTGGAAGTGCCCGGCATCGACCACCTCACCGGCGCGGGCGTGTACTACGGCGCGGCCCGCACCGAGGCCCGCTCCTGCGACCAGCAGGACGTATATATAGTAGGCGGCGGCAACTCGGCCGGGCAGGCCGCTATGTACCTGGCCACCTACGCCCGCCGGGTGTTCATCCTTATCCGGGGCGAGTCATTGGCCGCGTCCATGTCGGCCTATCTCATCGAGCAGATCGGCCACACGCCCAACATCGAGATTCTGCCCTTTACCCAGGTGCGCGAGGTGCGCGGCCAAGACCACCTGGAGGAAGTAGTGCTCGAAAGCCGGGGCCAGGTGGAAGCTCGCCCAGCCCGGGCCTTGTTCGTCTTCATCGGGGCCAAGCCCAGCACCGAGTGGATCTGCGACCTAGCCCTCTGCGACACGAAAGGATTCCTGCTCACCGGCCGCGACCTGGTAGCCGACCCGCGCTACGCTACCAGCTGGAAACACCCTCGGGAACCGTACCTGCTCGAAACCTGCGTGCCCGGCATCTTTGCCGCCGGCGACAGTCGGGCCGGGGCTATGGCCCGCGTGGCCTCGGCCGTGGGCGAAGGCTCGATGGCCATCAAGTTTGTGCACCAGTATCTGGACGAGTAGCAAATGAGAAGGATTGAGCTGACGGGAAGGGACTTTTTCGGCGGAAACCCGAAAATCTTCATGCTTTCTTCATCTTCTAAAAACCGTCTTCACCGGGTGTAAATCGACGTTGACCGGAAACGCGGGGCTGCGACCCTCCCCCCGGAGGCTACGGCCCAGCTTTCGGTTGGAAACACACCGCTAGGTCGCACAGTATATAGCGCCGAAGCTGCCCGTAGTCGGGTAGCCTATTGTGCCGTTTTACTAGTGCTGAGGTCATGTTGCCAGCGTTACGCTTCCGAACCCAATCCTTCTTGTTGCTTCTTGCCACTGCCGCTACTCTGAGTAGCTGCGATATGCTGGAGTTTAGCCCTAACGACTACCGCGCCGCTGCCGATGAACGCAACCTGACGGCCAAGAACCTGGAGCGCCTGCGCCAGGCGCCGCTACCCGCCGGCGATACGCTCCGCTTCGTGTTTACCGGCGACTCGCAGCGCTTCTACGACGAGGCCGACGACCTGGTGGCCAGTGTCAATCAGCAGCCTGGCATCCAATTTCTGGTGGTAGCCGGCGATATTTCCGACTTCGGCATGGCCCGCGAGATGCGCTGGGTAAACGAGAAGCTGCGCAAGCTGAAAGTGCCCTACGTAACCGTCATCGGCAACCACGACTCAGTGGGCAACGGCCGGAAGGCTTACGAGGAGATATTCGGGCCGCTGAACTACTCCTTCCTTTATGGCGACACTAAGTTCATTCTGGTTGACACTAACGGCCGCGAATACAACTTCGATGGTCACATTCCGAATATGCCCTGGTTCAATCAGCAAGTGAGCAACCTGGAAGGAGCGCGCCGCCAAGTTGTGATTTCGCACGTGCCACCCCAGGATGTGGACTTTGACCCAGCCGTGCGCGACCCTTATGCCCAGGCGCTGCGGGAAGCCAAAAACCTCGTGTTCGAAATGAACGGGCACAACCACAGCTCCAGCATCGGGCAGCCGTTCAACGACGGCGTGTGGTACATCAACTCCGACGCCTTTTCCCAGCGCCGCTACATGGTCGTCACGGTATGGGGCGACAAGCAGTTCCGGATTAAACAGATCAACTTCTAATGACACAGCGCCTTACATCCGTTGTTGCGCTGGCCGCTACTCTGCTTGCCCCCACTGCCGCGCTGGCCACCGAGCCAACTACCCCGGCAGCTACTCCTCCCGCTGAAAACCCGCACCCCTGGTACCGACCCCGCCACCTTGTGCTACAAACGGCCGGCGGGCTGGGCATGGTATCGGCCGGGGCGGGCTACTCGTATTTCAACGACAAAGTGGATACCGACATCCTACTGGGCTACGTGCCCAAGAAGTTTGCCGGCTCTACGCTCACGCTGGCCTCAGCCAAGCTTATCTATTCGCCTTTCACGGTCCAGATTTCTGATACGTGGCAGGTGAAGCCGGTATCGGTGGGCGCGTATTTCAGCTACACCCACGGCACACTCAACGATGAGGAGCGCGGGCAGTACACCAAGGACTACTACTGGTGGTCGTCGGATACGCGCTATGGTCCGTTGGCGGGTGGCCGCATCACCTACCTGCGCCCCGCCAAGGCCAATGGCCGGCCGCGCACCGTGTCGCTCTACTACGACCTGAGCACCAACGACCTGTACCTGCAGAGCTACATTGCCAATACCAAAGGCCTCACCCTGGGGCAGATTCTGGTGCTGGGCCTGGGAGTAAAGGCCGATTTTTAATAGCCTAAAAAAGCAGAACGTCATTCCTCGGCTTCGCTCGGAATGACGTTCTGCTTTTTTAGGCTATTCCGACGGCCTCTCACCCCAGCTTCTGCGGCGTATTGGCAGAGCTGGCAGTAGCCGATAAAAAGGCGGCCCGAGCCGAGCTGAGCAGCTGTTGGATGGCCTGGCGCTGGCGCAGCAGGCCTTCCATTACCGGACGCTTGGTACGGAAAAGCTTGAGGGCGCGCAGACGCTGGAGGCGGGCCGTCAGGTTGTTCCAGTAGCTAAGGGCATAGAAGCCGCTGGGGGCCAGGCTCAAGCCGTAGAGCAGCGTCCAAAGCCAGCTTTGGGTGAAATGATGCACCAGCCCGATTTGCAGGGCGTAGCCGAAGCCGAAGGTCAGAATGCCCGTAACCAGCATAATCGGGGCCACAAACTCTAGGTCTTTAGTGGCCCGCTTGGCAATCATGGAGGGCAGAATGTAGGGCACGTAGTTGTTGATGAGCCCGTACAGGTACAGCGGGAAGCCCAGCACCAGCTTGATGCCCGAGATGGTAGCGCGCGTCCAGCGGTGGTTGCGGCCCTTGCTCGATTCGAGGGCTTCGTCGGTGAGGCGGAGGCGGTCCAGGTCGAGAAGGTAGGTGCCGAGCTTCTCGCGCACCTCGGTAAGGCGGGCTGGGTCGTGCTTTTCGAAGTAGGGCACGGCCTCCAGCAGGGCACGGCTGAGCTGGAAGTTGTCGTAGAGCGTTTCCTCATCGTCGGGAATCAGATGCTCACCGAAGGTGCGCTCAATCTGGAGCACCAGCTCATCCTCGGCCGCGTCGCGGGTGATGACCAGGCGCTGCTCCAGCCGCCGGCGGATTTCCTCAGTCAGCGCATCAGCAGCGGCTTCGGGGTCGGCGCGGTAGGCGGCGGCGTAGTCGGCCACGATGATGGGCTTGCCGATATTGACGAACACGTCGGAGCGGAACCGACTGGGGTCGAAGTAGTTGATGCCGATGGGCAGGATCTTCACGCCGAGCTTAAAGTCGTGGCGGGCTTCGGCGCCGAGGCAGATGCGGGCTGCGCCGGTTTTCAGGGGCCGCAGCCGCCGCTCACTGATGCTGGTGCCCTCGGGAAATATCTGGATGACGCCGCCCCGGTCGAAATGGTCGTAGCACTGGCCGAAGGCGGCTTCGTTGCGTTGGGCCAGCTCCTCGGGCGTCACGCCGGCGTCGCCGCTGTCGGCATCCTGGCGGCGGTAAATCGGGATGCAGTTGCCCGACAGGAAGATGGCGCGCGAAACCGGGTTCTTGAAGAAGGTGCTCTTGGCCAGAAACGCAATGGGCTTGCGGCGGTTGGCGGCCACCACCAGCGGGTCCATGAGGGTGTTGGGGTGGTTGGACACAATCATCATGGGGCCCGGCTGCTCCAGCCGCTCATGGTGGCGGATTTCGAGGCGGCGGAAAAACACGCGCAGGGCGAGCTGCACCACGGGCTTTACAACAGTGTAGAAGAGCATGGGGCTAAGTACGGCCAATTCGCGGAGCCGGACAATGTAGCTGCCGGATAAACAGGGTTAGTAGAGGTTTTGCGAAAAGTCTACTGAAAAAGGCTGATTCTAACCTTGACAAAGTTTAAACCCAGCTATTGACACGCATAGCGAGAAGTTTACATGTCTAACCAATTGTCTTTTTACCGACAACGGGCACGCCTGCAAGCTTCACGAAGGCCTCTGAAGCGTTGACGATGGGCACCGAAACGGTAACGATGACTCCCGAAGCCTTGACGACGAGTCCCGAAGGCTTGACGATGGCCCTTGAAGACCCGACGATGGGCACTGAAGCGTTGACGATGGGCACTGAAGCCTTAACGATGACCCCAGAAGCGTTGACGATGGGCGCTGAAGGACTGACGAAGACTCCTAAAGGCTTGCCGGACGCCCCAGCAACCACCCGAAACGACAACGCCCCGCATCGGTCAGATGCGGGGCGTTGTCGTTTGTAAAACAAGCTCCTACCCTTCCATCACCTTGTTCTGGTGGTTGATGGACTCCAGGTGGACGGCGGCAAAATACTGCTCGATAAACTCGGGCGTGAGGCCCACCGAGGAGCCCTGGCGCTGGGCCCGCTCCAGCACCTCGTTCCAGCGGCCGGTTTGCAGAATGGTAATGTCGTTTTCCTTCTTGTACTGCCCGATTTTCTCGGCCACGCCCATGCGGCGGCCCAGCAGCTGGATGATTTCGGCGTCGAGCTGGTTGATTTGCTCGCGCAGGCTGGAGAGGGCCGTCAGAAACTCGCGCTGGTCGGTGGTTTCGTGGCGCCACACCAAGTCCTGAATCAGGTCGCGGAGCACTTCGGGGGTGATTTGCTGCTTGGCGTCGCTCCAGGCGTTGTCGGGGTCGATGTGACTTTCAATCATGTTGCCGTCGAAGCCCAGGTTGAGGGCCTGCTGGGCTACGGTGAAGAGCGTGTCGCGGCGGCCGCAGATGTGGCTTGGGTCGCAGAGCAGGGGCATATCGGGGTGGCGGCGCTTCATTTCGATGGGCAGGTGCCACATCGGAGCGTTGCGGAAATCGGTGTTGCCGTAGCTGCTAAAGCCCCGGTGAATGAGGCCCACCTGCTCCAACCCGGCCTTTTTGAGGCGCTCCACGGCGCCCACCCACAGCTCCAGCTCGGGGTGAATGGGGTTCTTGACCAGCACCGGCACCTGCACACCGCGCAGCACGTTGGCAATTTCCTGCACTGAAAACGGGTTGCCGGTGGTGCGCGCGCCCACCCACAGAATATCGACGCCGAAAGCCAGACAGTCTTCGACGTGCTTGGCCGTGGCTACTTCCACGGCAATGGGCAGACCGGTAAGCTCACTGGCTTTCTTGAGCCAGGGCAGGCCTTTGGTACCCACGCCCTCGAAGCCGCCGGGCTTGGTGCGGGGTTTCCAGATGCCGGCGCGCAGGGCCTGCACCTTGCCGGTAGCAGCCAGACGCTGGCAGGTTTCGAGGACTTGCTCCTCGGTTTCGGCCGAGCACGGGCCCGAAATCAGGTAGGGCTTGTCGTTGGGCTGGCGGTTGAAAAGGGCAGATTTCATGTCGGTCTGTGAGGTGACGAGTGAGGTTTCCATGCTAAATAAGAATTGGGTTTTGTGAATGAGTAAAATGAAAGATGATTGATTGTGAATGATTTAATTGATTGAGTAATGGGCTATTTCAGAATCTTGCGGATGAGGTTGGCCTGCTCAATCCGCTGGTACACGGCCGGGTAGTCTTCCGTGGCAATGAGGTGGCGCAGGTGCTGGAGCTGCTTGATGTGCTCGTCGAGCACGTCGAGCACGTTCACGCGGTTCTGGCGGAAAATCGGCACCCACATATCGGGCGAGCTTTTGGCCAGGCGCACCGTGGAGGCAAAGCCGCCGCTGGCCAGAGCAAATATCTGCTGTTCTTCCTTCTCTTTCTCCAACACCGTGAGAGCCAGGGCAAAAGAAGTGATGTGCGAAATATGCGACACGTAGGCAGTGTGCAAGTCATGGGCAGCCGCGTCGAGGTATTCGATGGTCATGGGCAGCTGCTCAAACAGATTCTGCACCAGATTTACCGCGTCGGCGTCGCTCTGCTCAGCGTCGCAGATTACCAGCGTCTTGTCGGTAAACAGCTCCGGCACGGCCGCTTCGGGCCCCGAATATTCGGTGCCGGCCATGGGGTGCACCGCCACAAAGCGGCCCCGCTGCGGGTGCCCGGCCACGGCCGCCAGCAGCATCGACTTAGTGGAGCCCACATCGATAACCACCTGCCGCTCGACGCCGTCCAGCACCTGCGGCAACACGGTGAGCATCGAATCCATCGGCACGGCCACTACCACCAGGTCGGCGCGGCGCACGGCGGCGGCCAAATCATTGGTTCCTTCGTCGATGAGGCCCAGCTCGTGGGCTTTGAGCAGGTTCTCCAGGTTGCGGTCCAGCCCGATAATATGGTTGGCCAGCCCCTTTTCTTTGAGGCTGATGGCTAAAGAGCCGCCGATTAAGCCTAGTCCTATTATGGTGACAATCATGTGTTCTTGAGGGATTTGCCGCGGGGGTCCGCGGAGGGTTGCGCAGAGGAAGGCAGAGGTCGTGGCATTAGTTTCGGCTGTCGTTGATGCGGCCCAGAGCCGCTGCCAGCACCTGCGTGGTCTGGCACAAGCTCACCCGGATGAAGCCATTGCCGTTGGAGCCGAAGATGCCGCCGGGCGTGATGAACACCTTGGCCGCGTGCAGCAGCTCGTCGCTCAAGGCATAGCCATCGGCATAGCCCGGCGGAATAGCAGCCCACACGAACAAGCCCACTTGGTTGCGGGCAAACGTGCAGCCCACGGTATCGAGCAGCTCGAATACCAGCTCGCGGCGGGCGGCGTAGTGGGCATTCAGCTCAGCATACCAGGTTTCGTCGAGTTGCAGGGCTTCCACGGCGGCCAGCTGCACCGGCAAGAACATGCCCGAATCGAGGTTGCTCTTGAAGCGCAGCACCTCCTGCAGCAAATCGGCGCGGCCCACCAACATGCCCACGCGCCAGCCCGCCATGTTGTGCGACTTACTCAGCGAGTTCAGCTCCAGCACCACTTCCCGGGCACCGGGCACCGCCAGCAGACTCTGGGGCGCAGTCTGGTTCAGAATGAAGCTGTAGGGATTGTCGTGCACCAGCAGGATGTTGTGCTCGGTTGCAAAAGCCACCAGTCGGGCGAAGAAAGCGGCATCGGGTGGCGTGCCGGTGGGCATGTGCGGGTAGTTCACCCACATCAGCTTCACGCGGCTCAGGTCGCGCTGGGCCAGCAGGTCAAGGTCGGGCAGCCAGTTGTTTTCCGCCGTCAGGTCGTAGTCGATGGGCGTGGCGCCGCTGAGGTGGGCGGCGGCGCGGTAGGCCGGGTAGCCGGGGTTAGGAATCAGTACTTCGTCGCCGGCTTCCAGAAACGTCATGCTGATGTGGATGATGCCTTCTTTGGAGCCCAGCAGCGGCAATACTTCGGTTTCAGGGTTTAGGGCCACGTCGTACCACCGCTCGTACCAGCCGGCAATGGCGTGGCGCAGCACCGGTACGCCTTTGTAGTTCTGGTAGGCGTGGGTGTTGGGCTGCTCGGCGGCCTGCGTCAGGGCGGCTACCACGCGCGGGTGAGGCGGCATATCGGGGCTGCCAATGCCCAGGTTGATAACCTGCGCGCCGGCTTTGTTCATCCCGTCAATTTCGCGCAGCTTCTGGGAGAAGTAGTATTCCTGAGTGTGCTGCAGGCGGCTGGCGACGGAAACTAGCATGAGGTTGGTAGTAGTTGGGGGTTGATGCATAATATGTTAGAGGATATGTAAAATGGACTGATTTGCTTCGGCTCTGCGGCCTGATGGATTAATAGATTCGGGTTATTTATGGGTCACTCCTTTATGATACACGCCCAGCACTTCCAGGCCTTCCGTCACGGGCTTCATTTCCCGCAGGGCGGCTGCCAGCTGGGCCGGGTCGTCGAATTCGAGGTCGGCGTGAAAGTAGTAGTGCCAGGTTTTGGCCGGAATCGGGAACGACTGGAGCTTGGAGAGGTTGATGCCCTGGTCGGCAATGCGGATGAGCACCTGGGCCAGGCTGCCTTGGGCGTGGGTGGTATGAAAGTAGAGCGAGGCTTTGTTGGGCTGCTCCACGGCCGCGGCGTTTTCGGGCCGGGCCACTACCAGGAAGCGGGTGTAGTTTTTCTTTTCCGAGTGAATGTCTTTGCCCAGAATTTCGAGGTCGAACAGCTCGGCGGCCAGCTTGCCGGCCACCGCCGCCGTGCCCGCCCGCAGCCCTTCCCGGATGCGCTGGGCGCTCAGGGCAGTGTCTTCGGTTTCGACTAAGCGCCAGTGCCCGTGCTGGTTGAGGAAGTCGGCGCACTGCAGCAGGGCCATCGGGTGAGAATGTACTTCCTGAATATCGGCGAGTTGCTGGCCGGGCAACGCCATCAGGTGCTGCCGGATCTGGAGGTACACTTCCCCGGTCACGCGCAGGTCGGCTTTGCGCAGCAAGTTGTAGTTGGGCAGAATGCTGCCGGCAATGGAATTCTCAATGGCCATCAGCCCGTGGCTGCTGGTGCCGCTGCCCACTTGGCGCACTACTTCCCCAAACGTGGCGCAGGGCGTCGTCAGGGCGGTGGGGCCGAAATAGTGGCGGGCGGCTATCTGGTGAAAACTACCTTCAAAGCCCTGGATGGCAACAGTGGGGAGCATGGTACTTGGGTAAGAAAACGGCATTAAAAAAGGCCTCCGGAGTGCGGGGCCTTGGTTTTGCTTCTGGTGCTGCGCGGTGGTCAGCTTCGGCAAATCAGGCCCGGCTCCTTCAGAAAGAAGCAGTAGCAATGACCGCAATAAAAGAAAGCCGTAGAGAGCATTGAGAGCAGTGTGTGAGCGTAAAAAAAAGCGCCTCTCGAGGTTGTCGAGAGGCGCTGAGAATTTCGGTTGGAAAAGCTACAGGAAGACCGCTCGACTACGCGTTGGCGTAATAGAAGTAATAGCTAAAAAAGAAACGGGCGGTGTGCTGGGTCATGAGAATCAGGAGCTTTCGGCTGGCAAGGTGGGGCCGGGTTCTGATAATTCCAAATTAATTTTTCGCGGCCTAATACGAACAAACGTTCGTCAGAAGTGGGAAAATCGGCTAAAAGAACGTCATGCTTGATCTGCCGTCCGCTTGTCGAAGCATCTCTACCGCTTCATTGCTGAAAGAAGAACGTCATGTCTCCCACTGGTCGACATGACGTTCTAACAGCCTAGCCGCTTACCGGTAGCGCAGCTCATCCACGGCCGGCTGCTGTGCTGCCGACTCCGTACTCAGCTCCGCCGCACGCCGCACTAGCTCGGCAAACTCTCGGCGCGACCCATCAGTATCCCGCGTCCGCACCGATTCGGCGAGCTGCAGGGCGGTGGCGTAGCTGGCCGTGCCCCGGTGCTCCGACTGGCGCAGCAGCATACCGAACTGGGCCACGGCAGCGGCAAAGCGCAGGTTGTCAGAAGCCTGATCTACGGGGGCATCGGTACCAGGCACGGGGAGCGTGAGCAGGCGGCTGGCGCTGCCCTGGGGCTCCTGGTAGCGCAGCTTCACGGTCATTAGCTCGGTGCTGGAAGC
The DNA here is from genome assembly GCF_020447265.1 of Hymenobacter lucidus. GTDB lineage: Bacteria > Bacteroidota > Bacteroidia > Cytophagales > Hymenobacteraceae > Hymenobacter > Hymenobacter lucidus. The sequence goes on along the minus strand of NZ_JAJADR010000001.1, from coordinate 79,389 downwards.
GGCCGGGCGGGCCGCATAATCGGGCTCGGTGGCCTGGTACGGTAGCCCGTCGGTGGCGGGCAACGCATTGACCGGCACAATTTCGTAGAGGGCCGTGACCTGCTGGCCCGCACCCAGCTCGCCAGCGTCTTTGGTGTCGTCGTTGAAGTCTTCGGCGGTCAGCAGACGGTTTTCGTAGCCAATCAGGCGGTATTGCCGCACCTGGGCCGGGTTAAACTCCACCTGCACCTTTACGTCTTTGGCTAGGGTAAAGAGTGTGCCGCCAAATTGTTGCACCAGCACCCGCCGGGCTTCGTTCAGGTTGTCGATATAGGCGTAATTGCCGTTGCCTTTGTCGGCCAGCACCTCCATCTTGCTGTCCTGCAAGTTACCCTGCCCGAAGCCCAGCACCGACAGAAACACGCCCGACTTCCGCTCCTGAGTTACGAGCTGCTCCATGGCCGCGTCGCTACTTTCGCCCACGTTGAAGTCGCCATCGGTAGCCAGAATGATGCGGGAATTGGCGCCGGGCCGGGCCTGCTGCCGGGCCACCTGATAGGCCAGCCGTAGCCCTTCGCCACCGGCCGTCGAGCCGCCGGCTTCCAGGTTGTCCAGGGCCCGCAGGATTTCCCCGGGCCGGCTGCCCGAAGTAGGCGGCAGCACCAGCCCCGCTGCCCCGGCATACACCACTATCGACGCGTAATCCTGGGGGCGCAACGTGTGTACCAGCTGGCGCAGACTAGCCTTGAGCAGCGGCAGCTTGTCCTCGTCTGCCATCGAGCCCGACACGTCGAGCAGAAATACCAGGTTGGCTGGCGGCAGGGCTTCGTTGGCTACTTCCCGGCCTTGCATACCTACCAACACGAGCTGGTGAGCAGTATTCCAGGGGCAGCGGGCTACTTCAGCGTTCAACGTGGCGGGTGTTTCGGAGTGCCGGGGCTGGGGGTAGTCGTAGTGGAAGTAGTTGATGAGCTCCTCAATGCGCACGGCTTCGGGCGGGGGCAGCTGGCGGTTCTGGGTCAGGAAGCGGCGCACGTTGCTGTAGCTGGCCGGATCTACGTCGATGGCAAAGGTGCTGAGCGGGGTTTGGCGCACGTCTTCGAAGCGGTTTTCGGGCAGCCGGGCGTAGGTTTCGGTGGTGGCTGGTGGCGTGGGCAGTGGCGCGGCAGCATCGGCCCGCGGCGCTTCGGCGGGCATCTCGTAGACGCTGGCCGATTCTACCTGTTCTGAAGAGTATTGTTGGTGACAGGCGGGCAGCAGCAAGCCGCCGGCCAGCAGCCACAAGGGCCGCAAGCGGATGATATTCATAGGAGTGAGGAAGGAGAGGGAAGGATGAGAAACTGCCAAAAAAGCCATGCTCCCGCCGCTGAGCCCGACCGAACGGATTCAGAACTTTTCCAGGAAAAGCTGCGCGTAGCCAGGAGCTGTCGTCGCGTGCGAACAGGCCTGAAAATGGGGCGAAAGTGCTCTGCTGGGAGAGCAGCTTATTCGGGTATCAATGCGAAAGCAGCGCCGCTTAGTGGTTGTTTATACCAGCAGCCCCCCATACGTAACCCGCCACCATCAGCTTTTTTCCAACATAATTCGGGCCTAATTAAATACGCATCAATTGCACAATAGAAAGCTGTAGCCCGCCGTTCAAACCCGTCCAAACGAAAAACTCCTGACCAGTCGCCCACCGGTCAGGAGTTTCTTCCTATTGGTCCGCTAGCAGGAAGCGGTAACACCCGCCGGACCTGCGGCTCCGGGGTGGCGCCCGACAAGCCGGAGCCCGGCCGCGACTGTGCCCGGGCCATTTGGTGCCGTTGGGCAGCAGCCAGTGGGCCCGAACGGTGGCCTCACCGGCGGCCTGCGCCAGGCGGTGAGTTAGCAGGAGAAGGGCAGAACTTCTCATGCCTGGTTGCCCTGAAAAGGCTGCGTTAGTTGTGCCGGAATAGCCCGCAGCCGCTGCCAAATGTCATTAAATAACCAGCTGGACGGGCCTGAATTAATTACTCCCAAACCTCCCAGCACCTGAGCATCCGGCACTAGCTGCACTTTCATCCCCGAAGGATGTTTTGGCTGAGGCATTTCTACGCGGTTATAACCAATAGAAAAAACTACCAGCGTAAGGTGACGCTCCTGAGCTGTTACTGGAAGAGAGAAATGTCCCTGTTCGTCAGTAGTGACACCATGATTGGTGCCTTTGAGCATTACCACTACTTGCGAAATCCCCTTGCCAGATTCCTTATCCACTACCCGCCCAGTAAGCACGATATCCAAACCACCTTCTCCACTCAACCTTTCCACCTCCGCCGGCTTGGCCTGAAACGGCAGTCCTGCTCCGGCCGCCTGAGTGCCATAGGCCGGCAACTGGCTAACCGGGGCCTGGGCCTGAGCGGCCGACGGAACCAGCGTGCGAAAACCCAGCAGCGCCACGGTAGCCGCCACGGCAGTTTGCCACCACGCGGCGCGGGGCGCAAGTGGGAGTTGCAAAGCCCGATCAAGCTGGCTGGCCCCGAACCGCCCGCACGTCTGGCCCGTGGCAGCGGCCAGCACGGCCAGGATTTCGGCGTCGGTTTTCTGGGTGAAGTCGATAACTACTTTCTGGCAGGCGGCGCAGTGCCGGCCCGCGCCCTGGGGCGTCATATCAGCCCAAGACTGGGCGCAGGGCTCGGCAATACGGAGGGTGACCGGGGATTTACGCATCTGAATGACTGGTATTGATTCAGCAATAGAGGATAGAAAACGCGGAGCGGCTTAGCGGGCACCCACGGTGCCGGCCACGGGGCTCAGGCCCTCAGCCAGCTTCACAAGCCGCACAAACTCGGCGCGGTAGCCATCGGCGTCGGTGCCGCGGGCGGCCTGGGCTAGCTGCTCGGTGCTGCCATAAGTGGCTGTGCCCCGGTAGTCGGACTGGCGCAGGAGCATGCCGAACTGGGCCACGGCGGCGGCAAAGCGCAGGTTGTCGGAAGCCTGGGCCACGGACTTGGCGGGGCCGCGCAAGGTGCGCTCCAGCAGGCGGCTGGTAAGGCCCTGCGGCTCCTTGTAGCGGAGCTTCACCGTCATCACGTCGGCCGAAGCTGGGGCGGGCTGCCGGGGCGCGGGGTTCTGCTGGTACTTCAGCGCATCGATACCGGTGGGGGCACCGGGCGGAATCAGTTCGTAGAGGGCCGTAACGGTGTGGCCCGCGCCCAGCTCGCCGGCGTCTTTACGGTCGTTGTTGAAGTCTTCGTCGGCTAGGGCGCGGTTTTCGTAGCCGATCAGGCGGTACTGCTGCACCCGGGCCGGGTTGAATTCGAGTTGGAGCTTCACGTCTTTAGCCAGCGTAAACAAAGTGCCGCCAAACTGCCGCACCAACACCCGGCGGGCTTCGTCGAGGTTGTCGAGGTAAGCGTAGTTGCCGTTGCCCTTGTCGGCGAGGCGCTCCATCTTGCTGTCCTGCAAGTTGCCCTGGCCCACGCCCAGCACCGTCAGAAACACGCCCGACTCCCGCTCCTCGGTAATGAGGCGCTCCATGGCGTCGTCGCTGCTTTCGCCCACGTTGAAGTCGCCGTCAGTGGCCAATATCACGCGGTTGTTGCCTTCCTTCTGAAACTGCTCCCGGGCCACCTGGTAAGCCAGCCGCAGCCCCGCGCCGCCCGCCGTGGAGCCGCCCGCACTCAGCCGGTCGAGGGCCGCCAGGATATCGGCTTTCTGGTTGCCGGGGGTGGCGGGCAGCACTAGGCCGGCCGCGCCGGCATATACTACGATGGCTACTTTATCCTGGGGGCGCAGCTCCTGCACCAGCTGGCGGAGGCCGGCCTGCACCAGCGGCAGCTTATCGGGCTCATTCATCGAACCCGACACATCCACGAGGAAAACCAGGTTGGCGGGTGGCAGTTTCCGGGTGCTTACCTGCCGGCCCTGCAGGGCCACATGCAGCAGCTGGTGTTCCGCGTTCCAGGGGCACACGGCCAGCTCGGTAGTAACGGAAAACGGGTCGGAGCCGGTGGGCTGGGGGTAGTCGTAGTGGAAGTAGTTGAGCATTTCCTCCACCCGCACGGCATCCTGCGGGGGGCGCTGGCCCTGGTTGAGGAAGCGGCGCACATTGCTATAGCTGGCCGCGTCTACGTCAATCGAAAACGTGCTCAGCGGCTCCTTTTGGGCGGTATGAAAGCCGTTTTCCTTGATGGCGGCATACGACTCGCCCGCGCCCGGCACAGGGCGGGGAGGAGCTGAATCGTACAAAACATCTGCTGCAACAGGTGCATTCCTTTCGGATTTACGCTTCTGCATCCTCCCCGCCGGTACCTGGCCGCTACTCCGGACGCCGGCCACTTTGCCGGCTACTGCGGCGGCCTTCACTTCCGACACCGCGCCGCTCACTTGCCGCTTACTGGGCTCGGGGGCCGTGGCCGTAACGACTACTTCACTCAATTCCTTACTGTCGGGGGCCAGCTTTATATCCAGCTTGCCATCGGCAGGCACGGGCCGCTCCTGCCGCCCGTAGCCCAGGGCACTGACCACAAGTGTGGCCGGGCCCTTCGGTACAAGGAGCCGATAAGTGCCGGTAGGGTTGCTTGTGGTAACAATACTGGTGCCTTTTACCCGCACCTCGGCGCCGGGCACCCCCTGGCTGGTACGACCGTCAAGGATGCGACCCTGCACGACCCGCGTGGCCGCGGGCTTGGAGGTTTGGGTAGTGCGGGCCGGGGGGGCGGCTTGCAGCGGCTGGGCCTGGGCGGGAGCCGCCAGCAGGCAGCTCATTCCCATTACGAATAGCTTGTTCATCGGAGCAGACAGGGGCTAAAGGGTTTCCCCTGTCTGATGCGCCCGGCCCACCGATTCCACACCGGCCTGTGAAAATATATTCGGGTGGCTATGAATTTTCGGCCGGACAAGGGCCGCGCCGAGCAATTGGGCGCGCTTAGTTCGCCCGAAACTCTATCTTACTGGGCGGCTCTATCTTACTGGGCGGCGCGGCGTTAAGGCCAGTTGCCGTCTCTATTCTTATGCTGAACGGCGAAAACAGCGCCGTGCAGGCCCCCCTGGCCTAGATGCGGAAGCGCTACTCCTACCGTCTGGGCAAAATGAACAAAGCCCCCAAGCCCGCTGCCCAGTAGTGCGTCGGTTGCCCGTCAGTAGCGCGAACTTTGTAGTTCGCGCTACTATCTGTCAGCTTCCCTCCTTACCCGTGCCCGACCGGTTCCGTACCGGGCGGGCGCGGTTTTTTACCGCAACCTCGCGGTGCCACACCGCGAGGTTGCGGTTTCGCACCGGGACTTCGCGGTGTAGAACCGCAACCTTGCGGTGCCACACCGCGAGGTTGCGGTTGCTGATCGGAACTTCGCGGTTCCACACCGGGGCCTTGCGGTGTTGCACCGCAACTTCGCGGTGCAACACCGCAAAAGCGCCCAACAACGGGCCCAATGCCGTATCTTGCCCGGGTCGGCTGTGCCGATGCTGCCCGCTATGTTTTTCAAACGCCGCCCCAAGTCGCCCACCGAGCTTTCCGATGAGGAGCTGCTGGTCCGCTACCGCCTCGAAGGCGTGGTAGCCGACCTGGGCGTGCTCTACGAGCGGCACATGGCCCTGGTGTTTGCCGTGTGCCGCAAGTACCTGCGGCCCGACGAAGACGCCCAGGATGCCGTGATGCAGCTCTTCGAGAAGCTCATCGACACGCTGCGGCGGCACGAGGTGGCCAACTTTCCGGCCTGGCTGCAAGCCACCGCCCGCAACCATTGCCTGATGATACTGCGGGCCCGGCAGCGGGCCGGCCCAGATGGGGCGCTGGTGCTGCATTTTCCCGATGCGGCCGATATGGAATCGTCGGGCGTTTTGCATCAGGCAGGTGATGCTACCGAAGATGAAGAACTCACCGAAGCCCGCTTGCAGGCTTTGGAGCACGCCCTGGCCGATTTGCCCGAGGGCCAACGCCGCTGCCTCGAACTGTTTTACCTCGAAAAGAAATGCTACCGCGACATTGCCGACCTCACCGGATTTGACCTCGGCCTCGTGAAAAGCCACCTCCAAAACGGCAAGCGCAACCTCAAACGCTACCTCGACTCAGCTCCCAATGCGGCCCGTTAATCAGCCTCCCGTACCACCGCTGCCCCCGGCCCCCGACGCGGCCGGGCACCTGGCGCTGCCGCTGTTGCGGCAGTATGTGGCCGGCACGCTGCCCGCCGCCGAGCAGCACCGCATCGAGGCCCACACCCTGAGCTGTGCCCGCTGCGCCGAAATTCTGGAAGGCCTGGAGCTGACGGACCCCGCCACCACCGATGCAGCCCTGCGCCAGCTACAGCTGCGCCTGCACCAGCGCGTAGCCCAGGCCGAAGCCCCCCGCCGCACCTTACACCTGTGGCAGGCCGCCGCCGCCATGCTTCTGCTGCTGCTCATGAGTACGGCCGTGTGGTGGGGCCTGCGCCGCCCCGCAACGCACTTAGAGTCAGCCCCGGTAGCCATGCAGCGGCCCGCCGCCCCCGCCGAAACCGCCGGGGCTCCTGCTGAAGCTGAAACGGAGCAAGCTCCCGTGCTGGCTCAAAAAGCCGCTCCCGCCGTAGCTGCGGCCCCCGCTGCGGCTTCAGAGTCGGCGGCCGTAGTGGCGGCCGCCCCCGCCCGACGCCCGGCCACGGCCCGCGCCGCCAAGCGGAAGCCCCCGGTGCTTATAGCCGCCAACGAGCCAGTAGCCGAAACGATGAATCAAACCCAGGCCGATGCCGCCGCTGATCAAGCTCCGGCGGTAGCCCTGGCTACCCCGCCGGCAGCTGCCCCAGTGGCTAAGTCGGAAGCTGCACCTGCCGCCGCCGAAAGCAAAGCCAAGGATGAGAGCAAAGCCACGGCCGACACCCTGCACGTGCTGGCGGTGGCCCCGGCCAAAAGTAAGCAAGCCCGGGTGGCCGAAGAAGGCGCGGCCCGCAAAGCCGCCCTGCCCCCGGTGCCCACCATAAGCCCCCAGCCCGTGGGGGGCTACATCGGTCTGCGCGAGTACCTGCGCCGGGAGGGCCTGTTTGTGCCCGAGCCCCCAGCCCGGCAGCTCTCGGGCAGCGTGCGGGTGAAATTCACGGTAACGGCGGCCGGCAAGCTCGAAAACTTCCAGATTCTGCGCAGTCTGCGGGCCGACTACGACTCAGAGGCCATCCGGCTGCTCTGCGAAGGCCCCACTTGGCAGCCCGGTGCCGCCAACGGCCGCCGCGCCGACCAAGTCGTGGAAATCAGCATCAGTTTCTAGCATTGCGGGCTTTAATGAAAGGGAAAACCGCGCTCCTGCTAGCCGTGGCTACTTGGCTGGTATTTCTGGCGGGCAAGTCACTGCTTACGAATGACGCTGTACGTGACAGGCCCGAGCATTTCCCGACTGACGTGATATTCTCAGCGTACCGGGAAGGCTCCTTGGGCAGTATTTTGCTGAAATTGTACCAGGACCAGCACTTTGAATTTACTTGGTCGGGGACTCGGGCTGTTGCTAAAGGACTGTATGCCTTCCATTCAGATACTTTGGTACTTACTGCCACCAAAGGCACCCGTATTATAAAAGGGGCCCGCCAGATGCGGTTTGTGGTAGACAATGGTATGTTGGTTGAGTTACCCAATGTAACCGGCATCAAGTTTTTGGGCATTACCACCGACCAGTTGCACAAGGGCCAGTAGTAGCTGCTTGCCGCTCACTGAAGTTATTAAAACAGCAACGCCGACCTGTATGGGCCGGCGTTGCTGTTTTGGCGAAACCCGAGGCATCTACCCGCTGTAGCCGCCGCCGCTCTGGGCTTCGGTGGCGCTGCCGCCGGGCTGCACCTCGCGGGGCAGGTCAGGCTGGGTTTTGATCTGAACCTGGCTGTAGTCGGGGCTGCCGTCGCCGGCCGGGGTGGGGGTATCGATGGCCGCAGTAGTTTCCGAGTGGCTGGTGGGGTCCCACTTGTGCATCACCTCGAAACTGATTTTGGCCGTGATGCGGTATTCCACGATTTTATTGTCGCGCACCCGGCAGCTCTGGTCTTTGATGTAGATGGACTTGATGCCTTTAACGGTAGTGCTGGCTTCGGCCAGGGCGCGCTGCAGGGCGTCTTCGAAGCTCTTTTCGGACGAGGCCAAGACCTCGATTACCTTTTTGATGGTGCTCATAGCGCGGAAAGATGTAGGGGTGAGTGGTTGGAAGATGCGTGTACGCAGCCCCGGGCAAACAGGTGCCAAATACTACGGCCGCCGCCGCTAGCGGCCGGTAAGCCGCCTGAGTTTTGGTCGATACTTTCGCCGATTTGGCCGATGCGGCTTTTTCTAAGACTCTGAATTACAGAACCAATAAAGCATCGACTAGCTCCGCTGCTGCTGCAATGGAGCCAACTGGCACGGTTTTGTAATGTATCCTCTCAGAACGCCCGCCACGGCAATGCGCGCCCCACCACGGCCGGCCTTCTTTCTTTCACCTCCTCCAGACTTTCCTTTTTGCCATGAACTCCAAAAGCCTTTTCGGGCGCTTGGCTGTAGCCGCGCTGTTGCTTTCATCTTCGTTTTCGGTGGCCCAGGCTCAAGTGCGCCGCCCCGTGTATTCCAACGCTCCGGCTCGGCCCGTATACTCGGCCCCGGTGCGCTCCTCTTCCACTGCCACGCAGGGCATCCAGTTTGGGGTGCGGGCCGGCGTCAACGTATCCGACTGGTCGGGTGATGCCGTGCAGAGCGTGATGGACCTGGCTGGCTACACCAATGGCGCCGTAACCAAGGAAATGAAGCCCGGCTTCCACGCCGGCCTCTATGCCACCATTCCGCTGGGCCCCGGCTTCGCCATCGAGCCCGGCATATCTTACTCCGAGAAGGGCGCCAAGCTGGTGGGTACGCTGCCCTGGGAGCAATTTGATTTCCTGAATGCCCGCGTGACGGCCACTTCCCGCATGGCTTATGTAGATGTGCCGGTGCTGTTTAAGGGCTACCTCACGCCCGGCTTCTACCTCTTCGGCGGTCCGCAGGCCTCGTTCCTGGTCAGCAACAAAGTGCGCGTGGAAGCCGGAGCCCTAGGGTTCAGTGCCTTCAAAACCGACTTTGACGTCAAGAACCAGTTCCGCCCCGTCGATTTTGCCGTGGTGGGCGGCCTGGGCTACCAGTTCGACAGTGGCTTCGGCCTGAGCGCCGGTTACGATTTCGGCCTGTCGTCGCTGGATAAGAACAACACCTTCGACGCCCAGAACCGCGTGATTAAAGCCTCGCTGAACTACTCGTTCTAAGCGCACTGAAGTTGCCCCGTCTGTCATCCTGGGCTTGCGAAGGACCTTCCTCGCCTAAGTGACAAAGCTGATTAAATGTACAAAGCCCTTCACTGCTATGGTGGTGAAGGGCTTTGTCACGTTGGTACTGTGCCGTAGTGGGGTATAGGAGGAAGGCCTTTCATTCCGCTTCGCTGCCTTCAGGATGACAGGTAGAGGTATTGAGGTGTCTTTTCGTGTCCTGAGTTCGGGTTGTTGTGTACTTTTACCGCCACCAAAAACGGATTCGTCACTTCATTCCCGCTACATGCAATTCCGCACCGAGAAAGACACTATGGGCACCGTGCAGGTGCCGGCCGACGCCTACTGGGGCGCCCAGACCCAGCGCTCTATCGAGAACTTCCAGATTGCGCAGGATATCAACCGTATGCCCAAGGAAATCATCCGGGCCTTTGCCATTCTGAAGAAGGCTGCGGCCCTCACCAACCGCGACGCGGGCGTATTGCCCGCCGAAAAAGCGGAGCTGATCGGCAAAGTGTGCGACGAAATCCTGGCTGGCGAGCTAGCCGACTCCTTCCCGCTGGTGGTGTGGCAAACCGGCTCGGGCACGCAGAGCAATATGAATGTGAACGAGGTAATTGCCTACCGTGGCCACGTATTGCAGGGTGGCAGCCTCGCCGACGAGAAGAAGGCCCTGGCCCCGAACGACGACGTGAACAAGAGCCAGAGCTCGAACGACACGTTCCCGACGGCCATGCACATTGCCGCCTACCAGACGCTGCTCGAAGTCACGATTCCGGGCATCACCAAGCTGCGCGACACGCTCAAGCGCAAGAGCGAGGAGTTTATGCACGTCGTCAAAATCGGCCGTACTCACCTCATGGATGCCACGCCCCTGACCGTGGGCCAGGAGTTTTCGGGCTACGTGTCGCAGCTCGACCACGGCCTGCGCGCCATCAATAACACCCTGGCTCACCTGAGCGAGCTGGCTCTGGGCGGCACGGCCGTAGGCACCGGCATCAACACGCCCCCCGGCTACTCGGAGGCCGTGGCCAAGCACATTGCCGACCTCACCGGCCTGCCCTTCATTACGGCCGAAAACAAGTTTGAGGCCCTAGCCGCCCACGACGCTATTGTGGAAGCCCACGGCGCGCTGAAAACCGTGGCCGCTTCGCTGATGAAGATTGCCAACGACATCCGTCTGCTGGCCTCGGGCCCGCGCGCCGGCATCGGCGAGCTGTTTATCCCCGACAACGAGCCCGGCTCCAGCATCATGCCCGGCAAGGTGAACCCCACCCAGTGCGAGGCCATGACGATGGTAGCGGCCCAGGTAATGGGCAACGACGTGGCCATCAACATCGGCGGCATGAACGGCCACTTCGAGCTGAACGTCTTCAAGCCGGTCATGATTTACAACTTCCTGCACTCGGCCCGCCTCATTGGCGACGTGTGCGTGTCGTTCAACGACCGGTGCGCCGAGGGCATTCGGCCGCTGGAGGAGAACATCAAGAAGCACGTCGATTCGTCGTTGATGCTGGTAACGGCCCTGAACCCGCACATTGGGTACTACAAAGCCGCCGAAATTGCCCAGACGGCCCACAAGAACGGCTCGACGCTAAAGGAAACCGCGCTGCAGCTTGGTTACCTCACCGAAGAGCAATTCAACGAGTGGCTGAAGCCCGAGGACATGGTAGGCGAGATTAAGAAGTAAGCCCCATAAGCTTCAGGAACGTCATGCTGAGCTTGCTGAAGCATCTCTGCCGCAGTAGTAATTAATTTTACCATTGCGGCAGAGATGCTTCGGCAAGCTCAGCATGACGTTCTATTTTTAGCTGCGCTAAACCCCACCTGCTCCTCCCACCTCATTCATGGACTGTTCCCGCTGCATCACGCTCGAAAATGCCCGCGTCCGGCTTCGGCCGCTGGATACGTCGGACTTCGAAGACCTGAAAGCCGTCATCTTCGACGATGATATCTGGCGCTTCACCACCACGCCCAACCCCGGCGACTCCGTGGGACTGGCCGCCTACCTCACCCAGGCTCTGCAGGATCGGGAAAAGCACGTGCGCTACCCCTTTGCCATCGTCGACCGGCAGACGGGCCGCGTGGTGGGCAGCACCAGCTACGGCAGCTTCGCATTGCCCGAAAAGCGGCTGGAAATCGGCTGGACGTGGATTGGCACCGATTACCAGCGCACCGGCCTGAACCGCGCCGTGAAGCATTTGCTACTTAAATACGCGTTTGGCGAGCTGGGCTGCGAGCGGGTAGAGCTGAAAACCGACGCCCGCAACTGGAAATCCCGCGAGGCTATGCGCCGCATGGGCGCTACCGAGGAAGGTATTCTGCGCAGCCACATGTTCACGCAGGGCGGGCTGCGCCGCGACTCGGTTTATTTCAGCATTCTGAAGCCCGAGTGGGACCAGCTGCGCCTCACCGTTTTCCGCGAATTCGACGCCCGTGGCTGAACCCTCCCAGGATAGTTTGCTGCGCCGCCGCGTGGCTAGCTTCGGCCACGCTTTCCGGGGCGTGGCATCGGCGCTGCGCTCCGAAGTGCACATGCGCTTTCACGCCGTGGCCACGGTGGTCGTCATTGGGTTCGGCTTCTATTTTGGCATTTCCCGCCTCGAATGGGCCCTAGTGGCGCTGGCCGTGGGCACCGTTTGGACGGCCGAGCTACTGAATACGGCTATAGAAGTCGTGGTCAATCTAGTGTCGCCGGATTACCACCCGCTGGCGGGCAAGGCCAAGGACGTAGCTTCCGGGGCTGTGCTGATGGCTGGGTTTGCGGCCCTGGCCGTGGGCTTGCTGGTATTTGGCCCCCGGGTGTGGGCTTTGTTTGCCACCTGAGCCTAGCACCCGACCGACAAACTGCCTGAGCTGAGAAATAGCGGCGTTCCGGAGAATAGCATCACCTTTGGCACTTGGTGCCTCGTTCAGTTTAGCGCGTATTAGCGGCTGTTGGTTTGGCACCAGGAAATTTTTCCTTTCTCTTACCCAACCTGCTGCTCAGTGATGATGCGTGCTTTTTTAGTGCTGAGCCTCTGGCTGACGTGGACTTCCACAATGGCTCAATCACCCAGCCGTGCTGCCACGCCCGGCTTGGTGCGCCGCGGCCTGCTGCCCGCCGACCAGGACTACCAAATGCTGGCCCTGAACGGCACTACGGCCTACTTACTCGACTGGAAGCAAACCCTGCACCTGCTCGACGTGAGCGTGCCCGCCAAGCCCCGTCGCCTAGGTGGTGCCACTGTGGAAGGCTATCCGGAGCATATAGCTTTCGACGGCGCTACGGTGCTGGTGTATGGCCGCTCGGCCAACGAAGTGCAAGTAGTAGATGCGCGCAATCCGGCCGCGCCCCGGCGCGTGGGGCGCTTTAGCACGGTAGGCCCGCCCACGGCCGCCGTCATCAGTGGAACTACGGCCTACGTGGCCTGCGCCGAAGACAGCGTGGTGCAGATTATCGACTTGCGCAACCTGGCCGCACCGCGCGAGCTGAAGCGGTTCCGGCCCGCGGCAGGAGCCCCGCAGGGCCTGGCACTGGCAGGCGCTACGCTGGCCATTACCATCCGCGAAGCCGATGCACTGGAGCTGTACGACGTAACAAAACCGGCGGCCCCAAAGCAGGTCGGCACTATTTCGACGGGCCTGCAGCCTACCGTGGTGGCCCTGCGGGGCTCGGTAGCAGCCGTCGTGTTCGACGATGATGACCAACTGCAGCTCTTTGATGTAAGCAGTCCGGCCGCACCCGTTCTGCTCCACAGCATCGACCTCAACCAATCGGCCCAGGGCGTGGTTTTGGCTGATCGTATGGCCTACGTTTGGTTTGGCCACGATGGGCTGTACGCTTTCGATATCCAAAATCCTCGGCAGCCCCGGGCCCTGGGGTACCAGCCGCTGCCGGGCTTTCTGCGGGCCGTAGCGGCACAGGGCCCGCAGCTGCTGACGCTAGTGACGGACCACGATTCGGCCGGGCTGGGCCTGTGGCAGGCTACCCCGAAAGCTGGTCCAGAGTGGGAGCCAGCCCCGGCCCCAGCGCCCGTGCCGCCCACCCAGCGCGGCAGTATCCGTACCAGCCGGGAGCCCAACGACGTAGCCGTGAGCGGCCCGGTGGCCTACGTTACCAACGGCAACCACCGCCTGCAACTCTTCGATGTGCACGACCCGGCTGCCTTGGTGCTGCTGGGCTACGCTGGCACGGGCCACGGCACCAGCCAGGTGGCGGTGGCCGGCACCACGGCCTATGTAGTGAACTACAACGGGAATTCCCTGGAAATCTTTGATGCGCGCAACCCGGCCAAGCCCATCCGCAGCAGCCGCTTTGCTACCGCCGCGCAACCCGCCGAACTAGCCGTGCAGGCCGGGCGGGCATACGTAGTCAGCAACCGGGAAAACCTGCTCGAAATCATTGATGTAACCAACCCCGCCAAGCCCGCCCGGTTGGGCACCGCCCCTACCGATGCGGGTCCCAACGCAGTAGCCGTAGAGGGCCAGCTGGCCTGCGTGGCCAATTACAATAGCCGGACGCTCCAGGTATTTGACGTTCGTGACCCAGCCCATCCTCGTCTGTTGGGCCGAAGTGAGACGGGCAGCAAACCCTTAGGCGTAGTCATGGCTGGCGGGCGGGCGTACGTGGCCTGCACGGGCAGCAATGCCGTGCAGATATTCGATATTAAAGACTCGGCCCGGCCCCGGCTGCTGGGCACCGCGGCCACCGACGACGACCCAGTGCGCCTAATAGTGCAGGGCGAAACGCTCTACGTAGTCAATATGGGAGATGATAATCTGCAGGCCTTCGACGTGCGCAACCCGGCCGCGCCGCGCCTCATCGGGAGCATAGCCGCCGGCGACCAGCCGCAGGGCCTAGCCGTGAGCGGCAAGCTGATCTACGTGGTCAGCAACGAAGATAACCAGCTGCGGCTGCTGGAGCTGCCGGCTCCGGCTCCCCGCTAACCAGCCGGCAGGGCGCGGCACCAGCAGGATGTTACTCAACATATAGTAACGGCAATGCGTAACGAAGGTGTTTATAGTGCATCTTTGCCGCCTCTTTTACCTCAGCAGGAGCGGATCATCATCAACCGCCCACTTCTATGCGTCTTTCTCTGCTTTTGGTTACTTCTCTGGCTGCCGTGCTGACCTCCTCCGTGGCCTGCCAGCGCGGCGTAACCGTGAACACGCCCACCGACCCGCCAGTATCGGGCAGCGTGAATGGTACCGACACTCCTAATCCCACCAGCGCCAACACCACCGACCTACGCCCCGCCCGCGCCACGGCTTTCGATACCACCGCCCGCCCCCGCTGGCTGGAAGACCGAATTCAGAAGCACCTGGCCGAGGCCAAGCAAAACCCCATCGTCCAGATTTCGCGCTACACCTACAAAGGCCAGACGGTGTACTACGAAAGTGTGGGCTGCTGCGACCAGTTCTCGAACCTCTACAACGCCAAGGGCAATATCATCTGCCACCCGGAAGGCGGCCTCACCGGCCGGGGCGACGGGCAATGCCCCGATTTCGACAAAAACAAAACCGGCGAGATGCTGGTTTGGCGGGACCCGCGGTAAGCAACAACGACAGCCGGCGGCCCGCTTTCTTCCGCCTTTGCATTCCTTTTTTTACGACCATGATTAACACCAACGAAAAGCTGGGGGCCTACAACGTGTGGGCCAACGAAACCCTGCTGCGCCACCTCGACGGCCTGGTAGCTGCGGGCCAGGAAATACCGGCCGTGTGCCTGCGCCTGTTCAGCCACGTGCTCAATGCCCAAGCCATCTGGATTGCCCGCCTTTCCGGCACCAAAAGTCCGGTAAAAGTGTGGCAGGAGCATGATCTGGCCGGTTTGCACCAGCTGCACCACCAAACTTCCGAACACCTGCACCAGCTCATCATTAGCGCCGATGAGGCCGAGCTGAACCGCCAGATTTCCTACACCAACTCCGTGGGTGATTCCTACACGAGTCAGGTGTCGGATATCTTTACCCACGTGCCGGTGCACGCCAACTACCACCGCGCCCAGGTGGCTACCCGCCTGCGCGAGAATGGCCTCGAGCCCATCAACACCGACTTCATTACCTACTGCCGCGAACTGTCGGCGGCGGGCAAGGAAACGGTGAGCCTGTAGCCTATCACTAGCGGCACAACTGCTATGGCCCTTTGGTTTCTGAACCGAAGGGCTTTTTGCTGGTTATAAAGCATCCTCTATCCCCGGATTTTCCTTGTATGTCCACTCCCGTTCTGAGTGCTGAGCGCCTGGCCGCCAGCTATTCCTACGCCGCTTACCGCCAGCTGATTGACGCTTTGCAGGCCGAAGGCAAGACCACCGGTCCGCAGCAGTCGGAGCTGCTCACCAACTACACCCGCCTGAACGTGCAGCGCATGCAGCGGCTCGACAAAACGGTGCAGCTGCTGCCCGAGCTGCAAGAGGCGCTGGCCCGGCTGACCAAGCCCTACATCTGGCTTATCATCACCGAAGGCTGGTGCGGCGACGCGGCCCAGATTGTGCCGGTGCTGGAAGCCGTGGCCAAAGCCTCGGCGGGCAAGATTACGACCCACTACGTACTGCGCGACGAAAACCTGGATTTGATAGACCAGTACCTAACGGCGGGTGGCCGCTCCATTCCCAAACTCGTGGTGCTGGCCGTCGATACCCTGGCGGAAGCAGCGCAGTGGGGCCCGCGCCCGGCACCGGCCCAAGCCATGTTTCTGAACCTGAAAAGCCAGAACCTGCCATTTGAGGAATTCAGCACCCAGCTGCACGGCTGGTATGCCAAAGACAAAACTCAGAGCACACAACGAGAGCTAGTTGAGTTGCTGCACACCTTGCAATAGACTACTTCTAAAAGCAGAAAAGCCTCTCTTCCTGACGGAAGAGAGGCTTTTCTATTTACTGCGCTTTGCTTAGCGTTGCGCGCGGGCTTCCGACTCGCCACCGCCGCCATTGTCGCTGCTAGCCGGGGCTACGTAGCCTTGCAGCACTGGCTTAAGGCCATAAGAGCCGTTGCCCTTCGCCACTACCTGCCAGTCTGGATCAATGCTGATGAGCACGGCGTAGGGCCGCCCGCCCGACACGCGGGCATCTACTTTCACCTTCAGGCCCGAAGTCTGGCCGCTGGGAGTATCCAGGGCCACCACGCGGCCGTTGCTGAGAGTAATGGTGCTGTTGGCACCCAGTACCAAACGAATCTGCTTTACAGTGCCCGTCTGAAAGCCTGAGGTGGTAAACAGCGGTGCAGCCACAGTGGCGGCATTCAGCAGGTTGCGGCTTCCCGGCTGCACATCCGTGAGCGTAGTCCAGTTGCCAGTGCTCTCAGCCGCATCCTGGCTAACTTCTACCCGCTGCAGGTCGATGTTGATGGCCTGATACGATACAACAGGCTCTTTCTCTTTTTTGGCGGCCTGCGTGGCAGTGGCAGCCGTGGGAGTTGCTACGTCTTGGAGAGCATCTTCGCAGCTAGTAAATGCAAAGCCGGCCGCGAGCAGTCCGGAAAAAAGTAGTTGAGTTTTCATACAAACGGTGGTGGAACAGAAAGACTGAAGAATTGCCGAATCAAACGTAGAAAAACACCTCCAATATCCAACCATATAGGCAGATAAATATTTTTGTATCGACCTGTTTCTTAACCTTATAACACTAACAGAATATCAACCTGTACATTTCTCATACTGAGAAAAACATATAATTTTCACTATGTTTTATTGCGCTTTTTATTCTCCGCTGTTGCTCATTGACAGTGCTTTTTCTACGCTATTGCCTTTAGGGTGCGTATGCGGGCACAAAAAAGCCCGGCTGTAAGCAGCCGGGCTTTTGCAGCTACGGTAGCCGCCTTAATTAAGCTTAAGTGCACCTAAGTCGGTAGCCCGGTTGTTGGTTACTACTACTCCATTAACCGTCACGGGCTTGTAAGCCGACTCGTTGGCCGGGGCAGTCGTGGTGGGATACAGCTCGACGCGGTAGGTGCCGGCGGGCAAGGCCTGCAGCTTAAACGCACCAGTAGCATCGGCCGAAGTGCTGAAAGTATCGGCAACGGTGAGCGACGAGCGGATAGCCAGAATCTGGGGAAGTGCTGCCGCTGGAGTAACCTGCCCATAAAGGCCACCAGCTACATCCTGGGCTACTAGACGAATAACGGGCTTCAGCAGAAACCGCTCCTTCTTGTCGTTGCCGGCCTTCCAGTTGCCACGTTCCACAATAGATTTGGCTACGTCAAAGTCGAGCAGCAGTTGGAACGCCTCCCCCTGCCGAAGGGTCACTTTGTCTAGTTTCAGCTTCACGCCCGAGGTTTGGCCGCTGGGCGTTTTGAGCGTATAGACTTCGCCGTCACGGGTTGTTACGGTGTTGTTCGGGCCCAGAATCAGGCGAATCTCCTTTAAGTCGCCGGCCGCGAAATCGGTGCTAACCAGCAGCGCCGAGCGTCCATTCACATAGTCGAGCACATTGATGGCCTGCGGCGTGAAGGGTAGGAACTGCCAGCCCGTGGGGTCGTTTGCGTCCTTCAGGTGTACTTCTATCTGCTGCACATCCAGGCTTACCCGACTAAAGTCGCCGGGTGCATCGGTCAGCCGCACTTCGAGTTTGGCATTGCCTGAGTTATCGGAGGAGTTGTCTTTGGAGCAGCCAGCCAAGCCCAGTCCGGCCAGGAGAGAGAGAGAGAAAAGGGTTGAAAACTTCATACGGGAAGAGGTGAGGTGGGAAAAAGAGCGGGTAGTGCGGGTCTTGTACGCATTACCCGTTTCTTCGTTTCAGACAATAATCAGTCCGGTTTTACACTAACGCTCTTTCTTTCCTGCTATTGCCCGCTGGCCTTGGCGGTATCAGTTGGCGTGGGGTCAGGGTTTTTGGGAGCCGGCTTTTTGGGCTTGCCAAATAGGTTACCCAGTGTCTGGGTAGCCTGGTTCTTGAGCTTAGCCTGGGCTTCGAGGCGCTTCTTCTCAATTTCCAGCCGGGCTTTTTCCTCCAACTCGGCCCGCTTGCGGTCCAGTTCCTTGCGGGCACTGTCTTGAGCTACTTGAGTGTTGGCCGCCAGCTTGAGCTTGGCGTCGTTTACCTTGCTTTGCACCACACTCTGCACTAGGTTTTTAGCCACATCCTTGGCCTGGCTTTTCACGCCGCCCGTGGTCAGGGCTACCTGCGGGGAAGTTACCATACCCCCTATCTTGAGGCCCAGCGTCACGCGCTCCGTGCCTTTGATGTCCTGCACGCCCGTAAGCTGCGTGAGCTTGGCATTCAGGGCATTACCAACTTTACCCGTCGGCACGTCGAGGGCCATAACGTACTCCAGCCCCCCGCCGATGTTGGACGAGCCGCCCAGGGTGCTCTTAATCTGGCCGACGGTGAAGTCGAACGGTTTCACGATGAAATTGCCGTTGATAAGCTCCGCGGCCACGTCCTTGTTGTTCACCGCGAAGCTCTTGAGCTCTTGCAGCTGGGTCAGGGAGCTGATTTTGCTGAGTACCGGCGAGGCGCCCACCGCCGCCCGAATTATCTCAAACAGGCCCTTGCCAGTAAGCGTGCTATATACCGGCATCATATCCTGGCCCATTTCGCCGCTCACGTTGAAGTTGGTCGAGAAGATACCTTCCACCTGTGAGGCCAGCGGCACCAGCTTTTTCACCGAGTTGAAGGCAGCAAAGGCGTTCTGGAAATCGAGGTTCTTGATGTTCAGGCCCAGGTTGAATTTGGGGTGCGCCAAATCCTTGCTATTGTAGCCGCCGGTGGTGGCGAAGTTGGCACCGAGCGTGTTAAAGGTCAGCCCGTTGAGGTTCACGGCCTGGTCGCGCACCACTACCGCGCCTTTCATGTTGTCGAGCTTCAGGTTGTCGTACACCACTTGGCCTACATTGGCGTTCAGGGTCAGGTCGAAGAACTGCGGAATTTCCAGCACGCCGTCGGCCTTAGTGGCGGTGGCCGGGGCTTTGGCAGCCGTGGCGGCGCCGGCGCTGGGCTTGCCGCTCACGTTATCCACCATCCACTCGTTCACGTTGAAGCGGCGCGAATCCACGTTCAGGGTACCGCGCAGGCTCTGGCCAGGCGTGAAGAGGTAGCCCATATAATTGGAAATCGTGCCCGAAGCGGCAATGTCCGACGAGCCCACGAAGCCCGTCATATCGCGCAGCACAATCTGGTCGTTGTTGAACGTGGCCGTGGCTTTGGTCACCTTTACGCCCTGGGGCAGGTCCTTGCTCTTATACGTCACGTTCTGGGCATTCACCGTGCCCGAGGCCACCACACTCTGGTAGCGGCCGGCTTCGATATCGGCCATTTTGCCCTTGGCGGCCACGTTGCCGTTCAGGCGGCCCGTCACGGTCATGCCTTCCAGAGGGAAAATCTTGGTGAGCTTGGTCAGGTCTACCACGCCTTTAATGTCGGCGTCGAAAATGGGCTTGTCGATATTCTGAGCGGCCACGCGGCCTTCCAGCGGCTCCCCATCCAGCAGCATCCGGAAGCGGAGAATATCAATGCGCGTGTCGTTTACCTGCCCGGTGCTGTTCATCACCGTGCCGTTCAGGGTCAGGTTTTCAATCGGGGCCGGAAACTGCTTCGACTTCACGTAGCCATTCGTCAGATTCATCTTGGCATTCACCACCGGCATTTGGGTTTTGGAATAGATGCCTTTACCAGTAGCGTCCACAAACAGCTGCCCGCGCAGCACCAAATCCTGCACCGGGTACACCTTCATCATCTCGGCCAGATCCACGTTGGCTTTCACGCGGCCGTCAATCTTCATCGGCTCCAGGCCGTCCACGATGACGTTGCCATCCACTGGGTTTTTACCCAGGTCCAGGTGAAACTGCTTCACGTTGACTTTCACGTTGTTGGTGAAGCCCGAGGGGTTGTCCACGTTCATGTCCACGTTGATATTGCGGGCCGCCTGGGGCAGCTGCGGGTAGTGAAACATGCCGTTCTTGATCTGCAGATTCACACCGTAGCCGGGCATCTTCACCTCATTCTGCACACCCTTGAAGTAGCCGTCGAAAGCCACTTTGCCGCTGGCTTCCACGTCCTTAAACTGCGCGGTGTATACGCCCGGCACCAGACTCAGAATGTTCTTGAAGTCGGTTTCCAGCGCCTTGAAGGTCAGGTCGTAGGTAATGTCGGTAGCGTTGGGCAGCCCAATGCTGCCCTGGAACGAAGCCGGGAAATCGTTGAGCTGCACCTTGTTGTCTTTGAAGGTGAACAGCATCTTGTCTAGGTCCATAGCCATGGTCACGTCGGCCGTCAGCTTCTTCTTCGAGATATACTCAGTGCCGGCGTAGGTCATCGACATCTGCTCGGCCGTGGTTTGGCTCACCATGTCGAAGATGTTCTGGGCAAAGTCGCCCGAACCCGAGTGGTTCAGTCCGCGCATTTCCATGCTGAACGGGATGGTACGATCCTCGTAGCGCAGGTGGCCGTTGTTCACCTTCCAGCCTTTGATGGCGAGGCTCACTTGGCTCGTATCCTGGCCCTGGGCGGCGGCAGCCGAGTCCGAAATCATAATGTCCCAGTTGGCCCGGCCGCTTTTCAGTACTTTGGCGCTGATATCGGGCTGGTCGAGCTCAATGGATTTAATCTTAATTTGCTCCCCGCGCACCACGCTCATCAAATCCATACCCACTCGAAACGCGGGCAGGTAAGCCAGCGTGTCGCGGGCAAATGAGTCTTTACCAATCACGCGCAGCTGGTCGATGCTCAGGGCCAGGTCGGGAAAAGTCCGGAACAAGCTCAGGCTCACATTGCCCGGGTCATACTCTACCTTGGCATTCACGCGCTGGGCTAGCTGCTGGTCGAGGGCCTGCTTGATTTTGTCTTTAAACAGGATGGGCGTGAGGGCCACAGCCGCCACCAGTACCACCAGAAAGATCAGTAAGCCTAAAAAGAATTTGCGCATACGAGTAAGAGTAAGGAGTCGGGAAGTAGTAGCAGCCCAGCCGGAGCCGTGCAGCGGCCGGGAAAGGCGGAGCGGACGGGCCGCCGGGTAAAAGTAGATTTGATTTGGAAAAAGCCGCTAGTGCGAGCCCTAAATAAGGCAGAACCAGCTACCACGCCTAGAAGATGGATGATTTTGGCATTTTAGTTCCGCAACACCACGCAAGCCACGTACCAAAGCAGATCCTGAGTGCGTTAGAGAAGTTGCTTATGCGGACCTGCGACTTTGTTTCTTCTACGCCTTACCGTTCCCGCTGGCAGTTGCCGGCCCGGGCAGCACTGGCCTTCGGCCTGGGCCTGGCTGGTAGCAGCGTAGCGCACGGGCAGGATTTGTACTTCGCCCAGCCCTACGCCACCCGCCTGCATACCAACCCGGCTTTCACCGGCCTGCTCGACGACTATAGCCTCACGCTCAACTACCGCAACCAGTTCCCCACCCTGGCCGGCACGTTCCAAACCAGCCAGCTGGCCGCCGATTACCGCTTTAAGGACCAGACCAGCGCCGTTGGGCTGCTGCTGAACGTGGACCGGACCGGCGAAATCGGCTACACCCGCATCGAAGTGGGCGGCACCTACGCCTACCACGCCCGCCTTACGCCCCAGTTTAGCTTCAGCGGTGGGGCGCAGGTGAGCTATGGCAACCAGCGCATCAGCTACGGCAATCTGGTGTTTGGCGACCAGCTCGACGCCAACGGCAGCGTGCAGGGTGGCACCCGCGAAACGCTCGACTTCAACCCCGTCAGCTACCTCACGCTGGGGACCGGCATTCTGGTGTATTCCGACCGGTTCTGGTTTGGCCTGGCCGGGCACCACCTCAACCAGCCCGACCTGGGCTTCCGCAGCCAAACCCAGCTCCCGCTCCGATTGAACTTAAATGGGGGCTACAAACATTACTTCGTGCGCACCAATGTGAAGCAGCAGTACCGAGAAATCAGCCTGTCACCTACCCTCAGCTACACCCGGCAGGGCGGTAGCCAGCGGGCCGAGGCGGGACTCTACGTGGTAGTCACACCCATTACGCTGGGGATTGTCTACCGGGGTGTTCCGTTGCCGGGCTCCCAGCGCCCCCAGCAGCTCCTGACGGCCATTGCCGGGGTGAGTGTAGGAGCATTTCGGCTCGGTTATAGCTACGATGCCAGCCTCAGCGCGCTGAGTGCCGACTTGGGTGGCGCCCACGAGATTTCGCTTAGCCTGCGGCAGTTCGATTCGCTGGAAGCGGCCTGGCGCCGGTTGAAACGCCGTAATTACCCGTCAATTCCTTGCCCGGCGTTCTAATTTTTCGTATTATTGCATCCAAATTGCCTTTCATAAATCATTTTCTCTCAGGTAGTTTCAACTTGATCATGAAATTTTCTAAGTACCTGCGTTTCGCGGTCGTAGGAGCCTGCGCGCTGGCTTCCTGTAAGGGTGGGCCGCCCACTGCTACCAAGCCCGGTAAGTACAGCTCGACCACGGGCATTGAGTACAACACTGAGGAAGGCATGCGAGTGGCCGATTATAAAGGCATTCCCGAAGGCCCCGGTCTGGTCTTCATTGAGGGCGGCCGTACGGTGCTTGGCTCGCAGGAAGAGGACGTAACCATGTCGCACGATAACATCGAGCGTACCGTTACCATCGCCTCTTTCTACATGGATGAAGCCGAAGTAGCTAACATTCACTGGCTTGAGTATCTGCACTTCGTACGTAAGGACTCGTCGGAGGAAATCTATCAGCGCGCCCTGCCCGACACGACCGTGTGGGCCCGCGAGCTGTCGTTTAACGACCCTTACGTTGACTACTATCTCCGCTACCCCGGCTTCCGCTACTTCCCTGTAGTGGGCGTAAGCTGGCTACAGGCCAACGACTACTGCACTTGGCGTACTGCCAAGGTGAACGAGCGTCTGGCAGGCGAGGGTGACGAAGGCGAAAGCGCTCCGAAGAAAAAAGGTGGTCTGTTTGGCCGCAAAAACAAGGATGCCGGCGCCGGCGACGCAGCCGAAGGCACTGAAACCGCCAGCGGCGTAAAAATCTCCATCGAAAACGGCAACACGCTGCCCAACTACCGTCTGCCCACCGAGGCTGAATGGGAATACGCCGCTCAGGCTTTGATCGGTACCCAGGAAGTAGGTAACGAGAACCAGGAAAACAAGCGCATCTATCCTTGGGATGGTCGTCAGGTGCGGAACCCGTATGGCAAGAGCATGGGCTCTTTCTTGGCCAACTTCAAGCGTGGCCGCGGTGACTATGCCGGTATTGCCGGCAGCCTGAACGACGGCGCTATGATTACGGAGTACGTATACGCCTATCCACCAAATGACTACGGCCTGTATAACATGTCGGGCAACGTAAACGAGTGGGTACAGGACATATACCGTCCCCTGTCGTTTGAAGACGTGGAAGATCTGAACCCCTTCCGTCGCAACGGCTTCCTTGACCCTTCGGAGAAGTACGACAAGAAGAACTACCAGTCGCTCATCGATGACCACGTACGCGTCTACAAAGGTGGCTCGTGGAAAGACGTAGCCTACTGGCTGTCGCCCGGTACGCGCCGTTTCATGGCTGAAGATTCGGCTACGGCTGCTATCGGCTTCCGTTGCGCCATGATCAACGCTGGTTCGAACAAGTAACCCTATCGATTCCGCAGATTTTGTGGATCGATAAAAGAAAAAAGGCTACCCAACCGGGTGGCCTTTTTTCTTTTATGCAGGTTGACCGACACCAGCCACGACACCCAGGGAGTTCGAAAATCTACCTCAATCAGTAGTTCAGGCCTACTGCTCGGCGCAGGCAATGGTGGCAATGCTCACCTGGGGGCAACCAGCCGCTATTAGCGCGGCGACACAGGCTTCGAGCGTGGCACCGGTGGTCAGTACATCATCGACTACGAGTACACGCTTGCCAGCCACGGCGGCCGAGTCGGCTACTTCAAACACGGTGGCTACATTGTGCCAGCGCTGGGTGCGGTTTTTCTGGGTTTGGGAATCGGTGTGCTCGGTGCGACGCAACGCGGTGGGGCTCCAGGGCACGCTTAGGCCGGCCGCCAAACCTTCGGCGAAGGAGTCGGACTGGTTGAAGCCGCGCTTGGCCAGCTTACGCGGGTGCAGCGGCACGGGCACAATCAGGTCGAAATCCTGGTTGATTCCCTGTTGGGTAAGCTCAGTGCCATACCAGCGGCCCAGCACCTGTCCCACTTCACGCTGGCCCTGATATTTGAGCTGGTGCAGCAGGTGCTGCACGCGGCCGTGGCGCAGAAACCGCAGGTAACTCAAGGCGTGGCGCACCGGCACTTTGCCCCAGAAACGGCGGGCAATGGGGTTGTGCGCTTCGGGCAGCGTATGGTAGTCGGTGTAGGGCAGCTGGGTGCGGCAACTGGTGCAGATGTGGTCTTCGCCCCGGGCTAATGAATCGGAGCAGGCCAGGCAGACCTGCGGGAAAACCAGACCGAAGAAATCGGCGAACAACGTGGGGAGTAACGACATGGGATACGCAATAACGGATAAGGGTAGCGGCAGAAAAGATACGGATTTGCCTGACTTGCCCGCTATAAAAGTCCGGGAATGAGCACACTGAGCCACGCAGGCAAAACCGGTGGCACCGATGGGCGACTTTTGTACCTACTTTCGTGTTTATAGCCCACACCATTTAGTAAGCTGTTCGCATGAGCCAAGTCACCGAGTTTAATGAGTACCGCCAGCGCATGAATGAGAAGATCATGGCGGCCGATAATAAAGTCATCAAGCGCTTCTTCAACCTCGATACCAACACCTACCAGGCCGGGGCCGTGGACGTGAAAACCAAGGAAATGTTGGGCCTGGCCTGCTCTATGGTACTGCGCTGCGACGACTGCATCAAGTACCACCTGGGTAAGTGCTTCGAGGAGAAGCTCACCGACGAGGAAATCTACGAGGTGTTTGCCATTGCCAACCTGATTGGGGGCAGCATCGTGATTCCGCACTTTCGGCGGGCCGTGGAGTACTGGGAGATTCTGAAGGAGGAAGCCGCGCCCGTAGCCCCACCCCACCACCACGACGCGTAGCAATGGCCCTGCACACGGAAGAAACCGAAGCGCAGTTTGAGGCCCGCTGGTGGCAGCTGATGAACGAGATGCGCGCCCGGTTTGGCAAAAAGCCCGACCTGAACGCACTGCTGCTGCTAATTGGAGTGCAGGAGTTGGGCCAGGGAGCCGGGCCCTTCACCAAGGAGCAGAAGCAGGATTTGATGCACATTGCCACCTGCCGCCTCTTCAGCCTGTCGGGCCACTATGCCCTCGACCATGTGGATGCCGAAGGCTGGCCTCACTACAAGCTGGTGCGCCCGGTGCCTTTTGCCAACCTCAAGGAGCAGGAACGGATGCTGAAATGGCACATGCTGGAGTATTTTGAGGCATTCATGCGGGAAGAAGAATAACGCCCGGCCTTACCCCTGAGTCTGTGAAAATAATTACCTACAACGTCAACGGCTACCGCTCGGCGCTAAGCAAAGGCCTGCTTGATTGGGTGCAGGAAGCCCAACCCGATGTGCTGTGCCTGCAGGAAATAAAAGCGGGGACGGCAGCGCTGGACGTGGCCGGCTTTGAGGCGCTGGGCTACCAGGCATACATTCATCCGGCCCAGAAGCCCGGCTACAGCGGCGTGGCTACCTTTACCAAAATAGCGCCGCAGCACGTGGAATACGGCTGCGGCACCGAGTGCTACGACCAAGAAGGCCGTGTACTACGCCTCGACTTTGCCGACTGCGCGGTGCTTAACGTGTATATGCCCTCGGGCACGAGCAGTGAGGAGCGGCAGGCGTTCAAGGTGGAGTGGCTACACTTTTTCCGACGCTACATCGAGCAGATCAAGGGCAGCGTACCCCCGCTCATTATTGGCGGCGACTACAACTGCTGCCAGCGCGACATTGATCTGCACAACCCCAAGGCCAACCAGAAAAGCCCCGGCTTCACGCCGGAGGAGCGGGCCTGGTTTGCCGATTTCCTAGCCGATGGCTTCGTGGACTCCTTCCGCCACCACTACGGCGACTCCACTGGGCACTACTCTTGGTGGACGTTCCGGGCCGGAGCCCGGGCCCGCAACGTAGGCTGGCGCCTCGACCACCTGTTGGTCGACCAGAGCTTGCAGCCACGCATTGTCAATGCCGCCCTGCTGCCCGACGTGATTCACTCCGACCACTGCCCGGCTGTGGTGGAGTTGAGCTAACTGGCCCCAGCAGTGCTTGACAAAAGCAGCGCTGGGGCCGGTTAGTTTTGGCTTGCTGCTACGATGCCAGCAGAGCTTCCGCCACCTCCCGGCCCGAAGCCATAGCCGCATTCAATGACGGATAGGCGGTGTAGTCGCCGCAACGGTAAAGGTTTTCGGCTAGCTGTAGTGGTTGGTGCGGGGGCTGCCCGGCCGGGTACACAGCCAAGGCCTGGGGGATATGGTAAGTGCGCAGATGCTGCCACTGCTCAGCCACTGGGCCAAACCAGGCAGCCAACTCGGTGCGCAGACGGGCCGTCAGCTCAGCCTCCGGCAGATTCTGCGCACCGTGGGTGCTAACAGAAACAAGGGTGCGGCCCTCGGGCGCATAGCTAGGCGCTACGTCGCTGGGGAAAGCTACATTGTGGGCCAGCGATTCGGGGGCAGCGTTGAGGCGCAGAAGCTTATCGGCTTTGACTGGGGGGTGGTCGGCGGCGAAATAGGTGCAGGTGGTGCGCCGCCAGGCGGTGGGGTAGCTCAGGCGGGACGTGGGCAGCAGCCGAGCCGCCGATTCCCCTTCCACAGCCACTACTACGGCAGCGGCCGTCAGGGTTTCACCATTGGCCAACTGTACCGTGGTGCCCTGCACGGCTTCTACTTTGGTATGGAGACGCACACTGCCGGCGGGCAAGCGGGCGGCCAGCTGCTCCGGAATCTGCTGCATGCCCAGGGCCGGAATAGCCGCTTCGCCTTCCACGAACTGCTTGAACACAAATTCGAAGAAATTACTAGCCGTACTCAGTCCCCGATCCAGAAAAACGCCGCCGAAGAAAGGCCGGAAAAAAGAGTCAATAATCTGCTCACTCCAGCCGTGCTGACGTAGGTAAGCCAACGTGTCGGACGAGGGAAATTCCAGCAGCTGCTGGCTGGAGCTGCTTTTCACCCGTTGGGCCAGGGCCAGAATACGCAGCTTGTCGGAGAGCGTACCAATGGGTGAGGCCAGCGCTGAAAAAGCGGCCAGTGGCTGGTCCAATGGGTTTACTAGGGTGGTCTGGCGACCATCAGCGAGGCGAATAACGGCCCCCGAGCGAAACGCCCGCAGCTGCAGCGCGCCGTAGTCGAGCAGGCGCTGCACCTCGGGGTAGCGCGTCTGGAGCACCTGAAAGCCACGGTCGAGGCGGAAGCCGTCGGGCGTCACGTGGGTCCGGACCCGGCCTCCCACGGCGTCGGCCGCGTCGAGCACCAGCACGGACCGGCCGGCGCGGTGCAGGTAATTGGCACAGGTGAGGCCCGCCATACCGGCCCCGATAATGATGATGGGAGAAGCAGAAGAGTGGCTCATAGCCTCCTCAACTCCAATAGGGGCCGGAAGGTTAGGCAAAATGGGCAGTGGTTCTGGCGGAATTAAAGACCCCGGGCCGTAAACTCAGCTTTGCACGACAGCTAAAACAACGGCTTGCGCGGCTTCATCACCTTGCGAGTTTTCATAGTGTAAAACTCGGCTATGCCGTTGCGGGCAAAGCTCACGCGCCACACGCCCATAGCGTCGCCGAGGCGGTAGCCGGTAGCCATATCGGTGGGGTATTTCTGTTTGATTAGGGTGTAGTCGGCAGCTGTAATATCCTTACCAACAGCGCCGTGACAGCGCAGGCATTGCGCATCGGCCAGCACAATAGGCCGCTGGTAGATAAACACGTCAGCCGTCGGCCGCTCGATGCGCCGCACCGTATCGGG
This sequence comes from Hymenobacter lucidus, assembly GCF_020447265.1. Lineage (GTDB taxonomy): Bacteria > Bacteroidota > Bacteroidia > Cytophagales > Hymenobacteraceae > Hymenobacter > Hymenobacter lucidus. The sequence continues at coordinate 51,469 of NZ_JAJADR010000001.1, read as the reverse complement.
CCGAATTTCGTCGGTCGATATGGCTCTTTGGTTCCGGGGGTTGCGGGGGCGGGTGGAGAAGCGGCGCGGCGCGGCCAGCAGGATGCGGGCCAGCGTGTCGGTAGAGGCGTAAGATTCGGGGCGACAGTAGGACAGCGCCGCCGCCACGCCGCCGGCCTGCAACTGTTCGGCCAGCCGGCGGCGCAATTCCCGGTCGGCTTGGCCCGTGAGTGAGTCGCCGGCCCAGCGCGTGGCGTGCAGGAAGTCGGCGGGCAGAATGCGCTTCACGGCCATGTTTTCCAAAGTGGTGGCAATCTGCTTCCCGTTTTCGATGTGCTCAATCTGGTCGGGTCGGCAGCCGGCCAGCAGGCTGAGCAAGAGGAATCCAGCGGCCAGGAATTGAAAAGCAGAGCGCATAACGGCAGGGAAACACGGAAAACAGGCAAACCGGCAACCACCGGATTCGGTAGTGCAAACAACGGAAAGAATCAGAAGTTGGCCGCTAGCGGCTCAGCAGATACTCGCGCAACTCCTCGTAGCGCGGCGCTAGCGGAATACTGCGCTTGGGCTGGCGCATCAAATCGGCCAACGACTCGGGCAGGGCAACGGGCTGGTCAATAAGCGGCTCCACAACATCAGGGAACTTCACTGGATGGGCCGTTTCCAGCAACAGCCCGTGCTGCCCGGGCCGAGTTTGCAGATAGTCGGCCAGGGCATGAAACGCCACCGCGCCGTGCGGGTCGAGCAGGTAGCCGGTTTGCTGGTGCACCTGCCGAATGGTGGCGCTGGTGGCCGCATCCGTCACGGTGTAGCCGCTGATAAGGCTGCTGATGGTGGCGTGGCTCTGGGCAAACAGTTCCAGAATGCGGGTGAAATTGCTCGGGTTGCCCACGTCCATGGCGTTGGAAATGGTAGCTACGGCAGCTTTGGCGGCAAAGTCGCCGGTGCGTAAGTAGCTGGCTACCGAGTCGTTGGCATTGCAGGCGGCAACAAAGTGGGCCACCGGCAAGCCCGACGCATAGGCCAGCAGCCCAGCGCAGAGGTTGCCAAAGTTGCCGCTGGGCACGGCCACCACCGGCGGCTCGGGGTGCGGCCACTGCTGCCAGGCGTAGAGGTAATACAGCTGCTGGGGCAGCCACCGCGCCACGTTGATGGAGTTAGCCGAGGTGAGCGTGAGGTGGCTGGTGACGGCCGCATCGGTGAAGGCCTGCTTCACCAGCTGCTGGCAGTCGTCGAAGTCGCCCTGCACTTCCAGGGCCGTAATATTCTGGCCCAGGGCCGTGAGCTGCTGCTCCTGCACGGGGCTTACCTTGCCGGCTGGGTAGAGAATAACGACTTCCACACCTTCCACGCCCAGAAAGCCGTTGGCCACGGCCCCACCAGTGTCGCCGGAAGTGGCGACCAGCACGGTTATAGTTTTGGTTTGCTGGCGCGAGAAGTAGCCCAAGCAGCGGCTCATAAACCGCGCGCCAACGTCCTTAAAAGCCAGCGTAGGGCCATGAAATAGCTCCAGAGCCGCAATCTGCGCCGTTACAGGCACCACCGGAAACGGGAAGTCCACGGTGTCGGCGCAGATGCGGGCCAGCTCGGCGGCCGGAATCGTAGTGCCCACGTAGGGCTGCATCACCTGGAAAGCCAGCTCGGCTTTGGGTAGCGTTTTGAGGCTTTGCAGCAACTCGGGCGCGAAGCGCGGCACAGTTTCGGGGAAGTACAGGCCGCTGTCGGGCGCCTGGCCGGCAATAGTAGCGGCCCGAAAATCGACGCGGGGAGCCTGGTGCTTTAAGCTATAGTACTGCATTGGAATGAATTTCAGAGGGAACCACGCGCACTCCGGCGGGACTAATGCGCGTGACGTAGGTGTGAAAGTCGATGCCCAGGCCACGGTAAATCTGCTGCATAGCCTCGGCCACGGCCTGTGCCGTTTCCTCGGTGCGGCTCAGCATGAAGATGGACGGCCCCGACCCGGAAATGCCGCCGCCCAGCGCCCCGGCCAACCGGCTCTGCTCCTTCACCGCGGCAAAGCCCGGAATCAGAATGCTGCGCACTGGCTCGATGATGACGTCTTCTAGGGAGCGGCCAATCAGGTCGTAGTCGCCTTTGAGCAGGCCCGCTACCAGCCCACCTACGTTGCCCCATTGCCGGATGGCGTCCTTGAGCAGCACCTGCTTCTTGAGAATCTGGCGGGCGTCGGAGGTCTTTACCTCAATCTGGGGGTGTACTACCGTCACGTGCAGCTCGGGTGCGGGCAGCGTCACAATATCGGGCGTGGGCTCGGTAGAGCGAATCAGGGTGATGCCGCCATAAATGGCCGGCGCGATGTTGTCGGCGTGCTGCACGCCCGAGGCCACTTCCTCGCCAAACATGGCAAAACGCACCAGCTCTTCCTTGCTGAATGGGTTGCCCAGCAGCTCATTAGCCCCCACTACGGCCCCGGCCGCGCTGGCCGCGCTGCTGCCAATACCACTGCCGGGTTTGATGTTTTTCTGAATCCTGACCTCGATGCCCGTACCAGCCGGAGCCGCCCGCAGCAACGCTAGCAGCGCCGCGCCGGCCACGTTGCGGGTGGGCTCGGTGGGCAGGTTGTAGTCGTCCTCGTTGATGATGGTGACGCCGGGCGTGTCGGTCAGGCGCAGGTGCATGGTATCGGTGGGCGTGGCCAGGGCAAAGCCCAGCACGTCGAAGCCGCAGACGACATTGGCCACGGTGGCCGGAGCCAGCACGGTAATGGAACGAGACATATGATTGATAATAAAACGCTTGAAATCGTTGATTCTGCTACCCCCGCGCCGTGCGGATGATGTCGGCAAATACGCCCGAGGCCGTAACCTCGGCCCCGGCGCCGGCACCTTTAATCACCAGGGGCTGCTCGGCGTAGCGGTTGGTGTAGAACAATACCGCGTTGTCCTTACCATGCAGGGCGTAGAAATCGTGGCCGGGCGCAATGGACTGCAGCCCCACGCTGGCTTTGCCGTCGGCGTAGCGGGCCACGAATTTGAGTTTTTTGCCCTGGGCCGCTGCCGCTTCGTACAGGCCCCGGAAGTGGTCCTCGTGCACGGCTAGCTGCCCGTAGAACTCCTCTACGTCGCCCTGCATGCACGACTCGGGTAGAAACGACACGTTCTGAATCTGCTCCATTTCCAGCTTCTCCCCCGTTTCGCGGGCCAGAATCAGGATTTTACGGGCCACGTCGGTGCCGCTCAGGTCGAGGCGTGGGTCGGGCTCGGTATAGCCCTCCTTTTGGGCCTGGCGTACCACCTCGGCAAAGGGCCGCTTTCCGTCGTAGTGGTTGAAGACGAAGTTGAGTGTGCCCGACAGCACGGCCTCGATGCGGTTTACCACGTCGCCGCTGCGTAGCAGGTCGTTGAGCGTGCCGATAACGGGCAGCCCGGCACCCACGTTGGTCTCGAACAGGAAATCGGTGTTGAACTCTTGGGCCAGCGACTTCAGCCGGGCGTAGTTTACGTACTCCGAGGAGCAGGCAATCTTGTTGCACGCTACCACGGCCACGCTTTTTTCGAGTAGCGCCCCATAAACCTGGGCCACGTCGGCACTGGCCGTCACGTCCACAAACACGGCGTTGCGCAGGTTGCGGGCATGAATGGCTTCCACCAGCGTGGGCAGGTGCAGCGGCTCGCCATTTTTCAGCGCGGCTTGCCACTCGTGCAGCTCCAGGCCCTGCTCGTGTAGGGCAAACCGGCTGCTGTTGGCCACGCCCACCACGCGTACGTTCAGCTTTAGCTTTTCCTGCAGATACGCCTGCTGCCGGGCCAGTTGTTCCAGCAGCTTGCGGCCCACGTTGCCCACACCCACCACAAAGAGGTTTACCTGCTTGCTGGTGGCTTCGAAAAACGACTCGTGCAGCACGTTGATGGCCTTTTTCACGTCCTGGGCCCGGATGACGGTGGAAATGTTCTTCTCTGACGAGCCCTGGGCAATAGCCCGGATATTGACGCCATTGGTACCCAGCGCCCCAAACATGCGCCCACTGATACCGGTGTGGTTTTTCATGTTTTCGCCCACCAAAGCCACAATGGCCAGGTCGGTTTCCAGGTGCAGCGGCTCTACTTTTCCCACGGCTATTTCATAGGCAAACTCCTGGTCGACTGAGCGTTGGGCCGCCGCCGCGTCGCGGGCGTTGATGCCCACGCTGATGGAGTGCTCCGAGGAGCTTTGGGTGATGAGAATGACGTTGATTTTCTCCCGGGCCAGGGCCTCAAACAGCCGCTTGGAGAAGCCCGGAATGCCCACCATCCCGCTGCCTTCGAGGCTGAGCAGGGCCAGCTGCCCGATGCTCGACAAGCCCCGCACGATATGATCGTTGGCTGGCGGACTCACTTCCACCAGCGTGCCGTGGTCGGTGGGCGCAAAGGTATTTTTGATCCAGAGGGGAATTCCCTGGCTCATCACGGGCTGAATAGTGGGCGGGTACAGCACCTTAGCCCCGAAGTGCGACAGTTCCATGGCTTCCTGGTAGGAAATGCGCGGAATGGGTCGGGCGTGGGGCACCAAGCGCGGGTCGGCCGTCATCATGCCGCTCACGTCGGTCCAGATTTCTAAGCGGCTGGCTCCCAGCGCACCGGCAAAAATGGCGGCCGTATAGTCGGAGCCGCCGCGGCCGAGGGTGGTAGTAGCACCCTGCGCGTCGGCGGCCACGAAGCCGGGCACGAGGTATAAGGATTCGGGCTGGGCGGCCACGAAGTTGTTGATAAGCTGATTGGTAGCAGCAAAATCGACGGTAGCAAAGCCGTACTGAGAGTCGGTGCGGATGAGCTGGCGACTGTCGTGCCACTGGTGCGGAACCTGCCGCGCTTTCAGGCTGGCCGCTACCAGCTGCGACGACAGCAATTCGCCGAAGCTCATGACTCTATCCAGGGTCCGCACGCTCAGCTCGCCGAGTAGAAATATCCCGTCACAGATGCCTTCCAACTCGTTGCAGTGCTTTTTCACTAAACTCAGCACGCTGCTCTGGTTGGTTACTGGCACTAGCTCCCGGGCGGCTTCCATGTGGCGGCTTTCGATGAGGTGCAGGCGCTGCTTGTAGTCTTCGTTGCCGGTAGCGGCTAGGTGGCCGGCCTCAATGAGGGCATCGGTAATGCCGCCCAGCGCCGATACCACCACCAGCGTGGTTTCCTGCTGCGCAGCGGTGGTAATGATGTCGATGACCTTGCTGATGTTGGCCGCGTTGGCTACGGAAGTACCGCCGAATTTTAAAACCTGCATAACTATTGGGGTTGGAACGCACATGAAAAAGCCCGCTTCGTCCATCCGGATTCCGAAGAATGCGGGGGCGGCGGGCTGCTGACTCGAAAAGAAACGGGAGAGGTATGGGCAGCCCGCTAGCGGGTAATGTCCATGCGTGTGGGCGTGACTGCGAAGGTGACAGTCAGGGCAGTGTGAAACGGAAGACTCAGAAAAATCTTAGGCATTCAGATACGAGTGTGGGCCCAAAGTAGTGAATATTCCGGCCCGTCCAACATTGGTTTTGAATATTTACCAGTAGCGCGAACTTTAGCTACGCCGACCTTCGGTTGTAGTTTGCGTAGCCCGCGCCATTCAAGGTCGTTTTGGCATGCGAACCATAAAGTTCGCGCTACTACTATATTCTACTGGCCACCCGGAACGCTAGGCGGGGTTCATCGTGTTTGTTTGCTTACCTTTGCAGTTGCAAATACAATTCCCTGAAGGCAAGATGCTAGATAAACTGGAGGCCATTCGCCAGCGCTACGAAGACGTAAACGAGCAGCTGATGCAGCCCGAGGCCATGAGCGACATGAAGCGCTACAAGACCTTGAATAAAGAATACAAGGACCTCGGCAAAATCGTGACCGAGTACCGGAATTATCAGCAGGTGCTTTCCAATATCGAAGGGGCCCGCGAAGTTATTGCGACCGAAAAAGACGAAGACTTCCGCCAAATGGCTAAGGATGAGCTCGAAACGCTGCTGCCCGAGCAGGAGCGCCTCGAAACCATCATCAAGGAGCTGCTGATTCCCAAGGACCCGAACGATTCCAAGGACGTTATCATGGAAATCCGGGCCGGGGCCGGCGGCGACGAGGCTGCCATTTTCGCCGGCGACCTGCAGCGTATGTACATGCGCTTTGCCGAGCGCATGGGCTGGAAAATGGAACTCGTGGACGCCACCGAAGGCACGTCGGGCGGCTACAAGGAAATTATCCTGGCCGTGAAAGGCGAGGACGTGTACGGTAAGCTCAAGTTTGAAAGCGGCGTACACCGCGTGCAGCGCGTGCCGGCCACCGAAACCCAGGGCCGCATTCACACCTCGGTAGCCTCTATTGTGGTGATGCCCGAGGCCGAAGAGCTGGATGTGCAGATCGACATGAACGACGTTCGGAAGGACCTGTTTATGTCGTCGGGCCCCGGTGGGCAGTCGGTAAACACGACCTACTCGGCCGTGCGCCTCACCCACTTACCCACGGGCCTCGTGGCCCAGTGCCAGGACCAGAAGTCGCAGCTTAAAAACTTCGACAAGGCTCTGCAGGTACTTCGCTCGCGCATCTACGAAATTGAACTGGCCAAGAAGAATGAGGCCGAAGGTGCCCAGCGCAAAAGCATGATTGGCGGCGGCGACCGGTCGGATAAAATCCGCACCTACAACTACCCCCAGGGCCGCGTCACGGACCACCGCATCGGCTACACGGTGTATAACCTAGCCAGCGTGATGGAAGGCAACATCGACGACTTCGTGGAGCAGCTGCGCATCGCCGAGAGCGCCGAGCGTCTGCAGGAAGGCGTGGCGTAAGCGTAACGTACTAAGCAACCGACTCATCCGTTTGTCATCCTGAGCACCGCGAAGGACCTTACCACGCTAGAACAAATAGTTCCACTGGCATAAGGTCCTTCGTTGTGCTCAGGATGACCCGTTTTTAACCTGCTCCCTATTCCTTCTATGCGCTTTCTGCTACCCTGCCTGCTCGTGTTGTCGTGCCTGCTGACCGTGCTGCCGGGCTGCGAGCCGAAAGAAGACGTCTTTACCACTGACCCAAGCGCCAAGCTCGAATTCTCGACCGATACGGTGATGTTCGACACGGTTTTCGCCCAGGTCGGCACGGTTACTAAGCGCCTGTGGGTGTATAACCGCAACAGCCGGGCCGTGAAGGTGGAGCAGATCAGCGTGCTGAACCCGGCCGTATCAGAGTATACCATTATCGTGAACGGCGACGCCGGACCGGTGGCCAATAACGTCGAAATCAGGGGCAAAGACAGCGTACTGGTGCTGGTGCGGGCCAAGCTCGGCCCCGGGGCCCAAACGGAAGACAAGCCCTTTCTGAACACCGACCAGCTCCGGTTCAAAACCAACGGCAACGACCAGCAGGTGGAGCTGGTAGCCTACGGCCGTACCGCCGCCTTCCACCGGGGCGTGCTGGCCTGCGGCGAAGTGTGGCGAGCCGACAAGCCCCACGTGCTGCCCGGCTCGGTACTGGTGCCGGCCGGCTGCGTGCTTACCATCGAAGCCGGCGCGCGGGTGTACTCCCACGCCGGGGCGGCCATCATTGTGCAGGGTACGCTGCGGGTAAACCCCGACTTTGCGCCTACGGGCCCTATCAAGCCGGATGACCGTAACATCGTGCGCTTTTCCGGCGACCGGCTGGAGCCCTTCTACAACGACATTCCGGGCCAGTGGGCCGGCATTCAGTTCGACGAAACCAGCAGCCGCAACAACGTTATCCGCTACGCGGAACTGAAGAATTCTAGCTTCGGCCTGCTCGTCTACAATCCCGCCAACCGCCAGCCCCGGCCCAAGGTGACGGTAGCCAACAGCATTATCCAGAATATTTCTGGGGCCGGCCTCACCTTTGCCAGCGGCGGCCAGACTTTCGACGGGGCGGGCGTACTGAGCATTGCCGGCGAGTTTGATCTGACCAACTGCCTGTTTACCAACTGTGGCGAGTATGCTATTCTAGGCCAGGCTGGCGGCACGTTTAACCTCAACTTTTGCACCGTTGCCAACTTCACGCCCAAGTTCCGGCGCGAATCCGAGTCGCTCTGGTTTACCAACGAGTCGGTGCTGAAGACGGTGCCGGGGCCACTGCTTATGCGGGTCACCATCCGCAACTCCATTGTCTGGGGCTCGATTCCGGATGAGCTGTTTTTCAAAAACGGCGGCGACTATGCGGCCCTGAGCATTCAGAATAGCGTATTGCGCACCCAACTCTATAAAACGGACTTTGCCGGCAGCGTTTTCGGTAACCTGATCAACGTGGAGCCCAAGTTCAAGCGGCCCGCCGGCCAGTTTATCGATAAGTTCGACTACAGCCTCGATACCCTTTCGCTGGTGCGCGACAAGGCCCAGCCCTTCGGTGTGGCGGTGGATATGCTCAACCGGCCCCGCAACCCGGCCACGCCCGACCCTGGTGCCTACGAGCGCCGCGACTAGCCTGCTACTGCTATGATCTGGATTCAGAAACGTCTGCGGATGCCGGCCGTGCGCCGCGGCTTCCACCTCATCACCGACTTGCTGGTGGCCGAATTACCCGAGCTCGAAGGCCTAAAAATTGGGACGGCTCACTTCTTTATTCAGCATACCTCGGCCAGCCTGAGCATCAACGAAAACGCCGACCCCACCGTGCGGCACGACTTCGAGCAGTATTTCAACCGGGCCGTGCCCGAGAATGCACCCTACTTCCACCACACACAGGAAGGCCCCGACGATATGCCGGCCCACCTGAAAGCCGCCATGCTGGGCACCTCCATTTCTATCCCGATTACCAATGGCGAACTGGCCCTGGGCACCTGGCAGGGAATCTACTTGGGGGAGCACCGCAACCACGGCGGCCGCCGCTGGATAGTGGCCACGCTGATGGGCACCGAGGGTTAGCCGGACCCCGAAAATAAACCCCGCGCGTAGCAGGCCGGGCGGCATCTATTTGCGTAAGAGGCAGAAAAGGCCCTTGTCGCGCTATGTTTTCTGCCGCCGTACTTTCTTCCGCCAAACTGGTAACGACCCTGGCCGTATACGCGGCGTTGGGCTTGGGCGCGTGCCACAGCGACGATACGGCGGTGGCTAAAGCGCAAACCGCGCCCCCGACTCCTGCCCGACGAAAAGCCCCGGTGGCTAAGCCCGTAGCCAAAGCCTCCTGCATTACCACCAACGACACGCTGGCCGGGCAGCCTTTCGGCACCGAGCCCACTGTGGCCGAGCTGCTGAGCGCGGGGGCCAAAGTGGTTTCGCGTAAGCCGTTTGCCAACGTGCACGAGAAAGGCCAGACCGACACCATTCTGACGCTACAGCATCAAGGCAACCAGTTCGAGTTCTATTGCATGCCCGAGCAGCGCCTGTTGCGGCGGGCTGTCATTACCAACTTCCGCCCTGCCTACGGCCAGCGCCTTCGCGTGACCCTGGATGCTTCGGCCCGGCAAAATGGTGGCTCTTGCATCAAAATGCAGATTCGCGACACGGAGCGGGCCAATAATGTGTCGGCTACCTTCTCGGAAGGCAAACCCGCCGTAGCCCGCGTGGAGCCGTATCTGGACTAATGTTGCTGGCGACTCAACCGCCATTGGTTCAGGCCCAACACCACGGCACAGTACCCCAGGATTTCCAGCAGCAAAACGTGTGGTGGTGTAAACAGCACCCCGACACTGGGTAGGCAACCGGCACACAGCAACGGCAGAAAAGGAGCCGCCCGGATAGCCCACATAAGCACTATAATCAGCACCATTACCAGCCGGCTGCCTCGAAACCGCCTTTGCCAAAACAGCTGCGCCAATAGTAGCGGCAGCCAGTATAATAGCGTCGCCCACCAGTAAGGGCCTGTGTAGCGGTTTGCAAGGGCGAACCACTCAGATTCATCCGAGGCAGTGTAAGCTGAGAAAAGGGAATAGCAGAGCAAAACAGCTCCCAGCAGACCATCTAGTGCCAATAATAGATTCAGCAGGGGCAACAGATGCGCCTTCTGAGTCAGCCATTGTCGCTTTCCCACAAGCAGTAACAGTGGAGCTACCAGGGCGTACCCATTATAGTTAGCTGTCAGGAGTTGACCGAGCCAGACCATTGCCTGCTTTTACCGCGTTAACACCCGCACCGTGGCTGAATAACGCAGTGTGTCGAACATCACCAGCTTCTGCACGCCCCGCACTTCATAGCTGCTCAGCAGCCCATTCTGATACTGTAGTGTTAGGGTTTTGCGCGAGAAAAACAATGGATTATCCTGCGTCAGCACGGCCTCAATAGTCCCGTCTTTGGTATCGTTTTGCGTCACCCGCAGCTGGTCTACGATGTTCTCGATACCAACTTTTCGGCGGTACACCTTACCAATGGCTATCGTGTCACCGGTTGGGGCAGCCAATGAATCATAGGCGCCGCGCAGGGCGGGCTTGTTAATATCGGCTTGGTAGAAAATCTGCAGCTCCTTGCTCCAATCAACCTTTTCTACCCGCGTGGTTTCCATCTTTCCGTCGCGCAGGGCCACTTGCTTTTCCACGGCCGGCTGCTGATCAGTGAGCAGCTTTGTCTGCTGGTCCAGAAAGCCTTTCACGTCGAAATACAGCGGCTTGCGCACGGGCTGGCCAGTACGGACAGCCTCTTGCTCCTGGCTACAGGCCGTAGTCAGGAGCAGGAAGGCGGCGGCCCAAAATGCTCTACGCATTCGTGGGAGTAGCAATGCCAGTGGGTTGCAGCAGTGAAACGCCGGTCATATCGGCGGGCTGGGGCAGGCCCATCAGCGCCAGCACGGTTGGCGCAATGTCGCCCAGCTTGCCATCAGCCAGCGTGCCCCGGAAGTCAGTATCGGCCAGGATGCAGGGCACCAGATTAGTGGTGTGAGCTGTATTTGGTGTGCCGTCGGGGTTAATCATCATGTCGGCGTTGCCGTGGTCGGCAATAACGATGCAGGCGTAGTTGCTTTCCAGCGCGGCCGTTACCACGTCGCGGGTGCAGGCATCCACAGTTTCCACCGCCTTCACGGCGGCCTCAAACACGCCGGTGTGGCCCACCATGTCGGGGTTGGCGAAGTTGAGTACCACAAAATCGGCCGACTTAGCTTGCAGCTCGGGCACCAGCGCGTCGCGCAGCTCGTAGGCACTCATTTCGGGCTGCAAATCGTAGGTGGCCACTTTGGGCGAGGCACGCATCAGGCGAGTTTCCCCGTTGAACTCCACTTCCCGGCCGCCCGAAAAGAAGAACGTGACGTGCGGGTACTTTTCGGTTTCGGCAATCCGGATCTGCTTTTTACCGTTGGCTTCCAGCACTGCGCCCAGTGTATTTTCGAGGTTATCCTTCTCAAAAATCGGGGTGACGCCCACGAACGTGGCGTCGTAGTTGGTCATCGTCAGGTAGTGCAGGTTTAGCCGGTGCATGTTGAAGGCGTGGAAATCCTGCTGGGTTAGGGCCTGCGTAATTTCCCGGCCCCGGTCGGTGCGGAAGTTGAAGCAAATGACCACGTCGCCTTCCTGGATGGTGGCCAGCGGCTGTCCGTCGGCGCCCACCTTCACAATCGGCATCAGAAACTCATCCGTCACGCCGTCCTTGTAGGAGTCGAGCATGCTCTGAATCAGGTTCTGGGAAGGCGCGCCCTTGCCGTTTACCAGTAGGTCGTAGGCTATTTTCACCCGTTCCCAGCGGTTGTCGCGGTCCATGGCGTAGTAGCGGCCCACCACCGAGGCAATTTTGGCGCCGCTGCGGGCTAAGCTCTGCTCCAGGTCATTCACATAGTTCACGCCACCTTTGGGGTCAGTGTCGCGGCCGTCGGTGAAGGCGTGAATGAAGACCTTATGCACGTCGGCGTCGTGGGCCAGGGTGCAAAGGGCTTTCAGGTGCTCGATGTGGGAATGTACGCCCCCATCCGACAGCAGCCCGATATAGTGCAGGTTGCGGCCCGTGGTGCGGGCATACTCGAAGGCCTTTTCCAGCGCGGGCATAGCGCCCAGCTTCCGCTCCCGAATGGATTTGTTGATGCGCACCAGATCCTGGTACACTACCCGGCCGGCCCCGATATTCATGTGGCCCACTTCCGAATTGCCCATCTGCCCATCGGGCAAACCCACGGCTTCGCCGGAGGCCTGTAGCTTGCTGTGCGGAAAACGTTGAAACAGGGAATCAACAAATGGAGTATTGGCTTTGTCTATAGCCGATACGTCCTTATTCTGAGCCAAGCCCCACCCGTCCAAGATTACCAGCAATACCTGTTTATTCATAGCTGCAAAGATAAGCGCACCACTCGGAACGCGCACATTTTGTTGGTTTGGATTACCTTGGAGCCGTGGCGGCTGGCTGTGGGGACATTTTATGGACAATGCCTACTTGGCATAGTTTTAGCGAACAGCATGATACATTCCCTACTCTAGTATGAAACGCAACATATTCCAGGTTATTACCGTCGTTTGGTTCTTGTTACTCTCCGTAACGGTACTGGCGCAGGGTGAGGCCTTCGCCCCGGTGCGCAATGCCATCCGGAGCGGCTCTTCCCGAGAACTTTCCCAGTATTTTGGCTCGACGGTGGAATTGAGCTTTGACGGTGACAAGCAGAGCTATAGCTCGACGCAGGCTGAATTCGTGATGAAAGACTTCTTCGCCAAGAATTCTCCCGCCGGTTTCGACTTTGTGCACTACGGTGGTAGTAACGAAGGAACGCCCTACGCGGTTGGCAAGTACGTGAGCAAAACCGGTGCCTACCGGATGTTCGTCAAGATGAAGTCGGCCCAAGGCAATTTGGTCATCGACACCATCGATTTTACCAAGGAATAGTCCGCTGACTGGCTCCGAAGCGCTAAGAATTTGAAAAAAAGCCACTTACTGCTTCCCTACGATACCCATTAAGCGGCCAATTGTTTTTGAGGATTCCAGGAAAGGCTCCGGCGCAAGTCGGGGCCTTTTTCTATTTTTGCACCGTGCAAATTCCACCCTACCTCACCCCCGACGCTCTCACCACCTTTATTCGCACGGCCCTGGCCGAGGATATCGGCGACGGCGACCATTCTTCCCTGGCGGCTATTCCGGCCGAAGCCCACAACCGGGCGCATCTGCTGGTAAAAGGCGAAGGTGTGCTGGCGGGCGTAGCGCTGGCCCACCTTATTTTCCGGGAAGTGGATGCCGACCTGCAGGTAGAGCAACTCCTCAACGACGGTGACCGGGTAAAACACGGCGACATTGCCTTTATCGTAGAAGGCCGTTCCCAAAGTATCCTGACCGCTGAGCGCTTGGTACTCAACTGTATGCAGCGCATGAGCGCCATTGCCACCTACACGGCCCACCTCACCAGCCTGATGGCCGGCACCAAGGCCAAGCTGCTCGACACCCGCAAGACCACCCCCAACTTCCGCATCTGCGAGAAGTGGGCAGTGCTTATCGGGGGCGGCGTAAATCACCGATACGGTCTTTTCGACGGTATCATCCTCAAAGACAACCACGTAGACTACGCCGGCGGCATCCGCCCGGCCATTGAAGCCACCAAGGCTTACCTAGAGCGCACTAACCGGCAGTTGCCCATCGTGGTCGAAACCCGCACGCTGGCCGAAGTGCAGCAGGTGCTCGACATTGGCGGCATCGACCGGATTATGCTCGACAACATGGCGCCCAGCCTGCTGCGCGAGGCCGTGAACCTGGTTGACGGCCGCTGCCCAACCGAAGCTTCGGGCGGCATTACTGAGCAAACCATTGCCGAAGTAGCCGGCACTGGCGTCGACTATATTTCGGTAGGCGCGCTTACTCACTCGGTTAAGAGCCTAGATCTGAGCCTGAAAGCGTTTTAATTTCAAATGTGAAGAATGTGGTAGATGTGCTGAATGTGGAGTGTTCTACGAACTGAATCCACATCGTCATTTTCACATTCACCACATTCAAAACACATTTTCTCATTACCCCAATGCAACAACCCAACCAACGCGGCAGCTACCGGCAGCAGGCCCAGGGCCCCGCGCCCATGGCCATCCGAACCAAAAAATACCAGCTCAGCACTGATACTTACACGAGCATGGCCATGGCGCAGGTCTGGAAGAAAGAATGGTGGTATGCCTTGATTCCACTAGCTATTGGTTTGCTGCCGGCCCTCATTTGGCCCTCGTGGTGGTGGGTGCTGGGTGCTTTTCTGCTCACGCTGCTGTTTGTGCTGCTGCGTTCGGCCCAGATTACGGGCGTGGCCCAGATGGAGCAAAGCAAGGCGCTGTTTGAGCGTATGAACTACGAAATCGACAACCGCCAGATCGTGCTGCGCCAGAGCGAAACCAAAGGCATGGGTCTCACTTGGGACATGATTGGGCAGGCCCGCCGCGACGACGACGCCTACCTGCTGTGGCTGCAGCCCCCGGCCGCGGCCGACGAGCTGCAAGGCTTCAAGGGCTGGATGGCGCGCACCTTCAATGTGCCGATTTTCCTGCACCTGCCCCTGCGCATCTTCAACTCGCCCAACGATATCAAGCTGTTTGACTCGATGCTGCGCCGGAAAAACCTGCTGCCGGCCCAATCTCCCGCGCCGGCCGCGCCGACGAGCCCAACTTCCGCGTAACTTTGCGCCCGCCCGGCCGGTACTGTAATTTCGGCTACCGCTGGCTGGGCCATAGGTAATTGGCCGACTTGCGGCTTGCTACCGGCTATCTACTTTGCATTTCAACTTCTTACGAACATGACTAAGACCCTCCTGCTCTCCGCTTTGGCCGTGGCCAGCCTGGCCCTGAACGCCTGCAGCGGCGAACCTTCGGACCTGCGTCCGGAAGCTAAAGTATCGCTCGACCAGGTAGCGCCCGGCTCCCGCTCTACCGACAACTTTGACCAAGGCACTGCGGAAGAAGCCCACCAGGCTAAGGGCGGCGCCATTGCCGAGCCCGTTAGCTCCCACACCGACTTCGAGAAAGACCGTCATCCTACTGCTGAGCACGGCATTTCGGCCAACGGCGAGGAGACTGACCGCACCAAAAAGGAGGCAGCTGCCCCCGCTTCGGCCGAAACGCCCCATGACAACAGCGAGAAGCCTGCTGAAAAGATGAAAGAGGAATAGAAACCTCTTTACTATAAATCGTTTGGCCCCAGCGCCAGCTGCCTTTGCCTTTGGGTCGGGGTAGCTGATGTTGGGGCCGATGTATTCTACTGGCGACGGGCTGCGCCCCAAGTGTCGGCAGCTTTTTGTAACATTGTTGCAAAATAACGCCGCTGCGTCTCTTCGTAGTGGCCGATGTGCCGCTCCTTTTCCGCCCACTTTTGCCTGCCTGATGCCACAACCTGTTGCTGAATGGTTTAGTACCTGGTTCGATTCGCCCTACTACCATCTGCTCTACCGGGACCGTAACCACTCCGAGGCTCAGGCCTTTATCGACGAGCTACTGGTACATCTGCACCCCAAGCCGGCTACCCGCCTGCTGGACCTGGGCTGCGGCAAGGGCCGGCACGCCATTTACCTGAGTGAGAAAGGCTACGACGTAACCGGGGTAGACCTGTCGCCGGAAAGCATCGACTACGCGCGACAGTATGCCACCGAACAACTGCGCTTCTACGTGCACGACATGCGCGACCCACTGCCCTACGGCCCGTTTGATTTCATATTCAACCTGTTTACCAGCTTTGGCTACTTCGCCAACGAAACCGAGAACGTAGTAGCGCTACGCTCGGCGGCGGCGGCGCTGCGCCCCGGCGGCAAGATGGTTATCGACTTTATGAATACCGAGCTGACCGTGCGTGAACTGGTGGCCCGGGAGGAAAAGACGGTGGATGGCATCACCTTTCAACTGCGCCGCCACCTCGATAACGACTTTATTGTCAAAGAAATAAGCTTTGCTGACCGGGAGGGCCAGCCGCAGCACTTCGAGGAGCGGGTGCGGGCCCTGAGCCAGGAACGGTTTGAGGAATACTTCCAGATGGCAGGGCTAAGGCTGGCCGAAGTGCTGGGCGACTACCACTTAGCGCCCTACACCGAGAAAACCAGCCCCCGCATGATCTTTATTCTGAAGAAATGAAAATTAATGTGCTGGTGTGCTAATGGGGAGAATGTGCTAAAGGTAGTTGGGCGTCATTACAACACATTGCCCACATTGCTCACATTCGGCGCATTGACCACATCCTATTAGCACATCAGCACATTTCCCACATTAGCACATTAACCATGTGGATTGCCGTTTTTCTGTTGTTTCTTACCGTGATGGGCGCGGGGTGGCTGACGCGCTTTGTACCAACGGCACGTACTACCTGGATGAAGCCGCTGCTGGCATTCAGCGGGGCTTATCTATTCACGCTCACCATTATGCATCTGCTGCCGGAGGCCCTGAGCCTGGCTCCCGCTCTAAGCCACCGCATTGGCTATTTCGTGTTGGCAGGCTTTTTTGGGCAGCTGCTGCTGGAGGTTTTCTCGCAGGGCGTGGAGCACGGCCACGTGCATTACCACACTTCCCACGCCGGCCGGGTGCCCTTTCTGCTGCTGTTTTCGCTGGTGCTACACTCATTTCTGGAAGGCAGCATATTAGTGAAGTCGCCAGACGCAGCGGGTGTGGGCCAGAACTTCTACTCCATTCTGACTGGCATTGCCCTGCACCATATTCCGGCGGCTTTTGCCCTGATGGCGGCGCTCTTGCTACGGCTCAACAGCTTTAAGCGGGCTTTCCCGTACTTAGTGGTGTTTGCGCTGGCCGGCCCAGCCGGTATCATCGTCAGCAATTACGTGGTGCTGGAAGAGCTGCTACAAGACGGCTGGTACGCGGCCTTGCTGGGTTTGGTGGCTGGCAACTTCCTGCACGTATCCACTACCATTCTGTTTGAAACCAGCCCCGAGCACCACCTGAACCTGCCCAAACTAGGCGCCACAGTGGCCGGTTGCGCCCTGGCCCTGGCCGTAGATCTGGTGTAAGCGCTTACAAGTCGGCGTCGATGGTGGGGCCGGAGCCGCGCAGGTACCGTTCGAGTTGGGTAGTGCGGGCGGTTTGCCGGTTCAGGGCCTCCTGGAGCGTGACAAGCCGCTGGCGCATAGCAACGATGATGTCGATGGCCTCTTTGCTCATGCCTAAGTCGTGGTGCAGGCGGGCAAGGCGGGCCAGGTGGTCGGTTTCGCCCAGAATGGCTTCGGGCGTATCGGCCGGCCGGAGCAGCCCCAACTCGATAAACTCCCGGATATCGGCTTCGCTCAAGCCGTACTGGACCGAGCATTCGCGCAGCGTGATGGTGATGAGGTGGGTTTCCATAACGGGTCAGGCTTCGTTGCGGAGGGCGGCCAACTGTTGAATCAGGCCTTTTTCTTCGTCGGTCAGGTGCTGGGGCAGCGTCAGGGTGAGGCGTAGGTACAGGTCGCCAAACTGGCCGGCCTGCCGGTACACCGGAAACCCTTTGCCGCGCAGCCGCAGGCGGGTGCCGTTCGGCGTTTCGGGCTTTATTTTAATCTTCACCGGCCCGGAAAGCGTATCGACTACCTGCTCTCCGCCCAGCAGCGCCTTATAGATGCTTACGGGCACGTCCATCGTCAGGTCGGAGCCGGTGCGGGTGTAGCGGGCGTCGGGCTGGAGGCGGATGGTAATGTAGAGTGAGCCGCTGGGACCTCCGTTGCGGCCGGGCGCGCCCTGGTCGCGCAGCCGGATGGTCTGGCCATCTTCTACCCCGGGCTGAATGGTGATGCGCAGCTTTTTGCCATTCACCGTGAGCGTGCGGGGGCCGCCCTGGTAGGCATCTTCCAGCGTCAGCTCCAGCTCGGCCTGGTAGTCTTGGCCAGCGGCTGCGCGGGGGCTACCCCCGGCCCGGCCGCTGGCGCCGCCAAAGATGGAGCTGAAGAAATCGGAGAAGTCGGCCCCGCCGAATGGGTCGTTGCTGCCGCCCCCGCCGAAGCCGCCGCCCGGCTGGGCATATTGCGACCAGTCGAAGCCGCCGCCGCCCGGCTGACTGCCGCGGCCAGCTCCGGCCTGCTGGTAGCGCTGCCAGTCGGCGCCCAGCTGGTCGTATTTGCGGCGCTTTTCTTCGTCGCTGAGTACTTCGTTGGCTTCGTTTACCTCCTTGAACTTCTGCTCCGACTGGGCGTCGTTGGGGTTCACGTCGGGGTGGTGCTGGCGGGCTAGCTTGCGGTAAGCCTTCTTGATCTGGTCGGTGGTAGCATTTTTGTCTACCCCCAGAATCTTATAGTAGTCTTTGTAATCCATTGATGAATGAGCGGATGAGTGACTAAGTGTGGGTTGATCAAAGGCAAGGCAGCCTTTCATTCAACCTGCACTCAGCTACTTTTTCAGTGGGTCGTGGCCCCAGTTCATGAGTGAGTAGCGCCAGCGCGAGTGTTCTTTATCGGCGTGTGGCCCTTGGGCCAGGTGCCGGCTGATGTAGGCATGGACCTTGTGCATGTGGGCCTCATCGGCACTGGTAAGGTCGGCTTTTTTCTTGTGTAGAATGGCAATAATATGCTGGCCGGATTTATGGCCGATGCTCTCTCCGTCGCCGGCATCCTGCCCCACCGATTTGGACTCTGCCGTGGCCAGCCACTGCTCTAGCTCCGAGGCCGTCATATTCACTTGCTGGCGGAATTCGGCGTATATATCCGTTGAGTTGGAAGACGTAGTCATACTGTTGAGTCTAAATTAAGTTAAAAAAGATGCATTGGCAGTGCAAAAACACTTTTCTAACGCCGGGAATGCATCGGAGGTTACTTTAAAGCGGCCGGGAACTTTACCCGGCTTTTTGTATTTTACACCACTGACAACAGTCGAAATCCTCTCTCACCCCAACTTACTAGCGTATGCAACTCCGTTTCTCATTTCTGCTGACTCTCGGGCTGGCTGTGGCAGGCTTCGCCGCGCAGGCTCAAACCAAAGTTGCCCCGCGCCGGGCAGTAGCTCCCAAGGAAAAAGTAGTGGTCCGGGAAGGCGTTACGATGAAGGACGGCGTAGTGATGCAGGGCGGCAAAGTGCTGGTAACCCAGCAGGGCCACACCATGTCGCTGACGGAGCCAACCACGCTGACCAACGGCACCAAAATCATGGCCGATGGCACCGTAACCAAGGCTGACGGTAGCAGCGTAATGCTCACGGAAGGCGACATGATGTCGCTCAGCGGCCGCCTCACCACGGCCGCCATGAAGGCCGAGCAGGATAGCCTGATGATGGCCGCCAAAAACGGCGGGGGCAAAACTAAAATGAAAGCCAAGCGCAAGTAGCCTTTTACCGGCTATTTATAATGAAACAAGCTCCGGGGCCGTGCGCGCCGGAGCTTGTTTTGGTTTTGGGGCTTAGCGCTGGGTGTAGTCCAGCAGGATTTCCCGCACTTCGTTATCGTCGCGGGCTTCCACGATTTCATTGATGACGAACTGAATTTCGGCCTCGGTCCAGCTCTGAGCTTCGGCCGCTTTTACGAAGACGCTCAGGGCCGTAAACCGGTCGGCTTCAGCGGGCTGGAGCCACTTTACTTTTTTGCGGATGCGCATATAGCAACAGCGGTTTGAAGTGAAAAAAGATGGGGAGGCTTACCGCTTGCCGGCGGCTTTCACCACCTTCAGCTGCACCGGGGCCACGCCGGCCTCCACGATGTTAATTTTACGAGCTGCCTTGCGTGAAAGGTCGATGATACGGCCTTTGGCGTGCGGACCACGGTCGGTTACGGTTACTTTCACCGAGCGTTTGTTGCGCGGATTAGTCACTTTTACTACCGTGCCGAAGGGCAGCGTGTTGTGGGCCGCCGTGAGCTTGTTGGGCCGGTAGGTGGTGCCACTGGCCGTTTTGCGGCCGTTGAACTTGTCGGCGTAATACGATGCGCCGCCCGACTGGGTAAAGGCATCTTTACTGCCGCCGCAGCTGCTGAGCAGGGCCGCCGCAACCAGCAGGCTGCCCGATACGGCACGAAAAAAGGATACGGTCATCAGCAGAATCGTTAGTTGGTGCCGGGTCGGGGCTTCTTGCTGGCTTCGGGAATACGCAGGGCCAGCAGGCTTTGGAAGTTGCCCTGAAACACGTTAAAATCGACGGTACCCCGGATGCCGGGTACGTAGGCTTCGTCGCTGTGCTGCCAGATAATCCACTTCTCGCGGGGCAATACCGGGGTTTCCACCTCGTAGTGGGCCAGCCAGAGTGGGTAGTCGTCGAAGTGCCCAGCCAGGTGGCGCTTGTAGAAGCTGTAATTGGAATACAGAATGGGCCGCACGCCGTAGTGCCGCTCCACGAGGCGCAGCCAGGTGCCCACGCCGCGCCGCATCACGGCCACATCATGAAACTCGGGCGCTTCCACGTCGAGCACGGGCGGCAGGTCGCCGGGGGAAAGCGGCACGGTGCGCGTAAACAGGTTGGCCTGCTTGGCCCCGTCGTAATTGGGCTGAAAATAGTGGTAAGCCCCTCGGTACACACCGGCCGCCCGGGCCTCGCGCCAGTTGCGGCGGAAACGTGCATCGCGCAGCGTAACGCCCTCACTGGCCTTGATGAAGGCAAACCGCACCTGGTGCTCGGCCACAGTTTTCCAGTCGATAATGCCCTGGTACGACGATACGTCGATGCCGTGCACGGTGTAGCCGGCCAGCAGCGGCGTTTTTTCACGGCCCGTGAGGCTGCCCAGCGTGAAGCTGGCGTAGGCCCGCCGGGCGTAACGGTGAATTTGGCGCTGATACCGCAGGTACGTCGCCAGAGCCGCTACGGTCAAGGCCAGCACAGCCAGGCCTAGGTAGCGGCGCCAGGGCGAAGCGGCGCGGCGGCGGGAAGTAGGTCGTGGACGTCGGTTCATGAGAGTGGCCATGCCAAAGGTAACGAACATCTTGGGCCCAGTGATGCCCGGCAGGGGCCAAAACCAGCCTGCTAATGGCAAAGAAAGGGCATGGCTCGTATATGCACAGGCTTTTGAGCACCTTTGTAGTTCCTTTTTGCTTTCCCTATGCCTCACCCCGATCCTACCGACGTCCGCGACGAATCCGGCCATCTTATCCGTGAGCTGCACGGTATCAAACTAGCCCAGATACTAGAATACCTGGTGGCCCATTACGGCTGGCCCGGCCTCGATGAGCGCATCAAAGTCAACTGTTTTGCGGTAGACCCCAGCATCAAGTCGAGCCTCACGTTTCTGCGCCGCACACCTTGGGCCCGCACCAAGGTGGAAGATCTGTACATAAAAACCCGCACGGCAGAGGTGCTGGGTCGGAAGCTGCCTTAACACCGGCCCCGCACGATGGATGATGACCTTTGAAAGGGAAAGAAGGTATTCCGGCTCCCATCCGTAGCTGATAACCGCCGTCGGCCAGTGGCGCGCTCCACTGGCCGACTTGTTTTTGTAGCTTGGGACCCGATGGCTGAAATCACCGAAAAAACCGGACCACTGGCGCGCCTTGTCGGCCTGTTCCTATTCATTGCATTCGAAACCGGCGCGTATTACCTGCTGAAGTACCTGACCTCGGGCCTGGGCATGGCCGACCAGATGCAGCCCGAGAATACTATCGTCAGTAATTGGGTGAAGACCGTGGTGTTTCTGCTGCTGCACCTAGCGTTGGTAGTAGGAGCCGTGCTGGTGCTCAGCAACCGGCTGCCCCGGCGCTACCGTGGGCAGGTGATGGGCTGGTTTTACCTCTCGCTGCTGCTGGGTTTCGTGCTGCTGATTCCGCTGTTTGGCTGAAGCAGGGCAATAAAAAAGCCACTGCGGAGGCAGTGGCCAGGTGGAACAATGGCGTCGGTCGGCCCCGACGATATATACAAAGCAGCTGGAGCAGATTCCTAGCGCTGCTTGATTTCGATTTCGCGCTTCTGGGCGGCGGCATCCTTGAACGGAATGCGCACCTGCAGCTCGTGGCCCTTATGCACCGCGTCGATACGGCTCAGGTCGAGGGTAGCGGGCAGGTCGAGGGTATGGGCAAACAGCGGAGCGGCCAGCTTATCCTCGGGCTGGTGGCGGAACTCGCAGTACACCGTCAGGCGGCTATTGTCGAGCACTACGTGGAAGTTTTCGGGGCTTACGGCCGGCACAGCCACCCGCACGACCACGCCCTGCTCGCGGGTATCTACGCGCACTGCTGCCTGCGCCGTGCCGCCACCCAACGTGTTGAGCAAATCGAGCTGGGGGGCAATGTTGCGAATAAACTCTCGGCTAATCAGATTCATGGCGGTTTTCCTTTCTTGGTTGAGAGCATAAATACAAATGCTGTACCAGCTCTAAGGTCCCGGCCGAAACGCAGCATTCAAGCCATATTGGCCGGCAACGTTGCCTCCCAAGTACCTTTTACGGCCATAATGGCACCTAAAATCGTGCTTCTTCAGGGTTTACAGCAGGTTATCTGACGCTTTATCATTTTTGCCCAACGGCGGGGGCGTGCCTTACCGGGCAACAAAAAAGGCTCCTCGGAAGAGAGCCTTTTTTGTCGATCAGCTACTCAGCATCAGCTACGCATTGGCTCGATGGCCGTTTTTATTGGCCCGTCCCTGTGCGCTGGTCTGGTAAGTGGCGCGCTGCTCCTGCCCGACCGGCTGAGTACCAGTGCCGGTGCGTTCCGGCTCGTTGCCCATGTTCTGTACCGGCACGTCGGTAGCCCCTTGGCCCACGCGTTCCGACATCTGGCCCTGGGGTTGTCCGGCGTTGACCTGGCCGGCCTTTATTTCAATTTGATGCCGCATGGTTTTCTGCTCATCCTTGGGCACGGTGATGCGTAGTACACCTTGCTCAAAGCGGGCTTCAATCTTTTGCGGATCAACAATATCGGGGAGCTGGAAGGAGCGGTGGAAGGACCCAAACGAGCTTTCGACCACGTGGTAGCGCCGCTCATTCTGCTCGTTCTGGAAACGCCGTTCCCCGGATATCGTCAGGCGGCCCTGCTGAAAATCAAGCTTGATGTCCTCGGTTTTCATGCCGGGCAAAGCAGCTTCGATTTCGTACCCTCGCTCGGTTTCGTAGGCATCTACCTGCGGAGAGAAGCTGGACAGACGGCCGCGGGAAGCCAGCGAGTCGTTGAAGAATCGGTCCAACATGGAGCTAAAGGAGGCGGGCATCATGTCGGAGAGGTTGTCCTGAAATTTCTGGATAGCCATTGTAGTGGTTAGTTAAAATGGTGGAACAGAAAAAACGTGCTTTATACGGCGGGCCAATTCTCCCGGGTTTCACTAAAAAAGCAGTTTTTTAGTGCTTTTTTCAGGCCCTAAAAATATCATAATTACCTGCTAAGATGATACTTCCGGCGCCCTGCTGCCACCTACGTATACGTCTCCATCTCCTGACTTTCCCCGTCCCGAACTCATGAAAAAGCCGGCCGCCCGCTTCAATTTGCGCAAACTACCTAGTCGGGCACCCCACGAGCTGCACAAGCAGGAAACCAAGCGCGAAACCGCCCGAATTCGTCAGGACCTAGTGGAGCTGCAGGACCGCCTCTACGCCGAAAATCGGCAGAGCGTGCTTATCATTCTGCAGGGTATGGATGCCAGCGGCAAAGACGGCCTGATCCGCACCGTGTTCAGCGGGCTGAATCCGCAGGGCGTGCGGGTGCATTCGTTTAAGGAGCCCACTACCGAGGAGCTGGCCCACGATTTTCTGTGGCGGGTGCATATGCACGCCCCGCGCCACGGCATGATTCAGGTGTTCAACCGCTCCCACTACGAGGATGTGCTTATTACCCGCGTGCTCAAGCTGATAACGACTGAGGAAGCCCGGCGGCGCTTCGCGGCCATTAATGCCTTTGAAAAGCTACTGCAGCAGGCCGGCACCACGGTGCTCAAATTCTACCTACACGTATCGGAAGATGAGCAGCGCGAGCGGCTGCAGGAGCGCATCAGCGACCCGGCCAAGCAGTGGAAGTACGAAGCCGGCGACCAGGATAAAGCCCGGCAGTGGCCGCTCTACCGCAAGATGTACGAAGACGTATTCCGGCACTGTAGCCCCGACAGCTGCCCCTGGCACCTGGTGCCCGCCGACCAAAACTGGTACAAGGCCTACGTGGTAGCCAAAACCCTGCGCGATGCGCTAAAAGAGCTGAATCCGCAGTACCCGGCCAGTAAGCTGGCCCGCCCCCGGGAGTAAGAAGCCGTACCGACAGTAAAACGACCGTCCTGCTGAGCTTGCTCAAGCAGGACGGTCGTTTTACTGTCGGTACCCAACAACGTTAGCACGCGAGATACTTCGTATGACGTTCTTTCAGCAGTACTCTTGCTACGTTACAACATCCAGGCGTCGTCGGTTTGGGCCAATATTTCGTTCTGCCACACCAGTTGCTCCTCCTGAATGGGGTAAGGCGCGTCGTGGCGAATGGTTTGGTACACGGCTTCGAACAGGCCGGTGTAATTGCCCGGTAGAGAAGGCAGTACGGTGGTGGTTTTCACATCGTTGGCCCCAGCCAGGGTAAGGCTGCCGGCGTGTTCGGCGGGCTCGATGCCGTAGCCGGGCGCCAGGGGCGAAAGGCCGCTGATGAGCTGAGCCTCCTGCACGTCGCTGCGGTGCTTGCGGAAACTGCCCTGCGTGCCGTGCAGCACGAAAGCCGGCAGCGCATCGGCAATGAGCAGCCCCGATGCCACCGTAGCCGTGAAGCCCGAATACAGCAGCTGAATGGAAAAGTAGTCGTCGACCTGGGTGCCGGCGCGGAAGCGGCCGGTGGTTTTGCGCGACTTCAGCGGCTGCCCAAACAGGCTGATAACCTGGTCGAGCAGGTGAGGGCCCAGGTCGTAGAGCAGGCCGCTGCCGGGCAGGGGCGTTTCCTTGAAAGGCTTAGGGTTCAGCGCCGTTTTGAACCGGTCGTACCGAAACGTGACTTCGATGAGCTGGCCCAGCTGCCCGCTTTCCACCACCTGCTTCACCTGCTGAAAGTCACTGTCCCAGCGGCGGTTCTGATAGGCCAGCAGATGCCGACCCTGCTGCCGGGCCAGGGCCCACAGCTCCCGCACCTCGGCTGGCGAGGTAGCCACAGGCTTTTCCAGCAATACGTGTTTGCCGGCCAGCAGCGCCTGCTGCGTGAAGTCGGCGTGGGTGTTGCTGGGCGTATTTACCACTACCAGCTCCAGCGAGTCGTCGGCCAGCAGCTCGGCCACGCTGTCGTAGCTTTTCACCTGCGGGTAGTGCTCGTGGGCTTCCTTGCGGCTGCGCTCCGTTACGGCGGCCAGCTCGAAACCGGGGTGGGTGGCTACAAACGGGGCATGAAATACCTTGCCCGACATACCGTAGGCCAGCAGGCCCGTGCGAATCTTGGTCATAACTGAAAGCGGAAAAGCCAGTGTACGGCTCAGTGTACGGCCCGGCGGCCGGCAGGTGCAAAGTACACGCCCCGCCCGGACTTTTCCTTTATTTCAGTAACCAGCAGTATCCCAGAAACAGCCGCTACTTCTGTTCCGCTGTTTTTTGGTCTTATGCTTTAGCAAACCACTTAAGCAACGTACGCAGCTTCTCTAGGTACGACTGCGACACGTGGGTGGGGTCGTCGGCGGCCGGTGTGGCTGGGGCCGGAAGCGGCTTTTTAGCGGGTGTTTTGCTCACGTTGGTCTTTCTCCCGGTGTGTCGTGCCGCCGATGCTTTCTTGGTGGCCGGCCGACTCATCTTAGCCAGTAGTGAAGGCGCAGCCGGCGTATGAAACTGCCAGGTAGGGTTACCATCCAGGGCGTACATGGCTTGCTGGCCGGTGGCCTCATTCTGAAAATACTCCACCACCCGGGCGTAGTAAGTCTTGTTGGGCAGCAGGTTGCGCAGGGCCACGAGGCTGTCGGGACCGGCGGCTACCACGAAGGTGCCCTTGCCCAGCGCCGAGCCGTGGCCATAGCTGGCATCGGCGGCGTAGCTGGTGCCATCCTGGGGCAGGTTTTCGACGGGGCTACCTTCCTTGAGCACCACCAAGCGCCGAGTGCCGTTACCGTTGGTCCAGCGCAGGGTGGCGGTGGTGGGCTGCACGGCGGTACCGCGCAGATGGGCCGCGTTTTGGTCGGGCGGAAAGAAATCCTGGGCGGGCCACTCGGTCACACCTTCCACGCATTCCCAGCCCAGCTTTTCCAGGTCGTTCCAGAAGCGGTTGGGGTTGGCGCGGCCGTTCAGCAGAATGGCCCAGGT
Organism: Hymenobacter lucidus; assembly: GCF_020447265.1. GTDB lineage: Bacteria > Bacteroidota > Bacteroidia > Cytophagales > Hymenobacteraceae > Hymenobacter > Hymenobacter lucidus. Next base: position 25,608 of record NZ_JAJADR010000001.1, on the reverse strand, counting down.
GTAGCCGTCGGCCGTTTGGGCTACGCAGCTGGCGGTGCCGTCGAGGCTGCCCGTGTGCCAGTTCACCTTTTTGCTCACCATCCAGCCTTTGCCGTAGTGGCGGTTATTTTCTGAGGGCTCCTGCATCAGCTCCACGGTGGCCGGCGCCAGCACGTCGGGGCGGGCGGGGTTGCCGTCGGTGGCCAGCAGAAAGCGCACCAAGTCGCGGGCCGTAAACAGCCAGCCGCCGTGGGCATTCATGGCCTCCAGGTTCCAGCTGCCGTAAGGGGCCGATACGCTTTTGCCGGTGCCGTAGCACGAGGCGCGGTGGTCTTTGCTGAAGTATTCGGCTTCCCGCTCGGCTTTGTCGGCCAGCAGGTTGTGGCCCAAGTGGGCTTCCTGAATGCCGGCCGGAGCCAGAATGTGCTGCTGTACCCAGGCTTCGTAGGGCTGCCCGGTTACCTTTTCCAGAATCTTGCCCAGCACCAGGTAGCCCACGTTGGAATAGGCAAACCGCGCCCCGGGCCGGAAATCGAGGCCTTTAGTGAGCAGGAAGCGCACCATCGTGGAGTCGCCAACGGGGTTGGGTACGCTCAACGCATCGGCCACGTGCAGCGGGAAGTCGATGGGGTCGGAGGTGGAGAAGCCGTCGGTGCCGTTGTTGCGGTTCCAGCCGGCGCTGTGCTCCAGCAGCTGTTGTACTGTAATGTCGTAGATCCGCTCGTCGTGAATGGCGCTGGTGTAGTAGGCCGACTGTAGGTAGCCCTCCGGCCCGAAGGCTTTGTGGCTCAGCTCGATGCGCCCTTCTTCCACCAGCTTCATAATGGCCGTAGCCGTCACGGGCTTCGATACGCTGGCTACTCGCAGCAGGTGAGAGGGCTGCAGGGGCACGGTACGGGCCAGGTCGGCGTAGCCAAAGGCGCGGCTATACACCAGCTTGCCCTGCCGGCTGATAGCCACGGAAGCACCGGGAATTTTCCAGCGCTGCATAAATTGCTCGATGGCCGCGTCGCAGTGAGCGAGCTGCGGGGTGGAGGCTCCGGTTTGGGCTAGCGCAGGAAAAGCCAGCAGCCCCAGCAACAGGGCCAGTAATTTCTTCACAAATCCAACTTGGCAGGTAACAGGCTAAGCCGACCATTTCAGGCCAGCTCAGTCTTCCGACTGAACTACAAGTTTATTGTATTATTCCGAACAAATGGTTATTCGTTAAATAGAATAACTTGTAATTTTTCAAGCCTGAACACTGACTACCCAACTGACTAACAACGGTTAGCAATGGCAAAGGCAATTGCCGGCCTTCTTGGCCAGCCCAGCCCAATAGAACTATAAGCGCATCTGGCGTGGCGACAGGCCGGCCCCGGCAGGCTCGCTCGGCCTCTGGTGCGGCCGGCAGAATACCCAGAAGTGGGTATTGCGGAAGCAGACGCCGGTGAGGAATATTGTGCTCGTCTTAGCTGCCGACGGCAAGAGTAATTCAGGGGCAGGTGGGGCGTATCGGAGCCGGCGTCTTCGTCAATAAAGCGTACTACATACGGCGCTCCGGCGCCAGATCCGGGCAAGTAGTGGTTGGGCGTTTGAACTCTCAACCCGCTTGTTTACAGGCGCGGGGCTTTGTCTCGTGCCTGTTTTTTTGCTGGCCCGCCGCAATATTCCGGCCGCCCGTTCCGGATTGCAGAGCTGAGCCGTAGCTTTACCGGCTTAAAGCCCGCCATGATGCTGCCCCCGCCGCCCGAGTTTCTAACCATCGACTACCGCCCCGATCTGGGCATATTGGTGGTGCGGTGGCAGCGGCTAATTACGGTGGCCGAAATGCAGCAGGGCTACCTGCTGCTGCTCGAATACGCGGCACACTACCGCTGCCGGCACTGGCTGCTCGATGGGCGGCGGCGCTTCAATACCGACCGGGAAGGGGCTCAATGGATGGTCGCTACCTTTCTGCCGCTGCTGCAGCCACGCCTGGGCGCCCGCACCTACCTGGCCTACCTGCTGGCCCCCGTTACGCTGCGCGACCAGGATGCCGACGCTGCCTTTCCACCCGCGGCCTATTTTCAGGACAAGCCATTTCTAGGGGAGCGGTTTGTGGAGGAAGGTGCGGCTATTGCGTGGCTGCAGCGCCAGCTGTAAGTTGTTATCAGCTAGGAACCTGAATTACCCTTTTTTCTACTAGCAGCCATGAAACCACGCCGCGCCGCCCAGTCTTCACGCAAGTCCACCGTATTTGCCCCCGAAAACCGCTTCGAGCAGTGGGATGCCCGCACGCTGGCCGCCCACCCCGATACGGAGTTTGAGCAGTGCCATTTCGTGGGCGGCGACTTTTCAGGGGCTAACCTAGGCGCTTTTCGGTTTACCGACTGTCTGTTTGAGCGCTGCAACCTGGCCTCGGCCAAGCTCTCGGGCGCGGGCCTGCAGAACGTGGCCTTCACCGACTGCAAGCTCTCGGGCCTACAGTTTGCAGCCTGCCGCGACTTTCTGTTTGAGGTCCATTTCACGGGCTGCCAGCTGCACTACGCCTCGTTTTTTGGCAAGAAGATGCGCGGCGCCCGATTCGTGGGCTGCTCCCTCACCGAGGCCGACTTCACCAGCGCCGACCTCACCGAAGCCGTGTTTCAGGACTGCACGCTGCTCAACGCCGTGTTTCGCAATACCCTGCTCACGGCCGCCGACTTCACCACCGCCTCCCAGTTCAGCATCGACCCCGACGGCAACACGCTTACCAAGGCCCGCTTCACGCTGCCCGGCCTGCTCGGGCTGGTGGGCAAATACGGCGTGATTGTCGAGTAGGCCGCTAGCGCGGCAAAACCCTGGCTGGCCGGTGGTAGTTTAGCTTACTTACGTTCGTCCATTATACCTTCCCTTCTACCTATGTCCAGCCTGTTCACCCCGCTTACCATTCGCGGCCTCACGATTAAAAACCGCATTACCGTGTCGCCCATGTGCATGTACAGCAGCATCGATGGGTTTGTCAACGACTGGCACGTGGTACACCTGGGCAGCCGGGCCGTGGGCGGCGCGGGCCTGATTATTACCGAGGCGGCGGCCGTGTCGCCGGAGGGCCGCATCACCCCCGACGACCTGGGCATCTGGCACGACGAGCACCTGCCGGGCCTCAAGCGCATTACCACGTTTCTGGCCGAGCACGGCGCGGTGGCGGGCATTCAGCTGGCCCACGCCGGCCGCAAAGCCAGCACCTACACGTCCTGGAAAGGCAGCGGCATCGTGCCCGAAGCGGAAGGCGGCTGGCAAACAGTAGCGCCCAGCGCCATTCCCTTTCACGCCGGCCAACCCGCCCCCACGGAGCTGGACCAGACCGGTATCGACAGGGTAATTGCCGACTTCCGGGCGGCTACGCTACGGGCTTTGGCTGCTGGCTTTCAGGTGGTTGAGATACACGCAGCCCACGGCTACTTGCTCCAGGAGTTTCTGTCGCCGCTGAGCAACGCCCGCACCGACAGCTACGGTGGCTCGTTCGACAACCGCATCCGGCTGCTGCTGCAGGTAGTGGAAGCTACCCGCGCCGAGTGGCCGGCCGAGTACCCGCTGTTTGTGCGCATCTCGGCCACCGACTGGACCGAGGGCGGCTGGACGCCCGCCGACTCGGTGGCGCTGGCCGCCATTCTCAAAGACCGGGGCGTGGATCTGATTGACTGCTCGACCGGCGGCAACGTGCCTACCGCTGATATTCCGGTGGGCCCGGGCTACCAGGTGCAGTTTGCCGAAAAAATCCGCCAGGAAGCCGACATCCTGACCGGGGCCGTGGGCATTATCACCAACGCGGCCCAGGCCGAGGCCATCATTGCCAGCGGCCAGGCCGACCTGGTGCTGCTGGCCCGCGAAATGCTGCGCGACCCGTACTTCCCGCTGCACGCGGCCCAGGAGCTGGGCGTGGACGTGGCCTGGCCCGATCAGTACGCCCGGGCGAAGCGCGCGAAGAAGTAGGTGCGCTTGGCAATTAAGGCTAAATATAAAACGGTCCTGCTGCGCTTGCCGAAGCATCTCTCCCGCAATGGTAACTGATTTTACCGGTGCAGTATAGATGCTTCGGCAAGCGCAGCAGGACGTTATTTTAGGGTGGGCCCTGACCCTAATCAGCCAATTGGCCCTGCGCCTGCAGCCAGTCGAAAATTAGTTGGTCGACGGGCGACACCTGGGGCCGGTGCTGGTAGGTGAGCCAGACCACTTCCGCAATTTCGGCGGCGGGCTGCAGCACGCCCTCGTACCGGGCCGCGTAGCAAATCATCCGGACCAGCACCCCGGCGGCGTGGCCGTGGGCCTGAGCCTCGAACGTCCCGATATAGCGCAGGCTGCCGGGCTCCAGCTCCACCGTTAGCTCCTCCCGGATTTCTCGGATCAGGGTTTGGGCATCGGTTTCGCCGGGCTCCCGCTTGCCGCCGGGAAAGTAGTAACGGTTTTTGCCGTGGCTTCTGGTGCTGAGCACCTTGCCCTGGTGCAGATGCAGCCAGGCCACTTTGTCGATGACGTGCATAGGGCAGTTGATAATTGGGCACCTTATATATAGAGTGCGCGCGCAAAGATAAGCTGGGCCAATGCAGCCCCGCCCGCCAATGCTGGTCTTTGGGCCAACTCCCCAACCTGCATGTTCTCAGCATGACCAAACGTACTACTCTCCAGGCCTGCGCGGTGGCCGCCGGCCTGGCATTGGCCACCGGTTGCGCTACCAGCAGCCAGACGCCCCAAACGGCCGCCACTCCCACACCAGCCCCTACGGCTACGGCCTCGTTAGCGCCCACTACTACGGGCTCCGCCACCACTGCCCAGGAGGGCGTGGGCATCAACCTCGCCGACCTCGACCGGTCGGTGGCACCCTGCGAGGATTTCTATCGGTTTTCGGGTGGCAACTGGCTCAAGAACAACCCCGTGCCCTCCTACGCTAGCCGCTGGGGTCCGCGCAACCTGCTCAGTGACCGTATTCAGCTGCAGCTGCGCCAGATTCTGGACGAAGCCGCTGCCAACCGCAGCGCCGCCAAAGGCTCGAACCTGCAGAAAGTAGGCGACTTCTACGCGGCGGCCATGGACACCGTGGCCATTGAAAAGGCCGGTATTACGCCCCTGAAACCCGAGCTGGACCGAATTGCGGCCATTAAGGACCTGAAAGGCGTGCAGGATGAGATTATCCGGCAGAAATTCCTGCAGACCGGCTCCTTCTTCCGGGCCGGGGTAGAAGTGGACGAAAAGAAGTCGACCCAGTATACCATTGGCTTCAACCAGGGCGGCATCACCCTGCCCAACCGCGACTACTACTTCAAGCAGGATGCCCGCACCGAAGCCATCCGCGGGGCCTACCGGAAATACCTGACCAATATGTTTGGGCTGCTAGGCGACGACCAGGCCACGGCCCAGAAAAATGCGGCGGCCGTGGAGCGCATTGAAACCCGCCTGGCCAAAGCCTCCCGCGCCCCCGTGGAATTGCGCGACCCGCAGGCCAACTACAACAAGCTCACCGTAGCCGAGCTGCAGAAGCGCTACCCCACCCTGAACCCGCAGCGGCTGCTGAGCGCCCTGCAGCTGGGCGCGGCCAAGGAGGTGAACGTGGGTCAGCCGGCTTTCTTCGAGGAACTGGACAAAGTGCTGCAGACCGAGCCCGTGGGCGACCTGAAAACCTACCTACGCTGGCACCTGGTCCGCTCGGTATCGGCGGGGCTGCCCAAGGCCTACGTGGAAGAAACCTTCCGCTACAACCAGATCCTGGCCGGCACCAAGCAGCAGCTCACCCGCTGGAAGCGGATGCTGGCCGCTACCGACGGCACCCTGGGCGAGGCCTTCGGCCAGCTCTACGTCGATAAGGCCTTTTCGCCGGCCGCCAAGCAAAAGGCCCTCGACATGCTGGCCAACATCAAGGCCTCGATGGCCGAGCACATCCAAACCAATACCTGGATGAGTGAACCCACCAAGGCCGAAGCGCTGAAAAAACTCAACGCGCTGAAGGTGAAAATCGGCTACCCCGACAAGTGGAAAGACTATTCGGCCCTGAAAATCTCGCGGGAGTCGTTGGTGCGCAACCTGCTGGCCGCCCGGGAGTGGGACTACCGCCAGGACCTGAAAAAGTACGGCGGGCCCATCGACCGGAACGAGTGGGGCATGACGCCGCCCACAATTAACGCCTACTATAACCCGCCGATGAACGAAATCGTGTTTCCGGCCGGCTACCTCCAACCACCTTTCTTCGACCCCAACGCCGACGACGCAGTAAACTACGGCGCCATCGGTGGGGTAATGGGCCACGAAATGACCCACGGCTTCGACGACCAGGGCCGGCAGTACGACGCGGCCGGCAACCTGCGCGACTGGTGGACGCCCTCCGACGCGGCCGAATTCACGAAGCGCGCCGCCGTGGTCGGCCGCCAGTACTCGGCCTTCTCCCCGCTCGACTCGGTATTTGTGAACGGCAAGCTCACGATGGGCGAAAACCTGGCTGATTTCGCCGGGTTGACTGTGGTTTACAAGGCCCTACAGAAGCAGCTCGACAAGCAGTACGGCGTGGGCAAACGGCCGCTGATTGACGGCTTCACGCCCGAGCAGCGCTTTTTCCTGAGCTGGGCCCAGCTGCGGCGCTCCAACATCCGGCCCGAAGCCCTGCGCCAGCAGATCCTGACCGACCCCCACTCCCCCGACCAGTACCGCACCATCGGCCCGCTGATGAACATGCCCCAGTTCTACGAAGCCTTTGGCTGCCAGCCCGGGCAGAAGATGGTGCGGGCCGACGACGACCGGGCCAAAATCTGGTAATTGCGCCGCTCAAAATCACCCGCTACCTTTCCTCAGCGGAACCAGACCGCCCGGCAGGTTGTCGGTGCATCGGGTTCCGCCCTTTTTCTGCTTCCCACTTTTACTCCCATAATGACCAATAAAAATCAACTCCTGCTCGCCGTTGGAGCTGCCGCCGGCCTCACGCTGGCCGGCTGCGCCGCCAGCAGCACCGCCACTACGGCTACCACTACCGCGGCGGCCACTACCGCCGTAGCCGCCGCGCCAGCCGCTCAGCCCTCCATTCCCGGCGTGGGCCTCGACGTGAACAACATCGATAAGTCGGTGTCGGCCTGCGACAATTTCTTCCAGTACGCCTCGGGCACCTGGCTCAAGAACAACCCGATTCCGGCCGCCGAGTCGCGCTGGAGCTCCTGGAACACGCTCATCAACCAGAACGAAGCCGTGATGCGGCAGATTCTGGACGATGCCGCCGCCAACCGCACTGCCGCCAAGGGTACCAACCTGCAGAAAGTAGGCGACTTCTACGCCTCAGCCATGGACTCGGCCGCCATTGAAAAGGCCGGCCTGAAATACCTCAAGCCCGAGCTGGACCGCATTGCCGCCATCAAGGATTTGAAAGGGCTGCAAACCGCCCTGGCCCGCCAGCAGATGCTCCAAACCCGCTCGGTGCTGGGCGTGGGCGTGGCCCAGGACCGCAAGAAAAGCACCGAGTACGCCGTGTACATGATGCAGGGCGGCCTCTCCCTGCCCGACCGTGACTATTACCTCAAGGACGATGCCCGCTCGAAGCAGGTACGCACGGCCTACGTTACCTACCTGACCAACATGTTCCGGCAGCTCGGCGACACCGAAGCCGCCGCGGCCAAGAATGCGGCCACCGTAGTGCGCCTGGAAACGCGCCTAGCCAAGGCCTCCAAGGACCGCGTAGCCCTGCGTGACCCCTACGCCAACTACAACAAGATGACGGTGGCCCAGGCCAGCCAGCAATTTCCCAACCTGGGCGTAACGGGCCTGCTCCAGCAACTGGGTCTGGGTTCGGCCAAAGAGGTAATTGTGGGCCAGCCCGACTTCCTGAAGGAAGCCAGCACCGCCCTGAAAGCTGAGCCGGTGGGCGACTGGAAAACCTACCTGCGCTGGCACCTTGTCAACTCCACGGCCTCAGCTTTGCCCAAGGCTTACAGCGACGAAGCGTTCCGCTTCAGCCAAGTGTTGAGCGGCGCCAAGCAGCAGCAGCCCCGCTGGAAGCGTATGCTCCGCTCGACCGACGGCACGCTGGGCGAAGCTTTCGGCCAACTCTACGTGGACAAGGCCTTCACGCCCGAAACCAAGCAGAAGGCCCTGGAAATGGTGAACAACATCAAGGCCTCGATGGCCGAGCATATTCAGCAGCTCGACTGGATGAGTGCCGCGACCAAGACCGAAGCCCTGAAAAAGCTGAACTCGTTTACCGTTAAAATCGGCTACCCCGACAAGTGGAAGGACTACTCGGCCCTGAATATGTCGCGCGAGTCGTACCTGCAGAACGTAATGGCGGCTCGGATCTGGGAATACAAAGACGACGCCCAAAAATTCGGCAAGCCCATTGACCGGGGCGAATGGGGCATGACGCCGCCAACGGTGAATGCCTACTACAACTCGTCACTAAACGAAATCGTGTTTCCGGCCGGCATCATGCAGCCACCCTTCTTCGACCCCAAGGCCGACGACGCGGTAAACTACGGTGGCATGGGGGCCGTTATCGGCCACGAAATCACCCACGGCTTCGACGACAAAGGCCGGCAGTCGGATGCCGAAGGCAACCTGCGCGACTGGTGGACCAAGGAAGACGCCGACAACTTCACGAAGCGCGCCGACATGGTGGGCGCCCAGTACTCGGCCTTCTCCCCGCTCGACTCGGTGTTCGTAAACGGCAAGCTCACGATGGGCGAAAACCTGGCCGACTTCGGCGGCTTGGCCCTGGCTTATTCGGCTCTGGAAAAGCAGCTGGAGAAGAAATACGGCTCCAACCCGCGCCCCAACTACGACGGCTTCACGCCCGAGCAGCGCTTTTTCCTGAGCTGGGCCCAGATCTGGCGCACCAACGCCCGGCCCGAATACCTGCGCCAGCAGGTGCTCACCGACCCGCACTCCCCGGCCCAGTATCGCACCAACGGCCCCCTGATGAACATGCCCCAGTTCTACGAGGCGTTCGGCTGTAAGGAAGATGCCAAAATGGTACGCGCCGCCAACGAGCGGGCCAAAATCTGGTAATTCCGCAGCTTCGTTTTAGCAGCTTAAAAGGCGCTCCATAGCACATGGAGCGCCTTTTTTCGTTCCGGCGGCCCGGCAGTGCCCACGCCCGTAGCCGGGCATTACAACTGGGCCGATAATCCCGAAGGCAACCTTTGCAACCCCGAGCAGCTGCTGCCCCTTTCCCCATGGATATCCGATAAAGCCGCCAATGGAGTAGCTAGCGGCAGCGGAATTTCTATCTTCCGCTCAAATCTACTTTTAACCTGCTTTATCTTATGGATTCTGTTCTTCGTCTGCCCCGTTTTTCTACTTGGCTGCTGGGCCTGCTGCTGGCTTTTTCTACTGCCCAGCTGGCCGTGGCCCAGCGCAAAGCCACGCCCCTGGCCAACGGTACGCCTACCATGACGACAACCGATGGTGTGAAGCTCTACACCAAAGTAGCCGGCAAAGGCTTGCCTTGCGTGTTTGTACACGGCGGCCCCGGCTCGGGCAGCTACGGCATCGAAGCACTGGCTGGCAAAACGCTGGAGCAGAACTTCCAGATGATTTACCTCGACCAGCGCGGTAGCGGCCGCTCGGCCAGTGACCCGAACAAGAACTACGTCATCGACCGGCTTGTGCAGGACCTGGAAGACGTGCGCCAGCAGTTGCAGCTGGAAAAATGGGTGGTGATGTCGCACTCCTTCGGGGGCATCATTGCCACGGCCTACGCCAGCAAATATCCCGAGCGGGTGCAGGGCTTGGTGCTGGTCAACAGCATTCTGAACCTGCCGGCTTCCATGGAAAGCACCGCTACCAACGGCTACCAGCTGCTGCCCGCCGCCAGCCGCCCTCCCATGGACCCCAACGCCCCGTTGCCCCAACGCTTCGGTATGGTGATGGGTATGCTGGGCCAGCAGGGCCTGATGAACAAGTTTATGTATGCCAACGACTCGACGCCGGCCCGCCTGAGCCGGGCTATGAAGGGCGTGCCCACCAACCGCGACTTTGCCACTACGCTGTTCCAGGGCCCGGCCATTCAGGGCTACGTACAGGATCTGACGCCCGCCACGGCCAAGCTGACGATGCCGGTGCTGGTGGTTTCGGGCCAGGACGACTACATGGTGGGCCCCGACCACTACAAGTCCTTTCGCTTCCCCAACCAGCAGGTAGCCCTCGTGCCCGGTCGGCACTACGCCCTCATCGAAAGCCCCACGGAGTTTAACCAAGCCATAGCCACCTTCCTGAAAAAGCTGCCACGCAAGGCTTAGTTGCTACAATAGCTTACCTGCGCCGAAAGGGCCGTCCGTATTATCGGGCGGCCCTTTCTATTGAATTACAGACGGTTCTATCAGTTGAGCCACGAGCAAAGCCCGACCTAGGCGGAAGAAATCCGCAAGGCCGGCAAAAAACTACAACTCGTTGTTTTATATAGTTATATAACAATTTTTATTGCTACTTACGACCAGTTAGTCTTATCCTACTCTCTTCATTATGCAAGGTAATATTGCCCGCTATCTGGAGCCAATCTTCAGTATCGCCGAAAAAACCCACCGGGAAGCTGTTCAGCTACGCGCTGCCAGAGCCCTGGCGCCAGGAGCCGAGGCTCTGCTTGCCGCCCCCACTACCACAGAAGCAGCGGCCCCGGCCAAGCCCGTCATTCCGCGCGAGCTCACCGGCAAGGGGTACCTGGGGTTCCTGCTCCACATCAACGCTGAAATCGAGCATGGCCTGATGGTGCAGTACCTCTACGCCGCCTACAGCATCGGCGGCGAGCAGGTGCCGGAGCAGTACCGCGACCGGGTCCGGCGGTGGCAGGAGGTTATCCTGGGCATTGCGAAAGAGGAAATGGGTCACTTCATTTCCTGTCAGAATGTGCTGCGCCTGATTGGCGCGCCGCTGAACTTCGCCCGCGACGATTACCCCTGGGATACGCCATTCTACCCCTTCCCTTTTACGCTGCAACCCCTCACGCTCGACTCGCTGGCCAAGTACGTTTTTGCGGAGTCGCCGGAAGGCTGGATTGACAGCGACGACCCGATTGCGCGGGAAATTAAGGAAAAGATGCAGCAGGTAACCGCCGATCCGCACCGGGTTGGGACCTTATTCACTGTCATTCTGCAGCTTATTCAGGACCCAGACTTAATTAGCGACGAGGTTTTTCAGTCGAAAACCTACCCCTACCAGGCGAAATTTGACGAGTGGGGCCGGGGCTACACGGGCGGCAACCGGGGCAACACCACCGGGGGCAACCCGCCGGGCACTCCCGATGTGCTGGTGATGCCCCTGCTGTCGCGGGATGATGCCTACAACGCGCTGCTGGCTATATCGGAGCAGGGCGAAGCACCCCACGTGGCCGCCGACGAATCAGGCCCCTCCCACTTTGCGCGGTTCCTGACCATCTACAAGGAAATGCGGGAGGTGCTGGCCAACACCGGCGGCAGCTGGCTACCCTCGCGCAACCTGGCCACCAATCCCTACGTGGGCTCCGGGCAGCCAGACGAAGCCAGCACCAACCTGACCAAGAGCGGCCAGCCTACCGACTATACCTGCGAGCCAATTACGAATGAGGAAGCCAAGGCCTGGGCCGAGTTGTTCAACCTGCGCTACCGTATGCTGCTGAACTATTTGATGCACAGTTTCCAGCTAGACGACAGCGCCGATATCTACGGGACCCGCACGCCCCGGGGCACCATCATTGCCGCCACTTTCGGGGAAATGTACAACCTGCGCAGCATTGCCAACGTGCTGGTGCGGCTGCCGCTCGCCGATACTGGCGACAAGCTGGCCGGCCCGCCCTTCATGATTCCCTACACCCTGGACCTGCCCATGGGGGAACTCAACAAGTGGCTGCAGCACAAAGACCTGCTGGAAGCCTCCGCCACGGTTGCCCACGACATTATGGCCCTGAGCGCCACCAATCAAACGTACCTGAATTCACTGCTAGAAGCCGATAAGCAGCTGCTGCAGCTGGTTACCCAGCTCACGACTAAATCGCCCCTATAAGTTAGCCTACCCCACCATGAATATTATAGCCCTACGCATTCTGCCCCCAATTGCCATTGGCCGGCTGGGCGCTTCCGAAACCCCTCTGGAAGCCTACGACCTAGCCATAGCCGCCGACAAGCCGCTTGATTTCCGGCAGATTATTCCCCGCGACACCTTACAGATAGACACGGCCACCGGCACCGCAACGGAGTACTTGCCAAAGTCCATCCGTTTCAAGGATGCCGCCTCCGTGCGGGCAAAAGACGGTCGTATCCGGCCGGTAGCGCCCTTTCTGGAGGTATTCGCCATCACCGACGAGGCCCCCGACGCGTTGGTGCCGCTCACAGTAGATATGCTGGAGCAGGCGGGTTGCACGATGCAGGATATTCACTGGCAGGTGTCGGTCGGCAATATCAAGGTGTTCCGCCGCACCGGCGATGAGCAGGACAAGATTATTGCCGAGCTGCGGGATATTCGGAGTCACGAAGTACAGGCACTGGCCGGCGTGTGCGGCAATTTTATTGACGGCAAAACCCTGCCCCTGGGCACTGTGCAGTTCATTGCACCCACCCAGGAGTTTCCCCAGATTCGGCTACGGTTTGTGCCCGCTACGGGGGCCGTGTACGGGGCCGCCCTGGAGCGGCAAAAAGACGACACGGGCACAATGCAGCCGGACCCGATTATTCAGTTGGAGGAGCAGATTCTCTACGACAAGCAGAAAGGTAAGTGGCTAGGATATTCCGAAACGGGCACTCCCAACCCGCTCTACACAAACCCGGCGCAGATATTCGCGGGCTACAACGCCAGCAATGGCAACCGCGTGAGCTGGGGCTACCTCGACGACGAGTGTGACGGGTTCGTGGAGTTTCACCTGCAAGCCCCGGGAGGCCCGCTGCTGGCCCGGGCCCACATTAGCGCGGGGCCACCGGCTTTTGCGCCCGATACGCTGCCCGTGCGGGTTGTGTCGGATGAGCTGGAGCAGATTCTGCTGGGGCCGGAAGTAGACGGAGCCACCATTGATGAGGCCGAAGAAATCGTGCGGCGGGCCCTGGAAACAGTGCGGCTCATGAATACGGCGGTGATGAATGGCAACCCCTTCGAAGGCAAATGGAACACGGCCAGCACCATGGTCCGCCAGGACACCAACGACTTCGGCCGGCTATATGAGCCCATCATGGCCCAGTCCATCGTCGACAATCTGGCGGTACTGGCCCTGCACGACCGGATTTTCAGTGGCCTGAGTACCGGGGCCGCGCCGTGGTTTTCCGACGTGTTCCGCCGGCCCGATCAAATCGGGGACTTATCGGATAGAATGCGCCGGAAGATGCCGGCCCTTATGCGCGGCGCCGACGGTCGGGCCCTCACACTCACGCACCGGCAGATTAATACGGTTATTAAAGCGGCCGTCAGCGCCATGTTTGAGGACCAAGTACCGGCAGCAACCACGGCAGCTCCCGCCGCCGAAGCGCCGCTGAAAGCGGCCAACCTCACGGCGCAACTGCACTACCAGGCCAAGGGCAACCCTATTTCGGTACTGCCGCGCACGGCCATTTCCAACTGCTTTCCGGGCTTGGAGTTTGACTTCCGCAATCTGTGGCGCCGCGTTTTTCAGGGTATCGTGCTGATTGAGAACAACAACTACGTACTAGAAACCACGGAGGAGTACCAGCATCTGCTGCATTGCCGCCTGGTAGCCGTCGACCATAAGCTGACTACGGTAGCCACCAGCGGGCCGGTATTTCCGGGCGGCGACAATGTGCCACTGCAGACCGCCGACAACCCCAACGGAGTGTCCTTCATGGAATGGTCAAACTCACTGGCCGATGTGCTGCAGAAACAGGGCCAGGAAGTGGTATGTCACTTTACGAAAAACCCCAGCCTGCACGAGGTGGTAGCCAACAAGGATGACCTCTCTAATCCGGAAAAGTACCAGCAAGCAACCCTGACGGTAAACCACATCTTCATGCCCGACAGCGCGGCGCTGTCGGACGAGATTATCAAGCCGGGCGAGCTTACCCAGGGGCTTTGCGCCCCCTGGCAAAACGATTACCGGGAATGTGCCTGCTACTACTGGGCCGCCAGCCGCCCCGATTTCGTGAACGTGCAGCCCAACGAAAGAGGCCTCAGCGCCGGCGACAACTGGATGGCGAAGAAGCGCTCCGGCGAGTATATTCCCGACGACCGCACTGACAGTCGACTACTGTCTTACGACGACCTGTTCAAAAACTGGCAGGGAGAGCTCAGCTTTATTATTCAGGGCCAGGACGCCATTGAAACCGCCTCCGGCAGCCCCGACTCAGCCGTTTGATGCTTACTACTATGAGTTACGATATTGAGCAGGCCGATACCAAAAGTATAGCAACCATCTTATCCCGGCAGATAGCAGCGCAGGCACGGCCCCTATCCGCGCAGATTCACCTGATTCAGGCCGGTAGTGCCACCAAGCTGTTCGTTGTGAACGGCAGCCGACTCTACGACATTTCCCAGGAGCTGGAGCAGCGCCTGCGCGCCTATTTGCTGGCCGGCGACGAAACCGGCATCACCCAAGAGCTGAACACGCTGGGAATAACGGCGCCGGAGTACGTCACCGATGTGCCGCTGCAGGCACCGGCGCTGTATGCGCTGTCGTTGGCCGTGGCGCAAAAGTGCAATATGGGCTGCTCCTACTGCTACGCCAACCAAGGCGACTTTGGCGGCGCAGTAAAAAATATGAGCCTCGAAACCGCGCTGCAATCTATTGATCTGCTGCTGGCGGACTGCCCAGTGGGAGGCAAGGCCCAACTCACGTTTCTGGGAGGTGAGCCGCTTATCAACCGGCCGGTGCTGCGGGCCGCTACCCTGTACGCAGCTACTAAGGCGCGGGAAAAGCAAATCCGGCTGGGCTTCTCCATCACCACCAACGGTACGCTGCTCACCGAAGCCGACGCCGTTTTTTTCGAAGAATACGGCTTTTCCGTTACCATCAGCCTAGATGGTAAGCAGGAGCAGCACGACCAGCTACGGCCCATGAAAGGCGGGCGTGGGAGCTACGCCGTCATTATGGAAAAGATAAAGCCGCTGCTCGCCCGGCAGCGCCAGATGCAGGTGGCCGCCCGCGTAACGGTAACGCCCACCAACGTAGATCTGGCCGAGACGCTGGATGAGTTTATCGGCCTCGGCTTCCATAGCGTAGGCTTTTCGCCGCTGCTCAATTCGAGCAGCGGCACGGGAGAAATGTCGGCCGAGGACCTGGAAAGTATGTTGCAGGCCATGATTGAATGCGGGCTGAACTTCGAGCAAAAGTCGCTGGCCGGGGTGCGGTACCCGTTTCTCAACATGGTGAATGCCCTCAAGGAAGTGGCCAAGGGCACGCACCGACCCTACCCGTGCGGGGCCGGGGCCGGCTACATGGGTGTATCAGCCGATGGTGAGCTGGCCGCCTGCCACCGCTTCGTGAATGAGCCGGCCGGCGCAATGGGCAACCTGAATACCGGCGTAGACCACGAGCGGCAGAACAGCTGGCTGGCCGCCCGGCATGTGCATACTCAGGAGCCCTGCAACCAGTGCTGGGCCCGCTACCTCTGCGGCGGCGGCTGCCACCACGAAGTGCTGTCGAAGGGCCGGAACGCCTGTGAGTATATCCGCAGCTGGCTGTACTATACTATTCAGGCCCAAACCCGAATCGACCGGCTGGTACCGGGCCAGTTCGAGTAGGCGAAGTGCCGGTAATGAGTTTCCCTCCTGCATTTGATGTCGTTATCATTGGCGGTGGCCCCGCCGGGAGCTGCGCCGCACTCCGGCTCCTGGGCATGGGCCATACGGTGGCCCTGGTCGAAGCCGAAGCGTTTCCCCGGAGCCAGATCGGGGAAGCATTGTCGCCAGGCGTTGGCAGTATCCTAGAATACTTGGGGGCCGATGGGCTCCTGGAAAGCATCGGGGGTATCAGCGGCCTCACTTCCCGCATAATATGGGAATCAACCACGGCCAGCAGCTACCAGAAAGCCGGGGGCGTGGTGGTGAGCCGGGGGGCTTTCGATGCGGGTCTGCTGGCGTTGGCGGTGAGCCGGGGCCTATGCCTGTTTCAGCCGGCGCGGTACACGGCCAGTATTTTCCGGGAGCCGACTTGGTATATCAGCATTGCCAGTAACGGCGCTTTGCAGGAATTGACGGCCTCTTTCGTAGTAGATGCGCGCGGCCGGCGCGGTGGCCGCAGCAGCTCCCGCATAGCCACCGCCCCCACCAGCGCGGCCCTATGGGCTGACCTGCCGGCGAAGCTACTGCCGGCGGAAGTATTGGTGGAAGCCCTCGAAGCGGGCTGGCTCTGGGGCTCTCCCGTGGCGGGGCAGCAGTTCAGGACAATGCTTTTTACAGATGCGGCGGCACTCAGGCACGAGTCGCCGGGGGCCCTGTTTCGGGCCTTTACCGCTCGTAGTCAGCTGTTTCAGACGGTGAGTAGAGATGCGTCGTCGGTACCAACCGAGGCTTGCCTGGTGCACAACTACGTGCATGCCAAGCCCTGGAACAAGAACTACCTCCGCATCGGGGAGTGCGCGTTTTCGCTGGATCCACTCTCTTCCTCGGGGGTGGAAAAAGCCATGCGCTTTTCCCTGCAGGCCGCTTTGGCTGTCAACACCGCCCTGCGCAAGCCAGGGAGCCGCCTGGCCCAGGAGTACTTCGAGAGCCAGCTCATCGAGTCCACAGTCAGCCATACGCGCTGGACGCGCGACTATTACGCCAGCGCCTGGCCCGGCCAACGCCAATCGTTCTGGCAGCAGAGAGCCGCCTTTGAGCCGGCTGGCAGTGCTACCGCAAGTACCTTTGGCGCAAAGCTAGCGGCTGCCTTTGGGGTCGTCGACAAAAAGCCTTCCGCTGCTCCACGGCCAGATATTGATTTACGGACAGCTTTGCCGGCCTTGTGGAATCGGCAAATCCGGACTTCGCCCCGACTTCGCTATGTTACGGCTACCTGTGTTACCGGTGACCTACTGGAAGAAAGAACGGCGGTAAGCCACCCGAATCTGCCGAAGCCCATAACGTTCATTCAGGAGGCCGACATTATTCCGCTACTGGCAATGGCAGCAGAAGCCACCAGTTTTGGCGACCTGCTTAGCCGCTGGAACCAGCGGCTGCCGCTGCCGCAGGCCGCCCGCACGGCCATTAGCCTCCTGGACACCGGCATTTTGTACCTGTTGTAAGTAACACTAGCAGTGGCGTTCCTGGCATCAGCCAAGCCATAAGCCCAACCTCTACCAAGAGCACCACTGCTAGCATATTTGGGAGCCAATAGTCCTGGTCGGACCTACTGGATGAAGTGCGGCCGAATCAGGTTTTCGAAGGTGAAGATTTCGTCCCACTTGGCCTGGGTGAGCAGCCCGCGCTCCGTCACGGCCACATCGTACACCGATTTGCCGGTGCGCAGCGCCTCCTTGGCAATTTCGGCGCTGGTTTCGTAGCCCAGCACCGGGTTCAGCTGCGTCACGATGCCGATGCTGTTGCGCACCTGGTTTTCGGCGTGCTGCACGTTGGCTGTAATGCCCACCACGCACTTCTCGCGCAGGGTACGGCAGGCGCGGGTCATGTAGGAAATAGAGGTAAACAGGGCAAACGAAATAACGGGCTCCATCACGTTGAGTTGCAGCTGCCCGGCCTCGGCAGCCATGGTTACCGTCAGGTCGGCCCCGATAACGTAGAAGGCCGTCTGATTTACCACCTCGGGCACTACAGGGTTCACCTTGCCCGGCATGATGCTGGAGCCCGGCTGCAGCGGCGGCAGGTTGATTTCGTTGAAGCCGGTGCGTGGCCCCGACGAGAGCAGCCGCAAATCGTTGCAGATCTTGGAGAGCTTTACGGCGGTGCGCTTCAGTACCCCGGAGAGCTGCACGTAAGCGCCCGTGTCGTAAGTAGCTTCTATCAGGTCGCCGGCCAGGCTCAGGTCGAGGCCGGTGATGGTGCGCAGGTGCTCGGTAACTAGCTCGGCGTAGCCGTTGGGGGCATTCACGCGGGTACCGATGGCCGTAGCGCCCATATTGATTTCACTGATGAGACGGCGCGAGTCCTCGATGCGGAGCAATTCCTCGCGCAGGTTGGTGGCAAAGGCCTTGAACTCGTCGCCCATGCTCATCGGCACGGCATCCTGGAGCTGGGTGCGGCCCATTTTAAGTACGTTCCGGAATTCCTCGCCCTTGGCGGCAAAGGCATCGGCCAGTTCGCCCAGCGTTTGGGCGTAGCCTACCAGCTTATTGCTGAGCGCAATGCGGAAAGCCGTGGGGTAAGCGTCATTAGTGCTTTGCGAGCAGTTGACGTGGTTGTTGGGGTGGCAATACTGGTACTCGCCTTTCTGGTGGCCCATCAGCTCGAGGGCCACGTTGGCAATTACCTCGTTGGCGTTCATATTCACCGACGTGCCCGCCCCGCCCTGAATCATGTCGGTCAGAAACTGGTCGTCGTACTGGCCGACGGCTACTTTGTCGCAGGCTAGGGCAATGTGCTTGGCAATGTTGGCATCGAGCACGCCCAACTCCTTATTGGCCAGGGCCGCGGCCTTTTTCACGTAGGCCAACGACTGCACAAACAGCGGCTCGGTGCGCAGCGGAATGCCGGTGATGTCGAAGTTTTCCAGAGCCCGCAGCGTCTGGATGCCGTAATACGCGTGCTCAGGAATGGCCCGTTCGCCAAGAAAGTCGTGCTCAAGCCGGGAATTTGTCATAAGAAAACCGTTCAGGTAGGTGGTGGCCCTTCTACGCAAACAGAGGAGCTAGGGCGGAAAGAAAAACAACTGTGGGCCCTGCGGCGGCCCGGGCCGGCAAGTACCGATTTTTCCCCGACAGCTCCACCGCAAGCTACCCTACTACGGCTGGGCTTTTCTGGTCGCGGTAGGCCGAGGGCGTCTGACCGGTGAGGCGACGGAAAGTGCGGTTGAAGTGCGACAGGTTGTTGAAGCCGCTGGCGTAGCTCACCTCCGTAATGGGTAAATCCTGGAGCAGCAGCAGCCGGGCATGACTGATACGGTACTCCTGCAGGAAATTGGTGAGCGTCTGGCTGGTCATCTTCTTGAAGTAGCGGCAGAAGGCGGGCACCGACAGGTTGGCAATATCGGCCAGCTCCTGCACCGTAATAGGCTCGGCAAAGTGCTCCTGAATGTACTGGTAGATGCGGCCCAGGCGTTTCTGTTCCTTTACCTGCGCCCCAGAGCTGCCCATATCGGCGTGCAGCGGAGTTACGTCGGGCGCTTCGGCCAGTTGGTAGAGCAGCTGCAGCAGCGTGAGCAGGCGCCGGGCCGCCGGCTGCTCACTCATCTGGCGCAGCGCGTCGCCCACGGCGGCCCGGGTTGCGGGGCCAAATGAAAGGCCCTGGGCCGAGCGCACAAACAGCTGCTGCACGGCTGCCAGCTCGGGCCGCTGCAGGAAAGTTTCACCCAGAAAGTCGGCCCGCAGCTGCACTACCACCTGCTCGAAGGGGCCGTGCTGCTCGTGGCTGAAGCTGAGGTGGGGCAGATTGGGGCCCATAAACAGCAGCTCGCCGCCTTCGTAGTGCGACACGTGCTGCCCGATGTGCCGCCGCCCGCTGCCCTGCGGAATGTAGAGCAGCTCGTATTCGGGGTGGTAGTGCCAGAGAATTCCGCCTTCCTGCGCCTCCGTGTAATGCAGCAGCGTGAAGGAGCTACCGGCTGAGGGTTGAATGGGTTCAAATTCGAGCTTCATACTTAGTTAACATGGAACTGGGTACTACAATCCATTTAACGACTAATTTAGTTAAAATAGTATTACAAGTAGCCAATCAGTAGGTAGTGAGTGTACTGGCACCGCTCTACCTTTGCCTTTGTAATCTGAGAAGTTATGCTACGCCTGCCGACTCACCGCCTATCCGGCCCGGTTCATCTGAGCCGGGCCCGGTGGGCGGTAACGCTTATTTTCTTCCTGCACGGCCTGCTGTTTGCCAACTGGGCCGCCCGCCTGCCCGAGCTGGAGCACCGCTACAACATCGAGCATAGTGAGTTGGGCCAGGTGTTGTTCTGCAACGCCGTGGGTGCCTGGTGCGCTATGCCCCTGGCCAGCTGGCTGATGCCCCGCCTCGGCAGCCGCCGGCTAACGACCATCGGCGCCGTCTTGTTCTGTGTCTTCATTCCCGGTCTGGCCCTGTTGCACAGTGTGGGGCAGCTTATGGCCCTGTTTCTGGTGCTGGGTGCGGCTACGGGTTTGCTCGATGTAGCCATGAATGCCCAGGCCATTCAGGTAGAGCAGCAACGCCGGCAGCCTATCATGTCGTCGTTTCACGCGGCGTTCAGCCTCGGCGGCATGCTGGGTGCCGGCGCCGGCGCCCTGGCTGCTCATATGAGCGTTGACTTTGCCAATCACCTGCTGAGCTTTTCCCTGGTTAGTCTGGCGCTGGTAGCAGTTGCCGCTTTCCAACTACTGCCAGTTGGTACGCCTGAAGCCGAAATTACTCCGCAAGCTGCTCAGCCCGGCTTTCAATGGCCCAGCCGGTTGGTGCTCGGTCTGGGGGTAGTGGCCTTCTGCTCAATGCTGGCCGAGGGCGCCATGGCCGACTGGAGCACTATTTACCTGGTGCAGGATACGGCCGCCAGTGCGGCGCTGGCCCCGTTGGGTTACGCGGCCTTCTCCCTGGCTATGGCCGTCGGCCGGATTTTCGGGGATGCCCTGGCCCTGCGTTTCGGGCCGCAGCGCCTGGTAGTGGTAGGTGGCCTGCTGGCTTTAGTGGGGCTACTGAGCCTGCTGCTGGTACCACTCACGGCCGTCGGTATTGGTGGGCTGTTTCTGATTGGCCTGGGCCTGGCCACCATCATTCCCACCGTGTTCAGTGCCGCTGGTCAGCAGCACGACCTTTCTCCCGGCATCGCGCTGGGCATCATTTCCACCATCGGCTACGGGGGCTTCCTGCTGGGGCCACCCGTTATCGGCTGGCTCGCCGACGCCCTGACCCTACGCTGGGCGCTGGGCATTGTAGCAGGCCTGTTTGTGGTGCTGGTCAGCGTGGGGCTTAACCTCCGCTTGGCTGCACCCCAAACGGCCAGGCCACAGCCTGCCACATAGGTCGGCTAACAGTGGCCAGCTCCAGAGCCTGCACATTACCCAACGGACCTGCTCGCTCAGGCTGGCAGTCCGTCCCAGTTGATTTCCGCAATAAGCTGCTGCCTTACCGCTGGTGGCATTGTGCTTACTGCCTGAACCTCAAACGCTACACTCCATGAAAACCGATAATTCATTCACCGGCCCGCTGGCTAATCTGGCCCCACGCCAAACTCACGAGCTGAAGATCTGGCCAGCCTGCTTTGCCGCCGTCGAGTCGGGGGCCAAGCCCTTCGACGTGCGCCAGAACGACCGCAACTTCCAGGTGGGCGACGTGCTGCTACTGCGTGAGTACGAACCCGAAACCGAGCAATACAGCGGCCAGACCGTGCTACGGGCCGTGAGCTACGTGCTGCTCGGCGGTTCCTTCGGCCTTGAGGCCGGCTGGTGCGTGGTCGGCTTCGGCTCCTTGCCGCCCTTGCCGCCCGGCATCAACGACACCAAGCTCTGGTAGAGCCTGCCAAGGGTATTTTCCTGCCGGCGCCTATGTCATCAGCCAACCGGTTTTTCCTCACTTTACTTTCTCTCGTATGTATATTCCTCCTGTCTGGCATCTTTCTGCCGATAATACCCCGCGCTTTCTGCGGCAGCTGCGCCTGCTTTGGCTGCGCCACACTCCTTACCTTCGTCGAAATAAAAAAGCCTGGTCGTATTAACCAGGCTTTTTTTATTGTAGGAGTTTCTGCGACGCCGTTATTCCCTAGAGCTTGGATTCCTGCAGCAGTACGCTCCGCTGCGACGATTCCCGCACCAACAATTTGGGTTGCAGAACTACCTGCCGAGGCTGCACTTTCTGCGGGCCTTCATGAATCATTTCCAGTAGTAGCTGCACCGCCGTGCGGCCCATTTCTTCGCACCGCTGGTCTACTGAGGTCAGCATGGGCTCTGTCAGGGAGTCAAACAGCTCGTTGCTGAAGCCCGCCAGGGCCACATCCTGCGGAATACGCAGCCCGCGCCGCTTCACAATCTGCATGGCCCCTACCAGCGCCAGGTCGTTGCAGGAAAAAACGGCGTCCACCTGCGGGGCTTGGCTCAGCAACAACTCCATGCCCTGCCGCCCATCCTGCATCGACAGGTCGCTGAAATGCACCAGCGCTGGGTCTACTGGTATGTTGTGCTGCGCCAGGGCATCGGCGTAGCCCTGATACCGGTTACGGCAGATATTCAGGTGCTGCGGCCCACCCAGGTGGGCAATGTGCCGGCAGCCTTCCTCAATAAGGTGGCATACGGCCTGGTAGCCGCCCTGATAATCGTCTAGTACGACGGCACTCACATTGGTGCTTTCCAGGGCCCGGTCAAAGAACACCAGCGGAATGTCGCGCCGTCGCACGTCGTCCAGGTACTGGTAGTCGTGTGTCGATAAGGACAAAGACAGCAGAATACCATCGACCTGCGCATTGACTAGGGTTTCGATGTTCTTCTGTTCCTGGGCCGCGTCCTCATTCGACTGGCAGATCATCACGTTGAAGCCAGCCTGATTGGCAATAGTTTCAATGCCCTTCACGACCAAAGCAAAAAACTGCCCATCAATGTGAGGCACTACTACACCCAGCGTATTGCTACGGCCCTTACGTAGCGCAGCAGCCAACTGGTTGGGCTGGTAGTTCAACTCTTTCGCCAACTCCCAGACCCGCTTTTTAGTAGCCGCGCTAATACGGCTATGGTCACTCAGCGCCCGCGAAACGGTCGAAACCGACAGATTGAGTTGGGCAGCAAGATCGGATATGGAAGCGCGATGAATAGACACAAGAAGCAGGGAAATGGAGAGCAAGTTCGCACAAATCGGCTAATCAGCTGCCTGGGCTACGGGACAGTCATTTGGAGAACCGCCAAAACTAGTCAGTGGTTCAGGCTGGTACATCAGCAATATTACTGTTTCCAGACCGAGTAAGCCGGGCAGTAGGCTTTGCTAAGGCGCTACAAGATGAATAGTTGGTTACAATTGTGCAAACGTTTGCACAATTGTAACCAACTTCCTACATTCGGCTCTTCAAACTCTTTTTCGGTTGAGAGGATATTGCCGCGTCCTTCCTGGGCGGCTAATAATGCCCAAAACCTTCCACCGGTAGTCATTGCCAGTATTCGTCAGTTAAGTCCATGGGTCGTCATCGTCATTCCTTGAGCCTGTCCCGCAAGCAACAGGCCTACCTCGCTGATTTCATCAATTCTGACATTCTCTCCAAGCAGCAGCGCAACCGCGCCCAGGTGCTCCAGCACTGGGTTTCCGACCTGTCGGTGCAGGAGTCGGGCGAACTGCTGGGCCTGAGCATCGACCGGGTGTACAGTATGCGCCGGGCTTTCTCGCAGCAAGGCTTCAAAGACTATCTGCACGCTGTACCTCGTTGTGGCGCGCCCAATAAGCTGACGCCCAAGCTCGAAACCCTGTTACGTCGTCTCACCCAACAGGCCGCGGCCAAAGGCAAGCGCCTTACGCTGGCCCTCATTGCCAAGCGGGTGGTAGAGCTAGGCTATGCCGACCGTATCTGCACCGTCACGGTACAGCGGGCCCTGCGGCAGGTGCAAGCTGCCAGCCTTGCCTCCACCGACCAGTCGGCCTATGCTATGGTGCAAAGCACCCGCATTGCCGAAGAGCAAGCTGCTTAGTAGTACTCACGTCTCATTTCAGCGCAATTCCTCCGCAGAGCCTGGGCTTCGCGGAGGAATTTTGCTTTATAAGGGCTGAGCAAAGGGTACTGCCTGTGGCAAGCCCAGCCACTGTCCGCTTCATTCGCGTATCAGCAGAGTCACCTTTTCTGCGCGTTATGTACCAACGTTTTTTACTCGCGGCCTGGCTGTTGCTAGCCGGGCCGGTTTACGCCCAGCCAGCTACTCCCCGACAGCTATTTCCTGGCTTATTTGAAGCTGTGCAACTGGGTCACGTATTTCCCGATAATAAAACGTTCGTCGACGCGGTACCATTACAGACGCCAGCCATTATTCTGGCCGCCTGGCAGCAGCAAAGCCAACAACCGGGCTTTGATCTGAGCCGTTTCGTGCGGGCCCATTTTCAGCTACCTACTGAAGCTACGGCCGTTTACCGCAGTGATGTCACCAAGGGCCTGCGGCATCACCTTGATACCCTCTGGACAGTGCTGCAGCGCCCGGCTACTAGCACCGTAGTGCCCTACTCGTCCCTGCTGCCTCTGCCCAAGCCCTATCTGGTGCCGGGTGGCCGCTTTCGGGAAATTTATTACTGGGATTCCTATTTCACTATGCTGGGGCTACGCGAGGCGCATCGCACTACCCTACTACGCAGCATGACCGACAATTTCGCTTATCTCATCGAGCAATATGGCTTCATTTCCAACGGCAACCGTACCTATTACCTGACCCGCTCCCAGCCGCCCTTTTTTTCGCTCATGGTAGAGCTATTGGCCCAAGAGCAAGGTGATACGGTCCTGCTGCGTTACCAGCCACAGCTACTAAAGGAATATGCTTATTGGATGGCGGGGGCCGAGCCATTGCCGCGCGGGCAGGCCACACAACGGGTGGTGCGTTTACCAGGTGGCGAGTTGCTGAACCGCTATTGGGACAGCAGCAGTGAGCCCCGCGAAGAATCCTATGCCGAAGATGTCGCCGCTGCTAAAATCAGTAAACGTCCCGCCACCGAATTCTACCGCGACATTCGCGCTGCTGCCGCTTCCGGCTGGGACTTCAGCACCCGTTGGTTTGGTCCCGATGGCAGCCTATCCAGCATCCGCACTACCGCGCTGTTACCTGTTGACCTGAATTGCCTATTGGTTGCTTTAGAGCAAACTATAGCCCGCAGCTACACCATTGCCAACAAGAAAGCAGCCGCCCAGTTGTGGCAACAACGAGCCAAGCAGCGGCAGCAGGCAATCAGCCTGTACTGCTGGAATGAAAAGGCTGCCTGGTTCACCGATTACGACTGGACGCGCCAGCAGCCCAGCCCACTACGCACGCTGGCCGGCGTATTCCCGCTAGCTTTTGCCACCGCCAGCTCAAAGCAAGCTATAGTTATTGCCAAAGGGTTGCAGGCCGATTTTCTGAAGCAAGGTGGTTTACTGACCACTTTGGCCAAAAGTGGCCAGCAATGGGACGCGCCCAATGCTTGGGCCCCTTTACAGTATATAGCCATTCAGGGGCTACACCGCTACCACCAGCAGGCTTTAGCTGATACAGTAACCCAACGCTGGGTAAAGCTCAATACACGGGTATTCCAGCAAACGGGCAAGCTATTGGAAAAATATAATGTACTGAATACTTCGCTCTTAGCTGGTGG
This sequence comes from Hymenobacter lucidus, assembly GCF_020447265.1. Classification (GTDB taxonomy): domain Bacteria; phylum Bacteroidota; class Bacteroidia; order Cytophagales; family Hymenobacteraceae; genus Hymenobacter; species Hymenobacter lucidus. The sequence continues at coordinate 396 of NZ_JAJADR010000001.1, read as the reverse complement.
AGGAGAATATGCTTTGCAGGATGGTTTTGGATGGACTAATGGAGTTCTACTAAGCCTTCTTAACAGAAAAGCAAAAGCGGTAGCTAAGTAAGTACCTAGCTAAGCGTAAGTTACGCACTATACCAACGCTGTCATGCTATAATAATGCTTTGCCACTCACCCGACAAGGATATAGCTATGGTCACTTACTGACAGTCCTTTCCAGGAGCAACTGGTAAGCCTCTATCCGCCCCTGAGCTACCCCGTCTAGTGGCACGCGAGAGGTGGTGGGGCGGGTAGGGCGGGCTGTAAACGAGCAATGCCCCGTCCGCAGCACGCAGCGCGGAGGGGGCATTGGCAAAGAAAAGGTTGGCGGCGACCGACTCTCCCGCCGGTGAAGGCAGTACCATAGGCGCT
>NZ_JAJADR010000019.1 GCF_020447265.1 Hymenobacter lucidus | reverse complement strand
CGGGCTTGAATCGAGGTTTGTGGCAGGGCTTTTTTCTGTCCTTTTTTTAAAAACATCAAAAACGGTCCTTGCGCGCTGCCTTACCCTTGCAGTAGCAGACGAAGAAAAGCAGATCTGATCGGAGATACATGCCTCTGAGCCGCGCCGCTTTTGCTGCCATAAACCCTAAGACGAAAAACGATGGAAAACATGCTTACCAATCCACAACCCCAAGGCTCTGGTCCATGGGCTACACTCCGCACTACTATCACAGTTCTGTTCGGTACCACTGGCGCCGCTGGTGTGCTCAGCAAAATGCCGCCGAGCTATATCATGGGAATTCTTGTAATAGTATGCTCGACCTTCTTGGCAATAACATTCATGAAGAATGCCGGTGAGCTGATGGTCAAATTCGGCGTCATGTACGAGTCGATTTGTCGAGCGAAGCAAGGTAGACCCAAGCCGCCAGATCCGGAGTAGCCTTAACAGCGTTGCAGTTTATTCCCTACTGCCCCCTCGCAAGCTGACCAGTCGAGACCGGGAAGAAAGCCACGACCAGGTACTTGTCTACCAGGTCTAGCAAATCGCCCAGAACGATTTCCGAATTTTAGCCCGTGCCCCGTGATAAACTGCTTGGGGTGCGTATTTACGGGTATGAGGAATTGTAATTCTGACCAGTATGCTTTATTTTTTAGGGAGGGGGTCTTCTTCCTGGCATATCCTGCCCTGGATACATGGCCAGTAAAAGCCGGGTGTATTCATCGGGATCGGCATGTCAGACAAATGCACGAGCCTCGATGCTCAACTTTACACCGGGCCCAGCAAAGCCTTATGATCAGGCCGCTCAAAAATAAATATCACCTCAGGGTCAAACTTTCATGACCTACGAGCTAATAATAGAAGGAGCAGTGGCGCAAAACCAGCACCGCTCCGATTATAGGGTACTCCTTCGAAACAACACTTCTAAAGCACGTCGACGCCAATGTAAACATCGCCTTACCTCCGGAACTCAACAGTAAGGCCACAAAAAAGGGGGCTGCTCCAACAGACCCCCTTCTCGTGGTGAATTTCAAAGCTCGGTGACTCCAATCACCTACCCTAAATCACCTTTTCACAAACTCTGGGCTAGGACCCAACAAGCATGCGACTCACTATCGAAACCTCCAATCAGGAGACCAAGACCATTTTTAAAGAAGTCTGTAAACTTCTTACCTACATCATCAGCTGCCTAATGTTCATCACGATAGTCATCGTGGTGTACAACAAGCCCGAGATGCTCGAACCTATCTTGAAGATAGCAACTGCTACTGGCTTACTCAAGCAATAGCAGTAGAGATTTGAACCACGGCCCCCATTTCATCCTAGTCCGATGGAGTGGGGGTTTTGTGTTCGAAACAACCAAGTTTACGGCAAAGATGCCTGACCAAGGCGAATTGTTGCGCAAATTCTACTCGGGCAAGGGTAGCACGTCGAAAACCGACAGCTGTCTGGGGTCTGCTGCTCTGTTCTTCTTCTTCTTGACATAGGTCCTGACGAAACTGACTCTATCCCCATTAAAGAACACCAGCGGGTTGATGAAGTAGACGTTCTCGTTGTATCCCCTGGCTAGTATTTCGCACTCGATCAAGCTGGCAAGGGCAGCATAAATTGGCTTTATGCTCTTGTAATGAGTGTATTCCTTACACTCGTCGATGAAGAACTCGATCTTATCTGATTTCGGCTTCATCTTGGTCAAGACATAGCCAAAGACACGGATAGCAGGCTTGGAAAGGTCCCAAAAGCTCTCGAATTGGCTCAAGTATAGCTTGGCAAATTTCTCCTCATCGACTTCTATCTGCCGGATAAACATGGTATGACCCAAGACTTCACCTGTGTTTGGGTCGAATGCCTGTAGCATAGCACTCTCCCCAGTACGGGTCGCAGCCTTGTATTTCCGTGAGATCTGGACCTCACCCAATACTTTATCTAAGAATGGATTGGTTCTATTTCTCTCGAAATCGGAAAGTTTCATTTTCCAAAATTAGGGGTAAAAGGAAAATAGGAGTTTCCTCAAAAGTAAGATTCACTTTCCATTTATGCACCATAAATGGAAAGTACTGGTGTACAAATTAGTCTATAATATGTAAAGTGTAGCTTTCCACTATGGAAAGTCCCGCTTTCCATAGTGGAAAGTAGTATATGCTAGTAATCAAGTAGTTACGTAGGTTTACTTCTTATTACTATTAATAACCTGGTATTCCGCGCATTTCGGGGGCATGTACCAGGGATGCTAATCACGCTCGATCTGCTCGTCTGGTCCTTTGCCTTTCCGACCGATTTCCTGACCAAGTGGAGTAGACAAGAACCTGACGGCCTCTCGTCGTGCAGCTTTGTCTGCAGGGCTCTCGTGGACTTCACTTACCCGCGGGTCGAGCTGAGCCTGCTCAATAAGCGAATTGATTTTCTGGATGCTCTGATTTTGATGCTGGTAGCTGATCCGGAGTTGGGTATAGTCATCAGTGGAAGATTCTCCCCAGATGTTGGCACCAGTACTTACCAAAGCCGCTTTAATCTTTTCGATGGTTTCGTGCTCAGCCGTGATGTAGACGTTCCTTGCACCTGGTGCTCGTGCCAGTGCTTCCTTCCGAGCTTGCTCTCTCTGCTGCAGATCTTGTTCCCTACGCTGGCCTTCCTGGCGAATACGCTCGGCTACCAAGCCATCCCAGTCCGGAATTAGCTGCTTCAATGGATAGATAAAACCGGTTGTAACCTCCTCAACATGCTTTACAGGCCCATATGGCCCAGCATGATCTTCAACTCTATAGCCAGCTGTAGCAAAGTGGGCGAATAGTCCATCCTGGTCACGAAAAGGCCTGGTTATGACTTCTCTTGCCACCGTTTCGGCACGTTTAGCACCTTCAGCTAGGGTACGTTCACTAAGCTTGATGGCATCCAGACTTGGTGATTTCCGCTGAACCAGGTCAACTGCAAATTGACCGAGTTGCGCTTTGACCTGGGCAAGCTCTTGCTGTAGGCGGACTGCCACTTGGTAGTTACGCTGATTTAGGCCCTCAGACTTCCTTAAACGACCATCCAGTGCCTGCGCTTGGTCTTGTGCCCCGGCCTGTGCTACGGCTACGCTACCAACCTCCTGCAGGCGTTTTGTTACTTCTCCTACCTGGCGTGCTATTTCGGCATTGATCTTAGCCTCTTGCGCTTCTTTCCAGGCTTCTCGACCTATTAAGGGTGGCGTTTCCAATCGGAATGATGCTGCTACTGGCGTTTGCACCAACGGGGCCAACTCCGCCGCCGTTGTATCCTGCCGCCCATACACTTGCTTCATCTCTTGGTGTGGCCGCCGGCTTCCTTCCATTCCACGCTCAAGACCATGATCAGCCATAGCCATCGCGTAATCCGTCTGTAGCTGCTTAAGCGTTCTGGGATTGAACAAAATGTCGGCCGAAAGCCGCCCGGTCTCCGTGATTGGAATTACCACAGCATGAATATGCGGCGTCTTCTCGTCCTGATGCAAAGTGAACGATACCACATTGCGAGCACCGTATCGTTCCTGCAAAAAGTGCAAATTATCATCTACCCACTTACTACCGCGCATATCCTTTGCCTGACCATCGGCACCTCGCTCAAACCACTCCGGTGAGGCAGTTAGAAGCACTTCCATAGCGCGCACTTGGTCGTCCCGAACCTTGCGCGTAACAGCTTCTCCAATCCGCTCCTCAGCCAAGCTCCAGTAGTCTCGTTGCCCATGGTTCAGATACTCTTCGTTCAAGCTGGCTGTGCGTTCTGGATCAGCGTTCGGCGTGTCCATTAGCCTGTAATTATGCTTCGTTTTGCCTAGGGCAGCCCCTCTGGTCTTGATCTTTGCAACACGGATGATGGACTGTTTCATAGGGGCGATAGGGAGAGATTAATCCCCGTAGGGGCACACGGCAAATTTTAAAGGCGAGAGCGAAGCGAGTCGTCTTTAAAATTTGCCATAGTGTGTTATGGCATTTGGCAGACGATTGCTGATGACAGCTGGGTAGCACAGCCAACACTCGTTCAACTGTTGAGTTTTTCTAGGCATGGACTCGGTTTCGCCCTCTGACATTTCTTTGGAACATGGCCGGGCGAAACCGAGTCCATGCCTAGAAAAACTCATGCCGAAGGCAAGCATTGGTAGAACGAAAAACGCTCACTCGCTAAGTCCAGCTTATACGTCGAGCGAGCGTTTAGACGGGGCGTTTACCTCGGCCGGTTCTATCCCTTCCCGCGGTTGCTCTCCAGCAGAGCCTGGGTCTGTTTCGAACTGGCAATTCAAAGATAGCAGCTTTTCCTAAAGACCAGCGCTGGGTTACTACTCATGCACAAGGCCAACTCTATGTGGCTTGGGTACACAGTAGTGAGTAGGGCTTTATACTTAATAAAAGCCAATCTAACCCGCGAGAAAAATCTCTTGTTCCGCATGGTGAATGGCCGGCTGAAAATCGGGGCTGCTTCCCCGGAATTGGTAAGCGCGCGGTTTCGTCCTACGCACTGGCACCTGCTGAGCACTACTTAGGGGTAACACGAAAAAAGTATGCCCCAATACCCAACACAAACCATGGCCCGACAGATACTGCTTGCCCAGAGCTCTCGCTTTGCGGCCCTTTGGTCGGCGGTTTACTTCGCCCCAGAACCTGACCGGTGGATGACGGCTCCCCAAGCCGAAATCTCCAGCTGGGACAAGACGATACCACGCCCGTGATACGCGGCAGAATCAGTTCACTGAAAAAAGCCTCTCTACGGGCTTGAATCGAGGTTTGTGGCAGGGCTTTTTTCTGTCCTTTTTTTAAAAACATCAAAAACGGTCCTTGCGCGCT
>NZ_JAJADR010000018.1:2500-5344 GCF_020447265.1 Hymenobacter lucidus | reverse complement strand
GCGCGGAGGGGGCATTGGCAAAGAAAAGGTTGGCGGCGACCGACTCTCCCGCCGGTGAAGGCAGTACCATAGGCGCTACGGGGCTTAACTGCTCTGTTCGGAATGGGAAGAGGTGAACACCCGTGCTAAAGCCACCATTAAGGTGTCAGTATCACGTAAAGGATTACGATGATCTGTCAAAACGTTGACGCAGGAGACGAATAAGAAAGAAGAAAAGCGGGAGCGTGTATACTAGAAGCGCTCGGGTCATTAGTACGGCTCGGCTCGACCATTTCGGATCTTCGACCTGCCGCCTATCAACGTGGTAGTCTACCACGACCCTTAATATGGGATATCTCATCTTGAGGTGAGTTTCGCACTTAGATGCTTTCAGCGCTTATCTCATCCCAGCGTCGCTACCCGGCGCTGCAGCTGGCGCCACAACCGGTGCACGAGCGGCTAGTCCAACTCGGTCCTCTCGTACTAAAGTCAGGTCCTCTCAAATATCCAACGCCCACCACAGATAGGGACCGAACTGTCTCACGACGTTCTGAACCCAGCTCGCGTGCCACTTTAATCGGCGAACAGCCGAACCCTTGGGACCTTCTCCAGCCCCAGGACGTGACGAGCCGACATCGAGGTGCCAAACCTCCCCGTCGATATGAGCTCTTGGGGGAGATCAGCCTGTTATCCCCGGCGTACCTTTTATCCTTTGAGCGATGGCCCTTCCATGCGGAACCACCGGATCACTATATCCGTCTTTCGACCCTGCTCGGCTTGTAGGCCTCACAGTCAAGCCCGCTTCTGCTATTGCGCTCTGCGTACGGTTACCAAGCGTACTGAGCGGACCTTTGAAAGCCTCCGATACTTTTTTGGAGGCGACCACCCCAGTCAAACTACCCACCAGACACTGTTTCCCGGTTAGAGATTAGGCGCCAAGCAACACAAGGGTGGTATTTCAACGTTGACTCCACGATACCTAGCGGCACCGCTTCATAGTCTCCCACCTATCCTACACATGTGTTACCCAGCGTCAATGTCAAGCTATAGTAAAGGTGCACGGGGTCTTTCCGTCCCGTGGCGGGTACTCGGCATCTTCACCGAGACTACAATTTCACCGAGCTCACGGCTGAGACAGCGCCCAGATCGTTACACCATTCGTGCAGGTCGGAACTTACCCGACAAGGAATTTCGCTACCTTAGGACCGTTATAGTTACGGCCGCCGTTTACCGGGGCTTCGATTCAAACCTTCGCCTTGCGACTAAGTTCCCCTCTTAACCTTCCGGCACCGGGCAGGTGTCAGGCCTTATACTTCCTCTTACGAGTTCGCAAAGCCATGTGTTTTTGTTAAACAGTCGCCTGGGCCTTTTCACTGCGGCTTCTCAGTATTGCTACTGAGGAAGCGACCCTTCTCCCGAAGTTACAGGTCCATTTTGCCGAGTTCCTTGGCCGTGATTCACTCGAGCACCTCAGGATTCTCTCCTTGACTACCTGTGTCGGTTTGCGGTACGGGTTACTCTTTCATTAAAACGCTTAGCAGGTTTTCTTGGCAGTCTGATTAGGTACACTATCCCGTTGGCCGAAGCCGCCAGGTACTATCATGTTTCAGCAAAGTCGGCGGATTTACCTACCAACCCTATACCTACGCACTTCAACGGGCACTTCCGTCCGCCCGCGGTACTTTCACTTCTGCGTCACTGCATCACTTAAAAGAGTAAGTGCTGGAATATCAACCAGCTGTCCATCGACGTAGCCTCTCGGCGTGGCCTTAGGTCCCGACTAACCCTGATCCGATTAGCGTTGATCAGGAAACCTTAGTCTATCGGTGGGCGGGTTTCTCACCCGCCTTATCGTTACTCATGCCTACATTTGCTTTTCTAGCCGCTCCAGCAACCCTGACAGGTCACCTTCACCGCTGACTAGAATGCTCCCCTACCACTTACACAAGAGTGTAAATCCATTGCTTCGGTACCGGACTTGATGCCCGCGTATTATCGATGCCCTCTCGCTCGACCAGTGAGCTGTTACGCACTCTTTAAAGGAATGGCTGCTTCCAAGCCAACCTCCTGGCTGTCAAAGCAAGTGGACCTCCTTTGTTCAACTTAGTCCGAATTTAGGGACCTTAGCAGATGGTCTGGGTTCTTTCCCTCTCGGCCTGGGACCTTAGCACCCCAAGCCTCACTGCCGGCTATATTACTAGGCATTCGGAGTTCATCAGGATTCGGTAGGCTATGACACCCCCTAGTCCTATTGGTAGCTCTACCTCCTAGTAACTCAACGCCGACGCTGTACCTAAATACATTTCGGGGAGTACGAGCTATTTCTCAGTTTGATTGGCCTTTCACCCCTACCCTCAAGTCATCCAAATCCTTTTCAACGGAAACTGGTTCGGACCTCCAGTTGGTTTTACCCAACCTTCATCCTGCTCAAGGGTAGATCACAAAGTTTCGCGTCTACCCCCTCTGACTCTGCGCCCTATTCAGACTCGCTTTCGCTGCGGCTCCATGACTTGAGTCATTTAACCTTGCCAGAGAGGAGTAACTCGTAGGCTCATTATGCAAAAGGCACGCCGTCAGCCCACTAAAGGCCTCCGACCGCTTGTAAGCACACGGTTTCAGGTTCTTTTCACTCCGGTATTCCCGGTTCTTTTCACCTTTCCCTCACGGTACTGGTTCACTATCGGTCTCTCAGGAGTATGTAGCCTTAGCGGATGGTGCCGCTGGATTCAGACGGGGTTTCTCCGGCCCCGCCCTACTCAGGAATCCTCTACCGTACCTAAGTCGCTCGCCTACGGGATTCTCACCCTCTATGATCGACTTTCCCACGTCGTTCAGCTAAACTTAGATAATCAGATGTTGAGGTCC
>NZ_JAJADR010000017.1 GCF_020447265.1 Hymenobacter lucidus | reverse complement strand
CAGTACTGGCAGCAGCAGCAGCAGGCCTATGCCCAGAGCTCGGCCCTGGCCCAGCAACTACCCTACTGGCAACACGTAGCCAACCAGACCGTACCGCCCTTGCCGGTGGAGGAGGTGCCGGGAATCGAAGCCGGCACGGGGGCGGTGATTTCTCAGAGCTTGTCGGCTGAGCTGACGAGCCGGCTCTTGACGCAGAGCTACGCGGCCTACCACACCGACAGCAACGATGTGCTGCTCACGGGCCTGGGCCTGGCCCTGCGTGCCACGCTGGGCGTAGCGAAAGTGCGCGTGCAGCTCGAGGGCCACGGGCGCGAGGCCCTGGGCGACGCGGCCCTGGACGTGAGCCGCACGGTGGGCTGGTTTACCACTACCTACCCCGTCGTGCTCGACCTAAGCCACGGACCCCAGGCGCGGATTCGGCAGCTCATCGAGGTGAAGGAGACGCTGCACCGGGTGCCCAACAAGGGCCTGGGCTACGGCGTGCTCACCTACCTGGGTGGGCAGCAGCCGGGCCCGGCTGCGGAAGTAACTTTCAACTACCTGGGCGACTTTGGTGGGGGTGTGGCGGGGACCGACGAAAAAGGCCCCGCGCTATTTACGTTCAGTGAAGAGAGTTCGGGCCGGGAAGTGAGTCCGCTGCACGGGCGCACGAGTCTGCTGGACGGCTCGGCCCTGGTCGTGGGCGGACAGCTGAGCCTGATGGTGAGCTACGACGCGGGCCGCCTCTCGGCAGCCACCATGCAGCAACTGGTTGCCGCCTGGGCCCAGGAGCTGGAGCAGCTACTCGAGGCATTGGCCCAAGAGCAGCCCGCGCAGCTTACCCCCGTCGACCTCACGTTCAAGGATTTGAGCGTGGAGAACGTCTGGAATCTGGCTGAGAACTTCTCGCTGGAGGATGTGTGCCCGCTGAGTCCGCTGCAACAAGGGCTGTATTACCATTGGCTGAATTTACCCGAAGCGTATTTCGAGCAAACTGCATATCAGTTACAGGGCGAGCTGAATATCAATGGCTTGCAGCAGAGCTACGACAAGCTGGTAGCGCGTCACGCCATGCTGCGTACCTGCTTCACCCAGGCTTTTGGCCCGGACGTGTTGCAGATTGTGCAGAAGCAAGTGCCTTCCGGCATGCGGTACATCGATGTATCGAATGATAAAACCTTTTCGCTGGCAGCCTTTAAGGAAGCCGACCGACAGGCCGGGTTTGACTTGCGCCAAGGCTCGCAGATGCGCCTGACGGTGTTGGCCCTGGGCCAGCACACGCACGAGTTTATCTGGAGCCACCACCACATCCTGATGGACGGCTGGTGCACCGGCGTGCTGATCAAAGAGTTTTTCCAGATTTACCAGGGCTTCATCCATAATGAAGAGCCTCAACTGGGCAAGGTTCATCCGTATTCCAACTACCTCAAGTGGCTGCTGGCCCGCGACACGGAAGCTGCGCAGCACTATTGGCAGCAGTACCTGCAGGGCTATGATACCGTTAGCTCCCTGCCTAAGTTGCTGGCCAAGGACAACGACGGATTTGAGTTGCATAACCTGAGCTTCACCCTGAGTCAGCCAGTAAGCCAGGCGGTGAAATCGTTGTGCGAAGACCTGCGAATCACGGAAAATACGTTTGTGCAAACCGCTTGGGCTCTGTTGCTAAGCCGCTACAACCAAACGAATGACGTGGTTTTCGGGGCCGTCGTATCGGGCCGTCCGGCCGAGATAGAAGGCATTGAAGAAACGATTGGCTTGTTTATCAACACCATTCCGGTACGGGTGCAGACCTCTGCCGGGGTGCCCGTGCGGGAGCTGTTGCAGAGCGTGCAGCAGCGCGCCATCGAAGGCACCGACAGCCACTACACCCAGCTGGCCGATATTCAGGCCAACAGCGACTCGGGCCGGGCTCTTTTTGACCACATTGTGGTGTTTGAGAACTACCCCGTGGCCGAGATGGTGCAGAGTAGCATGGATGCCACTACCAGCAACGTGACGTTGCAGGTGTCGGATAGCTTTGAGCAAACCAACTACGACTTCACGTTGATTGTCGTGCCCGGCGAGGCTACCCGCTTCCAGTTCAAGTATAACAGCCTGGTGTATGATGCGGCGCTGATGAGCCGTTTGCAGGAGCATTTTACCCGCATCATCGAGCAGGTAGCGGCCAATCCGGCTCTCACCATTGAGGCCCTAGATTACCTGAGCCCAGACGAGAAGGAAGTGTTGGTAGAAACGTTTAACGCCACAACCACGGTGTATCCGGCCGACAAAACCATCATTGAGCTGTTTGAAGAGCAGGTGGCGCAGTATGCCGCGCAGCCGGCGCTGGTCCACCTCGATTCGACCTTTACCTATCAGCAGCTCGATGAGCGGGCCAACCAGCTGGCCTGGTACTTGCGCACGAAGTATGCCATAGCGCCCAATGAGCTGGTTGCCATTCGGCTGGAGCGGAGCGCCGACTGGCTGATAACCATTCTGGGCGTGCTCAAAGCCGGGGGCGCGTATCTGCCCCTCGATCCAGAATATCCCGAGGAGCGCATTGCCTACATGCTGACCGACAGTGAGTGCCGGGTTCTTCTCGACGAGGCACAGCTCAGGGACTTCCACCAGCAGGCCGATTCATTCTCCAAGGAGCAGTTGCCGGCCGTGAATCAGGCCCGGGACTTGGCCTACGTGATGTACACCTCCGGCTCTACGGGCCGGCCCAAAGGCGTCATGATTGAGCACCGCAGCGTGGTCCGGCTGGTCCGGAATACCAACTACGTACCGATGCGCGCCGGCGACCAGCTGCTGCAAACCGGCTCGTTGTCGTTCGATGCCACCACGTTCGAGCTGTGGGGCATGCTGCTCAACGGCGGCACCCTGCATCTGGTACCGCAGGCGCACTTGCTCGATATTCAGCGGTTGAAGCACTACTTACTGGATGCGCAAATCACCACGGCCTGGTTCACCTCATTCTGGTTCAACCAGCTGGTTGATCTGGATCTGGAGCTTTTCAGTGGCCTCAAGTATATACTGGTAGGAGGGGATAAACTTTCGCCCCGGCATATCAAGGCTGTGAAAGAGGCGTACCCGGCCTTGCTGATTGTCAATGGCTACGGCCCCACCGAGAATACGACCTTCTCACTCTGCCACCCCATCGAGCAGGTAACCGACCAGCCTATTCCGATTGGTAGTCCTATTGCCAACAGCACGGCTTATGTGCTCGATGCCCGCCAGCAACTCTGCGGCGTGGGCGTCGTGGGCGAAATCTGCCTGGGTGGCGCGGGCCTGGCCCGCGGCTACCTCAATCAGCCTGAGCTGACAGCCGAGAAGTTCATTGCCCATCCGTTTCAGGCAGGCGAGCGGCTCTACCGCACCGGCGACCTGGGCCGCTGGCTGCCCGACGGTACCCTGGAGTTTGTAGGCCGCGTAGATGCTCAAATCAAAATCCGGGGCTACCGCGTCGAGCTGGGCGAAATAGAAGCCGTGCTGCAAAGCCATTCGGATGTTGCTACCGCGGTGGTGCAGGCCCGGACCGATGCCGCCGGCGACAGTTCTCTGGTGGCTTACGTTGTGAGTAAGCAGGAGCTGCCAGTAGCCCAGCTGCGGGCGTATATGAATGAGCGCCTGCCGGCGTACATGGTGCCGGCCTATTTCGTAGAGTTGGAGGCATTGCCCTTAAATGCCAATGGCAAGCTGGACCGCCACAAGCTGCCGGCCGTGCAGGAGCTCGGCTTTGCCGATGAGGCAGAGTACACAGAATCCCGCACCGAGCTGGAAGCCAAGCTGGTTGTTATCTGGGAAGAAATTCTGGGTAAGGAGAAGATTAGCGTCACCACCAACTTCTTCGAGTTGGGCGGCCACAGCCTCAAGGCCATGCGCCTACTGAGCCAAATCCACAAAGAATTCGATGTGCAGCTCAGCTTCCCCGCCTTTTTTGCTAACCCAACTATCGAGGGTATTGCCGGTGAGATAGAGAAAACCTATTGGGCCAACAACGAGCTGTTCGAGGTTGGTGAGGTAGAGCGAGTATCGATATAACGTTAGCAGCGCACACCAGATTCGGATATACGTCCGGATCTGGTTGCCGGCTATTCTGCCGCTGGAGGTGGCTGCTGAGTTGGCCGGCCCCAGTCGGCCGCTGGCCTTTAATCGGAGTTCCGCCCTAAGCAGACCACCAGCGTGGGGCGGCCGCTTGTACCAAGCAAAAATCCAAACGCTACCATGATTTTACCGAACCCTACTGAGGCGCTGACGCTAAATCCGTTACTGAATGCTATAACGGAAGATGTTATGGGATTTCTGAATGAAATCCAGCTCAATTATCCCCAGGCCATTTCCCTGGCCTCCGGCCGACCAGATGAGAATTATTTCAATATCGAGGAGTTTCCTGAATATTTTGGTATCTATGTCGACTGGTTGGCTACATCTAGTGGCCAAGAACCTGAGAAGATACGCAAGTCTCTCGGGCAATATAATCGAGCAAAGGGAATTATTAATGATTTAGTAGTAAGATATTTAGCAAAAGATGAGCAAATAGAAGTTGCTCCTGAAGATACCTTGATTACGGTGGGTACGCAGGAGGCTATGGTTATAACAATTACTACGCTATGCAATCGAGAAAACGATGTTATTTTAATTGAAGACCCTGCCTACGTAGGCATCACGCACCTGTCTATTATAGCTGGTTATCAGGTAGAGCCCGTGCCAGTGGATGGAAATGGCATTTCGCTACTAAAGCTGGAAGAGAAAATTCTGGCTTGTCAGGCCCGAGGCAAAAACGTGAAGCTCGTGTACGTCATTCCGGATTATCAGAATCCGACCGGGAATGCCATGCCACTCGAGAACCGGCACCGGTTGCTGGAGCTAGCCGATACCTATGGGTTCCTGATTCTGGAGGATAATGCTTACGGGGAATTTGCCTACCAGGCCGATACGCCACTGACGCTGAAAGCACTGGATAATAACAAGCGCGTGATTTACCTGCGCTCTTTATCCAAAACGCTCTATCCATCATTGCGGTTGGGCGTACTAGTGGCCAATCAGCAGGTAGAGCACGGCGGGCAGCTGGTGGCTTTAAGCGACCTGCTGGCTAAAACGAAAGGCTATATAACAGTTAACACGCCTTCTATTACGCAGGCAGTTTTTGGTGGTATTCTCGTAAAAAATAATTTTTCCCTCAAAAAAATAAACGAGCCAAAAATAGCGGCTATCAAGGCCAAGCGGGACCAGCTACTGGCTTCTTTCAACGAATACCTAACCGGAGAAAATAACGCTTGGGCCAAAGGCATAAGCTGGAATATTCCTCAGGGCGGGTTCTTTATTACGATATTTGTGCCATTTGCCGTAACCAAGGAAGAAGTAATTATTTGTGCCGAACAACACGGGCTAATCTTCACACCGATGTCCTTCTTTTATCTGCACGAAGGCGGTAAGCAGCAAATCAGATTAGCCTTCAGTAATGTTTCGGAAGAAGAAATCAACACGGCTGTTTATCGATTGGCCGAATATTTTAAGACCAAACTACATCTAACCCAATAAACTATTTACTCTATGGAAAAGCTAAGCCAGAATGCCATCATCGAATCTGATTTTTTGAAGATGGAGTACGACTATATCGAATACTATGTGGGAATGGCGAAAATGGTTGTCTATTGGCATGTAAAAGCCCTTGGCTTTAAGGCTGTTGCCTACTGCGGACCCGAAACCGGCTATCCGGATCGGTGCTCGTACTACATCGTTAAGAACGATATCAAGCTGGTTATTACTTCCGCCTCGCAGCCCAGTTCCTACAAGATAGTGTCCTTCGTTGACCTGCACGGCAACGGAATTAAAAAGATATCGGTCAAGGTAAATAACGTAGCTGAATCCTTTCAGGCCGCTTTGAAGAACGGCGCAATTCCGTTGCAGCATCCCGCAATCCTTTCCGATGATTACGGCTTCGTTGAACAGGCTTCGCTGAAAGTGTTTGACGATAATGAGATTGTGCTGATTAACTACGACAACTACCAGGGCGACTTTATGCCAGGGTATAAAAATATTGAAGGAGATTGGGACATCACCGGCGAGGACTCGGCGCTCGAAAAGATTGACCACGTAGCCTGCGCCCTGCGCCTAAATGAAATTGGCCTGTGGGAAAGCTATTTCAACTCCATCTTTCAGTCCAAAACCGTCAAGCAGTTTGATGAAAGACAAAAGCCAGGCGAGAAAAAGATTGGGATGCTGTTGAAGGTATTGCAGTCTGATAACAAGCAAATGAACAACGTGTTGGTAGAACCTGATCATGGTATCAAGTCCCAGGTTCAGCTCTTTATTGACCAGAATTATGGTGCTGGCATCCAGCACATTGCTTTCTGCTCTAGCAATATTTTTAAGTCGGTAGAAGTGCTGCGCACCAACGGCGTGAAGTTTACCAAATATCCGGAAACGTATTACGATAACCTGGCTGCGAAATACCCGAATCTGGATGTGGCGCCACTGCGGAAACACGGCGTACTGTGTGATGTGCTGGATGGGGCGCTGCTGTTTCAAATATTTACGGCTCCCATTGGCGACCGGGCTACCTTCTTCTACGAGATTGTGCAGCGGGTGAATAATTATGAAGGATTCGGCCTGGATAATATTACGGCCTTGTTTGAGGCTATGGAAATAGAACTGTCGGAAAAAGGCAGCCTGGTGAAAGCTTAATATTTTTATTGTAATGATATCTAACCTGTATATAAAATTAAAAAGCCTTAAAGTAAACGTCGACCTGGTCGACGGAAGGCTTGACCTGCAAGCGCCCAAAGGTGTACTGAACACTGAGCTGCTGGATGAGATTAGAGCGCATAAAAACGACCTGATTGATTTTATTTCCACCTATAAAGTCAAAAAAGACGGTTACAACGCCATCGACAAGGTTGCGGTGCAAAGTAGCTATGCCTTGTCTTCCTCCCAGCGTCGGCTATGGGTGCTGAGCCAGTTTGAAGAGGCGAATGCAGCGTATAATATATCCGGGGTTTATATCTTTCAAGGCGAGCTTAATCAAACGGCTTTAGCGCTTTCGTTTAGCGACCTGATCGGACGGCACGAAAGTCTGCGAACCGTATTTCGGCAGGATGAGGAAGGCGAGGTAAGGCAGTTTATTCTGCCGGAAGATAAAACCGATTTCCATCTGGCTTTCCAGGATGTGCGGACGGAGACCAGCGCAGAAAAAATAGAGGCCCTGGTAAACCAGGATTCGACTCGCGCTTTTGATCTGGCGCAGGGGCCATTGCTACGGGCCATCTTGTACCGAACCGAAGACCACAAGTGGATTTTTAGCTATGTGATGCACCACATCATCAGCGACGGCTGGTCGATGGACATCCTGATAAAAGAGCTGCTGACGCTGTATAATGCCTATATCAAGGCCGAGGACGCGGTTTTAGCACCTCTGCGGATTCAGTACAAAGACTATGCGGCCTGGCAGCAGAAGCAGCTAAGTGGCGAGGCCCTGCAGCAGCATCGGGCATGGTGGCTGCAGCAGTTCGACGGCGAATTGCCGCAGCTGGAGCTGCTCACCGACCACCCCCGGCCCGCTATGCAGACCTATTCGGGTAGCGTCGTGTCGCAGCAGTTCAGTTCCGGAGCCACCAAAGCGCTGAAGGCTTTTTGCCAGCAGCAGGGTGGCTCTTTGTTTATGGGCCTGCTGACAACGGTAAACGCGTTGCTGTACCGCTATACCAACCAGGAAGACATCATCCTGGGCAGCCCCATTGCCGGCCGCGACCATGCCGATTTGCAGGACCAAATTGGGTTCTACGTTAATACCCTGGCCCTACGCACGCAATTTAAAGGCGACAACAGCTTTCGGCAGCTGTTCGAGAACGTCAAGCGAACCACTTTAGGGGCGTATGAGCACCAGGTGTATCCTTTCGATGAGCTCGTGGACGCGTTGCAGCTCGAGCGTAATACCAGCCGCAACCCCCTGTTTGACGTGATGGTATCGGTGCAGAACCAGAACGACGCGAAAAAGGAAGTGCAGGAGCTCGATGGGTTGACCATCAGCAGCTACGAACGGTCGGAAAACCTGATCAGTAAATTTGACCTGTCCTTCAATTTCGTCGACGCCGGTGATTCAGTACAGGTTGCCATCGAATACAATACCGATATCTACGCAAAAGGCACGGTAGAGCAGTTAGCCCTTCATCTGCAGGGCCTGTTGGAAGCTCTGGTAGCAGAACCCGATAAATCCATCAGCCAACTGGATTACCTAAGTTCGGGCGAGAAAGAGCAACTGCTGGAGTCTTTCAACGCTACGGCGGGCGCCTATCCTTCGCAGGCCACGATCATGTCCCTGTTTGAGGAGCAGGTGCGCCACACGCCCGAGCGGGTGGCCCTGGTTTTCGTCGAGCAGGCTCTGACCTATCAGCAACTCAATGAGCGGGCCAACCAGCTGGCCCACTACCTGCAGGCTACCTACGCCCCCCAGCCCGATGAGCTCATCGGTATCCAGCTGCCGCGCAGCGAGTGGCTGCTCATCACCATTCTGGCCGTGCTCAAAACCGGGGCCGCCTATCTGCCCATCGACCCGGCCTACCCCCAGGAGCGCATCGACTACCTGCGCACCGACAGCCAATGCCGCCTCGTGCTCGATGCTCAGGGGCTGGAAAGCAGTTGGGAGGCCGCCGCGGCCTATCCCACAACCAACCCCGAGTCGGCAGCTACGGCTCGCAGCTTGGCCTATGTGATGTATACCTCCGGCTCCACAGGCCAGCCGAAGGGCGTTATGGTAGAGCATACCAGCGCCGTGCGCTTGGTGAAGGCCACCAATTACGTCGAGCACCTGGACGAGCAAGTGGTGCTGGCTGCCGGAGCTTTGTGCTTCGATGCCACCACGTTTGAATACTGGAGCATGCTGCTCAACGGCGGCCGGCTGGTACTGTGCCCTGAAGAGGTGCTGCTCAGCCCTGAGCTGCTGGCGGCCGAAATTCGGCAGCGGGGCATCACCATGATGTTCCTAACCATCGGCTGGCTCAACCAACTTGTTGAAACCAATATTAAACTATTCCGGGGGATCCAGACGATTCTGACGGGCGGGGAGAAGCTGTCGTCGGCCGCCATTCACGCCCTGCGGTACCAGTATCCGGAGCTGCAGATTCAGCACGTGTATGGGCCGACGGAGAATACAACCTTCTCCACCTTTTACCCCGTCATTACGGACCTGGTCAACCTGCCTATCGGCCAGTCCATTACAAACTCAACGGCCTATGTGCTTGATTCCCAGCAGCAGCTCTGTGGCTTGGGTGTTGCCGGCGAAATTTGCCTGGGCGGGCCGGGTCTGGCCCGCGGCTACCTCAATCAGCCGGCGCTGACGGCGGAGAAATTCATTGCCCATCCCTTTCAAGCAGGGGAGCGACTATACCGTACCGGCGATGTAGGTCGCTGGCTGCCCTCCGGTAACATCGAGTTTGTGGGCCGTATGGACGCGCAAATTAAGATTCGGGGGTACCGTGTCGAGCTGGGCGAAATAGAAGCCGTGCTGCACACGCATCCGCAGTTGGAGGCCGCCGTGGTGGTAGTGCACCTGGATGGACGCGGGGAAAAGACGCTCGTGGCGTATGTGGTCAGCCTGCAGGACTTGTCGGTGGCGGAGCTGCGCGCCTACCTGAGCGAGCGGCTGCCGGTGTATATGGTGCCCCATCACTATGTGCAGATTGCGGCGCTGCCGCTGAACTCGAACGGCAAAATTGACCGTAAGCAGCTACCCGATCCGCAAGGGCTAGCCTTAGGTAGCCAGGCTGTTTATGTAGCCCCGCGCAATACCGTAGAAGCGGCGCTGGTGCCCTTGTGGGAGGAAATTCTGGGCCGGGAGAAGATTGGTGTTACCGAGAACTTCTTCGAGCTGGGCGGCCACAGCCTCAAAGCCATGCGCCTGCTGAGCCGGATTCACAAAGAATTCGAAATCAAGCTAACCATCAAGGATCTGTTCGTTAGCCCGGTGCTAGCAGAGCAGGCCCAGCTGATCCAGCAGGCCCAGAAAGACTCTTTCGCCAGCATTGCGCCCGCGCCGGTTGAGCCCAGTTACCCGATTTCGTCGTCGCAGCGCCGCTTGTGGGTGATGGGGCAGTTCGAGGAAAGCAACGTCGCCTATAATATTTCCGGGGTATACGTGTTTGAGGGCGAGTTGAAACACGCGGCCTTTGCCGCAGCGCTGGATACGCTATTAGAGCGCCACGAGAACCTCCGAACCGTGTTCCGGCAGGACGAGCAGGGGGAGGTGCGGCAGTTTATTCTGCCGGCGCAGGAAAGCGGGTTTGCCATCGGTTACCAGGATCTGCGCAATGAGCCAGCCCAGCAGCAGACGCTGAAAGACCGGGTGAAAACGCTGTTCACCACTCCTTTCGACTTTGCCAAAGCGCCTTTGCTGCGGGCTACGCTCTTTCAGCTGGCAGATGACACCTGGGTGTTTGGTTACGTGATGCACCACATCATCAGTGATGGCTGGTCGATGGGGCTGCTGATTCAGGAGCTGCTGACGCTGTATAATGCCTACAGCCGCGCGGAGGCCAACCCATTGGTGCCGCTGCGTATTCAATACAAGGATTACGCGGTGTGGCTGCAGGAACAGCTCAGCGGCGAAACCCTCCAGAGCCACCAAGCTTGGTGGCTACACCAGTTTGAGGGCGAGCTGCCGGTGCTCGACCTTATTACCGATAAGGTGCGCCCGCCCATCAAGACTTACAACGGCGGCATGTACTCCCGGGCCATCAGTCCGGCCACGGCCGCCGGCATGAAAGCCCTGAGCGAAGATCTGGGCGGTACCCTGTTTATGGGGCTGCTGGCCACGGTCAATGCACTGCTCTACCGCTACACGAGCCAGCAGGATATTATCATTGGTACGCCCATTGCCGGCCGCGAGCATGCCGATTTGGAAGACCAGATCGGGTTTTACGTCAATACCTTGGCTTTGCGCTTCAAATTCGACGGCGACCAGACCTATAGCCAGCTGTTTGAGCAGGTGAAGCAGGTCGTAGTCGGTGCGTATGACCACCAAGTGTATCCGTTCGGAGATTTGGTAGAAGCCCTGCAGCTGCAGCGCGACATGAGCCGTAATCCGCTCTTCGACGTGCAGGTAATTCTGAGCTACCCCGAGCACGAGGGCCAGCAGGAGCAGAGCCTGACCGAGCTGCAGGTAAGCGCCTACGAAGACGAAGAGCTGTATACGAGTCGGTTCGACCTCGTGTTCAACTTCTCCGCCGTGGCAGGCGACGGGTTGCTGGTCAGCATTCAGTACAACACCGACCTGTACCACGCCAGCACCATCGAGCGGCTTGCCGAGCACCTGGAGCGCCTCATGGCCGATGCCGTGCAGCACACCCAGCAGCCCATTCGGCAACTGGACTACCTCGGGGCCGATGAGCAGGAAAAGCTGCTCCATACCTTCCAGGGGCCGATAATAGACTACCCACGGGATGCTACGGCGGTGGCGCTGTTTGAAAAGCAGGCCGCCGAAACGCCGCATCAGCCGGCCGTGCAGTTCGAAGGCACGGTGCTGAGCTACCAGGAACTGAACGAGAAGGCCAACCGGCTGGCCAATCACTTGAACGAGCAGTACCAGCTCGGGCAAGACGACATGGTCGGGCTGATGGTTGACCGGTCCGAGAAGATGATTATTGGGATTCTGGCCATTCTGAAAGCCGGCGCCGCCTATGTACCCATTGACCCGGAATATCCGCAGGCTCGCAAAGAGTACATCATTCAGGATACGGCCCTCACGGTGTTAATTACGCAGACGGATTACATGTTCGATCTGCCGTATTACAGCGGGGCGGTTTTCGCCATCGACATTGAATTGGAGTTGCTGACGACCTCGGTGGAGCCGCCCCGGCCGGTTGCGCCCGAGGCTATGGCTTACGTTATCTACACCTCCGGCTCTACCGGCAACCCCAAAGGCGTGGGTATTCGGCACCGCAATCTGATGCACTCATTGGCGGCCCGGCAACATACCTACGGCCCAGTTCGGTCGTTTCTGATGCTTTCCTCGGTAGCTTTCGACAGCTCCGTGGCCGGCATTTTCGGCACGCTTTGCTACGGCGGGCAGCTCTGCATCACCTCGCGCATCGATGTGGCCAACGTCGGCCACATTGCCCGGTATATCGAGGAACATCAGGTGAGCCATCTGCTGACCGTGCCTTCATATTATCAGCTGTTAATCTCCGAGCTGCAGGAAAATGAGAATTCACTGGAGCAGATTATCGTGGCCGGCGAAACGTGCCCGGTGTCGTTGGTTGACTATCATTTCAGCACTGCTACGCTGGCTGGCTGCAAGCTATTCAATGAATATGGTCCTACCGAATGCACGGTGTGGAGCAGCGTATTTGCCTACGAAAAAGGCCAGCCTGTCATCGACACCATCGGCCGGCCCATTGCCAACACGCAGGTGTATATTCTGGATGGCAACAGCAACCTGGTGCCTACCGGCGTGGCCGGGGAAATATGCGTGGGCGGCGCTGGCGTGGCCGACGGCTACCTGAACCAACCCGAGCTGACGGCGCAGAAGTTTACGCCGAACCCCTTCCGGCCGGGCGAGTTCCTCTACCGCACCGGCGACCGGGGCAAGTGGCTACCCGACGGCAACCTCGTGTTTATGGGCCGCCAGGATGACCAGGTAAAAGTACGGGGCTACCGCATCGAGCTGGGCGAAATTGAAAACGCGCTGCTGGGTCATCCCGCCGTGGAATTTGCCGTGGTAGTTGCCCGGCCCACCGAGCAGGGCAACAGTGAAATCGTGGCCTATCTGGTGAGCGAGCAGAGCCTGAATGCCTCCGATATGCAGGGGTTTCTGCGCACTCTTCTGCCCCCGTATGCCGTGCCGGCTTACTATGTGCAGCTCGAGCAGTTTCCGCTCACACCCAACGGTAAGGTGGACAAGAAAAAGCTGCCCGACCCCAAAGGCGCGGGAATGGCCACCGGGGTGCCTTATGAGGCGCCCCGCACCGAAACCGAAGCGAAATTCGCTCAGATCTGGCAGCAGATTCTGGAAAAGGAAAAGGTCGGTATTCACGACAAGTTCTTCGAGTTGGGCGGCGACTCCATCAAGATTCTGCGGATGCTTTCGGAGGTGAAAAAGGAGCTCGATCTGCACATTCCGGTGGCCGACGTGTACAAGTACACTTCCATTGCCGAGCTAACCGACCATGTGCTGCAAAACAAAGCCAGCCTCGACCGCCGCAACCGT
The DNA here is from genome assembly GCF_020447265.1 of Hymenobacter lucidus. Classification (GTDB taxonomy): domain Bacteria; phylum Bacteroidota; class Bacteroidia; order Cytophagales; family Hymenobacteraceae; genus Hymenobacter; species Hymenobacter lucidus. The sequence continues at coordinate 1,511 of NZ_JAJADR010000017.1, read as the reverse complement.
AGCGTGGAAGAGCTGCAGGCCACGGTAGTAAACGAACTGGCAGCCCTGAAAGCCCGGATTCTGGCTTCCGACCACGCACTGGACGCGGAAAATATCGACGATATCTACCCGATGAGCGACATCGAGCGGGGCATGGTGTATGCCTCGCTGGTAAACAAGGACGTGAGCGTGTATCACGACCAGATGGTGCGCCAGCGCAATTTCCCGGGTTTCGACCCGGCTAGGTTCCGTCGGGCCCTGCAGCTGCTGGTCGATAAGCACCCGATTCTGCGTACGGCCTTCGACGTCAGTAGTTTCGAAACGGAGGTGCAAATCGTGTTCAAACAGATTCCGGTGTTCTGCGACTTTCAGGACCTGTCGCACTTGGCACTGGCCGAGCAGGAGCACATCATCCGGACCTATCTGGACGACGAGCTGGCTCGCCCCTTCGATGTAACCCAGGCACCGCTCTGGCGGCTGGCGGCCTTTGCCTTTGGCGCCGACCAGATCGGCTTCGTATTTCAGTGCCACCACGCCATCATCGACGGCTGGAGCGACGCACTCTTCATGACGGAGCTCAATAACGTGTATCTGCAGCTGGAGGAAAACCCTCAGTCCATTCCCACGCCGCTGCGTTCCAGCTACAAGGATTTCATCATTCAGCACGAGGTTGACAAGAAAGACCCGGTTATGCGCAACTTCTGGACCGAGGAACTGGCCGGCTCGAAGCGTATCGACCTTTTCACCACCGCGCCAGCCGACACCCACAGCACCCACACGCTGACCAGTGAGGAGCTGAAAAAGCTGGAGCGCCTGGCCGGCAACCTCAGCACGTCGGTTAAGGCAATATCCCTCAGTGCTTACCTCTATCTGATGAAGGTGCTGAGCCAGGAAAACGAAATTCTGGCTGGCATCGTGACCAATATGCGGCCCAGCTGCGAAGACAGCGACAAAATTCTGGGCTGCTTCCTCAATACCATTCCGTTGCGGATAAGCATCGAGGAGGCCGAAACGGGCTCGGGCCTTATCACGCGGGTGCATCAAAAGCTGACCGCCTTAAAAGACTATGAGCGCCTGAGCCTGCTGGAAATAGCGCAGTTGAGTAACCATTACGTGGGCGCTGAAAATCCCATTTTTGACACCTTCTTCAACTTCAGCGACTTCCATACCTTCAACTCGGTGAAGGAGAAGCCGAAAACCGAGCCCCGGGAAGCCCAGCCTGCGACGGTGAACGTCAGCGGGACCGGCCGCACCAACACGTACCTGGATCTGAGCGTGGACCAGACGGGCAATATGTACACCATGAGCGTCGTGTTGTCCCGGCAACTGAAGTCCGGCCTTTCCGCGGAAATGGTTGGGGCGCTTTATATGCGGATTTTGAAGAATCTTATGGATTCGCCCAGTCACCGCATTGCGGAGCTAGGGTATCTGAGTGCGTTGGAGCAAGTACAGCAACTGGAGGCCTTCAACGCCACGGCCGCCGCCTACGATACGACCCAGACGCTGGTGGGTCTGTTCGAGGCCCAGGTGCA
>NZ_JAJADR010000016.1 GCF_020447265.1 Hymenobacter lucidus | reverse complement strand
AAGGGCCGCCATATATTACCTCGGGCTTCTACCTGGCCAGGTAGAAGCCCGAGGTAATATATGGCGGCCCTTCTACCAGCAACGGGCTACGCTCTCACCTTAAATGGAGCACCTGTTATCATTCGCTCACTAGTGGTCGTCACACTTCCGGCAGCCGAATATTTTCCAGATATGGCGTCAACCCTTGCGGGTGCTGAAAGAGGTGAATGAACAGAATGTGCTCTTCGCCCCGGCTGCGCCAGATTTCGGCGTAAAAGTCGCCCAGCGCGTAGAGGCGCAGCTCGAAGCTGTCCTCGGTTCGGTCGGACAGGAAGTGCCCGCACCGACGCAGCACGTCGGCCTGCTGGCCCATGGGCAACTGTTTGAAAGAGACTAAACGCATAAGCGGACCCACAACCACACCGGGCCCGGTGCGGGTTCCGGCCGGGGGCACTGGTTGGGTAAGTTCGGCAGCAGCTGGCGGATTCCTCCTATTTTTCGCGGATTATTGCCGGCTCTCTCACCTTTGCTTCCTTGATGAAGACCTTCCGCTTTCCCCACCCGCTCGTGTTGCTGACCGGGTTTATTCTGCTGGCCATGCTGCTCAGCTACGTGCTGCCAGCCGGCGAATTTGCCCGCCACGCCGATGCCGCCACCGGCCGCGACGTAGTGGTACCCGGCTCCTATCACCCTGTGCCCGCCTCGCCCGTTTCGCTACCGACGGCCATGGTTGCCATTCCGAAAGGCATGGCCGATGCCGCCGGGGTTATCTTCTTCGTGTTCCTGGCCGGCGGCGCTTTCACGGTCGTGGACCAGACTGGGGCGCTGCAGCGGGGCGTCAATTGGCTGCTGAGCAAGCTGCGCGGGCAGGAGGTGCTGGTTATCCCGATTATTTCGCTCCTGTTTGCCACGATGGGCGTTTTGGAGAACATGCAGGAGGAAATTATTCCGCTGATACCAGTGCTACTGGTGCTAATGCGCCGCCTGGGCTACCCCGTTATTACGGCGGCCGCCGTCAGCATCGGGGCCGCTGCCGTGGGCGCCTCCTTCAGCCCCATGAACCCGTTTCAGGTGGGTATTGCCCAGAAGCTGGCCCAGCTGCCGCTGCTCTCGGGCGCGGGATTCCGGCTGGCTTTTCTGGCCCTGGCCCTCGTTATCTGGATTGGCGGCACAATGCGCTACGCGGCCCGCAACCGGGTGGTGCCCGAGCTGCTGGCCGAGGAGCAAACCGATACGTCGGGCGCGGGCCGGCACGGCCTGGTACTGCTGCTCCTGCTGCTCACCTTCACCGTTTTCGTCTACGGGGTCCTGAATCTGGGCTGGGAGTTTGAGCAGATGGCAGCCCTCTTCTTCGTCTTTGGCGTGCTGGCCGGCCTCGTTGGCGGCCTGGGTTTCAACGGCACCGCCGAGGCCTTCATTACCGGCTTCCGCGACCTGGCCTTTTCGGGCCTGCTCATCGGTTTTGCCCGCGCCATTTTCGTGGTGCTCGAGCAGGGCCACATCGTCGATACTATCGTCAATGGCATGTCGGCCCCGCTGGCCCAACTGCCCGTCACGCTCTCAGCTCTGGGTATGATTGGCGTGCACACGGCCCTGCACCTGCCCGTACCCAGCGTGAGCGGCCAGGCCGTGCTTACCATGCCCATCCTCACGCCCCTCTCCGATTTGCTGGGCCTGCCGCGCCAAGTCATGGTGCTGGCCTTCCAGTACGGCGCGGGCCTGTGCGAGCTTATCACGCCCACCAACGGGGCCCTGGTAGCCATTGTAGCCGCCTGCGGCGTACGGTTCGATGCCTGGTGGAAATTCGTGCTGCCGCTCTATCTAGCCCTGCTAGCCCTGGCTGTGGCGGCGGTAGTCGTTGGTATAGCTATTGGGCTAAATTAATGTGCGAATGTATTGGAATGTGGGTAATGTGCTAAATGTCGTTCCGTGTCCTTGCGAAGCGTAAGCCGAAGCCATCCGTGCTCTGCGCAGTACGACTCGTCCTTTTACCGGAAAGCCCTTTCCTGCTCACGTGGGAAAGGGCTTTCACTTTAGAAGGCTCGGCACATTTCAGCGGACAGATTGCCACAGTTGCGCCTCGCAAGGACACGTTTTTTCCTCAGGCCAGCCGCAATTCCTCAGCTTCGAAAATTCGCTTTATTTTCCGCTTCTTCTCCACCAGCTGAAACCGGGCGCGGTGCTGGGCCTCATCCCAGTACACGTCGGAAATAAGGCCGTGGTGGGCGGGACGGCCGGGCTCGGGCGCAGTTTCTTCCACCAGGTCGCCGAAGCTGAACGGAGGCTTGTCGGTGAGTTCCGTAAACAGCTCCCCGCTGACTTTAAACTGCTGCTCGTCGTAGCGCAGCAGGATCCAGTCTTCGGTTTCGTCGATTTTTTCGAACAGTTTGCCCATCGGTTCCAACCACTCAAAGGTGCGCCGGTTGGCGGGATGAATGTAGCGGAAGCCATAGTCGGGCGTCCAAGGATACAGGCCGTAGACAACGGGTTTAGGGCGAGCCATGTAAGCAGAGTTAGGGAGAAAAAGCACCAGCGCGGCGCTTCGTGAAAGGCAGCTGCCGCCGGGGCAGCCATACCTGGTAGCAACAACAAAACTCCGCTAATTATTCCCGTCAATCAATTATCAATAGCTGAAAAAACGCCCGTTCAGGCTATTCCCCCGCCTTTTCGGTATTTTTTTTTCCTCGCCTGATTGCCGCTGCCGGAAGTGCGCCACTAGCTGGTCGCGGTAGGCGGGGCCGTTGTGCAGGCGGGCAAAGGAAATAAGCTCCTGCTGGCCATTGGTGTGGTGCACCAGCACGTCGGCCGCGCCGCGGGCCTCCACCCGGTCTACGTCGGCCCACCGGTACTGAAATGCCCGGCTGAGCAGCCCTACCCGGCCACCAAAGCCCTCGGCGTGCAAATGCAGGTGGCGGCGCTGGTTGATGCGGTACAGATTGAAGGCCAGAACCACAAAAACCAAGGCCAGCCCGAAATAGAGGTAGGGCAGCACGTGAAACGTATGCACGCCCCGGGCCACATCGGCCTCGTGGTGGCGGTGCAAAATGTGGTAGCCTTCCAAAGCCAGAATGCCGGCCGCGGCCAGCTCCAGCCACGCCACCCGCTCCTGGTGATGCGCGTGCCGCCTGAGTTGCCGCAGCTCCCGCACCAGCAGAATCAGGTAGGCCGCGCCCACCACGAACTCCAGCACCGTTACGGCCGTCAGCTTTTCCGCGCCCGTTATGGCTCCCAGGGCCGTGGTGAGCAACACCAGGGCCGGCACGATGTGCGACAGGGCTTTGCCGCGCTGCCGGCGGGCGTGACGGTGGTCGTAGAGCGTAATTCGTTCCGGGGTGGTAGCTGGCGCGTTCATGAGGGCCAAGCACGGTATTTTTTGCCGGCTCCACAACGGTTGCGTACTGCCAGAAAGAGCCTTTCCCGTTCAGATTCAGCTGGTTTGTGGCCGCCGCATAACCTGAGCAGTACATAATGAGTTAGAAGCCCATAGCGGCCAGCTGTTTAGGCCGCGCTTCTTACTGCTTCTAATGCCCCAAACTGACCTAACCTCCGCACCCACGCTGCAAAGCGGCATGGGCGCCCTGCCACATACCAACGGCACCACTTTCCGCGTGTGGGCCCCCAATGCTGATGCCGTGGCCGTCGTCGGCCCGTTCAACGACTGGAACCCCGCCGCCCACCCGCTCACCCACGAAGCCGACGGCTACTGGGCCGCCGATATTGCCGACCTTGAGTCCGGCACCGAATACAAGTTCTGGCTGCGCAACGGCGACCAGGAGCTGACCCGCAACGACCCCTACGCCCGTGAAGTCACGCACTCGGCCGGCAATTCGGTAGTGCCCCGCCACGATTTCGACTGGGCCGACGACCAGTTTCAGATGCCGGCCTGGAACGAGCTGGTAATTTACGAGCTGCACGTGGGCACCTTTAACGCGCCCGACCCCGAGCGGCCCGGCACGTTTCTCGACGTGGCCGAAAAGCTGGACTACCTGCGCGAGTTGGGCATCAATGCTATTGAAATCATGCCGCCCACCGAGTTTCCCGGGGGCCGCAGCTGGGGCTACAACCCCGCTCATCCGTTTGCCCTCGAAACCGACTACGGCGGCCCCCAGGCCTTCAAGGAACTTGTAAAGCAGGCCCACAGCCACGGTATTGCCGTTATTCTCGACGTGGTGTACAACCACTTCGGCCCCGGCGACCTGGACCTCTGGCAGTTCGACGGCTGGAGCGAAAATGACGGTGGCGGCATTTACTTCTACAACGACTGGCGCGCCGAAACACCCTGGGGCCACAACCGCCCCGACTATGGCCGCGACGAAGTGCGCCACTACATCCGCGACAATGCCCTGATGTGGCTCGAAGACTACCGCGTGGATGGCCTGCGCTGCGACTCCATCTCCCACATCCGCAACGTGGACGGCTCCAGCGACCCTTCCCGCGACCTGCCCGAAGGCTGGAGCCTGATGAAGTGGATTAATGAGGAAATTCAGGAAAAAATGCCCTGGAAAATCACCATTGCCGAAGACCTCCAGGGTAACCCTTACATTACCCGCGCCGCCGAGCACGACGGCCAGGGCTTTGCTGCGCAGTGGGATGCCGCTTTCGTCAACATCATCCGCGACGCGCTGACCGCGCCCCACGACGCGGACCGCCACCTGCCGGCCGTGGCCGAAATTCTGGCCCAGACCTACAACGGCAACGCCTTTGAGCGCATCATCTACACTGAGTCGCACGATGAGGTGGCCAACGGTAAGTCGCGGGTGACGGAGGAAATCATGCCCGGCGACGCGCACAGCTGGTTTCCGAAGAAGCGTGCCACGCTCGGGGCAGCGCTGGTCTTTACCGCGCCCGGCATTCCGATGATGTTTCAGGGCCAGGAAATGCTGGCCGACGGCTACTTCTCCGATGATCTTCCCCTAGAGTGGGAACACGCCGAGCAGCACCGGGGCCTGGTCAATCTGTACCGGGATTTGATTGCCCTGCGCCGCAACCTGCACGGCCACACGCGCGGCCTGCTGGGTCAGCACACCGAAATTCTGCACATCAACGACGTGGATAAGATTATTGCCTTTCGCCGCTGGGACCAGGGCGGGGCCGGCGACGAAACCATCATTCTGGCCAACTTCGCCGACCAGACCCACGCTGCCTACACCATTGGGCTACCGGCCGGTGGCCACTGGCGCGTGCGCTTCAACAGCGACTGGGAAGGCTACGATGAGGAGTTCGGCAACTTCGAAAGCGTGGATACCCAGGCCGAAGATGGTGACTACGACGCGCAGCCGTTTCATGCCGCCTTTGGGCTGGCGCCGTATTCGGTGCTCATCATTTCACAGGAAGCCTAGGCTGAGCATTAACCCATTGAAAAAGCCCGCCCCATATAAACAGGGCGGGCTTTTTTATGGCGGGCTTTCGGCTACAAGCTCGAAACCTGCGTCAATTCTACTTCCGGATTAGCCGTGTAGCCCGGCGGCAGCGGCCCTACCGACAACCACTCAGCAGGAGTTTTCCAGGGAGTTTCCTGCAGGACGTCGCTCATGACAAACCAATAGGCCTTGAAGTGGTGGCCAGGGCGGTACACCAGCGTATCGGTCAGGCTGAAAGTTTTATACTGGGTAAAGTACCGGGGGCCCGCGCCCGGCAACGAGTCCAGCGGTACTTGCTCAATTATCCAGCGGAGGCGCGGGTTGCGCTGTTGCGCGTCCACGGTGCGCTGGTAGGCCACTACTTTAAACTCCAGCTGCGGGAGTTTAGGCTCCTCGTTGCTGCAAAACGACATGAAATTGAGCAGGATAGTCAGAAAAGCAACGAGTAGTTTCATAGCTCATGGATGCATAACGATTCTTCTGCTAAGATACTGGATGTAAGCCGATAGTTGCAGTCAGCGGGGCCGGCACCGGCTGTCGGCCGCCTGATTGGCCGTTGCAGCGGCCTTTTCCTGCTAGGAATTCAGGTTAGCCGGCATATCTTGCCAATCCACGCCCAAAACCCGCCGTATGCAAGCACCGCTGCCCACCCCCGAAGCTATTTCGCCCGATGCCCTGCTTGTCGAAGTTGCCTGGGAAGTCTGTAACCAGGTTGGGGGCATTTACACTGTCATTCGCTCGAAGGTGCCAGCCACAGTGCTCGGCTGGGACGACCGGTACTGCCTGCTCGGCCCCTACTTTGCCCAGCAGGCCCAGAGTGAGTTTGAGCCCCTGGAAGACTATGCCTTCGACCAGTTGCCCGCCGACGACCCGTTTGCCTCGGCCGTGCGCCAGATGCGCGCCCAGGGTTTCGAGGTGCACTACGGCCACTGGCTCGTCACGGGCAAGCCCCGCGTGGTGCTCATCAACCCCTACCAGGCCTACGACCGGCTCGGCCAGATCAAGGCCGACCTCTGGCACCACCACGGCATCCCGACGCCCGACAACGACGATTTGCTGCACCAGGTAGAGGCTTTTGGCCACCAGGCCAAGCACTTTCTGCAGCTGCTGGCCGGGGCCGTAGTGCCGCCCCACCGCGTTATTGCCCACTTCCACGAGTGGATGACCGGCGTGGCCATTCCCGAGTTGCGGCGTGAGCAGGTACCGGTGCACATCGTGTTTACCACCCACGCCACGCTGCTAGGCCGCTACCTGGCCATGAACGACCCCAATTTCTACGACCACCTGATGCAGGTGAACTGGGCGGCTGAGGCGGTACATTTCAACATCGAAACAGCCGTGCGCATCGAGCGGGCCGCCGCCCACGGCAGCCACGTTTTCACCACCGTGAGCGAGCTGACGGTGCGCGAGTGCATCTACCTGCTCGACCGAATTCCGGATGCGGTGCTGCCCAACGGCCTGAACATCGAGCGGTTTGTGGCTCTGCACGAGTTTCAGAATCTGCACCAGCTCTACAAGTCCAAGATTCACGAGTTTGTAATGGCGCACTTCTTCCAGAGCTACTCCTTTGATCTGGATGAAACGCTGTACCTCTTCACTTCGGGCCGCTACGAATACCATAATAAAGGATTCGATCTGACCCTGGAAGCCCTGGCCCGCCTCAACTACCGCCTCCAGCAAAGCGGCCTGCAGGGCCAGGTGGTCATGTTTTTCATCACCAAGCGGCCGTTCCACAGTATCAATCCGCAGGTGCTGCAAAGCCGGGCCATTCTGGATGAGGTGCAGGAAACCTGCGAAGCCATCGAGCGGCAGGTGGGCGAGCGGCTCTTCTACGCCGCCGCCGCCAGCACCGACCACCGCCTGCCCGACCTCGACGCCCTGGTAGACGACTATTGGAAGCTGCGCTACCGCCGCACGCTACAAAGCTGGAAAACCAACACTCTGCCGCCCGTTATTACCCACAACCTGGTGGATGACGCCGGCGACGATATCCTGAACTTTTTGCGCCGCTCCAACTTGGTGAACAACCAGCACGACCGGGTCAAAATCGTGTATCACCCCGATTTCGTGTCGCCCACCTCGCCCCTGTTCGGTATGGAGTACGGCCAGTTTGTGCGGGGCTGCCACCTGGGCATTTTCCCAAGCTACTACGAGCCCTGGGGCTACACCCCGCTCGAATGCGTGGCCCGCGGCGTACCGGCCATTACCTCCGACTTGTCGGGCTTTGGCGACTATGTGATGGAAACCGTGCCCGACCACGAAGCCAAGGGCATTTACGTGGTGAAGCGCCAGGAAAAAACGTTCGACGAGTCGGCCGAGGAACTGACCGAAATGCTGTGGAACTTCGTGCAGCTCAACCGTCGGGAGCGAATCATGCAGCGCAACAACGTGGAAAGCTCGGCGGAGCTCTACGACTGGAAAAACCTGCGCGTGCACTACGATCGGGCCTACACGCTGGCCCTGGAGAGGCAGTAATTTAAGTCAACTTATACGGAATTATGGCTCCGTATTAATTGCGAAAGCCGGATTCTGAATCATCAGAATCCGGCTTTATTGCTTGCGGCAAACGAAGTTCATGGCTTCTTAATTTTCAATTGCACAAATTAGTCGGGTGCTTTACCATTTCAGAATTTTAAAATGTGCGCTTTGCCTTTCACCGCTGCTGGCTGCAACGGCCGTGGCGCACGAATTCTGGTTGCTACCGCCCCGTTTTTTTGTAACGGCCGGCGACAAAATAAACCTCCACGTATTTGTGGGCGGTAGTTTCACCGGTAGCCGCTGGTCTGGCAAAAGCACGCGGCTCACCAGCTTTGTACACTACGCCCCCCACGACACTACCGACCTAACAACACTTGCTACCCGGGCCGATACGCTCAATACCAGCGTCGAATTGCGGCAGCCTGGCGTGCATCTGCTGGCATTCAGCACTACCAATGCTTTTGTTGAGCTTGACGGGCCGAAATTTACCGCTTACCTGCAGGAAAACGGCCTGGAGCGCACTATAGCCCAGCGTCAGCAGCGCGGCGAAGCCACTACGCCGGGCCGGGAACTGTACCGGCGCTGCGCCAAAACACTGGTGCAGGCAGGCCCCACTCGCCCCGATACCCTCCGGACCTTTGCCCGGCACACCGCGCAGCCGCTGGAAATAGTACCCGAGCAAAACCCCTACGCCCTCAAGCCCAACGCCTCACTTACCTGCCTGGTGTTGTACAAGGGCCAGCCGCTACCGGCCTCGCTAGTGCAGGTGTGGCAGCGCGCGGCGGGCCAGCCCACGGTAGTCAGTAAATTATACACCAACAAAAACGGACGAGTGCTGTTTCGCTTAAATAGTACCGGCAATTATATGGTTAGCACGGTATATATGGAACCAGCTGCCGACCGAAAAACCGCCGATTGGCAAAGTACATGGGCAACGCTTACCTTCGGAATTGCTGGTAAGGGACTGAAATAATTTCGGTTTTTTCCCTACCTTGAGAGCCCCGCAGGCCTTCCGTACTCGAACATTTTTTTCTTACCTTCGCAACTCTATTAAACTCGAACCACCGACGGCATGAAGTACTCGATTGATAAAAAGGAAACTTACACGATTATCACCATTGACGAGAAGAAGCTCGACACCACAGTAGCTCCGGATCTGAAATCGGAATTCGTGAAGCTGAATGCTGAAGGCATTAACAACCTGATCCTGGATCTGGGCAACGTAAAGTATACCGACTCGTCGGGCCTCAGCTCTATCCTGATTGCCAACCGCCTGTGCAACTCAACCGGCGGCCTGCTGGTGCTCACCGGCCTGCAGGACCACGTTATGAAACTCATCACCATCTCCAAGCTGGAGTCGGTATTGCACATTCTGCCCACCGTGGAAGAAGGCATCGACCGGATTTTCCTGCACGCCATCGAGCGGGATTTGACCAGCAAAGAGTAGTTCGTTTACTAGAAGCTGTGAGCTGTTGGCAGTTAGCTGTTAGTTTTCTAACTAGCGCCTAACTGCCAGCAGCTTTTTCTTTTCTCATCTTTAAAAGCGCGAACGGCCATCCGCTACTAGCTACCAGCTTATTTTGGAGTTTGAGTTGAAAATCCTGGGTAGTGCCTCGGCCACGCCCTTTCTCAATCGGCACCACACGGCGCAGGTGCTCACGGTGGGCAACCAGTCGTACCTGATTGACTGCGGCGAAGGTACCCAGCGCCGCCTGGTGGAGTATAAAGTGCGGCACCAGCGCCTGCACACCATCTTCATCTCCCACCTCCACGGCGACCATTTCTTCGGGCTGTTCGGGCTGCTGAGTACCATGCACCTGCAGGGCCGCACCGAGCCCGTGCAGCTGTTCGGCCCCGCCGGCCTCGATGAGATTCTGACCACCCAGTTTCGCTATTCCCACACCCAGCTCTCGTTCGATCTGCAGTTTACCGCCGTCGACCCCGAGCAGCACGCGCTGGTGTTTGAGGACCGCTACCTGACGGTGCACACGCTGCCCATGCGCCACCGCATTCCGTGCTGCGGCTACCTGTTCCGCGAGAAGCCCAAGCGCCGCCACCTCGACAAAGCCCGCCTGCCCGAGGGCCTCACCCCCGCGCAGCTCAGTCGCCTGGCCCAGGGCGAAGATGTGGTGGACGAAGCCGGTGCCACACTGGTTGCCAACGAGCAGGTAACTACCGCGCCCAACCACTCACGCAGCTACGCCTTCTGCTCCGACACGCTCTATACCGAAAGCCTGGCCGAGCTGGTGCAGGGCGTAGACTTGCTCTACCACGAGGCTACCTTTCTGGATGATATGCGCGACCGAGCCGCCGTTACGCACCACTCCACGGCCCGACAGGCAGCGCTGCTGGCCAAAAAAGCGCAGGCCCGGCAGTTGCTCATCGGGCATTTCTCCTCCCGCTACCGCGACCTTGAGCCGCTGCTCCACGAAGCCCAAGCCGTATTCGGGCCGGTGAAATTGGCCACGGAAGGCACCACGGTGAGCATTCCGGAGTAAGATCAAGAGGCAGCACAGATAGCAAAGGTGTATGCGCAGTAAGTGGAAGTTTTACATCACCGTTCTGGCAACGGTACTTCTTGCTGGTCTGGCAGAAAGTGTTTTCAATGCTCTCACTTATAACGACCAGCGCTATTGCTACCTCAAGGCGCAGCTTCCCAAAAACCGAGAACTCGCAGCCATTTGCGGGCCTAATGCTTCCATATCAGCCTTGCCTTCCCACAGTATTTATCTGGACTCTGCTATTTATAACACCAATGCCAATGGCCCCTGGGGCGAAGCATATGTGAAAGCCACATTCATCCGGCACGGACAAAGCTGGGTATTGAAATCCACTATAATTTCTCATCGTTGATTCGACTTGACACTTTACTGCCCACTTGCGGTATTGCCAAAACCTTATCTGCTTGAAAACCTTCGCCCACAAGAAAACGCAGCTCTACCTAGTGCTGAGCGGTATTTTTATCGTCAATGCGCTGCTGGCGGAAATTATTGGCGTCAAGATATTTTCCCTGGAGCCCCTCATCGGCCGGCCTGATAATTTGACGGCCGGCGTGCTGATCTGGCCCGTGGTGTTTGTCACGACCGACATTATCAACGAGTACTTCGGCAAGGAAGGCGTGCTGCGCGTGAGCTACCTCACGGCCGGGCTCATCCTGTTTGCCTTCCTGGTCATTTATGCCACCACCAAGCTGCCGCCGGCTGCTTTCTGGCTCGATGTAAACAGCAAAGACCCGCAGGGCCGGGCCATCAACATCGACTTTGCCTACCAGATGATTTTCCGGCAGGGCCTGGGTATCATTGCCGGCTCGCTCACGGCGTTTGGTATCGGGCAGGTGCTCGATGCCACCGTATTTCAGGCGCTGCGCCGGGCTACCAAGGGCCGCTACGTGTGGCTGCGCGCCACGGGCTCCACGCTCGTTTCCCAGCTCGTCGACAGCTTTGTGGTGCTGTACGTGGCCTTCTACGTGTTCGGCAACTGGAGCTTCGAGCAGGTGCTGAGCGTGGCCAATACCAACTACTGGTATAAATTCGCGGCAGCTATTCTGCTCACCCCCGTGCTCTACCTGGCCCACTTCCTCATCGACCGGTACCTGGGCGCGGAGGAAACCACCGAGCTGCAACAGGAAGCCGCAGCCGATGTGAGCGTATAGAACTGGTTTTTGGTTTTTGGATATTCGCTTTTGGCCGTTTGGCCACCAGGATTAATCAGAAGCCAAAAACCACAACCGAACACCCAAAAACCAATTATGTCCCGCATCCTCACCGGTATCCAAAGCACTGGCCGGCCCCATTTGGGCAACTTGCTTGGTGCTATTCTGCCCGCTATTGAGCTGTCGAAATCGGCAGCCAACGAGTCCTTATACTTCATTGCCGACCTGCACTCGCTGACCACCGTGCGCGACGCTGAAGTGCTGCGCCAGAACACCTATGCGGTGGCTGCCGCTTGGCTGGCCTGCGGCTTCGATACCGAGAAGAACTTATTTTACCGCCAGTCAGATGTGCCGCAGGTGGCCGAGCTGACCTGGTACCTCTCGTGCTTCACGCCCTTCCCGATGCTGGCCAATGCCCACTCGTTCAAGGATAAGTCGGACCGGCTGTCGGACGTCAACGCGGGCTTGTTCACGTATCCGGTGCTGATGGCGGCCGATATTCTGCTCTACGACGCCGACATCGTGCCCGTGGGCAAAGACCAGGTGCAGCACCTGGAAATTGCCCGCGACATTGCCTCGGCCTTCAACAACCGCTACGGCGAAACCTTCGTGCTGCCCAAGTCGCGCGTGGATGAGCAGGTGATGCTGGTGCCGGGCGTGGATGGTCAGAAAATGAGCAAGAGCTACGGCAATATCATCGACATCTTCCTGCCCGAAAAGGAGCTGCTCAAAGTCATCAAAACTATCATTTCGGACAGCACCCCGCTCGAAGCACCTAAGAACCCGGACACGGACGTGACCTTCAAGCTGTATGCGCTGCTGGCCACGCCGGCCGAAACCGAAGCAATGCGCCAGAACTACCTGGCCGGCGGCTACGGCTACGGCCACGCCAAAAAGGAGCTGTACGAGCTGATTCTGCACCGTTTCGCCACCGAGCGGGAGCAATTCAACTTCTACATGAACAACCTGCCGGAAGTCGATAAGCGCCTCGCCGAAGGCGCCCGAAAAGCCCAGGCCTACGGTAGCCAGGTGCTGAACAACGTGCGCGAGAAAGTAGGCTACCTGCGGCGGTAGAGTTTTAGTGTGCTCAGGTGCTAATGTGCTAATGTGGGCAATGTGCTGAATGTGTCATTGCGAGGAAGAATGATATTCCGCGCCTCAAGCGGCGTCAATCCGTCCTCGACGCAGGTAGTCACATCCTTTTACCACAAAGCCCTCAACCGTACCAACGATTGAGGGCTTTTCACTGAAGGACACTCAGCACATTTCAGAGGACGGATTGCCACGGCTGCGCCTCGCAATGACGGGGTTTAGCACATGAGCACATTTCTCACATTCTCCACATTAACCCACATTTCCCATATTAATAAAGCAGCCCATCCACGGACTGGTGCTGCTGCTCGCTGGAGAAGCTAAAGCCGACTTTGCTGCCGCGGCTGACCTGCTGGTTTTCTACTTTCTGCTTCACCGTAATTTTCTGGATGTCCTGCATAGGCGGGGCAATCAGGTCGTTGTTGACGGCGGCAATCATGGCGCTTTCCACGAACAGGCGCATCATGTCGGGCGTGAGCAGGTTGTCGGCCATGTCGTTGTCGGGTAGCTCCAGCTGCTGCACGCCTTCGAGGTAGTAGTGGTTTTCGATGTTGATCAGCAGGCGGCCCACCAAGTAGCCCGGGTCGTTGAGGCGCTGGTACTTGATGCTGTCGGCCATGAAGTTATAGGCCATGATGTGGCCGAAAAACCGCCGCCGAAAGTCCTCCTCCACGTATTTCGACGCCATCGGGCCGTAGTCTTCGGCGAAGGTGACAATGTTGGAGTGCATCACGAAGATGAGCAGGTCGCCGCTGAACTTGATGTGAAACTCCATGTCGTTTACCGGCCGGTACTCAATCAGCACGTTGGCATCGACGGGCGTAATCTTGCGGCTCAACTCCACCACCAGCTCCTGCGACACGAGCCGGAGCATATCGAAAGCGGCGCGGGTGTTGCGGAAAATGGCCTGCTTGGCAATAGACTTCTGCTGCAGACCCTCGAAAATCTGGTCAAGGCGGTCGGCGGGAGCTTCGGTGGGCGAGCCGGGCGCGGCGGTAGGCAGGTTGTTGGTAGCCGTGGCGCCAGCGGAGGTTTCGGCAGCCGGAGTTACGGGCTGCGCTTGTTCTACCGCCGATTCGGCGGCAGTGGCAATGGCAGATGGCGGGGTTGTATGGGGCATAAGAAGGAGCAGAACGATGAGGTAAAGTGGGCTCAACCGGCGGGCGGTAAAGCCAACAGACACCAGCCCGACGCTCCGGCTGCCTTAGCGGCAACGCCGAAACCAGCCGTTGTCTGCTATAACCTACGCAAATACTAGGTTTGGCAGTTGTGTCCGGGCTTTTTATTCGCTTTGTGCTTCCCAGTCAGCTGAGTGCTGGCCCAGGGGCGGCGGCGCGGCCAGCTGCCCGATCTGAGGCCAGCCGCTGCTGCCGAAAGCCACCGTCCGCAGCCCCGGAAACCCACCTTTGGCAGCCGGCAGCAGCATCTTTTGCCCCGATTCCAGCGTGAGGGCCTCTCCTACCGTGCGCACGGCCCCGGCCGGCACGCCCAGCTTTTCCAGCTGCCCGAGCAGCTCGTCGCTGTCTACTTCGCCAATGCGCTGCCGCAGCAACGTTTCCAGCTCCCGGCGGTGCGCCACGCGGGCTTCGTTAGTTTGAAATCGGGCATCGGCGGCCCATTCCGGCCGTGCCAGCGCGGCGCACAGGTTGCGAAACTGCCGGTCGGCGCCCACGGCCAGCACCAGACTACGCCCATTGCTGGCCGGGTACACCGTGCCGTAGGGTACGATGCTGGGGTGGCCCGAGCCCAGGGGGCGCGGATCGTGGCCGGTTACCAGCCAGGTAGCGGCCTGGTTAGCTAGCGAGGCCAAGGCGCTGTCCAGCAGCGACACTTCTACCAAGGCGCCCTGCCCGGTGCAGGCCCGGCGGTAGAGGGCCGTCAGCACGCCTTCTTTGAGCTGGTGGGCGGCCAGCAGGTCAATCATGGCGACGGGCATTTTCTGCGGCTCCTGCCCGGGCTGGGCGTTCAGGTGCATAAAGCCGGCCTCGGCCTGCAACACGGCGTCGTAGCCGGCCCGCGCTGCCTGGGGGCCGTAACCGGTGAGGTGGGCATAAATCAGCTGCGGATTCTGCTGGCTGAGGGTAGCATAATCTACACCCAGCTTTTCCGCGTCGCCGGGCTTGTAGCTGGCCAGCACCACATCGGCCCGGGCGGCCAGGCGCTGTACCTGCTGCTGGCCGGCATTCGTAGTCAGGTCAACGACGATGGACTGCTTACCCCAGTTGGCGCAGCTGAAATAAGCCGACACATCGGTTTCGGGGGCTTCAGCCGGGGTTTTCCAGGTGCGGGTTACGTCGCCGGCCGGGGCTTCCACTTTGAGTACGGTAGCGCCCAGCTCGGCGAAGAACTGCCCCACCTGCGGCCCGGCCAGCACGCTGGCCAGCTCCAGCACGGTGAGGTCGGCGAAGGGCAGCGGGGCGGTAGAGTCGGGATGAGCAGAACTGGAAAGCGGCATTGGGTGTTGGTTGATGGCTACTGGTTTGAGGGGACATGGCGGTTTGCTGCTTAGCGTAAGAACGTCATGCGAAGCAAAGCTACCGGCTTTTGACTATTGCCGCCAGCCGAATTCTACCTGAACAGCAGGCCTCGGAAAACCTGTATATTTACTCCCAAATCAAGCGGTTCGCTGGCCGAAAAACAGGGTCAGCCTTTTCTCACTATTACTTCGCTGTACCTTGAAGTTTACCGATTTTAATCTCCACGACGACCTGCTGGCCGGCGTAGATGCCATGAATTACCTGAATGCCACGCCCATTCAGGAACAGGCTATTCCTAAAATTATCGAGGGCAAAGACCTGATTGCCTGCGCCCAGACCGGCACCGGCAAGACGGCCGCCTACCTGCTGCCGCTGCTCGACAAGATTTCGCACGCCAAGCACGGCAATACCTCCACCCTGATTCTGGTGCCCACCCGTGAGCTGGCCACCCAAATCGACGAGCAGGTAACGGGCTTTGGCTACTTCGTGGAAGCAAGCAGCATTGCCATCTACGGCGGCGGCAAGAGCGAGAACTGGGAGCAGCAGAAGCGCGCCCTCACCTCGGGTGCCGATATCATCATTGCTACCCCCGGCCGCCTCATCGCGCACTTGCAGATGGGCTACGTCAAGTTCGACCAGATCAAGTACCTCGTGCTCGATGAGGCCGACAAGATGATGGACATGGGCTTCTCGGACGACATCCTGAATATTGTGCGCCAGCTGCCCAAGGAGCGGCAGACGCTGCTGTTCTCGGCCACGATGCCCAACAAGATCCGCGACTTTTCGAAGCAGATTCTCAAGGACCCCGAGGAAATCCGGCTGGCCGTATCCAAGCCCGCCGCCGGCATCGACCAGCAGTTCTACATGGCTTTCGACCGCCAGAAGATCTACTTGCTCGAGCATATCATCAAAACCCAGGAAGTGCAGAGCATGGTGCTCTTCACGAGCCAGAAAGCAGCTGTAGCGGGCATCGTGCGCGCTATCAACAAGCTGGGCTATGTGGCGCAGGGCATCAGCTCCGACCGCACCCAGGAAGAGCGCGAGCAGATCATGCGCGACTTCAAAAACAAGCAGTTTCCGATTCTGGTGGCTACCGACGTGCTCAGCCGCGGCATTGATATCGACTCGCTGAGCCACGTGGTGAACTACGATATTCCCCGGGCCGCCGAGGATTACGTGCACCGCATCGGCCGTACCGCCCGCGCCGCTACCAAAGGCACGGCCATCACCTTCATTGCCGACCAGGATCAGGACCGCGTTATCAAGATTGAAAAGCTGATCGAGCGCGAAATCGAGAAGCTCAACATCACCGAAAGCCTCGGCCTGGGCGAAGCGCCCGAATTTGACCCCAAGCGCTTCAGCGGCCTGGGTGGCAAAATAGGCGGCCGGCCCGAGCGGGGTGGTCGCTCCGGCGGTGGCAGCCGGGGCCCGCGCCCCGAAGGCGGCCAGCCCCGCAGCGAAGGGGGCCGCCCGCCCCGCCGCGACGCTCCCGACCCAAAAGACCCGCGCCACAAGGAACGCATTGCCAACGCTCAGGCGGCCCTGGCGGCCATTGATGCCGGCCACGCGCCGGCCGTGCCTTACCAGCGCCCACCCCGCCCCGAAGGGGAAGCCCGCCCGCCGCGTGAGCCCCGGGAACCGCGTGCTCCTCGTCCTGAAGGCGAAGCTCGCCCTCCCCGGGAGCCCCGCGCCCCACGCCCCGAAGGAGAAGCCCGCCCACCCCGCGAACCACGCGCCGAAGGTGAGGCCGGAAACGACAAGCCTCGCCGTAAGCGGGGCGGCCGCAACCGCGGCGGCCGGGGCCCACGCCCGGAAGGCTCGTCGGAAGCAACGCCCCAGGCAGCCCCGGCCGCTCCCAGCGCCGAGTAGATTTTAGCAACAAAAAGGCCCTGACTGCTCCTTGTCCTTACCCAAACTTTAAAAGCGTTTCAGCCATAAGCTGAAACGCTTTTTTATTATTGTTGGTGACCTCTCAAAAAACGGAATGCATAGCACGATGAGCGATACTCGCCGCTCTTTCAATGAAAATGACCGTTTTACTGTACTGGTATTGCCAACAGCTTCTGCCAGCATAAAGCAAGAGGAATTGTAACGGGTCTTTGCCATTTCCTCTTTTTGAGTAAGTCGTAAGACCGGTCATAACGCCGAAGATTCCGTATAAAACGCCCAGAAATCAGTGTTTTTCGGTTATCCCTTCCCCCAGTCCGCACGTACAAAAAGTTTCTACCGGTAGTTGACGCTCTGCGCCCCTTCGGGGGAGAATCGCCTCGGCCTTCTGCTTCATTCATCTCGGAGGGTTTCGTCCTATTCGGAGCGGGCAGAAGAATTCGTTGTGCTGGGTGAGCCCTGCGGGTTCACCGCCTGCCTTTTCTCAACCTCCTCTTAACCTTGTTGGTCTATGTTAGCGATGAATTTTCGCGGGCCCTACCGTGTCCGCGCGGACCGCAACCGGCCCGACCCCGAAATTAAACACCCCAACGACGCCATTGTGCGCGTCACCCGCTCCCTGATTTGCGGGTCGGACCTGCACCTCTACCACGGCATGGTCCCCGACACGCGCGTGGGGATGACCTTCGGCCACGAATTTACCGGCGTGGTGGAAGCCGTCGGCTCCGGCGTGCAAAAGCTCAAAGTGGGCGACCATGTGCTGGTGCCCTTCAACATTGCCTGCGGCACCTGCCCGTTTTGCAAGCAGGAGCTCTACGGCAACTGCCACGAAGCCAACCCGGAAGCGACGGCCGTCGGGGGCTTCTTTGGCTACGCCCACATCGGCGGGGGCTACGACGGCGGGCAGGCCGAATACGTGCGGGTGCCCTACGCCGACGTGAGCCCGACCGTGATTCCGGAAGGCATGGACATCGAAGACGCCGTGATGCTGACCGACGTGACTCCCACGGGCTACCAGGCCGCCGAACAGGGCGGCATCCAGCCCGGCGACACGGTGGTGGTATTCGGGGCCGGTCCCGTGGGCATCATGGCCGCCCGCTGCTCCTGGCTGTTCGGCGCCGGGCGCGTCATTATCATCGACCACTTGGATTACCGGCTGGAATTTGCCCGTAACTACGCCAAGTGCGAGGCCTATAACTTCAAGGACATGGACGACCCGGTGGTGTTCCTCAAGAAAGCCACCGACTGGTATGGGGCCGACGTTTGCATCGACGCCGTGGGCTGCGAAGCCTCCGGCGACGCCCTGCAAACCATTCTGGGGAAACAGCTCCTGTTTGAAGCCGGCACGGCGACGGCCCTGCACTGGGCCATCAACTCGGTGAAAAAAGGGGGCATCGTGTCGGTTATCGGCGTGTACGGCCCGCCCTGGAACCTGGTGCCCATGGGCAGCCTGATGAACAAGGGCATCACCCTGCGCGGCAATCAGGCCTCGGTGAAACGCTTGTTACCCAAGCTGATTGACCACGTGATGAGCGGCCGGCTCAACCCCAAAGGCCTCATCACGCACCGCGTCCCGCTGGAAGAAGTACCCGATGCCTACCACATGTTTTCAGCCAAACGCGACAACATCATCAAACCCTTGCTAATCCCGCCGCGGGCGTACGCGGCTTAACTCTCCCCGATATGGCAACGAACGTGCAAACGCGCCCGGCCCGCAGAGCAATGGCTGGCCCGACGCAATCAGACCGCCAAATCGCCGCCCAGCCCAAGGACCTCCCCGGCTGGGGCATGGACGCGGACCCGGAAAACGACCCGACCTACCCCATGAAGCACGCCAATGGGGCCGACCATCAGCGGCTTGATTACGAAAAGGCCCCGCAACAGCCGCTGGACATGGAAATCCTGCATTCCATTGAGCGGCCGAACGTCACGCGGGTGTTTGGGACCTCCACGCCGCCCAAGGGCCTGAGCGGGGCCATCCGCCGGTATGCCTACAAGTTCAGCGAGGCCACGGCCACGCACTGGATGACGCTGATTCTGGCCGACCGCGTGAACGTGTATGAGGGCATCATCGAAGACCTCGCCCACGGCATCATTCCCAACCTGTGGGTGGAGCGGGGCTGGCGGGCCGAGTGGAAGGTAAATCGCGCCGGCATGATCCAGAAAATGGCCGTGGGCGCGCTGGCGGTAACCGGCGCGGTGATGCTCATATCCCGCAGAAACGGCAAAAAAGCCCGGATGTCCGCCCGCTACCGCTAAGAAGCGGATGGCGTAATAGGGTTGCGGGCGACCATGCAGAAGCGGCGAGCGACAGCTCCCCCTTTATGGGGAAGCAGCTCCAATTTTAAACGTTCCTCTTTCTGCACTACTGTCTATCCACGTCTTCTGGCATGGCAAAATGCCCTACAGACCACCAGATTGAGTTCAAGAAACTCGTTCACTTTTCAACGTTCAGGAAACTCAGAGTGGTGATGAGTTTCCTGAACTCCTGGCTTTTCGGAAGATTTGAGTCATCACAAGGAATGCCCAGGGGATTTCTTCTTGCGGATCGGTGAAAAGATTCCGCCTGTCATTCCGGATTGTAGAACGCCTTCCCGAGGCTTCAGCAGGGCATTCCGCGTTTTGCAATGCCCTGCTGAAGCCTCGGGAAGGCGTTCTAGATTTTGGAATACGCCGCTGAAGCTACAGCTTGAACTGAGCACAGACTTTCACGCCGAAGTTGCGGGCACCGGGTAGGTCGCGGTAGGTGAGGCGGTGCAGGAAATCGACGCGGATAAACTTCAGGATGTTTTCGACGCCGTAGCCCATTTCCACGTAGGGCGCGCTGCCCAGGCCGCGGTAAGTGGGCACGAGTTGGCCGGCGGCGTCCACGTCGGGGGTGGTGCGGCGGTTGGCGTCGCGCAGGCTGCCGTAGAGCACATTGCCCGAGGCTACCAGACGCCAGTCGAGCTTTTTGAGCAGCGGCACCGAGTTGATTAGCAGCCCTTCGAAGTAGTGTTCGGCGTGCAGTGAGGCGTACCGGTCACTCACAAATTCGAAGTACCCCATCAGGTTGTAGGCGTTGGAGGTATAAATCGGCGACTCGTTGCCCAGGTGAGCCTTCAGCACCGGATACGGCACCGTGCTGGGTATGTAGCCCGCGTCGAGGGTGTATTCGGTGCGGCCGAGCTGGCCCAGGGGCAGGCTGTGGGTGAGGGCAAAATTGAATTTGTGGTACTTAAAGTCGCTGCCCAGCACGTCGTTCAGGCCCAGCGTGTAGCGGGCCGTAAATACCGGCCACTTCCGAATACCGACGGCCGTGCGGTGGTTCTGATTCTGAATCTGCACCTCGTCGGGGGCGTAGCGCGACTCAAAGACCACCTCCGAGAGCTGAAACCGGTGGGCCGTGGGCGACTCGGGCGTTTGGGCGGGGCTGGTGTAGTAGGCGAAGTTGTAGAGCGGGTCGAAGCGCTGATGGCGGAGCGTGACCTTCTGGGTGAAGTTGTGAAACAGGTCCGTTTGGGCCGTCACGCTGGTTACTTCGCGCCACAGGGGCAGCAGGGGCTTAATGTTGCCGAAGCGGGCCGCCACCTCAAACAAGGGGCTTTCCAGCGCAATATCGTTGTCGAGCAAAGCCACCAAATCTAGGTCGTAGCTGTGCTTAAGGCTGACCACCGTCCAGTTACGGCGGTTCAGAATCCGGTCGGCGGAAAGGCCATACTTGAATTCCCCGTCGCGGGTGCCGTAGGCCAGGTAGCCTTGCGCCAGCCAGTCGGGGCTCAGGTTGGGGGTACTGCGCAAACCCAGGCGCAGGCGGTTGCCCTCCACGTTGTTCCAGTTGTAGCTGTAGGCCACCGGCCCTAGCTCCACCAGCTCCCGCTTGCCCAGGGGCTGATAGCCATTCACCACTAGGTCGGCTATTTCCAAAAACGTGCGTACCGAGGGCAGCTTGCCCACCGAGTCGAGCACGGTGAGGGTGCGGGTTTCCTGGGCGGAGAGCGTATCAGGACGGTTTTGGGCCCAGAAGCCGGCGGGTACTTTCAGCGCGTCGGCGGCGGTAGCCAGGGGCTGGTCGTAGAAGGCTAGCTCATGGGGCTGCTGGGCCAGGAAGTTGCTGTTGATGGTAATGAAGCGCACTAGCAGGCCGGTTTGCTTGGGCGTGGGCTTGAGCCCCACTACTACCTGCGTGCGGCTGGGCAGCCAGGGGCCGGCCGTAGTGGGAGCCAGATCCTGCAGAATCCGGATCTGATCCACGAAGTTGATATTGGCCTTGGGGTCCACGGTCAGGTCGAGGCGGCGCAGAGCGTAGGTGCCGGTCGTAATCCAGATGCGACCAGTGAAAGCCAGGTCCTGGGCCCGGCGCGGAAACACCTTGAGCTGGTAGCAGCGGTCCTGCCCCACCATCACCGAGTCTTCCAGGTCGTAGTCGTAGGTGATGCGCCAGCCGTCGGCAATGGGCGAAATGAAATCCTTACCCATCACGACCTGCCAGTTGGGGTAGAAATCGTAGTCCTGAAACGAGGAGCCCAGCAGCTGGGAAAGCACCGTACCATCGCGCGGGGCCGCGCCATAGAGCTGCGAGTGGCGGATTTCCTCCCGCTCCCGGTTGGGCCGGTGCCGCACGTAGTAGCGCGACACTACCTCGGAGCCAAACACCGGCACCGTGGGCTTGCCCTGGGCATTCCGTTCCATCTCCCCCACCGAGCCGGCCAGCGCCGTCATGTCGCGGATAACCTTACGCCGGGCCAGCCGGTCGGTAATGTCGGAGAGTGAAGCCTCGATGCGGTTGTAGCTGTCGAACTCGAAGGCATCGAGGCGGGCTTTGTCGTTTTGACGCTTGTGCTGCTGCACCTTGCGCAGAATGGCAAAGGCGGGGTTTTCGGTGGAGCGAATCACGACTTCGCCCAGCGACACGGCCGACGATACCAGGGCCAGGTTCACCGTTTGCTCGAGCTGCCGGCTCACGGCGCGGCTGCGGGGCCGGTAGCCCATGGCCGAGGCCGAAACCGAGTCGATGAACTGGGTAGCGGTGAGCGTGTAGCGGCCGTTGTCGTCGGCAGTGGTGCCCAGCGTAGTGCCTTTCACGAAAATAGAAGCGAAGGGCACAGGCTGACCCGAAGCTGCTTCCGTAACGCGGCCGGTAATGACAATACGCTGCGCCAGGCCCGCCATGGGGCTGGTGAGGGTGCTCAACACGAAGAGGAGCAGCGAGTAATAAAGCTTCATGAAATAGCGAAAAACAGCGGCCTTCAGGCCAGATGGCCCACCTGATTCGGGGGCGGAAGCCTGGCAATTGTCAAGCTCAGGAGCCGCAACGGGACCGGGCGGTTGCACCGGAAACCTATTGAGCGTTAGCAGACTGTACTAATCGGCCAGCAACTGAATCAGAGGCGTAAAAAAGATGGAGAGAAACACGAACCCCAGTAGGCCCGCATAAAAGAACAGCGGATAGAAAGAGGTGGGATTGAAATCGGGGCGAGGGGTAGTGGCACGGCGCATAGCACAGCTCCTGGAAAGAGAATGAGCCGCCGGAAGAGTTTTTAGAGTAATTGCCACCGCAAAGATAGCCCGGAAAAACCCTATTAGCAGCAAAAAAAGACAATACCACGAACTGTCGGCCGGCTATGCAAGGCACAACCAGGCCGCCAACCGCAGGCAGCAGGATACACAGGGTGGGAATACGGGGAGAGAGGGAGCGGAACCGTGGGCCAGCGGGCCGAAAGGCTAGGCTTTCGACGGGTGGATGCGGCTGGTAATGGTGGCACTTAGGGGCGAAACCGCCGGGCCGAAGTAATGAGTCAGGTTACCGTCTTCACTGACGAGGTATTTAGAGAAGTTCCAGTCGGGAGCCTGTTCGTTCCAGCCATTCTGGCGAGCTTCCGATAACCACCGGTAAACCGGGTTTTGCGCCGCTTGTTTTACTACGACGCTCTTTTTCATCAGGGGAAACGACACGCCGAAATTGACCTGGCAAAACTCCTGAATGGCGTGGTCGTTGTCCTTTTCCTGCTCCTTGAAGTCGTTGGCCGGAAAGCCCAGAATCACCAGCTCGTCGGCAAACTGCTCCGAAAGCTGCTGCAGCTCCTGGTACTGGTTGGTATAGCCGCAGTTGGAAGCCGTGTTTACGAGCAGCACCTTCTTGCCCTTGAGCTGACTGAAATCGAGCGGCTGACCGGTGTTGAGCTGGCCGCTGAGGCTATGAAACGACGTGGCCGGCGCGGCGGTCTGCTTGTTTTCCAGCACTTTCCCCTTGCTGCCCGACTTGCTGAGCCGCATGATGAGCGGATACAAAGCTTTCAGGAATTTTTGGCGAAATGAAGCCATAGGTTGGACTTTAA
Organism: Hymenobacter lucidus; assembly: GCF_020447265.1. Classification (GTDB taxonomy): domain Bacteria; phylum Bacteroidota; class Bacteroidia; order Cytophagales; family Hymenobacteraceae; genus Hymenobacter; species Hymenobacter lucidus. The sequence continues at coordinate 26,808 of NZ_JAJADR010000016.1, read as the reverse complement.
AAGTATAGCGCGGCAAAGCAACCCCTGGGAATTTGCTAGACCGGTGAGTATTTTCTCAACGAGGTGCTGCTACAACTCCCGGCCGCCGGCATTGTTCAGCCAGCATCCGAAATAGCCGAGCGGCAGCCCGTTCTTCCGGGGAAGACGAATGAGCGGCGGCTTTACTTTATCCGTTCGGTCAATAATTTTTGCGCCGCTTCAACCGCGTTGCTGACCAGCTTTTTTTCTTCGACAATCAGGCGTAGCCTTTCGATAGAATACGCTTGGAATTTCTGCTCAAACTGCTCAACCTCCTCTTCCCTGATACGCCGGGCTTTTGCTGAATCCGGTTTCACCGCTGTAAGCTCCACAACCTTCTTATTTGCTCTTTCCCGATTAATTATATAGTAAGCAACCACAAATACCAACGCCACGAGCTGCAACGAAATACTGGCTTCACCGAAGCCCATCCCAATACCAAAGCTACTTGGCAGGTAGTTAGATATTCCGCTTAGCCAGAGCCCGAGCAACAGCAGAACCGCGTACTTGAAATAGGCTTTTTGTATCCAATACAGTCCGAGCGTGAGCGTCAGCACGACGAAGCCTATGCAATGATGTACGTCGAAGCTGCGGGCATACTCTGTGCCATCTACATACAGTGGCTGGCTCAGCACAACGTAGACTGTGTACAGACAACAGGCCGCTAATACCAGCAGTGGTATCAGGTTCATATCCCAGCGCTTTGCCATCGTTCACAGAGTATTAGATTACTGAACTCTACAGCACCTGCCCCAGCCCAAACAGCAGCGTAAACGCCAGGGTGCTCATGGCCATCTGCTTGAGCAGCGGGTCGAGCTGCATCGACTCCTGCCGCTGGCTTACCTGCCGGCCGTTGAAGAAAAACAGCGGGGCGGCGAGCAGAAACAGCCACTCCCAGGGCGAGTATTGAGCAGTATTATAGCGAAGGGCCACGTACAGTACGGCGCAACCGAAGCCCAGCAGCAGCAGCAGCCAGTGGTAGCGCCGGGCCCGCGCCGGCCCCAGCCGCACTGGAATTGTGATTTTGCCGGCCAGCTCGTCGGAGCGAATGTCACGGATGTTGTTCACGTTCAGCACGGCCGTGGCAAAGCAGCCCAGGGCAGCGGCGGGCAACAACACTGCCAGCGGCAGCTGCCGCGTCTGCAGGTAGTAGGTGCCGCACACGCCCACCAGGCCGAAGAAAATGAACACCGACACGTCGCCGAGGCCCGCGTAGCCGTAGGGCTTCGAGCCGGCCGTATAGTTGACGGCCGCCCAGATGGCCGACAAGCCCAGCACCAGAAACGAGAGGAACACCCACAGGCCCGACAAGCCCAGCGCCACCCACAGCAACGCAATACCCGCCCCGAACGACAGCGCACCAAACAGCACCATGGCCTTTTTCATCTGGGCCGGGGTAATGGCTCCCGACTGCACCGCCCGCTGCGGTCCCTCCCGATGCACGCTGTCGGCCCCGTTCTGGGAGTCGCCGTAGTCGTTGGCGAGGTTGCTCAGAATCTGGAGCAGAATGGTGGTAAGAGCTGCCAGGCCCACTACCGCACCCCGAAACTGACCGTTGGCCGCCGCCAGAAAGCCGCCCATCATGATGCTGGCCAGAGCCAGCGGCAGCGTGCGGGGCCGGAACGCCGAAATCCAGGCTTTAGCGGGGCTGACGGGTGCAGCAGCGGAGTTGGAAGCAGGTGCAGAAGAAGCCATAACAACACAAAAGAACGTCATGCTGAGCTTGTCAGAGCATCTCGCGGGCAATGGTAAAATCATTTACTACTGCGGGAGAGATGCTTCGACAAGCTCAACATGACGGTCGAAAAACGCAAAGAAATATCCTCAGATTACTTCAGAATAGCCGCTACCAGCTCGTCGCTCATCGGCTTCACCTTCGACTTGTAGAAGCCCACTACGTGGCCCTGCTCATCAACCAGGTACTTGCAAAAATTCCAGTCGGGAGCTTCACCGACGATGCCGTTCCTGGCTTTATCGGCCAGAAACTGGTAAAGCGGGGCCGTGTCGTCGCCCTTCACCGAAATTTTGGCGAACATGGGGAAGGTCACGCCGTAGTTTTTCTCGCAGAAAGTGGCAATCTGCTCATTGGTGCCGGGCTCCTGGCCGCCGAAATTGTTGGCCGGAAAGCCTAGTACTACCACCCGGTCGCCGTGCTTTTTGTGCAGCTCTTCCAGCTCCTTGTACTGGGGCGTGTAGCCGCACTCCGAGGCCACGTTCACCAGCAGCAGCTTTTTGCCTTTAAACTGGCTGAGCTGCACCTGCTTACCGTCGATGGTTTGCACGCTGAAGTCGTATACGGAGCCGCGGGCGGTGGTTTCGGAGGCAGTGGTGGTCGTCATGGCAGCAGAAGTTGAGGGAGTAGTAGTCGTGTTGGAGGATAAACCGCAAGCCGCCAACGCGCCGAGCAGGAGTACAAGCACAGATTTCATAGGATGAGGTAAAGGCAGCAAAACCGGTGCAGCAATAACACCAGCGTAACCACCGGTTCAGAGGCAATGTTTCCGGCCGGCAAGGTAGTCGTTTGCGCCGGGTCGGGGGCAGACTTTACGTGCGCGGCACGGTGAGCCACTTCTCCAGGTCGGTGGGCACGTAGGCCAACATCTTGTCGACGAGGCCGGCGGGCGAGGCATCCTGTTGCAGCTGGGCGCGGTTTTCGGGGCGCAGAAACCCCTCCTCCACCATCTTGTCGAGAAACTGCAGCTGGTGGTTGTAGAAGCCGCCTACGTTCAGCACGCCGCTGGGCTTTTTGTGCAGCCCCAGCTGGCCCCAGGTCAGCACCTCAAACAGCTCTTCGAGCGTGCCGAAGCCGCCGGGCATAGCAATGAACCCCTCGGCCAGGTCGGCCATCAGCAGCTTCCGCTCGTGCATGCTTTTCACGATGTGCAGCTCGGTGAGGCCGGTGTGGGCCAGCTCCTTGTCGGCCAGAAAGTCGGGAATGACGCCGATGCTCTTGCCACCGCCGCGCATCACGCTGTCGGCCACGGCGCCCATCAGGCCCACCCGGCCGCCGCCGTACACCAGTGTAATGCCGCGCTTCACCAGCTCCTGGCCCATGGCGTCGGCCTGCTGGCGGTATACTTCATCGAATCCGGGGCTGGCCCCACAATACACGGCAACGCTTTTCATATCGGTGGTTGTTGTTAAATCATCTTGCAGCAAAACGCCCCTCCTATTGCAAAGAGGGGCGTTACTGGTTTCTACATCCGCTCGGGCACCTCGATGCCGAGCAGCTGCATGCTGGCCTTGATGGCACGGCCCGTCTGGGCCGACAGCGCCACGCGGAAGGCCCGCTTGGCCTCGTCGGGCTCCTGCAGCACCTGCACCTCGGCGTAGAAACGGTTGTAAGCTTTGGCCAGATCGTAGGCGTACTGGGCTACAATGGCGGGCGAGAAGGTACGGGCGGCTTCCGTTACCACGTTGGCGTAGCGGGCCAGCTCCTCAATCATCTCCCGCTCCGACTTCTGCAAATCACCAAGATTCAGGAAATCGGCCTTTTCGCTGATACCCAGTTGCTGGGCCTTGCGGCGCAGCTGGGCAATACGGGCGTGGGAGTACTGAATGAACGGCCCCGTGTGCCCTTCCAGGCTCACCGACTCCTCGGGGTTGAAGAGCATCCGCTTCTTGGGGTCTACTTTCAGCAGGTAGTACTTCAGCGCGCCCAGGCCCAGGGTGTGGAACAGCTGCGCCTGCTCGTCGTCGGTCAGGCCCTCGATTTTGCCTTTTTCCAGCGTGGCTACTTTCGCCGCTTCTACCACTTCGCGCACCAGCTCGTCAGCGTCTACTACCGTGCCTTCCCGGCTCTTCATCTTGCCCGAAGGCAAATCGACCATGCCGTAGCTGAGGTGATGAATGGCGTCGGCGTAGGGCTTATCGAGCTTTTTGAGCACGGCCTTGAGCACCTGCATGTGGTAGTTCTGCTCGTCGGCAATGACGTACACGCTCAAATCGTAGCCGAAATCCTGGTACTTGAGCTCGGCCGTGCCCAAATCCTGGGTGATGTAGACCGAGGTGCCGTCGGCGCGGAGCAGCAGCTTTTCGTCGAGGCCCTCTTCCTTGAGGTCGACCCACACCGAGCCGTTTTCCTTCCGGAAGAACACGCCCTTCTGCAGGCCTTCCTCCACCCGCTCCTTACCCAGCAGGTACGTGCCCGATTCGTAATAATACTGGTCGAAGTCGACGCCGATGGTCTTGTAGGTTTCATCGAAGCCCTCGTACACCCAGCCGTTCATCTGCTTCCAGAGAGTAATAACTTCCTCGTCGCCCTGCTCCCACTTTTGCAGCATGGTTTGGGCATCGAGCATCAGCGGGGCCTGCTTCTTGGCAATATCCGTGGCCACGCCCTCGGCTTCGAGCTGCTTGATCTGCTCCCGGTAATGCTTCTCAAACAGCACGTAGTACTTACCCGCCAGATGGTCGCCCTTGATGCCGGCGCTCTGCGGAGTTTCGCCGTTGCCGTACTGCCGGTAAGCCAGCATCGACTTGCAGATGTGAATACCCCGGTCGTTGACCAGGTTGGCCTTCGTCACGGTAGCGCCGGTGGCCTTCAGAATTTCGGCCACGGAGTAGCCCAGGAAGTTGTTGCGCAAATGGCCCAGGTGCAGGGGCTTGTTGGTATTCGGCGACGAATACTCTACCACCACATCCTGGGGGCCGCCGGTGAGTACCGGCGTGCCGTCGGGCTGCTGCACCAGGCCCTGGAACAGGCGCAGCCATTCCCGGTCGGCCACTTCCAGGTTCAGAAAGCCCTTCACTACGTTGAAGCCGCTGATGCGCACCTCGTGGGCGCTCAGCCACTCGCCCAGGGCCTGCCCGATCTGCTCGGGACCTTTGCCCAGGGCTTTGGTGAGCGAGAAGGTTACGAGGGTGAAAGAGCCGGCGAATTCCTTGCGCGTGGGCTGAATCACGAGCTGGTCGGCGGCCACCGTAACGCCAAAAGCCTGCTGTATAGCCGCGCTCAGCGCCGCTCTGATATCCTGTTCGAGTTGTTGCACGGGGTGCTGGGTTAATAGGAGCCCCGCCGTGGGCTCCGGGAAAAGCGGCGGGAAATACTAAGGCAAAAGTAGCGGAAGCCGCGCCGGGTTCAAACAGGAACCTGCGGCGCGGCTTCGGCGGTGCTTACCATTGAACGTCATGTCGAACAAAGCGAGACATCTCGCGCACAATGGTAATCAATTGCCAATGTGGGAAGGATACTCCAGTTTCGCGGACGCTAGGTGGAGCATAACAGTTACTTTGGCAACGTCAGCACGCGAGATGTCTCACTTTGTTCGACATGACGTTCTTCTTGAAAGGAAGCTCCTACCGGCTCGTCACATCTTCCATGCGCAGGCGCTCCAGAATGGCATCGGTGGCGGTTTCCAGAATATCAAAGGCATTCTTGGCCATCGTATTCTCGTTGTCGAGCGTGGGGTTTATTTCCACCATTTCGAAGCACACCACCCGGTCGTTTTCCAGCAGGGCGCGGCAGAGTTGCATAGCTTCCTCTACGTTCAGGCCATCGACTACGGGCGTGCCGGTGCCTTTCGAGAAGCGCGAATCCAGCGAATCGACATCGAAGCTGATGTAGACCAGGTCGCAGAAGCGCAGCCGCTCGTAGATTTCGCGGGCTATCTGCCGGGCGCCTTTGGCTTTGAACTCGGGCAGCTTGAAGTTTTTGATGCCCAGGCGCTCAATCACCGCGTCTTCCTCGTGCTCGGTGTCGCGCACAACTACATACACCAAGTGCTCGGGGCTGAGTTTGGGGCCTTCCTCGCCCAGGTTTTGCAGCCGCCGCCAGAAAAATTCGGTTTCCGGGTCCAGCTCGTTACGCTGGCACTCGCGGTTGTCCTCGTTCAGGGCCATGGCCAGCGGCATGCCGTGGATGTTACCGGAGGGCGTGGTGTAGGGCGAGTGAATGTCGGCGTGGGCATCAATCCAGACCACGCCCAGCGTCTTGTAGGGGTTGGCCGCCTTGATGCCGGCAATAGTAGCGGCGGCGTTGCTATGGTCGCCGGCCAGCACTACTGGGAATTCGCCGAACCGGAGCGTCTGCTCCACGGTACTGGCAATGGCCTTTTGCACGGTGTACACCGAATCGATGTGTTTGGCAAAAGGAAAATGGTTTTTCTCGAACAAGACGTGGTTCTGATCCGGCACGGCTACGGCGTTGAAGCGGCGGAAATAGTCACAGCCTTTGTTGAGACAGGCAATCCGGAGGGCATCGACCCCCAGACTGGCCCCACGAGTCCCGGCCCCGAGTTCGGAGCGGACTTCGATGAGCTTGATGCGGCGCATACTTACATGGGCAATAAAAGGTAAAAGGGTTTGAGCTTGCCGATTGAGCGGGTGGGAATTCCTCTCAGGCTTAGCGCGTACGGACCTTCCGCCGCGACCAACGAACAAAGCACAACCAAAACCCCGCAGGCGGGGTATCTTTGCGGGCACTAAGTTCGGAAAGTTGGTTGTCAGTTGCTAGTTGTCAGTTGTCAGTATTGTTCTGCTTACTGATAATCAACAATTTCACTAACAACCGACAACCAGCAACTGACAACTAACCCCGTCAATGGATACCTACCACGACCTGATTTCCCAAACCTTTGATTTTCCCACCCAGGAGTTCCGCGTCGAGCAGAACGAGCTGCGCTTCAACGACATCGACCTGATGGCCCTGGTGGAGAAGTACGGCACGCCGCTGCGCCTCACCTACCTGCCTAAAATCTCGTCCCAGATTCAGCGGGCCAAGGAGTGGTTCCGCATCGGCATCGAGAAAACCGATTACCAGGGCCAGTATTCCTACGCCTACTGCACCAAGGCCTCGCACTTCAGCTTCGTGGTGGAGGAAGCCCTGAAAAACAACGTGCACATCGAAACCTCCTCCTGGTTCGATACCAACATCATCCGGGCCATGCACGCTAAGGGCAAGGTGTCGAAAGACACGTTTATTATCTGCAACGGCTTCAAAACCGAGGAATACAAGTCGGAAATCACGCGCCTCATCAACGACGGCTTCGTGAACTGCATGCCGATTCTGGATTCGCCCAACGAGGTAGATTACTACCACGACAACGTGCGCGAGAAGTGCAACGTGGGTATGCGCTTGGCTTCCGACGAGGAGCCCCGCTTCCAGTTCTACACCTCCCGCCTGGGCATCCGCTACGCCGACGCCATTCCGCTCTACGAGCAGAAAATCAAGGAGGACCCGCGCTTCGAGCTCACGATGCTGCATTATTTCATTAATACCGGCATCAAGGACACGTCGTATTACTGGTCGGAGCTAAGCCGCTTCGTGCACAAATACTGCGAGCTGCGCAAGGTGTGCCCCACCCTCACCACCATCGACATCGGCGGCGGCCTGCCCATCCAGACCTCGATTCAGAAGGAGTATGACTACCCTTACATGATTGAGGAAATTCTGCGCACCATCAAGCGCATCTGCGGCGAGGAAGGCGTGCCCGAGCCCCACATCTTCACCGAGTTCGGCATCTTTACCGTCGGCGAGTCGGGCGCTACCATCTACAGCATTCTGGACGAGAAGCTGCAGAACGACAAGGAGCTCTGGTACATGATTGACGGCTCGTTTATCACCAACCTGCCCGACACCTGGGCCCTGAACCAACGCTTTATCATGTTGGCTCTCAACGGTTGGGGCAAAAAGTACAAGAAAATCCAGCTCGGCGGCCTCACCTGCGACTCCCAGGATTACTACAACGCCGAGAAGCACATCTACCAGGTGTTTCTGCCCGAGCGCAAGCCCGCCGACGAGCAGCCGCTCTACGTGGGCTTCTTCCACACCGGCGCTTACCAGGAAAGCCTTTCGGGCTACGGCGGCGTGAAGCACTGCCTGATTCCGGCCCCCAAAATGGTTATCCTCGACCGCGCCGAAGACGGCACGCTTACCGACCGGGTGTTTGCCGAAGAGCAGACCGGCGAGTCGATGATGCGCATTCTGGGCTACCAAAACTAGCCGCCCAAAAACTTCTGGTCCGGATAGTTGAACGTCCGGGCCAGAAATTGTACTTTTGATACTGGTATAGTTTCTCTTACAACTCTTTTGGTTTTTCTCGGGATGAAAAAGCTACTCTTATTGGCCTCCGTGGCCCTCGTTGGTCTGAGCGCGTGCAACAAGACGAAATGCCCCGCTTACGGCTCTAAATCGGCCAACCGGGTGTCTTCTACCATCACCGCTTCGGCTGCTACGCCCGCCGAGCGCCAGTAGTTACGGTGGCTTAGCCACTGTCTCCCGATTGCATAAACGCCGACTTTCTGCCCCGCAGAAGGCCGGCGTTTTTCGTGAATAAAGGTCATCTTTTTGTGTTGAACGAATAAGTACAATTTTGAGGTTATAGAATCGTTAAAAGAGTCGAAAGCTGCTGCTCCTGTTGCTGTAGACCTATTCCCTCACTTCACCGATTGTACTTACCCATGAGAAAGCTGTTGATTATGGCTGTTGGATTTCTCGCTGCCTTCAGCTCTTGCCGTACCAAGTGTCCGGCGTATTCGGCAACCAAGCCGGCCACTCAGGTTGCCTCGCCGGTACTGGCCATCACCGCCCAACCCGAGCGCCAGTAAAGTAGCGTGTGTCAGTAACCATACGGCCCGTTTCCTGCGCAGGAAACGGGCCGTTCGATTTTTCTAATTCTTGCTCAACGCTCAACTCAGCTACTGAGAATTAAATCGGTGGCGGCGCGCAGGTCGGAGGCGTAGCGCTCGGGGCGGGCTTCTTCACCCTCGCCTACCAGAATGCCGCGCACGCCTACCCGGGCCCCGGCTTCCAGGTCGCGGAGCCGGTCACCGACTATCCAGCTCAGGGTCGGGTCGATGCGGAAGCGGGCTATGGCTTTTTCCAGCATCAGCGAGTCGGGCTTGCGCATCAATGATTCGCTGACGCTGGGGTGGCCGCTGGCGAAGTACAAGGCGTCGATGGCGTGGTGGCAGGTCGCCTGCAGCTTGTCGTGGCAGGCCTGCACCTCGCGGGCGGTGTAGAGTCCCTTGGCAATGCCGGCTTGGTTGGTTACGACAATCAGCCGGTAGCCGACGGCTTTCAGGCGGGCCAGGCTTTCGGGCACGCCGGGCAGCACCACAAATTCTTCGGGCCGCCACACATAATGGCCAATTTCTTTGTTTAATACGCCGTCCCGGTCCAGGAACACGGCCTTCTCGCGGACCGCCGCGGAGGTTACTGCTGCATTCATGCCGTCAAAGCTACAGATTCCGGTTCAGGGGCTTATAACTGCGGGCGGGCGGTTACCTTTGCCCGTTCATTACCCAGTGCATTATGCGGATTGCAATTCTTGGCGGCGGTATTTCGGGCCTCACCCTGGCTTTTTACCTACAGCGGGCCGGCGTGACCTACGACCTGTTTGAGGCCAGCCCCTTACCCGGCGGCAACATCCGCTCCGAACACCACGACGGCTACCTGCTCGAAACTGGCCCCAATTCGCTGCAGCTCAGCGACGAGCTGCGCGACCTGCTGGAAGACCTTCACCTCACCGACCAGATTGAGGAAACCGCCGCCGTGAGTGCCAACCGCTACGTGCTGCGGGCTGGCAAGTACCAGAAGCTGCCCGGCTCGCCGCCCGGCCTGCTAATGAGTGGCTTTTTCAGTCTGAAAGCTAAATTCAGCATCCTGCGCGAGCTGCGCCGCCCAGCCCAGCCACCCGACCCTACCGAAACCCTGGCCGGCTTTTTTCGCCGCCGCTTCGGCTCCGAAATCGTGGATTATGCCCTTAATCCGTTCATTTCGGGCATATATGCCGGCGACCCGGAACAGCTGCTGCTCCACAAGACCTTTCCGAAAATGGCCGAGCTGGAGCAAACTTACGGCTCGGTGCTGAAGGGCTTGGCCAAAAGCGGCGCGGCCGGTGGGCGGCGGCGCATTATCTCGCTGCACGACGGGCTGCAGGTATTGCCCAAAACCCTGGCCGCCCAGCTCACCAGTGCCCACTTCGGCCGGGCCGTAACGGCGCTGACGCGCACGGCGCAGGGCCAGTACCAACTCGACACCAGTACCGGCCCCACCGCCACGCCCTACGATGCGCTGGTGCTGGCATTGCCCACTTACGCGGCCGCGCCCCTGCTGCAGCCGCTGTTTCCGACGGCGGCCGCTGCTTTGGCAGCTGTTTATTACCCGCCCATGACGGCCGTGTATACCGCCTACCAGCGCGCCGACGTTACGCATCCGCTGGATGGCTTCGGGGCGCTGCATCCCAAAGTGGAGCAGCCCTACGCCGCCGGCAGCATCTGGACGAGCTCCATTTATCCGAATAGGGTGCCGGTCGGACACGTTTTGTTTACCACGTTTGTTGGGGGTACGCAGTATGAAGCACAGGCGCGGCAACCGGCCGCCGAGCAACTGCAGCAGGTACACGCCGAGCTGAGCCGCCTCTACGGAATCCGGGCGGTGCAACCCACGTGGCAGTACCGGTACTCTTGGGAGCGGGCTATTCCGCAGTTCGACCACCTCATCGGGCCGGCCCACACCGCCGCCGACCAGCTCGTGGCCGACAATATCTACACCACCGCCAACTGGCGGGCCGGGGTTGGGGTGCCCGACTGCATCCGTCACGCCCGCGCCTTGGCCGAAAAAATTGCGAAGGGCGCAAACTGAATCTTTATCTTTGGCCAATGAATAAGGGGCTCGTCCTGATACCAACCTACAATGAGCGCGAAAATGCGGAGCTGATCATCCGCAAGGTGTTTTCGCTGCCCAGAGGCTTCGACGTGCTCATTATCGACGACGGCTCGCCCGACGGCACGGCCGGCATCGTCCGGACGCTCCAGCAGGAGTTTCCCGACCGGCTGTTTCTGGAAGAGCGCAGCGGCAAGCTGGGCTTGGGCACGGCCTACATCCACGGCTTCCGGTGGGCCCTGGCGCGGGGCTACGAGTACGTGTTTGAGATGGACGCTGACTTCTCCCACAACCCCGACGACCTGCTGCGCCTCTACGATGCCTGCGCCGTGGAGGGCTACGACCTGGCCATTGGCTCGCGCTACATTCAGGGCGTGAACGTGGTGAACTGGCCCATGGACCGGGTGCTGATGTCGTGGTTTGCCTCGGCCTACGTGCGCATGATTACCGGCATGCCCATTGCCGATGCCACGGCCGGCTTTAAATGCTATACGGCCCGCGTGCTGCGCACCATTCCGCTCGACCGGATCCGCTTTGTGGGCTATGCTTTCCAGATCGAGATGAAGTGGCTGGCTTATAAGTATGGCTTCCGCATCAAAGAAGTGCCGATTATCTTCACGGACCGCACACGAGGCACTTCCAAAATGACCAAGGGCATCTTCCAGGAGGCCTTTTTCGGGGTGGTGCAGATGAAGCTTAGCAGCCTGTTTCGCACCTTCGACCGGGTAGCTCCTGCTGCGGTGGGCGCCGCCGGCCCGGCTGTTTCGGCCCAGACTGCAACCCCGGCCCCCGAATCCCGGTAAGCTCATCGTAGCGCGGCACCGCTGGCCGCCGCTGGTGCGCTTATGGAAAACACGCTCCCGTTCTGGGTTGGCTTCAACGCCTTTGTATTGGCTATGCTGATGCTCGATTTGCTGGTGTTCAACCGCAAAGCGCACGTGGTCAGTATGCGGGAAGCGTTGAGTTGGAGTGCGTTCTGGGTGGCGCTGTCGTTGGGGTTCAACTACCTCGTGTACCGTACGATGGGCAAGCAGGCCGGCATGGAGTTCCTGACCGGCTACCTGATTGAGAAGTCACTGAGCGTCGACAACCTGTTTGTCTTCCTGCTCATCTTCACCTACTTCAAGGTGCCGCTGCAGTACCAGCACCGCATTCTGTTCTGGGGTGTTATCGGGGCGCTGGTGCTGCGGGGTATCTTCATCCTGGCCGGGGCGGCGCTGTTAGCCAAGTTTCACGTGCTGATGTACGTGCTGGGCGCTTTCCTGGTATACACCGGCATAAAGATGGCCCTGAATGCCGGGGAGCCCGAAATTAACCCCGACGACAACCCGGTGGTGAAATTTCTGAGCCGCCATTTGCCCATCACCAGCAAGTTTGAAGGCGGCAAGTTTTTCGTGCGTAAAGAGCGGCTCCTGTTTGCTACGCCCCTCTTCGTGGTGCTGGTCATGGTCGAAACCACCGACGTGGTCTTTGCCGTCGACTCCATTCCGGCCATTCTCGCCATTTCCCGCGACACGTTTATCGTCTATACATCCAACGTGTTTGCGCTGCTGGGGCTGCGGGCCCTGTATTTCGCTCTGGCCGGCCTGATGCAGCTGTTTCACTATCTGCACTATGGCCTTTCGCTCATTCTGGTTTTCATTGGCGGCAAGCTGCTCATTGCCGACTACTACGTACTGCCAATGAGCATTTCGCTGGGCGTGGTGGGCTTGCTGCTGCTGGGCTCCGTGGTATTGTCGCTGCTCTTTCCGCGTAAGGATGCGCCGCCCCTGCCCCCAATTGAATAAGGCCGTACCTATTACCAAAAAGCCCCGCCGAAAGACATTCGGCGGGGCTTTTCTGTTCTTAATGTAGCTACTTATTGCTTCGGCGGCGTGGCTTCAGTGGGCGGTACGGCGTTGGTGTTTACGCCCGCGTCGGGAGCTTCGCCGCCCAGCAGATCAATCAGGTTGAGCGGCTCAAACTGGGTGGAGTCGGCGGCGAAGGTGGTACGAGTGGTGTCGGGGCGCACGGCGCGGAAGATGGAGCCGTGCGCCCGGCCGGGGAAGCTCAGGTTGTAGGTAACGCTGTTGCGGTCGGCCTCCGAAATCATACCCTTGCGCTCCATCAAGTCGGCAATGAGGCGGTGGAAGTAGCGGGCACTGCTGCGCATTTCGCCGTACTGGTTGAACGAGGCCTGGTAGCGCTTGGGCCGCGGAATGATGCTGGCCAGGTACAGGCTTTCCGACAGGTTCAGACTAGCGGGCTGCTTATCGAAGTAGAAGCGGGACGCCTCGTTTACGCCGTACACCTTGGGGCCCCACTCGATGATGTTCAGGTAGACCTCGAACATCCGCTCCTTCGATACTAGCCGGGTATTCTCGATGAGCCACACGATGAGGGCTTCCTCAATCTTGCGGGTCACGGTTTTCTGCCGGGTCAGAAACACGTTTTTCACCAGCTGCATCGAAATGGTACTACCGCCGCGGGCAAACCGTTTTTCCTTGATGTTCTGGATGGCCGACTTCACAAAAGCCTTTTCCATGAAGCCCTTGTGGGTCATAAAGCGCGGGTCTTCGGCCGTCTGGATGGCAGCTTTCAGGTAGTCCGACACCTCGTTGTAGGGCGTGAACTTCGGGTTGGAAGGCCCCACGGCAAAGGTTTTGATGGAGTCGCCCTGGTCGTTGTAGGCCGTGTAGAGAAAGTCCTCGTTGAGCTTGTTCAGGTTTTCGCGGCCGAAGCGGCTGATGCGGAAGTTCTTGGGCGTGAGGCCCGAGCTGAACTGCAGGCTGTCGAGCTGGTTCATGTCCAGAGCCAGGTGCAGGCGGTAGGTAAGCGTGCCTTCACCCTGCATGCCTTCCAGGGTGTTGAACATACCCTCGGGCAAGGCCGCGAAAAACGTATTGGCCGCCGTTTCCGCCGATTCCACGTCGGCTTTCACCTGTAGGCCAGCCAGGGTTTCACTACGCTTGCGCAGCCCGTTGATCATTTTGCCCACTACTCGCTCGTTTACGGGCAGCTTGCGGATGCTGATGACGGGGAAGAACTCCATCCGGTTCAAAGTCACTTTCGTGCCTTTTTCCAGGGCGGCAAACGCCTGCCCCAGCCGGGCTACAAACTCGATACCGCCGCGCGGGAAACGCACGTCCCGGTCGGAGAGCTTCGGGTGATTCACGATGAAATTGGCGGCCGAAGCGGTGCCGCGCACCGTCAGTTCGTCGTCGTCCAGCTCCTTATCGGTCAGGCTGAAGCGCAGCGTGTCGAACTGCACCCGGGCACCGTAGCGGCGCAGCACGTAGGGCAGCGTTACGGGGCGGCGGTTCAGACCAAACACCTCGGCATTGAGGGCATAGTCGCCGGGCTCGACGTGGCCCTGCACGCCCACGCGGTTTTCGACCGAATCGACGACGGCCGTAAGCTGGCCGCTGATGTCGCCATCTTCAATAGCCAAGCGTGGCATCGTGATGCGAGCCTCGTGGGTGGGGCTGCTGTAAGTCACGAGGAAGTTGCGGAAATCGGCTTCCTCAGGAATGTTGTCGAAAGCGCCTTCGAGCAGTTGGTTGGCTAGCAGGCCGTAGTTCACGCCCTTGGTCGTGTCGCGGGCTACCGTGGGCTTGGCACCCTTCTTCTTGTAGAGGAAGGAGAAGTTGTCGGTACGGGCCGTTTTGCGGGCCGTGAGTTGGGCATCACTGATTTCGAGGTTGCTGAAGACGGGCCGCCCGGCAAACAATGACCGGACGCTCAGGGACACCGTGAGCTGGCGGGCTCGCAGCAGCGTATCGGCGCTGGCGGTGGTGGGCACCATGCTCATACCATCGATGCGCACGGTGTTGAGGTCGGTGAAACGAGCGGTTCCCAGCGTCAGGCTAACTGGATATTTCCGCTCTACTTTGGCTTTTACCTGCTGCAGCGCGTAGTCGAGCAGTTCCTGTCGTTTGAGCAGAAATACGCCTAGGGCCACGCCCAATAGCACCACGAGGATGCCCAGGCCAATGCCTATTTTTTTCTTTGTAGCTGAAGTCACGCGAACGGGGAGAGAAGAAACAGAAGCGGCAGGCATAGGCCAGTTTCGTGCCGAACCTGCCGCCGCTCGGGTAACAAAGGTAGCGAAAAGCACTGCGCGGGCCGTAGCCGCGCCGCCTCATTTGCTACCTTTGGCGCACTCTGGCCAACTTCCTTCTACGCATGACTGCTGCTGCCGACTACGCTGCCCTCTCCCCACTTACTGCCGTTTCGCCCCTCGATGGCCGCTACCGCCGCCAAACGCTGCCGCTGGCCGCCTATTTCTCGGAGCTGGCTCTGATCCGCTACCGGGTGCTCATCGAGGTCGAATACTTCATTGCGCTCTGTGAGCTGCCTCTGCCCCAGCTACAGGACGTGGATGCGGCTGTTTTCGGGGCGCTGCGCGGTATCTATAAGGACTTTACCCTGGCCGATGCCGAGGCGGTGAAAGCCCACGAGAAAGTAACCAACCACGATGTGAAGGCCGTGGAATACTTCCTGCGCGACAAGTTTGCGGCCCTGGGCCTGGGCGGCTACCTGGAGTTCATCCACTTCGGCCTGACCTCGCAGGATATCAACAACACGGCTATTCCGCTGAGTTTGCAGCACGCGCTGCTGCATTCTTTGCTGCCGGCCTACGCGCTGGTGCGCAACCAGCTGGCCGCCCGCGCCGCCGAGTGGGCCGCCATTCCAATGCTAGCCCGTACCCATGGCCAGCCGGCCTCACCTACGCGGCTGGGCAAGGAAATCCAGGTGTTTGTGGCCCGCCTCGATGCCCAGGTGGAGCTGCTGGCCCAGGTGCCATTTGGAGCCAAGTTCGGCGGGGCTACCGGCAACTTCAACGCCCACCAGGTAGCCTACCCGCAGGTCGACTGGAAGCAGTTTGCCGACGTATTTGTGAATAACCGCCTGGGGCTGCACCGCAGCCAGCCTACCACCCAGATTGAGCACTACGACCACCTGGCCGCCACCTGCGACGGACTCAAGCGCCTCAACAACATCCTCACCGACCTGGCCCGCGACGTGTGGCAGTACATTTCGCTGGGCTACTTCCGCCAGACTATCAAGCCGGGCGAAGTGGGCTCGTCGGCCATGCCGCACAAGGTGAACCCCATCGACTTTGAAAATGCCGAGGGCAACCTGGGCGTAGCCAACGCCCTGCTGGAGCACCTGGCCGCCAAGCTGCCTATCAGCCGCCTGCAGCGCGACTTGACCGACTCCACGGTGCTGCGCAACCTGGGTGTGCCGCTGGGCCACACGCTTATTGCGCTGAACTCGCTGCAGCGCGGCCTCGACAAGCTGGCCCTCGACGAAGCGGCCCTGCACCGCGACTTGGACGCCAACTGGGCCGTGGTAGCCGAAGCTATCCAGACTGTGCTGCGTCGCGAGGCCTACCCCGACCCCTACAACGCCCTCAAAGCTCTGACCCGCACCGGCGAGGCCATTTCCGAAACCAGCATCCAATCCTTCATCGACACGCTGGACGTGAGTGAAGCCGTGAAGACGGAGCTGCGGGCCATTACGCCGCATACTTACGTGGGCATCTAGTGAAGCTGTTAAGACTGCCAAGCCTAGCGAGACATCTCGCGTGCAACAGTAACCAGATTACTTTGGCAACCTCAGCACGTGAGATGTCTCGCTAGGCTTGAAGTGCAGAATAGTCGACATGACGGGTTAATGGGTTTTGTATGACTTTCTAAGCCGCTTTCGTATTTGTTGCCAATACGTCTCTTTCTTATTCTACCTCTATGAAAAAAATTCTACTACTAGCCGCGCTGCTGGCGGGCCCCGGCTTAACTCAGGCGCAAAGCTGGCAATGGGTGGCCGCTGCCACCGGTACCGGTAATGCCCGCATCTACGCCAGCGCCACCGACGCCTCCGGGGCCACGGTAGCCGGCGACTTCACCGGCACTATCAGGCTGGGCAGCTTCACGCTCACCAGCGCCGGCAACCGGGACGTGTTTGTCGCCCGCCTGAATAGCGGCGGCACCTTTACCCAAGCCGTAAGGGCCGGCGGACCAGCCGAAGACTACGCCAGGGCCATGGCCCTGGCCGCCGATGGTACGGCCACCGTGCTGGGCGGTTTTTATAGCGCCACCGCCGAGTTTGGCGCTACGAGCCTGGCCAAAGCAGGTACTACCAACGGAGCCGAGGTCTTCGTGGCCCAGCTCAGCAGCACAGGCACCTGGACGCGGGCCGTGCAGGGCGGCAGCCTGGCTGCAAACTACCCGGCGGCACTGGCCCTGAATACCGCTGGTGATGCCATCATAACGGGCTTTTTCTACGGTCCCACGACCAGCTTCGGCTCCACGACCCTGTCCAATACCAATCCGACCGGTAGCACAGCCGATGTTTTTGTGGCTCGCTTAAGCAGCGCCGGTACCTGGACGCAGGCGGTCCGCGCGGGCAGCAGTGGCGACGACCGGGGTGAAGGAGTAGCCCTAGCGGCCGACGGCACGGCTTTGGTAGTAGGTTCTTTCCAGGGCCCAAGCATGAGCGTGGGTAGCTTCTCGCTGACCAACGCAGATGCGGCGGGGTTGACCAATGATGCATTTGTGGCCCGTCTGGGCAGCACGGGCACCTGGACCCAGGTTGCCCGCATGGGTGGCCCTGGGTCTGACCAAGCCCGGCGCGTGGCCCTCGATGCCGCCGGCAATGCCACCGTTGTGGGTTCGTTCAATAGCCCGACCATCAGCTTTGGGACGTTGCCCCTGACCAATGCCGGCGGCACTACCGGTACCTCCGACGTCTTTGCTGCCCGATTTACCCCGGCTGGCATCTGGAGCCAGGCTGTGCAGGCTGGTGGCAGCGGCTCCGAAGCCGCCTTGGCAGTGGCCATCAGCGCTAATGGGCAGGCCACGGTTGGTGGGTTGTTTACCAGTCCTAGTGCCCCGTTTGGCGGTTTGTCGCTCACCAATGCCGATGCTGGCGGCAACTCCTACGACCTATTTGTGGCCCGCCTTAACGTCGAGGGCTCGGCCTGGACGCAAGCGGTCCGGGCCGGGGGCGGCAGTGATGAAACCGTTGTGGACCTAGCGTTGAACAGCTCCGGTGAAGCTACCATTGCCGGGCTCTACCTACGCACTACCACCATTGACTTTACTACTCTGACGTCGACTACCTCGACCGACGACACGGGCTTCGTAACCCGCACCTCCGGCCTGATGCTAGGCGTGCGCCAGGCGGCCGGCGTCGCGTCATTGGTTGTGTACCCCAATCCCACTGCCGCCGGCGCTTCGATTACACTGCGCCTGCCCGCGGCCACCCCAACTGCCCAGCCGCTGGTGCTGCGGGATGGACTAGGCCGCGTTGCTCGTCAGCTCAGCATTCCAGCTGGCCGCCAGGAAGTACTGGTGCCCACGGCCGGCCTCACGCCCGGCCTTTACCTACTCGAAGCCGGCCTGAGCCGTACCCAGCTGGTAGTGGAATAATGCTGGTTGGCTGCACCTATGCGTGCAGCTAATTGGCCTCGGTAAGTATTCCTGAAATCAATCGGCTTGCAAGCCGGGATGAACTGCGCGGGCAGTTCGTCCCGGCTTTTTGCTGTTTGGTCGTGGAGTATTGCAACTGTCATTGAATATTCTCTATGTTAGCTGTTGGCCTCCGGGCCGCTCCTCGCTCCGATCCAACCTATCTGCATTTACCACCTGCTGCATGTCCAACGAAGAAGCCATTTCGCATAAAGTGGCGGAAATAGCCGCTACGGCGGCCCAGTACCCAGGCGTCATTATCATCAACAACATTCAGACCCAGGGCGTGGAGTATATGTCGCCGTGGGGGCTGGAGCTACTCCAGATTACCATGCCAGAGCTGCGGGCCCTGGGCGCCGACTACCACACGCGGTTTTTCAATCCGGCCGATGCGGCCGAGTACGCCCCCAAGATCTGGCAGCTGATTGAGCAAAACGAGTTGGGGCCGGTGGCTACGTTTTTTCAGCAGGTGCGCGCCAATGCCCACACGCCCTGGACCTGGTATTTCACCTCCATGCGCCTGCTGCTGCACGATACTCAGGGCGCGCCCCTGCTGCTGCTCTGCGTAGCCTCGCCGGTGCAGCCCGAAACCCACTTAGCCATGCGGGTGCAGCGTCTGCTCGACGAAAACGAGTTTCTGCGCCGCAACGCCGCCACCTTTGCCACGCTCACCAGCCGGGAGCGGGAAGTGCTGCGCCATCTGGCCCTGGGCCACAGCTCCCCCCAGATTGCCCAAACCCTGCACCTCTCGGTGCAAACGGCCGAAACACACCGCCGCAACATTCGCCAGAAGCTCCAGCCCCAGTCGGCGGCCGAGCTGGGCCTCTACGCCCGGGCCTTCAACCTGGTGTAGGCCGCTCCTGCGCAGCCAGCAGCCGGGCTATTTCATCCTTTTCGAAGGCCAGTACCCGCAGGCGCAGCGCCAGCAGCGCGGGTGTGCCGGCGTCACTCTCCAGCCACAATCGGGCTTCGGCCTCGAAGGTGTTCAGCCAGGTTTGCCCCCACTCGTCGGGGAAAGCCTCCCGCAGCGCGGGCAGCACCTGCAGGCGCAGCTGGGCCTGGCGCAGGCGCTGCTGCACCCGGTTCAGGGCCTCCTGGGGCTGGTATTCTTCCAAAGCAATCTTCCGCTGCCGCCTTTGTAGCTGCTGCTGCTCCTCGTGCGAGAGGCGTGGCTCCGGTAAGGGCGGCGCGGGCGCGGGGCCGTAGGGTACCGGCAGCAGCCGGCGCAGCGCATCGAGGCGCTGGTTGGCGGCCAGGGGCATTAGGCGCTGGCCCTTTTCGTCCATCGTCAGAGTGGCCCGTGGCACGAGCAGTAAGTCGGCCACGCGCTGCTGAGCAAGGCCAAAATGAGCCTGCACCAACTGTAAGCGGCCAAGAAACGGGGTTGGCCCCCGGCCATGAGAGAAATTACTCAGTGCCATACGATAGTAGCAGCGGCCTGCTGAAAATTTGTGTCAACTTACTTTGTGGCAAAATTTTTTGTCACAAAGTAAGTTGACACAAATTCCGGAGATACTGCTTGCCGTGAGGGAGCTTTTTCGAAGCGGGCTGCGGCAGGCGTCGCCCCTTCGGCTACCTTTGCGGGATACTCCCTCCCGCATGGCTTCTCTCAACGGCGTTACCGTTCATCCCGACTGCCGCCACTTCCGTGGTGATATTCCCTGCCGTCCCAACAAAGAGCACGGCTACCAGTGTGCCGGCTGCCCCAGCTACGCGCCCATTGAGCAGCGTATCCTCATCATCAAGCTCGGGGCCATCGGCGACGTTATCCGGACCACGCCCCTGCTGCGCCGCCTGCGCCAGGACTACCCCAACAGCAAAATCACCTGGCTCACGCTCACGCCCGCCATTCTGCCCAGCGGGGCCATTGACGAGATTCTGAAGCTGGATTTAACCAGCGTGTTGCAGCTGCAGGCCCGCGAGTTTGATCTGCTTTTCAACCTCGATAAGGACAAGGAAGCCTGCGCCCTGCACGACACCATTCGGGCCACCCAGAAATTCGGCTACACCCTGCACCCAGAGTACGGCGTGGCCTGGCCCGGCAATGAGCTGGCCAACCACAAGTTCCTGACCGGGGTGTTCGACGAGCTGAGCCAGTTAAACCAAAAGCCCTACGTGCAGGAGATATTCGAGCTCTGCGGCTACGAGTTCCGGCACGAGGAGTACGTCTTCGACACCCACCAGGACAAAGGCTACGACTGGAGCGCCCTGCCGGTGGGCAAGCCCCGCATCGGCCTGAACACCGGCTGCGGCGACCGGTGGACGACGCGCCTGTGGAGCGACGAGAAGTGGCTGGAGCTAATCGGAAAGCTGCAGCAGGCCGGTTACGCACCGGTATTGTTGGGCGGCACGGCCGAGGATGAGCGCAACCAGCGCCTATACGCCGCTACCGGCGCGGCCTACCTGGGCACCTTTCCGCTGGAGCAGTTTATCAACCTTATGTATCAGATGGACGGCATCGTGACGCAGGTGACGATGGCCATGCACATCAGCATCGCGCTCCAGAAACCCACGGTGCTGATGAACAATATCTTCAACCCCTACGAATTCGACCTCTACGGCCGCGGCCAGATCGTGCAGCCCGAGCGGGCGTGCGTATGCTTCTACCGGGGCAGCTGCAAGCTAGGCACTAGCTGCATGGAAGAGCTGCCGGCTGCGAAGGTGTTTGGGGCAGTGCAGGCCAGCGTGGCGGTGTAACGCCGTTTGAGTTGTGTGTCCTTGCAAGACGCAGCCGTGGGAATCCATCCTCTGCGAAGCACAAAATGACCTTTTATCAGAAAAGCCCTTTCCTGTTGCGCATGGGAAAGGGCTTTTCACTGAAGGAAGCTCGTCACATTTCAGAGGATGGATTGCTTCGCTCCGCTCCTGATGACAGACGAAACCTTTATACGCCTACCCCGCTACGGCTTTTAGAGCTGTTATCATCTCGCTCCACGAAAACTCCTTTTTCTTGGCCCACACGCCGGCCGTAAACTCAGCTTCGCGTCGGTGCTCGTAGAAATCAACCAGGGCGTTGGCAATGGCTTTGGGGGTGGGCTTCACCACGTAGCCCACTTCACCGTCGGGAATGAGTTCGGCCAGGCCGCCCACGTCGGTTACCAGCATAGGCCGCTCAAAGTGGTAGGCAATCTGGGAGACGCCGCTCTGGGTGGCGTTTTTGTAGGGCTGTACCACCATATCGGCGGCGCAAAAGTAGTCGGCTACTTTCTCGTTGGGGATGAAGTCGGTGGCCCGCACCAAGCGGCTTTCCAGGTCGTACTGCCGGATTAGAGCCTCGTAGGGCGCGGCATCCTCATAATACTCGCCGGCCACGATAAGCTTGACGGGCAGCTGGCGCAGCCGCTCGTCGGCAAAGGCTTCGAGCAGTATATCGAGCCCCTTGTAGGCCCGGATGAAGCCGAAGAAAAGCAGGTAGCCGAACTGTGGGTCGAGTTGCAGAGCCTGCACGGCCGCAGGTTTGGGCTTCAGCGGGCCGAAGTTGTCATAGAGCGGATGGGGCTGATATTGAGCGGGCTGTTTGAAGTGGAGCCGGCGCAAATCGGCCAGCACTGCGCGGCTCATGGTCACGAAGCCGTGGCAGGCCGCGAGGAAGTAGCGCGTAAGCGGCCGGTCACCGGGGCGCTTCTCGTGCGGAATGACGTTGTCGGTAATGGCCACGATGCGCGAGTGGCGGTTGCGCCGGATGCGGCGGGCTATGTAGCCCAGGGCGGGCCCCATAAACGGCAGCCAGAACCGGAAGATGACCAGATCGGGCTTCTCGCGGCGCAGCTTTTCCCCCACCTTCCACCACGACAGCGGATTGACGGAGTTGATGCTGACTTCAATGTCGAGGTCGGTGGGGCCGGCTTCGGTGCTGAACTGGGTTTGACCCGGAAACAGAAAGTCGGGGTACTGCAAACTGAACGTGACGAGCCGTACCTCATCCCCGGCCTGCTGAAATGCCCGCGCCAGCCGCTCGTTGTAGGTAGCAAGGCCGCCGCGCAGCGGGTAAGCCGGACCGATAATGACGACTTTCATAGGTTATCAGGGTAAAGTAAAAACTTCCTGTCGATCATTCTGCGCCTCAAGCAGAGAGGAGACATCTCGCGTGCAATAGTAATCAGATTACCATTGCACGTGAGATGTCTCCCGCTGGTCGACATGGCTTGCTACGACTGCACTACCTCACTCGACGTTCAGCTTGTCCCGAATCAGGTAGTCATTGATTCGCGGGCCGTTGAGTTGCACCATCTCGGCCAGAAAACCCGCCAGAAACAGCTGCATGCCCACAATAACGGCTACCAGGGCCAGGAAAAACAGGGGCTGATCCGTCACGTCGCGGGCGCGCATATTGTGGAACGCCAGGTACATCTTCTCGCCCACCAACCAGAGCGTAATGAGCATGCCCAGCAGAAACGACACCGAGCCCAGCGTACCGAAAAAGTGCATGGGCCGCCGCCGAAACCGGCTCACGAAGGTAATGGACATCAAATCCAGGAAGCCATAAACGAACCGCTCCAGCCCGAACTTGGTGACGCCGTACTTGCGCTCCTGGTGCTGCACGGGCTTTTCGCCGATGCGCCCGAAGCCGTTCCACTTGGCAATAACCGGGATGTAGCGGTGCATCTCGCCGTAGACCTCAATGCTCTTGACCACGCGCTGGTCGTAGGCTTTCAGGCCGCAGTTGAAGTCGTGCAGGCTGATACCCGAAATCCAGCGGGTGGCGCCGTTGAAGAGCTTAGTCGGAATAGTTTTGCTCAGCGGGTCGAAGCGCTTCTTTTTCCAGCCGCTCACCAGGTCGTAGCGCTCCTCCACAATCATGCGGTAGAGCTCGGGTAGCTCTTCGGGCGAGTCCTGCAGGTCGGCATCCATGGTACACACCACGCGGCCGGTCGTTTCCCGGAAGCCCGTGTTCAGGGCCGCCGACTTGCCGTAGTTGCGGTTGAAGCGGATACCGCGCAGGTGGGTATCGGTCTGGGCCAATTCCTCAATTACGTCCCAGGAGTTGTCCGTCGAGCCGTCGTCCACCAGAATAACCTCATAGGTCAGCCCGTGCTGGGTAAGTACCCGGTTGATCCAGCGGGTGAGTTCCGGCAACGACTCGGCTTCGTTGAGCAGGGGAATGACGATGGAGAGCTCAACGGGGAAATGGGACGACAAACGCTTACTCAAACTCGGGACGGTTATGCTTGGTGAAAGCCGAGGCAACCAGGGAAATAATCAGCCCCCAGAACAGCACGCCCAGTATTACGGTGGCTATCATGAACGGGCCGGTCATCATCTTTTGCATCCAGCTGATGCTCGTATCTATCTGGTCCTGGCTGCGGCCTTCGGTTTCCATCTTCGCCCGCATGCCTTCTATCATGTTCGTTACAGATTCCGGGTCAATAAACTCGGCGTAGACGTAAGAAAACAGACCCGATACCACTCCTGCCACCAAAGCAATGAGCAGGCCTAAGCCCAGCCCCTGCCCAAATGACATGAAGCCCTGATGCTGCCGCTTATAGTCCTTATGCGCCAAAATGATTCCGGCAATCAGCGCCAGATAAATAACGTTATTGACCGGATTGGCAGGGTCGGTGAACAGCAGCCTGATGACAAACGAAAGCAGGCACATCACCAGGCCGGCCAGCAAGCCATACCGGATGGCAATGCTGGTGGTGGAAGCGGCGGGAGCAGTAGAGTTTTCCATGTTCCGAAGGGTAGTAAAACGGTAAAACGATAGGTACTATTTGCGCAGAAATACGCCGCCGGGGAAGCTCAGCAAGAGCACAAACAGCAGCTTCTTCATGAAGTCGTCGGTAGCCAGCCCCTGGGGGTTCAGGGCCCTCAGCCCCTGAATCGTGCGCTCGTATGCCTCCTTACCGCCAGGCTGCCGCAAGTAGTCGGCTTTGGAGCCCTGAGCAATCCGAATCATGGAAGCTTTGCTAGCCTCAACCTTCTCGGGGCCGGCCAACTGGGCCACCCCATACACGCCCATAGCCGAGGTGCTGGCCGCCAGCAAGCCCGTCAGCAGCCCCACGCTGATGGCGCGCTTCATACCCGGGCCTTCCGGCTGCAAATATCTGCGTAGCATCCACTGGCTGGCAATTACGGCCACCGGGGGAATAAAGAGCGACATAAGCCGCTTGGGCCCGAAGGGGTCATTGCCGGTTAGCAACAGGCCCAGCAGCCAGAAAGTACACAACAAACCAGCGCCGACGCCAAAACGCAGGGCCGTACGCAATACAGTTTGGGCAGGGGTAACTTCAGACGACACGGACGAAAAGCAAGTGAGGCGGCAAGATAGAGGACTTTGCCCGAATTATGCCTTAGGCCGCTACTGCGGCCGCTACTCGTTGCGGGCGGCCCATAAAGCGCAACAGCAACACTTCGGTCAGCAGAAACACCAGAGCCAGTAGCAGGCAGTAGCGCCACAGGGGCGTACCCACACGCTGGGCTTTGTAGTGCGCCGCCACCGAACGGTCGGTACCACTCTCATACACTTGAATGTTCGGCCGGTTCGGCCCGATCAGCTGCCGCAGCTCTGCTGCCGAATAGTAGCTCAGTTCCGATTCGTCCTTGTCGATGTTCAGGGCCAGCGTAGTCAGCACCCGGTTGTTGTACACCACCTGATAGAAACCAGCCTCCTGTACCGTAGCCGGAATCGTGAGCCGCAACGTGCCAGCTTCCCAGCGCTGGGCCGGAACGACCGTCAGGCTATCTTTGCGCAAGCTCACCACGGGCTCATCTCGTTGGCTCCGGCCGGCCGGCAGCACCAGGTTAAGGGCAATGGTGCTTTGGTTGAGCCGGTAGGCCACGCGCTGCTCGGTCTGGTAGCTGAGCATCGCCAAGCGGTACATCACGGGCACAAACAGGGCATGCTGGGTAAAATCGGAGTAGCTGGGCTGAAACGGTGCGGCAAAAAGGTAAACTTTACCTTTACCGCTGGTGAAGCCCGCCAGAAATCCGTCCCCGTTGCGCATCTTCAGTACATCCGTGCCCGAGCGGGACCAGCGTAGCACTGGGGCAGCCTTAGGCATTACTGCCCGCTGGTTGGAAGCGGCAAACACATCCTGGAAGAACGGGTTCTGCAGGTTTGGAGCGGCTACGTCCTGCAACACGGGCGTAGTGCCAGGGCTTTTCTCCCACTGCACGCCCCCGATGCCCAGTTCCCGGAACAATCGGCTGTACTCTTCCTGCATTTCGGTGCCCCCGGCTGGCGGCACAATTACCAATGTAGCGCCCTGCAACACTGCCCGTCGCAGATTTTCGCGCAAAGCATTATCAAGACGGGGTATTTCTTCTAGTACCAGCAGATTAGCCGCGTTAAGCTGGCTGTAATTCAGCCCCTGAGCCGCGCTGCTGCTGGCCGCAAACATGGTTTCATTGGCATATACACGGCCGGCCCGGGCAGTCTGCGGCGCGCCAATGTTTATGATGCGAATCTGTGGGGAAGCCTGCAGCGTGAAATAATACGTGTTATCAAACGTCACGGGGAAGTCCTCCACCTCTACCCGGCATGGCTGTACTGCCCCATCGGGTAGCTGTACCTGCACTGCCGTTACCACACTCTCATGAGCCGGCACGCTGGCCTGATACGCCGCCACCTGCCGGCTTCCTACAAATACTTTAACCTGAACGTTGGAGGTAGCCAGCATACCGCCGTTACGTAGCCGCACACGCAGACTCACATCAGCACTAGAGCGCACAAAGGCATCGTCCAGCAGCACACTGTCTACGTATATATTCGCCGTTTCCTTGGCCTGTAGCGGCACCAGATACACCTGACTAGTGCTGTCGGCCAGCAGCTGCTGTGGAGTTATTCCCTTCTTCTGAAAATCAGAGAAAACGAATGTCTGCTGAGCTTTCTCGGTGCTACCAGCCCGCCCTAACCAAGAGTTCAGACTTTTGGCCTGCCCCGTTACAGCAAGCTGCCGGACTGCAGTCTGGAAAGCTGTTGCTGACAGCAGAGACGAGGAAACTGTAGGGAGCAAATAGCGTGCGGAGGCCGGATATACGGTTGTGAGTTCTTCCGCCTGCTCCACAGCCTCGTCCAGCAATGGTGTATCGGCTTTGCCTTCCACCACCATACTCGGGGATGCATCAATAATAGCAGCAACCGTCCCTGTTTCACCAAGCAGCTTCTGTTCGGGAGCCGGTAGAAAAGGCTGACAGAAGAGCAGCACCAATGCTACCACAAAACCAATACGCGCGGCCAGCACCAATAAATGCTTCACCTTTCGCTGCCGGGCGGTGACAAGCTTTATTTCTCGAATAAAGCCAACGTTAGTAAATAAGAGCCGCTGCGGCCGACGTAATTCAAAAAAATGAATTGCAATCGGAATACTTACGGCCAGTAGGCCCAACAGAAACCACGGATACGCTAAAGCCATCAGGATCAAAATGAGTATGTGAAGGTAACAATCAAAGTTGCCTTACTTACTCAATCCAGAATCAATTTCAGCAGCCACACAAAGGCCGTTAATCAAATACAGCCGCTCTAATTGAATGTATCCTAATAAAAATGCCACAGGAATATCCGAAAGGAAGCTCAGCTGCCAGAGTTATTCTGTACCTATCCTTTCAAAAAGTAAAGGATAATCCACCATGTACCCTCTAACTACCCCATCCAGTGAGGAGTGGTGGGGCGGGTAGGGAGGGCTGTAAACGAGCAATGCCCCGTCCGCAGCACGAGGCGCGGAGGGGGCATTGGCAAAGAAAAGGTTGGCGGCGACCGACTCTCCCGCCGGTGAAGGCAGTACCATAGGCGCT
>NZ_JAJADR010000015.1 GCF_020447265.1 Hymenobacter lucidus | reverse complement strand
GCCCCCATACCATTACGACCTGGTAAACCACGGTGGCCGACCACCAAGGCTACTTGGGCAGCATCAAAAAGTGTGGGACAGCGACTATTGCAGATGGGAACAAAATAAGTAGTCACTTAGCTCAGACTTGAATTGCCCCACACTTTTTGATGCTCTCCTTCATCAGCGCCAAACTATTGGAACCAGAACCCGCCGACGAGTTGCGCGATCAGCTCACTTACCTGTGGGCGATGAGCGACCACTACCTGCTGCTAACCGAATCAACCTGATCGGAGTGCGCTCCGAAAGCTCATTGCCCCTTTGCTGGGAGCACCTCCTGCGATATGAACCGGCATTACGGAGCCTACGATCAGATTTTCACACGATCCAGGTTATTTATCAACTCTATTGTGCGCTCACCTGTCATGACTGCACGTTGTGTAAAGCCATCATAATCCAGCAGAGCACTGAAGTTAATACCCGTCTGATCCATAACCTCCTTAACGCTGATCTGATATGTTAAATAGCCAGCGAAAATGTATTCAAGTTCTGATAGCTCCTGCTGCTGACTGATTTTGTAGGCCGTGGCGGACGGTCTTCCCTCCTCCGTCACGATTGCTACCACCTTCCAGAAAGCCAGCGGTATTTTGGCCCCTCTGTAATCTACATCAGCGTCGCTGAAAAACGGCCCCGTATATACATTTACCCTCATGCCGTCCGCTTTTGCCATTTTCAGAATGTGATTCTCAAGGCCAACCCAGGTTTTCTGATTAACACTTGCCATCTGAGGACAGCTGTTGGTAAAGTGGAAGGTGTCGGCGTTAGCCTGCTTCGCGAGGGGGCCCCACACCGGATCTTCCCGCCGGACCATGTGTCCCCGGTCAAGCGAATTCCCATGATATAATTCATCTCCCCATTGGTCGCTTTTATCTAATCGACCATCAAAATACCACGTATCAATCCGGTCCACCTGCTCCCTGTCCAAGCCCAGAAGATTCACAGCTGTCAGCATTGGTAGACGGCGGGAAGCAGACATAATCACGGAAAAGTTCTGATATTTTAACTCCACTCCGGTTCCGCCCCTGCGCAGGGGAAGCATATCGGAGGCATTTGCGCCGACCGCCAGTGGCAGCGGGATGTCCCAGCCGTGCAGAAAGCCGGATTCATATCCATTTCTGTCCTCAAACTTAACTGGCATGGTGGTAGGCTCGGAGCCCGGCCGTTCAGGTGTTTCGGTGCCCAGACACGTCATCGTGTCGAATGTCGCTTTTCGGGATAGGTTGGCCGCACTCATGCTGTACTGTGTTTAAGAAAGGTGAAAAATGGTTCAGACAGGCAATATCTTTATTTTGAGCCAGCCTTATTTATTACCGGCCCTGTCTATTAAATGGACACCGAACTCAAGCAGGTGATCCCTGAGGGTTTTACCGGAACGCCCATCCGTCTCGGCAAGGGCCTTTCCAAGAGTATGGCCATAGTTTTCGCGTGGCTCATCTGATCTGCCACCGTAATGCAACCCGGCCGCTGCGTTTTCACGCCCGACCACGACGATTACCGACCCAGAGTTACCCCCAAGGGTGGTTGCGTCGTGGGCATGAGTCCACGCAGGGCTGCCAGGTGCCCCCGCCAGCACCATTCCGGGCGCTAGCCGTTTGCACCCGTACGTGGATTGAAAGATCTGCTCAAACAACGAGGGAGGGAAGGGCGTATTCAAAAGATTCGGAGCACCTGGGTAACCGATGGTATAGACCGCTGTATCAGGCATTGCCCAGTCGGGAGCCTGGTCAAGGGAAAGATACATGCGGGGTCCTGCTGACTGACTGCTTGGTGCCAGTTCAATGAGCGCCAAGTCCAGCCTGGAGTGGTCAAGCTTCGATGCTCCCAGATCTATGGGGCGCTTCCCGCTGAAAACCACCCGGGATAGATCCCTGGGGTTAACAGAATCCACCCCACGAAACTCATGACCGAAATCTATCCGTACACCTGCCTGCAATTTCCACGTTCCGTCGGGCTTTTCCAAAGCGATCCCCTGCAGAACGTGGCGATTAGTCACAATCAGGTTTTCCGCAATCAGAAAGCCCGTGCCCGCAAAGCCCTGAACCGTAAAGGGCACGTCTATACGCCCGACACAGGCTCCTGCATTAAACAACAGGTCGGCGCTCGCCACAATACTATTTTTCCAGCCGCCCACCGGGCTGCTACCGATGTTTACCGAGCCGTTCTGAATCATAAAGGAAGGTCTGGAGCCATCAGTGCGCACGATCGTCTCCAGGGCCGACAGCAGCCGGGTATGCTGCCGCAGGCCGGCCTCGTCCTCATCACGAATCATACGCAGGGCTGTGTCCCCATCCTTAAAAATCCGGTCAGCCAGTGAATGAAGGTCAGCTTTCCCACCCAGTTGTTCCTTTATTATACGATCCAGCTCCGCCCTGACCGTACTAAGCCTCTCCCGAATACCTCCGTTTGACAGATCAGGGTCGTTATTTTCGAGGTGCTCGAGCAGTTGCCCTCCAGCCTTCATCATTTTCCTGTAATGTGCGGAAAGGCTCAGATCGGATGCGCTGGAAGAGGGATGGCTTACGTTGGGATGCATTTTTTGAAAGATTTACCGTGCGGCGGTGCCTGAATAGCACTTTTATTCGATGCGGGCGTGACACGGTCATGAACCAAGTCTAATAAGATCATGAAAGCGCTGCAATACCGATGTTCGAATGGCTTCATCCCAACGTGTATAGGCCGCGTGTACCTGAGCCAGCTTTGGACTCAGGTCCGCACATTCATTTCGGGCTTTATTCAGCAGTTCTCCCAGCGACCAGTTGCGGTCGATCAGTTCTATGTAGGATTCAAGGCCGCGCTCAGGATCTGCGGCGATGATGTCAGCGAATACACTCGGCTCCAGATCATCCAGTTCATAGGGGATAAGAGACGCGATAATTTCGGCCAAACGGGGAAAGGCTGAAGGGCCGGGATATGCTTCAAGGAGCGCAAAGCGGATGGGATCACGAAATTCAGGATCAGGCCCTCTTACGATAGCAAGAATTGATTCCGCGGTTCTGGCTTTTCCTGTCACGAAGAGCTTGACAGCGCGCCAGTTATTTTCTTTTTTATGCAGGGCGTCAACCGCGCCGAGCAGCCCCTTTGCCGTCCAGGATTTCGAGCCGACTTTTCTGACCAGATTCTGAGCTACTTTCCCGATAAGCCCGTGCAGTTCGGCGTCGAGTCTTACCAGATCCTGCTCAAGAATTAATTGATTGAGAGCGGCAGGAGTCAGTTTTAATGTGGAGGGGGATAAGTTCAGACTATAATCCGACCAGTCAGGATGAGCAATAAGATTCAGGAATAGTGATTTTCTTTTAAAATTTGAGGTCAATGGAAAGTAATCCTGTGTAACAACGGACTTCAGCAAGTCAGTAGCGTAAACAAAGTCGAATAAACCAGCGTTTTTTCTCTGTGAGAGCATGATAAAACAGGCGCATATTCTGGTCATGCTCACCTGAAAATCAGGACCTATGGTTTTTGTACGCTTATCAACATGTATAGCCTTGAGAGGATAAAACAAGCTGCGTACCGTATTTCTTGCTCCTGACCTGTCAGATAATAATCGGGCGGGGTCAATAAGTAAATTGAAATAAACCGAACTGACTGAAGAAGACCCGGAAGGCCTATCGCTGCGTTTCCGGTCCACCCCACCGATCAGCTCCCGCAACTCGCCCCACCGGGCGGTAACGAAAAGGGTTTCCCACTCCCATTGAAGGGATAACGCAGAGCCTTTCCCAACTGAGAAAGCTATGTTGGTATCAATTCCCCTCAGTAGCAGGTCCAGAGCCCTGCCGAACTCGCGGTCGTTAAGAAGTCGAAGACCTGTATTGTTGTAGGCCTTAGGCAGATACCTGTCTGGTAGCAGTCGTACATCTTCATCAGGGACATGACTATCAATGACAAACTGAACCAAAGTGGCTGCCGCCTTCGGCAGATCACTTAAAGCCGCGGATATATATGGTAGCGACTCTTTTACATCTGCTAGCTCTATTGCCCCGCCATCATGGGGAGTACGGCACAACATCAGCTGATGATACATGCCTTCAGACCACTCCTCTCTAGAACGTCTGCTTTTGAAAAAGTCCATGGCCCGCATGTGAACGGCATCAGCCTTTTCCTGCTCCTGTCCGGAAATTGCCCTAAGCATGGTGTTTCTTAGGTCCTTCTGATGCCACACTCTTCCCCTTTCATCTCTGCTCACCAGCCAAGTGTAGGAGCAGAGGGTGGTCAGGGCTTGTTCAATCGCTTCCGTTGAATCAAGTGAGCTAAGCACCTGAAGCATTCTGACATCATGGAGGGAAAAACTCTGCAGCGTTGGGATCACGACGTCCCGGATCAGATCCGCCGTTACGTAGCGGAGTACAAGTCCGGGATACGCAAGGACCCGAGCCCTTTCATCACTGATTCGCAGTAGCACGCGCCTGTAGACGATACCTGCAAAAAGGTCCCTGGCTGCTTTCCCGCCCCGCAAAACCTCTTTTTCGAGATCAAAAACCGTGTCATCTTCCGAATTTGATGCAATTGAAGCCAGCAGCTTAAGTTCCAGCGGTCTGCGAGGGAAATGCTTTGACTCAACAATGCGCTTTGCCAACATGGGCGAAACGTTCTGCTTACGCAATAGTTTTTCTGCCACCCCTGGTTCCAGCTCATCCACAACAATGACATCTTCCTGATGTTGATGATGCTTTTTAATAAACGATTCCGGCAGTCGCCCTGAAAAAATCACCTTCAGGACAACCGGATGGAGTACCCGGGCGAGTTGTGCCAGCCAAGAGTATATGGGCTCTACCCCAACACTGTGTACCACCTCCTCAAAGGTATCAAGCACCAGCAGCAACGGACGGTCTCCCGCCGATGAGCTTTTTAGCAGTTCGCTGATCTCATAGGACAGTCCACTCTCATAGGAAGTAAAAAACTGCCTTACAGCCCCATCAGTGTTGCGTTCACGGGCATCCTGGATAATCTGATCTGTTCGGGTGCTTAAGGCAGGAGCCTGTTCCCCGATCTGTCTGACAATTTCCTTCTCAAGCCAGTATAAATCTCGGTAATCTACTCCCGGTCTGTCAAAATCGAGGACAGCTATGGTAGCTTTCCGGTCCGTCAAAACCTGAAGCGCAAACTTTGCCAGAAGAGTGGATTTACCTGCTCCTCCAATCCCGGTCAGTACCAGGCTTCGCAGTGGGCCAATGCCTCGACCATTCCGATCAGAGGACAGGAAGGATCGTAAGCGTTTAAGCTCCGGTGCTCTTCCATAAAAGCCATTTTTCAGCAGGACCCGGTATTCGGCGAGGAACTTATTATTTCTGCGTAAATGACTTATGCCTATAACATCCGGCTGGGATATACCAATGGATGCCGTAGCCTCCATTGCGGAGGCAAGAGCAAGCATATCCTCCGTGGAGTTCTTTTCAAGCTTAAGATTAGCGCCGTGTTTCAACAGGCGGCGCAGCATTTTTCCGAACCTGTCTGTCCGTGGATGTCGTTGTTTAAGCTTACTCGGCAGTAAGTCATCTCTTACAAATTCTGCAAGGATCTTCTGACGCTGGTTGTGTTTTAACAGCCATTTAACTTTATCACCCTGAATCTCTGTAAGGCAGAATGGCGCAAGCCTGTTTAATACAGCCTGCTTTGTACTGCTCTGCAGGGAGGCTGAAAATAGTGAATTAGGGTCGAACCAGCCAATAAGGGCAGCTGTCTCCCGGGATTTGGCAAGCAGCTTATCCGCAATGTCAGAAATGACATTGCCATCGCGATCACTACCGGCATCAACTGACCCGGATTTAATAATTTCCGCCAATGACGCTTTTAATTGCTCGGGATCCACCTCTCTGTCCAAAGCCCCTTTCCCGCTCTGTAGGGTGCTCAGCCGTTTTTCAATGCTGCTCGTTAATGAGAAGGCCTGTGTTAGTAATGAGTCCATAAACGGGGTCTCTGCGAGCGTTTTATTGATTAACGGTCTTAAACAGAACAGCGACTACAGCTTTAAGCTTGCGGTTAAGCCTTTTTAATGCAGTCTCGGAATCATCGTTCAGAAATTCAGTGTATTCCTGATGCACCAGCTCGGTGGTGACTCTGATGGTCGTGGCATCTACCGGCAGTTCCAGGTGAGCAGTAAAACGCTCTAAAAACGTCTGGATGTGAGTTTGGGTAGCATCCGCAGCTCGTTCACGCTCGACCAGTTGCGGAGTATGGTCACTGAGTGAGGCGGGCAGATCCCCTTTGAATCCATCCAGGACTACCCGTAGCCAGTCAACCCTTTTGAGTTGTTCATACAACAGCAAAAGCAGTTGAGAGGTCTGTTTATCCTTTATGCTGTAGTTGTTCAGGTCAGCGATTAAAATCCACACAAGCCGGCCGGTCCGTATATTCTGGAGGGAATCCATCAATTTGGGTATTACCTCATCCCTCATCCAAACGGTCGCTGTCGACTCCATCTCGGAAACCGGAGTAAGTGCTGGGGCCGAAAAACCGGCAATACCGGAGATGAGGGAAACCAGACCCGTGACGCTGATTGTTGATAATGCCTCAGAACTGAGGTTAATTTTCAGGTGCGCACCATCCGAAAGCATGGAATTAATCAGAGAGAGGCGATGGGTTTTCCCTCGCCCTCTGTCCCCCGCAATGATGACCAGCCTGGGGGTGCCACTCATTGCCGAGCGCCAGATTAAGGTCTGGAAATCATCGCAGCCTAGGACGGGTTCGTACGCGCCTTCCTTTCCAATTGTCCAGACAGGTAACTCACTGCACTCCGGGGTGGGCAGAGGCGTTCCGCTGTCGTTTATGCAGGATAATATGTTCAGGATTGGTATTCCCCGGTTGGTGACCATCTTTTGATCCCCCCCATGGCCATCCCACTGCCCCTGGTGAAGGCCGAACAACATAAAGTGCTTGTCAAAACAGGGACCGCCGGATGACCCACTCATTGTGTTCGCGTGGTGAAGGAACCGGATTCGAGGAAACACTCGCGGATTAGGCGGATCCACTCCTCCGACTTTACCCTGGTCCACTTTCATAGTATGGCCTCCCGGATGCTGGAAGACAATGACGCTCTCGTCAACCATCGGCACAGTAGCCCTGGCATCCAGCGGGGCCCAGCGTCTCTCCAGCCCGATTGCCCTCGATAGCTTGACAATCACATAATCCCAGTGGTTGTCCAGCAGGGTCAGGTCTTCCGGCAGTGAATTATTCAGTTCATCGTCCTGACATGCGCTATAGCTGACGCACCAGTCATTATGAGCCTTTACCTGTGTTGAAGGCGCTGGCTGTAAAGCCTCCCCCCGGTTGACAATGGATAGAAAATTGCCGAATTCCACCTGGATACGCGGTCCGGATGATTGCCTGGGCACCCACTTGTCTGCAGCGTCCCTCTCAAACAGTTCGCTCACCACGTGCCAGGCCGTCAGCACGAGGTGGGGCCCAATCAGGATGCCGGTTCCCTTTGCGTTGCCATCAATGGATACCTTTCCCGTCCATTTCATCGCATTCGCTATCCCGCGATAGAGAATATCGGGCTGAGCAAATGCCCCTGCTACGTTCGTAATAGCCTGTAATGCGGCATTTGGGTTGTTTTTTTTGAGCGCAGCCTCAACCGTTGACTTCGCTAAGCGCCCATTTTCAAGCCCCTCATCAATGACGGCATCGAGCAAAGCATCAAGCCAGCCCTCTGCCTGAGCAACACGAATAGCTGCTTTGAAATCCTCCTGATCGTTCCCACTCGTGGCAATAGCATCAAATAATATTCGCTGAGCGGGGGGAATAGCCGCCTGTGCACGTAAAAAAACGTTGCCAAACGCGTCTCGTGAAGAGTTTATTGCCTCAGCTATCTCCTCAATGAGCTGCATACATTCTGCAATTTATAAAAACGCAACCGGTTCCCGGAGCCGCCTTCCACGATTTAAAAAAGACCATATGAGGCAATGTACCATGATTTTAGCGAACGCTCTAACCAACTAATGGCTATTTATTGGATATTGTTAGCATCCATTGTCTCCACCCCGGAAACAGCAAACGGCACACAGGTACGGGAAATCAAAACCCTTATGTCCGGTGGCAGTGCCGCCAGCAACAGGGGGGGCGGGATAAGCAACCAAATGGTATCGGTTGTCTGCGTGAGCTAGGTCTGTTTTGTCAAAGGCAAAGAGCCCCCGCTTGCCATAATTCAGGAAACTGTGCGCGTAGCGACGATAAGCGTCCTCGTCTTTCCCCATCACATTCCTCATTACCTGGGCCAAGTGGGAATTGAGGCGAGCCGTGGTTGTTTCCGTGGATAGAGAAAGAAAATAGTCGTGAAGCTGCGCGAGTGCTTCATTCGATGCGGCCACGGAACCAGGCAGCGGACCGCCACCAGAAGCAAACTGGATGACACAACCGAGAAGGGATCCACCGTATACCAGTCAAAATCCGTTACTTCTTGGTCGATGCTGCTGATTTCCATGGGGGATGCAAGGGGCCCAGTGGGCGCTACAAGAGGGGAAAATGGATAACACGAAACTAGATACAGTCTCAAATTACGCCACCTATATCGTTCAGCCAAAGGGCGGTTTAAGCACGGTAAGGTGTTCGGAAAAGAACCCTTTCTTGGAGGGTTTTTCCACCCACGCAAAAGGCCCCGAAAACAGCGTTTTTCGGGGCCTTTTTCTGCTACGTTTTTTGGAGGTACAGGAGTTCACGAAACTCATGCCCGTTCACGTTTTTTGAACGTTGATTCTGTGAACCAGTTTCTTGAACTCAATCTGGTCCGTAAGACCACTTTGCCATGCCAGTATGCGTGCCTGGGTAGTCGTTCAGGAAAAGGAGGGTTATTTCGCTTCTATGAAAAATGATCCGTCGGGGTGCTTACAAATCGTGCTTATATCAGGAGGCGTCATCTTAGCCCTTTTGACGGTGATCGTTTTGGGCGTGACTTATGGTGAACCCAGCGAAGAATACGAGCAGGTGTTCAACCAAAAACTCTGGCTCTCCACCGGTCAAGTGTTGCGCAGCGATAAACAGGAGCGCGTCCAAGTATCTCTGAACAATCCCCGCGAGAGGATGGTGTCGGATGTCATGGCACACCATCTGCGCGTTGGTATTTCCCGCGGGCAAGTAGTAGCCCTACTAGGCCCGCCCGAAAAGGAGGGTATAGAGTGGAGGGTGCCAGTTGGCGTACCCCGGCCCGACTCACTTGATGATGAGCGAATGAGTAGCGAAGCCTTTAATCGGTGGGTTGACCAACATGCACAGCCAGACACGCTCATGCACTACAGAGTCGGGGAGGGCTATTTTGACCCAATATCTTTGAACATCGAGTTGAACGGCCGGGGGCAGGTGAGAAAGTTCTGGGAGGGAGAAGGTTAAGTCTGGCGATAGCCCAGTTCAGGGAAACGGTCCGAAAGCTAAACTAGCGAATCAGTTAAACTTGTCCATCTCCGAGCAAAGCCTGCCCAGTATTAGCCAAGAACTGTTGAATTCGGTCTTTCATATCCATTGCACACTCATAGTAGGCATCTGACAAGGCATCCAAGCCCGATGTAAGAGGCTCGACAAAATCATTTAGGGCCAATAGGGTCCGGGAATCCACTTTTTCTCTTAGGAGATCTGGCACCGGCTCTTCTGCCTCCAGCAGCGTAAGGGCTTGGCGCAAGATGCCGGCCTGGGTAGTGGCCCCGAGCAGGCACAAATAGGCCACGGTTTCGTAGCCAAATTGCCCGTATCCGTTCCAGAAGTATTGATGTAATCCTCCATTATTGACTTGCGCATCGAACTCCAGCACGCAGTAGGTCAGCCGCTCGGGTAATGGCAAGTGATTGATGTGGGCATACCAACTAGGGTAGGGTGCCGTAAATATTTCTTCCGTTAAGTCGACGATAGCGCGTTGGTAAGTAAGTTCTAGACGGTCAGGTGGAGGGATAGGCATAAGTCAAAGTTATAGCCTTGAACGCTTTGCTTAAACGAATCCTGTCTAAAGTTCATCTAAACGGTGGTGGCTGTTGCAGAAGTGCTAGCCGGCAAGTTGCTGCATTCGTAGCAAGAGGATGCAAGGCAGGAAAGATTTCACCGATAAGATCGTGACTCAATTTCGGCTCTCCGAGCGGGTCCCGCCCCATAATTTCTACCGCCGGCTGGCTGAACTGGTGGACTGGTCGTTTCTCTATCAGGAAACACAGGCTCTCTACAGCCACACCGGGCAGCCCTCGCTCGACTCGGTCGTGTTTTTCAAGCTCGTGCTCGTGGGCTGGCTGGAAAACCTGGTCAGCGACCGGCGTCTGGTCGAGCACTGTGCCCTGCGGCCGGACATTCTCTACTTTCTGGGCTACGAGGTTGACGTAGAGCTGCCCTGGCACTCGACCGTAAGCCGCACCCGCCAGCTCTTCCCCGCCTCGGTCTTCGAGCACCTGTTCGACCACGTCTTTGCCCAATGCGTGGCTCAGGGCTTGGTAGCTGGCGACACGCAAGCCGTCGACTCAGCGCCCGTCAAGGCCAATGCCTCCTTGGAGAGCCTGCAGGAAAAGCAGCTCGCCCAAGCGGACGCGCCGCGGTCGGCCGCCGTGCTCACGGCGCCAGCCCACCAGCTGCGCAACGAGGCCGCCCGCCAAGCCAAGCTCCAGACCGTCGCCGGGGCCTTAGGTTCAACGCACAGCAAAACGCGCTTATTTAGTAATAAGACCCACTACAGTACGACAGACCCCGATGCCCGCGTGTCGGTCAAACCGGGCAAAGCTCGGGCCTTGAATTACCTCTGTAGCTTGGCCGTAGATACTGCGTATAGCGTCATTAGCCATACCCAAGCTGTATTTTGCAGACAGTCGCGACAGTGTCCACCTGCCCAGCCTTGTACGCAGCCTGCAGCCATGATTGCTGGCTCAGGGCCTGCACTGGCACGAGCTCTTGGCCGATGCGGGCTACGCCAATGGCTCGAATTATGCATTTTTGGAAGAACGGGGTATTACGCCCTGAATTCCCGTATTCGGCCAGTATAAAGCCGAAATTGGGCTTCATCTATGCAGTAGCGACGGACGCTTACACCTGCTCAGCCGGAAAGGAGCTTCCGTTTCGCAAATTTGACACCAGTGCCGATGGCAGCTGGCTGAAGATCTATTGGGCCCCCTACCAGGATTGCCAATGCTGTCCGCTGAAGGCAACCTGCGTACCCACAGCTCGGCGCAAGCAACTCACCCGTACGGCCTATGACCCGGCCTACCGGCGGGCCTGGGCTCGGCAGCAGAGCCGGCAGGGCTCCGTCATGCGCCGCAAACGCCAAAGTACCGTTGAGCCCGTGTTTGGCAACCTGATCCACCAGTACGGCTTGCGGCGGGTGGGAACCCGCGGCAAAGCAAGTGCGCAAAAAACCATGCTGCTGGCCGCTATTGCCTATAATCTGAAGAAGCTGCTCAAGCATCAACCCAAGGAGTACCGCACAATGGCCTTAGCGCTACCTCTACCACCTGTGACGCTGCTTTGTAAGCTGCGAACACAACGAGTCGTAGCGAATAGGAAACCGAGTGAGCGCGCAGCCATCAAGAAGACCCGAGTTCTGCAACAGCCACGAGGGATTGAGAGTTGACCTTAGAGAAGCCACCATACTCTTTCTTCTATGAAGTCCTTCGCCTTTCTCCTACTCGCCTTTCTCATCGTTACCACTTCACTGGGGCAGTCTCTCTTGAAAGCCGACCGAAGGTACCAGCCGCTGACCTTAGAAGATGCCGTTCGTCATCTACAGAAACTACATAGCGACTCTCTTAAGCAATGCATTGTTTCCCAAACAGAAGAAGAGTTTACCGCTGGTGCCCACTTCGGGCTGGGCATGTGGATGCGGAATAATTGGGGGCTGTGGCGGGGTGGCCCACTGGCCAAGCACTTCAACACGTTAGGCGTTTATCACCCGGACGACATGTCGGGCATCATTCTTACCACCTATTACCGAGCCTTGCGCCAGCAGGACTGGCAACTCGACCAACAGGTTCAGCGGTACCAAGCCTACTGGCAGGCAGCGGCGGCGCACGAGCAGCGCTGGAAAAACGACCCGGTTTATCGGGCCCCCTTACAGGCGCAGCAGGACTCTGCAGAACAGGCCCACAATCGCCAGCAACTCGAAATGGAGAAAATGGCGTTGCCGCCCGGTGCGTATCTGCGCGTCTACATCGACTATCAATGCGGCTTGCTATCCCTGGGCGAACATACGCTTCTCGAGGGCGAAGTGGTGCAGTGGGTAGGCAATGACATCGATATGAAGATTACCCGCTATGTCGACGCCCGTAAAACAGGCCGGGTAAACCGGTGCAACGCCGTCACCAATGATACGGTGCGGCTGCGGTGGCACCAAAATTACTCCCAGGCGCGGCCTTAAGGGAAGAAGTCCCACGCTTTAGTACTTGCTGATCCCAACATGGCAGATGGGTTTCATAGAGGTTGGGTACCAAATAGTAGGTCGAGACAACATCCACTTTGGTATGGCAATACATGGGACACTTACTACGTCATGAACAGCCTCTGGTCTGCCAGTAGAATCTGATAGAAATTGCGTAACATATAGTTCAAGTATAACGAGGTCTTTGAATCTAGGATCCTGCTTTTAGCGCCGGAATACTGCTGCACATAAGACTGGCTCTGCTGTTGAGACAGATTAATCGGCTATAGGGCCACTTTGCCCAAACACATTTATTAATCGAAATATTTCTGTCTTTTCGTTCTAATGAATCGGGAAAAGGAGTAGTTTTGGAATTCATCAGTTGTGTTGATTACTGATATCCATTGCGCTTTTACATTCCTTTTTTCTCTTATAATGTCCCGTTTACTTTCCTTATCCCTGTTTTGCCTGACCCTGGCTACTGTGGCCTGCAAGAAAGATTCCACTCCTCCAGAACCTGCCTTGGAAGGCCGCTGGACCTATACCGACCAGACGGATACCTGGTATTCCAGCACAGGCAGCCGTCTTTCTCAAGGCGTGTACAAAAATAGAAGGGGATATGTAGTGTACACCAACGCCAGCTTTCAAGTCTTTGATATCGATGACCAACCCTTTGCCCCTCCCACAGCAATAAAACGAGATGGCAGTAAGATCATTCTGGTAGATCGCAACAAGGTATATGGCACCATCACGGAGCTCACCGATCATAAGCTGAAAATCTTGGAGGAAGAGCCTACTAGTACAAAAGCCAACGGGGACTACCAGAAGAGCGAAGTCACGTATTCCCGCTAGAGCGTGTTGATGATTACTTGAGCGCATCCGGGGACGAGAAAGCCTTTCCCTGATTTTTTCGAGTGATGTCAGCGACGAGGAATGCACTTTTGCCGCGCCCTGTCTACCGTTGATAAGCGCAGAAGCGCCGTAGCGAGAGTATTCGTTGCGGACACTGTCTAACGCTGGGCAGTATCTGATGCGTGGCAAGGTGCCTAGGGGCAAATTGCTGCACGGAGTTTTGGCTTGGCTGGCGGTGTAACAGCTGTTGTGCCATGAACTGAACGCCCGTTGGTTCGAGACGATCGTCGACGACTTGCTTCACCTGTTGCGCAGGACCATCCAATCGGACCCACAGCAGCCTTGTTAGATAGTAGTATGCTGCAAAGTGCGCCTGAGGAAGGTTGCCTAACTGGCTAGGATGGGGCTAAGCGGTGTAAAGGCAGCCCGCTCTATGGCGCTGTCGACCCACTGGATCATTTGCTGGCTGCGCTCCCCAACCAGTGCTCAGGCCCGGGCCCAGGTAGCCGCTTTGGCCGGATAAGTACAAGCCGGTGCGAGTGCTATAAGCAGGCTTTGATCAGTAAAAAGTTGAGCGGCACTAGAGTAAACTGTTATTGATTCGTTTCTCTGTTATACCCGGAATACGTGTGATGCTGGCGACCGTACGTTGTCCAAACAGAATCCTTGAATACCCTTACTATCTGAAGCCCTTGCTCACTTTGATGCTCTGACAGTGACGCTTGACGACCATTGATGTTCAAGAGCACAATCCGTTTACG
Organism: Hymenobacter lucidus; assembly: GCF_020447265.1. Lineage (GTDB taxonomy): Bacteria > Bacteroidota > Bacteroidia > Cytophagales > Hymenobacteraceae > Hymenobacter > Hymenobacter lucidus. The sequence goes on along the minus strand of NZ_JAJADR010000015.1, from coordinate 72,547 downwards.
ACTCTGGCGATTCTCAATTGTTCCCAAAAACTCAACAACTGGCATTGGCACTGAAACCGCTACCGGTCCAAGTGGCATTTGGGTAGTTTGCTTAGGAGCTGTGCTTGGCATCATGTTAACGCGGCGGGTCTGTTGCTCCGGATTTTCCCTGGGGCCAGTGCTTGGGCGGGCCGGCACTGCGCTGGTACGAAAAGGGTCACTGTAAGCAAGGGATAAGGTATACTGCTTAGCTACAGTAGGACCAGCGGCGGGACGAAGCCGTCGGGGAACACTGGGTATTAATAATTCTGTATCGGCATTGACTGCTTGCCAGATACGATAGCCGATCAGCCCCCAGATCAGCATAACGGCTGGAACCAGCAGGTAGAGGAAGCGCTTGTTTTTCACTGGAAGGTGAACGGTCGTAAAGGGGACAACACACTGCTGTTACCCGCTTTGTCCAGGGAACGAGCTGACCAGTAGTAGGTTCCTTGCGTGAGCGTAACGGCCGGCACAGCCAGCGAGAAGCTTGTTCCACTGCCCAACCTTGGAAATCCTGAAACCAAAGTAGTTTGATCTGCCTGGTAGAGGTATATACTGTCTTGTAGCACATCCGCAGTAGCCCGCGTCCAGGTCAGCATCAGCGGCTGAGTACTAAAGACAGCGCCGCTGAAAGGAGTTGCCAACTGGGGTGCACCGGGGGCCGTTACATCCATATCCAGGCTAAACTCCGGTGAATCCCGCAGACTGGTCGCGTTTAAGGCTGTCACTTTCCAGCGGTATGTTTGGCTGCGCTTCGCTAAACGAAGAGGAACGGATGCCTTGGTAACGATTGTATCGAAACTGGTAATACCCATTTGCCGTGGGTGGGGAGTCAGGTGCAGGATGTAGCGCTGCGCAATGGTCAGCGGCGTCCATTCAAATACCTGCTGCACACTGTTGGTAGTCGTTTGATTAACTGGCCGTTGCAGGTAAATCGTCTGGCCGGTTAAGCTGCCGGTTGAATCCACACGCAGCAGCCGGGTTGAGTAAGCGGAGGCATAGGCAGAGTTGAAGGCCTGCACGCGCCAGCGGTAAGTGCCTGGGGATAAAGAGGTCGTGAAAGAAGCTGCCGTGGTTGTCGAGTCCAGAAAGAAAACAGCCGGGTTTTCAAATCCCGGGGAAGCAATTTGAATCCGATAGCGGCTGGCCCCACTAAGCGGTTCCCAGCGAAATGTCTGCACCTGACCCGTAGAAGTACTACTGTCTGCCGGAGTTAGAAGCACGACCTGCTTCCCCTCCAAGGAAGGCTCGATGATATCATCACAACTCGCCAGCCCGGTCATCAGTGCTAGCAGCAAGCAGACCCATTGAATACTATCCTGCCGGTTTTTCCTGGACGATTGTTTGCACATAGAGATAGGCGTAAAGAAAAGAACGATGTTGTTTCCGATCTTCCTCCAGGGCGTAGCGCACGGAAGATAGGCGCCCAATTGGCTGGACGTATTCCAAGGAATATACGGTTTGTACCAAGCCGTGAAACGAACCCCGTAGCTTAGCGATGCGGGTTTCAATGCTATAGCCATTGCGTACCGTATGCTGACTCGGCGACAGAGAGGCAACGGTTACCCCGTAGCGACGGCACGTAGCGGTCAGGCGGTTTAACGCCAGTCCCTCTGACTGGGTCGTATCCACCTGAAAGCTGCGCATCAGCCATTGATTCTGCTGCTTTTGCGCCTGTAGCCGGCGAATGGCCTGTGGGGCATTCCGTAGCTGCTGCAGCATAGTTCGTTGGCTTTCGTTTTCCTGCCATAAGCGTAGCGTAGGACGGATGGATACCTGATACGCCAAGACAAAGAAAACTACGGCTCCAAGCAGCAGTAATTGATTCCGCCGCTTGTAGGTCAGGGAGGCTATCGGCTTCATCGTCGGGGCTGCTCAGCCAGGTGAATGGTGAACGTAAATGTGCCGCTACGGCCGGCGTAGTCGTAATTGAAATTCTGGTCCCGCACCGCTTTCACCCATGGTAGGCGGTTCAAGCGCTGGAGCCACGTATCCAGCGCCTGCGCATCCTCGCATTTTCCCTTGATCAGGAGGATACCCGGCACGAACACCACCTGCTGCTGCATACTGCTGCTGCGGGCGTTGTAGGGGTATATATCCAGGGTCAGCAAGGTAAGCCTGGGGGGCAGGGAAAGAGCCAACTGATCCGCATACATACTGGCTTGGGTGGCCTGCAGCCAGCCGGCTGATTTGAGAAAGGCCTGTTGCTCTCCTGTAACGCTACGTAGCTGAGTAAGCCGCCGCAGGGCGACTTGGTCCGTTGAGGCGGCGGCCGACAACTGCTGGCTTTGGGAGGACAGGTAGCTAAAAGCCAGGAAATTGGCGAGCAGCACGACGAGCAGCGTCAACAGGACTGCCCACAACCCGACGGGAAATATTTTTCGATGCTGCCACTCCTGGTAATTAAGACGTACCTGATCCGCCCCAACCTCGTTGCCAGGAAGCCCGAGCAGCAAATGCAATGCCGCGGCATAGGGCAAGGTCATAACAGCGGGTAACTCTTCCGCTCCCAACTGTACCGGATCCGTATCCTGATCATCAACCGTGCTCGGCACGGCAGAGGCAAGCCCCTGCTGGCTAAAAGTAATGTCGTAGCCGCTGACGCTGAGGACGCTGTTGCCAGAAGCTAGGCTCATGAACGGCGCAAGCGTCTGCAAGCGCATAGGGCCCAGGCTTAAGTCAATAACCAACAAGGCCCGCAGCTGGGCCTGGGTGAGCAGTTGTTCAGCGGCAGCTTTGCGGATCAGCGCCACGTGGGCGCCCAATTCGCCGGCCAGATACTGAACATAAAAGTCCGCCGGACTCGCCCCGGGCAGCAGGCTGGTTACCCACTCCTGATCGGTGGTAGTAGCCGACCCTCTATCGGTGGGGAGTTGACGCAGTAGCAGCCCCCGGCCCGTGATAACCAGGGCAACCGGAGTGGAGGCATCGCCCAGCCTGTCGAGCACATCTTCTACGGTAGCCAAGTCTGGTGCTTGCGTTAGCACAGAAACCAGGTTGTTTTTGCGCTGCAGCACACAGAGCGTCCAGCGCAGCTGCCCGTCGGGCAGTATGGCCGCGCACAAGCCGGCCACGGTGTGGGGTCGGGTCAGTCGTTCGCGCAGTTCATCGAGCATGGCTGCGGGATTAGTAGACAATCGTAGGCTTGATAAACACGACTAGCTTATTAGTCCGCTTCTCGTCACTACGGGTACTGAAAATCCATTTGAGAATGGGAATACGGGACAGGATGGGCGTGCCGGAGCCACCCCGGGCCCTGCGAACTTCTTCCAAGCCTCCCAGAACAATCATCTCCTCATTTTTTACCCGGATCATGGAGGTAAACTGCCGGGTTGCATTGCCGGGTGGGGCTTTGGGAATAACCGGGTCAATGAAATCCGAGAACTCAGCGTCGATGGTCAGGGTAATGTTGTCGTCTCCCGATACCATTGGGTTGATCGAGATGGCTAGATCGGCCGATACCTGCTTAAACTGCTGGGTCTTGGTCACGATAGGGCTTACTCCCCCGCTGATGTTCTGATTTTCCTCTACGTAATAGACGGACTGCCCGATCTTAAGCTTGGCCTCGTGGCCATTCAAGGTGGATAGCTTCGGCGTAGAGCGCAGGTTCAGATAGTTGTTCTGCTCCAGGGCCTGGAGTGTCACGTAGAAATTAGGGGTAACCCGCCCCAGGTTTACCAGGCCTTTCGCGCCGAGCTTGGCCAGCACGGAGTTGATGCTCTTCGAACCTATGGTCATATCCAGCCCGGGGAATACCTCGCCCCCGGTTTTCACGGTTGAGTCACCCAGAAATGCCCGTAGCCCGGTCCGGACGCTGTGCCCGCGCCGCAGCTCAACGACCATTACCTCAATCAAAACGTTGACGACGGGTTTGTCAATGGCTTTGATGAATTCGGCAATCTCATTGATTTGCGGCGCGCTGCCGCTAAGAATTAAGCTGTTAAGCTCCTTAAAGAGCTTGATTTCGACCCCTTTTTTCAATTCCGTGGGAATAAACTCATCGAGCTTGTCTACCGGCCGGAACTGCAGCCGAATGACCCGGGTATTGCGAAACCCTTCCAGGGCCCGGTTACCAATGGCATAGAGCCCGTTGTCGAAGCGGTGGGTATGGCTGGTACCCTGCAAGAGCAGCTGCAGAAAATTGTCGTAGCTGACCTGCTTGATGCGGATGGTTGTAGTACCAGTTAACTCGGAAAAAAGGACATAGTTGATGCCCATATCCTGGGATACATCGTGCAGGAGCTGCCCAATTGGTACATTTTCAGCATCGATGCTCACCAGCAGCGGGCTGGTTCCCCTGGCTACCCGAATATCGGCTCCACTGGATGACTCGCGCCCGGGATTAGAAAGGGTGCCGGAAGCCAAGGCGTTACTGGCGGGCCGGCGGGCCTTCGCCGGGACGTCGGCCGCCTCAATGGCTTGCAGCACAAACGAGTTGTCATCCGGGCGAAGCAGGCGCAACCCGTTTGCGTAGGCCAGCTTATCAAGGCCCTGAGCCAGGGACATATTCTCCAGGTAGCCGCTTATGGTGCGGGAACCGAGCCCCGGTGCCAATACGATATTTTTCTTGGTAAGCTGAGTGGCCTGCTTGGCAAAGGTGCTCAGACTGTCGTTCACTAAATCGCTGCTGAAACGATCCTGCGCGCTGTCGTAGCCCAAGCGCAACTTCTTTGAGGGCAGGGAAACCTTGATCGGCACGGGGGGCACATACTTATAGAAAGAAATGATGTTGCCGACGATGCGCACATCCAGATCATATTCCCGGGCCAGGAACAGCAGCAGATCCCGTACCCGTACATCCGTGAAATTATTGCTGACCCGGGCCTGCAGCGCCGGGTCGATGCTTACATTCAGATTATGCGTGGAAGCCAGCCCACGGATAAATTCCTGGATGGGAGCATTGGTAATGGATAGGTTGGCCGTCTCGTTCAGGCCCCGTACGGTTGAGTCGGCCAAACTATGCAGCCGGCTGTCTAGGACCGTAAAGCGGTCAGCCACCCCTTTGGGCTTCGAGGGCTGCGCCCACCCCGGGCCAGCAGCCAGCAGCCAAAGCAAAAGAGCCGTACAAATAGCGAGTAGTCTAAAGTGTGCCAAACAACAGAGGATAAATTTCATCGAGCGTGGTATCACCGCGCTCGAATAGCGCAAACGCATTTTCAGCTAAGGATACAATGCCCCGCTGTTGGAGCAGGGAAGAAACGTCGCGATTCTCGTTCTTCAGGAAATCCGCCAATTCGGCATCGAGCGGGATCACCTCATAGACGGCTTGACGACCACGATACCCGGTATAATAGCACAGGTCGCACCCGGCCGCAAGGTAATGACTTTTAACGGGGCGAAAGGGATGAAAACGCCGCGGATAGAGGCTAGTACTGAATTCTTCTTCGCGCTTGCAGTGTGGGCATAGCAGCCGTAGCAGGCGCTGCGCCACACTGGTGTTGAGCGTGGTTGCTACCAGATAGGGCGGCACGCCCATATCCACCAGACGGGCAACGGTGCCCCAGGCCGAGTTGGTGTGAATGGTAGACAGCACCAGGTGACCAGTTAGCGACGCTCTGATGGCCATGGTCGCGGTTTCCGGGTCTCGGATTTCACCTACCATGATTACGTTGGGGTCTTGCCGCAGGAAGGTGCGCAGGGCCTTGCTGAAATCCAGCCCGATGTTTTCGCGCAACTGGACCTGGTTGATGCCCTCGAGCGTGTACTCAATCGGATCTTCGATCGTGGTAATGTTGCGGCTTTCCTGATTGAGCAGCTTGAGCGTAGCGTACAGGGTCGTTGTTTTGCCGGAGCCGGTGGGGCCGCTAATCAAGACCATGCCTGTTGGTCGGCGGATACCTTCCAGGTAGTTGGTCAGGTCATTGGCGTGGAACCCCAGCGTGTTCAGATCGAGGTTGGTCGTATCGTTGCTGAGCAGGCGCAGCACGGCTTTCTCCCCGTGTAGCGTGGGCAGTACTGACACCCGGATGTCGAAGCGGCGCTGATCCGGGGCCGTAAAGAAAATGCGCCCGTCCTGGGGCAGCCGCTTCTCGGCAATATCCAACCCGGACATGATCTTCACCCGATTGATCAGGGCCGGGTATTCGCTCTTCGGCAGATGGTAGCGCTCCACCAGGAGCCCGTCAATCCGGATTCGTACCCGGGCTTTCTCCGCGTAGGTCTCAATGTGAATGTCGCTGCTGCCCAACTGCCGCGCCTCGGCAATGAGCTGAAAGAGGAAGTCTTCCGTCGCCGGGCTGCGCACGGTAGCAGCCTGCGGGGTGGCTTGGCGCTGAGAGGATTGAGCGCGGCGGAAATATTTGTTGAGCGTGCGCTCAATCTGCGCGCTGGAAGCTGCCTGTAAAAGCACCGCCTGCCCCAGTACAACCTCTAATTCTTCGGCTATGGCCGCCGTCGGTGCTTCGGCAAAAAACGCTACTTTCCCCGCTTCCTGGCTCCGGGGTACAATGCGGTAATGCCACGCCATTTCGGCGCTGATTACCTGCATCAGACCTGCTTCGATAGGGATATACTCCAACTCACTCATAGCAGCAGCAGTAGCAGCCCATCCTCCGTAAGGAAGGGCAGTGGCCAGATCCAGCTACAGACCAGTAACAGCGCCATATAGCCCGCCTGCAGGCCGGCCAGTGGGATATGGGTATTTCCAGTTGTTCCCTGCCATAGTCTGGCCAGGCCCACGATGGCCAGGGATACGAGCAGGCTGGTAAAGAAGTACAGCACAAAAACCAAGGGTGAAAACCACAGGGCGGCGCAGCCCCAGAACAGGATATCCCCGAGGCCCAGATACGCTTGCCACTGCCAGGTAGCCGGCCGAAAACGAAGCCAGACATACCCGGCTACGGCAGCTAGGTGTACGGCCAGAAAGCCGGCACTGCAGGCAAATTCAATTGCCACCGTCAAGAGCGGCTGCGTGAGTAGTCGACTGCTCAGCGCCAGCAGGGCCAGCGCCGGGAATAGGTACCAATATACGCCCCGCCAGCGCCAGTCCTGCACCAGCACGGCCAGCAGCAAGAGCACCACACTGACTTCCAGTCCCCACCGCAACGCAACCATTAGCCTTACGCGGAAAAGTTAATCTTTTGTGACCTCCACCAGGTGCTGCTCCTGGTTAATCTCCCACACGTTGAAGGCCCCATCGCCGTCGAAATCCACGACCGAAGTTGCCCGTGCCGCAAACGTGCCGGGGCTGGCATCAATGATTTCAATGCGGTAATTGGCCTTACCGTTTTCGGTCGTGAGCTTCTCCTGCTCGAAACCGATTTCATCCAGGCTGGAAGAGTATTTCGCGTGTTCGTAGAAATAGGTTTTTTCCAGGGACTGCAGATGCGTGAGCATCTGCTTGGCTTCGACACTGCGAGTGCGACTAATCAGCGGCATTAGTACTGGCAGGGCCATTAGGATAAGAATGCCGATAATAACCAGTACAATAAGAAGCTCCGTCAGCGTGAAGGCCTTAACCAGACCAGCACGGGACAAGCGCAAAGTAGCACGATACACGGAATAACTAGTGATTTGATGAGGGGCCGAGAGTAGGCCTCCCAAAGATAGGAAATATTTGATGTGCTTGTCTTTCCCCTGGTTTTCGCTACGTACTTTCGTTTATATCCTTCTTTCTCTATTCCATCGTGTATGGTAAACAAGTACGTATTGCGAGGTTTTTTCTGGAGCATTTTGTGGCTAACCACCGCGGCAGGCGCCTGGGCCCAATGCCCAACGGCGGCCAGCTGTACGCCCGGGCGCGCCACCAATCCCAACGCGGCCGCCTTTGGGATGGGTATTTTTAACGTCACGATCGGCTCGATCAACAAAAACAGCGCGGGCGTTGCCGATGGCTATCAGGATTATTCCTGTACCCTCTCTACCCTGCTCACCCCGGGTGCGGCCTACCCCATCAGCATACGCACCAATGACAATGCGGATGAAAACGTGCGGGTATGGATTGATTTCAACAACGACGGCAGCTTCAATGCCACCTCGGAACTGTTTTTCTCCTCGAATTCCAGCCGGCTGCATACCGGCACCTCCCTGCCCGTGCCCGCTTCGGCCATAACCGGCACTGCGCTGCGCATGCGCGTAGCGGCCGACTACATCACGGCCCCGCTCCCCACGCCCTGCTCGACCCCTCAGTATTCGCAGACAGAGGATTACGCCGTAACGGTCGGCGTGAACACCCAGGCCCCGGTGGCAGCCTTTGCCGTCCAGACGGCCAGTGCCTGCGCCGGCACGTTTGCCTTTACCGACCAAAGCCAACGCGGGCCCACCAGTTGGCGCTGGCGCTTTGGCGATGGCACGACCAGCACCCAGCAGCACCCTACGCATACCTATAGTACGCCCGGCAACTACACCGTAACGCTGCGGGCTTGCAACGCGGTGGGCTGTGATTCCACCTCCCGCACCCAGGGTATTTCCTTCTACGCCAGCGCGCCGGTGGCGGCCAGCTGTGCGCCCCGCACCTTGACTTCCTGCTGCGGCTACGGGCTGACGCAGGTAACGCTTAACGATATGGTCAGTACCTCGGCCGATGCCAGCGCCGGCTACGAGGACTTTGCCTGCACCCGGCGCGTTACGGCCCGGCAGGCCACCCCCGTTACGTTTCAGGCCATTACCTCTGCTCTCAGCAACCAAGACACGCGCGTGTACGTCGACCTGAACCAGGATGGCACCTTTGCCACCAGCGAGCTGGTGTTCGAAGCATTAAACCAGAAGAACCCGTCCGGCTTTTTTGTGCTGCCAGCTACAGCCCCAGTAGGGCAGCCCTTACGGCTGCGCATCGTCACCGACCTGGTCAACGGTCCGGTGGGAGCCTGCCTGGACCGCATCAGCGGGCAGGTGGAGGACTATTCACTCGTGGTGGAGGCCGCCCCGTGTACGACCCCGACCCAGGCGGGCAGGCTGGACGTCCTGCTCGGCCACTCCGATCCGATAGAACGGGACAGTGAGAAACACGTGCTGATGCTGATCGGGCACAGCCCCACTGCCTACGTGCAGTGGCAGCAGCGTCCGACTACCCCGTCCACCGCTGCCTGGCAGGACATTCCCGGCGCGACGCTGCCCGTCTACGCCGAGCGGCTCTACCGGCAGAGCCCCAAGCAGCTGCGCGCCTCGGTGCGCTGCGGCACCGGGGCGGCCGTCACGACCGACCCGTTCACATCCGCGGGTGGTGGCCTGCCCCCGCTGCATGATCCCTGCAACGGCCCCTTTATCACGCGGGTGGCCCTCTCGGGCACGACCCTGGACAACACCTCGGCCTGCAGCAGCCTGGATGGGGAGGCCTACAGCCTGCACGACCCCCGCGTGGCCCGCCATACCGGCACGGTGCTGGCCGGGGAAACCTATGACCTGAGTATTACCACCTCCGACCGTGCCCAGCTGCTGATCTTCCTGCGCTACACCGATGGCAAGACCGGGCTCAGGAGCGAGGCCCCGCTGATGATTCCCAAGCCGGCCACCACGGCCAATGTGCCCACCGTGTTCCGCTTAACCCTGGACTCGGCCTTTTTTGCCTCGCAGGCGCTGTCGCTGGGCGAGGGCTCGGTCTTTCTGCGGGTCCGGAGCGTACCGTATGCGGCAGTCATCGTCAATTTCCCGAACTGGGATGGCTATTTCATTGGCGGCGAGACCGAAGACTATCTGCTGCGGATGCAGCCCAAAGCCTGCTCGGCAACCGTCGTGAGCGGCACGATCAGCGGCGCGGCACCGGTGCGATGCCCCTCCGACGTGGTGACGCTGCAGGTGTTTGGCTATACTCTGGGCTCGGGCCTGCAATGGCAGACCTCGGCCGATAGCCTGAGCTGGCAGGACTTGCCGGGCCAGACCCGGCAGAGCCTGACGAGGAAGTTTCCCGTGACGGCTTATTATCGGGTGCGGGTCGCGGGCTGCGCCACCAGTGTGTTTACCCCGGCCGTCAAGGTACGGGTCAACTCCTATTTGAACTGCTATTGCTCGTCCTTCAGCAGCACCTCCATCAGCTCCCCGCTGCTGACCAGGGTGCGCATCGTGGGCACGACCCTGGACAATACCAGCGCGGCCTCCACTAGCCCAGCCATCACCCAGTACGCGCCGACCACGCCGGCCCGCACCGCCACGCTGGTGCGCGGGGCTACGTACGGCATCGAGCTGACAGTGACGGCCATCGGCACGAATGTGCCCACGGCGCTGGCGGGATGGATCGATCTGGACCACAGCGGTACCTACGACTCGCTGGAGTGGGTACATCTGGCGCGGGTGCCCACGACCGTGCAGGGCGCCGTTACCTTCCGGGCCGAGTGGCGGGTGCCGATGCGGGCCCTGCTGGGGGTAACCGGGCTGCGCGTACGCACGGCCACCAACACCATCTTCCGGGGCGGCGACGCCTGCCGGGTGGGGCTCACCAGCTTTGCTGGCGAAACGGAAGAGTATCAGGTAACCATCGTTGCCGCGGCCTGTGGCAGTGCGCCGCTGACGGCGGGTACCATCGCCATGCCGGCCGCGCCGGCGTGTATGCAGGTGCTGCGCAGCCACGACTACACGCTGGGCGCACAGTTGCAATGGCAGCAGTCCCTAGATGCGGGCAGCACCTGGACTGACGTGGCCGGGGCCACGGACGATCAGTACCTGGTGCCGGAGGTGCCCCGGCCTACGGCCCAGCTCCTGCGCCTGCAGGCCCGTTGCGGGGGCAGTACAGCCTACAGCTCGTCGGTACCGCTGGCAGCCGCGCCGCAGGGGCCCTGCTATAACTACTGCACCTACCCCTACCGGGGAAAGTTCTTCAAGAATCCACCCCTCCCTTTCGTGGGCTATGTAGATGATGTCGCCCTAGCCGGCACCTCGCTGCTGAACCTGAGCAGCGGCCCCTCCCAACTGCCGCTGACCCCTGCCCAGGGCTTTGGCTCGACCGGCGGCTATATCGTCAACTGGGGCGCGCAGGTACCGAACCTGACGGCGACCCTGGTGCGCGGCGGCACCTACACGCTCACGGTAACGACTGTCAGCACGGGAACCACTGCCGTATCTCCCGCCGTCTGGATTGACTGGGACCACGACAACAGCCTGCCCGACACGGAGAGCATCGGGACGCGCTTGCCCCCGGCCAGCAGCCGCCAGACGATGACGGCCACCGTGACCGTCCCGCTGACGGCCGCCCTCGGCACGACCGTAATGCGGGTCGTGGCCTCGAAGCTCAATTACTCGTCCTATGAGAACTGCACCCGGCAGGCGGAAGACGCGGCGGAGGAAACGGAGAACTACCTGCTGGAGGTGGTCGACCAGCCGGGGCCGGCCCTGCCTACCCTGGCCGCGGCGCCGCTGCCGCTGTGTACGGGTAGCACCCTGAATCTGGCCGCCAGCGGGGCCGGCACCACGGCGGGCTATGCCTGGGTGGGACCGGCCGGCTTTGCCGCCAGCTCGGCCACAGCGAGCGTACCGGCCGTTGCGGCCGCCAACCAAGGCACCTATGTGGCCCAGGCCGTGCGCAACGGCCAGCGCATTACCTCTTCTATCTATGTGCCGGTGGATGTATGCCTAGCCACGCGGCCGGGTATCGGGGCCGGAGCGGTTACGATTTCGCCGAATCCTACCACGGGCCAGTGCCTGGTGCACCTGCCCGAGGGCCTGCTGCCCGGCCGGGAGGTTCATATTCGGGTCCGCAACGTGCTGGGCCAGCTGTTGAGCGAGCAGACGCTGACGCCCCGTACTACTACGGGTACCGAAGCCGCGTTGAATTTACAGGGGCAACCCCGTGGGCTGTACTTGGTTGAAGTAAGCAGCAGCCAGGGGCTGTTTATGGGCAAGGTGGTGCTCGAATAAGCTTCCCAAATACACACACCCGAAAAACCCCGACTGGCACTGGCCCGGTCGGGGTTTTTCGGGTAAATACGCCTACTTGTAGCCGCCTGACTGGAGTTTTGCCGTAGCTTCGCCGCTTCGTTTATCTGCTTTTCTCTACCTGTTTTTACGTATGCGCTCCTCTTCTCAACTCCTGCTCAACCTAGTGCTCATTGCGGCCGTGGCGGCCTTGTTCTTTCTGCATTTCTCGCAGCGTTCCCGCATAGCCTACGTGGAATCGGCGCGGGTGCTGGAAGGATATAAGGCGATGCAGGTCGCTCAGGCTACCTACCAGCAGGAGGCAGCCGGCTGGCAGGCCAACCTGGATACGCTCAAGCAAACAGTGCAGCAGGAGCTGGACGGCTACAACCGCGTACGGACCAGCCTGCCCCTTGCGGAACGCGCGGTGCGGGAAGCCAGCTTGGCAAAGCGCCAGCAACAGTACTTTGATTACAAGAAGGCCCTAGGCGAAAAAGCCACTACCGAAGAAGCCCGCCTTACTGGCGAGGTTATCCAGAAAGCGGATGCTTTCATGCGCCGCTACGGCAAAGAGCACGGGTATGATATTGTATTTGCGGCGACTGAGGCTGGTACGGTGGTGTATGGTAAGGAGGGAATGGACATTACGGATGAGGTTATTAAGGCTATTAATGAGTAAAGGTATTTCAGCGCGGTGTCTTTGGGTAATAGCTAATTAATTGGTTTCAACAATTTATGACATCACTGCCTTTGGGTATTATACCTTATTAGCATTTGTGGAATATTTTTACTGTTTCTTAATTTTATTGTGTCCCTAGAGAATGATATTATTTTGAATTTTGTATTGCCAACCACTAATAGGCTGTCTTTAGGGATGAAATGCCATGAATTTTCAATCGTTAATTTTTCATCTATCGCAAATGCTTCTTCTATAGTTGAATTACTAACAGTAAACTCAGTAAAATTTCCATTCCTGGAAAATCTTGTGCAAATGCCTGATGGATTGATATTGTCATATTTGGACTTATCAATACTACTGTTATACAACCAGCATTTATCATCGCCTACTAAGTTGATTTCAAATGCATCTGGCTCCCGTTGACATGACGATATCACAGTGAAAAACATCAATAATTTCTTCATGATTAGTTAGGGTCGTACTTTTTATCCTGTAAACTGAGAGTCATTTGTTTGCCATCTTTTTTGTAGATTTCTAATCCTCCAGAATCTTGGATCTTCATGGAATACCCCATTGAGTTTGTAGAATTAAATTGAGTCACCAAATTTTGCCAACCATCTTCTTTCTGGTCTTTAGCCTCTTGGACGAAACCTGCAAAGAGACTGGCAATGCCCACTTTATAATTGTCAGATGTTTTAGTAAAAGTGTTGGTTGCCATCATTTTGCTATATACATTAGCATGAGATGAGAAACTTGGAATAAAATCTACTCCGTCTTGCTTGGCACATTCAGCATCATATTTATGGAAGATTTCATGCTCCAGTGCACTTTGTAAATCATAGCTATTTACTAGACTGGAACTAATATAGCCATTTCTGAGCATTATCCAAATGCCATTGTCTTTAGGGTCATACGCCGCCATAGCCTCGGGTATTCTGTCGCTATAATCTACTCCGTGTTTTCCTTGCCCTCCTACTTTGTTATAATAATATCCTACTACTTTACTAAGCATAGCTCTATTGTAATCATCCACTGAACTGAACCATTTACTGCTTCCGTCGAATTTATCAATTCTTGCTAACTTATTACCCCTCTGTTCGATCATTATATAATTTGTCCCATTGTCGACATGTTTTCTGAATTTTCCTGATGAAGTGAATATGTCATCTGCTCCATCAGGATCAATTTTCCAAATTGGACTACCACTCATTACAGAATAGTTACTATGCCAAGGTTTGCTGATAGGGTCTAAATTCCATCTGCGAGCTATTTTGCTGTCAAACTCCCAGTATTCAGCAGTATAATTACCTGATGATATTTCGTCTGACTTCTCTTGTCCATTATACCCATAACGATAACCACCACTGAGTGTTGCATTGCCCGGCGCATTGCGGCCCGGTTGCATCATACCAAAGGGGTAATAGTTGTAGTAGCCCCTCAGATCGGGCTGGAAGCCGAGTAGTATTCCTTCGGGATTGCGCAGGGGCAGCTTGATGTCGCTGACCACGGCCCGTACGTTGCCCAAGTGGTCGGTGAGTTCATACTTCTTCTGACCGACCGTGCGCGTATAGATTCCATCACTGAGGGCAACCCGCGCCGCGTCGGGCGTGTACTGGCCCAGGCGGCTGCTGCCGTAGATGCTTTGCTCGCGTAGGGCTAGCGCCCCCGGTGTGCCGTTGTTAGCGGCTTGCTCATACACGGCCAAGACGTTACCCTGTGCGTCGCGCGTATAATAGGTCGTCGTGCTGGCCGTAGCCGTAGCCTGTAACACCTTGGCAATGCGGTTGCCCGTGGCATCATAGCGGTAGCTCACCTTGCTGCCGCCATTCGGCAAGCCGCCGTTGCGCTCCACGTAGTCGATCTTGCCGTAAATCGTCCAGGCAATTTTTGTGACCTGGGAGGTGGCATCTTTGGTCAGATTGCCGATTGCGTCATAGGTGTACTGGGCCGGTTGAGTACTGCTCAATCCATCAGGTTTGAAGTCCTCGTCGTAGCCATTAGCGGCGGCCACTCCGTCCTCTACCCGCTGCAGCTGGTTGGTACCAACCTTGTAGCGATAGGCCAGCTGATCGAGAGCAAGGCTCTGGCTGGCGCGCCCGCTACGGGAGAGGCCCTGCAGGTTGCCGTTGGGGTCGTAGGCGTAGTTGGTGCCGTAGTCGGCCGTTGCGGCATAGCCCGATGGAGTCAGGCGCAGGAAGCGGCTGTTCATAATCCGGTTCAGCTCGTCATAGCGGTATTTTTCGGCTACGGGTGCTTCGCCAGAAGTAGCCGGCTGGTCCGGGTTATTGACAACGACCGAGCCTTCCACGTCGGTACGGTTGTGGCTGGTCCAGGTCGAGATGTTGCCGTTAAACAAGCCCTGCGTAGGCTCCAGCAGGGCCGAGGTATTGGCGTTCCACAGCGCGCTGTTGGACTTGAAGTCGTTGGGGAAATAGCCCAGCGTCATGCCGAAGCCATCGGCGGCCGAGGCCGTCATGCTCGTTTGCGTGCCGTCCTGGCCGGGGTCTACGGTAGGATGGTTCACACCTTTGAGCCAGCCCTGTAGCGTGTAGGTGTAGTCGATGCCCTGCACATGGTCTTCACCCAGCTCCAGGCGTTTGAGCGGGCCGTGCGCATAGTAGGAGTAGCGGGCATCCTGGTCCCAGAGCACGCCGTCGGTGGAGGTGTATACTTCCGTCAGGCGGTTATCGGCATCGTAGCTGTAGCGGTGGTGGAACTGGTCTTTCTGGCCTTCCTGGTATTTCACCCGTAGCACCTTGTTGCTGATCAGGTCGTACTCGTAGCGCACGAACTTGATGGGCAGGCCCGTCTGCTCCTGGGCCAGCCACTCCACGTTGCCGTGCGGGTCGTAGCTGTAGTAGGTGTAGCTGTTGTCGGTGCGGGTGCTGGGGTCGCCGTCTACATCGAGGTAAGAATAGCTCACGCGGTTGGTGAGGTAGCGCTGGGGCTCGGCGGGGCTGGTGTGGTTGAGGTAGTTCACGGGTGCCGGCACGCTGTAAACCGTGCGGGTGATCTGCTTGCAGTCGTCCAGCGGAAAGTCGAGCATATCGATTTTGGCCAGGGCATCATGCAGAACGAATATCTCGCCCCCGGTGGGTTCGCGCGGTCGGTTCACATCTTTAGTTCTACCCGACTTCGAACTCCGCGCGGTTTCCACCGGCCCTTTGTTGGTAGCCCGCTCATAGTAGGTGCGGGCCTCGCCGATAAAGCTTGTAACGCCTTCCGAGCTTTCGCCTACCTCCACTACGCGTCCGAGCGCATCGTAGCGCGTGTAGGAATACGTGCCGATGGAGCGTTGTACCGCGTTCTGGGAAAAACGCAGCTGGCCTTTCTGGTTGTAGTGAAACTCAGTAGTGCCCCCGTCGGGAGAGGCCTGGGAAGTGAGCTGGTGAAGGCTATTGTAGAAGTAGGTAGTGCGCAGCGTGTGCGCCGGAGCTGGCCCGTTGTTGCGCAGCCAGGAGTACCCTCCATTTTCCAGGTTAGTTAGCAGGCTCGTCATCGTACCTTCTGATAAAGGTTGGACACCCGCCGGTGGCACCGTTTTGATCAGGTTACCGCCCCGGTCGTAGTAATAGAGCGTGAAGTGGTGGTAGCCCAGCGGATAGCTCAAGAAGAAGGACTCACTCAGGCCGTTCATAGCGACACACTGGTCCGCGTACTGCTGGCTGAAGGCCGTGAGCTGATTTTCTCCCCAGGTATTGAGCTGCTCATAAAAAGCGGTCCGGATGCGGGCCGCGGCTACTTTGTTGCAGTTCGTCGTGTTGTCAAATACCCGGGTGCTGTCGATAGGCAGCTCTACCGAGTCCAGTTCGGGATTCCACTCAAAACAAAGCTGAAAACGCTTGTTCTCGCATTCAGGCACTAGTGTCTTCCACTGCAGGAAGCGCTTGGCGGGGTATGTTTCAGTTGGCTCACTGCTACCTTTGTAAACATCGGACTGGATTTCGGCAATTATCCAAGAATTGGTGTTCGTACGCGTATCGTGCACCAGAAGCCGGACGCGAACATGCTCGCTGCTGTAGCTCTCGTCAGATGTTATGGGGGATAACAGCGCCTGGTCAGCCAGGAATGGCGCTGATATATCGACAATGGTCGACTTTTCAATTGCCGTATTGGTTGCCTGCCCGTTCACAACCTGAACAAAGCGCATGTCGAAATGATAGTTATCATCAACATCCAGATCAACCGGCTGGATGCATGGTGGTGCTACAGATAGCGGGAGATCAACTGGGCGGACGCCCAAACTGTTGCAAAAACGGCCATACTTGTCCCAAACAAGCGCATAGTCGAAGTCCTGCCGAAAGAATTTTCGATGGTGCTCTTTATAGCCATTGCCATATATTTGGAATGTCCGGTCATCAATTAAGGCAATAGAAGTCAATCCTGACTCATCAGCGCAGGTAGATGAGTTGCGCGTCAGATGGGCAGCGCTTAAGGGACCGACGTAAGAAAAAACATTCGTACTGGTTTCGCCAATGCCACCAGGGTTAGGGCAACCAATTGGATGGTTAGGTAGCAGTACAGCTTTGTTTACTCCCCGGGCTAAAGCGCCCAGATATTGCACGACCGTCTTCGCTCCAATAGTAAGCGAGGGCTTAATTGGTTCTTCCCTCTTGGTTAGCCGGCGTAGGCCGGTTTCACAGACATCCGGGTCCCGGTTGGTATCCACCACGGCTAATCGAAACCCATGAAGCATGGATTTCTTCATGGCGTCATGCTCGGCCAGGGTGCCAACTGAGCAATAGGAGTTGTCCTGATCCGGAACCAGGGTTAGCTGGCAACCATGCTGGCACTCATCAACCATTTCCTGAACCAGCATGTCCAGTTCGCACTGTTGCACCTGCTCCCGCTTCTGCTCCGGGGACAAAACAGTGTTTGTCAGCGTGTAAAAGCCGGCGATGATCTGCCCCTCAAACTCGTCGCCCTGCACGTAGATACCCTGCAAGTGCAACCGATTCACAATAGCCGTCAGAAACTCGCCCCGGCGGTCTTCGCAGATAGTGCTGCACGAGCGGACCATCTCATCGCGCTGCTCGGCAGCCACGGTGCAGGACGCACTGGCGGGCGGCGTATCAACCACCGCCGTGTTCTTAATACAGTCGTATACCTTGTTACGCTCCTTTTCAGGATACGTCGAGAAGACGCTCAGCACAGTCTGCAGGCTGACATTGAAGCCACTGATGCCCGGATGGTTGGTTTGGTAGAGAGCCTGGAAGCAGCGCAGGTGCAGCTGGCTCTCCTTCTCGTACTGGGAGGTAGTAGTACGCGTTTCGTAGGCAAACTGCCGGAAAGCCTGTTGGGGATCAATAGTTGCCGGCTTGGCTACGGGCACCGACATTTTTACGCCCGTGCATTGAAGGTAGCTGTCAAGCAGGTTGAAGCTATATCCAGTTGGAACGTCAGTAGTCAAATACAGATTGACTTCTAGGCTATTAAGCTGGCTTTGAAAACACTTCTGCAGGTCTTGGCAGCTGTAGCCGGCCTGGCTCATATTTACGAGCATGGCATTGAAATCTCCTGCGTTGTAGCCTGGCAGAAGCTCCGGGTCTCCAATTGCATATTGCCTCTCATCCGGATGTTTGCCATTGAGCTCGGCCACCTTGGCACTCAGTGCAGCTTCGAAGTCGAAGGTGGTTACATCACATTCGTTGTTGCAGAAGTTGACCAGGTACGGTATGCGCACACTAGGCATGCACTCATTCGAGTTCAAGAAGGGTATTTCGTAGTAAGGCTCTTCTACGTCTTCTACGAGCGTAAACCCCTGTTCCGCCAGATACCGGTACAGCCCCCGAACATTGGCTGCATCCAGGAATTGGTTGATCTTCGTCCAAGGTTCCCCCAGGGTGGCTGAAGTTATCAGGGTACGAATCCGGTTCAGATGGCTCGATAAGGTGCGGGGAGGAAATCCGTTTACGTTATCCAAATATTCACCAATTTCGCCTCCCCCGATACCACTGTTATTATCGTCGGCGGTAGCACTGGTAAAAGGTCTTATCTCACGCTCAATGCGATAGGTGCCGGCCTCTAATGGTAAATTATGCTTGTTTTCCAGGAACCTGGTCTCGCTCCCGCATTGGTCGGAAGCGACAACCAGATGTACGAACTCCTGTGGAATTGCCAGCGAGTCGAGTTCGAAAACGCGAATGCGCACCTCATAGTCGCAGGTCGAGCAGTACTCTACACAGGCATCCTGCAGCATAGCAGGGGTGATGCTGTAGTTGAGTTCCACAGTGGTTGGCTGCGTCAGGGTAAGCGTTTTGCCGATAACCGCATCCCGGCCCGTAATAAAATCCTTGACGTCAAAGCCCGCCGTAGCCGCCGACGGCAAGGCGCGCAGCAAGGCGGCTGTCGTGTCATTGCCTCCCGATTTGGAAAGGGCGGTGGCGATGGTCTGCCCTTCCTTGGTCTGGTAGGTAATGGTTGAGGTATTGTTCGGGTCCGTCGTGATGATTTTGTAGGTTCCTTCTACTTCGGGGGACTCCCGGCCAAATAAGCGCAACAGCTCGTAGGGAGTCACGCTGGCGTAGGCAGTGCGCACCGTACGCGGGGCCGCCGTGCTCGTCGGCTGCTTCAGGCGCAGGGCCGCGCCCACCCCACCCTGCTCACGGACGCGGTTGGTCCCATCATTCGAAAACAGGGTGCGCGTAAAGGGGTAGCCTTCCGCATCCGGTACCCGGTCGTTGTTGGCAATGGGCTGGCTGCTGTAGTAGCCATTGGCCGTGCCCAGCTCCGTAGCAGCCCAGGGTTCCCGAACGGGATTGGTCGTGCTGGACAGTGGAATATTCCAGTCGAAGTGTTCTGGTCCGTACGCTTGTGTGCCCTGGGAGAGCAGCTTGGGCTGATACCCCAGCACACCCACGACGGCCCCGGTTGTCGCATTCGTGACCGGGAAAGGCAGGCTGGTCAGCGCATCACGGCCCGAGTAGTCCTGTAAAATCTGGGTGGCGATAAGCTGCTGGCCCAGCGCCGTGCTAGCCTGGTTGGGGCTGGCCAGCCGGGTCTGTACCTGATGGACCTGCTGCAGGCCGTTGGCAAACGTGAGCTTCTCGGCGACTCGTCCGCCCTCAGTAAAGGTGCGGCTGTAAATCCAGTTTAGATCTTTATTGGGGGCCTCAACAGAGAAAAAGGAGCTGGAACTCCACTGTCCCCAGTTGGCCGGATTGGCCACGCCGTTGGGCTGGTTGCCTAGGGCGCGTACCCGCCAGTGGTAGGTCCCTTCACCTTCTGCCAGCGTCAGCTTGTAAGCAGCAGTAGCACTACCTGTTTCGATGAGCAACCCATTCTGTTCCCAGTCCGAGGGAGAAGGTATAGCAGTCGGCTTATAGGTTGCAGTAGGACTGGGATCCGTAGAAACAGGGCGGTGTAGAATCTGCAGCTGATAATTCTGGACCAGCGCACAGGTCGGAATCCAGTGCAACTCATGCTCGAAAGCCACGGTGCCCGCGGTAGGAGGTGTATAAGCAGTGAGCGATATCGGGGCTGCCTGGCCATCGGCAAAGCTTATGTTATAGACAGGTTCACAGCTTACTACAATGCGCTGGCTACCGGGGTCAGTGCCAATAATGAGGGGAGTATTGATCGAAACCTGAATGTGGATATTGCCCGTTGCCGCTACAAAGGCAGCCGGTAAATCCACAATAGCTACTGCTTCTGGCTGGGCCTGCCCGATGGACAGAGTACGCACCAGCGTGGTTGGCGCAACCGAGCCGTTGGTTGTACTCAGGTTCAGTGTTATCTCCAGGTGGGTTTCAAATGCGACTTTCCCCGAGCTATGATCCACCCCATTATCTAATCGGACGTGGATGGGCGCTTTGAGCAGGGAAGCACACGCATTAGCGCCGGCTTTTACTGTAATGTCTGTATAGGGCGTCCCCGGTTGGTTACGGGTGATAATCACTGGGGCCGTCGCCTGGGCCAGCACGGTGCCGTGGCCCAGTATTCCTGCCCCCAGAACCAGTCCCAGGCAGCGGAACAGCTGTTTTAGTACCGGCATACGCATCCCATTAAGCACTCGCATAGTATTCGACATGAACTGCTGTAGATTCTTACTTTCTCGTTTGAGTAACACTCGTCTGATCCACAAGCCGGTAGCCTTGGTAAGCCGGGCGTAGATGCCCGGTCTTGTCCAAAATCTGCGCCCGGGCATCGGCCGTTAGCTTTTCGGGCTTATCCACCCATTGCTGCTTGAGAAAGGACAGGGTGAGGCGGGACAAAGGCATACCGGGCCCGTAGTTGATTACCATTTTCTGGACCCGGTGCTCCCGAAGCCAGAACTCCAGCTTTTGATTGGACGACCGGTTTCCGCCTGCTAGGGGAAGCACCAACTGCAGGTGTTGCTGGGTGGTGTTTTGCACTTGCTCCGTGCGACAGAACGCCACTTGGCTCTGACGGATCAGCGAATCGCGAAAGACGGTGAACTGCCCCGGATCAGGCCCTTTTTTTCCGGCCAGCACCCGTGTGATAAACACGGTGTGCTGGCGCTGAATCACCGAAACTACGAATTGACCATCCTGCCACATCGTTACCTCCGGCGTGTGAAAGTAGACTTGATTACCGCTGGTATAGAGCTGGGCATCAACACTGGACTGACGCTCGCCATCTTGGCCGGGAATTCGATAAGCGGTCTGGCTCAGGAAGTGTACATAAAACGCTTTGCCATTCACCGTTTGCTGCCCAGTTTGCAGGTGAGCATAAGCATTCATCAACTCCTGCTTGCAGGCGTCGGCTGTCGGGATCGGGGCAGTTGGGAAAGAAGCAAGAGGCAGCGACAGGGTAGCTGCCCAGAGGCAACCGGCACTCCAGAGCGCAGATAGAGGTATAGCCATAAGGCGAAAAAAGAGCAACGACAGGGTGACTCGTAGTGAGAATTAAGGCTGATAAGGCGTATGGTAGTGCGTTTCCTGTACCGTCTTGACCCCGCGCTCAGTTTCTACCTGCTTGCGGATCAGCTTACCTTCGGGGTTATATTGATAGAGGAGGGCAAAATGCTGGTCATCGAAGCTGGCCAGGAGCCGAAACGTGTTGGGCTCATAGACGTAGGCTGTCATCTGCGCATCCATAGGTTGCACCCGCACGTCGTCTACCCACAGCGCGGCGCCGTTACCCTCCGTGCCGGTCAGCAACAAGCGTGGTACTAACATTTCGTTTTCACCCAGCACCAGCGTATTGAGTGAAGCAGCCGGAATCCGGGCCTCGTAGAGTACCCATTCGCCGGTGCGGACTAATTCCCGCAACGGGGCTGTCGCGCGGGACTGGCTTTCCGTTAGGCTATTTGCCAACACCACCTGCGGGCTGGTAAGGGTCAGGGCCTGCGTTTTGATCCATACCTTGACCAGCAGGCCGCTTTGGCGGAGCCGGTTGGTCAGCGGAATGGCTTTCAGCGAAAGCTGCCAGCCCGCGCTGCCCTGTTTCAGCAGCTTCGCCGATCTACTGCCCGTATGCCGCTGCGCTGTTTCGGAACTCACTTCAGTAGCGCGCAGCAACAGGTGGTCTTCCCCATACAGGGTGGCTCCTGTTCCATACAGGCTCTCGAAGCTTTCAAAAAGCACGCTACCGGTTTCCGCATTCTGTGCCTGCAGATAAGGCAGCGCATGGGTCGAGCCGGTTGCAATCGAATGTGCGTCAGGATTAGTAGACGATACCCACGGCGTGGCCAGCCCGTAGCCAAACTTGGCCGTACTGGGCACTCCTAACGGGTCACGCTCCTGTAGCACTTCACCGTTAGGAGCTACCTGCTCGGCGATGGATGCCGGCAGCCAGACGCGCGGCCGGGCCCGGGCACTGCTCTGCCAGTTAAAGGGCAGCATAGAGAAGGTGCCCGCTGCAAAGTTTGGCTCATTGTTATAGTTTGGGGCTGCCGGTGAGCGGTAGCTGTAGCTGGCATAGGGCTGCAGCTGATATTCCCCGTCCAGGAACGGGTTGCCGGTCAGCTCTCCGGCATAGGTGGCATCGGCCCGCACCAGCGTATCGGCAAATGCCGTGGCCGTGGCCGATACAACTCGGCTGATAGTGGGAATCGTGAGGCCCAGGCATTCCAGGGAGTTATCAGGGATGCACTCTGAATCAGTGTACACGTAATCAATGGAGCCGGAGCGGTTATTACGCTGAAACGTTCCACCGGGGGCGACGACCGTTTCGCAAAGGAAATCCTGAACTTCCACACTCAGGGCAACAACCTTGGAGCAGGGCCTATTGGTAGCGCCAAAGATGCCATGAATCGTTACCTGCACGGTATACGGCGTGGCTCTGCCGGCTTTGAAGGTGTGGGTGGCTGAATTGCCGGTAGTTGTTTGTGCAGGGCTGCCGTCTCCCCAGTTCCAATCGTAGGAAACGTAGCCGGCCGCCGCCTCAAACTTTATCTGGTAGTTTTTCAGGAAGGGGGCCATGCCGCTTTCCGCGGCTACGCTGAGCGTAGAGCCGCTACCATACACAGTAACCGTCACCTTCTGACGCGGCGAGCGGCACCCGGGCGAGGCTGTCGGGTATGCCTCGACATAGTAGTCGGTGGTACTGGTCAGGATGCCGGTGTTGTAGGTCGCTCCTGTTGGACTCAACGGGTTGCCATTGGTATCGAACCAAGCATAGGTAAATCCCGCAACCTGATTGACCTGCAGTATGGTGGATTCCCCAGAGCAGATATCTGGATTGGCCGCGGTTGGAGCGCTGCCAATCACGCTTTGAATGCTGACCATTACCGGAACCCGATCCGATGGGCAACCCAGCCGACCACTGGATATTGCCTGTACATAGTACGTGTCATTGGCTGTTACCGTAGGATGGTAATTGGTCCCAGTATGCAGAATAGGATCTGACGGGTTGTTGGTCTTATACCAGTTATAAACAACACCAGAAGCAGCATTGGTAACAATCAGGTTGGCCTGCTGGCCCGACAGACATACAGTGCCTTGTGGAACGTTGGGGTTGGGCAGGCTATAAATTGCTGCGTCGCTCGTAAAGGCGATATCGTCAACACCTATTACCCCCGCCTCTTGCCCACTACAGGAAGCATGACCAGGTCGGTTACAGCAGCTATAATCAGCCGTATAGATTAACCGTAGCCGCAGTGGAACCGTCGCTGCCGTAGAGCCTGGAGACACCACACTAGCTGGAATCGTGGCATACCCGTTAGTGCCACCGGAAGGTGCGGACCAGATAGGCTGATCGTCCGCGCCTAATACTTGTACCGTAAACCCTGTGAGGCTGGCACTGGCCGCGTTTCGCCACGTTTTTGCGCTGAAACGCCCACCAAACCCGGGAGGAACCTCCAATGTTTTGCCCCAGATAACATAGGGCTGGTCTGGACTGCTGACCTCAATACTACCATCACTGCCACGTGCCGCACAATAGATTTTAGGCAGCCAGACCCATAGACGATTGCCTGACCCACTTTGCGTGGTTTGGTTCGGGACAGAAGATGCTACAACATACTGCCCTGGCCCGGAGAAGGCAGGATTCCAAAAGAAATTCTGAGGATTCTCACAGCTATATTGACTATGGCAAGTGGCATTCGGTGCAGACGTTACGCAATCAACAAAGGGGGCATCAAAAGTCTCTACAAAATCCGGGGCATCACTATTGAAGTAGATGTCATCTAAGCTTACAGTCCCGAACGTGTCGGAACACTTGTCAATAGAACAGCAGCCTCCCAAAGTGGTATAGACTATCCGGAGCCGCAGGGAAGAGCCATTTGTTCCCATTAACATAGTAGCAGGAATGGTAAAGTTGGCAGGACTTGAACCTACTGTCCAACTCTGCAGCACACTGCCATTGGCAGCAAGCGCATCGACTCTCATTTCATGCCAAGCTCCTCCACGGCTGGTAGTGAAGAATCCAAAGTTGCCACCATATCCTGCCGGTACCTGTAAGGTTTTTTCCCACAATACATAGTCTGTATCTGGAGCATTGCCCTGCACCCCATCGTCAGGAAGCGGGCAATAAACATTGCGCAGGCGCATCCATAGCTCATTATCACTATCCCCGCCAGTAGTAGTACCTGGCTCCCGGGGAGCTACTACATAATGCCCATAGCTCGATAGTTGCGGGTCCCACAGCCAATAGGTATTTCCCGTCTGATAAGGAGATAATGAGTGACACGCTTGCGTTGGGGGCGAGCAAACAGGATTATCAAACGTTTCCAGAAAATTCCTTGAACAAGGAGCCGTAGCTTGCCCATTCGCTTGATGGCCAATCGATAACAGGCATACTACAATCATCAATGTAGTGTAGGCGTGCTTTAACCCAGCGTTATGAATAACCCGTTGCAAAAACAAGCTTGGTACTGGAAGGTATGATATCATAAGTAGGAGTGAAATCGCGCAGGCTGACACATTTGGAGTACAGACGAAGAAGAAACTCACAGCCGAAGCTGTTATCCAGGGTTAATTGGAGCACTCTGCTTTTTTGAGGTAGCGTGTAATAGCTCCTCGCTTCCATACTTTGCAATCAATTCTTCACCAGCACCCAGCTGCCATTGGCACAACGGGCCTGGAATGACTTAATCGTGAGCCGCATCTGGCCATTCGTGATTTGGCGGGCTACCTGCACTTGGCTGATAGTAGCATTGGCTGGGTCGGGCACACAAGATGGTGGTAGCTTTGCCGCGTAGGCCGTCATGTTCACTCCCGCATAAGACGAGCCCGGCAGGGTAGTACTCACCGTGCTGGTACCCGTACCCGCCGTGGAAGCCAGCCAAGTGTTCAGATCGTCGGTAAAACTATGCTCACTGCCATCAGCGTGCTTGGCAGGGCTGTTCGGCAGCCACAGCGATTCGTAATTGGTCTGATGGTACGTCGTCGCCCCGGCGGGGGTGCTCAGCTGGTTGCGGTGGCCGCTGCGCACAATCTGAACCCGGGTGATAGGGGCCGTCGTGGCGGATTGTAGAAATGCAGTTGTGAAGCCTGAGGCCGCAGAGTTGGTGTGGGGCAGGCCGGCGGGGTAGAGTCGGATACGGTTGTGAATAAAGTCAGGAGCTCCAGTAAAGCACACGAAGTTCGTGTTGCTATTGAGTTCGAGCTGGTCACCCTTGGTCAGGCGCCCAAGATTGTCGCACACGCCGCCCGTAAACTGCAGCCAGATTTCGTTGTCGTCCCCGCGGGCGATGCTCATCCCACTGGTGGACTTGATTACCAGATTCTCATTCCCAAACTTGGGCTGCAGCTCCGGATACAGCCAGGAGGCCATTACGGAGGCCTGCAGGTAGCCTCCCTCAAACTCATCCGTCGACTTGACCACCACGGCCTGACCGGTGAATTTGTCGAAAGCCATGTTGACGGAAGTATGCACGATGCCGTCCTGCAGCGTCTCCACGCGCTTGACGACGGCTGGGTACCGTACTACTTTGGATGTGACATGCGTATAAAACTCGGCCTGGGTATGCGTCAGGGTGGGGAAATAGGTATTAAAGGTCAGCGGCACGAATGCCCAGGAAAAGGTTAGATCCGCCTCAAAGCTCAGGTCGACCATATTATCCGTCACCGCCTTCTGGGCACTTGTTATATCTACTTCCCGGCCCGGGTGCATACTCTCCAAGACTTCACCCGGCTCACTTTGCACCGTCATATCTTCAGCCGGCGTGGTTGATCCGTTGCTTGCAAACTTGGTCGGCTCAAAATAGCTGTAGCGCTGCTGGCTGATGGGGGAAAGCTTACTCTCACCAGCCAGCCCGTGGTAATCGCCCGGGTAGGTAGCCTTGCGCAAAACCTGCCCGTGCATGCTGTTCAGGATAAAGCTGAAGCCCTGCGCCGCCCAGGCATTGTTAACCAAGTCATTCAGCCACACGGCATACACGTTCCGCTCTTCCAGCACCGATTGGAGCACGGTTTTGCGAACCTGCATAGGATACGAGCGCGCAGTAGCAAACTCGCTTACCGAGTACCCGGTGGAAGTACGCCCACTATGAATGTTGCGCGTGACCACGCGCGCATAGCCCACGGAGGGGGCGGGTAGTAAGCTTTCTCCTAGCGGACCTTCGGTTTGCTTGCGGTCTATGCCGGCAATGATTTTGGACAGCACTCCCTGGCTCTGCCGGGGCAGGTAATCGACCAGGATATTCTCTTCCCGCATTCCCCCCGGCTCCGTCGTGGCCACGCCGCTGCTGATAACCTGGCCGTTCTCTTCCATCCGGTAGATAAACTCGCTGCCGTAGAGTACGGGTTTGCCATCAAAGCCGGCATCGTAGGTAAGCAGCCGCTTTACCCGCAGCCCTCCTCCCTTCTTGGGCTTGGCCAACGGAATGCGGAAGTAGGAATAGGCCGGATTCAGCGATGCGCACTGGGACGCTGGGGTCCAGATGGTTTTTTGCCACTCGGCCATTTGCCGCACAATCTTTACGGCATCCTGGTCGCCGTCATCCAGACGGTTTGCATTGGGGTTGCAGCTGCCGCCGGGCACGAGCTTGCCCGCCCGCTGCGTTTGCAGGAAATCCTTGCACACTTGTCGGGGTAGGGTGTATTTGTCGTTGCTGCCATCTACTTCAATAAACAGGCGGTTCCCTTCCAGGCCAGTGCGTTTGACTGTGACATAGCCGGAGATAAAGTCGGCATTACACGAATTGAAGTCTGGCAGCGTCCCATTTGCCAGATCATACAAAAACTTGAAGTAGATCTTGCGTCCGCCATTGTCGGGGTATTCCCTTTTCAGCGCGCGGGCCGTAGCGCGCAGCTGCTCCGCATCAGTGCCCGCTACGCCAATACTGGCTAAGTCCAAAAAGAACTTGCCCACGGGAGATATTTCCCCAGCTTGCAGAGCCACCATTGCATGGGCGGGTTTGTCCTGCACGTAGGCATAGTCATCCTGCTCGTATTGGATATGGATCTGCCCGCCCGTAGGCAGCGTTATTACTTTCAACTGCCAGGCGGCCGGATCAAAAGTCGATGTCGGTTCAGGGTCCTTTTGGTCAAGCCAGGGCTGCATTCTCTGAGACCGCGTCTGGCCATCCGCCTGGTAGTTGCCCCAGGCATCGAGATTGAAGTTGCTGTAGATCGGGTTCTGGGCTAGCTGAGGCGAGGAATTTCGATAGAAACCGCTGATAATCTCGTCTTTACCCTGCTTGTACTTTTCAGGATACTTGGTAAAATCAGGATAGGCATACGAGAATGTATAGGGACTGATCTTGGTCGGGATATTTTGAAATTCAAACCAGATTCTGGTGAGCGTTAGCTTGCCCGCGCCGTTTGTTGCATTCGGCAAACCGGTACTCAATCCCGTAGCCGCGTAGTCAAAATGCACTGTTTTAATCGGCTTTGCACCAGTTTTAGCAGTGCATTTGCCCGTTGCAGGGTCCAGGATTATATCCGTATTAGCATACAAATCGATTCTCTCAAGGGCTTGAAGTGCATGCTTTGAGGCCGATGAGGCAGCTGTCTGCGTCTTTGCCGTTGCTTCGTCTTCCGCGTCCAGGCCATCTATCCGGTCACGGGTTGTAAAGATGGCCGTATGCGTCTTGGTCTGGACAGACTGCAGGTAAGCAATTTCCTTTTCACCCGAAGACACGGTACCCATGTCATCCAAGGGGTCAGACAAAGAGTTTTTCTGATACAAAAGTCCCTTATAGGGAATGCGCCAGTTATACCAGGATGGCTTGCCGCTTCCATAGTACTTGGTATAGTTGAAGCGGGTATACCCCCCAAAGTCATCGGGGCTCGGGCCATCCATACGCCGGTCAACATAATCGGGGGTGTGTACTTCCGTAAGCAGGAAGCTGTTAGCATAGGCTGCCGGGCGCTCTTCGCCAACCTTTACCTTGAAGGCGTCTTCGCCTTTGTTGCTGTACACCAAGTATTTATCATTGGGTAACGATTCGCCCTGCACGCCAAACTGCAAATTCCTTTCTTTCCTCGACAGCAGGGGCAGACCGTAGATATAGTTCGCGCCGGTAGCAGTGGCAATCGACATCTCACAGAGCATAGATCCGTTCACGCCGGCGGGCGTGATCGGCAGATCAGTACGCTGGGAGAAAGCCCGCGAGCGGCGCAGGGTCGTGGCCGGTGTACCATAGAGGTCCGCAAAGGTGTGGTAGCCGATATAGCCCGACCTGCTCGCCCGGTCGGGATAATGCAGCTCCTTATTAAGCTGATCCTTATTCAGACTGTGTGATAGCAGTGATGAGTTTATGCTGGCGGTTACGGGCTCATCAGAATCCGTATCCGTTGCCGACCAACTGCCACCCAGGTCATTGGCAAAACGAAAAGAAATTCCTTCTCTATTAGTAGAAGAGGGAGTGGTGTTTGCTGGCGCATCTTCTGAAAGACCAGAGAATTTCTCGCGGGCATTCGGTTTCTGCCACTGGCCTTCCGTGAACGTCTGCCAACCCGCTCCCACGTCCACCCCTAACCCAAAGGTGGTGCCAAGGTTCACTTCCGGGGATACGTTGAAAATCTTTGTGGTACTGGATTTTGTATTAGGAACAAATTCCCCTACATCTTCATGGTATAAGCGAAACCCGCCCCCAACGCCTTCTCCACTCACCCCAAAATTGTCGGCACTGTTAAACGGGATTCCTAAGAAAACGTCCCGTTTAGTGTAAGGGGAGTCTTTCTCCAGCGTATAGTCCGTTACCGCAGATTCCGTTAGCGCAGCATTGCTATACATGTAGCCGAAAGCTGGCGCATATTCGTCCTTGGTGTTCTCCTGCCAGCTATAGCTACCCGACATATTCGCAGAGAAACCAGAGGGAATAATAATAGGATCAACAGTTAGGCCTGTGGTAACGTTGTAGGAAGCTCCACTGTAGCCGGTTACGTGATTTGACCTTACCGCCTCCGAGAAGCTGAACATTCCAAAGTTGCCGCCGATCAGGCTAACCGAATTTATGGTGGAAGACTTCCGGACCGACTTACCCAGCGAGTCCTTTAGCTTTTTCTTAAAGCTATTATCTGAATCGTCCGTCCGCTTGCTTGCTTCCTCATGGGCTGTAGCGTAGCGCTTCAGAATGGCAGCCGGGCTGACCTCCAAGGAGAAGCTTCCCCGGCCATTCGAAAGGTTGTAGCCCAGGCTGACAACGCCCTTGGCAATCGGAATACCAGCCCCGACGCTGTAACCAAACCCCTGATAGTTATTATAGCGGATGGATGCATTTACATTGGCGAAATCTTTGCCGAAAGCTTCCACGGAGGTACCCACCCCCCTAGTCGCCGTCCATTCACGTGGGCTCTTATTCCAGTAGTGCACACTGCTTTCCTTGAAATCATCCGGAAAGCCGCGGGTATTCCGGGTAATGGCCCCCGGGTTGAGCGACCAGCCGTAGCCGACCCAGGAGGCCTCCTCTTCCGGAGTAGCACCGCTATGGTAGGATAAGGATAAGGGATAGTCACTGCCCTGAGGACCCGGAATATTGATTACGGGTAGATTGTACGTGAAGTCACCCGTAAACTCATCCACCATCTGGTTGGTGGAAACGGGTTCGAAGGAAGAGAATTCCGGTTGACTCGGCCCGCCGGTTAATGCGTAGCTAACGGAAGGAAAGCCAATCTCTGATAGGATCAGGCACAAGAGAAACGCTGCTATCCGCTTGCGGGTAGCAGAACGATACAGAAAAGACATAGTCAGTAGGTAGAATTATATCATGGCATCACGGCCAGAATATCCTTCGCTGCGAAGTGAAACCGGATAGGATCAGCTAGGAAAAAAGCATTGTCCAGGACAAAATCAACGGGGGGGCACCCGTCCAGAACGTCACTGGTAAAAGGGAAGACGAAAACGATATTTACCGACTGATCACTCTGGGCCGTTACTTCCGCAAAGGCTGCTAGTGGCTTGATAACCTTGTTGTTGATTTTCAGATGCCCGGCATCCTGCATGTGGTACAGCAGCTGGGTCTGTGCATCGGTAGTAGCTGTACCCGCAACCGGGTATTGCTGCATAAGCTCTTGGACAGGTATACCTTTTTCGAGGCTCGCTACTTGTAGCTTAAGGGTAATCGTTTGGGAAGCAAAGCGTGATTCAGCCCGGGCAGGAAGTGTCGTTTCGTCCCCCTGCAGCTGGGTTAAGAAGGAGTCCGGCAATAGCCTGAGCATCAGATGCCAAGGCTTAGCGGTGTGTTCGTGGACTAAGCCATTGGCTGGGTCAGCCAGATAGATAGCCAACGAGGCGACATCCTGAGGCGCCTTTTGCTGGCAACCAGTTAGTGCCACACAAGCCAGGAAAGCGAATAAGCAAGAAGTAAGAATGGGTAGCCTAGAGTGAATAAACAAGGCAATTAGAATCAGAAGCTAGTAGAGTATTTCTGCAATACTATTGGATTTTATCGTCAACAACAATAAAGATTGTAACATTTATTTATGTATATCGTATCGTAAAACAAAATGATATTAAAATGCTTATAATCAGATAGGTGCAAAAACAGATGTGTTGTTTACCCCGATAAAGTGGCAGCACAATTGGTACAAGTGATCAACTATAGCAGAACGTTTGTACTCGCCCACGGCATGCCTATTGTTCTACCTACCTAAACAGGATAGAAAATAGCCATTGCGCTTCTACCCAATGGCACTGCTCATCTGGAATATGGGCAGGTACATCGCAACCAGAATGAGTCCGACCACCAAGCCGAGAAAAATGATGATCAGCGGCTCTAGTGTGCTACTCAGCAATGCGGCCCGATGGTCTACCTCGTCACTGTACTGCTGCGCCAGAAGACTAAAAAAATGCCCCAGTTGGTTTACTTCCTCGCCCACTTTTACCAGGGCTATAAACCGCGGCTCAAAAAAGGAAAAGGCCGCTAAGCTTGTATGCAAAGCAGTGCCTTGCATAATCTGCGCCTCCACCGTTTCCAAGGCCCGTACCAGGGGCGCAAAGCCTATCATTTGCCGGGCCAGGGCCAAGGCCTGCACCAGGGGAACGTGCGCGCTACTCAGCAAGCTCAACGAACTACACAAGCGAACCAGGTATACGCGCAATACGATGGGCCCCAGGATCGGCACCCGCAACAGGGCTTGGCTCATCCGGTAACGATAGCCCGGTACACGCCAGAAAAGCCGCCACGCCGCCAGCAGGCCGGTCGCAGATAGCATCCCCAGCCATACATGCCCCCGTACAAAGGCTGACAGCCCTACAATGGTCTGGGTAAGTGGGGGCAATTGTCCGCCAAACCGTCGAAAGACATCAGAGAACATCGGGACGATAAAATTCAGCATAAATACGACAGCTCCTACCGCCGTTGCCATCACCAGGACCGGGTAAGCTAAAGCTTGGATGAGCTGGCGGCGCTGCTTGATCTGCCGCGCGTAGTAGTGAGCCAACTCCTGCAGAATGCTGACCAAGCGTCCCGTTTCCTCGCCGATCTGTAGGCTGTAGAATTCATAGGCGGAGAATTCCCCGGATTGCTGAGCCGCCTCTGACAGGGTGCTGCCTGCGACGACCGAGTCCCGGATGGAGGCCAGCAGGGTACCAGCTTTGCCTGTCAGCTGTTGAACCTGAATGTCCAAGGCGGTTTTGATGTCGACGCCGGCGCTTAGCAGCATTCCCACTTCGACATACAAGGATTGCCGCTGCTTATCGGATAGGCGCTTACCCAAGCGTATGTCCCGGCTTAGAAAAGCCCCCAAGGAACGAGCACGTGGCGGACGAATCCTTGCCGGAGCAGCGCGCACTTTGGAAAGATCTAATCCACTCATTTGTGTGATGTCCGTAAAAGCAGCTGGCCGGCACTGTAGGTAGTTGCCGCCTGCAGGTGGAAAGTATCCTTGAGCACTACTACTGCCAGCGCTACCTCATCGATCAAGCCGGCCTGTTGTGGCTGCGCCTGAAAGTAATAGTCAACGCTGAGTAAGGGCAACTGGAACGTATCGGTTACTTCCCCCTGCTGCCGGGTAACCACTGAGTCAAGCCAATGGTATTCCACCATACGTGCTTGCTGCGTGCATTGCACCCGGTTATCCACGGCGGTAATGGAGGAGGCGCGGTCAAAGTCGCGGATGAGGACTGTTTGCAGGGTGCTGACCTGGCCCAGGATCTGGGCCTTTTGCTGGAATAGCTGCTGTTGCTGCTGCACAATGCGGAGGCCGGCATAGGCCATGCCAAAGATCAGGGCACTCAATACCAGGGCCAGCATAAGCTCCACCAAGGTAAACGATCTAAGGCGTAACGTCCGGGTGAGCATATACCAGCTGCTGAAATTGAGCCATCGTCTTCTCCCCGACACGGGCCGTAAGGCGAAGTTCGAGTAAGTGGGGAAGGTTGCCATAGGCTAGTACCTCTTGCTCAACCTCAAACTCATCCACAATCGTTGTTTGGGTGCGCCAGGCACGGGTACGAATGGTTTCAGCGGCAACTTGCCGTAGCACCAGCTGACTTTGCACCCGCATCCTGTTTGGCCCCGTAAGCGCCAGCCTGGCGCATACGCCTAGTCCCATTCCCAGGATAAGCACCAAAATGGCCGCTGCCACGATTACCTCAACTAAAGACGAGGCAGCCAGACGCCGCGAAGTTACTGCAGCCATGAGACGACAGCCGTTTTACTGGCAGAATTAAGAATGGGAGTAGTTATAAAATGAGGGGAGAGGATCGGCCGGTCGATAGTGGCATTGATGAAGTAGTTGGTAAAGAAGGTTGATGGCGTGCGGTACAGCAGCTGATGGGCAACGACCGATCCGTGTACCTGTGCACAGTTTTCCAATTGGCCCGATGTCAAGACTTGCCCCTCAACCAGTGCCCCGGGGCTCATGCGAATCGTGGCTCCGTAGAGGTTGGGGCCAGTACTGACCGCGAGAACGGCCCCACTAACCGCGCTGTTTGCTCCCAGCAGCACAACCGCATTGGTTGTGGAGGAACTCGCGCACAGGGCACTGGGATAAGTCAGGCGGCACCCCTCTTCTAGAATGATGGTATCACGGGCCAGTGCCTGCACCTGCCCGGAAAAGCCCTTCTTGAAGACAATGACGGGAGCAATAAGCAGAATGTTGTTGAGTTGCGCCGTGGGTTCGATTATCAGCCGCTGGTTACTGGTAAGGATAATGTTTCCCGATAAGCTCACATGTGCCAGGGGGCTGGTTGTGGTATGCTCAACAAGCAGCGGCAGATCAGCGAATGAGTGTTGCATCACGCGCGCCAGAGAGCGGGTTTGCGTGGCTGGCGGGAGCCATTCGCGCAGTTGAGCAATATCATATTTTGACAGCTGGCGAATGACATCCGCTGTTTCTATCGGAAGCGAATGTTGGCTTTCACGCACCTGTCCGCGGATGCTAGCTGACGGAGCAGGATTCGTGACCAGTCCTCCAACATAGGGACGGATGCCGGCTTTGGGTAGATAAGAAGTACCAATGATTTGCCCCCCCCCTACCGCTACCGGGGTATTGGTATCGGCCAGGTAGAGTGCCGCGCGCCCTGTCTCGTCAAAGTGGCACCCGAGCAAAGCAAGCAGGGTATCTCGTTCAGTTCCTTGATGCGCAACAACGATTCCAGTATCGAAAACCCCCCAGGGGCGTTTTTCTACTTGTACCGAATCCTTTTCCGCTCCGAAAAGATCGAAATCCACCGCCTGGAAGTACGGCAGGGCTGCGGCCGCTTCCAAATAGGCCAAACCGGACTGAAGATTCCGGCGCTGTACGATACGCTGGGCCTCCAGCCTGAGCAGCGTACCCCGGCCGGCAGCGAGGTATACCAGCGATAGAAGTAGGGCAGCAATGACGATTCCGATAACCAGCACAAGCAGTAGCGCCCCAGCCTGTATGCGCTTGGGACTACCGTAGCTAGTAGTCTGGTGTGGTATCATTTTCCGGCAGCATATACTGCCACGCCGGCATAGACCCCGGTAAGGAAAAGCACTTGGCGTGGAGCCGTGATTCTATCGGCTGCGGTAGGGATACCAGTTGTTGTCGCTTGTTTCCTTTTGCGCTTCCGAATCAGGCCTTTCCACCTGTTTTTAGCCCTACTGCTGGTGTCCGCTAGGATAGGTGAAGACCCAGCTGGCGACGTGGCAGGGATGATCTTGCCTGTTAAGTCAAAGTGTGTGATTTTTCCTTTGAGCCGCCCTTTTTTCCAGCTTGAGGTCTGAGATAAGGTTCCATCGGGATACCAGGCTTGCCAGTGTCCTGTTTTTAAGCCGTGGCTGAAGTGCCCGCTGATCAACAACTGCTGATTGCGGTGCAGAAGCATGAAGGTGCCGTGCAACAGCTTTCCTTGGTAGTTCGCTACAGAGTGATTAATGCGATTCTGGGCGTACCAGTAATACGTTTCGCGCTTTGTAGCTCGGATCTGCTTGGAAGACACATCAAAGACTTCTACCGTATCGCCTTTCACTTCAGTGATGTGACTGCGATTAAGCGAATGCCGCTCCAGCTTTTTGATGGATTGGCAGTTGACATGCGTTAAGGATACGGTTAAAAGTACTGTTGTCGATATAAGGCGGCGCATTCAGGCAAAAGCAATAAGCGTAGAAAGGTACTGGCTTTGAAAAGTAAGCATTTACCCTGTAACGCAAAGAGAGGGATCTAAATCAGTTAACATTATATTACTGATGTTACTAGTGTTTAGAAAGTAACATCTGATATGTAGAGGCTATCACTCTGGTTACCGTAGCCCATGAATTTTTAAGAATAAGCCACCTGGATTACGATCAGCTTTTACTTTATCCGTCTTGAGCTTGTACATGAATTTAAATAGTTCGTCTACGAGCCGTGCCTCATTCAGAATCTGTTGTACTAACTCCAGTTTGGCAATGCCTAGTGTATCTAGGTGCTTGCGAGCCAACTGTATCTTAGCGTCATCAGCCTCCAACTCAAAGGGAATAGGGAGCTGCTGGGGTACTTGTGTGTTGACGTAGAACTTGATGCTTTGGTAGGAGCGCCCTTTCTTGAGCAGCTCGTACTTGATGCGCAGGTCGGTGTGCTCGTTGATCTGGTTGGCGGCCACGTCTAGCACGTACTTTTGCAGCGCCGAAATCTTCTCGTACTGATCCGGCTGCTGGCCCTTGGGGTCTTTGAGCGAAAGCATGATTTTGAACTCGTCCAGCGTGAAGGTTTTGGTTTCCCCAATGTCCTTCCATTGGGAGGCAATCTGGTAGATGCGCTTGGCGTACTTGCTGGACAAGCTGAAGACCGACTGCAGGCGATAAGACGTGAAGTTATTCTTCAAATCAATCAGGTAGCGACGGATACGCTCGGAGATTTCCAGCTCAATGATGCCCTCCCCCTTGATGTAGAGAGCTGAGGCCAGCAGGCCTACTTGCAGCACGTGCTTGTTGTCCTCGATATGGTATTCACGGCTGCGCAGATTGGAGGTGGCCTCCAGCAGGCGCTGGTAGTTCCAGACCCGACCCGTGAGCTGCTCCAGCTCTTTCACCCGGATGCGGTAAATAGTCCCGGCCTTATCTTCCTTGCGCAGCACCGATAAAAGGGAGAAGACAATGTCCATCTCGCAGGCACTCATCTCATAGCGGGCCGTCGTAATAGCATTGTGTTGCCTGATTTCCAGGAAGGAGGGTTCAGAGGTGGCCGGTACGCTCATAATAACGGAAATAAGTAGCTTCTACGGCCCAATATAAGCAACTTGCAGCAGATAAGGTAAGACTTCCTTTACACTCTATCCTTTAGCTTACCATCTCTATCCCAATTGCTTACCATTCCTATCCTTTCGCTTACCATTCCTATCCTTTCGCTTACCATCTCTATCCTTTCCACTTACCATCTCTATCCTTTCGCTTACCATCTCTATCCTTTGCACGGTATAAAGGATAAGAAATCAACTACTTATGAGCCCTGCAAATAGGGTAAATACTTAACAAATAATAAAAGCCCACAAATTTGTTGATGTTCGAAATCCAAAAAGCTTTTAAAGGGTACAAAACGGGAAGAACGAAGCAGAGAAACAACAAAAAGGGGAGCACATTATAGCATAAAATGGCTTGTACTATTTCAAGAAAAATTTGTACTTTTTATTACTTATGAGACCTTTTCTTGTTCCACTTTCTCTAACTCCATTGGTTAGAAGATCGCAATAATTGGCCATATGCACTTCTAAGCGTGGGTTTTTCAATACTTTTCCAGTCGCTAAGCCGATAAATAAGCCGACCCCTGACTACTCCCGGTTGGGAAGCCTGAAAGGATACAACTACCAAGTACCAGCTCTTCAATTGTCCGAAAGGATAGAAATGGTAAGCCAAAACAGGCAGCCCACTCCGAAAGGATAGAAATGGTAAGCGCTTACAGCATTGGGAGGCAGTATTTACCCATGCAAGCTTCCTAACACTGCCCCGAACTTAGACATACGACTTACCATTTCTATCCTTTCGGAGTCCTTGACTAGCGCCACCGGTTGCTCCATAATCACCTTTAGAGCGCTAAGAGTAAGAGTTTCATGAACGAAAGTATAAACCCGAGCTGCTGATTAAGACAGGTTCCTGTGGAGAAGCCGGGTTCCGGTGTTCGGAACTTGACTTACAAAACCTATCCTTTCGGTAACACCCCTGGAATCCAGATTCCTTTGTTTGGCCCTCCAGAGTTTTATATCTTAAAACCGGTAGACTTAAGGAGATAAATAACTGTAGCTACTCTTCATGAAAGCCTGTGGCCTCTGTAAGCTGCTATGGTTAAAGGCCTAATTGGAAATGGATACGCTTTAGCCCAGTAATCATAAGGCCAACAGAGGCAGTAACGGATTACTTTGGGCTGAATGATATCCTGTCGCATAAAAGCCTATGCTCGTCCAGTGCAGATCATCTATCGAGAGTCAAGCTAATATGACTTTCTTAAATACTTGTTTTAAGTAACATCAATAACATCAGTAACATATAGATAAGTTTGTAACATGCATAACACGAAATAATATTGTAGTATTGCCGCATGAGCAAGATCATCGCTTTTACCAATCAAAAGGGAGGTGTAGGTAAGACTACCTCTACAGCCAACATTGGCGCTGGCCTAGCCCGGGCCGGGCAAAAGGTGTTACTCGTTGATTTAGATCCTCAAATCAATTTGACTCACGGGCTAGGCTTGGTGGATGCCGAGTTCAATGTCTACGGAGCTCTGCTGCAGGAGTACAAAGTAAAGGCCTACCCTATCCAGGACAACCTGGCTTTGATTGCTGGCTCTGCGGCACTCTCCAGCTTCGAGAAGGTAAAGGGAGATGAACTAGACCGGGAGTTTCTGCTTAAGGATCTGCTAGAGCCACTGCAAGAACGGTGCGACTACATCTTGCTCGACTGCCCTCCTGCTCTTGGCCTGATTACTCTGAATGCCTACGCGTGTGCTACATCGCTCTTCATTCCCTTGGAGGCGCAGCTCTATGCGACAGAAGGGTTGGAGAAAGTGCTGGAGATGGTTGCACGGGTGAAGCGTCGGCTAAACCCTACCCTAAGCGTTGGTGGCATCTTCTTCACCCGCTTCGACCCTCGTAAGGTGCTACGCCGCGAAACGGCCGAGGTTGTGCGCGACAAATATCCTGACTTGGTATTGAATAGCACCATCCGTGAGACGATTGCTCTGGGGGAAGCACCTCATCTGGGCAAGGACATCTTCTCCTACGCACCAACGAGTGCCGGCGCCGCTGATTACGAAACCTTAGTCCAGGAAATCCTCACCCGCTAACGTAGCCCACCATGGCAAAATCCTTCAAACAGCTCGCCGCTAAACTGGAAGCCCCCAAACGCACATCTGAAAAAGACATACTTGATTTCCTTGAGCAAGACCACCCCGCTACGAACCGAGTAGCTAGTAGTATCAGTAACACTAGTAGTTCAAGTAACACCAATAACACAAATATTGCCAGTAACACCAATAATACCGAAGCTGTCGATAAACAAAGTAACAGTAGTAACACGAGTAATACTAAAAGTCTAGCTACGGTAGTTGATTCTAGTGTTACCGATGTTACAAACGAAGATATTGATGTACGCCAGACGTTCATTCTTGGCCTGCAATACCTTGATCGGCTAAAGGACTATGTGCATACCAAGCGCACTGGTGGGCAATACGAATACACCCAGAAACAAGCCTTACATGATGCATTGGACCGTCTGTTTGAAGGAGCTACAATAGAAGCACGGCCAGCTCATATCCGACAGCAGGAAGAGAGCCGCAAACAGAAGATCCGTCGCGGCATTCCCAAGTAAGCGGTAACAACTTTGGGTTTTCTGCTACACTTCACAACCAGGAAGGCGATTCGCTATTCTTGTATTTTACAATACTGATGAACGCCCCATATTTTCCTTTGCCCCCTGAGCGTCT
Source organism: Hymenobacter lucidus (assembly GCF_020447265.1). Lineage (GTDB taxonomy): Bacteria > Bacteroidota > Bacteroidia > Cytophagales > Hymenobacteraceae > Hymenobacter > Hymenobacter lucidus. The sequence continues at coordinate 33,910 of NZ_JAJADR010000015.1, read as the reverse complement.
GTCGCAGGCTGAACATCAAAGCTGGTTGGAGCGGGTAGAGGAAGCTGAGAAGTTGGCGGGCATCAGTGAGGCCAGTATCCCCTTAGTAAGCTTGGAAACGCTTACCTTATTAGAGCGCTATGTACGAGGTGAGTTGACATTGCCGCAGGTACTAGTCCTGCAGTCCCAGCGGCTACGGAAGCAGTAGGGGAGGGGATAGTTAAGCTTTAAGTAAGCAACCAGATTCCTCCCTGAAAATGAATTGATTCAAGGTTCTGGACAACAGTTTGCTATCAAACTAGCAGGGGGATATACCTTCTTTCAGAAGGTGGTAGCAATAGAGAATAGATAGAAACGTTCTGATAGCTCGGCTGGCTTTTCTGTTCAATGTATAACCCACTACGCATTGGATAAAATGACGGTGGCTGTTTTGTCTACTTTGGCTACCTGCTTTACGTAGGTGTCCTCTACAACTATACTTCCTATGGCTTATGCAATTCTGCGTATCAGTAAGCTTACCAGCCGCGAGATGGCTACCAGTGCCACCCTGCACAACTACCGCGGGCAAGATACCCCCAATGCAGATCCAACTCAGTTCAGTCGCAATCAAGAGCTCATCAATCACGAGCAGCTTAACTACTGGGACTTAGCCAGTGAGCGCATCGCTGAGCTGCAACTACCTCGACTACGTAAGGATGCCGTGCGGGCTGTGGAGGTGCTACTGACGGCCAGCCCGGAAGCTTTCCCACGCGATGCCAACGGTCAAGCAATCGACCGGCGAGACACCACATGGCTGCGGGACAATGTTGCCTTTTTACAAGACAAGTTCGGTGCACGAAACGTCATCAGTTGCACGCTACACCAGGATGAAATCACCCCGCACATTCACGCCGTGGTTGTTCCTATCACGCAGCAACAACGTCAAAAAGACGGCCAGCCGATAGGACCAAAAGAGCGCTTATCCTGTCGTGATGTGTTCAGCCCAGCCAGCCTGCGCCAGCTGCAGACAGACTATGCGAAGGCCATGGCTGTGCATGGTTTAGAGCGAGGTGTCATGTACAGCACTGCCATTCATGAGGATGTGCGGCGCCACTATGGGGCCCAGAAAACGACCCAACAGGAACTGGCCCAGACCGCATCTCCCTTAAAGCATGAACCCTTTGAGCTAACGCCAATGAAGCTGAAGGACCATGTGAGTCCTCAGGCCTATCTGGAGCGTGAGCAGGCTCGGATGAACGAGCACCTGGCTCGACAGGTAGCGGCCGTCAATGCCAAGCTCACCCAGGTGGCAGTCGTGGCCACGGCGAACACGCTAGACCATGACCGGGCCCGGGTGCTGGAAAAGCAGTTGGCCACGAGTAAGAAGGCGGAGATGCAGGCCGCTGTGGCCTTATACCAAAAGACGCAAGCGTTAGAGGAAAAGTCGGCGGCCCTGGCTACCGTTCAGCAGCAATATCAACAACTGATCATTCGCACGGCACAAGGTGAAAGTTTGAGCCCCAAGCTGCGGGAGTGGGCCGCCCAGCAGCAGGAGCAAAGTCGTAAGCGAGCAGAGAACGTGGTAGCAGTGTTGCTGCAGGGGTCTGTCTCGGGCGCACAACAGGTCGACGAGGTGCTCAGAAAGAATGGGTATACAGTTCATAAGACGGACCAGCAGCAGTTCCTTGTGCGCGAGCAAAGGACCCAGATACAGTTTCCTTTAGCCGCGCTACAGCCAGATGGGAAAGAACTGCACGAGCAGTTGCAATGGGCGATAGAACGCACCCGGCAACGCCAGGAACAACAGCGCCGTCAGGAACTAGCGCAGCAGCCTGGCAGCCTCCATGGTATCATCACAGCGCGTGATGCTGAGCAGGCCGGCCGCATTCAGGCGGACCTGGAAAAGGCAGGTGCCAATGTCTGGTCAGTAGAGCCATTACCTACTAAGCGGGTAATCGTCCAAGTAAGCTACCGGTTCGATTGGGATACTATTGGGCAAATTAACTCCGTACTGAGTAAGGTCAAGCGTTCGGTGGAGACTGAATTGCAAGAAAGCCCAAAGGATTACTCGACCCGTACTACAGCCGCCAATACTTTAGAACGGGAAAAGAACCGTGATCGTACGAAGGAGCACGGTTTAGAGCGGTAACCGAAAATCCCACCTGGATGGAAAGGTCTTCTTCGAGCCTGACTTCCTCCAGTCCAGAAAAGCTAGCACCGTCCAGCAGTACAGCTTTGAAGCGGCTCCAACGTAATTTATGACTTAACGTGGAGTTGCAGGTGCGAGCAGCAACGCATCTTGGTCCTACTTTATGGCCTGCCGCCAGGCTATATTCAGTGTACTACCGCTAGTGAGCCAATGAGTTAAGTAGAGGCAACTCATACGAAGCTTGCCCCGCATCGCAAACACGTCCGTATCATTGGGCCCAAAGCCAATTCAATCCACTCTTTCGACCTATTTTCTACCCCATCTAAAGTATGAGCTTGGTTCCTTTCTATTCTGCTCACGATGCCTATGAATTGGCACTTTTGCTCCAGTACCACGATGCCAATTGCCGTCATGACCTAGCCGATGGCTTTATCACTTCTGAGCGCGACTACGTTTCCAACCTCGCAACGCACCTGCGCTACCCAGCCGGCACGATCCAGAACAGCCGCTTGTCTTCCTCAATTGGCCTTCCCCCGTCAACCTTCGATGGCCCCATCACTTCCTATACCATGCCACCAGCTCACGAAAAAGTGCTTGGCTGTGATGGCATTATTATTCTCAGTCGGCCAATTTCCGGTTCAGATGAGGTACTGTACAAAATAGGCTTGTTTGAAGCCAAATGGCCCCGGATGTTTGGTGGCCACCAGCATATTTATCGTACCAAGTCAGGCAATGCGGACCGATGGGATTCCAAATACAACCCTGATACACGCACCAAAAAGCTGCGTGTATCACCGTTTCCCGCGCATTACTCTCACTTTTCAAGCCAGTTAATCCGCCAGCAGACTTGGTCTGGTTCGGATGTCGTAATCTGGGAACAGCTCTTTTCTGAACAGCCAGTGGGCGCACCATCAAAAAAAGGCTTTAAAAGATTTGGCTCAACCTGTGTGTTCCACGAGCCTGCCTACGATTTCATGCGCGGTTCTCCACGACTTAATCCAGACGATAAATCTGTACCTAACGGAACGTGGAAACGAAGTGACCTCATAGCAATGCTGAGCGTAGCTAAACCGCTCCCAATAGCAAGCATCATTTTCGGCATGGCCGTTTGTGATTATGGCAAGCCTATTGTTGGCAATCGTACTCGGCTTAATATTCTGCCACCTTCACGACTGACAGAAGCATATTCTGCAGCGCCTACAGATAACCAGTTTGGCAACGGAATACCAATAAATCTACCCAACCCTGATAACCCAGCCGCCGTCCACCAGACAATGCGTGAATTGGGCCTGAGCAATTACACCCACATAACGCTCAGTCCGGAAGGCATCAAAAGAGTCGAGACCGAGCAGCACCAACGTTATGTTGAGGAACATCGGAAAAAACTGGTTAGCCTGCTCCCCACACTGTGAAGATGAGGTAGACTGTCGTGCTACGGATATTGATTTCACAAACAAAGCTCTCTCAATCCACTAGAAGGTCTTTTTATATCAACCATTCCGGTCGCTCTTTCCTTCTGTTCAGCAGTTCGCTCAGCGTGAATACCGATTTTGGCCTTGGTTGAAAGTATGGTCCCAATGTTATAGAGGTGGCCCTACCTTGCAGCCATGAAACAGGTGCTGTATCGTTAATGGCCATACTGGCCAGCGCTAAGGCCGACGCACAAGTCCCCGCCAGTACGCATACGCCGGCCTGGGAAAATATGGAACCGCTGCCCGGCTACGACGTGCTGGCCACCGCCGCCACAGCTAGCGGCGACCTGTACCTGGTAGGTGTTCTGGGGTATTGCAACGAGCAAAATAGCGGCCCTGAGGATGGCCCTGCCTACCTGGGTAGCAATGCCTTTGTAACCAAGCGGAGCGCCGCTACCCACCAACTGGCCTGGCTAGTAGCGATGGGCCACTAGTACGAAGACTATGCCGCGCTGGCCGTGAAAGGGAACACTGTGTACATAGCGGGCTCCTTGCTAGGAATGAATAGATGAAATGGCTCCCTTTAATCTATGTTCTACCGTGCGCTATTCTACGTTTTCTGAAAGGATTGACAAACAGAAGAAATTAGATGTTTTTCTTGGACTTAGCTCACCCCAATAGTAAATCTTCAGGGAGAGGTTACGCATTCTCCAAGACGAATCTCTTAAGAATGAGTAGCTTGTGTACAGTCGCTTGGCAAAGTATCAGGTAAACGCACTCTTGCCCTTGAGCACCTCATTAAGACGACTGCCTGGCACCTTCAGCAGAGCCGCAAGTTGACCTTTGTAAGATGGCGATTTATGCTCTGGAGTACGGTGACGAAATCGTGTAGCCGTATGACCTGAAATAACGTTGTAAAAGCCGTAATCGAGCTTTGCTAAACGCTGTACGACTATAGCCCTGGGTGCCTTTAGGCGCTGTCAGCAACGCCCGCACAACGGATTGATTGATGCTAAGTTGTCGCGCGATGCCCGACACGTTCCATGGCCGGGCTGGGTCATTCGCTTGTTTAAACCACGCTTGCAGGTGATCCCACTGCTCAGGCAGTTCTTTGATAACACGCTTTTTAGCCGGCTGTGAATTACTCGAGATCGGCTCCTGGGAACTACTGGTAATTGGGTGAGGATAGGCCCGGCGAACTGATGGGTTATGATCAGTTAGGAAGGCAAAGGCTAGGTTAATGCTGTTGACTATGGCATCGCCGCCTGCTACGCTTTCCAACACGGAGCGGTATAGATCAATGGCTTCCGGTTTCTCCGCTTCGCATAATGTAGACACATGCGCCAGCGTATCTGCCGCTCGTCGGCTGACTCCGGCCAGTTTGTAGGCAACGTGCCGAGAGGCGCTGCAGTAGGCGAGACTTTCGGGAGCGTCTGTATCGGTATGCTGGAGAAACAAATACGTAGCCAGACGTGCAAAATCATCTGATCGGATTTCCACACTCATACCTTCTACTTCTAACACCGGATAACAGGCAGTGGCTACTTGGTGCCATTGCGAAGACGTAAGGGTAGAAAAACGGCTTTGGAAGACCTGTCGAATTACCGAAAGTGCCTGCTCTTGCAGTGCGGGCGAAGCCAGTGAGTAAGGGATGCTTTTGTAGGGTAACTGAGTCTCAGGAAAGGAGGATGGCATGAGTAAGGTGCGCGTAAAGTAGCTGATAGGGGATGAAGTAAAGGTAAAGAATAATTTGCTGTATAGGACATATGTGTCCACGCAGCTAAGCTACTGTAGCCTGAGCTTGCAGCAGTGAAAAGACCGGACAGTATCCTTGCGTTTGGCCGCCATCTGCGCATGTTGCGGGAAGCACGCCAGTGGAGCCAGCAGGAGTTAGCGGACCGAGCTGATATCACGAAAAAGACGATCTATCGCATCGAAACGGCGCAGACGGCTCCAACACTGGATGTATTAGTGTGCTTGGCCGAAGGCTTAGAGTTGTCACTGCCCGAACTCGTACATTTTCGTCCGTAGAAGGGGTTTGCAAGTTCTTCTATAAGAAGGGCAATCAGATTATACGGTCATCGTTGGGGCTTCACTGGCAGTGGCCGAAAGCAAACATACTGCTCACCCGTTGTACGCCGGACAGCCAAGCTGAACGCCGACTAGACTCCTGGAATGTGTCTAGTAGTATGGTAAACGACGACGTTTACTCTATCTTTCGCAGTAAACGAACAAAGGCCCGTCTGTCAACGAGCCTTTCAACAACAAGGGGTCACGTCGGCTCAATCCCTGGTGCTGGGCCGGAGGCTGGTACTCTTAGGTAGAGAACCAGCCGATGATGGAAGCAAGGGAGAGCTTGAACTTGAAGGTCCGCGCTCCTTTGCCATCTGTAGTGTATTCTAGCTCCATATGGTGGGGTTAGGTACTGGTGAGTGCTTATGCAAGTAGACCCTGGCGAAGGCCCGTGCTGTAACACGGGCCTTTTGCATGGGCTCGCGCAGTGCTAGCCTGTGGCTGCGCGATGTTGGTAAAGGAACCAGGTGCCGGTAGTAGCGCCAAGCTTTCCAGCAACCCTTGTTGCAAGGCTGGCTTTTTCTACCTGCTGGCTGCCCTGTTGTAAAGGACGGGGGCTGTATCGGCAGGAGAAAGCCGGCCAGCGCCAAAACGTCGCCGGGTAGGGCCAAAGCGTCGCTGACTTTCTGGTCCGGGCACTTCGACTGGCTGTTGTGGGCAGACAGTGGCACCGTGTTAGGGCGTACGCCACACCTTGATGAGCTCAGCAGTGTATCGAAAGAGCTGGCTGGTCGCCCAGATGGCGATGATGAGGATGCTTGCCCAAACCAGAATGGTCGGATGCTGGATGATGTCGCGCATCAGCTGTAGAGCAAGGTTGAGTAGGTTCTCGGTCATGGGAGTGTTTTGGTTGCTGAAGTATATATCTCGGCTGAGAGCTGGTTTTCGGGTCTTTCAGCCCCATTCTAGAAAATAGTCGAGGCGGTGCGTAGGACGAAACTGGCAAATGTGCCTTCATTGGTTGCAAATGAGGTTTTTGAGCGTCGTGCTCTTCTCTTCTGATTGAATATTTCTGCGGGATCCGTCGAAACTCGGTCAGCTTATTACCCAAGAGCAGAATGCGCTCAAGGCGTTTCCCGTTAGGTAGTACCAGCTTTTTCATGGTCACACTATAGCGGTTGCTCTTCGAGAAGCCGAGTGGCTCCAATAAAGCTAGGGCGTAGGCCACGGGGCCGAAAGGACAGAAAAAAGGCCCGCCGGTACTGGCGAGCCTTGAGTAGTTGATGTGCTGAAAAAGGGCACCCTGATCCCCTAAATTCTACTCATGGTAATCAACGCGAAGTCGACTAACTACGTCCCGAACTGCCCACAAACCAGGGTCAAGGTTCTCCCAACAAATTTGAAAAAAATGGGAAGACCCGAGTGCGCGTGAGTACTGGATGTACCATGCCCCCCGGTGCTTCAAGGCAACCTGCCTATCCCCACTTCATGTAGCCACGCGTGATGCTTGGTCAGTTACATCGTTCACGTTTAGCTGCTGCAGAGCTATGAATCACCTCCTTTACCGCCAGTGTTCGCCCTCAGTCAAACCGCGTTGCCGCGCGACGCGGCAACGCGGTTTCATGCCACGATCATATAGTAACTCCTGCTAGAAGCTGGTACCTCATGCACCAGAATAGCATACAAAAGTTGCAACAGTGAACAAAGTGCTTTAACTTTGCGTAATACAAAGTGTATACACTTTGTATTATTGAGTAATATTGCATTACTGGACCTTATTAATTGGCATATCGGCCAGGAATTTGACTTTTTGCTTTTTATAAGTTAACTTTGCAGGAAGTATATATACTTCCTGCTTTTAGGATTGCCAAACTGTTGCTATGGCTGGTAAATCACGGTTTGTTATCGCAGAAGCTCGGATACGGACCTTCTTTAAGCATCACTCCAAGAAGGTCTTTACCAAGCTGCAACTGGTTGCCCTATTGGAGGAGCAACGGGAGACCTGGAACATTGCGCCAACTACCACGGAAGAAAAGCTAATTGACCAGCTGCTGGCTAAGGGGGTATTGCAGAAGTTAAATCTTCAGTCTGAAGGGTATTTGCCCTCAAAAGAGCTCTATGTGCAGGACGAGTTTTCGGTATTGCACATTGCCACGGCGCTGGCCCCCAGAGCTTATCTGTCGCATTACTCGGCCGTGTGGATGAACGGCCTCACCACGCAGGTGCCAAAGATTATTTATGTGACATTTGAGCAGACTAAGAAGCCTCAACGGGAGGCATCCCTAACGCAGGCTGGCATTGACGCGGCTTTCTCCAAGCCCCAGCGCCGTACCACAGCCAGTATCCGCTACGGGGATTTCACGTTTATGGTGCTCAACGGCAGTTTTACGAACCGCATAGGTGTGCATCAGCTGGACGGGGTTCCATCTACCAACGTGGAGCGCACTCTTCTCGACAGTACTGTGCGGCCCGGCTACGCGGGGGGCGTTTCTGCCGTTCTGGATGCCTACCGCAATGCCCGGGGCAAACTTTCATTAAATAAGCTGGTGGCCACTCTCGATGCGTTGGATTTCATCTACCCTTACTTCCAAGCAGTAGGATTCTATCTGGAGCGTGCCGGCTACCAAGGCAAGAAATTAGACGAACTACGCGAGCGCCCGAAGACGTTCGATTTCTACCTGACGTATGATATGAAGGAGATGGATTATTCCACTGACTGGCGACTCTACTTCCCTAAAGGGCTGTGATTCCTCCAAAGGCATTAATCACATAATCGAAATAGAAGTCAAAGTCCTGTACTTCCTCCGTTTGGGAAACCGTCGCCCGAACGTTCTCCCAGTCGTCGCGGTGGATGGCCTTGTTGCTTATCATCTCCTGTAGGAACACCATCGGCACACGTTTGGCGTCGAAGATGAATTGCAGCAGGGTCCGGCTTTCGGCGGAGCTACAGGTTACCCCTTGGGACTCCATGATCAAGTGAATGTCGTAGAAGTCCCGGGCCCGGGCCCTTGGGGTATGGGAAGGAATTATCTCGGCGTATTGCGGAAGCTGCTGGCAAATGGCCCGTACTTTCTCAAATACAATCATTTCCGCCGTGTACACATAGACCGTGTAGCCATCTACTTTAATAGGCCGCTTGCTACCTACACCCGTGTACTCGAACTTGCTGAACTCGATTTGAAACTTCGAGGAATTGTTGGGGCGCAGGGGGATGAAATCCCGCCGCTGCGCTTTAGGATTCACAAGCGGCTGATCGAACACGTGCTGCTCCACCACTTTGAACTCAACCAGATAGCCACCCCAAAAATCAGCTACTTGGGGCTTGACTTTGGGTTTGATGACAAAGTTGTATTCCAGAACCACGTAGCCGTTTTCAGCGAAGGTCTGCACCAGCGTCTTTTCAATTCTATTCTTAATGACCTGTAGGTCTTCCAGGAAGTCGCCGTCGGCCAGGGAAAAGTCCAGATCAAAGGAAGTGCGCGAAACCGCGCCCTGCTGGCCGCTGTAGGCTAGATCGATGGCGTTACCGCCCTTTAGCACAATGGCTTCACTTAGCTCGTCATCGGAAGCGAGGGCAATAATGGCGAGATGCTTGATTTTGTTGACGACTTCGATGTCCATACTGAGGGCTCAGGAGCGCGGTAACTTGACTACAGCGCAAAATTAGCCGAATTTCAGAACCGCAACTAACAAGGGTTGTAATACTAGTAACATAAATAATACTGGTAACACTGGTAAACTATAATATGCCTTCTTATAGCGACGGGGGATAAAACGACGCTAAGTCTCTGCGGGCACCAATGATGCTCTATTATGGCACCACTAAGGTGTAGCTTTTACCCACAGGTGCGGCAATGTCAGAGTCCAACCTAAGTCAATATTGCTAGACCCAAGTGTGGTTGCAGCAGAAAATAACAGCCAATGGGTGCCTGCCAGGCTTGTCGTAACTTCTTCCTCCGGGAGCGCCAGCCGGACGGCCTTTTTGACTTCCTCAATCAGTTAGCCCCCGCATAAGAAAGCCTATCGTACCAATCAACATGGCCCTGAACACTGCAGATATAGTACTCTACTAGCAGGCGTGCCGTGTACAGTACCTGCTCTGCACTGATAGCCCGAACAAGGTAAAGTCTTGGATCTATGCCTGTAAGTAGGAGCTTCGTTCCAGTCCCCGTGCGAAATGGCCGTCCCACCATATCCAGCAATTATACAGTAGCCGAGGCAGAGAGTTCAGGAGCCAGAAAAATTCATGTGCCGGATTAGGCAAGAGTTGAAGCGTCACAGATGCTCTCTCAGGTGATCAGGAAGTGAGTGTGGGCTGCCATATGTCAGACTGGACTAGAGAAGGGCCCAGTGCCCAGCCGGAAGGGTGGGGATGTAGGCCGCAACCTTGTACCTAATTTAATACTAAGCGTGAAGTGGCATGGTAGCCATCAGGTCCATCCAGGCGAAGGAAATACAAACCGACTGGGTACTGATCTACTTGTATGTCAATACCAGTCCCACTAACCGCCAGAGCCTGCGAATATAGGATACGGCCGGTGGCATCTACCAAGGAGACCCATAGCCCGTTGCGCGGGGCTTGGTCAGGAAGGCACAGGGAAATAGTCGACCGGGCCGGATTGGGATAAACACTCAGCACTTGGCGTACGCTACCGGGAGCTGTGGCTGTGGTCGTGCCGGCGGTAAGCTTCACCACCCAGAAATCCCCCATTCCAGGGCCATTTTGTGTCTTATCCCCGCTACTAGAGGAAGCAGACTCTCCCGCAACCAGCAAGCCGCCATCGCTGGTGGCTTGAATTCCATTCGCGGCTAAACTGCCATCCCCATCCGTGCCGCCAAGCGTCAGATCCCATAAAATGGTGCCAGTGCCATTTACCCGGACCAGCCAGAAATCACTTCCACCCCAGCTCACCTGGGTTTTGTCCCCGGTGATGCCAGAGCTGGACATGCCTCCTACCGTAGCCCCCCCATCGCTGGTAGCGAGCACGGCAAACCCTTGGTCACTTCCTGCTCCGCCTAGTGTTCGGTCCCAGAGCTTCATGCCAGCCGCATCGAGCTTGACGACCCAGTAATCCCGGCCACCGCGACTGGCTTGGGTTTTATCTCCACTAATACCGGACTCCGTAATGCCATTGAGGATATAGCCGCCGTCTGCGCTTTGTTGCACCCCATAGGCTTCATCATAGCCACTACCGCCCAGCGTTCGGTCCCACTGTTTCTGGCCAGTGGCGTCGAGCTTCACGATCCAGTAATCATACCCTCCTTGATTCGGCTGCGACTTATCGCCGCTGATAGGAGACCTGGATTCGCCCGCTAGTACCACCCCGCCATCGCGCGTAGCACTCATCGCATTGGCAAAATCACTGCTGCTTCCACCGAAGGAACGGTCCCAGATCTTGTTGCCCTGGGCATAAATTTTCACTACCCAGACATCCCAGCTGCCTTGGCTTGGCTGCGTTTTATCACCGCTTCTACCGGAACTGGAATACCCACCGAGTAAAAAGCCCCCATCGCTGGTCAGCTGTATACCGGTCAACGCGTCGTCATCACTACCGCCATAGGTTTTATCCCAGATCTTATTACCATTGGCATCCAGCCGAACGACCCAGAAATCCTCGTACCCGTTACTGGCCTGGGTCTTGTCGCCACTAATGCCTGATGCAGAAGTTCCACCCAATAAGTACCCCCCGTCGGCGGTTTGCTGTACGGCATAGAAATATTCATCCCCACTACCCCCGAAGGTTTTATCCCAGAGCTTGTTACCCGCCGCATCTAATTTGACGACCCAATAATCATCCTCGCCTCTATTGGCTTGGGTTTTGTCGCCACTGATGCCCGAATTGGAATTTCCGCCCAGAATAGAGCCGCCATCCCGCGTCACCTGCATGGCCCACAAACGTTCCTCGGAGCTTCCACCAAAGGTTTTATCCCACTGCTTGGTCGGGGCCTGAGCAGCGGCTTGTTTAGCAAAGAAAGGAGCGGTCAAGAGCATCGCTCCAGCCAGTACAGTGAATAAAAATTTGGGCATAGAGGAGGGATTGTAGCCTACGCAGCAAGAATGCCTACGCAGCAGCGCAACAAAGATAAGGCATTGACTGGCAGCTACGTTTCTATTCTGGGCGTTTCCTTCTCCTGACGAGAAAACACGCTGCCGATCTCCAGTACTGCCCTTTGCTAATGTTTGCCTGCAGCTGGGCGTAAAGGCTTGCCGCCCCGCGAGGGGCCGGAATCCGACGTGTACTTATAACTCGAAAGCTAATGCCCGCCGGCTGGTTTATTTGAAATCTGCACTCTACTTAGTTCCTGCGGGTAAAAGGTATCGATTGATAAATATAATGCTAGCTCTTAATCTTTATGTCTTCCGTTAAGTAGTACGCCTTCCCGAAACTGTTGAGCCCATTTTACGTGGGCTTTGGGTAGTATACGGCCGTTGAAGGGGCACACGAGTGCTCTTGGGTTTAAGCAAGTAGGCGTTATTAGGCGATGCGCGTTCATCCTGAGTAATATTGCACTGGTGCAGACGTTGGCGGATTATAGCCGATGGCTCCAACTAGACGCTGTTGAGCGAGGAGGTATTCAAAGAAAACTGTTCACCTCTGCGTTAGCTGCACTGGCATCAACCTCGGCGATGAAAGTAGCCTTTGCTGACAGATCAGCGCTTAATAGACGCCACACGGAAGTTGCGTGAAAGTCCTTGCCCCGTCGGGTGCGGTAGCCCGTTCGAGTAAGTGTGGCAGCTATCTGTTCCAACGTCTGTCCCTTCTCGCGCAGCAGGGTAGCCAGCTGGGCAGCCTGCCGGTTAGCTGGGTGCTCGCGGGCGTTGCGCTGCATAGTCGCTTGCCCTTGCCGGGTAATGGCTGGGGTCATGTTCTGGGGATTGCCCAGCTGGGCGCCGCGGGCTTTCTTCGCGGCTAAGGCATCCTTCGTCCGTTTTGAGATGGTCTCCCGTTCATGTTGCGCCAGTACGGCAAATAGGCCAACCGTAAGCGTATTGGCATCGGGCATATCGCAGCAGACGAAGTCCACCCCCGAGTCCCGCAACGCGAAGACAAACCCCGCATTTCGGGAGAGCCGGTCGAGCTTGGCAATGAGCAGGGTGCTGCCCACCCGCCGCGCCTCAGCGATGGCGGCCAGCAGTTGGGGGCGCTGATTCTTCTTGCCACTTTCGATTTCGATGAACTCCGTCAACAGCTGGCTCGGGTCGGATACGAAAGAACGCACCGCGGCTTGTTGGGCTTCGAGACCTAAACCGGAGACACCCTGCTTCTGGGTGGAGACACGGTAGTAAGGGGTATAGCGCCGAAGAGAGGTCATGGTATAAAAAAAGAGTACAAAACCGTTCGATAAGCGAAAGCGTGATGCAAAGTACGACATTTTACATATTAGCAACGGTCGTTTAAGAAACGTGACAAAGCCCTATCTTGCGTCTTTTCCACTCCTTTATATATAGGTACACATGATTCGGTATGTGGCGTACTTCCGCGTGAGCACCGCCCGGCAGGGACAATCAGGGTTGGGACTCGAAGCCCAGCAGGCCGCCGTGCGCAACTTCGTCGGGACGGAGGCCAGCATCGTGGCCGAGTATGTCGAAATCGAGAGTGGCCGGAAGAACGCCCGGCCCCAGCTGCAGGCCGCCATTACCCAGGCCAAGCAGGAGAATGCCGTGCTGCTCGTGGCCAAGCTCGACCGGCTAGCGCGCAACGTGGCCTTCCTGGCCACGCTCATGGAAAGCCATGTGCGCTTCAAAGCCGTTGACCTGCCGGCGGCCGATGAGTTTACCCTCCATATCCTGGCCGCGGTGGCCCAGAAGGAGGCGACGGCGATTTCTACCCGGACGCGCGATGCGCTGGCGGCCAAAAAGGCGCGGGGGTTTCAACTCGGTACGCCGGCCAATCTGACGGAGGAAGCGCGGGAGAAGGCGCTGGCATCCTTACAGCACAATGCGCAGACGAATCTTAATAACCGGCAGGCGGCGCAGCTGGCCATGCTACTGCGGGCCACGGGGGTGACCCTACGGGAGATTGCAGCTCGGCTGAATGAGTCCGGATATCGGACCCGGCGGGGGAAAGCATTTCATCCCATGGGCGTAAAGAGGTTGCTAATTAAATAATACTTGTAGCGATTAATAAAAAGGTTGCCATAAGTATTTAGTCGATTTTTTCAAGAGCAGAAAGAAAATCAGTGGTATCTACGTTCAACCTTATTCCTTTATTCTCCAAGATAATGAAAAGCGTATTCTCAATTTGATTAATATTATAAATTTTTCACATACACCACCTTAAAGCACTTGATATGGAATTTAACATTGCAAGGAATAAGCATCATAATATGACACATTTTCCAACTTCCAAATCCGAAAGAAATTTTTTTGCTTTGCCAGTGGTAACCTGCCCATTAACATAACGCACAGTGAGTATTGTATTTCTAGGAATTTTGTTATAATGCGCCACTTTTGCGAGAACAGCAGCACCATACACCTTTTTGCTATTTGCTGTTCTATTTAAATCAACTATTATTTCATTAATAGCCTCTTCATTGAGTAAAATGCCATCTTTCCGTCCGCTAGTCTGCCACTTAGACACTAGCTGTAAAGCGCGTTCTTCAAAAACAGTCGCTTTTGCTATGTTTCCTATCGAGGTATATATGCTGCTAGCAATATGGTAAATAGCAATGCAGTCTCCCGGCAATGAAAGCTCATCATCAGAATCCAACCTAGTAGTTAAATAACTGATAAATCGCAAAGCGAGCGCGAAATTACCAACTGCACGATATGATATGGCCCCCCTGACGGCAAAAAGTAAATCATGCCTATTTAACAATCCATATTCAATAACACCTTCAATAGCGTCGATGGCAGCAAGTGCCCGCTTTCTGAATTCATCATTGTTTGATCTAGAAGACAATGCGATGCCCTGTTTACATTTGGCTGCATATAACGTTGTTATGTCTTTATGATTTAATGCTAGATGAAAAATGTCATCTGCAGGACTATTAAGGCTGTGAACTCTTTCATTTCCTATTTCATATAACAAGACATACAATGGCTTAGAATTATTATAGTAGTCTTTAGCGCATTGCATTACCAAGGCAATGTATTCTTGCTGATAAAATTCATACAGTACTCCCAAAGATTGGTGGAGAGCTTGCTGTGTGAAGTCATTTTCATTACTAAACTTTGGCTGCAGTGTTATTGACTTATTTACGAGGAGCGTACGTAATTTTTCTGCATATATAACTTTCTGATGTTTAGATTCAGATACCAATAACCCAATTAAGATAGATGGCTTCATCTCTGGAATAGCATATTTCAGAGCTTCTTGCAGATAATAACAACTTTCCTCATACTGACTAAGTTGTATGTTAATGTTGCCAAGCTTGAAATTTAACGAACAAATTATAGAATTCTTATCATCAACCGGCAAGTCTGAATCCGTGGCCTGTGCAATAGTAAGTTTCAGAATATTATAAACATCAGAGTGGTATTTTTCAAAATTGGTATTCAGCTTGAAACTTGTTTGGTTAATAACTGCGCTGTAGTATGTTTGGCTCTTATTTGCATTGTCAATAATATCTTGCAATAATTCAATCCCCAAGGATACCTGTCCAAGGAAAGTGAAATTGAGCGCTCGTAGGGATTGACCGAAATAGTATTCCTCTGGATTTTCATCTCGAGTAATGCTGACTAAATTTAAATATTCATTGGACTTATCATAATCATTTATTTTATGATAAGCATTAGCAATAGAAGATAAGGCTCGATTGCGATTGGAGCTATCAAGATTTTCGTTTTCCAAGTATTGGATTAAGCTAGTAATGCCATCGCTAAAATCGCCAGCAGTCATTTGCTCTATACCGAACGTGTACAAGTCTTTCTGCTGCAATTCTGCCTCACGCAACCATGTGTCTGATAGAGCCGCATTTAAGATTCGATTTTTAATCCGTGGTACTGATGATTTAAACCTAGACGCGATAATGCCATATAAATAGAGTTGGCCAACACTCTCATCCGAGATATCACCACCTTTTCTAACTATTTTGATGGCGTTACGAACTAAAGAATTTTTAAGTACTACTTCCCGTATGTGGTCAATAGGAGCCCTGTTGAACTGCACTAAGTATAACTCATGCACAAGAGTTTCTATAGTAGTTGGACTAACTGGCTCTCCCATCAAAATTCGATCTTCAACTGCCGAGCACACCTCGTAAGTCATACGCGGATTTCCACTAGTCCAATCATATATACTAACAGCTACCTCTGCGCTGATAGCAAGTTTACTACTAATCACAAATCTAGAATATTCATCGAATGAAAAATCGTCTAGAAATATTTGTGTAGCAATATTGAATGGCGAGTTATCCTTATTCTTAATTAACTTCGCAGGTTCAATAACGCCTGATAAAATGTATGTCACATTGTGTAGAACAGTATGCGTATTACGCATAAAATACACACTGCGGATCTGCGCGAATACTTCATCAGAGAAAGAAGCTTTGGCTAAAGCATCTACCTCATCGAAAATTAGTACAAGCGAACTAGGTAATTCTCGTAAAATTAACCGCAACTCCTTGTCATATTCACCGGATGGCGATGCACTGGTTGATGCTTCTTTTCGGCGTAGTGCAATATCTAAATATGATTGTCTGAGAAGCTCTTCCTCGACCTCCAGTATGGTGTCAATGATATGTCGGAAAAACTGTTGTGCGCTACCGTAAACAGCGGCTGATAAATCAAAGTAAATAATTGTTCGCGAAGCACCTTGTAGCTGTTTTTTGATACGCTGTAACAGGCTTGTCTTACCCATCTGCCGAGCAACAGATATATAACCTGGCCGGGACATTTCAGTAATAACTTTAGCTAACTGTGCATCTGCTTCTCGAGTCACATATAGGTACTCAGGGACACTTACCGACGATTTAATGATTTTCTCCATGATCTTTACTTGCTGGACGTTAAGTAGCTGACAACCTTATCAAGAGCCTGATGTTGGTAATTCAGCACATATTGATGCACAATATCCTTGGCAATTCTCGGCGAGTCGCAAGCTTGGCGTACCATCACTATGTCTTGTGCTGATAGAAGATGGCCTACTGTATTCATATTTGTTAGCAATTTATCTATTTCTACACTTTGCCAAGCATGTAGTTCCATAAATGTAAACATTTCATTGAATTTTGAGGTATTATAATGAAAGTCTATTGGGGGTTGAATAGTGGCAATAATAAACTTCAGACTGCCATTACCTTCCTTACAATGTCTGTACTCTGCGCACACTGCAGCTATATTATTGACAAAATCGCCGAAAACACTTTGGTCTCTTATAGATATTTCATCGATACAAATAATAAAATCACCAATAGGAAACAAATAAGCCAATAACTGAGCTAATATTTTAATTTGATTGGAGCTTTTGCAGCTGTAATTAACAAGTTTAGCAGGATATCTGTCGCTTATATCCTCCGTTATATGCAATAGAATTGTGCTAGCGTCAAGAGGGTTTGGCAAAGCTGTGAGATAACAATAAATATGTTGCAATTTATTAAGCTGCAAATTGCGATTGGCTAGGCAGGTTTTGCCTACGCCAGACAATCCGTGTAGCCAGATATTTTTAGGAGAAGCTAAATAACGTTGGAATGTTTCATCGTCTGGTCTAACAACATAAAATAGTTCATAAGGCAGTGTATATTCTGGTGTAAATAATATATTAAATTGTTGTTGATTATATGATAGTGTATCTGGGGAATTTGCGTTTTCAAGCCGTTTATCTTCAATGCTATTTCCTAACAACAGTTGTTCAATGCGAGCCAAGCGTAGGGAGTCCTTAAGATCAAAGACCAGTTCGTATAGACCATGCTCCTTGAATAGCATTATTAGATCTTTCCCATTCAGCAAATTAATGGGAATAGACGTTGTTTGTTGCTGTCCCACTTTCCATTCACTCCACCACTTATGTTCCTTCAGGTCAAGGTCATCAGTGGGGACACATAGTACCCATTGGCTTACTGAAAAAATATTTGACTTACTGATACTACGAAACGACTCGCGGATTTGCTCTTTCTGCGAATCGCCAAAGCCCTCAAGAAAAAATTTGCACTGATAAACAATCAGCGGCTCAGCAGAGAATTCACCAACAAAAACATCAATACCGCCGTCACCTGGATTAGCTCTAACTACATGAACTGGTCGGCCTGGATGCATTTTCTGAAACAGCTTTTTGCAATCCTGCTCGAATGCATCCCGAGCGCCTGGCAGGTTCGAATGCAAATGCACATAATCAGTCCAAGTTTTCTCCATAGTGAAAAAGTGCACAAAGCTTCGCCAGTGGCTAAACCAAAGGTAAGTGACAATTTCCTTTGGTAGTTTAAGAATTATTAGTTAGGCTTCAACTTAGTGATAAATAGTAGCCTGAACTTGATCACAATTCTATCCGCAGCGGATAGCTATACTGTTGTCCCATTCCTCTATAACTCCCTTGGTCTTGCAGCCAATGACGCCTCTGAAGCTGCTAGGTGTAACTAATGATTTTGCTCAAAAGCTAGCCGAAGCATCTTAACCAATGACAGAGACTAATTTTCGGTAATGAGTTTTTAATATGATTTTCCTGAGCATAGACAGAAGGATTAACTTATCATATCACTTCTGTACTGGCACTGCAGTCAAACGAATACTAAGGCCAGAGTTAGACCCAGTAGGCATACCACTTCCTCGATTGCTACCATCCAGACTGTTTTTAATGAGTAGCAGAACCCGTCGTGGATCTTCTAGATTGCCCTCAATCAATTTGGAGACACTGCGTGGTGTGCTAGCCGCTTTGGCCCGATAGATCTCTACCATGTGTCCTTCCCCAAAGGCCCTGTGACAAACTCCACGCATGTAAAAGTTGTTGAACTCACCTTCGGCAAAGGTCAACGGTGCATTAGTGGGCACCTTCCGAGTGACGGCACCCTGTTTCTCATGTGAGTTAAAGCACTCCTGCTCCTGCAAAGCAGTTGCTAAGGTCTGCTCGTTACCATTTCTCACAGCTTCCAACAAGAGTTGAGAATACCTTTGGATACCTTGCTCATTAAACCGCTTGCTATGATTAAGCTGACTGTTCTTGATCGCTTCCTCCACTTCAATGAGCATATACTGACGCGTTTTTTGATCAAGATTTTCGAAGTTGAACATAAGCTTGCGTTTATCAAATTTTGAACTGGTGCTATTCGCCTGAGAGAGCCAGCAGACTGGGCATACCTATACCTGCATAGCCCCTTGCATAACTTTTAGCGTGCAACTTCTGCCACCATTTTAGGAGCTTATCACACGGGCAGCTATCCTTACTTTCTATTCATTGAGCAAGTTGATCACACGTTGGAGGACCTGAATGTGTTCCCCCGTAGTCTGCTTGTTTTCTGGTGTCCAGTAATTGGTATGGCTAAGAAAGCCGCCCCAAATACTAGTCCTGACCGGGCAATCACGAATTCCTAGCCCGAAAACGTTGCGGAGCGGACCACCAATGACGTCTCCGTAGACAATAGCTCGGGCAGGAAAGTACACATTCGACCACCGGGTGGGGCCGAAGACAGCTGCGTAATGCAACCGGCGAACCTTACTAGCTGGTGGATAGGAAAAGCGCGAAGCTTCTAACTGAGGAGGACACGTGGGTAATTCCCGCTCGGCCTGTTTGCTGTGCAAGTCCTCGCGGTTAATCGCCATCAGTACCTCCGCGTGCGCCAGCGGGCTGCCCATGGTAATGAAATCCGTCACCAGCCACGCGCAACCGTTGGCTCGCAACTCATTCCCTAAGGCAAGTTGCGCATGCTGATAGGCATCGATTTCAAGGCCGGACGATTGCAACAGGTCTTCCAGCTGATTAAGAACTGGATGGGCAAGCGGCTGAGCCTGTTCCGCATAAGCCGGCCAGGCGTGCGTCAGGATGTCATACCCGATCACACTCCCCAGACTGTGTCCCGCCAAGATGATTCGCTGATACTCGCCTGATTCATGCAGTTTGTTGAGTACCTCCACGCCCTTAGCTCGAATCTCCTGCCGGCGGTGTATGTTGATGGGCAGTGGGGTTAAGTAGCGTGCGGCATCGCCAACAAACTTTTTGAGCACTGGCGCCAGGGCCAACGTAGCCAGCAAGCCAATGGCCGCGCTTATCCACTTGGGCAAGTGCCAAAAGCGCCACGATTCAGGCAGTGCCGTTAGTAACCAGAAAAACAGGGCAACGAGCACAATGCCCGTGAGTACCCACCAGGCGCCTTGCAATGCGCGAGGCAAACTACCGGGTCGCCGCAACAGTAAGTGCTTCAACCAAGGCAACACATGACCCATGGTGGTACCCTCCATCATGTGCGCCCAGTAGAATTCGAAGAAGTCCGTGCGCACCCCGTTCCGGTCTTTCGTGGTGGTGAGTCGGCGTAATTCGTAGCTGCCCGAAATATCGTCGGGCTTGCTAAATACTCCGGTAGCAGCATGCGCGTGGTGCACATCCGGATTGCGTTTCCAGATCATGTCTACAAACCCTCGGAGCGTATCCATAGGCCGTTGCTCCCCAATACCGTGAATCAATAAAACGGCCTGCTTTGGAATCTGAGTCATGTAGCAATAGAAATTAGTAGAGAAGTGATGGGAGCAGTCAAGGTGTGGAGAATTACCTGAACTGTCAATAGATAGCTAGGCCTTATCGATAGATTAGAACACAACACGTCACATTCCGGCATAGTGAGAGTGCCCTTAAGCACCATTTCCCCGGGTTGTATGAAGCTAAGGCAAGCCGACTCTACACCGTTTGTCCAGCTGGCTCGTCGCGACTTCCTGGGGCTGATGCAGCATATTACTTTTCCAGCGATATAATCCCGAAAGCAATAGGTTACTTGCCGCAAGCAGCCTATTTTCGACTTAGTTTGAGCAGAATTGTTTTCTATTAATGTTCCTGATGGATTTTTCGTATCTGATCAGTGCGAAGAAACCTAGCTTGCCTCAACACCTATCCGGAAACTGTTGTGAACGCAACACAACAGAATAGCCCATATAGTCTGGTTAATGGACATGGTGTTTCTGAACACGCGAAAAAAGTATCTTCGATAACTTGCTCTGTCCTCTATGTTTCTTCGCTCCTTATTCATTCGTAACCTCCGCTCCATCGGAGATTTGTCGATTTCCTTCGAAGCCCAGGATACGAAGGATAAAATTATCACGCGTAAGCAAACCCTACTGCTGGGCCAGAACGGCACCGGTAAAAGCAGCTTGTTGCGAGCCATCGCCCTCTTAACAGCAGGCAGCAATTCGTTAGGCGAACTACTGGGCCAAACGGACGACTGGATCCGCAACGGGGCTGACATCTGTGAGCTGGCGGCGGTGCTGGCTACTAAACAGGGCGTAGAGCGCACCGTACGTCTGACCCTGCAACGAGGCGCCTCTCTACGTGAAGTATTGGCCCAGAATGAGGAGTCCATCGATCAGCTGGAAAGTGCCCTGAACCACGCGGATCGCAACTATTTTGTGGTAGGTTACGGGGCCTCGCGGCGGCTGAACACGGGCGAGAATGCCTGGTATTCGCAGCGAGGAGCCTATTCCAGTGATCGGTCCAACAATGTGGCTACCCTGTTTCGCAATGACGCGGAATTGAATCCGCTCACGGCCTGGGCCATCGACCTCGACTATCAGGCTGAAACCCCCGAAACCAGCTTGCAGGTCATTCGTCAAGCCCTTGACGATCTACTCCCTGGAGTTCGTTTTCACGCCATCGATAAGGCTCGGAAGCAACTGCTGTTTGAAACAGCAGAGGGCGTTGTGCCCCTGCACTTGCTCAGCGATGGGTACCAGAACATGACGGCCTGGATCGGGGATCTGCTGTATCGCATTTCCACCATCTTTCGCGACTACCGCACGCCATTAGAAGCCCGCGGGTTGCTGCTTATCGATGAGGTCGATTTGCACATTCACCCCGTATGGCAACGGCACCTGCTGGCTTTCCTGCGACGCAAGCTACCCAACTTCCAGATTGTGGCCACTACCCACTCGCCGCTGACGGCTCAACAGGCTGCTGAGGGGGAGCTATTCAGCCTGCAGCGTGGGCCCCAGGCCGGGCAGGTCGAGCTAGTTCCCTTCGCTGGCAACCCGCAGAAAATGCTCTTACATCAGTTGATGATGTCCGAGGCCTTCGGACTGGAAACGGACGAGTCAGTAGTAGTGGAAGAAGCTAAGAACACCTATCGGGCTTTGCATGACAAAAAGGAAAGCCACGCGCCACTGACCTCGGCAGAAAATCGTCAGCTTAAGCAGCTGTCGACCGAGCTCCGGGAGTTACCTGGTGCCACCCAATATTCTAATACGCTGCTCGATGCCGACCAGATGGCTTTGCTGCAGCAGTTGAAACAAGAGCTGAGCCGCGAGCTATGATCCGCTTACACCGCGTCCGCACAGCCGTCCTGCCAGCGTATTGCCTACCTGACCGCCTGGCGCGGGAGCAGGAACTCATTGACATGGCGCTAAAAGAAGCTGGCAAGTCCGACCCCAAGTACACCTTCAACGAGAAGTTCTGGTCTGCCGCGAAGGAACAGCTCGCACAGGAGTCGCACGGAAAGTGTGCGTATTGCGAAGCTCCCACCAGCACCGTGGCCTATGGTGACGTGGAGCACTTTCGACCGAAGTCGCGTTATTGGTGGCTGGCTTACTGTTACGACAACTATCTGTATTCCTGCCAGATTTGCAATCAGCGGCACAAACGTGACAAGTTTCCTATAGGCGCTGCTAAGTGGGCCGGACCTGACCCCGCCACCGCCGTAGCGGGTGCGCTGGCTATTGACCCGTTGGTTGACGACACCACATTCCAACAGTTTCTCCAAGATAGCACCATTGAGCAGCCTTTACTGCCGAACCCTTACTATGCTGATCCTGAGCTGTACTTTGTCTGGCAAGCAGACGACGTCGTGCGGGAGGTCGTGGTACAACCCAACCTAGCTCATGCCCACGCTACGCAAGTGTATCAAGCTGTTCAAGAGTGTTTAGATCTGAATCGGAAGGAACTGCGAGAGCTACGCTACCAAATGTACGAGTGGGTATCGGTGGTCAAGCTCGCTAGCCGCTCTCCACAAATTGATGCTCTTACAGCAACTCGTTGTGCCGCGCAACTAGCCCGCGCAACGGCTGACCAAGCGCCCTTTGCTGGAATGGCACGCTATTTTGCTGCTACCCTGTAGCTACATTTGCCAGCACGGACGACAACGGGATTATAAATACAGACTAAACATGAGACCAGTTCAATGATCCGTCGCTAAATGGGCCTATGAGCCTTACTCTACTTTACGGAACGGATTTGACTTTCTAAGGAAGGCATCATTTAGTATCCTTAACTTACTTTCCCCGTCAAAAACATCATCTTGTTGCTTACTACTCCAACGGGCGGGGCAATAGCTATAAGATGAATGTATACGCATTGAGCCTTATATAAACGATGAATTGATAGGCACTAACTAAGGCAAAGAAAACCAATCGATTCATGAATTTAATTTAAGTAATAATTTATTGTTTGAAGTCACTAATCAAATAGCCTAATTGCTATTTCAGCAATAAAAAAACTCATAATTCTAAGTCCCCTTATTAACCAATAGCAAATGGTAGTCAGTTCATTTTCGCCTGTGCAGGTGATTGCGTGGGAAGACCCTGGTGATGAAACACTTCGCAATTTTCGTTACCAGATTTGTTATGGCGTCGTCTTACTGGTTGCTTCCATTACGGGTGCGGGCAAAGAATACGTATCGGTTTACTGCGAGCAGCACGATGACTACCTGTGCGAGTTGGCCAATGGGAAATACGATGCCGTGCAGGTGAAAACGCGTAAACCGGAGATTGGCGAGTGGGAAATCACCGATGAGCCAATCATGAAAAGCATTTTCCGGTTTTACGAGATGGAAATTAACTTTCCCCATCACCTGGAAGACTTTTTCGTGGTGTCCAATGCGCAGTACCTGGATACCGAAAGCGCCGACCCGAAAAAGGCGGCAAAATGTCCGGTAAAGTTTTGCAATTGCCTGACTGATACTTCGGTTGATATCAATACCAAGCCGGAATTTTTGGCTAATTATGGCAAGTTGAAAAGCTATTTAGTCGGCAAAGGGGTCGCGACGGTTGACGACCCGACACTCCTCAGCGTATTGCGGCGCATTACCTGGACTACTGGCCCGAGCCGGGACGGCTTCTTTGAGTACATCACCCAGAGTCACATGACCCAACTAAACGGAGTCGGCATGTGGCCTAACGTGAAAATCACGAAGCTTACCACCGACATTGTGCTAAAAATATTTCATGCCTCGTCCCTGTTCTCCAGTCAGCCGGCGGCTTGGCTGGTCATGAACCAGGGTAGCAACCAGACGGCAGCAATCGCGCACAAAAGAATCGAAACCACTCATATCAAAGAGGTTGTTCGTTCATTTGAGGAGGACGACATTGGCAAATATTACCCCAACTACGACGGCATTCGGCTGGAATCACTGGACAAGGCCCTGCTGAAACTCGATGAGAAAATGCAGGAAGGCGGCATCGCTGAAAAGCACATTTCACGCGTGAAGGATTACGCCCTGGCGGCTGAGGCAACGCTGCTGAATCTCATTCAGATGCCAGGCTTCGACGAGCTGGCCGTTCAACAAATAGAGGCCATCGTAGAAAGTGCTTGTGAGGAAGCACAACTGTTTGCTGAGTCGAGCAGTACTTCGGCGACGTATGGGAGCAAAATGCTGTCGTCTATTCAGTCAAAATTGCGCGATATTGCCCTGCACACCCCACAGGACGTGTTTTACCAGCGTTACGAGCTATTGGTCGGCGTGGCGGGACTCCTGAGTCAGGAATGCCGCATCTGGTGGAGCGAGGAATTTGTCTTAAAAAGCGCCTGAGATGAGCCTGAAAATTGTCAAGGCCGCTGCGCAGTTGGAAAAGCAGGATGATTTTCATCTGGCCCGGCTGCTGCTCCTCCTCAATGCCTACGATAAAGCGAGCAAAAATTCGATGGAGGGCATCACTAAATTGGCGAAACTAGATTTTCTCCTTCGGTATCCTACTTGTCTGGACAGAGTGCTTAAATCGCAGACAAAAGTCAATAGCATTAAGGCTGCAGCGAGGGCCCAGCCCATTGAAGAAAACGAGATTCGTACCATCGAGTCGAAAATGATTCGCTTTCGCTACGGTCCCTGGGATGACCGCTACCGAAGATGGATTGGCTTACTGGTCGCCAAAGGCTTGGTAATTGCCTTTCTGGATAATAAAACCGTCAACCTGAAAGTAACCGACGTGGGGCACACCGTAGCGGAGCAATTGGCTGAGCAAAGTGAATTCCACCAACTCTCCACGCGTAGCGAACTGGTTGTTCAACTTGTGGGCAAAATGGCGGCGACGGCGCTAAAAAACTACATCTACGAAATAGTACCGGAAATCACCGCCATGAAATGGGGTGACGAAATCTCGCTGTAATCATGAAATTCGTACTAACCTCGCTGGTGCTCCGGTTTCACAGCGGTGAAGAAGTTATTCCGCTGCACCGGCTCAACTACATCTACGGAAAAATGGGCGCGGGCAAATCCAGCATTGCCCGCCTGATTGACTATTGCCTGGGCGCGGACATCCTGCTGACGCCGGCCCTGCAGGAGGAATTTATCAACGCGAAGCTTTCCGTCATCCTGGCCAATGCGGCCCTTACGATTGAGCGGGCAAGGCAGTCCGACAACGTGCGGGTGGAATGGTGGACTGCCGAAGATGCGCATTTCAGCGGGGTGATTCCGTCCCGGGAGCCCAGGGGTGAATTTATAAAAGGCACCGGCGTTGAAACGTTATCGGACTTGGTCTTTTACTTATCGGGCGTCCCGATTACCAAGGTTCAGGTTGGAAAAACGACGGGCAACACCGATACCGGGCGCATCAGCTTGCGCGATTTATGGTGGTATTGCTATGTGGAGCAGGACACCATTGACAGCAGCTTTTTCAACTTGGACAATCCGGCTTTTTGGAAGAAGAACAAAAGCATTGACGTGCTTAAGCTCATTCTGGGCTTCCACCAGGCGGAGGTGGCAGCACTGGAAGAGGAACTCCGAAAAACCCACAGCAGCCGGTTAGAAAACGAGGCGCTGCACAAGGGCCTGACAGAGGCACTCTCCGAAACTGGGGTCGGCAGTTCCATCGAAATCCACAACACGATAAACCAGCTGCAAGCCTCGCTCAAAAAAGCCGAGGAAAGCATTCAGCAGGAGCAAGCCAAGCTCAAGGAGAAAACCGTCTCGAATGCTGTTGAACAAATCCGGGAACAGTGCCGCAAACTCACCCGTGACCTATTCATTATCGACGACAATATTCAGGCGTTGAAGTTGTCATCCGACAACGATACACGGCACTTGAATGAGATAAGCGGGCTGTCGATGAAGTTTGAAAGGGCCACTTCGGCCAAAGCCATTCTCAACGGGGTAAATTTTGAAGCCTGCCCCCGCTGCACACAGGCGCTGCCCGAGCGGGAAGCCGCGTGCTGTGCGGTTTGCGGACAGGTGGAGCTGGAAAACGAGGCAGGCACCCAGCTGGCGACCATCAAGGTGGACGTGGAAACGCGCATCAAAGAATTATCCGGCCTTATCTCTATTCAGGAGACTAGCTTGGCCAATCTGGAGAAAGCCCGCCAGCAGACAATCCTGTCTAAGCGTGAGGCGGAAGATGCGCTGAATAAAGCCTTGGCGGCGTATGACTCAGCTTATTTATCATCGATTATTCTCAAACAAAAGGAAGTAGGAGCCATCAACCAGCAGCTAGCCGACTTCCAAAAGCTGCTTTCCATCGCGCAAAAGGCCGATTCATACAAAGTATTTGCTGGAGTCCTGAAAATTAAGGAAGGTACCATCAAGGAAAATCTTAGCGCCGCCCGAAGCAAGGCCGAATCCGATGACTCGCACCGTATTCAGTTGCAGCGGTATTTTCTTGATTGCTTGCAGCGCTCCGGTTTCCCGGGAATTACGCCGCAAACGATCGTATATATATCGCCTAAGACGTTTATTCCGGTGGTCACGAACGGCGTTTACCTGGACGGAAAACGGCCGACGGAAACGACGTTCAACAACGTAGGCAGTGGGGGCAAAAAACCAATATTTAAGTGTTGCTTTGCCATTGCTGTTCACCGGCTGGCGCTGGAGCTGGGGGCCAGCCTGCCCGATCTATTAGTAATTGACTCGCCCATGAAAAGCATCAGCGAGCGAGAGAATCGGGACGTGTTCGAAGGGTTCTATCGCATGATTTATACTCTGGCCGCTACTAAGATGAAAAGCACCCAGTTCATTATTATTGACAAGGAACTGTTCCCGCCGCAATCCAACGCTGACCTGAATATTACCATTCGGCACATGACGCCGGACGAGGAACAGAATCCGCCATTAATTAAAGGTTACCGCGGACTATAATTCTTCTGACCACGTTTCAAGGCTACGAGGCTTTACTAAGAATACTTTGGACTGCCACTGACTCAAAGCCGAAACGCAGCATTGTAGGTCGAAGACGTTCGGTATATTGCGCGCCTACCTTGCATACGTTCTTGGCTATGCGCTTTACAATTCATGCCTCCTGGCAGTTGCCTAAACCAGCTGGCAGAGAAGGTGATGCCCTGCTGGTGCCGGGCACTTGGAATGACTACGGCTTCGTCACTTCATTTGTCCTGCTACTCTATCAGCCGCAGGGCTGGCAGGAGATTGGCGGCCTCAAGATTGGCCAGCAGGATATGGCAGGCAAAGGGGCTACGCCACAGCTGGATAACGATTTTCTGGCACTGCCAATAGACTGTTTCTCTTTGGGGCAAGGTGACGAGTATTATACCCAGTTGCAGAAATTGGGCCCCTCTCTGCGCCAGCGGATGTTGATCGCCTTACGCGACATTGCTTACGATTTGGATTTACTGGCGGAGGTGGCCGATTTGCCGGTTACTCGCAAGTCGCTGCTGCGAGACTTCTCGCTTAGCGAAGTGCGGGGGCAATTGCACCGGGTGTCTAAAGGTGGGGCGCGGCTGACGCCCTATCGTTTCGCCTCCCGACTCACCGCACCGTTGGGGGGCAGCGTAGAGCCCGCGCAGCTAACGTTCGACGTAGAGCCTGAAGCGCAGCCACCTACCAACATTCACGTGCTCATCGGGCGTAATGGCGTGGGAAAAACACACCTGTTGCATGGCCTAGCGCAGCAACTATTGGCCGTACCGCGCCGCCGTAGCGGCTTCGGTATCAGCGTACCGTCGCCTTCCGGGCAAGAAGCAACAGATTTTGCCAACTTGGTGGCCGTAACGTTCAGCGCCTTCGACCCATTTATTCCTTTTCTAAAGCCGCCACATCAGCGGCGCCCTTTACCATACGCTTACGTTGGGCTGAGGCGCGACCGTACGAATGGCCCCGGCCGGGGAAGCCCGAAATCGGACCGGATGCTGGCCCGAGAATTTGCCCAGAGCTTAGAAGCCTGTACAGGAGAGACCCGACGGCTACGCTGGCTGCAGGCCCTTACAACGCTTGAGGCTGACCCCGGCTTTCGGGAAGCGGCTGCCCGGGAACTGTTACCTGCTACTGAGGAAGCAATTTTCTCGCGTCGGGCTGAGAAGTGGTACGGGCGGCTCAGTTCTGGCCACAAGCTAGTGGTGCTGTCCATTACGCGCTTGGTAGAGGTAGTAGAAGAGCGCACGTTGGTATTGCTCGACGAGCCGGAGGCACACCTGCATCCGCCCTTACTGGCTGCCTTCGTGCGGGCATTATCCGATTTGCTAGTCGACCGCAATGGCGTGGCCATCATCGCCACGCACTCACCTGTGGTGCTACAGGAGGTCCCCCGCAGCTGCGTGTGGAAACTGCGCCGGGCCGGCAACTCTTTAATTGCCGAGCGTCCCACGCTGGAAACGTTTGGCGAGAACGTGGGTATTCTGACCCGTGAAGTATTTGGCCTGGAAGTAACTGAGACCGGCTACCATCAACTGTTGCGCCGAGCCGTGGCCGAACAGGGCAATTATCAGGGTGTACTCAATTATTTTGACGGGGCGCTAGGAGCAGAGGCTCGCGCGCTAGTGCAGGCCTTATTGGCCGGCCGCCAGCAATTCTGATACTTCCGCTTATGCGTAGCCTACCCCACCCGCCCGAAAACGCTGACGACTTCTTTCAGCTATGCATTTCCCGGATTAAAAACCGCGACCTGAAGCAACGGCTGAGCGAGGCGCGGCCGGCAGTGGTGGCAGCCGCTACCGAGTTTGTTACCAAAGCTATGTCCACGGAGCTGCATCAGTTGCGTCCCCATGTCGGGGCCGGCGCCGACGTGAGTACCCCCGAGATGGTTGCTGTATATACCGGTCGCATGGCCAAGTCCGGGCAACCGGGGCGGGCCGTGTACGACCGACTGCGACTAGCCCCAGCTGACGGCCTGTGCCCGCTCTGCGGCCAGCGGCCAGTCGATTCACTCGACCATCACCTCCCCAAACAACAGTTTCCGTCCCTGGCTGTGGTGCCTGCTAATTTGGTGCCTGCCTGCTTTGCTTGTAATAAGCTCAAGGAGACCTATGTGCCAGCAAGCGCGGCAGAAGAAACCTTGCACCCTTATTTTGACGATGTCAGCAGCGAAACCTGGTTAGTAGCCACGGTGCTTGCGACCCAACCAGCCGCCGTAGTGTTTGCAGCGCATCCTCCTGCAGCTTGGCCACCGCTGCTACAGGAGCGGGTAGCACATCATTTGCATCGGTTCGAGTTAGGACTACTCTATACCGCTCAGGCTGCCGTCGAACTTACCAATATTCGTTTTAGCCTCAACGAGGTATCTGCCAATGGGGGTACAGCGGCCGTGCAACTACACCTTGACCGCGAGGCCCGCAGCCGTCGACATTACTGCCTCAACTCCTGGCAGAGCGCGCTTTACACGGCATTGGCTGCAGACGCGTGGTATTGCGGCGGTGGCTTCCGCTACACATAGACAGTAAGAAGGTGTCTTTGGCCTTTATGCATGGTCTAAGTACAGTTTCTCATCGCGAAGATAGACCTATCTGTACTTTGATTGCTGAACCAAATCCTTACTTTTCGGGTGAAATTTGTGGTAGCCCAATTTCTTGGTTGACTTATTTAAGCGAGCGGATTTGTGACCCAACGGGTTGCATTACTTCTTCTGCCGCAATTGGCCCTGCCACTGCAGCGTGGCTGACCCTGGCCCGGTTGCGGAGAGAGGTTCAATGCTCTGGGGCTTTCTACCGTGCGCCTGGGTTCTTGATGGGCGACGTACTTGACCCATGTGGGCGGTACCACGACGCGACCATTCCAGATCGCTGGGCTGTTTGCAGGTGTTCCGCCGACAAGAGCACAACTGGCTGGGTCTCCCCGTCACTCATGTACAGGGGAGTCAATAAGGCAGCCTCCCCACTTTTGGCGACAATTGCTTCGTTGCACAACTGCAGCAGATTATCTAGATAATGCCCCTCGGCAAACAATGCCCGTTCATAAAAAACTCCGCCTTGCTCGAATGACATAGTCCCGTTGGGTTCCGGGGCAAACACGACGGTCAACGGTTCCGGTTGGAACCGGCCCGCCGCAAACCCCACTAGGTCGACTACCAACTGCTCTAGCGCATACACGCTCTCGCTTTGCATAAATGCGATGCCGTACTCCTCGGCGCGATAATAAAAGGCGGAGTTCTCGAACTCTTCAATCAAGTAATTGACATCCACGACGGTGTACCTCTCTTGAAGGGCCTTATTCGCGGCCTCCTCGAGTGCTGCTATGGTATGGGGGTGGATGAGGCCCGCAGTGAGGTAAAACTGCAGGGCTGTTCGGAGGTCAGCCAGGGTGAGTAACGCGGTATTCATGTTTTCATATTTAGGCCTCTCAAAGTTTTTGCTGGTGGTAGGAAGGTACCGCTTCGGGAGCGACGGCAACGATACATGTTGCCAGCCTTACTTAGGTTCACATGATGCCGGTGGCCATGCTTACCGCCGTTCACGAAAATGGTCCGCTTTCAAAAAGGAATAATGTATTGCTTCACCTTATGTCATACAAGGGCATAGTGGTACATTGAATGCTTCAATTTTTCCATATGTATGGCCTATTACTTGTCCTTTGAACTCTCTGACGATGACGCCAACCGTAGTGACTTTGCCGACTATACTCTAGGCACATCCGAACTACTGCCTAACCACTTCGGTGAGCTAGCGCCGATTAATATATTTCTTGGCGAAAACAATTCGGGCAAGAGTCGCTTCATGCGCGAAATCATGAAGTGTAATCCAACGCGCACATTTGACTATAGCATTGCTGAACGATTAGAAGGCCACGTAGAGAATGCTCTGGAGTCCTTACACTCTTCCTGCCTGGATAATTTTTATAAAATAGAGTTGGTGGCGTATCAACACATAAGTAAGAATCCAGAACTTATGGGGTTGCTGTTCCCTGTAGACGGTTCCGTTACGTTGAATACCAAGCTAGAAATTGACCCTATTGGGGAGGTGTCGGCGATGGTTGCTATCGTTGAAACTTTGCATGAGGCTTTAGAGCAGCCAGCTTCTTTCTTAACTATTGTGGCACAGGAAACAGTAGGGCAATTGAATGACAGGCTTCAGGGATGCGTTTCCAAACTGGAGCAAGTCTTTGAGCTCTACCAAGCTCAAACCAATGGCCTCTTTAATGGGATGCATTGCGAGACCGTTAGCGATAGGACTGTTTACCATTCCAACGAGGTCAACATTGCCTTTCTTCACGGCGCACCAGCTAAACATCGTGGCACACTGGGTTATGGTGGCGATGAGTCAACCCATGCTCCGGTCGTACTCGACGTTATTCTCAACTTCGGGGAAACCCTGTTGGCAACACTGAGGGAAGTGCTTCAGCAATCCAGCAAAACGCAGAAAAGGACCTACATACCGACCTTGCGCACGGCGCGCACTCTGACTAGTCCAGATGGAAGCCGTTCCCAGGTTGATATCATGCAGTCCACTATCACGGCGGACTACGAACTTGACAAATCGGGCGTGGTCATCCATACCGGCCTCTCGCTGTATTCAGCCATCAACCAAAGTCGGAATACCGACATGATTGAGCGGGAAGAGTTTGAAAAATTTCAAGAATTCCTGTCGGAAACGTTCTTCAATGGGGCGCGTGTGGTCATCGTCCCGAATCACAGAAAGACAACCATTCTGGTGGCCGTTGACCGGGAGGAGCGTGCCTTGCCATTTCTGGGCGATGGGATTCAGGCCATTATCCTGTTGCTATACCCGTTATTTATCGCTTCCGAGAGCGCGTGGTTCTTCATTGAGGAACCCGAAATCCACCTGCATCCTGGTTTTCAACGGCTCTTCATTAGTACTATTGCCACTCACCCCGTCTTGCTGGCCAAGAAGTTAACCATTTTCTTGACTACCCACTCGAATCACTTACTCGACTTTGCACAGGAAGAGGCTAAAAAGATTAACCTATTCACGTTTCGCAAGTCGCTGGATGGTAATGGCAATGGAAAATATCACGTGCAGTTAACTGCGCCCACCGATATGGAGTGCTTGAACGCGCTCGGGGTGCAGAACTCGTCGGTGTTTTTGGCAAACTGTACGATATGGGTGGAAGGCATCACCGACCGCATCTACCTCAAGGCGTATTTAGATGCCTATCTCCGGCACTTAAACCAAACATACTCGCTACTGGAGGGGCTGCACTATTCCTTTCTGGAATACGCTGGTGCAAACGTATCTCATTACTCGTTTGGGGCCAAATCGCATCATGTTTCCATTACTCCAGAAGCTCTGAGGGATATACAAGGGCTATCGATTTCTAACCGCATCCTGCTTATTGCCGACCAAGATGCGGGCAAGGAGACCAAGCATGAACGGCTGACTTCCCAACAGCACGCTGGTTTTGAGTACGTGGTGCTAGAGGTGCGGGAAATAGAGAACCTACTTAGTCCGTTGGTTATCACCAGGACACTGAAAAAGTTGTATCCCGAATTAGATTTCGATCCTAATAAGCTTCAATCCGAGCAGTTTCGCGGCATTTACCTAGGCCACTACCTACGAAAGAAGTACCCGGACATACCCGAAACCTTTGCCCCAGCCAAGCCTAAAGGGAGTGGTACTATTAGTAGCGCAAAAAAACGCAAGTTTGCTGAAGTGGCAGCAGACGAGATAAACACCTGGAGTATGCTCAGCCCAGAAGCGCAGGCCCTTACAAAGCGAGTGTTCAAATTCATTCTTGGTCACAACCCACGACTGGGAAGCAATTAGAATTAGAGGGTGTCAGTTGATACAATGGTAGAGTTATCGCGACCACGACGCAGGCCGTCTGAGGCCAGGTGCAGGATATGTTTCTGCACTGAACCAATGCCTGTACAGCTGGTTCCCGCTGACAGTAAGTATAGTAAAAGGAGGGTTCAAAAAGTCTGTGTGCGGCAAGAGCCTAATCTAGTGATTACTGGTATTGTTCCTGGACGGCTTAGTAAAGGTCTAAGATGCAACCTCGTAAAAGACGCTTCCCACTCGGGCTGTTTTGCAACCTTATTCTCAGCGGGCCCAGCACGCGCGTTAGGGCTGAGGTGGGATTACAGTGAAGGGAGTCGCTAGTAGCCATTCCAAGCAGCGGTCTGGCACGAACCAGCTGCCGGCGACCAGCATGTACAGGGCGCCAGCCACCCACGTGTTCTAGAAACTAGCCGCTCTGACCAGGCTGTAAGATTGTCCGCGTCTGCAAAGAAACCGGCCGGCCCGCTAATGACCATATCCGGCACCGCATTGTGCTGGAAGCCTAGCGACTAGTGGCCCAGCATGACGTGCCGCTGAAAGAAGTGGCCTACCAGTTGGGCTTCGAGGATGTCTCCCACTTCAGCAAGCTCTTCAAGCGCTGCGCCGGCGTCACGTTTTCAGTCTTCAAAGGGCAGGGGCAGGTGCAGGTACAGTACCGCCGCCCCGCGCTGGCCGTGGCGTAGCCGAAAGAGTGGCACTAGACGTTAGGGGATATCGGCTGTTTATTGTACTTCGCACTGCCTGGGCATGGCCCCGGGTTTTCCTGCGGCTCCACTTCTACTGCTTCTCCGATGCCATCTTTCGTCGACATTCCCCGCCTTTCGTGCCAGGCTTACCACCAGCTCTATTTTCAGGGCGAGGGCCAGGACCTGACGCCCGTGCCCAGCGGTAGCAGCACCATTGAGCACTTCGAGATTCACCGGCGCGACGATTTTCGCTACAAGTGTAAGGACACGATTGAAGCCAACCGGATTGATTTCTATCTAATTTTCATCGTCACGGGCGGCGAGGGTATCCACACTTTTGGGGAGGAAACCCACTACGTACGGGAGAATATGCTGTGCTTTATCGGCCCCCATACCATTACGACCTGGTAAACCACGGTGGCCGACCACCAAGGCTACTTGGGCAGCATCAAAAAGTGTGGG
>NZ_JAJADR010000014.1 GCF_020447265.1 Hymenobacter lucidus | reverse complement strand
CCCAGTGACCTACTGCTCATCCATCTGAACGGCAACTACCGGGAGGAAATCGTGAGCTACGGCGGCGTTTCTATGAGCCCGTTTATTATCGGTCCGGACCGAATCGGCTGGGCTTACTTCACGCATTACCACTTCATCAACCAGTACCGCAGCGTCGCCGCTTCCCAGCCCAGCCAAGCAGCGTACCTGGCTTCGCTCAAAGAGCAGCTGGACAAAGGGGAAACCCAGGAGCGCGACCGGCGCATTGCCAACGAGGACATGTCCATCCACCTCGAAACCCTGATTTACCTCAAGGTGTGGGAATCGGACTTTGTGTTGAAGCGCTTTTACGAGTTCGTGCGGGTCTTGCAAGAAGAGCCATACGACTGGTATTTCAAAATTGCGGAAAGCTCCCGCGATACGACGGCCACGGGGGTAACCCACGAAATCATCCGGAAGAAAATCCGCGATAAGCTCAAGGATATTTCGCCCGTGCTGTTTGAGGCGTTCTCGGTGATTTACAAAAGCCAAATCCGGAACTCGGTGGCGCACTCCAACTTCAGCTTGCAGGGCCGCCACCTTCAACTCAACAACTACCAGGCAGCAGACCCGGCTTCCCAGCTGCATGCCATTACCTACGAGGACTGGGCGGACATCTTCCACACGACGCTCATGCTCTACAACATGATGATTGGGCTGGACCACCGGATTCAGGCCCATTACGGCGCGGTAGCCGAGCAGCAGGGCAATGAGGTGAATATCTTAATCCGCGATGTGCGCAATGGAGGAAGTGAATACGAGGTGCCGCTGACCTACCGGGCCGAATTTAAGGACTACCATTTCAAGCAGAAGTAACCCGCTTTCAGGAGGTCACGGCCAGCAGCAGGCGAACTGGTAGCGAAGGCTGCTGGCATTGAACCCTTGGAAAAATAGTTGGCTCAGGGCTCAACAGTGGCCTGTTTTGCCCGTATTGGCTAGCTTTGCCCGTCAAACTGATTGCCGAGTATGCTAGCTCAGAAATCCTCCGCTTTGCATAGTTGCCCCTCGTCAGCGGTTCACTCTGCGGACTGGCTGCGCTGGGCTCACCGGCAGCCGCTGCCCATTCAGCAGCGGCCTGCCCTCTTTGTGGGCTCCCTGGCCTAACGCTCCCCACTTCCTGTAATCAGCAACAAGCAGTGCCCTTCAACGGGCGGCTGTGCTGATAAGCTGTATCCTGCCCGGCCCCACATCCGCGGCCGCAGGCGGGGCGTTTCCCATCCTTTCCGTTGATATTTTCCATGGCTGCGAGTCCGTATCGCCGCTTTTCCAGCATTTGCCCTACCGTGCAGAAGCTGGTCATTCGGCTCATTTAAGAAGAATTCACCCCACTACTATCCCTTTCCACTACTGTTTCCGAGGCTGCCTGGGCCCGCGCCGTAACACTAGCCGACCCCACTTTCCTCTATTGCACCGCCGCCGAACCGACCATCCGCCTCTGCCCGGACTCCTACCAGCAGCTGCAGGCGCTATTGCAACGCGAGCTGACCAAAGCGGAGTAGCCGTACTTAACTTATAAAAAAGGCCGTCCAGATTGCTGGACGGCCTTTTTTATTGCTTTTGGAAGAAAGGTTCAGTTAACTGGCCAGCCTGACCAGTTCATCATAGGCGCGCAACTCGTGGCGAAAAAGCGCGAAGGCCTCCGGCGTGGCAAACCAATAGAAATGCCTTTTTTCGTTGGTCATTGAAATCAAACGAAGCACGTCAACGGAGTAACCAAAAGCCGCAAAGAGCCGCTTGAGTAGCGGGGCGTACAGCTGCCGGTCATCCTTTTTGATTTCCACCAGCCGGGCGTAGTTGAAGCGGTGCGCAGTGGCCCAGGACTTCATCTGCCCGTGCGCCATGCGGTTGAGCCGGAAGCGAACGAAGCGTAGGGCGGTGGGATAGTTGATGACGAGCGCCGGGTCAGGAAAGCCAGCAGGAGCAAAGGGAGAGTCCATAGAAGTAATACGTAGCTGATTTTTTCCCTACTGCCCAATCACGTACACCGGTACGGCCTGGGCATCGGCGCCGCGGCCGGTTTCCTTCTTCACCTCTCGGCCATCGAGCAGGATGGTGGCGGTAATCTCTGATGTGGAAGTACCCCCATCCAGGCTGGCCAGCAGGCCTACGTGGTCGCCCTGCTTCATCGTGCGCTTGAAGCGGTAATTAGCCGGCAGCGGGACGTTGTTGAGCGTGGTGCTGCCGCCGCTCTCGTTGTCGTAGCTGATGTAGTCTGACGAGGGGGCGGTGGTGGAAGAAATGCGGTATTCCACCTGGTATTCCTTGGGGCCGGCGGGTATGGCGTCGTCCTTGGAGCAGCCGGCCATGGAAGCCAGCGTGAGGCCGCTGAGCAGCAGATAAGTCAGTCGTTTCATAGGTCAGAAAAGCAGGGGTTAGCGAAAGTGGTAGCGCAGACCAGCGCTGGCGTAGCCTGGCCATTGGTCAATGAGCGGGTTGTTGAGCAGGTAGCCCTTGGTAGCTGTGGCCACCAGCGAGAGGCGGTTGCCCAGGAAGCAGTCGACTTCAGCCCCGGCCTGCGGGCCGTAGGTAAAGCGCTGCGGCTCCTTGGCGTCGGCCCCTAGCTCGCTGGTACCGTTTTCGCCGGTGCGCTCGTAGCCGGCGCCGGCCCCCAGCAGCAGGTGCACGTAGGCCACTTCGCCCAGGTGAAACAGCTGCGGGGCGAGCAGCACCCGGCCCACGTAGCTGGCGTATTCGCCGCGGCCAGCTAGGTTGCCGGCGTCGCGCAGCCCGCTGGCGCGCAGAGCCAGGCGGTTGGTGAGCATGCTGGTGTAGCTCAGTTCGTAGAAGTCGCCCTTCTCGGAGCGGCCCAGGTGGGCGCCCCAGCTAGAAATGTGTTGAACGTGGCGCTGGGCGGAGGCTGGCACGGCGCCGGCCCCCGCCAGCAGCAGGGCCACTAGCAATAGGTTTTTCATAGGGGTTAGTTGCGGGGGCGGGCCCGGTCGGCTTTGATGAGGGCGTTTTGCACCAGGATGTCGGAGTAGACCATTTCAGCCGCTTGCCGCGAGGGGCCGGGCTGGGCGGCTTCAGCCAGCAGCCGGTCGGCTTCCTGCCGCAGCTGCATGGCCTTAATCATGTTGTCGTTTGAAGTATTCAGGGCCACCATCCGCTCACCCTCGGTCATAGCGTAACGGCCGGGATTCTTGAGCGTGGCATTCATCTCGATACTCTGCTGGGTCATCTCGTCGGCAATCTTGTAGTAGCCGAAGGCCGTGGCAATCTTCTTTTTCTGCATCATCTCCTCGTAGGCAAACGTGGAGACGGCCGCTTCCTCGCGTTTCTGCTGGTACTGCTGGGAACTCATGCGGTTGTTGCCGGCCGTGGCGCCCGAGCCGAAGCGCGAAAACACGTCGTAGACCGTGTTCAAATCCTGCTGGGGGTTGTTGAGCTGCAGGGCCTGGCGCAGGCGCTCGGCCTTCTGAAACACGGGCATGTACTGGTTGCTCTGCCCCCGTCCCGACATGGCCAGGGCGCGGGCAAACAGCTCCTGGGGATTGGAGAGGCGCAAATCCTGAATGCTCTGCACCTTGCGCAGGTCGGCCTGCACCTGGCGCTGCAGCTGCAGGGTCTCGTCGGTGATGTCCTTCACCTGCCCGGTAATGTCCTTGGTGACGCCGGCAATCTGCTTGGCATCCTTGATGACCTGGTAGTTTTTGACTGTTTCGGTCCACTGCGCGAGGCGCTTGGCGAAATCGCCGATGTGCACGCCCATGTGCAGCGGGTCATTCACCACGGCTTGCGCCGCGGCATCGGTAGTGGGAGCCAGAACGAGCGCCAGGGCCACGAGGGCCGGCAAAAGCATCTTTTTCATCGTCGTATCCGGTTAGGTGAAAGGAAGAATTAGCGGGCCGCCGCTTCCGGGCCCATCTGGCCGGCGGCCGCGGTAGTAATCAGGATGGGGTAGCCATCGGGCAGCAGCACGTCGCGCAGCTTGGTGCGGGTCTTGGGCCGCGACAGCACCGAAGCCGCCACCCGGCCGCCCACGCCCACCACCGAGTTGGCGGCCGAAGCCGAGCGGTCAATGGCCGTGCTGATTTCCTGGGTGGTTTGCTGCTGCAGCTCATTGCCGGCCATGCCGGCTTCCCTGGCCACGCGCTTCACCGGGTCTATCATGATGCCCGGCATGTAGTTGAAGTCGTAGATATCGGCCTGCACCCGCGTCGGGCCGAGGCGGTTGACTTCCAGCGTCACGTTGTTGGTGCCCACGGTGGCTACGCCGGCAAAGACCATGTTCTTGGGGAAGGTCACGCCCGAGATGACGGCATCCTCCAGCAGGCGCAGGATGACCACCGAGCCGGTGCGCACCTTCTGCTCGCCGTTGATGACGCACTTGAAAAACACGTCCGGCGCCAGCTGCTGCTCGCGCTGGCTGCCCTGGGCCATCATCCGACTCGCGTTGTCCACCTTCACCGTGTTAAAACCGTCCATGCCGGGGGCACTCATTCGATTGGCCAGCAGCTGGGCGGTCTGGTTGGGGTCACGGTAGCGCTTGCCGGTCATGCGCTCATAGGCCGCGCGGGTTTCCGGCGGCGAAGAGCCCAGCATGGCCAGCACGTCCGGGTCGGTTTCAAACGGGGTGCCGTCCACGTCGCGGGCCGGCACTAGGCTGCGCCCAGCCCGACCGGTCCCCGCCCGGCGGCTACTTCCTCCACCGGCCGTGAGACGCCGGCGCGGCACGACCAGGGTCTGTGCCCGGTAGGAGCCCGTGGAA
Organism: Hymenobacter lucidus; assembly: GCF_020447265.1. Lineage (GTDB taxonomy): Bacteria > Bacteroidota > Bacteroidia > Cytophagales > Hymenobacteraceae > Hymenobacter > Hymenobacter lucidus. The sequence goes on along the minus strand of NZ_JAJADR010000014.1, from coordinate 88,907 downwards.
GGGTCCTGGATGGTGGTTTCGATGGTATCCACGTCGGCCGCCGCCAGGTGGGCTGCTTCGGCGCGGCGGGCCGCAGCTTGGGCGGCCGCCTGGGCCCGGCGCCGCTTGCGTAGCGCCAGACCAGTGGTATCAACGGCGAATACGTCCACGACATCCTGGTCCGTAGCCCGGGCCGGGGCGCTTTGGGCGTCCTGCTCGGCGCGACGCTGGGCTTCTATCTGGGCTGAGGGAGAGGTAGCGGGGGCCGGCGGGGCCGTTTCCACCGAAGGGATTTCGGGCTCGATGTTGGCCGAGGCCGCCGCGACCGGCTCGCGCTCCTGCTGGGCGGCCTCTTTAGCCGATTTCAGCCACAAAAACAGGCCGCCGATGATGAGCACCAGCAGCAGACCGGCAAAAGCCATCCAGTTGGAGCGCAGGATTTCCGTTGGGGTACGCTTTATCGGTGCGCCCGTAGGGTTGGGCTGCTCGCTTTCCGGGCGGGAAACCGGGGCTACGGGTTGGGTAGGGGGAGTGATAGGTTCCATAGAAACAGGCGAGCAGCGTTAAATGGTGGCGGCGCGGTTAATCACGCGGGACGGCACGGGCAGCACCAGCACCCGGGCGCCGTTGAGCTCGCGCAGGGTCACTTCCAGGTAGCCGCGCTCGGTGGCCGCGTACAGGGGAATGGCGTAGGTCAGGTAGCCCGTGGTGCGGCCGGTAATCACCTGGTTGGGTCCCCCGCCGGAGGGGGCCAGCGGGCGCCGGGCCTCGTTCTTCTTGCGGGCCAGAAACTTCTTCTGCGCGTTTTCCACCAGCTGGAAGTCGGTGAAGTCCACGTTGTAGTCGATGTTGGTTTTGTTGATGACCTTGAAGCGCAGGTAGGTGAAATCCTTGTCGTTGCGCACGTTGGCCAGCGAGAGCACCAAATCGTTGTCGACCACGGCCACGGCCTGGTGCTCCTCGCGGGCTTTGCGCAGCGCCTGCAGCTTGCCCTCGACGACAGCCTTCTTCTCCCGCTCCTTGTCCAGGGCCAGCTCGTTTTCCGGGGCGGCGCCCGTGGAGGGCGCGCTTTTGCCGTTGATGCTCAGCGCGCCGTCCTTTTGAAAGTCGTAGAGCTGCAGCACCGGGCGGTTCACGTACACGAGCCGGCCCATCCAGTACTTCGAGCCGTAGCGAATCAGCATGGGCGTAGGCGGCGCGTGCTTGCGCTTGGCGCGCACAAACACGGCGTTGGCTTCAATCTTGACCAGGTAATTATTGGCCATGCCCACGTCGACCAGCGACACCGGCCCGCCGAAAACCAGGTAGGTAGTAGAGGAGTCGGACACGGCCACGTCCAGCAGGTTGTCGGTGGCCACGACGGCAGCGGTCGGGGAGGTTGCGGTGCTTTGCGCAGACGCCGGCGCAGGTTGAAAAAACAGGGAGAGCAGCCCCAACAGGGCAGTAAGCGTGTAAAGTCGCATCGGTGAATGGGATAAAAGGTTAGTTGGCGGGGGTGGTGGGGGCCGGGGTTGCAGCGGGCGCCGTCGGCGCCGTGGGCGCGCTCGCCGGGGTCAGGCCGCGCTCGGCTTCCTGCAGGCGGCGCTGGCGGTCGGCTTCTTGAGCCTGCAGCAGCTCCTGCTCTTCGCGCGTCAGCTGCGGCGAGTAGGGGATGTAGTCGAAGTTGGTGATGAGCAGCCCGTAGGGGTTGGCATCCGAGCGGTTGGTTTCCACCAGGTTGAACTTGGCCGCCAGCGGCAGGGGCTCTTTCTGCTGACCCCCGATGAAAATGCGCTGCTTGATGTACACCGAGCCCGACCAGGGGCGCTTGCTCATGTCCACGAGCACGCTGTCCACGGTCACGACGTTGCGAGCGGCGTAGCGCTCGTAGTTCTGCAGCACTTGCCCGCGGGTGAAGCCCTCGTAGATGCGCCGGCCGCCCCGCCCTTCAATTAGGGGCAGGGCCGCGTCCAGGTTGGCCTTGTAGGTGTATTGGTCGTGGCCGAACATGGTTTGCATGAACTGGCGCACCAGGTTGCGGGCTTCGTAGGGTGTGTGGGCGTCGTTGCCGGCCGAAAGGGCCGCGACCGAGCCGGTTTGCGAGACGACGTACACGCGCCGGCCGCTGTTTTCGTAGGCCCGGTACACAAGGAAACCCGAGGCCAGGGCCACGAGCAGCAGGGCCAGCACGCTGCCCAGCGCCAGGTTGCGCATGGTGGAAAAGGAGGTACTTAAGTCTTTGGCGGAATCCATTGGTGTGAGTCTGGTTGAGGTAAATGGTGCGTTTTCTTCCCACTGTCCTTACTGGCTGATGGGTAGCAGCACCTTTTTGAAGGAGTCGTCGAAGCCGCCGGCGCGGCCGCGGTACGGGTACACCACCAGGGTGGGCTGGTGCTGCTCATTCTGGCTCAGAAAGGCGTAGAGGGTGCCGCGCACGGTTAGGGGTTTGCGGGGCTCAATGGGCGTGACCGAGTACCGCTCGCGACCGGGCACGTTCAGGTTGAGGCCCCCGACCCGGAAAGAGGCCAGCGTATCCCGCCCGTTGGGCGCGTACAGTGACAGCGAGGCCGGCACCTTCTGCCGGCCGAAGCCCTGCGGTATCCACTGCAGCACGGCCTCGTAGGAAATGCGGTAGCCGGGAGCCTCCTTTTTAGCATCGGCCCGGTCCGGGTCGGACTGCCACAGGGCCGGCAGTCGCAGCTGCATGGGCTCGGCTTTCAGCGCCTTGGCGGAGACGACCTGCAGATAGCCTTCGCGGGGTGTTTGCTCGGCTACGCCAGGCTTAAGGTCCACTGCCGTAAGGGGCAGTGGAGCAGGAAGATTCGTTGCGGGTTGAGTGGCGGCCGACTTTGCTGGAGTAGCGGCTGCTTCCGGCGGCGTGGGGTTGGATTGACAGGCTGCGGTCAGACCCAGCGTAAAGCCCGTGGCGATGAATAAGGGAAGGTTCTTCATGGATAGGGAGTCAGAGGAAGGGGTTATTTGGTCCAGATGCCCGAGGCCCGCTGGCGATAGGATGGGTTGAGCGCTTCCGACATGGTGATGGTGGGCAGGCCTGAGGAAGCCGAGGACGAAGCGGATTCACCGGCTTCACTGCCGCCGGTGCTACCTGCTCCTCCCCCACCCGATGAGCTGTGACCGCCTCCCCCGCCGCGGCTGCCCCCGTTGCCCATCGCCCGGCCCACGGCACTCGACAGGCCCCCGCCGCCGGGCGAGGCCACCCCGGCCACGGCCGTAGCGGCGCCCACGGCCGAGCCGACCATGGAGCCCACGAAGCCCTGCACCGCCGAAGAGCCGATGAACATCGACGTGAGGTAGGGCACCATCACGTAGAGCAGCACGAAGGCCACGGACATGACCATGAACTTCTCATCGTCTACCGACTGCTGTGGGCCGTTGGTCAGGCCACTAAACAAGCCGTTGGGGGCCTGCGCCGTCTCGGCGTAGAACCCGTAAATGGTGTCGAGCAGCACAAACGTGAGGCCCCAGAGCTGCACGGCCAGGAAGTTCTGCAGCCACTTCATGGCCAGCTGGCCGAAGGCCGGAATCACCGACAGCGTCATGGCAATCGGCCCGCACACGTACAGAAAACCCAGAATAAACTGCTGGATAAACTGCATGATGTGGCGGATAATAAGCACCGCCGTCGCCGTAAACAGCCGGGTCAGGATGCCCGAGAGCGTGAACGAGCTTAGCGTCTGGGAAATGCTGGTCATCAGCGAGCTGGCGCCCGCTACGATGTCACCGATGCCCATGGAGTCGTTGCGCGCTGCGGCCGCCACCGATGCCGGCGTGGTCAGGTCGCGAATGGCTTCCGCCGCCGACTTGTCGGTGGAGAACATGGCCGTAAAGGCGGCCAGCCCCGCCCCCAGCGTATCCATCAGCGTCTGGTAGAAGAAAAGCAGGAAGAATATCCAGGTGGCCTTGATAATCGGCCCCCAGTCCATGGCCAGGCCGCTGCCGGAGATAAAGCCGCGCCCGATGGTGTAGAGCAGGGCAATGCCCATCAGGCTCGGTGTGATGAAGCGGCAGGCGGTGAGCACGACCTGCAGGGTCTGGTCGCAGGCCCGCAGAAAGCCCGGGTCGATGCCGTAGGCAATCATCGCGAGCATACTCATTTGGCCAAGGCCCCTTTGCGGGCCTGTTTATCTTCCACAAACTGGTCGACGGCGTAGTCCAGGCGCTGCACCCGCACCGGCTCGTACTCAATCTGCCCTTCCGCATTCAGCAACACGTGGCCATTCTTGTCGGTCCGGGGCCGCTGCTGGGTTTGCTGGTAGAACTTGACCAGCTTGTTGAGGTGGTTGCGCTCCACGGGCTTGGAGGTCAGGATGGCATCGAGCTGCGGGGAAGCCTCCAGGGCGAAGACCTTGCCCTTGGCGCCCTGCTTGATGAAGAACTCCCGCAGCGCTTCGGTCGAGCGTACCGACTTAATCAAGTCCATCTCGTGGCCTGTCAGGCCGAGCGGGGATTGTAGCTGGGCCAGCGAGTCGGGGTTGACGTGGCGCAGGATAATCTTGGTGGCCGAGTTGTTGATGATGGCCGGGCCAATCTTGCTGCTGGTAATCTCGGTGATGCCCTGGGTGATGATGGTCACCGAGCCGTTGGTTTTGCGGATGGTGCGGTACATCGACTCGATGAACTCCGAGAGCACGCCCGAGAGCATCGTCCAGGCCTCGTCCAGGGCGATGTACTTGATGTCGTCGGGAAACTTGCGGAACAAATCCAGGCTCAGCTCGGTGATGAGCATGGCCACCACTGGGTAGAGGTCGGGGTCGGCCTGCACCTTGGCCAGGTCAAAGCAAATGAGCCGGTACTCTGATAAATCTACGTCGCGCTTGGCGTTGAGCACCCGCTCGTAGCGGCCACCGGTGATGTACTGGCCCAGCACCAGGAAGAACTGGTGCATGTCGATGTACTTCAGGTTTTTCTGGTACTGCCGGCGGGCGCCATCCAGCGGGTCCGGCTCGATGCCTTCGCCGGGCTGTGCCACCGGCTTCTGCATTTCCTGGTCGTACTGCTCGACAAAGCGGTAGAAGCTTTCCATGCCGGGAAACTCCTCGTCCTTCTGGTTCAGGCGCGGGCTCTCGTTCAGGCAGGCGTAGTACTCGATGAGAAAGCGCGAGAGAATCGTGCGCTCCGACTTGTCCAAAGCCGTGTCCTTGCCACCCTTCCAGAGCGCGGCGAGCAACGCCAGGTGAAAGTTGGTTTTCTCGTCGTTGTAGAGCCATTTGCCCGCCGCATCGCGCGGCACCACAAAGGGGTTGAACTCAATGGGCCGCTGCGGGTCGTACTCGAAGTAGGTGTTGTCAAAATCCTCGCCGTTGAGCGACTGCAGCACGTTGCGGTAGGTGCCGCCCACGTCCATAATGATTTGCCGGGCGCCTTTCTCGAAGCGCTGCACAATCAGGTTGCCAAACGTGTAGCTCTTGCCCGAGCCCGAGGGGCCGATAACAATGGCGTTCTGGTTGTCCAGGGCTGTGTTGAACAGGTTTACCTGCACCAGGTTGCGGAACCTATCGGTGAGGTACTCCCCCACCGGGTCAGTTTTGTAGGTGGCCGTCCAGTGGGTGTAGCAGGCCCCGCGGTCGGCGGTGCTCGTCAGCCAGCGGTCCGGCACCTGCCAGGCGTTGCCGGGCAGCAAGCCGAAGAACACGGGCAGAGCCAGGTAGCTTTCGACCACGCTCTCGGTGCCGAACATGTAGCGGAAGGCGGCGGTGGCCCGCTCTACGTTCTCGCGCCGGCTGGTATCGTTGGTGTCCCAAAGCACGCAGGAGAGGTGCAGGCCCACAATCTGCTTGTTTTCGGCCCGCACTTCGGCGGTAAACTCCTCGACTTCGGCCGCGCGCAGGTGGTTGTCCTGGGTGGCCAGAAACGAGAGGGAGGCGTTGAGCTTGCGGTCGGTGTCCAGGCTGCTTAACTCAGCGCGGGTATCCTGAATCAGCAGCGCCTGCGTGAGCACGTGCGGGCACTGCAGGATGTGAGTGAGCGGGTAGAGCATCGGCGCCGTGACCCCGTAGGAGTTGCGCACGGCCGGGTAGGCGTCGGAACCCTGCCCCACCATGCTCAGCACGTTCACCTTCTGCTCGCCCACGCTGAAGGTGCCCAGGTCGTTGCCGATTTCGCGCTCCTGCCGGGTGGGCTGCCCGTCGAAGTTGAGGTTGAAGTACTGCAGGTAGAGCTGGTGAATCTCCGCGCTTGGCAGCCGCTCGAAGGTGACGCCGCCCAGGTTCTTGATGCCCTGGATGAATTCCACGGCGCCGCTTTCGGCCGCTTCCAGCGTGTGCACGAGCTGGGCAAAGGGGTTTTTGAGCACAGCCTCGCCGGCGCGGGCCACCAGCGCATTCACCGCGTTGGTCTTGGGCGACTTCACCGCCACTGGCGCAAACGAGAGGAACAGGTAGGACTTCTGGAACAGCACCAGCCGCTCGAAGAAGTGCTTATTCATCTTGTTCTCGAAGTAGGTCTGCTGGGTTTTGTCCTCGCGGTAGGGCCGGTCGTAGTAGATGTCGGTTTTCTGCACGATGGTGCCCACCGGCAGCGGGCGCAGCACGCCCACCAGCGCGGTCTGAAAGGCCTCGTAGTCGTCCGAAGTCCAGCTTTCCATCTCGGCGGGCTCCACGCGGAAGCCCACCGCGACGCGGCCGTCCTTGAAGACCACCTTGTCGCCCTCGAAGCTGTGCACGGGCATCACGGCGTTAAACGCGGCCGTTTTGGGCTTTTTGGTCATGGCGGGAAGGAGTGGGAATGGGCCCCACCGCCAGGCGGCGGGGCTGGATGAAGGTGAAGGAGAGCCAGCCCATCAGAAAGCCGGGCGCCTGCTTCTTGCTCAGGTAGCGCAGGCCCAGAATCAGGCCCAGCTCCACCAGTATGACGAGCAGGTATACCAGGCGGGGAATCTTGACGGCCATGCCCAGAAAGCCGAGCAGCAGCACCGAGCCAATGAAGAGGCCGACCATGATGCCCAGGTCCTGAATGTTCATGCCCAGCACCTGGGCGGGCCGCTCAATGGATTTGTAAGAGCGCATGGCAGCTTAGCGTACGCCTCCGTCCCCGCCGCCCACAGCGCTGACCAAATCGTCCTTGAACAGCTGGAAGCCAAACCACAGAATCACGCCGCCCACGAGCCAGCCCAACGAGCCCAGCGCATCCGGGGCGCCCTGCACGAACTTCATTACCACGCGAATCAGGCCCACGATGAGCACGATGGCGAAAATGACCTGCACGATGCCCACGACGGTTTCCTGCACGCCTTCGAGCGCGGCCGCGGCGCCCCCGCCGCCGAGCTGGGCGCGGGCCGGGCTGGTGGCCAGGGCCAGGGTAGTCAGAAGCGCCGCCACGCGCTGCTCGGCTTTGGAAGGCTGGTAGGTCTGGCCGGCGGCAGCCAGCGTGTGCAGATTTTCAGTGGCCGTTGCGGCGTGGGTACGGGCCCGGGAAAGAAAATGGGTTAGCATAGAAAAGGGTAATAGGTGGAAACAGGGTGCTTATCTCCCCGAAAAGCAGGTGTGGCATCTAGGAGGGTTTGGCCGTGGGAATGGGGCTGTCGGCGCCGGGAAACAGGCCGCTCAGCGCCGCCCGCTGGGCGGCGGCATCCGCGCTCATCCGGGCGCGCCGCTGCTGGCGCAGGGCGATTTCGGCGGCGCGGTTGGCTTGGTCGTTGGCCGTCGGGGCCGGCGCGGTGAGGAGGTTATGAAAAAGGGCTTCGGCGGGCTCCTCATCAGCTTCCACCGCTGGCTCGGGCGCTGAGGCAGCAGGCACCACTGCCTCTTCCTGCACATCCAGGAGCGATGCCAGGGCGCCGGCCGCATGGCGAATGGAGGCCAGGCGGGGCGTATCTTCTGCCGGCGTTTCCAGGTCGGCTTCGCCCAGGTCCGTAGTTGATTTGGCGTTATCTGCGGAAATCGTCGCTTCCTCTTCCTCGGCAGAATGCGCAGGCTCCGGGGCGACAAGGTCTTCCTGTGGGAGCAGCCGGGCCAAGGCCTCACCCCCTTTAGCGGAAGTGGCTGCTTGCTCGGCCGCTTGGGTAGCCGCGGCGGTCTTGTAGTGAAAGGTGCGCAGGGAATGATGGTTTCGGGTGGCCAGCACGGCAACCGGGACGGCCGGTTTGCCGGAGCCCTTGAAGCGCCACCACAGCAGCGCCGCCAGCGCGGCCAGGGCCAGTACCACCAGGATGAGTATTCCGAAACGCATACCGGCCCCTTACGGTATGAAGCGCGTCAGTGTTAGTAAAAAGTTAGTGAAAACTTAAAAAATACTTGACCGTATGAAGCGCCTACCAGTGAAGAAGCAGCCCGCCATATTCGGCGTGGGTGTGACGGGGTGGTAGAAGATTTGAGTTTTTCCTCGATGGCGTTGCGGCTTGTAAGCCCGATATGCGTCCTTTGGGGTATCGCTCCGATACTTCACCCCCACTGCCCCAGCAGTGTGCCCTTCTTCGCATGGTACCATCCGACCACGTTTCCGCCCCGTTGGGGTTTCCTGACCTTAGCCTGTCCGCGCCCTACTCTGAGTGCCTGCGCTACGTACAGTTTCGCCTGAAAGCCCTGCCCCAAGGTGATTTAACCGCTTTTTGTGCCCAGCATGGCCTGACCTATACCAACGTCGTCAACCTGAAGAACGGCAAGCTCAAGCGCGACGAGCCGCGCCTCGTGCAAAAGGTGCTGCGCGCCCTGGGCGTGGCCACGGAAATCGTGCGCATCGACATCGGCAGCGGCGCCAACCAGTACGTGTTTGGCAGCAGCGAGCTACTAACACAATTCCGCGAGCAGTTGGCCTTCTTCGACGCCACCGCACAGCGCGCCGGCAGCCCGCCGCCGACTACTTAACCCCGGATAGCTTTCCTGCCGGGCCCCGTCTGGGTGCTGGGAGGAGTCGGAGCTGTCCGGCTCCACTCCCCCAGCCCACCCCATGAACGCACCCCGGGAAAACGACCCCACCGAGCTCGACCGCTTCAAGCGCGACATTGACCTGGTTGACTACGCCCAGCGCCAGGGCTACACCATCAAAAAGGAAAGCCGCCGCGGCGACTGGCATCATCTGGTCAAAGACGACGAGCACGTCATCGTCACCCGCAAGGGCGACCATCAGGTGTACTTGAACACCGGCGACGACCGCGACGCGGGCTCCATCATCGACTTTGCCAAAACCCGGGGCGGCGACGGCCACGGCCTCAACCTGGGCCAGGTGCGCCAGCAGCTGCGCGAGTACCTCGACGGCGCGCCAGCCCCGGCCCGGCAGTACGCCACCCCGCCCGACACCGCGCGGCTGAGCAGCCTCCCAGTGGGCGACTCGGAGCAGGCCCGGCAGGCCGAGGAAGAGCGCCGAACGCGCCTGATTTCCGAAGTGCTGGGCGTCAAAAAAGAGCTCACTGACCGGAGCTACCTGCACGGACGCGGCATCACGGACGAAACGCTAGACAGCCCGGCCTTTCAGGGCCGCATCTTCACCGCGCAGCAGAACGAGCACAAGAACACGGCCTTTCCGCTCTACAACGAGCACGGGTTGGCCAGCGTGGAGCAGAAGAACGAGCACTACAAAAGCCTGCTGCCGCTGCCTAAAAATGGCATCTGGGTGTCCCACCCCACCGACGGCAAGGACACGCCGGTGGAGCGCGTGGTAGTAAGCGAGTCGGCCATCGACTCGCTCTCCCACTTCCAGCTCAAGCACGGGCAGGAAGCGAAGAATACGCTCTACATTGCCACCAGCGGCACGCCCACCGAGGCGCAGATTGCCCTGATTCAGCGGGTCATCGACAAGCAGGCCCCGCAGGAGGTAGTGCTGGCCAACGACCGCGACGCCGGCGGCCGGCAGTTCAACATCAACTACCTCAACGAGCTGCAGCCGGCCCGGCCCCTGGTGCCTGTGGCCGAGCAGGAAGCCTACCGCGAGGCCTCCCGGCCCGTGGAGTGGCACGCCACCAGCGATAAGTACCACACCAGCCTGAAGGTGACCTTTCACCACGACTCGGCCGAGCAGGGCGCCGGCCAGGTGCAGCAGCTGCGCGAGCGGGTGGAGCACATCAACAATACCCAGCAGGACGGTCCCTCGCTGGCGGTGGAAGTGCAGCGCAGCACCGAGCAGGCCACCATTGTGCGCCTGACCGTGGCCCGCGCCGACACGGCCCAACTGGAAGTAGTAGCCCAGGAGCTGTACCGGCAGCGCGAGCAGCTGCGCACTGAGGCCGAGCGACAGCAGGAAAGCTTTCTGCGGGTGGACTACCCGCTGGCCAAAGACTTTAACAAGGAACTGGAGTACACTAATCAGGGGCTGAGCGCCGAGCAAATCCGGGACGCCGCCCAACGCGAGGAGCAGCAGCGCGAATCCGAGCGCCAGCAGCGGCTGGCCGAGACTCAACGCCAGGAACGGGAACAGCGGGCTTTGGACCGCCAGGCCCAGCGGGAGAGGGAGCGGGAGAACAGCCCGGAAGCCCAGCAGGAACGTGAACGGGATGACAAACGCTTCAATCAGGCTGTGCTGGGAGCCGCTGGTGCCGAGGTGGAACAACGACCCGCCCGCTCCTACCGCAGCGAGCAGGAAGCGGCGGAGCACACCGCGCAGTTCGTGCACGCCAGGGATGCCGGCCTGGTGCTGCTGAAAGAGTACATCCACGATAATCCCGCGCCGGCGGGCCGCAAGGTCGATGAAGCCGAGCGGGAAGAGTTGCGCGACCGGGCCCGTTACGAGCAGTCCGCCTCCGCCGTGAGTCTGCCCACTGCTTCACCAGTCGAAATGAAAACAGCCACATGGAAGGTGGATGAGCTGGAGGCCAACACCACCGGCCGGGCGGAGGCCTGGAAAGCCATTCTGGATAATTCCGGCTACTCCATGCAGACCAGCGAGGTGCGCAGCACGGTAGATGAGCAGGGCATCCGGCGGGCAGAATTTGACATGAGTTACCGCAACGACCGGCCGGATATTGCCATCATTCACGCCATTGTGACCAATACTAATGCCCGAGCCGCGGCCGGTAACCCACAGTATACCGGAGTGCGTGTCGTTGAGCACGAAGAAGACCGTGCCGCCCGGCAATTGGCCGCCGAAGCCGCACCCATCCAGCCCCATAACCGGGACCGGAGTCTGGACGTGGCGGCTAAGCCGGAAGCGGTGGTCGGTGCGGCTCGACAGGAGGTGGTCAGCCCCGACACGCCGGGCAGCGAGAAGCAGCTAATTATTCGGGTGGACGAGCCGGCTCTGACCACGGGCGTGCGAGGCCAGGCCGAGGCTGTGCAGGCGGCTGTAGCAGCCAGCGGGGCCAAAGCTGGCGAGGTGCAAAGCACCACCGACGAGCACGGCATCCGACACTCGCAGATGAAGGTGTCGTACCGCACCGACCAGTCTGAAATAACGCAGATAAGTCAGACGCTTGATGCCGTGGGTGAGCAGCAGGGCAGTCAGCTGATTGAGCACAGCAGCGACCGGGCGGAGCGGCAGGAGGCGGCTCGGGGCCGGGAAGTCTACATGGCAGACCGCAGTTCGGAAATCACCCGATAATCACTTTCGCCAGCTCCCGCAGCGGTGGGCAGGCAAGGGGCTTCCGGGCGGCGTTCGTTTGAACCAGCAGTCAGGGAAGCAGTTTGCCTGCTTGTTTGATATTCGTAAGAACTCCTTTGAAAACCTTACTTATACAGGGGCTTGCTTGTCAGACCTTTGTACAGCCAGCTCCCGCGCATCGCAGTGGAGTCTGAGCTAACTGACGATTATGAGCAAGCCCACCAACCACCACAGCACGCCCGCCGGCACGAAGCGCGGCCCGGCCGAATACTTTACCGGTACGGCCTGGGTCACCATGCTGGCCGGCGAGAACCTGACCGACTGCACCGTCGGCGACGTAACCTTTGAGCCGGGCGCCCGCAACAACTGGCACTCGCACCCGGCCGGGCAGATTCTGGTTGTCACCGCGGGTTGGGGCTACTACCAGGAAAAGGGTCAGCCCGCCCAACTACTGCGCGCCGGCGACGCCGTGAGCATCGCGCCCGGCGTGGTGCATTGGCACGGGGCCACGGCCGAAAGCATCTTCACTCATCTGGCCATCAATCCCAGTGCCAGCCAGGGCGTGGCTGACTGGCTGCAGCCCGTCACGGACGAAGAATACCGGGCGGCCCAAGGGTAAGTGGCTATACTTCAGACATACTGCATTCGAAGTGCCCGGAGAGTTGAGAGTTGCTCCGCGAGCTGCTCATCCACTACGAACACTTCACCGAGCCGCTTACCTATATGAGAGGGTTCAAGGTTTACGCCATTGATACCGCCACCGGGCCGGTTCAGCCCAGTGGCCGACGCGACCTGTACACGATTTACCTGCTTACCGGCCCGCGCCACCTAGACTGCGCCGACCAGAAAATGGTCCAGACCAGCACGCGTTTGTGGTTTGGGGCTCCCCAGGGAATAGGTACCCTGGAAACAGCCGCCGCTCGCCAAACCGGCTACTGCTGCCTGTTCACCGAAGCCTTCGTCAGCGAGTGCGAGGATGCGCAGCACCCGCAGGAGGTGCCGCGGGCGCTGCTTGACTACAAAGGGACGTATTCTTTCCCCCTGCCCGAGGAACAGGCGGCGTACCTCACTCTCCTGTTTGAAAGAATGCTCCTCGAGCAGCAGACCACGTATGCCTTTAAGCAGGAGTTGGTCCGCAGCTACCTGCAGCTCGTGTTGCACGAGGCCGTGCGCCTGCAGCAGCCGGTCCCTAACCGCTACTTCCGGTATTACTTCCGGCGGCAGGGTATGACGAGTGGTCTTAGTACAAGCTGGCGGTGCCGACCGCGCCGCAAGCTTTAATCCGAGAGCTGGCCTAAGCAGCGCCGGCCATTCACGGAAGGTGAACACGTTGGCGCAGCCTACGGCACCTAATCGAACCAGAGCCTTTTTTAATAACCCCTGATTGCCCGCAGGGTCAGTCAGCTGGTAAACCTGCGGCCTGTCTTTACGGGCTGACTCCTGTGACCTGCCTCCCGCAAGCCTAATGCTGGCTGGCAAACCGTCACGCCGGCAACCAGTCGCCCTGCAGACGAACTGCCCCGATTGAAAATCAACTCAAACTTGGGAATGGCAGAATGCACAAAACCTACATCTATGGAAACGAGCCCACCACTCGATATCGCCCGGGAGCAGTTGCTCAACCCGCCGGTTGACTTACTGAAGCCATCTCCGCAAGGCTCCGCCATCGTCGTCGGCGCTTCGCTCGCCGGTCTGATGACCAGCTTGGCCCTGGCGCGGGCGGGAGTGCGGGTAACCTTGCTGGAGCGGGCGGGTCCCAGTCCCCGCAGTGGCGCCGTGCTGCAGGTAGACAGCGGCGAGCTCGACCGCACCGTCACGGCCATTGCCCTGCGCGTACTGGCTTCCGGCGGCGTGCGGTCGGCCGAGGCGTGGTCCTCTGTGCACGACCGCCTGAGCGTCGAAGCCAGCGCCACCCCAAACCTGGAAGTCCGCTACAATACGCGCGTGCAGTCCGTTCAGCAGAATGACGAGGTGGCCTGGGTGGTGACCGAGCAGGGGGAGTCCCTCCCCGCCGACTTAGTCGTTGGCGCAGATGGCCACCGCAGCACGGTACGCCGGCTGGTTGCTCCTCACAAGCCGGACGCCACGTTTGCGGGCTACTTGATTTGGGTCGCCATCGTCGAGGAGCGGGATATCCCCGCCCAGCATCGCTACGGGCAGCGTGCCCCGGCCGTTTCCATGCCCGACGGCATTGGCGATTTCCTGCTCGGCGCCGTCACGGCCGGCAGCACGGGCTCGCACGCCGTTGGCCAGCGCCGGCTGGGCTGGGCCTGGTACGACAACACCCGCAACGACTTGCTGCGGAAACTGGGTTGTGTCACTGGCAACGTGGTGCGCCATTCACTTATCGGCGCGGACATTCCCGAGCAGACCTTACAGGAACTTACCCGGCAGGCGGCCCAGCGCTGGCCCCAACCCTGGCTGGCCGCCACCCAATACAGCATCCAAACCCGCAATCTTACCGGCATCCCCATCAGCGAGTACGTGCCCGACCGCTTGGTCAACGGCCGGATTGCCCTCGTCGGGGATGCGGGCCACGTGACGACTCCCATTACGGCCGCTGGATTCAATGCCGCCTTGCAGGATGCGGCCACCCTGGCCGAGTGCGTAGAAGAGCGCCGGCAAGGTTCGGATATCGTCCAGGCGCTGCTCGACTACGAGTCCCGCCGGCTGCCGGCGGCACAACAGCAGGTGCGAGGGGGCCAAAACTTCAGCCGCTCCTTTGGTCGGTAGACTTAGCAATGCACTTGAACGTGACGAACAGGAAGCCGAGGGCGGCGCTCCCCAGCGGCTTTATGCTTAATGCTTTGCGCGGGGGATGAGCCTTGAGGCATTCCATTCACATAGCATCCTTTGAAATGTGTACTAACTGCTTTGATTGTCATTACTACCCTGGCAGGATGCTGACGGAACTTTGTGTAGTCCTAAAGGCCGAACAGAAGCTGGTGAATCGCACCGGGTCTGCTTAAGGCGAGGTAACTGCTGAGCCGGGCGCACGCAACTGCTAGCACGCGTTCCCGGACGCTGGGTGCTAGCAACCGAGTTGCCCGCTTGGCCTTGATTTCCTTCTGGTTTATGAAACGCACTCTTCATCTCGCCGCGGCTTTCGCCCTGCTACTGCTTTCCATCATGAACACTACTGCCCAACCAACTGCAATGCTTGCCCGACAACAAGCCCTGGTCACTATTGCGGCCTACACCGCCACGGGCAACCAGGCCCGCCTGCACGAGGCGCTAACCCAGGGCCTGAAGGCCGGGATGACCGTAAATGAGGAGAAAGAAGTGCTGGTGCATCTCTACGCCTACTGCGGCTTTCCGCGCAGCCTGAGCGGCATCAACACCCTGATGCAGCTGCTGGAAGAGCGCAAGGCCCAGGGCATTGAGGACGTGATGGGCAAGGCCGCCTCGCCCATTACCAGCACCGCGCCGAAGTACGAGCGGGGCAAGCAAAACCTGGAAAAACTCACCGGCAAGCCCGAAATCGGCCCCAAAACCGGGGCCAACGCCTTCAGCCCGGAAAGCGACGTATTTCTGAAAGAGCACCTGTTTGCCGACCTCTTTGAGCGCGACGTGCTCACGTTTCAGGAGCGGGAGCTGGCCACCATTGCGGCTCTGGTGAGCTTGGGTAGCGTGGAGCCGATGCTGCAGTTCCATCTCGGGGCAGGGCTGCATGTTGGCCTGACGGAGGCGCAGTTGCGGCAGCTCATCGGGCTTTGCGAGGCGGCGGTGAGCAAGCAACAGGTCGAGGCCGCCCACGCCGTGCTGACCAGAGTCGTGGCAGCATCGGCCAAGTAAATTTCACTTTCTCACTACAAATCAACACGAGTTATGCAGACGACTGTTTTGAACAATGGGGTGGAAATGCCCCTCTTAGGATTTGGCGTATTCCAGGTGCCGGATGCGGTGGAATGTGAGCAAAGCGTAGCCGAAGCGCTGCGGGTTGGCTACCGGCTGATTGATACCGCGGCGGCCTACGGCAACGAGGAAGCGGTGGGACAAGCTATTAAAACAAGCGGCGTGCCGCGCGAGGAGCTCTTTATCACCACCAAGCTTTGGATTCAGGATGCTGGGTACGACAGCACTAAGCGAGCCTTCGAGAAGTCGCTGCGCAAGCTCGAACTCGACTACCTGGACTTGTATCTGATTCACCAGCCCTTTGGCGACGTATACGGGGCGTGGCGAGCCATGGAAGAATTGTATCAGGAGGGCCGCATCAAGTCCATCGGGGTCAGTAACTTCCAGCCCGACCGCCTCATGGACCTGATGGTGCACCACCAGGTAGTGCCGGCCGTCAACCAGATTGAAACCCACCCTTTCCAGCAGCAGGTAGAAACGCAGCAGTTCCTGGCGGAAAACAAAGTCCAAATAGAATCCTGGGGGCCCTTTGCAGAAGGCAAGAACGACATCTTTACCAACGAACTGCTGCGAGGCATCGGGCGCAAGTACGAGAAAAGTGTGGCCCAGGTCATCCTACGTTGGCTTACGCAACGCGGGGTCGTGGCCATTCCGAAGTCGGTGCGGCCGGAGCGCATTGCCGAGAACTTCAACGTGTTCGACTTCGAGCTCAGCGCCGAGGATATGCAGGCCATTGCCACGCTCGACACCAAGCAAAGCCTCTTTCTAGACCATCGCGACCCGGCCACTGTGAAGTGGCTGGGAGAGGCCAAGTTCGACATCTAAGTGAGCAGCTTCCCGTGCGCACCAGCGGCTCGCCACCCTCTTCGCCCGGGGTGCTGGTAGCCGTGAGTTCCGGGCTGTGTTATGGGCTGTCGTTGCGTTTCGTCTCGCAGCCTGGCCCGGCTAGGGGCCCAGCTCGCGGGCAAAGTCATGTCATGGGGCGGGACCGCGCTTAATGCGGCTTATGCCGTGGGCGCGCTGGTCGGCACGACGCTGTATCGTCACTACGGCTCGGTACAAGCCGGCCACTAAAGCGGCGTCGGGTGTAGCCTTGCAAGGCAACCCAAGACCGCGCATTTTTCTATCACAACCTCACTTTCTTATGGAAACGAAACAACAAGGAATCTTCGCCGGCAAAGCAGCTTTCATCACCGGGGCTGGCACCGGCATCGGCCGCGCCACGGCGCTGGCCTTCGCCCGCGAGGGCGCCCAGGTTGCCGTGGTCGGTATTACTGCAACGGACAACCAGGAAACGGTACGTCTGATTGAGCAGCAAGGGGGCCGGGCCGTGGCCGCCACCTGCGACGTGACCCGCCCGGAGGACGTGCAAGCTGCCCTGGCCAAGACCATTGATGCTTTCGGGCGCTTGGACTACGCCTTCAACAATGCCGGCGTGGAGCAACAGGCCGCGCTGCCCGCCGAGCTGGACGAGGACGAGTGGGACCGGATTCACGACATCAACCTGCGCGGCATGTATCTGTGCCTCAAGCACGAAATTCCGCTCATTCTGCAGCAGGGCGGGGGCGCCATTGTGAATACCTCGTCGGGTGCTGGCGTAGTGGGCATCCCCAAGAACATGGCCTACACGGCCGCTAAGCACGGGGTTATCGGCTTAACCCGCTCGGCAGCCCTCGATTACGCCCCTCAAAACCTGCGCATCAACGCCGTGTGCCCCGGCTACATTGACACGCCCATGATGGACCGCTTTACCGGCGGCACCGATGCAGGCCGCGCGGAAGTAGTGGCCCAGGAGCCGATTGGACGCATGGGCACGCCCGAAGAAGTAGCCAACGCCGTTATCTGGCTCTGCTCCGATGCGTCTTCCTTCGTGGTCGGCCATGCCCTAGTAGTAGACGGTGGCCAAACCATTCAGTAGATACAGCGCTCCACAACTCCATGAACACGCCCACCCACCAGTTGTCCTCAGAAGAG
The DNA here is from genome assembly GCF_020447265.1 of Hymenobacter lucidus. Lineage (GTDB taxonomy): Bacteria > Bacteroidota > Bacteroidia > Cytophagales > Hymenobacteraceae > Hymenobacter > Hymenobacter lucidus. The sequence continues at coordinate 71,633 of NZ_JAJADR010000014.1, read as the reverse complement.
GTGCGGGTCATCGTCGACGCCGATGACCTGCATATTTCTCCCCTACGGGCCGATGGCGTCACCTACGGCACGCCGACCTGGATTTGGTCGGTGCGGGTAGACGATGCCCTTTACGTGCGCGCCTACCATGGGCAGTCCTCTCGTTGGTACCAAGCAGCAGTGCTGCATAAAACCGGTCGGATTCATGCCGCTGGCCTAACCAAGGAAGTCGTCTTCGAGCCCATCAGTGGGCCGCTTAACGACCGGATTGATGCCGCGTACCGAGCCAAATACGCGAGCAGTCCCTACCTGGGTGCCATGATAAGTAGCCGCGCCCAGGCGGCCACCATCCGCCTAGCGCCTCTGGAGTCTTAACGCGGTGTAACTTATTTCCTAACTTCTTTTTTCCGCATTTTGAAACGCATCTCGCTTGTTCTGGCTTCGGTAGCCGTTGGCCTCAGCCTACTTACCCACGCCCAAACGGCCCCCAAAGTGCCGGCCACTGCCAACGCGGCCGTAGCATCAGGCCCCATCTTTCCAAAGGGGGAGCGGGCCCCGACCGCCACGTTTACTGGGGTCGTGTATGTGCACACGCTGGTGAAAAACGATGATACGTTCAACTGCGCAAGCAGCAACGTCACGTTTACGCCCGGCGCCCGCTCGCACTGGCACACGCACGCCGCGGGTCAGATATTAATGGTGACCGACGGCCTAGGTTACTACCAGGAAAAGGGCCAGCCCATCCGGCTCCTGCGCCATGGCGACGTGGTACAGGCCCAGCCGGGCGTGGAGCACTGGCACGGGGCCTCGCCCAAACAGGGCATGACGCACATCTCGCTCAACGTCAATACCGAGAAAGGCATTGTGGACTGGGGCCGGGCCGTGACCGACCAGGAATACAACAGCTTCAAGTAAGGCCCTAGCCAACCTCATCCATACCGGATGCCAATCGCCACACTGCCGAAATTGCGCCTCACCGTGGGCACGCAGGTGCTATCGGCCACGCTGTACGACAACGCGACTACCCGCGACTTGCTGGCGCTGCTGCCGCTCACGCTCACCTAGCAGGACTACGCCGCCACCGAGAAAGTCAGCGACCTGCCCGGCCGGCTCTCCACGCTGGGCGCCCCCGCCGGGCACGAGCCCGCGGTGGGCGACCTGACTTACTACGCCCCGTGGGGCAACCTGGCCCTGTTTTACGGCGCCTTCCGGTATTCCGCCGGCCTCATCGCGCTGGGAAAACTGGATGCCGGCCTGGAGGCCTTCCGCACCGCCGGCCCGGTTACCGCGACACTGGAGGTGCTGCCGCAGTAGCAACTCTCGTTGCTGCACTATCCGGGCCTTAGCTGCTACCTGCAGGCAAGCGGGAAGCCGCCGATTTCCAATTTTCAACGTCTTCCCGCCATGGCTGAAACCAACCCCAAACATCCTGCGTCTGTGAAAGATACTCAGGAGCGCCGCATGTTAGCCAAAGCGCTCAGTAACCCCATGACCGAAGCCCGCCCCGTTTCCCCGCCTTCCCCTTACCACATCGGCGAAGATGTAGAGGTACTCACCATGTTCGAAGCCCGCTGCGGCATGGGCAACTTCAACCGCCGCGACATGTTCAAGGTGGTGCTGGTGCTGGAAGGAGAAAACGAGCTGCACTACGCCACCCGCAGCTTCCGCATCGACCGGCCCGCGCTGGTGTTCACCAACCGCCTGATTCCCTACGCCTGGGAGGTGCACGAGGGCTTCAACGAGCAGCAGGGCTACCTCAGCTGCTTCTCCGAGTCGTTTCTGCACTCGGCCATGCGCGGCGTCAGTCTGAAGGACACCGTGCTCTACAAGGTGGAAGGCAACCCCGTGTACTACCTCACCGACGAGCAGGCCCGCTACTTCACCGACGCCTTCACCCGCATGCGGCGCGACCTGGAGTCAGGCTACGCCCACAAGGACGATTTGCTGCGCAACCAGCTCTCCATCATCATCCACGAAGCGGCCCTGCTGGAGCCGGCTACGCCCCAGCACGCGCCCATCAACGCCGCCGAGCGCATCACCTCCCTGTTTCTGAACCTGCTGGAGGTGCAGTTTCCCATCACGGCCCAGCTGCGCGAGCCCGTGCTCAAATCCGCCAGCGACTACGCCGACCGCATGGCCATCCACGTGAACCACCTCAACGCCATGGTGAAGGAAGTCACGGGCAAGTCCACTACCGCCCACATCAACGAGCGGCTCGTGACGGAGGCCCAGCTGCTGCTGGCCCACACCAGCTGGGGCGTGGGCGAAATCGCCTACAGCCTGGGCTTTGGCTACCCCACCTACTTCAACAATTTCTTCAAGAAGCATACCGGCACCACGCCGCTCACCTACCGCCGCGCGCACGTGCCGGCGGCAACGGCCTAAGCAGAGTAGCGGGTCAATAATTTACCGTGGATTGCAAACGTCGTAACGCAGCCACACCAGGCCGCCGGCCAACTGCTCCACCTGCCGCAGCTCGAGTGCGAAGGGCGGGCCCGGCTGCTCACCCTGCTCAAACACGGCGGCAGACGAGCCGGCCCCGTCAACGACGGGGTACTGAAGCAAGCTCACTTCGTCTAACAGCCCGGCCTTAAGCAATGAGCCGTTGAGGTGGCCGCCGCCTTCCAGCAGCACGGTTCGGATGGGAAACAAGCGCCCCAGCTTGTCGAGCACCACGCGGAAGCTCAGCTCGCCAGCCCCGCCGAAAAGGTACGATACGCCCTGCCGGCGCAGGTAAGCTAGGTACTCGTCGCTGACTTGCTCGCTGAGCACGGCAATGATGTGGTCTTCGTCGATATAGCCCGACTCCCAGCCCAACTTGCCGCCGGCATCCACGGCCACGGCGAAGGAAGCAGCCTTGGCGTCGGCCACAAAATCCTGGCGGTCGGGCACGGTGTCACCGGGGCGAATGGCCGGCGCCAACCCTTTGGTGAAGTCCTGCTCCATCGTCACGCGGCCGCAGAGCCAGGCTTGCGCGTCGAAGTGGGCGGCGGTGGTTTCGTAGGCGCTGGTATCGGGCTGCTCGCCCCAGCGACGGGTGATGATGCGGCCGTCGAGGGAGGCCATCATGTGGCAGATGACGTGCGGTTTCATGCTGAATAAAGACAGGTAAGCCGTTCGCAGCGGCCCCGGGGCCGCTTAACCAGTTCATACGCCAAAGCAGCCCCGCCTGGTTAGCCAGTCACTCCGACTCGTTGCATACAAGCCCTTTTGTGCTGCTTGTGGGAGCCCCCGGCGAGCCCGCTAAGTTCAACGCTGGAAATGCCCGACCTGGGCGGCCGAACGGCTCTGCTTGCCACCGAAACGGAGAGAGCTGGTCAGCATTCTTTGAAAAGTGTACTTATCCATTTGAAACCTGTACAAATCAGCTTGTAAGGGGCCGGTACCTTTACCAATAGCCCCCGTACAACCCTCATAATCTTACGCTTGCCACTAGTAGTGGAATTACTACCGTCAGGCAAGTAGCCCCTGTGCGGCCTTGGCGTGATTCGTTTTGGAGCGAGTTCTTCCTGTCACATAGTCCCCATCTCCCATGTCTGATTCATTTCCTGACGCCCAACCGGAAGCGTCGCGGCCGGTTGATGGTTCGCGCCGCACGTTCATGCAGCAAGCCGGGGGCATCCTGGGCTTTGCCCTGGCCTCGCCCATTGCCAGCCAGGCCGAGACCCTGGCCGAAAAGCTGGCGCCGGTCAACCCGGTCGTAACGGGGTCCAGTCCCTTGCAGCTGCGCATCAATGGCCAGGTCAGGAACCTGACCCTGGAGCCCCGCGTGAGTCTGCTCGACGCCCTGCGCGAGTACCTCGACCTGACCGGCACCAAGAAGGGTTGTGACCACGGCCAGTGCGGGGCCTGCACCGTGCACGTCGATGGCCAGCGCACACTCTCTTGCCTGACCCTGGCCGTGATGGCGAAGGGCAAGGAGATTACCACCATTGAGGGCTTGGCCCAGGGCGATGCGCTCCACCCCATGCAGGAGGCCTTCCTCAAGCACGACGGCTTCCAATGTGGCTACTGCACGCCCGGTCAAATTATGTCGGGCGTAGCGTGCGTGAAAGAAGGCCATGCCACCACCGACGGCCAGACCCGCGAGTGGATGAGCGGCAACCTGTGCCGCTGCGGCGCCTACCCCAACATCCTGGCCGCCGTGCGTGAGGTGGCGGCACAACAAGGTAAAGGCTAAGCCCATGAATGATTTCAGCTATACCCAGGCGGCCACAGCCAAAGAGGCCACTGGCCGCCTCAAAGACCAGCCCCAGGCCGCCTACATTGCCGGCGGCACCACCCTACTGGATTTAATGAAGGCTGGCCTCGCGGAGCCCCCGCTGCTGGTCGACATCACCCGGCTGCCTTTCAAGGGCATCGAGCAGACCAAGAACGGGCTGCGCATCGGGGCATTGGAGAACATGAACGCCGTGGGCGAGCACCCGCTGGTGGTGCAGCAGTACCCGGCCGTATCGCAGTCACTGCTATTGGCAGCCTCGCCGCAGCTGCGGAACATGGCCAGCATTGGGGGCAACATCCTGCAGCGCACCCGCTGCGGCTACTTCCGCGACGCGGCCTTTCCCTGCAACAAGCGCGTGCCCGGCTCGGGCTGCCCCGCCCTCACCGGCGACAACCACAACCTGGCCATCCTAGGCGTCAGCGACGCCTGCATTGCCAACGCCTACCCCGGCGACCTGAGCGTGGCCTTGGCCGCCTTCGATGCCGTACTGACGCTGGAGAATGCCAAAGGCAAGGAGCGCCAGGTGCCGGTCACCGAGTTTTATCTGCTGCCGGGCACCACGCCCCAAAAAGAAAACGTGCTGGAAGCCGGCGAGCTGATTGTGGCGGTGACCATTCCGACGGCTGCCCACGCCCAGCGCTCCACCTACCTGAAGGTGCGCGAGCGGGCTTCCTACGCCTACGCGCTGGCCTCGGCGGCGGTGGGGCTCGACGTCCAGGGCGGCACCATCCGCTCGGCCCGGGTGGCCCTGGGCGGGGTAGGCGCCCAGCCCTGGCGTTCCCGCGAAGCCGAGCAGGTACTGACCGGGGCCCCGGCTACGGAGGCCACGTTTAAAGCGGCGGCCACCGCGGCGTTGCAAGGGGCCAGGCCCCGCGAGCACAACGCCTACAAGGTGGAGCTGGCGCAGAATACGCTCGTGCGCGCCTTGCAGCAGGTGGCCGGCGCCTAGCGTCTCGCTGTTGCTTTCTTCTACTTACCCAGCCAGTCGTTCTTTATGAATAGCGAACCCGCCTTTTTCGAAACTCCCCCCCAAACGGTCGCCGTTGGCCAGCCACTGAGCCGGGTCGATGGCCGGGCCAAGGTGACGGGCGCCGCCAAGTACTCGGCCGAATTCAACCACCTGCCCGGCCTGGTGCACGCCGTCATCAAAACCAGCGACGTGGCCAAGGGGCGCGTGACGGGCTTCGACAGCAGCGCGGCCCAGCGCGAGCCGGGGGTACTGGCCATCTTCACCCACCAGAACCTGCCCAAGCCGGTGCTGACGGGCGAAACCAAGGAAGGCAAAGAAGCCATCGGCCCGTCGATTCAGATGACGTTTATGCCGCTGCAATCGGACCAAGTGTTCTACGCTGGCCAGCCCGTGGCCATCGTGGTGGCCGACACGCTGGAGCACGCCCAGCACGCCGCCGCCAAGCTGCGCGTGACCGTTACCCCGGAAGCGCCTGTTGCCTCGTACCAGGACGCCAAAGCGCAGCTGTTCAACCCGGGCGGCAAGCCCGATGCGGATGCCGAGGGCACCAAGCGCCGCGGCAAGGCGGCCGCGGCCTTCGCGGCCGCGCCGGCACAGGTGACGGCCACCTACACCCACGCCACCAACCACCACAACCCGATGGAGCCGAGCGCCACCATCGCCCACTGGGAGGCCGCCGACCGCCTCACGGTCTACGATGCCACGCAAGGCGTATCGTGGCAGCAGCGCGCCCTGAGCGGCTTCCTGGGCTTGCCCATGGAGCAGGTGCGGGTGATAACCAAGTACCTGGGGGGCGGCTTCGGCTGCAAAGGCCCCATTTGGCCGCACAGTGTCCTGACGGCTTTGACGGCCAAGGCCGTGGGCCGGCCCGTGAAGCTGGTGCTCACGCGCCCGCAGATGTTTACCAGCGTCGGCCACCGCGAAGACCAGGAGCAGACCCTGCGCTTGGGCGCCACCAAAGAAGGCAAGCTGCTGGCCCTGCTGCACGAAAAGACGTCCACCACCTCGCAGTGGGACGACTACGCCGAAACCAACAGCAAGTTCATGGGCATGCTTTACCAGTGCCCCAACTTCGAAGCCATCACCAAGCTGGCCAAGGCCAACGTGATGACGCCCACCTGGATGCGCGCCCCCGGCGAAGCACCTGGCTCGTTTGCGCTGGAAAGCTCGCTGGACGATTTGGCCTACCAGCTCGGCATCGACCCTATCCAGATTCGCCTGCTCAACCACGCCGACAAAGACCCCAGCACCGGCCAGCCCTGGAGCAGCAAAAGCCTGAAGCAGTGCTACCAGCGCGGGGCCGCACTGTTTGGCTGGAGCAAGCGCAACCCCAAAAACGGCCTGACCCGGGACGGCAAATACCTCGTAGGCTGGGGCATGGCCACGGCCACCTACCCGGTCAACAACTCGCAGGGCAACGCCCGCGTGCGCCTTTACGCCGACGGCCACGCCGTGGTGCAGGTAGCAGCTACTGACTTAGGTACGGGCACCTACACCGTCATCACCCAGGTGGCGGCCGACTGCCTCGGTATCGCGCCCGACAAGGTGCGCTTCGAGCTGGGCGACTCGGTGCTGCCCACTACCAACATTTCGGGCGGCTCGATGGGCGCCGGCACCTTCTCGTCGTCGGTGTACACGGCCTCACAGGATTTGTGGCAAAAGCTCACCAAGATGGCCGTGGTAGACGCCAAGTCGCCCCTATTCAAGGCCAAGCCGACCGAAGTGGAAGTTGTGAAAGGCCGCCTGCAACTTAAAGCCAACCCTGGCAAAGGGGAGGATTTTGCCGCCCTGATGAAGCGCGGCAACCTGACTGACCTGGAAGGCTTCGGCCAGGGCCACTACGGCGCGGGCTACGAGTCGGCCCAGGCCCGCCCCGCGGCCAATTCCAAATCCGACGACGCGGGCAAAGAAGACCACAGCGGTCATGCTATGCACTCGTTCGGAGCACACTTCTGCGAGGTGCGCGTGGACCCCGAGCTGGGCACGGTGCGCGTGACCAAGTGGGTGAGCGTGGTGGCCGGCGGGCGCATCCTGAATCCTAAAACGGCCCGCTCGCAGGTCATTGGCGGGGCTACCATGGGCATCGGCGCGGCGCTGATGGAGCAAGCAGTGCGCGACCCCCACCTGGCCCGCTACACCAACCCGAACCTGGCCGACTACCACGTGCCCGTCAATGCCGACATCCCGGACATGACTGTAGAATTCATCGATGAACATGACCCCTATATCAACGCGCTAGGGGTGAAGGGCATCGGCGAAATTGCCATCGTGGGTACGGCGGCCGCCGTGGGCAATGCCATTTTCCACGCCACCGGCCGCCGCCTGCGCGACCTGCCCATCACCCCTGATAAGGTGCTGGCGGCCATGCGGCAACCCGTGTAGCCGGTCTCTTTGAAAAGCATACATATCCCGTTGAATGCTGTAAGAGTGCCGGTTAAGGCCGGCGGTAGCTTTGTGCTACTCATCCACCGCATCCACTTCCCCTAGTTTTATGATTCAGACCAAAGCCTACGCAGCGCAAAGCCCCGAAACTGACCTCGCCCCCTGGACCTTCGAGCACCGCGAGGTGGGTCCGCACGACGTGCGCATTGAAATAGCCTATTGCGGCGTGTGTCACTCCGACCTGCACCAGATTAAGAATGAATGGTTTCCCGGCATCTTCCCGATGGTACCCGGCCACGAAATCGTGGGCCGCATCAGCCAGGTGGGGGACCATGTCAAGAAGTTCAAAGTGGGCGACCTGGCCGGCGTAGGCTGTCTGGTCGACTCCTGCCAACACTGCGCCAATTGCCAGGCCGACCTGGAACAGTACTGCCTGGAAGGCTCGACCGGCACCTACAACTCCCTCGACCGCAGCGGCAACCCCACCTACGGCGGCTACTCTACCACCATTGTGGTGCGTGAGGAGTTCGTGGTGAGCGTGTCCGACAAGCTAGATTTGGCCGCCGTAGCCCCGTTGCTGTGCGCCGGCATCACGACTTATTCGCCGCTGCGCCACTGGAAGGTGGGTCCCGGCCATAAGTTGGCCGTACTGGGCCTGGGCGGCCTGGGTCACATGGCGGTCAAGTTTGGCGTGGCCTTCGGCGCGGAAGTGACGGTGCTGAGCACCTCGCCCGACAAGGAAGAAGCGGCCAAAGCCCTGGGTGCCCACCACTTTGTGGTAACCAAGGACGAAGCGCAGGTGAAGGCCGTACAGGGCTCCTTTGACTTCATTCTCGACACCGTATCGGCCCCGCACGACGTGAACCAGTACCTCGGGCTGCTCAAAACCGACGGCACGCACATCATCGTCGGCCTGCCGACCGAGCCCCTCCAGCTGCCAGCCTTTTCGGTAGTGATGGGCCGCAAGAGCGTGGCCGGCTCCAGCATCGGCGGCATCAAGGAAACGCAGGAGATGCTGGACTTCTGTGCCGAGCACAACATCGTGTCCGACATCGAACTCATCAACATTAAAGACATCAACGAGGCCTACGAGCGCATGGTAAAGGGCGACGTGCGCTACCGTTTCGTGATTGACATTGCCACGCTCTAAGTGCCCTGAAAGACATGAAACGTATCTCTCTCCTCTGGCTGCTGCTGCTGGTTCTGGTGGTAACCGGGGCTTGCAAGAGTGATAATCCCGGACCAGACCCCTCCACCCTGCCTGCCATGAACACTAAACTTCGCATCCGCGTTGGTGCGGACACGTTCACCGCGACGCTGTTCGACAATCCGACCACCACTGCCTTCGTGGCCCGGCTGCCCCTGACCATTTCGATGGTGGAGCTGAACGGCAACGAGAAGTACTACGACTTGCCCCAGAGCCTGCCCACCAACGCCGTCAATCCTGGCACCATTCAAGCGGGCGACCTGCTGCTCTACGGCACGGCCACGCTGGTGCTGTTCTACGAGTCGTTTTCCACCTCCTACCGCTACACCCGCATGGGCCGGGTGGACAACCCAAGCGGGCTGGCCGCGGCCCTCGGGCGGGACAATGTGACGGTCACGTTTGAGGTGCAGCCCTAACGCAGCCCCGCTGCACCAAGCGAGCTGACCCCTGACCCCTGCCCCATTATACATATGGGCAGGGGCCAACTTTTAGGGTGCCATTGTTTCAGCCACGACAACTCGCGCCAGTGCCCGGTCGTCGGCTGCTGTGCCTTCACTTACGGTAACGTGTACATGCGAGCAACCAGTTGGCGGGACACAATCGGGCAGCTGGCCGTGCGCTTATTGCCACCCGACACAAATGAGCCGCCTCCGTCAGCCGGACGGCCTGATTTCGGTCTCAGTGCGCTTGACTTCGTGGAGTTGCTGCTGCAGGTCGAGCAGCATTTCAATATCAGGTTCTCCGCCGAGCAGCTGGAAGACCTGCGGGTGGCGCAGCTCGTGCTGAACAGGGCCGCGGCGCCCCTGTGGCGGCAGCTGTACGCGGAATTCTTCGCCCAGCTGATGCAGCACGGCGACTGGCTTGACTAGCAGGGTCCTGACTGACAACCCGCCCGAATTGCTGACTCTGCGTGGCGGCAAGGGCTAGGGCCAGCTACGCATTTACCGTTCATCAAGCAGTTAAAAAATGACGGAGCTCCAACGCCTCTTCCTGGCTTACGACCAGCACCGGGCGACCCAGCGTCCCTGCGCCCTGGCCACCGTGGTGGAGGTGCTGGGCTCGGCTTACCGCCGGCCCGGGGCCCGTATGCTCGTCACCGACGACGGGCAGCTGACCGGCGCCATCAGCGGGGGCTGCCTGGAAGGCGACGCCCGGCAGCGGGCGCGGCGGACCATCTTTCAGGGCGAACCCGCCCTGGTCACCTACGACACCCGCGACGAGGACGACCCGCGCCACGGCCTCGGGCCTGGCTGCCAGGGTGTGGTGCGTATCCTGCTGGAGCCGCTGGATTTTCAAGACTCCAATAACCCGCTTGAAATCCTGCGTGGCTTCGCGCAGCACCCAACGCCGGTCGTGTTGGCCACCGTGTTTGAAACGGACGCTACCGGCCCGAAAGCGGCCGTGGGCCAGCGCCTGCTGCTCACCGAAACGGGCGTGGTGCGGGGTGAGCCCGCCCTGGCGTCGCCGCTGGCCGTCGCGGCTTACGACACCCTGACGCAAGGTCAGTCACGAATCTTCGACCTGAATACAGAGGCCGGCCCGGTGCGGGCCTTGCTGGAAGTGCTGGCGCCCCCGCTGCGCCTGGTGGTCTACGGGGCCGGCAACGACGCGCAGCCCTTGGTGCACCTGGGAGCTGCGCTGGGCTGGCACATTACCGTGGTGGATGGCCGGCCGAATCTGGCTACCACCGCCCGCTTTCCCGAGGCTGCCGCGGTGCGCATCGTGCCCGTGCGTGAGCTGGAAACGGAGGTGCCCGACCCGCTAGCCTACCACGTGCTGCTCAGCCACAACTACGCCTACGACCTAGCCGCTCTGCAAGCCCTACTAGGCTCCCCCGCTCCCTACATCGGTCTGCTCGGGCCCCGCCAGAAGGCCCAGCGGCTGCTTGATGAATTAAATACTTCGCCAAGAAACCTGGTAGAGCAGTTGCGTGAGCGACTGCACAGCCCCATCGGCCTGGATTTGGGGAGCGAGACGCCCGAAGAAATTGCCTTGTGCATCGTAGCCGAGATTCAGGCCCAGCGCAGCGGCCGGCAGGCCCAGCCGCTGCGGCAGCGGGCCGGCACCGTGCATGTACCGCTGGCGGCCAGTACTTTTATCACCTGAAAAGCCCCATTCAAGCGAATTTTTCACGCTTAAAAGGGGCATTCTATGGGACGCAAACGCTGGTTTCACTTTTCAATGAATGGTGGTGAGCAGGTACTGCTTCTTGATTATGCCTTGAATCCGGTACTGGCCAGTAGCCATCATACCCCTACTTCTCCCTCCTGGGTGGCCTAGCTACCCGTTTATTGCCCACGGCTAAACACAAGAAAGGGAGGCACTTTTTAGTGCCTCCCTTTCTTGCTCTTCAATTAATGCCCAGCTTACTTCAGATGCTCGGTGAAGAAGGTCGTCAGTTTGTCGAAGGGAATGACTTGAAGTTGGTCGTACAAATCTACGTGGCTGGCGCCGGGAATGATAACCAGCTCCTTCGGCTCGGCGGCGGCTTTGTAGGCATCTTCGCTCAGGTAGCGAGAGTGAGCTTTTTCGCCGGCAATCAGCAACACCGGACGAGGGGCAATTTCTTTGATGTAGGTCAGCAGCGGCATGTTCATGAAGGACAGCGGAGTGGTAGCGGTCCAGCGGCCGTTTGAGTTAATCGAATTGGGGTGGAAGCCCCGGGGTGTTTTATAATAATTCCAGTAATCCACCACGAACTGCGGTTCGTTGCCTTGCAGCTTTTCGGGCAGCCCCGTGGGGGAGGGCGCCGGGGCACTCTTTTCCGCGTCGGCCCAGCGCTGCTGGCTCAGATGCTCCAGCAGCTGTGTGCGCTGTTCCAGGGTCTGAGAGTCAAAATATCCTTTGGCCATAATCCGGGTCATGTCATACATGCTGGTGGTGGCCACCGCTTTGATGCGTTTGTCCACGGCCGCCGCATTCAGCGCCATGCCCGCCCAGCCACAGATGCCAATGATGCCGACGCGGGTGCGGTCGACCCCGGGCTGCAGGCCCAGAAAGTCCACGGCGGCACTGAAGTCTTCGGTATTGATGTCGGGCGAGGCCACGTTGCGGGGTTCGCCGCCGCTTTCTCCCGTGTAGGAGGGGTCGAAGGCGAGCGTCACAAAGCCCCGCTCGGCCATGGTTTGGGCGTAGAGGCCGGAGGATTGTTCTTTCACCGCCCCAAACGGCCCGCTGATAGCCAGCGCTGCCAATGGCTCCGTGCCCCGGTTTTTGGGCAGATACAAATCGGCCGATAAGGTGAGGCCGTAGCGGTTTTTGTAGCTTACTTTTTGGCGCGTAACCTTCTCGCTTAAAGGAAAGGTGTAGTGGCCGGCTTGTTCGTTCGGTTGCATTGCTTTTGTTTTTTCTTTCTGGGTACAGGCCTGTCCCACTACCAGCAGTAGCGCAACGGCCCAAATGGTTGGTTTTTTCATTTTCTCGAAAGGGCTTGCGCCCGAATTGCGTTGTTGGACTGCAGAGCCGTAATCACTTCTGCCGGAGTATCTGCCCCGAACCGGCCTGCTCGTCCTAAAAGGAAAGCGTTACTTCTTCCTTCCCCGATTATCCAGCACAAATTTCCGCCGGTCTAGGCCCCGGTTTGTAATGACAATCAAAGCAGTAAGTAAGAATTTCAAAGGCGTTGCTAGCTCACAAGCGCTAATGATTGCCGGCATTACTTCCAAGGGGCTCAGCCATTGGACACGGGGCGCATGAGCGGTTCTACAGGCGCGCGAATCAGGCCGTAAGCCGGGCGGCTAAAGACGAGCCGAGCGCCTCCGACCGGTAGGCTTTTCCCTGGTCATTGGGCAGGGACAATTACGCCCCAGCCTATTGCCTTGGAAGAAACCATACCATGCCCTGTGCGTTGAGGTATTCGTTTCTCAGCATCTGCTTTCCGCAACTTCCATGGCGCGTATTTTCATCACGGGCTCGGCTGATGGCTTGGGCCAGCTAGCGGCCCGCGAGCTCACTGAGCAGGGTCATCAACTCGTGCTGCACGGCCGCAACGCCGACCGGGCGCAGGAAGCGCTGGCCGCTGTACCCGAGGCCGAAGCTGCCGTGCACGGTGACCTCTCGACCCTCGCCGGCATGCACGAGGTAGCCGAGCAGGCCAATCAGCTTGGGCGCTTCGACGCTGTCATCCACAATGCGGGCGTCTATCAGGTGCCCCGGCTCGCCCGCACGGCGGATGGCCTGCCGCCGGTGCTGGCCGTGAACTCGTTGGCGCCCTACGTGCTCACGTGCCTGATTACGCCTCCTGACCGGCTGGTGTACCTTAGCTCAGGCATGCACCGCCAGGGCGACGCCAGCCTGCGCGACCTGACGTGGGAGCAGCGGCCCTGGAACACCACGCAGGCCTACTGCGACTCCAAACTGCACGACCTGCTGCTGGCCCTGGCTGTGGCCCGGCAGTGGCCCGGGGTGCTGGCCAACGCGGTGGACCCCGGCTGGGTACCCACCAAAATGGGTGGAGACGGAGCCCCTGACAGCCTCGCCGCGGGATTTGATACCCAGGTCTGGCTGGCCGCCGGTACCGACCCCAGGGCCTGCATCACGGGCCAGTACCTGCACCATCGACGCCCCAGCCACGCCCAACCGAAGGCAACGGAGGTAGCGCTGCAGGAGCAGCTAGTGGCGGAGTTTGCCCGCCTTACCGGGGTGGCGTTCCCGACCGGCTCCTAGGTGAGCAGGTGACTTTGCTTAGTCATGCGTTCGGCAGAATAAGGAAAGCAAGACGTGTTAAAGCAGCTTTTGACAGAATCCAAGTGGGCATGGCAGCCCCCGGACAGCTACAGAACCAACGCGAGGTACTGGCTTGCGAATAGACTTAGGAGGAGCGGTAGTGCAATTCACGCTTAGTGAATGACTACTACTTGCTCAGCCGGTTCAAGCGTTTCCACCGGGGACTTAGCTGTTGCCCGGAAAGCCAGCAGCGCCACCAGGGCGGCTAGCAGGGTAATGACGCTGCTGCCGACATACACCCCAACCGCGCCCGTTTGGTCAAAGAGCAGCCCACCCACAGCCGCGCCGATGGTAATGGCCAGCTGCGTGGTGGCCACTTGCAGGCCCCCGCCGCTTTCGGCCTCGTCGGGCAGCGTGCGCGTGAGCCAGGTGGGCCAGCCTACCTGCACTACCCCAAATGTCATCCCCCAGAAGGCCACCAGTAAGGAGGCTACTACCGGCTGCCGGCCAAACAGTACTAGCCCCGCTACCACCAAGCCCATCAGCAGTGGCATGAGCACCAGAGAGCGGCCCAGGTTGCGGGTCAACAGATGCCTCGCTAGCACCGTGCCTGCCAGGTTGGCCAGTCCGAACCCGAGCAGCACCGTGGTTAAAGTATTGACATTAATGCCAGTTACGGTTTCCAGAAACGGACGTAAGTAGGTAAAGAACGTGGCGTAGCCCATGAACACGAACAGATTGGCTAGCATCCCGGGCCAGACACTGCGCCGTTGCAGCACGAGTAGTAGCGTGCGCAAGCCTGTTGGCTGCTCGGGCGCCAGGGTGGGCAAGGTTAAGGCTTGCCAAACAAAAGACAGCACCCCCAGCCCGGCGGCCAGCTCAAACACCAGGCGCCAGCCCAGCAGCCCCCCTAAGAAGCTGCCCAGTGGCGCGGCCACCACCGTGGCCACCGATACGGCCCCGAAAATGGTGGACAAGGCCTTCGGGACGTCTTTCGCTGGCACCAGTCGCATGGCCACGGCTGCCGACATGGCCCAGAAACCACCAATGGCGACTCCCAGCAGAATCCGGCCGATGGTGAGGACCAGGAAATTGGGCGCAAAGGCCACCAGGGCATTGGACAAGACCTGCAGCACCGAAAAGGAGAGCAGCACCCAGCGGCGGTCCAGGCGCCGGGTCACCACGGCGATGAGCAGGCTGGCCAGCATGGCCACGACAGCCGTGACGGAGATGGCTTGTCCAGCCACTCCTTCCGATACGGCTAGGTCGCGGGCCATCGGCGTCAGCAGGCTGACGGGCAAAAACTCGGATGTAATAAGGCCCGCTACCCCCAGGGCCATGGCAAACACCGCGTTCCAGGCAGGTTTTGGGGCGAGCTCAAGGCTGTTTGTGAATTCTTTCATAACCTCTTTTATCGAAGACTTTGTTCGGTCTCACCGAGCTTTGGCGTCAAAAAATGGCGCGTATACTCAGTGTGTTAGTAGGCAGCCGTAGATGCTACCTAATGACATTACAAAGGTCCTTCACCCCAGGCAAGGGGTGATAACGACATTCAAAGGGGTTAGTATGGAATTCAAACAAAAGGGCGTTAGGAGGTCATTCTCTGGAAGCACATTGTCCAAACCAGAGACAGTTACCTGCTGAGGCTGCCTTTGACCCTGCTTAGGTTTCTATGGTTAATAATTAAGGTTGCTTCAGAGGCGTGGCTCGGCGGCCACTTTGCTGCTCTGGTAGCCTAGGGTTGGCCGATGCGCTGTATCAGCTCACCAGCAGCAGGTCTTCCAGCCGGGTGGTGTATTGGGGCGTGCGCCACTGCGCCTGCCCCTCCCAGGGTGCCCGAAGCTGCCCAGGAGGCAGTATCAGCGAAGCGAGTTTCACCGTGCCTTTACCAAAGCGACGGTTTAGCGCGTCGAGCTCGGCCATGAGCTTGGCCCTTTTCTCCGACACCGGCGCGGCTTCAAACAGCGTGAGTTGGGTTTTTCCCTCTGGCTCCAGGCCATCGAGTATCACGCCCGCCTTAGTGTAGCGGTTGCCCGGCTGCCAGAGTTTCTTCAGGGCCGCCCGGGCGAAGCGCACCAGTTCCACCGTGTCGTTGGTGGCCATCGGCAGCGTGAGCACCGCCGAGGCGGAGTACGGCGGTGCTTCCAGCCCGTAGCGGCTTTTGCTGAGAAACACGGTGAGCAGGTGGGCCGCGTCGCCCTGCCGGCGCAGCTTTTCGGCGGCCCGGGAGACAAACGCGCTGACCGCGCCCGTCACGTCGGGGAAGTCGGTCAGCGGCCGGCCGAAGGTGCGCGAGCAGCACAGACTGCGCCGGGACAGGGTGCCGTCTTCGCTCGGGGCCAGCCTCTGGCAGGGGAAGCCCTGCAGCTCCCGCACGAGCCGGGCGCCCACCACGCCGCCCAGGTGCTTGCGGGCAAAGGCCTCCGAGCAGCCGGCCAGCCCTACCGCCGTGGTGATGCCGGCGGCGTAGAGCTTCTGGGCGTACTGCCGGCCGATGCCCCAGACGTCTTCGACGGCTACCTGCTCTAAAGCCCAGCGGCGGCGCTCGGCCGTGTCAAGGTAGCACACCCCGCCCATGGCCGGGTTCTTCTTAGCTAGGCGGTTGGCCAGCTTGGCCAGCGTTTTGGTGGGCGCGATGCCCACGCAGGTCGGAATGCCGGTGCGGGCCAGCACGTTAGCCCGGATGTCGCGAGCGAAGCTGTCCAGGCTTCTCACCACAAAGTGCTCCATGCCGTGCAAATCCAGAAAGGCCTCGTCAATGGAGTACACTTCCACGGCCGGCGCCACCTGGCTCAGGTACCACATTACCCGGCGCGACATGTCGCCGTACAGCGCGTAGTTGCTGGAAAACACGGCCACGTTGTGCTGCAGCAGCAGGGGCTTCACTTGGAAGTATGGGTCGCCCATCTGCAGGCCCAGGGCCTTGGCTTCGGCACTACGGGATACCAAACAGCCATCATTATTTGACAAAATGACCACGGGTCGGCCTTCAAGCCGGGGCTGAAAAACCCGCTCGCAGCTGACGTAGAAGTTGTTGCAGTCTACTAAGGCATACATAAGCTAGTCGCGGGTGCGCAGCAGGGCCGCCAGTTTGCCGGGAATCAGCTCGTGGAGCACGTGGGTCACCACGCCCCAAATCTTCACCGCGCCGGCGTCGTGAATCTCCCAGGGCTTATAGTCGGGGTTTTCCGGCTTGAGCCACCAGGTGCCGTGCTCGCAGACTAGGCGCTTGACGGTGCACTCGCCGTCGACCACGGCCACCACGATGTGGTTGTGGTCGGCCTCCATCTGCTTGTCCACAGCCAGCAGGTCGCCTTCGTGAATCTCAGCGTTTTTCATGCTCTCTCCGCTCACCCGCACCAGGTAGGTGGCGTCCGGGTGGCGCAGCAGCAAGCGGTTGAGGTCGAAGAGCTCATCGGTGTAATCGGAAGCCGGCGACGGAAAGCCGGCCGACACCGAGCAGCTGAAAAGCGGGAGTAAAAACGGGGTTTGGGAATCGTGGACCGGGATTAATTCGACGTTGCGCATGGGGTGGCATAGAGTAGGCGTGTCCGCAATAATACGCGCTACTAATAAAATTAGTATTGATTTAGCTAAAAATAATAGCTGAGGCAGTTCAGTGCCGTGCCTGAAAAAGGATATGCACTGTCCAAATCACCCGCGCTACCCCCTAAGCCAGCCTGTCCAAACCCAGGCCCGCGCAGGGGCTTCCACGCTTATAAAAAGTGGTTTTTCAACCCGTCAGCATCAGCGCTGACCAGTTAAAAGTAGCAGTGATTTAAAGCCCGTCCAAGAGGGGGCAGTGGGGAAAGAAGGTTGAATGAAAAGAGCAAAAAGACATTAAATAAAGAGCAAAATGTAAACTTTGGAGTGGCTGTTTTCGTTTAATAGGTATAGCAAACGCTCACAAAAACAGCGCTTTATTATGAAAAATGCCCGCAAGACCACCACCCGTAAAGCTGCCAATGCCGCTACTCCCCGCCCTGATGTGTACCAGATAGTCACTTACCGGATTGTGGCGGCCCTTGAAGGCGGCGTGATTCCGTGGCGCAAGCCGTGGTCTGCCGTCTATGGACTGCCCCGCAACTACGCCACGGGCGCAGCTTACTCGGGCATCAACGCTTTTCTGCTGCACTTCAGCGGGGCATTGCCCTTTTTCCTGACTTTCAAGCAGGCGTTGGCATTGGGCGGCAACGTGCGCAAGGGGGCCAAAGGGCATCCGGTCGTATACTACAACGTGTCGGTGCGCGAGAACGAGCAGACCGGTAAGGAAGAGAAATTGCCTTTCCTGAAATACTACACCGTGTTTTCGGTGGAAGATATTGAGGGCATCGAGTTTGACCTGCCCGCAGTGGAGCGCCACGCCCACACCCCGATTGAAGCAGCCGAAGCCATCGTGAGCAACTGGGAGGGACGCCCCGCCATTGAGCACCTGCACCAGCGCGCCTATTACTCCCCGGCGCTGGACATGGTGAACATGCCGGCGCGGGATACCTTCACCAAGGGCGAAGGCTACTACGCCACCCGGTTTCACGAGCTGACCCACAGCACCGGCCACGCTTCCCGGCTGGCCCGCCCGGACCTGACCGCTGGGGAGGGCAAGCTTTCGGCCAGCTACGCCCGCGAGGAGCTGACGGCCGAGATGGGCGCCTCGTTTCTGTGCGCGGCCGCCGGTCTTGATACCGAGCAGACCGAAACCAATGCCGTGGCCTACATCCAGACGTGGCTGGAGCGGCTGAAAAATGACAAGAAGCTGGTGCTGCAGGCCGCCAGCAAGGCCCAGCGCGCCGCCAAGCTGATTCTGGGCGTGGTGGAGGAGGAGCAGCCGGCTCTGCCGGCCCCCGCTCCTACCCCCGTGCTGGAGCTGGTACCCGAGGACGAGGTAAGCCAGCAGTACCGGGAAGCGGAACTCAGCTGGCTGGCCGCCGCCTAAGTCGGGGCCGCGGGCCGCTGGAAGCAGCGGCCCGCATCCCGGCTTTCGTTTCACCCTTTCCTTCCCTATTGCCCATGAATGCCAGCGATGCCCCGTTTTCGGGGACGCCACTTGGAACCGCTACCGCGCCCGGGTGGCCGAAGCCTTGACCGACGTGGAAACCGATATGCAGCAGCGCGGCTACGGCCTGAGCAGCGAAGGCCTCACGCTGGAAGTGGCCGAGCGCCTGCAGCTGGGTGTGGCCACGCTGGACGATTTCCAGGTGCTGGAAGCGCTGGTCAAAGCCCTGCGGCCCATTGCCCGCGAGGCCGTGCGCGCCACCCGCGAAGACCACGGCGGGCAGTTTGCGCTGCTGTTGCTCTGAACCTCTTGCATAGCTCCCTTACCCCTTCCCGTTATGACTACTCCCCAGAATTTAACCGTCGGCGAGGCCGTGCTGTACCCCCGCGAGCAGGCCGTGGGCCTGATTTACGAAGTGTACGAGCGCGGCCCGGGCCAGCGGCCCGGCGTGCAGGTGCTGCTCAGCGATGGCCGCGACCTGAGCGGCTTCAGCGCCGAAGAGGCCGACGCCTTTTTGCAGCCCATGGGCCATACCGGCTTGGCCTACGAGTTTGCCCACGTGGGCCAGCTGCACGCCGACTACCAGCGCGGCCGCTTTGCCGAAGCCTTTGCCACCGCCCGGCTGCTGGCTGGCTTCCGACACATCCGTTACCTGGACCCGAAATAAGCCGCTTTTATTTCTCCCTTTGTTCCCTGCCATGAACCAGATGACAAAAGCAACCTCACTCCAAGACCCGTTTCCGCCGCAGCAGGCCTACCTGGCGATTGAGCAGCAGCCCGCAAGCGCGGCCGAGAAGCGTGCCCTGCTGGTCGTGCGCCGCCACGTGCAAGCCCATACCCACACCACCGATTTGCGCGAACTGGCGGGGGCGGTGAAAAAGCTGCTGGGCGCCGACTATGTGGTCGGCTGCGGCACTGCCCACATCTGGGTGCTGCGCGCCGGCGAGCAGCAGCGCCTGGCCATTGTGGCCGACCGGCTCACCACGGCGTACCGCGACTGGTTTGAGCCGCCACTGGAAGCAGTGACTGGCACGAGCCGCACCCCTCGCCGGCGCCTGCCGGTTTCCGGGACGCCGCTCGCGCCGGACCTAGGGGAAGCCTGAATGCGGAAGCTTCTTTTCAAGCGCAACGGCGAAGCTTCGTCGTTGCGCTTTTTTCCTGCCTGGGCCAGGGTGGGCAGTGGGGTAAAGAAGGTTGAATGAAAAAGAGCAAAATGATATAAAATAAGAGCCAAAAAGAGAACGTGCGGGGTTTGAATTTCGTTTATAATTCAGAAGCAAGTGACACAAAATCAGCTTTGTATTATGGAAAAACGACCGCACGTAAGTACTGCCAATCCCCTGCTTTTTAGCCTGCACGGCACGGAGCTGGTAAAGCCTGGGGGGGCTAGTTTTCCGCTCCCGCCCCGCCTGTTCCTCTATACCCGCCCCGGCCAGCCCACCCGGATTGTGGCCTTGTGCGGCACGACGGGTAAGCTTTTCCCCACTACTACCTATGACCGGGACCCGCTGCAGGTAGTCGGAGGTAGCCAGTACGCCACGCGGCAGGCCTTGGGCGAGCATTTCCAGGCTCAGCACGCGGCCATGCGTCCCGCCGATGGGGCGGCCATGCTGCTGGGCGTAGACGGCAGCATCCGGGAGGTACGACCCGAAAGAGGCCGCAAGACGTTTGGCCTAGCCCAGCTGTGCGCGGCGCTAGAAGCCCATTACATCGACGTGCATTGCCCGCAGCACGGCCCCTACGCAGGGTATATCCTGGTATTTGACGACGAGGGCAAGGACCGCCGGCGCCCCATTAACCCGCTGGCCACGGCCGCCTGGTTTGAAACCTACCCGTTGGAGCATTACGCCCCTATTGATGTCGTAGCCGGCCCGGTACTGCTGATGAAGTCGGCCCTGATGCGCTAACCACTTCCCCATGCCGCCGCTCAGCTATCGGGCGGCGGCGTGGATAAGTAGCCTGCTGGTTTTCCTTCCTGCCTAATCCCTTTGCCCATGCCGGTTAAGCATGCTTTGCCCACCGCCCCCGTGACCCGGTGCAGCTCTGAACTGGACGCGCTTCGCGCAGAGTTGCGCTGCATTCTGCAGCATCCCGCCTTCACCGCCGAGCGCCGGCAGCAGGCCCAGCGGCTGATGAGTTGCTGCACCAGCCCGGCGCTGCTGCGCCAGTGGCTGGCGCTGGCCGTGGCCGAAGGGGCAAGGTGGGAAGAAGCGGCCCTGGCGCAGGAAGCAAACGCCGGCTAGCCGGCCGGGCGCCACGGCAACGAGTCGAGCAGCCTGAGCTGGCCCTTCCGGTAGAAAGCGTAACTCGCCAGCAAGCCTCGCCTTACTTCCTGCCAATTCCCGCCGCTGCCTGGGTATTAAAACGTGGGCGGGGTCGGATTCAGGTCAGAATCCAGAAAGTCGGTAATCATCGGCACCAGCCAGTCCACCCGCTGCATCATCCCGATGTGGGTGGTGCCGGGCAGCATGGCCAGGCGGGACGGCGTCAGGCCGTGCAGGTCGCCCATCCGGCCGCCGCCTTTGGCCCGAAACAGCTCCAACGCATGCTCGTAGCGCACGCCATCGGCATCGCCCAGGGCCATAAACAGCGGCATCGGCAGCGCTTTCACCGCGTCGGACCAATCGTAGGGCTGCACGTCGATGGCCTTAACCTTCTGCACGAAGGCCGGAAAGTGGGCCGCGTCGTTGCCCGCTTCGAGGTACTGCTTTTTAATGGAGCTGCCCTCGAACATCTCCGCCGTGAACGTGGCAAAGCTGGCTTCCACGTCGGGCCACCAGCCGTCGTGCGCGTAGGCCCCCGAGAGCACCACGAGCCGGCGCACCCGCTGCGGGTGCCGCACCGCGACCTGGAACGCCACCCCGCCGCCCATGCTGTAGCCCAGGATATCGGCTTGCGCCAGGCCCAAGTGCCCAAGCAGGCCGGCCACGTCGTCGGCCATGGCTTCGTAGCTGACTGCCCGGGCAATGTCCCGGGTGCGGCCGTGGCCCTGCATCTCCGTCACAATCACCTGCCGGCCCTGGGCCAGCCGCGGCAGGAAGCGCGACCAGTTCAAGGGGATGGTCATGTACGAGCCGTGCAGCAGCACCAGGGGCGCGCCCTGGCCGTGCACCTCGTAGTACAGCCGTAGCCCGTTGACGTCGGCGTATCCGCTCTGGGCCGGCTTGGTACTCTGGTTGGCCTCGTTTTCCATGGGATAAAAAGCAGGGAGTGAGTTGCAGTAAAGCCCGGCCGGCGGCTGCATCGGCTACCGGATGCGGGTATAGGTGAGGTCTAAGTCCGGCTCCCAATTCTTGCCGTCCTTCGACATCTCGCCGCGGCTGACGATGGTGTTGCCATCGTTGGCGAGGGTAAACGTGTAGCGCTGGGAGAATTCCGGCCCGCTGCGCCACCACTTCAGCACGTTGCCCTGAAAGGTGACGTCGCATTTGCGCGACACCTGCCGCTCGTCGAAGTAGAGCATGAACCACTGCTGCCGGGTGTTGTCGCTGCCAAAAATGGCAACGTTCGCCGGAAAGCCCTCCTCCGCAAGACTGGCGTGCATGAGCACGAAGGCGCCCCCTTCCAGCCACTGAAACGAGGCCTGCCCGTGCAGGGTCTTGCCGGGCAGCTGCGGGTGAGTGCCGGTCGTTTCCCATTCCCCAATCAGGGCACTGAAGGCGGTGAGCGCCGGATTGGGTATCGCGGCGCGGTGGTCAGCGTTTTTCAAAGCAGTAGGTCCAAGGTGTAAGCCGATAAACAGCAGAATACTACCCATGACGCATACCTGAGTTGCCGGGTTTTCGGCGCTTGTTTGCCGCGTCATCCTACCGGTTAGGCAGAAGTCGAGGCCATGGGCCTGTTGCCGGATACTTATTCGCCCAGCCCGGAATAATTAATGGATTTAAGCCGAGTTCTTACCAGCCAAATAGCAAGGCGTTACGTAAATTGAGCAACTTCTGCGCTTTTGTCTATTCCCTTTTTGACTTTTTCTGATGTCTAAAGTTGCTGCTCCCACCGTTGCCTTTACCGAGCCCCTGACCAGCCCGCCGCGCGTGCACCGGGTCAGCACCCTGGCCGAGCTGCTGGAGGTAGCCGGCACGCGCAAGCGCATCGTGGAAGCCTGGGGTGTATCGGCCCGTACCTACGACACGCGCAAGCGCAGCCCCATTACCTGCACCGTGGGCGAGCTGCAGCAACTGGCGCGGGTGCTCCAGGTAGCGGAAGAGGAGTTATTTGCCGTGGTCCGGGCCGAAGCGGCGGCCGCGGCCGGATAGCCGCGGGGCCTACTCGCGGCTTATCGGATACCCGTTCGGGTATAAAACCACCAAAAGTATCCGTGCCTGTACCCGAGCGGGTATAAACTCGCACATCAATCCACAGGGGTAAAGTCATTGGTCCGGGTGCTGCCAGCCCCTGTTTCTTCCCCTGCTCCGGGACCGGGACCGGTACAGTTGCCCTCTTGCCCGTCTATTCTGCCTGCTGATTTATTTGATTTTCAAATTTGGAATGAGCGGGTCCGTATCAATGAGCTCCAACTCCTGCACCATGGCCAGCGTGCCCTGTTTGTACTTGAGGAAGTGCGGAGTTTTGATGTGCGCCTGGTACGCCGCCTCGGTGGCATACATTTCCAGGATGGTCAGGTGGTTCGGCCGCTTCCTTTCGAACACGGCGTACAACGTCAGCACGCCCGGCTCTTTTTGGATGGAGGCTTCCACCTCTTCCTTCAGGAAGGCTTTGTAGCGGGCGAGCTGGGTGGAATCGACCACGATGCGGGAGAGCCGCACTTTCTGGGGCTGGGGAGCAGCTGGTTTCGCGCTCCAGCTCACCACGGCCAGGGCCACTCCCACGAGGAGGGCTGCTTTCAGATACGGTTGTGCTACTGCCATGGCCAAGGGTTTACGGGTGAAAACGGGTTGTACGCATGCTGCTCGTTGTGGAAGCAGGTGCGCCTTTGCGGAAGCTGTTTTCTCCTTTTTGCCAGCGGCGGCTTGCGCTTAAGGCTTTCACCTCAAGCCGTAAGGGCATGGGGCTATGTACCAGGCCTTCTACCGTGCCGCCTCAAATGCGCCTGCCATCATTTCCTGTTCGGTTCGGGACAGCTGATGCCGGCTAGCCACCCCGGGCCACTGCCGCACCGCGTGTACCACCTGGGTCAGGACCGCATCGGCCTGGGCGGCCGAAAGCCGGAAGTAGGGCGCTACCTCCCGGGCCAGGTCGAGGTCCAGCGCGTTATCGGTTTCGGAGATGTTGAGCTTGAGGCCCTGCCCGTAGCGAATCGGGTTCAGGTCAAAGGCCGGCGAGAGGCGCCAGCCCTGGGGCGTGAGCAGAAAGCCGTGGTTACGCAGGTGGTCGTCGGTGTTGGACACGCAGATGTTGAAGACAATGCGCCGCCAGAGCTCCGTCAGGTCCTCGGCCACGTGGGCGCCCTGCTGCACGAGCAGGCCGGCCAGGTCCAGGTAGCTGGCCCCGTCCTGGTGGTCGGTGCCGTCCTGGTAGCCCAGCAGGGTCATGGCGGAGGCAAAGTGCAACCGCTCCCCTGTGGCCGTGCGGTCAAAGCGCTGGGAGAGGTAGGTATGGTGGCGGCTGTTGAAGCGCTGGGCGCGGCCGGTGGCCACCTGCAGGCCGGCCGCCAAGGCCAACTCGTTCACCACGGCTTCCCAGGCGCCCACGTCGTGCTCGTCCTGGCCGCTGGGAAACTTGGCAATCCAGAGCCGGCCGTGCTCGTCCACCACGCTGGCCTTGGGCCGCGCCCCGCCCAGCGAGGAGCCGGGCGCCACCAGCATAAACAGCCACTTGAGGTAGTCCGGGTCCTGGGGCGCATCCACGCGCTCGAGCTGCAGGCTGGCGTGCTCCAGCTCGCGTAGCGAAGTCCACGGCGGGGCCGCCATAGCCCGGTTGTCGTCGAGGAACGGGCCTGCCGGGTCGGTTTTGAAGCGCAGCCCGCCCATGCGGTGCCCGTCGAAGACGCCCAGCAGGTAATCCGATTCGAGCAGCGGCCGCTCGCGGCGTTCTTCCTGGCGGGCCAGCGCCGATTCGCGCCGGCGCATGAGCAGCCGGCCCCAGCGGTCGGGTGAGGAATCCAGGAACAGGCCAAAGTTGGACTGGTCTTCAGGCAGGTACTGGGGGCCGGCAAACAGCTGCAGCGCGGGGTCCAGCGTCTGGGCCTGCGGCAAGGCCAGCCACTGCGCATCATAAGCGAAGGAAAACACTTCCTTGCCCCGCACCGGCACGGCCGAGAGCGTGCCCATCAGGTGGGGCCCGGCGGGCAGCCCCTGCCAGTCGGCGTACACCAGCAGCTGGCGGCGTTCTGCGGTCTTGGCCACGGCGCTACTCGTTGGAGGATTGTTTGGGAGCCCGCGCGCTGACCGTTAGCTCCGCGTCCTGCAGCTTGCGGCCCAGCATATCGTCGGCAGCCAGCTCCAGAATGGTCTTTTCCAGGCCCAGCACGAACAGCACCTGCAGGTAGCCGCCCATGCTCACCGTGGCACTCCCCTGCTCGATGGCGTGCAGGGTGTTGCGGCTGATGGCCGCGCGCTCGGCTACCCGGGCCGCGCTGAGCTTACGGCGCAGGCGGGCCAGCCGGATGTTTTCGCCCGTCTGGGTTAACAAGTGCTGTAGGCGGGGCAGCAGGACGACCGGTTCTTTAGGCATAATGCGCAATTCAATGAGCAATAATACGTAATTGCGCTCACTATATTGCGCATTGCACCCAAATGACCGGCATGGCAATAATGCTGCTGGTCCAGGAGGGGATGTGTGAAAATCCTTCTTAAACCAAAAAAGGTGACAGTCACCTGTCACCTTTTTCTATATGAGCCTATGTGGCTAAATATTGCGCCCGGTAGTAGTTGGCTGCTCAAACTTCGCTTCTCGCTCTAGGGTTGCCAAGTCCGCACTCTGTTTGCAATCAGCAACCTGATTGCCGTCATTGTTTGTATGATGGTTGTTTTTTGCCATAGAAATCTCTGTTTTAATTGAAGTTAAGTCATTGTAGTAGCGGTGCATTGCACCTAATGCAGTCAAGGGAGTCGTCAAGACAAGAAACCAGTAGTAGTAATACAGTAGGTTTCTCACTGGGGAGCGCTTGAGCACAGACTTAACGCCGTTAACGAGATTCGAAACGAGCGGCTTCTCTACTTGTTGATGGTTGGGCGTCTCTTGAGAGAGCTAATCAAGTAGAAGGAATACGACCCGATTGGTTTTATCCCTCCACTTACAAAAATAACATATCAGCTGCGATTAAACAAGTGTTTTTGTCAAAAACCATTCAATTGTTTAGTATTCAACGAACTATAATGAGCCCGCTCACCGTAGGCCGCAGATTTTCAAAAATAGCCCGCCCGGATTTTTGGTCGCTTTCACCTTGTCGGTCTTGAGCTGGTAGGTGAACTTGAAGAGCTGGTCCAGGTGCTTGGGGTCGGCCAGGATGGTGGCCACCAGCTGGGGCTGGGTGATGCCCAGCATCTCTAGGCTCTGCCGGGCCGCGTGGGCGCGGGCATCCTCGGCGGGCTGCTCGAAGGGAATGGGCAGCTGCTGGGGCTGCTGACGGGCGATGGTAAAGCGCACGGCATCGTAGGCCCGCCCCTTCTTGACCAGCTCGTAGTCAATCTTAAGGTCGGTGTGCTCGCTGACCTGGCGCACGGCAATGTCGAGCACCCGGGCCTTGAGTTGGCTGATGTTCTGAAACAGCTCCGGCTCCTTGCCCTTGGGGTCTTTCAGGTGCAGCATCTGCTTGAACTCGTCCAGCGGGTAGGTGCGCGTCGAGGTCTTGTCCTTCCACTGGCTTACCAGCTGGTAGATGCGCTTGGCGTACTTGCTGCTCAGCTTCAGGGCCGAGTGCAGCTGGTAGGAGGTGAAGTTTTCCTTGAGGTTGAACAGAAAGGGCCGGATGGGCGCCGCCAGCTGAATCTGCAGGCAGCCCTTGCCCTTGATGTACTCTACCCGCTGAAACATCCACAACTGCTGGTAGGTGCGCTCATTTTCCACCTCGAACATGCGCGAGCCCATGTCGGCTGTCGCTTCGCGCAGCTGCTGGTAGTTCCACTGCCGCCCGGTCAGGGCCTCTACGTCCTTCACGTAGATGGTATACTCTTGGTCCGGGGTATCATCCCGGCGGAGCCGGGAGAGCAGGTAGAAGAAGATGTCCAGCTGGCAGGCCGTGTAGTCGTAACGGGCCTGGGTTATGGCGTTGTGCTGGCGGACGACGGGAACCGGGGCCGGTTCCACAAGTACAACGGCAGTATCTTCAGGCTTCATAGACTAGGACATAAGGACGCGGGATGAAGCAAATGTAAGCCGCCGGCAGATAAAAAACCACAGTGGTAGTTGGGCGTGGTTTTTCGCTTATAAAACGTGGTTCATAGACTTATAAAACGTGAGAGTTTACTTATAAAACGTGGTAATAAAAGGTATAAAACGTGGTTTTTCGCTTATAAAAAGTGGTTTTATACCTTTATATACTATTGATTATCAGGCACTTGTGAGCCCTACAAATAGACAAGGAAAAACAAATAAACTCACAAAGGTTGTTGATGGGCATTCGGAAAAGCTTTCAGGGGGGTGGTTCAAACCCCGGGCCAGAACAGACAAGAAAACAACAAAAAAAGCAGACTCACCCAACGACCAATTGGATTGCACTTTTCTAAGTAAATGCAGCATATTACCCGCTTAAAACCACGTTTTATAAGCAGCCTCAGTTGCGACTGAGCCACGGGCTTCTTAAAGCCTTGCACCACTTTTTATAAGCCATTTCAACTTTTTTCAAGGTGGAATCAGTACTTACTAACTTTATAATAACTTCTAACTAACAACGAATTACCACGTTTTATAAGTCAACTGGTCTTGCAAAGAGGCAAACTAGCACGTTTTATAAGCGAAACCCCAGCTCAGCAACGGCAGTAAAACCACGCTTTTGTTCTGCAGAAACACCATTTTGAGCATGCTAGGCCTCTTTATTGGATTTTCTTAGCCTCAGTTAATGAGTCCCGGGCTGTACTGATTCCGAGGGAAGCTCTGGCAGTCTTGCTTATAAAATGTGAGAGATAAGTGGACTGGCCAGAATATCGCACAATAGCCGACTGGTAACCAATAGAGTACGGTCAATGAATGCCTCTGGCGATTGCTGAGAAGCCGTTTTATTGTTTAATACGTAATGGCTGCTTTCAACTACCCCTCTTACCACCGAACTGCTTCTCCCCTATTTATGCTTGACACACGAATGCAACTGCTTCTGCTGCTTGATTACGAGCAGTTTTATGGAACCGAGAAAACGCTTGAAGATGCCCGCGAACTCCTCAAGGGCATTCCCTCAGCTACGCTGCTCACTTACATTTCCAATTATAATGTGCGCTTGTACCTGAGTGAAACCTCAGAGAGAGGAGGTCTGCTCCAAGCGGGGCTGGCGGACAGCCTACTGAGCAAATGCGGACCCGACGCCATCGCGCGGTGGGTGGAAGTCATCAGGCAGGCCGCCGCCGCCGGCAACCAGCCCATGATGTTTTGGCGCTACTCCAACCTGCTGTTCTACGGGCTTATTTTCTCAACGTATAACTCGCTGCCCTACTGTGAATTAAATCCAGAGCAGGCCCAGCAGGTGTTTGATGCCTACCTCATCGTTAACCTGCACGCCAACAAGAAACTGCAGGTTCCCCCGGATGCAGTACAACAAGCGGCCGACGCCGACCGTCTTGAGGACGTCATGCTGACCCACTTTCTCTATCAGAAGGACTTCGCTTCAACCACTGATTTTGGCAACCAAGTGGTGCGAGGCGTCAAATTTTACGAATACCTGGAGAGCCAGCCACTTTACCAGCCGCTCATGGCCGAGTTTTACGCCCAACGCCACGTGTCAGGGTTCATGCGAATGTTTCGCAACCTCCTGGTGCTATTCCAATGCGCAGGCGTTGGCACTGACTCCGTGACGCAGCGACTGAACATGGGGGAGTTCTTCGTCGCGGGCGAGGCCGATGAGGCGTTCATCGACACGCTATGCATCAATGACCACATCCCCTCCTACCGTGAGGATGATAGTTTTACCCCGCTACGGAACCGGTTTCTGTTCAAGGCGGCCCCGGGCCGTTATTTGCTGCTCGACGTTAGCTTCCTGCTAGACCAGTTTTACAAAGCCCAGGTTTTTGCCTTCTCCGCTTTCCTACGAAGCAAAAAGGTGAAGGTGGACTTCCTATCCGATAAGGGAAAGAACTTCACCGAGGAAATCTACTTGCCGCTAGTGCTGCAAGCGGCTTTCCCAACGGCAACCAAGTACTTCGGGGCGGCCTGCGTTAACTCAGCCGGCGAAGAGCTATGCGACGCTTACATCCGGGAAGGCAACAAGGTTTGCCTAATCGAGTTCAAAGATGTGTTACTCAACGCCAGTGCGAAAAACAACGCCGACCAGGCCGCGCTGTATGCAGAGCTAGACAAGAAGTTCGTGGTCAACCAGCAGAACAGCCCAAAAGGCATTACTCAGTTGTGGAACGCCATTTTGGACGTTGAAGCGCGGGGCTTGTCGTTTGACCCCGACCGCCCCGACCAGTTGGAACTGTACCCGGTCGTGGTCTACACCGACAATTCTTTTGGGGCGGAAGGACTCAACAAACGGTACAAAGAGCAGTTCCAAGCTCTGGCGGCCGCTGCACCAAACGGAATGCAGGTCAAGGACGTCACGTTTGTTAGCTTGAGCTTTTTTGAACTGCGAGAATATTACTTGGCCCAAAACCTGCTCAACTTGTTTGCCATGTTCGACGCGTACCACCAGCATACCCAACTGCCGGATTATCGTCTGACGCCCTTCGAAGTATTTGCCCGCTTCTACACGCAGGAACACGTACCGGAATCGGCCCGCAACTCCGAGCTGTTCACCGATGTAATCGTCAAGATAATCGGCACTTGACCGCCTATCCGGGCGGTACCTGTCGCCCGGATAGGCAGTCAAGCGCCCCCATCGTCAGGGAGTCGGGTCGCGTAAAAAATGCTGCACTAGACGCCAAGCGGCCGCTCGGTCACTACTGGAAGGGTGAAAGTTGAATAGCGGCCCGATACCGTAGTTGCGCAAGTAGCTTAGGTAGCCGTTCGTGTCAGTGACTTCGTGCTGGGAGGCAAAAAACGCATAGAAACTTATCCCATAATAATAATAATAAAAGTAAAGTCCGCTCTTCCAGCCATGGGCGTACTCGTTCAAATCAATCACCGTACCCGCCAAACTGCGCAATTGGCCTTTTAGGTTGTTTTTCTTGCCGTGGTACTTGCACTCAATGGCCAGCCGCAAATCCTGGAGTGGGCCATAGGTGCCCGTCAGAAGAGGCTTGCTGATGGAAATATCCACCTCGTGATTCATGCTGTGGCCCTTAAACTCTACCCCGTTGCGGAGTTCAAAGTCCTCTTTGTTGTGGGTAAAGGCGAAGTAGCTATGCTTGTCGTTGACGGTGCCCGGCGACTCGTTGAAGAGAAAAGTGCCAGGCGTCTTGCACACGGGCGCAAAAGTTGTGGCTTGCCGTTTTAGCAGGCGGGCCAGGCGCAGGTACAGGTAGATTTCGTAACGGTTGCCCTTGCCCCGGTCAGACACGGGCAGCAAGGTAGCGGTGGTGTTAAGAGCCGCGAAAATGCTGTCGATGTGGGTTAAAATCTCTTTTTCCTGGTCACTAAGTTTGGCCGGCTTGCGGCGCTTAGTAGTTGTCTTGGTCGGTGCGACGGGCATCGTGCATGAAGTCGGCTAAGGTAAACGTATCGGGAAAAAGCGCCGCCCCCAAGTTGCCAAATGCTTGGGCGATGTCAGCTAGGGCTGCTCGGACCCTGGCTTGCTCATACTGGGCCAAAATCAGCGGCGGCCGCTGAACAGAACGTGATTCCATCACGAGCGTGGTTAACCCCAACTCCCGGCCTGCTTCGACAATGGCTAGCTCCTGTTCGAGCGGAGCTACGAAAGCCCCGTAGAAACTCAAGAGCAGGGCATAGTATCCGTTGGTATCTAGGTACTTGAAGCGAAGAGCCTGCTGATTGGCAAGGCGTTCGTCAACGACGCTCATTACCTCATTGACGGGCACTCTTCTTCCACCCTGTTCTTCCGTCCCGGCGTCGACCGAATTAATTCCTTCCGAAGCAGTGTAAAGACGGTACAGACGATTGAACTCGGGTAGTTCCGCCCGGGTACGCTCGCCAGTGCGAGCGCGCTGGCGGATAAGTGTTAACAGCTGCTTGGCAGAGGATGGGGTATTCATGTGAGGATTTAATGGGCAAAAGGCAACTTCTTAAACAACCGCTGTTTTACTTGCCTGAGCAAAGCTGCCAACCTACACCCGGGAATAATTAGCTCACCCGGTAGCGAATTGCTACTGGCTTCCCCCCTACCCTGCCGTTCTTGCACCGCAGAAACTACTTGGGACAAATCAGAGACTCTACTACTTTGCGGGTGGCAGTTTCCCTGTTTTGCGCAAGTAAGCGTCGAAGTGCCGGTGGGCGGCTTCGAGGTAATTCTTGATGGTCGTGGGCGTGTCCGGGCCGGGCGTGGCCAGCAGCAGGCTCATCTTAATCTCCTGTACCACGGATTTGGCGATTTGGACCGTGTGCAGCGGCACTTCGGCCTCCGGCGCAGGCGCAGCTGCCGCGGCGGGCTTACGGCCCCGTGTAGAAGCTCGTACGGGTGCAGCAGCCGGAACTGCTGGAGCAGCGGCGACTGATGCAGGTGCATCCACCGGAGCGGGCGCTGGTGCTGGGGCAACCGGAGCAGCTACTGCGGCCGGGGCTGCGATGGGCTCTACCGGTGCGGGCGGCGCAGTGGCCGTGCGGGTGGCCTCCCCTCCCATTCCGGCCCGGGCCTGCTGGCGGGCTTCTTCGGGCACTTCAATGCGGCGGCGCGGGGTGATTTGTGGTTTCTCGAAGCCCATTATTTCGCGGAGGTTGAAGCGGTGGATACAGAAGCGGCCGCCGTGGCGCGGCGGTCGGGCAGGCCCAGGCGCTCGATGAGCTCCTCGCACACGCGGCGGATTTCGTCGCTGGTGTCCTTGGTGCCGCCGGCGTAGCGGGCCCAGGCCGGGTTGAGCAGGCTGTAGAGCGTCGAGGCCCGGGTGTAGGCCTTGCGGTGGCCCAGGTAAGAGTTGAAGCGCGAGAGGCCCAGCCCGTCGATGTAGTCGTCCATCTCCTTTTCCTCCCGCTGCCCCGCCACGCGCTTGGTGGGCAGGCCGTAGTACTGAAAGTCAATCTGGGCGTCGTCGGCCGCTTTCTTGATGGCCTCCAGGATGGTCATAAACTCGGCCGTGGAGGCCCGGTCCAGGTAATCCGACACCAGGGGCACAATCACCGCGTCGCAGGCCGTCAGGGCGTTGAACACGTCGTCGCCGTCGGCCCGGCCGGGCACGTCGATGATGATGAGGTCGTAGGTGTGCTCGGGGTTGTCAATGAAGTCGAAAATCCGGTTCAGTTGCCACGGGTACACGTCGTAGGGGTACTGGGCGTCGGGGTTGGCTTCGCGCAGCTTGGCGAAGTTGGCCGCGTCCACCTGCTCGCGAGTCTTGACGATGCTCTGCTGGTAGTCGCAGTCGAGCACGGCGATGCGCAGGCCGTACTCGGTGGCCAATGGGGCGGCCAGCACGAGAGCCAGGGTGGATTTTCCGGAGCCCCCCTTCTGGGTGGCAAAGCTGATAACCTTGGACATAGTTGGTGCGGGGTTGAGGGCGTGAGTAGCGGCTGGTCACGAGGACCAGCGGGACAGTGGGCCAAAAGTAATAGAAAAGCAGAAACGCAGAACACCACTTTTGCGGAAAAGCAGAAATGTTGTTATGCAGGAACACAGAAAACCACTTCTGTTAATCAGTTATTCAGCATAAGTACAAAGCAACAGAAAAACAGAAATGCAAAACAACATTACAGCAGATTAACAGAAAGGTTGTTCTGCAGAACTGTGTAGTTGCAGAATGGTGAATCTGCAGTCAGCCTCAGTAGATGGTGTCTTGCCAAGCAACAGAAATGCAGAAGAACAGAATTGCATAAAAGCAGAAAGTGCAAGCCCAAGCTGTATGCTGTCATACTTGTGTAGTTGCAGAAAAACAGAACAACAGAAAAGCAGAAGCTCATTACTGCTGCCGCTGTACTGCTGAGTATTTAGTTTGCCTGTAGCAACAGAAATACAGAATTGCAGAACTACAGGAGGTAGGTGCCGACTTGAAAACCCTGATGGGTGGCACTGGAAAGCCATTTCGAAGGTGGGAAAGCTCTAACCTGACGCCAAATCAGTGCGCGTAACCAGTTGACGAAGCAACAAGCAGCGGTCCAATCCCAAAGCCAGCAGAGCACGAAAGAACAGGGCAGTAGGGAAAAAAGCGGCAACTGCTAACACCAAGGCGGAAAGCTGCGTACTAGCTTCTCACTAATTTTTTGCTAACCATAGAATAGTCTCAGCAAGGCGGAAAGCTGCGTACTAGCTTCTCACTAATTTTTTGCTAACCATAGAATAGTCTCAGCAAGAAGAACAACCCAATCCCACGGATAACGCCTTGGTATTGAGTAGTTTATAAATCAGCAGAGCTGATTTGTGGACCATGGGAAGGTAAGTAGCTGATTTAAAGCATGAAAAATGGTCCACAAGGCCGCTAAACTCTAAATAACACGATGAGCACGGAGCTACGCAAGCGGGTCACCCTGGACAATAATGCCCACCGGAAAGCCGAAGCGGCTGCGGCGGAAGTCGGCGCCAGCTTGGGCGTATATGCCAGCGCGGCCGTGGAATACTTTGCCACCCGGGGCTTGGACCCCCGCGAGACGGAGGCCCGCGAGGGGCAGCTCATCATGCAGCAGATAAAGAAGCTCGGGGACCGTGTATTCGGGTTTATGCAGGAGCAGGAGCGCACGCTGCTCACGGCCATGCTGGAGGAGATGCTGCGCACTCGCATCACGTTGGAGCGGGTGCTGCGCCTGAATGAAATCCTGGTGGGCAACATCAATGCGCAGCTGGAAACGCTCAGCGAGGCGCAGCTGCAACGGCAGCAGCAGGCCCTACAGCTGCTGCGCCAGCGCAACGAGGAAGCGGTAGAAAAGCAGGTAAAAGAAGCCCTGGAAGCAGCCCAAAAAGCAGGGCCCGGCAAGCGCAGCAAGCCGGTCGAAGCGACGTCAGGGCAGGGGCAATAGGGGAGAAAAAGCGCCCATCTTATGCGAGCAAAACACCTATTTACTCTCGGATGTATGTCAAATTAATTAACCCCAAAACGCACGGCAAAGCCGCCTATACCAACACGGGCAGCAGCGCGCAGACGCTCCAATACCTGCAGCACGAAGCGGTAGGGGAGGGGCGGGAAGCCACGTTTTTCAGCGCCGACGCGGACGAGCTGTGCGCCGCGCAGGTGCAGCAATCCATCGACACCAACGTCAAAGGCCTGCGAGCCGGCGAGGCTAAATTCTACTCCCTGGTGCTGAGCCCGAGCGAGCAGGAGCTGGCCCACATCGGCAGCGACCCCGAAAAGCTCAGGGCCTACACCCGCCAGGTGATGCAGCAATACGCGCAGAACTTTACCCTGCCCGGCGGCCGGCAGCTGAGCAGCCCGGACATCGTGTGGGGCGCCGTGCTCCACCAGGACCGCACCCACCGGGGCACGGACCCCGAAGTACTGGCCGGCACGGCCAAAGTAGGGGAGAAGCGGCAGGGCCTGCAGGCCCACGTGCACGTCATCGTGAGCGCCCGCGACGCGGAGCAGAAGATTACCCTCAACCCCGGCGGTCGCCGGCAGCGGTTTGATTTGATGCGCTGGCAGGCCGCGGCGGGCCGGCAGTTCGAGCGGCAGTTTGGCTACGTGGCCCAGGAGCACGAGAAGCTGCGGCCCAAGGCCACGCGGGAGCGGGACACTACCCACGACGCGAGCCGGCTGGAGAAGATTGCCGAACGCGTGGCGCGCATCAACCTGCTGGTGCCCCGCGAGCAGCACCTAGTGCCCGAGAAAGTGCAGGGCATTGCCGTGGCCCGGGAGTTTGACAAGACCTTTTACCGGATGCTGGCCCGGGTCGAGGAACGGGCCCGCGACGGCCGACCCATTGACAACGCCCTGCAGCTGCTGCGCACGGGGCGGGAGCAGGCCGCTGCCCCGCAGCGTCAGGCCGCTACTGCCCTGCACGCAGTGCAGCACCTGGTACGCCGTAGCCAGGTCGGCCAGGACCAGCGCACCGAGCACGTGGCCGAGAAGCCCGGACGCCGCAGCGCGGAGCTGGACATTGAGATGTAAGCCCCGGCCAGTAATCAATTCCCTATTTCTACTCCCCTATGACCAGTTTACCCCCTCGGCCGGCGGCCCAGTCCCAATCTATCGGCCTGCTCATCGGCCTGCTGCTGCTGGCCTTGCTGGCCGGCGAATGGTACGTGCTGCAGCACCCGGCGGAGCTAGCGGCGGCCCGCGCCGCCCAGCACCAGGCAGGGCAGGCGCCCACGCTAACCCCCGGCCAGCGCCTGGCGGCCCGCCTAGCTGTCATCAACCAGCAGCGAGCCGAGGCCCGCCGGGCCCGGCTGCAGCGGCATGCCGCGCCGGTGGTAGGCAAACAGGCCGCCGAGCTGACCACGGCCACGAGCCGGGCCGGCGACCAGGTGGTGAGCAGGGGAGGGGCCGCCGCGTTGCATGTGGCCACCGCCGGGCAGGGATTCAAGGGCAAGCTGCTGGTCAAGGCGGGCCGGCTCTATGAAGCGGCCGGCATCTTCCTGCGGGCGCTGGTGCTGCTCGCGGCCGGGGTGCTGGTATTTGTGCTGCCCGCGCCCGAGCGCAAACCCGGCGGCCCGGCCCGACGCAAGCCGCTGCGGCCCGAGGCCGTACGCGTCGTCGTGGCCAGCTGCGCGGGCCTGTTTCTGCTGAGCGCCTACGTGCTGCTGACCATGGCTTCCTACTCGCCGCGATTTATCCGGGTGGGCTACCCCGTCGCGGTGACGGTGGCGCTGGCCAGCGGCTTTGTGGTGGGGCTATCGCGGGCCGCGACCAAAAGCCCGGAGTTTGGGTTGAGCGTGGAGCGCAAGAAGCTGGAGACGCCGGACGGGTTCAACCTGCCCACGGAAGGGGGCGGTTGGGTGAACGTACCCAATCCCTACCGCGGCGTGCTGGTGCTCGGCGGCGCCGGGGCGGGCAAGACCTACTCCATCGGGGAGCCGGTTATTGAGCAGCTGGCGGCGAAGAACTTTGCCGGGCTCATCTACGACTTTAAGTTTCCGGTGCTGGCCGAAGTGGCCCAGAAGGCGCTGGAGCTGGCCGGGCGCCGGCAGAGCCCGCCGCGGCTGCTGCCCAGTGGGGAGCCCGAGCCGGCCGTGGTGCTGCACGTCATCAACTTCCGCGACCTGCAGCGCAGCGAGCGGGTGAACCCGCTGCGGGCCGAGGACATGCCGGTGGTGGCCTTTGCCGAGGAATACTCGCGGGCCATCATCAACAACCTCAACCCGGCCAGCATCCGCAAGATGGAGTTCTTCGACATCAGCGCCGTGGCCTACCTGACGGGCATCATCTGGTTTTACAAAAAGCACTTCCCGCGCTACTGTACCATTCCGCACGTCGTGGCCACGGCCATCCACAAAGACTTTAAGCACGTGCTCTCGATGCTGGAAACCGACCCGGAGTGCGCCGGCATGGTGCGCAGCATCGTGACGGCCGTCGAGCAGCGGGCTGAAAAGCAGGTGGCTGCCGTGGTAGGCACGCTGCAGGTGATTCTCAACCGCATCAACTCCCCGGAAATCGTCTGGGTGCTCACGCCCGACGAGGCGAAAGGGGAGGGGTTCTCGCTGAACCTGAACGACCCGAAGCAGCCAGCCCTGCTCTGCATCGGCAATGACCCCACGCTGAAGGAAACCTTCTCGCCGGTGGTCAGCTGCATCATCACGGTGGCCATCAAGCTCATGAACCAGCAGCACAAGCACCGCAGCTACGTGTTCCTCGATGAGGCCGCGACGGTGTACGTGCCGGGGCTGGAGCTGCTGCCGGCCACGGCCCGCAGCAACAAGGTGGCCACCATCTACATGACCCAGGACCTGGCTCAAATGACCGACGCCTATGGGCCTGAAAAGATGAAGGTTATGGTGAGCAACCTTAACAACCAGTTCTTCGGCAAGGTCAACTCGCTCGACACGGCCAAGTTCATTTCCGAGCTCGTGGGCCGCGAGGACAAGCAGATGCACAGCACCAGCACCGGCAAAAGCCAGGGCGGGGGAGGGGGCCACGGCAGCCATAGCTCTAACCTGAGCACCAGCTACCAGGAGCGCAACCTGGTGCGGGTGCAGGACGCCATCAGCCTGCAGCAGGGCGAGTTTATCGGTCAGACCGTGGAAACCGAGCGCACCTTCTTCCAGGGCGTCATCTCCCGCGCTGACGCCACCCAGGAGCGGTTTCCGCTGCATCCCGTGGCCACGTTCGGGGCCAGCGAAGAAAATAGTGCCGCCAAGCTCTCAGTCGTGGTGCAGGAGAACTACCGGAGGGTCAGCCAGCAGGTAAAAGAAACCCTGGCCCTGCATGTAAACACCTTAGCAGGAGGCACAAAGAGTGAGGTGGATTAGCCTCGAAAACCCCGAAAAAAGCGACGTTTAGGCCCTTTTTGCTGTTAAGTAAGTACCCATCATCCATACTTCAATCCTCATGATGAACTCCTTTTTCACGCCCGCCCCGGCCGGCCTCACCCCCGAACAGCTGACTGCCCGCCAGGAGCGCGAGCGGCACGCCAATAACTCCATTGCCATCCTGATGAGCAACGGCCCCGCGCCCAGCCCGGCGGCTCTGGCCATCATGCAGCGGCACGTGGACGGCGAGATAAGCATCGAGGAGGCTATTGAGCTGACCGACGCCATGCTGCTGGCCCGCTACCGGCCGGGAGCAGGCTCCGATGCCTCCGAGCCTAACCCCGCGCGCTGATGGTAGCCGGCGACCGATTCAGCGACGAGAAGGGGGTACGGATAAACCGGCTGGGCATTACCGACCCCCAGCAGCTGGCCCAGGCCGAAACCGACTCCTCGCTGCTGCGCCTGCAGCGGCTCAATGTGCAGGGCGGCATCCCCGGCGGGCGCTACGACCATGCCCACCTCAAGCAGGTGCACCAGAAGCTGTTTGAGGGGGTTTACCAATGGGCCGGCGAAACCCGGGCCGACCGGGAGTTCCAGGGGCACAAGCCCACGTACGTCACCGGGTTTAAAGAGACTATGACCTACGCTCCCTACAAGGAGATTGAGTTGCGCCTGAATGCCATCGGCGAGCAGTTGGGCAAGGAGAATAACCTCAAGGGGCTGTCGGAGGAAAAGTTTGCCGAGCGCGCCGCCTACTACCTCGACCAGTACAACCACACCCACGCCTTTCGGGACGGCAACGGACGCACGCTGCAGGCCACGTTTGTGCAGCTGGGCAAGGAAGCCGGCTACCAGGTTGACTTTGCCCGCATCGACCCGGCTACGCTGAATCGGGCCCGTGACCTGGCGATGGTGCGCCCGCACGAACCCCAGGAAGCGGAGAAAAACCTGCAGGCACTCAAAGCCATGTTTGAGCAGGTAATCAGCCCGGCGCCGGGCGTCGAAGCCGAGAAGCTGCGCGACCCGAGCCAGGCGCGGCCACTGGCAGCCTTATCCCCGCAGATGCAAGCCATGGATGCCCGGCGCGAGCTGGAGGTGACGGGCTATCGGGTGATGGATATTGTGGCGAACATGCCCGGCGCTGGCAACTATGAGAAGGGCGTAGAGGTGGGGAAGGGGGTAGAGGCGACCAATCTGGACCCTGGAGCTATTCAGACCCATCTGAGGCAGTTTCAGCAGGCTGCGGAGAAGATTATTAAGCATCCCGCGTTGCAGGGGCCGGATGCCAGGCAGGACCAGACGGATGCTAGGCGGTTTCTTGCGGCGGCTGAGCAGGTTAGCGAAATGACGATTGGCAAATTCGTGGTAAATGAGAATCAGTATCGCTCAGTACCGGTGCTTAAGACGCATGAAGAAGCGCAAGCAATGTTCAAGGTGGCGGCCATGCAGATTGCTCAAAAACTGCGAGAGAATAACCAAGAGTTCGCTGCCGCTCGGTTAGAGGAGGTAACCAAACACGTAGATAGGACGCCTTACTTAGGAGGGTTGAACCGTGAGAATGTTGGCAAGGCTGTAGAGGTTGCGAACAAAATTTCAGAACTAGGCGACAGCCGGTTGCTTGTCGAGCTAAAAGACGCCGTCAGCATACTTGAAAAGTCACCTCTTCATGCAGAACGTACTGGCGGGAGGGCGGCGGTAAGCAGACCGCGCTCAGAAGGATTTGAACGATAGTATTAAATATTAGCCATGGTCTTTGTGGTAGAAAACTAGGAGCATAGGCCTCTATCGGTGTGGCATATAATCAAATAAAACGCAAGAGTTTGCGGAGGTAAAATGCGGAGAAAGTAGGAAAATAAATGCCGTAGTTTCGGGATTCCGTTTACCAAAACTCTTCCCATCTTGGACCTATCCCTGCTACCTGCTAATCCGTATAAGCGCTCTATTATCCAGCAGCTCAATAGCTCTCTTCAGCACGCCGAGGCTTTATACGCTTCCGTTTGCTTCTGGAGTATCGGGCCAGGTGTGGTTAGCCACGACTTGGAAAGGGTCTTGGCCCAGCCGGGCTCGTTTTGCATAGCCGACATTCATTCCCCCACCAACGTTGACAAGCTGGCTCAGTTTTACGAGTTGGGCGTCACCAAGCTATATCTTTTTTTCAAGGAAATTCAGCCCAAGAAGCTGGATGCGTACTTACAGCGCCATCTACTCCACACCAAAATGCTGCTTATCGACCTGCCCGATAACAAAGCAGAGTTGTGGGTGGGCAGCCACAATTTCACCAAGCAAGCGCTAAAAGGGGTCAACCGCGAGGCTACCCTGGTGCTGCCTTGTTTTAAGGACGATGTACTTTATACGCAGGCGCAGCGATATTTCAGCAGCATCCTGCAAGACCCTGATTGTCGCCAGTTCGACCCCAATCTGCTTGATACCTACAAGGAACTGCAGGGGCTGCCCAAGGACGAGGTGGAGTCCGGCCCCTACTTCATGCCATTGGCCTGGGATTCCAACGAGATGACCACTCTGGCGCAGCATCTCATTCTGCTGGCCGGCGCCGATGCTCAGGAGTTGAATCAATTCAAGCTCATAGATAACGACAAGAACCAATTAGCTATTCGCGCCCATGACCTGGCGGGTGGACCCGTCCGTTATTTCTCAGCTGCTCTACACATGCAGGGAAGCATTTTTCCTGATGACCCTGGTTCCTACGATATCCGGCTTGGCCAGCGCCACCTCGCTGTGCGCAATGGCACCCAGTTACCATTTGTAGCTCCGTTGGAGGAGGAGCACTCCCGCGAGACTTTACGTAAGTTTCGTTATCACGTCTCCATTCGCATCCTCGACGAACTGCCCCAAGATTTGCAATTCGCCGACGATAAGGCCCCAGCTGAAGCCAAATGGCGGGCCGACGAAGAAACCAATAAGATGCTGGCTCAGGCTGGGATGCGTACCGACTATTATGGGGCTGACCGGCCGCTGTACCGGGCAGTGCAAATCGCAGCCCCAATTCAGTGGGATTCCACTCTGCACGATGTAGCCCCTTTTGATGCCAATAACCGAGTAGCGCCCTCACCTGCAGCAGACGATATTTCAAATAGTAGGGAGCCTTATGTATCCACTACCCCAGATAATGCCACCCGCGTATCGCGCTGGCTTGAACGAGCCCGCCAACGCCGCTACCGCTCCGCACCCACTGAGCCCAAAGGCCTGCATGTAGAATTTTTTCACCAGCACGCTCAGAAGCATTTGCCATCGGCCTTTGCTTCGCTTGATGAAGAATTCCTCCCCGCCAATCTCCCAGCTCTCCGCGCCGATTTCGAGCAACCCCTCCGCGAGGTGTACTACCGCGAAGACGCCCAGCAGCTACAGGCTCCTGACTCCACGCAGGGCCCGCAGGTGCGCAAGCTACTCAAGCGGTATCGCCTGCGTTGACTAATGCGCTAATATTAAACCTGTTACCCATTATGGTTAATCCGTGTCTGCGCACTAAGCCATGATTGGATTGTAGAAGGCGCACAAAGAATTCTATTTTGTAGGCAAATACAGAAGATATTTATTGGTTGGTAACGGAACGTGCATTACTTTTGTAGCGTACTACAGAAGATAATATTCGTGTTCACCCTCTCCGAAATCACTTCAACTTTCTTGGGAAGCTACGAGAAGCCGGTGGAAGAAGGCCCCTTGCCTCTGCTACTTCCCAGCGACCTCGATAGCACTGGACGTCGGATAACCCAAACCCCCACCCGGTTTGCCTCCGCCACACCCGCTACCGAACGAGCTCAGCTGCACCCCGGCGATGTGCTGCTGCCTGCCAAAGGCGGCCGCTACGCCGCCACACTGGTCACCGACGAGCTGGCGGGCTACGTGGCCTCCTCCGGCTTCTTCGTCCTGCGGCCCAATCCTGAAGTAGTACCGGCCTATCTGGCCGCCTACCTCAACCATCCTCAAACGCAACGCCGCCTTCAGGGCATCACCAACGCCAGCACTACCGTCCCTGTCCTCAACAAAGCCGCCCTGCTGGCCACCACCATCGACCTGCCCCCGCTCTCCATCCAGCACAGCTTGGCCAGCCTCCACCAGCTCTGGCTTCATGAGCAGCAGCTCACCGAGCGCCTTTTGCAGCAGAAGGCACTTCTCTATCAGCAGGCTTTCCAGGATGCCATCCACGCTGCCACCGGCTCCTTTCTCACCGCTTAACCTACTCGTTGACCATGAACGCACTTATCACCTACGACATCACCATCCGTCATACAGAGGTAAAATCGGCAATGCAAACCAAAGGATATGCAGATGCCTGGTCTTCCGGTAACCAGAATTATTATCTGCCCAACACGTCGTTTTGGAAGACGGGTACTACTCCGCAAACTGCGCTGGCCGACATGCAGCAAGTCATCCAGGCGCTGAATTCTAATCAGTCCGCAAACAGGCAGATTCGCCTGGAGCGTTGCGTAGCCGTCGAATGGGACAAATGGTCGGCCATTCCTGGCGACCCGCACCGTCAGTCCTAATCATTCCCCCCAGAAAACTACCCGCGCCTTCTCGGCTCCCCTCTCCATTGGAGGGGGGCAGGGGGTGAGGCCAACCCGCTAGAACATGACCCCAGAACAACCCACCACCACGCCCCGCGTCTCCCAGGCAGAAATCAACAACATCCTCTGGCGCGCCTGCGACACCCTGCGCGGTACCGTCGACCCCACCCAGTACAAAGACTACATCCTCACGCTGCTTTTCGTGAAGTATCTCAGCGATGTGTGGAAAGACCACCACGCCGCCTACCTCACCAAGTACCAGGGCGACGAAGCCCGCGCCGCCCGCGCCATGCAGCTGGAGCGCTTTCAGGTGCCCGAGCACTGTGCTTTCGACTACCTCTACCAGCAGCGCAACGCCGACAACATCGGTGAGCTCATCAACATCGCCCTCGACGACCTCGAAACCGCCAACCGCGGCAAGCTGACCGATGTGTTCCGCAACATCGACTTCAACTCCGAGCCCAACCTGGGCCAGACCCGGGAGCGGAACACCCGCCTCAAGCTGCTGCTCCAGGACTTCGCCGACCCGCGCCTTGACCTGCGCCCTTCCGTGGTAGGCGGTGAAGACGTCATCGGCAATGCCTACGAATACCTCATTTCCCGCTTCGCCGCTGATGCCGGCAAGAAGGGCGGCGAGTTCTACACCCCTGGCGAAGTAGCCGAACTGTTGGCCCGCCTGCTCAACCCCCAGCCCGGCGCCCGCATCTGCGACCCCACCTGCGGCTCCGGCTCCCTGCTCATCAAGATGGCCCGCCAGGTGGGCTCGCAAAACGTGTCTATCTACGGCCAGGAAATCAACGGTTCGACCTACGCGCTGTGCCGCATGAACATGTTCCTGCACGGCCTCGACGATGCCCAGATTGAGTGGGGGGACACCCTGCGTAACCCCCGCCTGCTCGACGGCGAAAACCTGCGCCGCTACGACGTGGTAGCCGCCAACCCGCCCTTCTCCCTCGACAAGTGGGGCCATGACGAAGCCGGCCTCGACCGCCACGGCCGCTTCTACCGCGGCCTGCCGCCCAAGAGCAAGGGCGACTACGCCTTCATTCTGCACATGATTGAAACAACCCTCGACGGCCACGGCCAGGCCGGCGTCATCGTGCCCCACGGCGTACTGTTCCGGGGCGGCACCGAGGGCAAGATTCGCCAGCGCCTCATCGAAGAAAATCTGCTCGATGCCGTCATCGGCCTGCCCGGTAATCTCTTCTTCGGTACTGGCATTCCGGCCGCTATCCTGCTCTTTCGCCGAGGCCGTATCACCAACGATGTGCTTTTCATCGATGCCA
This sequence comes from Hymenobacter lucidus, assembly GCF_020447265.1. Taxonomy (GTDB): domain Bacteria; phylum Bacteroidota; class Bacteroidia; order Cytophagales; family Hymenobacteraceae; genus Hymenobacter; species Hymenobacter lucidus. The sequence continues at coordinate 28,922 of NZ_JAJADR010000014.1, read as the reverse complement.
GCCGCGACTTCGACGCTGGCAAAAACCAGAACCGCCTCGGTGAGGCCCACATGGCTCGTGTGGTGGCCGCATACCGCCGCTACGAAACCGAGGAGCGTTACGCCCAGCGCGTAACCCCGGCCCAGCTGCTCGAAAACGACTATAGCCTCAACATTCCGCGCTACGTGGATACCCAGGAGGCCGAATCGGTCATTAGCCTTATAGAAACCCAGCAGGAAATCACCCGACTGGAAGGCGAGCTGGCCGCCGTGCGTGACCAGGTGCATACCTACCTGCGCGAGTTGGGTATTAATGTGGAGGCGTAAGCATGGAGACGATGGATATAACAACTACGTCGGCTGCCGCACCGAAGCCGGGATACAAGCTGACACGCTTCGGGTGGATTCCTGAAGAGTGGGAAGTGATGAAGCTAAGCGACGTTACCTCAAAGGTCACTGTAGGTATAGCCAGCGCGGCAACTCATGCCTACCGTAATACCGGTATAATCTTGCTGCGCAACCTCAATATAAAGGAAGGCTATCTGGATACCAGTGACTTGCTTTTTATCGACGAAGAATACGAGCATTCATTCAGAAACAAGCGGCTCCGTGTCGGCGACATTCTAACTGTCCGTACCGGCTATCCGGGAATATCGGCTGTAGTTACAAAAGAGTTTGAAAACGCTCAAAGCTTCACTACGCTCATATCCAGGCCGAAACCGTCTTTGGTAGATAGTGATTACCTGTGCTACCTCATCAATTCGGAACTAGGGAAAGAATTTGTCAGCAACGGGCAAGCCGGCGGCGGCCAGAAAAATATTAATGCTGGCACCCTCACTCATTTCACATTTCCGCTACCCACAAAGTCAGAGCAGACCCTTATCGTGTCTTTTCTGAAGCAGTGGGAAAAGTATGAAAAAGGGCTAACCGATTTGATTGAGGCTAAGCACAAATACAAGCGTGGACTGATGCAGCAGCTGCTCACGGGCCAGCGACGGTTTCCCGAGTTCCAGGAGCAGCCGTGGCGTGAGATGAAGCTGGGCAACATCCTGCAAGAAGTGAGTCGGGATATCGTGTGGGACGATGACGAATTATATAACCTAGTTAGTGTGCGTCGTCGTTCAGGTGGCCTATACTTTCGAGAAAGTCTACACGGGCATCAGATTCTTACTAAAGGCTTGAAAGATGTACATGCCGGAGACTTTCTGATTTCGAAAATGCAAGTGGTTCACGGTGCATTGGGACTGGCAACAGAAGAGTTTGAGGGTATGAAAGTGTCCGGCTCGTATATCTCGCTTGTCAGCAAGAGCGAAGACGAACTACTAATTGAGTTCTTCAACTACCTATCCCATCTGCCACAGCTCTATAACATAGCGCTGCTAGCTAGTCATGGCGTGCACATCGAGAAGATGACCTTCAATCTGCGGGACTACTTCAAGCACTCTGTGCCAATCCCCCCATCGGTTCAGGAACAACGCAAAATTGTTCAGACAATCGAAGCACTGAACCAGGAAATTGAACTGCTCCAGGCCCAACTCCGGCAGTGGCAGCAGCAGAAAAAGGGCCTGATGCAGCAGCTGCTCACGGGCCAGCTGCGGGTGCCGCATAACTGATTCGAAGTTTCCTTTTAACGTGGTGGAATTCCACCATGTTAACCGGTCATGCTAGGCTTGCCAAAGCATCTCCACCGCTTTGGTAGGCCTGAGTACATGGTCTACCTAATTGAACCCTCCCTAGTACAATGAGCGCTGTATGATTAATATACACGATGACGAGTGGCTTGCCGATTTCTTTCGTCTGAACAATCATGGGCGCCTTATTCGTCGCGAGTCGGTGACCACCGAGTTCAAGCGGGAGTTTGATTGGAATACCAAAGAAAGCCGCGCCAAGTATGCCAAATCCATGGCAGCCTTTGCCAATAACCGGGGCGGCTGCTTAGTCTTCGGGGTTAAAGACACACCGCACGAAGTGTTGGGCGTGTCCAACTTCGTAGCTGTTGATGACTCGGTAATCACCACATACTTAAACGAGCTATTCTCGCCCTATATAGAATATGAGCGCGCAGAATATGAGGTAGACGGCAAAACGCTGGGTATCATTTGGGTGAAGGAAAGCCAAACCAAGCCTGTTGTCTGCACAAAGGATTCTGCGGCTACGTTCGGAGCGGATATATACTTTCGCTACGGGGCTAAGTCTGAGAAAATTAAAGCTGGTGATTTGGTCAATATCATCAACCAAGTACGGGAGGATGAAACCCGGAAATGGCGTAACATCTTCGAGAAGTGCGCTACCATTGGAGTCGACAATATTGGCTTCCTGAACAAAAAAACTGGCGAGATTAAGTCAAACGCCAACACCTTTATTCTGGATGAGGCTCTACTTAGCCAAATTCAGATAGTAGATAGGTATTCGGAGCGTGCCGAGGGTTCTCCCACTCTACGCATCATTGGCGAAATACCAGAAGTAGCCCGTGTTATTACCAGGTCCAAGCCGCTGTATGAAGAAGACTTGCTTAAAGCCTTCAGCACAGGTAATCTGGAAGCTGCACCTCAGGATTATATTAAGGCAATCGTGCATGGCAATACAGTTAATGTCCCGGTTTATTTCCTTTTCCAGGCCATGCAGCTAGATATACAGCAAGCTATTCAACCCATACGCTAGGAGGTACGCCCCAAGCCGAAAAGCGCAAGGAATATTTTGAGCTTATAGTAGGCTCGCAGCCAGTTGAAATAGGTAGTGTAGATGATGCGTCCCGAGTAGCAGAATGCCTGTACTCCTTAAGAGGCGATGTTTACTCGCATAGCCATTGTCTTCCAATTATGGAGCAGCTACGTGCCTACCATATGGCAATGAAACCAAATCAGCGGTATGCCATGCGTGGTGCATTGACCTACTTAGATGCTCTACATTTCAGGCCGCAGATTGACCCTGCATATACCTGCCTGTCCTAAAAGATGAGAAACGTCGTGAGCATCTGCGCCGGACGTTTTCTAATCTGTTCACTCGCACGGCAGGGTCAGACTTGAGGCAATGATATGCGGAAACGAAAACAAATTTTGTAATACCATCCAAGCTAACTAATAACACAATGCCTACACTGACTTATGCTTCTGCTGGATTCAATACCGCTAAGTATCCGAGATGTACCAGCGAAAACACAGTTATTGTCTATTGGAGCAATCTGGTTTGGGCCGCCATTACAGCGGGCAAGGCAGGTGCAAGCGAGATTAACCAGCACAAGGAGTATTCGCGCCACGAGCGCCTGATGCGCTTGCACATGATTAAAATGAACTGGAAGGAGTCGGCAAAAGGGGAGTTTCAGCAAACCGATTTGTATAAGGCGCTCGATGGTAGCGAAAAGACCGCCATTTCTTATTTCATGGGGCTCACAATGGCTAAATATTTATCCGGCCATTGCTTAACTGTTCCTTGGGTACTGCACTACGATAGCTACCTAAAAAGTCATGGCCAGAAGCTGAAGGGTACTCGGCCTGACCTTATCGGTATGAATCCTCAAAAAGAGTGGTTCGTCTTGGAGGCGAAAGGCCGGAGTAATGCAATTGAAAGCGGTTTGATGGAAAGCGCCCTTGAGCAAGCCTGCCGAGCCCAGCCTATAAATATCAAGAATTATGTTCCAATAGCCTGCATTTCCTATACAAAGGGAGCAGGCATTCTACATGCAACTTGGGAAGACCCTGAAGGTGAGTCAAACGACGAAGGATATACCATCGACCCACTAGATTTCCTTCAGCACTACTATGAGCCACTTCGTAGCCTTATTGATAGCAATAGTCAAGGTGCAGAGGTCGAAACTCATGGCAATCGGGAATACATTACCCGTTACTTTCCAGACTTGGACGTAAGAATCGGTCTACTAAATGAAATAGATAGTTATTTCTTAGAGCAATCAGGTTGGTACGCAGTACTTACAGAGAGACTGCCAAAGCTGCGAAGAATACTTGGTCAGGAACCGGTAGAAAATGGCAGGGATAGGTTTATTGGCCCAGACGGCGTACTCATCTGGCTAGGAACTACTTGGAGTGCGGAGAATATGCTGAAAGAGCCCAGCCAGCGCAGCTTTAGCTAATACTCGCCAATCTTATTTCCCCATCCTTCCACCTGATTATGGCCCAGTCTGTCTCCCTCTCCCTTACCAACTTCCTGAACTTCGTCACCAAAACCGGCATCCAGAAGCTGCGCTTTGTGGAGCAGTTGAAACGTGATGAGCAGTTCGATTTCTATGGTCCGGTCCGCGACCATGTTAAGCAAGTGCACAAAAACGATAAGCCCAAAAAGGAGCTTGAAAGTGTACTGCAAGGCTTGACTAATAAGCAGAAGGCGAAGTGCTACCCACCCGTGGTGAAAGGTTACCAAAAATTCTGGGGCCGTAAGAAGCTAGAGTGGATTCAGCCACCCAAAACCATCTGGCAACATGCCGACATCGTGGTAAACGTAGCACCCGAGTTGGGCCTCGTTATTGATGGTGAAGTGCACGTGCTTAAGCTGTATTTCCGCCAGGAACGCCTTACCAAGGAACGTGTCTGTTCTATCAATCATCTGCTTGAGCAGCAACTCCGTGCTAAGCTTACACCCGAAGTGCAGTTAGGCATATTGGACATTCACCGCTCCAAATTTCTGCCTGCCGTTGCCAATCCCGATTACCAACACCTACTGGAAGTCGAAGCCGAAATGTTTCGCCGCTACTGGGACAAACCCTAATTCCTCACAGCCATGATTTACGCAGACGAAAAAAACCGCGACGTTCTTTACCGCCATATCACCCGTCTAATCGATGGGATTGATGGTGTTGGCCTTCAGTTTAAGCAAGTAAGTTTGATTCAGCAAACCTACTTGGATTTGCTTCGCCGGATAAGGTGTAACCTCATTGGTGTCGCAGTTCAGTTGGCACAGTGGCCAGCAGAGCCAGAACTCAAGGTGCCCATTTCGCTCGTGATGCGAACTTGTCTGACAGATGCTATTACAGGCCTGTATCTGGCCAGTTTCCATCAGCACGAAGAGTCTTTCCGAAATGAGCTTCACCTTCTTGACCGACCATATATTAGCTATCTAAATTTCGTGGCCGATAATTTGAATCTTGAACGGCCAGGTGAAGACCCGGCAGTAGTTCAGCAAGAAGCGCAGGAGTTACGAGATGAGATGCATCGCAAAGGGCAACACATGTTTATAGCTGACCCTAAAACAGGTTCGCTTGTCCCTAAAAAGCCTGGCCAACTGAGGGCCACAAGCGACTTAACACTTTTCAAGGACCCTAAAGCCGTGGATAGACCGCTAACCGAAAGCGACATGTTCCACCAGATAAATGCATTAAACGCGACTCAGCATTTGTCTTATTTATACCGTCTGCAGAGGGACTTATCTCAACAACATCATTATTGCCCTGCAAACCGTGATACAATCCAGTTTGATGGAGCATATTTCTGCGCCCAGTGGTTCAAATCACTGGTGTTTGTGCAAGAAATAGCAGGGATGCTGGCTAACTTGTTAGGGACGGACCAAGAGTTAATTAAACCCTTAAAGCAGAATCAAGCCGAACTTATTGACTATCTGTCGGGGCATAACGAGTAGCTGTAACGCGGCTTAAAATAAGAAAAACGACTGGCTTCAAGGCCGAACGATTCCTGGGTTCCTTCAAACTGCAGAATGAGACTCGCCGCAAAAGCAATTAAAATTCACTCGTCCGCTACCCACGTCTGGCTCCCTCTTCCCAGAGAGGGCGAAGAGGCGCACCGTCCGAACCTTATGCCTGCATCCGCTACCCCCAACCTGCGCGAAGACCACGCTTCCCAACTCCCGGCCCTCTTGTGGCTGCAGAAGCTCGGCTACACCTACTTAGCCCCCGCGCAGGCATTAGCCGCCCGTGGCGGGCGTACTGAAAGCGTCCTCCTCGAAACGGTGCTGCGCGCTCAGCTCGCTCGCCTCAACGCCGTGCGCCACCGCGGCCAGGAGCAGCCCTTTTCCGACGACAACCTTTCCGCCGCCATCCAGGCCCTGCGCGACCTGCCCGGCCCCCTGGGGTTTGGCCCCGCCGCCAGGGCTGCCTACGACCTGCTCACCCTCGGCAAAAGCTTCGAGCAGGTTGTCGACGGCGACCGGAAAAGTTTTTCCCTGCGCTACATCGACTGGCAGCAGCCCGCCAACAACGTCTTCCACGTTACCAGTGAGTTTTCGGTGCAGCGCTCCGGCCTACCCGATACCTACCGCCCCGACGTGGTGCTTTTCGTCAACGGCATTCCTCTGGCCGTGCTCGAGTGCAAGCGCGCTGCTGCCGGCCTGCTCGACCAGGCCATTGCCCAGCACCTGCGCCAGCAAACCGAAGACGGCATTCGCCCGCTCTACATCTGGTCGCAGCTGCTGCTTGTGGCCGACGGCGACCAAGCCCGCTATGCCACCACCGCCACCCCAACCGAGTTCTGGGCTGTCTGGCGCGAGCAACACCCCAACCCCGAGGCTCAGGCCGCTTGGGAGCAACAGCTTCTCACCCTCAAAAACCAGCCTCTGCGCCCTGAGCAGGAAGCGGTCCTCTTCAGCGGAGACTTCACCTACGCCCAGGCCCACTTTCGCCAGCTCCAGGCTGCCCCCCAGCTACCTACTGGCCAGGACCGCGCCCTCTGGAGCCTCTGTCAGCCGCAACGCCTGCTCGACCTGGCTTTCCACTTCGTGCTTTACGAAGACGGCCTCAAGAAAATAGCCCGCTACCAGCAGTTCTTCGGCGTGCGCGCCACCCTCGAGCGGGTGCAGCAGCGCGACTCCGATGGCCGCCGCCTCGGCGGCGTACTCTGGCACACCCAGGGCTCCGGCAAGTCGCTTACCATGGTTATGTTGGCCCAGCTGCTGGCCACTGACCCGCGCCTGCCCGGCTCCCGCATTCTGTTGGTGACCGACCGCACCGACCTTGACGAGCAGATTGAGGGCACATTCATCAAGTGCGGCAAGCTGCCCAAGCGCGCCCGCTCCGGCAAGCACCTGCGACAGCTCCTGCACGACCCGCGTGCCGAAGTCATCACCACCCTCATCAACAAGTTCGACAAAGCAGTCAAGCATCTCGACGTACCCCTCGACGATGATAACATCTTCGTGCTTGTCGACGAAGGCCACCGCTCTCAGTATGGTTCCCTGCACGCGCGCATGCGCCAGGTATTGCCCAAAGCCTGCTTCCTAGCCTTCACGGGCACGCCGCTACTTAAGCGCGAGAAAAGTACCGCCGCCCGCTTCGGCGGCCTCATCGACCCGTCCTATACTATCCGCCAGGCCGTCGAAGACAAAGCCGTGGTACCGCTGCTCTACGAAGGCCGCCACGCCGCTCAAACTGTCAATGCCCGTCCCCTCGACCGGTTTTTTGATGTTGTCACCGAGCCCCTCACCGACTACCAGCGTGCCGACCTCAAGCACAAGGTCAGTCGCGCCGAACCCCTGAACGAAGCCGAGCAGAAAATTCAGGAAATAGCCCTCGACATCAGCCAGCATTTCAGCTCCACCTGGGCTGGCACCGGCCTCAAAGGCCAGCTCGTCACCGGCTCCAAAAAAGCAGCCCTTAAGTACAAAGCAGCCCTTGACATGTTGGGCCGGGTGTCATCAGAAGTCCTCATCTCCGGCCCCGATGAGCGCGAGGGTACCGACGATGCCTACGCCACCGAGTCCACCGACCCCATTGTGCGATTCTGGAAGCGCATGATGGACCTGCACGGTTCGCCCGAGCAGTATCAGAAAAACGTCATTAATGCCTTCAAATACCAAGACAAGCCCGAAATAATCATCGTCGTTGATAAGCTGCTTACCGGTTTCGATGCCCCCCGCAACACCGTCCTCTACCTCACCCGCGGCTTGCGCGAACATACCTTGCTCCAGGCCATTGCCCGCGTCAACCGCGTGCACCCTGGCAAAGACTTCGGCTATATCATCGACTACTACGGCAACCTCCAGCAGCTCGATTCTGCCTTGAACACCTACTCCAGCCTCGACGGCTTCGACGAAGCCGACCTGGCCGACACGCTTGCACATGTGCGTGGGCAGGTAGATGAGTTGCCCCAGCGCCACGCGGCACTTTGGGACCTGTTTCGCGCAGTCCCCAACCGTTACGACGCCGAAGCTTATCAGCTGCTATTGGCTGATGCGGCCGTTCGCCATGACTTCTACGAGAAGGTGTCCGTTTATGCGCGCTTACTGCGCCTGGCCCTTTCCACACTGGAATTCACGCAGCGTAACCCGCCGGCCAAAGTCGAACAATACCGCCACGATGGTGCCTTTTTCCTCAAGTTGCGTGAGCAGGCTAAGCAGCGCTACGCCGACACAGTTGATTACAAACAGTACGAAGCCCAGGTGCAGAAGCTCATCGACACGCACATCAGCACTGAGGAAATCATTCGCCTCACTCAGCTGGTCAACATTTTCGACGAGCAGCACTTTGCCGAAGTAGTGGCCGAAGCCGGCACGCCCGCTGCCAAGGCCGATACCATTGCTCATCGGACCGCCCGCACCATCACCGAGAAGATGGACGAAGACCCGACCCTTTTCCGCCGCCTGTCCGAGCTTATCGAAGAAACCATTGCTGATTACCGCGCCCGCCGCATCTCTGAGGCCGAGTACCTGCAGCGGGCCCGCGATGTGCAGCAACAGGTGCTACGCCACCGCACTGCCCCGGACACTCCCGCTGCCCTCCAGGGCCGCCCCGCCGCTCAGGCCTTCTACGGCCTCACCGAAGAAGCCCTCCGCCAGACCACTGGCATCGATGCAGCCACGCTTCGCGAAGTAGCTATTCACGCAGGCCTTCACCTCGACGACTTACTCCGCAGCCATTTGCTCGACCAAGACCGCCCTATTGTCGACTGGCCCAACAAAGACTCGCTTGTTAACGCCGCCCGCCTAGCCCTTGACGACTACCTCTTCGACCTGAATGCCCGCGAAAGCCTCGGCCTGTCCTTAGAAGCCATCGACCGCCTCCTCGACCAAGTATTTGCCGTTGCCCGCCGCCAGTACGCATGAGTGTTACTGAGTCCTCCATCACTTATGGCAGCCACGAGCTGGCCTTCACGGTAGAGGTACGCCCGCGCCGCACCCTCAGCATCTCCGTCCACCCCGACCAGCGCGTGCATGTCCTTTCGCCGCCCGACGTGCCTTTCGCACAGATTCAGGCCCGCGTTACCCGCCGCGCCGCTTGGATTCTGCGCCAGCAGGCCTACTTCCAGCAGTTCCGCCCCTCCACACCGGCCCGCCGCTACGTCAGCGGCGAAACCCACCTCTACCTGGGCCGCCAGTACCGCCTCCGCCTCGAAGAGGCCCTAAAATCTCAGGTCAAGCTTATCCGCGGCCGCCTAGTGGTACACACGCCCCGCCCCGCCGACGCCGAACACACTGCCCAACTGCTGCGCCAGTGGTACCAGCAGCATGCCGCCGAGCAGTTCCAGGCCGTTCTGCAGCAGTGCCTTCCGCTGCTCAGCGAGTATCAGTTCCCTATGCCCACTCTTCACCAGCGCTACCTCCAAAAGCGCTGGGGCAGCTGCAGCCCCGCCGGCCGCATCACCCTCAACACCGACCTCATTCGCGCCGACAAAAGCTCCATTGCCTACGTCATCCTGCACGAGCTCTGCCACCTCATTGAGCCCAATCACTCCCGCCGTTTCTACCGTCTCCTTGCTAAAATCCTACCCGACTGGGAACGCCGGAAGGAGAAGCTAGAGAAAGCACTGAGCTAAGGCCTTACTTTATCCATCCATATTACACTAACCTTTTCCCCCAATGCTTGAGTCTCTGGCGCACATAGCCACTATCCTGGGTGCCGTTGGGCTTTTGTTTGCGCTGCTGACCTGGCAGGGCTCCCGCAAGAGCTTTCACCATGCTGTCATTACGAATTGTACCACTCGTTTTCAAAAGCTAAGCTCAAAGCTAGGCCAGCTCCCGCTCACCACCGAAACGGTGCAACAATATCTGGAGCTGTGTAACGAAGAGCTTTTCTATTTTGAAAGCGACTTTTTGCCCCAGCCTATAATCGACGAATGGCTCGATGGGATGCTCAGTTTCATATCCCTCCGCCGTGAAGATGATGAATCGCTTTTTCAACTCCCACAAGTTTCTGCGCAGCCTGACACCGACCTTTCGCCCCCTTTTTCTGCCGAACAATATCTACTTTTGAAGAACTTCCCTCGACTTTACTACGCTTTCCGGCTGACTCTGCAAGCAGAGAAAGTCATTATCGGCGTACAACGAAAATATGGTCCTGATGCTGCCCGTGCCCAAATGGTATTGACAGTTATTGATAACCTTCATTCCTATAAGGAGCAGCCCTTTCTTAAACATTTACACCGCACTAGGGCTGAAGCCTGGTAGTAATTAAGACTATAATCCCAAATTCTGAGCCGCGTTAAAGCTTACTACATCGTCCAAGCGTGAATATCGGTCAATCATGGCGTCAGTCTTCTGCTTGGTCTGGTTCTTTATAAAACGGTTCGATTGACCCCGTAGTACCGATACTGTAATAAAGGAAACGCGTAGGGAGTGGGCCGAGTAGTTTTTCTCTGGAATCTTGTGACCTTCCTCGTCGTGGTTAAGGTGCAGCTGTACCAGACCGTTGACGCGCAGGGCCGACAGACGCTTTTGAGTGGGTAGCGCTTCGCCTTTGACTTTGCCGCGCTTGAGTGACACGAATAAAGGTCCCGTGCTCCGGCCTAGTTGTTGTACCCAGGCGCGGGTGCAGCGTACTGGACAGAAGGCCGCCGTGGCTGCATAGAACACGGCCTTGTCTTCGGCCTCACCGGCTTGGTTGGTTTTGCTTTTGGGCAGGTGCACAATCAGCGCCCGCTCGGTAAACTCCAGGTGCTCCACGTTCAGCGCCACGAGCTCAGAGCGCCGAAAGGCGCCGGCGAAGCCCAGCAGCAGCAGGGCCCGGTCGCGCAGCCCGGCCGTAGTGGTGACATCCAGTCGGCGGATACTTTCCTTGAGTTCTTCGACTGTAAAGGCTGGCGCCTGCTTTTGTCGCTTGCCCAACGTGCGCGTGATACCTTCTATGACTAGGGCCAGTTCGTCGGCGTGCACTGGTGACGGATAGCCGCGCAGCTGGTGGTGCTTGTGGATGGCCGCCAGGTGACGTTTGATGGTCGAGAGCTTGCGCGGGATGTCGGCCAGGTCGGCCATGTACCGGGCGACGGTGGCCACGTCGGCCGGCAGTGGACACAGCCCGTGCAGGGTGCAGTACTCCCCGAAGCTTTTCAAGTCGGCCGAGTACGCTAGCACCGTATTGTCTGCTCCCTCCAGGCCGAGCTTGAGGTAGCGGGCGACGTTGTCGGCCGCGGTAGCCAGTTGCGAGCCCAGGGCCTGCGGCTGGTCGGGAATCCGGGTGAGTTCGGTGCTCATGTGGGCAAAAGTAGCCGGAATTACTTTAGGTATCATAAGTAACAATTATGATACCTAAAGTAATCCTGACTTGGCTTGCGGCACTCAAATATGATAACTAAGACTTATCGTACCTAAACCCTCGCAATCGCTCGAAGCCCATCAGGGGGCGCAAGCCATTGACGGGTACATCGGTCGGCAACTGGAAGGAATAGCGTCCCAAAAGATTCAGCTGGAAATAAGCTAGCCGGCGCCCTGAAGCTGTACGTATTGTTGGCACTAGCACTAAGTTTGCTTAGACCAGCTTACCCGCTCACCCCTCGCGCCATGCCCATGTTTGAAGTTTTTCAACGGAGTCTTGCCGAAAAAATTGACTTGACGGCAGAGGAGTTGGAGAAGGTGCAATCCTATTTCATCCCCAAAAAACTGCGCAAGAACCAATTCTTATTGCAGGAAGGCGACGTGAGCCGGTACTCCGCATTTGTGGAAAAAGGGGCGCTCTACTCGTATTCGACTGATGATAAGGGGGGCAAGCACGTGGTGCAATTTGGCTTAGAAGGCAGCACGATTGGCGACCTGTACAGCTTGCTGACGGGGGAGCCGTCCAAGCTCAACATCGAGGTCTATGAAGACTGCGAGCTGCTACTGCTCACGGTAGAAAACCGGGCCCAGCTGCTGGCCGAAGTGCCCCAGTTCGAGACCTACAACCGTCTGCTCATCGAGCGGGCCTATGTGGCGCTGCTGCGCCGGGTGGAGGGCACAATGGGGCGCACGGCCGAAGAAAAGTACGCGCACCTGCTGCAGGAACGGCCCCAATTGCTTCAGCGGCTGCCCCAGCACCTCATTGCCTCATATCTGGGCATCACGCGCGAAACCCTGAGCCGCATTCGCGGCCAGGCGCCGACGCGCTAGCCAGCCGCACCGAGCGTGACATATGTCACGCTCATTTTTTATCATATGTCATCGCCGGCCGGCGCTGGCTGGGGGAATTTTGCATCGTCAACTTTCCTCCACCCCAATGTTCCCCACCGTCGCCATTCTGGGAGCCGCCGGCCCGACGGGCCAAGCCCTGGCCACCCACATAGCGGGCCACTCCTGTAGCCTGCGCCTCTTCGACCTGGACGAGGCCGGCGCTGAGCAGCTGGCCCAGCAGTTGAAACACGCGGCCCCGCACGCCGACGTGGAAGCCCTGGGTTGCCCGGCTACCGCAAGTTGGGAAGCGGACTTGATTGTACTGGCCTTGCCACTGGCCGGCCAAGTGGATGCGGCCCGGCAGATTGCGCCTTATGTCACGCAAAAAACAGTGTGCAGCGTCGGTAATGCCACAACTTCCGACTTGTCAGCGGTGCTCCCGGTCCTGGCCGAGCTGCGCCTCGTGCTCCCCCACTCCATCATTCGGACCCTGTCGATAACACCGGTGGGCATGGGCTGCGAAACGCTGCTGCGCCCCAGCGACATTCTGACGCTTGAACAGCTTCTCGAGCAGCCTACCTCGTAACCTCGGCGCTTTCAACAACCCATCTGTCACATTCGGGTAATCCTCCCTTTTTCTTCTCTCCGCATTCTCATTTTCAGATTTCAAATACCACACAACCCCATGAAAAAAGTCCTGTTGCCCCTGCTGTTTGCCGCCACCGTGCTGTCGGCTCCCGTTTACGCCGCCACTAGCCCGGCCGCGGCCAAGCCTGCTACGGCCAACGCCGCCGTGGAAACCTACAGAGTGCAGCCGCAGCTCAGCTCCATGGGCTGGACCGGCAAGAAAATCGGTGGCCAGCACACCGGCACCATCGCCCTAAAAGAAGGCACCGTGCTGGTAAAAGGCGGCCAGCTGGTGGGCGGTACTTTCCTCGTCGACATGAATTCCCTCAAGGACACGGACCTGACCGACGCCGACTACAACGCCAAGTTGGTGGGCCACCTCAAGTCGGAAGACTTCTTCGGCGTGGAGAAAAACCCCACCGCCACCTTCGTCATCACCAGCGTTAAAAACCTGAAAGGCGACGCCAACGGCAACAACGCCACCGTGACCGGCAACCTCACCATCAAAGGCAAAACCAACCCCATCAGCTTCCCAGCCAAAGTGGGCGTGAAAAACGGCGTAGCCGCCGCTTCGGGCACGGCCATCATCGACCGCACCAAGTACGACGTGAAGTACGGCTCGACCCTGTTCGGCGCCGCGGCTGACAAAGCCATTGAAGACAATTTCACGCTGACATTCAACGTCATCGCTAAAGCCAACGGCGTCGCCAAGCGCTAAGCGTCGTTTGCGGCTATTCCAGCGGCTGCAATTTTACACCATCCACCCACCACCAAATACGAAGGCATTTTATGACTAATGCACCATATAAGAGGCTGTCCGCTGATACGGCGGCGCTGCTCATGATTGACCACCAAACCGGTTTGTCAAACGGGGTTAATGACCAAACGCAAGCGGAGTTTAAAACCAATGTCTGTGCACTTGCGGACCTTGGAAGAGTCTTCAACCTGCCAACCATTATCACTGCCAGCGACCCTACTGGTCCGAACGGTCCCCTGATGCCGGAAGTGTTGCAACGCCTTCCTCATGCCCAGGTCATTCACCGCCCAGGCGAAGTGAATGCATGGGATAATCCGGAGTTTGCGGCAGCCGTACGCGCGCTCGGAAAAAAGCAGCTCATTATCGCTGGCGTGTCGACGGAAGTGTGCGTTGCGTTTCCCGCCTTGGCAGCGCAAGCGGAGGGCTTTGAAGTGTACGCCGTCATCGACTCCTCGAGCACCTGGAGTAAAACCGTTCAGGATGTTGCCGTTGCGCGCATGGCTCAAGCAGGCATCATTCCAATGGCATGGGTCGCCGTCGCGGGAGAATTGCTGCGCGACTGGCGCCACGAAGCCGGTGCGGCGATGGCAAAAGTGATGGGCGAAGGCTTGCCATTTTATGGAAACACCATCGTCAGCCATTACGCCAAAAAGTAAAAACTGCTGAGCCCGTTGTAGAGTGGGATTACAGCCCCGCTTTTACAACGGGCTCTATAGTCTTTTGCGAACGGAGGATAAGGTGAAACGATGCTTATGAACGACACGAATCCACCCAAGTCAGAAAGCGTCGCTTTATTGATTCGCCACAAAGTCAAAAAAGGCGAGCTTGTTCGTTACGAGCAGTGGTTAGACGAAATCGTCGCCATCGCCGCAAAACGTGAGGGGCACGAAGGCGCTCAAATCATCCGCCCGCTGGATGAGGAGAACGAATATCTAATAATCATTCGCTTCACATCGGCGGAAGCAGCCGCCAAGTGGACTAAATCAGCGGAAAGAATGCACCTGCTCTCGAAAATAGCAGACGCATTAGACATCCCTGAAAGACCGGAAATTCACCCAGGCGTCGATTTCTGGTTTGCACCACCGCCCGGACAGCGTACCCCAAAAGGGTGGAAGCAGTGGCTAGTGACTACCTCCGTCATCTGGCCGGTATCGACCTTAGTGCAGTTCTTATTTATTCCCTTATTTACGAATTTCCCCATGTTGAATGCTTGGGGAGTTCGACAAGGAATCGTGACGATGGCTGTTGTTGCCCTTGTCGTATTCCTTATCATGCCCCGTTACGTTCGCGCGCTCGCTGGCTGGCTTTATAGGTAAAGCTGCAAGGCGAAAAAGATAAGCCCTGAGAGACGACGGTCCTTGCCTTACAACTCAATTCACGCGGGAGCGGCGTCGCCGCTCGCTAAGCAGCAAAACGGCACTGGCCATTCTGCTTAACTCCTTTTCATCCTCATTTCCCCACCTCCTAGATTATGGCCACCACCTGGAAAGTAGACACCGCTCACAGCGAAGTGCAGTTCAAAGTGAAGCACTTGATGATTACGAACGTCACGGGCTATTTCACAACCTTCGATGTGCTAGCCACCACCGACGGCGACGATTTCACCCAGGCCTCGTCCATCGAATTCACCGCCGACGTTGACTCCATCAACACCAACAACGAGCAGCGCGACACCCACCTCAAATCGGCCGATTTCTTCGATGCCGCCACCCACGGCCAGATTCGCTTCGTGGGTCGCAAGTTCGAGGCGACGACCAGCGGGGATACGGCCACGCTGCATGGCGACCTCACCATTCGTGGCGTGAGCAAGCCCGTGACCGTAAACGTAGAGTTGGGCGGCATTGTGGTAGACCCCTATGGCCAAACCAAGGCCGGCTTTACCGTAACCGGCAAAATCAGCCGCAAAGAGTTTGGTCTCACTTGGAACGCTGTGACCGAAGCCGGCAGCGTGGTGGTGAGCGACGAAATCAAACTGCAGGCGGATATTCAGCTCATAAAGCAAGCTTAGCATAAATAGCCGGGCTACTACCCCGGCTGTGTGTAAGTATGCCCGTGGAACCCAGCTCGCCCTGACCCGTGGTCCCGGCGAGCTGGGTTATTTCTTACCCTAGACTACCCCTCTCTTTATGGAAGTTGGCATTGATAGTTTCGCCTCTCACCTGCTGCAAAACGGCGGCAAGCCCTTGACCGGGCAAGAGGCCATGCGCCTGCTGCTCGAACGCATCGAGCGCGCCGACCAAGTGGGCCTCGACGTGTTCGGCATCGGCGAGCACCACCGCGCCGAATACCTCGACTCGGCCACGGCCGTAATTCTGGCGGCGGCCGCTGCCCGTACCCAGCACATCCGGCTGACGAGCGCCGTCACGGTACTCTCCGCGGCCGACCCGGTGCGCGTGTTCCAGGAATTCGCCACGCTGGACCTGATTTCGCAGGGCCGGGCCGAAATGGTAGTGGGCCGCGGCTCGTCCACCGAAGCCTTTCCGCTGTTTGGCTTCAGCCTCCACGACTACGACGAGCTGTTTGCCGAAAAGCTGGAGCTGCTGCTGGCCATCCGCGACACGGAGAAAATCAGCTGGCAGGGTCAGTACCGGCCCGCCCTCACCGGCCAGGGAGTCTATCCCCGGCCCGTGCAGGCGCAGCTGCCCATCTGGCTCGGCGTCGGCGGCACTCCCGAGTCGTTTGTCCGCGCCGGCACGCTGGGTTTGCCGCTGATGGTGGCCATTATTGGCGGCGACACGCACCGCTTCCGGCCCCTCGTGGACTTGTACCGGGAAGCAGGTCGCCGGGCCGGCCACGCGCCCGAGCAGCTGAAAGTGGGCCTGCACTCGCTGGGCTACGTGGCCCCCACCACCGAAGAAGCCGTGGCCGACTTCGTGCCCGGCTACCTGGAAACCTTCAGCAAGCGGGCCCGCGAGCGGGGCGGCAGCGGCCTGACGCGCTACCATTTCGATGCCCAGTCCGGGCCGCAGGGGGCGCTCCTAGTGGGCAACCCCGAGGAAGTGGCGGCCAAGATTCTGCGCCACGCCGAGGCGCTGGGCGGCATCTCGCGGGTCACGTTTCAGATGGACGCTGCCGTGCTGCCGCACGAGAAAATCCTGCGGGCCACCGAGCTGCTGGGCACCCGTGTAGCCCCGCTGCTGCGCTAAGGCGGCACCATTCCGCTTCCCTGCGTAGTAAGCAGGTCTTCGTTCATGTAAAGTAATGCCTATGCCTTCGGTACTAGCCCTGCCCGATAACCAGCAGTTTACGACGCTGCCCGACGAAACCATTCTGGCCGCCGACCTGCGGCACGGCATCCCGCACGTGCACGCCTGCGGCGGCAATGCGCGCTGCTCTACCTGCCGGGTGGTGGTCCTGGAGGGCTTGGAGCATCTGACGCCCCGCAACGAAAAGGAAACGGCCTTGGCCACGCGCCTCAACCTGCCCGAATCCGTGCGGCTGGCGTGCCAGACCACCGTCACGGAAGGCACGGTGCGCTTCCGGCGGCCCGTCATCGACGAGCTCGACGTGCAGCTAACTTGGCAGGAGTTGGAGCAGGCTGGCCAGCAGTTGGGCGAGGAGAAGCGCTTAGCCATCCTATTCTCCGATATCGAGAATTACACGGGATTCACAGAAGCTATGCCGGCCTACGACGTCATCCACGTGCTCAACCGCTACTTTGAGCTCATGGGCGAAGTGGTACGAGCCCACCGCGGCTACATCAGCGACTTCATCGGCGACGGGCTTATGGTGGTGTTTGGCCTGGAAAACGAAGCCACGGCCGCCACCGACGCGGTGGCCGCCGCCCAAGCCATGCTGCAGGCCATGGAACGCATGAATCCCTACCTGCGCAACATGTACGGCTGTAGCTTCCGCATCCGCATCGGGGTGCACTATGGCGACGTGGTAGTAGGCCACCTGGGCGGGGCCGGGCTGCGCAAGCTGGCCACCATCGGCGACGCGGTAAACGTGGCGGCGCGCATCGAAGCCGCCAACAAGGAATGCGGCACCAACCTGCTGGTATCCCAGGCCGTGGTAGACGAAATCGGCGACACGCTGGCGGTGCGGCAAGGCTTTCTGACGCCCTTGAAAGGGAAGACAGGGCTGCACCGCTTGTACGAAGTAGACTTCAGCACCGAGCAGGTAGAACCGGCACTGGTAAATGGCTCATGAGCCCGGCGCTTGCCTGCATAGGTGCCCTTGAGGCGGCCCGCTGGAAACTGTGGATGCCCGCACCCGTTTTAAAAAGGCGGCGGTCGGCCGTATTCGCCCCGTTATAACCCAACAACTCCTTTAGCTAAATTACCCTTCAGGCCGGGCAAATGCGCCCACCTCCTCTTTACTCACAGGCGTCCACAAGCACGAACTGACTCAGGCTGTAGCCTGGGCGTTCGGCCCCCGGCCGTCTCCACCTCACTTCAGTTTTACGTTCATGCTCGACTTAGTCATTGACGCCCGCCAGGCGTCCATCGGTCCCGGCTTTGATGTGCGCCGCATCCTGCCCTTCCGCCAACGCCGCATGGTGGGGCCGTTTATTTTCATGGACCACGCTGGCCCGGTAGACGTGGCACCGGCGCTAATGCCTGACCTGGATGTGCTGCCCCACCCGCACATTGGTCTGTCTACCGTTAGCTATTTGTTCGGCGGGCAGGTCACGCACCGCGACAGCCTGGGCGTAGAGCAAATTATCCGCCCCGGCGAGGTAAACTGGATGACGGCCGGCTCGGGCATTGCGCACTCCGAACGTTTCGAGGACCCGGCCGCGCTGGCTGGCGGCGCCCTGGAAATGATTCAGACCTGGGTGGCCCTGCCCGAAGCCGACGAGGAAGGTGCGCCGAGCTTCGCCAACTACCAGCCCCACGAACTGCCCATTTTCACCGATACCGGCGTGTGGATGCGCTTGATTGCCGGCGACGCCTTCGGCCTGCGCAACGACGTCAAGACGCATTCGCCGCTGTTTTACCTGCACGCGGTGCTGCAGCCCGGCGCCCGATTTGGCTTGCCGCGTGGGCACCAGGAGCGAGCCGTCTACGTGGCCAAGGGCGAGGTCGAAGTGGGCGGGCACCGCTACGGTCCCGGGCAGATGTTAGTCTTTACACCCGGCATCGACCCCGTCATCGTGGCGCGGCAAGCCAGCACGCTGATGCTGCTGGGCGGGGAGCCGCTGGGCGAGCGGTTTATCTGGTGGAATTTTGTGTCATCGCGCAAAGAGCGTATCGAGCAGGCCAAGGCCGATTGGCAGGCTGGCCGCATCCTGCTGCCGCCAAACGACAATGCCGAGTTCGTGCCCCTGCCGGAGGACAAGTCGCGCCCTGCCAGCAATGGACCCTCCCCCGCTCCACAAGCCTTGTCGTAAGCCCGGCCAGATGTGGCCGTAACCACACACCTAGCTCATCCTACACAGATTCCATTTCGATGGCTTTGGTGGCCCCATAACGGCAAATCCCCTCAATGACATCAGCCGGCATGCTGTCAAAACAATGGCTGTTGATTGTATTTAAGTAGAGAAAGACGATTTGCCTACTTACACCTTTGGCTGGCTACCAGCGAAGGACACGCGCTGAAAGGACCGCTTTTACCCGGCCTCTCTTTCGGGTTCGGATGCCGCAAAACGTGCTGGTTTAGAGTTTGCGAAACTCATCCCCTCGGTGCATTTCGTAAACTTTGAATCGTAGACGAGTTTCTTAAACTCAACCAGTCCTACAGAAGGCACTTTGCAGTTGGGCGCAGGTCTGCGTGTGTAGTCCAGTGAAAGGAGCGTCTTACTTACTGCACCTGGCCTGCTTCGACCCGTCGTAGCGAGCACGTACATTCGCCCCTTGCTTTTCCTATGATTTACTTACTTACCAATTGCCGTGTTTACACAGGCGATGCTGTATTGGTTGAGCACGACGTGCTGGTGGAGGGGACCACCATCCGGGCGATTATTCCCCAGACGCAACGCCCTGCCCAGGTTGCCCAAATCGACGGGCGGGGGCTGAACGTCTGCCCCGGGTTTGTGGACGTGCAACTGTACGGCGGCGGGGATAGTGCATTTGGCCTGGCGCCTTCCCAGACGGCCTTGCAGCAGTTGCGCCGACACACTCTCCGCTATGGCACCACCAGTTTTCTGCCGACGGTGCCGACTAACGCCCCCGCCGTGGTGGACCACGCGCTAGCCGTCGTGAAAGACGCCTTGCCGACCATGCCCGGGCTGCTGGGCCTGCACCTGGAAGGCCCGTACATCAGCCCCAACAAGCGGGGGGTGCACCCGGCTGAATTTGTTCGGGTGCCCGTCCTGGCCGAAGTGGCGAACCTGCTGGACCGGGGCCGTGGGGTGTTGCGCATGCTGACGCTGGCGCCCGAAGTCCTTGGGCCGGTCGAACGCGCGCTGTTGCAAGCCGCCGGCATTGTCCTCTCGGCCGGGCACTCGGATGCCAGCTACGAGCAAGGGATGCATGCCTTTGCCCACGGGTTCACGGCGGCGACCCACCTCTTCAACGCCATGTCGCCCCTAACCGGCCGGGCCCCGGGCCTGGTGGGGGCGGTATATGACGACCCAGCCGTCCGGGCCAGCATCGTCGTGGATGGCCGGCACTGCGCCTACGCCAGCGTGCGCATCAGCCATCGGCTGCTCGGACCCCGGCTCTTTCTGATTAGTGACGCGACGGCCGCGACCACGACCGGCCCCTACTGCTTCCGCCCGCAAGACGATTCCTTCGTGGACGCCGAAGGAACGCTGGCGGGCTCGGGGCTGACCTTGATGCAGGCCGTGCGCAATTGCGTGCAGCACGTGGGCCTGCCCTTGGCCGAAAGCTTGCGCATGGCCTCGCTCTACCCCGCCCAGGTGCTGGGCTTGGACCAACGTCTGGGCCGGATTGCGCCCGGCTACCGCGCCGATTTGTGTTTGTTTGACGAGGAACTGAACGTAAGGGCGACGGTATTGGCCGGTCAACTGCAGTGGCATGAAGCGTCCGCGCGGCCAACAACTCCACTATCAGTTCCAGGAGAGAACCGGGAGTAAACAGTTCACCAAAACGGTGGTTCTGGTAGGTAGAAAGTTGCTTCAACCGCTCGTAATGGTAAGTGCTATATACCCGCGGACGAAGTTCAATCGGTCCCCTTCTGCAGTTAAGAAAGGCTTATCGTACCTAAACTAGGTTTTGAAAAGCCGTGCTTGATAAGCACGGCTTTTTCGGTGAGAGCTACCAATCCTTGTTATCTCCCTTTTTCGTCAGTGCGCTTTGAAAGGAAGTCGCCAGCGCCAGCAGTTCGCTCGTGCCGGCTGCTTGCATTTCGTTCCAGTGCTTCGTCATTGCTTTCTTCCCGAGCGTGGGCCAGTTGGCCGGAAACGTGTCGGCCAAATCCGCACCCGAGGCCAGTATCATCGCATCCTTTAGCTGGCCTTTCTGATAAGTGATGTCTTCGATAATGAGTCGGCCTTTGCCTTCCTTAAAATCCAGCGTCATGTTATAGGTGAAGCCCCCGGCCGTGTTGACAATGCCTAGCCCGGCATTCCATTTCAATTCTTGCGTCCGGGCCTTAACGGCTATCCGTCCGGCAGCCTTATCGTCGTACTGCTCCACCGTCTTGCCCGAGTTATAGGTCTTGTACAGCCAATCTTTTCCTTTCAGAAAAAGGGCATCCTGTTCGCCGGCAGCTGATACGATAAACTCGATACGAGCCTTGCCATCTACTGTGGTTACTGTGGGGGCAGTAGTGGTTTGCGCTACCAGACGGTAACTGGTTAGAAAAAACAAGAAGATGAGCGTAGTGAGACTTCTCATAGAATAAACAAATGAATGAGGCGGGTAGCGAAGTTATGGTCTTTCCGAAGACAGTGGAGCCCTTTCACTTACCGGGCTCCCTTGACAGCGTTTTGCTTTCGGGTCAGCAACTGCAGATTCTCGAAGGTGGTCAAGCCCCCATTGCTTATCGCCGTGATGTGGTCCAACTGAAAGTCGAGCTTGTTTTTGCTTCGGTAATCGCCTTCCGCGCTTTGATAGTACCCTTCGGCATCGCGATGCTTCTCGTACACCTGGTCACTGAGCCATTTCCAGTACGCCGGGTTCTGCTCCCGGATTTCCCCCATCGGCAGTTCCTCTAGTCGGCGTAGCTCCTTCCGGTCGGTGGGGATAATGGTCGGGCGCTGGTAGAGGTCCGGGTTGCTGATGCGGCGGATGGCCAAGTCAACTTCATGCAGGAAATAGCGTTTGTCGTGGCCAAAGAAGGTTTTCCACTGCGATTCGTGCTCGTCCCACAGCTGGCTTTTGTAGGCTTCTTCCTGCGAGCGACTGTAGTCGCCCGCCAGAATATCCTTGGCCACGTTGGTCACGTCAAACTTGGCCCGGTCCTGCAACTCGATGTAGCTCGGCAGCGATTCGCTTTGGTAATAGTACTGCACGATGTCCTTGACATCTTGCGGGCTGTACCCCGGGTACAAGTCGTGGCCGAAGAAAATCTTGCTCTCGATGGTCGCGCTTAGGTCCTGCAACTGCGCTTCCGACAGGTAATCCGCCACCGGGGCCTTCAGGCCTGCTACCAGCGAGGGGAGCGCATGCATCAAATCGGCGTAGGGCTGCTTGAGGTTGCTGTACACGAGAACCTCGCAGTTCTTCTCCCGGGCTTCCTCCTCGAACTGACTCAACAGGGAGAAGTGGTAGATGCCGAGCGGCAAGCGCTCGATGAAGGGCATGTTTTCCAGCTTCTCCTTGTCGGCTTTGTCGATGTGGTCGTTCATCAACACCGCGAACTCTTCAATCTTGCTGATGGAAATGAGCCGGACGAGCTGCTTTTGGGTGTTTTTCTGCGTGTCGTTGAAGTCGGTGTTCTCCTCGATTATCAACCGTTCGGGGTTGACCCAGGCAACCTTGTCCTCCCAGTTGTCAATGAAGCTGACGATGTAGGCTTCCTTGGTGCCACCGGCCTTTTCGCCGCGCAGCCCCCGCCCAATCATCTGCGTCATCAACGTCGGGGAGATGGTCGGCCGGGCCAGGAAAACGGTTTGGACATTGGGCAAATCCGTGCCTTCCGTCAGGATGTTGACGTTTATCAACACGTCCAGTTCACCGGCCCGGAAGCGCTGGATAATCTCTTTGTTGCCCTTGCTGGAAATGGTAACGCCGGTAGTCTGGTCCCGAATGGAGGAGAGCACGTACTCGCAGCGGATGTCCTTCAGCTGAAATAGCTTTTTCAGGGCAATGGCGTTGTCCTGATTGAGTGCAAAAACGAGGGTCTGCTTGTATTTGGCCTTGTTCTCGCAGTAGCGGTTGACAATGCACCAGTTGCGTTGGTCGTTTTGGGCGATGGTTTTGGCCGTTCCATCGCCGATGCTGCCAATGTCGAAGTAGTTAAGCTTGTCCAGTTCCTGCTTGTTGAACAGGCTCAGGACGTTGAAGTCGGTTTCGACACTCTCAAAGACGGGCTCGGACAGGATGCCGCGGGTGATGAGCTTGCGTAACTCAATCTTGTAGATGATGTCGTCCGGGAACACTTTGGCCAGCAGCCCCTGCTCTTCCTCGACGGTGCGGAAGGGCGTCGCGGTCAAGCCAATCATCCGAAACTGCTTGACGCTGCCGCGGATGCTCTCGATGAGCTTCCGGTAAGTCCGGGCCGTTGCGTGGTGCGCCTCGTCGATGATGAGAAAGACTTCTTCCTGGTTAACCAGCCATTTATCCAGCAGGTACTTGAAGCCGGCGTTCAGGCTGTCCTTGCTGGCAATGATGAGGTCATCGGTGGGCCGGATGTGCACCGGCTTGTCGTGAATGCCCGAGATGATGCGGTAGTTGAAGGAGGGCTTGGTACGCAGAATGTCCTGAAAAGCCAGCCGCTCATGGAACGTCGCCTTGGCCTGGTCCAGGAGTTCGTGCCGGTGGGCAATCCAGAGGATTTTCTTGTTCTGGTTAAGCAGGTTGGTGCACAGCCAATGGGCCGCCGTCAGGGTTTTCCCGCCGCCGGTAGGAAGGACGAGCAGGCCCGCGAAGGGTACCTTCCCGGACTTGGTGATTTTATCGTTCAGATGCTGCAAGGCCTCCTTCTGGTGAGGGTAGAGGATGATGCCGCTGTCCTGCTTGGCGACCTCGATGGTGCCGGCGTTGTCGTAGCTAATCTGGTCCTGGCCGTTCTGCATGGTTTGGGCTGCCCCTTCGAGGCGGAAGGTGATACGGTCGGTGGTGCGGCGGTCAAAATGGGCGATAGAGTCTTGCGACTCGCGCTTACACCACACGGTGATGTTATTAGCTTGTAAAAAGCTGTCAATAATGGCCATCCGCTCGGGGTTGCGCCGGAGACCCATCCCGAACCAATCCAGGAAGTTGACATACTTCAACACCAGCAACTTGCGGTCGCGCTCTTTTATCAACCCTAAGAGGTGTTCACAACCGGCGATTACTTCAGCCTCTTCCATAAAAACGAGATGCGGGTGCTAAGAAAGGGCACAAGATAGGAGTAGCACCAAGCAAACTATCACAATTGCTCCAAGCTCATTAGTCCTGTCCATCTAGGTGGTCCTGCCAGATTTCTTCCCACTCACTTAAGTGCGCCTGCGCGGATTCATAGCTTGGAAAGTCGTAGGATATAACGTCGGCCAAGTATTCCTTCTCCCACTGCTTGGTGCCCGGGTGAAGCACATACACCGGCCGGGTTTTGTACTCCACCAATAGTTGCCGCGTGTCGTTGCCATCGATGAGAAACGGCGACAGCTTGAAGCACTTGATTTGCGCCAGGTCGAGCGTCAGGCCCGCGTGGGTTATAATGGTTGCCTTTTGATTCATGGTTGCTCTTTAATTTAGGCCGTGGGCGCGGGAGCCTAGCTTTTTCATATAAAGCTGTTCGCGCTTGACGACTTCGCGCTGGGTCATGGTTTTGGGTAGGGTCATCAGGACCGTGAACTGGAAATGCCAGCTGTGCTGCGCGTCAGCCGCCAGGAGCTTCACCAATTCCACGTTGCCCCCGTGGCCTTGCGTGGCCACGTAGTCTTTCCAGCGGCCCCAGATGCCTTCCGTGCCGTAGGCGGAGCCAATGTATTGCTTCCCGCTGGACTGGTCCAGTATCAGATACACCCCGGCCGTGGCCGAGAGCATCCGGCACCACTCGTCGCGGGGCGACTGGCTGTTGACGAGCTGCGTCAGCTCCGCGAACGAAAGGGTGAAATCCAGGTAGTCGGTAAAGGGTTGGCTAAACGG
Source organism: Hymenobacter lucidus (assembly GCF_020447265.1). GTDB lineage: Bacteria > Bacteroidota > Bacteroidia > Cytophagales > Hymenobacteraceae > Hymenobacter > Hymenobacter lucidus. The sequence continues at coordinate 4,164 of NZ_JAJADR010000014.1, read as the reverse complement.
CTTGGGCTGAATCTCCAGTACCGTCTTGCCCACTTCCGGCCGCAGCCATTGGTGCCAGCTGATGGCGGCCCTGCCCCAGTCGAAGATGACCCGCTCTTTCAGGTCGGCAAAGCCGGGCACTTCGACCAATTGGTAATAGTAGTGCTCTTCGGTTTCGCGCTCGATGCCCTGCACCTTAAACACCCCCACAAAGCGGGACTGGCTGCCCGGCTCGCCCAGGCAGGCCACGAGGAAGTCGCATTTGTCAAACACGCGGTTCCCTTGCTGGCGCTGGTAATCGAGGAAGGCCGGCCGGTGGTTGCGGTAGAGGTCATGGATGTCAATCGTGCCGCTGGTATCGCGGTGCCGCACCAGCTTCGTTTTGGCCGTGCGCGGGAGGCCGCGGGCATAGAGCAGTTCCTGCAAGGTGATGGGGTTACCGCGCCCGGCTTCATCCGGGGCTTCCTTATAATGATAGGCGCAGCCATCAAGTACCCCTTGGTCCAGGTCGGGGTAGCTGAAGACGATTTCCCGCCCGTTGGCTTGCCGTAAAATGGTGCACAGCTGTTCCGGGCCAAACCCCATCATATAAGTTATGGGGCTCTCGGCCGCTGGAAACTTCTCCTGGTAGGCATCCAGCAACGCGGTAAGCTCGCTTTCCTGGTCTGAAAGTAGTGGGTTGGTCATTCGATTTGGGCCGGGGAATTAGCAGCCGGACCTAATAAGAGCCAAAGAATCGGGCGGTGCAAATCGAAGATATCCCGAACATTTAGCTTAACCCAGGAAGCAATTCTCCGGCCCTGATGAGAACGACACGTTCTGTCGTCGTCTGCCTGCACCTTAGTCTAAAACTGGCACCTGAATCCATGCAGACCCCACTCATCCCACCTCTCGCAAGCGGCCCGGCCCAGGCGGGTGCCCTGTTCACGTCCTGACTACAGAAATATGCCGACTTACCAGCCGTGCAGGCATTAACACCGGCCACAAAATCCGGCCTGTTGACCTTGGATGATATCCAGCTTTGACCTGCCGGATTAGGCAGGAAATGGCATCAAGCGCCTTTTTGTTTATCCCGCTGTAGGTCGAACCATAAATCCGCGTCCAGCCCCGACATGTATTTTTTTCTCAGGACTCGCAGAAAAGTTGACTTCGCGTCTTCCGAAACAATGGATAGTTTGCGGTCTGATTCGTCGCTCTGAATCTTATGCACGACAAATTCTCCTTCACTTTCCTTAACCGGATAACAGGTGAAGCCATTGGCGGAAACCCCATTGTCGACGGCTTCGTGAAGCGCATATATGTCATGATAATCATCCAACTGTAGCTCATCTAGCCACAGCTCGAAGTCCAGGTTCTTATCCATGGCGTTTTTGGTTGAGCTTCTTTTAAAGATGTAGTTAGGCTTGCTGCCAAAGTTTCTCGCAGTTGGTGCACCGGTGGCCATCGTTGCGACCCCAGGCGTAGTTCCCCTCCCGCAGAAGTGCCTGACGTGAAGAACAGTCCGGATGGTCGTGAAATGGTTTGGCAATGAACTCCGGGTCAACCGCTAGGATGCCTTTCTGGCGATTAACAACTTCATATAAAGGGTCTGCAGCTTGTATGTTCATTGGGGTTCAACCAGATAAGAGGGTGTGAAATTAGCACCGCATCTCACAACTTGGTTCTATTAATCGGAGTCCGGATGCTGTTGCTGCTCGAAGGCCCAGTCCTCCGGGGACAGGATGGCCTGCATAAATGCCGAGTAGCCCACATCGCGCCGCTCCAGCGCATGCCGCCGCAGGGCCAGGCTGGATTTAGCGCCTGCAAAGCCGCCCTTCTCCATGGCCTGGCGAAAGCGCTCGGGCAAGCCTGCCAGCCAGTGCTGGTAATCTTCCTCCGTTACTTCCCCGTCGGCCAGCTGCTGGTAACGGTACGTGGCGTTGCCCAGGCGAAACAAGCGGGCCATCTCGGCGCGCTGGCTTTCGGGCAGCTGCTGCAGGGCCTGCAACTGGGCCTGGTGGTGCTTGTCGAGGGGGTGGCGCGGCTGAAGCAGTTCTTCCATCTTATTCAGGCAGTCCCTGCTGGGCAAAAGCCGAGAGGGCGCTGGTGTTTTCGTAGAGGATGTCTTCCTCATTCTCGGCGTCGAACTGGGGCCCAGCGCCCTTCATGACCTGCCAGACCTGGTCGTAGGATACTCGGATGGGCGAGTGGTGGCCAAGGGCGCCCGCATCGAGCAGTACCTCACAGTTAAAGTCTTTCGTGCCGATTTCCAGCTGCCAGACAGTGCTCTGGTGCAGGTGCAGGGTGCCGAGCAGGACGGGGCCGCTTTCGGTCTGAAAGTAGTTCGTGCACACCAGGTAATGATGCTGCGGGTCGGAAAGGCCGGTTTGCACTTGGTGCAGAACGGCCACTAATGCATGTGGCTCACGGGGCATAAGGCAGACGTTACGGCTGGTTTATCGTCCACGGCGTCGGGTCGTTCTAGCATTGGATACGCTAGTCGTCGTACACCGCAACCGAGGACAGAAAGGTAAGCTGCTCAGATAGGATAGTTTTTCCATTAAAAAAGTCAGCCGGGCGGGTGAGGTGGATAATTTCTCCAATCAGAGAATGAAAGTGGCGAATATTTTCCAGTAAGAGGAGTAGTTGTTGAGTCACGCATAGCCACACTTCGGCCGCCGGGATGAGCCAATACACGGCAACACGCGGGTTGTAACGCAGCTCTTTTGAGGTCAACCTTGGAAGCTAGCATTAAAAAGAGTTTGTTTTAATGTTTAGTTGATGATTGTACATTAGATTTGAGGCCAGCCAGGTCGGCTAACCTTAATTAACGCACATATTAATGCCAGTGCCACCCCTGTACCCCATTAACCCCAATCGGGATGTGCCGTGGAATGCCCTGCCAGAGCTGCCCATCGCGCAGGAGCTGTGGCGCACGGCCGATGTGCTGGAGCAGCTGGGCCAGGCCCGCGAAGCATTAGGTCGGTTGCACGGGCGCAGCGTGGCCATTCCCAACCAGGGGCTGCTGGTGAATTCCATCAGCTTGCAGGAAGCCAAGGCCTCCAGTGCCATCGAGAACATCTTCACCACCGACGACGAGCTGTACCGCGCCTTCAGCGAAACCACGGCCGAGCAGGTGGAAGGACCGGCCAAGGAAGTGTTGCGCTACCGCGAGGCGCTGTGGAGCGGCTACGAGTACCTCAAAACAGAAGACAGCTTCTCTCGCGAGTACTTCGTGCGCATGTTCCGCGAAATCAAGCAGGTCGAGGAAGGCATCCGGCCGCCGTTTTCTCCGACCATCATCCGCCAGGGCGGCAGCGGCTTCAACGCCGGCAAGGCCATCTACACCCCGCCCCGGGGCGCGGGCATCCTGGAGGCCAAGCTGGACAACCTACTGGCCTTCGTCAACGACGACCAAGCCTACCCGCTGCACCCCTTGCTCAAGATGGCCATCGGCCACTTTCAGTTCGAGGCCATTCACCCCTTCCGGGACGGCAACGGGCGCACGGGCCGCATCTTCAACATCCATTACCTGGTGCAAAAGGGGCTGTTGGACTACCCCATTTTGTATTTGAGCCGCTACATCGTCGAGCACAAGGACGCCTATTACGGGGCGCTGGCCGGCGTCTCGCAACGGGGCGACTGGCCGGCCTGGCTGCTGTACATGCTCAAGGCCGTGGAAGTGACGGCCAACCTGACGTTTGATAAAATCAACCGCATCATAGCCTCGCGCGACGCGATTCTGGAAGTGGTGGCGGCCCAAAAGCGCCTGCGCCGCCCCGACCAGCTGGTGCAGAAAATCTTTACCCAGCCCATCACCCGCGTCAAGCACCTGACCGAGGACCGCACCTACGCCGAGAACACGGCCCGGGACTACCTCAACAAGCTGGTGGAGCTGCAGGTGCTGGAGAAGCAGACCATTCGGGGCAACCACTACTACATTAACCGCGAATTGTACAGCATCCTGGAAGACTAGCGCCTTGGGCGAGGGCACCAGGTCAGTTCGAAGATTTCAGTACAGCCAACGACTCCTTTTATGCTTTTTGAAGATTTAATCCGCAGCAAAGGCCAGCTGTTGGAAACGGAGATAGACCGCCTTTTTGCCTTGGCGCTGCAAAGCCAGCAGCACCCCAGTGACCTACTGCTCATCCATCTGAACGGCAACTACCGGGAGGAAATCGTGAGCTACGGCGGCGTTTCTATGAG
>NZ_JAJADR010000013.1 GCF_020447265.1 Hymenobacter lucidus | reverse complement strand
TACGGCGAGAACGGCTCGTCCCGTTCTGGACGCGAATTCCCTCTATGGAATGGATGAGCTTCCTGTTGCTGCTTCAGCTCCACAAGAAGCTATAGATTCTAAAGCTTCTTCAACTGTAGAAAACACTGGTCAAGAGTGGGTACAATTTAGTACATATCTGCGCAGAAATACATACTTGCGCCTGAAGCAGGCAGAATACTGGGAGCCCGGCTTTGTAGTGCGTCAGCAGATTGAAAAAGTGGTCAGTGAGTTGCTGGACAAGCTCGAAAATGCCAATCGCAGCCTTCCTGATGAGGAGTATCAGAAGCTGCTGCAGAAGAATAAGAAACTCAAGTCCTGATCAGTCTAAAAAGGTATAAAAAGCTGCGTTTCTGTTGCGGAAACGAACTTTTTTAGACTGCTGAGAGCAATTGTATCTGCTACAAAAAAGACGTTTAAAAGAACCAGCTAGTCTTTTTTTTTTAATACTTCTCTTATAAGAGTATTATATGGGCCGTATCTATTTGATTAGTAGACAGTAAAACACCTAATCTGCTACAAAAAAGACGTTTGCTGCTACAAAAAAGACGTAGTTCAGCTACACGAAAGACGTAGTTCAGCTACACGAAAGACGATTTATCAACCCATCTGCTACAAAAAAGACGTTGCTGCGCATGGATGCTACCCCAGAAAAAAGAGTTGCGCAACACAATGCGCTCATTAATGCCCGATTCAGCTTTGTTCCTCTACAAATGCGCCTGTTTGTCGCATTGCTTTCACGAATCGACTTTGATGATGTGGATTTTAAGGAACACTTCATTCCAATGGAAGAGCTTGTATTTGAGCGTCGTGGGGGATCTGCGTATGAGCAAGTGGATGAAATGTGCAAAGGTCTAGCCTCCTTTACACTCTACATCGAAGAACTTGAAGAAAAGACGCGCAAGCGTCGACGCAAGCCCAGCTATACCTACATTCCTCTCATGGCAGAAGCGGGGTATCGTGCTGACTTAGGCGGCGTCGTAGCCAGCTTCAACCCTAAAATTATGCCCTATCTGCTGCAACTCCGGGAGAGTGGCAACTTCACGATGGCAGACATGCAGCAGGTACTCAAGCTGAAGAGTCCCCAATCACTGCGTATCTATTGGCTCTTGAAAGAATATGCTGGCTTCGGACGTCGAACAATCAGCGTGGAAGACCTGCGTTTCGTATTAGGAATTGAAGAAAATGAGTATCCCCGCTTTTCTAATTTTAAGGCTCGTGTCCTCGACAAAGCGCAAAGCGAGATAGCTGACACAGATATCCCGTTTACATATGAACTGGAACGAGAAGGCAAAACGGTCGCTCGGATCAAGTTCCTTTTTCAGCAATTAGCGGCATCTGCTACAAAAAAGACGTTGCCTGGCGCCGCTGAGTGGGCCAGTGCATTAATCCAGATTGGGGTAAGCCAGCGTAGCATAACGACCATCGCCAATCAACTGGAGGAAGGAGAGTATGATGTGGGCTACATTGCGTATGTAGTTCGGATTGTAGAAACGCAATTCCGAAAAGGAAAAATCAAAAAGCCGGCGGGCGCCATCTACAAAGCATTGGTAGAAAAGTATTTACTGGAAGACTATACCCAAGCTACGAAGCCTAGAGGAAGCCAAAGAAAGGAAATCACGTCACACCAGGAAGAGTCAACTGTTTTAGCTTTTAGAGTAAGCGAAGTACGGGAGATATATGATAACCCAGGGCCTTTCGCACAACGTCAGAAGCGAGCCACTACATTTGAAGAGCATATTCGACAAGTGTATTTAAGCGATGGTTTCCTACTTGAACATCGGGATGGTGACGACTGGTTGGTAAAGAAAGAAAAGTCCTTATAGAACCGTAAAGGGTACCAGGGCCGACTAGCCATCAGTGGCCTCCTGACCACCCACTCTGCGGTGAATTAGTAGCCAAAATGCCAGCGCATTCGGAAAATCAGGAGGGCCTGGATACTTTTGGCCTGCAGGTGCACGCGTAGAGCAGGTTAGCTGCCCGCTACTATACTTCTATTCGGTAGTGTTTCTCGCAGGCTTAGCTCGTCACAGATGGCCCGGAACATGGTATGTTCTCCTGCTTAATCTGCCGAATGCTGGGACACATCCGCTCTGCAAAAGCTGAAATCCGGTACTAAGCGGTGACGGTTTTGCTATTGCCCAAAGGTCCGTATTCAACTATTCCTTGTAAAGTGAAAATACCTTCTAATTTAGGGTGTTGAAAATAAATTTTAACCCTAACCCCACTCGTTGTCATGTCTATCAAACCCGGACCAAAACCGAACAAGCAAGATGGTACACCCGATGAAAGAAGGCGGGTTACGCCAGAAAATCAACCGAAACATCCTGCCTTAAAGCCCCACGAGCATAAGAAAGGCAAATGATAGAAGCACAGCAACAAGCCATCTGAGTCCGTTGCGCCTAAAGTTGGACGATATTTCTTCTCTGGGCACTACACAAGAACCCTCGCCCCACCTTTCAAAAGGTTGGAGCGAGGGTTCTTGGCTTTTGGCATATTCGCCAGTGGCTGCGTTTTCTGGAGGATACTGTGTAGGTTCCCTTCGTATAAAGATAGATTAGGAAGTAACACTACCAACTAGAATAACCCGCAGATCGGCTGGGATGGGTATAAGCTACTCAACTGGTAGTGCAAAGCCACTTGCTTCAACTACCTATGCACGCCTTCAGCGAAGGTAACGGTCATACCCTGCAGGCCACCTTCGCCGAAATAGCTTACTGGGTTGGCTATTATCTCTATTTTAACGGCATGACAACCTTAACCCACCTAGGACCAGGGCATCATGAGCCTACATGGGGCCGGGCATAAAGACCGGTGTCTGCAGGCCCTACGCAATTTGTTTGCCCGCATTACCACACTGCTGCCCGGACCTACTGCCAAAGCAGATCGCCACCCAGCCAGGTCCACTCGCTGACGAAGAGACTTTTGCCCGCCGTACGGTACATAGAGTAGATACCAGAGTAGGTTGCCGCGGCGGCAAGGTAAAACAGGCTGTTTATATTTTAGCGTTTGCTTAAATACGAAAATGGTACCTTTGTTGAAATGACAACCACGACTGCTTCCTCCTGCGTCCGGGTGTTTGCCGACACCGCCCACATTGAACAGTGTCAACAGCGCCTGCTGGCCGTAGAGCCAAGTTTGGCCGCGCTGGCAGCGGTGCTGAGTCTGGCTGGCAACGAAGTACGCCTCAAGATCCTGTTTCTGTTGGCACAGGAGCAGCAACTGTGCGTCTGCGACTTGGCTGACGTGCTGCAGATGAATGTGTCGGCCGTTTCCCAGCACCTGCGCAAGCTCAAGGACGGCGGCGTGGTGCAGGCGCTAAAGGTGGGCCAGACCGTGTTTTATACTCCTACCACCGCCCTGCGCCCCATAGTAGAGCCATTGCTGGCGTCTGTTTCCACCCCACTCACGACTGCTACCCTATGAGCCGACCTGCTTCCACGCCGAAACCTGGCTCTCTAGCCGGCACCGGCCTGCTGGTCGCCCTAACGGCCTCGTTGTGCTGTATTACGCCCTTGCTAGTTATTGTTGGAGGGCTGGGTGGCGTAGCGTCCACTTTCGCTTGGCTGGAACCGCTGCGGCCTTACCTAATGGCCCTCACCGTAAGCGTGCTGGGCTTCGCCTGGTACCAACAACTCCAGCCTGCTATCGCAGCAGCTGATGACTGCGGCTGCTCCGTGCCAGCCAAACCCTCGCTGGTGCAGTCACGGGGCTTTCTGACCACGGTCACAGCACTGGCCGCGCTGCTGCTGACATTTCCCTACTATGGGTCGCAACTCTACCCACCGGCAGCTACCAAACCACTGACGGCCGCCAGTGTGGCTCCGGTGTGGCTTACCAATTCTTACCGACTTGGGGGCATGACGTGTGAGGCCTGCGCCCGCCACGTCGAGCACGATGTGCAACAACTTCCGGGCGTGCAGAGCGTGCAGGTTTCCTACGAGCAGGGCACAGCCCAGGTCCGCTTTGATGCCGCCGTCACGCCCGTGGCCCAGGTGGAAGCAGCTATCAACGGCACTGGCTACACGGTGTTGAACCCTTCCGCTACCCGCTAATGTCCCTTGCTATGATTCCGATAACGCCTCCCAGCCCCCAGCCCGCCGTTACGCTGACTTCCGTGCTTACCTGCCCGGTGTGCCAGCACACGCAGGCCGAGCAGATGCCCACCGATGCCTGCCAGTACTTCTACGAGTGCACGAGTTGCCACACACTGCTTAAACCTTTGGCCGGTGACTGCTGCGTGTACTGCTCGTATGGCACGGTGCCCTGTCCACCCATTCAGGAGCAGGGCAAAGGTGCCTGTGGCTGCTGCTAACCTTCCACTTATCATTTCTACTCTTTATTCTCTCGTTACATGAAAAACCTCCTGCTGGCCCTGACTCTGCTGGCTACCATCGGCACCGCGTCGGCCACCGACGGTAAACCCGGCAAAAAGAATAAAAAAGCAACAAAGGAAGCCGCTCCGCAATGCTCCAAGGACGAGAAGCCCGTTGCCAGCTGCTGCGCTAAGAAAATCAGCACGGCCGCGGTGGTGACGTCGGCCCCTATCGAGGCCGTGAAGAAGTAGATTAACTATCTAACTACTAGCGAGTAATGACTTTGTGTCTACGCAAAACGCCCAGCTTTCAAAGCTGGGCGTTTTTCTTGTACTCCACATTAAGGTAGGCAAAGGCATTGCATTAAGCCGACGTGGCCACGCTCTTGCCCCCGTACCAGCGGCGTCGAAACCAAAAGGCAAGGTTCACCAATGCAATCAGCGCCGGCACTTCAATCAGCGGGCCGATGACGCCGGCGAAAGCTTGGCCGGAATTCAGACCGAACACGCCGATGGCCACGGCAATAGCCAGCTCGAAGTTGTTGCCCGTGGCGGTGAAGGCAATAGAGGCATTTTCGGCATAGTTGGCCCCCAACCACTTGCCGGCCGCAAAGCTGAGCACGAACATGACACCAAAGTAAATAGCCAATGGTAGGGCGATGCGCAGCACGTCGAGCGGTACGTGCACGATGGTTTCGCCCTTGAGACTGAACATGACCACGATGGTGAGCAGTAGCGCCACCAGCGTAATCGGGCTGATGGCCGGTAGGAATACCTGCTCGTACCACGCGTCGCCTTTCAGGCGGCGCAGCACCAGACGTGAGAGAAAACCTGCCGCAAAGGGAATGCCCAGGTACACCAGCACGCTTTGGGCAATGTCCCTAATGCCAATGTTTACCGCGTAGCCCTTCAGCCCAAAATAGGGCGGCAGCACGGTGATGAATAGCCAAGCCAGCACCGAGTAAAATAGCACCTGGAAAATGGAGTTGAGCGCCACCAGGCCCGCCGCGTACTCGCGGCTGCCGTCGGCCAGGTCATTCCAGACCAGTACCATGGCAATGCAGCGGGCAATGCCGATGAGGATCAGGCCCATCATGTACTCCGGCTTGTCGGGCAACAGCCAAATGGCCAGAAAGAACATCAGCAATGGCCCTAGAATCCAGTTTAAAAACAGGGACAGACCGATGATACGCGTGTTTTTGAAGACGTTGGGCAACTCCTCATACTTCACCTTCGCCAGTGGTGGGTACATCATCAGAATCAGGCCCAGAGCCAGCGGTACGTTGACCGTGCCTACCGAGAAGTAGTTCACCGCATCATTAATACCGGGTACGAAATAGCCCAGGGCGACGCCCAGCACCATGGCCAGGAAGATCCACAGGGTCAGGCCCCGGTCCAAGCCGGAGAGTTTCTTTTCCGCCAGGGTGGCCGGCGCCGGGGCAGCCGGTAGCGGTTGAGGGAGGGTCGTCATCGAGAGGAATAGAGGAATACGTTATGCGACGCCCACGGTCGGGCTGCGCCGCTCCAGCTGCACCGTATTGCGCCATAGGCCGTGGTGCTGACCAATTCGTTCCCGGTAGCCGATGATGCGGAACCCTGCTTGGGTGTGCAGGCCAATGCTGGCGGCGTTTTCGGCGAAGGTGCCGGCCTGTAGCGTCCAGATGCCGTGGGCTTCCGAGTCCGCAATTAGAGCCTGCAGCAGCTGCCGGCCCACGCCCTGGCCCCGTGCTTCGGCCGCAATGTACACGCTGATTTCGGCCACCCCGCCATACACGCAGCGGCTCGACACGGGCGAAAGGGCTGCCCAGCCCAGCACCGTGCCAGCGTCATTGACGGCTACCAGGCGGCTGTGGCCCAGGTGGGCGTTGTCCCAGGCCTCCCAGGCCGGGGCCTGCGTTTCAAAGGTAGCGTTACCGGTGGCTATGCCGGCTTCGTAAATGGCCTTTACGGCTGGCCAGTGGGCTTCCGTGAGGGGTAGGATGGTCATCTGGATGGTGCTTAATAGGCCTTGCGGAGCATGTCCGCGTATTCGTTGGGCAGCGGTGAAGCCTCGACGGCCTGTGCTGCTTTCTCCACGTCGTATTCCACCCGCACCAGCTCGGAACACACGCTCTTGGGGTCGGTCAGCGTAGTATGCTCATCCAGGTGCAGCAGCTGGTAGGCCGCGCGTGGGTCGCCGTCCTTGGGCTTGCCCACCGAACCAATATTGAGGGCGTGCCGGTACCGGGTTTCACCTTCGTGCTCGTAGGCCAAGGTGCGGTGGTAGGGCTTGTGGGTGTGGCCAAAGAGCAGAATGTCGGCGCTGGCATCCTGGAGCACGCGCAGGAAGCTGGCCTCGGGCCGGTCCTCAAACAGGTATTCATTGATTTTGCGGGGCGAGCCGTGCACCATGAGCAGGCTTAGCGTGCAGGGCTCTTCTTGAAACTCCAAGCGCATGTGCTTGGGTAGGTAACGCAGGTAGCGTCGCTCCTCGTCGCCCACGACGTGGTTGGTGTAGGCAATGCTTTGCGCGCCCAGGTCCTTTTCCGTATCGGTTTTATAAGCGCAGCCGCAGTTGCTGCTGGCCAAGCCAATGCCCTGGTCGTAGTTGCCGGCTAGCGTGGGGATGCCCCGCCGCCGCACCTCATTTACTACTTCGTTGGGCCAGGGCGCATAGCCCACCAGGTCGCCCAGGCAGAAAATCATGTCTGGCCGGCGCTGCTCCATATCGGCCAGCACTGCTTCCAGGGCCGGCAGGTTGCCGTGCACGTCAGAGAAAAAGGCAATTGTCATCCGAAAGAGAAATAAGGGAGAAGTCAGGAAAGCAAAACGGCGCCACCCGGCAGGGATAGCGCCGTTGCTAAGCTTAGCAGCAACCGCCGCCGGGAGTGCAACCCGCTACCTGCAGCTGGGGCAGGGCAAACGACTGGGCGTCCGGAATGCCGCAGGCGTCCTGGGCCAAGCAGGCCGTCTGCTTTTGGGTCAGCACGAAGTCGTTGCCGTCGCGCGTGAGGCCGAATTTGCCGATGGTGGCCTGCTGGTATTCCACTTCAATGTCCAGGTCTTCGCGGCCCAGGATGCGCTGGGACAACTCCAGGATGTGCAGGAATTTCTGCGGCGCCAGGCGGTGGTCGTAGTCGCCGGCTTCCCAGAGCTGGAAGTTAGCCACGGTTTCTTGGCGCTCCACACCGCCGCAGTCGATGAAATGCTTGCTCACGAGGCCCACTTCGGTCACATGGAAGTGTGCGGGGAGGTACTCGCCCGAGGGCAGGCGGAAATTAACGGCTTCTACCTCGGCCAGGGCCTGCTTGATTTCAGAGATTTTCATGGCGTTGTTTGGGTAAATGAGGAAGTAAAAAGTTGAGTGGACTTAGCAGGCGCAGGCATCTTCCGGCCCGCAGGCCGCTCCGGCAGTGGCCTCGACAAAGAAGGCCGTGAATTGCTGGTGCACCCGGTGGAGTAGCTCGGTATTGAGGCAGTAGCAGACGGTGAGCCCGTCAATTTCGCCGCGAATCAAATCCAGGGCTTTCAGCTCCTGCAGGTGTTGCGAAACCGTGGTGCGCGACAGCGGCAGCTCGGCGGCGATGTCGCCGGAAATGCAGGTTTGCTTGCTGGCCAGAAACTGGATGATGGCCACGCGGGCCGGGTGCGCCAGGGCTTTGGCCACGCGGGCCAGCTGCTGTTGCTCCTGCGTAAAAGCGGCGGTTTTGGCGTAAGTCATCGGGAAGAACGTGAAGTATGTGGCAAATATACGACATAATAGGACGCATGTTTACGTCATACAGTTTTTTTTACTCGCGATGGGATACTGGCCTAGTAAGGTTTGTCGGGAGCCTTGCTTTAAAAGCCGGCCTGACAGCGCCTTCTAGCGGAGAGGATGCGCCGTTACGGCTGCCACCGGATGATAAAATTCTTTAGCGGGTTCTTCTTGATAATGGTGGCCAGTTGGCCGTTGGCGTAGCGGTATTCGTCTTCCCGCCCGGCGCGGCGGGCCTGGTAGATGCTACTGGATGTAGGGCTAAGCATAAAATAGTCGCCAAAATATTCGCCGTAAGCCTGCGCCTGCCCGCTGGGTGCCCCGAAGAACATATCGGTTACCGTGTAGCGGATGGGCTCGGGCAGCGTGCCGCGGTAGAAATGCTTGTACTGGTTGGCCACGATGTCGTAATGGTCCCCTTTCCATTCGGTGCGCGAAGCAAAGTCCCCTTGATTCGTGTGCGCTTCCACCGTGGAGAGCAGCAGCTGGCCGCTGCGCACGAGGTTGACGACCTTGTAATACACATTCAGGTGATACAGCAGAAAGTTGACCTGCACGTCGCTGACCAGCGTGTAGCGGACCTCGGTAGCGCTTAGGGGGTGGCGGGTAGCCGTCATGGTGCCTACGCGCAGCCCGGCTACCTCGATGGCATAGCGGCGTACCTCGGCCGGGGCCGGGTGTTGGGCCCATGCCGGAGCCGGCGGCGGGAAACTGCTCCCAAACAAAGCGACGGCGGTTAACCAACAGGGGTGCATACCAGGTAGCAAAACACCCGGCGGCAGCAGGCCTACCGGGCGTTGGGTGACAGAAAGTGAGGAGCCGCTATTGCCCTATTGTACCGGTTGGGGAAGGACATGTACAGGGGCGCCGGCCGCTTATTGCTGGTTCAGGCTCCAGTTGTAGTCGAGGTAACTCACTTTCGCGTTGGCGTTCATCTTGGTCGCGGCGTATGTATTAACCCACTTGGCCACCGATTGCCCATTCTTGTTCCAGTCGCCTTTATACCAATCGAAGTATTTGGAAAGCTGAGCACTTGCCTGGCCCACCTTGTTTTTGGCCGGGTCACGCAGAAAGTCGCGCCCCTGCTCGTCGAGTTGCCGATCCAGCTTGTCGGCCGTGAAGGCTTCGTTACGCAGGCGCGGGCAGGACAGGGAGGCGCACACCAGGGCAAAGTGAATGCGCGGGTCATCGTACTTCTTGCGCAAGGTGCCATGCTCAATATCGTCGAGGCTCATCTTCTGGCCGCCGATGCTGAAAAATTCGGCTGCCCAGGGCGTAGTCACGAAGGGGATCTTGATTTTGGAGCCGATGTCCTTGATGCTCTTGACCGGGTAGTGGTTCAGAATAAGCCGGATGGTGTAGGCGTTGTAGGCATTTATCCAGTAGGCCATCTGCTCGGGCTTGCTCCAACTGGTGGCCGGGGGATTCTTGCTCAGTCGATCCAGGTACTGGTTCAGCGCCTGCTGGTCCGTTTTCCAGGCCGCATAGTTGACGAGCCCTTGCTCGTTGACGTACTTCTTCAGCAGCTGGTCGTAGGCCGCGTGGTCGACGGCGGCCGCTGGGACGGTCCGCAAGGGGCCGGGCGTGGGAGCGACGAACGCCACGAGCGCGGCGCCCACGGCACCCAGGAGCAACACGACCAGGAAGATTTTGCGCATAGGAAAAAGAGACTATTGAGCCCGCATATACGGCAAGCGGCTGCGGAGAAGATTGACGCTCGGTAAATCTTCCGCCCCCCGCTAGTGCGTAGAGTATAAACACCCTGCCCGCCGCATGTTCCTGGTCACCTCGCTGCTTAGTCTTTCCTGTTGGTTGACTCCCCCGGATACCGTGCTTAAGCGCGTGGCGGTATTTCCGCTGCCGCTGGTCTACTACACGCCCGAAACCCGGCTGGCCTACGGGGCGGCGGCCACCGCGACGGTGCGCTTTCGCCGTGACGCGGGCGACACCACCGCCCGGCCCTCGCAGCTCACCTCCGGTGTGGCCTACACCCAGAACCGGCAGCTGCTGGTGTATCTACCCTTCCAGGTGTTCTATGGCCACAACCGTTACTACGCCTACGGCGAAGCCGGCTACTACCGCTACAGCTACTTCTTCTTTGGGGTGGGGGAGCGGGAAGTACCGCAGGAGCTCTACGAGGTTAATTTCCCCCGTATCCGCCTGAATGCCTTCCGGCGCATCGTGCCGGGCTGGGGGCGCGGCACGCTCTACGCCGGCCTGCGCTACCAGGTCGAAGACTACGACGTGACCCGCACCGAGCTCAACGGCCTGCTGGGCAGCGGCGCCGTGCCGGGCGGCCGCGGCAGCCGGCTGACGGGCGGCGGGCTGGGCCTGTTTTATGACGCCCGCGACCGGGTGTTCTTTCCCACCCGGGGCGTGGTGGCTGATGTGGCCTACTGGCACCGCAACCGCGCTGCTTCGCCCATGGGCACCACGCGCTTCAGTCGCCTCTCGGCCGATGTGTCGTCCTACCACCGCCTGGTCCCGCGCGTGGTGCTGGCCATGAACTACTTCGTGAGCTACACGGCGGGCACCGCGCCCTTCAACGCCCTCTCGCTGCTGGGCGGCACCAAGCGCCTGCGTGGTTACTACGAGGGCCGCTACCGCGACCAGCACGCGGCCGTGCTGCAAACGGAGCTACGCCTGCCGGTGTACCGGCGGCTGGGCGCGGTGGTGTTTGGCGGAGTGGGCGCGCTGGGCGACGAGGCGCGCGTGCTGCGCCTGGACGCGCCGAAAGCCGCGTACGGCGCCGGCCTGCGCTTCACCGTGAACCGCCGCGACCACCTGAACCTGCGGCTCGATTACGGCTTGGGCCGGCGCTCCAGTGGCTTGTACATCACCATCGGCGAAGCTTTTTAACGCATTTTTACATCTCGACCATTTCCCTGACCATTCCCTTGCCGTATGCTGCTGAGCGTTATCATCCCCACCTATAACGAAGCCGACAACATCGGGCGCCTGGTAGAGGAGCTGCGTCGCCACGATCCAAGCTACACCGTGGAAGTTATCGTGGTCGACGCCGGGAGCAAAGATGGCACGGTAGAGGCCGCCCAGCGCGCCGGTGCCACGGTGCTGCTGTCGCCTAAACCTGGGCGGGCGGGCCAGATGAATTATGGCGCCCGCCACGCTACGGGCGACATTCTGTACTTCGTGCACGCCGACGTGGGTATTCACCCCGGCTATATTACCACCGTGCGCCGGGCCGTGCGCGACGGCTACCCGGCCGGCTGCTACCGGTTCCGCTTCGACTCCTCCCACCCCCTGCTGCGCCTGAACAGCTACGGCACCCGCTTCGCGGGCATCATGAGCCGCGGGGGCGACCAGACGCTGTTCATCACCCGCGCCTTGTTCGACGAGCTCGGCGGCTTCGATGAGCACTACTGCATCATGGAGGATTTTGACATCATCCGCCGCATCCGGCGGCGGGCCCGCTTTCTGATTGTGCCCCACGACGTGGTCGTGTCGGCCCGCAAGTACGAAACCAACTCGTGGCTGCGCGTGCAGCTGGCCAACCTGACGGCCTTTTCCATGTTCTTTCTCAAGGTGTCGCCCCCGCGCATTGCCCGCACCTATAAGGCCTTGCTCAACTACCGCTGATGCAAGGGCCCGTGCTGGTGACCGGTGCCGGCGGCTTTCTGGGCCGCCACCTCGTGCTGGAGCTCCTGCAGCGGGGCCATTCGGTGCGGGCGCTGGTGCGGCCTGGCAGGGCACCAGCTTCTTTTCCCCTACCGCCCCTGTCCTCACTGGGCGTCGACGTTCGTATGGGCGACCTCTGCGAGCCGGCGTCGCTGTTCGGCCTGGCCCAGGGCTGCGCGGCCATCATCCACGCGGCGGCCCGGGCCGAGGTGAACCCCGCCCGCAACCCGGCCGTGTGGGCCGTAAACGACGGGGGCACCGAAACCATCCTGCGGCTGGCCCGGCAGGCAGGTGTTCAACGGTTTGTATACGTGGGCACGGCCAACGTTTTCGGCTTCGGCAGCCGTCTGCAGCCCGGCGATGAAACCCGTCCCTACGCCGGGCAGCGCTACGGCCTGGATTACATGGACAGCAAGCGGGCCGCCACCAACCGGGTACTGCAGGCCGTGGCCGAATGGCAGCTGCCAGCCGTGCTGGTGCATCCCACCTTCATGCTGGGACCGGGCGACGCCAAGCCGACCTCCAACGCCCTACTGCTGGAGTTGTACCGCGGCAAGCTGCCGGGCTACCCGCCTGGCGGCAAGAACTATGTGCACGTGCGCGACGTGGCCGTGGCCACCGTCAACGCGCTGAGCATGGGCAGAATCGGTGAGTCCTACATTCTGGGCAATAAAAACCTCAGCTACCGGGAAGCATTTGCGCTGATGGCGCGTCAAATGGGCGTGCGCCCGCCGGTCTGGCCGGTACCGGCACCGCTGGCCCGGCTTTACGGCGCGGCCTGCGACGTGCAGGCGCGCCTGACGGGTCACCCAGCGCGGCTCAACGCGTCGATGGTAGCCGTGGCCGGCGACGGCCACTACTTTAACGTGCACAAAGCCCGCACGGAGCTGGGCTTGCCGCAGACAGAGCTCGAAAAGGCCATTTCCGAAGCGTTTCACTGGTTTAAAGCCCATCACTATGTTTGATGCCTCCCCGCAGCCTCCCATCGTCGCTGCCGAGGCGGCGCCCGCAGCTTCCAGAGCGGCGCGGCAGCTCCTGCCGCCGGGTACCGGGCCGTTTGTCGGCAAAGTCGCCGTGGTAACGGGCTCCGAATCGGGCATTGGGCGGGAAACGGCCCGCGCGCTGTGCCAGCAGGGGGCGGCCGTGGTCCTCAACGGCCGCCAGCCGGAGCGCCTGGAGCAAACCCGCCTGGACTTCGCGGCGGCCGGGTTTGCCGTAGCCAGCTGCGTGGCCGACGTGACAGACTACGCCGCGTGTGAGCAGCTGGTGGCCACGGCTATCCAAGCCTTCGGGCAGTTGGACATTCTGGTGACGAACGCCAGCATTTCGCAGCGGGCCTACTTTGCCGATATGCAGCCGGAGGTGTTCCGCCAGGTGCTCGACAGCAATGTCTACGGGACTGTGTACCCGCTGAAAGCCGCGCTGCCGTACCTGACCCGGACGCGGGGCAGCGTGACGTTTATTTCCTCTATCTCGGCCCTGAACGGTATGCCCAGCGGCTCGGCCTACTGCGCGGGCAAAGCGGCCGTGGCTAACCTGGCCCACACGCTGCGGCTGGAGCTGGCCCACACCGGCATTCACTTCGGCGTGGTGCACATCGGCTTCACCCAGAACGACCCGGAGAAACGGGTTCTTAGTGCCACGGGGGAGCCCGTACCCATTGCCCACCGCCCCCCGCGTTGGCAGAAAAGCCAGGCCGAAGTTGCTGCTCTCATTCTGGGCCATATCCGTCGGCGCCGGTCACGCACTGTCCTCTCGGCCCTGGGCAAGCTTATCGTGCTGGTGCACACCTACCTGCCCCGTCTGGGGGACTGGATTGTGCTGACGACCACCCGCCGCCTGCGGCATTTCTACGAATAACCCCGATGGGCTAATCCGGGCCGGGGCGCAATCCCGTACGTCTGGCGCACGCGCTGGCATCCACTGCTTCTCCTTCCGATGAAATCACTTAAGGCCACGGGCCACCAACTGGCCGACTCGTCCTTTCAACTCACGGTGCTGCGCCAGGAGGTAGCCGAGACGCTGCACCTGCCCCTGTTCCACGAAAAGCTGCAGAGCGCTGGGCTGTTCCCGCTCCGGCCGGTGGCCCCGGCCGTGCTGCAAATCAACGTGGGCAAGATGTGCAACCAGGTCTGTAAGCACTGCCACGTCGATGCCAGCCCCGACCGCAAGGAAATCATGACCCGCGAGACGATGCAGCTGTGCCTGGACGCGCTGGCCCAGACCGATATTCTGACAGTGGACCTGACCGGCGGGGCCCCGGAGATGAACCCGGATTTTCGCTGGTTTGTCGAGCAGCTCCACGCATTGGGGCGCAAGGTGCTGGTGCGCTGCAACCTGACCATCATCGTGGCCAACAAGAAGTATTACGACTTGCCCGAATTTTTTAAACGGCACGGGGTGGAAGTGGTCAGCTCTCTGCCCTTCTACAACGCCAAGACGACGGACCGCCAGCGCGGCGACGGGGTATTTGAGG
Organism: Hymenobacter lucidus; assembly: GCF_020447265.1. GTDB lineage: Bacteria > Bacteroidota > Bacteroidia > Cytophagales > Hymenobacteraceae > Hymenobacter > Hymenobacter lucidus. Next base: position 82,617 of record NZ_JAJADR010000013.1, on the reverse strand, counting down.
ATTCTATCCGGGCGCTGAAGATGCTCAACGCCGTCGGCTACGGCCAGCCCGGCTCCGGGCTGACGCTGAACCTAGTCTACAACCCCAACGGTGCCTTTCTGCCCGGCGCGCAGAAAGGCCTGCAGGATCAGTTTAAGCGCGCCCTGGGCAAGGACTTCGGCATCGTATTCAATGAGCTGTTTGCCATTACCAACCTTCCCGTGAGCCGCTATCTGGACTTTCTCATCGAGTCGGGCAACTACGCGGGCTACATGGAAAAGCTGGTGGGTGCCTTCAATCCCGTGGCGGCAGCCGGGGTGATGTGCCGCAACACGATTTCCGTGAGTTGGGACGGCTACCTCTACGACTGTGACTTCAACCAGATGCTGGAGTTGCGCGTGGCCAGCTCCGTGCAGCACATCCGCGATTTTGATGCCACCACCCTGGCTGGGCGGGCCGTGGTAGTGAACCAGCATTGCTACGGTTGCACTGCCGGCAGCGGCTCCAGCTGCGGGGGAACTACCGCTTGATGCCCTTTTATGGCTTTGACATTTGGGGCGCTGCCGATACCCAGGAATCACGGGCCCTTTCTAGCGACGTTATCGTGATTCCGGCTGTGGGGTGAGTAGCGCCTGTAAATCCGTGGGAATGGGCATGAGCTGCTCGGCTTTGACGTTGGCCCCACCAGTATTACCCGTGGGTACCCGTCCCACCAGCGAGCCCAGAAAACCCAACACAATGCGGGGCAGCTGGCCCAGGATTTCGCGTCCGTTGCGTGTGCGCAGGCCGTGCCAGAGCATGAGCAGGTGCACCTGCGTATGGGACACGGCCCAGCGCTGCCCGAGCACGTGGGCCCGCTCCAGGTGCTGAAACGCGCCGGCCGCATCCTGCCGGGCATAGGCGGTTCGAGCCGCTTGCAGTTCCTGGTAGAAATATGGCCGTAGCGCGGAAGGCAGAAGCAGGGTTTGCATGGTACCTGAAAGTACGGGTTACGTAATAATAAATCGCATTAGATAGGAAACAGGCGCTGGAATTATCTAGTCCTACTGCGGACCGGCTCATCCAACAGCGGGCAAGAATTTCTTGCTGACAACTCGAGCCCGCAACCCAAACCCAAGGGCTGCGGCGTAGGTACCCTTACCACTGTGTACTCTTCATCATGATGCGTTGTCTTTGCGGATTACTATTGCTGATTGGGCTAGGCTCCAGCGGTGCGCAGGCGCAACTGCTCAGGGACAGCACGCAAGTCAGCGCAGACCGATTGCTCGACTATTCCTTTGCCAACGATGCGTTTCTGCGGACTGACTACTATTACACCCAAGGCATGACGCTACTGCTGGTAAGCCCGGCGCTGCAACACTCTCCGGTGAACCGTATTCTGGGGCCGGTGCCGGCCGGCAGCACCCTGCATCATGGCATTCGCCTGCACTACGACGGTTTTACGCCCCTGCGCATTCAAGACCCCTTCATCCGGGTTGGAGACCGACCCTACGCCTCCTACATCTACGCCGACCTGCTGCGCGTGGCCACCCACACCAGCCGCCACCTGCGGGTAACCACGGCCCTGAACGTGGGCATTTTGGGGCCAGCGGCCGGAGCCAAAGGCTTCCAGACCAAGTTTCACGAACTGCTGGGTGCTCCCACACCGCGTGGCTGGGATTATCAGGTGCAAACCGACGTAGTGCTGGGCTACGAAGCCCAGGTGGAAAAGCAGCTGCTGGCCCTGGGGCGAGTGGCCGAACTTAATGGTTCGGCCTCGGCCTCGCTGGGGACGCTGCAAACCTACGCGGCCGCGGGCACCACCCTGCGGGTGGGCTGGCGCCAACTTACTTTTGAGGGGCTTGGCGTCGCGGGCCGGGCAGCCCGTCGCCCGCACGGGCGGGTGCAGGCCTACGGGCAGGCGCAGGTGGAAGGCCGCTTGGTAGGCTACAACGCCACCCTGCAGGGTGGGCTCTTCAACCGCCGCAATCCTTACGTGCTGCCGGCGTCGGCTGTGAGCCGGGCGGTGGCGCAGAGTACCGGCACGTTGGGACTGGGCTACGCAGGCGTGCGGGTAGAAACGGCTCTGACGTGGATTTCACCGGAATTCACGGGCTCCCGAACCCATCGGTGGACTACCATTAACATCCGCGTAGCTTTTTAAAGCTAGTTGGGCGCAGGGTTCTGCGGCAAGTATCTCTACGACGACAGGCCACCCATCATTGCGCTCGCTGCCTGCTCGTCCAGATACGGGGAGGTGTAGCCAGCGTCCGACTTGTAAATGAACAGCGCGGCGCCATTCTGCAGCGAGTCAATGATCGGCTCGTAGAGGTCCAGGGGCAGGGCCGGGCAACCCTGGCTGCGGCCGAGCCGCCCGGTTTGCTGAATGATGGCCTGACTCACGTAGGAGGCCCCATGCACCACGATTGCTCGGGCCGCCGCGTTGGAGTTAAATCCTGCATCCAGGCCGTTCAGGCGCAGCGAGCGGCCATGTTTGCCCACGTAGGTGCTGCCGGTAACGTAGAAGCCCAGGCTGCTCATATGGCTGTTATTCGTGTTGGAAAACCGCGTGGCCTCCCGCTGGCCCGAGTTGTTGCCGTGCGCCACCAACGTGCGAAACAGCACCTGGTTGTTGGCCAGGTCCAGTACCCAGAGTCGCTTTTCGGTGGAGGGCAGGTCGAAGTCAATCACGGCCAGACGTTGCGGTTCCGCGGGTGCTTTGCCCTGCCGGCGCAGGTTCAGGTAGCCGGTCAGGGCCTGCTCGAACAACTCGTACCGTAGACCTTGTTGCTGCGCTCCCAAGGCAGCGTATTGCCGCCGCACCTGCGCATCGAATGCCGGCACGTGGCCGGGAGTAGCCGGGGGCGAGGGGACTTCAAACGGAGCGCTAACCGGCAATGAAACGGTAGACGGACGGGAAGTCGTTACGGCGGGAGTACTAGGCGCGGAGCAAGAGGTTGCCAGCCATAGCGCCGTCAGAATGGAGAAGATAACCGCGCCCCTTTGGCCTACTAGGAGCAGGCAACGGAAGCTAATGCTGTTTTTCATGGCAGGGAAAATGAGAACAGGGAGCATTATCCAAAAAACACACCAGCTTTTTTTAGCCTCTATGCGGAATTGTTGCGTTCTTTTGCCTGGTCTCTTCCTGCGCCCCCCCACAGCCTCTATAACCCCACATCCCCGTTCGTGTGACCAAGCCCTCTCCGGAAAAATCCCCCATTCAGCTCTTTGATTTGCTGCTAGACATGCTGTTAAGCGACGAGATGCCTGAAACCGAAGTAGCACGGCGGCTCAAGCCCTACATCCAAGCCTCACGCAAAGAGCCCGAACGGCTGGGCCGCCGGTTTCTCATCACCCAAGGATCTTATTTTACGCTGACGGCCACCTTCGAGAAGCCCTCATTTGGCCTCTATCAAGTGACGGCCCGCCTCAATTCCCAGGCGTTTGCTCAGATAAAGACATACGCACTGGCACTGCCCAAAGAGTTTGCCACCGGAGCAGTGTGAAAAAATGAATGGCTAGGGCTCGCGCCAAAACTGACGCTGAAAAGAGGGGCCGCTAGGAAAAACATCGTTGCGGCCCGGTTTCTGGGGATACTGCCGCGCCAGAAGTTTATTGTGTTGACTAGGGGGTAAACCTGGTGCGTCACATCAAATAAATGCGGCCGGATTGCCCCACCTGGTGTACAGTCCTCTTTTCCAGACTATGTTCGCCAAGTCGCATTTCGGTTGACCTGATCAGCGTAGCACCAGCACGGCGGTCAGGCCGGCCGCCCCACTTTGGTAATAGGGCAATACTAGGGCCCGGTCTTGCAGTCCTTTCACCAACACACGTTGCACAAGCGGGTATAACCAATATGCCAGTTCGGTAGACGCCATGCCCACGCCTGCTCCAGCCAATACATCAGAAAGCCAGTGGTTACCTTTTATCAGGCGCAGCGCGGCCACGGTAGTAGCCACCGAGTAGCCGCCTGCCCGGTACCAGCCGCTGTTTTCCCCGTATTCGCGGTCAAGAAACCGAGCTGCGGAGAAGGCGGCGCTGGTATGCTGGCTGGGAAACGAGCTAAAATCGCCGTTGCCCCCCGGGCGCTCCACGCGGGTCAGGTTTTTCAGGTTGCTGGTCAGCGTGTTGTTGATAGTATAGGTTAGGGCAAACAGCAAGGCCTGATTAACGGTGCTGTGCTTGCCTTTGACCCCGACCAAACTCAGGCCCAGCGCCGCCGCAGCTGGTGCGTGACGCAACTGGTCGTCAATCGTAGTGCGAATCGCCGGCATATGCTCGCTCAATTCTTCGCGCAGCTCCTCATCGGAATTGACTACTGCGATTCGGTGTGTCGTTAGCACCCCGGCGCTGAGCAGCAGTGTGGGTACCAGCACCCGGCACCCGGCGGGTTGCCGCGCCCAATTGGCAGCACGGCGTAGCAGCGCCGGTCGAATCGGGGTCGGCAACGAGTCGGCCATCACCGGCGGTGAGGCAGGATAGGAAATTTGCGCTGCCGCCGCTAACGGAGTGATCAGCAGCACACCGGTTAAGCGGGCCAAGGATAGCAAAGGAACAGTCAGCATCGGGTGACAGAGGTGGATACCGAAAGATAATCCATCTAAAAGAATCAAGACCTATTGGCTGTAAAGCTGACCCAATAGAACCAAGACCCCTACCAGCAAGTAGATGCCCATGCGTTGAAGTTTCTGCGCTGGTTTATGATGTTCACACATACTGTCTGAACAAGCGGTTAGGCCTTTGCGTTTCATGGTTCCTGCAATCTAGGGGTGGGACACAAATTCCGCCAGCCTACTTGGACTGAGAAGGCTGAGTAGGTTGGACGCTAGCGCGTCGTATCTGTCGCCTGTTGCCAGGCTTTAACAGCCTGCCACTCCTGCTGCTGGGCCGCCTGCCATTGCTTGGCCAGATCTTTTTGCTTGACTTCACGGCCGTAGCGCAGCTGGGTTCCCGCCAGCAACAGCCCGCTTTGGTAATACAGGCCCAGAAATGCGGCGAATTCCTGGTCTGGACTGTTGTTCTTAACCGGGGTAGCAAGGGTGCGCCGAACTCGCTGCAGGACTTGCTGTAAGGCGCGGGCCCGAGTGGGGGAAGTGGACCGGAAGTCAGCTCCGGGGCTGTGCTGGTCTAAGTCGAGCTTGCCAAGCTGCGCCAGGTTACGCTGGCTACGGTGGCGCAGGGTATCGGCTACTAAGCGCAGCTGCGGGTCTTTTCCCTGCCGGAGTTGCGCTTGCGCTAAGTCCAATCCACTGTGGTGGTAGAGCTCCAGCAAGTGAGTGAAGATGTGGTCGGGGTTCTCCACGGGGCTATTATCCAGCACGCCCTCGCGCAGGGTGGCAATAATGCGGCGCGGGGTAGTGGGGTCACTCGGGGCATCGGCGTGCGTGAGTGGTTCGCGTGCATCACCATGCGCCGGGGGCAAAACCGGCGCGGGCTTCGTGGCCTGGGGCACTGGTTTAGAATCGCAGCCACTCAGAGAAAGTAGAACAAGAACAATACAAAAAGTAAGTAAGCGGGAGCTATAGCGCATAGTGCAAGTACAGAGGGGGCCCACAAAAAAGCTGATGGTAGCCAGATAAGCCAAAAAAGCCCGCCTTGAAAAAGGCGGGCTTTATGTAGCTGATCTACTGACCAGATCCCGGTTGCTCGTGAGCGTGCAGGGGTTCGTTGTGGCCATGTTCGTGGGAGTGGTGAAGAGCCGCTTCCTCGGCGTGCTTCTGGGCGTGGGAAGCAAACCCGTAGGCAGTATAGCCGTGGTGAGCAGCTTTTTCGTGGTCGCCTTTTTTCAGGTGCTCGGCCGCTGCCCGGTGGTTTTGCAGCGCGTGCTGGAAGTAATGCGCGGCCTTTTCGTGGGCCTCGATGATTTTCTGGTGCTCTTCAGGGTGGTCAGCCATTTGTAGTGGGGTTGAGAGGTAGAAGAATAGAAACGGGAATGCGCAGGATAGGTTGGCCGCTGCCGGCCCCAAGTCCCGACCCGAGGAGTACCTAATGATATTGGCTGATCGACTAAATCAGTACAATACCCCATCCACGGGCTGCTTGGGCGCCGGCAGCTCGGTTTCGCCCAGCATCTGGCGCAGGTCGATTTCGATGCTGCGGCACAGGGCCGTCATGGGCACGTCGTTCATGCGGTTCTCGAACGGGTCTTCGCTGATGTGGCCCACCAGCTCAATGGTGACAAACACCCAGGAGACGAGCACTGAGAAGGGCACCGTGAGCCAGTAATGGCCGTGGCCCAGCTTCTCAAACTCCCCCTGAATGCCTAAGGGCAGCAGCGCGATAAACAGCCAGACGAACACCACGCTGGAAAAGGCGTACTGGCGCGGGAAGGGCGTGTTTTTGATGCGCTCGGTGCCCCCCTGCAGGTTGGTCAGCTCGCGCAGGTCTTCGACCAGGGTGCGGCGCTGCAGGTTGTCGAACAAGCCCTCAGCGTCCTGTAGGGCCTGGCTTTGGCGCAGCAGCAGCTGAGCGGGCGGGTTCACCGTCGTGCGCAGTAAGTCGGATTCGGCCGGGTCCAGAAAGGGGGCTACATCCTCGTCCCAGCGCTGGGGCTGGCGGCGCAGGTGCAGGCGCAGAGCATTCACCCAGGCCAACTGCCGGTACACCAGCTGCCGTTGGCAACTCACTTGCGCGGGCGTAAGGGCACTGCGGGCGGGCTGCGTGTTAGCCAGCACCAGCATGGCCCAGTTGCGGCTGCGGTTCACAATGCCGCCCCACAGCTGCCGGGCCTCCGAGAAGCGGTTATAGGAGCTGCTGTTTTTGAAGCCGACGTAGAACGAGACGGCCACGCCCAGAATGCTCACCAACTGCCAGGGAATGTCCAGCCAGGTCATGCCCAGCGGGCCGTGCAGAATGGCCAGCGTTAAATCATAAACCAAAAATATTAACAAGTCCTTCCAGGAGTAACTCCAGATAACGCGCCAGTGGATGTGCTTTTGAACGTACATGCAAGCCTAAAATGGGTAGGTAAAGTGTTGGGGGGGGCCGTGCCAAGGTGCCGGTGAGTAGGCAGCCTACAAGATGCCGGCCAGCAGGTTAATGGTCAGCGCCACGATGCTGGTGTTGAAGGCGAAGGCCAGCAGGCCGTGCAGCATGACCAGGCGCCGCATACGAGTGGAAGACACATCCACGTCAGCGGTCTGGGCGGTGCAGCCCACTACAAATGAGAAATAAGCAAAGTCCCAGTACGAGGCCGGCGGTGCCCCCGGAAAGTCCAGCCCGCCCAGGTTGTCGGGCGGGTCGGTGCTGGTATCCTCGCTGAAGTATACGTGGGCGTAGCGCAGCGCGAACACGGAATGCACCAGCAGCCAGGCTCCCACCACGGCTCCGGCCGAGAGCAGCACATGGTAGGCCACCTCGCGCGGGCTCAGGTTGGGCAGGTTGCTCAGCAGCAGTACTACCGCCCCTAGGGAGGCGGCACTGCCCACCAGCACCGCCACGAAAGCCCACGTCCGGCCAGGGTCTTGGCGGTTCGCTGTCCGGCGGATATGAGCCGCGTCGGCGCGGTGGGTACCGGCCCAGAGCAGAAACAGGATGCACAAACAGAATAAGTCCCAGGCTGCCACCAGCCGCGTGGTCGGCAGCAGGCTGCCGGGCAGCAGCGCCCAGCCCAGGGCGGCCGCAGCGGTGGCCGCCAGCAGGCGTTGGCGGGCCGTGAGGTTGAGCAGGTGGTGTGGGGAAAAGAACCGGGAAAGCGGCATAGTCCAGAGAAGTGGCGGCCGCAGAGACCGGCGGTAGAAAATCGATTTAGTAATTGATGTGCACGCCGTAGCTCTCGTCCACCAGCACATCCTTCCACTGGGCAATGAGGCGTTGGTAAGCCCGGCCCACGGGCCGCTGCTTACGGTCTAGGTCGTAGAGGCCCAGCGGGTTCACGCGGCCGTTGTTTTCGCGCAGGGCCGTGTCCCAGTCCACCTGATCGAGCAGGGAATACCAGGTGAAGCCCACCAGCGGGATGCCGTCCTGCTTGAGGCGGTAGGCATTGGCCCACTGCCGCCAGAGCCAGTTCACCGAGTCGGGCTCCCACAGGTTGGTTTCGGTGTGCATGATGGGCATGCGGTAGCGGTCGTAGTACTGCTTGGCAATGACGTAGTAGCCGAATACGTCGCCGGCCGGGTAGGTGCTGCCGTCGGCGCGCACCATGCGCTCGTTGGTGCGGTAGTAGTCCGTGCCCATGATGCACCGGGCCTTGATGTTCTGCTCCCCGAACCAGAGGTACTCGTCGCGGGTCATGCCGTTTTGCAGCAGGTACTCGTACATGACCACGCTCACCGGGTAGCCGTAGGTCAGGTCTAGGCTCAGGAAGCGCTTTTGGTTCAGAAAGTCGGTCAGGGGCCGCGCGGCCGGCGTTTCGGGGTGAAAGTACTCGGCCGACTCGCTTTGGATGAAGGTGGCCCCCGGCTGCACAGCCAGAATGGCCTGCATGGCCAGCACGTTGGCGCGGCACACGTGCTTGAGGGCCGTCACAAAGGCCAGGTCGCTGGCCAGGCACTCGTTCCACCAGCCGTACTGGGCCGAAAACATGACCGTGACGAAGATTTCGTTGATGGGCGTGTAGAACTGCAAGTCCGGGAAGCGCGCGGCGAAGGCCCCGGCGTAGGCGGCGAAATGCTCCGGGAAGTCCGGATTCTGGAAGTTTCCCAGCCAGTCGGGTAAACCGAAGTGCAGCAGATCTACCAGGGGCGTGATGCCCAGCTCTTTCAGATGGGCAAACGTCTCGTCGGTAAAGGCCCAGTCGTACTGGTTCGGTCCCAGATGTACGCGGTAGTACTGCGGGCCGTAGCGTAGGAACTCGATGCCCATCTCCTTGACCAAAGCAAAGTCCTCGCGCCAGCGCTCGTAATGGCCGGTTTTGGCCAGCTCGTCCACCCGGTGGGTGGTGCCGTCGGGGAGCTTGATGGTGGGGTAGCTGTTTTCGATGCCGGTGGCAAACATGAACGCACTCATAGGCGGAAGAATAAGGGAAAGGAAGAGGAAAGCGCGGCCAAGCGGCCGTTACAGGATGCTGAGCCGGCCACCGTCCACGACCAGCGTGGTGCCGTTGATGTAGTGGGCCTCGGCCGAGGCCAGGTAGCAGATAGCGCCGGCAATGTCTGCGGGGTGACCCACTTCGCCCTCAATCTTTTCCTTGCCGCTTTTCACGTTGGGGTTGTTCCAGAGCATGGGCGTGTCCACGGCGCCGGGGGCCACGCAGGTGGTGCGCACGTGGCTAGCAGGGTACTCCTGGCTCATGCCCCGGGTGAAGGCTTCCATCGCACCTTTGCTGGCCGCGTAGGGAATGACGTTGGCCGTCGTCTCCTGCGCATGCACCGAACTAATGTTGACAATGGCCCCGCCCTGCATGTGGGGCAGGCACAGCTTGCTGAGCAGAAAAACAGCCCGCAGGTTTACAGCCATAACCAAGTCCCACTCCGCTACCGCTAGCTCTACTATCGGTTTAAAAGTCATCACGGCCGCGTTGTTCACCAGCACGTCCACCCGCCCGTAGGTGGCCACCACCGTTTGCACAGCGGCCTCAATCTCGGCCACCAAGCCTAAATCGGCCTGCACGGCCAAGGCCCGCCCGCCGGCTTGTTCAATCAGGACTACGGTTTCAGCGGCCGTGGCGGCGTCCCGGTCCAGGACTGCCACGGTGCCGCCTTCGGCGGCCAGCTGCTGGCACGCGGCGCGCCCGATGCCGGAGCCGCCCCCGGTAACGAGGCATATTTTGTTGGTAAAGCGCATCATGTTACAGTTTAGCAGGAGGTAGATGGGTGGAAGACCACGACTGCACTCGCCGCAGATAGTGGAGCTGGTCGTGGTGCAAGCGGTGGGCCAGGGCAATCAGGGACGGGTCGCTGCCGTGGGCAATGGCTTCCTGCACCAGCCGCAAGCCGGTGCGCAGCTGGATTGATAGGGCCGCCGCAAACTCGATGTCCGGGTCTGCGCTTGCCGCGTGGGTACTATAGACCGCCGAGTCCAAGGCAGCCTGCACGTCCCGGTTAAATTCCTGGTAGTGCCGAGTATGTTCTTCGGATTCCTGGTTGTGGGTGCGCACCGCGAGTCGGCCCAAATTCTGGCTTTCCCGCTGCCACGCCCGGCGGAGTGTATCGGCCAGGGCCCGCAAGACTGGGGCTCGTCCAGTAGCCAGCTCTGCGGCCGCCAACTGGCGGGCTCCGCGCAGGTGCTCCAGCAGCAGGGAAGCTATGTCGTGGTCGACGTTGCCCGTGCGCGCCACCGAGCGCAGCCGCTGTTGCGCCTGCTGCCCCGTAGGTGGGGCAAGTAGACCACCAGACTGTTCTGGAGCCTGCTGGTGCGTATCGGCCGTGTGTGCCGGGATGTCCTGCACCGATTCGCGGCAGGCCCCTAGCAGTAACAGCACCACCAAACCGACAACAGAACGGAGTAGCATAGAAGGGCCAATACGCCCGCCGACCGGCACAGCACCGGTCGTCATTGCGGGACAGTCACAAGAAAAGAACTAATTCAGCGTAGTGCGCACAATGTTGCTGTGTCCTTCGTACGTGTCCTGTTGGGTGAAGTGCTGGACTTGGTATTCGAGCGTGGTACCGGTCGGAAATTCTTCCGTGTCCACAAAAGGCGAGCGGGCGTTGGTCGCCACCTGCTGCCAGTCGTCGCCAGCGGCCCCTTGCCGGCGGTAGACATGGACTTTTTCCAGCATTTCTTTCGAAAAGGCAATGTGTCGGCCTTCCGGCACCAGGGTGAGTTCAATGAGGAGCTTGTGCGAATTCATACGAGGCAAGGAAACAGGGCGCTACACGAGCATGCCCAGGATAAGAAACACCAGAAAACCGAGGAAAAACGCGGAGGTGAGCCAGGGCGACTCCGGCTCCTCGTGAGCCTCGGTCAGCAGCTCTTCGGTCACCAGAAACAGCAGCGCGGCCAGCCCGAAGGAAAGTACCAGCTCCATGACGTTGTCCGAAGCCCCTTTCAGTACTGTGATGCCTACGCCGGCTCCCAGCACCAATAACACTGAAAGCGCCGCCACGATGCCGACCGCGCGGGCTTTGGTCTGCCCGTCCTGGCGCAGCTCTACGGCCGTGGCTAGGCCCAGTGACAGCACCTCGATGGTGAGGGCAATGCCCAGCAGCAAGCCTTCCTTGGCCCCGGCTGCAAAGCCAATGCCCAGCAGCAGCCCGTCGATGAGAATGTCAATGCCCACCCCGGTAAGCAGCCCCATGGGCAGCGTGGCGGCGCCGGGCGCCTCGTCCGGCGCGGTCTGCGAGGCCCACAGTACCCCGGGAGGTAGGGCTGGGGTAGGCAAAGACTTTTCCTTCTCGGCGGCCTTGCGCGTGAAGGAGCGCAGGGCCAGCATCACCGCGACCCCAATGGCGAAGCCCAGCCCGACTTCCAGCGGCCGGTGGCGGGCCACAATGTCGGGCAGTAGCTCCACGGCAACTACGGAAAATACCACCCCGGCGGCAAAGTGCAGGATGGCACTGCGAATGGCCGCGCCCGGCGGGCGGATAATGGCCATGACAGCCCCGGCCACCATGACGGCGGCGGGCACCAGCGCGTAGAGCAGTACCTGAGTCCAGGCGAGCGTTACGGGTGGCGCAACGGAGAGAAGTAGTGTCATGAGGAGACTAGTTACATGTTCAGAGCGCCAATGCCGGCCGCGTTGAGGCAGGCTTCCTTGAAGGCTTCGGCGTAGGTGGGGTGCGCGTGCGACATCAGGCCCACATCTTCGGCCGCGCCGCGGAAGTGCATGATACCCACGGCCTCGGCGATGATGTCGGCAATCCGTGCCCCAATCATGTGCACGCCCAGAATCTCATCGGTTTGCGCGTCGGTGAGCACCTTCACCAACCCCTCCGTATCGGCCCCAGCCACGGCCCGGCCGGAAGCGGAATAGGGGAAGGAGCCCACCTTGTAGGCTTTGCCCTGCTCCTTGAGCTGCTCTTCGGTGTAGCCCACGCTGGCCACTTCCGGCCAGGTATAGACCACGCCGGGGATGAGCAGGTAGTTGACTTCCGGTGTCTTACCGGCAATGAGCTCAGCCACGTACACGCCTTCGTCGCTGGCTTTGTGCGCCAGCATGGCCCCACGTACCACGTCGCCGATGGCCCAGATACCGGGCGCGGTGGTTTGCAGATCCTCGTTGACTTTGACGCGGCCCTTTTCGTCCAGCTCTACGCCGGCCGCGGCCAGGTTCAGCCCTTCGGTATAAGGCCGGCGGCCCACCGATACCAGGCAATAGTCCCCTTCCAGCTTGAGTTCGGCCGAGGGCCCGCCCTGGGCCGTGAGGGTTACCGTGTCACCGGCTCGCTCTACGGCCGTGACCTTGTGGGAGAGGTAAAACTCCAGGCCCTGCTTTTTCAGGCTGCGCAGCAACTCCTTGCCCAGGGTGCGGTCCATGGTCGGAATGATGGCGTCGGTGTACTCCACCACCGATACCTTGCTGCCCAAGCGGGCATACACTGAGCCCAACTCCAGGCCAATCACGCCGCCGCCCACGATAATCACGTGCTTGGGCAGCTCGCGCAGGGCCAGCGCCTCGGTGCTGGTGATGATGCGCTCCTTGTCCAACGTGATAAAGGGCAGGGTGCTGGGCTTGGAGCCGGTGGCAATGATGATGTTTTTGGCCGTGAGCTGCTGCTCTTCCCCACTGCCTCCGTCGCTGGGTGCCACCCGCAGGGTGGTAGCATCGACAAAGGACGCTACTCCGTGAAGGACGTCCACCTTGTTTTTCTTCATCAGGAACACCACCCCGTCACACACCTTCTTCACCACCTGGTCCTTGCGCGCCATCATGCGGGGCAAATCGGCGCGCAGATTGTCAGCATCGATGCCGTGCTCGGCAAACTGGTGGGTGGCTTTCTGGTAGAGCTCAGTGGATTCGAGCACGGCTTTGCTGGGAATGCAGCCCACGTTGAGGCAGGTGCCGCCCAGAGTGGAGTATTTCTCGATGATGGCCGTTTTCAGGCCCAGCTGGCCGCAGCGCACGGCGGCAATGTAGCCGCCGGGACCGGAGCCAATGATGATAACGTCGTAGGAAGTGGGTGCGGCCATGGGTAGGGGGTAATTTGGTGGTGAGTGGTGAAGTAAAAGGGCAATGCCTGGCGGCAACGGAGCCGTCGGACCGGGAGCATAGGTGGTGAATTACGCTTTTTCTGCCAGGCGCCGGTCATAGGGCGGGTATTCACCCGGTTCGGCACTTTCGCTGCCCGCGCAGTACATAGGGCATTCATAGCGCAGGGTCGAAGCATTAGTATTGCCGGCCTTGCGGGCGCGCCAGTCTATGAGCTGCTGGATTTCTGCTTGCTGGGCGGTGATTATTCTTTGGGCCATCGCCCGGAGTTTGGCATCGCGGCCATGGGCCAGCTCAGCCTGGGCCATATCTACAGCGCTCTGGTGATGCACCCTCATCAAGCCGTTGAAGTCCAGGTCAGCATCGTTGACCACCGGAGGCATGTTCTTCATCATTCCCTCCATTGAGGCCTTGAGCTGGGCCGTGAACGGGTCGGCGGGGTCTTGCGGCCGGTAATTGGCCGAGGCAGCACGGAGGCGGTTAGCGCTTTGTTCCAGTTCCTCAATTTCCTGCTGCTGGGCAGCCTTGATGGCCGTGGCAAGCTGGCGCATGACAGCATCTTTCCCATCCCGCAGCTCCATATCGGCCATCACCACGGCCCCCCGGTGATGGGCCAGCATCATTTGGGCAAAGTCGTGGTCGGTGTTGCCGGTGGTCGCCACGGCGTCCATGCGCCCCATCATGTCGTTCATGGCCGTCAGCTGGGGCGAGTTGACGACCATGTTGGAGTGGCTCATGCCGGCGTGGGCTTTAGTGGCCGTGCTGGCGGAATTGTCCGCGTTGCAGCTGACCAGTAGCTGGGCGGTCAGGCAGGCCCTTGCAAAGAAGGAGAAGGCGGGTTTCATGGCAGTTTGGTGGTGAGGTAATGCCAGGTAAGGGCGAGGCGGCCAATCCTCCTACAAATGGGTTTCGTGCTTGGCAAAGTCTCCGCGCTCCACCTGAACGGTGGCGTGCTGGACGGGGTGCTTGGTGGTGACGTATTCGTGGGCGCGGGCCAGTACATCCTCGTGCCGGGCCTCGTCGGTGAGCACCACGTGGACGCTCAAGGCATTCACACCCGAGGTGAGCACCCAGGCATGCAGGTCGTGGACGGCCGCTACGCCGGGCACCTGCAACAGGCCCTGGCGCAGCGTCTCCAGGTTCACGTCGGCCGGGGTGCCTTCCAGCAGCACGTTCACCGACTCCTTAAGAAGGGCCCAGGTGCGGGGCAGAATGAACAGGCCGATACCGGCCGAAAGCAGCGGGTCGGCGTAGTACCATTGCGTGGTGATCATAATAGCGCCCGCAATTAGCACGCCTACAGATGTGAGCAAGTCACTGAGCACCTCGAAATAGGCGCCCTTCATATTCAGGCTTTCGCCTGAGCTTTTGCGCAGCAGGTACACGCCGTACAGGTTCACGAGCATACCCACGCCGGCCACCCACATCATGGTAGTGCTTTCCACCTTAGGCGGGTTCAGAAACCGGAAATAGGCTTCGTAGAGAATGTAGAGCGAAATCAGAATCAGCACCACCGCGTTGGTGAGAGCGGCCAGAATCTCGAAGCGGTAATACCCGTAGGTGCGCTCAGGCGTTGCTGGCTTCTCGCCGAAGCGAATAGCGAGCAGGGCCAGCCCCACGCCAGCCACGTCGGTGAGCATATGGCCGGCATCAGCCAGCAGGGCTAAGCTACCAGTACACCAGCCGCCTATCACTTCGGCTATCAGATAGGCCAGCGTCGTGAAAAAGACAATGGTCAGAGCGCGCTTGTTGCGCGAAGCAGCGCTGCCGCTCATGCCGTGGGCCCCGCTCACGACAGATTTCCGTTGTGGTGGTGGGGGCCTTCGCGCAGCTCGCTGGGCATGCGCTCAACCACCGACAGGGTTTCTTTGGTCGGCGAGTTGCCGGGGCCGGCTGGCAACGTGCCGCCCGTGCCGGGCGTGGCGTAGTCCATGCGCTGAATGCGCACGGCGTTGAGAATGGCCAGCAGGGCCACGCCCACGTCGGCAAACACGGCTTCCCACATCGTGGCCAGACCGCCGGCGCCGAGGGCCAGCACGATGCCCTTCACGATAAAGGCCAGCCAGATGTTCTGCCACACCACGCGGTGCGTGGCGCGGGCTATGCGGCGGGCGGTGGCAATCTTGCTGGGGTGGTCGGTTTGAATGACCACGTCAGCCGTTTCGATGGTGGCGTCCGATCCCAGCCCGCCCATGGCAATGCCCACGTCGGCCAGCGCCACCACGGGGGCATCATTGACGCCGTCGCCCACGAAGGCCAGCTTGCGGCCCGCATCCTTGTACTGCTGTACGTAGCGGGCCTTGTCTTCGGGCAGCAACCCGCCGTGGGCCTCGTCAATGCCGAGCTCCTTGGCCACGCGCTGCACGATGCTGTCCTTGTCGCCGGAGAGCATCACGATTTTGGTGATGCCGTCGGCGCGCAGCTCCTGCACGGTGCGGGCGGCGTCCTCCTTGGGCGCATCGGCCACGGTCAGGTAGCCGGCGTATTGGCCATCCACGGCCGCCACCACGATGCTGTCCAGGATTTGGTCGACTTCGGCCGGGTAGGCCACGTTGAACTTGGTGAGCAGCTTGGTGTTGCCGGCCAGCACGTCGCGGCCGTCCACCTTGCCGCGCAGGCCGTGGCCGCTAATTTCCTCGACGTTGTCCACCGGCACTCCCTGGGCGGCGGCGCCCACGTGGAGCACCACGGCTTTGGCAATGGGGTGGGTGGATTTGGTTTCCAGCGCCCCGACCAGCCGCAGCAGCTGCGCGGCCTCCAGGCCCGGCGCGGGCTGCACCTGCTGCACGGCAAATACGCCCTGCGTCATGGTACCGGTCTTATCCATCACCACGGTATCGAGTTCGCGCATGACGTCGAGAAAGTTGGAGCCCTTGAAGAGGATGCCCGCTTTCGAGGCCGCGCCGATGCCGCCGAAGTAGCCCAGCGGGATGCTGATGACCAGCGCGCAGGGGCAGGAAATGACCAGGAATACCAGGGCTCGGTAGAGCCAGGTGCGGAACACGTAGTCGTCAACCACGAAGTAGGGCACCGCCACCAGCAGCACGGCCAGCAGGACGACGATAGGCGTGTAGACCTTGGCAAACTTGGTGATGAACTGCTGGGTTTTGGCCTTGCGGCCCACCGCGTCCTGCACCATGGCCAGAATCTTGGCCAGCTTGGTGTCCTTGTAATTGGCCGTCACGGCCACCTGAATCAGGTTTTCCAGGTTGACCATGCCCGCCAGCACCGGCTCGCCGGTTTGCTTGGTTTGGGGCACCGACTCGCCAGTGAGGGCAGACGTGTTAAAGGAGGCCGGGCCTTTGCTGAGCGTACCGTCGAGCGCCACCTTCTCGCCGGGCTTTACCTCAATGGTATCGCCGACCACCACTTCCTTGGGGTCGAGCACCACGGTCTGCCCGTTGCGGAGGACGGTGACCTCGGTGGCCTGGATTTCCAGCAGGGCCTTGATGCTGCGCTTAGCCCGGTTCACGGCCGCGTCCTGAAACAGCTCGCCCACAGTATAGAACAGCATCACGGCCACCCCTTCCGGGTACTCGCCGATGGCAAATGCGCCGAGCGTGGCGATGCTCATGAGTAGGAACTCGTTGAAAATGTTCCCGCTGGGAATGCTCTGCACCGCCGAGCGGATGACTTTCCAGCCCACCAGCAAAAAGGCGACGCCGTACCAGGCCAGACGCACGTAGCCCGTAAAGAAGCCCACCTGGTAGTAGTCCAGCGCGATGCCCGAGAGCAGCAGCGCCAGGCTCACGCCGGGCCAGAGGTAGGGATTGTCGCCCGCCGGGCCGTGGTCGTGGTCGTCGCCGCTGCCGTGGTCGTGGCCGGCGTGCTCGTCGGTTCCTTTTCCGCCCAGATCCACCACCTTCTTACCCGCCAGGTGGTTATGGCCCGTGTGATCGTGTTCAGCGTGGTCGTGGCCGGGCACGTCGTGGCCCTCGGGCTCGGCAGCCGCTTCGGGCGTGAGCTGGTCGCGGCTGATGGCGCCCACGTTTTCGAGCTTGACCTGCTTGGCCGTGTTGAGCTCTTCGTCGGTGTTGGGGGAGGTTGGGTCAGGCATTGGAAAAGAGATAGTAACGTGAAAGAAGTAGGCAGGCGCAGCCCTGGGCTACCAGTCTACGAAAAAGCCGGCCACGCCCACCAGCACGAGTACCGCCCCGGTGAAGCGGCGCTCGTGGCGGGCCAGGCCCGTCAGGTTTAGGCGGCGCAGGCCGGTGTGGGCCACGGCGACCAGCGTGCTCATGGCCCCCACGGACACCACCAGATAGGTGCCCATGACCAGGGCCAGAGCCAGCGGACCGCGCGTGCCGGCGGTGAGAAAAAACGTCTGAATTTCCAGGCAGGGGGCCAGAAACATCGTCGCCGCCAGCCCCAGCACTACCCGGCCCCGCGGCCGTACGGGTACGGGTTCCGGGTCGGGATGGGTATGGCCCGCCCCGGAAAAGGCGTAGAGTAGGCCGATAACTACTAGCAGGGCCGGGGCCGCGACGCCGGCAAACTGCGAGAAGGCCGCCGACAGGCGCCAGCCCAGCAGGCCCAGCCCCAGGCCCAGCAGCACCGTGCTCAGCACGTGGGCCAGGCCGGCCACCAGCGTCACGCCCACTGCCCGCCGCAGGGGCCAGCGCTCAGCCCGCGCCACGGCCAGTACCGGCGCCCAGTGGTTGGGAATCGCGGCGTGGAGCAGGCTGAGCAGTAAGGCACCGGTGAGCAGTTGAAGCATGGGCAGTGATTACGGGCGGGGCCAGAAAAGTACCACGGCAATGCCCAGCAGGATAATGGTCCCACCAAACACATCATACCGGTCGGGCCGGAAACCGTCGAAGTAGGCGGCCCAGGCAATGGACATGACAATGAAAACGGCCCCGTACACGGCGTAGGTTTTGCCAAACGAAGTCGGCTGCCAGGTGGCTACCCAGCCGTAGAGGGCCAGCAACAGCGCTCCCAGCAGCCCCGTCCACCCCGGTCGCCCAAACTTGAGCCACTGCCACATCAGGTAGCCGCCCCCGATTTCGCAGAGGCCCGCCAAAAAGAATACGGCTAGTGGTTTCAGGAAGAGCATACAGATGGGGATAACGCGACAGCAGCCTTGGGAAAAGCTATTCTTCCTCTTCGGCGTTTTTTAGCTTGGCCAGCAGGGAATACGCGCCTTCGGTAACAATGGCGGCACTTGCCGCCGTCTCCCCTTCCGGCAGCGTAACTTGGGTGTAGCCGTTTTCGCTCACACCGGTTTCCACGGCCACCATGCGGTAGCTGGTTTCGCCCTTCGCCGTGGGCTTGCCGGCGGCCACGAAAATGTAGTCTTTGCCCCCAAACTGCACCAGGGCCTTGTCAGGCAGCGCCGGCACGGTAGCCGAATTGGTTTCGATGACGGCCCGCACGTAGGTGCCGGGCAGGCGGCTGGCGTCCTCGTGGCGCAGGTGGGCGTACACGCGCACGGTGCGGTCTTCGCCCACCGTGCGGCCGATAAGGTAGATTTTGGCCTGGTGGTCGGCCCCGGCCGAGTCATTGGCCAGGGTGTAGCGCACCACCTGCCCGTTGCGCAGCTGGGGCGCGTCCTTCTCAAACACGTTGAGCACCACATCCAGGTGGCCGGGGTCGATGATTTCAAACAGCACGTCGGTCGCCGTCACGCTCTGGCCGGCGCTGGCATTCACCGTTTTCAGGAAGCCGCCGCGCGGGGCCTTCACCGGGGCTGTGGTCGTGAGCTTGCCGCCCACGGGCAGGCCGGCCAGACGCAGGCGCGCAGCCTGGGCCGCCACCTGGGCCTGCAGAGCCCGGTACTCGGCGCGGGCCCGCTGGTAGTTTTTCTGCGGGGCCACTTCCTGCCGGTAGAGCTCTTCCTGCCGCGCATACTCGGATCGGGCATATTCGAGCTGGCTGCTTGTTTCCAGATACTTCTGCTGCAAGTCCAGAAACTCGGGGTTGCGGATGGTGGCCAGCACCTGCCCGGCCCGTACCTGCGAGCCCTGCAGCAGGGTGGTGCGCTCCACAATGCCGCCGAGCAGGGCGCTGACGGTCACCGCGTTTTCGGGCGGCGCGTCCAGCGTACCGTTGACCTTGATCCCGCCGCTAAGCACCCGGTCCTGCACCTTGCCCAGGCGGATGCCGGCCGTGCGCTGCTCTTCGGGCGAAAGGGTGGTTTCGGTGGGCTCCGCTTCGGCCGTCTCTTCTGCGCCTTCGACCGCCGCACCGGCGGGAGCTTCGGTAGAGGCCTGCGGAGCCGCGCCTTCTTTCTTATCGGTGCCGCAGCTGGCCAGGGCCAGGCTAAACAGCGCCAGAAATGCAATATTCTTCATGGAGGAAATTCAGGAAATCAAGAAAAAAAGAGGGTTATTGGGCTGTGCTACCCAGCAGGTAGTCCAGCTCAATGACGGTCTGGTTATGCTCCAGCAGTACTTCCAAGTACGCCGTGCGCAAGCCTAGGGCCCGTTCCAGGTTGAGCAGATACTCACTGTAGCCGGTTTCTCCGGCCTTGAAGGCCCGGGTGCTCAGGCGCACAATCACGTCGGCCTGGGGCAGGGCCGTTTGCTGGTAGAATCTCAGGCGCTGCTGCTGCTCAGCGTGGCGAGCCACCAGCTCGTCCTGCCGGCCGGCCAGCTCGGCCAGCTGCCGCCGGTACGAGGCCGTGGCCACCTGCTCCTGCAGGCGGGCGGCCTGCACCCGGCTTTTCTGCGGGCCGCGCAGGATGGGAATGCCCACGGAGCCCTGCACGCCCTGAAACCGGTCACTGCCCGAGTAGTAGCGCTCATCGCCGCCCACCCCGCCGATGGTCTGTGGGCCAATCAGGGACTGGTTAAAGTAACCGAGCGTGATGTTAGGCAAACCCTGGGCCTGCTCGGCGCGGGTAGCCGCCTGGCGCTGGGCAATAAGCTGGCGCAGGACCTGGGCGTCCGGGTTCTGGGCCAGGCGGGCCGTGTCGCCCAGGGCAGGCAGCACCACGGGTTCCAGGGGACGCAGCAGACTGTCTGCCACGTCCACTACCTGCGCCTGTTGCAGCAGGGCCTGTAGCTGGCGCTGGGCCACCTGGTAGCCCGTGCGGGCTTGCCGAATCAGGGCTTGGGTTTCACCCTGCTGCACCAGGGCCGTGGCCGGCTCCAGCCGGGCCACCTCCCCGGTTTTGAAGCGCAGGTTCGCGGCCCGCAAAAACTCGGTGTAGAGGCTGTCCTGCCCGCGCAGCACCTTGAGGCGGTGCCGGGCGTAGACGGCCTGCTCGTAGCTCAGGCGCACCTGCCGGCGCAGGTCGGCTTGCACCTGGGCCAGCTGAAACTGCTGCCCGCCCACCTGCGCATCCAGCAGCCGGGCCTGGCTGCGGTACACGCCCGGCAACGAGAAGGTCTGGCTGAGGTTGAACTGGTTGTCCTTGCGGTAGGTGTTGTACTGCCCGTAAGTCACGCCGATGGTGGTGCGGCCCAGGTCAGTGGCCGTGCGGCGCAGGGCCTGCTGGGCTTCGAGCGAGCGTTGGGCCACCTGCACGGTGCCGTTGGCTTGCAGGGCCTGCGTGACGGCCTGCTGGGCCGTAAACGGCGTCCCGCCCACGGAAAGCTGCGGCTGCTGAGCACGGCCCGTGAAGGGCAAAGCCAGCAGCAACAGAGCAAGGGCCCCCGCTACCACGGGAGAAGTTGGCGTCGTGCCCGCTGCGCCCGTGGGGGCGTCATCGTGCATTTCCTCTTCGTCATCGGCCGTTTTCGTTGCCCGGCTTTCCACTAGGGCATAGAGAATAGGCAGCACCAGCAAGGTGAGCAGCGTAGCTGTCACCAGGCCCCCGATGACAACGGTCGCCAGGGGGCGCTGCACTTCGGCCCCCGCCGAGGTGGCCAGGGCCATGGGCAGAAAGCCGAGCGAGGCCACCGTGGCCGTCATCAGCACGGGGCGTAGCCGGGTGGCCGTGCCCTGCAGAATCCGTTCTGTTAAGTCCGTCACGCCTTCTTTTTTGAGTTGGTTGAAGTAGCCGATAAGTACTACTCCGTTGAGCACAGCCACGCCGAAGAGGGCAATAAAGCCTACGCCGGCCGAGATGCTGAAGGGCATGTCGCGCAGCCAGAGCGAGAGCACTCCGCCGATGGCCGAGAGCGGAATGGCCGTGAAAATCATCGTGGCCTGCAGCAGGGAGCGGAAGGTGAAGAAGAGCAGGGCGAAAATCAGCAGCAACGCCACCGGTACGGCGATGCTTAGGCGCTGCGAGGCCTCGCGCAGGTTCTCGAACTGCCCGCCGTAGGTGGTGTAGTAGCCGGGTGCCAGCTTGAGCTGCTGGTCTACTTTGCCCTGCAGCTCTTCTACCACGCTTTCCACGTCGCGGCCGCGTACGTTGAAGGCCACCGTAATGCGACGCTTGGCGTCGTCGCGCTGAATCTGGTTGGGGCCTTCCACCAAACTCACGTCAGCGAGCTGCTCCAGCGGAATCTGCTCGCCGCGCGGGGTGGCGATGAAGAGCTGGCGCACACTGGTGATGTCCTTGCGCAGGGCCGGGGGCAGGCGCAGTACCAAATCGAAGCGGCGCTCCTGCTCGAAGACCTGTCCGGCTGTCTGGCCAGCAAAGGCCGTCTGCACGGTGTGGTTCACGTCTTCCACATTCAGGCCGAACTGGGCCAGCTTGTTGCGGTCAATCTTGACCACAATCTGCGGTAGGCCCGTGACCTGCTCCACGTAAATGTCCTCGGCCCCCTGCACCTGCCGCACGAGCGTGGCCGTGCGGGCCGCGTAGTCGGCCAGCTGGTCGAGGTCTTCGCCGTAAATCTTGAGTACTACGTCCTGCTTGGCCCCGGAAATGAGCTCGTTGAAGCGCATCTGAATGGGCTGCTGAAAGCCGAAGGTGACGCCGGGAATCACGCTCAGGGCTTCGGCCATCTTCTCGGCCAGCTCCGGCTGCGTTTTGGCCGAAGTCCACTCCTTAGGGTCTTTCAGGGTCACCATCACGTCGGCCGCTTCCACCGGCATGGGGTCGGTGGGAATCTCGGCCGAGCCAATCTTGGCGACCACTTCCTTGACCTCGGGAAACTGTTTTTTCAGGATTCCCCCCGCCTGGTTGGCTTTTTCGATGGTGTAGCTCAGCGACGAGCCCGTGAGCGTACGCATCTCGATGGCAAAGTCGCCTTCCGAGAGCTGCGGTATAAACTCTCCACCCAAGGTGCGGAACAAGAGCACCGTGCCCACGAGCAGGGCCCCCGAGGTGGCCAGCACCACGGCCTTGCGGCGCAGCGCCCAGCTGATCATCGGCCGGTAGCGGGCTTCCAGCCAGCTCATCATCTTGTCGGAGAACGTGCGCTTAGGGGTCGTGTTGCGGCTTAGCCCCAGCGCGGCCATCATCGGCACGTAGGTCAGGGATAGAATCAGGGCCCCGATGATGGCGAAGGCCACGGTTTGGGCCATCGGCTTGAACATCTTGCCCTCAATGCCGGCCAGGGCCAGCAGGGGCAGATACACAATCAGGATGATGACTTCGGGGAAGCCGGCCGAGTCGCGGATGCCGGCAGCGGCGTGGTAGGTTTCGTCGTCCATCTGCCGCTGCGTGAGCAGGCCGCCCTTGCCGTGCGCCGGGGTGTGGCCCGAGTGGAGGCGGTGAATGATGCCCTCGACGATAATCACGGCCCCGTCCACGACCAGGCCAAAGTCGATGGCCCCGAGCGAGAGCAGGTTGCCCGACACGCCGAAGAGTTGCATCATAGCAATGGCAAAGAGCATGGCCAGCGGAATGACCGAGGCCACCACGAGGCCCGCGCGCAAGTTGCCCAGAAACAACACGAGCACGAAAATCACAATCAGCGCGCCCTCAATCAGGTTCTTGGTGACGGTGTGAATGGCCCGGCCCACCAGGTCGGAGCGGTCCAGGTACACATCTACGGCCACGCCTTCGGGCAGGGACTTTTCCACCGTCTTCATCCGCTCTTTCACGGCCTTGATGACTTCGTTGGCGTTGGCGCCCTTGAGCATGAGCACGATGCCGCCGGTTACTTCGCCCTCGTTGTTGCGGGTCATGGCCCCGTAGCGCACGGCCGAGCCCAGGCGGATGTTGGCCACGTCGCGCACCAGAATGGGCAGGCCGCTCTCAGTGCTGCGCACCACGATGTTGCCGATGTCCTGCGGGGTGGTGACCAGCCCTTCGGTGCGGATGGCGTAGGCTGTAGGGTTTTTGTCGAGGTAAGCCCCGCCGGTGTTCTGGTTGTTGCGCGAGACGGCCTGGTAGACTTCGTCCACGGTGATGTTGAGCGAGCGCAGCCGCTCGGGGTCGAGCGATACCTCGTACTGCTTGAGCAGGCCCCCGAAGGACGAAACATCAGCCACACCGGGCGTACCCAGCAGCTGGCGCCGCACAATCCAGTCCTGAATCGTGCGCAGCTCGCGGGCGTCGTACTTCTTCTCGTAGCCGGGCTTGGCGCGCACCAGGTACTGGTAGATTTCACCCAGGCCAGTGGATACGGGCGACATTTCCGGGCGGCCCACGCCGGCTGGAATCTGGCTTTCGGCCTCGCGCAGCCGCTCGGCTACCTGCTGGCGGGCCCAGTAGATGTCAATGCCGTCCTCAAAGACGATGGTGACCACCGAGAGGCCAAAGCGGGAAAAGGAGCGCACGTTGTCCTCGCCCGGAATCGTGGCCACGCTCTGCTCGATGGGAAAGGACACCAGCCGCTCGATGTCGTTGGCGGCCAGCGAAGGTGCCACGGTGTAGACTACGACCTGGTTGTTGGTGATATCAGGCACCGCGTCGATGGGGAGGCGGTAGAGCGAGTAGCCGCCCCAGGCAATGAGCGCCAGGGTCAGCAGCCCGATGATGAGCTTGTTGTGTATGGAAAAATAGATCAGCTTATTCAGCATGACGGCTGGGGGGTAAGACTAGAAATCCTGGGAAGGGGCGGCCGGAGCCCAGTGGGGCTCAACGGCGGCGGAGTCCGGGGCGAGCGCACGGAACGTGCGCATGCGTCAACGAGACTGAACTCCATGCCGGGGCTCAGTCCCGCAGGGGACCCAAAAAACAGGAAACTAGGCTTGGGGGGGCTGCCAAATGCTGCCGGGCATCTGCCGGGCGGCCGGGACAAGGAGCCATGCATACCGGCCCGAGGCATTAAACGCCTTGGGAGGAACCGTCAGGGCGATGCGCAACGCCGTGGGCAGCGAGGTGCCCGCGCAGCAGTGGCACTGGCACAGCGGCGTGCACCAGTCAACGCCCGCGTGGGACGCAGCATCGTGGGAAGTGGCGTTAACAACCGTCTGCGAGCTGTTCGGGCGCACCGGCTCACGGTCTACGCAGGGCAGACAGGCGAGCAGGGCCAGGTAACAAGCAAAGAAAACGGAGAAGAAGCGCATTCCAGGGGCTAGGATGGTGCAAACCTACGGATTCCACGCCGATAAGGATACATCCTTGAACAATTTGGTTTTATTCGTCCAGTGCCCGGCACAGGGTCTGGCTGCTGATAAGCCACTGGTCGTGCTGGCGAACAACGACCGAAATAGCTGTGTAGCCTTGGACGGACAAACGGCGCCTATGGGCAGAAACAGGGGTATGCCGGTAATAAGTTTCCACTACCACAACCGAGTCGGGCCCGGGCAGGACGCTCACCTGATACTGACCAAGCGGGGGAGCTGGGCGGCACCAGCCGCGGCAGCCGGCCAAGTGAACGAAGCGGCGCTTCGGGGCAGGTTCCGTTTGGTCAAGGAGCCAGGCCGCGCGGGAGAAGACCGCCACGGCGGCCGCGGAGTCCCCAATGGCAACAGCATGGCGAAACGTGCGCATGGTTCGTAAAATCGCCGCTTCCGTGGGGTCGTCGCCAAGCCTGGAACCGGCAGTCCGTACCCCGTCGGGCAACCCGGCGGAAGAAAATGACAGCAGCAAGGATGCCAAAGGGAGATACGCAGCAAGTGAGAGTGGCCGCATCGAAAATGTAGGTGGTTATCTACTTTACACGAGAGAAAGACCGTAGGGTTGACGTAGGGCCGCTAATCAGCGCAACAGCAACCATGACGGGAGACTCCCGTTAGCTGAACCATTCCCGTCTTTTTGCCCCGCCGCCATGTTTGCCGCCCTCATCCACGCTGAACTCACCGAAGCGCGTACCGTCCTGGACCGGTTCCTGGCCGATTCGCAGAACCTGGCCCGCATCGAGCAGGCAGCCCGCCTGATGAGCACTTGCTTGGGCACGGGTGGCAAAATCCTGAGCTGCGGCAACGGCGGCTCGCTCTGCGACGCCCAGCATTTTGCCGAGGAGCTTACCGGTCGTTACCGCCAGGACCGCCCCGCCTTGGCCGCCATTGCCCTTACCGAGGCGTCGCATCTGAGCTGCGTGGCCAATGATTACGGCTATGAGTACGTGTTCAGCCGCTACGTGCAGGCCCTGGGCCGCCCCGGCGATGTGCTGCTGGCCATCAGCACCAGCGGGCACTCCCCGAATGTGCTGCGTGCGGCCGAAGCCGCCCAAGCCTGCGGCATGCAGGTCGTGAGCCTCACGGGTAAGGACGGCGGGCCACTGGCCGCCCTCAGTGACGTAGAAATCCGGGTGCCCCATACCGGCTACGCTGACCGCACTCAGGAGGTGCATGTGAAAGTGATACACGTATTGCTGCGTCTGCTTGAGCACCTACTGCAGGATGCTACGCCAACGCTTCCTGCTACGGCAGGCGTTCAGCCCCCCACCGGTAAGGAGAACCCGCACGCTTAAGCAGGTGGCTGTAACCGCGTGATGCGCACCTCAATGCCGGAAGCTGCAGCCCAGAAAGTAACTGGTTTCAGTGTTGCGGGTTAGCGCCAGATTAATGCCTAAATCCAGCTGCAGGTTGGTACTCACCCGCCAGATAGGCCCGCCGTTGAGCGTAGCGGCCCAGGCCGTAGCCCGCGTGTCCCAGGCGCCGGCCACCTCAACAAAGCCTCCCAGCGTGCGGTACAGGTCATGTCCCACCGTCACCGTGGGGGCGAGTTCCAAGTAATGCACACGCGCTTCCGGGTCACGATTCCAGGAAGTCTGCAGTTGGGAGCCAAACGACCAGTCGCGCGGGAGCTGCCACGCAAAGGGAACCACGAGGCCCCCTTCCCAGGCCCGGTTGCCGCAGCTGCGGCCGGTGGGCAGCTTTACAAAGGGCATGAGAGCCAGGGCAGTGGTGCCCCCATCGTTGCCCCAGAGGTTGCGCTTGAGCCGCAGAGTCACGTCGCCGAAGCCGGCCCGGCGTACGGGCTGCTCAGCATCTTCAGTTTGGATGGTGTAGGATTCGACTACCACTTGCAAGTCCATGTGCCGCGTCAGGCCCAGCTTAAGATTGGCGTGGTTCAGGGCCACCTGCTGCTGGTTGGCTTCGCCATCGAACCGCTGCTGCCCCAGGCGGACTACGTCGGTTTCCATCTGGAAATGGCCCGCGTCTACCGAGTAGGCGCTTTCCGTGGCATCCGGCCGGTCAGTGCTCATGGGCCGCAATTGGGGGCGCGGTACCGGTCGGAAAAGCGAGTAGCGCGGCGGCCGCGTTCGGGCGCTGTCCGGCACTGGGGCTTGTCGCGGGGTTTGGGCCCAACTAGGCCAGCTGCTGCTAAGAAGGGCAACCAAAGTAAAGAATCGAATCATGCGTTCTAAAATTAGAAAACTATTTACGGAAGCCTAAAATAATTTTTAGACTACCCTAAATACTGCATGAAGTTCAGAATGGTTTTCCGTTAGTAATCGTTGGCTATAGCTTGGCCCCTTTTCCCGTCCTCGTACTTCTGGACTAGCTTACGGGTAATAGCTGTTGGGCTACGGTGGAGTGGCCTTGCGGGCCGATTAGACGTGAGTAGCCAGGCCCACGACCGCCATTTCCACGAAGGAATAAGATGTCACATTGAATTCGTCGCACTCAGCTCGGAGACTGAACCGCCTGCAACAGCTCGCTCCAGCGGGGTTCGGCCCCGCAACGAGCCGCATACGACAGCAGCAGCTCCTGATTGACTGACTGGCTGGCTTGCAGCCTAGCGAGCGCCAACACCAAGGCTGCATCTGACGGGACACCAGCTACTTCTGGCATCAGGGTGACGTCGACGAGCATTTTTTCCAGGCGTGCCGTAGGAATGCCGCGAACCTGCCGCACGGGTGAGAACCGCTGCCAGACTCGCACTACCAGCGGGTCTGGGGGAGAGACAGAGGCCAGCAGGTCTTGCGCCCAGCGCAACTCCGCCCAGCGCACTTCCACGACGAGAACACTGGGCAGATCTGGTAAAAACGGCTGCAGCCAGCGGGTAGACCACAGGCAACCCAACGGCAAGGCCAGCCCGGCCTGGAGCTGCTGCCACACGGCCAGCCATTCGGGCCGTACAACGGGTTGTTGGAAGCCTTGCGTTAGGGGCGCTTCAAATGAGAACAGGCCGAGGCCCACTTCGTGCAGCAACTGGCTGCGCAGGAGTCCCTGCCGGACTGAGGGCCACACAGTAGCCGTAACGGCGGGCACTACTTGCTGGAAGAAGGTCAGCAGCTCTGCTTCCGAAAGCTGCGTACGGCCGCGAAAGAAGCCGCGCAGCTGGGGCCACGCCCGCAGCACCCGATCCACCGGGGCAGTTGCTGATTTCATGTGCGTCAGGACCGATAAGACCCGTGAAGGTAGCGTTTACCACTTCACGGCTACAGTCAGGAAAAAGCTGCGGCCGTCAGAGGGCAAGATGCCGGGGCCGGGGTAACCGGTGGCGCGGCGGGTGAAGTAGACGGCATTGCCCAGGTTGTTAACGCTGCCTTCGAGTTTGAGCCAGCGCCGCTCCCACGACACGGAGGCATCCAGCACGGTGTAAGCCGGAATGCGGCCTACCACGGCCGATACGCCGCCCAATTCAGCTTTGGTCGCGTCGGTATACTGCTTGGATAAGTAGGTGGCCTGCAGCGAGCCTTTGAACGGGCCAACCCCTACGCGGGTACCGGCCTTGAGGTTGACATCCGGCACGAACTCAACCGGGTTGCCCTTCACGCCCACGATTTCGCTTTGCGTGTAGCGCCCCCGAATCAGGGCCAGGTTGCCGAATGCAGCCAACGACCAGCGACCGGGCTCGGCGGCGGGACGCACCGCGCGCAGTAGATCCACTTCGGCGTAGGACTCCACGCCTAGAATCAGAGCCTGCCCCACATTGCTGCGGCGGCGCAGCACCCGGTCGGCGTCATCGTAGGTTTGCACTTCGCCGATGCGGTTGCCGTATTGCAGGGCAAACAGGCTCACGTCGTAGGTCAGCCACTGGCCCTGCTCGCCGCGCAGGCCCAGGTCAGCCGAAAAGCCGCGCTCGTCCTGCAAATCGGGGTCGATAACGGCCGAGGGGTTGGCAATGCGCATGTCCGAGAACGTAATGGAGCGATAGTTCTGCGAAATATTGCCGTAGAGCTCCCTCGTTTCCACTGGCTTGTAGCTCACCCCGATGCCGCCCAGCACGAAGCCGCGTGGACTGAGCCGCTCCTCGTTCTTTTGGGTAATGGCATCGATGTTGCCGGCATTGTCCCGAATGACGTTGCCGTAGGTGCCCTGCGATTTGGTGCGAATGTACTCGTAGCGCACGCCGGGCGTCACGGATACTTTGTCGCTCAGATAGAAGATGTTTTCGGCAAACACCGCCACGTTCTGATTGGGAAACTCGAAGTCGGAGAAGCCGTTGGCAAACGTTACGCCTTCCGGGCCCACAAAGCGAAAGTCGGCGTCGCGGCCGGTGGGCCCAAAGCCCTGCACGCTGTGGTTATAGCCGTTGTAGTAGCGCGTGCCTACCAGCAACACACCGCTTTTACTGCCTAGCGCGTAACGGTTGAGGTAGCGAGCCTCCACGCCATAGTTGCGGAATTCGCCGGTGATGAGGTCGCGCAAATAGTTGTCTTTGTCGGGCAAGTCCACTCGGTTGGGCCGAAACCCGAGGGACTTGCGCGTGGCGCGCAGCCCGAAGGCCAGCACGTTGAGGTTGGCCTGCGGGCTGAGCTTCCAGTCGGCCGAGGCATTGAACAGGTTCCAATCGACCGCAAACCAGTTCCGCTCCCGGTTGCTCTGCCGCGCATTCTGGGCAAACTGTTCGTCGCTCAGGCCGCCCGGTTGCTGGGCCAGGTAGTCCATATGAGTAACCTGAGCGCCGATTTTGAAGTTTTCCGTGAACTGGTAGCGCACGTCGGCATAGGCGGTTTTGGAGTCGAAGTGGGAGTTGGGCCGCCACCCGTCGCCGCGCTTGTACTGGGCAAAGGCGTAGTAGCTAAGCTTTTTTACCGTACCGCTCACGCTGTTGAACGAGTTGAAAAAGCCGAAAGACCCCACCGTCTGCCGCGACACTACCGACACCGTTTTATCGGGCTCGGGTGTGCGCAGCTCGAAGTTGAGTAGGCCCCCGAACTGCGTGCCGTACTGCAGCGAGGCCGCCCCGCGCACCAGCTGAATGCGCTTGACAGCCTCCACGGGGGGCGTGTAGTAGCTTTCGGGGTAGCCCAGCGCGTCGGCGGAGATGTCGTAGTTGTTCTGCCGCACGTTGAAATTACTGGTGCGGTTGGGGTCGAGGCCCCGGCCCCCAATGCTGAGCTGCAGGCCGCCCTGGTCACTTTCCCAGATGTTGAGGCCCGCCACCCGGGCGTACACCTGCCGGGCATTGTTGGTGGCCAGGTTGGCCACCAGGTTGTCGGGCACGATGACGTCCGACTTTTTAGCCGCGAAAATGGCTGTCCCCTCCACTTCGCGCAGCCGCTGCGGCCCAAAGCGCGACTGGGGCGCCGCCACCACTACTTCCTTCAGCTGCCGCTCGCGGCGCGTGAGAGTAAAATCCAGCACGGCGCCATCGGTGTGCAGGCTTACCTCGGTTTTAAAGGGTTCGTGGCCGATGGAGGAGAACTGGAGTTGCTGGCGACCGGCGGGTAGCTTGGCAATGGTAAACAAGCCGGTGGAATCGGTGCGGGCAATCTGGCGGGAGCCGCGTACGTACACTTCGCAGCCCACCACGGGCTGGCCCGTATCGGCTTCGCGCACCCGGCCCTGCAGGGCGGCCTGCTGGGCAACGGCGGAAAAAGTAGACAGCCCGCTCACCACCAGGGCAACGCTATAAACCGGTAATCTCATCGTCGAAAGGTAAAATCCAGGGCTTAGCCCGCAGGTCGTCAGTTACCTGGGCCAAGTCCACCGTGGGGTCAATAAAGCTCTTGCCCAGGCGGCCATTCAGGCTCACGTACGCATCGGCGTATACTTTGGGGTTGCGTACGCCACGCCGGGCGTAGTAGTCACGCAGGTAGTGGGCAAACTGCACCAGCATGTCGGGCTGGGTGCTCATCATCTTTTCCTGGAGCACGCTCAGGTGCTCGTAGTTGTTCACCAGCCGGGCCCGGCCCGTGGCGGAGTCTACTACCTTAAACTGTACCTGGCCCATCTTTTCCATCAGCATCACCCGCCAGGAAAACCGGTAACCCTCCTCAGTCCAGAATAGCTCGCGCGGGTAGAGCAGGTAGCGGAAAGGCAGCAGCAGCTGCACCACAAAGAACACACCCAGCGTGAGCAGCAGCAGTTGCCGGGTACGAGGGGCGTACACCAGCGGCTGGCTCGTGCGCGGAGTTGCCGGACGCTTGCTCCACCAGCGCTGCACCCGGGCTTGGACGCGCTCGTGCGTCTCGGCCGGGAAAAACACCAGGGCAGCCACAATCATCACGTAAGGAAACATGCCGATGGGAAACAGCACCGCCGTGAGTACGTGAAACACCACGACCGTGGCGTAGGCCCAGATTCGAGTGGGGCGGTAGAGCAGGAAAAAGGGCACCGTCAGATCATAGAAGGCCCCGAACCAACTAAAGGCGTAGGCCACCCACGGGTGGTTAAACAGCGGGCCTACCAGCCACAAGTCATTTTTAGCCGGCAACCAGATGCGCAGCGGCATGGCGTGTAGCAGCCAGTCGGAGTTGAGCTTGGCCAGCCCGGCATAGCAGTACACGATGCCCACGAGCAGGCGCAGGGCATCTACTGTCCAGCGTGGCACCTGACTGCGCCAGCGCGCAGGGTTGCGGTGGGCGTCCACGGAAAAGAAGCGGCCGGCGGGCAGCAGCACGAGCAGAAACGCCGCCAAGCTCACGAAGTAGTAGTGGTTGAGATAGGTGCTTTTGTCCATGAGCTCGATGTAGGTGAAGCTCACAAATAAGCCCAGGGCAGCCGTGCGGTACCACCAACCCAGCGCCACCAGCAGGGCACACAGCCCGCACACTATAAACAGCCCGTAGGTGTAATTCCCCAGCGGCTTTACCCACTCAAAACCGTAGTAGGAGAAGAAAAACGTTGGCCTCAAATACAGTTCTTCAATCCAGCCCTTAGCCCAAAAACGAGCCACGCTGGCCAGCACTAAAACGCCAAAGGCCACGCGGAACGTGGCCAGTGGTGCGGCAGAAATATACGCCTGCAAGTAGCGCCGAAGCCCAGCCTGCATTAGTCGCCGTCGTTGTCAACGTAGGTCACGGTGATGCCAAGGGCCGAGGTCATGTCCACCTTAATCAGGCGGACGGCCTTCTGCATCTCGTTGTAGGAAGCCACCGCATCAGCGTTGCGAGCGGTAATAGTCGAATACAGGTCTGGGCCCAGGGTGCTGAGCTGCTGATACGATACCCCGAACTGCGTGTTGATGATGCTGGTCAGGCTTTGGCCGGTGCGGCTGTCCTTGGCGCCGAGGGCATCGAGGTAGCTTTTCAGCGAGGGCCGGCCCGTACGGCCGTTGAAAAACTGCTGCACCGTGGCGTGGGCCGTGGTGGCCAGCTGCAGTGGCAACGTACCTTTAAAGTAGTAGGCCTCAATCTTTTCAGGACGGGCCACACCGGTCATAGTGCCGGCCGGAATACCCACTTTGCCGGCCCGCAGGAAACGCTCATAATAGAGCGAATAGGCGTTGATAACCCGCGAAAGCGACGAGCTGGCGTCGGTGCCGGTATTGTTCACGAAGGTGTCGCGGTAGGAGCCGTTCCACTGCGAATATACCGTGCCGAAGGTCTGTTCCATCTTGGCCATTACATCGGTCAGGTAGCGGCGGTGGTTAGCCGACGTCACGTACTGCTGCACAATGGCCGCGTCGTTGCTGGCTACGCCGTTGAGCAAGTAGTCCAGGGCCGGGAAGCCCTGCTGCGGAATGGCCGTGGCCAGCTCGAAATTGTAGGCTCCCGAGGTGATGTTGCTGTTAATGCCCGCCGCATCCGTTGGATAAATATTAAAGTGGTTGCGCAGGCTGACCGACTCGGCCGGGCCGAACTCATACAGCTCCACCTTTTGCCACTCCTGGTAAGCCGCCTGCCAGGCCTGGCGGGCGGCGGTGAGGGTGGCCGTGGTGGGTGCCGCCGTAAAGGCCGTGGTCTTGGCCTTGAGTACGACCAGCTTGTCGTTGAAGCGTTGGTAGCCGGGCTTCACCAGGCTATCGGCCCACTGCGTGAGCAGGGCTTTGCGGTCTAGCGTGGTGTCCGGGCCGGGCGTATCTGCGCTGGATTCTTTCTGGCAGCTGAAGATGCCGATGGTGGTCACAAAAAGCAGCAGGGCAAACAAAAGGGTATTTTTCATCAGGGATTTTTCGTGGCGAAGGCCAACGCACCAGGTGGCCGGAGCTACCTGGTGCGTTGGCCTTGAGTCCGCTTACAGGAAGCGGCCCGAAAGTTACTAAATGCTAAACTTGGCTTTGATGGCGTTGATGGCCACGTCGGCCTGGGCATTGGTTAGGCTCCAGGCACCGTTGGTGCCCGAGGTGAGACCGGTAAGGATATTGTCCGAGAAAGCAGCATCGGCACCGTACTTGGTGCAGAAGCGTAGCGAGTACACAAAACCGAGGCCTTCGCCCAGCGCGTGGGCCTTCACATCAAGGGCCGAAGCCGCCTTCCAGTTGCTCAGGTAAGATACGGCCGCCAGGGCAATGGTTTTCTCCAGCTCGGTGCGAATAATATCGGCCTGGGTTTTTACGGCTGCCGCGTCATTGTTGACAATGGCTACCCGACCCTGAAGGAAAGCCATATACACTTTGGGCGAGGCCGTCGGGTTCTTCTCGTTGAGGTAGCTGGCCAGGAACCGCTCGCGGGGCGTCAGGTTGATGTCCGTGGTCATGATGGCGTTGTTGGTCAGAAAGCCATAAGCCAAATCCCAGTTATGCTCCAGCTCAGAGTAGGTCTTACCGTCTACCACTTTGCTGTTGTTGGCTTTCAGGGCGTTATCGATCAGCAGCACGTTGTCAATCTGGTCGAGCAGCAGGGCACCAATCAGTGATTTGGCAATCACCTGGTTTACTTCAATACCGTTGCCGTCGACCAGGTAGCGGCCCAGGCGGCCGGCGTTACCCGGGGTGGCCACGTTGTTTACCGACTGGCTGGCGGTGGCCAGTTGAGTCAGCTTAGTGTCCATGTAGGTGCGCACGGTCTCGGCGTTGGTGGCCGGGAAAGATGCAGCCGTGCTGCTGCGTAGGGTCAGGCCCGAAGCGTTCAGGCCCGTACCCGTAAAGTAATTGCCGGTGTTGGCATAGTAGCCGCGCAACTTAATTACGTCTAGCGTCTGTGGAGTAGCAGGAGCTGCTACGGCCACCAGGGCCATGTAGGAGTTCAGCTCCGAGAACATATCAAGGCGCTGGTTCGAGGTCGTCAAATCTACTGTCGACTGGCCGCTGGCATCCTTGAACGATTCGGTATACTTAGACGAGGCCGTTAGGGTGCTGGCATCCATCTTCGTGCGCAGAGCAGGTGCAGCCTCGGTGTTGTCATTCTTGTCGCAGGAGCTCAGCGCAACAGTTAAGGCTAGCAGTGCGGCGGGAACGTACTTAAACGTCATGGGAAATGGGTGTTAATAGGGGAGAGTGGATTGACGCTCCAAAGATAAAGGGCTTATCTGGAATTGTTACAAATAAGACGTCTGTTTTTATAAAAAGTCTAAATAAGACCTCAACTATCGATTCGCTGATCCTCATGGAAGGCGGTATGAGAATACG
Source organism: Hymenobacter lucidus (assembly GCF_020447265.1). Taxonomy (GTDB): domain Bacteria; phylum Bacteroidota; class Bacteroidia; order Cytophagales; family Hymenobacteraceae; genus Hymenobacter; species Hymenobacter lucidus. The sequence continues at coordinate 48,769 of NZ_JAJADR010000013.1, read as the reverse complement.
TTTGGGCGAGACTAACCGTATGCCGGTCTTACCAGGCACTCCATGTGTTACGCTTGAGCAAACCAGGGCCAGAAGTAGTTGCTTTAGCAACGCTAAGACCTCGGATATGCACCCGCCAATCAGAATCGTAATGAGCTCCGACCAAGCGGCGCTGTCTTGCTTTCGATGAGCTTCGGGACTATACATCGCTCAGAATCGAGACAGGGCTGAGGAGAAATACTGCGCCGCATGCCGCCTTTGCATAGGATAGATCTAAGAAAAGCCCTCCTTTCGGCAGAAGCACCGGTTTAGTGAACAGATCAGCATTTGCAAGCCTCTAATCACCCCATTTCTATCCGAATTTATGCGTGACAGTCTTCTATTTGCAGCAAAGGTTCTGTTGGGCATCCTGCTTACATATGTGCTCTTACTAATCGGCATCCGCACCGTAGGGCACCAAAGGCAAAAAGCGACCGTCGAGAGAAAAATCGGTGCCTACAAGAGGAGAATATAAGCCTTAACCATCCTCAAACTTTCTGACCGTTTCACTGAACGTCGCTTAAGTGCTTATTTTGTCCCGGATGAGCAAGAAGGATTATATTGCATACACGGTGTTTTCGATGGTGGCCATGTGCTGCTATTTCGCCGGAAAGGAGGCTTTTGGCTTTTTAGGCGGCATTTTCGGTATGGCGCTGGGGGTATTCGCCGGCTTTGCTGCCCTGCGGCTTGTTACGCGCCGTTCGTTGCGGTTCGCCGCATACACAATGGGCATCGTAACCGTTGTGGGGATGTTGACCCTCTTTGGCTTAGTACGCTTATCAGACCGCGCAGTGACCGTGGCCAATCTACAAGGTCGGTGGGTAGCCGACGACCCCGGGGGACTCGTTACGTTGGATATCCGCGATTCAACGGTGGTGCTGGACATGCAGGTGTTTGCAACTCCCCATCGGTTTGCCTTAGTCGTCGCCCACGACAGCTTACACATGACTAGTCCCACTTCGAGGCCCTTCGCATGGCGCGTTCATTCCTTGACAACGACTCGCATGAACATCAGCGCCAAGCAGGGCGTGTTGGATTTTCAGCGGGAAGATAATTAAGGCTAGCAGTTAGTAACCTTCTCTCGTCGAGTTAGGGCTTTTTAAACTACCCTTTTCCTCCTTTTTCTGTACCGCTGCCCATGCACGTCTACTGGCATGGTGAAGTGGCCATACAGCCCAGATTAGGTTCAAGAAACTGGTTCACTTTTCAAAGTTCAGTAAACCGCCTGAGAGCATGAGTTTCGTGAACTTCATTCTGACGTGTTCCTGAAGTGGTACTTTCTGCAAACGCCAGAGATTTACCTTCTCGCTAAAACTCGTTCGGGAGCCTCCTCTGCTGCTCCATCCTTGGAAATTTCAACCTTCACCGTCTTCACCGGCCTCTGGGGCTTGTTGAGCAAGTAACTTCCCAGAATCGGCCCGCCTACGACAATGAGCGTCACGAAAACAGTGCGCAGACATCTGGCCACAGTACCCAGGAAGCCATAGCGGGCCACCTGCACAACGGCATCATTCTGATTTATCGACTTCATATCCATAGACGGGGACGGGTCGGGTTTGTGCCACGGATTCGGCTTTTTCTTTCTAGTATTTCTGGGCATGTTTCTGAGCGTGTCTTATAAGGCTGGAAACCGGAGCTACTATGGCTGCGGTTAACACCCTGGGTATAATCGGAGCATTTTGGTTTTTGCGCCATATTTCTCAAAAGTACCGGCGCTCAGTAGGGCGAGAAAGTGGGTAGCTATCACGTTCTTTCTCTCTTGGCTTTCTTCCATTCAGCAATGCTACGGTGGGTGCTCAGCAGTCGCACTACGTCAGGACCTGAAGTTGTTCCCCCAACGAACTATACGGCTGGAAATGGCCTCTTACAAACCTACCCGAGCCACAGAATGGGGCCTGTGAATTCGCTGGGTTTCGGATAGGTGAACCGCGTCAGATGCTGCTTGAGCAAGGCGGAAGACGATACGATAAACTTCATATAGGCGGGGTTGGCTAGACATTCAGACTCAAGCAAGTTACCGATTCACCAAGCAAGAATTTAGGGTTCGGCCGAGTATTGGGGACGCGAACCAAACCAAGCTTATTTCCGCCTGTGGTTTAGAAATTTCAGCCCATCGTTATTGGGTCGTAAGTAGGATTTTGAGGCCGCCCGTCTAACTAATTAGGGTAGCAAAAAAAGCCAACCGATTTGGGAACAAATTTGTAACAAGCTGTGTATTTTGTTTAGACGCCTATATGTATTAGCTAGGCAGAGGCAGAGATTTCATTAAGTAAGGACGAAGTATATGGCACAATGCACAGCCCCATCACGAGGACATCGCACAGCAAGCGGGGCAGCAGAATGTCCGGCATGTGGTGGTCGCTCTCGCTACAGTTCATACTCGCGCCCGTCATATCCATCATATCCTTCCTCTTACCCTTCATCAGGTTCGAGCAGTCGTAGTGGAAGTGGGTCTACCAGAACGGTTAGGCCACGCTGGTCGCGAGGTGGTTCAGGGTCGGGCGGTAGTTCGGTTATTCTCTACACACCTGCTGAAGTGACAACACTCACCCCAATCCGTGAAAACGTCGAAAAGCAATCAACGACAACTGTACCTGATCGCCGGGACTACTTCCTTTGTCATGCATGGGACGATCGAAGAGATGCGGCTAAAGACTTGCATGATCAACTTGTTTCGTGTGGTGCCTCCGTCTGGTTCAGTGAGAAAGATGTTCACTTAGGTTCAACCCTACTGCGGGAAATAGACAAAGGGCTAGCGATGTCGAAAGTCGGTATCGTTTTGGTTACCCCTGCGCTACTAACGCGCCTCAAACGAGAGGGTATCGCTGATAAAGAGCTTTCTGCACTCTTGGCACTTGACCGGCTTATTCCTATCGTACACAACACCACCTATGAAGATCTTCGTGATGTCAGTCCTTTGCTCGGCTCACGAAGTGGCCTGAACACGAAAGAGGAAACGATGGCAGAAGTCGCCGCCAAGCTGGCTGAACTAGTTGCCATTTAGCTATTGCAGAACGGGGTAAAAGTCATTGACATTTACTGAAAGCACAAAGGCCTCACAATGTGAGGCCTTTGTGCTTTCAGATTGGAAAGGTTTCAACGGCTCCGCTTTGTCATATTTCTTCGTAAAAGAAAAGGCCTTCTCTGGCCGGCTGTGATGACTTTTAATACAAGTGAGGCTTTAAGACCTATCCTTTCTCGGCTGCCCGATGGGCTAACCTCTGAACTTGCTTATGGGTAAAGCGACAGCCACGGCGGGTACGAAAGCCTAGGCTATCCAGTTCCTGCGCAATCTGATTATACCCCTGCCCCTGCGCCCGCCGGGCCAGGATCAAGGCCGTGGCCTGGCGGTTGGCCTCGTGGGTGCGCGCAAGGTCTGCTGGCGAACCACCAGACCTTGCGCCTGGGCCGCTTTCGTCAGGTTAGCTGGGCTACCCAATTGCTTGCCTTGGGCCTTGAGCACCTGCAGTGCTCAGCGGGTCCGCTCATTGATCATGTCGCGTTCCTGCTCCGTGAGGGCTGCCCTACCTTCTATGAAGGCTAAACAGTAGTGCCATCAGCAGAATAGTACCACGCAGGCGACGCGACCAAGTTGCGGGATGACGGGTGCTATGTGAAGCATCCTTCACTGGATAGTAGCCAAATGTGTCCGCCGCAGGCCTATCGATTATGGCGACAGAGTATAACCGCTAAACCGTGCATTATGGCCAGCGTAGCACTAGTCTAAAGAGAAAAAGGCGAGGTTTACACGGTTGCCAAAATAATTAGCTATTTCCACTAAAAAAGATGGCAATACTGAGATGGAAGAAGCTACATTTGCTTAGCATACAACCAAGGTGTCACAACCCAACCTCTCCTGTTTTCATCTGCCCTCCTGTCCATACTTAAATCAGCTTCATGCACCTAAATGTTAACAGCGCAGGCATAGTAGCCACCTTACTAAAAAACACGCCAAAACCAATCTTTCTACTCGGGGCTGGCGCTTCTGTCACTTCAGGCATTCCTTTAGCTGGCGACATCGTTAGCAAGGCTTCAAAGTGGGCATATGCGAGGCAAAATGGGAAAGATCCGGATGACCCACGAATCACTCGTAGCGATTGGTTGCCGTGGCTGCGCGATACACAGGCTTGGTTTAAAGAGGATGTATCCATGGGCGAGCTGTTTCCTTATGCAGTTGAAAACCTATTGCAACCTCAAACAGCTAGGAAACAATTCTGGGTTAAGATTCTGAATCCTGACATGCGGGTAAGTATAGGTTACCTCAGGTTGGCAGAACTTATGCACCTGAGTCGGATAAATACTGTCCTTACGACAAACTTTGATGAGTGCATTGGGAAAGCAAGAAATGAAATCAATCAGCCGGCAATGATTGACTATGTGCGGACTGCTCCCGAATATGTGAAAATATCTGCTACACCTCCTTTTCCTGTCTCCGTGTTCCTCCACGGAGACGTCAATAACTACTCTGACCGAAATGTAATAGAGGAAATTGAGCGCATGGATGACGATTTAGTGCAGACGCTCGTTCCGCTACTGAAAGATCATCCTCTCGTGGTAGTTGGATACCGCGGAGGAGAAGCCTCTATCATGGAGCATTTGCTGATAAGCAATGCTCAACGTGCGAATAACTACAAAAATGGAATATACTGGTGTATTCGTAAAGGGGAAAAGCCAGAAGATGCTACCGATTACGTTAAGACGCTAAGTAGTATAATTGGCACCAACTTTCAGTTTATAGAAATTGAATCTTTTGACCACTTATTGGACAAGGTTATTTGGCAGCATTTAGGAGAGAAAAAAATAAAGGTAAATTTCGACCGATCTTTACCAGTAATCAATCGCCCTGAACCCACTGTAACCAGTTTTGACCTAAAAAGTGCCATCGCGTACCAAGCAGACACTTTCGATACTGCGCTTCTTCGGTTGCGAATTGTTAAGTATTGTGAGCGGTTAAAGATATCTATTCCTGATATTATTGATGCAGACTGGCTCACTAATCAGATGGTTCATCTCAACTTGGTTCGGATAGATCAAGAGGGAAATCTACTGGCTACTTACGCTGGGTTGCTGTTATTCGCGAAAAAGCCCCAAGAGGTCGTTCCCAAAGCACAGATCATTATAAAATTTGTAGGACCAACCAAATGGTTGCGCAAATTGCTGAAGGATGATTCGATAGAGGATGAGTTTATTGAAAGAACAATTAGCGGGAATCTGTGGATTCAACTCAAAGAGATTGATGAAGCCTTAGCACTGGTCAATAGACCATTTAGGCTCAAGAACGAAGAGTCAACGGATGTAACACCCTACGATCCAATCGCACTCAAGGAAGTGATTGTCAATTCGCTCGTACATCGTGATTATGAGGTACAAGAGGCAAATGTTATTGAGATTAAGCCTGGCGTGATTCGCATCTTTAACCCTGGTGGCTTAATGGAGGAAGTACGCCCATTCTTCGAGGATGAGGTAATGATAGATGAAATCAGGCGTGGTCGGAGGGGCGTAAAAGGCTACCGCAATCCCGTACTAGCTGATTTGTTTTATGGAGCAGGAGCTATGGACAAACGGGGCTCGGGCCTTTATGACGTGGTCCAACGAGTTAGACAGAATGCAGGGCACGTTGACTTTGAAGCCAATTTGGCTAATACCGACTTCACTGTCATTCTGCAGTGCCGCCCCGAAGCTGTCGATGACATTACACAGACTGCCGTACCATTAAGAGTCATCACCACCAAATACACGTCAAACATTCTGGAAATACAGCACCTGCCAGAATACATTTCTTATGCGGAGTCTTTGCATTCCTCTAGAAAGGAAATGTATGAGACATACCCCACACTCTATTTTCCCCCGTTCGAGCTCTTTGAAAAGCAAGTGTTCACACTTACTGATTTGCGAATAAAGTATAACACGCTTCGCAACCTAGTAAACATTTCAACAATCTCTACTTTAGCTTTAGATGAATACCTGGGCAGTAATGAGGGAGAAAAACGGTTTGTAAGATTGCTCAACGATAGCCTGAAGAGCCATTTCTTCCGCTGCGGATTAGTTGTAGACGTTATTAAAAAGCGGGCCTATTTTCCAAAAAGCGATGATGGAGCACGTGTAATTGCCTACAAGGCCCGTTTCAAAAAGACGAAGCGGACAGTTGCTCGTCCACGTTACGCGGCCAACAAGGAAACCATTCGCTATTGGGAGCACAAGGCATTCTATTATTCTGTTCGCCGCATAGGCGAACAGTGGTGTCTATTCATAGAGCCTACGTACGTTTTCACGCTTAATGGATACAAAGACCTGCTGGACTCCACGAAGGTTGGTAGGCTAGCAACAAAGAAAATGTCGCACGACTATAATCAAAGTGTGCTCAATGACCTTGTGTTCTGGCTGCGCACATTGTCTGTCGAGCCACACCAGAGCTTCGTGCTACATTCCTCCACGACTGATGGATTAGGCGATAATATTTTGATTGCGGCTGATTATGTCAGTGCTTCCCGGAACGATGTAACGCTCATAGAGGGCGAGTTCGATGAGTTAGATGATGAGGACGATGATGTCGACATTGACCCAGAGGTGGGACGACTAGCGGACCAGCAACGAGAAGGATTTACTGAAGAGGCTAAAAAGTGGGATAGCAATCAAGAATAAGGCAATGGACATCAAATTAATTGAAATTCAACCCACTGAGCTTGAGTTTGGGGGTATTGGCTCTTTCACTGACCCCAAAGTGGGGTTAAAACAAGCAGGACCATTTGATGTGCGCTTCGGCGCAGCACAGTTGAAGGAGGTGCGAGTTGGCCTGGTTGGGCCGCGTGAAATGAACTTAAAGGCTGCCTTTTGGCTCGAACGGTGTCAAGGACTCATTCCCACGACTATGAAGAACACCCAACAGTATCCTGATTACCCAGGATTTGGGATGGTTTTTCAGGCCACTCTTAACACCAGTACTGTCTGGACACACGAAGTAGCAGCTGATGAGCTGGCTGATGCACTGGCTATTAAAGATGACAGCTTGCGTTTTGATACAGTTCTTGGTTTATACAACAAGGGCTTAGAAAAGCTAACGACGCTGGAATCGACACGTCCTAACGTCATATTTTGTTGCCTTCCAGAAAATTTGGTGGATGCTTGTCACCACGTGGAGCGCAAATTAACGAAAGACGAAAAATCAGAATTGAAAAAAATGGCTTCTGCCAATAAGCCGGGCTTTCAATTCTCTCTTTTTGATGAACAAATAGAAGATACCGAAGAAGACTTACTGTACAGGGATTTCCGAAGGGCCCTAAAAGCAAAAGCAATATTAGTTAATACACCAATCCAAATCGGAAGAGATAAGATATTTCTAGATTTATCAGATAACCAAGATGCGGCCGCCCGGGCTTGGAATAGCTCTGTGGCGCTTTATTATAAAGCAGGAGGAATACCTTGGCGATTACGTGCTCATGACATCGAGACATGTTTTGTGGGTATCACTTTTCACCATCTGCGCACGAACATCAAGCAGGTTGTAAAGTCATGCATTGCACAAGGCTTTTCTTCAGACGGAGAGGGTTTCGCGCTACGCGGTAGTGATGTGGAATATAATCCGCGTGCGAGTAAGACGGTACACCTATCAAGTCAGCAGGCTTTCGAACTAGGAGTCAAAATTATTGAAGAGTATGCTTACCGAACAGGCCTACCTCCTCAGCGGATAGTGCTCCACAAAACTTCCTTTTTCGACGAGCAAGAAGAAGAAGGATTTCGAAATGCGTTCAGTAGTATTCCGATTGTGGAGCTTATCAATTTGCAACCTACTGCGTTTTGCTTAGTTAAGCATAGTAACTATCCTGTGGACCGCGGCACCTTGTGCGTTGTTAACGATACGAGTTATTACTTATTCAACACTGGATTTATTCGGGAGTTAGGCACTTATCCTGGGGCCCATATTCCGAGACCAATCGAGATAAGAAGCAATGAACCTCTTGATATTGAAAAGGCCGCTGAAGATATTTTAGCGCTAGCTCGTATGAATTGGAATACCTCCAGCTTCACTGGAGGCGCCCCAGTAACATTATCTTTTTCAAGGCAAGTAGGTGGGATTATGGCGGAGTTAAACGTAAAGAATATTAAGAAGCTACCCACTTCCTTCAGGTTCTATATTTAGTAATGGAACCCATTCACGATTATGCGCGGAGTCAATAGATATTTCAAAATAAACTCACTTGCGGAGTAACTATATGGGGTAAATAATAAATATTAGTACTTCTAAATCAGTTTCATAAACCCAATTCCTTAGCGGCATTGTGCTGCTGCACATTGTCGAGGCGAGTGTAGCGGCGAATCATTGCACTGGTCTTGTGCTTGGTCTGATTCATGATTTTGCTGTCGTCGGCCCCGTTGAGCTTGGCCACCGTCACAAAGGAGGCGCGCAGAGAGTGCGCTGTATAGCCAGGCCCCAAGTATCGCTGAACCAAGGTATTGATGGTCTGGTCCGAGAGGCGATTGTTAGTGAGCCGGTTGCCCTTGCGCAACATCACGAACACCGGCCCTTCGCTGCGTTCCAGTTGACCCAGCCAGGCTTTCAAGGAGCGAATAGGACACACAGCTGATTCAGGAGAGTAAAAAATGGCCTTTTCCTCGTAGTCGCCCAGTTGGTTGGTTTTACTCTTGCCCAGCGATACCACCAGGCATTCTTCGGTAAAGCGCAAGTCCTGCACATTGAGGGCCGTCAGCTCGGAGCGGCGGAACGCCCCCGTGAACCCGAGCAGCAGAATGGCCCGGTCCCGCAGCCCAGTCACCGTTTCCACATCTAGACTGCGCACCAGCTGTTTGAGCTGTATCAGCGAAAATGCCGGCGCCTGCTTTTGCCGCACGCCGTGCACACGGCGCACGCCATCCATGAAAATCTTGAATTGTCTGTCGTCTGTGGGCGAGTCAACGCCACGCACCGCGTGCGCTTTGCTGATGGCCGCGCAATGCTGCTCCAGGGTGCCGACCTTTTTGCCGGCTTCGGCCAAGTGAGTACAAAACCCGACCAGCGCATCGACCGTCGCCGGCAGCGGTTCATAGCCTTGCTCAATGCACCAAGCGCTGAAGCGCTTCAAGTGGGCGCCGTATGCCCGGGCCGTATTGGGCGCACCGGTCAGTCCTGCCTCAACGTAGCGAGCAGCCGCCCCGGTGTGGTGTGACAGCCCGTGCCCGACAGGATTTACCGTAAGCGCGTTGACTTTTTCCATGCAGCCTATATATAAGGTGTCGTTGCCCGATTTTGAGTTGGGTCGGCAAGGTAGTGGATAGGTAGTGATAAAACTTACTAATCGATACCTATTGCCTCAAGAAAAAGGCCGCTGTCTAAAGCGGCCTTTCAAGTTAGGTATCTAAGGCTTGGTATATCTTATCTAACGTCTCCTATGCCGACCGGCCCGCTTTACCTAAAATAGCCTTGAGTTTTCGTAGGTCGGCTTTGGTGCGCGGACCAATGCTTTTGCCGTGACAGTTTTTGTAGCGGTCTGGCCCTTGACAAAGGCAACGCTTCTTGGGTGTACCCCCCATGTAAATAAATTCTTGCAAAGCGTTTTTCAACGCCTGGTAATAGTGGTGAAGTTCTAGGGCAGCGTCGGGCAGGGACATATACATGTCGACTTCCCGCGTTCCGTAGGCATGTATCTTCGAGAGCGTTTCGTTGACTCGGATGAAATCGTCCACCACGGGGTTGCCGGTGATGTTGATTCGCACATTGTCCGTGGCTTGGCCGGTGTACTCAAACCCTTCGTTGTCCGGAGCGAACAGCGTGTATTCGGCCTGCACTTCTGTTGGGGTGATGTCTACGAACTTTTCCTGCTCATCTTCCCAGACCGCATGCCTTTCTGCTTCGCATAGGATAGTTGTTTTGTGGATGGCCCATCCATAATGAATTCGCCCGCCATCCCGCTTCACCTTTTCCATAACATTGGGAAAGCAGTTTAGAGGCTTGGCGTAAGGCTCCGGCCGGATGGGTACCATTTCGGGTTCATATTCAACTTTCAACTTATCAAGTAGCTTGGTGACGAAAACATCGTCCTTGGCGGGTGGCGTAATGGCGTGCAGCATGAGAGCCAGTCAGAGGGAACAACAGGTGGAATTAGGTCACCAAAATACACGGTCAGATCCTGACTCGCTTCTTAAACCACTTTGATTAGTACATTTACCAACCGCCTCTCTGTTTATTCTACTGGCTTTCTCTCTATGGCAAAACTTTACTTTCTGCAGCTTCTACTCCTTATTATATGTATCCCCTCCCTGGCCCAGCGGCCCAAGCCCGCCGCGGTTTCGCTGCCGCCCGCCGATACGGTCTACTTCGACCGGGACTGGGAACGCACTGAAACGCTGGAAGAGGTGGCCTACGCCCGTATTGCCCGGCACGATGCCGCCGGCAAAACCATTGGCACGGTGCGTGACTACTTCTACCCGTCCTGGAAAAAGCAGTGGGAAGGCAAGCTGGCCAGCGAAGCCCCCGACAAGCCCATGGGACTGTGTTGCGGCTGGCATGAAAACGGCCAGGTTAGTTTTAAGGGCACGTACGTCAACGGCGTGCAGCAATCCGACTTTCGCAGCTGGCGAGACGACGGCCGGGAAATCAAGTGCAAGTCTCTCATGCAGGAAGCGTTGCCGCTGAGCACCGCCTCAATTCACTGCAGTAACTGCATGCACAGTAGCCGCAAAGTCTTCACCGTGGACATTCCCGAAGGCACAATGGGCATCGTCTACAAGCTGGATGTGCGCGACGAAGGCCAGCCCCCGGTGTCGTGGTCTACGGCCCTGGCTCTGGCCGGCGTCGTTGGTACGGGCGGCATGTCCGCACCCGCCCTGCTGACTACAGCTGCTACGGCCCTCACGAAACAAGGTAACAATGCGCCGCCCACCGTGAGCACCAAATGCCACTGGTACATTACCCCCGACGAAACCGCGGCGCAGCAGTTTCTAGACACGAAAGGCTACATCAAAGACGTGAAGAACTGCCTGCGCGTAGCGTCCAACACCCCCCAAGAAACTCGTCCCATTACTCTACAAGCTGGCATCCGGCGCTTGTACGTGTGCGTAAACAACGATAACTACACCACGGACGCCACGGCAACACTGAGCGTAACAGCGCTGGTGCAGACCTGCAGGTAGGGCACCGCCTCTCCTTTTTCTAGTCAGGAAGGCCTCATGGCTTCTGTGGCAGACTCAGGCAGCAGTGCGGAATAGGCCCGTGCACTCCTTGTGCAGCGAACGACGTATTTATGGAGTGCACGACCATCTCATCGAGGATGAGGGCTAATTTCCGCCAACTGGTTTCTGCCTCTTCTTCCGAGGAAGTGGGGTAATGCTGGGCAGCTCGTTGCAGTAAACACTCAAGGTCGGGAATAGACATGGTGAAGGAGTGGGCCTGCCTCCTAGGTGAATACAGGCAGAACAGTAGTCGGTACAAGGGGGCGGTTTACGTCGTATGTACTACTTGCATCTTTACTCGTAGCTGCCCGGATGGGCGGTTGCTTGATGGGAAATGATGCAAGCACGGACCTGTTTTATGTAAAAAGCAGCCTGTTCCTAGTAGTGGAACGTCAGCCCGGTGCCCCACTTGTAATCACTGTCGTAGTTGGTGCTCAGCGACACGTACTTGCTAACCATGTAGCGGAAGGTAACGTTGTACTCGCGGTCGGTGTTCACCAGCAGGTCGGCGAAGAAGTTATTGCTCAGGGGCAAGTCGGTGCGCTCCAGCTGCAGGCGCACCTTGCCATTGCTGTCCAGGCGCAGCTCCGAGCGCACGAGCAGGGGCAGCAGGTAGTACAAGCCCACGTCGAAGACCCGCCGGTTGTTTTTGGTGTTCCGCTCCCCTTCAGCCAGCAGCGTGCGGTTGTTGCGGTAGTCGAAGCCCACGAAGGCGGCGAGAAACTGCCGGTTGTCGAGGTAGCGCAGCAGGTGGGTTTCGGTTTCGAAGTTGCCCTGGTAGTTCACCCGGCCCTCGAATTCCAGCGCGTGGCGGTTGTTGGAGAGGGTGGTTTCCAGAAAAGCGCCCTGCGAGTGCGCCATCAGGTCGGCCCAGAGGTAGGGCCGGTTATCTTCCTTTTTGAGCTCCTTATAGTCAGTGCGGGCGTACTCGTTCTGCGGGGTGCCCTCGTAGCTCACGATGCGGGCCATGCCGGCCATCATGTGGTAGAGGATGTGGCAGTGGAAAAACCAGTCCTGCTCCTCGTTGGCTTCGAACTCGATGGTGACCTTGCCCATGGACTGAATGTCGAAGGTGTGCTTCATGGGCGAGTAGGCACCCTGGGCGTTGACGAGCCGGAAGAAGTGCCCGTGCAGGTGCAGTGGGTGGCGCATCATGGTGGTGTTGGTGAAGGTCATGCGCACGTTCTCGCCCTTGCGGATGGGAATCTTGTCGGCCTCGGACAGGGTCTTGTTGTCAAACGACCACACGTAGCGCAGCATGTTGCCCGTGAGGGTGAGGTTGATTTCCCGCCACTGCTTGGTCGAGTCGAGTGTGGTGGGGTTCAGGGCCCGCAGTTGGTTGTAATTGAAGTCGCCGGCGGCACCTCCCATGCCGCTCATCCCGGCCATTTCTCCCATGTCCTGCATGCTGCCCATGCTTTTACCCGCTTTTTCCTGGGCATTCTCCGGCCGGTTCTGCGGCGAAGGGGCGGTGGTAGCAGGCGCCGAGCCATGCTGCATGTCCATGCCTTTCATCTCCCCACCGCCCTGCTGCTTGGTCATGCCGGCGCCGCCCATGTCCATGGCGCTCATGCCCTCCATGCTGTTCATTTCGCGCATCATCTGGAAGTAGTTGATGCGGGGCAGGTCGGGGGCTTTCATCGGCTCGCCCTGCCCGATGTAGGTGGAGGTGTAGCCCGTGATGTCGTTGGCCGTGGCCCGGAACTCGGCCGCGCCCATCGCGGGCACCGTCACCAGCAGGTCGTAGGTTTCGGCCGTGGCAATTTCGAGCTTGTTGACCGGGAAGGGCTTCACGTTGATGCCGTCGGCAGCGATGACCTGCATGGGTCCGCCGGCGTACTGCAGGAAAAAGTACGAGGAAGCGCTGCCGTTGATGACGCGCAGGCGCACCACCTCCCCGGGCTTTGCGTCCTTGAAATAGCCCTTTTCCTGCCCGTTAGTCAGAAACTTGTTGTAGTAGATGTCGGTCAGGTCCATGGCCGGCATGCGGCCCCACTCCTGTTTGAGCTTGTCTTTGAAGTAGCCGGCGGCCAGGGCCTCGCCGTAGCTCTGGGTGGCCCCTTTCTGCACGGCGAACCACTCACCGGTGCGCTTGAGGTAGCGCAACACTTCCTTGGACTTGTGGTCGGTCCAGTCGGAGAGCACCAGCACGTACTCCTTCATCTCGTAGGGAATACGCTTGGGGTGAATGACGATGGAGCCGTACACGCCGTCCTGCTCCTGCAGCATGGTGTGGGAGTGGTACCAGTAGGTGCCGCTCTGAATCAGCGGGAACGTAAACGTGTGGGTGCCGCCGGGCTCGACCGGGGCCGTGTTCAGGTAGGGCACGCCGTCCTGCTCGTTGGGCAGCAGGATGCCGTGCCAGTGGATAGAGGTTTCCATGTGCATCTGGTTGTGCACCCGAATCACGGCCGTGTCGCCCTCGTTGAACGTGAGCGTGGGGGCGGGAATCTGGCCGTTGATGCCGATGGCCCGGCGGGTGCGGCCGGTAAAGTTGACCAGGCGCTCGTCGACGTATAAGTCGTACTCCACCCGCTTGCCCACGTAGCTGGTGCGGGGCATCACGACCTTGCCTTGCAGTTCGGCGGCCGGGGGCGTGGACTGGGTCATGTGGGGCTCGGTGCCCTTGGCCATGCGCATGCCCGGCATGCTCTGGGCCCAGGCGGGCAGGGTGGCCAGCAGCGCAGCCAGCAGAAAGAGTACTCGCATCGTCACTTAGTTATTGCTTTTGGGTTGGGTGCGCGCCGGGTTGTTGTCCTCGAAGCGGTACTTGTCCATCGGGCTGGGCATGGCCATGCCCGGCATAGTACCGGCGCCCTTCATGTCCATGCCTTTCCCCTCCTTGCTTTTCATGTCCATCCCCTTCATATCGCCCATGCCGGGCATGGATTCGCCCTTTTTCATGCCCGGCATTCCCGACATGTCGTTCGTTTGTTGGCGAATTGCGCCGGGTTTTTGACCGCCGGCGGGCTGCATGCCGGGCATGTTCTCCATGCCCGGCATCGTGCCCATATCGCCCATGGCAGGCTGGTTCCGAGGCGTCTTTTTCGGGCGGGCGGTGCCCATATCCATGCCCGGCATGTTGCCCATATCTATTTGAGCGGGCTGCGCTTTGCGTCCGGGAGCTTGGGCAGAGGGTCGCGGCATGCTCATGCTGGGCATGTTCATCCCCGGCATATCCGCCATGGTCCCCGGCCGTGCGGCCCGACCGGTGCGTGCCGGCGGCGATTGGCCGCCGCCGGGTTGGTTGGGCATGCTCATGCCTTCCATCTGCTCCATGAGTTGGCTGCGCTGGCCTGGCTGGGCGGTCTTGGGGTCCATGTTCATGCCCTCCATTCCGGATTGGGCGTTATCCGGCGTCGAGCCCGCGGGTTGGCGAGTGCCGTCGGTTGCGCCAGGCTCCTCATTGTGGGCGTCCGCCTCTGGAGTCGACATGTCCATGCCGGGCATCTCTTCCCCGCCGCCATGGCCGTGGCTTTTGTCGAGCAGGTTACCCTTGGGGCCCACGCCCTCCACATACACCAACTGCGCACCCCGGTGCCCGGCCACTGAAAGCGCGCCGGCCGCCGCTACCGCCGCCACCAGCACCAGCACCTCATAGGCCCGGCGCTGTACCTTAAAGTAAAACCCGATGCTGGCCAGTAGCAACGTGATGCCCGAGAGCCAGGTGGTGTAGCTGGCAAACTGTTCGTGGGCCGCGAATACCGCCGCTGCCCGGGGTGACAAGCCCAGGGGCTTAGCATGAAACACCGTGCTGGCCGCCACTGCCCCGGCAAAGCCCCCGGCCATTACCGCCAGGGCAATCCAGCGCACCTGGGGCCAGTCCTTGAATACCAGCAGGGCCTGCAACGCCGCGGCCAGTATAATAAGGACTATAGGAAGGTGCACCACTAAAGGGTGCAGATTGGGGAAATCTGAAAACATAGAGCCGAATTAGATAAGGCCGGGACACAGAAAAACCCCGGCTTACCGCAAGCAGCAGCGCCGGTGCATTTCCCGATGGATGCGGGAGAGGCCGCGCTTACCGCCGGCCCGGGCCAGCTGGTCGTTGCTGTTCTCTGTGGTGTACCATACGTAGTCGGACCAGGACAATGTTTACACGTAATGAGCCACCCAGTTGCATAATTTCAAGCGCCACGGTAGCCAAGTAGGCGCCCCATTCCTGGCTGCAGGTCGCTCAAGGGGTGCCAAAACGAAAAACGCCCGGCCACAGGGCCAGGCGTTTTATAAAAGCTTCGGGTAGCTTACTTAGCGGCGCAGCAGCTAGGGGCTCCCGCCGTACAGGCCGGAGTGCCGGCCTGGGCGCAGTTTTGCACCAGTGGGCAATCGGGGGTGCCCTTCAGGGGGCAGTCAACCGCGGTAGGTGTAGGGCTGGTGAAGCCAAACAAGGCACCGCCGGAAAGCAGCGCTGCGGCGCCGAACATCATCATCTTACGTTTCATCGGTTCAAGTGATTAAGATGGGCCCGCCGGTACGGCCGCGGGGTAGTTCAAGAAGCCACGGTCCGTACGTCGTGGGTAACACTCACACTAGAAATTAGGCCTTGGTAGCCTTAAAGCCGGCATCTTCCACCAGGGCTAACACCTGCTCTTCGGTCACGTCGCCGGTCACGGTCAGCACCTTGTTGGGGTTGGCCGTGTCGACTTGCCAGGTAGCGATGGCCCTCTCGCCGTTGAGGGTGGGCGTCACAGCTTTGATGCAGCCGCCGCAGTTGATGTTGGTGTTGAATTGGAGCGTTTTCATGGGAGTAAATGCGTGGCGCCCGTGGTGGGCGGGTTTGGGATTAAAACACCCAAAAGTAACTGCACGTGCCCGGGAAGGGGTACAGAATTACGCTTCGGGCTTGCATGATTTGTAGCTGCTATTCCACCAAGTGTCCCCGCTACAACGGCGCAGGCCGGGCTTTAATGGTGGCTCATGCCCCCGCTTATCAGGTGTTTGCCTACAACAAAGAGCAGCAGCAGCACTAGCCCGGCGACAAGCAAATAGCGGCCCCAGGGCGTCGGCAGAGCAGTTGCGTGGCCGGCGGCCACAGCTTGGGCGTGGGCCTGCTGTTGCAGCCGCCACTTACCAATGCGCCCCCAGGGTTTGTACACCGAAATAGCCGTCGCCGCCAGCAGCACTACCAGTGCCGCGGCTGCATCGGCCAGCAGCTGCAGGCGCAGCCCGCGCAGGTCGGTTGCCGACAGGTCGGCTTGGGCGGCTACTTTGGCTAGGTAGGTGACGGGCTGCATGTGTAGCAGCAACAGTAGCGTGGCGCCCACCGTGAGCACCAGCTTTACCAGCACCCAGTAGTGCTTGAACAAACCCCAGGGCGTGCCCAGCGCCTGCACTACGCCGGTGACCAGCGCAGCCAGGCTGGAGGGCACAATAACAAACCAGCCGCTCATCCCCATAGCCAGGTAGGCCGTGCGCACCAGTAAGGCGTCGGAACTGGTCAGGCCGGTGATGGCCAGGGCCAGGAACACAGCCACCGCGCCGAGCCAGCCCACCGAAAACGTGATGTGGGCGGTGAGCATGAATTTGCGCAGTGCGGGAGTCAGAGTCATCAGCAGGGCAGTTGGGGCGGGTAAACGACCCAGCAAAAGTAGGAGGGCCGTCTAGGCCAGGCGTACAGAATTAGGTCGCGAACCAGCATAATTTCCTCGCCATAGCCCACGAAAAAGCCAGCCCGTACGCGACGGGCTGGCTTCACACGGTATCTAGAATAATTAGGCGGCGATGCCCTGACGGCAAGCCTGCTCGCAGCGGCGGCAAGCTTCGGCGCACTCGCGGCAGTGCTCCGAGTGGGCACCGTGCTTTTCGCACTCGTCGGCGCAGGCCTTGCAGATTTCAGCGCACTCGCGCAGCAGGTGGGCGGCATGCTCGGAACCGCGGGCGGTGAAGCGGGCGGTGAGGGCACAGATGTCGGCGCAGTCGCGGTCCAACAGCACGCAGCGGGCCATCATCTTCACGTTGTCTTCCTGCAGGCAGGCCGTAGCACAATGCTCGCAGGCGGCGATACAGGCATTGAGGGCGTCGAGCAGGCTTTGGTTTTGGGTATGCATGAGAAAGGGGTGTGGGTGAACGAACAAGGCAACCCAACCGGGTCGCTGCCTAAGTATACCTCCTCTGTAGCACACGGTTTTACATATTACTCCCCATCCCTTGCATGATTTGGTGCTTCCTCCCCCACCACCGGAGCCATTTCGGCCCGCAGCAGCCGGCGATACGCGGAAGGCGAACAGCGGGCCAAGCGCCGGAACTGGCCGGAGAAGTGCGCCAGGCTGGCGTAGCCCAGGCGCCGGGCAATAAGGCCCACGCTCAAGGAAGAAGCAAGCAGCAACTCCTGGGCATAAGCTAGGCGCTGACTCAGGATGTAGGCCGCTAGGGTCTTGTCGCCCACCAGGCGGGCAAAGGCCGCGCTGAGCTGCCCGTAGGTTAAGCCCAGCTCCCGGGCCACCGCCGCCCCGAAAGCCCGGTGCCGCAGGCTTTCACCGGGCTCGCGCAGCAGGCGGTTCACGGCCACGCTGACCCGTTCCACCAGGGTCTGGTGAAAGGTTTCGAGCAGCGCAAACCGGGCCGCTTCCAGCGTGGCCCGTAGGCGGGGCCAGTCCAACTCCTCGGCCGTGCCCGCCACCGTGGCCGCGCCCAGGCGCACGTCGAGCACCTGCAAGCCCAGCCCTTCCAACTCCTGCCGCACCACCCGAATACCGCGCGCGCACACCATGTGCTTGATGTAGAGCACGGTGGTGGGCGAAGCAGCATCGGGGCGATTAGGCATCAAGTAGGGAGGTTAAGGCAGGTAAATGCCGCGCGGCCAGCATTCGGTGTAGTCCAGCACCATGTGCAGCAGAAAGCCCACGGCCCAGATGCGCGTGCAGGCGGGCAGCAAGAGCAGCACGTAGCCGCCGATGGCCCAGTAGGTGTGAAAGGTGTGGAAGTTGATGCTGCAGCGGTCCGGGTCGTAGAAGGGCGTGGCCCAGAGGTGGTCCAGGTCGAGCAGCAGGGCACTGGCCAGCACCGCCCATACCCGCCGCCAGTGGGGGCGGTGAAAGGCCAGGGCGTAGAGCCCCGGCACCGTGATGTGCAAAAAGGCATGCAGCATCGCTTAGTGGGTGGGCAGCACCGGATTCAAATCCGAGGGCGGCGTGAGCGGCTGCGCGTCGAGCTCCTGCGGATGCTCGTCCAAACCCGTTTCCTGGTGGGAAGCGAAGTACTGGGCCAGGGCCTTTTCGCCTACCAGCCAGAACACGACCGGCGTCACGATGATGTCAAGGAAGGTGGAGCTGAGCAGGCCGCCGAGGATGACGGTGGCCACCGGATAGAGGATTTCCTTGCCCGGCGCGTCTTTGGCCAGCGTGAGCGGCACCAGGGCCAGGGCCGCCACCAGGGCCGTCATCAGCACCGGCACCAGGCGTTCCAGCGAGCCGCGAATGATCATCGGGATGCCGAACTTCTCGCCTTCGTGCTCGACGAGGTGGATGTAGTGCGAAATCATCATGATGCCGTTGCGCGAGGCAATGCCCGTGAGGGTGATAAAGCCCACGAGCGAAGCAATACTGAACGTGCCGCCGGTGAGCAGCACCGCCACCACCGAGCCAATGAGCGCCAGCGGGATGTTGAGCATAATCTGGCCCACCATGTAGCTGGATTTGAAGTGCGAGAACAGCACCAGGAAGATGCCGGCCAGCGAAAACAAGCTCAGCCAGAGAATCTTCTGCGAGGCGGACTGTTGGCTCTCGAACTGCCCGCCGTAGGTCAGGTAGTAGCCGGGCGGCAGCTTGACCTGCGAATTCACCTTGGCTTGAATCTCCTTCACGGTGGAGCCCAGGTCGCGCTCGGCTACGTTCAGAGAGATGGTGATGCGGCGCTGGGTGTTTTCGTGGTTGACGGTGTTGGGGCCGGGCTCGTAGACGATGTCGGCTACCTGGCTCACCGGAATCATGGCGCCGCTGGGCGTTTCGATGCGGGTCTGGCCGATGGCAGCAATGTCGTTGCGCTGCTGCTCGGGCAGTTTCACCACCAGGTCGAAGCGTTTCTGGCCGTCGAGCATCTGGGAGACCACGGCGCCTTGAAACAGGGTTTCCAGGTCGCGCACCACTTCGCCCCGGGCCATGCCGTAGGCGCGCAGGGCGTCGTCCTTGGGCCGGATGAGCAGCTGCGGAATCTGCACCTGCTTTTCTACTTGTAAGTCGACCACGCCGGGCACGGTGCTGGCGGCCGTGCGCACCTCGTTGGCATAGCGGCGCAACTCTAATAAGTCATTGCCAAACACCTTGATGGCCACCTGCGCGCGTACGCCGCTCAGTAAGTGGTCGAGCCGGTGGGAAATGGGCTGGCCAATGTTCACGTTCACGCCCGTAATCAGGCTGAGCTTCTCCCGCATGTCGGCCAGGATTTCGTCCCGGCTGCGCATGGTTTTACCCTCCTTTTCCAGCTCTTCATCGGTCTTGAAGGCCACCTCGATTTCCGAGTTGTTCACCGATTCGGCGTGCTCGTCGAGCTCGGCGCGGCCCGTGCGCCGGGCGGTGTAGGCCACTTCCGGAATTTTGAGCATCTGCTGCTCGCCTAAGCTGCCCAGGCGGTTCGACTCGGTGAGCGAGGTGCCAGCGGGCGCCGAGAAGTTGACCGTGAGCGAGCCTTCGTTGAAGGGCGGCAGAAACTCGGTACCGAAGAAAGGAATCAGCGCCATAGCCGCCACGAACATCACCCCGGTCACCCCAAGTACGGCTTTGGGGTGCAGTAACCCCCAGTTCAGCAGGCGGGTGTCTTTTTTCTTGAGCCAACGCACCAGCCCGCCGTCGGTTTCGGGGTGGTCCATCTGCTTCATCTTGGGCAGCAGGTAGTAGCACAGCACCGGCGTGACGGTGAGCGAGACGAACAGCGAGGCCACAATGCTGGTGATGTAGGCAATGCCCAGCGGCGCGAAAATGCGGCCCTCCATGCCCTCCAGCGCAAACAGCGGCAAAAACACCAGCACCACGATAATGGTAGCGTATACAATGGAGTTGCGCACCTCCGAGCTAGCGGCATAGATGACTTTCAAGACGGGCTGCGGGTTAGCCTTTTGCTTGTTTTCGCGGAGGCGCCGGTACACGTTTTCCACGTCCACGATGGCGTCGTCGACCAGCTCGCCGATGGCAATGGCCAGCCCGCCGAGGGTCATGGTGTTGATGCTGATGCCCGCCGCGCGGAACACCAGGGCCGTGACCAGCAAGGACAGCGGAATGGCCACCAGGGAGATAAACGTGGTGCGCACGTTCAGCAGGAAAGCAAACAGCACGATGACCACCAGAATGGCGCCGTCGCGCAGGGCTTCTTCCACGTTGGAAATCGAGGATTCGATGAATTCCGACTGTTTGAATAGTCGCGTGTTCACCTGTACGTCCTTTGGCAGGGAGGGCTTCAGCTCCACCAGCGCCTTTTCTACGGCTTCGGTGAGGCCCACCGTTGCGGCGCCCGGCTGCTTTTCGATGCTCAGAATCACCGCGGGCTTTCCATTCACGCTGCCGTCACCGCGCTTGAAGCGGGCGCCGAACTCCACCTTGGCAATGTCGGCTACGCGGATGGGCGACTGCTCGCGGTAGCCCACGATGATGTTCTCGATGTCACCGACCGAGCGCAGCCGGCCCAGGTTGCGAATCAGGACTTCCGAGCCGTTGCGGTCGAAGAAGTTGCCGGTGGTGTTCAGGTTGGACTGGCGCAAAGCTTCTTCCACCTGATTAACTGTAAGGCCCGTGGCGTTGAGGCGCGGCATGTCCAGCAGCACCTGGTACTGCAGGTTGTCGCCGCCAATGGGAATGACCTGGGCCACGCCCGGAATGCTGAGCAAACGCTGGCGCACCGTGTAGTTGGCTAGCGTGCGTAAATCGGCGGCGTTGGTTTCCTTGCCGCCCGACAGCCCCACCAGCATAATCTGGCCCATGACCGAGGAAATAGGGCCCAGCACCGGCGTAATGCCCTGCGGCAGCTGTTCGCCGGTGGTCTGCAGCTTCTCGCTCACAATCTGGCGGGCGGTGAAGATGTCGGTGTCGTAGTCAAATTCCACGAACACCATGCCCAGGCCAATGGCCGAGTTGGAGCGCACGGCCGACACGCCGGTGGCCCCGTTAAGGGCCGTTTCCACGGGCAGCGTCACCAGGGCCTCCACTTCTTCGGGGGCCATGCCCGGAGCTTCCAGGAACACCGTTACGCGGGGCCGGTCCAGGTCGGGCAGCACGTCCACGGGCAGCTGATTTGCGGTGTAGCTACCGGCAATAAGGAGGCCCACGGCAAAGGCCAGCATCAGCAGGCGGTTTTGCAGGGCAAAACGAATTATCTTGTCTAGCATCGGTGGTTAGCGCAAAGAGGAAGAAGCGAGAGCGGCCGGGTGGGGCCCCTCTCCTTCCGGAATGGGCAGCGAACCGGGCAGTCGCCCAAGCCCGCTGGAAAGCTTATTTTTTGACGCGGGGGGTGCGGGCCGAGGTGTGGGTGCTCATGATTTGCCACTGCCCGGCGGCGTTTTTGCGCAGCACCGACGTGGCCACCCCGCGGCGGACGATGGGCGCCTTGGCCTCTTTCTCCTTGGGGTCCTTCTTGAGGTTGATGGTGTAGGTGTAGGTTTCCGTCGCAAAAGCGTAGGGTCCGTCCACCTGCACGGCGGCTTTGTAGTCGCTGAAGGTGAAAGCACTGAACTCCTTGAGCTCGGGGGCTAAGTGGTGCTCGGCGTAGTGGCGGTAGGTGCCCTCCACCCCACCCGACTCGAACACCTGGGAGTTGGCCGTGAACAGGCGGGCGGTGCCCGTGGTATCGAGCTTTTGCACGGCCTGCTGGTACTTGGTCAGCACTGCTTTCACGGCGGCCTCGTCGGCGGAGCTGGCGGCCGGCGCCGTCTGGGCTTGCGCCGTGGCAGCAGTGAGGGAAAGCGTGACGGTCAGCACCGCGAGGGCAAAGAGGTTTTTCATGGGGAGGGAGAAAGCAGGCACCGCGCAGCGGGGCTTATTGATTGAGGTAAATGGATTTGAGCTGGTAGGTGCCGGTGGTCACCACCCGGTCGTTTTCGTTGACCTGGCCCTGCACGAGCACCGTTTGCTGGCCGTTCACGGCCCCGGGCTGCACGAAACGAATCTTGAAGCGCTCGGGCTCGGTGTGCACGAACACCACGGGCTTGCCATTCAAATCAGTAATGGCCGAAGTGGGCACCACCAGTTGCGGGGTACCGCCGCCGGTCTGGCCCACTACCTGCACGTTCACGGCCTGGCCGGCGCGGTAGGCGCTGCCTTCGGTGGCATCCAGTTCCAGCACCAGCTGGCGGGCCTGGTTGACGGGATTTACCACGTTGCTGAACACCACCAGACTGGCAGGTACCCCGGCCTGGCCCTGCAACCCCTCGACCCGAAACCGGGCCCCGGGCGTCACCTTGGCCAAATCCTGGGCGAACACCTGGGCTTCCACGCGCAGCTTGCCGGGGTTGATGACGCGAAACAGCTCGTCGCCCTGATTGACCTGCTGGCCCACGGCCAGGTTGAACACGTCCACAGTGCCGCTCACGGGCGAGGTGATGGAAACGCGGCGCTGCCCGGCCTGGCCATTCTGAATGGCCGCGTTCTGGCGCGCTTGGCGCAGGCGCAGCTCGGCGGCCACCACGTCCTTGCGGGCGGCGATGTCGGCGATGCTCTGCAGGCGGGCGTAGTCCTGCTGGGCAGCCCGCAGCTCGGCCTGGGCGTTGGCCCGCTCGGTGCTGAGGCCAATCTGCTGGGTGGCATCCAGGGTTTGCTCGATGACGGCCAGCGTCTGCCCGGCGCGTACGGTCTTGCCCACCTGGGCGGCGAGGCTCACGATGCGTCCCGTCTGGGGCACCACTACGCGGCCTTCGCCACCCGCTGCCGCGGATACGGTGCCGTAGAGTGTGGCCCGGCTGTAAGTAGTCGAGAAGGCCGCGAGATCGGTGCGGACCTCGAACAGGAACTGGCTTTCCTTGGGCAGCAGCACCTCGTCGGTGGAAGCCACACCGGTGCTGGCCTTGGCCTCGCCGCCGTGGTCTTCGCCGCCGTGCGCCTGCACCAGGCCCGGGGGCGGGAGCAGTACCGTTAGGACCAGTCCCGCGGCGGCCGTGGCCGCCAGGAATTTATGCTTGGTTTTCATATCGGGGTAGCATTAAGGAAAGGGGGTGCGGCGGCTGGCGGTCAGCGCTTGCTCCGAGGTTTGCAGCACAGGCTTAGAAGGCTGGCGACGGCGGCGCATGAGCAGGGCCGTGAGGCCGATGCCGAGCACAAAGGCGCCGATCAGTGCCAGGATGGTTTTCCAGGACGAGAAAAGCGAGGTCGCCGCTACGGGGGCAGTTGCCGCCACGGGCAGCTTCTCCCCTACCTTGATGCCTTCGAGCAGCAGCAGGTCGGCCGTCTCGCCGGCCACGATGTTGAGGGCAAAGCTGTAGGCCTTGTTAGCCGGAAACTGGCCTTCCACAAGGTACACGCCCGGCTCCTGCTCGGTCACGGCCCACTTCAGGTTGGCATCTTCCGGGGTAGTAAGCGTGAGCTTAGCGCCCTTGATGGGAGCATTGGTGGCGTAGTCGGAAAGGAACAGGCGCAAGTCGGCGGGCTTCCCCCCTTCCAGGGGCTCGTAGCGCAGCAGCACTTCGAACTGTTCCGAGAGCGCGGCCACTGAAAAGGAGGTAGCGCCGGCGGCAGTGCCCGCTTTAGGGCCGTCGCCGTGGTCCTCGCCTCCGTGGGCATAGGCGGTGCCGCACAGCAGCAGGCCCAGCAGCAAAATCAGGAGTTGTTTCATGATGGTTGACGGTTATTCGCCCCGCAGGTAGTTAAGCTCGACCAAAGCCTGGCGGTAGTCGCGGATGGTGGTCAGGTAGGTGTTCTGGATGGCAAAGGCCTGGTTCAAGCTTAGGATGAGCTGCAGGTAGCTCACTTCCCCGGCCCGGAACAGGCGCTGGGACTGGCTGATGATGGCCCGTGACTGGGGCAGGCCGGTTTGCTCGTAGTAGCCCAGCGAGGCCGAGAACTTGCGCGTGTCGGCCAAGGATTGTTGGTATTGCGAACTGAGCTCCAGGCGCTGCGCCTGCAGCTGGTAGCCGGCCGCCTCGCTGCGGGCCGTGGCCGCCTGCAGCTGGGAGCGGTAGGTCCAGAACCAGATGGGCACCGACACGCCGAACTGAAAGCGATACTTAAGCGCCGAGTTTTCAAAGGCCTGGTTCTGGTAGCCCACCGTCAGCGCCGGGGTGCGCCGTGCCCGCACCAGGCTGATGCCCGACTGGCTCAAGGCCACGTTCTGGGCCGCGGCGGCTAGCGTGGGACTGCGCACCAGGGCGCTGCTGTCTTCGGCAGGCAGACCCGCGAGTAAAGCCGTGCCCGTCTGGGCCAGCTCCGGGCCGGTGCGGCCCAGGTCAGTGCTGGTGGCCAGCGGCTCGTTGGGCAGCCCGAGCAACAGGCCCAGGCGGCGTTGGGCGGCCTGCCGGTCGGCGGTGGCCTGCTGCAGCAGCACGGTCACCTGCCGGGCTTCGGCGTCGGTGCTGATGCGCTGCAGCGAGGTGACTTCGCCGGCCGTGAACAGGCGCTCGGTGGCCAGGCGCAGCACCCGGAACAGGCTGTCCTGGTAGGTGAGCTGCCGCACCTGCGCCTCAGCGAACTGCAGCGCCAGGTAGGCCAGGCGGGTGTCGCGCAGCACGCTGGCCCGGCTCACGTCGCGGTTGCGCTCAGCCAGCGTGATGCCGGCCTGGGACACGCGCCGCTGCTGGCGGTACACGTTGGGCAGGTCGATGGTTTGCACCACGCCCGGGGCCCACATTTCGCCTGTGGGCGCCGAGAACAGAAAGTCCGGGTTGGCGGGCGCAAACGAGCCCCGCTTGAGGGCGCGCTGCTCCTCGATTTCGCGGTCGGACTGGCGCAGCCGCGGGTGCCGGCGCAAGGTCTGGGCTTCGGCACTGTCCAGGCCGATAACGGTTTGCGCGTGCCCCACGGCCAGGCTCAGGCTGAGCAGCACTAGGGTCAGTAGCAGTCGGTTTGCCCCGCGTTTCATTTTCAAATACTTCATAGAATCAGGTTAAAGCCGGTCGAAGGGCCGCCCACCGTTGCAGCAGCAGACGGCCCAAGACGGAGAAAGCCCGGACGCCCTGCGTCCGAAAAACAGGCTCCGCCTACGCTTTTTTGACCAGGGCCATGCCGCACTTGGGGCAGCTGCCGGGTTTGTCGCTGGCACTGCCCTCGCACTTCATGGGGCACTCGTAGGCGGCCGACACGGACTTGCTGGCTTTCGCGGCCGTGTCCAGCTTGTCAAAGCGCACGTTCAGGGCCTCGCTGCCGTTTTTCAGGCTCACAATGGCGGTGCGGGCTTTGGCGCCGGCGGGCAGCTTAGCCACCACGTAGTCGGTGCCGCCGGCTGTCAGCGGCACGGTCGTCGTCTTGTTGTCGGTGGTCTGCACCATCACCGAACCGGTCAGGGTCTTGTTTGGCACGGCGGCCATCTTGTCGCCCAGCAGGTAGATGCGCAGCTCCGTGGGCTGCTGCACGAGCTCCATGTGGTAGGGTTTGGCCGAGCGCACCATGCCGCCGTGCGGCGAGGCATGGGCGTGGGTTTCGCCGGGGGCGATGTGCTTGTCCGCGGCACCCCCGCCGTGGGCGTGCTGAGCCTGCGAGGCCAGGGGAGCGAGGGCGAACAGGGCGGCGGCAACGAATGAAATCTTTACAATCTTCATAGGAAACGAGAATTTGAGGATGGTGAGGTTGGGTGAACAAGGGCAGGCCGCAAACGCCAGCGGGCGTTGTGGCCTGCCTCCCGGGAATTACATCTTATCGGTGTTCTTGTCGTGCCAGGCCTTGAATTCGGCGATTTCCTTCTCCTGGGCGGTAATCATCATCTGAGCCATCTCCTTGAGCTTGGTGTCTTTGCCATGAGCTAGCTCGGCTTTGGCCATGTCCACGGCGCTCTGGTGGTGCACGGTCATGAGCATGTTGAAGTTCATGTCCGGGTTAGCCACGGGCTTCGGCATGTTCTGCATCATGCCGTCCATCGAGGCCTTCATCTTGCTGGTGAAGGGGTCGGCGGGGTCGTTGGGCTTGTAGTTGGTGGGGGCGCTGTCGAGGCGGGTAGCCACGGCTTCGAGCTCGGTGATTTCCTTGAGCTGGTCGGCTTTGATTTTCTCAGCCATCTGGCGCATGGTGGCGTCTTTGCCGTCGCGCAGCTGGATGTCGGCCATGGCCACGGCGCCCTTGTGGTGCTCCAGCATGTGGTGGGCAAAGTCGTGGTCAGTATTGCCCTTGGGCTTGCTGGCCTCCATCTTCTGCATCATCTCATTCATCGAGGCCATCAGGGGAGAGTCCCCGCCCGCAGCGGCGCTGCCCGTGGCCCCGGCGGAGTGGTCCATGCCGGCCATGTCACCGGAGGCGGCGCCTTCCGTAGTGGTCGTTTCGGTGGTCGTGGCCGTCGAATCGGCAGCTTTGTCGCTGCTGCAGCTGGCCACCAGCAGGGAGCCCGAGCAGAGGGCGGCGAGGAAAAAAGCGGACTTTTTCATGGGTTTGGTTGGGGTAAGTGGAAAAATGAAGTGGGAAAGCAGGGATAGGGCCAAGCCCGCACGCTAGGCCTTCACGTTGACGGTGAAGTCGCCGGTGTGAATCTTGCCGGCGTGGTTGAACTGCAGGAAGATGCGGTAGAGGCCGGGCTTTTCGAAGTTGGTGTTGAAGCCGATGTTCGGGCCCTTGTCGGCCTGGTCGTTAGGGTGCACGTGCAGGTAGTTCTGGGTGTCTTCGCTGATGACCACCACGTGGCCCAAGGCGCCGAGGTAGTTGGCCAAATCCGTCACAGGCTGACCATCCTTGCTGATGCTGATTTTCATGCCCAGCAGCTGACCTACTTTCAGGTCCTTGTCGAAGGAAAGCGTGGCCTGGTAACCGTCCTTATCCCACTGCATGTCGTCGTTCCTGAACTTGACCGGGGTGTAGGCCGTGCCCTTCACCGTGAGGGGCTGGCGGCCCAGCTGGTGGCCCGAGCCCGTGGGCGTATAGTCCTGAAACAGCACGTAGTCGCCGCCCTTGGGGAAGGTGTACTGCACCTTATAGTCGCCCTGGGCGGTGTATTCAGGGTGTTCGTGGTAGAACTGGCCCAGGTCTTTGCTGACGATGATGAGGTGAATCTTCTTTTCGTGCACCACGTCCAGGGGCACGGGTGCCGAGCCCTTGCCCGTCTCCACGGGCGTAAAGGCGAGGGTGGTGGGCTGCCCGGCGGTGACCTGCGTGGGGGTGGGCACCAGCTTCATGTCGTAGGTTTTGCCGTTGGCCACCTTGTCGTTGTGCTCCAGGTTCATGCCGCATTTGGGGCACTTCTCCCCTTCTTTGGTACTGGTAACCTCTGGGTGCATGGGGCAAGCGTAGGTGTGCCCGCCGCCGTGCTCGGCGGTGCCTTCGGCCGGACCGTTAGTGGGCGTGGTGACGGTGTCGGTGGTTTTGCTGGACTCGGTTTCGGACGAGCAGCTAACCGTGGTGAGCAGGCCGGCCAGGGCCAGCAAGGAAAGCGGTATGCGGTACATAAAAGGGGAATGGGGTTGAAACTTGTAAGGGGACTGCTACCGGGCGGCTAGGCCTGCCACTGCTGCCAGAGCACGAAGCCCAGCACGGTGGCCACCGCAGCATAGAGCAGGTAGGAAAGCAGGCGACGAACGGGGCCTTGGGGAGCGGGTGCGCCGGCTTCTTCGCAACAACTTTTCATTGTCAGGCGAGGGTAAAACCAGGAAGATGAGGGAGGGGTGGGCGCAGCCAGGCGCCGGGCGGACACGACAATGCAAAGGCCCGCCCCGGACATAGCAGAGCTATGCCAGGGCGAGCCTTGGGCGCGTCAAACCAATCAGACCGTCAGGGACTGAATAAAGATTCGGATGTCGGGTATTTTGGGGGGCAGGTGCTCGCGGAGCACCAGAACGACCGAATGGGTGCGGTCCCACTCGCCGGCCGCGGGCCGGAAAAAGAAGTCGCTGCTGGCCGGCAGCAGGGCCGGCGCGGACGCCAGCAATTGCTTTTCGCCGGGCGTCGTGAGCGACTTAAGAATAGCGGCCGAGTTGTCCTTGCAGCAGTCATCCTGGCCCGCAGGCTTAGAGCTGTGCCGGGCATGGTCGTGCTTTCCCTGCGTTGACTTCTGCTGGGCCGGGGCCTTGCCGTGGCCATGGCAGCCGGGATGGGCGGGCTTCTCTACGGCAACGGCTTTCGCCACCGGCGCGGGTGCGGCCAGCACCGGATTGATAGTTGCGCAGTAGCACTGGCCCACGAACACGTTGACGAAGACGAGCAGGAAGCTCGTCGCCAGCAAACGGCGGAAAGGGAACAGGCTACGGAACATGAGAGGCGCTAAGCAACCGCAAAAGTAGACTTCTCCACGAAAAGGCGGTACCGCCTATTTACCCCATTTCTAAATAAAGAGTTTCCGGACCGTCCCCGCAGCAGGCCGCTCAACGTGGAAAAAAGGACTGTAAAGGGCCGCTGGGGCGTTTTGAGCGGCCCTTAAGCGAAACGTCCCCAGTTGCTGACCGCAAAATTATGCAAGCCTGCGGCTGGATTATGTAAATCCATTACCGGCCTGCTACGTGCAAATTATGCAAGTTTCGAGTGAGATTCCGCACTAACTCCGCCACGGAAGCGCCGTTCCTTTGTAAGGTGCTTTTTAGCCTGGGGAACAATGTGTTTCCCAGCCCACTGCAGCACCACAGCTGCCTAATTCTATGGAACCAACTACCAAAACCGAAACCCTCGATATTGAAGGCATGACCTGCGCCTCGTGCGCGTCCTTCGTCGAGAAGTCTCTGACCCGCACGCCAGGCGTGCAGCGGGCCATGGTCAACTTCGCCACCGAAAAAGCCACTATCGACTACCTGCCGACCCAAGCCACCCTGGCTACTCTGAAACAGGCGGTTGTCAATGCGGGCTACGGCGTCACCGAGCGGGCCCCCGATACGTCGGCCGCGGACCGGCAAGCGGAAATCGACCAGCAGAAGGCCCTGGCCTACGTCAAGCTCAAGCGCCGCTTCTGGGTCGCCACGGTGCTAGCCATACTCATCATGCCGCTGAGCATGCTCATGCTATGGCCCGCGATGATGGCCCGTGTGAACATGCAGTGGCTCAATTACGGCCTGCTGGTGCTCACGCTGCCGGTGTTGCTGTATAGCGGGCGCGAATTCTTCACCTCGGCCTGGAACGGCTTCAAGCACCGGGCCGCCAACATGGATACCCTGATTGCCGTGGGCACCGGGGCGGCTTTTCTCTACAGCCTGGCCGCCACTGTGGTGCCGGGCTGGTTTATGCGCCGGGGCATCATGCCCGAGGTGTACTACGACACGACGGCCACCATCATCGCCCTGATTCTGCTCGGCAAGGTGCTAGAGCTGCGGGCCAAGACTCAGACGTCAGCTGCTATTAAGGCCCTGATGGGCTTGCAGGCCAAAACGGCCCGGGTGGTGCGGCCCGATGGGCAGGAAGTGGATGTGCCGATTGAGCAGGTGCAGCTGAGCGACCTCGTCGTGGTGCGCCCCGGTGAAAAGGTGGCCACCGACGGCGTTATTGAGGAAGGCCATTCGGCCGTGGACGAGGCCATGCTCACGGGCGAAAGCCTACCCGTGGAAAAGAAGGCCGGCGACTCGGTGTTCGGCGCTACACTCAACAAGACGGGGTCTTTCCGCTTCCGGGTGACCAAAGTGGGAGCTGACACCATGCTCTCGCAGATTGTGAAGCTGGTAGAAGACGCCCAGGGCAGCCGGGCACCTATCCAACGGCTGGCGGATAAGGTCAGCGCCATCTTCGTGCCCACGGTGGTGGTGATTGCCATTCTGACCTTTGTACTCTGGTTTGACCTAGCGCCGGTAGAAGCGCGGCTGCCGCTGGCCCTGGTCAACTTCGTAGCCGTGCTCATCATTGCCTGCCCCTGCGCGCTGGGGCTGGCCACACCCACGGCCATCATGGTGAGCACCGGCAAGGGGGCCGAGCACGGCGTGCTGATTCGCAACGCCGAGGCCCTGGAAAAAGCCCACCAGGTCAACACCGTGCTGCTCGACAAAACGGGCACTATCACCCGCGGGGAGCCGGCCGTGACTGACTTTGTGCCCGCGGATGGGCAGGATGCCAGCAGTCTTTTGCAAGTAGTCGCCGCGGTAGAGCGGCAATCCGAGCACCCGCTGGCCGAAGCCGTGGTGCGCTATGCCGATACCCAGCAGGCGCCGGCTGTTCCGGCCACCGGTTTCCAGGCCATTGAGGGCAAGGGGGCGCAGGCGTCCGTGAATGGGCAGGCCGTGCTCATCGGTAACTTCCGCCTGCTCGATGAGGCCGGTATTACGTTATCACCCACCGTGCGCCGGCAGGCTGACGAGCTGCTGGGCCAGGCCAAGACCGTGCTCTACGTCGCCGTGAACAAGCAGGCCGTGGGCCTCATCGGCGTGGCCGACACCGTGCGCGAAACGTCGGCCGTTGCCATCAAGCGGCTGCAGGCCATGAGCATCGAGGTGGTAATGATGACCGGCGACAACCCCCAGACGGCCGCGCAAGTGGCGAGCCAAGTCGGCATCAAGCGCTACTTCGCCGAGGTGCTGCCCAGTGGCAAAGCCGGTAAGGTGAAGGAACTGCAGGCCGAGGGACGTATCGTGGCCATGGTGGGCGACGGCATCAACGACGCGCCGGCGCTGGCCCAGGCCGACATTGGCCTGGCCATGGGCGGCGGCACAGACGTGGCCATGGAGGCCGCCGGCATCACGCTCATGCGCTCGGATTTGCAAGGCGTGGTCACGGCTATCGAGTTGTCGCGCCAGACCATCCGCACCATCAAGCAGAACCTGTTTTTCGCTTTTATCTACAACACGCTGGGCATTCCCATCGCGGCCGGGCTGCTCTACCCCTTCTTCGGGCTGCTGCTTTCGCCCATGCTCGCGGCCGGGGCCATGGCCCTGAGCTCGGTGTCGGTGCTCACCAACTCGCTGCGCCTGCGCAGCTTCTCCCCCGCTAAAAACTAAGCTATGGATACCACTGAAATCATCGTGACGCTGACGGGCTTGGCCCTGTCGGCCTTCGTCATCTGGTACTTCTTCTTTTCCGCCCGCCAAACGGCGGCGGCCGTCTCTACCGCCAGCGGGGTGCAGGAAGTCGACATCACCGTGAAGGGCGGCTACTCGCCCGACGTCATCGAAGTGGAGCGGGGCAAGCCCGTGCAGCTGAGCTTTTACCGGGACGAGGAGAACTCCTGCTCCGAGGAGCTGCTGATGCCCGATTTCAGCATTCGCCGCGACCTGCCCGCTTTCAAGACGACGCTGGTGGAGCTGTTGCCCCAGCAGACCGGTACCTTTACGTTCACCTGCGGCATGGGCATGCTGCGCGGTAGCCTGGTCGTTAAATAGATGGCGCTCATGAATTCCCAACTCCGCTCCGGCTTTACGCTGCCCGCCCCCGGCACCCACCGGCTGCTGATTAAAAACATGGTCTGCCCCCAGTGCATCCGGGTGGTGACGGAAGACCTGACGGCCCTAGGCCTGCAGGTGCACCGCGTGGTGCTGGGCGAGGCCGACGTGAGCACCGCCGACGGCCAGGACCCGGACCTGGAGCCCGTGCGTGCCACCCTGCAGGCGGCGGGCTTTGCCTTGCTGGAAGATCCCCGGGCCCAGTTGGTGGAGCAGATTAAGACCTTGCTGGTAACGCTCATCCATTATCCCGAGCCGGGCCCGCGCCTGCTGACCTACTCGGATTACCTGGTCCAGCACTTGGGGCGGGACTACCACTACCTGTCGCACCTGTTTTCCTCCGAGGAAGGCCTGACCATTGAGAAGTTCATCATCCGCCAGAAGGTGGAGCGGGCCAAGGAACTCATCGGCTACGGCGAGTTGAGCATTGCTCAGGTGGCCGGGCAGCTCGGCTACAGCTCCCCGGCCCACCTCTCGCGGCAGTTTGGGCAGGTGACGGGCCTGACACCTACCGAATTTCAGCGGCTCGGACCCGCCAGCCACGCCCGGCGCAGCCTGGACTCGCTGCTATAGGCTCCGAAATTATGCAAGCAAAAAGGCCAACCGTGTAAAAACCGGGCGGGTAGGCGGGGCGTTTATAATGCTCACCATCAGACCCCACCGACCGTGCGCATGAACCGCTTATTCCGTTTGCCTATTTACTCGCTGCTTGTGCTTGTTTCCCTGTTTTCGGCCTGTAAAATGGATCACGACATGGACGACATGAAGCACGACACGCCGCTGATGAAAATCATGATGGACATGATGGCGCAGATGGACGCGCAGGCCAAGACCCAAGACCCTGACCACGACTTCGCGGCTCAGATGGTGCTGCACCACGACGCGGCCATCAAGATGAGCGAAGAAGAGCTGCGCGCGGGCAGCAACCAGGAGATGAAAACCATCGCCCAGGACGTCATCACCAAGCAGCGCGCCGAAATCACGCAATTCAACACGTTTCTGGGTGGGCACCAGCCCATGCAGCCGCTGGTGCCGCAGTTCAACCAAATCCAAAAAACCAACATGGACCGCATGATGGCCGCGAGCAACGCCCGCACCATGACCATGCGCACCGACGTGGACTACGCCCAGATGATGATTGACCACCACCAAGCGGCCATCGACAACTCGGAGGCACTGCTCCAGCACGGCCGCAACGCCACCATGCGCCAGCTGGCGCAGGCCATCATCACCGACCAGCGCCAGGAGATTGCTACGTTGCAAAACTGGCTGACGCGCAACCGCTAGTTGGTGGCGTAACTCCGAAAAAGGCAGCTCTTGCGGGGCTGCCTTTTTGCATTCAAGGGAAGGTGGATGGCCGAGCGGACTATCCAGCGACCTGTTCCCTAGAGATGCCCACCCTGGCCGGCCCCGTGGCACCAACGCCCCCTATGCTCCCACCGCCTGTCTCACGCTTCATTTTATTCCTTTGCATTGCTGCCGGCCCGGTTCTAATCGGGTGCCGCTCCTCTGCCATAGCCCCAAGGTTTCGCCCTGCACCCGGGTACCGCCACCCGCGGCCGGCCCAGCGCATTGACACGGAGACGGTCGTCACTGCCCCGGCGCCCCTCACCCCGCCGCGGATAGGGGAAGAGTCGCGACCTCCCGTTATGAGCCCGCGGGGCCAGGCACCTGGGGAGAAAAAGCAGCCAGCAGGCAAATTGGGCCGGAGGAATGCCCAAGCCACGCCTGTGGATACCGTGTGCCGCCAAACCCCGCCGAAGGTTCCGCGCGGGCTGCGTCGGCAATTCCCAACCAAACTGTTCAGCGCCCAGACGCTGGTGCATTACACCTTGCACTTTCTTTTCCCAGCCGTGCTGGCGCTGGTGTTTTTCCCCGCGATGTGGCAGGCCGCCTACCTACTGCTGCTGGCCACGATGCTCATGGACCTGGACCACCTGCTGGCCAAACCCATTTTCGACCCACTGCGCTGCAGCGTGGGGTATCATCCGCTGCACTCATTTTACGCCTTCCCAGTGTATGCGCTGCTCTTGCTGCTGCCGGCCTTGCAACCAGTAGCCGTGGGCCTGCTTTTCCACCTGTTCACCGATACGGTGGACTGCCTGTGGAACTTCAGCCACTGCAACGAGTGCTACCTCAGCTCCCGAATTTACGCCTTGCGCAACTGGGTAAAGAAGCTGCTGGGCCGTGAAGTGGTAGAGCAAGGTGAAGCAGCGCGACGTCGTAGAATATTCCTACTTGAAATTATGCAAGCCGGGGCAGAATTGTCGCAAATCCACGCCCGGGCATTACCGTTTTTAAGAGTAGCTACTTTTCACCAACGACCGCTACCCATGAACAAGATATTTCGAATGCCCCTTCTCGCACTGAGCCTGCTCGGGGCCACCCTTTCTTTTACCGGCTGCGACAAGGACGACGATAACGGCCTAGAGCTCATCGGCCACGACCAGAGCGTGTACATGCGCAACATGCACGAGGGCATGGCTATGATGGAGTCCATGCCTAAAACGCAGGACCCGGACAACGACTACTCAACCATGATGATTATGCACCACCAGATAGCCATCAAAAACAGTCAGGAGGAGCTTAAAAGTGGCAAAAGCGCCGAGATGAAGGCTATGGCTCAGTCGATTATCGACAAGCAGCAGGCCGAAATCGCCCAGTTCAATGCCTTCTTGGCCGGCCACCCGGCGCACGCCCCGGCCGTGCCCGAATTCAACGCCCTGCAAATGATGAACATGATGCAGATGATGAAGGCCGTGGACTTGCGCCCCCTCACCGGCGACCCGGACTTCGACTTTGCTCAGCTGATGATTGACCACCACCAGGCCGCCATCGAAAATTCGGACGCCCTGCTCAAGTTCGGCCGCGACGACGCCACCAAGGCGCTGGCCCAGCAAATCATTACCGACCAGAAGATGGAAATCAAGATGCTGCAGGACTTTCTGCTGGCCAACAAAAAATACTAGGGCTTTCCTCGCTCGTATCCCTCAGCAGCGGACCCTTCGGTTCGCTGCTTTTTTACTTCAACCTCCGCCCCTATGGAAATGCACGCTATTCCCTGGGCCCCGGACTGGGCACTCTGGCTCTGGTTTGGCCTGACGCTGCTCTCGGTACTCTACGTGGCCTGGGACCTGTTTACCCGCACCCCCGAGATGAAGGTCATGAAGTGGGGCTGGGTCCTGGTCTCGCTCTACACCGGCCCGGTGGGCCTGCTTATCTATTGGTTTTCCTGCCGCGAGCCTTCGCCGGGTACCCACGAGGCTTTTATAGCGCCGCTATGGAAGCAGGCGGTAGGCTCGACTATTCACTGCGCGGCGGGCGACGCGACGGGTATCATCGTGGCCGCCGCCCTCACCGGCTACTTTGGACTGAGCATGGGCGTGGACATCTGGATAGAGTACGCCGCGGGCTTTGTCTTTGGTCTGTTCATCTTCCAGGCCCTGTTCATGAAGGACATGATGGGCCTGAGCTACGGGGAGGCGCTGCGCCAATCCTTTCTCCCAGAGTGGATATCCATGAACGCTATGATGGCCGGCATGCTGCCCACCATGGTCGTTCTGATGACCCGGGACATGCGGGCCATGGAAGCCACTTCTCTCTGGTTCTGGGCAGCCATGTCGGCGGCTACGCTTGTGGGCGTGGTGGTCTCCTACCCCGTGAATTACTGGCTGGTTAAAAACCAGCTCAAACACGGCATGGGCACCGAGCGCGCATTAGGCGAAGGCGGGGCCGCCCAGGAAGAAGTCATTGCTTCGACGCACGCTGGTCACTCCATGGCCAACATGCCGCACACCGCGTCCCCAGCCACTGCGCACGCCGGGCATGCCATGGCCGCGATGCCCATGAACATGGAAGGCGGAGCCCAAGTGTCGGGCTTGCGCAAAGCGGCGGTCACCCTGATAACGCTGGTGATGCTGGCGGTTGGCTACTGGCTGGCGGCCCGCTACGGGGACTTGTCCATGCGGCCGGGCGAGCCGATGAAGACCATGCCGGGCATGGACATGCCGGGTCACCGAATGTAAAAAGCCAGCGCAGCCCCAAACAAGTTATGGGACAGCGCTGGCTTTTTCAGCTGATAGGGCCGCCTACGGCGGTTAGGCAGCCTTTAGGCCTTCTTCACCAGGGCCATGCCGCACTTAGGGCAGCTGCCAGGCTTGTCGCTGGCCGAGCCTTCGCACTTCATGGGGCACTCGTACGCCGTGCCGGCCACCTTGCCGGCTTTGGCGGCTGCATCCAGCTTTTCAAACCGGGCGCTGAGCGAGCTGCCGTTGGCTTTCACGCTCACGATGGCCGTGCGCAGCATTGAGCCGGCGGGCAGGGCGGCCACCAAGTGGTCGCCGGCGGGCGTGAGCTTTACCGTGCTGGTTTTACCCGTCGTGCTGAGCAGCATCACGGAGCCGGTGGTACGGTCGACGGGCAGGGAATTTTCCTTGCTGTCGAGCAGGTACACGTACACCTCATTGGCATGCTGCACCAGCTCAATGTGGTACTTGCCCGCCGTGCGCACC
Source organism: Hymenobacter lucidus (assembly GCF_020447265.1). GTDB lineage: Bacteria > Bacteroidota > Bacteroidia > Cytophagales > Hymenobacteraceae > Hymenobacter > Hymenobacter lucidus. The sequence goes on along the minus strand of NZ_JAJADR010000013.1, from coordinate 12,688 downwards.
GTGCCCCCATGGGGAGATTTGTGCGAGTGGGTTTCCCCAGCGGCCTTGTGACCGTGGGCGGCGGCACCGGGTTTATGGCTGTGCTGGGCCGAAAGAGAAAGCGGGGCGGCCAGCATCGCAGCAGCCAGCAGGAAGTGCGAAGTTTTCATGAGAAAGTTGATTTAGTGCGACCAGTGGCCCATGGTAGGAGTACCGACGTCAATGGTTGTTTGGGTGAGCAGTTATCATCATTTGTGCCAGTTTCATCGCAGACAAACAACCGAGCCGACTGGAGGATGAAGGAGGCGCTTGATTTGAGTTGACCGCTATTGAGGGCTTCTGTGCATCTTAGCTGCTTTATTGGCCTTACGCTTTTTTATGTCCGCCGCTCTACCGCCCCTTATCCAGCAATACAAAGCCGATTCAGAGTCCGTTTACAACACCTGGTTCATCAACAACGAGGAGCGGCTGAAAGCCTTTCGCTCCATCCGGCGCGGGGTGCAGCAGGTGGTTAAGGACATCAAGGCCGGTAGTTTCGGCAACGACTTCAAGGGCACCTCGCTCGAATTCGTGCTTAGTGTCATCAGCGAGCAAAAGCAGGTATTCCAAGGCGCGGCCCACCCCTTCTATTGGAAGCCCAAGCTGCGCATCCCCGACATTTACGAGCACGAGGACAACAAGCGCGCCTTTGGCCAATTTCTGGAAAGCTGCCTCGCGGCCACCACCGAGCAGCAGTTGCTCAAGGAAATCGATATTCTGGACCGCCGCAAAATCAAGGGGCTCGGCCCGGCGGTGGCCAGCATCCTGTATTTCCTGCACCCCACCCTGATCCCGCCCTGCAACACGGCCATCGTCAACGGCTTCAACGCCCTGTTTGGCCAGAAGATCAAACTGGGTTCCTGGCCAGAATATTTGCGCATGCGCGAGCAGCTGCGTGATGTGAACCTAGCGCACCGCCAGCACCTGAGCCTGGACTACGGCGCGCTGGCTGGTTTGCTCTTCGACGTAGGCGTGAAAAAGATGATTGCCGGCGACCAGCAATTCACTTCGGACGAGGACCGCGACAAGTACCAACAGCAGGCGCAAAAGCGGCACAAAGAGGTGCAGTCCGAAGCCCAGGAGGAAAACCAGCACACCGAGATGCAGCACCACCTGCTGCGCATCGGCAAGGCGCTGGGCTGCGACGTGACAACGGCCATTAATGACCGCAACCGCCTCTGTGGGGGCCAGAAGCTTTCCTTTCTCTGTCTCGACCAGCACCCCGAATTACCCGTACCGGCCGAGGTGGCTAGTACCATTCGCCTGATTGACATTGTGTGGTTTGCACCCGGCACGAGTCGCGTGGTGGCCGCTTTCGAGGTGGAAAAGAGCACCAGCATCTACAGCGGCATCCTGCGCCTAACGGATCTGGCGTTTTCCATGCCCGAGAACGAAACGGCCTTATACCTGGTGGTGCCCGACGCCCGCGAAAAGGAAGTGCAGGCCCAACTCTCCCGCCCGGCCATCCGGGCGGCCGGGGCGACTATCCACTACATCCTGTTCTCGGAGTTGCGGCAGCATTGCGAGGCGCTGTGCAAGTTTGGGGATTCGCCCGCGGCGATGCGCAAGATTTCGCGTTCCGTCAGCTTAGGTCTTTAGCAAATGAGCATTGCCAAACTCTTCCTGTTTGCAAAAAATACCGATGCCAGCGCCTCGATGCGTGGCTATCAATATCAGGTGTTTAAAACCGTAGAAACGTGGCTTGAGAATTATCTGGACCAGGTTGACGAAGCGATTTATTGCGACTATGAAGAGGATATCTTTCAGCACAACGAGCTAACGCAAGCCGCCACGTTCCGCCAATTGAAGCTGTACTCCACCCCTTTTTCCTTTCGTAGCGAGGAAATACAAAAGGCGGTGGCGCACTTCTTCATGCTGCACGTGAAGACGGATTATGCAGCCAAGGACAAGGAGTTTGTTTTTGAAGCCAACAGCCGCATTGCCGAGCCCCGAGAGGGCAATGAGTCGGATTTGCTGCGCCGCTGGGTGGCCAGCCAAGGAGCTCTTCCCGAGGCCCTGCTCACCGAATGTGCTACAAAGGTAAAGGCACTCGTCACGTCCTATGTGCAGGAGCGTGCCACGCAACTAACCGACCAGCTCGCCGACAAGCGGAAGAAGAAAGCGGAGGACGCGCCAGCCATTCTGGTAATAGAGGCCGAGGAGCAGGTAGTACAGGAGGCAATTGCTGTATTTCAAAAGCTGACAGACCAGGATTGGGACGACTTTACGCGCCGTATCACATGGCGCTTTGATGGTCTGAGCCCGGACGAGGCCTTCAAGGGCACCATTGCCCACCTCGAAGAGCTCGTGGCGCAGCTGCCGGATATGCCGAGGGAGCGGCGCAAGGGCTTTTTGGGCATGCTATGCATGCGGGTAGACATCAAGGCCTCTGAACAGGCGCCGGAAGACCGGAAGTTAGTTAATGCGGAGCTCACGGACTTGCTGCTCCAGGCGGGCACCTTGGAAGACCTGTGGTACCACGACGTATTTACCAAGTGGAATGAAATCGGTCAGCCGGCAGATTTCCGTCTTGGCGAATTTTACGAGGTGCTACAGGCCATTTCCTACTGCCGGGACGCCAAGAATCTGCAGTCCCACGACGCGTTCTGGATTGACTTGCTCACCGGGTACATTACGCAACTGGAGTCGCAGCCCGAATTTCGGAAGAAGGGGCTCTACGAACTACTCTGGTTGCGCATGCGGCCTACAGAGTATCTGGCGCCCGCTCGTGGTGATTTGTTCGGGTTGGAAGAATACATCCGGGAGTATTTCAGCGACTTCTCCGCCTTTACCGCCGCCGGGGACTTCGAAGACATTCAAAGCCTGCTCTTCCTGGTGATGGCCTCGGCGTTGAACGAAAAGTCCGCGCTAACTCCGGAAGAAACCGTCGGGTGGCTTCAACAATTCAAGCTTCAGTTAGACCAGCTTCTGAGCCAAACGAGCAATCCTTCGGACTTGTGCCGGTTGTTGGAATGCTCCGCTAATCTGTACTTCTTCGCCGGGAGTCAAGACCGAAATGAGGAGAACGTGGCGAAAATTATGGCGCCTTTGGAGCAGTTGTTAGCGAATCTGGACCAGGCCCGACTCTACAACGCTACGCGGTTGAGCAACCGCATCCATACGCATATTCGCCTGTTAATACAGATGGATGAGGCGGAAAACGAGGGCCTGATTGATGCTTTCAAAGAGTTTGTTGACCGACTTGATAGCGTGGTCGAGAAGAAGCGGGGCGCGCATGAGCGCGCCCGCCGCCTGGTGGCTTCAGGCAACGCTTACCTGGAGGCGAAAACGCCCACTGCCCTACTCAAAGCACTGCGGGATTTTCACGAGGCCAAAGCCTTGTGGCTGCAGGATGAAACATTCGAGGGCCACACCCTGGCTTTGCTTAATATTTCCCAGGTCTACGGCGCCCTGGACATGCACTTCGCTGCGAAGTACTATGGGCTGTGGGCCACGTGGGTCAGCTGGCAGAAAGGCAGCCGGAAATTACTCAAGCGAATTGCCCAGGGAATCGGTATGGTTTTCCACGCGGATTTCATCCAAGGGGCTTGGTTCAGCGCCCTGCTGGACTTTGAGTTGTACATGATGACGCGGCACGAGTTTGACCCCGAGCCGATCGATGCGGAGGGAGCCGAGATGCCCCAGAAGAGTATCCTGAATTACGGCTTCCTGTTATATGCTGCGCCCCTTCTGGCCCCGGAGTTACAGGGTATGGCCCAAGCCAAATTAGCCGAGGCCGGGTACTTAAAGGAAGAATACCTAGATGAACTGCTGGCCGTATTGCAGACGGACTTACCGGACCCTAAACTACGGGCTGGCCTTACCAAGAATTTTGCGGATGCGCCGCTTAACGACATGGGACCCGAGCGGACTGTGCGGTTTCACGCCCTGGGAATAGAATGGCACGTGCATTTTGCTAATTCGTACGAAATGACCGCCCTGGGCGAGGAGTTCTGCGCCATGCTTCAGGTGTTGCTGGTGGAAATAGCGCTTTCCAAGGTGGACTTTCATTTGCCCAGCAGCCTGGTTGACCTCACCCTGGAACTTACTGATGTCCCTGGCGAGCCCGAACAGTTACCGGACAATGAGAAAGCCAAGTGGAAGGCCTTTGTGCAGCGGGTTGACAGCGCGGACTATGAAGTAGTAAAAATGGGGGTTGCTTTCGTCAGCGTTGCACTCAAAGCCATTCTGCAGGACATTAGCTTACTGCCTGCAGCCGAGTACAACGAGGCTTTTTGGGGCCTCTTTACGGAAAACAACCTAGGGGCAAAGTCCATGCAGGCAACCTCTTACCAGCGCATGTACCGGTCGATGTTTTCCGCAAAGGCGTTCGGGGCGTTTGGTCGTGATACGTTCTCCGCCTTGCCGGATGTAGCTGGGTTCCCCTTGAATAATCTGTTCATGCAGCCCAAGGCGGGCCTTAGCAAGAGATACAATCCTTCGAGTGCCCGCCAGAACATTGGAAACCGCTTTCAGAAGGCGGTACGCAACATTCATCAGACGCTCACCAGCCTCAAGCAGGATGCCGGCTACGGAGCTTGGCTGCACGCCCTGCGGGAAGAAGGCTGGCCGGATTGGCAAATTGTTGTGGCCATGATGAACTTCATGCTCTCCTACAAAGCCAACGGAATAGTTGACGGGCAAAAGTTCGCGACGCCAGCGGAACACCAAGCGGCCTTGAAAGCGGAGTTTCAGCGCATCCTGCAGCGTGATGAAGTAGAACTGCAGATGGAGTTTCCTCTAGAGGCCTTTCAATCGGCTGAATTTAGGATGAGCTTGGAGCAGATGCCCCTGATTTCATTGGCCGCTTTCGGGCTGGAGAACCATGCCCGCTTTCCCAACCTCATGGCTGTGAGGAAGTTCATGAACGAACGGTTTAACGTGCAGGCTGATGGCAATGACGAATACAATCCTTTGTTGTAATGCCGTACAAATTCTAGCTTAGTGAAGCAGCTTGGCATGTACCCTCAGTTCCTATCCTCTTCACAACAGGGTTCTCCTCGTCGAGGCACTAGTAGCAGTGCTTATAATGTGTTCTATACGTATCATTAAGTGGCAAATAGCCATTTAATGTGATACATACGTATCATTAATACACCTCTAATCATTTGGCTATTGCCTACATTAATGATACCTTTGCGTAGCATTAACAGGTATAATGGCAGTTAATGCCACGTAAAAGTGTCATTATGGACTGGTACGCTTTGTCAGACGTAGCCGCGGTAAAAGAAATTGGCCACAACCTGCAGCTCATTCGCCTGAATCAGGATATTTCGCAGCAGGAGTTGGCTCTACAAACGGGCTTGAGCCGGCGCACCATCAGCCAGGTCGAAAACGGCCGGCCGGCTTCCCTATTGACGTTGGTGCAGCTGCTGCGCGCGTTGGGGCGGCTTGATGTACTGGAAGTGCTGGAAGAGTCGGCCACCATTAGCCCCTTGCAAGCGGCACGCCTGGCACGCCAGCAGCGGCAGCGAGCTAGCCGCCGGGACGAAAACGCATCAACGATTGACGTATGAGCATCCTGAAAACGGCCACGGTTTCTATCTGGAACCAGCCCGTCGGCGCTGTGCTGTGGGATGAGAAAAGGCGCCTGGGGATCTTCGAATACGAGCCTTCCTTTGTTCGCACGGGACTGGAGCTGGCGCCGATTATCATGCCGTTGCCCGTAGGGCGTAGGTCGCGCCGCTTTGACTTTGCCACGCTTAACCGCGACACCTATCACGGCCTGCCCGGTCTGCTGGCCGACAGCCTGCCCGACCGGTACGGGCGCCAGCTGATCGACGCCTGGCTGGCCTCCAAGGGACGGGACGCGGCATCTTTTACGCCTGTGGAGCATTTGTGCTACCTCGGCCACCGGGGCATGGGTGCGCTGGTCTATGAACCGGCCTCGCAGCCCGCGCTGGAAAAAGGAGCCTTGTTGGAGGTGGGCGAACTGGTGAAATTTGCCCGGCAGGTGCTGACCAATCGGGAAAGCCTGCACACGTCGCTGGCCACTAACGCCGCTGAGGGCTTGGCCGAAATCATCAGCGTAGGCACTTCTGCCGGCGGCGCCCGTGCCAAGGCCGTGATTGCCTATAATTCCGTCACCAAGGAGGTCCGCTCCGGGCAGGTTGATGCCCCTGCGGGCTTCGAGCACTGGCTGCTCAAGCTCGACGGGGTGACCAATGCCAGTTTAGGCGACCCGGCCGGGTACGGTCGCATCGAGTATGCGTACTACCTGATGGCCCGGCAGGCGGGCCTGCAGATGACCCAATGCCAGCTATTGGAAGAAAATGGCCGGGCGCACTTTATGACCAGGCGGTTCGACCGGGTGGATGGCAGCCAGCGGTTGCACATGCAAACGCTCTGCGGGCTGGCGCACTTTGATTACAACAAACCCGGGCTCTATACCTACGAGCAGGCCTTTCAAGTCTTGCGCAAGCTCCAGTTGCCGCACCCGGCCGTGGAGGAGCTCTACCGGCGCATGGTGTTCAACGTGGTAGCGCGCAACCAGGACGACCATACCAAGAACATCTCCTTCCTGATGAATCCAGCGGGTAAGTGGAGTTTGTCTCCGGCGTATGACGTAACCTATTCCTATAACCCCACGGGCGAGTGGTCCAGCCATCATCAGATGTCGCTGGCGGGTAAGGTCGATGATTTTACAGAGGAAGATTTCCTGGAACTGGCCAGGAACGTGCTGGTGAAAAAGCCCCGGGAGATAATCCAGCAGGTGGTCGACGCGGTAGCAAGCTGGCCCACCTTTGCGGCCGAAGCGGAAGTACCCAACAAGCAGCAACAAGCAATTGCGAAAACGCATCGCCTGCAGCTCTTCAACGATCTTGCTCAAAAAAGCTCATCGACGCTATAAGAGCACCGGTATTCATTTCTTGAAGTAACCGAAGCAGGCAACTATCCGAACGATCATGGCAGGGGGCTAACAAAGGCTCATGGGTTTGGTGTCATCTGCGCAATACCGCGACAGATGGTGCAAAACTTTGTATTGATGCGCTTTTGCTATTAAATTCTGATACTATAAACAGATGCACAGAAATTATATGTATTAACTCAGCAAATGGAGGTATATATTAAGCTCATATCCATTTAATATTTAATAGCAATACCTATGTAAAATACTTAGAGACAACCATATAAAGTCACTATTTTTATCATTCTATACTTTGTATTTACGAAAAATATCTCTGTATTTCTTCGAAATGATTAATCAAGATTTAGTTGTATACAAATGACCTTAATATTGCGTGTAAACAGATATAACTTGGGATAATTACATTGTACGCAGTCGTAGTGACCGTCAAAGTGTTATATATTTTAAGATTTTGTAACGCAATTAATATTAATTGCGTTAGATTGTAGAAGCTATTTCAAAAATAGGATATTCCCACCAGCCCATTGAAAAGAAATATGCTTAATAATAAAATGCAAATAGTGCAGCTATTGCAATTTAAAATATATTATTATAACTAAACATATCTTAGGTTTTTAAATTTAATTTATCGAACCTATTAGTCACACCTTAGTGCCCTTGCTGTTTTTGTACTTAATAAACACCGAACTTTGATTTTTTAAAGCTCATATTCTAAAGCTCCCCTTAAGTGTATGGGAGTCGTATCCTTTTTCTAGAGTCCAAGGCCCGCGGTATAGTTATATCGGTGTGATTTATCACTTCTAGTATAATGACCAATCATCGCCTTTGTTCTATGCTTACTTTGATTCATTACAGCATCATCGCTCGCTCCTCTGAGTTTTGCATTAGTAATAAATGATACACGTAGTGAGTGGGCTGAAAATTTTGAGCCTAATCTTTCTTTGACCATTAAATTCAAACGATACGGAGTCAGCCGCCGCCTGCTAATTCTATTACCTCTGTGAAAGGATACAAACAAAGGACCACTGGCATATTTGTTCGTCTGTAGAAATTCTAGCCACGCTTGTAAAGCTTTCATTGGACAAACGAGTGGGTTTGATGAAAAAAAGATTACCTTTTGTTCGACATCACCACATTGGTTGGTCTTGCTATGAGGTATATTGATAATCAAATATTCCTCATGCCATTCTAAGTCCTGAATATTTATGTTGGCAATTTCGCTCCGGCGAAAAGCACCCGCTAGCCCGAGTAGTAGCAAGGCGCGGTCTCGCAAACCATTTGGCTTTGACAAATCAATAGCTAGGATACATTCTTTGAAATAGTTAATTGTAAAAGCTGGAGCTAATTTTTGAAGCACTCCAAGTTTTCGCTTAATTCCTCTTAGGGTATGCTTGACTGACTTATCAAGCGCAGGATTTGGTAATTCTGCTACCTCATGTGTTTTATTTATGGCTGCCAGACAGCGTTGAATGGTAGCAACTTTCTTGTTTTGCGCTAGGTACGTTAAAAAAAAGCATACGGTACGAGCTTCAGCAGGTAGAGAAGGTACGCCATGGTCTTCACACCAAGAGGCAAAGCGTTTCCAGTCACCTGCATAGGCACATTGTGTACTTTCTGCCCCCAGCATTCCACGAGCTATAAACACACGCGCCTCATCCAAAAGTGCGTCCAGTGAATCGGATTCATCAGCAGAACAGAGCGGCCACTGGCTCATAATAGGTGGCCAAGTGGTAGATGATTTGTATTTCATACAATGTAGTGTTGATTCACATTAGCGTGAGGAAAAAGAGACTAGGAGAGAATCGGATGAAATCATAGCTGTCCATTATCCCTTGACAATTCACTTAGCCACGAGGCTCTTTTAGGTGCATGTAGCGAAACCTGGGTTGAGTCATGACTTCCTTCTAAGTGAAAACTCCCTTCCGGTTAATCAGCATATACCGTTTAAAGAGTTATGGCCCCCTATCATTCAGGAAGCATCTGCTCACTGAAGTGACTAACAGGCCGAGCACCTAGGCACTAAGAACATCTAGCCATACTCCTGCCGCAGGAAGCGGTGTTGGAGTATACGTCGGTTGAGTGGAGCCAACAATACGTAATTACTGAGAGGGCTGTACCGGGTATTCCACGCTCAAACTGATCGGTTCCGCCTTCACTCGGTTATAGATGCTATCTGTACCATCCATAATCCAACCTTCCTCGATTGCTTGGTGCAAATACACTTGCGCCTGAGAGGAAAACCGTGGTACCAAGCTCTTTAAGATTTGTATACCCGCCGTATACGTATCGCTTATCTGTGCTAAGCCGGCAATCATGTGATGGATCCCATACGACTCCAAGCTGGTTATGGCGAGGATTTTGACAAAATCGGCGTAGCGCTCAGGATCAGCTTGGAGCATCGCAAATAAGGCTTGTTCATAGCCGTGACCTTCTGCGTCTGCTTCTGAATCAGGAACCGAAAGGGCGCTGGGCGGACGCTCACGCAGTTCCACTTCAATAACCACTTTTATTTTCTGTATTTGTACATCACTCATACGGGTGCAGAAGAAAGGAAGAGCGGAAGACAAAGGCGAGGAGAAGACGTGCTGCACTGAGTATGCTCAGCCACTGAAAGTGCAATTGCCTAAGCAATCTAAATAAGTCATGGCGGACGAAGTGCAAATATACAGAAGGTGTTGAAATAAGGACCGTTCGGTCCTTGTGCTTCGTCTTGTCAATTCCGGCCTTTGTCACGGCATGCCGGTACAGCAACAGTCTCCTTTTTTGCACGAGTTAGCCCGGCGCCTTAAAGCCGTTCGGGAGGAACGGCACCTTACGTTGCAAGAGGTGTATGATGCTACCGGAATACACGTCAGTCGTCTTGAATCTGGCCGGCGAAATGTTGCCTTACTTACGGTGGCGATGCTTTGTCGTTACTATCAGGTAGCCTTAGGTGTCGTCGTCACAGATCTAGAACACTTGTTAGTAGAAGGCACACCCTAGCTGCGCTTGATTGACTGGATAGCCTTAGTCTGTTTTGGTAGTAGAAGGGTGTTCCTTACAAATCAGGGAAGAGAATATGTGTTTCCTAGGTAATGCATAGTTTATCTCTGCCAATTAGATCGTTCAGCTCAGAGGACTAGCTAGCGGCATGCTAGAAGTTGCGGGTTAGCAAGGAGATGGTCCTCAACACGTAGCTTTTACCCTCAGGTCGTAGTGGCTCACCCAGAACAGGCCGCTGGTCGCTGAATACCTTTCCGTATTAGGTTCTACTGATACTCGCTCTCTAGAGTAGAATCTTGAGCCAACTGCTGTTGATATGCCCAGTCCTCTGGTGAGAGGATAGCCTGCAAAAAGGCATCTTGGCCCATGTCGCGGCGCTCCAGCGCGTGCTGCCGTAGTGGCCAACTATTCCTGCTGGCCTCAAATCCATCGCACGCCATGGCCACACGCATCTTTTCGGGCAAGCCTTCGAGCCAATGGTAAAAATCCTCTTCTGTCACCTCGCCCTGCGCCTGCTGCTGGTAGCGGTATGTCGCATTGCCTAGCCGAAACAGTCGGGCGTGCTCCTCACGTTGCGCTTCCGGCAAGGTGGCGAGCAGGTCCAGCTGGGCTTGGTGGTATTTGTCGAGCGGGTGACGCGGATGCAGTAGCTCTTCCATCGGGGAGTCAGCGAATCACTTACGCTAGCCGCCCTTGCTGAGCGTAGGCACTCAAGACCTCGGGGGCATCGTACAGGAGGCCGCCAGCCTCTTCGACTTCTTCCAGGTCCACGTGGGGGCTATCGCTGCGCAGCACTTGCCAGACCTGGGCAAAGTTCACCCGTACCGTCGACCACCGCTGCCGATCACGCGGGTTCAAGAGCACCGAGCAGGTAAAGCCTTGCGCCTCGATAAGCAAGTCGCGGGTCGTCCGGGCCTGCAGGTGGAGTAGGCCCAGCAGCACGGGTCCGTCCGGGCTTTCGAAGGCGGTCGTATGAATCAGGTAGTGATTAGTTGGGTCGGCCAGGCCCGCTTCCACCGCGCTCAGTACCGCCACCAGCGGATGTTCCCCCGAAGCAGGGGCTGCCGCGTATGCCTGGTTGATATCAGCTGGCGTGGGGTACCGTTTATACACCGCCTCATTATAGTACAGGATAGTCTCCGGACCATAGCGCACTTCTTCGGCCGTTTGCTCCGCCGGGGTGAGCACCTTGCGGCAGAGTTGGTAGAGTTGAGCGAAAGGAATGGTAGCACGGAAGCGGTCCGCCCACGGGCCCGGGTAATGCGCCTCCCCTCGTTCGGGGTAGCGCACCAGCTCGGTATCGAAGGCCACAAAATCGGACCCTACCTCCACATTGGCCGCTTCTTCCTGCCGCAGGGCAAACACCGCCGGAAAGTGCCGGGTGCGCGGGTGATTGGTACGCTCGTAATAGTGACCTCCTAGCAGATAGGTAATGGCGGGGTCGGCCAAGTCAGCGACGAGTTGCTGAAGCAGGGCTGGTAGCTGGGCAAGGTCGGTGAGGTAAGCGGGTTGGTCGGAGTCGGTAGAAGTAGTGTGATACATAACGGAGAGGCTAGCGCTAGCAAGATAAGGTACTTACTTCTCCCGGCTGATGCTGACCAAAATTCTTTAGCGGGGTTTTCTGTTCCTGCCATAGTGAGCCCTTCACTATATAATCAGTATTTATTACATACAATACATACATTGTATTTAATACACACAATACATACAAAAATCTCGCAAATGCTATGTATGTGTTGCATATAGTAACTCTCCATCCCGTACGATGAATCTATAATATTCGCTCAGCGACAGAAACTCTAGCGTATTCATGTAATGGATACCACATATTACATGCAATGTGTTTATAGTATACAATACATACATTGCATGTAATATGTGCACAAAATACTATGCGTACTTTATATGTATAGGTTTAAAAGTGTAGTATTGGGCCAAACTTGACCATTAGTCTCTATGAAGACAATATGCTTTGCCAACCACAAAGGGGGAGTAGGCAAGACGACATCCACTTTAAATGTAGGACATGTATTAGCTCACAGAGGAGCACGTGTGTTGCTAATTGATAGTGACTCACAAACCAACCTCTCCATGTCTTTTGACCGCAAAGGCTCAAGGCATCTGGGAGAGTTGCTGGAAAGCGACGGCAAAGTCCCGATTGCAGAGCTTATGGAAGCAGTAGGGGAGAGGATCCACTTAGTGGCCGCTTCTGCCCGGCTTCAAATGGTAGAGAAGCTGATGGCCGGCAGCTCAGGCCTGGAGTTCGTGCTACGCGAAGCCCTAGAGACAGTAGAAGACCAGTTCGATTACTGCTTGATCGATACGCCCCCCTCACTAGGTGGGATTACCTACTCTGCCCTCATTGCCGCCGATGCCGTCTTTGTGCCAATGCAACCCGAGTATTTTGGCTACAATGGGTTAACCTCCCTGCTGCAGGCATGTGTGCGTGTACGGAAGCATTACAACCAGAAACTGAAGGTTGGGGGTATATTTTTCACAAAATACTCTCCTACCTATCGTGCCGCCATGCATCATCAGTATGTAGAACTGATCAACCAGGATGAGCAACTGGCGCCCTTGGTTATGGAGGTAAGCATCCGGCAAAATACCAAGCTCGGAGAGGCTCAAGCGATGCAGGAGCCTATTTTGCTTTATGCCCCCGATAGTAATGGTGCCCTTGACTACATTTCCCTCACTGACGAAATCTTAGCCCGACTATGAGCACTCCTGCTAAACGTGACTTTACGGCGAGAACGGCTCGTCCCGTTCTGGACGCGAATTCCCTCTATGGAATGGATGAGCTTCCTGTTGCTGCTTCAG
>NZ_JAJADR010000012.1 GCF_020447265.1 Hymenobacter lucidus | reverse complement strand
CTGACGATGAGCCAGCTGCGCCGTCTGTTTGCCCACGACTGGGGTAGCGCTCTGGCGCTGCTGTGGCGGGCCGGGGCCGGGGCGGTGCTGCTCTGGGCGCTGGTATCGGTGCCGGTGGGGCTGGTGCTATACTTTGCGTTGAAGCCCCTGTTTCGCCGGCTGCTGGCCCGGCGGGTAGTTGTGACCGAATAACTAACCCGACATGACGTTCTTTCGGCGGCATGAATGGGGTTTGCGGTGCTGGGGTACAGATGCCTTGCGCATAAAAAAAGCCCTGACCGCGGTCAGGGCTTTCTCATTAAGGCTTATATGCCTACGCCTCGTCGCGCTTGTACACGGGCTCGGCCTGCAGGAAATACTGGTTGAGCGGCTCTTCGGAGGTTTTGTCCAGCACCATCACGTCTACCAGGTCATTATCCTTGATGTTGCCCTGAATGACGGGGCCCATTTCTTCCAGGAAAGCCGGGTCGTTGTCGTCGGTGTAGAAGGCCAGTAGCAGGCGCGAGGGGGAGGTGTTGTCCTGGAAATGCACCATAGCTACGTGGGCTACTTCCACCTGGGGCTTGCTGAGGGCAAAGCCGCGCACGGCCTCAATCAGGGGCGTGTGCTCTTCGGTGGGCGGACCCAGCATTACCTGCACATTGCCGGGTGCGGGCTGGGCCAGGTTGCTGCTCAAGAGCTCGGCTATTTCGGTAGCGGGCAGCAGTTTGCCGATGCTCGAAAATGGGTTCAGGGCGCAGTCGGCCCCCTGGGTCATCTGGAAAAAGTCGAGGCCGCGCAGGCGCATAAAGGGCAGGCTGTTTTCCTCGGTTTCACCCTCGAAAACCCGCTCCTTGGACGTGAAAACCGGGATTTTGCCGTCGTTCAGCACCTGTAGCTGAATTTCCATGCCTTCCACCGGCGTTACTTCGCCCGTCGGCTCACCTTCCTTCGGAATCGTTACCACAAACACTTCTTCGTTCAGCAGCGCCTGGTAGAAGCCGGGGCGAAACTCGGGCATAGTCGCGGCGTTGAACAGCAGCTGCTCCAGCACGTTCAGCGGCTCGAAGTGCGGCATCGACGGCAGCTCCGGAATCGGGAGTTGGGGCATCGGCGGCATCTGGGGCACCGGGGCGGGAGCGGCGGTAGGGGAGGTGTAGCTGGCACCCTTGTAGCGCGGGCCGGAAGTGGCGGGCGTGGCCGGGGCAGCACCTTCAGAAGAAGCGGGCGGGGTAGTAGGAGCAGGCGTCTGAGGCGCTGGTTTGTTGGATTTCAGAAAGTCGAAGAGACCCATAGGACAGAGTAGATTGGATATGCAAGCTAGTGAGGATTGGGGAAGAATGCCGCCAAAAATGCTCCTTACCAAGACTTTTGTGCTAGCAATTTGGTTCCCAGCGGGTTTGGCCGCGCCTAGCGCCCGTCGCTGCCGCCACAGCCCCGCAGCTGCTCCGATACTTCCCGGATGGTGAAGATTTCGCCTTTATTGCCCCAGGAAGTCTGCACGAAGTTCAGAATGTTGGTAATCTGCGAGTCGGTCAGGTGGGAGTCGGCCGGCGGCATCACTTGGTTGTAGTCCACGCCATTTACCAGCAGTGGGCCCTGCTTGCCCTTGCGCACGAGGCAGGCCAGCTCCGCGCGGTGCTGCACCAGGTAGTCGGCGCCGGCCAGGGGCGGAATCAGGCGTTTGAGGCCTTCTCCCTGGCTGCCGTGGCAGTTTGAGCAGTGGGTTTCGTAGAGCTTGGCGCCCTCGTTCTGCCGGTTGGAAAAGCAGCTGAGTATACTCGCGCCGCCGGCCAGCACGGCCAGACTACGGAGTATCCACAAGGGTTGCCGCAGCTTCTTCATGGCGCGTTACTGGGCTTTGGGCTGTTTGGCCGCTTCTTCTTTGAGCAGCAGCGGCAGCTCCTGAATCAGACGGTCTACTTCTTCCTTCACCATGCCGTCGTACACGCCCCGGATGTGACGCTCAGAGTCAATCAGGGCAAACGTGCCGCTGTGGGCGTAGCCGCCGGGCACGCCGCCGTCCTTCTGGGCGGCCGTCATGTAGCGGCGGGCCAGGCCGAAAATCGTGTCGTGGGGCGCGGTGGCAAAGTGCCAGCGGCTGGCATCCTGAATGCCCAGGCGCTGGGCATAGTCGCGCAGTACTGGGATGGAGTCGTGGGCCGGGTCAATGGTGTGCGACAGGAACAGCACTTTGGGGTTGCCCTTGAACTGCTCGTACACCCGCAGCATCTCGCTTTGCATCTTGGGGCAGATGCTGGGACAGGTGGCAAAGAAGAAGTCGGCCACGTACACTTTGCCGGCAAACGTCTGGTTGGTAATCGTCTGGCCGTCCTGGTTCGTGAGCGTGAAGCTGGGAATGGCGGCGAAAATAGTATCGGCCGGGCCCCCGTCGGCGCGGGGCCGCACGTCCCGCTCCCCGATGTAGGGCAGCACCTGGCTTTCCTCAGTTTTATCGGAACAGGCAGTGAGGGCTACGGCGCTGCCCAGGGCGAGCAGGCCTACGTGCAAAGCGCGGCGGAAAGAAGACAACATCATTGAGCGGAAGAATTGGAAGAGGAAGTAGCCGGCTGCAACACGAGGCGGGCCGAGTCGAGGCTCTGGCGCATGAGCCGGCCCACCGAGTCAATTTTCTGCTGCTGCGCCGCGAAGTACGCCAACTTGGTGGCAGCGGCTACAGTGTCGGCGGGCTTGTGGTACTGGTGCATCCAGCCCATCATGGCGGCATCGGCGGCCAGCAGGCTCCGGCGCTGCCGGCCGGCGGCCACAGTATCGGGCAGGCTGGGCTGCTGCAGCTTCTGGCGCAGGTCGTAGAGCTGGTCCATCTGGGCCATCAGCGTATCGTGGCTGGCCAGCACGGTTTTTTCGGCGGCGGCCAGCTGCTGTTCAGCTGAGGGAGTAGCGTTGCAGGCCCCCAATACGGCCAGGCCGGTGGCTGCCAGCAAGGAGAAAGGACGAAGTGTAAGCACGACGCAAAGGTAAGGCACACGGCTG
This sequence comes from Hymenobacter lucidus, assembly GCF_020447265.1. Classification (GTDB taxonomy): domain Bacteria; phylum Bacteroidota; class Bacteroidia; order Cytophagales; family Hymenobacteraceae; genus Hymenobacter; species Hymenobacter lucidus. The sequence goes on along the minus strand of NZ_JAJADR010000012.1, from coordinate 95,520 downwards.
GCAGTAGCACGGTAGATAGGGCTGGCTTCGCTCATAATGGCAAGCAGAAATAATAACGCCTACCGCGGCTCAATAAGCTGCCGGGTAGAGGTGCAGCAGGGTGAAACAAGCCAGTTAGAACGAGTTTGACTGCTTGTTTTCCGGAATTGAGCTGGGGATGGGTTTGCTGAAATACTGCGTTTCAGACATGTTGGAGGCTTTTTAGTGGGCAGGGGTGGAGCACTTACAGGCGAGAATGAAAAATAATATTTGCGTTTTTGAATTTCGCGTCTTTACCTTTGAAGCACCAATTCTTTCCCCATCAAAGGATTGTTTTTATACAGAGGCGTGGAGAGACAGGCTCTATGAAACGCCGACAACCCCCGGAATATCCGGAACGGTGCCAAGTCCTGACCATATAAAAACAACAACTCCGTGAAAGCCCTTACCAGCTCCCTCGCCTTCGTGACACCCCGCGCCACCCTGTACCAGGGCTGTTGTGGTATGATGTGTTGCGCGGTCTGTATGCCCGCCCCGGGCTTGAGCTGCTAAGGATCAGGTATTTCCTTTCCTCCTTCTTGTTTGCTCCCGTAGTCGGCTGACCTAGCACGTTAGCTTGCTGCACCCTTTCTGCAATGCCGCCGTGGCGCCTTGCAGGTCAGGTCCCAGCCGTTCTTGAATGGTTTTGGGTCCCTGGCTACCAGATTCATATTTCTGGTCAATCCAAATTTTCTTCTTATCATCCTATTTCAGCGCCCTCAAGCGTCTGAACTAGCCCAACTGTGCACGAGTCGGGCCCGAGAGGGAAGAATCCTGTTTTTCGGCTTTTTCGTACCCGTTTGGCTTCGCTTACAGCGTTGTGCTGGGTAAATTCCGGCCTGGAGGCCGTCGAATTTAGCTGCGCAACTTGTTGAAAGTCTGACGAAAGTGCGCCCAGAGTAGCCGAAACCGGCTTGGATTGGCCTAGAGCATTGTGCTCCTCAAAACCGCCATTTTCCTATGAAATCCTTTACTCTTCTGGCGGTGCCAGCCGCCATTGTGTGCTTCCAAGCCAGCCCCAGCTTTGCGCAGTCGGCCGCGGCGCAAACCGTTACCGGCACCATTACCGACGCATCCGACCGTAGCCCGTTGCCCGGCGTGACCGTTGTGGTGAAAGGCACCACTGTCGGCGCCTCCACCGACCCCAACGGGCAATTTACCCTGAGCTTGCCGGCGGGTAGTAGTGCGTTGGTCGTTAGTGCGGTGGGCTACGAAACCCAGACCGTAAATGCCGTGGGCGGCGCGATACGCATTGCATTGAAAGCCGATGTCAAGCAGCTTTCTGAGGTAGTCGTGACGGGCTACAGCGAGCAAAACCGCAAAACCCTGACCAGCGCCATTAGCTCCGTGAAAGGCGACGCGCTGAAGGACATTCCGGCCGCCAGTCCCGACCAGCTCCTGCAGGGCAAGGCGCCCGGCGTGCAGGTATCAGCCAATTCGGGCGTGCCGGGCGGCGGTATTTTCATCCGCATCCGGGGCAGCAACTCGGTGAATGCTAGCAACGACCCACTCTACGTGGTCGACGGGGTGTTCATCAACAACACCAACCTAATTGCCACGGGCTTGGGCAACCAGGTGTCGTCGAATCCGCTGGCTGACCTGAACCCCCAGGATATTGAAAGCATCGAGATTCTGAAGGACGCCAACGCCACGGCTATTTACGGCTCCCGCGGGGCTAACGGCGTGGTGCTCATCACGACCAAGCGGGGCAAGGCCGGCGACAAAACCCGCATTACCTTCAACACCTACCACGGCTGGTCGAAGGCCGCCAAGCAGTACGACCTGGTAACCGGCCCCGAGCTGGCGGAGCTGGAAAACGAGCGGTTTTTGAACGACGGGGGCAACCCGGTGCAGCTACCGTACCGCTCGGTGGCCTCGGGTGGGCGGGGCCTGCCCGAGGAACAGCCGACGTACGACCGGCTTTCGGACGTGTTTCGCACGGCCCAGACCCAGAGCTACGAGCTGTCGGCTGCGGGAGGCTCGGATAAAACCCAGTTCTACATCGGGGCAGGCTATTTCCAGCAGGAATCTATTGCCCGGCCCAGCGCCTTCGACCGGTTTTCGCTGCGGGTAAACCTCGACAACTCCGTAACCGACAAGCTGCGCATCGGGACCAGCACGGCCCTGGCCCGCACCCACCGCAACGTGAGCAGCAACGACAATAACCCGGTAGGCGTCATCAATTCGGCCTTGTTTCCGCGTACGAATCTGCCGGTGTATAATCCCGATGGCTCCTACGCCAAGTACGGCTCCTTCGACAACCACCAGGCCCTGATTGACAACCTCAACAACGACGCGGTAGGCACCCGGGTCATTTCCAACGTCTACAGCGAGTACCGCTTCCTGAAAAACCTGACGTTACGCAGCAGTTGGAGCATCGACTTCAACGACATGTACGAAAACAACTTCAACAACACGCTGATTCTGGCTGGCCAGCCCCGGGGCACGGCTTCGTCCTACCTTTCGCGCGACATAACGTTGCTCAACGAGCAGACCCTGAACTACAACGTGGAGCTGGGCGAAAACCACTCGTTGCAGGCCCTGGTGGGCAATACGTTGCAGCGCAATACCTTCCAGCGCACCAGTTTGCTGGGCCAGCAGTTTCCCGGCAACGACCTGACCACCATTGCCTCGGCCGCTACGCAAACCGGTTCTTCGTCCCGTTCCCAGGCCGGACTGGTGTCGTTCTTTGGCAAGGCCACTTACTCCTATAAGAGCCGCTACACGGCCGACGTGAGCGTGCGGGCCGACGCCTCGTCTCGCTTTGGAGCCGATCAGCGCTGGGGCTACTTCCCAGCTGTGGGCTTGGGCTGGCGCTTGGGTGAGGAAGGCTTTATCCAGAACCTAAATATTTTCCAGGAGCTCAAGCTGCGGGCCAGCGTGGGCAAGACCGGCAACCAGGCTGGCATCAGCGACTTTGCCGCCCTGGGCCTGGTGCAGGGTGGGGCCAACTACCTCGACTTGCCTGGCACGGCTCCGCTGCAGCTGGCCAACCCCAATCTGAGCTGGGAAAGCACCCGGCAATGGAATGTGGGCCTCGACGCGGCTGTGCTCGACAATCGGGTGCTGCTGGAGCTTAATTATTACGATAAGTACACCTCGGGATTGTTGCTGAACGTGCCGGTGCCGCGCAAAACCGGCTTCGCCTCGGTGGTCGAAAACTACGGGGCCGTCAGCAACAAGGGTTTTGAGGCCCAGGCTACCGTGAACTGGCTCAACAAAGGCCCGCTGCAGTGGAGCACCACGGTGAACCTGGCCCGCAACGTGAACAAGATTCAGAAGCTGGCTGCGCCCATTACCACCGGTTCGCGCGACATTTTCCGCCTCGAGGAAGGCGCCCCGCTGTACTCGTTCTGGCTCTACCACCAAACCGGCGTGAACCCCGAAAGCGGCGACGCGGAGTACGAGGACGTGAACGGCGACGGGCAGCTTACCGTGGCCGACCGGCAGCTGGTGGGCAACGCCTGGCCCGACTACTTCGGCGGGCTGACCAACTCGGTTACTTATAAAGGAGTTGACTTTGGCTTTTCGCTCAACTTCGAGCAGGGGGCCAAAATCATGAACATGAACCGCTTCTTCCTCGTGCACGGCGGCACCCAGAGCAACATCGGCTACCTACGCGAGCAGCTCGACCGGTGGCAAAACCCCGGCGACCAGACCGACATTCCGCGCCTGACGACCAATGCGGCCAGCAACAACTACGGCGGCGTGGTGCAAAACCTCAGTGACCGGTACCTCGAAGACGGTTCCTTCCTGCGCCTGCGCACCCTCACGCTGGGCTACACCATCCCGAAGGAAACCCTGGCCAAGGCCCGGCTCAGCTCAGTGCGCGTCTACGTGCAGGCCGCTAACCTATTCACCCTCACGCCTTACTCCGGCCTCGACCCCGAAGTCAACTCTCAGAGCGGGGTGAGCAACACCAAAAACTTCGACTGGGCCACGGTGCCCCAGCCCCGCACCCTCCAGGTGGGCGTCACGCTCGGACTCTAAAACGGACAACGCAAGATGAAATCCACGATACACTACCTGTTTTTTGCGGCTTTGCTCGGCGCTACTACGCTCAGCATCACGGCCTGCAACGATTTGCTGGAGCCCACGCCAGTGCAGCAACTCGCCGACGACAAGGCCATTACCGACGCCGGCAGTGCCCGCTCGGCCACCATCGGCGTGTATGACCGGGTGCAGGCCTACTACCAGCTCAACTGGCCGGTGCTGGGTTTTCTGCCCGGCGACAACGTGCGCTTCAACGGCACGCTCAACCAGTTTTTGCAGATTGACCAAAACCAGCTCAGCGCCGACAACGTGCTGATTACCGAGGCCTGGACCCAGATGTACCAGGCCATCAACGGGGCTAACAACGTGCTGGCCGCCCTGCCCGCCATCAACGACCCGCTGCTGCCGGCAGCCGAGAAAAACCAGTTGCTCGGCGAGGCCTACTTCCTGCGGGCCTTAGTGTACTTTGACCTGGGCCGGGGCTGGGGCGGAGTGCCACTGATACTCACGCCGACGCGCTCCAAGGAAAACGGGGCCGGCCTGCGCCGCAGCACCCTGGCCCAGACCTACGACCAGGTGCTGGCCGACCTAACCCAGGCCGAAGCCTTGCTGCCTGAAACGGCCACTCGCAACCGGGCCGTGAAGGCCGCCGCCCGGGCCCTGCGGGCCCGCCTGCACCTCTACCGCCAGCAGTGGAGCGAGGCCGAAACCTACGCCACCCAGGTGATTGGCAGCAGCAACTACAGGCTCGTAACGCCCTACCGGGCCATTTCTACGGCTCCGTTTCTGAGCCAGGAATCGGTTTTTGAGCTGACTTTCAGCAACTCCGACGCTAACAGCATGTGGAACAACTGGTTTCCCAGCGCCCTGGGCGGGCAGTTCAACTTCCAGCCCCTGCCCGCCGCCATTACGTTGCTCAACGACCCGGCCACCGGCGGCAGCCGCTCAGCCCTGCTGGCTTCTACTACCATCAACGGCAGCAGCGTGACCTACGGCAACCTTTACAGCCGTTCGGCCCAGCGCGACGACCCGAGCTACGTGCTGCGCCTGGCCGAGCAGTACCTCATCCGGGCCGAAGCCCGCGCCAAGCAAAACAAGCTCACTGACGCGCTGGCCGACCTGAACGCCGTGCGCAGCCGCGCCGGAGTAGAGCCCAGCAAAGCCGCCACCGCCGATGCCCTGCTGCTGGCCATCGAGAACGAGCGGCGCGTCGAATTCGCCTTCGAAGCCGACCGGTGGTTTGACCTCGTCCGCACCGGCCGCGCCGCCACTGTGCTCGGCGTTACCGACCAGCGCCGCTGGCTGTTCCCGATTCCCTTCAACGACCTGGTCGCCGACCCGAGCCTGGAGCAGAACCCGGGGTACTAGGCTCTTACTGACAACTTAACCGGCTTTTCCTCGCCCGCTATACCCATGTTGAAATCCTCCTTTTCCGCCGCCCTACTTTCCCTGGGCTTGGCACTAGCCCAACCCGCCGCGGCTCAGAATAGCTACTTTTTCCCCGCCGCTCAGGCCAGCACCTTCGACCCTAAAATTCCGACGCCCGAGCAGTTTCTGGGCTACGCCATCGGCACGCACTACACCCGCACCGACCAGATTGTGGCCTACCTGCGGGAGCTGGACCGGGTGTCGGACCGGGTGAGTCTGCGCACCATTGGGACGACCTTCGAGGAGCGGCCCCAGGTAGTGGCCACCATCACCGCGCCCCAGAACCAGCAGAATCTGGCCGGCTTGCAGCAGGCCCGCCGGGCGCTAGTCGACCCCGCCCAGCCCGCGCCCGACTACCGCAAGCTGCCGGTGGTAGTTAGCCTCAACTTCGGGGTGCACGGCAACGAAAGCTCCTCCTCGGAAGCGGCGTTGCTCTTGGCCTATTACCTGACGGCCTCCACCAGCCCCGAAACCCAGCAGTGGCTCGAGCAGTCAGTCATTACCCTCGACCCGCTGGAAAACCCCGACGGGCGCGACCGGGCCTCGCACTGGTTTGACCAGAACAAGTCGTGGCCCAACCCCACGGACCCGCTCGACCGGGAGCACACCGAAGCCTGGCCCGGGGGCCGCACCAACCACTTCTACACCGATTTGAACCGGGACTGGCTGGCCCTGACCCAGCCCGAAAGCCGAGCTCGGATGGCGTTTTTCCACGAGTGGTACCCCAACGTGATGATAGACTTTCACGAAATGGGCACCAACGGCACGTATTATTTCGAACCGTCCAAGCCCTTCAGCACCGAAAACGACCTGATACCCCGGGCTACCTACGAAGTGCTCAACGTGCACCTGGCCAAGTACTTCGCCAAGGCCCTCGACAACCTGGGCTCGTTGTACTGGACCAAGGAGCAGTTCGATAACCTCTCGCCCATCTACGGCTCGACCTACCCCGATTTTCAGGGCGGCGTGGGCATTACCTTCGAAGTGGGCAGCTCCCGGGGCCTGGCGCAGGAAGGCACCAACGGCGTGGTCACCTTCCCCTTCACGATTCGCAACCACGTGGCTACCGGCCTGGCCACGGTGCGGGGCGCGGTGGAGGAAAAAGAACTGTACCTGAAGCACCAGCGCGAGTTTTTTGCCTCGGCCCTGAGTGACGCTCGTAAGTTCCCGACCAAGGCTTATGTCTTCGGCAACGCCCAGGACGAGACGCTGACCAACAAGTTCTTGAGCCTGCTGCTTCAGCACAAAATTGAGGTGCACGAGCTGGGCAAAACCGTCACGCTCGACAAGCAGCCGTTTGAAAAAGGCAAGGCCTACGTGGTGCCCACGGCCCAGCCCCAGTACCGCATCGTCAACTCCCTGTTCGAGGAGCTGACCGCCTTTCACGACAGCGTGTTCTACGACGTAACCGGCTGGAGCCAGGCCCACGCCTACGGGCTGGCCGTGGCCAAGCAGAAGAATATCAGCCTGGTGCAAGGCGCCCCAGTGCAGGCCGTCAAAACCCTGAATGGCACGGTGCGCGGCGGCCAAAGCAGCTACGCGTACCTTCTGCCCTGGTCGGACTACAACGCGCCTCGCACCCTCACGGCCCTGCAGCGGGCCGGCCTGACGGCCAAAGTCAGCTTCAAGCCCTTCAGCGCCGGCACGGCTGAAAGCTCCACCGACTTCGGCTACGGCACGCTCGTCATTCCCGTGGCCACCCAGAAGCTGCCGGCCGATTCCGTATTTCAGATTGTCAGCCGGATCAGCCGCCAAAACCAGGTCACGTTTACCAGCGTCGGTACGGGTTTCAGCGCCAAGGGCATCGACTTGGGCTCTAACAACGTGCGCACGGCGCCCGAAACCAAGGCGGCTATTCTGGTAGGGCAGGGCACCAACTCCTCGGAAGTGGGTGAGGCCTGGTTTGCGGCGAGCCAGCAGCTGGGCTTGCCCCTGAGCCGTATTGAAATCAGCAACTTCGGCCGGGCCCCGCTGGGCCGCTACTCCAACATCGTGCTGGTGGGCGGCACGTACGCCAGCCTCGACAAGGCGGCCGTGGCCAAGCTGAGGCAGTGGGTACAGGATGGCGGCACGCTCATTACCCTGAAAAATGCCTCAGAATGGGCTATCAAGCAGGGAATCGTGAAGGAAAAACTGCTGATTCCGGCTTCTGGCGGCTGGGCCGATACTACTGCTACAGCTGGGGCGAAAGGTAAAGCCGCTGCCCCCGGCCGGTCCGATTTTGTACAGCAAGAGCAGGAGGGCACCCGCGCCATTGCCGGCTCTATCTACTCAGCCGACATTGATATCACCAATCCCATCGGCTTTGGGCTGACCAGCCGCCGGCTCTACGTATTCCGCAACGGCACTACCTTCCTTAAGCCCAGCCGCAACCCCTACGCCACGGTAGCGCAATACACCGCCCAGCCACTGGTGAGCGGCTACGTGTCGAAGGGTAACCTGAAGCAGATCAGCAGCTCGGCGGCCGTGGTGGTAAGCAAAGTAGGCGCCGGCCGGGTCGTGCTCTTCGCCGATGACCCTAACTTCCGTCACTACTGGCACGGCACTTCGCGCCTGTTTGCTAACGCCCTATTACTCGGACCCCTGCTGAATTTGCCCGAAGGTCCGGCGGCCATTTCGGCCGAGGAAGAGCAGGAGTAAAGGAGTCGTTTAGTTAAAGGGGATGTCAGGCTGAAATAGCTATGATTGAGTGTCTTACTGCTGGATTTCCGCGCCTGGTTTGGCAACAGAATTCCACTTTACCACCAATGCTGGTCGCCGTACTGCCAGAGCCACACCGTGAGGCTCCACAGGCCCCAGAGCAGCAAGCCCAAGAAAATGAGGAAGCCGATGAGTACCACCGTAAGCAGGCCCCGGCCGCTGCCCGTGTGCCGGCCCTCGGCATAGTGCCGGCGCAGCAGCGCCACGTTGCGCTCATTACTTTTGTAGGCGAAGTCGAAGATGTTGCCCAGCACCGGAATGGCTCCTACGATGGTGTCGAGCAGGATATTGAGCATCATGCGCACCACTACCGCGCCGCTGGCGCCGTGCCGCATCATGGTCATCAGCAAGGCTCCCGATACAGCGAAAGTCGACAGGTCGCCGACGACGGGCAGCAGGCCCAGCACCGGGTCGAGGCCGAAGCGGAAGGAGGTGCCGGGCAGGCGAAACTGGCTATCCATAAGCCGGGCCACGCGCTCTACCCAGCGCAGCCGCTCATCCTGGTCGAAGGTGGGAGTGGAGCCGGGGGAAATATCAGTGCGAGTTGGGAGAGCCATTGGAACAGGTTTTTTCTGCCTTTAACGCGTTGCGCCGTAAAAGGACGAACTCCGTTTTAGCGGGGCGGCCAACCCGGCGGGCTGTTCGGCGGTTATACAGCCGCATTCTTTCTCGTTCACCACCAACCACACACTATGGAAACTCGAATTTTGGGCCGCAACGGCCTGCGCGTATCGGCCCTGGGCCTCGGCTGCATGGGCATGTCCGACTTCTACGGCCAGCGCGACGATGCCGAAAGCACCCGCACCCTACACCGCGCCCAGGAGCTGGGCATCACCTTCTTCGACACGGCCGATATGTATGGCCCGTATCTGAACGAGGAGCTGGTGGGCCGGGCCTTCCAAGGTCGGCGGCAGCAGGTGGTTATTGCCACCAAGTTCGGCATTCAGCGCGACCCGAACGACCCCGCCAAGCGCGGCGTAAATGGCCGCCCTGAGTACGTGCGCCAGGCCTGCGACGCGAGCCTCAAGCGCCTCGGCACCGACTACATCGACCTTTACTACCAGCACCGCGTCGACCCCAACACGCCAATTGAGGAAACCGTGGGTGCTATGGCCGAGCTGGTGCAGGCCGGCAAAGTGCGCCACCTGGGCCTTTCGGAAGCCGCCGCCGATACGGTGCGCCGCGCCAATGCCGTGCATCCCATTGCGGCCCTGCAAACCGAGTATTCGCTCTGGAGCCGGGAGCCGGAAGACGGCGTGCTGCAAACCTGCCGGGAGCTAGGCATCGGCTTTGTGCCCTACAGCCCGCTGGGCCGCGGCTTTCTCACCGGCCAGATTCAGCAGTTCGAAGACTTGGACCAGGACGACTACCGCCGCCACACGCCCCGGTTTCAGGGCGAGAATTTCCAGAAAAATCTGGATCTGGTAGCCCGCATCAAAGACCTGGCGGCCCAAAAAGACTGCACCGCCAGCCAGCTGGCCCTGGCCTGGGTGCTGGCCCAGGGCGAGGATATCGTTCCGATTCCAGGCACCAAGCGGGTATCGTACCTGGAAGAAAATCTGGGGGCGCTCCAAGTGCAGCTCAGCCCCGACGAGCTGGCCCAACTCGATGATATTGCCCCAAAAGGTGCCGCTGCCGGCCTGCGCTACCCCGAGCAGATGATGCGCAGCGTGAATGGATGATGATTTGATGTGGTGAATGTGGGCAATGTGCTGATGTGCTAATGCGCAACGTGTCATTGCGAGGAGGCACGACGAAGCCATCCGTCCTCTGCGTAGTACGCCCCGTCCTTTTACCAGAAAGCCCTTTCTCGTTGTTACGGGAAAGGGCTTTTCAGTTTAGAGAGCTTTCTACATTTGAGAGGACGGATTGCCACGGCCTTTGGCCTCGCAATGACGCATTGCTCACATTTAAGAAACCCTATCGTTTCAGCGGCGGCAGCAAATCAATCAGGCCATCTTCACTCACGACGATGGCTAAACAAGCGTAGCGGCTGCTTTCCACGTAACGCACGGCCGAGTTGTAGCGGGAGCCGCGCGAGGAGTCGCCTTTTTCGGTGGCCAACCCGTCGAGAATGGCCCCGATGGCGTAGCACACGCCGGTCGGGTCGATGAACACCGCCCCGTCGATGTTGGTAACCAGGCGCAGCACCGAGGGCGTCATGATGCGGGGCGTGACGCGGAAGCACTGCCGGGTGAGGCGCACCGCCTCCTGCGACGCGCCCTCCGAAATAACCAGAATGGTGCCGTTGGTTTGCTTGGTCGCCTTTTGGGTCAGCTCCCAGAGGTAGGCAATGCCGGGCTCATCGGTATGGGGAAAGGTGCGCTGCACGGCCCGGGCGAAGTTTTCGGCATCGACGCGGCCCTGGGGCAGGCGCGGCGTATTCGACACCACTTTCATCATTACGTGGTCGTTGTGGCTCAGCTCCCAGCTGTAGTGCTTGGTGAAATGCACCGTAAACAGCGGCTCGAAGTGAGGGTCGCTGGGTTCTACCACGTGGCCCAGTCCAAACACGTCGGAGGCATCGGTAATGAGCGACGTGCGGCCCTCGCTCAGCTCCAGCAGCTTCCGGATCGAGCGGTGGTCGCGCAGCGGAATGGGGGTTTCCAGCGTCAGCACGGGTACTACGGCCGGGTGGTGGCGGCGGGCTACCAGCATCGTGCCCACGCCTTCGTCGCCCTCGTGGCGCAGGGCGGCCACACCGTTGCAGGCATCGTAGAGGCCGTGGGTGCCGGCGGCGGCGCGCAGCATAAAGCGGCGGCCGGCGGCGCGCAGCACCTCGTTGTAGTCCCGGTCGAGCACGGGGCGGTCCTCGTCAGTTTCAGTTTCGCGCAGGGCCCGGGAGCAGTCCTGCAAAAACTCGTATACGGCCGCGTTCAGCAGCGACGGGGAGCGGGTGCCGCGCTGCTGCACTGGCAGCGAGTAATAGCTATGATAGGCGTCGCTGGAAAGCTGCAGCACAATAACGACTAGGTAGCCGTGCAAGCTCACGGGCAGGGAGCAAAAGCTGATCCGGTCTTCGCCGCGCTGCTCGGTCAGGTCGGTGAGCAGCTGCAGTGTGGAGCGGCGCATCAGGTCGTACCAGCGCAGCTTTTCGTAGCGGTCCTGGTCGGTGGAGTAAAGGTGATACACATTGTCGCGCGGGCCGTCGGGCTCAAGAGCAGCAGCGTGGGCTTTCACCTCCGAGAAGTCGGCGGGCGAGTAGCGGTGGTTGGCGGGCTCAATGACGACGGCCTGGGGCTCGTCCGTTTCGCGGGCGGAGGCCAGGCCGAGCAGAAAAACTTCGGGCTTGAGGTTACGGTCGAGCAGGTTAAAAATGCCATCGGCAAAGAGTTGGGCCGTGACACGGAATAGGCTTTGGTGGTCCCACATGGACATCGAGGGGCGGGGCAAACGGGCGAGAGGAAAGGGCGTACTGCGGAAGGTACGGGAAAACGCCGCAGAAGGTGGTAGCCGGGGCTGGTAAGATTACGGCCGGCCTGCCGCTACGGCCCTGTAGCGCTGGAAAAATAGCCCGAAAAGCGGCGCAAAAAGCCCCGATTCTGCTTGCCATTGGTTCCGTAGAAGCGTACCTTAGAAAGACCAGTACGCTTGTGCTCACCACTGTCAGCGCCTAACGGTTTCCGTTATGTTTATTGATATTCTACTGGCTTTTTTCTGCGCGCTGTCCTTCCTGCCCTTCACCACCGGATACTGCGCTTACAGCTACGGCCGCTCGTTCTGGCTGTGGTTTGGGCTGGGGTGCGTGCTGCCCATTTTGTCGTTTTTCATCCTGTTTGCTCTGCTCTACCGCAAGGAAATGAACCGGGGCGAGCAGCTGCTGGCCGAGGCCAAAGCCATTCTGGCCGCCGCCGAAGCCAAAGACCGGGAAGTGCCCATCGGCGGGGAGGAATAGCCAGCCAGCAGAAGCGGCAGAATTACTTTTCGGCGGCCAGCCATTGCTGCACGCCCCGCGCCACCCAGGCGCCGGTGCTCAGGCAGCCCTGCAGCAGGTAGCCGCCTGTGGGTGCTTCCCAGTCCAGCATTTCGCCGGCCACAAACACGCCCGGCCGCCGCTTGAGCATCAGCTGCTCATCTGCCTCTTCCCAGGCCACACCGCCGGCGGTAGAAATGGCCTCGTCCAGCGGCCGCAGCCCGGTCACCGGAATCGGGAGTTGCTGGAGCAGGGCGGCCAGGGTTTCCGGGGAGTTGCCAGCTTCGGTGGGGGCCAGTTCCCGCAGCAGCGTGGGCACGGGTGGGCCCAGGCGCAGCGTTTTTTCCAGGTATACCGCCAACGACTTGCCATTGCGGGGCGTGCGGAGCTTCTGCAAAAGCTGGTCGGCGGAGAGGTCGGGTTTCAGGTTCAAATACAGCGGAGCCGGCAATTCAAGCTGCAAAGCAGTCCGCAACTGGGGCGTGAGGGCGTACACCGGCGTGCCTTCCAGGCCGTAGTCGGTCAGCAGCAGCTCGCCGCGCACGGTGTGGCCCTGGCAGGTGAGGGCAATGTTCTTGAGCGGAGTCCGGCCCACTTTCTCCCGGAAAAAAGCCGACCACGCCACTTCCGCTCCGCAGTTGGAAGGCGCAAACGGCACACACTGCACCCCAACCTGCGTCAGCGCCGTGGTCCACTGGCCGTCGGAGCCGGTTTTAGCCCAGCTGGCCCCGCCCAAAGCCAGCACCGTAGCCGTTGGGTGAATAATAGATTCCTGGCCGGTGGCTTCGTCGCGCAGCTGCAAGCCGTTATTGGGCGCGAAACCCAGCCAACGGGTGCGGGTTTGTAGCTGCACCCCTAGGCTTTGCAGCCGATTCAGCCAGGCCCGCAGCACCTGAGCCGGTTTGTGGGCGTCGGTTGGGAATACCCGGCCGCTAGTACCCACGAAGGTTTCGATGCCCAGCTGTTGGAGCCACTGGCGCAGGTCGGCGGGGGAGAAGTGCGCCAGGTAACGGCTGAACGCCGGGCTTCGGGCGGCGTAGCGCAGCCCAAAGCCCGGCAGAGGCTCAGCGTTGGTCAGGTTGAAGCCGCCGTGGCCGGCCACCAGAAACTTGCGCCCCACCGTGGGCTGGGCATCGTAAACGGTGACCTGGTGGCCCGCCTCGGCTAGGCGCTGGGCCGCCAGCAGCCCCGCCGGGCCGCCCCCGATAACGGCAATAAAAGACGCCATAGATTCGATAATATTCGGAGCACAAGGTACGGCGCCGGGCGTTGGCAACAGTCCGTTTAGGTGGCAGCGCCTGGCCGCAGGGCGCCGAAAAAGTCGGCTGCGGAGGCACTGGGCCCGTATAGCCGAGCTATCCGTTGGACTTTTTTCAAGTGTATGGGGCCGTATTCTATTCTCATCGGGCTGAGCATTGCCGTCATTCTTTCCTACCTGTTCGACCTGGCCGCCCGCGCCACCAAGGTGCCCTCGGTGCTGATGCTGCTGCTCACCGGCATTGCCCTGCGCCAAGCCGCCGACTACTTCGATTTTGCCCTCCGCGTTCCGTCGGTCGTGCTGCAGATTTTCGGCATCATCGGCCTGATTATGATTGTGCTGGAAGGGGCTATGGATCTGAAAATCAGCCGCGACAAAGCGCCGCTCATCCGCCGCTCGTTCTTTGCCGCCGCCCTGATGCTCATCGTGCAGGCCGTGGCCATTGCTGCTCTGCTGCATGCCTACGTGGGCACCTCCTGGCAAAGCTGCCTGGTCAATGCCATTCCACTGGCCGTCATCAGCAGCGCCATTGCTATTCCGAGCGTGGCCGGACTGTGGGGCGAAAAGCAGGAGTTCATTATCTACGAAAGCACGTTTTCCGACATCCTGGGCATCATGTTTTTCAACTTTGCCCTCCAGGACGATTTTGCCCAAGGCGTGTCGGTCATCACCTTCTCGCGCGACGTGGTAGCCATTGTCATCGTGGCCATTCTGAGCACGGCGGCCCTGGCTTTCCTGCTCGACCGGATCCGGCTGCACATCAAGTTCTTCCTGATTTTTGCCTTTCTGATTCTGATGTACAGCGCCGCCAAAAAGCTGCACCTCTCCTCGCTGCTGCTGGTGCTGGTCTTCGGCCTCGCCGTGAACAATGCCGAGCTGTTTCTGAAAGGCCCGCTGAAGCGCTGGTTCCGGCCCGAGCGGCTGGCCGGCGAGCTGCACCAACTCAAGAGTATCACGGCCGAGTCGGCTTTCCTAATCCGCACGTTCTTTTTCCTGCTCTTCGGCTACTCCATCACCCTGGCCAGCCTATTGAGCGTGGCGCTGCTGCTTCAGGGCCTGCTCATCGTGGCCGTGCTCATGGCCATCCGCTACGTGTACCTGCGCTTTATTGCCCGCACCGATTTGGTGCCGGAGCTCTTTATTGCCCCTAAGGGCCTGATAACGGTGCTGCTTTTTTACAGCATTCCGCCCGAGCACCTCATCGGCGAAGTCAGTGAAAACATCCTCTTCGTCGTCATTCTGCTCACCGGAATTCTGATGATGATAGGTCTGCTACTGGCCCGTAAAGAGCCCGAAATCGGGGAATACTAGGGGTAATGTGCTCAGGTGCTAATATGAGCAATGTGGGGAATGTGGGTAATGTGGGTAATGTATCATTGCGAGCGAAGCGCGGCACCCAAAGGACAGCGAAGCTAATCCGTCCTCTGAAATGTACTCAGCTTCCTTCAGTGAAAAGCCCTTTCCAGAACGTTCTGGAAAGGGCTTTCTGGTAAAAGAGCGTAACTACCTGCGCAGAGGACGGATTGCTTCGTCGTGCCTCCTCGCAATGACACATTTTCACATTCCCCACATTGCTCATATTAGCACCTGAGCACATTAACTTTCATTCCGTCTCCTTCAGCAGCTGACGGCGGTAGCTGGCCAAAATGGCCGATTTCAGCACGAAACCCACGTAGCGGCCGTTGCTGACCACGGGCAGGGCCCAGGCATTGAGCTGCTCCATACAGCGCAAAATGTCCAGCATCGTATCGTCGGGGTTGACGACGGCCGGCGGCGGCGTCATCAGGTCGCGCACCCGGGTGGTGGTGTAGTGTTCGTCGTCGAATAGCGCGTCGCGCACCGTATCGAGGGCCACGATGCCCACCAGCCGCCCCCCGGCATCGACGACGGGAAACAAATTGCGCGTGGCGTGGCGAAACACCATGACCAACTCGCCCAGGGTGCTGTCGGGGCTAACGGTGACGAAATCGGTGTTCAGCATCGACATTGGGTCGAGCTGGGCCAGCAGGCTCCGGTCACGGTCGGCGTGCATGTACACGCCCCGCGTCACGAGCTTGCGGGTATATACCGAGTAAGGCTCGAAGTAGCGCGTGATGAGGTAGGAGCTGGAGCACACCACCATCAGGGGCACAAACAGCGCGTAGCCGCCGGTAATCTCCGCAATCAGGAAGATGGCCGTAAGCGGCGCGTGAATGACGCCGGCTAGCGTACCGGCCATGCCCAGCACAATGAAATGCACCTCGGAAATAGGGTAGAGGCCACTCAGATTAATAAGGCGCGCGGTGATGAAGCCCACCAGCGCGCCGGCAAACAGCGAGGAGCCGAACATGCCGCCGTTGCCGCCCGAGCCCACCGTAATGCAGGTAGCAAAGACCTTGAGCAGCATACTGGCGGCGGCCACGAGCAGAATCGTCCACACGTTTTCGTCGCGGTACACCGAAAACAGGGAGCCGTCGGTGAGGCGCTCGGGTTGCCCGCCCAGCAGTAGCTGCACGATGTTGTAGCCCTCACCATAGAGCGGCGGAAACACAAACACCATCACACCCAGGGCCAAGCCGCCTAGTGCCACTTTGGTGAAGGTGCCTTTCTGGCGCTCGAAATACTTGTCGGCCAGGAAGTACACCCGAATCATGTACACCGACAGCAGCGCTGCCATCAGTCCCAGCACGATGTAGAACGGAATGGCCTGCACCGGCCAGGTGGTGGTGATAAGCACGAAAGGCTGGCCCGCGTACAACGATTTGGACACCACCGTGGCCGTGGCCGAGGAAATGAGCAGCGGAATGAAAAACGGGGCCGACAGCTCCGACAAAATCACCTCCACGGCAAACAGCACCCCGGCAATGGGACTGTTGAAAATGGCCGCCACGCCTGCCGCCGCCCCGCAGCCTACCAGCAGCCGCCGCTCGCGCCGCCCCACCCGCAGAATGCGGCCCAGGTTGGAGCCCAAAGCCGAACCCGTCACAGAAATCGGGGCTTCCAGACCGGCCGAGCCACCGAAGGTTACGGTTAGGAAGGCGGTGACGAGCTGCGAGTACAGCTTGCTACGCGGCACAATGCTGCCCTGCCGGGCAATGTTGTAGATGATGGGCCCGATACCCCGGCTCAGTGTACCATTCAGCACAAACCGCGTGAAAAGCACCGTGAGGCCGATACCGATAATGGGGTAGAGAAACAGCGCGAATACGCGGTCCTGCTCCGGCACCCAGGAGTAGAGCAGCTCCTGGGCCTTCTGCACCGATGTTTTGAGCACCACCGCCGCCAGGCCCGCCAGGCCGCCCACCAGCACGCTCACCAGAATCAGGTACACCCGGTCGTTGACGTGGCGTAGGCGCCAGAGCAGCAGGGGGCTGAGCGTACGGTGCAGCAGGGTTTTGGGCATCGGCAGGGGAGCGGAAAAAAACGGGGGCGGGCGTGCCGTAGCCCAACTACCCTAACTCAACGCATGATAGCGAAAAACGGGTACGGCCGGGCCTGCAAACCCGAAAAAAACTACTGTGCTACTGTCTGCACCGTGTAGCCCTGCTCGGCCAGGCGGGCCTTCACGTCGCGCATCAGCTCACTTTTTAGCTCCAGCGTGCCCCGGCGGTAGTCCTCGGAAAAGGCCCAGAAGTAGGCGCGCAGGTCGGCGGCGTTGGCACTGGCTTTTTCTAGGATGACGTAGGGCGTGTGTGGGTCTTTGGATTCGACTTTCGGATTGGCCCGCAGGTAGTTCAGCAGCAGCGCGGCGGCGTGTTCCGAGTCGCCGGTTGCGCCCAGGTCGATGGTAACCAGGAAGTCCTGGCGAATGTAGCCGTCGCGGGTGAAGTTGATGAGCGGCTCACGCAGAACCATGGCGTTGGGCAGAAAGATGTGCTTGCCGTCGAAGGTTTTTATCAGCGTTACGCGTAAGCTCAGGTCTTCGACTTTGCCCACCAGATCCTTGATCTGCACCGTATCGTGAATGCGGAACGGGCGGTTGAAGGCCAGTACCACGCCGGCCAGAAAGTTTTCGGCAATGTCCTTCAGAGCAAAGCCCACGATGAAGGCCGACAGGCCCGCGCCGGCCACCAAGCCGCCTACTATAGCATACAGGCCCACAACTTCCATGGCCAGCACGAGGCCGGCCAGAATAAGGGCCCAGCGGCTGAAGCGGGTCAGGAAGTCGGCCATCAGCGGGTCGTGCGACTTGGCCCGCAGCTTGCCGCCCAGCAGGCTACTCAGGTGGTTGGCCACGAAAATGGCCAGAATCAGGACGACTAAGGCAATGAGAAGCTTGGGGGAAATATAGAGGAACTGTTGCCAGTAGGTATTCAGAACGCGCTGCAAATCAGTGAACATGCCCGGGAGTTAAGTGCTCAAATAAGGCTGGCCGCGGCAGTTGCCGGTCAGGTCTAAGCCCGCTTGTACGAACAGGCGACACGGGAAGGTTCGGAACGGCTTAGCTTGGCCGGTTCAGCTGCCACCGGAAAAACAGCGTGCCCAGGCCGTACGCCACCGCGTCGAGCGGATCGGCCACGTGCTGGGCCGAAAGCAGGGGCAGGGCCACCTCAAACCACAGTGCCACGTAGAGCCAGGCCCCTAGCAGCCACGAATCGGGCAGAACGAAAGCCGCGTTTCGCTGCACCCAGCGGCGCTGCACCACCAGGGCCAGAGTCAGAATGACGGGCATGGCCAGCAAATCGGAGAGGTAGGCTGTGAGCAGCGGCGGCAGCGGCCAGTGCCCGACGCGGGCGTTGAACTGGTAGAGCACGTACGTCAGCAGCGGCAGCCAGAACGCCGGCCGGCCAAACTCGCGGGGCAGCTGCATTTAGCCGGCCGCCAGCGTGAGAAACCACAGAATGAACGACACCGTGGCGGCAAAAGCCAGCTGTCCGCTCCGCACCATCTGCTTGAAAAGCCGCACTACGCCCTTGTCTTCGGGCTTTATCTCAATCATCATGAACTGGGGCAGGGGCGCTTTGGCTTCCTCTTCGCGCCGCTGCTCGCTACGGTTGCGCACCGGGTCCAGGAGCTGCCCGCACCGCTCACACAAATCATCCGACTTCTGCTGCCACGGCGACCAGAATCCACAGTGGGGGCACTTTTTGGCGGCGGAAAGCGGGGATGCATCGTTCATCCGGCAAAGGTAAGGCCTGCGCGCTTGCCGTGCCGACTGGTTGCCCCACACGATTATGTGGTAGTTTGGGGTAAACCCGGCTATTTTGCCGAAAATACTCTGTTTCTATGGACGCTGATAAATGCCGGGGTGCGTTGCTGGGCCTGGCCGTAGCCGATGCGCTAGGCGTGCCCGTCGAGTTTGAAAGCCGGGCCCGCCGCCGCCTCGACCCGGTGGCCTCCATGCGCGAGTACGGCACCCACCACCAGCCCGTTGGCACCTGGTCCGATGACTCCTCGCTGACGTTTTGCCTGGCCGAGTCGTTGGCCAAAATCGGGGCCTATGCCATTGATACGCACGATTTGAGCCGGCGCTTTATCAATTGGCTGGATTTCGGCTACTGGACGCCCCACGGCCAGGTATTCGACGTGGGCGTGGCCACGCGGGCTGCTATTGCGCAACTGCGGGCGGGTGTAGCTCCCGAAAAGGCCGGCGGCCAGGGCAACTACGACAACGGCAATGGGGCTCTGATGCGGATTCTGCCGTTAGTATTTCATCCGCTCTGGCAGCAAGCCGCTGCCGCGGAGCGCCAGCGCCTCACGCACCGCGTGGGCAGCCCCACACACGGCCATTACCGCTCCACGCTGGCCTGCTACCTCTATCTAGAAATGGCCTGGGGACTGGTACAGGGCCTTACGCTGGCTCAGGCTCACCAACAGCTGCTGCGGGAAGTAGTCCCCGCACTGCTGCCGAAGCTGGCCAAGGAAATTCACCATTTTACCAGGGTGCTGGATGCGCAGCTGGCCCTTATCCCGGAAGCTGATATTCATTCGTCGGGCTATGTGGTGCATACCCTGGAAGCGGCGCTGTGGTGCCTGTTGCGCGGGCAGTTCTACGCCGATACGGTACTCACGGCCGTCAACCTCGGCGACGATACCGATACCACCGGCGCCGTGGCTGGCGGCCTGGCCGGGCTCTACTATGGCGCTGCACAAATTCCCGCCGACTGGCTGCAGGTGCTGGTGAAACGGGCTGAAATAGAAGCCCTGGCCGACCGGCTGAGCGAGTTGAAATAAGTAAGGATTAGGCTAAAAAGCAGCACGTCATGCTGAGCTTGTCGAAGCATCTCGCGTGCAATGGTAAAATTGATTACTACTGCGGTAGAGATGCTTCGACAAGCTCAGCATGACGTGCTTTCTGTTCCTGAAAAGCTGGTTTACAGCTCCATAATATCCTCGTTCCAAAGCGTGGGCTCGGCTTCGACGAACTCGTTCATCATGTCCACGCACTCCTGCAGGTCCAAGTCCACGACTTCTACGCCGTGGCTTTCCAGAAAGGCCCGCGACTCGCCAAACGTGCGCGACTCGCCCACCATCACTTTCGGAATCTTGAACTGTACGATGGTGCCGGCGCACATGTAGCAGGGCATCAGGGTAGTATAGATTACCGTGTCGCGGTAGCTGCGCTGGCGGCCGGCGTTGAAGAGGCAGTCCATTTCGCCGTGCTTGATGGGGTTGTCTTCCTGCACGCGCTTGTTGCGCCCCCGGGCCACAATTTTGCCGTCGCGCACCAGTACCGAGCCGATGGGAATACCGCCCTGCTGGCGGCCCTGGCGCGCCTCGTCGATGGCGGCCTGCATGAATTCGTCCATGATATTTCTTTTTTGTGGGAGTAGAGAAGAGTGAAGTAAGCAAAAGTAGCATTCCTGCTCCCATCTGTCATCAGCCGGTCTGTCATCCTGAGCTCTGCGAAGGACCTTCCTCACCTCAGTGATAAGGCCAAGTAAATGTGAAAAAGCCCTTTGCCGCGTGAGTAGTGAAAGGTTTTGGTACGTTGGCAGTAAGCGGCAGTGGGTAGGCGAGGAAGGTCCTTCACTCCAATTCGCGCCGTTCAGGATGACAGATGGGAAAAGGCAGGTAGCTTACCGGGCGCAAATGCCCCGGTAGGGGCAATACTGGCATCGGTCCAGGTCGTCGGTTTTGCGGATGGGCTCGGCGGGGTCCAGAATCTTGCGAGCAAACTGGGCCAGCAGCTCTTCGCCTTTCTGCACGAAGGACGTGCCGTCTTCCGTCAGAAACGCCATGTCGGCCGTCATAGGCCCGGCTGCAAGGTTGCGCAGAGAAATGATGGCGGCATCGGCGGCGGGGCGGCCGGTGCGCTCCAACATGAAGCGGTAGAGCCAGAGCTGCCGCACCTTGTCGGCCGAGGAAGTAGCGTCGGACAGCAGCCGCTCGGTAGCTGCCGCCGCATCGTCGCCGCGCTTCTGCAGCTTCAGGTCGTAGGGCTGCACGAGGCCGGTTTTGTAGTCGACCACGCGCAGGCGGCCGTCGGGCAGCTCGTCGAGGCGGTCAGTGTAGCCAAACACTATCATCTCCAGCGTGTCGCCATCGGCCAGCAGCACCGGCACTTTCGAGTCGAGGATTTTTTCCAGCGCCACCACCCGCAGCGGCAAGGCGCCGGGCGTTTCGAGCAGGCCTTCGAGGTAGCGCCGCACCAGTTGGGCGGCTACCTGGCTCAGCACGTGGTTCAGCCCTTCGTCGGGCCGGGCGTGGCGCTCATCCTGCTCGTGGCGCAGGGCCCGCTCCAGCTCCTGCGGAATCAGGCGCACCAGCACCGGAATATCGCCGGCCGTAATGGCCTTCTGACCATCCACGAAGGGCTTAAACAGCATTTCCAGCGTTTCATGCACCACCGTGCCGAAGCTGTCGGCGCCCAGCTTTTCCTCCACCTCATCGGCCTCCTGAAACTTGGCAATGCGGGCAAAATAGAACTGCAACGAGCAGTTCAGGTACTGATTCAGGGCCGAGGGCGAAAGGCCTTTTTCCAGCAGAGTGCGCAAAGCGGCCAGCATTTCGGCATCTTTTTCCAGCACCAAATCCCCGCCGTACTCGCGCCGGGCGGCCGTGCCGGGCTGCTCGTCGTCGAGCACGGTGGCCGTCAGGTCGCGCAGGGTCAGATTCGGGCTCTGGGGGAGCAGGTCGTTCTGAATCTGGAGCAGAAACCGACTTCGCTCCCCGGTGCGCGCACCCTCGCCGCCGGGCAGCACGTGCAATAAGTCTACGCGCCGGGCCCGCTGCAGCAGCCGCCAGAACTGGTGGGCCGTGGCCGCTTCGTGGTCGGCGTAGGTGGGCATTTTAAACTGCGTGAGCACGTCGTAGGGAAACAGCGACGAGTTGTTTTTGGGCGCGGGCAATATCCGCTCGTTGCAGCTCAGAATAATGACGTGGTCGAAGTCCAGGGCGCGGGTTTCGAGCAGGCCCATCACCTGCACGTCGGCAATGGGCTCCCCGCTGAAGGGCAGGCGGGTACGCGTCATTTGCTCGTAGAGAAACCGCCGGAAAGAGCGCACCGACAGCCGCTGCTCCCGGCAGTCGAATACCGAGTCGAGGCGCTTGACGAGGGTGTAGAACAGGAACAGATACTCGGCCTCAATAGCCGAATGCTTATCCTGGTAGGCTTTTTTGAGCAGATCAATCAGCGTGTAGCAGGCCGCAATGATGTCGTCGCAGGTGTCCCAGGTGGCAAATAGCGCCTCCACCAGCGGGTGCTGCTTACCCAGCTCGACCAGCTCGGTGGCGGGCAGCAGCACGGCGTTGCGCTTCACGATTTGCTGGCAGATCTGGTCGAGCAGGCCGTGGTATTTCTTGTTTGGCTGCTTGTCGAGCCATTGCTGGTAGCGGCGCAGAAACGGGTGACCCAGCAGCTTCGTCACGGCCAGATGGTGGTAGCGCGGCACGCCGTAGCCGGTTTCCGCACTGCCCTCCCGAATGCCGGTCAGGTGCACCTCAAAGAGCAGATCAACTAGGTTGAACAGCGGCGTGCTCTGGAAGCTCAAACCCATCGTGACGTTGTATTCGGGCACTTCCTCGGGCGGCAGGCCGTGCAGCACGGGCAGCAGCAGGGTTTCGTCGGGCAGTACCACGGCTACTTTGGCGGCGGGGTTTTCGCGGCGGGCGGCGGCCAGCAATTGCCCTGCTACCTTGCCCTGCATGCTGGCGTTGGCCACGCCCACAAACTGAATTTCGCGCTCCAGTGTCCGCAGTAGGTTGGGCATACCGGTGCCAGTGTCGCCGAAGGCCTCGGCCGGCAGCTCCCAGTTTTTGCGGTACTGGCGCAGGTGCTGACCGGCGCGGTTGGGCGAGTCGGTTTCCAGGTAAAACGCGTCGCCGTCGAAGCGCACCTCGGCCCGGTTTTCCTTGAGCAGCAGCTGAATCAGGCGCTGCTCGGCCCGCGACAACGAGCCCAGACCCAGAAAGACGTGGTGGGGCAGCGCTTCTTCCTGCTCCAGCCGCTTCTGCACCTTGTTCACGGCCAGGCGGTAGGCCAGGCCAGGGTAGGCCAGGTGGGTTTGCTCCATGCGCCGGCGCAGCTGCCAGTACACCTTTTCCAGGTCGTCCCAGAAGCGGAAGTAGGCGGCCGTCGTGCTGATTTCGGGCGGCGTTTCGGCCAGCTGCCACCGTTCCAGTGCTTTGGCCTGCGTGAGGTACTCAAACACCTTGGCGGGCGAAGCCAGGTTCTGGTCGAGGTTGGAGAAATCCTGCACCAGCAGCCCCGACCAGCCCACGAACTGGTCAAAGTCGAGCTTGGCGTCGATGCCGCGCAGGATGTCGAAGAGTATCAGTTGCAGGGCAATGGGCTCTTCTACCTGCACGCCCGACAGCTCCACCATGTAGTCTTCCATGGCCGCCACGCGTGGGCTCCACACCGCCGAGCCGGCTTCGGCGGCCAAGCTCAACTCGTTTTTCAGATACACCACCGCCCGGCGCGTGGGCACCACCACCACCAGATCCGAGAGGGCCGAGCCGGGAAAGCGCGTGAGTAAGTCGCGCGCTGCCTGGCTCAGAAAGGAGTCGGTGGTAGTGATGGGCAGGGTGGCAGAATCAGAAACGAGCGGCATAGATTTTAGAACGAACGAAGCGGGCGGAAAGTGGTGAGCCGAAGAAAAAGCCGGGTGCCAGCTGGAAATAATACCCCAATATTGTACTCCGGCGGGTGGTTCCCGGAAGTAGTCTTTACCTTATGAAAGCAAAGCACGCACTTATCGTATTAGTTCTGGGCCTGTGCGTCGATTTCGTGGGCGCGCTGTTCAAAATTCAGCATTGGGCCGGTGGCTCAGGGCTGCTCATAGCTGGCACGGTGCTCAAAGTCGCCGGCGCGTTGCTGTTGCTCTACAAGCTGCTCACGCATCCCAAAGTGAGGGAATTTCTGAACTGGTAAAGCTGCCGCACTCTGAAACTGTTAGTGGCTCACGGCTACTTCCGGCTCCGGTACGGCTACCGGAGCCACATAGTGCCGCAGCGACTTCATAGCCAGCAGCATACTGCCCACCGTGAGTATGGCGCCCGTCAGGAAGGCTGCGCCGGGGAAATGCACTGGTGCTTTGGGGCCGGTGAAATAGGAAAATAGATTGGTCATCAGCGGCGGACCCACAATGGAGGTCAGGCTGACCAGGCTCGTCAAAGCGCCTTGCAGCTCGCCCTGCTCATTGGCCGGCACCTGCCCCGACATGATGCCCTGCAACGCCGGCCCCGCAATACCGCCCAGGCAGTACGGCACCAGGAAAATCAGCATCGACCAGCCGGTGGGGGCCACGGAAAACAGCAGAAAGCCCAGCGCGTACATTCCCAGACCAATAAACACCGAGCGTTTGGGGCCCAGCTTCGGGTTGAGCCGTCGAATCAGCAGGCCCTGCACCAGGGCCGTGAGAGCCCCGATAACGCCCAGCGAGTAGCCCACCCAGGCCTCATTCCAGTGAAACTTGTACATCGTGTAGTACGACCAGGTGCTCTGGGTGGAGTGGGCGGCAATGTAAACCAGCACCAATGAGCCCACCATACCTAGAATAACCGGGTACTTCTGTAGCTGCCGCAACGAGCCGATGGGGTTGGCCCGGCGCCAGTCGAACTTGCGGCGGTGAGCTTCATCCAGCGACTCGGGCAGAATAAAGAAGCCGTAGAGCCAGTTGAGCAGCGTGAGGCCGGCGGCCACCAGAAACGGCACCCGCGGCCCGAATTGCCCCAACGTGCCCCCGATAACTGGCCCGATAATGAAGCCCAGACCAAAGGCGGCCCCGATCATACCAAAGTTCTGGGCGCGTTTTTCCGGGGTGCTGATATCGGCAATGTAAGCCGAGGCCGTGGTGAAACTGGCCCCGGTGATGCCGGCAATGATGCGCCCCACAAACAGCCAGCCGATAGACGGCGCGAAGGCCAGAAACAGATAGTCGAGGCCGAAGCCGAACAGGGCCGTGAGCAGCACCGGCCGCCGGCCGTATTGGTCGGAGAGGTTGCCCAATACCGGCGAAAACAGGAACTGCATGCTGGCAAAGGCAAACATCATCCAGCCCCCGTACTTCGAGGCCTCGCTCAGCGAGCCGCCAATCATCTGGCTGATGAGCTTTGGCAGCACCGGAATGATGATGCCAAAGCCAATGACATCCAGCAGCAGCGTAATAAAGATGAAGCCGAGGGCGGCCTGGCGTTTATCAGATGGCATGGCAGTGGATTGCTAATTTTTTTGGCGCGGCTAAAATACTAAATTTTTGCGCATTATTAGAGGCGAAGGATGGATTTATACGCGCAGAATAACCCTGCAGGGGTGAACACTAAAAGTACGAAAGCTGGCAGCGGCGAACATATTTGCCCACTTCACGTTCTTTCGCAATTCATATATAAAGATTTTCTAATACCATTCCCCCTTTCCCTTTCTGATGAAAAAGCAATTCCTTACCGTCGCCGTGTGCCTGGCTACCGCCGCCTTCTCCGGCGTTCAGGCCCAAATCAAGCTCAATACCAAGACGATTGGCGCGGGCCTCAAGGCTGCTAAGGCCGTCACGCTCAGCGACGAAGAGGTGATAGAGCACACCCGCGAATACGTGACCTGGATGGATGCCAACAACCCCGTGGCACCCGCTACGCACCCGCTGGCCAAGCGCCTACAAAAGCTGGTTGCCAACCTGGGCAGCTACGATGGCATGAGCATGAACTACAAGGTGTACTTGGTGAAAGACGTGAATGCCTTTGCCTGCGCCGACGGCAGCGTGCGGGTATTCGCGGGCCTGCTCGACCTGATGACCGACCAGGAAGTGCTGGGCGTAATCGGCCACGAAATCGGGCACGTGAAGCACAAAGACTCCCGCGACGCTTTCCGCACGGCGCTGCTCAGCTCGGCCCTCAAGGACGGCGTGTCGTCGCAGGGAGGTACTGGCGCGGCCCTCAGCGACTCGCAGCTCGGCGACCTGGGCCAGGCCGTGGCCAATGCCTCCTTTTCGCGGGCGCAGGAAAGCAGCGCCGATGGCTACGGCTACGAGCTGCTGAAAGCCCAGAAAGTTAATCCGTGGTACATGGCTTCGGCTTTCGGCAAACTCCAGAAACTGTCGGAAGAAGGCGGCCAGAGCAAGGCCTCGAAGGGCGCCCAGCTGTTTTCCTCCCACCCCGATACAGAAAAGCGCATGGCCGTCGTGACCGAGCGGGCCACTAAAGACGGTTTTGCCAAGCCGGTAGCCAAGTAGTCCGGCCCGTCACTAACCTTTGCCAAAAGAAGGCGTTAGTAGGCTCCGAAGCTGGTGCATAACCGGGTTTGGAGGCTGCTAACGCCTTTGTTGTTTACATATTAGTCATTCTTCTCTATGCTGTTTTTCTTCGGACTCGGGCAAAGCCGGGTGTCGGCGGCCCTTTTGCCAGGTGTCGCCTGCGCCTACTGCGGCACACCAGATTCGGTGACGGCCACCGTCTTCTCGCGCTACTTTCACGTCTTCTGGATTCCGTTGATTCCCCTGGGCAAATTCAGTCTGACCCATTGCAGCCACTGCAAGCAGACGCTGGAAAAACGGGAAATGCCCGCCGCGTATCAGGCGCCAGTGGCCACCCTGCAAAACAGCGCCAAGCTACCGGTGAGCAATTATCTGGCGCTGATTCTATTAGGCCTGGGCGTGCTCTTTATTATTGGCGTGGGCCTGTTTAGCCGCAAAACCTCCCGAGCCACTGCGTCTGCTGCTCCTGCGGACTCTGCTCCGGCGGCCCCCACTCCGGTGGCAGAAGAGGCCGCCCCAGCCGCGCTGCCCACGGCCGGCGCCGTGTACCTGATGCCCCTGGATGCCGGCCGCTACACCCTGATGCAAGTCGCCAAAGCCACTGCCGACAGCGTTTACTTCCGCATCACCGACCCGCTCACAGGCGGGCCCGGCGCGGCCAAGATAACCAGCGCCCTGCGCGACTCCGTAGCGCCGGCCAACCAGGCCACGGGCTGGAGCAAGCAGCAATGGCAAACCGTGCGGCAGTATAATAAGAAGTTCATGCGGCTTCGGTAACTACCCAGTGCTGGGCTTAGGCGGAGAACAACTGCCTTAGAAGATAATTACCTCTTCCGTTTCGAAATAATACAGCACGCACTGCACCTCGGCGTAGCCCAGCTGCCGAAACAGGCCCGCGTACTGCTGCAGGTTGCGGCGGTGCTGGGTTTCGGGCGGCGGAATCTTGAAGTCGAGCAGCGTAACCCGGCCGGCCAGCGTCCCGGCCTTGAGTTCAAACACGATACGGTCAGGCTTGTAATCCTGCCGCCGGGTGCCGCCCACCAGTATTTCCCGCTCGGTTTCCACGGCTACCGCCGGGCTGAAGTAGGGCGCCAGCTGCGGGTTTTCCACCGTGCGGCGCAGCAGGCTCACCAGCGTCGGCTTTTCCTTGCTGCTCACCAGGCCCTCGGCCACGAGCTGGGCGGCCACGCGCTCCACGTCGGTAGCCACTTCGAGGCGGCGCAGGGCATAGTGCAGCTTGCGGTTCCACTCGCGCTGCACCTGCTGGTCATCGAAGTCGAAAATCGTGTTGGCGTGCCGGCGCAGCCGCAGCCGCTCTTCCCATGGCACGCTGTCCAGGTTGGCCAAGGAATAGGGCTGAGTGGTGGCCTGCCGGGTTTTCAGCGTCGGCACGAGGCCGTGGCTGTTGGCCAGCGTGTAGGCCGTCCGCTCGTCGTTCCACTCGCCGCTGGCCACCAAAAACCGGTGCAGCAGCTCGGCCACGGTTTTGGCCGGCTCGGCGGCTTCCGTCAGTTCCAGCTCTTTGCCGGCTTTAGTGGGCTTGGGCTTGCGGCTGATAACGTAGAGCCGGTGGCGGGGCCGGGTAAAGGCCACGTAGAGCATGTTGAGGCCTTCGAGAAACGTCTTTTCCAGCTCCCCAGTGTATTGCTCAGCCAGGGGAGTGCGCAGCAGCGCCTGCGTCTGGCTGACGACGGCCACCGGCGGCATCTCCGGCACGGGCTTAGCATCGGCCGGCAGCTGGCCCCAGAGCAGCGTGCCGCGGTAGGGCGTCAGGCTCCAGTCGGCGAAGGGCACGATGACCACTCCGTAGGCCAGGCCCTTGGCCTTGTGCACCGTGGTAATGGTAATAGCGTCGCGGCCGGCCGGGGCGTTGATGCTGAGCGAGCTTTTCTTCTGCTCCCAGTAGGCCAGGAAGTTGTTGAGGTTATTGCCGAAGCGCAGGCTGTATTCCAGCGTCAGGTCCAGAAACCGGAACAGGTACTCACTTTCCTCGTTGCGCCCCAGTAGCTCGAAAGTGCCCATCAGTCGCTCGGTCAGCTCGTAGAGGCCCAGGTTGCCGGTTTCCTGCTCCCGCACGTCGTATCCCAGCTCCCGCAGTTCATCGAAAAATCCCTGGGCCTGCTCGGCATTGGCCAGCGTGGCAATGTGGCGGGCCCGGGCCGGGGTAGGCGCCAGCTGCCGCACCACCTTATCAACGAGCAGCAAGGCTTCGGCCCGGGCCAGCGTGTCGGCTGGCTGGTTGAGCACCCGAAACAAGGCTACCAGCAGATTCACCACCTCGGCGAATTCGAGGGACAGCGAATCGGCGGAAATAATGGCGTAGCCGCGCTCCTTCAGAAACTTGGCCACGCGGCGGCTACTGTCGCGGCGGCGGCAGAGCACGGCAATATCCTGGAGCCGAAACCCATCCTGCACGGCCTGCTCCACCAGCTGCAGCGTGAGGTAAAGCGTGCTGGCTTCGTAGTCAAACACTTCCGCGGCGCCCACGCCGGGCAGTATTTCCTCGGTATACGCGCCCGAAACCGGGGCGTAGCGCCGGGCCGGGGCCTCGTCGTCAGTAAAGATCAGCTCGACGTGGCCAGCCTCCCCGCCGGGCGACTGTTGCCCGAAATGCTCATCGTAAATAGCCTGCACCAGCGGCAGCTGCGGGTGGGTGCGGCTCACCTGCCCGAAGAAGTCATTGTTGAAGCCGATGATTTCCGGGGCCGAGCGGTAGTTGGTATTCAGGTGCTCGGCCTGCAAGGCCTGGTCGAGGGTGAAGTAGCGGTCCTGCAGCAGGCCGCGCAGCTCCTCGTCGGCCACGCGTCCGTAGAGGTACTCCGTCTCGTTCTTGTGCAGCCGCAGAATCTGCTCCATTTCCCCGCCCCGCCAGCGGTAAATAGCCTGCTTGGCGTCGCCCACGGCCAACGAGAGGTTGCCGGTCGACACGGCGTTTTCCACCAGCGGCAGCAGGTTGTTCCACTGCAAAACGGAAGTGTCCTGAAACTCGTCGATGAGCAGGTGCACGTACCGCTCGCCCATGCGCTCATACAGAAACGGCACCGGCTCCCGTAGCACGATGCTGGCAATGCGGCGGTTAAACTCGGCAATGAGCACCACGCCCCGCTCCCGGCTAAGCTGGTCCACAGCCTTGCTCAGCTCGCTCAGCAGCGACACGTGAAACAGGTAGGGCAGCATCCCGTTCACTAGAATATAGTCAGAAAGGAGCGTGGCGCGCAGGTTTTCCAGCTCCTGGTAGTAGCGCGTCACTTCCTCCTTCACGGCGTCCACGCGTTGCTTGTCGGCGGCGGTTTTTACCTTGCCGCTGTACCATTTGTCCTGCTCAAACGTGGCCCGCACGTAGCTGTTGGCTTCTTTGTCGGGCAAGAGCCGCTCTTCCCACTTCGTGAAGTAGCCGATGATGCCGTTTTTGCCCTGGTACAAGTCGGCTTCCGTCACGCCAGCCGTTTCCAGGGCCACCAGGGCCTGCAACGCCACCAACTGAAACTTGCCCTCAATAACTTCTTTGCGCTTGCGCAGCGTCTCGTGCAGCCGCCGGTAGTCCTGCAGCGACATTTTCTGTAGCTGCGTCACGGCCTCGTGCACCGGCTCACTCAACAGAAACCGCCCGAACTGCACCAGCTCATCACTCAGGTTGTTCCAGCTGCGGCCTTCGTCGGCCTTGCTCAGGGCGTAGTCGGCCAGGGAGCGGCTGAGCAGCGCCGCATTCGGGTCCCGGTTTACGCGGTCCAGCAGCAGGGCCACCGCGCTTTGCAGCACCGCGTCGCCGTCCAGCTCCACCTCAAACGTGGCCGGCAGGCCCAGCTCCCGCGTGAAAGCCTGCACGATGCGCTGCACGAAGGAGTCGATGGTGCTGACGGCGAAATCGGCGTAGTGGTAGAGCACCAGCCGAAACGTGGCCGCCGCCCGCCGCCGCAATTCCTGCTCCTGTTCCTCGGGCGTTTCGGCGTGGCGCGGCAGCAGCCCATCCTCGGCCAGCTCCCGGGCAATATCGCGCAGCAGCGTATCGTCCTGGTTGGCCTCGGTAGGGTAGGCAAAGCTGCGCAACGCGCTGATAATGCGCTGCTTCATTTCCCCCGCCGCGTCGTTGGTGAAGGTAATGGCCAGGATGCTCTTGAAGTAGCTCGGGTCTTCGGAGCCCAGGGCCAACTTCAGGTATTCCTTGGTCAGCTGGTAGGTTTTGCCGGAGCCGGCAGAAGAGGAATAGATGCGAAACGTGGCGGGCATTGCGGGAGGGAAAGGCGGGGTGCAAGATACTCGATAAGCGTCGGCAAACCGGCTGTAATGCATAGATTGCCGCTGGTTGACCACTATATAGTCAACTCAGAAAATCCCCCTATAACCTTGTAAGTCGCTCTGCTATGAGCCTGTTTATAACCAAGTTTGAATTTGCTGGTCGCCGGCCTTCGCTGGAGGATATTTTAATGAGGGTTTTTGAGAAATACCACATCCACCTAGAGGTGTATCAGGAGCAAACTCCGCAAGTTGGAGTGTCTAATAAACTAACTGAACCTGCGGAACCTGATAGCTATAGAGGGTCACTGGCATACCCAACCATTTGTGACATTACTACCCGTAAGCTTCGGCGCTACGGCTCGGTTAGCTTGTTTACAGGTGAATCTGAGGGTCGTCGCTTGCTCGATATATGGTCTGACCCCTTCGACAGAAGTCGTATTCTACGTAATATGCTATTTGATATTCTGCCAGGTCTTGGAGGAATAGAATACAAGTGGTGGGATAAGAATAAGTAATGAGGTGCAAGTACCTTTAGCAACCAAACTGACTGCCCTGTGCTAGCCTGTGTTTTGTGTTAACGTGTATTTAGTAGACTTACATTTTTTTGGTGTAGTCGATATCATGCGGAACGCAACTTAGTTCGTCAATAATAGCGGCCAAGATTAATACTATGGGTATACATAAAGTTGCATTTGCGTTTGCCGCGCAATTTCCTCCCGGAGAAGAAATCTTGGCAGAAGTATTTAGAAGACACAAAATAGAAATTAGTCTCACCGTCGGTAGGAAACTGAACACTCCTGCTGAAATACCGTCGGCCAATAATGCACCAGATTATTCTTACTTATTAACTCATCCCAAGGACATCGGTGTGAGTTGGCTGAGAAGGTCGCGTTATCGGGCCATTGAACTGCTCAAGATGGAGTACGAAGGCCAAAAGCTACTGTGGCTCGCTACCTCTCCCGGCCAGTCCGACATGATGGAACTAGTTGCCGAAGCTTTGCAAAGCTTGGGTGGGGTAGAAACGTAGGATTAGTACTATAGCTCACCCTACACCACCTCCCGCAGCCGCTGCTCCAGCTCCGGCGTCACCCGTTTGGGCCGCTGCGTAGCGGGCTCCAGCAGCACCCACTGGGTTTCGGCCTCGCAGAGCAGCACCCCATCGGCGGCCCGCTCGATGCGCACGAAGCGCTGCGACTGTGCCCCGCGCACCGTGCCCACCCAGGTGGTGCAGCGCAGCTCCTCGCCCAGAAAGGCGGGCTTGTGGTAGCGCACCCGGTGCTCCAGCACCACCCACATATACTGTTCCCGCTCACTAGCCAGCACCGCTGCCTGCCAGTGCGCCACGGCCGTGTCCTGCACATACTGCACGTACTGCACATTATTTACGTGGTTCAGATCGTCGATATCCGTGGCCACAACGGTGAGGAGGCGGGAAAAGCGGAAGGAAGCGGGAGTGTCGGTCATATAGGGGAGTACGAAGCTAGCTGCTGTGGTACTTATCAGGAAGGAGCCTTATTGCCTCAGGAGTTACATTGATCGGCTAGCTGTGCCTATACTATAGGAGAGGCTACCCAACGAAGGCTATAACTTGTAACTGCGGCGGGGAGTTGCTGCCGGGCGAGTTGGTTTGCTCGCCGTACCCTACTACATTCTACTGCTCCCGAATAGCAAACGTGGCGCAATTCGGCCGCCGGGGTCAGAAATAACGTTCCAAAGGGGCCCGACAACTGCCCAACCTGCTCTGCCAATAACTGCGCTGAGCGACTTCGGATGCCAAGGAAGGTAGTGTAGAGGGCTGCGCTGGCCCGGACTGGCGCCTGCCCGAGCCAGCGCTTTTCAGCTGCGCGTACTCAGCAAAGCTGACGCCGAGCGTAGGAGGTATCAGTAGGGCATAGGCAGGTTTTGCGGGTTTGGTCGGTGCCCGACCGGTTGAGCTGTGCAAAATAATCTTCGAAATTCATCGGCCAATAATGGGCATTTAAAGCCTGGAAAGGGCACTTAATGGGTTTGCAAGGTCGAGCTAACAAAGGTATAAAGGAGAATAAGGCTAACCGTTCCATCTTAAATGCGTACATTTGGTTCAAGTTTAAGATAACGGGCTTCATCTATTCTGCTATTCGTTCTGTAAAGAGCTGCGACAGATTGCATGAACACTTTACTTGAATGACATCCATACTTTACCCACATGCAAACAGGAACAGTAAAATTCTTCAATGACACCAAGGGCTTTGGTTTCATTAAATCCGACGAGTCAGGTCAAGACATCTTCGTTCACGTAAGTGACTTGGTTGACGAGATTCGTGAAAACGACAAAGTGCAATTCGACGTTGCACAAGGTAAAAAAGGCCTGAATGCCGTAAAGGTATCTTTGGTTTAATTACCAACTTACTTCTCGTAAGTGAAACAAAGAAGCCTGCGCAAGCAGGCTTCTTTGCGTTTATACCTACCTAGGCCGCGGTCAGGCAATTACTGCCTACGTTTTTCGGGTGCCGAACTTGTTGTACGGCCCAGCTGTTATCACTAGCCGCCCCGAAGCATGGACACTATTATCCAGCCCGGGAAGGCGAGTTTTCAATTCAATTTGGAATAAGAGTTAGCTAAAATGCCTGCTACGTATCTTTTCTCGCGGGAAATACGTACCTTTGCAGCCGCATTGAGAACGGCCATGTTCCGCGCAGCATAGGCTGCAGTAATCTAATAGGCTGGCCGCCTTCGTCTTCCGTCCGTTGCTTCCGTCGCTTGTCGTTGTTGTTGAGTGGGAGAGGAACGTCGCTGAATAAGCTGTTTTCAGAGCTAGTGTCTCCCATTCCATCAAACAAAGTCATGGAAAAAGTAAAATTTGAAGAGCTGAATCTCTCGGAAGAGATGATGCGCGCCATTTCGGACCTCGGCTACGAAGAAGCATCCCCCATCCAGACGGCCGCTATTCCCGTCCTGCTCGAAGGCAAAGACGTAATTGGCCAGGCCCAAACCGGTACCGGTAAAACCGCCGCGTTCGGCATTCCCGCCATCGAAGGCGTTGACGTGAACAGCAAAGCCGTTCAGGTCCTGATTCTGTGCCCCACGCGTGAGCTGGCCGTGCAGGTTTCGGGTGAAATCCAGAAGCTGGGTAAGTATAAGCGTGGTCTGGCCGTAGTGCCGATCTACGGTGGTCAGAGCTACGACCGTCAGTTCCAGGCCCTGGAGCGCGGCGTACAGATCGTAATTGGTACGCCCGGCCGCGTGATGGACCACCTGGAGCGGGGTACTTTGAAGCTGGATAAGGCTACCAAGATCATCCTCGATGAGGCCGACGAAATGCTCGACATGGGCTTCCGTGAGGACATCGAGATTGTGCTGAGCAAAATGCCCGAGGAACGCCAGACGGTGTTTTTCTCGGCCACGATGAGCAAGCCAATCATGGAGCTCACCAAAAAGTACCAGAAAAATCCGCAGATCGTAAAAGTCAACCACCAGGAGCTGACCGTTACGAACATCGAGCAGATGTACTACGAGGTGCGCAACCCGATGAAGAAGGACGTTTTGTCCCGCATCCTCGACATGTACAACCTCAAGTCAACCATCGTATTCTGCAATACGAAGCGCATGGTCGACGAGTGCGTGGCTGAGTTGCAGGCCCGCGGCTATTTCGCCGACGGCTTGCACGGCGACATGGGCCAGCAGCAGCGCCAGAACACCCTCGATAAATTCCGCAAAGGCACCCTCGAAATCCTGGTAGCTACCGACGTGGCCGCCCGGGGTATCGACGTGGAAAACGTGGAAGCCGTAGTAAACTACGACCTGCCCGCCGACGAGGAATACTACGTACACCGCATCGGCCGTACCGGCCGCGCCGGCAAGCTGGGCAAAGCCTTCACCTTCGTGAGTGGCCGCGACATCTACAAGCTGCGCGACATCATGCGCTTCACCAAGGCTAACATCAAGCAGGAGCGGATTCCGTCCTTCGAAGATGTGTCGGAGGTGAAAACCACGCTGTTCCTGGCTCAGATCAAAGAAATCATTGAGAAGGGCAAGCTGGAGAAATACGTAGCCCGCGTGCAGCGTCTGCTGGATCAGGAAGAGGATATCACGTCGCTCGACGTGGCCGCCGCTCTGCTCCGTATGACGATGAAGGAAGACAAGCAGGCCGAGAAAAGTCTCGAAGCCGGCCGTCAGCAGGGGGCCGTGCGCCCCGGTTTCACGCGCCTGTTCGTAACGATGGGCAAGAAAGACCGGGTGCATCCGCGCGACATCGTGGACCTGATTGCCGAAAACACCGCCCTGACCGGCAGCAAAGTAGGTGATATTGCCCTCTACGACAAGTTCAGCTTTGTGGAAGTGCCTTCGGAGTTTGCCGAGGAAATCACGACCAAGCTGGGCCGCGCTTCGATTCAGGGTCGTCCGGTATCGTTCAACATTGCTACGCCCCGCCAGGAAGGCGATGCGCAGCAGGAAGGCAACACCCGCGGCCCCGGCGGATTCGGCGGTGGCGGTGATGACCGGCCGCGTCGTCCGTTTGGCGAGCGTCGCGAAGGTGGTTACGCGGGCAACCGGGGTGGTGGCAGCTTCGGCGGCAACCGCGAAGGTGGCTTTGGTGGCAACCGGGGTGGCAGCAGCTACGGCGGCGGTTACAAAGGCAACCGTGACGGTGGCAGTTCCTACGGTGGCGGCTACAAAGGCGGTAACCGCGAAGGTGGCAGCAGCTACGGCGGCGGCTACAAAGGCAAGCGTGACGGTGAAGGCGGCGGCTTCCGCGGCGGCAACCGCAGCGAAGGCGGCAGCCCGGCTCCCCGCCCGCGTCAGGACTTCGACGAATAGTTAGAACTGAATTAGCATAAAAAAGGCCCGCTGGAGATTCCAGCGGGCCTTTTTACTTGTCCGGCCAACCCAGAAAGGGTGGCGGGGCATGGCTTACTTCTTGGCCGAAGCGTCACGCAGGTCCCGGATTTCATCGTGGCCTTGCTGCACGCCTTGGTACTGCTTTTCGATAACTGCTTTCAGGCCGGCGGGCAGGTCCTGGGCCTTGAGGGCAGTTTGGTAGGTTTTTTTGGCATAGTCTTCACCCCGCTCGCACTCGGCCAGAATGCTGTGCCGGTCTTTGCTGGTCACAATGCCTTTCAGGTTGATAAAAGCGCGGTGGATGGTGCCGGTAACGGAGCTTTCCTCTTCAGGCTTTAGATCCAGCTTGAACATTTGGTCTTCGAGCTCGGTGATGTAGCTGGCGCGCTGGGCGGCGTACTTCTTGAATATCTCTTTCAGATCCGCGTCCTCGACATCGGTCATTGCCTCGGCGTAGCCTTTCTGGCCATCCTTCAGGGTTTCAATGAGTTCGTTGGCGAGGGCTTGAGTGGCTTTGGCTTCCATGAGAGTGGGTCAGTAAATTTAGGTGTAGTAGAAACGGGAATTGTGTCTCTCTTTACTGACGAGAAGCAGTTAGGGTTGCGGCTAACGGGAATGGCTGGTTGAAATAAATACTATCCGATACTGAAAAAGTAGTATTGGTGGCCTAGGTCCGCACTATTGCATATTACTTACTCATGGCCTGCCCGGCCAGAAAGCCGGTAGTCCAGGCGGCTTGGAAGTTGAAGCCACCGGTGATGCCGTCAATGTCGAGCACCTCGCCGGCGAAGTATAGGCCGGGATGCAGGCGGCTTTCCATCGTCTTCATGTTTACCTCGCCTAGCACGACGCCGCCGCAGGTCACGAATTCTTCCTTGAAAGTAGTTTTGCCCCGCACGGCCAGCGGCATCCGCAGCAGCAGCTCAATCAGGCGGTTCTGCGGTTTGGCCGGCAGCTCACTCCAGCGCGTATCGGCTTCAATGCCGGCCTGCTCAACCAGGGCCCGCCACAGGCGCTGGGGCAGGCCAAAAAGCGGATTGCTCAGCACCACTTTCTTCCCATTCTCATCCCGGAACGTTTGCAGCCACTGGCGCAGCGCTTCTTCCTTATAAGCTGGCACCCAGCTGACCAGGGCTGTGCCGGTGTAGCTGAGTTCGTGCAGGCGCCGGGCGCCCCAGGCTGAAAGCTTGAGCACGGCCG
The DNA here is from genome assembly GCF_020447265.1 of Hymenobacter lucidus. Lineage (GTDB taxonomy): Bacteria > Bacteroidota > Bacteroidia > Cytophagales > Hymenobacteraceae > Hymenobacter > Hymenobacter lucidus. The sequence goes on along the minus strand of NZ_JAJADR010000012.1, from coordinate 59,348 downwards.
GGCCGCTCACACCCCAGTGCGTTATCAGCAGCGGGCCTTCGTATTCGAGCTTTTCGCCGGCCAAAACTACCCGAGCCAGGGGCACGCTCACGCCCATGAGTTCCTTGAGCGGCGACTCAGGCACGTTGAAGGTAAACAGCGACGGAACCGGCTCGGCAATGGTGTGGCCCAGGGCCCGCAGCCAGTTGTAACCCTCGGTTTTGGGCACGCCGCCCGTGGCCACGAGCAACCGGTGGGCCGTCAGCGTCTGGGCGTGCGTGCCGGTTAGCGTCACCCGAAAACCACCCTCAGGCAGGGCCTCCAGCTGCTCGGCACTGGTACTGAGCAGAATCTGGACGCCGGCCCGGTGGGCGGCCTCCAGCAGGCACTGGGCAATGGTTTCGGAAGAGTCGGTGGTGGGAAACATGCGGCCGTCGGCTTCGGTCTTGAGCGCCACGCCGCGCGCCTGAAACCACTGCACGGTGTGTTGGGCGCCAAACTGCTGGAAAGGCTCCTTCAGCTTTTTGCCGCCCCGCGGGTAATGCTGCACCAGCTGCGCGGCCGAAAAGCAGGCGTGCGTCACGTTGCAGCGCCCCCCGCCCGACACCCGCACTTTGCCGAGCAGCTTGCCGGTTTTCTCAATCAGCAGCACGCGGGCGGCCGGGTTGGCCTCGGCGCAGGCAATGGCTCCAAAAAAACCGGCCGCGCCGCCTCCCAATACTACTACCGTCATTTTACCTGTGTTCACCCGGCAAAGATAACCCACAGACCGGTGCCGAAAACGCCACGCCGCCCAGCCCGCCGTGGTTTAGCAGTAGGCCAAGGCTTCCAACAGGTCGTCGTGCTGAAACTCGTAGCCCAGTACCTGCCGGATCAACGTGCTGTCGATAATTTTGCCCCCCGCCGAATCGGGCTGGAAAGCCGGGGCGGGCAGGCCCAACTGCTGGGCGGCCAGGGGATAAAACTGCCGCCGAACCAGGTGCTGCGCCGCACTGGCATTAAAGGTGTAGCCCCAGGCTTGCTGCTGGATGATGCTGGTAAGTAAGCCGATACAATCGTGAAGGTGAATCAGGTTTACCGGTGCGTCACCGTTCGGTACGTGCTGGCGGCCGGCCAGAAAGCGGCCGGGCGGGCGTTGCGGACCAATCAGACCGCTCAGGCGCACTATGGTGGTTTGCCACTGGCCGTGCGGGGAAGTAAACTGGCCTTCGGCTCGCAGCAGGTCGGAGGCGGCTTCGGCGGAAGCCAGGGCATCGGCTTCCGTCATGCGGCGCGGCTCATCAGGGTACACGCTCGTGGAGCTTACGAATAGTACGTGCTTCACACCGGCCGCCGCCAGGGCGCTGCCCACGGGCCGCAGCAGGGCCGGATAGCCACCGGGGCCGGCTTTGCTGGGCGGAATATTCAGGATTAGCACCTCTACGCCGGTCAGCATCACGCGCAGAGTATCGGCGTCGGTGGCACTGAAATCGGGCCCAAGGCGCAGCAGGTAGGGCGTGATACCGGCGTCGCGCAGAGTAAGCAGTTGCTTGGGAGTGGTGGTAGAGCCAGCCACGGGGTAGCCGGCGGCCACCAGGCTTTGGGCCAGGGGCAGGCCAAGCCAGCCGCAGCCGAGCACGGCAATAGTGGGAAGAGTGGGTGAGGTAGAGGCGGTCATGAGATGCCAAAGGTGGTAAAAAATCCTTCTCCACGTTTTTTATGTGGGCAAAGCCAACAAATACCGTTCTTGCAGCTTTCCCATCCCCGTTTCACTTCCTTCCTTTTTCTATGCCAGCCTACTCACAACCCATGCTCCGCGACAACGCGCTCCAAGGCAAAACCATCGTCGTAACCGGCGGCGGCACCGGCCTGGGCCGCGCTATGACTACGTATTTTCTGCAACTGGGCGCCAATGTAACCATTACCAGCCGCAAGCTGGACGTGCTGGAAAAGACGGCCGACGAGCTGCGCCAGCAAACTGGTGGTAAAGTATTGGCCGTGCAGTGCGACGTGCGCAAGTATGACGAGGTAGAAGCTATGCTGCAGCGCACTATCGATGAGTTTGGCAGCGTCGACGTGCTGCTCAACAACGCGGCTGGCAACTTCATCAGCCCTACGGAGCGCCTCTCGCACAAGGCTTTCGACGTGATTGTGGACATTGTGCTGCGCGGCTCCTATAACTGCACGCTGGCCTTTGGCAAGCGCTGGATTGCCGATAAGAAGCCCGGTACCATTCTCAACATCGTGACGACCTACGCCTCGGTGGGCTCGGCCTACGTGGTGCCTTCGGCCGCCGCCAAAGCCGGTGTGCTGGCCATGACCCGCTCCCTGGCCGTAGAATGGGCCAAGTACGGCATCCGCTCCAATGCCATTGCGCCCGGCCCATTCCCGACGGAAGGTGCCTGGAGTCGCCTGTTTCCGGCCCCGCTGGCCGAAAAGCTCGACCCCGCCGCTTCCGTGCCGCTGAAGCGCGTGGGCGAATATCAGGAGCTGGCCAACCTGGCCGCCTACCTCGTGTCCGACTTCTCAGCCTATGTCAACGGAGAGGTAGTAACCATCGACGGGGGCGAGTGGCTCAACGGCGCGGGTGAATTCAACAAGCTGGAGCTGATTCCGGCCCCAATGTGGGACGAAATCGAGAAGGCCATGCGCGGCAACCGCTAGACGGTATTGCTTGCACAGAACAAGCAAAAAAGCGGCGTTCCTAGGCAGGAACGCCGCTTTTTTGCTTAGTAGTTGCCGGATAGACGCTAAAACTTGTAGTCTTTGTACTCTTTGGTGAATTCAGCGGCGGGAATCGGCTGGTTGGCTATTACCTCCGAGAATTCAAACTTCTCGAACAGGCCTTTGTCGTCATTCACCTGCACTACGGTCGGCAGGAAGGTTTTCTGGTCGACGCAGACGATGGTGCGGCGGCCGTAGCTGTTGGGCACCTGCAGGGTTTTGCCGGCTGGCACGGTTTCATCTACCGCGAGGCCATTGCGCTCCACAATACGGTATTCACCGCAGCCAAACCGGTCGGCAATGCGTGAAATGGACTCGGCCTTGGTAGTTTTGTAGGTTACGTAGCGAAACTGCGGGTAGTCCGAGCGCAGCACGTGGCAGGCGCGGCCGGCCACCGTGGAGTCGCCGGTGTAGCGGAAGCTGCGCTCGTAGGTGCGGTCCTGACGCAGGGGAGAGCCGTGCAGCAGGTCGGCAATGGTGCCGAAGCCCGCGTTGAGCACGCTGTGGTGCTGGTTGCGGCGCATCACCGAGCCTTTCGGGTCCAGATTGAGCGTCACGTAGGGAAACGCGTTGGGGTTAACCCAGGCGTCGCCGTTGTTCTGGCCCGTTACCCACAGTACTTCCACGCCTTTCTGATTCCGCACGTAGATTTTCAGCGGGCTGGCCATGATTTTCATCGTCGAGCGGGCCTGCTGATATTTGCCGTCGAGGCGCTCCTGGGCTTTGACGGTGCAGCGCAGGGTTTTCAGATTTTCGATTGCGCCAGAAAGGCGGCTGATAACGAGTTCGGTAGTAGGCTTATCGGCGGGAGCCGGGGCGGCGGCCATAACGGCGAGCAGGAGAGCCGCAAAAGCCGGAAACCGGAGAATAGAGGTCATGCAGAACGTCGGATAAAGTAGGTCTGAAAAACGCCCTCCGCCAAAACCGCGCCGGAGCTGCGGATAAGGTACTCTAATCTTAATTCAGGCTTATTTTGGGAAAACGCGAGGCCGTGCTGTCGAACACAAAAAGCTCATCGATTTCGACCTGCACGAAGAAACGGTAAAGCGGAAACTGCTCCACCGTGACGCGGATGGCATCTTCGCTGCTGCCATTCATCGTAATCCAGCCTCGGGTGCGGTTGGCACTAATGGCATAGGCTTCCACGATGTTGGCTTCGATGAGCTCATTGATAAGATGCCGGTGCTCCGGAATCAGCGCAATGAACTCTTCATCAAAGGAATCGGGGAAGCGGACGGTAACCACGAACTTAGCCATGCGAAGGAAATAGGGTAGTAGCTAAACGCCGGCCGAAAGGTAAAGTTGGGCTTAATGGGTTGTTAAGGCAACTTTTTGCCGCCGAAACCAGAATAGCCGGGTATGCATTTCGCCCTTATTACCCCCAGCCACAACCGCCGCCAGTATCTGCCCGAAGCCATAGCCAGCGTACAGGCCAGCATCAGCGCCCCGCTCGATTTTTCCCGGGAACACCTTATCTACGAAAACGGCAGCACCGACGGCAGCTCCGAATGGCTGCAGGAAGCCGCTAGCCAGCCTGCACAGGCGCTGCGCTTCTGGAGCCACCCCGAGAAAGTGCGGGCCGGCCTGGCCCGCAACCGCCTTATCGAGCAAACCCAGGCCGACGCCTGGCTCGTGCCCCTCGACGACGACGATATTCTGCTCCAGCGCTGCCTTTACCACTACGCGGCCCTCATCGAGCAGCACCCTCGGCAGCCCTGGTTTGTGGCCGATTTTCTGCGCATGGACCAGGACCGGCGCTACCTGCCCAATGAGGACTACTACGCCTGGCGCTTCGAGACGCCACTGGCCATGCTGCAGGCCATTTTCAAGGCCGAGCACTTCATTCAGGGCAACGTGTGCTACAGCCGCGCGCTGTTCGACAAGGTAGGCGGCTACGACGAAGAGCTGCCGATGGCCGAGGATCTGGATTTGTACGTGCGGTTTTTGCTGGCCGGGCACCTGCCGGTGATTTCGCCCCACATCAGCCACCTGCACCGCTTCCACAGCAGCAACATCAGCATCGGCGTGGACGCCGGCGAGCACGGCGAAGATCTGCGGGTGATTTATGACAAGTATGCCACGCAGCTGCAACAGCTGGGTGTGGAGCGGCCGGGGTAAGCGCAAGGTTTGTAATAGAGTGCCTGTTTGGATACGGCTATAGGTACCAATGCACAATCAGTTCCTGGGGCTTAATACTTGCCGCGGGGCAGCCTGCGACCAGTGCTTGACTTACAGAATCTGTTTCTGCACTCCAGTAGGCTACTTCTGAGTGCAGCGCTTCCTCCCAGATTTGGGCACTAGCAATCGTACTAGCTAGATTCAAGGCAGCCTGAAAAACTGGTTCTGAATTCAGTAAAAGAGAGTCAGATAATTCCCCGCTTTCACGCTGAATTCGGTAAGTTTCTGGGAATACAAGCTTCAGATGACGCATCATTACCCGTCCAAAAGTGGTAGGCGTAAAAATGATAATCCGGTCCGCTACTGCGGGTTCAACTCCTTCTGCAATGAGATACTCATACACACTGTCCTCAGTAGCATCTTCGGTCACGAAGTGAGGAAGGGCCTTCTGAATGACAGAGGTCAGGGCAATATCATTCATATGCTACTTATCGGAAGTATATACCACGCCGCCTTTCACGACCAGCTTCACCTGCCGCAAGGCGGTAATCTGCTGGGTTGGGTCACCGGCGACGGAAACCAGATCGGCAAGCAGCCCGGGCTGAATGCGGCCCCGGTCGAGTAGGTGAAAAAGGCGGGCGTTGCCACTGGTCTGGGCCTGTACCACTTCCAGCGGGGCGAAGCCGTATTCCTGAACCAGTAGCTCGGCTTCGCGGCTGTTGTCGCCGTGAGTGAACACGCCTACGTCGCCGCCGACGACAATAGCAACGCCGCTTTTGCGGGCGGCCTGCACGCTCAGGCGCTTTTGCTGGAGGCGCTCTGGCTCCGGCGTCTGGCCTTTTTTCCAGCCCTGGTACTGCGAAATAGCGTCGCCGGCGGCCACGGTGGGGCACAGGGCCACGCCGCGCTGCTTCATGAGCCGGAAAACTTCGGGGGTCCCCGCGTCGCCGTGCTCAATGGTTTCGACGCCGGCCAGGGCCGCGCGGCGCATGCCCTCGGGCGTCGAGGCATGGGCCACTACGGGGCGACCGGCGCCTTTAGCAGTTTGCACAATAAGGGTCAGCTCTTCCTGCGAAAACGTGGGGCGCGACGGTTCGCCCTTGCCCCAGCGGTAGTCGGCGTACACTTTGATGATATCCGCGCCCCGGCCGATTTGCTCGCGCACGGCCCGCACAATGCCATCCACGCCGTCGGTTTCCTGGGCTCCCTGCGGCACGTCCACATCTACCGAGAGCTTGGGGCCGTAGCTGCCCGTAGCCACCAGCGCCCGGGTAGCCACCAGCAGGCGGGGGCCGGGAATCAGGCCTTGGTCAATAGCCTGCTTGAGACCCACGTCGGCGTAGTCGGCACCTTCGGTGCCCAGGTCGCGGGCGGTGGTGTAGCCGGCCAGCAACGTGGCCCGGGCGTGGGCCGTGGCCCGGGCCACCCGCAGCGCCTGTGATTCGAGCAGCACCTGGTCGTTCCAACTGGTTTCGTTGTAGGGGTGCAGCAGCAGGTGCGAATGGCCTTCGATAAGGCCCGGCAGTAGCGTCTGGCCCGGTAGCTCGATGGTGCGGGCCCCGGCCGGCGTACTGATTTGGGCGGCGGGGCCGGCAGCTTTTATTTTGTCGCCTTCCACCAGCACCGCCCAGCCCGGGTGCATGGTTTCGCCGTCGAAAACGGCGGCAGGGCGCAGCAGGAGTGAGGGAGTAGCCAGTGGGCTGGTAGCTGCTTGCCCATGAGCCTGGGGCATCGCGCCGAGCAAACTCAGGGAAATAAAAAAAGTAGCGCGGCGGAGGCGGATAATGGTATGCAAAAGGCAGGAGGCGGGTAGAATGAGAAGGACCGACAAGGACTATTTATGCTTCGCTATTTTCTCGAAAGCCTTGCGGGTAATGATGGTAAGCTGCTGTTGCGGGGCGTTAAAGAGCGACACATAATCAGGACTTATTACGGTGTGCTGAGGAGCCGGAAAAATCTGCTGATACAACAGCATGGCACAAATATCGGTGGCCGTAATGTAGGGGTGGGCTGGCAGGTGCGAATGGATGCTGCTTTCAACCGTCTGGCCTTCCGGTAGTTCCAGCGCCAGATACGACCTGTGCAGACGCTCTACGCTGCGCACTTGCAGGTCTGGTCCGATTTCCATCATAAAGTCGTTGCCAATAGGCAAAACCCTGCCCTCCTGCGGGCCGGTCAGGACGTAGGCCCTCAGGTGACCCCGGCGCTCTACCAAGGCAATATTAGGTCGGGTGTTTTGTGGAAAGCCGTAGGCCGAGCCCTGCACTTTGTGCTCATAAAGTTCTTCATTGACGTGTTGCCGCACGGTGTATAATTTCTGCTCCGTGGCCGTGGCCGGGCGGCCCGCCAGTAGGTGCCCGCTTTGGGGCTCAATAGTGTTTTTGGCGAAGCTGAAAATAAAACGGGCGTATAGCGGCCCGGCCTGACTGGGCTTCTGGAAGAAGACAGTGCGGACAGAATCCCCCTCGATATAGGACAAATAGCCACCCATGCCGCTCATATCTGGCTTTTGGGCCAGCAGCAGATCGGTGGCTACCCAGGAGGCCCGCTCAGATTGGTACAAGGTCAGCCCTTCCTGCAAAATTTCCTGTTCTACCGCCCGCAGATCAGGTTTCGGGGCCCCGGGCAAGTGGGGCAGGAGTATGCCCAGAGCAATGCCAAATACGTGTTTCATGAATAGAAAAAAATATGCCCGCTGGAAAGTAAGCATTCCAGCGGGCGTATTAGTACAGGCAGCGAAAAACGGCTAGGCCTTTTCTTTCTCTTTTCGCTTCACTTTCATCTTCTTCACTTCCTTGCTGGGCTCGGGCGCGGCCGGACTATTGGGGCCGCCCACCAGCGTCATTTCCTTCACCAGGTGGCCTGCCCCGGCGTATTTATCCACCACAAAAAGCATGTAGCGCACGTCGAGGGTGATGTTGCGCACCCGGTCGGGGTCAAACATGATGTCGCTCATGGTGCCTTCCCAGTTCCGGTCGAAGTTGGTGCCGATTAGCTCGCCGCGGCCGTTGATGACCGGGGAGCCGGAGTTGCCGCCGGTAGTGTGGTTGGTGGCAATAAAGGCCACCGGCACAGTGCCGTTCAGGGCGTATGGGCCGTAGTCCTTCTTGTTGTAGAGCTCCACGAGGCGGGCCGGCACCTCAAAGTCGGGGTTGGTCGGGTCGGCTTTTTCCATGATGCCGTCGAGGGTGGTATAGTAGTCGTACTTCACGCCGTCGGCGGGCTCGTAGGTGGCCACCTGCCCGTAGGCGACGCGCAGGGTCGAGTTGGCATCGGGGTAGAATTTCCGGTCGGTTTGCATCTGGCGCAGGCCGGCCACATAGGTGCGCTGCAGCAGGGCAATCTGGTCGGTGTGGGTGGTGTAGGCCGGCAAAATAGCGGCGCGGTAGTTGGTGATAATGGCGCTGGCCAACTGGGCGGCGGGGTCGTCGGTGAGGGCGCGCACGTTGCCTTTGGCTACTTCATCGAGCACGGCCTGGGCACTGGCCTCAGAGGTGAGCTTCGACTTACTGTAGAGCGAGTTAACGTACGTGGCCCAGCCGGTTTTGCTGGCGTACTGCTTCTGTAGGTTCTTCACGTAGGCGGGCAGCAGGCCGGGCGGGGTGCCTTCGGCGTAGAGGGGCAGCAGGGCTGCGGCCACTTTCTGGTCGGTTGCGGCAGTGTAGTTGCGGAAGAAGCCGGCCACGCCTTTCTTGGCTTTGCCCACGGCCGTTGCCAGCTCTTCGGCCGAGGCTTTTTTCTCAATCATATCGGCCAAAGGCAGCAGGCTGTTGGCGTACGAAACCAGCTCGATACCCAGGGCCACTTCCGTCACGTAGTCGCGGGCCAGGGTGTAGTCGCGCACGGCGCGGTAGTGCTGCTCCAGCTGGGGCAATAGCGGGCCGAAACCGGCTTTCTGGGCTTCGGTGCCATTTTGGGCCCACTGCGTAAACTTGGCTTCCTGCTCCTGCTTGCGGGTCACGGCGTCGAGCTTCTTCAGACCCCTGGTTTCGCCGATCCACTTTTTCCAGTAGTTGGCAATGCCAGCATATTTGGCCGCGTACTGAATCCGGACTTTGTCGGAGGCCTTCATGTCCTGGTCCAGAATGCGCAGCTTGGCGTCGCGCACCTTTATTTTAGCCGGGTTCGAGAGGGAATACACCTCGTCTACGCCCCAGGAAGTCAGGTATTCGTTGGTGCGGCCCGGAAAGCCGAACACCAGCGTAAAGTCGCCGGGCTTGATGCCGCTGAGCGAGATGGGCAGGTGGTGGCGGGGCTTGAAGGGCTTGTTGTCGGGCGAGTAGGCGGCGGGCTTGTTGTCGGGGCCGGCGTAGATGCGGAAGATGCTGAAGTCGCCGGTGTGGCGGGGCCAGGCCCAGTTGTCGGTGTCGCCGCCGAATTTGCCGATGCTGCTCGGCGGCGCCCCCACCAGGCGGATGTCCTGAAACACCTCCGTAACGAACATATAGTATTCGTTACCATTGTAAAAGGGTCGAATAAATGACTGATAGTGCGTGTTTTGCACGGCGGCCTGGGCTACGCGGGCAATGTTGGTCTGCACCAGCTTTTCGCGGTCGGCTTCGGTGATGTTGCTGGTCGGCACGCCGGCCAGAATCTGGCTGGTCACGTCTTCCATGCGCACGATGAACGTGGCCGTCAAGCCCGGGTTTGGCAGTTCCTCGCCCCGGTTCATGGCCCAGTAGCCGTGGGTGAGGTAGTCTTTCTCGACCGATGAGTGCTGCTGAATCTGACCGTAGCCGCAGTGGTGGTTGGTGAGCAGCAGCCCCTGGTCGGAAATGATTTCGCCGGTGCAGCCGCCCCCAAACTGTACTACGGCATCTTTCAGGCTGCCCTGGTTGACGCTGTAAATCTGCTCGGCGGTGAGCTTGAGGCCTTTGCTTTGCATGTCGGCCTCGTTGAGCTGCTTGAGCAGCAACGGCAGCCACATGCCTTCATCGGCGCGGGCGACGGGCAAAAAGGAAAGAAACGTGAGGGCCAGCAGCGCCAGCCGGGCGGTAATGCGCATAGGAGAGGGGTAGATGAGCGGGAAAGGCGGGCCGCCGGGGCGGTCCGGCAAATTTCGTGGTTTTTCGGCAAGGTTAAGCGCCATCTGAAAGTCACTAAAAAAGAAACCCCGACGCGCGGCATCGGGGTTCAGTTACGGAGGCAATACTAAGCGGCGCGCCGCTAGCTCTTTACGAGTGGCCCAGCTCGGCTACAGCTGGCGAGGCCTTGGTCGTGTCAAGGGCTTTGGCAGCGGGCACCAGATCTTTTTCGGCCTCTTCGGCTTCCTCGGCGTGGGTTTCTTCCCAGGTCCGAAACTTGGTAATTTCATCCTGGAAGCTGCCCACAAACCAGCTCATAAGGCTCAGATCATCCAGAAAACCGACTACGGGAATAAAGTCGGGCACCAGGTCGATGGGCGAAAGGGTGTAGAGCAGCACGCCCAGGCCCGAGAGAATCGTCTGGGTTTCAATCTGGCGGTAAGAGCCGCTGACGTAGTTTTTCACCATGCGCACCACGGTCAGCATCACGTCGAGCAGCTGCTTGAACTTGTTGTCGCCGCTTTTTTTGTCGGCCAGCTTATTGGCTACTTCGTTGAGTACCAGCACCACTTTGAACGGGCGGCCCAGCAGGCGGCCGGCGCGGTTGATGAAGACGCTGAACAGCGCGTTTTTGGAAATGGAAAGACCTTTTTCGGCGAGTGACGACATAGGAGAGAGGTTGGAGGAATAATTGCCTCGTGTACGCAGCCGTAGCTCGGGAAGTTGGTTACCTTCGCCCCGATACCAAGCTCCTCCGCCCATGTCAACCACCTCCCGGCCCGTTTCCGGCCAGTATCAGCCCTATTACGACACCTACATCCGCCACATTCCCGAGGAAGCTGATCCGTTGCAGATTCTGGCGGAGCAGCCTGCGCAGCTCACCCAGCTTGTAGGCTCGCTCACCGACGAGCAGGCGCGCTTTGCCTACGCGCCCGGTAAGTGGAGCATCAAGGAAATGCTGGTGCACATGCTGGATACCGAGCGGATTTTCGCCTACCGCGCCCTGCGCTTCTCCCGCAACGACCAAACCGATTTGCCCGGCTTCGAGCAGGACGACTACGTGCCTAACTCCGAAGCCAACAATCGGCCGCTGAGCGACATCTTGCAGGAGTACGCCACGGTGCGGGCTGCCACACTGTCGTTGTTCCACTCGTTTTCGGCCGTCCAGCTGGAGCGCACCGGCAGGGCCAATGGCGGTCCGGCCAGTGTCCGGGCCCTGCTCTTCATCATTCCCGGCCACGAAAGCCACCACCTGAGCATTCTGCGCGAGCGGTATTTGCCCGCGCTGGTTTAGGCTTTTCCGCACAACACCGACGCGCTACCTTGCGTTAGGAACCTGTAAGTCCATTTTCTTACCCAAACCATTCTGCATCATGGCTAAAGCACAAGACGCCCGCAAAGAGAAAAAAAAGGAGCCGGCCAAAACCACCAAAGAGAAAAAGGCCGCCAAAGACGAAAAGAAAAAAGCTAAGAACAGCAGCAGCGAGTAGTTATTTGCGCTGCCTATAGTGAATGAAAAATCCCCGCCGTCTTCAGGTAGACGGCGGGGATTTTTCGTGTCGTAGATAATCAGACCAAAAAACGTCTGGGGCGACATAATCTAACCTCCGGTTCTACAGCGTGTAATACGGCTCCTTTTCCTTGTCGTGGTGCCGGATGTAGCCGTGCAGCACCAGCTTAATCAGCGTCTGGTAGGCCCGCCGTTTGCCCAGGTTGCCGAGCCGCATATACTGACCCAGCGTGATGCGCGGGTGTTTGCGCAGGTACTCCAGTACCGCTAGCTCGTGTCGGTTGAGGGGGATTTTCTCGAACTGCTGCGGCTCCTGCCGCTCCAGCACCTTTTCCGTCAGGCTGCTGGTTTGCACGCTCTCATCCCGCACGCGCACGTAGCCCCGCCAGTCGCCCTCGGCTACCTGGGCCCGGTGGGGCTTTCGGCTGCTTTCGGCCACCGTCACCACCAGCACTGTGTGATTGTCTTCCTCTATTTCCTTGAAAGTCAGTTCAATCGGCGGGTCAATGTATTGCTCGGCGGCCAGACGCAGCACGTATTTTTCCTCCTCCGCGTCGCGCACGCCCACAATGCGGCCGTCATCATCGACGCCCACCAGTACCCGGCCGCCGTGCGTATTGGCCAGGGAAGCCAGTGTGCGGGAAATGCGGGTTGGGTGGGTGGTTTTCTTCTTGAATTCCAGCCGCTCACCTTCGCCGTGCTTTATCAGTTCCTGTAATTCCGACATGGGTATGGTTCGGCTAGTGATACGGAAACTCCCTGCTTGTTTTGAATCAGTGGTTCTACGTGCATTGATACAACCGCGCTACTCCAGCCCGGTTTCCTCCGCCGAAATGCGCCACAGCCGGCTGGCCTCTGCGCGGTTTTGGGCCGTGGCCGAAGTTCGGGCGGGTTTGTTGCGCTTGAAATAGCGGCCACTTACGGCGGCCACCTTCGGGTCGGTAGCCAGAAAGATGCTGGTTTGCGCCCCGACTTCCGCCGTAACCATTAGAGGCCGGGCCAGCAGCCACATCAGCTTTAACAGCCGCGAGCTGCCCGGATTCACCAGCCCCGTGTCCACGATGCCGGGGTGCAGGCAGTTGGCCGTAATGCCGGTCAGCTCCAGACGGTGGGCCAGCTCATTGGTAAACAAAATGTTGGCCAGCTTCGAGTCGCAATAAGCCGTGAAGGAGCTGTATTTGTCCTGGGCATTGCGAAAATTCTGGGCCGGCTCAATCTCGCCCAGCCAGTGAGCCTCCGAAGCTACGGTAATAATACGGGCCCTACCAGCCGCCTCTAGCAGGGGTAGCAGCAGGTTGGTCAGCAGAAACGGGGCCAGGTGGTTGGTTACCCAACTCAGTTCGTGGCCTTCACTGGTAATGGTGAGTGGGCCGGGCATGATACCGGCATTGTTGATGAGCACATCGAGCTTCTGGTAACGACGGGCAATTTCGGCGGCCAGCACCCGCACGTCGGCCAGCAAGGAAAGGTCGCAGAGCAGAACGTCTGGCTCACTCGTGGGGCTTACTTCCTGAATCAGGGCTTTGGTGTGGGCGGCGCGCTCGGGGTTGCGGCACACCAGCACCAAGTGGGCCCCGCGCCGGGCCAGCTCCCGCGCCGTAATCTGCCCGATACCGCCGGATGCGCCGGTAATAAGAATCGTTTGCCCATCAAGTCGGTGAGTATCAGTAAGCGTAGCCATGCGGGCAGGGGAGAAGCCAGGAAAAAAGCCCACTACAACTGGCGGAAAGTAGCGGGCCGGTAGCTAAACGATAAAAGGATACCGGGAAGTTTTACTTTTTATTGGAACCGGATTGGAAAGGCCGGTAGTATATACACACAAAAACGGAAGCCGAAGTCCCGTGCGAGGCTTCAGCTTCCGTTTCGTGCAGTTAGCAGGCTTCTGCCCGACTAGCTTTCCTTAGAAAGGCAGGTCGTTGTCGTCGTCGCCGGCAATGGGCGCGGCGGGAGCAGCCCGCAGGTTGGGGTTCTGATTTTGAGCCGGAGCAGCCGCGCGGGGAGCAGCTTGCTGGTTGTAGCCACCACCGCCGGCGGGAGCACCGCCACCCGTGCCAGCTTCGATGCGCCAAGCTTCCAGGTTGGTGAAGTACAGCATCTGACCGTTTTTGTTGAAACCGCGGCCACGCAGGTTGAAGGTAACTTTCACCTCGTCACCTACTTTGTAAGAGTCGATGAGGGCGGTTTTATCTTGAACCAACTGGAACTTGATATGCTCAGGGTACTGGCCATCCTGAACTTCCAGCACAAATTCGCGCTTGCGGAATTTCTCACTCACCTGCTGTTCGTCAAAAATCTCGTGCAGGCGGCCGGTAGCGTCGTAAGCCATAAAAAAAATAGTTAAGTGGGGAAATCGGTCCTTCAAACGTACGAAAAAAAACGCGGTATGGCTACCGAAGCCGCCCAAAATCCGGACCGTTGAGCTGCGTATCTTTGCCTTTCGATCTTGCCCTCAGTCCTCTAAATACTCCTTCCTCCCATGGATTTTCCCTTCGCCTTAGCCTTGCACGGTGGTGCCGGTACCATCTCCCGCACCCTGATGACGGCCGAGGCCGAGCAGAAGTATCGACTAGCGCTGCAGGCCGCTCTGGAAACCGGCTACGACGTGCTGCGCCACGGCGGCGCGGCCCTCGACGCAGTGCAAACCGCCGTCATCAGCCTCGAGGATTGCCCCTTGTTCAATGCCGGGCGCGGTGCGGTATTCACCCACGAAGGCCACCATGAGATGGATGCGTCGCTGATGGACGGCCGCGACCGGGCCGCCGGCGCCGTAACGGGTGCCCGCCACATTCAGAACCCGATTCGGGCTGCCCGGCTGGTCATGGAGAAAACCGAGCACGTACTGCTGGCCTACCCCGGCAATGAGGAACTGGCCCGCGAATATGGCCTGGCCATGCAGCCCGCCGAATACTTTTTCACCCAGCACCGCTACGACCAGCTCCAGGAAGCCTTGACCGAAGGCCGGATGCGTCTCGATCATAGCCAAGCCAAAGTCCCGCTGGCCGAGCCCGCCGCTTTCGTCGATGAAGATCCGAAGAAAAAGATGGGCACCGTAGGCGCTGTGGCCCGCGACCAGCACGGCAACCTGGCCGCCGCCACCAGCACCGGCGGCATGACCAACAAGCGCTACTCCCGCATCGGCGACTCGCCCATCATCGGGGCGGGCACCTTTGCCGACAACCGCACCTGCGCCATCAGCTGCACCGGGCACGGCGAGTTTTTCCTGCGGGCCATGGTGGCCCACGATATTGCCTGCCTGATGGAATACCGCAGCCTGAGTTTAGCTGAAGCCTGCCGCATCGTGGTACACGATAAGCTAGCGCCCGTTGGGGGCGAAGGGGGCTTGGTGGCCATCGACGGCACCGGCCAGATTGCGCTGCCCTTCAACTCCGACGGGATGTACCGCGCCAGCCTCAGCTCCAAGGGTTCCCTCTACGTGGGTATTTACAAAGACTAGGCGAACCCGCTCGCCGGCCCGCACAAAAACGGCGGAAAAAAGGCAGGTCTGCCCTGCTTCATTTCACCGGATTTTTGCCACCATATATATAAGGAGTAGAAACAACGCATTCTGGCTTCTCTAAATCTCAAACGACAACGCCGGCTCTCAGTGAGAGAGTCGGCGTTGTCGTTTGATAATCAGGCGAGTATTACGCGTTGGTCGTCTGGGCTTCGGGCGAGGCCTCCGGCGAAACGGTGGGTGCGGGTGCGTAGGCCGTGCGGTCGGCGTAGAACTTGCGTTGCTGGATGTCGTAGGTGTTGCCTTTGGCCAGTACGTGCAGCACCATGTTTTCCATGGAGAGAGCCGTGCCTTTCTTGGCGGCCGCCGCGTTGTTGTGCTGCAGCGAGTGGCCGTCCATGATGATGACCAGGTTGGAGCCGATGGTTTCGATGACATTGCCTTCGGTAATCAGCACCCCGGTATCTTCGCCCAGCCCGATGCCGATGAGCTTGGGGTGCAGGCCCACGGCTTCCATCAGGCGGCCAAACCGGCCCCGCTTCACGAAGTGGGAGTCGATGACGACGCTGGACACCAGGCTCAGGCCGGTACCGATTTTTACCGCGCCCTTCATCAGTGCATCCGGCACGCTGCCGCCCATAATCATGGTGTGCGACATGGCCATGGCTCCGGCGCTGGTGCCGGCAATGACGAAGTTGGGCTCGGTGAAGTAGCGGTTGGTTAGGCGGCGGAGAAACTCACTGTCGCCGAACATCATTTTCAGGCGCGACTGGTTGCCGCCGCTCATCATCACGATATCGGCTTCGAGCACGCGGGCCAGGTACTCGGGCTGCTGCGCATCTTCGGGCGTGCGAATATCGAGAATACCCACGTTCAGGCAATTCAGCATCGCAAACGACGACACGTAGATCTTGGCCACTTCCTCCGGAATCATAGACGCGGTGGTGATGACCTCGATACGCGGATTGATTTTGCCCGACTCCGTGACGACGCGCTTCAGAATGCCCAACTCAAAAAAGTTGAGGTAATATTTCTTCTTGGTACGCGGGTTGGGGTAGGTACCCTTGTCTTCATTGCCCCCGATGGCAATTAACTTCCCGAGAGGTTTTGGTGCTTTCAACGCGACAACTCAACTTTAATGACAACAAAAGGAAAATAACTCTGCACCGGCAAGCAAGGTTCACGCCATACCCGCCGAAGCTGAGCAGTAAGTTAAACGATTTGGCCCACCATTGTATCAAAAGTGCTGGTAGCAACCGAGTGATAATTGGGCCGGGCCCGCGCGTATATTCTGCGGGCCTGCTCGGGGCCGCCGGGCGTAGCCAGTAGAGCCTTGTAAATCGGAACCAGAAATTTGCGCCGCCCCACTTTGGTCAGGAACTGCTCCACGGGCGCGTTGGCGGGCTGGTAGCCAGCCGCCAGGGCCAACGGAAACCACGCCGATAGAATTTCTGCGTTGCCTGAATTGGTAAAGCCAAAGGCCACGTCCAACTCAGTCAGCTGGGCCTGGGTTAAGTTTTTTGGTAAGCCATGCAGAAAGTGTACCCACTCGTGGCTGCTCCATTCGACCGTGGGCAGGGTTGCGGCCGGCGTGCCCTGCTGCCAGCTTTGCAGCGCGGCCTCCACGGCGGCGAAGCGCTCCGACGACACCGGCGGCGCTACCGCCGGAATGCCGGGACCATTTATCCAGGCATTGAGCTGCAACTGCTGTTCCAGCCCCGGCTCTTTATCGAGCAACTCGCGGCGCAGGTAGGCCACGAACGAAACCGTGTCCATCGACTGGAAGCTGAAGCGGGCGAAGTACTCCTTAATAAATGTGTCCAGCTTTTCGCGGCCCACCAGGTGTTCCAGCGTGAGCAGGAGGTAGTCGCCTTTTTCGTAGGCAATTTCATTGAGGCCTTCGTCCGGGTCGCGGCCGGCCAGGTCGAGGTGCAGGTGGGTATCCTTGCTGTCGGCCCCGAGTTCGGCTACGGTATGGTGCAGGCCGGTGTGGCCCAGCACCTGCAGCATATCGGCGTAAGGGCGGCCGTAGAGACGCTCCATAATGCGGCGCTCGAAGTAGACGGTGAAGCCTTCGTTGAGCCAGAAGTCATTCCAGGTGGCGTTGGTCACCAAGTTGCCCGACCACGAATGGGCCAGCTCGTGGGCCACCAGGCTGGTCAGGCTTCGGTCGCCGGCCAGGATAGTGGGTGTTACAAATGTTAAACGAGGGTTTTCCATTCCTCCAAAAGGGAAAGAGGGCGGCAGCACCAGCAAATCGTACCGGTCCCAGCGGTAGGGGCCGTACAGCTCCTCAGCGGCACCCACCATTTTCTCCAGATCCACAAACTCGTGGGTGGCGCTGGGCAGCGTGGCGGGCTCGGCGTAAATACCGGTACGGGTGCTCAGGGGCATAAACTCCACGTTGCCCACAGCCAGCGCCATCAGGTACGACGGAATCGGCTGCTCCATCCGAAACGAGTACTCACCAACCGAACTGAGCTGCTGCGGATTCTCGGCACTCATCAAAGCCAGCAGATGGGCCGGCACCCGCACGCGGGCCTCGTAGGTGAAGCGCACCCCGGGCGAGTCCTGACACGGAATCCAGGTGCGGGCCAGAATGGCCTGCGACTGGGTAAACATAAATGGCTGCTCCCGGCCGGCCGTCTGCTCGGGACTCAGCCACTGCAGGGCCGAGGCCTCGGGCGCAGTCTGGTACCGAATGGTCACCACCCGGGTATCGGGATGGATGTCGATGCGCAGGGGCTGGCCCAGCACCGGGTCGTCGGGGCCCAGCTCGAAAGTAGTAAGTTCGCCGGCGGGGCCGCCCAGCAATACCGCTTCCACAGTAAGTGTGCGGGCATCGAGCCACAGCTCCGTGGCACCGGTGTGGTTGGTAAGCTGCCAAGTCGCCTCACCCCGCAGGGTCCGACTGGCAAAATCAACCTGCAGGTCGAGGGCAAGGTGGCGCACCTGCACTTCGGCAGGACGGGCGTGGCTGTGGGGGTCGGGAATAAACATCGGTAGGAAAGCTAAAGAAGCGGAACACTGAATTCGCTGTACGGGAAACGGGGCCGGGCGGCAAATATAGGCCAAACCAAGTGCTGGGTTTGCTCTCGTAATCCGCACCGAATAGCGGCAAAACTAGTATCTTGCCGCGTGGCATAGTTCTGCTTCGCCGGCAACCTCCGCAACCGGAAAGCAGTAGAACGCGCAGAGTGCTGCGCCGGCACGTTGGTCGATTCTTACCCGACCAGAACCGGCAGCAACCATTACTGCCTTTCTCACCACGACCTACGTACATGAATCAACCGAATCGTCCTGCTTTCTTAACCGTCCTGTTGTTCTGGCTTATCAGCCTGACGATGATGGGCTCGGCGTGCAGCCAGGATCAGAAAGAAAAAATACAGGATGCGCTGCCTGGTGGCCTCACTAAGGCCGGCGGCGCGCAGCCCAAGCTCGACAGTACCTACATCATCAGCTACATGAAGGCTGTGCCGGCCTTTAAAGACCAGCTGGAGTGGGGCAAGAAATTCTACCGGGAGCGGGACTTCCGCCTGGGCTGGTTTCGCAACCACGAGTTGGTACCCCAGGCCAAAACCTTGCTGAGCGTCATCAACAAAGCCGCCGACGAAGGCCTGGACCCGCGCGACTATAAAGTCAAGGATTTTGATAAACTCTTCACCGAACTTGAGAAGGCTCAGTCGGACTCGACCAAGCGCAATGCGCTGGAAAAGGAAATAGACGTTTCATTATCAGGTACTTACTTTAACTGGGCTTCCGATTTTTATCGGGGCACGGTAAATCCGCGTGAAGTCAAAAACATCGATTGGAACGTTAAGCGCAATAAAATTAAGCTGCATAAGGCTCTCATGACCATTCTCAAGGAGCGGGAAAGCACGTATCCTTACTATGAGTTTGAGCCTCTACACCCGGAGTATGACCGGTTGAAAAAAGCTCTGGCCGAGTACCGGGCCCTGCAGCGCAACGGGGGCTGGCCCACGCTGCCGGCTACCACTAAGCTCAAGCCCGGTGACGCTACCCCGGCCGTAGCTCTGCTGCGCAAGCGCCTGCTCGGTGCTGATGCTGCCGCTCCGGCCGTGCCGGAGCCGGCAACCGCCAGCACTACGCCCGTCCAGGCCACTACCAATACTACTACCGCCGCCGCGCCGGTAGAGAAATATGATGCCCCGTTGGTAGAAGCCGTTAAGCAGTTCCAGGACCTGAACGGCCTCAAAGCCGATGGCATCGTGAGCGGTGAAACCCTCAAGGCATTGAATGTTCCACTCTCCGCCCGCATCGACCAGATCATTCTCAACATGGAGCGCTGGCGCTGGGTGCCGAAGAAATTTGAACCCAGCTACCTGCTGGTTAATATCCCGGACTACAAGCTGCACGTCATCGAAAACAACAAGGAAGTTTTCGATATGCGCGTTATCGTAGGCAAGGCAATGAACGCCACGCCGGTCTTTAGCGACAAGATGGAATACGTGGTTTTGTCACCTTACTGGAACGTACCGTGGAGCATCATTGAGAAGGAACTGAAGCCAAAGCTGATGAATAACCCGTCGTACCTCGACCACCTGGATATGGAGGTGGTGAAGGGCTATGGCAAGAAAGCAGTAGTCGTTGACCCGGGCTCCATCGACTGGTCGAGCATCTCGCAGGAGACCTTCAAGTACACCGTGCGCCGGCGGCCGGGGCCGAAGAACGACCTGGGGGAGGTGAAGTTTATCTTTCCCAACTCGAACGATGTGTACCTGCACGACACTCCCCACGACGAGCTGTTCAGCCAGGCTAAGCGTGGCTTCAGTCACGGGTGCGTACGGGTGGCCGAGCCGTTGAAGCTGGCTGAGTATCTGCTGCGCAACAAGCCCGGTTGGGATATGCAAACCATCCAGGATACTATTGCCAACCGTAAGGAGAAGTATGTGGCGCTGAAGGAAACTCTGCCCGTGTACCTAGTCTACTTCACGGCCTGGGTTGATGATGCCGGCAAGCTTCATTTCCGGGATGACATCTACAACCATGATAAGGCCCTAGCCCGGGAATACTTCAACTAGGCTCTGGTACCTCTGAAGCTGGTAGCAGAGCAGCTCCAACACAAAGGCTACTGACCATCCCGGTCAGTAGCCTTTTTTTATAGCCTGCCGCTAGTGGGCACCACGTGGACTGAGTGGGGCCGAAGAATGAATCGGTGCTGGCCTGTTACAGGCTGGGCAGCATTCCTTCCCTAGAGAATGAAGCGGATAGAAGAGTAGATTACAATTGTTTTACTAATGTAAACTGACTCGAGTTGGATGAATACATTTGTACCCCGGCATAAATCAGGCTTAACTTATTGTTACAATTGTAATGATAGTAAGTTGAAGTGGATTTCCTCGTGTCAAGGTGTACATTTGTAAATCCAGTCCAATATTAGCTATGGTTGAGCGTATCAGAATTCTGTTGCAGAGCCGGCAATTGACGCCCACTCAGTTTGCTGATGCTATTGGAGTAGCGCGGCCGATAGTAAGCCATATTCTGAGTGGGCGCAATAAGCCAAGCCTGGAGGTAGTGCAGAAAATCATCGGCGCTTTCCCGGATCTGTCGTTACCATGGTTGCTAAGTGGTATCGAGCCCATGCTGGCCGCTGCCGTAGCTGCTACCGGCGCTTTGCCAACTACAGCACCCACCCAGCCAACTACAGGTCCCGAGGCAGTAGAGGCACCGATAAAACGAATTCGTACGGTGCCTGCGAAAGCCCCGGCTATTGCTCCCGCTACCGAGAGTGAGCCTGTGCCAGCGGTAGAGCCGTTGCCCCTAACTGAGGCCTCCGTCAGCACTACTGCCGCGGAACAGGCCACAACAGTCATTCCGCCTATATCAAGCCCGCCGACTGCCAAAGAAAGGCCGGCACTTGGGCAGGATGCTGCCGCCATGCCCAGTTCTCTGCCTCTAGCAGCCCTGGCGGCGCCAGGCAAGAAGATCAGGCGCATCGTCATCTTTTACCAGGATGGTACCTTTAGCGACTATCAACCGGAATAACTCTAGGAGGAGGTAGCCAAGCATTCTATAGCTACTGCCGGTGTGCCATAAAATCGTAAGTGCAATTTGGCAGACTGTCATCACAAGCTTTTTACTCACGCGGTGCCTGTTAGAACAGCAAGGTCTTTTATAACTGTTTTGCTGAGCTTCAGGTGATTGAATAGTTATACTAATTTGCAGCTTGATTCAATGCTAACATATTTGTTATTGACATTAATAACATACTTATTTTCAATAACTTGCTATTTGTTAGATAAAGCAGTGATTTTCTATTTGAGCACACATAGTGTTTGAGGTTTTATCTCAAATTAGTGGAATTGTAATGGTCGCCGTTGCAACTGCTTTACTACCTGATTCAGGCCCTGAAATTTGCTAAGCGGCTTGTCACTGTCTGAGGATGGAATAAGCCAATAGTGTTTCTCGCTGTACCGGCTAACAAATTTAGCTTGAGCAGAATCGAGCCTGCTGCCGCTGTACAGACGGTAGATCATTCAATAACGGGCGCTTAGTGAGCCTTATTCGGACGAAGAGTTTAATTTGCCAATATCTACACTTGTTTTCAAATGTAATTTTTGGAGTATGCGCTAAGTCTATAGATACTATTAGATTATGCTTATTACATTTGTGCTGTAGGAGTGTGAATCCCTTACCCGCAAAATGACCGGAAGAGATGCAGCAGAATGCTTGGCTGTTTTGGAGGCGGTGCTTACCTTTGGGCTATGAAAAAGTCCCGTCTGCTCTTCCTGTTCGCCGTCTGTGCCTCGTCGTTCCTCTCGTCCTGTGAGCAAGCTCCAGACCCGGAGAAAGACCCTAACGCTGATGCTGCCTACAAGCGTGGCCACCGTACCGAACTCTATCGTGAGGCCCAGCGTAGCAACGCACAATAGCTCCCAACCCTGGAAGCGGTAGCCAGCTACACTGAAGATTGCCCGATGTTATAAAAAAAGCCCCGCCTGACGTGAGTCGGCGGGGCTTTGGCATTTAGGGTAATTCGTAGCAGAAATCAGGTAACGAATTACCAAGAAATCAACGAGCCGCTACCAGCTCCGCTGGGAATGTTATTTCCAGCGGTAGCTGAATAGTGCTTAGCAGTTGAGCTTCCAGAAGCTGAGCCCAGATTTGCAGGTAGAGTACCACGTCGTCGCGCTGGTTGTGGCGCATGGCGTTGCGGCGCTCAAACGGTATGGCTGCCCGGATAGCCGGGTCGGAAAGGCGTTCCAGGTGGGACAAATCGGCGCGGGTAAAGCCTAAGGCCAGCATTTCATCTATCGTCTCATCAATGGGCAGGCCGCTGGTGGGGCAATAGTCGAGTAGCTGCCGCTCCCAGTCGCCGTAGCGCTGCATGGCGCGGCTGTGGATTTCGGCTTTGGTTAGGTGGGTGACGGTCTGGGCCAGGTGGCCGCAGTTGCAGCTACCCATATGGCCCCACTGGTACGGAGCCTGGGTAGCCAAGCGCTGGGCAGTGTCGCGCAGAGCCTGGATGACGGGAAAAGTGCTGTGGGCCATGGCAGAAGAAATTGCGGACTGAGTACGTAAGAATAACAGCTTGAATCTCAATAAGCCGTAACCAGTATTTTTTGTTTCAAAGACTGCGGATACCCTGAACGCTACTCTCGTACCGGTGCTGCCGGTAGGACATCTTGGGTGTTATTCTCACTGTATAAGGCCATAAAAAAACAGCTGCCCGAACCCTGAGTCCGGACAGCTGCTTTGAAGTATTGTGGCTATTGCGGCCGGTAGCTGTTACCGGCCGCTGCCGTTGCCACGGAAACGCCGCCGCTGGCCGCCGCCATTGACGCTGCCAGCGGGCCGCTCACCCGCTGGGCGGTTGGCATTAGCCGAAGTGGAGCGTACGCCGCCCGAAGCGGCTGGCCGGGCCTCGCCGCGTCCCGAAGAGCTGCCGGCTGCCCGCCCGGCACCCTGGCCGGAGCCCGCTGCCCGTGGCGGACGAGCCTCGCCGCCGCGTCCGCCGCCACCTTGGCGGGGAGCCCGGCCAGCGGGGCCTTTGGGGCGCTGAATGGCCGGACCGCCGCTGAGGGGCACGGGTACTACGAACACGCTGAAGTACGGATGGTCGGAAACCACCGGAATCTGGCGGCGAATCAGCTTCTGAATATCTTGCAGATAGGCGCGCTCTTCCTCGTCGCAGAAGGTGAGGGCCTTACCGTCGGCGCCGGCGCGGCCGGTGCGGCCGATGCGGTGCACGTAGGTTTCGGGCTCGTTGGGCACCTCGTAGTTGATTACGTGGGTCAGCTCGTCCACATCAATGCCGCGGGCGGCAATATCGGTGGCGACCAGCACGCGGGTGCTGCCGGCCTTGAAGTTGGACAAAGCCCGCTGGCGGTGGTTCTGCGACTTGTTGCCATGAATGGCTTCGGCCGGAATGTTGGCCTTAGCCAGGGTTTTTACCACTTTATCGGCCCCGTGCTTGGTGCGGGTAAACACGAGCACGCGCTTGATGGCCTTATCCTGCAGAATGTGCTCCAGCAGCTCGGGCTTGTCATTTTTGGGCACCATATACACCGATTGGGTAATGGTGTCGGCGGTGCTGGAAACGGGCGTAACGGCCACCTTCACCGGGTTCGGCTTCAGGATGGAGCCGGCCAGCTCCTGAATGGCGCCGGGCATAGTAGCCGAGAAAAACAGCGTCTGGCGCGAAGCCGGCAGCTTGGGCAGAATCCGCTTGATGTCGTTGATGAAGCCCATGTCGAGCATCCGGTCGGCTTCATCGAGGACAAATACTTCGATGTGGCGCAGGTCCACGAAGCCCTGGTTCATCAAATCGAGCAGGCGGCCGGGCGTGGCAATGAGCACCTCCACGCCCCGGCGCAGGGCATTGGTTTGGGGCGTCTGGCCCACGCCACCGAAGATAACGGTGTGGCGCAGGGGCAGGTGCCGGCCGTAGGCGGCGAAGCTTTCCCCGATCTGGATGGCCAGCTCGCGGGTGGGCGTAAGCACCATGCAGCGGATGCGGGAGTGCGAATGGTTTTCCAGCTTGGCCGTCTGGCTCAGAATCTGGAGAATGGGAACGGTGAAAGCGGCGGTTTTGCCGGTGCCGGTTTGGGCAACCCCCAACAGGTCGCGGCCATCGAGCACGTGCGGAATGGCTTGCTGCTGGATGGGAGTGGGGGTAGTGTAGCCTTCCTCGTGCAGGGCACGCAGGATTGGCGGAACAAGATTGAGTTCGTCGAACGTCATCAGAAAGGAAATGGAAAAGAAGAAAGGCCGCGGCACAACTTGAAACGGCCGGTGCAGCCTTTTTCTAAAAAAGCAGGCTGCGGGAAAAGCGTATTAATTTGACAAAAAATAGAAACCTTGATTTCGATACAGCCGAAAACAGCCAAAACCGTAGAATCCAGGCCGCCGGGCAGCAGGTATACGCACCGGTTGGCTACACCGCCACTAACCCCGACTACCCTATGAACATCACCGACCGCAAAATTCTTTACGATGGTCACTACAAACTTACGCAACTGCTGGTGCAGCACGGCGGCAAGCAGCTCAAGCGGGAGCGGTTTGAGCCCGGCTCGGCCGTAGCCGCGCTGGTATTCGATACTCAAAAGCAGCGCTACGTGTTTGTGCGGCAGTTTCGCATTGGCTCCGAAACCGAGCTGCTGGAAATTCCGGCCGGTATGCTCGACAAAGAAGGCGAAAGTCCGGAAGATGCTATGCGCCGCGAGATTCACGAGGAACTGGGCTACGATGTCGACCGGCTCACGCCCATCACCAACTTCTATTCCTCGCCCGGCGGCAGTGCCGAGCAGCTCTGGCTCTACTACGCCGAGGTAAGCCACCAAAGCGGGGCCGGGGGCGGGGCCATCGACGAGGACGAGAACATCGAGCTGGTGTTTCTGAGCCGGCAGGATATGGTGGAGGAACCCTGGCAGGATGCCAAAACAATTATAGCTGTGCAGTGGGCTCAGCTACAATAGAAAGTGCGCAAGCAAACCGGTTTTACCATTTGTAGAAACCGGATAACAGAAAGCCGGCTGAGGTGTAAAACCTCAGCCGGCTTTCTGTTTGGGCATTTTTAGAGCTTACTGGACGTTGATAACGTACTCGAAGTCCTGCTTCAGCTTGGCATCGGTGATGATCAGCGTCAGGGGCTGCGGAGCGTCCATTTTCACAAATGGTATAACCCGCTCACTCTTGTACTGGTCCTGATTCCAGAAGCGGCCGGTGCCGGCCGTCAAGGTTTGGGTGAATACTTCCTTGCCGTCCTTGGTCTTGGCCGAGAGCGACAGGGCCGAGGGGTCGGCATTCTGGGCGCCGCGGCGGTACATGGTTACCTGCAATTCGCCACCGGGCGGCAGGCTGTTGAAGCGGCGCTGGTAGGTGCTGTCGGCCCAGCGGTTCATTTCGCGCATGGCGCCCAAGGCAGTAACCAACTCGGCGTAGGGGCGGTAGGCCACCCGCGTCATCGAGGCATCTTTCTGGGAATCCTCGTCGGTGTTTTTGGTCACGTTCAGCACCAGGGCGCATTCTTCGTCCTTCTTGGGACGCATGTAGCGTTTGCGCTCGGGCGTCACCATCTGGGCCGAAGCGGCCAGCGAAGAGAAGAGGGATATAAGGAGGAAAAGCTTTTTCATCAAGCAACTAAAGGGAAAATCGGGAAGCGGGCAGGCTCCTACTGGGCAAAGGTACGCAAGAGTCAGACAGCAGCCGCGCCGCCTTCGTTCAAACCCCGTACCGGAACGGCGCACACCCGCATTATGGGGCCCAACCAAAGCATGACGCAGGCTTAACGCCCGGATAATGCAGGCGTCATAGTAGCGCCGGACCTTTGGGCCGGGTCAACGCTTGACAATTATGCACGCTCCCCTTACTGTTCCGGCTGGGCACCTTTTGGTGCGGTGGCTGGCCTACGCGCTGTTTCAGCTGGCCCTGGTGCTGGCGTTCCTGCTGCACTCGGCGGCCGGACTCTCGTCGGCTTTCCGCCGCAAAAAGCCGGAGTTGGAGTCGGTCCGGGCCACGCCGCGGCTAGTGGTGCCCCGCCATGCGTGAGCTGCCACGCCCGCGCCGGCGCAAGGTCGAAGTGGCGGTAATTTCCGATGTGCACCTGGGCACCTACGGCTGCCACGCTGCCGAGCTGCTGCGCTACCTGAAAAGCATCCGGCCCAAGGTGCTGGTGCTCAACGGCGACGTTGTCGACATCTGGCAATTCAGCAAAAACTACTGGCCCGCCGCCCACATGCGCGTGGTGCGCCACCTGGCCGGGCTGGCCGCCAAAGGCACCCGTATTCATTACCTGACCGGCAACCACGACGAGCTGCTGCGCAAGTTTGCCGGCACCCGCCTGGGCAATCTGCGCATCGACAACAAGCTGGTGCTGGAGCTGTCCGAGGGCAAAGCCTGGTTTTTTCACGGCGACGTATTCGACGTGACCATGCAACACTCCCGCTGGCTGGCCCGGCTCGGGGCCCACGGCTACGACTTGCTGATTGTGCTGAACCGGGTGGTGAATTTCGGGCTGCACAAGCTCGGCCGGCCCCGCGTGGCCCTGTCGAAAGCCGTGAAGGACCGGGTGAAAGGGGCCGTGAACCTGGTTAGCAACTTCGAGCAAACCGCCGCTGGCCTGGCCGTGGAGGCGGGCTACCGCTATGTGGTGTGCGGGCACATTCATCAGCCCGAAATAAAAACTCTGCGCACGGCCCGTGGCGAAGTAACCTACCTGAATTCCGGCGACTGGGTCGAAAACCTGACGGCGCTGGAGTATTCGGCCGCCACCGGCTGGCAGCTCTACCGCTACGCCCAAGATGCCGCCATGGAGCAGCCCGCCGCCGCCGATGCTGCCGACCAGGCCGCCGACGCACCCGTGGCCACGCTGCTCAACGACCTGCTGGCCGAGTTTCAGCTACGGCAGTAGGGCAGAGCGGGACCAGAGCCACCGGGCAAGCGGGCGGCTCTGGCACCTCTCTGCAATATTTTTTAACCCTCAGCAACCTAAATGCCCCGCATTCTTTACGCCATTCAGGGTACCGGCAACGGTCACCTGAGCCGCGCCCTCGATATCGTGCCGCTGTTGCAGCAGCGGGCCAGCCGCCTGGATGTGCTGCTCAGCGGCCCGCCCGCCGACCTTTCGCTGCCGTTTGCGGTGCGCTACCGTTGCCAGGGTATGGGCTTTATCTTCGGCAAAAAAGGTGGGGTCAACTTCGTGAAAACCTTCTGGCAGCTCAACTCGGCCGCCTTTCTGCGCGAAATACGGCAGCTGCCGGTAGAGGGCTACGATTTAGTAATCAGTGACTTTGAGCCGGTGTCGGCCTGGGCCTGCCAGCTGCGCAAGGTGCCCTGCGTGGCCCTGAGCCACCAGAGCGCGGTGCTAAGCGACTACGCGCCCCGCCCCACCCGGGAAGACCTGATTGGGCGGGCCGTGCTACGGCACTACGCGCCCAGCACGGCACACTACGGCTTTCATTTCGACCGGTACGAGCCCAGTATTCACACGCCCGTTATTCGGCGGCAGGTGCGGGATTTGGCCGCCCGCAACGATGGCCACTACACCGTGTATCTGCCCGCTTTCGACGAAGCCACGCTGGTAAAGCGCCTACGCTACTTGAGCGCCGCTACCCGCTGGGAGGTGTTTTCCAAGCACAGTACCCAGGAGTCGGAGCACGGCAACGTGCGGGTGCGGCCCGTGAGCGGGGCTGCCTTTACCGACAGCCTGGCCCGTAGCGCGGGCGTGCTGTGCGGGGCCGGCTTCGAAACCCCGGCCGAGGCGCTGTATCTGGGCAAAAAGCTGCTGGTAATACCCATGAAAAACCAGTACGAGCAGGCCTGCAACGCGGCGGCACTGGCGCGACTGGGTGTGCCGGTGGTAAAAAGCCTGAAAGACAAGCACCTGGCCGGGCTTGATCAGTGGCTGTGGCAGGGCCGGACGGTGCCTGTACACTACCCCGACGAAACCGCCGCCGTCGTCGACAAGATGCTGCTCGACCACCTGCCCGTGCCGGCGCGTTAGTGTCGGCCGTTGCCGCTTCCAATCCGTTATTGCCTTATGCCCGATATACCTGCGGCCTTGCCCGCTGCCTTTTTCCCTGCTACCACGCCCGCCGTCTTTTCCCGCGCCGATTTTGGCCCTGATTTCCGCTGGGGCGTGTCGGCGGCGGCCTACCAGACCGAAGGGGCCTGGAACGTGGATGGCAAAGGGCCCAGCATCTGGGACGAGTTTGTGCACCGATCCGGCAAGATTCGCCGCCGCGAAACGGCCGATATTGCCTGCGACTTTTACCATCGCTGGCCCCAGGATCTGGACTTGCTGCAACAGCTGGGCGTGCCGGATTTCCGCTTTTCCGTGGCCTGGTCGCGGGTGCAGCCCTTGGGTATCGGCCCGGTAAACGCCGCCGGCCTCGACTTCTACGACCGGCTCGTGGATGGCTGCCTAGCCCGGGGCATCACGCCCTGGCTCACGCTCTACCACTGGGATTTGCCGGCCGCCCTGCAGCGCCGCGGTGGTTGGGCCAACCGCGACGTGGTGGGCTGGTTCGGCGACTATGCCCAGCGGGTGGCAGCCCGCCTCGGCGACCGGGTGGCCCACTGGATGGTGCTCAACGAGCCGATGGTGTTTGTGGGGGCCGGGCAGCTGCTGGGCT
Organism: Hymenobacter lucidus; assembly: GCF_020447265.1. GTDB lineage: Bacteria > Bacteroidota > Bacteroidia > Cytophagales > Hymenobacteraceae > Hymenobacter > Hymenobacter lucidus. The sequence continues at coordinate 30,965 of NZ_JAJADR010000012.1, read as the reverse complement.
TGCATGCCCCGGGACAGCGGCAGCTGGGCGGCTTTCTGGCTGCTATTCACCACGCGGCGCTGGCCCAGGCCGAGGGTGGGAGGGCCTTGCGGGCGGTTCTGCCCGCCGCCGCTCAGATCGGCACTACCTTTTCGTGTTCCTACCTCACGCCGTGGCGGCCCGCCGCACCGCGCGACGTGCGGGCCACGCGCCGGGCCAACGCGCTGCTCAACCGGCTATTTGTGGAGCCCGCGCTGGGTCTGGGCTACCCCACCGCCGATTTGCCCGTACTCAATTGGCTGGACCGCTACATCCAGCCCGGCGACGAGAACAGACTGCCGTTTGCTTTCGACTTTCTGGGCGTGCAGAACTACACCCGCGAAGTAGTGCGCTACTCGCCCTTCGTACCGCTGGCCTGGGCCACGCTGGTGGGAGCCCGGCAACGCGGTATGCCCTATACCCAAATGGGGTGGGAGGTGTACCCCGAGAGCTTGTACCACATGCTGAAGCAATTTGCGGCCTACCCCAATGTGCCCCGCCTGCTGGTAACTGAAAACGGCGCCGCCTTCCCGGATGCGACGCCGACGCAGGGCCGAATTGCTGACCCCCAACGGCAGGCTTTTCTGCGGGCTTGCATTGGGCAGGTACTGCGGGCCAAGCGGGAGGGAATAGCCGTAGATGGCTATTTTGCGTGGTCTTTTACCGATAACTTCGAGTGGGCGGAAGGCTATGAGCCCCGCTTCGGTCTGGTCGGTATCGACTTCCAAACGCAGACGCGGACGGTGAAGGACTCGGGTTGGTGGTACCGGGATTTTCTGACTGGTGGGGTAGGCACAGGGGTGCGGCAAGAATCTTTGGCAAGCCAGGAAAAGATAGAGCACCAATCATAGCAATGGCTATTGCCCCGGCCTCAGCAGCTGCGCCAAGCTCGTCGGGTGAGAAATGCCGGCCTAGCTCTGGGCCTGTACCTAGTCTACTACCAGACTCGTGATTCGCTGGGCAAAGCTCAGTTGTGCCATAATCAAAGCCCCGTTCTGGTGGCTACCAGGCCTGCTTCTGAGCTTTATCGTTAGTAAGCGCGGGAAATGAGTAAGCGGGTTGTAGAAAGCTGTAAAACCGAAAAGGCCCCTAAATCGTGCGATTTAGGGGCCTTTTGCGGTCCGGACGGGACTCGAACCCGCGACCTCCGCCGTGACAGGGCGGCATTCTAACCAACTGAACTACCGAACCATTTCTTCCGGAAAGCCAGCTGCTTTCCGTTGAAGTGGTGCAAAAGTAGAACGCCTTTTTAGATTACACAACAGCGGCGCTATGTTTTCGAGGAAAAAAATGCGCTATAGTTCGTTTGTCGCTGATTTCAAGCAACATTAATTTTAGCGCTCTTTGGTGAGCGGTTACCCCAAGGCCCAGATGGGTTGGGAAGCGGCAAGGCAGGGCAACGATATTGCTGGTTGAACAGTGTCAGGAGTAGAACCCTTTTCTGGGTACCTGTTTCTTTAAGGTGACTCGGGCGTCCATGGCTTAACTGTCTAACAATTCATTTGCCGGGTGGGCAGGTAAGCCAAGAAAAATAACACGGAACGCTATTATTTATATAAAAATATTTAAAAATAAAATTAAAATAATTTCATTATATTCAAAATCTATTTACCTCCTGACTTCTAACGCTGTCATTTTGAGACGCCTCATCCACAGACTTGGCCGGAATTACTATAAAGTAGGGTGGTTGCTCATCGTAACCTTATGTCTCCTTATCGGAGCGTTCTTTCTGACGCTTGACCAGCAAGGGGCACAGCCCCTGATGAACTCACACTTTCTAATCGTTCAGTTATGTTACAGGGGACTGTTATTGCCTTATTACTTTGCCTGGGCGACGGAATATATCTACTGTATATGAGGAAAAAGCATCACCTCCGAATACAGTCCCAGCGGCTGGCTAGGCGGGTGAAGGGGAAGATAGAGGCCATACTAAAGCCAGACAATAAGGCTTTGACTGAATGACGCCATCATTGCCCTAAAAAGTAAGCACTCAGTACTTGCAGTCGATACTTGGCAAGCTACCACTGCTGGAGCTGTGCAACAGGTGTTGGCGTCAGAACGGGCTAAAACCGAAAAGGCCCCTAAATCGTGCGATTTAGGGGCCTTTTGCGGTCCGGACGGGACTCGAACCCGCGACCTCCGCCGTGACAGGGCGGCATTCTAACCAACTGAACTACCGAACCATTTTACGCTAAGCGGGCAGCCATGTGCTTTCCGTTATTGTGATGCAAAAGTAGATGCTCCTTTCAGATTACACAACTGTAGCACCGCTTTTTCCGGAAATAAAATGGGCTGAGGGAGCTTTATGACTGTTTCTCAGCGACATTATTTTTTTGGAAAATCATTCCCGGCGCGTGGCGGCACGTATGGAACCGTTTCGATTACCTTTGCTTTGCTTTGGGCTGCCCCGGTAGCCCGGCCGTATTCCCATTTTTGTCACTCTGACGCATTCACCCCGGCAATGCTCCTCGATTTCGAACAACCGATTGCTGCCCTCGAAGGCAAACTCCGCGAAATGCAACAACTGGCCCTGGACAGCCAGGTAGATGTATCGGAAGCCGTAACCGCCCTGGAGGCCAAAATCAAGGCCCTCAAGAAGGAAACCTACACCAACCTTACCCGCTGGCAGCGCGTGCAGCTCTCGCGCCACCCCGACCGGCCCTATACCTTCGACTATATCGAGGGCATGACTTCCAAGTTTGTGGAGCTGCACGGCGACCGGACCGTGGGCGACGACAAAGCCATGGTGGGCGGCTTTGCCGACCTGGACGGCCGCTCGGTGATGTTTATTGGGCAGCAGAAGGGCCGCAACACCAAGGAGCGGCAGTACCGCAACTTCGGCATGGCTAACCCCGAGGGCTACCGCAAGGCCCTGCGCCTGATGAAGCTGGCCGAGAAGTTCAACAAGCCGGTCGTGACCCTGATTGACACGATGGGCGCCTTTCCGGGCCAGGAAGCTGAGGAGCGGGGGCAGGGCGAAGCCATTGCCCGCAACCTGAAGGAAATGTTTATGCTGAAGGTGCCTGTTATCTGCGTCGTTATCGGCGAAGGTGCCTCGGGCGGGGCGCTGGGCATCGGTATCGGTGACCGGGTACTGATGCTGGAAAATACTTGGTATTCGGTGATTTCGCCCGAGTCGTGCTCCAGCATCCTGTGGCGCTCCTGGGACTATAAGGAGCAGGCTGCCGAAGCCTTGAAGCTGACGGCAACCGACATGTTGAGCGCCAAGCTCGTGGACGGTATCGTGAAGGAGCCCCTGGGCGGCGCCCACACCGCCCCGGCCAAGATGATTGACACGCTGAAGAAAACCCTGATTAAAACCCTGGACGAGCTCGAAGCCCTGCCCGCCGACGAGCGGATCAGTCAGCGCATCGACAAGTTCTCGGCCATGGGCGTAGTGGTGGAATAAATCCTTTGCAGGTTCGATGGAAACGTCATGCCGGGTTCTGCGGAGCCGGGCATGACGTTTTTTTATTCCTTGCTACCTTGCCCACCCAACCCTAAGCGCCCACCCACATTCCCATTCCATGAAAATCCATACCCTTGATACCGGCCTTTTTAAACTCGATGGCGGGGCCATGTTCGGCGTCGTGCCCAAATCGATGTGGCAGAAGCTGAACCCGCCCGATGCCAACAACATGTGCACCTGGGCCATGCGCTGCCTGCTCATCGAGGACGGCAACCGGCTGCTGCTGGTCGATAATGGCATTGGCGACAAGCAGGATGAGAAGTTTCGGGGGCATTTTTACCTGCACGGCGACGATACGCTGGAAAAGTCACTGCGCAAGCTGGGCTTCACTTCGGCCGACATTACCGACGTCTTTCTGACTCACCTGCACTTCGACCACTGCGGCGGCTCGGTAGTGCGCACCGCTGCCGGCCAGTTGGAGCTGGCCTTTCCCAATGCCACCTACTGGAGCAACGAGGCGCACTGGGACTGGGCCGTGACGCCCAACCCCCGCGAAAAAGCCAGCTTTCTGAAGGAAAACATCCTGCCGATTCAGGAAAGCGGCCACCTGAAGTTCGTGGGCACAGCGGCCGGCGTACCGGCTGAGCTGCCCCAGTTTCGCGAAATTATCATGGCCGACGGTCACACCGAGAAGATGATGGTGCCCCTGCTCGACTACAAAGGCCGCACGCTGGCGTTTATGGCCGATTTGCTGCCCTCGGTAGGCCACATTCCGTTGCCCTACGTGATGAGCTACGATATGCGGCCCCTAGTGACGATGACGGAAAAGGAAGCCGTGCTGCGCTGCGCCGCCGATGAAAACTGGGTGCTGGTACTCGAACACGACCCTACGGTGCCCTGCTGCACGGTGCAGCACACCGAAAAGGGCGTGCGGGTGGCCGACACCCTGCGCCTCGAAGATCTATAAAACTAACCCTCAGCTATGCGGAAGCTCGGACTAGCCCTGTCGGGGGGCGCGGCGCGTGGTATTGCCCATTTGGGTGTGTTGGAGGCGCTAAATGAGCTGCAACTGCCCATCGGGCACATTGCGGGCGTCAGCTCGGGCGCTATTGCCGGGGCTTTCTACGCGGCCGGCTTCGCGCCCCGCGAGATTTTCCGGCTCCTGACCGACACCCGTTTCGTGCGGCTGCTGCGGCCGTCGTTCCACCTGGGCCTCGTACGTCTCGACTTAGTAGAGAAGCTCTACGGCCATTACCTGGACCCAGCCCGCACCTTCGCCGACCTGACTACGCCGCTCACCATCGTGGCCACCGACTTAGCCGCCGGCCAGACGGTGTATTTCCAGAGCGGGCCGCTGATTAAGCCCCTGCTGGGCGCGGCGGCGGTACCTATCGTGTGCCGGCCGGTGGAGTGGCAGGGGCAGGTGCTGGTGGATGGGGGCGTGATGAACAACCTGCCCGTGGAGCCGCTGCTGGCCCAGGCCAATCTAGCTGTGGTGGGCGTGCACTGCAACCCGCTGAGTGCGGAGCCGCCGCTGACCACGCTGCGCGAAATAGGGGAGCGGACGGCCTACCTGGCCATTTCGATGAACGTGCAGCCCCGCCTGGCCCAGTGCGAGTTCATCATCGAGCCGCCGGAGCTGAGCAAGTACCGCGTTACGGATTTGCGCCAGGCTCAGGCCATTTTCGACATCGGCTACTACTACACGTTGGCCCAGGCCGAGAAGCTGCGGAACCTTTTGGCTGAACCCAGCGCTTAGGGGCCAACTTGAAATTTCTTTAGTTTTACCGGCTGACTATTACCATTCCGGCAATAGTCGTTTACATTTTCATGGAAAAAGCACGAAAGACCTCTACGTTCTGGTATCAGTTTTCCCGTTTCTGGTTTTGGATAACCGGCTGGCATTTAGGCTCCACAGTGCCGCCCGGCATTCCGAAAAGCATGATGATTGCCGCCCCGCACACCAGCAACTGGGACTTCATGTTTGCCCGGGCGGCCTTCTACCTGATGGACGTGGACGTGCGCTTCACCGTGAAAAAATCGTGGGTGGATATTCCGGTGCTGGGCAAGCTGATGCTGGCCCTGGGCGCGCTGCCCGTAGACCGGCAGAAAAACAACAGCCTCGTTGATGGCATGGTCAACCTATTTAATGAGCGCGACGAGCTGGTAATTCTCATCACGCCCGAAGGTACCCGCGCCTACCAGCCCCGCTGGAAAAAAGGCTTCTACTTTGCCGCCATGGGAGCCAACGTACCGATTCTGCTCGGCTACCTCGACTACAAGAACAAGGAAGCCGGCGTGGGCCCGGCCTTCTGGCCCACCGGCGACTACGAAAAAGACCTGGAGGAAATCAAGGCGTTTTACCGCACCAAAGCCGGCCGCTTCCCCGAAAAAGGGGTTCGATAGGCCGTTAATGAGGGTATTGCTTCCAAAAAGAAAAGGTACGTCCCGAAAAGGCGTACCTTTTCCGCGTTAAGCCCCTGCCCGTCGTCGCTATGGAAAAACTGCAAACCCTCGGCCTGATTCTGTTCGGAATGGCCGTCTTCGTGTGGCGCATGGTGCAGAAAATGCGCGACACCACCCGCCAGGAGCAGCAGGAACGGCCCGCTACCCGCGTGCCGCTGCCCAGCACCTCCTTCGACGAATTGCTCAAGCAGATGCAGCAGCAGAACGCCCGCGGCAACGCGCCGACGTCTCCGGCCACCACGCCCGGCGGCCGGCAGCTGCCCCACGAGGTAGCCCGCCCGGCCCGCACCCAGGAGCAACCCGCCGCCCGCCCCGTGTCGCAGGAGCGGCGCGCCACGAGCGTGTCGTTGGAACGGGCAGCCCCGGTAGCCCGGCGCAACACGGGTATGGATCATAGTGAACCTGCCAGTCAGCCGCGCCAGCCACGGCCGTCAACGCCCGCCGACTCTGCCCGCCGCTCGGCCCTGAATGCCCGGCTCCGCAGCCCGGCTGAGCTGCGGGAGGCGTTTATTCTGAGCGAGATACTGAAGCGAAAGTTTGAGTAGTTACCGAAGAAAGATAGTCCCTGGCGGGTACTTGCTGTAATCGGGTTTCGGGGGCGGAACCAGCCAGATATCTACCCTTGTCTCGGGCTGTTCGGCGGTGGGGCGCACGATGTGAATTTGTCCGATAGCGCCCGGCGCAATCCGCAGGGCGGCTACGGCCGTCTGGTTAAGTGGGTACCCGTTGATGGCAAAGCGCAGCGGACCGCGCAGGCCAAGCTGGCGCCCGAGCTGAGGAAACGACTGGCTGCGGACGCGCTTCGGCGACGTGATGTCGATAACGCCGACCGGGCTGATGTTCTGCAGGTGAGACGGAATTTCCTGGGCACCAGGGGAGGAAGGCCCTTTGTAGACCATCATCTTAGTTATTGCTTGGTTGTCCTCCGCAGTGAAATCGGCCACAATTCCATTGATGATAACAGTGGAATTAAGTACGAATATCGGGTCGGATGTCGGGGCCTGCGGCCGGCTATAGAAAGTAGTTTCCTGCGCTTGGCTGGTAAGGGCAACGCTGCAAAAGCCTAGCACCCATAGCAGGCGGAAGCAGTGCCAGCTCATCGAGAATGGCGGGAAAACGCGGCTGTTGTTAGTAGCATAGAAGCCTACTCCAAAGAGACTTTATAGTCTGTATATAATTCAAGGATTCAAGTAGAAAATCAATCCTGTGTCAGGGCGTACGACACCAGATTGGCGCCCATGCGCAGGGCCGCCTCATGGGTAGCGGGTGGGTCGTCGTAGGTGCCCACATCTTCCCAGCCGTTGCCCAGGTCGCACTCGAAGCTGTAGAAGCATACCAGCCGGCCTTTGTAGAGCAGGCCAAAGCCCTGGGGCCGCTTGCCGTCGTGCTCGTGTACTTTGGGCAGGCCCTTGGGAAACTGGAATTTCTGGTGATAAATCGGGTGGGAATAGGGCAGCTCCACGAATTCGAGCTCGGGAAACACCTTCTTCATTTCGGGCCGGATGAACTTGTCGAGGCCGTAGTTGTCGTCGATGTGCAGGAAGCCGCCGCCGGTGAGGTAGCGGCGTAGGTTTTTGGCCTCGGCCTCAGTGAAGGACACGTTGCCGTGGCCCGTCATGTGGATGAAGGGGTAGGTGAAAAGCTCCGGCGAATCGAGCTCCACGGTGGCCTCGTCGGGGGCGATGTTGGTACGCAGCGCCTGGTTGCAGAAGCGGATTAGGTTGGGCAGACTGGTTTTGTTGGCGTACCAGTCGCCGCCGCCGCCGTAGTGCAGCTTGGCGATGCGGAAGCTCGGCGCGGGCGCGGCGGCCGTGAGGGAGAACAGCAGGAGAGTGGTAAGCAGCAGGTGTTTAAGCATAAGGCAGGCAGCGGAGTGGGGTCCGGCTGTTGTACAAAGTAACGGATAGGCGGGAAAGTTCAGGCGCGGCCGGTGCAGGCAGCCGCCTAACGACGCGCTATTCGGCGCCCGATTGCAAGGTAAGGGTCCTTAACAGAGCCTTGGCGGTAAAAAGTTGTTTATTGCCGCCCGGAAGGGTTTTTGCCCCTCCATTTATGCTTATCAACCGACCTGCGAATGGTAACCGGCAAAGATTTATTGAACCTGGGGTTAAAGTCAGGCAAGTGGTTTAAGGACGCCCTCGAACACATCAACGCCCACGCGCTGGCCGGCGACGACCTGCATGCCTACCTCGATACGGTGAAGCCGGCCCCGGTTATTCCGCTGCTGACCGAGCCCGTGCCGTTTCACGAAAATATCAGCGCCGACACGGCCGTGGAGCAGGCCAACATCGACTACGTACGGCAGTCGATGCAGCTGCTGATGCGCACGCCCACGGTGGTGGCCGGGGCCATTATGCCCGATGCCTGCCCGGCCGGGCCCTTGGGCACCATTCCGGTGGGCGGCATCGTGGCCACCCGCAACGCCATTCACCCCGGTATGCACAGCGCCGATATCTGCTGCTCGGTGATGCTCACCAACCTGGGCCGCGTCGATCCGAAAACGGTACTGGACGCGGCCCAGCAGATTACGCACTTCGGGCCCGGTGGCCGGCCCGCCGAGCGGCAGTTTGCGCTGCCGGCCGACCTTCTGGCTGAGCTCCAGGCCAACCCGTTTCTGAACTCGGCGCGCAGCCTGCGCACGGCCCAGGAGCACCTCGGCACCCAGGGCGACGGCAACCACTTCCTGTACGTGGGCGTGTCGCGCAATACCGGCGACACGGTGCTCGTGACTCACCACGGCTCCCGGGGCGTGGGCGCGGCACTGTATACGCAGGGCATGAAAGTGGCTGAGCGGTTCCGGCAAGCCATTTCGCCTGACACGGCCCCGCCCAACGCCTGGATTCCCAGCGAGTCGGAGGAAGGCCGGCAGTATTGGGCCGCGCTGCAAACCGTGCGCAAATGGACCAAGCAAAACCATCTGTGCCTGCACGACGCCATCGGCCAGCAGCTGGGCGCGGCCGTGCAGCAGCGCTACTGGAACGAGCACAACTTCGTGTTTCGTGACGGGGACCTGTACTACCACGCCAAGGGCGCCACGCCCCTGGACCCGAAGTTCATGCCCGACATCACCGGTCCGCGCATTATTCCGCTGAACATGGCCCAGCCCATCCTGATTGTAGAAGGTACTACTACCGGCAATAATCTGGGCTTTGCGCCCCACGGGGCCGGCCGTAACCTGAGTCGCACCCGCCATAAATACAGCAAAGTCGGGCAGACGAAGGAGGCGCTTTTTGCCGAGGAAACCCAAGGCATTGACGCGCGGTTTTATTTCAACCGGATTGACATTTCCGAGCTGCCCAGCGCCTACAAGGATGCCGAGGAAGTGAAGCGCCAGATTACGGAATTCAACTTGGCCACGACCATCGACGAAATCCTACCCTACGGCTGCATCATGGCCGGGGACTGGGAGCTGGATGCGCCCTGGCGCAAGAAGAAGCTGGCTAAGGAGGCCGCCCGGCTGGCCGCCCAGGATGAGCAGGCGGATGAATCGGCGCTGGTGGAAGAATAAATCAAAATTATATAAGTCAACTTGTTAGCGGCAGTCATGAGTGAGTGGCGGCGGCCAACGGGCTTGTTTGGGCGTAGGAAATGATAGAAGGAATGCTGCAGCGGTTTCTGCAACAGACGGGCTTTATTACGGCCGCGCAGGCCGAAGATATTGCCGCGCACTTTGCGGCCCGGACCCTGAGCCGCCACGAGTTTCTGCTCCGGGAAGGCAATATCAACGACGCGTATCTGTTCCTGGAAACGGGCTGTATGCGCGCCTTTGCCTACGATACCGACGGCAATGACGTCACGACCGGTTTTTATACTGGCGGGCAGGTCGTGCTGGAAGTGGCCTCGTTCTTCAACCGCACGCCTTCCCAAGAGAACATCCAGGCCCTGACTGACTGCACCGGCTGCACAATCACCTACGCCCAGCTAAACGGCCTGTTCCACGCGCGGCCGGAGTTCCGGGAGTTTGGCCGGGCTATGCTGGTGCGGGGCTTCGCGAATCTGAAAGGCCGGATGCTGGAGATGATAACCACCACGGCCGCCGAGCGGTACGAAGCCTTGCTCAAGGCCAGCCCCGAAATTGTGCAGCACGCGCCGCTGAAAACCGTGGCTTCCTACCTCGGCATCACCGACACTTCCCTGAGCCGCATCCGCAAAGAAAGCCTCCGCAAGTAGGCCGCCCCGCATTTCCTGTCATTTGGCAAGCGTTGTTTCGCCCGGGGCCGGTTCCTTTGCTGCGTACCTGAACCACGCCACAAATGGAACACCTGCCCGCTCATCTTGGCCTCGCCTTCGGGCTGACAACCGCCCTGACCGTTTACATTTTCTACCGGGCCGCGCACAGCTCCCGGCCGATGCTGGCGGGCCTGCTGCTCTGGCTGCTGGGGCAGGGAATGGTGGGCCGGAGCGGCTTCTACACCGTCACGAATACCCTGCCGCCCCGACTGTCGCTGCTGCTGGGCCCGCCGCTACTGCTGCTCGTGGGCTTGTTTGCCACCCGCCGGGGCCGGGCCTTTCTGGATGGCCTGCGCCTGGATGTTCTCACGCTGCTGCACCTCGTGCGGCTACCGGTGGAGTTGGTGTTGTTCGGGCTGTTTCTGCACCGCGCCGTGCCCGGGCTTATGACGTTTGAGGGGCGCAACTGGGACATTCTGTCGGGCCTGAGCGCGCCGGTGGTTTACTACCTGGTTTTCCGCCGGCAGTGGCTGGGTACGGCCGGACTTCTGCTCTGGAACATCCTCGGGCTGGGTTTACTACTCAATATCGTCATCAACGCCATGCTGTCGGTGCCTTCACCGTTGCAGCAGTTTGCCTTCGAGCAGCCCAACGTGGGTATTCTGTATTTTCCCTTCGTCTGGCTGCCCGGGTGCGTCGTGCCGCTGGTGTTGGTAGCCCATTTGGTGGCCATTCGGCAGCTGTGGCTGAAAGCTCGAACTGCCAACCCGCAGCCGGCTGGCCAGATTATGGTGGCCTAAATCGGAGCTGGAATCCGTCTTGCCGCAGGTTTTTGCTTACAACTCCCGCACGATGTGCACGGTATGCACTGCGGCCAGCGCGGCCGTTTCGGTGCGGAGGCGAGAGGCGCCCAGCGTTACGGGCCGGATGCCGCGCTGCCGGGCGGCCTCAATTTCCTGGGGTGTAAAGTCGCCTTCGGGGCCGATGAGCACGCAGCAGCCCGCGCCCTGGGCCGCCACCTGCGAAAGAGCGGTCCGCTCGCCTTCTTCCAGGTGGGCAATAAAGGTGGTGTCGGGCGCTACGGTTGGCAGAAACGCGGCAAAGTCGGTCAGCTCATCCAGCTGGGGCAGCCACGCCTGGCCCGACTGCTTGAGGGCACTGACGGCAATTTTCTCCAGCCGCTCCAGCTTCAACTCGCGCCGCTCCGAGCGGCTGCAACGCAGGAACGTAATCCGCTCCACCCCAATTTCCACCGCTTTTTCCACGAGCCACTCCATGCGGTCCAGGTTTTTGGTGGGCGCTACGGCTATGTGGGTTAAGTAGGCGCGGGGCGGCACCTGCACGCTGCCCGTGATGCGCAGCTGGCAGCGCTTGGGGTTGGCATCGGCCATGGCGGCTTGGTACACGCCGCCGCGCCCGTCTACCAGCTCTACCGCGTCGCCGGGGCCCAGGCGCAGCACCCGCACGGCGTGCTTGCTTTCGTCTTCGGGCAGGGTGTAGGTGGGGCCGGCTAGGTCGGGGGCGTAAAAAGTAGGCATGGGGCAAAAGTAGGCTTTCCGGCGCTTGGATGCAGTAAGCACCGGGTTTTGCCTGTTGTAAAGTCCCGGGTTGCCGGTTTTACTGTATCCAAGCGGGCGGCAGGTCGTAGAAGAAAGCTTCCCAACCACAACTTCTCCGCTATGGCCACCAAACTCAAAAAACTATCTAAGCAAGTCATTGTCATCACTGGCGCTTCCTCCGGCATTGGTCTGGTTACGGCCCGCATGGCGGCCGAAAAGGGCGCGAAGCTCGTATTGGCCGCCCGCAGTGAAAATGCCCTGCGCCAGCTCTGCGACGAAATCAACGACGCGGGCGGCGAGGCCACCTACGTGGTGGCCGACGTGAGCCGCCAGGACGACGTGCAGCGCATTGCCCAGGCCGCGCAGGCCAAGTTCGGCGGCTTCGATACCTGGATCAACGACGCGGGAGTATCCATCTACGGCAAGCTGGTCGATATTCCCGTTGATGATATGCGCAAGCTATTTGATACCAACCTCTGGGGTCTGGTATACGGCTCTTTGGAAGCCGTAAAACACCTCAAGCAGCGCGGCGGAGCCATCATCAACGTGGGCAGCATTCTGTCGGAAAGCACGGCCATTCTGCAAACCATCTACTCGGCCAGCAAGCACGCCGTGAAAGGCTTCACCGACGGCCTGCGTATGGAGCTGGAAATGGATGAGGCCCCCATCGTCGTTACCCTCATCAAGCCCGCTGCCATCGATACGCCCTATCCGCTGCACGCCAAAAACTACATGGAGCGCGAAGCCCAGCACGCGCCGCCGGCTTACGCTCCCGAAACTGTGGCCCGCGCCATTATTCACTGCTGCGAAACGCCGGAGCGCGAAATTACTGTGGGCGGCGGCGGCCGGGCCATGGTAAGCATGGCTCAGCTGGCCCCCCGCCTGCTCGATAAGTTCATGGAAAACGTGTTTGCCAAGCAGGAAAAGGCCGACTACCCGCCGCGCCCCCGCCACCAGAACGGCCTCGACCACGCCGCCGGCCGCCTCGAGGAGCGGGGCAACTACCCCGGCAGCACCCGCGAAAACAGCTACTACACCACCGCCACCCTGCATCCGCTGGCCGCCGCGGCCGTAGCCGGCGTGGTAGGGCTGGGCGTCGCGGCGCTGGTCCGCAAGTCGAAGAACGGCCAGAGCAGCTCGGAGGACCGGGCTGGCAACGGGTTAGTACAGGAGTCAAACAGCGCTCAGTGGGTCGAATAGTTTAGAATCAACTGCAAACAAAAAGCCCCGCTGGCAGCTGCCAGCGGGGCTTTTTATATTCAAAATGTCCTCGGAAACTACGCCGTTACCTCAGCCACTTTCGGGGCGCCGGCCAGGATTTGCTCGTTGGCGAAATCGGCATACTTCTGGAAGTTATGCACAAACTTATCGGCCAGCGAAGCGGCCGTTTTGTCGTAGGCTTCCTTGTCCGACCACGTATTGCGCGGGTCCAGGATGTCGCTCGGTACACCGGGCACGGCGGCCGGCACTTCCACGCCGAAGATAGGGTGCTTGGTGAAGGTCACGTCGTTCAGCTCGCCATTCAGGGCGGCCGTAATCATGGCGCGGGTGTAGCCCAGCTTCATGCGCGAGCCAACGCCGTAGCTGCCGCCGGTCCAGCCGGTGTTGATCAGCCACACATTCACGTCGGGGTTCTCGTCCATTTTCTGACCCAGCATTTCGGCGTACTTCGTCGGGTGCAGGGGCAGGAACACGGCGCCGAAGCAGGCCGAGAAAGTCGTCTGGGGCTCGGTAATGCCCATTTCAGTGCCGGCAACCTTTGCCGTGTAGCCACTCATAAAGTGGTACATAGCGTGGCTCTTGTCGAGCTTGCTGATGGGAGGCAACACGCCAAACGCATCGGCCGTCAAAAAGAAGATGTTCTTGGGAGCATCGGCTACCGAAGGCTCAATGGCGTTGTCGATGTAGCTGATGGGGTAGGCGGTACGGGTGTTTTCCGTAACGCTCTTGTTGGCGTAGTCCACGGTGTGGGTACCGGGAATGAAGCGCGTATTCTCCACGATGGAGCCGAACTTGATGGCGTCCCAGATCTGGGGCTCCTTCTCGCGGCTCAGGTCGATAACTTTGGCGTAGCAGCCGCCTTCGAAGTTGAAGATGCCCGCATCCGGGGTCCAGCCGTGCTCATCGTCGCCGATAAGGCCGCGGTTCGGGTCAGCCGACAGCGTCGTTTTGCCCGTGCCCGAGAGGCCGAAGAATACGGCCGTGTCGCCGTCCGCGCCCACGTTGGCCGAGCAGTGCATGCTCAAGGTGTTTTTCTCGTGGGGCAGCAGGTAGTTGAGCACGCCGAAGATGCCTTTTTTCATCTCACCAGCATAACCCGTACCGCCAATCAGAATCATCTTCTTGGTGAAGTTCAGGATGGCGAAGTTGGCTTGGCGCGTACCGTCTACGGCTGGGTCAGCCTCGAAGCCGGGGGCGCAGATGATGGTGAAATCGGGTGTCCAGGTAGTGTCGGCGCCTTCGGCTGGGCGCAGGAACATGTTGTAGCAAAACAGGTTATGCCACGCCAGTTCATTCACTACCCGAAGCTTTAACTGGTAATCGGGGTTGGCCCCGACGTAGGCTTCGCGCACGTACAGTTCCTTGTCGGCCAGGTACTGCACCATCTTCTCCTGCAACTGGTCAAACTTGTCAGCGTCGAAGGGAATGTTGATGTCGCCCCACCACACCGAGTCGGCCGTGTTGGCGTCCTTCACCACAAAACGGTCTTTGGGCGAGCGGCCGGTGAACTTGCCGGTATCGGCCATCAGGGCTCCGTTGTCGGTGAGCGTGCCTTCACCGCGGCGCAAGGCGTGCTCCACGAGGGCGGCCGGTGGCAGATTTAGGTGTACTTCGCCAGTCTGGGTGAAACCGAGCGGCTGCAAACGATTGCGGGAAGAGGTGGTAGCGGCAGTGTCCATCATGGGGCCGGGAAGAGAATAAAATGGGTGGGAGAATGGGGAACCGTACTACAAAAATAGGCAAAAAACCAATGCTGACGCTTACAACCGTTAGTTAATGCCAAAATCGGAGCGAAAATTCGCTGTGTTGGGGGACTAGTAACCCGAAAAAGGCGTTACGGTTGCCAATTGCGAAAGTTTTGTAGCTTTACCAACCTCCGTCTGGCGGCTGTCAGCGGTCCTTTCTCACTTTCATCACTCTTATTTCCCTTTCATGCAAACAGCCTCCGCCGTACGCGAGCCTTCTTCCGTGCCCGTGTCGACTGGTCATCCCAAGGGCCTGTATGTGCTCTTCGCTACCGAAATGTGGGAGCGTTTCAGCTATTATGGCATGCGCGCCCTGTTGTCGTTGTATATGATCAAAGCCCTCCTGATGAACAAGGAGATGTCTTCACTCATCTACGGCAACTATACCAGCCTTGTGTATCTCACGCCGCTGCTGGGCGGCTACGTCGCCGACCGCTACTGGGGCAACCGCCGCTCCATTCTGGTGGGTGGCTTGCTGATGGCGGCCGGGCAGTTCAGTCTGTTTTTCAGCGCCTCCATGTTTCAGACGGGGCAAACTGCCGTGCCTTCCACTCAGCTGCTGTTGTTCTTTCTGGGACTGGGCTGCCTGATTTTCGGTAACGGCTTCTTTAAACCCAATATATCCTCGATGGTTGGGTCGCTGTATCCTAAAGGCGACTCCCGTATTGATGCGGCCTACACCATTTTCTACATGGGTATCAACCTGGGCGCATTTTTCTCGCCTCTGGTGTGCGGTACGCTCGGTGACACGGGCAACCCAGCCGACTTTAAGTGGGGCTTCCTGGCCGCCGGCATCGGCATGCTCGTTGGTAGCCTCACGTTTGAGCTGCTGAAAAGCAAATATGTGGTAACCGCCGACGGCGCCCCGCTGGGGGCCAAGCCCGAGCGCACAGTGGAAGCCTCGCCGGTAGTGCCCGTGCAAACCGACGGCCCCGTTCGTTCCGAAACCATTGCTCAGCCCACCAAGAGCTTTGCCAGCAAGCTGCCCATGCTCATCGGCCTGTTTGCAGTAGTCTACGCCGCCATTGCCTGGCTCATGGACCGCGACTGGATTGGAGCCCTGGTATTCTCGGCCATGATTGTGGCCCCGGTTACCATCCTGACCGACCCCACGCTAACAGCCCGCGAAAAGCAGAAGATCTACGTTATTTTCATCCTGAGCTTCTTCGTAATCTTCTTCTGGGGCACATTTGAGCAGGCCGGTGCCTCGCTTACCTTCTTTGCCGACGAGCAAACCGACCGCACCCTGGGTAATTCGGTAGTGCCGGCTTCCTACTTCCAGTCGGCCAATGCTTTGTTCATTATCATCTTCGCTCCAATCTTCGCCGTACTCTGGACGTGGATGGGCAAACGGGGCACTGAGCCTTCTTCGCCCCTGAAAATGGCTATTAGCCTGATGCTGATGGCTGTAGGTTACCTCATCATTGCCTTCGGGGTGAAGGGCGTCGATGCTAGCACCAAGGTGAGCATGTTCTGGCTGATTACGATGTACCTGGTGCATACCTTCGCCGAGTTGTGCTTGTCGCCGATTGGCCTGGCCCTGGTTAACAAGCTGGCTCCGGCCCGCTTTGCTTCCCTGCTGATGGCCGTGTGGTTCTTGGCTACGGCGGCCGGCAACAAGCTGGCCGGCGTGCTGTCGGGGCTGTATCCTCCCGGCCCTGGGGAGTTTGCCAAAGCTTCCAAGGCCGGCATCAACCTGCCCAACATTCTGAACGGTACCTCCCAGGCCACGGCCGATGTTACGGCCAAGCTGACCGAGTTGGAGCTGACCTCGCACTGGCCCTCGTTCCTGGGCTTCCAAATCACGAGCCTCTACGACTTCTTCCTGATCTTCGTCGGCTTGTCGGCGGTGGCTTCGCTCATTCTGTTCGTGCTCTACAAGCGCCTGAACACGATGATGGCCGAGCCGGTAACAGCGTAGCTGCCCGACTTATCTAAGCGAAAAGCCCCGCTGATATTATCAGCGGGGCTTTTTGTTGAAGCCCTACCACTTATGACGGAAATTTACCCGCCGGTTGCCGTTGCCCCGGCCGCTGCTGTTGCCAGTGCTCAGAAACAAGCCCGGGCTCTACTATTCGCCGCCACGTTTCTGGAGCGCTTTTGCGTGGACTCCATGCGCTCCATCCTGACCATGCAGCTCGTGGCTGTGTTAGCTATAGGGCGGGCGGAGGCGGCTTCCTTGCTGGCCCTGTACTTTATAACGAATACGTTGCTGCTGGTGCCGGGCGGCTGGGTTGCCGATGCGTGGTGGGGAACCCGGCGCACCTTACTGATAGGGGCCGGGTTGGTGCTACTGACGTACCTGCTGCTGGCGCTGCTTTCTGGGTTCCACTTCGAGCTTAGCCAAGCGGGGCTGCCCCCCGTAGCTGTGCTGAGCGGCCTGCTGATTCTGTTGGGAGCCGGCAGCAGCTTGTTAGCGCCAAGCCTGTTGGTGGCAATTGGAAATGTATCCACCCAGGAAGTTCAAAGCCTGACTAACTTTCTCTTGGCCCGCCTTGTCGGTGGCTTGGCTGGTATCCTCTTCCCCCTGATGGTCGGCAGCGTATCGGCCGGCTATGGCCTCGGTGGCGTTGCCCTGATTATCAGTGCCGCGGCGCTGGCCTTGCTGCTCGTGCTGCTGCAGTGGGGGCGCCTCGCCAGCGGCACGAGAATAGCCGGAGTTGGGCCCCGCTCTATGCCCGGATTTGTAAAGCCGGTGGTGCTGGCGCTATTGAGCTTGGCCGCCACAATTCTGCCGTACCTGCTACGGGGAATGGTGGGCCTGCCGGGCCTGGGACTGGGGATATTCGCTATTTCTCTTGGGTATCTGGCGTGGCAACTCGCCCGTTCCCCGCAGCAGCAGGGCCGAAGCTACTACCTGCCGGCACTTATAGCAGCGGTATTCATCCTCTCTGTCGTGCTGGAACTGGCAATCGGCCTGGGATATGGGCCCGCCGCTACGCCTGCACAACAGGCTTTATGGGGCGGAACATCCTTGTTAACCATCCTGGCGCTATATTTTGGGGCCCGTCAAAGCTCATCCGCAGGAGTGGAGCGTCGCTTTACTTTCGGCGGGCTGGGGCTGGCCGGCTTGGGCATCGGCGCGGTGGCCGGCCCGGTGCTGCTGCACATGGGGCCCTACTTGGATGGCGGTACCGCAACGGTTCTGGGCTTGCCGCCGGCCTTGCTGCTACACGCGGCCGTAGCCTGGCTGTTGTTTATGTTGCCGGTCATGATTAGTCAGCACGCTCCAGTTAGGGTCCAAACGCGGCTCATGGCGTTGGCGCTGATGGGTAGCATAGTGGCTTACAATCTGGCGGATGCCGCGGTAAGCTACTGGCTGAATCAGTAAGAACAATAAACAAAAAGCCCCACCAGACTGCTCTGATGGGGCTTTTTTCATTGGTCAGCGAAGCTGGCCGGGGGCTGAATTACATCATGCCGCCCATGCCGCCCATGCCGGGGTTACCACCGCCATGGCCGTGGTCCTTGTCAGCCTCGGGCTCGTCCGAAATAACGCACTCGGTGGTCAGGAGCAGGCCGGCAATCGAAGCGGCATTCTCCAGCGCCAGGCGCGTTACTTTGGTTGGGTCGAGGATACCGGCGGCCATCAGGTTTTCGTAACGGTCTTCGCGGGCGTTGTAGCCGTAGTCGCCTTTGCCTTCGCGCACCTTCTGCACTACTACCGAGCCTTCGCCACCGGCGTTGGCCACGATGGTACGCAGGGGAGCTTCGATGGCCGTGCGGATGATGTTTACACCGGTCCGCTCATCGCCGTTGATAGTGTCAACTGCATCCAGCGCGTCGAGGGCGCGCACCAGGGCTACACCGCCGCCGGGCACTACACCTTCTTCTACGGCAGCGCGGGTTGCGTGCAAAGCATCGTCCACACGGTCCTTCTTCTCCTTCATCTCTACCTCCGTAGAGGCACCAATGTATAGAATAGCTACGCCGCCCGAGAGCTTAGCAAGACGCTCCTGCAGCTTCTCCTTGTCGTAGTCGGAAGTCGTGGTGCCGATTTGGCCTTTGATTTCGTTGATACGAGCCGTAATGGTCTCTTTCTCACCTTTGCCGTTGACAATCGTCGTGTTGTCTTTGTCAATGATGATTTTCTCAGCAGTGCCAAGGTATTCCAGCGTAGCGCTGTCGAGCTTGTAGCCGCGCTCTTCCGAAATAACGGTACCGCCGGTCAGCACGGCAATGTCTTCCAGCATGGCTTTGCGACGGTCGCCGAAGCCGGGGGCCTTCACGGCCGCAATTTTCAGCGAGCCGCGCAGCTTGTTTACTACCAACGTCGCCAGGGCTTCGCCGTCTACATCCTCGGAGATGATAACCAGGGGCTTACCAGTCTGAACTACCTGCTCGAGTACGGGCAGCAACTCCTTCATGGTGCTCACCTTCTTGTCGTAGATCAGAACGTAAGGGTTGTCGAACTCGGCCTCCATCTTCTCCGGGTTGGTCACGAAGTAAGGGGAGAGGTAGCCCCGGTCGAACTGCATGCCTTCCACCGTTTTTACTTCGGTTTCGGTGCCGCGGGCTTCTTCCACGGTGATAACGCCTTCCTTGCCTACTTTATCCATAGCATCGGCAATCATCTGTCCGATTTCCATGTCGTTGTTGGCCGAAATAGCGCCTACCTGGGCAATTTCCGAGGAGTTCTCAATCTTTTTCGACTGCTGCTTCAGGTTTTCAACCACGGCCTTCACGGCCTTGTCGATACCGCGCTTCAGATCCATTGGGTTGGCACCGGCAGCCACGTTTTTCGAACCGGCGGCGTAGATAGCCTGGGCCAGTACGGTAGCGGTAGTGGTGCCGTCACCGGCCTGGTCGGCTGTTTTGGAAGCTACTTCCTTCACCAGCTGGGCGCCCATGTTTTCTACTGGGTCACTCAGCTCAATTTCTTTGGCTACCGTCACACCGTCCTTAGTGATGGTGGGGGCGCCGAATTTCTTATCGATAACCACGTTGCGGCCTTTGGGGCCCAGGGTTACTTTTACTGCGTTTGCCAGTTTGTCTACACCGCGTTTCAGCTTGTCGCGGCCGTCGGTATCGAATTGGATGTTCTTAGCCATCTTATTGGGTAGAGGGAATTAAGTCGAAAGGAAAGGGTGATTTACAGAAC
The DNA here is from genome assembly GCF_020447265.1 of Hymenobacter lucidus. GTDB lineage: Bacteria > Bacteroidota > Bacteroidia > Cytophagales > Hymenobacteraceae > Hymenobacter > Hymenobacter lucidus. Next base: position 11,276 of record NZ_JAJADR010000012.1, on the reverse strand, counting down.
GGCGAAAATGTCTGACTCCTTCATGATCAGGTAGTCGGTGCCTTCCACGGTGATTTCCGTGCCGGCATACTTGCCGTACAGTACTTGGTCACCCACTTTTACCTGAGGCTGGATCAGGTTGCCGCTATCGGCCACCTTGCCTGCGCCTACAGCCACTACTTCGCCACGCTGGGGCTTTTCTTTTGCTGTATCGGGAATGATGATGCCCGATTTGGTTTTCTCCTCAGCAGCAGCCGGTGCAATGATGACGCGGTCCGCCAGCGGTTTCATGCTTAGTGACATATTGTTCGTTTTGGTTGAAAGGTTTTGGTATTAGGAACCTGGGTCGGCACCCGGCACTTCTTGTGCCATCCTCTTCGAACCTGACAGAATGAACACGTTTTCGCCCTATTCGCAGTCAGGTTTTCACGGCAGCGTGCCCACGTGTCAGGCCGGGGCGCGAAAAAGGCAGAGCCGAAAAGCAAAAGCCGCTGACCCCAGTGAAGGAGCCAGCGGCTTATAAAGGCAAAAGGAAGGATCAGCTTATTGGGCTGGAGGAGCCGTGGCGGGAGTAGCTGCGGGCTGTTGAGCCGGGGTAGCGGCCGGAGCCGTAGCGCCAGGAGCTGGGGCTCCGGTAGGAGCGGCCGGGCCGGCTGGCAGCTTGGTATCCATGGCTTTCTGCTGGTTAACGCTGCGGACCGGGCCAGCGGCATCGGAAGTACCATTCAGTACGTGCGTACCCAGCGTGAGAACCATCAGGCCGATGGCAAAACCCCAGGTCAGGCGCTCCAGCAGGTCGCCGGTGCGCTTTACGCCCATCAGGTTGGCTGCACCGCCCGAACCAAACTGGTTCGACAGTCCACCGCCTTTCGGATTTTGGGCCAGCACTACCAGCGCCAGCAGCAGGCATACAAAAAGAATCAGGCCAATGAGAGCGTAATACATTTACTCGGTAGATTTCAGTTGTTGGATTTGTTCGGCAAAATACGCCTTTTTTTCCGGCTGGCGCACTATTAGCCGCTCATATATTTCGATTGCCTTCTGCAGTTTACCCTGGCGCACCATGATTTTAGCTAGGCTTTCGGAGGCAATATCGGGCACGCCCTGGGTGCTGCGCACCGACAAATCGGCCTGCTCCTCGGCCGAAACCGGCAGCGCGGCCGGCGTCCGAAGCCGGGGCTGATTACGCAAAAACTTGTTGATCAGATCAAACGGGGAAGGCGCGGGCGGTGGCGGTGGCAGGTAGTGGGGAGTTTGGGCGTGCAGCAGCGCATCGGGGGCAAAAAACTCCGTAGCGGGCAGTGGCTGGGTAAGGTCGTCAGCTAGTTGCAGGCAGAAGCCTAAGCGGCTGCCGCCACCCAGCGCGTAGCCCATGTGCTCATCACCCCGGAAGCCGGCTGTTACTGTTGCAGGCTCCACCGTCGCCTCGGCTTCCTCTTCCAGCAGCGTGGGTAGCTCGTAGGCGCCCGCACCGCCCGGCTCGGGCAGGCCCAGGCCGAACTCAAAGCGGGAGGACCCGACTTCAACCGGCGGCCGGATGGGTGGGGCTACTGCCGGCAGAATATCTATGTCGCCCAGAAGGCTGTCGGCGGCTACGGCTGTCAACTCCGGCGTTTCTGCCGCATCTACCGAAGCTGATAGCTCAGCTGTAACTTCCTGATTCTCCGCAATGCTGCCGGCTCCTGATTCCAGTGGCACTTCAGCTTTCTGGGTAGTCGCCTCCGGTTCCGCATCTTCCTCCGTGAATTCTGCCGAATGCTCCGGGGCTTCTGCAAGCAGCTGGCCTGCTTCCGTTTCGACCGGCTCTTCTATGGTTGCCTCTGGTTCCGGGGTGGTATTCTCTGTTTCTTCCGGCTCACGGGCTAGCGTCGAACTGTTGTCCGCAGCCACTTCTTCCGGGACCAAGTCAGCAGCAACAGCAAATGGCGCTGATTGCTCCGAGTCGGCGGTGGCCTCAGTAGCGTGCGGCTCAGCGACCAGTGGCTCGTCCAAGTGCTCCACCGTGTCAGCTACCGGTGTTTCTACTAGTACCGTATCTGCTATTTCTGCGTCGGCAGTTTCCAGTGGCGGCGCATCCGTAACTGGCACATCCGTAGCTGGCACATCAGCAGATTCCGTGACAGCAAAATCTGGCTCGGTAACAGAAACAGTTTCCGGGGTAGCTTCCGGCTCCGTTGTAACAGCCAGCGCAATAGTTTCTTCCGGTGTCAGATCAGTGGCTTCAGGCTCATTTGTGACCGGCAGCGGAGTAGTTTCTTCCACTACCGCCAAGTCGGTAGCTTCCGGCAGAGTTGGCTCGCTTTGAATTTCCACTTCAGGCTCAGTAGCCGATAGTGGTTGGGTGTAGGTAACTGGCTCAAAGCCAATCGTTGCTGCCGAAACCGGGGCGGGCTCCTCAATGAGCTGGCGGAGCAGCTGCCGGTCGGCGGCATAGGTAGCGGCCCGGCGCAGGCGCTGGCTGGCCAGCATGCTGCCCTGGTCGTGGGCGGCCTTGGCCAGCAGCACGTGCGCGGTTTGACAGTACGGAAACGCCGCCGCCAATTGCTCCAGCTCGCGAATCTCAGAATCTGAGATGACGCTTACATGATCAATAATTTGCAACAGCGACGCGCGGGTCATAGGCGGGAACGGTGATGGTGAGGCGCTACCTAAGATTCTGGCCGGTATTGCCAGACCCGGCCGGGAGCTACCCCAGAGGAGCAGCCCGATTTACGGGGCGGCAAAAGTGCATCAATTTACCCAGTAAACCCACTACTTCCGAAAAACCCGGCCCCGCCGGCCGGCTACCAGTTGGCTACCGACTTGTTAAAGGTGTCGGTAATAATGTTGGTCGTAATGCGGCGCAACGACACCGGGTCGTTGTTGATGCGGGCAATATCCTGGGTGGCCGGGAAGTCGCCGTAGCTCTGGAAGGTCTGTTCGAAGTCCTGCTTGGGGTCTTTTGTATTGGTAAAGCGCACCCGCACCTGCATCGTCAGGCGGTTTACGCCGGCCTGATCGATACCATTGGTACTCTGAATAGCGGCCGGGGCAAAGTCGTAGGCCACAATCTGCCCCTCAAACTGCAGGTCACCGTCGCGCGGCACCAGTTTGAGGCTGGTGTTGCGCTGAAAATAATCCTTGAACTCTTCCGTAAAGCGCTGAGAGAGAAACGACGGGCCGTTGCTGGCCGTGTTCTGAAAGGTTTGGACGGAGTAGGTTTTCACCGTCGGGTCGATGTTGGTGCCGGTGAAGGAATACCGGATGCACCCGGCCAGTGCGGGTAGCAACGCCAGTACTACCAGCCAAAGAGTCAGACGGTTAAATTTGCTCCAGATCATATTGTTTCAGCTTGCGGTAGAGGGTGCGCTCCGAAATTCCCAGGTCGTGGGCAGCGTACTTCCGCTTGTTGTGGTGCTTTTTAAGGGCCTTCATAATCATTTCCTTTTCCTTGGCTTCCAGGGAAAGGGTTTCCTCCTCGGTTTCGTGCGGAATGTCTTCCACCCGCTGCACCTCATCTTCATAAGGTGTAGCGTCTTCTACCGCCAGCTCGGGCCGGGGCGTGATAAAATACTCCGTCGCGCCGCCGTCGGCAGGGGCAGAACGGGACAGGCGGCTGTTTTCGTATGCTGGAGCCACGTTCAGGCTGTTGAACAGGTGGCTGTTCTGGCGCAGCAGCTCCTGGGTTTCGGCCGGGCGCTGACCGGCGGCCAAGTCCAGCACCAGCTTTTTCAGGTCGGTCATGTCGCGGCGCATGTCGAAGAGCACCTTGTAGAGCAGGTCGCGCTCGGAGTAGGTGTTGGCATCGGCGCCGTGGGTGCCCGAGGCGCTCAGCAGCATGGGCAGGCGGCTGGCTTGCTCGGCGGGCAGGTACTGGCGCAGCCGCACGTGGTCTACGTCCCGCTCCGTTTCCAGCACCGACATCTGCTCGGCCACGTTCTTGAGCTGGCGGATGTTGCCGGGGAAGCTGAAGCGCTGCAGCTCCGTCACGGCCTCAGGGCTGAGGGCAATGGGCCGGACGCGGTAGCGCTCGGCAAAATCGGTAGCGAACTTGCGGAACAGTAGGTAGATATCATCGCCTCGTTCACGCAGCGGTGGAACCGTGATGGGCACCGTATTGAGGCGGTAGTAGAGGTCTTCCCGGAACTTGCCCTCGCGCACGGCGTCCAGCAGATTCACGTTGGTGGCGGCTACTACGCGCACGTCGGTTTTCTGCACCTTGCTGGAGCCGACGCGGATAAACTCGCCGTTTTCGAGCACGCGCAGCAGGCGGGCCTGGGTGCCGAGCGGCATTTCCCCGATTTCGTCGAGGAAGATGGTGCCGCCATTGGTCACCTCGAAGTAACCCTTGCGGGCTTCCTGGGCGCCCGTAAACGAGCCTTTCTCGTGCCCAAACAGCTCTGAGTCGATGGTGCCCTCGGGAATGGCGCCGCAGTTGATGGCAATGAACTGCCCGTGCTTGCGGGGCGACAGGGCGTGGATGATCTTGGAAAAGGATTCCTTACCCGAGCCGCTTTCCCCGCTGATGAGCACCGTCATATCGGTAGGCGCTACCTGGGCCGCCACCTGAATGGCGTAGTTCAGCGCCGGCGCGTTGCCGATAATGCCGAAGCGTTGTTTGATGGATTGTATTTCGGAAGGTGTCAAGGTTAGTTGTCAGTTGTTAGTTGTCCGTTGTCAGGAAGGTAGCTGGGCGCAACTTCGCTGACTTGTGACGAGGTGGTGAGAGTACGATAGTAACAGATAAAGCCTTGCAGCAACTTCTTGCAGTTGGTAACTGCCACAAGCAACAGATGAAGTTCATGCTCAGTGATATAGAGCAAGTCGTAGGCTAGATAAAGTTGCGTTTCTACTTCAAATAGGGAGCCTCGGGCAATAAATAAAAACCGTAGTGTATCCGCTGTAGATTGCCGGCCGCAGCCTTCGGCGATATTGGAGGGAATTGAAACGGCTGCCCGGCGAAGCTGATTCGTTAAGCCCAACAGTTCTTCTTTAGGAAACTGTTGGGTAAGCTCATATACCTGTTTGGTTAGTTGCCGGCTTTGCAGCCAAACACTCAACTCCGTATAAGACTTTTCCATACCAGTGGCCTAACAACTGACAACAAGCAACTAACAACTAAGCCACCGCGTCGCCCAGTAACGAACCGCCGGTACCGGTGTGCACGAATACGTTCACGTAGTCGCCTTTCTGGTAGTGCTTCTTAGGGAAGATGACGACCTGGTTCTGGCTGTTGCGGCCGCTCAGGTGCTCGTCGCTGCGCTTGGAGAAGTTCTCGACCAGCACCCGGTGCACTTTGCCCACGGCCAGCTGGTTGCGGGCGGCGCTGCTTTTCTGCTGCAAGTCGATGATTTCCTGCAAGCGGCGCTTCTTCACGGCCAGCGGAATGTCGTCCGTGAGCTTGCGGGCGGCCAGCGTGCCGGGGCGCTCCGAGTAGAAGAACATGTAGGCCATGTCGTACTGCACCCACTCGATGAGGCTGAGCGTGTCCTGATGTTCCTCTTCGGTTTCAGAGCAGAAACCCGAAATCATGTCGGTGCTAATGGCGCACTCGGGGCCCAGGATGCGGCGAATGGCCTGCACCCGATCCTCGTACCAGGGTCGGTCGTAGGTGCGGTTCATGAGCTTGAGAATGCGCGAGTTACCGCTTTGGGCGGGCAGGTGAATGTACTTACAGATGTTCTCGTAGCGCCCCATCGTATAGAGCACCTCGTCGGTAATGTCCTTGGGGTGGGAGGTGGAGAAGCGCACCCGCAGCTCAGGGCTGATGAGGGCCACGCGCTCCAGCAGCTGGGCGAAATTCACGAACTCCAGGCCATCCTCGGAGGTCCACTTGTAGGAGTCCACGTTCTGGCCCAGCAGGGTCACTTCCTTGTAGCCCTGGGCCACCAGGTCGCGGCACTCCTGCACGATGCTGTGCGCGTCGCGGCTCCGCTCGCGGCCCCGGGTGAAGGGCACCACGCAGAACGAGCACATATTGTCGCAGCCGCGCATGATGCTCACAAAGGCCGTAATGCCGTTCGAGTTCAGGCGCACCGGCGTGATGTCGGCGTAGGTTTCGTCGCGGCTGAGCAGCACGTTCACCGCCTTTTGGCCGCCGTCCACTTCCCGGATCAGGTTGGGCAGGTCGCGGTAGGCATCGGGGCCCACGACGAGGTCGACGAGCTTTTCTTCTTCTAGAAACTTGCTTTTCAGGCGCTCGGCCATGCAGCCCAGCACGCCCACGAGCAGGCCGGGGTTGCGCTTTTTGTGGCTGTTGATCTGCGAGAGGCGCATGCGCACGGTCTGCTCGGCCTTTTCGCGGATGGAACAGGTGTTGAGCAGCACCAAATCGGCGTCGGCGAGCTGCTCGGTGGTATCAAAGCCTTCCTCGAAGAGGATGGACGACACGATTTCGGAGTCGGAGAAATTCATCTGGCAGCCGTAGCTCTCGATATAGAGCTTGCGCTGCCGGCCGGTGCGCGTGGCCGGGCTGACGCGCACATCCTGAGCCGGTTGGTGGTCGTCGGCAACGGGTGCGACGGGCGTATCCAGAAAGTCGAGGGTGAGCAGAGGCTGGGACATAGGTATCGTAAACACAGAAGGAGGGCAAAGGTAACGGTTTTTGCCCCAAAATGACAGAATGGCAGAGGCGGTGAAGTGGTGAAGTTGTGAAATGGTGAGTTTTATGTTCTGTCATTGCGAGGAGGCACGACGAAGCAATCCGTCCGCTGAAATGCGCCGCGCTTCCTTCACTGAAAAGCCCTGTTCTCGTAACAATGGAAAAGGGCTTTGTGGTAAAAGGGTCTGACTACCTTCGCAGAGGACGGATTGCTTCGTGCCTCGCAATGACACGAGTCGTTGAACGACAACTCCCAACTTCACAAACTCACTATTTCACCAGCTCCAGCACCTCGCGTAGGTCGGTAATGGCGTGAAAATCGAGGCCTTCTAGCTTTTCAGGGTCCACGTGCTCGAAAACCCAGGTGGCGTGGTAGGGAATGTGGATGGTGCGGTAGCCGAGCCGGGCCACGGGCAGAATGTCGGACTTAAGGGAGTTGCCGATCATGAAAAACTCGCCGGGCAGGGCATTGTAGCGGGCCAGCAGGCGTTGGTAGGTGGCCTCGTCCTTCTCACTCACGATTTCGACGTGGTCGAAAAAGTCGCCCAGGCCGGAGCGGGCCAGCTTGCTTTCCTGGTCAAACAGGTCGCCCTTGGTGAGTACCATCAGGCGGTGGCCGCGGCGGCGCAGCTCGGTGAGCACCTCCACCACACCCGGCAGCGGCTCGATGGGGTAGCGCAGCAAGTCCTTGCCCATGTCCAGAATCTGCTGAATTTCGACGCCCGTCACCTGGCTGTCGGTGAGCTGGATGGCGGTTTCAATCATGGAGAGCATAAACGACTTGGCCCCGTAGCCGAAGAGCCGCATGTTCTGGCGCTGCACTGCGTTGAGCTGCTCGGTAATACGGGCCGGCTCGCCGCAATGGGCTAGGATGTCGAGCAGGCGGGCCTCCACTTGGTCGAAGTGGGGCTGGTTGGACCACAGGGTGTCGTCGGCGTCGAAGGCAATGAGGTAGGGAGCGTCCATAGCAGAAAGAGCGAGGGAAAAACCGCCGGAAAGGCCGGCCTAGGCCGTAAAGTTACCGAACTTGCCGCCCATGAAACAGCTGATTGACTTGGCGACGTGGAACCGCCGTGAGCATTTCGCCTTCTTTGGGGCCTTTGAAGAACCCTTTTTCGGGCTGGTCGCCCCCGTTAATTGCACCGGGGCCCAAGCGGCGGCGAAGGAGAGGGGCGTGTCGTTTTTCCTCTACTACCTCTACCACGCCGTGCAGGCCGCCAACGAGGTGCCCGAGCTACGCACCCGCATCGAAGACGGGCAGGTATACCTCTATGACCGGGTGCACGCCTCGGCCACGCTGGGCCGGCCCGACCACACCTTTGCCTTCTCCTTTATCGAGCAAAACGACGAACTGGCGGGCTTCGTGGCCGCCGCGACGACCGAAATCGAGGCCGTGCAGAACAGTTCGGGCCTGCGCCTGGGCCCTACCACCGGCCGCCCCGACGTGCTGCACTGCTCGGCCATTCCCTGGGTGCGCTTCACCGGCCTCACCCACGCCCGCAGCTTCGCCCACCCCGACAGCTGCCCCAAAATCTCCTTCAGCCAGACCTACCAGGAAAACGGCGCCACCTATATGAACGTGGCCGTGAACGTGCACCACGCCCTGGCCGACGGCTACCATGTGGGCCAGTTCCTGGCGGCCTTCGAGCGCAGGCTTAGCAGTGAGATGGTCAAATAGTGAGTTGGGTTCGGGCAGCGCGTTGGGTGCTGTGGTCAGAAAGCAAAAAGAACCTTGATCTGTCGTCCACGCAGCCGAATCCTCTCTTCCGCAATTCTATAGGATTACCATAGCACGCAAGATGTCTCGCTAAGGCTCGACATGACGTTCACTATCTGCGCTCCTATACAAAAGGCCGTCCCGGTACTCCGGGGCGGCCTTTTGAGTGTAACAACCAGCCGGGCGGGCTAGCTGGTCAGCGTGGCCCGGTGAGCCGTAATCTGGGTGATGAGGTTTTCGATGAAGGGCACCTGGATATCGACCAGGCCACTCTCGGCCTCGGCTTCGATGAGGACTTCGGGGCCGACCTGGCCCTGGCGGGCCAGCAGCGTGTCGCGGCGGTCGGTGCTGGTGCGCAGCTCGTTAACTTGTTTGTCGCGGTTCTTGCCGGGGAGCAGGGTCGGAACCACCGGGGTCATGGCCGTGATGAAGGCATTCAGGCTGAGCAGCTCGGCAGTGTCGTTGGTGGCCGAGGTGGTCAGGTTGCCGGTCCGGCGGCCGGTTTGGGCATCGTGGTATGTGAGCAGTTCCAGCTTGGCCTTGGCGTAGGCCAGCACGGCGTCGCACTGGGCTCAGGTAGTGAGTAATGCAGAGAGTAATCCATGAGAAAATCGAGCAAGGAATGATAGATGAAACTAATGATACCGCGTGAGTACCCGCCGGCTTCTAAAGCTACACTTCCTGCTTTACAAACTCCACTATGGCCGCCGTAAGCACCTGAATTTCTGCGTCGAGGCCAGCTAGGCGGGCCCGGGCCAGGGCGGCTGCGGCTGGGGGCAGGGGCGCGGGGGTGGCGGCCAGGCGCAGGGCCAGCCCCTGGAGCCAGTGCGTGTCGCGGGGGGCATCGGGGGTGGCCCGCGGGTAGGGCGGTAGCGGCAGCGTGGGGCCGCCGGGGGCCAGCCAGTCGGGCTGGGGCAGGGGGGCGGCCAGCAGCGGCCCGAGCACCTGCACGGCCCAGAGGCGGCGCTGGTGCCGGGCTTGGCCGGGCTGGTGGCGGTGGCTGGTTTCAAACCGCAGCCTGGTGCGCAGCCACTGGCAGCGGGCCAGGCGCTGGCGCAGGGCGGACAGGCCCTCGGCGGCCTCGGCGGCAGCGGCCGCGGTGGCAGTGGCCTTGGTGGGGGCAGGGGCTTCGGCGGCGGTGAAGGCCGGGGGCACGGGGCCGTGGCCGTCGGGTGGGGGCAGCTGGCGGGCCAGCACCTGCAGGCGCTGGTCGGGGCCGGGGCCCAGCTGCTTGCGGCCGGCCTCTACCTCGGCCAGGTGCGAGCGGCTGGTGCCGATGAAGGCGGCCAGCTCGACCTGGCTCAGGCCAAAGTGGGCCCGCACGGCGGCGGCCAGGGTAGCGGAAGGAAAGGCGCGGCGGGGCATAGGCAGCAGGGGGAAGCGCCACCGGGCTGCCGGCCGGCGACATTCGTTTTTATTTTTCAATGAATGTCGCCTAACCAGGGGGCAGCGGGCCCGGGGGGTAAATAGTAGGTCTCTGGCGGACGGACAAATTCCTGCCAAAGCTTCTTCTGGTCAACGACTAACAGGAATTTATCTGCCCCGGGGCGGCGAATTGTCGTTCTTTGTGCTGGTACCCTGCGTGGCCTGCTGCGCGCGCCAAGGAACTGTTCTTTTGCTTCTTACAGGAACACCGGCTTTGCTGGCCGCTTTCCTCCTCCTTCGCTCCGGGTACCCTGCCCCCAACCCCCTTATGCAACACACCTTTACTTTCGCCGCCCGCGCGGTCCGCCCCCTGCGCCGCCCCCTGCTGGCGGGCTTCGGCCTGCTGCTGGCCCTGGCCGGCGCCGCCCAGGCCCAAACCAGCAGCTTCGCCTACACAGGCGGGCTGCAAACCTACACCGTGCCCGCCGGCATAAGAGCCGTGGAGGTGGTGGCCACCGGGGCCAGCGGGGGCACCTATAATAATAACTTCAACGCGGCTCATCTCAACGGCGCGGTAGTGCGCGCCACCCTGACGGTGGTACCGGGCGAAGTGCTCACGGTGGCAGTGGGCGGCCAGGGCGGCAACGGCAGCCTCACCCTCTTCAACGGGGCCGGCGGCTACAACGGCGGCGGCGTCGGCAAATACTCGGGTGGCGGCGGCGGCGCCACCGACGTGCGCCGGGCCAGCAGCGCGGGCAGCACCGGCGACTACCTCACCACGCGCAATGCCCTGCTGGTGGCCGGCGGGTCCGGCGGAGCTGGTTTAGATAACACGACCCTCTATAGTGCCCTGGGCGGGGGCGGCGGCGTGCCCAACGGGGGCGACGGCCAGGGCCGGGGCACCCCCGGCCTGGGGGCTACCCAAACCGCGCCCGGCGGCGGGGGCGTACCCGGCAGCGGGGCCACCGGCGGATCCGGAAACTCTAGCGGTCTTCGATGCGGCGGCGGCGGCGGTGGCTACTACGGCGGCGGCGGCGCCTCCACCACCTCGGGCGGCAGCGGCGGCGGGGGCGGCTCGTCGTGGGTGATGCCCACCGGCAGCCGCGACATCAGCTACCGCCTGGCCCCGGCCGTGAACAACGGCAGCGTGACCATCACCCCGGTAGTTGCCTACGCCTACACCGGCGGCCCTCAGACCTACATCGTGCCGGCCGGCGTGAAGGCCGTGCGGGTGACGGCCACCGGGGCCAGCGGGGGCACGGGTGGGGGCTCGGTGGCCCCGGCCAAAGGGGCCGTGGTGCAGGCCACCGTGTTCGTGACGCCCGGCGAGGTGCTGACCCTGTACGTAGGCGGGGCGGGCAGCAGCGGCGGCAGCGGCACCGTGGCGGGTGGCTACAACGGCGGCGGCAACGGCCGTGATTCGGGAGCCGGCGGCGGGGCCACCGACGTGCGCCGAGCCAGCAGCGCGGGCAGTACCGGCGACTACCTCACCACCCGCAATGCCCTGGTAGTGGCCGGTGGTGGTGGTGGCAGCGACTATACGGCCGCCAGCGCCGGCGGCTCGGGCGGGGTGCCAGTGGGGGCCGACGGCGTGGGCGGCGGCACGCCCGGCCGGGGGGCCACGCAGGCCGGCCC
>NZ_JAJADR010000011.1 GCF_020447265.1 Hymenobacter lucidus | reverse complement strand
GGCGGCCTGGTCGTCGATGCACTCGAAAAAGCCCATGCCGCCGGTGGGCTGCTCGAACGTGCGGGCGGTACGCTCATTAATAAAGGCCGCCACCCGCCCAATGGTGCGGCCCCGTTCGTCGAGCAGCAGCCACCGAATCAGCTCACCGTGGCGGAAGTACTTGTTGCGCTTGGGGTCAAAAACCTGGTCGATGTCTTGGTCGAGGGGGCGGATGTAGTGAGGGTCGGCGCGGTAGAGGCGCACGGCAAACGCGCGAAATTCGCGGGCCTGTGGCGGCGTCAGAACTTGCTGCAGCTGCATAAGGGAAAGCAGGTAAAAGGCAATAGAGAAAAAAGTGCAGCTGCTGGCTCCCGGACACTGGCCGGGTTGCGGGGTTTCGAAAGTACAAGGTATTGCCGGGCTTAAGTCGGGCCGAGCGGAAAAAAACCGTCGGAAAAAGCCCGGTTCCTTTTTCCGCTCCGGTATTGGAAACTGGAGTTATTTTCTATCTTCGGAATCTGAACAACGTCAAAAGCGTTGTCAGGAGCGGCCGGCTCCTCTTTTTTCGGGCGGCGGTGGTTTTGCCCAACACCGCCCCGGCCGTCATTTCCCCATCGGGCCCGTTCCGGGTTCTTTCATTTTTGTCCTATGTCGCACGAAGTTGCTAACCTGACCCTCGCCGAAGCTACTACCCACGCTCCTTTCGTGGATTATGCCCGCTGCCTTGACGCCGGCAGCCGCCCCTTCAACCACGTAGGTGACTGGCCCGAAGAAGGCCAGCTCTACCCCGTGCGCGTGGTGGAGTCGCACCTGGAGGGCATTCCGCTGGTGCACATCCTCGGCTTTCAGGCCGAAGCCCCCTACTACAATGCCTACGCGCCGCACCGCTTCGAGATGCTGCACACCATCTGGCTCAACTAAGCAAAACCGTCTGCCCCGGCACTACTGACAGCAGGGCGCTTCCCCAGGGAGGCGCCCTGTTTTGTGTTTAGCGCAGCGGCCAGCCGAACTATATAGCAGACAATCCGGCTAAAAACTGCGTGCTTCGCGCCGGGGTTCGGCTTTCCATCCGGGGGCTAGCCCCCTCCCAAGCTTTTTTCACTCATTATAGTACGCATGACACAGTTTCGGTGGCGTAGCGGGTTGCTTCTGGCACCCGCGTTGCTGGCAGGAGCCCTGCACACGCAGGCTCAAACGTTTAAAGACGGAAAGCTCACCCTCAACCCCGACGGCAGCCATTACATTAAAATGACCCTGCTCAACCAGGTGTGGGCCCGCTACAACCAAAGCAACCCCGGCACCCAGGTCAACGGCTTCAGCAAGCCCGAGACCTACGACATCGGTATCCGGCGCTTCCGGATGCAGTTTTTCGGGCAGATTACCGACCGGGTATTTATCTATTCCCAGATTGGCATCAACAACTACAGCTACCTCTCCGACCGCAAAGTCGGCTTCTTCCTGCACGATGCCGTGGGCGAATACGCGGTGGTAAAAAACAGCCTCTCCCTGGGCACCGGCCTGGGCGCCTGGAACGGGTTGTCGCGCTTCACGGCCTCGGCCACGGGCAGCATCATGGGCCTCGATTTGCCGCTGGAAGCCGAAACCACCAACGACGTCAACGACCAGTTTGGCCGCAAGCTCAGCATCTACGCCAAGGGCAAGCTCAGCAAGCTCGACTACCGCGTGGCCATCAGCAACCCACTGGACATCACCAAGGGCTCGGCCGGTACTGCCGCGCTGACGCGCAACGCCAACTTCTCGCGCCGCCCCGGCAAGCCCCAGTACCAGGCTTACCTGATGTGGCAGTTTAAGGACCAGGAAAGTAATCTGACGGCCTATAACGCGGGTACTTACCTGGGCAAGAAGCGCGTGTTCAACGTGGGCGCCGGCGCCATTCTGCAGCCCGACGCCATGTGGTACAAGGCCGACAACGGCCGCGACACCCTCACCCAGGCTATGAAGCAGGTAGCCGTGGATGTGTACTACGACGCCCCCATCGACACGACCAAAGGCGCCCCGAGCGTGAACTTCTACGCTGTAGGCATGCACCTCGACTACGGCCCGGGCTACCTGCGCAACAACGGCCCGATGAACCCAGCTACCGGCACCAGCAGTACCAATGCGCTGCTCGGCGCCTTCGGCAACGCCTTTCCGCAGTACGGTACCGGCAACGTGCTCTACTCCCAGCTGGGCTACAAGCTGCGCGACAACCTGGTGGGCGAAACCACCTTTATGCCTTATGTGAGCTACCAGTACTCGCACTACAAGCGCCTCACCGACGATCTGCACTTCTTCGACGCGGGCGTGAACTGGCTGCTGGCCGGGCACACGTCCAAGCTCACGCTCAGCTACCAGAACCGGCCGTTTTACGTGACGCAGAGCAACGGCGAAAACACGGTAGACCGGCGACGCAGCGCGGTTGTAGCTCAATATCAGGTGTCTTTCTAATACCCGTACTCAGCAACGGCAGCGGCAAGCCCGGAATTATCTTATAAATGGAGTCAAAAGGCATGTCACAATTAACGCTACTACGTCCTGGCGACAAGCATTAGACTGGGTTAATATTGCACATCTCTACACATTGTCCCCTTTCTGAGTTTATGAAACAACTTGCTCTGTTTACCCTGCTGCTCCTAACCGGAGCCTGTGCTAAAGAAAGTGCGGCTCCCGCTCCCGGTAAGGCCACCTCGACCGCCAATGCCAAAGGCGACGATATCCAGTGCCTGGACGTGTACGCCCCAGTGTGCAGCAACGGCGTAACGTACCCCAATGCCTGCTACGCGGGCAAAGCCGGCGTCACGACGTACACAAAGGGCGCCTGCGACGGCAGCGGCGGCGACATCTAAGAGACAGTCTGGCTGAATTGCATAGTACCATAACAGAAGAGGCCCCGACAAATGTCGGGGCCTCTTCTGTTATAGGCAACCTGGTTATGGGCAACACCTGGCTTCAGCTCATCACTGGCAGCGTGAAATGAAACACACTGCCGCGGCCAGGCATGCTTTCCACCCAGAGCTCCCCGCCCTGGGAAGTAATAAACTCGCGGCTGATGCTCAGGCCCAGTCCCGAGCCGCCTTTTACACCGTCCCGGTTGGGAATATGAGCAAAGCGCTTGAATATCCGCTCGTGATACTCGGGCGCAATGCCCGGGCCGCAGTCCCGCACGCTGACCTGCACCAGGCTGCCCAGTTGCGCGGCGCTAATGGTGATGCACTCCCCGGCCGGTGAGTAGCGAATGGCGTTGGCCATGAGGTTAATCACGACCCAGGTGGTTTTTTCCAGGTCGGCGCGCACGGCGGGCAGGTCGGCGGGCAGCTGGTAGTGCAGCTGCAGCTCCTTGTCTTCGAGTTGGGCCATAATGGTGTCATCGGCGTAGTCCATCACCTGGGCCAGGGCCACGGGCTCGGGGTTGAGCTTGATGCCCACGCCCGCGTCGAGGCGCGACACATCGATCAGCTCGCCCACCATGCGCAGCAGACGCTGGGTTTCGAGGCGGATGCCGCCGGCAATGCGCTGCCGCTCGGCCGTGTCGGTCCGCTCATCCTGGAGCAGCTTTAAGCTCAGATTGATGCTGGCCAGGGGCGTTTTGAGTTCGTGCGACACGGTGGCCAGAAAGTTGGACTTAACCTGATCCAGCTTTTTGAAGTCGGACACGTTGCGCAACGACAGGATATGGCCCACAAACTCGGTCTGAGCCGTCACGTCGTTGTAGGACAGAATCGGGTTTACCGACAGCCGGTAGTAGGCCTCCTCGCCGTGGCGGGTGATGGTGTACTCGGGCGCGTTGGGCGTTTCGCGCTGGGGCGCGGCGGCTTCGGCGGCCAGCAGCGTCTGCAAGAACTCGTTGTGCCGGGCTACGTCGGCAGCCAGCTCGCCGATGAGGGCCTCGGCGGGCTGGCCCAGCAGCTCACTGGCCACCGGGTTTACCAGGATGATGCGGCGGTTCTGGTCGATGAGCAGCAGCCCTTCGTCGAGGCCCTGCACGATGCTTTCCATGCGGTTGCGCTGCATGATAAGCTCGGCGCGGCTGGCCGTGCGCAAATCCTGCATCTGGCCCAGCATCCGGTTGAAGGCCTGGGCCACGTGCCCGACCTCGTCCTGGCGCTCAATGGGCAGCCGGCCCGCCGTGCCGGGGTCGGTGGCCAACTCGATATCGGCGCTGAGGCGGCGCAGGGGCCGCACCACGATGCGCGGCAGCCGTAGCACCAGGCTCGCCCCCAGTACCGTGCTTAGCGTCAGAATGAGCAGCAGCGTGGTTTTGGCGGCCCGCACGGCCCGGGCCGCTTCCTGACCCTGCCCGGCCGAGGCCTGCAGGTTCATCGTCAGCAGACGGTGGGTCTGGGCCTGCAGCTGTAGCAATTCCGCTTGCCGGGCGGCGGCCGGGGCCTGGTTGTCGAGCAGCTGCTGGTAGTCGGCCAGGTTCTGGGTCAGGCTATCCACCAATTCGGCCTCGCCGGGCTCGGTAATGTTGGCGCCTTCCCGGGTCAGGACGCGGCGGAACTCGGGCAGCGCGGCGGGGCGGGAAGGCTCCTGAGCCAGGCCGCTCAGGGCCCAGAGCATCTGCTGGCCCAGGGCCACCGAGTGCAGATTGGCCTGCTGCATGTGCTGGCCCCGGTGGTCGAGGCGCGTGAGCACGCCGTAGCTGTAGCCACCCACGATGAGCAGCAGCAGCAGCATACTGAGCACACTCAGCCGGATTCGGTTTTTCAGGGTCATAGAAGGGCGCATCAGAAACTCAGCGCAATACTGGTGGTCAGGTTGCCGTAGGTGGTGGCCGGCCGGTGGCTGCCACCGTCGAACACGGGCAGACTGCTGTTCAGGACGCGGCCTTCAATGCGGGCCGTGAGGTGGGAAGACGGCGCGTAATCGACGTTCAGCGAGGCGCCCTTAAGTTGGGTGTTGGAGTTGGCCGGCGTAGGCCGGCTGGTGTTGATAATGACTCCGTCGCGGGCAGAGTACACCTCCAGGCGGCCGGCCAGGGCCCACGCCGGGGTGAACCGGTAGCGGGCTAGCAGCGCGCCGGCGGCCCAGGTATCGTTTTGGGGCTTTTCCTCGGTTTGCTGGGTTCCGATATCGAATACGGCTGCTACCGACAGCTTTTCCGTAGCCGAGTAGGTGGCGTAGAAGTCGTGGAAAAAGCGCCGCCGCCGGGTGTCCTGCTGGGCCTGGTCGTTGCCATAATAGATGCTGGAGTTGAGCAGCCACTTGGCCGTAGGCTTCCACTGCAGCTGGGTGCCCAGGCTTTTGGCGCGGTTCACGTCCCGTATCTGCTGCCAGCCGTTGAGCACCAGCGCGGTGGCCGTGAGCCGGGGCGAAATTTCGTAGGTGAAGCGGGCCCCGGTTTCGTAATAAGGCGAGTTTTCGGCCATCAGCGAGCGGGTCAGCGTCCAGTTGTCCTTGCTCAGGGCCGACTCGAAGCCGATGTGCGACGTGAAAACGCCCAGATCCAGCCACGACTTGGCCGTGGGCCGGAAGCCGGCGGAGGCTTCGTAAATGTTGCGCAGTACGGTGGGCTCGTTGGCGTAGTTGGCCTCCACGTAGGTGCCCGTGTGCAGGGCCAGCGCGCCACGCACACGGGCTTCCTCGTAGCGCACGCCCAGCACGGCATTGTTCAGAGCAAACTCATTGGCGCGGCTATGCGAGTAGAGAAACGCGGGCCGTTGCGCCGATTTGCCGGCAAAATCGTAACCGTAGTAGGCATCGGCAAATCCGTACACGCTCAGCCCGGCGGGCAAGGGTAGCCGTTCCTCGATGTAGCCTACTGAGTCGGCATACGTTGGTATTTGGGCCAAGGCGGAACCGGTAGAAAGCAAACCAACAAGCAAAAGCGGGGCAAATTTCATGGGTGTAGAAAGCCGACTGCGCCGCGCGAAGGCCGGCGGGCAGGGCGTTGAGAAGGTACAAAAAAAGGAAGTTCAGGCTGACAAGCCGTATTCCTGGAGCTTGCGGTAGAGCGTAGTCAGGCCGATACCGAGCTGGCGGGCGGCTTCGGTTTTATTGCCTTCTACCTCGCTCAGCACTTGGCGAATGTGACGGGCTTCCACGGCCCGCAGGCTCCGGTCGTGGGGGTCGTCGGCGACGGAGCGGGCCTCACCGGGCAGAGTGTAGAATTCGGTGGGCAGCAGACTGGCGGCTACCAGCTCATTGTCGGGCGTGAGGATAGCGGCGCGTTCAAGCACGTTTTTGAGCTCCCGCACATTGCCCGGCCAATCGTAGGCCTGCAGCAGGCGCAAACACTCGGCGTCCAGACCCGGCAGGCGCTTTTTGAGGCGGGCGGCGAAGTACTGTAGAAAGAACTCGGCCAGTACCGGCACGTCGGTCGGTCGAGCCTTGAGCGGGGGTACGTCGATGGTAAAGACGGAGAGGCGGTAATAGAGGTCGGACCGGAAGCGGCCTTCCTGGGCTTCGAGCTTAAGATTACGGTTGGTGGCAGCCACGATGCGCACATTCACGGCCGTAGGTTTCGTGTCGCCGAGCTTGGTAAAAGTCTGCGTTTCGAGCACGCGCAGAAACTTGGCCTGCACGTTGAGCTCCAGCTCGCCCATCTCATCCAAAAACAAAGTCCCGCCGTGTGCCTCATCCAGTAGGCCGCGCTTGTCGGTGAGAGCCCCAGTGAAGGCACCTTTCTTGTAGCCGAACAGCTCACTTTCGAGCAAATCCTTGGGGAAGGCGGCGCAGTTGAGGGCCACGAAGGGCTTGCTGCGGCGCGGGCTGGCCTGGTGCAGGGCCTGGGCAAACAACTCCTTGCCCGAACCCGTCGGCCCTTCCAGTAATACGGTGCTATCAGTAACGGCGACCTGCCGGGCCAGATTTTGGGCTGCCCGCAGCGCCGCCGACTCCCCTATCATCGTCTCGAAGCTGTGCTGCTGGCTTACGCGGCGCTCCAGCTCCGCCACCCGGCGCTGCAGCCGGGCCTTATCGGCCGCCCGCTCCACGATGACGACGAGCTGCTCGTCGGAGTCGCCCTTGGTCAGATAGTCGAACGCGCCCTGCTTCATGGCCTGCACGCCGTCGGGAATGGTGCCAAAGGCCGTCATGAGCACGATTTCGGCTTCCGGGCAGCGGGCCCGCAGCTTGGAAATCAGCTCCACACCGTGGGCATCGGGCAGCTTCACGTCGCAGAGGACGACCAGCACTTCGTTGGCGTGCTGCTGCAGGGTTTCCAGGCCGCGCCGGGCGTCGGGGGCCTGGAGCACGGTGTAGCCTTCCAGCTCCAGCACCCGGCTCAGCAGCTGGCGCAGGCGGGTTTCGTCGTCGATGATGAGCAGGGTACCGGTGGGCATGGGGTGGCTGTCGTAGCGCGAACTTTGTAGTTCGCGTGAATGAATGGATGGTAATCGGCTTTAATGGCGCGGGCTACGCGAACTACAAAGTTCGCGCTACTACCCGGGACGTCAGCCTAAAACTAGCAGCAATTTCAGGCCGCCCGAATCTCGCCCTTCAACTCCTCTACAAACCGGTTGAATTCCGGCTCGGCTTCCACGTTGGGGTGCCAGGCCAGGCCCATGCCGGCCAGGTCGTACTGGTGGTTTTTGCTGATGGTGGCGCCGGGCAGCAGCTGGCCGGCGGCGTCGCGCTCGTAGCCCATAAGCCAGAGCGTGTCGGACAGGGCCGTGGTGGTGGCAATGTCGTGGGAAACGATGACGACCGTGTTCAGCTCATCCATGGTGGTGACTTCCAGAATGATTTTCTTCACCTCGTCAATCATGGCCACGTCGAGGCCGGAAAAGGGCTCGTCGAGCAGGATCAGGTGGTCGGAGCAGAGCAGCTGCTGGGCAATGGCGGCCCGCTGGCGCTGCCCGCCCGAGAGCTGGGCGGGGAACTTGCGGCCGTGCTGGTCGAGCCGGAACCGCTCCAGATACGCGGCTACTTCTCGTTTCGCGGCTTCGGGCTCGTGCTTGCGGGCGGCGGCCAGCAGCAGGTTATCGGCCAGGGTGCGGTGGTTGAAGAGCGGGTAGCGCTGCTGCACCAGGCCCACGTCGCCGGCCTGCACGGAGTGCTGCTCCTCGCCCACCCGCACCGTGCCGGTAGCCGGCGCGGTGAGGCCGGCAATGATGCGGCAGAGCACCGACTTGCCGATGCCCGAGCGGCCGTAGAAACCCACGACCTGGCCCTGGGTCATGCCCGGCCGCACCACGTTCAAGACTTGGGCGCTGATGTCGCGCAGCACTACTTCACCCTGGTAGCTCATCGATACGCCCTCCAGGGTCAGCACCGGTTCTTTATGAAAGTAAGGAGTCATGGCGGTGAATGAGTGAATTGTCCTTGTTGTTCGGGAATACCGCAGCGCTGTTTTTGTGGAATATTTTTGCCACGCCGAAAAACATTCCACGCCGGCTCTGAAACTTTTGTGGAATATTTTCCACGTTTTGAAAAATATTCCACACTTAGCTAGCTGGCCGCGGCCGTAAGGACCGAGTGGGGAAAAAACACCCGGCGCAGGAGCACGAAGACGTAGTCCTGCAGGGCCCCGGTGGCCAGAATGACCAACTGAATGGCCAGCACGCCATCCAGATGCAGGTAGCGGTTTTGTTTGTAGAGCAGCAGCCCGATGCCGCCTTCCGACTGGTAGAGGGTTTCGACCAGCGTAATCATGGTCCAGATGATGGCGAAGTTCTGGCGCACGACTTCCAGCATCAGGTCCAGCTTGCCCAGCACCACTACTTCCCAAAAGCTGCGCCACTCGCCCAGGCCCAGGGTGCGGGCGTGGTCCATTTCCTCGCGGGTGGCGGTCAGAATCACGCTGGTCATGCCCGTGACCAGGTAGACGGTGGTGGCAAACACGAGCACCGAGAGCTTGACCTCGTGGCCCGAGCTAAGCATGAGGGCCATAAAGAAGGTGAGGCCGGTGAGGGTAAGGTAGCGCATCTTGGTGGCCGCGTAGGCAATGGGCCGAAAAAACGGCAGGGCCGTCAGATACGATATGCCCAGGGCTAGCACCGTGCCGATGGCCAGCGCCTGCAGGGCCGTGGTCATGCTGGCCCAGAGCTCCTGCAACAAGCCCTGGGTCGTGATTAAGTCGCCCAACGCGCGCAGCACCTGGCCCAGGCTGGGGAAAATCTGCAGGGGGTAAAATACCCAGAGCAACACCAGCACTAGCAGCTGGGCGCCCACCATGGTGGCAAACACCGGCCGGCTGGGCTGGGCGTTAGGGGCAAATAGCTCTTTCATGCGGTGAATAAGTGAATGAATGAATTGATTGTTCTGGTAGCTCAGAAGAGGTACTTGAGGCTAATTTTCACAGCCCGAAGAAGCCCCGCTCCGGACGGGGCTTCTTCTTTGCTATGGATTGGAATAGGATACATTGGATAAGTCGGGTAGGATAAGCCACTAGGAATAGAGCAGAGTTTAGTTGCCGAGCACGATTTCCACCCGGCGGTTTTTGGCGCGGCCGTCGGGGGCGGTGTTGCTGGCCAGGGGCTCGGTGGCGCCGTGGGCGTAGATCTGAACCCGGCCCTCGGGGAAGGCGCTGGAGCTTTTGCGGCTCAGCCACTGCTGCACGGCCAGGGCCCGGTCTTCCGAAAGCTGCTGGTTTTTCTGGGGGTCGCCCTGGTTGTCGGTGTGGCCGTGGACGGCCACTTTCAGGCGGCCGGCCACTACCAGGTCGTCGAAGAGATGGTTTAAATCCCGCTCGGCGGCCGGGGTGAAGGTGCTCTTGCCGGTTTCGAACTCGATGTTCCAGGCCCGCTTGCTCACGCTCTGGCGGATTTCATCGTCGGCGGCAAACTGCTGCTTGTCGGCCGGGGCAATGGCCTTCCCCTTGTACTGGCTCTGCAGCTTCTTGAGCAGGGTCAGATCCAGCATCTGGTCGAGGGGCACGTAGCCGGGCAGCTCCTTGGGATACAGCTTGCTTTGCACGTCGCCGAAGGTTTTGTACACCGAGGCGTAGACGTTGGTGCCGCCTTCCTCCAGGCCAAACAAAGCCAAGTTATCGGCGAAGTTGAAAGCCTTGCTCCCGCCCAGCTCCACGACTTCCCCGGTGCGGTCGGCTTCGCTCACTCCTTTATAGTAGCGCAGCCAATAGGCCCCGGGCTTGTCCTTGTCGCCGTAGACCTCGGCCGAAATATCGGCGGCGCGGCTCAAGGCCTCGGGGTGCGACTTCACCTGGTCGCCGGCCACGGCCAGGGCCGTCATGATGCCTTCCACTTCCTTGGGGTGGGCGTCGTACCAGAGCTTGGTCGTGACCATGATGTTGGGCATCTGGTTGGAGTAGTCCTTGGTCGAGACGATGTTGACCAGACCGCCTTTCTGCTTGGCAATATTCACGTCGCCGGGCGTCCAAGTGGCTACGGCATCGGCGGGCACGTCTACTTTGACGCCGGTATCCTTGCCTTTCACCACCTTGGTGCGCTGCTCGGGCTTGCCGGTAATGTACTTTTCGGCGGCGGCCAGGAAGTCGGGAGCAGCCATGAAATTCACGGCTTCGGGGTCGTAGGTGGTTTCGTCGGGGTTTACTTTCAGGCCGTTGTCGGCACACCACTTCAGGGCAATATTCTGGTCCCCGTCGCGCAGGTAGCAGGCAATGGTTTTACCCAGGGCCAGTTTGGGGTTGTCGAGCCACTCCTTGGGGCCCATCAGCTTGTCTTCGCCGAAGCTCTTACCGCAGCTGAAGGGCAGAATCTGCAGGCCCGTGCCGGCTTTTTCCAGCTGGCTCTGCACCGCCGAGAAGGCGGGCAGCCCGTCGCCCATGATGCTCACAATCAGACCCGGCGTTTCGGGGTTCTGCTGCATATCCAGGGCGTTTTTCACCAGGTCGGCCTGCATTTTGGCCACGTCGTCCTGGCGCACAATCTGCAGGTTGATACCGTTGGCGGCCATGCTGGAGCCCTCCGTGGTACGGGGGCCACCGTTGGCCAGCATGCCGGCCATCTGCGAGTTCCAGGCCATTACTTCCCAGGTCACGGCCGCGCCTTTTTCGGTGGGCGTGCTGCCCGGCAGCGGAGCCAGGGGCACGGCCTGGTTGGTGCGGGTGCCGGCCGTCTGGGTCGGCAGTTCAATGGAATTAAGCAGTACCGACTCCGTCGCGGCCTTTTTAAACAGCAGGCCGCTGCCGATAAGCTTGTTGATGCCGAAGTACAGGAGCGCCACTATCAGGGCCCCGATTACGAATTTACCGCGCGTTGTCATGGTAGTTGTTGGTTGTTAGTTGTCAGTTGTTAGGTGGTTGAGTTTCCCTCCTTTTTTAAATTCCGCGCATCAAGCGGCGTGGGTGGCCGCAGGCCGGGGTGGTCGGCCGCGCCGTTAGCGGGCAATTCCATGAGGCAGGCTAATTCTATGCTGTTAGGAGTTGGCGGCCAACGTCGTTCGACGATTGAACCACCCCGCCCTTCGGGCACCCCTCCTTGAAAAAAGGAGGGAAATTGCCGTTCTGAACTGCCTTAGTCGAGCAGGTATCAGAGCACTGTAATGACCAGCAGGCTAATCAAGCAGATTAGAATAGGCATCGTTAGTAGCTTTAGCGGTGGAAGCAGCGGTGGTGCCCAGGGAACTGGGCTGCTCGTTGAGCAGGGTGTTGAAGTCGCCCTTCTGGTATTTCTCCAGCAGGCGCTGGCCCTTCTCGCTCATCACCCCGTTCTGGATGTCCATTTCCTTCACGAACTCCTGGCTGTAGCGCATGGCCTGCTTGATCTGACCCAGCTGCTGGGCCATGTCTTGGGCGACCCGGTCGGTGGCCATATCGAAGAAGTACTTCTTATCCGGGTCGCCGCGCAGAATATTCATGGCGGCCCGCATGCCGGAAGAAGTGCGCTTTACCAGCTCGTACTCGTCCTTGAGCAGGTTGACCTTGAACTTGGAGTTGTCGATCTGGCGCAGGGCGGCCTTCAGAATCTGGCGCATCACCAGCGTCACGTTGGCCGTGGTGGTCAGCATGGGCTGCAGGCGGGCGTTGTAGTCTTCGAGCTGGGCGGCCCGGGAAGCGTAGGATTCGGCGAAGTCCTTTTCGCCCTTGCGGACGGCCGAGTCGGCCAGGCGCAAATACTCCTGGAGCTGCTGCTTGTTGGCGTCCATCTTGCGCTTCACCAGCTCGTGGGCCCCTTCGATGTGCCCCACTTCCGACTCCATATTCTGGGCTTCCTTTTCGGTGTTGCGGATGTAGTCCTGCATAATGCCGATGGGGTCCGTCTCGACGAAGATGCCGGCCGCCGTGCGAAAGATGCGCTGTCCGGCGTACCAGAGCCCGGCCTTGATGCGCTTGCTGGTCACGATGAGGAAGAGCACGAACAGCGCCCCGAGCCCGAAGCCGAGCTTCACGGTATCAAAGACGATATCGACCAGGTAGGGCACGATGGCGCCCCAGAAGTAGATGCCGGCCCCGGCGGCGGCGGCCAGAAAAACCCAGCCCGCTACCTTTTCGGGCTGTTGCCATTTGGGCAAACCGGTGTGATTGTCAGTAGGCAGCAGTGTGTTCATTGGTGAAAGGGTGTTTAGGTGACGTGGAGAGTTTGCAGTTCAGCAGCAGGGAAATAGCCGGCCGGAGGAAATAGCGGGCAAGGCAAAACGCCCCCGCTTCTCCTGCGGGCTATTTCACTCCCAGCAGGAAGGACTGGGCGGCCTGGCGGTGGGCTTTCAGGTCAGCGGCGGCCGTGGCGTTGGCCAGCTCGTAGGAAGCCAGCGCGGCCTGGGCTTTCTGCCGCTCGGCGACCAGCTGCTGCTGAGTGGCCTGGAGCTGCTGACTTTTGACTTCGAGCTGTTTGGTCAGTTCGGCCAGTTCGGCCTGCAGGCGCTGCTCCTGCCCGTTGAGCTGCACGATGGCGCTGGGCTGGGCATTGGCAATCTTGAGCTCCCCCATCTTTTCCTGGTGGCGCTCCAACACCTTGTTGCGGTCGGCCTGCAGCTTGAGTTCCAGCTGGTCGGCCGTGGTCAGCAGCGTGGCCGCGTCGAGACCCGTAACGGCGGCAAAAGCGTGGAAGGCCGTCTGGTAGAGCACTGGTCCGGCCAGCCCGCTGGCCGCCATGCTCTTGACCATTTTGGTGTAAGCCACGAAATCTTTGCCGTCGCCGGCCAACAGGGCGGCAATGTGGTCGAGGTGGCGCTGCTCGGCCTGCGTGGCGGGCTGGGCCAGGGCGAAAGTGCCGGGGCCGGGCGACACTGGCAGCTGCTGGGGTACGGGAGCAGCGCCGGGCAGCGGCGTTGGACCTTTACCGGTCTGCGCCGGGGCAGCCGGGGCGTCGCCTTCCACGAAGAAGTCTTTAGCGGCTTTGGTGAGGTTGTCGAACAGGTCCATAGGGCGGCGGTAACTGGTGATTGGTGATATGGGGCCTCCTGCCAAGACCAGTGCCGCCGCTGGCCACCTGCCCGCACTTATCTTTCATCTTACTGATTATCAATACTTAATTTTTAATAGTATTCAAAAACAGGCTTTGAATACGGCCCGTTAGTCTTCCATTTTGGTAGGGTAGTTTTCCATAATAGTGCGCCTGGATGGTTGGGAGCGACAACCATCCGCTACTCCGTCCCGGGCAATTCCAGCAATTAGAATAGCTGCCAGTACACCGTAGCTTGGCGGCTCAACTTACCCGCCGGCCGGGGCGATTTGGCCGTAACTACCGTTCTTTGCACTTTCCACCTCTGCTCTCCACTCCTACTGCAATGACTAGATTTTCCGTGCCCGCACTATTGCTGCTGGGCTTTTTGGCCGTCTCCTGCGGTGATGAAAATGAAGCGACGCCCACCCCGGCGCTGCCCGAGCACCTCACGCTGGGCAATCCCAGCGGCGCAGCTGCCGACCCGGCCCAACCTACCAACTACTTGTTGCTGAAGTCCCAGTACGCGCTTTCCTACCACCGCGACAAAGGCATCCCCAATTGGGTAAGCTGGCACCTTAGCCCGGAGTGGCTGGGCACGGCTGCCCGCCAGGACGACTTTCGGGCCGATGCCACGCTGCCCGCCGGCTGGTACCAAGTAAGTACCAGCAGCTACACCGGCTCGGGCTTCGACCGGGGCCACAACTGCCCTTCCGCCGACCGCACCCGCACCGTGGCCGATAATTCGGCCACGTTTCTGATGACCAACATGATTCCGCAGGCGCCCAACAACAACCAGCGCACCTGGGCTACGCTGGAAAGCTACTGCCGCACCCTGGTTGATGAGGGTAATGAGCTGTATATCCTTATGGGTAACTACGGCAAAGGCGGCTCCGGCTCGAATGGTTACCAAACGACTATTGACAATGGGCGCGTGACGGTGCCCCAGCGCATCTGGAAAGTCATTGTAGTGCTACCCCAGGGCAGCGACGACGTGCTTCGTATCAGCAGCAGCACCCGCGTTATTGCCGTGGATACGCCCAACGACAACGCCCAACTGCCCAGCTGGGGCAGCTACCGCACCTCCGTGGATGCCATTGAGCAGGCTACCGGCTACGATATACTGTCGCAGGTGGCCCCGGCGGTGCAGGCCACCTTGGAAGCCCGCGTGGATAACGGCCCGACCCAGTAGCGTCGGTATCTTGCGCCTTAACTCTTCACCTGCTGCTGCCTTATGCCCACCGGAACGCTGTTGCTGATTGACGACGAGAACAGCCTGCGCCAGGCCGTGGGCCGGGTGCTGGAGCTAGAGGGCTACACCGTGTGGCAGGCCTCCGATGCCCGCCGCGGCCTGGAGCTGCTCGAGCAGCTGGCCGACGAGGTGCTGGTGATTCTCTGCGACGTGAAGCTGCCCGACGGCTCGGGCGTGGACCTGCTCCCCCGCTTCCGCCAACGCGCCCCACTGGCCGAAATCGTGCTGCTGACCGCCTACGGCCGGATTCCCGACAGCGTACAGGCCATGAAGCAGGGCGCCTTCGACTACCTGACCAAGGGCGACTCCGACGACCAGCTGCTGGTGGTGCTGGAGCGGGCGGCCGACAAAGCCCGCCTGCAGCGCCGCGTGGCCGAGCTGGAACGGCAGGTGGGCGCACGCCACAGCTTCGAGACGATGATTGGGGAGTCGGCGGCGCTGCGGGCCGCCAAAGCCCTGGCCGAGCGGGTAGCGGCCACCGACAGCACCGTATTACTAGAAGGGCCGACGGGTTCGGGCAAGGAGTTGTTTGCCCAGGCCCTGCACCAAGCCAGCCCGCGCCGCAGCAAGCCCTTCGTGGCCCTCAACTGCGCCGCCTTTCCCAAGGATTTGCTCGAAAGTGAGCTGTTCGGCTACAAGAAAGGCGCCTTCACCGGGGCCCTGACCGACAAGCGCGGCCTGCTGGAAGAAGCCCACGGCGGCACGCTGTTTCTCGATGAAATCGGCGAGCTGGAGGGCGGCGTGCAGGCCAAGTTCCTGCGCGTGCTCGAAACCCAGACCTTTACCAAGCTCGGCGCTACCCAGCCCACGCAGATCAACGTGCGCCTGGTGGCCGCCACCAACCGCAACCTCAAGCGCGAGGCCCAGGAAGGCCACTTCCGCCCCGATCTGTACTACCGCCTCTCCGTTTTTACCATCGACGTGCCCCCGCTCAAAAACCGGCGTGACGATATTGCCCCGCTGGCCGCACACTTTCTGCAGCATTTCGCCGCCAAGCTCAAAAAGCGCATCCGCGGGCTGGATGCCGAGTGCCTGCGCCTGTTGCAGGCCTACGACTGGCCGGGCAATGTGCGGGAGCTCAAAAACGTGCTCGAACGCGCCGCCATCCTCGCCGACGAGGAAAAGTTGACTGCCGACGACTTACCCGACGAGTTTCACAACCTGGCCGCGGAGCCGGCCGGAGCCAATACCGGCAATTCGCTACGCACGATGGAGAAACACCAAATCCGGCAGGTGCTGCAACAAACTGAGGGCAACAAAACGGAAGCGGCCCGCCAGCTCGGCATTGGCGTGAAGACCTTGTACCGCAAAATCGCCGAATACGGGCTGTAACTCTCCCTGACCAGCTCATTCTGACCAACGCACCGGGCCATTCTGACCCGGTGCGTTGGTTTTTAAGCCCGGCCGGCGGCCGCGTTCAGAAATATTTCCCTCTCTCAGTCAATACATTACCCTGGAACCGGCCGTCTTCCGGCCGGCCTGGCCGGCCATTCGCTCTCCGGCTGGCACCCCACGTTATCATTTCTTCTCAAGTTGGGTCATGAATTTAAAATCTAAAATCACGGCGGGCTTTCTGTTGATGCTGGTGCTGCTGGCCGGCATCGGGGCGTATGCCTTTAGCACGGTCCGCAGCCTCGACTACGGCTCCCGCGCTATTCTCCAGGACAACTTTTACTCGGTGCAGCTGGGCCAGGCTATGCTGCAAGCCCTCGACGCGGCGGAAGCCACGCCGGCTGGCCACGACGAGCTGGCCCGTTTCCGCCGCTACCTCCGCCAGGAAGCCGCCAACGTAACCGAGCGGGGCGAGCAGCAGCTCGTCGACAGTATGCTGCTGGCCACGGGCCGCTACCAGGCCGAAACCATACCCACCCGGCGCACCGCGGCCATAGCCCGGCTGCGCCGCCAGACCCACCGCATGGTAGCCCTGAATATGCAGGCCCTGACCCGCAAAAACGAGCAGGCCAACCGCGCGGCCTCAGCCTCGGGGCGCTACCTGCTGGCCCTGCTCACGCTGGGCTCCCTGGCGGCCCTGGGGCTGGTATTCAGCGTGCCTGAGGCGGCCGTGGGCGGCCTGCACAAGCTCACGACCAGCATCGACCACGCCGCGCGGGGCAATTTCGCGGCCAGCATTCCGGTGGAAAGCACCGACGAGTTTGGCCGCGTGGCCCGCTCCTTCAACCAGCTGCTGGTACACCTCAACGACTTTCGCAGCGCCAACCTGGCCGAACTGCTCACGGAGCGCAACCGCGTGACGAGCATTGTGCAAACCCTGGACGAGGGCCTGCTGCTGCTGGATGAAAACCGCCGTATTATCGTGGCCAACCCCGTGGCCTGCACGCTGCTGGCCCTGCCCGAAAAGCAGCTGGTGGGCCGCCGGGCCGCCGACGTAGCCGCCCACAATCCGCGTTTCGGCGAGCTGCTGGCCTACTTGCAGCTGCCGGCGGCTCAACGGGCCGTTGAGCCCCTGA
Source organism: Hymenobacter lucidus (assembly GCF_020447265.1). Taxonomy (GTDB): domain Bacteria; phylum Bacteroidota; class Bacteroidia; order Cytophagales; family Hymenobacteraceae; genus Hymenobacter; species Hymenobacter lucidus. The sequence continues at coordinate 88,984 of NZ_JAJADR010000011.1, read as the reverse complement.
CGCTGACCATTACGCAGGGGGCGGAGCCGGCCCACTACCGGCTGGCCGTGCACGAGGCCGTGTCCTTCAACGCGGCCACCGACCGGATGGAGTTTGTGGGTACCATTCTGGCCCTGCACAACGTGTCGGAGTTCCGGAAGCTGGACCAGGCCAAGTCTGACTTTCTGGCTACCGTGTCGCATGAGCTCAAAACGCCACTTTCCAGCATCAGCTTCCACCTCAAGCTGCTGCAGGATGCGCGGGTGGGGCCCATCAACGAGGAGCAAAGCCGAATTGTGGCTACGCTCAAAAACGAGAACGAGCGGCTGCGCAAGCTGGCCACCGGGCTGCTGGATGTGTCGCGGCTGGAGGCGGGCGGCATTCCGCTGAACCCACAGCCAACGGCCGTGGCCGCGCTGGTGGAATACGCCGCCGCGCCTATCCGGCTGCAGCTGGCGCCCCGGCAGCTGCGCCTCGCCATTGAGCTGCCCGAAAACCTGCCCGCCGTGCGCGCCGACCTCGAAAAAACCGCCTGGGTGCTGCTCAACCTGCTGGCTAACGCCGTGCGCTACTCGCCCGAGCAAGGGTGCATCACGGTGTCGGCCGCCACGACACCCGACGGAAGAGCCGTGCAGCTGCGGGTGCAGGACGCAGGGCCGGGCATCGCACCGGAAAACCAGCAGCAGATTTTTGAGCGTTTCGTGCAGCTGCCCGGGCCCGACCAGGCGGCTCCGACGGGCAGCGCGGGGCTGGGCCTGAGCATCAGCCGCGAGTTCATCACCTCCCAGGGCGGGCAACTGGGCGTGGAAAGCACGCCCGGCGCCGGCAGCACCTTCTTTTTTACGCTTCCCGTGGCCGGCGCGGCGGCCTGATTGCCGCGCAACTATTCTCCTTTTTCCTATGTCAACTTCTGGGCTTTCCGACAACAGCATTCACCGCCAGCGCATCACGGCGGCGGGCGTGCTGGTCACGCTGGGTATCATCTTCGGCGACATTGGCACCTCCCCGCTCTACGTATTCAAATCCATTCTGGGGCCGCGCCCGGTGAGCGAGCTGCTGGTGTACGGCGGCGTCTCGGCCGTATTCTGGACGCTGACGCTGCAAACCAGCCTCAAGTACATCTGGCTCACGCTGCAGGCCGATAACCACGGCGAAGGCGGCATTTTCTCGCTCTATTCGCTGGTGCGGCACCGGGGCAAGTGGCTCCTGTTTCCGGCCATCATTGGGGCCGGCACGCTGCTGGCCGACGGCATCATCACGCCCCCGATTTCGGTTTCCTCAGCCATCGAAGGACTCAAAATCTTTGATCCGGAGCTGAATCCGGTGCCTATCGTGCTGGTCATTCTCACGCTGCTGTTCGTTTTCCAGCAGTTTGGCACCAAGGTCGTCGGGGCGGCTTTCGGGCCCATTATGCTGGTCTGGTTCAGCACCATCGGCACGCTGGGTTTGCTCCAGATCATGCACGACCCCGGCGTGCTGCGGGCCGTAAATCCGCTGTACGCGGTGGAATTGCTGACCCAATACCCGAAAGGCTTCTGGCTGCTGGGCGCGGTCTTTTTGTGCACCACGGGCGCCGAGGCCCTCTATTCGGACCTGGGCCACTGCGGCCGCAATAACATTCGGGCAGCCTGGTTTTTTGTGAAGGCGGCCCTGGTGCTCAACTACTTCGGGCAGGCGGCCTGGGCCATGCAGCACGTGGGCCAGGTGCTGGGCGACGACCAGAACCCATTTTTCCGCCTTGCGCCCGACTGGGGCCTCATTCCGCTGATTCTACTGGCTACGGCCGCCACTATTATTGCCTCCCAAGCCTTGATTTCGGGCTCGTATACCCTGATTTCTGAGGCCGTGAGCCTCAACTTCTGGCCCAAGGTACGGGTGCTGTTTCCCACCGACCAGCGCGGGCAGATTTACGTGCCCAGCATTAACTGGCTGCTGTGGCTGGGCTGCGTGTGCGTGCAGCTCTGGTTCCAGACTTCCTCCAACATGGAGGCCGCCTACGGCTTCAGCATCACCGTGGCCATGCTCATGACCAGCATTCTGCTGGCCCAGTACCTGCGCGGGGTGCGGCACTGGGCGCTGCCGGCCGTGCTGCTCATCATGGCCTTGTTCCTGAGTGTGGAGCTGGCATTTCTGGTGGCTAACGTCACCAAGCTGCTCAGCCGGCTGGGCATTCTGGTGTTTGAGTGGGGTTTGATCTGCCTGATGTGGATCGGCTACCGGGGCCGGCAGATCAAGAACCGCTACCTGGACATGACCTCCCTGACCGACAACCTGCCGATTTTGCGCGAGCTGAGCCAGGACGCCTCGGTGGGCAAGTACGCCTCGAATCTGGTGTATCTGACGCGCAGCAAGAACACCCGCGAGATTGAGTCGCGCATCATGTACTCCATCCTGCGCAAGCGCCCCAAGAAGGCCGATAAGTACTGGTTTCTCAACATCGGGCTGCTCAATGAGCCGTTTGGCATGCACTACACGGTGCACGAGCTGGTGCCCGGCGTGGCGTATAAAGTGGATTTCCGGCTGGGTTTCCGCATTCAGCCCCGCATCAACCTGCTGTTTCGGCGGGTGCTGGAGGAGCTGGCGGCCAAGGGCGAAATCGACATTACCTCGCGCTACGACACGCTGCAGAAGCACCACTTGCCCGGCGACTTCCGCTTTGTGGTGCTCGATAAAGTGCTCAGCTACGACAACCAATTGTCGTTCCGGGAGCGGTTTATTCTCAACGGCTACTTCTTCGTCAACCGCTTCCTGGCCATCAGCGACCAGAAAGCCTACGGCCTCGACACCAGCGACGTGGTGGTGGAGCACGTGCCGCTCACCATTCAGCCCTACCGCCAGCTCGAGCTGCTGCGCGTGCCGCCCGAAGCCCAGCCGGACCCGGTGCCTGCTGGCGCGCTGGTGCCGGCTGCATAGTCAAAACAAACCGGCTGTCATCCTGAGCAAAGCGAAGGACCTTCCTCACCTGTCCCTCCAGGCCTGATTCAACGTGCCCGGCGCTTTACGAAGAGTGGCGGGGCAAAAGAGCGGGGGTGAATAACGATTGTCACTATAAAGTCCCGGCCGAAGCAGTAGAGATGCTTCGGCAAGCTCAGCATGGCGGACTAAATATTCCAAAAACTCTCTCCAGCCTTCTTCATGTCTTTTCCCTCACTCGCCCTTTGCGGAGCGTTGCTGGCCGCTGCTATGCCGGTTTTTGCCCAAAGTACCGATTCCAGCACCGCTCAAAAAACCGCTTCTGACACTGCTACGGCCAAAATCCCTTTCGCCGGCTACGACCTGACGTGGATGAACGGCCAGAACCGGCAGCGCGACTTTCCCCTCACCCTTAAAGACCAAAGCGGCGAAACCGTGCTGACCGGCGTGGCCCTGCTCGACGGCAATTTTAACTACAACTTCGCCCGGCCCATCGACCATACCCAGACCATTTCGGCCGTGACCGGGCGCAGCCAGGAATTCTCGCTGGCCCTGGCCTCGGTGGGCCTGGAAACCAACTACAAGAACATCATCGGGCGCTTGTGGCTGCAAACCGGCTCGCTGCTGCACCTGGTGCAGGAAACCGACGGCTCGGTGGCCCGGGGCCGCAATACGGGCACCGGCGACTTGAAATTCATTCGGGAAGCCGCCGCCGGCTACCACTTCAATAAGGCCTACGGGCTGAATGTGGAGCTGGGCATTTTTATGAGCTACATCGGGCTGGAAAGCTACGTGATGCAGGAAAACTGGAGCTACCAGCGCAGCCTCGTCTGCGACTTCACGCCCTTCTACTTCCAGGGCGCGCGGGTGCAGTTTTATCCCGCGCGCACCTTCAAAACTGAGCTCTGGGTGATGAACGGCTGGCAGACCTACAACAGCTTCAACCGCCAGCCCGGCCTGGGCAGCTCCAACTACTTCCGGCCCAACGAAAACCTGCAGCTGGTGGCCAATTTCTACCTGGGCAAAGACACCCGCCCCGCCGCCGACTCCCTGGCCGCCGGAGCCGCCGCCTACCCGCGCCGTCTGCGCTTCCACCACGACAACTCCATCGTGGCCCGCTACTACCACAAGCCCCGCAACCAGCGCCGCGGCATCACCCAGGCCGCTTTTAGCCTCAACAACCACTACGGCTTCGAGGAGGGCGCCGGGGCCGCGCGGCGGCAGAATTTCATGCTGGGCTCGTCGGTGGCCCACCGCCTCTGGTTTGCCCAGGACAAGCTGGCCTTCACCGTGCGGGCCGGCTTCGTGAAAAACCCCTCGCGCTATTTGAGCTTCTCGCCCTCCGTCGTGGGCTTTGCCGACGGTGGCACCCAGCTCACGGCTAAGGAGCTGACCACGACCTTCGACGTGATGCCCTCCGACTTCGTGACCTTCCGCCTGGAATACCTGCACCGCTTGGCCAACGTGCCCTATTTTGCGGGCCGGGGCGGCACTACCTCGCCCTCGGGCTACGCCGACCAGCCCCTGCCCGCCGCCTGGCAGCCCGACCTGCGCCGCACCGAGGACCGGGCCATTCTGTCGGTTAATTTTCGGCTGTAAGGCCGGCGTTGCCGGCCGGCGCAGCAATGCTCCACCGTATAATCCCAGCAGCCCGAAATTTTCTCATCAGTCGTGTGGAATACGCCGCCCGGTAGCATCCTGCTACTGAATCGTGCTTCTTATTCCATTCGCCTATGCGCCCTTTATTACTCCTTATCCTGGCCCTGGGGCTGGCGTTTTCGGCCGCCGCCCAGCAGCGACTCACCAAAGCCCGGCAGCGCAGCTACCTCACCAAGGTCTTTCGCCTGACTGATACCCAGGCCCGCCACCTCTACGAAAAGGGGCTACAGGCGGCCCGGCCCGAGTTTTTCACCCAGCCCGCCGACTCCTTTCCCGCCGCTGAGGAAACGTCCCAGGGCCTGAGCCGCCCTCTGCCGCCCGGCTACTACCTCGTGGCCCACACCGAAGGCCCGCAGCTGGTGTACTGGCTGCGCTCCGAAACCGACCGGCAGCTTACCGTTATCGACAACCAAGTGGACCTGACCCTGGTGGTGCGCGACTCGCTGGGCCGCCTGCTCGACGATGCCCAAGTGAACCTGGCCCGCCGCCCCGTGCCCTACGACGCAGCTACCCACACGTACCGGCTGGCCAAAGCCGGCCGCGCCGGGCTAGTGGCCGTGACCCACGCGGGCCGCACCACGTTTCACCATTTGGATAAAAACTTCCCGTATCAGAACCAGCAGTCGGGCTGGCGAAGGGCAATCAATATGAGCCGGCGAGTGGCGTTCGGCTTTCCGCTGGGCTACTTCACCAACCCCATCTGGAACCTGGGGCGGGACTTGAAAAATGCCTCATACGTTTCTACCGGGCCGGTGGGCCTGGTCCGCTCTATCTTCCGCGAAGACGTGCGGGATGAGCGGCAAAGCCACCGCGAAAATACCGCCGAGCGGCGCGGGGCCAGCTACGTGGCGCTGAGCAAGCCCAAATACCGGCCTAGCGCCGACACGCTGCGCTTCAAGGCCCGCGTGCTGGGCCGCCCCAAAGGCCGGCCCAGCCGGCAGCAGTTGACGCTGTGGCTCGGGGGCGGCCAGGGGCAGCCGGAAAAGAAGATTGCCCGGCTGCGGCCCCTACGCCCCGGCTCCTACCAGTACGAGTTGCCCCTGACCGATACGCTGGGCTTGCGGCCCGATACCCGGGTGGGCTTCCGGCTGGCTGACCGCCGGGGCCGGACGCGTGCCAGCAGCTATTTTCAACTGGAAGACTACGAACTCAAAAGCACCCGTTACACGCTGCGGGCCGCCGAAAAGGAACCGCGCTACGGCCAGCCCCAGGCGCTGTTTCTGCGCGGTACCGACAGCAACGACCTCAACCTGCTCGATGCCCGAGTGCAGCTCAGCATCACGCCCGCGGCCGGGCCGGAGAGCTTCGCCGGGCGGCAGGTGTTTCTGCCCGACACCCTCTGGACCCGCCGCCAAGCCTTGGATGCCGTGGGTGAAACTCGCCTGGACGTACCGCCGGCCCTGTTTCCGGCCGCTGACTTCCGCTACGCCGTGCGGGCTACATTCCTGAACTCCGACAACGAGCGGCGCACCGAAAGCCTGACCCTGCCGCACCGCCTCGACGCCGGTCAGCTGAGCCTGGAACTGGTAGCCGACTCGGTGCGCCTATCCTATACACATTTGGGCAAAAAAATAACCCACAAGGCTATACTGTGCATTAACATACTCAGCGTCAGGCGCGACACAGCCTTAGTTACCCAAATGGTAACACTACCTCTCACCCTACCTATCGATGTGCGGGCCAGCAGCTACACCCTGACCGATGCCGCCGGCCACGCGGCCCGCCTGCCGCTGGATGCCGCCAACGGCGGCCTGGCTCTGCGCTCCGACCGGACCCGGGACTCGATTTTCCTCTCGGTGGAGAACCCACGCCGGTTGAGCTTCTGGTATTTCGTATACCGGGGCAATACGCTGGTGGAGCGGGGCTACGGGCCGCAGTGGAAGCTGGAAACTGCCGCTCCGGGCCCGGAGCCCTGGGCAGTGTCGCTGCACTACCTCTGGGGTGGGCAGCTGCGCACGGCCGAATACACTGTAGCCCTACCCCGCCGCCAACTCGTGGTGCGCACCGAGCAGCCGGAGGTGGCGTATCCGGGGCAGAAGATTCAGCTGAAGTTTACCGTTACCGACGGCGGCGGCCGGCCCGTGCCCAATGCTGACCTGACTGCCTACGCCTACACCAGCAAGTTTGGGCAGGCCCAGCCCGCGCAGCAAGTGCCCAGCTTCGAGCCGGCGGTACGGGGCCGCGTGTCGCGGCGGCGGTTTGCGCTGCGGGCCGGCTTCGAAAACGGGCGGGCGGAGCCGGCGTATCAGCTGCTGCAGTGGCAGCAGTGGCGCCACCGGCTGGGCCTCGACTCGCTGCAGTTCTATAAGTTTCTCTATCCCGAGTACGGCGCGTTCTACGAGTACCAGCCGGCGCCCGGCGGCCTGACGCAGCTGGCGCCCTTCGTGGTGGATTCGGGGCGGGTGCAGCCGGCGGTGGCCGTGTACGTGGACGGGCTGCCGGTGTACGTGCACGCCGTCAACCAGAACGAGCCCTACGCTTTCGTAACCGAGCCCGGGCCGCACACCATCAGCATCCGGACCACCAACCGCCTCGTGACGCTGCGGGGCGTGCAGCTGCGCCACCTGCACAAGCTCACGCTCAGTATCGACGTAAACCAGCCCTGCACCGAGCTGACGGTAGAAAAGCGCCCCACATGGCTAAGTCCGGCCGAGGAGCTGACGCTAAGCCGCTCGTTGCTGGCCATCGACACCTACTTCGGGGCACCCGGCAGTCTGCGCCAGGGCAACCTGCTGCGGCCCCTGAACAGCAACCTGAATGGCCGCTACAGCCTCAACGGCCCATTCCGGCCCGATTCGGTGCTGCTGCGCCGGGCCGACGGGCTGCGGCGGCGGTTTCTGTTTGAGCCACTCTACCGCTACGACTTTGCCCCGGGCCTGCTGAAGATGACCAGTATGGAGGCGGGGCGCTTTGGCAACCTGAGCAGTGCTGATTACTTCCGGGTTTTGCCCTTCGACAACTTTGCCCTGACCGAAGCCGCCCTGCTGGCCCGCAACCAGCCCGCCAGCACCTACTGGGCCCCCACGCCCCGGCAGCCGGTATTCAATACCCCGCAGCAGACGCTCGCGGGCCAGGGCCGCCTGGAAGTGCGCCTACCCGCGGCCAAACCCAACACCTATTTCCCTGCCGCCGCTTACCTGCTGCTCACCCGGCCCGATCAGCCGAAATTTCAGCGCTTGCAACGCGGGTTGGCCGTGGTGCACGCGCTACCCGTGGGGCGCTACCGCGTAGCCGTGCTGCTCACCGACAGCACCGCCCTGGCTCCGGCCGCCGAGGCAATAGTGCGGGCCGATGGCACCACGTATTTTCAATTGAACGACCCCGACCGGCAGCCCGCCGGCACGCTTAGCCGCCGCCTCCTACGGTTGGTGCGCACTTTTATTCCCAAAGACCCACTGACGCCGGAAGCTGAGCTCAAGCAGGCGCAGCGCAAAATTACCGTGGTAGAGTACGGTAGTCCGCAGCCGGGCTGGCGCTCCATCAGCGGGCAGATTACGGACCGCAGCACGGGCGAGGGTCTGCCCGGCGTGACGGTGCTGGTGAAGGGCACCAACGTGGGCGTAGCAACCAACGCGGACGGCAGCTACACCCTGCAAGTACCACCCGCCGCCACCACGCTCCAGATTAGCTCTATCGGCTACATTAGGGAAGAACGGGAGCTGAACCGGGACGAAATCAACGTGGCGCTGGCCGCCGATACCAAGCAGCTCTCGGAAGTGGTAGTCACCGGGTTTGGCGCCCAGCAAACCCGGCGCAGCCTCGGCAATTCCGTGGCCACTGTTACGGCCCTGCAGGGCCGGGTAGCGGGCGTCAGCATCACCAAGGGCCAACCCGGCGGCGCTATTACCATTCGGGGCATGGCCGCGCTGCCAGTCTCCAGCCAGCCGCTTATTATTCTGGATGGACTGCCTTTCAATGGCCGGCTGGAAGACTTGGCCCCGGCCGATATTGCCGCGGCCAAAGTGCTGAAGGGTGAGGCGGCCACGGGCGTTTACGGCGCCCGGGCCATCAACGGTGTGTTGTTCATTACCACCAAAGCCAAAGGCCCGACCGACGACCCCATCGGCCGTGACCCGCGCCTGGCCTTGCGCCGCAACTTCTCCGACTACGCCTGGTGGCGGCCCACGCTCGTAACCGACGCCCGCGGCCAGGCCAGCACCACCGTCACGCTGCCCGACGACGTGACCGGCTGGGACACCTTCGTGCTGGGCTCCGACCACCACGGCCGCACCGGTGCGGCCACCAGCCTGCTGCGCTCCTTTAAAGCGCTGCTGGCCGAGCTGGCCGTGCCGCGCTTCCTCATCGAGGGCGACCAGGCGCAGGTGCTGGGCAAAACCCTCAACTACCGCCCCGATACGGTGCAGGTAAACACCAGCTTCAGCGTGGCGGGCCAGCCCGTGCGCCGCCAGAGCCACAGGGTAATTTCCTCGGCCCTCGATACGCTCACCATCACCGCCCCGACGGGTCCGGATTCGGTGCTCGTCGGCTTCGGGCTGCAGCAGACCGGCAGCGGCTACGCCGACGGAGAGCAGCGCCCCATTCCGGTGCTGCCCGCCGGCACCCGGGAACGGGTGGGCACGTTTGCCATCCTGACGGCCAACGACACGACGCTCACGCTGCCCTTCGACCCTAGTTTGGGGCCCGTAACGGTGCGCCTGGAAAGTGACGCGCTGCCGGTGCTGCTCTCCGAAATTCAGCACTTACAGGCCTATGCCTACCTCTGCAACGAGCAGGCCGCCTCCAAGCTCAAGGCGCTGCTGCTGGAAGAGCAGATCCGCCGGGTGCAGAACCAGCAGTTTCGCGGGGCGCGCAGCATCAACTTTCTGATTCGCAAGCTGCAGGACGGCCGCCACCAGCCCGAGGGCCTGTGGGGCACCTGGGCTAAGTCGGAGGTAAGTCCCTGGGCCACGACCCACGTGCTGGAGGCATTGCTGGCCGCTGAAAAGGCCGGTTACAAAGTGCGCTTCGACCGGGACAAGGTGCAGAAGTACCTGCTGCAGGAGCTCGACCACGGCTTTGCCAAAGTGCCGGCCGCCGCCCTGCCGTTGCAGCGCTGGTATTATCAGTCGGATGATGACCGGATCCGGCTGCTGCATCTGCTCCACCAGCTGGGCGTGGCCACCGACTACCGCACCTACGCCGACCGGCTGGCGCGGGCCCGCCCCGGCCGCCAGCCCCTGGACCGCTACCTGGCCCTGGCCGAACTGCGCCAGCAGCTGGGCCTGCCCTACCAGCTCGATACGCTGCGCCGCTACCGCCTCAGCACCCAACTGGGCGGCGTTTTCTACGCCGATACGCTGCACACCGGCTCGTATTACCGCTACCTGCTGCGCTCCGGCGTGGGCACTACCCTGCTGGCCTACCGGTTGCTGCGCGCCCAGGGCGGCCACGCGCCCGAGCTGGCCCGCATCCGGAGCTACCTGCTGAACCTGCGCCGCACCGACTACTGGAACAGCACCTACGAGGCGGCCCAGATTCTGGAAACCATCGGCCCCGACCTGCTGGCCACGGGCCAGGCCGCCACGCTGGCAAAAGTGCAGCTCAGCGGCGGGGCCACTCAGGAAATCAGCACGTTCCCGCAGCAGCTTACCCTGCCCGCCGGCACCGCCCCGCTGAGCTTGCGCAAGCAGGGCCTGCTGCCGGTGTACGCCACGGCCTACCAGACGCGCTGGAACCCGCTGCCCACGGCTACGGCCGTGCCCTTTACGGTGAAAACCACGCTGGCCGGCCAAACCGGGCAGCAGGTGAGCCTGCGCGCCGGGCAGCCCGCCGAGCTGGTCGTGACGGTGGACGTGCGGGCCGAGGCGCGCTACGTGCTGCTGGAAGTACCGATTCCGGCCGGCTGCTCCTACGGCGAGCCGCAGCCGGGCAACTACTTTGAAGTGCACCGCGAGTACCTGCGCCACCAGGCCGGCATCTTCATCGACCGGCTGCCCGTCGGCCTCCACACGTTTCGGGTGGCGCTACAGCCGCGCTACCGGGGCCGCTACACCCTGAACCCCGCCAAAGCTGAGCTCATGTATTTCCCGACCCGCTTCGGCCGCAGCGCCAGCAAGCAGGTGCGCGTGGAGTAGCCGCGGGGGCCGGTTGACATATTGTAGTAGCGCGAACTTTGTAGTTCACGTGTGCTGGAATGACAATCGTTCAAGTACACGAACTACAAAGTTCGCGCTACTGCCGGTTTCGTGGCGCGGGTTTGCCGCCGTACTTTTACCATTGGGTATTCACCGCCATTGCCCGGCAGTGGTCCAAATTTTTCGTCCGCGCTTCTTTCTAATGCCCCATCTGCTTATCGACGACCTGCACATCGAGGTGGTCCGCAAGAATATCCGCAGCCTGCGCCTGACCGTGTACGCCCCCGACGGGCGCATCCGGGTGGCGGCCCCGCTGCGCACCCCCGATGCCACCATTCACGAGTTCATCAGCCTGCGCCAAGCCTGGATTCGCAAGCACCAGGCCCAATTTGCAGCCCGGCCGGCGGCGGCAGTATTAACCTACGAGGCCGGTGAAACCCACTTTTACCAGGGCCGGCCCTACCAGCTGCGCATCCATTCGGCAGCCGGTCCGGCCCGGGTGGAGCTGCAGGCCAAAGAAGGTTTTCTGGATTTGCACCTGCCGGCAAATAATACGGCGGAGCAGCGCGAAAAGGCACTGAGCAATTGGTACCGGGCCCGCCTGCGCGAGCAGCTGCCGGCCCTGGCGGCCCGCTGGGAGCCGGTGGTGGGCGCGCGGGCCGAGGCCTGGGCCATCAAGCAGATGCGCACCCGCTGGGGCACCTGCAACATCCGCGCCCGGCGCATCTGGCTGAATCTGGAGCTCATCCGCCAGCCCCCGCACTGCCTCGACTACGTGGTGGTGCACGAGCTGGTGCACCTGCACGAGCGGCTGCACAATGCCCGCTTCTGGGCCCTGATGGATGAGTTTATGCCCGATTGGCGCGCCGCCAAGCAGGCCCTGCGCTCGGTGCACCTGAAGCCCTGCGGGTAAGCGGCCCCGGCAAGTCCCGCTTTTCCTGAATACCTTACCCCGCCGCTACCCGCTATTCTACCCCTTCGTCCGATGCTGCTCACCATTACTACCACCCACCAGCCCGCCACCGACCTGGGCTACCTGCTGCACAAGAACCCGGCGCGGCTGCAGTCCATCGACGTGGCCTACGGGCAGGCGCATATCTTTTATCCCGAAGCCACGCCCGAGCGCTGCACCGCCGCCCTGCTGCTCGATATTGACCCCATTGCGCTGGTGCGCAACCACCGGGGGCCGGCCGGGGAAGGCTTTGCCCTGGAGCAATACGTGAACGACCGGCCCTACGCGGCGTCCTCGTTTATGAGCACAGCCCTGTCGAAAGCCTTCAATACGGCCTTGAACGGCACCTGCAAGGACCGCCCCGAGCTGCCCGAAATGCTGCTGCCCCTCGAAGCTACCGTAGCCGTGGTGCCGGCCGCCAGCGCCGAGCAGCTGCGCCGCCTGTTTGGGCCCCTGGGCTACGAAATTGAAACCGAAGTCCACCCGCTCGACCCCACCGTGCCAGCTTGGGGCGAGAGCCGCTACTTTACTCTGCGCCTGCGCCACGCCGCGCTGCGCCTCCAGGATCTGCTCTCCCACCTCTACGTGCTCATTCCGGTGCTCGACAACGACAAGCACTACTGGGTAAACGAGGCCGAGGCCGACAAGCTGCTCCACCGGGGCGCGGCCTGGCTGCCCCAGCACCCCGACCGGGAGTTCATCACCCGCCGCTACCTGCGCAACCTGGCCGAGTTTGTAAACCCGACCCTGGAACGCCTGCTCGACGGCGACGTGGTAGCCCCGGAGGCCGAAGAAAACCTCACGGAGCTGCTGCCCGGCCCGGCTGCGACAGCAGCGGAGCCGGAGACTCCGGCCACGGCAGCCCAAAGCTTGCACGACCTGCGCCTCGACCGGGTGGCCGAGGAAATCCGCCGGACCGGGGCCAAGCGCGTGCTGGACCTGGGCTGCGGTGAGGGCAAGCTGCTGCGCCGCCTGCTTAAGTTTCCGCAGGTGGAGCATATTCTGGGCCTCGACGTCTCGATTCGGGAGCTGCAGCGGGCCCAGCAGCGGCTGCACGTGGCCGAGATGCCACCGCGGCAGCGCGAGCGGCTCACCCTCACCCAGGGCTCGGTGCTCTACCACGACCCGCGCCTGGCGGGCTACGACGCGGCGGCCGTGGTCGAAGTCATCGAGCACCTCGACGAAAGCCGCCTGGCCAGCTTCGAGCAGGTCGTCTTTGCCCGGGCCCGCCCCGGCGCGGTGGTCGTCACGACGCCCAACGCCGACTACAACCAGCGCTACGAAGCTTTGGCAGCCGGCCAGTTTCGCCACACCGACCACCGCTTCGAGTGGACGCAGGCGCAGTTTGCAGCCTGGGCCGCGGGCGTGGCCGAGCGCCACGGCTACCAGGTGCGGGTAGAGCCGCTGGGCCCGGAAGTAGCCGGCTTCGGGGCCCCCTCGCAGCTGGCCGTGTTTGAAACCCGGTAGGATTAACCCTACTAGCCGCCCTGAACCCGACCCGCCGGCGGGCGAAGCGTGTTCGGAACCGGCCGGTGGAAAACCCTGATTTCAGTCCGGATAACTGCGTAATTACGACGTCCGTATTTGCTGCAATCAGGCCATTTAGACCAACCAGCCAATTATTTAATTTACTGAAATTCAATTATTTATTATTTTAATTTCGCATCGACCCGTTTCCTGTTCAGCGAGGTCGGGCCCGCTACCCCGGCGGCTTTTCGAGCGTATGCAGTGCTGGCCGCGCAGCCCGTTGGCTTGGCCGGTTTCTGTCTATCCACTCAATTCCCCTTCGCTATGTTCGACAAAATGGAAACCCTCGATGATCTGTTTGAAATGCAGCTCAAAGACCTCTACAGTGCCGAAAATCAGTTGATAAAGGCGCTGCCGATGATGGCCGAAAAAGCCAAGGACGGCCGGCTGCGCGCCGGCTTCACCAAGCACCTGCACGAAACCGAAGCGCAGCTGAAGCGGCTGGAGAAGATCGGGCAGGCCCTGGACCTCGACCTCGACGGCCACACCTGCAAGGCCATGGCCGGCCTGATTGCCGAAGGCCAGGAAACAATGTCGGAGCGGGCTACCGACGAGGTGATGGATGCCGCACTCATTGCCGCCGCCCAGCGCATCGAGCACTACGAAATTTCGGGCTACGGCACGGCCGCGCACTATGCCGAGCGGTTGGGCAACAGCCAGGCCGCCGAGCTGCTCCGCCAGACGCTGGAAGAAGAGCAGCTGACCGATACCAAGCTCAACGAGCTGGCCAAAAATTACATCAACCAGAAAGCCGAGTAGCTCTTCCCCGCTCAGCTAACCACCTCAAAAATGCCCGCTCCCAGCGGGCATTTTCCGTAAAAATAAGGCCTCTGCGCCTCGACACAGGACTTTTGCCTTGCTTCCAATGAAAGTTTGTGCTTCTGATTTATCCTCTGCCGCTACGCTGGTAAAGCGCCGGCTGGCTTCTTTGCAGCACCTGGATTTGCGGCAGCACTCCATCGAAGACCTGACCGAACGGGTACGGGAGCTGCTGGAGGGCCAGCCACTGCGCTGCCTGGAGTTTGCGCCCGGCTTGCTGCTCTACCGGGGCCTGCCCAGCGAGAAGCTGCCCGAGCGAGTAGCCGACGTATCATATCCGCCGGCCGAGCGGGTGCGCTACGACCAGCGGGCCAACCGCGCCGGCGTGCCCATGTTTTACTGCAGCGCTACCTGGCACCCGCCCTTTTTCGAGGCCCGGGTGCAGCCCGGCGACCAAATCGTAATTAGCCGCTGGCGTACCTGCCGGCCGCTGCGCATCCTCAGCTTTGGCTACGCCGATACCTGTCCCGACGACCCGCACACCAACCGCGACCAGGCCCTGCGCCGGGCCCTGGGGCAGTTGCCGGTCCCCGCCTGCCACATTGCCGCCTTCCTGACCCGGGCCTTTACCCGCACCGTAACCGACGACAACCAGCACCACTACCGCCTCTCCATTGCCATTGCTGAAGCCTGCCAGCTGGGCCACGCCTTCGACGGGCTGCTCTACCCCTCAGCGGCCATGGCCTCGCCGGCCCACAACCTGGCCCTGCACCCCCGCTGCCTCGACACCGGCAAGCTGGCACTGGATTATGTGGAGCACCTGCGCGTGAACCGCGTAACGCCCGATACGGATACGCTGGACGTGCATTCACTCGATATTGCCCGCGGCGCGGATGCCGACGGACGCCTGCGCTGGCTGGGCCAGCCCGGCAACTGGGTGCTGCGGGAAAGCAGCACGGCCAGCGACTGTCGCCTGCAGGGCGGCCAGTGGCAGTGCTGAGCCTGCACTGACTGCTATGGGAGAAGGGTGTGGCCGACGTAGCCGCCAAGCAACTGCCCCGCCCGGTCAGCGCGTAATTTTACCGCGCAGGTCCCAGTGGCTCGACTTTACCTCCAGGCTGCCCGGCTGCCGCTTAATGGTGCGGGTGTACCGCTCGCCGGCAATGAGGCCATCGGGCCGGCGCTTGCCGAAAAACAACGTCACCGGTTCGCCGTGCTCATTGGTCACGAAGGTGATGTCATAGCCCTTGAACACGTCGTCGATGCTGGTTTTGGGCTCGAAGGTTTTGCTCAGCTTCTTGTCTAGCTCGGGATGCAGCGGCATGGCACGCAGGAAATGGGTACCGTGTTTCTACGATAATTTCCGGCGGTGGATGCGGCCGAGCGGCCATCCGTGGTGCGCGCGCAGCCTTCAGACTACGCCAGGGGTTGCCACGGGCAGAAATGCCGACCGGTCGCGCACAAAGGCGGCAATCCAGACCAGGGTCAGAATCATAGCCGCGGCGGCGGGGCTGTGGCCGTGGGAAATATCGGTGGCAATGGCCCCGGCAAAGTAGCTGGTGAGCAGCAGCAAGCCCAGCTTCATGGTTTTGGGATAGACAAACAGGGCCGTAAACAGCAGCTCCATTAAACCCAGGCCAACGCGGTAGTCGGCCACCCCCATAGTGGTAAGCGCCGCCCGGATTTCGGCCCCGTCCATGAGCTTCATGATGCCGCTGGCCGTAATCATCAGGGCGGGCACGGCCGTTACGAGGCCGGTAAAGAGGATTTTCTTGTCGAGAGCCATAATCGAAAGTGCGTAAGCTGGCAGAATATCTAGCCGGCCGTCGGTGGCCGGTTGGTGCTGGCAAATATGCCGGCTTTGTGGTTTACTTTGGATAGTGGTTTACCCAAGGATACCGGTATGCCCCAGGGTACCGACCTGATTTCTAACGACCTTTGTATCATGCAACTTCCTGCCAAGCCGCCCACGCACACTGAATGTAATTCCGCCATGCGCTCCGTGCGCGACGCCCTCGATTTGCTCGGCGGCAAGTGGAAACTGCCCATCATCGTGGGCCTCACCAGCGGCCCCAGGCGCTTCAAGCAGCTGCAGCGCGAGGTGGCGGGCATCACGGCCAAAATGCTCAGCAAGGAGCTCAAAGAACTGGAAATGAACGGCCTGCTCACCCGCCAGGTGCAGGCCGACGCCGCCCCCGTGGCCGTCACCTACACCCTGGCTTCCTACGGCGACTCGCTGTTTCCCGTCATTGAGGCCCTGCGCGACTGGGGCCAGCAGCACCGCACCCGCATCATGCACCCCGGAGCAGCCGCTGCGGCACCGGAAACAGCAGAAGCACCACAGCTGGCTGTGGTGGCATAGCAGCCCGTTGGCACTAGTCAGCAGCCTTTTCCGGCCCGGGTCAGGCCGGCGGGCTGGGGCTGAGCCGCAGCATCCCGCGGGTCGCGGTAACCAACCGGGTATTGCAACGATTTGGGTCAAATGTGGCGGCCCGGCCCCGGCATGACAGTGCATAGTCGTACTTTTTGTACTTTTGGGGTATTAACCGCTGCTCCCATTCCAGGCTTATGAAGTTTTTGCTGACGCTGGTACTGACCGTAGGCTGGCTGCGGCTGGCGGCGCAGGAAGCTTCGCCCCTGGATGTGTACGCCGACAGCAAAGCCCACATTCGGCTCAGTTACCCCGAAACCTGGGTGCGGCACCGCAACGACGACCGCACGGAAGTAACCTTTCTGGCCGGCTCCCGGCGGCCCGCTGCGGCCACGGTTTCGCTGCGCATTATTCCCCTGCCCGATGGCCGCAAGGACCTGCCCAACCTACTCAGCGCCGGCCAGGCCGACTCGGTGGCGCGCGACATCCGGCAGCTGCCCCAGGCCCACGTGCTGCGCCTCGACCAGCACGACGCGGGCAGCTACCAGCAGGTGCGCTACGAGTATACCTACGCCGCCCCCAACGGCCAGCGCACCCGCGTGGCGGGCCGCCGGGTATGGCGCGGCGGCTACGAGTACCGCCTCGAATACCGGGCCGCCACCGCCCAGGATGGCCGCTACCTGGCCGCCGGGCTGCGCGTCGTCGACTCATTCAGCTTCACCGGCACGCCCCCCAGCCGCCGCTACGCCGAGCAGCTCTGCGACGACAAGATGTACGGTATTGCGGCCCTGCGCCTGCGCGACGAGCGGTGGGAAGACGACTGCCGCACGATTCACGAGTTCAACGCCGATGACCCCACCGAGCCGCCCCGCATTCACCGCCAGGTGCTGCCGTTTCAGTCCTACGCCCTGGCCAAGGGCTTCGACAACTGTCTGTACTCGGTAACCAAAGCCCCCACCGACGCGCCCGAGTACGTGTACCGCTACAACCCGACCACCCGCCAAGGCAGCTATACCACTTGGCAGCTCCCGGCCCAGGGCCCCGAAAACGTCTGGATTTCGGCCGCCACCGATGACCACGGCGACCTGTTCTTCAGCACTTCCGACGCTGGTTTGCTGGTGAAAGTCAGCCCCTACGATGGGACCGTGACGGTAGTGTGGAGTGCCGACCCGGTGCGGCAGGCGCCCTATTATCCGGCCATTGGGCTGGCCGGGGCGGGCTCCCACGGCAACTTCTGCCTCGACGACGCCCACACGCTCTACCAGGTGTATAGCACCGACGGCTCCATTCTGAGCGTAAACCTGAACACGCGCCAGCCCGGCCCCGAGCTGACGCGCCTGGCGGGCCTGCCCAAGCGCGGCGGCTACAGCGACCTGCTGTTTCAGAACGATGCCTCGGGCCGGCGGCGGCTATATCTGGCGGGGCCCAAGTCGCTGTATGAGGTGGATATGGCCCGCCGCCAGGCGCATTACGTGCGCAAAGGCGTGTATACCGACCTGGCCGGCTGCAACCTGTTTCGGGTGCCGCCCCAGCCCGCCAAAGTACCGCCCGCGCCTGCTACCGCCACCTGGCAGGGTCGCATACTCGATGCCGCTACCTTTCAGCCCCTGCCCCAGGCCCAGCTACGGCTCACGCTGGCCGGGGCCGAAACCACGGTGCCGCTCACGGCCGAAGGGGCTTTTTCCTTTGCTACGGCGCCGGGCCGCTCCTACGCGGCCCACGTGCAGCTGGCCGGCTACCTCTCCGCCGACAGCACCTTCACCACCCGGCCCGGTCCTTACGTGCAGGATATTCTGCTCTACCCGCTGGCCGTGGGCACCACCCTGCCGCTCGACAACGTGCAGTTCACCCAAGGCAAAGCCGATCTGCTGCCCTCGTCCTTTCCGGCCCTCGACCAGCTGGTGGCCCTGCTGAGCAAGAACCCGACGATGACCATTGAGCTCCGGGGCCACACCGACAACCAAGGCGACCCGCAGAAAAACGTAGTGCTGAGCCAGGAACGGGTGGCTGCCGTGAAGCAGTACCTGGTGGAGCACGGCGTGGGCGCCCCGCGCATTACCGGCATCGGGCTGGGTGCGGCCGAGCCTCGGGCCAGCAACGCCCGCGAAACAACGCGCCGGCTCAACCGCCGGGTGGAGTTTCGGGTAACGAGCGTGCACTGATTTTGCCCAGAGCAGCTTTTGGGCGTAGCTGAGCAGCGGGCCGGTTCGGGCCCGCAACAACCCGAAAACTGGCCGCTGTTGCCGGCCGCAGCGCCGCCTGAGGCAGCCTAAACTTATGTTTTACCGTTTCAGGGTGTATTCCACCATTTCGCCCCTCGCTATGCTCTTTCTGTCGTTGCGCCTGGTTGCCTGGTCTTCTCTGCTGTTTGCCGCCCCCGCCGCTGCCCCGCTGCCCGGCTGGATCGGCACCTACACCTACTCCGAAACACCCGTCAAAGCCCTGGCTGGCTACAGCATGGCAATGGAATGGCAGCTGGCACTCCTGCCCCAGGCTGGGGCCACGGGCGGCGAGCTGGCCGTGGAAGGCCAGCAGACATTTATGAAGCTCAAAGTGCGGGCCACCGGCACGGCCCGGGAGGCCCAGGTGATTTTCGTGCAGGGCCTCGACGGCACTGGCTACCAGCAGCTCAAGCCCGGCGACGTGCTGTTTCGGCTTCGAAAAGACCCCAAAGGCAAGGTGCTGACGTACTGGGGCAAGCTCCAACCGCGCCTGAGCGAAAAGTACCAGGACGGGCAGGTCTGCTTCGTGAAGAAGTAAGGGGCTATTCGGCTTCGGCGCGGGCCGCAACTAGCTTTTTCATCGACTTACGCTCCTGCCACCGCTTGTCGGCTTTGCTCTGCTGCCCGCCCCAACGGCCTTTATCCGCGCAGAATCTCATTTCGCTGCCGTCGGCCAGTATTGAGCCCTGCCGAATCATCAGACCCTGTAGATGGCAGTTTTCGTAGCCGCACAGGTGCTTTGAATACGTACCGAAATTGCGGTGCCGCAATCTTTTATCGGCCAGAATACGCTGCTGATTCGTGCGGATGTTCTGCCAGGCCTGTTTCTCATCGGCCACTGTCAGCTCCTCGCCCAGCGTACTTAAGGCTAAATAGGTAACGGGGTCCTTGAGCTGCAGAAAATTATACGGCTTGCTGAAAGCGGCAATGACCTGAGTCCGGAGCAAGCGTTTTTCGTAGAGGGTTAACTTCGCACTTTCCACAATACCCCGGAAAAGCCCGAGCGTATTGAAATCCGTGTATTTCCTGTGGTGCTCCAGTAAGTACTGGAACTCGCCTAGGCTAAGCGTATTAAACTGTTGATTAATTTTCATGGCGTTGGAACAAGCTCTATCTGAATATACCAGAAGTTCCTTTTGGCAGCAGGCTGAACTATCGAAGCAACTGCTGTAGAACATCCTGCACCCGCCATAATTCAGCGGGGCGGTTAAGATCCACGACCAATAGCCGTTCTGCCCGTTTCCAGCGCTGCAACTGGGCTATTTCGGCCTGGAAAGGCTGATCTTCCAGCCAATAAAAATCGGCGGCGGCATCTATAGCTTCGGTTTTTAAAGCATCCCAATTCGTAGGCCGCACACTTTCGCTAAGTTTGTCGATGGTGGCTGGCTCTAAAAACCGGGAAATGTACTGCAGAGCCGACGCGCTGTTGCCTTTGCAATGAGTCGTGAGCCAGTAGCAGGCAAAATTCGCCGTTACGAAATCCACAAATTCGTCGACTCCCGGAGCAGCGCATGTATGCTTAGCCGTTAGCAAAACCCCGTCGATATCCAGATACAGCTTTATCATTTGGCGAAATTACCTTTTCTCGCTTCCCATGCCCCACATTACCCTCAAGCTTCCCGAACTCTCCCTGGTGCTGCTCATCGGCACTTCCGGGGCGGGCAAAAGCACCTTTGCGCGCCGTCTGTTCAACTCCACCGAAATCGTGTCGTCAGATCAGTGCCGGGCGTTGGTGGCCGATGATGAAAACGACCAGTCGGCCACGCCCGACGCCTTTGCCCTGCTGCATTACCTGGTGGGCGTGCGGCTCAAGCGGGGTTTGCTCACCGTAATTGATGCCACCAACGTGCAGCCCGAGGCCCGCAAGACCCTCGTGCAGCTGGCCCGCGACTACCACGCGCTGCCCGCCGCCATCATCCTCGACGTGCCCGACCGCCTGGCCGAGGACCGCAACCGCAACCGGGCTGAGCGGCAGCACATGGGCCGCCACGTGGTGCCCCAGCAGCGCCAGCAGCTGCGCCGCAGCCTCAAAACGCTCAAGGCCGAAGGTTTCCGCCACATCTACCACCTGCACGGCCCCGAGGAAATCGAGGCGGTGCAGGCCATCGTGCGCGACCCGCTCCACAACAACCGCAAAGCCGAAACCGGCCCCTTCGACATCATCGGCGACGTACACGGCTGCTACCACGAGCTGCTGCAGCTGCTCGCTACGCTGGGCTACACCGTCGCAACGGAACCCGCGCAGGATGCCCGCGACCTGGGCGTGCGGGTAACGGCCCCGGCCGGCCGCCGCGCCCTGTTTCTGGGCGACCTGGTCGACCGGGGCCCGGCCTCGCCCCAGGTGCTGCGCCTGGTGATGAGCATGGTGCAGAACGGGCAGGCGTTGTGCGTGCCCGGCAACCACGACATCAAGCTGCTGCGCTACCTGGGCGGCAAGCAGGTAAACGAGCAGCACGGCTTTGCCGCCACCGTGGCTCAGCTCGCCCTGGAGTCGGACACGTTTAAGAATCAGGTGCGGCAGTTTCTCGACTCGCTCATCAGCCACTACGTGCTCGACGGAGGCAAGCTGGTGGTGGCCCACGCGGGGCTGCGCGAAGATATGCAGGGCCGGGGCTCGGGCGCGGTGCGGGCTTTTGCCTTGTTTGGTGAAACGACCGGTGAAATCGACGAGTTTGGCCTGCCGGTGCGCTACAACTGGGCCCTGGAGTACCGGGGCCGGGCCATGGTAGTGTACGGCCACACGCCCGTGCCCCACGCCGAGTGGCTCAACAACACTATCGACATCGACACGGGCTGCGTATTTGGGGGCCAGCTCACAGCCCTGCGCTACCCCGAGCGGGAACTGGTGAGCGTGCCCGCCGCCGAGGTGTACTGCGAGCCGGTGCGCCCATTAGTTGTTAGTTCTCAGTTGTCCGTTGTTAGTGACAAGAACGACCTAACAACCAACAACGAGCAACTAACAACGAACGGCCTCACCGCCCAGCAGCAGCACGACGAGCTGCTCGATATCCGGGACGTGATGGGCAAGCAGATCATCAAAACGCGCCTGCTGCCCTCGGTTACCATTCGGGAGGAAAACGCCACGGCGGCCCTGGAGGTTATGTCGCGCTTTGCCCTGAACCCGAAGTGGCTGCTGTACTTGCCGCCCACCATGAGCCCGTCGGAAACCTCGGCCCTGCCCGACCTGCTGGAGCATCCGGCCGAGGCTTTCGACTACTTCCGCCGCCAGGGCCTGGAGCGGGTGGTGTGCGAGGAAAAGCACATGGGCAGCCGCGTGGTAGTGGTGCTGGCCCAGAATGAGGATGCCGCCCGCCGCCGCTTTGGCGTGGTGGGCGAAGGCCCGGGCAAGGTGTACACCCGCACCGGCCGCAACTTCTTCAACGACCCACAGCTGGAAACAGCCTTCCTCGCCCGGCTGCAGCAGGCCCTGACCACCGCCGGCTTCTGGGACCAGCACCACACCGACTGGCTCTGCCTCGACGCCGAGCTGCTGCCGTGGTCGGCCAAGGCCCAGGAGCTGATCAAGAACCAGTATGCCGCCGTGGCGGCTGCGGCTACCGCCGCGCTGCCCGAAGCGGCGGCCGTGCTGAGCCAGGCCGCGGGCCGGGGCCTCGATGGCGTGGAGGCGCTGCTGGCCCGCACCACGGCCCGGCAGAGTGCCGCGGCGCACTATGCCGAAGCCTACCGCCGCTACTGCTGGCCGGTGGAAAGTATCGACGACCTGCGGCTGGCGCCGTTTCACCTGCTGGCCACCGAGGGCCGTACCTACTTCGACAAAGACCACGCCTGGCACATGGAAACCCTGCGCGCCCTGAGCCGGGCCGATGAAGGCCTGCTGCGGGCCACGCCCTACCGCGTAGTGCACCTGCAGGATATTGCCGACGTGGAAGCGGCCACCCAGTGGTGGCTTGATTTGACGGCGGCCGGCGGGGAAGGCATGGTGGTGAAGCCCTACGACTTCATTCCCGGGGGCCGGCAGAACCTGGTACAGCCCGCCCTCAAGTGCCGGGGCCGCGAGTACCTGCGCATCATCTACGGGCCCGACTACCTGCTGCCCGGCAACCTGGAGCGGCTGCGCGAGCGGAACGTAAAGAGCAAGCGCAACTTAGCTCTGCGCGAATTCGCCCTCGGGGTGGAAGGTCTGGAACGCTTCGTGGCCGGGGCCCCGCTGCGCGAGGTGCATCAGTGCGTGTTCGGGGTGCTGGCCCTGGAAAGTGAAGCCGTCGACCCGCGCCTGTAGACAGTACCTGAGCGCCCTACCAACGCAAACAGCCGCGCCCTTCCCCGTGAAGAGCGCGGCTGTTGCCGTATAAGGCGACTGGGTTACGCCTTGGGCTTGGGCGTGGCACGGCCCTTGGCGGTGCGCTTAGCCCGCTCACTTTCGCGCACGCCCCCGGCCTGCTCATACTCGGTGCTGTTCTTGGTAAACTTCAGCCCCACGGCCGTCAGCATGCCGGAGGAGAACTTGTCGAGCTTTCTTTCGGCCGTGTCCACGGCGATTTTCAGACCGCCTACCGCCTTCAGGGCATCATTGTAGGCTTTCAGGTGAGCTTCCGCGGCCGCAACTTCGGCCTTGTAGGTTTCGATGCCGAAGCCATTGCCCAGATCCAGCTTGCCGGAGGGGTCAATAGCGTTCAGGCCGTTGAGGCGCTGTTGGGCCTTGGTAATGGATTCAGATTCGCGCAGTTTGTACGCCATTATAAAAGAAGATAAAAAGTGGATAAGAATACTATTCGCCGTCGGGGTCGAACAGCGCAATAAGATGTAGAATATCAACTGCGTAAGCACTATATAGAGGCATAAATATTATTGCTGCCAGCCCCCGCCAATGGCGCCCACCTTCCCGGCGAGGGTTGCCATCTTCTTTCCCCGGGTTCCGACCTTCTTCACCTAAGTTCTGACCTTCTTCGTAAACCTTCCAACCTTCCTGGCGAGGGTTAGCGAAGAAGGTGACAGGGTTGACGAAGAAGGTCGGAACCCTACTACCTTCTTCACCAGGGTTCGGCAAGAAGGTGGTAGGGTTTGGCAAGAAGGTTCGGGGGTTCGGGCAGAAGTAACGCTATGCCCCGGCGAATACGGCCGGCTACTTTACCTGCATAGTCTGCTCGATGTCGGCGAAGGGAATGATGGTTTTGACGCCGTAGTCGGCCACGGGCCACGACTGCACTACGGTTTGCACGTCCAGCTGGCGGGCTTTTACGGCCTGATAGAGGCCCGCTTGCCGGGCGCTGGGCTTCTTGGCTGGGCCTTCCCGCTTGATCCACACCAAATCATCCTCGAAGAGCAGCTTTTCCGTGGGGAAGTAGTACACCAGGTAGTCGTTGGTGTGGGCCGACTGCGGGCCGATGCAGTGAATCTGCATGCTGAACTGCCCGTCGGTGATGGTCTTG
This sequence comes from Hymenobacter lucidus, assembly GCF_020447265.1. Taxonomy (GTDB): domain Bacteria; phylum Bacteroidota; class Bacteroidia; order Cytophagales; family Hymenobacteraceae; genus Hymenobacter; species Hymenobacter lucidus. The sequence goes on along the minus strand of NZ_JAJADR010000011.1, from coordinate 65,138 downwards.
CTGGTCGCTACCTCCTCTACCTGCAGGGCCCGGGGTTGCTGGTGCAGGCTGTCGGGCTGCAGGGTGCGCGGGGCCGTGGCCAGGTAGCGCACATAGTCGGCTGTGCCGGGGCCGCAGAGAATGGTGGCGCCCTGCCGCACGAAGGCCCGCACCCCGCCCAGGTAGTGCGGGTGGTAGTGGCCGGCCACGAAGTATTTGATGGGCTTGGCCGGGGCAATGCGGCGGGCTTCCCGGATGATGAGTTCCCCGTTCTCACTAGTCAGCGGTGCTTCGGCTACTACCAGAAAATCCCGAAACTCCACGATAAGCACCCGGTCGTCGGTGTGCGGCAGGTTGAGCAGGTGCAGGTTGGGCCGGAAATGCTCCACGCTGCTTACCGGCACCACCGGCGGCACGGCGGCCACCCGGTACCCTACCGGCTTAGTCAGCAGCGCCGGGGCATCGGGCACCAGGCGCACCGCCCGCACCTGTACCGTGTCGCGCACCTTGCCGTTGATTCTGGCTACGGCCACCGTGCCGGCGTAGTGCAATGCGCCCTGGCGGGTGTAATTCTGGTAGGCAAAGGTGGTTTGCACGTCGCCAAACAGCTCATCGTGGCTTAGCACCGTGATGCGCTCCACCAGCTTATCGGTCTTGCGGATGAAGACCGTAACCTGGGCATTGGGCAGTTGGGCGCGGTAGGCCGCCAGGCCCGCGGGAGCCGGAGCGGCGGCCGGGGCCGGGTGCTCGCGCAGGTAGCCTAGTAGCAGCACCGGCGAGTAGCGGGCCGAATTCACGAGCTGAGCGGCCAGCTGCTCGGGCGTAGCCGGGGCCAGGGTTTTCTCCCCGTAATCCACGAACAGCACCTCCTCCGCCCCGACCTGCGTTTGGGAATAGTAGGTTTTGGCACCTTGGGTGAGCGTATCCTGACGCAGAAAGCGTTGACCGCTCAGCCAGGCTGTGCCCTTCTTACTGTAGGGCGTAGCTTGCCACGGATACTGGCTGTGCTCCAGCTCCTGGGTTTGTTCTTGGTAGGAAAAGGCGGCGTAGCGGCCCTGCAGCGGCTGGCCCTGCTGCTGCCAGCACTTTTCCAGGTAGTCGACGGGCTTGGCTGCCAGCGCGGGCAGCGGCAAAAGCAGCAGCAGGCTTACGCGTAGTTCTACTGATAATCTCATTACACAAAGGTATCGGTGACTATATAAGCGGCTGGCACGGCCCTCGCGCCGCAAGGTGCAGAAAAGCGCCCAACAGCCAAGTCGGCCAAGATGGTTACCACCAACCCACTACAACGACTCGGGCCGCCCGCGAAGATCTTCGCAGACGGCCCGAGCTTTTGCAACGGCAGCCACCAGGCGGCGGCCGAAGCGGTGGGAGGTTATGCCAACGGCTAGATGTTGCTGTTGACGCAGGTGTTGCCGCCCACGGTAGCGCCGGCACCATTCGAAGCCGTTACGGCGGCCTTTACGCTCGAAGCGGCCAGCGTCGAGAGCGTGTAGGGCGGCGTGAAGGCGGTTTTGCCGTTGCCGGCGGTGTTACCGGTCGTGTTGGTGAAGATGTTGCCGGTGGCCTGCACCGCCGTCGAGTTGTTAGCCATCAGGTCGATGGGCCGGTTCATGTTCTCAAACACGTTGTTCTGAATGAGCAGGTTGGCCTCGAAGCCGGCCATTACCCCCGAGGTGCTCACCGAGCTGCCAAATAGGTTGTTGACGACGTGGACCTTGCCAAAGCGCACCCGCGGCATGCGGGCCACGCAGCCCTGGGCCCACCAGCAGCGGGCAAAGGTGATGCTGAGCTTGCCCCGGTCGCCGGTAGAGGTGTCGGACGAGCCAATCAGGTTGGAGAAGCGGTGGTCATCGGAGCCACCGGGGCCGTCGGGCCGGGGCGACTTGAGGTAGGCAAACTTGGTCCAGGACACGGTGATGAAGTCGGCCGTATTCTTGAAGTCGAGGTTGCCATCCACCCCGTCGCGGAACTCGCAGTGGTCAATCCAGACGCGGGTACAGGCATCCACAGTGGCATTGTCCCAGCCGTCGACGTCGTACGCGCCCGGCCCTTCAAACACCAGGTTGCGAATCACGATGTTGGTGCAGCGCTTCACGTAGATGATGCCCGAGCCAGCCTGGGTCTGGTCGGCCGACACAAGCTTGGCCCCGGCCGAGCCGAAGATGGTTTTGCCGGTCTGGTCCTGGAAGGAAATCCGGCCGCCGGAGGGAATAGTAATCGTGCCGTTGACCTGCACCACCTTCACCGTGGCGTTGGTAATGGCGGCCTTGAGTTGGTCGTAGGTAGTAACGATGGTGGGCGTGGCGGTGCCGCCGCCGTTGGTGCCACCGTTCTGGGCGGCCCAGCCTTTGGCTGTGCAGGTGGCTTCCACGTCGGCGGAGGAAGCAGTAGCGGCGGGCGTGGCCGGGGCTACGGGGTTGTTGGTTTCGCAGCCGGCCAGCAGGCCAGCAAACGACAATAGCGCGGACGCCAGGAAAGAGTTGGTTTTCATGGGGAATTTTGGTGGATGGTAGAAAGCCCGCCACAGCCGCGACGGGTACTCAGAGCGGCGCAATAGGTATTTCCCAAGAGTTGGCAGCAAGGGCAGCTACCACGAGGCCGTCCGGCCGGACATGCAGCACCGTAGTATCCACCTTACATCCAACTACATGTGAAATATGCCATCAACGTACGCCATTACCGCCACACCAAATCCTTGAATCCCTATATAAATCACTGCAAACGTTGCCGGGAACGTTGCCAAGGCTAAGTCGCAGATAGTGTAGGAAGTAGCTGCTCCTGAAAAACAGTCCAACGATACCGGACTGCTCCGTAAGCACACCGCGCCCTTTACCAGAAAGAGCGCGGCGGTGCGGGCCGGAACGATGCAGGCGCCAGAGCTAGAAGTACTTCTCCAGCTGCTCCCAAATGTGCTCGGGAATGCCTTCGATGTACACCACGTCGCTCTGGGGCTGAATGCCCGGCACGGCCTGCTCCATCTCGGCCGGCAGCGGCGACTTCGGCGGATACTCCCGGTAATCCTGGGTCCAGTCGTAGCCGTTGGGGCCGGAGAAACCGTCGTGCCGGGGGTCGAAGCCGACGGTACCGGCCGTGTAGAAGCCGGCCAGGTACCGGGCTTCTAGTTCGTGGATAAACTCCCACTTGCCGCCCAGGTAGCTGGCCACGGCGCGGGCCTCTTCAGCCGAGCCGTACTGCTTATGAAAGCGGGCCCCGGACATCCAGTAGATCATCAGGGCGGTGGCTTTTTCGGTGCGCGGGTTGTCCACGAGCCAGTGCAGCACGTCTTTGGAATTGTCGTAATTCCACTCGTGGGCCAGCACGTGCCATTCGGAGGTGGGCACAGTTTGCAGCCACTCCAGCACCAGCTTGAGCTCCAGCGCGTCCAGCTCTTCTTCGTCGAGGCAATCTTCCTCGGGCTCTTCGTTCTCGGTTGCCATGTGTGATTAGGATTGCTTGGTTAATACCCTATTCGCTTGTCTGAGGCCTGTTTCAACTCGCGAAACCTGCTGCTAGCCCATTACTTCCCGCCCATACTCTTGTCCCGCGCGCCCTTGAACTCCGAGCCTTCGCGCCACTTCGGGAACGTGGTTTCGCCGGCCAGCTGCTGGCCCACGCGGAAGTAGAGCTGGGCGTCCTGGGCAATGCCCGACAGGTCCCAGCTGGGGTCGAGCTGGTCGGCGGGCTTGTGGTACATGTTGGTGGTGTAGTTCTGGCGCTGCCGGGCAATAGCCTCCTTACCGCCAGTGCGGCTTTCGAAGCCGCCGCTGGCGTAGAGCGAGGGCACACCCACGTGGGCGAAGTTGAAGTGGTCGGAGCGGTAGAACATGCCGGTTTCGGGCGTCTGGTCGGGCAGCAGGTAGCGGTCCTGCTCCTTGGCCGCGGCCTGGGCGTAGTCCTCCAGCTCCGACTGCCCGTAGCCGATAACGGTCAGGTCCTTCATCGGGCCGTAGGGCCAGAGCATGTCCATGTTCAGGTCGGCCACGGTTTTGTTCAGCGGATACGGCGGGTGCTGGGCGTAGTAGGCCGAGCCCAGCAACCCCTGCTCCTCCCCGGTTACGGCCAGAAACACGATGCTGCGCGCCGGCTTCTGGGGGCTTTGCTGGAAGGCTTCGGCAATGCTGAGCAGCGCGGCCAGGCCCGTGCCGTCGTCCACGGCCCCGTTGTAGATGGAGTCGCCGGCAATGGCCTTGCCCACCCCGAAATGGTCCCAGTGGGCCGAGTAGATGATATATTCGTCGGGGCGGGTAGTGCCGGGCAGTACGGCCAGCACGTTTTTGCTGGTCTGGCGGCGCAGCTTGTTCTGAATGCTAGTTGTGAGGGTGAGGCCACCGAGCTGCCGGGGCTTGAAGCCCTTTTTGTTGGCCGCGGCGTAGAGTTGGTCGTAGTTCTGGCCGGCGGCGGTGAAGAGCTTTTTGGCCGCGTCCATGGTCAGCCAGCCTTCCAGGGCGCACTTGTCGGCTCCTTTGTTGGCGGTCTGGGCGCGCAGCTTGGGGCTGATGGCCCCGCTCAGGACCACGCTCCAGGGGTAAGCGGCGGGTTTGGTATCGTGCACGATGAGCAGGCCGGTGGCGCCGTGGCGGGCGGCTTCCTCGTATTTGTAGGTCCAGCGGCCGTAGTAGGTCATGGCCTTGCCCTTAAAGAAAGTCGTGTCGTTGCCCGCGTTGCCGGGGTCATTCACTAGCACTACCACGGTTTTGCCCTTCACGTCGAGGCCCGCGTAGTCGTCCCAGCCGTACTCGGGAGCCACCACGCCGTAGCCGGCAAACACCAGCGGGGAATTGGTTACGGCCACTTTCTCCTGCTCGCGCTGGGTGAAGGCCACGAAGTCGGTTTTGTAGTCGAAGCTCAGATTCTGGCTTTTGCCCCTGATTTGCATGGTAGCCGAGGGCGTGCCGGTTATTTCCACCAGCGGCACGGCCTGGAAGTAGCTGCCGTCGGGGCCGGGCTTCAGGCCGATGTGGCGGAACTGGTCGGCCAGGTAGTTGGTGATGCGCTCCTCCCCGACCGTAAACGGCTTGCGGCCCAGCATGTAGTCGGCGGAAACGGCCTCGAGGTAGCGCCCCAGGCCGGAAGCCGTGATGCCCTCATGCTTTTCGGCCGTAGCGGCCACCGGCGCGGCTTCGGTGGTGGGTGCGGCCACTGTGGCGGCCGGAGCGGTAGTGGCGGGGCGCGTCTGGCAGCCGGTCAGCACCGTGCCCAGCACACAGAGCGGCGCTACACAGCGGCCGGCGAGAGAAAGTCGGGTTGGGAAAGGCATAGGTTGAGTGAGGTTAGAAGGAAAGGCCACTGGCTACGAAGACAGAAGTCAGGCCGCCGTTGTTTACGCCCCAATAGTAGCGCCTAGTCGGCCGTAGTTGCTAGCCCGCGGCCAGCTCAAAGATTGTTATTTCCGGCCGCACGTTAAACCGCACCTGCCACAGATGGCCCAGGGCCCGGTTGATGTAGAGCGTCCGGTTGTCGGCCAACTCAATCTGCCCGGCCGAGTACCGGCGGTTTTTCACTGGCAGCAGCGGGGGCGGCAGAAAGGGCGGCTTGCACTGCCCACCGTGGGTGTGCCCGGCCAGAATCCAGCCCTGGTAGCCGTTCCAGACGTCCAGGTCACACACGTCCGGGTTATGACAAAGCACAATTGCCGGCTTAGTGGCGTCGTACTCACTCATCACCCGGCCGGGGGCGAAGTTGAGGCCCCAGTAGTCGTCGAAGCCGATAAAGCGCAGGCCGTGCAGCTCCACCTGCTCATTGCGCAGCATGGTTACGCCCTGGGCCGCCAGCATGGCCGCCACGGTGTTGGCCACCTCGGGCCGGGCCCAGTTGCGGCCGTAGTCGTGGTTGCCCAGAATCCCGACCGTACCCAGTTTACCCCTCACGCAGCTACCGAGCACCTCCTGCAGGAACCCGTACTGCACCTCGTCCTTGTCGGTGCTGACGTAGTCGCCGGTGTAGACCACGAAGTCGGGGTTGAATTCCTGGGCTTTCTGAAATGAGTCGATGATGAAACGATGGTCGAACCGCGTGCCAATGTGAATGTCGCTGATCTGCAGCAGGGTTTTGCCCACCAGCGCCGGCGGCAGGTTCCGGATGGGCATTTTCACTTTCACAAACTCCAGCCAGAACGGCTCCAGCTGCCAGGCATACAGCCCGCCGAGCAGGCCCGCTCCGGCCAGTCCGGCCACGCTTTTTCGGATAAAGGCCCGTCTTTTCATATTGCTGGCGCTATGCGGAACAAGGTAGAGAGGATAAAGCGGAACGTAAATCCGCGGCTAATCCACTTCCTCGCACTCCGATTTGACGGTCGTGAACAGCTGTGCGTAGCGGCCGCGCAGCCGCTCAGTGGGCTCCACGTAGTCGATGGTTTCGTTTACGCAGTTCCACCAGCCGAAGCCCAGCAGCTCGACCTGCGCGTACTGCCGCCAGTTGGGTTCGGCCGCTTCCTGCTCAAAGCGCCGCTGCAGCGACTCGGGCACACTATTGTTGCGCTGCTGCTCGCGCACGAGCTGCTGCCAGGTTTGCCGGATCAGGCTGTCGTTGCCGGTAGCCAGGCCCCGGATGTAGAATTTGCACGAGGCCGGATACGGGGCGCTCAGCAGCACCGCGGGGTTGGCATAGGCCTGCATTGTGAGCTTTTTAGCCCGGTACTGGTTGTCGAGCGACTGTAGCTTGCGGCGTTTGAGCTTCTGCCACCGGGCCTCGGGCACCAGCTCCAGGGCCAGCAGCCGGGCCCGCACTTTGGTGTATTCCGCTTCCAGGGTATCGAGGCTGAGCTTGGCAATATCCTCGGGCTTGAAGACGGTTTCGTTGGTGGTCAGCACGCCGCCCATCAGCAGCTCGTGGGTATCGGCCAGCTGCTGGGCGGTGTATTTGCGCGTGTCGTAGCGGCCGGTGAAGCTGCACATTTCACTTTCCCAGCGGAAGGTCGCCAGCGTGTCGGCCGGGGCCGAAACGGCCGCCGGAGTTTTGGGTGTCACATTCTGAGTGGCAGTAGTTGTTTGTTCGCTGGGAGTATCACGGGTGCAGGCGCTGAGCAGGCCCAGCAGCAGCCAACTGGAAACGGCGTATTTCACGGGAAGAGAAAAAGAAGCGGCGAAGAAAGTCGCCGAATATAGGCGGCTAAATATACACGCCGTTTGGTGGGCAAAATCAACCGGCCGGTCGGCTTTCCGCTGGTTTGCTCTACTTTCGGTTCGTTTTCCCTGCTCTACCCGCTGCTTACCCTCATGCACGCCCGTATTCACACCACGCTCACCCAGCTCGAAGCCACCCACGGCATCCGCATCCTGTACGCGGCCGAGGCGGGCAGCCGCGCCTGGGGCTTCCCCTCGCCCACTTCCGACTACGACGTGCGCTTTATCTACTGCCACCCGGCCGCCTGGTACCTCACGCTCGACGAGGGCCCCGACACGCTCAACTTCCCCGTGGAAGGCCTGCTGGACATGGGCGGCTGGGAGCTGCGCAAAACCCTGAAGCTGCTACGCGGCTCCAACGCGGCCCTGTTTGAGTGGCTGCAGTCGCCGATAGTGTACCACGAAGCCCCTGGTTTTCAGGCGGGCCTCGCGCCTTTTCTGCCCCGCACCTTCAACCTGCGCGCCGGCCTGCACCACTACCTGGGCTTGGTGCGCCGTGGCCTCACCACCGATTTCACCGCTGAACAGGTGCGGCTGAAGCGGCTCTTCTACGCCCTGCGCTCAGCCCTAGCCGCCCGCTGGATCCGGACGCGCCACGCGCTGCCGCCCATGCAGTTTGCCCAGCTGCGGGCCGTATTGCCGCTGGAACTGGAGGCCGAAGTCACTGAGCTGCTGGCCCTCAAAGCCCGGGCCGATGAGAAAACCACCGTGGACCGCCCCGCCGTGCTACTTACGTTTCTGGAGCAGGAATACGACGCGGCTACGGCCAGCCGCGACACGCTGCCCGTGCCTCAGGGCCCGGAGCCAACCACGGAGCTGAACCAGCTGCTGCAGCATTGGCTGCACGTCTCGTTTCCGGCCTGAACCCACTCACTTGCCAACCCTGCCTACCGCGTGCTGACCATTGACTACCTGCGCCGCCACGGCCTGCTGCTGTTCGAAGCCATCAGCGGCAGCCGCGCCTACGGCACCGATTTGCCCCACTCCGATACCGACCTGAAGGGCGTGTTCATCCTGCCCGAGCACGACTTCTACGGCCTCGACTACGTGCCCCAGGTGGCCAACGCCACCAACGACGAGGTATTCTACGAGCTGCGGCGCTTCGTGGAGCTGCTGCTCAAAAACAACCCCACGGCCCTCGAAATCCTCGGTACGCCGCCCGACTGCATCATCTACCAGCACCCGCTGTTTGCCGCCTTCCGCACCGAGAATTTTCTCTCTAAGCTCTGCCGCCAAACTTTTGCCGAGTACGCCGTAGCCCAGATTCGCAAGGCCAAGGGGCTGAACAAGAAAATCAACAACCCCGAGCCGCCGGCCCGCAAATCGGTGCTCGATTTCTGTTACGTGACGGTCGGTGCCGGCGCCATGCCTGCCGAAAAGTGGCTCAGCCGCCAGAACCTACCGGCCCGGCAGTGCGGCCTGGCCAACGTGCCCCACCTCACCGACCTCTACGCCCTGTTTGTGGACCCTGACCCGGCCGCTCCCCTGGGCTACCGGGGCCTGCTGCGCGACGCGGAAACCTCCAACGACGTGCTGCTCTCGGCTGTGCCCAAGGGCGAGGTGCCGGTGGCGTACCTCTCGTTCAACCGCAACGGCTACTCCACCTACTGCCGCGTGTACAAGGAGTACTGGGACTGGGTGGCACGCCGCAACACGGAGCGCTACGAAAACACGGTGCAGCACGGCAAAAACTACGACGCCAAAAACATGCTGCACGTGTTTCGGCTGCTGCGTACGGCCCTCGAAATTGCCAGCACCAGCCAGCTGCACGTGCGCCGCCCCGACCGGGACTTTCTGCTTCAGATCCGGCGGGGCGAGTTTGAGTACGACGCCCTCGTGGCCCAGGCTGAGGAGCTGGTAGCGCAGGTCGACGCTGCCTTTGCCACCTCGGCCCTACCCGACGCCCCCGACCGTGATGTGGCCGAAGAGCTGCTACGCACGGTTCGGCGGCAGTTTTATGCCCTGCCGCCACGCTCCTAAAATCGGCTTCGTGAGTGGCCAGCTTTGCGCGGCAGGGCGGGGAGTTTAAACCAGCCCGATTGGCGGTGGCGCTTGGCCCCGCGGTAGAGCTTGTAGTTGGGCCGGTGCACGTACACCCGACCTTTGGCTTTGGCCCGCGCGTAGGCAGTGGGCCGGCCGGCGGCGCATTCGCCAGCCAGGAACAAAAACAGGACGCCAAACAGAAACAGCACTTTAGTCATCTTCTAAACCGTTGGTGTAGAACAAGAACTGATTCAGGGGCGAAATTATTGTCCTGTAGCCAGCCACTGCCCCAACCCGGTCTGATTCTGCCTTTCCAACGGCTGACACCCTTTTCGTCAGCTCGGCCTTGGTGGTAGTAGCCGCCGGCGTGTATATTCGTTGCTTATTGAATTCGCCGCCCATGCCCGCCCCCGCCCTTCCCGACCCTCTTGCTGCTGAGCTTCAGCAAGAACGAACCCGCCGCCAGCAGGCCGAAGCGCGCATTGCCGAGCTGGAGCAGCAGCTCGCCGACAGCCAGGCTACCACGCGGCGCTACCACACCCGCCTGGCCTCGCTGGTCCAGAACCTGCGCATCGGCTTTATGCTCGTCGATGACAACGGCATGGTGGAACTCGTCAACCAGCGCTACTGTGAGCTGTTTGGCATCGAAGATATTTCGGCCGACGCGGCTCCGACCACGGGAATGGCCGTAGCCGCGCGCATCCGCCACAATTTTCAGGATCCGAACGCCTACCTGGCGCGGGCTAGCGCCATTCGACAGGCGGGCCACTCGGTGCTGAATGAGGAGCTGCTGCTAGCCGACGGCCGGGTGCTGGAGCGCGACTACCTGGTGCTCGACAACGTAATGGCCGGCCGTCTGGTGTGCTACCGCGACGTGACCGAGCGCTACCAGCGCGAAGCCCAGCTGCGCACCGTGTCGCTGATTGCCGAGCAAAATCCCAACCCCGTGCTGCGCCTCACCGCCGCCGGCGAGCTGGTGTATGCCAACCCGGGCGCCGCCGGGCTGGTGCAGGTGTTGGGCACCGATGCCGCCCTGCGCACTCAGCTTCTGACGCTGGTAACGGCTGCCCTGGCCACAACCGACGCCCAGCAGCAGGAAATAGCCGTGGGCCAGCAGTATTTCCTGTTGCAGGTGACGCCCGTGCCCCAGGAGCAGTATGCCACGCTGTACCTGGTCGATATTACAGCCCGTCGCCACGCCGAGCAGCAGTTGGCCGAGCAGCGCGAATTCTACGAAGTCATTCTCAAAGAGCTGCCCGTAGGTGTGTCGGTATTCGACGACCAGCACCGCTACCTGTTTACCAACCCCAACGTTTGCCCCGACGAGGCCACGCGCCAGTGGATGCTGGGCAAAGACAATTTCGAGGTAACGGCCTTCCGCCGGCGGCCCCGGGCCCTGGCCGAGCAGCGCCAGCAGATGTTTGAGCAGGCCGTGGCCGGGCAGCGCGACGTGCAGTGGCAGGAAACGGTGGAGGACCATACGGGCACGCAGCACGTATTGCGCCGCTTCCACCCCGTATTTGCCGCCGATGGCCAGTTGCGCCTCGTGGTGGCCTACGGCCTCGACGTGACGGAGCGCTACCGGGCCGAGCAGCAGCTGGCCGAGCAGCGCGAGTTCTACGAGACGATTCTCAACGAGCTGCCCACCGATATCGGCGTTTTCGACCTCCAGCACCGGTATCTGTTCGTCAACCCAATGGGCATCCGCAACCCCGAGGTGCGGGCCTGGATTATTGGTAAAGACCACTTCGAGTACTGCGCCTACCGCCAGCGGCCCATCGACATGGCCGTGCAGCGCAAGCGGATGTTTGACGAAGTGTTGCAGCAGCGCCGCAGCGTTACCATCGAAGAAACCATTGAGACGCCGGACGGAGCGCGCCGCATGCTGCGTATTGTGAAGCCGATTCTCAACCCGGATGGCACGGTGCGCCTGATGGTGGCCTACGGCCTCGACATTACCGAGCGGCACCAAGCCGAGCAGCAGGTAAACGAGCAGCAGGAATTCATCCACCAAATCGTCAATACCTCGCCCAACCTGCTCTACGTCACCGACGAAACCGGCACGCCCATCTTCACCAATGCCGCCTTCAAGGAACTGATGTCCCGTAGCAACCATCTGCAGAGCAGCCCGGACGCCGACACGCCCGAAGGGGCCGAGCTGCGCCAGCTCACGGAATGGAATGCGGTGGTAATGGCCACGGGCGAGGAGGTTTCCGGCGAAATGCCCTTCACGCTGGCCAGCGGCCAGGTAGTGCAGCTGCAGGTAGTGAAGCGCCCCTTGCTGCGCCCCCACGGCCTGCGGGAAGTGCTGACGGTGGGCACCGACGTGACGGAGCTGAAGCGGGCCAAACGCGAAGCGGAAGCGGCGGCCACGGCCCGGGAAAACTTTCTGGCCAATATGAGCCACGAGATTCGCACGCCCATGAACGGTGTGCTGGGCATGGCCGGCTTGCTCACCCGCACCCCGCTCAGCGCCCAGCAACAGGAGTACGTGGCCATTATCCGCAACTCGGGCAACCACCTGCTGGGTTTGCTGAATGATATTCTGGACGTGGCCAAAATCACCTCGGGCAAGCTGGAGCTGGAACAGATTCCGTTCGATCTGAACCAGACGCTGCAGGCCGTGGGCCAGACCATCAGCTTTCAGGCCGCGGCCAAAGGGTTGAGCTTTCGGACCGAGCCCGTGGCCCTGCCCCACCCGGCCGTGCTCAGCGACCCGCAGCGCCTGAGCCAGGTGCTACTCAACCTGCTCAGCAACAGCCTCAAGTTTACGGAGCGCGGCACCATCACGCTCAGCGCCCGGCTGCTGGCCGAAACCGATACGACGCTCAGCATCGGCTTTCTGGTCACCGACACGGGCCTGGGCGTGGCCCACGACAAGCAGGAAGCTATTTTCTCCACCTTTACCCAGGCCTACGCCGATACCAGCCGCCGGTTTGGGGGCTCGGGCCTGGGTCTGTCCATTAGCAGCAGTCTGGTTGAGCAGCTGGGCGGCCACTTGCTGATGTGCAGCGAACCAGGTGCCGGCACCAGCTTTGGCTTTACGCTCACATTCGCTAAAGCCTCGGCGGAGGAAGTGCTGGCCGCCAATCCGGGCGAAAACGAGCAGGACCTGGCCGAAGCTACCCAAGCCATTCGGGGGCTGCGCGTGCTGCTGGTGGAAGACCACGACGTGAACCGGCAGCTGGCTGAGCTGGTGCTGGCCAGCTACGAGGTGGTGGTAGAAACGGCTACCGATGGGGCGGCGGCCCTGGCCCTGTTTGAGCAGCAGGTTTTCGACGTGATTCTGATGGACATTCAGATGCCGGGGATGAACGGCCTGGAAGCCACGGCCCGCATCCGGCAGTACCCCGACGTGGCCCGGGCCCAAACGCCCATTATTGCCCTGACGGCCAACGCCTTCCTGGCTGATAACGAAAAGTACCTGGCCGCCGGTATGAACGACTGCCTGGCCAAACCCTTCGAGGCCAGTGAGCTGGTGCGCAAAATTCTGGCCCTGCACCGCGCCGACCCGCGTCCCGGCCAGCCCCTGTTTGCCCTCGGCGACCTGCAGCGCACCGCCCGGGGCAACGACGTATTCGTGCGGCGCATCCTCGACTCGTTTCTAACCCATACGCCCCCGATGGTGCTGCAGCTGCAGGATGCTGCCACCACCGCCGACTGGCCCCGGGCCGCCGCGCTGGCCCACCGCATCAAACCCTCGCTGAAGCTGCTTATGGCCCAAGAACTGCTACCCTTCGTGGCTACGCTGGAAGACCCGGCGGCTAATACTGCTGCTCGTACCGAGGCCATTGAGCAACTGCTGCTACAGCTGCCCCAATTGCTCTGGCAGCTGCAGCACCACGTTTCCAATGCTCCGGCAGCTGCCCCAGCCAGTTAATAGCGCGGCTACTCTCTGCCAACAAGCCCCCGAATCGACTGCGTGAGAGCAGGCTTCGGGGGCTTGTTCAGTAAGAAAAAAACCGGCCAGCAGCACTAGCCCAGCGTTGAAATCAGCTACGAGCCCGGTGTGAGAAACCGTTTGGCAGTAGTAGAATCGGCGCTGAGCAGCTCTGAAACGCGCTTTACGGCCAGCATGAACCGCTCGAAGTCGAAGGGCTTGACCAAGTAGTCGGCTACCCGCAGCTCGAAAGCTTCCCAGGCAAAGTTCTCGTGGGCCGTGGTGAGCACTACCTGGGGTGGCTCGGGCAGCAGGCGCAGCATATCCAGGCCATTCAGATCGGGCATTTCCACGTCCAGAAACAGCACGTCGACGCGGCGGCCGGTGCTGAAAAAGCTCAACCCCTCCACGCTGCCCGACAGGGAGGCTTCCAGTTGCAGCGAGCCGCTCAGGGCGACGTAGTGCTCCAGCGTCAGCCGGTTAATTTCGTCATCGTCCAGAATAGCACAAGTCAGAAGCGCGGGCTCAACAGCGGAATGCAGCATAGAGAAGTGGATAACAGGCAGCGGCTACCGAAAAGATAGCGGCTTCGGACCGGCAGTGGGTAGTAATTGCTGGGGGCAACCCTGTTCGAAACAGGTATAACACAAATATATGAGAATAATGAAACGAGCTACCGGAGCGGCCGTTTTCTTTTCGCGGGTCCTTTGTCAGCTGCTCCCTGCCCTTACAGCCGGCGACCCGGCCTTGTTTACCGCCGAGCTGGGTAGCTAGTTATGCCAAACCTGAGTCTAGAAATACCCCTTTTTGATACCTCAACTTCGCCAGCGCCGTATACACGCTCAACACCAACCGCGTAAGCTGATGGACTCTACGTATTTCAAGCCTATTTCCTCGGCCTTACCCGAAGAGGAAGTGGCTGCTCGCCTCAAGCGCCAGCGCCACGCCGAATGGGGTATTGCCGTGGCCTCAATGGGTGGCACCGGCCCCCGGCCCGAGCTACTGCACGAGCTGCAGCGCTACATCGACGGCGAACTGACCATTCAACAGCTGGCCCAGCTTCCCTACCCACCGGATGTGAAAGCCTCGCCCGCCATCCAGGCAATTCTCACCCGCGAGCGACTAAGCAACGCGGCGTAAGGGCATAAAAAATCCCGGTCAGTGACCGGGATTTTTTATGCCCTTACGCCGCGTCTACCAGTAACCGGCGAGGCTATCCTTCCCGCAGCAAAACCAGAGCTTACTACTGCAGCAGCTGAAGCGCTTCCTCATTGCCTTGCTGCACAGCCAGATCCAGCGCCGTCAGGCCTCGCACGTCACGGATGCTGGTATCGGCACCTGCGTCGAGCACAATCTTCACCAGCTTATTGCGGCCAAACAGCGTAGCAAACATCAGGGCAGTACCGCCGTTACCGTTCTGCAGGTTTAAGTCAGCGCCATGCTCAATCAGCAGACTGGCAATTTCGGGGTAACCTTTGAAGCAAACGCCCATCAGGGCCGTGTTGCCGCTTACATCCTGCACGTTGGGGTCGGCACCGGCAGCCAGCAGCACTTCGGTGGCTGCCTGCTGCCCGTCGTAGGCGGCAATAATCAGCGCTGTGAAGCCTTTGCCATTCTGCACGTTCACATCCAACGGGCCAGCCAGCAACTCTTGCAGATACGCTACGTCGCCGCGGCGGGCGGCATCAAACAAGAGGTCTTCGGGCTGAGAAGAAGAAAAATTCATTGAGAGTAGTAGAGAAGTAATGAGAAGAAACCCTGCTGCTGATACGGCAAAAGTGCGAACCGGATTAGTTGCGACTGATATATTCATCGAACCGCACTCAACCTATACGCAGCCAAAATAATGGTTATGGTAAAAAGCAACGGCAAAAGCAGCGTATTCCTCCCGTGACCTATTCTATAGTGCGACGTTCTATTTCCCGCCCCAGCGCTGATTTACGCGGAAGTCCAGATAACTATTAGGCGGCATTGCAAAGAAAAAGCCCTCGTTACCGGGGGCTTTTTCTTTGCAATGCCAGAAAAATAATTCTCCTGCTGCGTTTTACTCAGTGGCAGCCGCTTTGGGCTTACGGCCGCGCTTAGCACCATTGGGATTGGTTACGCGGGGCTTGCGCACTTTGGCAGCTGGTTGATAATCATCAGCCAGTACAGTTTCCATCTCGGCAACAGCTTGGCTCAGAGCATTAATAGCAGAGGAAACACCCCGCAGTGCCTTGCGCAAATCTTTCTTTACGACCTCGCTGTTTTTAGCAGCCTTGAGAACCTCTTCGAATTGGCTGAAATCTAATGCCATGCTGATGTTTTTTAAGGGTGAATGAAAGCAGAGTCAATTGTTAATCGACTCTGCCGCAAACGTAACAGATTCATTTTCGTTTTCAATTAATTTTAAAAAGCTTTTTTATATTATGTAGCTAGAGAATTAATCAACTATACCTTTTGCCGCGTCCCATTTGCTGCTAAAGCCCGAATTCCTAGGCTGACCCAAGATGAATTATTGTGTTCTTATTTTATTAGCCGACCCGGTAAGAACAGCAAGTGACCCACCGCAACAGCCCCTACAGAAGTTCGTTACCCCTGCTCTACTTTCCCAACTAATCTTCTCATCTACTAGCTGCATACTACCTATCATAGAGCTATTGGGTTGGAATTTAATTCTGGTAGCTGCTGTTTTTCCTCTTGCCACCGGGTGCTTTCTGTTACTATTTTAGAGGGAGCCCAAAAACAATCCTTAACTTCCCTTATGAAACGAATTTATGCCCTGCCTCTGCTGGCGCTCATATCTGCCTGCAGTAAAGATTCGACTCCCGATCCGGCACCCAATCCTCCCACGGATGCGCATACTGCCTGGGTAGAATACGCTATGCTTGGCCTGGAGTCGGTGGCTCCTGTTGCTTCTCTGGACTTATCGGCCACCAGTGGCCTCGATTGGCAGCAGGCTATGCAAACCCCTGATCCTTACGCTAAGGGCACTACCAGCAAGACGCTTACTTACAAGGATGCTCAGACGCTGGTTGTCACCCTGACTGTTCCCACGAAGCCAGCTACGGTCAACAAAGACACGTTTCTAGGTGCTCAGCTCGTGGTAGATGGAAAGGTGCAGGGCGAAGTTATAATGGATAAAACCTTCCTTGCCAACCCCGGCAACTATAAAAGCGGAGTGGGTGCCACGATGACGCTCACCGTAAATACCAAGGATATTAAATAAGCGTATTTCCGGAATACCTCCACCTAATCAACGGGTTTTCTTCTGAGGAGCTTTGAGTAAAAAAAGTCCCGGCCTTGCTGTCGGGACTTTTTTTATTTGGAGGTGCAAACTACCTGGTAAGGTCACAAAGTTGTTCCGGTATTATGGCCCTTCGTAATTCATTCAGCGGCTAATCAGCAGCTTTTCCGTAGTGCACCCTGTCGACTACTAGCTCTGAAGCCGAAAGCAGGCTTGACTGACGTTAGTGAAAAAGCTAAAAGCTCCTGTATAAGTCGGGGCTTTCTAATGATGTCTTGGGCTGCCGTTGCTCCGATTCCTTAAGAATTTGCTTGGCTTCAGCAAGTTGGCGTAGGGAGCCTTGATGATTATCGTCCCACTCTCTCCATATCGTTTCTCCTTCACTATCATCGAAGGGATAGGGAGGCTGCTGGCTTTCGGCTTCGAGAAAGGCAGTAAAGGCCTTAACTATAGTGGCAACCCAGGCAGGAATAATCATTTGATCTTCAGGATAAGGGTGCGAGTATTAAGCTATACGAATATAAAAACACTGCCCGTCATTGAAAAGCTGAACAGCTCTTTGAAAGGGAATCAGGCAGATAGGCCCCGGCTTATTATAAGGTAGCCAATAGACTAAGTAGGCCTATAAGCGCCAGATAATCGGTAGAAACGGCTGCTGGCTGCATAGTGCCGGGCTGCTTTGGACCGGCGCTGATGAGAAAATTATTTCCGTGCCTTTTGTCCAAAAAAACATGGGCATCATAACAACAGTAACAAGCAAGTATAGTGCATCTGTATTAATTATCTGTGTAAGACATTCGCTCAAAAGCATGCTCACAAACGAATCTTTAGCTGGCTGTTATTGAACGGGAAGCCCAGCTCATCCGTAATTATAGTAGTTATTGAACCGGCAGCGCAAGCCAAGACTTTTTCGTATGTTATCATTCTACCAATAGCCATAAATAACACCCTGTCATCGAAACAACTACCGACTTTAATACTCTGTGGCACATGGATTTACTCCACAGAATAAATTAGCATAGTTCCCGAGGAAGTAACGAGCTACGTACCAGAATTCAGCTTATTTGGTACGCATCCCAGCAGGCTATCAGTAATAAAGCAAGCCGATTACAAGCGCTAAAAATAAAGCCTGAGGAAATTGAGACGCTTTAAGTAGTAGCTGTAACTCATAAAAAAAGCCCCGGCCAGATGGTCGGGGCTTTTCTTGATAATAGTGCTTGTTATTTCTTGCCTTTAGCTTTCATTTTGCCTTTGCCGTTTTCCTTGTCATTCATCGTCAGCTTTACCGAACCGTTCGGCTCCGTAACAGTTACGTTGGTATAGGTGCGCGTAACGCCGTCACTATTGGTTTCCGTCCATGTTGAATTAAACACAACGCGCTGAGCTGGGCGTTGCGCCTCCGGAAGCGTCGCTGTCCAGACGGCCATTGCATGCCCCGAGGGTGTAAACATAAACTTCTCCTGGGTCATATTCACGCAGCCATTGGCTGGAATACTTGGAATACCTAGCAAACTATTACCTATGCAGAGCGCACGATCCGTCTTTTGGACATATGCGCCGTTGCCCTGTTGAACCAAGTTAGTGCCATCTATCCGGTTCTGTGCCTGCAGGCTAGTGGAGCCTGCCAGAAGCAAAACAATGGTGAAAGTGGCCGAGGCATTTTGAAGGAAGTTTTTCATTGTGAAGAGAGAGTGGGTAAGTAGATAAGAGCCGTTAGCCAAACACCGTACCACCTTTGCGGTGGTAGGCTTGTCAGCAACAACGCAGACGCTGCTACAGACGTCAAACCCGCATGCTAGTACCTCTCTTCCCTCCCGCCTTCCACACCTTATCCTTCGCATAATAACTGACCGATACTTCAGGGCTGTGCCGAAACAAGCGCACTGGCGGACACACCAACAAAAAACCCCTTGTAAATACGTGATTTACAAGGGGCTTCGAAGCAATTTGAGCCTCCTGCCGGGATCGAACCAGCGACCTACTGATTACAAGTCAGTTGCTCTACCAGCTGAGCTAAGGAGGCGAATTGTGGTGCAAAACTAGTGCTTCCACCACAATTCCCAAACTATGCGCGAATAATTTTCAATTGTTTTTTCAGTCCGTCAATGCGGCCTTTCGCTTCCTCAATACGGCCCTGGTACTCTTCGCGCAGCTGGCTGGCATTCTTCGACCGCGCAAAGAACTCAAGGTTAGTCTGTAAGGTGGCAATGTCGTTTTCCAGCTCGTTAATCTCGCGGCGCAGTGCCTGCTCCTTGCGGTACAAAGCCTGCTGCGAATCGGGGCTGGACTTGAGCCGCTCAACCTGCAGCTGAAACAGCAGATCGGTCCGGTCGGCGTACGAAAGGCCCGGCACGGCATCCAGATAGTTGCCCATCAGGGTCTGGAATTTCTCCTCGGCGCGCTCATTGGAACCACGTGGACCGGCTGAGGCGCTATCGAAGGCACGCCATTCTTCCACGTGCTGACGGAAGCCTTCCAGGGTGCCGGGGGCATCGGCAGAAAGGGCCGCTACGGCTTCGGCTACCCGGTCGAGGTGGGTAGCCTGCTCCTGCGACACTTGCTGAGCCTGTTGTACCCGCTGCTTAGCTTCCTCGTTTTTGCGCTCGAAGAATGAGTCGCAGGCCGTGCGGAAACGGTTCCATACCTTGTCCGACTGCTTCTCGGGCACGCGGCCAATCAGCTTCCAGTCCTTTTGCAGGCGAATCACAATTTCGCGGCCTTCTTCCCAATTTGGGTTTTGCAGCGCGGCTTCGGCCTGTTCGCACAGCTCCAGCTTGCGCTGCAGATTGGCGTTTTTCTCTTCGTCGAGCGACTTGAAGAACTGGTTTTTGCGCTGGAAAAAGCCTTTGTAGGCCGACCAGAACTGCTTGTTGAGCTGCTCGGCTTTGTCGCGGGGCACGAGGCCGGCGGCATCCCACTCCTCTTTCAACTTCTGCAGCTCGTCGGTTTTGGCGCGCCACTCGTTCACGCGCTCTGTCTGGAATTCGGCAAACGGTCGAATTTGCTCCAACAACGCGGTTTTGCGGGTCAGATTGGCATTTTCCTGCGTCGAGCGCACGTTCAGGAATTCCTTCTTCCGGTCGTGTACTTTCTCCGATGCCTGCAGGAAGCGGTTCCAGATGGCGTCGCGCTGCTCGTTAGCCACCGGACCGATGTGCTTCCACTCCTCATGCAGCTGGCGCAGCTCCTGCAGCGCCTTGTTGATGCTGGGCTGGTTGGCCAACGCTTCGGCCCGCCCAATCAGGGCTTCCTTGGCTTCAAGGTTGCGCCGACGGTCCAATTCCTTCATTTCGAAGAACAGGCCGCGGTTATTATAATAGATATCGAGCAGGGCGTGGTAGCTGTTCCAGATTTCCTGAGCGTCTTTCTGGGGCACGGCACCGGTAGCTTTCCAGTCGCTCTGCAGCGCTTTGATGCGGATGGAGCTATCCTTGGTTTCGGCCGACTCCACCAGTTGGCGCAGCTGCGAAAGCAAATACTGCTTGTGGGCCAGATTTTTGGCGCGCTGCTCGTCCTCGGCGCGGGCATCCTTAGCCCGACTGTCGCGGAACTCCTGCAGGGCTTTGGTCAACTCAGCGTGGCCTTCGGGACCGGTGTAGGCAAAATCATCAGCCTCGCTGCCTCCTTCGGTAAAGCGCTGCCGGGCCGCGTTGCGGTCGGCGTTGATACCGGTTTCATACTGGCGGTACAGGTCAAAGATCTGCTTGCGGTTCTGGCGGGCATCGGGGCGCTGCAACAGCGCCAGCAGGTGTGAAGCCTGCGCGGGCAAATCGAGCGTGGTGAAGTCGGGCACCGGAATTTCGGGCACGTACTCCTCCTCTTCCTCGGCGGCCGGGCTGTGGGCAGCCTCAGCGGCCTGCGCCGCTTCGGCTGCCGAGTCGTTGGCCGACGTGGGCAGGGCGGCTAACTCAGCCGGGGCGTTTTCAATATCGGCGGCGGTTTCCAGGGCTACTACCGGCTCGTTTACGGCCGTTACCGGCTCCGGTGCAGTTGGTGTCGATTCGGCTATCGGCGCAACCGCTGCGGGAGTTTCTTCCGTCGTGGTTTCGGCTGGTACGGTCAGCGCTTCAGCTTCCGCAGTGGTGGCACTGGGCGCTGGAGCAGCAGGCGCGCTGGCGGCCGTTTCAGCCACTGCGGCTTCGGCCGACTGCACGCCGGGGTTATCGTGACCGTAGTGGCTTTCGGCGCGGGCCAGAGGCTCCGAAATATCGGCTGCCTCACCGGCCTTCAGCGTGGCCGTGGTTTCGGCAGCGGCTTCGGTAGCGGCGGCCGTGGGCTCGGTAGTGCCGGCGCCCGCGGGGGCATCGGCTACGGGTGGGGTACCCTGGGCGGGGCGCTCGGTGATTTCGTTGGTGGTGGTAGAAGCCACCGGGGCAGTTGGTGCAGGCGCGGGCTCGTTGGGAGCTGCAGCCGGCGCAGCAGGTGGCGTGGCGGCAGCATCGGCCGGATTCTGCTTGGCCTGGATTTCGGCCAGGCGACGCTCCAGAATGCTCATCGGCGACTCCGAAGAAGCATCGGAGCTGTTGGGGGCGGAATTCTCGTTTTCAGGTAACATAAGTCAGAGGAAAAGGCCGGGCCCAAAGGAAAGGATGGGTGGCCCGGCAGCGAAGAAAGCAAAAGCTAATTTAGGCGGGGGTCGGAGGGGTAGTTGGACAGAACCCGGAAGCGGCCACCTTTTTCCCGCAAAATGGCCTGCCAGAAGGCATCATTATCCAAAGTAAATACTTTCCCGGCAGCATTGGGGTGGACAATCCAAACATTTTCCTTCACTTCCTCCTCCAGCTGGCCCGCCGTCCAGCCCGAATAGCCGGCGTAGAGGCGGATATCGTCGGGGCCCAGCTCGCCGCTGAGCAGCAAACCCAGCACTACCTGAAAATCGCCGCCCCAGTACACCTCCTGGCCCAGACTGGTGGCATTGGGCACATCGGCACGGCGGTGTAGGTAGTGCAGCGTATCGGGATACACGGGGCCGCCCAGGCCCAGCGGCAGGCGGGCCGCGGGCGAGGCATCACCGCCGGGCAGCTCCAGCACGTCGCCGAGCAGCAGGTTGGAGGGGCGGTTGAGCACCAGCCCGAACGAGCCTTCTTCCTCCGAGTGGCGGCACATCAGGACCACCGTCCGCTCGAAGTTCGGGTCGCCCAGGAAGGGCTGCGAAATCAATAAACTACTGTCGCGTAGCCGAGGCATGAGAAGAAATTGACGAGTGAACGATACGCTGAAGACCACTGAAAGGACGCCTCCGTAAAAGCGCCGACTGCTGAACACGGCTGAAGCCAAGGCTGAACAAGCTACCGGGCCGGTTGGCGGGGCAGCTGCGGGGTTTCTGCTTTTCCCTTACGCTACCGGGGCGGTGTCGGGTTCCCAAGGGTGCGGTCAATATACTACCTTGCGCCTCTAAAGCCACGGCAATCTACTGTTTTGCGGTTTTCTACTCTTATGAAGGATCAACAATTAGCCGACCTGCGCCAGACCTACGCCCAGCGTACCCTCTCGGAAGCCGACGTGCAGGCCGATGCCGTGCTGCAATTCCGGCAGTGGCTCGATGAGGCCTTGAGCGCCCACCTCGACGAGCCCACGGCCATGACCGTCTCGACGGTGAATGCGGCCGGCCAGCCCTCGGCCCGGGTGGTGCTGCTGAAAGGGTTGCCCGACGACGCGGGGTTTCTGTTTTATACCAACTACGACAGCCGCAAAGGCCACGACCTGAGCGAGCGGCCCCTGGCCGCCCTCACCTTCTTCTGGCCCGGGCTGGAGCGGCAGGTGCGCGTGGAAGGCCGGGTGGAAAAAGCACCGGCGGAACTATCGGACGCCTACTTTCAGAGCCGGCCGCGCGGCAGCCAGATCGGGGCCTGGGCCTCGCCCCAAAGCCAGATTATCGGCAACCGCGAGGAGCTGGAAGCGCAGGAAAAGGCCATTGAGCAGCGCTACGAAGGCCAGGACCCACTGCCCCGCCCTGCGCACTGGGGTGGCTACATTGTGCGGCCCGAGCGGGTCGAGTTCTGGCAGGGCCGCCCCTCCCGCCTCCACGACCGGATTGTGTACGAGCGCGCCGGCCAGGGCTGGACGCTGAGCCGTCTGGCCCCTTGATTCTCATTTATCAATTAACATTTATCCTCTATCATTTCTGACGCAGGCGCTAATGCATGGCCTGCGTAGAGGTGTTGAATGTGCCCCGATAAATGTTAACTGTTACTTGATAGATGTTAAATAATTTACTCTCTGACCTTGGCTGAAATTCAACCCGTGCGCGGCTGGCGCTATAATGCTGAGCTGAGCGCCCACATCGACGACTACGTTTCGCCCTTGTTCGACGTCGTGTCGCAGAAGCAGCGCGAGGCGCTCTACCGCAACCCGCTTAACAGCATTCATTTGTCGGTGCCGCGCGGTGAGGATGCGGCCGGCGCGGCGTTGGTGCGCCTTGCGGAGTGGCAAAGCTCGGGCGTGCTGCGCCAGGATGAAATGCCGGGCATTTACGCCTACTACCAGTATTTCCGGCTGCCGGGCAGTCAGCACGAGTATTGCCGCAAGGGCTTCATGTGCCACATCCGGGCCTACGACTGGGCCGAAAACGTGGTGCTGCGCCACGAAAATACGCTGCCCGCCGCCGTGAATGACCGCGCCGAACTGCTGGCCCGCACCCAGTTCCAGACCAGCGCCACCCACGGCCTCTACCGCGACGAAGACTTCGAGCTGGAGCGCTACCTCGACGAGGCCATGCGCGACCCGCTTTACCAGACTGAGGAAGACTACCAGGGCGCCCGCGACGTGCTGGCCGTGATTCAGGATGCCGCCATTATCCGGCGGTTTCAGGAGGTGCTGGTCCGGCGCGAGGTTATTCTGGCCGATGGGCACCACCGCTACGAAGGCTCCCTGGCCTACCGGCAGGCCCGCATGGCTGCCGAGCCGGAGAACTCGGGTCGGGAGCCGTGGCATTTTCATTTGATGTACCTGACCAACGCCGCCGCCGACGACCTGCGGATTCTGCCCACCCACCGGCTGCTGCTGGAGCTGCCCGCGGGCCTGAGCGACGCGGATTTTCTGGCGCGGCTGGAGCCCTATTTCACGGTGGTGCCCAAGGACGACGCCTACGATTTGCCCGAGCTGATTGCCGGCAAGCAGTGGGCTTTTGGGCTGTATATCGGCGGGCAGGCCTACAAGCTGCGCCTGCGGCCCGAGGTACACGAGCAGCTCAACTGGGACACAACGGCCGAGGTAAAGGCCCTGGATTTGACGGTGCTGCACTTCTTCGTGCTGGAAAAAGCCCTGGGCATCATCGGGCCGGATGCGCAGCGCGCGTGGCCGGGCGTGGCCTACGTGCGCAACTTCTCCGAGTGCCTCACCCGCGTAGACCGGCAGGAAGCCCGCGCCGCGCTTATCGTGAATGAGGTGACAATGGACGAAGTGGAGCGCGTGTGCCACTCGGGGGCCGTCATGCCGCCCAAATCCACCTTTTTCTACCCCAAAACTATCGGGGGCTTCCTCTTTACCTCCATCCGCGACGACGAACACGACAATGCTTTCTACGCCCCCCACCTTGCGCCTGGTACTGGCCTCTAACTCGCCCCGCCGCCGGCAGCTGCTCACCGACCTAGGCCTGCGCTACGAGGTGCGCCTGCAGGAAGTGGACGAAAGCTTCCCCGACCACCTTAAGCGGGCCGAAGTAGCCGAGTATCTGGCCGCCCACAAAGCTGAGGCCTACCGCGCCGGCCTGGCCCCCGACGAGGTGGTGCTTACGGCCGATACCATCGTGTGCCTGGAAGACGACGTGCTGAACAAGCCCGCCGACGAGGCCGAGGCGCGCGCCATGCTCACCCGCCTGCAGGGCCGCGCCCACGACGTGTATACCGGCGTGTGCCTGCTCGGCGGCAACGGCCAGCGCACTGTTTTCTCCGACCAGACCCGGGTGCATTTCCGCAGCCTCACCCCGGCCGAAATCGAGTTTTACGTGCACACCTACCAGCCCCTCGACAAGGCCGGTGCCTACGGAGCCCAGGACTGGATTGGCATGGTAGCCGTGACCCGGCTGGAAGGATCCTACTTCAACGTGATGGGCCTACCGGTGCACCGCGTATGGGAAGAGCTGGAAAAGCTGGGTATCGGCATTGGCTAAAACAGGCCGACGTCCATTTGAATGTAAAGACGTGCAGGGCCGCGTCTCTACGCGTTTATGCGGGTTGCAAATCCACTGAACCCCGCCAGCAGCGTTGTACCAAAAAGAGCTGTACCAAAATAAATTTGGTACAGCTCTTTTTGGTACAACGCTGCTGGCGCAATTGAAACCGTTTGAAATGGCCTATTTCAGCCGGTCGTAGCGGAGCAGGGCTTCCAGGTAGTAGTAGTCGGCGTACACCAGCGGGGCATCCACTTCCGATTTGGCGGGTTTGTGGGCTACGCAATGCTTGATAAGAAAGTCGTGGTTGGTGCCCGGCGCGGCACGGTAGGCGGGGCTGCTCAAGCTCACCAGCATCTGCTCGGCGGCCTGGCGGTAGCGCTTGGCATCGGCGGCGGGGCTGTAGAGCTGCAGCTCCAGCAGCGCTGAAGCCACGATGGCCGCCGCTGAGGCGTCGCGCTCCTCGCTGGGGATGCTGGGCGCGTTAAGATCCCAGTAGGGAATCTTGTCGGCGGACAGGTTGGGGTGGTTCAGGAAAAAGTCGGCTGTTTTGCGGGCCTGCTGCCGGTAGCGGTCCAGCCGGGTTTCGCGGTAGAGCATGGTGTAGCCGTAAATGGCCCAGGCCTGCCCCCGGGCCCAGGCCGAATTGTCAGCGGCGCCCTGGGCGGTTTTGCGGGCCAGCACCTGGCCTTTATCGTCGTAGCAGACTACGTGAAACGTACTACCATCGGGCCGGAAGTGGTTTTTGAGCGTGTTGTCGGCGTGAATAATGCTCAGACGGCGCAGCGTGGAGTCGCCGCTGGTGCGGGCGGCCCAGCAGAGCAGCTCCAGGTTCATCATGTTGTCGATGATAACCGGATACTTATAGCCGGCAAAGTCGTTCCAAGACTTGATAAGGCCCACCGCGGGGTTGAAGCGGGTAGCCAACGACTGCGCCCCGGTGAGCAACACGGGCTTGTAGGCAGGGTTTTGGGTGAGCCGGTAGCCATTGCCGAAGGGGCAATACAGCATAAAGCCCAAATCGTGGGTGCCGGTGTTGTGCTGCTCGGGCTGCATAGCCACCGTCCACCGGTCGGCAGCCTGCTGCCACTGCGGCTGCTTGCTATACTCATACATATACCAGAGCGTGCCGCCGAAAAAGCCACTGGTCCACCACTCTGACTTCGTGTCCTTCAGCGTGCCATCGGGGCGAGTGGAATAAGGAAATTTGGTGAGGTCGGGGTGGGTTTTGAGCAAGCTGGTAAGCTGCTCTCCGGCCCGCGCAAACTCCTGCCGAACGTCGATTTTGCGCTTTTGCGCCGGAGCGGCCACACTGGCAGTAAGCAGAAGCAGCGCCGCCAGTAAGGGCGCCAATACGGTAGAGCGTTTCAAGGCAGTAGGATAAACCGGTGAGAAGAAGAGCCGGCAAGTTAGAAAGTTGCTCAGAACCCTGGCCCGTCCTGCTGAGGAGGTTCAGCGGTAATGTGCTTTCTTCGCGTATGCTCCACAGCTTTCTGTTTGCCCCTTTCTCCAACCCCACGCACCAGGCGCAGTACCAAGCCGTGCAGGAAGCCCTGCAACAGGAGGCCGCCGCTGAACCAACCCTGCTGCTGGGTAATTTCGCGGTAGCCGACCAGGCTTTCGATGCGGTAATTATCCGGCCCCACAGCCTCACAACCCTGGTTTTCGTGGCCGAACCGGGGCAGCTCACCATTGGGCAGCTCGGCCAAGACACCTGGCAGCTGGGCGGGCAACCGCTGGCCAACCCGTTCCGGACTTTGCAGCGCCAGCAGCCGGTGCTGGCCGCCTGGCTCGGCACCGACTTGAGCCCTACTCCTATTCAGAGCCAAGATATTACGGGCATTGTGGTCTTCACCGAGCAAGCCACGTTCGGCCCTTCGGTCGAGCAGCAGGTGCGCCAGCAGCCGGAGGCCGAGAGCTTCCAGCTGCTGCGCCACGCCGCCCAGTTGCCGCGCCGGCTCTGGCCGCTGGTCCGTCCGGGCATCAACTTGGCGCCGGCAGCCCTGCTCAACTGGGCCCGGGAGCTGGCCGAGGAGCCGGAAGCCGACCCTACCGTGGCCGAAGAAGTAGCCGACCTGGTGGCGCCCATTGGCTACTGGGAGCATAAGGCTGGGCAACTCTGGCGCTGGCTCGGGGCCGAAGACATTCCGTTGGATATGCCCTACGGCTACCCGCCCGCCGACGCAGCCGCTGCCAGCCGTGACGAGAAACAGCGCCTCGAACAGATCCGGCAGCAGGTGCGAGCCGAATTGCAGGCCCAGACCCAGGCCACGGCGGCCCGGGAAGCCGAGCGGGAGCAGCTTATCGGCCAGCTCCAGAGCCAGCTGCGGCAATCATCGGCCCAGGCCCCCGAAACGGCCGCGCTACAAACCCGACTGGCGGCCGAAACCCAGCAAAAAGCCGCCCTGCAGGAAGCAATTCGGGTGGCCCAAGCAGAATCGGCGGCGCGTAACCAAGCCCTTGATGCGCGTATCGAGCAGTTGGGCAGCCTCATCCAGGAGCTGCAAAACCGGCCTACGACAGCCACCCCAGCCAGTGCCGCGCCGGTGGTGTCAGCGCCGGCGGCAGTAGCGGCCGGAACGCCCCGGCCCGCAACGGTGGCCCGCACGCGGCCCGTGGCCAAGGCGGCCCCGGCTGCTGGCCGGTGGCAGTTGCAGTGGCACCGCGCGGCCGTGGTAGCAGCCGTAGCCGGCGGCCTGGGCTGGGCTGCGTGGGGCATAGCGCATATCGCCAAGGAGCTAACGGATAAAGCCCCCGCTCCCACCCAAACCGCTAAGCCGCGCCGGAGTACCGCTGCGCAGCCTGCCACTGACGAGCCCGCAGCCGACCCCGACCAGCTGCGGGCCGACTCGCTCGCAGCAGCCGAAGAAGCCCAGCAACGGGCTGAGGCAGCCCGCGACTCGGCGGCCGACGCCGAAGTACCCGCCGAGCCAGCCGACTCCTCCGAGGTTCTGCAGCCCACTCCTGAACCCGAGCTAGACGATACGTCTGGATAGTAGCACCAACCTCATGCGGTATATTTCTGTGCATATTCTCTCCTTCCCTATGCCCCAGTTGCCTTTTCTCCGCCCGCTCAGCCGGCTCTTACCTATCTTATCGGTGCCGCTGTGGCTAGCCTGCCAGAGTACCGATTCGGAGCAGAAGTCGGCTACAGCTACCCCGCCCGCCGCCGCTGACTCGGCCGTTGGCACCAGCCCCGCCCCGCCCGCACAAGCACAGGTGTTGGCCCGGCAATTTGGGCCATTTCTACGCGGGGCCTGGGTGAATACTGAATATCTGACCGCAGTAAACAAAACCAAGTCGCCTATCTTGGCCGCCGATAGGGCTGGGAGAGTATCGGAAATGGACATCAGCCTGGCCGGGCAAGCCGGCGACAGTCTGGAAGTTATCTTGGGCCTTGGTAACCATGAGGGTGATGACATGACCATCTATTTCCGCCCTGGCCTGCAGGCCACTTCCCTGCCCACCAATTACCTTGACTACAAGGAACCGAGCAATTTCACGGAAATCAGCTACGTGCTGGGCCCCGGCGACACGATGCTGGTGCTTACCACCTACAGCAAGGCCCGCCAGATTGTGGACCGGTCGTCGTTCCGGCGGGTGCCCGGCGTGCAACCAGGGAAGCTCGACGGCCTAAACGCGGCCGTGAACAGCCTGCTTTTCGCGGGCCGCTACGCCGGCATCGATTCGGTGGGCAAGCCAGTGCAGCTGCAGTTCACCGCCAGCGGCCAGCTTCGGGGATTGGCAGGAGTCGACGCGTATTACACCAGCACCGATTTTGGCGTAGGCCCTGGCAACGATATCGACAACATCACTTTCAAGAACAAAGACACCCCGGTCCGCACGCTAGGTTTCCAGCACCGCGCCGACTCCGTGCGCCTGTTTGCCACGAAGCTGGTATTTGATAAAGACAGCGTAGAAACCCTGGTTCGGGGCCGAGTACTCTACAAGCTCAAGCGCCGCTAAACTTACCTTCCAGTACCTGCAACGGGTCGGCTGCACGGCTCAGCTGGCCCGTTGCAGGTATTTTCGGCAGTTGTCACAAAGCACCAACCACTAAAGTTCCAGTAGTCTTGCCGGTTGGTAGAAGCACAAAAGCGCCCGGTGAATGACTCACCGGGCGCTTTTGCGTTGTTGAATGCCGAAGCCTAGTAGGGCTTCGCGTCGTGGGCTATGGCTTCGGCTTGCTGCACCGCTTCCTCACCTTTGCGCTCGTTGTATTGGTTGCCGCCTTCCGCTGCTTTGCCGCTGCGGGCCTGCTGCAGGCCGTCGGCCAGGCGCTTGCCCCAGTCCGGGTCGCAGTTGGTGCAGAGCTCCACCATTTTGTCGCTCACTTTGCGGTCGGCATCGGCCAGGGCCCCTACCATGTTGCTGATCAGGTCGTCCCGCTCCCAGTCCTCGTGCAGGCGGTACCGCTCCCCGGCCTGCTTGAAGTTGTTGGTCCGGTCGATGGTTTCGCGCAGCAGCCGGCCTTTGTACTCCGGTGTGTGGTCGGGGGCCGAGCGGGGCGCTTCCTTCAAGCCGTTGAGGGAGCTGGGCTCGTAGTTGGTGTGCAGGTTCTGGCCCGGCGCCGAATCGACGTGGTAGGCCATCTGGCCGTCGCGCTGGTTGGTGGCCACGTGCTTTTTGGGCGCGTTGATGGGCAGCTGCAGGTAGTTGGTGCCCACGCGGTAGCGCTGAGTATCGGAGTACGAGAACGTACGGCCCTGCAGCATTTTATCGTCCGAAAAGTCGAGGCCATCGACCAGCACGCCGGTACCGAAAGCCGACTGCTCTACCTCGGCGAAGTAGTTTTCGGGGTTTTTGTTGAGCGTCATCTTGCCCACGGGCAGGTGCGGAAACTGGTCCTCGGGCCAGATTTTGGTATCGTCGAGCGGGTCGAAGTCCAGTTCCGGGTGTTCGTCGTCGCTCATGATCTGCACCCGTAGCTCCCACTGCGGGAAGTCGCCCTTGGCAATGTGCTCAAACAGGTCCTGGGTGGCGTGGTTGAAGTTTTTGGCCTGAATGGCCTCGGCTTCCTGGGCCGTCAGGTTTTTGATGCCCTGCAGCGGCTCCCAGTGGTATTTGACCAGCACAGCCTCGCCAGCTTGGTTTACCCACTTGTAGGTGTTCACGCCCGAGCCCTGCATCTGGCGGTAGTTGGCCGGAATGCCCCAGGGCGAAAACAGGAACGACACCATGTGCATGGCCTCGGGCGTATTCGAAATGAAGTCGAAAATCCGCTCCCCGGTCTGCCGGTTATGTACCGGGTCGGGCTTCTGGGAGTGAATCAAATCCGGAAACTTCATGGCGTCGCGGATGAAGAATACCTTCAGGTTGTTGCCTACCAGGTCCCAGTTGCCATCTTCGGTGTAGAACTTCACGGCGAAGCCGCGCGGGTCGCGCAGGGTTTCGGGCGAATGGCCGCCGTGGCCCACCGTGCTGAAGCG
The DNA here is from genome assembly GCF_020447265.1 of Hymenobacter lucidus. Lineage (GTDB taxonomy): Bacteria > Bacteroidota > Bacteroidia > Cytophagales > Hymenobacteraceae > Hymenobacter > Hymenobacter lucidus. The sequence continues at coordinate 35,407 of NZ_JAJADR010000011.1, read as the reverse complement.
CACGAACACCGGCGTCTGCTTGCCGGCCGTGTTGAAAAGCTTGGCGCGGGTATACTTTTCTATTGGCTCGTCGCCCACTTTGCCGTAGGCTTCGAACACGCCGTGGGCCCCGGCCCCGCGGGCGTGCACCACGCGCTCTGGAACCCGCTCCCGGTCGAAATGGCTGATTTTTTCCAGGAACTGGTAGTTTTCCAGCGTGGCCGGACCGCGGTTGCCCACGGTGCGCAGGTTCTGGTTGTTGGTCAGCGGGTGGCCCTGGCGAGTGGTCAGGGTTTGGGCATTTTCCCCCTCGGCAGTACGCTGGTCGTGGGAGGTGCCCGCGCCGGTTACGGCCGTGCCCGTGCCATTGCCGCCGGTTCCGTTGGAGCCGTTGGCGTTGTTGGTTGAATTTTCGTTTTGTGACATTGGTGTTGGTGTTGAGGGTAGATTGGCTGGTAGTAAAGTACCAAAAATTGCCCACAATGTTTTAACCAACATCCTACTAGCAGAACAGTAGCAGGCCGCCCAACACCGGACTAGAAGGCTGCCGCCGCAACCCTTCGTTTACCCTGGTTAACAACAGCTAAGTCTTTGGATTCCTGACCCAATAGTTGGCTCTATTGCGGCATTACCTGTTATGTGACCCGAATTATTCCGTGGCTCGGCGCTACCTATCGGGGCCAAAATATTACACCTTGGCCCGGCTGGCCACAATACTGATGCACAAGCCCATGACGGCAATAATGGAGAAGGAAATTCGCAGACTGAAGGCCCCGGCAACCAGGCCAATGAGCGGCGGGCCAATGAGGAACCCCAGAAAGCCCACCGTAGAAACTGCGGCCAGCGCCACGCCCGGCGACATAGACGACGCCCGTCCCGCCGCGCTATACACCAGCGGCACCACCGACGACACCCCGAAACCTACCAGCAGAAACCCTAGCACGGCCGTGGGCAGCGCCGGCAACAGCACGGCCAGCAGCAGCCCCGAGGCCGTGAGCAGTCCGCTGAGCTGCAGCACCCGGCGCACGCCGAAGCGGTGGGCAAACCAGTCGGCCACGAAGCGGCCACCGGCCATGGTGCTCATAAAAGCCGTGTAGCCCACACCCACCCAGGCCGGCTCGGCCAGCACCACTTTCCGGAAGTAAATGCCGCTCCAGTCGAACATAGCGCCTTCGCAGATCATCGAGCAAAAGGCAATCAGGCCCAGGCCCAGTAGCTCCTTGTCGGGCTTGGCGAAGATGGGCTGGTCGGCCTCGCCGGGCCGGTCTTCGCGCAGGGAATAGGGCCAGCACACCAGCAAGCCCAGCTGCACCGCGCCCCAGATGACCAAGAAGTGCGTCAGCGGGTCGAAGCCCCGGGCCAGCATTAGGGTGCCCACGGCGGCCCCGGTGAAGCCCGCCAGGCTCCAGATGCCGTGAAAGGCCGCCATGATGGAGCGACTGTAGAGAGCCTCCACGCCCACGGCCTGGGTGTTCACCGCAATATTGACCAGGTTGCCGCCCAGCCCGAACAGAAACAGGCAACCCACCAGCACCGGCAGCCCAGGGGCCCACCCGATGCTGACCAGCGTGCTGCTGTAGAGCACCGTGCCGATGAGGGCCATGCGGCGGCTGCCCTGCGTGGCCACCAGCCACCCCGATAAAGGCAAGGAAAGCATCAGCCCCACGGGCAGGGCAAACAGTACCACGCCCAGTTCGGCATCCGAGAGGCCCATCTTCTGCTGGATGCTGGGAATGCGCGAGGCCCAGCTGGCAAAGCACAGGCCCTGCAGGAAAAAAAGGGCACTCACGGCCAGCCGGTGCGTCTTGCGGGACACGGGCGCGGCAGAAACAACTGAAAGCATACTACGTTGATTCAAATACAGATAGACTACACTACCTGCATTGTTGCTAAACATCAGAAATGATTGGTGGGCTACCGCCGAAGTAGTAGCCGGAGTGCTGCAAAACAGCGGGAAGCAGGGCGGCCGGTGGGTGCGGCGCCGGGGCGGGCTCCACAACAACCGGGCTAAAATTTATCGGGCCAACGGAACGAATCAGCGGCTGGCAGGCTTTGTACGGCCACCGCCCGTTCGGGAAGCTTCGCCAACTGCAAAGCTGGATTCTACAGTGTGTATGAGGAAATTGTTACAGCTGAAACGCACCCGAAGCCAGGCCCGGCTCAACCAGAAGATTCGCGACGAGCTGGCCACGCAGCTGCAGCTGGTCGGCACGCTCTCCAGCGGCTGCCAGCAAATCACCCAAGCCCAGCTCCAGGAATATTTGCCCCTGCTCATGACCTACGGCCCACGTAAGGTGCGGGGCTGGCAGGATGAGGAACACCAGGGCGCAGCCCTAAGCCTGACGTTTCACAGCGGCCACCAGCTAGTGCTGCTCGTGTTCTGCCCGCCTACCGATGCGGCCCCGTGGTACGCCGACACCAAACTGTTCGTCTACAAAGGCCGCCAGCTCAGTACGTACTTGGCCTGCCACCACACCCAGCTGAACGCGGCCCTGCACCAAAGCCTGCACGTGCTGGAGCCCGCTACGCTGGCTTTGGCGTAGTCAAACCCGAGCCGCGCTAGTGCCCGCGCGCCAGCAGCACGATGCCTGCCACGATGCTCACCAGCCCCAATGCCTGGGGCCACGACAGCGCCTCGCGTAGCACCACCAGTCCCAGCACGGCCGTAAGCAGCACCGAGCCGCCCACAATGACCGGCGTGCCTACCGACGACGACACGCCTCGGCTAAACACCACAAAGGTCAGGATTTCAGCTAGGCCCACACCCAGCCCGGCCAGCGCCGCCAGCACCAGGCCCTTGTTGGTAATGGGCAGCGGCTGGCCCTGGAGCTTGAGGCGCACGAGCCACACGGCGCCCAGCGCGGCGGCTACCAATTGCAGCACCACCGCGCCCACGGCGGCCGGAATATGGTCGGCGGCCAGCTTGATGAAGAAGTTGTAGAGCGCCAGGCACAAAGCCGTAAGCAGCGCTAATAGCAGCCAGGGCACGTTATTTCAACCTTTCCAGCAGCTCGTGCTGCAGCTGCTGCCAGTTCTGGTAGTCGTCCTTGCCGGCCCACAGCTCCTGCAGCGCCGACTTTTTCAGGATGGCCTCCACGGCCTCAGTGGCCAGCTCGCGCAGGTCTTCACTTTCGGCGGCATCGAGCTTCACAATCACCGGAATCAGGTCGGCGGGAAACTCCCGGGCGGGCTTGCCTAGGATGGCGGCCACGATTTCGGCGGCGGCCAGGGCTTCACTGGCTTCGTCGGCCTCCAGGGAGCCTTCTTCCTCGGCGGCGGTGGCCAGGGCCTCGTAGAGCACAGCCTCGCTGTGGTTGTCGCGGAAATCCTCGGCGAAGTCGGCCGCCGCGTCGTTGTCGAAATTGTAGTAGCCCCAGGTGCCCATAGTTTCAGTTTTTAGGAGTAGCTAACGTAAATCAGCTACGAATTGGTTGGCTCCGACAGTCTGGTATCGGGGCCCAAAGCGGATTCCACAATGCGCCAGCGCCCTTGCTTGGCCGCAATCCAGCGGTAGTCGTTCTTATCCTCTGCGTCTACGCTCCAGTCCATATCCTCAGCCCAGTACAAGGTATCATCCTGCCAGTAGCAGACGGCTGCCATCAGCATACTCAACCCCGTATCAGCATTTCGCTCGTCTTGTATCCAGTTAAATCTTACAACGTCTTCAAAAAGAATTTCAATGACTGACGCCTTACGGAACTGGCTTTGGAACAGCATTCTGACAAAGGTTTGATTGCCAAAGCCCATAGCCAGACGCTCGTCTACGAACTCCCGGTTTTGCACCGCAATTTCTTTGATGCAGCTGTCGTGAAAGCCTCTGTACACCTCCATCAGGTAGTCAACATCGGCTTGGCTCTGGAGTAGAGTCCACATAAAAGCCCTACCGGAACTTCTCCTTCAAAATCTCCAGCTCCACGGCCGGCGAAATCTTCTCGTAGAGAATATGATACGCGGCCGAGGTGATGGGCATGTGTACGTTCAGCTTCTTGTTGAGCTCATAAATGCTCTTGACGGCGTAGTAGCCCTCGGCCACCATGTTCATTTCCATCTGCGCCGACTTCACTGAGTAGCCCCGCCCAATCATGCTGCCGAAGGTGCGGTTGCGCGAAAACTGCGAGTAGGCCGTCACCAGTAAGTCGCCGAGGTAGGCCGAGGCCGACAGGTCGCGCGGCTGGGGGTTCATGGCGTGTACGAAGCGGCGCATTTCCTGCACCGCGTTGCTGACCAGCACCGCCTGGAAATTGTCGCCGTAGCCCAGGCCGTGGGCAATACCGCAGGTCAGGGCAATGATGTTTTTCATGACGGCGAAATACTCGATGCCGTCGAGGTCTTCCATCGGGTGGGCCTTCACGAAGCGGTTGCGCAGCAGCAGGCAGAAAGTGTCGGCCAGTTCCAGGCTGGCCGAGCCGATGGTGAGGTAGCTCTGCTTTTCGAGGGCCACTTCCTCGGCGTGGCAGGGCCCGGCCACCACTCCTATCCGCTCGTGGGGCAGCCGGAACCGCTCAGCCACGTAATCGGTTACCAGCACGTTTTTGCCGGGCACCATGCCCTTGATGGCCGAAATGACCCGCTTGCTTTTCAGCGAGTCGCGGTCCAGCTTTTCCAGGGTACTCTGCACGAAGGCGGCGGGCACGGCCAGCACCAGCCAGTCGGCGTCTTCCACCACTTCCTTCAGGTCGGTGGAAGGATGCACGCGGGTCAGGTCGAAGGCCACGGAGGACAGATAGCGCGGGTTGTGACGGGTGCGCAGCAGGTGCTGCACGTCGTCCTTGTTGCGCATCCACCAGCCCACGCGGGCGCCATTTTCCGACAGTATCTTGGTAAGCGCAGTGGCCCAGGAGCCGCCGCCAATCATGGCTATTTTATCCACCGGGGAAGGGAATTTTTGAGGTCAGGGAGCCGAGTTTAGGCAAAAAAAATGAGAGGCCGGAAGCAGCATCTGCTCCCGGCCTCTCAACTACCCGAAAACGCGTCTGTTAGCGTTTTGTCTGCGTCTGTTAGCATTTGGCGCGCGCTGGGTAGCTCCCGGCGCGGCTTTGGGCTTACGCTATTCTTACTTATCGTCCTCGGGTTCTTCCTTCAGGGCGGCTTTGTTGATGGTGTTGGCATCTTTCACGACTACCGCGCCGCCGTCCTTCAGGGTTTTGGCCACGGCCCGGAACGGCCCGCTCACCACTTCGTCGCCGGCCTGCAGCCCGCTCTTGATTTCGATGTTAGCAAAGTCGCTGATACCGGTTTTGACGGGTGTGAGCGTGGCTTTGCCGTTGCGCACCACGAATACGACTTCCTGGATATCGGTTTTGGGCGCGGCTTTGCCCTCGGGCTCGGCCGGACCGGCGCTGCCCCGCGTCACTTTGGGGCCACCGCCGTCTTTGCCGCCGGCGGCCGTGGTGGCGCTATCCGAGCGGGTGGTTACGGCAGCCAGCGGCACGCTCATCACGTTGCTTTTACGGTCAGTAATGATGTCCACGGAGGCCGTCATGCCGGGGCGGAACGGCACGATGGAGCGGCCCTGCACGGTGCGCACCAGGTGGCGGTACGACTCGGGCAAGAGGCGGATGCGGACTTCAAATTCGGTAACGGCTTCGGCCGTCAGCGCGTCCTTGGCCGTGTTGGCAATGCTAGTTACCAGGCCCCGGAATTTCTCATCCTTGCTGGCGTAGCTGTCCACTTCTACTTCTACCGAGTCGCCGAGGTGCACGTTGATGATGTCGTTTTCATTCACGTTCACCCGCACTTCCATCGAGTTCAGGTTGGCAATGCGCATGATTTCGGTACCCGACATCTGCGAGGTACCTACTACCCGCTCGCCTTTCTCCACGTTCAGCTTGCTTACCGTGCCGCTCACGGGGGCGTAAATCGTGGTTTTGTTCAGGTTGCGGCGGGCATCGTCGAGCGAGGCCTGGGCGCTGGCCACGTTGCTCTGGGCCGCCCGGATGCTCTGGCGGGCCGAGTTGATTTCCTCCTGCGAGGCGTTGTAGGCGGCCTGCGAGGCTTCGTAGTCGGCCTGCGAAATCACCTTTTGCTTGTAGAGCGAGGCATTACGGCGGTAGGTCAGCTCAGTTTGCTTGGCCGTGGCAATCAGCTGCTGGAGGCGGGCCTGGGTCTGGCCCACGTTGGCGCGCTGGGTGTTCACCGAGGCCGACTGCATGTTCACGTTGGCCTGGTAGTTATCGGGCCGGATGCGCAGCAGGAGCTGGCCTTTCTTCACCGAGTCGCCCTCGGCCACATACAGCTCAATGATTTCGCCGGATACGTCGGGCGAGATTTTCACTTCGGTTTCGGGCTGAATCTTGCCCGAGGCACTCACCTTTTCCACGATAGTCGTGGGCGCGGCCTTGGCCGTCATTACCTCGGTGCCGGCGGGCTTCCCGATCCAGCCCTGCTTTTTGGCCACCATAAAGCCAGCCAGCAGCAGCACCACGAGGCCCAGTAAAATGTACAGTAAGCGGTTGTTTTTCATGTTCGATAGAAAGGCGAATCGGCTAGGGAATGGGGGGCAAAACGGCGGAAAGTTGGGTAAAAAAAGCAAGAAGCCAGTAGTTCGAATAGTAAATTCGAGCTACTGGCTTCCGCTACGCTGATTCTTGCTTACAAACCAAGACCACGACCCTCGTAGAAATCCAGCACTTTGCGCCGGAAGATGAACTCGTATTTGGCCTGAATCATGCTCGATTCGGCCCCGTAGAGGTTGTTTTTGGCAATGTTGAAGTCCGTGCCGTTGAGCAGGCCGTTGTTGAAGCGGATTTCGGCGTTGCGGTAGGCCGTGCTCAGGGCTTCGGTCTGGCGCTTGGCGGCCCCGTACTTGCGCTGGGCCGCAATGGCGTCGGAATAGGCCTGCTGAATATCCTGGCGCAGCTGCAGGCGGGTTTGCTCGGCCCGCAATTCGCTCTGCTTCACCCCTATTTCGGAGCGCTGCACGTTGGTGCGCACCTGAAAACCATTGAGAATCGGAATGCTCAGGTTGAACTGCAGTTGCTTGCCGTAGTTGGTCTTGATCTGGTTGAAAAACCCGTCGGGCAGGCTCCGAAAGCCGGGCTGCAGGGCAATGGCGTAGGTATTGGGCACCAGGGTCCGCACCTTCGTAATCGGGTCTTCCATGAACAGCGGAAACTGCCCGACTTCCTCCAGCTCGCCCGTGAGCACCGGCGTGGTGCGCGACGAGGAGTAGCCCGAGAAAATACCGCCGCCGAAGGTCAGGCGTGGGTAGTAGGCGCCGCGGGCCACTTCCACCGACCGCAACGAGCTTTGCACCCGCAGGTCGGCGGCCTTGATTTCCGGCATCAGCCCCACGGCCGTCTGGTAGGTGCCGTCGGGGTTGGCCGTTAGCTGCACCACGTCGTCGGGGTCGGGCAGCGTGGGCACCTCAATTTCGAAGCCGGTGGGCGACGACAGGTTCAGCAGCTGGGCCAGTTGGAGCTTATAAAAAGCCACCTGATTCTGGGCCGTAATAACGTTGAGTTCGTCGGAAGCCAGTTGGGCCTGGCTGTCGAGCAGGTTGCTTTCGGCCACGCTGCCAGCCTTGAGCAGCTTCTGGGTGCGGCTCACCTGCTGCTGGCTGGTATTTACGCGCGCCTCATTGGCCCGCACCAGTTCCTGGGCCAGCACCAGCTGCAGAAACGACGAGGCCACGTTCAGGGCAATGTCGTTGCGCGACTTCTCAATGTCGCTCAGGCCTGCTTGGTAGTCGAGCTGGTTGCGCTTGATGGTGTTGCGCAGCTGAAAGCCGGCAAAGAGCGTCACCTGGGAGTTGAGCGAAAAGTTGTTGGTCCGGATGGTCTGGTCCTGAAACTGGTAGGTCAGCGGGTCGACGCTGGTGCCGTAGTTCCAGTTTTGGGTGGCGCTGGCGTTGGCCGTGGGCAGTAGGGCATTGCGGCTCTGGCGCAGAATGGCGTCGGTGTTTTCGGTAGTGAGCTGCTGCTGCCGGATGGTCAGGTTGTTTTGCCAGGCCACGTCGATGGCGCGCTGCAGCGAATAGGGGCCACTGGGCGCGGCGGCGGCCAGGGTGCCGGCCGGGGGCTGGGCGGGCGGCGTATTCTGGGCGGCGGCCGGCTGGGCGGCGGCGCTCAGCAGCAGGGCCCCGACGCCTACCGCGGCCAGCTGGTGTGCAAACGGAGTACGAGGTGTTTTCATAGCGCGGGAAGCAGTGTGAAGCGTTGACATAAAGGTACGTATTAGGCCAACTATTCAATATTTGGAATATAGATTACGCGGTGCACCCAGCTGAGCTGGCGCAGGTACTGCAGGGTTATTTCCTTGATGCCGGAGTCCATTTCGATGAATTGCCGGGCCGCGTCGTTCTTTCCTTTGCGGCTCACAAACATGGTGGCAATGTTGCAGTCGTCGTGGGCAATGACACTGGCAATAAAGGCAATGGAGCCCGTGCGGTCGTCGGCATCCACGATGAGCGTGTGCAGGGAGGCCGAGAAGTCGGACGGAAACCCGTCGACTTCCACAATGCGAATCACGCCCCCGCCCCGGCTCTGCCCGATAACCTCCACGCTGTGGCCGGTGCGCTCGTCGCGCAGCTGCACCCGAATGGTGTTGGGGTGCATGGTGCTGGCGTTGCCCACGCTCTGAAATGTGTACTGCAGCCCGGCCTCTTTGGCGTGCTCGAAGGCGTCGCGGATGCGCTTATCATCGGTAGCCATGCCTAGCAGGCCGGCCACGATGGCGCGGTCGGAGCCGTGGCCCTCGTAGGTGCGGGCAAAGGAATTGTAGAACGTGATGGTGGCATGGGTGGGCAAGGAGCCCAGAATGCGGATAGCGGCGCCGGCAATGCGCACCACGCCCGCCGTGTGCGAGCTGCTGGGCCCGATCATCACCGGTCCGATCATATCGAAAATACTGCTTTTTTCGGCCATAAGTGGGCTAAAAGTAGGAGATTCCGGCGGTATACCAACCTATAGACGCTTCGTCTCGTAGGAGGGCGGCCTCGACCCACTTTGGCCCAGTAGATGTCGGCGCTGGCTCAAGGGTTGCCTGCGGCTGGCAGATTCGGCGGCTTTTTTGTTCCTTGTGGCGCCGTTGCCACCCAGCGGCGTTTCTCTCTCCCGCCCCAACCACCCACACCCATGTCTTTCCAACAGGACGAATTTTCGCCTGCCGTGCTGGCGCAGCTGCGCCTACTGCAGCAGAAATATACTGCCGACGGCCAGGATTTGGCCGGCTACCTCGAAGGCCTCTACTACGCCGACTACGTCAATTACTGGGACTATATCGAGCTGGACACGCTGCTGAGCTTGCAGCGCCCCCTCACGAAGATTCCCGACGAGCGGATTTTTATCATGTACCACCAGATTACGGAGCTCTATTTCAAGCTCTGCCTCTGCGAGTACGAGCAGATCGGGCAGCTCCAGGAGCCCACCGTGGGCGAACTGGTGCTGCGCCTGGGCCGCATCAACCGCTACTTCGAGAATCTGATTGACTCGTTCGACGTGATGGTCGACGGCATGGACAAAAGCCAGTTTCTGCAGTTTCGCATGGCCCTGATGCCCGCCTCGGGCTTCCAGAGCGTGCAATACCGCATGATTGAAATTGCCTCCACGGCCCTCGACAATCTGCTTAACAAGGAAAAGCGCCGCCTGCTGGGCGAAGCCGCCGCCCACGACGAGCTGATGGGCTGCATCTACTGGAAAGCCGGGGCCACCATTGAGGAAACCGGTGCCAAAGCCTTGACCCTGATTCAATTCGAGGAAAAATACAGCAAGCACCTCAGCCAGCACGCGGCCGAGTACCAGGACCGCAACGTGTGGACCGTGGTGCAGCGCCTGAGCCCGGAAGACCAGCAGCACCCGCGCCTGCTGCGCCAGCTCAAGCTGCTCGATACCAACGTGAACATCAACTGGCCTTTGATGCACTTTAAGTCGGCGGTGCGCTACCTGGAGCGCGACCCCACGGCCCTGGCGGCCACTGGCGGCACCAACTGGAAGAAGTACCTGCCTCCCAAGTTCCAGAAGCGCATCTTCTACCCCCAGCTCTGGACGAGCCAGGAGCTGGAAGACTGGGGCAAAAACTGGGTGGAAAGCATCCTGGAAGAAGCCCGCAGCTAGAAATTTAAACGCCACAAAGCCCGGCAGCCGAATCCAACAGGACTCCGCTACCGGGCTTTTTTTACGGGCTAACTTCCCCGTCAGCCGGGAGCGGCTAGAACTTATACAGCAGCTTTACGCCTTCGGCAAGGGACATCGGGGGGCGGCCGAGCACGGTTTCCAGCTCCGGGCTTACCTCCGCTTCCTGGCCGTTTTTGATGTCGGTCAGGAAGCCGATGGTGCGCCGGGTGGCCAGCTCCGGCACGCCCCGCGCCTGCATGCCGGCCGCAAACGTGGCAGCTTCGATGGGCGTGTAGCGCACGGGCTGGCCGGCGGCGCCGGCGAGGGCGGCAGCCACGTCGGCAAAGGAATACGCCTCGCTGCCGGTGAAGCGGTAGACGCGGTTGTCGCAGCTGCTTTCCAGCAGCACGTTGGCAATGGCTTCGCCCATTTCGCTGCGCAGGGCGTAGGCCACGCGGCCCTGACCCGCTGGTAGATTAATTCCAGTTTCCAGCACCTGGGGGCCGGTAAAGAGCGGCAGCACGTCCATGTAGAGAATGTTGCGGAAGAGAATATAGGGCAGCCCGCTGGCCTGGATGTAGGCTTCCGTCTGGAAATGCCGCTCCATGAGCTGGTTGGCCAGCGTAGCGGGGTCTTTGAGGGCGCGGCTGGTGTAGGCCAGGCACCGCACCCCGGCCCTTTGGGCCGCATCTATCACGTTGTAGTGCTGCTGGAGGGCATCATCTTCGCCGCCGCCCGAAATGAGCAGCACTTTTTCTATGCCCCGCATGGCCTGGTCCAGCGAGGCCGAGTCGTGGTAGCTGCCTACGCGGATGCTTACGCCCTGCGCTTTGAGGCCGGCGGCTTTTTGCTCGTCGCGCACCAGGGCGGCCAGCTGGCTGGGGTCAGTTTTTTGCAACAGGGTTTCCAGCACGGCCGTGCCGAGGTGGCCAGTGGCTCCGGTTATCAGGATCATATCAGGAGGAATAGTGGGTGAAAAGCCGCTGCTGCCGGGGCTACGCTGGCCGGTTGGCGGCTCAGCGCAGGTTGTCGGCAACGGCTGCTACAAAATTCCTTATTGACCCAAGCCCAGACAATGGCCATAAGGCGGCAGGCTGTGGCCAAAAGGCGGCAAACGACACCGCTAGCCCACCTGCCGGTAGGCCGTGGGCGAAAGGCCGGCGGTGTTTTTGAAAAACCGGCTGAAGCTGAACTGGTCGGAAAACTGCAGGCTTTCCGCCACCTGGCTCACCGTCAGGGCCGGGTTCTGCAGCAGGGCTTTGGCTTCCAGCACCACGGCGGCGGCTATCCATTCGCCGGCTGTGCGCCCGGTGGCCTCCTTCACCAGCTCGCCCAGGTACTTGGGGCTGATGCAGAGCTGGTCGGCGTAGAACCGCACGCTTCGGGCTGTGGTGCAGTGGGCTCGTACCAGCTCTTGGAAGGCCACGGCCAGCGCCTGGCGGCGGTTGTGCAGCGTGGGGCACAGGGCTGCCTGCTGGTCGTGAATGGTGCCGACCTCATAGAGCAGGCTGTTGAGGATGTTTTTGAGAATGTTGCTGCGCTGGGCGTGCGGCGTCTGGTATTTCTGCTGCAGAAACCGGAACGAGAGAGCCATATTTTCCGCTTCCGCCGCCGAAAGCTGAAACACGTAGGTGGCCGGGCTCACCAAAAAGTGGAGCCGGCCGGTAGCGGCATTGTTGGCGGTAATGAAATCCTTGGTAAAAAAGACGGACAGCGTTTCGTAGTCGGCCGATACCGCCACCCACTCCTTGATGACGTCGGGCGTGGCCAGCACGAGGCAGGCAGAAGTCACGGCATACGTCGCCAGATTTGCTTTCAGCTCGGCCCGGCCGCCCAGGCAGAGGCTGATTTTGTAGTAGTCGCCCCGGTACGGGAGGTTCAGGGGTATTTGGGGCTTAGCCGCGGCGTAATCGGGAAAGTACACCTCCGGGGCGGCATCGGCCGGGTGGGCAAACGCGTGCAGCTGATAGGTCGGAATACGTTCGGTCATCGCAAGGGAAAGCCCCGGAAGGCGCCGTTGGGGGCGGCAAGGCTCTGGCGGGTCAACAAGCAGCAGCCCGGTTTAGTTGGCCCTGGTTGTCGGACTTGGCCCCGGCGGCGGGCCCGGCGCACAAACCTCCCACCGGCCCGAACGTAGTAGGCGGGTACTCTACTTTTTTTCCGTCGCGCTTCTTATGAGAAAAGCCCTACTCGTGCTGGTGCTTTTTTGCCTTGCCCTGCCCCGGCTCATTCGCGCTCAGGGTACCGACGCGCCCGAAAAGCCGCGCTACGCCGGCCGGCCCCGCACCGCCGCCAGCCGCCAGGCCGACCAGGAGTTCGTAGCCCAGGCCCTGCAGAAGTACAAGACCCGCGCCGCCGCCTCCGAAACCTACGTGGATGCGGGCTGGAGCGCCTTTTACCAGGAAAAGTACGGGCCGGCGCTGATGGCCTACAACCAGGCTTGGCTACTCGACTCGGCCAGTGCCAACGTGTACTATGGCTTTAGCGCCTACCTAAGCCGGCGCGGCACGCCCGCCGAGGCCGAGCGGTACTTCGAGCTGGCCCGGCAGCGCGACCCTAAAAACCGGGGCGCCCTCACCTATTACACCCGCCTGGCCGATTTACAGGAAAAGCTGGGCGAGCATGCCGGCGTGCTCGCCTCCTACAAGCAGGTGCTCAAACTCGACCCTAACAACGCAATGGCCTACCGGGTGCTGGGCTCTACTTACTTGGCTTTGCAGGACAGCACCCGGGCCCGGCAGCACCTGACCAAGGCCCTGACGCTGAATGCCACCGATTCGGTGGCGTACCTGGGCCTGGGACAGCTAGCCTACGCCCGCCACGACTACGCCCGCGCCGTGGCCGCCTACAGCCAGGCCCTGCGCGTCAATTCGCGCTACCTCGACGCCTACGCCGCGCGCGGCCTGGCCTACGAGCAGCAGGGCAGCCTGCAAGAAGCCGTGGCCGACTACAGCAAATGCCTGGAAATGGCCGATTTTCTTGACAAGGGCCAGTTTCACCGCATGATTGGCATTGCCCAGATCAAGCTGGAAGACCCCGCTGCCTGCGAGTCGCTGAAGCAGGCGCTGCGCTGGGGCGACGCGGCCGTGGGCGAGAAGGAGCTCAAGCGCATCATCAAGGAGCACTGCCGCTGAGCGGCTTTTTGCGGGTTTCAACCCTACACTAGCGCGTAGCGCTGGTCAGTTATCCAGTCGGCTGGTTTTCTGGGTGTCGGGCATGCGCCAGTAGACGAGCAGGGAAAGCGCCGCGCAGAAGGTGACGTACCAATAAAACCACGACTCCACGCCCAGCTGCTTGGCTTGCAGGGCCACGTACTCGGCCGAGCCACCGAAGAGGGCCACCGTCAGGGCGTAGGGCAGGCCTACGCCCAGTGCCCGGATGGCCGTTGGAAACAGCTCGGCCTTCACCACGGCGTTGATGGAGGTGTAGCCACTCATGATAATCATGGCTACCACCAGCAGGCCCAGGGCGGCCCACTGGCTGTGGGTGCGGCCCAGCAGCGTCATCAGGGGCACGGTGCCCAGCGTGGCCCCGATACCGAAAAAAAGCAGCACCGGCCGCCGCCCTACCCTATCGGACACGGCCCCAAACAGCGGCTGCAGCACCAAGGCCACGGCCAGCGTGACAAACGAAATCCAGGACGCGTCGGCCTTGCTGAAGCCGGCGGTGTTTACCAGGAACTTCTGGGCGTAGGTCGTAAAGGTGTAGAACACGATGGTGCCGCCCAGCGTGAGACCTACCACCGTCAGAATTTCGAGCGGGTAGCGCAGCAGCACCTGCAACTTGCCGGGCTCCGGCGAGGCATTTTCGGCCTGCTGCTCCTGCACCACAAATGAGTCGGTTTCTTCCATGTGCCGCCGCAGATACAGGGCCACCAGCGCCGCCCCCGCCCCTATTACAAACGGCACGCGCCAGCCCCAGTCGTACATCTGCAACTCGCTGAGCGCCTGCTGCAGTCCCAGCTGCACCAGCAGCGCCAGCAGCTGTCCGCCCAGCAGCGTCACGTACTGAAAGCTGGAAAAGAAGCCTCGGTTTTTCTGGTCGGCCATTTCACTGAGGTAGGTGGCCGAGGTGCCGTATTCGCCGCCCACGCTTAGGCCCTGCAACAGGCGGGCCAGCACCAACAGCACCGGCGCGGCCACCCCAATCTGGTCGTAGCCGGGCGTGAGGGCAATGAGCAATGAGCCGCCGCACATCAGCAGCACCGACAGCACTAGGGCGGCTTTGCGGCCGTGCCGGTCGGCGTAGGTGCCCATAAGCCAGCCGCCGAGGGGCCGCATCAGAAAGCCCACGGCAAACACGGCCGCCGAGTTGAGCAGCTGGGCCGTGAGGTTGCCTTTGGGGAAAAATGCGGGAGCGAAATACAGGGAAAAGGCCGAGTACACGTACCAGTCGTACCACTCCACCAGGTTGCCGATGGAGCCGCTGACGATGGACCGGATGCGGGAAGCCATGGTGCGCTCGGACGGCGCGGTGGGAAGTGGTGCAGGCATAGAAATGGGAGAATTCAGAGAAAAGTAGCTGTAGCGCGAACTTTGTAGTTTGCGTCCCCGGGCCATTCGAACAATAGTTGTTCTGGCACGCGAGCTACAAAGTTCGCGCTACTACCAGCCATCCAAGGTAGCCCGGGCCGCCGAAAGTTCTACCTTTGCCGCCGTTGTTCTTGGTTTGATTTCGATCAGACGGCTCAGGGTTTTCGGGTAATACCGGAATTAATAGGGAACCGGGTGCGAATCCCGGACAGACGCGCTACTGTAAGTACCGAGTTAGTTTTCACCTTCGTCAAGCTCATTGCCCCGGCCCGAAACCGGCGCGAGAAGGGCGGTGAAAACTGGTATAAGTCAGGAGACCTGCCCTGCGCCGCATGGATAAGGCTGCCCTCGCGCTATGGGGTCCTTGTCGGGTACTGGTGGGTTTCGGGCGGCTAAACCGGGTGCATTTTTGCGCCTTGGGCAGGCCGGCGGAAGTCCCCTTCCTCCGATGAGTGTATGACTTGCGCAAGACGCCGGAAATCGGCCGAAGGACGTTTCATTTCCTTCTTTTTTCAGCGTATGTCAGTTCTCGACGACAAAATTGCCCGTGCCGAAACGCGTATTTTCAAAGCGGTATTCCCCAACACCACCAACCACTACGACACGCTCTTCGGCGGGGCCACCCTGCACATGATGGACGAGGTAGCCTTCATTACGGCCACCCGCTTTTCGCGCCTCAAGATGGTCACCGTCTCCTCCGACAAAGTCGATTTCACCCACCCCATTCCCGGCGGCACGCTCGTTGAGTTGATCGGCAACGTGGTGCGCGTGGGCAACACCAGCCTGCAGGTGCGCGTCGACCTGTTCGTGGAGCAGATGTATTCCGAAGAGCGCACCAAGGCCGTTACGGGCCTGTTCACCTTCGTAGCCATCGACAACGAAAAGCGCCCGGTGCGGATTCTGGCCGAATAAAGGATAATATGGGTTACTAATAGAACGTCATGTCTCGCGCTGCTGGACATGACGTTCTACTGTTTGGTTTATCCTCAACCTCCCGCCCTTCTTCCGTATCTTTGCCCCGAAAAAGCTCCTTTATTAGAAGGTCTAAAGGCTAAACACCTTTCACCCGTTATGTCCGAAAAACTGGAAATTGAGGCCCTGCTTCCCCCGGAAGTGGCCTACGACGACTACGCGCGCTACCGCGCCCTACTGGCCGCCGCCGGCCTGCAGCCCGGCGACGCCGACTTTGTGCACCTGCGTAAGCGCAGCATCGATGCCCGGGGCCGCCAGCCGCTGGTGCGCCTGCGGGCCGACATCTGGCGCACCGCCCCGCCCGCCGAGTTGTTTGGCCCCTGGTTTCAGTACCCCGACGTGAGCCGGGCGCGGCGCTCAGTCATCATCGTGGGCGCGGGTCCGGCCGGCTTGTTTGCGGCCCTGCGTGCCATTGAACTGGGCATCAAACCCATCGTGCTGGAGCGCGGCAAGGACGTGCGCACCCGCCGCCGCGACCTGGCCGCCCTCAACAAAGAGCACGTTGTAAATCCCGATTCCAACTACTGCTTTGGCGAAGGCGGCGCAGGCACCTACTCCGACGGCAAGCTCTACACCCGCTCCACCAAGCGCGGCGACATTCAGCGCATCCTCAAAATACTGGTCCAGCACGGCGCTACCACCGATATTCTGGTGGATGCCCACCCCCACATCGGCACCAACAAGCTACCGATGGTGGTAGCCGCTCTGCGCGACTCAGTGCTGCAGGCCGGCGGCGAAGTGCAGTTCGATACCCGCGTCGACGACCTGATTTTGGATGGCAACCACCTGCGCGGCGTGGTAACGGCCGCCGGCGTAGCCCTCGAAGCCGACGGTGTGATTCTGGCCACCGGCCACTCGGCCCGGGATATTTACGAGCTGCTGCACCGGCGCGGGGTGCGCATCGAGGCCAAGCCCTTTGCCCTGGGCGTGCGTGTGGAACATCAGCAGGCCCTCATCGACCAGGCCCAGTACCGCCGCACCGACCGGGGTCCGCTGCCGGCCGCCTCGTATTCGTTGGTACACCAAACCCAGTGGCAGGGCAAGCAGCGGGGCGTGTTTTCGTTCTGCATGTGTCCCGGCGGCTTTATCGTGCCGGCCGCTACGGCGCCGGGCGAAGTAGTGGTGAACGGCATGAGCCCCAGCCGCCGCGACTCGCGCTACGCCAACTCGGGCATCGTAACGGCCATTGAGCTGGAAGACATGGACCTGCCGCGCTACGGCGCGCTGGCGGGCCTGCACCTACAGCAGCAGATCGAGCAGCGGGCCTGCCAGCTGGCCGGCAACACCCAGCTGGCCCCGGCCCAACGCCTCGGCGACTTCCTCAAGGGCAAAGTATCCTCCGAATTGCTCGAAACCTCCTACCAGCCCGGCCTCGTGTCGGTGAATATGGAACAGGTGCTGGGCCCGGGACTGGCTGCGCGGCTGCGGCAGGGCTTCGAAAATTTCGGCCGCAAAATACCGGGTTACGCCACTAACGCGGCCCAAATTGTGGGCGTGGAAAGCCGTACCTCGGCCCCGGTGCGCATTCCCCGCGACCCGGCCACGCTGCAGCACCCCGAAACCAAAGGGTTGTTTCCCTGCGGCGAGGGGGCGGGCTTTGCCGGCGGCATTGTATCGGCAGCCATGGATGGTGAGCGGTGCGCCGAAGCCGTTTTTGCGGGTTTTTAGCTTTTGGTTTATCGTTTTTGGCACTCATTTTTGATTTTCTGCCGCCGAAATGCGTTTAAGCTAATACCCAAGCTGCTTTGCCCTGTAATTGGGTTGAAACTACTCTGCCCAACTGCAACGAGAGGCCCACGCCGCCCAAAACGAATAACTCCCAACGATAAACCAAGATGAAAAAGACCCTTGTTCTCGGCGCCAGCGACAATCCGGCCCGCTATTCCTACCAGGCTGTACACCGCCTGCAGCGCCACGGCCACGAGGTAGTGCCCGTCGGCATCCGCAAAGGCGAAGTGGGCGGCCTACCCATCCATACCGACCGGCCCCAGCCCACCGACGTGGACACCGTGACCCTGTACGTGGGCCCGCAGAACCAGCCCGCCTGGTACGACTACATTCTGGATTTGCAGCCCAAACGCATCATCTTCAACCCCGGCACCGAAAACCAGGAGCTGGAGCGCCTGGCGCAGGAGCGCGGCATCCGTACCGAAGAAGCCTGCACGCTGGTAATGCTGTCGGTGGGCCAGTACTAGGCCGCCCCATACCTGGTATGTTGCTATTGCCCCAAGCGGCCCTGAAATCAGGGCCGCTTTTTTTGCTTTTAAGCGGCGGCATATTCGGTACTGGACTATTCGCTTTAGAGTAGCTTTTATTGATTTAGTTAAATTGTTTAGCTAAAAAGTTTAAATTCATATAGTTGTAAGCCCTATGGGGCTTTTTGTATCACCTCATTGCCCTATAGCTATGGCTGGTCGTTTCAAAAAGCTGACGCTAAGCGAGTTTACCGCTTTAGTAGACCGCTTCCCCTTTACCCGTCGCATCAACGCCGTGCACATGCACCACACCTGGCGGCCCAACTGGGCCCAGTACCAGGGCGAGGCCAGCATTGAGGGTATGTGGCGCTTTCACACCCAAACCAACGGCTGGAGTGACATTGCCCAGCACGTCACCATTGCGCCCGACGGCTCCATCTGGACCGGGCGCAACTGGAACCAGGCTCCCGCCAGCGCCACCGGGCACAACGGCAACAGCCAACTCGGTCCATTCATGTTCGAGATGATCGGCGACTTTGATAAGGGGCGCGACAAGTTCGACGGGCCGCAGCGGGAAGCCGCCCTGCACGTGGTAGCCCATATCCTGCACCGCTTCGGCCTGCCGGCCAAGGCCCTGCACTTCCACCGCGAAATGTCGACCAAAACCTGCCCCGGCACTGGCATCGACTACGATAAAACCCTGGCCGATGTAAAGGCCATCATGGCCCGGCTGGGCACGCGCGCCGTAGCGGCTGCCCCCACGGATGGCACCAGCGAAGCCCTACTGGCCCTGCTGCAAGACCCGGTTCCCGCCCCGGCCTCCCGCAGCCTGTCGCACACCCAGGAAGAGGCCGAGCCGGCGGAGGAAACCATGGATGCCCGCGAAATAGCCCAGCTGACTCAGCCCGCCGGGAGTCGGGGGCTGCTGGGGCCGGCTCCGCTCCCGGCCGCTACCCTGGAGCTGTTGCGGGCCCACGTCGTCAATCTGGAGCAGGGCGCATTTTCCGAAGAGGGTGAATTCAGCACCCAGCCGGCCGATGTGGACACCATTTTTGGCTGGCACCTGGAGCAGGCCCTGCGCACGGCCCAGCAAAACGGCCGGCCGCTGCAGCTGCTTTTTTATGCCCACGGCGGCCTGGTAGCCGAGCGCACCGGCCTCGACAGTGCGGCGCGCTATATTCCGTGGTGGCTGAGCAACCATATCTACCCCATCTATTTTGTGTGGGAAACCGGCCTGATGGGCACGCTCGGGGCCCTGCTGCGCGGCCAGCGCCACCGGGGCACCCGCGGCCTGGCCGACTGGACCGACCAGGTGGTGGAAGAGGCCGTGCGGGCCCCAGGGCGGCCCATCTGGAAAAACATGAAGGACAGCGCCGAATGGGCCGCCGCGCCCGAGGGCGGTGGGCACTACGCGGCCCGGCAGCTGCTGGCTTTTTGCCAACGCCACGCCGCCGAGCTGGCCGATGGCAGCATCCAGCTGCACGCCGTGGGTCACAGCGCGGGCTCCATCTTTCACGCCCATTTTCTGCCCCTAGCCTGGCAGCTGGGCGTGCCGGCCTTCCGCAGCCTACACCTGCTGGCCCCGGCTATTCGCGTCGATGAGTTTCGGCGGCGGCTGGCGGGACAGGTGGGCAGCAATATTGGCCAACTGACGTTGTACACGATGGAAGACCGGCTGGAGCGCGACGACCAGTGCGGCGGCATCTACCGCAAATCGTTGCTCTACCTGGTACACCACGCCCTCGAAACCGAGCGGCAAACTCCTATTCTGGGCCTGGATGCTTCCCTGCGCAATGAGGAGGATATGCGCCGCCTGCTGGGTCTGGCCGGGCAGCCCAACCCAGCGGCGCGGGTGGTTTGGTCGAAAACGACCGAAACGACCGGCCGTAGCTCCAGTACCAGCACCACCCACGGTGGCTTCGACGATGATGCGGCCACGATGGAAAGCGTGGCCCGGCGCGTGCTCGACCAGGACAGCATCGTTCCGTTTCCCAGAGGCCGTGCCGCCGTGGCTTCCGACCCGTGGCAGGAACCCATCCAACTGCCCGAGGCCCTGCTGCTGCTGGCCCAGGAACAGCTAACCCAGCAGGCCGGCCCGGCAGTCATTTCCCTGCCCGAGGTTCCGGCCCCGGAGCCGGCTCCGGCAGTGGCTGCCGCCAGCAGCAATGGCTCGAACGGGCAGCACAAAGCGTCGAAAAAACAGCCGGCTCCGGCTGCCGATGCCCCGGTCAAGTCCCGGCAGCGGGCCTTGTGCATCGGCATCGACAACTACCCCGATGCCCCCCTGATGGGCTGCGTGGCCGATGCCCGGGAGTGGGAAAGCAGCCTGTTTGGCCTGGGCTTCACCACCCAACTGCTGGTGAATAGCCAAGCCACCCGCAGTGCTATTCTGGAGCGCCTCACCGAGCTGGTAGCCACCAGCCGGCCCGGCGACATTGTGGTATTGCAGTATGCCGGCCACGGCACGCAGGTGCCCGACCAGGACGGAGATGAGCGCACCGAAGACGAGCTGGACGACCAGGACGAGGCCCTCTGCGCCTACGACTACGCCGACGGCGGGCTGATTCTCGACGACGATTTGCGGGCCGTGTTCCGCCAGATTCCGGATGGCGTGAACCTGACCTGCTTTATGGACTGCTGCCACTCGGAATCCAACACCCGCAAGGTGGATTTTACGAAGCCGGTGCCCAATGCCCGCAAACGCTACATGCGCCTGCCCGACCAGGCCCGGCAGAACTTCCTGCGCCAACACCCCAAAGCCACCCGCGCCGCCACTCGTAGCAGCAGTCTGAGCCAGGACGGGGGCCGGGAATCGTTGCGGGTAATCAACTTCACGGCCTGCGGGGCCAAGGAGTACGCCTACGAGGTCAACAACCGGGGCCTCTACACCCGCACGGTATTACCCTTGCTGCAGGAGCGCGTGGTGGGCCGCACCCACCAGCAGTTCATGGAGCAGATTACGGCCCGATTCAGCAACATCGGCTACGAGCAGCACCCCACCATCGACTGCACCGACGAAGCCCGCCAACTGCTGCTGCTGCAGGCCCTGAGCCCGGAGCAGCCGTCGTAGAAAAACCTGGCAGCGGGCCTTCCGGCAGCCTTTCCGCCCCCGAAAGGCCCGCTGTGCTATCCGTTATGCGCACGTATTCTGCCTCCGCCGATGAGCCATTCGTCTATTAATCCGCAGTGGCCCCGGCCCTTGCGCAACCTGTGCCAGGTAGTAACGGCCCGGCAGCAAGGCAGCCCTTCGGCCGAGGAGCAAGTCTGGGAAAAGGAGCTGCGGCACTATTTCGGCGACGAGGAATTTCAATACCTAACCGAGCTTATCCTCAAAAACGAGCTGCACAAGCCCGACCTTCCCCAAACCCACACCCCCGGCCAAACTTCACGGGAATCGGTGGTGCTCATCCCCGATTTTATGGGCTCCGAGCTGAGCGTCGACGGGGAACCGTTCTGGCTGAATCTGCAGGCTATTACCAGAGGGCTGAATCCGCTGAAGGTTTACCACGACGTGGATAAGGCCAAAGACGACCCCGACCGGCCCGCCGTGCTACCCGAGGTGACGGTAACCGGCCCCAGCCTGCGGCTCTACGCGCGGGCCGTGCTGACGCTGGCCCGCTACTGGGACGTGCACATTTTCGCCTACGACTGGCGGCTGAGCCTGGACGTCAGCGCCCAGGAGCTGGCGGCCTTTCTGCGCCAGCAGCAGCTGGCCGAGCAGCCCCTGCACCTGGTGGCCCACGGCTCGGGCGGCCTGCTGGCCCGGCGCTTCGTGCAGTTGAACCCGACGCTGTGGTACCCGGCCCACGGCAACACCCAGGCCAACCGCCTCGTGCTGGTGGGCACGCCCAACGAGGGCACCTACTGGGCCGTGCAGCTCCTGACCGGCACCGACAAGCTAATACGCTGGCTCGACAAGCTGGATTTGCCCAACAGCCTGCCCGCGGTGCTGCGCATCTTCAACTCATTTCCGGCTACCTACGAGATGCTGCCGCCCCAGGCACTACTGGCCGGCGCGGCCAAAGAGCTCTACCAGCGCGGCACCTGGATGCCGCTGCCGGTGCGCAAGCATTTGCTGACCAGTGCCTGCTGCTTCCACGAAAAGCTGGCCGCCGAGCCCCTTTCCCTCGACCGGGGCAGTATGACGGCTATTATGGGCTGCAACCAACCCACCATCTGCCGACTCGACATCGTTTCGACGGGCGAGTTCCGGTTTCACGAAACCCTGAACGGTGACGGCCGGGTAGCTTTCCGGCCAGTAACCCCGCTCACTCCGCCCACTACCGACCCACCGCCTCCGCCCAATCCCGTGGCCGAGCTGACGACCTATTACATTGATGAAACGCATGGCAGCCTGCTACGCAATTCGTTGGTGCTAAAGTCGATTGATGAGATTTTGCGTAATCAGCGCACGTCTACGCTGCCCGCGCAGCCCATCATTACCCGTACGCTCAGTCAGCAGGAAAAATTCTGGCACCGGCCCATCGGCGAGGATATTGCCGGTACCTCGCTGGAGTTTATTGCCGAGCGCCTGCGCCCCGCCCGGCACGCACCCGATACCGACGACGGCCACCAGCCCACGGCCGAGTACATGGCCGCCGAAGAAGCCCTGGTGCGAGCCGCCGCTGGCGAAGCCAACCCCACCCAGCGCCTCGACAACTTACCGTCCGATACCAGCCACCCGGGGGAACAGCGCAAGAAAATAACGCTACGGGTGCTGCAACAGGATATCCGCCAGGTCGATACGGACCTGCTGATGGTGGGTCGCTACGTCGGCGCGCCGCTCACCAACCGGTTTCGGGACCTCGACGTGGCCCTCAACTCCTGGATTGGGCGCGCCATCGACCAGGGCCTGCTCAGCGGCGAGTTGGGCAAGGTATTTTACCTACCCCGGCCCAGCCTGCCCGGTATTCAGGACCGGCTGAAGGCCCGGGCGCTGCTGCTGCTGGGCATGGGCGAGGAAGGCCACTACTCCCACCACGACCTGCGCTTTCTGATGAGCAATGCCAGCTTCACGGCGGCCTCGCTGGGCATTTACCGCTTTGCGGCGGTGGTGCTCGGTACCCGGGGCCGGGAAGGGCGCGGCAGCCTCAGCGAGAAAGGCGCATTAATGAGCTTTCTGCAGGGCGTGGCCGAGGGCCTGGACCGCTGCGGCCCCAACGGCCAGGCCGAGCAGCCGGCGCTGGATATCACGCTGCTGGCCCGCGACGAAACCCAGTTCAAGTGCCAGGTTGAGTTTTTGGATCAGCTCCAAACCAACCGGCAAACCCTGATGCAAGGCCTGGAGCTGGATTTTCGCAAAGCCGAGTGCCGCGCCGAAGCCCGCCCGGCCCCGGCTGCCAACCCGTCCGGCGAGGCCGAGGCGCAGGCGCCCGGCGACTTGCCCAAGCCCGAATGGGGTCCGCGCATCACCATCGAGCGGGACGGCACGCGCTACCGGTTCACGGCCCTGATTGACGGAGCCGTAATTCCGGTGCGGGAGTTGGACGTGCAACCGTATTTTCCCAGCACCCTGCCCGGCCGCCTGATGGATGCGGTGATGCTGCGCGAACAGGAAACCTACGGCGAGTTGATGTCGACGCTATTGTTTCCGCTGGATTTTCAGGACTACTTTTCCGAGCCGCTTACCTTCGTGCTCGACCGTAGCACGGCCAGCCTGCCCTGGGAAATGGCCTGCTTCGCGCAGCTCCAGAACCGCATGGCCAGTGAGGGCCGCTCGGCCAGCGCCCGGCACTCACTGAGCCGGCAGCTGCAACTGGCCCGGCAGTTTCGCACGATGCTCTCGCCCAAGCCCGGCATTCCGCCGCCCCGCAACCACAGCCTGCGCATCCTCGTCATTGCCGACCCCGCCCCCGAGCCAGAGTTGCAACTGCCCGGCGCCCGGCGCGAAGGCCGGGCCGTGGTCGAAATCCTGAGCAGCATTAAGGCCCATATGCACGAAACCTCGGCGCGCCCCCCGGTTAAGCTTGATGTGGTGGAGCGCATCGGCGAGGCCGAGTGCGACTTTTTGGAAATCATGGCCCTGATTCTGAACGGCAATTTCGACGTCATTCACTTCGCGGGGCACGGCATTTTTACACCCAACGAGCCTACCCGCCAAGGCTGGGTGTTCGGCAAAGACCGGATTCTGACGGCTCGGGAGATATTCCGGGCCCGCCACGTGCCCCGGCTGGTATTTGCCAACGCCTGCTTTTCGGCTGTTATCCGCGACGGAGAATCCTTTACCGCCGACAATCTGAACGGCAGCCTGGCCGGTATTGCCGAAGCCTTCTTCGAGCGGGGCGTCCGCAACTACCTCGGCACTGGCTGGCCCGTAAACGACGAGCTGGCCCTCACCTTTGCCCGTGAATTCTACGCGCAGGTGCTCGTGGGCCGCAAAGCCTCAACGCTACTGAAACCCGACTACCCCAACCAGGTCCCGAACAACGACCCGCCGGCCACGCTGGGCAAAGCCATTGCCTCGGCCCGCAACTGCATCTACAGCAGCGGCGGCTCTACCTGGGGCGCCTATCAGCACTACGGCCAGGCCACCGATTATTTACTGTACTGGCGCTAGGTTGCCGGCCCACCGGTAGCTGCCACTTCCCGCACTCCAGCGCGCAAGCCCCGGAGTGCGGGAAGTGGCATTTCATTTTTGGCTAAGTAATTTGCCGTTGTTTGCGGAGAGAATTCACTTCTCAATCGAGTATCCATTACTCTATTAACTTATTGACATAAAGAACATTACATATACAAATAAGAGAAACACATAAATTCTCAGGCAAAAAAACTTATCCGGAGGCAACCCCGCCCTATTAGGTTGCATCTAACCCGCCAAACACGCTACTATCGTTCGATTCTACCTTTCCTTCCCGTGACTGACGCCGACCTCATAGCCGCCTGCCGCCAAGGCAGTGGCCGCGCCCAGAAGCTGCTCTACGAGCGGTTTGCGGGCATGATGCTGGGCGTGTGCATCCGGTATCTGCGGCGCCGCGAAGACGCGGAGGAAGCCATGCTGGGCGGATTTGCCAAAGTGTTCCGGGCCCTGGATCAGTACCGGCACGAGGGTAGCTTCGAGGGCTGGATTCGCCGCATCATGGTGAACGAAGCCCTGGGCCAGCTGCGCCGCAAGGAGCCCCTGCACCTGGCCATCGACGACTCGCACACCGAGCTGGCCGTGACGCCGGCCGAGGCCGAGAGTCAGCTGAACGCGGCCGACTTGCTGGCCCTGCTGGCCGATTTGCCGGCCGGCTACCGCACCGTGTTCAACCTGTATGCCTTGGAAGGCTACTCCCACCCCGAAATTGCCGAGCTGCTGGGTATTTCGGAAGGCACTTCCAAATCGCAGCTCAGCAAGGCCCGCGCCATGCTGCAGCGCCGACTGGCTGCCGCCAGTATGAGCGCCTCCACCTCCTCACCGAAAGAATATTATGCAACCGGAAGATATTGATAAGCTGTTCCGCGACCAGCTGCAGCACCACGCCCCCACACCGCCCGCCTACCTGTGGGAACAGCTGGAAGCCGAAATTAAGCCCGCCAAAAAGCGCCCGGCCATGTGGCTCTACGCCGCTGCGGCCATGCTTGCGCTGCTCATCGTGGCCGGTGGGGGCTGGCTGCTGCGTAGCTCGTCGCCGGCGGGCAACAATGCGGCTACCGGCCAGCTGGCTACTACCACGCCCCACCCGTCGGCTCCTCAGGCAGCTACTACGGCTGATAAGTTGGGTGGAGCGGCAACTACGGATGCTGCCACTGCTACCGAAATTTCTGCCGCTACCCAGGCAACTGCCACCAACGGCCTTGCATCTAGCCGCTTAGAAGACCAGCCAGCTGCGGCCACTGTAGGTGCCACCAACCCGGCCGCTACGACGGCACCCACCAAAGCGGCGGCTTCCGAGGCGGTGGCCACCGCCCGGCCAGCCGTAGCGCCAAAGGCCAGCAAGGCCGAATCGGTGACCCGCCCACGGACGGCTCCGGCGCCAAGCCGGCAGCCCCTTCTGGCCGCTTCTTCTGCTACTCCTACAGTACCCGCTGCCGCGCAACCGGAGCGTTCCGCAGCCCCCACAACGGTAGCCGCAGTGGCTACAGCTGCTCCTACCCCCGTCTCATCAGCCCCCACGGGCGCTATCGAAGTGGAAGTGCACCGCGGCACCGACGCTCCGGTAGTAGTAGCTGCCGCGGACGCGCCGCAGCCATACGAGTCGGACTCTCACCTCAAAAACTTATTTCACAAAGCCAAAACGGCCGTGAAAGATGGCCGGGTAAAGCTGCCCAAAGTAGGGATACCGGAAACGGTAACCGTGCAGGTCAATGTGTTCAACCACTCGGCCACCAAAGTCATTCAACTCTAAGATTCTTCAACTTCCTCTGTCATGAAACGCTTCTCCTCCCTGTTGGCCCTGCTGCTGCTGACGGTTCTGGCGGGACCCACCCGCACCCAGGCAGCCGCTAAACCCGCCAACGACGATACCATTGTGGTGAAACTGCCCAACCAGGCCACCATGACGCTTTATACCAAGAACAAGGAACAGCTGCGGGAGCTGCGTACCTACCGTCTCGATACGCTCATGGCCCTGCTCGACCGCTACATTCAGCAGGCCGAGGCCGCCAGTAAAAATGCGGGCAACAGCGCCGTAACCATGGAATTCTACCCGGCCAAGGAGCGCCCCGGCACCCAGGCCCCCGAGCAGATCCGGGTTACGGTGCGCAACGAGGAGCCGACCCGGAACGTGGCTGTGAAAGGCTACAAGTTCGGGCAGGTGTTCAGCATCTCGGTGAAGGAAGGTGCCAAGCACGGCGACCAAAAGGACGACGATGAGGTGTCCATCAACATTGGCCGGGATAAGACCAACCACGGCGACTCACTGCGGGAGGCCAGCCGGCGCCGCAAGCAGGAGGAGCGCGCCAGCCGCGCCGTGCACAGCGACTTTTCCATCGACCTGGGCCTGAACGCGCTGACCAACCGCTCGGGCCTGGCTGAGGAGCAATTTGACCTGAAGCCCACTGGCTCCCGCTACATCAGCCTGAACTGGCACTACGACATCCGGGTGGGTGGCCGCCGCAGCCCTTTCCACCTCACGCTGGGCCCGGAGCTGGCTTTCAACAACTACATGTTTGACAACAACCGCCGCCTGCTGGCTACCGATACCCGCACCGATATCGTGCGGGAGCCGCTGCTGGGCCTGGAGAAAAGCAAGCTAGCCACTACCACCATCAATCTGCCGATAATGGCCAAGCTCAAGTTTCAGGACCGCTCCGGGCACGACGCGTTCCGGATTGGGGCAGGCGGCTTCGCGGGCTACCGCCTGGCCAGCCATACCAAAATCAAGTACGAAGACGAGGGCCACACCCGCAAAGACAAGGACCGCGGCAGCTTCAACCTGGAAGACTTTCAATACGGCGTGCAGGGTATCGTGGGCGTGCGTGGCATCGACTTGTTCGTGAAGTACAACATGAACGAGCTGTTCAAAAACAACCGCGGCCCTCAGGCCCAGGTTATCAGCTTCGGCATCTCCATTCTGGACTAGATTTTAATGTGCTAATGTGGGGAATGTGCTGATGTGCTAATGCCCCACGTGTCCTTGCGAGGAAGAATAACATTCCGCGCCTCAAGCGGCGTCAATCCGTCCTCGGCGCAGGTAGTCACAGCCTTTTACCAGAAAGCCCTTTCCCGCACGAGCAGGAAAGGGCTTTTTACTTCTGAAAACTCCGCACATTTCAGAGGACGGATTGCTTCAGCTAGCGCCTCGCAATGACACATTTCTCACATTCTCCACATTCAAAACACATTAGCACTTAAGCACATTGCCCTTACAGCTCCCGATGGAAATTATCGAGCAGAATAGCGGCCGATACGGCTACGTTCAGACTTTCGGCACCGCCGGCACCGGGAATGTAGAGGCGCTGGGTGAGGCGGGCCAGTACCTCGGGGCGCGGCCCATGCGACTCACTGCCCATAATGAGCACGCCGCCGGGGCGCAACGCTAGGCGGTGCACATTGTCGCCTTCGAGGTGGGCGCCGTAGCGGGGCAGCGCGGCGGGCAGCGAGTCGAGCCACTCGGGCAACTCGCGCTGCCACACGGCCACGCGGGTGAAGGAGCCCATGGTGGCGGCAATGGTTTTGGGCGCCCACGGGTCGGCGCAGGTTTCGGAGCACACCACGCCGTGCAGCCCGTACCAGTCGGCCAGGCGGATGAGGGTGCCCAGGTTGCCCGGGTCGCGCACTTCGTCGAGGGCCAGCAGCAGGCGGTTGGAGGCGGGTTGCAGCTCGGTTTCGGCGGGCAGGCGGGCAATGGCCAGGGCCGTGGTGTTGTTGGCCAGCGTACCAAGTTTGGTTAATTCTTCCTCCGTCACGATTTCAACCGGTACCTTCGCGGGCAGCGGCGGGATTTTTGCGGCAAACTCAGCCGTCAGGAACACCCGTTCCGTTAGAAGCCCGGAACTTAGCAGCTCCTGCACACTCTTGCCGCCTTCCACCAGAAAGGCCTGGTGCCGGAGCCGGTATTTCTTCAGGTGCAGCGCGTGCACGTATTTCGCTACTGCTTTTGAAACCATATTCGCTGTTTACTATCCGCCCAGGGCGGCCTACTGAAAGATTGATAACCCGCACGGCGCTGGCCGCGGCCCTGTTGCTGGTGGCCGGCTGCTCGCCGCTGCGGCTGCTGGAGCCTAAGCAGAAGCTGCTCAGCCGCATCCGGCTCGAAGGCGTGCAGGAAGCCGATGCCGACCGCATCGCGGCCCTCTACCAGCAAAAGCCCAACAGCCGCTTTCCGCTGCCAAAGCTAACAATCTACCAGCTCGGAAACCGCTTTTACAACAAGGAGCGCCTCGTGGCTAAGCTCCAGCGCATCCGTACCGAGTTTGATGAGCGCACCCAGGCCGCCCGCCCCGACTCGGTGAAGGTGGGCAAGCTGTTGGTGCGCCGCGAGAAGCGTACCCGCCGCCTGCAGCTGGCCCTCGACAAAGGCAACGCCATTATGCGCCTGGGCGAGCCGCCGGTGGTGTACGACTCCACACTCACGGCCAGAACCGTGGAGCAGATCGGGACTTTCCTCAAATCGGAAGGCTTTTTCCGCAGCAAGGTGGCGGCTACCGATACCGTGGTAGACCGGCGCTTTTCCATCGGGCACATGTTTGCCGGCCCCGATACGGTGCACAACCGGCGGGTAACGGTAACCTACCGCATCAGCGAGAACCAGCCGTTTCACTACTCCCAGCTCGATTACGACATTGCCGACTCGGCCGTGGCGCGGGTGGTACTGGCCGGGCAGTCGGCCTCGCTGCTGCACGTGAATGACCGGTATAATGAGTCCGTTATCGGGCAGGAGCGCAGCCGGCTGGAAACGCTGCTCAAAAACGCGGGCTACTTCGACTTTCGCCAGCAATACATTACGCTGGAAGCCGATACGAGCTTTGCGCCGGCCACCGTGCGGCTGCGCACCATCATTGCCGACCCCGCGCCCGGCGAGCAGCACCAGGTGTATACCGTGCGGCGGGTGCGCTTCATTACCGATGCCGGCACCGTGCGCTTCGGCGTGAAGCGCGATACGCTGGTGCGCGACTCGGTGTATTACCTCTCGTTTAAGCAGCGCTTCAGCACCAAGATTCTGGACCGCAAGCTCACGGTGCGGCCCGGCGAACGGTACAGCCTGCAAAGCACGCTGCTCACCCAGCGCCAGCTCAGCGACCTGGATATGTTCCGGTTCAATACCGTGACGTACAACAAGATCCGGCCCGTGGGCGGCGACAGTATCAGCAATCGGGGCCAATTGATTGCCACCGTAAATGCCTCGCCCACTAAGAAGTACCAGGAAACCACCGAATTCGGGGGCACGTACGTGGCCGGACTGCCGGGGCCGTTTATCAACTTCCGGCTGAAGGTGCGCAACATCTTTGGTGGAGCCGAAGTGCTGGAACTGGGCCTGCGCTCGGGCTTTGAAGGCCAGTTCAGCAGCCTGGGCCTGCAAAACAAAAGCGTGCTGACCACCCAGCTCGGGGCCAATGCCAACCTGGTGATACCGCAGTTTCTGGTGCCCTGGCGCGCCAACCGCTTCCTGACGCGCTACAACCCCAAAACCCGCTTCAGCACCAGCTTCACCTACGTAGACCGGCCCGAGTACACGCGTACCAATCTGGAAGCCACCTACGACTATATCTGGCAACGCTCGGTTTTTCACCAGTACGTCCTCACGCCGCTCGATCTGAGCGTGATTTATACGCCCAAACGCGACTCGATATTTAACAGAACCCTGGAAGTGCTGCGCGACTCGTTGGGCTCCCCACTGTTTCGCAGCTTCGGCAAGCTGTTCGTGCCCAGCATGAACTTCACCTCGCTCTATAATTCCAACGACTTCACCCAGACCCGCGACGCACGTTACCTGCGCCTGTTCGTGGAAGTGGGCGGCCTCACCCGCTCGCTCTACCAGGACAATATCAGCTTGGACGTGTACGATTTCGCCAAAGTCAGTGCCGACTACCGGCGCTACCACAAGCTGGGGCCCAAGTCGTACCTGGTGTACCGCCTTAATACCGGCCTGGCCCACGCCCTGACCAAAACCGACGGGGTGTACACGATTCCCTATGACAAATATTTCTTTGCCGGCGGCAGTTCCAGCGTGCGGGCCTGGCGGCCGCGCCGGCTGGGTACGGGCGGCTACACCACCTACAAGCTCAACTCCGACGGCACCAACCGCATCGACGAAGCCACCGGCCAGCCCATCCGCGACTACGACCTGGAGCAGCCCGGCGAGGTGCTGATTGAAGGCAACGTGGAATACCGCTTTCCGCTCTACGACTTCATCAACGGGGCCTTGTTCACCGATTTTGGCAACGTCTGGACGCTGCAGGAGCCCGAAGACAAGCGCAATGAGGCCATCTTCCGCCTGAACCGCTTCTACCGCCAGTTTGCCGTGGGCTCCGGCATCGGCATCCGCTTCGACTTTACCTTCCTCATCCTGCGCCTCGACGTGGCCACCAAAGTCTACGACCCCACGGCTCCCGGCAACAAGTTTGTGCTGCCCAACTTCCGCCTGGCCAAATCCCCCAACCAAACCGCCTTCAACCTGGGTATCGGCTATCCTTTTTAATGTGCTAATGATTAATGTGCTGATGTGCTAATCATCACTATTATGTCCTTGCGAGCAGCGCGAAGCAATCCGTCCTCTGCGCAGTACGACCCGACCTTTTATCAGAAAGCCCTTTCCAGAATGTTCTGGAAAGGGCTTTTCACTTAAGGCTACTCAGTACATTACAGAGGACGGATTGCTTCGGCTACGCCTCGCAATGACAGATTTACTCACATTCCCCACATTAAGCGTTAGCACATTCAAAACACATTAGCACCTGAGCACATTACCCTTAATACTCCAGCAACTCTCCTAACGCGGCGGCTACCTTGTCGGCGCTGGGCAGCATCTGCTTTTCCAGCTCCACGTTCAGGGCAATGGCGGGCAGGTTGGCGGCACCCAGGGTAAACACGGGCGCGTCGAGCTGCTGGAAGCAGCTGCGCTGGATACGGCCGGCCAACGACTCGGCAAAGGAGTTCATCAGCGGCTCTTCGGTGAGCACCAGGGCCTTGCCATGGCGGCGTATTGCGGCTTCCACGGCTTCAAAGTCGAGCGGGTTCAGGGTGCGCAAATCCAGAATTTCAACCTGGCCGGCAAACTGCCGACTGGCCGTGCGGGCCCAATGCACGCCCATGCCGTAGGTAACGACCACGCAGGTAGCGCCCTGGCGCAGCTTTTCGGGGTCGGCTTCTTGGGCAATGGCCGCTTTGCCCAGCGGAATGACGTAGCCAGTGGCCGGCTCCACGGTTTTGGCATCTTCAGTGCCGGGTACTTTGCTCCAGTACAGGCCTTTATGCTCCAACAGCACTACCGGGTTGGGGTCCAGGAAGGCGGCGCGCAGCAGGCCTTTCATATCGGCCGCGTTGCTGGGATACACCACCTTGATGCCGCGAATGGTGAGCAGCGTGCTTTCGATGGAGCCTGAGTGGTAGGGTCCGCCCCCGCCGTAAGCGCCCACCGGCACCCGAATCAGGCTTTGCACCGGAAACTTACCCATGCTCAGGTAGCACGATTTGCTGAGCTCCTCCACTAGCTGGTTGAGGCTGGGCCAGATATAGTCGGCAAACTGAATTTCGACAATGGCCTTGGCGCCCACGGCACTCATACCGGCCGTGGAGCCCACGATGTAGGCTTCCTGAATGGGCGTGTTGAAGACGCGGGTGTCGCCGTACTTTTTGGCCAGCAGCGCCGCTTCCCGGAATACGCCTCCCAATTCGCCGCCCACGTCCTGCCCGTAGAACAGGGCTTCGGGAAACTCGCGCAGAATATCGTCCACGGCGTGCAGGGCGGCATCCACCATCAGGGCTTTGTCGGCGCCGGCGGGGTTCCGCTCCCCGGTTTCGTGGGTCACGGCCGGCGGGGCAAACTCGTGGTCGGCAAAGGTGGCGGGGTCGGGGTTGGGGGCGGCCAGGGCGCGCTGGTAATCCTGCTGCACGCGGGCCAGAGCCTGCTCGCCCAGGGTTTCCAGCTCGGCTTCCGTTACACCCAGGGCCAGCAGTTGCTCGTGCAGGCGGGGCAGCGGGTCGTTGGTGGTGTGCTCAGCCAGGTTGTCGCCGCGGTACCACTCGCGCCGCACACCGCTGGTGTGGTGGCCCAGCAGCGGACATTTAGCGTGCACTAGTATCGGGCCGCGACTGCGCCGCACGTAGTCGAAGGCGGTGGCCATACCGGCGTAGGAATCGGGGAAGTCGGCGCCGTTTACGCGCAGGCGCTGCAGGCCTTTAAAGCCGGCCGCAAACTCGTAGGCATCCATGGCGCGCATCTCCCGGCCGGTGGCCGAAATGCCCCAGTCGTTGTCCTGCACCAGAAAAATAACGGGCAGCTGGTGCAGCACGGCCATTTGCAGCGCCTCCGATACTTCGCCTTCCGTCATGGCCCCGTCGCCGATGGAGCACACCACTACCGGCGCGTTGCCCTGGTGGGCGGGCGGCAGCAGGCTGTAGAGGCCCGGTATGGCAGCCCCGCTTTCGTACCAGTCGCGCGGGTCGGCGGTTACCGGGTTCAGGCCCTGGCTTTCCAGGTATTTGATGCCGTGGGCCATGCCCGTGGCCGGAATGGCCTGCATGCCGGTGGCCGAGCTGTTGTGCGGAATGGTGGGGAAACCGGGCCGGCACAGCGAGGGGTGCGAGTAGTAGGTGCGCCCGCCCGAAAACGGGTCGTCGCGCTTGGCCATAAGCTGCAACATCAGCTCGTAGGGCTCCAGGCCCAGGCCCAGTAGCATGGCATCGTCGCGGTAGTAGGGCGTCACGTAGTCCTGGGGGCCCAGAAAGCAGGCGGCGGCCAGCTGAATGGCCTCGTGGCCGCGGGCCGTGGCGTGCACGTATTTGGCCGTTACGGCCTTGTTTTCTTCGTAGAGGCGGGCCAGCTCGTCGCCCGTGCGCATCAGCGAATATACCCGCAGCAGCGTGGCGTGGCTGGGCTGGGTGGCGGAAAGCTCGGTGCTAAATTCAGTTTCGATGACGGGGGTGGTTTGCGAGGACATGAAAGAGCAGCAGTTGGAGCGGCGAAATTACGGTTTCGCAACGACAGCAGCAGCGTCGGTGGGCCGGGAGTGCCGCCGGCCGCTCCTGATTCCGGGTCCGGGCGTTATCAGGCGCCGCTGTTAACGGTTTAGCATGAGGTTTCGGGCCAGCCTCACTCCTGCTTTTCCCCCGGAATAATTCCTGCCGTACCGCTCGGCAACGCTGAACAGGACAGCCAACCGACTAAATCAATATTCAATTTTATAAATATTGATAGTCAACCAATTACCGCACTCAGCAGTAGAGAATTAATTTCATTTTAATATCATTAAATATATTTTTATTATGATTTTTTATACACGACCTTAATTCTACCTACTTACAAGGTCACTTGCAGGGCCCGTATTCATCCACTTTTTTTCTATTCCAGATTATGAAATCAACCGGATTACTTTTTGTGATAATGCTGGTGAGCGGCGCAGCTGCCGCCCAGAACAACACCCAAACCTCCACCAGCTATGGCAACAGCAACCAGGTGACGGTGACGCAGGGCGGCCGGAGCAACACGGCTACCACACGCCAGAACGATGCGGCCGTGAATGGCGGCTCGGCCAGCGGCAACAACAACCAGAGCACCCAAACCCAGCAGGGCAGCAACCACCGGGCCACGGTGAACCAGATGGGCAACGACCAGACGGCCATCCAGAACCAAAACTCCGACATAAGCCGGGGCGGCAACGGGGCCAGTATCAAGCAGGGCTCGGCCCAGGCGGGCAGCCACGGCAACTACGCCAGCCAGAACCAGGGCGGCTTTAGTCAAGAAGTCAGCATCGAGCAGCTCAGCGGCTACAACTACGCCACCCAGAACCAGTCGGGGCGCAACAATACCGCGGCTATTCTACAGAGCGTGGGCCCCAGCAACCGGGCTACCCAGGCCCAGAACTCGGTGAATGCCAATGCCACGGCCACGCAGCTGGGCACGGCCAACATGTCGACCCAGCAGCAGTCGGGCGGCACTGCTTCGGGCCGGAACCACAACGTGACGGTTTTGCAACAGGGAAACGTGAACAATGCCACCCAGACCCAGAACACGGGCGCGGAGTTCTGGTCGGCCAGCATCACCCAGCAAGGCAACCTGAATACCGCCCGCCAGGACCAGACCGGCGGCAACGACGGCAGCACCGCTACCATCACCCAGACAGGCAATAGCAACCGGGGCACCCAGGAGCAGATTCCGGGTATTGGGGAGTTGGACGCCACGCTGATCCAGACCGGCAACGGCAACCGGAGCACCCAGAGCCAGGTACAGAACGGCCGCAGCAGCGTCAGCACGGTTCAAGTGGGCGCTACCAACACGGCCAGCCAAACCCAGACCCAGGGCGGCTACCAGTATGCCTATATCACGCAAACCGGCAACGACAACCAGGCCACCCAGACCCAGCAGGGCAGCTTCCATACAGTGATGGCCACCCAGACCGGCAACGGCAACCAGGTCACCCAAACCCAGGCCGACAACTACCAGATTGGCCAGATTTCGCAGTTTGGCAACGGCAGTACCGCTATTCAGGCCCAGCGCCTGGGCGACGTACTAGCCACCGGACCGCTGTATAAAGGCAATCAGGCCTTCATCGACCAGCAGGGCAACGACCACTACGCCCGGCAGCGGCAGACCGGCAACGAAAACGTGGCCCAAACCAACCAGGGCGCGGCCAGCAACCAGAGCGACGTGCTGCAGTACGGCAACGCCAACACCTCGCTGGTGCAGCAAAACCACTAACGTTTTTCCGCCCTGCAAGGCTCCAAAGCCCGCTTCCGGCTGGAGGCGGGCTTTGTTGGGTTTTCACTCAACCAACTGCCGGTAAGCAGCCTGGTGCGGTCCGCCTGCCAATGGGCCAACCTTTGCCGGCACCAAAACGCCGAAACGCCTACCTTTGCGGCTTACACCCTACTCCGCCGCCGGGCGGTTTGCTGTTTCCGAACGAGTCAGCGGCGTAGCTGCCTGGTTCCGATTTGGCCGCTTTATTCTATGCTGACTGCCTCATCTTCCCTACCACCTGCTGCCACCTTCCGCGAAACCGTGGCCGACTGGCTGCGCGACTTCCAACAACGCCTGTGCGCGCAGTTGGAAGCCGCCGATGGCGTGGCCACGTTTCAATCCGACAACTGGCAGCACGG
>NZ_JAJADR010000010.1 GCF_020447265.1 Hymenobacter lucidus | reverse complement strand
TTTACTAGGATGGATTTGCAGCCTTCTAAAGAATTTGGAGTTTGGACTTTGGATGATTACGACGACCTTTTATCAGTCAACTAGGAAAGCCCTTACTCCAGCCACTGGGAGCACAATCAGGAGTGTGGAAGTCTTGCCTCACTGATAAAAGGTCGTTTTTCGTTGCCAACTAACAACAAAAGACTATTCTGACAGCTCATAAGTTGTGTGTATTCCAATAGTTAATACATAAGGCAGTTATGCGGATAGATGATAGCATCGACTAAAAGCAAAGAGCAGTTGCATTGGCCAGCTACAAGATGTTGATGAAGTTACTCTCTGTATGCAGGCTCTTACGGCATACAGAGAGTTTACTATATATAGACATCAGCAGCTGATTCATCCTGACACTACAAAATAAGATCCTCTGGAGTTGAAAGTAAAGCATGCTGAGTGGCATTTAGCAGCTAATACATGAAAACTTAAAGATGAAATATGTACAAAACGTCAGAAAAACTAGATACGAATGTATAGAGCAAATGCAGGGACTAGCATGGGGTTAGGGTTTATCAGTAGATATGCAACGAATATTTTAGATGAATTAGTTAAGTACAAATGGTGCGCAAATATAGCATAACTAAGCGCAAAATAAATAATGATTACTATCTTAAATTACAACTGTCTAGTAATAAGATATAATCATAAAAGGCTAGTTTATAGATGTTTAATATTCCACATAATATATAATAGAATGGAATATAAATGTGCAAAGGCTTCATACTGCTATTAAAATTAATAGCAGTATGAAATGTGATAATACCAATGTGAAATGAACTTTTATGTGAAAACGTCGCGATTAACTTTAATAGCAGTTTTTTAATTATGAATATAATCTCTACTTTTAATAATCATGTCACATTTAAATATAATCCAAATGGAATTTGCAAAAATTATCTCTCTCTTAGGAGATTACCCATCAGCTTCGAATTGGTTGATGACAAAATCAGCTTGTGGCTGTGCTGATAACACAGTAATGTCCTACACATATGTGCTGTTAGATTATTTTAAATATTGTGTTCAACACCAGATTGACCACCACTTAGCAACCTCAGAGGAGATATTAAATTACTTTGTTAGTCTTAAAGAACGATCATTACTTGACGCTAGTCGCAAGCACCGTTTGGCAGTACTACGGCTGTATTATAGCTTCCTAAAAGAGGAGAACATATGTGCCACTACTCCGATCAAGGCTAGTTTATCTTTTAGAGGTAAACTAACAAGAGCTTGGGTTCCCGACGCTGAGCAGTGGGATAAGGTCATCGATGTGCTATACGAAGAACCGTTACGAAACCGGTTAATGCTCTCGCTAGCTTATGATTGTGCCCTACGCAGAGGCGAATTGTGCGCACTACTAATCAGTGATGTCGGTATAGGCAGTGCTGGAGATATTGTTTCTATCCGCCACGAAACTACAAAGACTAGGAGAGCTCGACGGGTACGCTTCTCCGAGGGGACAAAAAGATTACTCATTCAGTATTTAGCCGCACGCTCAACACGACCAGTTAGACCGGATACTGCGCTTTTTGTATCAGAATCGAAGCGCAATCGGGGGCAACATATTTCTATCTGGACATGGACAAGTGTTATGAAGGACATTGCCAGTAGAACCAAACTGCCTAGACTTACGACCCACACAATTAGGCATTTAAGTATCACTAATAAAGCAGAAGATGGTTGGGCGCTACATGAAATTTCTCATTTCGCTGGTCATGCAAACCTTAGTAGCACGCTACGCTATATCCATCCACGCCGCGATGATGTGCGTGATAGTATAGGAAAAGCGTTAATCCGAATTGCCGCCGCCGATCATAGTTCACATGAAGGAGCCTGAGTGGGTAGAGATATACGGTGAGTTGAACCATGGGGTATGTCTAACACCCTTGGAGCAGTACTCGCTAGCTCATTGGATTCACCACCGACCTGTTGCCACTAGGCGGTTTCAACAAGACAGGGAACATGAATTAAAGCCTATGCAGCGGCTTATCGATCCCATTGAAGCTGTTTTTGCCTACTGCTGTTCTCCAGACGAAGGAGCCAAGATTTCCTATTCATGCTGTGTGCTGTTGCTCCGAGAGATACACGAAAGACAGTCAACTTTATGGGCATGGGACGAAGGCATATGGTTAGAAATTGTAGGCAAAAGCCAACAAGATTTTATTAATCGACATAAAGCTTTTCAGGAAGAACGTTTTTTGTCCCGTATAAACTTGCGGCACTATATCATCAGCTGTGCCTACTTATTAGGTAATATTGATATTCATCCTCTCATTACAGATTGTGTTGTTGCATCATCCGCGCGTAGTATTCTTGGGTATAGTGAAGTAGTAGAGGGCCTGCAAACAGTGCAAGCAGCTCTAGCACGAGTAGGTAAAGTAAAGTACTGGAATATAGTTGGCTTGTCGACCTGTGTAAGTCTAGCGTTGCTGCTTAATCGCAGCCCTTTTCTAGAAGACCTCACCATGACGGTGATAGAACAAACTTATGAACAAGCATCACTCTCAAAAGGTCTAAAACAAGGCTGTATTGCGCTTGCGCAAGCACTCTACAGTCTCAGTATACTGCCAGAGCCCTTTGAGCCTGAACTCCCTAAACCACCCCGGATCCCCCGTGCTATTGTCTGTAGCAACAAACCAAAAGATACATTGCCGACAGCATGGGTAGAATCGATTAGTCGTTGGAGTGCCCTTACGTGGGCAGGAAAACGGACTATAGCCGCGCAGCGCTCACGGATTGCTAAAGCAGGTCGTTGGGCCGCAGCCAAGTACCCTACAGCAGCCCATCCTGCACAATGGACGGCAGGTATGGCTAAAGAGTTCGTCGAAACCATCAGTGAAGCGGCAGTTGGTGATTGGAACCGTCAAAAGCGCAAACGGGCTGCTTGCCCAGGCGAAAAAATGCGTCCAGCAGTGCGCGCGCAAATCATTAACGCGGTACGGTGCTTCTTCACTGATTGCCAAGCAGCTGATGTGCTCCCTGTTGCCTTTAGTCCAGCTGTATATTTAAAAACTCCAGCAAAGCTTATCAAAGCGTGTGGTCCGAACCCACGACCGATTGAGTGGCAGGTATGGAAGAAATTGGAACACGCGTGCTTGTCTCTTACACATACAGATCTTCCCTCGGCAACGGATTCTTGGAAAGCCGATCAGAGGGAAGCTGCTTATCCGTTAGAGATGGTACGAGCGCTGGCTGCTGTGTGGATATTTGCCGGATTGCGCGGTGACGAGATCCGGCGCCTGATTGTTGGATGCACACATGGTTTATCACTACGTCGAAGGCCATTGTCCAACCAGCGAAGCATGGATGGGGGAATAATCGATTTGCATGTACCTAAGAATAAGTCTGGCGACGCATTTGAAAAGACTGTTGACGCTCGATTAAGGAAGCCTATAGAGGCCTGGGAAAAGCGCCGGCCTACCACTCCCAAGCAACGAGATGAAACGACCGGAGAACTGGTAAACCTCTTATTTACTTGGGACGGCTTTAGTATTAACAGAAGTTATATAAACCGAGTATTAATCCCTCTGCTGTGCCGTAAGGCTGGCATCAGTGAGTGCGATACGCTGGGCCAGATAACATGCCACCGTGGACGGGCTACCCTTGCTACGCAGTTGCATTGCGCAGACGTACCTACCGAACATATACAAGACTGGTTAGGACACTACACTACCCGCTCTACAGGATTTTATATTGCGGCTAATGGAGAAGCTGTTGCTGATTCCATTCGCTCTGCAATCCAAATAATCAAGTCTGAGCCTCCCGCGCTAGATCACATAGCGCTGCCAGATGACATACCAGATTCTATTGAGATAAAAGACACTAGTAAACCAATTGACTCGTTGGACCATTTGCGCATAAAACCGAGAAAGACCGATCAAGACTTAGCTTTGGCTGCACGACACAGCTTATCACAAGTGCAACAAAAATTGTTGCTATCAAGAGATCAGAGAGAGGTTTTTGCTTTTGCTATGTCTTTGTTAACAACAATTGCCGTTCACCCTTAGCAGAGCTGTATTGGCTTCGAATTGCATGTCTTCAATAATTCTGAGGGCCTTTGAGAAAAGCAATTAGAAAGAAAATAGGTTTCTCCAATAAACGGCTAATGGCACCTGATGCTCAGAGTTGAACTTTATTGCTGTGGTTCTAAGTACACATAGATGCCTTGCAGCAACGAAGCCTGTTAAATCAACAAGTCTTAACAGGATATTCTACGTTCAGACTGCACGATTCTGCTAGCACCAAATCATCGGTTTTGGCAAGGTGAAGAGGCACAAGTGAACGCAAGCGTCAGCTTTCTTCAAGGGAGGATAGAAAAATCGAACAACTCCCGCACATCAATCTCCAGGGTACGGGCCAGCACGAAAACGGTGCTTAGGCTGGTGTTGATAACACCGCGTTCGATACGACCGATTTGACTAAACTCCAACTCAGCGGCCGCCGCTAAGCTTTCTTGCGTGAAACCCTTGGCTTTCCGTAGCTGGCGCAGCCGAAGTCCAAACTGATAGAGACTCTCTTGGTCCCGAAGGTATTTCACCTCACAAAGGAGGATGGTAACAACAGGAATTGTTAGGGCAAATTTGCCCTATTTAAACAATGTGGTATCTTTCGTCAGAGTTTCTGATCCCCTCATCCGTACTCTCGCTTACTCACTGCATACACCTCGTTGCTTACATCTTCATGGCCTCTTCTCGAAAAATTAAAGTTGTCATTGAAGTAGAGCTGGTCGATGATGATAATGCTCCTGCCAACTACACCATCGTGAGCGACCTCTCAGCTGCTGAACTAGAAGTGAGTAAACAGCATGAGCAGGCCATGCTCGCAGCGCTTCGAGCGGACCCAGCCAGTTACGCTGAGTTCGTTAAAAACATTGTAATTGGCAGTATTGAAGCGTCTGGGGTGAACCGTGAGATCAGCGAGTTAGCCCGGGTAAGAGATTACTATACCGCCAGCGTAGCGGTACTGCAGAACCTAATCCCGAAACTGCCGGCAGAGGCTCAGCAGTATTATCAGCAAGCAACCCGAGAAGGCTGGCTAGCGGATGGAACAGATCTGGTTTTTGACACGATCAAAGCCACACCCTTGACATTGACGGTAGAATATCCTGTAGAGCAAGGATAAGATTCTGCCTCGTGAGAGAACTAAAGGCTATAGCCCTGCTTTCTGCTGGCCTTTACGCATTGGGCCGCTTCGTATATACAGGCTTGTATCAACAGCGTGTATGGACCACTGCAAATCAATTGCTGGCAATGACGTGAGGACATTCCTATAGCCCTTTATTACACTTGGTTTTACTCAACGTGGCAATTGCGCAAGGCTACTGGTCAAGCGCTGGTAAAAGAGTGTAAGATCCGGTAGAAAGTCAGTGTCATCCAGCACACGCTCCAACGCGCTTTCCTGTACCAGGCCTTCGCCCGTTGCCGCAGCTACTTGGCAGTGGTATAAGCGATAGCGATAGTGGCCGGTTCGTTCTACACGGGCTACAAAAATGAACGTGAGCGCAACACTTGGGTGGTGGCCTGGTATACCGCCCACTTTTACCCAGGTCGAGTCAGTTCCCCAGGTTTCCGGTAGATCAGTGGCCTGTTGCAAGGGAAAATGCTGCCCAAACCATTGTTCCAAGTGCATTCCCATCGCGTGCGCCGAATAGGTGCCCTTGGTCGTCTCGGGCAGTTTATTCGTGCCCGTGAACTCAACGGCTCCCGTGCGAACGTTTGACGGCCACGCACCAGAACCTGACTGGGCTCGGGCAGGCACCGTCAGAAGCAGCACCGCTAGTGCTGGAACCACTAGCCAAGCAGATTGCGCTCGACCTCGTGTCTGCAGGTTTGGTACAAAGCGCCTATTCCTCATCGGAATCACCGGATAGTAGTACAAGTGAATACGAAAGCTACAGAGGTTTCAAGAAATACATGCCTGGTATTGATGGTTATTTTACGGCTCTGCGCTTCCTGTTCTCCGGGCACTACAGGAAAGTAGAGTATCTTTCCAGACCTTCTGGCACGAGTATCCTATTGCAAAAAAGCGACTGTCTATCAAGTAGTTCGCCTTGCATGAAGGATGCCAATACCGTTGCACTGACTACTCTTTTCCTTTCTCCTATGCACCTATTTACCCGCTTCGTGAGCCATGGGCTCACCTTGGGCGCACTGCTGCTCTCAACCGGGGCACTCCACGCCCAAACGCCCACGCTACTGGACGATTTCAACCGGACCGATAGTCCCGCCGTGGGCAACGGCTGGAGTGAAACCGAAACGACCTCCACTACCGGGGCCACGATCACCGCGGGCCAGCTGCGCTTGAGTAGCGGCGTACTGGGCAAGGACTTCGTCAGCCGCGACATGAGCACCCGCTACAACCCGGTGCTCAGCGGCAACACGGGCCAGCTGACCTGGGCCTGGAACATGCAGCAGTCCCGGCTCAACCCCTCGGGCTTCCTTAACAACAACTACGGGGTGGCCTTTGTGCTGGCCGGCAGCTCGGCCGACCTGCTGACGGGCAACGGCTACGCCGTGGTCTACGGCAATACGGGGGCCAGCGACAGCCTGCGCCTAGTGCGCTACACCGGTGGCCTGATTGGCAACACAAACCTCAAGTCCCTGGTTTCGGTCGTCGTGGCACCGAATGCCACGACCGGTCCGGCCTCGACGGTGCGCGTGACCTATTCAGCGGAGGAGAATACCTGGACCCTGGAGCAGACGGCCAATACGACCAGCTTTGACGACCCGGCCACGGCCGTGTTCACGCGCGTAGGCAGCCGCTCGGACGACACCTACACGGGGGTAGCCTTGCCTTACCTGGGTTGCTTCTGGAACCACGCTACCACGGCCACGGAAACGGCCCTGTTCGATAATATCTACGCCACCGCGCCCTGTACCCAGGGGCCCGAGCCTACGCTGGCTCCGACCGCGGCCACGGCCAGCGCACTCACCAGCACTACCGCCACGCTGGGGTGGCAGCCCGGCAACGGCTCCGCCAGCTTAGTCGTCGTGCGTGCGCCCGGCGCCAGCACGGCCCTGCCAGTGGATGGGGTAACGTACCCGGCCGGGAGCTTTGGGAATGGGGCTACCCTGGGTAATGGCGCCTATGTCGTGTATGCGGGCCCCGCTGCCAGTGTGCCGGTGACGGGCCTGCAGCCCAACACCACCTATACCTACCAGGTCTATAGCTATACCGGTACGGGCTGCGAAACGAACTACCTGCAAACGGCGGCCGCCACGGGCTCGTTTACCACCCAGCCGTGTGTGTTGGCCACCGTCCCGACCAGCTCTACTACCGCGGCCACGGCCACGCTGACGGGTACGCGTTCGGCAACCTTCTCGTGGCAACCCGGCTCGGGCACGGGCCGCCTGGTGGTGCTGCGGGCCGGCCAAGCCCCGACGAGCTTGCCCACTGCGGGCACTACCTACACGGCCAATGCTTCCTTTGGCGCCGGTACGGCCCTGGCAGCAGGCGAATATGTCGTCTATAGTGGCAACGGCACGTCCGTGACCGTGAATGGTCTACCTACTGGCCAGACCCTGTATGCGGCCGTGTATGAGCTAGCGGGCACGGGTTGCGCCACGGTGTTCAAGACGACCGCTCCGGCGACCACGCAACTGGTAGTACCCGTACCGCCGGTGGGCACACCGAACTTCTACTTCGGCAACCTGCACGCGCATTCGGCCTATTCCGACGGTAATCAGGATGCAGGCGCCTCCGGAGCCAGCACGCCCCTACAGGACTTCCAGTTTGCCGATGCCTCCCTGCATTCGGACTTCCTGGGCATCTCCGACCACAACCACGCGCAAGCCGGCATGCAGTTGCCCAACTACGCCCGGGGTCTGCAGCAGGCGGATCAGGCGACCAACAATCAGTTCGTAGCTCTTTACGGCATGGAGTGGGGTGTGATCTCCGGCGGCGGCCACGTGCTCGTCTACGGCGTGGACCAGTTGCTAGGCTGGGAGACCGGCAACTACGACGTATATGTGGCGCGCAACGATTACGACGGGCTGTTCCGCCAGATCAACAAGCGGCCCAACGCGTTTGCCACGCTGGCTCACCCGCAGAGTGGGGACTACAACAACCTGGCCACCGGCAGCTTCCGGGCCACCGCCGACTCGGCCGTGGTAGGTACCGTGCTGCGTTCCGGCCCGGCCACCTCGACCAACACGACATACACGAACCCCTCCGGCAGTAGTTACGAAAGCACCTTCACGACCCTGTTGGCCAAAGGCTACCACGTGGGCATCAGCCTGGACCACGACAATCACAACACGACCTTTAACCGCACCACGCAAGGCCGCCTGGTCGTGGTTGCGCCCAGCCTGACGAAGGAAGCGCTGCTGACCGCACTGCGCCAGCGTGGCTTCTATGCCTCCGATGACTGGAACGCGGAAGTCACCTATACCCTGGGCGGACAGCCCATGGGTAGTATCTTCACCGCCCCGGCGGCCCCAGCAGTAGCGCTCTCGGTGAATGACGTGGACGGAGAAGCGATCCGCACCATCACCCTGATGAAGGGCACGCCCGGCACTGGGCAGCCGGCCCAGGCCGTTACCTCGGTTTCCGCCACCACGGCG
Source organism: Hymenobacter lucidus (assembly GCF_020447265.1). GTDB lineage: Bacteria > Bacteroidota > Bacteroidia > Cytophagales > Hymenobacteraceae > Hymenobacter > Hymenobacter lucidus. The sequence continues at coordinate 97,494 of NZ_JAJADR010000010.1, read as the reverse complement.
CTGACTTTCACGGATGCGAGCTTGACCACCGGCAGTACGGCCTATTACTACGCCATCATCCTCGAGCAGGATGGGGACCGAATCGTCACGTCGCCAATTTGGTACACACGCAACGTGGTAACGGGCACATCGACGGCCCAGCCGCCGCTGGCGCTGCAGCTCTTCCCGAACCCAACGACGGGCAACAGCACGCTTTCCTACTATCTGAGTGCGGCCGAGCCCGTGACCATCGACGTGCTGGATGCGCTGGGCCGTACGGTTACCATCCTGCGTAACCAAGCCGATGAAGCCAGTGGCTCGCATACGCTTACGCTCCCTTCCCAGCAGTGGCAGAACGGGGTGTATCTCGTCCGCGTGCTGCAAGGTTCTCAGGTCACGTATCAGCGGTTGCTGGTGGCTCACTAAGGGTATCCACCGGGAATCAAGTTTCGATAAAGCCCCAACGCCTCGTGCGTTGGGGCTTTTTTACAACTACGTTGGTCGAGAGCGCACCCAATGCTGACTTCCTGCTTGGCAACGAACAGCCACTGGCTGCACTACTTTTTCTATCTTGGAGGTTCACATCTCTACTATATGAAAAAACAGCTACTGCTTTGCCTGCTCTGTCTTTTGCCGTACTTGGCCGCTGCCCAATTTCCGATCGGCAGTGCCGCTATTTTGCTGGTAAATGGGGCCCATGCCGGCTCGAAGGCCCTGAAAAATCGGGCCAACAAGCCCGGCGAATTTGTCACCTATTTCCGGGTCGGGCAGGATTCGGTGGCCAGCAAGCGTACACCGGAGAACAAGTTGCGCGGCGCCGCGGCTGCCGATATTCGGGCGCTGGAGCAGACCTTAGCTGCGGCGCACCTGCAGTACCGCCAAGCGGGTAAAGAGTTTAGCTTCGACAACGTTACATCCTCGCTCTACATCCAGCGCATTCACACGCAGCAACCCAAGTGGGAGGTAACCCCTTACGAGCAGGAGGCCCAGTTCTACAGTCAGGAAAGCCGTTCTCGCTCTACTGCTGCCCGTGAACGAGAACAACAGGCCCGACAGCTGGCCCAACAGAAGGCAGCGGCCCGGCAGGATAGCCTCGTGCAGATGGCTCGCCGGCGCCAGGCAACGGCCGATAGCCTGCGGGCTGTTATTCTCGCACGGGTTCACTATGTGCAGGATAGCTTGTCTGCGTTGGCCCAGCAACAGCTGGCCAACGAGGAAGCGGTCGTTGCCGTGGAAACGACCACGAGTAAACCTAAAGCGGCGGCCAACTCTTCCTCCGCTGCTAAACACTCTACGACCAGTACCAGCAGCACCAAGGGGAAGGTAAAGGCCAAGGTGGCCTCACGCCCCGCTGTATCCAGTGGTCCCAAAGTATATATCTGTGGCAATGGCCGCACCGAAGTCTACCATGCCAGTGAGGGCTGCTCGGCCATGAACCGGTGTACCTATCAAACCCTAATCATGCGGACTAAGGAAGCACAGGCGTCGGGGTTACGCGAATGTATGAAGTGCTTCTAAGAAGCCATTACAGGTAGGATGGCAAGCAGCAGATGCTATTATGCCGACAGGGTAGTCGTGTCTGCTGGGCTATATTTTTTTGAGTGTACTATTCAGGATTAAGAGTCTAATGCATAAAAGTCGGGCCTATATTCATCAACTCTTTGATCCACACGATGGAGGGCAAGGACTTGAGCGTGTGTTCGATGGCATCCTCTTGGGGCTGGTCCTGTTGAATGGGGCGGCTGTCGTGCTTGGTTCTGTGAAAAGCGTGTATGGCTCGTACAAACCCTACTTTGTTGCCATCGAGGTTGTTTCGGTTTATGTATTTACCCTCGAATATGCCCTACGGGTGTGGTCGTGTGTAGAAGACCGCCGGTTTCAACGCTCTATCAGAGGTCGGCTACGCTTTATGCGCACGCCCATGGCGATAGTTGATCTCTTGGCAATACTGCCCTTCTATCTATCCATTGCAGGCATTGATCTGCGCATTCTTCGGCTGCTACGCCTATTTCGGCTGTTGAAGGTGGCGCGTTACGTGCGGGCCCTGGAGGTAATTGGCCAGGTCGTTCGGCGTAAGCGCCCGGAATTGCTAGTGACTACCGGTGTAATTGGGCTGATGCTCGTGCTGGTCTCCAGCCTGATGTACGTGGTGGAAAGTGAAGCTCAGCCCGAGAAGTTTGGTAGCATACCCGAAACGATGTGGTGGGGAGTCGCCACGCTGACGACTGTGGGGTATGGCGATGTTTATCCAATTACAGTGGCCGGCAAACTCTTAAGCAGCGTGATTGCTGTACTTGGGCTGGGACTTTTTGCCTTACCCACCGGCATCCTCGCGGCTGGTTTCTCTGAGCAGCTTGCCCACCAGCGCGACACCAGGGAAGAGCATGCCTACTGCCCACATTGTGGGCATAAGCTCGGTGGCAGCAAATAGCAGGTGCTTGACATTACTTGATGGTGAGGTCTATCTTCTACCCGAAATTTTGGTCATTTCAACAGACAGAAGAAGCGAAACAGTCGTATTAAAATAGTTCTATAATAATGATATAGTATTATAGCGGTTATAAAAAGGTTAATTGCACTGTAAGAAGCTGATAGGACCCTAAATAGGCAGTAGTAGAGGCCAGCCGAAGGGCACCAAGCAAGCAGTGTTAAGTAAAGGGTGGAATTTTAGCAAAGTCCTAAACCTTTTATCAAAGCTCTGCCGTAAGATGATGCAACTTCACGTAATGGAGCCTACTTAATTCTTTATCTAATGGCACAGCCTGACAACCCCGGGAAAGGCCCCGGAACCCCCGGCCATCCCAATCCTCCCGGTAATCCGACTCCTCCTGGTAATCCGACCGGTCCGGGTAAACCTCCAGAAAAACCAGAGCCAGGCCCGCACAACCCGCCTAAGCCCCCCAAAGATCGCCCCGTAGGCTTACTATAAGAACCATATGCCGACGCCCCCATGGTTTGAAGCCGAACCAGATCGGCTTGAAAGGGAGCTTCAAGCCCTGACTGCGCATGACGTTACTCCCCTTGTGGATGAGTCAGCACGCAGTCAGGGTATTTTGAAGGTGTCTTTCACAATTGACCGTTCGAATACTGCGTTTGGTTTGACTGGGCTCAACGATTCCATTCAGTTGGAAGCTACGTATCCAGATAGCTACCCGTATTTTCGGCCGGAAGTGTTTGCCCTGAATGTAACGTTACCCAGGCACCAGAACCCTATTGGCAAAAACTTGTGCTTGCTCCCTCGATCAGCGGATCACTGGGAGCCCCGCTGGAAACTTGCCACCTACTTAGCTTCGCAACTGCCAAAGGTTTTGCATAAAGGGAGCATTCAAGACCCTGAGCTGCTGGCCGCAGACCGAGATGAGCAAGCTGAACCGTCCAGCGAGTACTTTACGAACTCCCATGCCCCAGTTCTCTTTGATGATACTGGGTTTGACTTACCCAGTCCACTGGATGCACCCATTATGGTGTTGGGCCGCATGCACGTGGGGCTACCCAAAAAGGCGGGGTTGTTAACACGTATGGCTGTTCTGGAAACGATCGACGAACAAGGCCAGGAGCACCACTTACCCGCAGTGCTAAAAGAGGTCTTTCCTAATTCTTTCTCCGGCCACTTGGTTCGCTTGAACCAAGCGCCCCCTTTCACCAACGCTGAAGATGGGTTACGCTGGTTACTTGAACTAGCAAAGACACATGGAATAGCCTCTACTTTTCAGAGTAGGCCTTTAGTATTGTCACAAGGTGCCGTACTTAAACGCGTTATTGGCCTACAGTTCCCCGAGGAAGTTGCTCCGGGACAAATAGGAATGGGATGGCTGTTTCTTGTTGAAGGTACTATCAAAGAGAAAGTGCCTGACCATAGAGGAAAACTCGTTGAGGTACCGCAACTGCATTACTTCTATGGGAAAGTTTCCAGGGTCAACCCAAAGGACTTTTTGCTGCGGGTTCCAGCAATACACGCACTCCATCAGCGCTCGGTTGCGGTGGTTGGCTTAGGTGCACTAGGCGCCCCCATGACACTGGAGTTGGCACGCAATCAAGTAGGCGAACTCAGAATATTGGATTACGATCGCGTTGAGCCTGGCCCAACTGTGCGCTGGCCTTTAGGAATTACGACTGCAGGTCAACTCAAAACAGAAGCGTTACAGGAGTTTATTGCTGCGCATTATCCAGCGACGCATGTCGTACCTATTTATCATAAAGTAGGGGGCCTGCGAGGTGAGGGCATGGCTTCTGAGCAAGAAGTAATGAATACATTGCTCAATAACGTATCCTTGCTGGTGGATGCCTCCGCAGACAAGGGCATCAGCCATTTCTTATCGGAAATGGCGAAGGCACGAGGCATCCCTTTTATATCCATATACGCCACGCCAGGTGCATGGGGAGGAATGATCATGCGGGTAGTGCCCGGCCAAACGTCAGGCTGTTGGATGTGCCTACAGTATCACATGGATGCAGGAAGTGTGATTCCTGTGCCCCTTGGTGACGAGACTTCTGGAAGCGTGCAAGCTCCAGGTTGTGGAGATATGACTTTTACCGGGGCCAGCTTTGACTTACAAAATGTGGTGTTGGCTGCTGTGCGCCTGGCAGTGTCTACCTTAAGCGGAGGTGCTGCCGGGGGATATGCCACTACTCCCTGGGATGTAGGGGTGGTTCAACTGATGGATAAAGACGGTAACTTGACTGCACCAGTGTGGCAAACTTTCCCACTTGACGTTCATGAATCGTGCCCATACTGTCACCGTGAATAAGACTGATCCATCTGTAACAATATGGCTACCGCAACTAGCCTACATTGCAATTCTGGAGGAAGCCATTACAAAGATGCCCTGTGAAACGGGTGGTATTCTGATCGGGTATTGGGGTTCTTCAACCGAGGTAGTCGTCACAGCCGTCGTAGGTCCCGGCCCCAAGGCTATTCATAAGAAGCGGTCTTTCCGACCCGATAACGCATATCACGAACAAGAAATAGCTCGGTTATACACGCAATCCGGCCGGACTGAAACCTATCTGGGTGATTGGCACACCCATCCTGCGGCGGCTGCCTATATGAGTTTTCGGGATGAACTCACACTGCGGAGTTTAGCAGAATATAAGCAAGCGCGGTTAACCCAGCCACTTATGCTGATTTTGGGAACGCAGCCCCTCGGCTTACAAGCATGGGCTCACACTTATAGGAAGGCTTTCTTCGCGACTAAATCTGTCTACGGTGCCTGCTCCATCATAATCTACTAAAGAAAGGTTGTTGCTTTTCCAATTTTTCCAGCGAAGGAACGAAGTGTCACTCCGTTGAAAGCCGTACCGCTATCCTAAACTTCATCGGACTTCAAAGCCCAACAATAATAAGCCTTATACGCTCTAGTCCAGAATAGAGAATAAGCGGAAACAAGCCGTGGCTACAAAATATGTTTCAACCCCAAACACTGACAATTAAGTCTATTTGTCTTATTTTATTCAAATAAATAATGAAATAAGATAAAATAGATGCAATGGCAAGGATTCGACTTAAGCAAAAAGGCCGTCTTATCCATAGCGTGAAGCCTTGTCGTACAGGGTGTCGTAACTTTTTAATACAACTTGTTTATACCCTTTTGATATAAAGATCATTAAGTGTCGTATGATGTGTCGTAGTTTTGACCAAAATTTGTCTTATGTCTCTCTACGACGGCTTGTATCGCGATCCCGGTGCTATCTCACCCATCAAACCACAATTGCCCTTGCCTGCGGAGTTACAGTCTCTGGCTTTACAGATTGTCGAAGCATCGGCGCGGTTGTCAGGAAGCCTTCATCCCGTAACGGCTACAGCTATTGCGGACTTTCTACGTCCAGCTAATAGCTATTACTCCAATTTGATCGAAGGGCATGACACGCACCCACTTGATATTGCTCGTGCTCTGCAGCAAGACTATTCAGCCGATCAGCGCAATCGCTCGTTGCAGCTAGAAGCAAAAGCCCATATTGAGGTTCATGCCCGTCTACCTGAATTACTGGCTAAAGCCGATGGAAACCCTTACCAAGCCACCTTCTGGCAGAACCTGCACCGGGCGTTCTACGAACATTTGCCCGAAGAATTTCTCTGGACAACGAGTGTGGAGGGTAACCGATTGGAGATACTACCTGGCGAACTACGGACAACGGAAGTACAGGTAGGCCGCCACATTGCACCCGCTGCTGACGCCCTTCCTTCTTTTATCAATGTGCTGGAAAGCCTGTATCTGCCTCGGTATGAGCATGACCGTTTGGCACGCGTAATCAATGTGGCGGCATCCCATCACAGGCTAGCGTGGTTGCACCCGTTTCTGGACGGTAACGGCAGGGTCATGCGTCTATTTAGCGACGCGGCGTTCCAAGCAGAGCAGTTGGACGCCGGTGGATTATGGTCGATGTCGCGGGGGCTTGCCCGGAGTGAGTCAGCCTACAAGCAGGCATTGGCGGCAGCGGATAGCCGGCGCGAGAGTGATACCGATGGGCGGGGTAATTTATCGCATCGTCAATTAGTAGCGTTTTGTAAGTTCTTCCTGGAAGTCGCACTGGATCAAATTCACTACATGACCCGTGTACTGGCTATTGATCAAATGCTTGACCGGTTGCGTGGCTTGACGCAGCTACTAACGCTACGGCACAAATGGCGACCAGAAAGCTATTACGTACTAGAAGCAGTGTTTCTGAAGGGCAGCATCCCGCGCCGTGAAGTGGAACGGTTGACGGGCTTGTCAGAAAGAACAGCTAAAGCGCTGGCGCAGCAACTCGTTGCTGCTGGTCTTCTTACGACCAACTTGGCTGAACATTTAACTCCGTACCGAGCAGCATACCCTATCGCCTATGCACCCGTGTTGTTCCCAGACTTATATCCCCCTGCAAAAGAGATAGATATGTTAAATGCAAGCTGAAGGTGCCGTTTACTCAGCCGGCTCGAAGACAAGCTTGAACTCAACCACCACATCGCTTACTGAAACACTGAAAGACACTTCTCTTCGCCCGGGTGCTGTGCGCCCAATCACTGCGAAACCTGCCGTCAAACAACGTTCCAATGGCATCTGGCTTAGTTAGACTACCTCGTTCAGACGAACCCTTTGTGAAGGGTTACGGTATAATAAATGAGAATGGAAGATGGCTTCATCTAACTGGAAGTGTAATGTACCCTATTGCTTAGGCAGCTTTGCTAGAAGCAAGCCTGGATGGTATGTCTTCTTCATGAAAACCAATGGGCAATAGATTGCGCCTTACTTGGTCGGCAATCTGAGTACCGGCGACTGCCTCAAAGAGCAATTCCTCTAGCAGGCGTAGATTGTGTACACTGAGCGACACAATACTCGACTCCACACACGAAGTCGATGCCAACCGACCATATGCGCTACGTTCGTAACGCTGCCCATGGCTTGCCTTCAGGATAGGATCTGACGTAATGATTGAACCTGTAAAGCCTGCCTCCGCTAATCGAAATAACGTGCTCGGTGCATGAGCAGGGCCTGCGCCGACCAGCAATACATGGAATGGCCGACCGACTGCCGACAGCAGCGTTAACAATCCATCGAGTTTCTCGGTAAACTCTCGTTGGCTGCGCGTGCGGGTAAAGTCACGCGATATGACGGAAATAGATGGATTTGCTTTCAGCCATGCTACCCACTCTTGCTGTCCGCGGTAATCCTCCCAGTACAAGTTCGGAATAGTCATCAAGCCCGCTTCTTGTAATTCCTGCAGTACGCGGTGGTGACGCAGTTGCATGACCACGTTATGCGCCCGTGGTAAGAGGGTACCAGCAGTGGTGAGGGTGCTGACAGAAAACGTCGGACCTGTAGCGGCCAAAAACGCGCACTGCTGGAGCTGGCGAAGGGCCTGGCGTCGGCCCATCGCCCAAAAACTCTCTAGAATTTTGTCTTGGGCATTGAACACGGCCAGTAGCTCACACGCCGCTCCCACATTCAAATGCTCCCGTGCTGTCAACGCATCGGTAAAAACGGGCCTGACGGTAGCGGGATCTTTTGGGCGCCAGTTGAGGAGTCCTTTGGCATCTACGGCCGCCCAGCGCAAGGGCAAACGGATATCGGTGCCCGCTAAGTCGGCCGTCTTGGTAGGGATAAGCAGCGGGAATGGTTGAGCCCCCTGCTGAGACAGCTGTAAGCGGTGCAACGGAAGACCAGCGGCGACGTGTTCCACAAACGTATCTAAGTGTCCTCCTTGCTGGTTCTCGTTCTGACGGTTCCGGCAAATAATATAGCACGTACTACACCGGTAGCGCCGTGCGGTGTCCGTTGGTTTCCAGGCACACCCACACGGCGCTGTCTTATATCCTCCTCCATTACAGACGTGATACGCCTCGCAATGAGAAGCGCAGTCGTCAAATAGGGAGCGTTGCTGACCAACTAGGGAAGGGGACAAAATCGCGGGAGTTACACGTGGAGACGAACGCGAACCATCGCCTTTAAAGGAGCCTCCGTCCGCTCAATTAACCGGCCTCGATATCGGCTTTGCGAGGCCAACTCTGCCGTGTAATGGCTAGGTACCGTTCCTAAGCGATTGCCGGCCAGGGAAGCCTCATAGTGTCCACCCACCTGGTGGAGGTCAACGAAATCTCCGATCTGTGCCGGAAGCAGAACAGCTTCCACCAGCTGAATCAGCAGAATATCCAATTCGTCCGCCAACTGGTTTTGTCCACCTCCACCAGTGGCAGCCCGCAGTGGTTCGCCGCTAACCAGTGCGGTTACTGGCATTGCCTTCTTCTTGGGCTTATGTTGTTTGGAGCCGTTTCCCATACCTGAACAGTAAATGTCTTGTATAGGTCAATTCTAATGTTATAGCAATAGTTCCATTATTGGTTAAAAAAGTTAGCAGCTATTTCTATTTGCTAAAAACAACAGTATTTGGTCGCTTAATAGGCCAGCGGGTCAACATAGTACATTAATGCTTTGTCTTGCAAATAGCCATTGCTGGGATACTTCTTTTCTCCAAACAACATCCAAAAGCGCAGGTTTTTAGTATTGTTTTCTTACTATTTCCGTATGGGCTTCTGTAGCTTTATGGACCACTTCATCTGGCAGTAGTATGGCTCAATACTTCAATTCGCTCAACACCCATCAGCAGGCATTAGCAGCAGAATATATGTGGCAGTATTTGCAAGCTCAGAATGCAGTACCTGTTGGCACAAGTCGTGATGCTATACTGCATGCTATGGTTGGCCTCAATACAGTAGTTCAGACTGAGGGTACATTTGTTGTCTTTAGTGCAGAGGATCAATGCCGGGTCCTTGCAGCACTACCAAAGAAATGAAAGCGGCTATCTAAGTCTAGGTGAACGCCTCAGCGGATCTATGGTATTACTATTCGGCAATTGGGACACCCGATCCGGACGAAAATCCGAGTAGTAGCCGGCGTACCCCGGCAGCGGTAAAGTGACAGCCGCGGCGAGTCTGATACCCCGAGGCCGTGAGCTGGGCCGCAATACGGCGGTAGTCCCACTGCAGACTACGATACAGCCGGGCGAGTTCGGCTGCCTGTCGGTTAGCCAAACTCGCTTGGGCGTTGAGTTGCCGTTGTTGCTGGCCCTTGACCCTCGCCTCGGCTGTCAGATTCGCGGGCGTACCAAGCTGAAATCCCCGCGCCTTCTTAGCGGCCAGTGCGTCTTTCGTGCGAGTCGAAATCGCCTTGGCTTCTTTCTCGGCGACAGCGCCGAGTACGTGAATGGTAAACTCATCGGCGGCCGGCATGTCGACAGCCTTAAACCGGACGCGGCTTTCCATCAGGGCCGTCAGGAAGGCCAGGTTGCGGGCCAGCCGGTCGAGCTTGGCCACGAGTAGCACGGCGCCGGCATCCTTGGCTGCCTGCATGGCGGCTACTAGTTGGGGCCGGGCATTCTTGCGCCCACTCTCAATTTCGATAAACTCGCCCAGGATCTGATCGCCCAGCGAGAGGAAGGTCCGCACGGCCGCCTGCTGGGCTTCGAGTCCTAAGCCGGACTGTCCCTGGCGGGCGGTACTCACGCGGTAGTAGGCAACGTAGTCGGGCACGGTACGCTATATATAATAGGAGTGACAAGAAGACAGCCCAAAACTACCTCGTTTTTCCTTGTGTATCATTACACAAACGTGCGTTTATGTAATGATACACAAGGTGTGATTATTAATATGACCTACTTATCCGAAGCTATGATGCCACATGGTACTAATAACTCAGGAGATCACTTCCACTAGCATTAAGCAAACGTGAGACACTGAATGTCTTCCAAGATTGTAATGAGCTATTCATAGTCCCGCGCTAATCGTCGGAAGCGCGCTGTCTAAGCTAAGGAGCGCTCCACCGCCCAGCGCTTGGGCAGCAGAACGAAGCCTTTTTGCCTGCGGTAGTTTGACTACATGCAAATTGATGCCGTACCTATTACAAGCTACTGGTTGCGACTACCAATGCCTCGCCGTTAGTTTGTAGGAACTCCCTGCTGGCGTTTATTAGGCTTATACTGGCCAAAGCTACCAGTCTCAATTTACTCACAGGTGCATAACACCGTCTAGGTCCTAGGTTGCGATGTTCTCGGTTTCTTAAGAGGTACCTGAAAGCCAAGAACCCTCGCTCCACGCTTTCAAGCTGGGGCGAGGGTTCTTGATTAATAGAGGGAAGAGGACAGCTGTCGAGATCCCTGCGATATGGCTTTAAATAGATTGCATAGGACCTATTAGTCGCCTCTCTTATGCTTGTGAGGCTTCAAATCGGGGTGCTTTGGTGCATTTTCCTTCGTAACCCGCCTTCTTTCGTCGGGTGTACCATCTTGTTTGTTGGGTTTTGGTCCAGGTTTGATAGCCATGACAACGAGTGGTTTTTGGGTTGAAAATTCTTTTTAAGCTTCTGTACGAAAGGATTTTATCCTGCTAAAAAGAGTAAGCGAAGATAGGGTTTTTGGTAAATAGACTAATAAGACTGGGCCAGCTACGAAAGCACTCTAAAACAGCCCTTTTGAGGCTTTTCATGCTCTCATTCATTACTAGCCCTCAAATATTCTTGCCTACTCTTAAGAAATTATCTGACGGAGGGTTGATGAAATTCATCACTCGGCAAACTTTACGAAAACGTATACTCTTTCCAAGGAATACGGCGGGGGTCGAGGTTGGCTAGAAAGTTGGCAATGTCTTGGCGACCATAATAAGTAAAACGCCCACCGCTGCCCTGACAAGCTAAAATCAGGGGGACACCGGGGAAGTAGCGACTGAACGCTTGCATGGCTTCTTGCCGGGTGTGTTGAGTGCTAGCGGCTTGGCTGGTGATGAGTACGAGAGCGAATGACTGCCCTTGTTCACGAATCTGCGCTCCTGTAAATTTCATGAGGTTAGGTGATTAGGGTACTTATCGAGAAAGAGCATTTTGTGTTGGGCCCCAGAGAGGTATCACTGAGAAATCCTGTTAGTTGGCTGAGTACTTGTCTCGGTAAGCCTGCTGATAGTGCTTGTCTAAGCAAATACAGCGACTACCTGGGCGTTTCTGAACCGGAATATTCAGGTGATTGCCCAGCGGGTGCAGCAGGTCAATGCGCGTCGTGGCTGGCAGTTCCCCAACGCGCAGGCCCAAATCTTCCACCACCAGCTCGGCCGCCAGCATAATGCCCGCAAGTGCGGATTGGAAAGCCATCGGCGTTTCGTTAAGGTGTCCGGCACTCGTGGTGAGCAATACCCCTCCACAGACGGTTTCCTGGTAAAACACTCGGAGGGGCTTGCCTACGAAAGGTCGCAGCAATTCCACCGGGGCCTGATTCGCCGCTGCAATTCGGTCGGCCAGGGGCAGGTCTACCACCGTGTGCCGGTAGAGCATATCGCGGACTTCGGCTTCGGGTAAGTTCAGCGACTCCGCCACCATCATCGATTCGGACTTGCGCTCCCCTTTGGGCATATACAAGCATGCCAGACAAGCAGTAGTCCTAAAATCAGGATGACGGGAAATACCCAGGTCGGCGCTTTGAGTCCACGCGTTGAACAGCCGCTGGGGCAAAGAGGCTTGAATGCTAATGCGGGCTTCGGCAGTATCTACTGCCACGGCAACCCGAGCCAGCTGCCAATCCGGTCGCTGGGCCAGGTACTCGCCCCAAGTCCCTTGGAACGGGAGAGGCGTCAGCCCGGTGCGGGTCAGCTGTTCCGCGGCCAAGTTCACCTTTGGAACGGACACGTCGGCTTGCGTGGCCAGGGCGTAGCGCTGCAGGTTGGACAAGTCCACGGGCTCGTGGTCTACAATCTCCAGCGTGCCCCGGGCCTGGGGCAACTTATTCAAGGCCCACAGGAGCCCGTTGCCGATGGCGCCAGCACCCACCAAGACTGTGTCCGAAAACGAGACCACCGCCGGCCAAGCCGGCTCGGTGGATGGTAGCGGTGCTGCGGTGTCGTACGTTACCAGCGAAAGCCGAATTTCAGCGTCCGTCGGCGCGTTGGGCAGCGCCCCGGCAAATACGGTGCGGAACACATTTGCGGCACCCAGGCAGGCGGCTGCGCCGGCTCCGAAGGGATTCCCTGAATTGCCCGAACCCACCGGGACCGTAGGGGAAAACAGAGCAATCCACTCGGAAGACCCAACGTAGAAGGTGGGCATGGCCCCGAACGCAGCATCAAGGGACGTACTGCCTACAACCAGGGCAACCCGGAGGGCTTGCTCCGCTAGTAAGTCAATCACCGGATTGATGGCTTGCAAGATGGCCTGCACGTAAAGAACATGCGCTTCTGCCGCCGGGTCCAGCGGGTGAACGACTACGCACGGGTATAACCGCCCCAGTAAGCGTGCGCTCAGGTCAATGGTGGCCCGTCCTTGCGGCGAGGCTACCGCGGCGCCGTCGAATGCCAGCAGTACCGGCGAGCTCTCCAGTTGTTGTTGAAAAGCAGCTCGGTCAAAGTTGCGCAGCACTTGCGAAGCGGCCAGTGCCGCTTTGTCGAAAAAATTAGCTAGCGCCATGGCCAATACCAGCGAAAGGGCCGACGAGGGGCTTCGTCGACGAGGTAAATCAATGATGTTTTCGCAAAAGAGCTTAAGTGGGCCCAGTCGCGACCTGGCTGCAGTCGATACACTTCCCAGGTAGTGAGGTTAACGCCCTTACGGCCGAAGTCGGGCACTACGACCGAAACGCCGCCCAACACGGTGACAATGGGATACGCGTCATCCGTTTCGGAATGATATGCTCGGCTCGGGTGGCTGTGAATCTGGGCCACGAGCATCAGGCCCGCCTCGTAGAGCTCTTGGTTGATGCGCCGGAGTTCGACCCCAGATACCACGTACAGCAGCCCCTGTTCGGTGCGCGTGGCGTCCTGCTCGGGAATGATGGTGCGCTGAATCCGGAACGTGTTCCCGTCGCGCTGGCCCGCCCACAGGGCAACACCTTCCAACCCGTCGCGCCCCGCGCGCTTCAAATGCGCCAGGGCGTCTTCCGCCAAGTTCCGAGGTAACTCAATGCGCGTAAGCCCCGATAGCCCGGCGGAAGAAGTACTAGTCGTGCTCACGAGGCAATACGCTGAAAGTCGGGCTGCAAGGCCATCTGCACTTGAAATTGGTAGTTTGTTAGCGGGTTGATGCCGTAGGTGTAGAGCACGTCGACCAGGTGGCCAAGAGTGCCCACCGTGGTGCCCCGGTACAGGTGCCAGGAGTCGCCGGTGTGGGCGGGGTGGTCGTGGTATTCCTGTGTACCGCGCACGCACAGAAACGGCGGCCCATCCGGCGCGTGGTGTTGCAGCAACGCCTGCAAGCTGATTTGGATGGCCCCATTGGCATCTGGTTGGGGTACCTCGCCGTTGCGCTTCAAGAACTGTGTGGGCATCTCCTCAAAACGCAGGGGCCGATCCGTGAACACGTCCACAAACTGCACGGAAGGCGGGCGCAGGTCGTACTCGGAAAAGTCAATGCGTACCCCAAACAGGAGTGGGATGGGACGGATTCTAGGGGCCGCGAAAGCCAGGACAACCACAGGAAACTCGGCTTTCAGCAACAAGATGCCCCGGGCCCGCTGGTCAGCTTCGCTGCTGCGGAACTTGGCTACTTCCTCGTTGAATTTAGCCCGGCTCACCTGCGGGTCTACCTGCGCGCTCACAGCCGGAGCCGATTGCGGCGCGGGTAGAGTCTGCACGTCAGTTGAACCGCCAGCGCCTACTCCTTTGGTCAGAAAGAGTTTCGTAAGCGGAGCGAAGTTATACTCCTCTACTTTACGGCGGAGGTCGAGTTCATCACCGTTGCTGTTCGTCAGTACCCACTCCGACAAAGGAAATTCAGCGTTGCCGCTGGCATCCAGGGCGTGCTGCGCCACGACGTGCAGTGGCTGATGCACGTTGGCTTCCACGCGGGTTTCGGAAGTGTTCACGATGACCAGCAAGTCCAGGCGCTGCTCCTGCTTGGGCCCTTTGTCCTCCGGTTTATCGTCCTTCGGGTTTTTGGGCAGCTCATCCTTGGAACCCAGAGGCGTGGGGTCATGGTCTTTGGGCTCTTTCACATTAGGAGTCTTATCGGGCCCCTTGGCAGAGCCATTGTCTGGCGAACCGCTGTGCTGGGCCTGATGCGTGACACTGCGGGCCGAAGCATTGGAAGCAGGTACGTTTGTTAGCGGTGCGCCACTGTTGTGCGCGGGGTCAGGGGCAGGCTGACCGTTATGCCCGTTGGAGGAAGTGTCTTTCATGCTAGGTGTGTGGGAGGATAAATAATGCGCCGGCTAAGGGCGTTGAAATGGGCCTAGAAGCCCTGAAAGGTGCCGGCCATTGGTATTGGATATGCTGTATAGCCACACTACCTTTGTAACCGGAACCCAAGTGCATGCTGATTTGGGTATGCCAGCCCACGTGTTCGTTGTTCGCGAATCATTTTTCAAACCCTCTCCTGCGTCAACAGGAAGAGGGTTTCTTTTTTCTAGCAAAGCCTGTTGTAAGATTTCTAGTTATGTTGATGACTCAAAGATAAGGAAACGTGTAGATGAAAAGTTCAGAAATTTGCTTTTCGTCAACCTAAAAACGTATCTTTGCAACATCAAAGCGCTGGTAATTAGATTTTTAATAAGTAAAATATTTCACCTAATGATAAATTTCCCCGAGCGTCTACGCTCAGCCCGCAAAGCCAAGGGCTGGTCGCTACAGGAGCTTGCCAGTCAAGTGGGAAACATCAGCAAGCAGGCTTTGGGCAAATACGAGCAGGGCCTCATGAAGCCGGAGAGCGATACCTTGTTCGCCCTGACCCAGGCCTTGGGTCTCAACCCAAGTTATTTTCTGAAGCCCGCCCGCGTTGATTTGGGGGCCATTAGCTTCCGCAAGAAGGCCAGCCTAAAAGTGAAGGAGCGCGCCGTGCTGGAAGAGCAAATCCGGGATTATTTAGACCGCTACCTCGAGATCGAGGAACTGCTGAACATCGAACACGAATTCACCAACCCGCTCGGCCGGGCAGCCAAGGTATCGAGCTACGAGGAGGTAGAGCAGGCCGCGACACTATTGCTGACCAAATGGAAGTTGGGCATTAATCCAATTCCCAACGTCATCGAAACCCTGGAAGACAACGGCATCTGCGTTTTCGTCCTGCCAGGCCCAGCCTCGTTTGATGGATTAGCCACGTGGGTCGGCAAGTTGCCGGTGGTGGTTTTAAACGCTAATAACACGGTAGACCGGCGCCGCTTCACTGCCTTGCACGAGCTGGCGCACATCCTGCTCACAATTACCGCCGCCGACGAGAAAGAGGAGGAGCGGTTTTGCCACCGGTTTGCCAATGCCGTGCTGCTGCCGCAGGAAGTGGCACTGCGTGAATTGGGGACCGTGCGGACTAGCATATCCTACGGGGAACTGCTCTCCGTGAAAAAACAGTACGGCATTTCGGTGCAGGCCATCATGCGTCGGGCCTACGACCTAGCCATCATCAAGGAGAGTTACTACCGGTACTTCTGCATTAAAATTAGCCCAAATCGAAAGGAAGAAGGTTTTGGTCGGTACACGTTTGAGGGGGAGACCCTGCAATCCTACCGGTTTGAACAGCTCTTATTTCGGCTGGTCGCGGAGAGTATCGTGACCGAGAGCAAGGCAGCAGCGTTGGGGGGCATGAGTGTTTCTGCTTTTCGGGAGAAAATAGACCCTGTCCTTTCGTAGCCTATCCTATTATGATTACTACGGCTACCACTATTCCAAGTGCTCATATCGCTATTCAGGATACCAGCGTGATGCTGGATTTGTCCCGGGCCGGGCTGGTGCAGGAAGCATTTCGCTTACCGGTGACCTACTTCACCGCAGAAGGGGTGTTTGCAGGGCTGAACATGACCCAGCAGGATGAGTTTGCGCCATTCCTGCAAACTACCCAGCTGCGGACTATCGCCTTGGATGCTTCAATGTTCGCCACCATTGAGAAATACCTGCCGCTGCACGATGAACTATCGGAAGACGACCTGTCGGTATTTCACTTAGCCTCGATCAACAACTGGCCCGTGATTGCGAGCTGCAACACGCTCCGGCGGTGCACCCGCCAACTGGGCGTTACCGTTCACAGTACCTATTGGGTGTTAGACCTGCTTGTTCAAACATCCTTGGTAACTGTCGTCCAAGCGGGCACCCTGCTGCGGCAAATGGCCACCGCTAATCCCCGTTTGGCTCCTGAAGATTACGAAGCCAGAAAAAAGCTCTGGTAGCCCCAGTCAAGCAAGGGCGTGGATGTATGCTAGGTAGATAGCGCTGTAACGTGCATCAGCGTCTGTTCCCAACCGATAAATCTTGCTTCCAGATCGGAGAGGAGGGAATGACTCACTATAGAGAGGGCAGTACTACGGTTTAACGCCCGCGTGCTATTCCCTGTTTTTCAAACCATGCAGTAGCATGTAGCAGTACCCGTCGCTATGCTCCATTTTACATGTACAGATTTCTTCCATGAAAATAGCAAGGTTAATAGAGTTTGAAGAGGTTTTTGATGAGCCTAAACAACACTGGCACAATTACCTGGCTGGCATTAGCAACGAGGTGGTTTTGTTGGCCGCCACACATTTTCTGGCCCGCCAGGAAACTGGCCCGCGGGATTACTACACCGATATGGAGCAACTATTTGGGTCGCATAATGAGGTTGCTACCAGAAGTGTGTTTCGGCAATTGGAAAAGCTGGAGCGACAAGAGAAAAGCAAGTTAAAGGTAACGCATCCCAAAAGCGCTCTACGTCTGTTTGAGTACGCATTTCAGCGAGATGAAGAACCACACACGCAATCCGAAGCGGAGGTAGAGTTGAGCTTATTCAAAGCTTTCGTCGCCCAAAACAATGAGTACTCGGACGAGCAGAATGCGGCTGTTGAAGCTTCTGCTGCGGAGCAGGGGTTGTCTAGGTTGGCCTCACTTTCGCTGGCTGGCTCGCATTCCGACTTCGAACTGGTCAACTTCAACACGGCTCAAGTTCTGCTGATGCAGTTGCTAAAATCTGTGCGGCTATTTCAGTTTTTGGAGTCCGATTCAACTTACCACCCGCTTCTCAATGCCTTCTTACAGTACTATGACTGTTCCAAGTGGCAAGACTACATGTGGCGACTCAGCGGAGTGGTAAAGGCAATCATTTACGCCGAAAAAGCGGGTCGGATAGAGATTCACGTGCCTCAGGACACAGAATTTGAAGCAAATTGTGCCTTCCTTGATAAAACCGCGCTGACAATTGGGGAAAGACTAGACGAACATGATTTTCTATCAACCCGTGGTCGACCAATCTACAAGCAGAGCAAGGGAGTGTATGCCGTAGTGTTTCCAGTATTTGTGGCTGAAATGCTGCATAAGGGCCTATTCTTTCAGCTTGATGCCCTTGTCAAGAAAACGAAACCAAAGCTGCTGAAAGGCGTGGACTGGCGGGGCGCTTACTGTCTAGCATTCTCCGAAGACTACTTACTAGCGAACCTACTCGATTCCATCTTTAAAAAGCGCGGCCTAGCTTGGAGTGGCAAGCGTATCAAGGGTGAAGAATGGTTAAAGGGCAAAGGTGACGCTGAGCCAGACTACTACTTCCGAACCGGCAAACGAGTAATTCTATTCGAATCCAAGGACGTCAATATCAGGAAGCAGGCGAAAGCAGGCCAAGACTTTGCTGGATTTCTGACGGAGCTACGAAAGAAGTTTTACCACGGCGTGAAGGAAGACGGGAGCCGTGATGAGGAACACGATGTTGGTGTACTCCAACTCATGCGCAACATTAAGCGACTACTAAGCCCGGCCAAGGAGTTGGCTTTTGACACTGCTTACAATCATACCAGCCTCATCGTCTATCCAGTACTGGTGGTTCACGACCGGCTCTACAACATGCCGGGGCTGAATGAATTAGTTAATGGTTGGTTTCAACAAGAACTAGCCCAGCTCGGAGAAGCTGCCCGGCAGGTGTGCCCGTTGGTTATTATCGACATTGACACCTTACTGGCATACCAAGACCATTTTGCTAGCAAGAGATTGGTCTTATGGGAAGTGATGGAGGCATATTACCGGTATATCAAGCCCGTAAAACGCAATGTGCGGTCTGAACAGGAGGCTGCTCAATTGATACTGCGCACGGTCGACCCCTTTATCACCTTCTTGGACGACCACGCAAGAAAGCAACATCTTGCGCCCGTTCCTTCCCGCCAGTATGCTCAGCTCATTGAGGCGATGAGCGCGATTACTGAACCTGAGAATGAAAATTAGATAATCTACATTCTCCTACAGGCCTAGGTTTGAGCTGCGTTATAGGAAACGACGTTGTTGAGTTGCGTGTAACGCTCAATCATGGCGTCCGTTTTCTACTTGGTTTGGTTCTTTATGGCCTTATGGGATTGGCCGTTGAGCACGGCTATGGTTACAAAGGATACGCGCAAGGAGTGGGCTGATTAGGCTGGCCCGAGGTGCTTTTGTACTATCTTGTTGATGGAAATATCCGAGAGTCGCTTCTCCAACGGAAGGGCCATCTGCCCCGCAGCTGCCCGCGGAATCTTGACGAACAGCGGCCCCGTAGTGCGACCCAGCAAATTGAGCCACGCCCGCAGGCACCGCACGGGGCAGAAGTCGGCGTTGGGCGCATAGAAAATGGCTTTGTCCTCGACGGCGCCGTACTGGTTGGTCTTGCTTTTGGCCAAGTGCACGAGCAAGGCCCGCTCGGTGTACTCGGGGCCCGCTCAGGAAACGGAGAATATCGCACGTTAAGAAATTCGGGAATCTGGCGAGCGTTTGGTATAAGTCTCAGTTCCCTAGTAGTCATGTTGCATTTAGTTTTCAGCCGACTGCCCGGCAGTAGGAGGCATGCTTTTCACTACGCCGCCAGTAGGAGGCAAAGTAAGAGACGCGCGGTATGCCCCTACATTGCAACTCTCAAACACCGCCACTCCGCTACCTTGACAGGCTCAACTATGCTTCTTTGTCAATGGTTACATGTTAAGAACGGTGGATTGAATGATGTAACACGTGAATTGCCTACACGAGCAGTGGAGGAGTGTAAACACTTCTCACCTAGTGTACTGTGCGTTGTTATTGTTCTGGCTTTCCGCGTCTATACTTAAGGTATTGTAGTACCAGCCCACCGACGGCACAAAAACTTTTTACCAAACCCGTTACCTGCTCAGGTGAAAGATTTAAAAGAAGTTGCTGGGCGTGGCCAGCAAATTGGGTTAGCTCTTGCATTCGTGAAATACAGCCAGGGATGTATGCCGGCTGTGTTGCCACAAAGAGCGGGTGCAAACGATGCGGAACCTTGCGGCCGCATAAATCCGCATTACTCCGCACTAATCTGCAGCGGGCAGCAGCTCCAGCGTTCGGTCGCGGAACTGCTCAGCCTCACTCCCACGCTTACCAACACCAACTTGTACCGCCCGCTCTCCTACTACGGCACCAAAGTGCTCACGGAAGGCGCGTTGGATAGCAGCCTTGTTGTTCCGCAGCCGTGGCGGCTTAGCATCAAGCAGACCGTGAATAACGCCTACCCACGCACCAGGTGTAGCTGCTGGCATGGCACGGCCATCTATCGCCACCAACCCCAATTTTTGCAATAATTCGCGGAGTTGGTCTACTGTATAGTTTAGCAACAGCGGTTCAAAAAGATGATATGATGCTAAGGGCGGCGCTAAGCCGACGCATGAAGACTTAGCACCAAATGAGTTTAGCAATTGCAGAACTTGCAAGCTGTCACGGTAACTTGCAATCTTATCCATCCAATACTCCGCTTCTCGTCCATTCTGGTATTCACTAGGATATGCATGGCTTGGATTCCCTTCCATCAAATCGACAGCTAACCTGACACCATTCATCTTTTCTTGCTCAGCATAGACTCGTAACTCCGACTTTTGATAAGGAGAAAGCTCCTCTACCAAGGAGGGGTGCTCCAATGCTTTTAGGTAAAGGCTATGCAAAGCGGCTGGGGTCAACAAAGGACTATCTACAGAGGATTCCTGCTGTTCTGTTCGTGATGATGACGATAGGGAGTTGAGTTCACTAGCATTTACTACGATGATGCCGGCAGCACCAGCGGCATCAAGTGCGGCCAGAATGCGATCAATGCGGGCTAAAGTATCCGTATGTTCTGTGATATTGATCACCCGTCCTTCCTGTTGTGCCAACTCGAGCCGCTCCTTCACGTCTTGCTGACGTCGTAGTATCCTTAGGCGCTCGTCCAGTCCCCAGAAAGGCCAGTTTTCGGGTTGGAGTTCGGCTATCCTCAGCTTGGCTCGAAATGAAGATAGTAAACCACCAGGGCGTTCCAGCATCTTTTGTACATCAGCGCTGAGGTGTTGACTGATATACGTGGGAAGCCTCTCCACAAAGGAAGCCCAGGCATAAAATCCTCTTGAGCGATATTGCTCAAAAGCATTGCGAAGTGTATAGGCTACGTCATGGGGTGGCAGCTTCGCGCAAACACTCAGTAATTCTGTGAAATAAGCGTGGCTGTGCGCTACATCGTCAGGCAAGAGTTCAATAGTTATAGGCGGGGCACCTAAA
This sequence comes from Hymenobacter lucidus, assembly GCF_020447265.1. GTDB lineage: Bacteria > Bacteroidota > Bacteroidia > Cytophagales > Hymenobacteraceae > Hymenobacter > Hymenobacter lucidus. Next base: position 76,634 of record NZ_JAJADR010000010.1, on the reverse strand, counting down.
GCAGCAGGATATAACTTCTCCATTTCAGACTTGTATAGTTCGCAAAGCGATAAGTTCCAGAATTTTATTTCTAGACATTGTCCGACGTTTAGGCTCTGCATCTTGAAAGGATTCGCTAAATCATTAGCATACTGAGCAGCCTTTTTGATGTGGTTATCAAGTGCTTCCTTACAGTATTTCCTAAACCCATCTCTTGTATTCCCTTGGCGCTGTATTGCAATCTCTGCCCATATCCTTGGCAGTCCGCTTTGTATACGCGTAGGTATCGGGCAATGCTTGCACAGTTCAGATAGGGAGGAAATATTCTCCTTAGATGTACAATATCGATATAAATCAGCGTCTTCCGTGTCGGGCTTTACTGGTGTCATAGTATGCCAATTTTTAGATTGCTCCTCTGTATACGGGATGAACCTTACGGCTCAAAGCCTCAGCCGTGCTATTAACATAGCATTTGAAACTGTTCCAATTCCAGTGCCCACTGATCTTCATTACAAACTCCCGCCGCAGCCCGCGCGAGGGCCAATGTGGCGAAGACGATAACTGCTAGTTGGCCATTGGCTCGCTTTTAATCAACCTAGGTAAATGCTGCCGGAACGTTTGAGCCGTTGCTGGTGCAAGCTTTGGCTCGACTAGCACCACCGCCGCAGAAAATGCTACAACATTCCTATAGGTAAGTAGGTGACTCCTGCTTAGATTGTGGTTCGTTCTACATTACGCTGTAGCTATCATGAATTCCAGTAGCTGGATTGGTCTATTATTCTTTTCAGGTATTATCCTTCTCTGTGCCGTTCGCGCCAAACAACGAAACCGCTCTGTCCTGGGCTGGGCCTTATTCGCTTTCTTACTCTGGCCCGTTGCCTTAATAGCTACCTGGTTTGTAGGCTCTAAAAAGCGTAAAATTGCTCTTGCGACACCTTTGGCCCCGAATACGCCGGGTTTTACATTAGCCCAATCGTCACCAGCAACGCCAGCACCCACGGTGGCATTGCAAGCTGCCCCTGCTGCCAATCATTCAGCTCGACCCAGCAGCCCAAGACCACCGCAGGCCCAACCGGTGGCCATCCCAATCAAACCTGTGGACCCATCTCGCACAACCGATGAATCCATTGTTGATGTTACGAGTCTTCAAGTAGGCCTACGCATTGAGCATTCCACACCAACAACGCTGCCTCCACAGCATCCTGGTGAGACGTCGTCGTATACGTTGCCCGACTACGGATACGAATTGCCACGGCTGGGCAAGCAGTATCGCAAGAAGCTCCAGCTCAGCAAGCAAGAGGAAGATTGGCTCAACAAGTTCTGGAACCCAAGCAATGTCTTTTTGGCTATCGAAGGCTGCTGCATAGCCACCGCCCGACTGTATGTGCGGGTTCTTGCCCAGTTGGAGCAGGAGTTGCGCGCTCAGCAATCCTCCTTAGAACAGGTAGTCACTTGGTGCCAGGGCGAAAGCATTCGGCTCCGCAAAGCTGCGGTGCGGACTGCTGGCTATACGTGGAGCAAATACGACGAACAGTACCAACGTGAGCAAACCGAGGCCATCGTGTATTCCACCCTGTTTCGTCGGTGCGAAAACGCCGTACGCGAAGTATACGCCAACAAACGGAAGTTAGCCGCCGAGTTCTCGGGCCTAGAGGGGGCGCTTGGCCAACAGATAGAAGAGCAATTGGGGCAGCCTATGGCACGCATCCTCCCGACATTGGTCAGCTCGATTGAGGCAACGGATGAGGCAATGGACATTGCTCTAAACCTGCAAAACACCACGCGCTGGAAAGGGCAGTTCGAGTTGCTTGCCGCCAGCCTGTCGCCTATGTCCGCCTCCGCCTTTGTCCACGGCGTGTACGAGCTCGGTCGGCGCAACGCGCGCAACCCAGCCGTCGAAAATATCTATTACGAAGCATCCAAACACCTCGCGAAATACGACCGGGAAGAGGCTTTGCGACTCTACGTACACTATGTTTACCACGACCTGCACTCGGCCACGGTAAACAACAAGCAACTGGCCAAGACTATCCAAAAGAGCTTGTTTTCCCAACCGGAACACTTGCAGCGCTTTGAGGCGGTAATTCAGCAACTGGTCGCGACCAATAACCTGGAAGAAGCACTGGCACAGGTACCAGGCGTCTACGCGAAGCAGCGTAAGCGCATTGAGTTGGACCTGGGAGCTATTCAGCACGTGCAACACCAACACGCTGGCACCGTCGAACTGCTCAGCGAATACCTGCAGGACGAACCGGAGCCAATACTCAGCGACGGACCAGTTGCTGCGCAGGCCCCTTCGTCTCCCACTCCCGAATTGGAGGAAGTGCAGCTGGTGGTCAGCTCACCGTTGACTGCAGCGGCTGCGGGTGATTTTCCGGCTGAGTTGGGCTTGTCGGCTTCCCAGCAATTGCTGCTCACCTTGTTTGCCCAGCAGAATCTGACGGTGCCCCAGGCCGAGGTCGAAGCCTTCGCGCGCCAACACGGTGCCCTACGCAACCAACTCATCGACAGCATCAACGAACTGTGCTACGAGCGCTTAGACGACGTGCTGATCGAAGAGGACGGCGATGCCTACACCATTTACGATTCCTACTACCAGCAACTGACTGCTCCATGCTAGAGAACCTCAAGCCAAAAGAAGCCACGGCCATTGTCAACTCGCTGCTCGGCGGCGTGGTGCCCAAGCTGGGCGTGCAACACATCACCGTGGGCCGCTCCCCCGAGGTCGAGGCCTTCGTGCACGCGCTGGAGGACGTAAAAAATGGACACAGCCTAGTCAAGTTCTGGATCGGCGACTTTGGGGCAGGCAAGTCTTTCATGCTGCACCTGCTCAACACAGTGGCGCTCAAGCAGAAGTTTGTGGTGGCCAACGCCGACTTTACGCCCGACAACCGGCTCTACGCCAACGACGGCAAAGCTGTGGCCCTCTACGCGGCCATCATGGACAACATCGCCATCCAAACCAAACCGGAAGGCGGGGCGCTGGCCACGCTGCTGGAGAAGTGGATCGAGCAGGTCATCGCCAAAACCGCGCAAACCCACGGCATTTCACTGACCGATATCCGGCAGCCTACGCACCTGCCGCTCATCCAGACGGCCATCATGCAGACTATCCAGGAGTTGACGGACGTGGGCGGCTTTGACTTTGGGATGGTCGTCCTCAAGTACTACGAGGGCTACGTGACCGGCGACGAACAGCTGCGCCGCAACGCGCTCAAGTGGCTCAAGGGCGAGTACCGCACCAAGACGGAGGCCCGGCAGGATCTGGGGGTGCGCGAAATCATCCACGACCTGAACTACTACGACATGCTGAAGAACTTTTGCCGGTTGTTCGTGAGCATGGGCTACAGCGGGTTCATGATCAACCTCGATGAGGCCATCAACCTCTACAAAATCTCCACCGCCGCCATGCGGGAGAAAAACTACGAGAAGATTCTGACCATCTACAATGACTGCTTCCAGGGCAAAATCAACCACCTCTTCCTCAACTTCGCCGGTACCCGTGACGTGCTGGAAAATGAACGTCGCGGCCTATTCAGCTACCAGGCCCTGAAGTCGCGCCTGGAAACAAATAAGTTTGAAACCGCCGGCGTGCGCGACTTTGCCCAGCCCGTCATTCGGCTGCGGCCACTCACACACAACGAAGTGTTCGTGTTGCTGCAGAAGCTACGGGCCATCTTCGACTTCAACTACAAAACGCAGGTACCGGTCTCCGACACTGACATCCAAGCCTTCATGGAGGAGATGTTCAATAAGCCCGGCGCCAGCGAGTTTCTGACCCCGCGCGAAGTCATCCGCGACTTCCTTAACATCCTGAGCCTGCTGCGCCAGAACCCCGGCCTGGACAAGCAGCAACTTTTCGGCGACATCCAGATCCGCGACGAGCGCCCGAACGAGTCGGCCGTTGATGCGTTGGTGGACAGCATCGAAATCCTCTGATTCCGATGAGCTTTGAATTGCTGGCGGAGCCCGTCCGCCGCTTTGTTCGTGACCAGCGCTGGGAGTCGTTGCGCCCCATCCAGGCGGCAGCCATCCAGCACATTATGGCTACGGACGATCATTACATCCTAGCTTCGCGCACGGCCTCCGGTAAAACGGAGGCCGCCTTTTTGCCCATCCTCTCGAAGGTGAACTTCCGGCAGCCTGGTGTGCAGGTGCTCTACATCTCCCCGCTCATCGCCCTGATCAACGACCAGTTCCAGCGCGTCGAACAGCTGTGCCGGTACCTGGACGTCAAGGTCACCAAGTGGCATGGCGAAGCCAGCCGCACCGACAAGAAGCATCTGGTTCAGCAGCCCGAAGGCATCGTGCTCATTACGCCCGAGTCACTGGAAGCCATGTTCGTCAACGCGCCCTACCACGTCAAGGCGCTGTTTGCGGGTTTACACTACGTGGTCATTGACGAGATTCACTCCTTTCTGGGCACAGACCGGGGCATGCACCTGCAATCGTTGCTCGCCCGCCTGCGTGGGGTGAATACACGTTCATTTTCCATGGTGGGCTTATCGGCCACCATCGGCGACTATGCCGAAGCCAAGCGCTTTACCGGGGAACCGAGTCGCACAAAAGTGCTGCTGGACCGCGCCGGCAAGGAAATAGCGGCCCACTTCCGGTACTTCTCCGACGAAGAAACCGGAGGGGAGCTGCCGTTTGCTTTGCTTAAAGACCTTTACAAGCAAACCGCGGCCAGCAAAGTCCTGATCTTTCCCAACAGTCGCGGCCTGGCGGAAGTCATTGCCGTGAAGCTGCGCCAGATTGCTGACCGAGTCGGCGGGCATACCCACTATTTCTCGCACCATTCCTCCGTGGACAAGGAAGTGCGCGAGTACGTGGAGCACTTTGCCAAATACAACCAGCGGCAGCCATTTTGCATCGCCTGCACCTCTACACTGGAACTAGGCATTGACATCGGCTCAGTGGAGCAAGCCGTGCAGATCAACGCGGCCCATTCCATCGCTTCGTTAATCCAGCGCGTGGGCCGCAGCGGCCGCCGCAACGACGAGCAGAGCCAACTCGTGCTGTACGCCACGAACCCCTGGAGCCTGCTGCAGTCGCTGGCCTGCTGGCAGCTCTACCGGGAAGGGTTCGTGGAACCCTTGCGCACTGCCCGGTTGCCGTACGACTTGCTACTACACCAAGCCCTGTCCATCACCAAAGAACGCTCGGGCTGTTCCCGCGCAGTGTTGGTGCAGCTGCTGCAAGCTAACATGGCCTTTGCTGATATCCCAGTTGAACACACGGAGGCAATACTCGACGAACTGCTGCGCCGCGACTGGCTGGAAGCCCTGCCGGGGGAGTTGATCATCGGCGTGGAGGGCGAGTTCGTCGTGAACTCTCGCGACTTCTACAGCGTGTTCCGAACCGAGCCAGCGTTCAAGGTGGTGCACGCTGGGAAAACTGTGGGCGAGATTCCATTTTCGCCGCAGGTGCAGGAAGGCGAAAACATGCTGCTGGCGGCCCGCATTTGGAAGATCCTGTACGTGGACATGTCAGCGAAACGTATTGAGGTGGCCCCGGCTAACGACGGCAAACGGCCCAAATTCTTCGGTGGCGGCGGGGTAGTGCATGTCTGCATTCGCGAACGCATGTTGCAGCTGCTGGTCAGCAGTAGCCAGCACGCAGAAATGGACTCAACCAGCCAGGAAGCATTACGCACCTTGCGGCAGGAGTTCGCCTGCTTTGCCTTGCCGCCCGAACCTATACATGCCCGGCCAGTGCTCGTCAAAGACGCGACTGTCACGTTCTACACCTTCGCTGGCACCAAGGTCAACCGCACCTTGGAGTTCCTCCTGCAACGGTTGGAGGTGGGCTACACGGCCGACGAGGAGACCAGTAGCTTTGCGTTTACGCTCACGCCGGCGCTGCTGCGTGACTTGATAGAGCAGCTGCGCTTGTTTGCCGAGGACATCGACTTTCATATAGAGGATGAATTAACTACCAACCCGGCCTTGCTAGATTTTGCAAAGTGGGGCGCAGCCCTACCGCTCTTTTTGCAAGCTGCTGTTGTGAAAGAGAGGTACTTCGATGTGGAAGGCACCCTTGCTTTTCTTAACAAAACAGTCTTAGTGATGGCGTAAGAGGCGTTTCAGCTTAGTCCATCAGCATAGGCACCTTGCGCATGGCAATCTTGGGTTCTTTGATCGTTTTCATCTCTTCGATGGGCTCACTCTTCTTCACCGAATACGTCTCGTCCTTATATGTCTTGGTAACCACACAGGCTACGATGTTCACGTCCACGTTGATGGCGTCAATGGTGTTGTCGTTTTCGAGCTTCAGCGTTAGAGTACCTTGCTTCAAGGATGTCACTTGGCCAGACGCGGCAACGCTATTCCCCGCCACGGTGGTGAGTGCGTAGTTTTGCCCGTTGCGGCTAAACAAAACCGAGAACAGGCAGTTGTCCCCACTTGGCGGATTGCTAAACAGCGATACTCCCTCAATGGCTAAGATGGCTAGCGCGCCGGTTCCACCCGTCGCCAGCCCTGCGGCTACGCCTGCTTTTACGGCGCCTTTGACGGTAGCCTTCTTGTTAGCGTCTTTATACCAGGCTTTTCCGGAGTCCCCTACCCCAAGGCTGTAGGCCCAGGACACTACTTCTGTCGTACGGTACGGTAACAACTGGTTGGGCTCCGCCACGTTCACCGGCAAGCTAAAGTTGATCAACGAGTAGTTTGGGTGGTCGAGGTTCATCTGAGAGTGCACCCACTCAACCCGGTTTAAGACGGGCATTATCGTAGTATCAACCCGGGCTAATACCCGCCGGGTTTTCGGCACCTCGTACTCCCGGTAGCCGGTGATGACTTTCTTAGTGCACACGTTGTAGGTCGTATCGGCCTGCTCCACCCACCGCACGGAGGTATTGAAGTCAGGCCGGCTGCCAGGTGCCAGCTGTCGCTGGATGCGGATTTTGCACACCTTGCCCTTCAGCAGTGAGGCATTGACGAAATGGAATTTGTAGACACCTCGTTTGTAAACGGGGATGGTTTTGGCATGTACCTGGGTCACCTCGTAGTCCTCGTACTTCACGCTTCCCGAAGCCTCTTCCACAATAGAAATGGTTTTCAGTGGCTTACGATCAATTTCTTGAAAGCTATAGACAACTTGGTCACTGGCGTCAAACGAATAGTACAAGTCTTTCTCTTCGCCAGCTTTCAATCTGAGCGTCAGATCCGCGACGTCAAGCAATTGCTGCCCAAAACTCACTTGCATTGTGAAGCCGCATAAGAACGTAAGTAGAATTTTTTTCATATAGAAGAGTGGGGTAACTCAAGGGTTAGGCGTTCTATGCCGGTGGGTGCTCAGCTACAGCATTGCTATTTGACAAACTGGCGCCAGTGATCTTCGGAGAGAATACGAATGCCAGTGCCCTTGTCACGCAACTGCACAGCCTTTTCAATTTTGCGCCCGTGGCTGGTATTGATCCAATCGCGGCTGGCAAATACGCCGATAACCAGGTAATCGGTAGCGCGAGTGGGAGACGAATCGGTGGGCTGCCCGCCCAGCGCATCAATGGCTTCAAACACAGCCGTGCGTGCCCCGTAGGCAAATTTGCCGGTTACTACCACTTGCTTGTCGCTGAACACCAGCGGGTGGGGTTGCGGTACACACAGCGGCAAGGCAGTCGACAACGTCTCCGCCTGGGGAGTGGGCGCTTGCGTAAAGCCGCACAGCGTTTCCATCACTTCTTGCAGCTCCGCTCGCTCCTCAGCGTCACAGACACCGTCTTCGAAGATGCGCTCTACCCGGCTCAGTACAGCGGTCAGTGGCCAGACCGGTGTGTCGGCCGCGTGCTTGCGCACCCACTCGGCAAAGAAAATGGCTTCGCGCTCACTGACCTCGCCGTCGGCCAAGATGCCCGTGCAGATGCCCACAAGTTGGTCTACGGCTTTGGCCGTGTTATTAGCGCGGTTAAAGAGTTGCAGCGGCTGGCCGTGCAGGTCCAGCGGAGTGGGGTACGTACTCATCAGACAAAAGGAAAAAAGGATAGTGCAGAAATAAGTATACAGGAAGCACCTGTGCGGAGGCAGTGGCCCACTGAGGGGTAATCAAATGCGTAGCGCGCGAGTGTGCCGCTACACTAAGAGGCGGTCCAAGACTTTGCGCACCGTCAGCTTCGTGGTTTGGGCAAAGTCCTTGCCCATGATCCAAGTGATATAGCCCGGATCTGACTGAGTCACTGGCTGGCCGAAGTGTTTACCGAAGTTCCAGACGATGATGCCTTCTGCGTTGCGGATCATTTTGGCCGCCGGATCGATGTGGATGGCGCGCGAGCGGCCATGGTGTACCCCGTCACCGAAGTCGCTTAGGCCACTGGGGCAGAACAGCTCATCGGCGCACACTTGGTCACTAGTTTGTAAAAAATGGGCCAAGGGCCCATGGGCTAACGCTTCGAGTAGGTCAAATGTCGCCGCCGTATCTGCCTCGGCGGTATGAGCCTGCGTGTGTTCACGACCTAGATATTGCGTCACCGCAGCGGCAAGGGTACGCGGGTTTAGGATGCGGTAAATGTCAGAAACGTCAATGACGGATGTATCCCAGGAAGGAAAGTCTAATCCTACCAGCGCAAATTCTTCCGCAAGCAAAGGAACATCAAACCGCTTACCATTGAAGGTGCATAAGTCGCATCCAGACAAGTAAACCAGTAAGCCCTTCGCTATCTGCTTAAAGGTGGGCTCCGCAGCCACATCCGCGTCGCTGATGCCATGCACAGCCGTGGCCGCGGCCGGAATAGGACGCCCCGGGTTCAACCGTCGGGTTTTGGTTTCACGGGTACCGTCAGCAAATATCTTCAGGATAGATATTTCAACGATTCGATCATTGACGGTATCTGTTCCCGTAGTTTCTAAATCGAAGACAGCCAATGGCCGTACTAAGCGGAGCATAAAGTAGGGTTAACTGCTCACATCACTATGTAGGCATTCTACAATGCTATCAAATTTTGGGGTAAATCCATAGAGCTATGGTCAACCTATTTTTAGCGACTCGCATCTATCAAAAGCTCATGGGCCATGCCTTTAGTTTGGAGATACTAATAGGTCCTTTTCCTCATACAGCTGAGTTCAGGCTTCTCATCTTAAGAATACCCTTTCCTGTACTTTGATTGCTGAACAAGTTTACTGAACCGTTTCCGACCCGTTCAGCAACGTTTTTCCTCCCTACCGCCCCTTGTCCGAGTTGTACAGCAAAAGGAGGAAATATCTGAATCAAGCGCTACTCAACAGAAGGTTGGAGTACGGAAAAGCCCTAGCTGTGTGGGCACCGGGCTAGCGTGAATCCGTACTAACTGCTACTGAATCCGTACTTCTATCCTACCCAGAGCTACGTATAGTAGTTATAGTGAGCAACTGAGTCTGCTTATGCCATTATCCTCGGAGTATAATCAAGCCCAACGCCAGCGGGCCGTGGCCTGGGCAGTAGCTATGACGGCCAATACCCCACTAGCCCCGCGCCGCTACGAACGGTATTTATTAGCGCAATACCAGCAGGGCCTGTTGACGCTCGAACAGGTACTGCACCTACTCGATACGAGCATCTATCAACTGCTCTACCGCAGCCAAGCAACCGCTCTTATGGCAGAAGCGCAGTTACAGCAGTTGCTCGCCTGGAGTCAGGACTACAACGCGCAGCATCACATCACGGGGCTGCTGCTCTACAGTGAGGGCTATTTTGTGCAGGTCCTGGAAGGGCCCGAGCAGGCCGTGCGCGAACTCTACGCGCGTATTCAACAAGATAAACGGCATCACCAGATTGTGACGATTGGCGAAGGACCCGAGCCGGAGCGGCGCTTCGCCGACTGGACGATGGGCTTTGGGCAGGTCGCTTTTCCGGCCATTGAGCCGGTGGTAACCATCGAGCCGAGCCGGCCCGTGGCCCCAGATGTGAACGAGCGTCATATTCAGGCCTTGTTGCGCGCTTTTGGCGTGGACTAAAGCCCAATTAAAAGACTCTTCCTAGTGAGCCGGGCCTTTCGCTTGATGCACCAAGGGCGGCTTTTCATACCTATCAGGATAAGTCTAGGAAAAAATCAACTTAAATCTGGGTAGAAAGTCAGGAGAGCGCTGGAACATGTTTTTTGGAATTGCACGAAAGAAGATTGACTCTGCAACGAGGAAGGCAGCCGAGCCATCATTACCGTGAAGGCAGGCTTCTATTCAGCAAAACGGTCCGAAAGCTAAACAAGGGTGAGCGGTCCCGCTTACCAACCAAAAAGTGGAGTATAGCCTTTAGCCAGCGCCAATAAAGGCCAACTACGTCGCAGAAAAGGCCGATCCGCAGGTAGGCTTACTCTCGCGTCAGGACTTACCCTACCTTTGGCGCTATGCCTCCACAGCGGCCCAACGTAACTTCATCGACCCCAGGCCCACTCGTGCCCGGACCAGTTATTGCCCTGGCTTGGCTGCTCTTCAGCGGGTTTATGGTGCTGCTGATGTTTGCCCAGAACCTGTCGGCGGGCACGCCCACGCATTGGGGAGAAACTCTGGTCGGTCGGCTGCTGCACGGCCTGCTCTGGGGCTTGCTGACGCCGGTCGTCTTTGCCCTGGCCACCCGCTTCGATTTGACGGAGCGCCACCGCCGTCTGCCCAGCTTGCTCATGCACGCGGCCGCCAGCTACGGGCTGACGCTGGCGTACCGCCTGGCCTACGCCGGGATCATGACCGTTTTCGGGGTCTTACCAGGAAATTTCTCGCTGGCTACGGTGATCGTGAACGCCAATACCTGGGTGCCCATTTACTGGATGCTGCTCGGTATGGCCTACGCCGTACAGTACCGCGAGCGTTTCCGTCAGGGCCAGGTGCAGGCGGCCCAGCTGGAAACCCAGCTCGTGCAGGCCCAGCTACAAGCCCTGAAAATGCAGCTGCAGCCCCATTTTCTGTTTAACTCCCTCAATGCCGTGTCGGCCCTGATGGGGACCGACGTGAAGGCGGCCCGACGCATGCTGGCCCAGCTCAGCCAGTTCTTACGCCTCGTACTCGAGGGTAGCGACACCCAGGAAGTAACCCTGGCCCAGGAGCTGCACCTGACGCGGCTCTACCTCGAAATTGAGCAGACCCGCTTTCCTGACCGCCTAACCGTAGCCTACCACATTGCTCCCGGCACGGAGGCGGCCCTGCTGCCCGCCCTGCTGTTGCAGCCGGTGGTGGAAAACGCTGTGCGTCACGGTCTGGCTCCCCAAGCCGGGGTAGGCGAGTTAGCCATTAGCGCCCGCCAGCAGGCCAATCGGCTCATTGTGCAGGTGCAGGACAACGGCCGGGGCGCCACTGATACTGCCATACGGGGCATCGGGCTGCGCAACCTCGAAAGCCGCCTGGCTACCCGCTACGGCGCTGACTACACGCTGCACGTGGAAACAGCCCCTGAGCAGGGCTACTGCCTGCTCTTGTCGCTGCCTTTCCAAACAGCTACCCTCACTGACTCATCCCCCCTAACTGCATGAGTACAAGCATCCGCACCCTGCTGGTAGACGACGAGCCCCTGGCCCGGGGCCTGGTGCGGGAGCTTCTGGCGGACTTCCCGCAGATGACCATCACGGGCGAGTGTCAGAACGGCACGGAAGCCCTGGCGGCCCTGCAAACTGGGGCCTACGACGTAGTCTTTCTGGACGTGCAGATGCCCGATCTGGATGGGGTGCAGGTGCTGCAACGCTTGCGGGCCACGGGGCAGCCGCTACCGCTGGTGGTATTCGTGACGGCCTACGACCAATACGCCGTGGCGGCCTTTGCCCTGCACGCGGTAGACTACCTTCTCAAGCCAATCGACCCCGACCGGTTTGCGGAGTGTGTGCGCCGGGTGCAACAGCAACTCGCCCAGCAGCACAGCCACCCGGCACTAGCCGCCGACGTAGCCGCCTTGCTCCGCGCCTGGCCCCTGCCACCCAGCACTGCCCCTACCCCACCGGCCGAGTACCAGGACCGGTTTGTGGTAAAGCTACCCGAGCGGCAGTTCTTCGTGCCCGCAACCGACGTATTTTACCTCGAAGCTACGGGCAGTGGCATATTGCTGCACACGGCTCGCGCGGCCCACCCGGTACGGGCCGCGCTGGGACAGCTAGCCGAGCGCTTGGACCCGGCCCACTTTCTGCGCATCCACCGTTCGTACATCATTAATACCAACCACATTGTGGAGTTTAAGGCGTGGGCCCACGGCGAGTACCTGTTTCGCATGGCGAATGGGCAGCACGTTACCTCTTCGCGCAGCTACAACGCGGTTATCCAGCAGTTTCTGAAACGTTTCGCCTAGCTCCCGGCGGCCGAAAAAGCCAACTCAGGGCCGGATAAGGCCAGCTGGGCGGCAGGGACTGGCAGGGGTGTATCGCTCCTCGTATGTTTGATTGTCAACTAACAAGCCGTTGGCTGCCAGACAATCATGCGAAACAAACTCCTCCTTGCGGGCCTGCTGCTCGGGGCCACGCCGGCCGCTCAAGCTCAGCACCAGCACCAGCACCAGATGGCTGCCATGAGCCATGCCACGACGGCGGGCAAGTCAATGCAAGCCGTTGCGGCGCCGGGTAGCCCAGTGCTCGCTTTCCAGCGCGGCATGGACTCAGTAATGGTCGTAATGGACGAGGGCATGCGCCGCATGGATGGGGCCAGTCCCACCGACATCGATGCCAGCTTTGCGGCCATGATGGTGCCCCACCACCAGGGTGCGGTAGACATGGCCCGCCTCCAGCTGCTCTACGGCAAGGACCCCGCGTTGCGCCGCTTGGCGCAGAGCATCATCGCCGAGCAGCAGGTCGAAATTCAGCAGATGCAGGCCTGGCTGCGCGAGCACCCGGTGCCTACGACCAGCGCGGTGCCGGCCTCGCCGGCTCATTCGCACCACTAAACCCTTCTTGTGATGAAATACTTCCTTGCTGGGATACTGCTCAGCAGTGCCCTATCCAGCCACGCCCAAGCCGTAAGCCACCGCGACCGGGTGTATACCGCCGACCAGATTTCGAATACCGTTGCCGTCATCGACCCGGCCGATAACAAGCTGTTAGGCCAGGTGATTCTGGGCAAGCCCCAGCCCGATGTACTGTCAGCTCTCTACCGGGGGCAGGCCCTGGTGCACGGCCTAGGCGCCTCGCCTGACCACAAGCTGCTGGCCGTCGTATCGGTGGGCTCCAATAACGTCACCTTTCTGGAAACGGCTACGAATACGATCAAGGGCAGCGTGTACGTGGGCCGGGCCCCGCACGAGCCCACTTTCCGGCCCAACGGCAAACAGGTGTGGGTGACGGTGCGCGGCGAGGACTATGTATCGGTGATTGACGTGACTACCCTGCGCGAAATTCGCCGGATTCCGGTGGCCAACGGGCCTGGCCAGGTGGCCTTCAGTCCCGATGGCAAGCGCGCCTTTGTGTGCTCCAGCTTCTCGCCTGAACTGGCGGTGATTGATGTGGCTACCTATACAATCATCAAGCGCATTCCGGTGGCAAGCCCGTTCTCGCCTAACATCTTTCCGACCAAGAATGGGCAGCAAATCTGGTTTACGCATAAGGATGTGGGCAAGGTCTCCGTTCTCGACACCAAGACGCTCACCATCAGCGGGGTGCTTTCGACCGGGCCCATCACTAACCACGTCACGACGGTGGACTTGCCCACCGGTAAGGTTGCCTACGTAACCGTGGGCGGCGAAGACGTGGTAAAGGTGTATAGCCGCGAGCCAGGCTTTAAGCAGCTCGCAACCATCCCCGTGGGGGCCAACCCGCACGGCATCTGGCCTGCGGGCGATGGCAGCCGGGTGTACGTGGGCCTGGAAAACGGCGACTCGGCAGTAGCTGTGAGCACGACTACCAACCAGGTGCTGGGCAAAATAAAAGTTGGTCAGGCGCCCATGGCCTTGCTATACGTGCCCAATGCGGTGCCCTCGGGCGTGACCAGCACGGCCAACCTCAGTCAGCAATTGCTCGACACACCCACGCTGGTGCGAAACCTGAGGCCGCCCACGACCGGTCCTGCCGCAGGTACCATGAATGTGCGCTCGGAAGGCTTGGTGGATCTGGCCACGTTTACCCTGCGTGCGCTTTCTCCGAATACGGACTATGATATTTACCTGACCAGTTCAACCCAGGCACCCTACGCCCGCAGTTACGCCCTAACTACTGTGCATACCGATGCCAAAGGCAACGCCATGGGCCAGGCCTTGGGCCCGGTGCAGCGCGTTGCCTTTGGTGACCTGCACCCCTCCGGCCCGGCCTTTGACCGCGTCATCGTGGCCCCAAAAGCAGCCGTCAACCTGCCCGCGTTGGTGAGCGAATAGACCTGCTTTTCTTCTCCTGCTAACAAGAAACAAAAAGTTGCTCAACTGCCACAAGGATGGAGCATGTTCCAGCGCTGGCCACTACACCCTGCCTTGCCGGCGGGCCAGTGATCCTGAACGGGGACTATTTCTTGCCACCATTCTGCCAACTCACTTGGCATGAGCGGATAGAGCAAGTACTACCGCTATTCAATTCTTGTTAGCAGAACTGTCTTTTTCCCTAATCGGAATAAGTATAGCTAATTGCTCACTTGCAATCGGTAGTTGCTTTTGTTGATAGAAAGCTTGTCGGACTTGTTCGAATGCTTGCTGGGTAGCTATATAAGCGGCAATGGAGACGGCAAGCTGCTTGCGCCTCTCTTCCAAAGATGTAGGACGCGTCAAATGGGTCGATGAGGTAGTGGAAGTAGTCGCAGTCATGGGGTAACTAGGGTTGCTCTATCAGGCGGTGTGCCGCTAAGCGAAAAGAAGAAATTAAAAAGAACCGAAGCGCATCCGTTTTGCGAAAGGCCTTCGCTTTCTATTCTTAGATGCTGCGTAGCTAGCTTGCGTTCGAAGCAAAGTGATTAAGGGCCAAGCCGGACGGAGACAGCGATGGATAGTTCTACACTGCCGGGGCTCCGGCTTTTGGCTACCTGCTGCAGGTTTGCAGAGGGTACGGCCGAGCTTATGTATTGAATAGGGTCCTTTCCGAAGGTCAGGCCATGGCCTAGGGCTGTGAGAATGCTACATCGCCGGCTAGGTTGCCAGCGGGCTCCAACTCGTACCCTACCCACCAAGCAGGAGTGGATACGAATGTGAGCCGTCTCTTTAATGCTATTACCGTGGGCTGCTTCTGACTGTACAAGTACGTCCTCTCGGCCACCCGAGTAAGCTAAGTTAGTGCCGATGAATGAGGCTATTTTCTGTTCCGGAGAACTAAACAGAAAGTAGCGCGCCCCGGCTCCAACCTTCCAGCCACTTACATCATACCCCATCCCAACAGTAGTTTCCAACTGCTTCGTCAGGCTGTAGCCCAGGTCCAGCCCATACCCATAGGGAGACCCCAGGCCACCCGTTAGCGTCAGCACAATGGGCGGAGCCGTCGGTACTAAGGGCTGGGATAGGGTGGGCGTGTCATTCTGGCTGTACCCTGGCAGGCTCAGTACGCCAGCGCCCAGTAAGATCAGGCCACGACGGCTGGCTACCGCGATACCAGGAGCCGTGTGGCGTACTACCCGGGCCAGCTGTGTTATGGACTGTGGACCGCGCCGTGCAGGGGGACTTGACACAGTAGTCAACTCGCCCTGCAGCAGGAACAGAACGCGGGACCTGCCCTGGGTGCACGTTGGTTCAAAGGGCTGCTGTATTTCCCGAGCAGACATAATAATAGCTAATGGTGGTGACTCGTACGCAAGGCTGCTATGATCCCTTCCGGCTTGCTCGAGCATCTAAAGGTGAGGTAAGCTCAGGCTTCATCAAAAGCTTTTAATGTCTTTTAATGTGGCGTTCATGTTATCGTAATGTCCAAGCAGGTGCTTTGCTACCATGTTGTTGACGCCTTCATGGAAGTTCAGGTCCATTGTAGGTGTAGCAGCATCAGCCGTGGTCACACCCACGGTTCCCTAAAGGCGTTGCTCGGTGTGGCGATACAATTAGCACTGGGCAACGCTACCAGGTCCACGATCAGACCACTTACGGACTGCCCTGTAGGCACCAGGCGGATGCCCTTTCCCGCAACCCCTTTTTGGTTCGCGTATCTGCCTATTTATGAGGGTGATACTACGAGCAGAAGGGCTTTCTTTCCGGCTGGGTATGCTTTTTCAAAAGAGCCGTTTATAGGCTCTCCGTATTACGCCACGAGTAGAGCAGCACATGCTTTGGCAAGGAGTACTGGCGAATGGCGTTCCCTTTACCGGCTTTTTATTCCAGTTGCCACCACTTGTCCGTTCTTTTCCCATCTGCCCCCACCAAGCCATGCTTGCTTATCTGATCTGGGATGTCTCTCCCGTTATTGCTAAGCTAGGCCCGCTTACGCTACGCTGGTACGGACTTCTGTTTGCCAGCGGCTTTGCGTTGGGAGCCTGGCTGTTGCGGCACATCTTCCGAACGGAAAAGGTTGACGTAAACTGGGTAGACAGCTTAACGGGGTATATGGTCGTAGGTACAGTGCTTGGCGCCCGGTTGGGACATTGCCTTTTTTATGACCCTAGCTATTATCTGGCCCATCCGGTGGAGATCCTGCAGATATGGGAAGGAGGCTTGGCCAGTCACGGCGCGACCCTCGGAATTCTGCTGGCCGTCTGGGTATTCAGCCGCCGCAACCAGTTCGATTATCTCTGGCTATTGGACCGTATTGTCATTGTGGTGGCCATAGGAGGTATGTGTATCCGGCTGGGCAACCTGATGAACTCCGAAATTGTAGGCCACCCGACCCAGGTGCCCTGGGCTTTTCGCTTTGTGCGCGATCCACAGCTAGGCCAAGTGCCCCGGCATCCTACCCAGATTTATGAAGCCCTGTTTTGCTTGCTGCTGCTGGGGCTGCTGTATAGTCTGTGGCGGCACTACCGCCTGTATACGCCACGG
This sequence comes from Hymenobacter lucidus, assembly GCF_020447265.1. Classification (GTDB taxonomy): domain Bacteria; phylum Bacteroidota; class Bacteroidia; order Cytophagales; family Hymenobacteraceae; genus Hymenobacter; species Hymenobacter lucidus. Next base: position 59,849 of record NZ_JAJADR010000010.1, on the reverse strand, counting down.
GGCCTGCTGTTTGGCTTATTCGTGGTGCTATTGTTTAGTTTTCGCTTCGGAATCGAGTTTTTGAAGGAAAACCAATCAGCCTTTGAACAGGGCATGCCGTTGAATATGGGCCAGCTGCTGAGCCTTCCCCTGATCGCCGTCGGGTTGTGGGTCACCTTACGGGCCGGCCGCTGGCCCGCAAATCCGTATGGGTATGCACCGCGGGTGCTGGATCCGGCGGAAATAACGCGCGCCGCATGAAATTACTCTTGGTTGAAGACGAGCCCAAGCTGGCATCCTTTGTCAAAAAGGGCTTTGAGAATGAAGGCTATGAGCTCGAAGTTGCCTACGATGGCCGCATGGGACTGTCACTGGCCCAAAAGCAGGTCTATGACCTGGTTATCCTGGATGTCAACCTGCCCCACATCAATGGCTTTGAGCTGTGCCGCCTACTCAAACAACAGGCCCCCCACCAACCCGTGCTTCTACTCACGGCGCTGGATAGCTTAGATGACAAGGTGATGGGCTTTGAGGCGGGCACCGATGATTACCTGGCCAAACCCTTTGAGTTTAAAGAGCTCCTGATGCGGACCCGGGTGCTGACCCGGCGCTACGGAGAGTCCGCGGCCGGGCAGCGCGTACTGCGCCTGGCAGATCTGGAACTGGATCTGGACCGAAAAAGTGTGGTCCGGGCCGGGCAGCGCATTGATCTGACCACGAAGGAGTATTCGCTGCTGGAGTATTTGCTGCTGAACCGGGGCAAAATCATCACCCGGGTGGATATTGCCGAGCGGGTCTGGGAGCTGAATTTCGATACGAACACGAACGTGATTGACGTGTACGTGAGCCACTTGCGCAAAAAGCTGGACAAGGGCTATGACATCAAGCTGATTCACACGGTGGTCGGCATGGGCTACGTGCTGCGCGAAGGCTAGCGGCTATGCTGATTCGCAACAAGCTGATCCTGCGCTTTACCCTGTTGGTGCTCGTTATTCAGCTCTCCCTGTCCGGCTTTATCTATTATTTCTACGCCACCTCCCGCCAGCAGCGCTTTGCGGACCGCCTGGCCGGCAAAGCCGTGATGACGGCCCGGTTGGTGCTGCGGCAGTCTCCGACCCTGGAGAATGTGCGCCCGTTTCGGCGGCGTGACTTGGTAACCATTCCCGAGGAGCGCGTTAGTATCTATGGCCCCGGGGACCGGTTGCTGTATACCAGCGCCGATACGCTCAGCCAGAAGTCGAACTCCGCCCAGTTGGCCCGGGTGCAGACTGGAGGCCCCATCCGCTTTCGGGATGGGTCGCTGGAGGCCGTCGGCATCTACCAGGAATTTAAAGGGCAACCCTATCGCCTGTTTGCCGCGGGTCGGGATGACTATGGGTTTCAGCAGCTGCAAAAGCTGCGCTTGATCCTGCTGGTCGGCAATATCGGCGGCCTGGTACTGATTGTGCTGGCTGGGTGGTACTTCGCCGACCAATCATTGCGCCCCATTGCCCGGGTGGTCACGCAAGTAGAAAATATTACGGCCAGTCGGCTGGGCACCCGGGTCGACGAGGGCAACGGCACCGATGAAATTGCGCACTTAGCCATTACCTTCAATCAGATGCTGACGCGGGTGGAGCAGGCATTCGAAATGCAGAAAAGCTTTCTTTCCCATGCCTCCCATGAGCTACGCACCCCCCTGGCTACCCTGTTGGGTACGCTGGAAACGTCCCTGGCCTATGATCAGGACTTAGCCGAAGCCAAGCGCAGCCAAGCGTCGGCCGTGGAAGAACTTAAAAAGGTGATTGCGCTGACCAATGGCTTATTAGCTCTGGCCAAAACGGATGAGGCGGCCTTTTGCCGGGAGCCAGTGCGCCTGGATGAGTGCCTGGCACGGGCCATGCAGACGGTGGCGGCTACCTATCCAACCCAGAATCTGCACCTGGAGTATGGAGACATGCCGGAGGACATCGAAGACTTGTTTGTCGTAGCCGGTAATGCGCATCTGCTTTCCACAGCGCTGGTGAACCTACTGGATAATGCGTGTAAATACTCCGCCACATCGGTGCGGGTTGCATTGGGCTATCGGTCCGTTACGCATCTGCAGCTCACAGTAAAAGATGAAGGAATCGGCATTGCTACAGATGCTCTTTCACATGTGTTCGAGCCCTTGTATCGGGCCGCGAACGGGCGTGACCGCCCTGGGTATGGCATTGGCCTTGCCCTGACCCGCAAAATTGTACAGCTGCACGGCGGGACTATTACCCTGGACTCAACGGAGGGAATTGGCACGACGGCACTTGTACTTCTACCGGTAGGGCCGGCTTAATTATTAATAATCCTGCATTCATGCCGTTTTAATGTTGGCGGCGCTCTTTTGTGGGTACTTCACGCACCACGCCATGGAACGGGAAAACCGAAATCGCCTGCTGCTCGGCCTCTTGCTGGGCGCCCTGGTACTATCAATGCTGCTCAACTTCTTCTTTTTAAAGCAGCAGACGGATCAGTCTATGAATTACGAACTCGAAGCCGGGCTACCCGTCACCGTAACGGAGATGGAGCTAGCCCAGGTGCGCAGTGAGCTGGCCAAGTGCCAGCGGGGTTATGCGACGCGGCCTGACTCGCTGGCGCGTATTATGAACTCTGCTAGCTCCGACCAGCTTTAATGTTTTTTAATTCGGCGGTAATCTACTGCTAATGTCGGCTGCGATACTTCGTGCACAATCCGGACACTAAGCTGGCAAAGCGCTGGCGGTCCGCCAGCTGCTAATGGACAGGTGTGGCGCCGCTCATCCACTGCGAAAGGCCGTTGCAGCGGCAGGCAGTGGGTGGGTTGTCGCCACATAAAAGAAGGGGCTTACGGCTGCTTCCTTCCCTATGCCTTGGGATGGTCGCCGTGGCCTCACGTAATTTATTACGCAGTACGCTTTCCTCGTAGTGCTCTGTGCTCTTTCTGTCTACTACTCTCCCCACACCTCCTTACCTAAATGGCTATGCTGCCCCGCCAACAACATGTCTTAGATGCTCTTAATGCTTGTATTGCCGCGTGTGAGTGCCAGGCAGCCGCTGGAATGGTGCACGCAGAGTCGTTGCTGCAACTGCGCAGCGTACAGCTTAGCCGGGACTGCGCTGACCTGTGCCGCCTGGCAGCGGCCTTTGTCATGCGCCAAGCAGAGCACACGGCGCACATCCTGCGGGAATGTGCCGAACTCTGCCGGGTCTGCGCAGATGAGTGTTGCCAATTCAGTCACGAGCAGTGTCGCAGCTGCACGGAGGCTTGCCGTCGGGCCGAAGATGCCTGCCGTACCGCCTTTGTGCCATCGGCCTTACCCTTTAACTAGCATAGCTGCTCACGCAACAAACGCTCAGCGGCGTAGCGGATACATCCATTTAATGATTTTTAATTCCCCTGTAATGTGGTCCTAATGTCGGAAGACCACTTTTGGAGCTCACCGTGCGTCATCTACTTAGCGCCTTTTGCTCCATGCTACTACGCCATTTCGCCCGAAACTTTACTTTAGCTATTCCGCTGTTGGCCCTTGGGTTAGGCAGCTGTGGCACCCAGTCGCAGGCCGATACGGGGGGGGATGCTGAAACCATTCCCTCCCTCCCGGTAACCCGTCTGGCGGCCCGCGACACGGTACTCACCCACGACTACGTAGCCGACATTCAGGCTGTGCGCAACGTGGAAATCCGGGCCCGGGTGCCCGGCTTTCTGGAACAGATTTACGTGGATGAGGGACAGGCCGTGAAGAAGGGACAGGCCCTGTTTCGCATCAATGATGCCGAGTACAAGACCCGTCTGGCCCGCGCCCGCGCCATGCTTAGTAATGCCCAGGCCCAGGCCCGGGTAGCCAGCCTGGAGCTTGACCGGGTGCGCATGCTCACGGAGAAAAACATCATCACCAAAACCGAGCTGGACGTAGCCGAAGCCAAGCTCAGCGCCGCCCATTCCAGTATTGAGGAGGCCCGCTCGGCCGCTGCTAATGCCGCACTGCAGCTTTCCTACACGCTGATTCGGGCACCCTTTGACGGCATTGTTAACCGCGAGCCGCTCAAGGTAGGCAGTCTGATTGCGGATGGTACCCTGCTGACGACCGTCTCGGACACACGGGACTTGTTTGCCTACTTCAACGTGTCGGAGGCCGAGTACCTGGAGTATGTCAAAACCCGGGCCCAGGACGTAGTCGGGGCCAGTGCGGTGCGCCTGCTGCTGGCCGATGGTTCGCTCTACTCGCCGCCGGGTACGATTGAAAGCGTGGACGGGCAGTTCCAGGCCTCCACCGGCTCCATTGCCTTCCGGGCCCGTTTTGCCAACCCCCGACAGCTGCTCAAACATGGGGCTACCGGCAAAGTACGCTTGGGCAATGCCGTGTCTGATGCCCTGCTGGTACCGCAGAAGGCCGTGTTTGAGCAGCAGGACAAAAACTACGTGTACGTGGTCGATACGCAGGGCGTGGTACACCAGAAAAACTTCGAGCCCCAGGCCCGCCTGGATGCCTTTTACGTGGTCAAGTCGGGTCTCAAAGCCGGCGAGCAGGTGGTGTGCGAAGGCATTCAGGATTTGCGCGACGGGGCCCGCATCACGGCCCGGCCGGTTGCCCTGAGCAGCATGCTGGTCGCAGCCGAGTAGTCACTTCCATTCGCAAGCCCCATGTTCGAAATCTTCATCCGCCGGCCGGTGCTCTCGCTGGTCATCTCCCTCTTTATTACCCTACTGGGTGTGGGAGCCTTCTACACGCTGCCCGTTACCCAGTTCCCCGACATCGTGCCCCCCTCCGTGACGGTGCGCGCCAAGTATAATGGCGCCAATGCCGAGGTCTGCGCCAAGGCCGTGGCCACGCCCCTGGAGCGGGCCATTAACGGCGTACCGGGTATGACCTACATGAATACGGTGACCACCAACAACGGCACCACCCTCATTGAGGTGTTCTTCGAGGTAGGCACCGACCCGGACCTGGCCGCCGTGGCCGTGCAGAACCGCGTGACCACCGTCATCGACGAGCTGCCCGAAGAAGTCATCAAGGCCGGCGTGGCCACTGAAAAGGAGGTAAACAGCATGCTGCTCTACCTCAACGTCGTGAGCGATGACGCGGCCGTGGGCGAGAAGTTCATCTACAACTTCGCCGACATCAACATTCTGCAGGAGCTCAAGCGCATCAAGGGCGTGGGCCTGGCCGAAATCATGGGCAACCGCGAGTACGCCATGCGCGTGTGGCTCAAGCCCGACCGCCTGCTGGCCTACCGCGCCGGCGCCGACGAGGTAGTGGCCGCCATCCAGGCCCAGAGCGTAGAGGCAGCTCCCGGCCGCACCGGGGAAAGCTCGGGCCGTTCCCCCCAGGTGCTGCAGTACGTGCTGCGCTATACTGGCAAGCTCTTCGAGCCTGAGCAGTACCGCAACATCGTGGTGCGCGCCAACCCCGACGGCTCCGTGCTGCGCCTTAAGGATGTCGCGGACGTCGAATTTGGCGTGCAGACCTATCGGATGCTGTCCAAAACCAACGGCAAGCCGTCAGCTGCCATCATGCTCAAGCAGTTGCCGGGTTCCAACGCTTCCGATGTCATTGCGCAGGTAAAGCAGCGGATGGCGGAGTTGCAGAAAACCAGCTTTCCGCCCGGTATGCGCTACACCATCAGCTACGACGTCTCCCGCTTTCTGGACGCGAGTATCCACGAAGTAGTCCGCACGCTGTTCGAGGCGTTTCTACTGGTGTTCGTCGTGGTGTACCTGTTCCTGCAGGACTGGCGCTCCACCCTGATTCCGGCCCTGGCCGTGCCCGTGGCGCTGGTAGGCACCTTGTTTTTCATGCAGCTGCTAGGCTTCTCCATCAACCTGCTTACCCTGTTTGCCCTGGTGCTGGCCATTGGCATTGTGGTGGATAATGCCATTGTAGTCGTCGAAGCCGTGCACGCCAAAATGCACGAAGAACATCTCTCGGCCATGGATGCGACGCTGGCAGCCATGCGCGAAATCAGCGGGGCCATCGTGGCCATCACCCTGGTGATGTCGGCCGTATTTATCCCTGTTTCCTTCATGAGCGGGCCGGTGGGCGTGTTCTACCGGCAGTTTTCGCTGACCCTGGCTATTTCCATCGTCATTTCGGGGGTGAATGCCTTGACACTGACCCCGGCCCTGTGTGCGTTGCTGCTCAAGCCAACTCCCGCCATTGAGGGAGATACACACGAAGCTGACGAGCGGCCAACAGGACTTCTGGGTCGGTTTTTTGCCGGGTTCAACCGCCGCTACGAGACCTTTGCCGGCCGGTACCAAACCCTGGTGCGGGCCCTGGCCTCCCGCCGGCTGGTAACGGTCGGGCTGCTGCTGTTTTTCTTCGCGGCCACCTGGGGCGTGAATGCCATTCTACCCACGGGCTTTATTCCCAGCGAAGATCAGGGCATGGTGTACGTGAACGTCACCTCGCCCCCCGGCGCTACCGTCGAGCGCACCCAGCGCGTGCTGGACCAGGTGCAGCAGGTGGCGCAAACGCTCAAGCCGGTAGAATCCATTTCGACCCTGGCGGGCTACAGCCTGATGAACGACGTGGCCGGGGCTTCCTACGGCATGGGAATGATCAACCTTAAAGCCTGGGATAAGCGCCCGGAAACCGTGACGGAGCTCATGGACCAGCTTCGGGCTAAGACCAAGCATATCACGGGGGCGCAGATTCAGTTTTTTACCCCGCCCACCGTACCCGGCTTTGGGAACGCCGGCGGCTTCGATCTGCGGGTGCTCGACCGTACGGGCAGCGGCGATTTGCATCAGACCAACGCGGTGGCCAAGCGCTTCATTGCGGCCTTAAACAAGACCCCGGCCATTGAGAATACCTTCTCCGGCTTTGACCCCACGTTCCCGCAGTATCTGATTCACGTCGACCCCGATCTGGCGGCCAAAAAGGGCGTGACCGTGGCCCGGGCCATGCGCACGCTGCAAACCCTGATGGGCTCGAACTACGCGGCCAGCTTTATCCGCTTCGGGCAGATGTACAAGGTGATGGTGCAGGCCCTGCCGGGTTACCGCACCAAGCCCGAAGACATTCTGAGCCTGTATGTGAAAAACGACCGGGGCGAAATGGTGCCCTACTCTACCTTCGTGCGCCTGGAACGGGTATATGGACCCGAGCAGTTCACCCGCTACAACATGTACACCTCGGCTACGCTCAACGGGGATACCTCGCCGGGCTTCTCGTCCGGGGATGCGATTCGTACCATTGAGCAGGTAGCAGCCAAAGAGCTGCCCCGCGGCTACACCTTCGAATGGAGCGGCATGACCCGCGAGCAGATTATCTCGGGCAACCAGGCGCTGTACGTGTTCGGCATTGTGCTCGTATTCGTCTACCTGCTGCTGGCCGCCCAGTACGAGAGCTTCACGCTGCCGCTGCCGGTGCTGCTAAGTTTGCCTACCGGCATCTTCGGTGCTTTCCTGGCCCTGAAGCTGTTGGGCCTGGAGAACAACATTTACGCGCAGGTATCGCTGGTCATGCTCATTGGTCTGCTGGGCAAAAACGCCATCCTGATCATTGAGTTTGCCGTGCTGCGCCGCCAACAGGGACTCTCGGCATTGGAAGCCGCCGTGGAAGGGGCACGCTCGCGGCTGCGGCCGATTCTGATGACCTCCTTTGCCTTTGTAGCGGGCCTGATTCCGCTCTGCATCGCCACGGGCGCGGGCGCCATGGGCAACCGCTCCATCGGTACGGCTGCGGCGGGCGGCATGCTTATCGGCACCCTGTTCGGCGTGGTGCTCATTCCCGGCCTGTACGTGCTGTTCTCTCGGGACAAAAAGCAAGAGCGCAACACGCCACAGCCTTTGCCGGCCGCCGTAGCCGCGGAGCCTGTCCACGCCGCCGTCTAATTCTACTGTATGAAGTTCGTGAGTGCTTTTCGTTTGCCTGACTCCCTTTTGCCTCGGCTTCGGCGGACGCTGCCGGTGGTGGTTGGCTTGGCTTTGCTGCTCGGCGGCTGTAAGGTAGCAACCCCGGTAGTTGAACCCCGCAGCAATCCTATTCCCACCTCTTTCGGCACGGCTGCTACCGATACCGCCAGCAGTGCCACCCGCTCGTGGCGGCAGTTTTTTACCGACCCCAGCCTGGTCGCCCTGCTGGACACGGCCATCCGGGCCAACCCGGATTTACGTATCGCCGTGCAGCGGGTGGAAATATCCCGGGCCAGCGTGCAGGCCGCCCGCGGCGCGCTGCTGCCCAGTGTGAACGCCGTGGCAGCAGCCAGCTACGACCGGTTTGCTACCTTGAGTGGGACAGGCTACAATGCCACCAACGACGGGCAGGTGCTCCCATCCGTGGCACCCGACTACTTTTTGGGCGTGCGCAGCGCCTGGGAAATCGACCTGTGGGGGAAGTTACGCAGTCGGCGGCAGGCCGCTTTTGCCCGCTTGCTGGCCACCGAGCAGGGCCGCCGTTTGGTCGAAACAGCCTTGGTGGCCCAAGTGGCGCGGTTATACTATGAGCTACTGTCCCTGGACAACCAGCTGGAGGTATTGCGCAAGAACGAGCAGTTGCAGGAGCGGGCCCTGGAAATCGTGCGGGTGCAGAAGCTCGGTGGCCGGGCCACCGAGCTGGCCGTGCAACAGTTTCTGGCCCAACTGCTGCGGACCCGTAGCCTGGAAGCGGAAACCCAGCAAGAGGTAGTCGTGGCCGAAAACGAAATCAACCGCCTGCTGGGCCGCTATCCCCAGCCCATCCAGCGGGGCGCCCCCTTACGGGATCAAGCGCTGCCCGCCATCTCGGCCGGACTGCCGGCTTCCATGCTGCTGCGGCGCCCGGACGTGCAGCAGGCCGAGTTGGAGCTGGTGGCTTCCCGTGCCGATGTGGCTGCCGCCCGCGCGGCCTTTCTGCCCGCACTCACCCTGTCTCCTTACCTGGGAGTGAATGCGTACAAAGCCTCTCTGCTCTTTTCCACGCCGGGCTCTCTGGCCTTCGGGCTGCTGGCCGGGGTGTCGGCTCCACTGTTGAACCGCTCGCTGCTCCAGGCGAGCTACCGACAGTCCGCAGCGCAGCAGCAGGCTGCCTATGTGGGCTACCAGCGGGCGATACAGACTGGTTTTGCGGAAGTTACGACCAACCTGCGGGGTATTGAAAACTACCAGCGGGCCTACGAGCTGCGCCAACAGGAAGTACAAGCGTTGACGACAGCCGTCGCCATATCGAACGACCTGTATACGGCCAGCTATGCCAATTACTTAGAGGTCGTAACGGCCCAACGCACGGCGCTGGACGCGGAATTAAACCTGACCGGCATCCGGCGCGAGCAATTCCTGCTACTGATCGACCTGTATCGGGCCCTTGGTGGTGGGTGGAGCAGGGGACCCGAAGTTCAGTAAAGCAAGAACTCAGTCGGGCGGAGGGGTTACCTGCGTGGCATCCAGTGGACGGTACCGCCCAAAGCACCAGCCGTAGAATCCGAGCAGGCGACGTTTTTCAACCAGAAAGAACAAGACAGTGCACAACACAGTCGTAGCCATAATCACCGCGAAGGTGAGCGTTTGGATGGTAGACCCGCTGGGCATGCCGCGCTGGGCCGGCAGCGTGGCCAGCACAGCCGCGCCAAGCCCTTTGGGGATCATTACACTCATGAAAGCCATGTCAAACTGCGGCGTGTACTTATCGGCGGTAGCGAGGACCACCGGAATGCGGACTAGGAACAGCAGCACGGCTATGACCACGCCCAAAGCGATTAGGTAGCCGTTGTCGAGCACAAAGGACATACCCACGTACACGAAGAAAAACGTGCGCAGCAGAAAGACAATCTCAGCGAAGAAGTCCTTTTCCATAGCTGTCAGCTCTACGTGTCGGGCGGGCAGGTACTGCCGCAGACGGTTGGGGCGCAACAGGGCCACATTGCCCAGAGTAATGCTAAAAAATAGTACGGCAATCGGTCCGCTGAATTTGAGCATCTCTACCAATCCGTAGAGGATAAAGACGAAGGCGGGGGTAGAAAAACGGGTCATGAGCAGCGTGGGCACCCGATTCAGCAGCAAGGACCATAGGTAGCCGCTGCCGACCCCGGCCAGCACGGCCACGACCAGCGAGGAGGCTAGATGACTAACCAGACTGGTTACATTGAGCGAGGAGCCGGTGTAGAAGCTGATCAGGGCAATGGGAATGGCCAGGGTAAACACGTCGCTCAGCGCCGATTCCATAACCAGCGTCGTAGACGTTTGGGGCAGGATAGTCACTTTGCGAGCCAGCGTGGTGACGACCGCGGAGGACGTGCCACCCAGAATAGTACCCAAAATCAGCGCACTCAGAAAGTCCAGACCGGCGAACAGCTGTCCCAGGATTGCCACGAGCAGGCTGGTCACGATGAAGTTAAGCGTGGTAAGTCCCAAGGTACCGCGCAGCGCGGCTCGCAACTGCTCAAAGCGGACCTCCAGGCCGCTTTCAAACAAAATGAACACGAGCACCAGGTTGGAAAACACCCGCCCGGCCCGGCCAAATGTGGCCGGTTCTATCAAGTGAAAGACTGGTCCGATCAGGGCTCCCACGAGCATGAGGCCCACGACATCCGGAATTTTTGTTTTATCGAATAGCTGCGCCAGGTAGTGGCCTAAAAAAATCAGGAACCCAATCAGAATAATTAAAGTGGGGGTAGTCATGCCCTCAAATACGCTCAAATATGCTGAACCGATGAGGTTGCGTGGTAGACACTCCCGTAAAAAACTGCGTATGGCGTTGCATTCACCTGCGTATTTCCAATGCCTCCATCGATTGACTCTTCCCTGCCACTCGACTTACGCGACCGGCTGGCGCTGGAGCGTACCCGCTTAGCCAACGAGCGTACCCTGCTGGCCTACGTACGCTCGGCGCTGACGCTTATTCTTGCCGGTTTTTCGTTGATGCAGTTTTTTCGGGACCATGTCTACGTCTGGGTCGGTGCCCTACTCGTCCCGGTGGGGGTGGGGGTGGGCGTTGCGGGATGGCTGCGGTATCGCAGCAAAAGCGCCCGTATTCGAGAGCATATAGCCGCTTCTTGAGTAAGGGTGGGTGTTAGGCTGATGCGGACGAGCCTGACGAATGCGCCGGCGTTTAGCCCGTTCGCCCTAGCAAGCAGGATGTCGGGGATGAGCGGATGGCAGGGCTGCTGTACACGGATGCCATCTATCGGGGGTAGCACTAGAGTAGGAACAGAAATTCCCGCTAAGAGTATATAGTCTATCGAATACTCCGAAAGTGAGTTCCAGAAAGCAGGCGGTAGCGGGTCAAAAATCACCCGGCACGCGGGTCGAAAGAAGCGTTCGAAAAACCCTCCCCATAATCAACCGCTAAAACGCTTTTCTCAGTACCGGCAAGGTCGGTGCTAAAGACGTTCGAGAAACAGTCGTTTTGCGAATGCCCTTCTCCCATCAATTCATCCTTTTATGAGGACCGCGATTTACGCACGCGTCAGCACGAGGGGTAAAGAGCAGACCAACGAAACCCAGCTTCGGAAGCTACGCGACTTCGCCCAGTAGCTGGGCTACATTATTTATAAAGAGTACACCGACCAGGAAAGCGGCGGCACTGCCGAGCGGCCTCAATTTCAGCAGCTCTTCGCGGATGCCCATCAGTGAAGAGTTGAGGTGATACTGTTCTGGGCGCTGGACCGTTTTAGCCGCGAAGGCGTGACCGAAACGCTCAATCACCTGCAGCGGCTCACGATGGCCGGCGGGCAGTTCAAAGTTCTCCCACTCAGTTGGCGGTAACTCTTGGATATACTACATCCTGACATGTTGCCCGCTTCTGGTGTATACAACCCTGAAAAAGGCAGCTGCTAAAAAAGGTCATGCGCCAGAATGCCGACAGAATGGGTAGGTAGGTTTGCGGCATCCGTTCCCTTAATTCTTTAATCTATGAAAAAGTACCTGTTGCTGCTGGCCCTGCTGCCGCTGGCCGCCCTCTCCGTCCACGCCCAGAAGCTAGCTGAAAAGCAAGTGCCGGCCGCCGCCGTAGCCACCTTCAAGAAGGCCCATCCCACCGCCAAGGGCGTGAAGTGGGAAAAGGAAGACGCCAACTACGAAGCCGGCTACGAGCAGGGCGATAAGGAACTGTCGGTGGTAATTACGCCCACCGGCACACTGCTGGAAACAGAAACTGAACTGGCTGTTTCCCAACTGCCTGCTCCCGTGCGCACCGCCCTGACTACTCAGTACAAGGGCTACAAGGTGACCGAGGCGGCCAAAATCGTAACGGCCACCGGCACCACTATCTACGAGGCCGAAGTAAGCCGGGCGGGCAAGAAGCGCGACGTGCTCTTTAACGCCGACGGCACGGAAGTCAAGAAATAAACCTGTGTGCGGGGAGCTTCCCGAAGAAACAGGGTGTCCACCAGAGGGCAGGCCCCGTCCGGGCCTGCCCTCTGCCATTTACTTCTATGGATGTATTTACACGGGTACGTTCGCTGATCCTGCTGGTCTGACTACTAGCTGGCTGCCCTCTGCTATTGAAGGCCCAGACCGGCGCGGTGCGCGGCACACTGCTGGATGCGGTTACCGGCCAGCCGCTGCCCTATGCCAACATGGTGCTGCTGCGGGCCCAGGATTCGAGCTTCGTGGCTGGGGCGCAAACCTCTGAAACCGGGGCTTTTGCCCTGGAGCAACTAGCCTGGGGCAGCTATTCGCTGCGGGCCCCGGTGGTAGGCTACCGCACTGGCCGCCGGATCAGCCGCCTGAGTGCCGCCGCGCCTACCCTGGCCTTGGGCACCCTGCGCCTGCGGGCCACAACCGTCCAACTACAGGACGTGGTGGCAACGGCTGAGCGGCCGGTGCTCAGCGGCAACTTGGACAAGAAGGTGATTGACGTGAGCAAGTACTTGACCGTGACCGGCGGCACGGCCCTGGATGTGCTGCAGAACGTGCCCTCGGTCAGCGTGGACCAGAACGGGGCCGTGAGTTTGCGCGGTTCCAGCGGCGTAACGGTGTTCATCGACGACGCTCGACCAGCTACCGGCCAGCGCCATCCAGAACGTGGAGGTCATTACTAACCCTTCCTCCCGCTACGATGCCGCCGGGGCGGGCGGCATCCTCAACATCGTACTCAAAAAGGAAAAGCGCGACGGGCTCAACGGTCAGGCCAGCACCACGGCCGGCACCGGCGGCAAGTACAACACGTCGTTGGAGTTGAATTACCGTTACGGCAAATTCAACGCCTTCGGCTCCTACGACTTCTGGCGTGACCGGCGCCGCGTCACCGGGCTCCTCGACCAGACCACGACAACACTGGATACTATCCTGTAGCTGCGCCAGGACCGCGCCGGAGTGGCCACCCAAACCGCGCATGCCCTACGTCTGGGGTTGGACTATGCCCTCACGCCGGAGCAAACGCTGACGTTGGCCGTGCAGCCGCGCTTCAACCGGCAGGACAATCAGGAAAGCCTCGACTCGCGCCAGGTCAACGCCACGGCCTTCTACCGGCTCGAAACCAACACTGCCCAAGGCTTTCGCCGGGTGCTCACCGACCTGCTTACCGGCGACGTAGTGACTAGCACGACCCGCCAGAATCTGGGCCAGGAAACGTCCGTTGGCCTGGAATTGGTCGGGGCTACCCCGGTTACGTCCTTCTGGAAGCTCAACGGCACGGCATCTGCTTTTCGCCGCCTCATCCGGGGAGCCTCCCTCGACGGCACGCCCATCCACACGGCCAGTCAAGCCTACGCTACCCGGCTCAATAACACGTTTTCGCCCACCAGAAAGCTCGATCTGCAGCTGGCCCCGAAATACCGCTCGCCCATCAATACGTCGCAGGGGCAGCGCCGGCAGAACGTCAACGTGGATGTTGCTGCCAAGCACACTGTGCTCGGCAACCGGGGCTCCCTTACCCTGCGCGTGGCCGACGTATTCAACACATTGCGCTATGACTTTACCCTGACCGGGCCGGGGCTGCTGACCGACAGCCGGTTCAAGCGGGAATTGCGCATGGCCTTTCTGGGCTTTGCCTACCGCTTCGGCCAGAACCAGACGAGCCGCTCGCCGCGCAAAAGCGAGACCGATGAGGCAATTGGGGGCTTTGAGTAGGTGAATACATGTCGCGGCGCCGGCCGATGATCCAGATTTACGCCAGAATTGCCTTCTAGATTTGAATGTACTCTGGGCGTCACAAGGCATCCCGGATCTAGTACTTCACGCCCGCTGCCCACTTATGTCTTCTAGGATCACTTTTCGCACGGTAGTCACCGCTTTCGTTCTTCTTGGGGTCCCCGGGGGCCTGCAGGCACAGGCTGGCTACAAGGCACCATCGGCCCCGACCGATTCCTTGTTCAGACAGGAAAACATCCCCCAATCAGAGGAGGGCAAGGCACCGAAACCATTTTTCCAGCGCAAGCTGGTACGGGCCAGCATTGTGCCCGCGGTGCTGATTGGGTTTGGCGTTAGTACTATCCAGGGCAGTGGAATGTATAGCTCTTTTGAGGCGCGCGAAGAAATTGAGGAGCATCTGGGCGGCTGGCGGACTCAGGCGGACAACTTCCTGCAGTTTGCGCCCTACGCAGGCTTGGCCATCCTGTCGACGTTTAACATACAGCTGCATGATGACCGGGTAAACACGCTCCTGCTTATCGCCAAGTCGGAAGCGATAATGCTAGCCAGTGTTCATATAACGAAGCGGCTCACCAACATTGACCGGCCCAATGGCCAGGCGTACGCCTTTCCGTCGGGGCACACGGCGCAGGCGTTTCTGGCCGCCAGCATTGTCCATACTGAGCTGCGCGACAAAAGCCCGTGGTACGGCATCGGGGCCTACACCGTGGCAACGAGCGTAGGCGTGCTACGCATGATCAATAACAAGCATTGGGAAGCCGACGTATTGGCCGGTGCCGGTATTGGTATTTTCTCCGCTCACCTCACCTATCTTACCCATAGCTACCGTTGGGGCCGCAAGCCCCTACTGGTGGGCCTTAACGTAGCGCCGGCTTATTTCGGCGGCGGCACGCCTGGTCTGACGTTGAGTTGGCGCCCCGTTGCCGACCGCCACTACTAGCCCAAGGGGCAGCCGGTGCTAGCGGCTCATCCACTGGTTATGAGCAGTGATGGAGTGCTTTGTACGCACGCGTTGTCGTTGCGCTACAATTGCCAGGTGGCACTCAATCCTGTAAACGGCCCCTGGCTATAGGGAGAAAGGTGTGCCTGACGATACCAGGGCTGGGGCCTGGGCAAAGTGTGAAAGCCTGTACCTGCTGGTGCGCTCTGCTCTACGCGGGTGCGGCCGTTGCGCACCGCAATTTTAGCCATCGCGTAGCCCAAGGCAATGCCCACCGGGTAATCGGAGGCCCAATGCACACCGTTATTGAGCATAGCGTAGCCCAGCAGCCCCATCAGCCCGTAGCCCAGTGGTCGCACAAAATGCTTCTCCGGGTAATTATCGGCGATAACCGTAACCGTGACCATGGCCGTGGCCAGATGCCCGGTGGGAAACGCATCGTAGTTAGGCACCCGGCTTTGGTAGCGGGTGTACGAGGGAAACAAGTGCCACTCGCCACGGGCTTTCGTCGTCACGAAGGGGCTTTGGCGGCCGGTCAGACGCTTGAGGCTTTGCACCATCAGGCCCGTGCTTAAGATAGCCGTGCCCAGTTGCGAAGCCGTTTGGGCGGCCCGATTATCCCGCTTTACTAGGCCATATACCCAAAAACTGGTGGCCACACTCAAGTGCGTCCAGCCATCTCCGATGTAATAGAAGGTGCTGTTCAGGTTATCCGGCACATTAAATTCAAACGGCAGATTTACCGCTCCCAAGCTGAACGGAATATGCACCAAGGTTTTTTGCGTGCTTCGCGCGTTGAGCCCGAGCTGCCGGCCCACACCCTGTGCCCCATGCAGAATGGGCTCGTCAACCAGCCACAGCACGCCCGACCCCGCCAGAATACCAGCAATCGGCAGCTCGTTTTCGGAACGGAAAGCAAACCGGGGGAATTGCCCTAAATCCCGCGGAATATGCGTCAGCCAACGCAGCTGCCGGGGCCGCTCGTACTGATAGCTTACCCCGGGTGCCACCTGGTACAGGCTGATGCGGGGGCGTAGCGAATCGGCTGGATGTACCTGCCTAGGTTGTATTACATCCTTATGCATTGTAGCCGCAACACTCGGTACATGAAACCCGACAGCCAGGCTCAGCAGCAGTTGAAACGTTCTTTTCAGCTTGGCACGGCGAAGGACAGCACTCCTCATCATTTGAATCGCTAAAATAGGGATTTATGCCCTTGGGCAGTATGCTCAAAAACAGCTTCACGACCAGCAAACGCCACGTTGCGGCACTTATCCAGGCGAGCCGATGCAGGAGGCTGTTTGACCATCCAGGAGGTGCAAAGGTACTCGGCTTATGCAGCAACCCTACTCCTTTGCCAACGAACAGCGCGTAGCATTTTTATGGGCACCTGAATCCAGATTTCCGCCAGATTCCCCCGCTAGGTTTGGGAGAATCCAGCTCTCAACACATGAATTTCATGGCCTCTTGCCGCACCTTGGGTGCCGTTATTATTCTCGGACTCGCGTTACCTGCTCAAGCCCAAGTCCCCCAGAACCCGCCTTCAACCGCCGTTGATTCGCTGCATAAGTTCGAGAAGCCGGTAGCGGAAGTACTGCTACCCGCCAAGCCCTGGTACCAGGGCAAGTTGGTGAAAGCCAGCATCGTGCCGGCCCTGCTTATCGGCTATGGGGCCTACACTTTCAACGGTGGGGGCTTCTATACCAATCAGGAGGTTAATCGGGACTTACACAAGGTGTTTCCCACTTTCCGCACCCGGACCGATGACTTTCTCATCCTCGCCCCTTATTTGGAGTTGGGCGCTGTACTGGTTTCCGGCGTGGAGTCGCGCGACGACCGGCTTAACATCGGGCTGGTGGTGCTGAAAAGCGAGTTAATTATGCTCAGCACTACGTATGCGGTGAAGTTCCTGTCCAAGGAAACCCGGCCCGATGGCTCCGACAACCTTTCGTTTCCGTCGGGCCACACGGCGCAGGCCTTTCTGGCGGCCAGCATCGTGCACACCGAGTTCCGGGACAAAAGCCAGTGGTACGGCATCGGGGCCTACACCATTGCCACGAGCGTGGCCGCCTTGCGCATGATTAACAACAAGCACTGGCAGAGCGACGTGGTGGCCGGCGCGGGCTTCGGCATTCTATCGGCTCACCTGGGCTACCTTACCCACCGCAACCGCTGGGGCCGCAAGCCGACACTGATGGGCCTGAACGTGGCCCCCACTTACTTTGGAAGCGGCACCCCCGGCATGACGCTGAGCTGGCGCGCCCACTAACTGCTTGACCTGATGCAAACCATCCTAAAGAAGCTTCCTGAGGTTACCCTGCTGTTTTGGGTGATGAAAATCTGCGCCACTACGCTGGGGGAAACAGCCGGCGACTTGCTGGCACAGACCCTCAACGTGGGCTACGGCATGAGCTCAACTATTCTGCTCGGGCTGTTTCTGGCGGTGCTGCTGGGGCAGCTCTCGGCCAGGCGATACGTACCAGCTCTGTACTGGGCCGTTATACTGGCTACCAGCACAGCTGGCACTACCCTGTCGGACTACATGGACCGAACCCTGGGACTGGGCTACGCGACGGGGGCCGCGATTCTGGGGGCCCTGCTGCTGGCCGTACTTGGCCTATGGTGGGCGAGTGAAAAGTCCTTGTCCGTATCGGACATCCAGACCCGGCGGGGGGAATTGTTCTACTGGGCGGCTATTCTGGTTTCAAACACGCTGGGAACCGCCCTGGGCGATTTTCTGGCCGACGACTCAGGCCTGGGCTTCGGGGGCGGAGCGCTGCTCATTGGCTCGCTGCTGGCCGTGGTGATGCTGGCATACTACTTTACCGGCATCTCGCGGGTATTGTTGTTCTGGGTGGCCTTCGTGCTCACTCGGCCCTTCGGGGCCACGTTTGGCGACCTACTCACCAAGCCGGTCGAAAAAAACGGGTTAGGGTTTGGCACCCAGGGCTCCTCGCTCCTTTTACTAGTCCTGCTGGTAGGGCTCGTGGTGTACGCTTCGCTACGGCCTGACCGTCCGACATCGGTCAGGAGCAGCGAGCGGGCAGAGTACCCGGGCGCCTGACTCAGCACTGCTCCTTGCGCCGGGTAGGAGCGCAACTGCTTTCGTTCTGCTTTCGCACCGTATGAGATTGTATTCACTTTGGGGCGTTACCCGACTACTCTGGCAAGGCCACCGCAAGCTGTTGCTGAGCCTGCTGCTGGGGTTCATCGCGCCCTGGTTTGTCTTCATCAAGGTGGGGCAGGAGGTGTGGGAAGACAAGGGTTTCCCCGGGGACCAAGCTATTCTGCAGCTCCTTCACCGGTACGGCAGCCCCGGCCAGGACGCCGCAGCCGTGTGGATGGCCCGAGCCGGGGGAACTTTCTGGACGCCCCTGGTGGAAGCGGCTGTGCTCCTGGGCTTGCTACTGGCCCGGCAGCGGCGGGCGGCACTCTTTTTCCTATTGTCGGTGGGCGGAGCGGGCGCCCTTAACTTGTTTGCGAAGCTACTACTGGCCCGCGCTCGGCCGGCGCTTTGGGTATCCATTGCCCCGGAAACCACCTACAGCTTTCCCAGCGGCCACGCCATGGGCGCGGCGGCACTGGCCTTCACCCTGGCGTTGCTGCTGTGGCCTACCCGGGGCCGCTGGGCAGCCGCGACGCTGGGCGCGGCTTGGGCACTGCTCATGGGCTGGTCGCGCATGTATTTGGGCGTGCATTTTCCCTCCGACGTATTGGCCGGCTGGGTGGGCTCTGTAGGCTGGGTCGGTGGTATCCACTTTCTCTTTGACCGCTCTGCTCTGGACTTGCGCCGCCTGTGGAGCGATGCGCGCACCTACTGGCTGGCGCGGCCCCAGCAGCAAACCCGGGAGTCCGGGACAGGCGACAACGTCAGTAGTAAACAACGCTAAAGCAGCCGGCCGGCTCAACCAGGTCTTTAACGCTAGCAACCACGCAACGCAGAATGGCGCATACACCTCCTTTCTTTCAGCATACGGCCCACGTTACGGGGCTGATGGCGCCTGCTCCGGTACTGGAGCGTTATCCTTTCCACGACAACGATGAGTGCCCCATCGGCCAGGAAGTGAAAACCAGCGGGCAATGGCAGTACTATGAACCCACGCTGATAACCGAAACGCGGCCCCGCTGCCCCACCTGCGTTCAGCTGGGTCGTGCGAGTCGCACCTAGCCGTGGATCAAGCGTGTTTACTAAATGACTCCTAACGGCCGCCAATCAGGATAGTGCCGAGGTGCGCGGGGATGGGAGTCCCGGTCTGGTGATTAGGCGGTGGCCGCGAGGGGCACGGTGGCTACGGGCCCGCGGTACGCCAGGCGCAGGAGGCTGGGCAGCACGAGCAGCAGCAGAGGCAAAGCCAGCAGCAGCCCCCCAATTACGGCAATGGCCAGCGGCTGGTGCAGCTGCGCCCCCGCCCCAATGCCCAGGGCCAGCGGCAGCAGGGCCGCAATGGCGGCCAGGGCCGTCATCAGCTTGGGCCGCAGGCGGGCCGCAATGGCGTAGCCGATGGCCTGCTCGACGGCATTGCCTTCGGCGCGGTGCTCAAAAAACTGCTGCAGGGTGAAGATGGCATTTTCGCCAATGATGCCCACCACCATTATCAGGCCGGTGTAGGAGCCCACGTTGAGCGGGGTATGGGTCAGGTACAGGGCTAGGCTGCCTCCGGCCGGACCCAGCACGGCCACCAGCAGAATCAGGCCCGCCGCCCGCAGGTCTTTAAATAGAAACAGACCCACGGCAAACACCAGTAGGCAAGCCGTGCCCAGGATGGTAAGCAACTCCTGAAACGACTGCTGCTGCTCGGCGTAAGAGCCCCCGTATTGAATGAAATAGCCCGGCGGCAGCGGCACTTGCTGGTCAAGCTTCTGCCGGATTTCGCGCATAGCCCCGCCCAGGTCGCGGCCGTCGAGGCGGGCGGTGACGGCCGTCATGGCCTGCAGGTTTTCACGCTCCAGCTCGGCATCGCCGGCCGTCACGGTTACGCTGGCCAGCTCATCGAGGCGGTGACGCTGCCCGTTGGGCAAAAACACCGGCTGGGCCCGCATCTGCGCCAGCGACGTTTGCGCGGCATTAGGGTAACGCAGGCGGATGTTGAGCAGCTGTTCTCCCTCCAGCACATTGCCGCCCACTACGCCCGCCAGCTGGGTTTGCAGCTGGGTTTGAAAGTCGGTGCCCGTGAGCCCGAACTGGGCCAGCCGCCGGGCGTCGGGCCGCACGTCCACGGCCGGACCCATGCGCACGATTCCGTTGAAGACGTCGGCCGTGCCCGCGGTTTTCTCGACCACCGCCGCCACCTGGTCGGCCAGGGCGTAGCGGGTGGCCGCCTCGGGCCCGAATACCTTGATTTCAATGGGCTGCACGGTGCTCATCAAGTCGCCGAGCATGTCGCCAATTACCTGGCCGAAGTCGATGGTCAGGGCCGGCTGGGTGGCCTCGATGCGCTGGCGCAAGTCGGCAATGACGTCTTCGGTGGTGCGTTTTCGATTGGTTTTGAGGCGAATCAGGTAGTCGCCTCGGTTGGGCTCGGTGATAAAAAAGCCCATTTGCGTGCCGGTGCGGCGCGAATAGCTGGCCACTTCGGGTACGTTGACAATTAGCTTTTCGGCCTGGCGCAGCATGCGGTCCGTCTCTTCGATGCTCGTGCCGGGCGGGGAGTTGTAATCGAGCACGATGGCGCCTTCGTCCATCTCCGGCAAAAAGCCCGTGGCCAACCGGGGAATGATGAGCACCATGCTGCCAATCAGAACCAGAATGCCGACAATGCTGTAAGCCGGGTGGCGAATAACGGCCCGCACCCACGGAATTTCGTGGTGGGCGGAGTCCGTCGCCGCCGGCAACTCCTGGACTGCCGTAGCTGCCTGTGCCGCTGGTTGCGGTTTCTCCCCAGACAGTAGCAGATAGATTACCGGCAAGCCCAACCAGGCGACCAAGAACGAGCAGAGCAGCGCCACGACCATGGTGGTAGCCAGCACCTTAAAGTAGGCTCCCGCTACGCCGCCCAGTAGGGCGAAGGGCAGGAAAATGACGATGGTGCTCAGCGAAGAGCCCACCAGCGCCGGCAGCAGGTGCTGCACCGAGCGGCGCACCACCTCGCCCGGGCTGGCGGCCGGATGGTCTTCGCCCACGCGGTGCAGCTGCTCCACCATCACTACGGCGTCGTCTATCATCAGGCCAATGGCGGCGGCTATCGCCCCCAGGGTCATGATGTTCAGCGAGTAGCCTAGCCCGAAGTACAGCACCGCCACCGTCAGGGCCAGGGCGATGGGGATGGTAAGCAGAATGGTGAGCGTGGCCCGCCAGGAGCGCAGAAACAAGGCCGTGACGACCAGGGCCAGCGCCAGGCCAATCCAGAGCGAGTCCTGCACCGACTTGACCACTTCTGACACGAAGTCGGCCTGGTCGTAGTACGGCTGCAGGGTGATGCCCCGGGGCAGCCCGGCCTGCAGGGCCTTCACCTTGGCCAGCACGCCATCGGATACCTGCACCACGTTGGCGTCGGGCTGGCGCAGCACGGCAATCAGCACCGCGTCGTGGCCGTTAGCGTTGACTCGGGTGTATTCGGGCTGCTCGCCCACCACGACTGTGGCCACGTCGGCTAAGCGTACGATGCGGCGGCCGTCGTTGCGCAGCACCACGTTCTCCAGGTCGCTTTTGGTGGCAATGGTGGCGTCGGTCACCGTCAGGTAGAGGCGGCGGTAGTCGCTCAAGTAGCCGTTGCTTTGCACGAAGTTGGTCTGGCCCAGAATGGCCGATACGACGGCCGGCGAGAGGCCTAGGGCAGCCAGCTGGTCGGGCAGCAGCTCCACCTGAAACTCCTTGGTGCGCCCGCCCTGCACGGCCACGGCCGACACGCCGTCCACCTGCGAGAGAAACGGCTTCACGGTGTAGAGGGCCAGGCGCCGCAGCTCCAGGGCCGAGCGGCCCGGGCCTTCCAGCGTGTAGCCCATCACCGGCAGAATGGCCGGGTTCATGCGCTCGACGCTGATTTGCGTGCCGGCCGGTAGGTCGCCCCGAATCTGGTTGAGGCGCGACTCCACGATTTGCTGGCTTTGCACCACGTTGACGTCCCAGGTGGAAAAGGCTGAGATTTCGCAGGAGCCGCGGCTGGTCGTGGAGCGTAGCAGCTTCAGGCCCGGCACCTGCTTCATGGCGTTTTCCAGGGGCTTCGTCACGGTCACCATCATGCGGTCTACCGGCTGCAGGCCGTTGTCGGCAATGACTTTCACCTTGGGAAACGTCACCTCGGGAAACAGGGCCACGTTGATGCGGCGGTAGGCCAGGGAGCCCAGGGCCAGCACCAGGGCCAGCAGCACGGCAATGGGGGCTTTGTACTGCTGAAAAACCGAGTTTTGCATGGGGCAGGGGTAAGGCTATTTGCGAAGCTGCACGGCGGCCGTATCATCGAGGCCGTAATTGCCGGTGAGTAGAATCCGGTCCCGCGGCCCAAACCGCGGGCTTTTTATTTCTACCCGCTCGCCCTGCTCGGGACCGCGTTGCACGGGCACCTTCACGGCGGTGGAATCGTTGAGCAGGCGCATCACCCAGAACTGTGTTTGGGTTTCGTCGGTGAGCACGGCGGTGTGCGGCAGGGTGGGCACCGGGCGTGGGGCCGTGCGGTCCAGCTCCACCTGCACGGCCAGGTTTTCGGGCAAGTCGGGCACGGAGCCTGTCAGGCGCACGGTGTAGCGCTGGGTTTGCAGGGTGGCGTCGGCGGTGGGCAGCAGCTCGGCCACGCGGCCCGGCAGCATCCGCCCGTCGGGCAGTACCAGACGGCAGCGCTGGCCGGGGCGCACGTAGCGCAGCTGGGTGGCTGGCACGTCCAGCACGAAGCCAAAGCGGCTCTTGTCGTACACCACGCCCAGCTGCTCGCCGTCCTGCACGTAGTCGCCGGCCAGCTTGTCGACGCTGGCTAGCACCCCGGCTCGGCCCGCTCGCACAGCAATAATGCCGGAAAAGCGCAGGCGCGGGTCGCCGGTAAGTTTGTCCAGGTGCAGGGTGCGCGACTCCTTGGTTTGTAGTCGAAACACGGTTTGGCCCGCGCGCACAACTTGGCCGGGAACGGGCGTGGGGGCGAGCACGTAGCCCGTGGTGGTGGCCCGCAGTAGGTCTTTGGCCGGGTAGGCCGACAGCGCGTTCAGACGCAGCACGTCGGTGAGCGTGTCGGTGGCAACGTAGCCCACCGTGACCTGGGCCCGGGGGCTGGTGGCTACCTCCGCCGCAGGGTCGGCGGCATCAGGCCCACCCGAGTTACAGGCGGCCAGCAACAAGGGGCCGGCGGTAGCTAGCAAAGAATGCAAGAGGCGGTGGGTCATAGGGGGGCTAATACTCGGCTAGGTAGTCGAGGGCGTAAAGGCTGCGCAGGCGGTCGGTTTCGGCCTGGGACAGGCTGAACTGCAAGGTCCGATAGCTGGTCAGCACGTTCAGGTAATCGAGGATAACCACGTCCCCGGTGGCCAGCTGCTGGCGCGTAGCGGCCACCAACGCTTCGGCCACGCGCAGCTGCTCGCGGATGCGGGCCAGCAGCGCATCGGCCGCCCTGATTTGGCCTTCCAGCTGCTCGTACTGCTGGCGACGCTGCACGGTGAGGAAGTCTCGGTAGCCCTGCCGGCTCTGCTCGCTCAGCGCCAGGCGCTGGTACTGCAGCTGGCGCTGGTGGCCGTCAAAGAGGGGGACTGAGAGCAGTAGCCCGCCGCTCACGCCCAGGCTGCGGCTCAGGGCCCGCGGCCGGTACGAGGTGGATTGCAGGCCGGCGTCGGCCACGGCGCTCAAGCGGGGCCGGTACGCCACATCCACGGCCTGGCGGTCGAGCTGCAGGCGCAGGCTGTCGAGAGTGAACTGGCGCTGGGCCGGGGCCAGCAGCCCGGCCAAAGGGAGGCGGGGCGGCGATGCAGGGGTTTCCAGGGTCACCACGGCGGTATCCGCCACGCCGGCCAGCGTCCGCAGCGTGCCCAGCTCGCGGCGGTAAGCCAAGCGGTTTTGCTCGAGCACTACTTCCTGGGTGCGCACGGACAGATAAAAGCTCAGGTACTGGGTTTGCTTAAAGATGCCAGCTTCAACCAACTGGCGCAGCTGCCGGTCTTGCTGGCGCAATTGGGCGAGCAGGGTTTGGGCAAAGCTCATCTGCAGCTGCGCCGCGTAGGCGGTCAGAAACTGGTCGGTCACGCTGCGGCGCAAATCCAGGGCGGTGAGTTGTGCGGTGTTGCGCAGCACCTGGCCCTGGCTGCCCAGGATGCGGTAGTCGTTCTGCAGCAGGGCACGATTAAACAGGGGCTTGCTGGCTTGGGCCACGGCCGCGTAGTTGCCGCCGTTGGTGATGGCCGGGTCATAGCCGGCCACCGCTTCCCCGTTGCTGCGCGTGATGCTAGGGTAGACTACCGCCGCGCCCGTGCCGTTTACCTGTATGCCGTTCTGGGCTTTGCGGCGCAGGCTGTCGAGGCGGTTCTGCCCCACTTGGTTGCGCAACTCGCGCAGCTGGGGACTGTTAAGCCGGGCCACAGCCACGAAGTCGGCCAATCGGCGTGGGCTGGCTGGCAGCGCCGGAGCAACTATAGGCACAGCGTTCAAAGCCGGCGACCCGCCCCCGGCCACCTGGGCCCGGACTAAGGCCGGGGCCAGCAGGACAACCAGCAGCAGGTGAGCCGGCAAGCGGCGAATCAAGTAAAAGCGGGAATCGCCCATAGAAATACACAACGGGCCAAAGCAACTGCTCAATTCTGGAGAAATACTGGATGACAACCCCTTGGGGCTGACTTCAGATTTGCGTCAACATTGCTGGTAAAGTTTGCTGCCTGTCTCGCCCCTGATGGTTGGGCAGGACACTTCCAATTTCTGCTAATGCGTTTTTGCCACTTACTTTATCTACTCGCGGGCTGCTCACTGTCTGGCATTCATCCCGGTATGGCCCAGGTTCAAACTCCCACCCCTGAGTCACAGGCGCAAGCACGGTCAGCCCGGAGCACCCTGGCCGTGAGTGTGCTTGACAGCCTGACACAAGCGCCCGTCCCCGGGGCGAGCGTGGGCATACCAGGCACTTCACTCGGCACCCAGACTAACGCCATGGGAGTGGGCATGCTAGCGCCTGGGCCGCGCTCCGGAACGGTACTCGTCGTGTCGGCGATGGGCTACCGGATGCGGCGGGTTCGGGTTAGCGAAGGGGCCGGGCTGCGGGTTTACCTGGCGCCCACGACCGAGGAGCTGGAGGAAGTGGTGGTGACGGCCACGCGCACCAACTCGCGCATTGCAGACCTGCCCAGCAGAGTAGAAGTGCTGGGCACGGAAGAAATGGCCGAGGAAAGCGGCATTAAGCCCGGCAACATTGCCTCCCTGCTGGGGGATTTAGCCGGCACCCAGATTCAGCCCACTTCCCCCACCACCGGCAACGCCGACGTGCGGATTCAGGGCCTGCCGGGCCGGTACGCGCAGATTCTGCGCGACGGTCTGCCCCTGCTCGGCGCCTATGCCGGCGGCTTCGGCATCCTGCAGATTCCGCCCCTGGACTTACGCCAGATTGAGCTGGTGAAGGGCTCCTCCTCGACGCTCTACGGCGGCGGGGCTATTGCCGGGCTGGTGAACCTGGTCAGCAAAACCCCGGTGTACGGCGTGCCTGAATACAGTATTACGGCTAACCAGAGCACGCTGCGGGAAACGAACCTCAATGGTTTTGCCGCGGCCCGGGGCCAGCGCCTGGGCTATACCCTCTACCTGGGCGGCACCCGCCAGAGGGAAGTGGACGTGGACGGCGACGGCTTCGCCGACCTGCCTCGGCTGGGCAACGTGACGGTGCACCCGCGCTTGTTCTGTTATCCTTCCCCCACGACCCAGCTGGCCGTGGGCTACACCGGCACGGCCGAAAGCCGGCGCGGCGGCCATGTGGGCACCCTGCGCGACGAGGTGCCCGATGCTGACCGGGCTTACACCGTTACCAACCTGGTGCAGCGCCATACCGCCGACGTGGTGTACACCCTGGACAGCTTGGCGGAGGGCCGCCTAACCTTGAAAGGCACGGTGAGCGGCTACAGCCGGCGGGTGAGAACCCGCGTGAATGGCTTTGATGCCCGGCAGATAACTTATTTCGCCGAGGCCAGTTATTTGCACGCACTCGGAAAGCAGCATACCCTGGTCGGCGGCCTCAACTTAACCGGCGAAGCCCTGCGGCCTGACGCCGGCAGCCCCACACCCCTGCTCAACCGCTACACCTATGCCACTGTGGGGGCCTTCGTTCAGGATGACTGGCGGACGGCCCGGTTCCTGACGGTACAAACGGGCCTGCGTCTGGACCACCACAACCGCTATGGTAACTTCCTGCTGCCCCGGCTGGCGCTGCTTTTCACCGTGAGCCCCGCCGTATCTGCCCGCCTGAACGGAGGCTGGGGCTACCGCGTACCCTCGCCCTACGTCAACGAGCAGGACGAGCGGCAGTACGACCGGATTCTGCCCCTAGCCGGCGTGAGCGCCGAGCGTTCCACTGGGCTGAGCGGGGATGTCAACTACGCCCGCACCTTCCCCGGCGATGACGGCGAAAACATCATTCTTAGCATCAACCAGTCGTTTTATTACACCCAAATTGACCAACCGCTGGTGTTGGACCCCGAACCGGATGGACCACTGCAGCCCTTGCGCTGGCGCAACGAGAGCCGCCCCGTGGTCAGCCAGGGCCTGGAAACGTACGTGCGGCTGCGCGAAGACGAAAACGAGCTCTACCTGGGCTACAGCTTCACCGACTCCCGGCGCACGTATGACCCGCTCAACCCGCGGCTGGCCTTGTCGGCCCGCCACAAGTTCGCAGCGGTCGGGCTGCTGGAACTGGTCACGCACTGGGCAGTGGGGGTAGAGGCCTCGTACACTGGCCGCCAGTACCTCTCGGACGGCAGTCCCACGCCGGGCTACCCCATCGTGGCCGGGCTGGTGCGCTACCGCTCGGGCCCGTGGACGGTAGTGCTCAACGGCGAAAACCTGCTCGACTACCGGCAGACGCGCCGGGAACCGGTAGTGCACGGCGACCTCCGCAACCCAGATTTTCGGGAGCTGTGGGCGCCGGTGGAGGGCCGGGTGGTGAACCTGTCGGTGAACTGGCGCCTGGTGCGCTAAAGCCGTAGCTTAGGCCCCACCTATGAAAGTGCTTATAGTAGAAGATGAACCTGCCTTGCGCGCGGCCCTGGTCGAGTACCTCACGCAGGACGGCTTTCGCTGCGAGCAGGCCGCAGGCTATGCCGCCGCACACGAGAAAGTCAAGCTCTACGAGTACGACGCCGTGCTCCTGGACCTGACCCTGCCCGACGGCCGGGGCCTGGACCTGCTGCGCACCCTCAAGGCTGACCGCTCGGCGGCCGGGGTGCTCATCCTGACGGCGCGCGACGCGCTGGCCGACAAGCTGGCGGGCCTGGAGCTAGGAGCCGACGACTATTTAACCAAGCCCTTTCACCTGGCCGAAGTAAGCGCCCGGCTGCGGGCCGTGCTGCGCCGCCGGCACTTCGAGGGCCAGCCAAAGGTGGAGTTTGCGGGCATCGTGGTAGACCTGGCGACCACGGCCGTGACCGTGCACGGACAGCCCGTAATTCTCACCCGCAAGCAGTACGAACTGCTGCTGTACTTCCTGGCGCACCCCGGCCGGGTGCTCACCAAGGAGGCCCTGGCCGAGCACGCCTGGGGCGACGGCGTGGACGCGGTGGACTCATTTGACTTTATCTACACCCACCTCAAAAACCTGCGGCAGAAACTGCAGGAGGCTGGCGGCGGGCAGTACCTGCGTACGGTGTACGGGCTGGGCTACCAACTTCTCGACCCGGACGCGTGAAACTGCTCACCCAGCAAAACCGCTTTTACCTGGTCGGTACCCTACTGCTCTTCGCCCTAGGCAGCGTGGGGCTGTACGCCGTGCTGGGCTATGAATTTCGGCACGAAGTAGACCAAGACCTGCGCGCGGAGGCCCGCCTGCTCACGGCTCGGCTACGCGCCGGCCAGACCGTCGCCGACGCCGACGGCCTGCCCACCTCGCCGACGCTGAGTGCCCACCCCGGACTGTCGGGACTGCGCGACACGCTCCTTGTAAATCCCTACGACTCCGCCCACCCCCTGGCCCCGTACCGCGCCCTCACCGTGCGGGTCATCACGGCCGCAGGTCCGCGCTGGCTCACGGTGCGCCGCTCGCTGCTGGAGGCGGAAGACGCCCGGGAAATCACGCTGGGAGTCATGTTGCCGCTCATGGGCGGGTTGCTTGTAGCGCTGCTTGGGCTCAACCGCTGGCTGAGCCGCCGGGTGTGGCGTCCCCTAAATCAGACCGTGGCGCAGCTTCGCGACTACGACGGGCATCGGCCCCTGGCACTGGCCCCCACCGACATCGACGAGTTTGCCATCCTTCACCGCACGCTGGAGGAGATGAGCCAGCGGCTAGGCCATGAATACGAGGCGCTGCGCGAGTTCACCGAAAACGCCGCCCACGAAACCCGGACGCCCCTGGCCATTCTGCAAGCCCGGCTGGAGCAACTCGTGCAGGTGCCCGGTCTGCCCCTGCCGGCGCGGCCCTTGCTGGTGGACGCGCTGGGCGGCGTCAGCCGGCTTCTGCGCCTCTACCAGGGCCTGACGCTGCTGAGCAAAATCGAGAATGGGCAGTTTGCCGGGCAGCAGCTCGTCGACCTGGGGGCGCTGGTCGTCGCCCGGTTCACCCAGCTAGAAGAAGTTATTGCGGACAAGCAACTGCAGGTGAATGCCCCCTCGGCAGCGCTGTGGGTGAGCATGCACCCGGCTCTGGCTGAGTCGTTGGTGCACAACCTGCTCAACAACGCCGTGCGCCACGGCCTGCCCGGCGGGCAGGTAGCTGTAATGATTTCGGAGCGAAAATTAGTGGTGAGCAACACGGGCATGGTTCCCGAGGCCGCACCCGAGCTATTCTTTCAGCGCTTTCGCAAGAATGACGCCGCCTCTGCCTCACCCGGCCTGGGGCTGAGCATCGTGCAGCAGATTGCCCGGCTGTACGGCTTTGATGTTAGCTACATCTTTGAATCTGCTGCCAGCCTGCACGTGCTTACGGTAAAGGTATAGGCAGGCTTGCCGAAGATGGTTCGCTGTCACGGCGCACCTGCTTTGAAGTCTAGGAGTTTGAGGTAATTTGACAGAATGTCTCCAGAATTGGCTCCTTCCTTCGTACTACCTCCAGCTCACCCCAACTCCCCCATGAAACTGCTCCTGGTCGAAGACGAAGCCTCCCTGCGCCGCACCCTGGTCGACGCCCTGCGCCAAGGCGGCTACGTGGTGGAGGTGGCCGCCGATTTTGCGCAGGCCTATGAGAAAATCAAGCTCTACCAGTACGATGCCGTGCTGGTGGATTTGACCCTGCCCGATGGCGACGGCTTGGACTTGGTGCGGGCGCTAAAGTCCGACGGCTCCGCGGCTGGGGTGCTGGTGATTACCGCGCGCGACGGCCTCGACGACCGAGTCCAAGGGCTCGACTTGGGCGCTGACGATTACCTGGTTAAACCCTTCCACCTTTCTGAGCTCAATGCCCGCCTCCGGGCTCTGCTACGGCGGCGGCAGTTTGGGGGCCAGCACCACATTGTGTTTCGCGACCTGTTGGTGTGGCCCGAGCAAAAGGAGGTGCTGGTCAAGGGCGAACCGCTGATTCTTACCCGCAAGGAGTACGACCTGCTGCTTTACCTACTGGCCAACCCGGGCCGGGTGCTAACTAAAGAAGCGGTGGCCGAACACCTGTGTGGCGACCAGGTGGACGCGGCCGACTCGTTTGACTTCATCTACTCCCACATGAAGAACCTACGCAAGAAGTTGCAGGAAAAGGGTGCCGATGACTACATCCGTACCCTGTACGGCGTGGGTTACAAGCTCAGCACCGATTAAGCTTAGCCCGTTCTCGCTCCCATCCATGAAGCTGCTGGCCACCACTACCCGTTACTACTTGCTGCTCACCGCCGGGCTTTTCATGGTGGCCAGTGTGTTGCTGTACCTCGGCCTGGACTGGGCATTGCGCAGCGAAGTAGAGGAGCAACTCGTGAATCGCGAGCTGTACCTGCGTGCCCTCGTGGCGCGGGGGCGGCCCCTGCCGGCTACGCCCTTTGCCTACCAGCTCGACCGCCGCCCACGCCCGCGGGCACTCGGATTTAGCGACACGCTCCTGCTGGACCCTTTGGAACAGGAAATGGTGCCTTACCGCGAGCTGACCTTCCAGTTGCGGCCCGGAGACCCGGCTGGGGCCCTGGAATGGATAACATTGCGCAAGTCCCTGGTGGAAACGGAGGATGTGCTGGGCGTGGTATTGGGCGTCATGCTGGGTGTGCTGGCCCTGCTGCTGGCTGGCGTAGTGACGCTCAACCGCTGGCTGGCCCGTCGGGTCTGGAAGCCATTTCAGCACACGCTGGCGGCGCTGCGCGCGTACGACCTCCACCGGCATCAACCCCTGGGGCTGCCCACGCCCGCCATTGAGGAATTTGCCGAGCTGAACCAAGCCCTGAACCAACTCAGCCAGCGGCTGGTAGCCGACTATGAAAGTCTGCGCGAGTTCACGGAAAACGCGGCCCATGAAACCCAAACGCCGCTGGCCATTATTCAGGCCAAGCTGGAGCAGTTGCTACAGGCCCCGGTGCTGCAGGAGGACGAGCAACTGACTACCCTGCTCAGCGACGCATTGGGTGGTACCCAGCGCCTCTCACGCCTGCACCAGTCCCTGACCTTGCTCACCCGCCTCGAAAATCACCAGTTCGCTCCCACCCAGGCCGTGCCGGTTTACCTGGATCAGGTCTTACGCGACCGGGTGGCGCTGCTGGAGCCGCTGCTCGAAGCCCGCCAGCTGACACTCACCCTGCACGCAGACCTGCCGCTGCCGCCGCTCACCCTGCACCCGGGCCTGGCCGATTCGCTGCTGCAGAACCTGCTCCACAACGCCATCAAGCACAATCACCCCGGCGGCCGGGTAGACGTGCTGCTCAACCGCCGCATGTTGGAAATCAGCAATACGGGGCCAGCCTTATCGGTAGATCCGGCACAGTTTTTCGAGCGGTTCCGCAAGCACAATGCTGCCTCCGACTCACCGGGGCTGGGCTTGAGCATTGCCCAGCACATCTGCTCTTATTACGGCTTTGGCATCGAGTACGCCTACGCGCAAGCAGGCACCCGCCACACCCTACGCGTGCAGTTTTGCTGAGTATACGGTCGTAGATCAGCCACGTAGATTGTGTTTTCTGACGGTCAACTTTCTCCCTAGCAGCTACTGCCTGTATTCTTAGCGGGAATTTCTGTTCCTACTCTAGTGCTACCCCTATTGCTACGTCTGCCAGCCAGGCTTCCGTCAATTCATCTTCGCTACGCGCACCTAATCTTCAATGACCAATAACTTCACGCACTGAACGCTCAATTCGATAATGGTGACAACGCAGTGTAGCTCCGAACCGGGTAAAAACACGGGGCTTTTCTGCATACTGACCCACCTTCCCAACAAGAGCCTTCGCCGCAGGGATGCTGTTAATGTTTTTTAATGTGAGGTTCATTCTATGCTAATCCGGATTCTTTTCTTGTAGGAATCTGCTCGCGCAGACTAGTATATAGTCTTCTTTACGTTCCCGCCTATCCAGCAACCACACGTCTTGTCTTATGCTCCTGGCTGCATTTACTTTCCTGCCCAGTGCCATTCAGGCCCAGATAACAACGGTTCTCCATGCTGAACTCGTCCAGCACGGGATACCGATTAAAACCTGCTCGAAACAGGCCTGTGAAACGCTGCTTACCAGCATCAACCCGGTGATGACCTGGTCCTCCACTGAGAACAGTCTGATTTTATCTACCCCGGAGTGGGAGCGGCTCTTATTACTGGCACAACAGCGGCACTGCCTTACCTGTGCATCTCCCAATTAAAGTGGCCTTGTGCCACCGTGTATAGCAAGGAAAGAGTCTCAAGCTGTATTAAGCACGGATTGATCGGACACGTGACTTTTGTAAACTCCTGGTAGTATGACAGATTACCGTTCACCACTCGGGTACTTTCTACTGGGGCTTGCGCTCTGCGCAAGTGTGTTGCTGGGTAGTCGCTTATTCATAAATCCGGCGCCGGCTGGACTACGGACCTTTAATAGTTGCTATCTGTTAGTTGGCAGTAGCTTTTTGGGCTATGGTGGCGAGCAGGCTCCCTACCTCTCCTGTTTGTTGACTGTGCTCGTTCCCTTGGTCTTGATCAATGTAGTAGGCCGTCAACCTTGCTTTTTTTGGTATGGCCGGCCGACAGTGCACGCGCAACTACTTTTGTATAGGGGGAAGATGTTACCAGCCGCCTTAGATGCCTCCGGGCAGATGCAGGAATCTGTTCAGCACTATCTGGCCTCACACGGCTTCTCGGCTGCTACGGTACCTCAGCATTGGATTCTGGTCCGAGAAGCCCATGGTCGGCTACAGCTGCTGAGACGGTTCCCTGATAAGCGAGCAATCAATGATAGGCGCTCCTTTTGGTCCTTACATGCCAATTGAACCTGCCAGCCGGAGCAGTGGATAAGATCCGTTTACTGCTCCGCTCTCTCATGCGTGGGACGTCATCGAAAGACTCTTATCCCCTATCTTCGCACGGCCCATGAGGGTAGGGAAAGGAAACTTCAGGGTAAGCTCGTCGACACTTGTGCGACGAGCTTTTTCCGGTGGTCCTTCGGCATGCGATCCATTTCGGCAGGCTACCGGCAACCGTCTCCCGCAGCATAAGGTCTGAACCGTACGATCAGGAGGTAGTGACTCAGGATGTTACTCTACAGGCAAAGCGACAGTAGTCGTTGCTTACCTACAGGCTGGCTTTAGGACGGGAGAGCAAGGACCTTCCTTATCGGCTCGTTTTGGTCGACTATACTTGTTTGATTTAGGTATGACGTGGTTGGAATTATTGCTCAGCATGTTACTGCTACTGGCTAGTGGTATCGCTGTAGCTGGGCAGCGGCGCTATTTACTATTAAAACGCAAGCACAAAGCCTTGCAACGGCTCTATGAGCGGGCAGAGCAACAGCTCACTACGTTATGGACCAGTAAAAAACCATAAACACTCTCCGGAAGACAATCTCGAGTAAGCCCCCCGCCTCGAATGCTTGGCGGGTATGCTCCGGCTGCTCCGGGTGACGGCCCATTGAGTACCACCGCTGTCCCTTGCTGGCACAGCGCACGGGCGGCCGATGCCTGACTCGGATCGGGTCACCCAGCGAACGGGCCTGCCCCCCGCAGGGGCTTTCGCCGGACCGGGGATGCCGGTGTGGTCGGCTCCGTACCAGCCGTGCTGGCGGAGGGCAGCGGTTGAGTATCAAACATAGCGATAGACTTTAAACCACTGAAAGGCTTCGGCGATGGCTTTCTCTAATTCGGTTTGGGTCAGGCTCAACTCGGTACGAGCCTTATGCACGCTGAAATAATGACCATTGTTGGCCACGGCTTCCATAGCTGAATTAAGCTGCGTGGGCCAGCCAGTCAGGCGCGCGTACGCCCATCAGGCGGGCCATTAGAGCAAAGGCTTCCCGGTAGCTTAGATTCTGGTGGCCCAGCATGTAGGATTCACCGACTCGCCCCTGCGTCAGGGCATTGACCGTGGCCACGGCCACGTCGCGCATATGGACGTAATTTTTGCCGCCCGCCGGGTAGCCCGGCAGCTGGCCGCGCTAATTGCCGAGTCGGATGTTCAGGGCATGTGGACCCTGCAGGCAGGTATTTTCCTC
This sequence comes from Hymenobacter lucidus, assembly GCF_020447265.1. GTDB lineage: Bacteria > Bacteroidota > Bacteroidia > Cytophagales > Hymenobacteraceae > Hymenobacter > Hymenobacter lucidus. The sequence continues at coordinate 26,256 of NZ_JAJADR010000010.1, read as the reverse complement.
GAAAACGAGGCCGCGGTGAAGCTGTACGAAGTAGCCGGCTTTCGCCTGGTAGGCCTCCGAGAAAAAATCGGGCAGCTCCAGAGCGTGTGGCCGACACAGTCCTGCTGGAACGCCGCAGCCAGAGTGTCGGCTACGCATAACCTGCCTCTGCCCGGCCGCCGGACAAGCTAGTAGTATTTTCGCAGGTATCAAACCTCACTAGCAGACCGTGACTGGTTGCTGTGATGCGTTTGTGCGTGCTTACCGTAAAGCACCCTGCACATAACGAAGCAGTTCCTCCAAGTCTTTAATTGGGCCCTGGTAATACACGTCGGGCGAGAATAAATCTCCAGTGGCCACTTCCACTAGGTCGGACGCATAAGGCAAATAGACGCGCACGGTTTTGCTACCGGTGAGCAGAACGTAGAGGTCGCCCTGTCCATAGTGGGTTCCTTGGGGCAGGTAATCAGCGTAAACAAAACCCGCGGCCTCCAACTCGTTTCGAGTCATTCGTGTATCGCTAGAGAGGATGAGCTGGTATGTAAGTAGATAGGACGGAATGCCGTCTCTTTACTTGTCTTCCCAGGCGCAAATGTAGGTTCCTGAACCTAATGAAAGTCGTTTTTCAGTAAATCTTAGAATTTCTGTCAATCCAGTAAGCACACTTTTTTGAGATCAACTTGCTTTGGCGTTGTAATACAACTTAGTTTACAACTAGTTTTGCAACTGTATTCGGTTCACTATTGACAACATGATCTACACAGTAGGCGGTATTAAGGGTGGTAGTGGAAAAACTACTGTCGCCACGAATCTAACAGTGTACCTGCTGCGGCAAGGGCGCGATGTGATCCTGATCGATGCCGATGACCAGGAGTCAGCAACGGACTTCACCTCCTTCCGCCACCAGACGCTCGATGGCGACTTAGGGTATACGGCGGTGAAGGTGACCGGCCGGGAGTTAAACGCCCAGGTGCAACGCCTGGCCACCAAGTGCGACGACATCGTCATTGACACGGGTGGACGTGATACGGTAAGCCAACGCTCGGCCTTGACGATATCCCACGTGTACCTGGTACCCTTTGCTCCCCGGTCACTGGATATCTGGACCCTGCGCAAAGTGGAAAATCTGATTGCGGAGGTAACGCCTTTCAACCCGGCGTTGCGTTGCCTGACTTTCATCAATAAGGCAGATGCCCGCGGTACCTATAAGGAGGAGGCTGCTGAGCTGCTTCGTAGTTCGGAGTACCTGCAGTTTCTGGAGACGGCTATGGGTAACCGGATTTCGTTTGGCAATGCCGCTGCCGCTGGTCTAGGCGTGTTGGAACTGAAGCCTGGTGACGAGAAAGCAATAGCAGAAGTCAATGACTTATGTAGTAGTGTAGAGCTGGCTGCAAAAGCAACTAATACGACAAGCAAATCAACAACCTGATTCACAACTAAAATCGCTTGTGCAATTAGAAGTCAATTAGCAACGTAAACCATGAAGAAACCAAAGCTCGGCCTCCCTCCTACTCCCCCTGTGTCACTTGTAAATCCAGCAATGCAGGAGATGATTAACAAGGGAGGATCTGTTCTAGAAGATTCTGCTGCCACCCTGGCCAAGTCAGAACCGGAAGAGGATAAGTTGAAGTCCTTTACCTTTAAGATTTATGAGAGTGAATTGGCGCAGATACGCGCTATTCAGGATAGCCTACCCAAGCGTGACCGCATCTCTATTCACGATTTCGTCGTGTCGGCAGTGAAGGAAAAGATTGAGAAAGAAGCGAAATACAACAACCAAAAGTAGTTGTTGTATTAGTTGTAAATTTAGTTGTTAATTTGCTGGTAAGACCCTTCTGCTGTTGAGTGCCAGTGGTAATATTAAGGTAGGAACCCAAATTCCCGCTAAGCGTCACGGAGCATTTCTTTAAAAGCATTAAAGCGGACTACGAGCAGCGGTTGGCAGCAAGCTATATCCCTATTTGGGATGGCGCGGCTTGGACTGGCTGCATAGTTGCGCAATGCATACGGTACTCAATGACTGCTGCCGAGGCCACGGTAAGCCCGCCAATGGCCCCCAGCGCCGCCGACAGCCCCAGCCAGTCGGCTAGCACCCCGGTGAGCAACGCACCCACAGCGTAGCCCGCGTCGCGCCAGAGCCGGAAGATGCCGATGATGTGCGCCCGCTGCGCCAGCGGTGCATATTCGGCCACGGCCGCCAGGAAGACAGGGTACACCAGGGCCGTGCCCACCCCCAGCAACCCCGCCAGTACTAAAAATGCCGGGTACGAGGAAGCGAACAGCATGGTCAGCAGCACCGCGCCCTGCAGCAGCATGCCCCCGAAGAGCAGAGTCTTTTTGCAGAACCGGTCGGCCAGCGGACCAGTCAGCAACTGGCCCAGGCCCCACACGGCCGGGTACATGGCCGCCACGGTGCCGATTTGCGTGAGTGAAAACCCTTTGCCAGCGAGCAGCAACGGCAGCAGCCCCCAGACCATGCCGTCGTTGAGATTATTGACCAGTCCGGCCTGCGTGACCGAGCCCAGGTTAGGGTGCCGCCAGCTCACGTCCCAGAACGTCAGCGGCGGACCACTCGGGCCGGCGGGTGCCTGCGCCGCCTCCAAGGCCACGTGGTGGCGGGTATCGCGCACGAACAATGAGCCCAGCAGCCCAGCTATGGCCAGCCCGATGCCCAGGTAGAAGGGATAAGGGCGCAGCCCGTATTCGGTGGCCAGCCAGCCCGAGGCGAACGCGGTGGCGGCCACCGCCAGATAGCCGGCCGACTCATTCAGGCCCATGGCCAGTCCCCGCTGTTTGGGTCCTACCAAATCAATCTTCATCACCACCGTACTCGACCAGGCCAGCCCCTGGTTCAGGCCCAGCAGCACGTTCGCGGCAATCACCCAACCCCAGGAGGGCGCCCAGAGCAGCAGCAGCGGCACGGGCAGGCCAAAGAGCCAACCGATGAGCAGCAGGTTTTTGCGGCCCACCCGATTCGCCCAGGCCCCGGCGTAGTAGTTGGCGGCCGCTTTGGTCAGTCCGAAGACGACGATAAAGGAAAGGATTGCTGAGCGCGCCACTAGGTGAAACTCCTGCTCGGCCAGCCGGGGCAGAATGCTGCGCTCCAGGCCGACCATACCGCCCACAAAGGCGTTGATGACAACCAGCAGGGTGAATTGGGGCCAGTTGGCCCGCAAGCCTAATTGGGGCGGAGAGTCAGAGGCAGGCATGGTAAGGCGCGAGTTAGTGAACGGCGCAGCGGTTGGCGCCGGCTTCCAGGTCCAGCGGGGAGTCCTCTGGCATTTCCCCGCTCAGGTTCAGGCGGGAAATGGTCAGGTAGTTCGGGGGCGGGGGCGGAATGCGGTCCAGCACCGTGGCCACCAAGGCCGCCTCGGGCAGCTGCGTCAGGGGCAGCGACTCGCGCAGGGCGCCGATGGTGGTGTGAAGGGGCTGCTGGTTGAAGGCCACCGGCTGGCTGGCGTGGCCCGGCAGCACCAGCGTGTCGGCGGGCAGCTGCAGCAGGCGGCGCACCGACTGATAGAGCTGGCCGGCGCGGGCCGCGGCTTCGGCCGTATTGGCCTTCAGGTCGGGCCGGCCCACGGCATCGGTAAAGAGGGTGTCGCCGGTGAACACCACCCGCTCGTTCAACATGTAGGTCACGCTTTCGGGCGTGTGGCCCGGCGTGGCCAGCACCCGCAGGCGCAAGGTGCCGAGCACCAGCACCGTATCTGCCGTGACGGGCGTGTACGCGAAGGCCAACTCAGGATGCGGGGGTAGCAACAATTCCGCTCCGGTGGCGACGGCCAAAGCCCGTGAGCGGGACAGGTGGTCGGCGTGCAGGTGCGTGTCGAGCACGTAGCGGATGCGCCAGCCCCGCTCGGCCGCCAGCTGCTGGTACACCGCCAGCTCCACCGAGGCATCAATGACGAGGGCTTCGTCCCCGGCGCCGGCCACATAGGAAAGGCAGCCTTTGCCCGTGCGTCGGACCTGCAGCAGCGTGCCGCCGGACAAGGTCGTGGGCACCAGCGCGGTATTCCAGGCCAGTCCCCAGGCTTTCATGCCGCCGGCGAGGGAATACGCGTCGAGGCCCCGGGCCCGCAGCTGCGCCGCGGCCCGTTGGCTCATCTGGCCAGCGGCGCACACGGTCACGACGGGTATGCCCGCCGGTAGCTCGGTGGTGGCCAGGGCATCGGGCACCTTGGCTTTCAGCTGCGCGTACACGTCGGCGTGCACGCTGCCGGGAATGGCCCATTCCTGCCGCTCGGCCAGAAGGCGCACGTCCAGCACGGTCACCGGTTGGCCGGCTTCGAGCCATGCCCGCAGTGTAGCTACTTCAAGGGAGTGATTCATCGGGCAACCCGGTTAGACGGTTTCAACCGGTAACTGGCGGTGCTGCCAGTCGGGAAAGCCCTCTTCCAGGCGCACGGCCGGATAGCCCCGCTGCCGAAGCTGCTGCACGGCCTCGTCGGCGAACACGCAGAAAGGTCCGCGGCAGTAGGCCACAATCAGGCCAGCGCGGGGCAGCTCGCCCAGCCGGTCCAGCAGCTCGTCCAGGGGCATGGACACGGCCCGGGGCAGATGCCCTTGGCGGTATTCTTCCGTCGGCCGCACGTCGAGCAGCACCACGCCTTCACCGTCCAGCTTCACCAGCAGCTCGTCGATGGTGAGCGTTTCGAGCACGTCGCGCTGGGTGCGGAAATCCTGCACCACCCGGGCGATGCTGGCTTGGCGGGTCAGGCCGTAGGTGCGCAGCAACTGCCAGGCGGCGTACACGTCGGGGTTGGCCAGGCGGTAGCGCAGGTAATGGCCGTCGCGGGTGGCGCTGACCAGTTGCACGCCCTTGAGCACCTGCAGGTGCTGGGAAGCGTTGGCGACCGATAGCCCCGTTTCCCGGGCAATGTCTTCGACGGCAAACTCCCCCTGGGCCAACAAATCCACAATTTCCAGTCGGCGGGGGTTGGCCAGGGCTTTGGTTACGTCTGCCAGTTGGCCGTAAACCGCGTCCTTGTATGCTCTTTTTTCCATAATCGATAAGGCTGGCAGCAAAGCTAGTAATCTCATTCAATTATTCAATAAAGTTATTGAATAAACGGGCACGCATTTCTATCGGATAGCGGAACCCTTGGCTTATTGGTGGCAAGCACGGAAAGGTGTTCAGAACCCGTAATCAACTGCTACGGTCAGGTGCTGCAGGTCCATTTTATTCACGGCCCGGTCGGGCCGATAGGCGGCGCGGTCAGCGCCCCACTTGGCCGCGAGCAATGTCCGCACCCGCAACCCGTCCGCCGCGCCGGTGAAGGCGTGAGTCACACTCAGGTTGAGCTGGTGGAAGTCGGGTAGGCTGTACTTGTTAAGCTGGGCCTCCCGTGACAGGTTGTAGTAGCCGTAGCCCGCTTCCAGCCGGGGGCCGTGCGGCTTTTGCCACGCCACGCTGGCGCCCAGTGCGTGCACGTCGCCGGCTCCTTCGATGCGCTCCCGGGGCAGGGTGGTGTAGAAGGGTTCGCGGCCCCATTCGCGGGGAAACAGGTAGCGCCCGTGCGCAGTGAGGCGAGTGTACTGGCTGGAACACTGCCAGGTCCGGTGCTGATACGCTAGGCGTATACTCAGGGCACGGGCTTGCTCATTCAGCTCCAGATACCGCTCGCTGGCCGGTTGGTCCCCGCTCCCAGCGAGGCTGCGCTGCCAGAGCAGCAGACTGCTGGCCGTCCAGGTGCCGGCTGGGCGGAGCAAGGCCACCGTTGTTTCCAGCAAGCTGGTGGCCAGCAGCTGGTCGGCAAAATACTGCCAACCCTGCACCGTGACGCAGTGGCCCCAGGTTCGGCGCACTCCCAGCACGGCCAACCCGTGGGTGGATACGTGGCCCAGGTACTCGGCGCGGCTGCTGTCGGAGGCCACGCCCATAGAGTAGCGGCCCACGGATTCGCCGAGTGAATACCAGCGGTCCGTAGAGCGCGGAGCCACGTGGGTAAGCCAGCCGCCCTGCACCGTGGTGGCGGGGCCGGACCTGGCGACCAGCCACAGGCCCTGCACGAAGTTGGGACTCAGGCGCGAGTCTTGCGCGTTAAGTAGGGGCGTGTCCAGCTGCTGGCGGCTGTAGGTGAGCTGCAAGCCAGGCCGGGGCTGCCAGCGCACCCAGAGCTCCTCCACCTGGTGCAAAATCTCGCGGTGGTGCGGGTGCTCCTGGTCGCAGAGGCTCAGCTCGTAGCGGCTCTCCGGGCGTCCCGGTTCAGCGGCCAGGGCGCTGGAAAACAGGTTTTTCAGGAAGAAGCCTTCCACGGCCACCCGCAGGCCGTGCCAGGCGCGGCTTTCGTAGCGCAGGCCGGCGCCCACGCCCTGGGCATAGTAGTCAGGCGCCGCGCCCCGGTTGCGGGTGGCCATGAAGAGGGTGCGGGCGTGGGCGTTGAATTCGCCCTGGCGCAGGGCCTCGCCCAGCGAGCGGGCCGCCGAATCGGCCTGCTGAGCCTCTTCGGCCCCGTCGGCTACTTCAGCAGTGCCCGGGACCGGGTGGAGGTGCAGGGTATCGGGGGCCACAGTTTGGGCTACACTGAGTTGGGCGCTGGCCAGCAGCGCGGCTCCCAGCAGAAACCAACGAATCATAGGAAACGGAAAGGGGAGCCGGCAGCTAGGCCGCGGCTACATGGGCAGCCGCTCGCGTAGGGCGCTGTAGGTCCAGGTGCCAGCCAGGGCGGCCAGAATGAGCACGGCCGCGCCGGCTACCCCGCTGCCCAGTTGGGCGAACATTGGGCCAGGGCACGCTCCGGTCAGGGCCCAGCCTAGCCCGAAGATGGTGCCTCCGATCCAGGTGCCGTGGGTGTACTTCTTGTCCGCCAGGGTGATTTCCTCGCCGTTCATGGTCTTAAGACGGTTGCGCTTGATGAGCTGAATGGAAATCAGGCCGACCACAATGGCCGAGCCGATGATGCCGTACAGGTGGAAGCTTTGGAAGCGGAACATCTCCTGGATGCGCCACCAGCTCACCACTTCGCTTTTGGTCAGGATGATGCCGAACAACACGCCCAGCACCAGGTATTTCAGGTTTTTCATGGAGCAGAAAGATTAAAACATCAACGGGTAAAACACCCAGGTCATGAGCAGGCCGCCCACGAAAAAGGCGATGACGGCCACCAGCGACACCCACTGCAAGTTGGAAAGGCCCGAGATGGCATGGCCCGAAGTGCAGCCGCCGGCGTAGCGCGTGCCGAAGCCGACAAGGAAGCCGCCGAGCACCAGAAACACCCAGCCTTTCCAGTTCGACAGGTTTTCGAGGGCAAACAGCTCTTTGGGCAGTAGCCCCGAGAAATCGGTCAGGCCCATCTGCGCCTTCAGGTCGCGCACAGTTTCCGGGGAAATGGCGATGGTGTCGGCGTGCCCCATGAGCTGGTAGCCGACGAAGCCACCGATGCCGATGCCGAGGACGAAAAACAGGTTCCAGAGCTCGGCGCGCCAGTTGTAGGTCAGGAAGGGAATGCCGGCGGGCACGCAGGCGGCACACACGTGGCGCAGCGAGGAGCTAATACCCAGGGCTTTGTTGCCGATGAGCAGCAACGCGGGTACGGTCAGCCCGATGAGCGGGCCGGCCACGTACCAGGGCCAGGGCTGGCGAAGTAAATCAAGCATGAAGGTAAGGACTGACGGGAGGTAGTAGGATTCGGAAGGGGGATTAGCGCACCAGCTTTTCCGGCCAATCGAGCACCCCGCCGAGCAGGTTGCTGACTTGGCCGAAGCCGGCCTTGGTGAGCTGGCTGGCCGCCGTGGCCGAGCGGGCTCCGCTGCGGCAGTACACGTAGGTGGACTTGGTCTTGTCCAGGGCAGCCACGCGCCGGGCGAAGTCGGGGCTGGTGACGTCAATGTTCACGGCCCCGGGCAGGTGGCCGGCGGCAAACTCGTCGGGGCGGCGCACGTCCAACAGCACCGCGCCGCGCTCGCGCACAGCGGAGGAAAACTGAGCGGGGGTAAGGTTTTTATACGCGGGCGCAGTGCCCTGAAACAGACCAAACATGGCAAAGAGGGAAAGCAGGAAGGTGGAAATAGACACGATGAAAGCAGGAAATGGACCGGAAGCGCCGCCTGTACAGGGTTGGCCGCGCTTCCGGTGCCGAGGAGTTTAGTGACTAGCCGAAGCCGACTGGAAGGACTTGACAGCCTCACTCAGGTCCAGCACGTCGGTGCCGGGCAGGGCGTCGGCCACGATGCTGGAACCCGCGGCCGAGCGGTAGCCGCCGGCGCAGTGCACCACGACCGGCTTATCGCTTGGGATTTCTCGGGCCCGCTCGCGCAACTCGGGCAGCGGAATGCTCAGCGCGTCGACGAAAATGGGCTCGTCGCGGTGCTCCGCGGCAGAGCGGATGTCCACGATGGTGTACTGCTCCGGGTGCTGGCGGAAAACAGCCACGTCCAGCACGGGCATCGTCGCCTCAGTAGCGGGCGTGCCGACCAGCGCGCCCTTGATGAGCGCTTCGTAGCCGATTTTGGCGGTTTTCTGAATCAGGTCCTCCCCGGTCGCCTCATCGGCAGCAATGAGGTAGAAGGACTCTTCCGGGCCCACGATGGAACCCAGCCAGGTTTCGAACTTGCCGCCCTGCTGGATGTTGATGGCCCCCTGTGCGTGGCCTTTTTTAAACTCGGCTTCGGGGCGGGTGTCGATGATGATGGCCCCGGCTTCCAGGGAGGTGCCGGGCGCCAGGCGCTTCACGTGCTGCACGCTGGGCGCATAAGCGGGGGCGCCGGCCTTGTTTAGGTCCACGTCGTAGCCGAAGTACTTGGGGATGAAGGGCTGGTCAGCCAGCAGCTCTTTGACGAACTCCTCTTCGCTTAGCTCGCGCAGCATGGGGTTGCCGAACTTTTCGTCGGCAATCGTGCTGCTGCTTCCCCCGGCCAGGGCCTTGCCGCAGAGCGAGCCCGCCCCGTGGGCCGGGTACACCAGAACCTTGTTGTCGAGCTTCATGAGCTTGTCGCGTAGCGAGTGGTACATCTGCTTGGCCAGTTCTTCGCGCTTGGCGGTCATATTGCCGGCACTCTCGCGCAGGTCGGGGCGACCCACGTCGCCGATGAAGAGCGTGTCGCCGGTGAACACGGCCTGGTCCTGGCCTTCGCGGCTGAGCACGATGCTCAGCGAGTCGGGCGAGTGGCCGGGCGTATTCAGGGCCCGGAAGGTGAGCTGGCCTACGGTGAACTCCTGGCCCTCGTCGAAGGCCTCGTGGGCATAATCGGCGCCCAGCAGCTTGCTCACCCGAATGACAGCGCCGGTGGCCTGGGCAATTTCCAGGTGGCTGCTCACGAAGTCGGCGTGGGGGTGGGTTTCGATGACGCTCACAATCTGGGCGTCGTGGGCCTTCGCGAAGGCGTAGTAGGGCTGCGGGTCGCGGGCCGGGTCGATGAGGACGATTTCGCGGGCCGACTCGCTGAGGATGGCGTAGGAGAAATGGGCCAGGCCCTTGTCTTCAAACTGTTCGATTTTCATGGGAAAAGCGTTTAGGAAGTGGGGAAAGTCAAGTGAGATGAGCGGATACGTGAAGGCCGGGGAATGAAATCAGGGCGTAAACACCAGCTCGCGCAGCAGGATGAATGTGCCCATGGCCAGAGTAAACCAGCCGAAGGCAGGCTTTAGCTTGGCGCCGGGAATGAAGCGGGCTAGGTAGGTGCCCAGCATGATGCCGCCGAGGGCAAAGGCTAGGAAGCCGGCCAGGAAGGTCCAAGCGATGGGCGTGCCGGCGCTCAAATCGCCGGAAAAGCCAATGAGCGAGTTCAGGGCAATGATGGCCAGCGAGGTGCCCACCGCCAGCTTCATGGGCAGGCGGGCGCCGAGCACCAGGGCCGGAATGATAAGAAAGCCGCCGCCGGCCCCCACAAAGCCCGTAAGCGTGCCCACCACCAGGCCGATGCCCAGAATCAGCGGGTAATTGAACGCGTGTGGATGGTGCAGCTCCTCGTCCAGCACTTCCTCCGCCTGCTTGCTGCGAATCATCGATACCGCCGCGACAACCATCAGCACGGCAAAGGCAACCAGCACGAGCAAATCCTTGGTGAAAACTACGTGGCCTAGGGTAAACAGCTGGTGGGGAATGGCGGGCATGAGCAGCTTGCGCACGGCAAACACGGCCAGCAGCGAAGGAATCAGAAACACCAGCGCCGTTTTCAGCGACACCAGCCCTTTGCGGAAGTAGCCCCAGGCACCCACTACCGAGGTGCTGCCTACCACGAACAGCGAGTAGGCCGTGCTCAGCACCGGGCTCACGCCCATCAGGTACACCAGCACGGGCACGGTGAGGATGGAGCCGCCCCCGCCCATAATGCCGAGGGAGAGACCGATGAAGATTGCCGCGAAGTAGCCGAAGGTGGAAAGCATGCGTGAATGGTTGAACGTATGAATTTATGATAGATTGTTCATGTGTTGAGCCAAAAAAAAGGCGCTATTCCTACAGGAACGTGCACGCGGCCAGGCACTGAATCACGTCAATGACTTCGCGCATTTTCAGGGCGTAGTAGATGTTCTTGCCTTCGCGGTGCGAGCTCAGGATGCCCTTGAGCTTCATGCCCGAGAGGTGGTGCGAGAGCAGGCTTTGCTCCACGTTCAGCTTGTCGCTGATGTCGGTCACCGACAGGCTGTCGTGGCCCGAGAGCAGCTGCACGATGGCGATGCGCGTGGGGTGCGCCGTCGTCTTGAGAATGAACGCCACCTTCTCCATCTTCTCGGTGGTCAGGTTCAGTTCAGCGTCGGGAGCAGCGGGGAGTGTCATAACTGGGTGTAAACTTATGAACAGTTGTTCATTTATACAAGTGTGAGGTTCCGGTTAGTTCCATTGCTTTTATGTTTCCTTTCCCAGGGCCTGGCAAAAACTGCTTTAATACTACCTGGCAGCGGTTGCGGGCTTGTTTTGTTCCGGGCTGCACGCCGCTGGCTGGTCGTGTAGCTGCTTGCGCAGCGCGGCCTCCAGGCTGGCCGCATCGGCGGCCTCGTTGGGCAGGCGCGGCATTTGGATGGTGCGCAGGTAGCGCAGTTCAATAGCGGCCTTGGTTAAAAGTTTGGTACAAAAGTTAAACGGGAGTTGGCGGCCATTATGCTCCGCTTGGCGCTGTGTTCAGTTCCTGTTACAGTGCGACCCGAGTAAGTCCAACCTTTCTTCTGCCGCACTGCCCAACTTCTAGCACTTGCAGTGCAGCCCGTCAGCGTCATGCGCCTTGTGTTAGGGACCCTCAGCGCCCGTAGGCCCAGCATGATAGCCACACCCAGAGCAAAGCCCACGCCTACCTCAATGGGCGCGTGCTGGCGCACGATGTCAGGCAGCAACTCGACGGCTACCACAGAGAAAACCACACCAGCCGCAAAGTGCAGAATGGCGCTGCGCAGCTTGGGCCCCGGCGGCTTAAGCACCGCTATGGCTGCCCCCGCAACCATAACGGCGGCGGGCAACAGCGAAAAGTGCAGTATCGTCGACCAGGCGGGCGAGCCGGCCGGCGCGACGGAGAAGAGCACAGGAGAGCGCATGGGCAGTTTCGTGTTGAGGAACCCGATTGCTAAACGGCACTTTGCGGCTTCGGAGCGGCTGGCGGGGCCAGGGGGGCAACCGTAGTGCCGGGGGTGGAATAGTCCATGCGCTGGATGCGCACGGCGTTGAGAATGGCCAACAGGGCCACCCCTACGTCGGCAAAAACGGCCTCCCACATGGTGGCCAGCCCGCCGGCCCCGAGGGCCAGTACGATGCCCTTGACGATAAAGGCCAACCAGATGTTCTGCCACACCACGCGGTGCGTGGCGCGGGCAATGCGGCGGGCGGTGGCAATTTTGCTCGGATGGTCGGTCTGAATCACCACGTCGGCCGTTTCGATGGTGGCGTCCGAGCCCAGTCCGCCCATGGCGATGCCCACGTCGGCTAGGGCCACCACGGGGGCGTCGTTCACCCCGTCGCCCACGAAGGCCAGCTTGCGGCCCGCGTCCTTGTACTGCTGCACGTAGCGCGCCTTGTCCTCGGGCAGCAGCCCGCCGTGGGCCTCATCGATGCCCAGTTCCTTGGCCACGCGCTGGGTGATGCTGTCCTTGTCGCCGGAGAGCATCACGATTTTGGTGATGCCGTCGGCGCGCAGCTCCTGCACGGTGCGAGCCGCATCTTCTTTGGGAGAATCGGCCACAGTGAGGTAGCCGGCGTACTTGCCATCTACCGCGGCCACCACGATGCTGTCCAGAATCTGGTCGACTTCGGCCGGGTAGGCCACACTGAACTTGGTTAGCAGCTTGGTGTTGCCGGCCAGCACGTCGCGGCCGTCGACCTGGCCCCGCAGCCCGTGCCCGCTGATTTCCTCCACGTAGTCGACCGTCACGCCGTTGACTGCGGCGCCCACGTGGAGCACCACAGCCTTGGCAATGGGGTGCGTGGACTTGGTTTCCAGCGCCCCCACCAGCCGCAGCAGCTGCGCGGCATCCAGCCCGCCGGCGGGCTGCACCTGCTGCACGGCGAATATACCCTGGGTCAGGGTGCCGGTTTTGTCCATCACCACCGTGTCGAGCTCGCGCATGACATCCAGAAAGTTGGAGCCCTTGAACAGAATGCCGGCCTTGGAAGCCGCGCCGATGCCGCCGAAATAGCCGAGCGGAATGCTGATGACCAGCGCGCAGGGGCAGGAAATTACCAGGAACACCAGCGCCCGGTAGAGCCAGGTGCGGAATACGTAGTCGTCGACCACGAAGTAGGGCACCAGCACCAGCAGCACGGCCAAAGCCACCACGATGGGCGTATACACCTTGGCAAATTTGGTGATGAACTGCTGGGTTTTGGCCTTGCGGCCCACCGCGTCCTGCACCATGGCCAGAATCTTCGCCAGCTTGGTGTCTTTGTAATTCGCCGTGACGCCCACCTGAATCAGGCTTTCCAGGTTGACCATGCCCGCCAGTACCACCTCACCGATCTGCTTGGTTTGGGGCACCGACTCCCCCGTGAGGGCGGCCGTGTTGAAGGTGGCCGGGCCCTTGGTCAGGGTGCCATCCAGGGCCACTTTCTCGCCGGGCTTCACCTCGATGACGTCGCCCACCTCCACTTCCTTGGGGTCCAGCACCAGCGGCTGCCCGTTGCGGATGACGGTGACTTCGGTGGCCTGAATCTCCAGCAGGGCCTTGATGCTGCGCTTGGCGCGGTTCACGGCCGCGTCCTGAAACAGCTCGCCCACGGTATAGAACAGCATCACGGTCACGCCTTCGGGGTACTCCCCGATGGCAAACGCCCCGAGCGTGGCAATGCTCATGAGCAGGAACTCGTTGAAGATGTTGCCCGAGGGAATGCTCTGCACGGCCGAGCGGATGACTTTCCAGCCTACCAGTAGAAACGCCACTCCGTACCACACCGGGCGCACATAGCCGGTGAAAAAGCCGACCTTGTAGTAATCCAGGGCAATGCCTAGCAGCAGCAGCGCGAAGCTGACACCGGGCCAGAGGTAGGGGTTGTCGCCGGCCGGGCCGTGGTCATGGTCGTCATCCGAGCCGTGGTCGTAGCCGGCATGCTCATCGGTCGTCGCTTTGCCGCCCAGGTCCACGACCTTTTTGCCCGCGGGGTGGTCGTGCTCGGCGTGGTCGTGGCCGGCTACGTCATGGCCCTCGGGCTCCGTGGCGGCTTCGGGGGTGAGCTGGTCGCGGCTGAGCGCGCCCACGTTTTCGAGCTTCACCTGCTTGGCGGTGTTGAGCTCTTCGTCGGTATTGGGGGAAGTTGGGTCAAGCATGGGAATAAGAATTGCAGCGATGAAAGAGGGAGGCAGCGGCTGGCGTGGTTACCAGTCCACGAAAAAGCCGGCCAGGCCCACCAGTACGAGGACGGCCCCGGTAAAGCGGCGCTCGTAGTGGGCGAGGCCCGCCAGGTTGAGGCGCCGGATGCCCGTGTAGGTCGCGGCCACCAGTGCGCTCATGGCACCCACCGACACGACCAGGTAAGTGGCCATGGTAAGGGCCAGCGTTGCCGTGCCGTGGGTGCCGGCGGCCAGGAAGAAGGTTTGAATCTCCAGGCAGGGGGCTAGGAACATGGTGGCGGCCAGGCCCAGCACCACCCGCGGGCGCGGGCCGCGCCGGCTCAGTGGCCGTGGGTCGGGGTGGGCGTGGCCGGGCCCGGAAAAAGCGTACAGCAGCCCGATGACCACGAGCAGGGCCGGGGCGGCCACCCCCGCAAACTGCGAAAAGCGGGCCGACAGGCGCCAGCCCAGCAGACCCAGCGCCAACCCCAGCAGCACCGTGCTCAGTACGTGGGCCAGGCCCGCCACCATCGTCACCCCCACCGCCCGCCGCAAGGGCCAGCGCTCCGCCCGCGCCACGGCCAGCACTGGCGCCCAGTGGTTGGGAATGGCGGCGTGCAGCAGGCTAAGCAGGAAAGCACCGGTGAGCAGGTTCAGCATAGAGACCTAAGTAGCGTTTATACGTCCTGGTTACTTGGATTTTAAAACGCCCGAGTCAACCGGCGCCTTGGCGGGAGTGGACTGGACGGTGCCCCGGCTCAGCAGCCAGGTGGCCGCCAGCAGCAGCAATGCCACCAAGCCACCGTACAGAAAGGAGCCAGTAACGTAGCGCGTGCCCAGAAAGCCCGCCAGCGGGTAGGCAAACGCCCACCACAGGTGGCTCCAGGCGAAGTGGGCGCCGTACACCCGGCCCTGAAATTCTTCCGGCGTTTGGCCGGCGATGATGGTCTGAGTGGTCAGGTTCACCCAGTTCTGCCCCGCCCCGGCCAGTAGCCACAGGGCCAGCAGCGGGTAGACTCCGGCGCGGTTGGCCGGCAGCACGGCCAGCGTGCTGAGCAGGGCCCCGACGAGCACGAAGGTGGGCCGGGCCAGGCGCTTGTCGAGCACTCCGGTGAGCAGAGCGGCCACCGTGGCACCCACCCCGAAAGCCGACATCGCCCAGCCGTAATGCGTGGTGTCGAGCCCCAGTTGGCCCTTGACATAGCCCACGGTGTTCACCAGAATCAGGGCCCCGCTGACGGCCGCTACCAGCTCCAGTAACAGGGCGTAGCGCATCAGCCCGTCGGTCCAAAGGCGACGGGTGCCTTCGAGCAGCGTTGTCAGGGTTACGCGCGGCACTTCGGCACCGGGTTTGTTTTGCGCCGCTTCGGCTTCCGCGCTTTGCAGGCGCCCGGGCAGGGTCAGCACCAGGGCCGCCGACACCAGGAACGTGGCCGCGTCGAGAAAAAAGATGTTGCGGGCGCCCATGAACGCGGCCACCGCCCCCGCGAGTCCCGGCCCGAGCACGCCCAGCAGTTCGTAGGTGGCACCTGAGAGGCTGATGGCCTGCGGGAATTCCTCGTCGGTGGTCACAGCCGGAATGACGGCCTGAAAGGTGGGCGTGAAAAAGGCCGTGAAGGCATTGACCACGAACATGAGCACGTACACCTGCCACACCTCCGTCACGAAGGGCAGCAGGGCGATGATGAGCATGCGCACAACGTCAGCCACCACCAGGATGGTCTTGCGGTTGAGCCGGTCAGCCAGCACGCCGGCCAGGGGCGAGAGCAGCACGAAGGCGGTCACCCGCAGCGTCAGGGCAAAGGCCAGAATCTGGGCCGAGTCCTCGCCGCCCAGCTCAAAGGCCAGCAGGGCCAAGCCCACCCAGGTCAGGGCGTCGCCGAGCAGGGAAGTCGTCTGGGCCGCGTAGAGGCGGGCGAAAACCGGGTTGTGCAGGCTTTGAAACGGAGCGAACAGCGCGGATACTGCCATAGGAGGAGTTGCTATTGAAGAAACGGCGGCGCTAGCCCCGGGGCCAGAACAGAATGATGGCGATGCCCGCGAAGCAGACCAGCCCGCCGATGACGTCGAACCGGTCGGGCCGGAAGCCATCGAAGTAGGCGGCCCACGCAATGGACATGACGATGAATACGGCCCCGTACACGGCGTAGGTTTTGCCGAACGAGGTGGGCTGCCAAGTGGCCACCCACCCGTATACCATGAGCAGCAGCGCTCCCACCAGGCCCGTCCAGGCCGGGCGGTCAGCCTTGAGCCACTGCCACATCAGGTAACCGCCCCCGATTTCACAGAGGCCCGCCAGGAAAAACACGGCCAGGGGTTTGAGGATGGACAGCATAGCGTTACGGTACAGTAGGGCAGAGAGGACTATTCCTCTTCCTCGGCGTTCTTCATCTTCGCCAGCAGCGAGTACGCGCCTTCGGTTACGAAGGTGGTCGTGGCTGGCAGGTCGGCGGGCAGGGTGACTTCGGTGAAGCCGTCTTCGCTACGGCCGGTGGGCAGCGCTACCATGCGGTAGCGGCCTGCCGCTTCCACCACGAAGCCGTAGCTCTGGCCCTCGAAGCGCACCAGCGCCGCGTTGGGCAGGGTCGTCACATCGGCGCGGCCGGTTTCGATGAGGGCCCGCACGTAGAGGCCCGGCAGCAACGCCCGGTCATTCTCTTTATCCAGGTGCCCGTGCACGCGCACCGTGCGGTCTTCGCCGATGGCCTGGGCGATGAGGTACACCTGGGCCGTGCGCTCGGGGCCGCCACTGGCCGAATCACTGGGTAGGGTGAAGCGGATGAGCTGGCCCTTCTGCAGCTTGCTTACGTCCTTTTCAAAGACTGTGAGCTCCACATGCAGGTGCTCGGGGTCCACGATTTCAAACAAGGTCTCGGTGGAAGTCACGCTCTGGCCCACGGTCACGTTCACCGTCTTGACGAAGCCGGCGCGCGGGGCACGTAGCGTGGCCGTGCTCACGATGCGGCCGCCCACGGGCAGGCCCGCCAGCCGCAGCCGGGCGGCTTGGGCGTTGGTTTGCACGCGCAGGGCATTGTAGTCGGCCAGGGCGCGCTGGTAGTTTTTCTGGGGAGCTACTTCCTGCTCATAGAGCTCCTTCTGGCGGGCCAGCTCGGTACGGGCGTATTCCAGGCGGGCGCGGGTTTCGAGGTAGTCCTGCTGGAGCTGCACGAAATCGGGGTTGCGAATAACGGCCAGCGTCTGGCCCTTGCTGACCCGGGTGCCCTGTAGCAGCGTGGTGTTTTCCACAAAGCCCCCCAGCGGAGCGGTGATGGCCACCGAGCTTTCCGGGGGCACGTCCAGCGTGCCGGTGACGGCCAGGCCCGTGCCCATGGGTTGGCTACGCACACGGCCGGTTTTAATTTCGCCGGCTTGCTGCTCGGCGGGCGAGAGCGTCACTATTTCCGGGTCGGCTTCGGCAGCTTCGCCCGTGAGCTCGGCGTTCGATTGACTGGTAGCTTCGGTGCCGTCTGCCGAAGTGGCTCCTTTGGGTTTGGAGTCACACCCGGCCAGAGTGAGCCCTAACAGCAGAAAAATGAAGGGAGTACGCATCAGAAATGTCAGAAGTGGAAACTACTACTGCGCGGCGGTGCCGAGCAGGTAGTCGAGTTCGATGATAGTTTGATTATGCGCCAGCAGGGCGTCGAGGTGGGCGGTGCGCAGTTGCAGGGCCCGGTCCAGGTTGAGCAGGTACTCGGAGTAGCCCATCTCGCCGGCTTTGAAAGCGCGAGTACTCAGGCGCACGATAACGGTGGCCTGGGGCAGGCCGGTCTGCTCGTAGAACTGTACCCGCTCCACCAGCTCCTGCCGGCGGGCCTGCAACTCGTCCACGCGAGCGGCTAATTCGGCCTGGTAGCGCTGGGCCTGGGTCTGGGCTATCTTTTCCTGCGAGTGGGCAGCCTGTACCCGGGCTTTTTGCGGCCCGCGCAGCAGCGGCAGGGCCACACCGGCCGTCACGCCCTGGAACCGGTCACCGCCGCTGTAGTAGCGCTCCGGCCCGCCCACCCCGCCCACGGTCTGGGGGCCAATCAGGCTTTGGTTGAAGTAGCCAAGCGTGAAGTTGGGCAGCCCCTGGGCCTGCACGGCGCGGGTGGTGGCCTGCTGCTCCAGCACCTGCTGCTGCAGTACCCGCGCCTGGGCGTTTTGGGCCAGCAGGGCGGTATCGGTACCGGCCACCGGGGCAGTAGCAATTGTCAGGGGGCGCAGCACACTGTCGGCCAGGTTAATGGCAGTAGGCTGCTGCAACAGAGCCTGCAGCTGGCGCTGGGCCACGGCGTAGTCGGTGCGGGCCTGCCGCAGCTGGGCCTGGGTCTCACCCTGCTGCACCAGCGCGGTGGCGGGTTCGAGGCGGGCCACTTCGCCAGTTTTAAAGCGCAGGTTGGCCGCCCGCAGAAACTCGGAGTAAATGCTGTCCTGCCCACGCAGCACCCGCAGGCGGTGGCGGGCGTGCAGGGCCTGCTCGTAGCTCAGGCGCACCTGCCGCCGCAGCTCCGCCTGCACCTGGGCCAATTCCAGTTCGCGGGTCGTCACCTGCGCATCGGCCAAACGGGCCTGGCTGCGGTACACGCCGGGCAGACTCAGGGGCTGGGTGATGCTGAGTTGATTGTCCTTGCGGTAGGAGTTAAACTGGCCGTAGGTGCCCTGGATGGTGGTGCGCCCGAGCACGTCGACAGCCCCGCGGCGTACGGCCTGCTGGGCTTCTAGCGCGCCGCGCGCGGCTGTCACGGTTCCGTTGGTCTGCAACGCCTGGGTGACGGCCTGCGTGGCTGAAATCGGAGCCTGTTGGGCTTGACTGGCTACGGGCAGCAGGCCGAGCAGCAGAGCTAGGCTGCCCAGGGTTTTGTGCAGCGTACGCGCGGTGCCCTTATCAGGTGCCTCGTCCGGAGCTTCTGGTATATCCGCCTTGCGTTCTGCCAGCGCGTAGAGCACAGGAAGCACCAGCAGCGTGAGCAGGGTGGCCGTAAGCAGGCCGCCAATCACCACCGTGGCCAGCGGCCGCTGCACTTCCGAGCCCGCAGAGGTACTCAGGGCCATGGGCAAAAAGCCCAGCGAGGCCACAGTGGCCGTCATCAGCACCGGGCGCAGGCGCACTTCGGCCCCGCGCCGGATGCGCTCGACCAGGTCGGTCACACCTTCGGTCTTGAGCTGGTTGAAGTAGCCGATGAGCACGATACCGTTGAGCACCGCTACCCCAAACAGGGCAATAAAGCCCACCCCGGCCGAGATGCTGAACGGCATGCCGCGCAGCCACAGGGCCAGCACCCCACCGATGGCGGAAAGCGGAATGGCCGTGAAGATGAGCACCGACTGCTTCAGGGAGCGGAAGGTGAAGAACAGCAGCACGAAAATCAGCCCCAGGGCCACGGGCACGGCCACCAGCAGGCGGTCAGTGGCTTGGCGCAGGTTTTCAAATTGGCCGCCGTAGGTGGCGTAGTAGCCGGGGGCCAGCTTCAGGTCGTGGTCTACGCGGGTTTGCAGGTCCTGCACCACGCTTTCCACGTCGCGGCCCCGCACGTTGAAGGCCACTGAAATGCGGCGCTTGGCGTCGTCGCGCTGAATCTGGTTGGGCCCATCGACCAGGGCCACGGTGGCAACCTGTTCCAGCGGTACCTGGGCGCCGCCGGGCGCGGCGATGAAGAGCTGCTTGACCGAGTTAATGTCCTGGCGCAGGTCGGCGCGCAGGCGTAGCACCACGTCAAAGCGGCGCTCCTGCTCGAACACCTGTCCCGCAGTCTGGCCGGCGAAGGCCGTTTGCACGGTGTGGTTCACGTCCTCCACGTTGAGCCCGAACTGGGCCAGGCGGTTGCGGTCCAGCGTCACTACAATTTGCGGCAGGCCAGTCACTTCCTCGGCGTAAATGTCCACCGCGCCGGGTACTTTGCGGGCCAGCGCCGCCGCCTGGCGGGCGTAGCGGCTGAGCTGCTGCAAATCCTCGCCGAATATTTTCATGACCACGTCCTGCTTAGCCCCGGTACTGAGCTCGTTAAAGCGCATTTGAATCGGCTGCTGGAAGCTGAAGGTGACGCCCGGAATGACGCTCACGGCTTCGGTCATCTTCTCGGCCAGCTCTTCCTGCGTTTTGGCCGACGTCCACTTACTCTGGTCTTTTTCCAGCACCACCATCAGGTCAGCCGCCTCCACCGGCATGGGGTCGGTGGGGATTTCCGCCGAACCGACCTTGGCTACTACTTCTTTGACTTCCGGGAACTGCTGGAGCAGGATGCGCTCGGCCTGCTGGGTTTTGTCGGCCGTGTAGCCCAGCGAGCTGCCCACCAGCGTGCGCATCTCGGCGGCAAAGTCGCCCTCGGCCAGCGTGGGAATGAACTCGCCGCCCAATGTACGGAACAAGAGCACCGCCCCCACCAGCAGGGCCACGGCCGTGCCCAGCACCAGCGCTTTCGCCCGCAAGGCCCACAGCAGCAGCGGCTCGTAGAGACGGGTGAAAAAGGCCATCATGCGGTCCGAGAAGTTCTCTTTGGGCTGGGTGTTGCGGCTCAGGGCCAGCGCCGACATCATCGGCACGTAGGTAAGGCTCAGGATAAAGGCGCCCAGGATGGCGAAGGCCACGGTCTGGGCCATGGGCCGGAACATCTTGCCCTCAGTGCCCACCAGCGCCAGCAGGGGCAGGTAGACGATGAGGATGATGATTTCGCCGAACGCGGCCGAGGAGCGTATTTTTGAGGCAGCCGTGTAGGTCTCCGCGTTCATCTGCTCCTGGTTGAGCCGGGCGGTAGCAGCCAGCTGCCCGCCGTGCAGGCGGTGCACGATGGCCTCGACGATAATGACGGCCCCGTCCACGACCAGGCCGAAGTCGATGGCCCCCAGCGAGAGCAGGTTGCCCGATACGCCGAACACGCGCATCAAGCTGATGGCAAACAGCATGGCCAGCGGAATAACCGAGGCCACCACGAGGCCGGCGCGCCAGTTGCCCAGAAAGAGGACCAGCACCAGAATGACGATGAGGGCTCCCTCGGCCAGGTTTTTGGTCACCGTGCCAATGGCGCGGCCCACCAGTTCGGAGCGGTCCAGGTATACGTCCACGATTACCCCCTTGGGCAGAGATTTCTGGACGGTGGCCATGCGCGTTTTCACGGCCTGGATTACCTCATTGGCGTTAGCGCCTTTGAGCATGAGCACCACGCCCCCGGTGACTTCGCCGGCACCGTTGCGGGTCATAGCCCCGTAGCGCACCGCCGACCCAAATTGGACTTGGGCCACGTCGCGCACCAGCACGGGCAGGCCAGCGTCAGTCCGGCGCACCACGATGTTGCCCAAATCGGCCGGAGTGGCGGCCAGGCCCTCAGTGCGGATAAAGTAGGACTGCGGGTTCACGTCCAGGTAGGCACCGCCGGTGTTCTGGTTGTTGCGCGACACAGCCTGGTACACTTCATCCACGGTCACGCCCAGGGAGCGGAGCCGAGCCGGGTCGAGGGCAATTTCGTACTGCTTGAGCAGGCCGCCGAAGGAGCTCACGTCGGCCACGCCGGGCGTGCCCAGCAGTTGCCGGCGTACTATCCAGTCCTGCATCGTGCGCAGTTCGCGGGCATCGTACTGCTTCTCGTAGCCGGGCGCGGGGCGTAGCACGTACTGGTAAATCTCGCCCAAGCCGGTGCTCACCGGGGCCAACGTGGGCCGCCCCACGCCCGGGGGAATCTGCTCCTGCGCCTCCTGCAGGCGCTCGGCAATCTGCTGGCGGCCCCAGTAAATATCGATGTTGTCCTTAAAGACGATAGTGACCACCGAGAGGCCAAAGCGCGAGAAGGAGCGCACCTCTTCCAGGTCGGGAATGGTGGCCACGCTCTGCTCGACGGGGAACGAGACGAGCCGCTCGATGTCGCTGGCGGCCAGCGACGGCGCCACGGTGTACACCACTACCTGGTTGGTGGTAATGTCGGGCACGGCATCGATGGGTAAGTGCTTGAGCGAGTAGCTGCCCCAGGCCACCAGGGCCAGGGTCAGCAGCCCGATGATGAGCTTGTTATGAATGGAAAAATGAATCAGCCGGTCGAACATCCGCTGTAAGGGGGTTAGGTCTAACACTTCCGAGAAAACCCTGCGGCCCAGCCGCTCCGGCTGCTACAGCAGGAAAGGAGACGCCACGACGCCCCCGAAGCCGACGCGATGCGGCAATGAGCCCGGCTGCCAGAACCAATGGTGATTCAGGCCGCCCGGCAGGGGGGTATCAGCAGGAAAAAGAGGGAAGGGTTAGGCCTGAGGCGGCTGCCACACGGTCCCGGCCACCCGCGTCGGGAAGGCCACCAGCAGCCGGCCGTGGCGTGTGGCATCGGCCCATTCCACCGGTTGGGAATACTCCGCGGAGGCTACGTGTACTGGCGAGAGCACAACCCCGCCGCAGCAATGGCACTGGCACAGTGGCGAGCACCAGTCGCCCAGGACGTCTGTGCCGCAGTCGGAATGCGACGCGGCGGCCACACTCGTTTGCGCCTGGTCTTTGCACACGGTCGCCTCGTCCGTGCAGCTCAGGCAGGAGAGGAACGCGAAGTAAAAGGCAAAAAACAAGGTTAGCAGGCGCATGGAACGGCAAAGGTAGCCAAATACGGCATCCAGTCGCTGCGTGTACCGCCAAAGGAGGGTAAAGGTTCCGACGCGTATGGCCGGGCGGGACTGCTTTCCGCTGGGGCATGCCCTAATGACTGACTGCGAGTAGGTGGGCCACTGAGTTTCTGCTCCGCTACATGGACGACTAGGAACTGCGCAAGCGCTTCGACGACCAGTTGGACAAGTGCGAGAGCCATGCACCAGTTCACCCGTGCCGTGTTCAATAGTCAAAACGGGCAGTTTCGCTTCGTCGGCAAGGAAGAACAACAAGTTGCCGATGCCTGCAAACGGCTGGTCCAAGATGTGATTGTGTGCTGGAACTGCTACTACCTGAACCAGCAGCTTTGCAAGCTCCACCTGCCGAGCGGCTGGCTGGCCGATGCCATCGCCCGGATGTCGCCTGTGAGCTGGCAGCACATCGATTTGCAAGGAGAATTTGATATCTCTGGCCTTGGTTAAAAGTTTAGTCCAAAAGTTAATTGGTGTTCTTGGTGCTCAACATCGACGTGGAGACCCTTTTTGCCTTCAACTGGGAGCCTCCAACCGGTCCGCTCGTTTAACCTTTTTATCAAACTTTTAGCCAAGGCCAATAATGGTCGCGGGTGTTGTTCGGGGCCACCTATTTAGCCGGCGGCGCCACGGTCACGGGCACCGTGAAAATAACCGGCACCGCCTGGCCGTCTTGCCGGCCTGGTGTGAAGCGGGGCTTCGGGCCGCCGCCGCCAGCACCGCCCGCCCGAAGCCCGGTGCCCGTTCGCTCAGCACACAGGCATCGCGCACCCGCCCATCAGCCCCAATTGTGAAGCACAGCAGCGCAATGTCGTCGGGCCCGAAGGCCGGGCTGCCCGCCGCTGGCTGGTCGTGCAGCTGCTTGCGCCGATGCGGCCTCCAGGCTGGCCGAATCGGCGGTCCCGTTGGGCAGGCGCGGCATTTGGGTGGGGCGCAGGTAGCACGGCTCAATAGCGAGCGCGGCCGGCCCCTTCCCCAGCACCGCGCAGGCCAGCAAAGTCCAGCAGCCTCCAAGCAGCAGCGTGCGCGAGATGAATGTTCTCATGCCGCAAGTTACGCCTGCACGTTGGCAGCCGCAGCAGCCCCGCCTGCTGCAGCTGCCAACGTGCCCCACTATTCCAGCAGCGCCGCCCGCTGGGCTAGGTCCACCCAACCGTAGTAGAATCCAGACCCACCGAAAGATGGCCGTGGCCAAGGCAACCGATAACTTTTGGACTAAAATTTTAACCAAAACCATCTCTTTGGCCGCTTGTGCATAGGGGCTGCGTGTAGGCCCAGCAGGTAGGGGTACATGCTATGTTATAGAGGTACATTAAGCAGCGCCCTCCACGCGCGTATAGAGACACATAAAGGCGTGCAGTATTTTGTTTTCAAATAGGTATTTAAAACACTTGTAATCATACATGTAGTCAAGAAATTTTACAACTGAATACGCAACTCTTTTAAGATGTTATATTAGTTGCTATTTTAGTTTTTAAACTACATGCACATTTACTTTCGCAATTGGTGCTCCAACGACTTTATATGCTGGGTCTGCATAAACGTATGGAATTGGGTAAGGTCTAACGTTTGCCGGCTTACTTCCAGCGCCGAGAAATAGGCAGCTTTATCCTCCCGGAAGACGACAGTTAACGGCTGGCCATAGTACTGCTGGATGTAGTTCATGAGCAGCCGGGAAGTGCGCCCATTACCATCGTTAAAGGGATGAATACTCACCAACTGCTGATGCGCATCGAAAGCAAGAGTGAGCTGTTCCTGCAGTGTTGCCGCCAGCTTCATTCGTTCTCGCAGTTGTTGGGCAAGCTGCTCAACAAGTGCCGGTACTTTCTGGGCGTTGGGGAAGGAGTTGGCCCCCAGGATCGAAACCTTATCTAACCGGAAGTCTCCACGGGCAGCATCGGTCGAGCCCAGAATGCTATTAGTTTGCAGCCCGGTAGTTCGCATGACGGCCCCGGCCAGCTCCTGCAGTAAGTGTACCGACGGAAGGCGCCGCTCATCGGCCCACTGCAGAGCTAAGTCCAATGCTTGGGCATGGTCTGCCAGCATGTCGTACCCATCCCAAGGTAGTCGAGGATCTACTTTGGCTTCATCACCCACCAGAAAGTCAAAGGCGGACTGTACTGTTACCTGGGAGCCCTCAATCATCGTCGAGTGAGCGGATACCAGCACGTGGTTGAGCTGTTGGCGCGACAAGCGCTCGGCGGGTTCTATCTGGTGCACTAGGGCCGTCAACCGCTCAATTTCACTCCAACTCATGCTGCCATGGCTTGGCGCAGGCTCTCCACGTCGACCATAGCCAGCGCTACGGGATATTCCAGGCCGGAGACATGAATGACCTGGTGGGCCCACGCCGCCAGGTCGTGGGCATAAATTATGGGCCGATCCTGCTCGTCGTGGTACACGGTCTTGCCCTGCATAAAAGCTTCTACACTGGCGCGTAGCAGCGCCGGCACATCCTGCAGGGCTTTGTCCCGGGGATCAGTCAGAAGATGCGTCAGATAGGCTCTGAGCACGCGATAGGCCTCTTGATCGTGTGGTGTCATGGTAGCAGAGGGCTGGATCAGCTGCTTTTAGCCGGGGTTTTGAGCCCCAGAACGGTTAACAGGAGCCCGGCGGGGTTCTTATCGGCTTTGATCTTATCCGTCTTTAGACGGTACATAAACTTGAATAGCTCGTTCACGAGCCCATCGTCATTGATGATTTGGCTGACCAGCTTAGGGTCTTTTATACCCAGCGACTCCAGATGCCGGCGGGCCATCAGGATCTTGGCTTGTTCGGGCGACTCGTCGAAGGGAATCGGCAGTTGCTTGGGCTCCTGCTTGGTAACGTAGAAGCGCACGGCGTGGAAGGAGCGGCCCTGCTTGAGCAGCGTGTATCCAATCTTGAGCTCAGTGTTCTCATTGATCTGACGCACGGCGATATCCAGCACTTTGGCTTTCAGGTCGCTGATGCGCTGAAACTGCTCCGGCTCTTTGCCCTTCGGGTCCTTGAGCTTCAGCATAAGCTTGAACTCGTCCAGGTCATAGGTCTTTGTCTCGCCGATGTCCTTCCACTGGCTGGCCAGTTGGTAGATGCGCTTGGCGTACTTACTGGATATCTTCAGCGCCGAGAAGAGCTGATAGGAGGTGAAGTTGTTCTTCAGCTCGAACAGATAGGGGCGGATATCCTCCGAAAGGCGAATCCGCAGATACCCTTGGCCTTTGACATACTCCACCTTTTGGAACATCCAGAGCTGCACGTACGACTTGTCGTTCTCGACCTCGAACATGCGGGAGCCCATGGACTCCGTCGCTTCCCGCAGTTGCTTGTAGTGCCATTCCCGACCCGTCATGGCTACCACCTCGTTCATGTGAATCTGGTACTCCTGGTTGGGCTTATCCTCCCGCCGCAGCTTGGAAAGCAGAAAGAAGAGCAGATCCAACTGACACGCCGTGTAGTCATAGCGAGCCGTCGTAATCGCGTTGTGTTGCCGAACTTCCAGTGCTTCCGATTGATCCATAGCGCGGTGGGATAGGGAACAAATATAGGAAAGTGACGAAAAACTACAATAGTTTTTGCAGGGCGTTTTTCACTGATAAAAAGTCGCAGTAGGTGTCTGAAGTGACTGATGAAAAGCCGTTTTTCACTGATAAAAAGTCGTAGTTGACTGATAAAAGGTAGTTTTAAACTGATAAAAGGTAGTTTGATAATGGTATAAAAAACAGAAAATCAAGTAGTTGTGAGCTCTGCAAATAGACAAATCCTTAAAAGTACACAAGTTGTTGAATCGCGCGCAAGCTCAAAAACTAAGCTTTTAGTGAGTAGTATATAAGAGGAAAATGCACCCGAAAAGCAGCAAAAAAACAAAGCACAAAAAGGTCCAAAAAGGGCCGCAGCGATTGCACTATTTTAATACTAAATTGTACTTTTCACTCCTTTTTAAGCCCGTTATGTCTTACAGTCCTTGTCTTTTACTAGGATGGATTTGCAGCCTTCTAAAGAATTTGGAGTTTGGACTTTGGATGATTACGACGACCTTTTATCAGT